>NZ_BMRC01000001.1:0-10470 GCF_014648435.1 Nonomuraea spiralis
GTCGGACAGCAGGCCGAAGACGTCGGCCGTGTCGGCCAGGTCCTCGGCGGCGGGCATGCGCTCGTGCACGGCGGCGACCCGGTCGGCGTCGACCACCTTGACGGCACAACCGTCGACGGCCAACATGTGGTCATCTGAAGAACTGTTCATATGTCTAACTTAGTAGGACATGTCGGTGTTCTGTCAAGCGGAGGTCAAGCGCGCAGGCGAGGGGTCAGCTGCTTCAGCGCCGCGGCGAGCCGGTCGACCTGCGCCGCCGACGTGAACAGAGCCGGCGTGACCCGGACGGCGTCGCCGCCGGTCATGCCCGTCCGGGCGACCGTGTACAGGCCGTAGGTGTCCAGCAGCGTCTTGGCGACGGCCTCGTTGTCGGCGGTGGAGGTACGGCCGGCGATGCGGAAGGCGGTGATCGCGCCGTACATGCCGGGTTCGTCGGGGGTGAGGATCTGCATCCCCGGCAGGTCGCGGACCTGGCCGACCCAGCGGTCGCGCAGGTGGCACAGCCGGGCCTGCTTGAGCGGCGCGCCGAGCCGCTGGTGGAAGTCGAGGGCGTCGGGGACCGTGAGGGGGGCCGCGACGTCCATGGTGCCGGAGTGCACGCGCGAACGGATGTCGCCGGCCGGGTAGCTCTCGTCGGCGAAGACGGGCTCGATGTCGGCCAGCCGTTCGCGGCGGATGTAGAGGAACCCCGTGCCGAGCGGCGCGCCCATCCACTTGTGCAGCGAGAACGCGGCGAAGTCGGCGCCGAGGCCGGGCAGGGTGAAGTCGAGGTGCCCCCAGGAGTGGGCGGCGTCGACGACGACGTCCACGCCGCGTTCGCGGGCCATGGCGACGATCTCCCGGACCGGCAGGACCAGTCCCGTGCGGTTGTTCATGTGCGACAGCAGGAGCAGCCTGACCTTGGGGTTGGCGCGCAGCGCCCGTTCGTAGGCGTCAAGAGCCGCCTGCCGGGTGGCGGGCTCGGGCACGACGAGCCGGGCGACAGCGGCTTCGCGCCGCCCGGCCAGCCAGTTCATCGTGTGCTGGGCGGCTGGGTAGTCGAGGTCGGCATACAGCACGGCGTCGCCCGGACGCAGCCGCCGGTAGCCGGAGATGAGGTTCTGCAGCGCCTCGGTGCCGCCCCGGGTGAGCGCGATCTCGTCCCGGGTGACGCCGAGCAGTCGGGCGACGCGGTCGCGCACCTCGTCGGCCTTCGCCTTGTACGTCGTCCGCAGCAGATGGGAGTTGCGGGCGTTGAGGTCGTCGACGTTGCGGTGGTAGGCGCGCCGGACCGGCTCGGGCATGATCCCGTAGTAGCCGTTCTCCAGGTTGACGAAGTCGGCGCTGACCCGGAACTGCCCGGCGACGCCCGCCCAGAAGCGTTCGTCCCGGGCGAGTCCGGGGACGTCGGCGGCGAGGGCGGGGGCGGCGGCCGCCGGGGTTGCGGCCAGCGCGCCGACCCCGGCGATGACCGCACGTCTGGACAGGGCCATGCGCACCCCTTCGGTCGGCGGAACGGTGAATGCCAGTGTCGCGGAAACAATCACCCGCCACGGGGACGGCTCGCCGTTGTGCCGTCATCCGGCGGGAATGCGGCTGTTTGAGAGATCGGGTGGGCATTAAGTAATTCGCGCAGCGGATCCGTGCACCGGGAATTTCTTTACGGCAACCTTGTCCTTTCCCGGGCGCGCCGCGTCGCGTGGCGGGCATGATTCGCGGTGATGCTCATGACCAGGTCAGCCGGTGCGTGCCGGCCGCCCCTCCCGGGGGCCGGCCGATGGCTGACGCACGCGGTCCTGGCCATGGCCCTGCTGATCACCGTGGTGTTCGCGCACGGCGGCGCGTGCGCGGCCGTCGAACTGTCCGAGCGGGCCTCGGGCGGCCCCGCGCCGGCGGCCGTCCAGGACGCCGCCTCCGGCCTTCACCGGCACGTCACGTGGTCGTCCGGCCGCATGCCGGTGCAGGACGCGGAGTGTCTGCACGGCGAGCTGCCGCTCGGCCATCTGCACGGCACCGAGCAGAACTGCTCGGCGGTCGCCGCCGCCTCCGCGCCCGTCGTGGCCGCCGTCTGCGCGCTCCCCGCCGTGCCCGCCGGTCCCGCGGCCCTGTCCGTACGGGCGGCGCCGCCGGCCGTTCCGGCAGGGGTCGCGCCGGGTCACGGATATCCCTGCGTGATGCGTATATAGGACGCGCGTTCCTCGTCGCCGTCCATTTCCGCTGCGCCAATTCGCGGTGCCTTCCGTGCCGCGTGCGCGCCGTTCATCTCGGGGATATCCACCAATGTCGTACGACACTTTGCCACGCCCTGACATTCTGCCCGCCATCGGGAATTCGGGTATTTGTGTCACCGTCGGAAACACACCACTGGCGTTCGTCGCCGCGCCGTTCGTCGCCCAAGGCGGCGGCTTCTGGGCCAAGCTGGAAGGCTTCAACCCGGGCGGCATCAAGGACCGGCCCGCCCTGCACATGATCCGCCAGGCCCGTGCCCGGGGCGACCTGGCCCCCGGCGCGACGATCGTCGAGTCGACCAGCGGCACCCTGGGGCTGGGCCTCGCCCTGGCCGGGATCACCTTCGGCCACCCGGTCGTGCTGGTCGCCGACCCCGGCATGGAACCGCTCATGCAGCGGCTGCTGGCCTCCTACGGGGTACGCCTGGAGATCGTGCCGGAGCCGCATCCCACCGGAGGCTGGCAGCAGGCCCGCCGCGACCGGGTCCGCGAACTGCTGGCCGAACTGCCCGGCTCCTACTGCCCCGACCAGTACAACAATCCCGACAACGTCGCCGCCTACGCCGGGCTGGCCCGCGAGCTGCTGTCCCAGCTCCCGCACATCGACACGCTGGTCTGCTCCGTCGGCACCGGCGGGCACAGCGCGGGCATCAGCCGCGAGCTCCGCCGCCACCTGCCCCGGCTGCGACTGGTCGGCGTCGACACCGTCGGCTCGACCATCTTCGGCCAGCCCGACCGCCGCCGCCTGATGCGCGGCCTCGGCTCCAGCATCCACCCCGGCAACGTCGCCTACGACGCCTTCGACGAGGTGCACTGGGTCAGCGCCGCCGAGGCGGTGTGGGCCTGCCGCACCCTGGCCGCCCAGCACTACGTCTCGGGCGGCTGGAGCACCGGGGCCGTCAGCCTGGTGGCCCGCTGGCTGGCCGGGTCCGCCGGAGCGGGCGCCGTCGTCGCCGTCTTCCCCGACGGGCCCTGGCGTTACTGGAACACCGTCTTCGACGACGGCTACTGCCGCGCCCACGGCCTGCTCGGCGTCACCCCGGCCGACGAACCCGACGAACTGGGCAGCCCCTCGGAACGGGAGGTACGCCGCTGGACCCGCTGCACCACGGTCACCGACCCGCTGGCGGGCGCACGATGAAGGACACGCTGCGGGAGTTCCGCTCCTTCGACCGGCCGATCCGGCTGCTCCAGATCAACCAGGCGGGCATCAACATCGGCTTCTACATGCTGATGCCCTACCTCGCCCAGCACCTGTCGGCCGGCGCGGGGCTGGCGGCCTGGACGATCGGGCTCATCCTCGGCCTGCGCAACGCCAGCCAGCAGGGCATGTTCCTGATCGGCGGCACGCTGGCCGACCGGTTCGGGCACAAGCCCATGATCATGGCGGGATGCGCCCTGCGCACCGCCGGGTTCGCGCTGTTCGGGCTCACCACGTCCCTGCCGCTGCTGGTGGTCGCCGCGGTGCTCACGGGGCTGGCGGGGGCGCTGTTCAACCCGGCCGCCCGCGCGTACCTGGCGGGCGCCGCCGGGTCGCGCAAGGTGGCGGCCTTTGCCGTGTTCAACGTGTTCTACCAGGGCGGGATTCTGCTCGGGCCGCTGCTCGGGGTGCTGCTGCTGGCGGGCGGGTTCACCGTGGTGTGCCTGGGGGCGGCGGGCATCTTCGCCGTCCTGACGGTGTTGCAGGGGCTCTACCTGCCGTCGCGGCCCAGGGAGCCGGACCAGGCGCGGCAGCCGGTGTTGCGGGCCTGGCGGCAGGCGTTCGGCGACCGGGCCTTCGTCTCGTTCGCGGCCTCGATGATCGCCTCGTACGCGCTGTCGTACCAGATGTACCTCGCCCTGCCGCTGCAGGTGCAGCGGGCCGGCGGCGGCGAGTGGGGGGTGACCGCGCTGTACGCGGTGTCGGGCCTGCTCGGCATCGCCGGGCAGGTACGCCTGACCGCCTGGTGCGCCGAACGGTGGAGCCGCGGCCAGGCGATCACCCGCGGGCTGGCCCTGATGGGGGCGTCCTTCGTGCCGATGGTCGTGGCGGCGCAGCTCCACCTGCCGCCGGCGGCGATGCTGGCGGCCGCGCTGGTCTGCGCGCTGCTGCTCGGCGCGGGCACGCTGGTCGCCTTCCCGTTCGAGATGGCCACCATCGCGGACATGGCGGGCGAGCGGCTGGTCGGCACCTACTACGGCCTGTACAACCTGGCCTCCGGCGCGGGCATCCTGGTCGGGAACCTGCTGTCGGGCGCCCTGCTGGACGTGACCGCCGGAGCGGGCTGGGCGGGCCTGCCGTGGTTGGCGCTGGCCGCCGCCGGGTCGCTCTCGGCCCTGGCGGTGGCCCGCCTGGACCGCCGCCAGGCCCTCCAGCCACGCCTACCGGCGCCCGTCCCGGCCGGCTAGCCTCCGGCGCCTTACGGCCTTACGGCCTTACGGCCTTACGGCCTTACGGCTTTGCGGGCGGCGAGCCGGCGTCGCCGGGGTTGCGCTTGCGGCGGCCGGCGATGACGGTCGCCGCTCCGCCCACCACCAGCGCCGCCGCGGCCACCCACAACCAGCCGGGCACGCCGCCCGAGCCGGTCTCCGCCTGCGCGACCGGCGTAGAGGAGGCCGCTTCCGGCTCGCCGGAACCGGCGGAGGCGGCGGGACCGGCCTCGGACGGCGTCGCGGCGTCGGCGGGGGTGGCGGCGCCGGACGGTTCGGCCGTGGCGGCGCCGGACGGCTCGGCGGTGGCCGTGGCGGTGTCGGACGGTTCGGCGGTGGGGGTGGCCGGGGCGGTGACGGTGAAGCGCAGCTCGCCGGAGATCGGGTGGCCGTCGGAGGAGACCACCCGCCAGGCCAGACGGTACCGGCCCGGCTCCAGCGGCTCGCCCGGCTCGGCCGTCACCTTGACGCCCTGGCTGCGCGGCTTGCCCAAGGGCAGGTTCTTGCCCGCGGGCCCGTCGAGCACGAGGGTCGGCATGGTCATCCGGGACGTGAACTCAAGCTCGATGCTCTCCACCTGCGCCACCTTGGCGCCGTCGGCGGGGGAGCTGTCCTTCAGCCGGTCATGCGCCAGCGCCGCGGGCGCGGTGGCCAACAGCAGCAGTACGGCACCGCCGACGGCGACACCGGCACGGCGGATCGCCCGGAACGGACGACGAACGGGACGGTTGGAACGGGTCACTGTGAACTCCGAAGATCCTGGATCCGGCTGAACCGCCGGATGGACGTACGCTCCGGCGCGTGACGGCGCGGAAGGCGCACCGCGACGGCGCCGGCTGGCACCTGCCGGAAGGCACGCGGGACCCGCCGCGTGACGGTACGTCAGCGGCAGTGCGGGCGGGCGTGCCGGACCGGGCCGGGCGGCCCGCGCCGGGAGAGCACCGGAGCCAGCAGCAGGACCCGGTGTCCCGCCACGGGCGGCCACAGCGGGCACGCGCGGGCGGGCCCGGCGACCGGCGGCGCCAGGACGCGCAGCCAGGCGGACAGGACGCCCCACAACCGGGCCAGCCGGACGGTGCTCAGGCGCAGCACCGCCGCCAGCGCCGCGTCACCGCGGGCCAGCCACCAGCTCGACGACAGCGCCACGGCCAGGTGGATCACCACCATGCCCGGGGCGGAACCGTGCCCATGGGCGACGGCCCCGGGCGACACGACTGTCGACACCGTGGTCGACACGGCGGTCGATGCGGCGGTCGACACGGCGGAGGTCGCGGGGGCGGAGGCGTCGAAGAGTTCGTGCAAGCCGTACTGGGCGGCCACGCACATGCTCAGCAGCAGCGGCCAGCCGCGCGGGCGTGAGCCGGCGGCGTAGGCGCCTGCGAAGGTCGCCGCCACGGCCACGGCCAGCGGGCCGGGCGCGATCGCGGTGCCGCCGACCAGCATGTGCAGGGCGGCGGAGACCAGGACGCACACAGCCGTGAACACCGCGGCGCGAAGCGCGCGGACCACGGGACGGGCGACCTGCACCCGGCCATCGTGCCAGAGCCCGGGAGCGTCGTCATCCGCGTGCGTGCGCAACCCGGTCCGCCGTCCGGGAGTCGTGCGGGGAGTCGGCCAGGTGAGAAGCCGGCCGTGCGGGGAGCCGGCGGTCCAGGGCGGCAGGGGGTAGAAGCCAGAGGCCATGCCAGGGGGCAGCCATGTGGGAGTCAGTGGTGCTGCGGGATTTCGAGCTCGCCGCCCAGCCGGGCGCGCAATCGTTCCAGCGGGCCGGCCGCGGCGACGACCACCCACCGCTCGCCGACCAGGTACGAGCCGCCGTACGCCTGGGCGGCGTCGAGCCAGGTCCGTTTGCCGCTGTCAGTGGCGAAGGTCACGATCGTGAGCCGGCCCTGCGGGCTGTCGCAGGCCGCCTGGCGCAGCTCGGCGGCGTCCACCTGCAACTTCCGGGGCGGGCAGCCGAGCAGGGCGGTGAGCTGTTCCATGCTGGCGGCCCGCGACGCGGGAGCGGCGGCGGGAGCCTGGGCGGCGGCGGGGGGAGCGGCGCCGTGGTGGTGCGCCGCCTGCTGGACGGGTACGGTCGCGGTCGCGCATCCCGCCAGCAGGGCGAGGCCCAGGGCCGCGACGGCCGGCCGTGGGATGCGGATGTTCCTGGTCGTGGGCATGAGGCTCCGAGCGATGAGCGATGCGGTGTGGCGGGTCCTGTCGGTTCTGTCGGGTCCACCGGCGTCAGGGGGTGGTCGGGGCGGGGGAGGGGGCCGGCGGTTCGGGAAGCTGGTTGTGGTTCACCAGGCCGGTCGACTCCAGGTACGTCATGTGGCGCATGACGAAGTTGATGCCCTCCTGGGCGAACTTCCGGATCTCGGCGTTGCGGGTCCCGGCCCGTACGAGGGCGAGGGTGCCGAAGACCTTGCCGTGGGCGGCGCGCAGCAGGTTCGCGTAGTCCTGGTCGAAGGCGGGGCCGCTCTCGGTCGCGAGCTGGGCCAGCCAGCGCTGCTGGTCGGGATTGGGCTCGTCGGGCAGCGCGACGCCGAGCTTCGCCGCGGTCTGGCGGGTCATCTGGTCCAGCTTCCCGTGCTCGTCCATGATCTGCTTGCCGACCTGCCTGACGCGCGGAGACTGGGCGCGGGTGGCGGCGTACTCGCCCGCGGGCATCTCCCACAGGCCCGCCTGCCGCACCTTGATCAGCAGATCGACGTCGGCGGCCGAGAGCGGGCCGGAGGACGTCTGGGTCGGTTGCGCGACCGCGGAGTCGATCGACTGGGGCAGGATCAGCAGGATCGTCGCCGCGGCCGCAGCGACGAAGCCGCCGAGCATGAACATCTCACCGCGCAAGAGCCTCTGCATGCTGCGAGGTACGCAGCCCGGCCGGGTCCGGTTCAACGGTCATGGCCCTTCTTGTGTCGCCGCGTCGCGGATATACCCCCCTTGGGTATAGTGTGGCCGCGACAAGGAGGACAAATGAGACGTCTTGCAGCGCTGGATCCGGCAGAGGCCCCGGAGAAGTCCCGCCCGATCCTGGAGGACATCGTCGCCAGGCACGGCGGCGTGGGCGACATGGTGTCCACGATGGCCCACTCGCCCGCCCTGCTCCAGGGATACCTGGACTTCTCCCGTGCGATGAAGCGGGTGAAGATCCCGCGCGCGCTCGGCGAGAAGATCTCCTTGGCCGTGCAGGAGTGGATCGGCTGCGGCACGTGCCTGGCCGCCCACACCGAGGCGGCACTGGCGGCGGGCCTGACCGAGACGGACGTGGCCTTGGCCCGCCAGGGCACCTCGGCCGACGCGCGGGAGGCCGCCCTGATCGGCGTGGCCGTCCGCGTGCTGGTCGAGCCGTCGGCCATCACCGACGAGGACGTGGCGGGCCTGCGTGCCCACGGCTGGAGCGACCGGGTGATCGCCGAGGTCGTCGGGCTGGTCTCGCTCAACCTGCTGACCGGCGCCTTCAACCTGCTCGTGGGCAACCAGCCGGACGAGTCGTAGGCCCGCGCGGGCGGCCGTGGCAGGATCGGGGTGTGCGGGAGCAGCGGTACACCACGGAGAGCCGGTCGGGCGGGCGCGGGCGGATGTTCGTGCCGGTGCCGTTCGATCCCGACGCGGTCTGGGCGCCCAAGCAGGTCCACCACGTGACCGGCACGGTCGAGGGCGTGGCCGTCCGCGCGGTGATCGTCGAGGACCAGGGGGAGCGCGGTCTCCTGCTCGGCCCGGCGTGGTCGCGGTGCGGGCCGACGCCGGGCGCGCGGGTGCGCGTGGTCCTCACGCCCGAGGGGCCGCAGCGGGCGGACCTCGCCGACGACCTCGCGGCGGCCCTCGACGCCGACCCGGCGGCGGGCGCCTTCTTCGACTCTCTCGCCCAGTTCTACCGCCGGGCCTACCTGCGCTGGATCGACGGCACCAAGGGCCGTCCCGAGCTGCGGGCGCGGCGCATCGCCGAGACGGTCGGCCTGCTGGCGGCGGGCGTGAAGGAGCGTCCCAAGACCTGAGCCCCGAGGGGCGGGCGCCCGGCTTGGGCGGTGCGCGGTCCGTACGCGCAGACCAGGGGGATTGGCCGCACGGCCGGTCACGTGGTCAGCGGTCGTGGTGTACTGGCTGATGGCGATCGGCGTGCGCCGGGAGGCGGTCCCCCGCACGCCCCGGCGACGGTTGGAGGACGACATGACGGTGCACGAACCGGCGGCAACCTCGCATCCCCGGCGGGCGCACGCCGACGCGGTCGACGCGGTCGACGCCTTCATCGCCGCGGCCAACGCCGACGACCCCGAACACCGTTCCGCGCTGCTCAGCCGGGCCCTCGCCGCCGACGTCGTGTTCTGGGGGCCGCTCGGGCGCGGCACCGGCCGCAACGCGGTGGCCGACTTCATCACCGAGGTCGTCCAGGGCTACCGGGCCGGCGGTTGCCGCCTGGTGCGGACGACGTCCGTCGACGCGCCGCACGAGTGGGCCCGGTTCGGCTGGCGCTTCGAGGCGCCCGACGGCGCGACCGTCCTGTCGGGCACCGACATGGTGCACCTGACCGCCGCCGGCGACATCGACGAGTTCGTGGTCTTCGCCGGGCCGCTCCACTGACCGCCGCTCCCGCCGCCGCCAGGACCTAAGCCTCTGCGCCTCCGGGACGTTCGCCGCTGCCGCCCGCGCCCCCGCGCGAGGGAACGTGGAGGCGGAAAGCGAGGTGGCCGATCATGTCGATCGAGGTCAAGGACGTCATGGGGCGCGTGGCGATCGCGGTGCTGGAGCACGCGTCGTTCGCCGACATCGTGGCGGCGATGAAACGGTACGCGGTGGGCGCGGTCACCGTGATCGACGCCGACCGGCGGCCGGTGGGCGTGGTGTCGGAGGATGACCTGCTGCTCAAGGAGACCGGCCACGCGCGGCACGCGGTCTCCGTCTTCGACTCGCGGGCGCGGCGGCAGGAGCACCGCAAAGCCGGTGCCGTCACCGCGGCCGAGCTGATGACGTCACCGGCGATCACGGTCACGCCGGGCACGCCGGTCCGCGAGGCGGCCCGGCTCATGCACGCCCGGCGCGTCAAGCAGCTCCCGGTGATCGACCCGGTCACCGGCCGCGTCGCCGGCACGCTGCACCAGCGCGACGTGCTGCGTGTCTTCACCCGCCCCGCCGGTGAGCTGGAGGCCGACGTCCGGGCCGTGCTCCCGCGGGACGGGACGTTCTCGGTGGCGATCGACGCCGGCGTCGTCACGATCGGCGGCAGGGTGGCCGCGAGGTCGCGGGCCGTCGAGCTGACGGAGGCGGTCCGGGCCGTGGAGGGCGTCGTGGACGTCGTCGCCGAGATCGAGCACGACCACGAGGACCTGTTCACCGTCCCCCCGTTGTTGTAGCGCGGGACCAAGGTCCTTCCGGCGCGGGCCGTACGCCACTGCACCCGGACGGCCGCGACCGGTGGGATGAAGGCAAGACAGAGAGCACGACCCCAGCGGAAAGGAAGGCCCGCCATGGCCACCACCGTTCACACCCCCGTGATGGGCGTCGCCGCCGTCGCCAAGGCGGCGCACGCCCCGGTCGACTACGTCTGGGCCGCCGCCCGGATCGCGATCGGCTGGATCTTCCTGTGGGCGTTCCTGGACAAGACGTTCGGCTGGGGCTTCGCCACCCCCGCCGCCAAGGCCTGGATCAACGGCGGCAGCCCGACGACCGGGTTCCTCAAGGGCACCGGCGAGAACGCGCTCGGCGGCCTGTTCGGCGCCCTGGCCGGCCAGGCATGGGTGGACTGGCTGTTCATGACCGGCCTGGCCGGCATCGGCCTGGCGCTGGTCCTGGGCGTCGGCACCCGGATCGCCGCGGTCACCGGCACCCTGATGCTGGCCCTGATGTGGGCCGCCGAACTGCCCCTGGCCACCAA
>NZ_BMRC01000001.1:10480-817308 GCF_014648435.1 Nonomuraea spiralis
GGACGAGCACATCATCTACGCCATCGTCCTGGTCGGCCTGGCCCTGACCGGCGCCGGCACCACCCTCGGGCTCGGCAACCTGCCGATCGTCCGCCGCAACGCCTGGCTCAGGTAGCCACTCCGGTCAAGGGCCCGTACCCCGTGGGGGACGGGCCCTTGGCCGTTCCACGGGTGCACGGCCTGATGCTGCCGGCGACGGGTCCGGCTGGGACACTGAACGGTATGTCGGAAAGTGAGCACCGTAGCCTGATGCCCCAGATGCGGCTCGACGAGTTGCTGGCCGAACTCCAGACGAGGCTCGCCGCCGTCCTCGCCACCCGCGACCGGGTGCACGCGCTGCTGGAGGCCGTCGTGTCCGTGGGCAGCGACCTCGACCTGGAGACCGTGCTGCGGCGGATCGTCGAGACGGCGACCAGGCTGGTGGACGCCTCGTACGGGGCCCTCGGCGTGGTGGGGGAGGAGCGCACGCTCGTCCAGTTCATCCCGGTGGGGCTGAGCGAGGAGGAGATCGCCAGGATCGAGCACTGGCCCCACGGCCTCGGCCTGCTCGGCCTGCTCATCAAGGACGCCCGCCCGCTCAGGCTGGGCCGCATCTCCGACCATCCTGAGTCCTACGGCTTCCCGCCCGGCCACCCGCCGATGGGCACCTTCCTCGGCGTCCCGGTACGCGTCCGCGACGAGGTGTTCGGCAACCTCTACCTGACCGAGAAGCGCGGCGGCGGCGACTTCGACGAGGAGGACGAGGCCATCGTCGTCGCCCTGGCCACCGCCGCCGGCGTCGCCGTGGAGAACGCCCGGCTGTACGAGGAGTCGCGCCGGCGCGAGACCTGGCTGAAGGCGTCCTCGGAGATCACGACCAGCCTGCTGTCCGGCGCCGGCTCCCGCGAGGTGCTGACCACCATGGCCTCGCGGGCCCGCCAGATGTGCGACGCCGACCTGGTCCAGGTGCTGCTGCCCGACCCGGCGGGCGAGACGCTGACCGTCGACGTGGCCGAGGGCGACGGGGCCGGCGAGCTGGTGGGGACGGCGTTCGACGTCTCGGCCACACTGGCCGGCGAGGTGTTCACGCACGCCGAGCCCCGGTCGGAGCGCGACCTTCCGGGCGCGGCCCACCGCGACTCCCCGCTGCGGCGGCTGGGCTACGGCCCGGGGCTCATGGTGCCGCTGGGCGCCGCGCCCCGGGTGCGCGGCGTGCTCACGCTGGCCAAGCGCGGGGGTCGGCTCCCGTTCAGCGCGGCCGACCAGCAGATGCTCGAATCGTTCGCGGGGCAGGCGGCGATCGCGCTGGAGCTGGCCGAGACCCGCCGCGACGCCGAACGGCTCGGCCTGCTGGAGGACCGCGACCGCATCGCGAAGGACCTGCACGATGTGGTCATCCAGCGGCTGTTCGCGACCGCGATGACGCTGATGAGCACCGTACGGCTGGTCGAGCGGCCGGAGGCGGGCAAACGGCTCCAGCACGCGATCGACGAGCTGGACGAGACCATCCGGCAGATCCGCTCGTCCATCTTCGCGTTGCAGGCCCCGCGCGAGGACACCGCGCCGAGCCTGCGCACGCGGATCGTCGACCTGGTCGAGGGGGCGGGCGCGCACCTGGGGTTCATGCCCGGCCTGCGGATGGAGGGCCAGATCGACACCCTGGTGCCCGACCCGGTGGCCGAGCACCTGCTCGCCGTCCTGCGCGAGGCCCTGTCCAACGTCGTACGCCACTCCCACGCCACCCGCGCCGAGGTCTCGATCGAGGTCGCGGACGGCCGGCTCACCCTCGTCGTCGGCGACAACGGCGTCGGCGTGGGCGCGGGCGGGCGGCGCAGCGGCCTGCGCAACATCGAGGAACGGGCCGGCGACCTGGGCGGCGCGGCCGAGCTGGAGACCCCGGAGGAGGGCGGCACCCGCCTGCGCTGGCACGTGCCCCTGTGAGGCCCCGGCGCCGCCGCGCGTCCTAAGTCCTCCCAGGTCGGGACCTTCGTCCATACCTCACGTCATCCCCGCTGAGCTGTGATGGGACAGCACATCCCGGTGATCGCGGCCGTCCCCCGGCCGCATGAACGTGAGGAAGACATGACGAACGCACCGGCCACCACCCCCGGCCGCAGCCCGGCGTTGATGCTCGGCCTGGCGACCCTGGGCTTCGCGGTGAACTTCTGGGCCTGGGCGCTGCTGAGCCCGCTCGGGCCGCGTTTCAAGGAACTGCTCGGGTTGTCGGCCGGGCAGCAGGCGCTGCTGGTGGCCGTACCGGTGATCGTGGGGTCGCTGGGCCGCATCCCGGTCGGCGCGCTCACCGACCGGCTCGGCGGGCGGGTGATGTTCCCGCTCGTCTCCGCGGCCACCATCGTCCCCGTGTTGTTCATCGGCCTGTTCGGGCAGACGTCGATGGTCGCGCTGCTGGCCGGCGGGTTCTTCCTGGGCGTCGGCGGCACCGTGTTCGCCGTCGGGGTGCCGTTCGTCAACGCCTGGTTCCCGCCGAACCGGCGCGGCCTGGCCGTCGGGATCTTCGGGGCCGGGATGGGCGGCACCGCGATCAGCGCGCTGACCACCGTCCCGCTGGTGCGCGCCGCCGGGCCGGCCGTGCCGTTCGTCATCACCGCCGTCGTGCTGGCCGCGTACGCGGTCGTGGCGTGGCTGGTGCTGCGTGACGCGCCCGGCCGCGCCGTCGTCGTCCAGCCGCTCGGGACGCGCCTGGCCGCCGCGCTCAGGCTGCCGATCACGTGGCAGGCGTGCGTGTTGTACGCGGTCGCCTTCGGCGGATACGTCGCCTTCTCCGTCTACCTGCCCGCCTACCTCCAGACCGGGTATGGGCTGGAGCAGGCCGACGCCGCCAACCGGATGGCCGGGTTCGTCGTCCTGGCCGTGCTGGCCCGGCCGCTGGGCGGCTGGTTGTCGGACCGGGTCGGGCCGGTGCCCGTCCTGACCGGCGTGTTCGTCGTCACCGCCGTCACGGCGGGCGTGCAGGCGCTCACCCCCGGCCTCATGCCGGTCGGCACGATCGCGTTCCTGACCATGGCCGCCGCGCTCGGGGCCGGCAGCGGCGCCACGTTCGCCCTCGTCGCGCAGGTCGCCCCGGCCGACAAGGTCGGCACCGTCACCGGCCTGGTCGGGGCCGCCGGCGGGCTCGGCGGGTTCGTCCCGCCCCTGGTGATGGGCTTCCTGTACGGCCGGCTCGGCTCGTACGGACTGGGTCTGGCCCTGCTGGCGGTCACCGCCGTGGTCACCCTGGCCCTGACGGTGACCGCGGTCCGCGCGCTGGCCGCCCGCCGCACGGTCGGCTCCCACTGACGCGAAATGAGGGGCGGGCCCGGCGGGCCCGCCCCTCATTTCGTCCGCCGCTAGATGGAACGTTCCCGGGCGATCCGGCGGCCGGAGACCTGCTCGGCCTCGACCACGACGAAGTGATCGCGGCTGCCCGGCGCCCACGGGGACAGCGGCAGCGTGGCCAGCCGGGCCGTCTCGGCGGGATCGCTCACGGCCCGCGCGTGCCCGACGGCCGTCACCGACCAGCCCGTGCGCGTCGCGGGATCGAACTCGTCGGCCTCGAACGCCACCACGGCGTGCCGGGTGGCCGCCGCCAGCTTCGATCCGATCGAGGTGCGGATGACGACGCTCTCGCCGTCGAGGCAGAAGTTGACGGGCTGCACGGCGGGCAGGGCGCGATCGGTGAAGACGATCCGCCCGATCGGCGCGGACGACAACAACCGCAGGCACTCCTCACGCGAGAGCACCTGGAGCCCGGACGAATCGAGTCGCATGCGCCTCAGCCTGCCACCGGGACGCATCCCGGCGGCAGAGGCGAAAGTCCCGAGGTCAGGGCCGCTCAGCAGGGTCGCTCAGGAGGGCCGCTCAGTCGCGCCGGTCGGCCCGCAACCGCGCCGACAACGCGGCCGCCTGGGTACGGCGCTGCATGTTGAGCTTGGACAGCAGGTTGGACACGTAGTTCTTGACCGTCTTCTCGGCCAGGAACATGCGCTCGCCGATCTGCCGGTTGGTCAGCCCCTCGCCGATCAGGTCGAGGATGTGCCGCTCCTGCTCCGACAGCGCCGCCAGCGGGTCCTTCCGGGCCGCCTGGTCGCGCAGCCGCTGCAACATGGCGGCGGTGGTCTGCGGGTCGAGCAGCGACTGCCCCGAGGCCACCGTACGCACCGCGCCGACCAGGTCGGAGCCGTGGATCTGCTTGAGCACGTAGCCCGAGGCGCCGGCCATCACCGCGTCGAACAGGGCGTCGTCGTCGGCGAACGAGGTCAGCATGAGGCAGGCCAGCCCCGGCAGCTTCGAGCGCACCTCGCGGCACACGTCGACGCCGTTGCCGTCGGGCAGGCGCACGTCGAGCACCGCCACGTCCGGCCGCAGGGCCTGGATCCGGGCGACGGCCGACTCCGCGGTCCCGGCCTCGCCGATCACCTCGATGTCGTCCTCGGACTCCAGCAGGGTGGCCACGCCACGCCGCACGACCTCGTGATCGTCGAGAAGGAACACACGAATCATGTCTCCGACGCTACCGCCTCCCGTCACCCGGCAGTAGGGACCAAGGTCCCCCGTGCCGGTCGTGGGCCCATCGGGCCCCCACGAAGGGACTTTGGTCCCTGCCGGGAGCGGGCGGCCACCCACCAGCCTGGAGCCATGACGGTTGTGGCAGGGGAAAAGTTGTGAGCGACATAGACGCGATCCCGGGCATGGGGCCGTTGCTGGCCGCCAGGAAGTTCTTCACCAAGGCGGAGGTGTCGGCCGACGGACGCACCCTCCACCAGGTCGACCCCAGCGCCTGGGACCGCTTCTACCGGGACCGGTGGGCGCACGACAAGGTGGTGCGCTCGACGCACGGCGTGAACTGCACGGGCTCGTGCTCCTGGCAGGTGTTCGTCAAGGACGGCCTGATCACGTGGGAGCACCAGGCCACCGACTACCCGTCGGTCGGCCCGGAGTCGCCCGAGTACGAGCCGCGCGGCTGTCCCCGTGGCGCCTCCTTCTCCTGGTACACCTACTCTCCCTCGCGGGTGCGCTACCCGTACGTGCGCGGGGTGCTGCTGGAGATGTGGCGCGAGGCCAAGGCCAGGCTGGGTGACCCCGTACTGGCGTGGGCGGAGCTGACCGGCGACCCGGAGCGGGCGCGGGCCTACAAGCGGGCCCGCGGCAAGGGCGGGTTCGTCCGGTCGAGCTGGGAGGAGGTCCTGGAGCTCATGGCCGCCGCCCACGTGCACACGATCAAGGACTACGGCCCGGACCGGGTGGTCGGCTTCTCGCCGATCCCGGCGATGTCGATGGCCTCCTTCGCGGCGGGCACCCGCTTCCTGTCGATGATCGGCGGCACCCTGCTGTCGTTCTACGACTGGTACGCCGACCTGCCGATCGCCTCGCCGCAGGTGTGGGGCGACCAGACGGACGTGCCCGAGGCCGCCGACTGGTGGAACTCCCGCTACCTGATCATGTGGGGCTCCAACATCCCGGTCACCCGCACCCCGGACGCGCACTTCATGACCGAGGCCCGCTACCAGGGCACCAAGGTCGTCGCGGTCAGCCCCGACTACGCCGACAACGTCAAGTTCGCCGACGACTGGCTCGCGCCGCACCCGGGTACGGACGGCGCCCTCGCCATGGCGATGGGCCACGTGACGCTGACCGAGTTCTTCCGCGACCGCCAGGTCCCGTACTTCACCGACTACGTGCGCAAGTACACCGACCTGCCGTTCCTGGTGACGCTGGAGCCGCGCGGCGACGCGTACGTGCCGCGCCGTTTCCTGACCGCCGCCGACCTGGGCCAGGAGAGCGAGAACGCCGAGTTCAAGACCGTCTTCCTGGACGAGACGACCGGCGCGGCGCACGTGCCGAACGGCTCGCTCGGCCACCGCTGGGGCCAGGAGGGCGAGGGCCGCTGGAACCTCGGCCTGGACGGCGCCGTCCCCGCGCTGACCCTGCTCGACCGGTCCGGGCGCGCGGTCGAGGTGGACCTGCCGCGCTTCGACGAGGGCCCCACCGAGGGCGGCACGGTCATGCGCCGCGGCGTGCCGGTGACCGAGCTGGGCGGCAAGCTGGTGACGACGGTGTTCGACCTGCTCATGGCCCAGTACGGCGTCAAGCGCGACCTGCCCGGCGACTGGCCGGACGGCTACGAGGACGCCACGCAGCCCTACACCCCGGCCTGGGCGGAGGAGATCACCTCGGTGCCGGCCGCCACGATCGCCAGGATCGGCCGCGAGTTCGCCCGCAACGCCGAGCGCACGCAGGGCCGGTCGATGATCGCGATGGGCGCGGGCACCAACCACTGGTTCCACTCCGACCAGATCTACCGCGCGTTCCTGACGCTGGTGCTGCTGACCGGCTGCCAGGGCGTCAACGGCGGCGGCTGGGCGCACTACGTGGGCCAGGAGAAGGTCCGCCCGGTCACCGGTTTCCAGCACCTGGCCTTCGGCTTCGACTGGCAGCGCCCGACCCGGCACATGGCCGGCACCGCGTTCTGGTACCTGGCCACCGACCAGTGGCGTTACGAGCGCATCGGGGCCGGCGAGCTGGCCAGCCCGCTCGGTGAGGGCAGGTTCGCGGGCCGGTCGTTCGCCGACTGCAACGCCCAGGCGGCCCGGCTCGGCTGGCTGCCCTCGCACCCGACGTTCGACCGCAACCCGCTCAAGCTCGCCGACGAGGCCGCCGAGCGCGGCATCCCGGTCGCCGAGCACGTGGTGAACGAGCTGACCTCGGGCCGGCTGCGCTTCGCCGCCGAGGACCCGGGCGACCCGGCCAACTTCCCGCGGGTGCTGACCGTGTGGCGGGCCAACCTGCTCGGCTCGTCCGGCAAGGGCAACGAGTACTTCCTGCGCCACCTGCTCGGCGCCGACGCCGAGGCGCGCAACGAGGAGACGCCCGAGGGGCTGCGCCCGGCCGAGGTGACCTGGCGGGAGAACGCCGCCGAGGGCAAGCTCGACCTGCTGACGACGATCGACTTCCGGATGACGTCCACCGCGCTGTTCTCCGACGTCGTCCTGCCCGCCGCCACCTGGTACGAGAAGCACGACCTGTCCAGCACCGACATGCACCCGTTCGTGCACGCCTTCAACCCGGCCATCGCGCCGCCGTGGCAGACCCGGTCCGACCACGACGCCTTCCTCGGCCTGGCCGACGCCTTCTCCGAGCTGGCCGCCCGCCACCTGGGCCGGCGCACCGACGTGCTGGCCGTCCCGCTCACCCACGACACCCCGGACGAGCTGGCCCAGCCGGGCGGCCGGGTGCGCGACTGGAAGCACGGCGAGTGCGAGCCGATCCCGGGCAGGACGATGCCGAAGATCATCACGGTCGAGCGCGACTACGCCGCCGTCGGCGAACGCGTACGCGGGATCGGGCCGCTGTTCGCCGAGCTGGGGCTGACCACCAAGGGCATCACGTACCAGGTGGGCCCCGAGCTGGACTACCTGCGCGAGCAGAACGGCCGCACGCCCGAGGGGCACATCTCCCTGAGCACCGCCGACCGGATGTGCGAGGCCATCCTCGCGCTGTCGGGCACCACCAACGGCCGCCTGGCCACGCAGGGCTTCGAGACCATGGAACGGCGCACCGGCACCCGGCTCGCCGACCTGGCCGCCGAGCACGAGGGCAAACGCATCACGTTCGCCGACACGCGGTCCAGGCCGCAGCCGGTGATCACCTCGCCGGAGTGGTCCGGGTCGGAGACCGGCGGGCGCCGCTACTCCGCCTTCGTCATCAACGTCGAACGCGACAAACCGTGGCACACCCTGACCGGGCGGCAGCAGTTCTTCCTCGACCACGACTGGATCATCGAGCTGGGCGAGCAGCTTCCCGCCTACCGGCCGCCGCTCGACCTGCGCCGCCACCACGGCGACCAGGGCGACGGGCAGGGGGCCGAGGTCACCGTTCGGTACCTGACGCCGCACTCGAAGTGGTCGATCCACTCGGAGTACCAGGACAACGCGTACATGCTGGCCCTGTCGCGGGGCGGGCCCACGATCTGGATGAGCGTCGAGGACGCCGCCGCGATCGGGGCGGCCGACAACGACTGGATCGAGGCGTACAACCGCAACGGCGTGGTCGTGGCCAGGGCGGTCGTCTCCCACCGGATGCCGGCCGGGACTGTGTACATGTACCACGCCAAGGACCGCAACGTGAACGTGCCGCTCACCGAGCGGTCGGGCCGGCGCGGCGGCGTGCACAACTCCCTCACCCGGCTGCTGCTCAAGCCCAGCCACCTCATCGGCGGGTACGCGCAGTTCACCTACGCCTTCAACTACTACGGGCCGACCGGCAACCAGCGTGACGAGATCACGGTGATCCGCCGCCGCGGCCAGGAGGTGACCTACTGATGCGCGTCATGGCACAGGTCGCCATGGTGATGAACCTGGACAAGTGCATCGGCTGCCACACCTGCTCGGTCACCTGCAAGCAGACCTGGACCAACCGGGACGGCGTCGAGTACGTCTGGTTCAACAACGTCGAGACCAAGCCCGGCGTCGGCTACCCCAAGCGGTACGAGGACCAGGAACGCTGGCACGGCGGCTGGGAGCTCGACCGGCGCGGGCGGCTCAAGCTGCGCGCCGGCGGCCGGGTCAAGCGGCTGCTCAACCTGTTCTCCAACCCCGACCTGCCGGACCTGGACGACTACTACGAGCCGGCCACCTACGACTACGACACCCTGCTCAACGCCCCCGCCGGGCCGCACGTGCCGGTCATCCGCCCCAAGTCGGCCATCACCGGCCAGGACATGAACATCACCTGGGGCGCGAACTGGGAGGACGACCTCGGCGGCGCCCCCGAGCACGCCCACGGCGACCCCAACCTCGCGGCCATGGCCGAGAAGGTGCGCATGGAGTTCGACCAGACCTTCATGTTCCACCTGCCGCGCATCTGCGAGCACTGCCTGAACCCGGCGTGCGTGGCCGCCTGCCCGTCCGGCGCCATGTACAAGCGGGAGGAGGACGGCATCGTCCTGGTGGACCAGGACCGCTGCCGCGGCTGGCGCATGTGCGTCTCGTCGTGCCCGTACAAGAAGGTGTACGTCAACCACAAGACCGGCAAGGCCGAGAAGTGCACGTTCTGCTTCCCCCGCATCGAGGCGGGACAGCCGACCGTGTGCGCCGAGACCTGCGTCGGACGGCTGCGCTACATCGGCCTCGTTCTGTACGACGCCGACGCCGTGCTGGCCGCCGCCCGCGTGCCCGACCCGCGCGACCTGCTGGAGGCCCAGCGGAAGGTCTTCCTCGACCCCGACGACCCCGAGGTGGCCGCCGCCGCGCGGGCGTCCGGGATCAGCGAGGACTGGATCGAGGCCGCCCGCCGCTCGCCGATCTACCGGCTGGCCATGCGCTACCGGGTGGCGCTGCCGCTGCATCCGGAGTACCGCACGCTGCCGATGGTCTGGTACATCCCGCCGCTGTCGCCGGTGCTGGACGCCGTGACCGGCGCCGGCGCGGACGCCGACGACCCCGACAACGTCTTCCACGCCATCACCGACCTGCGCATCCCGCTGGAGTACCTGGCCGGCCTGTTCGGCGCCGGGGACACCGAGGTCGTGGCCGGGGTGCTGATGAAGTTGTCGGCGATGCGCGGCTACATGCGGGCCCGTACCCTCGACGGCACCGTGGCTGAGGACCTGCTGGAGTCGGCCGGGATGACCGTGCGCGACATGGAGGAGATGTACCGGCTGCTGGCCGTCGCCAAGTACGACGAGCGCTACGTCGTGCCCGCCGCGCACCGCGAGGACGCCGCCGCCCTGTCGGCCCAGGCCGACGGATGCAGCCTGGACGGCGACGGCGGCCCCGGCATGAGCGAGTTCCACCCGACCGGCCTGACCGGCCGCCGTACCGACGGACGCCTTGGCCTGAAGCTCTTCACCGGTAAGGGACCGGCCTCATGAGACTGCTCCGCGCACCCGAGACCGCCCTCGACCGGCCGCAGGACCGCGCGACCCTGCTCCGGCTGGTGTCGCTGCTGCTGCAGTACCCGGACGCCGGGCTGCTGGCCGCCCGCCCCGAGCTGGGCCGGGTCGTCGCGGCGCTGCCCAACTCCCACCCGCGCCAGGCGCTGGAGCAGTTCCTGTGGTGGTTCGCCGACCGGCAGCCGATGCCGCTGGCCCGCCACTACGTCGAGACCTTCGACCTGCGCCGCAAATCCAGCCTCTACCTCACCTACTACCTGCACGGCGACACCCGCCGCCGGGGCATGGCCCTGCTGACCCTCAAGCAGCGCTACCGCGTGGCCGGGCTCACCCCGCCCGAGGGCGAACTGCCCGACTTCCTGCCGGTGGTGTGCGAGTTCGCCGCGCTGGCCGGGCCGGACACGGGGGAGGCGCCGCTGCGCCAGCACCGCAAGGGGCTGGAGCTCATCCGCACCGCCCTGCACGACTCCGGCTCGCCGTACGCGCTGGTGCTGGACGCGCTGTGCGCGGTGCTGCCCGGCCTGTCGGAGGCCGAACGGACCGCGCTGGCCGACCTCGCCCTGGCCGGCCCGCCCGCCGAGGACGTCGGCCTGGCCCCGTACGGGCCGTCGCCGGACGAGAGCGGCCTGGCCCCGTACGGGTCGCCGCCGAACGAGAGTGAGGTACGGCCGTGAGCGTCGTGCTGTGGGCGATCGTCCCCTATGTCGCCTTGACGATCTTCGTCGCCGGGCACGTCTGGCGCTGGCGCGTCGACCAGTTCGGCTGGACCACCCGTACCACGCAGGTGCTGGAGAGCCGGGTGTTGCGGCTCGGCTCGCCGCTGTTCCACCTGGGCGCCTTCGCCGCCATCGGCGGTCACGTGCTCGGCCTGCTCGTCCCCAAGAGCTGGACGGAGGCGGTGGGCGTCGACGAGCATCTCTACCACCTGGTGTCGGTGAGCGCCGGGACGGTGGCCGGGATCATGGTCGTCGCGGGCCTGGCGCTGTTGCTGGCCCGCCGCCTGACCAGCCCCCGGGTGCGCCGTACCACCACGCGCTCCGACAAGGTGCTGTTCACCGTGCTGGCCGTGGTGATCGTGCTCGGCATGACCGCGACCGTGGGCCGCAACCTGCTCGGCGGCGGCTACGACTACCGCGCCACCATCGCGGTCTGGTTCCGCGGTGTCCTGACCTTCCGCCCCGACCCCCGCCTGATGGCCGACGTGCCGCTGATCTTCCAGTTGCACGCGATGTCGGCCTGGCTGCTGGCCGCCGTCTGGCCCTTCACCCGGCTGGTGCACGTGTGGTCGGCGCCGGTGGCGTACCTGTGGCGGCCCTACGTCGTCTACCGGCGGCGCGTGCCCGTACGGCCGCGCTGACCGGCGCGGGGATGAGCGTGGCCAGGGCGGCGGTGGTGCTGCTGGCCGCCGCCGGCGCCGCGCTGGTGGCGGCCGGCCCGGTCACCGCCGCCCAGGAGGACGCCGCCCGCGCCGAGATCCGGATGGAACCGCGCGGACAGGTGATCAGACTGGCGGTGGACGTGTGCGCCGCTACAGCGCGTGGATGCGGCGGCCGGTGATCCGGTGCGGGACGATGCGGATGTAGAGCCGCCGGTCGCCGCCCGCCCACGGCGTGGGGTCGGCCCCGGCCTGCTCCTCCGGCGTCACGTGATGGGCGGCCCCCTGGACCAGCACGCTCCAGCCCTGCCGCCTGGCCTCGTCGATCCGGTCCACCTCGAAGCCCACCATCACCTCGACCCCCGCCAGCCCGGTACGCAGATCCTGGTCCATGGGCCCGCCCGAGCCGGTGCGGAAGACGATCGCGCCCTCGTGCATCCGGAAGTTGACGGGCAGCACCGTCGGCCCGTGCGAGCCGTTGAACGCGATCCGCCCGATGCCGCCCGGCTCGATCAGCCGCCGGCACTCGTCGGGATCGAGCACCTCCAGCACCGGCTCGGCCATCGCGGGACCGACGCCCGGCGGACGGTCGCGCCCGCCGCCCAGCAGATCCCGGCTGGTGGTCTCCAGCGCGTCGGCCAGGCGGTTCAGGGTGCCCCGGTCCGGGATGTCCACATGCTCTTCCATGTAGCGGATGTAGCCGGCGGACATGTCCGCCCGCTCCGCCACCTGCTCTGGCGTGAGCCCCAGCCGCTGCCGGTGATATTGGATGCGGTGGCCGAAGTCGCCGGTCCCTGTCACTTTCTCCTCCTGCGCGCTAGAGCACTGCGTGATGAAGCTACCTACGTCCCTGCCCTCCGGACAGGGTCCTTCGCCCCTTCCGGCCCCGGCCGTGGGACCAACGTCCCTTGAGCCGGGGACGCACGGCCCTAGGGGACGGCGGCCGGGAAGAGGAGCCTGGCCTGCATGGATGTCCTGGATCTCTCCCGGTGGCAGTTCGGCATCACGACCGTCTACCACTTCCTCTTCGTGCCGCTCACGATCGGCCTGTCGATCATCGTGGCCGGGTTGCAGACGGCGTGGCACCGGACGAAGAAGCCGGAGTACCTGCGGCTGACCCGGTTCTGGGGACGCCTGTTCCTGATCAACTTCGCCATGGGCGTGGTGACCGGGATCGTGCAGGAGTTCCAGTTCGGCATGAACTGGAGTGACTACTCCCGCTTCGTCGGAGACGTGTTCGGGGCGCCCCTGGCCATGGAAGGGCTCATGGCGTTCTTCCTGGAGTCCACGTTCCTCGGCCTGTGGATCTTCGGCTGGGACCGGCTGTCGCCCCGGCTGCACCTGGCCACGATCTGGCTGGCCGCCATCGGAACCAACATCTCGGCCTACTTCATCCTGGCCGCCAACTCCTGGATGCAGCACCCCGTCGGCTACCGGATCGTCAACGGCCGCGCCGAGCTGACCGACATCTGGGCCGTGCTCACCAACTCGACCACGCTGGTCACCTTCCCGCACGTCCTGTTCGGGGCGTTCCTGACCGCGGCCGCGTTCGTGCTCGGCGTCAGCGCGTGGTTCCTGCTGCGCAAGCGGGACGTCTCCCTCTTCCGCACCTCGGCCCGCCTGGCGCTGGCCGTCAGCCTGGTCTCGGCGATCGGGGTGTCGTTCTCCGGCCACTGGCAGGCCCAGATCATGACCGAGCAGCAGCCGATGAAGATGGCCGCCGCCGAGGCCCTGTGGGAGGACGAGACCTCCGCCGGCTTCTCCCTGTTCGCCATCGGCGACGTCGAGAACGGCCGCAACCACGTCAACCTGCAGATCCCGTACGGCCTGAGCCTGCTGTCCACCAACACCCTGGACGGCGAGGTCGAGGGCATCAACGACATCCAGGCCCGCTACCAGGCCCTGTACGGCCCCGGCGACTACCGGCCGGTCGTCGGCCTGGCGTACTGGTCGTTCCGGCTGATGATCGGGTTCGGCATGGTGTCGGCGCTGCTGGCCCTGGCCGGACTCTGGCTGACCAGGCGCGGCCGGCTGCCCGCGGGCCGCTGGGCCTACCGGCTGGCCATCGCCGGGATCGGCCTGCCGTTCCTGGCCAACAGCATGGGCTGGATCTTCACCGAGGTGGGCCGCCAGCCGTGGACCGTCTTCGGGATCATGCGCACCGCCGCGGCCGTCTCGCCCACGGCGGACATCCCCTCGGTGGCCATCACGCTGGTCGGCTTCACCCTGGCCTACGCCGTGCTCGCGGTCATCGAGATCCGGCTGCTGCTCAAGTTCATCCGGATCGGGCCGAACGAGCAGGCCGAGCCCGACACCGCCGTCCCCGCGCTGAGCTACTGAGGAAACCATGGAAAACGTCTGGTTCGTACTGATCGCCGTGTTGTGGACCGGCTACTTCCTGCTGGAGGGATTCGACTTCGGCGTCGGCATCCTGCTGCCCGTCCTGAGCCGCGAGGAGGCCGACCGGCGCGCCATCGTCAAGACGATCGGCCCGGTGTGGGACGGCAACGAGGTGTGGCTGCTGGTGGCCGGAGGCGCCACGTTCGCCGCCTTCCCCGAGTGGTACGCCACCCTGTTCAGCGGCTTCTACCTGCCGCTGTTCCTCATCCTGCTGGCGCTCATCGCCCGCGGCGTGGCCCTGGAGTACCGCAGCAAGAGCGACAGCACGCGCGGCTGGGACCGGGCGCTGTTCTGGGGCTCGCTCGTCCCGGCCTTCCTGTGGGGCGTGGCCTTCGCCAACATCGTGCGCGGTGTCCCGCTGGACGCCGACCACGAGTACACCGGCACGCTGCTGACCCTGCTCAACCCGTTCGCGCTGCTCGGCGGGCTGGCCACGCTGCTGCTGTTCACCCTGCACGGCGCCGTCTTCCTGGCCCTGCGCACCACCGGTGACCTGCGCCAGGCCGCCGCCCGGATGGCCAAGAGCATCTCCCCGGCCGCGTTCCTGGTGGTGATGGCGTTCCTGCTGCTCTCCGGCGGCGGCGGCGGGGCCGTCCGGTGGGCCGCGGTGGCGCTGGTCGCGCTCGGCCTGATCGGCGCGGTCGCCGCGACCGTACGCGGCCGTGACGGGTGGGCGTTCACCGCCAGCGCGGTCGCGATCGTCGCGCTGGTCTGCGCGATCTTCAGCGGCCTGTGGCCGAACGTCATGCCCGCCCTGGACCCGGCCAACAGCCTCACCGTGACCAACGCGGCCTCCAGCCCGTACACGCTGACGGTGATGACCTGGGTTGCGGCCGTGTTCACGCCCGTCGTCCTGGCCTACCAGGCGTGGACGTACTGGATCTTCCGCCGCCGTCTCACCGGCGCCGCCTGACCCTGGCCGCTACGCGCGCCGGGCGATGACGTGGGCGAGGGCCGCCACCCGCCGATAGGGATCGGTGGCCCCCGCCAGCTCCTCACAGTCCAGCAGCTCGGCGAGCTCGGGCCCGGCGGGCGGCTCGGCGTTCGACGGCACGACGTCGGTGAAGACCCGCACGCCGTACCAGGCATCCACCGGCAGGCCGCGGACGGCGAGTGCGGCGGCAAGATCCGCCACCCGGTCCGCGCGGGCCGTCACACCGATCCGGTTGTCGTAGGACAGGTCCCCGAACGCGCGCCGCGCCGCCGCCCAGTCGCCCAGCAGGCCCGGCCGCATCGCCAGCGCGTCACCGTTGCGGACCAGCAGCGACACCAGGCCGCCCGGCCGTACGAGCCGCGCCAGGTCGTCCAGCACCGGGGCGGGGTCGGCGAAGTACATCAGCACGCCCTGGCAGAGCACCACGTCGAAGTCGTCCGCCGCGAACAGCGCCGCCAGGTCGCCTACGTCGCCCTCGACGGTCCTGACCCGCCGCCGTACGTGGACGGGCTCGTCGGCCAGCGCCCGCCGCAGGTCGCCGAGGAGCGTGGGGGAGGAGTCGAGCCCGGTCACCTCGTGGCCGCCGCGCGCCAGCCGCAGGAGCTGGGTGCCCTGCCCGCAGCCGGCGTCCAGAATCCGCAGCGGCCGGTCCGGCAGGTGGGCGGCGAGCTGACGGGCCACCAGCTCCTGGCGGACGACCTGCCGCAACGTCCCCAGGTGGGCCCGCCACCGCTGCTCGCCGGACGAGAACCCCGGACTCACCCCACCCCCGGGTCGGCGGCGCCGCCGAGCTCGGTCACGGTCAGGGCGCGCAGCAGGTGGGGGTGCAGGCCCTCGGCACGCTGCCGGGGCAGGCCGGCCGCCAGCGCGGCGTCGACGAGCGCGGCCTTCGTCCACGCGAGGTCGACGCGCCGGCCGGCGTCGCCGGTGATCAGCGGATGGTCGGCGGGCAGCCCGCCGCACAGGCCGCGCAGCGGGCGGCGCAGGTACGGCGCGAGCGGGAAGGCGACGACGTCCCCCCGCCCGTCGTGCAGGGTGATCAGCGCGGGATCGCCGCCGCCCACCAGGTGGACGTCGCACGGCGTCAGCCGGGCCAGCGCGTCGACGGACGCGCCGGTGGACTCCAGCAGCCCGATCGCCACGGCCTCGGCCAAGCGTCCCTCCCCGGCCAGGCGGGCGACCCCGTCGCGCAGCAGCCGCCGCTCGGCCGGCGTGGGCGGGTGGGCCGCCGGCACGGGCAGAGCCGGGCCGTGCCCGCCGGCGAAGGCGTAGAAGGAGGCCAGGACGGCCCGCCTGCGGATCACCGTCGCCTTGGCCAGAGGCCGCCCGGACGGGGCCAGCCCGCCGGTGATGGCGGCCAGGCAGTAGGCGTCGGCCTGCGCCCCGGCCGCGAGCAGCTCGGCACCGGGTTCGGTGGCGCGTAACCATCGCAGATAGGAGGCCAGCACCCGTAACCGCGTACGCCGCAGGGCCGGGGAAGGCTTCTCGCGCAGCCATCCGGCCACCACGCGCGTCGCCACGGGATCCAGCCCCTCGACGAGATCGACGTCGGGCGCGGGCACCTCACCCCCGTCGCCGGGACGGCGGCGCGGGCGCAGCCCCTCGATCCGGGCGACGAGGCCGCGGGCCTCCGGGCCGGTGAGCGCGTTCCAGGACGCGAGGCTGCCTTCGGACATGCTCAGCACGCGACCGGCGTGCTCGCCGGGCCCGTGGTGGCCCGTGCCGGAGCAGGGCAGGACGGAAGGAAGGCGTGGAGGACGTGACTGCTCGCGCCCAACGGACCCATCATGATCTCGATCGTCTCATGGAACCGTGCCCCAAAGCTCCATCCGGCCGGGCCCGTGCGGCCCGCGCACCCCGCGGCCCGGCCGTACACCGAGGTCAGGGTTCGATCAGGCCGGCGCGGATGGCGTAACGGGTCAGGTCGAGGCGGTCGTTGAGGCCGAGCTTGGCCAGGATGTTGCTGCGGTGGCGGTCGACGGTCTTCGGACTGATGACCAGGGTGTCGGCGATGGCCTTGGTCGAGTGGCCCTCGGCGATGAGCTTGACGATCTCCTCCTCGCGGGCGGTCAGCAGGCTGTCGGGCAGCGGGTCGCCGTGCTGGTGGCGGTGCAGGTAGTCGCGGATCAGCGCGGTGACCGCCCCTGGGTAGAGGAACGGCTCGCCGCGCATCGCCGCCCGGCACGCCTCGATCAGGTCGCGGTCGGCGACCGACTTCAGCACGTAGCCGCAGGCGCCCGCCTTCAGCGCGGCGAAGAAGTACTGCTCGTTGTCGTACATCGACAACATCAGCAGGCGTACGCCCGGCTTGCGGCGGGAGATCTCCCGCGCGGCCTGCAACCCGGTCATGCGGGGCATGGCGATGTCCAGGATGACCAGGTCGACGTCGTGGGCGCGGACGGCCTCGACGGCCTCGGCCCCGTCCGCGGCCTCGGCGACCACAGTCAGGTCGGGCTCGGCGTCGAGGATCAGGCGTACGCCCTGGCGGACCAGCGCGTGGTCGTCGGCGAGCAGGATGCGGGTCATGGGGCGTCCTCCTTGGCCGCTCCGGGAACGGTGAGGGTGATCTCGGTGCCGCCGCCGGGCGGCGAGTGCACGTTCAGGCGGGCCCCGATGAGCAGGGCGCGCTCGTGCATGCCGCGGATGCCGGCGCCCGGCTCGCCGATGCCGCCGCGGCCGTTGTCGGTGACGCGCAGGACCAGGTCGCCGCGCTCGGGCGTCAGCGTGAGCGTGGCCCTGGTGGCCTGGGCGTGGCGGGCGACGTTGGTGAGGCTCTCCTGGGCGATGCGGTAGAGGACGAGCTCGACCTCGGAGGTGAGCGGCGGCAGTCCGGGAGCCAGCCTGCGGCTCACCTCGACCGTGCCGGTCTGGGACAGGTCGGTGGCCAGCGCGGTCAGGGCGCTGGTCAGGCCGAGGTCCTCCAGTACGCCGGGGCGCAGCCGATGGGCGACCTGGCGCACCTCGTCCAGGCTGGTCCTGATCGCCTCCTGGGCGTGCCCCAGTTCCTCCGACAGCTCCGCGGGCCCGCGGTCGCGTACCCGCTTGAGCGCCAGCAGCGCGACGGTGAGGCTCTGGCCGATCTCGTCGTGCAGCTCGCGGGCGATGCGGCCGCGTTCGGCCTCCTGGGCGGCCAGGGCCTGGGCGCTGGCCACGCTGCGCTCCTCCTCCAGGCGGTCGAGCATCTGGTTGAAGGTGTCGGTGACGCTCCTGAGGTCGCGGTTGCCGACGACGGGCAGCCGGTCGTGGGTGTGCATCAGGTCTACCCGCCGCATGAGGGCGGTCAGCGAGGTCAGCGGGGCGAGACTGGCCCGTACCAGGAACGCGTTCGCGGCCAGGATCAGCGCCAGGCCGATCAGCAGCACGGGGACCTCGGCCAGGAGCACCGGTGAGGAGACCGTCGCCGGTGACAGCGCCAGCACGAACGTGCCCGCGGCGAAGACCAGCGCGTTGATGACGAACAGGCGGCGGAACAACGCCTGGGCCGGACTGCGGCCAGGCGGCTCCGGCGCGGTGGCGACGGCGTCTTTCATGCCTCCAGCCTGGGCGGTTGCCGCCCGCGCTGTCCACTGACCCCGCCCGGATACGGCTCGGCCCCCACCCGATATGGGGGTCACACCCAATGGGCACGGGCCCCCGCCCGGTGATGACATTGAAATCCCCGGAAAAAAGGGACGGACCGTGAGGAGGTGGGCGATGCGTGGCACGGACTCCGTCCGGGCCACCACGGCAGGACCGCTTCTCCTCCTGCCCGCCCCCGTGCCGCGGTCCGTCCCCCGGGGCCAGCCGACGGGTGGGCCGAGCCGGGGGCCGGCCGCCGTCCAGTGGCCGGGGAAGGGCGCCTGAGGCCGTCCCCGCCAGGCCCGCACGGGCCGCCGCCACGACCTTCGCCAACGCCCCCGCAGGAGGTGCCCCATCAAGACCTGCCATACGACCATGCCCGGAACCGGCGGCGACCGCCGTGGACTGACCACTTCGACCAGCGTGGAGGGTGCCTTGCGAGCACAGGACATCGTCGTCGCCCTGCCGACCGTGACCGCCCGCGACTCCGTCGTACGCGCGGTACGGCTGATGGTGGTCAACCGGCTGCCCGGACTCATCGTCGTCGACGGGCAGGGCAGGCCGGCGACCGTGCTGCCCGGCACGCAGGTGCTGCGGCTGGCCATCCCCGGCACGTACCAGGAGGACCAGGCGCTGGCCCGCACCCTGGACGAGAGCGACGCCGAGCTGTTCTGGCAGGAACTCGCCCACCTGACCGTCGGCGACTGCCTGCCCAGGCCGCCGGCGCGGCCCGTCACCGTTCCCCTGGACGCGACACTGCTGGAGGTGGCGGCGCTGATGGCCCGCACCCGCAGCCCGCTCGTCGCCGTGCTCGGCGCGGACGCCACCCTCACCGGGGCGATCACACTGGAACGCCTGCTGACCAGCCTGGCCATCACGAGCCTTCCGGACTGATCGGATGAGCGCGATCCTGGCCATGGCCATCTTCGTGGTGGCGTTCTTCTTCATCGCCACCGAGAAGGCCGACAAGGTCAAGGTCGTCCTGGTGGCGGCCGGGCTGATGACCGTGCTCGGGCTGACACCGGGGGAGGAGGTGTTCTCCTCAGGCCACGCGGGGATCGACTGGAACGTCATCTTCCTGCTGCTCGGCATGATGATCATCGTGGGGGTGATCAAGCAGACCGGGCTGTTCGACTATCTGGCGATCTGGGCGGCCAAACGCTCGCGCGGGCGGCCCTACCGGCTGATGGCGATGCTGATGGCCATCACCGCCGTGGCCTCGCCCTTCCTGGACAACGTCACGACGATCATGCTGGTCGCGCCGGTGACGGTGATGGTGTGCGGGCGGTTGCGGATCCCGGCGCAGCCGTACCTGATCGCCGAGGTGCTGGCCTCGAACATCGGCGGGGCGGCGACGCTGATCGGCGATCCGCCGAACATCATCATCGGCAGCCGCGCGGGACTGACGTTCAACGACTTCCTCGTGCACATGGCGCCCGCGGTCGTGGCGATCTTCGCGGTGTTCGTGCTGCTCACCTATCCGCTGTTCCGGCGGTCGTTCCACTACAACGCCGACCACGTCGCCAAGGTGATGGCGTTGCAGGAGCGGCGGGCCATCACCGACCCCGCCCTGCTGGCGCGGTCGATGACGGTGCTGGCCGGCGTGGTGACGGCGTTCGCGCTGCACTCCGTCCTGCACCTGGCGCCCTCGATCATCGCGCTGGTCGGCGCGGGGGTCATGCTGCTGGTGTGCCGGGTCGAGCTCGGGGACGTGCTGCGCGAGGTCGAATGGCCCACGCTGGTGTTCTTCGCCGGGCTGTTCGTCATGGTCGCGGGCCTGGTGCACACCGGGACCATGGAGACCATCGGACGGGCCACCATCGACCTGTTCGGCGACAACTACTTCGCCGCGGCCACCTCGCTGCTGTTCGGCTCCAGCGTGCTGGGGGCGTTCTTCGACAACATCCCGTACGTGGCCACGATGGCCCCGGTCGTGGAGGAACTGGCGGCCGCGGCCCCGGACGCCGCCACCGGGCAGGCACTGTGGTGGGCCTTCGCCTTCGGCGCCGACTTCGGCGGCAACGGCACGGCCGTCGCCGCCAGCGCCAACGTCGTGGCCCTCGGGATCGCCGCCCGTACGGGGAACCCGATCACGTTCTGGCAGTTCACCCGGTACGGCATCGTCGTCACCCTGGGCAGCACCGCCCTGGCCTGGGTGTACGTCTGGCTGCGCTACTTCTGAGCCGGGGCCGCCCGGTCAGGGGCGCAGCCGGTGGAACAGCTCGACGCGGGCCCGGTGGTATTCCAGGTCCTCCGCGTCGTGCGCCACCCCTGACCGGGCGGCCTTGTGGAAGTAGGCGTACTCCCGGCGCAGCTTGTGCCTGACGAGCTGGGCCAGCGACTCGTCGTCGAGCGGGGCCGCCGTGCCGCCCTCCTCGTGGTAGGCGGCCACGAACTCCTTGCTCGGCCCGGTCACGTCGTCGCCCCACTCCAGGGCGGCGGCGGCCAGCTCCAGCTCGGGGGCGCCGACGAAGGTCTCGTCCCAGTCGAGCACCGCGACGATCCGGCCGTCCCTGGCCAGGGTGTTGCCGGTGTAGAAGTCGCCGTGCAGGGGGTGGCGTACGGGATGGCCGGCGTGGAAACGCGCCAGCCAGCGGTCCAGGGCAGGGTCGGGCAGGCCGGCCGCGTCCTCGGGCGGATCGCCGTACAGGCCGGACTCCTGGAAGGCGGGCACCGGGCGCGGCCCCGTACGGCAGCCGGCCAGCGCCCGGTGGAGCCTGGCCAGCAGGCGCGCCCCGGCCTCGCGCTGGGCCGGTACGTCGGAGTCCGGCCAGTCGCCCTCGACGTACGGCCAGCAGGAGATCGGCCGCCCGTCCACGACGACCACGGTCGCCCCCTCGGCGGTGGTCAGCGGCGCGACGGCCTCGGGCAGCGCGGCGGCGGCGTGCCGGGCGACGGCGTGGCACCACTCCGACTCGGCGACGCCGCGCACGGCCGGGCCGATCCGGAGCACCCGGTCGCCCAGGCGGTAGGCGGCCGACTCCTCCCCGCCGTGCAACCGCCCGCCCTCTCCCTCGACATCCCAGGCCAGGAGGGCGGCTCGGCGGATCGCGGGGGTGAGGGGCGTCTTGGCATAGATCACCTTTCCAGGCTACGGTCCCGGCCCGGTTCTTGAGTGTTCCGCCAAGGTAGGCCAAGGTCGGGCAAGGTCGGGCGACACGGCGTCTCAAATTCCGCGTTCTCCGCCGCATGGCGCTTAACCTGCACTAACAGGATCATCATTCGCTTGCCACCCTGCCGCGAGGCCAGCCGGTGCCAGGCCCGCTCCGAACTCGGGATGCCCATGATCGCGCAGTCGCAGGAGATCTCGCGCAGCTCTCATCCGCCCCCTACCCGCCCGCTCCGGCGTCAGGTCCGCGGGGGTTATGGAACGTTCCACACCTCGTGCCCGATCTGGCGCGACCTTCCTCCCGCCGTCGTCCCGCGCCGCCGCTAGCGCCGTCCGGCCAGGCCGCCGGGCGTGTCCGCCGATCAACGCCTGGGAGTCCCGCGTGTCCTATCCAACGCCGCCGGCCACGCCGGCGCGGCCGCGTACGCCCTGGCGGCACGTGACCGGCGCCGGGCGGCGGGTGGAGATCAACCCGTGGTTGTCGCGGGCGCCGTGCTCGGTGCGCGCGTGCCTGCCGGAGGAGGTCGCCGCCGCCGGGCGGGCCCGCCGCGCGGCCCGGTTGTCCGCCGCGCTGCTGGTGCTGCTGACGTCCTTGCCGGTGTTCCTCGTCATGGGCGCGGCGCCTCGGTTGTGGCGGGCGCGGATCGTCCGGGCGGCGGCCAGGCTGCTGCTGCGCGCGCTCGGCGTCCGGGTCGAGGTCACCGAGAGCGAGCCGCCGGCCTGCGAGGCGGCCGGGCTGCTCGTCGTGGCCAACCACGTCTCGCTGCTCGACCCGGTGGTCATGCTGGCCGCGCTGCCGTGCCGGCTGCTGGCCAAGCAGGAGGTACGCGGGTGGCCGCTCATCGGGACGCTCGGCGCGGCGTGCGGGGCGCTGTTCATCGACCGGGAACGCCTGTCCACGCTGCCGGTCGCGGTGGGCCTGATCCGCGACGCCCTGCGGGCCGGCGAGGCGGTGGCCGTCTTCCCCGAGGGCACGACGTCCTGCGGGCGCGAGGTCGGCACCTTCCGGCCCGCGGTCTTCCAGGCCGCGATCGACGCCGGGGCGGCGGTGTGCCCGGCCGTCCTGCGCTACTACGAGGGCGAGAGCCGGTCGAGCCGCGGGAGCTGGGTGGGCGAGGACACGCTGCCCGGCTCCCTCCTGCGGGTGGCTGGCACGCGGCGGCTGCGGGCCGAGGTACGGCTCACCACCCTCCTTCGGCCCGCCGCCCCGGGCCCCGGACCGAAGGCGCGGGCCGCCCTGGCCCACGCCGCCGAGGAGCGCGTGCGCGCCGGCCTCGACTGACCGTTACTCAAGGTGAGGACTTACCGATGTGGGGCAATTCGCCGCTGCCCGGCCGTACGCGGCGCCTGCGGCAACAGGCGGTGCTCTGGGGCGCGCTCGCCACGTTCGCCGTGGCGCTCGTGGCCGGCATGGACGTGCACGAACGGCTCGTACTGGGCGACATCGTCCCGCTCGGATCGTCATCCGTACGGGCGGACGACCTGCTGCGGAACGGCTTCCACGCCGGGAACGCCAACCTGGTCCTGATCGCCCGCGCCACGCGGCCCGTGGACGACCCCGAGATCGACGCCGCCGGGAAACGGCTCACCGAACGCGTCTCGGCCGATCCCGGGGTGTGGCAGGTCACCTCGTACTGGCGGGACCACGCGCCCCGGCTGCGCGGCCGCGACGGGCACGCCGGGGTCGTCCTGGCGCACCTGAGCGGCGACAACGCCGCCCGCAACGCGGCCGCCCGCCGGATCGTGCAGTCCCTGAACGGCCGCTACGGCCCCCTGGCGCTGTCGGCCACGGGCGAGGCGCAGGTCCGCGTCGAGGCCCAGGACCGCAGCGAGGCCGACCTGCGCACCGCCGAGCTGATCGCCGCGCCGCTGACCCTGGCCATCCTGTGCCTGGTGTTCGGCAGCGTCGTCGCCGCCCTGCTGCCGGTGCTGATCGGCGCGCTGGCGGTGGTCGCGACCATGGCCGTGCTGCGCCTGCTGACCGAGGTCATGGAGATCTCGGTGTTCGCCCTGAGCATCTCCAGCGCGCTGGGCTTCGCCCTGGCCGTCGACTTCAGCCTGTTCATCGTCACCCGCTTCCGCGAACACCTGGCCGAGGACGGGGACGCCTCCCGCGCGATCGCCGTCACCATGCGCACCACCGGACGGGCCATGGCCTGCTCGGCGGCCACCGTGGCGCTGTCCATGTCCGCGCTGCTGCTGTTCCCGTTCACGATGCTGCGCTCACTGGCCGTGGGCGGGATGACGATCAGCCTGATGGCGGCGGCGGCCAGCCTCCTGGTGCTCCCGGCCGTGCTCACCCTGCTCGGCGACCGGGTCAACCGGCTCCCCGTACCGGGCCCGTGGAGCGCCCGGCGCCGCGCCACGCCGCCGGTGGAGGACGGGCCCTGGTACCGCCTGGCGATCGCCGTCATGCGCCGGCCGGTGGTGGTGGCCGTGCCCGCGACCGCGCTGCTGCTGGCCATGGGCGTGCCGTTCCTGGGCGCCCGGTTCGGCACCCTGGACGACCGGGTCCTGCCGCCTGACGCGCCCGCCGCCGTGGCCGCCCGGTCCCTGCGCGCCGACTTCGGCGGGCAGCAGGTCGTCGGCGGCACCCTGATCGTGCTGCCGGACCTGCCGCCGACGGCCCAGGACGCCGCCGGCCGGCTGGACGCCTACGCCCGGCGCCTGTCCGCCACCGCCGGCGTGCTGCGCGTCGACACGGCGGGCGGCTCCTACAGCGGGGCCGGTGTCGTCCCGAAGGAGGGCCGCCGGTTCACCGGCGAGGCCGGCACCTGGCTGCTCGTCACCACCGCGCACGAACCGTTCTCGGTGGCCAACAGCGAGCTCGTCCAGCGCCTGCGCGCGATCCCCGCGCCCGGCCGGGTGTTCTTCGGCGGGCCGGGCGCCGAGCTCGACGACGTCAGGCAGAACATCGCCGTCACGCTGCCCCTGGCCCTGACGCTGATCGCGCTGACCACGCTGGCCATGGTGGCGCTGCTGACCCGCAGCGTCGTGCTGGCCGTCAAGGCCCTGGTGATGAACGTGCTGAGCCTCACCGCCACCTTCGGCGCCCTCGTCCACGTCTTCCAGGACGGCCACCTGGGCTGGCTGGTCGGCGACTTCACCGCCACCGGCAGCATCGACGCCCTCATGCCCACGCTGATCTTCTGCGTCGCCTTCGGCCTGTCCATGGACTACGAGATCTTCCTGCTGTCCCGCATCACCGAGGAGTACCGGCGCGGCGGCGACACGGTCACCGCCGTGGCCACCGGGCTCCAGCACACCGGGCGGCTGTTCACCTCGGCCGCCGTCATCTTCGCTGTCGTCATGGCCGCCGTGGCGACCTCAGGGCTGGCGGTGCTCAAGATGATCGGGGTGGGCATCGCGGTGGCCGTCCTCGTGGACTGCACGCTGATCCGCACGCTGCTCGTGCCCGCCGTGATGCGCCTGGCCGGGCCCGCCAACTGGTGGGCCCCCCGGCCGCTGCGCCGCGGGCGGCGCGGTGGCGACGGCTCGTCCGGGGCGGCGCCGCGCGTACCCGTCGGCGCCGGCGCGGGCGGCCCGGACGGCCCGGACACCCCGCCGCCACCCCCCTGACCGCCCGACCGCCCGGCCGACCAAGGAGATCGCGATGTCCATCCCCGCACAGGACCACCGCCACGAGGACACGGCGTCCCCGACGACGCCGTGCGCGCCGGAGTCCTGCGTCGGGCCGCCCGTCACCGCCGCCGGGCCGGTCCGCCGGGCCGCCCGCCTCCTGGGCTGCGGGCTGGCCCTGCTGACGGCCCTCGCGGTGACGCCGGTGCTCCGTCACGGCCCGGCGGCCCTGCGCGGGCCGCTGTCCCGGCGGTCCATGCGCCTGATCGTCGGCTCGGTCGGCATCACGGTACGGACCACGAACGGCGTCCCCGCACCGGCCGGCCCCGGCAGCCCGGGAACCCTGCTCGTCAGCAACCACGTCTCGTGGGCCGACTCGCTGGTCCTGGCGGCCGTCACACCGGCCCGCCACCTCGCCAAGCGGGACGTCGGCCGCTGGCCGCTGATCCGCTCGCTGGCCGCGGCCCACCGCACCCTGTTCATCGACCGGGACCGCCCCGCCGCGCTGCCCGCCGCCGTCACCGCGGTCGCCGCCGCGCTGCGCGACGGGGACACGGTGCTGGCCTACCCCGAAGGCACCACCTGGTGCGGCCACGCCATGGGCGCCTTCCACCCGGCCCTGTTCCAGGCCGCGCTCGACGCGGGCGCCGCGGTACGTCCGGTGGCGCTGCGCTACCTGGAGGGACGGGCGCGCTCCAGCCGCGGCTCCTGGGTCGGGGAGGAGTCCCTGCTGACCTCGCTGCTGCGCGTGGTCGCCACCCGGCACGTGGTGGCCGAGGTGACCTTCCTGCCGCCCGTACGCCACGAGCCCTCCGGACGGCCGCGCGAGGACCGGGCGGCCCTGGCCGCGCTGGCCGAGTCGCAGGTCAGGGCAGCCGTCCTCGGCCCGGCTTGATGGACATTTGAGGTGTCACACCCGGACCGGCACGCACTGCTCCTGCACACTCGGACTCGCCCCCCCAACTCGTCGAGAGAACGGAGGACACCATGACCGACGACCAGATCGCAGACCTGCTCCGCGGCCACTGCGCGCGAGTCCTGGGAGTCAGCCCGGCTCAGATCACCCCGCACACCGACCTGCGCACCGAACTGGACGCCGACAGCCTCGACTTCGCCGAACTGTACGCGGTGGTCGAGGACGAATGGGGCACCTTCGCCGACGAGTCGCTCCAGCGGGTCCGTACGGTCGCCGACATGGCCGCCGTGATCCGCCGCCACCTGATGACGGTGGGCGGCTGATGCGAACCCGCGTCGCGGTCACCGGGGTCGGCCTGCGCACGCCGGCCGGGTCCGGCCCCAAGGAACTGTGGAACGCGCTGCTCGGCGGGCGTTCCACGGCACGGGCCATCACCTCCTTCGACGTGTCCGCCCTTCCGGTGCGCTTCGCCTGCCAGATCCACGACCTGGACGTCTCGGCGTACCTGACGGTCAAGCAGGCCCGGCGGCTGGACCGGGCGTCGCTGCTGGCGGTGTGCGCCGCGGGCGACGCGCTGGCCGACGCCGGCCATCCCGAGGTCCCGGCCGAGCGGCGGGCCGTGGTGGCGGGCAGCTCCTTCTGCGGCACCGAGACGTACGAGTCGACGCTGCTCGGCGCGGACGGGCCCGGCGGGCTGAAGGCGTCCCCGCTGTTCATCCCGAAGATCATGCCCAACGCGGGCGCCGCCGCCGTCGGCATGCGGTACGGCGTCCGGGGGCCGAGCATGGCGGTGTCGACCGCGTGCGCGTCCGGGGCGCACGCCATCGGCGAGGGCGTCCGGCTGATCCGCGACGGCTCGGCCGACCTGGTCCTGGCCGGCGCCGGGGACGCCAACATCACGCCCGGCATGCTGCACGGCTTCAGCCGCTGCCGTGCCCTGTCGGCCCGCAACGACGACCCGGCGGCGGCCTGCCGGCCCTTCGACGCGGGCCGCGACGGGTTCGTGCTGGCCGAGGGGGCCGCCTTCCTCGTCCTGGAACGCCTCGACGACGCCGTACGCCGGGGCGCCCGCGTCCATGCCGAGCTGTCGGGCTATGGCCGTACCTGCGACGCCCACGACCTGACGGCGCCCGCCCCCGAGGGAGAGGGCGCCCGGCGGTGCATGGAGGCCGCGCTCGGCGACGCCGGCCTGAGCCCGGCCGACATCGTGCACGTCAACGCCCACGGCACGGGGACCGAGCTGAACGACCTGACCGAGGCCCAGGCGATCCGGAGCGTCTTCGGGCCCGCCGCCGTGCCGGTGAGCTCGACCAAGGGCGTGACCGGCCACGCCATCGGCGCCTCCGGGGCGATCGAGGCCGTGGCCTGCGTCCTGGCGATCGCGGAGTGCACCGCCCCGCCGACCGCCAACCTGGACCGGCTCGACCCGCGCTGCGACGTCGACGCGGCGGCCGTGCCCCGACCGATCGCGCGGGGGCCGGTGTTGTCGAACTCGTTCGGCTTCGGCGGCCACAACGCCACCCTGATCCTCTCGCCGCCGCCCTGACGGCCCGCGCCGCGTCAGTGCTCCCCGGGATGCGACGGGGAGACGAACACGCAGAACGGGTGACCGGCCGGGTCGGCGTAGACCCGCAGGGGCTCCTCGGCGTCGTCGATCCGGTCCAGCAGCAGTCGGCCGCCGAGGCGCAGGACACGTTCGTGCTGGGCCAGGAGGTTCCCGGCGGACGCCACGGTCAGGTCCAGGTGGAGCTGCTGGGGCACCCCGTCGTCCGGCCAGGTCGCCGCCGGGAACGTGCCGACCTGCTGGAAGGCCAGTTGAGGGGCGCCGTCCGGGGTTCTCAGCACGAGCCAGTCACGGCCGCGCGGGTCGTCGGCCCCCGCCTCGGGCGGCTCGTCGCCGGGCCGGTAGACCAGGCCCAGCAGGGCCCGGTAGAACTCCGCCAGCGCCCTGGCGTCGGTGCAGTCGAGCACCACCTGGCGCAACCTGATCCCGTCGTCCTGACCGGCCATCGCACGTCCTTCCCATGATCGCCCGCGCGTCCGCCCCGCTTCCCGCACGCGGAGGCGGCGCGTCAAACCCCGGGATCACCACGTGACGGGCAGCGCGGCCACCCCGTAGATGGTGGCACGCTGACGCAGCGGCACCTCCGCGGCGGGCACGGCCAGCCGCAGCCCGGGGAAGCGGCGCAGCAGCGCCGGGTAGGCCAGCCGCATCTCCAGCCTGGCCAGCTGCTGGCCCAGGCACTGATGGATGCCGTGGCCGAAGCCGAGCTGCGGGCCGGCCTCGCGGGTGACGTCGAAGCGGCCGGGGTCGGGGAAACGGGCGGGATCGCGGTTGACGGCCGGCAGGGACAGCGTCACGGTCTCCCCGGCCTTGATCGTCCGCCCGGCGAGCGGCACGTCGGCCCTGGCGACCCGGATCGGGCCGATGTGGGTGATGCTGAGGTAGCGCATCAGCTCCTCGACGGCGGTCGCCGCGACGCCGGGGTCCGTGCGTACCAGCTCGGCCTGCTCGGGGCGGCACAGGAGCAGGAACGTGCCGAGGGCCAGCATGTTCGCGGTCGTCTCGTGCCCGGCGGTCAGCAGCAGCGTGGCCACGCCCGTGAGCTCCTCGTGGCTCAGCTCGCCGCCGGTGGCCAGCTGACTGATCAGGTCCTGGCCGGGGGCGGCGCGCTTGCGCGCGACCAGCTCGGACAGGTAGCCCATCAGCTCGGCGCCCGCCGCGCCGCGTTCCTCGACGGGGCTGTCCAGGTTCACCGCCCGCGCGGTGGTGGCCTGGAAACGGGAGCGCTCCTGGTACGGGACGCCGAGCAGCTCGCAGATCACCAGCGAGGGCACCGGCAGCGCGAACGCGGAGACCAGGTCGGCGGGGGCGCCCGTGCGGGCGATCTCGTCGAGCAGGCCGTCGATGATCTCCTGGATCCTGGGCTCCAGGAGCCGCATCCTGCGCATGCTGAAGTGGCCCGTCAGCAGCCTGCGGTAGCGGGAGTGCCCGGGGTCGTCCATGGCGATGAAGAAGCCCGGCGGGATCACCAGGTCCGTCAGCCCCTCGGGCGGCGCCAGCTCCTTGATCGGCGGGGCGGCGCCCTGGGAGGTGTTGCTGAAGCGCGGGTCGTCGAGCACCACGCGGGCCTCGGCGTGGCCGGTGACCAGCCAGCCGGGCCGGCCGTCGGCGTAGATCATCCGGTGCAGCGGTCCGTGCAGCTCTCCGAGTACGGCCGGCGGCTCGAACGGGTCGTCGCGTTCGAGCGGCAGGGCCTGAAGGATGTCCATGGATCCAGAAAATCGCACAGACTGCGAAATTGCAAGCTATGCATAAACGCAGACCATGCAGTAGGCTGGCCCGGTGGAAGGTCATCGCGAACGCAAGAAGGTCCGCACCCGCCGCGCGCTGCTGGAGGCCGCCGTACGGCTGTTCGCCGAGCGGGGCTACGAGCAGACCACCGTCGCCGACATCGCCGCGGCGGCCGACGTGGCGCCCCGCACCTTCTTCGCCTACTTCGCCGGCAAGGAGGACGTGCTCTTCCTGCGGGCCGGCGACCGCGAGCTGGCCATGCTGGAGGTGATCGCCGGGCGGAGGCCGGGCGAGCCCCTGGGCGAGCTGCTGAGCCGGATGTTCGAGGCCCTGGTGCGCAGCATGGCCGAGGACGACGAGCTGGACTTCGCGTTGTCGCCGCTGCGGGCGCGGCTGATGCTCACCGAGCCCGCGCTGCGCTCTCGCGGCCTGACGCTGATGATGGAGACGCAGCCCCGGCTGGCCGCCGCGCTGTGCGAGGTCTACCCCCGCCTCGACCCCGTCTCGGCCGGCGCGGCGGTCGGGAGCTTCATGGGCGCGCTGGCCGTGGCCGGACTCGTCGCCCAGCAGCGGGGCGGCTCCGACGACGACGTCCTGGCCGCCGGCCGCCGCGGGATCGAGATCGCGCTCGACGGGCTGTCCACCCTCGACGACGCCTGACGGCGGCGCGCCGGAGGGCTCACAACCAGCCGCTCCTGCGCAGCAGCCGGTACACGACGACCACGGCGACCGCCATGAGGGACAACGCCAGCGGATACCCCAGCAACCAGTGCAGCTCGGGCATGTGGTCGAAGTTCATGCCGTACACCCCGGCGATCATGGTGGGGACGGCGATGACGGCGGCCCAGGAGGAGATCTTGCGCATGTCGGCGTTCTGCTGCATGGCCGCCGAGCTCTGCTCCCGGCCCACCAGCGCCAGGTGGGCGCTAAGGGCGCTGGTGAGCAGTTCGTTGTGCTGGTCGATCGCCGCGTCCACCCGCAGCAGGTGGTCCAGGACGTCGCGGAACTGGTCGCGGGCGACGGCGCACAGCTCCACCCGGCCCTTGACGATCTCCTCCAGGACCGGGACCAGGGGGTCCTGGGCGGCCCGGAACTCCAGCACCTCGCGTTTGAGCGAGTAGATGTCCTCGGTCACGTCGGCGTGCTCGCCGCTGAAGACCCGCCGCTCCAGGACGATGAGGTCGTGCTCCACCTCGTGGGAGATCTGCGAGTAGGTGTCCACGACCTCGTCGCAGATCGCGTACAGGACCCCGGCGGGCCCGGTGGCCAGCAGTTCGGGGTCGGCCTCGATGCGCCGGCGGACCACGGTGAGCGGGTTGGCCGGGCCGTGCCGTACGCTGATGACGAAGTCGGCGCCCACGAACAGGTTGATCTCACCGACCTCGATGTCGGAGCCGTTCTCGACGTAGAGCAGCGGCTTGAGCACCACGAACAGGGTGTCGCCGTAGCGTTCGAGCTTGGGGCGCTGGTGGGCGTGGATGGCGTCCTCCACGGCCAGCGGGTGCAGCCGTACCTCGCTGGTGATCAGGTCGAACTCCTCCTGTGTGGGCTCGTGCAGGCCGATCCACAGGAAGCAGTCACCTCGCGCCCGGGCCCCGGCGAAGGCCTCGCTGATGTCGCCCTCGATGGTCTCGCGTACGCCGTCGCAGTAGATCGCCTTGTCCATAATCACAACCGGCATTTTCGCCCAAGGGAGAGAAGTCATGCCCAGACACGTTCTCACCGGCGCCCCCGGGGCCGGGAAGACCGCCGTCCTGCGCCTGCTGGAGGTGCGCGGGCACGCCGTCGTCGAGGAGGCGGCGACGGACGTCATCGCCCTGGCCGGCGCGCTCGGCCGTGCCGAGCCCTGGCACGAGCCCGCCTTCGTGGACGAGGTCGTCACCCTGCAACGCCGCCGCCAGGAGGCGGTGCGGCAGGACCGGGCCGCCGCCGTCTTCTTCGACCGTTCGCCGGTCTGCACGCTGGCGCTGAGCCGCTACCTCGGGTTCGGCACGTCCCGCCTGCTCGCCCGCGAGGTCGAACGGGTCGTGGCCGAGGGCACGTACGACGGAAGGGTCTTCTTCGTCCGCAACCAGGGTTTCGTGCGGGCCACGCCCGCCCGGCGGATCAGCTTCGAGGACTCACTCGACTTCGAGCGCCTGCACGAACGGACCTACCGCGACCTCGGGTTCGAGCTCGTCGAGATCCCCGCCGCGCCGGTGGCCGACCGCGTCACGCTGATCGAGCGCTCACTGAACGCTTGATCTCAACCGCGGTTGAGGTTGCAGGATGGGCGCGTGACCACCGACACCGGTTTCTACTCGATCATCGACTACTCGGTCGACGGCCACGACACCCAGCGGGAGCTGGTCGCGGCCTTCGCGGAGATCCAGGAACGATGGGTGCGGTTCTACCCCGGCTACCGCTCGGCCCGCTTCCACCTGAGCACCGACGGCACCCGCGTCTACAACATCGTCCACTGGGCGAGCGAGGACGACTACCGCCACTTCGTGAACACCTCCGACGGCGAGGGCCGTACGGCGGCCATCCGCGCCGCGCTCGACGGCCTGACCGGCACGGCCGAGGCGCGCATGAGCGGCCCGCCCACCTACAGGGTCGTCCGCGAGATCGGCCCCGGACCGCGGCGGCTCGACGGATGACCGCCATGGACGCCGAGATCCCCGCCGGGATCCACGCCGGGAGCCATGTCGAGGTCTACGCCGACGTGCTCTGCCCGTGGTGCTACATCGGCAAGAGACGGATGAGCGCCGCGCTGGAAGGCATCCCGGCCGCGGAACGGCCGCGGATCGTCTGGCGCAGCTTCGAACTGGCCCCGGACGCCGGCCGGACCCCCGGCCCGACGGCCGCCGAGGCCATGACCGGCTGGCTGGGCGAGGGCGCGCCGGCCCGCGTCGCCCTGATCCGCTCCCTGGGCGCGGCCGAGGGGCTGGCGCTCAACCTGCACCTGGCCAGGCCGGTCAGCACGTTCGACGCGCACCGGCTGCACCACCTGGCCGCCGCGCACGGCCTGGCCGACCAGGCGATGGAACATCTGCTGCACGCGTACCACACCGAGGGCCTGAACGTGGCCGACCCGCAGGTGCTGCGCCGCGTGGGCGCCGAGGCCGGCCTGCCCGGCGAGGAGGTCGAGACCCTGCTCGCCGGCGACGCCTATGGCGAGCAGGTACGCGCCGACCGGCGCCGGGCGGCGGCGCACGGCGTCACCGGGGTCCCGTCCCTGGTGATCGGCGGCGGGCCGCCGGTGTCGGCCGTACAGGACCCGGCCGAGCTGCGCCAGCTCCTGGGACGGGCCGTCAGTTCGCCCGGCCGCTCGTGACGAGCGCCCAGCACAGGGAGGCGAACGCCCCCGTAGTCGCGATCGTGCGGACGAGGTTGAAACCGGCCCACTTGGCCTCGTCGAACGCGCGGCGCACCGCCGCCAGGTCGGTGATCTTGTCCGGGTCGCCGGCCGCCTTGAGCGCGTCGTTGAGCGGCACGTTCACGGCCACCGTGAGCACGAAGGCGACCAGGTAGAGGACCAGGGCGACGAGGATCCAGGGGAGCGCCGCGCGCACGTTCTGCCCGAGGTGCAGCACCGCGGCGAGGCCGGTGAAGGCCAGCGCGCCCATGAAGCTCAGCATGAACCAGGGATTGATGATCGCCCGGTCGATGGCCTGGAACGCGGTGACGAACGTGCGGTCGTCCGTGCCGCCGAGGCCGCGCATGATGGTGTGACTGTAGAGCCCGAAGACGCCCGCCGCGAGCCCGGTCGCCATGGTCGCCGCGATGAGCACGACAGCGCGCAGAACCGACATCAGTGTGTTTCCTCTTCTCGTTCCGCGTCCGACGTCCCGGACGCGGGTCTCAGTCAACGCGATGCCAGGGGAGCGCGGCCATGGCCGAAGCTCTCCCGCGCATACGTGAGAATCCAGACGGGCGGCGCCGGTCAGGAAGGCGGCAGGTGCCGCCGGGCGGTCACCAGGGCGAAGGACAGGTACTCGCCCCGGTCGGTTTCGAGCATGGCGACCGTGGCCGCCTCCCCGCGGGCGCGTGCCCACAGCAGCCAGTCGTGCCAGCCCCCGTCCTGAAGGCGTGCGGACGTCACCGTGACCAGCTCGGTGATCTCCCACTGGAAGCGCCACCACTCGGCGGTGTGCCAGGCGATCGCCTCCCAGCCGACCAGGGCCTTGATGTGGCCGGGGATGTGCCCGAGGTCGCGGACCTCGCGGGTCATGGCGGGTGTGGCGACGCCGAGCTGCCCGCCGGGCCGCAGGAAGCGGACGAGGTAGGGCAGGTAGGAATCGGCGGTGCCGAAGTACTCGAAGGCGTCGACGCTGACGATCGCGTCGAACGACTCCTGCTCGAACGGCAGCGCGTGCGCCTCGGCCCGTACGGCCTGGACGCGGTCGGCGACGCCCGCCCCGGCGAAGACCGCCTCGGCCTTCCCGGGCTCGACCCACAGGTCGGCGGCCACGACCTCCACCCCGAACTCGCGGGCCAGGAAGACGGAGGTCGCCCCCAGGCCGGAGCCCAGGTCCAGCACCCGCATGCCCGGTCTCAGGTCGAGGTCGCGGGCGAGGTCCTCCAGCAACCACAGTGGGTGGGGGCCCATGTCCAGCCCGAGCACCCATTCCGGGTCGTATCCGGAGGAACGCGGGTAGACATCGGGGCGTACGAGGTCCTGGAACGCTGACACAGCGGGCAATCCCACCACGAGGGACGCCGTTCGTTCAAACGGTTATCCGGCCGGTCTCAGGTGGCGATGACGGCCGCCGTGGTGCGCCCGCCGTCCACGTCGAGCACGATCCCGTGGACGAAGGCCGCCTCCTCGGCGGCCAGGTAGACGGCGGCGTGCGCGATGGCCTGGGGTGTGCCCATGCCGCCGGCCGGCGTGCCATTCATCATGGCCGCGCCCGCCCGCGCCGCCCGCGCACCGGGCTCCAGGATCACGCCGGGGGAGATGGCGTTCACCCGCACGCCCCGGGGCCCGAACTCGGCGGCCCAGGCCCGCGTGAGGGTCTCCATCGCGCCTTTGGTGGAGCTGTAGAGCGCGCCCACCGGGACGCCCAGGCGGGCGATCCACGAGCCCAGGTTGATGATCGCGCCGCCGCCGGCCTCGGCCATGGCCGGGGCGAGCGCGGCGGTCAGGAAGAACGGCGCCTTCACGTTGACCGCGTAGACCTCGTCGAACGTCTTCTCGTCGGTGCCGGCGGTGGTGTCGCCGGGGTAGATCCCGGCGTTGTTGACCAGGACGTCCACGCCTCCGCCGAGCGCGGCGGCGGCCTCCCGGGCCAGGGCGCGGGACGCCTCGGCGCTGCCGTCCAGGTCGGCCCGGACGAAACCGGCCCGGCCGCCGCGCGCGCGGATGCCGTCCACGACCCGCGCGCCGCGCTCGGCGTCGCGGCCCGAGACGATCACGTGCGCGCCCTCGGCGGCGAACGCCTCGGCGATCGCGCGCCCGATGTTGCTCGTCGATCCGGTCACCAACGCCCGCTTGCCCTGCAACCGTCCACTCATCACACGTCTCCCGTCATGGTGTCGCCCGCCGGAGGCTCCCGGCGGCACTGCCACTCTGCGCGGGAAAAAATGGACTCGCAAGTCCAATCTGGAGTCACCGGGTGAGATGCGCCAGCAGGGCGCCGGCGGCCGGGTTGGCGGGCACGGGCGCGCGGCCGGCCAGCACGACCGTCCTGGCCGGGTCTGGCTGGCGGATCCGTACCGTGGGCAGCCGCTCCTGCTCGGCCACCCGGCGGGGGACGATCGCCACGCCGATCCCGGCCCGTACCAGCTCGACCAGCAGCCGGATCTGGGTGACCTCGCAGGTGATCTGCCGGTGCAGCCCGCAGCCGGCGGCCAGCCGGCGCACCGCCGTCTCCAGGCCGGTGCCCGCCTTGAAGTCCACGAACGGCTCCTCCGTCAGCTCCGACAGCAGGGCCCGCTCGGCGCCGGCCAGCCGGTGTGCCGGAGAGGTCATCAGCACCAGCTCCTCCTCCCAGGAGGCGAACACCGCCAGGCCCTCCGGCAGGTCGGCGCCGTCGAGGGCGAGGTAGGCCAGGTCGAGCTCGCGGGCGAGCAGCGCGTCCAGCAGCCCGGCCACGGGGGCGTCGCGGACCGAGATCTGGATGCCGGGCCGCAGGTGGTGGAAGGCGGCCAGCTCGGCCGGCAGGTCGACGCAGGTGAGCGTCTGGATCGTGCCGATCGCGACCCGGCCCGTGGCCAGCCCGGACACGGCGGAGACGGCGTCGGCGGCCGCGGTGGCGTCGGCCAGCAGCGCCCGCGCCGCAGGGAGGAACGCGTGCCCCGCCGGGGTGAGGATCGGCCGGCGTCCGGTGCGCTCGAACAGGTCGGCGCCCAGCTCGCGTTCGAGCTTGCGGATGGACGTGCTGAGCGCGGACTGCACGATCAGCTCGGCCCTGGCGGCGGCGGTGAAGCTGCCGTGGGCGGTGACGGCGACGAAGTGGCGGAGCTGGCGCAGTTCCATCCATCTACGATAGCGATGGCTGCCAGCGAGACGATGTGTTGGAACGATCGGTGGGGGCGGGGACATGCTGGTCCCCATGGAACGTCACGTACCCGTCCTGTGGTCGGCCGCCCATGAGTCCCGTCGTCCCGCTCCCGTCCGGTGGGCGGGGCGCGGGCTGCTGCGGCTGCTCGACCTCGCCCGCGCGCTCGCCCTGGCCGACCACCACACGTTCGTCTCGCACTGACGGCCCGGGGGCCCGCGCTCAGCTCGTGTTCGCGCGGTGCTGCAGGAGGAGCAGGGCGATGTCGTCTGTGTGCGGGGCGTGGTCGAGCAGGGTGCCGGCGATCTGCTGGAGCTGCTCGCGCGGCGCGCTGGTCAGGTACTCCGCCAGCCCGTCGATGGCCTCGTCCAGATCGACCCCCGGCGCCTCGATCAGCCCGTCGGTGTAGAGGGCCAGGACGGCGCCCGGCGGGAACGGCACCTCCACCGTCGCGTACTCGGCGTCGGCGTCGATGCCGAGCAGCAGGCCCGCCGGGATGTCGATGACCTCGGCCGGCATGTTCGGCGGACGCAGCAGCGGCAGGGGATGGCCCGCGTTGGCCGCGCACAGGGTACGCAGACGCAGGTCGAAGTAGATGAGCAGGCAGCTCGTGAACAGGTCGGTGTCCAGGTCCATGAGCAGCCGGTTGGTGTGCTGGAGCACGTCGCCGGGGCTGGCGCCGACGGCGGCGTGGGCGTGGATGGCGGTCCGTACCTGGCCCATGAGCGCGGCGGCCGTCATGTTGTGTCCCTGGACGTCCCCGATGACGGCGGCGGCGGTGGTCTCGTTCAGGCGGATCAGGTCGTAGAAGTCGCCGCCGATGCCGACGCCGCGGGTGGCGGGCACGTACCGGGCGGCGACCTCCAGGCCCGGCATGTCCGGCAGGCTGCCGGGCAGCAGCGAGGTCTGGAGGCTGTGGGCCAGCCGGTCCTTGGTGTCGTACAGGAGCGCGCGGTCCAGGGCCTGGCCCATCAGCCCGGCCAGGGTGTTCAGGGTCGCGCACTGCTCGGCGGTGAACGGGCGCGGATGGTCGAAGGCCAGCATGCAGACGCCGAAGGTGTCGTCGGAGACGGTCAGCGGCAGGAACGCCCATGCCGACATCCCGTCCTCCTGCGCGGTCTCCGGGAACGACCGGCGCAGTTCGTCCCGGTCGGCGAAGAAGGCCGGCTCGCCCGTACGGACGACCTGCTCGGCGGGGCTGGGCGCGGCCAGTGTCTGACCGTCGAACCGGTCGAGCACCTCGGGGGAGTAGCCGTGGGAGCCGACGATCCTCATCCGGCCGCTCTCGGCCCGCATGATCGCCATCGCCTGGGCCTTGAACACGGGCATGACGTGCACGGCGATGAGATCGACGACCTCGCGCACGTTCAGCGCCCGGGTCATCGCCGCCGCCATGTGCAGGAAGTTGTAGAAGACGTCGGCCCGCGGCAACCCGGACGCGCCCGCCGAGGCCGAACGCGCGAGCCGCTGCGCGGGCAGGTCGGCCGGCGAGGGGGTGATGCGCAGGCTGAGGCCGGTCGGGTCGGGATGCAGGACGAACTCCAGCTCGTGGCCGTCCGGCCGGCGCGCCGAGCAGGAGGCGACCTGCTGGCCGACCACCGCGGCCCGGCAGCGGTCCTGGAAGGCCGGGTCCTTCAGCCAGGTCGCCGTCTCCCACAGCGGCGTGCCCAGCAGGTGGGCGACGGTGGTGCCGAGCAGGTCGGCGGCGGTGGGGCTGGCGAAGGTGACCACGCCGTCCAGGTCGAGCGCGACGGAGCCGTCGCGCAGCCGTTCGAGGTAGCCGGCCGCGGCCACGGCCTCGTACGGGTCGGGCATCGGCGGCGCCACCGGGGTCAGCGCGCGCGGCTCGCCCGTGGGACGCAGCGGGTGCCCGCAGTCGTCGGCCTGCTCCAGAATGGCGGCCAGGCGCTCGCTCGTGGCGCTGATGACGTCCAGCTCGGACTCGCTCAGCTCGGACGGCCGCTCGGCCGGCCACAACAGGATCCACGAACCCCACATGCGGGAGTCGCTGTGCAGGGGCGCGGAGGCGGTGGCGAAGGAGTACGGGAAGGCCAGGGCCGTACCGGGGAAACGGCAGGCCAGCTCCTGCGGGTTCGGCACCCAGACCAGCCGCCCCTGGCGTACGGCGGCGGCCACGGGGGCCCCGGCGTCGAGCCTGACGGTGGTCCACGGCTTGACGATCTGCGTGGGCAGCCCGATCTCCGTCTCCATCACCAGGACCTGCGGGGAGCCCGTCAGGAGGTACACCGCGCCGATGTGCGCCCCGGTGTCGCGGGCGGCCTGGGCCAGCGCCTCGTCCAGGGTCGAGGTGTGCGGCAGGGTCCCCTCGTCGGCGTGGCCCCCCACGGACTACCTCGTTCCGTCCTGCGCTGACGTCGGCGCCACGTCCCAATGATCGCCCATAGGACAACTGTAGATATCCGTATTAGGGGTGTAGGTCACCGTTGCTGGATTCTGGCGAAGAGGTGGGAGGAATATGAGCTTTGCGAGTGGCGGGAGGCGGGCGGCCGTACGGTCGGGACAGATGGCCGATTTGTGACAATCCGACGGGCTTCTCCGCCAGGTGATCGCTGTCTACACTCCGGTTCGGACGCCAAGCCGCTCCGCGATCGGAGAGGGGAGGCGGTCCAGCTCGTCACCCGCCGGGGAGGGTCATCGATCTCTCCGGCATGCGCGCGTGGGGGTGACATGACGTCTTCGGCCGGTCTGGCGGGTTCGTGCAGCTCCTCGGCCAGGAGGTCTTTGTGTTGTCCCGTTCCTTCTCATCCCGTTTACGCCGGTTGACATCGTTAGCCGTCGGGCTCGGCGTCGTGATGACCATGAGCCCGGCCGTGGCACGCGCCACGCCGACCCCGCCCGCCAAGTGGCGGGCCGTACCGCTCGCCGGCGCCGAGGTGGTCGAGGGCGCCAAGTCCCCCACGGGCAAGCTCGCCAAGAGCGACACGGCGTTGTTGCGGGCCACCTCGCCCGCGCCCGTCAACGTCATGGTCAAGCTGGACTACGACTCGCTGGCCGCCTACCAGGGCGGGCTGGCCGGACTCCCGGCCACCAGCCCCGCCGTCACCGGCAAGGCGCTCGACACCAGGAGCGCCGACGCCAGGAAGTACGGCACCCACATCCAGGACGTCGAGAACGCCTTCCTGGCCGAGCTGACCAAGAAGATCCCCGGGGCCGTCGTCGGCCAGCGCGTCAGGACCGTCTACGGCGGCATCGCCCTGCGCATCCCGGGTGACAAGGCGGCCGAGGTGCTGCGGCTCCCCGGCGCGGTCGCCGTGCAGGAGGACAGGCCCCAGCAACTGCTGACCGACTCCAGCCCCGAGTTCATCGGCGCGAACACCATCTACGGCAAGCTCGGCGGCAGCGCCTCCTCCGGCAAGGGCGTGATCGTCGGCGTCCTGGACAGCGGCGCCTGGCCCGAGCACCCCTCCTTCGCCGCCGCCCCCGGCCTGCCCGCCCCCGGGCCCACCAAGGACGGCACGCCGCGCGTGTGCAACTTCGGCGACAACCCGCTCACCCCGGCCAGCGACCCGTTCACCTGCAACAACAAGCTGATCGGCGGGCAGCCGTTCATGGAGACCTACAACGCCGTGTACGGCGGCGAGGTCTACCCCGACAGCGCCCGCGACTCCAACGGGCACGGCACCCACACCGCCAGCACCTCCGCCGGCGGCCCGGTCGCCGACGCGAACCCGCTGGGCATCAGCCGCGGCCCGATCCACGGGATCGCCCCGGCCGCCGAGGTGTCGGTCTACAAGGTGTGCGGCGCGGAGGGCTGCTTCCCCTCCGACTCCGCGCAGGCGGTGGCACGTGCCATCCTGGACGGCGTACGGGTCATCAACTTCTCGATCTCCGGCGGCAGCGACCCCTACAGCGACCCGGTCGAGCTGGCCTTCCTCGACGCCTACGCCGCTGGCGTGCTGGTCTCGGCCTCGGCCGGCAACTCCGGGCCCGGCGCCGGCACCACCGACCACCGCAGCCCCTGGGTGACCACGGTGGCGGCCTCCTCGCAGAACCGGACCTTCCAGTCCACGGTCACGCTGTCCGGCGGCGGCGCCGCGGCGACGATCAAGGGCGCCTCCATCACCGGCGGCCTCGCCTCGCCGCTGCCCGTCGTCCTGGCCTCGGCGCCGCCGTACTCCCGGGCCGCGTGCGACGTACCGGCGCCTCCCGGCATCTTCACCGGCAAGATCGTCCTGTGTGAGCGCACCCCCAACCGCGTGCTGAAGAGCTTCAACGTCAGGCAGGGCGGCGCGGCCGGGATGATCCTCTACAACACCTTCCCGTTCGACGTCTTCACCGACGCGCACTGGCTCCCGTCCGTGCACGTCGACAAGCCCGAGGCCGACACCCTGCTGGCCTTCCTCGCCGCGCACCCCGGCGCCACCGCCTCCTTCACCCAGGGCGTCAAGTCCACCTGGCAGGGCGACGCGATGGCGCACTTCTCCTCGCGCGGCCCCGGCGGCGACTTCCTCAAGCCGGACGTCACCGCGCCCGGCCAGCACATCATGGCGGGCATGACGCCGACCCCCGAGTCGCCGCTGGAAGGCCCGCCCGGCAACCTCTACCAGGTCATCTCGGGCACCTCGATGTCGGCGCCGCACGTGACGGGCTCGGCGGCGCTGGTGTTCGCCCTGCACCCCACGTGGACGCCCGGCCAGGTCAAGTCGGCTCTGGAGACCACGGCCAAGACCGCGGTCACCAAGGAGGACAGGACCACGCAGGCCGACCCGTTCGACATGGGCGGCGGGCGCATCGACCTGTCCAAGGCCGGTGACCCCGGCCTGACCCTCGACCAGGACGCCGCCGGCTTCGTCGCCTCGGCCACCGACCCGCTCAACCGGATCGACCTCAACCTGCCCTCGGTGAACGCCCCGACCATGCCCGGCGTCATCACCGCCAAGCGCACCGTCACCAACACCACCGGCTCGTCGCTCACCTTCACCGCCTCCGGCACGACCGTGAGCGGCGCCTCCGTGACCGTACTGCCGCCGGTGTTCACCGTCGCGCCCGGCAAGAGCGCGAAGCTGAGCATCGTCATCGCCGCGCCGGACCTGCCGGAAGGCCAGTACTTCGGCCAGGTCAACCTCAAGCAGGCCGGCGGCACGCGCGCGCTGCACCTGCCGGTGGCCTTCTTCCGCAAGCAGGGCGCGGTGCCGGTCGAGCAGACCTGCGTCCCGGACACCATCGCCAGGAACACCGGCGAGTCCACCTGCACGGTCACCGTCCGCAACACCACGTTCGAGGACGCCGAGGTGACCGCGCTCAGCACCCTCGACGCCCGCCTGCGGCTGAACAGCGTCACGGGGGCGACCAAGGTCGGCACCCAGATCGCGACCACCAAGGCGACGCTGGCCGCCACCCAGCCCGCCAAGCCCGCGATCGCGCCAGGCGCCGGACCGGCCGGCTACATCCCGCTGGACGCCTTCGGCGTCACGCCCACCCCGATCGGCGACGAGCAGGCGCTCAACTTCACCGTGCCCGCCTTCAAGTTCGCCGGACGCGACTACACCCGGCTCGGCGTGACCTCCGACGGCTACAGCGTCGCCGGCGGGGCCACGGGCGGCGACGTCTCCCCGACGCCGCAGACCCTGCCCGACCCGGCACTGCCCAACGGGGTGCTGGCCTCGTACTGGACCGACCTCGACGGCACCGCCGCGCCCGGCATCCTGGCCACGATCCTGACCGACGGGGTCAACGACTGGCTGGTCGTCGAATGGCGGCTGAACCTGTACGGCACCAGCGACCTCAAGGTGTTCCAGCAGTGGATCGGGCTCAACGGCGTGGAGGACATCAGCTACGCCTACGACCCGGGCAACCTGCCCGGCTCGCCGCCCCCCGTGTACGGCCTGACGGTCGGCGCAGAGAACGCCGAGGGCACCGCCGGCGCCCAGATCTCCGGGCCGCCCACCCAGGACCTGGTCGTCAGCAGCACTCCGGGGGCTCCCGGCGGGACGCTGACGTACTCGATGAAGGTCAAGGGGGTCAGCGCGGGGACCGGCAAGATCACTACCGCCACCTCGACCCCCCAGGTGAAGGGGATCACCGTCGAGGTGGACAAGATCACCGTCCAGTGATTCGGCCGGCGGCCGCGGGCGAGCACCCGCGGCCGCCACGGCACGACGGCGGGACGGCGACGACGGACGGTTTCGCATCTCACCGCGCCGCCCCCGCCGTCCCGCGGCGGGTCCAGGTCAGGGGCAAGTGGTCGCCAGGTCGTTCCCAGGTCCGCGCCAAGCGCGCCGGGCGAGCATCGGAGGTGACAGCGGATCCCGGCCCCGCGAACGGCGGGCGCCCGTCCTGACAGGAGAAAGACATGCCGACTTCCACCATTCCGGCCCCCGCCGGCCGGGCGATCGGCGCGACGCTGCTCGGCGGGGTCGGTGTACTGCTCGCCATGGACCTGATCGGCGCGTTCATGGCGGTCTCCGCCGGGCTGAACCCGACGTTCCTGGACGCCCTCGGGCCCCAGGCGCGGTTGTCCGCGCCGATCCCGATGATGGTCGCGCAGGCCGTGCTGGTCGCCGGGGCGACCCGGAGCCGCCGTGGCGTCGCGATCCCGGCCGCCGCGCTGCTGGCGGTCGCCGGGGTGCTGGCCTTCGTGTCGGGGTTCTACGACGGCGGCTACACGGCCGAACTTTCGGCCGGGCAGCGGATCTACCAGATCGCCCTGGTCTCGGCGCACCTCGCGGTGGCCGTCGTGGCCGCGCTCAGGCTCGCCGGACTGCTCCGCCGCCGGCCCGCGCGCGTTTGACGTCCTTCAATGGGCCTTGGCGGGCCTTAGTGGGCCGACTCGTACTTCTCGACCACCGAGGCCGCGATCCGGCCGCGCTCGCTGACGGGCAGGCCGTTCGCCTTGGCCCACTGCCGGATCTCCGAAGACTTCTCCCGGCTCAACGCCCGGCTGCCGCCAACGGTCGCCCGCCGGCCGCGCCCACTGCGTTCCACGCGAACCGGGCGGGCCTTCACGATGAAGGGCGCCAGTGCTTTCCGCAGCGAGTCCGCCTTCTCCTCATGAAGGTCAATCTCGTAGCTGCTGCCATCGAGTGCAAAGACGACGGTCTCATGAGCCTCCCCACCGTCGACATCGTCGATGAGAATCTCTTGAATCTGCTTAGCCATGGTGGCACTCCATGCTCGATACGGTTGTTGCGTACTGTAGCGCTCTTCAGTAGCGTGCGGGCAACTTACCTCGGCCGGGCGTCGGTGAACGCGTTGAACTCGCCGGGCCGACCGCGTGTCAAAGTCATTTCAAGCGCGACCGGTCCCTCGTGTGTCCGGGGTGTCACGGCGTCCGTCTTGCGTATCTCACCTGGGAATGCCCATGTCACATTCATGCCCGCGAGGTGCGCGCGGCCCGGCCGCGGGCCCTGTCCTGGCCGGGGCGTACGCGAGGTCGCAGGGGCTGCTCCCGGCGGGGGAGGGGGCGCGGGAAGGCGGGCGGCGCGGCGGCGTTCAGCTTATCGAAGATGAATTCAAAGCTGAGTTTCGAGGTGCGCGCGCGGAGTCCCGGATTTAGCGCCGGGTCGCCAGGGGTGCGGCGGGCGTGTAGTGTCCGTGCGGCGGCGGTGGCGATCCGGGTGGCGAATCACTCGCGCATTCCGTGGGATAGGCCGCGCCGTCACGGTCACCGTCGTGAGCGTCACCCGCGACGCCGGCGGTCGCCTCCCGGCACCGGTACACGGTTTACCCGCCGTACGAGATCCGCTTCCCCGGCCGGTCTCTATGCCGGCGACTCCGGCAAGGCGCAGAAGCACAAGTGCGAATGGGACGGCCCGGGTTACCTTCTGTCCCTTTATTACTGACGCTTTTTCCGTGCGCGGCCGGCGTCCCGGACGGCGTTCGCCGCCTGAGGGACCGGGGTGATCTCGGCGGCGCGGGCCAGGAGGGCGCGGCGCTCGGGGGCGCTGTGCGCGGCGGCGGCGGCCTGCCGGAACAGCGCCGCCGCGCGGGCCCGGTCGCCGTCCCTGGCCGTGAGGTCCGCCTCCGCGGCGATGGCCAGCGGGTGGCCGTCCAGCTCGGCGCGGGCGCGCTCCAGCAGCGCGAGCCCGGCGCGCGGCCCGTGGGCGTAGCCGTGGGCGACGGCGCGGTTCAGCTCGACGACGGGTGTGGGGTGGAGGAGGGCCAGCTCGTCGTAGCAGCGGGCGATCCGCGGCCAGTCCGTGGCGGGCGGCGTGGGGGCGGTGGCGTGGCAGGCGGCGATGCGCGCCTGCAGCCCGTACGGGCCGTTCCCCTCGATCGCGGCCAGCAGGGCCAGCCCTTCGGCGATCGCGGCCCGGTCCCAGCGCGAGCGGTCCTGCCGGTCGAGGGGGACCAGGTCGCCGGCGGCGTCGCGGCGGGCGTACCGGCGGGAGTGTTGCAGGAGGAACAGCGCCAGCAGTGCCCGCACCTCCTCCTGCGCGGGCATGAGCCGGCGCAGCAGCCGCGCCAGCCGGATCGCCTCCTCGGCGAACGCCGGCTCGCCGCCCGGGTCGTACCCCTGCGTGAACAGCAGGTAGAGCACGGCCAGCACGCCCGGCAGGCGTTCGGCCAGCGCCGGGCCCTCCGGCACCCGGTACGGGATGCCCGCCTCGGCGATCTTCCTCTTGGCCCTGGTCAGCCGCCGGGTCATGGTCTGCTCGGTGACCAGGAAGGCGCGCGCGAGGTCGGCGGCCGGCACGCCGCAGACGGTGCGCAGCGTCAGCGCCACCCGCGACTCCAGCGCCAGCGCCGGATGGCAGCACGTGAAGACGAGCCGCAGCCGGTCGTCCACGACCTCCTCCTCCCGCCCGTCCCCGGGCCCGTCCTGGGCGGTCAGGGCGAGCGCCGCCAGCTCGGCGAGCTTGCGGCGCTCCACCGAGGCGCGGCGCAGCGCGTCGATCGCGCGGTTGCGCGCCACCGTCATGAGCCAGCCGCCCGGATTGGACGGCACGCCCTCCTCCGGCCACCGCCGCACGGCCAGCGTCAGCGCCTCCTGGGCGCAGTCCTCGGCGAGCGTCCAGTCGCCGGTGACCCGGATCAGGGCGGCGACGATCCGCGGGTACGCGTCCGCCGCCGCCTCCTCCAGGTGTCGTCTCGCTGCTCGGATCACTGCTCGAAATCGGCGAACGGGCGCAGCTCCAGCCGTCCGTGCCTGGCCATCGGGTGCGTACGGGCCACCTCGATCGCCTCGTCGAGGTTGGCGCATTCGAGCAGGTCGAAGCCCACGATCACCTCTTTGGTCTCGGTGAACGGCCCGTCGGAGAGGACCAGCTCGCCCCGGCGCACGCGCACGGTGGTCGCGGCCGACTCCGGCGCCAGCACGGCCCCGTGCACCCGGCGCCCGCGGGCGTCGTTCTCGGCCACCCACGCCTCGACGTCGGGCAGGTCGTTCTGGTCGGTGTCGGGCTCGGTGTCGGTGCAGACGAACATCATGTACTTCATCTCGTGCTCCTCGCTCGTACGTCGTCTCACCATGGTGACGAACGGGACCGGCGTGACCGGACACGTTCCCGTCGTCTTTTTTCTGGCTCTTTTCGGCTTTTCCGGCGCGTACGTGAGGAAGGCGTTCAGGCCGATCTGGCCGGGTCCTCCTCGGCCTGGCGGCGTCGGCGCAGGCACATCGTGAGCAGCGAGCCGAGCGCGGTCTGCTCCAGCACGATCTCGTCGCACAGGTGCTGGATGACCCACAGGCCGTACCCGTGCGAGGCGGTCGGGTCGAGGCGGGCGGCCGCCAGATGGGCCCGGGTGAGCCGGCCGGCGACGTCGAGCACCTCGACGACGACGCCGTCGCGGGTGTCGCGGGAGGTCACCATGCCCGTCCTGCCGCCGTGGTCCAGCACGTTGGTGACCGCCTCGTTGACCACGACCACCAGGTCCTCCAGCCGGTCGTCGGACAGCCCGCAGTGGCGGCCGTGGACGCGGACCAGGTCCCTGATGAGGGCAAGATCGGTGCTGATCGGGCACTGGAGCTCGAACTGAAGGGTCATGATCGTCTCGGCAGCGGGGTCGGGTGGGGTCGGCGAACCGGTTCCCTGCTTTCCAGCCGCCGCGCACTCAAACGTACGCAACCCGGCGGCATGACGGCCACAGGACCGGGTAGCGCCATAGAAGCGGAAACTTCCGGCACGCCCCTGGTCCCGAGACCCATCCGGAGGCTGACGATGCGGCAAGGCCGCGACAACCAGAGCAAAGGCTCCGACATCCACGTCGACCACCACTTCGACCACCACTTCGACCAGCGCCTCGGCCCTCGCGTCGACCCTCGTGTCGGCCGGCGCGTCGACCGTCGTAGAGGCGGCGGGCAGGTCACGGGGGTCGCGGGCGGCCTGCTGGGCAGGGCGGCGTTGTGGCCGGCCTCCGTGCTGACCGCCGCCGTGACCGCCGACCTGCTGCGGCGCCGGTTCACCCCGGCCCGGCTGCGGCTGGCGGCGGCCGCGTACGGGCTGCTCGAACGTACGGGTGTGCGCCCGGCCCGCCCGCGGCTCACCGACCGGCAGCGGCTGGAGCGCCAGTTGCTGACCTGGCGCCAGGCCCACCCCGACACGTCGTGGTCGCCGGGCCGGGTGGGCCCGGCCGGCACCGGCGGCGGCTGACCGTCCGGGTCGCCGGTCACCCCGCCGGTGACGCCGCCGGTCACCCTGGACCGGCGGCGGCCTGGCGGGCGGTCTCGGCGATCGCCCGCAGGGCTTCGAGGTGCCCGGCGAGGGCGTCGCGGCCCTGCGGCGTGAGGGAGAGCCACGTGCGCGGGCGCTTGCCGACGTATCCCTTGCGGACGTTGACGTAGCCCGCCTCCTGAAGGGCGGAGACGATCCGGCTGACGCTGGCGTCGGAGATCTCGGCGTAGTCGCGCACCGCGCCGAACTCGGCCTCCAGCGCGCCGGACAGGAACGCCATGACGGTCAGCCGCGTAGGGTGCTGGATGACGTCGTCCAGCCGGTGCTCACCGCTCATGGGCTCGCTCAAGGGCGTGATCCTCCCCGGGCGGTGACGGCCCACAGCGCGGCCCCGCCCAGCACGGCGGCGCACACCGCGCCCCCGCCCTGCCCGAATGGCACGGCCGCCGGCCAGCCCAGCCCGTACGCGACCGCCGGGACGAGCTGGTTCAGCAGCCGCCGGCGCGGCGAGCCGCTCGGCATGGTGACGACCCCGCCACGGCTGACCACCGCCGCGTGCACGCCCAGGAAGGCCACCAGGACGACGATCCCCGCGGTCAGCACCGGAACCTGCTGCGCCCACGGCCCGGTCAGCAACCCGAACCCGGCCGCGAACAACACCCCGCGAGTGGGCGCGAACCAGGCGGGGGCGGGGGGCCGTGCACGGGCGGCCGCGCGGGCCGCGCCGGCCAGCCGCAGCGCCTGGTGGGCGGCCTGCGCGTCGATCGCGCCGGACTCGTGATCGCTCATGGCGGCTCCCTCGGTAAAAGTACTTTCACTGTAGCATCTACTTTTGTCTCGCAAAAGTGAGTGCCTGTGACGCGCCCTAATTTCAGCTAGTTTCCGAAACTTTCGGGGAAGTGTTGACATGTTTCGGAAGGGTTCTCAGACTGAGCGGCGACCCCCGCCCGGAAGGGAGAGCCCAGTGTTCAACAGCTGCAAGGCCCGTACGAGAGCCGTCGCCCTGGCGATGGCGGCGACGCTCTCGATCGTGGGAGCGGTGGCGGCGAGCCCGCCCGCGACCGCGGCCGCCGGCGTCGAGGACGAGGGCGCCGACTGCGCCGTCACCGGCCTGCCCGACGCCGGATCCCTGCCCACCGAGGCCAAGCTGCCCGACCCGTTCAAGAAGCTGGACGGCACCCGCCTGTCCACCCGCTCCGAGTGGCGCTGCCGCCGGGAGGAGATCAAGAAGCTGGCGGAGAAGTTCGTCTACGGCGAGAAGCCCCCGAAACCGGCGACCGTCACCGGAACGGTCTCCCGCACCGGCATCACCGTGAACGTCTCGAACAACGGCAGGAGCGGCAGCTTCTCGGCGAGCGTGGACGTGCCGAGCGGCACTGGCCCCTTCCCGGCCGTCGTCGTCGTGGGCGGGTTCGGCGCGGACACCGCCGCCATCAAGGCCGCCGGCGCCGCCGTCATCAGCTACGACCCCTACGCCGTCGGCAAGGAGGGCACGCCGCGCAGCAACAAGCAGGGCGCGTTCTACAACGTCTACGGCTCGTCCAGCAGCACCGGCCTGCTGCTCGCCTGGGCCTGGGGCGTGAGCCGGATCATCGACGTCATCGAGCAGTCCGGCGGCGGCGTGCTCAAGGCGGACGCGACCGGCGTCACCGGCTGCTCGCGGTTCGGCAAGGGCGCGTTCGTGGCGGGCGCGTTCGACCAGCGCATCGCCCTGACCATGCCGATCGAGTCGGGAAGCGCCGGCGTGCCGATCTTCCGCGGGATCCCCGGTGAGGGCGCCCAGAGCCTGAGCAGCGCGTACGGCGAGCAGCCGTGGCTCGGGGACGCGTTCGGCGCCTTCACGAGCAGCCCCGGCCGGTTGCCCGTGGACACGCACGAGATGGTGGCCATGGTCGCGCCCCGGGGGCTGTTCGTCATGGACAACCCGCACATCACGAACCTCGGCCCCCGCTCGGCGAGCGTGGCGGCCCTGGGCGGCGCGGAGGTCTACAAGGCGCTCGGCGCGGGCGAGAACATCACCTACTGGTCCGACGTCCAGGACGGCACCCACTGCGCGAGTAGGCCCGAATGGCGTACCCCGCTCCAGCAGAACATCCAGAAGTTCCTGCTGCGCACGGGCAGCGCGCCCGGCGCGATGCGCGTCTCGGCCAAGGCGGCGGGCAACCTGGCCGACTGGCGGACCTGGCAGACCCCGACGCTCGGCGACTCCGCCGACACCACCCCGCCGAGCACGCCCGGCACCCCGGCCGTCTCCGGGGTGACCGCGAGCGGCGCCACGCTGACCTGGACCCCCTCCACCGACCAGGGCGGTTCCGGCCTGGCCGGCTACGACGTCCACCGCGAGCAGGGCGCCACCGACCCGCGACTCGGGCAGTCCACCGCCGCCTCCATCAGCCTCACCGGGCTGACCGCCGGCACGCAGTACCAGGTGTACGTACGGGCGCGGGACGGCGCGGGCAACCTGTCGGTCCCCTCGCAGCCGGTCACCTTCACCACGACCGCGGGCGGGGGCGACACCTCGCCGCCGACCGCGCCGGCCGGACTGGCGGCCTCGGGCACGACGTCCACCGGCACCACCCTGACCTGGACGGCCTCCTCCGACGGCACCGGCGTCACCGGCTACGAGGTGCTGCGCGCGACCGGCGGCGGCACGTTCGCCCAGGTCGGAACGCCGGCCACGACCTCCTACACCGACACCGGCCTGAGCCCCGGCACCGCCTACCGCTACCAGGTACGGGCCCGGGACGCGGCGGGCAACCTCTCACCCGTCTCCAACACCGTCGAGGTCACCACCTCGCCCGGCACGCCCACCGGAACCTGCGCGGCCGTACCCACCGTGCAGACCCAATGGGCCACCGGGTACGTCATCCAGCCGCTGACCGTCACCAACACCGGCACCTCGACGATCACCGGCTGGACCGTCACCTTCACGCTGCCGCCCGGCCACACGCTCACCGGGTCGTGGAACGGCGCCGTCACCGTCAGCGGGCGCACCGTGACCATCAGGAACGCCGCCCACAACGGCACCCTCGCCCCCGGGGCCGCCACCACCAGCCTCGGCTTCCAGGCCACCCGCCCGGACGGCGACACCACGCTCCCGTCCGGATACACCTGCGCCTGACCGTCCCGCCCTCCCCGTTCACGCCGGAGCGTCGTGCAGGTGGGAACGTTCGCCGTCGTGATCGAAGATGGTGAGCAGCTCCACCGGGCCGTCGTGGGCGCCGAGGGCGTGCGGGGTCATGGTCGAGAACTCGGCCGCGTCCCCCGCCTCGACCAGGACGGTCCGCTCGCCCAGCAGCAGGCGGGCCGTCCCGGACAGGACGGTGAACCACTCGCGCCCCGGATGCACCTTCAGGTCCTCCGGACCGGCCGGGCGCTCGGGCGTGATCCGCATCTTGGCGACCGTCACGCCGTGCAGGGAACGTTCGCGGGACAGCAGCCAGACGGTCATGCCCGGGTGGTCGCAGGGGAGCGGCCGGATCACTACGTCCTCGTCGTCGGCGGACTCCACGAGCTGGTCGAGCGTGGTGCCGAGCGCGCGGGCGATCGGTACGAGCTGGTCGAGGGCGATGCGGCGATGACCGGTCTCGATGCGGCTCAGATTGGACGGGCTCAGCCGGCAGCGCGCGGCCAGGGCGTCGAGTGACCAGCCGCGGGCCAGCCGCAGGCCGCGGATACGCCGCCGGACCACGGCGTCCAGGTCCAGTTCTTGCGTCATAGGCAAGAGTGTATGCGTCATACGCAGCATCCCCTTACCGTGGAAGGCATGGAAGCACACCCTCACCACGCCCACGACCACGACCACGCCCATGAGCATGCGCACGGCGGCGAGTCCCGGCTGGCGGACATGCTCGACCTCGACGCCGAGCTGCTCGGAACCTACCTGGACGAGCTGACCGCCTGGGTCGCCGAGCAGGCGGCCGGCACCCCGCGCACGGTCGCCGACCTGGGCGCCGGCACCGGCACCGGCACGCTGGCCCTGGCCCGGCGGTTCCCGGCGGCCACGATCGTGGCGGTCGACCGGTCGCCGGTGATGCTCGACCGCGTGCGCGCGGCCGCGGTCGGCCGGGGGCTGGGGGAGCGGGTGCGCGCCGTACAGGGCGACCTGGACCTCGCGCTGCCCCCGGTCGGCCCGGTCGACCTGGTGTGGGCCGCCGCGTCGCTGCACCACGTCGAGGAGCCGGCGCGGCTGCTGCGCGAGGTCCACGCCGCGCTGAACCCCGGCGGGCTGCTGGCGGTCGTCGAGATGGACGGGCTGCCGCGCTTCCTGCCCGACGAGGCCGGGGCGGCGCTGGAGGTACGCTGCCGCGAGGCGGTGACGCGGGCGCGGACCGGCCCGGACGCCTACCCCGAATGGACGCCGCCGCTGACGGCGGCCGGATTCGAGGTGACCGCGCGACGCGACTTCCCGATCGAGGTGGCCGCGCGGCGCGACTTCCCGATCGAGGTGGGGCCGTCGTCGCCGAGCGGCGTCCGCGGCGTCGCCCGGTACGCGCACGCCGTGTTCAGCGGCTACCGTTCCAGGCTCGACGGCCACCTGGCCGCCGCCGACCTCGCCGCGCTCGACCGCCTCCTCTCCGAGGACCACCCGGAGGCCCTGCGCCACCGCGACCTCGTCCTCCGCTCCACCCGGACCGCCTGGGCGGCCCGCCGGGCCTGACCCGGCCGGCTCACCCGCCGTCCGGGCGCGCCTGGGAGGCGGGGTGCCCCTCCGGCGGGAGCAGGGCGGCGAGGGCGTCGTCGTACGAGCTCTCCAGCCAGTAGTCGGAGTGCCAGCGCGTCCGGGGCAGCGGCTCGTGCGGGCCCGGCCGGGCGGGGTCCCAGCAGAAACGGTCCACCGACCCGGCCGGCGCGGGCGGCGCGAACGGATCGGTACGGCCGAACACCGGCCCCCCGACCGGGTCGCTCAGCCGGTAGAGGTTGATCCAGGTCACCGTGGCCCGTACGGCGGCCAGCCCGGCCCGGCCGAAGTAGGCGGGGAAGAAGGCGGCGTACAGGCGGCGCAGCGGCGAGCCGTGGGTGAGCAGCCCGACCCGGCCCGCGACCTCCGGCCGCAGTTGCAGCACCAGCGCGGCGGCCAGCACGCTGCCCTGGCTGTGCCCCGACAGGACGACCCGGTCCCGTTCGCCGTGGGTGAGCGTGTCCAGGCGGCCCACCAGCTCGGGGATCACACGTTCGGTGTAGCAGGGCGGGGCCAGCGGGTGGATGGCCCGCGGCCAGAAGGTGCAGATGTCCCACAGGATGCCGATCGTCCGGCGCAACCGGGAGTCGCCGAAGGTACGCCGGCCGAGCAGCACCAGCCCCACGACGACCGTGGTGAGCGCCCACGCGCCGACGGTGGCGAGCAGCCCCGCGACGCCGCCCTTCGGCGGGAGCAGCCGGGACAGGTTGATCACCGTCACGGCGGCGAACCCGGCCAGGCCGATCCACGTCACCAGCCCCAGCGCCGGCCCGGCCCGGTCGGTGAGCGAGGCCAGCGCCCACGTGTCGGCGACCGCGCAGCCGTTGGCCCGCCCGCCGTACGGCCCCTCCAGCCCGTCCCGCAGGGTGGCCGCGTACGCGCGGCGGATCCGCAGCAGGACGGCCGCCGCACAGCCGAGACCCACGGCCAGGACGGGGATCAGCGCGGCCGTCCACCAGACCGAGTCGTCGAGGAAGAGCCTGCGGCCCACGGCCTCCCCGTGGGCCAGGGACTCCGGCGAGTCGGGCACGCCGAGGAAGGAGGCCGTCCAGAACGTCACGCCCAGGGCCAGGGCGTTCGCCGCGCCGGTGGCCGCCATCAGCACGAACCAGCCCGCCACCCCGCCCATCGCCCGCGGCTCGCCCGTACGGTCCAGGCGGGCCAGCCGCCACGTGCCGGCCAGGATGAGCACCGCCAGCACGACCGTCAGGGCGAACGGCACCGAACCCGCCCCCGGCGCGGCCGTGTGCCGCGCGGACGCCGCCGGCCCCGGCGGGATCCCGGCCAGCGCCGCCGCGAACGTGCCCGCGTAGGCCAGCAGGGCCAGCAGCCGCACCAGGACGCAGGCGCGGTCGAGCAGCCGCCCGCCGCGCTCGGGGGCGCCGGGATCGGCCCGGCGGGCGGTGCCCGGCAGCAGCACCAGCACCATCGCCGCGACCGCTGGCACCCCGTTGACCAGGGACAGCGCCAGCCCGGCGGCCGACCCCGCGAACGGCATCGACACGGCCACCCCGATCGAGGCGACCGAGAAGCCGACGTGCGCGGCCCGCAACCGTCCCACAGGCGCGCCGCCCTGCCACAACCGCGGCCGGGCCAGCAGCAGGTCAGGACGGGCCACGCCGTCGCGCGGCATGGCCGTCTGCTCGTCGCGCTCCCACGTCCGCCGGGCCGCCGCCCACAGCAGGAGCACCACGACCAGCGGCACCAGCGAGGCGACGGCCAGCCGCGGCGAGTCGGCGGACGGCCACAGCGCGCCCATCCACCGCAGCCAGGCCGGAGCCGGGTCGAGGGTGCAGGCCCGGCCCGGGGCCGTGCACTGCCAGCCGACGAGGTCCACCGTGCACCTGGTCACGGCGCCCACCAGCGTGCCGGTGAGCAGCAGCGCGAACAGCCGCAACGCCGCCTCGACCGCATGCCGCAACCGCCGCGCGCTCTCCAGCCGGGCCCCCTCCGCGCAGGCCCCCTCCGGCCGGGGCAACATGAAGTAGGCCAGGTTGGCCAGCGAGAACGGCGACAACAGCAGCCACAGGGCGATGGTCCGCCCGCCCGAGGTGAGTCCGCCCCACGCGTACGCCTCGCGGTGGCGTACGCCGGGCACGTCCACGTGTTCGCCGGCCGGCTGCCCGGCGGGCCACCAGCGGCGGTAGAACCCGGTGGTGCCGTCGCCGGTGACCTGCCAGGGATGCGGGTGGTTGAGGATGTCCGCGGGAGGCGTGCCGGACACGCCGTGCACCCGCAGCTCGGTCACGCCCTCGACAGTGGCGTCGAGAAAACCATCCATACCCGCCAGGATCAGGTCAGAGCACCCGCCGACACCTGAGTAAGGGTGTACTCAAGGCCCTGCCTCGCCGACGATCGACATGCCGATACGTTGGTGTGCGTGACGACTGTTCCGTTTGGCACCCCCCAGGTCGTTCGCCCGGCTGCGTCCAGGCTCGCGTGGCTGGACGCCCTGCGCGGCATCGGCGCGCTCTCGGTCGTCGGCGAGCACCTGACGACCTGGGCCATGCCCTGGCTGCGTCCGACCTTCTTCAACCTGGGCGTGTACGGCGTCCTGGTGTTCTTCCTGGTCAGCGGCTACATCATCCCCTCGTCGCTGGAGCGGCACGGCGACGTGCGCGCCTTCTGGATCGGCCGCGCCTTCCGCCTCTACCCGCTCTACCTCGCCGTCATCGCCGTGGTCCTGTCGCTGTCCTGGTGGATCCCGGTACGCGCCGAGGTGCCCAGGGACGCCTCCTCGGCAGCCGCGCACGCCACGATGCTGCTGGACGTCGTCGGCTCGGCCGGCGTCATGAACACGATGTGGACCCTCTCCTACGAGATGGTCTTCTACCTGCTGGTCACCGCCCTGTTCGTGACCGGCGTACGCGACCGGCGGGGGCTGATCGCCGTCGCCTTCGGCGTCGTCGCGCTCGTGGCGGGCCTCGTGCTGAGCGGCGCGCCGCTGACCGGCGGCTGGCTGGCCTGGGTGTCGTTCGCGGTGTTCGCCGCCGGTCTGGCCTGCCTGATCACCGGTCGGCTGCGCACCGCGGCGGCGTGCGCGCTGGGCGTCATGGCGCTGGCCCTGCTGCTGCTGAGCAGCCGCGTCCCCTGGTTTGGGGCGGCGATCCTCGCGGTCATGTTCACCGGCACGGCGTTGCGTCGCTGGGAACGCGGCGAGGGCCCGCTGTGGCCGGTCGCCCTGGCCGCGTCCCTGGTGACGGTCGCCCCCTTCTGGGCGCTCAACGCCGGCTGGTGGTGGGTGCAGCCGGACGTGTGGGGGACGACCGTCGTCCTGGCGGGGCTGACGTTCGCGGCCGGCCTGGCCTTCCGCGCCCGCCGGGTGCCCGCCGTGCTCACCTGGCTCGGGCTGATGAGCTACTCCCTCTACCTGGTGCACCTTCCGCTGCTCATCGTCGTGATGGAGGTGGCGGGGGAGATGCGCTGGTCGCCGCTGCCGCTGCAGATCGGCGTCAGCGTGCTCTTCCTGGCGCTCGTGCTGCCGGCCAGCCGGCTGAGCTACCACTTCCTCGAACGCCCGATGCAGGGGCTCGGCCGCCGCCTGGCCGCCCCGTAGGCGCCCTCGTCTAGCGGCGCGGGTCGAGGACGAGCTTGCCGGTCGTACGCCGTTCCCGCAGCTCCTCGTGCACCTGCCGCACCTCCGACATCGGACGGTCGCCGCCGGAGACCACCCGCAGCTCGCCCGCCGTCACCAGCGCCGCCATCTCCGCGTACGCCCCGGCCAGGACGGCGGGCCGCTCGAAGGCGTTCAACAGCCAGAAGCCGCTGACGGTCACCGATCGGCGCTGGAGGGCACGCGGCGCGACCGGCTCGGGCTCCACCCCGCCCGCCATGCCGTAGAAGGCGAGCCGGCCGAACGGCGCCAGCGCCGCCAGGCTCTGGTCGGTGACCCGGCCGCCGGTCATCTCCAGGACCACGTCCACGGGCTCGCCGCCGTTGGCCGCGCGCAAGGCCCCGGTGAGGTCGGCGGCGGCCGGGTCGACGGCGGCGTCCGCGCCCAGCGACAGGGCCAGCTCCCGCTTGGCGGGCGTGCTCGCCGTGGCGATGACCCGGCCCGCGCCCGCCGCCTTGGCCAGTTGCACCGCCAGCGAGCCGACGCCGCCCGCCGCCGCGTGCACGACCACGCTCTCCCCGGGCCGCACCCGGCCGGTGTGGCGGACCAGCCACCACGCGGTCAGCCCCTGAGCCAGCAGCGCGACCGCCGCGACGTCGTCGAGGTCCTCGGGCACCGCGAAGGCGCTCGCCTCCGTGATCGCGGCCTTCTCGGCGTACCCGCCCCGGTCCGTCAGGGCGGCCAGGCGGCGGCCGTCGGCGGTCCTGCCGACGACCTCGCCGCCGGGGATGACCGGCAGCGTGGTCGCGGCCAGGTAGGCGTTCTCGCGCATGAGGGTGTCGGCGAAGTTCACGCCGCAGCGCGAGACGTCCACGACGACCCGGCCGGGGCCGGGCCGGGGCTCGTCCACCTCCCGTACGCGCACGACCTCGGGGCCGCCGAACTCGGTGATCTGCACGGCTCGCATGTCCACTCCAATGGAATCTCGTACCAACTGGTACTCCGTACCATAAGGGACTGCGTCCGGGAGCGCTAGACTGGGGCACGTGACCCAGCCCTCACTGCGCGTCCGCAAGCGGCGGCGAGCCCGTGACGAGATCATCGAGGCCGCCTACCGGCTCTTCGCCGAGCGCGGCTACGACGAGGTGACCGTCGCCGACATCGCCGAACGCGCCGAGGTGGGCCGCACGACGTTCTTCCGCTACTTCGGCGACAAGCAGGAGGTCCTCTTCGCCGGGGAGCAGGACCGGATCGACGACCTGGCCGCCCGCCACCGCGCGCTGCGCGGCGACCGCCCGCCCGGCCTGCCCGAGGCCCTGGCCCAGGTGCGCGAGCTCACCCTCGCCGTGTGCGCGGGGGCCACCCGCGACCCCGGCCGCTACGTCCTGCGCGAGCGGCTGATCGCCGATCATCCCGAGCTCGGCGACCGTACGGCGCGCAAACAGCGGCTCCTCGCCGCGACCATGACCGAGATCCTGCGCGAGCACGGCGCCGCGCCCGAGACGGCGGCCCTGGCCCCGCAGCTCGCGCTGGCCTGCTACACCGCAGGCCGCGCCGTCGCCGGGGACGACCCGGCGGCGCTGGCCCCCAGCGTGGCCGCCGCCTTCGACCGGCTCGGCCTGCTCCCGCCCGCGACCTGACCCCGGGTTGCGGCCCGGCTCAGCGCACGTGCACGCCGATCAGGCAGGTGTCGTCGTCGGTGTCGGAGTTGCAGTGGGTGAGCAGGTCGTCCAGCCGGTGGTCCAGCGTCGTCGCCGTACGCGAGGCGACCGCCAGCAGCCGGTCCTGGGCGTGGCGCAGGTTGTGGTCACGCCGCTCGATCAGGCCGTCGGTGTAGAGCAGCAGCGTGTCGTCGGCCTCCAGCTGGAGCCGTCCCTCCTCGTAGACCGCGTCGGCGAACGCGCCGAGCAGCGGGCCCTTGACCATCGGCAGCTCGGTGCCCCGCGCGCGGCGCAGCAGGATCGGCGGCAGGTGCCCCGCCCTGGCCCAGCGCAGGACGCGGGTGGCGGGGTCGTACACGCCGCAGATCGCGGTCGCGGTCATGCGGTCGGCGAGGTGGCGGGCGACCAGGTTGAGCCAGCCGAGCAGCTGCGCCGGGCCGCCGCCCGTCGTCGCCAGGCCACGCAGCGCGTTGCGCAGCACGACCATGCCGGTCGCGGCCTCGACGCCGTGCCCGGCCACGTCGCCCACCGACAGCAGCACGCAGCCGGACGGCAGGACGACCGCGTCGTACCAGTCGCCGCCCACCAGGTCCTCCTTCTGCGCCGGACGGTAGCGGACCGCGATGCGCAGGCCGAAGGAGTCCATGCGGCCGTGCGAGGGCGGCATGATGGCGTGCTGGAGCTGCAGGGCCAGGCGGTTGCGGGCGGCGGACTGCCGTTCGGTGCGGGCCAGCCTGTCGCGGGTCACGGCCAGCGCGACCTCCGTCCAGTGTTGCGGAGAGACGTCCTGGTACGCCCCCCGCACCGCCGTCAGCCGCCCGTCCGGCCCGAACGCCGGCTCGGCCACCACCCGCAGGTGGCGGGCCACCCCGTCGGGACGTTCCAGCCGGAACGCCGTCGCGGCCGGACGCCGGTGATGCAGCACCGCGCGCAGGAAGAGGCCCACGGCCACCTCGTCGTCGCGGTGCACGTGATCGCGCAGCCGTTCCAGCGGGACGGGCCGGGCGTCCGGCGGCAGGCCGTACAGGGAGAACATCTGGGCGTTCCAGGTGATCTCGCCGGTCAGGGCGTTCTCCTCGAAGCCGCCGATGCGGCCCAGGCGCTGGGCGTGCTCCAGCAGGCGGGCCTGGTCGTCGAGGTCGCGCCGAACGAGCAGCACGCTCCCGCCGTGGCGGGTGATGCTGACGCCGGACGCGGACGTCGCGGTGAAGGACATGTCGGCGGCGTGGAACGGCTCACCGGTCGCGTGCACGTGCTCGACCCTGGCCAGCAGCTCGCCCGCCGCGAACGGGTACGCCTCCAGCAGCAGCCTGCCCGCCCGCACCGCCGCCGGCCCGTTGGCGTGGTGGATGCGGAAGTCGGCGACGTCGCCCTGCGGATCGAGGTGCGGCACGAGGACGAACGCCGGGTCGGGCAGGGAGTCGGCCAGGTGGGCCAGCTCGGCCAGGGCGGCGTCGGCGTGGCCGGGCGGGCCGGGGGCGTTCAGGGTGAGGGCGCACAGGTCGGCCAGCGCCTCGATCTGGTGTTCCAGCCTGGGCGTGGGCTGGGGATGGTCCTCCGGCCAGCAGACCTCCAGGACGCCGAGCACCCGCCCGGCCACCCGGGCCAGGGCGGTCACCCGGCCGCCGGTGAGCTGGTGGCGGCCGATCGAGGGCGGCCCCGGCCTGTCGTGCCACAGGGTGCGGCGCTGGAGGAGCGTGCTGGTGGCCGGGGTGATCAGGCCCGGGGGGACCTGCCGCCAGAGCCCTGCCTCCTCGGCGCCGAAGCCCGCGTGACCGGCCAGCGTGAGCGAGGTGTCGGGCCCGGCCACCCATACCGCGACCGCCGTCGCCCCGATGGGCAGGAGGGCCGTCTCCAGCACCGCGTGGGCCGCGGCCTGCACGTCGGCCGCGCCGAGTGCCGCGCTCTCGGCCGTACGCAGCCGCACCCCCGCCGCCCCGCCTCCGGCCTCCGCATCGGCCGTCGGGGTGGTGACGGGGTCGGGGGTGGTGCGGTTGACGACGTCGGCCGCCAGCTCGGTCAGGGACCGGCCGGTCCTGGCCGCCAGCGTGGCGAGCTGGGCGGCGGCCTGCGCCGGGGCGCAGCGCAGGCGCTCGACCAGGATGCCCTTCGCCAGCTCGACCAGCGCGCGGTCGTCGGCCGCGCGGCGGGCCTCGTCCAGCTCGGCGCGCAGGCGTTCGACGGTCGCGGCCAGCCTGGCCAGGCCCGTCTCCTCCGTGGAACTCCCCATGGCGCGACTCCTCACCGCGTCAGGCCGGATCCATCCAATGCTGGATACGGCCGATGAGCTGGTCGGCGTCCACCGGTTTGGTCACGTGGTCGCTGGCCCCGGCCGCCAGCGACTTCTCCTGGTCGCCCGGCATCGCCTTGGCTGTGACCGCGATGATCGGCAGGTCGGCGTAACTGGGCATCGCGCGGATCGTCTCGATCGCCGTGTAGCCATCCATCTCGGGCATCATCACGTCCATCAGGATCAGGTCCGTCTCGGGATGGGCGGTCAGGGTGTCGATGCCCTTGCGGCCGTTCTCGGCGTGCAGCACGTTGACGCCGTGGATCTCCAGCATGCTGGTCAGCGCGAACAGGTTGCGTACGTCGTCGTCCACCACCAGCACCGTGCGCCCGGACAGCGTGTTGTCGATCTCCCGCCCGGACGCCGTCCCCACGGACCGGGACCTCACCAGCGGCAGCACGTCGCCGGGCTGGTCGGCGGTCAGGTGCAGGGCGATGCGCTCGCGCAGCTCGTCGAGGCTGGACAGCAGCTCCAGCGGCCGGTCGCCGATCCGCGCGTCCTGCGGCGGGGTGGACCGCCAGTTGGTGTAGGCCAGCACCGGCACGCCGCGCAGCCCCGGATCGCCGTCCATCGTCTCCAGCAACCCGTAGGCGGCCAGGTCGGGCAGGTCGAGATCCAGTACGACGCAGTGGCAGGGCTCGGCGGCCAGCAGGGCCGCCGCCTCCTCCGCGCCCGCCGCCGCGACCACCGCGACGGCCCCGCCCAGCGAGTCGTGCGAACCGGCCAGGCCGCTCACCACGCTCTCGGCCACCAGCGACAGCAGCCCGTGGGCGCGTTCCTCGATCACCAGCAGCCGCCGCGGCTGACCGGCCACCGGCGGCGCGACGGTCTCGGTGGGCGCGACGCTCTGCTCGTGCCCCTCGAAGCCGGGGCGCGCGACCGGCAGGTAGAGGGTGAACACGCTGCCCCGGCCCGGCGTGCTCCGGACGGTGATCGCGCCGCCGAGCAGGTAGGCGATCTCGCGGCTGATGGACAGGCCGAGGCCGGTGCCGCCGTACTTGCGGCTGGTGGTGCCGTCGGCCTGCTGGAACGCCCCGAAGATCACCTCAAGCTGCTGCTCGGGGATGCCGACGCCGGTGTCCATGACCCGTACCGCGATGGCGGGGGCGTGCTGGCGTACCGAGGCGGGCAGCTCGCCGCGGGCGGCCGGTTCGATGCGCAGTTCGACGCTGCCGGTCTCGGTGAACTTGACCGCGTTCGACAGCAGGTTGCGCAGCACCTGGCGCAGCCGCGAGTCGTCGGTGAACAGGTCGGCGGGCACGCCCGGCGCGGTGGTGACGCGGAAGTCGAGGCTCTTCTGCGAGGTCATCGGCCGGAACGTGGCCTCGACATAGTCCAGGAGCTGGCGCAACGGCACCCATTCGGGATTGATGTCCATCTTGCCCGCCTCGACCTTGGACAGGTCGAGGATGTCGTTGATCAGCTGCAGCAGGTCGGAGCCCGCCGAGTGGATGATCCCGGCGTACTCGACCTGCTTGGGCGTCAGGTTGCGCGTGTGGTTCTGGGCCAGGAGCTGGGCCAGGATGAGCAGCGAGTTGAGCGGCGTACGCAGCTCGTGGCTCATGTTGGCCAGGAACTCGCTCTTGTACGTCGAGGCCAGCGTGAGCTGGTGGGCCCGGTCCTCCAGCTCCTGCCTGGCCTGCTCGATCTCCAGGTTCTTGGTCTCGATGTCCTGGTTCTGGCGGACCAGCAGCGTCGCCTTCTCCTCCAGCTCGGCGTTGGAGCGCTGGAGCTCCTCCTGCTGCTGCTGCAACTCCTCCGAACGGGCCTGCAACTCGACGGCCAGCCGCTGCGACTCCTTGAGCAGCTCGTCGGTACGGGCGTTGGCCACGATCGTGTTGAGGTTGACCCCGATCGTCTCCATGAGCTGATCGAGGAAGACCAGATGGACCGGCGTGAACGCCTGCACCGACGCCAGCTCGATCACGCCGAGCACCTGCTCCTCCACCACGATCGGCAACACGATCACCGAACTCGGGTCGGTCCTGCCGAGCCCCGAGGAGATCGTGATGTAGCCGGGCGGGACGTCGGCCATCGCGATCGTCCTGCGGCTGCGGGCGGCCTGGCCGACCAGCGCCTCGCCGAGGCGGAATCTGGTGGGGCGGTCGGGGTCGGCGGGGTAGCCGTAGGCGCTGATGAGCCGGAGTTCGTTCTCCTCGGCGGAGAAGAAGGCGCCGTACTGGGCGCTGACCAGCGGGGCGAGTTCGTTCATCACGAGTTCGGCGACGGTGGCCAGGTCGCGGTGGCCCTGCATGAGGCCGGACATGCTGGCGAGGTTGGACTTGAGCCAGTCCTGCTGCTCGTTGGCGGTGGTGGTCTCGCGCAGGGACTTGACCATCGAGTTGATGTTGTCCTTGAGGTCGGCCAGTTCGCCTTCGGCGTCGACGGTGATCGAGCGGGTCAGGTCGCCGGAGGTGACGGCGCTGGTGACCTCGGCGATCGCGCGTACCTGGCGGGTGAGGTTGGCGGCCAGCTCGTTGACGTTCTCGGTCAGGCGTTTCCAGGTGCCGGACACACCCTCGACCTCGGCCTGGCCGCCCAGCCTGCCCTCCCGGCCCACCTCGCGGGCCACCCGGGTGACCTCCGCGGCGAAGGAGGACAACTGGTCCACCATCGTGTTGATCGTGGTCTTCAGCTCAAGGATCTCGCCGCGGGCGTCGACGTCGATCTTCCTGGTCAGGTCGCCCCTCGCTACCGCGGTGGTGACCTGGGCGATGCTGCGTACCTGGTTGGTCAGGTTGTCGGCCATCGAGTTGACGTTGTCGGTGAGGTCCTTCCAGGTGCCCGACACCCCTCGTACGGTGGCCTGTCCGCCGAGGTTGCCCTCGGTGCCGACTTCGCGGGCGACGCGGGTGACTTCGTCGGCGAAGGCGGACAGCTGGTCGACCATCGTGTTGATGGTCTCCTTGAGTTCGAGGATCTCGCCTCGGGCGTCGACGCGGATCTTCTGGGTGAGGTCGCCCTTGGCGACGGCGGTGGTGACCTCGGCGATGCTGCGGACCTGGGCGGTGAGGTTGTCGGCCATGACGTTGACCGATTCGGTCAGGGCTTTCCAGGTGCCGGAGACGCCTTTGACGTCGGCCTGTCCGCCGAGCCGGCCGTCGGTGCCGACTTCGCGGGCCACCCGGGTGACTTCGTCGGCGAAGGAGGACAGCTGGTCGACCATGGTGTTGAGGGTGTTCTTGAGTTCGAGGATCTCGCCGCGTGCTGAGACGGTGATGCGCTGGGACAGGTCGCCGCGGGCGACGGCGGTGGCGACCTGGGAGATGTTGCGTACCTGGTCGGTGAGGTTGCCGGCCATGAAGTTGACGGAGTCGGTGAGGTCGCGCCAGGTGCCGGCGACGCCTTCGACTTCGGCTTGGCCGCCGAGCTGGCCTTCGGTGCCGACCTCGCGGGCGACGCGGGTGACTTCGTCGGCGAAGGAGGACAGCTGGTCGACCATGGTGTTGACGGTGTTCTTGAGTTCGAGGATCTCGCCGCGGGCGTGGACGGTGATCTTCTGGGACAGGTCGCCGCGGGCTACGGCGGTGGTGACCTGGGCGATGCTGCGTACTTGGTCGGTGAGGTTGCCGGCCATGGCGTTGACGGATTCGGTGAGGTCTTTCCAGGTGCCGGAGACCGAGGGGACGTCGGCTTGTCCGCCGAGTCGGCCGTCGGTGCCGACTTCGCGGGCGACGCGGGTGACTTCGGAGGTGAACAGGGACAGTTGGTCGACCATGCCGTTGAAGACGGAGGCGATCTCGCCGAGCAGGCCGTCGGCGTCCTCGGGCAGGCGGGTGCGGAAGTCGCCGTCCCGTACCGCTGTCAGCCCGCCGAGCAGCTGACGCAACTCCGACTCGCCCACCTCAGCGGGACCTCGGGCACGCTTGGCGCGTCCACCCGAACGTACGGTGCCGACCGTGGGGTCGCTCATGTCGTGTTCCTCGTTCCGTGCTCGCCCGGCATGGAAGAACTTCAACTCTGGGTAGCGGAAGAGTAGCCGCCTGCGCCCAGGCGCGCGCTAGCCCCGAAGTTAGCCAAGAATGCCCTTGCGCGTCGCCGCTCACCCGGAACGTTCGGTGGTGGCCCTGGCCGCGGCCACCGCGTCGGCGACGGTGTCGTGCACCGGGACGTGCGTCAGCACCCCGGTGATCTCCAGCAACCGGGCGGGCAGGGGCTGCACCCCCGCCAGGCGCACCGTGCCGGACCTCCCGAGCCGGTCGGTGGAGAAGGCCAGCAGGACGTGCAGGCCCGAGCTGTCCATGAACGGCACCTGGGCCAGGTCGAGCACGACCTGCCGGCCGGGCTCCGGCCGTTCCCCGAGAAAGCTCTCGAACTGGGCGCGGTTGGTGACGTCGAGCTCTCCGCACACGACGATCACGGTCACGCCGGGCTGCTCCCGGCACAGCAGCGTCAGGGATGGCATCGCCGCCGCTCACCGCGCCCGCGGACAGGACGGGGCCTGCGGGGAAGGCACGCCGTCCGGCGCCTGGCCGGCACCGGCCCCGGTGAGGGTCGGGTACATCGAGAAGCCGCGTCCCGCGGGGGGCGGAGCAGTCACCCAAGCAGAATAACCTCCCGGGGTCGCCTGGGACATCCCGCCGTTCGCGGCGCGACCGGCGGGACGTCGGGGGGCAGCCGTAGGGCCTGCCCAGGGCCCGTGCGCGGTGTCAGTGGCCGTATCAGTGGCCGTGGCCGTGGCCGACGAACGCGCCCGCCGGTCTGCCCGGGGGGACGAGCCCGAGCGAGATCACGGCCGCCGCTCCGGCGACGACCGCGCACAGCACGAGCCCCGAGGTGAAACCGGACACCCCGGCCCCCTGCCCCAGGCTGGACGCGGCCACCGTGGACACCACCGCCACCCCGATCGAGCCGCCCAGCTCGTGGAAGGTGTTGATGACGCCGGACGCGACGCCGTTCTCGCCGGGCGGGACGTTGGCCATCGTGGTCGTCGTGGCGGTCACGAAGGCCGGCCCGATCCCCAGGGCGGCCAGTACGAACCCGGGCAGCAGAGTGGTGTACGCGCCGGCCTCGGGGGAGACCCGCGTCATCAGCGCCGCCCCCGCGGCGGTCAGCACGAACGCCGCCACCGCCACCGGACGGCCGCCGATCTTCCCGATCAGACGCCCGCCGAGGTGCGCGCCGAGCGTGATGGCGACGGCGACGGGCAGGAACGTCAGGCCGGTCTTCAGGGCGCTGAAGCCCAGGACGTGCTGGAGGTAGAGGGAGCTGAGGAAGAACAGGCCCAGCATCAGCCCGGTGGCGACGAGCATGACGAACGCGCCCGAGACGACCGGTCGCCTGGCCAGGGTCTCGATCCGCATGAGCGGGGCCCGTACGGACCGTTCGACCAGCACGAACGCGACGTAGGACACGGCGGCCCCGGCCAGCGGCAGCACGGTTCCCGTGGCGCCCCAGCCGCCGTCACCGGCGGAGACGAGGCCGTAGATCAGCAGGGCGGTCGCCAGGGTGACGAGCAACGCGCCTCCGACGTCAACGCGCCCACGCCCCGCCCCGGCCTCAGCCGTCGAGCCGTGTGCGCCGTGCGGGCCATGCGGGCCGTGCGCGGCGTGGCCCTCAAGGGCGGCCGGGACGACGGCGGGGACGGCCGCGAGGACCAGCAGGCCGATGGGCACGTTCACGAAGAACACCCACGTCCAGCCGGGGCCGTCGGTCAGGACGCCGCCGAGGAGCACGCCCAAGGCGGCGCCCGTACCGCCGATCGCGGCCCAGACGGCGAGCGCGCGGGCCCGGCGCTCGCCCTGGAAGACGGTCGTGATGACGGCCAGGGCGGCGGGGGAGAGCAGCGCCGCGCCCACCCCCTGTACGGCCCGTCCCGCGATGAGCGTGCCGCCGTCGTCGGCCAGGCCGCAGACGAGCGAGGCCGCGGTGAACAGCGCCAGTCCGGCCAGGAGTGTACGGCGGGGGCCGATCGCGTCGGCGAGCCTCCCGCCGAGGACCATGAGGCCGCCGAAACACAGCGTGTACGTGGTCACCACCCAGGTGAGCGCCTCACGTCCCAGCGCGAGATCGGTGCCGATGGTGGGCAGGGCCACCTGGACGACGGTGATGTCGATGATCAGCATGAACTGGGCCAGGCACAACAACACCAGCACCGCCCAACCCTTGCTGCGAACCGCGACGGGATCCCGCGTCCCAACGTGCTGACTCATCCCTCAACTCCTTAACTTGAACAACGGTGTTCAAGTTAAGCACAACAAAACGGTACGCCGGTAGGGTGTCGCCGGATTGGGGGCATGGCGAAGCGCGGCGTTCAGGAGGTGTGGTGACGCGCGGCGTTCAGGGCGCGCAGGGGGAGGTGGGAGACGTCAGGACGCTTGGGCGGAGGTGAGGAGGGAGAGCATGGTGCGGGTCAGGACGGGCTCGACCTCCTCCGGGGACAGGCGGCCGGCCTCTCGTTCCTGGGCGGCGCTGTGGATGATGGCGAAGAACGTCGTCACCAGCCACTCCAGCGGCAGGTCCGTACGGAAGTCGCCGTCGTCCTGGCCGCGGGAGATGAGGCGCTCCACCCGTCGCAGCGGGCGGCTGTGGTGCTCGCGGATACGTTCGGTGGGCAGCACGCGGTCGGCGGCCAGGAACAGGCGGCGGTGCCGGTTGAGGATCTCCCACGACGATCGCAGCAGCCGGGTCATCGCCTCCGGGGCGGGAGCGGTGTCGAGGGTGTCGTCCTCAAGCACGGCGTCCGCCATGCCGACGGCGTGGTCGAGGACGGCGTCCACCAGGGCCTCGCGGGAGGGGAAGTGGCCGTACAGGGTGACGCGGCCGACCCCGGCGGCCTTGGCGATGTCGGCCACGCTCGCGCCCGGGTCGTCGCTCAGCAGCCGCGTCCCGGCTTCCAGGATGGCGGCGATGTTGCGTTCGGCGTCGGCCCGGCGGGCAGGCACCGGCTGTCGGGCGGCGGTCGTCCCCATGCACCCCAGCCTACGACGCCCGCACTCGAAGATCGCCCGCACCCTCGGCGAACCACCGCCCGGAGGGCCCGACGGGAGGGCTCGGCGGCGGCCTGACAGCCCCAGCGCCGGGGGCGGGTCAGATGGTGAGGGTGTGGTCCAGGAGGGACTGGAGGGTGACGGCGCCCGCTACGCGGCCCGCCTCCACGATCGCGACCAGGGGGCTGTGTGTGCGGGCCATGAGGGCGGCCAGTTCGAGCACGGTCGCCTTCGGGTCCGCCACCGGCAGCTCGCGCGGCTGCGCGGGAAGGGATTCGCGGACGGTACGCGTGCCGAGCCTGCGCAGGAACAGGTCCGCGTGGGCCTCGTCCACGACCCGGGCCAGCGCGGGATCGTCCTGGCAGTAGGCCGGTACGGCCAGCCGGAGCACCTGGGTGCCGGGGAGGATGCTGTGCGGGCGGCCGTCGCCGTCGATCACGATGAGGCCGGGGAGGTCGCGTTCGGCCAGCAGGCGGGCGGCGTCGAGCGCCGACGTGTCGAGCGTGACCGTCGGGAAGTCTGTCATGAGATCGCGTGCGCGCATGGGTGTCCGTCCTCCGCGCGCCAGCCTAGCCAACACCTCCGCTTCCTGAGCGACCGGCGGCCCGCGCATGCCACGGGCCGGGTCAGGAAGGGAGGTGGAGGTGGGTGGGGGGTACGTGGTCGGTCAGCCAGACGTTGTTGGCGCTGCGGAGGAAGCGGTGGCCGGTGGCGTGCAGGTCTCCGGCGGCGACCACCAGCACCACCGGTACGCCCCGGCGCGCGCCCACCCGTACGGCGGTTTCCCGGTCGGGGGACAGGTGCACGTGGTGGCGGCCCATCGGCCGCAGGCCCTCGCGCCGGATCGCGGCCACGAAGCGGCCCACGGTCCCGTGGTAAAGGTACGCGGGAGGCTCCACGGAGGGCAGGCCTAGCTCCACAGGCACGGAGTGACCCTGGCTGGCGCGGATCCTGCCGTCATCGAGCGCGTAGCGGCGTTTGTCGTTGGCCGCCACGACCTGGCGCAGCTCGTCAGGGGTGATCGGGAAGCCGTGCGCGGAGGCGGCGGCGAGCAGGTCGTCGACGGGCACCCAGCCGGCGGCGTCGAGGGTGAGGCCGATGCGGCCCGGGTCGTGGCGCAGGTGCCTGGCCAGGTACTTGGAGACGCGGATCATGCGTTGTTCGTCCATCTGTGCCCCCATTGTGGCAGCGGCGGGCGCGCGGAGTCAGCTCATTTGTGCCCGTACGAGGTCGTCGCCGACGCCCGTACGGCTGTAGAGGACCGAGCGGCCGGCCCGGACGCGGCCGACAAGACCGGCGTCGAGCAGGACCTTGAGGTGGCGGCCCACCGAGCCCAGGCCCTGGCCGGTGAGCGCGACGAGCTGCGTGGTGCTCTTCGGGGCCTCCAGCAGCACCAGCACGCCCGCCCGCGCCTCGCCCAGCAGCCTGCCCAGCGCCTCCGGCGCCGCCGGCGGGCCCACGTCGGCCAGCGGCCCCGAGCACGGGTAGACGATCGCGCAGCGGCGGGAGCCGTGCCAGCTCACCCAGCCCTGCCGCGGCGTGACCGGGACGAACATCAGCCGGGCGCCCGGCAGGTCCCGAGGCGGGTTGTCGGAGGCGTTGATCTGCAGCCGGCCGTCCCCGAGCCAGCGCAGGCCGGGACGCATGCCGTCCAGGGCCGCCGCCCAGCCGCCCCGGCCCAGCCGCGCGGTACGGGCCACGACGTCGGCCTCCGCGATCCGGCGGCGCCGCGCCCAGGTGGGCCGTACCGTCTCCCGCCACACCCACTCCAGCCGGGCGGCCATGCGCTCGGGCAGGTCACGGCGGTGCAGCACGGCGGGGACGGGCCCGCCCAGCGACTCGGTCAGATCCTCGCGCGCCTGATCGGGCGGCGTCTCGCGCACACTCGCCACCTCCTCCTCGAAGGCGGCCTCGCCCTCCCCCTCGGGCGTGGGCGTGAGGAACGTCGCGTTCCACGTACGGCCCAGCGCGGCCCGGACGAGCAGCGCCGTGATCGGGTCGGCGGCCTGCCCGGCCCGGTAGGCGGGCAGGTGGGCGGCCAGCCACGCGCCCTCGCCGGGATGGGCGGCCGTGCCGCGTTCCAGCGTCTTCAGCGCGGCGATCGTCTCGGCCAGCGGCGACAGGACGAACCGGCCGCCCGCGAGCGTGTCGGCGTCCACCTGCCAGAAACCCATGCCACCGCCCTGATCCCACCCGCTGTTCCGCCGGTGCACGAAGTCTCGCCTGTTGTTTCGCCGGTACGCGAAGTCTTGCCCGTTGTTTCGCCGGTACGCGAAACAGTAACGCCCGTCGCCGCCGGTCGCGAAGACTGCCGTCCCATGCGCACATACCGGGACCTGTTCGGCAGGTCCGGATTCACCCCGCTGTTCCTGGTCTCGTCCGGTCAGGTGGCGGGGCAGACGGTGAGCGGGCTCGCCCTCGGCACCCTCGTCTACGCGGGCACCGGGTCGCCGCTGCTGTCCGGGCTGGCCATGTTCGGCCCGGCCCTGTCCCAGGCGGTCGGCGCGGCGACCCTGCTGTCGGCGGCCGACCGGCTGCCGCCGCGCGCCGCGCTGACCGGGCTCTCGCTGGTGTCCGCGCTCGCCGCCGCCGTCCTGGCCGTCCCCGGGCTGCCCGTGTGGGGGATGCTCGTCATCGTGCTGGCCCTCGGCGTGCTCTCCTCACTCGGCGGCGGCGTCCGCTACGGGCTGCTGAACGAGCTGCTCGACCAGGACGGCTACCTGCTCGGCCGGTCGGTGCTCAACATGTCCTCCGGGATCGTGCAGATCGCCGGGTTCGGCGCGGGCGGCGTACTGGTGACCGTCCTGTCGCCGCGCGGGACGCTGCTCGCCGCGGCGGCCATCCACCTGGCCGCCGCCCTGGCCGGGCTCGGCCTCGGCCGGCGGCGCCCGCGCGCGGCCGGGCGGCCCTCGCCCGCCGAGACCTGGCGCGACAACGCCCGCCTGTGGTCCTCCCGCCCGCGCCGGCACGTCTACCTGGCGCTCTGGCTGCCCAACGGCCTGATCGTCGGCTGCGAGTCGCTGTTCGTGCCCCTCGCGCCCGAACGGGCCGGGCTGCTGTTCGCCTGCGCGGCCGCGGGCATGCTCGCCGGGGACGTGCTGGCCGGGCGGTTCGTGCCGCCGCACTGGCGGGCGCGGCTGGTCACGCCGCTGCACCTGCTGCTCGCGCTGCCGTACCTGGCCTTCGTGGTGTACCCGTCGCCCGTGCTGATCGCGCTCGCCTCGGCCGGGTACGCCGCGACCCTGCTGCTCCAGGACCGGCTCATGGCGCTCACGCCCCCCGAGCTGAGCGGGCACGCGCTCGGGCTGCACTCCGCCGGCATGATCACCACGCAGGGCCTGGCCGCCGTGCTCGCCGGCGCCCTGGCCGAACGCACCTCGCCCGTCGTCTCCATGGCCGTGCTGGCCGCGGCGTCGGCGGCGATCACCCTGGCGCTGGTTCCCCGCCTGCGGCCCGCCCGTGTCGCAACCGCCCGGAATGCTCCGGCGAAGCTACCGTTGACCAGGGGAAATCGCCGGGGGAAGGACAGCTCATGACGCAGACGGACGACTTCGTGCTCGACGTCACCAGGATCCGCGAGCAGGTACGCCAGAAGATGGACGATGGGCCGATCACCCAGACCTTCGGCCACGACCCGCGGAAAGTCATCGAAGTCCTCAACGACGTGATCGCCACCGAGGTGGTGTGCTGGCTCAGGTACACCCGGCACGCCATCTCCGCCAAGGGCATCGACCGCGCGCAGGTGGCGGCCGAGTTCACCGAGCACGCCAAGGAGGAGCTCGACCACGCGCTCCGCGCCGCCGAACGCGTCAGCCAGCTCGGCGGCGAACCGGACTTCGACCCCGCCAAGCTCGTCCAGCGCTCCCACACCGACTACCAGGTGCCCGCCGACACCGACCTGAAGGCGCTGCTGGAGGCCAACCTGTGGGCCGAGCGCATCGTCATCTCCACCTACCAGGAGATCATCCGCTGGCTCGGCGAGGGCGACCCCACCACCCGCCGGCTCATGGAGTCGATCCTGGAAGAGGAGGAGGAGCACGCCGACGACCTCACCGACCTGCTCGGGGTCTAGAACCGCGCTTGGGCCGCCGTTGGGCGGCCCGTGAGGCGGCCCGGGTAAGTGCCCGGCATGAAGAGCCTGGTCAACACGCCCGTCACGCACACTCCGCCGTACCGGGAGATCGACGTCGAGACGCTGCGCGGCCGCCTCGCCGAGGCGGTGGACGGCGAGGTGCGGTTCGACGCCGGCAGCCGCGCCGCCTACGCCAGGGACGCCTCCAACTACCGGCAGGTCCCGATCGGCGTCGTCGTGCCGCGCGACCTGGACGCCGGGGTCGCGGCAGTGGCCGTGTGCCGGGCGAGGGACGTCCCCGTGCTCTCGCGCGGCGGCGGCACCAGCCTGGCCGGGCAGTGTTGCAACGCGGCCGTGGTGATCGACTGGTCCAAGTACTGCGGCGCGGTCGAGTCCGTGGACGCCGCCGGCCGTCGGATCGTCGTCCAGGCGGGGGCCGGGCTCGACCAGGTCGATCACGAGCTGGAGCCGTACGGGCTGATGGTCGGGCCCAAGCCGTCCAGTCATGCGGCCTGCACGATCGGCGGCATGATCGGCAACAACTCGTGCGGGGCCTCCGCCCAGGCGTACGGGAAGATGTCGGAGTCGGTGCTCCGGCTGGAGATCCTCACCTACGACGGCGTGCGCGCCTGGGTGGGGCCCACCGGCGACGCCGAGTACGACCGCATCCAGGCCCAGGGCGGCCGCCTGGCCGAGATCTACCGCCAGGTGCGCGAGCTGCGCGACGAGACCATGGAACTGGTCCGCACCCGCTACCCCAAGCTGGAACGCCGCGTCTCCGGCTACAACCTGGACCAGCTCCTGCCCGAGAACGGCTTCGACCTGGCCCGCGCGCTGACCGGCAGCGAGGGCACGCTGGTGACCGTGCTGCGCGCCGAGCTGCGCGTCGTGCCGCGCCCGGCCGCCAGGGCCCTGGCCGTACTGGGCTTCCAGGACGTCTTCACCGCCGCCGACGCCGTCCCCGCCGTGGCCGCGCACGCGCCGCTCGCGCTTGAGGCCATGGACGAGACCATGTACCGGCTCGCCCGGCGGGAGCACCCCGACGACCCGGCGCTGCGCGACCTGCCCGAGGGCGGCGGCTGGCTGCTGGTGCAGTTCGGCGGTGACACGCCCGAGCAGGCGCGCGAGCGGGCCGAGACGATGATGCGCGAGGTGGGGGAGCGGGCCGAGGCGCCCACGCCCACGCACGCCTTCCTCGGCGACCCGGCCAGGGAGGACCGGATGTGGCGGTGGCGCGAGTCGGGGCTCGGCGTGGAGGCGTACCCGCCGACCGGGCGCCAGACGTACGAGGGCTGGTCGGACGCGGCCGTGCCGCCCGAGCGGCTGGGCGACTACCTGCGCGGCTACGAGCGGCTGCTGCGCGAGCACGACTACCAGGAGTCCGCCCTGTACGGCCACTTCGGCCAGGGCTGCGTGCACGGCCGCCTCCCGCTCGACCTGCACACCGACGACGGCGTCGCCAAGTACCGCGCCTTCGCCCGCGAGGCCGCCGAGCTGGTGGCCTCCTACGGCGGTTCGCTGTCCGGCGAGCACGGCGACGGCCAGGCGCTGGCCGAGCTGCTGCCCGTCATGTTCGGCGAGGAGGTCGTGGCGGTGTTCGGCCGCTTCAAGGCCATCTTCGACCCGCGGAACCGGATGAACCCCGGCAAGGTCGTCCACCCCCGTCACCTGGACCAGGACCTGGCCCAGCGCCGCTTCTACCCGCACGAGCCGCGGCACACGTTCTTCCAGTACCCCGACGACCACGGGCGGTTCGGGCACGCCGCCACCCGCTGCGTCGGCACCGGCAAATGCCGCAAACACCCCTTCGAGGGCGGCGTGATGTGCCCGAGCTACCGGGTGACCCGCGAGGAGGAGCACTCCACGCGCGGGCGCGCCCGCCTGCTGGAGGAGATGGTACGCGGCGACGTCATCACCGACGGCTGGCGTTCCACCGCCGTGCGCGACGCGCTCGACCTGTGCCTGAGCTGCAAGGGCTGCCGCTCCGAATGCCCGGTGAACGTGGACATGGCCACCTACAAGGCCGAGTTCCTGGCCCACCACTACCGGGGGCGGATCCGGCCGCGCGCCCACTACTCGATGGGCTGGCTGCCGCTGTGGGCCGCGCTCGCCTCCGCCGCGCCCGGCCTGGTCAACTCCCTCGCCGCCGCGCCCGGCCTGTCGCGGCTGGTCAAGGCCGCGGCGGGGATCACGCCGGAACGCGACCTGCCGAGGTTCGCCCGCGAGCGGTTCACCGACTGGTTCAGGCGGCGTCCGGCCGGCGGGCCCGGCACGCGGGGGCGGGTGGTGTTGTGGGCCGACACGTTCACCGACCACTTCGACCCGCACATCGGCCGGGCCGCCGTGGACGTGCTCGAAGCGGCCGGGTTCGAGGTGATCGTGCCGCCGGTGACGTTGTGCTGCGGGCTGACCTGGATCAGCACCGGGCAGCTCGGCGTGGCGCGGCGGGTGCTCGCGCGTACCGTGGGGGCGCTCGCGCCGTGGGCCGAGGCCGGGGTGCCGGTGGTCGGGCTGGAGCCGAGTTGCGCCGCCGTGTTCCGCGCCGACGGGCCCGAACTGCTCAACACCGCCGAGACGCGGCTGCTGGCGGATCGGTTCCTAACCCTGGCCGAGCTGCTGGAGACCCGCGCGTCCGACTGGCGGCCCTGCTCGGTCGGCGGTCAGGCGATCGCGCAGGTGCACTGCCACCAGAGCGCGATCATGGGGTACGACGCCGACCGGGCCGTGCTCGACCGGTTCGGCATCCGGACCAGCGTGCTCGACTCCGGCTGCTGCGGCCAGGCCGGCAACTTCGGCTTCGAACGCGGGCACCACGAGGTGTCGGCGGCCTGCGCCGAGCAGGGCCTGTGGCCGGCCGTACGGTCGGCGGAGCCGGACGACGAGCTGCTGGCCGACGGCTTCTCCTGCCGGACCCAGATCGCCGCCGCCGGCACCGGACGCCAGGGCCGCCACCTCGCCGAACTCCTGGCCGCCGCCCTGGTCCGCCCGGAGTGACCCCGGAGTGATCCCGGAGTGACCCCGGAGTGATCCCGGAGTGATCCCGGAGTGATCCCGGAGTGGCCCCGCCCGGGGTCAGGTGGCCAGGCTCTGGGCGAGGCGCCGGGGCAGGCCGGTGTTGCGGGGGAGGCCGACGCGGCGCACCGCCAGCTCCAGCGCCTCCCGCTGCCCCACCAGCACGACCCACGCCTTGGCCCTGGTCACCAGCGTGTACAGCAGCTTGCGCCGCAACATGATCCCCCCGGCCTCGGCCACGATCGGCGCCACCACGAACGGGTATTCGCTGCCCTGCGACCGGTGCACGCTGATCGCGTAGGCGTGCGTGAGGTCGTCGAGCTCGCCGAAGCCGTACTGGACGGTCTCGCCGTCGTCGGTGCGGACCTCGACCACGCGGTCCTGCGGCAGCACGGCGGTGACCGTGGCGGTCTCGCCGTTGAAGACGCCCTTGTCGTAGTTGTTGCGGATGGGCATGACCCGGTCGCCCACCCGGAACACCGACGCCCCCGACCAGTGCTCGGGTTTGTCGTCGGCCGCCGGGTTGAGGCGGTCCTGGAGCAGCCGGCCCAGCGTCACCGCGCCCGTCTCGCCCTTGCGCATCGGGCACAACACCTGCACCTGGCCGGGCGGGACACCCTGCTTGCGGGGGATCGCCTCCATCGCCAGATGGGCCACCCGCTCGGCGACCCGCGCCGGGTCGTCGAGCTCCTCGAACCAGAACCCGCCCCGCCCCGGCGTCGCCGGCACACGACCGGCCCTGATGAGGTGGGCGGCCTCGACGATGCCGCTGCCGCCCGCCTGGCGGAAGACGTGGGTGAGCCGCACGCGTGGGATCGCCTCCACGCGCAGCAGGTCGGCCAGCACGTCGCCGGCCCCGATGCTGGGGAGCTGGTCGCTGTCGCCGATGAGCAGCAGATGGCTGCCCGGCGGGACGGCCGCCGTGAGCCGTGTGGCCAGGTGGAGGTCGAGCATCGACGCCTCGTCGACCACGATCAGGTCGGCCTGCGCGGGCGCCTCCTCGAACAGCGTCGAGGCGTCGGGGTCGGGCCGGTGGGCGAGCATGCGGTGGATGGTCATCGCGGGCAGCCCGGTCAGCTCCGACAGGCGTTTGGCCGCCTTGCCGGTGGGCGCCGTGAGCGTGACCGAGCCGCCCGACGCCCGGACGACGGCCGCCACGGCCCTCACCGTGTGGCTCTTGCCGCAGCCGGGCCCGCCGGTGATGATCGACACGGTGCTGGTGAGCGCCATGTTGACGGCCGCGCGCTGGTCGTCGTGGAGGCTTTCGTCCTCGCGGAAGGACCGCAGCGGCAACGTCGAACGGGCCCGCACGAGCCTGGTGAGCTGCTCGGTGAGCTGCTGCTCGCGGGCGTGGACGTGTTTGGCGAACGCCACCGCCCGCCCCGGCTGGGCCTCGTCGGCCTCGACCACCACCCGCCGCTCGGCCACCAGGGCGTCGAGCATCGGCTCGACCACGGCGGGATCGAGCTCGATCAGCTCGGCCGCCCGCGCCACCAGATGGGGCACCGGCACGAAGCAGTGGCCGTCGCGGATCGCGGCCGAATCCAGCCGGTCGAGCAGCGCCGCCTTGACGCGCTGCGGGCTGCGCTCGGGCACCCCGCGCTGCAGCGCGATGCGGTCGGCGACGCGGAACGCGATGCCCCTGACCCGGCCGATCAGCCGGTAGGGGTCGGTGGACAGGACCTCCTCGGCCTCCCCGCCGAACACCTGGTGGATCTTGGCCGCCAGCAGCGGGCTGACGCCGAGCCCCTGCAACGTCACCATCAGCGCGGCGATGGCCCGCTGCTCCTGCCACGCCTGGACGATCTGCGCCTGCCGCAGCGGCCCGATGTTGACGACCTCGGTGAGCCGCTCCGGCTCGGCGTCGATGACCTTGAGCGTCTCCTCGCCGAAGTGGTCGACGATCGCGTACGCCAGCCGCGGCCCGATGCCCCGGATCAGCCCCGACCCCAGGTAGACGCGGATCGCCCGGACCGTCGCCGGCACCACCCGCTCGCACCCGGCCACCGCGAAGCGCCTGCCGTGGCGCGCGTGGTGGCTCCAGTCGCCGGTCAGCCGCAACGTCTCGCCCGGCTGCGCGCCCGACAACGCCCGGCCCGTGGCCACGAAGTCGGGCACGCCCTCGGCGCTCATGCGCGCGACGGTGTATTCGTCGTCCCTGACGTAGACGAGCTGCTCGACCGAGGCCTCCACAGCAGCGATCAAACCATCTGCCACCGACACTCCGTCACATGGCGCTGGGATACGTCTCCGGCTCGACGTCGTCCCACGGCTCGGCGTGCAGCGGATGCAGGGCCTCGGTCACGTCCAGCCAGATGAAGGCGTCGTAGCGGTCGCCGAGCACGGTGGGCACGTAGTTGCCCCGCTGCTCGCGTTCCGGCCGGTACACCACGCCGATCGCGCGGTGCCCGAGCGGCTCGTCGTACCAGCGCGGCCGCGGGCGCTCGGGCGTCACGAACAGGCCGCGCTCGCCGGCGAGGGCGTCGTGCAGCAGCGCCTCCAGCGAGCCGGGCCGGGCCGGCGGGACCGGCATGACGTGCGCCCGCGCGCCCCAGTTCGCCGCGGCCACGACTGTCCCGCGGTAGCCGCCGAAGCCCACCAGGACGACGTCCTCGCCGTGCCGTTCGCGGGCGAGCTGCCCGAGGCTGGTCATGCCGGCGGCGGCCATGTCGGTGGCGCGGGCGTCGCCGACGTGCGTGTTGTGCGCCCACACCACGCCCTTGGCCTCGTGGAAGGCGGCCAGCCGGTCCAGGGTGTCGGCCATGTGCACGTCCCTGATGTTCCACGAGGCGGGGCCGCCGCGGACCATCGCGCGGTAGTAGCTCTCGGCGCCGGCCACGACCTCGGCGTTCTGCCGGGCCGCGAAGCCGCCCTCGTCGTCCGGGGCGCTCTCCACGACGGCCCGCAACATCCGCACGACCTCCTCCTCGCAGGAGTCGGGGACCAGGCGGGTCTCCAGGCCGTACCGCCGCGGGTCGTGGCCGTAGGACTCGAAGCAGTACAGGGCCTCCATCACCGTCTCCATCCGGCCGGGCAGACGGGCGGCGGCGTAGCGGCGCACCGCGCGCAGGGACTCCCACAGGCTGTAGACGTCCAGGCCGTGGAAGCCGCAGCGCTCCCCGGGCGGCAGCGCGGCGTTCCAGCGGCGCAGCCAGCGGCAGAACTCCGCGACCTCCTCGTTGGCCCACATGAACGCGGGCCAGCGCCGGTAGGCGTACAGGGCGTCGAAGGGGTCCTCGCCGTCGCCGGTGACGGCGCGGTTGACGCGCTCGCAGTCGGGCCAGTCGCCCTCGACGGCGACGAACCCGAACCCCTTCTCGGCGATCAGGCGGCGGGTGAGCGCGGCCCGCCAGGTGTAGAAGTCGTGCGTGCCGTGACTGGCCTCGCCGATCAGCACGAGCGTGGCCTCGCCGACGCGGTCGAGCACCGGGTCGAGGTCCTGCTCGCCCGTCAGCCGCAGGGCCGAGCGGGTGACGTCATTCATCGCCGTCCTCCTCTGGTGGCCCGAGGACGCCCAGACATTCGCGGGCGAGCTGGAGTTCCTCGCGTACCTGGACGACCAGTACGGGCACGGCGGCGCCGTCCCCGCTGACCGGGCCGTCGTCGTGCCGGTTGCCGAGCTCGGGCGGCTCGACGCCGAGCAGCCCGAGGCGGCGGCAGACCGCCTCCCGCACCTCGGGCTGGTCCCAGCCGATCTCGCCGGTGAACACCAGCGCGTCGATCCTGGGCAGTGACGTGGCGGCGGCGGCGATCTCCCGGGCGACCCGGTGGCAGAACACCTCAAGGGCGAGGGCGGCCTCGGCGTCGCCGGCGCGTTCGGCCTCGACCAGGTCGCGGGTGTCGCCCGAGCGGCCGCCGGACAGGCCGAGCAGCCCGGAACGGCGTTGCAGGCCCTCGTCCAGCTCGTCCGCCGACAGGTGGCCCTGCGACAGCAGCCACATCAGCATGCCGGGATCGACGCTGCCCGAACGCCTGCTCATGGGCACGCCGTCCAGCGGGGTGAACCCCATCGAGGTGTCCAGGCTGCGCCCGCCCGACACCGCGCACACCGAGGAGCCGCCGCCCAGGTGGGTCAGCACCAGCTCCAGCTCGGCGAGCGGCCGGCCGATCAGCTCGGCCACCCGGTCGGCGGTCCAGGCGTAGGACAGGCCGTGGAAGCCGTAGCGGCGCAGGCCGTACCGGTCGCGCCACTCGCGCGGCAGGGCGTAGACCGCGGCGGCGTCGGGCAGGCCGGCGTGGAAGGCGGTGTCGGGGCAGAGCACGTGCGGTACGGCGGGAAGCTGCTCGCGGGCCGCCTCCAGCAGCGCCAGCGCGGGCGGCAGGTGCAGCGGCGCCAGGCTCACGACGCCGCGCAGCGCCTCGGCCGTCTCGTCGTCGGCGACCGTGGGCACGCGTACGACGTCACCGCCGTGCACCAGCCGGTGCGCCACCGCGCGCACGTCACGGTCGAAGTGGCCCCCCAGGAACGCCGCCAGCTCCTCGCGCGCCGAACCGGGGTCGGCGGCCCGCTCGGCGTGCGCGCTGTCGAGCACGCAGCCCCCCTGGACGAGGTCGAGGCGCAGGCTCGACGAGCCCGCGTTGACGGTGAGCACCGCCCCGGACTCCGTCACCTGCTCGTCGAACGCTCGTCCCATGCACTCCTCCCCTTCCCGGCTACCCGGCGCCCGCGCGCCGACACCTGGAGGGGCGTCGGCTTTACCCCACGATGTCCGAGGCCGGGATTGTCCCCCGGGGGAGCCGGGTAGGCGAGCGCCTATGGACATCACCCTGCAGGTGAACGGCGTGCCGCACACCCTGGCCGTCGACCCCAGGATCTCCCTGCTCGACCTGCTGCGTGAGCGGCTCGGCCTGACCGGCTCCAAGAAGGGCTGCGACCACGGCCAGTGCGGCGCGTGCACGGTGCTGATCGACGGCCGCCGGGCCAACGCCTGCCTGGCGCTGGCCGTCGCGGCCGACGGTTGCGAGATCACCACGGTCGAGGGGCTGGCCAGGGGTGAGGAGCTGCATCCGCTGCAGGCCGCGTTCATCGAGCACGACGCCTTCCAGTGCGGCTACTGCACGCCGGGCCAGCTCTGCTCGGCCGTCGGCATGCTGGGCGAGCCGGGGCCGAGCGCCGTCACCGCCGACCTCCTCCTCGACCCCGGCCTGACGCCCGAGGAGATCAGGGAACGCATGAGCGGCAACCTGTGCAGGTGCGGCGCCTACCCCAACATCGTCACCGCGATCGGCGAGGTGGCGTCGTGAAGCCGTTCGAGTACGCCCGCGCCCGGAGCGCGTCGGACGCGGTCGGCAGGTTCGGCCCCGGCGCCATGTACCTGGGCGGCGGCACCAACCTGGTCGACCTCATGCGGCTCGGCGTGGCCGGTCCCGACCGGCTCGTCGACGTCAGCCGCCTGCCGCTGGACACGATCGAGCCCGTGGGCGACCGGCTGCGGATCGGCGCGGCCGTGCGCAACAGCGACCTGGCGGCCGACCCGTACGTCCGCACCCGCTACCCGATGCTCGCCCGCGCCGTGCTGACCGGCGCCTCCGGCCAGGTCAGGAACATGGCCACGACGGCCGGCAACCTGCTGCAACGCACCCGCTGCCCCTACTTCCAGGACGTGACCAGGCCGTGCAACAAACGCGAGCCAGGCACCGGCTGCCCCGCGATCGAGGGCGACCACACCAACCTGGCGGTCCTGGGCACCTCGGACGCCTGCGTGGCCACCCACCCCTCCGACATGGCCGTGGCACTGGCCGCGCTCGACGCCGAGGTGCACGTCACCGGCGCGTCGGGGGACCGGATCATCCCCATGCCCGGCCTGCACCGCCTCCCCGGGGACGAGCCAGAACGCGACACCGTGCTCGACCCCGGCATGCTGATCACCGCCGTCGAGCTGCCCCCGCCGCCGCCGGGCGCCTCCCTGTACCGCAAGGTCCGCGAGCGGGCCTCGTTCGCGTTCGCGCTGGTGTCCGTCGCCGCCGTGCTCGACGTACGCGGGGACGGCGTGGTGGCCGGGTGCCGCATCGCGCTCGGCGGCGTGGCCCACGCGCCCTGGCGGGCCGAGCGGGCCGAACGCGCGCTGATCGGCGGCCCGGCGACCGGCGAGGCGTACCTGCGGGCCGCCGAGGCCGAGCTGGAGCAGGCCAGGCCGCTGCCGCGCAACGCGTTCAAGCTGCCGCTGGCCCGCAACCTGATCGTCCGTACGCTTGAGGAGCTCACGCCGTGAACCGCATCGAGGGGCGCGTCAAGGTCACGGGGCTGGCCACGTACGCCGCCGAGTACCCGGTCGAGGACGTCGCCTACTGCTGTCCGGTGCAGTCCACGATCGCCAGGGGACGGGTGACGCGGGTGGACGCCGGCGCGGCGCTGGCCATGCCGGGCGTGCTCGCCGTGTTGTCGGTCGACGACCCGCCCGGCCTGACCGGCGACGCCGACGCCGAGCTGGCCCTGTTCGGCTCCCGGGACGTCGTCTACCGGGGCCAGCTCGTGGCCGCCGTCGTCGCCGGGACCTACGACGAGGCCCGCGCCGCCGCCGACGCCGTCCGCGTCGACTACGAGCCGCAGACCCACGACGTACGGCTGCGCGCCGACCATCCCGGCCTCTACCGCCCGGAGGTCGTCAACCCGAACCTGGCCCCCGACACCGAGAAGGGCGACGTGGAGGCCGGGCTGGCCGCCGCCGCGGCCACCGTGGACGTGACGTACACGACGCCGCCCCTGCACAACAACCCGATGGAGCCGCACGCCGCGGTGGCCCTGTGGGCCGAGGACGGCCGGCTGCTCGTCTACGACTCCACCCAGGGCACCAGCGGCGACCGGGACGCCATCGCCAAGACCTTCGGCCTGCCGCCCGAGCAGGTGCGCGTGGTGTCCAGGCACGTCGGCGGCGGCTTCGGCTCCAAGGGCACCACCAGGCCGAACGCCGTGCTCGCCGCCCTGGCCGCCAGGGCCGCGGGCCGCCCGGTCAAGGTCGCCTTCACCCGGCAGCAGATGTTCGACCTCACCGGCTACCGCACCCCCACCATCCAGCGGCTGCGGCTCGGCGCGGACGCCGACGGCCGGCTCACCGCCGTCGAGCACGTGGGGTACGTCCAGAGCGGCCGGCTCGTCGAGTTCGCCGAGCAGACCGCCACACCCGGCCGCGTCATGTACGCCACGCCCGCCCTGCGCACCGCCCACCGGCTCGTCCGCCTCGACGTCGCCACCCCGTCCTGGATGCGCGCCCCCGGCGAGTGCCCCGGCATGTACGCCCTGGAGTCGGCGATGGACGAGCTGGCCGAGGCGGCCGGGATCGACCCCGTCGAACTGCGCATCGTCAACGAGCCCACGTCCGAGCCGGACAGCGGGCTGCCGTTCAGCTCCCGCAGCCTGGTCACCTGCCTGCGCGAGGGCGCGCGGCGCTTCGACTGGGACCGCCGCGACCCGGCGCCGGGCATCAGGCGCGAGGGGGAGTGGCTGGTCGGCACCGGCGTGGCCGCCTCCACCTACCCGGCCAGGCGCGGTCCTTCGAGGGCCACCGTGACCGTGGACGAGGACGGCGACTTCGTCGTCCAGGTGGCCGCCGCCGACATCGGCACCGGCGCCCGTACCGTGCTCACCAGGATCGCGGCCGACTGCCTCGGTGTCGCCCCCGACCGGGTGCATGTCGAGCTCGGCGACAGCGACCTGCCCGACGCGCCCGTCGCCGGCGGGTCCATGGGCACGGCGTCGTGGGGCTCGGCCGTCGTACGGGCCTGCGAGGCGCTGCGGGCCGACGGCGGGCAGGGCACGGCCGACACCGCCGAGGAGGTCAGGGCGGACGAGGAACTGGCCCGGCACGCCTTCGGCGCCCAGTTCGCCGAGGTCAGGGTCAGCTCCGTGACCGGCGAGATCCGGGTCTCGCGGCTGCTCGGCGTGTTCGCCGCCGGACGCATCCTGGACGCCAGGCTGGCCAGGTCGCAGTTCATCGGCGGGATGACCATGGGCATGGGGATGGCGCTGATGGAGGAGACGCTGACCGACGACGAGTTCGGCGGTTTCCTGCGGCGCGACCTGGCCCAGTACCACGTGCCGGCCTGCGCCGACGTCCCGGCGGTCGAGGCGGTCTGGATCGACGAGCAGGACGGCCTGCTCAACCCGATGGGCTCCAAGGGCATCGGCGAGATCGGCATCGTGGGCACCGCCGCCGCGATCGGCAACGCCGTTCACCATGCCACCGGCAGGCGGGTCCGCGACCTGCCCATCACGCCCGCCAAGATCCTCGCCTGACTCCCGGGATCGAGGTTTCGACCGGCCTCCGCCAAGGAAGAGGAGAACATCCACCGAGGAGGCCGAGTGAAACGCGAGTCGCACGAGGAACGCGCCGACCGCAACTTCGTCGAACTGCTCCAGGGCGCCCGCGTCGCGGTGACGGGGGTGCAGGTGCTGTTCGCGTTCCTGCTGACCGTGCCCTTCTCGCCGGGGTTCGTCAAGCTGGACCAGCCGGACCGCTGGTTGTACTTCGCCGCGCTGGTCAGCGCCGCGATCGCGTCGATCTGCTACATCGCGCCGACCGCGCAGCACCGCGTGCTGTTCCGGCAGGGCCACAAGGAGACCCTGGTACGTCGGTCCAACCTCTACGGCCTGTTAGGCGCGCTCGCCCTGGTCGTGTCCATGACCACGGCCACCATGCTCGTGATCGACTACCTGTTCCACTCCACCCTGGCCCTGGTCACCGCGGGCATCCTGGCCGCGCTGGCCGCCTGGACCTGGTTCGGCCAGCCCGCCCTCGACCGCGCCGACGATCAGTCCTCCTCCTCCGGCGGCAACTCGGTCTCGTCGCGGGGCGAGTCCCGCGAGTAGGCCGCCCGCCCCACCATGTACGCCGCCACCGACACGGTGATCACCTGCGACGCCCCCACGATCAGCAGCGGGCCGGCGTTCCACCAGGTGGGCCGGTGCAGCCACATCGCGGCCAGCACCAGCAGCACGCCGAGCACCTGCGGCTTGGTGCCGGCGTGCATGCGGTCGAGCGTCGTACGGAAGCGCACCAGCCCCGCGCCCGCCGACAGCGCGAGGACGGCTCCCACCACCAGGCAGACCGCCGCCGCGACGTCCATCCCGCTCACCGCGACCGCCCCGGGAAGAACCGGGCCAGCGACACCGACCCGACGAACCCCAGCAGCGACAGCACCTGAAGCACCGGCAGGTCCGAATAGTCGTCCGTGACCACCGCGAACAGCCCGACGCCGCACATCGCCAGCGAGGTCAGCACGTCCAGGGCGACCGCCCGGTCCAGCATCGAGGGCCCGCGGCCCACCCGCCACAACGCCGCCGCCGCCCCGCATCCCAGCAGCCCGACCGTCACCAGGTACACCGCCGTCACCGCAGCTCCTCCCGGTCCGCGCGGGTCCCGAACGCGGCCACGATCCGCGACTCCAGCCCGGCCACGTCCCGCCGCACCGCGTCGGGGACACCCTCTCCGGCCATGCCGAGCACGTGCAGCAGCAGCTCTTTCCTGTCCATGTACGCCTCCACCACCAGGCTCCCGGGCACCGTGGACAGCGCCACCATGATCATCACGGTCATCGACTCCGAGGACGTGCGCAGCCGTACCCGGACCAGCCACGTGGGCGGATCGCCGGGCCGCACCACCCACTGCACCACCCGTACGGTCGACAGGAACAGGTCCCAGCCGAACCACACCAGGAACCGCACCAGCGGCAGCGGACGCACCCTGATCCCGGGGTCGAGGACGGGCAGCGGCAGCAGCCAGGTCACCACCAGCGCGGTCGCCAGCCCGCCCAGCACGTTCCCCGCGGACAGCTCGCCCCACAGCGTCACCCACACCAGCGTCAGCCACGCCACCAGCGGCAGCGGCACCCGGCGGCCGAACAGCCGCGGCGCGAGCAGCCTCTCGCTCACCGCCGCGTCCCCAGCACCGCGGTGATGTAGGTCTGGCGCAGGCTCAGCTCCGCGGCCACCCGCTGCGTCAGCGCCGCCAGCGGCCCGGCCAGCACCGTGAACGACAACCCGAACGCCACCAGCGCCGCCGTCGCGCCCAGCAGCACGGGCGGCAGCGCGGTCGTGGTCACCACCGGCTCCTCACCCGTCTCCTCCTCGCTCTCCATCACCTCTCCCAGCCGGTCCTCCCGGGGCTCGCGCCAGAACGCCTTGCCCCACGTCTTGGCGATCGCGTACAGCGTGAGCAGGCTCGTGAGCAGGCTCCCCGCCACCAGCACGAGCGCCGCCGGCCCGCCCTTGGCCAGCCCGGCCTGCACCAGCAGCAGCTTGCCCAGGAAGCCCGACATCGGCGGGATGCCCGACAGGTTCATCGCGGGCACGAAGAACAGCACCCCGAGCACCGGCGCGGTCTTCATCAGGCCGCCGAGCCGGTTCACCGACGTGGTGCCGGTGCGCCGCTCGATCAGCCCGGTCACCAGGAACAGGCTCGTCTGCACGGTGATGTGGTGGACGATGTAGAACACCGCTCCCGCCAGGCCCGCCACCGTCGACAACCCGACCCCGAACACCATGTACCCGATGTGGCTGACCAGCGTGAAGGACAACATGCGCTTGATGTCGGTCTGCGCCACGGCCCCCAGCACCCCGGCCAGCATCGTGGCCAGCGCCGCCCACATCAGCAGCGTGGAGACCGGCCCGCCGGGGAACAGCAGCGCCTCCAGCCGGATGATCGAGTACACGCCGACCTTCGTGAGCAGCCCGGCGAACACGGCCGTGGCCGGGGCGGGCGCGGTCGGGTAGGAGTCCGGCAACCACGCCGACACCGGGAAGATCGCCGCCTTGATCGCGAACGCCAGCAGCAGCGTCAGCTCGACCAGCAGCTTGACCGGCTCCGGCAGCGTGCCGAACCGCTCGGCGAGCTGCGCCAGCGACAACGTGCCCGTCGCTCCGTAGGCGACCGCCAGCGCGATCAGGAACAACATCGAGGACGCCAGCGCCATCAGCGTGTACGTCGCCCCCGCCCGCATCCTGGACTCGGTCCCGCCGAACGTGAGCAAAACGGACGAACCGCTCAGCAGCATCTCGAATGCCACGAACAGGTTGAACAGGTCACCGGCCAGGAACGCGTCCGCCACGCCCGCCACCATCACCAGGAACGCCGGATGGAAGATCGCCATCGGCGCGTCGTGCTCCGCCTCGTCGTAGGCGCTGGCGATCGAGTACACCATCACGCAGAGCGTCACCGCCGACGACACCACCAGCACCAGCGTCGAGAGCCGGTCGGCCACCAGGCAGATCCCGATCGGCGAGGGCCAGCCGCCCAGCTCGGTCACCAGCGGGCCGTGCGCGTCGGCGTGCGCGAGCAGCAACACCGACACCGCCAGCGAGATCCCCAGCGTGGTCACGCTGATGGCCGACTGCAGATGCCGCAGCCGGCCGCCGATCGCCAGCTTGATCCCGGCCGCCAGCAGCGGCAGCAGCACCGGCACGCACACCAGCCCGCGCAGCTCGACCAGGTCACCCATGCGCCCGCCCCGTACCGGCCACTAGTCGTCGCCCTTCAGCTCGGGATCGTGCGCGAGCGCCTGACGGGCCCGCTCCGCGCGCAGGGCCGAGCGCATCTGCCTGCGGGCGTCGCGCTGCCTGGCCCTGATCCGCTGCCGCAGCTCCTTCTCGCGGTCCTCCTGCTCGGCCCGCCGCCGGGTGTGCTCGCGCCGCAGCTCCTCGATGCGTTCCACGTTGTCCCCGGCCGGGGGCTCCTTGCGCAGCGCGGCCTCCTCGAAGCCGCGTTGCAGTTCCTCCTCCGACAGCCCCTCGGCCATCCCGTCGCGCATCCACCCCTCCAGCTCGGTGTGCACGCGGGCGATGCGCCGTTCCAGGTCGGCCTCCTCCAGCCGCTCCCGCTCGGCCTGCTCGGACTCCAGCCGGGCCAGCTCGGCCCGCTGCTCCACGACCAGCCGCCGGTAGTCGTCCTGCCGGGCGCGCAGCGCGTGGCTCAGCTCGCCGCGCCTGGCCCGCAGCCGTACGCGCCGGTCCTCGGTGTCGTCCTGCACCTCGTCGCTGCCGGTGAGCTGCCACGTCCGGTGCACCATGGCCAGCACGAACGACGTCACGCCCAAAGTGATCACGATGGCGGTGAGCACCATCGCCTGCGGCAGCGGATCGGCCATGTCCCGCACCGGCGTGACGCCCAGGATCGGCGGGCCGCCCGCGTCGCCCCCGGCGGTGACGATCAGCAGGTTCACGCCGTTGCCCAGCACGACGACCCCGGCCAGCACCCGTACCAGGCTCCGCTCCAGCAGCAGCGTCACGCCCGTCGCGATCAGCACGCAGCAGCACAGGAACGGCACCAGGGAGATCGTCACGGGCCCTCCTCGGCCTCGACCTGCCGGTCCAGCTCGGCGCCGAGCCCGCGCAGCACGTCCTGGACCATGCCGGTCACCGAGACGTACACGCCGAGGTCGAACAGCAGGCCCGTGGACACGTGCAGGCTGCCGACCAGCGGAACGTGCACGTCGGCCGACAACATCTCCAGCGCCGCCCGTCCGAACAGCAGCCCGGCCAGGGCGGTGGCGGTCGACATCGTCAGCCCGACGCCCATCAGCACGCCCGCGTGCACGGGGACCGCCGCGGCCAGCTCGTACCGGCCGCCGGCAAGGTAGCGCACGGTGATCGCCAGCCCGGCCACGATGCCGCCCGCGAACCCGCCGCCGACCCCGCTGTGCCCGATGAACAGCAGGAACACCGACAACACCAGCACCGTGTGGAAGGTCAGCCTGGCCGCCACCTCGAAGGCGACCGCCCGCTGCCCGCGCGGCAGCGTCGAGGCCAGCCAGCGCGTACGCTCGGCGGGGACCCGCCCGCGGTCGTCCCGCTCGATCTCGTACGTCCTGCGCCGCAGGAACACCAGGCTGGTCACGCCCAGCGTCAGCACGACCAGCACCGTGCTCTCGCCCATCGTGTCCCAGGCCCGGACGTCGAGGATGATCGCGCTGACGATGTTGCGCGCCCCGGCCTCGCGCGCCGCGGCCGGCATCAGCGACCCGACGGCCCACGTGCTGCGCGCGCTCATGGCCAGCATGCCCGCCCCGGTCACCACCACCCCCACGGCCAGCCCGAGCGCGAGCCGGAACAGGCGCGGCAGGCGGGCCCTGACCGGCCTCACCGGCAGCCGCCGCAACACCAGGGCGAACACCACCAGGCTCAGCGTCTCGGCCAGGAACTGGGTCAGCGCCAGGTCGGGCGAGCCGTGCGCGAGGAACAGCAGCGCGGTGCCGTACCCGATGAGGCCGATCAGCACGGCCAGCAGGATGTACGCGCGGGCGAACAGCGCCAGCGCCGCCGCCGCGGTGATCAGGACGGCGAGGACCGGCTGCTCCACGCGGTCCCAGGCGACGACGGGCACGTCCAGGCGGGGCAGGCCGCCGTAGAGGACGGCGAACAGGCCGACGCCGGTCGTGGCGGCCAGCGTGAGCAGCAGGTAGTCGGGCAGCGAACCGCGCTGGACGAAGCCGGTGGCCTGGATCGCGAAGCGGTCCAGGCGGCGCACCGCCGACCAGAAGATCTGCGTCGAGTCCAGCACGTGCAGCGCCGCGCCCGCCCTGGCCACCGGCTCCCTGGCCAGGAACAGCAGCACGCCGGCGGCCAGCGCCACGGCCGACAGCAGCAGCGCGGGCGAGAACCCGGCCCAGATCGCCAGGTGCGTGTCGTGCCCGGGGTCGCGGAAGGTGCCGGTGTAGCCCGACATCGCGCCGCCGAACCAGGGGGCGAAGGGCGCCAGCACGAGACCGAGCACCGCCAGCAGCGCGGGGGGCGCGAACGTGGCCGCCGCCGGCCGGTGCGTCGGCGTGGCCGCCAGGCCCGGTTTGGCGGCGAAGGCCCCCCACAGGAACCGCAGCGTGTACGCCGCCGTCAGCGCCGACCCCGCCACCACCCCCGCCAGCACGAGCGGCTCGCCCATCAGCGCCTCCAGCGCCGCCTCCTTCCCGGCGAACCCGGCGAACGGCGGCAACCCCGCCATCGACGCCCCCGCCAGCACCGCGACCGCGCACACCCACGGCATCGACCGGCCGACCCCGCTCAGCTCCCGCAGATCGCGCGTGCCCGCCGAATGGTCGACGACGCCCACGACGAGGAACATCGCGGCCTTGAACAGCGCGTGCGCGGCCAGCATGCCGGTCCCGGCCAGGGCCGCGCCGCCGTTCCCCGAGCCGAACAAGGTGATCAGGAAGCCGAGCTGGCTGACCGTGCCGTAGGCCAGCAGCCGTTTCAGGTCCGTCTCGCGCAGCGCCCGCCAGCCGCCCAGCAACATGGTCAGCACCCCGAGCGGCACCGCGACCGCCCGCCACAGCGGCACGTCCCCGAACGCCGGGCCGAGCCTGGCCACCAGGTACACCCCGGCCTTGACCATGGCCGCCGCGTGCAGGTACGCCGAGACCGGCGTCGGCGCCGCCATCGCGGCCGGCAACCACGTGCTGAAGGGGAAGATCGCCGACTTCGCCAGCGCCCCGGTCAGGACCAGCACGAGCCCGGCGGCCAGCGGCCCCGGCTGCGGCGGCCGGGCGATGACCGCCGAGATCTGGAACGTGCCCGCCGCCTGCCCGACCAGCACGAACCCGGCCAGCATCGCCAGCCCGCCCAGCGTGGTCACCATGAGGGCCTTCATCGCCGCCCGCCGGCTGGCACGGCTCTCGGGGTGGTAGCCGATCAGCAGGTAGGAGAAGACGGTGGTCAGCTCCCAGAACACGTACAGCAGGAACAGGTTGTCGGCGGTGACCAGCCCCAGCATCGACCCGGCGAAGGCGGTCATCGCGCCGCCGTAGCGGCCGAGGCCGTCGTCGCCGGCCGGCAGGTAGCGCGCGCTGTAGACCAGGACCAGCACGCCGACGCCGGTGACCAGCGTCATCATCAGCACGGTCAGCGTGTCGGCCCGGAAGGACAGCTCCAGCCCGAGCGCGGGCGCCCACCGGGTGTCCTCCCGCGCCGGCAGCCCCCGCACCGCCAGCCACACCGTGTACACGAAACCGGCGCCGGGTGCCAGGGCCAGCAGCAGGAGGGAGTTCCGGCCCATGCGCGCGGCCAGCCAGGGAGCGCAGACCGCCGCGAGCGCGTGCAGGATCAGCAGCGACTCCATGGGCTCCTCGGGCGGGAATTTCCGGCTACGTCCGCCCAATCTCTCCCGCCCGGTGACCCACGCCGCGTAGGCACGTCCGGGGTTGACCCGAACGTCACCAGTCCCTCACCCGCGCATGAGCGGGGTGAGGGACCGGGCGAGCGCCTCAGACCTTCGCGCAGGCGCCGGGACCCGGCGCCCGCGCCGTGATCACGTACCGGTCGATCTGGCGGTCGAGGCAGGACGAACCGGCCTTGTACGCCGTGTGCCCGTCGCCGTCGTGGGTCAGCAGCACGCCGTTCTCCAGTTGCCCGGCCAGCCGCCTGGCCAGCTCGTACGGCGTGGCCGGGTCGCGCGTCGTGCCCACGACCACGATCGGCGGCGACCCGTGGGCGCGCACCTTCCTGGTGAAGCGCTTGCCCTTGACCGGCCAGTACGCGCACCGCTGCTCGGGATGGTCCAGGCAGTTGACGGCCGCCAGCGCCTCGGTGCTGTTGTCGTAGCTGCCGTCGGGACGGCGTCCGTGATTGACGTCGGCGAGGGCGAGCATCGCGGTGCCGTCGCCCCTGAAGGCGAGGGTGAGCGCCTGGCGCAGGTAGGGCCAGCTGTCCTTGGCGTACATGGCCTGGTTGACGCCGGCCCGCAGGATGGCCTCGTTGACCTGCCTGCTGTCGCCGTCGTTGCGCAGCGGCGCCCGGTCGGCCCGCCGGTAGAGCGCCTCCAGCCGCCTGGCCGCGGCGGCGACGGTGTGCTTGGGGAAGGGGCAGTCCTCGGCCCTGAAGCAGTCACGCAGGAACGACTCGCGCGCCACCTGGAACCCGCGCTCCTGCGCCGCGCCGAACTCGGCCAGCGTCTGGCCGGGGTCCTCGGCGCCGTCGAGCACCATGGCCCGGATCCTGGTGGGGAACAGGTCGGCGTAGCGGGCGCCGAGGTAGGTGCCGTAGGAGAAGCCGAAGTAGGTCAGGCGCGCGTCGCCGAGGGCGGCCCGCATCACGTCCAGGTCGCGGGCGACCTCGCCGGTGCCGACGTGCGCGAGGAGCTGCTTGCCGGAGTTGGCCGCGCAGCCCTGGGCGAAGATCTTCGTCCAGGCCTTGGCCCGCCTGATCTCGGCGGCGTTGTCGGGGGTGGGGTCGGCGGCGAAGTAGGCGTCCAGGCCGAGGGGGGACAGGCAGCGTACCGGGGACGAGGCGCCCACGCCGCGCGGGTCGAAGCTGACCACGTCGAAGTGCTGCCGTACGGCGGCGGACATGACGTTCTTGTCGGCCTTCAACAGGGTCGCGCCGGCGCCGCCGGGACCGCCGAAGTTCAGCACGATCGAGCCGGTCCTGCGGCCGGTGGCGGGCAGCCGTACCATCGCGATCCTGATCTGCCGGCCGCCGGGCTTGGCATAGTCCAGCGGGACGGTCAACTTCGCGCACTGGAACCCGCTGCCGCACCCCGACCAGGCCAGGCGCTGACCGTAATAGGCGTCGAGCCCGGCCGGCGTGGCCGCCCGCGCGGCGCCGGACAGTCCGGCGGCGGCGATCAGACCTGCGAGTACGGGCGAAATAATCGTGATTAATCGTCGCATAACCACAAGCTGACCGGCATGCCTTGCGAGCCCCTTTAAGCACGGTGGAACAGATCACTTGCAAGGGGCGCCCCGGGGTCAGCCGCCTTCGGAGACCCGGCGCTCGACCTCCTCGGCCAGCCGGTCGAGCGAACGGCCGAGCAGCTCGCGCACCTCGCCGGCCCTGGCCCCGGAGTCGGGCTCGTCGAGCAGGGACAGATGCACGGTCACCTCGCTCATACCGGCCGCGGAGTCGGACACCTGCAACCAGCCCGCGTAGTCGGGATGGTCGCGGCCGCCCCACTCCACCCGGAGCTGCTCCTCCTGGGCGCGGAACAGCCCTTCGTGCCGGCCGCTCCCCGGGATCAGCTCGCCGCCCGCCTCGACCGTGCCCGCCCCGCCGTCGCCGACCCACAACCCCTGCGGCAGCCACCGGTCCATCAGATCGACGTCGGACGCGACCCCGAACACGATCATGCTGTCGGCCGGCATCGCGCGCGTCGCCTCGATCTCCGCCATCACACGCCCCCGAATCCCCCCGAATGCCGCCGTGCCGGGCGCGGACCGAGCCGCCTGCCGCGGGCAGCCGAACGCGGCGACCATACCCGTGGCATCTGCTCGCAAACCGGCCCCCGCGGGGCCCGTCTCTCCGGCTACGGTGGCTCCGGTGAAAGCGCGGTGAGAGGGGAGAGCGGGGCGATGGCGGAGCTGCCACGAGTGCCGCCGGAGATGTTCCGGTTCGCCACCACAGAACGGGCAGACCTGCACACGGCCCTCCTCCACGTCCTCGGCACGGCCGCCGAGCGGCTGGAGCCCGAGCTGACGGCCGGCGAGCTGCGCGACCGGCTGCGCGCGTCCGGCTGGTACGCCCCCGTCGGGGACCACGACCTCACCACCGCGCTCGAGCAGCTCGCCGGCTGGCGGCTGCTCGACGTGATCTTCAACCACGCCGCCGGATTCGCGACCGCCGAGGAGTACGAACGCCGGAACCTGCGCTACACGCTGACCGCCCGCGGCGAGGCCGCCTTCGCCGGACTGCGGCACGCGACGCGGACCCTGGCCTCGGCGGACGCGCTGCACACCGCCGTCCACACCGCGGTTCTCGACGCCGTCGCCGACCGGCTGGAGGAGCTGGACGCCCTGCTGGCCGACCCCGACCCCGGCCGCGACCGGCGGGTGTTCACCTGCCTGCGGGAGCTGGAGAGCCACCTCGACGGGCTGCGGCACGACACCGTACGCCTCAACGGCGGCCTGCGGCGGCTGCTGCGCGCCGAGAGCTCGGACCTTGGCACGTTCCACGAGACCGGTACGGCCACCGTCGCCTACCTCCAGGAGTTCGTCACCGGCCTGGACCAGCGCGGCGAGACCATCGCGCGGGCGCTGCGCGGCGTGGCCGGGCGCGGCGTCGGCGTCCTGCACACCCGCGCCCTGGCCGGCGCCGACCTGCCACGGCTCCCCGGCGCCGACCTCGTCACCCCCTGGCTGGCTGCCCGCGCCAGCGCCTGGGACGAGCTGCGCCTGTGGTTCGATCCCGACCCCGCGAGCGGCGCCGAACCCCGGCTGCGGCGGCTGCGCGAGGCCGCCCGCGCGGCCATCGCCACCCTGCTCCAGCTCCTCGACCGCGTCACCCGCGCGGGCCGCCCCTCCTCCGGCGCCGCCGCCGACTTCCGCGCGCTGGCCCGCTGGTTCGCCACCACGCCGGGCGAGGACGACGCCCACCGGCTCTGGGACGCCGCCTTCGGGCTCGGCCCGGCCCGCCACGCCCACCTGGGGCACGCCGACGCCGAACTCGTCCCGGCGGGGGCGTCCTGGGCCGAGGCCGGGCCGGTCGCGGTCTCGGCGCTGCTGCGCTCGCGCGGCACGACCGAGCGCATGGGCCGTACCGGGCGGGTGCGCGACGTGGCGGCCCTGCGCGCCGAGCGCCGGGCACGGGCGGAGAAGGAACGCGCAGGGCTGGAGGCGGCCTGGGAGGCGCTGGCCACCACCGGCGCGCTGCGGCTGTCCCGGCTCGGCGCGCTCGACCACGACACCTTCGGCAGGCTGCTCGACCTGCTGGGCCGCGCCCTCGCCGCGCCCCCCGACGCCACCGGCCTGCGGCGGGCCGTCACCTCCGACGGCCGCGTCGAGGTCGTGCTGCGCGCCCCGGACGACGGCGCCGTCGCGGTGCTGCGCACGTCCGAGGGCTGGTTCCGCGGCCCCGACTACCTGCTCGACGTGCGTTCCAAGGGCGGGCACGACCACCGGAGGGCCGAGGGGACATGAGCAGCCTGGCCAACCAGCTCGTCCGGGCGGAGAAGGAGGAGATCGCCCGCGCGATCAGGACCCTCCTCGCCCGGCCGTTCCTGTCGGCGCACGACGAGCCCGCCGCCTTCGCGGTGATCGGGAAACGGCGGGAGCCGCTGACCCGGTGGTTCGACTACTTCTGCGGCTGGCGGCTGGTCGTGGAGCCGCGCGAGGGCTACGCGCGGCTGGTCAAGGTCGGGCCGCGGCCGACGGCCACCCGCCCGGCCCGCTGCCGCCGTGCCGGTGGGGCGCCGTTCGACCGCCGCCGGTACACGCTGCTGTGCCTGTGCGCGGCCGAGCTGCTCGCCTCGCCGGTCACCACGATCGGCATGCTGGCCCGGCGGGTGGTCCAGGCGGCGGCGGTCGAGCCGGGGGTGCCCGCGTTCGACCCGGTCAGCGCCGACGAGCGGGCCGCCTTCGTCGACGCGCTCAAGCTGCTCGAACAGCACGGCGCGATCACCGCCGCCGACGGCGACACCGACGCCTACCTCGGCGACGAGGACGCCAAGGTGCTCTACCGCGTGGACACCACCCGCGTGGTCCGGCTCCTCGCCGCCCCCGTCCCGCCCTCCCGCCTCCCCGCCCCGACCGATCCGACCGCCGCCCTGACCGCCGACCTCACCGTGGAGGCCCGGTACGGCGGCGGCGAGCCGACCGAGACCCAGCGCGCCCTGTGGGCCCGCCACTCCCTGCTGCGCCGCCTGCTCGACGAGCCCGTCGTCTACCGCGACGAGCTGACCCCCGCCCAGGCCGCCTACGCCGACTCGCAGGCCGGCCGCCGGATGATCCGCAGGGCCGCCGAGGAGGCCGGGTTCGTGCTGGAGGAGCGCGCCGAGGGCCTCCTGCTCGTCGATCCCGAGGCGACCGCCACCGACATACGGTTCCCCGACGACGGCAGCCACGCCAAGGTCGCCGCCCTGCTCCTGCTCGACCTGCTGGTCACCGCCGGTCCGCTGGCCGCCGGCCGGCTCGACGAGGAGGCCGCCGAGCTGCTGCGGAGCTTCCCCCGGTGGGCGGGGGCGTACCGGTCGGACGGGGGCGCGCCCAGGCTGGCCGCCGACGCGCTGGAGGTTCTCGCCATGTTCGGGCTGGCCCGCCGTACCGGCGACCGGGTGGCTGCCCTGCCCGCCGGAGCCCGCTACCGGGTCGATCGCGGCCCGGCCGACACGGAGGACGCATGACCCTCACCGAGCTCACGCCCGCCCTCGCCGCCCCGGGCATGGAACGGCGCTGGACCCCCGTACGCGCCGGGATCCTCAACGTGTGGCGCTACTACGACGAGGTGTTCGAGTTCCACCGGGGCAGGCTGCTGCTGCGCGGGCCCAACGGCAGCGGCAAGTCCAAGGTGCTCGAACTCCTGCTGCCGTACGTGCTGGACGCCAGCCTGAAGCCGAGCCGGCTGTCCACGTTCGGCGGCACCGAGCGGACCATGCACTGGAACCTCATGGGCGACGGCGCCACCGGCCTCACCCGCGTCGGCTACGTGTGGCTGGAGTTCCGGCACGCCGACGGCCGCTGGTTCACCTGCGGCGCCCGGCTCCAGGCCACCGCCCACACCAAGAACGTCACCGCCGCCTACTTCACCACCGGCTCCCGGATCGGCCTGCCCGGCGGCGTCCGGCTCGCCGGCGACGGCGGCCAGCCGCTGACCAGAGCCCAGCTCGCCGACGAACTCGGCGAGGACGGGATGGTCCACGAGTCCGCCGACGCCTACCGCGAGGTCGTCCGCCGTACCCTCTACGCCGCGCTCAACGAGCAGCGCTACGACTGCCTGCTCACCGCGCTGCGCCAGCTCCGCACCCCCAAGCTCTCCGAACGCCTCGACCCCGGCCTCCTGTCCGACCTGCTGTCCAGCGCCCTGCCGCCGCTCGGCGAGGGCGAGATCCACGAGATCGCCGAAGGGTTCGAACGGCTCGACCGCCGCCGCGAGGAGCTGCGCCTGCTCGACCGCGACGTCGAGGAGGCCGACCGGCTCGCCGCCGCCCAGCGCGGCTACGCCCAGAAGTTGCTGCGCGCCGCGGCGGCGGCCGTGCTGTCCGCCGGGCAGGCCGTGGACACCCTCGCCGCCGAGGCCAAGGCCAAGCGCGAGGCGCTCCGGCAGGCCGACGACGAGCTGGCCGCCGCGGCCGTACGGCTGTCGGAGGAGGAGGCGCAGGAGCTGGCCCTGGCCGCGCAGCTCGACGGGCTCAAGGAGAGCCAGGCGTACCGGTCGGAGGGCGACCTGCACCGGCTGCGCACGCGGGCGCGGGAGGCGCACGAGTCGGCGGCGCGGCTGCGCGACCAGGCCGGGGCGGCCACCCGGGCCGCGTCGGCCAGGCAGGAGTCGTCGCTGCGCGCGGCGGCCGCCGCCCGCGCCGCCACCGGCCTGGCCGACCGTGCTCGCGCCGAGGCCCGCCGCGCCGCCGAACGCGCCGGGCTGCTCTCGGTCCACCTGGAGTGCGAACGCCCGGTGCCCGAGCCCGCGGGCTCGCCGGAGGAGCGGGGCGACGACGGCGAGGAGTCCGTACGCCGTGCCCGCGAGCTGCTGCGGGCCGCCGTGACCAGCCGGACCGGCCAGCTCCGCGAGGTCAGGCAGGCGGCCGTCGAGCACGAGGAGGCGATCGGCCGCCGTACCGCCGCCGAGCACGACCGCGACCGCGTCCGCGACGACCTGGCCGAGGCGATCGCCGCCCACGAACGGGCCGGCGCGAACCGCGACGAACGTGCCCGTGACCTGGCCGCCGCCCTGGAGGAGTGGGCCCGCGGCTGCGCCCACCTCCGGCTCGACGCCGAGGAGCTGGCGGGCCTGGCCGACCGGTCCGAGCAGGCCGACGAGCTGGTCGGCATGGCCCGTACGGCGGCCGCGGTCCGGCTGGCCGCCCGCGAGCACCACCTGACGGGCCTGCGCGACCGGCTGCACGCCGAACGCGCGGAGCTGGCCCGCGAACGCGAGCGCCTGGCCGAGCGGACCGTGCTGGAGCCGCCACCCTCGCCCGCCCGCCCCGCCTCCCGGTCCGGACGGCCCGGCATGCCGCTGTGGCGGGCACTCTCCTTCCGCTCCGGCGTCGATCCCGTCACGCAGGCGGGCGTCGAGGCGGCGCTCGAAGCCTCGGGCCTGCTCGACCTGTGGCTGCTGCCCGACGGCGGCATCGACCCCGGCGAGCACGACGCCTTCGCGGTCGCCGCGCAGGCCCGGCCCGCGCCCGGGTACAGCCTGGCCGACGTGCTGTTCACCGAGCCGGGCGGGCCGCCGTCCGCCGACCGGGTGCTGGCGGCGGTCGCCTTCGCCCCCACCGCGCTCGGCGTCGACCACCCCGCCGTCGTCGGCGCCGACGGCACCTGGCGGCTCGGCCCGGCCACCGGGCGCTGGGTCAAGCCGGAGCCCTCCTACCTCGGCGAGGCCGCCCGCGAACGGGCCATGCGCCGCCGCGTCGCCGAGCTGGACGACCGGCTCGCCGACCTGGCCGGCACGATCGCCGAGTGCGACCACCTGTTCAGGGTGCTGGCGGGCGACCGCGACACGCTCGCCGCCGAGCTGCGGCGACGGCCCGACAGGCGGCCGTACGTCGGGGCCGCGCGGGCGCTGGACGAGGCCGTGGGCAAGGTCGCCCTGCTGGAGGACCAGCTGAGCGCGCACGAGCAGCGCCTGCACGAGCGGGAGAAGGAGGCGGCCAGGTCGCTGCGCCGGCTGACCGAACCGGCCGCCCGGCACGCGCTGCCCGCCGGGCGGCCCGCGCTCGACGAGCTGGAGGCGGCCCTGCGCGCCGCCGAGACCACCGGCGCCGTCTGGCACGACCGGCGCGGTGACGCCCGCGCGGCCAGGGAACGCGCCGGGCAGGCGGCCGAGACCGCCCGCGAGTACCAGGACCTCGCCGTACGCGCCATGGACCGGGCCGAGGAGTCCGCCGACGCGGCCGTCGTGCTGGCCGAGAAGCTGACCGCCGTCGAGTCCGCGGCCGGCGCCGAGCATCTGGACGTGCTCGGCCGGCTCCAGGACGTCCAGACCGCCTACCAGGGCTGCCGCCGCCTGATCAGGTCCGTCCACGACGAGACGGCCAGGCTCAACGCCCGGCTCGGGCGGCTCAGGGGCGAGCTGGGCCAGGCCGAGGAGAAGCACGCCGAGGCCGGACGCGCGCGCGAGGCGGTCGGCGCGCGGTTCCGCCGCCTGCTGGCCGGTCACCTTCCCGCGGACGCCGACGTCCCGGCCGGGCTCGCCCCCGACGCCGGGGTGCGGGCGGTGCTGGAGGCGGCCGGCGACGTGGCCGTACGGCTCGCGGCGGTGCCGTACGAGCAGCGGCACGTCAGGGAGGCCGAGGCGCGGCTGCGGGACGCCTTCCACCACGCCAGGGAGATCCTGGCCGGCCGGGCCGTGCTGGAGCTGGCCCCCGACGAGGACGCGCAGGTGCTGACGGCCTCCGCCGGCGGTGTACGGGCCGGGGCGGCGGCGCTCGGCGCGGCGCTGCGCGGCGAGCGCGACGAACGGCGGCGCGACATCACCGAGGCCGAACGCGACCTGTTCGACCGAACGCTGGCCGGTGACACGCGGCGCCACCTGGCCGACCGGATCAGGCAGGCCGCCGCGCTGGTCGAGGGCATGAACCAGCGGCTCGAACGCGTCCGCACGGCCTCGCGGGTCGCGGTGCGGCTGGTGTGGCAGGTCGATCCCACCCAGTCGGCGGCCACCCGCGCGGCCCGCGACCTGCTGCTGCGCGACCCGGCCGGGCTGGGCGAGGCCGACCGCGAGGCCCTGTACGCCTTCTTCAGGGACCGCGTCGAGGAGGCGCGCGCCGACAACTCCTCGGCCGGCTGGGAGGACCAGCTCATGAAGGTGCTGGACTACACGGCCTGGCACCGCTTCGTGGTACGCCTCGACCGCGGCGACGGCCAGGGCTGGCAGGACCTGACCAGGAAGCTGCACGGCGCGCTGTCGGGCGGCGAGAAGGCCATCGCCCTGCACCTGCCGCTGTTCGCCGCCGTGGCCGCCCACTACCGGACCGACCCCGGCTGCCCCCGGTTCATCCTGCTGGACGAGGTGTTCGTGGGCGTCGACCGGACCAACCGCGGCCAGGTCTTCGACCTGCTGGTCGACCTCGGCCTCGACCTCGTGCTCACCTCCGACCACGAGTGGTGCGAATACCGCGAGCTGGACGGCATCGCGATCCACCAGCTCATCACCGGCGACGGCGACGACGCGGTGACCACGGCCCGGTTCGTCTGGAACGGCTACCGTACGGTTCCCACGGAGACCCTTGATTAGAAAGGTTCTTTACTACCAGCGATCGCGTCCGTATGGTGGGGGCAACCCACGGGAGGCGGTCATGAAGATCCGCACCGCTGCGGTCGTGCTGACGACCCTGCTGGCCACGTCGGTCTCGGCGTCGGTGACCGTCTCGCCGAGCGCCACGGCGGCCGCCGCCGTCGCCTTCGGGGCGATCGTGCCCGCGCCGGTGAGCGCGGTCCCGGCGGCGGGGGTGACGTACCTGATCACCGCCGCGACGGCCGTGTACTCCGAGGCGCCGGAGGTGGGCGAGCAGCTCGCGCGGCAGTTGCGCCGTTCGACCGGCTACCCGGTCCCGATCGTGACCGCGCCGCCGGCCGACGGGATCACCCTGCGGCTGGGCGAGGTGGCCGGCGGGGACGAGGCGTACCAGCTCGACGTGACCGCCACCGGCGTCGTGGTGCTGGCCAACCGGGCCGCCGGGCTGTTCAACGGGGTGCAGACGCTGCGGCAGCTGCTCCCGTACGCGGCCGACGCGGCCACCGTGCAGCCGGGGCCGTGGCCGGTGCCGGGCGGGCGGATCGTGGACCGGCCGCGTTACCCGTACCGGGGCGCGATGCTGGACGTGGCCAGGCACTTCTTCCCGGTGGGCGCGGTCGAGAGGTACCTCGACCAGATCGCGCTCTACAAGATCAATTACCTGCACCTGCACCTGTCGGACGACCAGGGATGGCGCATCGCCGTCGACTCCTGGCCCCGGCTGGCCTCCTACGGCGGCAGCACGGCGGTGGGCGGCGACCCCGGCGGGTCGTACACGAAGGCCCAGTACCAGGAGATCATCGCGTACGCCGCCGCCCGAAATATCACCATAGTTCCGGAAATCGACATGCCGGGGCACACCAACGCCGCCCTCGCCTCCTACGGCCAGCTCACCTGCGACGGCGTCGCCCCGCCGCTCTACACCGGCACCGACGTCGGGTTCAGCTCGCTGTGCACGTCCAAGGAGATCACCTACACCTTCGTCGACCAGGTGATCGGCGAGCTGGCCGCGCTCACCCCCGGCCCGTACCTGCACATCGGCGGGGACGAGGCCGCTTCCACCGCGCCCGCCGACTACAAGGCGTTCGTGGACCGGGTGCAGGGCATCGTGACCGCCCACGGCAAGACCGTGATGGGCTGGCACGACGTCGTCAAGGCCACCCCGCTGCCCACCACGCTCGTCCAGTACTGGGGCAGCGACCCCACGGAGACGGCGGTCTCGACGGCGGGAAGGAAGGTCGTCATGTCGCCGTCCGCCCGTACGTACCTGGACATGAAGTACAACCGGCGCACCCCGCTCGGGCAGACCTGGGCGGGCCTGATCGAGGTCAAGGACGCCTACGGCTGGAACCCCGGCGCCTACCTCCGGAGGCTCCCGCCCGAGCAGGTGCTCGGCGTCGAGGCACCGCTGTGGACCGAGACGATCAGGACGCCGGCCGACATCGACTACATGGCCTTCCCGCGCCTTCCCGCCCTCGCCGAGCTGGCCTGGTCCCCGTACGCCACGCACGACTGGACCGCGTTCCGGCAGCGGCTCGGGGCGCAGGGCCCGCGCTGGCGCGTCATGGGGATCGCCTACTACCGCTCCACCCAGATCGCCTGGCCCTCCGGTTCTTAGGAGCCCCCTCAGGAGCTGCGCATGTCCCGATCGATCAGATGCGTCCTGGCCGTGCTCGTCCTGCTGCTCGCCTCGGGGGTGGTGAGCGCCGGCAGCGCCGTCGCGGCGGCCGGCTCGACCGAACTGGCCTCGGGCTGGGCGCTGCGCCCGGCCACCGGCCTCGCCGACGGCGGCGCGGCGATCTCCCTGCCCGGGTACGCCACCACCGGCTGGAACCCGGTCACCCTGCCCTCGACCGTGCTGGCCGGGCTGGTCGCGAACGGCGTGTACCAGAACGTCTACTTCGGCCAGAACCTCAAGAACGTGCCCGACCTGACCACCCAGGACTGGTGGTTCCGCGGCGAGTTCACCGCCCCCGCCACGGCCCCCGGGCAGGTGTACTGGCTGCGCTTCAAGGGCCTCAGCTACCGCGCCCAGATCTGGCTGAACGGCGTGCAGCTCGACGCCGCGGCGGTGGGCACGTTCGTCGCCCACGAGTACGACGCGACCGCCGCGATCAGGCCGGGCGCGGCGAACGCGCTGGCCGTCAGGGTCACCCCGCCGCGCCACGACTGCAAGGACCTGTCCGCCTGCACGGTCGACTGGAACCCCGAGGCCCCCGACATGAACGCGGGCATCTGGAACACGACCCTGCTGGACACCACCGGCCCGGTGGCCCTGCGCGACCCGTACGTCCGGACGACCCTGTCCGGCTCCGCCGCCGACCTGGCCGTCTACGTGGACGCCGTCAACGCGACCGGCGCGCCCGTCACCACCACGGTCAGCGGCACGATCACCAAGGCGGGCCGGCCGGACCTCGCCTTCTCCCAGAACGTCACCCTGGCCGCCCACGAGCGCAGGGAGATCGCCTTCGCGCCCATCCGCGTCGATGATCCGGTGTTGTGGTGGCCGTACCAGTTCGGCAGCCCCGAGCTGTACCGGCTGACGGTCAGCGCCGGCGCCTCCGACAGCAAGTCGATCGACTTCGGCATCCGCGAGGTCACCGACTACCGCACCACCGTCAACGGCACCTCCTTCGCCGGTTACAAGATCAACGGCCGGCCGATCCTGCTGCGCGGCGGCGGCTACGTGTGGGACCTGATGCAGCGCTGGGACACCCGGACGAACGCCGCCCACGTCAACTACGTCAAGGGCATGGGCCTGAACACCATCAGGCTGGAGGGCACCCTCGGTAACGAGGAGCTGTATGACCTGGCCGACAGGGCGGGAGTCCTGGTCATGCCCGGCTTCGTCTGCTGCAGCGCCTGGGAGGACGACAGCGCCTGGACCGCCGAGCAGGAGCGGGTCGCCCGCGAGTCGCTGAACAGCCAGTTGCGCTCGCTGCGCCACCACGCCTCGGCGTTCCTGTGGACCTACGGCAGCGACCAGCCGCCGACGGCCGCGCACCTGGCCGCGTACAAGAGCGTGGCCGCCGCCCTGCGCTGGCAGAACCCGACACTGGACAACGTCGCCACCTGGTCCAACGCCGACGCGGGCATGAAGATGGACGGCCCGTACGTGTGGGAGCCGCCGGTGTTGTGGTGGGACGAGAGCAAGAGCGGTGGCGCGTTCGGCAGCACGGGGGAGGAGGGCACCGAGTCGCCGCCGCCCCTGGAGACGCTGGAACGTTTCCTGGCCCCCGCCGACGTCTGGCCCATCGGCACGGCCTACAACTACCACGCGGGCAAACCCGGCAGCGTCTTCGACACCATCGCCCCCTACACCACCGGCCTGAGCAAGCGTTACGGCACCGCCACCTCCGCCGCCGACCAGTCACGCAAGTCCGAGGCGCAGAACTACGAGAACGCCCGCGCCTTCTTCGAGGCGTGGAGCGCCAGGCAGCACGTGCGCTCGTTCGGGTCGATCTTCTGGATGCTGAACAACGCCTGGCCGTCGGTGCACTGGAACCTCTACGACTACTACCTCAAGCCCGGCGGCGGCTACTTCGGCGCCAAGAAGGCCACCGAGCCCGTGCACATCGCCTACGACTACCTCACCCGGGCCGTCCACGTGGTCAACTCGACCCTGACCACGCGCTCCGGCCTGACCGCCACGGTGTCCGTGCACAACCTGCCGGACCTGGCCCGCAAGTACACCGCCTCGGCGCCGGTCACGGCCACGGCCAACGCGGGAGTCCAGGTGCTGACGGTCCCGGCGGTGACCGGGCTGTCGCGGACGTACCTGATCAGGCTCCAGCTCAAGGACGCCGCCGGGGCGACGGTCAGCGACAACGTCTACTGGTACTCCACCTCGCCCGACACGCTCGGCAACAAGAGCAACTGGTACCGCACCACGCCGAAGACGTACGCCGACCTGACCGGCCTGAACACCCTGCCGGCCGCGAACGTCGCCGCCACCGCGGCCCGTACCGTGTCCGGCGGCTCCGAGACGGTCACGATCACCCTGACCAACCCCGCCGGCCTGGCCTTCCTCGTACGTCCGGAGGTGGTCGCGGACGGGCGCGAGGTCGTACCGGTCCTCTACAGCGACAACTACGTCACGTTGTGGCCGGGGGAGAGCACGACGATCACGGCCACGTACCGGACGGCCGACCTCGGCGGCCACCAACCGGCACTACGGGTACGCGGCTACAACGTCCCGGCCGCCACGGTCCCCATACCCTGATCCCGCACCGCGTTCATCGAACGGTGGCGAGCGCCTGGGCCCAGGGCGGGTTCGCGCCCGCCACCGAGCAGGTCAGCGCCGACACCCGGGCCGCGAACGACGCGGCGGCCACGGCGGTCTCCAGGTCGAGGCCGTCGAGCCGCCCGCCGAGCAGGCCACGCGCGCCCAGGTCGTGCAGCAGCCCGGCGGTGAAGGAGTCGCCGGCGCCGACCGTGTCGACGACCTCGACCCGCGGCGCGCGTACCTCGGCCCGCTCACCGCCGAGGGACACCAGCGCACCCGCCGCCCCCCGGGTGACCACCACGAGCCGGGCCCCCGCGGCGTGCCAGGTGTCGCAGGCCCGTTCCACGGACGCGCCGGGCATCAGGAAACGCAGGTCGTCGTCACTGAGCTTGAGCACGTCGGCCCACCGGCACCAGCGCTCGACCTGGTAGTCCTCACGGACGGCCAGGCTGGGACGCACGTTGGGATCGACCGACACCGTGGCCCGCGCCGCGGCCCGCCGCGCGAACTCCTCGACGGCCGCCCGCCCCGGCTCCCTGACCAGCGCCAGCGATCCGGTGTGCAGGCAGGTGGCCGGGCCCAGCCTGGCCGGGTCGAGCTCCTCGGCGCTCCACTGCCAGTCGGCGGTGCCGCCGGCGTAGAAGGTGTAGGCGGCCCCGCCGTCGTCGTCGAGCGCGGCGACCGAGAGCGTACTCGGCTCGGCCGCCTCGACGGCCGCCGACAGATCCACCCCCGAGGACGTCAGCCGGTCACGGAACAGCGCCCCGAACACGTCACCCGAGACGCGCCCGAGGAAGCGGGTGGGGGTGCCGAGGCGGGCGAGCGCCACGGCCGTGTTGGCGGGCCCGCCGCCGGGCAGCACCCGCAACCCGAGCTCCCCCCGCCCGGCCTCCCCGCCCGCGCCGGTGAAACCATCGGCCACGCACTCACCCAGAACAGCGATCACCGACCCCGCCTCCCTGGAGCTCACCCACTCCGACCCAAGCCTCCCGCCCCGAACCCCATCATCCCAGCCCACGCCCCACAAGATGGCGACGTGCCATCCCCTCGGAGCCGCCATGCCCGTCGCGACGCCATGTCTTCCGGAAGAGCGACGGTCAGGATGCGTCGTCCTCGTCGTCCTCCAGGTGGTCGGGCAGGCCGGTGGCGGGGACGCCGAACGTCCGCGCGTACTGGTCGTTGAGCTCCGGCCAGCCGAAGTTCATCGCGGCGGCGCCCCGGATCGGCGGGATCGGACGCCCTTCGAGCAGCTTCTCGGCCACGTCGAGGCAGATGTGCCAGCCGGCCGCGACCTTCGGCAGCCAGTCCCGCTCCTGGACGGTGTGCCGCAACGTCAGCCGGGTGCCGGTGCCGGTCGCCGCCAGTTCCCAGCGCAGCAGGTCGGTGCCGAACGTGTGCTCCAGCAGCGTCGGCGGCTCGGCGCGTACGACCTCGGCCTCCATGTCCTGGGGCTTCTCGTCGTCGATCATCGTGAGCGTCGCGCCGCCCGCCTCGGAAAGATCACGGTCGGCGCTGTACGGCGCCCACGCGGCGAGCTGCCCCGGCTCGGTCAGCGCCCGCCACACCCTCTCCGGCGGATGACGCAGCTCGCGGACGAGGACGAGGGTCCAGCGGTCTCCCGCCGCCTCGCTGCCGACCTGTGCCGGCGGGCTCGGACGGTACGCGTCAGAGGTCATGACGTCTCCTCCAGGTTGTCGAGATGGCGTTCGAGAGCGTCGAGATGCCGGTCCCACAGGGCCCGATACGGCTGAAGCCAGTCGTCCAGCGCGCGGAACGGGCCCGCGTGGATGCGGTAGATCCGCCGCTGCGCCTCGGTACGGCAGGTGACGAAACCGGCCTCCCTGAGCACCTTCAGCTGCTTGGACACCGTGGGCTGGCTGACGTCGAGCGCCTGGACCAGCTCGTTCACACTGCTCTCGGCCACCCGGAGCCGATCGAGAATCCGACGTCGGGTCGGCTCGGAGAGCACGGAGAACGCATCCACGGACATGCCTTCATATTCCACAACCGGCATATACCTGTCAAGGCATACACACTCATCGGCGCGCCCTGCCAGAAGTCCGCCCACCCGGCCTCCGGGCCGCCGCCCCACCCTGTGGCGGCACCTCGGCTCCGAGCGCCGCATGCGTGGCGCGGTGGCGGGAGGTCTCGTACTGGAGTGGGTTCCGGTCGGTCCGGGCGGGCTTTCGGGATCGCTAATGTTATCTCTTCGTGATGTGCGCTCGGAGTGGGTGATTTGTGCTGCGTGTGTTTGTGTGGAGGGATTAAGTGTCAGGATATGTCGTGTTTATGGGGAGATTTTGGGGCGGCGCTGTCCGAACATTCTTATGGTTACGATTCCTTCGTCCAGTCGTTCTGCGGAGCGGGGGGAAAGAAGGGCGCCATCGATTCCCAGGATTTGGCCGAACTCGAAAAGCGCCGGAACGATTCCGACTTCGCCGTGGCGTTCGCCAGCGTGATGCCGCCGCGCCAGCTCAAGAGCCTCCTGGCCGGTCTGCGCCGCGCTCACGCCATTCAGTCCGCCAACCTCGACAGGTTGGCCAAGGCCCTGAGCACGCTCCTCGGCACCGCCTCCCGCGCTCCCGGCCCGGCGCGGATTTCGGCCCCTTACACCCATCGCCTGCTCGAAAACCTCGACACACCGGAAACCGGTTTCGCCATCGGACAATTGCTGCGCTACGGACGTTTCGACGAGCCGTTCCTCCGCGACCTCGCCGCCAAGACCTACGACTACGAACGAAGCCAGGCTCCCGGCTCCCCGTACTGGCGGAATCTCCATCCGGACTCGCAGCCGATGTGCGCCATTCCCCTGGACGAACGCGACCCCATGGCGGGCGTCATGGCCGCCCTCGCCAACCACCCCAGGGCGGCCCGCGAGTTCCTGACGGACGGGCGGCGGGACCCGCTGGAGTACCTCACCTGCGAGCGCTTCTGGCCGGGGAACACGGAGGCGTACCTCGACCGGGCGATCGACATCGCGGGGCTCTAAAAGACCCTCGGCGGCGAGGCTGTGATCAGAGGCTGTGATCAGAGGGCGTCGAACCAACTCGCGAACCCGATCATCACACCACACATGAGATCATTTCGCCGAGCGAGCATGTGGCTGGCCGCGTTCGTCGTCGGCCTGCCCTCGCTGGGGGTGGCGGCGGTGGTCGCCGCGTTGCGGGGGCGGCCGTGGGTGTTGTTCGCGGTGCCGTACCTGGTGTTGTTCATGCTGGTCCACCTCGTCGGCCTGATCCTGCTCGCCCTGCTGCGCTTCCGGCCGGACTGGCTGCGCGCGCTGGTGGCCGCCGTGGCGGCGTACACGATCGCGTCGGTCACGCCGGCGATCGGCACGATGACGCGCTTTCCCTACCATGTGGTCAGGTGCGGCGGCCTGCCCGTCGTCGCCACCGGTCTCGCGGCGAGCATGAGCTACAACGTCCCAGGGGACGAGGACTACGGGGTGACGCTGTTCGACGGGCCCTTCTTCTGCACGGAGAAGGAGGCCAAGGCCGCCGACTTCCACCACTACGACTTCTGACCCGGACCGCCGGACCGGTCGTCGTTCGCGGGGACGCGAGCGGCGTACGGTCCGGTGGTCGGCTCGGAGGAGGCCGGTGTCAGGGGCGGAGGCCGGTGAAGAGGTCTTCCTCGTGGTCGGGGGCGTCGACCTTGTTGAGCTTGCGTTCGAACGCCTCGTGGGAGAACGCCTGGTGCTGGGCCTCGTCGGGCATGCGGAGGAGGAAGATGTTCTCGCCCTGGCTCTCGTGGGACTTGAGGGCCTTGAGCTTGCGCTCGACCTGCGGGGTGACGTCGACGATGGCGGTGACCAGCTCGTCGGGGGTGCCGAAGTCGTCGGACGGCTCGAAGCCGCCCAGGTCGACGCCGCTGTCGCGCATCAGCTCGAACATGCGCTTGATCGACGCTCGGGGGATCGCCGTGTAGTAGAACTTGTCGGGGATGCCGGTCGCCTCGACGGCGGCCACCGTGATGCGGTGGGTCTGCACGTGGTCAGGGTGGCCGTAGCCACCGCCGCCGGTCTCGTCGTAGGTCACGACCACCTGCGGGCGGTAGTGCTCCATCAGCTCGCCCAGCCGGGCGGCGGCCGCCTCGACCGGCACGTTGGCGAACGCGTTGGGGTGGTGGTTGGTGTCCCAGCCGTCCATGCCGGAGTCGCGGTAGCCGAGCAGCTCCAGGTGGTCGATGCCCAGGTGTCCGACGGACTCGCGCAGCTCGGCCAGCCGTCGTTCGGCCACCCTTTCGTCGTCGTGGCCCTCCTCGCCCGGTTTGACGCCGCCGACGTCGTCACCCTGCTCGCCGTTGGTGCAGGTGACCAGCACGGTGCGGATGCCTTCGTCGGCGTAGCGGGCGAGGATGCCGCCGGTGCTCAGGCACTCGTCGTCGGGGTGGGCGTGGACGACCATCAAGGTGAGTTCCCGATCCATGAGGGGAACCCTACTCGGCGCATGCGACACTTCCGCCCGCGCGTTCGAACGCGCGGTGGACGGGCGGAGGGCCAAGGAGGGGCGCGCGCCCGGGGGTGGGGGTGTGGTGAAAAGGGCGGGGGCGTGGTGAAAAAGGGCGTGGGCCTGCGAAAAGGGCGAGGGCGCGTTGAAAGGGCCGGGGGCGTGGTGAAAAGGCGGGTCAGGCGGTGGTGATCAAGGTGGTGGCCTTCTGGCGGGCGGTGGCGGCGGTGGCGTGGTCGCCCAGCCGGTCGGCCAGCGCCGCGTGCTTGAGCCAGTTGAACGGGCTGCACGGCCGTACGCTGACGCGTTCGCTCACCAGCACCCGGGCCACCTCGTGCCGCCCGCCCCGCAAGGCCGCCTCCAGCAGCGTCTTCTGCACGGCGTCCCGCTGGGCGTGGCTGCCGCCGAACTCGTTGACCCGGTGCCTGATCGGGTACAGCAGGTCGACCGCCGTCCCGAAGTCGCCCCGCCCGTACGCCACCAGGGCCCGGCACACCGGCAGCCCCACCCGCAGCGTCATCGCGACGTTGGCGACCCCGGGCCGGGACTCCAGCGTGTACGCCTCCCGCGAGGCGATCAGCTTCTCCGCCTCCCCGATCCGCCCGGCCCCCACGTACGACATGACCGCGTGCATGTCGTTGAAGGCGTAGAACGGCTCGGCCACCAGCGGCGGCCAGGCGTCGGCCAGGGCCTGCCAGCGTTCGTGCTGGTCGGAGCCCTCCAGCAGGAGCCGCCAGAGCAGCGCGGCGGCGTCCAGCAGCTCCATGGACGTGCGCCCGCCGGCCAGCACCGCGTCGTGCACGGCCAGCGCCCGCTCCACGTCCCCGGCCTCCAGGGCGTAGAGGGCGTAGTGCCACCAGGTGTGGACGTTGAAGAACGTGCCGGTGGACCAGTCGTCGAGGCGGGCGTCGAGGTAGCGCACGCCCTCGCCGAAACGGCCCTGCATCTCGTAGGTGTGCACCACCGCGTGGATGCCCCACACGTCGCGCCGGTTCAGCTCGACGGCCCGCAGGCCGACCTCCTCCGAGCGGTCGTAGTGGCCGGCCTCCTCCAGGCCGAAGGCGTACATGCCGAGCAGGTGGCCGAAGTGCGGGTCGTCCTCGTGCCAGGCGGTGAGCGCGCCGCCGACGCGGTCGCGCAGCGCGCGGGCGTCGCCGGTGAAGAAGTCGAGCTGGTGTCCGGCGGCCAGCGCCAGCGCGTCGCGCGGGTGGGCCGTCGTGATCTCGGCCAGCAGCGCGCCGCAGGCGGGCAGGTCGCCGGCGAGCAGTGTCCGTACGGCCGCCACGTGGGCGCGTTCGCGGGGGAGCAGCGAGGACTCGTCGGCCTGGCGGCGGAAGGCGTCGAACCGGTCCCGCGCGGTACGGGCCTCGGCCGCCTCGGTGGTCAGCAGGCCGAGGTAGGCGGCCAGCACGTTGGCCATCGGGAAGCCGGGGGAGTCGGCCAGCGCCGCGTCCGTCTCGGCGTCGACCTCGGACCGGAAGTGCAGCAGCTCGTCGATCGCCCGGTCGTAGTGCCGCGTGGCGGCGGCGCTCGCGCCGGTCATGGCCAGGCCGTGCTGGTCGGTGCTCACCGGATCACTGTAACCGCGCGACCGGTCGGGGAACCGGGATGACGCCCAGGGCCACGCGCCCAGGCCAGGCGCGGGTCGCGGACGGCAGACTTCGTTCGGGTCCGTACGAGATATCCGGAAGGCTTGTCCGCCCACAGCCGTCGCCGTAATGTTTGTGGCCGAACGAGAGGAACGGCGATGGCCGAGGAGATCGTCGAGCGCCTTGTGGCGGCGGGCGTGGACGACTGGGGCCTGGACAACCGCAGCGCCATGCTCCGCGTGCCGCCCGAGCCCCTGGACGGCTACGGCTACGACCGGGCCAGGTCGCCGGTGTTGCCGATGTCGCTGACCGCCGCGCTCGCCGCGCTCGCCGCGTTCGAGGCCGACGGCGAGCTGATCGGCGTGCTGGGCACGCGGTTCACCGCCGCCTACCTGGCCTGCAAACGCGATGAGGTCGAACGTTTCTCCCGGTACGTCACCGACCGGGAGCTGCGCGAGTACGCCCACCACCTGTGAAGGAGCGCCCATGCGCCTGGCCGACGTCGACCTGGCCGACCCCGGCAGGTTCACCGACGGGGTGACCCCGTGGCGGATGTTCGACGTGCTGCGCGAGCAGTCGCCCGTCCACTGGCAGGACGAGCACGGGCACGGCAAGGGCTTCTGGGCGGTCACCCGGCACGCCGACATCGTGGCCGTCGGCCGCGACCCGGAGACGTTCACCTCCGAGGGCTTCACCAACCTGGAGGAGGTGGACGAGCGGCAGGCCGCGATCCGGCGTTCGCTGCTGGAGACCGACGGGCCCCGCCACCACGCGCTGCGGCGGTTGTTGCTGCGCGACTTCTCGGCCAGGTCGGTGGCCGGTTACGAGGTCTTCCTGCGCGGCCTGACCGCCACGACCCTGGACGCCGCCCTGCCCAAGGGCGACTTCGACTTCGTCAAGGAGGTCGCCGCCGACTTCCCGATCAACGTCCTGGCCCGCATGCTCGACGTGCCCGACACCCAGCGGCTCATCGACTGGGGCAACCAGATCATCGAGAACACCGACCCGGAGAGGCTGCACGCGAGCGAGCGCTTCAAGGACCTGCCCTTCCGCAGCCCGGCCTCCCTGGAGGTCTTCGAGTACGGCCGCGAGCTGGCCGCCCGCCGCCGTGGCGGCGACGGCACGGACCTGGTCAGCAGGCTCGTCAACCAGGTGCCCGTGGACGGCCTGCCAATGTCGGAGCGCGACTTCGACAACTACTTCCTGCTGCTGGTCGTGGCCGGGAACGAGACCACCAGGCACGCCGTCTCACACGCCATGCTGGCCCTCCTGGAGCACCCGGACCAGCTCGACCGGCTGCGCGCGGACGCGTCGCTGATGCCGCGCGCCGTGGACGAGTTCCTGCGCTGGGCCTCGCCCGTCTACCACTTCCGCCGTACCGCGACCCGCGACGTCACCCTGCGCGGCCGCCGCGTCGCCGCCGGCGACAAGGTCGTCATGTGGTACGCCTCGGGCAACAGGGACGAACGCGTCTTCCCCGACCCGTACCGGTTCGACGTGGGCAGGGACGCCGACGAGCATCTGACGTTCGGCAGGGGCGGCCCGCACTACTGTCTCGGCGGCGCGCTGGCCAGGCTGGAGATCCGGGTGCTGTTCGAGGAGCTGCTGCCGCGCCTGTCGTCGATCGAGCTCGCGGGCGAGGTGCGCAGGATCCGTTCCAACTTCGTCAACGGTATCAAGGAGCTGCCGGTCAGATGCTCTCCAGGTGCTCCATCACGCGCTTGAGCGAGCCGGCCAGCTCGCGCCGCTGCTCACTGTCGAGCTCCTTGACCACGAACGCCTCCTGCCGGTTGAACTCCGGGAACAGCTCGCGCATCAGGCGCTCGCCGGTCGCGGTGAGCGCCAGCATGACCCGGCGGCCGTCCGTGGGATGCGGGAAGCGCCGCAGGTGACGGTAGGACTCCAGGGTCTTGACCACACCCGTGAGCGTGCCCTTGGAGATGCCCGCCTCGGCGGCGACGTGGCGGGTCTCGCTCTCGCCCCAGATCCACACCACCCACATCACCACGAACCCGGTCCAGGTCAGGCCCGTGTCACGCAGCACGGTCTGCTCCAGATAGTTGCGGATGGCCGAGGAGGCGCGGTAGATGTTCGACACCGCCCACATGGCCTCGAAGTCGATGTTGAGCTCGCCGAGCCGCTGGCCGATGGCCTCCTCGGTGTGGCGCAGGGTGTGGTGTCCCGTCATAGCCCCGAAGTATATTCGGTACCTAACAATCTTGACGTACGCGGCTCACGAACGGGACCAAACGATCCCGCCGCCGAACACCGTCAGGTCAACCGGCGCCGCCGTGACGTCCTCGTCGGCCGTCGCCGCGCTGACGCACAGGTCGGCCACCTTGCCCGTGGTGAGCGTGCCCTTCCAGCCCTCGGCGAAGTCCTGCCGCGCCCCCGCGATCGTATAGGCGGACAGGGCCTCCCGCAGCGAGACGCCCTCGCCGTCGCGCGCGACCAGCGCGGCCACGCCCGCCCGCCAGTCCGGCGCGGTGACCGGCGCGTCCGAGCTGCACGCGGTCAGCACGCCCGCGTCGATGGCCGAGCGCGCCGGCCACTCCCGCTCGGCCGCCGCCGCGCCGAACATCTCCCGCGTGGTGCCCGACTCGACGTGCTGGAGCACCGGTTGCAGGTTGATCCCGTAACCCAGCTCGCCGAGGGTGGCCAGCGCCTGCTTGGAGGCGAACTGGCCGTGGATCACGTAGTGGCGCGGGTCGGCCCTCGGGTACTCGCGGGACAGGGCGGCCAGCGCGTCCACGACGGCGTCGATGCCCCTGCTGCCCACCACGTGCACGCCCGCCTGGAGGCCGGCCACGTGCACCAGGCGCAGGATCTCGTCCAGCTCGGCGACGCGTTCGGCGTCCGTCCCGCCATGGGTGCACAGCGAGCCGTGCCCGCCCGACGGGTACGCCTCCCGCATCCAGGCCGTCTCCGAGGGCGGGATCCCGTCGGCGAACACCTTCACGCCCAGCAGCCGGACCAGCCGCTCGTCCACGCCGTCCAGGTCGTCCGGGAGGCGGGCGAGGTAGGCCTCGGTGTCGGCGACCGAGGCGCCCGACATCGGGCTCGGCAGGCCCAGCACGCTCACCCGGGCGGTCAGCTCGCCGGCCCGCGCCAGCTCCGCGTACGCGCTCAGCACCCCCGGCCCCATGCCGCCCGCGAACGCCGCCCCGCCGCCCGGCCCGAGGCCCGGCTCGGTGAAGCTGGTGATCCCGGCCCGGTTCAGCTCGGCCACCACCTCGCGCAGCACCCGTGCCAGGCCGCCCTGGGGCGGGGGCACCAGGCGCTGCACCAGGTCCTGGTCCCCGTGGTGCAGCAGGCCGTCGCCGTCCGGCAGCCCGGCCAGGCGCAGGGCCGCGGAGTTGGCCCACGTGGTGTGGCCGGAGAAGTCCTGGAGCAGGACGGGGTGGTGGGGGGCGACGTCGTCCAGGTCCGTCTTCGACGGCATCCGGCCCTCGGCCAGGTAGCCGGGGTTCCAGCCGATCCCGCGCACCCACTCGCCGGGACCCGCGGCGCGTACGGCGGCGGCCACCCGTTCCCGCACCTCGGCGATCGACCCGAGCGCCACGTCCAGGCAGAACGGCGGGCGGGTCAGGCCGTAGGCGCAGGCGTGCAGGTGCGAGTCGTTGATCCCGGGCAGCACGACGCGGCCCCGCAGGTCCACCACCTCGCCCGCGCTCCAGCCGGAGGTGTCGCCGACGTGCACGATCTCACCGCCGCGCACCGCCACCCCCGTCGCGTACGGCCGCGCCGGGTCCATGGTCAGCACCCGCCCGTCGACCAGCAGAAGATCGGCGTCCGTCATGAATCGTCTCCCAGGTAGGCACGCTTGAGCGCGGCATCGGACTCGCGCAGCGGCGCGGGCTCGCCGCCGTAGGTGATCGCACCGTGCGCCAGCACGTACGCGGTGTCGGCCAGGGCCAGCGCGGCGTGCGCGAACTGCTCGACCAGCAGCACCGCGCAGCCCTCGTCGGCCAGCCGCCGGATCACCGGCAGCAGGCGGCGTACGACGCCGGGGGCCAGGCCGAGTGACATCTCGTCGAGCAGCAGCGCCGCCGGGCCGGTCACGATGGCCCTGGCCAGCACGAGCATCTGCTGCTCGCCGCCGGACAGCAGCCCGGCCCGCACGTCGAACCGCCGTTCCAGCTCGGGGAACAGCTCCAGCGCGCGTCGCGGGTCACCGGCCAGGGCCAGGTTCTCGCGCGTGGTGAGGGTGGCGAACACGGCGCGGCCCTGCTCCACGTGCGCCAGGCCGTGCCTGGCCCGGCGGGTACGCGGCCGGCCGGTCAGCACGCTGCCGCCGAGCACGATCTCGCCCCTGACCGCGGGCACGACGCCGGAGACGGCTTCGAGCAGCGTGGTCTTGCCCGCGCCGTTCGGGCCGAGCAGGACGGTGACCTGCCCCGCCGCGGCGGTCAGCGTCACGTCCCTGACGACCGGCTGGCCGCCCCTGGCCACGGTCACGTCCCGCAACACGAGATCCACGGGGTCACCTCCTGTCCGTACGCGCTCACGCGGCGGGCTCCTCGCCCAGGTAGGCCCGCAGGACGCGGGGCTCGGCGAACACCTCGGCGGGCGGGCCCTCAGCGACGACCCGGCCGAAGTCCAGCACGGTCACGCCCGTGCACGCCGCCCTGACCAGGTCCAGGTCGTGCTCGATGAGCAGGACGGCGGCGCCGTACCGGGCGGGGACCCGCCGCAGCCACGCGCCCAGCCGTTCGCTCTCGGCGTGCCCGAGGCCGGCGGCGGGCTCGTCCAGCACGGCGATCGCGGGACGGGCCAGCAGGGTCCCGGCCACCTCCAGCAGCCGCCTGGTGCCCACGTCGAGCGCGGCGATCGGGTCGCCGGGCGCGACCGCGACCAGCCCGGCCAGGCCCTCGGCCAGCTCGTCGTCGCCGAGCGCGCGGCGCGCGGCGAAGCGCAGGTACTCGCGCACCGACAGGCCCACCGGCACCCGGTCCTGCTGGAACGTGCGGCGCAGCCCGGCCCTGGCACGCCGGTGCACCGAGGTGCCGCCCCGCCCGTCCGCGACGACCACCCCGCCGACCTCGACCACGCCGCCTCCGGCGGGGACGAATCCGCTGATCGCGTCCACCAGGGACGACTTGCCTGCGCCGTTCGGGCCGACCAGCCCGTGCACGTCACCGGCGAGCACCGTGAGGCCGACCTCGTCCACGGCGACGACCTGGCCGTACCGCACGCTCACCCGTTCGATGCGCAGGGCCGCCCGCGGCTCGCGCGGGCTGGGCCCGTCCGGCGTGATCTCGGGCGCGGCCGGTTCTGGGCCGGGCGGGGGAGCGGCCACGGCGCTGGAGGCCAGCGCGCGGCGGGCGCGCAGGGCCTTGCGCACTGCCGGGCGCAGGGCCGTGCGCAGGCCGTCGCTCATGCCCGAGCCCTGCGTCATCGCCTGAACGGCGCCGACCGCGAACACGACGTTGGCCCACTGCTGCGGGACGCCGAGCCGCCGCAGCAGCTCGCTCACCAGCACCCCGAGCGCGCCGCCGATGAGCGCGCCCTCCGCGTGGTGCGCCCCGGCCATCACGGCCATCGCGTAGGCCACCAGCGACTGGCCGGGGTCGAAGTTGCGCGACACCACCATGGCGAGCTGCCCGGCCAGCAGCGCCCCCGACACCCCCGCGATGAAGGCGCTGACCGCGAACGCGCTCAGCTTGGCCCCGGGCACGCTGGTCCCGGCCGCCGCCGTGGCGCGTTCCGACTCCTTGAGCGCCCGCCAGGACGCGCCGAGCCGGGTCCGCCGCACCAGCGACAGCGCCACCGCCACCAGCGCGAAGACGCCGCAGCAGAGCAGGAAGAACTGGCGGTCGGAGGTCAGCCCCGCCGGACGGCCCACCACGACGCCCTGACTGACGCCGGGAAAGGAGTTGGCGGCCATCACGACGTCCACGGTCGCGGCGAAGCCCAGCGTGATGATCGCCAGGTGCACGCCGCGCAGCCGCAGCGCGGGCAGGCCGATCAGCAGCCCGAACGGCACGGCGGCCAGGCCCGCGAGGGGCAGCCAGACGTACAGACCGCCGGGGACGTCCCAGACGTTGAGCTGGGCGGTGGTCCAGGCGCCGATCGCGGCGAAGGCCATCTGGCACAGGGACACCATGCCCGCCTGCCCGGCCACCACGCCGAGGCTCTGGAGCAGCACCCCGGAGATGACCGCCGACATCGCGAGGAACACCCAGTACGCCGGCAGCCCGGCGGCCAGCCCGTAGGCCAGCGCCGCGAGCCCGAGGCCCGCCACCGCCCACCGCGCCACCGCCCGCCCGCCAGCCGATCGGCTTGTGTCCGGTTTGTCAGCGGGAGGCATCCCACACCTCCCTGCGCCGGCTCCACACCAGGATCAGCAGGATGGCCGCGAACGGCACCACGTCCCGGTACTGCTGGACCACCGCCGACCCCGCGAGCACCCCCTCCAGCAGCCCGAGCGCGAGGCCGCCGGCCAGCGCCCCGGCCAGCAGCCGCAGCCCGCCGAGCAGCGCCGCCGCGCAGGCGGGCACGATGAGCATGCTCAGCGACAGGATGTCGCTCGACCGTACGGGCGCCACCACCAGCAGCACCAGCGACGACAACGCGCCGGCCAGGGCCCACACGGTGACGGTGAGCGCGCGGGTGCCGATGCCCAGCAGCTCCGTGGTCACCGGCCGCTCGGCCATGGCACGCAGGCGCAGGCCCAGCGGCGTACGGGTGAGCAGCAGCGACGTGCCCGCGCCGATCACGACGGCCAGGGCGAGCAGGACGACCGCGCCCTGCGTCACCACGACCCCGGCGAGCGTGGCGACGCGGCCCGCGGCCGGGTTCGGCAACACCCGCGGCTCGTCGCCGAAGGCGATGTAGGCCAGCGCGATGATCCCGATGAGCTGCGCGATCGACACCGCCGTACGGGTCTGCGGCCCGCTCTCGGCGAACCAGCGTGTCATCACGAACCCGCACAACGCCGACACCAGCGCCCCCGCCGTCACCCCGGCCAGGGCCGCCGCCCAGTACGGCCACCCCGTCCCGGCGAGCGCCGCCATCACGTACACCCCGGCCACGCCGGTCGCCGCGACGGCCAGGTTCACGGTCGCGGTCAGCCGGTACATGGCGGTGAGCAGGAGGCCGAGGGCGGCGAACGTGCCGCCCGCGGCCAGCCCGGAGACCAGGCCCTGGAACATCAGTCGAGCGTCCCGGGGTAGCGCACCCACTCGGGCGTGACCACGTGCCAGGCGCCGTCCTTGAGCTGGACGATCTTGCCGGCCCGGTTGGAGAAGTGCCTGGGAGCCTCCCCGAACTCGTACGGGGTGCCGGTCAGCGGCGTCTGGACGGGCTTGAGCGCCTTGAACGCCGCCGTCACCGCCTCCCGGGTGATCGGCCCCTTGATCGTCTTCAGCGTGTCCACGAAGTACGTGGCCGCCAGGTAGCCGCCCTGCCCGAAGGAGGTGAGGGGCACGTTCTTGGAGGTCATCAGCGTCCGCCAGTCCTTCAGCGCGGGCGAGTCCGCCTCGGTGAACGGCTCGAACTCGGCGTTGGCGTACGTGCCGTCGCCGTCCGGGCCGAGCGCCTTGGCGACGGCCTCGGTGTAGGGGGCGGTGGTCATCAGCCAGTCGATGCCCTTGACGTCCTGCTGCTTGACGACCTTCATCCAGGCGATCGCCATCGGCTCGGTGCCGTTGTACAGGACCGCCTGGCAGCCCTCCCGCCGGGCCCGCAGCACGAACGGCGTCGGGTCGGAGTCGGGCTTGACCGTGCGGTCGTCCAGGGTGAGCTTCTTGCCGGTGAGCGCGGTCCAGCTCTTCACGGCGCCGCCGTAGGCGTCGTTGGTGTTGCCGAGGATCGCCAGGAACATGCAGACCTTGTCCCGCTTGAGCACCTCGGAGGCGTAGTAGAGGTTGATCGCCATGTTGAGGTACGGGCCGGTGTTCACGGGGGAGATCGCCGGGGACTCGAAGCAGGTCGGGTCCACGCCGGTGCCCTGGATGGAGACGATCTTCGACTGCTGGTAGAAGGGCGCGTTCACGGCGCAGTCGAGCAGGCTGGCCGAGCCGACCAGCGCCACCACGCCCTGGTTGGTGACGACGTCCCTGGCGGCCTGGGCGGCGGCGGCCGGGTCGCCCTTGTCGTCGGCGCTGACGTACTCGATCTTCTGGCCGTTGACTCCGCCCTGCTCGTTGACCCGGTCGAAGACGGCCTTGGCCGCGGCCGAGGAGTCGGGGAAGGTGACCGCGCCGCTCAGCGAGCTGACGCCGCCCACCTTGATGGTGCCGGTGCCGCCGGGCGAGGCGGCCGTGGGCTCGTCGGACAGGCCGCATCCCGCGATCAGGAGCAGCGCGGCGAGCGGGACGGCGAGTGCCCTCTTGGGGATCATGGGCGACCTCTCTGCGGATTTTGGGAGGGATCGTAAGGTGCCAAACGATTGCGTTCAAGAGCTAGATTGCTGAAGATCGTTCGGGTATGAAAGCAAGATGAAGCAACCGCGCATGCAACTCGTGTTGTCCGAGAACTGGACGATGACCTCGGCCCGCGACCTGCCGGCGCTGGTCCGGTGGGCGCGTGAGGCCGAGGACGCCGGGTTCGACTCGGTCATGATCAGCGAGCACATGGTGCTCGGCCCCGACGCCGGCGCCCGGGGCCGCATGGCCAACCCCCGCGAGTACGCGCTGCCCGGCAACCAGGACCCGTTCACGCCGTGGCCGTACTCGCTGGGCCTGCTGGCCGCCATCGCCTCGGTCACCTCCCGGCTGCGCCTGGCCGCCGCCGCGGTGCTCGCCCCGCTGCGCCACCCGCTGGCGCTGGCCCGCGAGCTCGGCACGCTCGACCTGCTGTCGGAGGGCCGGCTGATCGTGTTGCCCACCGTGAGCTGGAGCCGCGACGAGTACGCCGCGCTCGGCGTGCCGTTCGACCAGCGCGGCCGGCTGCTCGACGAGCAGCTGGAGATCTGGGAACTGCTCTGGCGCGACTCGCCGGTCTCCTACCACGGGCGGCACTACCGGTTCGACGAGGTGTACTTCGAGCCGAAGGCGTACCGGGAGAGCGGGCCGGCGCTGTGGTTCGGCGGCGCGCGGATGAGCGGGCACCTGCTGCGCCGGATGACCCGGTGGGGCAGCGGATTCAACCCGCTCGGCTACCCGCCGGCCGAGGACATCAAGGCGCTGGCCGACGGCATGGCCGCGGCCGGGCGCGACATCGGCGAGCTGGAGCTGGCAGGCGGCACGCGGGCCGTCTTCCCCGACGCCGTCTCCTGCGCGCCGCTCGGCCCCGCCCTGGAGCACATCCCGGCCCGGATGGCCGAGGGGTACACCACGTTCTGCATCAAGCCGTCCCAGTTCATCGACGACCCGGACGGCGTGGGGGCGTTCTGCCGCGAGGTGATGCGGCGCGTGGCCGGGCTGACGGGGTGAGGACGCCGCGCGGCCGGCCCTCATCCGGCCGCGCGACGGGATCATGGGGCGAGCGCCTCCCGGACGAGGGCCGTGTCGGTGAACTGTTCGAAACGGGTGGCGAGGCCGTCCTCCAGGTGCCAGACGTGGGTGAAACGCACCCTCATCGACTTGCCGGTGGCGCGGTAGACGCCGCTGTAGTGGCCGATCACCACGATCACGTCGCCGCCGTCCACGTACTCGTCCGGCTCGGCCTGGTATCCCTCCCACTCGCCGCCCAGCTTGGCGAACACCTCCGACAACACCTGCTCCGGCCCCACGTACGTGCCCCCGTACGGGAAGCCGGCCATCTCCGTCCACCGGGCCCCGGGGGCCAGCAGGGATACGATGCCGTTCACGTCGCCGGCCGCCGAGGCCGCGTAGGAGGCGCGTACCGCGTCGAGATTGTCACTCATATGTGTTTCTCCTCAGACCGGTTCCTCGCCGGCCGGATAGATGATCTGACCCAGCGGCTCGATGTGCGCGCCGCCGGGGGAATGGTGGATCTCGCCCTCGCCGGACAGCCCGAAGAACGTGCCGACCGTGCGCAGGGCGCTCCAGTCGTAGAGCCAGGTGGCCGCCACCGGGATGCGGAACTCCCGGAAGGTGAACACGTACAGGTTGTCGGCGATCTTCCAGGCGGAGGCCAGATCGACGTCGCCGTGGCCGCGCTGCGCGCCGGCCAGGCACTGCCAGGCGTAGCGCTCGGAGCTGAGGTAGACGTGCTCGTAGAGATGCTCGGGGCTGTAGCGGTACAGGGCCCGCAGTCCGATCAGCTCGCGGGTCGGCGCGGGCGGCGGGCCGGTGACCTCCTGGCCCTCGATCACGCCGGGCGTGAACGTCTGGGACACCCGCGGCTGGCCGGGGACCGGCTCGGGCGCGATGACGGAGACGACGCGCAGCGCCCGGCCCGTGCTCGTGTGCAGGACGGTGACCGTGTACTCGCGCGGCCGCTCGGTGTGCGCGCGGCCGACGTAGAACAGGTCCTCCCGCATGGCCACGGCCTCGTACGGCTCGGCGGGGCCGCCGTCGGCGTGCACCTTGTAACGACTGGCAAAGGACAGTGACGTCTTGCTGCCGTCGTCGAAGGTGAGGTCCACCTCGGTGCCCGCGAGCGCGTACGTGGCCGGAAGGCGGTTCGTGGCGATCCCGGGCGCGAAATCGTCCATGTTCTTCCAACCGGCAGGGCGATCGGTCATGGCCGCTCCTTCCTCCACGAATTCGTCTATGAAATCATATAGCTTCCCGTTGTAAAGGAGTAGGCGATGAGGCTCAAGGGAAAGGTCGCGCTGATCACCGGAGCGGGCACCGGCATCGGCGCGGCGACCGCCCGCAGGTTCGCCGCCGAGGGGGCCTCGGTCATGCTGACCGGCCGCCGGCCGGGGCCGCTCGCCGACGTGGCCGCGGACCTGGGCGACGCGGGGGCCGTGGCCTGCGCGGACATGTCCGACACCGTCCAGGCGCGGGAGGCGGTCGAGGCGTGCCTGCGGCGCTTCGGCGCGCTCGACGTGGTGGTGGCCAACGCGGGCGGCCACGGGGGAGGGCCGGTCGGCGAGACCGACGACGCCTCCTGGCGGCTCAGCCTCGACGCCAACCTCAACACCTGCTTCGTGACCTGCCGGGAGACGCTGCCGGCGCTGGTGCGCTCGAAGGGGGCGATCGTCGTCGTGTCGTCGATCGCGGGCCTGGCCGCCGGTCCCGCCGTCTCCGGATACGTCACGACCAAGCATGCGCTGATCGGCCTGACCCGCTCGATCGCCCGCGACTACGGCCCCCAGGGCGTCCGGGCCAACTGCCTGTGCCCCGGCTGGGTCCGTACGCCGATGGCCGACGAGGAGATGGACGTCCTGGTCGAGCGGGACGGCATCAACCGCGACGAGGCGTACGAGCTGGTCACCAAGGACGTGCCGCTGCGCCGCCCGGCCACCGCCGACGAGATCGCCGCGATCTGCCTGTTCCTCGCCTCGCCGGACAGCGCCGTCATGACCGGCAGCGTGGTCGTGGCCGACGGCGGCGCCACCGCCGTCGACCTGCCCACGCTCGCCTTCGACTGATCGCCGACGCCTAGGACGCCGTTTCCCGGGCACTGGAAGGTTCTTCCGCGAACCCCCAGGAGGAACGGTGAGCACCGCACAGAGCGCGGGCCGCGAAGCCAAGGACGCGGCCCGCAGGGCGGCCGACAGCCCGGCGATGAACACGCTGGCCCGCGTCGGGCTGGCCTGCCGAGGCGTGCTGTACGCGCTGATCGGAGTGCTGGCGCTGCAGATAGCCTTCGGCGACGGCTCACGCCAGGCCGACAAGTCCGGAGCCATCACCACCATCGCCGCACTGCCCTTCGGTCAGGTGCTGCTGTGGATCATGACGGTCGGCTTCGCCGGGCTGGCGCTGTGGCAGGCCTCGGAGGCGGTGTTCAGTCACCGCAAGGCCGCCGACCGCGTCCAGTCGGCCTTCCGTACCGGCGTGTACGTCCTGATCTGCGTGACCCTGCTGAGCGTGCTGCTGGCGGGCCGGGCCAAGTCGGACGACAAGCAGTCGCAGAACCTGACGAGCAAGCTGCTCGACCTGCCCGGCGGCCAGATCATCGTGGGCCTGGTCGGGCTCGGCGTCATCGCCCTCGGCGTCTACTGGATCCACGAGGGCCTCACGAAGAAGTTCGAGCGCGAGCTCGACCTCGGCCGCATGTCGCCCAAGGCCCGCTCGGTGATGGAACGCCTCGGCCAGGCCGGCTACGTCGCGCGCGGCGTGATCACCGGCGGCGCCGGTGTCTTCGTCGGCTACGCGGCGGTCACCTTCGACCCCGACAAGGCGGGCGGCATCGACGCGACCCTGCGGCGCTTCGCCGACACGCCGGTGGGACCGTGGTTGCTCGCGGTGGTGGCGCTCGGGCTGCTGCTGTTCGCGGGCTACTGCTTCGGCGAGTCCCGCTGGCGCCGTACCTGACGGCCGCCGCGCGGGAGCGGCGGAACCCCCGGCCGGGGGCCCGCCGCTCCGGCGCGGGCGGAATCGTGACCGTCAGGAGGGCCTCAGGCGGGGCGTCCGGCGACGACCGCGCGGCCCATCGCGGGGTCGTCGCAGAACGCGCCGTCGATGCCCAGCTCGATCAGCCTGCTCAGCCAGCCCGCCACGTCGCCGGTGGCCCGCCCGTGGACCGGGCTGGCCGGGTTGCCCTTCCGGTAGTCGGCGGGAAGCTGGGAGTTCTCGTTGCGGATCGTCCACACGTGCACGTCGAGCCGGCGGCGGTGGGCGTCCTGGACCAGCGTGGTCGGCGGCAGCGTCGCGCCCGAGGCGTCCACCGGGACCACGCGGCGGGTGTCCACGCCGATGCCGGAGGCGTACCGGGCGACCTCGCGCAGGCCGTCGGGGGTCACCATGTCGTCGTAGGTGCGGGTGCTGCCCGAGGCGACCCAGTCGTAGGGCGCGCCGCCGTAGGTGATGAGCTGGATCAGCGGCAGCCGCGTCCGGCCGCGCAGCTCGCGCAGGTTCGCGGTCTCGAAGGACTGGATGTACGCCTTGCGCACGTGGTACCGGTTCAGCACCTCCAGCAGCGGCTCCTCCAGCGACAACCCGGCCGCGTCGAAGTACGTCGGGTGCTTGGTCTCGGGATAGACCCCGACGCCGTGCCGGAGCGCGAGCTGCACGACCTCCTCGAACGTGGGGATCTCGGCGAGCCCGTCGAAGGCGGTGTTGTCCGGCCGCAGGTCGGGCACGCGTTCCTTGGCCCGCAGGGTCTTCAGCTCGGCCAGCGTGAAGTCCTCGGTGAACCAGCCGGTGACCGGCCGGCCGTCCACGGTCTTGGTCGTGCGCCGGTCGGCGAACTCGGGGTGGACGGCCACGTCGGTCGTGCCGGAGATCTCGTTCTCGTGCCGGGCCACCAGCACGTGGTCCTTGGTGGAGACCAGGTCGGGCTCGATGTAGTCGGCGCCCATCGCGATGGCCGCCTCGTAGGACAGCAGCGTGTGCTCGGGCCGGTGGGCGCTGGCGCCGCGGTGCCCGATCACGACGGGGGCCTGGCCGCGGCGCTCGGCCGTGGCGGATGGCGTCTGGGTCAGTACGACCGCGACCGTACCGCCGGCCAGGAGGGTGGCCAGCACGCTCGCGAACAACCTGCGCGTCGTCATGCGCGCACGGTAGACCGCCGAGGTGGCCCGCGCGTTACACATGGGCGCACAGTGAAAGACGCGGCACGGTGAAAGACGCGGCACGGTGAAAGACGCGACCGGCCGGGAACTCAGCCGAGCCCGAAACGGGGGATCGGCAGGTCCTCGGTGGCCACGTGCACGATGTGGGCCTCGGTGTAGACGTCGATGCTGTACCGGCCGCCCTCCCGGCCGAGCCCGCTGGCCTTCACGCCGCCGAAGGGCGTGCGCAGGTCGCGGATGTTCTGGGAGTTGATCCAGAGCATGCCGGCCTCCACGGACTGGGCCAGGCGGTGGGCGCGGCGCAGGTCGCTGGTCCACACGTACGCGGCCAGGCCGTACCGGGTGGCGTTGGCCAGCTCCACCGCCTCCGTCTCGGTGGAGAAGGGCGTCACGCACACGACCGGGCCGAAGATCTCCTCCTGGAAGATGCGCATCGCGGGCGTCACGTCGGCGAACACCGTGGCGGCCAGGAAGTTGCCCTCGGGCAGGCCCTCCGGACGGCCGCCGCCGGCCACCAGGCGGGCGCCCTCCTCGACCCCGGCGCGCACGTACGACACCACCCGCTCGTAGTGCTCGGGATGGATGAGCGCGCCCAGTTCGGTGGCCAGGTCGTGCGGCGGGCCGACGCGCACCCGCGCGGCGCGCTCGGCCAGCCGGGTCACGAACTCCTCGTAGACCGTGTCCTGCACGAGCACGCGGGAGCTGGCCGTGCAGCGTTCGCCGTTGAGCGAGAAGACGCCGAAAACGGCCGCGTCGAGCGCCCGTTCCAGGTCGGCGTCGTCGAAGACCAGCAGCGGCGACTTGCCGCCCAGCTCCATCGACAACGTCTTCAGGCCGGTGGCGGCGTCGCGCATGATCGTCTGGCCGGTGGTGGTCTCGCCGGTGAAGGAGATCACCGGTACGTCGGGATGGGCCACCAGCGCCGCCCCGGCCCGTTCGCCGATGCCATGGACCAGGTTGAACACGCCGGTCGGCAGCCCGCCCTCCTCCATGATCTCCGGCAGCAGGCTCGCCGACAGCGGCGACCACTCGGCCGGTTTGAGCACCACCGGGCAGCCGGCCGCCAGCGCCGGGGCCAGTTTCCAGGTCTCCAGCATGAACGGCGTGTTCCACGGCGTGATCAGCCCGGCCACCCCGACCGGCTTGCGCACGACGTAGTTGAGCTGGGCCGAGCCGACGCGGTAGACGTCCTCGCCCAGGCTGGTGATGACGTCGGCGAAGAAACGGAAGTTCTGCGCGGCGCGGCGGGCCTGGCCGCGGGCCTGGGTGATGGGCAGGCCGGTGTCGCCGCACTCCAGCTCGGCGATGCGCTCGTCGCGGGCCTCGATGGCCGCCGCGATGCCGCGCAGCACCTCCGCCCGCCGCTCGCCGGGCATCCGCGGCCACGGCCCGTCGGTGAACGCCTTGAGCGCGGCGCGTACGGCGAGATCGACGTCCTCGGCGTCTCCTGAGGCAACGGTCAGCGTGGGTCGGTTGGTCGCGGGTTCGAGCGAGGTGAACGTCTCGCCGGACACGCTGGGGACGTGCGTCCCGTCGATGTAGTGCTCCAGGTTCAACGGGCGATCTCCTTGCACTGGGACGGCGGCTCTCCGGCCACGGGTGCGATCGATCCCCTGATGGGCGTGCGGCCGGACCGGAACCACATGGCACTCCTCCTCGGCCCCGCCACGATGATTTCCCAGGTGGAAGGCCCAGCGGAAGGCCCCTCGCAACCCCGTCAAATCGTATAGGACATCGTCGATGATACATGCGGAGCCTATGGACAGAAATATCTGATGTCGTACATGATTTGTCCATCGGGGCTGGACGCACGGCGCTTCTAGGAGGGGTGCGAATGCGATGTCCACGACGCCTGGTGTGGTGGGCCGCCATCGCTCTGGTGGTCTCCGCCTGCGGGACCGGCCAGGACGGCGGGACCACCAGAACGGCCTGCGGCACGGGGAAGCCCGCCACCGGGCCCCCCATCACCGTCGGCGCGATCGTCACCGCCAGCGGCGGCATCGACTTCAGTTCGGCCACCACGGCGGCCAAGGCGTACTTCGACTGCGTCAACGCCGGCGGCGGGATCGGCGGCCGGCCGGTCGAGTACCTGGTCGAGGACGACGGCCTCAACCCGCAGAAGGCCTCGGCCCTGGCCACCAAACTGGCCGGCAACAAGGACCTGGTCGCCCTGGTCGGCGGCTCCAGCTTCGTGGCCTGCGGCGTGTCCGGCCCGATCTGGGAGCAGAACGGGCTGTTCGACGTGCTCGCGGTCGGCGTGCCGAGAGACTGCTTCGAGTCGCCGCGCATCTCCCCGGTCAACGCCGGGCCCAGGGTCAGCGCCGTGGCCGCCGCCCAGTACGCCGTCGAGGTCAAGGGCGCCAGAAGGGTCGCCCAGATCAGCAACCGGGTGCCCAACGTCGGCGACTGGACCCAGGACGGCGTGCGCGCCTACCTCAGGAGCAAGGGCCTGACCTCGGCCGGCGACGTGCTGCACGACCCCGGCATCAAGGACGCCACGGCCGTGCTGCTCGAAGCCATGCGGGGCCGGCCCGACGCGATCATCCTCCAGGACCCCGCCCCGGACGACGCCGCCATCCTCAAGGCCGCCCAGGCGCAGGGCCTGCGGGACAAGGTCACCTTCGTCTGCCTGACCCCCTGCTACGACACCACCTTCCCGGGCCAGGTCGGCAGCTACTGGGAGGGCTTCGTCTCCAACTCCGAGTTCACCCTGCTCGACGCCACCACCCCGGACAACAAGCTCTGGCGCCGCGTCATGGACGAATACGCCGACGACAAGGCCCCCCGCGACTCCTTCTCCCAGGGCGGCTTCCTGGCGGCCAAGATCTTCGTCGACACCCTCGTCAAGACCGGTGGGACGATCGACCGCGCCTCGGTGAGCCGGGCCCTGTCGGAGGTCAAGGGCTTCCGCAGCGACCTGCTCTGCGCCCCCTGGTACTTCGGCCGTGCCGCCCGGCACAACGCCAACCACGACACCCGCTACGTCGAGATGAAGGGCGGCGGCTGGTCCAAGATCAAGGACTGCACGCCGACCCAGGACCCCGACCTCGCGCCGATCCTGCGGGAGGAGAAGCAGTTGGGGCTGACCGGTTGATGTTGCCGTTCGTCATCAGCGGGCTCGCGCTCGGCGCCGTCTACGCGTTGTCGGGCGTGGGCATCGTCGTGCTCTACCGCGCCACGGGCGTGCTCAACCTGGCCTACGGAGCGATCGGCGCGATCGGCGCGCTGCTGTCCTGGCAACTCCTCCAGGACGGCTGGCCGGTCGCGCCCGCCCTGATCGCCGCCCCGCTGCTGTCGGCCCTGCTCTCCGGCCTGTACGGCGGCCTGATCAGCCCGCTGGTCGCCGGCCGCGACCCGCTGGTCAAGGCGGTGTGCACACTCGGGTTCGCGCTCGTGCTGCTCGGCCTGTGCTACTGGACGTGGAGCGACGACCCGCGCACGCTCACCCTGCCGACCGACACGGCCGGGTTCGACGTGGGCGACTCCGGCGTACGGGTCACCCTCACCCAGGCCCTCGCCCTGGTCCTCGCCGTGGCGCTGACCGCCGGGACCGCCGCGCTGCTGCGCTGGACCGGCTTCGGCACCGCCATGCGCGCGCTGGCCGACGACCGCGAGATCAGCGCGCTGCTCGGCGTGCGCATCCGCCGGGTCGAGACCGTCACCTGGGTGGCGGGCGGCGCGGTGGCCGGGCTGACCGGGCTGGTACTCGGATCGCTGACCCGGCTGGAGGCGGGCACCCTGACGTTCCTGGTGATCGCCTCGCTGGCGGCGGGCGTGGTGGGCCGCTTCAGGTCGCTGCCGGTCACGCTGGCCGCCGGGCTGGCGATCGGGCTGGCCGAGGCGGTGGGCGGGGCGTGGGAGCAGACGGCGCCGTACCGGTCGGTGGCGCCGTTCGCGGTGGCCGTCGCGGCGATCCTGTGGCTCCAGCGCAAGGGCGCGCGGGCCAGGCGGGGCGGCACGGTCGAGGTGCGGTCGGCCGGGACCGCGTCCACGGAACCCGCGGAGCGGGTCCGGCCGCTGCCGCCCGGCGACCCGCGCTCGGTGCTGCGCGTGGTGCTCGGGCTGGTGGCGGGGGCGGGCGCGCTGGCGGTGCTCGTGCCCCTGGCCGTGGACGGCTACTGGGTACGCGTGCTGACCTCCGCGGTCATCTTCGTGATCCCCGCCGCGGGCATCGCCCTGCTGTACGCGCGGCTCGGCCTCGTCTCGCTCGGCCAGGTGGCGCTGCTGGGCGTCGGCGGCTGGGTGGCGCTGCGGCTGGCGTTCGCCACCGGATGGCCGTTCCCGCTGGTGGTGCTGGCGGCGGGCGCGGTGACGTGCCTGGTCGGCATCGTGTACGGGCTGCCCGCGCTACGCCTGTCCGGCGTGGACCTGGCGCTGGTGACGCTCATGGCCGGGGGAGCGTTCCAGGTGGCGTTCTCGGCGACCGGGTTCCCCGACGGCGGGTCCGGGTTCCTCGGCCGGGTGGCGGGCAGCGGGATGCAGCAGGCCATGCCGAGGCCCTCGATGGCGGCCTCCGACACCGGGTTCTTCCGCCTCGCGGTCGTCTGCGCCGTGCTCGCGCTCATCCTCGTCGTGCTGCACCAGCGCGGGCGGCCGGGACGGGCGTGGGCGGCGATCAGGAGCGGCGAGGCCGGCGCGCTGGCCGTCGGCGTGGCCCTGACCAGGTACAAGGTGTGGGCGTTCGCGCTGGCGGCGTTCGTCACGGGCACCGCCGGGGCGCTGCTGGCGGCCAACACCGGGCGGCTGGACCCGATCTCGTTCCGGGCCTCGGACTCGGTGCTGCTGTTCGCCGTCGTCCTGGTCGGGGGCGCGTACGGGCTGACCGGCGTGGTGTTGTCCGGCGTCGTCGGCCAGGTCGTGCCCGCCGCCCTCGACGCCGCCGGGGTCAACGGCAACCTCATGCTCGTCGTGTTCGGCGCGGGCACCGTGCACGCCCTGGTCACCGCGCCGCGCGGCATCGGCGGCCGGCTAGAGGACCTGCGGCGGCCCGCATGAGGCTGGAGATCGAGGACCTGCGGGTACGGTTCGGCGGCGTACGCCCGCTGGACGGCGTCACCCTGACCTTCGACTCCGGCCTGTGCGGGCTCATCGGGCCCAACGGTGCGGGCAAGACGACCCTGTTCAACGTCCTGTCCGGCTTCGTACGGCCGGTCTCCGGGCGGATCACCGCCGGCGGGACGGACCTGCTGGCGCTCGCGCCGCACCGGCGGGCCCGGTGGGGGCTGCGCCGCACGTTCCAGCAGGAGCAGGTGGTCGCCGAGCTGAGCGCGGCCGGCAACCTGCGCCTGGCCGCCGACCACCTCGGCGGCCCGGACGAGGGACTGCTCGGGTTCTGCGGCCTGGAGGACCCGGCGCGGCCGGCGGGCGAGCTGACGCTGCTGGAGCGGCGGCGGCTCGAACTGGCCCGAGCGCTGGTCGGCACACCCAGGATCGTGTTGCTCGACGAGCCGGCCGCCGGGTTGTCGGAGACCGAGTCGCGGGCGCTGGCCGAGGTGGTGGTGGCCGTACCGGAGAAGTTCGGCGCGCTCGTCGTGCTCATCGAGCACGACGTCGCCCTGGTCGGCGAGGTCTGCGCGACCACGGCCGTCCTGGACTTCGGCCGCCTGATCGCCGCCGGCCCGACCGCGGCGGTGCTGGCCGACGAGCGGGTGCGCGCCGCCTACCTGGGGGAGGCGCCGTGAGCCTGGAGGTGCGCGGCCTGCGGGTGCGCAGGGGCGGGCGAGAGGTGCTGCACGACGTGGCGCTCGACGTGCCGCCCGGCGAGATCACCGCGCTGCTCGGCGCGAACGGCGCGGGCAAGAGCACGCTCGTGCTCGCCGTGGCCGGACTGCTGCCGGTCGCGGCGGGCGGCGTCACCGCCGACGGCGACCAGCTGACCGGCCTGCGTCCCGAACGTGTCCGGGCCCTGGGCGTCGCCGCCGTCCCCGAGGGGCACCGGGTGCTGCGCTCGCTCAGCGTGGCCGACAACCTGCGCGTGGCCGGACCCGACCCCGCGCCGGCCCTGGCGGCCTTCCCCGAGCTGGCCGAGCTGCGCGACCGGCAGGCCGGCACGCTGTCCGGCGGCCAGCAGCAGATGCTCGCCCTGGCCCAGGCCATCGCCGGCGCCCCGCGCTACCTGCTGGTGGACGAGCTGTCCTTCGGCCTGGCGCCCGCCGTCGTGGCCAGGCTCGTCCCCGCCCTGGCCGCGCTCGCCGAGGCCGGGATCGGGGTGCTGCTCATCGAGCAGTACACCCGGCTCGCGCTGGAGCTGGCCACCCGCGTCCACGTGCTGGACCGGGGCCGCGTCGCCCTGCGCGGCACGCCGGACGAGCTGCGCGGCCGGCTGCGCTCGGCCTACCTGGGAGAGGGCGATGGAGACCTTTGACGTCGTCGTGGTCGGCGCCGGCTCGGCGGGTGCCGCCGTGGCGCGCCGGCTGGCCGACGACGACGCGCTGCGCGTGTTGCTGCTGGAGGCGGGCGGCCCCGACGTCAACCCTGACATCCACGACCCCGGCGGGGTGTTCCGGTTGTGGGGCGGCCCCGAGGACTACGACTACCGCGTCGCGCCCCAGACCCGGCTCGGCGGGCGGCGGCCGCACTGGCCGCGCGGGAAGGTGCTGGGCGGCTCGTCCTCGCTCAACGGCATGATCTTCGTCAGGGGCGCGCCGGCCGACTACGACGCCTGGGGCCCTGGCTGGTCGTACCCCGAGGTGTTGCCGTACTTCAAGCGGCTGGAGGACTTCGACCGGGGAGCCGGTGACTACCACGGCGCGGGCGGGCCCGTACGGGTGATCGCCGATTACGCGCCGCACCAGGTCAACGCGGCGATCGTGGCCGCGGCGGTCGAGCAGGGCATGCCGTTCAACCCCGACTGCAACGCCGAACGGCCCGACGGCGCCGGGTTCTGCCAGCTCACGATCCGGCACGGCCGCCGGCACAGCACGGCCGACGCGTACCTGCGCCCGCGCTGCGACCGGCCCGTCCTGGAGATCCGCACCCGGGCCCGCGCCCGCCGGCTGATCATGCGCGGCCGCCGGTGCGTCGGCGTCGAGTACGCCCAGGACGGGCGGCTGCACCGCGTCGAGGCCGCCCACCAGGTCGTGGTCAGCGCCGGGACCGTCGAGTCGCCGCGCCTGCTCCTGCTGAGCGGCCTGGGCGACGCCGCCGGGCTGCGACGGCACGGCCTGGCCGTGGTGGAGGACCTGCCCGGCGTGGGACGCAACCTGCACGACCACGCGCTGGTCCCGGTGATCGTGGCCGCGCGCCGTCCGGTGCCGCCCGCGCTGCCCGGCCTGCAGCCCATGCACAGCCAGCTCTTCTGGCGCAGCCGTCCCGGACTGCCCGGCCCCGACGTGCAGCCGCTGTTCTTCCACATCCCCCTGTACGACGAGGACATGACCGGCCCGGACGACGCCTTCACCCTCATGGCCGGGATCGTCCGGCCGGAGAGCAGGGGCCACCTGGCGCTGACCTCGGCCGACCCCGACGCACCCCTGCACATCGACCCGGCCTACCTGCGGGCGTCCGCCGACCGCGCGTGCATGCTCGCGGCCGTCGAGCTGTGCCGGGAACTGACCCACGCCGCCGCCCTGCGTGAATGGGCGGGACCGGAGCTCTACCCCGGTGACCGTGAACTGTCCGAGCACATAGAGAGGACCTTGGTGACCTACCACCATCAGGTCGGGACCTGCGCCATGGGGACCGTCGTGGACCAGCGGCTCAGAGTCCACGGCATCGACGGGCTGCGCGTCGCCGACGCCTCGGTGATGCCCGCCGTCACGTCAGGGAACACGAACGCGCCCGCCATCATGATCGGGGAGCGGTGCGCGGACATGGTGCGAGAGGAGATCGGCTCATGACCGGCCTGTACATCGGCGGAGCCTGGGGCCCGGCCGCGGACGGCGCGACGTTCGCCACGCTGGACCCGGCCGAGGCCACCGTCATCACCGAGTGCGCCGAGGCGGGCCCGGCCGACGTGGACCGCGCGGTGACGGCCGCCAGGGCCGCGCTCGACGATCCGGCCTGGGCGCAGCTGCCCGCCGCCGCCCGCGCCAGGCTGCTGTGGAAGGTGGCCGACCTGGTGGAGGAGCACGCCGACGAGCTGGCCGAGCTGGAGACCAGGGACAACGGCCAGCCGCTCGCGGTGGCGAGGAACGTGACAGTCCCCGGCACTGCCGAACATTTCCGATATTTCGCAGGATGGTGTACGAAAATCGAGGGCTCGGTGTTGCCCGTCTCGTACCCCGACACGCTCCACTACACCCGGCGCGAGCCCGTCGGCGTGTGCGCGCTCATCACCCCGTGGAACTTCCCGCTGATGATCGCGGCCTGGAAGCTGGCCCCCGCGCTGGCCTGCGGCAACACGGTCGTCCTGAAGCCCGCCGAGCAGACCCCGCTGACCACGGTCCGGCTGGTGGAGCTGATGGAGCTGGCGGGGTTCCCGCCCGGCGTGGTCAACCTGCTGACCGGCGGCGCGGAGACCGGCGCGGCCCTGGCCGGGCACGCGGGCGTGGACAAGATCTCCTTCACCGGCTCGACCGCGGTCGGCCGCTCGCTCGTGCACGCCTCCGCGGGCGACCTCAAACGCCTGACGCTGGAGCTGGGCGGCAAGGCCCCGAGCATCATCGCCGCCGACGCCGACATCGACGCCGCCGTGGCGGGCAACGTCCAGGGCGCGCTGTTCAACAGCGGGCAGGTCTGCGCCGCGTACTCGCGTTTCTACGTGGACCGCAAGCGGGCCGACGAGTTCACCTCGAAGATGGCCGCCGCGGCCGCCGCGCTCAAGGTCGGACCCGGTCTCGACCCCGCCACGGACCTCGGCCCGCTCATCAGCGAGGAGCACCTGATGAGCGTCGACGCCCACGTCCGCAGCGCGCTGTACGATGGCGCGCAACTCGTCACCGGAGGCAGACGCGCCGACGGCCCCGGCTTCTTCTACCAGCCGACCGTGTTCGCCGAGGTGACCGACACCATGGCCGTGGCCCGCGAGGAGGTGTTCGGGCCCGTCATCCCGGTGCTGGCCTACGACGACCCCGAGGAGATCGTCGGCCGTGCCAACGGACTGGAGTACGGCCTGGCCGCCTCCATCTGGACCAACGACCTGTCGACCGCCCACCGCCTGGCCGCCCGGATCAGGGCGGGAGCGGTGTTCATCAACATGATCCACGTGCCCGACGCCGCCACCACGTGGGGCGGCTACAAGGCCAGCGGGTGGGGCAGGGAGATGGGCCCGTACGCCATCGACGCCTACACCGAGGTCAAGGGCGTCTGGACACACCTGGGGAGGGTGTGATGGGAGAGCTCGTCCTGGCAGCCAAGATCACGCATGTGCCGTCGATCTGGTTGTCGATCCAGCCGGGCCGGCACTTCGGCATCCGCCGGCCCGCCGAGCTGGCCCTGACCGAGATCGGCAGGCGGGCGCGCGAGCTGGGGGCGGACACGTTCCTGATCGCCGACACCCACTGGATGAACAGCATCGGCTTCCACCTCAACGGCAAGGAGCGCCACCGCGACTCCTACGCCAGCCACGAGCTGCCGCACTTCATCCACGACCTGGACTACGACTACCCGGGCGACCCGGAGCTGGCCGAGCAACTCCGCGCCGAGATCGTCGCGGGCGGTCAGAAGGCGCTCGTGCACACCTACCGAGACCTGGGCCTGGAGTACGCGACGCTGGTCCCGATGCACTTCATGAACGAGGACTCCGCCGTACGGGTGTTGCCGATCGGCTGCAACATCTACTCCTCCATTGACGAGAACCGGCGCATCGGCGAGGCCCTGCTGCGCGGCATCCAGCGCAGCGAGCGCAAGGTCGCCTTCCTGGCCAGCGGCTCGCTCTCGCACGCCTTCCCGCCGAACGAGACCGCCGAGTCGCTGCTCAACGAGGTCAGCAGCCCGCTCAACCGGAAGATCGACATGGCCGTGCTGGACATGTGGGCCGAGGGGCGCATCGAGGAGTTCCTGGACATGTTGCCCGACTACAACGCCCGGTGCACGGGCGAGGGCGCGATGGCGGACACGGCGATGTTGTTCGGGCTGCTGGGGTGGCGGTCGTACAAGGGGAGGGGGGAGCAGCTCTGTCCGTACTTCGGCTCGACCGGAACCGGCCAGGTCGTCGTGGACTTTCCCGTGCCCGCGTACGATAAGATCTGAAATCATATGTGAAATATGACAGACGGAGGTTCTATGGCGGGGCTGTTCTCCCGGCGGCTCGACCCCCGCCCGCCCGGCGGTCCCGTCGTCGTCCTGCTCCACGGCTTCGGCTCCGACGGGCAGCGCGACTGGCTCGACACCGGGACCGCCGCGATGCTGGCCGCCTTCGGCCACACGGTGATCGTGCCCGACCTGCCCGGACACGGGTCCAGCCCCGATCCCGCGACGGCCGCCGAGGCGCACGCGCCGGCGATCGCGCGGGCCGTGCTCGACGTGCTCGACGGCGTGGAACGCTTCGACCTGGTCGGCTACTCGCTCGGTGCCAGGATCGCCTGGGAGCTGCCCGCCCTGGCCGGCGACCGGCTCGGCCGCTGCGTGCTCGGCGGCCTCGCGCCCGGCGAGCCGTTCGCCGGCGTCGACGTCGCGGCGCTGCGCCGGGCCGTGACGTACGGGGAGCAGCCCTCCGACCCTTTCACCGCGATGATCGCGGGCCTGGCCCGCACACCCGGCCGCGCCCTGTGCGTGGAAGGGCTGCGTGAGACGCCTTTCACGGCACGCTCGTGGTCGGGAAAGCTGCCGCCCGTGTTCGTCGTCGGGCAAGATGATGGGATGACAGCGGGCATCGAGCATATTGTCGAGCTGACTCCGGGGGCGGAGCTGGTGAGAGTTCCGGGTGGTCACGTCGAAGCTCTGGCGGGCGCGGGCCTGCGCGAGGCCGTCGTGAAGGTCCTGCAGGGGTGATGGTGAGCAGCACGAGAAAACCGGCCCAGGCCAAGCGGCCCAAGGGCTCCAAGGCCGAGATCAGCTACGACCTGCTGCGGGCCCGCATCCTCGACGGCACGTACGGCCCCGGCTACCGGCTGGTCATGGACCAGCTCGCCAGGGAGACCGGCGTGAGCACGATCCCGCTGCGCGAGGCCGTGCGCCGCCTCCAGTCCGACGGGCTGGTCGAGGTCGTGCGCAACATCGGGGCCCGGGTCGCCGTCTTCGACTCCGTACAGGTCGAGCACACCCTCAACGTGCTGGCCCGGCTGGAGGGCTACGCCACGGCCATCTGCGCCCCCCACATGGACGCGGCCAAGATCCAGGAGTCGCGCGAGATCAACGAGCGGATGAAGGAGGCGCTGGAGGAGTTCGACCCCACCTCCTTCACCGCGCTCAACCGCGAGTTCCACTTCTCGCTCTACCGCCACTGCCCCGACGAGCACCTCAACGCCCTGCTGGAGTCGGAGTGGGCGCGGCTCGACCACATGCGCCGCTCCAGCTTCACGTACGTGCCGGGGCGGGCGCGCAAGTCGGTGGAGGAGCATGACCGCCTGCTGGGCCTGATCGAGAACGACGCCGAGGCCGGGGTGATCGAGCAGGCCGCCCGCAACCACAAGATCGCCACCGCCGACGCCCTGCACACCGCCCAGGTCTCCCGCCAGCACTGACCGCACTCACACCATCGGCCGGACCCGCACCATCGGCCCGGCCCATCTCGTCGGCCGGGCTCAGGGCTCCAGGGCGAAGACCGCCCATTCCTCGCCCTGGGCCAGCCCGGCCAGCTCGCGCCCGCACTCGCGCAGCACCTGCGGGCCCGAGGTGATGTGCTGGGCTCCGGCGTGCGCGTCCCGGAACAGGCGCTGGATCAGGCCGTCGCGCAGCGCGCCGGTGCCGCCCGAGGCGTAGACGAACCCGGCCACCTCCGTGAGCGTCGAGGTGGCGTGGTTGAGCGCGAGCCGTACCATCGTCTCCTGGCGGGTGGACAGCGTGCCGCCCGCGTCCAGGGTGGCTTCGACGTCGTCCCACGTCTGGCGGACCAGGGCGTGCGCGGCGCGGTGGGCCGCCTCGGCGCGGGCGAAGCCGGTGTGGAAGGCCTCGCTCGCGGCGAGCTGGCCGGGCCGCCCGGCACGGGCCGTCACGTGGCGGCCCAGCTCGTCCAGCAGGCGGCGGCCGACGCCGAGCGCCCAGGCCGAGTGGCAGATCAGCGCCTGGTCGAGCAGGCCGAGCCGGTAGATCGCGCCGCCGCGCAGCGGCTCGTCCTGGCTGAACAGGTGCGTCCGGGACTCCGGCACGAACACGTCGTCGATGGCGTAGTCGATGCTGCCCGTCGCGCGCAGGCCCAGGACGTCCCAGTTGCCGAGCGGCTCGGCCGCCTCGACCGGGGTGATGAAGATGCGTTCTTCGCCGGTGCCCTCCACGACGCCCAGGCTGTGCACGTACTGGGCGTGCGGCATGGCCGAGGCGAAGCTCCACCGGCCGCTCAGCCGGAAGCCGCCGTCCTCGCGTACGGCGGTGCCCGGCCGGGTGCCCTGGCCCGCGAACAGCGGCGTCCGGGGGCCGCGGAAGATGTGTTCCACGGCCTCGTCGCCCAGGTAGGCGCCGCCCGTGCCGTTCTCCAGGGTGGTGGCCATGACCACCCAGCCGGTCGAGGCGTCGGCGTAGGACAGCTCCTCGAAGACGGCGAGCAGCTCCGCCGGGGACAACTCCGCGCCGCCCAGCGGGGCGGGCAGCCAGATGCCGAAGAGCCCGGCCTCGTGCAGGGCCTCCACGACGGGGTCGGTGAGCCTGCCCAGCGCCTCGGCCTCGGCGGCCTCGCGCTCGATCAGCGGGCGCAGGTCGCGGGCACGGTCAAGGTGGGTCGGGCCGGCGGAATGCAGTCGCGGCTTGTCGCTCATGTCCCGGTGCTCCTGTTCGTGATCGTCGCGGTCCTTCCTCCGTCAGATCACGTCCCCGCCCGGTTGTCCAGCCTCCCTGGGAGAACACCACGGGCGCGGTGTCCGCCGGGGACTGTCCGGCAGCCGGATGAGCGGATGGCTTTGCATGACCATGCGTTGCAATGCATAATCTTATCCATGTCCAAGGTTCTCACCTCCCTGCCCACCGGCGAGCGGGTCGGCATCGCCTTCTCCGGCGGTCTCGACACCTCGGTGGCCGTCGCGTGGATGCGCGACAAGGGCGCCGTCCCGTGCACCTACACCGCCGACATCGGCCAGTACGACGAGCCCGACATCGCCTCGGTGCCCAGCCGCGCGCTGGCCTACGGGGCCGAGCTCGCGCGCCTGGTCGACTGCCGCGCCGCGCTGGTCGAGGAGGGCCTGGCCGCGCTCACCTGCGGCGCGTTCCACATCCGCTCGGGCGGGCGGGCCTACTTCAACACCACCCCGCTCGGCCGCGCCGTCACCGGGACCCTGCTGGTGCGGGCCATGCTCGAGGACCAGGTGCAGATCTGGGGCGACGGCTCGACGTTCAAGGGCAATGACATCGAGCGGTTCTACCGCTACGGCCTGCTGGCCAACCCCCACCTGCGCATCTACAAGCCCTGGCTCGACGCCGACTTCGTCTCCGAGCTCGGCGGGCGCAAGGAGATGTCGGAGTGGCTGCTCGCCCACGGGCTGCCCTACCGCGACAGCACCGAGAAGGCGTACTCGACCGACGCCAACATCTGGGGCGCCACCCACGAGGCCAAGACCCTGGAACACCTCGACACCGGCGTCGAGACCGTCGACCCGATCATGGGCGTGCGCTTCTGGGACCCCGAGGTCGAGATCCTCGCCGAGGACGTCACCATCGGCTTCGACCAGGGCCGCCCGGTGACGATCGACGGCAAGGAGTTCGGCTCCCCGGTCGACCTGGTGATGGAGGCCAACGCGATCGGCGGCCGGCACGGCCTGGGCATGTCCGACCAGATCGAGAACCGCATCATCGAGGCCAAGAGCCGCGGCATCTACGAGGCCCCCGGCATGGCGCTGCTGCACGCCGCCTACGAGCGGCTGGTCAACGCCATCCACAACGAGGACACGCTGGCCACGTACCACAACGAGGGCCGGCGGCTCGGCCGGCTCATGTACGAGGGCCGCTGGCTCGACCCGCAGGCGCTCATGCTGCGCGAGTCGCTGCAGCGCTGGGTCGGCACGGCGATCACCGGCGAGGTCACCCTGCGCCTGCGGCGCGGAGAAGACTACTCGATCCTCGACACCACCGGCCCCGCCTTCAGCTACCACCCCGACAAGCTGTCGATGGAGCGCACCGAGGACTCCGCGTTCGGCCCGGTCGACCGCATCGGCCAGCTCACCATGCGCAACCTGGACATCGCCGACTCGCGCGCCAAGCTGGAGCAGTACGCCACGCTCGGCATGGTCGGCACCACCCACCCCGCGCTCATCGGCGCCGCCCAGGCGGCCTCGACCGGCCTCATCGGCGCGATGCCGCAGGGCGGCGCCGAGGCCATCGCCTCGCGCGGTGAGGTCGCCGAGGACGACGAGCTGCTCGACCGCGCCGCGATGGAGTTCGGCACCGACTGACGCGCCTTCCCTGGCCGCCGCCGCGCGGCCCGGGGCGTGGCGCGCGGACGCCACGGGTACGGACCGAAGATGATGATCGACGAGCGGGACGGCGCGGACGTCACGCCCGCCACCGACTGGCTGCTCGGCCCGGTGTCCCGCGAGGAGTTCCTGCGGGGCCACCGGGAGCGGCGGCATCTCCTGCTGCGCAGGCGGTCGCCCGGCCACTACCGCGAGCTGTTCTCGCTGGCCCGCTTCGACGAGCTCCTGTCCGGCTCCGGCCTGCACGCCGGGGCCGTGCGCGTGGTCCGTGACGGCCGCGCCGACGGCGGCGCGGCCGGGCTGGAGGAGCTCTACGCCCGCTACCGCGACGGCTCGACCCTGATCATGCCCTCGGTCCACGAACGCTGGCCGCCGCTGCGGGAGCTGTGCCGCCGGCTGGCGGGCGAGTTCAGCGCGGAGTGCCGGGTCAACGCCTACCTCACACCGCCGCGGGCGCGCGGCTTCGACGTCCACCACGACTCCCACGACGTGTTCGTGTTGCAGGTGGCCGGGTCCAAACGCTGGAGACTTCATGAGGACGCCCGCCAGGAGTTCGACCTGTGCGAGGGGGACCTGCTCTACCTGCCGCGCGGCCTGCCGCACGAGGCCGCCTCGGCGCACGGCGCGTCCCTGCACCTGAGCGTCGGCGTCCATCCCCTCACCTGGGCCGACGTGCTGCTGGCCGGGTGCGAGGCGGCCGTCGCCGCCGACCCCGCCTTCCAGGAGCCGCTGCCCTTCGGCTTCGCCCGTACGACCGGCGGCCGGGCCGCCACGCGGGAGCGCGTCCGGGAGCTGACCGCCCGCCTGGGAGCCGCCCTCACCCCCGACAGGCTGGCCGACGACGCCGTGGACATGGCGCTGCTCGCCGAGGGCGACCGGCTGGGCGGCCACCTGCTCGACCTCGCGGGCCTGGCCCGACTCGACGCGGGCACCGCCGTACGGCGCCGCCCCGGCCTGCGCTGGGAGACCAGACGGGACGCCGGCACGCTGGTCCTCGCCTTCCACGGCAAACGGCTGAGCCTCCCGGCCCGGCACGAGGCGGCCTTCCTGCGCATGGCGGACGGCGAGCCCTTCACGGCGGCCGGCCTGCCCGGGGAGGACGGCCTCGCCCTCGTACGCCGCCTGGTCGAGGAGGGTTTCCTGACCCTCGCGGCGTCAGGCTGACCCGGTGGGCCTGCGGAAGACGCAGCGCACGACGTGCCAGTGTTTGGGCTCGTCCCTGGCGTCGATGCCGTCGTAGCGGTCCTCGCGCAGGACGACCGGCTCCAGCCGGGGGAACAGTGCGCCCGCCTCGGGAGCGCGCAGGAACGTGCGTCCCGGCCGCCCCGCCCAGGCGTCCTCGGGACCGAAGAACGTGCAGCACAACACGCCGCCCGCGGCCAGGCCGCCGGCCAGCGCGGCCGCCACCCGGCGTACGTCGGCCCTGGGCAGGAAGGGCAGGACGTGGATCGCGACCATGAACGAGTAGGCCCCCGCCGCGACCGGCACGTCACGTACGTCGGCGTGCACGACCCGCAGCCGCGGGTGCCGCCATTCCGCCGCCAGCGCGAGTGTGCACGGGTCGGTGTCCACGGCCTCGACCGAGAAGCCCAGCTCCAGCAGGAAGCGGGTGTCGTTGAGCGGGCCCGCGCCGACGTCCAGCGCGCGCCCGCGGACGCCGCCGAGCACGCCCAGAGCCTCGACGACGAGCGCGTTGGGCCCCCGCCCCGCCCGCAGGGAGGCGTAGGTCACGCCGCCGCTAGCCGCTCACCTTGAGGATGCGCTGCTCGACCAGCACCTCGGCCAGGGCGACCCGCTCCTCCCCGGTCAGGCCGCCGGGCAGCTCCCTGACGTAGAAGGCGCCGGTGCGGGCCACGAACTCCAGCGCGGGCGAGGCGATCATGTTGGCAGCCACCAGCGGTTCGCCGGACGGGGAGAGCAGCTCGACCTGGTTCCCGTCGCGGCGGGTGGTCAGCAGCCCGGCGCGGTCGTTCACCACGCGGCGGGTCAGCGTGACGGTGCGGTGGTCGTACCAGACGTCGGGGAGCGGGCAGCCGAAGAGCTCCTCGTAGCGGTCGCGGAACTCGGCGAACGTGGCCACCGGGGTTTCCTCGGCGGGCTCGTCCGGCACGCCGGGGTCGTTGCTCGGGCTGTGGTGGACGTACCGTCCGAAGTAGGTGCGGCAGAACTCGGTGTACAGGCCGGTGAACAGGATGAAGTGATGCCAGGCGTCGTCCACGCGCGTCGAGTGCATCATCCAGATCCGCGACCGGTCGACCTGCGTGAGCACGAGGTACTTCTTCGCCTCGGCGAACAGCTCCCCGGCCTCCTCCTCCGTCGCGGCGACGTGCTCCTTGACGAGCCGTTCGAGGAGGTAGGGCGCCTGGTGGTCGAGCGCGGCGAGCGAGGTGTCGGTGATCATGGGGTCCCCCTACTCCGGCGACGACTTCCTGCGGCAGGACGAGACGCACACGCTGCTGCAGTCGCGGCAGGTCATGCAGGGGCTGTGGCAGTCGGCGCGCTCGGTCTTGACCCGCAGGTGCAGCCGGCCCGTCCGGATCTCCCCGGCGTCCTCGGCGACCTCCGAGGTCAGGGACGCCTCCGCCGTGCCGGCCTGCCGGCGGACGACCTTGGCGTCCCGGCGTACCCAGAGCACCTTCGCGCCGAAGAGCAGGATGGTCTCGGGCACGTTCTCGATGTGCAGGACGCCACTCAGCGGGATGTCGAGGGCCGAGTTCAGATCCTCCAGGCTGGGATACAGCGTGACGAAGCCGTCCTGGTGCGGCGGGCCCACATAGCCCCAGAACGTCATGGTGTCCGGGTGGCCCTCCTGGAGCAGCTTGACCAGGAGAGGATGCGCCTCGGGCCCTTGTACGGCTTTGCTCATGGCAGTACTCCTCGTTCCCGGCGAGCGTGACATCCCGGACCCGGGGGCGGCGGCGCGACGCGCCGCCGCTTTGCCGAACCCGGGGCCGCGCCGGGCCGGCTCAGCCGAGGTCGGCCTGTGGCGCACCCGGGGCGTTCGCCTCGGCGAAGACGCCCGCCTGCTCGGACGCCGGTGACGGCGTCTGCTCCATGAGCGCCTGGATCGCGGACCTGCGCCTGTCGAGGCCCGCTTCGTCGATGCTGATCCGCCGCCGGTTCCGGCTCTTGTCGTCGGTCATGCTCGGCAACCGTAGTGAGCCGGACGTCAACGCGGGGCAACGTCAACACCTTGTTTGGGCGCGGGAGCCGGCACCCGGCCAGCCGTTCTGACCTGGTCTCTTCCGGTTTTACGCCATCAAGGTCGGCGGCCGGACCCCATGGTGGCCGGGCGGCCGGCTGCCTAGCGTGACCGTCGTGATCAGTCTCAGGGGTTTGACCAAACGGTACGGCGCCCGCACGGCGGTGGACGACCTGTCGCTGGAGCTGAGGCCCGGCGCGGTGACCGGCTTCCTCGGGCCGAACGGAGCCGGTAAATCCACCACGATGCGCCTCGTCCTCGGGCTCGACCGGCCCTCGGCGGGTACGGCGCTCATCGGGGGCGTGCCGTACCACCGGATCAGCAACCCGCTGCGGACGGTCGGCGCGCTGCTCGACGCGCGGGCGCCGCACCCCGGGCGCAGCGGGCGCGCGCACCTGACCGCGCTGGCCCGCAGCAACGGGATCGCCACGCGGCGGGTGGGCGAGGTGCTGGAGAGCGTCGGGATGGCGGGCGCGGCGAGCCGCCGGGCCGGGGCGCTGTCGCTCGGCATGAGCCAGCGGCTCGGCATCGCCGCCGCGCTGCTCGGCGACCCGGAGGTGCTGATGTTCGACGAGCCCGTCAACGGGCTCGACCCCGACGGGGTGCGATGGGTGCGCGGGCTCATGCGGTCGCTGGCCGCCGAGGGCCGCACGGTGTTCGTCTCCAGCCACCTGATGAGCGAGATGCAGCTCACCGCCGACCACCTGGTGGTGATCGGCAAGGGCCGGCTGATCGCCGACGCGCCGCTGGCCGAGGTCATCGGGCGCAGCTCGCTGACGGCCGTGCTGGCGCGCACCCCGCACGCGGGGGATCTGGCCGGACGCCTGCGCGCAGCCGGGATCGCCGCAGAACGCGTCGCCGAGAACGAGGTCGTCGCCACCGGCGCCCCCATCGAACGGGTCGGCGACCTGGCCTACGAGGCCGGGATCAGGCTGCACGGGCTGCGCACCCGGGAGGCGTCCCTGGAGCAGGCCTATCAGGAGCTGACGGAGAACAGCGTGGAGTACGGGGCGACGGGAGCGGGCGCGTGAGGGCGTTGGGACAGGCGGCCTGGGCCGAATGGGGGAAGTTGTGGTCGGTCCGGTCCACGTGGTGGTGCCTGGCCTGCGCGTCGGCGCTCATGGTGCTGACCGCGGTGGCCCTGGCCGCCGCCCAGGCCACCGACGCCGTGCGCGACCGGGTGCCCGGCGTACGGGTGACCGCGAGCGAGTCCGTGGTGTCGGCGACGTCGTTCGTGCAGTTCGCGCTGGTCGCCCTGGCCATGCTGGTGATCACGGCCGAGTACTCCTCCGGCGGCATCAGGGTCACGTTGCAGGCCACGCCGGTACGCGGGGTCGTGCTGGCCGCCAAGGCGCTGGTCGTGGCTCCGGTGATGTTCGCCGCCGGGGTGCTGTCGGGCGCGGTGGCGACGGCGGCGGTCTACGCGGTGCTCCAGGCCGACGCGTTCGGCGGGCTCGTCGTGCTGCCGTTCGGGGAGGCCGTCCGTGACCTGGCGGGCGCCGGCCTGTACTTCGCCCTGGTGTCGGTGCTGACGCTGGGCGTCGGGGCCGCGATGCGCAGCGCGGCGGGCACGCTGACCGTGGTGTTCATGCTGCTCATGGGCCTGCCGCTGCTGCTGCTGATGACCGGGAGCCAGGCGGCGCTGGACGCCTCGATGCGCATGCCGATGTTCGCCGGGCTGGCCTTCATGGACAGCGTGGACAACATGACCGGCGGGCCCATCCCGTACTCGGCAGGGGAGGGTCTGGCATGGCTGCTCGCCTGGGCGGCGGCGGGGGTGGCGGCGGGCTACGCCGTACTGCGCCGCCGCGACGCCTAGACTTCGGGCCCGTGTCGGACCATCGGGACAACGAGCAACGGGATACCACGGGCAGGCGGGCGGCCAGAGCCCTGACCGGGGTGCTGGCCGGCATGGCGCTCGGCGCCGTCGAGCTGGCCTTCCTCTGCGTGGCCTGGCCCGCGTCGCTGATCCCGGCCGCCCGCCCGGCGGCCCGGCGCGGCCTGGCCCGGCTCATGGCGCTCGAACGCGCCCGGCTGAGCAGGTGGCTCGGCCACCCCGCCACCACCCGCGACGGCGGTTACGCCTACCTCGCCGCCCGCGCCGCGCTGGGCGTGCTCGGCGGGTACGGCTGCGCCGTCGCCCTGTTCGTCGGCGGCCTGCTGCTGGCCGGCGGCGCGTGGGAACTGGTCGCGGGCGGTTCGGACGCCGTCCCGATCGACCTGCCGGGCGTCAAGATCGTCACCAGCGGCGGCATGCTCGGCCTGACCGGCGGCGTGGCCCTGCTGGCGGTGACCGCGCTGCTCGCCCTGGCCATGGGCGCCCTCGAACGCCGCCTGGCCGCCCACTTCCTCGGCCCCGGCGGCGACGAGCTCATGCGCCGCCGCATCGCCGAGCTGACCGCGACCCGCTCCGGCATCGTCCGGGCCGTGGACGACGAACGCCGCAGGATCGAACGCGACCTGCACGACGGCGTCCAGCAGCGCGGCGTGGCCCTGGCCATGCTGCTCGGCCGGGCCCGGCACGGCCGCGACCAGGCCAGGACCGCCGAGCTGGTCGACCAGGCCTACACCGAGTCCCGCCGCCTGCTCGACGAGCTGCGCAGCGTGGCCTGGCGCGTCTACCCCACCGCCCTGGACGAGCTGGGCCTCAAGGCCGCCCTCGCCGGCGTCGCCGAACGCGCCGGCGTGCCCGTCACCGTGCACTACGGCCTGTCGGCCCGCCCCGCCGGCGAGATCGAGACCGCCCTGTACTTCGTGACCAGGGAGGCGATCACCAACGCGGTCAAGCACGCCCGCGCCCGTGACATCCTGGTCGTGGTGGGCGAGGACGAACGGACGGTGAGCGTGGCGGTCTCCGACGACGGCGCGGGCGGTGCCGACCCGGCGGGCGGCGGCCTGTCCGGGCTGGCCCGGCGGATCCTGGCGCTCGACGGCGCGTTCACCGTGGACAGCCCGCCCGGCGGGCCCACGAAGATCGTCGCCACGCTGCCGAAGGAGCCGCCGTGCGGCTGATCCTGGCCGACGACTCCGTGTTGCTGCGCGAGGGCCTGACCCGGCTGCTCGCCGAGGCCGGCCACGACGTCGTCGCGGCCGTGGGCGACGCGCCCGCGCTGCTGGCCGCCGTCGCCGGGCACCGGCCCGACGTGGCGGTCATCGACGTACGCATGCCGCCCGGCCACAAGGACGAGGGGCTGCGGGCCGCCCTGGAGATCCGGGCACGATGGCCGGAGGTGGGCGTGCTCGTCCTGTCCCAGTACGTCGAGCAGCACTACGCCGCGACCCTGCTGGCCGGGCCCGCCGAAGGGCTCGGCTACCTGCTGAAGGACCGGGTCTCGGAGGTGGCCGACTTCCTCGACTCGCTCGAGCGCGTACGCGCGGGCGGCACGGCCTTCGACCCCGAGGTCGTCCGGCAGCTCCTGGCCCGGACCAGCCACGCCGACCCGCTGAGCCGGCTGAGCCCGCGCGAGGGCGAGGTGCTGGCGCACCTGGCGCAGGGGCTGGTCAACGCGGCCATCGCCGAGCGGCTGCACGTGTCGGCGTCCACGGTGGAGAAGCACGTCAACGCGATCATGGACAAGCTCGACCTGCCGCGCGACGCCGGCTACAGCAGGCGGGTGCTGGCGATCCTGCGCTACCTGGAGAGCTGACGGCCGGGACGGTCCGGCCTGCTCACACGTCGATCACGCGGGGCAGCGCCGGAGGGTTCGGCCGGGGTTGCCACTCCCGGGGGTAGCCGAGCGAGACCTCCATGAACGGCACGCCGTCGTAGTGGGTCAGGCGCGGGATGTGCAGGTGGCCGTACACGACGACGGCGGCGTCGTAGTCGAGGTGCCAGCGGGCGGTGCGCTCGGTGCCGCACCACTGGGCGAACTCCGGGTACCTGAGGACCCGTGTCGGCTCGCGGACCAGGGGATAGTGGTTGACCAGCACGGTCGGTAACCCCGGCGGCCGGGCCGCCAGCCGCGCCTCGGTCAGCTCGACCCGGGCCGCGCACCAGGCGTCCCTGCTCGGGTGGGGGTCGGGGTGCAGCAGCGCCTCGTCGGTGCAGACGATGCCCGACTCGTACGCCATCCGCAGCGCCTCCTCCTTGGTCGCCGCGCCCTCCGGCCGGAAGGTGTAGTCGTACAGGACGAACAGCGGCGCCACCGTGACCGGCCCGCGCGCCCCCTCCCAGACCGGGTACGGATCCTCGGGGGTCACGACGCCGAGGTCGCGGCAGAGCTCCACCAGGTACCGGTAACGCTCCTCGCCGCGCAGCCGCACCGGGTCGCGGGCCGGCGTCCACAGCTCGTGGTTGCCCGGCGCCCAGACGACCTTGGCGAACCGGCCGGCCAGCAGGCCCAGCGCCCAGGCGATGTCCGTGGACAGCTCGCCGACGTCGCCCGCGACGAGCAGCCAGTCGCGGTCGGCCCCCGGGCGCAGCTCCTCGACGATCTTCCGGTTCTCGGGATGGTGCACGTGCAGGTCGCTGACGGCGAGCAGACGTGGAGCAGTGATCACGTCTCGGATCGTACGCCGCCCGGCGGGCCGGGCGGTCCGTGATGCTGACCGTCCGGCTAGTAGGCACGGTCGGCGTCGCCCCAGAGCATTAGTCCTCACCGGCCGACAAGGGGGGCCGGTGAGGGGGAGGGACGATGAAACGATCAGGCAAGCGCGGGGGCTCGAAAACGCCCAAACGGCATAGGGGCGATGATGACCAGTCGCCGCAGGGGAGCACCAAGAAGGTCGTCAAGACCAGGAGGCAGGAGCCTCCCTCCGTCCTCGCGCGCCTGCTGACGGAGGTGCCGGACATGGCCGTCCAGGTGGTGGGCTTCCTCAGCCCGATCGACATCTACGCCGTGCGCCGGGTGAACAAGCAGGCTGCCGGGCTCGACCTCGTGCGCATCCCGCCGCCCGAGGCGAACATCCCGGACGGCCAGCCGTGGGGGCAGCTCGACCAGGAGATCATGTTCTGGCTCACCGAGGTGGCGCGCATCCGCCCCGGCGTGCCTCCCGAACGGTTCGTGTGGGCGCTGCGGAAGCTCTACAGCCAGGGGCTCGACCAGATGTACCTGGACCGCGACCGCATGGAGCAGATGGTGGTGGCGCTGGTCCAGAAGCGCACCGGCCTCCCCTTGAGCACCCGCGTCCCGGCCGCGCCGGACGGCGCCCGGCGGAAGATCGTCTCTCCGCTCCCGGCCGTTCCCGAGATCGCGAAGACGATCAAGAAGCTCGCGAAGCTCAACGGTCAGCAGAACGCCGACCAGATCATCGCGGACCTGGACAAGTTCTGGAAGGACCTGGAGGGCGAGCGCGAGGCCATCAGGGACATCGAACGCGCGAAGCCGGAGAACCAGTGGACGACCACCAGGGACCCGGACAACAGTGAGGGGGAGGCATGACGGCGGACGCGGCGGTCGTCCAGCGGGCCGTACGGGACCGCTTGCAGGGCAAACTCGACCTGGTCAGGGCCTGGCTGACCAGCACCGAGGACGGTGGTGTGGAGACCGCCTTCCGCCGCGGGGCCGAGCGGTCCCCGCGGTCGGGTCCGGGCGGCGCCGACGGGCTGGTCTGGGCGCTGGTCCACCTGCGCGACAGCCTCGAAACCCTGCGCACCCTGGACGGGAACCGCCCCCGCGACACCCCCGACCGCGTCAGGAAGGCGAACGCCGCGCTCCCCGCCCTCCTCGACGAGGCGCGGAAGACGCTCGACGCCTGCCAGACGCTGGCCAGGGCGTACCTGCGCGGCGGCCCGGGGAACGCCGACAGGGACCAGCGGCACGCCGACGTCGTCCGCCGGCTGGAGACGGACGCCAAGGCCATGGACGACCTGCAGAACGAGTACGAGGCCGTACGGGCCGACCTCGTCCCCGACTCGCCCGACGACACGGACGACGCGGGTGCCGCCCCGCCGCCCGAGGTGCCCGCGCTCAGCCGGGCCGCCGAGATCCTCGACCAGGCCCGGCGATGTTGCCTCAAGGGCTATCTGGCGCTGCGGCTCGTCGTGGACGAGGAGATGCTGAGCTCGGCGAAGGGGACGAGCCTGAGCCCGTTCGAGTGGCCTCTGCTGCCCTACCTCGACCACCAGGAGGTGTTGCTGGCCTACCTCGACGTGCCCGCGGACGGCAAGGGCCGCGACGAGACGGACACGCTCCTCGCCGAGGCGCTCTCCGGCCCCCAGGGCAGGCAGGAGGTCCACGCCGCGGTCGAGGCGGTCAACCAGGGCCGCTGAGATCCGCCCCGGGTTGACCGCGGCGCCGCCGGGTACGTACGACACCTGCCCGCACCCGGAAGAGGACCAGCCATGACGACCGCGCCGACCCTCGTGCTCTCCGACGGCCGCCCCATGCCGCGCCTGGGCCTGGGCACCTGGCCGATGGACGACCGCCAGGCGCGCCAGGCCGTCGGCCACGCCCTCACGCTCGGCTACCGGCTGGTCGACACCGCCGCCGGCTACGGCAACGAGCAGGGCGTGGGCGCCGCGGTCGCCGAGTCCGGCGTGCCGCGCGAGGAGCTGTTCGTCACCACGAAGCTGCGCGGCGCCCAGCACGGCTACGACCTGGCGCTGCGCGGTTTCGAGGAGAGCCGGTCCCGGCTCGGCCTCGACTACGTCGACCTCTACCTGATCCACTGGCCGCTGCCCGGCCACGGCCTGTTCGTCGACACCTGGAAGGCGTTCGTACGGCTGCGCGAGGAGGGCCTGGCCCGCTCGATCGGCGTCTCCAACTTCACCCCCGGCCAGATCGAGCGGGTGGTCGAGGCCACCGGGGTGTGGCCCGCGGTCAACCAGGTCGAGCTGCATCCCGGGTTCCCGCAGGGCGACCTGCTGGCCTGGCAGGCCGGGCACGGCGTGGCGACCGAGTCGTGGAGCCCGCTCGGCGCCGGGGGCAAGCTGCTCGACGACCCGGCCGTCACCGAGGTCGCCGCCGCGCACGACCGCACCCCCGCGCAGGTCGTGCTCCGGTGGCACGTGCAGCTCGGCGCCGTGCCGATCCCCAAGTCGGCCGATCCCGGACGCATGCGCCACAACCTGGAGGTGTTCGACTTCGAGTTGTCGCCCGAGGAGATGGCGCGCGTCTCGGCGCTGGGCAGCGGCGGTGGCCGGCTCGGCGGCGACCCCGACCACCACGTGGAGCTGTAGCGCCCGGGAACCCGAGGGCCTCAGAACTTCGTGGCGGCCAGCCAGTGGTCCAGCAGGGCCCGGTCGCCGGTGATCGTCAGCCGTGGGTGCCCGGACGGCAGGCGGCGGGAGAACAGCAGCAGCAGGTCCGCGACCGCGCCCGCGGCCGTCACGTCGCCGGTGGTGTCGCCGTGTTCGTACCGGACGCCGTCCGGGGTTCTGGTGATCGTCCAGCCGGTCGTGTCCGAGGGCCGGATCGCGATGCGCTCACCCCGGCCCCGCAGCCCGGCGAGCCGCGGCAGGAACGCCTCCGCCGCCGGGTCGGACAGCAGGGCCAGGCCCTCGCCGATCCCGTCGGCCGCCAGGTCCGCCGCCACCTCGTAGCCGGCGCCCGTCGCGAGGGCGGCGTCGGCGTGGTGCACGCAGGTCTCGTTGAGCATCCTGCGCAACCAGAACAGCGCGGGCCGCGGGCCCAGGAACGTCCACACCGGGCGATCCGGCCCGCCGTCGCGGACCGCGCCGGCCAGCGTCGCGGCGCCCTCCTCCAGCCATCCCGTCCAGCGGGCCGGCTCGCCGGGCTCGGCGTCGGGGACGGCCGGGACGGCGGCGTACGCGCCCGTGCGCACGATCTCCGCCGCCCAGCGGTGGGCCTGCCCGATGTGCCCGGCCAGGTCGCGTACCCGCCATTCCGGACACGTGGGTACGACCGTGTCCGGGTCCGCCTCGGCGACCACCCTGGCGAACGCCGCCGTCTGCTCCTTCAGGCCCAGCGCGAGCCGTTCGTGACCGAGTTCCCTCATCTGCCGCACTCCTTCGCGTCGGTTGACGCCGTCACGGTAGGAACTCCAGTCGGACTGGAGGTCAAGTACCGCCGGACGCGGTGGACGGAAGGGCGTGCCGGTCGCGTACGAGGGCGAGCATCTCGTCCACCGAACCGGCCGGATCGCTGATCGGGAACTGCGTCGCCCGGATGATCGCGTCGGGGTCGACCAGCAGGGTGAGGCGCTTGAAGCGGTCGGCGCCGGCCGCCCGGAAGGTCGGCAGCAGCAGCCCGGCGGCGAGTCTGCTGTCCTGGTCGGACAGGAGGGGGAAGGGCAGCCTCGCGTGTGCCGCGAAGGCGGCCAGCTGGTCGGGGCGCTGGGTGCTCACGCCCCGGATCGCGGCGCCGGCCGCCTCGAAGTCGGCGCACCGGGAGGCGTAGGTGAGGGCCTCCAGCGTGCAGCCCGTCGTGCCCGGGATGTCGGCCCAACCGGGCGGGTAGGCCTGGGCGCCCGGGGCGAAGGCGCCGGGGAAGAAGTAGAGCACCGTCCAGACGCCGTCCGGAGCGCCGGGCGCGACCGGCTCGCCGTCATGGCGTCGCAGCACGACGTCCGGCATCTTCCGGCCGACCAGCTCGTGCACGCGGCGGCTCTCGGCGGACCCGTCCTCGCTGGTCGCGGTCAGCGACCCGTCGCCCATCACATGTCTGGTGCCCCAGTCCTGGAGGGCGATGAGCGCCGGCAGCAGGCCCTCGCCCTTCGGGGTCAGCACGTAGTCGTGGCGCGGCGGGCGCTCGGAGTAGGGCCGCCTCTCCAGCACGCCGTGCTCGACGAGCTTGGCCAGGCGTTCGGCCAGGGCCCGGCGGCTGACGCCGAGCTCGCGCTGAAGGCCGTCGAAGCGGGTGGTGCCGCCCGCGATGTCGCGCACGACCAGGAACGTCCACCAGTCGCCGATCACGCCCAGCGCTTGGGCGATGCCGCAGTCGGAGTCGGGTAGCTCTGCGCGCTTCACATCCGTCAGTATAGAGTGCGTTCCATTCTGGAACTTACTTGGCGAAGGGCGCTGGCATGGACAACGGCAGTGGAGGGGCGGCGGGCGTCTTCTGGCGCTGGTGGACCGCGGGCACGACGAGCGCGGTCGGCTCGGCGGTGGGCGCGGTGGCGTTACCTTTGACCGCCTTGACGGTGCTGGACGCATCCGCGTACGAGATGGGCCTGATCGCCGCCGCCGGTTACGTCGCCTGGATCGTGATCGGCCTGCCCGCCGGCGTACTGGTGCAGCGAATGCCCATGCGAAGGGTGCAGATCATCGCGGACGTGGCCCGCGCGGCCGCGGTCGTCTCCATCCCGGTGGCCTGGTGGCTGGACCGGCTGACGGTCGCCCAGCTGGTGGTCGCGGCCCTCGTGATCAGCTTCGCGAACGTCGTCTTCGACGTCGCCAACTCGACCTTCCTGCCGTCGATCGTGAGCAAGGAGCAGTTGCAGTCCCGCAACAGCCTGACCTCCGGCACCCATGCCGCCACCCAGCTCGGCGGGCCGTCGATCGGCGGTCTCGTCGTCCAGGTGCTCGGGGCGGTGCCCACCCTCCTCGTGGACGCGGTGAGCTACCTGGTCTCGGCCCTGCTGCTGCGTACCCTGCCCGAACGCCATCCGCAGGCCCCCGACCGCTGGCCGCCGATGCGCGCGATGATCCGCGAAGGCTGGCGGTTCGTCGCACGCCACCCGGTCATGGGCCCGTGCATGTGGGCCGCCACCGCGGCGAACACGGTCTGCGGCGCCCAGCAGGCGATCTACGCGCTGTACCTCGTACGCGAGCTGCACGCCGAGCCGGGACTGGTCGGCCTGCTGCTGGCCGCGGACGGCGCCGGAACGCTGGCCGGCGCGGCCCTGACGAACCGGATCACCGCCCGGCTCGGCACCGCCCGCGCCCTGATCCTCGCCGGCTTCCTCACGGTCGCCGGGGCGCTCGTCGTCCCCCTCGGCGCCGGTTGGCAGGGGTACGCCGCCTTCGCCGTGGGCAACGTGGTGTTCTCCGCCGGGGTCGTGCTGCTCAGCGTGGTGACCCGTACGTACCGGCAGATCGCCAGCCCGCCCGACCTGCTGCCCCGGGTGATGGCCACGGTCCGCTTCGTCTCCTGGGGCGCGATCCCGGTCGGCGGACTGGTCGCCGGAGGCCTCGCCGGGGTGTTCAGCGGCCGGACCGCCCTGCTGGTCTTCGTCGCCGCGGCCGTCTTCGTGCCCCTGGTCCTGCTGGCCTCGCCCATCCGGCACCTGCGTGACCTCACCGACCACCGGCAGGACGACGGGCCCACCGGCTCGGCGCCGCGTCGCCGCCGGCTCGCCACGGAAACAGGCTGAGGCTTCCCGGGCTGCGGGGCCGGCCGGGAAGTGGTGTCATTGAGGCATTCATCCCGGTGGAGGTTCACGTGCCTTTGGGGCAGGACACGATCGGCATCGGTGACCTGGCGCGGCTGACCGGCGTGTCGGTGCGGACCCTGCGCTTCTACTGCGACGAAGGCGTCATCGAGGCCAGGCGCAGCACGGGCGGCCATCGCAGGTTCGATCCGGCGGCGGTCGAGCGGGTCGCGCTGGTCAGGCGGCTGCGCGGGCTCGGGCTGGGGCTGCCCTCGATCGTGGCGGTGCTGAGGGGCGAACGTTCGATGGGCGAGGCGGTGGCGGCCGAGCGGGCCGAGCTCGACGTCCGGCTCGCCGGGCTGGCCTGGCGGCGGGCGTCGCTGCGCGCGGTCGAGGAGGCGGCCCCGGCCGACCGGGCGGCCCGGCTCGGCCTGCTGGCGGCCGTGGAGGACGGCGTGGCGGCCCGCGACCTGCTCGTCCGCTTCTGGCGCGGCCAGATGCTCTCCCCGGTGTCGGGTGCGTGGTTCGCCGGGTTCCTGGCCATGGTCGTGCCGCAGCCGCCCGTCGATCCGACGCCGTCGCAGGTGGTCGCGTACGCCGGGCTGGTGGCGGTGGCCGCCGACCGGTCGCTGGCCCGTACGCTGCTGGCCCGCGCCCGCGCGAACGGCAGGGCGATCCCCGACGAGGACGCGCTGATGACCGGCGTCGGCGAGGTGTGCGCGCTGGCCGAGCCGCTGGTCCGCGCGGGCGCCGAGCCGCGCGAGGGGCCCGAGCTCGACCTCTACGTGGGTGTGCACGCCTCGGCGCGCGGCGTCAGGGACACCCCGGCCTTCCGCCGCGAGCTGCTGGCCGGCGTGGCGCCCGACCGCGACCCCCGCATGCGCCGCTACTGGCGGCTCGTGGCGGAGGTCAGCGGCGACCCCGCCACGCTGGGCGACAGCCACCTGTGGCTGACCGACTCCCTCGAACGGTGGGTCGAGGGCCGCTGACCCCTTATCGCTCGTACACGACCTTGCCGTCCACCAGCGTCATCGCGATGGGCACCTCGGGCAGGTCGGCCGGGTGCACATCCAGCAGGCCGGCGTCCAGCACGCACAGGTCGGCCACCTTGCCGGGCTCCAGCGAGCCCTTCCACGACTCCGCGCCGTCCTGCCAGGCCGGGGCGATCGTGTAGGCGCGCAACGCCTGGTCGAGCGCGAGCCGCTGGTCGGGGGCGCCGTCCACGGCCCACCGGGTGGCGGCCGCGGCCACGCCGTGCCGCCAGTCGGGGGTGAGCATGGGGGCGTCGGAGCTGAGGCAGAGCCGTACGCCGGCGGCCAGCGCGTCCCGCACCGGCCAGGCGTGCCCGAGCGCGGCCTGGCCCAGGGCGTCGCGCAGCATGGGGGAGGCGGCGGCGGCGATGCCCGGCTGGGTGGTCAGGCCGATGCCGGCCGCGGCCATGGTCTTGAGGGTGTCCGGATGCAGGACGTCGCCGTGGACGAGGTAGTGGCGCCGCCCCGGGGCCCCGGCCAGGGCGCGGGTGACGGTCCTGGTCGCGCGGCTGCCGGTGGCGTGCACGGCGACCTGGTGCCCGGCCGCGGCGACGGTCTCGATCATCGTGGTCAGCGCGTTCTCGCGCTCGTCCAGGGAGTCGCCGTCGACCAGCGGGGCGCCGTGGGTGCCGTCCTCGTACGGCTCGTCGCTCCAGGCCGTGCGCATCGGCGGGATGCCGTCGGCGAAGATCTTCACCCCGGTCACCTTGAACCAGCCCGGCACCTCGGCGGGCGGCGTCAGGTCGCGCAGTCCGGCGACCACGTCGGGCAGCGAGCTGCGCCCGTCCATCTCGGCGAAGAGCAGCAGCGCGCTCACCCGGGCCTTCAGCTCGCCCCGCGCGGCCATGTCGGCGTACTCGCGCAGGACCTCGACGCCGAACCGGCCGCCGCCGTCGTGCTCGCAGGGGCCGAGTCCGGGCTCGGTGTAACTCGTGATGCCCAGGGAGGCCAGCAGGTCGCCGGTGCGCAGGATCGCCGCCCGGCGTTCCTCCGCCTTCCCTAATCGCGAGTCGGGGGCGAGGTTGTCGGTGCCGGTCAGGCGGTCCAGCAGGAGGTCCGGCCAGCGCAGGCCGAGCCAGGCGCCGTGCAGGTGGGCGTCGTTGATGCCGGGCAGCACCGATCTGCCGCGCAGCCGTACGACCTCCGTCTCCGGGCCTACCATGGCCTGGACCTGCAACGGAGTGCCGACTCTGACGATGCGCCCGTCCTTGATCGCGATCCCGGACGCGAGATGGCCGGCCGGGTTCATCGTGTGCACGACGCCGCCGGTCATGACCAGATCAGCCGACCTGTTGTCAGCCGCAGATTTCATATCCGCTCCGCTCTGGACACTCTCATTTCCATCCGCATAACGTACATGGAATCAGATACGATTTCGTGCCGGGAGGTGACGATGCCTCTGCGTTCCGAGGCACGGCGCATCATCGATCGGGCCCCTCGCGGACCGGCGCCCACGCCGTCAACCGCCGCGGCCGACGACCGCCGCCGGAGCCGCTGATGGGCGCTCCCGTGGACGATGTCCTCGACGTACGGGACATCAGCGTCTCCAGGGGAGAGGTCCCCGTCGTGCACGAGGTCAGCCTCGGCGTCGCCCCCGGCACGGTCACCGTACTGCTCGGCGCGAACGGCGCGGGCAAGACCACCCTCCTCGACGGCATCGCGGGCCTGGCCCCCGCCGCCTCCGGCACGGTCACGCTGGCCGGCGCCACGCTGACCGGCCTGCCCACCTACCGCCGCGCCCAGGCCGGCCTCGGGTACGCCGAGCAGGCCCGCACGGTGTTCCGCACGCTCACCCTGGAGCAGAACCTGCTGGTCTCCGGCGACGGCGACCCGGCCATGGTCTACGACATCTTCCCCGAGCTGGACCGCAGGCGCACCCTGCCGGCCGCGAACCTGTCCGGCGGCGAGCAGCAGATGCTCGTCATCGGCCGGGCGCTGATCGCCGGGCCCAAGGTGGTCCTCATCGACGAGATGTCGCTCGGCCTCGCGCCCGTCGTGGTGCGCCGGCTGATGGGCTCGGTGCGGGAGCTGGCCGAGCGGGGCATCGGGGTGCTGCTGGTCGAGCAGTTCGCCAACCTGGCGCTGGAGATCGGCACCCGCGCGTACGTGCTGCGCAAGGGCCGGGTCGTCTTCGACGGCCCGTGCGAGGAGCTGCGCGGGGCCGAGGACCGCCTGCACGAGTTCTACTTCGGCGCCGTCACCGACGACGGCCTCGCCCAGGCGGCCGGCACGGAAGGCGGGAGCTCATGAACGCGCTGCTCAGGACCTGGGGTCCGGGGCTCGGGCTGGCCGTCGCGGCGTGCGTGGTGCTGCCGCTGGCGCTGCCGCCGTACTGGATCTACCTGGCCATCGCGGCCGTCGTCAGCGGCGTGCTCATGCAGAGCTACGGCGTGATCGTCGGGCGGGCCGGGGTCATGTCACTGTGCCAGATGTCGTTCGCGGCGATCGGGGCCTGGGTCGTGCTCCGGCTGAACCTGGCCGACGCGCCCGGCGGCCTGCTGCTGTGGCTGGTGCTCGGCGGGCTGGCGGCGGTGCCGGTGGGCGTCGCGATCGGGCTGCCCGCGCTGCGCATCAGGGGCGTCAACCTCGCCGTCGTCACGCTGGGCTTCGCCGTCTCCACCGACATCGTGCTGAACGCCAACCAGTTCCCGGGCACGACCGAGCTGAAGACCGTCGTGCGGCCGGGCCTGTTCTCCTCCGACGCGGCCTACTTCGTGCTGGCCATGACCGTGTTCGTACTGATCGCGATCGGGCTCGCGCTGGTCAACCGGACCAGGATCGGGCGGTCCTGGCTGGAGCTGCGGCACTCCGAACGGGCGGCGGCGGCGCACGGCATCTCGGTGGCGCGCAGCAAGCTCACGGCCTTCGCCATCAGCGCGTTCATCGCCGGCATCGGCGGCGGGCTGATGGCGGGACAGCTCGGCCTCGTCGTCTCCGGAAATTTCGCGATGATGCAGTCGCTGGCGCTGTTCGCGGTCGCCGTGCTCATCGGGCCGCACAACACCGAGGGCGCCGTCCTGGGCGGCATCTTCGGCGCGGTCATGGCCACGATCCTGGAGAAGCTGCGCCTGCCGCAGGACCTCGGCGGCATCCTGTTCGGCGCCATGGCGATCTTCGCCCTGCGCAGCGGGGTGAGCCAGACCGACTTCACCCGGGCCCGCAAGCGCGAGCGGAACGCCCGCCCGCTGCTGGCGGCCGCCGTGCCCGCCGAGGAGCCGGTTCCGGTCTCCCCGGCCGCCGGCGGCGAGGGGAACGTGCTGGAGGTACGCGGGCTGAGCGTACGGTTCGGCCAGGTCGTGGCCCTCGACGGGGTCGACCTGACGGTTCCGGCGCTCGGCGTCTGCGGGCTCATCGGCCCCAACGGCGCCGGAAAGTCCACGCTGATCTCCGCCGTCACCGGCTTCGCCGCCCGCTACGAAGGCTCCGTCGTGCTCGCGGGGGAGCCACTCGACCGGCTCAGCCCGAGCGCCAGGGCCCGGCGCGGGCTGCGGCGCACGTTCCAGACCACCGCCATCGCCTCGGAGCTGACGCAGGAGGAGTACCTGGCGATCGTCGCCGGGCGGCGCCTGCCCAGGGAGGAGTCGGAGGAGGTGCTGCGCTTCTTCGGCTGCCCTCCGGGCGAGGTGCCCGTGTCGATCCTCGACGCGGGCACCAGGAGACTGCTCGACGTGGCCGCCGCCGTCGCCGCCAGGCCGAAGGTGGCGCTGCTGGACGAACCGGCCGCCGGCCAGTCGGCCGCCGAGTCGCTGCGGCTCGGCCGCCGCCTGGCGCAGGTCCCGGCCCGCTTCGGCGTGTCGATCCTGCTGGTGGAGCACGACATGGATCTCGTACGAGCCGCCTGCGGCCAGGTCACGGTGCTGGACTTCGGGCACGTGATCGCCTCGGGGCCGACGCTCGACGTCTTGGACGCACCGGCCGTCAGGGCCGCCTATCTCGGGACCGTCTTGGAGGAGACATCGTGAAACGCGTACTCATGGCTCTGCCCGTCCTTGGCCTGCTGACCGCCCTGACGGCCTGTTCCGGCGGCTCGGGCACCGACGGGCCCATCAAGGTCGGCGCCGTCAACGGCGTCACCGGCCTGTTCCAGACCCCGGAGGTCCCGCAGGCGGTCAAGGCCGTCTTCGAGGAGGTCAACAAGGCCGGCGGGATCAACGGCCGCAAGATCGAACTGCTCAGCAAGGACGACGCGATGAACCCGCAGCGCTCCACGGAGGCGGCGCGCGAGCTGATCGACTCCGAGGAGGTCGTGGCGCTGGTCGGCTCCTCCAGCGCCGTGGACTGCGGGCTCAACCGGGCCACCTACAGCAAGGCGCAGATCGTCTCCATCCCGGCCGTGGGCGTGGACCCGGCCTGCTTCACCAGCCCGAACATCGCCCCGGTCAACCCCGGCCCGTTCAAGCTGCTGACCGCGATGCTCTACTACGCCTCCGAGACGCTCAAGCACGACAAGGTGTGCCTGGCCTTCACCGTGCTGCCGGGCAGCGGCGGCGGCATCGACGCGGCCATCAAGGAGTGGAGCGACATCACCGGCAAGACACTGGCGGTCAAGGACACCTCGGTCGGGCAGGGCGACCCGACGCCGTACCTGGTCAAGCTCAAGTCGGCCGGCTGCCAGGCGGTCGTCTACAACGCCCAGGTCGGGCCGTGGTTCGCCCAGGCCAAGACACAGGGCATGCAGGACGTCGACTTCATCCTCATGGCCAACGCCTACACCGACGCCAACGCCGCGCTCATCCCGGCCGGCATGAAGGCCCAGGCGGGCACGGAGTGGCAGCCGTACACCGACGAGACCCTGCCGGGCAACGAGCGGTGGGCCAAGATCGTCAACGACAACAAGATCCAGAAGACCGCGTTCAGCCAGGGCGGCGTGATGGCGGCGGACGTGTTCGTCCAGGTCCTCAAGACGATCAAGGGGGACATCACCCGCGAGTCGGTGACCAAGGCGTTCAAGGAGATGCAGCCCATCACCTACCCCATGGTCGGCACGCCCTGGGTGTTCGGCCCCGGCCAGACGCACAACCCGATCGAGGGCAGCCGGTTCGTCAAGGCCGAGAACGGCAAGTGGACGGTGTTGCCCGAGGGCTTCATCGTCCCGAAGCGGAACGGCTGATGCCCGACTCCGTGGTCGCGGGCCTGACCAGCGGCGGCGTGTACGCGCTGCTCGGGCTCTGCGTGGTCCTGACGTACCGGCTGGTCGCGGTGGTCAACTTCGCGATGGCGGCGGTGGGCGCGATGGGCGCCTTCGTCATGGTCACCCTCACCGACGCCGGCCTGAACGTCTGGCTCGCGCTCCTGCTCGGGACGCTGGCCGGCGGGCTGGTCTCGGCGCTGCTCGGCCTCGGCCTGGTGCGCTGGTTCGGCGAGCACGACCTGCGGACGAAGGCGGCCGTCACCGTGGCGGTGTTCGTCGCGCTGATGTCGGTCGGGCTGCGCCTGTTCGGCAACAACACCAGCGGCGCGCGGCGCTTCCCGCAGCCGTTCGACGCGCCCGCCTTCACCGTGGGCGAGGTGGTCGTGCCGCAGGCGGTGCTGGTGTCGTTGTCGTTCGCGGTGCTCATCACGGTCGGCGTGGGGCTGCTGCTCGGGCGTACCCGGATAGGACTGCGGCTGCAGGCGCTGTCGGAGCGGCCGGCCACCGCGCAGGTCGTCGGCATCCCCGCCCCCCGGCTCGCGCTGGCCGTGTGGGTGGCCATCGGCGCGATCAGCACGCTCGTCATCGTGCTGGTCGCGCCCCGGCTCGGCGGCGACTTCTCCACCCTCGGCAACCTCGTCACGACCGCGCTGGCGGTGGCCATGGTCGGCGCGTTCAGCAGCCTGTGGCTGACGCTGGCGGGCGGGCTGCTGCTGGGCTGCCTGGAAGGCGTGACGGCCTCGATGGAGACGGTCCAGCAGTACCGGGGGGTGCTGCCGTTCCTGGTGATGGTGGCGCTGTTGTGGTGGCGCAGCCGGCACCAGGTCTGGGACTCGGAGGCGAACGTATGACGGTCAAGGTCCCCCAGCGGCAGATCGGGGCGCACGGCCCCGAGGCGTCGGTGTTGTCGCTGGGGTCCTGGCACACCTACGACCGGATGGACTTCCGCGCGGCCGTCGAGCTGCTGCGGCAGGCCGTGGACCTCGGCATCAACCTGTTCGACGTGGGCGTCTACGGCCTGCCGGGGCAGCGGCCGGTCTTCACCGACGTCCTGTTCTCGGCCATGGTCAGGGCCGCCGGCCTGGCCCGCGAGGACTACCTGCTCTCGGTCAAGCTCTGGCTCCAGGGCCACCCCGAACGGCCGCTGCGCGACCAGCTCGAACGGGCGCTGCAACGGGCCGGCACCGACCACGCGGACCTGGCCGTGGTCGGCGACGTCCACCGGGACGACCTCGACCTGCGCCGCCTGGCCCGCGAGCTGGCCGCGCTGGAGGCGGAGGGCCTGCTCGGCTGCTGGGGGGTCAACAACTGGTCGGCCACCGCGATCCTGACCATCCGCAACCACGCCCGCGACCTCGGCTCGCCCGGACCGCAGCTCGCCCAGCTCAAGTACAGCCCGTGCCGCCGCTCGATCCCCGAAGGGGTGCCGTTCTCGGAGGTGTTCGACGCGGGCGTGTCGTTGCAGGCCAGCGACGTGCTCGAAGGCGGCCTGCTGGCGGGGAAGGAGACGCCGGCCCGGCCGGTCTTCCCCGACCACGGCGGGGTGCGCGGGCGGGCCGCGAAGGCCGCCGCCGGGCTGGCCAAGGTGGCGGCGGCGCTGGAGGCCACGCCCGCCCAGGTGTGCGTGGCGTTCTGCCTCACCCATCCGGCGGTGGCCAGCGTGTTGTTCGGGGTCACCAGCGCGGCCCAGCTCGCCGACAACGCGGGCGCCCTCGCCCTGCTCGACCGGGTCGGCCCGGCGCGGCTGCGCGAGCTGGCCGCGCCGTTCTGGGCCGACGCCGACACCGTGGACCCCGAAGGGCCCTGACGTTCCGGGCCCCGGTCCCCTGGCGGGGGACCGGGACTTTCAGCGGGGCGCCGGGACTCTCAGCGGGGCGCCTGGACCAGGCCCGCGCCCAGGTCGGCGAAGTCGGCGCCGTCGTCGAACACGCCCGTCGCCGCCGTCAGCAGCAACTGCCCGGTGACCGCCGCGGCCCTGGCGCCCTCGCCCCGCGCGCGCAGCTCCTGCCACCACAGCGCCGCCGCCCCCGCCACGTGCGGCGCGGCCATGCTGGTGCCGCTCTTGGAGGTCAGCCCCCCTCCGGTACGGGCGGAGACCACGTCCACGCCCGGCGCGCAGAGCTGCGGGAAGGTGTTGGAGAAACGCGCGACCGACAACCGGCCCGACGGCTGCCGCTGCACCGCGCCGACGGCCATCATGCCCTCGGCGGCCGACGGCAGCTCCGGCCCGACCTCGAAGTCCGGACGCAGCTCGCGGTGGCTGGCGTTCCCCGTGGCCGCGACCACGACCGTGCCCGTGCCGAACGCCGCCCTGGCCGCGATCATCCGCATCAGCGAGTCGTAGAGCCGCAACGTCGCCCGGTACGACTCCAGCGCGATCGAGGTGGCCAGGAACTGCGGCAACCCCCGTTCCTCCAGCTGGCGCATGGCCGCGGGGAAGTCGATGCCGAGCGACATGGTGATCACGTCGGCGTCGTTCCCGATCGCCCAGAGCAGGCCCTTGACCGTGCCGGCGGTCGAGCCCTTGCCGTCGTCCCCGAGCACCTTGCCGATCAGCGCGCGCTCGACGCCGGGCGCGACGCCGACGCGCATGCCGTCCACCGGGCGGCCGAAGACGGTGCCGGCGCAGTGGGTGCCGTGGCCGACCTTGTCGCCGCCGCCCGAGCCGGTGAAGTCCTCCTCCACCAGCGTCATCCCGGTGAAGGCCGGGTGCGTGGCGTCGATCCCGGTGTCGAGGATCGCGACCACCGTCCCCGCCCCGGTACGGGCCGAGGCGTCCGCGCCCAGCGCCCGTACGCCCCACGTGACCCGGTCGCCCGCCTCCGCCTCCGGCGGGGGCGCGTCGGCGTCCTCCGGCGCGCCCGGGACGCTGGTCGGCATCGGCCGGGCGACCGCGGCCACCGACGGGTCGCGCGCCAGGTCGGCCACCTCCCGCTTGCCGAGCCCGACGACCTCGACGTGCGGCTCGCCCGGCGCCTCCGCCGCCGCCGCGCCCCGTTCGAACGGCGCGGCCATGCGGGTCCTGCTCAGATCCCTCAGCACGATGAACTGGTCGGCCATTGCCTTCCCCTCCCGGAAGTCGCCCACCCCTGTGATGTCAGGCGTACTCCCGCCGGGGCGCCCTGGCAACAGCCCGCCGCCTCGGGCCCGCGACGAGCACGGTCACGATCGCCAGCAGCAGCCCGGCCGAGGTCGCGACGATCAGCCAGGACCAGCCGGCGTGGCCGTAGACGGCGCTGCCGGCCGTGCCGCCGGCGCCGCTGCCGAGGTAGTAGCACAGGGTGTAGATCCCGGCCGCGCGCCCGCGGGCGGCGGGCGGGGCCTGCGCGGCCACCCAGGCGTTGGCGACGGCGTGCGCGGCGAAGAACCCGGCGGTCAGTACGGCGAACCCGAGCACGACCGCGTACAGCGGGTCCAGGACCGTCAGTAGCGACCCCGCGGCCGTCACGGCCAGGGCGGTGACCAGGGCCGCCCGGCGTCCCATCCGGTCGGCCAGCCGTCCCGCGGCGGCCGAGGAGGCGGTGCCGAGCGCGTAGGAGAGGAACACCAGTGAGGCCACGGCCGGTGTGAGCGACAGGGGCGGCGCGGCCAGGCGGAAGCCGGCGGCGTTGTAGAGGGCGACGAACGCGCCGACGCCCAGCGCGCCCACCGCGAACGGCGCCAGCAGCGCGGTCCCGATCCGGGCACGCTCACGGGTACGGCTCACCGGCGGCGCGGCGGGCAGCGTACGGGCCGCGTACGCCGAGCAGAGCAGCGACAGGCCCGCGACCACCAGCAGGCCGCCCCGCCACCCCCACGGCCCGGCGGCGAACCCGGCGCCCAGCCTGCCCAGCATGCCGCCCACGGAGTTCCCGGCGATCATCACGCCGACCGCGCCGGCCAGCCTCGACGCCCCCACCAGATCGGCCAGGTACGCCGCCCCCACCCCCGCGAACCCGGCGACCGCCACCCCCTGCGCCGCCCGCATCACCACCAGCACGGGGAACGTCGGCGCCAGCGGCAGCGCCAGCCCGATCAGCGCCGAGACCAGCACGGACCACACGATCATCCGCCGCCGGCCGGCCACCTCCGCCAGCGCGGCCAGCGGCAGCACCGCCATCGCGAGCGCCGCCGTGGGCACGCCGATCGCCAGCGACGCGCCGCCGGGATCGAGGTGGAAGTCCGCGGCGAGCTGCGGAAGGACGGGCTGCGGCGCGTACAGCAGGGCGAAGGAGGACACCCCGGCCGCCGCCACGGCCGGACCGGCCCGCCGGGTTGTCACGACACGCTGAGCTTCGATGACCGCCACGTCAGGAAACGCTAAGCAAGGCTAATAAATACGTCCAATGCTGAAATGGGGGATAATTCATGCTGTGGTGGATGAATTCGAGCTGATTGACGAGAGGCTGGCCGCTGGGCTGGCTCCCACGCTCGCCCTGCTGGCCGCCGTCGGCGAGACCGGGCACGTCACGCGGGCGGCCGAACTGCTCGGCGTGCCCCAGCCCACCGCCAGCCGCCGCCTGGCCGCGCTCGCCGACCTGGTCGGCGCGCCCCTCGTGGTCCCGTACGGGCGGGGCATCCGGCTGACCAGGGCCGGGCGCGTCCTGGCCGCCGCCTCCGGCCGGGCGCTGGCCGTCATGGAGTCGGCCGCCCGCGAGGTGCGCGAGGAGATCGACCCCGGCAGCGGCCGGGTCGTGCTCGGGTTCCTGCACCTGCTGGGCCGTACGCTCGTCCCGTCGCTCATCCGCGGCTTCCACGAACGCCACCCGGGCGTACGCTTCAGCCTGGCCCAGGGCTCGCGCCAGGACATGCTGCGCGCGCTGGGCGAGGGCGAGATCGACCTGGTGTTCGTCGCGCCCCTGCCCGACGGCGACCCGGCCCTGGCCGGGCACCCGCTGGCCGACCAGGAGCTGGTGCTGTCCGTGCCGCCAGGCCACCGCTTGGCCGGGCGCGCGCGGGTACGCCCCGCCGAACTGGCCGGGGAGGAGCTGGTGACGCTCGAACACGGCTACGGCGTGCGCCAGATCACCGACGACCTGTGCGCGGCGGCCGGGTTCACGCCCAGGATCGCCTTCGAGGGACAGGAGTCGGAGACCGTGCGCGGCCTGGTGGCGGCCGGGCTCGGCGTGGCCGTGCTGCCCCGTCTCGCGCCCGCCGAGGGCGTGGTGCAGATCCCGCTCTCGCCCCCGGTGTTCCGGACGATCGGGGCGTGCTGGCCCGCCGGTACGCGGCTCACGCCCGCCGTACGCGCCTTCCTGGACCACGTGCGCTCCGGCGCCGCCGATGTCGGGCCCGGCCTGCGTCCCTGCTAGAAGAATGACCGTGAGACACGACGGAGACGCGGGCGTGCCCGGCTCGCTGGCGAAGGTGCTCGCGGACGTGACCGCCGAGCGGATGGCCCAGGACGCGCGATGGGGCATGCAGGCGCTGCCCGACGGCACCGGCGGCGAGCACAGGACCGCCGAGTCCGACCGGGCCAGGGACGAGACCGAGGCCGCGGCCCGGCGGGGCGCGCTGACCTGGCGGCACGTCCTCGTGGAGGAGGTGCTGGAGGCCCTGGCCGAGAGCGATCCCGTACGGCTGCGCGCCGAGCTGATCCAGGTGGCCGCGGTGGCCGTCAAGTGGAGCCAGGCCCTCGACCGCCGCACCTGACCGGTTCGCGAGAAGTAGTTGACGGCTCATCAATTCTGTATGGAAGATTCAGCTACGCACGCCCGCCCGCGGATGGGGACGACCATGCCTGCCGAGTCGTTCAACGCCAGCGCCTTTCTCGTGGACCGCCTGGTCGAGACCGGGTACGGCGATCGCGTCGCCGTCGCGGGCCCCGCCGGGACCCTGACATACGGGCAACTGGCCACGGCCGTCGCCGAGTTGGCCGGCGGGCTGCGGGTGATGGGGGTGCGGCCGGAGGAGCGCGTGCTGCTCGTCCTGCCGGACCGGCCCGAGACGCTGATCACGATCCTGGCCGTGATGCGGATGGGCGCGGTCGCCGTACCGGTCCCGACCTCGTACGACGGCCCGGAGCTGGGCGACCTGGTCAGGGAGTCGAGGGCGCGGGTCGTGGTCTCCGCGCCCGAGTTCGAGCCGGTCGTGCAGGAGGCGTTGCTGTCGGCGCCCGAGGTCGTGGTGCTCGTGCTCACCGACGCCGCACGGCAGCCTCCCGGAGGCACGCGCACCGTCGCCGCCCTGGGGGCCGGTCAGCCGGCGATCGAGCCGGGCGTGCCGGTCTGCCTGTGGTCGGACGTGCTGGAGGCCGGCCGGGCGACGACCGGGCCGTACGACACCTGGCCGGACTCACCCGCGCTGTGGCTGCACACCTCCGGCGCCACCGGCGCGCCCAAGGCGGCCGTGCACCGCCACGGCGCGCTGCGCGACGTGCACGAGACCTTCGGACGCCAGGTGCTCGGCCTGCGCCCCGAGGACCGGTGCTTCTCGGTCGCGCCGCTGTACCTGCCGCACGGGCTCGGCAACTCCCTGATCCTCCCGCTCGCCGCGGGCGCCACCACGATCCTCGACCCGGCCAGGCCCACCCCGGGCGGCGTCGTCGAACGCCTGCTGGCCGAGCGCCCCACCCTGTTCTCCGCCGGCCCGTCCCTCTACGCGGCCCTGCTGGCCGCCGCGGCCCCAGAGAACGCCTTCGCCTCGGTACGCCTGGCCCTCTCCACCGGCGACCCCCTGCCCGCCGAGCTCCACCGCCGCTTCACCGCCCGCTTCGGCGTGGACCTCGTCGACGGCCTGGGCAGCGCCGAGACCCTGCACGTCGTCCTGTCCGGCCGGCCGGGCCGGGCGCTTTCCGCCGGCGCCGGCACCGCCGTGCCCGGCTACGAGCTCCGCCTGCTCGACGACTCCGGCGCGCCGGTCGCCGACGGCGAGCCCGGCCACCTGTACGTCCGCGGCGACTCGCTGGCCACCGGCTACTGGTGCCGTACGTCCGCCACCCGCCGGGCGTTCCAGGGGGAGTGGCTGCGCACCGGGGACGCCTGCGTCCGCGAGCCCGGCGGCTCCTACCGCTTCCTGGGCCGCGCCGAGGACCTGATCAGGGCGGGCGGCACGTGGACGTCGCCCATGGAGGCCGAGGCCCGGCTGCTGGAGCACGCCTCGGTCGCCGAGTGCGCGGTGGTCGCTCGCACCGTCGGTGACGGGCCGGAGCAGCCGGTGGCCTGCGTCGTGCCCGCGCCGGGACGGCCGATCGACCCCGGCGAACTGATCGGCTTCTGCGCGGAGGGCCTGCCCGCCGCCCGGTGTCCGGGCGAGGTGCTGGTCCTGGACGAGCTGCCGAGGACGGCGACGGGCAAACTCCGGCGCCCGGCGCTACGGCAGCTCGCCGCCGACCTGCTCGCCAAGTGACGGCGGGCCCGCCCGTACTCAGAAGGCGTCGCGCAGTTCCCGCTTGAGCACCTTGCCGGAGGCGTTCTTCGGCAGCGCGTCCACGAACACCACGTTCTTGGGCGTCTTGAAGGGGGCCAGCCGCTCGCGCAGGAAGGCGTTCAGCTCGGCGGCGGTCAGCCCGGCGCCCTCGCGCAGCACGACCGCGGCCGTCACCGCCTCGATCCACCGCTCGTCCGGCACGCCGAACACGGCCGCCTCGGCGACCGACGGATGCTGGTAGATGACCTCCTCCACCTCGCGGCTCGCCACGTTCTCGCCGCCGGACTTGATCATGTCCTTCTTCCTGTCGACCACCGACAGGTAGCCGTCGGCGTCCATGACGCCGAGGTCCCCGCTGTGGAACCAGCCGCCGCGGAAGGCCTCGGCGGTCTTGTCCGGGTCGTCCCAGTAGCCGAGCATGGCGTGCGGGCTGCGGTGGACGATCTCGCCGACCACGCCCGGCGCGACCGGCCGGTCCTCGTCGTCGACGATCCTGGTCTCGACGTTGAGCGCGGGACGCCCGGCCGAGCCCAGCCGGGTCAGCTGCTCCTCCGGCCGCAGGATGGTGGCCAGCGGGGCCATCTCGGTCTGGCCGTAGAAGTTGAACAGGCGCACGTCCGGCAGCCGGGTCGAGATCTCCTTCAGCACCTCGACCGGCATGATGGAGGCGCCGTAGTAGCCCTTGCGCAGCGAGGACAGGTCACGGCGGTCGAAGTCGGGGTGGCGCAGCAGGCCGATCCACACCGTCGGCGGGCAGAACAGCTTGGTCGCGCGCTCACCCTCGATGGTGGCCAGGATCGAGGCCGGGTCGGCGCCGGGCAGGATGAGGTTCGTGGCGCCCAGGTAGATGCCGGGCGTCAGGAAACAGTGGAGCTGGGCGCAGTGGTAGAGGGGCAGCGCGTGCACCTCGACGTCGTCGGAGCTCATCTCGCCGTCCACGACGCAGCTCACGTACTGGGCCAGCAGGCTTCCGCTGGACAGCGTGGCGCCCTTGGGGCGGGACTCGGTGCCGCTGGTGTACATGAGCTGGATCGGGTCGTCGTCGGCGATCTCCACCTCGGGCTCGGCGTCGTCGCCGCGCCAGCCGGCGAAGGACTCCCAGCCCTCGGCCGCGCCGATCACGCCGCGCACCCGTACGGCCGGCCCGGCCGCGGCCTCGGCCACCGGCAGCAGCGCCTCCTCCACCAGCATCCCGGTCGCGCCCGAGTGCTCCAGGATGTACGCCACCTCGCGCGGGCCCAGCATGAAGTTGATCGGCACGGAGATCGCGCCCAGCCTGGCCAGCGCGAAGTAGGCCAGCACGAACGCGTGGTTGTTATGGCTGAACAGGGCGAACCTGTCGCCCTTGGTCACGCCCCGGGCGGCCAGCGCGTTGGCCGTGCGGTTGACCTCACGGTCGAGGTCGGCGTAGCTCTGGCGGATGTTGCCGTAGATCACGGCGGTCTTCGCGGGGAACCTGGCGGCCGACCGCCGCAGGAGGTCACCGATCGTGTGCTGGCGCGTCGTCATGCTGGGCACCCCCATGCCGAATGATGTTCGGCGATCGTACCCGAAGGAGGCGGCGCCCGCCGAGACCCCGGCGGGCGCCTTTCCGGCTCACCCAGGCTGGGTGACGCCGTTGACCTTCAGCGTGTACGGCGCGTACTGCTGCACCTGCTCGGTGGGCTCGTCATAGGCCACGATCGCGACCACGGACGGGAACACCGCGAACGGCGCGAGCTGCAGCCGGTTGAGGTTGATCGTGCCCTTGCCGTCGAACTGGGCCTGCAGCACCACCGAGTGCCGCTCGTCCAGGCCGACCAGGCGCACGTTCCAGTTGCTGACCGGCGTCGGGGAGATCTCGGTCGGGGAGTCGAACGGCTCCAGGCTGGACCCGTCGCTCACCGACGTCGCGCCCACCGTGACGTCGTCGATCTTCCAGCCGCCCTCGTTGACCCCGCCGTCGCTCACGTACTGGAAGCCGACCAGGATCTCCTTGCCCGCGTAGGCGGACAGGCTGTAGCTGTGCGGCTCGAACCCGGTGGTGGTGCCGTTGACGGCCGGGCCGAGCGGGCCGGCGGTCGTCCGGTCGCCCGGGATCGCGGTGTAGGTCTTGCCGCCGTCCGCCGAGACGATCACGTAGCCGTAGTCGAAGCCGGACTCCGCGCCGTACTTGGCGAGGAAGCGCAGCGTCGGGTCGGCGGTGGGGACCGTCACGCGGCTGACCGCGGCGACGTTGAGGTTGCTGGCGTTGCCCGACCACAACACCGCGTTGCCCGCGCGGTCGGGATCGTCGGAGACGACGGTCCAGGCCAGCGGGATCGGCGGCAGCGTCTTGGCGCCGGCGAACGACAACGACTGCGGCGCCGCCCCGCCGGGCTTGCGGATCTGCACGTAGTCGGCGCCGTTCGGAGCCGCGCCCGGGGTGTTGTACGCGGCCGGGTTGGCCAGGTTGACCGTCGAGTTCAGGCTCGCGGTCGTCACCCGCTTCTTCGGCACGCCCAGCACCACGCCGCGGTCCCCGACGACCTTGTCCACCAGAACCATGGTCTGGTAGTCGTGGATCGCCTGGTACAGGTTCGTCTTCCCGAGCGCGGCCTTGACGCTGGCCAGGCCCTGGAGGGCGCCGTCACGGTGCAGCTTGGACAGGAAGTCCGCGCCGTACCGGTCGTACAGGAACAACATGAACGAGTACGCGTTGCCGTAGTCGGCCAGCACCGCGTCCGGGTTGCCGCCGTCGCCCCACAGGTTGAGCGAGTTCTGCGGGCCGCCGCAGTTGCGCGGGTTCGGGTTGTACGGCGTCTGCACGATGCCGAAACCCTGGAAGCAGTTGATGTGGTTGTCGAACCCCTTCTCGAACACCGTCGCCTTGGGGTTGCCGTAACCCGTCACCGAGATCGCGAAGTCCGACAGGCCCTCGTTCATCCAGGTGGTCTCGAGCGGGTCGGTGTAGTAGTGCAGCAGGTGCTGCCACTCGTGGGCGAAGACGCCCTCGTACTGGAAGGGCCGGGCCGAGCGCGAGGTGCACACGTCGGAGGTCGGGTTGTCGGGTGGGTTCGCGCCGGTCCTGTGCAGCCAGTCGAACGCGTCGATCGTCATCACGTTGCGGTCGAGCAGCTCGTTGTACTGCGAGGAGAAGAAGCCCGCGATGTAGGTGGTCGCGGCCGGGAAGGTGTAGTAGTTGTCGTCCCGGACGTTGTCGATCAGCGTCACCGTACGGTCGCCGGCGCCGGTGTAGACGCCGCCGTTGCCGTTGGCGTCGGGGCCGAGCGTGGCGTTCGTGCCGTCCCGGTCCGGCGGCGTGCTGAAGGTCGCGGTCTCCTTCGGGAACATGTTCGTGTCGAACTGCTGCACCAGGTTGGAGACCTGGGCGTCGGTGATCTCCGTCGTCCCCGGCACCTGCATGCGGCAGTCCCCGGCCGGGAAGGCCAGGTCGTTGGCGACCCAGACCTCGATCTTGTTGCCGACGCCGCGCAGCGTGTAGTCCTTGCGGTACAGGCGGCCGTTGTAGTCGTCGGTGGCCAGCCACTGCCGTACGGTGCCGACCGGCGGGGTCTCGGCGGCGGCCTTGGCCTTGGCCCCGGCCCTGGCCTCGTACTTGGCGGGAACCTTGACGGGCTTGCCGTCGAGCGTGAAGTCCTTGCGGGTGAGCTCCTTGACGTCGCTCGGCGGCTGGGCCGCCGAGGCGGCGGCCGGTGTGGATTCGGCCGACGCGGGTGACGCGGTCAGCGCAGGTAGTAAGAGAAGTGCGGCAGCGATTCCGATGATTCGGGTGCGCGCCATTGAACCCCCTAGCTATGGGTGTTGCCCGGATGGAACAGGGGTGACATCCGGTAATTACCGGAACCCGATTGGCGCGCGCAATAGGGGCATTTGCCAACAAAACGCAGCGGAATTGGCGATCACATCGTGACGGCCGGCCGCCGGTAGGACTCCAGCCGCCGGTCCAGGTCGTAGGTGTTCATCGTGACCAGCACCTCCTCGGCCCCGGCGACCTCCACCAGCGACCCCACCACGCGGCGATCGACTCACCCGGCACGAGCGTGGGTGAAGGCAGGCCCGCCACCGATTGTCTGAACTGGCGAAGGGGGCTGTCAGACAATCGGCGGTCCGCCGAGACTGAGGACTCGCCGGTGACACGGCGGATGTCGATGCAGCCGCTGACCTGGGCGGGGCTGTGAACTGCCTGTTCCTGTTCAGGCCGGAACACGGGGACAGGCGGCGACCCCGCGTTGTGCACTGGACTTTGTGTCCGCCCCGGACACGGACCGGAGATCACCCATCAAGAGTGACGAAAGGTGACAGCATGACCAAGACGATGCTCAAACTGGCTGCGATCGGGCTCCTGACCGCAACCGGACTCGCCCTGACCGCCGGCCCGGCAGCCGCCAAGGACGACTACTATCCCGGCGGCGGCACGGTCGCCCCGATGGGCGACGACTTCTGGCCCCACAGCGGAGGGGTCGCCCCGAAGGACGACTACTACCCCGGCGCCGGCGGGTGAGCCCCGGGGCGGAGTTTCGATCTGCGCGTTGAGCGCGATGACAGAATGCCGGCACCGCCGCTCGAGACGCAGCGGTGGTTCATCGCCCAGGAAAACGCGTGCGCTCGACCTGGATGTCGCGCCGTGTGGCAAGAAGGCTTCGGGAAATGACCTTTCGGGAGGCGGTTTCATGCCCAAACTCAGGGCCAGATTTGCAGCGCTTGTCGTGGCGATTCTTGCCACTCTCTCAGTCGTGACTCCTGCTGCAAGTGCGGCCGACAGCGGCGAGTGGAAGACGTACGGCCCCTACAGTTTCGTGTTCGATCTTCAGAGCAGAACGTGCATGGTCTCCATCTCCGGCGGCGCCACCTATGAGGGGTCCTGCGCGGCAAGCGGCACGAGGGGACGTTGGCACGTCCGCTACAACACGGTCACCCATCTGGTCGCACTCCACAACGTGGCCTATGACACCTGCCTGAACGTCGACAGCAACTTCAAGGTCACCACCGGTGGCTGCAGCAGCGTCTGGACCCAGGGGTTCAACGAGGAAAAGATCTCGTCCGGCACCAGCCAACACAGTGGCCGATACATGTACCACCCGCTGGCGGACGCGAGCAAGTGCCTCGTGAGGGGCTGGCGCATCGGATCCTGCAGCGATACGGGCGCCGTATATTATCAATACTACAATGCCCCGTAGGTCACGTTCATAGCTTTCCGCGTCAAAGGCCCCGGTATCGTGTGATGCCGGGGCCTTTTGTTTCTCACCTCAAGGAAGCCTTGTGCTGTCGGGCCGACGGCAACCTGGAGCGGGAACGGCCGTCGCGATTCTTGCGCCATCGAACGGCACCTTGAAAAAACGTAGAAGGAGCCCGGCGCCGAGTAACACCTTCCGCCGGCATCTTCCCGTGCAAGCTGTGTGCTCAGCGCCGCCTTCACGCCTCTTCCCTACGCATGGCGCCTCAGTCCGTGTCGGGCGCCGTGAATGGTGGCGACGCGCAGTACATGCATACGGGGAGAATGTCCTGTCTACCGCAGTCGGGACAGCGGTAGTACCTGTCCTTCGATCGGGCTCTCTGCCAGAACGCGACCACCACAGCGACGCCTACCACCGAGAGCAAGCTGATGCCCGGGACCATGAGCGCTCGCGCCGCTGCCGTCTCGACCAATCCAACCCACGCGATCAATCCCGTGAACGCGAAGATGGCGGGCTTGTAGATGGTGCGCTTCCGCTCGGGTTCGGCGGCCGGCTGGAGCGTGATCGGCGTCGCGCTGAGCGACTCCCACAACATTCCGCATTCGGAGCATCGCCATGGCTCCGCCGTGTCGGCATTGTCGGGGCGGGCGCACCGGTGGGTGGTCAAGGACGTCCTTCGCGTGGGGGTGTCGGCAGATTGGTCTGATCTGCGTCGCGCCACTCAAGCCGAGCACCGGCGCTTCTCGCGATGACCGTGTGGGCCAGGTCGGCGGCGTCCTGGTTGTGGCGACGGTCGGCACGGGCCGGCGCCGCCCCCGCCGCGCCGGGCACGCTGTGGTGCTCGGCCACCCGGACCCGGTGGTAGCCCGGCTCCTCGGCCTGCCGGGCCAAGGCGACGGTGTCGCGCAGGGAGGTGGCCGCGTCAGAGCCCTGACACAGGAGCGAACGGTCGAGAATCGAGTACAGGGTCACGCCTGCGTGCAACGCCGGACGGCCCGGGATCAATCCAGCGGGTCCCACGGGAGGGCGTCGTAGAAGGCGAGCAGCCGGGCCAGCGTCTCCGCGTCCTGGCGCAGCGGCACGCCGTCGACCTCGCCGACGGCGACCACGCCATGGGAGTTGCACAGGAACACCAGGTCGAAGCCCGGCAGGTCGGCGACCCGCAGCGGGCGGCGTTCCTGGGGCACGTCCAGGTCCTCCAGCAGGCGCATGGCGGTGCCGTGCAGCATGGGGGCGTCCGGCCACAGGAGGCGGCCGCCGGACAGGCAGCCGACGTTGGTGATCGCGCCCTCGCTGATCAGGCCGTCGCCGGTGGTCAGCAGTGCCTCGTCGAAGCCCAGCGGCCCGGCGGCGCGCCGGATGTGCGCCTGGGCGAACCCGGCCGCCTTCTTGATGTGCGGCAGGTATCGCTGGTAGGCGACGGCCGTGACGCGCTGCGGGCGGGCCGAGACCTCCGTGGGCGGGGCGGCGGTGGCCACCACCCGCGGGCGGCCGTCGTGCTCGACGACATAGACCCGCACGCCCGCGTCGCGCAGGTCGTCGCCGAGCACGGCCCGGATCGAGCCGAGCACCGCCGCCCGGTCGAGCGCGGCGCCGAACACCTCCAGGTTGGCCGCGGCCAGCCGGTCCAGGTGGTGGGCGAGCCCGCGGGTGCGCCGGTCCCTGACCTGCATGGCGGTGAAGTGCCCGTAGCGGGCCTCCAGCGCGAAGCGCGCGTCGGCGTCCACCGCCCTGCCCTCGACCACCGCTCGTACGATCACGGGAGCGACGTTACCCCTTGCGGTAGACGGCCACGGACCAGCGGACCGGGCGGTTGGTGTCCGGGCCCATGATGCCCGCCCTGACGGTGACCTTCACCGGCTTGCCCGCGGGGACGCGGAACTCGTTCATCGCCATCGGATACGGGCCGCTCTCCCACTGGCCGCAGGTCGCGGTCACCTCGCCGCCCTCCCCGCCCTCGATCAGGTACGTGAACCGCATCCGCGGTGCCAGGTCACCGGCGCAGAGCGCCTCGATGCCGATCCGGCCGCCGTCGCCCCCGGGCGTGACCGTGAACGTCCTGTCCTGAGGCCACACCAGTTGCCGGGTGGCGGCGGCCAGGTCCCAGCGTGCCAGCCGCTTGGGAAAGGGCTTCAGAGGCCCGGGCTCGACCGGTCGGTCGGGCGGGGTCCATTCGTAGACGGCCAGGCTCCAGACCGCCTGGTCGGGCTTCTGAGTCACGCACGGCCCGTCCTTGCTCTTGCGTACGCACCCCCAGCCCCTGGTGGCCGTGTCGAACGTGACGGTGACCTGGCCGGCTCCGCCGGGCACGACGAGCGGGACCAGCTCCATGTCCTTCGGGCACGGGGAGAAGGACCGGGAGGCCACGGCGTCGCCACCGGTCACGGAGATCGCCGGCGGCTTGGCCCTGGGGCCGCCCTCGCACAGCGCGGCCACGTCCAGCGGCTTGCCCGAGACCGGGATCGTGACCGACGCCTTCGTCGTCTTCTCCGTCCTGACCGTCGCCGTGGCCAGCCGCCGGTAGCCGGTGCCGTCGCGGGCGGTGAACCGTTCCGGCAGCTCGCGCGCCGCCTTCACGGCCGAGGTCGCCGCCTCCTGCGGGGGCGCGGCGTCCCCCGGCAGCAGGGAGAACACGGTCACGGCCGCCGCCACCGCCGCGGCGGCGGCCGTCAGGCCCCTGCGCCGCCGGGTCCGGCGCACGCGGCGGCGGATGTGCTCGTGGCGGGCCGGGTTCGCCGGCGCGGGACCCTCGGCCCGCTCCCGCAGCACGTCACGCAGGTCCTGCACGCTCATCGGTACTCCTTCACGATCGACTCGTCCACGCGCAGCTTGGCCAGCGCCTTGGCGGTCTGGCTCTTGACCGTCCCGTCCTGGCACCCGAGGATCCGCGCCACCTCCTGCACCGTCAGGTCCTCGTAGAAACGCAGCACGATCACCGCGCGCTGCCTGGCGGGCAGCCTGCCCACCGCCTCCCACAGCTCGTCGGGCCCGTGCCGATCGGCCTTGGCGCCCTTCTCGGGCAGGGCGTCGCTCGGCAGCTCCGTACGCCAGCGCCGCCGCCACCACGACGTGTACGTCGTCACGAGCACGCGCCGCACGTACGCCTCGGGCTCGTCGATGCGCGGCCAGGCGAACCACGCCTTGGCCAGGGACTCCTGCAGCAGGTCCTCGGCCGTCCCCCAGTCATGGGTCAGCAGGTACGCGGTCCGCAGCAACCGCTCGGACCGGGAGGCCACGAAGTCGTGGAAGAGCTTTCTGTCAGGCACACCGGTACTGACGCATCGTCGGCGACGTCAGGTTGCCCCGGCGCGCATGATCGTGAAGGGCGCCAGCTCGCCCAGGCCGCGCACCGACAGCCGGTCGACCGCGCGCAGCAGGAAGGCCCGATCGCCCTCCAGCTCCTCGGCCAGCTCGGGGTCGGCCAGGATCGTTCCAGGGAGGGAGAGCGCGGTGAGCCGGCTGGCCAGGTTGACGGTGGTGCCGAACACGTCGCCCATACGCCAGATCACCGGACCGGCGGCCAGGCCGACCCGCAGCTCCGGCATGTCCCGGCCGCGGTGGGTCTCCACCAGGCGCAGCGCGATCTCGGCCGCCACGTGCGACTTGTCGGCCACGAACAACACCGAGTCGCCGAGCGTCTTGACCACCCGCCCGCCCGAGGAGGTCACGATGTCGGCCGAACGCCCCTCGAACCTGTCGACCAGCCTGGCCAGCTCGGTCGCCGTGATCTGCCTGCTGAGCCGGGTGAAGGCCACCAGGTCGGCGAAGCCCACGGCCATGCGTACGGAGCTCATGTCCTGGTCGGCGAGGCGGCCGGCGGCGGCGGCGAGCTGGCGCCGCCAGGCGTAGACCAGCAGCCGCGCCAGGTCGGGCACCACCAGCTCGGCCCGCCGGCGCCAGGCCCGCGGACGTTCGGCCAGCGGCACGCCCGACTGGTCGAGCGCCTCGGCGCCGAGCTCGGCCTGCGACTCGGCGAGCCGGGCCGTCGCCCGCCCGATCGAGCGGGCCATCAGCAGCATGTGCTCCTCGTCGTAGGCGCCGGAGCTGACCATCGAGAGCATGGTCCGCAGCGCCTCGACGTCGGAGTCGGTGAACTCGACCGCGTCGTCGGCCACGTTGGCGAACCCCAGCGCGCGCCACAACCGGCGCGCGCGGTAGACCGGCACGCCCGCCATGTGGGCCACCTGGCTGCTGGTGTAGCGGCGCGGCTCGCGCAGGAACGCCTCCGCAACCCCGTCCCCATCCTCGCGCGACACGCGTGCAACATAACACCCTGTGGCGGGCGTCACTCCAGGAGGGCGCGCAGGGCGGAGCGTTCGGCGTCGGGCAGGTGGACGGCGTAGTAGTCGTACATGGACCGGCGGAGCAGGCGCGCGGCGGCGGCGCCGTCGCCCTCGCGCACGGCGGCCAGCACCTCCTCGTGGTGCCGGATGCTGCGCCGCATCAGCGACCCGCGGTCGGGCGCGTCGGCGATCTTCCCGGCGATCAGGTCCAGCACGACCGAACGGACCACGTCGGTGCAGACCTGGATCAGCTTGTTGCCGCCGGCCGCCACGATCACGTCGTGGAAGGCCACGTCGGCGGCGCTGAAGGCGTCGTGGTCGGAGGCCAGGGCCGCGCGCATGCCGGCGATGGCCGCCTCCATCTCCGCGACCTGCTCCTCGGTGCGCAGCCGCGCGGCCAGCAGCACGGCCGAGGAGTCGAGCACCATCCTGAACTGCACCAGCTCGGCCAGCGACAACTCGGCCACCCGCGCCAGCGTGGTCATCGACTTGTGTAATGCGGCGGGGGAGAACGGCAGCACCTCGGCGCCGTTGGGATCGCCCGGCCGGGAACGTACCAGGCCGCGCGCCTGGAGCACCCGCAGCGCCTCCCGTACCGTGGAGCGCCCCACCGAGAACTGCACCATCAGCTCGCGCTCGCTCGGCAGCCGCGCCCCCGGGCCGAGGGCCCCGCTCTCGATGGCCTCCTCGACCTGTTCCACGACCCGCTCGTAGGCGCGTACGGCCCGCACCGGCTCGAACCGTGCACCCATGGGAAGCCCCCTTGACCCGAGCCGTCACCGACTGGCAATGTGCGTAGCCTACTGGTCAGACCAGTGCACTAGCCAGGAGGCTGTAAGACATGAGGCGAATCGGAATCTGGATCGCCGTGGGCGGTCTCCTGCTGGTCACAGCCGCCTGCGGCGGCGGTTCCGGCGGTTCCGGCACCGGAGGCACCCCCAAGGCGCAGTCCTTGTCCGTCGGATTCGTGGCCGAGCCGGCCAACCTCGACTTCACCGCCACCGAGGGCGCGGCCATCCCGCAGGCGCTGCTCGTCAACGTCTACGAGGGCCTGGTCAAGCTCGACCAGGACGGCACGATCAAGCCGCTGCTCGCCGAGAAGTGGACGGTCTCCGACGACCGCAGGACCTACACCTTCACCCTGCGCAAGGGCGTCACGTTCAACGGCGGCGCGCCGTTCACGGCCGACGACGTCGTGTTCTCCCTCGACCGGGTCAGGACGGACTGGAAGCTCAAGATCAAGGCCCAGTTCGACGTCATCGACAAGGTGGCCAAGACCGACGACACCACGGCCGTCGTCACGCTCAAGCAGCCGAGCAACGGCTTCCTCTACGCCCTCGCCACCCGCCTCGGCGCGATGTTCAGCCGTACCGGGGTGGCCGACCTGGCCAACAAGCCGGTCGGCACGGGGCCGTACACGCTGGGGGCGTGGAAGCGCGGCGAGTCGATCCGGCTCGACGCCAATCCCTCGTACTGGGGCACCAAGCCCGCGTTGTCGGCGATCACGCTGAAGTACTTCAAGGACGCCACGGCGATGAACAACGCGCTGCTGACCGGCGGCATCGACGTGATCTCCAGCGTGCAGGCGCCCGAGTCGCTGCAGCAGTTCGCCGACCCCAACCGGTTCCAGACGGTCGAGGGCACCACCAACGGCGAGGTCGTGTTGTCGATGAACAACGCCCGGCCGCCGTTCGACGACGTCAAGGCCCGCCAGGCGGTCCGGTACGCGATCGACCACAAGGCCCTGCTGGACACCGCCTGGGCCGGACGCGGGCAGCTCATCGGCTCGATGGTGCCGCCCACCGACCCCTGGTACGAGGACCGCACCGGCGACTACCCGTACGACCCGGCCAAGGCCAAGGAACTGCTGGGCGGCAAGACGCTCACCGTCAAGATGCGCATCCCCAACCTGCCGTACGCGGTGGCGAGCGCGCAGGTGGTGAAGTCGCAGCTCGCCCAGGTGGGCATCACGGCCGACATCGAGCCCCTGGAGTTCCCGGCCCGCTGGCTGGATGTGGTCTTCAAGCAGGGCGACTATGACCTTTCCATCATCAACCACGTCGAGCCCCGCGACTTGGGGATTTTTGCCGATAAGTCGTATTACTTCCATTACGACAACCCCGAGTTCGCCAAGCTCCTCGCCTCCGCCGACTCCGGCACCGAGCAGCAGCAGACCGACGACCTCAAGAAGGCCGCCAAACTGCTGTCCGACGACGCCGCCGCCGACTGGCTGTTCCTGTTCCCCAACCTGATCGTGGCGAAGAAGGGCGTCACCGGGCTGCCGAAGAACGCCATCGCGGAGTCCTTCGACTTCACCGGTCTCGCCAAGCAGTGACGCTCTACCTGCTCAAACGGCTGGCGGTGCTGATCGCGAGCACCGCCGTGGCCGCCGTCGCGGTGTTCGCGTTCATGGCCCTGCTGCCCGGCGACCCGGCCGAGATCGCGCTCGGCGTCAACGCCACCCCCGACGCGGTCGCCGCGCTGCGCGCGCAGTACGGCACCGACCGGCCGCCGGTCACGCAGTTCCTCGACTGGTTCGGCGGCCTGGCCCACGGCGACTTCGGCACCTCCTACGTCACCAGCTCGCCGATCGGCCCGCAGATCGGCGACCGGCTCGGCGTGACGGCCGTGCTGGTGCTCGGCGGCATGGTGCTGGCGCTGGTCGTCGCGGTGCCGCTCGGCACGTTCGCCGCCGTGCGCCACCGCAACCCGCTCGGCGCCGCCGTCAGCGCGCTCAGCCAGGCCGGCATCGCCGTCCCCGCCTTCCTCGCGGGCATCCTGCTGGTGTACGTGTTCGCGGTGAAGGCGCAGGCGCTGCCGTCCGGCGGGTACGTCCCGATCGCCGACAGCCCGCAGGAGTGGCTGCGCTCGCTGCTGCTGCCGTGGCTCTCGCTCGGGCTCGTCCAGGGCGCCGTGCTGACCCGCTACGTGCGCAGCGCCGTGCTCGACGTCATGCGCGAGGACTACCTGCGCACCGCCCGCGCCAAGGGCCGCGGCAGCACCGGCGCCCTGTGGCGGCACGGCCTGCGCAACGCCTCGATCCCCGTCGTCACCGTGCTCGGCCTGCAACTGGCCACCCTGCTGATCGGGGCGGTCGTGGTCGAGCGCGTCTTCGTCCTGCCGGGGCTCGGCGACCTGCTGCTCAACGGCGTGGCCGGGCGCGACCTGCTGCTCGTCCAGGGTGTGGTGATGGTGCTGGTGGCCGCCGTCCTGCTGATCAACTTCGTGGTGGACGTGACCTACCACCTGCTCGACCCGAGGCTGCGATGAGAGGCCGGCCGAACGCCTCGCTCCTGACCGGCGGCGTGCTGGTCGGGCTGGTGGCGCTGGCCGCGCTCGTCTCGTTCGTCTGGACGCCGCACGACCCGACCCTCGTCGACGCCGCCCGCAAGCTGCGCGACCCCGGCGGCGGCTACCTGCTCGGGGCCGACAAGTTCGGCCGCGACACCCTCAGCCAGCTCATGGTCGGCGCCCGCACCACCCTCTACGTCGGCGTCGTGGCCGTCGGCATCGCCGCCGTGCTCGGCGTGCCGCTCGGCGTGGTCGCCGGGATGACGCCGCGCGGCTGGCTGTCGGAGCTGATCATGCGGGTCAACGACCTGGTGTTCGCCTTCCCGGCGCTGCTGCTGGCCGTCATGCTGGGCGCGGTCTACGGGGCGGGCACGCTCACCGCGATGATCGCGATCGGGGTGGCCACCGTGCCGGCGTTCGCGCGGGTGGCCCGCGCCGCGACGCTCCAGGTCATGGTGACCGACTACGTCCTCGCCGCGCGCGCCGCCGGCCGCCGCCGTCCGGCGATCGCCGTACGGCACGTGTTGCCGAACATCGCGTCCGTGCTGATCGTGCAGGCGTCGGTGTCGTTCGCGATCGCGATCCTGGCCGAGGCGGCGCTGTCGTTCCTCGGGTTCGGCACCCGGCCGCCGACCCCGTCGTGGGGGCGGATGTTGCAGGAGTCGCAGGAACTGCTCTTCTCGACCCCGCGTCTCGCGCTCTGGCCCGGCCTGGCGATCGCGCTGGCCGTCCTCGGGTTCAACCTGCTCGGCGACGGGCTGCGCGACCACCTCGACCCCAAGCTCAGGAGGCTGCGTGCTGACGGTTGAGGGACTGACCGTACGGGCCGACGGGGTGGAGCTCGTCCACGACGTGTCGTTCGCGATCGCGCCCGGCGAGCGGGTCGGGCTGATCGGCGAGTCCGGGTCCGGCAAGTCGCTGACCGCGTTGTCGCTCATGGGCCTGCTGCCCGAGGGCGTCACCGCCTCGGGCGCGGCCCGGCTCGGCGCGCGCGACCTGGTCGGCGTACCCGAGAAGCGGCTGAAGGACCTGCGAGGGCGCGAGTTGTCGATGGTCTTCCAGGAGCCGATGACCGCGCTCAACCCGCTCATGCGCGTCGGCGCCCAGGTCGCCGAGGTCATGACCCTGCACGGCGTCTCCCGCGCGGAGGCCGGGCGGCGAGCGCTCGCCCTCCTCGAACGCGTCCGGCTGCCCGAGCCGGCCCAGATCGCCCGCGCGTACCCCCACCAGCTCTCCGGCGGCCAGCGGCAGCGCGTCATGCTCGCCATCGCCCTGGCCAACGAGCCCGGCCTGCTCATCTGCGACGAGCCCACCACCGCGCTCGACGTCACCGTGCAGAAGCAGATGCTGGAGCTGATCGCCGAGGTCGCGCCCGCGCTGCTGTTCATCACCCACGACCTGGCGGTCGTCGCCTCCGTCTGCGAACGGGTCATCGTCATGTACGGCGGCCGCGTCGTCGAGACCGGCCCCATCCGCGAGGTCTTCACCCACCCCCGCCACCGCTACACCGAGGGCCTGCTGGCCGCCTCCCGGCTCACCCCGCGCGGCACCAGGCTCCCCACCATCAAGGGCAGCGTGCCGCCCGCGGGCGCCTTCCCCGAGGGCTGCGTGTTCGGCAACCGCTGCCCGCACGCCACCCCGCGATGCGACACCCCGCCGGCGCTGACAGGAGACGGCCATGCCCACGCATGCTGGCACCCCGCCGATTGAACCGCCGTTCGAGCCGCCGGGGGTGGCGCCGGGCGGGCCGCTGATCGAGGCCCGCGCCCTCAGCCGCGTCTACCGCCGCCCCCGCACCTCGCTCACCAGGTCGGGCGCGGCCGTCCACGCGCTGCGGGAGGTGTCGCTGACCGTCCACCGCGGCGAGCGGTTCGGCATCGTCGGCGAGTCCGGCTCCGGCAAGTCCACGCTGCTGCGTCTGCTGTGCGGCCTCGACCGGCCCACCTCCGGCACCGTCGCCTTCGACGGGCGGGAGATCACCGGCCTGCCGGAGCGGCGGCTGCGTTTCCTGCGGGAGAACCTGCAGATCGTCTTCCAGGACCCGATGAGCTCGCTCGACCCCCGCATGCGGGTGCGCGACCTGGTGGCCGAGCCGCTGGTCGCGCTCGGCCTGCCGGTCGGTACGCGGGTGGCCGAGCTGCTGGAGGAGGTCGGCCTGCCCGCCTCGGCCGCCGACCGGTACCCGCACCAGTTCTCCGGCGGGCAGCGGCAGCGCATCGCCATCGCCCGCGCCCTCGCGCCCCGGCCGAAGGTGCTGGTCGCCGACGAGCCCGTGAGCGCCCTGGACGTGTCCGTACGCGGCCAGATCCTCAACCTGCTCGCCGACCTGGTGGACGAGCTGGGCCTCACCCTCGTGTTCGTCTCGCACGACCTGTCGGTGGTACGGCACGTGTGCGAGACCGTGGCCGTCATGAGCGGCGGCGAGATCGTCGAGACCGGCCCGGTGGACGACGTCTGGGCCGCGCCACGCCACCCCTACACCCGCGACCTGCTGCGGGCCGTACCGACCCTGGAGGGATTGTTGTGATCGACGTCGACGCGCGGGGAGTCGTGGAGTTCACGCAGGCCCTGGTGCGCATCCCCAGCACCAACGACCCGGCCCGCGGCCGCAGCGAGCGGCCCGCCGCCGACCTGGTCGAGGCGAAGATGCGCGAATGGGGCTGGGACCCCGTCGTCCACGAGGCCGCCCCCGGCCGGCCCAACGTCGTCGCGGTGGTCGAGGGCGGCGGCGGCGACGGGCCGACGCTGATGTTCGAGGGCCACACCGACGTCGTCACCGAGGGCGACCTGTCCACCTGGACCGTCGACCCGTTCGGCGGCGAGATCCGCGACGGGCGGCTGTGGGGGAGGGGCAGCGCCGACATGAAGTCCGGCCTGGCCGCCACCCTCTACGCCACCCGCGCGCTCCAGCTCGCCGGCCCGTTCCCCGGCCGGATCAAGGTGTGCGCGCTGGCCGACGAGGAGGGCCTGATGATCGGCGCCCACCACTTCGTCTCCGCCGGGCTGGCCGCCGGCGTGGACGGCGCGATCGTCGCCGAGCCCGAGGCCGGGGAGATCTGCGCGGTGGCCAAGGGCGCGCTGCGGCTGCGCGTCGACCTCACCGGCAAGATGGCCCATGGCGCGATGCCGCAGCACGGCCGCAACCCCGTCCAGGCGGTCGGCACGCTGTTGGTCGCCCTGCGCTCCCTCCAGCAGGAGCTCCAGGAACGCCATCCGGCCCACGAGCACCTCGGCGAGGTGTACGTCACCCCGACCGTCGTACGCGCGGGCACCGAGGAACAGGTCAACGTCATCCCCGCCACCGCGTCGGTCTTCGTCGACGTACGGACGATCCCCGGGCTGGAGCACAAGGTCGTGGCCGACCGGGTGGCCGCCCTCGCCGGCGGCGACGGGATCGAGGCGTCGGTGTCGGTCCTGGTGGACCGGCCGCCGGTGGACGTGCCGGTGTCCGACCCGGTGGTGGCCGCCCTGGCCGCGGCGCACCGTACGGTGACGGGGGAGGAGCCGGTCTACGGCGGCGTGCCGGGCTCGACCGACGGGACCGTGCTGACCCATTGGGGCGGCATCCCCTCGGTCGTGTACGGCCCCGGCGGCAAGTGGATCGCCCACCAGGCGGACGAGTACGTCGAGGTGGCGGAGATCGTCCGGTGTACCCGCGTCTTCGCCGAGGCGGCGCGGCGCTTCCTCCACCGGGACTTCTGATGCGCCCCGGGCCGACGAACTCCCTCGTCGACGTCGCCGGGCTGCGCGTCGGGCACGCGCAGCGGGTGGGGGGCGGGTACCGTACCGGCACCACGGTGGTGCTGGCGCCGCCCGAGGGCGTGGTGGCCGGGGTGGACGTACGCGGGGCCGCGCCCGGCACCCGCGAGACCGAGCTGCTCGACCCGCGCAACCTGGTCGAGCGCGTGCACGCCGTGGTGTTGTCGGGCGGCAGCGCGTACGGGCTGAGCGCGGCGTGCGGGGTGATGGAACGGCTGGCCGACGCGGGGATCGGGTTCCCGGTGGCGGGCGGGGTCGTGCCGATCGTACCGGCGGCCGTCATCTACGACCTCGGCCGCGGCGGCGACTTCCGCGCCACCCCCGACGCCACCCTGGGCACCGCTGCCTACGACGCCGCCCACCCCACCATTCCCCCTCTCCAAGGGACGGTCACTCTCCACGGCGGTGCGGCCCGCGCGGGCGGCCCCGCTCCCTTCCGAGGGACGGTCACCAACGGCGGCGCCGCCCGGTTCGCGACCGCGCCCGCCGTGGCCAGCGGGTCCATCGGGGCCGGGACCGGCGCGCTGGCGGGCGGCCTGGCCGGTGGCGTCGGGACCGCCAGCGCCGTCCTGCCCGGCGGCGTCACCGTGGCCGCCCTGGCCGTCGTCAACGCCGCCGGATCCGTCCTCGACCCCGCCGGCGCCACCCTCGCCGGCATCCGTTACGGCCTGCCCGGCGAGTTCGACCACCTCCGCCTCCCGGCCGCCGCCGAGGCCGAAGCGTGGCGCCCGGACAAGGTCACCTCGTTCAACACCACCATCGGCGTGGTCGCCACCGACCTCACCCTCACCAAGGCCCAATGCGGCAAACTGGCCGGGGTGGCCCACGACGGCCTGGCCAGAGCCATCCGCCCGGCCCACACCATGGTCGACGGCGACACCGTGTTCGGCCTGGCCACCTGCGCCCGCCCGGCCCCCGGCCCCGACGGGCTGCAGGACGTCCTGGCCGCCGCGGCCGACGTGTTCAGCCGGGCGGTGGCCCACGCCATGCTCGCCGCCACCGGCCGCGAGGACGCGCCCGCGTACCTCGACGTGTTCCCGAGCGTTCTAGGGGGAGACAGATGACCTGGCCGGACGGGCTGCCCATCGGGGACGGATGGGTCACGACCGAGGACACCACCGAGGTGATCTTCCCCTACGACGGCTCCGTGGTGGCCCGCGCCCCGCTGGGCACCCCGGCCCACGCCGCCCGCGCCCTGGAGGAGGCGCTGACGGCCGCGCCCGCCATGGCCGCGCTGCCCTCGCACGCCCGCCGCGCCGCGCTCATGGCCGCGCACGACGCGCTGGCCGCCCACCGCGAGGAGTTCGAACGGCTGCTGGTCATGGAGACCGGCAAACCGCTGGTCGACTGCCGCGTCGAGGTGGCCAGGACGCTGCTCACCCTGGCCACGTCCGCCGAGGAGGTCGCCAGGCTGCACGGCGAGACCGTGCCACTGGACCTGCTGCCGTCGGGGGAGGGGCTGGTCGGGTTCTGGACGCGGCGGGCGATCGGCGTCGTCGTCGGGATCACCGGCTTCAACTACCCCCTGCTCCTGGCCGCCCACAAGATCGCCCCGGCGGTGGCGGCGGGCTGCCCGGTGATCGTCAAGCCCGCCCCGGCGACGCCCCTGGCCACGCTCCGGCTGGTGCACCTGCTCCGCGAGGGCGGCCTGCCGCCCGCCGGGGTCCAGCTCGTCACCGGGGACGTCGAGGTCGGCCGTACCCTGGTCGAGGACCGGCGGATCGGCGCGGTCTCCTTCACCGGCTCGGCCGCCGCCGGGCATGCCATCGCCCGCGCCGCCGCCCCCACCAAGACGCTGCTCGAACTCGGCTCCAACGCCGCCCTCGTGGTCGCCGCGGACGCCGACCTGGAGGCCGCCGCCGACGCCGTCGTACGCGGCGGCTACTACGCCTCGGGGCAGGCGTGCATCGCGGTGCAGCGGGTGCTGGTGGAGGAGCCCGTACGGGAGGAGTTCCTGGCGCTGCTGGCCGCCCGCGTCAAGGACGTCGCCGTCGGCGACCCGCGCCTGCCCGAGACCCGCGTCGCCCCGCTGATCGACCCCGCCGCCACGGACCGCGTCCTGGAGTGGATCGCCGCGTCGGGGGCCGAGGTGGTCGCGGGCGCGGTGCGCGAGGGGCGGGCGATCGCGCCGACGGTGCTCTCCGGCGTGCCCGACGGCACGGCGGCGTGGGACGAGGAGATCTTCGGCCCGGTGGTGTGCGTACGGTCGGTGCCGGGGCTCGACGCCGCCTTCGAGGCGGTCAACCGCTCCCGCTACGGGCTGCACGCCTCCGTCTTCACCCGCTCGCTGGCCACGGCTTTCACCGCGATCGACCGCATCGAGGCCGGGGGCGTGGTGGTGAACGAGGTACCCGGCTTCCGGGCCGACAACATGCCGTACGGCGGCGTCAAGGATTCGGGCACCGGCCGCGAGGGCCCGAGGTTCGCCATTGAGGAATTGACGGTGACCAGAATGGCGATCATCCGCCCCTGACGATCACTGTAGGGTGGCGCCGGACTGCGAGGAGGCGCGTGCCTTGGCTGAACGGACGGACGAGTCGGCGGTTGCCCCGCGTGGGCGCGGTGGAAGGGCCCTCGTCGTGCTCGCCGCCCTCCTGGGCGTCGCTGTGGCGGGCACGGGCACGGCCTGGTGGCGTGAGCACGAGGAGGCGCGGGCCCAGGAGCGGGTCGCGCTGGCCCACCGGCTGGCGCTGCACGCCGCCGAGCTTCGCGGGGACGATCCGGTCAAGGCTCGCGATCTCGGCCTGGCCGCTCTGGGCGTCCACGCCGACGACCAGACCCGCGGCGGGCTGACGGACACCCTCCTCCTGTGGCGCAGGGACGATCTCTGGCTGCGCGGCCCCGACGGCGCCTGGCACGCCGAGGTGAGTGGCGACGGGCGCCTCGGCCTCGTCGCCGGGACCGAGAAGGCCGAGGTCTGGGATCTCGGCTCCGGGAGAGCGGTCGCGCTGGACGGCCCCGGGGGCGCCGTGGAGTCGCTGGCGCTCTCCTTCGACGGGCGCACCGCGCTGACCGGAGCCGACGACGGCGCCACGACCGTGTGGGATCTCACCGATCCGGCTCACCCGGCCCGGCGGGCGACGTTGCCGGGTGTGGCGGCGAAGGGGCCGCTCGACGACGTCCAGGCCCTGGCGGTGAGCCGGGACGGCCGGGTCGCCGCGGTGGCGGACTTCGCCGGAAACCTGCTGGTGTGGGACCTGGCCGTACGGGACCACCCGGTCCGGCGCTCGGTCACCGTCGTCCACGGCTCCCGGACGGAGGACCTCGAACTGAGCGGTGACGGCGGGACGGCGGTCACCACGACCGACCGAGGCCCGGTGGCGATCTGGAACCTGGCGGATCCGGCGCATCCGGTGAAGACGGCCGAGCTGACCCCCGCGATCTACACCGGCACCGCGGCCGCCCTGAGCGGTGACGGGCGCGTCCTCGTCGTCGCGCGGCGCGACCCGGGGGCGGACTGGCGGAGCCAGGCGGACGTCTGGACGCTCGACGACCCCGCCCGTCCGGCCCGTACCGCCGTCATCGAGCTGCCTCCGGCGGACATGCTCGACGTGGCCCTCACGCCCGACGGCGCGACCGCCCTCCTGGCGGGGTCCAACGGCAGCGGAGCGCTCTGGGACCTGTCCGTTCCCTCGCGGCCCGTACGGCTGGCCGGGTTGCGCGGGTACCCGTCGGAGGTCAGGGGGGTGGCGCTGAGCGACGGCGCCCGCGTCGCGCTGATGGCCGCCCCTGGCAGCACCACCTTCTCCGTCTGGGACCTCGGCGACCTGCGGCAGGTGGCCGCCGACCCCGAGCGGGTCCTGTGCGACGACGGCCCCCGGTCACTGAGCAGGACGGACTGGGACCGCTTCACCGGCGGCGCGGACCCCTCGGATCTCGGTGGCCCCGGCGGCGTGGACCCGTCGGATCTCGGTGGCCCCGGCGGCCGGGACGTGAGCCTCTGCGCCTTCCGGTGAGGGTAACGGTTTGACGAGATGTCTTTACCTTCCGGCATCGGTCACGTTGGATGGCGCGCATGGTGGAGATCACGCGCAGAACGGTGTTCAAGGCAGGTGCGGCAAGCGCTTTCCTCGCGGCCGGCGGCCCGGGGACGGCGGCCCTCGCGGCGGGCGGGCCGGCCGGCGAGGGGCTGGAGCAGCGGGCCATGGCGATGGACCCGCCGGTGTTCCTGCTGGAGAGCGCGGTCCCGCCGCACTTCACGGCGAGCTCCGGCTCCACGTTGTCGATCGGCGACCAGGTCGCCGTCTGCGGGACCAGGTCGCTGCGCTGGGAGCACGCGAGCCGCGACGTGATCACCGTACGGGCGCCGCTGCGCTGGGCCCCGGACCCCTACCGCCTCGGCGACGACCAGGCGTGGCAGGGGCTGGTGGACGCGTTCTGCGTGTGGGTGCACAACGCCGAGCCGGTGGACGACGTGCTCAGGTTCGAGTTCGGCCGGGGTGAGCGTACGGACCTGTGGTTCGAGTTCCGGCTCGGGTTCAGCGGGTGGCGTACGGCGTGGGTGCGGTACGCGTACGACATGCACGGGCGCCCGCACCCCGACATGGACACCCTGCGGATCATCGCCCCCCGCCGCGCCGGGACCCTGCACCTCGACCAGCTCATGCTGAACGTGCCGCTGCGCCCCGACGCCCCCTGCCGTGACCACCAGCTCCCCGGCATCGCCCCCGAGGGCGACGAGTACGACAACCAGCACTGGCAGGCGCTCCACCGCTTCGACCGGCTCCTGGCCACCGTCGAGCCGGACCCGTCGCCCCCGACCGCCGAGGAACTGGCCTCGCTGCGCGCCCTGCACACCCGCTACCACGACGAGTACCTGATCGCCCAGGTCAAGCCGGACGTGCCCGGCCTGACGGCCCAGGTGGCCGCCCTGGAGGGCCGTCCCACGCACGCCTACCAGGCGCAGATCTACCCGGTGGAGATCGCCGCCGAGCTCAAGGCGTTCGTGAACCCGGTCACGCTGCGCGCCTGCACCGACCTGATGAAGACCCTCGCCCAGGCTTACCAGGCCACCCCCGCCGACCGCCCCGCGCTGGCCGCGCTCTACCTGCGCATGGTCGCCCACCTGCGGGAACAGGGCTGGACGAAGGGAAGCTGCCAGGGCACCATCCACCACCTCGGCTACGACGCCCGCGGCCTGTACGACTCCGTCTACCTCATGCGGGACGCCCTGCGCGAGGCGGGGGAGTTCGAGCGGGTACGCGCCGACCTGGAATGGCTGAGCGGACTCGGCCGGATCTTCCGCGGTTTCGGCTTCCGGATGGCCCGCGGCAGCATGATGGACCTGTACAACACCACGGTCCGCGGCATGCTGGCGGCCGTGCTGCTGCGCGACGGCGAGGCCGGGCAGGTGGCCTACCTGCGGGCGCTGCGCGACTGGCTGAACGCCACCCTGCTGCCCACCGACGGCATCCAGGACGGGATCAAGCCGGACGGCACGGCCTTCCACCACGTCGGCTTCTTCCCCGACTACGTGCGCGACGGCTTCAGCGGCCTCGCGCCGCTGGTCTACGTCCTGCACGGCGGCTCGTTCGCGATCTCGGCGCAGGCGTACGGCTGGTTGCGCAAGGCACTGCTCATGCAGCGCGTCTACGCCAACAAGAACCACTGGCCGATCTCGATCAGCGGTCGGAACCCCAGCGGCGCCACCGCGCTGTCGATCGTGCCGTTCGAGTGGCTCGCCCCGATCGACGATGAGATCGCCGCCGCCTTCCTGCGCCTGCTGCCCGGCAACCCGACCCAGCGGCAGAAGGAGCTCGCGGCCCGCCTCGACGCCCGCGGCATCACGCCCGAGCCGGCCCCATCCGGCGCCTGGGCGCTCAACTACGCCGCGCTGGCCGTGCAGCGCCGCGACGAATGGCAGGTCACCGTACGCGGGCACAACCGCTACCTGTGGAGCACCGAGATCTACGTCGGCGCCAACTGGTACGGCCGCTACAACACCTACGGCCAGATCCAGGTCCTGCACCGCGGCTCCCCGGTCACCAACCAGGACAGCGGCTACGCCCAGCCCGGCTGGGACTGGAACCGCCGCCCCGGCACGACGGTCATCCACAAACCGCTCGAAAAGCTCAAGGGCGACCTGACCGGAGCCATCGAGGAGATGCTGCTCACCGACTCCCGCTTCGCCGGAGCCTGCACCATCGACGGACGGAACAGCATGTTCGCCATGGACCTGCACGGACACCCCAAGTACGACGGCAGCCACCGGGCCCGCAAGTCGGTGTTCCTGTTCGACGACCGCGTCGTGGCCCTGGGCACCGGCATCACCAACGACGACACCGCCGACGAGACCGAGACCACCCTCTTTCAGACCCGGCTGCCCGCCAGGAACACACCCACGGTCGTGGACGGCACGGCGGTCACGGCCTTCCCCCACGAACAGCTCGACGGCGGGTCGCGCTGGCTGCTCGACGACAAGGGCATCGGCTACTACCTGGCGTCCGGGCAGAAAGTGGCGCTGACCCGCTCGGCCCAGACCTCCCGCAACAACGCCACCGAAGAGCCCACCGGCGGAGACTTCGCCACAGCCTGGATCAGGCACGGCACCGCGCCATGCGACGGGACGTACGAGTACGCGATGGTGGTGAACGCCACCGCCGAGCGCATGGCCGGCTTCGCCGACGCGATGGGGGACGCCGCGCGGGCGCCGTACCGGGTGCTGCGTGCCGACACCGCCGCCCACGTCGTACGGGACCGCGACACCGGCATCACCGGTTACGCCGTGTTCGAGCGCACTCGTCTGGAAGGTCTGGTACGCGAGGTCGACACGCCTTCGATGCTGCTCGTCCGAGAAGAAGGCGAGACGGTCGTCCTCGCGGTCTGCGATCCGGACCTGCGCCTATACGGCGGCATCGACCACGACCAGTACGAGAAGGGCCGGTACGTCGGGCACTACAGCCCGTGGTCGCGTCCCTGGCTGGCGAGCCCCAGCCACCCGCACCGGCTGCGGGTGACCCTGGACGGACACTGGCGGGCCGACGCCGGCCAGCCGTGCCGGGCCAGGGTCACCGGGCCGCACACGGTCCTGGAGTTCGAGACCGCGCACGGCCGGCCGCTACAGGTACACCTGAAGCCCGCGACGTAACACGGACAGGTGCACCTGAAGCCCGCGAACCGACCCCGGGCGGGGGCCCGAGGGCCCGCCGTCCGGGGGTCACGCGCAGGTCAGCGGGCGTGACGGGTCAGCTCGGCGCGCACCTCGTCCAGGTGGTGCCGGACCACGGGGGCGCCGTCGCGCGCCAGGTTCCGCACCGACCCGGAGTGCCCGTGCCGCAGCTCGCGCCTGATCAGCGTGAGCGTCTGCTCGTGCGCGTCGGCCTGGAGACGCAGCCAGGCCCGGTCGAACCGGTGGCCGGAACGCCTTGCGAGCACCGCGTCCAGGTCGTCGCGCTGCTCGGCCGCGGGCGCGTCCGGCAGATCGACGCGCAGCCGCTGCGCGACCTCGCGCAGCCGGGCGTCCAGCTTGCGGTGGTCACGGATCAGACCCCAGGCGATCTCACGCACGTCCTTGTCGTGCGACCTGCGGAGCGCGGCCTTCCCGGCCGCGATCTCGGCGAGATTGCCGCGGTGAGCCTGCCGCAGGTACGCCCGGTCCCGCGCCGAGGCGTGCGACGCCTGGACGGACGGGGCGGCCGCCGCACCGGGCGCGGCCACCGGCCGGACGGTGGTGGCGGCCTCGGCCGCGGCGGGTGCCGTGGCGGACACGGTCAACGCCAGCACGGCCGCGATTCCCGCGGGTGCTAAGTGGCTCCGTGCTGTTCTCATGAGTCCCTCCCTTCAATGGGACCCGTGCCTGCTGCCCCGGTTCGGTCGGGAGTATTCGCGTCAATTGGGCGGATCGAAACGGCCGTCCACGGCGGTCCAGCCGCCGTCCACGTACAACACCGAGCCCGTCACGAAGCTCGCCGCGTCGCTCGCCAGGTAGACGACCGCGCCCGCCATCTCGGGCGCGGTCGCCCACCGGCCGAGGGCGCTCTTGGCGGCGTACGCGGCGTACCAGTCGGGGTTGTCCTTGATCTGCCTGGTCAGCGGGGTCTCGACGACGCCGGGCGCGATGGCGTTGACGCGCACGCCGTACGGGCCGAACTCGGCCGCCGCCGTCCGCAGCAACTGCACCAGCCCCGCCTTCGTCGCCGAGTAGACGCCCTGTCCCGGTTCGGTCACCGACGCCCGGATCGAGGCGAACCCGATGATCGAGCCGCGTCCCCGCTCCACCATCCCGGCGCCGAACGCCCGTACGACGTCGAACGAGGCCCGCAGGTTCAGCCCCACCACCCGGTCGAACTCCTCGCCGGAGTAGTCGAGCAGCCGCTTGCGCACGTTCGTCGCCGCCGTGAACACCAGCACGTCGGCCGGCTCCTCGGCGGCGGCGGTCCGTACGGCGTCGTCGTCCAGCACGTCGAGCAGCCGCGCGGTGCTCTCGCAGCCGGCGGCGGTCTCCCGCGCGGCGTCCAGGTCCCGGTCCGCGCACACCACGGACGCCCCATGCGCGGCCAGGGCGTACGCCGCCTCCCGGCCGATCCCGCTCCCGGCCCCGATCACCACGGCCCGCCGCCCGTCGAGGCGGAACAGCGCGTCATATCCCGTCATGCAAGGCACACTAGCGACTGGTCAGACCAGTGCACCAGGTTCGCATCGCCCTGATCCGCGCGAGCACGCCGGGTCGGCGGCGCTTTTCTGTGGCGCCTTTCGGTGGCGCGGGATTGTCGGTGGCGCCTGCCAGGATGCGGAGGCATGACGACCATCGCAGGCTTCTGGGACGCCGCGGCCGACTCCTTCGACGACGAGGCCGACCACGGGCTCCGCGATCCCGAGGTCAGGGCCGCCTGGGCGGCGCGGCTGGCCGAGTGGGTGCCCGCCGGGCCGCTCGACGTCCTCGACCTGGGCTGCGGCACGGGCTCGCTGTCGCTGCTCCTGGCCGCCAGGGGCCACCGCCTGACCGGCGTCGACCTCGCCCCCCGCATGGTCGAACGGGCCAGAGCCAAGCTGGCCGGCACCGGCGCCGTGGTGCTGACGGGAGACGCGGCCGACCCGCCGGTCGGTGAGAGTCGCTTCGACGTCGTGATGGCTCGCCACGTTCTGTGGACCATCCCCGACCCGGAGGCGGCGCTGGCCCGTTGGGTGTCGCTGCTGCGTCCGGGCGGGCGGCTGGTGCTGGTGGAGGGCCGCTGGCAGACCTCCGGCGGCCGGCAGCCGAGCTACGTGCCGGGGGAGGAACTGCCATGGATGGGTGGCGTCACCGCCGACACCCTGACCACCGCGCTCCGCTCCCTGGTCGGCACGTACCAGGTGCACCCCCTCCCAGACCCGGCCCTCTGGGGCAAGGAGATCGCCGACGAACGCTACGCGGTGGTGGCCGAGCTGTGAGGACGTCCTGTCCGGAGCGGATGGTGACGGTGTAGGGGGGCACGGCCGACGACGACGTAGAGCACCGCCGGTCCGCGCAAACAGGGGCGCGCGGACCGGGAGCCGGTTGTACGGGCTGTACGGGCTGTACGGAGAGCGTCGGAGGCACGTGGACCGACGGGGCGGGCCGGCCGCGGGGCCGAGGGGCGGGTAGGGGGCGTCGTACGATGGGCGTTCTCGTTGGCGGGAAGGGGCAGGGGCGCGGTGGTGGGCAGGACGTTCGACATTGCCGGTGAGCTGCGCGTACGACGCCTCGGCTACGGCACCGCCCAGCTCACCGGCCCCGGCTACTGGGGTCCGCGCCTGCCGCCCGGCGAGGCGGTCGCGTTGCTGCGCCGAGCCGTGGATCACGGCGTCACGCTCATCGACACGGCCGACAACTACGGCCCGGGAGTCGCCGAGGAACTGGTCGCCCAGGCCCTCCACCCTTACCCCGAGGACCTGGTGCTGGCCACCAAGGGCGGTGTGATCCGTACCGGACCGGATGCGTGGCATCCCGCCGGACGTCCCGAGGATCTGCGTGCCATGTGCGAGGCGAGCCTGCGCCGCCTCCGTACCGAGACCGTCGACCTCTACCAGCTCCACCGCATCGACCCCGCCGTACCGCTCGCCGACCAGCTCGGCACGCTGGCCGAGCTGCGCGAGGAGGGCAAGATCCGGCACATCGGGCTCGACACCGTCACCCCGGAACAGCTCGACGAGGCGCTGACCATCACGAACCTGGCCTCGGTGCAGAACCGGTACAACGTGCTGGACCGGGAGTCGGAGCCGGTGCTGGCGCGGTGCGCGGAGCTGGGCATGGCGTTCCTGCCGTGGTTCCCCCTGGGAAACGGCACGCTGGCCACCAGCCCGGGGACGGCGAGAGTGGACGCCGGGCCAGGCACGGCGAGGACAGACGGCGGGTCGGGCACGGCGCGGGCGGACGCCGGGCCGGGAATCGCGCTGGAGTCGGTCGCGTCGGGGAATCCCCTGGTGCAGGTCGCCGCCCGGTACGGTGCCACCCCCGGGCAGGTCGCCCTGGCCTGGCTGCTGCACCGCTCCCCGGTCATCCTGCCCACCCCCGGCACCGGCTCGCCCGCCCACCTGGAGGAGAACCTGCGCGCGGCGGAGCTCACCCTGACCGCCGACGACCTGACGACCCTGGACACCCTCCCGTCCTGATCCATTCGACGCCCGCCCCGCATCGGCCCGCCCCGCGTCGGCTCGGCGGGGCGATGAGCGGCGGTCGGGAGGGGCCGCGTACGAACCCCCCGACACCTGCCGCCCGCGGTCGCGCCACCCCGTGCTGAACGCGTTCAAAAGACCGGAGTAGGGTCGGAGCCGTGAAGGTGGTCATCCCCGGAGGCACCGGACAGGTCGGCGCGATCCTCGATCGCGCCCTGACCGCCGCCGGCCACGACGTCGTGGTGCTGACCCGGCGGCCGGTACGGGAGCGCGAGGTCGGCTGGGACGGCGAGACCCAGGGCGCGTGGTCGGCGGAGATCGACGGCAGCGACGTCGTGGTCAACCTGGCCGGACGCAGTGTGAACTGCCGCTACACCCCGGCCAACCTACGGGCCATGATGGACTCCCGGGTGCGCTCAACCCGGGCCGTCGGCAGGGCGATCGCGGCCGCCGCGCGCCCTCCCCGGGTGTGGCTGCAGATGAGCACCGCCACGGTCTACGCCCACCGCCTCGACGCGCCCAACGACGAGGCGACCGGCCTGATCGGCGGCGCCGAGCCCGGCGTGCCCGGCTACTGGGCCTACAGCGTCGAGATCGCCAGGGCGTGGGAACGGGAGCAGGAACGGGCCGAGACCCCGCGTACGCGCAAGGTCGCCCTGCGTACCGCCATGGTGATGAGCCCCGATCGCGGCGGCGTCCTCGACGTGCTGCTGCGCCTGGCGCGGCTGGGTCTCGGCGGCCCGGTCGCGGGCGGCGCCCAGTACGTGTCCTGGATCCACGAGCACGACTTCGTCCGCGCCGTCGAGTTCCTGGCCGGGCTGGACGACCTGGCCGGGCAAGACGACCTGGCCCGGCGGGACGACCTGGCTGGGCGGGGCGAGCTGGCTGGGCCGGTGAACCTCGCCGCCCCCGGGCCGCTGCCGCAGGGCGAGTTCATGCGGGCGCTGCGGGCCGCCTGCGGCATGCCGGTGGGCCTGCCCGCGACACGGTGGATGGCCGAGCTGGGCGCGTACGCGCTGCGTTCCGACACCGAGCTGCTGCTCAAGAGCCGCCGGGTCGTCCCCGGCCGGCTGCTGGAGGCGGGCTTCACCTTCGAACACCCCCAATGGCCGGAGGCCGCCGCGGACCTCGTACGCCGGGCGCGCACGGCCCGCGCGAGCCGACCCTAGGGGGACGTGGGGCGAGGTGTCTTGCGTGGATATCGTAAGGTGCCTTACGGTTTCATGCATGATCAGTTACAGTGAGCTGGAAGCCAGGCTCGGCGTCCCCATCGGGGTCGAGGAGGCGAGGTCCAGCTGGGGGGCGCTGGTCGGCGCGGCAGGCGAGGGGCAGGTCACGCTGATCACGCGGGAGCGCTGGGAGTGGGCCGCGCTGGTCCCGCTGTCGAAGGTGCCGGGCATGTTGTCCGGACTGCCCGTCGTGTCGCTGTCCACGGCCAAGGCCAAGCTCGGCGAGCTCGTCCGCCAGGTCGCCACGCCGTACGACGACACCCCGGTGCTGCTGGCCCGCCACCGCACCCCGGTCGCCGCGCTGATCGCGGCCACCCGCCTGCTCGGCCCGGGGACGGTCGAGCAGGCCGCGCCGGCGGCCGACGTGGAGGCGCTGCTGCACAGGGGCTGCACGGTCACCCTGAGCCTCCATCCGACCGGGTCCGGCGTCATCGCCGTCGCCCGTGACCGCGACGGCGGCGAGGTAGCCGTCGGCACCGGTGACGGCGTGGAGGAGGCCCTGCGCGCGCTGGGTTGAGTACCCCCGTACTCAGGCGCGGGCGGGTGGGGCGGCGCAGGCTGGGTGGTCTCCGAGGAGCCGCGACAGGACAGGGAGCCACGCCATGACGTACCCGTACTGGGGGAGATGGGACAGGGCCGGCGTGCTCGCCGGGATCCGCGAGGCCGCGGCGGCCGAGCCGCCCGCCGCGGCCGCGGCGCCGGTCTACGTCCCCGACGACCACACGACCGTGGAGGAGTTCCTGCGCACGCCGGGCGCGCTGACGCTCGCCGAGCGGCAGGTCATCGTCCGGCAGGCGCTCCTGCTGCTGGAGCAGAACTACGCGCACCTGCCGCTCAAGGACGCCCTGTACGGCATCGACCCGCTGCAACGCTTGCGCCTCCTGCTGGCCGCGACGCAACGCCGGAGCGAGGCGACCATGGACCCGGAGCCGCGCTTCCACCGGGAGCTCCTGTCCGTCTTCACCTCGCTGCACGACCTGCACACCACCTACGAACTGCCCGCCCCCTACGCCGACGGCGCCGCCTACCTGCCGTTCAGGATCGAGCAGTACGCCGAGGCCGGCGAGCCGCGCTACCTCGTCGCCGAGATCACCCGGCCGGCCCGCATCCCCGAGGCGGTGCGGGCGACGTTCGTACGGGGGGCCGAGGTCACGCACTGGAACGGCGTGCCGATCGACCGGGCCGTCGATGTGCACGCCGAACGGTTCGCGGGCAGCAACCCGGCCGCCCGCCACGCCAACGGCCTGCGTTCGCTGCCGTTCCGGGTGCTGCGCTACCACCTGCCGCCGGAGGAGGACTTCGTCACGGTCGGGTTCCGCGGGCCCGACGGGCAGCCGGGCGAGCTGCGTACGCCGTGGCTGCTGGCCCGGCGTACGGTGCCCGCGCCGGTCGCCGGGGGCGCCCAGGGGCCGATCGGCGTCGACCACGAGGGCCAGGAGATCGCGGCGCTGATCGAGTCGCTGGTCCCGCGTGCCGCGGCGGCCGCCGCCTCGCCCTCCGGCTACCAGGAACGGGGGCGCTTCCTGTACCGCCAGGTGAGCGCGGGCGGCCGGACGTTCGGGCACGTGCGCGTCAAGGACTTCAAGCTCCAGCCGATCGACACCGACCGGTTCGAGACGGACGAGGAGTTCCTGGAGGCGCTGCGCCGGCACGTGGTCGACTTCCTCACGATCCTGGACGGATTACCGCAGGACGGCCTCGTACTGGATATCCGCGACAACCCCGGCGGGACCATCGTGGCGGGCGAGATCCTGCTGCAACTCCTCACCGCCCGTACGATCAGCCCCGAACCCGCACAGATGGTGACGACCCCGCAGAACCTGCGGCTCGCCCGGTCCGACGCGCGCTTCGGCCGCTGGGAGCCCTCGATCGACCGCGCCGTGGAGAGAGGGGTGCCCTACTCCGACGCCTTCCCGCTCACCTCGCCCGACCTCGCCAACCGCCTGGGCCAGTTCTACCAGGGCCCGGTCGTGCTGATCACCAACGCCCTGTGCTACTCCACGGCCGACATCTTCGCCGCGGGCTTCGCCGACCACGGCATCGGCGTGATCGTCTCCGTCGGCGGCAACACCGGCGCGGGCGGCGCCAACGTGGTCGAGCACCAGGACATCCTGGGGGCGCTGGCGGCGCCGTACGAACCGCTGCCGCGCCGGGCGAACCTGCGGGTCGCGATCCGGCGCACGCTGCGCGTGGGCGAGTCGACCGGCACGCCGCTGGAGGACTACGGGGTCGCGGGCGAGCGCTACCTGATGACCAGGAGGGACCTGCTGGAGGGCAACTCCGACCTGATGGAGCACGTCGCGGGGGTCCTGGCCCGGCAGGGCGCGCACCGGCTCGCGCTGTCGGCCGAACCGGGCGACGCCACCCTGTGGGTGACCGTCGAGTCCGCCGGGATCGACCGCGTCGACCTGTACGTGGACGGCCGCCCCCGCGCCTCGGCCGACGTCACCGGGTCCCCGGCGCGGATCGCCGTGCACGACGTGGTCACAGCGGCCGAGATCCGCGCCGAGGGCTACACCAAGGACGGCACCCTCACCGTAACCGCCACCCACCACCTCACCTGAGCAGCCCCAGCACCACGCTTGAGCCACCGCCACCCCACCTGAGCAGCCCAACACCTCGCTTGAGCCGCCGCCACCTCGCCGTGACCGCCGCCCAAGGCCGCCCCGGCGCAGCCGCTCGCGAGCACGGCGGAGCAGGAGGACGAGTCCGCCCGGCTGCGGTACGCCTGGCGGGCCGTCTCGGTCACCAGCCTCGGCATGTTCCTGACCGGCCTCAACTCCAGCTCGCTCAACGTCGCCCTGCCCGTCGTCGTCGCGCACTTCCACGCCGGGCCTTCCTGGCGAGCTGGGTGCTGCTGGCGTACACGCTGGTCAGCTCGGTCGGCCTGGTGGTGTTCGGGCGGGTGGCCGACCTGTTCGGCAGGCGCGGCACGTACCTGCTGGGGTTCGTGGTGTTCACCGCGGCGAGCCTGGCCGCCGGGTTCTCGCCCTCGATCGAGGTGCTGCTGGCGCTCCGGGTCGCTCAAGCATGCGGCTCGGCCATGATCCTGGCCAACAGCTCGGCCATCCTGGCCGGCGCGTTCCCGCCGGCCCGGCTGGGCCGGGGCATGGCCGTCTACATGGCCGTCATCTCCGTGGCGGGGCTGGTCGGGCCGTCGTTCGGCGGGTTCCTGGCCGGGACGGCGGGCTGGCGGTGGGTGTTCTGGTTCAACGTGCCCGTCGGCGTCGCGGCCGTCGTCTGGGGCGCGATCACCCTCCGGCCGGTGCCGAGGGGCGCGCGCGAGCGGCTGGACCTGCCCGGGATCGTCCTGCTGTTCACCTGGTTGAGCGGACTTCTGCTGGCCCTGTCGCAGGGCAGCGCGCTCGGCTGGCTGAGCCCGTGGGTGGTGGCGGGCGGGGTGGCGTTCGCGGCGGCGGCCCCGGTGTTCGCGCTGGTCGAGTGGCGCAGCCGGACGCCGCTGCTCGACCTGCGGCTGTTCGGGGACCGCGGTTTCGCTGACCTCCCTGGTCGCCGGGGTGCTGGCGGGCCGCTTCCACCCCCGGACGGTGGCGGTGGCCGGATCGGCGGTGAGCGCGGCGGGCATGGCGGTGATGCTGGCCGCGCTGGACCCGTCCGTGCCGTACGCCTGGCTCGGGACGGCGCTCGGCCTGGTCGGCGCGGGCGGCGGGCTGTTCATCACGGCCAACACCACCGCGATCATGATGGACGCCACGCAGGACCGGCTGGGCGTGGTCAACGGCGTACGGCTCATGCTGGTCAACGTCTCGACCGTGATCAGCACCGCCATGTCCCTGGCCATCGTCGCCGCGGCCGTGCCCGCCGCCGAACGCCACCTCGTCTACGCCGCCGACCCCGCCCGGCTGGCCGGCGTCGCGGACGTGCTGCAGGACGGCTACCGGCTGGCGGTCGCCGTCCTGCTGGTGCTCGCCGTGGCGGCCACCGCGGTCACGGCAGTGAGCCGCACCGGAACGCGTCGTACAGGCTGAAGGCCCCTGCGGCGGCCCGGTCCGTCAGCCGGGGCGGCGGAGGGTACGGCGTACGGCCAGGCCGCCGAGGGCCGCCGACGCGAGCACCAGGATCCCCGCCTCGGTCCACTGGAAACGCCAGAACCGGGACGGCGGATGGTAGTACACCGCGTACCGGTGACCCGCGGGAAGCCGTGAGGCCCGGCTCCGCCGGGGGTGGAAGGGCTGGAGTTCCATGTGGGGGTGAGTTTGACGATTAGTGAGGAAATATGGTCATCTCGTGACCATTGTTTCTGATGGGATGAGTTAGACGGGTCCGGGGGGACGCTTCATGCCGCACGCCCTGCTGCGCGTGCTCGCTTCGACATCCATCGCCGCCACCGCTCTGGTTGCTGCCCCACCGGCCGCCTTCGCGCGCGTCCCGGCCTCGGGAAGCGCAGCCGGGGTGCCGGTCTCGGGCAGCGCGCCCGAGACGGTGCCGGTCTCGGGCAGCGCGGCGGGAGGTGTGCCGGTCTCGGCCGGGGTGCACGCGGCGCCCCGGCGCGGGACGGTCCGGCCGGTGCCCGGCGTCGAGGAGCCGCCGCCCGCCGCGGTCGCGGTCCCGTCAGGGCCCTCGCCCGCCATCCGGCCGATCGGGAAGGGACCCGTGGGGCCCGAGCCGCCGGAGGTCACCACGCCCGCAGGGACGGGACTCGCCGACGGGATCGCCGCCCAGGCCGCCCGGCGGCAGGAACGGCAGGGGCTCGGCCGCCAGGCCCCCGACCCGGCCGCCCTCCTGCCCGACACGGCCGATGCCGCCCCGCTGACGCTCCTGCGCCCGTCCGCCGCCGTGGCCAAGGCCTTGGAGGTACTGCGTCTCGACGGCCCCCAGGCCACTCGCTCCCACGGCGGTCGCACCCCGCCGGCGAGCCGGGGGAGTGCGGCGGGTCGTACGCCGTCCGGCGCGCGGGCGAGCGGGCTGACGTACCGGTTGTGCGTGGTCGGAGAGACGGGGACGGTGGCCTGCTCGGCGCGCAGGCCTGTGGCCGTGCCCGTCGCCGCGGACGTCACCGGCGACGGCCTCCCCGACCTGGCGGCCGACCTGGTGCCCACGGCGAGCCCCGCGAACGGGGACGTCGGCCTCGGCTTCGCCGTCAGGAGCCTGTCCGGCGAGCGGGTACGGGCGCTCGTCTGGGCCGAGTACGACGACAAGGTGACCGTCGGGTTCGACGGCCTGCGCAAGGGCGGCTCGCTGTCCGTGCTCGACCGCGGGACGTTCACCGTCGACCTCGCGGGCCGGACGGTCAGGGCGAGCGTCACGCGCAAGGACCCGGGGCCGTCCGCCGCCACCGTGGCCGGGCTGACCGGGCGCACCGCGGTGAGCCTGCGCCAGACCCCCGCCACCGGACGCCTCACCGTGGAGGCCACCCTCGCCGCGCCGGGCCCCGCCAAGTCCGCCGCCACCCCGTCCGCCGCCACCCCGTCCGGCGCCGATCCGGCCCGGCTGGACGTCACCGCCTCCGCACCGGCCAGGCTCGAAGCGCTCGCCCTCACCCGGAACCGCTTCACACAGGCCGTGCTCGACCGCATGCCCACCCGCGCCCAGGTACGCCTGTCCGGCGGCCGGATCCGCTTCACCGCCCCCGCCCCGATCGGCCGCGCCGAGCTGCACACCCACCTCTACCGCGACGGCCGCCTGACCACGGTGACGAGCGCCGAGCTGCGCGACGTGCCCCGCTCCTTCACCGCCGGGTACGCCCTGGCAGGTGGCAGGCAGACCCTGACCGTCGAGTCGGCCCGGCCCGCGCGGACCGGCTCGGCGAGCATCCTCTCCTACGACCGGACCGCGGCCAGGACCGTGTTGCGGGCCGAGCTGAGCGGCCTGCCCGCCCGGGTGCGCATGGAGAACGACCCGGCCCGCCACCGCGTCACGCAGACGGCCAGCTCGCCCATCGGCAGGTTCGCCGCCGTGCTGCAGCGTGCCGGCGGCGCGCTCTCCAGCCCCGGCGGCGGTCACGTCACCATGATCAAGAACGGCGACGCCGTCGGCATCTCCGCGCTGCTGTCCGGGTTGTCGGGATTCGACGTCACGTACGGCGGCGCGCCGCACGTCCGTCTGAAGGTGGGGTCGAGCGGCCGGTCCTTCGTGGGCGCGGCGAGCATCGACGGCACGCACCTGGCGCGGATGGAGGTCTCCAACACGCCCGCCGAGATCGACCTCACCCTCGACCCCGCCGCCAGGAAGGCCGTCTACCGGGCCAGCGGCATGATCGACCGGGTCCGGGCCGCCTACGCGAACGTGCGTACCGGCCCGACGATCGACGGCACGGTCCGCGGCGTGCGCCACGACGTCAGGACCGCCTGGACGCTGGGCGGGCGTTCGTCGGTCGAGGTCACCACGTCCGGCCGGCTGCGCGACGTCCGCCTCTACGCGGCCAGGTCCTACGTCACCACCCTCGGGACCACCGGGAGAGGGGACGACGTACGGGTGGACGCGCAAGGGGTCGGCGAGCGGGCCGAACTGGTCGCCGACGCCGCGGCCGGGACGCTCACCTGGAACTCCGCGGCCCCCGTGGCCAAGGTGTCGGCGCTGGCCCGGATCAGGACCGGCGGACGCGACCTCAGGGCCGCCGCCGACGTGACCGGTGTGCCCGCCCGCTTCGACGCCACCTGGAACGCGGGCTCCTACCGCTTCCGCGGCCTGTCCGGCCCGGTCGGGTCGGCGGCGCTGGCCGTCACCAACCACGACGGCGCCACGTCCCCCACCGGCCCGCACCTGGCCGCCCACTACGACCAGGCCAGCGGCGACCTCGACGCGAGCGTCCTGGTCAAGGGCCTGTCGCGGGTCGAGTTCAGCCCGTCGGGCCAGGGGTTCGCGGCCGGGTTCCGCGCCGCCCGGCAGGAGCTGGCCGTGGACGCCGACCTCGTCCTCGGCGACCTGCGCTTCGGCGTGCTCGGCCGGGTGGGGCCGGTGCCGGGCGACCTGACCGTCGCCGCCACGCCCGAGGGCAGGCTCACGTACTCGGGCTCCCGGCTCGGCGTGACCGCCCGCGCCTGGCTCGGCAGGACCGCCGCGCTGGCCCGGATGCGGGCCGCCCCCGCCGTACGGGACGGCCTGTCGCTGGTGGACGGCGGCTGCCCGGCCGGGGCGCGCGGCTGCGGGCAGGGCCCGTTCTGCGTGCCGGGACGCGGCTGCTACGGCCTCCAGGGCTACCTCGACGTGACCGGCCTGCCGAACCAGGTGACGATCGACCCGGCGGGCGGCACGTTCGCCTTCTCCGGGTTCGCGCCCAGACGCCGGGCCCTCGCCCTCTACCTGGCCAGCGGCGTGATCGCGCCGGTGCCGGTCAAGGCGCGGGCCACGCTGAGCCGGCTGCCCGCGCGCGTCACCCGGTTGTCGCTGGGGCCGTTCGGGGCCGGGCGGGTCGCCTACCGCGTCGAACCGGCCGCCACCCTCGGGGCCCTCGACGTACGGGCCGAGGCGGGCGGGCTGCGCGGCCACGTCGCCCTCGACCCGGTGCCCGCCGCCGTGGACGTACGGGCCGAGTACGGGGCCAGGACCCGCGTGCGGGTCAGCAACTCCGCGCCGGTCGAGCACCTGACCGCCCGGGTTACCCTGCCCGGCCGGGGCACCGGCGAGCTGCGGTTCGCCGACGTGCCTGCGGTGCTCGTCGTGGACGCCGACGCCTCGCCCGCCGGGCTGAGCGTGCCCGCGATCACCTACCGGGGCGGGAGCAGCACGCTGGACGGCCGCCTCGACGTCGAGGGCGGCCTGGTCGATGCCTCCGGACGCCTCGGCGACGTCTCGCTCGCCGTCGAGGACCTGGCCGCCGACACCACGATCAGGCTCAACCCCGACCAGTCGTTCGACCTGGCCTCGAAACCCGGGCCGACGGGCCGGATCGCGGTGCGCGCGGGGTTGCGCGTGGGCCCGGTCGCCAGGCAGCGCGTGGCCGTCTCCAAGGAGGTCCCGTACACCGGGGGCTTCCTCACCTACCAGGTCGGCGGGGACTTCGCGCTGGGCGCCGGCGCGGTGCGCGAGGTGTCGCTGACGGTCCGGCGGGTGTCGTGGTTGCGGGTGCGGCCGGGCAGGATCCCGTTCGGGCTGAAGGCCCCGGCCGGGGCCGGGTTCCTCGCGCCCGGCTTCGAGGGCGCCTACGACCGTCTCGTCCTGGCCGCCAAGGGCGTGGACCTGCGTCCCGACGTCTCCCTGCGGGTCAGGCTGAGCAGGAAGGTCGGCGCGGACGTCTTCACCGACTCGATGCGGCTCACCCGGGTCACCTCGCTCGCGCCGCGCCGCTACGACCAGCGCATGCGCCGCATCGGCGCCCGTCAGGAGATCGCCGCCGCCGGGATCGGGCTGGCCTGCCTCACGGTGGACGCCAAACCCGGCTTCGTCGCAGGCGGCAGGGACGGCTCGATCACCCTGCGCGGCTCCGACGGCCCCCAGATGGTGTCCCTGCTCGACCCGGGCGGGCAGGCGCCTGACTACGCCGTGGACCTGCTGACCCACTTCATGTCGCCGTTCCCCGGCGCCGGCTGGGAGGTGGCGGGTGCGAAGGCCGGCTCCTGCGCTGCGCCCCGCCGGTCCGGTGACCGCTGAACGGGCGGGTCACCACGGCCCCCGGTAGCCGGGCGGCGGCGTGGCCCCCTCGTACGCGGCCACCGGCCGCCCCGCCAGGAACGCCCGCAGCGCCGCCAGGTACGCCGCCCGGCTCCCCGCGTAGGCGAACCCCGCGCCGGGGATCGCCGCGCGGACGTCGGCCGCCGCCGCCCAGCTCTCCGCGTCGCACGGCCCCTTGACGACCAGTACGGGCGCCGTCACCCGGGCCAGCCCCTCCCGGAGCCCGCGCGGCGACGGCCGGTCGGCCAGGCCCGCGTACCCGCCGGAGCCCGCGGCCGGGACCGCCGGGCAGGAATCCGCGGCCCCCCGCGGGAGCCCGGCGGCGCGGGCGTCGAGCTCGGCGTCGCCGGCGAACGTGTGCGCCGCGGCCGGCTCGACCCGCAAGAGTATGTGCACCGCCAGCATCCGGGGGCTCGGCGGGCCGCCGTCCAGCAACGACGCGGTACGGGCCCGGTCGAGCCCGGCGGGGGAGTCGAGCACCGCCCTGGCCACCCGGTCCGGGCCGTCCGAGAGGTAGGCGGCCGCGAGGCGGGCGCCGTCGCCGCGGGCGACCAGGTTCAGGCGCTCCGCGCCGATCGCCTTCCGTACCGCCTCCAGGTCCGCCACGTCCCGCGCCAGCCCGTACGCGGCCGGGTCGGGCAGCCGGGCCGAGCGTCCGGTGCCCACCTGGTCGTAGACGTAGACCGCGTACCCGTCGGCGGCCAGACGGCCGTAGAAGGCCCGGTCGGCCGCCAGGTCCGCGACGCCGGGCCCGCCGGACAGGACCACCACCGGCTCCGGACGGGTGACCCGCTTCGGCGCGACCCGTACGTAGGCCAGCCGCGACCCCGTCGGCAGCAGCCACTCCCGCTGCCCGGCCACCGGCGGCCCCGCGACGGACTGGACCTGCGGCGGCGTCAGCGTCGCGCCCGCGACCCGCCAGACCACCGCCGCCTCCACGGCCAGGATCAGCGCCGCGCGTAACCAGCGCCCCCACACCGCGCGCGGCCGGGGAACGCACAGCAGCAGCCCGAGGAAGAGCACCGCGGCGAACACCGCCAGCCCGGTCACCGTGAAGACCTCGGGCCGCGCGCCCACCATCGCCGTACCGGCCAGCGCCGCCAGCCCGGCCACGGGCGACAGCGCGAGCACCGCGGCGCCCACCACAATCCCGGCGAAAGACCTCACAGGGGGACGCTAGCCCCCGACCGGGGAGGGGAGCGAGCGGCGTGCGCGGGAGCGTCCAGCACCAGGCCGGGATAGAGGTGGGAGGAGGGAACCTCGATGACGTAGTCGCTCACGCGATCACCACTGCCCCGCGGGACGGCTTTCAGCTTCCGCCGAAGTGAGGATGGCGCTTACCTGCACCAATGAGGTGAAATATCAGGGTTCCCTACAGCTAGGAGAGTCCCCCCGTGTCGTTGTTCGACCTGCCGATCGAGCAGTTGCGCAGCTATCTCCCCGACCGCGACGAGCCCGCCGACTTCGACGACTTCTGGTCCCGTACGCTGGCCGAGGCCGGGCGGTTCGACCTGGCGGCCGAGTTCACGCCCTACGACCTGCCGCTGCCCGGCGTCGAGGTGTACGACGTGTCGTTCGCCGGGTGGGGCGGCCACCGGATCCACGGCTGGTTCATCCTGCCGCGCGGCGTCCAGGAGCCGGTGCCCTGCGTGATGCACTACATCGGCTACAGCGGCGGACGCGGGTTCCCCAAGGACCACCTGCTGTGGCCCGCGGCCGGGTACGCGGTGTTCGTGATGGAGACCCGCGGCCACGGCGGCGCGAGCCCGGGCAGCCCCGGCGTGACCGGCGACCCGCACGGCAGCGCCGATGTGCAGGCGCCCGGCATGATGACCCGCGGCATCCTCGACCCCGAGGACTACTACTACCGGCGGGTGTTCACCGACGCGGCCAGGGCGGTCGACGTGGCCGCCGCGCATCCGGCGGTGGACGCCGATCGCATCGTGGTCTCGGGCGGCAGCCAGGGCGGCGCGATCGCGCAGGCCACGGCGGCGCTGCGCCCGGCGGTACGGGCCGCGCTGGTGGACGTGCCGTTCCTGACGCACTTCCGGCGGGCGGTCGAGATCACCGACCGGGACCCGTACCAGGAGCTGGTGCGTTTCCTGGCCTCCCGCAGGGAAGGCGCCGAGCAGGTGTTCCGCACGTTGTCGTACTTCGACGGGCTCAACTTCGCCGCGCGCGGCCGGGTGCCCGTGTTGTACTCGGTGGCGCTCATGGACTACGTCTGCCCGCCCTCCACGGTCTTCGCCGCCCACAACCACTGGCAGGGCCCGAAGGAGATCACCGTCTGGCCGTGGAACGGGCACGAGGGCGGGTCCGGCTACCAGACCGAGGAGCAGGTCCGCTACCTGCACAAGCTGCTGGCCGGCTGATCCGGCGAGGGTCCCGCCGTACCGGCGCGGTCGCCGGTACGGCGGTTCCCGTCACACCGCCTGCGCGGTCACCATGAACGACACGCTCCCCTGCGCGTCGGCACCGGCGTCCAGGGATTTGTCGTCCAGCACGGTCGCGGCCACGGGATCGAGATAGACCCGCGCGCCCTCGGTCTCGACGACCTCGTCCGCCGGCTCCGGCGCGGTGGCCAGAGAGAGGGTGAGCGAATTGTTCCCCTCACCCTGGGACGAGATCCGGATCCCGCCCTGTGCGGGTTCCGGCGCGGACGCGGTCAGATCGCGGATCGCCTGGGCTGCGTTGGCTGTCAGGGTGAGCACTACGGCTCCTCCTCACGGTCGACGTACAGAAGTTGCCTGCCATTCCCCCGATGACGAGGCCCAATCCTCCTCGGCGGTTTTCTTTGCCGAGTCCGCCGCCGCCGTCAGACGGTCCACTTCCCGTCGAGCATGAGGTCGCGTCCGTCGAGCTCGTTGACCTCGCGCCACGCCTGCACCAGCGCCGGCGTGACCCGGAAATAGCTGTACGGGCTGGACAGCTCGCGCGGGTCGAACCCGGTCTTGACCGCGAACGCGTCGCCGACGCCGGCCGGGATCGTGGCGGCCGGCTGGGCCGTCACGGTGCCCTCGATGAGGACGACGTCCCTGGTCAGGCCCAGGCCCAGGCGTACCGTGCCGGTCTCCAGCAGGTTGCGCGCGGTCGGGGTGGCGTCCGCGGTGGCCAGCAGCAGCGTGTGCCCGTCCCACAGGAACGACAGCGGGACCATGTACGGGCCCCCGCCGCCCGCCGTGGCGACCCAGGCGTCCACGTCCTGTTCGAGCCGGTCGAGCGTGTCCTGCTTGCGCTGCTCCGGGGAGCGGGCCGGTGGCGTCATCCTTCTCCTCGCACTCTCGTCCGGTCACGTCGACCGGGTGGCGTCCGTCACCATGATGACGGCTCTCCCCGGAGGAATGCGACATACGACCCTGAACCGCCTCGACCGGCCGGCATCCGGTACGGCGCGCCTGAGGAGGGAGCCGTGATCGCATGGTTACGCTCTGTGTCGGAGAAGTGTCACCATGTCATAGGAAACCTCATGCGTACTCGTCTGACCATGTTGCTGGCCACCGCGGCCGTCGTCGCCCTGTCGGGGTGCGGCGGCGCCCCGACCAACACCGCGGGGCTGGCGCCGCGGACCGACGCTCAGCCGTCCGAGCAGGACAGGACCTGGATGGCGACCATCCACCAGGGCAACCTGGCCGAGATCGCGGCGGGCCGCCTGGCCGAGAAGAAGGGTGCCACCGACCAGGTCAAGTCGATCGGCCGGATGCTCGTCGACGACCACACCCAGCTCGACCAGAAGGTGACCCAGACTGCGAGCCAGCTCGGCATCCAGCTTCCCACCTCGCTCACCGCGGCGCAGGGGGCCATGGTCAAGCGGCTGCAGGAGGCCAAGGGCAAGGACTTCGACAAGGAGTTCGTCGCCAGTATGACCAAGGCGCACAAGGAGGCCATCGAGGCCACCAAGCAGGAGATCTCCAAGGGCTCCTCGCCGGCGGTGGTGGCTCTGGCCAAGGTCGCGTCCCCGTCGCTGCTGGAGCACCTGAAGGCATTGAAGAAGGTGGAGAGCGACTGACTGGGACGCCCGCCGTGCCCGCCGCCACGCCCCGCCGCTGGGGGAGTCGGGCGAGCACGAGGTGCGGGCCCGGCTGTCCAAGGGGCTGTCCCTGCCGGGGCGGCTGCCCGACGTGCTGGGGCCGGCCGTACGCCTGCCCAGCGGGGTCGATCTGCTGCTGTCCACGGGCGCGGGCTGCCTGCCGGTGCCGCGCCGTACCTTCACGTCCGGGCCGTACTCCAGCCTGTCGCCGTACGTGTACGGAACCGGACTGTACCGTCTGGTCGCCCGTCCGGAGGGGGAACGGGTGCCCGCCGATCCCGCGCTGCCGGGGGAGGATCTGACCTTCGACCTGGTGCTCAACAGCCGCCCCTGCCTGGTCCCGCCGGATGGACGGTCCGGCTGCGGCGGGCCGCGTACGAGGGTTCCCGGCAGGGCCGGGGCGCGCGTCCGGCCTAGACCGATTTCTGGCAAAGAGTGCCGGGATTATGTGTGCCAATGCGATGATCTGGGGTATTTGTCCTTTTTGAACCAGGACGAACAATCAGGGGGATCGTCGTGGCTATGCAAACAGAGATCCGGAACCTGCTCGACTGCCATGTGATCGGGTCCGACGGACAGTCGATCGGCAAGGTGGGGCAGGTCTACCTCAGTGACCGCACCGGCGAGCCGGAGTGGGTGACGGTGCGCACGGGGTTCTTCGGCATGAAGCAGACCTTCGTGCCTCTGACCAACGCCCGCCGCTCTGGGGACGAGATCAGGGTCCCCTTCGACAAGGAGATGATCAAGGGCGCACCCAACATCGACGTGGACGGCCGCCTGTCGCTGGAGGAGGAGGCCGAGCTCTACCGGTACTACGGGATGCAGCCGTCCAACATCCCGTCCCAGCGCACGCCCATGGGCGAACGGCAGGCCCGGACCGCCGCCGGGGAGCAGCGGATCGCGGACGAGCGCGGCCGGCGCGGGGGCATGACCGGCCAGACCGGCCAGACCACCGGCCAGACCGGGCAGGCGGGCCGGCCCCGTGGCCGGGACGTGGGTGACCGCGACATCGACATGACCACGTCGGAGGAGCGGCTCCGCATCGGCAAGGAGAGCCGCGAGAGCGGTCACGTGCGCCTGCGCAAGTACGTGGAGACCGAGAACGTCCAGGAGAAGGTGCCGCTCTCGCACGAGGAGGTCGTGATCGAGCGCGAGCCCATCAAGGACGGCGAGCCCGGCACGTACGAGATCGGCGAGGACGAGCAGCAGATCACCCTGCACGAGGAGCGGGCGGTGATCGGCAAGGAGACCAGGCCGGTCGAGCACATCCGGGTGCACAAGGAGCGCGTGCAGCACGAGGAGACCGTCGAGGGCCAGGTCAGGAGGGAACGCCTGGAGGTCGACGAGGACGGCAGCGCGCGCGAGCGCACCCGCAACCGCCGCGGTGACGACCTCCCGCCCAAGCGGTAGGAGGCCGTGCCCGGTCCGCCGCGGGGGCGCCCACGCGCCCCCGCCACACCATGCCCGCCGTCGGAGGCCCCGCCCGCGGGAGCAGGAGCCGGGCCGCCGTGAGAGCGCCCTCCTGAGAGCGCCCGCCCTCAGGAGGCGGGCCCGCCGGTCCCGGCCTCCGCTGGGACCGACCAGCTCGGGCGGGCGTTCAGGGTGGCCGGCTCGAAGCCCGCGAGCTGCTTGTAGTGCAGCGCGATCTTCTCCAGCGTGTCGCGGGGGAGGACCTCGTCGATGTCGGCGAACCCCTCCGGCGCGCGTTCCTGCGCCAGCCGCAGGACGACCTCGGGCCCGTCCTCGCGATTGGCCAGCACGATCTGGTTCGTGACCGGCCGGCGACGGCTCTCGTAGAACTCCAGGCCCTGGCCGGTGGCCAGGGCGTAGGCCAGGACGCGGGCGTCGATGACGGCCTGCGTGCCGCCGTTGGAGCCGGTCGGGTACATCGGGTGCGCGGCGTCTCCCGTCAGCGTCACGGTCTCCGCCGACCAGTACGGCAGCGGGTCGCGGTCGACCAGCGGGTACTCGTACGCCTTGTGGGCCGAGGCGATGAGGCCGGGGATGTCGAGGGCCTCGCAGCGCACGTCGGCCACGTGGTGCAGGAACTTGCCGACCTCGACCTCCCGGTTCCAGTCGCCCCGGGGCGTGGTCTCGGGGGCCCGGTGCTGGATGGCCCAGTTGATCAGTTGTGTGCCGTCGGGGTCGGGCGGGGCGATCGGATAGATGACGATCTTCTGCGTGCCGTCGCCCGCCATGATCATGGACCTGCCGGTCAGGAACGGCTCGGCGCGGGACGTGCCCCGCCACAGCACGTGACCGCCCCACAGCGGCTCGCCCTCCTCGGGGAACAGCGCGGCCCTGACGCCGGAGCGGATGCCGTCGGCGCCGACGAGCAGGTCGGCGTCGTGGTCGAGCCCGGTGACGGGTGAGCCGGTGACGACCGCGTCCGGGCCCAGGCGCTCGCGTACCGCGTCGAGGAGCATGAGCTGCAGGCGGCCGCGGTGGATCGAGTACTGGGGCCAGGCGTAGCCGGCCGCCCGGCCGCGCGGCTCGGACCAGATGCGCTGCCCGCGGCGGGTGATGAAGGTCAGGTCGGCCGTCTCGACGCCGACGCGGGCCAGGCGCTCGCCCAGGCCGAGCTCGATCAGCTCGCGTACGGCGTGCGGCAGCAGGTTGATGCCCACGCCGAGCGGCCGGATGTCGCGGACCGCCTCGCGTACGGTCACGTCGGTGATGCCCGCGGCGTGCAGGCTCAGGGCCGTGGTCAGCCCGGCGATGCCCGCGCCGGCGATGACCACGCGCCTCGGACGTCCGGGTAAGGAGCCGGTCATGAGGGGCCTCCGGGAAGGAGCAGGGCGGAGACGTCGAACGGCGCCTCCAGGTAGCCGTCGCCCTTGAACTGCAGCATGAGGTCGGCCACGCGCTGCAGGCGGGCCTTGTCCACGGTGGTGGAGTAGCCGCCCAGCGTCATCGCGCCGGCGGTGGCCTGGTCGATCTTCGTGTACTTCGGCATCGCGGCCTTGGCCTCGGCCGGGTTCGCGATCGCCAGGTCCACGGCCTTGCGCAGGCCGCGCTGGAAGGCGGCGACCGTCCGCGGGTTGTCGCGGGCGAAGTCCTCAGTGGTCAGGTAGCCCGCCATCGGGAAGTCGGCGGTCGCCCCGGTGAACAGGTCCGACAGGCTGCGGGCGCCGCTCGTCCTGGCCGCGGCCTGCCAGAACGGCTCCGGCAGGACGGCGGCGTCGACGTCGCCGTTGTCCAGGGCGCCGGCCATCTGCGGGAACGGCCGTTCGACGAAGGTGATGTCGGCGGTCGTCAGGCCGGCGGGCTTCAGCAGCGCGCTGACGGCCAGCGTGGCGACGTTGCCGAGGGTGTTGACGCCGATCTTCCTGCCCTTGAGGTCGGCCAGCGCCTTGACGGGCGAGTCCTTCTTCGTCATGAGCACGAAGTTGCCGGGCTTGGCGGCGTAGGCGTCGCCGACGACCTTGAGCCGGCCCACGCCGCGCGAGGAGGCCAGGACCGCCGAGACGTAGTTGCTGTGCAGCACGTCCAGCTTGCCGCTGATCAGGTCATGCAGCGCGGCCGCGCCGCCCTGGATGACGACGGGCTTGACGGTCAGGCCCTCGGCCGCGAAGTAGCCCTTGTCGATGCCGATCTGGATGGGGGCCACCTCGGGGAGGGCCAGCATGCCGAGGTTGAGTACGGGCTTCTCGGGGCCACCGGCCGAGGGGCCGGGGTCCGTCCCGCCGCACCCGGCGGTCAGGGCGGCGACGAGTGCGGCGGCGAATATGAAGGGGGACAAGCGCGTTCGTCGTCGAAGTCCGGGCATGAACGCTCCAAAGAGTGATGACGAGGGCGTGGCGCGTGCCGGGGAAGAATGCGTGCGGAATATCCGGTTCACAATCTCATGCATTTCCGATCGCGCATTATTCGGACGTACCATAATGGGCCGGCAGGCGGCGTTCGAGAATCAGGAAAACCTGATTGAGCAGAAAGCCGAGCACGCCGAGCACGGTGATGGCGGCCCACACTCCGGGCAGGTCGAAGGAGCGCTGCGCGGCCCGGAGCCGGAAGCCGACGCCGTCGGTGGCGAAGAACTCCGCGATCACCATGAGGATCAGCGCGAGCGACAGGCTGAGCCGCAGGCCGGCCAGGATCTTCGGGGCCGCCGACGGCAGGACGACCCGCAGCAGCCGCTGCCTCGCCGGCAGCCGGAAGACCTGAGCGGTGTCGAGGTGCAGCCGGTCCACGTTCCTGGCGCCGTCGGCGGTGTTGATCAGCACCGGCCAGACGATGCCGCAGGCGATGGTCGCCACCTGCATCGACGTGCCGGTCGAGAACAGCGCCAGGAACACCGGCAGCAGCGCGGGCGGCGGCAGCGCCCGGCAGAACTGCACCGCCGGGTCCAGGAACCTGGCCAGCAGCGGCGAGCGGCCCAGGGCAACCCCGGCCGCGACGCCCGCCAGGCCGGCCAGCACCCACCCGGCCAGCAGCCGGCCCAGGCTGGAGGACAGGTCGTCCAGGGCCGTCTGGCTGATCCACAACTCACGCCCGCGCAGCGCGATCGCGGACGGGGGCGGGAAGTAGGGGTGGCGCAGGGCCCGGGTGGCTGCCTCCCAGACGGCCACGACGACGGGCACGGCCCACAACCGCGCTGCGGACCGGATCATCGGGCCGCCCCGGTCAGGGCCGTGTGCCAGCGCAGCAGCCGCCGGGAGGCCTGGGCCAGCAGGGTGTTGGTGAGCACGCCGAGCACGCCCGCCCACAGGGTGGCGGCGATGGTCAGCCGGAGCCCGTCCGGGCTGCTCTCGGCCACGATGACGAAGTGCCCGATCCCGCTGGTGCCGGCCAGCAGCTCGGTGCTGACGGCCAGGATGAGGGCGATGGCCGCGGCCACCCGTACGCCGGTCGCGACGAAGGGGGCCGCGCTCGGCAGGCTGATCCGCCACAGGATCGGCAGGGGGCCGAACCCGAAGGCCCGCATCGTCTCCTTGGCCAGCGGGTCGACCTCGCGCAGCCCGTACATGGTGTTGAGCAGGATGGGCCACGCGGCGGCGTACATGATCATCGCGACCTCGGTCTCCAGCCGGCCGGTGAAGACGAACGCGGCCAGCGGGATGAGCGCCACTGACGGGATGGGCCGCAGGAACTCCAGCACCGGGCGCAGGGCCCGTTCGACCGGCGGCAGGCTGCCCAGCAGCAGCCCGGCGGGCACGGCCACGGCCACGGCGGCGAGCAGGCCGAGCGCCCAGGCGCCGGACGTGGCCAGCACGTCGGCCAGGAAGGCGGGGTCGGCGGCCAGCCCGGCGGCGGTGACCAGGACCGCCGAGGCGAGCGGGAGCCGCGACTCCGGGACGAGACCGAGACGGCCGGCCGCCTCGGCGGCGCACAACAGCGCGGCGGTCCCCGCCACGCCGCAGACGACGGCGCTGCCGAAGAGACGGGCGGGGATCAGGCGCACGGCGACGCCTGGGCGGACAGGAGGGCGCGTAAGGGGAACGGCGGCAATGTCGGCTCTCCGGAACGTGGGCCCGGCCATTCACCACCGCTTCAGGCCGGAGGGCGGGCAGGAAGGGAACGGAAATCACCCTAACCGAGCCGGACGTTTCCGCCCGGCCGGGAAACTCCGCTTCTCGACAACGGCCTTGCCCGTTTGCCGAATGCGGAGTCACATTCCGTTGTTCCCGGCAATTTCGGCCCGCCGTTTAATAGGGCCGCCCGCGTTTCACCGGCCGTAGAGTTCGAGTTCGTTCAGCATGCTGCAGGAGTCGCCGATCTCGGCGTCGCAGTCGCGGGTGGGCTCGGTGACGATCATGACGTGCGCGCCGGTGCGGTCCACGGTGTGGTAGCGCATGGCGTAGTCGGTCCGGTCCTCGATGGTGACGGCGGGGCGGCCCCAGGAACGGCCGTCGGCGGAGACGTACACGCGGGCGCTCGCGGGGTGGCCGGGGCGCAGGCTGATGCCGATCCGGTTGATCGCGTACGGGCGGTCGAGGTGCAGGACGTACCGGCCGGGTCCGGCGGCGACCGCGCCGGACCAGTAGTCGGTGCTGCCGTCGAAGGCGCCCGCCGGGCCCGTACGCGGGTGGGCCGGGGTGGTCCAGCGCATGTCCGTGTCGACCTTGAGCGCGCCGCCGCGCTGCAGGGCGGCCAGGTCGAGCAGGCCGGGGCCGGGGGTGACGACGGTGAACAGGCGGCGTTTGATCGCGTACCAGCCGCCGTTCTCGAACTTGCCGTGGGCCGGGCAGGCCGTCTCGTTGAGCAGGCCGTCCGAGTTCACGCCGGGCAGCTTGCAGTTGTCGAACACCTGGATCAGCCGGTGCGGGCCGACCGCGGCGATGGCGGTGTACCCGGACGAGCCGTGCACGTCCCGTACGCCGTCGCTGTTGCGGTACGTCACCGTCTGCCGCCGCCACTCCTCGCCGATCCCGTCGGGGGCGATCGCCAGCCAGTTGTGCGGACGCCCGGCGCTGAGCACGAGCACGCCGTCCGGCATCAGCAGCAGCCGCGGCGCCACACCGCGCACCAGGCAGTCCTGCCCCTCGATGCGCAACGGCTGGACCGGCGACCAGGTGCGCCCCCCGTCGGAGGACCGGCTCTGGTGCAGCGTGGAGGGCGGCACGCCGTCCCTGCGCAACACCGCCAGCAGGGTGCCGTCGAGCGTCTGGGCGAGGGCGCCCTCGTTGTAGACGTAGGGCGGGTCGGGAGGGGTGATCACACCGCGCCTGGCGAACGTCCGGCCGCCGTCCTCGCTGGCGAACACCTCCGGCTGGTACGAGCCGGTCCCGCCCTGGCGGATGTACGCCGTGAACAGGATCGTGCCGTCGGCGAGCTGGATCGGCAGGCCGTGGGCGGCGCCGCCGTCGGCCTGCTCGTCGGGGGAGGTCACCGTCGCCTCCCGGCGCACCCAGCCCTCGTCGTCGGGCGAGCGTGAGGTGAGCACGCCCAGCGTGGCGGTGCCGGGCCCGGTGCGCCGCAGGTAGTACTCAAGGGCGAGCAGCCCGCCGTCGCGCAGCTCGATCGGCGCCTCCCGCAGCGGGGTCCGGTTGCTCGGGCCGAACGTGACGCCGCCGTCCTCGGAGACCGCCGCCTCGTTGGTGAGGGTGACGACCCTGTCCACGTTCGTGGTGTAGGTGACGAGGAGCTTCCTGACCGGCGCGCCGTCGCGGCCGACCGTGTCGAGCGCGGCCACGCTGGGGAACCCGGCGAAGTCGAGCCGCTGCTGCGACGACGGTTCGCGCTCGTCGGGCGCCGGATACGGATAGATCCACCGTGGTGAGACATCAGTGTCGGTCAGGTAAGGCCCGTCCGGGACCGACTTGCCGGTGAACTCCGGCAGCCGGCAGAACGTCTCACCGGTCCGCGCGACCCCGTGGACCGCGGGCAGACCGGCGGCCAGGACCACCACCGCCAGCGCGGCTCTGGGCACCGCCACCGGGCGCTCCTCTCCCTCGTCGTCACTCCGGGCCGCCGTCCCGGACCGGGCCGGCGGCTCTCTCTCATCTCTGTTCCCACATGTGGCGTTCATCTACAGGGGTCCCTGCGTTCACCTGCGCCTCATGCTTGCCAACTTTGAATCCAATATGTATTCGTTAAGTGAGAGTTGACAGGAGTGGGGGTACTTACGAGGATCAGGGCGGCACGATTAAGTGCCAATTTACGCGGGGTCTGGAGGTGGCCTCAGATGAGCATCGAGCCCAGGGCGCGAGTCGCCCCCGAGCGCGTGCTGCCGGTCTTGACGGGCCCGGTGCCGATGGCGCCGGAGACAGCGGCACAACAGAAGGTCGTCCAGCGCATCTGCGCCAGGGTGGCGCCCCAAGAGGTGGAGGTCGGCGTCGGCGAACTGCCGCCGGGCGGCCTCCAGGTGTGGATCGAGGCCCCGGTCCACGTCGATCCGCGCGAGTCATGGGTGCTCCACCACCGCATGGCCCGCGAGGTCGGTCTCGTCGGCTGGCACTGCGAGGCCGACAGCGACCGGCTGCTGGTGCTCGGCTGGAGCGCCGCCTGCCTGCACAACCGCATCCGCCTGCTGCAGAGCGGCCTCGACCGGCTCTCCTCCTTCGAGCACACCGCGCAGCGGGCCGTGCAGCTCGAAGGGGAGGACCCGCGGGGCCGGCCGGCGGCCGACGTCGCCGCCGCGGCCTGCGCCGCGGTCGGGCGGCGGCTGCGCTGGCCGGAGCGGCTGGCCGAACTCGACGGGTTCGACCGCAGCTCGGGCCTGCCCCACCTGCAACTGCTCCTGGCGCAGGTGATCGGCCTGGAGTCGAAGGTGTCCTCGGCCTGCGAGGACCACCTGATCATGGCCCGCGTGCTGGCGCGGGCCGTGTGCGAGCACTACGCCGCCCACGGCGACCTGCCCAGGGCACAGCGCGAGGTGCTGGCCGAGAACCGCCGGTGGGTGCACGCCAGCACGTTCATCCGCGGCACGGCCACCGTACGGCCGGCCGGCGCGCCCCGCCCGCACATGGGGCTGGCCGAGCGCCGGATCGCCGCAAGCGTCATCAACCACGGCGTGCCGAGGGCGACCCCCGCGGCCGTCACCCCCCGCACCGGTCACCAGGAGGGCACGTGACGACCCAGGTGCCGCTCCACGGCGGGCGGCTGCACGCACAACCCTTACGAACCCTGTAGGAGAGCTCCCGTCATGCGAACCCCACCGCATCTGCCCGCGCTCGTCCGGCACGAGTCACACGACACCGAACGCCCCCGCGCCCGCCGCCACCCCTACGGCCCGCACGAGGTGCCCGTGCAGGCCGCGCCGCGCGGCTCACTCGACTTCCCCGTCCACGCGGCCGTCCCGCCGGCGCCCCCCGAGGCGCACACGGAGCGGCGACTGCGCGAGATCAGGGAGATGTCCACCCAGGCCATCGGCTCCATCGACGACCTCCTCCAGCACACCGCCTGACGTGATATCGCATCCCCCGAGGAGAGCCATGCAGGGACTATCGCGAGTGGAACTGCGGCCGCGTGACGTGGGCGCCCACCGACCGCGTTCGCTGGCGGGCACCGAGACCCCGCACACCCTGGACGAGGTCCGCGCCCTCGTCCGCCGGGCCATGGTGAGCAAGAGCCGCCTCTACCCGGTCAGCACCGGCAGGAACTGGGGCATGGGCTCCGCCCTCCCGGTCACCGAGGACAACGTCGTCGTCGACCTCAGCCAGATGAACCGCATCCGCGGCCTCGACCTGGAGACCGGCCACGCCGTCATCGAGCCGGGCGTGACCCAGGCCCAGCTCGCCGAGGCGCTGCGGGACACGCCGTGGATGCTCAACGTCACGGCCTCCTGCGCCGACACCTCCGTCATCGGCAACGCCCTCGAACGCGGCGACGGCTGCTTCCGCTCGCGGGTGCACGACGTGGCCGGCATCGAGGCCGTGCTCGCCGACGGCAGCGTGATCACCACCGGCGGGCTCGACCCCACCGGCGTCTACCACGGACGGGTGGCCGGGCCCGACCTGACGGCCGCGTTCGTCCAGCACAACGTGGGCGTCGTCACCGCCATGGCCGTCTCGCTGGTGCCGCGCCCGGAGACGATCGGACTCGTGCACGCCCGCATCCCGCGCGACCAGATCGGCGCCGCGATCGGCGCGATGACCGGGTTCCTGCGCCGCGGCAACCCCGCCGACGGGCTCATGCGGATCCGCGAGCTCTCCCTCGCGCCCGCCCGCGACAACGGCTGGCTGCTGCCGCAGGGCGTCGACACCGGCCGGTTCACCGTCCTCGGGCCGCTGCTCGGCAGCAACGCCGCCGTCGAGCTGGCCGAGGAACTGCTGCGCAAGGCGTTCGTCGAGGTCGGGGGCGGGGAGACGCTGCGCGTGCTCGACGCCGCCGCGGTCGGCCCCGACGACCCGCTGCACACCAGGGCGCTCACCGCGCAGGGCATCCCGACCTGCAAGGGCGTACGCAACGCGCTCGGCGTCACCTCGTGCGACCAGATCGACGCCGGCCGCATGGGCTTCCTCGTGCTGCTGCCGCTGATGCCCCTGCACGCCGCGAGGACCGAACGCATCCTGGAGGCCCTCCAGGGCGCCGTCGACACCCACGGCATCGCCCTGATGGTCGAGTGGAACCTGGTCAGCCCCCACATGGCCAACGCCGTCATCCAGATCTTCTTCGACGGCGGCGACCCCGACGCCGCCCACCGCGCCCACCAGCTCCGCAACGACGCGAGCTGCCTGCTGCGCGGCCACGGCTGCGCCATCTACCGCTCCGACATCGACCACGCCGCCGCCGACGTCTGGTCCGAGACCAGCACCGCCAGCCTCGGCATGCTCCACCGGCTCAAGACCGCCCTCGACCCGGACGGCCTGCTCTCTCCCGGCCGCTACGGCGCCTGAACTTCCGAGACACCTCCGCGCCGGTCGCACCACCGGAGTGTGCCGGCCGGCGTGGAACCTGAGGCTTTTCTGCGAGGAGGACCGAGTGCGTGAGACACCAGTGGCCGTCAGGGGAACCGGCGTGACCCGCCGTCACGCCGTCATGCTGCGGCTGGTCGGCGCGGGTGTGATGCTGACCGTGATGGCCGACACCACGGCCACCACCCTGGCCGTCGGCGTGCTGCGTTACACCCCCGCGGGCGCCGGCATGCCGCTCGGCGACCTGGTCTGGCTGACCAGCGCCGCCTTCATCCCGATCGCCGCGCTGCTGGCCACGGCCGGACGCTGGGCCGACCTGTTCGGCCGCCGCCGGGTGCTGGCGTTCGGGCTGGTGGTGTTCGTGGCCGGCGGGGTCGCCACCGTGGCCGCGTCGTCCTGGTCGTTCGTGCTGGCCGCGCGGGCGGTGCAGGGCGCGGGCGCGGCGGCGATGATCCCGGCCAGTCTGGGCCTGCTGCTCGGGGAGCTGCCCGAGTCGCAGCGCCGGGGCGCGATCGCCCTGTGGAGCTCGGCCTCCGGGCTCGGCTGCCTGCTCATGCAGGCCGGCGGCGGCTGGCTGGCCGCCACCGTCGACTGGCGCGCCCTGTTCGTGCCCGACGTCGTCATCGGCATCGCGCTCCTGATCGCCTGCGCCGCGCTTCCCTCGGGCAAGCGCGGTACGGCCAAGGGCGTGCCGGACGTGCTCGGCGCGTGGCTGCTGGCCGCCGGGATCGCGGTGATCGTACTGGCCATCTCCAAGGCCATGGCCTGGGGCATGGACGTCGTGTGGCTGGCCGTCGCCGCCTTCGCGCTGCTCGGCGGGGCCCTGGCCCAGGCCCGGCACCACCGCATGCCCGCGATCGACCTGGCCCTGTGGCGGCAGCGCAAGTTCGTCTGGGGCTGGCTGGCCACCTGGTTCTTCGGCGCCCTGTCGTACGGGCTGCTCACCGTGCAGCCGCTGTACCTGCTCCACCTCGGCTACCCGATGCTGGAAGTGGCCATGTGGCTCACGCCCACCTCGGTGGCCGTCGTGGTGACCAGCTACGTAGCCGGCAAGCTGCTCAAGCACATCGGCGCGTACGGCCTCATCTACGCCGGCTCGCTGCTCTGCGGCGGCGCGTGCGTGCTCGCGCTGACCCAGTCCGGGCCGACCGTGTGGGGCCTGATCGCCAGCGTCGTGGTCGGCATGGGCGTCGGCGCCCTGGCGCCGGGCACCTCCGTGGCCACCACCCTGGCCGCCCACCCCAGCCAGTACGCGTCCGCCGTCGGCGCGGCCACCATGGCCCGCATGGTCGGCGGGGCCGTCGGCATCGCCGTGGTGTCCCTCGTCATCGACCACCCGTTCATCCTGACCGGCCCGCTGGCCGGGCTGGCCGGCGCGCTCGCCATGTGCGTGGCCATCTCGGTGTTCATCGGGGCCATCGCACTCACCAAGATCACCCGGCTGCGGACCGACCCGGGCGACGACATGATCAAGGTGCCGCGCCGGCTGCTGCTGGAGCTGCGCATGACCCTCGCCACCGTCGCGGCGGAGGCCGACGCGCTGCTGCCTGTCGAGACCCGCACGACCCCCAGGGATCACATCCCGAGGCCCCGGGCTGCCGAGAGCTCGGAGACCTACGGAACCACGCACGTCTAGTTCAACTTCGAGAAGGGCTCTCGTCATGGCAACCACATCGTGCGACGTGGCAATCGTCGGCGCCGGGCTCGGCGGCTGCTTCCTCGCACTGCTGCTGCGCCGCCGCGGTCAGCGCGTCGTCGTCATCGAGCAGGGACCCTCGATCCCGAGCGCGGGCGCCGACTTCCTCAAGCCCCCCGGCCTGCGGGTGCTGGCCCGGCACGGGCTGGCCGAGCTCGTCGAGCGCCACGGCCTGCGGCGCGACCTCATCCGCTACTACCACGACGGCGAGCCGATCAGGGAGTGCCGTTTCCCCGACGGCGGCTTCCTCATCCGCCCCTACCGGGAGCTGGTCGAGCTCATCTACGCCTGCTGCGCGATGGAGGGCGTCGAGTTCTGCTTCGACGCCGCCATCGAACGCGTCGAGCGCGAGGGCGACCGCATCGAGCTGCTGACGCTGTCGGACGGCAGCCGGCTGCGCGCCGACGTGGTCGTGGGCGCCGACGGCACCAAGTCGGCCATCCGCCGGGCGCTGGACATCGACCAGGTAGCCATGCCGTACGACCGGCTGCTGATGCGGGTGGCCACCGTGCCGCTCAGCGCCAGCGTCGCCCAGCTCAACCGGCTCTACTTCAGCTCCGGCGGCTGGCTCGCCTACCTCTACCCGCTCGACAGGGACCAGGCGCGGGTGTTCGTCGGGCTGCCCCCCGAGCAGGACGACGCGGTCTTCGGCGGGGGCGGCGCGAGCCTGGTCGACCTGCTGAGGGGCTTCGTCAGCGACAGCACCGACGCCTTCGGCTCCCTCCCCGCCGCCGCCTGGCACCCGATCAAGGTCTCCTCGCTGCGAGTGGGGGCCTACCACAAGGGCAACGCCGCGCTGCTCGGCTCGGCCGCCTTCGCCTGCCACCCCATGACCGGCATGGGCATGAGCTACACCCTGTACGACGCCGAGATCCTCGCCGACGTCATCTCCGCGGCCGGTGGCGACCAGGCCCTGCTGGACAAGCTGCTCCAGGCCCGCTACGAGCCGCGCCGGCAGGCGCACCGCCAGCTCATCGACTACGGCGACGCGCTGGCGACCACGTTCCACGACCGGCGGGCGTACCTGCGGGCCTTCCGCGCCGACCTGCACATCTACGGCGACGAGGCGGCCCCGCGCACGACGCCCGCGCTGCAGCCGATCTGATCCCTCCGCCTCCGGAGGTCCCGGCGTCCCCGCCGCCCGCCGTTCCGCCGGGTCAGGGCCGGGCGGGCGGGGCGGCCGGGCCCCGGTAGGGCAGGGTCTGGCTGTAGACGATGTTGGTCGTGGTGCTGCCGAACCCGGCCAGCTCGTCGATGACCCGTTCGAGATGGGGCATCGAGCCGGCCGCGACTTTCAGCGTGTAGCAGTCCTCGCCGGTGGTACGCAGGCATTCCAGGATCTCCGGGCGCTCGCCGAGCAGGCGGCGCAGCGGCTCGTGGCGGCTGCCGGGATACTTCAGGCGGACGACGGCCAGCACGCCGAACCCGACCTTGGCCAGGTCGATCTCGGCCCGGTAGCCGGTGATGACCCCCAAGGACTCCAGCCGCCTGACCCGCTCGGTGGTCGCCGAGGCGCTGAGGTTGACCCGGCGGCCCAGCTCGGTGAGCGGCACCCGGCCGTCCCGCTGGAGCTCCACCAGGATCGTCCAGTCGGTGTCGTCGAGATCCTCGGTCATCGGGTGAATATACCGGCAGATCCACGGCGATCGCCGCCATACGCCGTGACCTCGGTCTTCAGCCGGGCGGGCGGTCCTGGGTAGCGTTCGGTGTCATGAGAATCGGCGTGAACGTACCGAACTTCGGGCCGGGGACCGACCCGGACGTGCTGCGGCGGTGGGCGCGTACGGCGGAGGCCCTCGGCTACGACCTGCTGACGATCTCCGACCACCTGGCGGTGACGCCCGACGTCGCCGAGCAGTACCCGGTGCCCTTCTACGAGCCGTTCACCACGCTCGCCTGGCTGGCCGGCGTCACCGACCGGATCAGGCTCGGCACCTCGGTGCTCATCGTGCCGTACCGGCATCCCCTGCTCATGGCGCGGATGGCGGCCAACCTCGACCGGTTCAGCGGCGGCCGGCTGGTGCTCGGCGTCGGCGTGGGCTGGGCCCGCCAGGAGTTCGAGGCGCTCGGCGTGCCGTTCGAGCGGCGCGGGCGGCTGACCGACGACCACCTCCTGGCCATGCGCGCCGCCTGGGCCGACGGCGACGACTACCGCGCCGGGCCGATCCCCTTCTGGGTCGGCGGGAACGGCGAGGCCGGCCTGCGCCGCGCCGTACGGCTCGGCCAGGCGTGGCACCCCCTGCGCAACACCCTCCCATGGTTGCGGGAGGCGGCCGGCCGGCTGGCGGACGTCGCCGCCGAGCTGGGCCGCCCGGCGCCCGCGTTCGCGCCCCGCATCGTCCTGCGGCTGACCGCCGAGCCGGTCACCGGCCCCGGCAGGCGCGCAGGCGAGGGCACACTTGGCCAGATCGTGGCCGACCTCGACGAGCTGCGGCGGCTCGGCGCCGACACCGTCGTGCTCGACCCGTTCGACGGCGACCCGGCCGATACGCTGCACCCCCAGACGGCCTGGCGCGCGCTCGCCACCGTGGCCGACCACTGGGACCTCGACCCGTACGACCCCAAGGAGGACGACGAATGACCCCCGACGACGAGACCTTCCTGCGCCGGGCCATCGAGCTGGCCGCCGGAGCCCGCGCGAGCGGCGAGGCCCCCTTCGGCTCGCTGCTGGTCGGCCCGGACGGCGACGTACTGGCCGAGGCGCACAACACGGTCACCGGCGACCGCGACATCTCCGCGCACCCCGAGCTGAAGCTGGCCCGCTGGGCCGCCCGCGAGCTGGACGCCGGCACCGCGGCGGCCACCACCATGTACACGAGCTGCCAGCCGTGCGGCATGTGCGCGGGCGCCATCGAACGCTCCGGCCTCGGCCGCGTGGTGTACGCGCTGTCCGACGAGCAGCTCGCCGGCCTCAAACCCGGCGGCGGCTGGCCGCACGTGCCGCAGGAGGGCCCGGCGCTGTACGCCGAGGCGAGCGTGCCGGTCGAGGGCTACTACCGCTGAGCCCGGCCGCCGATGGTAGGGCCTGCACCACCGTGAGGACGGGTGACAGCGGGGGTCCGCCGGACCGCCGCCACCGCGATGCTGAGGAGTGATCACGTCCACCTCACCAGCATCGGAGAGAACCTTGACCGTGGTGGAAACCCCTCGCGTCGCGCCCCGGGGGAGCGACTTCGCGCGGCTGTCGCGCCGCATCGCCCAGGCGGGGCTGATGGAGCGGCGGCCCGCCTACTACGTGATCAGGATCGGCCTGGTGGCCACCCTGTTCGCCGGCGGGTGGGCGCTGTTCGCCGCGGTCGGCGACTCCTGGTGGCAGCTCGGCGTCGCGGCGCTGCTGGCCGTCGCCTTCGCCCAGGTCACACTGCTGGCCCACGACCTGGCGCACGGCCAGGTGTTCCGGTCGCGCCGCCGCAGCAGGATCGCCGGGCTGCTGGTCGGCAACGTGACCGTCGGCCTCAGCTACGGCTGGTGGATGGACAAGCACACCCGCCACCACGCCAACCCCAACCACGAGGAGCACGACCCGGACGTCGCGCCCGACATCCTCGTGTGGTCCCGGCGGCAGGCCGAGGCCAGCCGCGGGCTGCCGCGTTTCATCGGCCGGTGGCAGGCGTTCCTGTTCTTCCCCCTGCTCACGCTGGAGGGGCTGAACCTGAAGGTGGCCGGGTTCCGGGCGCTGCGCAGGGTGAAGGGCGGCCGGACCGAGGGGCTGCTGCTCGTCCTGCACAACCTGGCCTACCTGTGCGGCGTGTTCCTGGTGTTGCCGCCGGGCAAGGCGCTGGTCTTCCTCGCCGTGCACCAGGCCTGCTACGGCGTCTACCTGGGCTGCACGTTCGCGCCCAACCACAAGGGCATGCCGGTGCTCACCGCCGAGGACTCCCTCGACTTCCTCCGCCGCCAGGTGCTGACCTCCAGGAACGTACGCGGCGGGCGGCTGATGAACGTCGCGCTCGGCGGCCTCAACTACCAGATCGAGCACCACCTGTTCCCCGGCATGCCGTCGGCCAACCTGCGCCGGGCCCGGCCCATCGTGCGCGAGTACTGCCGCGAGCTCGGCGTCCCGTACGTCGAATGCGGGCTCGTCGAGTCGTGGGCCCAGGCCATGCGCCACCTGCACGCCGTCGGCGCGCCGCTGCGCGAGGTCAGGACATGACCACCAGCTCCAGGCCCGCCTGATCCTCCCGGATCCGGTGGCCCGCCCGGGCCAGGACCGTCCGCAGCGCGAGCAGCACGACGCTGCGGATGGTCTCGTCCGCCACCGGGTGGCCGGCCGCCTCGCCGCCCGCCCAGGACCAGGCGACGACCACCCCGCGAGCCGGGTCGAACCGGACGCCCAGGCCGCCGTCGATCGGCAGCACGGACGGCTCGACATTGAAACCCGCGTCGGTCAACTCCTGACGGACCGTCAGTTCCAGGTCCGTGCCATCGCCTCGGGCGAAGTCCATCAGAGTCAGTTGCCCTCGCCGGGGCGCGCCGAACCTGCGCTTCGGAACTGTAGCGGTTGTGTAAGGATGGCGGCTGTGTCCGCCGCGTCCGTATGGCTGCGCCTGTCGCGGGCCGTCGTGTTCGCGACGGTCTGCGGCGCCGTGTCCGCGGGCGGCCACCTGCTCGCGGGCGGCGGGGCCGTCCCGCTCTGGGGCGGCGCGCTCGGAGTGCTCACCGCGCTCGCCGCCGCCCTGCTGGTCAGCGGGCGCGAGCGCGGCCCCGCGGCGGTCCTGGCCGCGACCACGCTCACCCAGCTCGTGCTGCACCAGCTCTTCGAACGCCTCGCGCCGGCCACCGGCGTCGCCCCCGGCCACGGCCATCCCGCGCCCGCCATGACGCTGGTCCACCTCACCGTGGCGGCGCTGACCGCCTGGTGGCTGCACCGCGGCGAACGCGCGTTGTGGCTCATGATCCGCCTGTGCGCCGCGCCGCCCCCGATCACCGGCCTGCTGCTCCTCGCGCCGGTCGAGGTGACGATCCCGCCGCGGCGTCCCCCGGCCCACGCCGACGTCCCCGCTCCGATGGGCAGGACCGCCTGCCGCACGCTCACCCGACGAGGACCACCCCAGCGGCTCCGCCTCCGCTGAAGTCCGCGCGTCCGGCCTGGACGCGTTCCTCGTCCGTACCGTGCCCGGACGGCGCCCCGGCGCCGGTCCGGCCGTCCGCATCGGAGTCCTCATGAAGTCCTCCTGGCCCGTCCGCCTGGCCTCGCTCGCCTGCGCGGCCCTCCTGGCGCTGCTGCCGGCCACCGCCGCGCTCGCCCACGACACGCTGAAGAGCAGCTCACCCGCCAAGAACGCCCAGGTCTCCGCGATCGAGCGGATCGAGCTGGAGTTCAACGCCCACGTCCAGTTCCCCTTCGTCGTGCTGCACGACGCGGCAGGCAAGGCGGTCGAGGTCGGCAAACCCCGGGCCGACGGGCCCACGGTGGTCGCCGACGTGCCCCGGCAGCCCGCCCCCGGCGCGTACGTGATCGCCTGGCGGGTGGTGTCGTCGGACGGGCACCCCATCGAGGGCGAAATCCCGTTCGTCGTGAAAGGATCATCTTCTCAACCGGCAGAGGCGCCCTCGGCCGCCGAGGAGCCGCCCGCCGCGGCGGCGGGCGTCCCCGGCTGGATCTGGGGCGGGCTGGCGGTGCTCGTCGTGCTGGGCGCGTTCCTCCTGATCAGGGGCGCGCGCCGCGGCCCTGACCGGGAGGACGCTGATGCTGGTTGAGCGGGCCAGGCAGCTCGCGCGGCAGTGGGTGCTCGACGAGGGCGTCGCGCTGCCCGGATTCGGCGGGGCGTTCCTGACCGGGTCCGCGCTGTGGGCCGATCCGGCCACGGAGCTGACCCCCACCTCCGACGTGGACGTGATGGTGGTCGCCGACCCGCCGCCCAGGATCGGCAAGTTCCGCTACCAGGGCGTCCTGCTGGAGGTCTCCGGCGTCCCCGCCATCGGCTCCACCCACGAGGTGCTGAGCGACTACCACCTGGCCGGCAGCTTCCACCTGCCCTGCGTACTGGCCGACCCCACCGGGCGGCTGGGCGAGATCCAGCGCCTGGTGGCCCGCGACTTCGCCGAGCGGCCCTGGATCATGGCCCGCTGCACGCAGGCGATGGACCGCGTGCGCGGCTGGATCAACTCCATTGACGAGAACGCGCCCGTCCCCGAGCAGGTGGCCGCGTGGCTGTTCGGCACCGGCGTGACCACGCACGTCCTGCTGGTCGCCGGGCTGCGCAACCCGACCGTACGCCGCCGGTACGCCGCCGTGCGCGACCTGCTGGCCGGGCACGGCCGGCTCGACTGGCACGAGCACCTGCTCGACCTGCTCGGCTGCGCGCGGATGACCGCCGAGCGGGTGGAGCGGCACCTGGCGGCGCTGGAGGAGGTCTTCGACGCGACGGCCGGGCTGAAGGCGCCCTCCTACCGTTTCGACTCCGACATCACGCCCGAGGCGCGGCCGGTCGCCATCGACGGCAGCCGCGAGCTCGTCGCCGCCGGGCTGCACCGGGAGGCGGTCTTCTGGCTGGTCGCCACGTACGCGCGCTGCCTGGACAAACGCGCCGTCGCCGGGGCCGCACCCGGTTACGAGGAGGGCTTCGAGGAGCTGCTGGCCGACCTCGGCGCGGCCACGTTCGCCGACCGGCGGCGCCGCGGCGACCACGTGCTGGCCGCGCTGCCCAGCCTGTGGCAGACGGCCATGGCGCTGTGCTGACCGGCCCCGGCTCGGGTCCTGGTCAGGTCCGGCGCAGCGATCGGGTGAGACCGGTGGCGATGGTCGTGGCCAGCACCCAGCCGGCCACGATGAGCCCCCAGGCCAGCCATTGCGCGCCGCCCTGCGGGTTGTAGGCCTTCTCCTGCCCGAAGTCGATGATCGGCAGCAGCAGGTCGAGGGTGTAGACCAGCGGGTGGAACGGCGGCGCCTCGCCCGGCTTCAGCGGCGGCGGCCGGTCGAGCCCGAACACGACCGTGCCTGCGGCCAGCAGCGCGAGCAGCCAGCCCGCGGCGCGCAGGGGGCGGAAGCCGTAGCCCACGGTGGTGTCCTGGAGGTGGCCCCAGAAGCGGGCGTACCAGGGGAGGCCGGCACGCCGCCGCCGCTGGCCGGCCAGCAGGGTCTCGCGGGCGTCGGCGTCGCCGCCGAGCCGCCGGTACATCGCGGCGAGCTGCTCGTACGCGCCCGGCAGGTAGCCGTCCGGGTCGGTACGCAGCCACCGCAACCGCCGCGCGGCCGGCAACATCGGGTCGAGCACCTCGTACGACAGCCCGTCCATGCGCATCGACCGCGGCCATCCGGCGGGGTCGTCACGCAGGACGCCGATGCGCGCGTAACGTAACTCCACCACGCCCTCGACCGGCGCGGCCGTGCGCAGCGCCAGCTCGGGGGCCGTCAGCCGCCAGCACTTCAGCGCCACCTCGCCGGGCGCCTCCAGGGTGGCGTCGTCGAAGCACAGGCGGCTGCCGACCTGGGCGCTGGTCAGCCTGATGCGGCCCCGGGCGGAGAAACCCTCGCACAGGTTGAGCACCTTGCCCACCGAAAGGCCGTTGGCCGACAGCGCCGGCCCGCCGGGGTTGACCATGGTCGCGCCCTCGAAGTGGGCCGGGCCGGTCACCGTGGCGTCGAGCAGGGTGACCTCGCCCTCGGTGCGCAGCCCCTGCCAGGCGAGCAGCGAGCCGTTCACGGTGACCCCGTCGGCGGCGAGCACCACGCCGCCGGGGGCGCTCAGCCGCGCGCCCTCCAGGCCGAGGGTGCCGCCGATGACCGCGCGGTTCAGGCGGACCTGGCCGTCGGCGCGGAGGTTGGCCAGGAAGAGCCCCGCCTCGGCGTTGAGCCCGGTGGCGCGCAGCGCGAGCCCGCCCGGCCGGCGGATGCGCGAGCCGCGCAGCGTGAGCGGCCCGGTCACCCGGGCGAACCGCACGCTCACCTCGCCGTCGGCCTCCATCTTCCGTGCGAACAGCCCGACCTGGACGATCACGTTGGACGCCTCCAGGGCCGTGCCGCCCGGCGTGTTCAGCCGGGCCCGGTCGAGTTCGACCGCCCCGCCGATCCGGGCCGAGGACAGGACGAGCGTGCCGTCGCAGGCGAAGCCGTCCTGGGCGCGCAGGTGGCCGGCCACGTCGAGGTGCTCGCCGTTGAAGGCTGTGCCGGACGGGTGGCTCAGGCGGGCGCCGTTGAGCACGAGGTTGCCGCTGATCCGGCCGCCGGGCAGCCGCACCTCGCCGGTGACGCGGCTGCCCGCCAGGCGCAGGTTGCCCTCGACCTGGACGTTCGAGGCGATCAGGCCGGGCAGCAGCGAGCCGCTGAAGCTGAGGAAACGTGTACGGGCCTGGTAGAGGTCGGGGCTGTGGTCGAAGGCGCAGCCCTGGAAGGTGATCGGGAAGGCCAGCTCGGCGAACGCCAGGTGCAGCACGCCCGTGATCCGCGCCCCGGCCAGGGTGAGCCCAGGCTTGGCGGCGGGCTCGTCGAACCCGCCGAGCAGCAGCCCGGCCAGCACCTCGGCCCGGACCGTACGCTCGGGCCCCCAGGAGGCGGCGGTCGCGGGGTCGTCGGCGGCGGGGTCGCCCGCGCGCAGGTCGACCTCGCGGCCGTGCGCGAGCGCGGCGGCCACGGCCCGCTCGGCGTCGTTGAGATCGGCGATCGGCACCCCGCCATCATCCCGGACCGCGCCCCGGCACCGGACCCCCGGACCGGCAGCGGACCCCGGACCGGCAGCGGCTTCGGGCCGGAAGCGGGCCGGGTTACGAGCGGACCTCCAGGCCCAGCGTCTCGGCGAGGACCGTGGCCTGGAAGGGGTCGATGACCGCCTTCTTGAGCGTGACCGTCTGCGGGTCGAGCGTGCTCAGGTCGCTGCCGCGCAGGTCGCACCCGGTGAGGTCGGCGCCGTGCAACCAGGCCCCCGACAGGTCGGCCCGGCGCAGCTCGGCCCCTTCGAGCCGGGCCCCGGTCAGGTCGGCCTCGCGCAGGCGTACGCCCTGGAAGGCGCTGCCGCGCAGGTCGGCGCCGGGCAGCCCGGCGTAGGACCAGTCGCCGCCCTCGACCTTCAGCAGCCCGAAGGAGCAGCCGTCGAACATGCTGCCCGTCAGCTTGCATCCCCTGAACGTGGCGTCGAACAGCGAGCACCGGCTGAAGGTGCAGTTCAGGAACTGCGCGTCCTCGTGCGTGGACACGTTGAGCCGCACGTTCCTGAACGTGCACTCCTCGAACGACGATCCCTGGTCGACCAGCTCGGTCATGTCGACGCCCTGGAACAGGACCCGGTGAAAACGCTCACCCGCGATCTCCAGCCTGTCCCAGTCGTCGGCGTGGATCGTCGTCTCGATCGGGGGTGCGGGCACCCCGTGCTTGCGGTCTGCCATACGAACAAACTAGCGGATCACGCCTTGTTCGCGATGGCCGTGATGAGCGGCTGGACGAGTTTGGCCGCCAGCGGCCCGAACGCCGCCAGGATCAGCACGTACGCGGCCGCCAGGGCCCCGAGGTCGGGATGGGCTCCCGCCCCCACCGCCAGGCCCGCGATGACGATGTTGAACTCACCGCGCGGGATCAGGGCGATGCCCGCCCGCGCCTGACCGGCCTTGCCGATGCCCGCCCGTCTGGCCGCGTACGCGCCCGTCAGGAGCTTGGTCACCATGCTGACCAGGGCCAGCAGCGCGGCCAGCCCCGCCACGGGAAGGATCTTCGCCGGGTCGGTCTGGAACCCGAAGAACACGAAGAACACCGCCGCGAACAGGTCGCGCAGCGGCGCGAGCAGCGCCTGCGCGTCGTGCGCGAGCTGCCCCGACAACGCGATCCCGACCAGGAACGCGCCGACCGCCGCCGACACCTGGAGCTGCTGCGCCAGCCCGGCCACCAGCAGCGCCAGCCCGACCACCTTCAGCAGCAGCACCTCGGAGTTGGGGCTCGACACGAACGCCTCGATGAAGCGCCCGAACCGCAGCGCCACGACCAGCACCACGCTGACCGTGCCGAGCGCGATCCCGACCGAGATCGCCCCGCTGACCAGGCTCAGGCCCGCCAGCAACGTCGTGAGGACCGGCAGGTAGACCGCCATCGTCAGGTCCTCGAACACCAGCAGGGACAACACCGTCGGTGTCTCCCTGTTACCGATCCACCCGAGGTCGGACAGCACCTTGGCGGTGATCCCGGAGGAGGTGGCGTACGTGACGCCCGCCATGGCGACGGCCGCGACCGGGCCCCAGCCCAGCAGCAGCGCGCAGATCGCCCCGGGGGCGGCGTTGAGCACGAGGTCGACGATGCCGGCCCGCGCGTTGCTCGTCAGGCTCGTGACCAGTTCGTCGGCGTTGTACTCCAGGCCGAGCGTCAGCAGCAACAGGACGACGCCCAGTTCGGCGCCGACCGAGATGAACTCCTCGCTGGTGGCCAGCGGCAGCACGCCGCCCGTCCCGAAGGCCAGACCGGCGATCAGATAGAGGGGGATGGGTGAGATGCCGACGCGCAGCGCCAGCGCCCCCAAAACTCCCAGACCTAGAAGAACAGCACCGAATTCGAGAAAGATGACCGCGGTTTCGTGCACCCGCGGTCCTACCCGTCAGCCAGGATGGCGGCGACGTCCGCGGTGCTGTCCGCACTTCCGACGACGACCACGACGTCCCCTTCGCCGAAGACGAAGTCAGGGCCGGGGCTGGCGAACACCTGGCCGCCGCGTACGACGGCGACGATCGAGGCGCTGGTACGTGTCCTGACCCGGGCCTCGCCCATGGCGCGTCCGGCGTAGGGGGAGCCGGGCGGGATCGGGAGCTGGACGCTGACCAGGCCCTCGACCTGCTGGTGCAGCTGGTTGAGGCGCTGCACGATCCGGGGGGCGCCGAGGAGTTCGGCCAGGGCGTCGGCCTCCTCGTCGTTCAGCTTGACCGTCTGGCAGGCGCGGTCGGGGTCGTCCTTGTCGTAGATCACCAGGTCGCGGCGGCCGGTGCGGTGCGAGACGATGCCCACTCGCTGGCCGGCGCGGGTGGTGAAATCGTGCCGTAGCCCGATGCCCGGCAACGCTGTCTGCTCTACCTCCACCTATCCCACCCATCCAAAATCCGCATATTTCCGGACAACCCTACCAACGCTCGTCGGCTCTCCGGCCGCCTCGAAGGCCCCTCTTCCAGGCCCCGCGCGAAAAACTCACACCCCACCGCCCCGTGCCCGCCCCGAGCTCAGTGCGCCGCCGCCCCACGCCCACCCCACGCACGCCCCGCCCCTCCCGCACCCCCCTCCGCACCCCCTCCGAGGCATCCTCCACGGCGTGCGGGAGCGGAGGGGCGGGGTGGCGTGCGGATGGGAGACTGCTGCTGACGTTGCCGCAGGAGAAGCGAGACGAAGCGATGCCGACCACCCCCTCCGTCCGGCTGCTGCTCGTGGAGGACCACGCGATGGTGGCCGAGGCCATCGGCCTGGCGCTCGGTCAGGCGCCGGGCATCGAGGTCGTGGCCCAGGCGGGCACCCTCGCCGCCGCCCTCGCCGAGACCGCCCGCTGCCACCCCGACGTCGTGGTGCTCGACCGCCGTCTGCCCGACGGCGACGGCATCGAGGCCATCGGCCGGTTCGCGGCCGCCGCGCCGCGGGCCCGTGTGCTGGTGCTGACCGGCGAGGCCACCGCCTCCGTCGCCGCCCGGGTGGTGGAGGCGGGCGGCGCGGGCCTGCTGGTGAAGTCGTCCAGGCTTCAGGAGCTGGAGTCGGCGGTGCGCGAGGTGGCCGCCGGCGGCGTGGTGTTCGCGCCCGGCCTGCTGCCCGGCGTGCTCGACCGGCTGACCGGACGCGTCCGCCACCCCGGCGCGGCGCTCACCGGACGCGAACGCCAGACGCTGCGGCTGCTGGCCGAAGGGGCGAGCACGGTCGAGATCGGCACCCGGCTCGGCGTGGCCCGCAACACCGCGCGCAACCACGTCCAGCACGTGCTGGAGAAGCTCGGAGCCCGTTCCAAGCTGGAGGCCGTGGCCGTCGCGCGCCGGGAAGGGCTGCTCGACTGACGCATATGCACCAGACGGGTTCCCCCATCCGTACCGGGCGGGGTGGTTCCGCTGCGTCTCGTGATCGGGTCCGGCGCTGCCCGACAGTAGAGGGATGGGCAGTTTCGCTGGGCCGTACCAGGTGGACACCCAGCTGCCGGAGGAGATGGGCAGCATCACCGCGGCCCGACAGACGGCGCGCGAGGCGCTGGACGGGTGCGGCTACCTCGGGCGTCACGACGACGTCGTGCTCGTGGTGTCCGAACTCATCACCAACGCGCTCGTGCACGGCGACGGCCCGCCCGCCCTGCGTATCCGCTGCACCCCCTCCCACGTACGGATCGAGGTGCGCGACTCCGGCCCCGGCCTGCCCACCCCGCGCGAGCCGGGACCGGCCGACGGCTGGGGCCTGAACGTCATCGGGACGTTGTCCACCGGCTGGGGCGTCACCCGCGGCGCGGGGGACGGCGAGAGCGGCAAGGTGGTGTGGTGCGAACTGGCGGCGCAGGTCGTCCCACAGACCACCGCGCAGGCCACTCCGCAGGCCACCTCGCCGGCCCAGGAGCGTTCCAGGGCGTGACCGGGTTCCGGTCCTCCGCCGGGCCGTGCGAAGCTGCAGTATGTCCGCCCACGACCGGCAGTCCGATGACATCCAGCTGCTCGTCCGAAGCGTCGTCGACTACTCGATCTGCCTCCTCGACCTCTCCGGCCATGTGACCAGCTGGAACGCGGGCGCCGAGCGCATCAAGGGCTACCGGGCGGAGGAGATCATCGGCAGCCATTTCTCGGTGTTCTACCCGCCGGAGGACGTCGCGGCCGGCAAACCCGAACGGTTGCTGGACCGCGCGGCCACGGCCGGCCGGGTGGCCGACGAGGGCTGGCGGCTGCGCAAGGACGGCACCCGGTTCTGGGCGAGGGTGGTCATCACCGCCCTCCACGACGAACGGGGCCGGCTGCGCGGGTTCGGCAAGGTCACCGGCGACCTGACCGAGCGCCGCCTGGCCGAGCAGGCGCTGCGCGACAGCGAGGAACGTTTCCGGCTGCTGGTCCAGAACGTCGTCGACTACGCCATCTTCATGCTCGACGCCCAGGGCCGGATCGTGAGCTGGAACGCCGGCGCCGAACGTATCAAGGGCTACCGCGCCGAAGAGATCATCGGCGCCCACTTCTCGGTCTTCTACCCGCCCGAGGACGTCGCGGCCGGGAAGCCCGCCATGGAGCTGGAGGTCGCGGTCGCCGACGGCCGGTGGGAGGAGGAGGGCTGGCGGGTGCGCAAGGACGGCACCCGGTTCTGGGCCGGCGTGGTCATCACCGCCCTCCACGACGACCGCGGCGAGCTGCGCGGGTTCGGCAAGGTCACCCGCGACCTGACCGAGCGCCGCAACGTGTCCCGCGCCCTCGACGAGCGCGGCATGCTGCTCAGCCACCTCGTACGCGCCCAGGAGCTCGAACGCCGCCGCATCGCCTACGACGTGCACGACGACACGATCCAGTCCATGGTCGCCGTCGGCATGCGGCTGCGCGTGCTGGAGGGCGGCCTCGCCCCCGAACGGGCCGCCGAGCTGCGCGGCATCGGCGAGGCCGTCGAGGCCGCCGTCGGACGGCTGCGCGACCTGACCTTCGAGCTGCGCCCGCCGGGCGTCGACCAGGAGGGGCTGGTCGAGGGCCTGGCCGGCTACCTGCGGCAGGTGACCGCCGACGCCGGGCCGGCGTTCGAGATCATCCACCGCCTCGACGCCGACCCGCCGCCCGAGGCGGCCATCACGATCTTCCGGATCTGCCAGGAGGCGATCACGAACGTGCGCAAGCACGCCCGCGCCACCTCGATCACCCTGTCCCTGGTCTCGCTGGACGGCGGCGTGCACGTACGGGTCGCCGACGACGGGACCGGGCCGCCGCCGCAGGGGGAGGGGCGGCTCCGGCACTTCGGGCTGATCGAGATGCGCGAGCGGGCCGAGCTGGCGGGCGGGTGGTGGAGCCTGGCCGCCCGGCCGGGCGGGGGCACCACGGTCGAGTTCTGGGTGCCCGCCGTCCCCGCACCGGCCTGACCCGCCCCTGATCCACTTTGCTTCAGGGGCCGGGGATCAGCTCCAGGGCCTGGCGGGCGATCTCCCATTCCTCGTCGGTCGGGACGACCAGCACCGCCACCTCCGCGCCCGGCGGTGACACCGCCCGCTCCGCCGCCGATTCCGCCGCGTTCAGCTCGGGGTCCACGGTGACGCCGAGCCGGTCGAGCCCGGCCAGCGACTCCGCCCGGGTGGCCGCGTCGTGCTCGCCGACCCCGCCGGTGAACACGATCGCGTCCACCCGGCCGAGCAGCGCGTAGTAGGCGCCGACGTACTTGCGGACGCGCCGGGTGTAGACCTCCAGGGCCAGGCGGGCCTCCTCGTCGTCGCGTCGCCGTACCTCGCGCATGTCGAGCGTCCCGGCCAGGGCCCGCAGCCCGCCCTGGTGGCTCAGCGCGTGCTCCACCTCCTCGGCCCCGAGGCCGCGCACCCGGGCGAGGTACCCGGCGATCGCCGGGTCCACGTCGCCGGAACGGGTGCCCATCACCAGGCCCTCCAGCGGCGTCAGCCCCATGGAGGTGTCCACGCTGCGCCCGCCGGACATCGCCGTCGCGCTGGCGCCGTTGCCCAGGTGCAACACGATCAGGTTCAGCTCGGACGGGTCGCGGCCGAGGAAGGCGGCGGCGCGGCGGGAGACGTAGGCGCAGGAGGTGCCGTGGAAGCCGTAGCGCCGCACGCCCCACTCACGCGGCACCGCGTACGTGTACGCCTGCGGCGGCAGCGTGAGCTGGAACGCCGTGTCGAACACCGCCACCTGCGGCACCCCCGGGAACGCCGCCCGCGCCACCCGGATCCCGGCCAGGTTGACCGGGTTGTGCAGCGGCGCGAGCGGCGCCAGCTCCTCGATCGCGGCGATCACGTCGTCGTCGACCAGCGCCGGGCCGGTGAAGCGGGTGCCGCCGTGCACGACCCGGTGCCCGACCGCGACGGGGTCCAGCGCGGGCCCGGCCTCCGCGAACGCCTTCAGCATCGCCTCCAGCCCCTCGGCGTGCCCGGGGAAACGCTCCTCCCGCACGTACGGCGGCCCTTCGCCCGTGTGGTGCGTCAGCCGCCCGCCTTCCTCGCCGATGCGCTCCACCAGCCCGCGCGCCGGGCGCTCGCGGGTGCCCACGTCCACCAGCTCGTACTTGATGGACGAGGAGCCGGTGTTCAGGACGAGTATTCGGCCGGCCATGTCCACGACCTGATCTCCGCGGGGTCCTCGCCGTGCTCCCTGGTGTACGCGCGGGCCCGCAACCGCGCGTCGCTCATCCGCTGGCGCAGGTGCGCGGCCTTGGCGCCGAGCCCGTCCACCCGGTCGATGACGTCCATGACCAGGTGGAAGCGGTCGATGTCGTTGAGCATCGCCATGTCGAACGGCGTGGTCGTGGTGCCCTCCTCCCGGTAGCCGCGTACGTGCAGGTTGTCGTGCCCGTGGCGGCGGTAGGCGAGCTGGTGGATGAGCGAGGGGTAGCCGTGGAAGTTGAAGATGACCGGCTTGTCGGTGGTGAACAGGGTGTCGAACTCGGCGTCCGGCAGGCCGTGGGGGTGCTCCGACGGCGGTTGCAGCCGCATCAGGTCGACGACGTTGACGACCCGTACCTTCAGTTCGGGCAGGTGTTCGCGCAGGATGGCCGCGGCGGCCAGCGTCTCCAGGGTGGGCACGTCGCCGGCGCAGGCGAGGACGACGTCCGGCTCGGAGCCCTGGTCGCCGGAGGCCCACGGCAGGATGCCCAGGCCGCGGGTGCAGTGGGCGATCGCCTCGTCCATGGTGAACAGGTCGAGCACCGGCTGCTTGCCCGCGACGATCACGTTGACGTAGTCACGCGAACGCAGGCAGTGGTCGGCCACCGACAGCAGGGTGTTGGCGTCCGGCGGCAGGTAGACGCGCACCACCGACGCCTTCTTGTTGACGACCACGTCGAGGAAGCCGGGGTCCTGATGGCTGAAGCCGTTGTGGTCCTGCCGCCACACGTGCGACGACAGCAGGTACGTCAGCGACGCCACGGGCCGCCGCCACGGGATCTTCTGCGCCGACTCCAGCCACTTGGCGTGCTGGTTGAACATGGCGTCGATGATGTGGATGAAGGCTTCGTAGCAGTTGAACAGCCCGTGGCGGCCGGTCAGCAGGTAGCCCTCCAGCCAGCCCTGGCACAGGTGCTCGCTCAGCACCTCCATCACCCGGCCGCCCGGGGCCAGGTTCTCGTCCGTGGGCAGGATCTCGGCCTCCCACGCGCGGTCGGTGACCTCGAACACGTCCGACAGCCGGTTGGAGGCGGTCTCGTCGGGTCCGAGCAGCCGGAAGTTGCGCGGGTTGCCCGTGATCACGTCGCGCAGGAACCCGCCGAGCACCCGCGTCGGCTCGTTCGACTGCACGGCGGGGGACTTGACCTCCACCGCGTGCCTGCGGAAGTCCGGCAGGGCCAGCGGGCGCAGCAGCTCGCCGCCGTTGGCGTGCGGGTTGGCGCTCATCCGGAGCGGGCCGCGCGGCACCGTACGCAGGACGTCCTCGACCGGCCTGCCGTCGGAGCCGAACAACTCCTCCGGCCGGTACGAGCGCATCCACTCCTCCAGCATCGCCAGGTGGGCCGGGTTCTCCCGGACGCCGGACAGCGGCACCTGGTGGGCCCGCCAGGTGCCCTCGACCGGCTTGCCGTCCACCTCGCGCGGCCCGGTCCAGCCCTTGGGGGTGCGCAGGACGATCATCGGCAGCCGCCGGTCCTGGCCGTCCTTGTACTCGGCGATCTCGTCGAAGACGGTGTCGAGGGTGGCGGCCATCTCCTCGTGTGAGGGGCCGACCAGGTGCGGGCGGTGGCCGTACCCCTCCAGCAGCTTGAGCAGCTCGTCCTCGGGGATGCGGGCCAGCACGGTCGGGTTGGCGATCTTGTAGCCGTTCAGGTGCAGGATGGGGAGCACGACGCCGTCGTGCCTGGGGTCGAGGAACTTGTTGGAGTGCCAGCTCGCGGCCAGCGGGCCCGTCTCGGCCTCGCCGTCGCCGACGACGCAGGCCACCACCAGGTCGGGGTTGTCGAACGCGGCGCCGTAGGCGTGGGCGAGGGAGTAGCCCAGCTCGCCGCCCTCGTGGATGGACCCCGGCGTCTCCGGCGCGACGTGGCTGGGGATGCCGCCGGGGAAGGAGAACTGGCGGAACAACCGCCGCATGCCCGCGACGTCCTGCGAGACGTCCGGATAACGCTCGCTGTAGGAGCCCTCCAGCCAGGCGTGCGCCACCGCGGCCGGCCCTCCGTGACCCGGGCCGACGATGTAGATCATGTCCTGGGCCCGTTCGGAGATCACCCGGTTGAGGTGGGCGAAGCAGAAGTTCAGTCCCGGGGTGGTGCCCCAGTGGCCCAGCAGGCGCGGCTTGATGTGCTCGGGCCGCAGCGGCTCGGCCAGCAGCGGATTGTCCAGCAGGTAGATCTGCCCGACGGACAGATAGTTGGCCGCCCGCCAGTACGCGTCTATGTGGTCCATGCACTTGCCCATTCCTCTACAGGCGATGCTGAATCCCCCGGACTGCCGCTAATGTGCGGTCACATGGCGCTGCGCAGCTCGCTCTGGTACTCCGGCGACGACCGGAACTCCTACATCCACCGCGCCTGGATGCGCCGCGGCCTGCCGCGCGAGGCGTTCGACGGGGACCGCCCGCACATCGCGATCGCCAACAGCGCCTCCGACCTCGCGCCCTGCAACGCCCACCTCGACGAGGTCGCGCGCGGCGTCATGAACGGCGTGTGGGAGGCGGGCGGCGTGCCGCTCAACCTGCCCGTCGTCTCCCTGGGCGAGACGAACGTGCGCCCGACCGCCATGTTATGGCGCAACCTGGCCGCCATGGCCGCCGAGGAGCTCCTGCGGGCCAACCCGATCGACGGCGTGGTGCTGCTGGGCGGTTGCGACAAGACCGTCCCCGCGCTGCTCATGGCGGCCGCCTCGGTCGACCTGCCCGCGATCGTGGTGCCCGGCGGGCCCATGCTGACCGGCCACTTCCGCGGCGTCCCGCTCGGCTGCGGCACCGACGTGTGGCGGCTCAGCGAGGAGGTGCGCGCGGGCACGCTCTCGCGCGAGGCGTTCCTGGGCTCGGAGTCGTCGATGATCCGCAGCCGCGGCCACTGCAACACGATGGGCACCGCCTCGACCATGGCGTGCATGGCCGAGGCGCTCGGCATGACGCTGCCCGGCACGGCCGGCACCCCCGCCCCCGACAGCCGCCTGCTGGAACGCGCGCACGACAGCGGCCGGCTCGCCGTCGAGCTGGTACGCGCCGGCCGCCGGCCCAGCCATGTGATGACCAGGGGCTCCTTCCTCAACGCCATCGTCACGCTGGCCGCGATCGGCGGCTCCACCAACGCGGTCGTCCACCTGCTGGCGGTCGCCGGGCGGCTCGGCGTCGAGCTGAGCCTCGACGACTTCGACCGCACCGGGTCCGGCGTGCCGCTGCTGGCCGACCTGCAACCGGCCGGACGGCACCTGATGGACGACCTGTTCCGGGCAGGCGGCCTGGCCGCCGTGCTGCGGGAGGTGGAGGACCTGCTCGACCCGGCGGCCATCACCGTCACCGGCCGTCCCCTGGTCGAGCACCTGGCCGGCGCCGAGATCTGGGACGACAGCGTGATCAGGCGGCGCGCCGACCCGCTGCTGCCCGACGCGGGCATCGCCGTGCTGCGCGGCAACCTCGCGCCCGACGGCGCCGTGATCAAGCCCGCGGCCGCCTCGCCGGAGCTGCTGCGGCACCGGGGCCGGGCGGTCGTCTTCGACGGCGTCGAGGACGTCCACGCCCGGCTCGACTCGCCCGACCTCGACGTGGACGAGACGTCGGTGCTGGTGCTGCGCGGCTGCGGCCCCAGGGGCTACCCGGGCATGCCGGAGGTCGGCAACCTGCCGCTGCCGCGCAGGCTGCTGGCCAAGGGCGTACGCGACATGGTCCGGGTCAGCGACGCCCGGATGAGCGGCACCGCGTACGGCACGGTCGTCCTGCACGCCTCGCCCGAGGCGGCGGCCGGCGGGCCGCTGTCCAGGGTGCGCACCGGCGACCCGATCGTGCTCGACGTGGCCGCCAGGAGGCTCGACGTGGACGTCCCCGAGGCCGAGCTGGCCGCCAGGAAGCCGGTCACGACCGGCCACGCCCGCCCGTCCCGCGGGTGGGAGCGCCTGTACGTCGACCACGTCACCCAGGCCCACCTGGGAGCCGATCTCGACTTCCTGACGGGTTCCTCCGGTGACGCGGTCGGCCGCGAGTCCCACTGAAGGCAAAGAGTGCCGGCCGCCGTGCGCGGAATCTTCCCCGTGGGGTACGGGGTTCCCTGACGGGAGCCCGGCTCAGAGGATCTCCCGCGAGTGCGGGACGATGTGATCAGGTTTGACGAGACATGAGGAGGAAGCGGTGAACGGCGACATCAGCCAGAGCCAGGAGTGGGCGGCTCTGGGCAAGCATCACGAGGAGCTGGCGGGAAAGCAGCTTCGTGAGCTGTTCGCGGAGGACCCGGGCAGGGCCGGGCGGATGACGGTGAGCGCCGGGGACCTCTACCTCGACTACGCCAAGCACCGCGCCACCCAGGAGACGATCGACCTGCTGGTGGCCCTGGCCGAGCGGGCGGGCCTGCGCGAGCGCGTCGGCGCGATGTTCGGCGGCCAGCACATCAACGTGAGCGAGGACCGCGCCGTCCTGCACGTCGCGCTGCGCATGAGGAAGAACGCCGAGCTCGTCGTGGACGGCCAGGACGTCGTGGCCGACGTGCACGCCGTGCTCGACAAGATGAGCGCCTTCTCCGACCGCGTCAGGTCCAAGGAGTGGAAGGGCGCCACCGGGCAGCCGATCAGGACCGTGGTCAACATCGGCATCGGCGGCTCCGACCTCGGCCCGGCCATGGCGTACGAGGCGCTGCGCGACTACGTGGACGCCGGCATCGAGGCCAGGTTCGTCTCCAACATCGACCCCGCCGACATCCTCGGCAACCTGCGCGGCCTCGACCCCGCCACGACGCTGTTCGTGGTCGCGTCCAAGACCTTCACCACGCTGGAGACGCTGACCAACGCCAGGGTCGCCCGCCGCTGGCTGGTCGAGGCGCTGGGCGAGGAGGCCGTCTCCAAGCACTTCGTGGCCGTCTCCACCAACGCCGAGAAGGTCGCCGAGTTCGGCATCGACACCGACAACATGTTCGGCTTCTGGGACTGGGTGGGCGGCCGCTACTCCTACGACGGCGCCATCGGCCTGTCCCTGATGATCGCGGTCGGGCCCGAGCGGTTCCGCGAGATGCTGGCCGGCTTCCACGCCATGGACCAGCACTTCCGCACCGCGCCCTTCAACGCCAACATGCCGGTCCTGATGGCCCTGCTCGGCATCTGGTACACCGACTTCTTCGGCGCCGAGACCCGCGCCGTGCTGCCCTACAGCCAGCGGCTGCACCGCTTCCCGGCCTACCTCCAGCAGCTCACCATGGAGTCCAACGGCAAGTCGGTACGCGCCGACGGCACCCCGGTGACCGTCCCGACCGGCGAGATCTTCTGGGGCGAGCCGGGCACCAACGGCCAGCACGCCTTCTACCAGCTCCTGCACCAGGGCACCCGGCTCGTCCCCGCCGACTTCATCGGCTTCGCCGAGCCGTTCGAGGACCGCGAGGGCATGCACGACCAGCTCACCGCCAACCTGCTCGCCCAGACCTCCGCGCTGGCGTTCGGCAAGACCGCCGAGGAGATCGCGGCCGAGGGCACGCCGCCGGAGATCGTGCCCCACAAGGTGATGCCGGGCAACCGGCCGACCTCGACGATCCTGGTGACCAAGCTCACGCCGTCCACGCTGGGGCAGCTCGTCGCGCTGTACGAGCACATCGTGTTCGTCGAGGGCACGATCTGGGGCGTCGACTCCTTCGACCAGTGGGGCGTTGAGCTGGGCAAGAAGATGGCCCTCGACGTGGCGCCCGCGCTCACCTCCGAGGAGCCGCCGCAGACCTTCCCCGACTCCTCGACCGAACAGCTCGTGCGCAGGTACCGCGAGCTGCGCGGAAGGCAGGTCTGACATGGGGCGGGCCGGCGCGCTGGTCCTGTTCGGCATCACCGGCGACCTCGCGCGCAAGATGCTGCTCCCCGCTCTCTACCACCTGACCGCCGACGGCCGGCTCGACCTGCCGATCATCGGCGTCGCCAAGACCGACATGGACCTCGACGCGCTGCGCGAGCACGCCCGCGAGGCCTGCGGCGGCGTCCAGGACGCGGCGTTCGAGAAGCTGGCGGGCAACCTGCGGCTGGTGGCGGGGGACTACCGCGACCCGGCCACCTTCGCCAGGCTGCGGGAGGAGACCGAGGGCAAGGGCTTCCTCGTCCACTACCTGGCGGTGCCGCCCGTGTTGTTCTCCGTCGTCGCCGAGGGTCTGGCCGGCGCGGGGCTCAACCACGACGCCAGGCTCGTGGTGGAGAAGCCGTTCGGACACGACCTCGACTCGGCCCGCAAGCTCAACGACGAGCTGCTGAAGTACTTCGACGAGGACCACCTGCGGCGGGTCGACCACTTCCTGGGCAAGGAGCCGGTCGAGGACCTCATGGTGTTCCGGTTCGCCAACATGCTGCTCGAACCCCTGTGGAACCGCAACTACGTGCGCAGCGTGCAGATCACCATGGCCGAGGACTTCGACGTCTCCGACCGGGGCGCCTTCTACGACGCCAACGGCACGGTCCGCGACGTGGTCCAGAACCACCTGCTGCAACTGCTGGCCATCCTGGCGATGGACCCGCCGCCGTCCATGGACGCCCGCGCCCAGCTCGACGAGAAGTGGCGGGTGCTGCGCGCGGTCCAGGCCATCGACCCGGCCCATGTCGTACGCGGCCAGTACGACGGCTACCTCGACACCCCCGGCGTACGGCCCGGCTCCACCACCGAGACGTTCGTCGCCATGCGGCTCTACATCGACAGCTGGCGGTGGGCGGGCGTGCCCTGGTGCATCCGTTCGGGCAAGGCGCTGCCCACCACCGACCTGGAGATCGTCGCCGAGCTGCGCAGGCCGCCGGTGACGATGTTCCGGGGCGGCGACGCGCCGCCGGGGCCCAACCTCATCAGGTTCCGGTTGCAGCCCGACGCCGGGGTGACCTTCGACGTGCTGGCCAAGGAGCCGGGCAGGCAGCGGACCATCCCGGTGCCGGTGAGCGTCGACTTCACCAAGGTGCTCGGCCCGATGGAGGCCGCCTACGAACGGATCCTGACCGACGCCGTCACCGGCGACCCTCGGCGTTTCGCCAGGTTCGACCTGGTGGAGGAGTCGTGGCGGATCGTCGGACGGCTGCTCGACCTGCCCGACCGGCCGCTCCCGTACGAGAAGGGCACCTGGGGGCCGGAGTCGGCGGAGAAGATCGCGCCGGGCGGCTGGCACGAGATCTCCACCACGTTCGACTAGCGGACGATCCGGGGGAACGATGGTGACATGGACATCAAGGAGCTGTTGGAGCAGTCGAAGGACGTCGTCACCGTCAAGCGGGTCTTCGGCGAGCCGATCCGCCACGGGGACGTCCTGGTCATCCCCGTCGCCCGGGTCGCCCACGGCGGCGGTGGCGGCCACGGGCAGGGCCGGGACGAGAAGGGGGAGGAGCTCGGCAGCGGCGGCGGTGGCGGCTTCGGCTACAGCGCCACCCCCGCCGGGGTGTTCGTGGTCAAGGACGGCGACGTGCAGTGGCGTCCGGCCGTGGACGTCAACCGGATCGTGCTCGGCGGCCAGATCGTCGGCGTCGTGCTGGTGCTGACGATCCGGACCATCTTCAAGAAGTGGCGCCGCAGGAAGTGACACGCCCGTCCCCGGCGGATCTGCGGGCAGGTGTCCTGAATGTGGACAGCTCGATCCCGGGCGGCCGGGGGTTCGTAAGGTGATCCCCATGATGACTTCTCTGGCGCAGTTCGCGGGTTTCGGCGGTGTGGTGATGCTCGGCGCGATGTCGCCCGGCCCTGACTTCGCGGTCGTGGTCCGCCGTTCGGCGCTGTCCGGCCGCGGTCACGGCATGGCCGCCGCGGTCGGCATCGCCGTGGGCGTGTCGGTCTGGGTGGTGGCCGCCGCCACCGGCGTGGCCGCGCTGCTGGCCGCCTCGGCCATGGCGTTCACCGTGGTCAAGGTCGTCGGCGCCGCGTACCTGCTCTACCTGGGGGTCAAGGCGCTGCGTGCCGCCCTGCGCGGGGGCGGCGGGCTCGACCTCGGCCTGCCCGCTCCCGCCGGGCGCGGCCCGTGGGCGGCCTTCGTCGAAGGGCTGCTCACCAACGTGCTCAACCCCAAGGCCGCGCTGTTCTTCGTGGCGCTGGTGCCGCAGTTCGTCGGCGAGCGGGCCGCGTTCGGCGAGGCGCTGCTGCTGTCGGCGGTCGCGCTGGCCGGCACGGTGGTCTGGTTCCTCACGGTGGCGAACGTGGTGAGCACACTGCGCCGGGTGTTCGCCAGGTCCGGCGTGCGCAAGGCCGTCGACGGCCTGACCGGCGCCGCGCTCATCGCCCTCGGCGTCAACCTGGCCATCGCCGGCCGCCCCTGACCTCCCGGCGGCCCTGCGTGACCGCCGCCCATGGCCGGGGCGCCGGGGTCAGGAGACGGCGACGCCGAGCAGGTGGCCGAGGCCGAAGGTGACGGCGGCGGCGCCCGTGCCCAGGCCGAGCTGGCGCAGGCCGCCCAGCCACCACGGCCGCGCCGTCATCACGGCCACCGCCGCGCCGAACCCGAACAGCGCCACCACGCTCAGCGCCAGCGCCAGGAACAACCCCGACGCCCCGAACAGGAACGGCGCCAGCGGCACCATCGCCCCCATCGCGAAGGCGACGAACGACGACCCCGCCGCCAGGTACGGCGAGGGCAGGTCGTCGGGGTCCACCCCCAGTTCCTCGCGCACGTGCACGCGCAACGCCTGCTCCGGGTCGGCCGACAGGCCCTCGGCGACCCGGCGCGCCAGGTCGGCGTCCAGCCCGCGCGCCCGGTAGAGGGCGGCCAGCTCGGCCCGCTCGCCGTCGGGGTTGCGGGCCAGCTCACGGCGTTCGACGGCGATCTCGGCCCGCATCAGCTCGGTCTGGGAGCGTACCGAGGTGTACTCGCCCGCCGCCATCGAGCACGCCCCCGCGACCAGGCCCGCGAACCCCGCGAGCACCGCGCCGCGCCCGGCGCCCGCGGCGCCCACGACTCCGGCGATCAGCGCGACGTTCGAGACCAGCCCGTCCATCGCCCCGAACACCGCCGGACGCAACCAGCCGCCGGTGACGTCCCGGTGGCTGTGATGCTTCTCAGGAGAAAAGGGCCTGGCAAGCTCGACAGTCATGACAATCCTCCCCTTACTGACAATTCGTCACGAAATTTAGGCCCTTCGGGACATGATCCGCAACGAAGGAGAGGCTAGCCTGATCAGCGATTTTCCCCCTCCGTGACCGCCCGCGCACGCGGGAGCGCCGGGCGGAGGGGCGGGAACACGGACGTCCCCCCGGCGTCCGTCGTACGGACGCCGGGGGGACGTCGGCGGGTCAGGCGCGGGCCGGACTGGCGGGCGCGACCGGAGCCGGCTCGGCGCTCCGCGGCCCCCGGATGAGCGCCTCGCAGTCGGCGATCGCGTCCTCCAGCAGCCCGCGCAGCAGCTTGTCGGGGTCCTTGACGCAGGCCTGGACGATGCCGACCACGGCGAGCTGCACCGCGTTGGGCGCCGCGTAACGGCGGAAGCCCTTCTCGGTGATCTTGGCGGCCCGGCTGAAGCGCCTGGCCTGCTCGGCCGCGTGCGGCACCTGCTCCATCGCCCTGAGGCTCATCTCGCTCATCCGCCCCGACGGCGCCCCGTCGAGCCTGGCCAGCATCTCCTCGGCCGCCAGCACCGACACCGCGAGCGCGAGCTGGCGCTCGGCGGCGGCGACCGGCAGGGCCGTGGTCGCGCAGCGCAGCGCGATGTGCGCGTCGACCCGCAGGTCGTCGCCGGCCAGCCCGATGATGGACGGTACGAGCCCGACCAGCTCGGCCCGGCTCTCGTCGCCGGTGTTGTCGTTGACCAGGCGGGCGAGCGCGGCCAGCAGCGGATGGGTGCAGGCCGGATGGTCGCTCCACCGCTCGCCGGCCAGGTAGGACGCCAGTTCCATGAAACAGGCGCCGCGCTTCGGGTTGCGATGCCTGCCGCGGGACAGGACCGGCATGTGATCAAGGTGATTGTCCACGGGTGCTCCATGCTCCACGCGATCGCCGTCTATCCAGTTTGCGCTGTCGTGCGCGTCGACGCCAGAGATCGGGCATCGTGCACAGGGAATGATTCCCCCACGAGATGCGATCATTCCTCGCCGAACCCGGCATCGCGTAATGGCTATTAATGGTTTATGGGGCCGGAAATTCGTTTTCTGAGGAAATTTCGTTACTTATGACGAAAACCGCGACCGTACGGGCCGGGACCGTCACCGTGCCGGCCGCCGGGTCGAAGGACGAGCGCCGGACCACCTCGTCGGCCGAGGCGGCCTGCACCGGGTGGAGCTCGATCCGGCGGCCCGGCGGCACCGCCACCGGCGGCGTACAGGGGGAGGGGGTGGCGTTGAGCACCGCGACGACCACGTCCCAGCGCGGGTCCAGCCCCGCGGTGTCCACGCGCATCACGATCACGCCCTCCCCGCCGGCCGGGAACGACAACCGCCGCCGTACCTCCTCCGCCGACCCGAGCGCGAACGCCGGCGTCGAGGCCCTGATCCGCAGCAGCTCCCCGAACGCCGCCCGCGCCGCCCTGATCGCCGGGCAGCCGGGACGCAGAGCCGGATCGGCCAGCAGCGGCCGGGCGTACGGCCAGGCCGCCTCGTTGCCGGCCCGCGGCGGCAGGCCCGCGCCGAACCCGTTGCCCGCCGAGCAGTCCCACAGCAGGCGGTTGAACCAGTCGCCGGAGTCGTAGGAGTTGCGGTCGAGCGACTTCGACCGCAGCCGCTCGCCGCCCGCGTGCACGAACGCCGCCCCCTGCCCCAGCAGCACCGTGGCCAGCGACAACACCTGCATGCGCACCCGGTCGGCCATCGGCGTACGGGCCGGCAGCTTGTAGGCCAGCGCGTCGAACAGCGTCTCGTTGTCGTGCGCCTCCACGTACGCGACCGCGTCGGCCGGCCGGTCGGCGTAGCCCGCGCCGGCGCCGTTGTGGCCGACGTCCGAGCCCTTGCGGCCCGAGGGCAGCACGTAGTCGCGCAGGCTGCCGGTCAGGCCGAGCATGACCAGGTCGGCGTAATGGCGCAGCCGCTCGCGCTGCTGTTCCTCGGTGCCGTTGGCGGGGGCGCCGTTGGGCGCGCCGGCCAGGCCGGAGCCGAAGCCCTGCACCCGCGGGTCGTCGTCGAACGGGCCGCCGCCGCGCACCGCGTCCCGCAGCCTGTCGTCGAACGTGCCGATGCCGGTGCCGGCCATGTTGGCCTGCGTGGCCTGCTCGAACCTGGCGTCCCCGGCCACCTCGCCGAAGCTCCAGCCCTCGCCGTACAGGATGATCGACCGGCCGTCCACGCCGTCGCGCTCGGGGGTGAGGGCGTCGAGCGCGGCCCGTACGGCCAGGATGTTCGCCTTCGGGTGGTGGCCCATGAGGTCGAAGCGGAAGCCGTCCACCTTGTACTGCCTGGCCCAGGTGAGCACCGAGTCGACCACGAGCCGGCCCATCATGGCGTGCTCGGGCGCGGTGTTGGCGCAGCAGGTGGAGGTGGCCAGGGAGCCGTCCTCCAGCAGGCGGTGGTAGTAGCCGGGCACGATCGGGTCGAGCACGCCGGCCGAGTGGGTGTGGTTGTAGACCACGTCCATGACCACGCGCAGCCCGGCCCCGTTGAGCGCGGCGACCATGGCGCGGAACTCCCTGATCCGCTCGTCCGGGTCGGTCGCGTAGGAGCCCTCGGGGACGGTGTAGTGCAGCGGGTCGTAACCCCAGTTGAAGGAGTCGCGGTCCGCGGTGAGCGCCACGCGCTCCTGCTGCCGTTCGGAGTCGGGCGGCAGGGCGGCCAGGTCGAGGCCGGGCTCGGTCCTGTCGGACCTGCGCTCGGGGACCGTGGCGAAGTCGAACACGGGCAGCAGGTGCACGTGGGTGAGCCCGTCCGCGGCCAGCGCGCGCAGCTCGCGCATGCCCTCGCCGTCCTGGCAGAAGGCCGCGTACGTGCCGCGCAGCTCCTCGGGCACGCTCGCGTCGGAGGCGGAGAAGTCGCGTACGTGCAGCTCGTAGATGACCGCCCGGTCCAGCGGGACGGGGGCGGGCTTGGCCAGGCGGTCCCAGCCGGGCGGTTTGAGCGCCGGGTCGTCCAGGCTCACCAGCCTGCTGCGCACCCCGTCGGGCGCGGCGGCCAGGCTGTAGGGGTCGGTGACCTCGCCGGTGACGACCCGGCCGGCGGCGGGGGAGTAGACGGTGACGAGGTAGGTGTAGTCCTTGCCGTACCAGGCGGGCCGGCCGCGGGCCGACCACACGCCGGTCTCCTCGTCGAGCCGCATCGGGTGGGTCCGGCCGCCGATCGCCAGCTCCACCCGCCGCGCGGTCGGCGCCCAGAGCGCCAGCCGCGGCAGGAGCCGTCCGGACGGCCCGAGCCGGGCGTGCGCGGCCCCGGCGTAGACGTCGTCGAGCACGCCGGGGATCTGCACGCCCGTCGCCGCCGCGACCGCGCCCGAGGCGTCCCGCGCCACGGCCACGACCTGGCCGCGCAGCACGTCCTTCGCCAGCCGGGCGTCCTCGGGGCGCAGCGTGAGCGCGGTGCCGCCGGCCAGGTGCGGCCACGCACGCCGCTGCCCGGCGCTCAGCGTGCCCGGCGTGAGCGGGAGGGTACGGGTCTCGCCGGTCAGGCGGCCGTCGCGGCAGCCGATCCCCCCGTCGGGGGCGCAGGCCAGCGCGTGCGTCAGCGACGGATCCACCGTCCAGATGACCGTTCGCCTGTCGATCCAGTGGGCCCGCGCCTCGCCGTCGCCGATCGCGGTCACGTAGATCGTCATGCCCGTACGGGCGCGGCCCATGCGGGGCAGGCGCGCCAGGACCGGACGTGACCGTACCATTACTTTGCGTAATCATTCACTTTGCGTGATCCTGATCCCATGGACGGATTCCTGGACCCCACCTGCGGAGGCGTGACCGAACTACGTGTGCACGGTGTCTCCGGCACCCCGCCGGCGAGCATCCTCAACCATCCCCACCCCCGCCAGATCGCCGGGGACTCCACCACCGGCTTCTACCGGCGCTGGTGGCCGGGCGGCCGGCCCGACGGCGAGCAGGCCGACGTGCCCGGCGCTCGCCACCGCGAGGCCTACGCCTGGGGCGGCCTCACCTCGGGCGGCAGGACCATCGCGCTCTGGCTGCTCCTGCTGCCCTTCTCCCTGGCCAACCTGTCCTACTTCATGCTCCCCAGACCTCCCGGAGGCGCCCGCCTGCGGCACGTGACGGAGGCGGCGCAACGCCTGTTCGCGCTGCTGCTCACGGGCACCCTCGTGGGCGCGGTCACCCGGGCCAGCGTCGATCTCATCGGCTGGCAGTGCACCGCGGCGGGCCGGGCCTGCGCCCGCGAGAGCGCGCCCGCCTGGGTCCACTGGATGAGCGAACTGTGGGGGGCCGAGCCGTCGCGGCGGCTGGCCGTCGCCGCGCTGGCGCCGTTCGCGGTGGTCGTGCTGCTGTGGTGGCTGGCACGGCGCACCTGGGAGCGCGACGAGCAGACCGGCGCGCCGCACGACGGCGGGTCGCGTCCGGGGCCGCTGCTGGCCCAGCCCCGGCTGTGGCACGGCGGCGCGCCCGTGTGGCGGTTGCGGGCCGTGCACGTCGCCTTCGCGCTGGGCTCGATCGGGCTGGCCGTGTCGGGGCCGTTCGTGGGGAGCGCGCGGGGGCTGGCGCTGACCGCGGCCAACGTCGTGGTCCAGGTCGCCGCCGCCGCGCTGGCGGTGCTGCCTGCGATCGCCCGGCGGCTGGCCCCCGGCGAGGCGGTGCCGCCCTGGGTCACCGGGGCCTGCCGGGTGCTGCGTGTGGCCGGTCCGCTGGTCTTCGTGGCCACGATCGCCTCGGCCGCGGACGGGATGTCCCCCGCCCTGCCGGGCCGGCAGCTTCCCGGCCTCGGGTTTGGAGCGTTCCAGTTCGGGACGACGCTCGGGCTCGGCCTGTTCATCCTGGTGGCGACCACCGTCCTGGCCCGCATGGACCGGCAGGCCGGGCCGGGCGACCCGATCGAGCGGCGGGCGCTGTACGGCATGGCCGCCTGGTTCACGCTGATGGTGGCGGCCGGCAGCGCGAACGTGCTGGCGCTCGGCCTGATGTTCTGGACCGCCACCTTCTTCGGCGTGCCGGCCTCCGTCGCCGAGCCCGGGCCGGTCGATCGCCGGCTCTACCTCGACGACCCGGTCTGGTGGACGGCCGCGCTGGTGCCGCTGCTGGTGGCCGGGTTCGTCGGGGTGGCGGTCGCGTTGTGGCTGATCCGCGGGTCGGCCGCCGCCACGCTCACGCCGAAGCTGACCCCGTACTACGGCGCCTACGACCGGGACGTGGCCGGGAAGTGGGCGCTGGCCGGGCTGACCGACCGCGCCGGGCTCGTGCTGGCGGTGGTCACCGGCATCGGCGCGGCCGGTTCCGGCGCGGTGACCGTGATCTACCGCTTCCACCTGTTCGCCCCGGTGGGCGGGCTGGCCGGGCTGCTGGCCTCGGTCGGGAGCTGGGCCATGACGGCGATCGTCGTCGGCCTGGTCCTGCTCGGCCGCCGCACGTACAGCGACACGCGGCTGCGGCGTACGGTCGGCATCCTGTGGGACATCTCGACGTTCTGGCCCCGGGCCATCCACCCGCTGGCCCCGCCCTGCTACACCGAGCGCGTCATCCCCGAGCTGCTCGCCCGGATCAACACCCTGACCAGGTCCGGCGGCGACGAGGTGGTGTTGTCGGGCCACAGCCAGGGCAGCGTGCTCACCGCCGCGCTCGTGCTCCAGGTCAGGCCCGAGCTGCGCCCCCGCGTACGGCTGCTCACCCACGGCTCGCCGCTGCGCCGCCTGTACGCCGCCTTCTTCCCCGCCTACTTCGGCACCCGCGGCCTGTCGGCGATGCGCGACGCCGTCCGCTGGACCAATCTCTACCGGCTGAGCGATCCCATCGGCGGTCCGGTCTTCCGCCGGGTCGATCCCTTCGGTCCCCGTCCGGCGGGCGAGGGCGAGCAGACCGTCGACCGGTTCTGCTGGGATCCGCTCCAGCCCGGTCCCGGCGAGCCGCTGCCCGAGGCGCGCTGGCACTCCGACTACTGGCTCGACCCGGCCTACGAGGAGACCCTGACCCGTCTCACCAGGTCAGATGGAGCTCCTCAGGGGCGCGGTGGATGAGCGTGGCGGCCATGGTCACGTCCCGGCGGGCCAGCCGGAGGCCGGGCAGCTCGCGCACCAGCAGCTCCAGCGTCACCCGGAGCTGCTCGCGGGCCAGGAACGCGCCGGGGCAGCCGTGCACGCCGTGCCCGAACGCCAGATGACGGCCGCGCGGCCGGGTGATGTCGAAGTCGTCGGGCCGCTCGTACGCGGCGGCGTCCCGGCCGGCCGAGGCGTAGGAGACGAACACCGTCGCGCCCTCGGCGAGCGGCGTGCCGGCCAGGGTGAGCGGCCTGGTGACGCGGCGGCGGAAACCCTGGACGGGCGCCTCGTACCGGGCGGCCTCCTCGATCGCGGCCGGGATCAGCTCGTCCGGCCGCGCGCACAGCAGCTCCCACTGGCGGTGGTCGCGCAGCAGGCGGTGCACGACCGAGCCGAGCAGCGCGGTCGTGGTGAGGTGCCCGGCCAGCATGACGTTCTCCACGTTGGAGGCGATCTCGTCGCGCTGGGCGGCGGTCGGCTCGCCGGGCGCGAGGGCGCGTACCACCTCGCCGGTCAGGTTCGCGGCGGCGCGGGAGCGGTCGGCGTGGGCGGCCAGCAGGCGCCGCAGCGCGGCGACCTCGCGGGCGGCGGCGATCTGCTCCTCCTCGGGCATCGGGGTGAACAGCAGGTCCTCGGCCCGGCCGCCGCCCCTGATCGCGGCGGGCACGTCGGCCGGGTCGAGGCCGAGCAGATGGCCGATCACGGTGGCCGGCAGCGGCCTGGCATAGGCGGACATCCACTCGCCGCCGCCCGCCTTGGCGAACGCGGCGACCAGCTCAGCGGCCGTGGCGGCGACGAACGGCAGCGCGGCGCTCACCCGGGCGGGCGACAGTCCCCGGGTGAGCGGCCGGCGGTAGCGCTGGTGGGCCTCGCCGTCGGTGCTCAGCACCACGGGCGCGCCGCCGGGCACCCCGGCCAGCTCGGCGAACGCGCGCGGCCCGGGGATCACGTCCGGCCGTAGAGCGCCCTTGGAGGAGAAGTCGCCGGGCCTGGACAGCACCTCGCGGACGTCGTCGTGCCTGGCCACGAGCCAGGCGTCCAGCTCCTCGACGAAGGTCAGCCCGGGGGCGGCGCGGGCGCGCGCATAGAGCGGGTACGGGTCGCGGTAGAGCGCCTGTCGGTCCACGCGTCCCATCGTCCGGCCAGGCCGGGGACGCGACAAGATCTGAAATTTTCTTTTAGTTCACCCTCAAGTCTTGAAACTTATATCCACGAACGATTGAGTTCGGTCGTGCAGACCCTCCGTTTCCTGGCCGCCGCCGCGCTCGTCTTAGGGCCGGTGGCCCTGAGTGCGCCCGCGCAGGCCGACCCCACCCCGCCCGCCGAGGACGCGCTCAAGGCGTCCTCGTACCCGCCGCCCTCCACGCTGATCAGCCAGGCCACCGCCGGGCAGCCGCGACTGGAGACCGCCAAGAGGACCCGGCCCGTCGCGCCGGGCATCTCGCTGACCTCGTACGACACCTACGACGCGCTCGGCTGGCTGCGCGCCGACGCGGTGACCGCCGACCTCGGCGGCACCAAGGGCGGGCCCAAGGCCGACTACGTCTTCTCCGGTGAGGTGACCAAGACCGAGCCGCTGTCCGGCCCCGCCGGGCGCTCCCACGCCGTGGCGGCGGTCAACGGCGACTTCTTCGACATCAACAACTCCGGCGCCGCCCAGGGCATCGGCGTGCAGGACGGCACGCTGGTCCAGTCGCCGGCCGCCGGGCACGACAACGCGGTCGCCGTCACCGGCGACGGCATCGGCCGGGTGCTCAAGATGTACTTCGAGGGCACCGCCACGCCCTCCGGCGGCGCGCCGATCGCGCTCACCCAGTTCAACCAGATCGTGCAGGGCGGCGGCGTGGGCCTGTTCACGCCGCTGTGGGGCTCCTACAACCGGGCTCGCGCCGTCGAGGGCGCCTCCTCGGTCGCCGAGGTCGTCCTGGTGGACGGCGTGGTGAGCGAGGTGCGCACCGCCGCGGGCACCGGGCCGATCCCCGCCGGGACCACGATCCTGCTCGGCCGGGACGCCGGCGCGACCGCCCTGTCGGCCCTGAAGGCCGGTGACCGCGTCGATGTGAAGTACCAGCCGAAGGCGTCGGACGGCTCCACCGTCAAGGCGGCCGTCGGCGGCAACTACGTCCTGGTCAAGGACGGGGTCGTGCAGAACTCCAGCGACCCGGCAGCGCACCCGCGCACCGCCGTGGGCTTCTCCGCCGACGGCAGGAAGATGTACCTGCTCACCGTGGACGGCCGCCAGGCCGACAGCCGCGGCGTCACGCTCAACGAGCTGGCCGCCATGATGGTCGACCTCGGCGCGGCCGACGCCCTCAACCTCGACGGCGGCGGCTCCTCCACCATGCTGGCCCGCGAGCCCGGCTCGGCCGCCGTGCAGGTGGAGAACAGCCCGTCCGACGGCGGCGAGCGCCACGTGCCCAACGGCCTGGCGCTGTACGCGCCCGAGGGCAGCGGCAAGCTGAAGGGCTTCTGGCTGGAGACCGCGAGCGACCCGGCCAAGGCGCCCGGTGTCGGCCCGGTCGCCGGCGGCCGCCCCGACCGCGTCTTCCCCGGCCTGACCAGGCGGCTGACCGCCGCCGGCTACGACGAGACGTACGGCCCGGCGGCCGGCACGCCGTCCTGGCGGGCCAACCCCGCCGTGCACGGCGTCATCAGGAACGGCCGCTTCCACGCCCTGGTGCCCGGCCAGACCACCGTCACCGCTTCGCGCGGCGGCGCCAAGGGCACGCTCGGCCTGACCGTGCTCCAGCCGCTCCAGCGGCTCGGCGCGACGGCCGACCGGCTCGGCATCTCGGGAGCCGACGGCAGTGCCGCGTTCGGCGTCGTCGGCTACGACGCCAACGGCAACTCCGCGCCCATCGAGCCGGACGACCTGACGCTCGACTACGACAAGAACCTGTTCGAGGTCACCCCGGCCGAGCACGGGTACTTCACCGTCAAGGCCCGGCAGGCCACCGGCTCCGGGCTGATCACCGCCAAGGTCGGCAAGATCACCACGGCCGTCCCGGTGACCGTCGGGTTCGAGTCCAAGCCGGTCGCCGACTTCGAGGACGCGGCCAAGTGGACCTTCGCCGCCGCCCGCGCCACCGGCTCGTTGTCGGCCGCGCCGGGTCAGAGCGGCGGCGGGCTCAAGCTGTCCTACGACTTCACCACCTCGACCGCCACCCGGGCCGCCTACGCCAGCCCGCCGCAGCAGATCGTGGTGGACGGGCAGCCGCAGGCGTTCGGGTTGTGGATCAACTCCACCGGCAAGGGGGAGTGGCCCAGCCTGGAGTTCTACGACGCGCTCGGCCAGTCGCAGATCCTGCGCGGGCCGTACATGACGTGGACCGGCTGGCAGTACGTCGAGTTCCCGGTGCCCGCCGGGGTCAACTACCCGCTCAAGCTCCGGCGCTTCTACGTGGCCGAGACCAGGGCCGACGCCAAGTACACCAACGACATCCTGATCGACGGCCTGGTGGCCAAGGTGCCGCCGTCGATCACCGCGCCCCCCGTCCCCAAGGTCGCCGACCCGGTGGTCAAGGCGGACGTGGCCAAGGCGCCCTGGCGGTTCGCGGTCATGTCGGACGCCCAGTTCGTGGCCAGGAACCCCGACAGTGACATCGTCAGGAACGCCCGCCGCACGCTCCAGGAGATCAAGGCCGCCAAGCCCGACTTCCTGCTGATCAACGGCGACCTGGTGGACGAGGCGTCGCCGGAGGACTTCGCGCTGGCGAAGAAGATCCTCGACGAGGAGCTGGGCGGAGAAGTGAAATATCACTACATCCCCGGCAACCATGAGGTCATGGGCGGCAAGATCGACAACTTCAAGGCCGTCTTCGGCGACACGTACGGCACCTTCGACCACAAGGGCACCCGCTTCGTCACCCTGGACACCTCCCGCCTGAACCTGCGGGGCGGCGGCTACGACCAGGTGGCGATGCTCCGCTCCGAGCTCGACAAGGCGGCCAAGGACGCCTCCGTCGGGTCGGTCGCCGTGCTGTTCCACGTGCCGCCGCGCGACCCCACGCCGGGCAAGGGCAGCCAGCTCGGCGACCGGAAGGAGGCCGCGCTGGTCGAGGGCTGGCTGGCCGACTTCCAGCGTGACACCGGCAAGGGCGCGGCCTACATCGGGGCGCACGTGGGCACGTTCAACGCCTCCCGCGTGGACGCGGTGCCGTACTTCATCAACGGCAACTCCGGCAAGAACCCGGCCACCGCCGCCGACGACGGCGGCTTCACCGGCTGGTCGCTGTGGGGCGTGGACCCCGTGACGCCCGCCGAGGCCGAGCACGTACGGCGCAACTGGTTCGCCGACGCGCCCGACTGGATCGGCACCCAGGTGCGGCCGCACGTGGACGAGCTGACCCTGACCGCGCCCGCGACCGTCGCGGTCGGCGCCCCCGCGCCGGTCACGGCGACCGTCCGGCAGGACGAGCGGGCCGTGCCCGCCGCCTACCCGGTCTCGGTGACGTGGTCGGGCTCGCCCAACCTGCACGTCGGCACCCGCCAGACGGCCAAGCCGTGGCACGTGGCCGTGCTCGACCCCGGCACGGGCACGATCACGGCCCTGCGGGCGGGGCAGGTGACGGTCGCCGTCACGGTCAGCGGCGTCACCCGCCAGGCGACCGTGGCGCTCACCGCCAAGGCCGCCGCCTGAGGCCCCCGGCCGGGGAGGTGATCCCTCCCCGGCCGGCTGGCCCATATATACGGATATTTCGGTACGAAGTGCTAAAAATCTTGGCAGCCATGGGATTCCCCATTCTTCCTCCGGATAGCACTCCTGACGTGCGGGGACTGCCCTCGCAGGCGAGGGACCGGGGGAACGACTAGGGGGTTCGTCCGTGAACGCATGGACCTTCGAGGGACAGCCCGGCGCGCTGGGCGACACGGTCACCCTCGTGGAGGGCAGCTCCTTCTGCGTCTGCCAGCACGGCGGCGACATCGTCCCCGGCGGCGCCCAGGGCGTCTACCACGCCGACACCCGCCTGCTGTCCCGCTGGATCCTGCGTGTGGACGACCACCCCGTCGAACCGCTCCAGGCGATCATCCCCGAGCCGTACCACGGCACGTTCCTCGGCAAGGCCAGGCCGCGTCCGGGAGGGGCGGAGAGCACCCTGCTGGTGGTGCGCGAGCGTTACGTCGGCGGCGGGCTGCGCGAGGACCTCGTGCTCCGCAACATGTCCGAGGAGGCCGCGGGCTGCGCGCTGTCGGTGCAGGTCGGCGCGGACCTGGCGGACCTGTTCGAGGTCAAGGCCGAGCGGGTCCGGCCGGCCGACGACGTGGAGATGACCACCGGCGAGAGCGGCCTGGTGGTCTACGCGCCGAGCCGGGCCCGCGGCGCCAGGATCGTGGTCGAGTCGCCCGGCACGCCGGTCGTCGCCGCGCCGGGGCTGCTCATCTTCAACCTGGTGGTGCCCGCCCGTGGCGAATGGCGCGCCAGCCTGCTCGTGACGCCGACCCACGAGGGCGAGGAGCCCCCGGACCGGGTCCCGGCCGCCCACCCGGCCCGGCCCGACGCGCCGGCCCGACGCCTGGCCGAGTGGACCGCCAGCACCCCCGTCGTGGAGAGCACGAACGCCGCCCTCGTCGAGGCCCTGGCCCGCTCCCGCGAGGACCTCGGCGCCCTGCGCCTGTTCGACCGCGACCATCCGGACGAGCCGCCCGCCATCGCCGCCGGCGCGCCCTGGTTCATGACGCTGTTCGGCCGGGACTCGCTGCTGACGTCCTGGATGGCGTTGCCGCTGGACCACACGCTCGCGCTGGGAACGCTGCGCAGGCTGGCCCGGCTCCAGGGCGTCAAGGTCGACCCGCTCTCCGAGGAGGAGCCCGGCAAGATCATGCACGAGCTGCGCTTCGGCGCCCAGGACGACTCCTCGCCGTACGCGGGACGCGCCTACTACGGCTCGGTGGACGCCACCCCGCTGTTCGTCATGCTGCTCGGCGAGGTGCGCAGGTGGGGCGTGCACTGCGACGCGGTCGAGGACCTGCTGCCGCACGCCGACGCCGCCCTCGCCTGGATCGAGGAGTACGGCAGCCGCGACGGCCTCGTCTGGTACCAGCGCAAGACCGATCGCGGCCTGGTCAACCAGGGCTGGAAGGACTCCTTCGACGGCGTCAACTTCGCCGACGGCACCATCGCCCGCCCGCCGATCGCGCTGGCCGAGGTGCAGGGCTACGTCTACGCCGCCTACCTCGCCCGCGCCCACTTCGCCTGCCACGAGGGCGACCAGGCCGCCGAACGGCGCTACGTGGAGCGGGCACAGGCGATCAGGGACGCCTTCAACGAACGCTTCTGGCTGCCCGGCCCCGGCTACTACGCCATGGGCCTGGACGGGCGCGGCCGGCCCATCGACGGACTCGGCTCCAACATGGGCCACTGCCTGTGGTCCGGCATCGCCGACGAGGACAAGGCGCGCCAGGTGGCCGGGCACCTGCTCTCGCCCGAGATGTTCACCGGGTTCGGGGTGCGCACGCTGGCCTCGTCGATGGGGGCGTACAACCCGATGAGCTACCACAACGGCTCGGTGTGGCCGCACGACAGCGCGATCATCGCCACCGGGCTGATGCGCTACGGCTACGTCGAGGAGGCCCAGCGCATCGCCGTCGGGCTGCTGGAGGCCGCGCACGCCTTCGGCGGGCGGCTGCCGGAGCTGTTCTGCGGGTTCGACCGGGGGGAGTACCGGCAGCCGGTGCCGTACCCGACGTCGTGCTCGCCGCAGGCATGGGCCGCCGCCGCGCCCATCCAGCTCCTGCGCACGCTGCTGCGGCTGGACCCCGGGGTGCAGTACGGGAAGATGTGGCTGGTCCCGGCGCTGCCCGAGGGATTCGGGGACGTGACGATCAGGGGCATGCCGGTGGGGGACTCCAGGATCGACATCGCGGTCAGGGGCGACGGCGGCACGCCCACGGTGTCCGGCCTGCCCGAGGGCATGGAGCTGATCACCGAACCACGCTGTCCCATCAGCGGCGCCTGCCGTCCCGGCCTGGCCCGCAGGACGAACGGCCTGTCGACGTTGTGACGACCGGACTCGCACAGGGGGTGCTGGGATGACGGAGCCCGAAAGTGACTGGGAAGGCGCGTTGCGCATCGCGATGATCGCTCCGCCCTGGGAGGAGGTGCCGCCGCGGGCCTACGGCGGGATCGAACAGATGCTCGCCGACCTGATCATCGGGCTGTCGGGCCGCGGCCACGAGGTGACCCTGATCGGCTCGGGCAGCACGGAGGTCCCGGCCAAGTTCCTGGCCACCTACCCGCAGGCGCCCTCGGAGCGCATCGGCGAATCGCTGCCCGAGGTGCTGCACGCCGCCCAGGCGTGGCGGGCGCTGGAAGGGCTGCCCGCCGACATCGTGCACGACCATTCGCTGGCCGGGCCGCTCACGGCACTCGGCCGGGCGACGCCGACCGTGGTGACCTGCCACGGCCCGGCCGCCGGTGAGCTGGGCGAGGTTTACCGCGCGCTCGGCGAGCACATCGGCCTGGTCGCGGTCTCCGACGCGCAGCGCGCGAGCACGCCCGACCTCAACTGGATCGCCACCGTGCACAACGCGCTCGACGTCGCCACCTTCCCGTTCCAGGAGCACAAGGAGGACTGGGTGCTGTGGCTGGGCCGGTTCAGCGACAGCAAGGGCCCGCACCTGGCCATCGACGCCGCCCGCGCGGCGGGCCGCCGCATCGTGCTGGCCGGCAAGCTCACCGAGCCGTGCGAGCAGGCCTACTTCGAGGAGCACGTACGGCCCCGGCTCGGCCCCGACGCCTCCTACGTGGGCGAGGCCGGCGCCGGGCGCAAACGCGAGCTGCTGGCCGCCGCCCGCTGCATGGTCTTCCCCATCCAGTGGGAGGAGCCGTTCGGCATGGTCGTGATCGAGGCGATGGCGTGCGGCACGCCGGTCGTGGCGATCGGGCGGGGAGCGGTGCCGGAGATCGTGGTGGACGGCGTGACGGGGTTCGTGCTGCGGGAGGTGGAGGAGCTGCCCGCGGCGATCGAGGCGGCCGGGCGGCTGGACCCGTACGCGTGCCGGGCCCACGTCGAGCGGCACTTCGGCCTCGGCGCGATGGCGGCGGCCTACGAGGCGGTCTACCGCCGTATGCTGGCCGCTCCGCGCCCGGTCCGGCTCGCCGACGAGCCCGCACCGCCCGCGCCGCCCGGCGGGGCCGTGCGGTAGATCTCCGCGGCGAGGCGGGCGAACGAGCGCACCAGCGGCCCCGGGTCGCCGGCGGCCCGGGCGACGACCAGCCGGCTCGGCGGCTTGCCGGTCAGCGGCACCGCCACCAGGCCCTCGGGCAGCGGGTGGCCGAGCGTGGTGAGCCCGACCGTGCCGTTCCACAGGACGGCCTGCGTGCACTCGTGGACCGTACGCACCACCGGGCCGTCGTGGAGCGGCCCGCGCGGCCCGCTCCAGTAGGCCCGCCAGATCGGGTCGGCGCCCTCCGGCAGCCGGAACCACGGCCGGTCGGCGAGCTCGTCGGGCCGTAGGTCCGCGCGCCCGGCCAGCGGGTCGTCGGCGCGCAGGACCACCCCGACCGGGTCGGCGCGCAGCACCCGCGTGACCAGCCCCGTCCCGTCGAACGGGGTGCGCGTGAGCGCGACGTCGACCAGCCCCGCCCGCAGCCCGGCGGTCGGGTCGGCCAGATCGGCCTCGCGGACCCGGACCCGGACGCCGGGGTGGCGCTCGCGGTAGGCGGCGGCCAGCGCGGTGCCGGCCTCGGCGGCGCTGTCGGCGAGCGTGCCCACGGTGAGCACGGCCGGGCCCGCCGCGGCGGCCACCCGGGAGCGCAGCCGGTCGGCCCTGTCGAGCAGTTCGCGGGCCTCGTCGTAGAGCGCGGCCCCGGCGGGGGTGAGCGAGACTCCGGCGGGCGAGCGGTGCAGCAGCAGCTGGCCGAGCTCGCCCTCCAGCCGCCTGATGGCCCTGCTCAGCGGCGGCTGGGTCATGTGCAGCCGCTCGGCGGCCCGGCCGAAGTGCAGCTCCTCGGCGACCGCGACGAAGTTCCTGAGCAACCTCAGATCCATGCCACCACCAGAGGCCGTGCCCGGTCCCGCACGCCACCGTCCCATGTGCTTGCTTCGGTACGCATGTCCCGACAAAACATGCGAAGTGCAGCATACTTAGAAAAATCGTCGCATGGCAACAAGTGTTGTATTTGATGCTGCACTTTTTGCTCTTCCCTGGTAACGCCGACGATGCATTGCGGGCGACCGCGGGGAATGTAGCTGTCGATCAGCGCATTCGACACCCGGTCGTACGCGCGCGGGCATTGCTGTGGCGTTCTCATGAATCGCGCACTTGCCGCCGTCCCGGGTATCGCCGAAATGCTCGTGATCTTCCTTTATTCGTTTTCTCTTGCACGATCACAGGAATGTCATGCGATATCACCGACGAATCGTCGTCCTAGCCGCCGCCATCTGCCTGGTGGCCTCGGGTGGCGTGCCCGCGCACGCCGACATCGCCGTACAGGCGGGCACCCGGCTCAGCCAACCGGAACTCTTTCTGCGGACGCCGCCGCCCGGCAAGAGCGAGTCCGGGAAAGGGGACAAAGAGACCGGCGGTATGGTCTGCGGACCGCCGTACCTGACCGGGGACCCGGACCTGGGGCCGACGAACCTGCCCAGGACCGGCTACCTCGGGGGCATCCTGCGCGATTACGTGCCGCTGGGCGGTCTCAGCCCGCAACACTTCCTCTCGCGTTACTGGGACTACGCCGTCAACAATTACCGATTCCCGCCCGACTCCGGGTTCGGCCGTTCCGGCGATTATCCCAACGGCCGGCCGCTGCTCAAGGCGACGTTCCTGCAGATCGGCATGCGGCTCGACCGTTTCGGCGGATATTCGGGCTCGTTCCTGTCGCCGATGGGCGATCTGTTCATCCGTCGGGCGCTGCCGCCGCGCAATCTGAACACCAACCCGCAGGACCTCGAGCACGTGTGCAATTATCACGCCTTCCGGGTGCTCAAGTCGTTCCGCGTCGAGGTGGGCTCGGCGGCGCCCGCGTTCGAGCAGCCGGGCGGCGGCACGCAATATCACGTGGTCAGCCGGTACATTCCCGAAGCGCCGAGGACGAGCGACGAGGTCCCGGTGAGCTGGCTGCTGCAGAACGGATATCTGCAGGAGATCGAGCCGATCCTGGCACCCGTCAAGACCGGTGCCGACACGGAGACCCGGACCACCGAGACCCGTGCCAACAAGGCCCGGGACATGGGCGGTTCCGGCCCGTACGTCGTGACCCGCAGGTGGGCCCCGACCGGCCGCCCGCCCGCGCACGACCGATCCTAGGGTCCTGACCTGCGGTGATACCCGAACGACATCGGGCCTCCAGAACCGGACTTGGACGCTGCGGCGTCCGGCGCGATGGACTGGAGGCCGTCTTCGGAGGAGTCACCATGACTGAGACCACCCTGCCGGACCCGGCCGTCCACCTCTCGGACGCCCGGGAACTGGCTCCCGACCTGCTGGTCGTCCCCGACGGGGGCGTGCCGCTGGTGCCGAACATCGGTCTGATCGGCGGCCGGGACGCCGTCCTGGTCGTCGAGACCGGCATGGGCCCGGCCAACGCCCGGCAGGTGCTGGCGTTCGCGGCCGAGCACGCCCGCGGCCGCCGGCTCTACCTGACGACCACGCACTTCCACCCCGAGCACGCCTTCGGCGCGGGGGAGTTCGCCGGCGAGGCGACGTACCTGGTCAACCGGGCCCAGGCCGAGGATCTGCGGACCAGGTTCGGCGGCTACCTGGAGATGTTCAAGGGGCTCGGGGAGAGCGTCGCGCACCGGCTCGACGGCGTCGCGCAGCCCGTCCCCGACCTCGTCTACGACCAGGAGCACGACCTGGACCTCGGCGGCCGGGTGGTGCGGCTGCGGGCCACCGGGCGCGCGCACAGCCGGGGCGACCAGGTGGTGAGCGTGCCCGACGCGGACGTCCTGTTCACCGGCGACCTGGCCGAGGCCGGGCAGTTCGCCATCTTCCCGTGGTTCCCGCCGCACGACGCCGACGTGTCCGGCACCCGCTGGCTGGCGGTGCTGCGCGGCCTGGCCGAACGCGCCCCCCGGATGGTCGTGCCCGGCCACGGCGAGATCGGCGGCCCCGGGCTGCTGGCCGACGTCCGCGACTACCTCGAACTGCTGCGGGACGAGACGTGGGCGCGCCGCGACTCGGCGATGAGCGAGGAGACGATCATCGAGGAGGTCTCCGCCCTGATGATCGAACGCCACCCGGAGTGGGCCGGGCGCGAGTGGATCGCCAAGGGCGTGGGCTGCCTGTGCTCGGAGCACCCCGCCTGACAAGCCGGATGCCCCGAACACCCAGCCTGACCGGTCGAATGCTCCGAACACCCCGCCTGACCGGGTCGTGTCACGGCTCGACGGACGGCCTCAGCGCGCCGCCGCGCACCAGCGAGATCGCCCGCTCCAGGTCGGGGGTCAGGTAGCGGTCCTCGCCGAGCGGCGTGATGAACCGCCTGATCTCGGCGTGCAGGGCGCGGGTCACCGTCCCGAGCGGCAGGCCGGCCATCTTCGCCGCGATGAGGTCGATGCCCTGCGCCGCCATCAGGTACTGCACCGCCAGGACGGTCTCCAGGCGGTCGAGGTTCTCGTGCAGGTCGCGTACCGAGGCCATCGCCATCGTGTTGTGGTCCTCCTGGCCGTCCTTGACCGGACGTGACAACGTGCCCGCCGGGTGGGCCCTGACCTGCATCTCCGGGACCAGCGCGGCGGCCACCGTCTGCACCTGCACCATCCCGGAGTTCAGGCCGACGCTCCCGCCGGCCAGGTTCGCCGGCAGGTCGTAGCTCCAGCGGGGCGACAGCAGGCGTCCCGACAACTCCTGCGACAGGACGCCGACGTCGGTGATCTCGGCGTTCAGGCTGTCGGCGAGGTGGCCCATGATCGAGCCGTCCCAGTTGCCGCCCATCACGAACTCGTAGCCGGGGCCCCGCTCGCGCCGGAAGATCAGCGGGTTGGAGGTCGAGGCGTTGGCCTCGCGCAGCAGGGTCCGGCGGGTGGCGGTGAGCACCTGGCGCAGCCCGGCCATGATGTGCGGGGCCGCCCGTACGGACACGGCGTCCTGCACGCGCGGGTGGTAGTCGGCCGGGTTGAGCCGCCGGCGGCCCTCCTCGGTCATCCAGCCCGAGCCCGCCACCATGGCCCGCAGCCGCGCCGCGACCGCGTCCTCCTCCGGGATGCGGCGCTCCCGGTGCGTACGCGCGTCCAGCGAGCCGCGCTCGGCCCTGGTCGCCTCCATGAACAGCGCGAAGGCGCCCTCCGCCTGGTCGGCGAGCACCGTGGCCCGGTGCACGGCGTGCAGCAGCGTGGCGGCCAGCACCGTGCTGCCGCTGATGATCGGCAGCGCCTCCCCGGCCTCGAAGGTGAAGGTCCTGTCCAGGCCCGCGCGCGGCAACATCTCCGAGGCCGGTCCCACCGCCCCCCGGTAGTGCACCGGCGCGTCCTCGCCGAGCGCGGCCAGCCCGGCCGCCGCCTGCGGCTGCAGGTCGCCGGTGCCGAGCGAGCCGATCTGCGGCATCACCGGCACGACCCCGGCGTTCACCATGGACAGCAGCCGCTGCGGCACCTCGGGCCGTACGCCGACCTTCCCCCTGGCCATCTGGTTGGCCTTGAGGACCAGGGCCAGCCTGACCACGTCGTCGGGCAGCGGCGGGCCGACGCCCGCGGAGTGCGAGCGCAGCACGTTGCGCTGGAACTGCTCGGCCTCCTCGGGCGAGAGCGGGCGGTCCTTCAACGGGCCGAGCGCCTGGTTCCAGCCGTACACGCGCTGGCCGCTCAGCGCCGCCAGCGCCCCCGCCCGCGACCTGGCCATACGGGCCCGCGCGGCGTCCGACACCCGCGCGACGACGGGACGGCCCTCCAGGATCGCGAAGGCGTCGCGCAGCGAGAACCGGTCGCCGTCCAGCACCAGGTTCAGCACCGGCGCCGCCGCGGGGGCGGGCGCCGGTGCCGGGGCGGGGACGGCGACCGCCCGCTCCGGTACGCACACCGCCGCGAGCAGGCCGACGCCCGCGGCCATTCGTCCCACTTTGCTGATCAACTCAGCCCCCCGGCCCGTTTCCGACGAAGATCCATTCCGCTCCGTTTATAGCCGTGCGGTCAGGCGTCGCCGGGAAGGCTCCACACCGGGGGACGAGTGCTGACCGGCCCTAGGGCAGGCGCTTACCTCCTGCCTTGGACGCCACCGCGACGTGCGGCCGGCCGGTGATCGGATGTGGCCCCACGTGGGCCAGGACGCCGAAGACCTCCTCGATGAAGGCCGGCGTCAGCACCTCCAGCGGAGGGCCCTGCCCGGCGACCCGGCCCTCGCGCAGGACCACGATCCGGTCGGCGTACGCGGCGGCCTGGTCCAGGTCGTGCAGCGCGGCCAGCAGCGTCAGGCCGAGCGAGCGGATCAGGTCCAGCAGGAGAAGCTGCGAGCCGACGTCCAGGTGGTTGCCAGGCTCGTCCAGGATCAGCAGCGGCGCCTCCTGGGCCAGCGCGCGGGCCAGCAGCACGCGCTGCCGTTCGCCGCCCGACAGCGTGGTCATCAGCCGGTCGGCCGCCCAGTCCATGCCGACCCGTTCCAGGGCGGTGGCGACCACCGTACGGTCGGCCGCGCTCTCCCGGTCCAGGGCCCGCTTGTGGCTGTGCCGGCCGGCCGCGACGACCTCGGCGACGGAGAACCCGTCCCCGGCCGGGTTGTGCTGGGGCAGGACCGCCCGCCGCCGCGCGGCGTGCCGGGGCCGCATCCGCCACAGGTCGTCGCCGTCCAGCCGGACGACGCCGCCCGTGGGACGCAGCGACCGGTAGACGGTACGCAACAGCGTGGACTTGCCGCTGCCGTTGGGCCCGACGAGCGCCACGAACTCGCCCGGCCCGGCGCTCAGCGTGACGTCGGTGACGATGGGCCGCGCGTCGATCGCCGCGCTGACGCCCGCGAGGTCAAGCCGCATCGCCGCCTCCCGCCCGCCGCCGGCGCAGCAGCCACAGGAAGAACGGCACGCCGAGCCCGGTGGTGAAGATCCCCACCGGCAGTTCGTTCGGCCGGTCGGCCACCCGCGCCGCCAGGTCCACCAGCACCAGGAACACCGCGCCGGCCAGCAGCGACACCGGCAGCACCCGGCGGTGGTCGGCCCCGACCACGAACCGGACCATGTGCGGCACCATCAGCCCGATGAACCCGATGCCGCCCACCACGCTGACCACCGTGGCCGTCAGCAGCGACCCGGACGCCAGTAGCCCGATCCGCAGCGCGGCGACCGGCACGCCGATCGCGACGGCCGACTCCTCACCGGCCAGCAGCGCGTTGAGCGCGCGCGCCTGCGAACACAACCAGGCCACGCAGCACACGACGAGCAGCGCGGGCACGCCCAGATCCGCCCACGACGCCCCCGCGACGCTGCCCATCAGCCAGAACATCATGCCCTGCAACTCGGTCGGGTTGAGCTGGAGCTGCACGAACGTGGTGGCCGCCGAGCACAGGTAGCCCACGGCCACACCGGTCAGCACCAGCCAGGAGTCCAGCAGCCGCCCCGATCGCTGGGCCAGCGCGTACACCACCAGCGCCGACAGCAGCGCGGCGGCGAAGGCGGCCCCGGTGACGCCCAGCGCGCCGGTCAGCCCGGCCAGCGCGCCGCCGCCCAGCGCGGGCACCAGCACCGCGCCCAGCGAGGCCGCCGAGGACACACCCAGCACGTACGGGTCGGCCAGCGGGTTGCGGACCAGCGCCTGCAACGCCACCCCGGCCACCGACAGCGCGGCCCCGGCCAGCGCGGCCAGCAGCGCGCGGGGCGTACGGATCTCCCACACGACCTGCGCAAGCAGCGGGTCGGCCTGGTCACCGCGCCCGGTCAGGTACGCCCACACCACCCCCCACACCTGGCCGAGCGGCAGGTTCACCGACCCGGCGGAGATCCCGATCACCAGGGACGCGACCAGCGCGGCCCCCAGACCGGCCAGCAGGAACCCGGTCGCCCGCCCGGACACCGCGTGCGGCCGCCGCCGCGGCGGGACGGACGTGCGGCGCGGCGGGGCCGTCAGCGTGTCAGTCACCGGGATGCACCGCCTTGGAGATCTTCTCCACGGCCCAGGCGTTGAGCGGCCCGAGGTAGACGCCGTCGGAGACGACCGTGAAGGCCCTGGACTTGGCCGCGGCCCAGTGGGGGTAGGCGGCGAACAGCTTCGCCGCGGCCTCCTCGCCGTTCTCCGCGGGCGTGAACAGGCCGACGACCAGCACGTCCACCTGGGCGGTCGCGAGCTGTTCGCGGTTGAGGGTGCGGGTCATGTCGGCGGTCTGGCCGGCGAAGGCGTTGACCCCGCCGGCGGCCCTGATCACGTCGTCGTAGACGCCGCCGGTCATCACCGCGGGCAGGCCGTTGGCGTTCATCATGGCCATGCCGGGATAGGCGATCAGCACCTTCTTCGGCGGCAGCGACGCGACGCGGGCCCGTACGGACTCCACCCGCGCCCGCAGCCGTCCGATCAGGTCGAACGCCCGCCGCTGCACGTCGAACACCCGCCCGAGCAGGCCGATGAACTCCAGCGAGGAGTTGATCGACTGGTTGCGGTAGGCGCGCTTCTCCTGCTCGCTCGCCGCCGGCTTGCCCATCGCGCAGTTCACCGGGTTGACCAGCGAGGTGATGCCGGCCGCGGCGAGCTGCTCGCGGGTCGCGAAGCCCCTGGTCGCGTCGAACCCGCCCGACCAGGTGGAGACCACCAGGTCCGGCTTGAGCCTGAGCACCTGCTCTGCGGGCACGTCGAAGTTCTTGTTCATGGTCAGGCCGCCGGTCGGCAGCGCCTTGATCCGGCCGGTCATGGACGGGTCGTCGGACACGCCGTAACTCTGGGCGTTGGCCAGGACGGTCTTGTCCAGTCCGAGCATCAGGAAGCTCTCCACCTCGCCGACGCTGGTGCCGTTCAGGATCAGCACACGCTGCGGCGGGCGGCGGAAGGTGACCCGCATGCCGCAGTTGTCGAAGGTGAGGGGGTAGACGGTCCGGCCGGCGGCGGGCTGGACGCCGGTGGGCGTCCGGCCGCCGGTCGCCGCGGGCGCGCCGCAGGCCGCGGCCAGCAGCACGAGCGCGAGCGCCGAGGCTCGGCGGGTACGGGTGGATCTCATGGGTGATGTCCTCTGAGTCGAGTCGCGGGCACGCCGCGCCGGCTCCATGGCGGAGGCGGGGCGCGGCGGCGAGCCGGGCTGGTCGTCGGAGGAACCGAGGGGGTCGCGGGCGCGCGAGGGACCGCGGGCGCGCTCAGGCGAGCGGGCCCACGACCGTCGTACGGACCGGCCACCGCGGCTCCGGTCCAGCCGCAGGCGGCCCGCGCAGCACCAGCACGTGCCGCAGGAACAGCCGTACGCGGGCCGTGACGTCCTCGCGCCCGGCCACCGGCGCGCGCGGCGGCGCGGCGAACCCGGCCACGGCGAGGAACAACACCAGCAGCGGGCGCAGCACCCACCCGGCCAGCTCGCGGACCAGGGCGCACAACCCCGACTCCACCCAGCGCAGCCACACCGACGTCAGCAGCACGCTCGCCGCGTGCACGAGCAGCATCCCCAGCCCCGGGGCACCCGCGTCGTGCAGGTGGCCCAGCTCGGCCGCGGGGGGCGGCTCGGGATGGTCGCCGCACACGGACAGCAACACGTGCAGGACGACCTGCGAGGCGCCCGTCGCGGGCACGATGGCGGCCAGCGTGCGCTCACGCCCGGTCAGCGCCAGGGCCGGCGCCAGGACCAGCAGGAAACCGGCCAGCAACGCCTTCGGGTCGAAGCAGCCGCCGCCCGCCACGTGGCCGAGCGCGGCCAGGGCGGCGCACGTGCCGGCGAAGCTCGCCGCACGCAACCAGCGCACCACCGACCACGGACCCATCGAGGCCAGATCCTCCCACACGGCCGGGCCGCCCGCCTCCCATGGGGTGTGCGGCGTTGACAGGCGGCGTACTCTCCGAGTGTGACCCTCCGGTTGACCGCTCCGCCGTTCGACGACGAGGCTCCGTGAGGAGTCCCACATGACCGGCCTAGGCTCGCGCGTGGTCCTGGTGCCCGACCTGGGCGAAGAGCTGGCCCGCGCGGTGGGCGAGCTGGAGAGGCTGCTGCTGGTGCTGCGCGCCGCCGAGTCCGTCGGCTCGCCGCTGCCCGGCGCGCTCGCCGACGGCGTCGCGCTGACCGCGCTGCGCCGGTTGTGGCGGGCGATCGGCCCCACACAGGGCAGGCGCGCCACCGCCGCCCGCCTCGCCGGCCGTCTGTACGCCCCCGGCGGCCAGGTCGAGCACATGCCGCTGCGCCTGGTCGACATCGACCCGCTCGACGTGGCCACCCTGTCGGCGGCCGCCATGGCGCTCGGCCTCGGCGCGGTCGGCAAGGGCGTGGTCCGCCAGGCCCTCGACGCGGTCGGCACCGACCTGCCCGCCACCGAGCTGGTCTCGGCCGCCGCCCGCTTCAGCGGCCTGCTCGACCTGGCCGACACCGCCGACTCCATCGTGCTGCGCGAACGCCTGGCCGCCGCGGGGCCCGGCGCCGACGTCGTCCTCACGCCGGAGGCCGAGCGGGCCTACCAGGCCACCGTCGGCCGCCTCAACGCGATGTGGTCCGGCACCGGCACCGCTGCCCCTCCCTGACCCGGCGCCGCGCGGGTCACGGGGCCAGCGGCGCCGGCGTGGTGCCGTGGCGGGGTAAGCGGGGCAGCCGCAGCCGCCCGCGCAGCGGCAGGCCCGAGGGGATGAACGCCTCGGCCTGCAGCGCCGAGACGCCGATCCTGGGCAGGTCGCGCGCGTTGGGGTAGACGACGAAGCGCGGCTCCCAGATCGGGCGGAACTTGGCGTTGAACCGGTAGAGCGACTCGATCTGGAACCAGTGCGACAGGAAGACCAGCACCGACCGCCACGCTCGCAGCACGGGGCCCGCGCCGAGCCGGTCGCCGCGGGCCAGCGCCGCGCGGAACATCGCGAAGTTGAGCGACACCTGCGTGATCCCCAGCGCCGGCGCGGCCCGCAGCGTCTCGGCGATCAGCAGCTCGTTGAGCCCTGGGTCGGCGTCCCGGTCGCGGCGCATCAGGTCCAGCGAGACGCCCCGCGCCCCCCACGGCACGAAGTGCAGCACGGCCTTGAGCTCGCCGTCCTTGGAGGCGGTGGCCACCACGCAGTCGGCGTCGGCCGGGTCGCCGAAGCGGCCGAGCGCCATCGAGTAGCCGCGTTCTGTCTGGGTGCCGCGCCACAGCCCGGCGGCGTGCCGGATCCGTTCCTTCTCCTCCTCGGGCACGTCGCGGGCGCGACGCACCCGGCAGGCGTACCCGGCGCGGCGCGTGCGGTTGACCATCTGCCGTACGTTGCGCATCGCGCGGCCCTCCAGCGTGAAGTCGGCCACCTCGACGATCGCCTCGTCGCCGATCTCCAGCGCGGACATCCCCGCCACCCGGGTCCACACCTCGCCGCCCGCCTCGCCGCACCCGATGACCGCCGGCACCCAGGCGTGCCGCCGCGCCTCGGTCATGAACGCGGCGATCGCCGCCGGCCACGCCTCGCGGTCGCCGATCGGGTCGCCGCTGGCCAGCATCACGCCGGAGACGACACGGTAGGCCACGGCCGCCTTGCCCGACGGCGAGAACAACACGCTCTTGTCCCTGCGCAGCGCGAAGTAGCCGAGCGAGTCGCGTTCGCCGTGCGCGTCCAGCAGGGCGCGCAGGCGGCTCTCGTCGTCGGCGGTCAGCTCGGCGACCGGCCGCTCGGGGCGCAGCGCCAGGTAGAGCGTCGTGACCGCGGTGAGCGCGCCGAGCGCGACGAGGGAGAAGTAGACCAGGTCGGAGACCCGTTCGGAGGTGAACGTGACCGGCCCCTCGATGCCCGCCAGCCCGAGCGCCACGTGCTCCAGCCGGTCGAGCACACCCGGACGGCCCACCAGCGCGCCCGGCCTGGCGCTCACGATCAGATAGCCGAGCCCCAGGTCGATCACGCCCAGCACGAGCAGGTTCCACAGTGCCCGCCAGCGCGAGCGCGGGTCGGGCAGCGCGGAGAACTCCCGCCGCCCCGCCACGAGCACGGCCAGCAGCACGACGCTGATCGCGGCCGTCACCGGGCGCAGGTGCAGCACGCCCATGACGGCGCTGACCGGCAGCAGCACCACCACCGCCCGCCAGGCCCGCACCTTCCCCCGGCGCAGCGCGTGCGCGATCATCACCAGCATGATGCCGACCACCAGCGACGTCGCCCGCGCCACGGTCGTCACCGTCCCGGGCAGCAGGTCCGACCACTGCCCCATCCGCGTGTGCTCCAGCCGCGGCGCGACGGCCTTGGCGATGTCCAGCAGGCCGATGACCAGCGAGGAGTAACCCGCCAGCGCGAGGATCCATGGACGCTTCACACCAACGATTGAAGCCCCTCCGGGTTAATCTCCTCGTTAACCACGCGCTTACGCCCGCCGGGATATGTCTGCTGTCCATGGGACTGACCTCGATCGTGCTGCTCGTGGCCGCCGCCGCGCTCGCGGTGGCCGCGCTGTCGGCCACCGTGTGGTTGTGGCCGCGGCTGGCCGGGCGGGGCACGCCGCCGGTGCTGGGCCGGGTGGGCCTGCTGGCCGCCTGCCAGACGTTCACCGTGGCCGCGCTCGCGCTGCTGGTCAACTACTACTTCGGCTTCTACGGCTCCTGGGACGACCTGCTCGGCGCCGACACCGGCACCGCCCAGATCACCGCCGCCGGGGCCGCCGCCGGCCTGCGGGTGCTGGACAGCCGGGTCGTCCCCGGCGGGCGCATAGAGGAGGTCACCCTGCCGGGCGCGCGCACGCACCTCAGCGAGGAGGCGTACGTGTTCCTCCCCTCGGCCTACTTCAAGGAGCCCACCCGCCGCTTCCCCGCGATCATCGCCCTCACCGGCTACCCCGGCGACCCGCGCAACCTCATGACCCGGCTCGACCTGCCCGGCCGCCTCGCGCACGCCATCGCCCTGCACCAGGTCAACCCGGCCGTCCTGGTCATGATGAGGCCGAGCGTGGTGCTGCCGCGCGACACCGAGTGCGTGGACGTGCCGAACGGGCCGCAGGCGCTGACGTACTTCGCCGACGACGTACGGCAGGCCGTGACCGCGCACTACCGGGCGGCGCCCGGCCGCGACTCCTGGGGCGTCCTGGGCGGCTCGACCGGCGGCTACTGCGCGCTGAAGATCGTGATGAGCCGTCCCGACGCGTTCTCCGCCGCGGTCTCCCTGTCGGGCTACTACAAGACCATCGTGGACGGCACCACCGGCGACCTGTTCCACGGCGACAAGGCGCTCGCCGACCGCAACGACCTGATGTGGCGCCTGGCCAGGCTGCCCGCCCCGCCCGTCGACGTGCTCGTCACCAGCAGCAGGAAGGGCGAGGCCGACTACCTGCCGACCGAACGTTTCCTGAACGCGGTCAGGCCGCCGATGCGGGCCTCGTCGCTGATCCTGCCCAGCGGCGGCCACAACTTCAACACCTGGAACAGGGAGCTGCCGCAGGCGTTGCCGTGGCTGGTTCAGCAGCTCGCCGAGCCCGCCCCGGCCCGTTAGCGGGGGAGCCGGTCGCGGGCCGGGTGGTTCATCCTCGCCCCCACGGGGGAGAAGACCTCTCCGTGACCGACTCGTACGCCACCGCCCCGCCCGGCCGCCGGAGCGCCGATGTCCACTGACCTCGACCTCGCCCCGGCCGGGTTCGTCCGGGCCATCGAGGAACTGCCGCTGGTGGACCACCACGTCCACGGCGCCGTCGCCCACGACCTGTCGCGCGGCGCGTTCGAAGAGCTGATCACCGAGTCCGACCGGCCGGTGCCGGAGTGGATGACACAGTTCGACTCCCAGGTCGGGTACGCCGTCCTGCGCCACTGCGCGCCCGTCCTCGGCCTCGAACCGCACTGCCCGCCCGAGGAGTACCTGGCCAGGCGGGCCCGCCTGGGCGCCGAGGAGGTCAACCGGCTCCTGCTGGGCGCCTCGGGCGTGGCCCACTACCTGGTCGAGACCGGCTACCGGGGCGATGAGATCCTGGGCCCGTCCGGCATGGCGGAGGTCACCGGCTCGCCCGCCGACGAGATCGTACGCCTGGAGACGGTGGCCGAGCAGGTCGCGGCCGGCGGGTGCGGGGCGGCCACGTTCGCCCAGGCGTTCGCGGAGGCGCTGTGGGAGCGCACCGCCCAGGCACGCGGGCTCAAGACCGTCGCCGCCTACCGGCACGGCCTCGACCTCGACCCGGAGCCGCCGGGCCGGGCCGAGGTCACCGAGGCGGCCGGGCGCTGGCTCGGCTCCGGCGGCCGGCTGTCCGACCCGGTGCTGCTGCGCCACCTGATCTGGACCGGGATCGAACGGGGGTTGCCGCTGCAGTTCCACACCGGCCTCGGCGACCCCGACCTCGACCTGCGCCGGGCCGACCCGCTGCTGCTGCGCGGCCTCGTCGAACGCGCCGAGCCGTCGGGGGTGCCGCTGGTGCTGCTGCACTGCTACCCCTTCCAGCGGCACGCGGGCTTCCTCGCGCAGGCCTACCCCAACGTCTTCTTCGACGTGGGGCTCGGCGTGACCTACAGCGGGGCGCGCGGCGTGGCGCTGGTGGCCGAGAGCCTGGAGGTGGCGCCGTTCGCCAAGATCCTGTTCTCGTCCGACGGGTGGGGGCCGGCCGAGCTGCACCACCTGGGCGCGGTGTTGTGGCGGCGGGCGATGGCGCGGGTGCTCGGCCGGTTCGTGGTGGAGGGGGAGTGGTCGGCCGCCCAGGCGATGCGGGTGGCGGCCATGGTCGGGGCGGACAACGCGCGGCGCGTCTACGGACTCGGCGCACGCGAGGAGGGCACGCGGTGAACGACGTTCGGGGCCGTACGATCGACCGGCCCGTCGACGGGGCCGTCATCGGGGCTGCCAGCGAGGACGGCGCCGTCCACGTGCTGCTGCGGGAGGCGTTGCGGCGGGAGCTGCCCGCCGCGCGGGCGCTGCGCCGCGAGCTGCACGCCGCGCCCCGCGTGTCGGGCGAGGAGGGCCCCACGCGGGCGCTGGTGCTCGACGCCCTGCCTGCCGGTACGGCCGAGCACGTGGCCGGCACGGGCGCGGTCCTGCGCGTCGGCGGCCCCGGCCCGGCGGTCGGCGTACGCGGCGAACTGGACGCGCTGCCGCTGGCCGAACGCACCCGCGTCCCCTGGGCCGCCACCGGCGGCGCGATGCACGCCTGCGGCCACGACGTGCACCTGGCCGCCGTGGTCGCCCTGGCCAGGACCCTCGACCGGCTCGGCGCCGACCCGCCCCTGCTGGTCGTGCTGCAACCGCGCGAGGAGGGGGTCCCCTCGGGCGCCTCCGACGTCGTGGGCTCCGGCGCGCTGCACCGCCACCAGGTGCGCGCGATGGTCGGCGCCCACGTGCAACCCCTGCTGGAGGAGGGCACGGTCGCCTGCGTGCCGGGGCCGGTCAACGCCTCCTCCGACGAGTTCAGGGTCGTCGTCAGGGGAGTGGAGGGCCACGCCGCCTACCCGCACCTGACCAGGGACCCCGTGGTGGCCATGGCGCAGGTCATCGTCACCGCCCAGCAGGTCGTCAGCCGGGCCGCCGCCCCGATGGCGCCCACCGTCGTCACGTTCGGCACGGTGAACGCCGGCACCGCGCCCAACGCCGTGCCGGGCGAGGCCGTGGCCAGAGGCACGCTGCGCGCCATGTCCGAGGCCCGCCGCCAGGAGCTGCACGAACGGTTCACCCAGGTGGTCGAGGACGTCGCCAGGGCGTGCGGCTGCGTGGCCGAGGTGACGATCCTGCCCGGCGAGCCCGTCCTGGTCAACGACCCCGGGCTGGCCGTACGCGCCGCCGCGCTGCTGCGGGAGCAGGGACGGGCGGTGGACGGCGAGCTGCGCTCCTGCGGGGCCGACGACTTCTCCCACTACGCCTCGGTCGCGCCCTCGCTCATGATGTTCGTCGGTGTGGACACCGCCGCCGGCCTGCACAGCCCCGACTTCCTGCCCGGCGACACCGCCGTGGACGCGGTCGCCGAGAGCCTGCTGGCCGGCTACCTCGCGGCCGCCCACCCGCGCGCTCGCATTCCTCCAACAACCGCCGCAGGAAGTCCAAGCACCACCGGAACGGGCATCGCTGACGGGACCACCCCGAACCTCTAGTGTCGGAGGAGATGGATCTCGAAACCTTCGCCCCCGGTTCGGGCCGTCTCGAACCCCGTGCGGCACTCCGCTCCGACGCCCCCGCCCTCGATCTCAACGGCCTGTGGCGCTTCCGACTCTCGCCCGTCGCCGACGTCCCCGACGACTTCGCCCGGCCCGGCTTCGACGACTCCGCCTGGGCCGAGCTGCCGGTGCCCGCCCACTGGCCCCTGCACGGCCACGGCGCCCCCGCCTACACCAACGTCTCCTACCCCTTCCCCGTGGACCCGCCGCACGTCCCCGACGAGAACCCGACCGGCGACTACCGGCGCGCCTTCGACCTGCCGGACGGCTGGAGCGGCGGCAGGCTGCGGTTCGAGGGCGTCGACTCCTTCGCCCGGGTCTGGCTGAACGGCCACGAACTGGGCTTCTCGACCGGCAGCCGGCTGCCCGTCGAGTTCGACGCCGGCCCCTGGCTGCGGCCGGGACGCAACGTGCTGGCCGTGCGCGTGCACCAGTGGTCGGCCGCCAGCTACCTGGAGGACCAGGACATGTGGTGGCTGCCCGGCATCTTCCGCGACGTCACCCTCACCCGGTCGGCCGCCGACGTGTTCGTGCACGCCTCCCACGACGGCCGGCTGAGCTTCGAGGCCGCCGAGGGCCGCCTCAGCATCCCCGAGCTCGGCGTACGCGACCTGGAACCCGGCGTCGAGATCACCGTCGGGGCCGAGCCGTGGACCGCCGAGACACCCCGCCTGTACGAGGCCGTCCTGACCATGCCGTACGAGACCGTGCGGCTGCGCGTCGGCTTCCGCACCGTGTCGATCCAGGACGGCGTGCTCCTGGCCAACGGCCGCCCGCTGCTGCTCAAGGGCGTCAACCGGCACGAGTTCCACCCCCTGCACGGCCGCGCGGTCCCGTACGAGACCATGCGCGAGGACGTGCTGCTCATGAAGCGGCACAACGTCAACGCCGTCAGGACCAGCCACTACCCGCCGCACCCCGACTTCCTCGACCTGTGCGACGAACTGGGCCTGTGGGTCGTCGACGAATGCGACCTGGAGACGCACGGCTTCGGCCAGGTCGGCTGGCGCCGCAACCCCACCGACGACCCGCGCTGGGCCGAGGCGCTGCTCGACCGCATGCGCCGCATGGTCGAACGCGACAAGAACCACCCCAGCGTCATCATGTGGTCGCTCGGCAACGAGGCGGGCGTCGGCCGCAACCTCGCCGTCATGGCCGACTGGACGCGCGAGCGCGACCCGTCCAGGCCGCTGCACTACGAGGGCGACTGGTCGTGCGCGAACACCGACGTCTACTCCCGCATGTACGCCTCCCACGCCGAGGTCGAGGCCATCGGCCGCGGCGAGGAGGACCCCCTGGACGATCCGGAGCTGGACGCGCGGCGGCGCGCGATGCCGTTCCTGCAGTGCGAGTACGCCCACGCCATGGGCAACGGGCCCGGCGGGCTGGCCGAGTACCAGGAGCTGTTCGAACGCCACCCCCGGCTGGCCGGCGGGTTCGTGTGGGAGTGGATCGACCACGGCCTGGCCCACCCGCGCCACGAGTACGCCTACGGCGGCGACTACGGCGAGCCCCTGCACGACGCGAACTTCGTGATCGACGGGCTGGTGTTCCCCGACCGCACGCCCTCTCCCGGGCTGCTGGACCTGAAGAAGGTGTTCGAGCCGGTGCGGTTCGAGTTCGGGGACGGCGTGCTGAGGGTGCTCAACCGGTACGACTTCCGCGACCTGGCCCATCTCGCCTTCCGGGCCGTCGTGGAGGCCGACGGGACGCCGGTCGCGGAGTTCCCCCTGGAGGTCCCGCCGGCAGGCGGCGAGATCGAACTGCCCGCCCTGCCCCCGGCAGAGGGAACGGCGGGGGAGCACTGGCTGACCGTCCGCGCCGTCCTGGCCACCGACCAGCCCTGGGCCCCCGCAGGCCATGAACTCGCCTGGACCCAGACCCCCCTAGCGCCCCCCGCCCCCCCGGCCCCGGAGCCAACCAGGCTGCCCGCCACCCCCGAGTCCCGCGACGGGCGGCTCGTTCTGGGCGGCGGCGAGTTCGACGCCCGCACCGGACGCCTGCTGAGCCTGTTCGGCCTGGACGTCGAGGGCCCGCGCCTCGACCTATACCGCGCCCCCACCGACAACGACCGCTACGGCGGCCTGGACCGGCAATGGCGAGGGCTCGGCCTGCGCCGCCTCACCCACCGCGTGGACGGCGTCGAGACCGGCGACGGCCTCACCGTACGCGTCAGGGTCGCCCCCGCCGCCACCGACCTCGGCATGCGCGTCGCCTACACCTGGACCGCGACGTCCGACGACACCCTGAACCTGACCGTGGACGTCGAGCCGGACGGCGAATGGCCCGGCCCGATCCCGCGCCTGGGCGTCCACCTGACGCTCCCCGGCGAGATCGCCCACGTCACCTGGTACGGCCGGGGACCCGGCGAGGCCTACCCCGACACCGGGATGGCCGCCCGCGTGGGCCGCTGGACCGCCACGATCGACGACCTCCAGACGCCCTACGTCTACCCGCAGGAGAACGGGCACCGCGCCGACGTGCGGTGGGCCGAGTTCGGCGGCCCGACGGGGACACCCGGGTTCAAGGTCGCCGGCGACCCGGTGTTCGGCCTGACGGCGCGCCGGTGGAGCACCGCCGAGCTGGCGGCGGCCCGCCACCGTCCCGACCTGGTGGCCGGTGACCGCGTACACCTCCACCTGGACCTCGCCCAGCAGGGCATCGGCACCGCCACCTGCGGCCCCGGCACCCTGCCCCGGTACGACCTGCACCCCGCCCCGGCCACCCTCCGCCTCCGCTTCACCCCGGCCTGAGCCCCGGACGGCGAAAGGCCGGGGTCCGAAGACCCCGGCCTCAGCCCCGGACAGGCCGGTCAGGCGGGCACCGTGAGCACGGTGCCCGCGCCGACCGTCAGCCCGCCCTCGCGGATCGCGAACCCGAGACCCGGCTCGACGGCGACCGCCCGGCCCAGCCGGACCGTGACCTCCACCGTCTCACCCGGCTCGGCGGGCCCGGACAACTCCAGCTCGCCGGGCACGTCGGTCGTTCGCAGGTAGAACTGCGGCCGGTACCCCGGCCCGACCGGACGCCGCCGCCCGCCCTCCTCAGGGGTCAGGAGGTACACGCGGGCGGTGAACGACGTACGGGCGCGCTGGGTGCCGGGCGCGGCCAGGACCATGCCCCGCCGTACCTGCTCGCGGCGCACGCCGCGCAGCAGGACGGCGGCGTTGTCCCCGGCCTCGCCCCGCTCCATCGTCTTGCCGAACGTCTCCACGCCGGTCACGACCGCCGTGAACCCGTCGCCGAGCCCGACCGCCTCCACCGTGTCGCCCACGCGAACGGTGCCGCGCTCGATGGCCCCGGTGACGACCGTGCCGCGGCCGGTGACCGTGAGCACGTTCTCGACGGGCATGAGGAACGGCGCGTCCACGTACCGGACCGGGACGGGGATGTGCTCGTCCACGGCCCGCAGCAGCGCCTCGACCGACGCCGTCCAGACCGGGTCGCCCTCCAGCGCCCGCAGCCCGGACACCCGCACCATCGGGACGTCGCGGTAGCCGTGCTCGGCCAGCAGGTCGGCCAGCTCCAGCTCCACCAGGTCCGTCAGCTCCGGGTCGGCGCCGTCGGCCTTGTTGACGGCGACCACCAGGTGCTCGACCCCGACCCGACGGGCCAGCAGCACGTGCTCCCTGGTCTGCGGCATGATGCCGTCGTGCGCGGACACGACGAGGATCGCGCCGTCGAGCTGCGCCGCCCCCGTGATCATGTTCTTCACGTAGTCGGCGTGGCCCGGCATGTCCACGTGGGCGTAGTGGCGGGTGTCGGTCTCGTACTCGACGTGCGAGATGTTGATCGTGATGCCCCTGGAGGACTCCTCCGGGGTCCGGTCGATCCGCTCGAACGGCGTGTACGTCGCCTGCCCCCGCTCGGCGAGCACCTTCGTGATCGCCGCGGTCAGCGTGGTCTTGCCGTGGTCGACGTGCCCCATCGTGCCGATGTTGAGGTGCGGCTTGTTCCGCACGTAGGCCTGCTTGGCCATGATTCCTTCCTCGAAGACCTGGGACCTTGTGTGACCCGTACGGGGTCGGCAACCTCCCCTCGCCGGGTCACATCAGGACTTACGAGAAGAGGTCAGCGCTCCAGGCCGTCGCAGGCACGCTCGAACACACCCGGCGCGGCGGGTGCGATGCGGCGAACGTGCAGGAACATGAAGAACATGGTGCGGCGCTCAGCGTCCGCACGCAACGGATTATTCCGCCCAGGCCGGCCCCCTACAGCGGGATCCACTCCGTGGCGGTCGTGACCTCCTCCAGGATCGACGGGATCGGCTCGACCCCGAGACCCGGCCCGGTCGGCACCTCCAGATGGCCGTCCACCAGCTCGAACGGCTCGGTCACGTCCGTCGCGAAGTACCGCCGCGACCCCGAGGTGTCCCCCGGCAGCGTGAACCCCGGCAGCGCCGCCAGAGCCACGTTCGCCGCCCGCCCGAGGCCGGTCTCCAGCATGCCGCCGCACCACACCGCCACCCCGTTGGCCCGGCACATGTCGTGGATGCGGCGCGCCTCCAGGTAACCGCCGATCCGCCCCGGCTTGATGTTGATGATCGAGCACGAGCCCAGCGCGATCGCGGCCGCCGCGTGCTCGGCCGACTCGATGGACTCGTCCAGGCAGATCGGGGTCTGCAACTGGCGGGCCAGCTTGGCGTGCTGGACGAGGTCGTCGTTGGCCAGCGGCTGCTCGATCAGCAGCAGGTCGAACGCGTCCAGACGGGCCAGCCGGCGGGCGTCGGTCAGCGAGTACGCCGCGTTGGCGTCCACCTGGAGCAGCAGGTCGTCGCCGAACCGCTCGCGCACCGCCCGCACCGGCTCGACGTCCCAGCCGGGCTCGATCTTCAGCTTGATGCGCACGTACCCCTCCTCGACGTAGCCGGCGACGGCGTCGAGGAGCTGCGGGACCGAGTCCATGATGCCGACCGACACCCCGCACGGCACCCGGTCGCGGGCCGCGCCCAGGAAATGGCCGAACGACTCGCCGGCCGCCCTCAGCTGCGCGTCGAGCACGGCGGTCTCCAGCGCGGCCTTGGCCATGCGGTGACCCTTGACGGGTTCGAGGGCCCGGCCGACCCCGTACGCGTCCACGTTCTTCGGCAGGGCGGGCAGCAGGAAACGGCGGATCACCTCGGCGGCGCCGTCGACGTACTCGGAGGAGTAGAGCGGCTCGGACATGGCCACGCACTCGCCCCACCCCTCGGCGTCCGGCGTCACCACCCTGACCAGCAGGACGTCACGGGCGGTCTCGGTGCCGAACGACGTGCGGAACGGCGACACCAGCGGCATCGCGATCCGCCGCAGCTCTACTCCGGTGATCTTCACACTCTCTCCACTCGGTCGGCGCACAGGTGTTCCCTGGCGACCGTACGACATGCGGCCGCGCCGGGATTCGTACCGCGACACCAAAGGCCGGCACTTCTTCGTCGGAAGGTCCTACACGACGATGCCCGGCGTCGGCGCGATCCGGATCCGGCACGGCGTGTCCTCGCTGAGCCGCACCGCCTCCAGCGGCACCGTGACCTCCGGCGTACGATAACGCCCCCCCGAGAACGCCGCCGCCAGCCGGGCCCGGACGAACGCGGCCGACATCTGGCCGTCGATCGAGCTCCTGCCGTCACGGCCGATCTCCGCCACGCACACGCCGGGCTGCGTGGCCAGAGCCAGACCGGCGACGGTGGCCCCGGCCAGGGCGCCCACGTCACGCCTGGTCCAGCCGTAGTGCCACATGCCGGCGGCCACCACGGGCGCGGCCGGGCAGGCGGGCTCGGTGATGACCACGTCGAGCCCCTGGAGCAGGGCGGAGGCGATCTGCTCGGCCCCCCTGAGCGCGCCCGGCGCGATCCGCAGGCCGGGCAGCTCGGGCAGCGGGCCGCCGAGCGTGTAGATCAGCTTGATACCGGTGGCGAGAGGTTCGGGACCACTGTCGCGCCATCCACAGGCGACGACGCCGACCGACGGGGCAGAGCCCAGCGTGCCGATCCGCAGCATAAGAGAATGACTACCCTCTGCGGCGGCCAGTCACACACCGTCACCCGCCGTCACCGGCCGGCACAACGGATACCCGCAGGTCAGCGCATGCTTCTGGCGTCGAGCGCCCGCAGCACCCGGGACACCACCTGAGGATCGGCACGCGGGTCGCGGCGGGCGTCCAGCACCGCCTGCCGGGCGGCCGACATCATCTCCTCCTGCACCCGCCGGACCAGCCGCGCCCGCCGCACCCGCTGCTCGAACGCCTCCCGCCGCTCGTCGTCGGCGGCCTCCGGGCTGATCCGCAACCCGAGGTCCACCATGCGCCTGCCCAGCAGCTCGACCACCTCCTCCGGCAGGTCCTCGGCCTCGTCGATCTCCCGCAGCCGCCTCTTGGCCGCGTGGGCCGCCCGGATCGCCAGCCGCTTCTCCAACTCCCGCTCGGCCGCCGTGTCGGCCTTGACGCCCAGCCGCGCCACCAGCCACGGCAACGTCAGCCCCTGCGCCACCAGCGTCACCAGGATGACCGCGAACGCGATGAACACGATCACCGGCCGCTGCGGGAACGGCTGCCCGTCATGGATCCGCAACGGGATGGCCAGCGCCAGCGCCACCGACGCCACGCCACGCATGCCCGCCCACCACATGACCACGGTCTCGCGCCAGGTCATCGGCACCTCGGTGTCCTCGCGCCGCCCCTTCTTGGCCACCCACGCCGCCGGCAGCAGCCACACCAGCCGTACGACCACGACGACGCCCACCACGGCGGCGCTCCACCACAACACCGTGCCGAGCCGCCCCTGCACCGTGCCGAACACGGTGTGCAGCTCCAGCCCGATCAGCCCGAACGCGATCCCCGTCACCAGCGTGTCCACCACCTGCCAGAACGTGGAGGAGGCGAACCTGCCGAACACGTCGTCGGCGTCCCACATGCGGTCACTGAGGTAGAACGCGGTCGTCAACACCGCCAGCACCCCCGACCCGCCCAGCTCGTCGGCCACCGCATAACTCACGAACGGCACCACCAGCGACAACCCCACCTGCAACGTCGCGTCGGCGAGCAACACCATCAGCTTCCCGGCCGCCCACCCCAGCGCGAACCCCGCCGCCACCGCCACCACCGCCGACAACACGAACTCGCCCAGCGCCCCCGGCCACGAGAACGCGCCCGTGACGACCGCCGCCACGGCCACGTGGTAGAGCACGATCGCGGTCACGTCGTTGAACAGCCCCTCGCCCTCCAGCAACGACACCATGCGCCGGGGCAGGCCCAGCCGCCCGGCCACCGCCGTGGCCGCCACCGGGTCGGGCGGCGCGACCAGCGCGCCCAGCGCCACCGCCGCCGCCAGCGGCAGACCCGGGACGAGCGCCTGCGCCGTGACCGCCACGGCCGCCGTCGTCACGAACACCAGCGCCACCGCCAGCAGGAAGATCGGCTGCCAGTTGGCCGCGAACTGCCGCCACGACGTACGCCGCGCCGCCGCGTACAACAACGGCGGCAACAGCAGCGGCAACACGACACCCGGCGGGATGTCCACGTTCGGCACGAACGGCAACACCGCCAGCACGATGCCGAGCAACGTCATCAGCACCGGCGCGGGCAACCCCAGCCGATCACCGAGCGGAACCGTGACCAGCGCGCCCAGCAGCACCAGCATGAGCAGCACGAACTGGTCCACGACGCCCCCCGATGATCGTCGTCACCCAGCGTAAGCGCAGCTCACCTCACCGGTCGAGCACGTGCAGGGTGTGCGGGCTCGTGCCCAGCGACACCGGCTCGGCCGCCGTACAGGCCACCACGTCGGCCACCCGCGCCCCGAACAGATCGGGCACGTAGATGGCCGGCTCCAGGCAGACCGCCATCCCCGGCGCGAACACCGCCTCCTCGCCCGCCCGCGGACCCTCGTCATGCCCCAGACCGACGCCCCGGCCCACGTGCAGAGCGGCGTAGTGGCCGTACCCGCTGGCGTCGATCACCTCGTTCACCGTCCTGGCCAGCTCGTCGAACGGGACCGAGGGCCGCAACGCCGCCAGAGCCGCGCGGTGGGCGGCCAGCACCACCGAGTACATCGCCTCGTAGTCCTCCGGCGGCTCGGCGACCGCGAACACCCGGCCCGCCTCGGCGCAGTAACCGTCCCAACGGCCGCACACCGACACCAGCAGCGCGTCCCCGGGATTGATCACGCGCTCGCCCGGCCGATGCTCGGGCCGCGCGGTGTTCTCGCCCGCCGACACACGCAACGAGATCACCTCCTCGCAGCCCGACTCCAGCGCCAGCAGCCGCAACCGGCGCGCCATCGCCCGCTCGCTCGCGCCGAACCAGGCCAGCTCACGCGCCTGCGCCAGCACCTCCTCCGCCGCCGCGACCGCCCGCCCGAGCGCCGACAACTCCGCCGGATCCTTACGCAGCCGCAACGGCGCCAGCACCGCCGAGGCGGGCACCAGCTCCGCCGCGATCGCCAGCCTGAACAACTCGCGCGCCCGCATCTCCGGATCCACCCCCACCCGCCGTGCGGAGGCGGGCACCAGCCCGGCCGGATCCCGGGTCTCGACGACCGAGTCGGCCGTCACCACGAGGAACACACCCTCCCCGTCCGCGTCGGCCAGGCCATCCCGGGAGGCACTGAGAAACCGGAAGTCCGGCGACGGCCGCAACACCAGCACGTCGATGCCCTCCCCGGCCATCGCCCGCCGCACGGCCGCCACCCGCGCGGCGTGGCGCCGGCTCACGCCGGCTCGTGCAGCCAGCAGGCGACCGGCCCGAAGTCCGGCTCCCTCTCGCGGCACACCTCCATCACCAGCGGACAACGCGGGTTGAACCGGCACCCGCCCGGCGGATTCGCCGGATCGGGCACGTCCCCGGCCAGCTCGGCCGGCAACACGCCCATCCCGTCCGGCTTGGGGATGGCCCCCAGCAACGCCCTCGTGTACGGATGCTTCGGATCGGCCCACACCTCGGCCGTGTCACCGATCTCGACGATCTTGCCCAGATACATCACGGCGATCCGGTCGGCGATCAGCCGCACCACCGACAGGTCGTGACTGATGAACAACAACCCGGCCCCGGAGTCCACCGCCAGATCACGCATCAGCCGCGCCACCTGCGCCTGAGCCGAGGCGTCCAGCGCCGAGATCGGCTCGTCGCCGATCAGCAGCCGCGGCCGCGCCGCCAGCGCCCTGGCGATCGCGATGCGCTGCCGCTGCCCGCCGGAGAACTCGTGCGGATGCCGTCCCGCGAACGCGCGCGGCAGGCCCACCCGCTCCAGCAGATCCGCGGGATCGGTACGGCTGTCGTTCGCGGTGCGCAGGCCGTCGGCGATCTGATCGCCCACCCGGCGCCGCGGGTTCAGCGACGCGTACGGATCCTGGAACACCATCTGGATGCCGGTCAGCTTCCTGCGGCGCAGCCCCAGCGGCGTCACCTGCTGCCCCTCGAACGCGATCGACCCGTGCGTCACCGGATTCAGGCCGCAGACCGCGCGCGCCAAGGTGGACTTGCCACACCCCGACTCGCCGACCAGCCCCACGACCTCACCCGCCCTCACGGACAGGCTCGCCCCCGCCACCGCCCGCACCACCGGACGCCCGGGGGAGCGGTGCTCGACGACCAGGTCCTCGATGTCCAGCATCAGCCCTCCACGTCCGAAGCAGAATCAGGCAGCGAGTCCAGCAGCGCGCGCGTGTAGGCGTGCTCGGGCTCGCGCAGCACCCGCCCGCGCGGCCCGGTCTCCACGACCAGGCCGTCCTTCATCACACTCACCTCGTCCGCGACCGCCGACATCACGCCCAGGTCGTGCGTGACCAGCAACACCGCCAGGCCCAGCTCGTCGCACAGCCCGCGCAGCAGCCGCAGCACACCCGCCTGAACGGTCACGTCCAGCGCCGTCGTCGGCTCGTCGGCGATCAGCACCTTCGGCGAGCAGGCCAGCGCGATCGCGATCGCGATGCGCTGCCGCATACCGCCGGAGAACTGGTGCGGGAAACGCCCGAACGCCTCCTCGGCGCCCGGGATGCGCACCTTGCCCAGCAGCTCGACCGCCCGCGCCTTCGCCTCGGCCTTGCCCAGGCCCAGGTGGTGCCGCATGTGCTCGGTGAGCTGCCGGCCGACCGTCAACATCGGATGCAGGCTGGTCGCCGGGTCCTGGAACACCATGGCGACCTCGCCGCCGCGTACCCGGTTGAGCTCCTTGGGCGGCAGCGTCAGCAGGTCCCGCTCACCGAGCCCGATCCGGCCCGAGACACGCGCGCCGTGCGGCAGCAGCCCCAGAACGGCCAAGCCCGTCATCGTCTTGCCCGACCCGCTCTCGCCGGCCAGGCCGTGCACCCGCCCCGCGGCCAGCTTCAGATCGACGCCGCGCAGGACCTCCTTGCCGCGGATCGACACCTTCAGACCGGTGATGTCCAGCGTCACAACGCACGCTCCTTGATCGCGCGGGCCGTCCGCGGGTCGAGCGCGTCCCGCAGCGTGTCGCCGAGGAAGTTGAACGCCAGCACCACGGTCAGGATCGCCAGGCCGGGGAACGTCGCCACCCACCAGCTGTCGAAGACCTCCACACCGGAGGCCACCATCGCACCCCACTCAGGGGACGGCGGCTTGGCCCCGAGGCCCAGGAACGACAACCCGGACAACAACAGCAGCGCCGTACCGATGTCGAGCGTGGCCAGCACCAGGATCGGGCCGGTCACGTTCGGCAGCACGTCCACCCGCAGCGAACGCCACACAGAAAAGCCCAGCAGCCGCCCGCTCAGCACGAACTCCCGCTCCCGCACCCCCAGCACCAGCCCGCGCGTGACGCGGGCATAGGCGGGCCAGGCCACGACCAGCACGGCCAGCACCGCGTTGCCCAGGCTCGCACCCAGCGCCGCGGCCACCACCATGGCCAGGATCACCGTCGGGAACGCGAACACCAGGTCGGCGAACCGCATGATCGTCTCGCCGACCCACTTGCCGAAGTACCCGGCACACGCCCCCAGCAGGCCGCCCACCAGCACCGACAGCGCGACCAGCAACAACGTCAGCGGGATCGACACCCGGGCGCCGTACATGATCCGGCTCAGGATGTCGCGCCCGAGCTGGTCGGTGCCGAACCAGTGGCCGGGCCCCGGAGGCGCCAGCCGCGGCAGGTCCTGCGCCAGCGGATCGTGCGGCGCCAGCCACGGCGCGGTCAGCGCGATCACCACCCAGGCCACGGCCAGAACGGCGCCCGCGACGGCCAGCGGCTGCCGCCACGCCTCGGGCAGCCTGCCCAGCAGCCCCTTGCCTCTCATTGCAGCCTCACTCGGGGATCGATGACGCCGTACAACACGTCCACGATCAGGTTGATGACCAGATAGACCACACCCACGACCAGGCCGACACCCATCACGGCGGGCAGGTCGAGGCTGGTGGCGCTCTTGTAGGCGTACTGGCCGACACCGGGCCAGGCGAAGATCGCCTCGACCAGGACGGTGCCCGACAGCAGGCTGCCGAAGGCCAGACCCGCCACGGTGATGATCGGCACCAACGCCGAACGCAACACGTACCTGAACAGGATCACCCGCCCCGGCAGCCCCTTGGCGCGAGCCGCACGCACGTAGTCCTGCCCCAGCACCTCCAGCACCGCCGAACGCGTGAAACGGGTCAGCAGGCCGATCGTGTACAGCGCCAGCACCAGCGCCGGCGTGATCAGATGCCCGACGGCGGAGGTGAAGATGTCCCACCGGCCCGCCAGCAGCGCGTCGACCGTCTGCAGCCCGGTCACCGCCGGAGCCGAACCGAGCGCCACGTCCACCCGGCCGCTGCCCGGCGTGATCTGCAGCCGGTAGAAGAACACGTAGAACGCCACCAGCGCCAGCCAGAACGTCGGCACCGAGATGCCGATCAGGCTCACCAGACGCAACGCGTGGTCGGCCAGCCGGTCCCTGCGCAGCGCGGCGACCACGCCGAAGGCCACACCCAGCACCAGCGAGATCAGGATCGCCGCCCCCGCCAGCTCCAGCGTCGCCGGGACGAACTCCGCCAGATCCTGACTGACCGGACGGTGGCTCTGCTGACTGGTGCCCAGGTCACCCTGGACCAAGCCCTGCAGATGGATCGCGTACTGCTGCCACAGCGGCTTGTCCAGGCCGTGCTCGGACCGCCACTGGGCCACGATCGCCGGGTCACCCAGCGCCCGCTGGCCCAGGTTGGCGGCCACCGGGTCACCGGGCACCAGGTTCGTCAGCACGAACGTCACGAGCGTGATGCCCCAGGCCAGCAACACCGCGATGAGGATACGCCGGACGAGGAAACGCGCCAGCGGAGGCACGCCCCGCCGCCGCGTCCCCGCGGCGGCCTCCTTGACCGGGGAGCCGGCGCCGGGGCGCGGCGGCGAACCCGCCGCGCCCGGGTTGTCGGACACCTGCCGGACTCCTTACTTCGCGCCGAGGTCGGCGACGTCCACGGTCCACACCGGGTGGTACTCAACGCCCGTCACCGACGCGGCCGACACGATGTTCTGGCTCGGCTGGATCAGCGGCACGAACGGCCCCGACGTGTTCAGCTTGGTCTGCAGGTCGGCGTACGCCGCCTTGCGCGCCTCGTCGCCGATCGCGGTCGCGGCCTTGTCAGCGGCGGCCTCGATCTCCTTGGCCGCGCCTTCCTTCCAGCCGGCCCGCAGGCCCACGGTCTTGCCCGGCGCGAACGCCAGGTAGTCGCTCGGGTCCGGGTAGTCCGGCCCCCAGTACCACAGGCCCATCTCCTCCTTGCCGTTACGGTAGTTGTCCAGCGCGGTCGTCACCGGCGCGGGCTGGAGATCCACCGTGATGCCGACCTCCTTGAGGTTGGCCTGGATCCGCTCGGCCAGCGGCTGGAACGACAGACCGTTGACGGTCAGCTCGCTCGGGTACTCCAGCTTGACGGTCGGGTTCGACACGCCACTGGCCGCCAGCGCCGCCTTGGCACCCTCGACGTCCCGCTTGGCCGCCTGCTCGGGCGGCAACGCGCCGAGCAGCTGCGACGGGATCACACCCGGCGCCTGGCCCGCGCCCTCACCGGCCAGCTCCAGCAGGCCCGCGTAGTCCACGCCCTTGCGCACGGCCTCGACGAACTTGGCGTTCGGCGTGGTCTTGCTGACGCCCGAGTCCTGGTTGGCCAGCAGGAAGATGACGTTCGCCGAGGCGGTCTTCTTCACCTGAAGGGTGGAGGGCATGTTCGTGACCTGGTCACCGGACAGGTTCAGCGCCACCTGGCTGTCACCACGCTGCACGTTGAGCTTCTGCGTGGCGGCCTCGACGTTGCGGATCACGACCTTGTCGTAGGCCGGCTTGGTGCCGTAGTACTTCGGGTTCGCCTTGAGCGTGACCTGGCTGCTCACGTTGAACGCCTCGATCGTGTACGGCCCCGACCCCGCCGAGGAGGAGTTCAGGTACTGCTCGGCCTTGTCCTGGGCGTCGGCCGTGGCGCCGTGCTCCTTGGCGACCTTGCTGTTCAGGATGCCGAGCGCCGGGTTCGGCAGGATGTACGGCAGCGCCGGGTTCGGCGCCTTCGACGTCAGCGTGATCGTCGAGTCGTCGGTCTTGGCCACCTCGACGCCGTCCAGCAGGAACGACGGGGTGCCCTTCATGTCACGCACGCGGTTCAGCGAGAACACCACGTCGTCGGCGGTGATCGGCGAGCCGTCGGCGAAGGTGGGGCCCTTCTTGAGCTTGAGCGTCAGCGTCTTGCCGTCCTCGCTCAGCTCGTAGGACTCGGCCAGCGCCGGGACCGGCTTGGTCACGTCGGAGCCGTCGAAGGTCAGCAGCGTCTCGTAGACGGCCTTGCCGACGATCAGTCCGGTGGGCTCGTAGGTGCGGCCCGGGTCGGCCGTCTTGAGGTCGAACGACGTGTCGATGACGAGCGTCTTCCCACCGCCACCGGAGGCCGCCGGGGTCTGCGAGGTGCCGCCGCTTCCGCAGGCGGCGAGGGCGAGCGCACCGGCGAGCAGCACTGCCGCCGTCTGCGAGCGGGTCGCCATGGGGTCCTCCAAATTGGACGTTCGGGAGAAGGTTGTCGAGGATTGTCCGGCAGAACGTCCAGGTCACGTGCGGTCCGCGAGACGTATATAAATGGTCGAGGTGTAATGATGAGTGAAATTTCCAGAAATGGTGCCAGCGGCGGCGGTCCGCCTGGACGGATCGGCATCGGCCTTGAGCTGGACGACGTCCATATGAAGATCCTTGAGATCCTGCGCGAGAACGGCAGGATCTCGGTCGCCGCCCTGGCCGAACGGGTGGGCATCTCCCGTGCGAACGCCTACACGCGCTTCGAGGCGCTGCGCGCCGACGGCGCGATCAAGCGCTTCACCGCCGAGATCGACCACGTGCGGGCCGGGCTCGGCATCACCGCGCTGATCTTCGTGACCGTACGCCAGCAGATGTGGAAGCAGTTCAGGGCCGAACTGGCCCGGATGCCCGAGGTCGAGTACTGCGCGATCACCACCGGCCAGCACGACGCCATGATCCAGGTACGGGTCTCCGACGTGGCCGCCGTGCACAGCATGGTGACCGACCGCCTGGCCAACATCCCGGCCGTCAAGGCGACCGAAACCGTGTTCATCCTGGACGAAGTGCTCAGACGGCCGTACGTGTTGCCGTCCGACCGCGACGCCTCCCGTCCCGTGCGGCGGATGCCGCAGGAGGCGCAGGGGGACGTACCGCTCGGCAAGATGCGCTTCGTCGGCGCCGCCGAGGGCCGCGCCGCCCTGCGCAAGGACGGCTAGAACACCCCCTGACCGGACCGCCGCCGCGACAGCCGACACCGGCTGTCGCGGACGGCTTGCCCTGGGCAGGCCGCGGGCGCTGCGTCAGGAGGCGGGCACTTCGGCGCACACGCTGACGTGCAGCGTGTCGTCGCCGTCGAACCTGAACTCCTCCACCAGACGCAGCAGCCCGTCCTCGCCCTGCTCGACGCGGCTGCTGCTCTGGCCGCCGGCCTTGCCGCCGGCCTTGAGCGCGTGCGCGTAGGAGATGGCGACGTCGGCGCCGTCCCGCGTGCCGACGAAGCGGCCGTGGGTCACGGTGTCGCCCGTGTAGCTGCCCCACACCACGCCGTCGGCCTCCCAGTACTGGAACTCCGTCGGGCTGTCGGGGTCCACCGCGCTCGCCGTCGAGCTCACCATCACGAATTTACGGCCGTTGAGATTCACGCCCTCCATAGTCACCATATTTCCGGATCATCACCGCCCGGCTGGACGTTTGGTCAGAACACCCGGTCATGATCAACGATCCGTCCAGCCACCACACAACCCACGCCCACACCACAAGCACGTTCTCGCCCGCCCCCCAACCCCGAGCCTCCGTGCCCCGCGCCGTCTTGGGCCGCCCCGCTCAAGGCCGGCTCCCCAAGGGTTCGCCGCCAGGAGGGCCGGAGCGGGCGGTACGGCGTCCCCATGGGGAGCGTCAAGGGCCGCGTTGCCAAGATCCTGTGGCGGCGAGGGTTCATGTCGCCATGCGATTTCGTCGTGCGATGTCGGCTGGGGCGTCCCGGTGCGGGGGTGGGCCCGACGGGTGGTGGCGCTGTTCGGGGGCCGCTGGGCTGCCGGGAATGAGTACGTCGTCCCCGTGTGACGGCTGATCGGGGTGGGTGGTCGCGGGAGGTTCGGGACTTTACTTTCCGGTAGCTGACGCCGGCATTGCTTAGTGTGATAGTCATGTAACACTGTGTATTCGAGAAGATTTGGGAGATCTTCATGCTGGCGTACACGCTCTCGATCGTGGCGGCCGTGGGCGTGGTGGCGCTCACCGCGCTGGTGTTCCGGCTCACGAAGAAGGGCAGCGAGGACGCCGAGCCCGACGGGGTCTCGGCCGGTCATGCCGGGTCGATGTTGTCGGCGCTGTTCCTGCTGGTGTTCGCGATCGCGATCATCGTGCCCTGGACCACCGCCGACGCCGCCCGGCAGAACGCCCAGGCCGAGAGCCAGGCGGCGATCGACGCCTACTGGGCCGCGGCCGACCTACCTGGCACGGCCCCGCAGACGGTCCGCACCGCGCTGCGCGACTACGTCACCTTCGTGGTCAGAGACGAGTGGCCGCTGATGTCCGACGGCCGGATGGACCCCGTGGGCGCCGCGCGGCTCGACGCCATGCGCAGCCGGGTGAGCGCCGTCGACGCCAAGACCGACGACGACAAGGACGCCCGCGACGCCGTGCTCGAACACGTCGCCGCGATCGCCACCGCCCGCTCCCAGCGTGCGATGGACGCCGCCGCGACCCCGCCCGACGGGCTGCTGTTCCTGACCGTGCTGACGGGCCTGCTGGTCGTCGTCTTCCCCTACCTGGCCGGTGCGCGTCCGCGCGGCCTGGCGATCCTGCCGCTGCTGGCGATGGCCGCGATGCTCGGTTTCGGCACCTACCTGACAATGGACATCGCCCACGCCTTCGCCGGGCCGCTGGCGGTCGGGCCGCAGGCGTTCCAGGGCGCGTTGCAGGAGTTCTCCCGCGTCGCCGGGGGAATGTGACCGTGGGCGTCAGGCGCGCGCCGCTGATGCTGGCCGCCGCTCTGCTCGCCGCGGGCGCGGCCGGCCCGGCGGTGGCCGACCGGATGCTTCCCGCTCCCACACCCGCGCACGTACGGCCGATCGCCAAGCCGAGGATCACGGTTCCCGGCGTGCCGGGAGGGGACGGCCGGCCGGGGCCGGTGGTGTCGGTGCCCGGCGTGCAGATCTGGGATGGGCCGAATCCGCGGGTGTCGGTGTCGATGCGGCCGGGCATGCGTCCGCCGCGGATCCGCGTTCCCGTGCCGCACGTGTCGATCGGCGCCGACTCGCTGTGCGTGGGCGGGCCGGGCGGCACCGTGCAGATGGGGGAGTGCCGCGTCCGTACGCCCCGTCCGACACCACGGCCGACACCGCGACCGACGCATCGGCCGGTGCCGCGCCCGACCCCGACCCCGATCCCGACCCGGCCCCATGCTCCGGCGCCGGTGCGGGCGGTGCCGGAGCCCGTCCGGCGGGTCACGCCGACACCCACCCCGACGCCCACGCCGACCGTCGCGGCACGCAGGAGGATCGCGCAGATCCAGGCGACGCCGCGGCGCAAGAACCCGCTCGGCACGGTTCTGATCATGGTGGTTCTGGTGACCACGATCGCCTCCACCACCGCGGTCGCGTTCAGGGCCCGCTGACGTGCGACAATGGCCGGCGTGTCCGACGTATCCGGGGTGTCTGGTGTGTCCGGCCATGGCGAGGTGCCGCTGATCGGCGGCGGGGTCAATCACGTGGTCCGGGCCGGCGCCACCGTACGCCGCCCGACCGGCCCCTGGACACCGGCCGTGCACGCGCTGCTCGGCCACCTGGCCGCCCGCGGTTTCACGGGTGCGCCGGCCGGCCACGGGATCGACAACCGGGGGCGGGAGGTGCTCGACTTCGTCCCCGGCGAGGTGCCCGGTGACCCGCCGCCGTCCTACGTGCGTACCGACGAGACCCTCGGGGCCGTCGCCAGGCTGCTGCGCGCCTACCACGACGCCACCGAGGGCTTCCCCCTCGCGGCCGCGACCACCTGGTACTTCCCGCCGCGCGACCCGGCCGAGGTGATCTGCCACGGGGACGTCGCGCCGTACAACTGCGTGTTCCGCGACGGGCGGCCGGTGGCTCTCATCGACTTCGACACCGCCCATCCAGGACCGCGTCTGTGGGACGTGGCCTATGCCGCCTACCGGTTCGTCCCGTTGAGCGATCCCCGGCACGAAGGGGCCGGTCCGGTGGGGGAGCAGGCCCGCAGGCTGCGGTTGTTCGCCGACGCCTACGGCCTCGCCGCGCACGACCGGCCGGCGCTGCCCGCCACCGCCGCCGACCGCCTGGAGCATCTCGTACGGCACATGCACGAACGGGCGGCGGCGGGCGACCGCGCCTTCGCCGGGCACATCGCCCGAGGGGACGACGTGTTGTACGGCGTCGACCGCGAGCACGTCCTGCGCCACCGCGCCCGCTTCGCCGAGGCGCTGACCGGTTCGCCCCCTGGTATCGACGAACGGGAAGAGTAGGCCCGGGGCGGCGGTTTCACCTGATCGTGGAGACGACCGAGGTTGTGGTGATCGGGGCCGGGCAGGCGGGGCTGTCCAGCGCGTACTTCCTGCGGCGGTTCGGGATCGAGCCGCTGGTGCTGGACGCGGCGCGCGGGCCGGGCGGGGCGTGGCGGCACCGGTCGCCGTCGCTGACCATGGACAAGGTGCACGGCATCTTCGACCTGCCGGGCGCGCCGGACGGGGTGGAGGTGGCCGGTGACCGGCCGGCGGCGGAGGTCGTCCCGGAGTACTACGGGGGTTACGAGCGGCGGGTGGGGCTGGAGGTCCTGCGGCCGGTCAAGGTCGGGTCCGTACGGGAGGGCGACGGCGGTCGGCTGGTCGTGACGTCCGACGCGGGGGAGTGGGCGGCCAGGGCCGTGGTCAACGCGACCGGCACCTGGACGCGGCCGTACTGGCCCTACTACCCGGGGGCCCCGGACTTCCTGGGCGAGCAGCTGCACTACGCGGGCTATCGCGGGCCGGAGGCGTTCGCGGGCCGGCGGGTGGTCGTGGTCGGCGGCGGGGCCTCGGCGATGCACGTGCTGTCGGAGCTGGCGGGCGTCGCCGCCGCCACCACCTGGGTGACCCGCCGTCCGCCGGTCTTCCGGGACGACGACTTCGGCGAGGACGCCAGGCGGGAGGCCGTGGCCATGGTGGAGGCCCGGGTACGGGCCGGGCTGCCGCCGCAGAGCGTGGTCAGCGTCACCGGGCTCGGTTACAGCCTCGTCGTACGGCAGGCCATGGCGAAGGGGGCGTTGGAGCGGCTGCCGATGTTCCGGGGGCTGACGGCGTACGGCGTGGAGTGGGCGGATGGGCGGCGGGTCGCGGCGGACACGATCGTGTGGGCCACCGGGTTCCGGTCGGCGCTCGACCACCTCGCGCCGCTGCGCCTGCGGGAGCCGGGCGGTGGCATCAAGGTGGACGGCACGCGGGTGCTCAAGGAGCCGCGCCTGCAACTCGTCGGCTACGGGCCCTCGGCCAGCACGGTCGGCGCCAACCGCGCGGGCCGCGCCGCCGCCCGCGACGTCCGCGCCCTCCTGCGTCCACGCCCGGCCGTCCCGGCGGCCTGACCGCCCCTCGGGCCGTGGAGGGGGGTCAGTGTTCGGCGACGCCGAAGGCGGTCCAGCCGAGGTCGGGGAAGCCGGCCGCCTTGGCGACGGCGGCCGAGGCGGTGTTGCTGACCGCGTGCATGTACGTCGGCACCGCCCCCTCGTCCAGCACCCGCCGGGCCGCCTGCGCCACCAGCCGCCTGGCCAGCCCGCGCCCCCTGGCCTCGGGGGCCGTCACCACCGACAGCTCCCGCCCGTACCGGTCGTGCCGCTTGATGCCCACCCCGGCCAGGTGCTCGCGGGTCTCGGGGTCCACGGCCACCAGCACCTCGCCGCCGAACACGCGCAGCCACTCGGGTACGCCGTCGTCCGTCGCGGGCACCCACTCCCCGGCGTCGGCCAGCGGCGCGGGCTCGGTGGTCCAGCGGTAGACGGCCTCGAACCAGCCGCGATCCCCGAATCCGATCAGTGCCGGGATCTCGCGGACCGTCTCGACGGCCTTCACCCGGGCGACGTGCTCGGGCGGCACCGACAACACCGCACCCTCCGGTGTGCCGACTCCCAGCGCGGGGTGGACGCGTCCGTCCCAGCCGGGCTGCGTACGTCGGGGCGAGCCTGTGACGTCGAGGTTTCCCGTGGGCGGCCAGGCCCCGAGCCATTCGCGCAGATGATCGGTGAGAGCCACGGACCTACTATAGGAAGTAGGAAAAATACCGATTGAGGCAGGGGTCCGGTTACTCCGGCGAAGGGGCTCGACACGGGGTGTGACATTCGGCTAGCGTCCTGACATAAGGATCTTTATCCGGTCAGGAGGGCCCGACATGGCTGTTCCCGGTTACACGGAGATCCGGGAACTGGGTCACGGAGGGACCGGGCGGGTCATGCTCGCCGTACGCGACTCCGACGCCTTGCCGGTCGCGATCAAGCACCTGTCCGAGCCTCTGCGCGAGGACGCCGAGTTCGTCGCCCGCTTCCGTGCCGAGGCCGGGGTCATCGGCGAGATCGACAGCCCCCACACCGCCCGCCTGCTGGACTACGTCGAGGCCGGGGGCACGGCCGCCATCGTGATGGAGCTGGTCGACGGCGTCACGCTGCGCCGCCTGATCGCCCAGGAGGGCGGCACCGGCGTCGAGGCGGCGCTCGCCGTGCTGAAGGGGGCGCTGCTCGGCCTCGCCGAGGCGCACCGGCGCGGCGTGGTCCACCGCGACTTCAAGCCCGAGAACGTGATCATCACCACGGACGGCGACAGCAAGCTGGTCGACTTCGGCGTGGCGGCCCGCTTCGGGGAGACCGGCGCGCTGGCCGGCACCCCCTCCTACATGGCCCCCGAGCAGTGGGACGACGCCCCGGCCGGCCCGGCCTCCGACGTGTACGCCGCCGCCGTGGTGTTCTTCGAATGCCTCACCGGCCGCCGCCCCTTCACCGCCGCGAACCTGGCCGCCCTGGCCTTCCAGCACCAGCACATGCCGCCCCCGCTGGAACAGGTGGACGGGCGGCTGCGCGGGCTGGTCGAGCACGGCCTGGCCAAGGATCCGGCCCACCGGCCCGCCTCGGCCGAGGCGTTCCTGGCCGAGCTGGAGGAGGTCGCGCGCAGGACGTACGGCGCGGGGTGGGAGCTGCGCGGGCGGTCGGGGCTCGCCGTGCTGACGTTGCCGTTCACCGCGCTGCTGCCGTCGGCCGGGAGCGGCGTGGAGAGCGTGGCGGAGAGCGGCGCCGGGACGGCCACGAGCGTGGTGCGCAGCTCGTTCGGGCCGCCGGCCAGGCTCGCGGTGACCGGCGGCCTGGTGCTGGCGACCGCGGCGGCGGTGGCGTCGACGTTCGTGATCTGGAGCGGGTCGCCCTCGCCCGACAGCGGCACGGCGCTGCCGCCCGTGGTGGCGGAGGGCACCTCGCTCACGACGGCGCCCGCCTCGCCGGAGCCGGTGACCCCGGTGCCGAGCGGGTCGGGGACGGTCTCGCCGCCGTACACCGCCGGGCCCAGCGGGTACCCGACCGCGCCGCCCGCGTCGTCCGCGCCGCCTTCCACACAGCCCCCGGCCCAGCCTTCCACGCAGCCCGCCACGGCGCCGCCGTCCACGACGCGGCCGGGCACCCGGCCGCCGCGGCCGACCGGCGGGCCGCCCGCCTCCGAGGCGCCGCCCACGCGGTCGTCGCCGCCGTCCGCCCGGCCGCCGGCGAAGCCTCCGGCCACCCGCCCGGCCGATGACCCGCCCGCGACCCGGCCACCCGCCACGAGCGCCCCGCCCACCGGCGCGCCGGCCACGAGCGCCCCGGCCACGAAGCCGCCCGCCACGCCGCCGCCCGCCAAGACCCACAAGCCGCTCCTGTCGGTCTCGCTCGGGGTGTCGCTCGGCGGCTCGCTGCTCGGCCGCGACGGCGGCGGGCTGCTGGACGCCGACATCGACCTGGGACTCGGATCCAGCCTGCTGGGCATACTCGCAGTGCCCGGATCGGCGCTGCTGGGCGGGCGTCTCGCAGTCAGAAGAGCGCGAAAATCCCGTCATCGGGAAAAGTCATGAGTTGCGTACGCGGACGCTTGATCCCCTACTATCAGCGTCGGAAAGAGGGCGTCCCCGGGCCTGATTAGCTCCTGACCGGAACCTGCCCTGCGGCTCGGGTTAAGGAGGACAGTGGCGGTCGCCTCCCCCGCCGTGCGCCATGGAGCGCGGGCCGTGATCGCCGTACTCGCCGGGCTGGTCCTGATGACGGGGAACGCCGCCGCGGGCCGTGCCGCTCCGAAACCCTCGGTGAAGCAGCTCAAGAAGGAGCTGGCCGCGCTGCAGAAGGAGTCCGACCGGCTGATCGAGGAGTACTACAACAGCCGCCGTGCCCAGCAGCAGGCCGACCGGACGGAGAAGGGCGCGCGCGAACGGCTGGCCGCCGCCCAGGAGGTCTACGACCGGGAGTCCCTCCAGCTCAGGACACTCGCCGTGGCCCAGTACGTCGGCGGCGAGCCCAACCAGGTCGTCCAGTTCACCGGCAGCCAGGACCCGCAGGGTCTGCTGGCCCGGATGGCCCTCGGCCAGCACCTCGTCGCCCTTCAGGAGGCGCGGCTGCGCGGCTACGCCAAGGTCAGGAACGAGCGCCGCAAGGCCGAGGAGGAGGCCGCCGCCCGCGCCGAGGAGCTCGGCACCGCCGTGGCCGACCTCGAACGGCGCAAGGAGAAGGCCGAGAAACTGATCGGGAAGATCCGGGACAGGATCGACAAGCTGTACACGGCGCCCGGCGTGCGACGCCCGGACGGCACGTGGGTGCCCCAGCTCCCGGACGGCTCCGAGAACATCACCCCCCGCATGCGCCTGGTCAAGACGCTGATCAAGGAACGGTTCGCGGTGCCGTACGGGATCGGCTGCTACCGGACGATCCAGGACGGCGGCGAGCACCCGCTCGGGCGGGCCTGCGACTTCATGCTCAGCCACGGCGGCGCGATGCCGTCGGCGGGAGAGGTCCAGCGCGGCAACGAGATCGCGGACTGGGCGATCAAGAACTCCAAGCGCCTGGGGATCATGTACATCATCTACCGGCAGCGCATCTGGCACGCCCGGACGGGCACCTGGCGGACGATGTCCAACCGTGGCGGCACGACGGCCAACCACTACGACCATCCGCACATCTCCGTCTATTAGCCCCGATCGGGCGGCACGGTCACCGTACGCGCCCCCGGGGCTTGAGCCGGATGGAGGGCAGCACCGGGGCGGGCAGCGGCTCCCCGTCGAAGCCCTCGACCGTGCCGAAGCCCGTGCTCAGGCCCGAGCTCACGCCGTCCATCCACTCCGCGCGGAACCCGGCGATCTCCTCGTGGGAACGCCCCACGAAGTTCCACCACATGACGATCTCCTCGGCGAAGGGTTCGCCGCCGATCAGCAGCACCCGTCCGCGTCCCGACAACCGCAGCGTGCCGGGGCCGGGCGGCAGGTAGCGCAGCGCCCCCGGCCCGGCCTGCTCGACCTCCCCGTCGAGCAGCAGCAGCCCGTGCTCGTACGCCGGGTCGAGCGGCACCTCGGCCGCGCCGTCGACCGCCACCTCGGCCCCGACCAGGGGGCTGTGGGCGGTGGCGGGCGAGGTCACCCCGCCGAGCGAGCCCATGATCACGGTGGCCTCGAAGCCGGGACCGGTCAGCACGGGCAGGGTGGCGTGGTGCTCGAAGGTCGGGGCCGTCCGCCGGTGAACGTCGGGCAGGGCCACCCAGAGCTGTACGCCGTGCAGCATCGTGCCGGGCGACTCCTCGGAGTGGGAGATGCCGCGCCCGGCCGTCATCAGGTTGAGCTGCCCGGGGCGCACCCGCCGCAGGCTGCCCAGGCTGTCGCGGTGGAGCACCTCTCCGGCGACCAGCCAGGTCACCGTCTGCAGGCCGGTGTGGGGGTGGGGCGGCACGCGCATCAGGGCCGGCTCGGGGCCGAAGGCGTCCACGAAGCACCAGGCGCCGATCATCCGGCGGTGCACGCCGGGCAAGGTCCTGCTCACCCGCATCGCGCGCGGGCCGCCCAGCGGCACCTCGCGTCCGGTCAGCACCTCGCCGCGCCCGCCGGTCTCGGCGGCACAGCGGAGTTCCTGGGGGTCACGTTCCATGTTGCTCACCCCACGACTGTAGGCGTCGCGCGGGCGGCTTCCGTACGGCCTCCGGCGCGACCCCTCCGGGGGACATGGCGACTACGCCATGGTCTCCCACCAGCCGTCCACGGCCTGGGCGGCGGAGACGTCCACGCCCTCGCCCGGCCGGGGCACCACGATCTTGACGTCCCGCGCCTTGGCCTCCCGCCACAGCCGGTCCACCGGCTCGGCCCACGGGTGCAGCGCCAGCGTGAACGTCGCCCAGTGGACCGGCAGCAGCAGCGAGCCGCCCAGGTCGAGGTGGGCGTTGACGGCCTCCTCGGGGTTCATGTGGATGTCCGGCCAGGCCGGGCTGTAGGCGCCGATCGGCATCAGCGTCAGGTCGAACGGCCCGTGCGCGGCCCCGATGCCCCGGTAACCCTGGAAGTAGCCGGAGTCGCCGGCGTAGAACACCCGCTTGGTCGCACCGGCCACCACCCACGAGCCCCACAGGGTGTCGTTCCTGGTGAAGGCGCGTCCCGAGAAGTGCCGGGCGGCCGTGGCGACGAAGCGCAGGCCCGCCACCTCGGCCTCCTCGTCCCAGTCGAGCTCGATGATCCGGTACAGCGGCACGCCCCACCGCTCCAGGTGCGCCCCGATGCCCAGCGGGACCAGGAACGGCGCCTTCTGGGTGCGCGTGAGCGAGCGCACGGTCGCCATGTCCAGGTGGTCGTAGTGGTCGTGCGAGATGGCGATGGCGTCCACCTGCGGCAGCTCGCCGAGGTCGACCGGCAGCGGGTGGTGCCGCTTGGGGCCGGCGAGCTGCGAGGGGGAGACCCGGTTGCTCCACACCGGGTCGAACAGCACCCTCTTGCCCTCGATCTCCACCAGGGTGGAGGCGTGGCCGTACCAGACCGCGCGCACGCCGTCGGCGGGCGGCGGCGCGGACGGCGGCAGGCGCAGCGGGATGGTCCCGGCGGGGTGCCGCTGCTCCTTGTTCCTGGCCATCTCGGCCAGCAGGCCCGCGGGCGGGGTGGTCATCAGGGAGGTGGGCTCGGGCATGGGGTTGAAGAACGTGCCGCCCCTGAACTGCGGCGAGCGCCGCATCCTGCCCACGCGGTCCGGCCCCGACGACAAGGGCCGCACGCCCAGCTCGGCGGGTATCCCGCGCAACGCCCAACCGGCCGCGGCGGCGAGCGCGCCGCCCGCGAGGATCCGCCGTGCGGTCCGCAATCCTGCCATTGCCCACACTCCCCTGAGATGATGTCCATCCCGCCCAACCGGGCGGGACTCCCCGGTGTTCCCGTTCTACGATATATCGCGATAGTTCATACCGTCTTGATCGCTCCGCCGTCGATGACGTAGTCGGCGCCGTTCACGCTTGCGGCGCGCGGCGAGGCCAGGTACGTCACCAACGCGGCGACTTCTTCCGGTTCGACGAACCTACCGGTCGTCATTCCGGTGGCCGACGGCAGCCCCGCGAGCAACTGTTCGTGCTCCATGCCGAGCGAGGCCGCCAGCGCGGCGCCGTACCCGTCGGGGGCCTCCCACAGGGCGGTGCGCGCGGCGCCGGGGGAGACGGTGGCGACCCGCACCCCGTGCGGCCCGAACTCCTCGGCCACGGCCTTGCCGAACGCCGTCAGCGCGGCCTTGGCGGTGACGTAGGCGATCGGCCCCATGTGCGGCGCGCGGGCGCCGTTGGAGGAGATGTTGATCACGGTGCCGCCCCGCCGCAGCAGGCTCGGCATCGCGGCCCTGGTGGCCCGTACGGCGCTGAGGAGGTTCAGGTCGTACGTCTGGCGCCAGGTGTCGTCGTCGGTGCCCAGGAAGCCGGTGACCTGCGCGCCGCCGCCGTCGCCGCCGCCCACGTTGTTGACCAGCAGGTCGATCTCGCCCAGCTCGGCCAGCGCCCGCTCCACCAGCTCGGCGGGGCCCGCGGCGGCGGACAGGTCCACGCTCACCGGGATCGCGCCGGTGCCCTTCAGCTCAGGGGTGACCGTACGGGCCCCCGCCACGACCCGCATCCCCTCCGCGGTCAGCGCCTCGACGATCGCCAGCCCCAGCCCCCTGCTCGCCCCGGTGACGACGGCGGTCTTCCCGTTCAGTCGCATGTCCATGGTTTCGCCTTTCGCATCTGCGTCAGTGGTGATGCGATGACTCTAGAACTTGCAACATCAATGACGCAACTTCGGCGCTAATGGGGACGATCCTGTAACCTCTGAGCTGTGAATGGGACGACGCGGGCCCTGCGGTCCGACGCGGAACGGACTGTCAGGACGATCCTGGAGGCGGCCGAACGGGTGCTCAGCGCCAACCCGGCGGCCAGCATGGAGCAGATCGCCGAGGCGGCCGGGGTGGCGCGCACGACCGTGCACCGGCGCTTCGCCTCGCGGGAGGCGCTGGTGGAGGCGATGACGGCGTGGGCGACCCGGCAGTTCGCCGCCGCCGTGGACGCCGGCCATTCCGAGCAGGCGCCGCCGCTGATCGCGCTCTACCAGGTGACGGCGAACGTGTTGCGGGTGAAGACCGACTGGGGGTTCGCGATGAGCCGCGCGGCGTCGGCGGGAGGCGAGGTCGCCCGTGTGCACGCCGAGGTCCAGGAGAAGTGCGAGGCGCTGTTCCGCCGGGCGCGGGCCGCCGGGGTGCTGCGCGAGGACGTCGAGCCGGAGTGGGCCAGGCGGGTGTACTACGCGCTGATCCACGAGGCCGCGCAGAGCCGCGACGGCGACCCCGACGCGCTGGCCGCCCGCCTGGTGGACACGTTGCTGCGCGGGGTGGGCACGGGCCGCGGCCTGGCCACGACCCCCGCCGCCGAGTCCTAGCGGCGCCGAGTCCCAGCGCTGCCGTCCGTCAGGGGTCGCGGACCAGGGTGTCGCGGCGTTCGTCCGGGCGGCGTTCGGGGTGGGGCCACGGGTTCGGGCGGCAGCGGCCCAGCGACTTGGACTGCTGGACCATGACCGGGGCGGGCAGGCCGGGGCCGGGGCAGGCGCGGTGCTCGTGCCCCAGGCTGTGCCCGACCTCGTGGCTGATGACGTAGTCGCGATAGGCGGCCAGGTCGCCCTCGTACTGCGGGACGCCGTCGGCCCATCTGACCGCGTTGATGACCGAGCGGGTCCCGTTCCAGCACGACAGCGTGCCCCCGGTGCGCAGCGGCAGGCACTGGCGGATCGTCAGCCCGGGGCTGGACAGCGCCACCCGGACCCGTACCGGGCCGTGGTCGACCCGCTGGAAGCGGGCCCAGCCGCGCGGGTCGTTGAGCGTCCGGTGGACCGCCGCCGCGAACACCGCGCCGTCGAACGGCAGTCCCCGCTCGACCTCCACCAGGTAGCGCACCACCTCGCCCTGTCCCGCCCGCGCGGGCGCGCCGCCGCGCACGACGTCGTACGCGCCCGAGGCGGCGTACGGCACCCGGGCGTGCTCCCCGGCCAGCGGGTGCGGCGTGGGCGTCGGCGTGGTGGGGTGGGACGGCGGTGTGACGGAGGGGGCGGGCACGCTTCGCCCGCCGGGCGCCGCGGGTTCATGGCCTGCCTCGGGGGTGGAGGCGCATCCGACGGCCAGCAGCAGCACGATCAGCAGCGCGAGCAGCGGCAACGCGGCCTCCCCACGAGATCATGGTGGGGAGGAATCCACCATATCCACCCAGGGATGCACCGATCATGCCGGGGCCGGACCAGCGCCGGACGCCTCCATGGTCAGGGGGCGTCGGCCGGGGTCAGCGGGTGGGAAGCGCGTACGGGGTGAGGTCGAAGGGCGGCCGTTCGCCGAGGGCCAGGATGGCGGCGATCTCGCCGGTGAGCGGGCCCGCCGTGAGGCCGTACGCGCTGAGCCCGGTCGCCACGATCACCCGGGGCGTGAGCGGGCCGATGAGCGCGGGACCGGGGGCGTTCACCGGGCGCAGGCCGACCCTGGTCTCCGACACCGTCGCCCCGAACAGGCCGGGCGCCACCCGCAGCCCCGCCTCGATCACCTCTTCGAGCCCGCCCATCGTGACCCGCGGCGCGAACCCGACGTCCTCCACGGTCGCGCCGATCACGATCCGCGAGTCGGGGAAGCCGAGCAGGTACGGCCCGCTCCTGGGCAGCACCATGGGCCAGAACGCGGTGTCCACGCCGTCGAGGGTGGCGTGCAGGATCTGCCCGCGCCGGGGGAACACCGGCAACTCCACCCCGAGCGGACGGCACACCTCGCCCGTCCACGCCCCGGCCGCCACGATCACGACGTCGGCCTCCAGCGGGACGCCCTCCTCGGCCTGCATGCCGCTCGCGGGCGGCGTGCCGGTGGCCGGGCGGGGAGCGCGGGCGGCCGGGCCCCGCGACGGGGGCTCTTCCTCGGCGGGTTCTTCGGCGGGTTCCGCGGAGGGCAGGCCGGGGCCCTCCGGGGAGCCGTCGGGCGGGCCGCCGAAGGGCGCTCCGGCCACCGGTTCGATGGCCTCCTCCACGGGCGTTCCGGCGAGGGGCGAGGTGAGAGGGGCGGCCTGGCGCCAGGAGGTGGTTCCGCCGCCCGTCGCGCCCGCCGCCGGGCCCGGAGGGCTCCACTGTCGCCCGGTTCCCGCTGGCGTGTCCTCGTCCGCGGGGTGGACGTAGACCTGGCCGTCGGGGGTGAGGACGGCCGTGCCCCTGCGTACCTCGGCGCCCTGGGCGACGGCGGCGCGCAGCAGCGCGTCACGTACGGAACACCCGTCCACCCGGGCGGCGCCGGGCACGAGGAGCGCGCTGAGCTCGTCGGACAGCGGCGGGAACAGGTCCGACGGGGTCAGCACGTCGGTGACCTCGCCCATCTCGGGCGCGTCCGCGTGGCGGCGGCGCAGCAGGGCGCGCACCGGTTCGAGGTCGACCGGGTCCTCCGCGACCAGCAGGGCGCCGACCTTGGCGTACCCGAAGTCCTCGCCCAGGGCCTCGACCAGCCCCGGGTAGTGGCGGGCGCCCTCGCGGGTCAGGCGGTACCAGTCGTCGTCCTCCGGGTGGTCCACCCACGGGCACACGATGCCCGCGCCCGCCTGGGTCGCCTGACCCGGGCAGCCGCGGTCCACCACGGTCACGTCCACGCCCCGGCCGCTCAGATGGTAGGCGGCGCCGGCTCCGACGATCCCGCTCCCGATCACCACAACACGCATGCACCCATGATCGCAGGACGGGCTCATCCCGGGCGATGACCGGATCGTGCGCTTACCATCCGGATACTCCCTCGCGCCCATCCGTGGGGGCTACCGACCCGCCTCGCCGGTCGGGCGGCCCGACCCCGGCCGGGTCAGCCGGCGCCCCAGCCGTGCGTCCTCATGAGCGTGGCCGCCACCCGCGCGAACCGGTCGCCGTCGAGCACCGCGCCCTCCCGCCGGATGTCGTCCTCGTCCAGTACGAAGACCCGGTCGAGCCGCAGGTACGACACCCGCCCGTCGCGGCCCCACGCGCCGACCTCCAGCCAGTCGGGGCCGTCGTCGCCCTTGCTGGAGAGCATCATGCCGAGCAGCCTGCGCCCGGTACGGCCCACGATCAGTAGCGGCCGGTCCTTCCCCCGCGACGGATCCTCCTCGTACGGCACCCACGCCCACACGATCTCGCCCGGATCGGCCAGGCCGTCGAGGTCGGGGGAGTAGGCCAGAGTGACGGGCCCGCTGAGCGAGTGGACCTCGCGTACGACGCCCCGGTCGGGCCGGGGGTCCTCACCTAGATCACGCATTGTGGGAGCTTAAGGCGGCAGGGCGCCCGAAATCCACCCGCCCTCACAGAACGGGTGAGGCCAGCAGACGGCGCAGGGCCGTCGGGGTGTGGCCGAGATGGCGGCGGACCGTACGGGTCAGGTGGGCCTGGTCGGCGAACCCGAGATCGGCGGCCAGCGCGGCCAGGCTGGGCTCGCCGCTCTCCAGCCGGTCGAGCGCGCGGCTGACGCGTACGCGGTTGCGGTAGTGGGTCAGCGAGACGCCCAGCTCGCGGGTGAAGGCCCGGCTGAGCTGGTAGGGGGAGACGGACAGGAGCTCGGCGAGCGGCAACAGCCCGCCGGCCGCCGGATGATCGGCCGCGATCGCCTCGCGGGCGGCGTCTGCGACGGCCCGGGGCGAGCGGGCGGTGACCCGGCCCGGGTGGGGCGCCGCGGGGCGGGACCGCACGGCCGGGGCGTGGTGTCGAGGTACGGCGCCGGGACGCGCGGCCGAGCCCGGAGGAGTGGAGGGGGCACTCTCGCCGCGGCCGGTGGCGGGGGAGGGGGCGTTCTCGGTGCGGTCAGTGGCGGGGGAGGGGACGCTCTCGGTGCGGCCGGTGGTGTGGGAGGGGGTGGCGGGGGGGGGGGTGAGTGCCAGTTGGTCGAGGGTGGTGGAGACCAGGGAGAGCAGGGACTCGACCAGGGCGAAGTCGGGGTCGCCGGCGCGGGCCGAGGCGAGCAGGCTCCGGTGCGCCAGCTCCAGGCGGGCGTCGACGTAGACGGTCGAGCGGGCGAGCGGGGTGTCGTCGCCCGCCAAGCGGCGCCACAGGCCGGGGGACAGGGAGAGGGACGTGCACACGTCGCCGCCCGCCGGGTGGGCGAAGCGTTCCTCCTGGCCGGGTGTGCCCAGATAGGCCATCGTCGGATCGACGGCGGCGGGACGGCCGTCGGCCATGCGGCGGAACGCGCCGCGGTGCACCAGCACCATCCGGTGGTGCCGGCCGGCCTCCGCCGGTGACCAGCCGCGGTGGTCGTCCACGCAGGTCACCACGTCGAGGGAGAAGCCCTTTCCACGGGCCAGAGGCTTGGAGGATCGCACCCGCCGTACGTTACGCCGCCCCTCCGACAATCCCGCGACGGGCAGAGGAGGGAGCGCGGCGGTGGCGCAAGGATGTTCAAGACCGTGGTGGGGTGGCGTCGGCAGGCTGTGGGGCATGACGACAACGATTTCCTCCATAGTCATCGACTGCGCCGACCCTGTCGCCCTGGCGGGCTTCTACGCCAAGGCCACCGGGTGGCAGGTCGCCGACGCAGACCCCGATTACGCCTCCGTCACCGGCGGTCCCGTGCAGCTCTCCTTCCAGCGGATCGAGGGTTACCAGGGGCCCGGCTGGCCGGACGGCGGCGCCAAGCACCTGCACCTCGACCTCACCGTCCCCGACGTCGAGGAGGCCAGGAAGGCGCTGGTGGCGCTGGGTGCCACCGTGCCCGACCTGCAGCCGGGCGGCGACGAGTGGACGGTGGTGCTCGACCCCGAGGGCCACCCGTTCTGCGTGATGGCCGCCGGTTAGAGATCCGGAAAGCCGGTCAGAGGGCCGGAAGCCGGTCAGAGGGCCGAGAAGAACGCCTTGACGTCGTCGGCCAGCAGGTCGGGGGCCTGAAGGGCGGCGTAGTGGCCGCCGCGCGGCGGTTCCGTCCAGCGCACCACGTTGTGGGTGCGTTCGGCGTAGCGCCGGACCGTGCTGTCGCCCGGGAAGACGGCCACGGCCGTGGGGGTCTTGCCCGGTTCGGCGGGCGGCGCCCAGTCGCCGCCGCTCTCGCGGTAGAGGCGCGCGGAGGAGCCGGCGGTGCCGGTCAGCCAGGTGATGGTGACGTTGGTCAGGATGTCGTCGGGGGCGACCCCGCCGACGTCCTGGCCCCAGCTCGCGAACGCGTCCAGGTGCCAGGCGAGCTGGCCCGCGGGCGAGTCGGCCAGGGCGTAGGCGAGGGTCTGCGGCCTGGTCCCCTGGATGGCGGCGTACCCGGAGAACTCGCGGTGCCAGCGTTCGATGCGCCGCGCCCGTTCGGTCTCTGCCTCGGTCAGGCCGGCCAGGTCGTCGGAGACGAACGCCGTGAGCGCGTTCAGGTGCACGCCCACCACCCGGTCGGGGACCGCGCGAGCCACGGCGGGCGAGACCAGGGAGCCGAAGTCGCCGCCTTGGAGGCCGTAGCGGGTGTAGCCGAGGCGGTCCATGAGCTCGATCCAGGCGGCGGCGACGCGGCGTACGCCCCAGCCGGTCCGCGTGGTGGGCCCGGAGAAGGCGAACCCGGGCACCGACGGGATGACCAGGTGGAAGTCGCGGACGAGCTGCCCGGCCACGCGGGAGAAGTCGGCGAACGTGCTCGGCCAGCCGTGCGTGAGCAGCAGCGGCAGCGCGTCGGGACGCGGCGAGCGTACGTGGGCGAAGTGCACCCGCTGGCCGTCGATCTCGGTCGTGTACTGCGGCAGCGTGTTGAGCCGCGCCTCGTGTGCCCGCCAGTCGTAGCCGTCCCGCCAGTACGCGGCCAGCTCCTGCACGGCCTGCGGCGGCACGCCGTACGACCAGCCGACCCCCTCCAGGGCGTCCGGCCGGCGTGTACGGTCCAGCCGCGTCCGCAGGTCGTCGATCGCGGACTGCGGAATGTCGATGACGAATCGGTTCATGCCACCCACGCTAGGCAGCATTGCGGCCAGGTTCAGGCCACAATGGTCACCGTGCTGGAAACCTCGGCGCGGTTGTTGCGCCTGCTCTCGCTCCTGCAGTCCCGGCGCGAATGGCCGGGCGCCGAGTTGTCGGACCGGCTCGGCGTCGCCCCGCGCACGCTGCGCCGCGACGTCGACCGCCTGCGCGGCCTCGGCTACCCGGTGGGCTCCACGCCGGGCGTGGCCGGCGGCTACCGGCTCGGTCCTGGCGCGGAGCTGCCGCCGCTGCTGCTCGACGACGAGGAGGCCGTGGCGGTCGCGGTCGGCCTGCGTACGGCCGCGGGCGGCACGGTGACCGGCATCGAGGAGACCTCGCTGCGTGCCCTGGCCAAGCTCGAACAGGTGCTGCCCGCCCACCTGCGCCGCCGCGTGAACGCCCTGCAGACCCACACCGTGCCCATCGTCCGGCAGGGCCCGACGGTCGATCCCGAGCTGCTCACCCGCGTCGCCGCCGCCTGCCGCGACCACGAGCAGCTCCGCTTCGACTACACCGACCACGAGGGCGCTTCCTCGTCGCGGAAGGCCGAGCCGCACAGCCTGGTCAGCAAGGGAAACCGCTGGTACCTGGTCGGCTGGGACGTCGACCGCCAGGACTGGCGCACGTACCGGGCCGACCGGATCGAGGTGCGCACGCCGAACGGCCCGCGCTTCGTCCCGCGCGAGCCGCCCGAGGCCGACGTGGCCGCCTGGGTGCAGCACCGGCTCGGCCACCAGATGTGGCCCGTCCAGGGCCGCTTCCTGATGCACGCGCCCGCCGAGCGGCTGGCCGGCCGGATCGGCGGCGAGATCGAGCCCGTGGACGAGACCACCTGCGTGCTCACCATGCGCGGCGACGACCTGCACCTGATGGCCGTGGTCGTGGCCTTCCTCGACGTCGACTTCGAGGTGCTCGAACCGGCCGAGCTGAAGGACCGCCTGCGTGCCCTGGGACGGCGGCTGCTCTCCTCTAGAATATGATTCGGTGATGGCGACGACAGCGTTCTTCACGCGCAAGGAGGGCGAGTTCGTGCCCGCCCCGCACGCGCGCGGCCCCTGGTCCCCCGACATGCTCCACGGCCGCCTGCTCGGCGGCCTCGCCGCGAGCGCCCTTGAGGAGCGGTACGCCGAGCCCGGCCTGCACTTCGCCAGGATCACCGTCGACCTGTTCCGCAACAGCCCGATGGTGCCCGTCACGGTGGAGACCACCCTGGTCAGGGACGGGCGGCGGATCCGGGTCGCCGACGCCGTGCTCTCCACCGGGCAGGGCGTGATCGGACGCGCCTCGGCCGTGCTGCTCCGGCAGGGCGAGCAGCCCGAGGGCAGCCTGCCGCACACGCCCGCCTGGGACGAGCCGCCGCCCGCCGGCGACCCGGCGGAGGGACGGGACTGGAAGCCGCCGTTCGACCTGTGGCGCCTGACCGAGTGGGGTCAGGGCGGGCGCGGCCGGGTGTGGCTGCGGGAGACGCACCCGCTGGTGGACGACGAGCCGCTGACGCCGCTCACCCGCGCCGCCCTGGCCGCCGACTTCGCCAGCCCGCTCAGCAACATCGGCTCGGCGGGCGTCAGCTTCATCAACGCCGACTACACGCTGACGCTCGCCCGGCTGCCCGAGGGCGACCTGCTCGGCGTCGAGGCCACCGGCCATCTCAGCGCCGGCGGCGTCGCGACCGGCCAGGTCACGCTGCACGACACCGCCGGCCCGGTCGGGTTCTGCGTGGTCACGGCGGTCGCCAACCCGGTCGCCCTGACCTCCCGCTGACCCGCGCGCGCCCCGATGCGCTCGCGGGCGCGCGGACGCGGTGGAAAAGTCAGGCGGGGCGCTCGGCGCGGTCGCCCGACCAGTCGGTGTGGAAGGCGCCCTCCCGGTCCACCCGGTGGTAGGTGTGCGCGCCGAAGTAGTCGCGCAGCCCCTGCACCAGCGCGGCCGGGAGCCGGTCGCGGCGCAGCCCGTCGTAGTAGGCGAGCGCGGAGGAGAATCCCGGCGTCGGCACGCCGATCCGCACCGCCGTGGTGACCACGCGCCGCCACGCCTCCTGCGCGGTGTTCAGCGCGGCGGCGAAGGCCGGGTCGGCCAGCAGTGTCGGCAGGTGCGGGTCGGCGTCGTACGCGGAGCGGATGCGGTCCAGGAACTTGGCCCTGATGATGCAGCCGCCGCGCCAGATGGTGGCCATGGCGCCCAGGTCGACGTCCCAGCCGTACTCCTTCGAAGCGGCGGCGATCTGGTCGAAGCCTTGGGCGTAGGCGACGATCTTGGAGGCGTACAGGGCCTGGCGTACGTCCTCGACCAGCTCGCGCTCGCCGACGCCGGACAGCTCCGGGCCCTCAAGCGAGGCGGCGGCGGCGCGCTGCTCGGGGTGGCCCGACAACGCGCGGGCGAAGACCGCCTCGGCGATGCCGGTCACCGGCACGCCCAGGTCGAGCGCGCTCTGCACGGTCCAGCGGCCGGTGCCCTTCTGCTCGGCCTGGTCCACCACGATGTCCACGAACGGCTTGCCCGTGGCCGCGTCCACCTGCTCCAGCACCTCGGCGGTGATCTCGATCAGGTACGAGTCCAGCTCCCCGCGGTTCCACTCCCTGAACACCTCGGCCAGCTCGGCCGGCGTCGCGCCCAGGGCCTGGCGCAGCAGGTCGTAGGACTCGGCGATGAGCTGCATGTCCGAGTACTCGATGCCGTTGTGAACCATCTTCACGAAATGCCCGGCGCCGTCGGGGCCGACGTGCACCGCACACGGCACCCCGTCCACCTTGGCCGAGATGTCCTGGAGGATCGGGCCCAGCGCCTCCCACGACTCCGTCGAGCCGCCCGGCATGATGCTCGGCCCGAGCAGCGCGCCCTCCTCACCGCCGGAGATGCCGGTGCCCACGAAATGGATGCCCCGCTCGCGCAGCGCCGCCTCGCGCCGCCGGGTGTCCTGGAAGTGGGCGTTGCCGCCGTCGACGATCATGTCGCCCGGTTCCATCAGGTCGGCGAGCTGGTCGATCACCGCGTCGGTGCCGGGACCGGCCTTCACCATGATGATCGCCCGCCGCGGACGCTTCAACGAGGCCACGAACGCCGACAGCTCCTCGGCCGGCACGAACGTGCCCTCGCCGCCGAACTCCTTGATCAACTGCTGCGTCCGGGCCGTCGTGCGGTTGTGCACGGCGACCGCGTATCCATGTCTGGCCAGGTTCCTGGCCAGGTTGCGTCCCATGGTCGCCAGGCCGGTGACGCCGATGTCTGCCAAATCCATCTCAATGCTCCTCTGCGGGGGATACGCACGATCAAGCTGGCAGGTTCGGCGGGATATTCCCGGCGCTCAGGAAGGCGAGCGCACGCCGAGCTCGTCCAGCCGGTCCAGCATGTCGGCCGGGTCGGCGTACACCCGGAACGCGCCGGCTCGTTCGAGCTCGTCCCTGCCGTATCCGCCGGACAGCAGCCCGATGCCGAGCGCGCCGGCCCGGCGGGCGGCGAGCAGGTCCCAGACGCTGTCGCCCACCACCATCGCATGCAGCGGGTCCACCTGGACGAGCGCCGCACCGGCCAGGAACAGATCCGGGTCGGGCTTGGCCCGCCGCACCAGGTCGCGGGTGACCATCGGGGTGTCCTCCGGCAGGCCGAGCATGCCGAGCGCGAGCCGGGCCGTACGGGCGTAGCCGCTGGTGGCGATGGCCCACGGCACGCCGCGCGCGCTCAGCTCGCCGAGCAGCTCGGCGGCCCCCGGCAGCGGCCGGACCGAGTCCACCTGCTGCTCGTACGCCTCGGCGTGGGTCACCTGCAACTCGTCGATCTGCTCCTGGGTCAGCTTCAGCCCGGTCTCGCGCAGCAGGGCGCTGACGAACAGGCCGCCGCTCATGCCGATGCGCCGGTGGATGCGCCACACCGACAGGTCGATCCCCATCCCGGACAGCGCCTGCCGCCACGCGATGACGTGCTGGTAGACGCTGTCGATCAGAGTGCCGTCCAGGTCGAACAGGAACGCGGGCGTGGGGGCCTGCGGGAAGTCGCTCATGCGGTCCATGACACCATGGGGGTATGCGGATCGTCATCGCGGGGGGCCACGGGAAGATCGCGTTGCGGCTCGCCGAGCGGCTCGGATCCGGGGCGGTCGGCCTGGTGCGCAACCCGGCGCACGTGGCCGACGTGGAAGCCACCGGTGCCGAGGCCGTGCTGTGCGACCTGGAGCGGGCGAGCGCCGAAGAGGTGGCGGAGATCCTGCGCGGCGGCGACGCCGTGGTCTTCGCGGCGGGCGCGGGGCCGGGCAGCGGCGCGGCCCGCAAGGACACCGTCGACCGGGGCGCGTCCGTCCTGATGGCAGAGGCCGCCGAACGCTCGGGTGTGCGGCGGTTCATCCAGATCTCCTCCATGGGCGCCGGGCGACCGCCCGCGCCCGGCGGCGACGCGGTCTGGGCCGCCTACATCGAGGCCAAGACCGCCGCCGAGGACGACCTGCGCGCCCGCGACGGCCTGGCCTGGACGATCCTGCGGCCCGGCCGCCTGACCGACGAGCCCGGCACGGGCCTGGTCCGGCTGGCCCCCGAGGTGCCGCCCGGCTCGGTGCCCCGCGACGACGTGGCCGCCGTCGTCCTCGCGCTCCTGGACAACCCGGGCACCGCCCACCGGACGCTGGAGCTCGTCTCGGGCGACACCCCGATCATCGACCTCGTCGCCACGGAGTAGACCGCCACGGGGTAGACCGCCACGGAGTGAGTGGCCGCGGAGTCGGTCGCTGCGGAGTAATGCGTCCCTTTTGCCGATTGCTGGCTATGACTTGCGGCTTCTTCGGCTAGATGTCCCCCTGATGCACTAGGGGGAGATCAAATGTCCGACATGCCGTTCAGGTCGTTCTTCGGGGGAGATCCGTTCAGGGGGTTCGAGGAGCTCACCGGGCGGGTGTTCGGCGGGATGGAGGGCTGGCCGCCGTCGCGGCCGAGCGTGCAGCGCGTCGACGTGGGCAAGCTGCTCAGCGCGTCGGCCAGGGAGGTGCTCAGCCGGGCCCTGGAGATGGCCGGGCAGCGCGGCGCGCCGGACATGGACGTCCTGGACATCCTCGACGCGCTGACCGAGTCCGACGCCACCCGTCCCCTGATGCAGTCGGCGGGCATCGACCTGGGCAGGCTGCGCGACCGCATCGACGCCCTGGCCGGGCCCGGCGAGGCGGGCGAGCCGCCGACCACGCTCTCACCGGCGGCCAAACGCGCCATCCTGGACGCCCAGCGCATCTCGCGCGCCCTGCAGTCGTCCTACATCGGCCCCGAGCACCTGCTGCTCGCCGTGGCCGCCAACCCCGACTCCGGCGCCTCCCGCCTGCTGCACGAGCAGGGCGTCTCGGCCAACGAACTGCAGCAGGCGATCATGTCCGGCGCCTCGCGCCAGCAGCACGGCGACGGCCGTCAGCCCACCGACACCCCTTCGCTCGACGAGTACGGCCGGGACCTGACCGAGGAGGCCAGGCAGGGCAGGGTCGACCCGGTCGTCGGCCGCGAGGACGAGATCGAGCAGGCCATCGAGGTGCTGTCCCGGCGTACCAAGAACAACCCGTGCCTGATCGGCGAGCCCGGCGTCGGCAAGACCGCCATCGTCGAGGGCATCGCCCAGCGCATCGTCAACGGCAGCGTGCCCGACACGCTCAAGGACCGCCGGGTCGTCGCGCTCGACCTGACCGGCATGGTGGCCGGGTCGAAGTACCGCGGCGAGTTCGAGGAGCGCATCAAGAAGGTCATCGACGAGGTCCGCGCGCACGCCGACGAGATCATCGTCTTCATCGACGAGGTGCACACGCTGGTCGGCGCGGGCTCGGCCGAGGGCGGCATGGACGCGGCCAACATCCTCAAGCCCGCCCTGGCCCGCGGCGAGCTGCACGTCATCGCCGCCACCACCATCGACGAGTACCGCAAGAACATCGAGAAGGACGCCGCCCTCGAACGCCGCTTCCAGCCGATCCTGGTCAGCGAGCCCACCGTCGAGCAGACGATCGAGATCCTGGCCGGGCTGCGCGACGCGTACGAGGCCCACCACCAGGTGCGCATCACCGACGAGGCCCTGGACGCCGCCGCCAACCTCTCGGCCCGCTACATCTCCGACCGTTTCCTGCCCGACAAGGCCATCGACCTCATGGACCAGGCCTCGGCCCGGGTCCGGCTGCGCTCGCGCACCCCCGGCAGCGACGTGCGCGAGCTGGAGGAACGCCTGGAGGCGCTGCGCCGCGACAAGGACCAGGCGGTCACCTCCGACGACTTCGACCGGGCCAAGGAGCTCACCGTCCAGATCGACAAGCTCCGTCCCGAGCTGGACCGCGCCCGGCAGGGCGCCGACACCGTCCCGCAGGTCATGGTCGAGGACATCGCCCAGGTCGTCTCCCGGCGTACCGGTATCCCCGTCACCCAGCTCACCGAGCAGGAGCGCGAGCGCCTGATGCGGCTGGAGGAGCACCTGCACGAGCGGGTGATCGGCCAGGACGAGGCCGTCGTCGCCATCGCCGAGGCGGTACGCAGGGCCAGGGCCGGATTGTCCGACCCGAACCGGCCCATCGGCAGTTTCCTGTTCCTCGGTCCGACCGGCGTCGGCAAGACCGAGCTGGCCAGAGCCCTGGCCGCCGCGCTGTTCGGCGGCGAGGACCACATGGTGCGCATCGACATGAGCGAGTTCCAGGAGCGGCACACCGTCTCCCGCCTGATCGGCGCGCCCCCCGGGTACGTCGGCTACGAGGAGGCCGGCCAGCTCACCGAGGCCGTACGCCGCCGCCCGCACGGCGTCATCCTGCTCGACGAGATCGAGAAGGCCCACCCCGACGTCATGAACATCCTGCTCCAGATGCTGGACGACGGCCGCCTGACCGACGGCCAGGGCCGCACGGTCGACTTCACCAACACGATCGTCATCATGACCAGCAACATCGGCGCCCAGCTCATCCTGGACGCCGAGGGCGACACCCCGCAGCTCCAGGACCAGCTCATGGACCTGCTGCGCCACTCCCTGCGCCCCGAGCTGCTCAACCGCATCGACGAGACGATCATCTTCAAGCGCCTGGAGCGCGAGCAGCTGCGCCAGATCGTGGACCTGCTGCTGGAGCGCACCCGGCAGCGCCTGCGCGGTCAGGGCATCTCGCTGGAGGTCTCCGGCGAGGCCAAGGACTGGCTGGCCCGGCGCGGTTACCAGCCCGAGTTCGGCGCCCGTCCGCTGCGCCGTACCGTGCAGCGGGAGCTGGACAACCGCCTGTCCACGATGTTGCTGACCGGCGAGGTGGGCGAGGGCGGCAAGGTCAGCGTGGACGTCGAGGGCGACCAGCTCCGGCTCAGGGCCCACAACCCCGAGCCGGTCGGCTGACCGTCGCTAGCCCAGCGGCGCGAGGGCGCGTTCGCGGCACTCCCGCAGCGTGAGGGCCGCCAGCGCCTCACGTACGACGGGCACGCACACCGGGGCCATCGACAGGCTCGACACGCCGAGCCCCACCAGCAGCGGCGCGACCGCCGGGTCGCCGGCCGCCTCGCCGCACACCCCGACCGCCTTGCCCGCCCGCCGCCCGGCCTCGGCGCACATCCCGACCAGCCGGAGCAGGGCGGGCTGGGCCGGGTCGAGGAGGTCGGACAGGCCGGGATGTTGCCGGTCGGCGGCGAAGGTGTACTGGGCCAGGTCGTTGGTGCCGATGCTGAGGAAGTCCACCTCGGCCAGCAGTTCGTCGGCCTGGAGGGCGGCGGCCGGCACCTCGACCATCACGCCCGCGCGTTCGATGCCGCGCGCGCGGGCGCGGCGGGCGAAGTCGGCCGCCTCGCGCGCGGTGGTCACCATCGGGGCCATCACCCGGACGTCGGCGCCCGTGGCGCGGGCCGCCTCGGCGATGGCGTCGAGCTGGGCGTCCAGGACGCCGGGCAGCACCCGGTCCACCCGCAGGCCGCGCACGCCCAGCGCCGGGTTGGGCTCGGCCGGCAGGCCGAGGAAGGGCAGCGGTTTGTCGGTGCCGGCGTCGAGCGTGCGCACGGTCACCGTCCCCGCCCCCGCGAAGACCCGCGCGTACGCGGCCACCTGCTCCTCGTGCGAGGGCGGCTGCCGACGGTCCAGGAACAGGAACTCGGTGCGGAACAGGCCCACGCCCTCCGCGCCCGGACGCAGGTCAGCGGCCGAGCCGATGTTGTGCAGCAACTTCACCGGATGGCCGTCGGCGGTCCTGCCGGGGCCCGTGCTCGCCGCCAGCCTGGCCCGCTCCCGCCGGTCGGAGTCCCGTACGCGGTCGGCCTCCTCCTCGGTGAGGCCGACCGTGACCTCGCCGGTGAGGCCGTCCACGCCGATCACGGTCCCGTCGGGGACGTCCATGACGCCCGCGCAGGCGACGACGGCGGGCAGGCCGCGGCCCCTGGCCAGGATCGCGGTGTGGCTGGTCGGGCCGCCGCGCTCGGTGACCAGCGCCAGCACCCGCGGGCCCAGGCCGACGGTGTCGGCGGGGGACAGGTCCTCGGCCACCAGCACGTACGGATGGCCCGGGTCGGGCACGCCCGGCACCGGCAGGCCGAGCACGGCGGCCACCGCGCGCGCCCTCAGGTCGTCGAGGTCGGCGGCCCGCTCGGCGAGGTAGCCGCCCAGCGCGGCCAGGGCCTCCTTGTGCGCGGAGAAGGCCGCGTCCAGGGCGTGGGCGGCGTCCAGGCCGTCGTCGCGCACGTGCGCCTCGGTCTGTTCGCGCAGCATGGGGTCGCCGGCCATCATCGCCAGCGCCTCCAGGATCTCCGCCCCTTCGGCGGCGTCCTCCGCGTCTGCCGCGCGGGCCTGGGCTGCGCGGCGTTCGAGGTCGGCGGCCAGGGTGTCCAGGGCCTTGGCGGCCGCGGCCGCCTCGGCGTCGGGATCGGCCACCCGGCGGGGGGCGGGCAGCACGGGCGGCGCCGCCATCCGCACCGACGGCCCGGCGGCCCTTCCCCGGCTCACACCCAGCCCCTTCAACGTCGGCTCAGACATCGGACGCGCCACCGTCCCCCGCCCCGGCGGCCCGTCCGGCCTCCTGCGCGGGGGCCGTGGGCGGGGCGGCGTCGAGGTCGAGGGAGAGCAGGGCGGCCAGGGTGTCGAGCGCCTCCTCGGCTCCCGGGCCGTCGGCCTCCAGCGTCACCTCCGTGCCCCGGACCGCGCCCAGCGACAACACGCCCAGCATGCTGCCGGCGGGCACCGACTTCTGCCCGACCCGTACCCGCACCGGCACCCCGAGCCGGGCCGCCTCCCGTACGAACACCTTCGCCGGACGCGCGTGCAGGCCGCTGGCCGAGGCCACGACCACCGTTCGACTCGCCATGGCGAACCTCCTCTGCGCTCAGGGTTCCATCGTCACCTTGATCGCCTCGCCCCTGCTGACGAGATCGATCCCGTCGAGCACCCGGGGCAGCGGCAACCGGTGTGTGATCAGGTCGGACACCACGACGGCGCCCTCGGCCACCAGGCGCAGGGCCTCGGCGTTGTGCGCGGGGCTGGAGCCGTTCGCGCCCACGAGGGTCAGCTCCCGGTAGTGCACCAGGTTGGAGTCCAGCGCGATGACCGGGTCGTCCTTCGGCAGCCCGCCGAAGAGGCTGACGCGCCCCTGCCGGGCCGCCATCCGCACCGCCTGCTCCTGGGCCGCGCCGGAGGCCGCCGCCGTGATCACCACGTCGGCGCCCCGGCCGCCGGTCAGCTTGAGCACCTGCTCGACGGCGTCGGAGTCGATCACCGCGTCCGGACGTACCAGCTCGGCCGCCATCGCCAGCCGCCGGGCGTTGACGTCCACGAGGAAGACCCGTGCCGCGCCGCGCGCCCGCGCCAGCCGTACGTGCAGGCAGCCGATCGGGCCCGCGCCCATCACCACCACGTCGTCGCCCGCGCCCACCCGGGCCAGCGACTGGCCGTTCAGCACGCAGGCCAGCGGCTCGGCCACCGACGCCTCGGCGAACCCGACACCGTCGGGAACGGCGTTGACACCGTTCACCGCCAGCACCTTGGCCGGGACGATCAGGTACTCGGCGAACCCGCCGTCGTAGTGGTAGCCCATCGACTCCTGCCGCGGGCAGACGGTCAGGCGGCCCCGGCGGCACTCCGCGCACGTCCCGCACGGGATCGCGGCGATCACCTGCACCCGCGCCCCGGTGTCCACGACCTCGCCGGCGATCTCGTGGCCCATCACGCGCGGCGGCCTGATGTGGTGGTGGCCGTACCTGAAGATCTTGGCGTCGGTGCCGCAGGTCGAGCAGTTGCGCACCCGGATCTTCAGCTCGCCCGGCCCCGCCTGGGGCTCGGGCGCGTCCTCGATCCTGATGTCGCCCGGGGCGTGGAACCTGGCTACCTTCACGTCAGCTCCTTCAGCACCTGGCCCGGCTCCGTCGCCTCGCGCAACGTCCTGGCCCGGTCGGGGTCGAGCAGGATCTCGGCCAGCGCCGCCAGCAGCGGCACGTGCCCGTCGCCGGCGGCGGCGATGCCCACGCACAGTGTGACGCGCTCGCCGTCCCAGTCGATCCCGCCGGGGAAACGCACCACGCAGATCGCGTCGCGCGCGACGTCCTGCTTGGAGGCGGCCGTGCCGTGGGGGATGGCCACCCCCTCGCCGACGTAGGTGGAGATCGTGCGCTCGCGTTCGAGCATCGCCTCGACGTACGGCTCGGCGACCGCGCCCACGTCCACCAGCACCCGCCCGCACCTGCGGACGGCCTCCTCCCGCGAGGCGGCGCTCTCGTGCAGCAGCACCGCCCGCGGGTCGAGCAGATCCTCACGCATCGACGGTGCCGCCGTTCCTGATGGTCTCGACCAGCCTGGTCACCGCCGGGTCGCCGAGGAAGACCTGGAACGACACCAGCGGCTTGCCCGGCGCGGCGGCCCTGGCCCTGGCGGCCAGCCCGGCGTGGCACACGACGACGTCCGCGTCGGCGGGGATGGAGTTGACCGGGGTGTGCTCCACGGTGACGCCGCTCTCCTTGAGCTGCTTGCGGAGCTGGGAGGCGAGCATGACGCTGCTGCCCATGCCCGCGTCGCAGGCCACGATGATCTTGTGGATGTCCTTGCTGTCGATGCCGGCCATGGGTCACGCCTCCTTGGTGACGGGTTCGGTCCGGACGGGCTCCGGCCCCTCTTCCTTCTCGCCGCGGCCGAAGCCGAGCAGCACGGCGGCGACGGCGAACGACACGGCCGCGGCCACCGCGATCCCGGCGATCGAGCCGAGCCAGCCGCCGCGCGGCGTCACCGCGAGATAGGCGAAGATGCTGCCGGGCGAGGGCGTGGCGACCAGTCCGGCGCCGGTGATCATGAAGGTGAAGACGCCGGCCGCGCCGCCCGCGATGACCGACAGGATGAGCCGCGGCTTCATCAGCACGTACGGGAAGTAGATCTCGTGGATGCCGCCGAAGAAGTGGATGATCATCGCGGCCGGCGTGCTCGGCCGCAGCTGACGCGGCCCGAACAGCAGGTACGCCACCAGCAGCCCCAGCCCCGGCCCCGGGTTCGACTCCAGCATGAACAGGATCGACTTGCCCTGCCGGACCGCCTCGGCCACCCCCAGCGGCCCGAGCACGCCGTGGTTGACCGCGTTGTTCAGGAACAGCACCTTGGCCGGCTCGATCAGCACCGACGCCACCGGCAGCAGGTTGTTGGTGATCAGCCACTCCACGGCGTTCCCCGCCGCGCTGGTGACGACCCGGACGACCGGCCCGATGCCCAGGACGCCGGCCACGGCCATGGCGGCGCCCACGATGCCGGCCGAGAAGTTGTCCACGAGCATCTCGAACCCGGCCTTGGTCCGCTGCTCAGTGAACTTGTCCACATATTTCAGGATTACGGCGGCGAGCGGGCCGACGATCATCGCGCCCAGGAACATCGGGATGTCCGAGCCCACGACGACGCCCATCGCCGCCACCGCGCCGACGACCGCGCCGCGCTGCCCGTGGACCATGCGGCCGCCGGTGTAGGCGATGAGGATCGGCAGCAGGGACGTGATGATCGGGCCGACCAGCTCGGCCAGCTCCTTGCTGGGCAGCCAGCCGGTCGGGATGAACAGCGCGGTGATCAGGCCCCAGGCGATGAACGCGCCGATGTTCGGCATGATCATTCCGGCCAGGTGGCCGCCTAAGCGCTGGATCGTGGCCTTGACTCCGGTGCCGTAGACCGGAGGGGTGTAGCTGTCGGCCATGGGACTTGCTCCTTCGGGGGGATGAGCAGTGGATCAGCCGTGGGATGAGGGCGCGACCGGCTCCGGGACGGGCGGCGCGTGCGGCACGGTGAGCGGCCGGGCCGGATCGGGGAGCCCGGTCCGCACTCCCGCGCGGTCGATGTCGGCGGGGCCGGGCATCCTGCTCCCGGGCAGCCGGACCGCCGCCGCGCCCCAGGCCAGCGCCTCGGCCAGGGCGGGGGCGCCGCGTCCGCCCGCGGCGAGGAAACCGGCCAGCATGGCGTCGCCCGCGCCGACGGAGCTGCGCGGCTCGGTGACCGCGGCCTCGCCGTACCAGACGCCGCCGTCCTCGACGAGGACGGCGCCGTCGGCGCCGAGGCTGGCCAGCACCGTACGGGCGCCCGCGGCCCGCAGCCCGGCCGCCGCCTCGACGACGTCGCCGACGCGCGCCAGCGGCCTGCCGGTCACCGCGGCCAGCTCGTCGAGGTTGGGCTTGACCAGCGCGGGACCGGCCGCGAGCACGCAGGCCAGCGCGGGGCCGCTGGTGTCGACGGCGACGTGGAGGCCCGCGGCGGCGAAGCGGCGGCACAGCCGGGCGTAGACGTCGGCGGGCACCTCGGGCGGCAGGCTGCCCGAGGCCACCACCCAGTCGGCCTCGTGCGCCGCGGCCAGCACGGTCTCGGCGATCGTGTCGAGCTCGGCCGCCGACAGCGCCGGGCCCGGCTCGTTGATCTTGGTCACGGTGCCGTCGGGCTCGGCGAGCGTGACGTTGGACCTGGTCGTGCCCGCCACGGGCACGGTGACCATGTCCAGCCCCTCGGCGGCCAGCAGGCGGACGAGCTGCGCCCCCTCGTCCCCGGCGAAAGGCACCACCGCCCGCGCGGCGACCCCGTTGGCCAGCAGCGCGCGCGAGACGTTGACACCCTTCCCACCCGGGTCGAGCCGGGCCCCGGCGGCGCGGATGACCGCGCCCCTGGCCAGGGCGGCGATCTCGATCGTACGGTCCAGGCTCGGGTTGAGCGTCAGCGTGAGGATCACGCGCGGATCACCTCCGGCCCGGCGGCGGCGATGTCGGCGGCGAGCGCCGGGTCGAGCCCCGCGTCGGTGATCACCACGTCGATCTCGCCCAGCTCGGCGAACGTGGCCAGGTAGGTGTTGCCGAACTTGGTGTGGTCGGCCAGCAGCACGCTGCGCTGCGCGGCCCGGACCATGGCCCTCTTGATCGCGGCCTCGGCCGGGTCGGGTGTGGTCAGCCCGCGGGCGGGCGAGCAGCCGTTGGCGCCCATGAAGGCGACGTCGACGTTGAGGTGGGCCAGCGGGCGCAGCGCCCAGTCGTCGACCGTGGCCAGCGTCTTGCCGCGCAGCCGTCCGCCCAGCACGATCACCTGCAGATTGGCCCGCGAGGCCAGGACGGTGGCCAGCGGCGGCGAGTTCACGATCACGGTGAGCTCGCGGTCGGCGGGCAGCGCCTGGACCAGGCGGCCCGTCGTGGTGCCGGCGTCGATGATGACCGAGCCGTCCTCGGGCAGCTCGGCCAGGGCCGCCTTGGCGATGCGTTCCTTCTCCGCGGTCATCACCTCGTCGCGGGCGGCGAGCGCGGGCTCGAACCCCAGCCGTTCGACGGGGATCGCGCCGCCGTGCACCCGGCGCAGCACGCCCGCCCGTTCCAGGGCGGTCAGGTCGCGGCGGATCGTCTCGGTGGTCACGTCGAGCTCCGCGGCCAGCGTCACCACGTCGACGCGGCCGGCGTCCCGCGCTCTGCGGAGGATCTCCTGCTGCCGCTCCTCGGCGTACATGATGTTGGTTCACCGCCGTTTCTGTGTGGGTTCTCCTGTGTTTATACCCGCTTTCGTTTGACGGTCAAGAGGCGGACGGCGCAATCTGGTAGTTATAGGCGGGTGCGAATCAAGCCCATGGCCGCCGTGGCGGCGGTCGTCCCCTTCGTCGCCCTGGCCACGCCCGCCCACGCCGCGGTCGCCCGGCCGATCCCGGTGCCCGCGGGCACCACGGCGGCATGGGTGGTGTTCGACAGGAAGGCCGGCAAGATCGTCGCCACCAGGTACGCCCACCGCAAGTTCCGCTCGGCCTCGGTCGTGAAGATCCTCATCGCCATCGACTACCTGGAACGGCGCAAGAGCGTGCCCGCGGCCGACGCCCGGCTGCTGAAGGTCATGCTGCGCTCCAGCGACGACGACGCGGCCTCGGCGTTCTGGGACCGCGGCGGCAAGGGCCAGATCATCGTGCGGACGGCCCGCAAACTGGGCCTGTCCGACACCACCCCGCCGCCCGCCTCCAAGCCCGGCTTCTGGGGCTACACCTCGCTCAGCGCGTACGACGTCGTGCGCACCTACCGCTACCTGCTCGACAGCGCCGACGCCCGGGTACGCGACCTCATCCTCGGCCACCTGCGCGCCTCCACGCCGTGCGGCACCGACGGCTTCGACCAGACCTTCGGCATCCCCCGCGCGGTGCCCCGGCCGTGGGCGGTCAAGCAGGGCTGGTCCGGGTTCGGCGCGACGCCGCCGGGCAAGTGCGACGCCAAGTCCATGGCCGCGCCCGTCTCGTGGATCGCGCAGCGCGCCACCGGCTCGGGCGTGCCCGACTACGGGCGGCCCGTGCTGCACACGACGGGCCTGGCCGGCGCCGGCGACCGCCTCGTCATGGCGGTGCTCACCGCGCACCCGGCGGGCAGCACGTGGAGCGCTTCCGTCAAGCGTGTCACCGACCTGACGGCCGCGCTGCACCGCTCGGTCTCATGACCGTCGTGAATTGATTTCGCAACGCCGAACAGGCCCGCCGGGAAATCGTTCCCGCGGGCTGTCGGCCGCTCTCCCGCCGGGCCATTAAGGCGAGAGAAACCCCAGGTCACAAGGGTGCGAACGTGATTCGCTGACAAATATCAATGGCGCGACAAAGAGCCTCTAGGTTGGCCGCGAATATGGCGATACAATTGCCCTGTGCCTAGCGTGGACATCGCGAGGAATAATCCTGACTGGGAATCCGCCGGAAAAGCGCTCGCCGCCGGGCTGCTCGACGCGCTGACGCCGCCGGCGCTCCGGGTGGAGCACATCGGCGGCACCTCCATCCCCGGCATGGACGCCAAGCCGATCTTCGACCTCCAGGTGAGCGTGCCCGACCTCGACGCCGCCGAGGCGGCACTGGCGGCGGCGCTGCCCCCGCTGGGCTTCGCCGACACCACCTACTTCCACGACCACGTCCCGGCGGGCTCGGCCGGGCCGCCCGAGATGTGGCGCAAGCGGCTCTGGATGCGCCGCGGCCACACCGGTCCCGACGTCAACCTGCACATCCGCCAGGCCGGAGGCCCCGGCGAACGGTTCGCCCTGCTGTTCCGCGACTGGTTCCGCGCCCATCCGGCGGCCGTGCCCGCCTACGCGGCGTTCAAGCGGGCCCTGGCCGAGGCGGTGACCGGCAACGCGGCCTACACCGAGACGAAGAACCCGGTCGTCGACCTGGTCGTCGCGACGGCCGAGGACTGGGCGGCCCGTACCGGCTGGAAAGTGACCTAGAGCCGTGCCGCGCCTCCGAAGCCCCGGCGGACGTGCCCGCTCCTCCTCGGGGACGTGCCCATGAAACGCGCCCCCGTCAGGAAGCCTCCCCTCCTGCCCGTCGCGCCGCAGGCCGGGCCGGGCGCCGACGACGCCTGGAAGACGCTCACGCTCGTCATGGACCTGGTCAAGCACGCCGAGACCAAGGCGGGACTCACCCTGGCCTCGGCGGGGGTCGTCGGAGGCGTCGTCTACACGCTCATCAGGGGCGTGCCCCGGGTCAGCGCGGCCTTCGGTCTCACGGCCGGGGCCTGCGCGCTGGCCGTCGCCGTCGCCGCCGTCGCCGCCGCGCTGGCCCTGATCCCCAGGGTGCGCAGCGAGCCCACCAACCCGCTGCACTACCACCACGTCGCCACGCGCTTCGGCACCCGCCCCGAGACGTACGTGGGCGAGCTCGGCGGGCTGGTGGGCCGGCCGGACGCGCTCGTGCCCGCCATCGCCCACCAGGTGTGGGCCAACTCCCGGGTGGCGGAGAAGAAGTACCGCTGGGCCGGTGTGGCGCTCGGCGCGCTGCTGGCCGGCCTGGCGATGCTCACCGTCACGGCCGTCATCGCGGTGGTGCAGAACCTCTGACCGCCGCCGGGCCGGGCGGCAGCTCCAGCAGCTCCCGTACCAGCCGGGCCAGCAGCCCGCCGTCGTCCAGGAGCTCGGCCCCCGCCGCCAGGTAGTGCCGGGCGGCGGCGGGCCGGCCCGCCAGCCGTTCCAGCCGGCCGAGCTCCACATAGGCCGTGGCCTCCTGCGGCGCGTGGTCGATGAGGTACGTGAAGGTCAGCCGCGCCGCCTCCGCCTCGCCCGCGTCGGCCTGGGCGCGGCCCAGCCGCAGCAGGGTGGAGGGCGAGGGGCCCGGCCGGGTCCGCAACAACTCCTCCAGCGAGGCGACCCCGCCGGAGGCCCCGCCCTCCCGCGCCGGACCGGACCGGCCGGCAGGCGTACGGTCCGACACCCACACCCAAGCGGTCGCCGAGAAGTCGCGGTCCCGGATCGAGCCGTCCACCTTCCAGAACTCGTCGGGACGCAGGGAACGGAAGCCGTGCCGGATCACGTCCTGGTAGAGGTGGTCGGAGACGATCACCGCCAGCTCGGCCACCGGATGGTCCACCAGTACGGACTTGACCGCGGGGGCGTCGAGCAGCCGGAAGCACTCGATGATCGCCGGGCCGCTGAACCCCGTGGGGCCGGTGGACACCACGCCGTTGGTCAGCGACAACCGCAGCCGGATCCGCGCGCCGTCGCTCAGCAGCCGGTTCTCCTGCCGCAGCGCGACGGTCAGCCCGTGCACCAGCTCGGGGATCACCGCCGTCTCGTCGATGTCGCTCGGCGGCATGATCAGCACGCCGTCGCCGCTGCTCTGCACGATCTCCTCGGGCAGCCCGGCGGCGCGGCAGGCCGCGTACACGACCGTGACCAGGCTCTGCTGGGCGCGGATCTGCTCGGGCACGGGCCGTCCGCTCCAGCCCTTGATGTCGACGGCTCCGCAGAGCACTCTTCGCGGCGATGACATGTGCTTCCTCTCCGGTCGGCGGTCGAGGTCATTGTCCGGGGGCCCCGCGACCGCCAACCCCTACTGGTGCGGGGAAGGCGGCCGGGACAGCGGCGATCCTGGTGGGGACCCCGTCCCGCCGCACAGGGGCCGGCGGGACGGGCCCCGGGCCGCCCCCGCCGGCGCTCATCGTGGGGGAGTGCCGAGGAGGTGGTCCGGGGCGTCCATGTCGGCCAGCGCGGCCAGCCCGGCCACGTCCAGGATGACCACCCGGCCGCGCCGGCTGACGACCAGCTCCTTCATGGCGGCGATGGCCTTCTGCACCGTTCCCTCCTTCGCGCCGATGAGCATGGCCAGCTCGGCCTGGCGCAGGTCGGCGGCCCAATGGCCGCCCACCACGCTGGCCGAGCGCTGCACCTGGTAGAGCACGGCGCGGGCGAGCCGCTGGTCCACCTCGTAGCCGGCCGCGTCCGCGCGGAAGATGTTGGCCTGCCGCAGCCGCTCGGCGGTGTTGGCGGTCAGGGCCACCGCGGCCCGCGGCTGCGTGCCGACGAAGTGCTTGAACGCCTCCCCGGCCACCACCAGCAGGGTCGCCGGCACCCGTACGGTCACCGTGGCCGTACGCGGCATGTCGCCGAACACCGCCATCTCGCCCAGGATGTCGCCGGGATGGCGGATGGCGAGCAGGGTCTCCGCGCCGTTCTCGACCGTGGCGTGCACGTTGACCCGGCCGGTGAGCAGCAGGAAGACCGCCTCGCCCGGATCGCCCTGGTGGACCACGGCCTGCCCCGAGCCGTACGTCTTGACGCGGCCCAGCCGCAACAGCGCGTTGCGGGTCGGCCCGTCCAGCGCGCCGAGGAAGGAGGTCCTGGGCCACAGGTCAGGAGGCATGCGCATCACCTCGGGTCACGCGGGTGGGGGTCGGGGGGCGTGCGTCGTCCAGGGGGATGGCGTCGGATCCAGGCCGTTCTCCTGGAGAACCTTGATTATGACGTCGCCGCCCTCCCAGGATGCGGCACCTGTGCAAACTTCCCGGAGGAAGTCCTTTCTGTCCTCGCCGGAAACCCGGATCAGGGCGGTGCCCAGCAGCCGCCGGGCCGTCTGGAGGTCCCTGCGCCGGGCCGCGCGGAACGCCAGCGACACCAGAGGCAGGACACTGCGGGGATCGGCCTCGGCCGCCTCGTTGAGAAAGGCGTCGGCGACGGCGAGGTCGCCCAGCGCGCTGCGTACGCACGACAGGTCCAGCAACAGCGCGCAGGTCAGCCTGGCCGCCTTCGCCGACGGCTCGGGACGGGCCCGGACCAGGCGCAGCCCCTCGGTGAGGTAGACCAGCGCGCGGTGCGTATGGTTGCGTTCGAGCTCCAGGCGCCCGAGCCGCTGGCACGCGGCCGCGCACAGCGGCCTGCGGGCCAGCAGGAACGTCCACGTCTGGGCCGCGGCCTCGACGTCGCCGAGCCGCCGGTGGCAGTCGCCGAGCCGCAGCAGCGACTCCTCGGCGTCCGGGCCGTCCGCGCCGGGCAGCAGCCGCAGCGCCTCCTCCAGGTCGAGGATCGCCTGCCGGTACTCGCCCCGCCCCAGCAGCAGCCCGGCCCGCGCCGCCAGCTCCCCGGCCGGCGGGCGGGACGGCCCCGAGGCGGCGGCGGCCCCCCGGCCGGGGGCGTGCAGCCAGGCGACCGAGAGCGCGCCGCGGCCGAGCCGGACGGGACGGTAGTCCTCGGGACGGTGCTCCAGGAGCCCCCCGACCACCACGCTCTGGAAGAAGGAGTCCGAGGCGACCACGGTCAGGTCCGTCGCAGGGGCGCCGTCCGCCGCGGCCCCGACCGCCTCGCTGTCCAGCAGGCGCAGGCACTCGGCCACGGCGTGACCCGCGATCCCCGGCGGCAGGACCAGCCCGCGGGCCAGCGCCAGCCGGAGCCGGACCCCGGGCCCGCGGCCGCGGTTGGCCTCGTCGAGCGCGGCCCTGACCTCCCGCAGCAGGCGGGGGAGCACGGCCGCCGAGTCGGCGCCGCCGGGCAGCAGCAGATGCACGCCGTGGGCGGCGGCCTCGTCCGCAGGCTCGGAGGCGGCCTCGTGCACGGGCCGGCCACCGAACCGCGAGGCGGCGCCGAACGCGGCGGCCAGCGCCGTCCCGAGCCGGGCCCGTACGGCGGCCGGCCCGGGGGCGCGCCCGTCCACGCCGGCGGTCACGCACACGCCGTCCACACGAGCCTCCCGTCCGGCCGGGGACACGGCCCGTCAGCACGCCACGTCATCAGAACTCGACGTGGTCAAGGGGGACCTCGCGGAACCCGGCGACCCGCTCGGGGATCTGCAGCGCGTCGCCGGCGGCCGTGGCCACCAGAGAGTTGAGCATGGTGTTCAGCGCGGAGGTGATCGCCTCGGTGTCGGTCGCCGCGCCGGGCTCGGCGATGAACGCCGCCACCGTGGCCATACGCCGGAGCACCGCCTCGACCGCCTCGCCGAACCCGTAGGTGATGACGTGCGGGTGCGGACGCCACCGCGGGTCGGTCAGCGCCTCGAACGCGTCGACCCACCGCTGCGCGGGGTTGTCGGCGGGCGCGCCGTCGGTCAGCAGGAACACCACCGGCCGCAGCGGACGCACCCCCCGCGTGGTCAGCCCGGACAGGTCGAGCTCGATGCGGTCGCGCAGCGTCTCGAACAGCGGTCCGAAGTACGTGGACCCGCGGCACTCCACGACCGGCAGGCCGGTCAGCCCCGAGATCTCCGTCATCGCGAGCACCACGTGCGGCCTGGTGCTGAAGGTGAGGATCGACAGGTGGACGAACTCGGACACGCGGGGGCTGGAGTAGAGCGTGTTGACGATGTCCTCAAGGGTGCGGTTGAGCAGGCTCTCGTGCGGCTTCATGGACTTCGACACGTCGAGCACCAGGTAGGTGGGCAGGCCCTGCGGGCCGGCGTGGGCCCTGGCGGGGCTCGGATCGTTCACGGTGGCTCCACATCTGATGACATTGGGGACGGCGGACCGGCTCAGGCGAACAGGGACGCCACGAGCCCGGCGCCGGCGAGCAGGACCAGGACGGCGAGGCAGGCCACGATCACCACGGGCAGCAGCCGCTCCGGCCTGAAGGCCCCGCCGATGGGCGGCGCGGTCCGGTGCTCGGGCGGGGGTGGCCGGTGTTCGGGTGGGGTGGGCCGGTCGCGGGGGGTGCCCGTGACCGGGCTGTGCGGCGGGCGCGGGGCGGGGACGCGGACGAACTGGTCCGGATGCGCCGCCTCCAGCAGGGGCAGCAGGTCGGCGACCGGCGGGCGCAGCGCCGGGTCGGCGGCGGTCAGCGACCGGTGCAGCGCACGGCCGAGCGGCCCGTCGCGTACGGCCGACGGCAGCGCGGCGTGCGCCGCCTCCGGATCCGGCCCCCGCACCCCGGTCAGGCAGCGCAGGATCAGCACGGCCAGCTTGTACCGGTCCGTACGGACGGTCAGCCGGTCACCGGGCGCCACGCGCGGGTCGTCCCACATCTTGGACTCCACCCACGGCCGGTCGGACAGCCCGCACGAGTCCACGTCGATGACGAACACCCGGCCGCTGCGGCGCGTCCAGAAGGCGTTGGCGTAGGACCAGTCGCCGTAGACGACGTCGTGCCGTTCCAGCAGGGCGCCGACCGCCGCCAGGTTGCGCGCGACCGACAGCCGCTCGGCCGGGCCGGGCGCCTCCCAGCCGCGCCGGGCGAAGAACGCCGGATCGGACTGGACGAGATGGTCGACCTCAAGGAGGCGGACCGTCGTCGACCCGGAGATCATCCGCATCGGCACGCTGAACTCCGCCGGCGCCCTGGCGATGACGACCCCGGCCGTCCTGGCGCCGTCCACGACCCGGGTGACCGGCCAGCAGACACTCCGGTCGACCAGCGCCCGGTCGTCCGCGGGCATCCCGGCAGGCAGCGCGATCAGCCGTTCCAGCACGCCGGCGGCCTCGGCCGGGCGCCCCGGACGGTAGAGCTTCACCAGCCAGCCCGGATGGTCCGCGCACTCGTAGACGATCTCCGACTCACCGTTCTCGGCGGCGATCACCGTTCCGCGCGCGGCGACCTCGCGAAGCGGCGTGACGGCCTCGAACGGGCTGTCCGACCACGCCCTCACGACCCGCACCTCCCGTTCTCAGGCGTCCCGTTCATGAGGCGCACCACACGACGACGGCGGTGCGGTCGTCGAGCCGGCCGGGGGACTCGAAGCCGACGTCCCCCAGGAACTCGGCGATGTGCGGCGGCGCGCTCCACCGGCCGGCGAACCAGCGCGCCAGGGGATCGCCCGCCAGCACGTCCCCCAGCCCGTCGGTGGCCAGCGCCAGCACCGCGCGCGGCGCGAGCTCGACGGTGACGCTCGTGACCTGGTCGGGGTGGAAGGGCAGGAACTCGGTCAGCCGGCCAGCGTCGAGCCCCGCCTTCTCCTCACCGATCAGCCGCCGCCAGCCCCCGGGCAGCCGGAGCCAGCCGCCGACGTCCGCCAGCGCCATCAACCTGGCCGTACGATGCCCGCCGGGGCCGGGGCTCACCGGGACGACGGCCACCAGCGCCGCCGCCCGCACGTCGTGCTCGGTGACGCCGTGCCGTACGGCCGACCCGGCCATCTGGCGGGCCGCGTCGAGGAAGACATCGGGGGCGCGCAGGGGGCCGCCGCGGTCCAGGTCCGCCCTGACCCGGCCGACCAGGGCGGTGACCGCCACGTTCGCGCCGAGGTGGGACTGCCTGCTGTCGGACATGCCGTCCGCGAGGGCCACGATGAGGTGGCGCTTGGCGGTGTCCCGTCCCAGGCGGTAGGCGTCCTGCCTGGGCACGGCGGGCTCCGCGCACCGATGACCCGGGCCCACCAGCGACACCGCCCGTACGGTCAGGTCACCGACGCTGACGGCGTCCGCGGCGATCCCGGCCAGGGCCGGTTCGTCCGGCAACCGCCAGGGCAGCCGCGCCGCGGGCACCCCCCGCCCCCTGGCCGCCGGCACCGTCCCAGGGTGGGAACGGGTGGCGCCCGGGGCCGAGGCCGGGACGGCGGCCGGAGGCCGGGACCTGCGGAACGGCCAGAGCATCAGGGCTCCCCGACGACGTGCGGACCGCCGTCGAAACCGTCGCCGTAGCCGTCGCCATGGCCGTCCTTGTGGCCGTTGGCGGTGGGACGGGCGTCGCTGTGGCGGCCGCGTTGCCAGGGGGCCGGGTGCCAGCCGGTGACGTTGTCCACCGACCCGGGCACGACCTGCGACGGGTGCACGTCCTCCGCATCGTCCCGACCGCCGGGGACGTCCGCCGCCGGGGGAGGCGGCTGGAGGGCGTGCCGCGGCTCCCGCGGGCCGATCTGCTCGATGCCGAACGCCCCGATCGGCGCCGCACTGGCGATGCCCTCGATGGGCTCGATGATCAGCTTGCGGATCGTCTCCATCTCCGCTTCCTGGATCATGTCGTTGTCCACGAGCTTGTTGAACAGGTCGATCCGGGCCTGCATGCTCAGCTCCTTGCGCTTGCGGATGTCGCCGATCACGTCGGCGACCCGCTCGGGCGCACGGTGGAGCAGCAGCAGCATCAGGTCGTCCTCGGAGGTGATCTGGTGCCGCAGCCCGGTGATGCCCTCGGCCTCAAGCTGCCCCTCGATCCGGGCGTCCGCCTGGGCGGCCATCCAGCCGGCGGCCTTGCGGTCGTGGCTGACCTGCACGGCGAAGCGGAACAGCGAGATGCCCTCCACGGGATAGTGCTGCACCCGGTCGTGACCGAAGTCGATCATCAGCTGCCGTTCCAGGTCGGCGTCCCGGGTGATGTCGAAGTCCCGGCAGATCGGCGAGACCGCCTCGCGGATCCGCGACTGCACCAGCGCGTTGCCGTCCTGGATCCGGGACGTCACGATCGTGACCGGATCGCTGACCCGCCATCCCACGTCGATCCTCAGCCGGAACCTGGCGGCCCTGGACCTGCTGGCCACCTCCAGGTACAGGGCGCTGTAATGGTCGGCCATGTCCACCTCGTACCGCCAGCGGTAGCGACGTCCGAAGATGCCGGGCGGCTTGGCCAGATGGACGACCTGGCCGGAGTCGTCGCTGTAGAGCAGCGCCCGTCCGGGCTGGATGGGCGCGCGGCCCGCCACCTGGGTCTGCTGTTCGAGGAGGATGAGCGGCACCGGCTTCGGGGCGGGCGGGCCCCAGATGTCCTCGGCGGCGCGCCGGGGCAGGTGCTCGCGTGGACTGCGCGAGTGCGGGGGCACCGGCGGGCCCTGGGGGAGGGGGCCGGTCATCCCGGCCGGGTAGTCCTGCGGGATGACCGGGCCCGGCTGCACCGGCTGGTGCTGCGGCACGGCTCCGTTCCCGGGCAGCGGCTGGGGAGGCATGGGCTGGTTCACTGCGGTCATCTCTCTTCTCGGACGAGGCGGAGGACCTCCGCGGCGGCGGCGGGCGCGGGACGTGACCCCTTGGCCCACTTGCCGGCCTCGTGGGCCAGGATCGTGGCGCTGCGCGGGGTCTCCGCGACCGCCTCCATGAGACGGGCGAAGGACCTGCGGGCCAGGGGGTGGGCGTCCACGCTGTGGGCCCACTCGGCGAGGATCTCCTTGGCGTGCGGGTTCAGGTGGGGGGCGGTGACGGCGTCCCGCCACAGCGAGGCGATCTCCCGATGCCGTACGGGATCCCGCGTGGCGATGTAGAGCAGCGCCGGCCAGGTGACGCCGGAGACCTGGCGCACCAGGTCGGCCGCGGCCAGCAGGAACGCCAGGCGCGCGATCGGCTTGCGCGAGCTCTTGCCGAGCCAGGCCAGCAGGAGCGCGGGCGCCTCCAGGCGTTCGCCGTCGACCTCCCACATCTCGGTGAGGCTGTTGCAGATCGCCGTCATCACGCCCAGGTCGGCGGAGGCGGTCAGCTCCTCCAGGGCCTTCATGGCCGCGGCGGGGCCGGCCGCGTCGTACTCGATCCGCCAGCACCGGGCCGCGGTCGCCTGCAACTGCGGCGACTCGTCCGCCGACCAGGCGCGCACCAGGTTCCGTACGGGCGGCCCGAGGTCCGGGTCGGCCATGGCGGCGTGGCGCAGGGCCCGCGCGGCGGCGTCCCGCAGGTCGGGATCGTCGCCCTCCGCCCACGGCCTGATCACCAGGGCCCGGACGTGGTCGAAGGACCGGGCGCCGAGCACGCCGGTGGCGACCGCCGCGCGCACCCGGACCGACTCCAGCTCGTGCCGCGCGCACACGCGCAGCCAGGCCAGCAGGGTGGGGCGCGCCTGGTCGTACTCGTTCCAGAAGTAGAGCAGGTACTTCTGCTGGAAGCCCGGGTCGCGGTAGCGCACGGCCTCGGTGGGCGCGCCGCCGTGCCGGGTCTCCACCGTCGCGCGGACCACGTGGGCGCGCAGCGCCCGCAGCCTGGCCCGCTTGCGGGCGACCAGCGGGGCGTCCCTGGCCGGCTCCGCGCTCTGCAGCGGCCGCTCCGGCTCCAGGCTCTCGCGCATCAGCTCGGCCGCGGCCGACACCGTCTCGTACGGCTCGCCGCCCAGCACCGCGACGGCCACCGCCATGCTCTGCGTGGGCAGGTCCGGCAGCGCCTCGGCCCACCTCTCGAACTCGGCCGCGTCCAGCATCGCCAGCCGGTCGCCCACGGTCTCGGCCAGCGGCTCGCCCGCCTTGTACGCCTCCGCGGCGTACGTCGCGATCAGCGCGGCGTGCCCTGGGGAGGAGTTCTTGGCCAGCTCGCTCCGCAGCAGGTCCATCATCGCCCGGTCGCCGAACACCTGCTCGACGGCCTCGTCGTCGAGGTCGCGGCTCAGGTGGCGGAAGAAGACCTCCACCCGGTCGGTCACCTGGCCCAGCTCCATGACCAGCGCGCCGACCCCGGCGCCGGTGATCCGGCCACCGGCCGACATGGTCACGATCAGCCGCGCGTCGGCACGTTCGAACACGTCGGCCAGCTGGTCGAGGTCGTCGGCGGTGAGCTGACGGCAGGCGGCGCCCGGCAGGTCGGCCAGGATGTAGCCGCACCCCTTGGCCAGTACGTCGGAGGTGAGCGCGCTCAGCCTGGTGCCGGCGTGCAGCCGGTAGACGGTCGCGCAGCCGAGCAGGAGCCTGGTGGCCGCCATGCACTTGCCGCTGCCGGGGTCGGCGCGGATGAACAACACCCGGCGCGCGCCGGCCGCCTCGACCAGGTCGCCGAATTCCGCCGGGGTGACGAACCGCTTGTCGGCGTGCTCCAGGTCGGCCGGGCCCAGCTGCCACACGCGCGGCGCGTCCCTGGCCGCCGACACCGCGTGGTAGTTGATGTAGAGGTCCCGGCCGGCCGCCTGGCCGGCGCGCACGTTCGCGCCGCCGAAGCTGGAGAAGGCGTCCGCCTCGGTGCCCAGCCGGTCCTGGACGACGCCGGGGGTGGCGGCCCTGGCGGAGATCTCGCGGCCCAGGTCGTGCGGCTTGCGCTCGCCGCGCTCGCCGGGCTCCGGATCGTTGTCGGAGCCCTGAGGGTCCGGGGTCTTCGGCTCCTCGGGGTTCGGCGGTTCCTTGTCACTCATGCCCTGTCTCCGAAGTGGTTGTTGATGTCGCGGCCGGCCACCTGGCCGGCGATGATGTGCGCGTCCGCGAACGTCCCGCCCGCCGGACGGCCACCGGAGGCGGCGCCGGGCTCGGGCGCGGGTTCGGGCTCGGAAGTGGGCTCGGGAGTGGGCGGGGCGTCGGGCCAGGGGGCGCCGCCCGGCAGCCACAACCACGCCCGCCGCCCTCCTCCCGCGTCCACCTCGCGCAGGTCCCGCTCCTCCAGCGAGGTGAGCTGCCCGGCGACGGTGTCCTCGACGACGCCCGCCGACATGATCACGACCAGCTCGGCCGTGCCCCGCTCCAGGACGTCCCGCGCCGCGGCGCACCCGGCCAGTTCCCTGGCCACCACCGGGCCCGGTCCGGCGAACCCGCCGGCCGCGTCCCCGGCCGTCATGCCGAAGTGGATCGCCAGGCGCAGCCGCAGCCGCCCGTCGGCCGCGGTCAGCCGGTTGTGCTCGCGCACCGCCGCCCGCACCTGGTGGACGAAGCCGTCGCAGACCACCGACTCGGGCTCGCCGGGCGGCAGTACGGCCAGCTCGCCCCCGACCTCCCCGGCCCGGCCCCAGGACGGCCGGTCGAGCCGGGCACGCCCGGCCGCCACGTCCAGCGTGCCGCGCAGCCCCTCCCGGATCAGCTCCTGCATCCTGGCCGTACGCGTGCCGTAGCCGTGCGCCCGCACCGCGAGCACCAGCCTGCGTTCGAAGTCGCGGCCCATCGCTCACCACCACGCCAGGGCGGCGCTCAGCACGACCACGGCCAGGACCAGGCCCCCGAGCAGCCAGCGCGGCACCCGTACGGGCCGCCGCCAGGCGTCGGAAAGCAGACCGGGCGGCGCCTGGACGGGACGCGGCGCGGACGGGCGCGCGGCCGTCTCGTGACGCGGCTCGGCCAGCCGGTTCAGCAGCTCGGGCACCAGCCGGTCGGCCAGGACGGCGGCCTCGCGCGGATCGGACAGCCGCGCGTAGATCAACGCCCCCGCCCGGGCCCAGACCCCGGCGCCGTCCTCCCGCGACAGCCGCCCGGCCAGCCAGCGCATCGGCTGCCCGCTGTCCAGCCGCGTGCCGAGCAGCGGTTGCAGCAGGCCGGCCAGCCGCGAGGCCGCCAGCTCCCGGTAGTGGCCGGTCAGCCGGTCGGCGTACCAGTCGACGAGGTTGAGGTACTCGACGATCTGCCCCGACTCCGCCTCCGGCACCCGCACCCGGCGGCCGGCGGCGGCGCAGATCCACTCCACGAGCTGGAAGAAGCCGTCGTCGTACTGCGTGGGCAACATCCGGTACAGCTCGGCCAGCAGCTTTCCGTCCATGCCGTCCGTCTCGTCCGTGCCGTCATCGGCGGCGGGCGGGGCGCTCACCGGCTCGGTCGCGCCGGGCACGCGGTGCACGGCGGGCGGCGCGGGCCGCTGCACCGGGAACACGTAGGCCGACACGGACGGCTCGGCGTACTGCCGCAGCGACAGGGCCGTCGCCTCCAGCCGGGCCTCCAGCGTGCGGTACTGCGACACGACCGGGCCCAGCCGCTCGGCCAGGCCCGTCCCGCCGAGCTCGTTATAGGCCCTGACCAGGCAGCGGGCGACCCTGGCGCACTCGTCGGCGGGCGCCTCGGCCTCCTCCCACAGGGCGATCCTGTTCTCCTCCCGCGGCTGGGTGGGCGGCGCGCCGGCGTGCGCGTGCGCGGCGCGGAAGACCAGGTGCGGCTGCAGGCCGCCGCGGTCGTCGCCCTGCGCGGGCTCGTACGTGGAGAACGACGGCCGCCAGGCGCAGCCCGTCCCGCGCAGCAGCACGGCGGCGGTGAACCGCAGCCCCCTCAGGTAACCGCCCTGGACGGGTGCCTGGAGGTCGGCGGCCGGGAGCATGGCCGCGAGAGGCCGTTCCGGCTGCCTCAGCACGGCGGCCACCAGGGCGGACAACCCCCGCACCGGCTGCGGCCGGTTGCCGGCCCGCGCGCGGAAGGCCCGGAGCAGCTCCTCGTGCTCACCGGCCGGGAGCCGGGCCAGCGTCCGGCCGTAGGTCACCTGGCCGGGCGGGTCGCCGAGGCGCAACGCGTCCAGTCCCTGCCACAGGCACGCGAGTGCCAGGTCGATGCCCACCGTCGCGTACGGCCCGATCAGCGCGCGCGCCACCTGGGGATGGCGTCCGCCGCCCGCCCGGGGCGAACCCGCCGACAGGGCGACCGCGTCGGGGTCGGACGAACGCTCGATGATCGTGGCCAGCCCGTCGCCCGGCAGGACGAGGTAGACCAGGCTGCGATGCCCGGACGCCACCCCCTGCGGCAGCGTGGCCATCGGCAGGATCAGGTGGGCGGCGTGACGGATACGCGGATCCTCGGTGGAGTACGCGACCGGTCCGAAGTCCTTGCCCGGCTGCCAGCGGAACTCGACCTGGTCGACTGACGTCGCGTTCATCAGATTCCGATCCTCCGGGCTTCCGGTGAGGTGAGCACGCCGGTCATCGCCATGAGGGCGATCAGCGGATTGAGCACGCGGCAGGGCCGCACGCCGCGGACGAACGTCTTGTCCGCCACGGTGTCCGAGCCGGCCGCCGAGGCCACGTGGAAGGTGGCCCGGCGGCATTCCCGGTAGGGCCGCGTCCAGGCGTCGGCGTGCCTGGCCTGGAGGTAGGCGTAGACGTCGGCGCTCTCCCGCAGCGAGGAGTCCGGGTCCAGCACCCGGTCCGGCTGCCGCAGCCACGACGCGATCGGGTCCTCGAAGCGCAGCAGGTCCGCCTTGCCCAGCACGATCGCCGTGCTCAGCTCCGCCAGGCGGCCCGACGCCTGCAGGAGCTCCAGCACGGTGGCGAAGGTGCGGTCGCCGAGCTCGTCCCGGCCGAGTTCGGCGGCGTTCACCACGAAGATCAGCCCGTCGGCCACGTCGAGGAAGCGGCGCGCCGACTCGATCTCCAGCAGGTCGCCGCCCGCCACGTCGAACAGCGCGACCGGGCGCCCCCCGCCGCCCGCCTCGCGCACCATGAAGATGTCCACCAGGCCGACGGCCCCCGGCCGGGTGTGCTCGACCACCCGCGAGTCGTTGAGGAACGGGCTGACCTGCTCGTCGACCAGGCTCTGGTGGCCCGCCAGGCTGATCGCCTGGTGGCTCAGGCCGGGGCCGAGGCCGTGCTTCTCCAGTTGCGCGATCATGGAGATCAGCAGGTGGGTCTTGCCGGAGTTGGTCGCGCCGACGAACCCGTAGACCGACGGCGTGCCGTGCTGCCCGTAGGCGAGCGGGAGGTAGTGCGCCGCCCCGGGCCCGGCCTCCTCCGGTCCCGCGCAGCGGACGAAGGCCGTACGCCGCGACACCGCCCGCTGGGCCGGGCTGGCGCTGTCGGGGATCGTCAGCGTGACGTACGCGCCCTCGCCGCGGTCGTAGCGGTAGAGCTCGCGCTCGTCCCAGGTCAGGGTGGCGGCGCAGATCGGGCACGGCACCAAGGGGCCCGCCGGGGCCGGGGCGGCCGGCCGGGCCGGTGGGGAAGAGGGCATGGGCGCTCCGTTGGCTCTGCGGGCGTAGTCGGCGACCAACCGGCCCGCGACGCTGTCGTAGACGGGATGCGCGGCAAGCGTGCCCGCGCGCTCGCTGAAGCGGATGAACAGCCCCGGATGGCCGGGCGGCCTGGCCCGGTCGTCGAAGGTCTCGAAGGCCGGCGGCCGGTTGGTCCGTACCGGCTCGTCGGACACGAGCCCGCCGACGATCGCGTCCAGCCCCCACAGCAGCGGGTACGCGCACTCCGACGGAGGCAGCTCGATCAGGTCCTCCTCACCGGCCAGCACGTGCGACAGCAGCGGCACGAGCTGCGCCAACGCCTCCGGCGAGCGGGACTCGGCCGCCAGCCCGACCCGGTACGGCTCGATGCCGCGCCGCGTGAGGGGCAGCAGCCGCTCCCCTTGCACGCCCAGCCACTGCCAGTCGCGCACCTCCAGCGCGAGCCGGGGCGTGAGCAGCGCGGGCGCGCTCACCAGCAGCCGGGCGAGCGCGCTGTGCTCCCCGTGCGGCTGCTCGCGCCGCACCAGCACCGCGTGCCGGCCGAAGACGCCGTAGAAGTGGCTGACCTCGCACGAGCCGCCGGGGTCGGTGCGCAGCCAGTGCTCGACCCGGCGGTGGAGCCGTCCGAGCTCGTCCGGCGCCAGCGTGGAGGCCGTGGGGCCGAAGGCCGGGCCCGTCGCCAGGCGCTGCCACCCGTAGGTGACCTGGTGCAGGATGCTCATCTGCGCCGCCTCCACGGCCGTCCGCGCCGGGACGGCTCATCAGGGATGGTGGGGCCCGCGGGGGCCGGCCAAGCGGGCTCCGGCTCGGCCGCGGGCACGGTCTGCGGATGCTTACGGGCCCGCAGCGCGAAGAAGTCGGCCCGGCCCCGCTCCAGCGCGACGTCGGGCGACAACCCGCGCGGCACCGGATCGGCCGCGTCCAGCCGCCGCAGCAGCTCGCGCACCGACGGACGCCCCTCCGGCGGGCCGAAGACACCCTGGAGCAGGCGTGCCAGGTCGGGTGGGGCGTCGGCCAGGTCGGCCCGCTCGGGGGCGCGGCCGGTCGCCACGCAGAAGATGAGCCGTCCCGCCGCCCAGACGTCGTCGTCGCCGGTCACCACGCCGCCGGCCTGGCCGGGCCGCTGCTCGGGCGCCCACCACGGCGGCGCGCCCGCCACCGACCGGGGTGTCCCGGCCGGTGCGGCCTCGGTGAAGCCGGTGATCTGCGCGCACACGGTGTCCCAGTGGACCGTCTCGGGCGACAGCGCCCGGTGGGCGATCCCGGCGGCGCTCGTCCAGCGCAGCCCGGTCAGCAGGCTCCGCTGGAAGGGCAGGCTCTCGCTGGGCAGGATCCGGCCCAGCGTGCCGCCGACCGGCCGGCCGCGGTAGGGCGCGAGCAGGACGAACGGCAGCTCGCCGTCCGCCTCGTAGCCGATCAGCCGGGAGACCTCCGAGGGGTACGGCCCCGCCCCGCAGAGCCTGCTCAGCCGCAGCCCCGCCAGGATCTCGTTGTCGAGCGCGTCGTACCCGGCGCCCGGACCCGGAGCCGCCGGGCCGACATGGCGGGCCTCGTGCCGCCCGCCGTCGGCGTAGGACAGGGTGAGCAGGCAGGAACGCAGCGGCGGCGCGGGCTGGAGGGGGTCCTCGCGGCGGTCGGTCACGGTGGCCTCGACGGGGACGCCGTGGCGGTCGCGGAAGCGCAACACCGTTCCCGGCCGGGTCGTCGGCGGTTCCGGACGGGTGGTCATCACTGCTCGCCCTCCCGCCCGGTCTCCGGCTCGTCCGCCCACGTCCGGCAGGCGACGCCCGGCCGTACCGGGAGCAGGCGCAGCGTCCCGGCGTGCCGCGCCGAGGGCACCCACACCGTCCCGGCGGGCAGCGACTCCCGCATGGCGGCGCGGCAGCGGCGCGGGGCGAAGCGCACCACGCCGGGCGGCCCGCCGCCGACGTCCAGCAGCGACAGGTCACGGGCCAGGCAGAGCTGCCACATGACGGCCGACGGATCCTGCGCCGCGGCCGCCGCCAGCTCCGACAGGTCCTCCTCCGGCGCGACGCCCCCGGCCTCGACCGCCCACTCCGTCGCGAACGGCGGCGGATCGTCCATGCCGTGCTCGGCGACGTGCTTCTCCCACACCGAGAACAGCTCCGCGGCCCGGTCACCGGCCCGCCCGGCGTGCTCGGCGGCCGAACCGGAGGCCAGCCCGCGCAGCGCCGGCTCGGCCGCCTCCCGCACCAGTCCGGCCAGGAAGTGCTCGACCCGCCGATCCCGCCGCCCGGGGACGACGTCGTCCGCGGAGCCGTCCGGCGGGCGGGTGCGTTCGGCGGCCACGGCGCCCACCTGGGCGAGCGCGGCGCTCACCCGGGCGGCCGCGTCGGCGGACTCGACCCGCGCCCCCGCCCGCGCCCATTCGCGGACGGCCAGACCGGCGACCGCGAGCAGGTCGTCGACCGCCTTCCCGGCCTCGCCGAGCCGGCGCGCCGCCACCCAGGCCGCCGTACGCCGCCGCCAGGAGCCGCGTACCGTCCACACCGCGCCGGCCAGCGCCACGATCAGCACCAGCGCCCACATCGGCTGCGGCAGCACCCCGGCGGCCTCCAGCGCCGCGCCGGCGACACCGCCCACGACACCGCCCACGACGGACGCGGCGGCGTTCGCGGCGAGGGAGCCGGCGTGCCCGCGCAACCGTCCGCCGGGCCCGCGCAGCACGGTCAGCGCGACCGACAACGTCCAGAGCAGCGCCATCACCAGCCCGCTGGCCACCCCGAACGGGGTGAGCCCGGCCAGCGCCGCGCTCACCAGGCCCACGGCCGGCAACCACGGCTGCGGGCCCGCCATCGGCTCCGGCTCGCGCAGCCCCGCCACCAGCGCGTCCGGGCAGACCTCCCGCAACCTGGGCACGAGCGACCGGCTGCCGCGCGGCATGAGCCGGGCCTGCCACCGGTCCAGGCCCTCGATCAGGCGCGGCAGCGGCGTGCCGGCCTCCAGCCCGGCGTCCAGATACCGGCCGATCGCGGCGCGGACGCGGCCCGCGTCGAACTCCTCCGGCTCGCCGGGCACGACCCCGGCCGCGGCGACGGCCGCCCGATGGCCGGCGTCGAGCCGGGCCGTGTTGTGGGCCGCCGTGAACAGCTCCTCCAGCCGCTCCCGCAGCAGCCCGAGCGCCTGCCCGGCGACGGTCGCCGCCGTCGCGGCGGGCACCGGCCCGGCCATGAGGGACACGTCGTCGCCCAGCTCGTCGCCCAGGGTGGCGGCCTCGTCCACGGCCGCCCGCGCCTGGGCCACCAGGCCCGCCAGCACACCGTCCGGGACCGGCCGCAGCGGCCGCGCCGGAGGCTCCCCGGCCGCCGCCGCGGCGGGCTCGGGGACGTCGGTGGCCGGCAGTCGTGCGCTCGCGGCGTCGGCAGCCAGCAGGCGGGCGCCGGCGGCGGCGAGCGCCTGGCGGAAGTCGCCGCCGCCCTCGCCCGTCCAGGCCAGCCTGATGCCCGGGTTGGCGACCAGGCCGGGCATGCTCTCGACCACGCGCAGGGTCTCGCGGAACACCTCGCCCAGCGACAACACGTCGAGCAGGCGCAGCAGGCCCGCCTCGGCGCCCTCCGCCCGGTCCCGCCGCACCGCGGGCGCCGCCGCGGCCGCACGCCAGTCGATCCCGTACGGATCGGGCACCCACAACACCCCGGCCGCCTGCGCCAGGCTGCCCGGCAGCGCGATCCGCCCCGGTTCGTCCCGTGCCCTGCCCACCACCACGCACAACACCTCGTCGGTGTAGCGGGAGGACAACAACAGCTCGTAGGCGCTGCGGTGCCGGGCCAGGGCCGCGACGTCGTCCACCACCAGCAGCGACGTCAGGTCCTCCCGGCCGTCCTCGGACAGCAGCGCCGCCACCTCGCCGACCGCGCCCTCGCCGAGGCCGCGCAGGCTCAGCCGGACGACCCGCCCGCTCACGCGCCGCCTCCCGTCCGCCGCTTGTACGCCTCGTACAGGGCGTGCAGGTTCTCCCGCGTGGCGGCCGGCAACTCGAACGTGAAGGCCATCGCCGCGGGGAGGGTCTCGTGCCAGAACCGGCGCAACATCCGGGCCCGCGCCCGGTTCGCCGGGGCGATCTCGACCAGCATCCGGTCCAGGCAGTCGACCTGCTCCGCGGCCATCCCGACGACCAGCTCGAACAACTTCGACGGCGGATGCGTGCCCTCGTCCAGCTTGTACGGCGCCGCCTGCATGAGCTGCGCGCAGAACACCCGCGCGGCGTCGTCGTTGTCGGCCAGCGTCCACAACTCGTACGCCTGGAGCAGGCTGCCCCACGAGGAGGCGTCCTCCAGCGCCTTCAGGCCGAGCGACATGGCCACCTCGTTGAGCCGCACCTCCGCCTGGGACGGCGAGGCCGGGTCGCCCAGCACCCGCACGTCGCCGTTCCACATCGCGCACAGCAGCCGGTGCAGGATGCGCACCCGGTGCTCCTCGCGGGTGGCCAGGTAGCCGAAGTCGTAGCCGGTGCGCTGCCGCCAGGGCAGGAAGTCGTCCCGGCGCGGCCGGTGCACCGCGTCCGCCCAGGTCCGCAGCACCTGCCGGACCTCCTTGACGTCCGTGATGCCCATCGAGGAGCGGAACAGCACGACCGACACGGACTCCGCGGTGGTGCCGCTGAACTCGAAGGTGATGCCGGGTCCCTCGGGAAGCTGCAGCGACGTACGCAGGTAGGAGGCGATGGCCGGGCTCTCGGCGCCCGGGTAGGACACCAGCACCTTCAGCGGCCCGGTGCCCTGCGGGGTGAAGTTGGCCGGCACCAGCCCGGTGAGCCGGCTGCGGAACTCCTCCAGCTCCGCCTCGCCGAACCGGGGCCGGTCCGAGCCCAGCCCGGCCGCCTGGTCGAGCAGGTCGCGCAGCTTGGGCAGCAGCGTCGTCCGGCCCTGGGTCTCCTCCTGGAGGTACGTCTTGACGTCGGTCTTGATCCGCTCGCGCAGCTCGTGGACCGCGCGTTCCGGCGTGGCCTCGATCGACTGGCGGTAGATCCGCCGCCAGCCGTCCTGGCCCATCAGCCGCCGCAGCACCTCGGCGTCGTCCGCGGTCGGCTCGATCATGAGCCGTTCCCTGATGCGGACGACGGCGTTGCGGCAGAACTGCTCCAGGCTGCCCGTGGGCAGGTGGAAGACCACCCCCACCCTGGGCCGGTAGAGATGTTCCGAGCGTTCCCTGAACTGGTCGGGATCCTGCCTGGCCAGGTCGTGCAGGGCCTGGTTGAGCGCGCGCAGGTGGTCCTCGGCCACGCCGAGCGCCCGCTCCCACCGCTGGTGCTGGGACGCCCACGGCTCGGTCCACAACACCCGGCTGCGCCAGCTGTACCAGAGGTCCTGATCCTGGCGCGCCTCCGCGGGGGCGTCGTCGGTCCACTTGACCTTGACCATGCCGAGCGAACGGTCACGCAGCTGCGGCAGCGCGGGCGGGATCTCGCGGAAGCCCGGCGGCGGCGGCGGAGGCATGCTGCGGCGCTGCATCAGCCCCTTGACGCCGAGCTGGTCCACCGGGTCGGCCAGCGAGCCGTGCCCGAAGAGCACCCGCCGCACCCGGAACGGGTCGATCTTGCCGAGCAGCCCGAGCACCGCGCCGCCCGGGTCGAACTGGCTCACCATGGCGGGTACGGACCGGTCGAGCTGGGCGCGCAGCTCGTTCAGCCCGATCCGCATCGCGGCCAGGCGGTCGGCCAGCACCGCCAGCACCTCGCGGGCCCCGGTGGCCGGTCCCGGCTCGGCGTACTCCACCTGCTGCCGGGCGAAGAGCTGGTGGATGTGCGAGAGCGTGAAGAACTCCTCGATCAGCGCCCGGTTGGTCTCCGCACCCGGGACCGGCTCGCGCAGCTCCTCGATGCCGGCCCGCAGCAGCCGGCCCGCCACGACGTCGGCCAGCTCCTCCACCGGCGTGGTCAGCGACGTCACCAGCGCCGTGGACACCCCGCGGTTGCCCACCCCGTTCTCGGCCATGGTCTGCCGCTGGCCGACGGAGTTGATGAAACTGTCGGCGAAGGACTGGTGCTGCTCGCCGTCGCTGCGGACCTTCGGGCTCAGCTCGGTGCCGATCAGCGACATCACCAGCGACACGACCGAACGCCGCAGGTCGCCGGGCTTGGCGCCGGTCGGGCGGGAGAACAGGAACGCGGTCTGGGCGACACCCGGCCGCATCGCCACCCGCCCCTCCAGCGGGTAGCGCACCGCGATCTCCTCCGGATCGGCCTGGTCGCCCTCGAACCCGGGCAGGTGCCGTACGGCGTCGGCGGTGTTCTGGTGGTCCACGAGCTGGAACATGTCGAGCAGGGCGCGGCCCGCGTTGAGCTCGGCCGGCCGGCCGCCGCCCGCGCCCGACTCGAAGGCGGAGGGCATGAGCACCAGCGGATAGATCTTCGGCTTGAGGTCGGTCTCCTGGAACTGCCTGCTGATCAGGTGGAAGTAGTCGTAGAAGATGCCCGCGCCGGTGCCCCCGGCGACGGAGAACGCCACGAAGACGTCCACCGCCCTCGGGTTGATCCTGGCGCCGTCGGCCAGCCGGAACAGGTCGGTGGCCGCCTGGTTGCCCGACAGGTTGCCGATGGCCGCGTCCAGGTCGCGGATCGCGGGGGCGAGGCCGTCGCGGAAGGTCTCGAACAGGGCCGCCCGCCCCACGGTCGGCATCTGCCCGGCGCCCTTCTGCAGCGGCAGCACCCGCGGCTCCCCGTGGCTGGGCGGCAGCCAGCCGCGGACCGCCTCCCCGGCGGCCAGCCGCAGGTTCACCGCCACCTGGGGGTAGGAGTCCACCTGCGGCACCAGGCCGCGTACGTAATGGGCGGTGAGCTGCGCCGTGCGCACGTGCTTCGGGCCGGGCACGACGCTCAGCGGCAGCCGGTCCAGCTCGGCCTGGTTGACGTCGGCGTAGACGAACTGCAGGCAGGCCGGCAGCTGGTAGCGCTGGGCGTCCTCGCGTTTGCGCTGGAAGAGGCTGCCGTCCGGGCCGCAGATCTCCTCACGCAGCCGGCGTTCCAGACCGGCGCCGATCGCGCAGCCGGTGCCGCCCAGACCGACGAAGAGCAGGGGCTGGTAGAGCTTCATGTGATGTCTCCTCGCGACCTCAGAGCCAGGGGCTGTCGTAGTCGGGGGCGGTCCGCTGCCAGGGGTCCTCCCGCTCCACCGGGTCGTCGCCGGGTCCGGGGGGCGGCGCGGCGACGGTGTGCGTGGCGGTGGGCATGGAGGTGGGCATGGAGGTGGGCGCCGCGGTGGACGCTGCGGTGGGCGTCCGGCGGGGCCGGGCCGGGCCGCGCCGCCTGGCCGTGTCCCGGAAGACCAGCCGGTGACCGCTCGGCAGAGGCCCGCTCTCCACGCCGAACCCGAGCGCCTGGCGGTCGCCGTCCGGCGTCTCGACCGTGACGCCCGCGCCGGCCCGGTACGCGGTGAACACCTGGTCGCTGCCGTCGGGCCTGGGCGGTACGAGCCGCGGGGCGTAGGAGTCGCCGTCCCGTACGGCGAACCGGAAGCGCGGCGACCAGCTGCTGGGCGCCTTCAGCTCGGCGCCGGTGCGCTCGCCGTCGAGGGTCAGCGCGACCGACAGGCCGCGTACGTTCGCCCGGCGGCGGCGGGCGGCGCGGACCAGCAACAACGTCAGGGCCAGCAGCAGGAGCACGATCGCGGCCGCCGCGATGTACCGCCGGTAGGTCTCCCACCAGGTGGGCGGCCGTTCCACCGAGACGGTGAGCAGCCCGGCGGCGTACACCGCGCCCTGATCGCCGTCGTCGGCCAGCCGCACCTCCATGGACGTGCCGCCGAGCGCGGCGTCCTTGCCGAAACGGACGGTGAAGTCGGTGGCGGAGTCGCCGGGCGGCACCGTGAACGGGCCGGCGGGTTCGAGGGCCGGAGGAACGCCCGCGACACCCTGGAACGACAGCCGGACCCGCTTGGGCGCGGCGGAGTCGTTGCGCACCCGCACCAGGCCGCGCACGGCCTCCCCCTGGCGTACGGTGCCGTCGCCGCCGAACTCGATCTGGCCCTGGACGGTGGCCGCCGCCGCGCCCACCGTGACGGTGGTCGGCACCCGTTCCGCCCGGATGCCGGTGCCCGAGACGACACCCGTCAGCGTGACGTCGCCGGGTGCCTGCGGCGCGGTGAGGACACCCGCGTAGCGGCCGTCGTGCTCCTTGTCGTCCGGCGCGCGGCCGTCGTCCCTGACCTGGACGGTCTGCGGCCGCGCCAGGCCGCCGCCGGTCGCGGTGACCGAGAACGTCAGGCCGCGCAGCGCCTCCTCGTCGGTGATCGCGCCCCTGCGGGTGACCAGGGAGAGCCGGATCCTGACCTCCTGCCCGGCGCGGGCGGACGGCGGTTCCGGCACGATCGCCGCCTGCACCGCGCCCTGCCACAACGCGGTCGCGCTGACCAGCCGCCGGCTGAGCCGCTGGGGCGCCTTCAGCCGGACCGTCCAGGTGCCGTTGAGCGGGTTGACGATGCGCAGGGCCTCGGTCGCGGTGTTCGCGCCGCTGTGGGCGAAGGTGGAGTCGCCGAGCGTGCCGGTCGTCACCGTACGGCCCTCGGGGTCGACGAACTCGGCCAGCACCCGGGGGTCGCTCTTGCTGACCGTGATGGTGCCGTCGGTGGCGATCAGCGGGATGTCCACCTTCAGCTCGCGGGTCTGGCCGTCCTCGACGGTGGTGGAGTCGGTCGGGGTCAGGCCGGTGCAGGTCGCCGCCGCGTACGCCTCGAACAGCGAGCGCGTGACGTCCCGGTCGTCGCGGACGATGCGCGCCCTGGGCCGGGACTCGGCCCGGTCGTCGCACCCGGCGCGCGACCCGCCGGCGGCGAACCTGTCCAGGTTCTCCTGCGTGACCCCCGAGCCGAACCCCAGCGGCCAGACCTGCACGCCCTCCCGCTGCGTCTGCCCGATCACCTGGCCGAGCTGCTGCGCGGCGCCGTTGTTGCGGCGCTGCCGCACCTGCGGGTCGGTGTCGGAGCCGCTGCCGTACGCGGGGCTGCGCGGCACGTCGAGCCGGCCGTCGGTGAGCAGGAAGACCACCTTCAGCGCGCCGGCCGGCGAGCCCTCGCGCAGCGTCGCCAGCGCCTGCGTCAGCGCCGCCACGTGGTCGGTGTCGTTCCCCTCCTCGTCGGTCCGGCGGTGCAGGCCCTTCACGCATTCCGACAGGTACTGCAGGCTGACGCCGTCGCCCGTGACGGTGGGGCGGCAGACCTGGCTCACCGCGTTCTGGCCGGGCCGGCCGTTGTTGCTGCCGAAGCCGATCACGGTGACCCGGCTCTGCGGGTTCAGCACGCTCTGGGCGATCGTGGAGGTGGCCTCGATCTCCCGCGACACGGCGCCGGCGGACAGGCTCCCCGACTCGTCGACCGCGACCACCATGTCCAGGGGCAACGTCTCCGGCGCGGGGGGCGCCGCGCGGGCGGTGAGGGCGTTCAGCGGTGCCGGGAGCGCGAGCACCAGTGCCCCCGCCACGATGAGAGCGCGCGTCGCCCGGCAGCGCAAAGCTGAAGTCATATCCCGAGTCCTTCGATGAAAGGCGTTACGAGGGCGCGAATTCGCCTCGCCCCGTTCGAGACGCGCCGCTCTTCATTTCTTAGGGTCCATGCTGACCGAATTAGATCGCATTTAGGGGGAATTGTTACTTCACTGTGATCCAAGTCGAATTCATCGAATGGGTGTTACCTTTTTGCGGACATTGTCCGAAATGTCGGTAATGTGAATCCGGCTCGGGGGTGCGGGTCGCGCCTGGAATGCTGACGCATGTCGTGACCTGCCAACCCGCAGTGATGCGGGTAAGCGGCGTATGAGGCGAACCGGACAGATTCGGCCGTGATCGGATGTGTTGCCGGTGGTGCCTGAGTGACGGTTGGGGCATGCGATGCGTAAAATCCGAATTCAGCAAGCCGTGTTTCCGTATGCTGCTGCCGACATAAATCGAAATATGCGGAGATTTGCGGAGTTATCTGACTTGCTGGCCTCTGCCCTTTTTGTGGAGTTCGCTACCGCAGGGCGATTTCACCGGAATTCGCCACATATGAGGCTTCGCAACCGCCCGACGCAAGCACGCTCGCCACGGGCACGGGCACGGGCACGGGCACGGGCGGGGGCGGGGGTGCGGGCGGGGGTGCGGGCGGGGGTGCGGGCGCGGGTGGACTCGGGTCAGCGGCTCTTGGCTGTCCAGCCGGCTCTGATCGTCCGCCTCGGCCCCGGCGGGCCGGCCGGCCCGCCGGGGCCGCCTCCGCGTGATCCGCCGGGCGGCACCTCGGCCACAGCGCTCAGGTGGTACAGGTGCGGCACCCGTCCGCCGCCACGCGCGCACGCCGACGAGGCCATCGCACGCACGCGGAAGTCAGCCCACGGCGTTCAGGGAGGAGGGGAATGCGGGCCGAGGGCTTCAGCGGGTCTGGGGGGAGTATGTCGCGCAGCCGGTAGAGGGGCCTCAGGGGCCGGTCAGGAGTTGCTGTTCCAGGCGTACCTTCTTCGGCACGCACATCCGCCACGCCTCCAGCACCAGCTCCCGCATCTCCGCCACGTCGAGGGCGTCCATGCGGGCGACCACCCAGTGGAAGCGCAGGTCGGACTCCCCGGGCATGAGGAACTTGTCCGGCTCGGCCGCCACCAGGGCCTCGCGTTCCTCCTTCGGGAACCCGAAGCCCATCTGCGTCTCGTCGCGCGAGAACGCCACGTAGACGATCTTCCCCACGCGGAACTTGACCCGGTCCCGGATCAGGTGCTCGGACGAGCGTGGAAGGGTGCGCGCGAAGCGCCGTACGTCCTCGACTGTGACCACACGGCCACGTTAGCGGTTGCCCTCCGCGGCCGAAATGTCGGCGAGCGCCGAGTTCGGGTCCCGCTCCAGCGCCAGGTCGCCGAGGCTCACGATCCCGACGGGACGGCCGTCCTCGACGACCGGGAGGCGGCGTACGGCGTGCGAGCGCATGATCTGCACGGCCTGGTCGATGCTCGTGTCCGGCCCGACGGCCTCGACGGACGGGCTGCACGCCTCGCTCACCGGCGTGTCCGGTCCCCGCTCGTCGGCCACCACGCGGATCGTGATGTCGCGGTCGGTGACGATGCCCTTCATGCGCCCGTTGTCGTTGACGATCACCGCGCCGGCGTCGTGGTCGCGCATGAGTGACGCGGCGACCGACACCGGCTGGTCGCTCTCGACCGTCGCCGGGTGCGTGGTCATCACGTCTGCCACGGTCTGTGCCATGGGATCCTCCTGATTGCTCTGTCCGGGCGGCCTCCTACCCGGGCCCATGGGGCACTCACAGGGCTTTGCCGGATCCCGGCGCATGGCCATGCGTGTCCGGTACGTCCCTGGAGGAAACCTTTACCGGGCTTCAGAGCGTCTTGGCCGCCAGGCGGATCTCCTCCAGCAGGAGCACGAGGTCGTCCTCGGTGGTGTCGGGGTGCAGGAAGCAGGCGCGCAGCGCGTCCCGGCCGCCGAGGCGGGTGCCGGTGATGAAGGTGTTGCCGCGCGCCTGCACCGCGCCCGGTACGGCCCGGTTGAGCGCGTCGAGCCCGCCGTCCCGCGGCGTGTGGCGGAAGGCCGTGATGGAGGTGGCGACCGGCGCGAGCAGTTCGAAGTCCGCGGCCCGCTCGACCATGGCGGCGAGCGTGCGGGCCAGGCCGGAGGTGTGCTCGACCAGGCGCGTGATGCCCTCCCTGCCCAGGTACGACATCGTGGCCCAGGTCTTCAGCGCCCGGAACGGGCGGGTCTGCTCGGGGCCGTACTCGGAGAACCAGCCCAGGTCGTCGGCGTTGTCGTCGACCAGGTACGACGGCACCAGGCTGAAGGCGGCCCGCGCGGCGGCCGGGTCGCGCAGCAGCGCGCAGCCGCAGCCGACCGGGACGCCGAGCCACTTGTGCGGGTCGAGGGCCAGGGAGTCGGCCCGGTCCAGCCCGGCGTAGGCCGGCGCCGAGCGCGCGTCGAGCACGCCGAGCGCGCCGTACGCGCCGTCCACGTGGAACCAGAGGCCGTGCTCGGCGGCCACATCGGCGATGGCGTCGAGCGGGTCGACCGCGCCGGAGTTGACCGTGCCCGCGCTGCCCGCCACGCAGAACGGCCGCAGGCCCGCCGCCAGGTCCTCGGCGATCATCGTACGCAGCGCGCCGACGTCCATCCGGTAGGAGGCGTCGACCGGCACCTTCCGGACGTTGCGCGCGCCGAGACCGAGGAGCTGGGCCGCCTTGTGCAGGCAGCTGTGGCCCTCCTCGGTGACGTAGAGGACCATGGGCGGGCGGCCGTGCAGGCCCTCCTCGCGGGCGTCCCAGCCGTCGGCGAGCGCCGCCTGCTGCCGGGCCGTGGCCAGGCAGACGATGGTGGCCATGGACGCGCCGCTGGTCAGCAGGCCGCCGCCGGGCGGGTGGGGGAAGCCGACCAGCTCGGCCAGCCAGCGCACCACCGTACGCTCCAGCAGCGGGCCCGCGTGGTCGCCGCCGGCGACGCTCGGGTTGAGCGCGGCGGCCAGCGGCTCGATCAGCACGCCCGCGGGGGAGGGCGGCGAGTTCACCCAGCCGAAGAAACGCGGGTGCCCGTTGCCCATCGGGTACGGCAGCACATGGGCGTGTACGTCGTCGAGCAGCGCGTCGAGGGGACGCCCTGCCTCGGGCAGCCGCAGCCCGCCCAGCCAGGCGCGCCCGGCCTCGGGCACCGGCTGCCAGACCGGCCCGGCGGGCACACCCTCCAGATGGCCGGCCACGATCTCGGCCGCCCTGACGCCGGCCCGGCGCAGCTCATCCATGTGGCGATTCCCTCCAAGTCTCGTGGTGGCCGCCGCCACCCAGCTCCATGGCCAGGTAGAAGACGCAGTCGGCGGCGCCGTCGTTGGCGAAGGCGTGGCGGTGGTCGCCGGGGTAGCTCGCCGAGTCGCCGGCCGCCAGCTCGTACGGGCGGTCGTCGATCGTCAGGCGCAGCGTGCCGCGCTCCACGGCCAGGTACTCGCGCGAGCCCCGGGCGTGCGGCGCGAACTCGCCCGCGTCCACGCCGGGGCCGATCGTCGTGCGCATGAACTCGAACTCGACATCGGCCAGCACCGGCGACAACACCCGCCGCTCCCAGCCCGACGGGTCGCGCAGCACCCGCTGGCGGTCGTGGCGCAGCACCCGCACCGCCTCGCCCGCCGGCTCGTCGAGGAGCCGGGAGATCGACGTGCCGAGGGCCGTGGCCAGCCGGTCGAGCACCAGCACGGTCGGCGACTTGGCGCCGCGCTCGACGTCGGAGACCATGCTCCTGCTGATGCCGCTCAGCTCGGCCAGGCGCTCGACCGAGAGCCCGCGCCCGCGCCGCTCGGCCCGGATGCGCCCGCCCAGCTCGGCCAGGGACAGGCCGCTGGACAGTACGCCTTCACCTTGCATTTATCCACTATAGCGGAGAAATGTCCTCTTTAGCGGCCTTGGTCTGCTCGTAGGCGGCCAGCACCTGCTTGCGGCGTTTGGTGGGCAGCCGGTCGATGTACAGGTAGCCGTCGAGGTGGTCGGTCTCGTGTTGCAGGCAGCGCGCCAGCAGGCCGGTGCCCGAGACGGTGACGGGCCCGCCCGCCGCGTCGAAGCCGTGGACGGTCGCGTGGTCGGGACGGGGGAGCGGGGCGAACTGGCCGGGGACCGACAGGCAACCCTCCTCGTCGGGATCGAGGCGGCGCTCGCCGAGACCGGGCAGCTCCAGGGAGGGGTTGACGACGACGCCCTTGTGGTTGACGCCCTCGGCGTCGGGGCAGTCGTAGACGAACACGCGCAGCGGCACGCCGATCTGGTTGGCGGCCAGGCCCACGCCGTCGGCCGCGTACATGCTCGCGAACATGTCGTCGACCAGCGCCGCGAGCTCGCCGTCGAACCGGGTGACCGGCTCGCACGGATGATGCAGCACCGGGTCGCCCACGTGCACGATCGGCCGGACCTCTCCCACGACCACGCCTTCCTCTTTGCCGGAACGTTGCCGTGACCAGTCTAGGAGCGGGTCACGCACGGTCGAACCAGTCTCATATGACAAGACACATCCTCTTGAATGGTGAGACCGCCGCTAGGGTACGAGTACACATCGTCGTGAAGGAGTCTTGCGATGGACGCCGTCTACACCCATGGTCATCACGAGTCCGTGCTGCGCTCGCACCGGTGGCGTACCGCGGAGAACTCGGCCGCGTACCTGCTGCCGCACCTCCTGCCGCACATGAAGGTCCTCGACGTGGGCAGCGGGCCGGGCACGATCACCGCGGACCTGGCCGCGCGGGTCGGCCACCTGACGGCGTCGGAGGTCACCGAGGAGGCCCTGGAACTGGCCAGGACCGAGGTCGCCGCGCGGGGGCTGCGCAACGTCGACTTCGCCGTCGCCGACGTGCACGCCCTCGACTTCCCCGACGACTCCTTCTGCGTGGTGCACGCCCACCAGGTGCTCCAGCACGTGGGCGACCCGGTACGCGCGCTGCGCGAGATGCGCCGGGTGACCAAACCGACGGGCTACGTCGCGGTCAGGGACAGCGACTACTCCGCCTTCACCTGGTACCCGCACCTGCCCGCGCTGGACGAGTGGATGGCCCTCTACCAGCGGCTCGCCCGCGCGAACGGCGGCGAGCCGGACGCCGGCCGCCGCCTGCTGTCCTGGGCCCGCGCCGCCGGCTTCGAGGACGTCACCGCCACCTCCTCCACCTGGTGCTTCGCCACCCCCGAAGACCGCGCCTGGTGGGGCGGCATGTGGGCCGAACGGGTCCAGGAGTCGGCCCTGGCCCGGCAGGCGCTCGCCACGGGCGCGGCCACCGAACGGGACCTGCGGCGCATGGCCGACGGCTGGCTGGAGTGGGCCGCCCACGGCGACGGCTGGCTGTCGGTCCTGCACGGCGAGATCATCTGCCGCGCCTGACGCCGGGGCCCGCCGGGCCCCGGCGGCCGGGGGCGAAGAGGGCGAGCGGGCGAGCGGGCGAGCGGGCGAGCGGGCGAAGAGGAGGAAGAGGGTGAAGGGTCAGAGACCCAGTGTGCGGGTGCGCTGCCACTGCGGGTCGCGGTAGAGCACCTGGTCGGTGCCCAGCAGCTCGTCGGGCGCCGACAACATGGCGATCTCGCCCGCGGCCTGGAGCTGCAGCAGCAGGTCGCGCACCCGCGGCCCCACCGGCAGCCGCCCGGCCGGCAACCCGAACCCCGCCCGTACCGTGTCGGCGATCTCCGACAGATGGAACGGCCCGTCGTACCCGGCCACGATCCCGCGTACGACGGTCATCGTGATCAGCTCCTCGGCCTCGGTGTGGGCGAGCTGCCAGGTGATCTGCTCCTTGCGTCCCCCGGTCGCCGCGCAGACCGTGCAGCCCCGCGTCAGCCCGGGGGCCACCTGCTCGACCGCCGAGCCGAGACAGGCCGAGCATCGGCCGTTCTCGGCGGCGTGCAGCTCGGCCGCCATCCGTCCGGCCAGTACGGCGCCGCAGTCGCAGCCGAAGCCGTCACCCAGGATGCCGCTCTGCGGCGAGATCGTATGCTTCGTCATCGAGCCGACTCTACCGGCCGGGACCGGCGCCCCCGGCGAGCCGCCCGGACCGCGGGCCGCACGGGTCGCCGGGGCGGCGGGGCGGCCGGGCGTGTCAGCCTCGGGTGTCGGCCAGGCCGTGCAGGCGGCGCAGGGCCTTGCGGGCCGCGGCCGAGACCTGCTCGTCCGGGTGGTGGTCGATGAGCACCCGCAACACCCGGCCCGTCCAGGGGTGGTCGCCGAAGGCGAGGATGGCGATCGTGCCCGCCTGCTCCTCCGCGTCCATCCCCATGGCGATCGACTCGATCACCTCGCCCGCCTCGCCGCCGAACTCCAGCAGCGCCGCCGCCATGTCCACCAGCACCCAGGCGATCTCGTCGGGAGCCGTCCGCCGCTCCTCGCGGCCCGTCCTGGCCGCGACCACCGCGCCCAGCCTCGGCTCCTCCAGCAGCCCGTTCAGCGCCCGGCGGCCCTCGTCGCCGAGGCCCGTCGCCAGCAGCTCCACGCCGACCGCCCTGCTGAGCGGGCTCACGCCGGCCAGCGCGGTGGCGATCTCGGCCGCCCCCTGCCCGGCGTCGCGGCCGGCCAGCCAGCCCGCCAGCTCCTCGGCCCGTTCGGCCTCGGGATAGGAACGCAGGCCGTGCAGCAGCGCGGCGGCACCGGCGTCGGCGAGGGAGCCCATGACGGGGATCTCCTGCCCGGCGGTCTCGGCGATGATCAGCCGCGCCACCCACAACCCCAGCCAGCTCAGCGTGTACGGCTCCGCCTGCCGTACCAGCCCCAGGTCGGTCAGCGTCTGAGGCACCCGCCCGGCGACCGGCTCGCGGGACAGGAACATGCGGATGAGCTCCAGCAGCAGCCCCTCGTCGGCGGCCAGCCGCGTCCGGCACACCTCCGCCCAAGCCTCCAGCACCCGGGTGTCGTCCTCGGCCCCGCGGTCGTGCTCCGGGTCGAGCGCCGCCTTCAGCTCGCCGGAGAGCGGCGCGGCGCGCACCGCGGCGGCCAGCGTGGCGGCGGCGGGAAGCCGGATCGGCGGTTGCAGCGGCAGCGTGTCGTCGTCGTAGGACCTCACGAGCCCATCCTGTCCTCTTCGTCCCGCTGGATCGAAAATCGTCCCGCCGGATCGGGAAACGCCGGAAACTGAACGCGGTCCAGCGTACTCACGTCGCTGCCCGGCCACGAGGGGAAGATCACGCCGGTGGAAAACGGGAGGCGACCGAAGACGACATGCACTACAGTGCCACGAAATGTCGGCAGAAAGGAGGCTCTGAGATGTTTGTCAATATAAGGGCGCTTTCTACTTCTCGGAGGAACCGTGCAATTCCGCCCTGCGGCCGAGGCTGACCTCGACCGCCTGCTCGGCTGCGTCGTCGACGAGTCCATCAGCTGGGCCCATGCCGACCGGCTGCTCTCACTCCTGGAGAGCCGGAACTACCGCTTCGACCGTATCTGGCTCGCCGAGGAGAACGGCGAGATCATGGCCCGCGCCGTCTGGTGGGGCTTCGCCGGCGAGGAACGGCCGCTCGCCCTCGACTGCGTCTACGTCCACCCCTCGGTCGAGGACCGTGTGGGCCTGGCCGCCGAGCTGCTGAACCACGCCCACGCCGCCTTCGGCCAGAAGCCGGCCTACCACGTCTTCGTCTCCAACGGCTGGCGCGACAACCCGCAGAGCTCCGCGGCCATCGCCTGGCGCTGGGAGGCCGCCGGCCGCGCCGGGCTGACCGAGGAGCTCGAACGCCTGCGGTACGCCTGGACGTCCGGATCGCCCGTGCCCGAGCCGTCCAAGCGGCTGGTCTTCCGCGGCGAGGACGACGACGAGGTGTTCGTGGACGCCTTCCGCCAGGTCGCCGAGGGCACGCTCGACTTCTACACCCGCCAGGCCCTGATGACCACGGACCCCGTGGAGCAGGCCCGCGAGGACGTGCGCGACAACAAGTCGATGAAGGGCGACCGGTCCTGGTGGCGGCTCGCCTACGACGAGGCGGGCGACCTGGCCGGCATCGCGCTGCCGTCGGCCAACGACGCCGGGCCCGTGGTCGGCTATCTCGGCGTGGTGCCCTCGCACCGGGGCCGCGGCCTCGTCGACGACCTGCTCGGCGAGATCACCCGCTTCCACGCCGAGCGCGGCGTGCAGCGGATCGTGGCCGACACCGACGCGGGCAACGTCCCGATGGCGCGGGCGTTCGAACGCGCCGGTTACGACAACTTCGCGATCCGGCTGGTCCTGTCGGCCGATCCCGGAGCCGCCTGACCTTCCCTGACGGGCCCCTCCCGGGGCCCGTCAGGCAAGGGCCGCGAGGCGCGCCCGCACGACCAGGTCGTGCAGGGCGTCGCCCGCGGTGGCGCGCTCGGGCAGCGCCGAGCTCTCGCGCGCCGCCTCCAGCGCGGCCGTCATCCGCTCCACGTCGGCCGCCACACCGTCCAGCGCGGGCGCCGTGCCGTGCTCGGCCTCCCGTTTGGCCGCCACCAGCTCCGGCAGGTACGGCGGCCCGTACGCCATCAGCCGCGTCAGGTCGGCCTCCAGCTCCCCGGTACGCATCAGATGCGTGCCCGTCGCCAGCACCCGGAAGGTGTACAGCAGCGGCTTCAGCTCACCCGTACGCCCGAACAACCGCCACTGCGTACGCGCGAACCCCAGGTAGTGGTGGGCGTGATGCCGCGTCAGGCAGGCCGGCGCGAGCGACACCAGTTCGTCGTGCACCGGCGAGGAGGCCACCACCAGCGGCGACAGGAGCTGTTCCAGCACGTAGCCGTTGCGGTTGAGCAGCAGGCGGCAGAACTTGACCAGGTCGTGCGTGACCAGGTCCACCTCGACGCCGTCGCGCGTCCATGTCCGGTCGAGGGTCTGCGGCCCGGTGCGCAGCCCGACCACCTCCGCGACCGGCAGCACGTGCGTGCCGCGCAGGTCGACGTCGGAGTCCACGGACGGGAAACCGTACAGGTGGGCGCCGCTCACCGTGGCGAAGACCACCGGGTACGGCTGCTCGCCCGGGATCTCCGGCAACCACGACGGCAACCACGACGGCAACAAGGACGGCAGCCCGTTCACAGGTGCTCCTTCCGCACGCCGACGAGGAAGTCCTCCACCCGCTCCCGGTCCGGCCGCTCGGGCAGGACGGTCGGCGCGGCGGCCAGCTCGGCCGTCAGTTCGGCCCGCCAGGCGTCCACCTCGGCCCACGGCACCTCGCCGCGCTTGATCGCCAGCAGCCGCTCCCGGTACGCCTCGACCCCGACCAGCGGCTCGCCGTGCCGTACCAGGTGCAGGCCGCTGATCAGCAGCCGCAACATGTGCATGGCCTGCTTCAACTTGGGCGCCCGTGGGTCCAGGCGGCGGAACTGCGCCGCGGCGTACCCGGCGAACGTCTCGTGCGCCCGCCGCGACAGGAACGCCCCGCGCAGCTCCAGCAGCCGCCGTCCGGCGGGCGTGGCCACCTCCACGATCGGCGACCACAGGCACTCCAGCACCGTCGGGTTGGCCTCCAGCGCCAGCACGCAGAAACGTTCCACCTCCCACGAGAACTGCTCGGGCAGCGGCCCGTCGCGGTGGGTGGGCGGCTTGGTCAGCCGCCAGAAGTCCGCGGTGGGGGCCACGAACACGCCGCGCCGGTCGGTGTCGGACCCTTCGGTCTCCAGCCCGTACGCCCGCGAGCCCACCACGACGGACAAGATCAGGTCTTCGTTCACCCGGACACCCTCCCACGGGTCTTGCGTTCGGGGGCCGGCGGCTGATCTGATCGACAAGTGGGCGGCTATGACGAGGCGTACCGGCGCAGCATCGAGCGGCCGGAGGAGTTCTGGGCCGAGGCGGCACTCGACATCGACTGGGACGTCGCGCCCGCCGCGGTCAGCGGCGGGGGCCGCTGGTTCCCCGGCGGGCGGCTCAACACCTGCCACAACGCGGTCGACCGGCACGTCGCGGCCGGGCGCGGCGGCCAGGCGGCGCTGATCCACGACAGCCCGGTCACCGGCACGGTCCGCACGATCACGTACGCGGAGCTGCTCGACGAGGTGGCGCGGACGGCGGGCATGCTGAAGGGGCTCGGCGTGACGGCCGGCGACACCGTGGTGATCTACATGCCGATGGTGCCCGAGGCGGTCGTCGCGATGCTGGCCTGCGCCCGGCTCGGCGCGGTGCACTCGGTGGTGTTCGGCGGCTTCGCGGCCAGGGAGCTGGCCCTGCGCATCGAGCACGCCGAGCCCAAGGTGGTGCTCTCGGCCTCCTGCGGCATCGAGCCGGCCCGCGTGGTGGCCTACAAGCCGCTGCTCGACGCCGCCCTGGAGCAGTCGGCCCACCGGCCCGCCCATTGCGTGATCCTCCAGCGCCCGCAGTGCCCGGCCGAGCTCACACCGGGCCGCGACCTCGACTGGCACGAGTCCGTACGCGCCGCCGCCCCCGCCCCGTGCGTGAGCGTGGCCGCCACCGACCCGCTCTACGTGCTCTACACCTCCGGCACCACCGGCCTGCCCAAGGGCGTGGTGCGCGACAACGGCGGCCACGCGGTCGCGCTGCGCTGGAGCATGACCAACGTCTACGGCGCGTTCCCCGGCGAGGTCTTCTGGGCCGCCTCCGACGTCGGCTGGGTCGTCGGCCACTCCTACATCGTGTACGCGCCCCTGCTGACCGGCTGCACGACCGTCCTGTACGAGGGCAAGCCGGTCGGCACGCCCGACCCCGGCGCGTTCTGGCGGGTGACCGCCCAGCACGGCGTACGCACGCTGTTCACCGCGCCCACCGCGATCAGGGCCATCAAAAAAGAGGACCCCTCCGGAAACTTCGCGAAAAAGTGGGACCTGTCCGGGTTGCGGCACCTCTTCCTGGCGGGCGAGCGCCTCGACCCCGACACCTACCACTGGGCGAGCGACCTGCTCGGCGTCCCGGTCATCGACCACTGGTGGCAGACCGAGACCGGCTGGCCCGTCGCCGCCAACTGCGTCGGCATCGAGACCCTGCCGATCAAGCCGGGCTCGCCCACCAAACCCGTCCCCGGCTACGACGTGCGCGTCCTCGACGCCGAGGGCCGCGAGTGCCCGCCCGGCGTGGAGGGCGCCGTCACCGTCAGGCTGCCCCTGCCGCCCGGCTGCCTGCCCACCCTCTACCGCGACGAGGAGCGCTTCGCCGCCTCCTACCTGACCCGCTACCCCGGCCACTACCTGACCGGCGACGGCGGCCACATCGACGCCGACGGCTACCTCTTCGTCATGGGCCGCATCGACGACGTGATCAACGTGGCCGGCCACCGCCTGTCCACAGGCACGCTGGAGGAGGTGATCGCCGCCCACCCCGACGTCGCCGAGTGCGCGGTGATCGGGGTCGCCGACGAGCTGAAGGGCCAGCTCCCGGTCGGTTTCGTGGTGCTCAAGTCCGGCTCGGAGCGCGACCCGGCCGACGTCGAACGCGAGCTGACCGCCCTGGTACGCGAGCACGTCGGACCCGTCGCCGCCTTCCGCCGGGCCGTCGTGGTCGCCCGGCTGCCCAAGACGCGCTCGGGCAAGATCCTGCGCGCCACCATGCGCGACATCGCCGACGGCAGGCCGTACACCACGCCGTCCACCATCGAGGACCCCGGCGTGCTGCCGGAGATCGCCGATGCCGTGAACGGCCCATAGCGGAGCGGGCATCAGAGGAGCGCCGCGGCGCGGCCTGGCACATGATGGGACCTCCCGGTCCCGGAGAGAAGGCTGATGATCGAGACGCCGAGTTACGCCGACGCCCTGAGGGTGCTGGGCTGCAAGGAGGGCAGGCTCGTCAAGGTGGTCGGCTTCGCCGCCGCGGCCGCCCGTACGGGATGGGCGCTGGCCGGGGGCGGGCTGCTCACCATGAGCCTGGCCGACCTGCGTGCCGACATCGTGCGCTACGGCGAGGAGGTCATCCGCAGGATGCCCGAGCTGAAAGGGGGCGTGGACCGTTACACCCGCACCCAGCGCCTGGCCGCCGCGCACGCCGTCATCGTCGTGTCGGCCTGGTTCGAGGCGCTCGGGGAGGCCAAGCTGCCCTTCACCCTGGAGCAGCTCGACCGGGCCGACAAGATCTCCCACGGCGTGCCCACCCCCGAGCGCTTCGCCCGCCTGGTGGCCGGGCTGCTCATGGAACGCCTGCCCACCCCCGAGCCGCACGTGCCCTTCGCCGAGACCCGCCAGGCCGTCGAACGCGCGTACCTGCGCATGTCGGAGGCGATGGCCGAGTTCGTCGGCGGTCTGAGCGTGTGGGACGAACTGCCGGTCGACGACCAGCTCCTGTTACCCCGCATGCTGGCCGAGGGCCCGCCCCCGCACGCGCTGCGCATCTACGACGAGGACTTCCGCTCGTTGTCGCTCGACAGCCACGAGTTCGGCGTGCGCAGCCTGGTCACCGACCGCCAGACGCCGGGCACCGGCCTGTCGCGGGTGGCGTGGCTACTGGCCGAGCTGGCCCCGCCGCGGGTCGGCGACCGTCCCATGATCCATCAGGCCCGCATGGCGGCCAACGCGCTCGACCGGCCGCTGCTGGCCGCGGGCAAGCTGCCCGAGGACGTCTCGCTCCCGCTGCTCGGCGAGGGCTATCTCAGCCCGCGCTGCCGGGTGGCCGAGCTGACCCGCGAGTCCGACCCGTCCTCCATGGGCTGGTGGCAGGACCAGCGCCTGCTGCCGGACGCCGAGGCGTTCCTCGTCGGCCACCTCACCTCGCTGCGCGCCACCCAGGCGCCGCTGCTGGTGCTCGGCGAGCCCGGCTCGGGCAAGTCCAAGCTGACCGAGGTGCTGGGCGCCCGCCTGGCCAGGTCGGAGTTCCTGCCGATCAGGGTGGAGCTGCCGCGCGTCCCGCCGCGCGCGCCGGTCACCGAACAGATCGAGCGGGCCGTCGCCGCCGTGCTGGAGGAGGAGGTCGAGTACGCCGACCTGGTCGCCGCGGGCGGCGGCGCGCAGCCGGTGATCCTGCTCGACGGCTTCGACGAGCTGCTGCAGGGCGGCGTCAACCGCTACGACTACCTCGGGCACGTCCAGGAGTTCCAGCGCCGCGAGGCCGCGCTCGGGCGGCCCGTCGTGGTGATCGTGACCAGCCGGACCGTCGTGGCCGACCGGATCAGGTTCCCCGACGGGCTGCTGGCGCTGCAGCTCCAGCCGTTCGAGGACGACCAGGTGCGCCAGTGGCTGGACATCTGGGACCACTCCAACCGCGCCCTGCTGGCCAGGCGCGACCTGAAACCCCTGCCCGCGGCGACCGCGCTGGCCCAGGGCGAGATGGCCAGGCAGCCGCTGCTCCTGCTGCTGCTGGCGCTCTACGACGCCGGCGGCAACGCGCTCCAGCGCGACCACGGGCCGATCGGCCGCGCCCGCCTGTACGAGGCGCTGCTGCGCGACTTCACCGAACGCGAGACCGCCACCCCGCGGCGCGTGGTCATCGACAGCGAGCTCGTCCTGCTCGGCACGGTGGCCCTGTCCATGCTGGCCCGCGGCAGCCAGGTCATCACCGAGGACGCGCTCGCCCGCGACCTGCCCGCCCTGTGCGAGGGCGGCGACGACGAGCCCGACGAGCCGGCCCCGCCGGTCGACTGGGCCCGCAGGGCCACCGACCGCTTCTTCTTCATCCGCCGAAACGGCTACTCCTTCCTCCACTCCACCTTCGGCGAGTTCCTGACGGCCTGGCTGACCGTGTACGCCCTGCGCGACCTCGACCGGCGCCGCCGCCTGGCCGGGGACGAGCCGCTGGCCCTGGCCCAGAGCGTGGACGACGACCTGCTGTACGCGGTCACGTCGTTCTCCTGCCTGGCCGAGCGCGGGCCGACGATCGGGTTCATCCTGGAGCTGCTGGACGAGGTGCCGGCGGCCGTACGCGCCCGGTGCGTCACCCACCTGGCCGGACTGCTGCGCCGGTCCCTGCACGAGCGCCGCCGCCGCTGCTTCACCGGCTTCCGGCCGGTACGCCATCCGGTCACCCGCCGCCTGGCCGCCTACTCGGCCAACCTGGCGCTGCTCATCGTGGCCGCCGCGCAGGAGCCCGTACCCGTCTCGCACATCCTGGGCGGGCCCGACCCGCTCGACCGCTGGGCCTCCTTCAGCCACCTGTGGAAGGGCCAGCTCGGGCAGGAGGGCTGGACCGGCCTGGTCAACGCCCTGTCGGCGCACCGCGTCGCCGGGCTGGAGGAGGTGATCCTCGGCGGCACCGAGGGCACCGCCATGGGGGACGTGATCGTCGCCGCCGCCACCGGCCACGCGCCGCGCAACCGCAGGCTGCTCGACCTGCTGATGCTCGCCGTGGGGGAGGGGCGGTCCCTGCACTTCCGCGACCGGGTGGCCCTCCTGCGGGAGCTGGTCGAGACCGCCGCGGTACGGTCACCCGCGGTGCACCGGGCGCTGGGCGCCATGTGGCGCGCGGACGGCGCCGACCACGAGGCGCTGCGCGCGCTGCTGCACACCGTGCTGGCCGACCCGACCGAGCGCGTGGCGACCTGGGAGCAGCTCGTCAGGGCGGGTGTGCCGGAGGAGGAGCTCTGGCAGATCCGTCAGGGGACCGACTGATCTACCGGCAGCTCCACGGTGATCGTCAGGCCGCCCTCGTCCCGTGGCCTGGCCGACACCGTGCCGTCGTGCGCCTCGGCGATGACCCGGACGATCGACAGGCCGAGCCCGCTGCCCCGCTCCGAGCGCAGCCGGTCGCCGTGCAGCCGCCGGAACGGCTGGAAGATCGTCTCGATCTCGTACGGCGGGACGTGCAGCCCGGTGTTGGCCACCACCAGCTCGACCTGCTCGGCCCGCCGCCGCGTCGTCACCCAGACCTCGCCCTTGGGGTGGTTGTGCCGGATCGCGTTCTCCACCAGGTTCTGCACCAGCCGCTCGACCAGCACCGCCTCGCCCTTGGTCGGCGCCTGGTCGAGCAGCCGGTGGATCGTCACCTCCCGCTCGACCGCCTCGTCGCCGGCCTGGTCGAGCACGTGCTCGGCGACGTCGGTCAGGTCGAACGGCCGCCGGTCGAGCACTGACTGCTCGCCCTCGGCCAGGGCCAGCAGGCCGTCGATGAGGCGTTCGTGCCGGGCGTTGACCAGCAGCAGCGACTCGCCGAGGCGCTTGACGTCGTCCGTGGCGTCGGGACGGCGCACCGCCACGTCCACCAGCGTGCGGTTGATCGTCAGCGGGGTGCGCAGCTCGTGCGAGGCGTTGGCGACGAACCGGCGCTGCCCGTCGAAGGAGCGCGCCAGCCGGCCGAGCATGGTGTCGTAGATCTCGGTCAGCTCCTTGACCTCGTCGCGCGGGCCCTGGTAGTCGATGCGCTCGGTCAGGTCGTGGCTCTGGGCCACCCGGCGGGCGGTCTCGGTCACCGACTTGACCGGCCGCAGCACCCATCCCGCCGCCCGCCAGCCGAGCCCGAACGCGACGGCGGTGGCGGTCAGCACGATGATCCCGCCGACGGTGCGCACGCCGCTCAGCGTCTCGCGCTGGTAGGCCGCGCGCACCCGCTTCGCGTTGCTGTAGGAGCGCTCGTAGGAGTCGCCGTAGGAGTACTCACGGGGGAAGTCGGGCTTGATCAGGTCCGCCCGGAACTCAAGCTGCGACCGGACGACGAAGTACACCCCGGTCACCGCCAGGGCGCCGAGGAAGAGGAACACTCCGGCGCAGGCCAGGGCGAAACGCATGCGTACGGTCATGGGATGCGGTACCCCGATCCCGGCACGGTCTCGATGACCTGGGGCTCGCCGAGCTTCTTGCGCAGCTTCATCATCGTCGTACGAACCGTGTTGGTGAACGGGTCGATGTGCTCGTCCCAGACCTTCTCCAGCAGGTTTTCGGCCGAGACCACCGCGCCCTGGGCGCGCAGCAGCTCGGCCAGCACGCCGAACTCCTTGCGGGCCAGCGGGACGTACACGCCGTCGCGGAACACCTGGCGGTGCGCCCAGTCCAGCCGCACGCCCGCCCGCTCCAGCATCGGCGGGTCGGCCCGGCGGGCGCGGCGGCCGAGCGCGTGCACCCGCGCCACCAGCTCCTCGAACGCGAACGGCTTCGGCAGGTAGTCGTCGGCCCCCAGCGACAACCCCGACACCCGCGACCGCACGTCGCCGGACGCGGTCAGCATGAGCACCCTGACCAGCCACTCCCGCTCCACGACCGTCCGGCACACCTCGTCGCCGTGCACCCCCGGCAGGTCCCTGTCCAGGATCAGCACGTCGTAGTCGTGCACGCCGAGCCGCTCCAGCGCCGCCTCCCCGTCGTAGGCGACGTCGACGGCCAGCGCCTCGCCCCGCAGCCCCTCGGCGATCGAGTCGGCGAGCATGCGCTCGTCCTCGGCGACCAATACCCGCACTTGTAGCCCCCAACAAGATCATGAAATGCCGCAAGTCTGGACCAGACCCCATAACGCGGGCATAACCACTTCAGGTGACGCCAAGGTTATCGGCGGATCGCTGGACTGCCCTCCGAACGACCGGGATCGGCCCGGTCGCCGACGGGGGAGAAAGTCCATGGCACTCACACTGGCGCGGACGCGCCCGCGCGCGCCCGCCGCGCGCCGCCTGCCCGGCCACGGACTGTTCGCCGGCGCGCTGGCCCTGGCCGTCGCGCTGCGGGTGCTGGTCATGCTCGGGTACGACACCGCGCAGCTCTACTGGTACGACTCCTTCACGTACCTGGACACCGCCGTGCACATGCGGCCCCAGGCGGCCTTCCACCCCGCCGGGTACTCGTGGTTCCTGTGGGCGCTGCGTCCCTTCCGCAGCGTCGAGCTGATCGCCGGGGTGCAGCACGCGATGGGCCTCGGGATCGGCGTGATGATCTACGCGCTGCTGCGCCGCCGTTCGCTGCCCGGCTGGGGGGCGACGCTGGCGGCCGTGCCGGTGCTGTTCGACCCGGCCTTCGTCCGGCTGGAGCACGCCGTGTTGTCGGACCTTCAGGTCATCTTCCTGATCATGGCCGCGCTGCTCGTCCTGATGTGGCGCAACGACCCGTCCGGGGGATTGTGGCCGGGGCTGCCGTCGGGGCGGGCGGCGGCGGTGGCCGGGCTGCTGCTCGCGCTCGCCGGGCTGACCAGGACGGCCGCCGTGCCGCTGCTCGCCCTGGCCGCCGGCTGGCTGGTGCTGCGCCGGGCGCCCTGGCGGCGGGTGGCCGCGCTGGTGCTGGCCGGGACGCTCCCGCTGGTGGCCTACGCCGGCTGGTACGCCCAGCACCACGGCAGGTTCGCCCTCAGCGGCTCCGACGGCGTCGCCCTGTGGGCCCGTACCATGACCTTCGCCGACTGCTCGATCATCCAGCCGCCGCCCGCCGAGGCCCCGCTCTGCCCGAACGGCACCGTCCTCGACGCCGCCTCCGAGTACGTCTGGGACCCCGCCGCCTCGCTCAACCGGCTGCCCGGCGACCGGTTCGCCCACAACGACCTGGCCAGGTCGTTCGCGGTGCGCGCCATCGCCGCCCAGCCGCTGGACTACCTGCGCGAGGTCGTCCGCGACACCTCGCTCGCCTTCACCTGGCAGCCGGTCGCCCACCCCAAGCGGGTGAGCCCGTCCACGACCTTCCCCAAGGGCTCCTGGCCGCTCCCCGAGCAGCACGCCCTCATCGCCGAGGTACGCGCCGAGTACGACCCCGGCATCCGCGGCATGAGCTCGGCCGAGCCGGCCGCCTCCGTCCTGGCCGCCTACCCCTACCCGTGGGCCCTGCACGGGACCGTGTTCGGCGTGCTGCTCCTGGCGGGCGCGCTGGGCTCGGCCGGCCGCCGGCGGGCCGCGCTGCTGCCGTGGGCGATGGCGGCGTTCCTGCTCGTCGCGCCGGTGGCCGCCCTCGACTTCGACCACCGGTACGTGCTGCCCGCCATCCCGCTCGCCTGCGTCTCTGCCGCGCTGGCCGTAGCGGGGGTACGGCGACGGCGGTATCGCGCGAGGGAGAAGGAGCGCACTACCGTGCCGGTATGAGGACGATCGCGCTGGTGTGCGGCATGGCGGCGGTGGTGTTCGCCTCCACCGTCATGGCCTACGCCAACCAGCCGCAGGCCCGCCCCCTCGACGTGCTCGGCTGGACGCTCCTGGCCCTGAACGTGCTCGCCCTGGCCTGGCTCCCCGGCCGCGCCCCGGCCGTGCTGGCCGCCACGGCCGCCGCCACGGCGGCCTTCTTCGCACTCGGGTACGCCCTGGCCCTGTGGCCCGCGCCCGCGCTGGTCGCGCTGTTCTCGGTCGTCGCGGCCGGGCGGCGGGCGCTCGGGTGGGCGGGGGCGGCCTTCCTGGTGGCGGTGCCCGCCGCCGTGCTGATCCCGGCGCCGGAGGCCGACAACGCGGCGGGGGTGGCCCTGTGGGCGCTGATCGTGACGGCCGTGGCGCAGCTCGCCGAGGCGTCCGGGGCGCGGCGCGCCCGTGCCGCCGAGGCCGAGCGGCGGGCCGCCGAGGCCGAGCGCACCCGCGAGGAGGAGGCGCGTCGCCGGGCCCAGGAGGAACGCCTGCGGGTGGCCAGGGAGCTGCACGACGTCACCTCGCACACGGTGTCGGTCATCGCCCTGCACGCCGCGGTCGCCGCCGAGGCCGTCGCCCGCGCGGGCGGCCCGCCGGAGGCCGCCGAGGCGCTGCGGGTCATCCGCGCCTCCAGCCGCCAGGCGCTCACCGAGATGAAGGCCGTCCTGGGCGTCCTGCGCCCGCCGCACGCCCCTGGGGACGGGTACGGGGACGGTGGCGGTGGCGAGCCCAGGAGCCCGTCGCCGGGGTGCGCGCAGCTGCCCGGACTGCTCGGCGCCGCCGGGCTGCCCGTGACGCTCGACGTCGAGGGGGAGCCCCGTACCCTGCCGCCCGCCGCCGACCTGACCGTCTACCGTGTGGTCCAGGAGGCGCTGACCAACACCATCCGGCACGCGGCCGCCACCCGCGCCCGCGTGACCCTCACCTACGAGACGGGAGCCGTGACCGTGCGCGTGGACGACGACGGGAAGGGCAGCCGGGCCCCGCGCGGCCACGGCCTGACCGGCATGGCCGAGCGCGTCGCCGCCGCGGGCGGCCGCCTCGACACCGGCGACGGCCCCGGCGGCGGATTCCGGGTCGCCGCCCGGCTGCCCGCGTGATCGCCGTCCTGCTGGCCGACGACCAGCCGCTGGTCAGGGCCGGGCTGCGGGCGCTGCTGGAGACCGAGGACGACCTGACCGTGGTGGGCGAGGCCGCCGACGGCGCCGAGGCCGTACGGCTGGCCGGACGCCTGCGGCCCGACGTGGCCCTCATGGACATCCGCATGCCCGGCACCGACGGCCTCCAGGCCACCAGGACCCTGGCCGGCGGCCCCACCCGCGTCGTCGTCGTCACCACCTTCGACCTGGACGAGTACGTCTACGAGGCGCTGCGCGCCGGGGCGAGCGGCTTCCTGGTCAAGGACGCCGAACCCGCCGAGATCCGGCACGCCGTACGGGTGGCCGCCCGCGGCGACGCGCTCCTGTCGCCCGGCGTCACGCGGCGGCTGATCGAGGAGTTCACCGCCCGGCCCGCCGTCCTCGACACCGGCCGCCTGGCCCCGCTGACCGGACGCGAGCGCGAGGTCCTGGCCGGGGTCGCCCGCGGCCGTACCAACGCCGAGATCGCCGCACATCTCCTGATGAGCCCTGCCACCGTCAAGACGCACGTCAACCGTATGATGGCCAAGCTCGCCGTGCACGACAGGGCCCAGCTCGTCGTCCTCGCCTACGAGAGCGGCCTCGTCCGGCCGGGAGCGGGCTGACCGCACCCCGGCGTACTCCGGCCGGGAGCTGGCGGTACCGCGGCGGGTGCAGCCGGTCGCCCGTGCAGGGCCGATGCCTCCGGGCGGCCGCGGTTCCTACCGTCGCCCCATGATCCGATTCTGCCTACGCCACCGGCGCCTGGTCGTGCTGATGTGGCTCGCCCTGTGCGCCGCCCTCGTCACCGCCGCCGCGCTCGCCCCCGGCCCCTCCCACGACGACTTCAGCCTGCCGGACTCCGAGAGCGGCCGGGCCGCCGCGCTGCTGGGACCGGCCGCCGCCGAGCCGAAGGGCGCGATCGTCGTCTCCGTCCCCTCGGGCGTCCAGGACGCCCACGTACGCCGGGTGACCGCCGCCCTCGCGCTGCCCGGCGTACACACGGGACCCGCCGTCCTGTCCGGGGACGGCACCGTCGCCCGCGTCCCGCTGGACTACCCGGACGAGGACACCGCCCGGCGGCTCAAGCAGGCACGCGACGGCCTGCGCGTCCCCGGCGCGGACGTCGAGCTGTCGGGCGGCGACTTCGCCGACTTCGCGCCGGGAGGGCTCACCGAGGGCGTCGGCCTGCTGGCCGCCGCGGTGATCCTGTTGCTCGCCCTGCGCTCCGTGATCGCCGCCGCGCTGCCCCTGGTCGTCGGCGTGGCGGGGGTGACCTGCGGCGTCGCGCTCCTGACCGTGCTGAGCAACCTCGTGGACACCCCCGCCTTCGCCGTCTACCTGACGATCATGCTGGGGCTCGGCGTCGGCGTCGACTACGCCCTGCTGATCGTCACCCGCCACCGCGCCGCCCTCCATGAGCACGGCGACGTCGAACGGGCCGTCACCGAGGCCATGCGCACGGCTGGCCGGTCGGTGCTGTTCGCCGGGCTGATCGTGATCGCCACCGGCTCGGGCATCCTGTTCCTCGGCCCGGCGATCGGCGGCGGGATCGCGCTGGCCGCCGGATGCGGCGTGCTCATGGTGATGCTGGCCTCGCTCACCCTGCTGCCGGCGCTGCTGGCGCTGATCGGCCACCGGATCGACAGGTTCGCCCGCGGGCGCCGTACGGCCGGCGGCCCGCGGCCCGCCCTGCGCTGGAGCCGGGTCGTGCGGCGGCGTCCGAGGCTGACGGGCGCGCTCGCCCTGGTGGCGCTCGCCGTGCTCGCGCTGCCCGCCGCGGACCTGCGTACGGGCTGGTCGGACGCGGGCAACCGGCCGGTCACCGACACCACCAGGCGCGCCCACGACCTGCTCGGCCGGGCCTTCGGGCCGGGCTGGGCGGGGCCGCTCGTGCTGGCCGTCGCCGACCCGGGCCGGATCGGCGCCGAGGAGGCCGCCGCGCTGGCGGGCCGCACGCCGGGCGTGGCACGCGCCTTCGCCACGGGCGAGCGCTCGGCGCTCGTCATCCCCCGGACCGGCCCCCAGGACGAGCGGACCACCGATCTCCTCCACCGCCTGCGGGCCGCGCTGCCCGCCCCGGTGCTGGTCACCGGCGCCACGGCCGCCGCCGCCGACTACGCCGCCTTCTCCGCCGGACGCCTGCCGTGGACCGTCGGGGGTGTGCTGCTGGCCGCGTTCGTGTTGCTCACGGTGGTGTTCCGGAGCCTGGTGCTGCCCGTCAAGGCCATCGTGGTCAACCTGCTGTCCGTCGCCGCCGCCTACGGCGTGGTCGTGGCCGTCTTCCAGTGGGACGTGCTCGGCCTCGGCACCGGCGGGCCGGTGGACGCGTGGGTGCCGATGATGTTGTTCGTCGTCACGTTCGGGTTGTCGATGGACTACGAGGTGTTCCTGCTCTCCCGCGTCAGGGAGGAGTACACGCGGACCGCCGACGCGGGCGGGGCGGTGGCCGCCGGCCTGGCTCGCACCGCCGGGGTGATCACCGCCGCGGCCTCGATCATGTTCTGCGTGTTCGCCGCGTTCGGCGCCTTCGACGACCGCGCGCTGCGGATCATGGGGGTCGGGCTGGCCGTCGCGGTGCTGCTCGACGCCACGGTGGTGCGCCTGGTGCTGGTGCCCGCGGTCATGGAGGTGCTGGGGGAGCGGGCCTGGTGGTTTCCCGTCCTGACCCCGCGGAGGCTGACATCCTTGCGAAAAAATACGTAATATCCACAGCATCACGAGCGTTGGGGGCGCCAAGGTGCCGGGACAGAACGTGGGAGTGGTCGTCGATCCGGGAGTTCCCCCGGAGGTCGCGGGGTTGCTGCGGGCCAACGCGCCGCTGCTGTCCAGGATCAGGTCGGGCTGGGTGCCCCCGGCCGGGGAACGGCCCGCCCGGTTCAGGAACGTCTCCAGCGTGGCGCTGCTGGCCGCCACGCCCGCGGTGGTCGCGCTCATGACCGTGCTCCTGGCCTGGTCGCACCCGGGCGTCGGGTTCATGTTGCTGGGCGCGTTCGTGCTCGTCGTCCTGGTCAAGATCGCCTCGATGAGCGAGCTGCCGGAGGAGGACCTGTCGCGCGACCGCGGCGTGTACGAGCAGGCCCGCCTCCACCAAGGCCGCTACCTGCTCCCCGAGGACTTCGACCGGGACGCCGCGGACGTGCTGACCAGGGCGCAGGGCGCGATCGGCTCGGTGCTGCGCTCCCACGTCAACGCCGAGGGGCTGCTGGACGACGCCCGCAACGCGGCCATGCTGCCCGGCCAGGAGTGGGAGATCGCCCGCCTGCTGGCCAAGCTGTCGGCCTTACGCGCCGAGCACCGGGACCTGGTGTCCCGGGGCATCGCCCCCGAGGTGGCCGCGGTCATCGAGCCCCTGGACCGGGCCCTGGCCACCAGCGAGGCCGCCATGATCGCCCGTGTCGAGGCCCTGGAACGTTACGCCGGGCACGTCGCCGAGGCCGAGCGTGCCTTCCACGCCCGCGGCCAGATCGAGGAGCTGCGCACCCGCCTGCCGCGCTACGAGGAACTGCTGGCCGAGTCCGGCGCCGACGCGCTGGCCGTGCCGGAGATCGACCGGCTCGCCGAGGACGCCGACCACCTCGAACGGGTGTTGCGGCGCAGCGTGCGCTCGGCCCACGAGGCGTTCCGGTACCTGGAGAGCTGACCCGGACAACCCCGGCGGACCGCCCGGCCGGCGCCCGAACGGCGTTCCGCCCCTCAGGAGGTGAACTTCCATCCGATCCGACCTCATGGCGGACGTGGTCGTCGACCCCGGTGTGCCGCCGGACGACGCCTGCCTGCTCAGGGACAACCGGCGGCTGCTGCTCAGGATGCGCGGGGGCTGGGTCCCGGAACGGCCCGGCCGGGGCGGGGCCGCGTGGCCGTACTGGCGGCTGGGTGCGATCTGCGGGGCGACCGTCTGCCTCGGCATGCTCCTGGGCGCCGGGGCGTTCGGCCGCAGCTTCGGGATGTTGTTGCTCCTGCTCCTGTCCATCCCGCTGGCGATCGGGACGTTCGTCCGCAACGGGACGCCGGAGGACGAGGAGGTCGCGTACGAGCGGCAGGTCCACGCGCGGGCGGCCCGGCACGAGGGCCGGTACGTGCTCATCGACGACCTCGACGAGCCCTCGCGCAGGCTGCTGCGCCGGGCCCAGCGCGCCGTCGCCACGGTGACGGAGTCCCGCGTCAACACCCATGGGCTGCTGGACGACGTGCGCAACGCGGTGATGCTGCCCGCCCAGGAGTGGGAGATCGCCCGCCTGCTGGGCAAGCTGTCCGGGCTGCGCGCCCGGCACCGGCGGACGCTGGCCGGGGAGAGCACGCCCGAGGTGGCGGACGTGGCGCGCCCGCTGGCCAAGGCGCTGGACAGCAGCGAGCAGGCCGTCCTCGGCCGGGTGGAGGACCTGGAACGGTACGCCGCCAACGTGGCCGAGGCCGAGCGCGCCTACCGGGCGCGGGAGCAGATCGCCGAGCTGCGCGGACGGCTGCACGAGTACGAGGAGCTGCTCGCCGAGGCCGGCGCCGGCGACGCCATGACGGGCGAGCTGGCCCGGCTGACCGAGGACGCCGACCGGCTGGACCAGGCGCTGAGGCGGAGCGTCAGCTCCGCCCACGAGGCCTTCCGCTACCTGGAACCCCGCCCACCGGACCCACCGGCCCCGAAGCCCGGCCCGCCCGGTCCCTGAGCGCCGCCTCCCAGGCCACCCTGGCCGTACGGGGCGTGAGGGTCGTGCGGCACCTGGGCCTGCGGGACGTGGGACTGCGCGGCGTGCGGGGGTTGCGTTCCGGTGTGGGCGGTTTCGAGGAGCAGGTCGCAGAGCGCGTCGGCGGCGTCGACGCGGCCCAGCCTGCCCGCCGCCTGCCCCATCGCCGCCCGCAGCCCCGGATCGGCCAGCATCGGCATCAGCTCGCCGAGCAGCTGCTCGGCCGTCGGACGCGGCTCCAGCAGCGCCCGCGCCGCCCCCGCCGAGACCAGGTAACCGGCGTTCTTGCGCTGCTCGTCGCCCCCGGTCGGGATCAGCGGGATCAGCAGCGACGGCTTGCCGATCGCGGTCAGCTCCGACACCGTGCCCGCGCCGCTGCGCGAGATCACCACGTCGGCCGCCGCGAACAGGTCGGGCAGCTCGGCCCCCACGTACGGCACCGGGTGGTAACGGTCGGCCAGGTCCGGCGGCACCTCGACCGCCCGCATCTGGTCGATCCACGCCGGCCCGCACTGGTGCACGATCTGCGCGTGCGGCAACAGCCGGGGCAGGATCTCGGCGATCAGGGTGTTGATCTGCTTGCTGCCCTGCGCCCCGCCGGTCACGTAGATCAGCGGCACCTCGAACGTCAGCCCGAACAGGTCGTAGGCCGCCGCCCGGTTGCCCTGCAGCAGCTCCGGCCGCACCGGGTTGCCCGTCACCACGGCCTTGGCCCGCGCCGAGGCCGGCAGGTACTCCAGCGACGACTCGTGCGACAACGCGATCCGGGTCGCCAGCCTGGACAGGATGCGGTTGGCCAGGCCCACCACGGTGGTCTGCTCGTGCATGACCAGGGGACGCCGGATCAGCTTGGCCGCCACGCCGATCGGCACGGCCACGTAACCGCCGGTGGACAGCACCACGTCGGGCAGGTAGCGGGCGGCGTGCCCCACGGCCTGGAACACCCCGACGGGGATGCGGAACACGTCGGCGATGTTGGTGCCGAGCTCCTTGAGGTTGGGCCGGCGGCGCAGCTTGCCCGTGGTGATCGCCTTGAACGGGATGCCGTGCTCGGCCGTGATCCGGGCCTCCAGGCCGCTCTCCGTGCCCACCCACAGCACGTCGTGCGGCACCTGACGTCGCTGGACGGCCGTCAGGGTCGTCAGGGCCGGATAGGTGTGACCGCCGGTGCCGCCGCCGGTGATCAACAGTCGCAGGGTTCGTGACATGCGCTCAGACTATGGCCGCGCAGCGGAAGCCGGTGTGCCCGGTCGAGGAGTCCGGCGTGTTCGACGTACGCGCGGCCACCCGGTACCGGTTGCAGTAGGAATCGTGGCACATGTACGACCCGCCGCGGATCACCTTCGCCGTGCCGTCCGCCGGACCCGCCGGATTGCCGGACGAGGGCTCCCACGTGGTGCCCCACCAGTCGGCCGTCCACTCCCAGACGTTGCCGGAGACGTTGTAGAGCCCGTAGCCGTTGGGCTGGAACGACTTGACCGGCATCGTGCCCTTGCTCGGCGCACTCGGGAAACGGCCCTGCCAGATGTTGCAGCGCTGCCGTCCGTTGGGGGTCAGCTCGTCGCCCCAGGGGTAGCGGGCGCGTTCGAGCCCGCCGCGGGCGGCCATCTCCCACTCGGCCTCGGTCGGCAGGCGCTTGCCGGCCCACGCGGCGTAGGCGTTCGCGTCGTTCCACGACACGTGCACGACCGGGTGGTTCTGGCGGTCGCCGGCCGTCGAGCCGGGGCCCTCGGGGGAGCGCCAGGTCGCCCCTTCCACGCCCACCCACCAGGGCGCCTGCGGCACGCTCGCGTCCATGATCCCGGCCGCCGCGAACTGCCGGAACACGAACGACCAGCCGATGCTCTCGGCCTCGGTGACGTACCCGGTCTCCTTGACGAACGTGGCGAACTGCGCGTTCGTCACGCACGCCGGGTCGATCAGGAACGGGTCGAGCCGCACCTCGCGCACCGGGCCCTCGCCGTCCTCCGGGCGGCCGTCGGGGTCGTCACCGCCCATGAGGAACGTGCCGCCGGGGACGCGCACCATGCCGCGCGGCGCCGTCCGCCGCGTGATCACCTCGACCTGGCGAGGCGGGGCGTCGGCCCCCCTGCTCGGACCACAGCACGCGCTCACGGAAACCCCCCAAACGTGTCATGTCACCATGGGAAGGGTAGTCCCCTGACCATGCGTACGATGACGCGGCCGTCCCGGGCCGCGGCCGGGAGGCCACCCGGCTCCGCTCAGCCCACCGGTGTTCTCCTCAGGGTTAGAGCCGGCTTCGCCCAAAAAGTCGCAGACCGGTAGCGTTTTCCCATGCGACTAGGCGTGCTGGACATCGGCTCGAACACCGTCCATTTACTCGTCGTCGACGCCCACCGGGGCGCGCGACCCATGCCCGCCTACTCCCACAAGGAGGAGCTGCGCCTCACCCAGTACCTGGGCCAGGACAACAGGCTCGCGCCCGAGGGCATCGAGCGGCTGCGCGCGTTCGTGGACGAGGCCGTGCGCCTGGCCGAGGACAAGGGCGTGGAGGACCTGCTCGCCTTCGCCACCTCCGCCGTACGCGACTCGGCCAACGGTGAGCAGGTGCTCGCCGAGATCGACAAGCGGTGCGGCGTGCACATCGCGGTGTTGTCCGGGCGCGACGAGGCCCGGCTGACGTTCCTGGCGGTGCGCCGGTGGTTCGGGTGGTCGTCCGGGCGGCTGCTGGCCTTCGACATCGGCGGCGGCTCGCTGGAGGTCGCCGCGGGGGTGGACGAGGAGCCCGACGTGGCCGTGTCGCTGCCGCTCGGCGCCGGACGCCTGACCCGCGACTGGTTCACCGGCGACCCGCCCTCCGCCGAGGAGGTGCGCAAGCTGCGCAAGCACGTCCGTACGGAGATCGCCCGCACCGTCGGCGACGTGGCCAGGTACGGCGAGCCCGACCGGGCCGTGGCCACCTCCAAGACCTTCAAGCAGCTCGCCAGGATCGCCGGGGCGGCCCCCTCGAACGAGGGGCCCTACGTCTCGCGCGCGCTCTCGCGCGAGGACATGGCCGAGTGGGCGGTCCGGCTGACCACCATGGGGTCGGCCGAGCGGGCCGAGTTGTCCGGGGTGTCGGAGGGGCGCGCGGCGCAGCTCGCGGCCGGGGCGCTGGTGGCCGACGCGACGATGGACCTGTTCGAGGTGGACCGGCTGGAGGTGTGCCCGTGGGCGCTGCGCGAGGGAGTGATACTGCGCCGGCTCGACATGTTGCCCAGTCGGCTCGATCAGTCCGCCGGGATTACCGAGTAAGGTCGATCTATCCCCATAAATTGGCATAGTTCGCTGGTGAATGGGCACTTTTCGTCCAATGTTGACAGTCATCGGTACGATCGGCTCCCTCGTGGTGGTCTTCGTCCTCATCGTCCTGGCCGTCCTGGTCATCGCGGTGGTCGCGATGCTCGCGCTGGCGGCGCTGGCCGGATCGTTGGCGGACTGGCGCGCGTTGTGGCGGCGGCTGACCCGCCGTGGGGCGCGGCTGCCGCTGAAGCTCAGCGCCCCTGAGGCGCCGGCCCGGCTGCGGGCCGAGCTGAGCGGGGGCACGCCCCTGGTGAGCCGCCGCTTCAGGCTCGCCGCCGTCGCCCGTTCGGGCGAGCGGCGTCCCGGCGTCCGCCGCCCCGGCCGCCGGGCCCGCCTTCGCGGCCGTTCCGGCCTCACTTCTCACTGAGCCGCCCCCTGGCGCCGTCCCCTGTCCCGGAGGGCCTGTCCCGGAAGGGCTCAGGGAACGGCGAACGGCCGGGGCCGCCGTGTGAGCGGCGGCCCCGGCCGTGGGATGCGGATCACCCGGCGATGAGGTGCTGCCCCGCCGCCCCGGGGGCGAAGCGCAGTCTCTTCTCCAGGCAGACCATCGCCCCGTTCTCGCGGATGTTGGTGAAGCGGATGTCGTCGGCGAGCGCGCGCATGATCTGCAGGCCCCTGCCGTGCTCGGCCTCGGGATCCGGCTCGATCACGCGGTGCGGGTCGAAGCCGCCCCCGGTGTCGACGACCTTGATGGTGCACAGGTCGTCACGTACGCAGGCGCTGACGGTGTAGTCGTCGCTGGGCGTCGCGTGCTTGACGACGTTGGCGCACGCCTCGGTCAGCATGAGCTCGATGTCCTCGCGTACCTGGGGCTCGACGCCGAGCGACCGCAGCGTGCCGTCCAGCATCTGCCTGATCAGCGGGACGCTCGCCGCATCCCTGGGCAGTCGGAGAGCTATCGTGGCCTCCACCGCGTCTCCTCCCGTCTGGATGCGTGCGAGCATCCTGCCCCGGATCCGCTGCGGCAATCGTCGGTCCCGGCGGCAAAGTTCGGGGAAAGCGGCTACTCCTCGACGAGCCGCAGCGCCACCTCCATGCACGCCTTGTCGATTTCCTCCTCGGTCAGCCCTTGGCCGGCCATCGTCAGCCACTTCCCGGCGTGCAGCGCGAACAGCGCCAGCGACCGGCTGATGCGCTCGGTGGGCGTGGCGTCGGGGTCGCTCATCTCGGCGGTGAGCTCCATCATCGTGTCGCGCATCTTGGCGAGCTTCGGATGGTTGCGCATCGCCGTCTGGTTGCTCTCCAGGAAGCGGGCGACCGCCAGGTAGCGGGGCTGCCGGAGCCGCTCGGCGTAGCGTTCCAGCAGCTCACGGCGGGTCTCCAGGGTCTTCGGCCGGCTCTTGGCCCATTCGAGCAGCTCCTGGACCTCGGCCACCCGCAGATCGACGAGGCTGCCGACGATGTCGTCCTTCGTCTTGAAGTGGTAGTACAGAGCGGCCTTGGTCACGCCCAGCTCTTCCGCGATCTCGCGCAGCGAGGTCGCCTCGTAACCCTGCTCCGTGAAGAGCCTCAGCGCGATCTCCTGGATCCGCGTCCGCGTGTCTTCCCGCACTTCGCACCTATTTCGACTTGACGGTCGGCAAGTAAGTATCTAGCTTATTCTAAGCTTGCCGGTCGGCAAGTAAGCAAGATCTCACTGGGGGTGTGCAGTGGCAGAGGCAGTCGGACGGCGCCGCGAGGTCATGGTCGTCCTGCCGGGCCTGATGCTGGCCATGGTCCTGGCCATGCTCGACAACATGATCGTGGGCACGGCCATGCCACGCATCGTGGGCGAGTTAGGCGGGCTGACCCATCTGTCGTGGGTGGTGACGGCGTACGTCCTCGGCACGACCGTCTCGACCCCGATCTGGGGCAAGATCGGCGACCTGTACGGCCGCAAGGCCATCTTCATCACGTCCGTCGTCATCTTCATGATCGGCTCCGCGCTGTGCGGCATGGCCGGTTCCTCGATGCTCGGCGGCCCCGCCGACGGCATGACCGAGCTGATCGCCTTCCGCGCGATCCAGGGCCTCGGCGCCGGCGGCCTGATGGTCAACGTCATGGCCATCATCGGCGACCTGGTCCCGCCCCGCGAGCGCGGCCAGTACCAGGGCATCATGGCCGGCGTCATGTCGCTGGCGATGATCGCCGGCCCGCTGGTCGGCGGCTTCATCACCGACCACCTCGACTGGCGCTGGGCCTTCTACGTCAACCTGCCGGTCGGCGCGGTCGCGCTGGTCATGCTCGTGCTGAACCTCCACCTCCCCAGGACGCACACCAAGGTGCGCATCGACTGGGCGGGCGCGGTCCTGCTGTCGGTCAGCATCACCGCGATGGTGCTCATCACCACCTGGGGCGGCAACGAGTACGCCTGGGGCTCCTGGCAGATCCTCACCCTGATCGCGGTCGCCGTGGTGTTCCTGGCCGGCTTCATCGTGGTCGAGCGCCGCGTCGCCGAGCCCATCATGCCGCTGCAGCTCTTCCGCAACCGCAACTTCACCCTGATCTCGGGCATCGGCTTCCTGCTCGGCTTCGCCATGTTCGGCGCGATCAACTTCCTGCCGCTGTTCCAGCAGACCGTCCAGGGCGCCACGGCCACGAACTCCGGCCTGCTGCTGCTGCCCATGATGGCCTCGGCCATGGTCGTGTCGCTGTTCGTCGGCAAGGCCATCACCAGCACCGGCAAGTACAAGATCTACCCGATCGTCGGCGGCGTCGGCATGGCCGTCGGCATGTGGCTGCTGTCCACCATGGACGTGCACACGGCGTCCTGGCAGACCGGCGTCTACATCGCGGTGCTCGGCCTCGGCATGGGCTTCCTCATGCAGACCACCATGCTCATCGCGCAGAACAGCGTCGAGCAGAAGGACCTCGGCGTCTCCAGCAGCGCGACCACGTTCTTCCGGTCGATCGGCGGCTCGTTCGGCGTCTCGCTGTTCGGTGCGATCTTCAACAACCACTACCTGTCGGAGCTGACCGACCGGTTCGGCGCCCAGGCGGCCGAGCGGATGACCTCGGGCGGCGGCGCCAGGATGGACCCCAAGCAGCTCGAACAGCTGGCGCCGCAGATGCGCACCGGGATCCTGGAGTCGCTGGCGACCTCGATCTCCGGCGTCTTCTGGTGGGCCATCGCCTTCGCCGTCGTGGTGCCGCTGCTCGCGGCCCTCATCAAGGAGATCCCGCTGCGCGGCGGCGCCCCGGTGGACGCCGACCGGCAGGAGGTCGTCAGCCCGGCGGCAGGCTGAACAGCCGGTCGAGCGCCGTCATCAGGAACAGGCTGCGCAGGTGGGGCGTCAGCGCCACGACGCGTACCACGGCGCCGGCGTCCGCGGCCTGTTGCTGGAGGCGGACGAGCGCGGCCAGGCCGGAGGAGTCGATGAAGGTCAGCCGGGACAGGTCGACGTCGATCGCGGTGTGGCCCGGGGGCAGGGTCAGCCCGGCGAGCTGGGTCACGGAGTCGTAGTCGAGGTCGCCGCTGAGCGCGAGTGTGACGGTCGTCGCGTCGGGCGTGGCGACCTCGATGTGCAGCGGCGTCCTGTCGAGCACCCGTTCAGCTTAGCCACCGCGGGAAAAATGGGAGGCGCGGGGGTGGGGGAATGTGCACAATCCTGCTCATGCACACCTTCAGCCGCCCCCGGGTGGACGACGCCGCGGCCATCCACGAGCTGGTCGCGGCCTACGACACCGAGATCATCGGATCGCCCGACATGACGCCGGAAGACGTCGCCGACGAGCTGTCCGAGCCGGGCTTCGACCTCGACAGGGACGGCTGGCTGGCCCGCGACGAGACCGGGCGGCTGACCGGGTGGGCGTGGGCGTGCCGCGTGGGCGACGGCGACCTGGTCAACATCGAGGTCGTCACCCGCCCCGGCACGGACGGAGGCCTCCAGGACGAGTTGTGGCGCCTCGTCACCGCCCGCGCCCGCGAGCTGGGCAATGAGCGCGGCCACGACGGCGTCACCGTCGACATCGGCGTCTACCGTGAGGACCAGGCCAAACAGTCCTACGCCAAGGGCCAGGGCTTCGAGCCGGGCACCAGCTTCCACCGCATGCGCGCCGACCACACACCCCCCGTCGAACCGCCGGCCCCGCTGCCCGGCCTCACCCTGCACACGGGGGAGGACGAGGAGACCCGGCGCGCGGCGCACGGCGTGCACCAGATCGGCTTCGCCGAGCACTTCGGGTTCGTCCCGGTCGACTACGACCACTGGTACGAGCGCCGCCAGGCCATGAGCATCACCGACTGGAGCCAGCTCACCCTGGCCAGGATCGACGGCGAGCCCGCCGGGGTGCTGTTCGGCAACAACCAGTTCGTCTCCGACGAGAACTGCGGCTACGTCGCCACGCTCGCCGTGCACCCGGGCTTCCGCGGCCGGGGCCTCGGCCGTTTCCTGCTCCGCCACGCCTTCGCCGCCGACGCCGCGAGGGGCCGTACGGGCACGATCCTGCACGTCGACTCCAACAACACCACCCCCGCCCTCGGCCTGTACGAGTCGGCGGGCATGCGCCGGGTGCTGGCCATCGACGTCTGGCGCCGCCGCCTCTGACCTGCCGCCTGCCTCACACGCGGTGGCGGGCCAGATGCTCCAGCACCGACTGGTTGGCCTCCCAGCCGTCGGGGAACTTCACCGGCACCCCGAGCTGCACCGGCTCGGCCGACGGATGGGCGTCCAGCAGCTCGGCGATGCCCGCCCGCGCCACCACCACGCACGCGTGCCGGTGCCGCGAGGCCAGGACGCACAGCCGCCCCGACTCCAGGTGGAAGGCCGTCGCGTCCCGGCGGCCCGACAGGGGGTGCAACACGATCGTCACGTCGTACTCGCGGCCCTGGAGGCGGTTGGCGGTGTCGACGGTGATCTCCGGCGGCAGCCCGGCGTTCCGGATCGCGGCCACCTGGTCGCGGTGGGCCGCGCCGACCGCGATCCGGTCGGCGGTCACCGGCCGTTCGCCCTGCTCGGAGGAGGCCACGCCCCCGCGCTGCAGCAGCCGCGCCGCCAGCAGCGCCACCGCCTGCACGGCCTCGCCGTCGGTACGCACGGTGTGCCGGTTGGGCAGCTCCAGCAGCGCCCACCCCGACCGGGCGGCCTCCTCCAGCGCGCGGTCGTGCACCGTGCCCATCCCGCCGGCCGTCAGCTCCAGCCGCCGGTCGCCCTCGGACGTGCCCGACCTGAACCCGGTGAACGGGTAGAAGGCCCGCGAAACCATCGGCGCGGCCGAGGCCGGCAGCCGCCAGGACACCGGCAGCCGGTGGACCGGCAGGTCGGGGTTGTGCCGCAGCAGCACCGCGACCGCGCTCTGCAACGGGTCCCACGACAACCCCGACCAGCGGTCGCCGTCCACGATCGAGAACGGGTCGAGCTGTCCCGGGTCGCCCACGAACAGCGCCCGTTCGAACAGCCCCGCGATGCGCAGCAGCTTGTCCGAACGCATCTGGTACGCCTCGTCCACGATCGCCCACGGCCACACCCGGCCGGAGATCCACGCCCATTTGTCGGCCGTGGCGATGACGATGTCGGGGTCGCCGAGATCCTGGATCCGGGTGCCGATCGTGACGCCGGGCAGCTCCAGCATGCGCGGGTGGGGCACGTAACCGCCGGCCGACAGGCGGCCCACCTTCAGGTGGGGGTGTTTGTCGGAGATGCGCGCGACCAGGTCGTCGACCTGCTCGTTCGTCTGGGCGACGATCATCAGCGGCTCGCCGGTGGCGGCGATGTGCGCGGCGGCGCGTACGACGAGGGTGGACTTGCCCGCGCCCGGCGGGGAGTCGACCACGACGCCGCGGTTCCTGGGCAGGTCGGCCAGGACGTTCGCGATCACCTGCTCCGGGCTCTCGCTCACGACCACTCCTCCTGCGCGTCCTCGTCGTCGGGTACGTACTCCTGCGGCGGCCCGCCGTGCGTCCAGGGCGTGGCCTCGGAGTCGGGCAGCGCGGGCGAGCCCTGGAAATCGTCGGTCAGCGAGGTGTAGCAGACCCGCTCGCCGACCTCCGGCACGGCGCCGGGGACGGGCGTCCTCCCCCGGCCCATGCCCTTGGTGATCTTCAGGGTGACCAGGCCGTCGCGCGCCTCCACCAGCTCGGCGCCCTGGCCGCGCCGCTGCGGGGTGCCGAGCGAGGCGCCGGGCGGCAGGCGTACGGGGTCGTCGGTCTTGAGCACCACCAGGGGGCGCAGCTTGCGCGAGCGGCCCTCGCCCTCGACGTTGTCGGGCACGGTCTCGACCACCTCGCCGGCGAACGCCTCGCCGGTCAGCCGGTACTCGGCCATCACCAGCGGGTCGTCGTAGGCGCGCTGCACGTCGTAGCCGGCCTGGGCACGTTCCATGCGGGCCAGCCTGGCCGCGGCGGCGACCGCGCCGTCGCGCCTGGCCTGCGGCGGCCCGCCCTCGGCGAGGTGGGCGGCCATGGCGCTGAACGAGCCGCGGTCCTGCTCCCATCGCTGGGCCACGCTCGCGCCCGGCTCCAGCCCGGCCAGCAGGTCGAGGGCCTGCCACATCAGCCGCCAGGTCGGTTCGAGCTGAGTGCGCAGCGCCTCGGCGACCCGCTCGGCCGACTCGCTCTCGATGGCCGGGGCCAGCACCTCGGCGTCGAAGCCCGGATCGGTCGCGGGCCCGGCGGGCGGCCAGATCAGCGGGTCCTCGGCGTCGTCGGAGGGGCCCTGGGTGATCCAGGACAGCAGCGCGGCCAGGTTGGCGTCCTCCAGCGCGCTCTGCCCGCTGGCCCAGTGGCGGCCCAGCTCCTCGGTCACGGCCTGCGTCAGCGACGAGCCGGGATAGGCGGCCCGCTCCCCGAAGTACGTCAGCCACCGCCCGAGCAGCGGCACCTCGGCGGGCACCGGGTAGGGCCCGTCGGGCCGGCGGAAGCGCGTGGAACGGCCGAGCAGCCTGGCGAAGGCGATGCCCGCCGGGTTCGGCAGGACGAGCTGCGGCGCGTCGAGCGCCCGCTCATAGGGGTCGGCGTTCTTGCGCTCCACCGTCTCGGTGTCGCCGATGAACGACTCGATGTACGGCAGCAGCACCCCGGCCAGCTCGGCGGCCCAGGCGAAGCGCAGGTCGCGGTTGCGCGGCTGGGCGACGACGAGCAGGCGGGGCCGTTCGCGGTCGGTGCCGAGCATGGCGGCCAGCGGCGCGGCGGCCTCGCCCGACAACTTCAGCGGGACGAACACCATCGGCCGGTCGCCCACGTGGCAGTGGCGGACCGTGGCGACGGGCTGGGCGATGCCCTCGTTCAGGGCGCGCAGCCGGGCGAGCGAGGTGAGCAGGCTCAACTGAGACACTCCCTGCGCAGGCGTTCGGCGTTGCGGAGCAGGCCGGCGATCTCCTCCTGGCCGTCGGCCGGGTCGCGCAGGCCGTCGGCCAGGCCCAGCGCCTCGGCCACGGAGGCGACCCCGCCGAGCTCGTCGCGCACCTGGCGGCCGAGCAGGTCGGAGGCGCCCTCCTGGCGGGCCTCGTCGCGGCAGAAGAAGCACAGGTCGCACGTGGACAGGCAGTCGGGCGCGTAGCGGGCGGTGGTCCGGTGCAGCGCGTCGGCCAGCTCGGCGACCGGCCGGGTGGGGCGGCCGTCCTCGCCGGGGCGCAGGTCGAAGCTGAGGTCGTCGGGCAGCGCCGCGAGCAGCCGGTCGAGGCCGGTCATCCGGGTGAGCTGGCGGCGCAGCACGGCGAGCTGCCTGCGTACGTCGACCAGGGTCGCCACGGGCCGGTTGGCGAAGTTCTCCGGGCACACCAGCACCACGTCGTGGGAGACGGTGAGCGGGTCGTGCCCGAGCTCCTCCAGCATCGTGCGCAGCGCCAGCACGTAGACCGCGGCCTGGCGGGCGGCGGCGGCCACCGCGCCGGGGTCGGCCTGCCCGTCCACCACCGCGAACGACTTGATCTCCACGACGTGGAAACGGCCGCTGAGCTGGAAGGCCACCACGTCGGGTTCGAGGAAGGCGACGTGGCCGGCGATCTCCAGGCTGAGCAGCGGGTGGTCGAACAGCGTGCCGGCGTCCTGGTCGCCGCGCGCGGCCCGGTCGAACAGGGCGCGGGTGTGGGTGTGGCGCAGGTGGGCGCCGACGTTCTCCACGTCGTGGTAGGCCACCTCGGCGACCGGCAGGCCGAGCACCTCGCGCAGCAGGCGCAGCAGCTCGGCGCACCCGTCGGCCTTGACCAGCGCCTCGAACGCGTTCCCGCGGGTGATCGCGAACGGCGACTGGCCGAACGGCGCGGGGAAGCCCAGGTGGCGGGCGGCGGCGTCCTTGTCGACCCCGGCGCCGTCCATGAGGGCCCGGCGGGCGCAGCCGGGGTTGGCCGCCAGGGCCGCGATCGCGCGGGCGTCGTGCGGCTTGGGCGGTGTCGTGCCGCGCAGCGCGTCAAGCCGGTGGGCCGGGCCGTCCTCGCGTCTCAAGCCGCTCACGTCGCTGTCTCCTCCTTGATCGTGCCCAGCGTAGCGGCGCCGAACAGCCTGGCGACGTCACCGAGCTGGGATGTGGCGCGTCGTGCCAGCTCGGCGCGGTCGCGCGTGTCGCGTTCCGCGTGCACCGACAGCTCGGCCCTGGCCGCCTCGACGATCCGCCGCGGGTCGGGCGGGCCGAGGTCGGCGGCCGTGGCGCCGGGCACGTTCCTGGCCATGCGCGCCAGCAGGCGCAGGGCGCCCTCGTCCGCGCAGCCTGCGGAGGCCACGGCGATCGCGCAGGTCAGGAAGTCGACGCGGGGGCTGAGCGGGCCGACCACGCGCCGCTCCAGCGGCCACGTGCTGAGCGTGAGCAGGCCGCGGGCGGAGGAGAGGCGGTCGGTCAGCGCCGCGCACAGATAGTACGGCCTGCCGTGCGGCGTGGACCGGAACGAACGTTCCTCGTCCCTGCGCAGGCTGGTGAGCTGGGCGCTGCGGATGGTGCCGGCGAAGAACGCGCCGCTGACCGCCACCACCAGGCGGGGTTGTGCGGCGGCCCCGAGCAGCGCGAGCGCCTGGTGCACCTGCTCGCGCACGGTGACCAGCCGGGGCCCTTCCGCCCTGGCCTTGGGCTGCTCGCCGCTGACCAGGGCGTCCCAGGCGCGCTCGGCGGCACGCAGCTCGGCGCGCAGGACGCGGGCCGTGGCGCCGTCCCTGGCGCGCATGGCCTTGCGCACGCCTGCCCGGAGCCCGTCGATCCGCCGTTCGAGATCGTCCAGCCCGTCACTCATGGCGCGAGGGTATCAACAGTTCCAGTATTTACCAGTATTTATGGTGAAATCTACGTTGTAAAGGGCCGGGCCGCGAACCACGTACGGTCCTCGGTGAGGAACCGGTCCAGCCGCAACCCCACGGCGGCCAGGTCGGCGGCCACCTCCTCGTCGCTCAGCCGCCGCGAGGTGAACGACTGCGTCCAGACCCGCTCGCCGTGCGCGTAGCGCATGGTCGCCGCGTACACACCGGGGGAGATCTCCTCGACCTCCGCCATGGTGATCGTGACCTCGCCGTCGGCCCTGCCCGAGCCCGCCTGCCACACGTCGTGCCGCTCGCCGGGGATCCACTGGACCAGCACCGCCCCGCCCGGCGCGACGTGCCGGGCGCACGCGCCGAGGAAGGCCCGCCTGACCTCGCCGTCGACGACGTTGACGAGCTGGGAGCCCAGCGTGACCGTGTCGAAGCGCCGGTCGAGCCGCAGGTCCTGGAGCCGCGCCAGCACGGTCTCGGCCCCGCGCACGTGCGCGAGCATCTCGGCGGACTCGTCCACGGCGACGACGTCCAGGCCGGCGGCGACGAGCGCGTGCGTGACCCGGCCGACGCCCGCGCCCAGCTCCAGGACGGAGCCGCCGGGCGGGCTCTCCTGGATCACGAGTTCGGCGTCGCGGCCGGGTTCGAGGAGGGTGTAGAACTCCACGGGGGATCCGTCGGGGGTGATGGCGCCTGGGCCTGTTCCGCTGTTCTTCATCTTTTGAAGGTAATCGCCGCGTGAGCCGCCCGCGAAGGGGGACGATGGCCCCTGTGACCGGTGAGGTGCGAGCTCTGATCGGCGTCGGCGCGGGCCTGATCGCCGTTCCCCCCGTCTTCTACCTGACCGAGGCGGGCGCCAGGGCGCTGCGGGCGGGGCAGGCCGCGTTCGCCCCGGCCCCCGCCGGGCCCGGCCTCCTGGCGGCGGCGGCCGTGCTGGTCGCCCTGCTGACCGCCTGGCCCGCGGCGGCGCTGGCCTGTGGGTTACCGCTGGTGGTGGCCGGCGCGCTGTTCGCCCTCGACCTGCGGGCCGCGATCGGCCTGGCGGGCGCGCTGCCGGAGGTGTGGCAGCCGCCGTGGGCCGAGCCGCCCGGCACGCTGGCCGGGATGACCGGCCTGTACGCCTACACCGGCGCGTTATTGATCTTCTCGGCGCTGCTGCCGGGCCGTCTGCGATCTATCCTGAGCAGATGAGTGGACGGGACCCCGACCGGCGCAGGGCGCTGCTCGACGCCGCCGACCGGGCCATCCTGGCCGAGGGCCCCGAGGTGTCGATGGCGGCCATCGCCGCCGAGGCCGGCATCACCAAGCCCATCCTCTACCGCCACTTCGGCGACCGCAGCGGCCTCTACCAGGCGCTGGCCGACCGCCACGTGCGCACGGTGATCGCCCTGCTGCGCCCCCGCTTCGCCGAGGCCGGCACCGACCTGCGGGCCCGCGCCCGCGCCACCATCGACGTCTACCTCGACCTGGTCTCGGCCAACCTCAACCTCTACCGCTTCCTGTTCCACCGGGCCAGCGGCGAGGACACCCGGATCCGCTCCCACATGACCTCGCTCGTCAGCAGCCTGGGCGAGGAGCTGGGCCGGGTGCTGGCCGACGAGCGGGTGGTGCCCGACCCGGTGCGCGCGCAGGTGCTCGGCCACGCCTTCGTCGGCATGGTGCAGACGACGGGCGACTGGTGGCTGGAGCATCCGGAGGTCGGCCGCTCGCAGGTGGTGGAGGGGCTGGTCGACGTGATCGCGGCGGCCGTGGCCCCCGGCCGCCGGTGAACGGGGGGCCGCTCAGCGCAACAGGCCGAGCAGGTCCCACTCGGTCTCGCAGACGCGGCGGCCGAGGGCGGCCAGCTCCACCGAGGACGCGCCGCCCCGCAGGTGCCGCATCGTCTGCATGACGCAGATGATGCCCCACTTGAGCACCCCGAACGTCTCCCACCAGCGCAGCGTGTCCAGGTCGACGTGCTGCCCGCCGGCCTCCTCGTAGGCGGCGGCCAGCTCGGTGTAGCCGCCGAACCCGCCCACGGGCAGCGGCGAGCCGAACCGCCACGCCTTGACGCACAACCAGCCCAGGTCCTCCAGCGGGTCGCCGGCGTGGGCCAGCTCCCAGTCGAGCACGGCCCTGATGCCCTCGGGGCCGACGACCAGGTTGCCGTTGCGGAAGTCGCCGTGCACCACGCTCGTCCGGGAGGCGGGCGGCCGGTCGGCCGTCAGCCTGCGCAGGGCCAGCTCGAACACCGGATGCGGCTCGCCGGTCAGGTCGAGCACGTCACGCCAGCGGCGCAGCGGATCGGCCGGCTCGCTCTCCGGCAGGCACGAAAGCGGCATGCGGTGCACCGCCGCGAGCGCCCGGCCGCACTGGGCGGCCAGCCTGGGCCGGGCCCGCTCGTAGGCGTCGTCGCGCAGGATCCGGCGCGGGATGGTCTCGCCGGGGATCCGGGTCATCAGGACGTAGGAGGCGCCGGCGGCCACCACGCGCGGCACCGGAACCCCGGCGTCGCCGGCCACCCGCATCAGCCGCGCCTCGGCCGCGAGACCAGGGCCCGCCTCCAGGGCGGCCCCCGGCCCGTCGAGCCGGAGCACCAGCTCGTGCCGGTCGCCGCCGGGGACGACCACGTCCAGGGCCCAGGTCTCCCTGGAGGCCCCGCCGGGCAGCCTGACCGCGTACGGGACGGCCGCGCCGGGGCCGTACACCTCGCGGGCGATCGACTCGGGACGGTTCATCGCAGGCCGAACTCCCAGGCGCCGCCGGCCGCGTACTCGCCGAGGACGCGGCGGCCCACGGCGTCGATGTGCACCTCGTCGGGCCCGTCGTAGACGCGGGCGGCGCGGGCGTGGCGGTACATGCGGTCCAGCGGGGTGTCGGGGGTCAGACCGGCCGCGCCGTACACCTGGATGGCGCGGTCGATGACGTTGTGCAGCATGCGCGCGCCGACCACCTTGATCGCGCCGATCTCGACGCGGGCCTGCGAGCCCGCGTCCACGGCCTCGGCGGCCTGGAGCGTGAGCAGGCGGGCGGCCTGGATCTCGGTGTAGGAGTCGAAGACGTGTTGCCGCATGAGCTGCTTGGCCGCCAGGGGTTCGCCGAAGGCGGTGCGCGCGTGCAGCCTGCGGCACATCAGGTCGAAGGCCCGCTGCGCCTGTCCGAGCCAGCGCATGCAGTGGAAGATCCGGCCGGGCCCGAGGCGCCGCTGGGCGATGACGAAGCCGTGCCCGCGCTCGCCGAGCAGGTTCCCGGCGGGCACCCGTACGTCCTCGTAGCGCACCTCGCAGTGCGCGCCGTCGAGCCCCAGCACGGGCGTCTCGCGCACGATCGTGTAGCCGGGCGTGTCCGTCGGCACGAGGATCATGGAGAAGGCCCGGTGGGGCGGCGCGTCCGGCTCCGTACGGCACATCACGGTCGTGTACGCCGCCACCGACGCCCCCGTGGTGAACCACTTGTGCCCGTTGATCACCCATTCGTCGCCGTCGAGCACGGCGGCGGTGGTGATCTGGGTGGGGTCGCTGCTGGAGACCGCCGGCTCGGTCATCGCGAAGCTGGGCGAGATGTCACCGCGCACCAGCGGCTCCAGATAGCGTTCGCGCTGCTCGGGGGAGGCGTGCTCGTGCAGCATGAGCGAGTCCTGGAGGGTGAACGTGCCGAGGGCGAGCTGCCCGTACTCGCTGCGGCCCTGGACCTCGTTGACGTAGACGTAGTCGAGGAACGGCAGCCCGCCGCCGCCCAGCTCGCGGGGGTGGCCGAGGGCCCACAGGCCCTCTTTCCTGGCCTCGTCCCGCAGCCCGGCCATGGTGGTGGCGGCCTCCGGGCCGCCCTCGTGCAGGATCTCCTCCGCCGGTTCGACGCGCTCGGTCATGAACGCGCGCACGGCGTCACGGATCGGCCGGACATGGCCGGGTACGGCGAAGCTCATGGGGTGATCTCAACCGAAATCCGTTGCGCGGTCAACGGTCGGCGCGCCGGCGCGGCAGCAGCGGTCGAAGCTGAACCGCTCGGCCGAGGCCCGTTCCCAGATGCGCGCGGTGTTGCCGTTGGCGCGCGGGAAGACCAGCCGCGCGCCGACCGACAGAACCGGCTCCCATCGTGCCGCGTCCCCGCCGGGAGACGGGGAAGGGCCCGGCGGCGGCCGCCGGGCCCTTCGGCGTGGAACGGGTCAGGCCGCGTTCTCCTCGGCCTTGCGGGGCAGGATCTCCAGCTCGAACGCGCCGGACCTGACCGCCTCCAGGAAGTCCTGCCAGTCGCGGCGCGGGATCTCCAGGACCACGTCCGGCGCGGAGTCGTGGATGAGCTCCACGTGGTCGTTGATGCGGCAGGCCTTGACGCGTACGTCGTCGTTCATGCTGCGCTCCCTAGGGTCGACTGCGGCTGAGCGGCCCGGGAGACCTGTGGTCCGGGAAGCTGCGCCGGGCGACTTCCCCAGCCGTCCGGGCCGTCCGCGTGACCCCGGGGGCCGGGCCGCTCGGGAAGCCTGTCATCGCCGCCGCGAGCCCGCCAGCGGGCGATCGGGCGGCCGGGTAGAGACACGCCGACCGCGGACGAGTGTCTGTCGTCCCGGGGTGGAGAAAGGTCATCCGCGCGCCGGAGGCTTGACACGGGAGGCGGTGATCCTTATGCCTGGGCTCACGACAGGCCGTGCGCGGCGCGTACGGCTCCGGAGCGAGGTGACGGGAGTGCCCCCGATGGCGCAGCCCCATGACGTGCCCACCGCCGCGCAGCTCGTCGCGGCCGTACGGGAGTTCCTGCGGGACGACGTGCTGCCCGCGGTCGAGGGGCGGGTGCGCTTCCACACCCGGGTGGCGATCAACGTGCTCGGCATGGTCGAACGGGAGATCGAGCTGGGCCCGGACCAGGCCGCCGAGCACGCCGCGCGGCTGGCGGAGCTGGGCGTGGCCGACGACGCCGAGCTGGCCGCCGCCGTCCGCGCGGGCCGCTTCGACGGCGACGACGCGCTCACCGAGGCCCTGGTCCAGGCCGTACGGGCCAAGCTGGAGGTGGCCGATCCCGGCTACCTCCAGCGGCCGTGAGCGTCAGTGGGAGCCGGCCAGGTCCAGGTCCTTGACGTCGGGGTCGCCCTCGTCGGCGAAGTAGTCGCCGCGCTGCGTCGTGTCGGCGCCGTCGGCCACCTTGGCCGCCCGGAAGATCAGCGTGCCGAGCACGGCGACGACCAGGTTGACGATCAGCGCGAGGAAGCCCGCGTAGATGGTCATCTTGGTGTCGAAGCCGAGGTTCTCCAGGCTGAAGGCCGAGCCGCCGAAGTGCGCCTTGCCCTTGGCCGGGTTGGGGATGAGGTAGAGCATCCACACGCCCGCCGCCAGGCCCGCCGCCCAGCCCGCCATCAGGCCGCCCTTGTGGAACCAGCGCGTGTACAGGCCGAGCGCCACCGACGGCAGCGTCTGCAGGATGATCACGCCGCCGATGAGCTGGAGGTCGATCGAGAACTGCGGGTCCAGCAGCAGGATGCACAGCACCGCGCCGACCTTGACCACGAGCGAGACCACCTTGGAGACCTTGGCCTCCTGGGCGTCGGTGGCCTGCTTGTTGATGTACTCGCGGTAGATGTTGCGGGTGAACAGGTTCGCCGCCGCGATCGACATGATCGCCGCCGGGACCAGCGCGCCGATGCCGATGGCCGCGAACGCCACACCGGTGAACCAGTCGGGGAAGAGCTGGTCGAACAGCATCGGCACGACCGTGTTCGTGTCGGTGCCGATCGGCTTGGTGCCGGCCGCGATGGCCATGAAGCCCAGCAGCGCGATCAGGCCGAGCACGAAGCTGTAGGCCGGCAGCGCCGACATGTTGCGCTTGATGACGTTGCGGTTCTTGGAGGCCAGCACGCCGGTGAGGCTGTGCGGGTAGAGGAACAGCGCCAGGGCCGAGCCGAAGGCCAGCGTGATGTACTGGAGCTGGTTGGCGCCGTTGAGCAGGATGCCGTCGCCCGGGGCCGGGGTCTTGTCGAACTTGGCCTGCGCCATGTCGAAGATGTGGCTCCAGCCGCCCAGCTTGGCCGGGATGTAGATGACCGCGGCCAGGATCACGATGTAGATCAGCGCGTCCTTGACGAAGGCGATCAGCGCGGGGGCGCGCAGGCCCGACTGGTAGGTGTAGGCGGCCAGGATCGCGAAGGCGATGACGATCGGCAGGTGCCCGGTGATGCCCATCGACTTCAGCACCGCCTCGATGCCGACGAGCTGCAGCGCGATGTACGGCATCGTGGCCACCAGCCCGGTGATGGCGATCAGCAGAGCCAGCGTCGGCGACCCGAAGCGCGCCCGGACGAAGTCGGCGGGCGTGACGAACCCGTGCACATGCGAGACCGACCACATCCGCGCCAGCACCAGGAACACCAGCGGGTAGACCACCACGGTGTACGGCAGCGCGTAGAACCCGAGCGCGCCGGAGCTGAACACCAGCGCCGGCACGGCCACGAACGTGTAGGCGGTGTACAGGTCGCCGCCGACCAGGAACCAGGTGACCCAGGAGCCGAAGCTGCGCCCGCCGAGGCCCCATTCGTTGAGGCTGGCCAGGTCGGTGGGCCGCCGCCAGCGGGCCGCCACGAAGCCCATGCCGCTGACCAGGATGAACAGCAGCGCGAAGACGACCAGCTCGGTCACGTGCCCGCTCATTTGGTCATCCGGTAGACGATCGTGGTGCAGCCGACGCCGACCACGATGAAGGCGAGCTGCAACCAGTAGAACAGCGGGAAGCCGAGCACGCGCGGCTCGTCGGAGTTGAACAGGAACGTGAGCAGGGGGAGCACGATCGGCACGACCAGCAGCCAGTTCCACGGGCTGCGGTCGGTACGTGGCTGCCCGGAATCCCCGGTAGTCATCGACCCTCCGATTGGGGATCAGGACCGGTTTGTTGACCGGTTCCTGACAATGTCGTCAATGGAGGGAGGTTAGCTTTCCGGAGGTATTGAACCCAATGTCCGGAGTATTACGGTTTGGCCTAAATGTCGAGATGAACTCTCAACAAGTGAGACGTGAAGCCCCCTCCGTCACCGGCACGTTAAGTCGCCCTCGCGCCGGGCGGAACCGCCCGATCGGCGAATGGTCGGCTACTCGCGACGAACGGTCACTTCGTCGGCGATGTCCCTCGTGCCGTACCCCTCGGGCGCGGGCACCTCGATGATCGGGTCGGGGCGGTCGTCGAACTCCAGCCGCAGTGCCCGTGCCATCGTGGCGTGCATCTCGTACAGGCAGACGATGTAGGTCAGCTCGAGGATCTGCTCGTCGGGCAGATGGGCGCGCAGTACGGCGAACACCTCGTCGTGCACCCGGCCGCCGTCGAGCACCAGGCCGTCGGTGTAGGCCAGCACCGCCCGTTCCAGCTCGCCGAACCGGTCGCTGACCTGCCAGGACGCGACCGCCGCCACCTTCTCCTCGGGCACGCCGAGCGCCCGGAGCTGCTTGCAGTGCTGGGAGTAGACGAACTGGCTCTGCCGCGCCCAGCCCGCCCTGGTCTGCCCCAGCTCGCGCAGCACCGGGTCGAGCCGGGACTCCCGGTAGATCTGGAAGCCCTTGACGCAGTGGCGGAAGATCTTGGGGTCGAGGGCGAAGACCGTCCACCAGTCGCCCGGCGAGCCGGTCGCGGTCCCCGTGCCGTCGGGGGACAGCAGCCGGTCGTGGAAGAACCGGACGACCGGGTCGCTCACCTCCTCGGGCGGCACCCGGCGCAGGCGCGGCATCAGACGGTCCTGTCGGCGGCCGTCTTGGGCTCGTGCCGTACGTCGCCGGGCTGCCCGACGGGCCGCGTCCAGGCGGCGAACTCCACCAGGACCCCGTCGGGGTCCTTGAAGTAGATGGACCTGACGAACACGCCGTCGTGCATCTGCGCCGCCACGCCGAACTCGCTGTCGTCGTGGTTGAGCAGCACGCCCACGTCGATGCCCTTGGCGACCAGCCGGTCGCGGTACTCATCGATGCGCTCGGGCGGCACGTCGAAGGCGAGGTGGTTCATCGAGCCGACCGCCGACAGCAGCTCGCCCCGGTCGGGCAGGCTCTTCGGCGCCGACACCCCGGGCACCCCCTCGGGCGCGTCGGGGAACCAGAAGAAGGCCAGCGCGTTGCCGCCGCCGCAGTCGAAGAAGAAGTGCTGGCCCCAGCCGAAGGGCAGCTCGATCGTCTTGATCAGCGGCATGCCCAGCACGCCGGAGTAGAAGTCGACGGTCTGCTTCATGTCCGAGCAGACCAGGGCGATGTGGTTGACCCCGCGGAGCTCGAATTCGCTGTTCATAGTAATCAACTACTTATCACAGGGTTTCGGCATAAAACATGACATGGGGTGACGGGTATTCGGGACACGATCGGCCCATGATTGTGGTGGTGGCGGGCGCGACCCGCGGTACGGGACGAGGCATGGCGGTCGCTCTGGGGGCGGCCGGGGCGACGGTCTACTGCGCCGGCCGGAGCACGCGGGAGCGCCGTTCGGAGATGGATCGTCCCGAGACGATCGAGGAGACCGCCGAGCTGGTGAGCGCGGCCGGCGGCACGGGCATCGCGGTCGCGGCCGACTTCCTTGACCCCGCGCAGGTCGCGGACCTGGCCGCGCGGGTCGAACGCGAGCAGGGCCGGCTCGACGTGCTGGTCAACGACGTGTGGGGCGCCGACCGCCTGTGGAAGTGGGAGACCCCCGTCTGGGAGCACGACCTGGACGACGGGCTGCGCCTGCTCAGGCTGGCGATCGACACCCACCTGATCAGCGCCCGCCACCTGCTGCCGCTGCTGATCCGGCGCGAGGGCGGCCTGGTCGTGGAGGTCACCGACGGCACCTGGGAGTTCAACCGGACCCGCTACCGCGAGAACGTCTACTACGACCTGGCCAAGCTGTCGGTCAACCGGCTGGCCTTCGCCTGGTCCCACGAGCTGCGCCCGTACGGCGGGACGGCGGTGGCCGTGACACCCGGGTTCCTGCGCTCGGAGGCGATGCTGGAGGGCTTCGGCGTCACCGAGGAGAACTGGCGCGAGGCGAAGGCGGACGGTGCCTGGATGGTCTCGGAGACCCCCGCCTACGCCGGTCGCGGCGTGGCCGCCCTCGCCCAGGACCCCGGCCGCAAGCGCTGGTCGGGGGCCTCGGTCACCAGCGGCGAACTGGCCGAGGCGTACGGGATCACCGACGTGGACGGCAGCCGCCCGCAGGTGTGGCGCTACCTCGCCGAGGCCGGCGAGAAGGCCGGCGAGAAGGCCGGCGAGAAGGGCGGCGACGGCGGCTGGGAGGCCTATCGCTGACCCGCAGAGGAGGGCGGCTCCTCGCCCGCGTAGAGCGCCGCCGTGCGGGCGGCGGCGCGGGCGACCAGGGTACGCAGCTCCGCCGGTTCGAGCACCTCGGCCTCCGGCCCGAACCGCAGCACCTGCGAGTACGCCACCTCCACCGACTCCACGGCCAGGCGTACGACCCCGTCCGGCGTGAGCGAGGCCAGCGCGTCGTCCACGGCGGCGGGGTCGGCGACGTACCGCAGCATGCGCCGTCCCGCCGGGCTGAGCCGCAACGTGATCACGTCCCTGAGCAGCGAGCGGCTGAACGCGGCCGCCTGCCCGGCCCAGAACCCGGCCAGGTCGAAGCCCGCCTCCCGATCAAAACGCGGCTCGCGCAGGCGGACGTCCCCGATCCGGTCCACCCGGAAGATCAGGAACCGGGTGCCCAGCCGGGCCGCCAGGTACCAGCTGCCCGCCTTCAGCACCAGCCCGTACGGCTCCAGGTCCCGCCTGCGCTCCTTGTAGTCCAGCGTGACCGGCAGGTCGTTCCACACGGCCCTGGCCAGCGGGGCCAGCGCCGCGGGCGGCGGCACGTCGCCGGCGAACCAGCCGGGCGCGTCCAGGTGGAAGCGCTGCGCGGCGGTCGCGGGCGCGTCGCGCAGCGCGGGGGACAGCGCCGCGGCGGCCTTGAGCCGGGCCGTCGCCGCCACCTCCTGCAGTCCCATCTCGCGCAGCGCCCCGGGCACCCCCGACAGGAACAGCGCCTCGGCCTCGGACCGGTCCAGCCCGGTCAGCCGGGTGCGGTAGCCGTCCAGCAGCCGGTAGCCGCCGCCGCGCCCGCGGTCGGCGTAGACCGGTACGCCCGCCTCCGACAGCGCCAGCACGTCGCGGTGCACCGTGCGCTCGGAGACCTCCAGCTCCTTGGCCAGCTCGGCCGCCGTCATCCCGCCCCGGCCCTGCAGCAGCAGGACCAGCGACATCAGCCGCGCGGCGCGCACAGCGGCAACACCACGGCCGAGGGGCGGTCGGGGGAGTGGAACACCTCGACGTCGGCGGGCACCATCGGGCCGCCCGCCGCGTCCACCGGCTCGCCGGTGCCCGGGTTGCGGGCGATCGTCGGGTACGCCCCGGCCGCCACGTGCACCCGGATCCGGTGGCCGCGACGGAACCGGTGCCCGATCGGCCACAACTCCACCCGTACGCGGCGCACGCCGTCGCCGTCGCCGGTCACCGGGCCCAGCCGGCGCACCCCCTCGCACAGGTTGAGCGAGCGCCCGTCGGGGTGCACGTCGCACACCCGGACCACCACGTCCACGTACGGCGTGCTGGAGCGCAGGTAGACGTCGGCGTGCACCGGGCCGATCATCTCCACGTCCGACTCCAGCGTCGCGGAGCTGTGGACCAGCACGTCGCGCCGGGCCTCCAGGCGCCGCTGGTCGCGCGGCCTGGAGTCGGCCAGCAGCACCGGTCCGCCGATCACCGGCGTCGGGTGGGCGGGGTGGTAGCGGAACCGGCCGGACCCGGCCTGCGCCGGCACCTCCGGCGCCAGCCCGCCACCCTCCTGGAGGTGCCAGCGCTGCTCCCGCATGCCCGGCACCGGCCAGTCGGGGTAGTCGCGCCACTCGCCGGCCCCGGTCACGTAGAGCCGCACCGGGTCGGGACGCAGCCCGGACGAATCGCCCATCAGGTGGGCGCGGAACCAGGCCAGCGCCTCGGTCATCGAGGGCCGCCCGTGCCGGGAGTCGACGTGGTACCAGGGCCCGATCGTCAGGTACGGCCGCCGTCCCGCCGCCCGCATCGCCGCGTAGTCCTTGAGCTGCCAGGGCAGGAAGACGTCGTACCAGCCGCCGAGCATGGTGACCGCGGCCTCCACCTCGCCGACCTTGGGGGAGAAGTCGCGCTTGGCCCAGTACGGCACGGCCGGGTCGGCATGGTGGGCCAGCAGGTCGCGGAAGAAGCGCAGCGGCCGGCCCGCCGAGGCCAGGTCCAGCTCGGCCACCGGCCGCCCCGACAACACCGCCCGCCGGGTCGACCTCGGCGCGGTCAGCATCGCCGCCCCGCCCACGAACCGGCGCGTCATGGTCTCGGTCAGCGTGGTCCAGCTCAGCGCCGACTCCAGCGCGAACGCGCCGCCCACGTACGCGGCGTCCCTGAACTGGGAGGCGGTGATCTGCGTGGCCATGGCCTTGAGGTCGGGCCCGGCCTCGGACGCCACGGCCCACTGGGCGTAGCCGAGGTAGGAGGGGCCGAACATGGCGAACGAGCCGCCGTACCAGGGCTGTTTGCGCAGCCAGGCGATCGTGGCCAGGCCGTCGTCGTGCTCGTCGCCGAGCGGGTCGAGGCTGCCGCCCGAGCCGAAGCCGCCCCGGCAGCTCTGGATCAGCACGTGGAAGCCGTTCCTGGCGAACCCGCGGCCGTACATCCAGCCGAACAGGCCGCGCCTGCCGTACGGCGAGCGGATCAGGACCGCCGGGGCCGCCCGCCCGTGGGGCGGGGCGTAGTGGTCGGCCAGCAGCGTCACGCCGTCGGGCATGGGGACGGGGATGTTCCGCCGGAGCCGCACGCGTCTCATGTCCTAACCAGTAACAGATGCGACGGGACGGGTGATAGGCGGGGGTTACGGTCGCGTAAGGAGAATTCCCCTTGGCAAACTATCCGGTCATGGGACGAATCACTACTTACGTCGCCCTAGGGGACAGTTTCACCGAGGGACTGGAGGACCCGGCCGCGTACGGGTTCCGCGGCTGGGCCGACCGGCTGGCCGAGCACATCGAGGCCGACCACCTCCAGGCCGGACAACCCGGCCTGCGGTACGCCAACCTCGCCGTCCGCGGCCGCCTGATCGACGACATCGTGTCCGAGCAGGTGCCGAAGGCGGTCGAGCTCGGCGCCGACCTGGTCTCGCTGTGCGCCGGGGGCAACGACATCCTGCGGCCGGGCAGCGGGCCCGCGTCCGTGGCCAAGCGGCTGGAGCAGGGCGTCAGGACGCTGACCGAGGCGGGCGCCCGGGTGCTCATGTTCACCGGGTTCGACCTGCGGCACGTGCCGGTCATGCGGCTGGCCCACTCCAAGATCGAGGTCTACAACCTGCACATCCACGACATCGCCCGCCGCTACGACGCGCTGCTGGTCGACCTGTGGCCGATGACGGTCTTCCGCGACGCGCGCGCCTGGAACGCCGACCGCCTGCACCTCAGCCCCGACGGCCACCGCAGGGTGGCGCTGCGGGCCGCCGAGGTGCTCGGCGTGCCGGTGGACGCGGACTGGCGGGAGCCGTACCCGGTCAGGCGGCCGCCGGTGTGGACGGCCGCCCGCCGCGAGGACCTGCGCTGGGCCAGGACCTACCTCGGCCCGTGGATCGGCAGGCGCATCAACGGGCGTTCCTCGGGCGACGGGGCGCTGCCCAAACGCCCGGACCTCGCCCCGCTGACGGCCGCCGACCGCTGACCCGGGGGCCCGCCGTACGGGATGACCCGGGGTCCCGCCGCACCAGGGACGGCGGGACCCCGGGTGGTCACGGCAGCGCCTTGTCGGGGCGCTCGGAGATGCGCACGCCGCTGACCAGCGTGGCCCCCTGCCGGGCGGCGAAGCGTACGTTGAGCTGACCGTCGCTCACCTTCACCGTGTACTGCCTGGCCACGGCCGTGTACGTGCCCGCCTCCAGCGCCAGGTCCAGCGCCGGGATCGCGAGCTGCCCCTCGACGAGCACGTCGAACACCCGCTTGCCCATCTGGGTGCTCTTCACCTCGGCGAAGTCCAGCTCCACCGTGTACGTCCCGGCCGGCACGCCGTCGAACCGGTACTCCAGCATGCCCTCCCTGGCCGTCCTGAACAGCGCCTGGTCGGCGGTGCCCGCGATGGTCCTGGACGTGCTCTGCGTCTTGCTGGAGGTCGCCACGTAGCCGTAGCCGCCCTGGGTGTAGCGGCGGTCCGGCGTCCAGGCGTCGCCGTCGGCGTCGGTCAGCGCCTTGGAGCCGCCGGCGTCGATCGCCACCTGGAGCTTGGGCACCACCACGGTCACCTTGACCTCGATGGCCGGCTGCCGCCCGCTGGCGGACTTGACGACCAGCTTGCCGGTGCGCGTCCCGCCGGCGGTGACCCCGGCGCTGGAGAGCGTCACCCGCAGCGTGGCCTTCTGGCCCTTGGCCAGCTCGCCCGCCTGCGGCGTGACCGAGGCCCAGGCCGCGTCGCTGGTCACGGTGTAGGCCGTCGGCGAGCCCAGGTTCGTCAGCTCCAGCGTCCGCGTCCGGCTGGACTCGGCCGGCAGGACGACGGTCAGCTCGCCGGCCGAGGCGCTCACCCGTCCGGTGATCAGGGCGGTGTCGATCCTGGTCAGCGTGCCGGGCGCGACCGTGACCGGCTTGGTGAACGTCCCGTAGTGCTCCTTGGACACCACCACGTCGTGGTCGCCCGCCGGGACCTGCCCGAAGAACGACCCGTCCGCGCCGGTCGTGAACGAGGCCACGTCGCCCAGCTTCACCGACGCCCCGGCCAGCGGCTGGCCGTCGTTGGCGTCGGTGACCACACCGGTCACCAGCCCGTGCCGGCTCGCGGTGAACGTCAGGCCCTGCCCGGTCGAGAGCGCCGCCTCCTCGTAGGAGTACAGCAGCGCGTCGGTGCCGGCGGCGTTCTCGATGCCGACCGTGGCGCTGGAGCCCTGGTCGCGCTCGCTCTCGATGTCCTTGTAGCGGAAGGAGACCGAGCCGTCCTCGCCCAGCAGCGCCGAGAACGACACCCGCTGGCCGGTGTCGCTGTAGAAGTTCACGTTGCGCCACTCCACGACGTACTGGCGGTGCGGGGCGGCGCCCACCACGCCGGTGTAGACGCCCGCCTCGGCGTCCACCTTCAGGTCGTCCCAGTATGGGTAGACCGCGTTGTTCGGCGTGCCGGTGGTCGGCAGGCCGCCGTTGCTGCCGGTGACGATCCGGTCGGTGGCGAAGCTGACGAACCCGTTCGTGCTGATCCACGCCTTGGCCTGCCCGGTGCCGTAGAACGGGACCGCGAACGGCAGCGTCACCTGCACGGCCTCGTCGTCGCCGGTCAGCGCCAGCTTCTCGGTGCCGGCCACGTACGGCTGCGCGCCCGACCGGCAGGTGTAGCCGAAGCCGTCGCCGCGCAGCGGCAGCTCGACGTCCCTGACCACGTCCCCGTCCACGGTGACCTGGGCGCTCGACCCGCTGGAGCAGCGCGAGACCGGGGTGACCGTCAGCGTGTACGTCCCGGCCGGGAGTGTCATCGTGTACCGGCCGGCGGCGTCGGTGACCGCGCTCACCGGCGTGCCCGTGGCGGCCACCGTCGCGCCGGGCTCGGGCGTGCCCGCCGTGGTGACCGTGCCCGACACCGTTCCCGCCGGTTGCCTGGTGAGCGTCACGTCGCCGGTCGTGACCTGCTCGGCGGTGACGGCCGCCGTGGCGGTGGCCCGGTCGTAGCCGAACTTCTCCGCCGTCAGCGCGTACTCGCCGGGCAGCAGGCGCGGGATCGTGTACGTGCCGTCCTGGCCGGTGACGACCGAGCGCGCCAGCGGCCCGGTGACCTTGACCGTCACGCCCGGCACCGGCGCGCCCGCCGCGGTGACCGTGCCGCGCAGCTCGCCCAGCCCCTCGTCCGGCGCGGCCTGGACGGCGGCGTAGGCGTCGAGCCGGCCCTCGCCCCAGACGTTGTTGTCGGCCGCGGTGCCGCCGCAGCTCGTGTCGGCCACGTCGATCGCCGTGCTGTCCAGCAGCGGCCGGGTGGCGGCCACGTCGCCCTGCAGCCGCGGCGCGGCCGACCAGATCAGCGCCACCGTGGCCGCCACGTGCGGCGAGGCCATCGAGGTGCCGGTGTAGGAGTCGTAGCCGTCGCCGGGGACCGAGGAGCGCACGTTCACGGCGGGGGCCGCGATGTTCGGCTTGATCTCGCCGTCCTGGCCCTCGCCCTTGCTCGACCTGGCGTACAGCACGTTGTTCACGTCGAAGCCGCCGGCGCTGTAGCTGATCGCGTACTGGCCGGGCGAGCCGCTCGTCCGGCAGGCCGGGCCCTCGTTGCCGTTGGCGAAGGCGGGGAAGATGCCGGCGGCGATCCACGCCTGGACGGTCTCGACGTACCAGGGGTCGTAGCCGTTGCCGCCCCAGGAGTTGTTGACGATGTCCGGCGCGAGGTCGGGGCGCGGGTTGCGGCCGTTCAGGTCGGTCGGGGCCAGCACCCACTGGCCCGCGGCCAGCAGCGAGGCGTCCGTGCAGGTGTTGACCTCGCAGCCCTTGGCGGCGATCCAGCGCACGCCCGGCGCGACGCCGATGCCGTTCGCGCCCGCCATCGTGCCCATGACGTGCGTGCCGTGGCCGTTGTTGTCGCACGGCGCCGCCGACGGGCAGACGCGCGCCGGGTCGAACCAGTTGTAGTCGTGGGTGTAGGAGCCGTCGGGGTTCCTGCCCCGGTAGCTCGTGGCCAGGTCGGGGTGGTCGTACTGGACGCCGGAGTCGATCGAGGCGACCACGATGCCCTCTCCCCGGTCGCCCAGCTCGCTCCACACGCGCGGGGCGCCGATCCGGTCGACGTTCCACTCGACGGCGCCGGCCTTGGCCTCGGCCCGCCCGGCCACGGGCTTGGGCAGCGAGACGACGGTGACCGGGTCGATCCGGTCCACCTCGGGCAGCTCGCTGATCGCGGCCGCCAGCTTGGCGTCGGCGGTCACCCGTACGGCGTTGACGATCCAGTAGGAGGAGTATTCGGCGTCCTGGGAGTCCAGCAGCTTGACCAGCCCGGCCTGGGACGTCCTGGCCCGCTCGGTCTTGGCCTCGTAGACCAGCTCGGTCCTGGCCCGCTTGGTGGCGGCCCGGCGGGCGGCGGCCAGGTCGGCCGTGCCCTTCATCCGGACCCAGAAGGTGGCCTTGCCGTCCTTGTCCAGCTCGGCCCGGACAGTCTGGGAGATCTTGCCGGGATCGGGCGCCGCCTGTGCCGGGGCCTGGGGTACGGCCAGGGCGGCGGCGGTGACGATCCCGGTCAGGATCGCACGCCAGGTGAGGGTGTTGCGCACGTGCTCTCCTTCACGACGTTCACGACGGTGAGGAAGAGGTGATCTTTCCGCCTCTGTCGAGAAGGGTGAAGAGATCCTGTCGGGAAAGCAAGGGTGCTGACGCTAACAAGCCCTGACAAATCCCGAAATGTAATGTGGTCAGCTGAAATGTCGCCACATTGGCCAGGTGGCGGACCAGGGCCGCACCGGGTCCCGGCAGACCCACACCGGCATGCCCTGCTCCTCGTTGCCGACGTCCACGCCGTTGTCCACCCGGGCCTTCTCCTCGCAGGCGGCGAACAGCTCACGGGCCCGCGGGCCCACGTTCACCAGGATCGCCACGGTCCCGTCCGCCGGTGGCGGGCCGTACTCCCAGAGCTGGTTGTGGCCGGAGTACACGCGGGTCAGGCCCGCCAGGTCGAGCGCGCCGTACTCGCCGTAGTTGCCCGTCACGATCACCGCGCGGGCCCGCTCGTCCGGCGGCAGCGCCCGCAGCACGCCGCCGACGGCGGCGGCGAAGCGCGGCCAGCCGACCGACTCGCGGGCCACCTCGTTGATCGCCGGCACCGGCGTACTGGCCAGCTCGCCCGCAGGCACGACCGGCAGCGCCAGCACCACCGAGACCAGCGCGTTCACCGCGAGGAACGCCCACGCCAGGCGCACCCGCCCGGCCCGCGCCCGCGACAGGCCGACGCACCCGGCCGCGAACAGCGCCACGATCAGCCCCGCGGTGTAGTCGAACCGCCCGCCGCTGACCAGCGTCAGCGCCGCCGTCACCGGATAGGCCACCGCCAGCGCCCGCACCCGCCGGTCCCGCCACAGCCGGGCGAACCCGAACGCCGCGATCACCGACACCACCGGCCCGAACAGCGTGAGCTGCATCGGCACGAACAACACCCGCAGCTCGGCGCCCTCGTCCGCGCTGAGCGCCGCGGCCATCGTGAGCTGCGGCCAGCCGTGGGTGGCCTGGTAGAGCAGGTTCGGCGCGGCCAGTACCGCCGCCACCAGCGCCCCGGCCCACAACCACGGACCGGCGAACGGCCGCCGCGGCCCGGCGATCAGCAGCCCGGCCGCCAGGCCCAGCACCAGCAGCACGACGAGGTGCTTGTTGTAGGTCGCCAGGCCGATCACCGCGCCCGCCGCGAGCCACCAGCGCGGCTGATCACGCAGCAGCGCCCTGAGCGCGAACAGGATCGCCGCCGTCCAGAACGGCAGGTCGAAGCTGACCGTCAGCAGCGTGTGCCCGGCGATCAGCGTGTACGCCCCGGTCGCCACGCCCGCCGCGGCCATCGCCTGGGCGCGGCGGTCGCCGCCCAGCTCCCGCGCGACCAGCGCCACCAGCACGACCAGGACCGCCATGGCCAGCGCCGGGAACACCCGCAGCGCCGTCACCGTGTCGCCGAACAGCCCGAGCGCGGCCTTGCCCAGCATCGGCGTCAGCGGCGGCTGGTCGACATAACCCCAGGCCGGACGGCCGGCCAGGACACGGAAGTACAGTTCGTCGCGGTGGTAGCCGTACCAAGGGCTCAGCGCGAGCGTCGCGCCGGCCGTCAGTACCGCGATCACCGTCACCGGACGCCACGCCCAGGGCCGCTCCATGAACGCCGAGGCTAGATGCTCCCGCCCCCGTCTGTCACCGCCGGCCGGTGACCGATCTGCTTCACGACGGCCAGGAAGTACGCCTTGATCTCGTCCGGGCCCTCGTCGTCGGGGTGGGAGCCGAGGTGGTTGAGCACCGCCCCGGTGAGCATCTCCTGCACCACGCCGAGGTCGAGCCCACCGGGCAGCTCCCCGCGCCCGGCGGCCCGCTCCAGCGTCTCGCGCACCACGGCCGCCCGCCGCCCGCCGTTGAGCCGCCGGTACGTGCCGATCAGCTCGGGATAGTCGTCGACCAGCGCGTTGACCCGGCGCAGCAGGCGGCGGTTGCGCGGCTCGGCCAGGTGGGCGGCCCAGTCGGCGAACATGTGGCCGAGGTCGCGCCAGCCGGTGAAACCGGGGTCGTGGTCGTGGTTGGCCCACTCCAGGGCCTCGACCAGCAGCGCGGTCTTGCCGGCGAACCGGCGGTAGACCGTCGCCCTGGTCACCCCGGCGCGCCTGGCGACCTGCTCGATGCTGGTCTGCGCGGCGCCCAGCTCGATCAGCAGGTCGAGCGCGGCCGTGAGGATGGCCGTGTCGGCCTCCCGGCTGCGCGGGCGGCCCGCCGTACGGGCGCTCGCCGGAGCTCGCTGCGTCATGCCTGCCTGGTCACCATCTTGTCGTAGAGGCGGTCGGGCAGGAGTCTATTGAGCCACAGCAGCAGCCGCGCGTACTTGCCGACGGCGTACCGGGGTCTCGGGGCAGGCGTCGCGGCGATCCGGCGCACCAGCCGGGCCACGACCAGCGGGTCGGAGCCGGTGGCCCGCTCGCCGAGCGACCGCTCGGCCCGCCGCGCCATCCACTCCGCGGTCCCGGCGTACGCGCCGTGCCCGGAGATCTCGCGCAGCTCGCCCGGCGTGCCGTCCTCGAAGCCGGTCCTGATGATGCCCGGCTGGACCACCACCCGCACCCCGAACGGCCCGGTCTCCTGCCGCAGGCTGTCGGAGTAGGCCTCCAGCGCGTGCTTGGAGGCGTAGTACCAGGACCCGAGCGGCAGGGCGATCTCGCCGCCGATGGAGGAGATGTTCACGATCGTGCCCGAACGCCGCTCGCGCATGCCCGGCAGGACGAGCTGCGCCAGCCGGGCCGGGCCGAACAGGTTGACGCGCCGGTGACGAGACACACCTTGCCTGCCATGTCATGACTCCTTCTGAGGGCTGCCCACTATTTCGATACAGTACAGCACTGTATTGAAATGCGTCCGTACCGGGGTGTCGCGTTGCGCGATCTTGGACGGGCGGTTAACCTGTGGGCATGCGAAATCGCCCTCAGATCCAGTGGTGGCGCCGCTTCTAGGCGGCGCGTGTTTCGCATTCCTCCCAAAGGACGGCCGCCCCGGATGGCGGCCTTTCGCGTGTCCGCCCCCGGGGCCTCATGATTGACGTGGTTAGGGGCAGCAAGTGGAGAGCAGCGGATATACCACCGCCGGGGGCGTAGGCGTCGAGCGTGAGGCGCGCGAGGTCGGCGAAGAGTCACTCGAAGAGATCGTGACCGCGCTCGGCGAGCGGCGCGGCGGCGCCTTCTCGTCCGGCATGGACTATCCGGGCCGCTACAGCCGATGGGCGTTCGGCTACGTCGACCCCTGCCTGGAACTGGTCGCCAGGGGGCGGGTCATCTCGGCGACCGCGCTCAACGAGCGCGGCCGGGTCGTGCTGCCCGCCGTGGCCTCGTGCCTGCTGGCCGCGGGCAAGCCGGTCACCGAGCCCACGCCCGACCGCGTCGAGGTCTACGTCGCCGAGTCGGCGGACCTGCTGCCGGAGGAGCTGCGCAGCCGCCGGCCCACCGTGTTCACCGCGATCCGCGAGGTCGTCGCCGCCTTCGCCGGCGACGACCCCCACCTCGGCCTCTACGGCTCCTTCGGCTACGACCTGGCCTTCCAGTTCGAGCCCATCAGGCAGGAGCTGACCCGCCCCGACGACCAGCGCGACCTGGTGCTCCACCTTCCCGACCGGATCGTGGTGATCGACCGCCAGCGCGAGTCCAGCATCGAGTACCGCTACGAGTTCACCGTCGACGGCGCCACCACCCGCGGCCTCGAGCGCACCGGCTCCTCCGTGCCGCAGGTCGTCCCGGGCGAGCTGCCGAAGGACCCCGTGCGCGGCGAGTACGCCAAGGTCGTGGCCGCCGCCAAGGAGCGGTTCAAGCGCGGCGACCTGTTCGAGGTCGTGCCCGGCCAGGTGTTCCACGCCGCCTGCACCGACCCGTCGGCCTTCTACCGCGGCCTGCGCCAGAGCAACCCGGCGCCGTACGAGTTCATCATCAGCCTCGGCGACGGCGAGCACCTGGTGGGCGCCTCGCCCGAGATGTACGTCCGGGTCAACGGCGACCGCGTCGAGACCTGCCCGATCTCCGGCACCATCGCCCGCGGCAGCAACCCGGTCGAGGACGCCGAGGCCATCCGCACCCTCCTGAGCAGCGTCAAGGAGGAGTCGGAGCTGACCATGTGCACCGACGTCGACCGCAACGACAAGTCGCGCATCTGCGTCCCCGGGACGGTCAAGGTCATCGGCCGCCGCCAGATCGAGCTCTACTCCCGCCTGATCCACACCGTCGACCACATCGAGGGCCGCCTGCGTCCCGAGTTCGACGCCCTCGACGCCTTCCTCACCCACATGTGGGCCGTCACCGTCACCGGCGCGCCCAAGACGTGGGCCATGCAGTTCATCGAGGACCACGAGGCCACCACCCGCCGCTGGTACGGCGGCGCGATCGGCTTCATCGGCTTCGACGGCTCCATGAACACCGGCCTGACCCTGCGTACCGCCCAGATCAAGAACGGCGTGGCCACGGTCCGGGCCGGGGCGACCCTGCTGTTCGACTCCGACCCCGAGGCCGAGGAGCGCGAGACCGAGCTGAAGGCCAGCGCCCTGCTCGGCGCCCTGGCCGCGGTCAACCAGCCCGACGCCGTCCCGCCCGTCGTGGTCAGGGAGCAGCCGGGCGCGGGCATGAAGGTGCTGCTCGTCGACCACGAGGACTCCTTCGTCAACACGCTGGCCGACTACTTCCGCCAGGAGGGGGCCGACGTGGTGACGCTGCGCCACGGCTTCCCGGCCCAGATGATCGACGAGATCGCGCCCGACCTCGTCGTGCTCTCGCCCGGCCCCGGCTGGCCGTCCGACTTCGGCATGGCGGCGCTCATCGACGAGATCTACGCCCGCGACCTGCCGGTCTTCGGCGTGTGCCTGGGTCTGCAGGCCATGGTCGAGCACGCCGGCGGCTCGCTGGAGCTGCTCGACTACCCCGAGCACGGCAAGCGCGGCCAGGTCGCCCGGCTCGGCGGCGGCGCGCTGCTGGACGGGCTGCCCGAGCAGTTCACCGCGGCCCGCTACCACTCGCTGCACGCCAAGCGGCCCGGCGTGATCGGCTTCACCCCGACCGCGCTCACGCCCGACGGCAACGTCATGGCCATCGAGGACGTCGAACGGCGGCGCTTCGCCGTGCAGTTCCACCCCGAGTCGATCCTCACCCAGGAGGGCGGCGCCGGCGCGAAGGTCATCGCCAACGTGCTGCGCCTGACCCGCCGCTGAGTCCGCCGCCGCCGAGGGGCCGGGTTCGTCTGGGAACGGGCAGGGTGTTCCTGTCGTAGGTTAAAACGTCCGCGGGCGCGTGCGGGGCTCCCCTAGAGTCTCCGCATGCTCCCCGTAGCCCTGCCCGACACGGTGCGTGACGCGCTGCTCGCCCCGCTCGTCGATCATCACTGTCACGGGGTGCGCCGGGACGACCTGACCCGGTCCCAGTTCGAGCCGCTGATCAACGCGGGCGGCGTCCCGGCCCCGCCCGGCACCACCCACTTCGACTCGCCGTTCGGCATGGGCCTGCGCCGCTGGTGCGCGCCGCTGCTCGACCTTGAGCCGCACGCGCCCCCGGCCGTCTACCTCGCCCGGCGGGCCGAGCTGGGCGCGGGCGAGGTCAACCGGCGCCTGCTGGCCGGGGCGGGGGTGGTGGCGTTCCTGGTGGACACCGGCGACGAGGACATCGACCTGCTGTCGGCGGCCGAGATGGGCCGCCACGGCGGCGCCGCCGCCGACGAGATCGTCCGGATCGAGCAGATCGAGCAGGACGTCGCCGCGACGGCGCACATCGCCGTCGACTACCTCGACGGCCTGGCCGAGGAGCTGTCGGCCAGGGCCGCCAGGGCGGTCGGGCTGAAGACGGTCATCGGCGGGCGCTGCGGGCTCGACTTCGAGCCGGCCAGGCCGAGCACCGGCTCGGTGATCGCCGGGGCCAACCGCCGCCTGTCCGACCCCAAGCCGCCGCTGACCGACCCCGTGCTGCTGCGCCACCTGCTGTGGAGCGCGATCGACGTGGCCCGCGAGCGGGGGCTGCCGGTGCAGTTCCAGGCCGGGTTCGGCGGCCGCGGCCCCGGCCTGCACCGTACGGACCCGGCCCGGCTCAGCGAGCTCATGGACGCGCTGCAACCCCTCGGCGTGCCGGTCATCCTGCTCCACTGCTACCCCTACCACCGCGCCGCCGCCTACCTGGCCGGCGTCTACCCCCATGTCTACGTCGACGTCGGCCTCGCCCTCCCGCACACGGCCGCCGCCTCGGCCCGCGTCATGGACGAGCTGCTGGAGCTGGCGCCGTTCCACAAGCAGTTGTTCAGCTCCGACTGCCACGGCGTGGCCGAGACCGGCTACCTCGGCGCCCTGTACTACCGGCAGGCGCTGGGCACGGCGCTGCTGGCCAGGCTGGAGGCGGGGGAGTGGAGCGCCGCCGACGCGGCCCGGGTCGCCCACATGATCGGCTCGGGCAACGCCCGCCGCGTGTACCGCCTGTGACATCTCCTCCGCGAGGAGGAGGTGTGATCCAGGTCTCGTCGAGGATAATCGCGGCACCATGAGTGCTATCGAGATCCGAGACCTCTCCAAGTCCTTCGGTCCGGTACGCGCGGTGGACGGGGTGTCCTTCACAGTCGATTCCGGCACGATCACGGGCTATCTCGGCCCGAACGGGGCGGGCAAGACGACAACCCTGCGCAGCCTGTTAGGGCTGGTCACCGCCGACTCCGGCAGCGCGCTGGTCAACGGCCGGCGCTATGTCGAGCTCGCCCACCCGCTCAGCGAGGTGGGCGCCGTGCTCGAAGCCACCAACTTCCACCCGGGCCGTACGGCCTACAACCACCTGCGCGTGTTGTGCACGGCCGCCGGCCTGCCCCGCCGCCGCGCCGACGAGGCGCTGGAGCACGTCGGCCTGAGCGACGTGGCAGGCAAGCGCGTACAGGGCTTCTCGCTCGGCATGCGGCAGCGGCTCGCGCTGGCCACGGCGCTGATCGGCGAGCCCAGGGTGTACATCCTCGACGAGCCCGCCAACGGTCTCGACCCGGCCGGAATCCAGTGGCTGCGCGGGTTCATGCGCCACCTCGCCCACGACAAGGGGGCCGCGGTACTGGTCTCCAGCCACGTGCTGGCCGAGGTCGAGCAGATCGTCGACAACGTCGTGATCATCGCCAAGGGCCGCCTGGTACGCCAGGGCAGCCTCGCCGACCTGGTCGCCAACGGTGAGACCCCGGTCATCAGGGTCCGTACGGCCAAGCCCGACGCGCTGCGGCCCGCGCTGGAGCGGCACGGCGGCGTCGTGGAGGCCGACGGCGAGGTGCTGCGGGTGCGCGGCCTCGACGTCGACCGCATCGGCGGCATCGCGCTGGACGAGCGGGTCGTGCTGACCGAGATCACCCAGGAGCGCGGTGACCTGCAGCGCGTCTTCCTGGAGCTGACGGGGGAGGGGCAGGCATGATCGCGATCGTCCGGGCCGAGCTGCTCAAGGTGACCACCACCAGGCTCTGGTGGATCATGCTGATCGTCATGCTGGCCTACACCTCGCTCCCGCTCGGCTTCACCATCGCCTTCGCCGGGCAGCAGGGTTTCCCGGACCGCGGCACCCCGCCGTTCCAGGAGACCTTGTGGGGCCTGGGCCAGGGCGGCGTGCTGTTCGCGGCCGTGCTCGGCGTCGTCATGATGACGGCGGAGTACCGCTACCAGACGATCACGACGACCTTCCTCGTCACACCGCGCCGCGTGCGGGTGGTGGCCGCCAAGCTCCTCGCCACGCTGGTGGTGGGCGCGCTGCTCGGGCTGGCGGTGCTGGCGCTGACCGCGCTGGCCGTGGTCGGCAGCGTCGTGGTGGCGGGCACCGATCTGATCCTCACGGGCACGATCGTGCGGATCGTCGCCGGGGTGCTGGTGGCGCTGGCCCTCTACACGCTGTTCGGGCTGGGGCTCGGGGCGCTGGTCAGGAACCAGGTCGCGGCGGTCATCGCGGTGGTGGTCTGGGTCTACGTCGTCGACTCCGTCGTCAACGCGATCCCGGTGCTGCACCCGGTGGCCAGGTGGACGCCGGCCGGCGCGGCCTCGGCGCTGACCAACACGGGCAACACACTGGGGCTGGACACGACGTACCTGCTGCCGGCGTGGGCGGGTGGGCTGGTGCTGCTCGGGTACGCGCTGGTGTTCTCAGCGGTGGCCTCGTTCACCACTCTGCGGCGTGACATCACCTGACGAAAGCCATTCATTCCCGAAATTTCATTGGTAATCGGGAATTTCAATTTCCGGTTATTAAATTGTGATTTGTCTGATTGTCAAAACTGCTGTGATGATCGGGGACGCCAGAACCCCTACGCCACACCTGGAGGTGTCGTGTCCTGGCGTCCCTTCGTTCTCACGGCCACAGCCTTATCCCTCGCGCTGGCCGTTCCCGGAGTCGCGGCGGCCGACGATCCGCCGCAACCGCAGGTGGAGTCACGGGCCGGCACCCTGGCCCCGGCCGAGGTGAGCGGGCTGGCCGAGCCCGCCGCCGCCGGTGACCCCGTCGCCGCGGCCAAGACCCACCTGGCCGACCCGCGCTACCACCTCGACCCGGCCGACCTGGTGCCGCTGACCACGGTCGTCAACGGCCAGGACGAGACCGTCAGGTTCGCCCAGCGGTACCGGAACCTGCCCGTCTTCGGCGCCCAGTACCTGGTGCGCTTCCGCAAGGACGGCACCGGCCGCGCGGTGACCGGGGCGGGCGGCCGCTTCCTCACCGAGCTCGACGTCGACCCCACGCCCACGGTCACCCCCGCGCTCGCGGCCCGGCTGGCCCGCTCCCGGCTGGTCCGGGACGAGCGGATCCGCGACACGATCAAGGCCACGCCCGGCGAACTGCTCGTGGTCCCGCGCGGCAAGGGCGTGCTGGCCTGGCACGTCACGCTCACCGGCGCCGACGCGGCCAAGAAGCGGCCCGTCCTGCTGGACGCGTACGTGGACGCCCACTCCGGGCAGCCGCTGTTCGCCGTGGACCGGCTGCGCTTCGCCGGCCCGGCGACCGGCAGCGGGAAGACCGCGCACGGCAAGGACGTCCCGCTCAACGCCTTCCAGCGGGCCGACAACGCGTACGAGCTGCGCGACCGCGCCCGCCCGATGTGGAACGGCACCACCGGCGAGATCCTCACCTACGACGCCGCCGGCGCCGACGTGCAGGACTTCCTCGACCCGGGCATCCCCGCGGGCACCGAGCTCGCCGAGTCGCCCACGCCCGCCTTCGGCGCCGAGCACACCGAGAGCGGCGCCGTGGACGGCCACTGGGGCGCGGGCAAGGTCTACGAGTACTACAAGGCGCTCGGCCGCGACGGGCTCGACGGCAAGGGCGGGACGATGTACTCCGTCGTCAACGTCACCTACTACGGCGGCCCGTTCGAGAACGCCTTCTGGGACGGCACCAAGATGGTCTACGGCGGCGGCGGCGCCGACCTGCACTCCTTCGCCGCCAGCCTCGACGTGGTCGGCCACGAGATGACCCACGGCGTCATCACCCACAGCGCCGACCTGGTCTACCTCGGCCAGTCCGGCGCGATGAACGAGGGCCTGGCCGACTACTTCGGCAACGCCATCCAGACCGGCGCGCTCGGCATCCCGACCAGCGACCCGGACGCCAGCCTGCTGGGCGAGGACCTGTGCAAGAACCTCCCGCCCGCCCAGTGCGCCATCCGCGACCTCGACGACGACCGGAACGCCGCCAAGGACTACCTCGGCGTCACCACCGCCCTCGACAGCGGCGGCGTGCACCTCAACTCCACGATCTTCTCCGGCGCCCTGTGGGACGCCAGGGAGAAGCTCGGCACCGGCTTCGACAAGGTCGTCTACAAGGCGCTGACCGAGTACATGACCCCGCTCGACGACTTCGGCGACGGCCGCCGCGCCGTCGAGTCGGCCGCCCGCGCCGCCGGGCTGAACGCCCGTGACCGGATCGCGGTCGCGCAGGCGTTCGACCGGCACGGCATCAGGCCCGGCTGGGAGCGGCTGATCCGTACCGACAGCCGCGTCGTCCTCGACGGCCTCACCGACGCCCTCGACCCGCCCGCCCTGGCCGGCGACCGGTACGCCGTCACCAACAACACCCCCGACACCAACGGCTCCACCGTCATCCAGACCGGACGCGTGAGCGGCGGCCGGGCCACCACCCTGTCCGACGACGGCCGCTGGGACTGGACGCCCGCCACCGACGGCAGACGCGCCGTCTGGGTCTCCCTCGACCCCGCCGCGGGCGTCTTCCAGATCCGCTCCCGCCCGCTCGACGCCTCGGCGCCCTCCACCGTCGTGCACGAGAGCACCGGTTACGTCTACGCCGCGGCCGTCTCCGGCGACACCGTCGCCTGGTCCGGAGAGGACCCGGCGACCGGCGAGGTCGAGATGTGGCTCAAGCGCGGGAACGCCGCCCCGGTCATCCTCACCGAGGGCAAGGGCGTGGCCGGCTACATGCCCTCGATCAGCGGCGGCCGGCTCGTCTACATCCGGGTGACCTTCGCCTCGGGCAGCAGCCACAGCACGCCCGTCGTGCGCGACCTGGCGGCCGGCACGGAGGTCGTGGTGCCCGAGGTGCCGCCGACCGGCGTGCTCCCATCGCTCTCGATCTCCCCGGCGGTGACCGCCAAGCACGTCGTCTGGCTCTACGACGCCAACCGCGACGGCCGGATGGGCGTCATGCGGGTCGCCCTCGACGGCACCGGCCAGACGCCGGTCGTCGCCGACGGGCCGCAGGCGCCGCACCCCACCTGGCTCGACGCGAGCGAGTCACGGGTGACCGTCGGCGTGCAGCCGGAGGGCACCACGCTGGAGAACGTGAACCTGTCAAAGATCTACCAGGTGCCGGTCACCGGCGGAGCCCTGGAACGCTACTCCTGCAACAGGGGAGAGCAGTCGCTGTTCGCCGCCGGAACCGGGGGCCGCGTCCTGTGGCTCGACGGGACCGCCGGTGACACCGACCTCGTCACCCGCGACAGGCCCGCACACCGCTGCTGACCTGGCGTCGGCGCCCGCCGTGCCCTCGGAGGGGGACGGCGGGCGCCGAGTCGCGCGCAGCCCCGGGAGCTGGTTTGCTTGAGCCCGTCACAAACCACAGAACCCGAGCGGGGGGCTCCCATATGCGCAGTGTCGAACCCGAGGTCTTCATCGTCGCCCGTCCCGAGCTTGACTACGACGAGCTCGGCCGTTATCTCGGCGAGGTCGGCGGCGAGAGCTGGCTGGAGCGGCTCGACCGCGGCGACCTCGACGCCCAGAACCTCGCCGAGTTCGCCGGCCGGCTCTGCTACCGCTCCTTCGAACCCGGCCTCAACCCCAACGTGGTGCGCATCAGGGAGAACCAGGACGACTACCTGCGTAACATCCTGGCCAGCGCCCACGGCTCGGTCCTGGAGCACGTCAGCTTCAGCTTCGTGCTCCACAACGTCAGCCGCGTCCTGACCCACGAGCTGGTGCGCCACCGGCCCGGCGTGGCCATCTCCCAGGAGTCGCTGCGTTTCGTCCGGCTCGACGAGCTGCCGTTCTGGTTCCCCGACTGGGCCCGGCAGGACGACGAGCTGATGGAGCGGGCCACGGCCGTGCTGGAGCAGCTGGAGCAGTTCCAGCTCTGGATGGCCGGGCACTTCGGGCTCGACGAGGAGGGCGTGCCGTTCTCGGAGAAGAAGCACCGCACCTCGTTCATGCGCAGGTTCGCCCCCGAGGGGCTGGCCACCGGGCTGGTCTGGACGGCCAACGTGCGCACGCTGCGGCACACGATCGAGGCCCGCACCGCGGTCGGCGCGGAGGAGGAGATCCGCCTGCTGTTCCAGCGCATCGGCGAGCTGATGCGCAAGGAGGCGCCCGCCCTGTTCGGCGACTACGTCGTCGAGGACGGGGCCTGGGTCCCGGGCTGGCGCAAGGTCTGAGGCGTCAGGCGAGGGCGGGCAACACGTAGACCTCGGCGCCCGGCGGCAGGGCGTAGTCCAGGCCGCCGAGGCCGCGGGCGTTCTCCCCGCACACGATCATGCTGATGTGCCGGCGGATGCGCCCGTAGTCGTCGCGCAGGCGCTCCTCCAGCATCGGGTGGGTGCGCCGCAGCATGTCGAGCGCCGAGCCGAGGGTGGGCGGGGAGTCGCGGTCGGCGCCGATCGCGAACACCTTGACCTCGGTGCGCCCGCTCACCCACCGGCGCAGCGAGGCGGGCAGCACGAACACGACCATCGTCACGGGCTTGGTCATCGACCTGGCCATCGGTTAGAGCACCGCCGCGCGCACGCTCAGCACGTCGGGCAGATGGCGGCCGACCAGCGACCAGCTCTCGCCGTCGTCGCGCGAGCAGTGGACCTCGCCGTCGCGGGTGCCGAAGAACAACCCGGCCGGGGAGGCGGTCATCGCGTCGCGCAGCACGGTGGCGTGGACCGGGCCCTCGGGCAGGCCCTCGCCCAGCTCCTCCCAGGTCGCGCCGGCGTCCTGGCTGCGGCAGACCCGGTAGCGGTGGCCGACCGGGGTGCGGTCGACGTCGGCCGTCAGCGGCAGTACGAAGATCGTGTCGGGGCGGGACGGGTGGACCACGATCGGGAAGCCGAAGTCGGAGGGCAGGGCGGAGCCGATGTCGTGCCAGCTCCCGCCGAAGTCGTCGCTGCGGTAGACGCCGAAGTGGTGCTGGAGGTAGAGCCGCTCGGGCTTGGCGGGGTCGATGCAGACCTTGTGCACACAGTGCCCGAACTCGGGATACTGCTGCCCCTCCGGCAGGAACGGCGCCCGGATGCCCTGGTTGGCCGCCTCCCACGACATGCCGCCGTCGCGGGTGCGGTAGAAGCCGGCGGCCGAGACCGCGATGCCCATGACCTCGGGGTCGGTGGGATGGGGGACGATCGTGTGCAGGCACAGCCCGCCGCCGCCCGGGTGCCAGCTCGGCCGGTGGGGATGGTCCCACAGGCCCTCGACCAGCCGGTAGGTGACGCCGTGGTCCTCCGAGCGGAACAACGCGGCCGGCTCCACACCGGCCCACACGACGCCCGGCTCCGACGGCGAGGGCGTGAGCTGCCACACCCGGGTCAGCGTCGTCTCGGTCTTGTCGGGGAACGCGATGGGCGGTTGAGGCGCCTCGCCCCAGGTTGCCCCGAGGTCATCTGAATACATCACTGACGGACCGAAATGGCCGTATTCGATGCCGGCCAGCAGGCGAGGTGTGGCGCCGCGGGTGTCGATGGCCACCGAGGGCACCGCGACCGTGGAGAACTGGATCGGCTGGATCTCGAACGGGCCGCCGTCCGCCGAGCGGGCGAGGAACAGGCCCTTGCGGGTGCCGATCGCGAGCACTGCGTCACTCATTGCTTCGCTCCCATGTTCGCTTGCCGCCATCGTGCCACGCGGGCGGCGGCGGTGCCGAGCACTGGGAGATTTGCCGCAGTGCGTCCGGCCCGTCCTGGGGCGGGCGGCCGAAACGGGTGCGCATTACCAGGGAGGTAATCGTGATGCTTCCCTGCTCCCGGTAAGTTCTCCGACATGGGAGCACTAGCCGTACAAGATGAGACTTTTGGGGATTTGTTGCGGTCGTGGCGGCAGCGACGCCGCGTGAGCCAGCTCGACCTGGCGATCGAGGCGGACGTCTCCGCGCGGCACGTCAGCTTCCTGGAGACCGGACGCGCCCGGCCGAGCCGCGAGATGGTGATGAAACTGGCCGAGGAGCTGGACGTGCCGCTGCGCCACCGCAACAGGCTGCTGGTCGCGGCCGGGTTCGCGCCGCTCTTCCCCGAGCGCGAGGTCGGCGCCCCGGAGATGGCCGTCGTACGCCAGGCGCTGGAGAAGATCCTGGCCGGGCACGAGCCGTACCCGGCGCTGGTCGTGGACGCGGCCTGGAACCTGGTGGCGGCCAACTCGGCGGCGGCGATGTTCATGGACGGCGTGCCCGCCGAACTGCTGGCCGAGCCGGTCAACGTCATGCGGCTGTCGCTGCACCCCGACGCCATGGGCGGCCGGCTGCTGAACCTGGCCGAGGTGCGCGCCTATCTCCTGCACCAGCTCCGCAGGCAGGCCGAGGCGTCGGCCGACGGCCGCCTGGCCGAGCTGCACGACGAGCTGGCCGCCTACACCTACCCGGGCGTGGAGCTCAACGTCGCCCACGTGCCCGGCCCCGGCGACATCCTGCTGCCGCTGCGCATAGCCGCCGGCGACCGGGTGTTGTCGATGTTCACCACCATCGCCACGTTCGGCACGCCCATGGACGTGACCGTCTCGGAGCTGGCCATCGAGACGTTCTGGCCGGCCGACGAGGAGACCGCCGCCGCCTTCGGCCGGCCCGCCCCGGCGGCCTCCTAGCGGCTCAGTGTCCCCCCCGGACGACGTCGCGGTGGATGCGGGGCAGCGGCACGCCGTCGTCCCGCAGCCGGAGTACGGTCTCCTCCACCATGTCGGCCGGGCCGCACACGTACACGTCGTGCTCGGACCAGGAGCGGAAGCGCCGGGTCACCTCCGGCAGGTGCCCGCGCATCCCGTCGTAGGAGGGGTCGCCGGAGACCACCGGCAGGACCTGGAGCCAGGGGAAGGACTCCTGCATCCGCAGCAGGTCGGGCAGGTCGTACAGCTCGGCCGCGGTGCGCGCGCCGTGCAGCAGGTGGATCCTGGGCCGGTGGCCCGAGGCGATGACGTGCTCGACGATCGCCTTCAGCGGGGCCAGCCCCGTGCCGCCGGCCACGCACAGCACGTCGCGGGTGCTGTGCTCGCACGGCGTCATCGTGCCCATCGGCGGCCCGAGCATGAGCGTGTCGCCGATCCTGGTGTGCCTGGTCAGCGCCGTGGACACCCAGCCGCCCGGCACCGAGCGCACGTGCAGCCTGATCGTGTTGTCCGGGCGCGGCGCGTTGGCGATCGAGAACGTGCGCCACACCCGCGGCCAGCGCGCGGTCTGCACGGTGACGTACTGGCCCGCCGTGTACGGCAGCCGCTGCTCCGGCCGCAGCGTGACCACCGCGATGTCGGGACGGCGCAGCTCGTGGTCGACGACCTCGGCCAGCCACCACGCCGGCGAGACCCCCGCGTCGGACTCGGCCGACCCGATCATCAGATCGGCCGCCGCCGTGTACGCCGCCACCCACGCGGCCTCGATCTCGTCGTTCCAGATCTCGGCGGCGAAGCGCCGGATCGTGGCCAGCAGGGCGTTGCCGACCGCGGTGTAGTGCTCGGCGAGCACGCCGTACTTGCGATGGTCCCTGCCGAGCTGCCCGAGATGGGCGGCCAGGCCGTCCGGGCTGTCCAGGCTCCACACGACCCGGGTCAGCGCGCGGAACAGCCGGTCGCGCTGGACGTCCATGGCGGGCGGAAACATCCCTCGCAGGTGCGGGCTCTCGGCGAACAGCCGCCCGTAGAAGTACGCGGTCGCCTTGTCGGCCACGGGCTCGACGAGCGAGAAGCTCTCCTTCACCAGGCGCGGATTCAACGACATGCACTCAACCCCACCCCATTGGGCCGGAAAGTCGATTCCGGCCGCGTCGTCCACCTCCTGACGGCTCCGGGTCGCGAACGCGCGGTGTGCCCCGGCACATCCCGCCCGCTCGAAAATGAGTCTTACACCACCTCTGACACGGCACAACCGATTCACCCGAATTGTGGGATGAAGTTGTTGAAAGCCGAATGCGAATACAATTAATGTTTGTTTTCCCCTTTTCCGGCTTTTCCCGCCGCCCGGCGGGGGCGTAGCATCCGGCCATGGCAGTCCTCCATCCCAGGCGGGTGGCCTGGGAAGGCGCCCACACGTTCGTCTCGGCCGCGACCACGGACGCCTACTGGTGGCTCAGCGACGCGGTCGGCCACTACCTCGGGCTCATGTACCAGCTCCAGCTCTGCCAGACCCGGCTGCGCCTCCAGGCCGAGGCCGACGCCTTCTACGCCGAGGCCGGCGCCTGGCGGGCCCGCCTGGACGAACTGGTCGACACCGGCCCCGGCGCCGCCTCCGTCCTCACCCAGCTCACCGCCGAGACCTCCGCGCGCCTGCCCTGAGGCGTCCCCACCGGTGGGAGGACACCGGTGGGAGGACATCTGTGGGAGGGGTGACATAAGGGAAACGGTGTGCGCCATGATGGGCACTGCGGCCGTCGCCGGTGACCGGCTGGTGGCGGCACGCGCTCCGCCGTGCCCCCTGGAGTCCGCATGTCCCGACCGCTGATCGGCATCACCGCCTACCTCGAAGCCGCCCGCTGGGGCGACTGGGTACGCGAGGCCGTGGTGTCACCGCCCTCCTACGCCAAGGCGATCGAGCGGGCCGGGGGCGCGCCGGTGGTGCTGCCGCCGCTGGGCCCGCACGGCATCGGCGACTACGTCGGCGGCCTGTCCGGCGTCGTACTGGCCGGGGGCGTCGACCTGGCCGCCGGCACCTACGGCGGCGAGCAGGACGAACGCGCGGCCGAGCCGCAGGCCCACCGCGACCGGTTCGAGCTGGCCCTGGCCAGGGCCGCGATCGCGGCCGACCTGCCGATCCTGGCGATCGCGCGCGGCATGCACGTGCTCAACGTCGCCCAGGGCGGCACCCTGATCCCGTGGCTGCCCGAGGTGCTCGGCCACGCACGCCACGGCGAGCCCGGCGCGGCCCACAACATCCAGGTGAGCGCGTCGAGCAGGCTCGGCAAGGCCGTGGGCGACCACGTCGAGGCGGTCGCCCCGCACCACCAGTCCGTACGCCGCCTGGGCAGCGGCCTGCTCGCGGTGGCCTGGGCCGACGACCAGATCGTCGAGGGCGTCGAGCTCCAGGGCCACCGGTTCGGCGTCGGCGTCCAGTGGCATCCCGAACGCGCCACCGACAATCGGCTCTTCCATGCGTTCGTCGAGGCGGCCCGCTAGGCTGCGATCATGCCGCTGCACCCCCAGGCGCGGGACTACGTCGCCCTCTACCCGTCGGATCTCAACACCGACCTGGCCACGCTCGACCTGGCCACGATCCAGGAGATGCGCGCGCAGGACGGCTTCGCGGCCTACAGAGGCCCGCTCCCCAAGCTCCCGTTCGTCCGCGACGAGCTCGCCGGCGAGGTGCCGATCCGGATCTACCGCGCCGACCCCGGCGACGGCCTGCTGCCCGTCGTCGTCTACTTCCACGGCGGCGGCTGGGTCTTCGGCAGCGTCAGACGCAACGACGCCGTCGGCCGCGACCTGGCCGTGCGCACCGGCGCCGTGGTGGTCTCGGCCGACTACCGGCTGGCCCCCGAGCACCCCTTCCCGGCCGCCGCCGACGACGCCTGGACCGTCGTACGCGACGTCTTCGCCAGGCCCGCCTTCTACCAGAGCAACGGCAGCGTGGCCGTGGTCGGCGACAGCGCGGGCGGCAACCTCGCCGCCGTCGCCGCCTGGCGGGCCGCCGGGTCCGGCATCCGGCTGGCCCACCAGGCGCTGGTCTACCCGGTGCTCGACGTGGCCATGGACACCCCGAGCTACCGCGCCTACGCCAAGGGCTACGGGCTCGACGCCGCCGAGATGGCCTGGTTCGCCGCCCGGTACGCGCCCGGCGCCGACCCGGCGGACCCGCTGCTGAGCCCGCTGCGGCTGCCCGACCTGACCGGCCTGCCGCCCGCCACCGTCCTCACCGCCGAGTACGACGTGCTCAGGGACGAGGGCGAGCACTACGCCCGCCGCCTGGCCGACGCCGGCGTGCCGGTGGAGGCCCGCCGCTTCGACGGCGCCGTCCACGGATTCTTCGGCCTGCCCGGCCTGTTCGACCAGGCGGCCGAGGCAAGGCAGTACATCGCCGAGCGCCTGCGGGAGCATCTGTGACCTTCGACAAACTCAAGCTCGACACCCCGGCCGAGGGCGTGCTGCGCGTCACGATCAGCGAGCCGGGCCGGCTCAACGCCGTCGACATGACCGGCCACCGCGAGCTGAGCGAGGTCTGGCGCGAGGCCGACCGCGACGACTCCGTCAGGGCGATCGTCGTCAGGGGCGAGGGCACGGCGTTCTCGGCCGGCGGCGACCTGTCCATGATCGAGGAGATGACCCGCGACCACGCCACCCGGATGCGGGTGTTCGCCGAGGCCCGCGACATCGTCTACAACGTGCTCAACTGCTCCAAGCCGATCGTCTCGGCCGTCCAGGGGCCGGCCGTGGGCGCCGGGCTCGCCGTGGCGCTGCTGGCCGACATCTCGGTCGCCGGCCGTACGGCCCGGATCATCGACGGCCACACCCGGCTCGGCGTCGCCGCCGGCGACCACGCCGCGATCATCTGGCCGTTGTTGTGCGGCATGGCCAAGGCCAAGTACCACCTGCTGCTGTGCGAGCCCGTCACCGGCGAGCAGGCCGAGCGCATGGGCCTGGTCAGTCTGTGCGTCGAGGACGACCAGGTGCACGACAAGGCCATGGAGATCGCGGTCCGCCTCGCCCAGGGCTCCCAGGAGGCGATCAGGCTGACCAAGTACTCGCTCAACAACTGGCTGCGCCTGGCCGGCCCCGCCTTCGACGCCTCGCTGGCCATGGAGTTCCTCGGCTTCACCGGCCCAGACGTGGTCGAGGGCGTGCGCGCGGTGCGCGAGAAGCGGCCCCCCGCGTTCGGCTGAGCCGGGCGGTCGTACCGGGCGGGTGTGCCGGTCCCGGCCTCGGGTAGGCGCAGGGTCATGACCGACGACGATGTGGTCGACCTGCTGGTGCGCCAGCACGAGAGGATCAGGAGCCTGTTCACGGAGGTCGAGAACGCCGCCCCCGAGGACAAAGCAGCGGCTTTCCAGAGGCTGGTGCGCCTGCTGGCCGTCCACGAGACAGCGGAGGAGGAGATCGTCCACCCGTACGCGCGCCGCAAGGCCGGCCACGGCGACGACCTGGTGGACGAGAGACTGGCCGAGGAGAACGCGGCCAAGGACATGCTCACCCAGATGGAGCGGGCAGGCGTCGACGACCCGCAGTTCGCGGCCAACCTGGCCACCCTGCGCAAGGCCGTCGTCGAGCACGCCGAGGCCGAGGAACGCGAGGAGTTCCCCACGCTGAGGCGGGCCGCCGGCGAGAGGGAACGGCACGCGATGGCGCTCGGCGTCAAGGCCGCCGAGGCGATCGCGCCCACGCATCCGCACGCCGGCGTCGAGACCGCGCCGAAGAACCTGCTCGCCGGGCCGCCCGTCGCGATCATGGACAGGGCCCGTGACGTGATCCGCAAGGCGATGGGCAGGGCCTGAGGGCTCAGAAGCTCCGGGGCAACCCGAGCACCTGTGTAGCGAGGTAGTTGAGCAGAAGCTCCTCGGTCACGGGCGCGACCCTCCCGATACGGGCGTCGGCCAGCAACCTGGCCACCGGGTACTCCAGCGAGTACGCCATGCCGCCGTGCGTCTGGAACGCGGCGTCTGCCGCCTCCCACGCGGCCTGGGAGGCGGTCAGCTTGGCGATGTTGGCCTCGGTGCCGCACGGCAGGCGCCGGTCGAAGGACCAGGCCGCCTTGTAGAGCATCAGCCGCGCCAGCTCGATCTTGGCCTTGACCTGCGCCAGCGGGAACGCGATGGCCTGGTTGGCGCCGATCGGGCGGCCGAACACCTCGCGTTCCTTGGCGTAGCCGACGGCCACCCGCAGCGCCACCTCGGCGCCGCCGAGCGCGGAGGCGGCCAGCAGCACCCGCTCGGGGTTGAGGATGTCCCACAACACGGCCGCGCCGCCGTCCACCTCGCCGACCACGTTCGCGGCCGGCACCCGCAGGTTGTCGACGAACACCATGTTGGACGGCGTCGTGTTCGCGCCCATCTTGGGGATCGGCCGGTAGGACAGCTGCCCGGCGGCGACCGCCTCGGGCACGTTCACCAGGAACACGGTCAGCCCGTGGGTGCGCGGCCTGGCCTCGGCCGCCGGGACGGTCCTGGTCACCAGCAACATCCAGGTGGCCCGCTGCACGCCGGTGATCCAGATCTTCTGCCCGTTGAGCACGTAGTCGCCGCCGTCGCGGCGGGCGGAGGTGGCGATCGCCAGGGAGTTGGAGCCGGCGTCCGGCTCGGTCAGGGCGAAGCACGTCTCGATCTCACCCGTGGCCAGCCGGGGCAGCAGCTCGGCCCGCTGCTCGGCGGTGCCGTGCCGGGCCACGGTGAGCGCGCCGAAGCCGGGGGTGAGCACGTACGTGAAGGCCGAGCCGCCCGCCGCGCCCGAGGACGACAGCGCTTCGGTGGCCACCGCGAGCTCCAGCAGTCCCTGCCCGCCCCCGCCGTACTCCTCCGGCACGGCCAGGCCCAGCCAGCCGCCCTTGGCCAGGTCGGCCCAGACCTCCTCCGGCCACCGCTTGTCGCTCTCGCACCGCTGCCAGTAGTCGAGGTCGTAGCGGGCGCAGATCTCGGCGACGCCGCGCTGGACGGCCTGGGCGCTCTCGGGAAGGGTGAAATCCATCACACCATCGTAGAATCTCGTTCTGTTCAGGGTCGAGGTCTGCGGGCGTGGAACACGAAGGCCGGGGGAGTGTTGCGCCAGACCGTACGTCCGGGCACGACCTCCTCGAACCGCTCGGCCAGCAGCCCACGGAACCGCCGGGCCGAGCTGAGCGGGATGGCGTGGATGTAGGAGAAGGTGGTGAAGGCCGCGCCGGGGCTCATCACCGACGTCACCGCGTCCAGCAGCTCGTGCTGCAGCTCCGTCGGGAAGGCCGCCCACGGCAGGCCGCTCACCACGACGTCGGCGTGGCTCAGCCCGCGCTCGCCCAGCAGCTCGCCCAGGCGCGCCGCGTCGGCGTGCGCCACGTCCACACCGGGGAAACGCGCCGCGAGCAGTCCCGCGAGCCGTCCGTTCACCTCGACGGCCAGGTGGTGGCCGCGCCCGGCGAGCCGCTGCTGGATCTCCGCCGTGAACGGGCCCGTGCCCGGGCCGAGCTCCACCACGGTCGGCTCGCCGCGCTCCGGGACCGGCGCGCAGACGGCCGCGGCCAGCCGGCGCGAACTGGGGGCGACGGCGCCGATCACGGTGGGGGCGCGCAGGAACTGGCCGAGAAACAGTGCGGTGTCGTTGGACATGGCCCCGAACGTACCGGGAAGATCACCCTCCGCGGTCCGCCGTCTGGACGGATCCGCGGCCAGTAGGAGGAGGCGGGGTCCTCCCAGCGGAGGATCAGGTATCGGCGGCGGGTGGATAGCGTGAGTCCATGCGTTGGCGTGGTGTGCCGCTCGATGCCCTGCTCGCGATCTCGGGCGTGGGCCTTGACCTGTTGACGACGGCCCACGCGGGCGACACCGCGTATCTGCCGGCGGCGATGAACATCCCCATGGCCCTGCTGGTGGGCCTGCCCATGGGGCTCGTACGGCGATGGCCGCTGCCCGTCACCCTCTACCTGGCCGCCTTCCTCGTCATCAGCGACCAGCTCGGCTCCTACACCTCCAACACCGCGCAGATCCTCATCTGCGTCGCGCTCGGCGTGGTCGGCTTCCGCGTCGCCTGGAAGCCCGCCCTCCTCGGCGTGGGCGCCACCGTGATGGCCACCGCGGTCAACATCGCCGACCCCGGCATCGCGATGACCGGCAACACCTGGATGTACTCGGTGCTGCTGCCCACCTTCCCCACCGTGCTCGGCGCCTACCTGCGCAGCTCGGCCGACCGGCTGGAGGAGCGCGACGTCACGCCCGACGCGCTGCTGGCCGCCGGCGGCGTGGCGATCACCGTACTCAGCACCTGGACCACATGGCACGGCGGCGCCCAGCCCGTATGGGTGATCGGCCTGCTCGCCGTGGTCGGCGGGTTGTCGCTCGGCGTCGCCCGGCGCCTGCCCGGCCTGGTCTTCCTGCTGCAGGGCGTGCTGCTCATCTCCGCCGACACCTATCTGAACGACGCCGTCAACACCTGCGTGATCCTCACGCTCATCGCCATCGGCGTCTTCGCGATGCGCGTCGACTCCTGGGCCTGGACGGCCGCCGCGTACCTCACCGGGTGCCTGCTGACCGCGATCGCCGTCGTCGGCGACGGCACCGAGATCACCCCCTTCCGCGTCGGCGTGCTGATGACCCTGGTGGCCACGCCCATCGCGATCGGCCGCTACCTCGGCATGCGGCAGGCCGCGTCCGCCGCCGAACGCCTGCGCGCCGAGGAGTCGGCCCGGCTCGCGGTCGCCCAGGTGCGCGCCGACCAGCTCGCCGAGCGCGAGCGCATCGCCCGCGACGTGCACGACATCGTGGCCCACCACGTCGGCGCCATGGTGCTGCGCGCCAGCGCCGCCCGCTACACCGCGCCCGACGGGCCGGTCGCCGACGCGCTGTCCGACATCCGCGAGACCGGCCACCAGGTGCTGCAGGACCTGCGCGACCTGCTCGACCTGCTGCGCGACCCCGACCGCGGCCCCGACCTGCTGGCCAACCCCGCCGACGTGGTCCGCGAGTCCGCCGAACGCATGGCCGCCGCCGGCCTCGTCGTCGACCTCGACCTCGACCCGGCCAGCGACCGCGCCCCGCTCATCGCCCGCGCCTCCGCCGCGCGCATCGTCCAGGAAGGTCTCACCAACGTGCTCAAACACGCCGGACCCGGCACCCGGGTCCGCGTCATCGTGGCCCCCGCCCAGGAAGGGCTGGCCATCGAGATCCGCAACGGCCGCCCGCCCACCGTCATCGAACGCCTGCCCTCCTCCGGCCGCGGCCTGGCGGGCATGCGCGAGCGCGTACGCGCGCTGGGCGGCACCCTGAGCGCCGGTCCCGACGGAGAGGGCGGCTGGCTGCTGCTGGCCAGCCTGCCCGCCAGGATCGCCGCGTGATCCGGGTCCTGGTGGCCGACGACCAGGCGCTGGTACGCGCGGGCGTACGCATGTTGCTGCAGGCGGCGGGCGACATGGAGGTCGTGGGCGAGGCCGAGGACGGCGCCGAGGCCGTACGCCTGGCCGAACGCCACGTCCCCGACGTCATCCTCATGGACCTGCGCATGCCCCGGGTCGACGGCCTGGAGGCGATCAGGCGGGTGCTCGCGGCCCGTCCGGGGGCCCGCATCGTCGTGCTCACCACGTTCGCCGAGGACGCCGACGTCCACGCCGCCCTGCGCGCCGGCGCCGTCGGCTTCCTGGTCAAGGACGACGAGCCCGAACGCATGGTCGACGCCGTACGCCGGGCCGCGACGGGCGAGCAGCTGCTGGCCCCCTCGGTGCTGCGCCGGGTCGTCGAACGGTTCCTCGCCGCCGAGGAGCAGGCCGCCGCGCCGCCGCCGTCCGGGCTGACCGAACGCGAGCTGGAGGTCCTGGCCCTGGTCGGCACCGGCCTGTCCAACGCCGAGATCGCCGAGGAGCTGCACGTGGGCGTGACCACCGTGAAGACCCACATCGCCGCCGCCATGGACAAGCTCGGCCTGCGCAACCGCATCCAGGCCGCCGTGGTCGCCCACCGCGCCGGTCTCGTGGACGCCGCCTTCCGCCCGGTCCGTCCGCCACGTGGGGGAGCGGGGGGTCATCCCGCAGGCTGACGACCGTCCGCGGCCGCCCCCGACACGATATGGGTCCTTCGCTTCGCAGAAAGGATCCACATCATGGGGGAGACCCAGGTCATGCCGCGCCCCGGCACGGCACGACAGGTGCCGGGCGGGCTGCTCCACAGCCTGCGCATCGTCATCATCGCCCAGGCCGCCGCGCTGCTCGTGGCCGCCTCGTTCGCCGGCCAGGCGGTGGCGGCGGGCGGCGGGGCGCTGTCCGAGACGCACGTCATGGCGGGCATGGTCGTGCACCTGGTGGCGCTCGTGCAGATCGTGCTGGCCGTCCTGGTCTGGCGGCCCGGACGCGGCGCCGGCTGGCCGGTGTGGGCCAGCGTCGCGCTGTTCGTCGTCGGCGCGCTCCAGCACGTCACCTGGCTGTGGCTGGGCGCCCACCTGCCCAACGGGGTGCTGCTGTTCGGCCTCATCGGGGCGCTGCTGATCTGGTCGTGGTCGCCTTCGGCCGCCAGGCGCCGCTAAGGTCTGAGGTGTGTATGTGAAGATCTGCGGGTTGAGCGAGCCCGAGCACGTCGAGGCCGCCGTCGAGGCCGGCGCCGACGCCATCGGGTTCGTGCTGACCCGGAGCCCGCGCAGGGTGACGCCGGAGCGGGCGGCCGAGCTGGCCGCGGCGGTCCCGGCCCACGTGCTGACCGTGGGCGTCTTCAGGGGGGAGGACCCGCAGACGGTCAGGGAGGCGGCGCTGGCCTCCGGCGTACGCGCCGTCCAGCTCCACGGCCGGCACCCCCACGCCGACTTCACCGCGCTCAAGGACCTCGGCCGCCCGCTCGTACGCGCCGTCGACGCCTCGGCCGACCTGCGGTGCGGCGCCTACGACGAAGACCTGCTCATCGTCGACGCGCCCCGTCCCGGCTCGGGGGAGCCCTGGGACTGGGCGGCGGTGCGCGGCCGCCCCTCCGGCCGGTGGATGCTGGCCGGCGGGCTCGACCCGTCGAACGTGGCCGAGGCCGTCGAGGCGGCCGGCCCGTGGGGGGTCGACGTGTCCAGCGGCGTCGAGACCGCGCCCGGGGTCAAGGACTCCGCCCTGATCAGAGCCTTCCTGCGCGCGGCCCGCCATGGCTGACGAGCTGGGCCGGGCCATCGCCTTCCAGCACGCCTTCGCCCGCCGCAAGTCGCCGGCCGTGCTGCCCGTCCCGGGCGGTTTCGCGGTGCTCGACGAGCGTTACCCGATGTCCCACGACGACAACAGGCTGATCGTCGAGAGCGGCCGCCCCGGGGCTGCGCTGGCCGCGGCCGAGGAGACGCTCGCCGGGCTCGGCCACCGCCTGGTGTGCGTCGACGACGACCGGCTGGGCCAGGAGTTCCGGCCCGCGTTCGCCGCCGCCGGCTACGAGCACGACACCAACCTCGTCATGGCCTTCCACGGCGTCCGCCCGGCCGCGTCCGCGCCCGCCCAGCGGCTCGGCCTGGAGGAGCTGCTGCCCGTGCTGCGCGCCGAGTGGCGCGAGTCGCTGCCGCACGCCTCGGAGCAGGTGGTCGAAGGGCTCGCCGCGCGCGCCGCGACCCGTACGGCCGGCGCCGACCGGGTCGAGTTCCGGGCCGTACGCGCCCCCGGCGGCCAGGTCGCCGCCCGCGCCGACCTCTACGTGCACGACGGCGTCGCCCAGATCGAGAACGTCTACACCGGCGAGCGCCACCGGGGCCAGGGTCACGCCCGCGCCCTGATGACCGCGCTGCTCGCCGAGACGGCCGACGCCGAGCTGACCTTCCTGGTCGCCGACGCCGCCGACTGGCCGCGCGAGTTCTACGCCCGCCTCGGCTTCGTCCCCCTGGGCCGCACCCACGCCTTCCTGCGCACCTGACCTCTCACCCCACCCAGCGGGCCAGCGCCACCGCGGCCGGCCCCAGCAGCGCCAGCACGGCCCCCGACAGCGCGTGCACCACCGTGTACGCCAGCAGCGGCGTCCCGTTCCCCGACATCCGGCGCACCGCGCCCAGGATCGCGCTCAGGCCGTGCTGGCCGGTCACCGCGCCCAGCACCAGCGGCGGCGGCAACATCATCAGCTTGGCCGCCATCGCCAGCGAGATCACCACGGGCACGGCGGCCGCCGCGACGGCGCCCAGCGCCACCTGCCAGCCGTGCCGCCCCACCAGTTCCACGGCCGCCGGTCCCGCCGACAACCCGAGCGCCGCCACGAACACGCCCAGCGCCAGCTCGCCCACCACCCGCGCCGCACCGGCGTCGTACTGCCCGAAGCGGGCCCGGCCCGCCCGTACGCGCCCGAACACCAGCCCCGCCAGCAGGCAGCCCACCGACACCGTGAGCCCGCCCGCCAGCCCCGCCACCAGTCCCGCCACGAGCCCGGCGGACAGGTAGACGACGTCGGCCCGCCTCCCCGCGTCCGCCCGCGCCCCGAGCCAGGCCGCGGCCCGGTCCACGTCCCGCTTGATGCCGGTCACCCGCACCACGTCCCCGGCGTACAGCGGCGTCCCCGGCCGGACCGGCAACCGGCACCCCACCCGGGTCACCTCGCACACGTGCAGGTCCTGCACGCCCTGGCCGGACAACCCCGCGCGCAGGGCCCGCACGGTCGCCGGGGGCCGGCCCGCGAGCATCACGTCGGCCACCTCCAGGTCCAGGTCCAGCTCCCGCCCGCCGGGCACCTCGGGCCCGATGACGGCGCACGCGTTCACCACGTCCTGGCGTACGCCGACGACCACGGCCTCGTCGTCCCGTTCCAGCAGCGTGTCCGGGCCGAACGCGATCGGGCGGCCGTTCCTGCGCAGCCGTTCCACCGAGACGCGGGTGCCCATCGCGATCTCGGCCTGCGCGACCGTCCTGCCCTCGCCGGTGGTGACCTGGTGGGCCCGGCCCAGCACCGCCGGGGGCGGCGTCTCCTCCTCGCCGTCCAGCCGCCGCCACAGCGCCGCGGCCGCCTCCGCCGGGTCGAACCGCAGCACCGCGGGCGCGGCCCTGCTCGTCAGCAGCGCGATCGTGACCAGGGCGAAGAGGTACGACAGGACGTACGCGGGCCCGAGCGCGCCCTGCGCCGACCCGATCCCGGCCGCCTGCAACGCGTCGGCCGACGTGCCCAGCGCCACCGGTCCCGCCGCCGCCCCCGCCACCAGGCCCGCCGTGGTCGCCGGGTCGAGCCCGAGCACGTCCGCGACGAGCGCCGCGGCCGCCAGCGCGCCCACGACCTCGATGACCGTGAACCAGACGTAGCGCAGGTTCGGCCCGGCGAAGGCCGCGAAGAAGGCGGGCCCGAGGGTGTAGCCGAAGGTGAAGGCGAACACCGCGAAGGCGATCACGCGTACCTGGGGGTGGACCGTGACGCCCCCGGCCAGCAACCCGACGGCGAGCGCCGCGGCGAGGGTGCCCGCCACCCCGCCGACCGCGACCCCGCGGAACCTGATCCTGCCCAGGGCGAACCCGAGGGCCAGGCAGAGGAACAGCGCGACCTCCGGCGCGTCCCGCAGCACGTCGGACTCCCAGGGCCACATCCGATCCCCCCATGCCCAGGCCGGCACCGCAGGGGGGATCGATCACCCAGCCCCTTCCCGGCCCGCGGGGCGGCGAAACCCCCGCTCACCGAGGCCGCCCCGGGCGCCCGTGGGGGCCCGTGGGGGTTCGTCAGCGGTGGGGGCGACTGTGCCGGAGTTCCACGCAGTAGGGTCTCTGCGTGAGCGAAACTTCCGCCGAGGACCGGATCTGGACGGTTCCCAACCTGCTGAGCTTCCTGCGCCTGCTGGGTGTGCCCGTGTTCCTCTGGCTGGTGCTCGGTCCCCGGGCGGACGGCTGGGCCATCGCCATCCTGATCGTGGCCGGGTTCACCGACTGGCTCGACGGCAAGATCGCTCGCGCGTTCAACCAGACCAGCAAGCTCGGCCGGGTCATCGATCCGGCGGCCGACAAGCTGTACGTGTTCGCCACCATCCTGGCGCTGCTCCTGCGGGAGGTCATCCCGTGGTGGCTGGTGGCCGTCATCGTGGCGCGGGAGATCTTCGTCGCCTGTTCCTTCCCCGTACTTCGCAAACACGGATATAAGGCACTTCAAGTGCATTTCCTGGGCAAGGCCGCCATGTTCAATCTCATGTACGCCTTCCCTCTCCTCTTCCTGGCCTCCCACACCGGGTGGTATGCCGATATAGCGCGAATTGTCGGGTGGGCCTTCGCGCTCTGGGGAACCGGCCTGTATTGGTGGGCGGGGATCCTCTACGTGGTGCAGGTCCGCCAACTCGTAACCGCGACCTCGAAGGAGTGATCGGTGAAGGCGGTCGTCATGGCGGGCGGGGAGGGGACTCGGCTGCGTCCGATGACCGCCAACCAGCCCAAGCCTCTGCTTCCCGTGGTCAACCGCCCGATCATGGAGCACGTGCTCCGCCTGCTCAAACGCCACGGCATCACCGACACGGTCGTCACCCTGCAGTTCCTCGCCGCCCTCGTGCGCAACTACTTCGGCGACGGCGACGAGCTGGGCATGAACCTCCAGTACGCCACCGAGGACCTTCCCCTCGGCACCGCCGGCAGCGTCAAGAACGCCGCCGCCCGCCTGCGCGACGACCGCTTCGTGGTCATCTCCGGCGACGCCCTCACCGATATCGACTTATCCGACATGATCCGGTTCCATCGCGAAAATTCGGCTCTTGTCACCATCGGTCTGAAACGCGTCCCCAACCCGCTCGAATTCGGGATCATCATCCTCGGCGAGGGCGGCCGCGTTCAGCGCTTCCTGGAGAAGCCCACCTGGGGCCAGGTCTTCTCCGACACCGTCAACACCGGCATCTACGTCATGGAGCCCGAGGTGCTCGACGCCGTGGCCGCCGGCGAACCGGTCGACTGGTCGTCAGACGTCTTCCCCGCCCTCCTGGAACGCGGCGCCCCCATCTACGGCTACGTCGCCGGCGGCTACTGGGAGGACGTCGGCACCCACGCCAGCTACCTCAAGGCCCACGCCGACGCGCTGTCGGGCCGGGTCGCGCTCGACATCGGCGGCTTCGAGCTCTCCCCGGGCGTGTGGGTGGCCGACTCGGCCACGGTCGACCCCGACGCCGTACTCAAGGGCCCGCTGCTGATCGGCGACTACGCCAAGGTGGAGGCGGGCGCCGAACTGCGCGAGTACACCGTGCTCGGCAACAACGCGGTCGTGCGCGAGGGCGCCTTCCTGCACCGCGCGATCGTCCACGACAACGTCTACCTCGGCCCCGGCGCCCACCTGCGCGGCTGCGTGATCGGCAAGAGCACCGACGTCATGGCCGGCGCCCGCGTCGAGGAGGACGCCGTCATCGGCGACGAATGCGTCATCGAGGCCGAGGCGTACGTCTCCAGCGGCGTCAGGGTCTACCCGTTCAAGACCGTCGAGGCCGGCGCGGTCGTCAACACCAGCGTCATCTGGGAGTCGCGCGGCCAGCGCAACCTGTTCGGCCCCCGGGGCGTCAGCGGCCTGGTCAACGTCGAGATCACCGCCGAGCTGTGCGTCCGCCTGGCCGGCGCGTACGCCACCACCCTGCGCAAGGGCGCCTACGTGGTCACCTCCCGCGACTGCTCCCTGGCCGCCAGGGCGCTCAAGCGGGCCGTGATCGGCGCGCTGACCGCCGCCGCGATCAACGTCCTGGACCTGGAGGCCGCGCCGCTGCCCGTGGCCCGCTTCCACACCGCCCGCGAGTCGGCCGCCGGCGGCATCGCGCTGCGCACCACGCCCGGCGACCCGCAGAGCGTCGACATCGTCATCATGGACGACCGCGGCGCCGACCTGCCCCCGGCCGCCCAGCGCAAGCTGGAGCGGGTCTTCTCCCGCCAGGAGTACCGGCGGGCCTTCCCCGGCGAGATCGCCGAGCTGCACTACCCGGCCAGGGCCGTCGAGGGCTACACCCACGAGCTGATGCGCACCATCGGCGTGACCGGCGTCAAGGACATGAAGGTCGTGGTCGACTGCGCCGGCGGCACCTCCTCCCTGGTGATGCCCACGTTGCTCAGCCGCGCCGGCGTCGAGGTGCTGACCGTCAACGCCCGGCTGAACGACGTCTCGCCCACCGAGACGCTGGCCGAGCGCCGCCGCGACCTGCAACGCCTGTCGGAGCTGGTCAGCTCCTCGCGGGCGGCGTTCGGCGTACGCTTCGACCCGGTCGGCGAACGCATCGCGCTGGTGAACGAGACCGGCCGGCTCATCAGCGAGGAACGTGCCCTGCTCGTCGTGCTCGACCTGGTGGCGGCCGAGCGCAGAAGCGGCCGGGTGGCCCTGCCGGTCACCACCACCCGGGTCGCCGAGCAGGTCTGCCGCTTCCACGGCGTCCAGGTGGAGTGGACCTCCACCTCGCTCGACGCCCTCACCTCCGCCGTCGCCGGCCCTGACATGATCTTCGCGGCCGACGGGCGCGGCGGGTTCGTCGTGCCCGAGTTCAGCCCGGCCATCGACGGCCTGGCCGCGTTCATGCGCCTGCTCGGCCTGGTGGCCCGCACCCGGCTGACGCTCAGCCAGATCGACGCCAGGATCCCCGAGGTCAAGCTGCTCAGGCGCAGCGTCCCCACCCAGTGGGCGGCCAAGGGCGCGGTCATGCGCTCGGTCATCGAGGCGGCCGAGGCCGAGCCGGGCGGCTGGCGCGTCGACACCACCGACGGCGTGCGGGTGGCCCGCGACGACGGGTCGTGGGTGCTGGTGCTGCCCGCCGCCGCCGAACCGGTGACCGAACTGTGGGCCGAGGCCCCCGACATGGACGGCGCGCAGGCTCTGCTCGAACGATGGGCCCGCATCGTCGAGCGGGCAGCCATCTGATCACGTAGAGTAGCGGAAAATCCGTTGCCCGCGATGTGCGCGCGGAGTGCCGCAAGATCGTAATGTAGAAACGCGCGGCGGCATGGACCACGGGGCGGGAGCGGCGGTAACTTTGTCAGCGTCCGAACCACCAGTCCAGTGCCCCGCCTTGACCTTTGCCGCTGATCAGCGTAAGTTGCGGCATTCGCAAACTTGAAGAGCGAAGGCAGGCGCGCCCCGAGCACCGTCGCCGCGTCTTCGCGGTAGGAGGCCGAGCCGATCGATGCCGAGCGTCTACTGCACGCAGTGCGGGCACGCCAACCCCGAGGATGCCCGTTTCTGTTCCCGCTGTGGGTCACCGTTGACCAGACCCGAGGTCTCCGGGGACACCACGTCGACGATCTCGGTCGCGGGAATCGAGGCGTACGAGGCTGAGACAGGCGACATGCTCCTGGCCGAACGGGCGCTGGTCGAACAGCTCCCGCCCGGCACGGCGTTGCTCTCGGTGACCAGGGGGCCCAACCAGGGGAGCCGGTTCCGGCTCGACAAGGACCTCACCACGACCGGGCGCCACCCGGAGAGCGACATCTTCCTCGACGACATCACCGTCTCCCGCCGCCACGTCGAGTTCTACCGCCATCGCGGCGGCCAGTTCTCCGTGCGCGACGTCGGCAGCCTCAACGGCACCTACGTCAACCGGGAGCGCATCGAGGAGGTCCCCTTGCACTCCGGAGACGAGGTGCAGATCGGCAAGTTCCGCCTCGTCTTCCTGATGAGGGTCAACGCCGGCGCATGAGTGAGCGGAGCGGGCGACCCGTGCACACGGCATCCCTGTCACTCGTGCCATCGGAGGCGGTGGCATGAGCTCCCAGGCGGCACGCTCGCACATGAGCATCGGGGAGGTGCTCGCCCTGCTGCAGGGCGAGTTCCCCGACGTCACCGTCTCCAAGATCCGCTTCTTGGAGGGCGAGGGGCTGATCGAGCCGGAGCGCAGCCCCTCCGGCTACCGCAAGTTCACCCACCTGCACGTCGAGCAGCTGCGCTTCATCCTGACCGAGCAGCGTGACCACTACCTGCCGCTGCGGGTGATCAAGGACAGGATGGCCGAGAGCTTCGGCCTCCCGCGCGCGGTGCAGCAGGCGCAGGAGATCCGGTTCAGCCGGGCCGAGCTGCTGGAGGCCGCCGGCATCGACGAGGAGACCCTCGCCGAGCTGGAGGACTACGGCCTGCTGGCCCCCGTGGCCAGGCGCTACGACGAGGAGGCGCTCAAGGTCGCGCGCAGCGTCGGCGCCCTGCGCCGCTTCGGCCTGCACGCCCGCCATCTGCGCGCGGTCAAGGCCGCGGCCGAGCGTGAGTGCGGGCTGGTCGAGCAGGCCGTCGCGCCCATTCTCAAGCGGCGTGCCCCCGGCGCCATCGGCGAGGCCGACGAGGCGGCGAGGGAGTTGTCGACGCTCCTGCTCGACCTGCACGCCTCGCTCGTACGCAGCGGCGTGAGGTCTGTGCTCGGCCGCTGAGGGCAGCACAGAGCTGGAAGGCCGGGGCACATTCCAGGCCCGACGGGTGTTACGTTGAAATGCACAAGCGTGTCAGCAGAAGCGACCCAGTCCACAGCTGTGCCGGGCAACCGGCCGGTCGAATACGGAGCAGCCCGTGTTGCAGATGGAGGTCGTGGGCGTTCGAGTAGAAATGCCCACAAATCAGCCGATCGTCTTGCTCAAGGAGGCACACGGGGAACGGTTCCTTCCGATCTGGATCGGCATGACGGAGGCGACCGCCATCGCCCTTGCCCAGGCCGAGGAGCCGCCGCCCAGGCCGCTCACCCACGACCTGTTCAGGGACGTGCTGAGCGCGCTCGGCGTCGGGCTGCGCGCGGTCAACATCGTGGCTCTGCGTGACGGCATCTTCTTCGCCGACCTGGTGTTCTCCAACGGTGTGGAGGTCAGCGCCAGGCCGTCCGACTCGATTGCCCTCGCCCTGCGCACCGGCGCCCGCATCTTCGCCAGCGAAGAGGTGGTCCAGGAGGCCGGTGTGATCATTCCTGACGACCAGGAGGACGAGGTGGAGAAGTTCAGGGAGTTCCTTGACACGATCACTCCCGAGGACTTCGGCAGGGCGGGGTAGGTATTTCAGTGCATTTACGCTTCACGACGCGCCGAGCCGGATCGTTGACTGGGCATGGTCACGGTCCTACGGTGCAAGTGAAACCCGTGGTCGCCCTTTACGAACCCCCAGATCAGGCCGCGGGATGAGAGAAAGCCGGAGGTCCGCGTGGCGGTCAGCAGCGGCGAGGGAAAGACGGCCGGCCAGGAAGATCCGGTGCGGCGTGAGAGCGCGCGGCAGCGTGCCGGAGAGCAGGGCCTGCTCTTCGACGAGCAGCCCGCGAAGCTGCCGGACGACATCGGATATCGCGGGCCGACGGCCTGCTCGGCGGCCGGCATCACCTACAGGCAGCTCGACTACTGGGCGCGCACTGGCCTGGTGGAGCCCACGATAAGAGCCGCGCACGGCTCGGGCTCGCAGCGGCTCTACAGCTTCCGCGACATCCTGGTGCTCAAGGTCGTCAAGCGGCTGCTCGACACCGGCGTGTCACTGCAGCAGATCCGCACCGCCGTGCAGCACCTGCGTGACCGCGGGGTCGCCGACCTCGCGCAGATCACGCTCATGAGCGACGGAGTCAGCGTCTACGAGTGCACCTCGGCCGACGAGGTGATAGACCTCCTCCAGGGCGGGCAGGGCGTGTTCGGCATCGCGCTCGGCCGGGTCTGGCGCGAGGTCGAGGGCTCCCTCGCGGAGCTGCCGGGGGAACGGGCGGCGGTCGAGGACACCGTCCCGGCCGACCATCCCACTGACGAGCTCGCCAAGCGGCGTCGCGCACGCCGCACGGGGTGAGCTGAACCGCTGAACACACCGTAGTAATCTAGGACAGAGTAAGGCTGACGACCCCGTGCGGGAGAGTCCCTGGGCCTCGGTCCTGGGGCGCCGAAGGAGCAACCCTCCCCGGAATCTCTCAGGCATCCCGTACCGCTCGGGCGAGGCAACTCTGGAAAGCAGGTGCGCCCGCCAGGCGCACCTCACCGACGGTGCAAGCCCCACGGTGGGGTGAAGCTCTCAGGTCGCGATGACGTCGCGATGACAGAGGGGGAGATCCGGCACTCGCCCGCGCCCTGGCGCCGGTCTCCAAGCCTCAGGAGGCAACCTCCATGACCGACCTGTCCGCTCCGCCGTTCTCGTCCAGGCATATCGGGCCCTCCGAGTCCGAGCAGCAGCGCATGCTCGAGGCCGTGGGCTTCGAGTCCGTCGGCGATCTGGTGGCCGTGGCCGTCCCCGAGGCCATCAGGGCCAAGGACCGGCTGCAGCTTCCGCCGGCCGCGAGCGAGGCCGAGGCCATCGCCGAGCTGCGCGAGCTGGCCTCCCGCAACCGGGCGCTGACCTCGATGATCGGACTGGGCTACTACGACACCGTCACGCCCGCCGTCATCCGGCGCAACCTGCTGGAGAACCCGGGCTGGTACACCGCCTACACGCCGTACCAGCCGGAGATCTCGCAGGGCCGCCTGGAGGCGCTGCTGAACTTCCAGACGGTCGTCTCCGACCTGACCGGCCTCGACGTGGCCGGCGCCTCGCTGCTGGACGAGGCCACCGCCGCGGCCGAGGCCATGACGCTGGCCCACCGCGCCGGCAGGTCCAAGAGCGACGTGTTCGTCGTCGACGCCGACACGCTGCCCCAGACCAAGGCCGTCCTGGCCACCCGCGCCGAGCCGCTCGGCATCACGCTGGTCGAGCACGACCTCGACGGCGAGCTGCCTGACTGCTTCGGCGTGCTCGTGCAGTACCCGGGCGCCTCGGGGCGCCTGCGCGACTTCCGCGGCGTGGCCGCCAGGGCGCACGAGGCGGGCGCGCTCGTCGTGGCCGCGGCCGACCTGCTGGCCCTCACGCTCGTGGCCGCCCCGGGCGAGCTGGGCGCCGACATCGCCATCGGCTCCTCCCAGCGCTTCGGCGTCTCCTTCGGCTTCGGCGGCCCGCACGCGGCCTACATGTCCGTACGCGAGGGCCTGCAGCGGCAGATGCCCGGCCGCCTGGTAGGCGTGTCGGTCGACGTCGACGGCGACCCCGCCTACCGGCTGGCCCTGCAGACCCGCGAGCAGCACATCCGCCGCGAGAAGGCCACCAGCAACATCTGCACCGCCCAGGTCCTGCTGGCCGTGATCGCCGGCATGTACGCCGTCTACCACGGCCCCGAGGGCCTGCGCCGCATCGCGCTGCGGGTGCACCGGCACGCCGTCGCGCTGGCCACCGGGCTGCGCGAGGCCGGGCTGGAGGTCGTGCACGGCGAGTTCTTCGACACCGTGCTCGTCCGCGTGCCCGGCCGGGCCGCCGACGTGGTGGCCGCCGCCGCCGAGCGGGGCGTCAACCTGTGGCAGGCCGGCGACGACCACGTCTCGATCGCCTGCGACGAGAAGACCGGCGCCGCCGAGCTGGCCAAGGTGTGGGCCGCCTTCGGCGTCGAGCGCGAGGAGGCGGACCTGTCGGCCGACGCGCTGCCGGACGGGCTGCTGCGCGAGTCGGACTACCTGACCCACCCGGTCTTCCACAGCCACCGCTCCGAGACCGCGATGCTGCGCTACCTGCGCCGCCTCCAGGACAAGGACATCGCGCTCGACCGTTCGATGATCCCGCTGGGCTCCTGCACGATGAAGCTCAACGCGACCACCGAGATGGAGCCGATCACCTGGCCGGAGTTCGCCGGCGTCCACCCGTATGCGCCCGAGGCCCAGACCGAGGGTTACCGGGAGCTGATCGGCACCCTGGAGGGCTGGCTGGCCGAGGTGACCGGCTACGACGCGGTCTCCATCCAGCCGAACGCGGGCTCCCAGGGCGAGTTCGCCGGCCTGCTGGCCATCCGCGCCTACCACCAGGCCAACGGCGACACCGGCCGCGACGTGTGCCTGATCCCGTCCTCGGCCCACGGCACGAACGCGGCCAGCGCCGTCATGGCGGGCATGCGGGTCGTGGTCGTGGCCTGCGACACCGACGGGAACATCGACCTGGCCGACCTCGACGCCAAGATCGCCAAGCACCGCGAGCGGCTGGCGGCGATCATGGTGACGTACCCGTCCACGCACGGCGTGTACGAGGAGTCGATCACCGAGGTCTGCGCCAAGGTGCACGAGGCCGGCGGCCAGGTGTACGTCGACGGCGCCAACCTCAACGCCCTGGTGGGCCTGGCCAAGCCGGGCGAGTTCGGCGCCGACGTGTCCCACCTCAACCTGCACAAGACGTTCTGCATCCCGCACGGCGGCGGCGGCCCCGGCGTCGGCCCGGTCGCGGTGCGCGGCCACCTGGCGGCGTACCTGCCCGGCCACCCGCTGCGCGACGGCAGCGCGGTCGGCCCGGTCTCGGCCGCCCCGTACGGCTCGGCCGGCATCCTGCCGATCTCGTGGGCGTACGTGCGGATGATGGGCGCCGAGGGGCTCACCGCGGCCACCGAGCAGGCCATCCTGTCGGCCAACTACCTGGCCAGGCGGCTGGCCCCGCACTTCCCGGTGCTCTACACCGGGCGCGGCGGCCTGGTGGCCCACGAGTGCATCGTGGACCTGCGGCAGATCACCAAGGAGACCGGCGTCACCGTCGACGACGTGGCCAAGCGCCTGATCGACTACGGCTTCCACGCCCCGACCATGTCGTTCCCGGTGGCCGGGACGCTGATGATCGAGCCGACCGAGAGCGAGGACCTCGACGAGCTCGACCGGTTCGTGGACGCCATGATCGCCATCCGCGGCGAGATCGCCAAGGTGGCCTCCGGCGACTACGACAAGACCGACAACCCGCTGCGCAACGCCCCGCACACCGCCGAGTCGGTCACCGCCGACGAGTGGGCGCACCCGTACTCGCGGACCGAGGCGGCCTACCCGCTGACCTCGCTGCGCGAGGGCAAGTACTGGGTGCCGGTGCGCCGGATCGACCAGGCCTACGGCGACCGTAACCTGGTGTGCTCCTGCCCTCCGCTGGAGGCGTACGAGGACTGAGTCTCAAGCGGGCCCCCTGCCGGGGGCCCGCTTCGGGCATGGGCCAGTCCTACACCGTCAAGTGAGCAGACATGATCGCGACGAGCCGTTAGGCTCGGTGCGATCCGTCGCCAGAAGGAGCTCTCTTGACGTCCTCAGAGCTGGAGACGCCGCCCCTCGACACCGCCCGCCGCCTCGCCGAGGGCGGCGACCTCGAGGGTGCGGCGGCGATACTGACCGAGCTCGTCGCCGACCCCGCCAACCCCGACCGGGCCCAGGCGGCCGTGGGGCTGGCCGTGGTGCTCGACGAGCGCGGCGACACCGACGCCGCCCGCGCCGCGGCCCGTACGGCGCTGGCCACCGGCCATCCCGAGTACGCCGCCCAGGCCGCCTGCCACCTGGCCCAGGGCTTCGAGCGCGAGGGCCGCGACGACCAGGCCAGGGCCGCCTGGCAGGCCGTGCTCGGCATGGGCACGGCCGCCTACCTCCCGCTGGCCCATCTCGCGCTGGCCCGGCTGGCCGGCGGCGCGGCGGAGGCGGAGAAGGAGCTGCGCGCCGCCATGGAGAGCGGCGAGCGGGCGGGCGACGCCCAGGCCGGCGCGCACGCGGCGCGGCAGCTCGCCGAGATGCTGCTGGAGCACGGCGATCCGGGCGAGGCAGCCGAGCTGCTGCTGGACGCGCTGGAGTTCGCCCCGGCGGGGGAGCTGCCGGGGCTGCGGGTGCTGCTCGGCATCGCCCACCTGGAGCTGGCCTGCGCGGAGTTCGCCGAGGCCGTCGAGAGCGGGGCCGACCCCCAGACGGGGGCGCTGGCCATCGAGCTGCTGGCCCGTACGCTGCCGCTGCGCGGGCGCACCGAGGACGCCGGTCAGGTGTGGACGTACGGCCTGGAGCACGAGGACGAGATCCTGGCCGCCGAGGTCCGGCTGCGTTTCCACCGCGACGCCTGAGCGCGCGGCAGAAAGCAGAGGCGCGGGCTCAGGCGCGGCGCATGATGGCCACGGCGGCGGCCACGTTGATGGCGACGATCGCCAGCCACGTGATCGTCAGGCCCACCAGGCCCGCGTTGCTCGCCGCGATGGCGGTCAGCGGGATGCCGATGCCCATCGAGCCCAGCGCGACGGGGATCATCGCCGCGCCGCCGTTGTGCTGCTTGGGCCTGGCCGGCGCGACGCCGTGGCCGTTCGGCTCGGCCTGTACGCGGGCGGCGATGGCGGCGTCGAGCCGTTCCACGAAGGAGTCGACGAGCGCGGCCTCGTAGTCGGGGCCGAGGTCGCGGCGGGCGTCGAGGGTGGCCTGCAGGTCATCCCGGATGGGGCGCATGTCTGGCATAAAGGCCATCATCCCTGGTCTTCGGCGCGCCGTCATCCGACCTGGGAGCTAGGGGCGGATCCTCCCCAGGTACGGTGCTGCCATGGAGATCATGACTCCGCGAGGGCCCGCGCTGGTGCAGGTGGACGAGGTGGCCGAGCCCCGGCTGCTGCTGGTGCTGACCCACGGGTCGGCCGGGGGAGTGGACGCCCCCGACCTGCTGGCCGTCCGCGACGCCGCGCTCGGGGCCGGGGCGGTCGTGGCCAGGGTGTCGCAGGCGTTCCGGGTGGCGGGGGCGCGGGCGCCGGGCTCGGCGGTCAAGCAGGACGAGGCCTGGGAGATCGTGCTGGGCGAGCTGCGCGCCAGGTGGCCGGACCTGCCGCTGGTGCAGGGCGGGCGGAGCAACGGCGCCCGGGTGGCCTGCCGTACGGCCTCGGCCGTGGGCGCCGCGGCGGTGGTCGCGCTGGCCTTCCCGCTGCACCCGCCGGGCAAGCCGGAGCGTTCCAGGGCCGAGGAGTTGCGCGGGGCCGGGGTCGACGTGCTGGTGGTGAACGGGGACCGGGATCCGTTCGGAGTGCCGGATCCGGCGGACTGCGCCCGGCTGGTGGTGTTGCCGGGAGAGGGCCACGACCTGAAGCGGGACCCCGCCCGGGTGGGCGAGGTCGTGGCCCGGTGGATCGGCGGACTGGCCGCCGTCAGGCGGCGCCGACCAGGGGGTCGGGCCGGTGCGGCGCGATGACGGTGCCGCTGGGCAGGAGTTCCCCGGTGTCCTCGAACAGGACGACGCCGTTGCAGAGAAGGCTCCACCCCTGCTCGGGGTGGCATGCGAGGGTGCGTGCTGCCTCGCGGTCCGGCGCCTCGGCAGACGGACAGGCCGGGTCGTGCGGGCACATCGGCGTGCCTCCGATATCTCGTGGGTGCTCCCGGGAGAGGGACGGGAGCGGCTCGGGTTTGTTGTTCTGGCAAGTGTGCGGCGTGTGTCACACGGTCCGACATAGCCCGTTCGGACTGTTACAGGAGGATCCCCCGATCGTGTGACCTTCGACACAGCGTGCCTTATGCAGGATAACGGGCCAAGCGTGACACGCGCACTACGTTTGCAACCCCTTAAGCAAAGCGTCGAGCCCTCTTTCGAAGTCCACATCGGCTCTTTCGTCACGCCTGACCCATTCATCAACTTCTGGGTCAGCCCATCCGGATTGCTGGACCTCGACCGCCACGCTGCCGAACACGAACGCCCGTAGCGCCCGTACGGCCTCGGGGGCGTCGCGCAGGCCCCCGTCGGCGAGTTGCTCGGTCTGCTCGCTGATGGCCACCGCGGTGGCGCCCTTGGGCGGCTTGGTCAGGGCCAGGGCCAGCACGCCGGGATGCTCGCGCAGCAGCTCCCGGCCTGCCCGGCACCACGCCCTGGCCGTCTCCTGCCAGGTGGCCGCCTGCTCCACGTGCACGGACGTGACGTGCTCGGCCAGCGCGTCCATCAGCGCCTCCTTGCCCCGGGGCAGGTGGTGGTAGATGGCCATGGCCTCCACCTCCAGCGCGTCGCCCAGCCGGCGCATGGTGAGCCGGCGCAGGCCCTGGCTGTCGGCGATGTGGAGTGCGGCCTCGATGATGCGCTCGCGGGAGAGTGGGACGGGAGGTCGCTTTGCGGGCATGGTGATCATCTTACTGGGCGGCCCCGTCCGCCGCCCGGACTTCGGAGGCGGTGTCAGAAGGTGGTCACGGACGGCGTACCCTTGTCGGTTGAACAGCAAAGACTGCGTGAAGGGCAGGGTCGATGGCGTTTTTCCGTCCGCGGGTGAGCCGGGAGGCCGAGGTTCGCTACCACGCGGACCAGGAGATCTCCAAGAGCTTCCCGCAGCTGCTTGAGAAGGCCAGGCAGGCCGAGGGGACCGTGCGCGACCTGCGTGCCGCCGCGGCCGACGAGATCGAGCTGCTGGCCGCGGGCCGGGTGTTCGACGTCGCGCTGACCGAGGCGCTGCGGGCCGCCGAGGCGGGTCAGCGGGCCACGTTCGGCGTGCGCGCCTACGACGACCGCATCGCGCGCCGCAAGGCCAAGGCCACCCCCCGCGGGGCCATGTGGACGGCCGAGGTCGACCGGCTGCGCACGCTGCGCGAGGAGAACCGCATGTGGGGCATCCCGCGCATCCCCCGCCCGGTGCCCGCCACCGCCTGACCTCCGGCGACAGAAAAGCCCCGGCACCTGTGGTGTGCCGGGGCTCTTCGTGCGTGCCGGGATCTCCGGCGGCCGGTCAGCTGGCCCAGTCGAGCAGCGGACGGGTGTTGCTCGGGTGGCGCAGCTTCGACAGCGACTCCTTCTCGAGCTGGCGGATGCGCTCGCGGGTCAGGCCGAGGTGCTTGCCGATCTCGTCCAGGGTGTGCGGCTTGCCGTCCACTAGGCCGAAGCGCAGGGCCATGATCTTCGCCTCGCGCGGCGAGAGGTTGTCGAGCACGCCGCGCAGCTGGTCGCCCAGCAGCTGGCGGTCGACGATCTCCGAGGCCTCGGGCGAGTCGACGTCCTCGATGAGGTCGCCGATCGTGGTCTCGCCGTCCTCGCCGATCGTCGCGTTGAGCGAGATCGGCTGGCGGCTGGTGCGCAGCAGCTCCTCGATCTGGTCGGGGGTCTTGTCGAGTTCGACGGCCAGCTCCTCGGGCGTGGGCTCGCGGCCCAGCCTCTGGTGCATGTCACGCTCGACCCGCGACAGCTTGGAGAGCATCTCCAGCACGTGCACGGGCAGCCGGATCGTACGGGCGGAGTCGGCGAAGCCACGCTGGATGGCCTGCCGGATCCACCACATGGCGTAGGTGGAGAACTTGAAGCCCTTGGTGTAGTCGAACTTCTCCACGGCCCTGATCAGGCCCAGGTTGCCCTCCTGGACGACGTCCAGCAGCGACATGCCGCGGTCGGTGTACTTCTTGGCCACCGAGACGACCAGCCGCAGGTTGGCCTCCAGCATGTGGTCCTTGGCCTGACGGCCGTCCTCGACCACCAGGTTCAGGTCGTCGCGCACGGCCGACGGCACGTCGGGGTCGGTCTCCAGCTTGTACTCGGCGTACAGGCCGGCCTCGATCCGGCGGGCCAGCTCGACCTCCTGGGCGGCGGTGAGCAGCGTACGGCGGCCGATCGACTTCAGGTACGTGTGCACCGAGTCGCCCATGACGGACTGGGTGTCGTCCAGGTCGCTGGTCTCGTTCTCGATCTCGACGTCCTCGGCGGTGAGCTCGATGTCGTCGGGGGCCACGTCCTCCTCGTGCTCCGGCTTGCCGTCCGCCGGGTTTTTTGCCTCGGCGGCCTTGCGGCCGGTAGCCTTTGCCCCGGAAGCCTTCCTCGGCTTCGGAGCGCTCGCGGTCTTCTGGGTGGTCTTCCTGGCGGCGGTCTTGGCCAGTGACGGCTCGTTCTCGGCGGCCAGGCTCACGCCGGCCTCCGACAGCTCGCGCAGGATCGTGCGGCCTTCGGACGGGCTGATGCCGGCCTGGGCGAACGCGTCACGCAGCTCCGCCAGAGAAAGGTGACCCTGGGCTCGCCCTCGTTCAATGAGCTGGTCGAGAGTCGCGGGTGGGGTCGCCACGGCGGTTCTGGGCATGAGGACACCTCCTCCGTACGGAGTCGAAGCGATCAGGCAGGTTGTGGTGGGGCGGTGTTCACTCCGCACGGCACACCAGTATCAATAACGCCATCCGCCGTTATTTGTTCCCGGACGGATGAAAAAGGGGCGGAACGCCCAGAGGGCGCGCCACCCCGGGAAGGCGGGAATCTACTCCGCCACCTCGAAGTTTCCGGTCGCCTCGGGCATGGGCATCGGTTCGGCCTCCTCCATGCGCTTGTCGGTCCAGTAGTCGACGACCGCGCCCGGATCGGGGTTGACCTCCTTGGAGACCACGATGCCGTCGGTGTTGTCGGGCGCGGGGACCTGAACGCCGGTGGGCGGGGCCTGCTCGACCACGGCCCTGGTCTCCCTCGCGACCGCGTCGAGCTTGCCCGCCGAGGCGGCCGCCGCGACCGAGGCGCCACCGACGACGATCACGCCGACGACGCCCGCGGATGCCCACATCTTGCGGGTCTGGTTCATGAAGGCTCCCTTCCTTCTTCCGGTATGACGCAGCCGCACCCCGTCAGGTTCCTGTCCGCAGCCGTACGAGATCGGTCTTGCCGTTGGGCAGCAGCGGGAGGCCGGGGAGCAGGCGCAGGCCGCGGGGGGCGGCGTGGGCGGGCAGCAGGTCGCGGCAGTGGGCGCGCAGCTCGGCCAGCGTGGGCGGCGCGGCCGGGTCGGCGGGCACCACGAACGCCGTCACCGCCTCGCCCCACTCCGGGTCCGGCAGGCCGGCCACGGCCACGTCCCTGACCTGGGGATGGGCGCCGAGCACCGCGGTCACGGCACCGGCCACGACCTTCTCGCCGCCGGTGTTGATGACGTCGTCGGCCCGGCCGAGCACGCGCAGGCGGCCGCCGGTCAGCTCGCCGAGGTCGGCGGTGACGAACCAGTCGCCGTCGAAGGCGGCCGGCTCGCCGAAGCGGTAGCCGGAGAACAACACGGGCCCGGTGATCCTGATCAGGCCGTCCTCGCCGATTTTGAGATCTACATTGTAAAGGGGCTGGCCGTCGTACACGCAGCCGCCGCTGGTCTCGCTCATCCCGTACGTGGTGAACACCCGCGCGCCGAGCTCCCCGGCCCGCTCGACCAGGCCCGCGCGCGGCGCCGCGCCGCCCAGCAGGATCGTGCGGAACACCGACAGGTCGGCCTCCATCTCGACCAGCCGGTGGAGCTGCGTCGGCACCAGGGACACGTGGTGGGCCCCCGACGACAACACGGCCCGCGCGTCGAAGGAGGGGTGGATGACCGGCTCGCTGCCCGAGAGCAGCGCGCGGACCAGCACCTGAAGGCCGGAGACGTGGGAGACGGGCAGGCAGCACAACCACCGGTCGCCGTCACCGGCCCCGATCCGGCCCAGCGAGGCCGCCGCCGAGGCACGCAGCGCGGACGCCGACAACATCACGCCCTTGGGGACGCCGGTGCTGCCGCTGGTGGCGATCACGACCGCCACGTCGCCGGGGACGCCGGCGCCGCCGACCCGCGGCTCGCCGTCGGCGTGGGTGGGGCGGAGGGTCTCCAGGACCCGGTGTTCGTGGCCCGGCTGAAGAGGCAGGACGGCGGGACCGTCACCCGAGAGCGCGTCGCGGATCGCGGTGAAAAGGGCGGGTCCCGGAGGCTGCACAATGGCATGCAGCGGACGGTCCGGATGCGACGGGTTCCTCCACATGCTCGTAAGGTTAATGGCGACAGGTCGGACACAGGTGCAGGGTAGGGTCGTGACGCGTTCTCCCGTGGTCTTCCGGATTCCGATGCGGACGCGGTTCCGAGGACAGACCGTCAGGGAAGGCGTGCTGCTGCACGGTCCGGCGGGCTGGGGGGAGTTCTCCCCGTTCCCCGAGTACGGTCCGCGCGAGTGTGCCCGCTGGCTGGCGTGCGCCCGTGAGGCGGCCTTCGAGGGGTGGCCCGAGCCGGTGCGCGACAGCGTCCCGGTCAACGCCACCGTCCCGGCCGTCGATCCCGAGCAGGCTCATGAGCTGGTGCGGCGGTCCGGCTGCGACACGGCGAAGGTGAAGGTGGCCGAGCGCGGCCAGACGTTCGCCGAGGACCTGGCCAGGGTGGAGGCCGTACGCGACGCCCTGGGGCCGTCCGGGCGGCTGCGCGTCGACGTCAACGGCGCCTGGGAGGTCGGCGAGGCCGTCACCCGGATCAAGCGCCTCGACCGGTTCGGGCTGGAGTACGCCGAGCAGCCGTGCGCGACGCTGGAGGAGCTGGCGGCCGTGCGCAGGGCGGTCGACGTGCCGATCGCGGCCGACGAGTCGATCCGGCGCGCCGAGGACCCGCTGCGGGTCAGGGCGGCCGAGGCGGCCGACATCGCGGTGGTCAAGGTGCAGCCGCTGGGCGGGGTGCGCGCCGCGCTGCGCGTGGTGGAGTCCTGCGGGTTGCCCGCCGTGGTCTCCAGCGCGGTCGAGACGTCCGTGGGGCTGGCGGCGGGGGTCGCGCTGGCGGCGGCGTTGCCGTCGCTGCCGTACGCGTGCGGGCTCGGCACGATGTCGCTGCTGGCGGGCGACGTGGTGGCGGAGTCGCTGGTGCCCGTGGAGGGACGGCTGCCGGTCCGCCGCCCCTCGGTGAATTTTCAGCATTTGTCGGAATTTGAGATTGAATCTCCCCAGTGGCTTGGCCGGATGCAGGAGGCGTCACGTTGAACCCCGCTACCGCGCTGGCCACGGTGCTCGTCGACGAGCTGGTGCGCTGCGGCCTGACCGACGTGGTGCTCGCCCCCGGCTCACGCTCGGCCGCCCTGGCCCTGGCCCTGCACGCCGAGTCGCGGGTGCGCCTGCACGTACGCATCGACGAGCGCTCCGCGTCCTTCCTGGCGCTCGGCCTGGCCCGGCGCTCCGATCGGCCGGTGGCGCTCATCTGCTCCTCCGGCACCGCCGCGGCCAACTTCCACCCGGCCGTGATCGAGGCCAACGAGTCGGGCGCGCCGCTGCTGGTGCTCACCGCCGACCGCCCGCCCGAGCTGCGCGGCACCGGCGCCAACCAGACGATCGACCAGGTCAAGCTGTACGGCACCGCCGTACGCTGGTTCGCCGAGGTCGGCGTGCCCGAGGACCGGCCCGGGATGGTGGCCTACTGGCGTTCGCTGGCCTGCCGCGCCTACCAGCGCGCCGCCGGACCGGCCAACCCCGGCCCGGTGCACCTCAACCTGGCCTTCCGGGAGCCGATGATCCCCGACGGCGACACGAGCTGGTCCGAGCCCCTCGACGGCGGCGCCGGCGGCCCCTGGGTACGCGCCCGGGTCGCGCCCCCGCCCATCGCCCTGCACATCCCGCCCACCAGGCGCGGCGTGCTCGTGGTCGGCGACGGCGCGGCCAACGTACGGCGTTACGTGGCCGCCGCCGGCATGGCGGGCTGGCCGGTGTTGTCGGAGCCCAACGGCGGCGCCCGCTACGGCGACCACTCCATCTCCACTTACCACTACCTGCTGGGCACACCCGAGTTCGCCGACGCCCACCGCCCCGACGTGGTCGTCACGCTGGGCCGCCCGGGGTTGTCGCGCCCGCTGCTGTCGTGGCTGAGGCGGGCCGATGAGCACATCGTGGTCGCCCCCGACCTCGACCGCTGGCCCGACCCGACCAGGTCGGCCACGCAGGTCGCGCAGGCCGTGGAGATCCCGGTGGCCTCCGGCGACGACAGCTGGCTGCACGCCTGGCGGCAGGCCGACGCCGCGGTCAGGTCGGCCCTCGACGCGGTCCTGGACCGCTCCGGAACCAGCGAGCCGCGCCTGGCCCGCGACCTGGTCGACGCGCTGCCCAACGGCGCGCTGCTGTTCTGCGGCTCCTCGATGCCGATCAGGGACCTCGACCAGGCCATGCGGCCGCGGCGCGGGATCAGGCTGATGGCCAACCGGGGCGCCTCGGGCATCGACGGGCTGGTGTCCACGGCCATGGGGGCGGCGCTGGCGCACAACGGGCCCTCGTACGCGCTGCTCGGCGACCTGTCGTTCCTGCACGACCAGAACGGGCTGATCCTCGGGCCGCGCGAGCCCAGGCCGGACCTGTGCCTGGTGGTCGTCAACAACGACGGCGGCGGCATCTTCTCGCTGCTGCCGCAGGCGGCCGTCCGCGACTCGTTCGAGCGGGTCTTCGGCACGCCGCACGGCGTGGACCTGGCGTACGTGGCGGCCTCGACGGGGACGCCGTACACGCTGCTCGGGGACATCAGTGAGCTGCCCAAGGCGATGCGCGGCGAGGGGCCGCGGGTGGTGGAGGTGCGTACCGACCGCGAGGAGAACGCGGCCGTGCACGGCCGCCTGCGCGAGGTGGCCCAGGACGCCGTGCGCGAGTTCCTCAGCTCCTGAGCGCCTCCAGCAGGCGGTTGAGCGGGCTGTCGAGGCCGTAGCGGTCGGCCAGCGCGACCAGGGCCTCGGGGTCGCGCGGCTTGTCCGGCAGTGTCAGGTCGGCGGCGGGCAGCGGGGCGTCGGAGGCCACCTCGACCACACCCGGCGCGGCGTCGAGGTAGTCGCGGGCGGCGGCCAGGCGGTTGCGGCTGCCGGCCGGGAAGCCCTCGGTGAGGCCGGAGTCGAGCGCCTCCAGCAGCGCGTCGAGCGAGCCGAACCGGGTGATCAGCGCGGCGGCGGTCTTCTCGCCGACGCCGGGCACGCCGGGCAGGCCGTCGCTGGGGTCGCCGCGCAGGGTGGCGAAGTCGGCGTAGGCGCGGCCGGGGATGCCGTACTTGGCAGTGACGAACGCCTCGTCGACGAACTGCAGGTTGCGGATGCCGCGCGCGGTGTACAGGACGCGGACCGGGCGGGAGTCGTCGACGAGCTGGAACAGGTCGCGGTCGCCGGTGACGATCTCGACGGCGCCCTCGGCCTGGTGGGTGAGGGTGCCGATGACGTCGTCGGCCTCGTAGCCGGGCGACTCGGGACGGGCGATGCCGAGGGCGTCGAGGACCTCGTTGATGACGGCGATCTGCGGCACCAGCGCCTCGGGCACCTCCTCGACGTCGCCGTGGGCCACCCGGTGGGCCTTGTACGTCGGGATCGCCGCCACCCTGAAGGCGGGCCGCCAGTCGGCGTCCATCGTGGCGGCCAGCGCGGCCGGGGAGTGTCGGCGTACCAGCGTGGCGATCATGTCGATGAGGCCGCGTACCGCGTTGACCGGCGAGCCGTCGGGCGCCTTGATCGACTCGGGGATGCCGTAGAAGGCCCGGAAGTAGAGGGACGGTGTGTCCAGAAGCATGAGCACCCGTCTATGGTCGCACTCCCGCCGCCCTCCCGTCCGGCTCCGGCGCTCCCGGCCCCTCCGGCCCCTCCTGCGGCTCCGGGACGGCGACGGCCAGCAGGCAGGCGTCGTCCTCGGGGTTGGGGCCGCCGATCTGGGCCAGGAGGCGGTCGAGCCCGGCTTCGAGGTCGTGGGCCGACAGGCCGTGGGCGGCGGCGAGGACCAGCTCCAGGCCGACGTCGATGTCGCGGGTGCGCCGCTCGACCAGCCCGTCGGTGAACATCAGCAGCAGGTCGCCGGGGCGCAGCCGGGTGCGGGCCAGCTCGTAGGGGCGGCCGGAGACCGCGCCGAGCAGCACACCCGGCGGCCTGCCCAGCCTGGTCGCCAGGCCGCCGCGGACGAGGATGGGGTCGAGGTTGCCCGCCTGGCCCCAGGTGAACAGCAGCGTGGCGGGGTCGAGGTGGCCGATGACTGCCGTGGCGGTGGTGTCCTTGAGCTGGTGGAGGACCAGGTCGTTGAGCCAGGACAGCAGGCGGTCGGCGGGCTTGCCGGTCATGGTGAGGCCGACGAGCGCGTGGCGCAGGTGGGCCATATGGGCGATGGCGGGCAGGCCGTGGCCCGACACGTCGCCGATGGCCAGCAGCAGCCGGCCGTCGGGGGTGGTCGCGGCCTCGAACCAGTCGCCGCCCAGGCTCGCGGTCTTCTCGGCCGGCACGTAACGGACGGCGATCCTGGCGCCGGGCAGGTCGAGGCAGCCGGTGGGCGCGGGCAGGATGGCCTCGCGCAGCGCCAGCATCACGTTGCGCTCCTCGGCCGCCTGCTCGCGGGCCTCCAGGAGCTGGCGGCGCGACTCCGACATCATGCGCTCGGCCCGGCGGCGGCCGGTGATGTCCTGGATGACGCCGTGCATGCCGACCGGGCCGCCGGGCGCCATCAGCGGTTCGAGCACGACGCGCAGGTCGCGCAGCTCGCCCGTGCCGCGCCTGACGCGGAACTCGGCGTGGACGGGCTCGACGCCCGCCACCACGTGCCACAGCAGCCGGTCGAGCGCGTCGAGGTCGGCGGGCTCGACCATGGCGGCCAGGTCGGGAAGGGACAGCGGGCCCTCCTCGCGGTCTCTTCCGAAGATCGCGTAGACCTGGTCGGACCAGATGGCCGCGCCGGTGCGCAGGTTCCACTCGGCCCAGCCCATGTTGCCGAGCCGCTCGGCGTGGGCGAGCCGGACGGACAGCAGCTCCGCGCCGGCTCCGCGGCCCCGCTCGTGCGGGACCTCCTGCCTGACCAGCTCTGCCCGCCTGACCAGCTCTGCCGCGCCTGCGAAGTCGACCATGGCCTCACTCTCAAACTGCAGTGGAACTGGACAATTGGCCCCACACTACGTGATCGATGTGGAACGGAGTGTAGTCAGGGGTCGCTGTGTTGTGAGAAGTTTTCGCGGATTTTAGCCGTGGGCGGACAAGCGGCCTGCTGGAGTGAGGGCGCCGGTCGTCCGAGTAGATTTGGCCTGTGACGTCCTCAGACTTGTATCCCGTGTCCCGTCTGGCCGCCGCGCAGGAGGCCACCGCCAAGGCCGGGCTCGACGCCCTGCTGCTCACGCCGGGGCCCGACCTGCGTTATGTCAGCGGTTATGACGCCAAGCCGCTGGAGCGGCTGACCTGCCTCGTGGTGCCCGCCTCAGGCGAGGCGTACATGATGGTGCCGCGTCTTGAGCTGCCGGCCGCGCAGGCCTCGCCCGCCTCCCGGCTCGGGCTGGAGTTCGTGGCCTGGGACGAGACCGACGACCCCTACGCCGTCGCCGCCGCCCGGCTCGGCCGGGTGGCCAAGGTGGGGCTGGCCGACCGCATGTGGGCCATGTCGTCGCTGCGTTTCCGCGAGGTGCTGCCGGAGACCGAGCAGGTGCTGGCCGGCACGGTGCTGCGCGAGCTGCGCATGCGCAAGTCGCCCGCCGAGGTGGCGGCCCTGCGTGAGGCGGGGGAGGCCATCGACTCCGTCCACCGGCAGGTGCCGGGGCTGCTGCGCGCCGGTCGCACCGAGCGCGAGGTGGGCCGTGACATCGCCGAGCTGATCCTGGCCGCCGGCCACGACAGTGTCGACTTCGTCATCGTCGCCTCCGGGCCCAACGGCGCCAGCCCCCACCACGACGTGTCCGACCGGGTGATCCAGGCGGGCGAGCCGGTCGTGGTGGACATCGGCGGCCAGCTCCACAACGGCTACTGCTCCGACTCCACGCGCACCTACTGCGTGGGCGAGCCGCCGGCCGAGTTCGCCGCCTACTACGAGGTGCTGCGCCGCGCCCAGGACGCGGCCTGCGCGGCGGTGCGGCCGGGCGTGTCGTGCGAGTCGATCGACGCCGCGGCCCGCGACGTCATCACCGAGGCCGGCTACGGCGACTACTTCATCCACCGCACCGGCCACGGCATCGGCATCGAGACGCACGAGGAGCCGTACATCATCTCGGGCAACGGCGAGCCGCTGGAGGCCGGGTTCGCCTTCTCCGTCGAGCCCGGCATCTACCTGCCCGGCCGCCACGGCGCCCGGATCGAGGACATCGTCGTCTGCACCGAGACCGGCGGCGAGCGGCTGAACAACACGCCGCGCGAGCTGGTGACCGTCCAGCCGTAACTGGCGTGTTCACCGAGGTCAGATACGCCACCCGGCCGGGGTCGGCGCGGCCCAACGAGGACCTGGCGGTGGCCGGGCCCTCGTGGGCGGTCGTGCTCGACGGCGCCACGGCGGCGGCCGGGGCCGGCGGCGGGTGCGCCCACGGCGTCGCGTGGCTGGTCGGGCGGCTCGGCGGGGCGCTGGCCGCCGGGCTGGCCGCGGGCGGGCGCGCCCCGCTGGGCGACATCCTGGCCGAGGCCATCTCCGTCACCATGGGCGCCCACGAGGGCACCTGCGACCTGGACGATCCCGACTCCCCGTCGGCGACCGTGGCCATGCTGCGCTTCGGCGGGGGAGTGGTGGAGTACCTGGTGCTGGGGGACTCCCCGGTCGTGCTCGCGCGGGCCGGGGGCGGGACCGAGGTCATCGGGGACGACCGGGTGGAGCGGCTGCCGGGCGGGCGGCCGTACTCGCTGGAGCTGGTGCGGCGCATGCGCAACGCCGACGGCGGGTTCTGGGTGGCCTCCACCCGGCCCGAGGCCGCCGGGCGGGCGGTCAGCGGGGTGGTGGAGGCGGCGGGGTTGCGCGGCGCCGGGCTGTTCACCGACGGGGTGACGCGGCTGGTCGAGTGGTACGGGTGGAGCTGGGAGGCCGTGCTCGCCGAGCTGACCGGCGGGGGGCCGGAGGCGCTCATCTCGGCGGTGCGGGAGCTGGAGGCGGCGCGCGGGCCGGTGCGCGGCAAGCGCCACGACGACGCCACCGCCCTGTGGGCGGGTTTCCCGCTCATCGGCTGACCTGGGGCTTCTCGCGGGTGGGGCCCTCATGGCTTTCCGGGGCGGCGTACGGACTCGTGGGCTCGGGCTGGCCCCCCAGGTCGGCGATGCCTTGATCGGCAGTACGTGATCATGAAACAATTCCCCGGCAGGTGTATTCGTCCGGGGTGTTGGGGGGGCGTCGCCATGATGTGCGAACCGTCCGGGCGGCGCTAGGGTGCCCGGCGAGGAGCTGGACGAGGCGTTCAGGCTCGGCCGCACCTGCGCGCTGGCCGCCGAGTGCGGCAGGGACCTGCGGCGCTGCGCCCAGATGTACGACGGCCTGTTCCCCGCCGCGGCCTTCGACGACGAGTTCTACCACGCCCTGACCCTCGGCACCGCCTTCAGTGCCCCCTGGGCCGGCGCGGGCGGGCTGAAGGCGGTCAACCGCAGCGCCCTGTGGGTGCTGGCCGTCGGCCGCCTGGTCGACCACACCGCCACCACCCGCGAGCAGGTCGAACGGCTGACCCGCGACTGCCTGGCGGTCGCCCGCGGCGCGGTGCCGCGATCGGCGGCCACCCGTTTCCTGGCCGACCTGCGCGACGAACTGGCGACGGCCGAGAGGTTCGGCGCGGCGCGGCGGCTCTGGCACGACCAGCTCGCCAGGACCCTGGCCGGGATGGCCAGGGCGTGGGTGTGGCGGGAGACCCGCGCCGTGCCCACGCTGGAGCACTATCTTGACAACGCCGACAGCCGCGGCTCCTGCTTCGTGGACCTGTCGCACTGGATCTACACCGGCGACGGCTGGATCGGCGGCCACCTGGAGGAGGCGCGGGCGGTCAGCCGGCAGGTCCAGCGCTACCTCCACCTGCTCGGCGACGTCGCCTCCTACCGCAAGGACCTCAACTGGGGCGACCTCAACGTCCTGGGGCTCGGCGTCACCGGCGGCGAGGTCGCCGAGACGATGGACGGCCTGGCCCGCGAGGCGATCGGCCTGATCGAGGCGTTGCGCGGGTGCAGCCCCCGTACGGCCGCCTACCTGCGGCGACGGATCGGCTTCAACGCCGGCTTCACCGGTATTTCGGACTTCGGTCCTGCAACCTAACGATCTCGTCGAATATCCTGACAAGGATCTTGACTTTCCTGCACAAGTCGGGCGACTTATAGGACTACCGGCGATAAATCGTGACATTTTGTTCCTTGTAAAAATTTGTGTCTTGAGTGGAAAATGTGGCGTTGCTAGGGTGGCTCGATGCCAGGCATGTGGGACGACCTTCACAACGTGCCTTGACAGATACCACTGACCATGGGCGAAGGTCGCACGTGCGCGCGGACCTGTACGGGCGGTGCTGGATGGAATTCGGTCGCGTCGACCGCTGGCGGCTCCCGACCGCCATCAAGATCTTGATCGCGGGCGGGTTCGGCGCGGGCAAGACCACGATGGTCGGCGCCGTGTCCGAGACCCGCCCGCTGCGCACGGAAGAGGCGCTCACCCACGTCGGCACGCACGTGGACGACCTGTCGGGCGTCGAGCGCAAGCTCACCACGACCGTCGCCATGGACTTCGGCCGCATCACCATCCGCGACGACTACATGCTCTACCTGTTCGGCACCCCGGGCCAGGAACGTTTCTGGTTCGTGTGGGACGAGCTGGCCATGGGCGCGCTGGGCGCCGTCGTGCTGGCCGACACCCGCCGCCTGGCCGACTGCTTCCCGGCCGTCGACTACTTCGAGAAGCGCGCGCAGCCGTTCATCATCGCGCTCAACTGCTTCGACGGCACCAGGCCCTTCACCGTGGGTGAGGTGCGCCAGGCCATCGGGCTGGAGCCCGACGTCCCCATCGTGCTGTGCGACGCCCGCAGGCGCGACTCGGGCCGCCAGGTGCTCATCACCCTGGTCGAGCACGCGATGAACAGAGGGGTCGCTCCCGTCGGGACCATGTCGTGACCATCACCGGCTACCTTTGACCGATGGAGGAGATCGACCGCCGGATCGTCACGCTGCTCGCCCACGACGGCCGCATGAGTTTCACCGACCTGGCCAGGGAGACCGGGCTCTCCGTCTCCGCGGTCCACCAGCGCGTACGCCGTCTGGAGAAGCGCGGGGTCGTCCGCGGCTACGCCGCCATCATCGACCACGACGCGATCGGCCTGCCGCTGACCGCGTTCGTCTCGATCAAGCCGATCGACCCCGCCGCCCCCGACGACGCCCCCGTACGGCTGGCCCACCTGAGCGCCATCGAGGCCTGCCACAGCGTCGCCGGGGACGAGAGCTACATCCTCAAGGTCCGGGTGGCCTCGCCGGTGGCGCTGGAGGACCTGCTCCAGCAGATCCGCGCCTCGGCCAACGTCTCCACCCGTACGACGGTGGTCCTGAGCACCCCCTACGAGCACCGCGCCCTCGTCGCGGCCCCCGAGACCACCCCCGGCGAGGCCGGGCAGGACGCCTCGGCCTGACCGGCCCCCGCAGGCGCCCCCGGGCCGGTCAGCGGCGGACCGGGGGCTCGAAACGCGCCCGCAGGCGGGCCAGCGCGGCCTCCGGGGCGCCCAGGTGATCCAGCCCCAGCAACGCCGCGCCCGCCACCGGCGGCAGGTCCGGCACCACCAACTTGGCCTGCGCCGCCCTGGCCGCGAACGCCGACTCCAGCAGCGAGGTCAGCAGCGGGTCCCCGGCGGTCAGCATGCCGCCGCCGAGCACCACCTCGACCGGCGTCTCCAGCAGGCCGAGCCGCCGCAGGCACACCTCGGCCATCACGGTCACCTCCTCGGCCTGCCGCCCGGCCAGCTCGCGGGCGAGCGCGTCACCGGCCGCCGCGACGGCCAGCACGCCGGGGGCCAGCTCGTGCAGCCGTCCCTCGTCCACGCGGCCGAAGTGCAGGTCGAGCACCAGTTCCTCGACGGTCGCCGTGCCGAAGTGGGTGGTGACGAGCTCCACCAGGGCGGTCGGCGCGCCGCGGCCGTCCTCGGCGCGCACCGCGTGCCACAATGCCTCCTCGGCGACGCCCTGGCCGCCGCCCCAGTCGCCGCTGAGGCGGCCGAGCGAGGGGAAGCGGGCCACCTGGCCGGTGGGGGAGACGCCGATCGCGTTGATGCCCGCGCCGCACACCACCGCGACCCCCCACGGGGCCGAGGTGCCGGCCCGCAGCAGCGCGAAGGTGTCGTTGCGCACCACCACGTCGCCGAACCCGCGCGCGGCGAACTCCGCCGCCAGCGCCTCCTCCTCCACCGGGAAGTCGGCCCCGGCCAGGCAGGCCGACACGTGCTCGAACGCCGGGGCCGGCACACCGCAGCGGTCCGCGGCCTGCGCCACCACGTCCACGGCCGCCGCCACGCCCGCGCTCTGCGGCTCGAAGGGGCCTGTCCGGGCGGTCGCGACCACCTCGCCGTCGGCCGCGACCACCGCGACGTCGGTCTTGCTGTTGCCGCCGTCGACGGCCAGGAGCAGCCGGGGGCCCGCCACTAGTCCACCGTCCAGGGCAGGTGCGCGCGGTTGGCCTCCAGCAGCAGGCCCGTCAGCTCCTCGGCGATCTCGTCCTGGCCGATCAGCGGGTGCGCCAGCAGGGCGTCGCGCACCCGGTCGGCGCCGCCCTGGCGGGCGGCCTCCAGGGCCAGGGTCTCGTACGCCGACACGTGCGCGATCAGCCCCGCGTACAGCGGCTCGACGGGTGGCATCGGCAGCGGCGCGGCGCCGGCCGCGGTGATCGCGGCGGGCACCTCGATGACCGCGTCGTCGTCCAGGAAGGGCAGTGTGCCCCGGTTGCGCACGTTGACGACCTGGGTGTCGCCGCGGTCGCCGAGCAGCGAGGCGATCAGCGCCACGGCCGACTCTGAGTAGAAGGCGCCGCCCCGCTGGGCCAGCAGCTCGGGCTTGGTCACCACCGACGGGTCGCCGTACATCTCCAGCAGCCGCCTCTCCATCTCCGCCACCTCGGCCGCCCGCGACGGCTTGGCGCGCTGCTCGCTCACCACCGCGTCGTGGGCGTAGAAGTAGCGCAGGTAGTAGGACGGGACGGCACCCAGCCGCCTGATCAGCTCCAGCCGCAGCCCGAGGGCGGCGGCGATCTCCTCGCCGCCCCGCTCGATGATCTCGGGCAGCACGTCCCGGCCGTCGAGGTAGACGGCCCGCTCCCAGCTGAGGTGGTTCAGCCCGACGTGGCCGAGCGTCAGGCGCGCGGGGTCCACGCCCAGGCCCTCGGCGAAGTGGCGCTGGAACCCGATCGCCACGTTGCACAGCCCGATGGCCCGGTGGCCGGCGTCGAGCAGCGCCCTGGTGACGATCCCGACCGGGTTGGTGAAGTCGATGATCCAGGCGTCGGGCGCCTCCCGGCGTACGGTCTCGGCCAGCTCCAGCACGACCGGGACCGTACGCAGCGCCTTGGCCAGGCCGCCCGCGCCCGTCGTCTCCTGGCCCACGCAGCCGCAGCGCAGCGGCAGGGTCTCGTCCACGTTCCTGGCCGCCTGCCCGCCCACCCGCAGCTGGAACAGCACGACCTGCGCCCCCGCGACCCCCTCGGCCACCGAGGACGTGGCCAGCACGCGCGCCGGATGCCCGGCGTGCGCCAGCATGCGCCGCGACATCCCCGACACCAGCTCCAGACGGGACGGATCCGGATCGACCAGGGCGATCTCCGTCACCGGCAGCTCGTCCCGCAGCCGCGCGAACCCGTCGATCAGCTCCGGCGTGTACGTCGAGCCGCCCCCGACCACGGCGAGTTTCAACCCTTCACTCCTGTCAAGGTCACGCCCTCGATGAACACCTTCTGGGCGAAGAAGAACACGATGATCACCGGGGCGGTCACCAGCAGGGTGGCGGCCATGGTGAGGTTCCACTGCACGCTGTGGAACGCCTTGAACGTGGCCAGGCCGAGCGACAGCGTCCAGCCCTCCTGTTCCACGCCGGCGTACAGCAGCGGGCCGTAGTAGTCGTTCCAGCAGTAGAAGAACTGGAACAGGGCGACGGCGGCGACCGCCGGGCGGGCCATCGGCAGGATCACCCGCAGCAACGTCCGGACGTCCGAGCAGCCGTCCACCTTCGCCGCGTCGATGTACTCGCGCGGGATCGTGATCAGGAACTGCCGGAGCAGGAAGATCGAGAACGCGTCGCCGAACAACATCGGCAGGATCAGCGGCCACAGGCTGTCGGTCAGCCCCAGCCGCGCCCACACCAGGTAGATCGGCACCGCGATGACCTGCGGCGGCAACATCATCGCGGTGATCACCAGCAGGAACGCCGCCCGCCGCCCCCGGAACCGGAACCGGGCCAGCGCGTAGGCCACCGGGACCGAGGAGACCAGCGTGAACACCGTGCCGAGGCCCGCGTACAGCAGGGTGTTGATCCCCCAGCGCAGCAGCTTCGACTTCTCGAACACCACCACGAAGTTGTCGAAGTTCCACGTACGCGGCCACAGGTCGCCGGTCAGCGCCTGCTCGTCGGTCATCAGCGCGGTCAGCGTCAGGAACACCACCGGCGCCAGGAACATCAGGGCCAGCACGATCGCCGTCGCGTGCGTGGCGATCCACACCAGCGTGCGCCGCCGCCGCGCCCTGGCGCCCGCCCGCCGCGCGGGCGCCACCGGCGGGGCCGGGGCGGTCATGGTCGCGCTCATATCGCCTCCTCGGCCCGGCGGAACTGCCGCAGCAGGATCAATGTGAAGATCATCGACGTGGCGAACAGCAGCAGCGCCAGCACGCACGCGTAGCCCATCGTCCAGTCGCGGAACCCCGACTGGAACAACCACTGCGGCAGCGTCAGCAGCGACTCGTCCGGGTAGCCGGGGGTGAAGGCCGAGCCGGGGGAGTCGGTCGAGCCCGAGGCCACCCTGGAGGCGATCATCGCCTGCGTGAAGTACTGCAGGGCGTAGATGACGTTGGTGACCAGGGCGAACATCAGCACCGGCGCGATCGTCGGCAGGGTCACGCTGCGGAACTGCCGCCAGGCGCCGGCGCCGTCGATGGCCGCGGCCTCGTACAGGTGCTTGGGGACGTCCAGCAGCGCCGCCATGAAGATCACGGCGAGCTGGCCGCAGCTCCACAGCGACAACAGCGTCAGGCTCGGCTTGGACCAGGCCGGGTCGCCGAACCAGTCGGGCCCGTGGATCCCGAACAGGGCCAGGAACTTGTTCCACGGCCCGGTCGCCGGGTTCATCAGGAAGACGAACGTGATCGTCCCGGCCGCCAGCGGGACCAGCGAGGGCAGGTAGAAGATCGTCCGCAGGATGCCGATCCCGGCCTTCAGCCTGACCACGAGCTGGGCCAGGGCCAGGGAGAACAACACCGTGGCGGGCACCATGATCGCCACCAGCCACAACGTGTTCTTCGCCGACATCCCGACCCTCGGGTCGTGCAGCAGGTACGCGTAGTTGTCCAGCCCGATGAACTCCGGCGTGCTGGTCATGTCGTAGCGGTAGAAGGAGAAGTACACCGTGGACAACAGCGGATAGACGAAGAAGACCGACACTCCGACGATCCACGGCGACAACCACAGCAGGGCGCGCAGGCCCTCACCGCGCCGCCATCGCGACGGCGCGGCGTGAGGGGACGAGGCCATCGCGGATCAGCCCCCGGACAGCTTCAGCTTGTCGTCGATCTGCTTGTCCACGCCCTTGAGCCCGGCGTCCAGATCGGTGACCGCGCCCTTCTCCCACTTGACGACGAAGGTCGCCAGCGCCTCCTGGTTGAAGACGCTGTTGACGCTCGGCGGCAGCGTCGACGTCTTGGGGTGGGCGAAGACGTCGAGGAAGGTCGCGAAGTTCGCGTCCTTGGTCAGGTCGGGCGATTCCATCGCGGCCTTGGTGGTCGGCACGTTGCGCAGCGCGTTGGACAGCGTCACCAGCGAACTGGTGTCGGTGGTCAGGTACTTGACCAGCTCCCACGCCTGCTGCGGGTTCTTGGCGCCCTTGGGCACGCCGATCACGGTGCCGGCGGTGAAGCCGCTGCCGTACAGGTCGGGTTTGTCGTCGGCGACGGGCAGGGGAGCGGTGGCGTAGTCGAGGTCCTTGGCGTCGTTGGCGATCATGGCGTTGCGCCACTCGCCGTCCAGGACCATGGCCACCTTGCCCTTGTAGAACGGGTGGTCGGCGCTCCACTCGTCGCCCAGGCTCTTGCGGAACTTCTCCAGCTTGTCGTAGCCGTACCAGTCGATGAGGTCCTTCTGCCAGCGCAGCAGCGCCTTCCACGCCGGGTCGGTGCCGACGGCCGAGGTGCCGTCGGCGTTGTACCAGGTGGCGCCGACCATGGGGGCGAGGTGGCTGGGGCTGTTCTCGTAGTACTGGGTGCTGGGGATGAACCCGGCCACCTTGATGTCGCCGTTCGCGTCCCGGACGGTCAGCTTCTTGGCCAGGTCGGCCAGCTCGGTCAGCGTCTTGGGCGGCTGGCTGCCCTTCATCAGGGCCTTGTTGTAGTACATGCCGTACGCATCGGCCAGCAGCGGCAGCGTGCACTGCCGGCCGCCGAAGCCGGTGTAGGAACGTGCCACCTCGGGCAACACCGACAGGTCGATCCCGTCCTGCTTGATCACCGGTGTGAGGTCTTGGAACGATCCCGACTTACACCATTGGGCCACGTTGTCCGTGGTGAACGAGGCCGCCACGTCCGGCGCGTTGCCGCCCCGGATGGCCTGCGTGATCTGGTCGTCCTGGACGCCCTTGGTGGCCTTGACGGTGATCTGCGGGAACTTGGCCTGGAATCCGGCGATGGCCTGCTCGAACGCCTTGACCTCGGCGTCGGTGGAGAATCCGTGCCAGAGCTGGATGGTGGCCGCCGGGAGGGCCGCTGAGGCCGAGCCCGAGGGCCGGGGCTGGGAGCCGAGCGAGGGCCCGGCCTCCCTGCCGGCGGTGCAGGCGGTGAGCGCGAGGATCGCGACGGCCGCCAAGGGGACGAAGCGCACTGGGGGTGCCTCCTGCTGCTGGGGGGTCATGAAGGAGAGAGTGCGGAACGGGAAGAAAAGGGGCTTACGACGGGACGGTGGAGCTGAAGACCTCGTCGCGTACGGTGTCGAGGGCCAGGTCGAGCGCGCCGGCCAGCACGGGGTTGCCCTCCACGCTCGACAGGCGCACGGCGGGCCTCGGGATGGTCAGGGCGTGCAGCTCGTGCTCGACCAGCTCGCGCAGCGGCTCGCCGCCCGACAGCACGACGCCGCCGGTCAGCACGATCAGGCCGGGATCGATGACGGAGGTGATGGCCGCCAGGCCCACGGCAAGCCGGGCGGCGATGTCGCGCAGCCCGGCCTTGGCGTCGTCGGCCTTGTGCCCCGAGCCCTCCGCCACGCGCACCGCCTTGGCGATGGCCTGGCGGAAGTCGGTGCCGTGCACGCCGTACGAGCGCAGCAGCCGCAACACGGCCGGGCCGCCGGTCAGCGCCTGGTAGCCGTGGTTGGCGTAGCGGCCGGCCTCGCGGGCCGTGGGCGCGCCCGGGGTCGGCATGTAACCCACCTCGCCCGCGCCGCCGGTCGCGCCCCTGTGCATGCGCCCGCCGAACACGATGGCCGAGCCGATGCCCTCGTCCGCCCACAGCAGGACGAAGTCGGAGTGCCCGCGGGCCGCGCCGTGCGCCTGTTCGGCGAGGGCGACCAGGTTGACGTTGTTCTCCACGTCCACGGCCACGCCGAGACCCGCGCTGAGGGTGGGCACCAGGTCGTCGATCTGCCAGCCGGGGACGTCCTTGGCGGCGGCGTAGCCGAGCCTGCCGGTCGCCGGGTCGATGGCCGCCTGCACGCCGATCACGACCCGTCGCAGCTTGTCCGGCGGGTTCGCCCCGGCCAGCGCCGCGCCCAGCCGGTCGACCAGCTCGCCGCCCGGCCGCCGGGGTGTCGGCAGCGTGTACGAGCCCACGACCGTCCCGGTGATGTCGGCGACGCGGGCCTCGATACGGTCGGGGGCGACGTCGAGCGCGCCCACGTAGGCCGCGGCCGGGTTGATCCGGTAGACCTCGGCGGTACGGCCCGGCAGGCCCTCCCTGATGCCGTCCAGCACGACCAGGCCGGCCTCCTGGAGGCGCGACAGGAGCTGGGAGGCGGTCGGCTTGGACAGGCCCGTCAGGGCGCCCAGCTCCGGACGGGTCAGCGACCCGCGTTCGAGGAGCGCCCGCAGGGCCGCGCGGTCGTTGATCGCACGCAGCAGACTGGGCGTCCCGGGAACTGGACCGCTCATCAAGAGGACTCCTTCACGCGAAGTTAGGAAACTTTCCTAACTCGTGAACATAGGGAGTTCTCCCATACTGGTCAAGAGGGCGAAACCAAGCCGTGACCCGGCAGGGGGAAGGGAAGATGGGAGTGCCTCGACAGGCATGCTAATGTCGTCGTTTGTAGTAACAACAAGCAGAATGGCCCGGAGTGTCCCATTAACCACAATAATGGTCAGGCGGCAACTCGTCAAACGGAGCTCGCCAAGGAGCAGACGTACGTCACCGGTCTCTACGACCGCCTCGACGAGCTGCGCGAGCGCACCCAACGCCGGCTGAAGGAGGTGCTGGCCACAGGCGCCGTCGGCACGATGCAGAACAGATCCGAACGCGACTCCTTCGCCGACATGTACGCCGGCCGCCTGGCCCGGCTATGGGCGGTGGAGCGCGGCCTGGTTTTCGGTCGTCTCGATCACACCGACGAGGGGCGGCTCTACATCGGCAAGCTCGGCCTCACCGACGACGAGCAGCGCCGCCTGCTCATCGACTGGCGCGCGCCGGTCGCGCAGCCGTTCTACCGCGCCACGCCCGCCGCGCCTATGGGCGTGACCAGGCGCCGCCACCTGCAGACCAGGGAACGGGCCGTCGTCGGCGTCGACGACGACCTGCTCGACCTCGACGCGCTGACCGACGACGACCGCGCCACGCTCAACGGCGAGGCCGCGCTGCTGGCCGCCCTCGACGAGCACCGCACCGGACGCATGCGCGACATCGTCGCCACCATCCAGTCCGAGCAGGACCGCGTCATCCGCAGCGACCTGAACGGCGTCCTGGTCGTGCAGGGCGGGCCCGGCACCGGGAAGACCGTCGTGGCCCTCCACCGAGCCGCGTACCTGCTCTACACCCACCGTGAGCGCCTGGAGCGCCGCGGCGTGCTCATCCTCGGCCCGAACCTCACCTTCCTGCGCTACATCGAGCAGGTGCTGCCCTCGCTCGGCGAGACCGACGTGCTGCTGTCCACGGTCGGCGAGCTGTACCCGGGCGTGACCGCCACCCGGCGCGACCGTCCGGAGGTGGCCGCGGTCAAGGGCGACCCGCGGATGGCCGAGGTGATCGCGCGGGCCGTGCGCGACCGGCAGAAGGTGCCGCGCAAGCCCATCGAGCTGACGATGGGCCGGCTGACGCTCACCATCGACCGCGCCATGCTCGACGGGGCCAAGAACAAGGCCACCCGCTCGCGCCGCCCGCACAACCAGGCGCGCGCGGTGTTCGTCAGGTCGCTGCTGAACGCGCTGGCCCGCCAGCAGGCACGCAAGATCGGCAAGGGGCTCATCGACGACGACGAGCTGGCCGACCTGCGCGAGGAGCTGCGTACCGAGCCGGTGGTCAAGTCGGCGCTGAACCGGCTGTGGCCGTACCTGACGCCCCAGCGGCTGCTGCTCGGCCTGTACGGCTCGCCCGAGCGGCTCGATTCGGCGGGCGCCGCGCTGACCCCGCGGGAGCGGGCGTTGCTGCGCCGCGACTCGGCCGAGTGGACCGACGCCGACGTGCCGCTGCTGGACGAGGCCGCCGACCTGCTCGGCGACATCGACGAGCAGGTGCTGCGCGCCTCGGCGATGCAGGCCGAGGAGGAGCTGGCCGCCGCCCGCCAGGCCGAGGAGCACCAGCGCGAGGCCGAGCTGGCCTACGCGCGCGAGGTGCTGGAGCTGACCGGCCTGTCCGACGTCATGGAGGCCGAGCGTCTGGCCGAGCGGCAGCGCGGCGACGGTCCGTACCTGACCACCGCCGAACGTGCCGCCGCCGACCGCACCTGGGCCTACGGCCACGTGATCGTGGACGAGGCGCAGGAGTTGTCGCCGATGGCCTGGCGGGCGGTCATGCGGCGCTGCCCGACGCGCTCGATGACGATCGTCGGCGACATCGCCCAGACCGGGTCGGCCGCCGGGGCGCGGTCGTGGTCGCAGGTGCTGGACCCGTACGTGGCCGGACGGTGGCGCCAGGAGCGGCTGACCGTCAACTATCGTACGCCGGTGGAGCTCATGGAGGTGGCCGCACGCGTGCTGGCCACCATCGACCCCGCCCTGGAGGCGCCGGCGTCCGTACGCGAGCTCGGCGCGCGGCCGTGGGCGGCGCCGCTGTCGGCCCTGCCCGAGCTGGCCGTGGCCGAGGTGGGCGAGGGCGGCGACGGGGGCAAGGTCGCGGTGGTCGTGCCCGACGCGCTGCTCGACACGCTCGGCGCCCAGGTGGTGTCGGCCGTGGAGGGCGCCGTGGTGGTCACGCCCGGCGCCGGACGGGCCAAGGGGGCGGCCGCCCTGGACGCGCCCCTGGCCGTGATGGGCGTGGCCGACGCCAAGGGGCTGGAGTTCGACTCGGTGATCGTGGCCGAACCGGACCTCATCGCCGCCCAGTCGCCGCGCGGGCTGAGCGACCTGTACGTCGCTCTCACGCGTGCCACGCAACGGCTCGGGATCGTCCATGAAAAGCCGTTGTCGCAGGCTCTGTCGGGCCTGCCGGGCAGGTCGCCGACGTCGGCAAATGGGCTTTGACCCGCTTTAAGATGGCAGGCCGAACATGCCCCACCTGCGGAAACTTGGTGTTTCTGCTGATCGGGACACGGTTGACATCTGAGGTGGAGTCGGTAGTTTGCTGCGCAGTCCAGCACGGGACTTGGCCGGTTGGCCGTCTCTGACATCGTCGGATCCTGCGTCCGTGACGGAGCGTGACTTCGTCCACACAGCCAGGTGCAGGGCCGTCGGTCCGTCGAGTCGGGGCACCCCAACCGGTTGGGGGGTTGGACCCGGGACGGGTCCGGGAGCCCAGTAGACAACGGAATTCCGCGCTCGCCGCCGACGAGACGGGTCCGGTCCGAAGGGTTTCCGGGCCCTCTTCCCGCTCTCGTGCGCTGGATCGCGGATCGCGCCGGGTGATCCCGTCCCGAACGGGATCACCCAGCCGGCCCGCCCTCGCCTTCGCCGCCCGCCCATCCCCTCCGGGGCTTCTCGGGAAGGGCTGTTTTCGATCTACGTGTGCGCCGCTGGCTTGAGCGCGGCCCCGGGGCGGTAGCGTTTTCGCCAGCAGGCGTGCGATTTTGCGAGGAGACCCGGCGTGGTTCAGGACAAGACGAGCCTTCCGCCCGTCCCCGGGCGCGATGCGGCTCCCGATGCGGCTTCCGGCACGGCTTCTGGCACGGCTTCCGGCGCGGAGCCCTCCCGGCCCGCCGACCCCGCCGCTCCGGCCGAGGACGCCTCCGACGCCGCTCCTGAGCCCGAGGCCGTGGACGAGACCTCCCCGAAGGGGGGCGGAGTCCCCGGCAAGGGCGAGGGGCGCTGGGTGCTCGCCGCGCGGCTCGTCGCCGCGATCGCGGGCGGCGCCCTGCTCTACACCGCCTTCCCGCCTCTCGACTGGTGGTTGTGCGCGCCCCTCGGCATCGGGCTGATCATCGGCTCCCTCTACCGCGCCCGCCCCCGGCGGGCCGCCTGGCTCGGCTATCTGGCCGCCGCCGTGTTCCTGTTCCCCACCCTGGCCTGGGTCCGTACGATCGGCGACGACGTCTGGCTCATGCTGGTGGCCACCGAGAGCGTGTTCTACGCCGTCATGGCGGCCCTGGCCGCCCTGGTGTTCCGGTTGCGCCTGTGGCCGCTGTGGTTCGGGACGTTGTGGGTGGCGATGGAGTGGGCCCGCAGCCTGGTCCCGATCGGCGGTTTCCCGTGGGCGCGGGTGGCCTTCAGCCAGGGCGAGTCCCTGTTCACCCCCTACGCGGCCCTGGGCGGCGCGCCGCTGGTCTCCTTCGCCGTCACCCTGTCCGGCGCCCTGCTGGCCCACGCCGTCCTGGTACGCCCCTCCACGGCCCTGCGCAGGGCGGTCCCCGCGGCGCTGGCGCTGGCCGTGCCGGTGCTCACCCTGGCGCTGCCGAGGCCGGGCGACGAGGGCCGCTCGGTCAACGTGGGCATCGTGCAGGGCAACGTGCCAGGCCGCGGCATGAACCCCCTCGGCGACGAGCCGGCCGTCGTCCTGCGCAACCACGCCGAGGAGACCAAGCGCCTGGCCGACGCCGTACGCGCCGGGCGGCTGCCCAAGCCCGACCTCGTCGTCCTGCCCGAGAACTCCACCGACATCGACCCCTACACCAGCGCCTTCGCCCGCGGCGTCATCGACGAGTCGGTCAAGTACGTCGGCGTCCCCACGCTGGTCGGCGCCGTCGTCGCCATCGGCGAGGAGCAGCGGGCCACGCGCAGCCTGGTGTGGGACCCGGCGACCGGTCCGGGCGCCTACTACGACAAGCAGCACCTGGTGCCGTTCGGGGAGTACACGCCGTTCAAGGAGATCGTGCTGGCGCTGTGGGAGCGGGCCAACCTGGTCGGCCGGCAGTCGGTCCCCGGCACCAAGCCGGGCGACCTGAAGCTCGGCCCGGTGACGATCGGCGCGGTCAACTGCTACGAAGTGGCCTACGACGACACCGTGCGCGGCACCGTACGCGCCGGTGGCACCCCGCTGGTGGTGCAGACCAACAACGCCAGCTACGCGCTGTCCAACCTGCCGCCGCAGCAGCTCGCGATGTCCAAGCTGCGCGCCGTCGAGCACAACAGGGCCGTCGTGACGGCCGCCACGACCGGGATCTCCGCATTTGTCACGCCTGACGGTAAAGTCTCCTGGCAGACCCGTGAACTTGTCCCCGACATGAACGTGGTCACGGTGCCCGTACGCACTCAGGAAACGATCGCCACGAAGGTGGGCGAGCTTCCCGAATGGGCATTGATGGTGATGGGAGCGGCGGCTGTCGGAGTCGCCGTACGGCGCGGCAGGCGGCGAGGCGACCGAATGGGGAACGACTCATGATGGAGACTCTCGGCCGGGTGCTCGTCGTCGTCCCGACCTACAACGAGCGCGACAACCTGCCCGCGATCGTCGAGCGCGTGCGTGCCGCGCTGCCGGACGCCCACGTGCTGGTGGCCGACGACAACAGCCCCGACGGCACCGGCGAGGTGGCCGACGGGCTGGCCGCCGGCGACGAGCACGTCCACGTCCTCCACCGGCCGGGCAAGCAGGGGCTCGGCGCGGCCTACATCGCCGGGTTCAGGTGGGGGCTGGGCGAGGGCTACGACGTGCTGGTGGAGATGGACGCCGACGGCTCCCACCAGCCCGAGGAGCTGCCCAAGCTGCTCCAGGCGCTGGGCGACGGCGCCGACCTGGCGATCGGCTCCCGCTACGTGCCCGGCGGCAAGGTGGTCAACTGGCCCCACCGGCGCGAGCTGCTGTCCAAGGGCGCCAACATCTACACCCGGGTGATGCTCGGCCTGCCCGTACGCGACGCCACGGCCGGCTTTCGCGCCTACCGGGCGGCCACGCTGGAGAAGGTGGGCCTGTCCGGGGTCGAGTCGCAGGGCTACTGCTTCCAGGTCGACCTCACGCTGCGCACGGCCAGGCACGGGCTGCGGGTCGTGGAGGTGCCGATCACGTTCGTCGAGCGTACGGTCGGCAAGAGCAAGATGAACGGCAAGGTCATGTCCGAGGCGTTGTGGCGCATCGGCCTGTGGGGCGTCACCGGCCTGCCCGGACGGCTGCGCCGCTCCCGCGGATGAGACGCGGATGAGACGCGGATGAGAACGCCCGCCCCCGGGACCGTCCGCCTCTAGGACCCTCTAGGACCCGCCCGCCTCCAGGGACACCGGCCTTCAGGAACGTCAGCGGCCCGCCGGACGTTGTCATTGACGTAGGTGTGCGCGGAATCGAGGAAACGATGCGGCTGCTGCTGTTGCTGGCCTTCCTGGCCGTCCCGGTGCTGGAGGTCTGGCTGATGATCCAGGTCGGATCGCTGATCGGCGGATGGCCGACCGCCGGGCTGCTCGTCGCGGGCAGCCTGCTGGGCGCCTGGCTGGTGCGCCGCGAGGGCCGCCGGGTCTGGCGCAGCCTCCAGGCGGCGTTGTCGGAGGGCCGCGTGCCCGACCGCGCGCTGGCCGATGGCGGCCTGGCGATGGCGGGCGGCGTGCTGCTGATGGTCCCGGGCTTCTTCACCGACGTCGTCGGTCTCTTCTTCGTGTTGCCGTTCACCCGGCCGCTGATGCGGCGGCTGGCGTCGGGCTTCTTCGACCGGCGGGTCAGGCGGATGGCGGCGGCCTCCCCGTACGCGGACGTGTTCCCGCCCACGCCCGGCGGCGGCCAGGCCGCGTACGACGACAGGGGTGTGCACGGCGGCAAGGTCGTGCAGGGGAAGGTCGTGCACGGCGAGGTCATCCGCGACGAACGCGACGACTGACCCCGCCGTGATTCACGCAGGCCGCGCCTACCAGCGCCGGTAGACCTCCTCGGCCCAGCCGTACAGGCCGTCGACCGTCACGCTCTCGCCGTCGTCGGCGACGACCGTGCCCCGGTAGTGGCCGAACGCCTGGGCCTCCTGGCTGCGCATGTACAAGGCCCGCCGTACGTCGGCCTCGCGTACGTGCTCGGGCACGAACTCCAGGTCGACCCGGTCGCCGGTGATGTGCCAGGGCGCGCGCCAGTCGGAGGTGTCGTAGCGCCAGACCAGCTCCTCGCTGATCTTGTGCAGGCGGCCGTCGAGGATGAGGGCGTTCTCCACGCTGCCGGTGCCGTCGGTCCATTTGCCGCCGATCTGCAGGGCGACGTCCCGGCCGCCGGGCCGTCCGGCGGCGGCGCCCCAGTTCCAGCGGATGTCGCCGGGCCAGCGCCCGCGCCCGAGGTCGAGCGTGGCGAGGGCGTCGGCGGGGTCGAACTCGTAGGTCAGCCCGTTCACGCGCACGGTGCCCTCGGCGGGCCGGCCGACGTCCTTGACGGTGTACTGGAAGCGGCGGGGGCTCCACGGCACCACGACCGACAGGCTCTCGCGGTCCGGCACCCGGCGTACCAGCACGTCGGCCGCGATCTCGGCGGACTTCAGCCGCAGCCGGGTGCCTTCGGCGGTCTCGTCCACGCTGATGCGCACCGGACCGGCGCCGATGCGCACGCTGCCCTCGCCGCCGCGCTCGGAGAAGGACACGCCCCTGGCCGGGACGAGCAGGCCCCGGCTGGAGACCTGCTCGCCGGTGCGGCGGTCGAGGAAGAACGCCGACTCACCGGCCAGGTAGTCGAGGCTGCTGGCGCTGAAGGCGAACACGTGCCCGGGGCTGGTGACGCACCAGTAGTCCCAGCGCATCGTGCGGCCCCAGCCGCGGATGTTGGCGCGGTGGAGCGGGGTGCGGCTCCAGCCGACCGCCGCCGGGTTGAGCCGCCCGTCGGGCAGGCACAGGTCGACCCGGCGGGTGATCTCGCGCTCGGCGACCGCGCGCGGGCTCGTCTTCATCGTGCTCTCCGTCATCGTCCCAGCCCCACGCTGAGGTATTTGTACTCCAGGTAGTCGGCCACCCCGTGGTGGCCGCCCTCGCGTCCGTAGCCGCTGCTCTTGATGCCGCCGAACGGCGCCTGCGGCGGCGCCAGCGGGCCCCCGTTCACGGTGACCATGCCGAACTGCAGCTCCTCGGCCACCCGTACGGTCCTGCTCAGGTCGTTGGTCCACACGTACGCGGTCAGCCCGTACGGGGTCGCGTTCGCGCGTTCGACGACCTGGTCGCAGTCGTCGAACTCCAGCACCGGCGCGACCGGCCCGAACGTCTCCTCGCGGCAGACCAGCATGTCCTCGCTCACCCCGCCCAGCACGGTCGCCGGGTAGAACGTCCCGGCGCCCTCGGGACGGCGCCCGCCGGTCAGCACGGTCGCGCCGCGCGCCACGGCGTCCTCGACGTGCCGGCTCACCTTGGCCACGGCGGGCTCGTCGATGAGCGGGCCCAGCTCGGCCGCCTCGGCCTGGCGTACCAGCTCGGCGGTGAAGGCGGCGGCGAGCGAGGAGTGGACGAAGATCCGGTTGGGCGAGGTGCAGGCCTGCCCGGCGTTGAGGAACTTGCTCCGGGCGACCGCGCGGGCGGCGGCGACCGGGTCGGCGTCGGGGAAGACCAGGACGGGCGCGTGCCCGCCCAGCTCGACGCTGAGCCGCTTGACGTCGTGGGCGCTCTGCCTGATCAGCTCCCTGCCCACCTCGGTGGAGCCGGTGAAGGAGACCTTGCGCACCCGCGGGTCGGTCATGACCGCCTGGCCGAACCCGGCCGGCCGGGACGTGGTGACCAGGTTGAACACGCCCGGCGGCAGCCCGGCCGCGACGAACGCCTCGGCGACCTCGATCGCCGACAGCGGGGTCTGCTCGGCGGGCTTGAGCACGACCGTGCAGCCGGCGGCCAGCGCCGGGCCGAGCTTGCGGGTGATCATCGAGACCGGGAAGTTCCACGGGGTGATGCCCGCCACCACGCCGACGGGCTCGGGCAGCAGCCAGATCCGGTTGTCGGCGTGGGCGCCCGGCACGGTCTCGCCGTAGAGGCGGCGGGTCTCCTCGGCGGCCCACAGCAGATGGTCGGCGCCCGACAACACCTCGCCCCTGGCCTCGGCGAGCGGTTTGCCCTGCTCGGCCGTCATGGTCGCGGCGATCGTGTCGGCCCGCGCCGTCAGCTCGCGGGCGGCGGCCCGCATGAGGTCGGCGCGTTCGTGCGCGGCCATGGCCCGCCAGCCGGGCAGCGCGGCCGCGGCGGCGTCGACCGCCTGCGTGGCCAGCTCGGGGCCGCAGTCGGCGACCCGCGCCAGCGGCTCGCCGGTGGCGGGGGCATGCACGGTGAACGTCTCGCCGGCCTCCAGCCAGGCGGCGCCGATGAGAGCCCTGCGGGTGTCAGCCATGTGTCTCCTGGATTCCTTCGATGAGGGCCTTCATGGCGGCCATCTCGTGGGCGTGCTGCAGCTTGCCGGCCAGCGGGATGTCGCCCGCGACCAGGGCGTTCCTGATGGCGATGTGCTCGGCGTGCGACTTGGGCAGCCGCCAGGGCACCAGGCGGAAGCCGCGCTGGGCGGTCTCCGTACGGGACCACAGGCTCTGCAGCATGCGGTGGGTGAGCTTGCTGTGCTCGGTGTCGCACAGCAGGGAGTGGAAACGCCGGTTGAGGCGGGCGAAGGCGGCCACGTCCTCGCGGGCGACGGCGGTCTCGCACTCGGCGAGCACGGCGTCGACCTCGGCCAGCCGCGCGCCCTCCAGGGGTACGCCGCCCAGCTCCAGCGCCAGCGCGGTGAGCGCGGCCCGGACGCTGTAGAGCTCGCGCACGTTGGCCACCGTGAGCTCGGCGACCACGGCGCCCACGTGCGGGCGCTCGACCAGCCAGTCCTCCGAGCACAGCTGCTTGATGGCCTCGCGCACGGGCGTCTCGCTGATGCCCACGGCCTCGGCCACGACCCTGGTGGTGATCTTGGTGCCCGGAGGCGCCTCGCCGCTCATGATCAGATGTTTGATGTGCTCCGCCGCCAGATCCGCCTTGGTGCGGAAGGGGGAACGCGATTCGGCCATGGTTGAGGAGCCCTTCAGACCCGCTGGACGGTGAGCGGCTCGATCGCCGCGTGGTCCAGCTCTACACCGATTCCAGGGCTCGCCGGAACGGCGACGAGACCGCGGGAGTCGGGCAGCAGCGGTTCGGTCAGCATGGCGTGGAACACCTCCGGGACGATCACCGGCGGATCGTAGGGGTACTCCAGCCAGTCGCAGTTCGGCAGCGAGGCGCAAAGTTGCAGGTTGCCCGCCACGCCGAGCCCGGTGGCCCAGGCGTGCGGGATGACCCTGCGCTGCCGGGCGGCGGCCATGGCGCCGAAGTCGCGCAGCGCGCCGATCTCCTCGCTCTCGTTCGCGTCGGGCTGAAAGATGTCGAAGCAACCATCCTCCAGCATCCGGACGAGCTGGCCGATGCCGCGGTTGTGCTCACAGCCCGCGATCGGGATCGGCGAGGCCGCGGTCAGCTCGCACAGCGCGCGGTAGTCGTGCCGGGGCAGCGGTTCCTCCAGCCACGCCACGCCCAGGTCGGCCAGCTCCCTGGCCGTGGTGAGGGCGCGTTCGAAGTCCCAGATCAGGCGGGTGCCGTCGGGGGAGTAGCGCCACCGGGCGGCCGCCTGGTTGGCGTCCACCATGATCGCCACGTCGGGCCCGACGGTCTCGCGCACGGCGGCGACCTGGCGTACGTCCTCGGCGACGGTGGCCGCGTGCACGCGCAGCTTGACGCCCTGGAAACCGCGTTCGACGGCGGCGAGGGCGTCCTCGGCCCGCTGCTCGGGGCTGCGCAGCTCGCCGAAGCTGGCGTAGGCGCGGACAGCTCCCGAGTGCCCGCCCCACAGCTTGTACAGCGGCTGCCCGCAGGCCTTGCCGACGGCGTCCCACACGGCGACGCCGACGACCCAGGGCCGCGGGAAGACGTACTCGGCCACGTAGCGCAGCCGGTTGGCGACGTGCGTGGTGTCGAAGGCGTCCAGGCCGACGAGCTGCGGGCGGATCCAGCCGCGGATCGCCTCCAGCAACATCGGCCCGGTGCCGTGCCCCATGTCGCCACCGGACACGCCGACGATGCCCTCGTCGGTCTCGACCTCGACGATGACCGCCGACATCGCCCGGTGCGCGCCCTCCGGGGCCCACGACGGCACGAACGGCCGGGGATAGGGCAGTTCGATGACCCGCGCGCGGACATCTGTGATCCTCATCGGCTCCTCACCCCTTGGTCGCGCCGTCCGCGAGACCCTTGATCAGGTACTTCTGCACCAGCAGCGCGAAGACCACCACGGGCAGCACGGTCAGCACGCCGACCGCGGCCAGCGGCCCCCACATCCCGCCCTTCTCGGTGTCGGCCGCGATCCCGGCGATGGCGACGGGGATCGTGACCGCCCGGTCGTTGGTGAGGATCAGCGCGAACAGCAGCTCCTCCCAGGCCAGGATGATGCAGAAGATCAACGTCGAGACCAGCCCGGTCAGGCTCGTCGGCACGATGATGCGGAAGAACGCCCCGAACCGCGAGCAGCCGTCGATCATCGCCGCCTCCTCCAGCTCCTTGGGCAGCCCGCGGAAGAAGGCCCGCATCAGCCACACCACGTACGGCACCAGGAAGGTCACGTACGCCAGGATCACGGTGATGTACTGGTCGGTCAGCCCGAGCTTCCTGGCCACCAGGAACAGCGGCACCACCAGGGCGATCGGCGGCACCGCGCGCGAGGCCAGGATGAGCCCGCCCACGACGCCCGCGCCGCGCATCCGCAGCCGCGACAGCGCGTACCCGGCCATGGAGCCGGCGACCATGGAGATGGCCGAGGCGCCCGCCGCCACGATGACCGTGTTGATGATGCGGGGCAGGATGCGCGCCTGCTGGAAGTAGCTGACGTAGTTGTCGAGGGTGAACTCGCTCAGCCACCGCGGCGGCACCGTGAAGATGTCCCTGGGCAGCTTGAACGAGATCGAGACCATGTAGAGCACGGGGAACAGGAAGGCCAGCGTCACCAGGACGGCCCCGGTGACGGCCGCGTACCGTCTCACCATCGGTTCTCCAGACGCCGGGTCACGCGGAACAGGACAAAGGTGATCAACATCGTCAGGAGCAGCACGATCGTGGCCATCGAGGAGGCCGAGCCGAACTCCAGGCTCCTGAACCCCTTCTCGTAGATGTAGAGGTTGATGACGTTGGTCGAGTTGCCGGGACCGCCCCTGGTGGCCGCCAGCGCGATGTCGAACATCTTGACCGCGCCCAGCCAGCGCACCACGAACGCGGCGGCCATCACCGGCACCAGCAGCGGCAGCGTGATGCGCCGCATGATGGCCCAGCGGCCGGCGCCGTCGGACCTGGCGGCCTCGTACACGTCGCCGGGCAGCGCCATGATCCCGGCCGAGGCGATGAGCACCACGAACGGCGTCCAGCGCCAGGTGTCGATGACGATCAGGCTGGCCATGGCCAGCGTCGGGTCGCCGATCCACTCGATCGGCCCGACGCCGACCAGGCCGAGGGCGTAGTTGACCACGCCCCACAGCGGGTCGAGCAACATCCGCCACACGCCGCCGGCGACCACGGGGGCCACCACCATCGGGATGAGGAACAGGGCCCGCAGCACGCCCCGCCCCCGCCAGGCGACGTTGAGCAGGAACGCGATGGCGAACCCGAGCACCATCTGCAGCGGCAGCGCGATCACCAGGTAGACGCCGGTGACCTTGAGCGAGTCCAGGAAACCCGGATCGTGCAGCACGGCCTCGTAGTTGCGCCAGCCGACCCATCCGGACGGCTGGAAGGAGGCCAGGTCGAAGTCGGAGACGCTCACCCAGGCCGTGTAGAGGATCGGGTAGAGCAGCATGCCTGCCAGCAGGAGCAGGGCGGGGGCGAGGAAGAGCCAGGCCGTGCCCGGCTCTCCCAGTCGAGCACGCCTCACTGGTTGTAGCCCTTGGACTTCAGCAGGTCGGTGATCTCCTTGGCGGCCTGGTCGATCGCCTGCTGCGCGGTCGCCTGCCCGGACATGGCCCGGCTGGTCTGCAGCGCCAGGATCTGCTGCACGGCGTCGGACTCGGGCAGCCTCGGCCGCCACATCTCACCCTTGGAGACGACGTCGTAGCCCTCCTTGAGCGCCTTGTAGACCGGCTCGGCCCACTCGGCGGGCGGGGTGCCGTCGAGGGTGGAGTTGCGGGCGGGGAAGGTGCCGAACGCCTGGGCGGTGAACTGCTCGCCCTGCTTGGAGGTCACCCACTGCAGCCAGGTCCACGCGGCGGCCGGGTGGGTGGACTTCTTGGAGACGCCCGCCGTCCAGATCCCGCGGTGGGCGCCCGGCGCGGTCGTCCCGGCGGGCAGGGTGGTGATGCCCACCTCCTCGGGGGTGAGGGTGGTGGTCTCCTTGTCCACGGCGGTGCCCTTGAAGACGCTGCCCCACATGAACATGGTGGCCGTCTTGCCCTGCCGGAAGGCCTCCAGCGGCTCGTTGAACTGGTACGTGCTCGCCCCGGGCGGCGCGTACTTGAGCAGGTCCACCTGCGTCTGCAGGGCCTTGACGCCGGCGGGGGTGCCGAAGGCGACCTTCGTGCCGTCCAGGATCTTGCCGCCGTCGGAGTTGAGCACGGTCTGCCACACCGTGGGCGTCAGCGGGTCCTTGGTGAAGTACGTGCCCACGGCCCAGGAGTCGGTCTTGCCGTCGCCGTCGGTGTCCTGGACGAGCTTGGGGGCGTCCTTGAAGTACTGCTCCCAGGTCGTCTGCGCGGTCGGCTCGGTCACCCCGGCCTTCTTGTACAGCGACTTGTTGTAGAACATCAGCAGCAGGTTCGAGCGGACGGGCACCGCGTACTGCTTGCCCTCCCATTCGCCGGCGGCCAGCGGCGAGGCGTTGAAGTCGGCCCAGTCGTAGCCGGGATCGTTCCACTTGGCCAGCTCCGGGCCCTTGAGGTCGTACAGGGCGCCGGTCTTGGCGAGCTGCGGGAGCCAGGGGTCGTCGGCCAGGACCACGTCGTAGGTGGCGGTGGTGCCGGTCAGCTCCAGCATCGTCTTGGCGAGCTGGTCGTTGTAGGGGACGCCGTCGACGGTGACCTTGATGTTGGGGTACTTCTTGGTGAACTCCGGCACGAGCTTGTCCTGCCACTGCTTGGCGAACGCGTCGTTGGCGATCACGCGGATCGACACCGGGGCCTGCGCCGTGCCGAGGCCGCCGCCGTCGGCCGCGACCTCCTCCGACGGCGAGCCGCAGGCGGCGACGCTGAGCGCGAGCACGGCCGCGACCGTGACGAGCCGGGTGCTGTTCAACACTTGTGTCCTCCCGGAGGGGAATGGGGGATTTCAGGCGGAGGGGTCGATGGCGAGCTTGACGACGTCCCGGCCGTCCAGCGCGTAGCCGGAGCCCAGGGCCTCGAGCGCCTCGCGGACCCGGCCGAGCGGCACGCGGTGGCTGACCACCTGCTCGAACGGGCTGCCGCCGCGCTCCAGGATCGTCAGCGCCTCGTGGTAGCGGCGCTGCATGTCGGGACCGGCGCCGTAGACCCCGGCGATGGTGATGTCCCGCTTCAGCAGGTCGCTGAAGGGGTTGAAGGGAACGGTGCCGCGGTCGGTGAAGTTGCCCAGCTCGGCCAGTACGCCGCCGTCGGCGACCAGGCCGAGAGCCTCGGTGAACGACTCGGGCGAGCCCGCGGTGCCGATGACGGCGTCGGCGCCCTCGCGGCCGAGGGCGTCGAAGACCGCCCGGCGGCGCCCGGAGGTTCCCTGGCCGAGATCGACGACGGCGTCCGCGCCGAGCCGCGCGGCCAGCTCCAGGCGGGCGCCGGGCGCGCCGACGGCGACCACCCTGGCCGCCCCGGCGGCACGGGCGGCGGCCACGGCCATCAGGCCGATCGCGCCGACGCCCTGGACCACGACGGTGGAGCCGATCCGGATCGCGGAACGTTCCACACCGTGCAGGGCCACCGACAGCGGCTCCTGCAGCACGGCGACCTCGGCGGGCAGATCGGTCCGGTAGAACACCGTTCCCGCGTTCGAGGCGTACAGGTGGGTGGCGAAGCCGCCGGTCAGGTACGGCGGCCGGTCGGCGGGGGAGGCGAACCCGTAGGACGGCCGCCGGTCCGGGCAGTTTCCCGGCCTGCGGCGTACCTGGCACTCGAAGCACCGGCCGCAGCTCAGCGACGGGAAGACGCCGACCCGGTCGCCGACGGCCACCGGCCGGCCGGCGTGGTCGGTGGCCACGCCCTCGCCGAGCGCCGCCAGGCGGCCGACGATCTCGTGCCCGAGCAGCGCGGGGAAGCGCACGCTGGCCAGGCGGCCCCGGTAGATGTGCGCGTCCGTGCCGCACATGCCGCACAGCTCGACCTCCAGGACGAACTGTCCCGGGCCGGGCCGCGGCAGGTCGTACTCGCGCACCTCCACCGCGCCCGCGACGCCGGTGACGATCGCCGCGCGTGCCGTCGGGTCCATGCACCGCCTCCTGCATTCTGCTTTCTATAGAATGTGGAAGACGGTAGTTCGTCCGGTTTTGAACGGTCAATCCTTGTTACCGGAATGTTTCTGAGGACACGTCCACGAAGTAGGCCCGCAGCAGCCTGCGTCCCTGCTCGACCATGGCCCGATCGCCCTGTGGCGTCGAGGAGAACGACAGGTGCAGCACGGCCGCCGTGGCCTGGATGGCCAGCCGCATCACCCGGTACGGATCGGGCAACGCCGGCAGCCCCGCCTCCTCCAGCGCGAAGTGGTAGAGCCGCTCGGCCAGCACGTCCCCGCTCTCCTGCACGCTCCCCACGGGCAGGAACGAGGCGCCACCCGGCCGGGTGTCGGCGAAGTCGACCACGGTGAAGCCCGGCACGCTCCTGCGCATCGCGACCGTCTCGGCCAGGACCACCTCCGCCGCCCGCGGCCAGGTCAGCGCCGGCTCCGCGGCGATCCTGACCCGCAGCCGGGCCAGCAGGAGCTCCAGGTTTCGCAGGGCCAGCTCGCGCAGCATCCCGGGTCTGCCGTCGAAGAACTGGTAGATGGTGCCGGCGGGCACGCCGGCGCTCCTGGCCACGTCGGAGATGGTGAGGGCGTCCAGGCCCACCTCGTCCAGCAGGCGCGCGCAGGCGTCGAGGATGCGCTCGACCCTGTCGATGCTGCGCCGCTGGACCGGCCGCCGCCGGAGGCCCGGGTTCTCCACGGACAAGTCTTAACATAACGACCCGTCATGTTCTAACGTGACATCCTCTCACGTTCCCCCCAACGGAGGACATGCATGGCCGAAACGCGCCTCGCGCCTGACAGACGGGTATCCGCGGGCTGGATGTCCCTGCTGGCGCTGGCCCAGATGGGGGTCATCATGGCGATGACCGTCGGCAACCAGATCCTGCTCCCCTCCCACGTGGCCCGCATCGATCCCCAGCACAAGGAGGCGTCGCTGGCGGCCGTGTTCGCCGTCGCCGCCGTCTGCACGATCGTGGCCAACCCGCTGTTCGGCGCCCTGTCCGACCGGACCCGCGCCCGGATGGGCCGGCGTCGCCCCTGGATCGCGGGCGGCGCGCTGGTCTGCGCCGCGTCCCTGGTCTTCCTGTCCCGCCAGGACTCCCTGGCCGGGCTGATCATCGGATGGGCGGTCGCCCAGCTCGCCTTCACCGCCGCCCTGGCCACCGCCATCGCCACCGTGCCCGACCAGGTGCCGATCAGCCAGCGCGGCAAGGTGTCGGCGCTGGCGGGCGTGGGCCAGCTCGCCGGGCCGCTGCTGGGCGGCGTCGCGGTCACCGTCGTGGCGACCGGGTCGCAGGCCGGGTTCCTGGCGATGGCGGTCCTGGTGCTGCTTCTCGTGCTGCCGTTCAGCCTGTTCACCCGGGAGCCCGCCACCGGGCCGGCCGACCTGCCGCCGTTCGACGCGCGTTCGCTGCTGCGCAGCTTCCGCGTGAGCCCGCGCAAGCACCCCGACTTCGCCTGGGCCTGGGTGAGCCGCTTCCTGATCACCCTCACGCTCGCCATGGCCATCGGCTACCTGCAGTACTACCTGCGCGACGGCGTCGGCTACGAGGCCCTGTTCCCCGGCTCCACCGTCGAGGAGGGCGTCGTCGTCCTGGTCGCGGTCTTCACGCTGAGCAGCGTCGTGCCCACGCTGCTGGCGGGCTGGCTGTCGGACCGCTCCGGCAACCGCCGGGCCGCCGTCTTCACCGGCGGCCTCACGATGGCCGCCTCCGGGCTCGTGCTGACGTTCCTGACGAGCTGGCCCGCCGCGCTGGCCGCCAGCGTGCTGCTGGGCGCGGGCTACGGCATGTTCGCCGCCGTGGACCAGGCCATGGTCACCCAGCTCCTGCCCGCCGACGCCGACCGCGGCAAGGACCTGGGCATCGTGAGCCTGGCCAACTCCGCCTCCAACACGCTCGGGCCGGTGATCGCCGCGCCCCTGGTCACCTCGGCGGGCGGCTACCCGCTCATGTACGCCGTCGCGGCGGGCTTCGCCGCCCTCGGCGCCTGCCTCATCTGGAGGATCCGCAGTGTTCGATAACGACGCCTGGTGGCGCGACGCCGTCGTGTACCAGATCTACCCGCGCAGCTTCGCCGACGGCGACGGCGACGGCCAGGGTGACCTGCCGGGCGCGCTGGCCCGCCTGGACCACCTGGCCGACCTGGGCGTGGACGCCGTCTGGCTGAGCCCGTTCTACCCCTCGCCGCTGGCCGACGGCGGCTACGACGTCGCCGACTACACCGGCGTCGACCCCCGCTACGGCACCCTGGCCGACTTCGACGCCTTCGTCGCGGCGGCCACGGCCAGGGACATCAAGGTCGTCGTCGACATCGTGCCCAACCACTGCTCCTCGGCCCACCCGCGCTTCCGGAAGGCGCTGGCCGCCGGCCCCGGCAGCCCCGAACGCGACTGGTTCGTCTTCCGCGACGAGCCCAACAACTGGCAGTCCATGTTCGGCGGCCCGGCCTGGACCCGCACGCCCGACGGCCAGTGGTACCTGCACCTGTTCGACGCCGCCCAGCCCGACTGGAACTGGCGGCACCCCGGCGTGACCGCCATGTTCGAGGACGTGCTGCGGTTCTGGCTGGAGCGCGGCGTGGCCGGGTTCCGCATCGACGTGGCCGCCATGCTGTTCAAGGAGGACGGCCTGCCGGACGTCGTCCCCGGCAGCCAGGGCGCCCCGCTGGCCCCCGGCCGCTCGGCGGTGCCGTACGAGCACCAGCCCGAGCTGCTGGAGCTGTACCGGTCCTGGCGCAAGATCCTGGCCGCCTACCCGGGGCCGCGCGGCACCGTGGCCGAGATCTGGTTCGCCGACGCCGCCCAGGCCCGGCCCTACCTGACCGGCGACGGCCTGGCCCAGCTGTTCAACTTCCGTCTCATGCCCCTGCCCTGGTCGGCCGGGGAGTTCCGCGGCGTGGTGGAGGAGTCGTACCGGCTGGCCCGCGAGACGGGCGGCTCGATCCCGTGGGTGCTGGGCAACCACGACGTGCCGCGCATGGTCACCAGGTTCGGCATCGACCAGGATCTGGTCCGCGCCCCGACCCCGGACGTACTGCTCGGCCGGGTCCCCGTGGACGCCGAGCTCGGCACCAGACGCGCCCGCGCGGCCGCGCTGCTGCTGCTCGCCCTGCCCGGCGGCGCCTACATCTACCAGGGCGACGAGCTGGGCCTGCCCGAACACCTCCGGATGCCGGACGAGGCACGGCAGGACCCCATGTTCGAGCGCACCGGCCGCGCCTTCATCGGCCGGGACGGCTGCCGCGTGCCGCTGCCCTGGTCCGGCACCTCCACGCCGTACGGGTTCGGCGCGGGCGGCACCTGGCTGCCCCAGCCGACGGACTGGGCCGCCCTCACCGTCGCCGCCCAGCGGGACGACCCCGGCTCCACGCTCAACCTCTACCGCGCCGCCCTCGCCCTCAGACGCGAGCACCCCGCGCTCGGCGAGGGCGAGCTGACCTGGCTCGACGCGCCGCCCGGCGTGCTGGCCCTCACCCGCGAGCCCGGCTTCACCCTCATGGTCAACTTCGGCCCCGACCCGGTGCCGCTGCCCCCGCACTCCGCCGTCCTGCTGGCCAGCGGCCCCCTGGACGGCGGCACGCTGCCGGCCGACACGGCGGTGTGGCTCTCGTGACCCACGACCCGGCCCCGCTCCCGGAGTACCCCCGGCCCCAGCTCGTCCGCGACAGCTACCTCAACCTCAACGGCCGCTGGCGGTACGCCGTCAACGACGGGACGCGGCCCGGCTCCTACGACGGCGACATCGTCGTCCCGTACTCGCCGGAGGCGCCGCTGTCCGGGGTCGGGCGGCAGCTCCGGCCGGGGGAGACCCTGTGGTACCGGCGCTCGTTCGAGCCGCCCGCCGGGCCCGCCGGCGGGCGGGTGATCCTGCACTTCGGCGCCGTGGACCAGACCTGCCGGGTCTGGGTCAACGACGTCGAGGTGGGCGGCCACACCGGCGGCTACCTGCCGTTCTCCTTCGACGTCACCGACGCCCTGCGCGAGGGCGGCAACACCCTCGACGTGGCCGTACGGGACGACAGCGACACCGGCTGGCACGCGCGCGGCAAGCAGCGGCTGCGACGCGGCGGCATCTGGTACACCGCCCAGTCGGGCATCTGGCAGACGGTCTGGGCCGAACGTGTGCCCGAGACGTACGTGGAACGGCTCACGCTGACCCCCGTGCTCGCCGAGGAGTGCGTGGAGGTGACCGTGCACGCCCCGGCCGGCGAGGCCGCCATCGAGATCCTCGCCGCCGGGGAGGTGGTGGCCCGCGCCACGGCCCCCGCCGGGAGCCCGGTGCGCGTCCCGCTGCCCGGCGCCCGCCCGTGGAGCCCGGAGGACCCCTTCCTGTACGACGTCACCGTCACGCTCGGCGCCGACCATGTCCGCGGCTACTTCGGCATGCGCTCCTTCTCCGTCGGCCCCGACGGCGACGGCGTGCCCAGGCTGCTGCTCAACGGCCGGCCGTACTTCCACGCCGGGATCCTCGACCAGGGCTACTGGCCCGACGGCCTGTACACGCCGCCCTCCGACGAGGCCATGGTGGACGACATCGTCATGATGAAGCAGCTCGGCTTCACGATGCTGCGCAAGCACATCAAGATCGAGCCGCTGCGCTGGTACCACCACTGCGACCGGCTCGGCATGCTCGTCTGGCAGGACCTGGTCAACGGCGGCGAGACCTACCGTCCGCTGGTCATCACCACGCCGGCGATCCTGCCGCTGCGGCTGGACGACCGCCGCCACCACCGCTTCGGACGGGCCGACGCCGACGGGCGCGCCGCGTTCGAGTCCGAGCTGCGCGAGACCGTCGAGCACCTGCGCAACGTGGTCGGCCTGGCGGTGTGGGTGCCGTTCAACGAGGGCTGGGGCCAGTTCGACGCCGCGCGCGTCGCCGGCGAGCTGGCCCGGCTCGACCCCACCCGTACGATCGACCACGCCAGCGGCTGGCACGACCAGGGCGCCGGCGACCTGCTCAGCCTGCACGTCTACTTCCGGCGATTCCGCCCGCCCCGCCCGGACGGCCGCGTCCTGGTCCTGTCGGAGTACGGTGGCTACAGCCTGCCCGTCGAAGGCCACACCTGGGGCGAGAAGGAGTTCGGCTACCGGCGCTATCGCACCGCGGCCGAGCTGGGCGAGGCGTTCGTCCGGCTGCACGAGGAGCAGATCGTCCCGGCCATCGGCAAGGGCCTGAGCGCCAGCGTCTACACCCAGCTCTCCGACGTCGAGGACGAGCTGAACGGCCTGCTCACCTACGACAGGGCCGAGCTCAAGCTGCCCGCCGACCTCATCCGCTCCGTCACGAGAAGGCTCACATTCCATGACCACCCATGAACGGGAGATCACCGCTCCCACCGACCTGTGCCTGCCCGGTGGGCGGCTGAACCCCGCCGCGGTCGGCTGGACCCGCACCCCGCTGCACCGGGCCGGCCTGCGCGGATGGGGACGGCGCAAGCGCTGGGAGTACTGGGGCGTGGTCACCCCCTCCCACATCATCGGCCTGGTCGCCTCCTCCCTCGACTACGCCGGGGTGCACGGGATCTACGTGCTCGACCGGGCCACCGGCGAGGAGTTCGCCAAGGACGTGGTGGTGCCGCTGGCCCGAGGCGCCGTCCTCCCCGACCGCAGCGGCGCGGGCACGGTCTCCGTACGCGGCGGCGGGCTGGCGATCGAGATCCGGCAGGACCCCGGCGGCACGCGCATCCACGCCACCGCCCCGGGCGTGGCGATCGAGCTGGAGGTGCCGCTGCCCGAGGGCCACGAGTCGCTCGGTGTCGTGGTGCCCTGGAGGCCGAACCGGTTCCAGTACACGGTCAAGGACGTCGGCCGCCCGGCCCGCGGACGCCTGCGGCTGGGCACGGCGGAGTTCGCGATCGAGGAGACCGACTCCTTCGCGGTGCTGGACCACGGCCGCGGGAAGTGGCCGTACGCGGTCACCTGGAACTGGGCGGCCGGCAGCGGGCCCGGCAGGGCCGTCCAGCTCGGCGGCAAGTGGACCGACGGCACCGGCGTCACTGAGAACGCCCTGTTCACCGGCGGCCGGCTGCACAAGATCGGCGATGAGCTGGAGTGGTCCTACGACCGCGCCGACTGGCTGCGCCCGTGGCGCATCACCGGCCCGCGGGTCGAGGTGGAGTTCCGGCCCTTCCACGAGAAGGTCGCCCGTACCCAGCTCGGCGTCGTGGCCAGCGAGACCCACCAGTGCTTCGGCCACTTCTCCGGCCGGATCCAGGACGACGACGGCGCGTGGGTGGACCTCGACGGCCTGACCGGCTGGGCCGAGGAGGCCCGTAACCGCTGGTAGCCGCCCCGGACACAGCGAAACCCCCGGGCGCCGCCCGGGGGTTTTCACCGTGAGAGGTCGTCAGGCGCTCTTGCGTCGCTGCGCGCGGAGCACCGCGAGCCTCTCGTTGAGCACCTCTTCCAGGTCCTCGATGGACCGCCGCTCCAGGAGCATGTCCCAGTGTGTCCGCGGGGGCTTGGTCTTCTTCGACTCCGGCTGCTCACCGTCGACCCGCACCGCGGTCACGCCGCACATGCGGCACTCCCAGGTCGCGGGGATCTCGGCCTCGGCGGCAAGCGGAACCTCGAAGCGATGGCCCTTAGGACAGGTGTAGGACACCTCCTGGCGTGGGGCCAGATCCGTGTTACGGTCGTTCTCGTAGCTGGTTGCCCCGAGCCGGGTGCCACGAAGCGCGCGCTCGCCCATGTCTAAATGCCTCCTACAGGGCCCCCATACGTGGGGGGTCTGTCTCCCACGGTGTCTAACGCTTGGTACCGTGATGGGATTCCCACCCGCGGGGTGATCCAATCGCGCTTGGGGCCTCGGTTATTCGAGCCCGCTCCGATCGGCTCCGCGTCCTCAGGCCGCGACCGCCGTGCGACGGGCCCTGACCAGGCTCGATGCCAGCCACAACGCGCCGATCATGATGAGCGCCCCGTGCGCGATCCGCACCGGGTACGGGCTGAAGAACTGCGGGATGAACAGCGCGAAACCCAGCCCGAGCACGATTCCGGCCTGCCTGGGCAGCGTCCCCGTGCGCCAGACGGCCACCGCGGCCATCACCGCGCCGACGCCGAGCAGCGCGAGCCCGGAGGCGAACATGGTGATCGCGACCGGGTGGTAGCGGAACTGCGTGGCCAGCTCCATCAGCGCGGGGTTCCCGTCCGCCAGGGAACGTGCGGCGATCACGTGCAGGCCGAAATCCTCGGCGCCGTAGTAGGGGAGGGTGAGGCCGGCGCCCACCCAGGTGACCGCGGCCGCCCGCAGCGACAGGCGGTTGCCGAGCACCTGGTGGAGCCCGAGCATGCCCAGGCCGAGCAGGACGAAGCCGAGCATCGCGGCCAGGTGGCCGGTGACCCAGCCGGTCGAGGCCATCGCGACGGCGTCGTCGCCGGACGGGCGCAACACCGGATAGGCGAACAACAGGATGCCGCCGAGGGCGAAGGCGGCGGAGGTGAGGCGGGGGGCGGTCATTCGATGCTCCTTGCTGAGGGCGTTGCTCCGTTATGAGAGCAATGCTCTCGTCATGGGCCCGCCATGTCAAGAGCACTGCTCTCTCTTTGGAGCATCGCCTCGGAGCGTCGTCACTTCATGGGGTCACGTCAGAAGCGGCACCAGCGTGCGGTCGCCGAAGTTCGTCATCGCCGCCAGTGGCTTGGAGGCCGCGCTGACCAGCAGCGGAAGGCCCGGCGTGCCCTTGCCTCTGGCGATCCGGGGGCCGAGCGCGGCCATCAGCGCGGTCAGCGCCGGCAGCGGCCTGATCCACATCGTGAGCTCCCGGATCAGGCCGTCGTCGTCCAGGACGAGCTGGGCGACCTCGTTCAGCTCCTGGCGGCCCACCCGGGCGGTCGCCGTGAGCATGCGGACGTTCCCGTCCCCGATGTCGCTCTGGTAGCGCAGGTCCGACAGTACGTCGAAGACGGCCTCGAACAGCTCGCCCACCTGTCTGCGGCCGTCGAAGCGGGCTCTGTAGCTCAGCGGCGAATGGAACACCACCCCGTCGGCGAACGTGGCCTTGATCGCCTGGACGTCATGCGCCTCGCCGGCCTCGCGGTACGCCCGGGCGGGTGAGTCCTGAATGTGAACTGTCATGAGTTCACTTTATCAACCGACTATCCTGGGTGCATGAACAGGTTCGGTGAGATGCACTGCTCCATCGCCCAGGCCGTCGGCGTCATCGGCGAGCCCTGGACGCCGCTGATCCTGCGCGACATGTTCCTGGGCCTGCGCAGGTTCGACGACCTCGCCGAGGACCTGGGCATCTCGCGCAACCTGCTGGCCCGCCGGCTCGACCATCTCGTCGCGACGGGGGTCGTGGAGAAGCGGCCCTACCAGGAACGGCCGGTGCGCCACGAATACCTGCTGACCGAGGCGGGGCGTGACGTCGTGCCCGCGCTGATGACCCTCATGGCCTGGGGCGACCGCTGGTCCACGCCGCCCGGCGGACCGCCCGCGCTGCTCGTGCACTCCTGCGGCCGGCAGTTCACGCCCGTCGTCACCTGCCCTCACTGCGGCGGGGAGGCCACCGCCGAGACCGTGCTGCCGGTGCCGGGCCCCGGAGCCGCGCGCGGGCCGGGGACGATGGTCCTGGCCGCCGATCTGTGACGGTCCGCGTTTGACTCCCGGCCCGGCGTGAGAGGACTCTCATCGGCCGCTCACGGCCACCCAACGGCCTCCGCGCAGCCTGAGGGGACGGGGACGTCGTACAGGAGGCGTAGATGGATCTCGGACCACGGTGGCTCGCGTTGGCGGCCGCGCTCGCGTTCGTCCTGGGCGGCGGGGCGATGCTCCTCCCCGCGCAGGCGTCGTCGCCGCCCCAAGCCCTCGTCCTCGCCGCCGCCGATGACGACGACGATGACGACGATGACGACGGGGAGGCGCGCTCGACCGGGCGGCGCGATCGGGCCAGGGAGCGGACCGGGGATCAGGCGCCCGCGCGGCGGCGCGAGGACGACGTCCGGGGCATCCCCGGTCTGGAGGCGCGTGACCCCGAGCGTGCGCCCGGTTCGTACGACGCCGGCGACCGGGTCGTCCGCGCGCAGGACGACGTCCCCAGGCGGGCCGAGATCCTGCTGGACGGCGACACCATCGGCAACACCGTCAGCGGCACCGTCGGCAACACCGTGGGCGACGGCGTGGGCGCCGGCGGGTACGTCGGCCCGCTGGTGCTGGCGGCCATCCTCGGCACCGGCGTGCTGGTGGGCGCCACGTACTGGTTCTCGCGCAGGTTCGGCCCCTGACGGGGGTCAGATCCGGGAGGGGACCTCGTTGCCGGCCGCCCTGATGGCCTTGGGCAGGTTCGTCAGGGCGAGCAGCACGAAGCCCACCACGAAGAATATGATCATGGACACGATGGCGATCCGGTAGCTGTTGGTGAGCTGCAGCGCGATCGTCACGGTCAGCGACCCGATGAACGCCGACCCCTTGTCGCTGATCTGCAGCAGGCTGAAGTACTCCGCCTCCCGCCCCTTCGGGATCACCTGCGAGAACAGCGACCGCGACAACGCCTGCGTGCCGCCCAGCACGATCGCGATGGCGAAGGCCATCAGGTAGAACTGCAGCGCCTGCCCCTCGCCGACGAACATGGCCACCACCACGATCCCGGTCCACAACACCAGGCTGGCCAGCACCGTGCGCTTGGTGCCGAACCGGCGGGCCAGCCACCCCAGCAGCAGCGCCCCGAAGAACGCCACGAACTGCACCATCAGGATCGCCGTGATCTGTACGGTCTTGTCCAGCTTGAGCGCCTCGGAGGCGAAGGCCGCGCTGTTGCCGATGACCGTCTGCACACCGTCGTTGTAGACCAGGTAGGCCACCAGGAACAGCAGCGTCAGCGGGTAGCGCCGCAGCTCGGCCAGCGTACGGCCGAGCTGGCGGAAGCTGCCGCCCACCGAGCGCAGCGTCGTCGTCTCGTGCGTGGCCACCGGACGGTTGCGCAGCCGCAGCAGCGGGACGATCGTGAAGATCGCCCACCACAGCCCGGCCGACATCATGCTGATGCGCACCGCCATGCCCTCGCTCAGCCCCAGGCTGTCGTGCTGCAGGAACAACCCCAGGTTGAGCAGGAGCAGCAGGCCGCCGCCCAGGTAGCCGATCGCCCAGCCGCGCGAGGAGACGCCGTCGCGCTCCTCGGGGGTGGAGATCTGCGGCAGGAAGGAGTCGTAGACCACCACCGAGGAGCCGTAGGCCAGGTTGGCCACGACGAACAGCAGGCCGCCCAGCATGTAGCGGTCGCCCTCGACGAAGTACAGGCCCATGGTGGCCAGCGCGCCGACGTAGGCGAACCCGCCGAGCAGCTCCCGCTTGCGGCCGGTGTGGTCGGCCAGCGCGCCCACGATGGGCAGGAACACGATCTGCAGGAACACCGCCACCGTCAGCGTCAGCCCGAAGAAGGCCGCGGGCCTGATGTCGACGCCGAGCACGTCGACGTACCCCAGGCCGGGGTGGCGCAGGACGAGCGCGTCGAACTGGGACATGCACGTCTCGGAGGCCAGCTCGGGGAAGTCCTTGGCGCAGGCCGCGGTCTTGGCGACCGGGATCAGGTACGGCCCCAGGAACACCGAGATGATCGTGGTGTAGAAGGCCGAGTTGGCCCAGTCGTAGAAGTACCAGCCGCGCTGTTCCCGGCGGCGCGCCGCGGGGGAGTCGTCGAGGGCCGCGGGGGGTGCGGTGGAGGCCATGGTGTCGTGTCGCTCCTCTGCGGCCGGGCGGCCGGGGGCCTCGCGCGGCCCGGAAACGGGGATGGGACCAAACTTGACGGAGTGACCATCCTCGCAGGTCGCGGGTCACGTCCGGATGTCGTGCCCATGACCTTACAGTGATCACCGCATGAGAGGAAGGTCGCGCCCGCCGGGCCCGTACGGTCAGGCCGCCATGCCGCGCGGATGCCACAGGCCCCGGCGGTCGAGGACCTCGCGCAGGCCGGTGACGTTGTCGGTCATGATGCCGTCGACGCCGAGGTCGAGCAGGCTCTCCATGCGGACGGTGTCGTTGATCGTCCACACGTGCACCTGCATGCCGATGGCGTGCGCCGTACGGATCAGGCGGCCGGTGGTGACGCGCAGGCCGCGGAAGCCGATGGGCACCTGCGCGCACGGGATCCCGGCGCGCGACAGGCGCGTGAGCAGGCGGCCGTAACCGGAGGTGGTCGCGGCGGCCCGCAGCGCGGCCACGCCGCGCGGGCCGAGCGCCGAGCACACCTCGCGGCCCATCGCGGCCCTGGCCATGACCAGGCGTTCGTCGGAGAAGGAGGTCAGGCAGACGCGGTCGTAGGCGTTGGTGCGGCGGATCGCGTCGGCCAGCGGCGCGATGGCCGCGACCTCCTTGACGTCGATGTTGAAGCGCACCTGCGGCCAGGTGCCGAGCAGGTCCTCCAGCAGCGGGATCTCGTGCACGCCGCCGATGCGGGCCTGCCGGACCGCCCGGTAGGGCAGCTCGGAGATGCGGCCCCGCCGGTCGGTCACCCGGTCGAGGGTGTGGTCGTGGAAGGCCAGCAGCACGCCGTCGGAGGTGGCGTGCGCGTCGGTCTCCAGGTAGTCGTAGCCGAGGGCGACCGCCCGTTCGAAGGCCGCGACCGAGTTCTCGGCGCCCTCCAGCGCGCCTCCGCGGTGGGCGAAGGCGAGCGGGCCCGGATGGTCGAGAAAGGCGAAACGACGGCTGAGCACGACCCGAGTATCCCTTCCCTGGGTGAACGGTTAGGTCACGTCTGGGGGAGATTCTCCCACTCCTGGCGGCGGGCCTCGGCCAGCGCGATGGCCGCGGCCACCGACACGTTGAACGAGCCGACCCGCCCGACCTGCGGGATGTAGCACACGCCGTCGACGGCCTCCAGCAGGGCGGGGGAGCAGCCGTGGTCCTCGCTGCCGACCACCAGGCACACGTCGCGGCCGAGGTCGGCGCGGTGCAGCGGCAGGGCCTCGCCAGTCAGCTCGATGGCCAGCACGGTGTAGCCGTCCTCCTTGGCGGCCTTGACCGCCTCGGTGGCCGGGACCGGCTCGTGCCAGGTGACCAGGCGTTCGGTGCCGAGCGCCGTCTTGCCCGCCTTGGGGTTGGTGGGCGGCGTGGCATTGCCCGCCAGCCAGATCTGGTCGACGCCGAACGCCGCCGCGCTGCGGAAGATCGAGCCGACGTTGAACGGGCCCGTCACCGACTCCAGGATCAGCGCGAGCCGGTTCTCGGTGTTCCTGCGCCAGGTGCGGTTGAGCCGCTTGACGTCGGTGGGGCGCAGCTGCCTTCTCATCGGGCCACCTTCAATATGCGATAGGCGGCTCGGGAGGCCTCTCGGGAGGCCTGCCAGCCCTGCTCGCCGAGCCAGCGCTGCAGGGAGTCCGAGCCGAGGTGTTTCTGGACGACCAGGTAGGCGACGCCGTCGGGCGTCAGCCGGGAGAGCCACCTGGTGAGCATCTCGTGCAGAGCCGGCTTGCCAATCCGGATGGCGGGATTGGACCAGATGGCCCGAAATTTCACGTCATCCGGCACTTCATCGATATGCACCGGTCTTACTTTGTAAAGGCGGGCGGTCTGGGCGTTCCGCTCGGTCAGCTCCAGGCTGCGCCGGTTCACATCGACGGCCCACACCGTCGCCTCGGGCGCCCGCGCGGCCATGGTCAGCGCGATCGGGCCGTAGCCGCAGCCCAGGTCGAGCAGGTCGCCCTCCTGCGGCGGCGGCGGGACGGACTCCAGCAGCGCGCGAGTGCCGACGTCGACCCGCTCGGGCGAGAACACGCCCCTGTCGGTCTCCAGCCGCAGATGGAGGTCGGGCAGGACCAGGTCGACCACGCCCGGCCTGCTCGCGGTCTCGGGTCGCTCGGAGAAGTAGTGGGCCACGTGGGAAAACGTTACGGGATCCGGGTGCCGAACAAGACCGCGGCGCCGGCCACCAGCAGCCCGAGCAGGATCGCGGCCACGATGAACCACTGGGTGATCTCCTGGCTGACCAGCTTGAACCCGAGGGAGGTGCCGATCTGCTCGTAGACGTCGCGCAGTTCGCTGCCGGACTCGGCGGTGTAGGCCCGGCCGCTGGTGCCGTCGGACAGCGACTGGAGGGTCTGCTTGTTGACCGGTACGTTCACCGGCCTGCCGTCGATGCTGACGGTGCCCTCCTGGGTGCCGTACGCGATGGTGGAGACCGGGACGCGGGCCTGCTGGGCGGCGTCGATGGCCTCGTTCACCGAGCGGCCGGAGGTGTTGTCGCCGTCGGACAGCAGCACGATCGCGGCGGGCGGCGGGTCGGTGGCGGCCTGCTGGTCGAAGGAGCGCACCGAGTCGAGGGAGTTGAAGACGGCCTCGCCGATCGCGGTGCCGGGGCGGGTGGTCAGGTTGCCGATGGCGGTGACGACGGCCTGGTGGTCGGTGGTGGGGGAGATGACGACGTTGGCCGAGCGGGCGAAGGAGACCACGCCGACGTTGAAGCGGTCGGGCAGCTCCTTGGCGAAGGCCTGGGCGGCGGCCTTGGCGGCGCTGATCCGGTTGGGCTGGACGTCGTCGGCGTCCATGGACAGGGACACGTCCAGGGCGATCATGATGGTGGCCCGGTCGCGGGGGACGCGTACCTGGTCGGCGGGTTTGGCGGCGCCGACCACCAGCAGCGACATCATGACCAGGAACAGCGCGGGTGGCACGTGGCGGCGCCAGCCGGGTCCGGCGGGGGCGACGAGGTTGAGCAGGGCGAGGTTGGTGAAGCGCACGGTGTAGCGGCGGCGGGCGAACTGCGCCACGACGTATCCGGCCACGACCAGCGCCAGCAGGACGAACAGCCACAACCAGCCCGGCGCGAGAAACGTCATACGGGTCTCCGGTGGGCTAGGTGGCTCATACGGCGCTGGCGCAGCACGAACTGCGCCACGTCGAACACCCAGTCCCTGTCGGTTCGCAGCACCAGGTGGGCGATCCCGGCGCGGCGCAGGGCCATCCTGGTGCCCTCACGCTGGAGGGCGGCGGCTTCTGCATATGCTTGCCGGACTTTGGGAGAAAGGTGCACTTCACGTACGTTCCCGGTCTCGGGGTCGGTGAACGCCACCCGGCCGACGTCCGGCAGCTCCAGCTCACGCGGATCGATGATCTCCACGGCCAGGACCTGGTGGCGGGCGGCCAGGCGCCTGATCGGGCGTTCCCAGGGGCGTTCGGCGTCGGGGTCGAGCTCCGGCCGGGCGTCGAGGAAGTCGGAGACGACCAGCCGCAGGCCCCTGCGACGGCGGGTGGCCGCCAGCACGTCGATGCCCTCGGCCAGGTCGGGGGCGTCGGGCACGGCCCGGCCGCGGGGGGCGTCCATGAGGGAGTTGAGCAGCCCGTACAGGGCCGGGCGGCCGGTACGGGCGGGCATGCGGTGGATGAACTCGTCGTGCAGCACCAGCGCGCCGAACCGGTCGCCCATGCGGCTGGACAGGAAGCCGATCGCGCCGACGGCGGCCACGACCAGGTCGCGTTTGTCGGTGTCGGCGGTGCCGAAGTCCATGCTGGCCGACAGGTCGGCCAGCGCCCACGTCTCCAGCTCGCGGTCGGCGATCAGGTCGCGTACGTGCGGGACGGTGGTGCGGGCGGTGACCGCCCAGTCCATGCGGCGTACGTCGTCCTCGCCGGGCACGTAGACGCGGCTGTCGCCGGCCTCGCTGCCGGTGCCGGGCAGCAGCCCCTGGTGGGCGCCGTGCAGCAGGCCGTCGAGCCGCCGGGTGACGGTCAGCTCCAGCCGCCGCAGCGCCTGCTCGGCGGTGTTCAACGGTTCTGGTTCCAGACGACGAGGGGCGGCGGCACGGCGTGCAGGATCTGCTTGACGACCTGCTCGGGGTCGACGCCGTCGGCCAGGGCGTCGAAGGTCAGCATGAGGCGGTGGGACATCACGTCCACGGCGACGTCGCGTACGTCGTCGGGCAGCAGGTAGTCGCGCCCGCGCAGCAGGGCCAGCGCGCGCCCGGCCGAGACCAGGCCGAGTGTGGCGCGGGGGCTGACGCCGATCTCGATGGTCTCGGCGAGGTCGCCGAGGCCGTAGTCGGCGGGCGCGCGGGTGGACATGACCAGGCGCACCACGTAGTCGGCCACGAGCTGGTGCACCGAGACCTGCTCGGCGGCCTTCTGCAGGGCCAGCAGCCGGCCGGGGTCGAGCACCCGGCCGGGCACGGGCGGCGTGACGCTCATCCGGTGGAGGATCTCCAGCTCCTCGTGCGCGCTGGGGTGGGGCACGCGGACGCGGAACAGGAAACGGTCGCGCTGCACCTCCGGCAGCGGGTAGACGCCCTCGGACTCGATCGGGTTCTGGGTGGCCAGCACGATGAACGGCCTGGGCAGCGGATGGGTGACGCCGGCCAGCGTGACCTGGCGCTCGGCCATCACCTCCAGCAGCGCGGACTGGACCTTGGCGGGGGCGCGGTTGATCTCGTCGGCCAGCAGGAAGTTGACGAACACCGGACCGAGCTCGACGTCGAACTTCTCGTTGGAGGGATGGAAGACGCGGGTGCCGACGATGTCGCTCGGCACGAGGTCGGGGGTGAACTGGATCCGGGCGAACGTGCCGCCCACGACGGTGGCCAGGGTGGAGGCGGCGAGGGTCTTGGCGACACCGGGCACACCTTCGAGCAGGCAGTGACCGCGGGCCAGCAGGGCCACGACCAGCCGCTCGACCATGTGCTCCTGTCCCACGATGACACGCCGGACCTCGTCGAGACTTTGACGCAGCAGTGCCGCGTCGTTTCCGCCTGGCAACTCTTCGGCGACGCTCATGACGCCATTCCACCAAACGCGCCGCGAACGTGCACGACGCCACGTCTGTGCTTTCATGGCAAACGTGGCAAGTCCCCTGCAGTACGGTGATCCGCCCCAGCTGGGGCGCTACGTCGTGCAGGCCCGCCTGCACACGGCTCCGGCCGGGTTCGTCTACCTGGGCCAGGGGCCCGACGGGCGCGCGGTGTCGCTGGGCGTGCTCACCCGGGGCGCCGCGCTGGACGCCGCGGCGCGCGACCGGTTCCTGACCGCGGTCAAGGAGTCGTCGGGGCGTTCGGGTGCGCGCGGCTGGCTGGGGATCGGGCGGGCGCGCGGCTCGGTGATCGACGGCGCGCCCGAGGTGCTCGAGGTGGACGACGGGCCCGCGCCGTGGGTGGCGGTGCCGTACGCGCCGGGGCAGGCGGGGGCCGAACGGTTCCTGGAGCCGGTCATGGTGGGCGGGACGTTCATCGGGCAGGCGCACGGGCCGGACTTCGTGCCGTACTGGCTGACCGACCGCGCGCCCGCGCTGCCGGGGCCGCTGCGGCGCGCGCTGCCGCTGACCGAGACCCGCAGGCGGGTGCTGCTGGCGGCGCTGGCGCTGGCGCTGCTGCTGGTCCTGGTGACGACGATCCTGCTGTTGTTGCTGTTCGGCAGGCGCGACAGCGAGCAGATGCCGCGGCAGCTTCCGCCGACGGTGTTCGTGCCGACGCCGCCGCCGACGCCTGCGACGCCGGTGCCGCAGCCCTCCCCGTCGCAGTCGCCGTCGCCGACCCGCACCGGCCCCGGCACGCCGGGGGAGTCGCCGGGTGACGAACTGGGCGAGTCACCGCTTTAAGCGTTTGAGCCTGACGTTACGTGAGGCTTTAGCGTCCGCGGCATGGAGTTCATCATTCACGACACACTCACGGCCATGGCCGACCTGCTGGCCGGGCCGCTCGCCGACCGGCCCGGGGCGCTGCGGGAGATGCTGGCGCCGATCCGGCCGGCGATCCCGGCCCCCGGGGACATCGTGGACGTCCACCACCAGGGTGGCGGCTTCCGCGTCGACGTCGAGGACCCGCGCTACCTGCCCGCCGTACGGGCGATGATCGAGGCCGACGTGCTCGGCCAGGTGCGCAGGGAGCTGGAACGGGCCTCGCGGGCGCTGAAGGACGCCCGGCAGGCCGACTCGCTCCAGGTGATGTTCGTGCTCGGCGACCCGGACAACGAGCACCTGACGAAGGTCGGCGGCGGCTACTACGGGATGGGCGGCTCACCGGGCTGGCTGTACCTGCTGGGCTGGCCGTCGGAGGAGGTCATCGGCAGGATCGCCCACTGCGCGGTGCACGAGTTCCACCACAACGTGCGCTACACCAACGTGGAGTGGGACCCGGCCCGGGTGACCGTGGGCGAGCACGTGGTGGCCGAAGGGCTGGCCGAGGCGTTCGTCCGGGAGTTGTCGGGGCCTGAGGCGATGGGCCCGTGGTCGCGGATGGTCACGGGGGAGGAGCTGGAACGCGCCCACGAGCTGATCATGGACGCGTTCGACCTGCAGGGCATGTGGAACACCCCGGCGTACGTGCTGGGCGACAGCGCCATGCGCCTGTTCGGCCAGGAACCCCGCGGCGTCCCCGACATGGCCGGGTACGCGGTGGGCCTGCGCCTGGTGGACCGGGCCCTGGCCGAGCGCGGGCTGAGCGCCGCCGAGGCCACCCTGCTGCCCGCCGCGCGGCTGCTCGGCCGGGCTCAGCCGGGGGAGACGAACCCCGACTCGTAGGCGGCGATCACGGCCTGCGTACGGTCGCGCGCGCCCAGCTTGGCCAGCACGTTGCCGACGTGCGTCTTGACGGTCTCCTGGCTGACGACCAGCTCGGCGGCGATCTCGGTGTTGGACATGCCCCTGGTCATCAGCCGCAGCACGTCGCCCTCGCGGCCGGTGAGCCGGTCGATCCCGGGCACGTGGCCGCGCGGCCCGCGGCCGGCCAGGGCGCGGATGGCGGCGGGGAACAGCAGCGACTCGCCGGCCGCGACCAGCCTGATCGCCTGGATCAGGTCGTCGGGCCTGGTGCGTTTGAGCAGGAAGCCGCTGGCGCCGGCGCGCAGGGCGTCGTAGACGTGGTCGTCGTTCTCGAACGTGGTCACGACCAGCACCTTGGGCGGGTCGTCGAGCGCCACGAGCCGCCGGGTGGCCTGGATGCCGTCCACGGCGGGCATGCGGACGTCCATCAGCACGACGTCGGGACGCTCGCGGCGCACCACCGGCAGCACCGCGGCGCCGTCGGCGGCCTCGCCGACCACGCGCAGGCCCGGCTCGGCGTCGATGATGACGCGCAGGCCGGCGCGGATGAGATCCTCGTCGTCGGCGATCACGACCTTGAGTGTCATGGGCTCGACCGTAGCGGGAGGCGGACCGACACCGTCCACCCGCCCTCGTCGGGGCCGGCCCGCAGGTCGCCGCGGAGCAGGCGGACCCGTTCGCGCATGCCGCGCACGCCCCTGCCCCCGCCGCCGCCCCTGCGGCGTGCCGCGCCGGGGTTGCTGACCTCCAGCCGCAGGTCGTCGCCCTGGACGGCGGCGGCCAGGCGTACCGGGCCGTGGCCGTGCTTGATCGCGTTGGTGAGCGCCTCCTGGAGGATGCGGTAGGCCTCCCTGGAGACCACGGCGGGCACGCCGGACAGGTCGCCCACCTCCTGACGCACCTCGGCGCCGGAGGCGGCCACCAGCTTGCCGAGGTCGGCCAGCGTGGCCTGCGGGGCGCGCCGCCCGCCGTCGGGGTCCTCGCCGCGTCGGTCCTGGCCGCGGACGTCCTCGCGCAGCACGCCGAGCACGTGGTCGAGGTCCTCCAGCGCGGCGCGGGCCGACTGCTCGATGGCGGCCAGGGCGGTCCTGGCCGTGGCCGGGTCGCGGTCGAGGACGCGGCCGGCCGCTGCGGCCTGCAAGGTGACGACGCTGAGCGCGTGGCCGACCGAGTCGTGCAACTCGCGGGCCAGCCGGTTGCGTTCGGCCAGCGTACGGGCGTGCTCCTCGGCGGCGGCCAGCCGTTCGGCGGGGGTGGGGCCGAGCAGCGGGGAGGCCAGGGCGGCCAGCAGCGCGCCCGCCCCGGCCGCGACCGCCACCAGCAGCGCCAGCGCCGTCACGCCCGCCACGGACCACAACACCGACGGCCACCCCGGCTCGGCCGTGACGCCCAGCACCGGCATGGGTTCGCCCAGGAACGGCAGGACGAGCGTGAACGCGGTGAACGGCACCACCGCCAGCGTGAACCCGCTGACCACGCCGCCGACCGCCAGGTGCAGCGTGAACCACGCGGCGGTGCGCCGCCGTTCCTGCCACGACCTGCGGGCCTGGCGCGGCGGGGTCTCCACGCGCGCGCCCAGCAGCCCCTGGGCGGCGTTCACCTCCAGGCCGCGCACCGGCAGGAACAGCCCGGTCAGCGCCACCACCGGCAGCACCGCGACGAACACCCCGACCTGGACGGGCATCAGCAGGTCGGCCGCCCCGCCGTGCCACATCCCGGCCACCAGCACCCCGGCCATCATGTACGGCATCAGCAGCGCGCCGCCCAGGATGAGGCACGCCCAGCGGCGGGGGAGGTTCCTTCTCACATCAGGGATTGTATGTCGACAGTTTTTCGCGCAGGGAGTAATGCGCCCTGAGTGAAATGCGCCCCCAGCGAAAAGGGACTGGAATTCGCCGCCGCCGGGTCTAGCGTTTTTCGCAGAATTAGTCCGACAGAAAGGCGACGTCAATGACGGAGACCGCGCGCGCAGCCTGGCCTGACCAGCTCAGTCAGCGCTTGCTGAAGGAGCGCATCGTGGTGCTCGGCCAGGAGGTCGATGACGATATTTGCAACCGGCTCTGCGGTGAGCTGCTTTTGCTGGCGGCCGAAGACCCCAAGCGGGACATAACCCTCTACATCAATTCCCCGGGCGGCTCGGTCTCGGCCGGCATGGCGCTCTACGACATGATGCAGTTCGTGCCGTGCGACGTGGCGACGGTGGCGATGGGCTTCGCCGCCTCCATGGGCCAGCTCCTGCTCACCGCGGGCGCGCCGGGCAAGCGTTACGCCCTGCCCAACGCCCGCATCGTCATGCACCAGCCGCTGGGCGGCATCGGGGGCTCGGCCAGCGACATCGAGATCCAGGCCGCCAACATGCTCTACACCAAGCGCAGGATGGCCGAGATCATCGCCCACCACACGGGCCAGCCGCTCGAGCGCATCCAGGAGGACTCCGACCGCGACCGCTGGTTCACCGCGAGCGAGGCTTTGGAGTACGGGTTCGTCGACCACATCGCCGAAGGGATGAACTGACATGAGCGGTCGTTACGTTCTGCCCTCCTTCACCGAGCGCACCTCCTACGGGGTGCGGGAGATGAACCCGTACAACAAGTTGTTCGAGGACCGGGTGATCTTCATCGGCACCCCGATCGACGACACGGTGGCCAACGATGTCATGGCCCAGCTCCTGACGCTGGAGTCGCTCGACCCCGACCAGGACATCAACATGTACATCAACTCGCCGGGCGGGTCGTTCACGGCGATGACGGCCATCTACGACACGATGCAGTTCGTCCGGCCGGAGATCCACACGGTCTGCATCGGCGAGGCGTCCTCGGCGGCGGCGGTCCTGCTCGCGGCGGGCACGCCGGGCAAGCGGGCGGCCCTGACCCACTCGCGCGTCCTGCTCCACCAGCCGGCCACCGAGGGTAGCCGGGGGCAGTCCAGCGACCTGGAGATCCACGCCAGGGAGATCCTGCGCATGCGTGACCAGCAGGAGGAGATCCTTTCCCGGCACACCGGGCGCGGGCTGCTGGAGATCAGGAAGGACATCGAGCGCGACCGCATCTTCACGGCCGAGCAGGCGCGCACGTACCGGCTGATCGACGACATCTACGCCTCCAGGAAGCGCAGCCTCACCCCGGCGCGCTGACCCACCGGCGGGCTGCCCGTCCCTGTCCTGGCCGTACGGCACGGTCACGCAGGTCGGGCAGCCCGCCGTTCTTCGTCCGTACGCCGCCTTTCGCTCAATCCTTCGGCGGGTAGACGGTGTGGACGAGGTCGCGCAGGAAGGCGTCGAGGTCGTCGAGTCCGTAGTCGGCCAGCGTCTCGGGGGGCTGGGTGAGCAGGTAGGTCAGGGCCGTGTTCAGGCACATCGTCACCGTCGCGGCGCTGCGCCGGGTGGCCGGCAGGCCGGCCGCCTCGTGGGTGCGCAGATGCAGGTCCAGGTCGGCGCGGGTGAGCCCGGCCAGGGTCTCGCGCAGCTCCGGCCGGCGCGCCGCCTCGGCGTGCAGCTCGGCGTAGGCCAGGACCCTCGACCTGTTGGCCGTGACCGCCTGGTCGACCAGCCGCCGCAGGAACGCGGCCAGCCCGTCGCGCCCCCGGATCTCCTGTGCCGGCGCCGCCTGGAGATCGGCCCAGTAGCGCTCGACGCAACGTTCGGCGGCGGCGCGCAGCAGGGCGTCGCGGCTGGCGAAGTAGTTCTTGGCCGTGCCCTCCGGCAGGCCGGCCTCGCGGTCGAGCGCGCGGTGGGTCAGGCCCCTGCCGCCCTCCCGGGCCAGCACTTCGATCGCCGCGTCGCGAAGCTGGTCGCGCCGGTCCCGGTTCTCCGCCATGGCCGCCATCCTCCCAGCTTGCCGAACCACCACAACAATGGTACCACAGTTGTGGTGAAACAAGGAGGAGGCATGGCCATGAGAGGAACCGCGGTGATCGTCGGTGCCGGGATCGGCGGGCTGGCGACGGCCGTCGGCCTGCGGCGGGCGGGCTGGGAGGTGACCGTGCTCGAACGCTGGCCGAAGATCCGTCCGGAGGGCACGGCACTCGGCATCCGGCCGGAGGCCCAGGCCGCCCTCGACCGGCTCGGGTTGGGGGAGGGGTTGCGGCGCCGTACCGTGCCCTATCGGTCGGCGCAGATCCGCAGGCCGGACGGGCGCCGGCTGGCCGACCTCCCCCTGGAGCGCGTCGAACGCAAGGGCGGCGCTCCCGTCCTGATGTTGTCCAGGGTCTCGCTGATGGAGATGCTGCTCGACGCCGTGGGCGCGACGACGGTCGAGACCGGCGCGGACATCACCGTCCCCGAGGCCCTGCGCACCCGGTACGACCTGGTCGTGGGCGCGGACGGGCTGCGCAGCACGGTCCGCGAGGCGTTCTTCGGCGACGCCGCCCGGCCGCGCTACTCCGGGATCGTGGCCTGGCGCGGCGTCGCCGGGTTCGAGCCGCCCGTCTACGGCGAGACGTGGGGCGCCGGCCAGGTATTCGGCATCACGCCCCAGGAGCCCGGCTCGACCAACTGGTACGCCGCCGTCGCCACCCCCGAAGGGCGCCGCGAGTCCCTGGAGGAACTGCGGGCCCGCTTCGCCGGCTGGCACGGCCTCGTCACCCGCGTCCTGGCCGAGGCCGACGAGGAGAGCGTGTTGCGGCACGAGATCCACGACCTGTCGCCGCGCCTGCGGTCGTTCGTCAGCGGGAACACGGTCCTGGTGGGGGACGCGGCGCACGCCATGACGCCCTCGCTCGGGCAGGGCGCCTGCCAGGCCCTCCTGGACGCCGCCGCCCTCACCTCCTGCCTGGGGGAGGCCGATGATCTGGGCTCGGCGCTGCGCCGCTACGACGGGTTGCGCAGGCGGCCGGCGCAACGGATGGTCGCCATGTCCCGCCTGATGACCCGCGTGGCCGGCCACCACCTCCAGGGCCCCCGCAACCTCCTCCTCCGCCTCCTCGCCACCTGACCGCCGCAGCAGGCCTCCCGCCGTCACTCCACCTCCTGTCGCGTCGAGAGCACCAGGAGGGACGCCCGCTCGCCGGGTGAGCGCCTTGCCGGGCCGTTCGTCTGTGGTCACCAGCTCGGCAACGTTCCTGAGCACCATGTCGCGTGCGCGTGAAAGAAATTTCCGGAGCGGCAGAGAAGTACTGATCCACTTCTCGTCGATCTGGAGCATCCATGCGCATGAGAAACAGAGCCGGAGCGGCTGGGGCGTTACTGTTCGCCGCCGCTCTGCTCACCCCCGGCCCGGCCATCGCCGTGTCCCCATCCACCGGAACGCAGCCACTTGCCCCACGGACCGTCACGCTGATCAGCGGTGACCGTGTCACAGTCACCGGGCAGCGCGGCGCGGTGATCGAGGCCGGTGAAGGGAGGAAAGGGGTCACCTTCACCACCGACGAGAGCGGCGGGCGGTTGCGCGTCGTACCGAGTGACGCGATGCCGCTGCTGAACGCCGGGCGGCTGGACTCGCGGCTGTTCGATGTGACCACCCTGCTGGAGTACGGCTACGACGATCGGCGAAGGGATCTCCCGCTCGTCGTCACCGGGGCCGCTCAGCCCCGTACGCTGGCCGGAGCCTCGAACGGAACGGCGCTGACCGCGGTCGGCGGGTTCGCGGTGCGGGAGGAGCGGGCGCGCGCCTCCCGTTTCTGGAAGGACCTCACCGGAGGGCAGGAGAAGGCCGCAGCCGGGGGAGCAGGGCTCCTGCGGGACGCCGGCGGGAAGGCCAAGGTGTGGCTCGACGGGCTACGAGAGGTGTCGCTGGACACCAGCGTTCCGCAGATCGGGGCGCCCGCGGCCTGGGCGAGGGGCTTCACCGGGGAAGGGGTCAAGGTCGCGGTGCTGGACACCGGGGTCGACGCCACCCATCCCGATCTGGCGGGCAAGGTGAGCGGCCGGAAGGACTTCACGGATGAGCCCGACGAGCGTGACCTTGTCGGGCACGGCACTCACGTGGCCTCCACCATCGCCGGGAGCGGCGCGGCATCCGGCGGGCGCTACCGTGGCGTGGCCGCGGGCGTCACGCTGCTGGACGGCAGGGTGTGCGCGTCGCGCTTCTGCAGCGACTCGGCGATCCTGGCCGGCATGCAGTGGGCGGCGGAGCAGGGCGCCCGGGTCGTCAACATGAGCCTCGGCAGGCCGGACACGCCCGAGCAGGACCCGCTTGAGCAGGCGGTCGAAGCCCTCAGCGACCAGTACGGCACCCTCTTCGTGACCGCCGCGGGCAACGAAGGGCTGGAGCGCGGGGTCACCTCCCCGGCCACGGCGGACGCCGCACTGGCCGTCGGGGCAGTCGACAAGTCGGACAGGCTTGCCGCATTCTCCAACACGGGGCCCAGGCCGGGCGACGGCGGGCTCAAACCGGATATCACCGCTCCCGGGGTGGACATCACGGCCGCGCGAGGGAAGGACAGCCCCGGGACCGGCTCCTACGTCGCCAAATCCGGTACCTCGATGGCGACGCCGCACGTGACCGGAACGGCCGCGCTGCTGGCGGGGCAGCACCCCGAGTGGAAGGGCGACCGGCTGAAGGCCGCGCTGATGGCCTCGGCCGAGCCGCAACCGGAGATCGGCGTCTTCGCACAGGGAGCGGGCCGGGTGAACGCGGACCGTGCCACGGCGCAGGCGGTGACGGTGCAGCCGCCCGGCCTGGGGTTCGGCGTGCAGGCGTGGCCGCACGACGACGACCGGCCGGTCGTCAGGAAACTGGTCTACCGCAACGATCTCACGACACCGGTCACGCTCACCTTGCAGGCGAGGGCCGGTGCGGTCTTCACCGTGAGCCCGAGCACGCTCACCGTGCCCGCCGGCGGGCAGGCCGAGGCGACGGTCACCGCCGACACCCGTGCCGACGTGGCCGACGGGTTGGTGAGTGGATACGTCCTGGCCACCGGGCCTGGCGGTGTGAGCGTGAGCACGCCGGTCGGTGTGGAGAAGGAGGTTGAAAGTTACGACCTGACGGTGCGCCACACCAACCGGGTCGGCATCGCCACCGGTGACTTCGAGATGTCGATAAAGCGGTTGGACGCCGAGCAGTTGCCCATCGTGGTGTTCGGCGGGCAGAGCGACTTCACCACGCGGCTGCCGAAGGGCAAGTGGCAAGTGGACACCGTCGTCCTGGACGACGCGGGCCTCACCCTGCTCGTCCAGCCCGAGCTGGTCTTGGACCGGGCGCGGACGGTCGAAGCCGACGCCCGGCTCGGCAGAGCGCTTGCCGTGAAGCCGCCGCGCGCCGACGCGATGCCGGTGTCGGCCCAGGTCGTCTATCAATGGCAGGCAGCCGACGGGCCGGCGGCCAGGGGGTGGATCGGCGACGGGTTCGACCGGCATTTCACCGCCCAGCTCGGGCCCGCCCGCGACTACGACGGCCTGCTGACCGAGGTGGCAGGAGAATGGACGGCTGGTACGGACGTCTACCGGGCGGCCTGGTTCCAGCCAGGCCGAATGGTGACCGGCTTCGAACGGTCGGTGGACCCGAAGAAGATGGCGACCGTACGCATGGATTACGCCAGTCACCTGCCCGGCGCGGAGGCCGCGGTGGCCGGCCAGGCCTGGCCACGCAACGCCACCATCCCCTCCTACCTTGTCGCGACCTCGTTCACCACTCCCTCGGTGCGGACGGTACACCTCAACACTGACGGAGGCGTCCGCTGGCAGAACCTGCTGTGGGAGTACGGCTCCGACGGGCGGGTCAATCAGTTCGAATCCGGGTTCACGCGCTACCGGGCGGGCCAGGTCGCCACGGAGTGGTGGAACCGGGGTGTGTTCGGCCCTTCCCTGCCGTCCGGGGACCAGCGCGGTGACAGTGTCAGCCGCACCGGCGACGTCATCTCGGCTGATCTGTGGATGTTCGGCGACGGGCGGGGCTCGCTCGGCTACTCCTCGAGAGCCGGTGAGCACACCGCTCTCTACCGCGACGGCGTGCTCGTCGGCGAGGCGCCGTCCCTGACCGCAGGCTTCTCCGTACCCGCCGGGCGGGCGGAGTACCGGCTGGTCGCCGAGGCGGAGCGGGGAGCTCCGGCGACGCTGTCCACGCGCGTGTCCGCGGCTTGGACGTTCCGCTCCGACACCACGGACGCCCTCGCCCGGTTGCCGGTGTCCGTGGTGAGCTTCGCTCCCGAGCTCGACGCGCGGAACACCGCACCGGCCGGTCGTTCCTTCACCGTCCCGGTCAGCGTGCGTCCGTTGCCTGGCAGCGCGGCGGGCCGCACCCGGGACCTGTCCGTGGAGGTCTCCTACGATGATGGGGCCACCTGGGCGAAGGCGCAGGTCCGGCACTCGGAGGTCGTTCTGCGCCACCCGGACGGTGACGGGTTCGTGTCGTTGCGAGCCAAGTCGATCGACGTGTCCGGCAACGTCGTCGAGCAGACCGTGATACGCGCGTACCGGATTGCCTCGGCGACAAGCTGACAGCGCGCCTGGCACGCTCTCCCGTATTCAGAGGTGCTCTGGACGGCGGCGTCCGAGATCAGCCGGCCGCCGCCGTCCACTGAGCAGGGGGTGACTGCCGATATGACCGCTTCGGACCGCCGGAGCGATGCGGCCTCTCTACTGGCCTGGGTTCCTGTTCGGGAGGAACGCGGCGAACACCCCTGACAACAAAGCCAGTGCCGCCACGCTGACGTCGGTGACCGCGGCGGCGACCGCCAAGCCGACGCGGCCCTCTACCGCGTCGTCCTGTGGCCGCTGGATCCCTGTCCCCCCTTCCGCCGGACGGGGGGTGGGGTGGCGGTGGCGAGTGGGAGAGGGGGTTGTAGTCTTCTGGGCGTTTCTTGGGGGAAATAGGGGGTTGGCGTGCCGCTGGAGCAGGTTGTGGTGTTGCTGGCGGCGGCGGCCGGAGCCGGGTGGATCGACGCCGTCGTGGGCGGCGGCGGCCTGGTGCAACTGCCCGCCCTGCTCATGACCGGCATGCCCCCCGTCCAGGCGATGGCCACCAACAAGTTCTCCTCGGTGTTCGGCACGGCCTCGGCCGCCGTGGCCTACACGCGCTCCACCAAGATCGACCGGCAGGCGGCGCTGCCGGGCGCCGGGCTGGCCGTGCTGAGCGCCGGGCTGGGCGCCTGGGCGGCCGGGGCGATCTCGGCCGACGTGCTGCGCCCGGTCGTGATGGTGGTGCTGCTCGGGGTGGCGGCGTTCGTCACGTTGCGCCCGTCGATGGGCGCGCTGCCCCAGCCGCACCTGCGGACGAACGCCCGCGTGGTGACCGCGGTGGCCGTGGCGGGCGTGGGCGTGGCCTTCTACGACGGCATCATGGGACCGGGCACCGGCACGTTCCTCATCATCGCCTTCACCACCATCCTCGGGCTGGACTTCGTCTCCGCCTCCGCCTCGGCGAAGATCATCAACGTGGGCACCAACCTCGGGGCGCTGGCGGTGTTCGCGTTGCAGGGCCACGTGCAGTGGGCGCTCGGGCTGGGCATGGCCGTGTGCAACGTGGCGGGCGCGCAGCTCGGCGCGCGGATGGCGATCAGGCGCGGGACGGCGTTCGTCCGCATCGTGCTGTTGTGCGTGGTGGTGGCGATGGTGATCAGGCTCGGCTGGCAGCAGTTCGCCTGAGGCCCGGGACGTCCCTCAGGCGGCCGGCTCGGGGGTACGCAGCGCGGTCGCCGTCAGCGCGACGAACGCCGCCATCAGCGCCGGGACGGCCAGCGCCCGCGGCAGCCCGGCGAGCTGGGCCACCGCCCCGATGATCACCGGTCCGGACAGGAACCCCAGGTAGCCGATGGAGGCCACCCGCGCCAGCGCCCGCCCGGCGAAGGCCGGATCGCGATGCCCGGCGGCCGAGAACACCTGCGGCACGATGCACGACAGTCCCGCCCCGAAGAGGGCGAACCCGATCACCCCCGTCACCGGACGCCCGCCGAGCAGCGCCAGCCCGAGCCCCGCCGCGGCCAGCAGCCCGCAACACCGCACCAGCGCCACCGCCCCGAACCTGACCGCCAGCGGGTCCCCGGCCAGCCGCCCGGCCGTCATCGTGATCGAGAACGCGGCGTACCCGGCGGCGGCGAACCCGGCCGACGAGGCCAGGTTCTCGCGCAGGTAGACCGAGCTCCAGTCGGCCGCCGCCCCCTCACCCACCAGGCAGCAGAAGGCCAGCACGCCGAGGAACAGGATGCCCCGGGGCCGTCCGGCCCGCCCGCCGCCGACCGGCAGCGGGGCCGGCACCGAGCGCAGCGCCCACCGCCAGGCCCACACCGCCAGTACGGCGATCACCGCCCCGACCCACCCGAACGTCACCGACGGCGGCACCCCCGCCTGCGCGAACACCCCGCCGGTCGTGGCCCCGGCGAACCCGCCGATGCTGTAGACGGCGTGGAAGGACGACATGAGCGGCCGCCCGTAGGCGCGTTCGACCTCGACGGCGTTGGCGTTCATGGACACGTCCAGGATGCCGTGCACGATCCCGAAGGCCAGCAGGGAGGCGGCCAGCAGGGCCAGGTTCGGGGCGTAGGCGGGCGGCACCAGCACCACGCCCTGCAGCAGGGCGGCCGGGATCATGACGCGGCTGCTGCCGTAGCGGTCGACCAGGCGGCCCACGGTCGTCATGCCCGCGACGGCGCCCGCGGCGATGGCCAGCAGCGCCAGGCTGAGCCGTCCCGCGTCCAGGCCGAGGCCCTCCTTGATGGCGGGGATGCGGGCCGTCCAGGTGCCGATGGCCATGCCGGCCAGGAAGAACAGCAGGTAGACGGCGGTACGTTCGTGTCTCATCCGGCCACCTCGACGATCACCCCGGCCGCGGCGAGCGCGTCGCGCTGCTCAGGCGGCACGTCGTCGTCGGTCACCACGACGTCCAGCCGGGAGATCGGGCAGACCGCGCCGAACGCCGTACGGGAGAACTTGCCCGAGTCGCAGGCCACGATCACCCGGCGGGCGGCGGCGATGGCCGCCCGTTTGACCGCGACCTCCGGCAGGTCGTGCGCGGTCAGGCCGTGCTCGGCCGACAGCCCGCAGCAGCCGATCACCGCGGTGTCGAAGCGCAGCGCCGCGATGGAGCTCTCGGTGAGCGGGCCCATGAAGTTCAGCTCGCCCTTGCGCACCTCGCCGCCGGGCAGGACCAGGCGCACCCGCGGCGCCGCGGCCAGCAGCCCGACCGCCTGCAGCGCCAGCGGCAGTACGGTCAGCCGCCGCCCGGCCAGGGCGCGGGCCACCTCCAGGACGGTGGTGCCGCCGTCCAGCACCACGGCCTCCCCGTCCGCGATCAGGGCCGCGACCTGGGCGCCGATGCGTTTCTTGGCCTCCACGGCCTCCCGCTCGCGCACCCCGAACGGCGGCTCCTCGCCGCGCAGCAGCAGTGACAGCGCCCCGCCCCTGACCCGGCGGACCACGCCCTGCTGGGCCAGTTCGTCCAGGTCACGCCTGATCGTCATCTCCGACACGCCGTGCTCCTCGGCCAGCTCGGTCACCGAGACGCTGTCCTGAACACGCAGGGCGTTCATGATGGCGGTCAAACGTTCCATATGTTCATACAAACACGGAAAATGTGCGCAATACAATGGCGGGTATGCGTGCCAGCCGTCTGCTCTCCCTCCTCCTGTTGCTGCAGACGCGGGGCCGCATGACCGCGCCCGAGCTGGCCGCCGAGCTGGAGGTCTCGATCCGTACGGTCTACCGGGACGTGGAGGCCCTGTCGGCGGCCGGCGTCCCGGTCTACGCCGACCGCGGACCGGCCGGCGGCTACCAGCTCCTGGACGGCTACCGCACCCGGCTCACCGGGCTGACGGCCGAGGAGGCGTCCTCGCTGTTCCTGGCCGGGCTGCCCGGCCCCGCCGCCGAGCTGGGCATGGCCGAGGTGGCCGCGACCGCCGAGCTGAAACTGCTGGCCGCGTTGCCGCCCGAGCCGCGCTCGCACGCCTCCCGGATGCGCGAACGTTTCCTGCTGGACGTGCCCGGCTGGTACCGCTCGGCCGACGACGTGCCGCACCTGAGCGAGGTGGCCGAGGGGGTGTGGGAGCAGCGGCCGCTGCACATGACCTACCGGCGCTGGGGCAGGAAGGAGGTCGACCGGGTGATCCACCCGTACGGGCTGGTGCTCAAGGGCGGCTCCTGGTACCTGGTCGCCGCGCCGCCCGAGGGCTCCCCGCGCACCTACCGGGTCTCGCGCATCCTCACGATCGACCAGCTTCCCGGACATTTCCGCAGGCCGGAGGGGTTCGACCTGACGGCGTTCTGGCGTGAGTACGCCAAGGAGTTCCGCGAGCGCATGTACACCGCCGAGGCCGTCATCCGGCTGGCCCCGGGGCGGGAGGACATGCTGGCGTACACGATGGGGTCGGACGTGGTCACGGCGGCGCTGGCCGCGGCGGGCGAGCCCGACCCCGAGGGGTGGCGGGTGCTCACGGTGCCGGTCGAGTCGATCACGCACGCGCGCTGGCTGCTGCTGCGCATGGGGGCCGACGTCGAGGTACTGGAACCCTCCGACCTGCGGGTATTGATGGCCGAGGCGGTGGCCGGCCTCAGCAAGCTGTACGGATAAAGCAGGAGAGACCAGGACAAAACTTCTGCCATGATGCCTGCCATGTATTTGTTAGCTTTCATCGGCGCGTGCTTCCTGGTGGCCATGGTCCCAGGCGTGAGCACCGCCATCATCCTGCGCCAGACCCTGCGGTCCGGTCGCGGCTCGGGGTTCGCCGCCACGGTGGGCAACGAGACCGGCATCCTGCTGTGGGGGCTGGCCGCCGCGTTCGGGCTGTCGGCGTTGCTGGTGGCCTCGCAGGTCGCCTATGACGTGATGCGCGTCACGGGCGCCGTGGTGCTGGTCGTGATGGGCGTCCAGGCACTGTGGCAGGCACGCAAGGGCTCGCCCCCCGTGGAGGTGGAGGCGGTGGCCGGGCTGCGCGGGGCGTACCTGGCCGGGCTCGGCACCTGCATGGCCAACCCCAAGGCGGCGGTGTTCGCGATGTCGTTCCTGCCACAGTTCGTGCCCGCCGGGCAGAACGTGCCCCTGACCCTGGTGACGCTCGCCGTCGTGTGGGTCCTGGTGGACACCGTCTGGTACGGCCTGCTCATCTGGACGGTCGCCAAGGCCAAGGCCTTCCTCGGCCGACCGTCCGTCAAGCGGCGCCTGGAGCAGATCTCCGGCGTCGTCCTCATCGCACTCGGCGTGCGACTGGTTCTGGAGGCACGATGACCATCTGGTACGAAGAGGCCGGCACCGGCGACCCCGTCGTGCTGCTGCACTCGACGGCGGCCGACTCCGGCATGTGGGACGGCGTCTGGCAGGAACTGACCGCCCGGCACCGGGTGATCAGGGCGGACTTCCGCGGCTACGGCCGCACCCCGCTGCGCGCGGACGGCCCGTACAGCGACTCGGGGGACGTGGCGGACCTGATGGCCGAGCTGGGCGTCGAGCGCGCGGCGCTGGTCGGCGCCTCCGGCGGCGGGATGGCGGCGCTGGAGCTGGCCGCCGCCGGGCTGGCCACGCGCCTGGTGCTGCTCAACTCCCTGGCTCCGCTGACGCCCACGCCCGACCTGCGGGCGTTCTGGGACGAGGAGAACCGCCTGCTGGAGGCCGGCGACGTGGCGGGCGCGGCCGAGCTGAACGTGCGCACCCTGCTCGGGCCCGACGCGGACGACGAGGCGCGCGGACGGCTGCTGGAGATGCAGCGCCACGCCCTTGAGGTGCAGCTCGCCGCCCACCCCGGCCCGGAGCAGATCGAGCACGAGATCGACCTGGCCCGCATCGACGTGCCCGCGCTGGTCGTCTCCGGCGTGCTCGACCTCGCCTTCTTCCGCGAGGGCGCCCGCCACCTGGCGGCCACGCTGCCCCAGGCGCGGCTGGTCGAGCTGGATTGGGCCGGTCACCTGCCGGCCATGGAACGTCCGAAGGAGATCGCCGCCCTGCTCCTGGATCACCTTTAGAGGCTCCTGGACTACCTTTAGGGCATGACGAACGACCTGGCGTCCCTGATGCGGCAGGCGCAGGACGACGATCCGCTGCTGGCCCTGCGCGCCACCACGGCGCTGCGCCGCGAGGTCGAGCGCCTGGAGGCCGTCCAGGTGCGGCGGGCCAGGGTGGCGGGCCTGGCCTGGGCGCTGATCGCCGACGCGATCGGCGTCAGCAAGCAGGCCGTGCACAAGAAGTACGGCCGCCGCTGACTCACGCCTCGGGCCACCGCGCGGCGAACCAGCTCAGGACGATGTTCCAGGAGTAGCCGCGGCGGATGCGCCCGGCCACGTCGGGCGGCAGGGTGTCCAGGCCGCGGTGTTCGAGCAGGACCTCGGTGCCGTCCTCGACCGCGGTGAAGGCCACCTCGATCTCCATCCGGCCGTCCGGGTTGAGCAGGTCGGCCCAGACCACGCGGTGGGGCGGCTCCCAGCGAACGATCCGGCCCATGTCCACGTGCCCGCCGTCGTCCCACAGTTCGCGCAGGTGGCCGTCCTCGAAACGGATGGCCACCGCGCGATCGGGGTCGATCCAGCTGTGGCGGCCGCGTACGTACCACTGGTCGATCTCGTCGGTGAACAGCCGGAAGGCCGTGGCGGGATCGACGGGCACGGTGACGGTCGCCCTGACCGCGTTCACCGCCCGCGCTCCACGTGCTCCTTGAACGCGCCGAGCTGCTCGGCCCAGAACGCCTGCACCTGGTCCAGCCACGCCTGCAAGGCGGTGAACGGCTCCTGGCGCAGGGTGTAGAGCCGCAGCCGGGCGTCGGCGCCCCCGGCCTCGGCGCGCACCAGCCCGCCGGCCCGCAACACGCGCAGGTGCCTGCTGAGCGCGGGGGCGCTCATCTGCACGGCCTGGGCCAGCTCGCCGGCCGGGCGCGGCCCGTCGCGCAGCAGGTCGATCACCTTGCGCCTGGTGGGGTCGGCGAGGGCGGCCAGGGTCGCGTCCAAGTCGTTAACGTTGCTGTTAATTATTGCCCGCTTCCGTTATGGTGTGAGTCCTTAACGCTGAAGGCAATTATTGCGGAGGGTCGTACATGAGTGTCGAGCTGGGTTACTACACCCTGTCCGTACGGGACCTGGAGCGGGCGGCGGCCTTCTACGGGCCGCTGTTCGGCTGGGAGTTCAGGCGTGAGCACGAGACCTACCTGCACGTCACCAACACCGCCGTGCCGATGGGCCTGCGCGCCGGCGGCCCATCCTCGCAGCCGAACCTCTACTACCACGTACAGGACATCGACGCCGCGGTCGAGCAGGCGCGCGAGCTCGGCGGCACGACCGGCGAGGTGTACGAGAGCAAGTCCGGCCGCGGCTGCACCTGCACCGACGACCAGGGCACCGAGATCAGCCTGTGGCAGCCCGCCCCCGGCTTCGACTGACCCCGGTTTCGGCCGATCGCAGCCGTCCGGCTCAGTCGGGGGCCTTGACCGTGGTGATGCCCAACGTACTGGTCATGGGCAGCAGCCCGGCCTTGAAGATCGCGCCCAGCAGCGGCGCGCCGAGCCCGGCCAGCCGGTCCGCGCGTTCCTCGCCGAGCTCCCGCCAGGGCTGGGCGGCCAGCTCGTCGGTCAGGCGTTCCACCTGGTCGCGCAGTGCCCGGCCGCGTTCGGTGGCCTGGCCCTCGGCGTCGACCAGGCCGCGCGCGGCCAGCCGTTCGGCGGCCTCGGCCCACTCCTGGTCGTTCCAGCCGCGTCCGGCGAAGTTCTCCGGCGGCGCGGCGCCGATCGCGGCGAAGGACACCAGCGACTCGCACGGGTCCAGCCCGGCCGTCAGCAGCGCCGCCACGTGCCCGTCGCCACGGTGCTCGCGCAGCACGGTCGCGGCCTGCCACAACACCAGGTGCGGTTCGTCGGGCCAGGGCAGGTCGAGGTTGGCCGCGGTGAACGGCCGCCCCGCGACCTCCACGCTCTCGGCGGCCCGCCGGGCCAACCCGGCCGCCTCGGCGATCTCCGGCCCGCCCGCCCGGTCGCCGAGCAACGCGCGGTACGTACGGTCGACCGCCGTCAGCCGCGCCTCCAGCACCCGCTCGGGCGCGGCGACCTCCCACACGCCCGGCACGTGCTCGCCGACCGTGCGCGGGCTGAAGCTGTAGTACGCGGCGGTCGCCAGACGCGCGCCCGCGCGGCCGAGCGGCGCGGTGCGGTAGGCGAAGTAGCTCGGCCAGCGTGACTCCACGTCGTAGCCGAGGGCCGCGGCCTCGGCGAACGCCTCGGGCGCGAAGTACAGCACGGCGTGCAGCGGCTCAAGCTGGTGCCACATGCGGCGGGAAAGTCTCGACCATGCGCTCACGACGAACACCTCACTGTCTAGATAAGCTTCGGCAGTGACGATAGACGCGTGGCGCATCACTGGTCAATCTCAAATAGACAGTTATGTTGGGAGGTGGGTGGATCTGGCGGTGCTGCTGGTCAACGAACTGGCCGTCACGCGGGCGCGCGGCCGTACCACCGGCGTGCCCGAGGACCGGCGGGCCGCGCTCGACGCCGCCTTCGCCGAACGCGGCTGGACGTCGAGCCGGGCGCTGACCGGTTCCGACGCCGACCGCCTGGCCGGGGTGGCCGCCGAACTGCACCCCGCCTTCACCGCCGGTCCCGACGCGACCGCCGCGCTGAACCAGGCCCTGGTACGGCACGGCGCGGTGCCCAACCTGCACGGCGACCCGCCCGTCCTGGCCTTCCACGGCCCCGGCGCCGACCTGGTGGACGCCTGGGCGGCCGACACCGCCACGGCCCTGGCCATGGTGATCGGGGTCGGCCAGGGAGTACGGCTGCGCTCGTGCGAGGCGGCGGCGTGCGAGCTGGTCTTCTTCGACGTCACCCGCAACACCTCGCGCCGGTTCTGCGGCCTGTCCTGCCAGAACCGCGCCAAGGCCAGCGCCTACCGCGCCCGCCGCCGTGCCTGACCTCCGGGCTCTTCGAACCTGGGGACCGGCCGGGTTCTGTCGGCGGCGGCGGGCAGGATGAGGGCATGGGTTCATGGCAGGAGTTCGAGCAGCAGGCGCCCGAGCTGGCCGCGGCGGCGCGCCGGCTGATGGACCGGCGCAGGCACAAGGTGCTGGCGACGCTGCGCAGGGACGGCTCGCCGCGGGTGAGCGGCGTGGAGACGCAGTTCAAGGACGGGGAGTTGTGGTCGGGCTCGATGCCGGGCGCGGTCAAGGCCCTCGACCTGCGGCGCGATCCGCGCATGGCGATCCACGTGAGCGCCGACGATCCCGACGAGGGCGATCCGTCGTCATGGGAGGGCGACGTGAAGCTGGCCGGGCGGGCGGTGGAGGTCCTCGACCCGGCGGTGCTGGCCGCCTTCGAGCTGCCCGACGGCGGGTCCCACCTGTTCCGGCTGGAGCTGACCGAGGTGGTGCGCACGTGGGTGGAGGGCGACGAGCTGGTCATCGAATCGTGGCGCGAGGGCGTGGGCGTACGCCGGTTCCGCCGTAAGTGATCTACAACGTAAAGGCGTCGGGCCGGCCGGACGCGGGCGGTCAGTGCACGGAGAAACCGCCGTCGACGAAGAGTATCTGACCGGTGACGAACGCGCTCGCCTCCCCGGCCAGGAACACCGCCGCGCCCGCGAAGTCGCCGGGCAGGCCGTTGCGGCCGGTCATGTGGCGGGCGGCGAGCTCCTCGACGCGGCCGGGCACCGCCTGGGCGGGCTCGGTGAGCGGGGTGAGCACGAACCCGGGGATGATCGTGTTGACGCAGACGCCGCGGGCCGACCAGGCCTCGGCCTGGGAGCGGGTGAGGCCGGCGACGGCGGCCTTGGCGGCGCCGTACACGCCGCTGTCGCCGAAGGCGCTGATGGTCTGCTGGGAGCCGATGTTGATGATGCGTCCCCAGCCGCGGGCGGCCATCCTGGGGCCGTGGTGCTGGCCGAGCAGGTAGGGGGCGGTCAGGTGCACGGCGACGGTCTGCTCGTAGTCGCCGGGGGTGAGCTCGGCCATGGGTTTGCGGATGTTGTTGCCGGCGGCGTTGACCAGGATGTCGATCTCTCCGGCGGTGGCGCAGAGGCGGGCCAGGTCGTCGCGGTCGTGCAGGTCGGCGGCGATGCCGGTGACGGTGACGCCGTGGGCGCGCAGCCGGTCGGTGGCCTGTTCGAGCTGGGCGGGCCGGCGGGCCGCGAGCACGACCTCGGCTCCGGCGCGGCCGATCGCCTCGGCCATGGCGAGCCCGATCCCGGAGCTGCCGCCGGTGACGAGCGCGCGCCGGCCGTGGAGGGAGAACAGGTCGCGTAGATAGTCCGGCATGACCGCTCAAGCTAGCACGCGGGCGCGGGGAGTCGGTTGCCGGGACGCTGAAGGAGGGCTAAGCTCGTAGGCTCGACACGCTAAACGTCGACTCCACAAGCATCCCGTTAGGAGTATAGCACGGAATGGCGAATCGTCAAGATGGTCTCGCGGAAGCCCTTGACAACGAGCAGCGCACGGTCCAGCGCCTGTACGCCAGGCTCGACGCGGCAAGGGAACGCGCGCAGGCGGCCCTGCGCCAGGTCTACGCCGTGGGTGGCGCGCTGGGCGGCAGCCGGCAGGCGATGGTCGAGCGCGAGGTGGCGGCCTCGGAGCAGGCGCGGCGGCTGGCCCAGCTCAACGCCGTCGAGCGCGGCCTGTGCTTCGGCCGGATCGACGACTCCGGCGGCGCGAGCACGTACGTCGGCAGGATCGGGCTGCGCGACCAGGACCACGAGTCGGTGCTGATCGACTGGCGGGCCCCGGCGGCGCGCCTGTTCTACGTGGCCACCGCCACCGACCCCGGCGGCCTGGTCCGCCGCCGGCACCTGCACCTGAAGGACCGCGCGGTGGTCGGCATCGACGACGAGGTGTTCGACCTGGAGGGCATGTCCGACGGCGACCGGCGCACGCTGGTGGGGGAGGCGGCGCTGCTGGCCGCGCTGCGGCGGGGCCGTACCGGCCGGATGGCCGACGTGGTGGCCACCATCCAGATCGAGCAGGACCGGGTGATCAGGTCCGGGCTGCAGGGGGCGCTGGTGGTGCAGGGCGGGCCGGGCACCGGCAAGACGGTCGCGGCGCTGCACCGGGCCGCCTACCTGCTCTACACCCACCGCGACACGCTGGAGCGGCGCGGTGTGCTGGTGGTGGGGCCCAATCCGATGTTCCTGCGCTACATCGGGCAGGTGCTGCCGGCGCTGGGGGAGACGCAGGTGGTGATGGCCACGGTGGGTGAGCTGTTCCCGGGCGTGCGGGCGGTGGCCGCCGATCCGCCGGTGGCCGCGGTGGTCAAGGGCGACCTGCGGATGGCCGAGGTGGTGGCCGCCGCGGTGGCCGACCGGCAGCGGGTGCCGGCGGGTGATCTGGAGGTCGAGCTCGACGGCCTGCGGCTGCGGGTGCCGCACGGGGTGTGCGCCCGGCTGCGCGAGCGGGCGCGCTCGGTGCGGCTGCCGCACAACATGGCACGCAAGCTGTACGTGACGGAGCTGCTGAAGGAGCTGGCGCGGGCCGAGGCGCGGGCGCTGGAGGAGTCGCTGCACCTGGAGGAGCTGGCGGTCGACGACCCGGAGCTGGCCGAGCCGCTGGACCTGGAGGGCGACCTGGACGAGGTGGACATCGCGCTGGCGGCCGAGCGGCTGTGGGGGGAGGAGCCGGTACGGCGGGCGGTGTCGGAGTTGTGGCCGGAGCTGACGCCGCAGGAGCTGGTCGCCGGCCTGCTGTCCTCGCCGGAGACGTTGTGGGCGGTGTGCCCGCCGGGCCTCGACTGGACGCCGCTGGTGCGTCCGCGCGAGTCGCCGTGGACGGTGGGCGACGTGCCGCTGCTGGACGAGGCGGCCGAGTTGCTGGGCCGGGACGACTCGGCCGACCGGGTGGCGGCGCGCCGCGCGGGGGAGGAGTGGGCCGAGCAGGAGCTGTACGCCCGTGAGGTGCTGGAGACCACCGGCCTGCTGGAGGGCGGCGTCTTCGAACGGGCCGACGTGCTGGCCGAGCGGCAGGCCGACGACGGCGGGGGCCTGACGACGGCCGAGCGGGCGGCGGCCGACCGCGCGTGGGCGTACGGGCATGTGATCGTGGACGAGGCGCAGGAGTTGTCGCCCATGGCCTGGCGGACGGTCATCAGGCGGGTTCCGGCGCGGTCGCTGACCGTGGTGGGCGATCTGGCCCAGACGGGGTCGGCGGCGGGGGCGCGGTCATGGGGCGAGGTGCTCGACCCGTACCTGGAGGGGCGCTGGCGGGAGGAGCGGTTGCTGGTCAACTACCGTACGCCGGTGGAGATCATGCTGGTGGCGGCCGACGTGCTGGCGGCGGTGGCGCCGTGGCAGGAGCCGCCGGAGTCGGTGCGGGATGGCGGCGACGAGCCGCGCGCGGTGCGGCTGCCGGTCGCGGAGCTGCCGGGGCTGGTCGCGGCGGAGCTGGCCGAGCTGGGCGAGGGCCGGTTGGGGATCATCACGCCCGACGCGCTGCACGCGGGCGTGGCGGCGCTGTTCCCGGGGGCGAAGGACCTGGACGCGCCGGTGGTGGTGCTGACGGTGAACCAGGCCAAGGGGCTGGAGTTCGACGGGGTGGTGGTGGTCGAGCCGGCGGGCATCCTGGAGCAGTCGCCCATGGGCGGCCACGACCTGTACGTGGCGGTGACGCGCGCCACCCGGCGGCTGACGGTGGCGCACGAGGACGATCTTCCGGCGATGTTGTCCCGCTTGAAATCTACAATGTAAAGCCGCTCGGACCGGGAAATTTCCCGGTAATTCACCAAAAAGGCAGCCCCGGCCGGGAGAACACCGGCCGGGTCAGTCGTTGTAGAGCTTGTCGGCGACCTCGCGCATGCGGCGCGTGACGAGGTCGAGGGCGCGCAGGGTCTCGGTGTCGAGGTGGGACATGATGCGCTTGTAGTGTCTGAGGCCGGCGTCGTTGATCTCGGCGATCAGTGTGGCGCCGGCGGGGGTGAGCTCGACCCGGCGCACGCGGCGGTCGCTGGGGTCTTCGTGCCGGCTGACCAGGCCCTGGGCAACCAGGCGGTCGACGATGCCGGTGACGGTGCCGAGGCCGACGCCGAGGGTGTGGGCGAGATCCTGGCCTGAGGCCGAGCCGTTCGTCGAGAGCTGCATGACGACGCGGAGCTGGCGGATGGTGAGGTTGGAGCTGAACAGGGGCGACTGGTGCTGGGTGAACAGTCGTCCCAGGTCGTGTTGTGTGTCGTTGATCCGGCGGATCAGGTCTTCGCGTTCGTCGTTCACGCTCACCTCTCGCTTCCTGAGAAGGTTATCAGGAAAGTCGCATCACGCTAAATATTCGTGCAAGGCAAAGTGTTAGTCTGGGGCGAACTTTGGAGGGGAGCCTATGACCGCTTTCGCCCGGTTGAGTCTGGTCAACCGCAGTCTTGTGATCATGATCGCGGTGGTGATCACGGCGTTCGGCGCGTTCACGATCCCGCAGTTGAAGCAGCAACTTCTGCCGTCCTTGGCGTTTCCGGGCGCGTTCGTCATCGCGCCCTTCCCCGGCGCCTCGCCGGAGATCGTCGAAGACCAGGTGACGAAGCCGATCGAGGACTCCTTCCAGGGGATTCCCGGCATGGAGCAGATGACCTCCACGTCGAAGGAGGGCATGGCCCAGATCCAGGTGGCCTTCGAGTACGGCACCGACATCGAGGCCTCGCTGAACAAGATGCAGCAGGCCGTCGGCCGGATCGCGCTCCCGCAGGGTGTCGATCCGCAGGTGGTGGCGGGCAACACCGACGACATCCCGGTGCTGGTGCTGGCGGTGGGCGACGGCGGCGACGAGCGGGCGATGGCCGACAAGCTGCGCCGGATCATGGTGCCGGAGTTGCAGAGCGTGGAGGGGGTGCGCGAGGCCACGGTCACCGGCACCCGCGACGAGGTCGTCACGATCGAGCCGGACGTCAAGAAGATGGCGCTGGCCGGGGTGTCGGCGGCGCAGATCCCCGAGGTACTCAAGGCCAACGGCACGCCGATCCCGGCGGGGTCGCTGACCGCCGACGGCAGGTCGCTGACCGTCCAGGTGGGGGCGCGGGTCGACTCGCTGGAGAAGCTGAAGAACCTCTACCTGACCCCCGTCCAGCCGCAGGCGGCCCAGCCCTCGCAGCCTCAGCAGCCCTCCCAGCCTCAGGGCCGCCCGCAGGCCGGTCAGCCGGCTCAGACGGGCCGGACGGCCGTGCCGCAGCAGGCGGTCAGGCCCAAGCCGCTCAAGCCGGTCAAGCTCGGTGACGTGGCCGAGATCAAGCGCGGGCTGGCCGACGCCTCGACGATCACCCGTACCGACGGCAAGACGAGCCTCGGCCTGTCGGTGACGATGACGCCCGACGGCAACGCGGTGACGATCTCCCACGAGATCCGCGAGAAGCTGCCGGAGCTGACGCGGTCGCTGGGCGACTCCTCCGACACGCAGGTGTCGGTGGTGTTCGACCAGGCGCCGTACGTGGAGGAGTCGATCGAGAACCTGACCACCGAGGGCCTGCTGGGTCTGGCGTTCGCGGTGCTGGTCATCCTGGTGTTCCTGCTGTCGGTGCGTTCGACGCTGGTGACGGCGGTGTCGATCCCGCTGTCGGTGGTGATCGCGCTGATCGTGTTGTGGGCGGGCGACTACTCGCTCAACATGCTGACGCTGGGCGCGCTGACGATCGCGGTGGGCCGGGTGGTCGACGACTCGATCGTGGTGCTGGAGAACATCAAGCGCCATCTCGGTTACGGCGAGGCCAAGTTGCAGGCGATCCTCACGGCGGTGCGTGAGGTGTCGGGGGCGGTGACGGCCTCGACGCTGACGACGGTGGCGGTGTTCGCGCCGATCGCGATCGTGGGCGGCATGGTGGGCGAGCTGTTCCGGCCGTTCGCGGTGACGGTGGCGGTGGCGTTGCTGGCCTCGCTGGTGGTGTCGCTGACGGTGGTGCCGGTGCTGGCGTACTGGTTCCTCAAGGCTCCGGCGTTGTCGCCGGAGGAGGCGCGGGCCCAGCGTGAGGCGGCCGAGGCCAAGGAGCTGCGTAGTCCGTTGCAGCGGGCGTACCTGCCGGTACTGCGGTTCGCCACGCGGTTCAAGCTGGTGACGGTGCTGATCGGCGTGGCGGTGTTCATCGGGACGATGGGCCTGGCCGGCGGGCTGCGGACGAACTTCCTGGACTCCTCCGGCCAGAACACGATCTCGCTGACGCAGAAGATGCCGGTGGGCACCGACCTGGCCACGACGGACAAGGCCGCCGCGAAGGTGGAGGGCGTGTTGTCGGGTGTGTCGGGGGTGGAGACGTACCAGGTGAACGTGGGTGGCGGCAACGCCATGCAGGGTGGCCTGGGCGGCGGCGCGGACCGGGCGTCGTTCTCGGTGACGGTCAAGGACGGCGCCGACCCGGCGAAGGTGGAGCAGCAGCTCCGGGAGAAGATCACGGGTCTGTCCGGGGTCGGTGAGGTGACCGTGGGCGGCTCGGGCGGCGGCGGGTTCTCCTCCGACACCGTCAGTGTGATCGTCCAGGCGCCCGACGCCGAGACGCTGCGTACGGCGACCGACTCGGTCAAGAGCGCGATGGGCGGGGTGAAGGGCCTGCGGGACCTGTCGTCCAACCTGGAGGCCAGCGCTCCGCGCATCGAGGTCGCGGTGGACCGGGAGAAGGCGGCGGCCAAGGGGCTGTCGGAGGCGCAGGTGGGTCAGGCGGTGGCGCAGGCCTTCCGCGGCGCGCCGCTGGGCCAGATCACCCTCGACGGGCGCAGCAGCGACCTGGTGCTGCGCGGTGCCGATGCTCCCGAGGACATCAAGGCGATCGAGAACCTGAAGTTGCCGACCGCGGCGGGGCTGGTGAAGTTGTCGTCGGTGGCCGAGGTGGAGCAGGTGGCCGGTCCGACGCAGGTGACCAGGATCGACGGTGAGCGTTCGGCCACGGTGTCGGGCAAGGTCGAGGCGGCTGACCTGGGCACTGTGACGCAGGAGCTGACGACGAAGATGGAGTCGGTGACGCTGGCCTCGGGTGCCCGCTACGAGATCGGCGGAGCCTCGGCCGACCAGGCTGACGCGTTCTCCGACCTGGGCATCGCGATGCTGGCGGCGATCGCGATCGTGTTCATGATCATGGTGGCGACGTTCCGGAGTTTCGTGCAGCCGCTGATCCTGCTGGTGTCGATCCCGTTCGCGGCGACCGGCGCGGTGGGGCTGCTGGTGGCGACCGACACCGCGATGGGCGTGCCGGCGCTGATCGGCATGCTGATGTTGATCGGCATCGTGGTGACGAACGCGATCGTACTGATCGACCTGATCAACCAGTACCGGGAGCAGGGGCTGGGGGTGGTCGAGGCGGTGATCGAGGGCGGCCGGCGCAGGTTGCGGCCGATCCTGATGACGGCGGTGGCCACGATCTGCGCGCTGACGCCGATGGCGCTGGGGGTGACCGGATCGGGCGGGTTCATCTCGCAGCCGCTGGCGATCGTGGTGATCGGCGGTCTGGTGACCTCGACGCTGCTGACGCTGGTGCTGGTTCCCACGTTGTACACGGTGGTGGAGCGGACGAAGGAGCGGATGCGGCGCAAGCCGTCGGCTCCCAAGCACGAGGCGAAGGTGCTCACGCCGACGCCGTGAACATGACTCCCCGGCGCCGACCTCATGCGGCGCCGGGGACAGTTCGGTCAACCCGGCATCCGGGCCGGGAGACGTCCGGCAGAAGGCCTCCAGCGGACAATCCTGGAGGCCTTCTCCTGCATCGAATCGGGGATGGCCAAGGCGATCCTCGTCTGGAAGTACTCGCGTTCCGGCCGGAACCGGACCGGCGATCAGCTCAACCTCGCCAGGGTGGAACCGCCGGTGGCGAGCTGGTGCCGGCGACCGAAGAGGTGGACGCCAGCACAGCGGTTGGGAAACTGACCCGCGGCATGCTGATGGAGCTGTCCGCGTTCGAGAGCGATCGATCCGGTGAGCAGTGGGCCGAGGCTTACCACAACCGCCTCGCCCGTGGCCTGCCACCGTCCGGCGCTCAGTACTTCGGGTACGTGCGCCGAGGCCGGCAGCCTCATCCGCTGGATCCGAAGCGCACGCTGCGAGACCCCTCCGATGGCGAAGAACGCTACGAGCCGGACATCGACTCCGGCGCAGCAAAGGCGCTAGCCGACTGCTACGAGACCTACGTGGCCGATCAGAATTTCGCTCACCTGGCCCGCGGACTCAACCGGGATGGGTACACCACCGAGGGCGGTCTGCAGTGGAGTGCCGAGACCCTTCGCCAGGTCATGGATCAGGGGTTCGCTGCGGGTCTGCTCCGAATCCACGATCCTGAGTGCAGGTGCCGCAGAGCGGCCCGATGCCAGCGGAAGGTGTTCCGGCCTGGGGCGCACCAACCGCTCATCAGGCCTGGGCTGTGGGACCGGTACGTCAAGCCGAGGGACGCGAAAGTCACGCGCCCCTCGCGCTCGGTGCATGAGTTCACCGGCTTCATCGGCTGCTGGCACTGCGGCGGCGGCATGCATCTGATTCAGCAGGATGCCTCCTTCATCTGCGGCTCGCGGGCTCGTAATGACCTCGTTCTGTGCGGGTCACGGCACGTGTCCCTCAAGGCCGTGCAAACCGCCCTGCTCGAAGTCCTCGCCGCCTGGGCACCCGAGATCGAAGCCCGCGCGGCCACGGCTGCCATAAAGCCGGAGCCGTCCAGGGAGGATCAGGTCCATCAAGGGCTAGCGAGAGAGCTCCTGCTATCCCTGCGGATGAGCAGCGGAGAGTACGTCAGCGTCGGCTTCATCGAGGGCACCGCCGTACTGTCCGGGGCCATCGGCGGCAGCATGGAGAGCTGGCTGGACTAAGCGATCTTGACTTCCCCTCCCGTCGGCACGGTCTTCCCGTACCAGGACGGCGTGCTTCTCGTGCCCGCTGTACTCCCGATCCACATTCCCGCCGCCGCGCTCGGCCTGACCGTGGCCGAGTGGCTCAACCTCCAGCCCTCACGAAACGAGGTGATCCCGTGAAGAAGATCTCGCCTGCCTCCTGGAACGCGATCACACCGTCCGGCCTCTACGCCACCTGCCTGCCGCGAACGGGCCCGGTCTCAACTCCGGTCACTACGCGGTGCTCGGCCTGGTCGGCAGTTCCGGGTTCACGAAGCCGAACAACGCCCTGCTGCACGCCCTGCGGGACGCGATCGAATACCTGCGCGAGGAGGGCGGCGCCGGAAACGAGATCAAGGGTCACCGTGACGGCTACTCCCCTCGTGCCCCGGCGAGGAGCTGTATGCGTGGGCGAAGCGGGGCGCTCCCCGGCCGGACGGGCCGCTGGAGAAGTCCATCAATATCAAGCATGAGGACGGCATCCCGCTCTGGCCAGGTCGCGTGATCAAGTTGGCGGACCCGTACATGCAGGGCAACGACGTCAAGACCTGGCAGTACCAGCTGAAGAAGCGCGGCTGGAAGATCGGCGTGGACGGCATCTACGGCCCGATGTCGAAGGCAGTGTGCGCCAGCTACCAGGACAAGGTCGGCGCCGAGTCGACTGGCGTCATCGAAGAGACGACCTGGGGTCTCACCTGGTCGTTGGAAACCGCCCGCCGAGTGACCGGCGTGCTGGAGCTCATCCCGCTGAGTCTTGGACAGGCGCGCGCACGTCAGCCTGCAGGGTTGTTGACCTTGATATTGGATGCATCGAAGTCCGTGCGCGTACCTGGTTCGAGGCGGCCTCGACGAAGGCTAGGAGCGCGCGCTGTGATCGCTCTGCCTGCTGATCTCTCGCGGCTTCATCCACGGCACGGTGGATGGCAGTGGTGGCCTCCAACGCCTCCGAGGCCAGCCGATTGAGCTCAGCGTCCGGGTTGAGCAGTCGGAGCCTGAACAACGCCGCCTTGGCGTTCGTGCGCTCGTTGAGTGACTCAGTTCGAGCGTTGATGTACGGCGCCCCGCTCGGGTTTTCGCGCTTGCGATACCAGCGAGCGTTCTGGCTGGATCGGTACGAGGTGATGGCGCCGGCGAACGCACTGTAGGCGGCGAGCTGTTCTTGCCAGAGCCGCTCATCGCGGGCTTCTAATCGCGCCTGCCTTGCGGCGCGTCCTTGGAAAAGGTAGGTGGCGGCAGCGCCGAGCAGTGTTCCGGCGATGGCGATGAGGCTCGTGATCGCAGTCTGCACCCCGTCAGTTGAGCATGCTCTGAGTGATCCTGGGAGAGGTCTTCTGAGTGGCCTCTCAGACCGTCGATCGAATCGCGTGCCCGAGGCGCTCCTTCCCCGCCGCGCCCTTGCGCCCGGCATCAGAGGCCCTGCTGAACGAAGCACTATCATCTAGTCCCACTTGGCCTTCAGCTACGTCATGGACAGGTACCGCCCCCAGACCAGATGGCTTGCGGCTTGGTGACCCAGCTTCACCTGCCGCGCCAAGTCCTGCTCAGCCGCGGCCCTGGCCGCGGTATGCACGATGTCGACCGCCCGCTTCGAGGCGCAGTGTTGCATGGTGCGTCTCCCGTGCGATCCCAGCGCAAACCCGCGTTGCGGGCGAGGTGGGCCCTGAGCTAGGACGCGTCAAGGGTCCGCTGTGCACAAGCGTGTGGTCTGTGTGACCTATGGGTGGAATGTGTGATCCTGGAGCGCGTCAGCGACATCCGACACGCGCTCGATCACCGGCCCGACGGCAGGCCATGGATTCACACCACAGGGCACAGTGGCTTGCCGGCTGGATCCGGCATCGCTTGTCGGCATGGATCACCCTGAAGGGCGGCACGCCGCTCCGTGGCCGATGCAACAACGAGCGGCCGAGCACGCGGAGTTGCGGGCCGATGGATACAGCGACAGGTGGTCACGTTGACCGGCTGGGCAGGCCCCGGCAAGGGCGCGGCAGAACGAGGGCACGATTATGATCTACATTGTAAAGGTGGTGAGTTAGTTTTCGATCAATAATTCAAGCTGCAACAACCACATCGACGACCAGGGTCCGCTGTTCGTGGATCAGCTCCGCGAGTGGCGGCTTCAGGATGGGGGCGTCCCTTGCGGCGCGCGCTCAGGCAGCATGTGGCTGGCTGCGCCGCGCGCCCCTACTCCCTCTAGGGAGATCGCCGGAGCGCAACCTGCTCCCTTGCCACGGCAGATCGCGGACTTTGCCCCCTTCTGGTCTGTCCCTGTGTTTCTGGCCGGGGACGCGCCGCCCTAGGCGGCGGCCGCTTCATGCGCCGGCAGCAAGAGCTTGCGTGGACGCCTGTGCGGCATGCGGCAACTCGCTCACCGGACCGGTGGTCACTGATCGGCGAACGAGGACATGTCGCACAGATGCGCCTGCACGCCTGCAGTATCACACGCGACGTAGGCGTCGGCCTGCGAGCCGACGCGCAGTACACGGCGGTTCCCCTGAACTCCTCGGCGACATGCCGGTCACTCGCGTGGCATCCACCATGATTACGAGTCCACTGCCTGGACGGCGACACAGCGCAATGCCCCTGACCATTGGCCCGACACGGGCCGAAAATGGTCGAGATCAACGCGAATGCCGTGCCCGGAGATTTCAGGGCACGGCAAGCGGCGTCAGCGGATCAGGCCCGGTCGACTCAGGCGGGCGGCGTGATGTCGACGAAGGGGCTGCAGTTGGCAGGCCAGGGCCGCGTCGTCATGGTGCCCGGAGGCGGGAAGACGGTGCACGTGCTCTGCGCTATGCGGGAGTGTGCGTTGAGGACGGTGACGTGCACTGTCGTCCCCTCGTCGGGCGCGGCCAGAGTGATGTCGACCAGGCGGCCGAAGTTCCTGGGCAGCCGCGAGGACAGGTCGTGCCATCGTGGCGTCGTCCGCGGGTCCCTGATCAGTACCTTGTGCTCCCGAATGACCCCTACGAACTTGGTCGGCAGCCTCTCCTCGTCCTCTGGGTCCCCCTGGAAGGCCGAGTCGATCGCGACAGCGTTGTCGTCGTCCGTCCCGATGGGGAAGGAGCGATTGTTCGCGTTCGCGACCTTGGCATCCGCGAGGCCGTGAACGCTGACGACCGATGTCGTGTGAACGTCGGCAAAGGCTGACGCTGGAATTGAAAGAGCCGTGAGTGCGCTGGTTGCCGTTGCGGCTAGAGCAAACGCCAGCGTACCTATGATGCCGAGTGGGTGCGAAGCGCGCCCGCTCTGGTGTTGAGCCACGTGTTTCCCCTGAAGATGCCAGATTCGAACGAAAGGGGCCAATAGCTGGCCCCTAAATGGTTACAAAATTGAGGTACCCCTTCGATGAAGCGATAAAGCGTGCGAATTTTCTGTAGAAGGTAAGGAGTATCGAAAGACAAATAAAAAGTAGCTATTTCAGCTATTTAGCAGCAAATAGGGCTGGGCGTGCATAATTGGGCAAAGTGGTCCCGGGTGAGGCGAGTGGGCTCCGGGCTTGCATGTACTGGTCCGCGTACGCGACCGGCCCGACCCGGGCGGCGCGTCCTGCCGTCTGTGCACCAGCGCCCGACACGGGCCAGCCAAGCAAGGGGTCCGGCAGGTCGCCGCCGCCTACTCGGCAGGACGGATTCGCCCCGGGGGCGGCATCTTCGCGATCCGCGCGAACCGGGCCGACCGCATGCCGCTTCCTCACAGAGCGCCCGGAGGACACGGATAAGACCTGCCCGCCCTCGCTCATACACGCATCCGCATCCGGCCGACCCCGCACCGTCCCCGACCGCCTCACCCCTCGTTCACGCCCTCGGAAGGAGAACCACGTGTCCGACTCCATGCCACCTGACGGCCGCCACCGCGTCGCAAGCGCCCCCGGAGGAGCCTCACCTTCCGTTCTAGCGGTTGTCGCAACACTCCAGCCTGGGGGTGCGATGGAAGAGTTCGAGATCCGCAAGATCCGAACGCCACAGGGCCGCAAGAAGCTCACGCGTGAGCGAGAGGCATACTTCCGCCTTATGGATCAAGGCTTCAGCAGCATGGAAGCGTGCCGGATCGTCGGGATCAACTACCGCACCGGGAAGCGGTGGCGGAATGGCTCGGTACCGAACAAGGCAAAGAAGAAGGGGGCCCCGCCGGTCAGACGACCGGCGGGCCCCCTTCTGGCGTGTCCCGCTATCTGCGGGAAGACGAACGCATCCATATCGCCGACCGGGTGCGGGAGAAGGTTTCGATCCGCGAGATCGCCCGCGAACTGGGTCGTGCGCCCTCCACCATCAGCCGGGAGATCCGCCGTAACCGGCACCCTGCCCGGCCAGTATCGGCCGCACGCGGCCCAGGCTCGAGCCGACGCGCGCCAGCCCCACCCCAAGCCCAGCAAGATCGGGCAGAACCCGGAGTTACGGGCATACGTCCAGGACCACCTGCACAAGCGCTGGAGCCCAGAGCAGATCGTCCAGAGCCTGCGCAGGACCTTCCCCGAGCGGCCGGAGATGCACGTGTGCCACGAGACCATCTACCAGGCGCTCTACGTCCAAGGCCGCGGCGAACTGCGCCGCGAGCTGACCAAGGCACTGCGCACCGGTCGCGCGATGCGCAAGCCGCGTCGACAGGCTCAGCAGCGCCAGCCCCGCTACAGCGCGCCCATGGTCATGATCAGTGAGCGGCCCGCCGAGGTGGACGGTCGCGCCGTTCCCGGACATTGGGAAGGCGACCTCATCATCGGCAAGAACCAGTTGTCCGCCATCGGCACCCTGGTCGAGCGCACCACTCGCTACGTCATGCTCGTTCATCTGCCGCTCGACCACAGTGCGATCAGCATGCGCGATGCCCTGCTGGACACTATCGCGACGCTGCCAGCGCATCTCCGGCGCTCCCTGACCTGGGATCAGGGCAGCGAGATGGGCCGCCACCACGAGTTCTCCGTCGCCGCCGACATGCCCGTCTACTTCTGCAACCCGGCCAGCCCGTGGCAGCGTGGCTCCAACGAGAACGCCAACGGCCTGCTACGCCAGTACTTCCCCAAGGGCACCGACTTGTCCATCCACACTCGCGACCAGCTCGACGCCGTTGCCGCCGAATTGAACTCCCGACCTCGCAAGACGCTCGACTGGGACACCCCGGCCCAACGCCTCGCGGAACTCCTGGGAACCTGCGCCTGACCGACCTGGGAGGAGCGGTGTGATTGGGTCGGTGACGAGCGGCAGCGCTTGCTGGTCGGTTGCGACAGCGCACAGCTTCCTGCGCGCGCCAGAAAAGTTGGTGAGAAATGGCAGCGCCCGTCCTCGCCTCGGAGATCTCGGCGGGCAACCAACGTGTTGTCATGATTTTCTGGGAGGGTGCCGAACATGCGAATCGTCGTCCTTGTGATGCTTGTCGCGCCGGGTCTGTCTATGCTTCTCCTGCTGGCCGGTCGTCTTGAACTCGCTGGAATGCTGACTGGCCTGGCGGCAGGGTTCCTTCTCCGCAGCGAACCCGCGCGGGCGGCTTTGGCCACGCTGTGCGGCAGCCTGTCGGCGGTCCTGATCGGCCAGGTCTTAGGCGACGGCGTCGACGGGCCTGACTTCGCCGACCAGATGGCGGGCTGGCCAGGCTGGCCCATCGGTGCCGTGCTCGCTTACCTGATCGCGGCCAAGGGCCTGCCCCCCACGAGCGCCAGAGGAACCAGCTCTGCCGTGCTGCCCGCCGCTGTCGCCGCACTGACCGCCGGGGCGCTCGGGTGCGGGCAACTCGTCGCGGCCAAGGTCCTGCAGATGACGCGGTGGGAGGACTACCACGAGTACGACGGACCGGGCTGGTATCGCGACCTCACCAGCGCCATCTTGTACCCCGCGGCCTCGGTCGTGATCGCCTCGGTGATCGCCAGCAGGATGACAGCGGGGCGAGAAAGGTTCCTCGTCGTACCACTGGCCGCATGGTTGGGCTGTGCCCTGACAGCGGGACCCGTGCAGTACGTCCAAGCCCTCGGCGTGTCCGGCGAGCCCGCGCTGGTCGCCTTGTTGGCCTCGCTCGCCGGCGGCGGTATCGGTGCCGCCGCGGCGGCCGCCGCGCTCCGCCATGGCGGAGCGCGGCTCGGATTGGTCTCCTTCATCCTGGCATTCACAGTCGGCAAGGTGACGGCGGCTTGGCTGGAGATCAGTGACGTCACCTGGGCTTGGCTGGAGCTCCTTTTCGCGCTGTTGGCATTGATCACTCCCCTGGTCCTGATCGCCTGGGTGTCGGCGAGGACGGCATCGCGGGACGCCAGCCTGGGATCAGGCGTCATCGCGGGCGTAGCCGGACCGCTGCTGATCTGGTCGGTCTACCTGACAGTCGGGCCCAGGTTCTACGATCACGCCTCGCAGAGCAACCCGTACTGGCTGGCCTGGGCAACCGTGCCCGTGGCGCTGGTCACTGCGCTGGGCGCGGCCAGTCTGGTCACGAGCGTCCATGGGACGCGGGAGTCTGTCAGACCTGACGCAGTCGAGTCCTGATGTGACGCGGAAACCCAGGCCTTCGCTAGGCTGATTGCCGCCAGCGACAAATCACTGTGTTGCGACGACCCCTAGAAAGCGTCCACCAGCCACGGGGCGCTCATCCGCGCGCTCGCGGTGATCGCTGCCCAGTGCGACCTCGTCCTTGTCGTCGTCAACCGGCCTGCCGAGCAGGACGCCCGCGACCGGTGGGGCAGCCACGGTCTGTGGTGGCACGTCGTCAAGAACCTGGTCGCCGGCCTGCGGCCGGTCGCGATCGTCGTCGTCGACACGGCGTTTATGTACGCCACCGGCGTCAACCGGGCCACCGGCTCGCACCCCAACGAGGAAACCGTCCTCGCGCGACTGACCGACCGCTACGGCCAGGGCCACCAGCTGAACGTCGGCCAGTCCGCGGCCCTCGTCCGCGCCGCGAATTCGCCACGCCAGACGAACTTGATCGCGGTAATGGTGGGCGCAGAGCCAGTTCATCCCACCGGGCCACCGGGCCAAGGCATGAGTTCGCCGTTGCTTGCAGCAAGACAAGCCAGGCCGTGAGCTGCGGGCTCTCCGCCTGGCGCGGGACCTCACCATTGCTCAAGCCGCCCGGACGTCAGGGTGCGCGAGCGGCGAGGTCTTTCGGGTCGAGAATGGCCTGACCTTGGGCAGGCCCAGGTTCCCGGGCTGGCCAAGATGTTCTTCCATGTCTGTGAGTGACAGGCAGGAAACGCCCGACGCCCAAGCGGGGCACCATGCCGGGGCGCGCAGCAGATCAGGCCGTTCGGGCTCCTGGCGCCTTCGAGGCGGGATCCGCTTCGAAGGCGCCTCCAGCGGATCCGAGGGTTGAGTTCAGTCTCGGATGAAGCCGTTGACGATCAGTGGCAGTGAGGCGTCCAGACCCGCCACGTTGAGGACGCCCTCGTCCCGAGGGGCGCCGATCGAGTGTCCCGCTGTCGTCATCGCGGCCAGGACCACGCGGGCCCCGGGGGCGACAGTACGGCGGTAGGTGTCGAGTTCCTGCGACGGGTGTGCCCGGCCGGCCCACGTCTCGTTGTCGGTGAAGATCACGATGCCGTCCGCCCGCATGCGCTGCTCGCGCGCCCACCGGAACGGCAGGGACAGGTCGGTGCCGCCGCCGGACGGCTGCCAGGAGGCGATCTCACGCAGGTTGGTGCGCGGGGTCACCTTCGAGGCATGGACGCTGGTGTCGACATCGATGACGTGGACGTTGCCGCGCTCGATGCGGGCGAGCATGACCGCCATCGCGTTGCCGACCTCGTACGGCGACCCGATCGGCGAACCGCCCACGCGGACACCGCCGCCCCAGCTCATCGACCCGGACGAGTCCACCGCGACCAGCAACCTCTTCCCGGACGGTTCGACCGTGCCGAAAGCCGCCTCGTACGTCTCCTCCAGCGCGTCCAGGATGGCCGGGACGGGATGCCAGGTCTGGTGGTCGGCGCGCGGGTTCGGCTGTGCCCGCCCGGAGGCGTAGACGCGCATGGCGAGCCATGCGTCCATCGGGTGGATGCGGGCCCGGAGGATCGCCTCGCGGTCGGTGAGTCGCAGCACCGCACGCGACGTCGCCGCCGCCGTCGGCGTGAGCGTGCCCAGCCGGGTCATCCGTGCCAGGTTACGGATGAGCGCCGTCATGCCGACCGTCTCGATCAGGGCCTCCCACACGGCAGGCTCGCGGAGCATGGCGTCCGGCAGGAACTCCCACGGCACCTTCGTCGTGGTCACGACTCGTACCGCCTCGGACGGACTCGTGACGGCCTTCGCGGTCAGGAACCGGTCCACCGCGGGCAGCGCCTGGCGTGCCTGCTCGTCGCCGACGTTGCCGGCGATCCACCCGAACAGGGTCCTGCGCTGGTCTCCGTCCGCTGCCGGGTGCGCGATCCGGAGTACGTCGCGCAGGTCGAACGCCTCACCTTGCGGGGTCTTGCGCTGGCGGGCCTTGCACGCCTTGAACGCCACGGCGTCGGGCGTCCCGTTCAGGAACCAGGAGCCGAGCGCGGTCCGCAGCGACCGGCCCATCGTCGGCGCGACACCGCGGGCGGTCGGCTTGCCGCCCAGGTTCTTGTAGTAGCCGAAGAACTGGGCCAGATGGTCCGTCGTGCGAGCGACCTTGGGAAGAGTCACCTTGGCGGCCTGGCGGGTGTCGGCGTCGCCGTTCGCGTAGCAGGCGGCCAGCGCGAACAGAGCGGGACGCTGCTTCGGCGCGCGCGGTGGACGTGCCGTGGAGATCGCGGTCAGCAGTTCGACCACACGCGGGCCGTCCTCGGCGATCGCCTGGAACAACACGCCGGCGTTCTCGGCGGTCAGCTTGTCCTCGCTCACGTAGTAGGTACCGCCTGTCGTGCCGAGGATCAGGAAGTCCTCCAGCTTGCGCCACACGTCCTTGGCGAAGACGTAGCCACCTGCCGCGTTCTGAACCTGGTCGGGGCGACCGGGCAGCGGCCGCGTCTGCGGCGTCGCGATGGCGGAGACGCCGGCGAGAGGGTCACGGTTGCGGGCCATGGAAGTGCCTCCATAGGGATGTTCGACCCGCCGGACGGCGGATGTGAGGGACGGCGGATATGGGTGCGTCGACCGGATCAAGACCGGAGCTCCACCGCTGAGCTGTGCGCGGCAAGCCGCGCAGCGGGGACTCGAACCCCGCGACCGCCGGTGCCGGGAGATAACCGAACGACTTCGACCCGCCGTCTATCGGTCGTCAGCTCTGCCGAAGGCACGGATGTGGGGCACCGGCCGGGTGCCCAGCCGACCTGGGCGACCGGCCCCACGAGGAGGGGCCGGAAGGAATCGAACCTCTACCCTGTGGTAACCGACCGGATTCGACCCGTGCCGACGGCAGGGCTGACGACGGACCGGCGAGGTCCGGAGAAGACACGGATGTGGGACGTTCACCGGCGTTCAGGTGCTCTGCCGACTGAGCTACCGGAGCGTTTGGCCCCGGGCAGGACTCGAACCTGCGACCGCCCCATTAGAAGTGGTAACCGACGAACTTCGACCCGTGCCCTCACCGGACCGCGCCGGGATCTGAGGGGGACTTGCGAGACAGACGCTAGCGGATCAACGATCGAACCTCGATCCATTTTCCTGCGGTCACGATTACCGGCCCAGGTTGCGCATCCCGCGTCCGGGGCGGCGCGCGACCGCGTGGCCGGGTTCGTCATTCACCAGTCGCCGCAACCGGCTTCCCGACATCCTCCCTGCGTGCAGGTGCCGCAGAGCGGCCCGCCGCAGCCGGCGCGGCCGGCCGGAACGACAGCGTGACATGACGGAAGCCCCACCGCCCGAGGAGAAGTCATCTCCAGAAGCGCAACCTTTTCTTGTCCAGCTTGTCCAGCAATTCTTTCCTGTGGCGCTGCGACATGCATATCAGGACGCGTTCATGCTGGTCGCCCAAGGTGTCCTCGATGCGCAACAGTATGTCGAACTCCACCAGCATCACCGTTGCCTTCTCGGTGAACGCGACCAGCTCCAGATCTGCGTTGGTCGCGCTGCCAAGTGGCAGCCCCGCCCCGTTGGCGATGTTGGGCAGCGCGAAGTCGACCCGGTCGCGCATGTTGTGGCCCTCCAGCTTGTCGAGGACGTCGTGCCAGTCCATCCAGTCAGTCAGGGGTCCCTTTGCGGTTCCGCTTCTCGGATCGGCTATCCGGTATCTGTATTTGAGCATGAGGACAACGGCGTGGCCGGCTCCGGCGTTGCGTACGTGAATGACACGATAGGGCTTCCTGATGAAGCGGCTCTTGTGCAGTATTGACGTGTAGCTGATCACTGGGCGGCTGGTCCGGGATAGTTGGGATCGTGCCAACAGGAGGGCCAGTGCGGCGCTCGCCAAAGTGGCGCTCGTCGTAACGTCGAGCACGGTCAGCTTCCACGGCCACGAGTTGGTGGAACTGAGAGGGATGTTCTTCTTTGTGATCTCCCAGATCACATTCGCTGTCATGGCTGCAAGGAAGACTCTGGGCCACCAGTAGCTGGATCGCTTCCGGTTGATCAACCTCTGTGCTGGTCTTTCTGGCCGGCTGCTCATGTCGGACGCCTTTCGGTGGCCCTTGCGACCTTTCGGGGGGGTGCGTCTCGTCCCGAGGGTGCTGATCCGGTCGGCAACAAATCCCTCATCACAACGCCAACGAACAAGGGCGCTTCATCGTTGCAAGTGATCACGACAGGCATGCCGCTCAGGAAGACCACGACGCTCACGGAATCACTCCACGCCGTCGAGGGAAACTTCGTGCGAGCCGGGGAGGTTCCAGACGAATTCGCCCTTGCCGTCGTTGTCGAGGTCATCATCGATGGTCACGTCAGCGGTCCAGCCTCCCGTGAGCGGGCTGTCGTACCACTTGCCGTTCGCCTCCTGCTGGCCTCCGGATTTAGAGTTGATCAGGTACGTGAGCCCGACGTGGGCCTGGTCCTTGGCGACGTCGTTGCGCTCAAGGCGTGTGTGGACCAGGAAATCGTCGAAGGCGTTGAGCGGTCCGCCGTTCGGGCGACTCCACGCGACGTTGACCTGAGCCTCATGCTTGGTGCCGGATTTGCCGACACACACCTTCACCGCGACCAGCACCGGGCCACGTCCCGGTGGATAGAAGGTCTTCGTGTTGTCCGGGATGGGCCAGCAGGAGTCTGCTGCATGAGCCGCTGACGGGGCCAGGGCGGCAGCGGTGAGTCGCCAACGCCTGTCCAAGGCGCCTACGAAAGGCGGTCGGAGTGACTGGCTGGAAGTGTCGCGGCAAGGGTGCCAGAGAAGGGGCGCCCGGCGTGCAGGCGGCACGGGCGGCAACCTTCAGGAAGGATGGAGCCTCTGGCAGTGCATGCTGCGGCGGGGGCCCGGGTCTGTCGTCGATTCTTTTCGCCTGACGGCATCTCCCTGCTGTCGGATCTGGTGGTGGGAGTCATGTGGTTGCCAGGCTGGGTTGTTGAATTGGTCATCATCCGACGAGTGTGTTTCTGGAGGGCGGCACGCATGGTGCTGACCGAGGCGGTTCCGGCCAGCTTATCGAGGCAGCGGCGGAGGAGGTGGCCGTTCTTCGTGGGGCTGGTGCTTCTTGCTGTCGTCGTCGCCTACGTCCTGGCGTTCAAGGTTCCCGAGTGGCGGAACGATGAGAGGCTGGCCCGGTTCGAGGAGCGGGTGAGCATGGCTCCGTATCCGCCTGACACGGAACCAGGGGATCGCCCTGTGCAGGGGGTCGTGGGTCTTCAGTCCGGCAACAGCAATCACTGCGACTTCGCGGTCCGCCTGTCCCTGCTCACCAAGCTGCCGGACGCCGAGATCGCGCGCTACTACGAGTCGCTGACCGTCGAAGGGGTTGACGGGCGCGGGATCGCCGGCAGCGTGTTCGTCAACCCGAGTGGATCGTGGCGGGCCGGATACAAGAGCGTCATCGTCGAGTTCTTCGACGGATTCCACGAGCCTGGTCTCGATTGGCGCTGTCACTGAGAAGCGACGGCGTCCGGCCCCGGGCCGCGGGTGCCGTGATCTGCGACCGAATCCGCTGAGGCGGAGGATCGAAGAGGCCGCAACGCGAGCGGCGCTCGGGTTGGATGTGGTCTCCGGAGGCGCCGCGACGTGGCGGCAGCCGTAAAAGAAGGGCGCGCAAAGGTAAAGCACGCATTTGGCGGTGGCTTTCTTATCGCCAGGACGATGTGTCCGAGAGTTTCTGTCGTGAAAATGCGTCCGGCGGCCGGGAAAGAAATTCGGGCCGCCCGTATTGACGTTTCCCGGTAATGGCGGGTCACCATGGAGGGGCCAAAGGAAGACGCGAACAGTGGGAGGAAACGTGCTCAAGGAAGCATGCGCTGTCAGCGCCCTTGTCGCTGCCGCCCTCGTCCCTTCGATGGCTTCGCAGGCGCTGGCGGATACAGTCCACACCACCGCCACGTCCGCCACCTCCGCCGCGCCGGACGACTGCGCCGCCAGGAACGCCGGGCACGCCCGGAACGCTCCGTGCAAATGGCTGGAGGAAGGCAACAAGAGGTGCTACTACTGCCGCGACAAGAAGGGCAGTGGGTACAAGAAGCAGTACTGCGAGAGCAAGCCCAAGCAGCAGGAGTCGACGGAGCGCGAATGCAAGACCACGAAGGAACCGCTCCCGACGGCTCCGGACCGTACGTGCAAGACGTGCACGGACACCAAGACCGGGAAGGTCCTTTCCCGGGAGTGCAACAGCTGACATCCGGTACGCGCTCGTGACGGTTCCGCCCGGCTCAAGGGGCTCAGAGGGTTCGGAGGGCCCAACGGGCTCCCGCGGGCGGTGAGCGACGGGAGGCGGCGCGGCGGCGAGTCGACGTGACCCGCCGTGCCGTCCCCCCGCCGTCCCCCCGCTTTCGCGGGCGGGCGCGCGCCCGCCGTCGGCCGACCCCTCGTCCATCGGGTCGTAGGGTTTCGGGGACGACCCGCCGTACCGAACCACCCGGGCCGGTACGGCGGCGGGCGAGCGGCTAACACACCCGAGCCGACGGCGGCCGTCACTTCTTGAAGGTGTCCTTGACCTTCTTGCCGGCGTCCTTGACCTTCTCGCCGGCCTGCTTCAGGCCGCCCTTGGTCTGATCGGAGCGCCCCTCGGACTGCATGCGCCGGTCGCCGGTGGCCTCGCCGACGTTCTCCTTCGCGCGTCCCTTGAGCTCCTGCGCCTTGTTACGGATCTTGTCCTTGCTGCCCATGTTCATGCCTTTCTGGTCGAATTGTCGCGACCTCTTGTACTGTCCAGCCGGCAGGGGCGGAAACCTGGTTCCGGTCAGGCCGATGCCCGGCGCGGCCCTCGCCGCCCGCTGGGTGCCGAGCGAGTGGGGGCGTGTGAATAGACTTGTCCAACGTGACTTCCAAGCCGCGCATCCCGAACGTCCTGGCCGCCCGTTACGCCTCACCTGGGCTGGCCCGCCTGTGGTCCCCCGAGTACAAGATCATCGCTGAGCGGCGGTTGTGGCTGGCGGTGCTGCGTGCCCAGGCCGAGCTCGGGATCGCGGTGCCCGAGGGCGCGGTCGCCGACTACGAGAAGATGGTCGAGCAGGTCGACCTGGAGTCCATCGCGGCGCGCGAGCGGGTGACCCGGCACGACGTCAAGGCCCGGATCGAGGAGTTCAACGCGCTGGCCGGGCACGAGCAGGTGCACAAGGGCATGACCTCGCGCGACCTGACCGAGAACGTCGAGCAGCTGCAGATCCGCGACAGCCTGCTGCTGGTACGCGACCGGGTGGTGGCGCTGCTGGCGCGCCTGGCGTCCCTGGCCGAGGAGCACACGGCCACGGTCATGGCGGGGCGTTCGCACAACGTGGCGGCGCAGGCGACGACGCTGGGCAAGCGCTTCGCCTCGGCCGCCGACGAGCTGCTGGTGGCCTACCGGCGGCTGGAGGAGCTCATCGGACGTTATCCGCTGCGCGGCGTCAAGGGCCCGGTCGGCACCTCCCAGGACATGCTCGACCTGCTCGGCGGCCAGGAGGACCGGCTGGCCGAGCTGGAGGAGAAGGTCACCGCCCACCTGGGGTTCTCGCGGCGGCTGACGAGCGTCGGCCAGGTCTATCCCCGTTCGCTGGACTTCGAGGTGGTCACGGCGCTGGTGCAGCTGGCCGCGGCGCCGTCCTCGCTGGCCAAGACGATCCGGCTGATGGCCGGGCACGAGCTGGTCACAGAGGGTTTCAAGGAGGGCCAGGTCGGCTCCTCGGCGATGCCCCACAAGATGAACACCCGTTCCTGCGAACGTGTCAACGGCCTGACCGTGGTGCTGCGCGGCTACGCCTCCATGGTGGGCGAGCTGGCCGGCGACCAGTGGAACGAGGGCGACGTGTCCTGCTCGGTGGTGCGCCGGGTCGCGCTGCCGGACGCGTTCTTCGCCTTCGACGGGCTGGTGGAGACGATGCTGACCGTGCTGGACGAGTTCGGGGCGTTCCCGGCGGTGATCTCCGCCGAGCTGGGCCGCTACCTGCCGTTCCTGGGCACGACGAAGATGCTGATGGCCGCGGTGCGCGCCGGCGTGGGCCGCGAGCAGGCCCACGAGCTGATCAAGGAGCACGCGGTGGCGGCGGCGCTGGCGATGCGCTCGCGCGGCGCCGCCAACGAGCTGCTCGACCTGCTCGGCGCCGACGAACGTTTCCCGCTGGACCGCCAGGAGCTGGAGGCCCTGCTGGCCGACCGGGTGTCGTTCACGGGAGCGGCGGCCGCGCAGGTCGCCGAGGTGGCGCGGCAGGTCGGGCAGGTCGTGGCCGAGCACCCGGAGGCCGCCGCGTACCGGCCGGGCGAGATCTTGTGATTCACGAGCTGCGCGATCTGGACGGCCTGCGGGCCGCGTGCGGCGACGACGACCTGATCGTGTGGGCCGCGCAGGACCTGCGCGGCCCGGCCCGCGCCTGGGCGGGCGGCAACGCGGTGGTGGCCGCGGCGCCGGACATCGCGCGCCACGACCGCCTGGCCGTGTGGGGCGACCCCCGCGACGCGGTGACGCTGGTCGGGCACGCGCTGGCCGAGCTGGGGCCCACCTACCGGCCGCTCGGCGAGCGCGAGCTGATGCGGCAGGTGATCGCCATGCTGGAGGGCTTACGCGACAGCGCCGAGTTCACCTGGATGAGCCTCGCGGCCACGCCTGACACAGCGCCTGGCACGGCGCCTGGCGCGGCGCCCGGCCCTGTGCCGCCTTCGGAGGTCGGCTGGCTGGACAGTGACGCCGAGCCGGAGATCACGGCCCTGCTGGCCGGGGACGCGCCCTCGTCGTACGCGGTGCCGGGCGCGTCCGGGGTGCGGCGCTGGGCCGGCGTGCGGGTGGGTGACGAGCTCGCGGCGGTGGCCGCCGACGCGTGGTCGGCGCCGTCGGTGGGGTTGCTGGCCGGTGTCGCCACGGCGGCCCGCTTCCGCGGGCGGGGGCTGGCCGAACGGGTGTGCGGCTGGGTGTCGTCCCAGCTCGTGGCCACCCACGGACGGGCCGCGCTGATGGTGGACGACGTCAACACCGCGGCGATCAAGGTCTACGAGCGCATCGGGTACCGCCGGCTCCCCGTCCTGGCCTGCCACGTCACCGCCCCCGCCTCCGCGTGACGGCCACGTGACGGCCGCCGGGAAAACCGGGTGAGGTTCGGGCGGGGCTCGTGCAGAGTTGACGGCGTGATGTGCGACTTTGTGCCTGGTATTGAGCTTTCTCGCGCCTTCTATGGCGAAGTGGTGGCGCCGCTGTTGCCCGGGGTGCGCCACAGTGCGGCGCTGATCGGCCCGGGGTCGGAGGTGCTCGCGTTCGACACGGCCCGTTCGGCCGACCACGACTGGGGGCCGCGGGTCCTGCTGTTCGTGCCCCCCGCGCAGGTGGAGCCGGTACGCGAGCGGGTCGCGGCCGGGTTGCCCGAGCGGTTCGGCGGGTTCGACACCGTGTTCGACTACCACGGTGTGCGGCAGCCGGGCGTCGTGGTCGCCGAGCTGGGGGAGTGGCTGGTGGAGCGGCTCGGGTTCGACCCTCGTGAAGGGGTGTCGCTGCTGGACTGGTTGTCGGTGCCGTGGCAGAGCCTGGCCGAGGTGACGCAGGGCGAGGTGTTCTGCGACGAGCTGTCCGGCGCCGGGCTGGAGACGGCCCGGCAGGCGTTGCGCTGGTACCCGCAGGACGTGTGGCGGTACGTGCTGGCCTGCCAATGGCAGCGCATCGGCCAGGAGGAGCCGTTCCCCGGCCGGTGCGCGGAGGTGGGCGACGAGCTGGGGTCGGCGGTGGTCGGGGCGCGGCTGGCGCGCGAGGTGATGCGGCTGGCGTTGTTGCTGCGGCGACGCTATCCGCCGTACGCCAAATGGCTGGGCAGCGCGCTGGCGCGGCTGCCGGGCTCGGCCGAGCTGGGCGAGGCGCTGGGGTCGGCGATGGCGGCGCGGTCGTGGCGCGAGCGCGAGGAGGGGCTGACGGCGGCCTACGGGCGGCTGGCGGCGCTGCAGAACCGCACGGCGCTGGCCGAACGGCAGGAGGAGCAGCTGCGGGGGTTCTTCGACCGGCCGTTCCGGGTGATCGGCGGGGAGCGGTTCGCGCGGGCGTTGATGGCGTCGGTGACGGATCCGGTGGTCAGGGGGCTGCCGGTGGCGGGGTGCGTGGATCAGTTGTCGGACACGGTGGAGCTGGTGACCTCGCCGCGGCGGGCTCGGGCGCTGACGGCCGCGGTTCTGGATCTCGGCGCTTAAAAATCTACGTTGTAAAGGTGTTGGGGTCGATGAAGATCATCTTTTTCGGTCATTCAAACCCTCTGCGACGTCAGCGGCGCGCGTTGGCGTGGATGGCCTGGCGGTAGTACGCGGCCAGGCCGGGGGCCAGGGCGTCGTAGGTGGCGGTGAAGCGGGGGTCGGTGGCGTACAGGTCGCCGAGGCAGCGGTGCATCTCCGGGGTGCAGTCGTAGAACCAGCGGGTGATGTGGGCGCGGTGGCGTTCTGCGATCTCCATGACCTCGGGGCTGTCGGCGGGACGGCCGGCTCGGCGGGCGGCGAGGAGGTCGTCGTTGATGGCTGCGGCCTCGGCGGTGAGCCGGCGCCAGTCGGCTTCGGTGTAGGTGGCGACGCGGCTCTGGCTCTGGGCGTAGGCGGCGGTGTGGCCCCAGCGGCGTTGGACTTCGGCCTGGTGGTCTTCGGGGCGGAAGTCGCCGAAGATCGCGAGGCGTTCTTCGGGGGTGAGGGGGATGTGCAGGGTTTGGGCTTGGATGGCGCGTTCGACGTTGGTGATGACCTGGTGGAGGCGTTCGGCTTTGCGGGTGAGGAGGTCGTGCTGGCGTTGGAGGTGGGTGAGTTCGTCGGTGTGGGGGTGGTCGAGGATGCCGGCGATGTCGTCGAGGGGGAAGCCGAGTTCGCGGTAGAGGAGGATCTGCTGGAGGCGGAGGAGGTCGTGGTCGGTGTAGCGGCGGTAGCCGGCGGTGGTGCGGGTGCTGGGGGTGAGCAGGGCGATCTCGTCGTAGTGGTGGAGGGTTCGTACGGTGATGCCGGCCAGTTTGGCGACCTGGCCGATGGACAGGGTCATGGGTCTGACGTTACGTGAGGGTGGACTCTCCTGTGATGGGAGGGTTCATGCTGGTGGGGTGGATGGGGATTTGTTGCCGATCGGTCAGTTCGCGCGGCTGGGCCGGTTGAGTGTGAAGCAGTTGCGGCATTACGACGAGTTGGGGTTGTTGCGTCCGGCGTATGTGGATGCGGGGACGGGTTACCGGTATTACCGGGCTGAGCAGGCGCGGGAGGCGTTGTCGATCGCGTTGTTGCGGTCGTTGGAGGTGCCGTTGCCGGTGGTGGGTCGGGTGTTGTCGGGGGAGACGGGGGCGTTGGAGTCGGTGCGGGTGTCGTTGGAGGCGGAGTTGGCGCGGCGGCGGCGGGTGCTCGCGTCGTTGGAGCGGGTGTTGGCTGAGGGGTTGCCGGCGCCTGAGGTGGGTTTGGTGCGTGAGGTGTCGTGGCGGGCGGCGTTCGTGGGTGAGCGGGCGTCGGGGGCGGAGGATGTGGGCCGGGCGACGTCTGTGGCGGTGGCGCGGGTGTTGGCGGGGGTTCGTGGGGTTTCGGGGGCGGTGCGGTTGGTGGGGTTGTTTCCGGTTGATGTGGGTGAGGTGGTTGATGTACGGGTGGCGTTGGTGTTGGAGGGGGATGGTGGTTGGGTCGTTGATGAGGGGGTCGAGGTGGGGGTGTTGCCGGGTGGGGTGTTCGCGCGGGCCACTCATGTGGGGCCTTATGACCAGATTTCGTTGACGGTGCATGCTGTTCTGGCGTGGTGTGCTGAGCGGCGGTTCGTGGTGCGTGGTGCGGTGCGGGAGGTGTATGTGTCGGATCCGGCGCGTACGTCGCCTGGTGAGTTGGTGACGCATGTGCTTGTTCCGGTGGATGAGGAGTTGTGAGGGTCAGGCCGGTGGGTGGGTGAGTTTGGCGGCGACGGCGTCGAGGATCCAGTCGAGGCCGGTGGTGAAGGATGTCTCGGCGTCGGTCTCGGTGCCGTCGTGGACGACTTTGGCCAGGGTGGGGAAGCGGCCGGTGGCGAGCATTCTGGTGACGTGGGGGCCGTGGGTGCGCTGCCAGTCGAGTTTGGACAGGCCGGTGGTGCGTTCGGCTCGTAGGTTGGCGATCTCGCGTCTGATGGCGCCGATGGTGTAGGCGCTGACGGTCTGTACGGCGCGCATGAGGGTGTCGAGGTCGGCGAGGCCGTCGAGGGCGGCCAGGGTGGTTTCGGTGGCGGCCAGGGCGTTGGGGCCCAGGGTGGGTCGGCCGCCGAGCAGGTCGGCGAGCCATTCGTGGCGGAGGGTGGCTTGTCTGGTGCGTTGGGCGTGGGTGTGTAGTGCTTGGCGCCAGTCGGCGGGCTGGTCTGTGGGGGTGGGGAGTATTTCGGCGTGGACTTCGTCGACCATGAGGTCGAAGAGTTCTTCTTTGGTGGTGATGTAGCCGTACAGGCGCATGGGGCCGGCGTCGAGGCGGGCGGCGACTTTGCGGAAGGAGACTGCTTCGAGTCCGCCTTCGTCGGCCAGGGCGATGGCGGCGGTGACGATGCGCTCCCGGTCGAGTGGCGCGGGGCGTGTCGGTGGTTCGGGCCGGTCCCACACAGTCATGGGTACATCGTACTGTTGCGATACATTGTCTCGGCCAAATACAGTGTATCGATATGAGACATCGTATCGCTGTGGTGGGTGCCGGTCCCGCCGGTCTGACCTTCGCGCGCGTCCTGCACCGGCACGGGCATCGTGTCACCGTCCTGGAGCGCGATCCCTCCCCTGAGGCCCGTCCTCCGGGTGGCACGCTGGACATGCACGAGAAGCTGGGGCAGCTCGCGCTGGACAAGGCGGGGCTGCTGGCGCGGTTCCGGGCGCTGTCGCGTCCGGAGGGGCAGGCCATGCGCATCCTGGACACGGACGGGACCGTGCTGCGCGACTGGGGGCCCGGTCCGGATGAGCAGGCCCATCCGGAGATCGATCGCGGGCAGCTGCGTGACCTGCTGCTCGGCCCGCTGGAGGTCCGGTGGGGGCAGGGCGTGACGGAGGTGGCGCCGGGGGCCGGGGACGGGGGCGGGGTGTCGGTCGGGTTCGCGGACGGGCGGCGGGAGACGTTCGATCTGGTGGTCGGCGCGGACGGCGCCTGGTCGCGGGTCCGTACGGCGGTCTCGCCGGTGAGGCCGCACTACACCGGCATCACGGCGGTGGAGACGTCCCTGGACGACGTCGATGCCCGTCACCCCGATCTGGCCCGGCTGGTCGGCGACGGTGCGATGGCGGTGTACGGCGTGAACCGCTCCCTCGTCGCCCAGCGCAACAGCGGCGGCCACGTCAAGGTGTACGCCCAGTTCCGCGCACCGCTGGACTGGCACACGAACGCGGAGCGCCATCTGGGCCTGAACCGGCACGCGAGCTCGAACGAGGGCGCGGATGAAGGCGCGGGCCTGGACCTGGCCGACGCCGAGGCCGTGCGGTCCGGTTTGCTGGCCCTGTTCGACGGCTGGGCCGCTCCCGTCCTCGACCTCCTGCGCCACGGCGCCGCGTTCGCCCACCGCCCCCTGTACGTCATGCCCGTGTCCCACACCTGGGCCCACGTCCCCGGGGTGACGTTGCTGGGCGACGCCGCCCACCTGATGCCTCCGCTGGGGGTGGGTGCGAACCTCGCGATGCTGGAGGGCGCCGAACTCGCCGAGTCCATCGCCGCCGGCTCCGGCGATCTGGACGAGATCGTCCGCGCCTTCGAGGAGCACATGTGGCCCCGGGCCGCCAAGTGGGCCGAGTTCACGGCGGCCGGCCTGGAACGCCTGGTCAGCCCGGACCCCGCCGAAGCCCTCGCCCTCTTCGACGACGTCCAGTCCTCCTGACCCTCCAAGGCGGGCACACCACCCCTGACGCCGGCCGGCCGGCGTCAGGGGTCCAAGGTGAGCGGGGTTGAGGAACAGTGGTACAGCCATGAGCGCTACGCGGCACCACCAGGCTTGCCGTGGTGGTCGGCTCAGAGAGTCGCGGCCACGGGACGGCGGCCGCCGAGGTGGGCGGGAACAGAGGTGAGCGCCGCCACCACGAGCACGGTTGCCGGCACCAGGGCGATCAGCTGCCAGGGTGCGGGAAGCGTGGCCTTGTCGCTGTCGCCGCCGGTGATCGTGGTGATGGAGGCGAACAGCAGGAAGCCTCCCGGGAAGACACCCATGACGGCGCCGAGGAGCGCGGGCAGCATCTGCGCGGTCGCCAGGGCGACGGTCACTTCCCGCGGGGTGGCGCCGAGGGCGCGTGCCAGCGCCGACGCATGCCGGTTGTCGAGCGCCGTCGCCCAGGTGATGACGATGGCGTTGACCGCCGCCAGGGTGAGCAGGATGACCGTCCAGACCAGGAGCACGTGCCGCAGCACTGTCACCTGGGCTTCGGTGTATGCGCCGGTGCCTGGCTGGTCGGCGAGGAAGGCGTTGAGCACCAGCAGGACGTAGATGCCGCTGACCGTGACCGCGATGCTGACCACGCCCAGCACGACCCGTCGCGGCCGGCGGGCGGCGACCCGCAGAGCGAGCAGCAGCGGGACGGGCAGTCGCGCCGAGACAGTGATCAGCCAACCGGTGCGGCGAGCTGGGCGTGCCGCGTCGGCCAGCGCGCTGACGGTGCTGGAGCGGGCGCCGCGCACGGCCGGAACAGCGGTCGCCACCACGGCGACGCCGAGTGCCACGGCGGTCACCAGACCGATCGTTGACCAGGTCAACGAGGCCGTCCCCGCGCTGCCGACGAGGCCGGCACTGGACTCGGTGAGCAACGGAGCGCTCAGCGCTGCGATCGTCAGCCCGGCCGCGGCCGCGACGACGGCCACGAGGAGATACTCCGCGAGCAGCACGGCGGCGACCAGACTCGGGGTGCCGCCGACTGCCTTGAGGAGTCCGACGCGTCGGTGCTGGTCGGCCATCCGGCCGCCGACCAGCACCGAGAGACTGGCCACGGCGAGCAGGCCGAGCAGCCAGGCGCCGATGAGCAGCAGGATCTGGGAGTCTTCGGCCAGGTCGGTGGCGTCGGCGAGGATGCTCTGCCAGGTCTGCATCGGCATGGCGTCGCCATGGTCGCCGCCGGTCCGGTCGACGAATACCTGCGCTTCGTCCGGCTCGGCCAGCTTCAGGTTCATCACGTAGGACAGGGAGCTCGGGTCCGAGGCGAGGCTCCGCACATCCGTCCGGGTGAGCCAGATCAGCCCGGGATTGTGCAGCAACCCTGCCGGCAGGTCCCGGTCGTCGGGGATGGCGCCGTTGATGCAGCCGGCGGAGACGATGCAGGACGCCCCGGGATAGGGCGGCATGGCGGCGGTGACCGCGACGCCGACGACCTTGAACGACCTTCCGCCCAGGGTGACCGAGTCACCGACGCCCACGTCGAGCGAGCCGGCGAAGGCGGCCTCGAGCACCGCACCGCCGTCGCTGACCCAACTGCCCTGCGTCACCTTCGGCTGATCGACCGCCGCGATGGTGGCGTCGCGCCCCATGGCCTGGACATCCGACGTCCGGCCGGACGCCTCGAACGTTCCCGCGATGACGGGGTACGGTCCGCTGTGCTCGGTGACGCCGGGGGCGGTGGCCAGCTTCCCGAGCTCAGCGAGGCCGGCGAGGCCGGCGCCCGCGACCACGTCGGGTCCGTTGGTCGCCGCCCGGGTGCTCTGGTACGGGTCGCCGGCCGCGTCGCGCAGGACGAGCCCGAGCGTCAGCGTCGTGGTGGCGGCCAGGATGGCGATCAGCACAAGCGCGGCCTCGGTACGGCGACGCCGGAGGTCTCGCAGGGCGAGACGGATCACGAGAAGGATGCGGCCCATCGCGGTCAATCCTCCAGTCCGACGAACGCGCCGAGCCGCCCGGTGGCGCCGCCGGTCAGCCAGGTCTCATCCACGAACGCGCCGTCGCGCATCGAGAACCTCCGGTCCGCGGTGGCCGCGATCCGCGCGTCGTGGCTGACGATGACCAGCGTCTGCCCGGACTCGTGCAGGTCCTTGAAGAGCTGGAGGACGTCCAAGGTGGCGGCGCTGTCGAGGTTTCCGGTCGGTTCGTCGGCGAGGACGACCAGCGGCTCGTTGCTCAGCGCCCGGGCGACCGCGACCCGCTGCCGCTGGCCGCCCGACAGCGCGGAGGGCAGGAACCGCGCCCGGCCGGCGAGCCCGAGCTGATCCAGCAGTTCCTCCGCGCGCCGCCGTGCGACCCGTGGCGAGCGTCCGGCCAGCAGCGCCGCCAGCTCGACGTTCTCGACGGCGGTGAGCTCCTCCATCAGGTGGAAGGATTGGAAGACGTAGCTGACCTCGGCCCGCCGCATCCGGGCCAGCGCCTTCTCGCTGATGTCGTCGATGCGCCGGCCGTTCAGCGACACCTCGCCGGCCGAGGGCCGGTCCAGCCCGCCGAGCAGGTGCAGCAGTGTGGACTTACCGCAGCCGCTGGGCCCCGTGATCGCCACCGTCTCTCCCGCGCTGACGTCGAGATCGACGCCGTCGACGGCGTGCACCAATCCTTCCCCTTTGCCGTGCTCCTTCCGCAGCCCGCGGGCGCTCAGTACGGGCGTGCCGACGGCATTGCTCACGATCCACTCCTTCCGATAGGTCCGGTTCTGCTTACGGGTCTTGAGCCGGCGCAGGTCCGCCTCAAGCGGCGGTGAGAGAGGCGGCCGCCCAGCCGCCGCGGCATGCGCGTCAAAGAAGCGCCAGCGCCTTGGCCACACCCGGGTCGCGCCCGGTGGTCAGGTCGAGGGCGGTCATGGGGACATGGTGGTCGACCGGTACGCCGATCGTGTCGATGATTTCGCGGGCGGGCCCGAGGTGCCGGACCTTGGGCAGGAGCACGGCGCTGCCGTCGTCGAGGAGGTATGCCTGGCTGGGGCCGGAGACGGCTCCGGCGGTGCGGGTTCCGATGAGGGTGCCCAGGCCGTTGTCCTTGACCGCCGCGCTGAAGTCCTCGCAGGCCGAGGCGCATCCGCGGTCGGTGAGGACGAGCAGGCGCGAGCCGAGCAGCGGGACGCTGTCGTCGGTCCGGTTGGGCACGCACTCGCCCTTGAGCGGGCAGAAGTAGCTGGTGACCTTGCCGTGCGCGAACGCGCCGAGCAGCCGGGTGACCTCGCGAGGTGACCCGCCGCCGTTGCCGCGCAGATCGAGGACCACGACCTCCGGTTTGTCCCGCAGCTTGGCGAGGACCTGGTCGGCGGCGCCTTCGGAGAATCCGGGCAGTTGAACGTAGGTGACGCCGTCGGCGAGCTTCTTCGACGTCACCGCCGGAGGCTGCCGCGTGATGGGGCCCTGTTTGAGCTCGACGGTGCGGGTTCGTCCTGTTGTGGGGCGCTTGAGCGTGAGCCGTACGGCGCCGGGGGTGGTGATGGCCTGGACGAGGCTCTGGTTCACGGTGTCGCCGATGAACGCCGGCACGCCGTTGGCCTTGACCACGATGTCCCCTGGCCTGATGCCGGCCTTGGCGGCGGGGCTGCCGGGCAGGACCCGGGTGATGAACAGCGGCGGCCGGGCCGCGGGGTCGAGCTGCGGGCCGTGCTCGGCCGACACGCCCGCGATGCCCGTCCCGATCGGCTCGCCCTGCGACGGGTCCGGCCGGACCCAGCGGGCGTGGTTGTCGTGGAGGCCGGCCAGCATGCCGGCGATCGCGGCGCGCAGCGCGGCGGGGTCGCCGTCACCGAGGGTCTTCGCGACGGCCGCCCAGTCGGTGTCGCGGTTCCCGCTCAGGGCGGGCAGCTGGAGGTGGCGCCGGTCGGCGCCGCGCCGCATCAGGTTCTGGGTGTAGGCGGCGAAGGCGCTCCGCAGCAGTTCCTTCGGGTCCATGCCGGGGCCGCTGTAGTAGTTGTCCAGCACGCAGAAGTACGCCTGCCGGAGCGTGTTCACCGATGTCGGCGGAGCCGATTGCGGCGGTGGCGCCGTACTGGTGGTGCAGCCCCCGCCTGGAGTGGCCGATGGGGACGCCGGCCGGGACGTCGTGGCCGATGCTGACGCGGGTGCGGACATGGAGCAGGCCGCCACCAGGACGGCCGCGCAGAGGGCTCTGATCATGGCCGCCAGCGTGGCCTGAAGCGGGTTACACGGTCGTGAACGGATCCGTTAACGCCACTGTAACCCCGGTTCGAGTATGAATGTCGGGTGCGCATTCTGGTGGCCGAGGACGAACGCGACCTGGCCGATCTCGTGGCGGTGGGATTGCGCCGCCATGCCATGGCCGTCGACGTGGTGTACGACGGGGCCGCCGCGGTGGAACGGTTGGCGGTGCACGACTACGACGTTCTCGTGCTGGATCGGGACCTGCCCGAGATGCACGGCGACCTCGTGTGTCGTGAGCTGGTGGCACGCGGGAGCCGTACGCGGATCCTGATGATGACGGCGGCGGCGTCGGTGCCGGAGCGAGTGGCGGGTCTGGGGATGGGGGCCGACGACTATCTGCCCAAACCGTTCGACTACGCCGAGCTGGTCGCGCGGGTGCAGGCGCTGGGACGGCGCAGCCAGTCGGCGGTGCCACCGGTGCTGATGCGGCACGGGATCGTGCTCGACAGGCACCGGCTGCAAGCCTCGCGGGACGGGCGGCACCTGCACCTGTCGCTCAAGGAGTTCGCCGTCCTGGAGGTGCTGATGAGGGCGGACGGCACCGTCGTGAGCTCCGAACGGCTGCTTGAAGAGGCCTGGGACGAGAACGCCGATCCGTTCACCACGGTGGTGCGGGTCCTGATCAGCCGCCTGCGGGCCAAGCTGGGCGGTCCGCCGTGCATTCAGACCGTTCCCGGCGCCGGATACCTGTTGTGACGACGATCCGGGTCCGGCTCACCCTGATCTACTCCGGACTGTTCCTGCTGACCTCGGTCGTGTTGCTGCTCACGGTCAACCTCCTGCTGCGCCAGGCGCTGAAGACGCGGATCGCCCGGCTACCCGGGGGAGTGATGGCACCGGGTGATCGGCCGCTGCGGCCGCGGCTACCCGAGCTGGTGAACGACGTGATCGGCTACCAGTGGGAGATGACCACCTTCACGGTGGGGATCTTGACGCTGGTCTCGTTGGCCGTCGGATGGCTGGTCGCCGGGCGGATCCTGCGGCCCATCCACCGGATCACCGCCACCGCTCAGCGACTGTCCCTGTCGACCCTGCACGAGCGGATCGCGCTCACCGGGCCGAAGGACGAGCTGAAGGAACTGGCCGACACCTTCGACGCGATGCTCGACCGGCTCGAACGCTCCGTCGAGGGGCAGCGGCGGTTCATCGCCAACGCCTCCCACGAGTTGCGGACCCCGCTGGCCGTCCAGCGGGCGGCGATCGAGATCGGGCTCCCCGAGGACGGCGCCGAGATCCGCGGCACGCTCCTGCGCCACAACCGCCGCGCGGAGAACCTCATCGACGCCCTGCTGGTCCTGGCCCAGGCGGAAAACGGCCTGGACAACCGGAGACCGGTGGCCCTGGACCAGGCGGTACGGCTCGTCCTGGCGGAAACAGGTTCGGACGGCGTCACCGTGACGGGGCGGGTAGAGCCGTTCGTCATCGATGGGGACCTCGTCCTGCTGAACCGGCTCCTCACCAACCTCCTCGACAACGCGGTCCGCTACAACCACCCCGGCGGAACCGTTGAGGTGACACTCTCCCGTGGAGTGCTGACGGTCCGTAACACCGGCCCGCACGTGCCCCAGGAACGTTTCGGCGACCTCTTCAAGCCCTTCCGGCGGCTCGACACGACCTCCGGACAGGGCGCCGGGCTCGGATTGTCGATCGTCGCGGCGATCGCGAAGGCTCACGGGGCCGACGTGCGAGCGAGCCCCGATCCGGGTGGCGGGCTGGAGCTCGTCGTGGTTTTCGCGGGATCGGAGGAGGCATCCCTCGCAGGAGAAGCAGCGCAGTGATGCATGTGACACAGAATCTGCGTCATCTGTCACACCGATCCCTGCGCCCGAGACGATGCCCAGTTCGCGAACTCCAGGCCAAGTCCCGCCGCCGGCATCGCGGCAGCCTCGGTCGCCACGTCCGGCCCGGCGAGGAGACTTCCGCCCGCGTCACCGCTGAGGCCGCCCCTGCCACCCGTCGCCATACTCGCCAACGCCCAGCTCCACGCCGAGATCATTCTCAGCGCTGTCGGCCGTACCGCTCAACCCCCGGTGACGCGAAGGGCATGGTGCTCAGCACCGATGGGGACGTACCGGGGGGCGATCCCTTCTGGGGCTCCTCCTTCGTCTGAGGCGGTTCGGCCACGGAGCGTTGGGCTCGCCGATGGGGAGGTTCACCATTCTCCGCCTCAGCGTGTTCGCCGTACCTCCATGCGATCGGACTGGTTCACATGTCATCCATGAGCACTCGACCCGCTTCCGGCGCCGCTCCCACGTTCGTGCTGGTCCACGGTTCCGGCACCAGTTCGTTCATGTGGGCCTCGGTCCAGCGTGAACTGGCGCTGCTCGGCCACCGCAGCTTCGCGGTCGACCTGCCGGGGCACGGCCTCGACGCGCAGTACCCCGTGGCCTATCAGGCTCCCCAGGACCTGCCTGCGTGGGCGGAGGAGCCGTCGACGCTGGCCGGGGTCACTCTGCGGGACAACGTCGAGGTGGTGCTCGACGTCGTCCGCCGTGTGGCCGAATATGGGCCGGTGGTGCTGGTGGGCGCCAGCCTCGGAGGGGTGACCATCAGCGGTGTGGGCAACGCGGCACCCGATCTGGTCGATCGGCTCGTGTACATCTCCGCGTGGTCATGTGTGGAGCTGGCCAACCCCGTCGAGTACATGCGGGCGCCCGAGTTCGGGGCCAGCCTGCTGCCGGCCCTGGCCGCGCTGAACGTCGGGGACCCGGCTCGACTCGGTGCCGGCCGGGCCAACTACCGTACCGCCGACCCGGCCCTGCTGGCCGGTCTCAAGGCGGCGACCATGGCCGATGTCAGCGACGAGCGGTTCCGGGCGTTTCTCAACATCCTGCAGCCGGATGAGTCCATCGCGGTGATGACGGCCGATGCCCGCGTTCAGGCGGGAACCTGGGGGACGATCGCCCGCAGCTACATCCGCCTCACCGGTGACCGGTCGCTGCCGATCGCGATGCAGGACCGGCTGATCGCCGAGGCGGACGCGCTGACGCCCGGCAATCCCTACGACGTGCACACGCTGGACACGACGCACGCGGGGTTCGTGTTCAGGGCGGCGGAGGTGGCCGCCGTTCTGGACGGACTGTCTTCGGCGTAGCGCGGGTGGTTCACGTCGGCGGGGCGTAGTCGCGGGTGCGGACGAAGTCGTGGGTGAGGTCGGTGAAGGCGCGGGTGGCGGCGCTGCAGTAGGCGCCCTCGCGGTGCAGGAGGGCGACCGTACGGATGGGCAGGGGCGGGTCGAGGGGCACGGGCGTGAGGTGGGGGTGGTCGTGGGTGATGGCGTCGGGCAGGACGGTGGCCAGCGGGGTACGCCGGACGATCTCGGTGAGCGCCTGGATGGAGTTGGCCTCGACCGCGATGCGGGGGACGGCCCGGTGGTGGGCGAAGTAGGCGTCGATGTGGCTGCGGGTGGCGAAGTCGCCGCTGAGCAGGGCGAGTTGCTCGTTCTTGATGGTGTGGACCGGTAGGGGGCTGGGCAACGTCTGGGCGCGCGGGGTGGCGGTGACGAGGCTGAGGGTCTCGGTGAACAGCGCGGTGGCGGTGATGCCGGGCAGGTGGGGGCCGGCGAAGGCGATGCCGAGGTCGAGGTCGTCGGCGAGCAGGGCCGCTTCGATGCGGTCCTGGGTCGTCTCGGTCAGGGTGAGGCTGATGCCGGGGTGGCGGGTGTGGGCCTCGGCGGTGAGCGGGCCGATCAGGTAGGCGGTGAAGGTGGGGGTGAGGCCCAGGCGCAGGTGGCCGCGGGAGAGGTCCTGGACGTCGTGGACGGCGCGTTCGGCGGCGGCCAGGTCGCGCAGCGCGCGCCGGGCGTGGTCGGCGTAGACGGCTCCCGCGTCGGTGAGCCGTACGGTGCGGCCGGTACGGTCCAGCAGCTGCACCCCGAGGGTCCGTTCCAGCTGCTTGATCTGCTGGGAGAGGGTGGGCTGCGAGATGTGCAGTACCTCGGCGGCGCGGGTGAAGTTGCCGTGTTCGGCCACGGCGAGCAGGTAGCGCAGGTGGCGAAGTTCGAGGACAGCCATGGATATGACTATAGATGCAGTCAATAGTTTTCAGGGAAGATGCCTCTTGGACACTATAGGACCAGGTCATGCATGATGGATGACGCCAGCCAAGAGGACCGGCCTTCACCGAAGGGAGTGATCATGCGGGACCTCACCGAGGGCGTCGCCCGTTTCCAGCGGGACGTCTTCCCGGCCATGGCGGAGCTCTTCGCCCGTCTGGCCACGCATCACACACCGCACACGCTGTTCATCGGCTGCTCCGACGCCCGCGTCGTCCCCGAGCTGATCACCGGCACCGAACCGGGTGACCTGTTCGTCATCCGTACCGCCGGCAACCTGGTGCCCGCCTACAGCCCCGAGGCCGACGGGGTGGCGGCCAGCATCGAGTACGCCGTCGCCGCCCTTGGGGTGCGGGACATCGTCGTCTGCGGCCACTCCGCGTGCGGCGCGATGACGGCTCTGGCCGAGGGGCACGACCTCAGCGGCGCCCCGACGGTCGCCGCCTGGCTGCGGCACGCGGACGCCTCCCGCGCCCGCGCCGCCGCCGACGGTGACGTTCCCGCCCTGGTGCGGCAGAACGTCCTCGCCCAGCTGGCGAGCCTGGCCACCCACCCCTCGGTCGCCCGCGCCCTGGCGGGAGGGAAGGTCGCCCTGCACGGCTGGGTCTACGACATCCCGACCGGCCGCGTGGAGGACCTGACCGCCGCCGGCCCCGCGCTGGCGGCCTGAGCCTCCCGCCCGGAGGCCGCCGGGAACCCGGTATCCACCATCACTTCACCTGAGAGAAGGACGTACCGATCATGGTGCACGCACAGTTCGACCCCACCGCCCGCGAGGCCCTGGCAGCCGCCGCAGTCGAGGCCAAGACCCGCAGGAACCTGTCCTGGCAGCAGATCGCCGACGCCGCCGGCCTGTCGGTGGCCTTCACCACCGCCGCCGTCCTGGGCCAGCACCCGCTGCCGGAGAGGTCCGCCAAGGCTGTGGCCGAACTGCTGGGCCTGGACGAGGACGCGGCGATCCTGCTGCAGACCATCCCGCTGCGCGGCTCGATCCCGGACCGGATCCCGACCGACCCGACCATCTACCGCTTCTACGAGATGCTCCAGGTCTACGGCACGACGCTCAAGGCGCTGGTCCACGAGCAGTTCGGCGACGGCATCATCTCCGCGATCAACTTCAGGCTCGACGTGAAGAAGGTCGCCGACCCCGAGGGCGGCGAGCGCGCCGTCATCACCCTGGACGGCAAGTACCTGCCGACCAAGCCCTTCTGACCGTCCGGCACCGACCTTCGGAGGACCTTCATGGACTTCGCCCAGCGCACCATCGACATCGCCCGCCAGAACGTCGCCGAGGGCGGCCGCCCGTTCGCCACCGTCATCGTCAAGGACGGCGAGATCGTGGCCGAGAGCCCCAACATGGTCGCCCAGACGGGCGACCCCACCGCCCACGCGGAGATCCTCGCCATCCGCGAGGCCTGCACCAAGCTCGGCACCGAGCACCTGAGCGACGCCACCATCTACGTGCTCGCCCACCCCTGCCCGATGTGCCTGGGCGCGCTGTACTACTGCTCCCCGGCCGAGGTCGTCTTCCTCACCACCCGCGACGCCTACGAGCCCCACTACGTGGACGACCGCAAGTACTTCGAGCTGGGCACCTTCTACGAAGAGATCGCCAAGCCCTGGCAGGAGCGCCGGTTGCCGATGCGCCACGAGCCGCGCGAGGACGCCGTCGAGGTGTACCGGTTCTGGCAGGAGCGCAACGGCGGCGAGCGCCGCGTCGCCGGTGCCCCCATCTCCGTCTGAACCGGGCGGCCGAGGTGGGCGCGTGAGGTTGCCGGTGCGCGCGGGGTTGACGCGCCGCGGTTGGCACGTATCTTTCGCTTAGGAAAGTTTCCTAAGAGTTCCCTCTGTGGCACATCCCCGGGAGCCGGACCTGCACCGGGGCGTACGGAACGTCGAACGGCCATCCGTCACCCAGTACAAGGAGAGGGTATGACAACAACCCTGCGCGTCCTGGCCGCGACCGTGCTCGCGGCAGGAGCCGTCACCGTCGGGTCGAGCATGCTGAGCCCGGCGTCGGCGAGAGCCGGCGACTGCGAGTACGGCATCGGCCAGAACTCCTTCTCCGCCCGATGCGCGACCAGCGGCCCCGCCTACGAGTTCCGCGCATGGGTCCAGTGCGTCAACGGCCGCAGGGACGGCGGCTGGGTGACCACCAACAGCGGCCAGTGGAGCGTGGCCAGCTGCGGCCCCTGGTGGATCGACCGCCAGAGCTACGGCATGGACGTCCGCCCGCTCCCGTAGGGGCTGGCCCCGGCACAACAGGACACCAGGACGAATCCGCAGCGCTGTTCGCCCGGCCCGGAGCCACGCGCACCGCCGCACCGGGCGAACAGCGCATCTGCGGCTCACGCGCCAGGCAGACGCCGGGGGAGCAGCTCCTCGACCGGCCCGGCGCGGACGAAGGCGCCGCTCCGCCTTCCGTTCCCCCGGGTGAGAGGGGATGGTGGAGGGCATGGCCGAGGAGAGGGTGTCCGGGGTCGGGCCCGCGGGCATCGAGATCGTCTACGAGCGGCTGGGAGACCCGGCCGCCCCGCCCGTCCTGCTGATCATGGGTGCGGGCGGGCAGCTCATCAACTGGCCGGACGGGCTGTGCGCCGCCCTGGTGGCCCACGGCCTGCGGCTGATCCGCTTCGACAACCGCGACAGCGGCCGCTCCACCCACTTCGACGACGCGCCCGAGCCCGACATCGCGGCGGCGCTGGCGGGTGACCTGTCCACGGTCGCCTACCGCCTGTCCGACCTGGCCGCCGACACCGTCGGCCTGCTGGACGCGCTCGGCCTGGACAGCGTCCACCTCGTGGGCGCCTCGCTCGGCGGCATGATCGCCCAGACGGTGGCCATCACCTGGCCGCGGCGGGTCAGATCGCTCACGTCGATCATGTCCACCCCCGGCGACCGCATGACACCCCCGCCGCGTCCCGGCGGCGCGCCACCGGTGACCGGCCCGCCGCCGACCACCCGGGAGCTGTACGTCGAGCGCATGGTGGCCGGCGCCGCGGCGGGCGGAGCCGTCACCGACCTGGAGACGGCACGGGCCACCGCGGGACGGGCGTGGGATCGCGGCTGGTCCCTGCCGGGCATGCTGCGGCAGGCGGCCTCGGTGATCGGATCGGGGGACCGTACGCCAGGACTGCGCGGCCTGGAGGTGCCCGCGCTGGTGATCCACGGCGCCGCCGACACCTCCGCCGACCCGGCCAGAGGACAGGCCACGGCCGAGGCGATCCCGGGAGCGCAGTTCGCGCTGGTCGAAGGCATGGGACACAACTTCCCGCCACGGGCGTGGCCCGAGGTCAGCGCCCGGATCGCCGCACTGGTCCACCGCGCCGAGCACGAGCTCGACAACGCCTGAGAACGCCTGAGAACGACACCCCCGGGCACCCCACCGGACCAGAGGCCCCCGAAACGGCTCCGATAGAAATACCGGTATTTGTATCCCGAGGTGTAGGGTGGGGGGCATGGTGCGATCCCCGCTGACTCCCGAGGAGCGGCTGCGCGGCGAGCAGCTCGGCCACATGTTGCGCCAGGCCCGGGGCGAACGCAGCATCGTCGAGGTCGCCGCCGCCGCCGGCATGTCCGCCGAGACCCTCCGCAAGATCGAGACGGGCCGCATCGCGACGCCGGCGTTCTTCACCATCGCCAGCCTGGCCGACGTGCTGGGCATCTCCCTGGAACTCCTGGCCGTCCGCACCACCCCCGCCCCCACCTGACCCTCACACCGCGGGCGCGGGTCACTCGCCGGCCCGGCCCAGCACCTCCTCGATCAGCTTCCACGCCTCCCGCGCCGAGTCCGCGTGGAAACTGTCCCGCTCGTCGGCCGCGAACCCATGACCGGCCCCCGCGAACGCCACCGTCTCCAGACGCTCGGCGATGGCCCGCTGCTGACCGGCGTCGATGATCGGATCGTCGGCGCCCAGCAGCACCACCAGCCGCCCCGCCGACAGCCCCGCCGCCCGCGCGGCCAGCTCCAGCGTCGGCACCGGCCGGCTCAGCGGCAGCTCCGTGCCCGTCAGCCAGCCCGGGTACAACGCCACCGCCGCCCGCAGGCCCAGCTCGCCCGCCACCGAGCACACCACGTGCCCGCCCAGGCTGAACCCGACCGCCGCCGCCGGATCGGCCCCCACCTGCCGCAGATGCTCCAGCGCCGCACCGGCGTCGGACAACACCTCCTCCCGCCGCAGCAACCAGGCCAGCTCCAGCCCCCGCTCCCGCCCGGCCGCATCGGCCGGCAACTCCACCACCCGCCCCTTGGGCCCGCCCGTCACCGGATCCACGGTGAGCGATACGGCGAGCGGCACCACGCCACCCGCCCCGGAAGCGGCCGACCGCCCCGCCCGGAGGCCATGGCGGTGGTTGAAGTCGGGCACGACGACCGCGTGCCCGAGACCGGCCAGCCGATCGGCCATCCGCCGCACGTACCCGCTCACCCCGAAGATCTCACCCGCGACCAGCACCCCCACAGGCCGCCGCACTCCAACGGGCAGCGCCGTGTAGGCCGTCATGCCCGCGATGTCCACCCATCCGGTGGTGATCCGTCCATTCACGCCGCCGAGGCTAACCACCCCCTGCCGGCCCCGGCCAATCACCGAGACGATGACCGCCATCACCAGAAAGATGCCAGGCAGAAGCCAGCCCCGGCGGCCGGATCAGCGGGAAGGTTTGTCCCGCAGCAGCGGATGCGACCGCATCGCCACCTCCAGCTCCCCGGGCAGCTCATCGCGGTAACGCCCCAGCGTCGACAGATCACTGTGCCCCAGCACCCGCCGCACCGCGTCCATGTCGACCGCGTCGGCCAGCAGGTGCGTGGCCGTGGTGTGCCGCAACCCGTGCGGCGTCACCGAACGCCGCTGGTCGGGATCGACATGCCGCTGCACCCGGTCGATCACCGCCTGCACGTCACCCCGCGCCAGCCGCCGCCCCCGCCACGACAACAACAGCGCCTTGTCACCGTCGGCCCCGGCCACCTGACCCCGCCCCCGCGCCAGATACGCCTGCAACACCTCGGCCACGTCGTCGGGCAGCGGCACATCCCGAGTACGGCCGCCCTTGCCGAAGATCCGCCAGTAGCGCACCCCGTCGTTGGTGAAGAAATCCTCCACATTGGCGCGCACCAGCTCCGACACCCGAGGCCCCATCGTCGACAACAGCAACACGATCACCGCGTCACGCAACTGCGTACGCTGATCACGCCGCTTGCTCTCCTGCTCCGGAGCCTCCCGCAACGCCCGCGCCGCCCCGATCAACCCCTGGGCCTGCTCCCGCGTCAACGCCCGCCGCTCCGGACGCAACCCGCCCCGCTGCTTGGCCGTCACCGTCGCCGCCGTCATCGGATTGATCTGCACCCACCCGGCCAGCGTCGCGTGCTTGAACAACGCCGAGATCGACCGCCGGAAACGCGCCTGCGAGGACGGCGACTGCCCCGCCCCCGACCCGCCCGCCTGCCGGGCGTCCGGCTTGCGCGCGAACGCCAGCAAGATCGCATCGACGTCCTCACCGGTCAGATCGTCGAGCACCACCTCGGCGCCGGCCAGCACCACCAGCGTGGCCACGTCACGCGCGTAGACCTCCGCCGTGGCCGGCGACAACGCCCCCGTGGACGTCCTGGCCACCACCAGCTCCACATAGCGGTCAGCCGCCTGTTGCACCGTCAACCTGTCGAGCTCCGCGGGCCGCACCGGCTCCCCTCCTCACATCCCGGAGATGCTGCTTGCAGAGGAGACGGTAGCGGCCGCCACCGACGAAAACTCAGATGTCGCGGAAGGTCTCGATCCGCGCCCCCAGCGCGTTCAGCCGCTCGGCCAGGTCCTCGTAACCCCGATTGATCACGTACACGTTGCGCAGCACCGACGTGCCCTCGGCGGCCATCATCGCCAGCAGCACCACCACGGCCGGACGCAACGCCGGCGGGCACATCATCTCCGCGCTGCGCCACCGCGTCGGACCCTCCACCAGCACCCGGTGCGGATCCAGCAGCTTGACCGAGGCGCCCAGCCGCGTCAGCTCCGTCAGATAGATCGCGCGGTTGTCGTAGACCCAGTCGTGGATCAGCGTCGACCCCTGCGCCGTGGCCGCGATCGCCGCGAAGAACGGCACGTTGTCGATGTTCAGCCCGGGGAACGGCATCGGATGGATCTTGTCGATGGGGGAGACCAGCTTGGAGGGCCGCACCGTCAGGTCCACCAGCCGGGTACGCCCGTTGGCCGCCTGATACTCACCCGTACGGTCGCAGTCGAGCCCCATCTCCTCCAGCACCGCCAGCTCGATCTCCAGGAACTCCACCGGCACCCGGCAGATCGTCAGCTCCGAACTGGTCACCACCGCCGCCGCCAGCAGGCTCATCGCCTCGACCGGGTCCTCGGAGGGGGAGTAGTCGACGTCCCGCTCGATCGTGGCCAGCCCGTGCACCGTCAGCGTCGTGGTGCCGATGCCCTCCACCCGCACGCCCAGCTGCTCCAGGAAGAAGCACAGGTCCTGCACCATGTAGTTGGAGGAGGCGTTGCGGATCACCGTCACCCCCGGATGACGGGCCGCGGCCAGCAGCGCGTTCTCCGTCACGGTGTCACCGCGCTCGGTCAGCACGATCGGCCGCGCCGGAGCCGCCCCGCCGTCCACCCGCGCGTGGTAGAAACCACCCGTCGCGGTGATGTCCAGCCCGAAGTGCCGCAGCGCCGACATGTGCGGCTGCACCGTACGCGTCCCCAGATCGCACCCACCCGCGTACGGGATCTGGAACTGCTCCGTCAGATGCATCAGCGGACCCAGGAACATGATCACACTACGGGTACGGCGAGCCGCCTCGGTGTCCATCGACTCCAGCTCCAGCCGAGCCGGCGGCACGATCTCCAGGTCGTTGCCCTCGTTGATCCACCGCGCCCGCACCCCGATCGAGGCCAGCACCTCCAGGATCCGGTAGACCTCCTCGATCCGCGCCACCTTGCGCAGGATCGTCCGGCCGTTGTTCAGCAACGACGCGCACAACAACGCCACACACGCGTTCTTGGACGTCTTGACGTCGATGCTGCCCGACAGCCGCCGGCCGCCCACCACCCGCAGATGCATCGGCCCGGCATACCCCAGCGACACGATCTCGCTGTCGAGCGCCTCCCCGATCCGGGCGATCATCTCAAGACTGATGTTCTGGTTGCCGCGCTCGATCCGGTTGACCGCGCTCTGACTCGTCGCCAGCGCATCGGCCAGCTGAAGCTGCGTCCATCCGCGATGCTGCCGCGCATCCCGGATCAGCCGGCCGATCCGCACAAGATAATCATCTGCCACAGCACCAGACCATATCTCACATATGAGATGCGGCCGGGACCGCGGCCCCCGACGCGCCGGACAACTCCCGATGCCGCGCCAGATGCGGGGGAGTGGCCACCGCCCGCGCCTTGCCCACGAACGCCCGCCGCGCCTCCCGGAACCCCGCCCGATCATCGAACATGTCCCGGCTCATCTCCGCCAGCTCCTCGGCCCGATAGGCGTCCAGCGGCCTACGCCGCTCATCGGCCTCCCGCGCCTGCCGCCGCGCCGCCAGCAACCCGTCATAGGAGGCATCCCCGGCCAGCCGCTGCGCGAAGTCCAGCACCCGCCGCTCGAACTCCTGCCGCGACCCGCCCGCCACCCGGTCGGCCAGCCCCAGCTCCACCGCCTCCGCCGCCCCGATCGGCAACGCCCGCCCCGTCAGCGCCGCCGCCCGCTCGGCCCCCACCCGGCGCGGCAACACGTACGTCCAGTACTCGCTGCCGAACAACCCCATCGTCCGGTAATGCGGATTGAGCACCACCGGCTCCCGCACGATCACCCGGTCGGCGCCCAGCCCCATCATCACCCCGCCCGCCCCCGCGTTCCCCGCGATCGACGTCACCACCAGCTGCGAGGTGCACCCGACGATCTCCCGGCACACCGCGTTGATCGCGTTGATGTTCATCCACGCCTCCAGCTCCGGATGACGCGCCGCCTCGATCACGTTCAGATGGATGCCGTTGGAGAACACCTCACCACCCCGCACCACCAGCACCCGCGTGTCCTGCGCCGCCGCGTACCGCAACGCCGCCGCCAGCCGCCGGCACTGATCGGTCGACATCGCCCCGTTGTAGAAGTCGAAGCTCACCACCCCCACCTCCTCGCCGCGGTCGTAGGTGATCTCGCTGTAGCCGGCCCGCTCACCTGCGCCCGCCACCCGCTCACCCAGCACCATCGCCGCCGGCAGCTTCAGGCCGCCCTCCTCCTCCAGGCGCAGATGACCCACCCACACCGTCCCCTGACCGGTGTGCACCAGCACCGCGCCCTCCCGCCGCGCCGCCACCGCACCCGGCACCCCCGCCAGATCAGGACCGTGATGCACGTCGAAGACCCGCACCGGCAGATCGCACAACCGCGCCCGCCCGCCCGGCGCGCCGTCGGCCGCCCGCACCACCCGCACGATCTCCTCGGCCGGCTGCTCGAAGGAGAACTCCCGGTCGGCATGCCGCATCGCCCGCCGCAACCGGCCCGTCACCCCGGGGGAGCGGTAGTCCAGCGGCACCGGCACGAACGACGGATCGGCCGCCTTGGCCGCCACCTCCGCCACCAGCTCCACCGCCGCGTCGGCCACCGGCCCGTTGTACAGCGCCGACTTGCGCGGCGGCTCGGCCGGCAGCGGGAAGGCCCGCCACCCCCAGATGGGGCCCGCGTCCATCTCCTCCACCGCCTGCAGCGCCGTCACCCCCCACTCGCGCTCGCCTTCGGCGATCGCCCAGTCCAGCGACGACGGCCCGCGGTCACCGGGCGGCCCCGGATGGATGATCACCGTACGATGCCCGCGCCACAACGCCTGCGGCACCCGCTCCTTCAGGAACGGGCAGATGACCAGATCCGGTTTGGCCAGCTCGGCCGCCTCCACCATGACGTGCTCCGAGACCGCCAGCTCGACGCTCACGTCATGGCCGGCCCGCCGCAACTCCAGCCAGGCACGCTGGGTCAGGCCGTTGAACGAGGAACAAAGGAGCAGGATACGCAACGCGGAACTTCCTTCGCGGGGACGTCAGACGGTGGGGCAGAGGGCGGGGCAGGGGAGAGGCGGGCGAACACCGCCGGTGCCGTCATTAACGGCAGTCCCATATGGCCCAGGCATCCCTAGATGTTGACACGGATCTTCCACCGATGCTGACAAATCACCGCAGAGACCTACGATGAGCAGCCCAAATTGACCCGGTTTGCCCAGAAAAATCCCGGCAGGGGAGACACCCCCACACCCACCAGGAGCCCCAACCGAAACCCCAACAAGAACGGGAAGACCACGCAAGACGGCGACAACGACAACCCACCCACAATGGTCACCATGGACACCAGAACAGCCGCCCAGCACTTCGCCGACACCTGGCAACACGGCTGGACCCACCACGACCCCACCGCCATCATCGCCCTCTACAGCGACGACGCCACCCACACCAGCATGCCCTTCCGCCCCCCACACCACGGAAAACACGCCATCGCCGACTACATCCGATGGTCCTTCGCCGGCGAAAGCGACCCCCACGTCACCTTCGCCACCCCCATCGTCGACGGCGACCAGGCCGCCATCGAATTCCGCGTCCACGCCCTCGACAACGGCCGGCCCATCACCCTCGCAGGCTGCGTCTTCGCCCGCTTCAACCCCGACGGCCTAGCCGTACAGACCCGCGACTACTGGCACACCACAGACGGCCACCAATGACCGGAAAACCCCCCGACAACCAACCAAACCTCAGCGGCGCACCATCGACACCGGCATCGGCGCCACCGGAGCGGCCTGCGGCGCCACCGGACGCGCAACCTGCTGCGTCTGCTGCTGCGCCTGCTCGGCCTCGGCACGCCGCTCGGCGCACCCACCCGCGCAATACCCGTTCGTCACGATCAACCGCCCCCGCAACGAGGTGTACGCCTCCTTCCCCGAAGCAGGCAGAACCCCCTGACACACCGGACATAAAACCGACTGAATCCCCACGTGCTGCTCCTCTCGCAACGCGAATGGCAGGACCTCTACCCTAAATCGGCCCCACCCGACAGGGACAGCGAATCCACAGAACGTCAAACCCCCCGTCAACCCACAGGGGAGAGCCCCCACGCAACCCCGGGAACCACCGAAACCCCAGCTCACCACCACACCGCCAATCCGACCGCCCCAACCCCGGCGGCGGCACGGACCCCGCGAGAATTTTCCCGGCAGCCCCACAAGCAACGCCTCGCCGCCCCCGCCCCGAGACCGGCCGAGGAAGGCGGAGGGGAGGCCCGCGATCCGGGTTACTTGACATAATGTTCATTATCGAGCAACCAGCCACACGCCACGACACGGTCAAAAGCTCCCGCATGAACAGTCACGCGCCGGGCAGATGCACACCCATGTCCAGCCCGCCCCTCGTCGCCTCGACGGCCGGCCTCGTCGCGCTCAGCGCCGTCGTCGTCGCCGGCGTCATCTGGCTGATCATCGTGGCCGTCCGTCTCACCAAAAGCCCGCGCAACCGCCCCAATCCCAGCGTCGACCTGGTGGACCAGGCTCGTGAGCTGAAGGCGCTCGGCCAGATCCAGGAAGCCGTCTTCCTGGTACGCGGCGAGACCGGTATGAGCCAGCGCGCCGCCGCCCGCTTCGTGAATCGCCTATAGGTGGACGAACTAGTCAAACCGTACAGAACGTGGATTCTGTTGGGTATGGGTAATTTGTTCGCATAAGTCCGCGTTGGCGGGTCCGGGCGTTCGCCGTGATTACGCACGGCGTTCGAGCCGCTGCTCTATGCTGTCGGATGTGCGGGTGTGTGAACAGGGGGCGTGAACGCCCTCGTCGCGGCGGAACCGCTGGTGCGCGGAGGGTCGGCGGGTCCGGTGCGCGTCATCTGCCGCACGGTCACGGTCCACTCCCCTCTTCCGAGACCGGGCGTGTGTGAGCCCGGGAATGGCGGCTTTGTCGTGAACAGCCCGGATCCCCGCGGGTGTGCGTCCCTCCCCCACCTGCTGTACGTCGATCACCAGTTGCGCATCACGTGTTGCCCGATGCCGGGGCCGTCGATCATCCGGCTGGTCGGCGAGGTGGACGCGACGAATCAGCAGGCGCTGGCCGAGACGCTGGGCCGGGCCCGGCGCATCGACGAGTGGCTGGTGCTGGACGTGAGTGAGCTGGAGTTTCTGGGGGTGGAGGGGGCGCGGATGCTGGTGGTGTTGTGCCGGGCGGGTCGTACGCGGTTGGTGGGGACGCCGCCGCATGTGGTGCGGTTGTTCCGGGCGATGGGGTGGGCCGGTGGTCAGGGGGTGTAGGGGTGGGTGGCGGTGACGGCGCTGGTGGGCAGGGGGCCGTAGAGGTGGGGGTAGTCGTTCTCGATGCGGATGTCGAGGCCGGTGGGGTCGATGTCGAGGACGAGCAGGGGTTCGGTGACGGTGGCGTAGTAGGTGTCGTGGACGGTGCGGAGCTGGGTGTGGTCGCGGCTGAGGTGGATGTAGCCGATGTCGTCGAGGGTGTGGCCGAGGGTGGAGATGCGGTACTCCCCCGCGGGTTGGGCGTGTTGCCAGTCGGTCTGCAGGGCCAGGTGGTGGACGGTCATGGGGTCCATTCGTTTTCGAGGATGGCGTAGATGGTTTCGCTGCTCCATTCGTCCTTGACGATCTCGTTGTCGACGAGGGTGGCTTCGTGGCGCATGCCGAGTTTTTCCAGGACGCGGGCGGAGGCTTTGTTGCGGGCGTCGAGGCGGCCGGTGATGCGGTGGAGGTGGAGGTGGGTGAAGCCGATGTGGAGCATTTGGCGGGCGGCTTCGGGGGCGTAGCCGTGTCCGTGGTGGTCGGGGTGCAGGACGTAGCCGATCTCGCCTTGGCGGTGTTGTTTGCTGGTCCAGATGAGCAGGGTGTTGCCGATGAGTTCGCCGGTGGTGCGCAGGGTGATGGCGAGGTCGATGGCGTCGCCTTCGTCGTGGATGGTGTGGCGGGTGATTTTTTTGTCGAGGAAGGTGCGGGTGGTGTCGCGGTCGCGGGGTTGCCAGTAGAGGTAGCGGGCGACGTCGGGGCGGGATTCGTAGGCGTGCAGGGCGTCGAGGTCGTCGGGGGTGAAGGGGCGTAGGTGGAGGCGGGGGGTGGTGAGGGGGTAGGTGGGTGTGATCACGGGGGCAGTGTAGGGAGGGGGTGGGGGGTGTTCAACGTGTTTTTCAGGGCGGTGTGCAGGAGGGTGCGGAGGTCGTCGAGGGGGCGTTGTTCGACGGTGTGCTGGAGCCAGAGGGTGGTCATGGTGGTGTGCAGGAGGTGGGTGCGGGGGTCGTCGGGGGTGAGGTGGTGGGCGGTGGCGATGAGGTGGCGGCAGCCGTCGGTCCAGCGGCGGGCGATGTGCTGGAGGGTGGGGTGGCGTCCGGCGTGGGTGTAGAGCTCCCAGAGGCTGAGTTGGCGGGCGCGGTCGGTGGTGGCGAGGTGGTCGGGTAGTGCGGTGATGCCGTGGGGGGTGAGCCAGGTGCGGGTGGTGTCGAGTTCGTTGTGGATGAGTTGGGCGAAGGCTTCGGCTTGGAGGTGGTCGCGTGAGGTGAAGTAGTAGGTGGTTGCGGCCAGGGGCAGGTGGGCGTGTTGGGCGACGGCGCGGTGGGTGAGGGCGGTGAAGCCGTTTTCGGTGAGGAGGGTGACGGCGGCGTCGAGGAGGGTGGCGCGGCGTCGGCGGCCGCGTTCTTGGGCGGGTTCTTGGGTGGGGTCGGGGGTCAATGGCCACCTGCGAGGTTGAGGACGATGACGCCGCCGATGATGAGGAGGATGCCGGTGATTTTGAGTGGGGTGAGGGTTTCGCCCATGAGGGTGGCGCCGATGAGGGCGATGGCGGCGGTGCCGGCGCCGGACCAGATGGCGTAGGCGGTGCCCATCTCGAGTTGGAGTTTGAGGGCGCGGGCGAGCAGGACGAAGGAGGTGATGTAGCCGGTGGCGACGGCGATGGTCCAGCCGATGTGGGTGAGGCCGTTGCTGAGTTTGAGTGCGGTGGTGGCCAGGACTTCGGAGGCGATGGCGAAGGCGAGCAGGATCCAGGCCATGGGTGTTCCTCGGGGGCGTGGAAGTGGTACGGGTGTGCCAGTTTAGTGGTGGGGTTCCGCTTGAAAAGGCAGTCGAATGCGTGTTCCACTGGTGGGGTGGGTTGGGATGCGCTTGCGCTTGTCGAGGCGGTTGATGACCGGTCGCCGGTCGTGCCGCGGGCGGTGGAGCGTGACGGGTTCTTCGAGACGCAGGCCCGTACGGTGATCGAGCGGGTGCCCTCGAGTGCGGGGATCGTGGAGCGGTGGGCGGTCTCGCCGTTTCGGGGGTGTGCTCATGCGTGTCTGGGGTGTGGGGCGCGGGGTGGTCATCGCCGGTTGGGGTTGGACGCGGGGGGTGATTTCGACTCGCGGATCGTGGTGAAGCCGAATGTGGTGGAGCGGTTGCGGGTGGAGTTGGGCCGGTGGGCGGGTGAGCCGCTGGCGGTGGGGGTCAGTGGTGATTGTTATCAGCCTGCTGAGGAGCGGTATCGGTTGATGCCGGGGGTGGTGGCCGCGCTGGGGGCGGCGGGGGTGCCGTTCACGGTGTACACGAAGAGTGCGTTGGTGTTGCGTGATGCGGGGGTGCTGGCTGCCGCGGGGGCGCGGGTGGCGGTGTCGATCGCGTTCGTGGACGAGCGGATCAGGCGTGCGGTGGAGCCTGGGGCGGTGGGGGCGCAGGCGCGGTTGGAGCTGGTGTCGGCGTTGGTGGAGGCCGGGGTGGAGTGCCGGGTGTTGATGTCCCCGGTGTTGCCGTTGCTGAGTGATGCGACCGATCAGTTGACGGCGACGGTGCGGCGGATCGCGGGTGCTGGGGCGGTGGCGGTGGAGCCGGTGGTGTTGCGGTTGCCGCCGGGGACGCGGGAGTGGTATTTGCGGTGGCTGGGGGGTGCGCATCCGCATCTGGTGGAGCGTTATGAGGAGCTCTACGATCGGGCGGGGTTCCCCTCCTCTGGTTATGAGCAGCGCATCACGGGGCAGATCGAGCAGTTGTGCCGGGTGTACGGGATGCGGTGCGGTGCGCCGGAGCCTGAGGGGCGGGGGCCGCGGGCGGCGCAGTTGGCGCTGGTGTGAGGGTGGTTCAGGGGCGGCGGTGGAGGATCATGCCGGGCCACTCCCCCACGGTGAAGGGCTGGTCGCGGGTGAATCCGCAGCTTTCGTAGTAGTTGACGAGGCGGCCGTCGTCGCCGGCGTAGCAGTCGACGCGTACGAGGCCGAGGTCGCGGGTGCGGGCTTCGTCGACGGCCCAGTCGAGCAGGCGGCGGCCGATGGCGTGGCCGGCGTGGTTCTGGTCGATGACGAGGACCTGGACGTAGAGCTCGGGTTCGGTGGCGGGGGTGACGTAGGGCATGGCGTCGCCGACGACGATGCAGCCGGCGGGTTGGTCGTCGATCTCGGCGATGCGCATGCCGCCGCCGGCGAGCCAGTCGGCGGCTTGCTGGGTGCGTTTGGGGTCGCCGGTGAAGGGGCGGGTGCCCCATTGGCCGGTGCGGTTTTGGGTGATGAGCCATTGGATGGCGCTGTCGAACATGGTCAGGACGGTGGCGTCGTCGCCGGGGCGGCCGTGGCGGATCTTCACCGGTGACACTGTAAGGGGTGGTGGGGTGTTTCGGTGATGACGGGTGGGGTGTCAGCCGCTGCCTTGGATGCCGGCGATGGCGGCCGTTGCCGTTGTGGCGAGGGCGAAGAGCGTGATGGTGAGGGTCAGGGTGAGGCGTTGCCGGCGTGTCATCGTGTGCCTCCTGGACGAGGGTCGGCGATTTCACCGTATACCTGTTGTTTTGGCGGCGGAACGGGTGAGGCCTCTCCCCCGGGTTCCCGGGCTGCGGGAGGGGCTCGCGCCGGGGCGCGTGGGTGTGCGGCGTTCCTCTACGCTGGCCCCGGAATGCGGCGACAGGAGGCGATGAACGGTGAGCCAAGGCGAGGCTGGCGCCCCCGCGGCCGAGCTTTCGGCGGTGTTGGAACGGATCACCTACGCCAATGAGGAGACCGGGTACACGATCGCCCGGGTGGCCGTCGAGCGGTCGGGGGCGGAGCTGCTGACGGTGGTGGGGCCGTTGCTGGGCGCGCAGGTGGGTGAGTCGTTGCGGCTGCGTGGGCGCTGGACGTCCCATCCGCGCTACGGGCGTCAGTTCGAGGTGTGGTCCTACACCACGGTGTTGCCGGCGACCGTTCAGGGCATCCGCCGTTACCTGGGGTCGGGGCTGATCAAGGGGATCGGGCCCAAGATGGCCGAGCGGATCGTCGATCATTTCGGCACCGGCACGCTGGAGGTCATCGAGCAGGAGCCCGGCCGGCTGGTGGAGGTGCCGGGGCTGGGGCCCAAGCGGACGAAGATGATCGCGGCGGCGTGGGAGGAGCAGAAGGTCATCAAGGAGGTGATGATCTTTCTGCAGGGGGTGGGGGTGTCCACCTCGATCGCGGTGCGGATCTTCAAGCAGTACGGGGACACGTCGATCTCGGTGGTGCGGGGGCAGCCGTACCGGCTGGCCGATGAGGTGTGGGGCATCGGGTTCAAGACGGCCGACACCATCGCCCAGGCCGTCGGCATCCCCCATGACAGCCCGGAGCGGGTCAAGGCCGGGCTGCGTTACACGTTGTCGCAGGCCGCCGACGACGGCCACTGCTACCTTCCGGCGCCCAATCTGGTGGCCGACGCGGTCAAGATCCTGGAGGTGCCGGCCGAGCTGGCCACGCGCTGCCTGCAGGAGCTGGCGGGTGAGGAGGAGGGGGTGGTGGGCGAGCAGGTGCCGGCCGGGGACAACACCGTGCCCGCGGTCTATCTGCCGCCCTTCCACCGGGCGGAGTTGTCGCTGGCGGGCGGGTTGTTGTCGTTGTTGCACAGTGGCCATGACCGGCTCAAGGCGTTCGCCGACGTCGACTGGGAGCGGGCCGAGCGGTGGCTGGCCGCCCAGACCGGCGCCGAGCTGGCGCCCGAGCAGCGCCAGGCCGTTCGGCTGGCGCTGACGTGCAAGGTCGCGGTGCTGACCGGCGGGCCGGGGTGCGGCAAGAGTTTCACCGTCCGTTCGATCGTGACGCTGGCGCGGGCCAGGCGGGCCAAGGTGATCCTGGCCGCGCCCACGGGCCGGGCGGCCAAGAGGTTGTCGGAGCTGACCGGGCACGAGGCGACGACCGTCCACCGGTTGCTGCAGTTGCGGCCGGGTGGGGAGGCCACGTTCGACCGTGACAATCCGCTGGACGCCGATCTGGTCGTGGTGGACGAGGCGTCGATGCTGGATCTGCTGCTGGCCAACAAGCTGCTCAAGGCCGTGGCGCCGGGTACGCATCTGCTGCTGGTGGGTGATGTGGACCAGCTTCCGTCGGTGGGGGCGGGTGAGGTGCTGAAGGATCTGCTGGCCGCCGCCGACGTGCCCCGGGTGCGGTTGACGCAGATCTTCCGTCAGGCGCAGGAGTCGGGCGTGGTCACCAACGCCCACCGGGTGAACACCGGGCATCATCCGATCCTGGCGGGGATGCGGGACTTCTTCCTGTTCCCGTGCGAGGAGCCGGAAGAGATCGCGGCGATGACGGTGGACGTGGTCGCCCGGCGCATCCCGTCCAGGTTCGGGCTCGACGCGCGGCGTGAGGTGCAGGTGCTGGCGCCGATGCATCGGGGCGCGGCGGGTGCGGGGGCGCTCAACATCGCGTTGCAGGAGGCGCTGACCCCCGCCCGTGAGGGGATGCCGGAGCGTCGTTACGGCGGGCGGGTCTTCCGTGTGGGCGACAAGGTCACCCAGTTGCGCAACAACTATGACAAGGGTGCGGCCGGGGTGTTCAACGGGACGGTCGGCATCGTGACCGGCATCCGTCCCGACGACCACAGCCTGACCGTGCGTACGGACGAGGACGAGGAGGTCGACTACGCCTTCGACGAGCTGGACGAGCTGGCGCACGCCTATGCGGTGTCCATCCATCGCAGTCAGGGCAGCGAGTACCCGGCGGTGGTGATCCCGCTGGCCACCAGCGCGTGGATGATGTTGCAGCGCAACCTGCTCTACACCGCGATCACGCGGGCCAAGAAGCTGGTGGTGATCGTCGGGTCGCGGCGGGCGCTGGCCCAGGCCGTACGGACCAGGGGTGCCGGGCGGCGGCACACGAGCCTGACCCACCGCCTGGAGCGGCGCTGATCACGCTCCTGACCGCACGTTGACCTGGGCGTTGACAGCAATTAGTGATGCAAATGTGACCGAACTCTCCTAAATGATTCTGCGTCATACATGCAGGAGCATTAAAGTCTTTGGGGTGGGTTTGCCGCCCTGGGGGAGAGGAAAGTCTTGAACGTTGCGCCCGCTTGGACGAAATCCGCCGCCGGCCTCGCGGTGCTGGCGGTGGCGGCCCTGACGGCCTCCTGCTCGAGCGGGAACGCCGCCTCGCGCGGGCCGGAGGCGCCCGAGGGCACCACCGTGGCGACCCCCCAGGCGCCCACCATCACCATCAGCCCCGCCGAGGGCAGCGCGAAGGTCAGCCCCGACAAGAAGGTCGTGGTCACCTCGGCCGGGGGCGCGCTGGAGGAGGTGACCGTCGACGGCGCCGGCCAGCAGGTCGAGGGCAAGTTCAACGCCGACAGGACCAAGTGGGTCTCCCGGACGCCGTTGAAGCCCTCCACCAACTACAGCGTCGCGGCCAAGGCCGGCGTCACCGCCGCCACCAGCGCCTTCACCACGCTCAAGCCCGAACGTGAGCTGCAGGTCGCCGACGTCACCCCCAACGCCAAGGGCGAGACGCTCGGCGTCGGCGCGCCGATCATCGTCACCTTCAACCAGCCGGTCACCGGCAAGGCGGCCGTCGAGCGCGCCCTGGAGGTCGAGGCCGAAAAGCCCGTCACCGGCGCCTGGCGGTGGATCAACGACACCACCGTGATCTACCGCACCGCCAAGTACTGGCCCGCCCACCAGAAGGTCACCCTCAACGCCCGCATCACCGGCGTCAAGGCCGGCAAGGGCCTGTACGGCGTGAAGGACTACACCGCCGACCTGAAGATCGGCGCCAAGGTCATCAGCAAGGTCAACACCAAGACCCACATGATGTACGTCTACCGCGACGGCAAGCGCGTGCAGACGATGCGCATCAGCGCCGGCATGGCCACCACCCGTGAGTACACCACGACCTCCGGCGTCCACCTGACGATGGAGCGTGGCAGCCCGGTGCGGATGATCTCCCCCGGCCGCAAGAAGGGCGACCCCGGCTACTACGACGTGATGATCGACCACGCCGTGCGCATCTCCAACTCCGGTGAGTACGTCCACGCCAAGGACAACGTGTGGGCCCAGGGCGTGCGCAACGTCAGCCACGGCTGCATCAACTCCCGCCCCGACCAGGCCAAGTGGTTCTACGACAACTTCCAGCGCGGCGACGTCGTCGACATCACCGGCACCGACCGCGAGCTGGAGTGGAACAACGGCTGGGGCTTTTGGCAGATGCCCTACTCCCAGTGGAAGAAGGGCAGCGCCCTGAACGCCAAGGCCTGACCCCCGCTCCCCCGGTTTCCGACAGCCGCACGCCGCCGCCCGTCTTGCGGTGGTGTGCGGCTTTCGCGTGTGGGGCGGGCGGGCCGCCGTGCCGCCCGCCATCAGCGAAAACGCCTCGACGGGCACAATCTGTTGCCATACGATTACTCCTCGTGGGCATTTCTTGTCAGGAAACCCCGAAGGAGAACACCATGAAGAAGGTCCTTCTCGTCCCCGCGATCGCCGCCGGAATCGTCCTCGCCTCCGCGGGCGCCGCCTACGCCTCCCAGTACGTCGCCTACGAGGGCCCCGGCTTCACGGGCCGCTCGGTCGTCCTGGACGCCTGCGGCGTGTCCAACATCCCCTACCACGGCTCCTACAAGTGGTACGGCGACGGCCAGAGCGGCCGCATGTACAACCAGCCCAACGCCACCGGCGTGACGCACTTCGAGCTGGCCTCCAACCGCAACGCCGAACAGCGCACCCCGGTGGGCTGGAAGAGCATCTTCATCGTCTGCTGACCTGACACCGCACGGGGCCGGCCGCCCCCAGGGTGAACACCTGGGGGCGGCCGGCCCCGTCGCGCGTGCGCACCCGGGGGCCGGGCGGGGCAGACTGCCATCACGACCATCGGCACACGCGGGGGGCGAGATGAGCGGGAACCGGGCCACGGCGGCCACGGCACTGCTGCTCGCCCTGCTGATCCCGGCAACCTCCTGCACCCCGGCGGCCACCCCCGGCCCGGCCACGCGAACAGCCCCACAAGCAGCCCCGCGATCAGCGCAGGCATCGGCACAGGCGTCAGCGGGGGCGTCGGCGCGAGGGACGGTGCGGGGCCGGGCGCGGGGGGTGGCCAGCAGCGGGTGCGCGGCGCGGGGCGGCCGGCTCGCCTCCGGCGCGCACCAGCTGACCTACGACGGCCTGACCCGCCACTACCTGCTGGCCGTCCCCGCCGGCCCCGGCCCCCACCCCGTGCTGCTCAACCTCCACGGCCTCGGCTCCGACGCCGCCGAGCAGGCCGCCTACAGCCGCCTGTCCCAGGCCGGCCCCCGCCGCGGCTACCTCGTCCTCACCCCGCAGGCCGCCCCCGGCCGGCTGGCCTGGACACTCCCCCACACCGCCGGCCCCGACGACACCGGCTACCTCGCCGCCCTGCTCGACCAGCTCGAACGCCGCCAATGCGTACAGACCGGCCGGGAGTTCGCCGCCGGCCTGTCCTACGGCGCCGGCCTGGCCGCCTCCCTGGTCTGCGCCCTGGACGGCCGCCTGAGCGGCGTGGCCGCCGTCGCCGGCATCCCCATCGCCCAGCCCTGCCCGCACCCCGCCCCCACCACGATCATCGCCTTCCACGGCACCGCCGACCACCTGGTCCCCTACCGCGGCGGCCACCCCCGGCCCGGCGGCGACCTGCAGAAACTGGCCGAACTCGTCGTGCTGCCGCCCGTCGGGCAGACCATGGACGCCTGGGCGGCCGCCCTGCGCTGCGCGGCCCCCGCCACCAGCCGCCCCCTCCCGCGTGTGCGCCTGCGCCTCTGGAAAACCTGCCCGGGGCGGACCACACTGCGCCTGTACACGGTCGACGGCGGCGGCCACACCTGGCCCGGCCCCATCGAGGTGCCCGGGCTCGGCGAGACCGCCCGCGACCTGGACGCCACCGAGCTCATCCTCGACACCTTCGACCGCGCCCCCACCCGCTGACCGGTCCCCCGCACCGGCGCCGGGAGGGCGCCGACAACGGGGAGTACAGCGATGCCCGACGTACGCGTCTTGATCGAAGCGGTCCCCCAGACCGGGCTGACCGCCGAACGGCTGCGCCAGGCCGTGGCCGGGCACCCCGAGGTGCTGACGGCCCTGGAAGTGGCCGACCCCGGCCTGCTGAGCATCGGATTCGCCCCCGGCCTGGGCCACGACCCCGCCGGCGACGCCCCCTTCCAGGCCACCGTGTTCGACCCGGCCGGCAACCGCGCCGTCGAACTGCGCGGCACCCTGGACCGGCCCGAACGCGCCGAGGTGCGCCCCTCCTCCTTCCGTCCCCGGCCCGGACGGGAGGAGGTTCAGGCCGCCGCGGCCGTGCTGCGCGCCGACCCGCGCTGCCCCACCGGGCAGGACGTGGTGATCTACCGGCCGATGCCGCCGCTGGCCGACCTGGAGAACCCCGACGGCACCACCGTGCGCCGCCCCACCCTGGGCATCTACACCCCGGGTGAGGCGACCGGGCTGCGCCACCGCATCGTCGCCGTCGACGTGGCGGCCGGCGTCGTGGACTGGACGCCGGCCGGGATCAACGTGCGCATGCACCACGACTGCGAGCACACCGTGCCCGAGGGCGTCGACGCCCTGGCCGACCACGGCGGCCCCGACCAGGTACGCGTCCGCGTCGTGGACGGGGAGAGCGAGTTGTGGAACCTGCTGGTCGTGCGCCCCCGCGCCTCGGCCCCGCAGAACCCCGGCAACGGCGGCGGCGTCGAACTGCGCCAGGTGCGCTACCGCGGGCGGCTGGTGCTGCGCCAGGCCCACGTGCCCGTCCTGAACGTCGAGTACGAGGAAGGCACCACCTTCCGCGACTGGGCCAGCTCCGAGACCCGTTTCAGCGCCACCGGCACCGACCCCGTCGGCTGGGGCTGGCGGCTGTGCACCAGCCCGCCCCGTACGATCCTGGAACGTCCCGGCAGCGACGCCGGAAACTTCCAGGGGGTGGCCATCCACCACGACGGCGAGCAGCTGCGCATCGTCAGCGAGCTGCAGGCCGGCTGGTACCGCTACGCCAGCGACTGGCGGCTGGCCGACAACGGCGACATCATGCCGCGCTTCGGGTTCGCCGCCACCGCCAACCCGATGACGTGCATGGTCCACCGCCACCACGTCTACTGGCGGCTCGACTTCGGCATCGACGGATCGGGCGGCGACGTCGTCGAGCAGATCGACGAGACCGGCTCGATCGTGCCCGAGCCGGTGCCCATCATCCGCGAGACCACCCGCCGGCGCCGCCACCCCGCCAGGTACTGGCAGGTACGCGACAAGTCCTCCGGCCGCGGCTACCAGATCCACCCCGGCGCGGCCGACGGCACCGCCGACGCCTACGGGGTGTCGGACCTGTGGTTCCTGCGCCACCACCCGCGCGAGCTCGACGACGGCAACCCCGGCCCCCGCGACCGTGCCGCCATCAGCCGCTTCCTGGACGGCCAGAGCATCAACGGCGCCGACGTCGTCGTCTGGTACGCCGGCCACTACCATCACGACCAGGCCCACCCCCAGCCGCACCAGGGCGAGCTGATAGGTCCGCACCTGGTGCTCATCTGACGCCGCTAGTCTTTCGGCCATGAGTCAGGTGGGACAGGTGACGGCCCGCGCGCTGCTGCGCAGGCTGGCCGTCGAGCAGGCCGAGTGCAGGGTGCCGTCGGTGACGGCGGCGATCGTCCGCGACGGGCGGACGGTATGGTTCGGCGGCAGGGGCCGCGTCGGCGACGGCCCGCCGACCCAGGCCACCCAATACCGGCTGGGATCGATCACCAAGTCGATCGTGGCCGTGGCCGTCATGCGGCTGCGCGACGAGGGCAGGCTCGCGCTGACCGACCCGCTGGAGCGCCACCTGCCCGGCACCTCCGCCGGGCAGGCGACCATCGCCCAGCTGCTGTCCCACACCTCCGGCCTGACGGCCGAACCCCCGACCGACTGGTGGGAGCGCACCCCCGGCCTGGAGATGCCCGACCTGCTCAAGCGGGTCGGGCCCGACCAGGTCAGACACCGTCCCGGCCGCCTCTACCACTACTCCAACGTCGGGTTCGCGTTGCTGGGCGAGCTGGTGGCCCGCCTGCGCGGCACCGGCTGGGCGCAGGCCGTACGGCAGGAGGTGCTGGCGCCGCTGGAGATGAACGCCACCACCGCCCGCCCCCGCGCCCCCCACGCCACCGGCTACGCCGTCCACCCGTGGGCCGACGTCGTGCTGGCCGAGCCCGAGCACGACGCCGTGGCCATGGCGCCGGCCGGGCAGCTGTGGTCCACCCCGCACGACCTGGCCCGCTGGGCCGCCTTCGTCGGCGGCGACACCGGCGGCGTGTTGTCGGCCGACACGCTGGCCGAGATGCGCGAACCGGCGGGCGTGGCCGACGGCGACTCCTGGACCGCCGGCTACGGGCTCGGCCTGCAACTGGCCCGCGTCGGCGGCCGCCGCCTGGCCGGCCACACCGGCTCCATGCCCGGGTTCCTGGCCACCGTGTGGGCCGACCCGGCCGAACGCGTCGGCGTGCTGTTCATGGCCAACACCACCAGCGGCATGACCGGCACCCTGACCACCGACCTGCTCGACATCCTCGACGAGCACGAGCCGCGCCTGCCCGAGGAATGGCAGCCCGCCGCCGCCGACCCCGCCCTGCTGGCCCTGACCGGGTTGTGGCACTGGGGGCCCAAGCCGTACGCGCTGCGGCTGCTGCCCGGACGCGGCCTGTCGCTGGCGCCCGTGGACGGCAGCGGCCGCGCCTCCCGGTTCGTGCCCCAGGACGACGGCACCTGGCTCGGGCTGGACGGCTACTACGCCGGTGAGAGGCTGCGCGTGGCGGCCGACCACCTCGACCTCAACACCTTCGTCTTCACCCGCGAGCCCTACGACCCCGACGCGCCGGTGCCCGGCGGCGTGACCGGCTGGCACGCCTGACCCACGCTCGGCCCGTCCCGCCCCCTCGTGGCGGGACGGGCCTCAAAGGAACGGGCCTCAAAGGAACGGGCCTCAAAGGAACGGGCCTCAACCCGGCGGGCCGGACAGGGCGCGGGCCAGGTCGGCGGCCGGGCCGGGCGGCAGCGCGCCGTGCAGCAGCTCCACCCGGTGCACCAGCCGCGGCGCGGCCAGCGGCACACCCCGCCCGGCCGAGGCCGGCAACAACGTCAGCCCGTGCCCGGCCGCGACCAGGTTGAGCACCGTGTGCACGTCGTCGCCCTCATAAACCAGCGCGGCCGGGAAACCGTCGCCGGCCAGGTCCCGCAGCCGCCGCAACGGGCACAGCGGCGTGTCCAGCCAGCGGGCGTCGATGAGGTCGGCCAGCCGCAACGCCGCCCTGCCCGCCAGCGGATGGTCCGGCGGCAGCGCCACCAGCAGCTCCTCCTCGCTCACGCCGATCGTCGTCATCGGCCCCGACTCCGGCAGGCGCAGCGGATCGCTGGGCGCGGCGATGCCGTCGGCCAGCCCCAGATCCGCCTCACCCCCGGCCAGCAGCTCGGCCAGCCGTTCGCGCCCGCACGTACGCAAGGACACCCGCAGCCGGGGCTGGGCGGCCCGCGCGGCGGCCAGGCGCGCCGCGAGCACGCCGTTGACCGCCAGCGGCGTGGCGGCCAGACGCAACCGGTGGGCGGGAACGGCCGCGGCCCGCAACACGTCCGAACGGGCCGCCCGCAGCCGCAGCAGCAGCGGTCCGGCATGCTCCAGCAGCCGTTCACCGGCCGGGGTCGGCCCGACCGGGCGGCGGGACAGCAGCGGCAGCCCCAGATCGGCCTCCAGGGCGGCGACCTGCTGCGAGATCGCCGACTGGGTGTAGCCCAGCTCGTGGGCGGCGGCCGAGAAGGAGCCCAGGCGGGCCACGGTGACGAAGGTACGCAACAAATTCGGGTCCATCAGTAATGCTTATAGCAGGTGCAGACATCATCGTTGGCGCTTAAGCGGTGTGCGGGGCCAGGATGGGAGACATGAAGATCGCCCTGGTCGCGGACCGTTCGCCCAGTGTCCGCTCGCACGCGCGGGTCCCCATGCTCATCGAGGCCCTGCGCGAACGCGACGGCATCGCCCTCGACCCCTACTGGATCCCCACCACCGAGGCCGGCGACCTCGACGGCTTCGACGGCATCTGGATCATGCCCGGCAGCCCGTACGCCAGCGAGGCCGGCGCGGTCGGCGCCGCCCGCACCGCCCGCGAGCGGCGCATCCCGTTCCTGGGCACCTGCGGCGGCTTCCAGCACATGCTGCTGGAGTACGGCCGCCACGTGTGCGGCCTGGACGTCGCCCACGCCGAGAACGACCCGCGCGCCCAGGCGGCGTTCCTGGTGCAGCCGCTGGCGTGCTCACTGGCCGGGCACGAGGGCGCCGTCCGCCTGACACCCGGCTCGCGCATCGAGCAGATCATGGGCAGCGACACGACCGTGGAGGCCTACAGCTGCTCCTACGGCCTCAACGACGCCTACCGCCGGACGCTCACCGACCACGGACTGGTCTTCTCCGGGTACGCCGAGGACGGCATGGTCCGCGTGGCCGAGCTGCCGGGACACCCGTTCTTCGTCGGCACGCTCTTCCAGCCCGAACTGGCCGGCGACGGACGGCGGCCGCACCCGCTGATCGCCGCGTTCGCCGCCGCCGCGGGCGAGCACGCGCGCTCCCGCACCGCGATGCGGGCCGCCGCCCGCTGATTCCGGCGCTCACCTGGTCCGGCGGTCATCTGGTCCGGCGCTCACCTGGTCCGGCGGGCCAGCAACGCCAGCGCGACGATCATCACCAGCCCGAGCCCGGCCAGCGACAGCCGGTCGGCGGCCGTGTCCCCGTTGGCCGCCACCCCGAAGGCGGTGTGCCCCGCCAGCGCGCCACCGGCCAGCGCCAGGCTGTGGCGGTCCCGCCAGCCGCCGTGCGCCGTCCACCGGCGCAGCAGCGTCCCGGCCGCCCCCGCCAGCAGCGCCGCCCCCGCCATCGGCGCCGCCACCCAGCCGCCCCGCGTGAAGGCCGGATGCTCGGCGCCGCCGAAGGGGAACAGCAGCGCCAGATACCCGAACGCGGCCACCAGCGCCGCGACCGCCACGACCGGCGGCGACGGCACCCGCGCCGCCCCGCCCGCAGGCCCGCCCGCCGCCACCGCCGGGCGGGGGACGACCCGCAGCGCGAGCACCGCCAGCCCCGCCACCAGCACCACGAACACCGCCGCCGCCGCTGCCGGCAGCACGTAGCCGGGGTCGACGAACGACGCCGTCCAGCGCAGCAGCAGCGCGCCCAGCACGAACACCGCGCCCGCCGTCACCAGCCCGGCCCGGCCCAGGTAGGGGCGGTGACGCAGCGAAGGGACGATCAGGTCGGCCAGCAGGATCGGCAGCGCCACGCTGAAGACCGCGTGGTAGGGCAGGTTCAGCTCGGTGTAGGCGCTGTTGAGGCCCAGGACGCGCGGCGCCCACCCGGCGGCGCCGTACAGGGCCGGGCTGGTCAGCGCCTGCAGCGCCAGCCCCTCCTCCACGATCCCGTACGCCAGGCCCAGCAGCAGGACCGACCCCCACCCGCGCCCGGCACGGCGTACCAGGTCGCGGATCAGGACCGTGCCCGCGCCGTAGATCGGCGTCCACAACAGCAGCAGCCACGCCTGGCGCAGCGGCGGATTGCCCAGCGAGAGCTCGGCGAGGACCGGGGTGAGCCCGGCCAGCAACAGCGCGGCCCATCGGCCGCGCGCCTGGAAGGAGACCATGACCCCACGCTCTCCCCCGCCGGTCCGGCGGCGCTGCTGCCCGGCGGCCGGACCGTGGCCACTTCGGTCGCCGCCGGAGGCGACTTCGGTTGCCACGGAAGGTGACGAAAGGTGAGGGGAGTTGCCGCGGGCGGTGACGCGGGTTGCTGCCCGCCGCGCGGGGCGGCGGCTACGATCGGCGACTGTGTGCGCGGCGCGGAGCCCGGAGACGGCCACCGGAGACGGCGGGCAGCAGGCGGACGGGGAACAGGAGGGCGGGCGGTCGCGGCGCGAGCGGGCCGCCACCGCCGGCGGCGTCGTGCTCGCCCTGGCCGGAGCCGCCTCGGTGGTGTGGGGCGACCTGGCCCCCGCCACACCCGGCTGGTACCTGTGGGCCGACGTGGCCGGCGGCGCGGCGGCCTGCGCGGCGCTGTGGTGGTGCCGCCGGTGGCCGGTCGGCGCCGCGCTGGCCGCCGTCGCCCTGTCGGTGCCGGCCGCCGCGGCCTCGATCGCCGCCGGGATCGCCACCCTCCTGACCGCCCTGTACCGGCGGCCGCCCGTGGCCCTGGCCGTCGGGGCGGCGTGGGTGGCGGCCGCGCTCGTCAGGTTCGCCTGGCGGCCCCCGGGGCTGGCGCCGTACGCGGTGTGGGCGCTGGTGGCGGTACTGTTCGGCGGCGCGGTCACCGGCTGGGGCATCGTGGCCAGGACCCGGCGCCACCTGCTGGCCTCGCTGGCCGAACGCGCCCGCCGCGCCGAGGCCGACCAGCGGCAGCGCGCCGAGGAGGCCCGCCGCGCCGAACGCCTGGGCATCGCCCGCGAGATGCACGACGTACTGGCCCACCGCCTGTCGCTGCTGGCCGTGCACGCCGGAGCACTGCGCTTCAACGCCGCCGCCACACCCGGCGAGGTCGCAGAGGCGGCCGAGGTCATCCGATCCAGCGCCCACCAGGCACTTCAGGAGCTGCGCGGCGTCATCTCCGTACTGCGCCACAGCCCCGCCGCGCAACTGCCGCTGGCCGGGCTGGCGCCGCTGGTGGAGGAGTCGCGGCAGGCCGGGACGCGCGTCGACCTGCGCGAGCACGACGTACGCCTGGCCGACCTGCCCGAGACGACCCGGCGCACCGCCTACCGCGTGGTCCAGGAGGGCCTGACCAACGCCCGCAAGCACGCCCCCGGCCGTCCCGTCACCGTCGAGCTGTCGGGCACACCCGGCGCGGGGCTGACCGTCGAGGTGCGCAACCGGCCACCGGCCGGGCCCGTAGGCGAGGCCAGGCGGGCGACGCCGGCCGAGACCGGCTCCGGCGCCGGGCTGGCCGGGCTGGAGGAACGGGTCACGCTGGCGGGCGGCCGGCTGGAACGGGGGGCCACCGGCGACGGCGGGTGGCGGCTGGCCGCACGGCTACCATGGCCCCGTGAGTGAGGCCGCCCCGATCCGGGTGCTGATCGTCGACGACGACGCGCTCGTCCGCACCGGACTGACGCTGATGCTCAAAGGCGCGCCCGACCTGCGCGTGGTGGGCGCGGTGGCCGACGGCGGCCAGGTCCAGGCCGCGGTCGGCGAGCACACCCCCGACGTGGTGCTGATGGACATCCGCATGGCCGGCCTCGACGGCATCGAGGCCACCCGCCTGCTGCGCGGCCGGGCCGGCGCGCCGCAGGTCATCATCCTGACCACCTTCGACGCCGACGAGCACGTCTTCCGCGCGCTGCGCGCCGGAGCCGGCGGGTTCCTGCTGAAGGACACCCCGCCCGAGGGCATCGTCGAGGCGATCAGGCGGGTGGCGGCCGGCGAGCCCAGCCTGTCGCCCAGCGTCACCCGGCGCCTGATCGCCCACCTGATGCCCGAGGAGGACGACCGGCGCCGCGCCGAGGCCCGGCGCGTCCTGTCGGCCCTCAGCCGGCGCGAACGCGAGGTGGCGCTCGCGGTCGGCCAGGGCAAACCCAACGCCGTCATCGCCGGCGAACTGCACATGAGCGTGGGCACGGTCAAGGGCTACATCTCCCGCATCCTGACCAAGGCGGGCCTGGACAACCGGGTGCAACTGGCCCTGGTCGTCCACGACGCCGGCTAGCGGGCCTCCCGGGCGGCCAGGCGGGCCAGCCGGCGCAGCGACAGGCGGGCCAGGGCGACCACCACCGGGCGTACCAGCGGCCACGCCAGCCGCCCCGCCACCCCGAACGGCAGCAGCAGCTCCTCGGCCCAGATCACCCGGCTGCCGCCCCGCCAGGGCCGCACCCGGATCGCGCCCCGCCCGCGCACCACAGTTCCGGTGTGCTCCATCAGCACGTACGACGGCGGCTCGCGGCGCACGATCGTCATCGTGTCCAGGAATCCCAGCGGCGCGATGCCGGTGTAGGCCTCCACCCGGTCCGCGCCCACCTGCCGGGCCGACGTCATGAACATCCACTCCCGATGCCGCGGCCAGTCGGTCACCAGCGCGAACACCTCCTGCGGCGGCGCCGCCACCTCCACGGCCGCACCCGCGTACACCGGCCTCATCCCGCACCTCCTGGCTATCCTCGGGGACATGAAGTACGTGCTCATGATCGGGCTGGACGAATCCGACGTGCCGGAGGAGATCGCGCTGCACGGGTGCGGCGGCTGGAGCGCGGAGATGACCAGGCGCGACGTCGTCAGGGGCGGGGTCGGGCTGCGGCCTGCCGCCGAGGCCACCACCGTACGCGTGCGCGGCGGCGACGTGCTGCTGACCGACGGCCCCTTCGCCGAGACCAAGGACCAGATCGGCGGGTTCACCCTGATCGAGTGCGACGGCATCGAGGAGGCCGTGCGGATCGCCGCCGCCCATCCCGTGGCCCGCTACGGCTCGATCGAGATCCGGCCCGTGCTGGAGCCGTGACCGACCCGGAGGCGCCGTCCGGCCTGGAGGCGGTGTTCCGGGCCGAGTGGGGCACGGTCGTGGCCACCCTCATCCGGCTCACCGGCGACTGGGACCTGGCCGAGGAATGCGCCCAGGACGCCTTCGCCGCCGCCCTGGAACGCTGGCCGCGCGACGGCGTACCGGAACGGCCGGGCGCCTGGCTGACCACGACCGCCCGCAACCGCGCCTTCGACCGGCTGCGCCGTGAGCGGGCCGGGGCCGCCAAGATGCGCCAGGCCGCCCAGCTCGCGCAGACCGAGCAGACCGGGGCGTCAGGGTCGCCGCCGGCCGACGGCTTTCCCGACGACCGGCTGCGGCTGATGTTCACCTGCTGCCATCCGGCGCTGTCCCTGCCGGCGCAGGTCGCCCTCACCCTGCGTACGCTGGCCGGGCTGGGCACCGCCGAGATCGCGCGGGCGTTCCTGGTGCCGGAGGCGACGATGTCGCAGCGGCTGGTCCGCGCCAAGCACAAGATCCGCCAGGCCGCGATCCCGTTCCGGGTGCCGCCGCCGCATCTGCTGCCCCAGCGCCTGCAAGCCGTGCTCGGCGTGCTGTACCTGCTGTTCAACGAGGGCTACTCCAGCCCCGGGCGGGAGGCCGTGCGCCGGGAGGCGATCCGGCTGGCCCGGCTGCTGGCCGCGCTGCTACCAGGCGAGCCCGAGACCGGCGGGCTGCTCGCCCTCATGCTGCTGCACCAGGCCCGCCAGCCGGGCAGGACCGCCGCCGACGGCACGCTGGTGCCGCTGGAGGAGCAGGACCGCGCGTTGTGGGACCGGGCCGGGATCGAGGAGGGGGTCGGGGTGCTGGAGGCGGCGCTGGGCCGCCGCGTCGCGGGGCCGTACCAGGTGCAGGCCGCGATCGCCGCCTGCCACGCCACCGCTCCCGACGCCGGCGCGACCGACTGGCCGCAGATCGCCGTCCTGTACGCGCGCCTGGCCGTCCTGCTGCCCTCCCCCGTGGTCGAGCTCAACCGGGCCGTGGCCGTCGCCATGGCCGACGGTCCGGCGGCCGGGCTGGAACTGGTGGACCGCCTGGCCGGGACCGGCGCGCTGCCCGCCACCCGGGCCGACCTGCTGCGCCGCCTGGAACGCCGGGCCGAGGCCGCCGGCGCCTACCGGCAGGCGCTCGAACTGGCCACCGCCGAGGCCGACCGCCGCTACCTGGCCAGGCGGCTGGCGGAGCTGGGTGCGTGAGAAGGCCCCGCCGCGGAGGCCGAGGACTGGGGAAGTCAGCCTGCGCGACGGGACCGGCACCTTGGGATCACAACCCGCAGTAGTCCGGCCTGCCGTGGCCGAAGCGGTCGCCGGCCAGGCCGTTCAGGGGTGTCGCTGAGGGCCGGCCTGTCATTCGCTGCTCCTCTCTGTGGTCGGCGACTCCGCCTCGGAACTACCCAATGTCACTCTCCGTGAAGCCCGGTGATCGAGTAAAATCCCGGGACCGCTGGTCATGAGGGGGTTCTGTCGCGGTCACGGGCGTCCACACGGACGGGTTGTGCACTCACCGTGACGGTCTTGGTGGCCGTGTCAGGCCCGCGTGTAGATCAGGTTCAGCACGCCGGTGCTGAAGGTGGTGGACGTGGTGAGGGTCAGCGGGATCTGCGTGCCGACGTCGTCGAACAGGCGCTTGCCCGAGCCCACGACGATGGGGTGGACCAGCAGGTTGAGCTCGTCGAGCAGGCCCTCGCGCAGCAGCGAGACGACCAGGGTGCCGCTGCCGACGACGGAGATGTTGCGGCCGGGGCGCTGCTTGAGCTCCGCCAGGCCGGCCAGGGTGACCAGCTCGGTGTTCTGCCAGGCGGGCGCGGTGAGCGTGGTGGAGACGACGTACTTGGTGGCCAAGTTCATCGCGTCGGCCAGGGGCTCCTTCTCGGGATCCTGGTGCGGCCAGTGCGCGGCGAACTCCTCGTAGGTGTGGCGGCCCAGCAGCATGGCGTCGGCGGCCTCCATCTGCTCGCCGACCGACTGGCCCATCTCGTCGTTGAAGTACGGGAAGTGCCAGGCGTCGGGGGCCTCGACGACGCCGTCGAGGGAGATGAACAGGCCCGCGGTGATCTTTCGCATGATGTGGTTCTCCTTGATGTCCCTGAGGTGGGTCAACCCTCCCACCGACAAATCAAGTTGTCAAGACGACTCTGTTTGTCTGGAAGGTGGGCCCCGGAAACACGAAAGACCCGGCGGTGACCGGGTCTTTCGCGGGAGTCGGCGCGGAGAGAGGGCTATCCGTCTCGGGCGCTCCAGGGGCCGTGCGGGCGCCCCTCGGGGTGAGCGGACAGCGGGCTCTGAGGAGGCGGAGGTCTAGAGGTGGTCGGGGGTGGTGGGGAGGAGGGCGAGGGCGGCTTGGCGGGCGTGGTCGGCGGTGTCGTCGCTGTCATGGTGGGCGGCCAGGACGGTCGCGCCCTCGACCAGCATGAGCAGCTGGCGCCCCAGGAGCCGGGGATCGGCGGCCCCGGCGCGCTCGGCGATGCCGGTCAGCAGGTCGAGGTAGCGGTCCAGGTGGCGCGCGGTGATGGCGCGTACGGGCTCGGCGTGGTGCTGGGCGGCCGCGTTCAGCATCGCGCAGCCCCGGAAGGCGGGGTCGTCGTACCACTCCCGCAGGGCGTCGAACACGGCGGCGAGCTGGGCGCGCGGATCGTCGCCGGCCGCTGCGGCCCGCGTGGCCAGCCATTGCCCCACCCGCTCGCTGCGCTCCCGCAACACGGCCTCGACCAGGCCGTCCTTGGTGCCGAAGTGGCGGTAGAGGGTCTCCTTGGAGATGCCGATCCCGGCGCACAGCTCGGCCACGCCGATGCCGTCGAGGCCGCGCTCGTACAGCAGCGCGGTGGCCGCCTCCAGGATGGTGGCGCGGGTGCGGGCGGGGTCGATCGTCGAGCCTTTGGCCACGGGCATGCAAGGGATAGTACCGGCCGGTTCGATGGGGTGCTAACGTCTCGGCTCGTACCGATCGGTTCGATCTTGGGGGTTCGCCCATGTCTGATCCGCTGGCCGCCGACCCGCCGTACGACCCCGGCTTCCCGGCCACCACGCCGGCCGTGACGTTCGACAGCGGCGGCGCGCGCCTGCTCGGGGTGCTGCACGTCCCGGCCGGCCCCGGGCCGCATCCCGTCGTCGTGCTGCTGCACGGGTTCCCCGGCAACGAACGCAACTTCGACCTCGCCCAGGCGCTGCGCCGCGCCGGGTACGCCGGCCTGGTGTTCCACTACCGCGGATCGTGGGGCGTCGGCGGCACGTACTCGTGGACGCACGTGCTGGAGGACTCCGCCGCCGTCGTCGCCGGGCTGCGCGGCCTGGCCGCCGCCCACCGGCTCGACCCGGGACGCCTGGCGGTGGTCGGCCACAGCCTGGGCGGCTTCGCGGCGCTGATGACCGCCGCGGCCGACCCGTCCGTCAAGGCCGTCGCCTCCGCCGCCGGGTTCGACCTGGGCGCCGCCGCCGAGCTGTGCGCGGCCGAGCCGAAGGCCCGCGCCGGGTACGTCGAGGCGTTCGACGGCGAGCTCGACCCCCTGCGCGGCACCAGCGGACAGGCACTGGTCGGCGAGATGGAGGCGGCCGGCGACACCTGGCGGCTGGCCGGGCTCGCGCCGCTGCTGGCCGGCCGTCCCGTGCTCCTGATCGGCACCGGCCGCGACGTCGTCACGCCGCACGAGATCCACCACGACCCCCTCGTCGCCGCCTACCGGGCACAACCCGTCGAACGGCTCGAACACCACCTGTTCCCCACCGACCACGCCCTGTCCGACCACCGCGTCGCCCTGGCCCGTACGATCATCGCCTTCCTGCGACGAGCCCTGTGACGCCCGCCGGGACAGGGCGGTCAGGCGAGCGCGTCGCGGATCAGCGCCGCGTCCCGGTCGAGCTGCTCACGCGAACGCCGCCGCCACTCGGCGCTCACCACGACGCCGTCCCCCCGGTAGCGTGGCACCACGTGCAGATGCAGGTGGAAGACGTCCTGCCCGGCCGCCTCCCCGTCGGCCAGCGACAGCCGTACCCCCTCACAACGCAGCCCCGAGACCCGCAACGCGGCCGCCACCCGCCGGGCCGCCCGCCAGATCGGCGCGCCGACCGCGTCGCCGGCCTCGGCCAGCCCCGACGCGTGCACACGCGGGATCACCGGGACGTGCCCCGGCGTGGCCGGACGATGGTCCAGGACGGCCACCACGTCGTCGTCGCCGTGGACGACGCTCGCCTCGGCCCGGCCCGCCACGATCTCGCAGAAGACGCATGATTCCATGCCGCCATGATCGGCGACGGGCCCGGCGCCCCGCACCCGGGTTTCCCGCGCCGCCCGGTCAGCGGCTCACGACCGTCTCGTGCTCCAGGCGCGACAGCTTGCCGGGGTTGCGCACCGCGTACAGGCCGCTGATCAGGCCGTCGTCGAGGCGGAGCGCCAGGACGGTGTCGATCTCGCCACCCAGCTGGACGATCAGCGCGGGATGCCCGTTGACCTGCGCCGGACGCAGGGACGCCGCGCCGGCGATCCTGCTCAGCACGGCGGCCACCGTCTCCGCGCCCTCGACGGGGGCCAGCGCGGCCCGCACCACGCCGCCGCCGTCGGTGAGCAGCACGACGTCGGGGGCGAGCAGGTCCAGCAGCCCGCGCAGATCACCGGTCTCGACGGCACGCTGGAACGCCCCCAGCGCCTGGCGTGTCTGCTCGGCCGAGACGGCCGCCCGGGGACGGCGCGCGGCGACGTGCCCCCGAGCGCGGTGGGCGATCTGGCGGACCGTGACCGGGGTCTTGCCCACGGCCTCGGCGATCTCGTCGTAGTCCAGCCCGAACACCTCACGCAGCACGAACACCGCCCGCTCGGTCGGCTGAAGCGTCTCCAGCACCAGCAACATCGCCATCGACACGCTGTCGGCCAGTTCGACGTCCTCGGCGACGTCCGGCGCGGTCAGCAGCGGCTCGGGCAGCCAGGGGCCCACGTAGGACTCCTTGCGCCGCCGCAGCGTACGCAGCCGCGTCAGCGCCTGTCGGGTGACGACCCGCACCAGGAACGCCCGATGGTCGCGCACCGCGCCGAGATCGACCGACGACCACCGCAACCACGTCTCCTGAAGGACGTCCTCGGCGTCGGCGGCCGAACCGAGCATCTCGTACGCGACGGTGAACAGCAGGTTGCGATGGGTGACGAACGCCTCCGTGGCGGTGTCGGCGTTTCGTGCGCTCATGTCCGGCTCCTGCCTGTCGGTTCTCGACCTTGCCACACGCACAAGACGCCGCCCACCGCCGCCCTGTGACAGTGACGCCCATCACAAAGGCACACGCAGGGCGCTTGTCCCGCCGGGCGGCGGCCCACTACCGTGCCGATGTGGCGGATCTGTTCTCACGTTCGTGGTCGGCGTTGCTCGCGGCGGTCGCCGCTCTCCGGGACGAGGACTTCGCGCGGCCCTCCGGCTGCGCCGGCTGGCTCGTCCGCGACCTGGTGTGCCACCTGGTCATCGACGCCCAGGACGTCCTGATCACCCTGGCGACCCCCGCCGAGGGCGAGCCCACGCGGGACGCGATCACCTACTGGGAGGTCGCCCAGAGCCCGCCCACCGGCGACGACCCGCTCGACGCGCTGACCGTCCGGCTGGCCGCCGCCTACCAGGAGCCCTGGCTGCTGAAGTTCCACCTCGACGACCTGGGCTCCGCCGCCGGCCGCGCCGCCGCGCTCGCCGACCCGGGGTCGCGCGTCGGCACCCGCGACCAGGTCCTCACCGCCGGCGACTACCTGTCGGCCTACGTCCTGGAATGGACGCTGCACCACCTCGACCTGACCGCCCACCTCCCGCACGTCGCCGGACCGCCCGCCGACGGCCTGGCCCGCACCCGCCGGATGCTGGAGGAGATCGCCGCCGAACCGTACCCCGCGTCGTTCTCCGACGCCGACGCCCTCCTGGTCGGCACCGGGCGGCGCGCACCGACCGCCGCCGAACGGGCCGAGCTGGGCACGCGGAAGGTCCCGCTCATCCTGGGATGAGCGGGACCTTCGGCCAAGGGGTCCGCGTCAGCGGGCCTCGGCGGCCGTCTTCAGATCGCGCAGCCACGCCTCCAGCCCCGCGCCCAGGAGCTCGGTGGCCGTGGGCACGTCGGCCTCGACCTGGCCGCCGGTCCAGGTCTCCTCGGTGTGTACGCGCACACCGCCCTTGACCTCGGTGAACGTCCACAGGTGAACGCCCCGGTCGATGCGCACGCCCTTGCCGACCGCCGGCCCGCTCCACAGGATGCACACATCGCGCTCGATCCGGCGGACGGTGGAGGTGATGCGCATGGTGGTGGCCGGGGTCGTGGCCGTGGCCGGCGCGGGCGTGGTCCATCGCCACGACGAGCGCTCACGCAGGGGGCCGTGGTCGAGGCGCTTGCTGGTCAGGACGGGCTTTTGCCAGTCGGGCCAGCGTTCCACGGCGGTCTGCAGCTTGAAGATCCGGCTCACCGGCGCCTTGATGACGACGTCGGCGCTGTAGCGGATGCGGGCGCCGGCGTCCACGCCCTCCCCCCGGCACTGGGGCCTGCCCTCGTGGGCGGCGGCCTGCGCGGCCGGGACGGTACCTGCCAGGACGACGGCGAGCGGGATCACGAAAGCGGCGATGCGGACGTTGCTGGACATGGTGTTCCTTCCGTCGAGGGTTCGAAGTAGGCGGGTCAGCGCCGGGCGGCGCGCAGGACGGCCACGACGAGCGCGGCGGACGCGGCGACGATCAGCGCGGCGAAGGCGGGATGCATGTCCTTCGACAGGCTCGGCGCGCCGTCGGGCCGCACCAGCCACCCGACCAGCGGCACCGCGTAGGCGAGGGCCACCGCCACGGCCGCCCACCGGACCGCCCGGTCCCGCACCCGCGCCAGAGCGCCTGCCAGCACGACCGTGACCGGAACGACCGCCAGCAGCGCGAACCCGCCGAGGATCATCACGGGGATCGCGAAGGAGGCGACGGTCACCGGCATCGAACGAGCGCGCGGCGCCGACAAGGCAGACGTGGTGGTCATGACATTCCCTTCACCCGACCGGAGAGCTAGATGCTCATGCGTTCGTTAGAAGTTATAACTGCACGGGCGAAGGAGTGTCAACAACGTTCGTGATACCCTCTAACAGAATCTCCTGGCTGTAACAGCGGAAGGCGGACGATGGCGGAAACGGCCCAGCAGACCCCGCGCGAGCGCTACCGCGCCCAGGTCCGCGCCGAGATCAAGGACCACGCCTGGCAGCAGATCGCCACGACGGGGGCCTCGGCGTTGTCCCTCAACGCCATCGCCAAACAGATGGGCATGAGCGGCCCCGCGCTCTACCGCTACTACGCCAACCGCGACGAACTGATCACCGAGCTCATCCGCGACGCCTACCGCAGCCTCGCCGACACCCTGCGCTCGGCCGCCGCCCCGGGCGCCGACCTGGGCGTCCTGGCCCACGCCGTACGCGGATGGGCGCTGGAGGACCCCCAGCGCTACCTGCTCATCTACGGCACCCCCGTGCCCGGCTACCACGCCCCCGACGACATCACGGCCATCTCCGCGCAGATCATGGCGCTCCTGCTCGACGCCGGCTCGGCCGCCCCCCTGCGGCCCGCCACCCCGTTCGGCCGTCACCTGGAGGACCACCGTGACTGGGCGGCCGGCCACCCCGCCCCGCCCGAGGTCCTGCACCGGGCCCTGAGCTTCTGGACGCGCGTCCACGGCGTCCTGTCCCTGGAGCTCGCCGGCCACTTCACCGCGATGGGCTTCGACCCCGCCCTGCTCTTCGCGGCCGAGCTGGACGACCTGCTGGCCACGTGAGCGGGGACGACACCACGCGAGCTAGCCGACGTCCTGGGGCAGGTGGGTCTTGGCGTCGTCGTAGGAGCCCTCACCGGCCGACCCGGCCGGCTTGTAGACCAGGTAGAGCACGCCCGTCGTGAACACCTGCGACCTGACCAGCTCCAGCGGGATCGTGTCGTCCCCCTCGTCGAACAGCCGATCACCCTTGCGCACCGCGATCGGGTGCACGAGCAGGTGCAGCTCGTCCAGCAGACCGGCGGCCAGGAGCCGGCGGACCACCGAGACCGAGCCGCTCATCCCGATCGGGCCGCCCGGCTCGGCCTTCAGCGCGGCCACGGCCTCGGTCAGCTCACCCCGCAGCAGCTCGGAGTTGCGCCAGGTGAACTCCAGCGGCTGACGGGACACCACGATCTTGCGGGCGTCGCCGATCGTCTTGGCGAAGGCCGCGTCCTCACCCCCCGCCGCCTCGCGCTCCGGCCACGCCCCGGCGAAGCTGTCGTAGGTCTCGCGGCCCAGCAGCAGGGTGTCGGTCATCTGCTCGGTCACCGCCGCGCCCATCTCCTCGTTGAAGTACGGGAAATGCCAGTCCGCCGGGTCCTGGATGACACCGTCGAGCGAGATGAACAGGTTCGCGCTGATCTTCCTCATGATGATGACTCTCCAGTGAAGGACCAGACCGTCCGGCCTGGTCGCGGGTCGATGTGTACGAAGTCTCGCGGAAGGCGCTTACGGAAGTCTTAAGGTGCTCCTCCCGCGACGGGGCTCACCGGCCCAGCCCCGCCACCAGCAGGCCGACCAGGCGGCGGGCGTCGTAGCCGGGATCGCTGTCGGCCCCGATGCACAGGTTCCCCACGCCGCGCATCAGCTCCAGCGCCTTCAGATCGGCCCGGATCTCACCGGCCGCCGCCGCCGCGTCGAGCAGGCGCGTGCACACGGGCACGAGCCGGTCCAGGAAGTAGGCGTGCAACGCCTGGAAGCCGGTGTTGTCCGGTTGCAGCACGGCCGCGAGCCCGTGCTTGGTGACCAGGAAGTCGACGAACAGGCCGATCCACTCCCGAAGCGCCGCGTACGGGCTCGCGCTCGACTCCAACAGCGCCGGACCGGCCTCGGCGCAGGACTCGACCTGGTGACGGTAGACGGCGATCACGAGGTCGGCCCGTGTCGGGAAATGCCGGTAGATCGTGGCGGTCCCGACGCCGGCCTCGGCCGCGATGTCGCGGATCGGCGCCTCCACCCCCGAGGCGACGAAGACCGCCGCCGCCGCGCGCAGCAGGTTCTCCTCGTTGCGCCGGGCATCGGCCCGCTTGGGACGGGCCGCCCGCTCGTCGCTGTCCTTGACCACGCCGCTTCCTCCACAGCCGTGTTGCTGAACGGGACGCTGTCCCGTACCGTCGAAACGGGACACAGTCCCGCTTGTTCATGATGCCAGAGCCGCGCGCCGGCGGCCAACGCCCGCGCCCCTGGCCGACCATTGGGCCGCCCACGGCTTCGTGGTCCTGCAACCACCCACCTCGACTCCCGCACCCTCGCCCTGGCCGCCGACGACCCCCGTACGCCGCTGATCTGGCGCATCAGGGTCGAGGATCTCAGGCGCGCCATCGACGGCCTCGACCTGCTGGAGGCCGCCGTACCGGGCCTGGCCGGGCGCGTCGACCACGGCCGCGTCGCCGTCGCCGGCCACTCCTGGGGAGCCCAGAGCGCGAGCATGCTGCTGGGCGCGCGGGTCCTCGACGCCGACGGCGTACCGGGAGAGGACCTGTCCGACCCGCGCGTCGGCGCCGGCGTGCTGCTCGCGCTGACCGGCCTGGGCGGCGCGGACCTGTCGCCGTTCGCCGCCGGGCACTTCCCCTTCATGAACCCCTCCTTCGACGGCATGACCACCCCGGCCCTGCTGGTCGCCGGGGACAAGGACCAGTCCGCGCTGACGGTCCGCGGACCGGACTGGTTCACCGACGGCTACACCCTCAGCCCCGGGGACAAGAGCCTGCTCACCCTGTACGGCGCCGAGCACTCCCTCGGCGGCATCGCCGGCCACCGCGTCGCCGAGACCACCGACGAGAGCCCCGAACACGTGGCCCTCTTCCAGCGGCTCACCACGGCCTACCTGCACCCCGGCGACCCCGCCTGGCCCGCCGCCCGCACCGCCCTGGACCCCGCCCCCCACCCGCTCGGCCGCATCCAGAGCAAGTAGACCAGGGCAGGTAGACCAGGGCAGGTAGATCAGGGCAGGTAGATCAGGGCAGGTAGATCAGCCGGAGGACGGCATGGCCGCGGCCGGGCGGCGGAAACCGTACGTCTCGTGCCGCCGTACGAAACCGAGCGAACGGTACAACTCGCGGGCCGCCGCGTTGCCCGCGTCGTGGTTCACCGTCACCGCCGTCAGGCCCAGCGCCCGCATCCGGCGCATCGCGTGCGACATCGCCGCCCGCGCCAGGCCCCGCCGCCAGAACGCCGGATGCGTGCCGACCGGCTCGAAATGACCGATCCCGTTGCGCCCGTCGATCCAGCCGACCGCGAACGCCGCCACACCCCCGCCGGGCGCCTCGACCACGATCTCGTCCCGCGGGTCGTAGCCGGGGCGCTCCATCACCGCCGAACGGTACGACGGCCCGGTCCAGTCGTCGCCGAACGCCGCGTTGCGCGCCTCGGCCAGCCCCTGCGCGTCCCGCGGCAGGGCGTGCCGCAACCGGAACCCGGCGGGCAGCTGCGGCTCGGGCACCGGGTCGCGCAGGTCCCGCTCGTTGACGTGGTCCCACACCCGGAAACGCGAGAAACCGGCCCGCCCCAGCAACTCGATCCTGGTGGCGTCGCAGTCGAAGACGTCGGTCAGCACGTACGGCTCGGCCGCGTCCATGGCCCGCGCGGTCGCCCCGGCGGCCCACTCCAGCATGCTCAGCTCCAGCGGCCCGCCGCGCAGCCGCGGCGCGGCGAAGACGTCGAAGGCGCAGCCGAACCGCAACGTGATCGCGATCCCGGCCGGGCCGTCCGCGTCCTGCCACCACCGCACCAGCTCACCGGCCGGACGGCGATCACGCAGATTGTCATAGACGCGGTGCGGCAGCTCGCCGGTGTGGTCGTAGCCGCACCGGCCGGCCTCGGCGATCCACCCCGCCATGACCGACCGCAGGAAGGGCAGGTCGTCGTGGCGGAAGGCACGCGCGCGCATGACAGTGCTCCCCAGTTCTCTTCAGCGCTTCTCAGGACTTCAGGAAGTGCAGGACGGCCAGCACCCGGCGGCTGTAACCGCTGGCGTGCGACAGGCCGAGCTTGTCGAACAGCGAGTTGACGTGCTTTTCCACCGCGCTCTGCGAGACGTGCAACTGCTGGGCGATCGAGGCGTTGGTCATGCCCTGGGCCATGCGCTCCAGCACCTCCCGCTCGCGCACCGTCAACCGGGACAGTGGATCGACCTGCGTGGTACGGGCCAGCAACTGGCGCACCACCTCCGGATCGAAGGCCGCGCCGCCCGCGCCCACCCGCTCCAGCGCGTCCAGGAAGTCGCCGACCTGCCCGACACGGTCCTTCAGCAGGTAGCCGACGCCCTCGACGTCCGCGCTCATCAGCTCGGTGGCGTAGCGCTTCTCCACGTACTGCGACAACACCAGCACCTTGACCCCCGGCCAGCGCCGCCTGATCTCCAGCGCCGCCCGCAGCCCCTCGTCGGTGTGGGTCGGCGGCATGCGCACGTCCACCACCACGATGTCGGGACCGTGCTCGGCCACCGCCGCCACCAGCGCCTCGCCGTCGCTCACGGCCGCCGGCACCTCGTGCCCCTCATCGGCCAGCAGCCGCACCAGGCCCTCGCGCAGCAGCGTGGAGTCCTCGGCCAGGATCACCCGCACGGCAGCACCGCCGTGACCTCGGTCGGGCCGCCGGGCGGACTGACCACGTCGAACACGCCGTCCAGCGCCGCCACCCGCCTGGCCAGCCCCGAAAGCCCGCCACCCGAAGGGCGCGCGCCGCCCGTCCCGTCGTCGCCCACCCGTACGAACACCCTGTCCTCCTCCTGCCTGACCTCGACCCTCACCAGCGTGGCGGCCGCGTGCTTGGCGGCGTTGGTCACCGCCTCGCTCACCACGAAGTACGCCGCCGTCTCCACCGCCATCGGCGGCCTGCCCGGCAGGTCGCACACCACCGTGACCGGCACACCCGCGCGTTCGGCCACCCCCGCCAGCGCCTCGCCGAGCCCGAGGGAGTCCAGCCCGCTCGGATAGACCCGCCAGGCCACCTCGCGCAGCTCGGTCAACGCCTGCTGGGCCTCCTGGTGCGCCTGCTCCAGCAGCTCGGGACGCCCCCGCCTGGACCGCCCGATGAGCATCGACAACGCCACCAGGCGCTGCTGCAGCCCGTCGTGCAGGTCGCGCTCGATCCTGCGGCGCTCGGAGTCGACCGCCGCCACGATCCCGGCCCGGCTCTCGGCCAGCTCGGCGATCCGGCGCTCCAGCATCTCGGTACGGTCGGGCCCCAGCATCCGCCCGGCCAGCCGCCGCTCCAGCGCGTGCACCCCCACCAGCCCCGACAGGTCCATGAACAACAACACGCACCCGCCCACCACCACGTACAGGACCAGCGGCAGCGATCTGCTCATCCCGTCGAACGGCTCGTCACGGGCCCACGCCCAGGTGATCTGCGCCCCGGCGCCCGCGCCGATGACCAGCAGCGCGACCATCAGCCCGCCCAGCACCCCGGCCGGGACCCGCGCGGCCAGGTAGCGCGCCGGCCGCGTGTCCAGCCCGCCGAGGGCGTCGAGGGTGGCGGTGCCCAGGCGCAGCCGGCGGGCCTCCAGCGCGGCCAGCCGCGCCGCCGCCACCCGTACGCCGGGCCGGTTCACGAAGGGCAGCGTGAGCAGCAGGAACAGCGCCCCGGCCAGTGCGGTGAGCGCGCCCAGGGTCACCGCGCCCAGCACCTTCAGCCCCTCAGCGGCGGTTCGCATGCCTCCCCTTGCGCCGTTCCGTCAGGCGTACCGTGACGAAGACCGCGATCGCCAGCACCACGAGGCCGATCACCACGTTGGTGCCGATCCCCACGTACGCCTCCACCAGCGACCAGTTCTCGCCGAGAAAGTATCCCGCAAGCACGAAGATGGTGTTCCAGATGGCGCTGCCGGCCGTCGTAAGCAGGGTGAACGTCACCAGCGGCATACGTTCCACCCCGGCCGGCACCGAGATCAGGCTGCGGAAAATGGGGATCATCCGGCCGAAGAACACCGTCTTGCGGCCGTGCCGCAGGAACCACGCCTCGGTCTTCTCGATGTCGGACACCTTGACCAGCGGCAGCTTGGCGGCGATGGCCAGTGTGCGCTCGCGGCCGAGCAGCGCCCCCACCCAGTACAGCGCCAAGGCCCCGGCGACCGAACCGAGCGTGGTGAACAGCAGCACGTCCAGCAGGTCCAGCTCGCCCCTGCCGGCGGTGAAACCGGACAGGGGGAGGATGACCTCGCTCGGCAACGGCGGGAACAAGTTCTCCAGCATGATCGCCAACCCGGCCCCGAAGGCGCCGAGGTTCTCCATCATTGCGATAAGCCAATCCGTCATGTCCCCCAGGCTACGAACGATCAGACATGTCGGTAATGAGGCGTACTGCCGAGGCGCCCTGTGGTAAACCACACCCCCACGTACCGTACACTGTACGGCCTATGAGTGCTCTTCCGGATCTGGCGCGACACCCAGTGATCTTCGAACCCGGCGATCCCCCCAGGTCCGGTCACCTGGTCTTCCTCCACGACGAGGGCGACGACACGGCCACGGTGATCGAACAGGACGACGACGGCCGTCCCCGCCCGCGCGAGCGGGCCGCCACCAGGATCCCGGCCGCCGACGCGGTGGCCGTCCTGGCCAGGGCACGCGCCGACGCCGCCGCCCACCCCGCCGCCCGTTTCTGGGGCGCGGCCGCGCTGGTCGCCCTCCAGCTCGTCACCCGCGGACGCATCCTGCCCGCCGTCACACCCGGCGGCCACGACTCCTGGCGGGCCGGGCCCCTGGACGCCGCCGACGCCCGGCGGGTGCGCGAGCTGGCCGAGGCCATGCCCGCCGCCGCCCGCGCCATCCCCGTACGCGACCTGCTGCTGCCCGACGCCGAGAGCCTCCTGCGCGCCTTCCTCGACGCCGTGGCCGACGCCATGCCGCGCTCGCCCGGAGCCGTACGCGCCACCGGCACCACGGCCTTCGCCGCCGTCAAGCCCGTCAAGGTGCCCCACCTGCGCCCCTGGGCCGAGGAGGTCTCGGCCGGGCTCGACAGCGGCGTACGGCTCTCGCTCCGGCTGGAGGCCGACGACCTGGCCGCGGCCGAGTTCCGGGCCGTCGTCCAGGTGCACGGCCTGGCCGACCCCTCGCTCGTCGTGGACGCCGCCGACCTGTGGGAAGGCCGCGACCCCGGGTTCGGCCCCCGCGCCCGCATCGAGGTCACCCTCGCCCTGCGCCGCGCCGCCCGCGCCTGGGCCCGCCTGGAACGGCTGCTCGACCACGCCGTCCCCGACGAGCTCGCCCTCACCGACGGCGACGTCGAGGACCTGCTGTCCGGCGCGGCCGACCGGCTCACCGCCGCCGGCGTCGAGGTCCACTGGCCGCGCTCCCTCGTACGCGGCCTCAGCGCCCAGGCCGTCGTCGGCGAACGCGACAACGCGCCCTCCGACCTGCCCTCCTTCCTCGGCGGCCACCACCTGACCAGCTTCAACTGGCGGCTGGCGCTCGGCGGCGCCCCGCTGACCGCCGCCGAGATGGACCTGCTGGCCGAGTCCCACCGTCCCGTCGTACGGCTGCGCGACCAATGGGTACTCATCGACCCCGCCCTGGCCCGCAAGGCCCGCCGCCCCGACCTCAAGCCCCTGACCGGCCTCCAGGCGCTCGGCGCCGCGCTCACCGGCACGGTCGAACTCGATGGGGAGGGCAAGGGCGAGCCGGAACAGGTCGCCGTCGAGCCCACCGCCTGGCTCGCCGAGCTGCGCGACCGGCTCACCGACCCCGACCCCGTCGATCCGCCGCCCGGCCTGGCCGCCACCCTGCGCGACTACCAGCTCCAAGGGCTGCGCTGGCTGGCCAGGATGACCTCACTCGGGCTCGGCGGCTGCCTGGCCGACGACATGGGCCTGGGCAAGACGATCACCCTGATCGCGCTCCACCTGCACCGCGCCGGCACCGGCCCCACGCTCGTGGTCTGCCCGGCCTCGCTGCTGGGCAACTGGGAACGCGAGATCACCAGGTTCGCCCCCGGCGTCCCGGTCCGCCGCTACCACGGCAGCGCCCGCACCCTGGCCGACGAGGGCTTCGTGCTCACCACGTACGGCACCATGCGCCTGGACGCGGCCACCCTCGGCGCCCACCCGTGGGGCCTGCTGGTCGCCGACGAGGCCCAGCACGTCAAGAACCCGACCTCCGGCACCGCCAAGGCGCTGCGCGAGATCCCCGCCGCCGCCCGCGTCGCCCTGACCGGCACCCCCGTGGAGAACAACCTGTCGGAACTGTGGGCCATCCTCGACTGGACCACCCCCGGACTGCTCGGCCCCCTCGGACGCTTCAGGGCACGATGGGCCAAACCGGTCGAGTCCGGCGACACCGAGACGGCCGCCCGGCTGGCCAGGCTCGTCGGCCCGTTCCTGCTGCGCCGCCGCAAGAGCGACCCCGGCATCGCCCCCGAACTGCCGCCCAAGACCGAGACCGACCGGCCCGTCCCCCTCACCACCGAACAGGCCGCCCTGTACGAGGCCACCGTCCGCGAGATCATGACCCAGATCGAGAGCGCCCAGGGCATGGCCAGGCGCGGCCTGATCGTCAAACTGCTCACCGGGCTCAAGCAGATCTGCAACCATCCCGCCCACTACCTGCACGAATCGGCCCCCCGGCTGACCGGCCGCTCCGGCAAGCTCGAACTGCTCGACGAGCTCGTCGACACGATCGTCGCCGAGGACGGCGCCGTCCTGGTCTTCACCCAGTACGTCGCCATGGCCAGGCTCCTGGACCGGCACCTGACCGCCCGCGGCGTCGGCACGCAGCTCCTGCACGGCGGCACCCCGGTCGCCCGCCGCGAGGAGATGGTCCGCCGCTTCCAGGACGGCCAGGCCCCCGTCTTCCTCCTCTCCCTCAAGGCCGCCGGCACCGGCCTGAACCTCACCCGCGCCGACCACGTCATCCACTACGACCGCTGGTGGAACCCCGCCGTGGAGGACCAGGCCACCGACCGCGCCTACCGCATCGGCCAGACCAGGCCCGTCCAGGTCCACCGCCTCATCGCCGAAGGCACGATCGAGGACCGCATCGCCGCCATGCTGGGCGCCAAGCGCTCGCTCGCCGACGCCGTCCTGGCCTCCGGAGAGGCCGCCTTCACCGAGCTGACCGACGCCGAACTCGCCGCCCTCGTGGAGCTCAGATGACCGCCGTACGCGGATTCCCCGCCTTCCCCCCGCAACGCGCCGGAGCCCGCTTCGCCACCACCTGGTGGGGCCAGGCATGGATCAAGGCCCTGGAGGACACCTCGCTCGACCAGACCCTGCTGCGCAAGGGCCGCGCCTACGCCAAGACCGGCCAGGTCGGCCCGATCACCGTCAGCCCCGGCCGGCTCGCCGCCATCACCGAGCACGAGTACGACACCGTCGTCCGCGTCGAACAGCTCACCGACGCCGCCTGGGAACGTTTCCTGGACCAGGTCGCCGCCAAGGCCGGGCACATCGCCGCCCTGCTGGACCGCGACGTCCCGCACGACCTGGTCGAGGCCGCCGAGGACGCCGCCGTCCCGCTGCTGCCCACCGTCGGCGACCTGGAGCCCGAATGCTCCTGCCCCGACTGGGGACACCCGTGCAAGCACGCCGCAGCCCTGTGCTACCAGGCGTCCTGGCTGCTGGACGGCGACCCGTTCGTCCTGCTGCTGCTGCGCGGGCGCGGCGAGCGGGAACTGATCGACGCACTGCAGAACCGCGACCTGCCCCCCGCCCGGTCCGGAGCCGCGCCCGACGCCGCGCCCGATGCCCCGGCCGGGGGCGTGCCCGCCGCGCAGGCGTTCGCGCTCGGCGAGCCGCCCCTGCCCGACCCGCCACCCGCGGAGACCGCCTTCACACCGCTCGCGCTCGACCCGGCACCCGGCGTGGACGTGGCCGCTCTGGCCGTCCTGGCCGCCTCGGCCGCCGGGCGCGCCCGCGAGATCCTGCTGCGCGGCCGGCTGGAGCCGCTGAGCGAATACCAGGACCGCGTCCGCCTGGCCGCCGACCACGACCTCGACCTGGGCCTGGAGCCCGCCGTCCAGGCCTGGCGGTACGGCGGCGCCGCCGGGCTCGACGTGCTCGACACCGCCTGGACCCCGCCCCGCCAGGACCTGGCCAGGGCCCAGGCGCTGCTGGAGTCCGGCTGGGACGGCGAGCCCCCGCCGCACCTGGAGACCTGGCGCAACCGCTGGACCCTCGGCGCCCGCCAGGTGCGCTACGGCCGCGACGGCCGCTGGTACCCCTTCACCGAGCACGACGGCCACTGGTGGCCCTCCGGCCCACCCGAACGCGACCCCTCCACCCTCCTTCCCTGACCCCGCCGACAGGCAGGCAGGGGTCAGGGACCGGACTCCTCGGCCTCGCCCGCCGCCGCCACCGCCCGTAGCAGGCGGTCGAGGTCGGACGTCGTGGTGTGCGGGTTGAGCAGGGTGAGCTTGAGCCGGACCCGCCCCGGACCGGCGCCGGGCTCCCCGGCAAGGCCCTCGGGGAGCTCGGTGCGGCCGACCACCGCCGTGCCCTCGCGCAGCAGCCTGCGGCGCAGCGCGGCGTTCACCGCGTCCGACCGCGCCGGATCCGCCGTCGCGTACCGGAACAGGAACGCGGTCAGCACCGGCTCGGCGTGCAGCTCCAGCCGCGGATGGGCGCGCACCCCGGCGGCGGCGTACCGGGCCAGGTCGTGGCAGGCGTCCACCAGACGGCCCAGCCCCGCCCGGCCCAGCGTGCGCAACGTGACCGCGATCTTGAACGCGTCGGCGCGCCGGGTCGTGCGCAGCGAGTACCCCAGCAGGCTCGGGTAACCGGCCTCCTCGTCGTCGGCCGGGTTGAGGTAGACAGCCCGCCGGGCCAGCGAGGCGTACGTCTCTGCCCTGCGTACCAGGAAGACGCCCGCCGCGGCCGGCTGCCAGCCGAGCTTGTGCCAGTCCAGCGACACCGAGTCGGCCAGCGCGATGCCGTCCAGGAGCGGGGCGAGCCGGTCCGACAGCAGCGCGCCACCGCCGTAGGCGGCATCGACGTGCAGCCAGGCGCCGTACTCGGCGGCCGGCTCGGCGCACTCGCGCAACGGGTCGATCGCCCCGGTGTCCGTCGTGCCCGCCGTGGCCACCACGGCCACCGGCCGCTCGCCACGACCCGCGCTCTCCCGCAGCGCCGCCGCCAGCGCCCCGGCGTCCATACGCAGCTCCCGATCGACCGGGACGGCGACGACCGCGTCCTCGCCGAGCCCGAGCAGCGCGGCCGCCCGCCGGGTCGAGAAATGCGCGGCCTCGGAGGCGAACACCCTGGGCCGCGGCCCGCCCCCGGGCAGCCCCGACAACTCGATCCGCTCTCCCGAGGCCCGGCCCAGCACCAGGTCCCTGGCCAGCATCAGGCCCATCAGGTTGGACTCGGTGCCGCCGGAGGTCAGCACGCCCGCCGCCGACGTCCCGTACCCCACCAGCCGGGCCAGCTCGGCCAGCAGCGACGTCTCCAGCACGGTCGCGGCCGGCGCCTGGTCCCAGGAGTCCAGCGACGGGTTGAGCGCCGAGACCGCCAGATCGGCGGCCACCGCCACGGCCAGCGGCGGGCAGTGCAGATGCGCCGCGCACAGCGGATCGGCCGGATCGGCGCTCCCGTACGCCAGCGCCGCCGTCAACACCCCCAGCCACCCCCCGGCGGACTCACTCGCCACGCGGTCGAGCTCGGCGGCCAGCTCGCCGGGCGTACGGGCGGGGATCGGCCCGGCCCGCCGCCGCGCGCCCTCGGCCAGGGCGTCCAGCACGGTACGCAGCAGCGGCTCCAGAGCGCCGGCCCCGCCGACGCCACCCGACAGGGCCTCACCTTCGGTCACATCCGTCACCCCGCCACTGTGCGGCACCGGCGGCCACCGGGCCAACAAGCCGCCACGCGAACCCCCGATGGAACGCCATGGAACGCCACCACAGATAGGCACCCACTCATCACCAGGAGAACAAGGAGACCCACATGAGACCTCTACGCTGGATCGTGTCCGCGACGGCCGCCGTACTGACCGTCTGGATCCTCCCCGGCGCCGCCCACGCCGCCGCCCCCGTGCACATCAAGGAGGCCGAGCAGAGCAAGTGCCTCGACATCCGGACCGAGGACGACATCTTCGTCCCCGGCGCCCGGCTGCAGCGCTTCACCTGCCACAGCGTCCGCGAGCAGCAGTGGGAGATCGTCCCGCTGCCCGGCGACTCCTTCGTCCTGCGCAACCCGGCCACGCAGCTGTGCGTCGCCGTGGACTCGGCCGCCTTCGGCGCGCAGGTGGTGGAACGGGCCTGCAGCGACACCAACCCGGGCGTCCGGTGGTTCACGCTGGGCGGCGTGCCGTTCGTCAAGGGGTCGGGGTTCAACCAGATCCGCTCGTCGCTGGCCTCCGGAAGCTGCCTGGACACCCTCGACACCTTCGTCAAGATCTTCCCCTGCTCGCCGGGGCTGAACAACAAGGCCCAGCTCTGGGCCGCGGTCTGAGGGTCCGCGCCCCCTGCCCTCAGGCCGGGGGCCAGTTCCTGAGCACGGAGTCGAGGGCGTCCAGAGTCCTGGACCAGGAGGCGTCCGCCGCGCGGGAGTGGCGGCGGAACCCGCCGGCCGTCTCCAGGGTCACATAGCCGTGCAGCGTGCTGTGAAGCATGCGTACGGCGTCGGTCTGGTCGGGTTCGGCCAGGTCGTAGCCGCGCAGGATGGCCCGCGTCAGGTCCGAGTGCCGGCGGCCCGCGTCGAGGTCCAGCGACTCGGAGTCGAGCTCGATCTGCGTGGCGGCGTAGCGGCCAGGATGCTCCTTGGCGTAGTCGCGGTAGGCGTCGGCGAAGGGGATCAGCGCGTCCTTGCCCGACCGGCCGGCCAGCGCGGCGGCGGCCCGGTCGGCCATCTCGCCCAGAGCCAGCTCAGCGACCCTGACCCGCAGCTCCTGGAGGTCCTTGACGTGCGCGTACAGGGCGGCGGGTTTGACGCCGAAGCCGCGGGCCAGCGCGGAGACGGTCACGTTGTGGAAGCCGACCTCGTCGGCCAGCTCGGCCGCCGCCCTGACCAGCCGCTCCACCGTCACACCCGCCCGTGCCATGCGCCACCCTTCTTACAGGTTTTAAGTATTTGCATACTACCCTTAAGAAGGATTAGCCTCCACGCCCATGAGACCCCTGACCGAACACGACATCCGCACGTCGTTCATCAACTGCTCCAAGGGCGAGGCCAAGCGCGCCGAGCTGCCCAGAGACCTGCCCGACCTGCCTTGGGACGACCTCGACTTCCTGGGCTGGCGAGATCCGGGCGCCCCCGAGCGCGCCTACCTGGTCGCCGGCGGCGACGGCCCCCTGGTGGGGGTCGCGCTGCGGGTGACCTCCGGCGCCGCGCGCGCCTTCACCTCACGCAGCATGTGCTCACTCTGCCTGACCACGCACACCAGCGGCGGCGTGGCCCTGATGACCGCCCGGCGCACCGGCGAGCCCGGCCGCCAGGGCAACACGGTCGGGCAGTACATGTGCGCCGACCTCGCCTGCCCCCTCTACCTGCGCGGGAAGAGGCAGGCCGCGGGGGCCGGGGTCGTCGAGGAGTCGCTGACCCTTGAGGAGAAGCTCGCCCGCACCCACGCCAACGTGCGCGCCTTCCTGGACAAGGTGGCCGCCTGACCGGCCGCCTACTCGTCGTCCCAGGCCATCGAGCTGATCCGCCACCCGGCGGGCGTCCGGACGAACTGGGTGATCTTACGGCCCGCGCCCTCGAACCGCGCGCCGTCCCGGACGCCGGACTTGCGGTAGTCGCTGAACCGGTGGGCGATCGACCCGGAGATCTCGGTGCGCTCGGCCACCTCCCACTCGGAGAACTCCGTGAGCGTCCCGTCGGTCAGCAGCTTCTGCCGGGGCTCGACGAAGCCGTCGAGGTCGTAGGCCACCGGCTCGCCCCCGGTGTTGTTGACGATCGTGACCTGCGGGATGCACAGGTCGCGGACGGCGGCGACGTCCGCGACGCGTCCGGCGGTGTTGGTGAAGGCGTCCAGGAAGGCGGCCATCAGCCCGTCGAGCTCGGCCTTGGCGCCCGTGGCGGGCGCGTCGCCGGCCAGCAGCGCCCAGACCTCGCTGTCGTGCCGCTCGCCCCGGTGCGGGTAACGCGCGCGCAGCACGCCCTCGCGGGTCATGCCGAGCCGGCGCGCGACCTCGATGCTGCGGGTGTTGCCCGCCGAGACCCACCACTCGACCCGGGTCATGCCGCGTTCCCCGAACGCCCAGTCGATCAGCAGCCGGCAGGCCCGGGTCACCAGCCCGTGGCCCTGCCCGGCGGGCTCCAGCCAGCAGCCGACCTCGCACACCCCCGACACGGCGTCGAACCTGGTGAACATGACGCCGCCGACCAGCGTGCCGGCCAGCCAGATCCCGTAGATGCGGCCGCCGTCGGCGGCCTGGTCGTCGGCGTACCGCTGCAGGACCGCCGTGGCGGAGGCGAGGTCGGTGCTGCGCGCCGCCCAGGGGATCCACGGATCCACGATCGCGCGGGCACGGTCGATGTGGTCGAGGAACTCCTGCGCCTGCCAGGGCTCCAAGGGGCGCAGCAGGGCGTCGTCGCCGAGCGGCAGTGTGAACACGGACACCGTCCAATGGGTACGTAACGAGCGTTCGGTATGTAAGGTAGCAGCATGGCACCCGCTCCCGGAGACCGTGAAGCCCGCCGCGAGGACGTTTCCCAGGCGGTCTGGCAGGTGCTGGCCGACAAGGGGTTCGGCGGGCTGACCCTGCGCGCCGTCGCCACCGCCATGGGCGCCTCGACCGGCCTGCTCATGCACTACTTCCCGACCAAACGGGCCCTGGTCGCACACGCCCTCGACCTGCTGGAGAAACGTACGGCCGCCCGTCCCCGGCGCGAGCCGCCGGCCGCCGGGCTGGCCGCGCTCAGGGCCGCGCTGCTCGACATCCTGCCGCTGGCCCCCGGCGATGTCGCCCGCAACCGTATCTGGGTCAGCTCATGGGACCTGGCCCTGGCCGACGACGACCTCGGCGCCGACCAGGGCGCCCGCTACGAACGGCTGCGCTCGTCGCTGCTGCGCCACCTGGAGACCGCCCGCGACCTCGGCGAACTGCCCCCGGCCGCCGACCCGGGACGGCTCGCGGCCACCGTCGTCGCCTTCACGCACGGCCTGGTCGTCCAGGCGCTGTTCGACCCCGCCCGCTTCCCCGAGGACGTGCAGACGTCCCTGCTCGACGACTTCCTCGCCTCGATCGCGGAGCCTCTGCCGGCCCGCGGTCCGTGACGCCGTCCCTCAGGTGGCCACGGAGACGACGTGGCCGATCGAGGCGGGGTCGCCGGCCAGCCTCAGCATGCAGTGGGCCAGGTCGGCGCGGGTGGTGGACCGGCCGCCGCGCACGTTGAGGTCCACGGCCGTGCGGTAGCGGCCGGTCAGCCCGCTGTTCAGCAGCCGGGCCGGGCGCACGATCGTCCAGTCCAGATCGCGGGCCCGCAGCAGGCGCTCGGCCGCGGCCAGGTCGGTGTAGGAGTTCTTGAACAGCGGCTGCACGACGAGGGGCTTGAGCACGTACCGGGTGAACGGGCCGTCACCGGCGTCGGTGACCAGGCCGGCGGCGCTCACCAGCAGCAGCCGCCGGGCGGAGACACGTTCCATGGCCTGCGTGATCGAGCGCATGCTCGTGGTGTGCACGGTGGTCGGGCCCCGGTCGCGCGAGCCGAGCGCGATCAGCACGGCGTCCCTGCCCTTGATCGCCGGGGCGATGGCCTGGGGATCGGCCACGTCGGCGGTCACGGTCTCGACCCGGTCGCGCAGGTCGGCGGGCAACCGGGCGGGATCGCGGACGACGGCGGTGACCTCGTGCCCCAGATCGAGCGCCTGCCGGACGAGCTCACGCCCGGTGCCGCCGGTCGCGCCGAAGATGACGAGCCTCATGTCGTGTTCCCCTTCACCGGAGAGTGGGTGAATACTTACTCACCCTACTCGCCGGAGGGTCCGGCGGCGCCCGAGGGCTCCCGCGTGCGCGAAGGCCCTGCGGCGCCGCCGGAGGCGTGGGCGGCCGCCAGGATCCGGGCCGTCTCCACGACCGCCGCACGGCGCCGGGCCAGCGCCCTGCCGGGATCGGGCTCGTCGAGGATGAGCCGGCGCATCTGCGGTACGGCGAAGTTCCAGGCCACCAGCCCGAGGACGGTGAACAGCCAGTCCTGGGCGGTGGGCCGGTCGCTCATGCCGGCCGCGGTCAGGCCGTCGACGTGCCCGACGTAGGACTCCCTGCGCTCGCCTTCCCCCTCGACCGGGGCCTCGCCCACCTCCAGCGCCTCCCACATCAGCAGCCGCAGCAGCTCCGGATGCTCCTGGTACCAGTCGAACAGCACGCCGACGGCCTCGGGCAACGTACGCGGGTCGAGGCTCACCGCGTGGCAGATCTCGTCGATCTTGGCCCGTACGACCGTGCCGAACAACTTCTCCTTGCCGCCGAAGTAGAGGTAGATCGCCTGCTTGTTGGCCCGGGCGGCGGCCGAGATGCGGTCGATCCTGGCCCCGGCCAGGCCGTGCTCGGCGTACTCGGCCGTGGCGGCGGCGAGGATGCGCTGTCTGGTGGCCTCCGCGTCGTAGGTCATGCGAACAATTAAACCATCCAGTTGACATTTGCCCGGGAGCGCGCCAGGGTTCTCTTAAACCAACCGTATGGTTTATTTGTTGAGGAGAGAGATCATGACTGTCGACACCCTTGCCCCCGTGCCCGTCGGCCTGCCGCTGCCCGCCGCGCTGGACGGCCGTACCGTGGTGGTCGTCGGGGGCAGCTCCGGCATCGGGCTCGCGGCCGGCGCGCTGCTGGCCTCCGTCGGGGCCCGCGTGGTGCTCGTGGCCCGCGACCGCGACCGCCTGGCCGCCGCCGTCGAGCAGGTACGCACCCCCGCGAGCACCGTGATCGGGATCGCCGCCGACGGCACCGACGAGGACGACCTGCGGCGCGTTCTGGACGAGGCCGGCGGCCCGGTGGACCACGTGCTGGTCACCGCGGGCGGCCTGGCCGGCGGGCCGTTCCTCGACACGCCCGCCGACCGGCTCCGGCAGGCCGTGGACGGCCGGTTCTGGGGCGCCTACGGCGCGGCCCGCGTCGCGGCCCGGGCCATGGCGCCCGGCGGATCCATCACCTTCAGCTCCGGCCTCTACCTCCAGCGGCCCATCCCCGGAGCCGCCGCCGCCATCGCGATCCTCGGCGCCGTCGAAGGGCTCACCAGGACCCTGGCCGTCGAGCTCGCGCCCCTGCGGCTGCGGGTCAACGCCGTCAGGTACGGCGTGGTGGACACCCCGCTCTCGCGCGGCAGCCTCGGCCTCGACGGGGACGAGGCGGTGGCCGCGGCCGGCCGTGGCATGCCGCTCGGCCGGTTCGGCACGGCGCAGGAGGCGGCCTCGGCCTCGTTGTTCCTCATGACCAACAACTTCGTGACCGGGACCGTGCTCACCGTGGACGGGGGCCAGACCCTGGTCTGACACCCCCGCCCGTGGCCGCCGCCGGGGGCGTCAGGCCAGGTTGAGCTGCCAGGACACGCCGAACCGGTCAGCCAGCCAGCCGAACCTGGTGCTGAAGCCGTACGAGCCGATCGGCATCAGCGCCTGGCCGCCCTCCAGCAGCGCCGCGTACAGCCGGTCGATCTCCTCCTCGGTGTCGCAGGCGACCCAGATCGAGATCGAGGGCGTGAAACCGAAGGCGTGCTGCTGGTTGCTGTCGATGCACATGTACTCCTGGCCGGCCAGGGTGAACGTGGCGTGCTTGACGGTGCCCTCGGGGCCCGGCTCGCCAGGGCCGTAGTGGGAGACGGCCACCACCTTGGAGTCCTCGAACAGGGACACGTAGAAGGTCATGGCCTCCTCGGCGTCGCCGTTCTGGAACATCAGGAACGTCGTGGTCTTCTGGCTCATGCCTGGTCCTCCGGAGGCAGGTAGAAGGCGGTGGTGCCGGCGACGGCGGTGGCGGCGGTCTCGGGCGCGGCGCCCGAGCGTTCGAAGGCCGCCCCCCACGCCTGGCTGCTGGCGGTGATGAAACGCCGGCCGTCGCCGGTCAGCTCGAAGCCGCTCTTGTCGGGCGGCGGCCCGCCCGCGAGGTGCAGGCCCAGGCCCAGCAGCGCCAGGTCCCAGCCGACGCCGACCGCTCCGGGGCCGTAGCGCCCCCACATCTCCGGCGGCACCTCGGCGGTGTGCCGCAGCTCGAACAGGGTGCCCTCGTCCTCGGCCGACAGGCGCACCTCGACCTCCGAGAAGCCGGGGTCGGGCCCGAACAGCCAGCTCACCCTGAGGTAGGCGGGCGGCTCGCAGTCGAGGATTTCCCCGCCCGCGTTGCCTTCGAGCTGGTACGTGCCCCCGAGCCGCAGGTCGCCCGAGACGGGCAGGAACCAGCGGGCCAGGCGCTCGGCGTCGGTGCAGGCGTCCCAGACGTCCTTCACCTCGGCGTCGTAGTGCCTGGTCAGTACAACGGTCTTGCGCTCACCGTCCTTCAGCTCCCGCCTGATCCGGGATATCTCGTCCAGACTGTCCATCTTGTTTCTTTCTCCTGCCCCGCACCAGTTCGGTGGCCAGCGCGTCGAGGCGCTGCTCCCAGAACCCGCGGAAATGATCGAGCCAGAGGTCGACCTCCCGCAGCGGCGCGAACTCCACGGCGTAGAGCCGTCGCGTGCCCTGGGCCCGCACGGTGGCGAACCCGTTGTCGCGCAGCACCTTCAGGTGCTGGGAGACGGCCGGCTGGGAGATGCCGAACTCTCGCTGGATGACTGTGGTGACCTCGCCGGAACTCTGCTCGCCGCCGGCCAGCAGCTCCAGGATCCGGCGGCGGACCGGATCACCGAGGACGTCGAACGCGTGCACGACCTCAGTGTTTCAGGGCAGGCTTATATAAGTCAAACCTGGGATAGATGGGCGCGCACGAAGTCCAGCTCCAGCAGCAGCAGGTTCTCGGCCACGTCCTCCTGCGAGGTCATGTGGGTGACGCCGGTCAGGGGCAACACCGTGTGCGGGCGGCCCGCGGCCAGCAGCGCCCCCGACAGGCGCAGGGTGTGGGCGGCGAAGACGTTGTCGTCGGCCAGGCCGTGCACCAGCATCAGCGGACGGCTCAGGCGCGGCGCGTCGGGCAGGAGCGAGCTGCGGTCGTAGGCATCGGGGTGCTCGTCGGGGTGGCCGAGGTAACGCTCCTGCCAGTGGGTGTCGTACAGGCGGGGGTCGGTCACCGGCGCGCCCGCGACGGCCACGTGGAAGACGTCGGGATGACGCAGCACGGCCGCGGCCGACAGGTAGCCGCCGTAGGACCAGCCGCGGATCGCCACCCGGTCCAGGTCGAGGTCGGGATGGCGGGCGGCGGCGGCGTGCAGCGCGTCGACCTGGTCCTCCAGCGCCGCGCTCAGCTTGTCGAAGCGGATGGCGCGCTCCCAGGACGGCCCCCGGCCCGGCGTGCCCCGGCCGTCGGTGACCAGCACCGCGAAGCCCTGGTCGGCGAACCACTGCTCGATCGCGAAGGCGTCGAGGCTGCGCAGCACCCGCGTCCCCATGGGCCCGGCGTACGGCGAGAGCAACACCGGCAGCCGCCCCGACCCCGGCACGTGCCCCGAGGGGAACAGGACCGCCGTACGCAGGTCGCGCTTGCCCAGCGACACCAGCTCCACGCCCGGCCGCAGCACCGGCACCGCGCCGTGGGAGACGATCGCCTTCCCGCCCGCGCTCACCCCCACCCCATGCTCCTCCAGGCTGCGGCGCACCACGACCGTCGTCCCGCCGGCGCGGGCGCCGGTGTGCACACCCGGCTCGGACGTCACCCTGACCAGGCCGTCGGCCCTGGACCAGGTGTACAGGTGCCGCTCGGTCGGCTCCTCGCAACACTGCGCCAGCACGCTCTCGCCATCCACCGCCAGGACCTCCAGCACCTGGAGGCCGGGCGGCGTCACCACGTCCTCGCCCACCATCAGGCGGCGGGTGTCGTCGCGGTCCACCGTCCAGACCAGCTCGCCCGCGGCCGTCCGCGCCGGGACGCCCGGCACCAGCTCCAGCCAGGCGTCGTCGGTGTCCTCGCGCACCAGGGTGGTCGCGCCGGTGGCCGGATCGACCTCCAGGACGCGGGTGGTGCGCTGGTCACGGCTCTGCACCAGCACCAGCAGGCCCTGGCCGGTCCACGACACCGCCGCCACGTACTCGAAGGCCCTGCGGTCCCACACCACCTGGGTGCGCCGGCCCTCCAGCGTGACCAGCCACAACGACACGTCGGCGTTGGCCGTTCCGGCCGGCGGGTAGGCCATCACCCGCGGCGGCCTGCCGGGCTCGGCGGGCTCGGCCAGGCACCACTTCTGCACGGCGGAGTTGTCCACCCGGGCGGCCAGCAGGCGGCTCCCGTCCGGGGCCCACCAGTAGCCGCGGTGGCGGCCCATCGACTCGCCCGCCACGTGCTCGGGCAGCCCCCACGTCACGTCCGTGCCGCCGGGGACGAGCAACGGGCGCTCCCCGACGTGCAGCGCGCCGCCGGAGACGAACGCGACCTGCTCGCCCGAGGGGTCGAGCCGCGGGTCGGAGCCGGTGAGGCCGAGCGCGCTCACCTCGCCGGTCAGCAGGTCGACGGTGTGCAGCGCGCCGTCGACCGCGTAGACGGCCTTGGTGACCGCGGCGTCGGTGGCGTAGGCGACGATGCCGGCGGCGTGCTCGCGGGTGCGTTCCCGGCGGGTGCGCTCGGCCTCCGACAGGCGCGCGCCGGGCGCCGGCGCGCCGGGGTCGGCGAGCAGGCGCTCCTCCCCCGTGGCCACGTCGAACGACCACAGCCGGTTCACCGGGTCCTCGCCCGAGGAGGACCGCAGGAAGATCACCCGCGTGCCGTCCGGGGAGATCGTGAAGTTCCGCGGCACGCCGTGCGTGAAGCGAGCCGTCCGCGCGTGCTGGCGGGGAAGCGTGAGGGGAGGCATGGCGCGATCATAGACACGGCCCGTCGAGACGGCGCAAGGCAGGCCAGGGTGGCGGCGCGGGCACGCTCCCGCGCCGCCACGCCGGGGTCAGCGGTCCTCGAAGCGCACGTCGTCGAACAGCGCCTCGTCACCGGCGGGGACGGTGCCCGCGCTGCTGAAGGCGTAGCCGTTCATCGAGGTCACGGCGGCCGTGCGGGGCAACGTGGCGACCTGGCGGTCGTTGACGTACAGGGTGGCCGTGGAGGTGGTGGCCTCCAGGCGGATCCTGCTCCAGCCGGAGCCGACCGTCCCGGCCGGGGCCAGGGTCGTCCACTTGCCGGTGGCCGCGTCGTAGCGGCTGAGCGCGCCGGCCCCGCTGATGCTCAGGTGGTACGCCGACGTCGTCCCGCCGGTCACCGTGAACAGGAAGGAGTTGGGCACGCTGACCGGCTGGTAGCGGAACTCCAGCGTCTTGCGGGTGCTCGCGGTCGTGGTGCGGGCGGCCTTGGCCATGAGCCCGGTGGACTTGTCGGACAGGGTCAGCGCGCGGTCGGCCCCCACCTCGTACGGCGAGACCCACGCCGCCGACAGGCTCTGGTAACCGCGCGGCCGCAACCAGATCGGGTCGTTGTCGAAGGTGTCGGTCGTGGAGTACAGCTCGACCTCGTTGAGCATCGCGCAGCTCGCGCCGATCTCGGCGTCGCAGTCCGGCGTGGCCTCGACGACGATCCTGACGTGCCGGCCGGTGGCGTTGACCGGCTGGTAACGCAGCGCGTAGTCGGTGCGCCCGCTCACCGTGGTCACGGGCTGCCCCCAGTCGAGGCCGTCCTTGGAGACGTAGACGCGGGCGCCGGCCGGATGCCCGGGGCGCAGGCTGAGGCCGATCCGGTTGAAGGTGTGGTCGCGGTCCAGGTGCATGACGTACTCGCCGGGGCCCTGGGAGACGGCGCCGGACCAGTACGAGGTGCTGCCGTCGAAGGCGCCGTCGGGACGCACCCGCGGCCGGTTCGTGGCGGACCAGGTCATGTTCGTCTCGACGGTCAGCTCGCCGTTCCTGTGCTTGGCGGCCAGGTCGATACGGCCGGCGCCGGGGGCCAGGATGTCCAGGTGGCGGCGTTTGACGCCGTACCAGCCACCGTTCTCGAACTTGCCGCTCGCCGGGCAGGCGGTCTCGTTCAGGCTGTCGTCGGCGTTGAGGCCCGGCAGCTTGCAGTTGTCGAAGACCTGGACCAGGCGGTTGGCGCCCACGGCGGCCAGACCGGTGTAGCCCGACGAGCCGTGCGCGTCGTAGACGCCGTCGCGGTTGTGGTGGGTCACGCGCTGCTGCGTCCAGGAGTCGCCGCGGCCGTCGGGGGAGATCGCCAGCCAGGTGTCCGGGCGGCCCGCGCTGAGCACGAGCACGTCGTTCGGCATGAGCAGCAGACGCGGGGCCACGCCGCGTACCGTGCAGCTCTGGCCGGACAGTTGCAGATCGCGCACCGGCGACCAGGTCCGGCCCTCGTCGGTGGAGCGGCTCCAGGCCAGCGTGGAGTAGGTGCCGCCGTCCTTGCGCAGGACGGCGAGCAGGCTGCCGTCCGCGGTCTGCTCGACGGCCGTCTCGTTGTAGGTGGCGGTGCCCGCCGGGCGGGCGATCACGCCGCGCCGGGTGAAGGTCTTGCCGCCGTCGGCGCTGGCGTACAGCTCGGCCTGGTTCTTCCCGCCGGTGGCGGTGTAGCGGGCGTAGACGGTCACCAGGATCGTGCCGTCGGGGAGCTGGACCGGCACGCCGTGCGCGACGCCGCCGCCGACCAGCTCGTCCGGACTGGTGAAGGTGGCCTTGGCGGTGTCCCAGGTCTGGCCGAGGTCGGCGGAGGTGTGGACGTCCAGCTCGTTGGCGCGGGCGTCGACCTTGGACAGGTAGTAGGCGGTGCCGAACAGGCGGCCGTCGTGCAGCTGCACCGGGGCCTCGCGCAGCGGGGTGGCGCGCGCCGGGCCGAAGGTGCGGCCGCCGTCGTCGGAGACGGCCAGGCCGCTGGTCTGGGCCATGACCGCGTCCACGTTGGTGGACCAGGTGGCGAACAGCTTCTGGCCGGGCGTGCCGTCGGGCCTGACGACGTCGACGGCGCTGAGGTTGGGGAAGCCGGCGTAGTCACGGCGCTGGGCCGCCGTCGGCTCCTTGGCCGCCGGGCGGGGGCTGGGGTAGATCCAGTCCACGAACGCGTCGCTGCCCGAACCGGCCAGATATCCCTCGCGGGGTCCCGACTCCTGGGCGGTGAGGGCGGGGGTGTCGGGGATCGAGCAGTACGTGGCCGCGTGCGCCGTGCCCGGGAGGACGGCGGGAAGGGGAAGCAGCAGGCATGCGGCGAGCAATGCTCTTGTGGGCAGCACGGGGGAGAACTCCTTGCGCAACGAACGATCTACGTCCGTTTTGTCGTTTATTTACGCAAGAAGGCTATATTTGACCAAAAGGGCAGGTGTAAGTTGTAACTGCCTTATGCCTGTTTTGTGATGATCGGCGGGTTCAGTCGTCGAGGCCGCGTGCCGACAGCGCCTCGCCCAGCGCGTCCGCGTGCCGCAGCGCCCCCACCACCAGCGGCACCGCGAAGGCCCGCACGCTGCGCTCCACCCCCCGCGCCCGCTGCGCCTCCCTGACCCGCCCGGCCAGCGACGCCACGACCGGCACGCTGCGCACGGTCAGCGAGAGCAACAACGACAACCGGAACGGGTCCAGCCCCACGAACCTGGCCGGTGACAGGCCGCGCTCCAGCGTCGCGAGCATCGCCGCCGTCCGCGTGGTCAGCGTCACCAGCCCCGCCAGCGCCACGGCCAGCACCACCCGCAACGTCGAGGACACCGCCGCGTCCAGGTCCGCGAACACCAGTTGCAGGCCGAACAGCGCGACGGCGAACCAGCGCACCGGCCTGACCTGCGACCACGCCGCCCGCACCCCCACCCGCGAGGACGCGTACAACGCCACCACCACGACCGCCGCCCCCGCCAGCGCCGCCGCCGGACGCAGCAGCACCAGCACCGTGCACGACAACGCCAGACCGGCCAGCTTGACCCCGGCCGGCGACCGGTGCAGCCACGAGCCGCCCGGCACGTACGCCCCGGTGAGACCGTTCACGCCATCAGGGCGGTGTAGTGGCCGATCGCCTCGGCGGGCGTGCCGTCGGCGACGACCCGGCCCCCGTCGAGCACCAGCACCCGGTCGAACCCGGCCAGCAGCGGCAGGTCGTGCGTGACGACCACCACCTGCTGCGGCATCTCCCGCAGCAGGTCGGCGACCTGGCGCGAGTGGCGCAGGTCGAGCAGGGTCGTGGGCTCGTCCATGACCAGGATGTCGGGTTCGAGCACCATGACCGCGCACAGGGCGAGCAACTGCTTCTGGCCGCCGGACAACTGGTGCGCGGGATGGTCGGCGTGCCCGTCCAGCCCGTAGCGGGCCAGTACGTCGTGCACGCGGCGCTCGACCTCCTCACGGGACAGGCCCTTGCGGCGCAGCGAGAACGCGACGTCCTCGGCCACGGTCGGCATGACGATCTGCGCGTCCGGATCGGTGAACAGGAACCCCACCCGCCGCCTGATCTTCGCGGCCTGGCGCCGGGTGTCCAGCCCGAGCACCGTGACCTCGCCCGAGGTGGGCACGGCCAGGCCGTTGATCAGACGGGCCAGCGTGCTCTTGCCCGAGCCGTTCGCGCCGACCACGCCCACCCGGCGCTCGCCCAGGCTCGCGGTGACGCCGCGCAGCACGTCCCGCGTGCCCAGCCGGACGTGCACGTCGGCGAACTCGATCACACGACCACCTCGAACAGCGCGGCCACGCCCAGGCCGCCGCCGACCGCCGCGGCGGCCAGGCCCAGCGTGCCGGCGGGGGCTCCGGACCGTACCAGCCTGGAGAAGAGCCTGGTCACCACCACCGCGCCGGTCGCGCCCCACGGGTGGCCGAGCGCCAGCGCGCCGCCGCCGGCGCACACCCGTTCGCGGTCGGCCGCCAGCGGGTCGAGGCCGAGCGCGTCGGTGACGGCCAGCACCTGCGCCGCGAACGCCTCCACGATCTCCACCGCCGCCACCTGTCCCATGTCCACCCCCGCACGTACGAGCACCCGGCGCACCGCGGGCACCGGCCCCCACCCGGGCAGCGCCGGATCGCACCCGACGACGGACCCGGCCACCAGCCGCAGCCCCGGCAGGCCGCCACGCGACCCGTCGGCCACCAGCGCCACGGCGGCCGCGCCGTCGCTGACCGGGGAGGAATTGCCGGCGGTCACTGTACCGCCCGCCACGAACGCCGCGGGCAGCCGGGCCAGCGAGGCGGCGCGCAGCGCCCTCGGGCGCTGGTCCTCCGCCCGGCCGCCGACGGGCACGACCTCCTCCTCGAACGCGCCCGCCGCGCGGGCGGCCAGCGCCTTGGCGTGGCTGAGGCGGGCGTACTCGTCCTGGCGGACGCGGGTGATGCCGTACCGGGCCGCCAGGGCCTCCGCCGCCGGGCCCATGTCGGGGTCGGGGTGGCCGCCGGGCGCGAAGGGGGCCCGCTCGTACGGGCGGTCCGCGCCGCGCGGCGTACGCAGCGGCGCGGTCGAGGCGCTCTCGGCCCCTCCGGCGATCACCACGTCCATCTCCCCCGAGGCCACCGCCTGACCGGCCACCAGGATCGCGGCCAGCCCGCTGCCGCACTGCCGGTCGACGGTCAGGCCCGGCACACCGTGGCCGAGCCCGGCGGCCAGCGCCGACACCCTGGCCACGTTGCCGCCGGGGCCCGTGCAGTTGCCGAGTACGACGTCGTCCACCGGCCGGCCCACCTCACCGGCCACCGCCTCGATGACGGGGGCGGCCAGCCCGTCCACGGCGACGTCCTTGAAGGCGTGCCCGGCCGTGCCGATCGGCGTACGGCGGGCCGCCACGACGACGGGTCTGCCGCCCACGTCAGGCCAGCCGCCGGATCTCGGGGTCGCCGCCGGCCAGCCGGTCGGCCACCAGGCCGCGCGCCGGCTTGCCCGACCCGGTGCGCGGCAGCGCGGGGACGGCGTACCAGCGGCGGGGCCGCTGCGCCACGTCGAGCCCGCCGCGGGCGACGGCCTCCAGCAGCGCGCGCGGCGGCGGCGAGGCGCCCTCCACCACGGCGGTCACCACCGAGCCGAGCGACGGGTGCGGCGAGCCGATCACCACGATGTCCCCCACGCCCGGCACCTTCCGCAACACCGCCTCGACGTCCTCGGGCACGACGGTCGCCCCGCCGGTCTGGATCGCGCCGTCGCCGCGCCCGCGCACCCGCAACACCTGCCCCGCCCGGTACGGTTCGGCCAGGTCGCCGACCGTCGTCCAGCCATCGCCGTCGCGGCGCAGCGGACCGGCGGCGCCGCCCAGGTAGCCGTCGGCCAGCCACGGCGAACGCGCCCACACCTCGCCGAGCCTGCGCCCCGGCTCGGCCCTGACCTCGATCTCGACGCCAGGAAAGGGACGCATCCCGCCCCCGTCGGCGTCGCAGGCCACGAACGACAACTCGGTCGCGCCGTAGTACGACAACACCCGCACCCCCGCCCGCCCGGCCCGGTCACGTGCCTCCCGGCTCAGCGCCGCGCCCCCGACGACGGCCGTACGCAGGCCGGGAGCCTGCTCCAGCAGCTCGGCCAGCCGGTGGGGCACCACGTGGACCGCGGTCGCCGCGCGCAGCAGCGCCGCCGCAGGACGCCCCCCGGGCACCAGGGCGGTCGCACCGGCCGCCAGGGTGTGCACGGCGGCGAAGGCGTACAGGGAGGAGACCAGCGGGCCGGGCACGAGGACGACGTCGTCCGCGCCGATCCCGGCCAGCTCGTCCAGGTACGGGAAGGAATGCGTCCACGAGGCCCGGGTGCGGACGACCGCGCGCGGCCGGCCGGTGCTGCCGGAGGTGAAGCAGGCCCAGGCCCGGTCGCCGGGACGCGGCTCGGGCACGAGCGGCGCGCCCGGCACGTACGGCAGCGGCTCCCTGACCCGCAGGTCGGCGCCCGCCGCCGCGGTGATGCGCGCCCACCGCTCCGGACTCCAGGCATGGTCGCCCACCAGCGGCGTCACCCCGGCCAGATCGGCCGCCAGCACGGCGACCAGCAGCTCGACCGGGTCCTCAAGAGCGATCGCGGCCAGCGTGCCACGCCCCTTGAGATACCGCGCGCCGCCCTGGACCCGCCCGGCCAGCTCGCCGTACGTCAGCGAGCCGAGCGGCCCGCGCAGGGCGACCCTGGACGGGCTCCCCGCGGCGTGCCGCAGGACGTGCTCGGCGACGGGCATCAGCGCACCCGTTCGTTGTGAACGGCCGGGACCGCGTCGGGATAGGCACGCTGCGTGCCCCTGGCCACCAGCGCGGCGATCACCGCCTTGACCAGGTCACCCGGCAGGAACACGGCGCTGAGCCGCATCGCCTCGGTCAGCGGCAGGCCGGTGATCAGCGCCTGCACGGGCACGCCGATCAGGTAGACCACCCCGATGCCGCCCACCACGCAGGCCACCAGCAGTCGCAGCAGGCTCGGCGTGCGGCCCGCCCGCTCGACCAGCAGCCCGGTGACCGCGGCCGCGGGGATCCAGCCGATGAGGAACCCGGCCGAGGGGGCGGTGAACACGCCGATCCCGCCGCGTCCGCCCGCCAGCAGCGGCAACCCGGCCGCGACCAGCACGAGCAGCACGACCACCGCCAGTGCCGCCCGCCAGCTCCCGAGGACGGCCCCGGCCAGCATGACGCCGAGCGTCTGCAGCGTGATCGGCACCGGGTTGCCGAAGACGTTGAACGAGCCCGGCGCGCCCAGCACCGCGATCAGCGCGGCGAACACGGCGATCCTGGCCAGGTCTCCCATGAGGAACCCGCGCTGTCCTCCTGCGTTCTTCATGAGGACGATCCCACACCAGAACGGGGCGATCACGCATGCAGGGTTCCCACAACGCCGACGGCTACGCCTTGTCGGAGGCGGTCATGCAGTGGGCCGCCCGGAAGGCGTTGGCGATCTTCGTGTGCCAGGAGTCCAGCTCCCCCGCCGACAGGGTGGTGTTGGGGAAGGTGACCGTGACCTGCCTGGACACCCCGGAGATCGTCGCCGCCATGGACACGTGGATCCGGTCGGGCACCAGCGTCACGGCGTCGGGATAGTGCACCTGGACGCGGTAGTCGGCCACCGCGCCGCCCTTGGACCCCAGGCAGGCGCGGGCGCCGTTCTCGACGCGGAGCATCAGGCCCTGGTTGATCTGCCTGCCGCGCATGGGGACCAGGTTGTAGCGCTTGCTGACGCCGGAGAAGGAGGAGGCGAGGAGATGGCCGCCCTGCCAGTCGCCGCTGCCTCCCCAGTTGCCGACGGTGGCCTCGCAGTCGCTGCGGGGGGCCGCCTTCCTGGCCAGCTCGGTGGACAGGGCCTGGGCCGGCCGTCCCGCGCCGTCGGTGGTGTAGGTGTTGGAGCCGTCCTTGTAGGTGTGGTTCCTGGCCAGGTGGCGGACGCAGGCGGCGGCGTCGGTGTCGGCCGCGTGCGGCGCCGGGGCCGCTTGGGCTGCTGAAGGTGGGGCCGTCAGGGTGGCGATCGCCAGGGCGGCGGCGCACAGGGCAGGGGGGAGCCTTGTCATGGGCATGAGCGGGATGTCCTCTCGCGGGGAAAGGCGACAGACCGCGCGCTCCCGCCATCGCGGGTTGCTTCACGCTATTGGCGGCCTCGTCGGCTTTGTCGCGACATTCATGCCCGTGGAAGTCGTAGCGGAACGTTGCTACAACGCTACTTTTGGTAGTGATTGCAGGTAGGTTGTCCTGTTCAGTGTTCGACGACGGCCCAGCCGTGCGGGGGCAGGGTCAGCAGGGTGCCGTCCAGGTCGCCGTCCCCGGCGCCGAGCCGGCCGGGGAAGGGCAGGGTGACCTGCGACGGCTCGTCGCCGGTGCTCAGCGCGACCGCCAGGGCATGCTCGCCGGAGCGGCTCTCGTAGGCGTAGAGCTGGTTGGACAGGGTCAGATCGGTGGTGTGGGCACGCGACAACCACGGGTGGCGGCGGCGCAGGGCGATCAACCGCCGGTGCAGCTCCAGCACCGGCAGGCCGTCCGGCGGCAGCCCGGCCGGGGAGGCGGGGAACGCCGGGCGTACGGCGTCGTCGCCGCCCTCGCGTTCCTCCTTGACGCCGCGCATGGCGTACTCGTCGCCGGCGTACAGCGAGGGTGTGCCGGCGACCGTCATCAGCACGGCCAGGGCGTGGGGCAGGTGGCGTACGTCGGTCAGGCGGCTGGCGATGCGCGTGACGTCGTGGTTGCCGACGAAGGTCATCGGGACGAACGACTCGGCGAAGGCGGTGTGCCGCTTGAGCGCCCAGGCCAGCTCGAAGGCGTTGCGGTCGTTGAGCGAGCTCCAGATCGCCTTCCACAACTCGTACTGGGTCACCGCGTCCACGCCGGTCTCGGCCACGAACGCGGCGTAGTCGCCGTGGATGACCTCCCCCACCACGTACGTGCCGGGCCGCCCGCCGCGTACTCGCGGCAGCACCCGCGCCCAGAACCGCGGCGGCACGGCGTAGGCGGCGTCCAGCCGCCAGCCGTCGGCGCCGCGGTCGAGCCAGTGGGCCATCACCGCCGCGACGTGCTCGGCGACGGCCGGCTCTGCGTGGTCGAGCGCGACGAGCGACTGATGCCCCTCGAAGTCGTCGTGCGCGGGAGGGCCGCCGTCGGCGGGCCAGCGCAGCCGGAACCAGCGGGCGGCCGCCGAGCCCGGCCCCTCGCGCAGGGCCTGCTGGAAACGCGGGAAACCCTGCCCGACGTGGTTGAAGACGCCGTCGAGGACCACCCGCAGCCCGCGCTCGTGCGCGGCGGACACCAGCACGTCGAAGTCGCCGTCGTCGCCGAGGCGCGGGTCGATGCGGAAGTGGTCGAGGGTGTCGTAGCCGTGGGTCTCGGCGGCGAAGACCGGGCCGAGTTGCAGTGCGTCGGCGCCCAGCGCGACGGCGTGGTCCAGCCACGGCACCAGCCCCCTGAGCCGGTGGGTCACCTCCGGTACGGCGGCGCGCTCGGCGCCCAGGAAGCCCAGGGGATAGACGTGCCAGAAGATCGCCTGCTCTGCCCAGGACGGCACGTCAACCCCCCATCGAAGATCCACAGCCCATTCTAGGCGGGCCCCCGCCGCACGCCCCTCGCCGGGGGCCATCGTGGCGAGGGCGGGTCAGGAGGTCAGGGCGAGGGCGCGGGCCACTTCGGCGGTGGCCGAGGACGTGCGGGTCGGGCCGCCGCCGTCGCGCAGGGAGGCGTCCGGGTCCTTCAGGCCGTTGCCGCTGAGGGTGATCACGATGAGCCGGCCCGGCGCGACGGCGCCGCTTGCGTGCCGGTCGAGCAGGCCGGCGATCCCGGCGGCCGAGGCGGGCTCGGCGAAGACGCCGTCACGGCGGGCCACCTCCCGGTAGGCCGCGAAGATCTGCTCGTCGCTCACCGCGCCGATCAGGCCGCCGGACTCGTCGCGGGCCCGGACGGCGCCGTCCCAGGTGGCCGGGCTGCCGACGCGGATCGCGGTCGCCGCCGTCTGCGGCGCGGCCACCGGCGCGCCGTGCACGAGCGGGGCCGCGCCGGCCGCCTGGAAGCCCCACATGCGCGGCAGCCGGGTGGCCAGGCCCTCGCGCAGGTAGGTGCGGTAGCCGCCCCACGTGGCCGTGATGTTGCCGCCGTTGCCCACCGGCAGGCAGTGGATGTCGGGCGCCTCGCCCAGCGCGTCGACGATCTCGTACGCGACCGTGCGCTGACCGGCCAGGCGCAGCTCGTTGCCGACCGAGTTGACCAGCGCGATCGGGTGATGGCCGGCCAGTTCGCGGGCGACACGCAGGCAGTCGTCGAACGTGCCGTCGATCTCGACGACGTGCGCGCCGTGGCGTACGGCCTGGCCCAGCTTGCCGGCCGCGACGCCGCCCCTGGGCACCAGCACGGCGGCGGCGAGCCCGGCGCGGGCGGCGTAGGCGGCGGCCGAGGCGCTGGTGTTGCCGGTGGAGGCGCACAGGACCAGCTCGGCCCCGGCCTGCGCGGCCCGGCTGATCGCCACGGTCATGCCGCGGTCCTTGAACGATCCCGTGGGGTTGGCGCCCTCGACCTTGAGCCAGACGTCGCAGCCGGTCAGCCCGGACAGGTGCGCCGAGCGCAGCAGCGGCGTGTTGCCCTCGTTGAGCGAGACGGAGGGGGTGTCGGCGGTGACCGGCAGCCAGCGCCGGTAGCCGCTGTCGATCAGTCCGTTCCAGGTACTCATGCGTGCACCGTAACACTTGTTTCATGATGTTCGGATTGATGTAACATTTGTCAGCATGGACGACGATCCGGTGGCGAGCCGCCTCAGCGCGGTCTATCCCGACCTGCCGCCCGGGGAGCGGGCGATCGTACGGGTGCTCCTCGACGACTACCCCTTCGCCGCGCTCGGCTCGCTGCGCGCCCTGGCCGAGCGGGCCGGGGTCAGCCCGCCGACCGCCTCGCGCCTGTTCGACCGGCTCGGATACGCCGGCTTCGCCGGGTTCCAGTCGGCCGTACGCGACGGGGCCCGCGACCGGTCGCGCCTGCGCGAGTTCGTCACCCGTTCGCCCGGCATGCGGCGTGCCGCCGAAGACCTCCGGGCCGGCCTGGACAGCACCCTGGCCGCCGTCACCGAGCAGTTGCTCGACTCCGTGGGGACGCTGCTGTCGCAGGCCGCGTCCGTGTGGGCGATGGGCGGGCCGCTGAGCGAGCTGGCCGCCGAGTACCTGATCAGGCAGCTCGCCGGTTTGCGGCCCGGCGTCCACCGCGTGCCCGGATCCGCGCCCGCCCGCGCCCGCGCGCTGCTCGACCTGCCCGGTCCGGCGGCCCTGGTCGCCTACGACTTCCGCCGCTACTCCCCCGGCACCGCCCGCTTCGCCGAGGCCGCGTGCGCGCGCGGAGCACGGCTGGTGCTGATCACCGACGCCTGGGAGTCGCCGCTCGCCGCGCGGGCCGAGACGCTGATCCGGCTGCCGCCCGAGGCCGCCGGGCCCATCGCGCCGCTGGCGCACCAGATCGCGGTCACCGAGCTGCTGCTGGTGGCCGCCGCCGCCCGGCTCGACCCGGCCCGCCGCCTGGCCGACCTCGACGAGCTCACGCAGGCGTTGTGAGCCGCTTGTAGAAGAAGCTGCAGTCGAGGAGCGTGCCGTCGGGCGCGCCGGCGTAGCCGGGCACGATGCCGTACCGGGTCCAGCCGCCGGTCAGGTAGACGTGCTCGGCGGGGCTGCCGGTCTCGGTGTCGAGCACCAGCAGCCCGGCCCCGGCCGCGGCGGCTCCCCGCTCGGCGGCGGCCAGCAGCAGGCGCGACAGGCCGCGGCCCCGCGCCGCACGGTGCACCAGGAGCTTGGCGACCTCGGCGCGGTGCCGCGAGTTGGGCTTGCGGGCCAGGACGACGCTGACCGTGCCGGCCAGGCGGCCGTCCGCGTCGCGGCAGGCCCACACCGCCAGGCCGCCGTCGGCCACCGCCGCCTCCTGCTCGCGCCACCACACGGCGGCCTCCGCCGGCCCGAACGGCTTCAGGAACCCGACGGACGCGCCGCCGTCCACGGCGTCGGCCAGCAACACGGCCAGCTCCTCGACGCTCGCGGCGAACTCCTCGGCCGACAGCAGGGCGACGGTGTGCATGGGGACTCCTTCGGTGCTCAGGGGAGGACGACCAGCAGGGCGTAGCGGACCGGCGAAGGGCCGGGGCAGCGGAAGCGCGAGCTCCCCCACAGGCGGAAGCGCAGGCAGTCGCCCGCCTCCAGCCGGTGGACGCGGCCGTCGGCGGTGACCTCGACCACGCCCTCCATGACCCAGATGTGCTGTTCGAGCCCAGGGACCGGCGGCTGGTCGTAGGCGATGTCCGCCCCCGGTCGCAGCCGCCCCTCGACGACCTCGCCGCGCAGCCCGGGATGCGGCGGCGACACCGAACGGCGTTCGAAGCCGGAGCTCTCGTCCCGCCACACCGCCTGCGCCCCGGCCCGCACCACCTGCGCCGGCTCGGACTCCACCTCGGCCAGCAGGCGCGACATCGTCCGGCCGTAGACCGCGCACAGCTTGTTGAGCAGGGCGGCGGTCGGGCTGATCTCCCCGCGTTCCAGCCGGGACAACGTCGAGCGGCTGACACCGGCGCGCCGGCCCAGCTCGTCGAGCGACCAGTCGTGCTCGACCCGCAGCTCGGCGAGCCGTCCGGCCAGCCGCTCGTCCAAATCTTGTCCCATATCCGGGAGCATATCCCACATGCGGGACAAGGGGTCAGGTGCGCCGGCCCTTGTGGCGGATCTTGATGTCCCGCATATCCGTCACCGCGATCCGCAACACCTGGTACGGCACCCCGTACGCCTCCAGCGCCGCCACCGCCCGCCCGGTCGCCTCCCGCTCGCCGTCCTCGGGCCCGGCGGGCACCTGGCAGCGGAACGTGAACGCCGACACGGTCCCGTCATGGGTGAACGTGCCCGAGTCGGTGAAGGCGGCCGCCTCCGCCGCCAGCACCTTGGCGCGTCCCTCCTCGTCCAGCCCGTCGAACTTCCCGCGAATGGTCACCCGGAACAACGCTCAGCCCTCCCGTACGGCATAGGTCAGCAGCCGCTCGCCGAGCAGCCCTTCGGTCACGTCCAGCAGCTCCAGCACGGCCCCGGCGATGGCCTCGGGCCGCTCGCCGGCCGCCACCCGCCTGCCGACCTCGGCGAACACCAGCGAGTGCAGGCAGCCGATCTGCCAGGCGACGGCCCGCGGCAGCGGATCGCCCGGCGCGGCGCCCGCCTCCTCGGCCAGTGCCTCCGCCAGCGCGTCGGTCATCTGCGTGCCCAGCTCCTCCAGCCGCGCCCGGAGCGTGGGGGCGGCGAGCATCATCTCCAGCACCCGGCCGAACCCGGCCGTCAGCCCCAGCCTGCGGTCCTGCCCGCGCAGCTCCTCGCGCAGCCGGGCCAGCACCGCGCCCGCCGCCGACTCGCCCGGCGCGCGGTCGCGCACGATGTCGGCCAGCCGCTGCGGCGAGGCCTCTTCGGGAGGCAGCACGAGGTCTTCCTTGGCGGCGAAGTAGTTGTAGAGCGTGTTGACCGACACCTCCGCCGCGGCGGCGATCTCGGCGATCGTGACCTGGTCGAACCCGCGGTCCACGAACAGCCCGATCGCCACGTCGGAGAGGTGCCGGCGGGTCTTGCGCTTCTTGCGCTCACGAAGCCCTTCGGTCATGAAGGGACTCTACTGCAAAATTGCAGTGAATTGCAGTTTTTCCGCTCACCGGGACTCGACGTCGGCGGCGAAGCGATCCCACGCCGCCTGGCGGGTGATGCCCAGGGCCTCGCCGATCCTGGCCCAGGTCACCTCGCGGTCGCGGAGGATGCCGACCCAGGCGCGCAGGTCGCGTTCGGCCTGCGCGACGGTGAGCGCCTGGCGCGGCAGGGCGGCCAGGACGTCCTCGTCGGACGTGCCCGACACGTACTGGTCGGTCGGGTCGGGGCCCCAGTGCACGCTCGCGGTCCGGTCGCCCTCGGCCGTGTCGCCCTCGGCCTTCTGCAGCTCGCCGGCGATGATCTCGTGGCACAGCTCGACGCAGGAGTCGCAGATGTAGACGCCGGGCCCGGCGACCACCTTCCTGGCCTCCTCGTGCGGCTTGCCGCAGAACGAACACCTCGTCGCCACCTGCTCGACGGGCCTCACCTCTGGGGTGCTTGATGTCGTCATGCTGTCAGCCTGTCCTTGACAGGCATCCGTGTCAAGGACAGGCTGACAGCATGACGTTCCGGGGTCACAGGGGTTGGGCGGAGAACGTCCGGCGGGCGTGGCGGAGCAGCGCCCGGACCGCGGGGCCGCCGCCCTCCCGCCAGACCAGGGCGAGCAGCGCGGGCGCGCGTACGTCCTCGACGGGCAGCGCGGTGAGCCGGTCGCGGTACCGCGCGGCCATCGACTCGCTGAGCATCGCCACCCCGAGCCCGCGTACGGCCAGGTCGGCGATGGTGTCGGCGGCGCCGGCCTGGAGCGCGATCACCGGCCGCAGCCCTCGCGCGGCGCACGCCTCGTCGAACACCGCGCGCAGCCCGGTGCCCTGCGGCATGCACACGATCGGGTGGTCGGCCAGGTCGGGCAGGGTGACCCGGCGCCGCGCGGCCAGGGGATGGCCGGGCGGGACCGCCGCGACCAGCCGCTCGCTGATGATCGTCAGGGCTTCCAGGCCCTCGGGGACGGCGTTCGCGGTGCCGATGAGCGCCAGGTCGAGCGCGCCCGACCGAACCCCTTCGACAAGCCTGTCGGAGTTGTCCTCCAGCAGCGCGAGCTCCACACCCGGATGGGCCTCGTGGAAGGCGGCCAGCGCGTCGAACAGAGGAGTGATCGTGCAGCCGAGCACCATGCCGACCGTGAGCGTGCCGCGGATGAGGTCGGTCACCTCGCCCACCGCCTGGCCGACCGCCCCGGCGGCGGCCAGCGCGGCGCGGGCGTGTTCGAGCGCCGCCTTGCCCGCCACGGTGAGGGTGGCCACGCGGGCCGACCGGTCGAACAGCTCGGCGCCCAGCTCACGTTCGAGCCGGCGGATCTGGGCGCTGACCCCGGACTGGCTGATGTGCACCCGTTCGGCCGCCCGGGTGAAGCTGCGTTCCTCGGCCACCGCGACGAAGTACTCCAACTGCCTCAGTTCCATAACTGCAGATTCTAGATGTCATCACAACCATCTGTTGGACTTCTGGTACGGGCCCAGGCAGCCTGGAAGGAGAAACCGGAAAGGACGTCACCATGACCGCATATGAGAAGGCCATGCGCCCCGAGGACATCACCCGCCTGTTCGTCGAGCGTTCCAACGCCGGCGACGCGGCCGGGGTCGCCGCGCTCTACGAGGAGGACGCCGTGCTGGCCTACCCGCCGGGCGCGCAGACCGTGGGGCGGGCGGCGATCCAGGCGCTGTGGGAGAAAGTGCTGGCCGGGGGCCCGCGCTTCGAGCCGGAGCAGCCGCTGCCGACGCTGGTAAGCGGCGACCTGGCCCTCACCTCCACCCCGCCCAAGGACGGCTCCGGCGCCCGTGCCCAGGTCGTCCGCCGCCAGCCCGACGGGAGCTGGCTGCGTGTGCTGGACCAGCCCGAGTTCGTCGACCCCAACGGCTGAGCACGATCACGCCCCGGCGGGTCCGGCCGCGGCCGGGGCCAGGCCGGTCAGGTCGGCGCTGGCGGCCCACAGGGCGGCCGCCAGCGCGGTGTCGGCCAGGTCGCCGCGTACGGGCTCGGGGACGGGCCGGCCGCGCAAACCGAGCACCCGCGGCCCCCACAACTGGCCGCCGCGTACGGACGGGTCGAGCACGGCCCGTACGGCGGGCCAGGCCGCGGCCTCCTTGCCCTGCACGAGCAGCCCGGCGGGCAGGCCGCGCAGCAGCTCGCCGGCGGTGCGGGAGCGCACCGGACGCGAGGGTGTCAGGGAGTCGAGCGCCCCGCCGGGATGGGTCACCACGCTCGACGTCGAGGCGCCCGCGGCGCGCAGCCGGCGGTCCAGCTCGAAGCCGAAGAGCATCTGTGCCAGTTTCGAGCGCGCGTACGCGCGTTTCGGCCGGTAGTCGCGCAGGCTCTGGAGATCCTCCAGATCGAGGGTCACGGACTTGGCGGTGAGGCTGCCGACGGTCACCACCCTGGCGGCCGGAGCGGCCGCCAGCAGCGGCGCCAGCCACGAGACCAGCGCGAAGTGTCCGAGGTGGTTGGTGGCGAACATCAGCTCGTGCCCGTTGTCCGTCTCGCGCCGCGGCGGGTGGTCGAGCAGCACCCCGGCGTTGCACACGACCGCGTCCAGGCTTTCCAGCCGCAGCGCCGCGACCCCGGCCACGATCGAGGCCGGGTCGGCCAGGTCGAGCGGCACGTGCCGGACCCGCGCGCCGGGGACGCGACCGCCGATGGACCGCGCGGCGGCCGACGCCTTGGCGGGGGCGCGGCTGCCGAGGATCACGGTGGCGCCGGTGCCGGCGAGCTGTTCGGCCACGAAATAGCCGATGCCCGCGTTGCCGCCGGTGACCAGGAAGCTCCTGCCCTCGGCGGACGGCAGGCGCCGGACGTCCCATGAGTGGGCGGACATGGCGGCTCCTTCATTTCTGAACTGACTATGAAACTAGAATCACTATAGTTTTACGCTAGTCTGGCAGCATGACGACCGGGCGCCGCGAGCGCAAGAAGGCACAGACCCGCAGGGCCCTGGCCGAGGCCGCGGTGCGGCTGTTCGCCGAGCACGGCTACGACGGCGTCACCGTCGCCCAGATCGCCGACGAGGCCGACGTGTCCGTCGCCACCCTGTTCGCGCACGTGCCCGACGGCAAGGACGCCCTGATCTTCGACGACGGCGACGAGCGGCACGTCTGGCTGGCCGCCGCCGTGCTCGACCGGCCGGCGGGACAGAGTGTCCTGGAGGCCCTGCGCCGCTGCCTGGCGGCGCGCGGGCCGTTCGCCGCCGCCCTGCCGCCCGAGCAGCGGCGCAAGCGCGACCTCATCGTGCGCACGCCCGCCCTGCGGGAGTACTCGCGCAGGTTGTGGATCGCCGCCGAACGCCCGCTGGCCGAGGCGATCGCCGCCGCGACCGGGCGCGAGGCCGCCGACATGACGGTGCGCGCGCTGGCCCGGTACGTGCTGGAGATCCCCGAGCTCGCGGGCGCCGAGCCCGACCCGCGCGCCGCGCTGGACGCCGTCTTCGACCTCCTCGAATCCGGCTGGCCGGAGCCCGCCTGAACAGGGCGGTTGACGCGGCGGACCGGGCTCTGGTCCGCTGTACGTTCCTGATCATCGACTTCGGGGAGGAAGCCCGTGCGGTTCCCCAGGCTCCTGGCCACCATGATCGCCGCTGTGATCGCCGCTGTGACCGCCACCGTGATCGTCCCGTCGGTCCTGGCCGCCTCTGCCGTGCCGGCCACCGCGGCCGCCGCCGCTTCCTACACCGTCTGGCACTGGAACGCGGCCGGCAACACCCTGAACCACGGCTCCACGGGCAACGGCATGGTCCGGGCGGCCGTGAGCTCGATCGTCGCGCGGGGCGCGAACCTGGTGTCGTTCAACGAGTTGTGCGCCGGCCAGTACCAGGCGCTGGTGAGCGGCCTGCGGGACGCCGGCTGGCCGGCCGACCGGGACAACTTCGCGCGGTTCGCCGCCACGTACCCGGCGACGGCGGGCGGGCCGTGCGGCGGGGGCGAGTACGGCAACGCCATCTTCAGCAGGCAACCCCTGGGCGCCGCCGAGCGCGTCACCCTGCCCGACGACGGCAAGACCGAGCAGCGCAAGATGCTCTGCGCCCCCTTGCAGGCCCGCCCCCACCTGCGGTTCTGCTCCACGCACACCACGTACGTCGACGCCTACCGCGCGGCCCAGCTCAACGCCGTGCTGGCCAAGCTGGAGGCGTACCACGCCGCCGGGGACACCGTGGTCGTGGCGGGCGACTTCAACCTCACGCCCGACGCCGCCCGGCTGAACGGCTACTACTCCCCCACCGTGAACACCGCCAACAACCGCGGCAACACCGGCGAATACCACGAGCTGGACGACGCCGACCCCGGCAACTGCCCCGGCTACGGCGAGCTGACCGTCAGCACGCCGGACGGCAAGGGCCCGTGCGGCTCGGGGACGAAGCTCGACCTGATCTTCGCCAGGGAGGACAGGATCGTGGGCGCGTACTCGGCCGACTCGCTCGCCCCGCCGGCCACGTGCACCGGCAACCCCGGCGACCTGTGCTCCGACCACCGCGTCGTGGTCGGAACCGTGACCCTGTCGTAGGAACGAAGGCCCGCCGCCGGGGCTGCCCCGGGGCGGGCCTTCTCAGCCGACGATCACCGGCCCGGCCGGACGAGCAGCACGTTGCCCAGGGCGCGCTGTCCGGTGGCGTCGGAGGGATGGTTGAGAATGCCGTCCCGGGACGTCGCCATCACGCTGGAGCCGCCGCCGTCGAGGTTCATGGCCTCCACCGCGCCCAGCCGCTTCATCAGCTCGGCGCCCTGGGCGATGCCGAGGCCCTCGCTGTAACCGTCCTGCCGCCCGTCCACGACCACGAGCATCAGGCGGCCCCGGTCGTCCACGCCGACCATCGAGCGCGGGTTGGCCCGTACGGTCCAGTTGTAGGTGAACGTCTGGTCCGCGCCGTCGCGGATGATGCCGTCGGCGGCGGCGTTGACCGACACCCGCCCGTCACGGACGAGAGTGGGGCCGACCTGGAGGATGGTGGTGTCCGGGGTGAGCGGGACGCGGCGGCCCCTGCTGTCCTCGACCCGCTCGGTGACGGTCAGCCGGCGACCCGGCGCCGCGTGCGCGAGCAGCCAGTCGGCGCTGTCGCCGATCGCCTGGATGGTCGAGCCGCCCGCCGGCACGGCCGCGCCGCGCGCGGTGTTGACCGCCAGCACCTTGCCGCGCGCGTCCAGCACGGCCTCCGCGCCCGCGCCCACCGGAGGAGTGCCCCACTCGGGGGTGAAGCGGACCAGCTCGCTGGGGTCGGTGCACTTGAAGTCGTGCTGAGGCTTCTCGGTGGGCACGTCGCCGCCGACGCCGCCGCAGTTCCAGATCTCGCCGGGCAGCCGGTTGACGCCGTCGATCTCGACGGTGTCGCCGCCCGCGCGGAGCGTCACGTGGGCGGTGTAGGCGTCGGTCTCCAGCCGGCGGCCGCCCTGCGTGATCCTGATGCCGCCGCGTCCCTGGGTGGCGCTGCCGATCAGCCTGCCGTCCTTGACGTACAGGCCGGTGGGCGAGCTGTTGAGGAACCACTGCGCGTTGACGCCCGCCACGGCGCCGGAGGAGGAGATCAGGTCGGTGAGCGTCTCCATGCCGCTCAGCGTGGGACCGAAGTCGGTGTCCACGGTGCCGCGGAAACGGCGGAAGTCGACGCGCAACACGTGGACGCGCTGCGGCGCCCCGGCGTCGGTGCCGTCCTGGGCGGTGTAGCGGGTGCCGCCCGTCAGGCCCGCCGCCTTGACCTGGGCCAGGCCGGTGGCGGCCTCGGCGGCGGTGGCGTACCGTCCGACCCGGACGATCCAGCCGAGCACGCCCGCCGGCCGGTCGGCGAAGGCGGGCAGGTCCACCTGCTCGACGCGGGGCTCGAAACCCTTCTCCCGCAGCGTCGCGGCGACGCGGTCGGCGATCTCCCGGGGGCCCAGCGCCGTGGCCGCCCGGTTGAGCGGGCCGTCGATCACGGCCGGCAGGTACACGTGGACGGTCCAGAAGTCGTCGTCGTTCTTGGCGCCGAGGGTGAGCTGCGTCAGCGTCACGCCGGGGGCCACGTCCACGGTCCCGGGGGCGGCGGTGGCCGCCGTGGCCGTGGTCGCCGGGGCCGTGACCAGCAGCGACGCGGCTGCAAGGAGAGCGGGGAGAGCTTTGCGGTACATGCGCGCCACTCCATCGCAGGCGGGTGACGCCCGCGCGCCCTGGGCGGGACGCGCCCGGAGCCGCCGCCGGAAGATCACGTGAACGGCCCGCCCCCGGGACCGGCGCGAACGCGTGCTGACAAGCGCTTGTCAAACAGCGGCCACGCACCTTGTCCGGCGGGGGAAGCGGGCGCACAGTCAAGGCACGATCGACCGGCTCAGGAGGATGGATGAACGGAAACCCCGCGTCCCCACGCCACGCACGAACCGCGGTAAGACGTCTCTTATCGGCCGCCCTGGCGGTGTTCGCCGCCGCCTTCCTCGTCGCGACCCCCGCCGGGGCGCTGGCGGCGCCCACGGCCAAGGAGTTCGTGTCGAACCTCGACCTGGACTGCTACAAGACGACGACGTACCAGCCGCCCGCCGTGGCGCTGTCACTGCGGCACATCAACCCGGTGCTGGCCAACCTGCCGCCCGTGCAGGTCACGCTCGGCCCGCGTGAGCAGATGTGCGTCCCGGTGGCCAAGAACAACGTGATCCCGCCCGCGACCGTGCTGGACTACGTCAGGTTCGTCGACCTGTCGTGCTACCGGGTGAGCGCGCCCCAGATCAACCAGAACCTCGCGTTGCGCCACCTCAACCCCGTCCTTCAGGGCGTGCCGGGCATCAGCGTCACGCTCAACGTGCCGCAGAACCTCTGCGTGCCGGTCGCCAAGAACGGCGTGACCCCGCCGCCGGACGTCCTGCGCGTCGTCTCGCACATCGACCTGCTGTGCTACGCGCACACGCCGAACCCGGCGATGAACAAGGCGCTGAACCTCACCCAGCTCAACCCCGTACTCGTCAACCAGATCCCGCCCAGGACCGTGCAGGTCGGCGCCGCCCGGCAGCTGTGCGTACCGGTGCAAAAGGGCGGCGACCAGATCCCGGCGGACGTGTTCGACATCGTGCGCTGGGTGGACCTGGAGAAGTTCGACATCGCCGGCCCCACGATCTCCGCGGTTCCGCTGACGCTGAAGCACCTGAACCCGGTGCTGGCGAACCTGCCCGCCGAGGAGCTGCGGCTCACCGGCGCCACGCAGCTCGCCGTACCGGTCTCCAAGAACGGCGTGACGCCGCCCGCCTGACATCCGACCGCGGCCGGGCCGGACGACCGGCCCGGCCGCCCTCCCTCCTGATCGCGCAGGTCAAAGGATTCTCCAGCTTCCAGCGATCGGGGAGTTCGCCGCGAGTACCGTCCCCTTCGATGCGGTACGACCTGTTCCGACAGGTACGGAGCAATCGGGGGAACAGTGGGCAGGACCTGGCCGGCCGCGGTGACGCTGCTCGCCGCCGTGGTGCTGACCGGCGGCTGTGGCGACGGCCCGGAGGGGCCCGGGGCGGGCGAGGCCGGGCCCGGCGCGCCCCGGCAGGCACGGCCGGTCATCACGCCGCAGGGCCGGCTCGTCCCCGAGGAGGACACCGGCGACCTGCCCGAGCCCACCGCCCAGGTGGGGCTGGACTGCCAGAACATGCTGAACGACCACGACTTCGCCGGCGCGGCGGGCAAGATGGACGCGGTGGTCGCCGACCCGGGCAGTTCCGACAGCGAGAAGGCCGTGGCGCGGGTCTGCGGGGCGGCGGCCAAGGCCAACAGCGGGCAGTGGCGCCAGGCGCTCGACCGGGTCGACTCCGCCAAGAAGCACCAGGCCGCCCTTCCCCGCCAGATGCGCCCGCAACTGATGGGCCTGCTCGACCAGACGGAACTGGTCAGCGCCGTAGCCCTGGGCGAGAACGAGCGGGCCCGGGAGGTCATCGGCCGCTTGGAGAAGCTCGGCCCGCTCCCGGCGGGGTACCTCAGGAACGCGTGCGCGGTGGCGTCCGATCCCGGCAGCCTGCCGGAGTGCGCCACGGTCACCGCGTCGCCCGGCCCGGCCGGACCGGGGCCGAGCGGCCCGGCGCCGGGGCCCGGGGAGCCCGGCACCGGCTCGCCCGGCGGGCCCGTGGACACCGGCGGCGCGACCGAGCCACCCGGCGGCTCCGGAACCCCCGGCGAGGGGCCCTCCAAACCGCCCGGCGAAGGCAACTCCGGCCCGCCGGGCGAGGGTCCGCCGGGGCCGCCCGACGACACCGGCCCGGCGCCGGGCCCGTCGTGACCGAGCCGCATCCCACAGGCGACCCGGCTGGCGGCGACGGCGGGGCCGGTCAGGACCTGTCACGCATGTGGACCGTCCTCGCCCACGTCGTGACCCCGACCACCCTCGTCACGGCGATCCTGGTGTACTTCGGGGCAGTACGGGCCAACACGATGTACGGGCGCCTCGGCGTGGACCAGAGCATGCTGGGCCTGTCCTTGCAGGACTACGCGCTGCGCAGCGTCACGCTGACGATAGAACCGCTGATCGTGGTGCTGGTGGCGGCCCTGATCGCGCCACCGGTGCACGCCTGGCTGGCCCGTACCGCCGAACGGCACCGTACCGCTGCGAAGTGGGCGATCAGGGGCGCCGCCGTTCTCGGGACCGGGTGCGCCGCGGTGGGCATCGCGGGCATGGCCGGGTGGGTGGAGCTGCCGCCCTTCGGCATGCCGTTCTGCCTGGGTCTGGGGGTCTTCGTTCTCGTCTACGGCGCCTCGCTGCACCAGCGGCTCAACCCCCGGCGTACGTCGTCGGCCACGGAACAGATCGTCCGGCGTACGGTCTGCATGACGCTCCTGCTGGTCCTGCTGCTGTGGGTGATCACCGAGTTCGCCGAGTCGCGCGGCCGGGCGGCGGCCGACCTGTACCGCCTGGACCCCGGACGGCTGCCCAGCACGGTGGTGTACGCGACCCGGCGGCTCTACCTGGAAGGCCCCGGCATCACCGAGACCACGCTGCCCGACCCCAACGCGATGTACCGCTACCGCTACACCGGCCTGCGCCTGCTGATCCACTCCAACCAGCGGTACTTCCTCCTGCCCGCCTGCTGGGCGACCGACCCGTGGGCGCGGGCGATCGCCCTTCCCGCCGACGACTCGCTACGGCTGGAGTTCGGGGTGCTCAAGATGCCCCCGGACTGCCCGTCCTGACGCCGCCGGCGCGTCAGGGGCCCAGCCGGTCGCCGGAGGTCGGGAAGCGGGAACAAAGCGTCAGCGGGCGGGTGTGGCGGCTCGTTCTCCGGGCGGAGTGTCCGTCCGGGCCTCGGCGTGGCCGGGCACGAGGGCTCCACCGTCATCGTCGGCCTCAACGGGCTGCGCCTGCTGCGCGACGCCGCCTGGAAGCGGGCCGCCGCGACCCCGGGCGTTCGCCGCTAGGGGGTTTCCGAATGCGGCCCCGGCGGCATGCCAGGCATTCCCGACATGTGAGGTCCTGGCGTCATGTCCGGCATGCCGGGCATGTTCGGGACGCAGGGCAGGTTCTGCGCCCCGAACCACCGGGTCAGGTACTGCCGCATCGTACGGACCTCCGCCCACTGGTCGTCGCGTACCTTGCGGGCGAAGCCGGCGACCTCGGCGTGCTGCGCCTCGCCGTGCATGAGGAGCTGCTGCGACATCATGATCGCCATCATGTGGTGCGGGATCATGTGCTGCAGGAACGCCTTGTCGAGCTGATCCCCGGAGAGCCCCGACAGGTCGGGCATGGTGGTCCCGCTCGGGCTCGGCGCCGGGCTCTGCCGGTACCACTGTTCCAGCCACCCCTTCATCCGGCCGACCTCGGCCGTCTGCGTCGTGACGATGGACTGCCCGAGCCGCCGCATCTCAGGTCTGCCGGAACGTTGCAGCTGCCGGGCCGCGGTGATGGCGTCCTCGTGGTGCGGCACCATCTGCGACAGGTAGTCGTACTCGCCGGTGACGGGGTGCATCTGCCCCATTCCCGGGCACGTCGACTGCGGACCCGTTGGAGAAGGGCTCGGGGACGGCATCGGCGGAGATCCCACGGCCGACGCGGTGGCCCCCGAACCCACAGTGCCGGCGGCCAGGAATGCCCCGACGGCGATCGCGGTCTTCACAGAGCGTCGCTTCATGCGTCCCCCTAACGCCGATTCGACACCTGTATCCACGATAGCCCCGACGCCCTGACCTGCCGACGGGCCACCACGTACGCCCAAAGAACCTCGTCAGCCTGCGCGGGTGACCTGGAGGCGGTTCACGGCCTCGACGACGGGCGCCGCGCCGTCCTCCGCCGAGATCCCGGCCGCCAGGGACCGGGCTCGCTGCCGGTGGACCGGGTCGGTGACCGCTGCGGTGAGCGCGGCGGCCAGCCGTACGGGCGTCAGGCGGCGGAACGGGATCGCGGCCGGAGCCACACCGAGCGCCGTCAGTCTGGACGCCCAGAACGGCTGGTCGTTCATGACCGGCACGGCCACGGCGGGCACCCCCGCCCGCACGCCGATCCCCGTGGTGCCGGCGCCGCAGTGGTGGGCGACGGCGGCCAGCCGGGGGAACAGCCAGTCGTGCGGCACTTCGCCGACCGCCAGCACGTCGTCCGAGAGCTGTCCCCGCACGCCGGTCTGCAACACGCCGCGCAACCCGGCCCGCCGCAGCGCCTGCACGGCCAGCTCGGTGTACTGCTCGGCCCGCGTTTCCGCCAGGCTGCCGAAGCCGACGAAGACCGGCGGCGGCCCGGACGCCAGGAAGCCGAGCAACACCGGATCCGGCTGCCAGTCCCGCGGCCGGGGCGGCCACCAGTAACCCGTGATCTCCAGCCCAGGCCGCCAGTCGGCCGGACGCGGCAGCACCAGCGGGCTGATCCCGTGGAAGACCGGCCAGCGTGTGCTCTCCCGGCGACGGTAGACGGCGCGCGGGCTCATCGGGGGCAGCCCCAGCCGGGCCCGCATCCTGGTGCCCAACCCGGAGATCAGCGGACCGGCGGCCGGCAACTCGAACGCGAGCCGGGCCGCCCTGCGGTTCCCCCACCGCCCGAGCGACCCGTGGAACAGGCTCGTGACCGGTGGAAAGTCCCCCGTAGGGTCGATCGGCTGGAGGTGCACCCCCATGCTCGGCACGCCCATCGCCTCGGCGAGGTGACAGCCCAGCGCTCCGGCCACGCCGAGCAGGAGCAGGTCGGCGTCCTGCCCGGCGAGCCCGGCCAAGCCCTCCGTGAGGTGCTCGCTGTACTGCTTGAAGGCGCTGATGGACAGGCGGCCGGTCAGCGCGGTGAGCGGGTCTCCGGGAAGCGGCAGATACTTCAGGTCCGCGTCGGTGACCAGCTCCGCGTACGGCTCGTGCGCGGCGATCGTCACCTCGTGCCCGGCCTCGCGTAACCGCGCCCCCAGCCCCGTGTACGGCGCCACGTCCCCGCGTGTGCCGACTCCGATGATCAGAACCCGCATTCGGATCTCCCCCTGTCATCGATTTTTGTCATACAGTCGCATGGTAAACGCAGGCGGCAGTTTTTACCATGCACTCGCATGAGAAAGCGGCGGGGGAATGCCGAAGATCGTCGATCACGAGGCCCGGCGGCGGCACATCGCCGAGGCCGTGCACCGCGTCATCCACGACAAGGGCATGGAGAGCGTCAGCCTGAGGGAGGTCGCGGCCGCGGCCGGGATGTCCATGGGGGCGGTGCAGTACTACGTCACGACGAAGGACCAGATGCTGCTGCTGGCGCTGGAACGCATCGGGATCTGGATCGGGGAACGGATCGCGGCCGTGGCCGCGCGGCAGTCCACACCGCTCGACGTGCTGAGGGCGACCGTGCTGGAGTTGTTGCCGCTGGACGAGGAGCGCTGCTACCTGAACCGCATCGGGCAGGCGTTCCAGGCGAGTTCGGTGGTGTGCGAGAACCAGGCGGTCGCGATGCGGACGGGGTACCCGCACCTGCTGTCCTTCCTCGCCGAGCAGATCAGGGCCGCCCAGGCCGCCGGGCAACTCGCCGCCCACCTGGACGCCGGGAAGGAGGCGAGCATCCTGTACGCCTTCGCGCAGGGCATCGTGAACGCCACCCTGGTCGGCCACTACACACCCGAGGACGTCACGGCACTGCTCGACCACCACCTGGCGCGCCTCCGCCCGGCGTGACGGCCCCGCTGACGCGGGCCGAAGCAGGGTAAAGAAGGCCGTTCGACCGGCGGGAACACTCTTTGCCCCCTCGACGTGCGACCTCCCGTGTGCGGGGGATTTGATCCCCGACGGTTCCCGCGGGACCTGCCCGGACAGGAACCCGTCCACTCGCGCAGGACCCTGGCACAGCGTCGGCACAGTGAAGGAAGAAACGACATGTCGCTCACCGCGATCCTTCCCGGCCGGCTCGGGTTCGGCACGGCTCCCCTCGGCAACATGTTCCGCGCGATCCCCGAGGAAGAGGTCCAGGCCACCTTGGAGGCCGCCTGGGACCAGGGCATCCGCTACTACGACACCGCCCCCTTCTACGGCGCCGGCCTGGCCGAGGCCCGGCTCGGCACGCTGCTGTCCGCCAAGCCCCGCGACTCCTACGTCCTGTCGACCAAGGTGGGCCGGGTCATCCTCGACGAGGTGGAGAGCGGCGACCGCGAGCTCGGGGAGAAGGGCGGGCTGTTCGAGCACGGCCGTCCGAACCGCATGCTCGACGAGTGGACCGCCGAGGCCACCGAACGCTCGATCAACGACAGCCTCAAGCGCCTGGGCGTCGACCGGCTGGACATCGTCTGGGTGCACGACATCGCCCAGGACTTCCACGGCGACCTGTGGCTGCAGAAGTTCGAGGAGGCGCGTACCGGTGCCTTCCGGGTGCTGGCCCGGCTGCGCGACGAAGGCGTGATCAAGGCTTGGGGGCTGGGTGTCAACCGCACCGAGCCGATCGAGCTGACCCTGGCCCTGGACGAACCCCGGCCGGACGGCTTCCTGCTCGCCGGCCGCTACACGCTCCTCGATCACGAGCACGCCCTCCAACGGCTGCTGCCCATCGCCCAGGAGCAGAACGTCAGCATGGTCGTCGGCGGCCCGTACAGTTCCGGCGTCCTGGCCGGTGGCAGCCATTTCGAGTACCAGCAGGCTCCGCCGGAGATCGTCGAGCGCGTCGAGAAGATCAAGGCCCTCGCCGATCGGTACGGCATCAGCATCAAGGCGGCCGCCCTGCAGTTCTCCCTCGCCCACCCGGTAGCAGCCGCCGCCATCCCCGGCGCCACCCGTCCCAGCCGGATCGCCGAGGACGTCGCCGCCCTGAACGAGACCATCCCCGCCGAATTCTGGACGGAACTGCGCGCCCTCGGCCTGGTCAGCCCCGCCGCCCCTCTCCCCGGCGGCGCCTGACCCCGTACGCCCATGCCGTCACGACCATCGACCACCAGGAGAAACGACCATGGCATCGACCTCGGTCAGCCGCGTCCTGCCCGCCTCTCCACAGCGGGTCTGGGAGCTCATCGGCGGGTTCCACGCCCTGCCCGACTGGCTCCCCTACATCCCCGAGAGCACCATGCTCGAAGGCGGCCGCGTCCGCCGGCTGGCGAACCCGGACGGCGAGGTGATCATCGAACGCATGATGGACTTCAGCGAGACGGAACGCCACTACACCTACGCGATCATCGAGGCGCCCTTCCCCGTCACCGGCTACCTCTCCACCCTGCGCGTCCACCCGGTCCCCGGCCGCGAGGACGCCGCCGAGGTGCAGTGGTCCGGATCCTTCACCCCAACGGGAGTGAGCGAGAGCGAGGCGGTCGACCTGTTCAACACCATCTACCGCGACGGCCTCGAAGCCCTTCACCACACGCTGGCGGGCTGACCAGGGGCAACCCACCCAGCATGCGTCACGGGTCCGTGCACGACCTCCTGCGGCAACCAGGAGGCCGAGGTGGCGCCGGGCGGCCCGGACGCGACCGCGGGCGTCGCGGCCTGGTCGATGGACCCGGCCGCCGCGGACCGCCTGTGGGACTACGCACGCGCAACGGCCCACTGAGCCTCTGATTTCAAGCCCCGGCCGCCACGGAACCCGCTACCGCGCCCAGCGCCGCAGGTCGGCGATGGCGCGTTCCTTCTGCCGCGACGGCAGCCTGCCGATCACCTCGCCGAGGAAGACGTGCTTGACGCCGGGCGCGGTGTAGACGGCCGAGTCGCGGCTGCCGGGCCCGAGCCGGTACGGCTCCGCGGTCATCGGGTCGTTCCCGCCGTTGACGAACATCAGCCTGGTGCCCCGGGTGCGTACCCACCGGTCGACGTCCCGCAGCACGCTCTGGTCCAGCGTCATGGGGATGTCGCGCGGCACGTACGAGCGGGGTCCGTAGTCGTCCGCGTAGCGCAGGAGCGGCCGCAGGTGCGGGTACGACGGCGTCGGCCAGCCCATCTCGGTGCCCGCCTGGTAGAACACGGACACGAACGGCGCGAGTGCCTGGTCGGTGAAGAACGGAAAGCCCAGAACCCGGTCGAAACTGGAGAAGAGCACCTCGTCGGAGGCGTCCGGTGAGGGCAGGCTGCCGCAGTCCGCCTCGTCGTTGTAGCTCCAGAACCCGGTCTCGTAGTCCATCACGGAGTACTCGAAGGCGCGGTCGATGCCGCCGACGACGTCGAACGTCCACCCATGGGCGGCCGCGGCGGCCTCCAGCAGCCGCAACATCGCCGGGCGCCGTTCGAGGATCTCCCTGGCCAGGCTCCTGACGCGGGCCCGGCACGCGGGATCGTCGCCCACCGTCGCCAGGAACCGGTCGTACGCGCTGTCGTCCTCGTCGTCGATGTCGTTGGGCGCCACGTAGGCGACGGTGCCGGCCACGTCGTCCGGGTAGTAACGCCGGTGGATCACGGAAGCCTGGCCGCCCTTGCTGCCGCCGGTGCCGATCCACTTACGGTCGTAGATCGACTTCAGTGCCGTCACGATCCGGTGCTGGTCGCTCGCCCCCTGCCAGAACGTGTCCTTCGTCCAGTCGGCCGGCACGGGCCTTGAGCCGGGGTAATAGCGGTACTCCATGGAGATCTGGTTCGCGCCGAGAATCTTCGTCGGCTCGGTCTCGAACATGGTCTCCGGCACGTTGTGCCCGGTGAGGTGGAAGACCATGGGCCGGTCGAGTGAGCGGTGCTGCAACATGACGCGCTGCTCGAACCAGGCCCCTTCCGGATGGCGGTGATCGACCGGCTGGCGGTAACGCAGCCAGAACCATCGCACGCCGTCCTCGGTGGACGGCCGTTCCTGCACGCTCATCCCCGGTACGGCGCGAAGCAGCGCCAGGATGTCGGCGGACCGGGCCAGGGCGGCCGGAGCCGGCCCGGTCAGCACCATGGTGAGGGTGATCGCCAGGGTCACGGCTCGGCGCATCATGCGTGACGTACCTGGATGAGGGCCAACCTTGGTCATGTCGGCGTCCTTTCACGGAGGAAGTCCGGCATTCACCGTAAGAACCGCCGACGAGATCACGAATGCGTGACCATCCACGCTTTATGCGCCGGCGTCTCACCGGCTCATGTCAGCGCTTCGGCCCCGACCACCTCGATCACGCCGCCTGCCTGGTGGGCAGCAGAACGGTCAGCAGCCAGCCGCCGTCACCGTCGGGACCGGCGCTCAGCGTGCCGCCGAGCGCGTGGGCGCGTTCGCGCATGCCCCGCAGCCCCTGCCCGGAGGAGGGCAGGCCGAGCACGGCGGCGGGCGGGCGGCCGTTGTGCACCTCGATGGCCAGTCCGTCGGGGGACGAGGTGAGACGTACCCGCACGTCGGTGCCCGGGCCCGCGTGTTTGAGCACGTTGGTGAGACCTTCCTGGACGATCCTGGCGGCCGTGGCGCGGGCGACGAGAGGGGCCTGCTCCACCTCGGGGCCGACGTCGAGCTCGACGATCAGCCCCGCCGCGCTCATACGCTCTGCCGACTGGCGCATCACGGCGGCCGGGTCGGTCAGCAGACCGGGCTGCTTGCCGGGGTCGCGCAGCAGGTCGAGCAGGCCGCGCAGGTCTTCGAGCACCTGGTGGCCGGTGTCGCGGATGTCGGTCAGCACCTGGGTGGAGGGGCCGTCGGGGTCGGCGTAGCGGGCGGCGCCGGCCCGCAGGACCATGGCGCCTACGTGGTGGGCGACGATGTCGTGCATCTCGCGGGCGATGCTCTCGCGCTCGGCCAGCTGGTCGGCGCGTACTTGGGCCAGGGCGAGCCGGCGCGACTCCCGCAGGCGCAGCCGTTCCGCCTCGCCGGCGGCCTGCCGGGCTTGCAGGTAGCGGCCGATCGCCACGGGAGCCACGACCAGCGTCATCAGCACCAGGACGCGCGTCGGCTGGACCGCCGCGGCCGGCCCGACGATGCCCATCGCGGCGGTGAAGACGGCGATGACGAGAACGGTGACCAGATAGACGACGAACGTCCAGAACCAGGAAGCCACGCGCATCGCGAACACGCCGACGGAGATGAGGACGAGCATGACACAGGTGCTCGTCGCGGCCTCGAAGTACTGGCCGGCCAGCAACATGAGGACGACCTGCAACACGAACACCAGCCCCGGCAGGCGCCGCGCGACGCCGAGTGACAGGCCCGCGAGCACTGCCAGCGACCCGATGGCCCAGACGGGCCCACCGGCGGCGGGCCAGTCCGTCCAGGTGTCCAGGACGGTCAGGGTGAGCCCGCCACCGGCCATCAGCACGTCGAGGGTGACGTCGCGCTCGGGGAGTCGTCCGGCCGGGCCGCGCAGGTAACCACCGATGAGAACGGGCAGCACGACGGCTCCGACGCAGTACAACCAGGCGTTGACGGTGAAGGGGTGGCCGGGATCGGCGAGGTTGACACCGGTGACCACCGCGCTGAGCACGGCCGTACCGAGCACGACGAGTGCACGCGCCCGGTGGGCGACGACCCCGAGGGCCGCGATGAGCAGCATCTGCACGGTGTTGACCGTGAACGCGCCGATCTGATCGGTGAGTATGAGCAGCCCCGACAGGTAACCGACCACCGGCACCGGCCACCGCCGTACGAACCCCATGGGAACCCCGGCGAGCACGGAGAACGCGGCACAGATCACCACAGGCGCGGAGGGGGTCCCCCAGGTGTGCCAGGTGGTCAGGACGTCGAAGCCGATGGCGGCCAAGATCAGCAGAGCATCCAGAACCGGACCGCGCCATCGCATGCGCCAACGCTATCCAGGCCCTCTCGAAGATCGATCCTCCCCAAGGAGGAACCCCTCTCCTCCTAATGGCCACCGAAGCGGATGCCGTGCCGACCAACCGGCCGGCTGGTCACCCCGTCGGACGGTCAAGCACTCCTTGACCATCCGTGCTCGTCAGGTGATTCTTGACGGATGATCGACAAGGGCACTGCCTGCTCCAGGGCCGCGCTGGCCCGGCTGGCCGTCACCTCCGAGGCAGCCGATGCCGCCAGGGGCTACCGCGCGCTGGCCGCCGACGGGGACCACAGCGACCACCAGCCCGGCGATCTGGTCGCCGCCGCCCATCGGCTGTTCGAGCAGGCCCGCGACATCCTGCGGGACGCCGTCGTCTGCGAGCGGCTGGCCGGCACCTCCTGGCAGACGATCGGCGAGGCGCACGGCGAGATCAGCAAGCAGGCCGCGCACGAACGTCACGGACCGGCCGACGCGGACTTCAGGCGCCGGGCCCTGCTGGCCTGGCTGATCCCTGACCGTGCCCACGCCTACCTCGGCCCCCTGGCCGACCCGGCGCAGGTCCTGGCCCTGCTGAGCCTACGGCTGCAGCCGCCCCAGACGGGCCTGCGACTGGCGGCGCACGAGTCCCAGCCCGTCCCTCCGGGCTATCCGGCCATGACCACCACCGAGCAGGCCGGGCTCATCGCCGAGGCCGCCGACCTGCTCACGAGAACCGGTCCCCGCAGGGGCGCCGAACTGACACCCGCCGAACAGCGCGACGCCGAGCTCGGTCTGGCCCGGCGCAGGGTGGAGATGTACGAGGTCCTGCACGCCGAACACCCCGACGACACCGACACGGCGGACATGCTTACCGGCGCCCGCACCCGCCTGGCCACCCTGGAGGACGCCGACCGCGCCACCCACCACAAACCATGACCGCAGAAGGACGAGCCTGCGCAATCCGTAACCCAGCGGCCGGAGGTCACCGAGCCCCACGCCGCCGCCCCTACCCCCGCCTCCGCAGAAGGTAGAGACCGCCGCCGAGGCGTCCGTCTTGCGGGCGTTCAGCACCCGTCCGCATGGCTCGATCTACATATCAGGTTTAATCATGACTCCGTCTGTCCGTATTCTTGGCAGAAGAGCGGCTATTTCTTCGGATTCGAGAATGTCTCGTATGACGTCGACCATCGACTCGACCCCCGCATCTCGTACGACGATCAGGTCGGGGGCGCACCAATACCTGCCTGCCAGGCTTTCGCCAGACTTTTCATGGCGGCTCAGGAGGCGGCCAACTTCTCCGTACGTCATCATGAGCGCGCTGTACCTCGCTCCGGACGGCAGCGTGATGATGGCGTCACCGACTTCCAGCAGCGACGGATCAGAATCGCCATCCAAGAGAATGTCTATCGTGAAGCCTGCTTCGGTTCGCGAGAAATAGGAACTGTCATCCATGGATTATCCTGTCGGCGGAGGCGTGACGGCAGCTCAGGTAAATTCAGAAAGCGGCCACGTGGTTATCCCGTGACCGCTCTCTATGATCGGAAATTCCGCCTACAAGTACGCGGTGATCTGGGCGGCGAAGTCGTCGCAGGTGAGGATGGGGACGCCGAGTGCCTCGGCCTTGGCTCGTTTGGAGCCTGCGCTTTCGCCCGTCACCAGGAAACTGGTCTTGGCCGAAACGCTGGAGGACGCCCGGCCGCCCGCTCGCTCGATGAGTTCGTTCATCTCGTTGCGGGTCAGGGCTTCGAGCTTTCCGGTCATCGAGCCGGAGACGACGATGGACAGGCCGGCGAGCGGTAGCAGGGTTTCGGTGGGGGCGGTGGCGGCTTCGTCGTCCGGGGCGCTGGGGGTGAAGCCGGGCTCGGTCATGTTGACCCCGGCCAGGACGAGCTTGTCGATGAGCGGGCCGACCTCGATCAGCTCGGCCACCACGACCGGCGCCTTCTCCGGGCCGATGCCCTCGACCGCCTGGATCGCCTCGGCGTCGGCCGCGCGGATGGCCTCCATCGTGCCGAAGTGGCGGGCGATGCGGCGACTCATCGACCGGCCGGTGCCGCGTACGCCGAGCGCGGCGAACACCCGGCTCAGCGGCCTGCCCTTGACCTGCTCGAACGCCGCCAGAAGATTGTCGGTGCTGGTCTCGCCCATGCGCTCCAGGCCGAGCAACTGCTCGCGGGTCAGGAAGAACAGGTCGGCGAAGTCGGCGATCAGGCCGCCGTCGAGCATCTGCTTGATGCGGTTCTCGGCCAGGCCCTCGATGTCGAGCTGGTCGCGGCCGGCGGCGTAGACGATGGAGGCGATCGCCTGGCAGTCGCGGCCGCGCACGCACCGCCACCGCTCCTGCGAGCGGTCGATGGCGTCGCCGCAGATCGGGCAGACCTGCGGGATCGGGATCGGTCGTTCCTCACCGGTGCGCAGGTGGACCACCGGGGACTCCACACGCGGGATCACGTCGCCCGCCTTGTAGACGACCACGCTGTCGCCCAGCATCAGGCCGCGCCGGGTGATGTCGGCGACGTTGTGGAGGGTGGCGTAGGTGACGACGCTGCCGTCGAGCTCGACCGGCTCCAGCACGGCGCGCGGGGCGATGACCCCGGTGCGGCCGGTGTTCCACTCGACGCCGATCAGCTTGGTGATCTTCTCGGTCGCGGGCAGCTTGTAGGCGATCGCCCAGCGCGGCGCGCGCGAGCTGAATCCGGCCTCGGCCTGGTCGGAGGCCAGGTCACATTTGATCACGATGCCGTCGATGCCGAACGGCAGCTCGGCGCGGGCCGCGGCGATCTCGCCGACGCGTTCCTGCACCCGCTCCAGCGTGTCGGTGACGATGCCGGCGACCGCGGTGACGGCGGTGGTCTGCACACCCTGCCCGGCCACCCATTCCATGACCTGGCTGTGCGGCAGCTCGCGCAGGCGCGTCGCGAGGTCGGAATCGTCGCCGGGGGCGGGCAGCGCGCCGTAGCCGAAGAACGTCAGCTCGCACACGTAGGGCCGGTCCTGGGCGCGCAGCGTGCCGGCGGCGGCGCTGCGCGGGTTGGCGAACGTGGTGCCGTCGTGCGCCGAACGCTTGGCGCACGCCTCCTCGAACTGCGACGTCGTCATCATGACCTCGCCGCGCAGCTCGACGGTGACCGGCTCGGCCAGCCGCTCGGGCAGGCCGACGATGGTGCCGACGGCATGGGAGACGTCCTCACCCGCCGTGCCGTCGCCGCGGGTGACGAGCTGGGCCAGCCGGCCGCCGCGGTAGCGGGCGGAGATGGCCAGGCCGTCGAGCTTGGGCTCGACGCTCCACGCGGTGACCGGGCGGCCGAGCCTGCGCTCGACCGAGGCGGCCCAGTCGGCGAGCTGCTCGGCGCCGAACACGTTGTCGAGGCTGAGCATCGGCACGGTGTGCGGCACGTCGCCCACGACCGCGCCGCCCGCCACCTTGCCCGTCGGCGAGGTCGGCAGCACCTGCTCGGGATGGGCCTCCTCGTACGCCTGGATGCCGCGAACGAGCCGGTCGTAGGCGTCGTCGTCGAGGGTGGAGGTGCCGTCGGCGTAGTAGGCGGCGGCGGAGTCCACGGCCAGTTGCACGGCCTCGGCGTAGGCCGTCTCGTCGGCGAGGGCGGTGTAGGGAGGGGCGTCGCTCATAGTCACATCATGCCGGGCGGCACCGACAGTTTCGGCCCTTGACCAGGGCTCGGGACCGTCGCCGCGGAGTCGCCGGAGGTGACGCTCCGCCATCCCCCCGGCCCGCCGCGGCGGGCCGGGGGGCGGTTACGAGGTGAGGGTGATCTCGGCCAGCTCGCGGAAGTCCCGGCGCTGCCCGTCGAGAGTCGCCTCGGCGTACCGGGTCTCGCCGAGGCGGTCGCGTGTCTCCGCGCGGATGCGCTCGGCGTCCGGCTGCGAACGGTCGGACGTGCCGCGTACGCCGTCGCTCGCCGCGACCAGCCGGGCGGCCTGCTCGTACTCGCCCTGGCGCAACGCGAGGTCGGCGACGCCGATCAGCACGTCGGCGATCATCGGCGGGAACATGTGCTCCATGGCCGCGTCCAACGCCTCGGCCCGGTAGGTACGGGACAAAGCGAGGTCGTCGGTGAGGTAACCCTTCAGGTCCATGACCCTGGCTTGGACGGAACCGGCCCGCTCCAGGTGGTCCATCTTCGCCCGCACCGTGGCCAGGTGCTCGTACGCCTGGGCCGGCTCACCGCGCCAGCGCGCGAGGTGGGCCTGCGCGAAGGCCAGCTCGGCGAGCGAGTCGGGCCAGACGATCCCGTCGGCGTGCCGCTGCGCCTCCGCCATGGCCGAGGCGCAGGACCGTTCGTCGCCGAGCACCCAGTAGAGCTGCGCCTGCCGCGCGCGGACGCCGACCACGTCCTCGGTCGCGCCCACCTCGGTGAGCACGACGGCCGCCTCCTCGTAGTGGTCGCAGGCGCGGGCGAACTCGCCGCGCATGGCGAGCCGGTCGGCCAGGAAGGTCAGCGCCAGGGAGATGCCCATCCGGTCGCCCAGCACGCGGAATTCGGCCAGGGCGGTCTCGCTGTCGGCGTCGACGCCGGTCTCGTCGGCGCTGAGCGTCAGCCGGAACCGGCCGCGGGTGAGCCTGGCCTGCGCGCGCACCCACGGGTCGCCGCTGGTGATCAGCGGCTCGACCGTGGGCAGGAACGCCGTCGGGCCCGCCAGCGTACGCTCCAGCAGCCCGGCGAAGCCGAGCAGGGGGTGGCGGGACCCGCTGCGCTCGGTCAGCCGATGGGCCTCCTGGATCCACTCCCGTGCCTGGTACTGGTCGCCGCCGACCCCCGACGTCACGAACATGGCCACCATCAGGCACGCCAGCGCTCGTACCTCGTCGGGCACCTCACCCTGGAGCGAGGCGGCCGCGATGCTCAGCTCCGCGCCCTCGGCGCGGTGGCCGCTGAGGAACCAGTAGTAGCCGGCGCCTCCGACCAGCCGCATCGCCTCGTGGGCCCGTCCTTCGGCGATCGCCCAGCGCACGGCCGAGATGACGTTGTCGTGCTCGGCGTCGAGCACGACAAGCCACTCGAGCTGCTCGGCCCGGCGCAGGTGCGGGTCGGCTGTCTCGGCCAGCTCGGTGAAGTACGCGAGATGCGCCCGCCGTGCCGCCTCGGCGTCCCCGGCCTCGTCGAGGCGGTGGGCGGCGTACTCCCTGATGGTGTTGAGCATGCGGTAGCGCGGCGTGCCCTCGCCGTCGGCGAGCAGCAGCGACTTCTCGGTCAACGCGGTCAGCACGTCGAAGACCTGCTCCCCGGCGGACGCCTCGTCGCCGCACACCCGTTCGGCCGCGTCGAGGCTCGCCCCGCCGGAGAACACCGACATCCGGCGCAACACGCCGCGTTCGGCCTCGCTCAGCAGGTCCCAGCTCCAGTCGACGACCGCGCGCAGCGTCTTGTGCCGGGCGAGGGCCGTACGGCTGCCGCTGGTCAGCAGCCGGAAGCGGTCGTCGAGCCGGCGCGCGAGCTGGTCGACGGACATCGTGCGCAGCCGGGCCGCGGCCAGTTCGATCGCCAGCGGGATCCCGTCGAGCGCCCGGCAGATGCGCGCCATAGCCGCCAGCGTGTGGGCGTCGGCGCCGATGTCCTTGCGCACCAGGTCGGCGCGGTCGCGCAGCAGCCGTACGGCGGGCGACGCCCCGACCTCGGCGGGGGTGGCGCCCGGCGCGGGCAGCGCGAGCGGCTCGACCTGCCAGAGAACCTCGCCGGTGATGCCGAGCGGTTCGCGGCTGGTGGCCAGGATGCGCAGGCCGCGGCATTCCCCCAGAAGCCGGTCGGCGAAGGCGGCGGCGGCCTCGATCACGTGCTCGCAGTTGTCGAGGATCAGCAGGATCGAGCGCTCGCGGACCGCGGCGACGAGCCGGTCCATCGGGTCGCCGCCGCGCCCGCTCCCGAGCAGCGCCTGGTCGCGCAGGCCGATCGTGGTGAGGGCGGCCTGGGCCAGCTCGCCGCCGGCTCCGACCGCGGCCAGCTCGATCAGCCACGCGCCGTCCGGCAGTTCGGCCAGCATCGTACGGGCGGTCTCGGCGGCCAGCCTCGTCTTGCCGGAGCCGCCCGCCCCCGTCAGGGTGACCAGCCGGTGCCTGGCGGCCAGGGCGGCGACCGCGGCGACGTCGTCGTGCTCGCCGACGAAGGTCGTCAGCTCGGCACGCAGGTTGGTCCTGCGGGTGTCGGCCCGCTCCCCCAGCTCGCCGCGCAGCAGGGCGGTGTGCAGCGCCGACAGCTCGGCCGACGGATCGGCGCCCAGCTCGTCGGCGAGCCGTTCGCGGGTGCGCTGGTAGACGGTCAGCGCCTCGTTGCCGCGTCCGGCCTCGGCCAGCGCCCGCATCAGCGCCGCCACGAGCCCCTCCCGCAGCGGGTACGTGGCCACCAGCCCGGTCAGCTCGCTGACCAGCTCCGCGCCGCGCCCGAGTCGGAGGTCGGCGTCGATGCGGTCGCCGAGGGCGGCGAGGTGGAGGTCGTCGAGGCGGGCGACCACGGCGTCGAACGTGTCGCTGTCCTGCAACGCGATGTCGGCCATGGGCGTGCCGCGCCACAGGGCCAGGGCCGAGTGCAGCAGGTCGGCCCTGGCGGCGGGCTCGGCGGCGCGGGCCTGGCCGACCAGGTGCTCGAACCGGCACACGTCGACGGCGTCGGACGGCACGGCCAGCCGGTATCCGCCGGAGTCGGCCTCGATCACGCCCTCGGGCAGCACCCTGCGCAGCCTGGACACCAGCGCCTGGAGGGCGTTGACCTCGTCGGCGGGCGGGCGCTGCCCCCAGATCCAGTCGACCAGCCTCGCACGCGTGACGATCCGGCCCGGTTCGAGGGCGAGGGCGGCCAGCAACGCGCGCAGCCGAACGCCGGGAACCTCGACCATGGCCCCTTGGGGGTTTCGGACCTCGAACGGCCCGAGCAATCCGACTCGCACACGGCAATTGTGCCGGAACTGCGGCGAAGCCCCGTCCATCTCCGCCGTCCGCCTGACGTCGCCGCAGGTCGGAAGGGGGGTCGGCGGGCGGGGGCTCAGCCCGCCGCCTTGCGGCTGAGGTGCTCCCATGCCTCGTACTCGGCGCGGCGGGCCTCGTCCATCTGCTTGACCAGGTCGTAGGACAGGCCGCCGACGATCAGCCGGCGCGGCGGGTCGGGCAGGTCGACCAGCTCCATAACGACGGGCGCGGCGTCGCTCGGCGGCGGTCCGGCGTCCTCGCCCCACATCGCGGCCAGCTCGGCCCGCAACCCGTCGTAGATCGGGTCGGGCTCGGTGGTCGTGGTGCCCAGCGTGAACAGGCCGGTGTCGTAGCCGCCCATCTGCAGGTTGGTGACCTTGATCCCGAACGGCTCGGCCTCCATGGCCAGCGCCTGGGTGATCGAGTCGAGCGCGGACTTGCCCGCCGCGTACAGGCCGACCGAGGCGACGCCGCCGCCCGCGCCCATCGAGGTGACCTGGAGGATGTGTCCCGACCCCTGGGCGCGCAGGTAGGGCAGCACGGCCTGGGTGACCCAGAGCGCGCCGAACAGGTTGACGTCGAAGTGGGCCCTGACCTGCTCCTCCGTGGCCTCCTCCAGCATGCCGAACAGCAGGCCGCCGGCGTTGTTGACCACGACGTCGAGCCGTCCGTACGCGGCCGCGGCCTTGTCCACGGCCTCCCGGACGGCGGCGCGGTCGGCGACGTCGAGTGGGAGCCGTACGAGGGCGCCCGGGTGCCGGGTCTCCAGCTCGGCCAGCGGCTCGACGTTCCGGGCGGCGGCGACGACGCGGTCGCCCCTGTCCAGGGCCGCCTCCGTGAACGCCCTGCCCAGACCCCGGGACGCACCCGTGATGAACCAAACGCGCATGCGTTCTCGCCTCCTCAGCCAGCCAAGACGAGACGGTTCGTCTCGCCGTGTGCCTACAGTGTGCCGGCACACCCGGTCGACTTGTCAAGACGAACCGTCTCGTCTCGCTTGTGGTGTATCATGGCCGGCGTGAACAAGCCCGATCCCGCGCGCCGCAGCGAGCGTTCCCGGCAGGCGATCCTCCAGGCGGCCAGGGAACTGGTCTCCGAGGTGGGATACGCCAAGGTGTCCATCGAGGCGATCGCCGCGCGGGCGGGCGTCGGCAAGCAGACGATCTACCGGTGGTGGCGTTCCAAGGGGGCCGTGGTCTTCGACTCCTTCCTCGCGCTGAGCGAGGGCGGCGACGCGAGCGACGGGGACGGCGGGAGCGTGGTGCTGCCCGACACGGGCGACATCGAGGCCGATCTGAAGACCGTCATGCGGGCCACCGTGGCGGAGTTCGCCGACCCGGGCTTCGAGGCGCCGATCAGGGCGCTCAACCTGGAGATCGTCAACGATCCCGAGCTGGCCGCCCAATACCGCGACAAGCTGGCGGCCCCGGTCGACGAGGCCAAGAAGGCCCGCCTGCGCAGCGCCCAGCGTGCCGGGCAGATCGCCGCCGACGCCGACCTCGACCTGGCGCTCGAACTGCTCTACGCCCCCCTCTACCAGCGCTGGCTGCTGCGCTCCGGCCCGCTCACCCCGCAGTACGCCGACGCGCTGGTCGACCTCGCGCTCAAGGCGCTGCGCCCCTGAGACCCGGCGGGGGTCAACGCCTGCCCGGAGCCGTACGGGTGAGGTCGGCCTCGATGTGAGTCACGGCGGTCATCGCGCCGTGGGCCAGCAGGTAGACGGTGCAGTGGTCGCTCAGCCGGCGGTCGGTGGCCCGCCAGTCCGCGACCTGCTCGTCGGTGACGGCCTCGGGGGCCAGGCCCGCCAGGATCGCCACCCGCGCCCCCGCCCGTTCCACCCCCGGCAGCGCCGCGAGCGGCTCCTCCAGCGGCCCGGTCTCCGGCAGGCGGCGGCCCCGGTGCTCGGCGATCACCCGGGACACCGTCTCGGCGGCGGCGGGCGTCAGCAGCCCCGCGCCCTGGGCCGCCGTGGCGGCCAGCGCCGCGTACGCCCGCCCGATAGGCGACCCGTCCGCCCACGCGGGCGGCTCCTGCGCGGGCAGCCCGTCCAGCAGCGGCAGCGTGGTTCCGGGGCGCAGGTCCTGACCCGGCTCCCGCAGGACGGGAGCCCCCTCGAACGGCGGCAGGTCGGCCGGGTCCAGCGTGCCCGGCGTCAGCCCCGCGGGCAGCATGGCGGCCGCCACCCGGTCGATGAAGTGCGTGAACAGCAGCGTGCCCAGGAACTCCGCGGCCCGCGCCCCGGCGAACGGCGCCTCCAGCGGCTCGCGCGCCGCCAGCCCGGTGGAGGCGGCCCACTCCAGCAGCGCCGCGCGGTCCGGGTCCGCCGGAGGCTCCCCGCGTCCGGCGGCCTCGGCCAGCTCGGCCTCCCCCAGCAGGCGCAGCACGGCCAGGAACGCCTCGACGTCGTAGTCCAGGCCGTTGGCCCGCGCCGCGCCCAGCGCCACCAGCGTCTTGTCCACCGCGGGCGCCTCGCCGGCCAGCTGGGACTCGCGCATGAGCGACCAGCCCGCCGCCATCAGCTCGGGCGCGGGCGACATCATCGCCACCGCCGGGCCGATGCTGCTGAACTCGGCGTCCACCTGGGCGTACACCTGCGCCAGCAGGCCCTTGGCGCGCTCCTGGGGGATCGGGGTGACATGACGGATGAGCGATGACATGACGCTTCCTTCCGGGCGGGGTTCGGCGGAGTCACGATCATCGCCGTACGGGCCGCGGCCGGTCGTCGTCCCGGAGGAGACACCTGGGACTACTCCCCCGGCAGCACGGTCGCGCCCGCGTACGACCGGAGGCGGAAGGCCAGGTCGCGTCAGCTTCCGTGGAGGGCCGTGAAGCGGTCGTGGGCGGCCCGGTCGCCCAGCCGGTCGAGGGCGGCCAGCCAGCACGCCCCGGCCGCGCCGTCGCGGGCGGTCGTCACCTCCCGCCCGCCCAGCCGGGCCAGGACCGCCGTGCGCACCGGGCCGTCCGCCGTCAGGACGCCGCCCGCCAGCACGAGCGGCCCCTCGCCGGACAGCCGGGCCGCCGTCGCGGTCAGCCGCCGCGCCGCCTCGGCGACGATGCCGGCCGCGTCCCCGTCCCCGGCCGCCGCCGCCCGCGTGACCAGCGGCGCGGCGGCGGCCAGCAGCATGCGGTCGGCCTGCGCCAGCCGTACGATGCCGTCGGCCCGCCGCCGGGGCTCGCCCGTCACGCCGAAGTGCCCGCTGACCAGCTCCACCAGCGGCCCGTACGGCAGGCCGGCGTCCAGGGCGCGGACGGCCGCGCGCACCCCGGCCCGGCCGATCCAGAACCCGCCGCCCTCGTCGCCGAGCAGCCAGCCGAGCCCGTCGGCGACCGCCGTGACCGCGCGGCCGGAGAACCGGGCCGCCGCCGCGCCCGTCCCGGCGAGCAGCAGCGTGCCGGTGGGCGCGGCGGTCCCGGCCGCGTACGAGACCTCCACGTCCCCGGCCGTGCGCGGCGGCTCGGCGATGCCGCACTCGGCCCACACCCGTGCCAGGACCTGGGCGAAGTCGTCGTCCCCGCCCGCGACCCCGGCCACGGAGGCGGCCACCAGGCGCGGGTCCAGGCCGTCGAGCGCGCGGCGCAGGGCCTGCCCGATCGCCGCGGCGGCGGCCGTGGCGCCGTGCGCGGCCGGGTTGCCCGGACCGGCGGTGCCGTGGCCCAGCCTGGTGCCGTCCGCGGCGTGGACGGCGGCGCGGGTGGTGGTGCCGCCGGCGTCCACACCGGCGAACAACATCACCGGACGAGCCGCGCCGCGCCGGGCGCGAGCGTGAGGACCGGGCCGCACGCCTGGTAGGAGCCGGACGCCGGGTCGAAGGACTCGGTGATCCCGTCGATCGTGACCTCGACCGGCCGGTCGAAGCGGGCGTTGCAGACGAACCGCTGCCGCTCGCCGTAGTGGCCGACCAGGACGTCGCCCGTGTGCTCGACCGACGTCCACTCCGTCAGCTCGGCCGCCACCGGGCGCAGCCAGCCGAGGTTGAGGTCGCGCACGATGCCGTAGCGCTCGGTCGGGACGCCGTCGCCGTCGATGAGCGCCGGGTGGAAGCCCTCGCCGCGCGCCGGGTCGGGCGTCCAGTAGGTGAAGTACTGGATGCCGGTGTACCCGTAGGCCAGGGCGGTGTTGACCTGCCAGGCCAGCTCGGCGGCCGACGGCTCGCGGTGGCCGTCGTAGGCCAGCGTCTGGACGTGCATCCAGGCGGGCAGCCCGGCCCGGCGGGCGTGCTCGCGGACGGTGGCCAGGTCGCCGAAGTAGCCCTCGTCGAAGCCGTCCGCCAGGAACGGGTAGCGGTCGAAGGAGAGCACGTCGGGGCGGACCAGCCGGGCGAACTCCCCCACGTACGCGTCGTAGGGCCCGGTGGCGTGGCTCGGCAGCAGGTTGCTGTAGGCGAACGCGCCCGCCGCGCGTACGGCGGCGACCCCCTCCGCCACCCGCGCGAACTGCCCGGCCTCCGGCTCGTCCATGAGGCTGACGCCCCGGAAGGAGCGGAAGGTTCGGTAGTCGTCGACGACCTGGGCGAGCAGCGGCGCGGGGTCCACGTCCAGGTCGCGCATGAGTACGTCCACGCGCGGGTCCGAGGCGACCAGCACGCCCAGCCCGGCCTCCTCGGCCAGGGCCAGTGTGTGCCGCAGGATGACGCGGTCGGCGAGGTAGTTGCCGGTGATGACCAGGTCGATCCCGGCCTCGGCGATCTGCCGGTAGCGGGCGCCCGTCGTCTCGTGGGGAGGGGGCGGCCAGAAGACGGCGATGGTCAGGTTCACAGTGCACCGGTCCTGATCCGGCCGGCGTAGCGGGCCACGAGGGCGTCGTTGTGCGCGTCGGCGCCGGGGATGTTGGCCGACAGGTAGACCGGCGGGACCGCGCCGTCCGACCGGAGCTCGCCGATCGCCTCGGCCACCATGAGCTGGACGATCAGCGCCGAGGTGATCGAGGAGATGCCGCAGACGGGGCCGTGCTCGGTCGGCAGGACGGCGTCGCCGTACGGGGCCAGGTTGTCGATCACGATGTCGGCCAGCTCGAACAGCCGCTCCCCCGACGGATGCCGCGAGGTGATGGCGGTCGAATGGGCCAGGGACGTGATCGCGATGAGCGGCAGGCCGCGCTCCTTGACCAGCCGGGCCATCTCCACGGTCGAGCCGTTGCCGCCCGAGTTGGAGGCGATCAGGAACGCGTCGGACGGCTCCACCGTGTGCAACGCCAGCACCTGGTGCGCGGTGAGCGGGTCACGCTCGGCCAGCGGGTCGAAGGCGCCGGGATCGGCCGAGCCCAGCACCACCGGGTCGCGCAGGGTGAGCCGGTTGGTCGGGATGAGCCCGCCCGCCCGGCCCGCGACCTCCAGCGCCACGGCCTCGGAATGTCCCGTGCCGTAGGCGTGCAGGACGCCGCCGGCGCGCACGGTGGCGGCGATCAGCGTGCCCGCGCGTCTGATGAGGGGCAACTGTTCGCCCGCCAACAGGTCCAATCGGGCGCGTGCCTCGTCGGCGAAAGCCATCACAAGATCCATAAAAGTGTCCTCAACGGTTCATGCCGGCGGTCAGCCCGGCGACGATCTGGCGCGTGGCCAGGACGAACAGCACGACCAGGGGGATCGTCGTCATCACCAGGCCGGCGAAGAGCGTGCCCCAGTCGTTCTGGAACTGGCCGAAGAAGTGGGTGAGGCCGACCGGCAGGGTCAGCTTGCTCTCGTCCCGCATCAGGACCAGGGGGTAGAAGAAGTCATTCCAGATCGGCACGAACTGGAAGACCACCACGGTGGCCAGCGCCGGCCGTACCAGCGGGAGCATCACGTGCCAGAAGGTCGCGAACGGCCCCGCGCCGTCCAGGGCGGCGGCCTCGTCCAGCTCGTGCGGGAGCTGGCGGAAGAACGCGGTCAGCACGAACACGTTGAACGGCACCGACCCGGCCGCGTAGACCAGGATCAGCCCGGTCAGCGAGTCGACCAGCCCCATGCTCTCCAGCAGGTAGAACAGCGGCAGCACGCCGAGATGGGCGGGCAACGTCATGCCGGAGATGAAGTAGGCGCCGAACAGCCCGCGCCCCTTGAACTCCCGGCGCCCCAGCGGGTACGCCGCCAGCAAGGACACGACGGCCCCCAGCAACACCGAGCAGACCACGACGATCGCCGAGTTGACCACGTACGTGGAGAAGGACGCCTCCGTCCACGCCTTGACGTAGTTGCCGAACCCGGTGGGCCAGCCGATCGGCCGGTCGAAGATCTCGCTGGTCGGCCGGAGCGAGCTGAGCAGCATGACGAGCAGCGGGGCCATGGAGAAGGCGGCGTAGCCCCAGAGCAGGATCCTGATGCCGAGGGCCCTCACGCCTTCCTCCTGAGGACCCGCTCCAGCAGCAGCGTCGAGCCGAAGATGAAGGTGAACATGAAGACCGCCAGCGCCGACGAGGTGCCCAGCGCGTTGACGTCGCCCGAGGCGAAGGCCGTCCGGTAGAACAGCAGGCCGAGCACGTCCGTGGCGCCGGCCGGGCTGCCGTTGGAGCCGCCGAGCGCGTACACCAGGGCGAAGGTGCCCATGCTGCCGATGAAGCTGAGGATGGTGATCGTGGCCATCGCCGGCTTGAGCAGCGGCAGCGTGATGCGCCAGAACACCTGTCCGGGGCCGGCGCCGTCGGTCCTGGCGGCCTCGGCGTACTCCTGGGGGATGCCGCCGAGGGCGGCGCTGAACAACAACATCGGGAAGCCCACCCACTGCCAGGAGGTGATCAGGATGACGGTCGGCAGCGCGGTGTCCGGGTCGCCCAGCCACGGCATCGCCAGGCCGAGCGGCTTGAGCAACATGTTGACCGGGCCGAAGGAGGGGCTGAGCAGCAGGGTCCACAGGTAGCCGATGACCAGGGGGTTGACCAGGTACGGCAGCGCGAACATGGTCTGCAGCGCCCGCTTGCCGCGCCGCGCCCGCGACAGCGCCAGCGCGAAGAGCAGGCCCAGCGTGTTCTGCACCAGCATGGAGCCGGCGAACAACAGGAAGTTGTGCCCGAGCGCCGGCAGGAGGTGGTCGAGGAATGCCTCCGACAGCAGGCCGGCGTAGTTGTCCAGCCCGGCGGGGCCGTCACGCAGGGTGCCCTTCCAGGAGAAGAAGCTGTAGCTCAGGCCGGTGAACAGCGGGTAGACCACGAAGATCGAGTACAGGAGGAAGGCGGGGATCAGGAACAGGTACGACGATCCCCGCCGCGAACCTAGAGCCATCCGGACACACTCTTGTCGAGCTGTTCGGCCGCCTGCCTGGGAGTGACGCGGCCCAGCAACATCTCCTGCAGCGCCTTGGAGAACACGGCGGCGGAGGAGGGGTTGCCGTAGGCGAACTCGTTCATGAAGTAGGTCGCGCCGTGCTGGCCGAAGGTGGTGGACACCTCACTGAGCAGCGGGTCCTTGGGGGTGACGCCGGGCACGGCGGAGAAGGTGCGCAGGGTGTCGGTGAAGAGCTGGCCGTACTCCTTGGAGGCCAGCCAGGCGGCGAACTTCAGGGCCTCGGCCTTGTGCTTGGTCTTGACGTTGACGCCGTACGAGCCGTCGGTGAAGCCGGGCATGAGCCCCGGTCCCTCGGGCGTGGGCGGGGTGAAGACGCCCAGCTCGACGCCCTTGGCGTTCTCGCCGAAGAAGTTCAGCTCCCACAGGCCGCCGGGGAACATGGCCGCCTTGCCGGAGGAGAACAGGATCTGCGCGTCGGTGTAGGAGACGCCGGCCATGTCCTCCGGGAAGTACGGCTTGAGCTTGTTGAGCCGGTCGATGCCCTCGACGAAGCGCGGGTCGGCGAACTTCTTCCTCTTGGCCTTCACATCGGCGAGGAACTCGTTGCCGCCCCAGGTGGCGGTGCCGAAGATGCTGGCCACGATCGGCAACATCCAGTCGTCCTTGCCGCCGAACGCGAACGGCACGATCCCCTTGGCCTTCAGCTTCTCGGCGGAGGAGATCATCTCGTCGTAGGTCTTCGGCGGGGTGATGCCGTTGTCCGCGAAGATCTTCTTGTTGTAGATCACCTGGAGGGTCTGCTGGGCGAACGGTACGCCGTACACCTTGCCGTCCTTGTCGCCCTTGGCGTAGCTCAGGACGTTCGGGTCGTAGGCGGCCAGGCCGGGCACGTCCTTGGTGTCGAGCGGGAGCAGCCGGCCGGCCTCGACCAGGGGTTGCAGGTTGGCGCCCGCGCGCAGCCAGGCCAGGTCGGGCCCCTGGTCGCCGGCCAGGCCGGTGGACAGGATCGTGTCGTACTCGGTCGCGGTGGTGAAGGCGCGGGCATCGACGTCGATCCCGGGGTGGGACTTCTCGTACTCGGCGAACATCTTGTCGTAGTTCGCGTCGGGACCCCATCCCCAGACGGAGAGGGTGATCTTGCCTTCCTCGGTACGGGGGGTGGCCGAGGGGGCACAGGCGGTGACCGCCATCGCCAAGGCGACAGCGGCGGCGGCAAGGCGCATGGGGGCTCCTAGCGTGGGGGCAGGCGGTGCTTGGCGACCGCCTCGGTGGCGGCGGTCAGCAATTGGTTGCTGGTCTCGAGGGTGCGCTGGACGACGCCGATGTAGAGGCAGTCCAGGACGAGCATCTGGGTGTGGCGGGCGGCCACCCCGCCGGCCCGGAAGGGGGTGTCCTGCGCGGCCGTGGTCAGGACGATGTCGGCGGCCTCGGCCAGCGGGCTGCGCGGGAAGTTGGTGACGGCGATGGTGGTGGCGCCGCGTTCCTTGGCGATGGTCATCGGTTCGACCACCTCGGCCGTGGTGCCCGTGTGGGAGATGCCGAGTGCCACGTCCTGGTGGTCGCGCGCGTTGGCGCTGCAGACGGCGCTGTGCACGTCGGTCCACAGCGCGCCGGGCCGGCCGATGGCGTGCAGCCGCAGGTGCAGGTCCATGGCCACACCGGCGCTGCCCGCCACCGCGAAGAAGTCGATGAACCGGGCGCCCACGAGGGCGGCTGCGGCCCGGTCCACCGAGTCGAGGTCGAGCTGGGCCGCGGTCTCCTCCATCGCGCGCATGTCGCTGGCCAGGAGGCTGCGCAGCACCAGGCTCGTGGGGTCGTCCGGGGAGAAGGCGATCAGGCCAGGCTCGCGCGGGGTGGCGTCGTTGCGTCCGAGCTCGGCCGCCAGCGCCAGCCTGAGTTCGGGGTAACCGGCCAGGCCCAGCTCGCGGCAGAAGCGCGTGACGGTGGTGAGCGAGGTGCCGCACCGCTCCGCCAGTTCGCTGATGGTCGAGGCGGCCACGGCGGCGGGCTCGGCGAAGATCACCTCGGCGATGCGCCGGTGGGTGGCCGTGAGGGTGGGCTCGACTCCTCGGATTCTGGCCAGGATCGGTGACATGGGAGGAACAATCTCGCTTTCCCGATGTGATGTCAATAGTTCACATTGAACGCCCAATGTTAGAAAATTTCCCCCTTGTGCGGAGTGTTGGGAGTATGTCACTTTCGACGCCATGCGGAACCTCCTCATGGCGCTGGTGCTCGGGAGCACCAGCCTGCTGCCCACCCAGGCCGACTCGGTGGACCTTCAGTTACTGGCCTTCAACGACTTCCACTCCGGCTTCCCGACCAGCTTCGCCATGACGCCGTCCGGGCCCGTCGAGGCGGGCGGCGCCGAGTACCTGGCCGCCCACATGGACCGGCTCCAGCGCGACAACCCCGACGGCACGCTGCGGCTCGCCGCCGGCGACAACTTCTCCTCCAGCACGATGAACGCCACCGCCCTGCACGACGAACCGGGCGTCCAGGCGCTCAACATGATGCGCCTGGACGCCTCCAGCGTCGGCAACCACGAGTTCGACGAGGGCATCGACGAGTTCCGCCGGATGGAGAACGGCGGCTGCCACCCGATCGACGGCTGCGCGCTGCCGAACTTCAAGGGCGCCGAGTTCCCGTACCTGGGCGCCAACATCGTCGACACCACCACCGGCAAACCCGCGCTGACGCCGTACATCGTCAAGGAGGTCAAGGGTGTCAAGGTCGGCATCATCGGCGTCGACTTCAAGAACGCGCTGAACGAGGCCCCCGGCCCCACCAAGCCGCTGGAGGGCCGCGACGAGGCCGAGGCGGTCAACAAGTACACGGCCGAGCTCAAGGCCAAGGGCGTGCGGACCATCGTGGTCCTGATCCACCAGGGTGGCGGACAGGCCGGCGGCGGCCTGCCCAACGAGTGCAACAACCTGACCGGGCCGATCAAGGACATCGTGCAGAAGTTCGACCCCGAGGTCGACGCGGTGATCTCCGGGCACACGCACAACCCGTACAACTGCGTCATCAACGGCATCCCGGTCACCCAGACCTCGGCGCACACGCGCGAGGTCACCAAGATCGTGCTGACCGTCGACCGGGCGACCGGCAACCCGACCTCGTCCAAGGCCGAGAACATCACGGTCACCCACGACATCAAGCCGGACGCCCGGATCGCGGCCCTGCGCCGCAAGACCGACGAGCAGGCGCAGAAGCTGCTCGACCGGCCCGTCGGCCTGCTCAGCCGCGACCTCACCGCACAGCGCAACACCGTCGGCGAGTCCACCATCGCCTACGCCCTGGCCGACGGCCGGCTGTTCGCCACCTCAGCCCCCGAGAACGGCGGCGCCCAGATCGCGATCCAGCCGCCCTACGGCGGCGGCATCGGCGGCGACCTGATCGTCAACCCCACGGGCAACGAGATGTCGAACCTGGTGACGCACGGCAAGGCGCTGCGCGTGGTGCCGTTCAGCAACATGCTCGTCACCATGACGCTCACCGGCGCCCAGCTCGAACGGCTGCTGGAGCAGCAGTGGTGCGGCCAGTCCGTCGCCCGCGTGCTCGGCGTCTCGCAGGGGCTCACCTACACCTACGACAACGCCAAGCCCGCTTGCGACAAGATCGACCCGGCGACCGTCAAGCTCAACGGGACCGTCGTCGACCCGGCCGCGAAGTACCGCCTGACCGCCAACTCCTTCATCGCGAGCGGCGGCGACGGCTTCTCGGTGCTGACCGAGGGCACCGAGCGGGTCGAGAAGGTGCGCGACATCGAGGCCTTCGAGTCCTACATCCGGGCCAAGAGCCCGCTGCCGGTCCCCGCCCTGGGCCGGGTCACCCGCGTGAACTAGCCGCTCCCCGGGCCCGCCCGCCGGGCGGGCCCGGATGGAACGGGATGGAACGGTCTGGAACGCCCATGGTCTGAGGCGCCGTCGTCCGATGGCGGCGCCCGACCATGAGGAGGTCAGATGCAGCTCTCCACCCCGAGGAGGCTCGGCAGACGATTAGGCGCCCTGCTGGCGGCCGTCGCGGCGGTCGCCGCCCTGTCGGCACCCGTACCGGCCCAGGCGGCGGCCCCGCCCGCCACGCACGCCATCGCCTGGGGGAAGGGCGGTTTCGGGCAGCTCGGCGACGGCGGGTACGCCGACCAGCAGCTCCCCGTCAAGGTACGCGCCGAGGAGCAGGGCTTCACCGAGGTCGCCGGCAGCCTCACCCACTCGCTGGCCATCGCCGCCGACGGCTCGGTCTGGGCCTGGGGGCAGAACAACAACGGCCAGCTCGGCGACGGCGGCCACACCGACAGCGACGTCCCGGTCAAGGTGCAGGGGCTGAGCGGCATCGTCGAGGTCGCCGCGGGATGGGGGTTCAGCCTGGCCCGTACCGGCGACGGCCACGTCTGGGCCTGGGGGACCAACTACGCCGGGCAGCTCGGCCTCGGCTCGTTCGGCGGCTCGTACGCCACCCCGCAGCAGGTCGGCGAGCTGCGTGGCATCACCCACATCGAGGCCGGCTGGTTCCACAGCATGGCGTTGCGCGACAACTTCACCGTGCTGGTCTGGGGGGACAACTCGCGCGGCCAGCTCGGCGACGGCACCGGCGTGGCCAAGGCCGCTCCTACCGTGCTGCCCGGCCTTGGCGGGGAGAGCGGGCCGGTCTACGACATCGCCGCCGGCTTCTACCACTCGCTGGCCGTACGCGCCGACGGCACGCTGCTGGCCTGGGGGGCCAACAACTCGGGCCAGCTCGGCAACGGCACCACCTCCGTCACCGCGGCCTACAGCCCGGTGCACGTCGTCGGCCGGTACGGCCAGGTGCGGGCGGTGGCGGCCGGATGTCGGCACAGCTACCTGGTCGACGGATCGGGCAACGTGTGGGGCTGGGGCGACAACACCGAGGCCCAGGTGGCCTTCACCGGAACCGTCGTCAAGCAGCCGCAGCTCGTCCCGGGCCTGTCGGACGTCAAGGACGTGGCCGCGGGCTGCGCCTTCGGCCTGGCCCTGACCGGCGGCGGCGAGGCGTACGGCTGGGGTCAGTACAACTCCGGCCAGACGGGGACCGGTGTCCCGGTGCCGATGCCGCCGTTCAAGAACGCCTGGGGGGCGGGGCTCACGTTCATCGCCGCGGGCGGCGACCACGGGCTGGCCGTACGCAAGGTGAGCTGACCACGGGCTGGTTGTGCGCGAGGTGAGCTGACGCCGCGCGATTCACCGCTCATCTGGTGACAATGGAGGGCCCGCCCGGTGACCCGGTCCTGGCGACGCCGGTGGTCCTCGTGGCGCTCGCGCTCCAGCTCCGCCACAGCCTGGCCGCCTCCCGGGGCGCGCGTCCGGCGGGCTGGCCCTGGACCCTGACGGCCCTCATACTGCTGGCGAACGTCCCCCTGTGGTGGCTCGGCTCCCAGTGGGAGGCCGTGGCGGTCTTCTCCCTGGCCTCGATCGTCATGCTGCTGCGCGGCCCGGTACGCACGGTCGCGGCGTGCGCCCAGATCCTGCACGTCCCGGTGATGGAGGTGACCAAGGTGTGGCACGCCCATACGATCCCGCAGGCCCTCCTCTCGGGCGTCTATCCCCTGCTCGGCCTCATGGTGTTCGGCGGGGCCCTGGTCGCCGGGGCCCGGCTGGTGCTGCTGCTCGACGAGCTGGAGGCCACCCGGGCCGAGCTGGCCGCCGCCGCGGTCGGCGAGGAGCGGATCCGGGTCTCGCGCGACCTGCACGACCTGCTCGGCCAGAGCCTGTCGGCGATCTCCCTCAAGGGTGACCTGGCCCTGCGGCTGCTGGCCAGGGACGCCGGCGCGGCCCGTGCCGAGATCGAGAGCCTGACCGGCGTGGCCCGCGACGCCCTGAGGGACGTACGCGCGATCACCCGCGACGAGCTGGCGGTGTCGCTGCGTACCGAGATCGACGGCGCGGCGGCCCTGCTCGGCGCGGCCGGGGTCGACACCCGGCTCGACGTGGCCGCCCTGCCGTCGTTGTCCGGGCCCGCACACGACGCGCTGGCCTGGGCGATCCGCGAGGGCGCCACCAACCTGCTGCGCCACAGCGAGGCCAGGACCTGCGCCATCACCGTGGCCCGCGACCGCGGCACGGTACGGTTGGAGATCGTCAACGACGGCGTGCGCGGCGTCGCGGGCCCGGGGACGGGGCTCGCCGGGGTGGCCGAACGCGCCCGCGCGGCGTCCGGTTCGTCGGCCGCCGCCGTCCACGACGGTCGTTTCCGGTTGTCGGTCGAGGTTCCCGAGGAAGGCACGTGATCCGCGTACTGGTCGAGGTTCCCGAGGAAGGCACGTGATCCGCGTACTGATCGCCGAGGACATGCACATGATCCGCTCGGCCCTGGTCGCCCTGCTGTCGCTGGAGGACGACATGGAGGTCGTCGCCGAGATCGAGCGCGGCGACGAGGTGCTGCCCACCGCCCTGCGGGTACGCCCGGACGTCGCGGTGCTCGACATCGACCTGCCCGGCCTGGACGGCCTGTCGGCGGCCGAGCAACTGTCGCAACGGCTGCCCGCCTGCCGCACGCTCGTGCTGACCGGCCTCAGCCAGCCGGGCAACCTGCTGCGCGCGCTGAAGGCGCACGCGAGGGGCTTCATCGTCAAGGACGCCCCCGCCCAGACGCTGACCGACGGCATCCGGCGCATCGCCCGCGGCGAGCGGGTGATCGACCCCGAGCTGGTCGCCGCCGCGCTGGAGACCGGCAGCAGCCCGCTCACCACCCGCGAGACCGAGGTGCTGCGCGCCGCCGCGTCCGGCATCCGCACCGCGCAGATCGCCACCCAGCTCTCGTTGTCGCAGGCCACCGTCCGCAACTACCTGTCGAACGCGATCAGCAAGGTCGGCGGGCGCAACCGTATCGACGCGATCCGCATCTGCCGCGACGCCGGCTGGCTCTGAGCCGCCGAGGACGCCGCGAGGCCCGACGGCCGGGCTCAGCCCGCGTAGTCCTTGAGCGCGACCGTGTCGTCGGCCTCGTCGGGCAGGGGCTCGTCCGGCGCGCCGAAGAACCAGCGGGCCGCGGCCCGGCCGTGCCGCTGGTTGCGCTCGACGTAGTCGCGCATGCGGTGCTCGTAGGCGGCCAGGCCCGTGACGTGGTCGGGGGCCTCGGCCAGCTCGCCGGCCAGCACGTACGCGCCGATCAGGGCTTGTGAGGTGCCGCGGCCGGAGGTCGGCGCCGCGCAGTAGGCGGCGTCGCCCAGCAGCGTGACCCGGCCGTTCGTCCAGGTGTCCATCACCACCTGGCCCGAGGAGTCGAAGAAGAACTCCTCCGCCTCCCGCATGGCCGCCAGCAGCCGGGGCACCTCCCAGCCCACGCCCGCGTAGTGCTCGGCCACCAGGCGCTCCTGCTGGGCGCGGTCGCGCCGGTCGTAGACCAGGTCGTCGGCGGCGAAGGACAGGCCGACCCGCAGCTCGCTGTTGCCGGCGGCGGTGAAGGCGAGGGCGCTGCGGCCGGGCGGGTTGTGCATCAGGCCGGCGTCCCGTAGGTCCAGGATGTTGCCGGTGGTGAACAGCGCGCCGTAGATGCCGAGGTTGCGCACGTAGCGCGACTCGGGGCCGAAGGCGAGCGCGCGCACCTTGGAGTGCAGCCCGTCGGCGCCGACGACCAGGTCGAACGTACGCGGCGCGGCCTTCTCGAACCGCACCCGCACCTCCGTCGCGTCCTGGTCGAGCGCGGTGACGGTGTCGTCGAACAGGTACTCGGCGGTGTCGCGGGTGGCCTCGTACAGCACGCTCGTGACGTCGGACTTGAGCACCTCCAGCTCGCCGGAGATCGCGCTGGCGGGCAGCACGGCGATCGTGCCGCCGGTCTCGTCGACCATCGTCATGGAGGTCATCGTGGTCTCGTGCCGCCGCATCTCCGCCAGCAGGCCCATGCGCTCCAGCACGTCCAGGGCCGAGCCGCGGAAGTCGATGGCCGCGCCGCCGCCGCGCGGGGCCGGGGCGCGCTCGACGACGGTGACCTGGTGGCCGTGACGGTGCAGCCAGTAGGCCAGGGCGGGGCCGGCGACGCTGCCGCCGGAGATCAGGATTCGCATTGGAATGTCCTCTTTCGTCGGTGAACGCTCCACACCGTACGCAGAGTTGGGCAAATGCGCAAGACGCTTGTCTAGGGCGTACGTGCTAGGCTGCGGGCCATGGGAAATCGGGAAGACCTGCTGGCCGGGGCGCGGCGTTGCCTGGAGGAGAAGGGCTGGGGGCGCACCACCGTCCGCGACATCGCCACGGCCTCCGGCGTGAGCATGGCCGCCATCGGCTACCACTTCGGCTCGCGCGAGGCGCTGCTCAACGCGGCCCTGATCGAGGCCATGGACGAGTGGGGCCACCAGGTCGGCGGCGCGCTGTCCGCCCTGGACGACGCCGGCCAACAACCCGCCGACCGTTTCGCGGCGATGTGGGCGCAACTGATCGCCTCCATCAACGAGCACCGCACACTGTGGCTGGCCAACCTGGAGGCCCTGGTCCAGGCAGAGCACTCGCCGGAGCTGCGCGAGCAACTCGTGGCCGGTCAGCGCGAGGGGCGGCGCGGCATGGCGGCGCAGCTCACCGGCGTACCGGAGGAGGAGATCACCGAGGGCGAGGTGCGCGCGGTCGGCTCGGTGAACCTCGCGCTGCTGCTGGGGGTGATGGCCCAATGGCTCAACGACCCGGAGGCCGCGCCCTCGGCCGCCGATGTGGTCGAGGGGCTGCGGGCCATCACCACCGGGTTCGGGCTGGTCAGGTGAGGGCGGCGACGATCACCCGGGCGGCCACACCACGGCGATGTCGTTGGCCCGGCCGTGGTCGCCGGTGCCGGTCTTGTGCGCCGGCTTCCAGCCCTTCGGCAGCCCGGCCCTGATGCGCGCCGTTCCGGTGGTCGTGCGTACGAGCCGGCCTTCGAGCAGCGCGCGCTTGGCCGGGTCCAGTACGTCGCCGAGCACGGGCGCCCGGTAGTCGGCGGCGATCGCGCGAGGGGTGGTGGTGTCGCGCATCAGCAGGTTGCCCGCGGTGCCGTCGCTGTAGCGGATGGCGGCGTCGCACAGCTCCCGTACGGTCATCCCCGTCGCCACGCGGTGCTGGGTGATCGGTGAGATGGAGCCGACGTCGGCCCGGGTGAAGGTGACGCGGTCGTCCAGGTGGGACAGCGGGTTGCGGTGCAGGACCGCCGCGGCGGCCAGCGCCTTGGACATTCGGTGCAACCTGCTTCCCCCGACCGGCCGATCTTCCCGCCCCACCCAAGGCCGACGCCCCCCGCCGAGGCCGGACGCGGCCCGAATGGACGCGACCGATGATCGTTGACTAAGGTAGGCGCGTGTCCAGTCCCGAGGCGTCAAGACGCTAGCCACCGGTCGTCGGTGGCTTCTCGTGATGTCATGCGGCAGCGCCGTCCCTGAGACCGCGCGCCTTCCCGTCACCGGATCACCCTCGTTCGGACTGGTTCCGCCCGTGAGTTCCGCCACCGTCGTGGCGTCGAACCCGGGTCCTTCCCTCACGCGGTAGCGCCGCGCGCCCTCCGGCGTGCCCGGCGCGTCGCGTTCCTTCGCGTTGCGTCTTGGAGTCTCGCTCGTGCCATTCGCCATCTATGTTCTCGGGCTGGCCGTGTTCGCCCAGGGAACATCGGAATTCATGTTGTCCGGCCTGGTTCCGGACATCGCCGCCGACCTGAACGTGTCCGTCCCCGCAGCCGGCGCGCTGACGTCCGCGTTCGCCGCCGGCATGATCGTCGGGGCGCCGCTCATGGCGCTGCTCAGCCTGCGCTGGCCGCGCCGCCGGGCGCTGCTCGTCTTCCTCGTCGCGTTCGTGCTCGTGCACGTCGCGGGCGCGGTCACCACCGACTTCGCCGTACTGCTCGTGACCCGCGTGCTCGGCGCGCTGGCCAACGCCGGGTTCCTGGCCGTCGGCATCGCGACGGCGGCCGGCATGGTCCCGCCGGACGCCAAGGGGCGGGCCACGTCCGTCCTGCTCGGCGGCATCACGCTGGCGTGCGTGGCGGGGGTGCCCGCGGGCGCCGTGCTCGGCCAGGCGTTCGGCTGGCGGTCGGCGTTCTGGGCGGTGGCCCTGATCTCGCTGCCGGCCGTCCTCGCCGTCGTACGGTCGGTGCCGGAAGGCGGGCGGGAGACGGCCGTTCCCCGTGCCCGGCGGGAACTGCGCACGCTGCGCGACCCCCGGCTGCTGGTCGCCCTGGCGCTGGGCGCGCTGGTGAACGCCGCCACCTTCTGCACCTTCACGTACCTGTCGCCGCTGGTCACCGAGGTGAGCGGGTTGTCCGAGGGGTGGGTGCCGGTGATTCTGGCGCTGTTCGGGCTGGGGTCGTTCGCCGGGGTGAGCGCCGCCGGGCGGCTGTCCGACACCCGGCCGATGCCGGTCCTGCTCGCGGGCGGGCTCGCCCTGCCGGTCGGCTGGGCGCTCTTCGCGTACGCGGCGGCCGTGCCGGTCGCGGTGTTCGTGCTCGCCTTCGTCCAGGGAGCGTTGTCGTTCGCGGTCGGCTCGACCCTGATCGCCCGCGTCCTGTACGCGGCGGCCGGGGCGCCCTCGCTCGGCGGCTCCTTCGCGACCGCCGCGCTCAACGTGGGCGCGGCCGCGGGCCCGGCGCTCGGCGGCGCCGTCATCGCCGCCGGGCTCGGCTACCGTTCCTCGCTGTGGGTCAGCGCCCTGCTGGTGGTCGTGGCGCTCGCCGTGGCGGGCCTGGCGTACCGGTCGCCGGCGAGCGTCGCGCCCCGCTGACCGAGGGGTGCAGGATGGTCCGGCGGCGGCGGCGCGGCCGACCCCGGTTCCCGCTCGCGTGAATGCGAGGGCGGAGCCGGTGATCGTGCCGCTGCTGCGGACCAAGACCGGGCTTCAGGGTGGATTATGCGGAAGGTAAGGTGTGGGTTTGTGACGACGTTTCGGATCAGCGAGGCCGCGGCGCTGCTCGGGGTCAGCTCCGACACCGTCCGCCGGTGGGTGGACGCGGGCCGGCTGTCGGCCGAGCGCGACGAGCACGGCCACCGGCGGGTCGACGGCGCCGATCTGGCGGCCTTCGCCCGTTCGCAGATCGAGACCGACGACGAAGGCGGGCGCTCCTCGGCCCGCAACCGCTTCCGCGGGATCGTGACCGAGGTGATCCGCGACGCGGTGATGGCGCAGGTGGAGATCGCCGCCGGGCCGTTCCGGGTGGTGTCGCTGATGAGCCGCCAGGCAGCCGACGAGCTGGGCCTGGAGGTGGGGGTGGTGGCGGTCGCCGTGATCAAGTCCACCAACGTCGTCGTGGAGATCCCCGGCCACGAGCGCGTGGCCAGTCATGTGTGAGGAGTCCCCCTTGGTGTTCAGGCGTCTGTCCCGCTGGGCGATCGCCCTGCCCGCGGCGTTCGCGCTGGCGGGCCTGGCCGGTTGCGGCTCCGCCGAGCCGGCCACGTCCGCCTCCTCCGCCCCGGCCCAGGCCGCCGCGAAGGAGGTGACGGTGTTCGCCGCGGCGTCGCTGACCGGTACGTTCACCGAACTCGGCAAGAGCTTCGAGAGCGCCCATCCGGGCACGACGGTGAAGTTCAACTTCGGCTCCAGCGCCACCCTGGCCCAGCAGATCGTCCAGGGCGCCCCGGCCGACGTGTTCGCCGCGGCCAGCCCGGCCACCATGAAGACGGTCACCGACGCCTCCCTGGTGGGCGCGCCGGTCACGTTCGTCCGCAACAAGCTGCAGATCGCGGTGCCCGCCGACAACCCGGCCAAGGTGGACGCGCTGAAGGACCTGACCGACCCCAAGGTCAAGGTGGCGCTCTGCGCCGAGCAGGTGCCGTGCGGCGCCGCCGCGGTCAAGGCCCTGGCCGCGGCCGGCCTCACGGTCAAGCCGGTGACGCTGGAGCAGGACGTCAAGGCCACGCTGACCAAGGTGCAACTGGGCGAGGTGGACGCGGCCCTGGTCTACCGGACGGACGTGATCGCCTCGGGCGGCAAGGTGACCGGCATCGCCTTCCCCGAGGCCGACCAGGCGATCAACGACTACCCGATCGCGACCCTGTCCAAGGCTCCGGCCGGTGACCTGGCCAAGCAGTTCGTCGACCTGGTGCTGTCGCAGCAGGGCAAGGACGTGCTGGCCAAGGCCGGTTTCGAGGCTCCCTGACCGTCCATGAGCCGTTCCACTAGGCCCGGCCCGGCGGACCCGCGCGGCGGGCCCGCCGGACCTGCGGCCACGGGCCGCGAGGTCTCCGGGCGGCCGCCGTGGATGCTGGTCGTGCCCGCGCTGGCGGGGCTGGCGTTCCTGGTGTTGCCGCTGGCCGGGCTGCTGGTCCGGGCCCCCTGGTCCACGCTGCTCCAGCGGCTGGCCGAGCCGCAGGTGCTGGAGGCGCTGCGGTTGTCGTTGTTGTGCGCCACTGTCGCCACGGCCTTCTGCCTGCTGCTCGGGGTGCCGCTGGCCTGGTTGCTGGCCCGGGTGTCGTTCCCGGGGCGGCGGCTGGTGCGCGCGCTGGTCACCGTGCCGCTGGTGTTGCCGCCGGTGGTCGGCGGCGTGGCGCTGCTGCTGGTGCTGGGCCGGCGCGGTCTGGCCGGGCAGTGGCTGGAGGCCACCTTCGGCGTCACGTTGCCGTTCACGACGGCTGGTGTGATCGCCGCGGAGGCGTTCGTGGCGATGCCGTTCCTGGTGATCAGCGTGGAGGGCGCGTTGCGCGGCGCCGACCAGCGCTTCGAGGAGGCCGCCGCGACGCTCGGGGCCTCGCGCTGGACGGTGTTCCGGCGGGTGACGTTGCCCATGGTCATGCCGGGCGTGGTCGCCGGGGCCGTGTTGTGCTGGGCGCGGGCGCTCGGTGAGTTCGGGGCGACGATCACGTTCGCCGGCAACTTCCCCGGCACGACCCGTACGATGCCGCTGGCCGTCTACCTGGCGCTGGAGACCGAGCCGGAGGCGGCGATCGTGCTCAGCCTGGTGCTGCTGGCCGTCTCGGTGGTCATCCTGGCCAGCCTGCGCGACCGGTGGGTGAGCGCGCCATGACCCTCGACGCCCACGTGGTGGTCACCCGGCCCGCGTTCACCCTCGACGTCCCCCTGAGCGTGGCCGCCGGGGAGGTGGTGGCGCTGCTCGGCCCCAACGGCGCCGGCAAGACCACCGCCCTGCGCGCCCTGGCCGGGCTCACCCCGATGAGCGGCGGCCGGATCACCCTGCGCGGCACGCCGTTGCACCCGCTGCCCGCCGAGGCCCGCCCGATCGGCATGGTCTTCCAGGACTACCTGCTCTTCCCGCACCTGACCGCCCTCGACAACGTCGCCTTCGGGCCGCGCTGCCAGGGTGTGCCCAAGGCCGAGGCCCGCCGGATGGCCGCCGCGCTGCTGGACCGCGTCGGCCTGGCCGCGTACGCCGCAGCCAAACCGCGCCGGTTGTCGGGCGGCCAGGCGCAGCGGGTCGCGCTCGCCCGCGCGCTGGCCGTACGGCCAGGGCTGCTGCTGCTGGACGAGCCGCTGGCCGCGCTCGACGCCCACACCCGGCTGGAGATCCGCTCCCAGCTCCGCCGCCACCTGGCCGACTTCGACGGCGCGACCGTGCTGGTCACCCACGACCCCCTCGACGCGATGGTGCTGGCCGACCGGCTGATCGTCATCGAGCACGGCACGGTCGTCCAGCAGGGCCCGCCGGCCGAGGTGGCCCGCCATCCGCGCACCGACTACGTGGCCCGCCTGGTCGGGCTCAACCTCTACCGCGGTGTGGCCGGCGGCACCGGGGTCAAGGTCGGCGAGGTGCTGCTGCACGCGTCCGAGGAGCTCGACGGGCCCGCGTTCGTGGCCTTCCCGCCCGCTGCCGTGGCGCTCTACCGCAGCCGGCCCGACGGCAGCCCGCGCAACCTCTGGCACGCCCGCATCGAAGGCATCGAACGCCACGGCGACAACGTACGCGTGCACCTCGACGGCCCGCTCACCGCCTTCGCCGACATCACCCCCGCCGCCGTCGCCGACCTCGACCTGACCCCCGGCCAGCGGATCTGGGCCTCGGTCAAGGCCACCGAGACCCACGCCTACCCGGCGTGACCGACCTCCCGGCCGCTCATCCCCATAACCGGTCGTCCACGCAGACCCTGATGCCGGTGACGCCGCTGACGTGCCGGCCGCCGCACCGGTCGCCCGGCATCACCAGGTGCGGCCCCTGCTCGTCGAGGGCCTGGCAGTCCATGCCGACGGCCAGCATCGCCGGGGTGTTGCCGAACTCCGGGTCGATCTCGCCCCACGACAACACCGCGCGATGGCCGTCGCGGCCGAGCACGGAGATCAGGAAGCGCAGGCGGCCCTTGCGCTCGTCGGGGTCGAACCGCGGCCCGGCCGTCCGGAGCACGTCGATGAGCAGCGGCCCGGCGAAGTAGTGGCGGCGCGGGCCGGAGGTGCGGCACTCGAAGCTCACCGTGGTCTCCCGCTGCGGCATCGACCGGAGCGCGGCCATGCTCAGCAGGGACGGCCGGTGGACCTCACCGGTCAGCAGGACCTGGCTCTGCGTCTCCAGCGACGTGGGCTCCACCGGCCGCCTCCTTGCCCGTAGGACCGACTGCCCGGCCCATGCCCAGCATAGGCCGACGCACACTTGCCTGCGAGGCGTAAGCTCCGTATCCCTCGCAGATGCGATGCTGTACGGCCACAAGCCCTCGAATCTCAGGAGGGTGACTCGTCCTCCACGGTCGCGACGTCGGCGAGACCGGAGATCGTCAGGACCGGTTCGAGCAGGGGGTTGGCGACGAGCCGGATGCGCGAGGCGTACGTGAACAGGACGGTCAGACCGGCGCTGTCGAGGTACTCCACCCCGCTCAGGTCGACCAGCACCGTCCCCTCGCTGGTGCTGCTCAGCGCCTCCTCCAGAGCGGCGGCGTTGCTCATGTCGATCTCACCGGTGACGGCGAGGACCGCGGTGCCGTCGGGCCGCGTCGAGGCCGACAGCGTCAGAGGGGTGCTCATGAGCTGATCCTCGCATGCATGTCGACGGTGGTCCCGGCCGCGCCGGGATGGATGGTGACCTCGTTCATCAGGGCGCGCATGAGCGCGACGCCCCGGCCGCGGTGCTGGTTCGCCTCGGGCTCCGGCGGCTTCCAGCGGCCGGAGTCGACGACGGTCAGGCGCAGATCGCCGCCGGTCGCCACCGCCCGCAGGCGGATCGTCCGGCCGGGGGTGTCGCGGTGCCCGTGCTCGATCGCGTTGGCGCACGCCTCCCCCGCCGCCACCAGCACGTTCTGCACCAGCGTGGGGGTGAGCTGACAGCGGGCCAGCCACTCCCGCAGGGCCGAGCGCACGGGGGCGAGCTGGCTCGACTCGGCCGGGAAGGCCACCTCCAGCGGGGCGGGCTGACGGTAGAGCAGCAGCGCCACGTCGTCGTTGAAACCCCCGTCGGGGGTGAGGGAGGACATGACGTCGCCGGCCAGCTCCTCGATCGGCGTGGAACGCCCGACCTGGACGGCGGCGCTGGCCTCGTCGATGCCGGCCGTCAGCGGACGCCGCCGCCGCTCGACCAGCCCGTCGGTGTAGAGCAGCAGGGTGGAGCGGGCCGGCATGGTGCACCTGGCCTCCGTCCGTCCGCGGCCCGACCGTACGGCCAGCGGGGTCGAACGGCCGCCCTCCAGCAACTCGGTGGTGCCGTCGGCGTGGGCCAGGATGCCGGGAGGATGGCCGGCGCTGGAGTAGACGAGGTCGCCGGTGGCGGTGTCCAGGACGCCGCAGAAGGCGGTGGTGCACTTGGCGCCCGGGATGAGGGCGGCGAACCGGTCGAGCGCGGCGAACACCTGGGCCGGCCCGGCGTCCTGGAGCAGCAGGGCCCGGCAGGCGCTGCGCAGCTGTCCCATGACGGCCGCGGCCTCCAGCCCGCGTCCCACGCAGTCGCCGACGACGATCCCGATGCGCTCGCCGGTCAGGGGCACGATGTCGTACCAGTCGCCGCCGACCTCCAGCGGGCGGGTGGCCGGCTCGTAGCGCACGGCGAAGCCGCTGGGCAGCCGGGACGGGCCCAGGATGGCACGCTGGAGCGCCACGGCCGCCTCGCGCTGCCGGTCGAGCTGGCGTACCCGGTGCAGGCCCTGGCCGAGGTGGCCGGCCAGCAACGCCAGCAGGGTCTGGTCCTCGCGGGTGAACGGCCGGTTCTGGCCCAGGTCGATCCACACGGCGAGCAGGCCGTCGGGATGTTCCAGGGTGATGCCGGCGCCGTCCGTCCCGGAGGCGACCGCCCGCAGGGGCGGCTGCCCGCGCAGGGCCGTCAGCTCCGCGCGTACCTGCTCCGGCAGGTCCTGCCAGCCACCGGACGGCGCGCGGACCAGGGCGCGCGAGCCGTCGCCGGCCCAGACGACGGCCGCCACCTGCCGGGCGTGCCAGACCTCCTGAAGCGCCTCCAGCCCGCCGGCCAGGGCGTCGTCCAGATTGTCGGCCTGGGAGACGCGCACGCTGAGCGCGGCCAGCGCGCTCTCGCGCTGCACGAGGTAGTGCTCGGCGGTGACGTCGCGCAACGTGCCCACGACGCGGCGCCGCCGGGTGTCGGGATCGGTGACCGCGTTGAAGGTGACCGCGATCCAGACCTGGTCCCCGTCGCGGTGGGTGACGGGGATGACCGCGCTGCCCCTGCCCTCCCCGACGATCTGGCCGAACGCCTCGGCGACCAGGCCGTGGCCGTGGGGATCGCCCTCCTCGTCCGGCCACCACGGGTGCCGTGGCGTGTACGGCAGCCCCTCGGGACCGTAGCCGAGGATGTCGGTGAACGCGGAGTTGATCTCGATCACCGCGCCGTCCTCGTCGGTGACGAAGAACGCCTCCTGCAAGGAGTCGATCATGGCGTTGCGCCAGCGGGCGTGATGGTTGCGCATCCGCGCCAGCTCCACGTTCGCCCGCGCCCGCGCCAGCAGTTCGGCGGCGGAGAACGGCTTGACCAGGTAGTCGTCCGCGCCCGCCGCCAGGCCCTCGATCGAGGACTCCTGCCCGGCGCGGGCCGACAGCAGCAGCACCGGCACCCCCGCCGTACGCGGATCGGCCCGCAGCGCCGCGACCAGGGCCAGGCCGTCCAGGCGCGGCATCATCACGTCGCTGACCACGAGGTCCGGCGCGTCGGCGTGCACGGCGTCGAGGGCCGCGAGCCCGTCGCCGACGGCGGTCACCTGATAGCCGGCCCCCCTGAGCAGCCGGACGAGGTATTCGCGCATGTCCCGGTTGTCGTCGGCGATCAGTACCCGGGCGGGCGCGCCGTCGCCCGGCGCCGGGGAGCCGCCCGCGGCCGGGACGTCGGAGGCGGCCGTCCCCTCGGTGGTGTCGTCCTCGGGGAGCCAGCGCAACGCCTCCTGGACGAACGGCTCGGCGCAGGCCGTGATCGCCTCCGCGTCCCTGGCCGGTACGAGGCTGCCGGCCGGCAGATGGTCGGCGCCGAAGGGCAGCCGGAGGGTGAAGACCGTGCCTCTGCCCTCGGCGCTGTCGGCGGTGATGGTGCCGCCGTGCAGGCCGACGAGCTCCTGGACGAGCGCCAGGCCGATGCCGCTGCCCTCGTCGGAGCGCGAGCGGGCGCTCTCGATGCGGTGGAACCGTTCGAACAGGCGGGGCACCTCGTCGGCGGGGACGCCGATGCCCGTGTCGGCGACGGTCACCACGGCGTGGCCGTCCCGCTCGCCGACCGTGACGGTGATCGAGCCCTCGAAGGTGAACTTCAGCGCGTTGCTCAGCAGGTTGAGCACGACCTTCTCCCACATGCCCCGGTCGATGCAGACGGGCCGGGCCAGCGGCGGGCAGTCCACCCGGAAGTCCAGGCCGGCCTTGTCGATCGCCGAACGGAAGACGCTGGCCAGGTCGGCGGTCATCGCGGCCAGGTCCACCGGCTCGTACCGGGCCTGCATGCGGCCGGCCTCGATGCGGGAGAAGTCCAGCAGGGTGTTGACGAGCCTGCCCAGGCGCAGGGCGTTGCGGTGGACGACCTCCAGGTCCTGGCGCACCTCCGGGGCGGCCTCGGCCAGCGTGTTCCGCAGCTCCTGCACCGGGCCCATGATCAGGGTGAGGGGCGTGCGGAACTCGTGGCTGATGTTGGAGAAGAAGACCGTCTTCGCCCGGTCGAGCTCGGCCAGCTCCTCGGCCCGCCGCTGCTGTGACTGGTAGCTGCGCGCGGCGGAGATGCCGGTGGCGACGTGCCCGGCGGCCAGCTCGACGAACCCGCGGTAGCCGTCGTCCAGGGGCCGGTAGCGGTTGAGCGCGGCCACCAGGAACCCGTACGGCATGCCTCCCTGCTGGAGCAGCGGCACCACCAGGGCCCGCGTGGGCGGCTGTGGCCAGTCCCCGGCCGGCAGCCCGGCGTAGGCGGCCGCGTCGAGCGGTACGAGCACGGTCTCCCCGCGCGCGGGGGCCGCAGCGGGCCACACCGCGTCCGGGTCGCCGGGCGCGACGACGGCGGGGGCGGCCGGATGCCCGGCGGGGATCCCGGTCGCCGCGGCCAGGCGGGCCCGGCCGTCGCCGTCGAACAGGTAGGTCAGGGTGAAGGGGAGGTCATTCGGGTTCCGGTCGAGCTGGCGGCAGGCGAAGGCGAGCATCTCCTGCTCGGTGCGGACCACGCTGGGGTCGGAGCCGAGATCGCGCAGGGTGGCCATGCGCCGCTCGCCGATGACCCGGTCGGTCTCCTCGCTGACCACGCAGAGCATGCCGACGACCGAGCCGTGATCGTCGCGCAGCGGGCTGTAGGAGAAGGTGTGGTAGGTCTCCTCCGGATAGCCGGCCCGCTCCAGGAACAGCAGCAGCGCCTCGTCCCAGGTCGCCTTCCCGGTGGCGAGGACGGCGTCGATCCGCGGGCCGATGTCCTCCCAGATCTCCGCCCACACCTCGCCGGCCGGCCGGCCCAGCGCCCAGGGGTACTTCTGGCCCAGAGTGTCGCGGCGGTAGGCGGCGTTGCAGAAGAACGTCAGCTCCGGCCCCCACGCCATCCACATGGAGAACCGGGACGACAGCAGGATGCTCACCGCCGTCTGGAGGCTCTGCGGCCAGTGCTCGGGCGGGCCCAGCGGGGTCGCCTGCCAGTCGACCTCGGCCAGGTCACGGCCGACCTCGTCGTCCACGGTGAAGATCCCGGCGCCGGCCGCCGCGGGGGTGCGCTCGCCGTCGTCGTCGCGTGCCATCTGGAACCCCTTCGTTCACTGCGCTCGCGGGCCGGTCGCGCCGGGCTCGCGATGGTGCCGTCGTGGGCGTGGATCAGCAGGTCAGGTATCAGCTTGACCGTAGGTAGAATAGGGCAAACCACTCCGAGGGCCGGGCCCGCGCGCCTGCCCGGCTCGTGTTCCGGGCGCCCTGTCCGTCCCCGCCCCCTCGGCGGGCGTCCCTCCGAGGAGCCTCCGTGCAGCACGACCAGGGCCTGACCATCACCTGCCGGCCGCATTCGGAACGTGTCCGCGTCCTCGCGGTGGGCGGCGACCTCGACCACCACACCTCCCCCGCCTGCACGCGGCCCTGGACGAACTCGCCCTCACGCACGCCTTCAAGATCATGGGGCTGACCCGGCTGCTCTCCTTCCACGACTCCACCGACAAGGCCGTCGCCGCGCTGGGATGAACCGCGACGGGTAACGTCTTGGTCGCTTCCGGTCCCGATCGGCCGGTGCGGGAGCAGTCTGGAGACATGTCCAACACGGACCCGGATTCCGGACGCGGGCGGGGACGGCGTGGCGCGGTCGTCGCGGTCGTCGTGGCGATGACGGTGTTGCTGGTGGCCGGGCTGGTCGGCTTCCTCGCCGACCCGCTGGGGCTGCCGCCCGACGTCCTTTCGGTGCTGGACCAGCGGGCCAGCGTGGTGAGCATGTTCGTCGGCGCGGCCGGGCTGGTGGTCGCGGTGGCCGCGCTGGTGTCGCAGTCGCGGTCCGGGCGGGTGGACGTGGGACCGCCGCACGTACCGGAGGCCGGGGCCGCCGCTCCGGCGCCGGTCACGCAGACGCAGCTCAACCTGCCGTCGGCGGGCGGGATCGTCAACGCCGCCCAGGGCGGCACCCTGAACATCCACAACCCCGCCGCCCCCGCGACCCCGCCGCCCGAAGACGGCCGGGAGCCGTCCTCGTGACCGAGCCGCCGGTCGCGGCGCAGACCCAGGTCAACGCGCCCCGCGCGGGCGGGGTGGTCAATGCCGTCCAGGACGGCGTGCTGAACGTCCACCAGTGGAAACCCGCCTACCGCCTGGAGGACTTCCCGGCCGCGCCCCGACCGGTACAGGCCGCCCGCGTACAACGGCAGCCCTCGCTGCTGCTGCGCGCCGGGTACCGCGCGGTGCCCTTCAGCGGACGGGAGGACGACCTGCGCCGGTTGTCCGCCTGGCGCGACGGCGACGAGGGCCCCGGCCTGGGAGTGCGGCTGCTGCACGGGCCGGGCGGGCAGGGCAAGACCCGGCTGGCCGCCCGGTTCGCCGAGTTGTCCCGCGCGGCCGGCTGGCAGGTGTGGCAGGCCACCGCCAACGCCCCCGGCACCGCCGAAGCGCAGGCCACAGCCGACGCCCAGGTCCCGGCCGACGGGCCCGGGGTGCTGGTCGTGGTGGACTACGCCGAACGCTGGCCGGTCCCGGCCTTGTACGAACTCCTCCAGGAGCCCGCCCTGAGCACCGGCCGGGTACGGGTGCTGCTGCTGGCCCGCCCGGCCGGGGTGTGGTGGGACAGCATCGCCGCCTGGATCGACCGCGTGCTCGACACCGACGCCGACGCCCAGCCGCTGTCACCGCTGGTCGCCGGGCCGGACCTGCGGCAGCGCCTGTTCGCCGACGCCCGCGACCACTTCGCGACCCACCTCCGCCTGCCGCCCGGCCAGGCGGCCACGATCGCCCCTCCCGCCGGGCTGGCCGACGACGAGGCGTACGCGCAGGTGCTGACCGTGCACATCGCGGCGCTGGCCGCGGTCGACGCCCTGCGCCACGGTGAGGAGGAGCCGGCCGGGCCGGCGCGCGCGTCGGCATACCTGTTGCGGCGCGAGCGCGAGCACTGGGCCGAACTGCACCGCCGTACCCCGGAACCGATGGCCAGCGACCCGACGGCGCTCGGGCGGGCGGTGTTCACCGCCACGTTCACCCGGCCGCTGGCCCGTCCGCACGCCCGTGCCGTCCTGCGGCTGGCCGCCCTGGCCGAGACCGTCGAACAGGCCAACACCCTGCTCGACGACCACGGCTACTGCTATCCCCCGGCGCAGCCGGGCACGGTCCTGGAACCGTTGTACCCGGACCGTCTGGCCGAGGACTTCGCCGCCCTCTCCCTGCCCGGCGCCGAGCCCGCCGTCCTCCAGGCGGGTGCCGACGACTGGGCCGGTCACGCCCTGGCCGGGCTGCTGGCCGTGCCCGCCGGACCGGCGGGCGAGCAGGGGCAGGCGCCGCCGTGGGTCCGTCCGGCGCTGACCATGCTGATCGAGACCGCCCGCCGCTGGCCGCACGTCGCCACCACCCAGCTCTACCCGCTGCTCGCCGCCCGTCCGGAGCTGATGCCGCACGCCGGCGGCGCGGCGCTCGCCCGCCTGGCCAACCTGCCCGGCGTGGATCCCGACCTGCTGGGGCACGTCGAGGACCATCTGCCCGCCGGCCGGCACATCGACCTGGACATCGGCATGGCCGCGCTGTCCACCCGCCTGACCGGCCACTACCTGGCCGCCACCACCGACCCTGACGCGCACGCCGCCCTGCACGTCAACCACGCCATCCGGCTCGTCCACGCCGGTCAGCACCACGCCGCCCTGGAATCCTGTCAGCGGGCCGTCGACCTGTACCGCCGGCTCAGCGAGCACGACGAGGAGGATCGCCGTCCCGAACTGGCCGGAGCCCTGAACAACCTCGCCAACCTGCTGTCCACGGTGGGCCGCCGCGCGGAGGCCCTGCCGATCTCCGAGCACGCCGTCCGGCTCTGCGACGACCTGGCCGCCCACGACCGTGATACCTACCTGCCCGACCTGGCGATGTCCCTGACGAACCATGCGGCCAGGCTCGCGGAGACGGGCCGGCTGGAGGAGGCGCTGCCGGTCTCCGAGCAGGCCGTCCAGCTCTACGACGAGCTGGCCGCCCGTGACCGCGACGTCTACCTGCCCGATCTGGCGATGGCGCTGAACAACCACGCCAACCGGCTGCGCGCGGCCTGGCGCCTCGACGAGGCCCTGCTGATCTCCGAGCAGGCCGTCCAGCTCTACGACGAGCTGGCCACCCGTGACCGCGAGGCCCACCTGCCCGACCTGGCCTCGTCGCTGGACAACCGCGCGACCGTGCTGGCGGAGACCGGACGGGTGGCCGAGGCGCTGCCGATCTCCGAACGGGCCCTCCGGCTCCGCCGCCACCTGGCCGGCGTCAACCAGGACGCCTATCTGCCCGCCCTGGCCTTGTCGCTGAACAACCACGCCCTGCTGCTCGCGGACTTGGGACGGCTGGAGGAGGCGCTGCCGATGTCCGAGCAGGCCGTCCGGCTCTGCGGCGAGCTGGCCGCGCTCGACCGGGTGGCCCGCCTGCCCGACCTGGCCATGGCCCTGACCAACCACGCCACGCGGCTGACGGAGGCGGGGCGGCTGCTGGACGCGCTGCCGTACTCCGAGCAGGCCGCGCTGGCGTACGGCGAGCTGGCCGAGCTCGACCGGGAGGCCGTCCTGCCCGGTCTGGCCAGGTCGCTGAGCACCCACGCCGCCCGCCTGGCGGAGGCGGGACGGCGGGACGAGGCGCTCCCGGTCGCCGAGCTGGGCATCGGCCTCTACGACGAGCTGATCGGGGCCGACCGGCACGCCCACCTGCCCGCGCTGGCCACCTCGCTGGACAACTACGCCACCCTGCTCACCGAGACGGGACGGCCGCGGGACGCGCTGCCCGTCACCGAACGGGCCGTCCTGCTGCACGGCGAGCTGGCCGACCTCAACCCTGACGTCTACCTGCCGGACCGGGTACGCAGCCTCGGCATCCGGGGATGGACGCTGACCCGGGCGCACCGGTACGGCGAGGCCGTCGTCCCCCTCGTCGAGGCGCTGACCGCCTGGGAGGAGCCGCCGGGGTTCGCCAACGACCTCCTCGCCACCGTCGTCGACCTCCTGCGCACGGCACACCGGGCCGGCCCGGACGAGGTGGACACCGTCTTCGAGGCCCTGACGGGCGACACGCTGACGGAGTGGCTCGGCCCGTGACCCGGATCGGGTCGGGTCACAGGTCCGACATGCACGTGGCCAGATACTGTCCGAGCTGCGGGATACGCGCGTCGGTCAGGCGGCTGGACGGGCCGGAGATCCCGGCCGCGCCGATCAGGGATCCGCGGATCCGCACCGGCACCGCGACGCACCTGACGCCGTCGAAGGTCTCGTCCCTGTCGATCGCGTAGCGGACCTCGCGCGACTCCTCCACGCGACGCCGCAACTCGATGGGCCCCTTGGCGGCGTGCTCCGTGCCGCCCGCGTAGGACAGGCGGGCCAGGTGCGTGTCGAGGGACTCCGGATCGAGGGCGGACAGGTAGGCCTTCCCCAGCGCCGAGCAGTGCATCGGCCGGATCGTCCCTAACTGCTCGGAGACGGCCACGACGTGCCGGGTGGGGAAGAAGGCGAGGTAGACCATCGTGTCCTTCGCCGGCACCGCGAGCATCGTCGCGTCGCCGGTCTCGTCCCGTATCGAGGCGAGGACGGGGTCGATGATCTGGCTCCAGTCGGTCTCCGGCGCCTGGATCAGCCCGTAGAACTTGGCCGGGACGATCGTGTACCGCTTCGTCGCCTCGTTGCGGGCCACGTAGCCCGTGGCGACCAGTTCCCCGAGGAGCCGCAGGGCGGTGCTGCGGTTGACGTCCAGCTCGCGGGCGAGCTCGGCGGCCGTGAGCGGGTCCGCGGAAAGCAGCTCCAGCGCACGCAGCGCACGCTGGATGGGGGAGGCGGTACGGCCCTCTCCGTCGGAGAGGTCGTTCGTACCGGGGCTCTGGTTCGTCGTCATGACAAGGATTGTCCGCCGTTCAGGCCGAAGAGTTGATCGACTGCTTCGCGGTTCGTTCTGAAGGACTTCTCGGCCTCGTCCTCCCAGCCGAAGACCTGCACGGTGAGGATGCCGTCGAACTCGACCGCCTCCAGCGCCCGGCGCACCTCGGCCCAGTCGATCTCGCCGCGGCCGAGGTCGAAGTGCTGGTGGATCCGGCACTCGACCCCGGGCGGGTTGACGATGGTGCGTCCGGGCCGGAAGGTGTCGGCGACGTGGACGTGGTCGAACTTGCCGCGGGCGAGCTCCACCTGCTCGGTGACGGTGCCCTCCAGATGGTAGGCGTGGGGCACGCAGTGGAGGTAGCGCAGGCGCGGGCTGCCGACCTCCTTGATCAGGTCGAGGGCGCCGGCGGTCGTCTCGATGAAGTCCCAGGGGTGCGGCTCGACGACGAGCTCGACGTCCTCGCGTTCGAGCACCGGCAGGAGGTCCTCCATCGAGCGCAGGAACGCCGCCCGGCAGGCCTCGGGCTGATCCGGATGGCCGGACAGCTCGGTGTTGACGCGCCGGCAGCCCAGCTCCACGGCGGCGGCGATGCCGTCCCGCCACCACGCGACGGCCTGCTTGCGGACGTCCTCGTCGGGGCTGGACCACGCCTGGATCACGGCGACCGAGACGATGTCGACGCCGGAGCCGTTGGCCGCGTCACGGAAACCGCGCAGCTGCTCCGCCGTGGCGTACATGGGGCCGTTCGCCGGGATGAAGTCGTCGCGGTTGCCCATCTCCAGATAGCGGTAGCCGGCCTCGGCGGTCGCGCGGGCGGCGTACTCGACCGGTTTTCCATGGAGCATCGCCGGGTCCAGAGCGATCTTCATGCCACTTCATCCTTCCAGACGCTGTCGGGGACGATGACCGCCTTGCCCGGGACCCTCTGGGCGCGCAGCGCGTCGAGCGCGTCGTTCGCCTGCGAGAGCCGCCATCGGGCGGTCTGAGGAAGTCGTATTTTCTCGGCCGCGGCCAGCGCGATGATCGACTCCAGATCCTCGCGGCGGCCCGAGCGGATGCCCCGGATGTCGGCCTCCTTACGGGCCACGACGGCGAAGTCCACCTCCGGGACCCGCGCGTACCCGGCGAGCAGGTACGTGCCGTGCGGGTTCAGCGCGTCCAGCCCCGGCGCCATGACGGCGGGCACGCCCGTGCAGTCGATGACGGCGTCCACGGGCGCGGCGGCCTCCTCGACCGAGGCGACGACGTCGTGACCGAGGTCCCGGAGCGCCTGGCGGCGCAGCGGGTTGGGCTCGACCGCCTGGACGGGGACGCCGTGCACACGCAGCAGTTCGGCGCACAGGTGACCGATGGGGCCCGCGCCGAGGACGAGCACGCGGCGCGGATCGCGGCCCAGCGCGACCCGGACGCTGTTCGCGGCGGTCGCCCCGCCGTCGACCAGCGAGGAGGCGTCCTCCCACGACAGGCTCTGCGGCACCTCCACGAGCTGCCCCGCCCGTACGCGCAGGTAGTCGGCGTAGCCGCCCCAGACGCCGAGCACGCCGGTGATCGACACCAGGTCGGGGCACAGCCGTTCGTCGCCCGCCCGGCAGGCCGCGCACGAGCCCTCGCCGGTGAACAGGGTGATGGTGGCCCGGCGTCCCAGCCACTCCCGCGCCCCGGCTCCGGCCTCCACGACGACCCCGACCGGTTCGTGGCCGAGCACGAAAGGCGTCTCGGGCCGGTACGAGTGCCCGGCGAGGACGTGCAGGTCGGTGCCGCAGATGCCGCAGGCGTGCACGCGCAGGACGACGTCCTGGTCGGTCTCGGGCGCCGGGCGTGGCACGCGCGTGACGGCGAGCCGTTCGCTCGGGATCGAGGTGGCCACGGCGGCCTGCATGGTGGCCGTGGCTGGCGTTGCTCCCACTGGTCGCCTTCCTCCGGGGGGCAGGTTCGGTGTGCACACAGCATCCACAAGTGTTGCGAAATATGCAACCACTTGTCGCCACATGCAACACATAGACTTGGTTCAGCACACAGGAGACATGGAGGAAATATGCGGAAGACTGGGGTTGACATGCCCTTAAGGTCCGCCATAGCGTCGGGCACCACTAACGTCCCTTGGTGCAACACAGTTCGTCTGACGCAACACTTCGCTGCTGATCACAGCGAGAAGTCGAGCCGGCCACGGCCGCTCGCGGGTGCCCGTCGTCGCCGACCTTGTGGATGAGACTTCAGGACGCGAGGAGTCACCGCCATCGAACCCCCTCCGGCGACGCAAGACGCGGAGGCTTCGTGGCTCATTTCAAGGAGGACAGGATGCTCCGACACCATCGCTCCGCAAGAGCTCTGACCGCTGTAGCCGCGGCCGCCGCCATCGGCGCCTCGGGTTGCGCGGGCTCCTCGGTCAGTACGAAGCCGGCCGCCGCGCCCACCGACGTGGGCACGTCGTGCGGCAAGTACGGCACCGTCAAGCTCACCGTCGGCATGTCGGAGGCGGGCGAGGCGATCGCCAACGGCTTCAAGGAGCAGGTGAAGTCCTTCCAGGCCGCCAACAAGAACGTCACCATCGACCTGCAGATCAAGGATTGGGCCTCCTCCGCCAGCACGATCAAGCTGGTGATGTCCGGCAACAACCCGCCCGACGTCATGCAGGGCAACTCCGGCTGGGCGATCAACGGCGCGTTGTGGAAGGCGGGCCTGCTGCTGAACCTCGACCCGTACGCGAAGGCGTTCGGGTGGGGTGAGAAGTTCCCTGAGTCCGCGTTGACGGTCAACAAGTTCACCGCCGACGGCAAGGCGCTGGGCGAGGGCAACCTCGTCGCCGTGCCGCCCGCCATCCAGTACGTCGGCGTGTTCTACAACAAGGCCGTCCTGAGCAAGCTGGGCATCGACCCCGCGACCCTCGACGACAAGGCGGCCTTCGTCCAGGCGCTCGACAAGGCCAAGGCGGGCGGTGTCACCCCCGTCATGCTCGGCGACTCGGAGAAGTGGCCCGCGCTGCACAACCTGTCGCTGTTCAACGGCTGGTACGTCGCCCCCGACGCGATCAACAACTGGGTCTACAACAAGCCCGGCAGCACGTACGACGACGACGGGCACCTGAAGGGCTCGACCGACTTCCGTACCTGGATGGAGAAGGGCTACTTCAACTCCGACGCGCTGGCGTCCAGCTTCACCGACGCCACCAACCGGTTCGGCAAGGGGCAGTCCGCCTTCTTCGTCACCGGTTCCTGGGCGCTGGGCGACGTCAGCAAGGCCCTGGGCGACAATGCCGGCTTCATGCTCTTCCCCGCCGGTGACAGCGGCAAGCACGCCGCCGTCGGCGGCTACAGCCTGCCCTTCAGCATCTCCGCCAAGACCAAGTACCCCGACTGCGCGGCGGCGTTCATCGACTACGTGACCGCCGGCGACGAGGCCATCGCGGCCCAGATCGCGGCCGGCCGTCCCTCGGCGACCAAGGCGGGCGTCAACGCCAAGATCGACGACCCGCTGCTCAAGCAGATGGTCACCGAATACGAGCGGCTCTCGTCCGAGAACGGCCTGTTCACGTGGGAGGACTGGCCCACCCCGACGATGCTGACGTTCCAGGGCGCCGAGGCCCAGCGGCTGCTGTCGGGCGAGATCACGCCGAAGCAGTACAACGAGTCGGTCCAGAAGAACTGGGCCGACTACATGAAGACCCGTTCCTGACTCCTCGGGCGGCTCGCCGGCCCTCACCGGCGGGCGAGGCGCCCGACCCGTTCCCCCTCCCGACGGTGCCCGGGGGGCACCGCCATGCGAGAAAGGCCATTTGTGGACAAGGTCATCATCACCGTAACCGTCGACAGTTCGATGTCGTATCCCGGTTTCAAGGGCATGCCGAAGATCGACGACGTGCCCGCCGTCGCCGGCGAGTACGTACGGGCCATCGACTCCGGCGCCTCGCTCGTCCACCACCATGGCGTGCACTACCTGGAGGACTCGATCCAGGAGGACGGCCGGCAGCTCTCCCGTACCGACTACGACGGCTGGGCCGACCTCACCGACCGCATCCGCGCCGAGCGCGACGCCATCATCCAGTTCGGCATCGCCAGCGCCCGGCTGGAGGAGAAGGTCGCGCTGATGAAGCTGCGCCCGGACATGATGTCCTACGCCTTCAACGTGCACGACGAGTACTTCCGCCCCGACCCCGCCTACCCGGCCAACGAGCAGTACGCGATCCACACCCGCCCCGAGCTGGAGGCGTTCTGCAAGGCGGCCAAGGAGCACGGCGTCAAGCCCGAGGTCGAGTCCTTCTACACCGGCGCGTTCTGGAACCTGGAGTTCATCCGCGACCAGGGCCTGCTCGACGACCCGGTCTGGACGACGCTGTTCCTCGGCTGGCCCGGCGGCGCCTGGACGCCCCCCACCGAGGACTCGCTGCTGTACCTGGTCAGGCACCTGCCGCCCAGGGTCAACTGGAACGTCAGCGTGATGAACCCGAAGATGCAGTGGCGCCTGCTGGCCATGGCCATGAGCCTCGGCGGCCACGTCCGGGTCGGCTGGGAGGACAACCCGTACCTGCCGGACGGGTCGGAGTCGCGTTCGAACGCCGAGCTCGTGGACGAGATCGTCAAGATCGCCCACCTCATGGGCCGCGAAGTGGCGACCCCCGACGAGGCTCGCGAGATCATCGGCCTTCCCGCACGGTCGGAAGGGACCCAGCCGGCGGCCACCGCCGGGCAGAGCGCCTAAGACTCCTCAGGACACGCCGCGACGCGGCGGTGCGGTGCGGGTCACCGCACCGCACCGGTCGCGCAACGTAGGGAAGTAGATCGCACATGGCCGTCACGGTCACCACAGACGCCGGCCCGGCGACGCCGTCGCGCAGGCGACCCCGCCGGGGGCTCCGGCGGGGCGAGGTCCGCGGGATGCCGTACCTGCTCATCCTGCCCGGCTTCATCTTCTACGCGCTGTTCGTCCTCGTTCCCATCGCCGACACGGTTCGCCTGTCGTTCCTCGAATGGGACGGGCTCTCCCCCCAGACGTGGGTGGGCCTGGACAACTACCTCCAGGTGCTGACCGATCCGAACACCTGGACGTCGTTGCGGGTCTCGCTCGTCTTCGTCGTCTTCAGCTGTGTGCTGCCGGTGGTGATCGCCCTGCTGCTCGTGGGCATCATCGCCCGGACCCGGATCCGGGGGCTCAGCTTCTTCCGGTTCGTGTTCTTCCTGCCGTACACGATCGCCCTCGCGGTGGTCGCGATCGCCTGGCGCTGGCTCTACTCGCTGGACGGCTCCCTGAACGCGATCATCGAGGCCGTCTTCGGCCCCGATTTCGTCCGGCCGTTCCTCGGCGACGCCGGCCTGGCGCTGCCCGCGCTGGGGATCGTCGGGTTGTGGGCGACGTTCGGCTTCGTCGTGGTCATGCTGCTCTCCGGTACGCAGCACATCCCGAAGGAGCTGTACGAGGCGGCGCGCATCGACGGCGCGGGACCGGTGCGGGAGTTCTTCACCGTGACCCTGCCCGGCATCCGCCACGAGCTGCGCGTGTCGCTGGTGATGACCCTCACCCTGTCGCTGCGCATCTTCGACCTGCCCCTCATGGCGACGCAGGGCGGCCCCGGCTACGCCACGACCACGCCGTCCCTGATGATGTACCGCGACGTGTTCGTCAACGGCCAGATCGGTCCGGGAGCGGCCATCGCCGTGCTCCTCACCCTGGTCATCTTCATCGGCGTCGGCCTGGTCAACCGGCTCGTCAGATCGGAATAACACGATGATCTCACGCCGCAGCAACACCATGTCGTACGTGGTCCTGCTCCTGTTCGCGGCCTTCGCGATCTACCCCTTCATCTCCACGACGCTCGTCGCCTTCAACCCGCCGGACGCCTCCGTCAGCGGGCTGGCCTGGCCGAGCCAGTGGTCGCTGGACAGCTTCATCAGCGCGTGGAACAACCCGGACGCGGGCATCGGGCGCTCGCTGCTCAACAGCATCCTGCTGTCCGGCGTCGTCGTGAGCGTGTCGGTCTTCTTCTCGATCCTGACCGGCTACGCGTTCGGCACGATGAAGTTCCGCGGCTCGTCGCTGCTGTTCCCGCTGTTCGTCCTCGGGCTGATCGTGCCCTACGAGGCGACCGTCATCCCGCTGTACTACCAGTTCAGGTCCTTCGACCTCATCGACACCTACTGGTCGATGATGTTGCCGTGCATCGGCGGCTCGATGGCCTTCGGCACGTACTGGATGACGTCGTTCTTCAAGTCCTTCCCCCGCGAACTGCTGGAGGCGGCGCGGACGGACGGGTCGAACCGGTGGCAGACGCTCTGGCGGGTGATCGTGCCCACGGCCAGCTCGCCGATCTTCGCCCTGGCCACCATCCTGTTCATCTGGACCTGGAACAACCTGCTGCTCGCGGTCGTGATGATCTCGCAGCCGGAGCTGCGGATGGTTCCCGCCGCGCTCAACTTCTTCGTCGGCCTGCAGTACGGCAGCAACTACCAGATCACCTGCGCGGCGGCGATCATGGTCGCGCTGCCGGTCATGATCGTGTACTACCTCCTCCAGCGCCGGTACGGCGCCGACGTCCTCGCCGGCTCGCTCAAGGGCTGAGGCCCGCTGCACCGGTCGCCACCAACCATCCATTCGTCACATCCTTTACTGGAGAATCACATGACAGTGTCGAAGCCGGGCGTCGGCATCGCGGGTCTCGGACTGATCTCGAAGACCCACGCGGCGGCCTACAAGCGGATGTCCGACGTGGTCGACCTCGTGGCCGGCTGCGACGTCAACCCCGAGGCGACGGCGGCCTTCACGGCCGAGTTCGGCGCCAAGACGTACACCGACCTCCAGGACCTGATCGACGACCCGCGGGTCGACGTGGTGGACCTGATCCTGCCGCACCACCTGCACTACGACGCCGCGATGGCGGTGCTGGACGCCGGCAAGCACCTGATCCTCGAAAAGCCCGTCGCGCCCACGTACGAGCAGTCGGTGGCCATCCAGCGGCGGGCGGCCGAGGCCGGCGTGCACTTCATGGTCGCGGAGAACAGCCGTTACATCGCCGCCTACCAGGCCGTGCACCGGCTCCTGCGCGAGGGCGCCATCGGCGAGGTCATCCACGCCAGGACGTACCTGCGTTCCAACGAGAAGGCCCACCTGTCGATGCCCGGCTACTGGAGGACCCAGTTCAAGCTCGGCGGCGGCCTGGTCATGGACACCGGCGCCCACTCGTTCTACCTGCTCAAGTGGCTGCTCGGCGAGTTCGACGAGCTGACCGGCGTCTCCAAGAAGGTGTTCCCGCTCGACAACGAGATCGAGGACACCGCCGAGGTGTACGGCCGCATGCGCAGCGGCGCCCACTTCTCGTGCGGCTTCACCTCGGTGTCGGAGGTGCCCCACAGCGAGCGCCTGGAGCTGTTCGGCACCGAAGGCGGCATCCTCGTCGACCAGATGTCCGACCCGGTGGTCAAGGTCTTCCGCGGCCAGCACGACTTCCTGGGCGAGGCGATCACCGAGGTCCCCTTCGGCCCCGACGCCTGGCACCCCGGCGGCTGGCACTACGAGTCCGTGATCACCGAGGTCACCGACTACGTGCGGTCGCTGGTGGAGGGACGGCCCCCGCTGATCGACTCCGGCGACACCGTGTACGCCATGCGCGTCGTCGAGGCCGCCTACGAGTCCATCCAGTCCGGGAAGACCGTCACCCTCCCGGCCTGACGCCCCTCCGGCGGCACCGCTCCCCCGATCGACCTCCACACCAGAAGCTGGACCTGTTCATGAGACTCATGCGTATCGGCGCCCCCGGCGCCGAACGTCCGGTCGTCGCGATCGACGACGAGACCTACGTCGACGTGTCCGACGTGGTCACCGACTTCGACGGCGCCTTCTTCGCCGCCGGCCTGGACACGCTCGCGGCGACCGTCGCCGAGCGCGTGGCCGCGGGCGCGGCCCGCCGTTTCGCCGGTGAGCGCGTCGGCGCGCCGATCGCCCGCCCCCACCAGATCCTGTGCGTCGGCCTGAACTACGCCGACCACGCCGCCGAGTCGGGCCAGGAGCCGCCGGCCGAGCCGATCGTGTTCACCAAGGCGCCGAACACGCTGGTCGGGCCGGACGACGACGTGCACATCCCGCGCGGGTCCTCGGCCACCGACTGGGAGGTGGAGCTCGGCGTCGTGATCGGCACCCGGGCCCACAACCTGGACAGCGACGAGGAGGCGCGCGCCGCGATCGCGGGATACGTGCTGGTCAACGACGTCAGCGAGCGCGACTTCCAATTCCGCCACGGCGGTCAGTGGGTCAAGGGCAAGTCGGCCCCGACGTTCAACCCGTGCGGACCCTGGCTGGTCACGCCGGACGAAGCGGGCGACGTCACCAGCCTCGGCATGTGGCTCGACGTCAACGGCGAGCGCCGCCAGACCGGCTCGACGGCCCACATGTTGTTCGACCCCGTCTTCATCGTGCGCTACCTGAGCCGGTTCATGGTCCTCGAACCCGGCGACCTGATCAACACGGGCACGCCCGCGGGCGTCGGCATGGGCTTCGACCCGCCGGTCTACCTGAAGCCGGGCGACCGGATGGAGCTCGGCATCGACGGGCTGGGCCGCCAGACCCAGACCGCCGTAGCCGCCCCCTGACCGGCGGCCCTCTCACCGCACTGAGCCGAGCAGGCGGTCGGCGAGCTCCCGTACGTGCCGGACGAGTTCGGGCGGGTCGTGCACCTCGAACGGCACGCCGAGTTGCGCGACCCACATGGCCAGCTCGTCGAGGGAGTTCGAGCCGGCGCTGAGGACGCAGGCGCCGTCGTCCGCCGGCTCGACCACCGCCATCGTCGGCGGCATCCGGGCCGCGACGACGTCGGCCGGGGCGTGCACCGTGAACCGTCCGCGGTAGCGGTAGGGGTCGACGGAGATCCGCTCGGAGACGTAGCGGACCAGGTCGTCGCCGGGCGGTTCGCGGGGGGTGAAGCGCGGCCCGTTCGGGGTGTGCAGGCGCAGCCGGTCGACGCGGAACGTACGCCAGTCCTCCCGGCCGGTGTCCCAGGCCACCAAATACCAGCGCCGGCCCGAGTTGACCAGCCGGTACGGCTCGGCGGCGCGCCGGTCGGCGGTGCCGTCGTGGGAACGGTAGTCGAACCGCAGGCTCTCCCGGTGGTGGACGGCCGCGGCGATCGCCGTGAGCACCGCCGGGTCCACGGCCGCGGCCGGCCCGGTCAGCGGGACCGTCACCGTACGCAGGTCGCCGACGCGGTTCCGCAGCCGCGACGGGAGGACCTGCTCCAGCTTGGCCAGGGCTCGTACCGAGGTCTCCTGGATGCCGGTCACGCCGGACACGGCCGCCGTGCCGAGCCCGATGGCGACCGCGACCGCCTCCTCGTCGTCGAGCAGCAGCGGCGGGAGCCCCGCGCCGGCGCCGAGCCGGTAGCCGGGCGTGCCCGCGACGGCGTGCACGACGTAGCCGAGCTCGCGCAGTCGGTCGACGTCGCGCCGGACCGTACGGCCGGAGACGCCGAGCCGTTCGGCCAGTTCCGCGCCCGACCAGTCCTTCGGTGTCTGCAGCAGCGACAACAGGCGCAACAACCGCGCCGAGGTCTCCAGCATGCCGTCCATCCTAGGACCGGAACTGTCCTAACCGCTGCCTAACGTGGGTGGCATGAACGACGACCTGCGCATTCACCCGTTCCGCATCGATGTCCCGCAAGCGCGGCTGGACGACCTTCGCCGTCGGCTGGCGGCGACCCGCTGGCCGGACGAGCTGCCCGGCGTGGGCTGGTCGTACGGCGTCCCCGTCGGCTACGCGCGCCGGCTGGCCGAGTACTGGCGCACCACGTTCGACTGGCGGGCCGCCGAGGCGCGGCTGAACGCGTTCCCGCAGTTCACCACCCACATCGACGGACAGAACGTGCACTTCCTGCACGTCCGTTCCCCCGAGCCCGGCGCGCTGCCGCTGATCGTCACGCACGGCTGGCCCGGCTCGGTCGCCGAGTTCATGCACGTCATCGGCCCGCTCACCGACCCGGCGGCGCACGGCGGCGACCCCTCCGACGCCTTCCACGTCGTCGCCCCCTCGATCCCCGGGTTCGGCTTCTCCGGCCCGACCACCGAGACCGGCTGGGACCTGGAGCGGGTGGCACGCGCGTGGGCCGTGCTGATGGACCGGCTCGGCTACCGGCGGTACGGCGCGCAGGGCGGCGACAGCGGCTCGGTGATCTCGCCGATGCTCGGCCGCGCCGCGCCGGGAAATGTCGCCGGCGTGCACGTCAACGGCGCGCTCGGCTTCCCCAGCGGCGACCCGGCCGAGTTCGAGGGGCTCGCCCCCGCCGAGCTGGCCCGCCTCGGCCAGTACCAGGACCAGGACCGGGCCGGTTACGCGATCATCCAGGCGACCCGGCCGCAGACCCTCGCGTTCGGGCTGCACGACTCGCCGGCGGCGCAGCTGGCGTGGATCGTGGAGAAGTTCAAGGAATGGACCGACCCGGCCCGCGAGCTGCCCGAGGACGCCGTGGACCTCGACCAGCTGCTCACCGACGTGAGCGTCTACTGGTTCACCGAGACCGCCGCCTCGGCCGCCCGCCTCTACAAGGAGGGGCAGAAGGGGTGGGGCGCCGCGGCCGAGTACTCAGGGGTGCCGCACGGCGTCGCCGTCTTCCCCGGCGACGCGGGGGTCCGGCGGATCGCCGAGCGCGAGCACAACGTCGTGCACTGGTCGGAGTTCGACCGCGGCGGCCACTTCGCCGCGATGGAGGCCCCTGACCTGCTGATCGAGGACATCAGAACCTTCTTCCGCCCCCTCCGCTGACCGCCTTGCGATCGGAGGGGACTGGCACGCCGGTGACGTGATCGCGGCCAGGGCGGCGTACGGCGGGCGCGCCGGTGAAGTGATCGCGGCCACGACGGCGTACGGCGGGCGCGCCAGGGAGCTGGTCGCGCCCGTGTGACGGGCACCGGCGCAGGTGCCGCGCCTCCGTCGCGAGCACGTCCGGCCGATCAGTTCACCGGCCAGGCGTACTCGAACTCGGGCAGTTCGAATCCCTGCTCGAAGCGGCACATGCGTTCGTCGGTGCGGTGTGCGCCGTGTCGTTCGTAGAAGGCGATGGCGCGGGTGTTCGCGCTGAGCACCTCCAGATAGACCTCCCGGCCGGGATGCTCGTCGGCCACCCACGCCAGCCCTCGCCGCAGCAGGTGCGTTCCGACGCCTGAGCCGGTGCTGCCCGGCCGTACGTGGAGGTTGTCGAGCAGGATCCGCCCGCCGTCGGCCGGAAGCAGGTAGACGAAGCCGGCCAGTTCCCCGTCACCGTCATGGGCGACGAACAACCCCGATCCCGGCACGGGCGAGGCCAGCCGTTCCCGCCACAACGCCAGCCGGTCGTCGTCCAGCGGGCCGTTCAGGAAGGTGTCGGGCATGATCCCCGCGTACGCCGTACGCCAACTGCTCACGTGCAGGGCAACAATGGGGACAATGTCGTCAATTCGCCCGTTCCTTATTTTCATGGCCTGAAGCATCCCATACGGGAACGAGCAGACCGGCCGCGCTGACGGCAGTGCTCGAATAGGTTCAAGCTTGAAGTATGGTGGGGGTGTGGGAGACCCCGGGGAGCCGAACTGGCTCGACGACGAGGAGCGGCAGAGCTGGTACGCGCTGGCGCTGCTGCTCAACCGGCTGCCCGCCGCACTGGACACCCAGATGCAACGGGACACCGGGATCAGCCAGTTCGAGTACATGGTGCTGTCGGCGTTGTCGATGGCGCCGGACCGGACGATGCGGATGAGCCTGCTCGCCGAGTACGCGGGCGCGTCGCTGTCCCGGCTGTCGAACGTGGTCGCCCGGCTGGAGAAACGCGGCTGGGTGACCCGTTCCCCCGATCCCGCCAGCGGCCGTACGACCCTGGCCGCCCTCACCGAGGAGGGCATGGCCGTCGTCACCGAGGCCGCGCCCATGCACGTCGCCGAGGTCCGCCGCCTGGTCATCGACCCGCTGACCAAGACCCAGCAACAACAGCTCGGCGCGATCGCCACGCGCATCCTGCGAGCCCTCGACCCCACCCAAGAACGTTCCGCCCACCCCTGACCGCCACGTGCCGGGGGGCGCGCGCTGAGGCCATCCGCCGCCGAAAACGCGTCTCGCCGCCCAGCCGGATCACGCCGAGGCAGGCCGTACCCACCGAGGCAGGCCGCCGGATCGACACATGCCCGGCGCTTACCTGCCCGGCAGGTGTCAGCCTCCTTGGGCCGACCGCAGTTCGGCCGCGACGGCTCGTTCCCGCAGCCGGGCGGCCTCCGTACGGGCTGCTTCCAGCTCGGCCCGTACGTCGGCCAGCCGCATCCGCTCCAGCCGCAACTCCCCCAGCAGCTGATCGCGTTCCTTGACCGCCGCGGCGGCCCGCGCCTTCTCCCGCGTGTACTGCTTGTGCTCCTTGGCCAGCGCCGCGGCGGCCTCCCGCTCCGACGCCGCCAGCTTCGCGGCCAGGTCGCCCGCCTCGCCCGCCGCCTGTGCGGCCTCCCGCTGCGTGACCGCCCGATCCCGCTCCGCCTCGGCGGCGGCCCGCTCGGCGCGTTCGGCGCGTTCCACAGCGCGCTCCCGCTCCCGCGTGGCCGCCTCCTCCCGGGCATCGGCGGCGATCACCGCACGTTCGGCCAGTTCACGCGCCCGCGTGGCCGCCGCCGTCTCCTCCCGGGCCCGGTCTCTCTCCTCCCGTGCCCGGCCGGCCTCCGACCCGGCCTGTACGGCCCGCGCCCGTTCCTCCTCAGCCCGCCCCTCGGCCGACTCCACCTGTTCGGCCAGCTCCTGAACGACCTGATCCCTGGTCTGCTCGGTCAGCTCGGCCTGTCGCGAGGTCTCCTTCACCCGCCGTTCGGCCAGCTCGGCCCGCCGGACCGCCTTCTCCGCGGTCTGCAACGCCTGCCGTTCGGTGCTCGCGGCCTCGCGCAACGCGGCCAGCGCCTGCTCGCGGGCGCGTTCGGCGTCCTGCAGCGCGGTCTCCCGTTCGTGCTCGGCCTCCTCCAGCCGCGTACGCATCTCGGCGGTCTGCCGCCGGGCGTGCTCGGTGGCCTCGCGGGCCAGGCGTACCTGCTCGAAGGCCTGCTCGCGCTCGGTCCTGGCGATCGCCACGCGGGTGTGCGCCTCGGCCTGGATGGAGCTGATCTTGGCCTCGACCCCGGCCGGGCTCAGCTCGTCGGCCAGGGCCTTGGCCAGCGGCTCGATGGCGGCGACGAGGCCGCTCTCCATCCGGTCGTACAGCTGCTCGGCCCTGGCCAGCGCCCCTTCCAGCCCGGGGGTGGCCCGCCGCAGCTCGCGCTCGCGCTTGGCGGCGGCCTGGCAACCCTTCTCCGGACAGTACGACCTGGGCCGCCCTCTCCCCGCCCGTTGTTCGACGGGAGCTCCGCAATGCTTACAAGGCGTCACCGCGCCCGCCTCCGCAGTCACGGCGACACTCTAACATTTTCTAATTTCTGGAAATTCAAATCCGAAAATTGAAGGTCACGTGGACGGCGTGTGAGGTCGGTCACAAGCTGTCACGGGTGGGCGGGGTCCTCCGTCTTAGAGCGCATGACGAACACGGAACCCACCACAGCGCTGATCACCGGAGCCAACAAGGGCCTCGGCCTCGAAGCCGCCCGGCGGCTCGGCGAACTCGGCTGGACGATCTTCCTCGGCTCGCGCGGCGAGGCCCGAGGGCGCGTGGCAGCGGCCGAACTGACCGAGGGCGGCGCCAACGTGATCATGATCCCTCTGGACGTGACCTCCGACGAGTCGGTGACCCGAGCCGTACGGCTCGTCCGCGAGCACACCGGCCGCCTGGACGTACTGATCAACAACGCCGGGGCGCCGGGCAACATCGTCCCACCCGCCGAGGCGACGGCCGACGAGATCCACGCGGTCTACGACACCAACGTCTACGGGCCGATCAGGGTCACGCACGCGTTCCTGCCCCTGCTGGAGGCGGCGGAGAATCCGCGAGTGGTGATGGTGTCCAGCGGCGGCGGCTCGTTCGCCGTCGTGACGGACCCGGACCAGCCCGTCTCGAAGATGCACGAGCTCGCCTACAGTTCCTCGAAGGCCGCCCTGAACATGATCACCGTCCGGTACGCCCAGGCGCTCCCCCACATCAAGTTCAACGCCGTCACGCCCGGCGAGACCGCCAACCACAAGTTCACCGCCACCGACATGAACCACCACACCGGCCAGCTGACGGTCACCGAGGGCACCGACCCGATCATCGAACTCGCGACCCTCACCCCCTCCGGCCCCACCGGAACCTTCATCGACCGCCTGGGCCGAGTCGCATGGTGACGGCCTCACCCCCACCCCGCCCGCTCCCCACCGATGGGCCGGCCCGTGGCGGGCACACCCGGTCCGGGAGGTGGATGCCCGAGGGGCGGCCCGTCGCGCCGGGCGGGACGACCGGCTGGGCTGCTCGATCAGCCTGCTGGACGTCGTACGGAAGAAGCCCCGAGCGAGAAGGCCGAGAAGATGAGCCGCGGTACGCGAGCCGATGAGACAGCTTCCCCGAACGCGACGGAGGAACAGGGCGTGACCGGGTACCGGCCGCTGCTGTTCTCCATCGCCTACGGGATGACCGGATCCGTGGGCGACGCCGAGGACATCGTCCAGGACGCCTTCCTCGGCATGACCCGGGCGCGCAACGCGGGCACCGCGATCACCGACCCGAAGGCGTACCTGACGACCACGGTGACGCGGCTCGGCATCGACCACCTGCGCTCGGCGCGGGTGCGACGGGAGACGTACGTGGGAGATTGGTTGCCCGAGCCGGTCGTCGCGCACGCCGGCGAGCCGGGGCCGGCCGAGCACGCCGAGCTGGCCGACTCGCTGTCGATGGCGTTCCTCGTGCTGCTGGAGTCGCTCTCGCCGGTGGAGCGGGCGGTGCTCATGCTGCGCGAGGTGTTCGGGTACGGCTACCAGGACGTCGCGAGGATCACCGGCAAGTCCGAGGTGAACTGCAGGCAGATCCTCGCCCGCGCCAGGCAGCGGATCGCGACGGGGAGGCAGGCACGCGGCGGCGCGCCGTCCTCGGCGCGGCGGGCGGAGGGCGAGGAGCTGGCCCGCAGGTTCTTCGAGGCCGCCGAGGGCGGTGACATGGACGCGCTGCTCGGCATGCTCGCGCCCGACGTGGTGCTGCGCGGGGACGGCGGCGGCAAGGCGCAGGCGATCGGGCGACCGGCGGCCGGGGCGCCGCGCGTGGGCAAGCTGCTCGTCGCGGGGTTGCGCCGGGTTCTGAAGCTGGGCGTCTCGGTCCGGACCGCCTGGGTCAACGGAGGGCCGGGCGCCGTCATGTACGACGCCGAAGGGCGGGTGGCGGCCGTCGTCGAGCTCGACGTCGCCGACGGCGTGGTCCAGGCGGTCCACTCGGTGGTCAACCCCGACAAGCTCCGCCACCTCGGGCCGGTCTCCGACGTCGCACGCCTCCCGAACACCTGACCCACCCCGCACGGCCCGGGACGACCAGAAAGCCCCGGGCCCGCGAGGGGGTGGTCATGAGGAGGCGGCGGTGGTGCAGCGGGTGGCCAGGTGCGCGAAGGCGGTTCTGAGTTCGGGAGGGCCGATGACCTCGATGTCGGCGTCGTACCTGCCGAGCGCGGACGCCAGTCCCAGCCACGACCACGACCCCATGACCACCCGGCACCGCCCCGGCCCCGCCTCCTCCACGACCGCGTCGCGCGCGTACCGGGACACGACCGCGGCGGGCAGGCCGAGGAGCACCTCTCCGCGGCAGGGCCAGCCGCCCGCGTCGTCCGAGCCGCGGAAGCGGGCGGTCACGAAGGCGGCCACGTCGCCGCCGGGCAGGTCGCGCGGGGTGAAGCGGGGGCCCGTGGGGGTGCGCGGGGTGACGCGGTCGGCGCGGAAGGTGCGCCAGTCGGCGCGGTCGAGGTCCCAGGCGACGAGGTACCAGCGGCCGCCCCAGGTGACGAGGTGGTGGGGCTCCACCCGGCGCGGCGGGGCGGGCGTGCCGACGTCGTCCGTCTCTGAGGGGTAGTCGAGGCGCAGCACCTCCCGGGCGTGGACGGCGGCGCTGAGCGCCATGAGCACCCCGCTGCCGACCTGCGGCTCCGGCCGTACGCCCGCCCGTTCTACGGCGGTGATCCGGAGGGTGTCGATGCGGTGGCGCAGGCGTGCGGGCATGACCTGGCGGACTGTGGTGAGCGCGCGTGCCGCGGCCTCCTCGATGCCGGCGCCGGCGGTGGTGGCGAGCTGGAGCGCGATGGCCAGCGCGACGGCCTGCTCGTCGTCGAACAGCAGCGGCGGCAGCTCGGTGCCGGCGTCGAGCCGGTAGCCGCCGTCGGGGCCCTTGATCGCCGTGATGGGGTAGCCGAGCTCGCGCAGGCGGTCGACGTCCCGGCGTACGGTGCGCGGGCTGACCTCCAGCCGCTCGGCCAGCAGCGCCCCCGGCCAGTCGCGGCGCATCTGGAGCAGCGAGAGCAGGGCCAGCAGGCGTGCCGAGGTCTTCTGCATGTTCTCCATGGTGCCGTAAGAAGAGGCCACAACCTGACCGCTTCCCTTGCCACCATGGGCACCGGCGCCGGGGGGCGGGACGAAACCGCCAAACCCGGCCGGACCACCATGAACGCGATCAGCAAGGAGCTGTCATGTCCGTCGATGTTGTGATGGCCTATGACGTGTCCGCCCGCCTGCCGTGGGACCGGGGTGAGAACGCGTTCTTCGTGTCGCTCACGGCGGGCACGGCCGAGGAGGTCACCACGTACTGGAACAACCTGTGCGAGGGCGCGAGCGTGGTGCGGGCGCTGGGGCCCGCGCAGTGGGCGCCGCTCCACGGCACGGTGACGGACCGGTTCGGCGTGACCTGGATCGTGGAACTCGCCGCCACCACCGCCGACGACGACGCGGCCAACGCCAACGACGACAACGCCAACGACGCCGACACGACCACCGACGCGGCCTGACGGCCCGGCAGAAGGACCGCGGAGGTGAACATGTGCTCGTCCGGAGGCGTGCGCCGATGACCGTACTCGGTGTCAGGGCGCTCAACCGCGCCACGCTCGCCCGCCAGCTGCTGCTCGACCGGGCGGAGATGCCGGTCCTGGACGCCGTCGCGCACCTGTGCGGCCTTCAGGCGCAGGAGCCGCAGGAACCGTTCGCCGGGTTGTGGTCGCGGTTGCGCGGCTTCGATCCGGCGGCGCTGTCGGACCTGCTGGTCGGCCGGGGCGTGGTGCGCACCCATCTGATGCGCCGTACCGTGCACCTGGTCGCCGCCGCCGACGTCCTGGCCTGGCGGGCCCGCCACGACGCGATGTTGCGCCAGCGGGTGCTCGGCGTCTACCGCCGCGAGCTGGCCGGGGTGGACCTGGACGAGCTCGCGGCGGCGGGCCGGGCGGTGCTGGCCGACGGCGAGCCGCGTTCGATGTCGCAGCTCGCGCGGGAGGTGGCCGGGCGCTGGCCCGCGCCGGGGCCGCGGGCGCTGGGCGAGATGCTGGTCGCGGCGCTCGTCCCGATGGCGCAGTTGCCGCCGCGCGGGTTGTGGCGGACGAAGGCGGGGGTGCGCAACGTCCCGCTGTCGTCCTGGCTGGGGCGCGAGATCGACCCGCCGGCCGCCGACGGCCGCGATCCCGTGGGGCAGACTCTCGTACGGCGTTACCTGGCGGCGTTCGGCCCCGCCGCCACCGCCGACCTGCGCGCCTGGAGCGGGCTGGCCGGGCTGCCGGCGGCCGTGGCCGCGGTACGCGAGGAGCTGGTCGCCTTCCGCGACGAGCGCGGCCGGGAGCTGCTGGACCTGCCGGACGCGCCGCGTCCCGACCCCGGAACGCCCGCCCCGGTACGGTTCCTGCCGGCGTTCGACAACGCCATCCTCGGCTACCACGACCGCGGCCGGATCATCGACGACGCCCACCGCGGCCTGTCGGTAGCCGGCGCCCGGGTGGTCCTGGTCGACGGCCGCGTCTCGGCCACCTGGACCGTCGAGGACGACACCGTGCTTGTCACCCCGCTGCGCCGTCTGTCCGGGGCCGAGCGCGCAGCCGTGGCCGAGGAGGGAGGGGCGCTGGCGTCGTTCCTGTCGGACGGCGGCAGCGACCGCGCGCGGCTCTCGCCGTGAGGGCCGCCCGTGGACGCGACCACTACAGATCGCCCAGCGCGGACAGAAGCCGCCCGATCCAGGCGAAGAACCGCAGGACCCGGCGGAAGGGCCAGACCACCACCCAGAAGGCCGGTTCGAGCCACCGGAACGGGGCGAGCAGGCGCGCCAGGACCATGACGATCGTGTCCGGGTCCAGCGACCGCAGAACCCAGCACCGTCCCCGGTGTCCCCACCTCCGGTGCAGGACGAGGGACACCAGTACGGGCGGCAGCGTCAGAGCCGTCGCGATCGCGAGCGCGTACGGTCCCAGCAGCCAGATCCCGGCCGCCCACACCAGCCCGTACAGTCCCCACTCGACGGCCAGGCCACGCAGCAGCCGGCTCATCCCGCCCTCCGACCGGACGTGCCGAGCCAGGCAGGCCGGTCGGCTCGCGCACACGTCCGGCAACGAGGCGTCGAGGGGGATCAGCGGCCGCTCGGGCTCGGACGGCTCGTCCGCCTCGGTCGGGCCTTCCCGGCGGCTGAGCGGATGAAGATCGTCGTTCACCCGCCCTGGTCTACCGGGGAGGCCTTGTGATCCACTGGTGATCACCGGTCATGTCCGGACTGGCCGTAGGATCTGCCGGTGAACACCGACGCATCCCCAATCGTCCTGCGTACCGAACGGCTGACGCTCAGGCCCTGGCAGCCGTCCGACCTGGCGCCCTTCGCCGAGCTCAACGCCGACCCGCAGGTCATGGAGCACTTCCCCGCCACGCTCACCCGGCAGGAGAGCGACGCGTTCGCGGCGGCGAGCGACGAGCTGATCTCGCGGCAGGGGTGGGGCCGCTGGGCGCTGGAGGTCACGGCCACCGGCGAGTTCATCGGCTTCACCGGCCTGCACCGGCCGGTGTTCGAGGCGGCGTTCATGCCCGCGGTGGAGATCGCCTGGCGGCTGCGCCGCGCCGCCTGGGGCCACGGGTACGCGACCGAGGCCGCCGGGGCCGCGCTCGGCCACGCCTTCGACCGGCTGGGCCTGGACGAGGTGGTCTCCTTCACCGCGACGGTGAACCTGCGTTCCAGCGCGGTCATGCGCCGGCTCGGCATGACGCACGACGCGGCCGGCGACTTCGACCACCCCGTCCTGCCGCCGGGCCACCGGCTGCGCAGGCACGTGCTGTACCGGCTGTCGGCGTCCGACTGGCGCCGCCACGCCGATCAGGCGGTGTGACCGGACCGCTCACGCCGACCGGCCCCCGGAACGGTCGGCCGTACTGTCAGCACCCCAGCGGCTGAAAGGTGACCAAACAGGCCGACGGGTAGGAGGTGGACGGAAGGAGCGAACACCATGGACGTGCCCAAGCAAGACGCCGGGCCGCACCAGGCGGACGATGCAAGCCCCCGCCGGCTGCGCGACCTGACCCACGCGGGCGCGTACGTCGTGGACGACGGCGGCCGGATCGTCGAGGTCACCCCGCGCGCCGAGCAGTTGCTGCGCAGGACCGCCGCCGAACTTCTCGGCCAGGACGCCCACGACCTGCTCCACCGCGGCCGGTACGGCGAGACGCTGCCGCGCAGCCGGTGCGCGATGCGCCGGCCGCTGCTCACCGGCGGCACCTCCCAGGGTCACCGGGAGTGGCTGGCGCGCGGCGACGGCTCCCTGCTGCCGACCTCCTGGCTGGTCACCCCCTGCGACCTCGAAGACGGCAGGTCCGGGGCACTGGTGCTCTTCCACGACGGCGACGAGCCCGGCGCGCAGGCGGTCGAGCCGGGCGACGGCACGTCGTCGATGTCCCAGCTCGACCGGCTCGCCCTGCTGGCCGAGACCACCACGACACTCACCTCCAGCCTCGACGTGGACGAGACGCTGCGCCAGCTCGTCCGCCTGGTGGTGCCGCTGCTCGCCGACTGGGTGGTGGTGGACCTGCTCACCGAGCACGGCGGCGTGTCGCGCGCCGCCGTCGTGCACCACGAGAACGGCGTCCTGGTGCACCACGAGGAGCTGGAGGGGCCGATGCCGGCGGTGCCCGAGGAGTCGCCGATGCCGCTGTCGCGGGCCCTGCGCGGGGTCACGGCGACGCTGACCGGGCCGGAGACCTACCAGGGCGCCCCCGACTCCGGCATCGCGGTGTTCCAGCAGGAGTTGTTCCGCGAGACCGGCATGCACTCGGCCGGCATCGCCCCCATCCGCGGTGTGCGCGAGGTGCTCGGGGCGCTGACCTTGGGACGCGCCGAGCGGCCCGGCGCGTTCACCACGGCCGACCTGCTGCTGGTCGAGGACATCGCCCGCCGCGCCGGCCTCGCGCTGGACAACGCCCGCCTGTACGAGCGGCAGCGCCACGTCGCCGAGACCATGCAGCGCCACCTGCTGCCGCGCCTGCCCTCCGTGCCCGGCCTGGAGATGAGCGCCTGCTACGTGCCCGCGCCCCGGGCCTCCCAGGTCGGCGGCGACTGGTACGACGCCTTCACCCTGCCCGACGGCGCCACCGCCCTGGTGATCGGCGACGTGGTGGGCCACGACCTGGAGGCCGCCGCCGGGATGGCCCAGGTCTGCAACATGTTGCGCGCGTACGCCGGGGCCGAGCGGGAGCTGCCCAGCGCCGTACTCGACCGGCTGGACCGGGCGGTGGTGCGCATGGCGCAGGCCACCATGGCCACCGTCGTCCTCGCCCGGCTGGAGCACACCGAGGACGGCCGCTGGCTGCTGTGCTGGAGCAACGCGGGCCATCCGCCGCCGCTGCTGGTGGAGCGCGACGGGCGCACCCGCTTCCTGGACGGCGGGCAGGGCCTCCTGCTGGGCACCGGCATCCGCGCCGACCGTGCCGACGCCGTCGTCGAGCTGCCGCCGGGGTCCACCCTCGTGCTCTACACCGACGGCCTGATCGAGTCCCCCGGGCATTCCCTGGACGACGGGCTGGCCCGCCTGAGCCGGTACGCCGCCTCCCACACCCACCGGCCGCTGAACGCGCTCGGCGACCTGCTGCTGGAACGGGTGCGCCCGGCCGACAACGACGACGACGTCGCCATGCTGACGCTGCGCGTGCCGCTGAGGGTCGCGCCCCCGGACGACCGGCCGCGTCGTGAGCGTCAGGGCCGCGCGGCGGAGCAGACGTCGCGGTAGGCCACACCCTTGAGGTACTGGTCCCACTCGCGCGCGTCCATCGTCCGGCCCGCGCGCTCGCACACCAGCCGGGCCACGGCCTCGGCGCCGACCGGCACGCGGATGATCGCCGCCGAGGAGTTGCCCGCGACGTACAGGGTCTGGTCGTCGGCGCTGAAGGCGAGCTGGTCGAGGATGTCGATGGGGAAGGAGCCGATCCGCTCGCGTGAGCCGACGTCCCAGACCTGGACGGTGTAGACGTCGTTGAACGTCTCCCCGATGGACCTGCCGATCAGCGCGAGCAGGGAGCCGTCGTGGCTGAACAGCACGCTCTCCACCTGGGCCCGGCTCGCCACGCGCATCGCGGGCGGCAGCTCGGCGCCCTTGGCGACGTCCCACAGCTCGACCGTGCCGGAGCCGAGGGCGAGCAGCGGCGCGGCGGGGCTGACCGCGATGGCCTCGCCCGACCGGTTGAACCCGGAGCCGGCGGCCCGGCCGGTGGCCAGGTCGTAGATCGTGCCGGCGCTGGTGACCAGCCGTTTGCCGTCGCGGGTGGGGACGATGGTGCTGGTCGCCGTGGCGAGGGGGTGCCGGGCCAGCACCCGGCCGGTGTCGGCGGCGAGGACGACGAGCTCGTTGCGCGCGTCCCGCTCGCTCTGTTCCTTGAGCGAGAGCACCAGCCGCCCGCCGTCGGGGGTGAACGCCTTCGACAACACGAACTGCGTCCTCGGGAGGGGGTGGCGCCACAGCCGGCGGCCGGTGGCCACGTCCCAGAGGCCGACCGAGGAGTCCTGGGCGTCGGCGGTCAGCCGCGTGCCCGCGGGGTCGAACAGCTCCCCGACGGCGCCCTCGCTGCCGGTCATCGGGACACTCAGGCGGCGGGTGTCCCATACGCGGATCGGCGCGGCGTCCCGCGTCACGGCGGCCAGGCGGCCGTCCTGGCTGAACGCGCCGACGTCGTACCCCTGCGGAAGTTTCGCGGAGGTGAGGCGGGAGGCGAGATCGGCGGTGATGGTCGAGCTGTCGAGCAGGTAGCGGACGGTGTGGCCGTCGGGTTGCAGCCAGACCTCCTCTGGCTCGCCCTCCGCCTGGTAGACGGCCAGCTCGTCGCCGTCGGCGGCGTCCCACAGGTGCAGCGTACGGCCCTCGACGGCCAGCAGCCGGCGGCCGTCGGCACTGAGCCGCAGCCGCCCGCCGGGCAGGTCGCCCGTGGCCGACTCCTGCCAGAACGGCCGCTCCTCGTCGGGCGCCTTCCTGGCGGTGGCCAGGTCCCAGACCGTGACGTCGCCGTTCGCGCACAGCAGCCTCCTGCTGTCCGGCGTGAACGCCACCACCGACCCGCACGCCTTCGGCATCCGGGTGTCGACGGTGAGACCGGGAAGGCGGATCACCTTCAGCCCGCCCTGGTTGGGCCCGACGCCCGCGATGTAGGCGCCGGAGGGCGCGATCGCCGGAGCCTGGTCCGCCTCCAGCTCAGGGGTGTAGGACGCGCCGGTCCTGGTGTCCCACAGGAACTCCAGGGAGCTCTCCCGCATCACCGCGGCCAGGTTCTCGTTGCCGTCGAAGGCGACGTGCACGCCGGGGCTGCCCTCGCCGACGTGGTGCTCGCGCAGTTTCGTGCCGGTCTTGGTGTCCCAGGCGTAGGCCATGCTCCTGCTCACGACCACGAGGGTCTTCCCGCTCGGGCTGAGCGCCGCCGCGGTCGGCAGCGCGTCCAGGCCGTCGGGCCACCGCCAGAACGTGGTCTGCCGGTCGGCGCGCACGTCGTAGACGCGTACGCCGTCCTCGCCGGCGATCGCCCGGACCCGGCCGCCGGCCGCCGAGGCCGCGGCGGAGACGCCCTTGGCCCCGGGGTCGCGGAAGACCGCGCTCTCCGGCATCGTCAGCGAGGTCGTCAGGCTGCGCCGGGTGTCGGGGCCGGGCGCCAGCCGCCACCCGGCCACGCTGAGCAACATCGCCTTGGCCGGGTCGGTCGTACGCAGCCGGTCGGCCTCGGCCGCGACCTGCCGGCCGACCGCCTGGTCGCGTTGCAGGCCGACCAGGCGGCTCTGTTCGGCCACCTGCTGTCCGCGCAGCACGGCCAGGCCGCCGGCCGCCAGCGCCACCACCAGCAGCACGGCCAGCGCCGCCGTGGTCAGCCGCCGGCGGCGCACCCGCCGCCGGGCCAGGCCGGTGCCCGCAGCCAGGAAGTCGCGTTCGAGCGGGGTCAGGGTGATGTGCCTGCGGCCGGTGGCGGCCCAGGTGAGCGCCTGGTCCAGGCGGCTGCCCTGGAGCAGGTCGCCGTCCTTGTGGCCGTGGTCGGCCCACTGGCGGGCGGCGTCGCTGAGCTGGCTGAACACGGCGAGCCCGTCGCGGTCGTCGTCCACCCAGACCCGCAGCCGCGGCCAGGCGCGCAGCAGCGCGGGACGCGACAGCGCCACCGCGTCGTCCTTCTGCGTCACCAGGTAGGAGAACACCTGGAGGATGCGTTCGATGGCCCGGGTCTCCCGCTCCGAGCGGCCGGCCAGCAGGTCCTGCTTCAGCGCCCAGCGTGCGGTCTCGTGCCCGTCGTCGGTGACCGTCACCAGGCGCAGGAACACCTCTGCGGCCAGCTCCCGCTCCTCGGGGGCGAGCGCGCCGTAGGCGTCCTCGGCGATCGTGCCGAGCGCCGGGTCGGCCCGGTCGGGCACGTGCACGCCCCTGGCGGCGCGGCTGCCCGCCGTCAGCAGCCCGCGGAGGTCGGGGTCGTTGCCGCTGACCAGGGCGAGCAGCAGGTCGCGGGCGGTGGGACGGGCCGCCGGGTCCTTCTCCAGCGCGGCCGAGACCAGCGAGGCCAGGCGCGGCGGCAGCGCGCTCAGGTCGGGGTGCATCGACAACACCCGGTGCATGACCCCGCCGAGGTTGTCGGCGCGGAACGGGTCCTCGCCCGTGGCGGCGAACACCACGATCGCGCCCCAGGCGAACACGTCGGCGGGCGCGCCCGCCCGCTGCCCGGTGAACACCTCGGGCGCCATGTACGTCGGCGTGCCGGCCACCTCGCCGGTCCTGGTCAGCGACATGTCCTCGGTACGCGCGATGCCGAAGTCGATCACTCGCGGGCCGTCGGCGCCGAGCAGCACGTTGTCCGGCTTGAGGTCCCGGTGGATCACGCCCGCGTCGTGCACGGCGGTCAGCGCGGTGGCGATCGCCGTGGCCAGCCGGTGGAGGTCGTCCCCGGCGAACCTGCGCCCCTGCTCGACCGCCCGGCGCAGGCTGGGCCCCGGCACGTACTCGCTGACGATGTACGGCCGGCTGCCCGACAGGTCGCTGGCCAGCACCCGGGCGGTGCAGAACGAGGCCACCCGCCCGGCCGCCGTCGCCTCCTTGGCGAACCGTTCGCGGCTCGCCTGGTTGTCGGCCATGTGGAGGACCTTGAGCGCGACCCGGCGGCCTTCGCGGTCGTAGGCGTCGTACACCACGCCTTGGCCGCCTGAGCCGAGCCGGCCGGCCAGCCAGTATTCCCCGATGTGCTGCGGTTCTCCGGTGTTCGACGCGTCCACGGCGTGTTAGATGCCCGCCGGGCCGCGGAAGTTCCCGGGCATCGGGCCGCCGGGCGTCCGGAGGTAGGCGTCCAGCGCGGCGGCGCCCGCCAGCATGGCCAGGCCCCGCGCGGTGAGCCGGTCGTGCCATTCCTGGAGCGTCGCCTGCAGCGGCTCCGGGCCGCCCGCGGCGCGTACCTGCTCCAGCACCTGGCGGATGCGCTCCAGGCCGTAGCCGCCGCGCCTGAGCTGGTGGGCCAGCAGCACGTCGCGCACGTCGGCGGAGGTGTAGACGCGGTAGCCGGTACGCGGGTCGCGCCGGGGCACGGTGATCCCGGCCCGCTCCCATTTGCGCAGTGTCGCCGGCTTGATCCGGAGCCGCCGGGCCAGCGGCCCGATGAACGTCACCCCCGGCGCCGGCTCGCTCGGCGGCGCCAGGTCGCGCAGCGCCTCTTCCACGGCCTCCAGCGTGTGCCGGTCGCCGGCGAGCTGGGCGTGGCCGTCGTCGATCAGCCGCAGCGCCTCCTCGGTCGCGCCGCCGTTCACGGCCCGCATGATCGCGCCCGCCGTCGCGTGGCCGTGGGCCGGGAGCAGCGCCAGGAACGTGCGCAGCGCCGCCGCGTGGCGCGGGGAGTAGACGCGGTAGCCGTGCGGGGAACGCCCGGCCGGCGGCAGGATCTCCGCGTCCTCGTAGTTGCGCACGGCCTGCGTGGACAGGCCGTGCTCGCGCGCCAGATCGATGGGCCGCAACCGCATTTTGAAGGTACGTCCTCCGCAACCGACGAAAGGTCGGCCAAAGTTTACACGACTGGTTCAACGATACGGTTGAAGGCATGACGACCTCGATCCGGGACGCCGCCCGGGAGCTCACCGGCGGCTCCCTCACCGCGCTGTTGTCCCCCGGCGTCCGCGTGCTCGGCCTCGGCGAGCCCACCCACGGTGTCGAAGCCTTCCTCGAAGTGCGCAACGAGATCTTCCGCCACCTCGTCGAGCACGAGGGCTACCGTTCGATCGCCCTGGAGAGCGACTGCCTGGCGGGCCTGGCCGCCGACGCGTACGCCGGCGGCGGGGCCGGCGCCCTCGACGAGGCGATGAGCCGCGGCTTCAGCCACGGGTTCGGCGCCTCGGCGGCCAACCGCGAGCTCCTGAGCTGGATGCGCGCGTACAACGAGCGGAGTCCATCGCACGACCGGCTGCGTTTCTACGGCTTCGACGCGCCCTTGGAGCCGGCCGGCCCGGCCGGTCCCCGCCCGGTCCTGACCGCGCTGCACGACTACCTCTCCGCCCACCTCGACCTGCCCGTGACGCGCGAGACCCTCGACGGGCTGCTCGGCCCCGAAGAGCCCTGGACCGACCCGGCCGCGCTCACCGACCCCGCCCGGTCCGTCGGCGGCGGGCCCGAGGTCAAGGAGCTGCGCCTGATCGCCGACGACCTCGGCGCGCTGCTGACCGCGCACGCCCCCCACCTGACGGCCGCCACGTCCCCCGACGACTGGTGGCGTGCCGACCTGTACGCGCGGACCGCCGCCGGGCTGCTGCGCTACCACGCCGGCATGGCCGACCCCTCGTCCGCCCGCCTCGGCAGGCTCATGAGCCAACGTGACGCGATGATGGCCGGCAACCTCGACGCCGTCGTCCGCCGCGAGGCCCGGCGCGGCCCCACGCTCGCCTTCGCCCACAACCGCCACCTGCAACGCGACAAGAGCCACCTGTGGTTCGCGAACGTGCCCATCCAGTGGTGGAGCGCGGGCGCCATCCTCGCCACCCGCCTCGGCGACGCGTACGCCTTCGCCGCCGCCACGTTCGGCGCGCGCGGCGCCGACGTGCCCGCGCCCGGCACCCTCGAAGGGATCCTGTCGGCCCTTCCCCACGCCCGCGCCGTCGTCGATCCCGCCCGCCTGGTCGCGGCGCTCGGCGAGAAGCCGGCGCCCCGGGTGCCGGTGGACCACACCTACCTGGCCCTCGACCCCGCCACCGTCCACCAGGCGGACGCGATCGTCTTCCTCAAGGAGATCTGAGGTCAGCCGCCCTTCGCGACGGTGTCCGCGGGGTCCGCCGGGCGGCCCAGGAGCCCGTACGCCCGGGCCAGGTCGGCGACCCGCTGAAGTTGCGCCAGGTCCGGTTTGGCCGGATAGGAGCCGATCGCGACGTGTGCCGCCGACGCCTTGGTGATCTTCGTGTAGCGGGTCAGCGCGTCGCGTGCCTGCTGGGGGTCGGTCGCGATCAGGCGTTGTGCCTTGACCAGCGCGCGCCGGAAGGCCGCCAGCGTGCGGGGGTTCGCCCTGATCCACTCGTCGGTGGCCGACATGCCCGCGGTGTACACGTTCGCGAAGTCGCTGGTCATCGGGTCCTCCACGATCCGCGCGCGCCCGCTCTCGCGGCCGACGGTGACGTACGGTTCCGCCAGCAGCGCGGCGTCGACCTGCCCCTTGTCCATGGCGAGGAGCATCTCGGGGTAGGGCTTCTCGACCAGCAGGACGTCCCGGAAGGTCAGCCCGGCCCGCTTCAGCACGCCCGCCAGCGCCAGTTGCCCGAGCCCCGTGAGGTTCGGGACCGCGATCTTCTTCTTCCTGAGGTCGGCCGCGGTGCGGATCCCCGACCCGGGGTCCACCGCGATCGCGAAGCTCCCCGGCGCGGCCTGGTGCAGGCTGGAGACGATCCTGAAGGACTTGCCGAGCTCGTCGGTCTTGAAGAGGGTGGCGTAGTCGGTCTGCGCCAGATCCAACGTGCCCATCGCCAGCTCCGGTGCCGCGGCGGCGGCGCCGGTGACGATCCGCGGCTGGACCGTCAGCCCCTCCTCCGCGAAATAGCCCTTCTCCAGCGCCACGTACACGGGCGCCGACTCCACGCTCGGCACCACGCCGGCCTTGACGACGGACCGCTCGGGCGGTTGCGCCGGGCGTACGGCGGTGCGCGGCTCGCCGGACAGAGCCCGTACGCCGACGGTGGCGGCGAGCACGGTGACGACGACCACCGCGGCGGCGGCCAAGGTCATGACGTTGCGCCGACGGCGCTGATGGGCCTCGATCGCCCTGGTCGCCAGGTCGCGCTCCGGCATGTCGTCCGCGATGCGGCCGAGCTGATCTCCGAGCCAGGTCATCGGCGTGCCCCCTCACTGTGGGCCGGGTCGTCCAGGGCGGGCAGTCTCGGCGCCAGCTCGGGCGCCAGCGTCCGCAGGCGGGCCAGCGCGTGGTGCGCCTGGCTCTTGACGGTGCCGACCGAGCATCCCAGCAGGTCGGCGACCTCGCGCTCGGTCCGGTCCTCGTAGAAGCGCAGGACGAGCACGGCGCGCTGCTTGGGCGTCAGCCGCATGAGCGCTTGGCGCAGGACGATCCGCAGCACGGCGGAGTCCTCGCTCACGTACGCGCGGTCGGGCGGCTCGGCGGTCGGCACCTCGTCCGAACCGCGCCGCCGCCGCCACGAGATGTACTGGTTCACCATCACCTTGCGCGCGTAGGCGTCAAGGTTGCCGACGTGGCTCAACCTCGGCCAGCGCCCGAACATGCGGACCAGCACGCTCTGCACGAGGTCCTCCGCGAGGTGCTCCTCTCCGGTGAGCAGGTAGGCCAGGCGCGTCAACGCGCGTTGGTGAGCCTCCACGAACGCCCGGAAGGCGGTGTCGCGATCCAACGTCTCTCCTCAATCTCGATACCCTCCAGACGTTGTGGGCGTGGCGAAAGGTTGGCACCCCTGAGAACCGTGTGACGCGCCCGGACCGCCGCGGTTTATTTATCGGCATTTAACGAATAATGTCGGCAAGGCGTATTCTATTCGCGTGGCGACGCGGAACCCGCGCTCGTTAAAGTCGGGGTAACGTCAGGCTCCACGAATGCCCCGACCAGAGGACGAGCCGATGAACTGCGGTCACTGCGACAGCCCCAACCTCCCCGACTCCCAGGTCTGCGCGAATTGTGGCCGCCATTTCCAGGGTGATCGCCCGGCCGCGACAGAAGTGACCCGATATCTCTGCATAGCCATGCTGATGGATGCGAAAGTGCGTAATTCCACCATTCGCTCCATTCTTCATGACCGGTTCCGGGCCGTCGCCCAGTCCCCCGGCGTCGACCTGGCCACGATGCTGAAATACGCGCTGATGGCCCAGAGACGCCAGCACGTACGCGACGCCGTGCTGGCCGTGCTCGCCGTGGTCACCCTGCTGACGTTGTCCAGCTCGCTCGTCCTGCTGCCCCTGTTCCTGGCCTGGCTCGTCGTCTTCGTCGAGCTCTACGACGCCTACGAGTCGGTCATCCTGACCAAGCTGACCCGCGACTCCTTCGACCCGGCCGACGCGCCGCTCCCCAGCTCGCCCTCGATGCGCGACCACCTGGTCGACATCGCCGACCGCGGCGCCGGGAACGTCACGGTGTTCGCCGACTACTCCCCGTTCGTCGGCCACGGCAGCAGGATCAACAACTGGTCCTTCACCATGAACGTGGCCAAGGCCAGGTCGGGCGAGACGGTCGTGCCCTTCGCGGTCGGCGAGCTCTACGACCGGGTGGCGGCCGAGATCGGCGCCCTCGGCCTGCCCGGTCTCACCGTCGAGAACAAGTTGTTCGTCAACGGCCTCGACCTGCGTTACGAGACCGACCCCGAGCTCCAGGCGGCCGTGCTCCCCGATGCCCTCCTGCCGCCCGTGCCGATCGTGAGCGAACGGTTCATCCACGAGCTGCGCGACAACCCCCGCACCCGCGCCCGCCCCTACCTCACCGTGAGCGTCACCGGCTGGGAGGGCGAGGTGGTCATCTCGATCTTCCTGCGGTTCGTGTTGCTGGCCGAGAAGGGGATGATGTTCACCGAGGCTGGCTATTCGCTGCTGCCGCCGCTGCGCGAGGCGTACCGCGAGGTCGACCGGCTGGTCAACCACCCGCCGGCGCAGCGGATGGCCCGGCTGGCCGTGGCCGCGCTGGGACGCACGTTCGGCGGGCTGCTGCTGGCCGTCCCCAACACCGTCGCCGCCGTGTCGGAGCCGGGCAGGCGCAGGCGGCAGCACCGGGCCGGCATCAAGGCCATCCGCGGCCACACCTTCAACTACGGCGCCGCCCACAACCCCCGCGAACGCGCCACCGACAACCTCTACCACCGCTACTTCCAGCAGCTCGACAAGGAGATGTACGTCAAGGCCGCCGAGCAGCGCATCATGGACGCCGTCGCCGACTTCCTGGAGGAGCACAACGTCGACGTGAGCGACCTGCGCGACCGCCAGACGACCATCCTCAACAACGGCATCTTCGTCACCGGTCAGGCCCAGGTCACCACCAACAGCATGGCGGCCGGCACGGGCGCGGTCGCGCGGGCGGAGAGCCGCATCAGGCAGGGGCTCGGCCAGGCCGCCTCGGCGGCGCAGCGGAGCGCGGGATGAGCGACAACCACGGCATCCACATCAGCGGTCACGCCCATGTCCGGGCCGACGCCATGGCGGCGGGCCCGCATGCCCAGGCGCACTCCCACAAGATCGAGGACCACCGCCGTTTCGGCGACGTGCGCACCCGGCTCGACGCCCTCCTCGCCGACCTGCGCGCGGACGTCGAGCGCCACCCCGAGCTGCGGAAGGCGATCGAGGCCGCCGAGGAGGTCGGCCGCGAGCTGGACGGCGGCGAGCCGGAGCCCGGCCGGGTGCTGCGTTTCCTGGGCGTCCTCGGTTCTGGGGTCGAACGCTTCTCGGCCTTCGCCGCGGCGGCCGCCTCCATCGAGGAGAGCGTGCGCGCCCTGCTGCCGTAGCGCGGCCCGTACGCCCGGATCCCGGTGTCCGTGAGCGGGTGTCGCGGTGCTGGGCGGTTGCCGGGGGCTCGGGGTTGCGGGAAGGATGGCGTGATCGACAAGGGGGTGTCGCCGGTTGCCGTCCTTCGGCCGTTCGCTCGCGGTGGTGCTGGTGTCGGGGCTGGCCGCCTGTTCCGCGCCGGGCGCCGCGCCGCCCGCGGGTGTGACGGCCGCCGCCGCCCCCGTCGCGGCCGTGTCCCGTCCCCCGCTCGTACGCCCGGTGCGGAGCGACTGCTCGCGGGCGGGCGCCCGTGACTTCGACGGCGACGGCCGCGACGACATCGCCCTCGGCTACCTGGGCACCACCGGTCAGGTGGACGTCCTGGTGGCGGGCAAGGTCATCCGCGTCCCCACGCCGCCGGGGAACAGGATGAAGGGTTTCGGCTGGTCGGTGACCATGGCCCGGGTCAACGACGACCGCTGCGCCGATCTCGTCGTCGGCACCCGTACCCTCACCGTGGCCGGCAGGAAGGGGGCGGGCGCGGTCTACGTGCTGCACGGCGGGGCCGCCGCGCCGCCGCGCAGGCTCGTCTCGCCCAGGCCGCAGGAGGACGCGGCGTTCGGCGAGTCCGTCGCCGCCTACGGCGACCTCGTCGCGATCGGCGCGCCCGGTGAGCGGCCGGGCGGCGCGGTCTACCTGTTCAGGAAGGGCTCGTTCGTCCGGCGCATCACCCAGGACACCCCCGGCGTGCCGGGCAACTCGGAGGTCGCCGACCGTTTCGGCGACCGCCTCGCCCTCGGCCCGCTCGCCGGCGGCGGCGTGGGCCTCGCGGTCGTCGCCCCCGAGGATCACGACGACGGGCCCGGCCGCCAGGACGTCGGCTCCCGCGACGACGCGCCCCTCGGCGCGGTCACCGTCCTGCGCGACGTCACGGCCGCGCGGCTGGCCGGAGTGCGCCTCCCGCCGCCCGAGGACGAGGGCGGCAGGCCGTGCACCGGCTTCGGGGACAGCCTCGTGTACGTCCCGCGTACCGGTCTGGCCGTGTTCACGCCGCAGTGCGGCCGGTTGCGGTTCTACGACCTCACCCTCGACCCCATCCGCACGGTGACGACCCTCAGATCGCCGTGGGACGCCGACCTGGCCGCCTCCGCCGACGGCCGGGTGGCCGCCCTGGGCAGCGATCCCAACGACCCGGCCCTGTTGCTGCTGTCCCCGAAGGACCCGGCCGCCGACCGCAGGCTCGCGGGCGACTATCTGGCCCACACCGTCCAGAGGGGGATCGCGTTCAGCGGGGGCCGGATCGTGATCCCGCTGGAGGGAGCGGCCGACGTGGCCGTCGTCGATCCCGCCACCGGGAAGGCCGACCTGGTCAAGACCGCGACCGGCGACCTCTTCGTCAAGGCCGTCGCGGGCTGAGGGCGGCCGGCTGCCGCTCGTGCTCGACGGGCATCGGACGTTCGTGGAACCCGCCCTCCGCGCCGCGGACGATCACGCCGCTCTCCTGACCGTGCTCCAGGACGTGCCGGTCCTGGAGCCGGAGGCCCAGGCAGAGCCGGTACGTCAGCCAGAACGCGATGACCGGGCCGAGGAGCACGGCGTACCTGAAGAAGATCGTCACGGCCTCCACCGAGAGGTGGAACTGGTGGGCGAGCTGGTCGTTGGCCGCCGCGGCCCACAGCAGCCCGTAGAAACCGACGCCGGCCGCCGCGACGGCGGTCCGTACGGGCGCCTCGCGCGGCCGGTCCAGTACGGCGGGACCGGTGAGCTCGGCGGCCAGGCGGCTCCGGCTCTTGGGCCGGCCGAGCGCGTCCCGCCGGGTCAGGCGCCGCAGGACGAGCCGCTCGCCCAGCGGGTAGCCGGCCAGGACGGTGAAGAACACACCGGGCATCACCAGCGCGGGGACCAGGACCGCGAGGCTGAGCGTGTACCCCCCGATCGTCAGCTCCCATCCCGGCATGATCCGCAGGGCGCCGTCGAGGAAGCCCATGTACCAGTCGGGCACCGACCCGGCCGAGATCTGACCGGGGCCGGCGGGGCCGTACAGCCAGATCGGGGCGATCTGGAAGGCCAGCCCGAGGATGACGAGCACCCCGATCGTCGCGCCCGCCATCAGCGGGCGGGCGCCGGGGCGGCCCGGCGCCGACGCGCCGAACCGCGAGTGCCCGTGCCGCCGCACCAGCCGTTCGCGGGCGGCCAGCAGCACGGCGATGGCGGCCGGGACCACCAGCACGTGCGCCCAGTACATCGTGGGGATGATGGTGTCGCCGGGGAACTGCGCGCCGAAGAGCAGCTGGCTCGCGTACGAACCCACGACGGGGATGGACAGCAGGGCCGACTGGATCAGCCACAGGCTCCCGCCCGAGAGCATGTCGTCGGGCAGGACGTTGCCGGTCTCCCCCGCGGCCATCCCCAGCGGCAGCAGCGTCACCCAGATCAGCCATTGCGGCACGCGCGGCCGGCGGAACGCGGCGGTGACGAACATCCGCAACAACTGGAGCGCGACGGCCGCCACGAACACCAGCGCCGACCAGTGGTGCACCTGGCGGACGAAGAGGCCGCCGCGCACCTCCAGGCTCAGCCGCATCGCCGAGTCGAACGCCCGGCTGACCGGGACGCCGTTCAGCGGCGTGTAGACGCCCTGGTAGAGCACCGGGGACATGTCGGGGTCGAAGAACACCATGAGAAACACCCCGGTCACCAGCAGGACGGCGAAGGACCAGATCGCCACCTCGCCGAACATGAACGACCAATGACCGAGCCCTGACAACTGACGCTTCCGTACCGGCGAGCGCATGGGACCCTCCTCGTTTCCTCTTCGCCCTCTTGACGGCATCGGCCGCCGAGATGTGACGTGCGAGAGGATTTCGGCGAGGGTGAGTTACGTCATAGGCGACCCCGAGTGATCAGGAGACGGCCTTGCCGAGCAGGTCGGCGAGCTCGACGGGGGCCGACACCATCGGCCAGTGTCCCGTGGGCAGGTCGAAGCGCCGCCACGGAGACCGGCTCAGGTAGGCGAGCATGGGTAGTCCGGCGTCCAGCAGGCGCGTGAAGTCGTGGCAGGCGATCAGGACGCGGTCCACGTCGGCGCCGGGCTCGGCCGGCCCGGTCAGGGGCTGGGTGTAGGTGCCGAACGGCTGAGGGGTGGCACGCGCGCGCAGCGCGTCCAGTCGGTCCGCGTCGAGCCCGTCGGTGCTGCTGCTGGACAGGCCCAGGACCGCCTCGAACGACAGCCGCCAGCCGTCGCCGGAGGCGGCGACCTGCTCGCGTAGCCGCTCTGCCGCCTGGGGCGGTATGAGGTCCATCATGCTCATGCCGTCGGTGAACGGGGCGCCGTCCACGTAGACCACGCGCGCCAGCCGGTCGCCGAGGCGTCCGGCCGCTCCGGTGACCGGGGCGGCGGCGTAGCTGTGGGCGACCAGTGTGACGTCGCGCAGGTCGTCGCGTTCGACGAATGCGGTGATGTCCTCGATGTGCGTGTTCAGGTCCGTCTGCGGGCCGCCCCGGCCGGCCTGCTCGGCCAGGCCCGTCAGGGTCAGCGGCAACGCGGTGTGGCCCTGCTCCCGCAGCGCGAGGGCGGTGTCTTCCCAGGCCCATGCCCCGAGGCAGGCACCGGGGACGAGGACGAAGTTGGCCATGTGATCTCCCAGAAGTGAGGTACTGCCGGGGAGCGTATAGTCGATACAGGACAGAATCCGCCCTCAAATGCCGAGTGATCCATGTCGCATCCCCTCACCCGTGTGCTGACCCTGCTGGAGCTGCTCCAGTCCAACGCCCGGCTCACCGGGGCGGAGCTGGCCGAGCGGCTGGACACCGACGTCCGCACGGTCCGCCGATACACCGCCCACCTGCGGGAGCTGGGCATCCCGGTGGAGGCCGAGCGCGGCCGGTACGGCGGTTACCGGCTGGCCCGCGGTTACCGGATGCCGCCCCTGGTCCTCACCAACGACGAGGCACTGGCCGTCGTCCTCGGCCTGCTCGCGGCGGAACGTCTGGGCATGGGCACGGCCGCCCCCGCCAGCGCCGGCGCCCTGGTCAAGATCGAGCGGGTGCTTCCGCACGCCCTGCGCGAACCGCTCGCCGCCATGAGAGAGACGCTGTCGTTCACCGCCAACGCCGTGAGCGGGGAGGCGCCCGAGACCAGGGTCCTGCTGTCGCTGGCCCAGGCCTCCCGCTCCCGTACGACCGTCGGCATCGGCCACCGGTCCTGGCGCGAGGAGCACACCGAACGCGACCTCGACCCCTACGGCGTGGTCTTCCACACCGGCCGCTGGTACGTCGTCGGCCACGACCATCTCCGCGACGGCCTGCGGACGTTCCGCATCGACCGGATCGTCTCCCTCACTCCCCGGGACCGCCGCTTCACCGCCCCCGACGGCTTCGACCCGGTGGCCCATCTGACCTCGACCCTGGCCCAGGGCTCCTACCGCTGGCAGGTCGAGGTGACGGTCCACGGCCCGCTCGACACGATCGCCCGCCGGGTGCCGCGCTCGGCGGTGACCCTCACCACGCGGCCCGACGGCGTTCTCCTGCGCACGCGGGCGGAGCGGCTGGACGGCGTGGCACACCTGCTCGCCTCGCTGGAATGGCCCTTCACCGTCCACCAGCCGGACGAACTGCGAGGGGCGCTCAGGAGCCTCGCCGACCGGCTCGCGGCGATCGCCGCGCAGGGCCCGGCCGGACCACCGCGCTGATGGGCGCGCCGGCCGGAGTGGCGCTCGGGTACGGGCCACTCCGGCCGGCCGCGGTCAGGGACGCGGCCGGCGGCTCATCCCTTCACCGCTCCGCCGAGCAGCCCGGAGACGAACTGCTTCTGGAAGACGAAGAAGATCAGCATGAGCGGGAGCGTGGCGAGCAGCGCGCCCAGCATCAGCCCGGAGTAGTCGACGCGGGTCAGCCCGGTGAGGTGGCTGAGCGCGACCGGCAACACGTACTTCTCCTCGCTGGTGAGCATGAGCAGGGGCCAGATGAAGGAGTTCCACTGGCTCATGAAGGTGAAGATGACCAGCGCGCCGAGCTGCGGCCGTACGACGGGAAGCACGATCCGGTAGAAGATGCGCAGGTCGCCCGCGCCGTCGAGGCGTCCGCTCTCGATGAGCTGGTCGGGGAAGTCGAGGAAGGCCTGACGCATGAGGAAGATGCCGAAGGAGTTCGCCAGGAACGGGATGATGATCGACTCGTAGGAGTCGACCCAGCCGATGCTGGCCATCATCTGGAACAGCGGCACCAGCAGCACCTGGAACGGGATCATCATGGTCGCCAGGATCACCGCGAGCAGCAGGCCGCGCCCGCGGAACCGGTACTTGGCCAGGCCGTACCCGCCCATGGCGCTGACCAGCACGGACAGCGCCGTGTAGACGACGGCCGTGCCGAGACTGTTGAGCACCACGCGGGAGAAGCCGATCGTCTCCTCCAGCGACTTCAGGTTCGCCAGCAGGTCGTCGCCGGGCAGGAACGGCGGCGGGCTGCGGAACAACTCCGTCGTGTCGTGCGTGGAGGCGACGAACATCCAGTAGAACGGCGCGATGCTGATCACGGCGCCGACTGCCATCAAGAGCCAGAGCAGCAGGCGTTTCATGCCTTCTCCTTCCCGAACCACTTGAACTGGGCGTAGGAGAGCACCCCGATGAGCAGCACCACCACCCAGGCCATCGCGGCGGCGTAACCGAAGTCGAACTGCTTGAAGCCGACCTGGTAGAGCAGCAGGATCGGGGACGTGGTCGCGTCGTCGGGGCCGCCGTCGGTGAGCAGCTTGTTCTCGTCGAACAGTTGCAGCGTGCCGATCGTCGAGGTGATCGAGCAGAACAGGATCACCGGCTTGAGCTGCGGCACGATCACGCTGACGAACGTGCGCAGCGGCCCGGCCCCGTCGATCGCGGACGCCTCGTACTGCTCCTTGCCGATCGCCTGCAACCCGGCCAGCAGGATGATCATGTTGTAGCCGGTCCACCGCCAGGTGATGGACCCGATCAGCGCCACCCGCGCCCAGAGGGGGTCGTCCAGCCAGGCGATCTCGACGCCGAGCAACTGGTTGACCATGCCGCCGTCGGTACGCAGCAGCACCCGGAACACCACCGCGTACGCGACCAGCGTCGTCACGGCGGGCAGGAAGTACGCGATCCGCAACGTGGAACGGAACCGCAACCACGACTGGTTGAGCACGAACGCCAGGGCCAGCGCCAGCCCGATCATGATCGGCACCTGGATGACCAGGATCAGCCCGACGTTGATCAGGGACTGCAGGAACCTGTCGTCGTGCAGCAACCGCTGGTAGTTGTCCAGGCCCGCCCATTCGGTGACGCCGTCCTCGGTGCGTTGCAGGCTCTGCCAGAGGCTGGCGCCGAGCGGGTAGGCGAAGAAGAGCGCCAGCAGCGCAGCGGCGGGCCCCGCGAAAACCCAGGGGACCAGACGGCGCCGAACGATCACGCGATCTCCCGCTTCGTCGCGGACGCGAGCTGCTCGGCCGCCTCGTCGAGCACGGCCTTGGGGTCCTTCCCGCCCACCACGGCCCGCTGGAGCAGCTTCTTCAGCAGCTCGCTGGCCTCGGCGTCGTCATCGGTCGACTCCACGGCCGGGATGTCGCGCACCTGGTCGGCGAAGATCTTGTTGACCGGCTGCCCGCCGAAGTACTCGACCGGCTCGGAGAAGTACGGGTCGGCCAGCGCGGGCAGGTACGCGGGGAACAGCGACTCCTGCTTCATCATCGACAACTGGCTGTCCTTGTTCGCCGTGACGAACTCGACGAACGCCCACGCCGCCTGCTGGTTTTTGGTCTGGCCCGTGACCGCCAGCATCGAACCCCCGTTGGCCGAGGTACGGACCCCACCCGCCTCGAACGCGGGCAGCGGGATCACCCCGAACTTGCCCTTGAGCTCGGGCATCTCCGACGTCAGCGTGCCCGTCCACCAGACCGCGGTCGGGGCGACGGCGGCCTTGCCCTCCTTGGTCGCGGTGACCCGGCCGTCCCAGCCCTTCTCGTTCTGCAGCAGGCCCTTCTCGTTCAGGGTCTTGATCAACGTCAGCGCCTTGACCGCGGCGGGCGTGTTGACCGCGATCTTGCCGTCCACGAACATGCCCTGCTTCTGCTGCTGCAACAGCGTGGTGAAGAACGGCGCGCTGTTGCCCAGGTCGGAGACCATCAGCTTCTTGCCGGTCTTCGCCTTCAGCGTCTCGCCGGCCTTGACCAGGTCGTCCCAGGTCTGGATGTCGTCGGCCTTGATCCCGGCCTGCTCGAAGTAGTCACGCCGGTAGAACAGCCCGACCGGCGCGGAGTCCCACGGCATCGCGAACAGCTTGCCGCCCTCGCCGGAGGCGGTCCGCCACTTGGCCGGGTCGAAGTCCGCCTTGAGCTTGCCGGCGACCGGGACGAGGTCGGCCAGGCCGTTGGGGAAGTTCTTGGCGTAGCCGGCGACCCGCTCGTCCTCCAGGTGCACGACGTCGGGCAGGCCCGTACCCGACTGGAGGCCGACCGTGACCTTCTCGTAGATGTTGTCGTAGCCGACGTCGGTCACGTCGATCTTCACCTTCGGGTGGAGCTTGGTGAACTCGGGCGCGAGCCGCTTCAGCGCCGTGGCGCCGACGTCGAACGACCACACCTTGACCTCGCCGGACAGCTCGGCGGGGGTGGACGCGGCGATCGCGGGGGCAGGGCGCTGGCCCGCGCCCGTGCCGCCGGTGGCACACCCGGCAGCGAGAAGTCCGGTGGCGAGCAGCCCGGCCGCGATTCTGTGGATCTTCACGGTGACCTCTTGGATCTGTAGCATGTCACACTCTGAATACTGAGTGCTGAGTAAAGTACGCTGAATACGCGCGGTGCACCAGAGGTGAATGTGGAACAACCCTCCGGATCTCCGTCCGGCGAGAGTCCGGTCGCGGGTTGTGCGCCGCTCCCCCGGTGGCGATGATCAGTCATTCGCGCCGTGGAGAGAGGGGAGCCCGCATGGGGAACGTGCTGCTGACAGGGGCCACAGGAGGTATCGGAACAGCGCTGGTCAGCGCTCTGGAGGCGGCCGGGCACCGGGTGATCGCCGTGGGCCGCGGCGTCGGGCGGCTGGCCGTGCCCGGGATCGAGGCCGACCTCGCCGACCCCTTGTCCCTGGCCGCCGCCGTGGGAGAGCTGACGGACGTACGGGCGGTGGTGCACTGCGCCGGGATCTCGCCAGTCGAGGCCGTCGCCGAGTCCGGCCCCGACACCTGGCGGCGCACGATGGCGGTGAACGTGGCCTCCGCCGCCGAGCTGGTACGGCTCGCGCTGCCCGCGTTGCGGCGCGCCAAGGGGCACGTGATCTTCGTCAACGCCTCCCCCGGGCTGACCGGGGTCGCCCGCGGCCACGGCGACCGACCTGCTGGGCGAGGTCAGGAACGCCTTCGGGCGGCCGTACGACCCGCAGGCGTGCATCCGGCCGGAGTCGCTGGCCGCGATGGTCGTCTGGGCGCTGGCCGCGCCGGCCGACTCCTACGCCTGCGAGCTGTCCGTGCTGCCGTCGCCACGCTGAATCCGCCGCCTGACCGGGTGAGCCCGGCCCCGGCTGCGGGTCAGTGCTCGCCGGTGGTGCCGAACTCGACCTCGATGTGGGGTGACAGCGCCCGCAGGAAGTCCGGCGCGTCGAAGATCCTCCCCGCCGAGGCGACCCCGGCGGCCCTGGTCCGGCCGGTCAGGACGCGCCGCACGGCCTCCACGGCGAGCGGCGCGCTGACGGCGTAGATGTCCCGGCCCCGGGCCACCGCCCGGCGTTCTCCGGCGCCCGAACGCACGACGACGTCCACCACGAACGACTGCGCCGACCGCCCGTGCTCGTCGGCCGCGACCGGGGCCGGCGTGTCGGGCCTGGCGATGTCCCTGGCCGCCTCGACCGTCATGTACGTACGCACCTCGGGGATCGCCAGGTGGCTCGGGACGGTCACGATGTCGGCCATGGAGAACTCCGCGATGACGTCGCGGGCCCCCGTCGGCTCGGGGAAGAACCACTTCTCGGCCGGCGCCTCGTCGTCGCGGTACTCCAGCCGGCCGCCGGAGTGGCGGACGCGCCGGCCCTCGCGCCGTTCCCGGGAGACCCGGCCGGCGGCGCGGGTGCCGTTCGTGGGGTGCCAGCTGTCCAGGCCGTAGGCGATGTGGGCCTGGTCGGCCTCGGTCCAGTCGCCCATCGCCGCCGTGACCAGCAGGTCGCCGAGCCCGCCGTAGAAGGCCATCGCGGGCACGACCACGGTCCCCGCGGCCTCGGCGCGGGCGGCGTACAGCTCGAAGGTGTCGAGGTTGGCCTCGATCTCGGCGGCGACGTCCACGTAGGGGATGCCGGCGCGCAGGGCCGCCTCGATCACGGGACCGGCCGTGACGGCGAAGGGCCCGGCGCAGTTGATCACCGCGCCGGCCCCGTCCAGCGCGCGGTCCAGCGCGGCCGGATCGTCCACCGACGCATGCCTGGCCTCCACCCCGGGGTACGACTCCGCCAGCGCCCGCAGCGCCTCGGGGTCCCGGCCCACCAGGACGGGCACCAGTCCGCGCCGCGATGCCTCCGCCACCACGAAGCGGCCCGTGTGCCCGTACGCGCCGTAGACCGCCACCGTGGAACCCGTCGTCATGGTCTTTCTCCTGTCCGAATCAGTCACCCGGACATCGTGGCAACCAGCCCGATCCCGGCGCGAGCGTCCGGAACGACACGATGCGTACAATTCCGGACGTGAGCACAGTCGCTGTCGCCGTGGCCGACGGGATCCTGCACTTCGAACTGGCGCTGGCCTGCGAACTGCTCGGCTCGCCCCCGCCGGTCCCCGTGGACGGCTGGTACGAGGTCGTCATCTGCGGCGCGGGTCCCGTCCGGGCCGACGGGCGTTTCCTGCTCGAACCCGACGCCGGGCTCGACCGGCTCGTACGGGCCGACACCGTGATCGTCCCGGGCTGGGCCGAGGTCGACGTGGACCCGCCGGCGGACCTCGTCCAGGCGGTGCGGGCGGCGTACGAGGCCGGGGCGCGGGTGGCCTCGCTCTGCACGGGCGCCTTCGTCCTGGCCGCCGCCGGCCTGCTGGACGGGCGGCGCGCCACCACCCACTGGGCCCACACCGCGACGCTGGCCGCCCGCCATCCCCGCGTCGACGTCGATCCGGACGTGCTCTACGTGGACGAGGGCCGCGTGCTCACCGCCGCGGGCAAGGCCGCCGCCCTGGACCTGTGCCTGCACCTGGTCCGCCGCGACCACGGCTCGGCGGTGGCCAACGCGGTCGCGCGCCGCCTGGTCGTCGCGCCGCACCGGCCCGGCGGCCAGGCCCAGTTCGTCGCCACCCCGGTGCCGGAGCCGCGCGGCCACCCCCTCAGCGACCTGCTGGCCTGGACGGGCCGCCACCTGGACCAGTCGCTGACGGTCGAGGACCTGGCCCGCCGGGCGAACATGAGCTCCCGACACCTCGGCCGCCACTTCAGGTCCATGACGGGCACCACCTCGCTGCAATGGCTGCTGACCCAGCGCATCCGCCGCGCCCAGGAACTGCTGGAGACCACCGACGACAGCGTGGACGTCATCGCCGAGGCCACCGGCATGGGCACCGCGGCCACGCTGCGCCGGCACTTCAACCGCACCGTCGGCGTGCCGCCCGACGCCTACCGCCGCACCTTCCGCGCCCGCCGCCTTTGACACCCCGTACGGCTAACCGCTATCTATTGGCTAACCGTTAGGGGGTGGTGGCGTGCAGGACGCGGTGCTGGCGATGCTCGCCAAGGAGCCGGCGCACGGCTACCACCTGCGCGCCCGGCTGCGGCAGAGCCTCGGGCCGCTGGGCGAGTCGATGAACCCCGGCCAGATCTACGTGACCCTGACCCGGCTGGAGAAGGCCGGGCTCGTGGTCTGCGAACGCGCCGACGGCCTGCCCGAACGGCCGGAACGCAAGGTCTACGCGCTGACGCCGGCCGGTCAGCGTCGGGTCGCGGCCTGGCTGGCCGAGGTGGGCTGGCCGAAACCGGACCTGGCGGAGTTCCATCTCAAGCTCGTCGCCGCTGCGGCGGCCCGGCTCGCCGACCCGGTCGAGCTGGTGGCGGCGCAGCGCCGCGAGCTGATGCGCCGCCTGGGCGAGGCGCAGCGGGCGGCGCTGGCCGAACCGGCGGCATCGGGCGCCGGCCTGCTGCTGGAAGGCGTCGTACTGCGGTTGCAGGCGGACCTGCGCTGGCTGGACGCGTGCGAGCGGGCCTGGTCCGAGGCCGACGACGAAGTTGGGGACGCATGAACGTGTTACGGGCCCACGGCCTGGTGAAGACGCACGGCCAGGGGCAGAGCCGGGTCCGCGCGGTGGACGAGGTCGACCTGGAGGTGCCCGAAGGGCAGACCCTGGCGGTGATGGGCCCGAGCGGCTGCGGCAAGTCCACGCTGCTGCACCTGCTGAGCGGCCTGGAGCGGCCGACCGGCGGAGAGGTGTGGCTGGCCGGGCGGCGCATCGACACGCTGAGCGAGCGGGCCCTGGCCCGGCTGCGGCGCCGGTCCGTGGGGTTCGTCTTCCAGGCGTTCCACCTGGTGGGAGCTGTCGGCGGCCGAGAACGTCGAGCTGCCCGTACTGCTGGCCGGGCGTTCGCCGCGCGAGGCCAGGCGGCGCGCGGGCCTGCTGCTGGAACGGGTCGGGCTCGACGCGCGTGCCCGGCACCTGCCCTCGCAACTGTCGGGCGGGCAGCGGCAGCGGGTCGCCATCGCCCGCGCCCTCGCCAACGACCCGCTGGTCGTGCTGGCCGACGAGCCGACCGGCAACCTCGACTCCGCCGCGACGCTCGACGTGCTGCGGCTCTTCGAGGGCCTGCGGTCCGCGGGACAGACCCTCGTGATCGTCACGCACGACGAACGGGTCGCGGCCACCGCCGACCGGCTGGTCTCGATGCGCGACGGGATGTTCGTCGACGACACCCGGCTGGCCGGCTCCTCCACGGGCGGGCTCGGCGGGCTGATCGGGCTGGAGGGCTGACCGGCATGGGCTCCGTCGTGCTCGTCGTACGCCTGGTGCTGGCCGACGTGCGCCGGCACCGGGTCCAGGCCGCGATGCTGCTGCTCGCGGTCGCCGTGGCCACCGCCACGATGGCCCTCGGCCTGTCCCTGCGCGGCGCGAGCGACGCCCTGTACGAGCAGACCCGCGCGGCCACCGCCGGGCCCGACGTGGTGGCGCTCTCCGGTGACACGGGCCGGAGCGTGACCTCGGCGCTGGCCGCGCTGGCGAAGGCCCCCGAGGTGACCGCCCACCACGGCCCCTACCGCATCGTCTACGCCGACCTCACCACCCGCGAGGCCACGTCCTCCCCCGTCGTCGTGCACGGCTTCGCCGAGACGCCCGGCACGGTCAACCGGCCGCTGCTGACCTCGGGCCGTTGGGTGCGTCCCGGCGGCGCCGTCCTCGAACGCGGCTTCGCCACCGCGCTGGGCGTCGGGGTCGGCGACCGGGTCACCATCGCGGGCCGGTCGTACCCCGTGGTCGGGATCGCCGTCACCGCGGCCACCTCCATCTACCCCTGGGCGGCGCAGATCGGGCCGGGCGGCGGCCCCACCGACTACACCGGCCTGGCCTGGATGACCCGGTCGGACGCCCGGACACTGGCCGCGTCCCGGGATCTGCCGGTGAGCCTGGCCATCGACCTCAAGCTGCGTGACCCCGCCGCCGTCACGGCCTTCCGCGACGCCCACCGGGACTCCGGCGCGCGGATCAACTTCCACTCCTGGCAGTTCATGGCCCAGCAGGACACCGTCATCCTGCGGTCCAGCCGGCCGATCCTGGTCGTCGGCAGCTGGTTGCTCGGCTTCCTGGCCGTCACCGGGGTGGCCGCGCTGGCCGCGGGCCGCGCCGCCGAGCAGACGCGCCGGGCCGGGCTGCTCAAGGCCGTCGGCGCGACGCCGGGGCTGATCGCCACCGTCCTGCTCACCGAGTACCTGGCGCTGGCGCTGGCCGGTGACGCCCTGGGGCTGGCGATCGCCCGCCTGGCCGGGCCCGCCGCCGCCAGTCCCACCGCCAGCCGGATCGGCGACGCCGTCGTGCTGACCGGCGCGACCGTCGCCGCGGCGACCGTGCTCGCCGTGGCGGTGGCGGTGCTGTCCACGCTGCGTCCGACGTTGCGGGCCCTGCGTACGGCGACCGTCACGGCGCTGTCCGTCACCGCCCACCAGCCCCGTCACCGTCCCCGGCTCACCGCGCTGTCGGCGCTGCTGCCCACGTCGTTCCTGCTCGGGCTGCGGCTGACCGCCCGCCGGCCGGGACGGGCCGTGCTCCAGGCGTGCGCCACCGCGACCACGGTGATCGCGATCGTCGCCCTGCTGGCCCTGTACGCCCAGCCGGAGAGGGGCTACGGCCTGGACGGCTCCGCCGCCCTGCCCAACCTGCGGGGCGAGCACGACCGCCGGTTGATGCTCGCCGTCGCCCTCCTGCTGGTCGCGCTCGCCGTCGTGAACACCGTCACCTTCACCTGGACCACCGCCATGGAGGCGCGGGCGAACATGGCCGTCGCCCGTACGCTCGGGGCCACCCCGGGGCAGGTCACCGCCGGGCTGGCCGCGGCCCAGTTGCTTCCGGCGCTGCCGGGCGCGCTCGCCGGCGTTCCCCTGGGCGTCGTGTTGTGCTCGGTCCTCAGTCCCGGGAGGGTGGTCATGCCTGCGTCGTCCTGGCTGTTCGGGGCGGCACTGGCGATCCTGCCGGCGACGGCGGCGTTCACCGCCGTGCCCGCGCGCCTGGCGGCCCGGCGTCCGGTGGCGGCCGCCCTCGGCGCCGAGACGGCCTGATCGCGTGCCAGACTCCTGGCCATGGCGGAGGTGACCGGGGCGGGCGGGCGGGTGCGCGTGGGCGTGCTCGGTCCGGTGACGCTGGACACCGCCGCCGGTCCGGCGGGGGTCGGGGGCGTACGGCTGCGGGTGTTGCTGGCCCGGCTGGCGCTGGACGCCGGGCGGGCCGTACGGCCCGAGACCCTGGCCGAGGCGTTGTGGGGCGGGGAGCCGCCGGAGGCGCCCCTGCACGCGCTGCAGTCGCTGGTGTCGCGGCTGCGGCGCGTCCTCGGGGATCCCGGGCTGCTCGTCTCGGGGCCCGCCGGGTATCGGCTGGTGGTCGAGCCGGACGCGGTCGACGCCGTCCGGTTCGAGCGGCTGGCCCGGGAGGGGCGGCGTTCGTCCGCGCGGTCCCGGCCCGCCGAGGCGGCCGCGGTCCTGCGCGCGGCGCTGGGCCTGTGGCGCGGGCCGGCGCTGGCCGACGTACGCGCCGCGCCGTTCGCCGCCGCCGAGGCCGAACGGCTCGAACGGGCCCGCCTGTCCGCCCTGGAGGACCGCATCGAGGCCGACCTCGCCGTGGCGACTCTCGTACCGGGGGCGGACCCCGCACCGGGAACGGACCTGGCGGTAGGGGCCGACCTGGCAATGGGTACGGACCTGGCGGCAGGAACGGGCCTGGCGGTGGCGACGGGGCTCGACCTGGTCGGTGAGCTGGAGGCGCTGGCCGCCGCGCACCCGCTGCGCGAGCGCCTGCACGCCCAGCTCATCCGGGCCCTGGCCATGAGCGGCCGCGGCGCCGAGGCGCTGGCCGCCTACGAGCGTGTTCGCGCCCTGCTGGCCGACGACTTCGGCAGCGACCCCGGCCCCCACCTCCAGGAGGCCCACCTGGCGGTCCTGCGCGGCGCCCCACCCCGCCCCCGGACGGCGGACGCGGGCGCGGCTCGGCCAGGACCCTCGCGAGCGGACGGCGGCGCGGCTCCGCCAGGGCCCCGGCGGGCGGGCGGTGGCGCAGGGACGGTTCGTGAGCCGTTCCCGTCCCGGCGGGCGCACGGGAACCTGGACGTTCCGCTCACCAGCTTCGTGGGCCGGGACGGCGACGTGCGGCGCGTGGCCGGACTGCTCGAACGGGTCCGGCTGGTCACGCTGGTCGGCCCCGGAGGATCGGGCAAGACCCGGCTGGCCAACACGGTCGGCCGGCGGCTCGCACCGTCCGGCGGGGTGTGGTTCGTCCCGCTGGCCGCGGCCGGCGCGGACGACGTGCCCCGCGTGCTGCTCGACCTGCTGCGCTCCCGCGAGGAAGGCGCGCCGGCACGCCCGGTCACCCCGGAGGCGGTGCTGCACCACCTGGCCGAGACGATCGCGGACGACGACCTGGTCCTCGTGCTGGACAACTGCGAGCACGTGATCGACGCCGCCGCGAGCCTGTCCGGGGCTCTGCTGGGCCGCTGCCCGAAGTTGCGGGTGCTGGCCACCAGCCGCGAACCCCTGCGGATCGACGGCGAGACCCTGCACCCGGTGCTCCCGCTGGACCTGCCCGAACCGGGTTCGACGTCGGAACGGGCACGGGTCAGCGCGGCGGTCCGGCTGTTCCACGACCGCGCCGCCGCCGTACGGCCCGGCTTCGTCCTGGAAGGCGGCGCGCTGACCGCGGTCGCCGAGATCTGCCGCCGCCTGGACGGCCTGCCGCTGGCGATCGAGCTGGCCGCCGCCCGGCTGCGCACCCTGCCGGTCGAGGCGGTCGCGGCCCGGCTGGACGACCGGTTCCGGCTGCTCACCGGCGGCAGCCGTACGGCGCTGCCGCGCCACCGCACCCTGGCCGCCGCCGTCGCCTGGAGCTGGGACCTGCTCGACCCCGGCGAACGCGCCCTGCTGGAACGGCTGTCGGTCGTCCGCGGCAGCTTCACCGAGGACGCCGCGGCGGCGATCGGCGGGACCGGCGACGCGCCGGAGCTGCTGGCGGCGCTGGTGGACAAGTCCCTGCTGCACCCGGCCGAGTCCGCCGACCCGGCCGAGCCGCGCTACCGCCTGCTGGAGACCATCCGCGTGTACGGCCTTGAGCGGCTGGCCGGGCGCGACGAGGTCGCCGGTACGCGGGACCGGCACGCCCGGTTCTTCCTGAAGCTGGCCGAGGACGCCGATCCGGGCCTGCGCACGTCCGGTCAGCTCGGCCCGCTGGCCCGCCTGTCCGCCGAGCGGGACAACCTGTCGGCCGCGATCCGCTGGGCGGCCGAGTCCGGGGACGCCGCTCTGGCGGTCCGGTTCGGGGTCGCGCTGTGCTGGTTCTGGTTCCTGAAGGACTTCCCGCCGGACTCGCTCGACCTGCTCGGCCGGATGCTCCAGGTACGCGGACCGGCCGAGCCGCGGGCCCGCGCGCTGGTCGCCGCCGCCCACGCGCTGGCCACCACCGAGGCGGCCGGGCCGGAGGAGGCGGAGGCGGCCTTCGGCCGGATCAGGACGGCGCTGGCCGGCCTCGCCCCCGGCACGCATCCCATCGCCACGATGGCCCGGCTGGCGCTCGGCATCGTGTCCGAGGGCGATCGGGCCGTACCGGAGGAGGGGCACGATCCGTGGAGCCGGTCGCTGTCCCTGCTGGTCACGGGCGTGCTGGCGATGAACACCGGCCACGCCGCCGAGGCGAGGGACGTGTTGTCCCGCGCGCTGACCGGCTTCGAGGAGCTCGGCGAGCGGTGGGGCGTGGCGATCACGCTGAGCGCGCTCGGCTCGGCGCTGATCCGCTCCGGCGAGCCGGCCGGCGCGCCCGCCCTGTCCGAACGCGCCACCGGCTACTTCCGCGAGCTCGGCATGCCCGAGCACACCATGGAGAACGAGGTGGCCGCCGCGCTGCACCGGGCCGAGTCCGGCGACGTGGACGGCGGGCGGCGGCACCTGTCCGGCCTGCTCGACCAGGCCGAGCGGACCGGGTCGGCGGAATCGTGCACGCAGGTGCGCCTGGGCCTCGCCCGCCTGGAATGGACGGCCGGGCGAACGGAAGCGGCCCGCGCGCACGCCCTGGCCGGCCTCGCCGGGGCGCCGCCCGGCCGATCCACCACGCCGCCCCTGACGGCGTTGCTGCTCGGCGTGCTCGCGCAGTCGGACCTCGCGGAGGGTTTCCCCGACCGGGCGGCCCGCCGGCTCGACCACCCGGCGGTGCGCCTGACGCTGACCTGGCACACGCCGGTCGCCGCCGCGACCGCGGTCGTGGCCGCCGCGATCGAGCTGGGCCGCGACCGGCCCGAGCGGGCGGGGCGGCTGCTCGGGGCCGCCACCGTGCTGGGCGGCTGGGCCGGACCCGGCGAGACCGACGCGCGGCGGCTCACCCGGCGGGCCGAGGCCGTCCTGGGCGCCGCCGGGTTCGCGGCCGAGCACGCGGCGGGCGCGGCGATGTCGCGGTCCGGGGCCGAGGGCCTGGTGTCCGCGGTCATCACCGCGCCGGTCAGCTAGCGCCCGGTACGGGTTTGCCGAACATCGCGCAGGTCACGGCCGTCTGGAGCGCCTGGGCGGCCTTGGCGAGCTTGGGGTCGGCCTCGAACTCGGCCCAGAACTCCGCCGAGACGAGGACGGCCGCCGTACGGCCGCCGGTGCGGTCGGTGAGGCCGGTGGTCAGGTAGCCGGGCATGCCGCCGTCGTGTCCCCAGAACGTGCCGCACGGGTGGGCGGCGGTCTGGATGCCCAGGCCGTAGCCGGGGCCGTCCGGGTGTCGCGCGTCCATGGGGACGGTGGTGCGCAACTGGGCGAGCTGGGCGGCGGGCAGCAGCTTGCCGGACATCAGCGCGGCCTGGAAGCGGGCCCAGTCCCGCGTGGTGGACACCACCGCCCCGGCCGGGCCGCCCCACCCGGGGTCGTGGCCGGAGACATCGACGTGACCGTCGTGGCGTGGCCCGGCGAAGCGCCGGAACGCGGCGGGCACCGCGGGCGGCATGTGGGCGGCGTCCGGCTCGTAGCCGCGGGCGTACGGGCCGCGCCAGGCGCGACCGGTGGCGTAGTAGGTGTGGTCGAGGCCGAGCGGCCGGGCGATCCGGTCCCTGACCAGGTCGGCCAGGCTCGCGCCGGTGACCCGTTCCAGGACGGCGCCGATGGCGGCGTAGCCGGTGTTGCTGTAGGCCCATCGTGTGCCCGGCGCGAACAGCGGCTTGTGCTTCACCCCCACGGCGAGCAGCTTCTCCGGGGTCCACCGCCGGCGGTCCGTGCCCAGCATCGAGGGGCGGATCGCGGGGTCGCCGGTGTAGTCGTACAGGCCGCTGGTGTGGTTCAGCAGCATGCGCAGGGTGATCGAGGCGCCGCCCGGCACCTTGCCCGGCAGCCACTTGTCCACCGGGTCGGTCAGGGCGAGCCTGCCCTCGGCGGCCAGTCCCAGCACGAGCACGGCCATCATGGTCTTGGTGCTGGACCCCATCCGGAACTCGTCCCCTGCCTTGAGCACGTGGTCCCGTCTGGTCCAGGCGGCCTGCTCGGCGATCTCGACGGGCCGGCCGCGGCCGTCGTCGACCCGTACGAGCACGCCGGGCGCCCCGGCCGCCACCACCTCCCGGGCCAGTTGCCGCAGCCGGGCCTGCGTCTCGTTCCCGGCGGGCGCGGCCACGGCGCCCGCCGGGAACGCGGCGGCCAGGGCCAGGCCCACGGCCGGCACCGCGGCCACGAGCACGCGCGGCCACCGGGGCCGCACCGCACGGCGGGACGAGACATCACAACGGGACATGAACCGGTTCCTCCGGAAGTCGGGTGACGCGAACGCCCCCACCCTCCGGCCTCCCGCTCACAAACCGCACACAGCCCGCTGTCAGCCCTCCGCCGGGGTCCGGCGCGGCAGCAGGACCGTCAGCACCACCAGGACGGCGGCCGCCGGAACGCCCCAGAACAGGACGTCCGGGATGGCGGCCGCGGTCGCCGCCGGACCCGGGCCGCGGTCCTGGAGCTCGCGGGTGAGCAGGACGCCGAAGACCGCCACGCCGAGCGACAGCCCGAGCCCCCGGACGGACACCGTGGCCGAGGTGGTGGCGGCCAGGTCCGCGGGCGGCGCGGCGTTCTGGGCGACGACCACCAGGTTCTGCATCAGCAGCCCGAACCCGGCCCCCAGCACCGCGAGTTCCAGGGCCAGCACGGCGTACGGCGTGCCGGGCGTGATCCGGCTCAGCAGCGCGAACCCCAGCACCACGACCGCCGCCCCGGCGATCAGGTACGGCCTGAACCGCCCGCTCGCGCCGATGCGGGCGCCGGCCAGCGAGGAGACCGCCATGAACGTCAGCACGTACGGGTTGAGCGCCAGTCCCGCCTGGGTGGCCCCCATGCCGTACGCGGCCTGGAGGTAGGTGGGCAGGTAGACGATCGAGCCGCCGAGCAGCGCGCCGAGCAGCGCCGTGGCGGGCAGCGCGACCCGCAGGGCACGGCCGGCGAACAGCCGCGGCGGCAGCAGCGGGTTGGCCGCCCTGCGTTCCCACCACACGAACAGGGCCGCCAGCAGGACCGTCGCGCCGATCAGCGCAAGGATCACCCCGGACGTCCAGGCGTACATGCGGCCGCCCCATTCGGCCACCAGCAGCAGGCTCACCATCGTGCCGGCGAGCAGCGCGGCGCCGGCCAGGTCGACCCCACCGCGCCCGCCCTGCCTGGGCAGCCGCAGCGCGTACGCGGTGAGAGCCATGGCGAGCAGGCCGAGCGGCAGGTTGACGTAGAAGATCCAGCGCCAGCCCCAGGCGTCGGTGACGGCGCCGCCGGCCAGCGGGCCGCCCACGCTGGCCAGGGCGAAGACGCCGCCGGTGAAGCCCTGGACCCGGCTGCGCAGGCGCTGCGGGTACAGCTCCGACAACGTGATCGTGGGCAACACGAACAGCGCTCCGGCGCCGGCGCCCTGGAGGGTCCGGGCGGCGATGAGCTGGGGGACCGTCTGGGCCAGGCCGCACAGCGCCGATCCGGCGACGAACACCGCGACCGCCGTGACGAACACGGGACGCCGGCCGAACCGGTCGCTGACGCGGCCGTACAGCGCGCCGGTGGCGGTCGAGGCCAGCACGTAGGAGGTGACGATCCACCCGATCGCGTCCATGCCGCCCAGGTCGGCGGCGATGTCGGGCAGCGCGATGGCCACCACCGTCTGGTCCAGGACCGACAGCAACATGCCGACGAGCAGGCCGGCCGTGGCGAGCGCCACCTTGCCACCGCCCTCGGCCGGGTCGGCGGGCGCGGACTGGGTGAGGGATGCGGACACCGCCGTCAGCCCTTCGCCCGCGCGAGCGGGTCGGGCAGGCCGAAGTCGGCGGACAGCAGTTCCTGGTCGATGACCGCGGCGGCGACGGCGCCGCTGGCCGCCGCGGCGACGACAGCCGCCAACGGCATGGGCACACTGGCCCGGTGGGCCATGTCGCCGGCCGCGTACACGCCGGGCACGCTGGTCCTGCCGAACTCGTCCACCTCCACGCAGCCGTCGGCGAACGTGTCGCAGCCGAGGCGTCCGGCCAGGTCGGAACGCTGGCGTGGCACGTTGACGACGAACACCGCGTCCCGCGCGAGGGGCGGACCGGCCTCGAACACGATCTGCTCCAGCCGACCGTCCGCGCCCTCCAGGCGGGCGACGGCCTCGCAGCGTACGGCGACGCCGTTGGCCTCCAGCAGATCCCGTGTCCCCTGGTCGAGCGGCCGGCCGTCGGCGCAGAGGACGACGTGGGCGGCGAACCGGCTGAGCTGGAGCGCCAGCCGTACGCGGGCGGGTTCCGTGCCGAGCACGGCGACCTGCCTGCCGGTGCACTCGTAACCGTGGCAGTAGGGGCAGTGGAAGGCGGAACGGCCCCACAGCGCCTCCACCCCGCGCGGGCCGGGCAGCTCGTCGGCCAGGCCGGTGGCCAGCAGGAGCCGCCGCGCGTCCGCCGTGCCTCCGCCGGACAGGGCGAGGCGGAAGACGCCGTCGTCCAGGGTGCGGACGCCGGTGACGGCGCCCGTCGTGATCCGCACCGACGGATACGCGGCCAGCTCCCGGCGGCCGAGCTCGCGCAGCTCGGCGGGAGGCGTTCCGTCCCTGGTGAGGAAGTTGTGCACGTTGTCGGCGGGGGCGTTGCGCCCCTCCCCCGCGTCGATCAGCGACACCTGCCGGTGGACCCGGCCGAGTGTCAGCGCGGCGGCCATGCCGGCCGGTCCCCCGCCGACGATGACGACGTCGAACATTGTCCTTGCCTCCGAATCAGCTTGACGTGGTGGCAAGTCTGCAAGTTAATGTCAACATGAAGTCAAGTGCCGACATGCGCATCGGGGAGCTCGCCGACCGGTTCGGCCTCGCCCCGCACGTCCTGCGCCACTGGGAGGCCATGGGCCTGCTGGCCCCCGCCGCCAGGGTCAACGGCCGCCGCCGCTACACCCGCGACCACGTCGTCCGCGTCCTGACGATCATCCGCGCCAAGGCCGGGGGCATGAGCCTGGAGCAGATCCGCGAGATCCTCACCGTCTCCGGCCAGGCCGAGCGCCGGGCGCTGCTGCGGCGGCACCACGCCGAGCTGGAACGCCGGTTGCGGGAGATCGCCGCCTCCAAGACGCTCATCGAGCACGTGATGCAGTGCGCGGCCGACGACTTCACCCAGTGCCCCGACTACCGGCGGATCGCCGAGACGGCCGCCGGGCCCCTCCTCGACGACGAGTGCGTGATCTGAACCGGGCCCGGCCCGCGCGCCGATGAGTTCCGGCCACGGGTGAGGTCTTCCTCCAGAACCGATGGCGAAGGAGTGATTCCGGTGGATCTGTACAGCGTCGTGTGCGTGCGCGACCGGGCGCCGTCGCAGAAGTGGTACGAGGTGTTCTTCGGCCGCCCGGCGGACGAGATCGTCGGCGAGGAGTACCTGTGGCAGGTCGGCGAGAACGCGTGGGTCGTCATCGACGACCGGCACATGCGGGCCGCGCGGGTGGGCGGGACCATGATCACGTTCGGGGTGTCCGGTCTCGACGAGATCCTGGCCCGGCTGGCCGCGTACGGCGTCGAGCACGAGCCGGTGGAGACGTACGGCAACGGGGTGCGCCACGTGGAGGTCCTCGACCCCGACGGCAACAGCCTCTCGCTCGCCGAGCCGCCCGCGCGGTGAGCCGGTCCCGCGACGCCGCCGCCCGCTAGGGTCGGAATGTGTTCGACTCCGCCGACTTCGACCTGGCGCCCTACGCCGGCCTCGACACCTCGGCCTTTGTGCGGCACACGTACAACAGCTGGGACGACGCCGGTTGGCGGTCACTGCTGGTCCAGGGTTTCCGGCACGCGCCCGAGGCCGAGCACTTCCCGCTGCCCGCCGTGGCCGACCTGCATCTCGTCCTCTGCGTGGCGGGCAACGCCGACCTGCGGATACGTACCGGCGGCCGGCCCGTACGGCGGCGCTGGGTCCCGGGGCACCTGGAGCTCATGGTCCCGGGCCGCGCCGGGTCGATCGGCTACCGGGCGGCGGCGGGGCTGAGCACCGTCCAGGTGCACGTCCCGGCGCGGGCCGTCCGCGAGGCCGCCGCGGCGCTGGGCGGTCGCGAGCCCGACCTGGAGGCGCGGGCCGCCGCCCTGAGGGCCGGGGACCCGGTCGTCGAACAGCTCGTGCGCGCGCTGCCGGGCCGCGGCGCCGCCGGCGACCTGTACGCGGAGTCCGCCGCGGCCTTCCTGGTGACCCACCTGCTGACCCAGGGCGGGGAGGACCGCCTGCCCGGCCCCGAGCACGCCGCCGTCCGCGCGGGCGTGGCCATCATGACCGAGCGCCTGGCCGAGCCGCTGACGCTGGCCGCCGTCGCCGCCGAGGTGCACCTGAGCGTGTACCACTTCGTCCGGGTCTTCCGGGAGGGCACCGGTCAGACGCCTCACCGCTACCTCACCCGGCTGCGGATCGAGCGGGCGCGGCGGCTGCTGTCCGCCACCTCGCTCAGCGTCGAGCAGATCGCGCGGCGGTGCGGATTCGCCGGTCCGGGCGCGTTGTCGTCGGCCTTCCTGCGCGAGACCGGCGTACGGCCGTCGGCGTACCGCAAGAACTGACCGATCCCCGGCAATCGCGCGCATGGCCGCCATACGGCGCCGGTGCCTACGTTGGGGCCCATGCCGAACTCCTTCGCCGTGACCGCGCGCTCGCAGGCCGATCCCGACGCCGTGTTCGCGGCCCTCACGCACGCCGCCACCTGGCCGTCCTGGTCGCCGATCGACTCCGCCGACGTCGAGGACGGCGACCCCGGGCGGCAACAGCGGGTCGGCGACACCAGGATCTTCCGCACCGGTCGCAACGTCTCCAGGGAGCGCATCGTCGAGCTCGTCCCCGGCCGCAGGTTCGTCTACGACAACCTGGGCGGCCCGTTCCGCTCCTACCGGGGGACGGTCGAGCTCGCCCCTGCCGCCGGGGGCGGCACCGACATCACCTGGTCGGCCACCTTCGAGCCGAAGCTGCCGCTGTCGGGCGGTTTCTGGCGCTGGTACCTGACCCGTTTCATGCGCGGCATGGCCGACGGCCTCGCCGTGTACGCCGGATGACCCTCGTTCCTTCCGCGTCCGGTCAGTGGGCGAGGCTGATGGACGTGGGGGTGCTCCAGGGACCGCAGTCCGAGCCGAAGGCCGCCCGGTCGCAGCCCTGGACGATGAAGGCGAACTTGTTGACCTCGTGGCCGTTGGTCGTGGTGCCGACGCCGCCCTGTACGTAGGGGGCCATCACGTACTGGCCGCTCCACGGGGTCAGCCTGGCCTTCCGGACCTGGGTGCCGTCGCCGAGGTGTCGGTGCACCGCTCTGGTGCACCCACCCTCGTACGACCTCCATCGGGTCCTCGGCCGACTGCAGGGCGGCCGTCATCCTCGACCGCGTCGCCCCCATCCTGGCCGTGGTCCGCGACGCGGCGGCCGGCGACGCCGACATCACCGTCGGGCTGCTGTCACCCGACCTGTTCCTGGTGATGACCCGCGAATGCGGCTGGCCCCCCGCGCAGTGGGAGGACTGGAGCGCCGACCAGCTCTCCCACGCCCTGCTGCCGTCCTGACCGGGGCGGACGGCGCCGCTACGGCCGGGCCGCTCCGGCGGCCTGCCGGTCGAGGGCGGCGGTGAGCAGGGCCGTCGCCGACCCGCGCATGGTGTCGGCCGCCTCCTCGCGGGTGAGCCCGGCGACGTCCACCAGCCAGACCAGCGACTCGATGCCGGTCGCCGACCGGATGGCCACGGCCAGCCGGTGGACGTCGAGGCCGGGGTGGGTGTCGCGGAGCGGGGTCAGCGCGTCCTCGATCCAGCCGATCGCGCGCCCGCCGCGCAGCGGTTGCCGGCCGGATCCGGGCTGGAGGGACAGGCGCAGCGAGGCCCGCAGTTGCGGTTCCCAGTCGAGGGTGAGCCGGGTGAAGGCGGTCATGACCAGGTCGAGCCGGGCGGCGGGATCGGCGGGCGGAGCCGGGGGCAGCAGCGAGCTCCGCTCGATCTCGGGGTGGGCGGCGGCCAGCAGGGCGTGCTGGTTGGGGAAGTAGCGGTAGGCGGTGGTGCGGGAGATGCCCGCCGCGGCGGCGGCGTCCTCGACGGCGGGGTCGGCGCCGTCGGCCAGCAGGCGGCGGGCGGCCTCCACCAGGGCCTGGCGGGTGCGGGCCTTCTGCTGACGGCGGCCGGTCAGCTCATATGGTACTGACATGCCCATCATGGTACCGTCGTCCCATGTAGGCCGAGTCGCCTTTGTGAGGTGGTCCATGAGCGCCGATCCCGTGGTGACCAACCCGGAGCTGTACACCGTGGTCTTCGAGAACGATCGGGTCCGGGTGCTGCGCTACCGGGACCAGCCGGGCGACGCGACCAGCCCGCACGGCCATCCGGACAGCGTGATGGTGACGCTGTCGTCCTTCAGCCGCCGCCTCACCGCCGGCGGGCGGCAGGTCGAGCTCGCCCTGGAGGCGGGGCAGGCACGCTGGGTCGGCGCGCAGGAGCACGCCGGTCAGAACATCGGCGACACCGAGAGCCACGCGATCTTCGTCGAGCTCAAGGAGGCGCCGAGCGGCGTCCGGGACGGGACGCCGCTCGGCCCGGACCGGTGAACCGGTCGTGCCGCCGGGGCCCTCGGGCTAGTCGGTGAGCGGCTCGGGGCGGCTCTCGGAGGGGGCGTAGGAGACGGCGCCGAGGTAGTGGGCCTCGACCGTGGCCGCGTCCCGGCCCAGCGGGTTGCGGAGGTCGCCGCCGAAGGTGCCGTCCGGGCGCACCTCCATGGTGGTGGTGCAGAACTGGCCGGGGTCGCGGCCGCGTACCACGACGAGGACGAGCCCCTCCGGGACGGGGTCGCCGTGCGGGATCAGGCGGACGTCGCCCGACACGGCGGTCCTGCCGGCGTGCTCGACGACGACCGCGGTGGCGCGCCCGGCGTCCACACGTAAGGTGACGCCGCCGGTGAGCGTACGCGCGCCGCAGTCGGCCGGGAACGGGCGGGCCGCCCAGCCCGCCACGCTGACCAGGTTCGGCACCCGCCACAACTCCTCCAGGGCCTCCTGGCCGCCGACGGTCGCCAGCTCGGGGAACCCGGCCAGCGCCTCGTCGTGCACCTCCACCGCACGGCTGGACCCGGCCTCCACCCGCAGCCACTGGTGCTCCAGGAAGACCCGATGGTACGGATGCCGCTGCCGCACCACGGCGTGCACCAGCGTGGCGGCGTCGAACGGGTTGGCCAGCCGCACCCGCGTCCCGACCCGCGAGGACGGCGAGGAGGTGGCCGAGACGAACCTGGTGTAGTTCGAGCGGGCCTCGTTGTTGAAGATGTCGGTCTCCACGATCGAGGGCAGGACCGGGTCCTGGTAGAGCCTGAGCCGCACCACGACGCAGTAGTGCCGGTCCTCGCCGGGCGGCGGCACCCACATGGTGCTGAACTCCACCACGCCGCCGCCCGGAGGCACGTCGTGCCGGTCGTTGCCCAGCCACGTCATCGGCCCCTCGCCCGTGGAGCAGTCGAGGACGTAGAAGTCGCAGGTCACGTTCTTGGCGAGGATGTCGCCGTGGTTGCGGACCTTGGCCACGATGGTGTTCAGGTTGCCCGGCCACGGCGTGTCGGCCCAGCGGTCGGGATCCTCCGCGGTCTTGGCGTTGCGTACCTCGATGTCCGGGCTCTTCCACTCCGGCGGGCCGTTCCAGGTGCGCAGGCCGGGGTCGGGGCGGCCGTCGGAGCCGTACTCGACGCGGACCACGGCGTGGTCGGCGGCGGTGGAGACGACCGTCACGCGCAGGTTCATCTGGGTGCCGGGGTCGGTGTCCTCGAAGTCGGCCGACACGTCCAGGACCGGGCCGTCGCCGTCGGCGTCGGTGTGCACGAGGAGGACGGGCGGGCGGACGACGGGCGCGGCGAAGGTGTCGGAGACGACGTCGGTGACGAGGACCCGCCGGTCCTTCGGCAGGGTGTCGCCGCCCTGGCCCTGCTGGTGGGCCCGGTACTCGACGTAGTAGTTCCAGCCGTCGGCGAGCCGGATCTCGATCGTGCGCACCCGTCCGGGAGGTGGGGGGCCCAGCTCGGCGGCGTGCAGGGTGACGAGGTCGTTCACGCCGCCGGCGCCCTTGAAGTCGTAGAGCCTGACCTCGCCGGGGTCGAGCCAGCCCATGCGCATCCGGTTGGAGATCGAGTAGTGCGGCAGCGTGTTGCGGCTGCCGGCCATCAGGTCCCAGCCGCCGGTGATCCGGCCCGCGATGTCGGGGGTGTAGCCGGGGAAGGCGTACAGGTCGGGCAGGCCCAGCGTGTGGCCCAGCTCGTGGGAGAGCGTGGCGTGCACCCGCCGCCCGTCGTGCACGTCGAAGTCCGGCGGCACGAACGCGTACCCGAACCAGCGGGTGTCGGTGAGCAGGTTCGTGCCGGCCAGGAAAGGCAGCGCGTCGTGCGCGTGCGGCCAGACGAACCGCGCGGGCGGCCCGCCGGTGGCGTCCGGCGAGAACGGCACGATGAGCAGCACGTCGATCGCCGCGAAGTCGGCGGCCGTCATGACGCCGTCGCTGATCGCCCGGGTCACGATGGTCTGCACGGTGCCGCCGTTGGACGTCCAGCGGGAGTCGGTGACCATGCCCTGGGCGTCCTTGGCCTGGGCGAAGTACGATTCCCAGCCGCCCGGCAGGGTGAGCGGGCCGAAGACCTGGTGGTTGCGCGCCTGGACGGTCAGGCCCCTGCCGGTCGCCTGGTCGTAGCCGGAGACCTCCTCGTAGTAGTGGCGGGCCGAGCGGGTCGTGCCGTTGTAGGTGACGCCGTCCTGGACCTCGCCGAGCAGGTTCGCGCGCGCGGTGGCCAGGTCGGCGGCCGGGTAGGAGCCGGAGGCGGTGTCGACCATGAGCACGGCGGCGCGCCAGGTGCCGGTGCGCGCGAGCGTGCCGAGGTTCTGCGGCCGTCCCGGGCCGCCGCCCCAGTCGCCGGCGGCGGGGGTGGCGTCGGCGCCGACGTAGCAGCGCGAGGGGCCCGTGTCGTGGTCGTCCCAGTGGTCGGTCACCTCGAACTCGGCGCTGTCCAGGAGTGTTCCGGTGGCGCTCTCGACCAGGTCGACGCGGTGCCTGCCGGGCAGGCCGCCCGCGATCAGCAGCGGCACGGGCTCCTCCCCCGGGCTCGGGGCGGTGTGGGAGACCATGCCGGCGTCCGGGCCCTCGGGGATCTGGAACTCCACGTCGGCGGGGCCGAGGCCCGTACCGGACAGGTCGTGGCGCAGCCGCGTGTAGGAGGCGACGAACAGCGGCGCGGCGGGCGGCGCCAGCCGGGGCGCGGGCGCCAGGTCGGCGAGCGCGTCGGCGACCGCCAGGGCGTCGGAGGTCAGCAGGACGATCCGCCCGTCGCCGAGCCGGTACGCCTCCACCAGCCTCCCGCCCACCGCGGTCGTGGCCACGGTCCGGACGGCGCCGCCCGCCACCGGCACCACCGAGAGCCGCGCGTCGCCGGGATGGGCCAGCAGCGCGGTGGCCTGGTCCGGCGCGAACGTCACCCGCCCGGCCGAGAGCGGGGTCGTGGCCGCCGTACGCGTCAGCCCGCCTCGTACGAACGCCAGCTCTCCTTCGCCGGACGCGGCGGTGCGCGCGGCCCAGACGGCGCCCGGCGTGCACCCCACCCCGGTCAGCCCGCTGACCGGCGCCAGCAGGGTCGGCTCGCCGCCGGTCAGCGGCACGGCCACCGGGCCGTCCGGCGTGGCCACGAGCACGAGGTCCGCCCCGCCGGCCGGTCCCGGCGCCTTGGCGGGGCGTACGGCCACCTGTCCCGCGCCGCCGGGCAGCGTCGCGACCAGGCGCCCGGCGCCCTTCTCCGGGTCGTCGGCGGGGACGGCCAGCAGTGTCCCGTCGGCGAACGCGATCAGCAGCTCGCCCCCGGAGGTGAGGGCCAGCCCGGACGGCTCCCCGGCCGGCCCGGGGACCCTGCCGACCTCCCCCGTGCTCAGGTCCGCCCAGCCCAGCACGCCGGCCTCGGCGAACCAGACCCGCCCTCTGCCGGGGTCGGGTGTGGCGCAGCGGGCGTCGTTCAGCTCGGTGATCGTTGTGATCATGATTGCCCCCCTCGGGCACGTCGAACACCCCGTACGGCTCAGCACGGCCGTCCAACGGGGAGGAACGGCGCTCCGGCCGGTGGTGGCGGCCGGGCGCGGGCGCCTCAGTGAGGCGTGTCGTCCGGCTCTTCGCCGGTGGTGTAGAAGCGGACCTCGTGCCCGTCGGGGTCGTGCAGGCCCGGCAGGACCCAGCCGATGCTCGCCCGGTGCACGCCGGCGTGGACCTCGCCGAGCGCGGTCAGGTGGGCGGCCAGGTCTTCGACGGCCTGCCGGTCCGGGACGCCGATGGCGAAGAAGTCGAACCCGGCCGCGGCCCTGGCCCGTCCGGGATCCAGGCGCAGCGCGAGGCCGGGGCCGCCGGCCGGATGGGTGAGGGCGTAGCCCATCAGGACGCCCTGCTCGACGAACTCGATGGCGATCCGGTAGCCGAAGCGGGAGCCGTACCAGCGCATGGAACGTTCCAGGTCGGTGACGGGGAGCTTGAGGTGGTGCACGCCGTCCAGGCGCGGGATGTCCGACACGACAACCCCCTATTGCAGTCCCACTGCATTGATGCAGTTATAGTGCATTGCATGCCGGACCCCGTCAAGCGCGATCTGCGCGCCGCCCGCATCGCCGCCACCGAGGACAAGATCCTGGCCGCCGCCACCGAACTGTTCCTCCGGCACGGCTACGCCGCCACCACCCTGGCCGCCGTCGCGGAGCTGGCCCAGGTGGGCGACCGTACGGTCTACGTCCGCTTCGGCACCAAGGCCGCGCTGCTCAGACGCTGCGTCGATGTCGCCTTCGCCGGTGACAGCGCCGACGTCGACATCGCCGGCCGCGACTGGTACACCAGGGCCGGCACCGCCCCCACCGCCGAGCAGCGCATCGCCGCGCTGGCCGGCGGCAGCCGCGAGATGGCCGAACGCGCCGGCGACCTGCTGGCCGTCGCGCTGCAGGCCGCCGCCACCGAACCGGACCTGGCCGCCGCCTCCCACGCCGGCCGCCGGGCCACGCGCGACAACGTACGCGCCTTCTGGGACAAGATGGCCGCCGACGGGCTGCTGCCGCCCGGTCACGATCTTGACTGGCTGACCGACACCACCGCCGTACTCGTGCACGCCGAGACGTACCTGCTGGCCCGCGACATGATCGGCTGCGACCCCGGCCGCTACGAGGACTGGCTCACCACCACCCTCACCCGGCTGCTCACACCCTGACACCGGACGCCGACGTTTGGCGGGGCGCAGCCGGGAAGAGTGGGTGGGCATTCGTACTCGAGATCATCAGGAGGAGACACCTTGCCCCAGGACATGTGGAGCTACGGTTCCGACGTCTACGGCGACAAGACCCTGGACGTGGTCGGCTTCGACGTCGAGGCCACCGACGGCTCGATCGGGTCGGTGGACGAGGCCAGTCACGCCGTAGGCGACAAGGCCCCACGGCGTCCGCGACCGGCGGGCCCCGGCCTCCTTGTGGTCCTGCTCAGCGGTCGCGGAGGTGGTGGGTCAGGATCCGGAGGGCGTCGGCGGAGCTCGGGTCGGTCGGGGTGTAGAGCTCGACGCGATGGTCGGGGCTGTCGGGCTGGAGCCAGACCTGGTAGTCCACGCTCACGGCCCCCACGGTGGGATGCCGCAGGTGCATGGTGCCGACCGTGCAGTCGGCGACCTCGCCGACCGCCCACAACCTCGCGAACTCGTCGCTGCGCATCGTGAGCTCCCCGATCAGCTCCGCCAGGCGGGCGTCCGTGGGGAAGCGGCCCGCGGTGAGCCGGAGGTAGGCGACGTGGATGCGGGCTAGTTCGTCCCAGTTGTGGTGCAGGTCGCGGGAGAGCGGGTCGAGGAAGAACATCCTCGGTACGGACGGCCGGTCCGCCGGGTCCTCCGGCGCGTCGAAGGGGATGTGCTCGGCCATCAGCGCGTGACCCGTACGGTTCCACGCCAGCACGTCGCCCCTGCGGCCGAGCACGACCGCCGGCGTGGTGTCCCGCAGCGACTCCAGCAGCGCGAGAACCCTCGGATGGGGCTCCTCGACGGGCGGCCGGGAGAGCCGGGTGTTCGCGGACTGCCGGGCGAGGTTGTGCAGGTGGACGGTCTCGATCCGGTCGAGCAGCAACACCCGGGCGAGGGCGTCGAGCACCTGCTTGGACGCGGTCTCCGCCAGCCCCTGCTCCAGGCGCGTGTAGTAGCCCGCGCTCACCCCCGCGAGCTGGGCGAGCTCCTCGCGCCGCAGGCCGGGCACCCGGCGGGCGGTCCCGAAGGTACGCAGCCCGACCTCGACCGGCGTGACCCGATCGCGACGGCTCTTCAGAAACGCACCGAGACTTTCCATACCGTCGAGACTAGGCCCGCCGGACCGGTTCGTGGGTATACCTGCTGGGTGCACCCACAGCAGGGGGATGGCAGCCGGACGCGTACTGCCCGAGTGTCGGCCCCATGTCCCTACAGCACACGCACACTTCTCCGGGCCTGCGGGCCTGGCTCGGCCTTCTGGTGATCCTCGGACCCGTCCTGCTGGTCTCCATGGACGGGTCGATCCTGTTCCTGGCGATGCCCCGGATCAGCCAGGCGCTCACGCCGACCGCCGACCAGGCCCTGTGGACCCTCGACATCTACGGTTTCGCCGTCGGCTCCCTGCTGGTCGCGTTCGGCAACATCGGCGACCGGTACGGCCGCCTGCGGCTGCTCATGATCGGCGCCGCGGTCTTCGGCGTCGCATCGACGGCGGCGGCGTTCGCGCCCAGCGCCGAGCTGCTGATCGTCGCCCGCGCGGTGATGGGGGTGGCCGGGGCGACCCTGCTGCCGTCGGCGCTGGCCGTGCTGAGCGAGCTGTTCGCCGACCCGCGGCGGCGGGCGCAGGCCATCGGCGTCTTCGCGGCGGCGTTCGCGGCCGGGTTCGCGGCCGGACCGGTCGCCGGCGGCGTCCTGCTGGAACGGTTCTGGTGGGGTTCGGTCTTCCTGGTCAACCTGCCCGTCATCGCACTGTTCCTGATCTTCGCGCCGATCCTGCTGCGCGAGGTGCGCGTGACCCGGCCCGGCCGGATCGACGTGCCCAGCGTGGTGACCTCGGCGGCCGGTCTGCTGCTCGCGATCTACGGTCTCAAGCGCGCCGCCGCCGAAGGGTTGTCGGCCGTACCGGTCCTCGCGGGTCTGGCGGGGCTGGCGTTGCTGGCGTGGTTCGTACGCAGGCAGCGGGGGCTGGCGCAGCCGTTGATCGAGTTCTCGTTGTTCCGCGACCGCGTCTTCACGATGGCGATCGTCACCGGGCTGCTGCCGCTGGCGGCGTGGTCGGCGTCGGCGTACCTGGCGGGCGTCTACCTCCAGTCCGTCCTCGGCCTGCCCGTCCTGGGGGCGGCGCTGCTCGCGCTGCCCGGCGCGGTGGTGCTCACCGTCACCTGCGTCGTCACGCCCTTCGTGGTCGATCGTGTCGGCAAGCGGACCGCGCTCGTCGCCTGCCACCTCTTCATCGCGGCCGGCCTGCTGCTCCTGCTCCCGGTCGCGGTCACGGGCGGCGCCGGCTGGTACGTCGCCTCGACGGTCGTCGCGGGCGTCGGCTACGGCATCTCGTTCAGCGTGGTCGCCGACACCGCCGTCGGGGCCGTACCGGCGGAGCGGGCCGGGGCCGCCGGGGCGCTCGCGGAGACCAGCAACGAGATCGGCAACGCCCTCGGCATCGCGCTCCTCGGCTCGCTCGCCGCCCTGGTCTTCCGGCTCCAGGGGCCTGACCTGGCCCCCACCCTGGACGAGACCCTCCAGCTCCCCGGCCTCGCGCCCGCGATGGCCGCCGAGGCCAGGACCGCCTTCGTCGCCGGGCTGCGGGTGGTCGCCGCGGTGGCCGGCGTGCTGCACCTGGCGCTCGGCGTGCTCGCCCTGCGCCGGCTCCCCCGTTCGCGGGTGTCCTGAACAGAGAGACACGTCGCGCCGCGGGCCCGCCGGTGACGGGTCTCGTCGCAGCCGGTACGTTGGTCGCGCCGCCCTGCGGCCGGGGTGCGGGCGGCATGGAGGAGGACGGATGGCCGGTGCGTTCGGTCCGCTGCTACGCGACCTGCGGCAGTCCGCGGGGCTGACGATCGAGGAACTGTCCCACGCCTCCGGAGTGAGCGTACGAGCCATCGGCAACATGGAGCGCGGCAGGAGCCGCGGCCCGCAACAGCGCACGGTGGAGGCGCTGGCCGAGGCCCTGAGCCTCGGCGACGACCGGCGGACGGAGCTGGACGAGGCCGCGCGGGCCGGGCGACCGCGGCCGAGCGGCCCGCTGCCGGGCGCGTGCGAGCTGCCACGCGAGGCGGGTGACTTCACCGGCCGCGAGCCGGAGCTGGCGCTGCTGCGCCGGCTCGCCGGGCGGGCCGGGACCGGAGCCTCCGCGGTGGTGGCCACGATCTCCGGCACCGCCGGGATCGGGAAGACGGCCCTGGCCGTGCACGCGGCCGGCCTGCTGGCCGACCTGTTCCCGGACGGCCGCCTCTACGTGGACCTGCGCGGCATGGACAGCCTCCCGCCGGGCCCCGGGGCGGTGTTGTCGCGGCTGCTGAAAGCCCTGGGCGTGGCCGAGCAGCGGATCCCGGGCGACGAGGAGGAACGGGCCGGGTTCTACCGGGCGCTGCTGGCCGACCGGCGGTCCCTGGTCGTGCTGGACAACGCCGCCGACGAGGCGCAGGTGCGCCCGCTGCTGCCGGCGTCCGGCGCGGGCATGACGATCGTCACCAGCCGCCGTACGCTGGCCGGGCTCGAAGGGGTGCGGCAGATCCCGCTCGCGCAGTTGTCCGGCGAGGAGGCGGCCGGGCTGCTGCGCGCGATCGTCGGTGAGGAGCGCGGCCGGAGCGATCCCGGTGGCGTGGCCGAGCTGGCCAGGTTGTGCGGGAACCTGCCGCTGGCGGTGCGGATCACCGGCAACCGGCTGCAGAGCCGTCCGGCCTGGACGATCGGCCAGCTCGTTGAGCGGCTGGGCGACGAGGGGCGCCGGTTGGAGGCTCTGGCGGCCGGAGATCTCGCCGTGGCCGCCGCGTTCGCGTTGTCGTACCGGCAGTTGTCCGGCGCGGCGCGGGCCGCCTTCCGGCGGCTGGCGCTGGCGGCCGCGCCGGAGTTCGGGGTGCCGCTGGCCGCCGTGCTGGCCGAGGTGGACCTGGCCGAGGCCGAGGACACGCTGGAGGAGCTGGTCGAGCTGGGGCTGCTGCAGTCCCCGTACGCGGGTCGCCACCGCTTCCACGACCTGGTCCGCCTGTACGCCCGCGCCCGCCTGGAGCAGGAGGAATCCGCCGAGGCCCGGCAGAACGCACGGCTTCGCATGGAGACCTGGCTGCTGGAGATCGCGCTGATCGCAGGCCGCTGGTTCGAGCCCGACCATGGCGCCCCGCCCCCGGAGTGGCGCTCGCTGGTCCCGCTCGGCAGCCGCGAGGAGGCGAACGACTGGCTCCAGACGGAGGGTACGGCCTGGCTGGACGCCCTGCGCTCGGCGGCCCGGCGCGGCGAGCACGCCACGGTGGTCGAGGTGGCCGGGGCCATGTACTGGTACTCCGACCTGTGGAGGCGGTGGGAGCACTGGCGCGAGGTGTTCGAGTTGTCCTCCGGCGCGGCCCGGGCCATGGGCGACCGGGTCCAGGAGGCGGTGCAGCTCAACCAGCTGTCCTGGGCGCTGACCGTGTGCGAGGGCCGTACCGAGGAGGGGGAGCGTACCGCGCTGCGGGCGCTGGAGCTGGCCCGCGAGGCCGGTGACGTACGCAGGCAGGGATGGGCGCTGTTCTACGCCGGTTACGCCCTCCGGACCGACCCGGACAGCGTGGACCGCCTGCTCGACTACACCCGGCGTTCGGCCGACCTGCTCCTGGAGGCGGGTGACCTGGAGGGCTACCCCCAGGCCGTGACCAGCCACACCGGCGCGCTGCGACGGGCGGGTCTGGTGGCCGAGGCCGTCGAACGCAACCTCGCGCTGGTGGCCACGCTGCGCGACCCCGGCTACGGCGGCTCCACGGCCATCGTCAGCTACGCGCTCGGGGCCGCGCTGACCCATCTCGGCACCGACTACCTCGCCCTCGGACGCGGACCGGAGGCGGTGGACGCCTTCCGGCAGGCGCTGCCCGAGCTGCGCGCCTTCCCGATCGCCTCGACCCTGGCGCGTACCCAGCGCGGTCTCGGCGCGGCGCTGCGGCTGGCGGGGCGGCCCGAGGAGGCCCGGCAGGCACTGGCGGAGGCGCTGCGCCTGTTCGAGGAGTTCGGCGACACCGACCAGGCCGCCGAGGTACGCGAGGAACTCGACGGGATCGGCTGAAAGACCGGCGCCCGCCGCGTCCATGCGGTGTGCACGATCCGCCCGGCTATTTGTGCCTGCGGTTGTGCCTCGATCTCCGGTTTCCGGCTTGCTTTCATGGTCGTGCGTACCGACCCGTGCGCTGCTCCAGCTCTTCGTGGGAACGGTGACAGATGCGGAAGTCCTTGATCCCCTCCGGCCCGCCGGTGGGAACGGGCCGATGACCGGCGCGGACCCCCGGTGGCGGCTGCGCGGGCGGCAGATCGAGTGCGAGCTGCTCGACCGGTTCGTCGCGACCGTGCAGGACGGCCACAGCGCCGTACTGGTCCTGCGCGGCGAGGCCGGCATCGGCAGGACGGCCCTGCTGGAGTACGCCCGGGACAGCGCCTCCGGCTGCCGGGTCGCCTGGGCGGCCGGGGTGGAGTCGGAGACGGAGCTGGCCTTCGGCGGGCTGCACCAGCTCTGCGCCCCGTTCCTGGACCGCCTCCCCCGCCTGCCGGAGCCGCAGCGCGACGCGCTCGGCGTGGCGTTCGGGCTGAGCGCGGGCAGCGCGCCGGACCGCTTCCTGGTCGGGCTCGCGGTGCTCAACCTGCTGGCCGGCGCGGCCGAGAAGGAGCCGCTGGTCTGCCTCGTCGACGACGCCCAGTGGCTGGACGAGGTCTCCGCGCAGACCCTCGTCTTCGTGGCCCGCCGCCTGCTCGACGGCCCGGTCGGGCTGCTGATCGCGGTCCGCGAGCCCCACCTCGGACAGGAGCTGCGAGGGCTGCCGCAGCGTGAAGTCGCCCGCCTGAGCGACAACGACGCCCGCGCCCTGCTGGACTCGGCGACCCCCGGGCGCTTCGACGAGCCGGTACGGGACCGGATCGTCGCCGAGGCCCAGGGGAACCCGCTGGCCCTGCTCGACCTGCCACGCGGCCTGACCCCGGCCGAGCTGGCGGGCGGTTTCGGGCGGCCCGGCGCGGCGCCGCCGGCCGGCCGGACGGAGCTGGACTTCCTGCGGCGGCTCCAGGCGTTGCCGGCCGAGACGCGGCGGCTGCTGCTCATCGCGGCGGCCGAGCCGCTGGGCGACGTGAGCCTGCTGGCCCGCGCGGCGGAGCTGCTGAGCGTCGGCACGTCCGCCGCGGCCCCGGCGGAGGCCGCGGGGCTGATCGGCATCGGGACCCGGGTGCGCTTCCGCCACCCGCTGGTGCGCTCGGCGGCCTACCGCGCGGCCACCCCCGAGGAGCAGCAGAACGTCCACCGCGCGCTGGCCGAGGCGACCGATCCGCACGCCGATCCCGAGCGCCGGGTGTGGCACCTGGCCGCCGCGACGGCCGCCCCCGACGAGACGGTCGCCGCCGAGCTGGAACGCCGCGCCGGCCGGGCGCAGGCGCGCGGCGGCGTCGCGGCGGCGGCCGCGTTCCTGGAGCGGGCGGCCGAGCTGACCCCCGATCCGGCCCGTCGCGGCCCCAGGGCGCTGGCCGCCGCCCGCGCCAAGTACCGTGCCGGCGGCTACGACACCGCCCTCGAACTGCTGGACGCGGCCGAGCTCAGCCCCCTGGACGAACACGACCTGGCCCGGTCCGGCCTGCTGCGCGGCCAGATCGTGTTCGCCTCCACGAGCGCCGGCACGGCGTTGCCGCTGCTGCTCGAAGCCGCCAGGCGGCTCGAACCGCTGGACCCCGGGCCGGCCCGCGAGGGTTACCGCGACGCCATGCACGCCGCCGTGACCGCCGGCCGCCTGCCGGGCGTCCCCGCGCTGCCGGACATCGCGAGGGCCGCGCTCGCCGTACCGGCCGGCCCGCCGCCGCGGCGTAATGACCGGTTCCTGAACGCCGTGGCCATGGGGGTCGTCGAGGACGACCCGGCGGGGGCGCAGGAGGTGTTGCGGGCGCTGCGCGGCTTCCACACCGAGGAGCTCTCCGCGGAAGAGGGCCTGAGCTGGCTGCCGCTCGCGTGCCGCGTGGCGCACAACGTCTGGGACTTCGACGGCTGGACGGCGCTCTCGACCCGGCTGGTCGACCTGGCCCGCGAGACGGGGGCGCTGTCGGTGTTGCCGACGGCTCTGCACATGCTCGTGTCGAACCGGGCACTCGCCGGCGACCTTGTCGGCGCCGACGAGCTGCTGGCCGAGGCGGTGACGGTCGGCGAGGCGACGGGCAGCCGCTTCCTCGCCCAGTACGCGGCCCTGGTGCTGGAGCCCTGGAAGGGCCGCCCGGCCACGACGAACCGGGCGATCGAGGCGGTCACCCGCGAGGTGGCCCTGCGAGGCGAGGGCAAGGTCGTCACCGCCACCCACTGGGCGAGCGCGGTGCTCCACAACGGCCTGGGCCGCTACGAGGAGGCGTACGTGGCCGCCGAACGCGGCGCCGAGCATCCGAGGGAGCTGGGCGGGGCGTACATCAGGTCGCTGGTCGAGCTGGTCGAGGCCGCGGCCAGGAGCGGCCGGGCGGCCCGCGCCGCCGAGGCCGCGCGGCGGCTCGACGAGCTGGCGCAGGCCGGCGGCACCGACTGGGGCCTCGGCACCTCGGCGAGCGTACGCGCCCAGGTGAGCGAGGGACCGGCCGCCGAGGCACTGTACCGGGAGGCGGTCGAACGGCTCGAACGCACCGAGGCCCGCCTGGTCCAGGCCCGCGCCCGCCTGCTGTACGGCGAGTGGCTGCGCCGGGAGAACCGCCGCGTCGACGCCCGCGAGCAGCTCGGCGCCGCCTGCGAGATGTTCGGCCGGATGGGCGCCGAGGCGTTCGCCGAACGGGCCCGCCGCGAGCTCCAGGCCACCGGCGAGAAGATCCGCAGGCGGCCCGCCGAGGCGACCGGCACGCTCACCCCGCAGGAGGCGCAGATCGCGCGGCTGGCGGGCGACGGGCTGACCAATCCCGAGATCGGCGCCCAGCTCTTCATCAGCCCGCACACGGTCGAATGGCACCTGCGGAAGGTGTTCATGAAGCTCGGCATCGTCTCCCGCAAACAGATCCGGCCCTCGCTCCTGAAGAGCGCGGCCGCCATGGCCTGATCGCGACCGCCCCTCCCTGGCTGATGTAACACGTGCTACATTCGCCGATGTGGCTGACATGCAACAGGCCGGTCGCTGGCTCGTTCTGGTGATCAAGGTTCCCGCGGAGCCGTCCCGGCATCGGGTGGCGGTGTGGCGGGAGCTGCGCAAGATCGGCGCGCTCTCGCTCGGGCAGGGCGTGTGGGCCGTACCGGACGTACCGGTCTTCGCCGCCGGCGTCGCCCGCGCGACGACGCTCACCGAGCAGGCCGGCGGCCAGTTCATGACGCTGGTCGCGACCGGGCGCGGCACGCAGGACGCCGACCGCCTGCGGGCGCTGTTCGGCGCGGCCCGGTCCGCCGACTGGGTGGAGTTCCTGGCCGACTGCGGCGCGTTCGAGGAGGAGCTGGCCAAGGAGATCCGCATCGGCAAGCTCACCATGGCCGAGCTGGAGGAGGAGGAGCAGTCGCTGGAGCGGCTGCGCCGCTGGCACCGCGACCTGACGGCCCGGGACGTCTTCGGCGCCCCGGAGGCCGCCAAGGCGTCGGAACGGCTGCGCGAGTGCGCCGCGGCCTGCGAGGACTTCGCCGAACGGGTTTTCGCCGCCCTCCACGAGATGCCCCACCAGCCGCCGCAGGACGCCCGATGACCCGCCCGGCGCCCGCCGCCGCACCGGCCCGGCAGATGTGGCCCCTGTACGCGGCCGGGTTCACCACCGCGTTCGGCGCGCACGGCATCGCCGCCAACCTCGGCGGGTTCTCCGCCGACGCGGTCACCTCGCTGCTCGTCCTCGGCGGCCTGCTGGCCCTCTACGACGGCGTCGAGGTGCTGCTCAAGCCGCTGTTCGGCAGCCTGGCCGACCGGATCGGCGCCCGTCCGCTGCTGCTGGGCGGCCTGGTGGCCTTCGCGGTCGCCTCCGGCCTGTACGTCGTCGCCGACAGCCCCGGATGGTTGTGGGCCGCCCGCCTGGGCCAGGGCGCGGCGGCCTCGGCGTTCTCCCCGTCGGCCTCGGCGCTGGTGGCCAGGCTCAACCCGGCGGCCAAGCTCGGCCGGGCCTTCGGCGGCTACGGCTTCTGGAAGTCGATCGGCTACACCCTCGGCCCGCTGCTGGGCGGCGTGCTGGTGTGGGCCGGTGGGCTGCGGCTGCTGTTCGCGGTCCTGACGGTGCTGGGCGCGGCGGTCGCCGTATGGGCCGCGCTGGCCGTTCCCGTCGTGCCGCCGCTGCCCAAGGCCCGCCAGACGGTGCTGGACCTGGCGCGGCGCCTGGCCGACCCGGCCTTCCTCGTCCCGACCGCCGCGCTGGCCGCGGTCACCGCCGCGCTGTCGGTCGGCGTGGGCTTCCTGCCCGTGTCCGGCAGGGCCGCCGGTCTCGGCACGGTCGCGACCGGCGCGGCGGTCTCGGTCCTGGCGGCGTGCGCGGCGATCGTCCAGCCCAGGGCCGGACGGGCGCTCGACGCGGGGCGTCTGAGCATCCGTACCGGCCTGCCGGCCGGGCTGCTGATCACCGCGGCCGGGCTGGCCTGCGCCACGCTGCCCGGACTGGCCGGCATCCTGTCGGCCGCCGTGCTGATCGGCGCCGGGACCGGGCTCATCACGCCGCTCGGGTTCGCCGCCCTCGCCGCCCGTACGCCCGCCGAGCGTATGGGCCAGACCATGGGCGCGGCCGAGCTGGGCCGCGAGCTCGGCGACGCGGGCGGCCCGCTGCTCGTCGCCGGCGTCGCCACCCTGGCCTCGCTCGCCTACGGCTACGCCGTGCTCGCGGCCCTGGTCGCCGTGGGCCCCCTCATCGCCCTCGCGCTGCGCCGCCGTCCGGCCCAGGAGCCGCCCCGCGTCTGACGGCGAGGACCACCGGCACGATCGCCAGCGCCAGCACACCCCCGCCGACGGCCAGTACGGAGTAACCGGCGGCGGCGACCAGCAGGCCGGAGGCCAGGCCGCCCACCGCGCCCGCGACGGCCACGGCGACGTCCACCAGGCCCTGAACCCTGGCACGGCCGGCCAGCGGGACGGCGTCGGTGACGATCGCGGTGCCGCTGATGAGGCCGAGGTTCCAGCCCAGGCCCAGCAGCGCCAGGGCCACCGCGATCGCCGCGACGGAGTCGCCCGGCGCGTACGCCGCCATGATCCCGGCGGCCAGCAGGGTCAGCGCCGAGGCGACGGCGATCGTACGGCGGCCGTACCGGTCGACGAGCCAGCCGCTCAGGGGCGAGGGCAGGTACATCGCCGCGATGTGGACGCCGATGACGAGGCCGGAGGCGCCGGTCCCGTTGCCGTGATCGTGCATGTGGACGGGCGTCATCGTCATGATCGCGACCATGACCAGCTGGGTGCACACCATGACCAGCACGCCCGCGAGCACACCCGGGGACCGTTCTCCGGCCGTCGATCCAGGACGGGCCTCGCCCTTCCCATCGGCGCGTCCGGCCTCCAGGGCGCGGGCCAGCAGCAGCGGATCCGGGCGCAGCCAGACGGCCAGCACCAGGGCGGCCACCGCGTAGGCGGCCCCGGCCAGCAGGAACGGCCCGGCCAGGTACGGGATGCCGAGGCCGTGCGCGAGGTCGCCGGTGACGCCGGCCAGGCCGGGGCCGAGCACGCCGCCCATGGTGGTGGCCACCAGCACCGTGGACACCGCGCGGGCGCGGCCGGCGGAGGTCGCCAGGTCGGCTCCCGCGTACCGGGCCTGGAGGTTGGTGGCCACACCGGCGCCGTAGACGAACATCGCGGCGAACAGCAGTACCGGTGAGCCGGCGACGGCGGCGGCGACGACGCCCACGCTCCCGACGGCGCCTGCCAGATATCCGGCCGCGAGGCCGGGACGGCGTCCGCGCGCCTGGGAGACCCGCCCGACGGCGACGGCCGCCAGCGCGGAACCGGCGGTGGACAGCGCGCTCACCACCCCAGTGAGGCTGGTGGAGCCGAGCATGTCCTGCGCGAGCAGCGCGCCGACGGTCACCCCGGCCGCCAGCCCGGCGCCGCTGAGCACCTGGGCGGCGACCAGGACGATCAGGACGCGACGCTGCGCCCGAAGGCGCGTCAGACCCTCGTTTCCGCCGGGCGCGCCGGCCGTCACGACCGCACCCCCCGGGCCGGGCGCGCCGGTCGTCACGTGCGGCCCTTTCCGGCCGGTCGTCATGTACGCCCTCTTCGCGCCGGGCGCGGCCGGGCCGGATCGGGGCGGCCGTGCCTCATCCCCGGTCACCCAGGTCCAGGCGGTCGCCCAGCCCCGCCTCGGCGAACGCGGCCACCAGGTCGTCACGTCCCTCGGTGAAGTGCGCCCAGCTGTCGTGGTGGACGGGGACGACGCGGCGGGCGCCGAGAATGCGGGCGGCCTCGGCGGCCTGCGCGCTGTCGAGGACGATCAGCGCGTTGTCGAACAGGATGGGGAACCGGGGAGCCCCGGCGAAGAGGACGGCGACGTCCACCGGGCCGAAGCGCCCGGCGATCTCCCTGACCGCGTCGAGCGAGGCGTTGTCGCCGCTGACGTAGACAGTGGGCAGCCCCTCCCCCGTCAGGACGAACCCGACGACCTGCCCGGTTACCGGCTCGACCTCCTCACGGGCGCCGGGCCCGTGCACGGCCGGGGCGCCCGTTACGGTGATCACGTCGCCGCCGGGCCGCTCCAGCTCGACCGGCTCCCAGTCGGCCAGCCCCCTGGTCCCGTCGCCCAGGCGCCGCGCGGCGTCCGGCGTGGTCAGGACGAGCGGGACCTCGCGCAGCAGGTTCCGGCCGGCGTCGTCGAGGTGGTCCGGGTGGTCGTGCGAGAGCAGGACCACGTCGATACGGCCGAGGCCGTCGGGCGTCGCGGCGGGGGGCTCCGTCTTGGTCAGCCGGCCGCCCGGCACGTCGTAGACGCCGGGAGCGTCGAAGGTCGGGTCGATCAGGAAACGCAGGCCGCCGTACTCGAAGAGCACGGTCGGGCCGCCGAGGACGCGGATGGGGAGCAGGTCAGGGCCGGTACGCGTGTCAGCCATCATTACCTCACGGATGGGAAGCGGTTTATCCGTGAAGGACGGTAGCGGTGTCTCACGGATGAATGCAAGCCGTACCATGAGAGGTATGAGCGATCCCCTGACGGCCGAGCCCGCGCTGCCGCCCGCGCCGGGGGCGGAGGACTACGTCGCCATCGACTTCGTGAACAGCGCCGTCGCGCTTCCCGGAGGACACTTCAGCGACCTCCTCGGCACCCCCGGAGCGACGAACCGGTGGCTCACCGAACACGGCCTGGCCCCGGCCGACGCAGGCGTGCGGGAGATGTGCGCCACGCAGCTGCGCTCACTGCGCGAGCACCTCAGATCGTTGTTCGCCTCCCGCGTCGACGGGCTGCCCCCCTTGCCCTCGGCCCTGTCCGCCGTCAACGACGCGCTGAGCAGGGCCCCTTCGGCCGCCCTGCTCCAATGGGACGAGAAACACGGCCCCTACCGCGCGGCGCCGTGCCCCACCAACGAGATCCTCGACCGCGCTCTGGCGACCCTCGCCGCCAACGCGGCCGACCTGCTGACCGGCTCCGACGCCGACCGCCTCACCGCGTGCGGGTCCAGCCCGTGCAACCGCTACCTGCTGCGCCACGGCCGCCGCCACTGGTGCTCGGTCCGCTGCGGCGACCGCGCCCGCGCCGCCCGCGCCTACGCCCGCCGCTCCGGCGAGCCGGGGAGTGCATGACAGGAGCCGTTCAGGTCGTGCGAGGGGCCGATCCGTATGACCGACGGCATGCCGACCACCGAACTCTGCTGGCGGGAATGACCCGTGTTCCGCCGTCCCGGCCGCCTGGTCGCCCTGGCCGTCGCGGCCCTCGTCGTCATCGGGACGGCCCTGCTGGGCGCGCTCATCGAGGCGCGGGTGTTCGTGGGCGTCGCCCTGGTCCTGGCGCTCAGCGCCGTCCTCGCATCGGGCTCGGCGTGTGGCTGCGCCGGGGCACGGCGGCCTTCGCCGTACAGCCGATGATGGTGGAGTATCCGCAGGTGACCGTCCATTACGTGCCGTGGTGCCGCCGTCGTCCCCGCCCGGCGCAGGGCCGGCCAGGCCGTGGCCACCGCGTACGCGCCCAGCACGGCGAGCCCGGCCCACTCGGGCAGCGGGAAGCACCCCCGCCGACCGGCCTTCGAGGAGGCTGAGTGCTGACTTTGGGGGGCTTCTTCGCCTGTTAGTGATCCGTGATGCCCCGGAGCCGTGGGGCCGCGATTCTTACCAGCAGGCCAGGTTGGCCGAACCTGGCCACAAGCCCTCACGGCAAGCCCGAGCTGCCAGCAGATGCGGACGCCGCAGTCCACGCCGGATCAGACAAGACGATGCGCCCGCGCAGGCTCCGGACGACCGCGCCGGAGATCATTTCACCAGTTCAGAGACACCTTCTGATCCCCGCCGCGGCGGGGATGTGGTGGCTGACGGACAGATCCAGGGCCGGTAGACGGACATCGGGAGCGTGTCGGCTATGTCAATCGGTCGTGCCGGCGTGCACGGCGATGATTCGCCAGCCGTGTGTCTCGTCGTACAGCCACGTACGGGTGTAGCGCATCCTGGCCGCGAACGGCGCCCCGGAGACGGTCCCTTCGACGGTGCCGAGAAACCACGTCACCCCGGTGCGCCCATCGGCGAGCACGGTCAACTCCTCCTCGGCCACCCTCGTCACCACCTGCGTCCGAGTGCGGTGCAGCTCCAGGTCGTCCGCCTTGGTCGCAACGTTCGCACCGAAGGTAAAGATCAGCCGATCATCCAGCAGCCGATCCAGCGCCTCGACATCTCCGGCGAGCTGCGCGGCCTGAAGTCGGCGCTCGGCGTCCCGCAAGTCCTCCATCATGAGGCCCACCCTCCCAGTCGGCGCCGTATCCGCGCCAGGACGTTCACGCTCGGCTGATCCTCGCAGTCCGATCCAGGGACTCCGATCGCCGGTGAGTGGGTGTCAGGTTCAGAAGGCTTCCCGACAGGCCGTCGAAGTGTTGCTCGGCGGCCCAGAAAGCCGGCCTCGGCATCGCAGGCCGCCTGGACCATGCCGAGAGCCCCCTGCGCGACAGCTAAATTCGCGCATTCAGGCCCAGCTAGGACACCGCATGGCCCAGCGCGGCAAGGACCGCGCCCAGTCGGCCGTCCAGCGATCCGCTGAGCTCCAGCACCGGGATGGACTCCCAGGCGCTCAGCGGGTCGTCATAGACCAGGTCCAGCAGCGCATCATTCACCCGCGAGCGAAGCACGCGCATCTCCGCAGCCGGCAACGCCCGCTCCGTCTCCGCTGTGACCGGCGTAACGATCAGCAGGTCAAGGCCCGCAAAGGCGGCCCGGAGCCCTGCGGTTCCGGCCTCGCCCGAGGGGTCGGCGCCAATCGCGGCCATGTACGCGAGGTAGTCCAGTGGTGTCCGGTCAAAGACAACCCCGGCCGCCGACAGCGGCGAGGTCATACTCTGCACCGAGCGCGCGAACATGGCCCGGTAGTCCTCCAAGGACGGCGGGAACCCGAACTCGTACCCCTCTTCCTCAAGCAGGTAGTACGGCTCGTCGACCGCCACGTGGCCCGGCAGGTGCTCACACAGCGCCTCGGCCAGCGTCGTCTTCCCTGTCCCGTGCGCGCCGGAGATTCCGACTCTCATCCGCGGCTCCCCGCTTCCTGTAAAGGCTGCCGCGGCGATTCTACGGCCACCGAAGATCTCTCCCGCGGGGTTGGCTCTCAGGAACAAAGCCAAGATCGCTAAAGAGGATTGAAGACACCCTCAAACAACCTGGCCTACGCCTACCGGGACGTGGCCCACGTGCACGCGCACCTGAGCGCCGCACTCCTCCCGGTGCTCGGAACTGGGGAATATCGGAACAGCCATTAGCGGTCCCGGCGAGTAACAGGGCGCTGACCTGCGCGTCGGTCCCGCTCGGCCGCTGGGTTTCGGCGGCAGGCCGCCACGCGGTTCGTAGGACCGGATTACCAGTGACGCGTCTCGGCAGAGCGTGAGATGTGTTCGGTCAACCCAGTGACCGGCGGGTACCGCCGACGGCTGTCCCGCCGTTCCTCAACCCCCACCTCGACCGCTACCGAGGCACGCCGAGCCGCCCTCTGGTCACGGTCACGGCCACGACCGCGAGCGCCGCCAGGCCCAGGGCCGCCGGCCAGGTGCTCGTGACGGTCGTCCCCGCCAGGAAGAGCGCCCAGTTGACGCCGTTGTGCCCGAGGATGGCCACCGCCATGCTCCCCTGCGACCCGTTGACCAGCCACGCCAGTACGATCGACAGCGCGACCGTCAGCACCAGGTAGGCGACGAGCTGCCCGGCGTCGCTCCTCGCGGTGTCCCACTCGCGGGTCAGGAAGAGCGGCACGTGCCAGAAGCAGTGGATCACCCCGAGCACCGACGCGGCGGCGAGCGGATGCAGCCTTCGCTGGAGCAGGGGCAGCGCCACGCCGCGCCAGCCGGGCTCCTCCTGGACCGGCCCGCCGATCAGGTAGACGACGTAGGTGACGGCGGCCGCCGCCCCGATCTGCACGGTGTACCCCACGGCGACCGCGAAGGGGATCACCGCGAGAGCGAGGACGTACCAGCCGGGATGCGCCCGCCACCGCAGCAGCCGCCGCCACCCGGAAGGCCCCTCGACCACGCGGGTGACCACGATCGCCGCCGCGAACGGACCGGCGAACAGGCCGAGCTGATTGACGCCCGCGATCGCCGGGAGCGAGAGCTCGTACGGCAGAAGCCCCACCCCGCTCTGCGACAGCCACCACGGACTCCAGCCGATCCAGGAGCCCAGGTAGGCCATGGCTAAGAAGGCGAGCAGCGGATACCGCTTGATCATCGTTCTCCCCCGAGGTCGTCGAGCACGGATCGCCAGAAGGCGAGGTTGGCGCGCACGGTCGCTCTCCCCCAGGTGAGCACCCGCAGATGGCTCGGCTGGACGCCGCCGAGCCCAGGCTGTTCGAGGAAGCGCAACGTCCCGGAGAGCTCTTCGACCCGTCGGCGGGCGAGGGGTTCGATGAGCTCGGGGGCGGCGTCCATGAAGAAGAGCTTGAGCATCGCCGGGTCGCGGTGCTGCGACGCCTCGGCCGGCTCCCCGAGCCAGCGCACGAGCTCCTCGCGCCCGGCATCGGTGACGGCGAACGTCCGCCGCCTGCGGCCGGTCTCCTCCTGCGTCGCGGAGACCAGGCCGAGCGTGACCAGGCGCTGTGGCTCCGCGTAGAGCTGCGAGCGGGGGACCTGCCAGAAGAACGCGACGGAGAGCTCGACGTTGCGCCGCAGCTCGTAGGAGGTCTGGGGGCCTGCGGTCACCAGCAGGCCGAGGACGATGAAGGTGATGGGCCGTAACGAACCGTCCGAATCGGATGGTGGCATGCCCTCACACTAACTCCGGAACGGCCGCCCCGGACGCCTCCAGCGTCCAACCACCGGCACCGCCGGGAGTGCCCCCCTTGAACGGCGAATTCCAGCGGGCGTCGCAACACGGTGGTCAACTATTGGCGCTGAGAAGCACGGCGAGACGCTTGGCCGGTGGTGCGCCGCCGCACCCGCTCACCGTCAGCGCCAGTACGGTCACCAGCCCGGCCATGCCTCTCGCACCATCTATAGCTCCAGAGGCGAGCACCTTGCCATCGGGCCTGGATGTCACTGATTCCATGGAGTTGGTGTGGCCAGTGAGCGGGACTGCGATCTGTTCCTGGGGGGCAGGTCAGTGATCGCATCGCGCTCGGAGGGTTGGCGGGAAGTCCCAGCCGGGATTTGCGCCAGTACAGGACCCGACGCCGACTCCCCGTCGACCTCACCCCAGGGGCCTGGACGCGATGTGCGTGAGTCGGCGCCTAACGATCGCCCGGAGTGACAACGCCGGATTCGTACGCCAGGACCACCGCCTGGACCCGGTCGCGCAGCCCGAGCTTCGTCAGGATGCGCCCCACGTGGGTCTTGACCGTGGTCTCCGACAAGAACAACTCGACCCCGATCTCGGCGTTGGACGCGCCTCCGGCCAGGCTGAGGAACACTTCACGCTCACGCTCCGTGAGCACCTTGAGCACGGCGTCCGGGTCGGTGTCGGCCTTCGCGACGAGCCGCCCGATGAGCCGGCGGGTCGTGGCGGGCGCGATGATCGAGTCACCCCGGTGCACGTGCCGGATCGCAGCGATGATCTCCTCACCCGGCGCGTCCTTCAGCATGAACCCGCTCGCACCGGCGCGCAGCGCGGCCAGGGCGTGCTCGTCGAGATCGAACGTGGTCAACACCAGCACCTTCGGCGGGTCGTCCAGCCGCTGGATCTCCCTGGTGGCGATGACACCGTCCATTCGGGGCATACGGATGTCCATCACCACCACGTCGACGTGCCGCGACTCCGGCGCCGACAGGGCCGACAGCGCCGACAGGCCGTCAGCGGCCTCGGCGACCACCTCCATGTCGGGCTGGGACCTGACGACCATGGTCAGGCCGTTGCGCAGCAGCTCCTGATCGTCGACGATCATGATCCGGATGATGGGAGACTCCTCGGCTCATAAGGCAGGGTGGCCGACAGTTCGAAGCCGGCGCCGGAGCGTCTGCCGGCCTCCAGGGTGCCTCCCACCATGCTGAGACGTTCGCGCATCCCGGTCAGCCCGACGCCGGCCTCTCCGGCGGGCGGGCCGGCGCCGTCGTTCGTGATGGTGATGTGCAGTCTGTCCGCGCGCCAGGCCAGCGTCATGCCGGCGGCGGCCGTCGCCCCCGCGTGTTTGATCACGTTGGTCAGTCCCTCTTGGATGACACGATAGGCGGTCAGGTCGACGGCGGGGCGCAGCGGCCGGGCGTCCCCGACCTCCTGTACGGCGAGCCGGACGCCAGTGTCGCGTACCTGGTCGAGCAGGTCGGAGAGATCGCCGAGGCCCGGTTGCGGAGTGGTGCCGCCGTCGGCGCGCAGCACGCCCAGGAGCCCGCGCATGTCGCGCAGGGCCTCGCGCCCGACCCCGGCGATGGTGGCGAACACGTCCGCCCCGGGCGAGCCCGGGTCGGACAGCCTGCCACCTTCCGCCTGGCTGACCATGACGGCGAGCGAGTGGGACACCACGTCGTGCATCTCGCGGCTGATGCGGTCGCGCTCCGCCCGCGCCGCCTCCTGCCGCTCCCGCGTACGGTCGGCCTCTGCGCGCTCGGCCTTCGCTCTGAGCTCGGACAGGAACAACACCCGGATCCGGCTGAGGCGGCCCAGCGACCATAGGCACGCCGCCGCGGCGACCAGGCCGACCGACAGCCCGATCCGCCAGGCGACCAGCTCGTAGGAGCCCGACGAGCCGCCCCATGAGGCCGGATTCCACAGACGCGCGAGGACCAGGGCCACACCCGTCAGGGCGACACCCAGACAGGCCAGGCTGGGCAGCAGGTCGAGCCGGCCGCAGACCGTGTAGAGCAGCAGCCCGAAGACGAGCGTGCTCGGCAGCAGCACCGCCGGATAGTAGGCGCCGCCCGGGTCATGCAGGGGCGGTAGTGCCACCAGCAGCAACATCGCCGCGGCGGCCAGGCCGTACGCCACCAGCGGGCGCAGCCGACGCGGAACGACGCACCCGTGCAGCACCAGCAGGCCGAGACCCGCGAGCAGGCGGAGCGGCAGAGGACTGTCCGAGGCCCGGAGCAGGCTCAACGAGACCAGGCCGAGCGGCAGGAAGAGCAGGACCGCGAGCAGGGCATCGGTGCTCACCTGATGCCGGTCGAGAAACGAGTCCACCGCGGCATCGGAAGATGACGGGGACTCTCGCACGCCCACCATTATGGTCGGTGTGCGTGAACGAGGTGCCGGCGGCGGGAGAGGTACGACAGCGCGGCCACCGCCAGAGCCGCACCCCACAGCGGCCACAACATCTCCGGCAGCCAGGCCCCCAGTTCGGTGTTCGCCCCCGCAGGGCCGACCTGCTCGCCGGTGAGCTTCTTGCGGACGTACATCAGTCCGGCGGAGGTGACGGGGAGGGAGACGGCCAGAGCCGAGCAGGCCGGGAGCTTCGCCGGAATCGCACGCCCGCGCAGGAACGGCACCCAGCGCGGCCAGATCTCACCCCACGGCCGGACCAAGCCGAAGGTCAGGACCGCACCGATGAGACCGAGCGTGCTGAGACCGGCGCCGATCGGGGTGATCTCGGCGATGTGGGCCAGGAACTGGTCGCTGATCCCGACAGGCACGCCCAGCAGCCAGCCGAAGCGGGTGACGGCGTAGACGACGGGGACGGCGACCGCGACGGCGGTCGCGTACTGCCCGACCCGTAGCGCGCGGGCGGCGCTACCGGGCCGCCCGGCCCCTGCGATCAGCGCGCGCGTCCCCAGGAGCATCAGGCTGACGCCGGCCGCCATCAGGATGAGCAGGTTGACGCTCGGCCACGTGAGCATGGTCGCGATCATCGAGAACTCAGCCTGACCGGCGAGCGCGGCGACCAGCATCACCGGCAGATAACCAGCGGTCATCATGATGCGCACGTCAGGCAGGAGCACCGCCAGGCCGGCGCCGAGCGCGACGGCCACGACGGCGGGGGCCCGGTTGAGCGGACCTCTGCCGGCGAGCACGGCGAGGACGCCGGCCACCAGCGCCGACACCGCGAGCACGGCCCCGCCGGCTGCCGCCGGAAGAGGGTCGAGCAGGGTGTTGCCCGCGCCCGTACGGCCGGCGTCGAAGGGATATGCGGGCCCTCCGACAGCCCAGAGCAGGCCGAAGGGCAGATAGCTCACCGACCAGACGGCGACGATCAGGGTCGGCACGATTGTGGGACGGTTTCGTAGGGAAGAGGCGTTCACCTGGCCCACTCTGCTGCCGTGGGAGTGCCCCGCACATCGTCACCGGGTCTCGGCCGGCTCCTCCGGAGGTCGCGACGGCGTCGTCCCGAAGGATGACGCCCGACCGTCCGGTCGGCGAGAGCGGGGCGCCCCAAGCTGGAAGGCCCGTGCTGTGGGTCAGCGGGCTTCTCGAAGGCCCCCCTGACGGGACGAACCGCCCGTCCCGGGCTCTGGCATCATCACCGGATGACCCAGTTGACGACCGCCCGCCTGCTCCTGCGCCGCCCGGACGAGAACGACCTCGACGCCTTCGCCGCCATGAACGCCGACCCCGAGGTCATGCGGTACATCGGCGACGGTTCCGTGCTGCCTCCGGAGCGGGCCGCGGCCGGGATCGCCCGCGCCCGGCAGGAATGGGACGAACGCGGCCACGGCCTGCTCTCGGTGGTCGTCCGGGAGACCGGCAGGACGGCCGGCTGGGTCGCCCTGGCGGTGCCCGCGTTCCTGCCCGAGGTCCTGCCCGCCGTGGAGATCGGCTGGCGGTTCGGACGCCCCCACTGGGGACACGGCTACGCCACCGAGGCGGCGCGGCGGCTGCTGCGGTTCGGGTTCACCGAATGCGGTCTCGACCGGGTCGTCAGCATCCGTCACGTGGACAACGACCGGTCCCGGCGGGTGATGGACAAGCTGGGCCTGCGGTTCGCGTTCGAGACCGTGGTGCCCGCCCACGGGCGGCCCGTCGCGGTGCACGAGATCACCGAGGCCGAACACCGCGCGCTCGGCGACGCCTCATCCGCGCCTGCCGTACAGGTGGAGGACGAGCGGCGCGCACACGACGGTGACGGCGGCGGTCGCGACGAGTGACCAGGTGACGGCCGCGCCGGTGCCGCCGGCGTGGTTCATCAGGCCCCTGGCCGCGGTGGCGACGTGGCTGAGCGGGTTGACCTCGACGAAGGCCCGCAGCCAGCCGGGCATGGTCTCGGGCCGGACGAAGACGTTGCTGGCGAACGACAGCGGCATGAGCACGACGTTCGCGATGCTGATGACCACGGCCTGGTCGGGCACGATCAGGGCGACCGCGGCCCACAGCAGGGACAGCGAGAGCCCGAAGGCGACGACCAGCGCCACCGCGGCGAGCACCCCCGTGATCCCGCCGGCCGGCCGATAGCCCATGACCAGCCCGAGCAGCACCACGACGGCCGACGCGAACAGGTAGCGGACGGCGTCGCTGAGCAGCCCGCCGAGCACGAACGCGCCGCGCCACACCGACAGGGAACGGAAACGGTCGAAGGCCCCGGTCGTGACGTCCTTGGCCAGGCGGGCGCCGCCGTACATGGTGACGATGGCGATGCTCATGCTGAGCGTGCCCGGCAGGAGGAGCGTGAGGTAGTCGCCGGTCGAGCCGCTGACCGCGCCGCCGAACAGGTAGGTGAACAGCACGGTGAACAGGATCGGGATGGCGATCGAGTCCACGAGCTGTTTGGGGTCGTGCTTGATCTTGAGGAGGGCCCGCAGGGCGAAGGTAGCCGAGGCGGTGAGCGCTCCGGCGCGGCGGCGCGGCCGGGGCGCGGTGAGCAGGACGTCGATCCGGTAGGGCTGGGCCGTGGTGCTCATGCGGGCACGTCCTCGTGGTCGGGGGTGGCCAGGTGGCCGGTCAGGGCGAGGAACGCCTCGTCCAGGCTGGGCTGGCCGAGGGTGATCTCGGCGATGCCCACCTGGGCCTCGGCGAGGCGGGTCATGGCGTGCCCGACCAGCCGTCCCACGTCGGCCGCGCCGGCCGGGGCGGGCAGGAGCACGGACAGGGCGAGCGGATCGGCGGCGAGGCGGACCGTACCGTCCAGGGCGTCGGCCAGCACCTGCCGGGCCCGCGCGCGCTGCCCGCCGTCGAGGAGGCGCAGGTGCAGCGCGCCCGAGCCGACCCGCGACTTGAGCTGGGCGCTGGTGCCCTCGGCCACGATCCGGCCGCGGTCGATGACGGCGATCTGCTCGGCGAGCTGGTCGGCCTCCTCCAGGTATTGGGTGGTGAGCAACACCGTGGTGCCGGCCGTAGCGACCTGGCGGACCAGCTCCCACACCTGGCCGCGGCTGCGCGGGTCGAGCCCGGTGGTCGGCTCGTCGAGGAACAGCAGGTCGGGCGGCACGATCAGGCCGGCCGCGATGTCCAGCCTGCGTCGCATCCCGCCCGAGTAGCCGCCCACCGGGCGGCCGGCCGGGCCGGTCAGGTCGAAGGCGGCCAGCAGGTCGTCGGCGCGCCGCCGGCCGGCCGCGCGGGACAGGCCGTGGAGGCGGCCGAGGATGATCAGGTTCTCGTGGCCGGTCAGGTCCTCGTCCAGGGCTGCGTACTGGCCGGTCACGGAGACGCGGGCCCGGATCGCCTCGCGCTCGCCGGTCAGGTCGTGGCCGAGGACGCGGGCGGTGCCGCCGTCGGGGCGGGTCAGGGTGGCCAGGATGCGGATCGTGGTGGTCTTGCCCGCGCCGTTGGGCCCGAGGAAGCCGAACACCTGGCCGCGCCGGACCGTGAGGTCGATCCCGTCCAGTGCCCGGTGCTCGCCGTAGATCTTGACCAGTCCGTACGCCTCGATCGCCGGACGGCTCTCGTCCGAGCTGTTCTTTGACATGCCGTAAGACTTAAGTATCTCTTACGCGCTGTCAAGGTTATTGCGGCGGGATATCATCGGCGCGATGGTTGACGCACACACCGCCACCCGGCCCCGCCGCCGGCGCTCGGACGCCCGGCGCAGCATCGACGCGATCCTCGACGCGGCCCGCGTCGTCCTCGGCGAGCGCCCCGACGCCAGCATGGAAGAGATCGCCACCACCGCGAACGTCACCCGCCAGACCGTCTACGCGCACTTCCCCTCGCGCGACGCCCTGATGGCGGCCCTCATCGAGGTCGCCGCCGCGGAGTACGCCGCCCTGCTCGACGCGGCCGCACTCGACACCGCGCCGCCCCCCGACGCGCTGGCCGGGTTCCTCGACGCCGGCTGGCGGTTCCTGCGCCGCCATCCCCTCCTGCTCGACCTAACCGTGGGCCGGGTCCACCGGCCCGAGGGCGACGACCCCCACGACGTCGTGCCGCCACGGCTCGAACGCCTCATCCGGCGCGGCCAGCACACCGGCGACTTCGACCCGGTGCCCCCGGCCGCCTGGCTCGCCGCCGCCGTCATCGGTCTCCAGCACGCCGCCGCGGAGGAGATCTCCGAAGGCCGCCTGGCTCCCCCCGAGGCGGCGGCCCTGTGCCTGCGCAGCGCGCTGCGCCTGTGCGGCAGTGGCGACCGCCCCGCCGCGGGCGGTTAGGCGCCGATCGGCACGGCCGCGCTCCGGGCCCGCGTGAACGGCCAGGCGACGTCGTCCACCGCGAGGAACGGCGACAGCGCGATCGCGCCCGGGGTCGTCCCGGTGAAGGTCATGACGTCCCTGTGCAGGTGGGACTGGTCGGCGTAACCGCTCTCCACCGCCACCGTCGCGGCCCGCTGACCGGCGGCCAGGCGGTGGGCCGCGTGGTCGAAGCGGATGAGCTGGGCGACCCGCTTCGGGGTCAGCCCGACCTGCGCGCGGAACCGGGACCACAGGCGTTTACGGCTCCAGCCGGTCTCGGCGACGAGCCGTTCGACGCGCACCCGCCCCCGGCTGGCCACCATCCGCCTCCACGAGAAGGCGACCTCCGGATCGACGGCCCGGCCCGCGTCACCCCGGCGGGCCAGCACGTCCTCGGCGATCGCGAACCGGTCCTCCCACGACCCGGCGGCCCGCAGCCGCTCCTGGATCCGTACGGCCTCGCGTCCCCACAGGTCGTCGAGGGTGACCACCGTCCCGCCCAGTTCGGAGGAGGCGCCCAGGACCGCGTGCGCGACCATCGGGGACAGCCGCAGCTGGAGGCATTCGGAGCTTCCGGCCAGTCCCCGCCCGCGGGCCTGGTCGGGAGCCAGCCCGGCGACGACCCGTTCGCGCTGCCGCGTACCGCGGCCGTCCTCGATGACGAAGGGCTCGTCGCCGAAGTCGAAGAGCACCGTGATCGCGGGATGCGGGACGAGGACGAGGTCGAGGAACTCGTTCGCGTGATCGCTGAACCCCGCCATGACGACCCCGGGCAACCGGCCGGGCCTCGACGGGACGGTGATCTCCCATCGGGGCACCCCCGCGCGGACCGGCTCGACTGATCGCACTCCCGACATGTTACGAGCCACTTCACAATCCTCGCAGAGCGCCGCCCCTGACGGGCGCGCCAGGTCAGACGGCGTCTCCTCCCCGTCCGTCATGGCGCCACCCTGCCGCTACGGTGGCCCGCCGACGTGGACGCGTCCGCCGGGAGCGGTTCGGGCACGAGCCTCGGGACGAGGCGGACGAGGACCACCATCGCCACCAGTTCCACCAGCGTCTGGGTGACCACGGCCAGCGGGGCGATGCCGAGCGCCGGCGGCAACGCCAGGGCGAGGGGCAGGACGACCAGGGAGTTGCGGGTGGCGGAGGAGAACATGACCGCCCGCGTGGCTGGGACGTCCAGGCGTACCGTACGGCCGGCGACCAGGCCCACGGCCACGGCGAGGACGACGAAGAGCGCGTAGAGCGGGACCAGTCGCGCCAGCGTCACGACCTGAGCGCCGACGGCGGCGATCTGGGAGCCGATGACGACGGCGAGCGTGGCCATCATCAGCGGCACCATCGCCCCGGCCATGACCTCCTCCACCACCCGCCCGGCCCGGCGACGGCGCGCGAGCGCCTGCACGAGCGCCGCGGCGGCCAGCGGCGCGACGATGAGCACGAGGAACGCCTCCGCGAACGGTGCGACCTCCACCACGGCCAGCACGTCGGACCCCGCGAAGGCCAGCAGGTAGACGGGCAGCAGGAGCATCTGCGCCAGCATCAGCAGCGGCGCGGCCGCCAGCAGCCGGGCGCGCGCCCCACCGGCGAGCCCGGTGAAGACGATCACGTAGTCGATGCACGGGGTCAGGAGCACCAGCAGCAGCCCGAGCAGCAGCCCTCGGTCGTCGGCGACGAACCGGGACAGGCCGTAGACGATCACGGGGACGACCACGAAGTTCGCCACCAGCACCGTGACCAGGAAGCGCACGTCACGAAAGGCCCGCCCGACCTCGGCCATCGGCACGGCGAGGAACGTGGCGAACAGCAGCAGCGCCAGCACCGGGTTGATCGCGCCCTCCAGCGCCGGGGCGATGCGCGGGGCGGCGAGCCCGGCCGGCGCGCCGGTGGCGATCGCGGCCAGGTAGAGGGGGATCTGGTGCTCATCCCACCATTCGACCGCTCGCGACATGCTCACCGTGCTCCTCTCGTGCTCCGGCCGCCACAACGACCGGGGGACGGTCGGAGTCACGGCCCCGGAACCACGTCCGTCACCAGGCTAAACGTTCGAATCACCCGAAAGCGTGCTCACGGACACCGTGCCCCGTCGCGCGGCCGCCCACGGCACACTCAGTCCGCCTTCGGCGTGCGGCCCCCGGCCAGGTCGGCGAACGGCAGCGGGCAGTCGGGGCAGGTGCAGCCGGTCAGGCTGTCGCAGCCCGCCGCCACCACCGCGGTCAGCGCGGCGCGGATGGTGCTCAGGTCCGCGATCTTGGCCTCCACCTCGGCGATCTTCGCCTGGGCGCGGGCACGCAGGTCGGGGGTGGGGTGGCCGTGCCGTCCGGTGTCAAGCAGTTCGGCCACTTCCTCCAGGGTGAACCCGAGCCGCTGCGCGGCCTTGATCACGGTCAGCAGCATGACCGTCTCGGGCGGGTAGGCGCGGTGGTCCCCGGGGCTGCGCAGCGGCTCGGCGATCAGGCCGCGCCGCTCGTAGTAGCGCAGTGTCTGCAGGTTGACCCGGGCGCGCTCGGCCACCTGCCCGCTGCGCAGGTACGTCCGGCCGTCGGCCTGGTGCAGGTCCTGTTTCACGTACACGCTCCCGTGGTGCCCGCAGGGGCCCGTCCCAGGTCACAAGCGATGTCCTGCTTCATGCCTCGACGGTAAACCTGTACCCGGGTACCGGATGCAAGCCCCCGCACCGTCTTTCCTTGTGGTCAGGCGGTCCGGAGCAGCGCGGCCAGGTCGGCGGGCACGGGCATGGGCCGGGTCAGGCCGACGGTGGCGCGGCCGGTGTTGCCCTCCGGGTAGCGGCCCAGCGCGCCTCGGGGGCGGCGGCCGTGCGGGCGGCGCGCATCTCGGCGCGGTAGGCGGCGCGGACGCGCGCCGGCATGGGCCGGGTGATCATCGGGGGTCCTCCTCGGACGGTACGCAGCAGCCGTCGGAACATCCCCCGGCGGCGGTGGACGACGTGACGGCGGCGTCGGCCGGGACGGCCGGGACGGCGCAGCAGGCGTCACCGCGCCAGGCTTCGCGGCCTTCCTTGACCGCGACGGCGGCGATGACCAGGGCGGCGATCGGGTCGGCCCAGGACCAGCCGAACAGGCTGTTGAGCGCCAGGCCCACCAGCAGCACGCCGGACAGGTAGGTGCACAGCAGGGTCTGCTTGGAGTCGGCGACCGCGGAGGCGGAGCCGAGCTCACGACCGGCGCGGCGCTGGGCGTACGACAGGAACGGCATGATCATCAGCGAGAGCGCGGCCAGGATCAGTCCGGGCGTGGAGTGCTCGGCCTCGCCGGAGCCGAGCAGCGCGCGTACGGCGTCGAAGGTGACATAGGCGGCCAGCGCGAAGAACGAGACCGCGATGACGCGCAGCGTGGTCTTCTCCCGGCGTTCGTGGTCGGCGGCGGAGAACTGCCAGGCCACCGCGGTGGCGGAGGCGACCTCCACCACGGAGTCGAGGCCGAACCCGATCAGCGCGGCGGAGGAGGCCAGCGAGCCGGCGGTGACGGCCACCACCGCCTCGATCACGTTGTACGTGATGGTCGCGGCCACCAGCAGCCGGATCCTGCGTCGCAGGACCGTCCGCCGGGCCGGGACGGTCAGGTCCGGCGTGGTCACGACACCGCCTCCCCCGCCCCGGCCTGCCGGCTGCCGTGGGCCGGGCACAGCGTCACGGCGTGGCCGGTGGCGGCCAGCAACTGCTCGGCCGAGGCCAGCAGGTCCATCAGCTCGGGCCGGGTCAGGGAGTAGAAGGACTGGCGCCCTTCGGCGCGGTAGTCGATCAGGCCGCAGTCGCGCAGGCAGGCCAGATGCTTGGACACCGTGGACTGGGCCAGTCCGAGCTGGGTGGTCAGGTCCACCACGCGGGCCTCGCCGCGCGCCAGGCGCTGCACGATGCGCAGCCTGGTCTCATCGGCCAGGGAGTGGAAGAGCGCCGCCGCCGGGGAGATGCCCGCGGCGATGTCCGCGCTGACACACCGGCCGCCCTCATGATCGATCGCCATATGACGATGATATCTGATTCACGGAATACTGAACAGCCGTCCTGTGCGCCCGCCGGAAGCAGGCCGCAACCTTGGAGCCGGACGGCGTGGTCGGGCAGGCGCCGCGGACTCGGCGGCACCTGCCTGCGTCAAGGGCTCGGCCCTACTCCGGCAGCAGGCCGTTCAGCGAACCTCGGCCGGACTTCGCCTTCCTGCCCGCGCCGGAAGTCGCACCCTCCTGAGCGCTGTCGAACCTGGCCAGGTACGCGTTGATGAAGTGATCGCGGATGCCGTCGGTGCCGGGCGCCAGCGGGTCGGCGGTGGCGCCGCCGAGCCGGTCGATCAGCCCCATCGCGGCGGGCATCTTCTCGTGCAGCCTGCCCTGGGTGTCGAAGTAGCGCTCCTCGGCCACATGGTGGAACAGCGGGACGGGCGGGAGCTGGGCGACGACGTCGTTGTTGTTGACGAAGCGGAAGGTACGTCCACGGAACGCCTGGTCGTAGGCGGCGGCGAGTTTGGGGCAGCAGGTGCGGGGCTGGCCGTAGGTGTAGACGCCGTCGGCCAGCAGCGAAGGGTCCTCGAAGTGGGTACGGGCGGCGGCCAGCATGGCCAGCGCTCCCCCGAGGCTGTGCCCGGTGAACCAGAGCGACTGGCCGGCGGTGTGCCAGTCCTCCAGGGTCTCCAGCAGGGCGGGGTGCACGACGTCCAACGCCCGGTAGAAGCCCGCGTGGATGTTGCCCTCGGCGGCGGCGTACGGGGTGAGCAGGGTGTTGGCGTCCGAGAGCCAGTCGCGCAGTTCCTCGGGCTGGGTGCCGCGGAACGCCACGATGATCATCTGGTCGCTGGCGGCGATGTACGCCTGGGTGTCCTCCAGCGGGAACGGCGCGGCGTGCGGCACCCGGAAACTTCTGACGCGGTCGAAACCCCAGCCGGCGGCGGTGGCCTCGACCTGGTCGGCGTTCTTGTAGGCCAGGGCGGCGGCGTGGGCCAGACACCGGGCCTGGGTCAGGGTGTAGCCGGTGGCGGCATGGTCGAAGGTGATCGTGGTCATGAGTGGTCCCCCGTAGATCTTCCGATCTGTCATCACTGTCCGTACCCATCCCCTAACCAACCGTCCACGTCCTGTCCGCGCGCACCTGAGGCATGAGTCCTCTTTGGCCGCATCCGAGCCGAAGGGGACGTTGTGGATTCGTCCGGGGCGCGGATGGGAATCTCCTCGCGCATTGGGCACGAAGACATGCGGCCCTGCGGAGACACCGAGACGAGGCGGATGAACACCATGGCGACCGACTACGACAGCCCACGCAAGACCGACGACGACTCAGGCGACGAGAGCCTCCAGGAACTTCAGACCCGTCGCGCCGACACCTCGTCCGGCCGCATCGACGTCGACGAGACCGACCTGGCGGAGTCGCTCGAACTGCCGGGCGCCGACCTGTCCGGCGAGGAGCTGTCCGTACAGGTGATCCCGCCTCAGGCGGACGAGTTCACCTGCTCACGCTGCTTCCTGGTGCACCACCGCAGCCAGCGCACCTCCGAGCGGGACGGTCAGCCGGTCTGCCTGGAGTGCGCCGCCTGACCGGCGCCTGACCGGAACGACGCCATGGACGGACCCGCCCCGCCCGAGCGGCCGCTCCCGCTCGGGGCCGGCGCGGTCCACCAGGCGGACCGGATGTTGCGCGACCTCGACGCCCTACACAGACTGTGATGGCTTCGTCACCATAAGCGACAACGCAGCCGTGGAGATCGTCGCGGCTCGGGAAAGGACGAAGAATGGTCATCCGGTCATCCACTCAAAGGCCCAGAAGAGCGTCGATCCTCCTGTCCGTCGTCATGTTCACAGCGGCACTCGCCCAAGGGGCGATCGGCGCGCGTCCCGCCTCGGCCGCGGACTCGACCTGCGGGTCATGGACGTTCAGCAACACCGTCCCCGGGCTCATGGGACGGGCCTGCATCCGGGGCGCGGGCGCGAACTGGAAGCAGGCCGTGACGGAGGTCTACAACGGTTCGGGCGCCATGCAGATCATCTCCCCCGTGACCGCTTACCTCGACCCCCTGAACGACTACAGCGCGGCGTACGACGTCATCATCCGGCAGCAGGAGACGAGGACCGTCACCACGCGGATCATCACCGACGCCAATCCCTTCCAGTTCGACCGCGCCGAGGGCTCGTTCACCGTCGGGCCGACGGAGACCGTGGGGTTCGTCTCGCCCTGGGTCGGCTGATCCGCCCTGCTCCCGCGGCGGCCAGGTCGTCAGGGCCGGGTGAACGCCCGGCGGAGGGCGGCGAGGCGGTTGGCGACGGCACGCCGGGTGATCTCGGCGTACGGGACCAGTTTCTCCGAACCGTGGAAGACGCCGGGATAGACCAGCAACTCGGTGGGCACGCCGGCCCGGGCCAGGCGCAGGGCGTACAGGACGGTCTCGTCGCGGAAGACCTCCAGCTCTCCTACGTCCACCAGGGCCGGGGGCAGGCCGGACAGGTCGGTCGCGCGGGCGGGCGCCGCGTAGCGGGAGACGGCGTCCGTGGCGCGGCGGTCGCCGAGCAGGGCGGTCCACGACTCGGCGATGTAGTCCCGGTCGATCACGAGCACGTCCTCGTACTGGGTCATGGACGGGGTGTCGGCGCGGTCGTCCAGCATGGGCGCGCTCAGGGCCTGGAACACCGGGGCCGGGCCGCCCCGGTCCCTGGACAGCAACGTCACCCCGGCCGCCAGCCCCGCGCCCGCGCTGGCGCCGCCGATCGCGATCCTGCGGGGATCGACGCCGGGTTCGGAGGCGGCCAGCCACAGCAGCCCGGCGTAGCAGTCCTCGACGGGGGCGGGGTCGGGGTGTTCGGGGGCGAGGCGGTAGGCCGGGGAGGCGACCACGCAGCGCAGCTCCCGTACGAACCGGGCGGCGACGCCGTCGTCCTGTTCCGGCAGGCCGAACGTCATCCCGCCGCCGTGGATCCAGTAGACGCACGGCAGCGGCCCGTCCGTGGCCCCGGCGGGCCTGTGGATGCGTAACCGCAGGTCAGGGCCGCCCTCCGGGCCCGGCACCCACATGTCCTTGATCAGGACCGCCGGGTCGGGGACGAGACCGGCCAGCCTCGCCGCGGCCATCCGGTCCCGTTCCCGCGCCAGCTCGGCGTGGGTGTAGCCGCGCGCGCCGGTCTCGGGAAGATCCAGATGGGCGAGTGCGGCGGCGAGCTCGGGGTCGAGGTTCTGGAACATCTTCATGGACGTCTCCTCTCCCCGACTCCGAGCCCGGATCGCGGACGGCGGATACCTTCGTCCGGGAACACCGCCGTTCCCGATCGGGGTCAGCGGAGGTCGCGGATGAGGGCGCCGATGACGGACTCGACCTTGCCGGAGTCGAACTCGTCGGTGTCGATCAGGAGCGTCACGGCCCGCTCGCCGTCGTCGGTGACGGCGTTCCTGAACGTGTGACCGCTGGACATGCTGCCGCTGTGCCCCCAGGTGTCCATGCCCGGGATGTGCTGATAACGCTCGACCCCCAGCCCGTAGCCCTGGCCGGCGTCGTCCGGGATGGTCCGCCTCATCTCGGCGAGCTGGGCCGGGGCCAGCAGTTTCCCGGTCATCAGCGCGGTCCAGAACGCCGTCGCGTCGGCGCCGGTGGAGATCAGCTCGCCCGACGCGTCGGCCTCGGAGGTGTTCCATTCCGTCCGGTCCACCAGCGTCCCTGACCGCTTCACGTAACTCCGCAGGTCCGGCTTGGCGATCGTGGTCCGGTCGCCGGGCCAGTACGTCTCACGCAGCCCGAGGGGTTGGATGATCCGCCGTTCGATCTCGGCGCCGATGCCGCGGCCGGTGACCTTGGTGACGATCAGCCCGGCCAGGTTGTAGTTGGTGTTGGCATAGGCGAAACCCGAGGGGGTCCTGTCGGGCGGGGACAGGGCCAGGGCCTGCTTGACGGTCCGCAGGGGCTCGATGTGGTCCCAGCGGTGTGCCTCCTCGTCGTCCCAGAACGGCGCCTCCAGGTAGTCGGGCAGGCCGCTGGTGTGCTGGAGGACCTGCCGGATCGTGATCTCGCGTCCGTCGTAGCGTCTGGTGCGGACGAGACCCGGCAGGTATCGGTCGACGGTGTCGTCCAGGCTGATCCGGCCTTCGCCGACGAGCTGGAGCACGACCGTGGCGGTCCACGCCTTGGTGTCGCTGCCGATGCGGCTGTGCTCGTCGCCGGTGACCGCGCGGCCCGTCCGCCGGTCGGCGAGTCCGACGCCGCCGTTCCGGATGCCGCAACGCGGGCTCTTCACCGTCACGACGATCCCTGGGGCGCCGACGCCCTTCAGCGCCTCCAGCGCCGTCTGGATGGGCCTGGTGTCACACTGTGCCGTCGCCGCCGCCGCCGCGGGCGCCGTCACCAGGGACGCGGTGACCGCCAGGGCCACGACGCCGCTCGTCCTGGCTCGCATGATGTCTCCTTCCACGATCCTGCCGAATACGGTGTGCCGGAAACCGGGGTCTTCGCGGCGGTTACGCCCGTACGGGCCGCGACGGGTACAGTCGCTGGGGCCGAACGCGGCGCGCCCGCCGGGATGCGCATGCAGACAGCGTCGCGTCCGTGCCGATCGTGTGGCATGCGGTGTCCGTCCAGGGATTCCACGAATGTCTTGTGCGTCTGGCCAAAGAGGTGAGGATGCTCGACACCGGCGTCTCCGATCTCGGCCAGGTCCTCGACGCGCTGGGCCCTTCGCTGCTGCGGCCGTTGACCGTAATGCCGGAAGGGCCGGTTCCGGTCTCGGGCGTGCTCATCTTCGAGCGGCGCGGTCCGCTGTCGCCCGTCAGGGACACGATCCTGCTCGCCGTCGGCGTGGGGACGGCCGAGGCGCAGGCGCGGGAGCTCGTCGGCGCGGCGGCCGAGGCCGGGTACGCCTGCCTGGTGGTGAAGAGCTTCGGCGAGCCGGTCGCCGAGCTGGTGGAAGCCGCGCAGCGGTCCGGGATCGTGTTGCTCGCCGCCGACGAGGCCGTGGCCTGGCACCACCTGGACGCCATGATCTCCTCGGCCCTCGCCTCGACCGTACGGTTCGCGTACGCCACGGGCGTCCCGGCTCTCGGCGACCTGTTCGCCGTGGCCAACGCGATCGCGGCGATGGCGGGCGGCGCCACGGTGATCGAGGACCGGAACCGGCGCATCCTCGCGTACTCGACCCTGCCCGGGCAGGCCATCGACGAGGGCCGCCGCCAGGGCATCCTGGGCCTCCAGGTGCCGGACGGCCCGGACTACGACGCGCAGTACCGCGCGATCGCCCAGGTGGTGCGTACCTGCCGGTTCCCGGCCATTCCGGGTGGCCTGCCCCGTCTCGGCGTCGCGGTCCGCGCGGGAAGCGAGGTGCTGGGCTCGATCTGGGTCGTCGACGCCGGTGACAGCCTGGACTCGGCCGCCGAGCAGGCGCTCTCCGACGTGGCGGACATCGTCTCGCTGCACCTGCTCGCGGCCCGTACGGCGGTGGACGCCGTACGGCGCAGGCGCGCCGACCTGTTACGGCGATTGCTGGCCGACCCGAGCAGCGTCACCGCGGTGGCCCCGCAGCTCGGCCTGGACCCGAACCTGCCCGTGGCGGTGGCCGCGTTCGCCGTCGCCGCGGACGAGGCCGAGGAGGCTCTCGCGGCGCACGCGGCCACCCGGCTCGCCGACCTGGTGAGCCTGCACTGCGAGGCCCATTACGGCAGGCACGGCTGCGCGCTGATCGACGGTACGGTCTACGCCCTGCTCCCCAGCGGCCCGTCGCCGACCGCGCACCGCGAACTGGTCGCCGACATCGCCCGCCGGGCCCACGGCGCGCTGCGCGTGCCGGTCCAGGCCGGGATCGGCTCACTCGTCGAGGGGTTGCGCTCGGTCGCGGGCTCGCGCGCCGACGCCGACCTCGTGCTGCGCGCGCTCGCCGACCGGCCGGGCGGCCCGCGGGCGTGCCAGGTGGCCACGATCGAGGAGGTGTGGGCCGGGGCGACGCTGTCGGCGCTGGCCCAGATCCTGGCCGCCCACGAGGCGCTGCCCCGCGCGCTCGGACCGGCGGTACGCGCCCACGATCTCGAACACGGCACCACGTACGCCTCCACGATCCTCGCCTACCTGGACGCCAACAGCGACATCGCGGCCGCCTCCCAGCGGCTGTCGGTGCATCCGAACACGATCAGGTACCGGCTCGCCCGCGCGGAGGAGATCTTCGGCTTCGACCTGGCGAACCCGGACGAACGCCTGGTGTTGTGGCTGCGCCTGCGGCTCGGCGACCAGCTCGGCTGGTGAACCGGGAGCCCTTACCTGTCAGGTCTCCATCTCCAGGACGACCTTCCCGCGGAGGAGGCCGCGCTCGGCCTCGCGGTGCAGGTCCGCCAGCGATTCCAGCGGACGGACGGCCACCTCGACGGCCACCACGCCGTCGTCGATCAGCGCCACGAGCTCGCGCAACTGGCCCGGATCGTTGCGGGTCACGAACTGTACCGCGCGCGGGTGCGCGATCGGCCGGGTGATCGAGACGAACTCCTCGGCCAGCTCCGCCACCGAGGCGGGCACGTCGGCCACCAGGTTGATCAGCACGTCGTTGCCGCCCGGCAGGGCCTCGGCGGTGTAGTCGACCACCTCGTCGGCGCCCAGCGCCCGTACGGCGGCGGCGCTGCGCGGCCCGGCGGTCGCCACGACGTGCGCGCCCGCGTGCTTGGCCAGCTGCACGGCGAACAGCCCGACGCCACCGCCGGCGCCGTTGATCAGCACCCGGGTGCCGCGCCCGATGCGGGCGTGCTCGAAGACCGCCTGCCAGGCGGTGAGCCCGGCCACCGGGACGGCGGCCGCGGCCGTCAGCGGGATCCGCCGGGGCGCCCTGACCAGCATGTCCGCCTTCGCGACCGCGTATCCGGCCGCCGCCCCTTCGATGTGCCCGATCACCCGGTCGCCGGGGACCAGGTCGCCGGCCCCGGTGAGCACGGTGCCCGCGACGTCCCAGCCGAGCGTGTACGGCAGCGTGACGTCGAGCACGTCCCGCAGCAGGCCCATCCGCAGGCCGACCTCCGACGGGTTGAACGACGTGGCGGCCACCTTCACGAGCACCTCGCCCGGCCCGGGTCTCGGCACCGGCACCTCCTCCAGCGAGATCACCGAGGCGTCGCCGTACTCGTGCACGCGGGCGGCCCGCATGGGGCCCAGGAAGTCCGCGGCGTGCTCGCTCGCCCACGTCCCGAACGTGCTCGCGGGCACGCCGGTGACCTCCTCCACGGTCGTGGTGGCCGGGCCCGGCTCGGCGAGGCCGCGGAGCATCCCGTCCACGGCCGGCGCGGGCCAGCCCAGCGCGAGCAGGCGTGGCCGGGTCTCCTCCGGAGGCTCCTCCTCCCAGCGCACCGGCCGGGCGATCGCCTCGCCGATCGCCCGCGCCTGCTCCCGCCGGGTCAGCGGCCGGGGCCCGGTCAGCGTGTGGACCGCGCCGTGGTGGCCCTCGCCGAGCAGCGCGCGCACCGCGACGGCCGCCACGTCCCGCTCGTGGACGGGAGAGGAGGCCACCTCGCCGTACGGCTCCCGCACGACGCCCGTGCGCACCTGGTCGGCCCACCGCAACGTGTTGGCCGCGAACGCGTGCGGGCGCAGCACCGTCCACTCGCGGGCGGTGGCGGCGACCAGCCGTTCGATCTCGACCTCGTACGGGCGGGCGGCGGCCGAGGACAGGTAGACCACCCGCCGCGCGCCGATCAGCTCCACCACCTCGCGGGCGCCCTCGGCCGAGGCGAACGGCCACAGCAGGAACACCGCCTCGACTCCGTCGAGAGCCGCCTTCAGCGCGACCGGATCGGTCAACTGCCTCGTCACCGCGCGGACGTCGGCGCCCGCCCGCTCAAGTTGCTTCACCAGCGGGCGGCCGATCGTGCCGGTCGCCCCGCTGACCAGGATTCGTGTCATGCCGTCCACCGTAGGAGCATCGTACGAGGCGTCCAATACGCTGTCATCTGCGATCTATACGTCATCGTCTTCCGGGCTAGACTCCCGCACATGGACGTGTTGAGCGACGTGGTCGCCTCCATGCGCATGGGCGTGCCGCGGTCGGCGCGGGTCGAGTGGCCGGTTCCCTGGGGGCAGCGGTTCCCTTCCGCGCCGGGCTCGGCGGGGTTCCAGGTGGTGTTGCGGGGGTCGTGCTGGGCGATCCCGCCGGAGGGTGAGCCCGTACCGGTGGGGGCGGGCGACGTGCTGTTCTTCCCCCATGGACACGGCTACGCGCTGGCCGACTCGCCCGCCACGCCGGTCGCGGAGTCCGACTGCGACCCGTACGCGCCGGCCGAGTTGTTCTCCTCGGCCTCCGCGCCGGGCGACGGTCCCGTCACCGTGACGCTCTGCGGCGGCTACCGGCTCGACTCCAGCCGGGTGCATCCGCTGCTCAAAGGCCTGCCCGAGATGATCCACCTGCCCGCCGGGCTGGGGCGCGACACCGAGTTGCGCGCCGCCGTCGAGCTGCTCGGCAAGGAGGTCGAGCGCCGCCGGCCGGGCGCGGACCTGGTGGTGCCGGCGCTGCTGGACACGCTGTTGTTGTACATCCTGCGTGCCTGGTTCGACGTGTCGGCGGAGCACTGCGAGGGCACCGGCTGGGCCGCCGCGCTGGCCGACCCCGCTGTCAGTGTCGCGCTCGACGTCATCCACCGCGATCCGGCCCAACCGTGGACGGTCGAGTCGCTCGGCCGGCGCGCCGGTCTGTCCCGCGCGGCGTTCTCCCGCCGGTTCACGCAGTTCGTCGGGCAGCCGCCGCTGACGTACCTGACCTGGTGGCGGTTGAGCACGGCCGCGCGCATGTTGCGCGACTCCGACGCCGCGCTGAGCATGATCGCCGGCTCGGTCGGCTACGGCTCGGAGTTCGCCTTCGCCAACGCCTTCAAACGCGCGTACGGCGTGGCCCCCGGCAAATACCGTCGCCTCGACCTGAGTTGCTGATATCTCAACTGGCTCCTACTGTTGTCCCAGTTGTCCGCTCAGCCAAGGAGATCTCGGTGCCTCCCAGAACCACGACCACCGCACTCGTCATCGGCGACATCCAGCGCGGCATCACGAGCGGCTACGCGTTCGCCAGGCAGGTCGTGCCACCGCTCACCGAACTGCTCCCGCGTGCCCGCGCCGCCGGCGTCCTCGTGGTGTTCGTGCACTTCGCCTTCCGCGACAACGGCGCCGACGTGCCGCCGGACAGCGCGCTGTTGAAGGGCTTCTTCGAGGCGGGAGACACCTTCCACGAGAGCTCGCCCGCGACCGAGGTCGACCTGCCGGTCGCCGCCGAGGACGTCGTCGTGCTGAAGCGCCGCGCCAGCGCGTTCGCCGGTACGGACCTCGACCTCGTCCTGCGTGCGCACGGTGTCGGCACCGTGGCGGTCGCGGGCGTGGCGACCAGCGCGATGGTGGCCGCGACGTGCTACGACGCGGCGGACCGCGGCTACCAGGTGACCGTGCTGCGTGACGGTTGCGCCGACGCAGATCAGGCGATGCACGACTTCTTCATGGACGCCGTCTTCCCGAGCCGGGGCTTCGACGTGGTGTCCTGCGCCGACAGCCGGCTCGGCGAGGCGAACTGACCTCTCTCCCAGGGCCGCGCCGCGGATCATCAGGCGGAGCCGGCCGCGCGCCTCCAGAAGCTCGGCGCGCGGCCCGTCGAGGTGGGACCCGACCACGGCATCGGGGTCAGACCCCTGCGGCGATCTTGAGGAGCAGCACGCCGCCGATGATCGCCGCGAACGAGGCGAGCTTGGCAAGGGTGATCTTCTCCTTGTAGATGAGGGCGCCGAGGACGACCGTGCCGATCGACCCGATGCCGGTCCAGATCGTGTAGCCGACGCCGACGTCGAGGGTCTTGAGCGCCAGGCTGAGGGTGAAGATGCCGCCGGCGGCCATGAGCAGGGTGAAGACGGAGGGCCACAACCGGGTGAACCCCTGGGTGGCGTTGGTGCCGAGCGCGAAGCCGATCTCGAAGACGATCGCGACGGAGAGATAGATCCAGGCCATGATGACGATTCCTTGGTGAGAGCCGAGGGGTGGGCGGGTCAGGCGGTGGCGGAACGGTCGGACAGCTTGAGTCCGAGGACACCGCCGATGATCAGGACGAAGGCCAGCGCCTTCCAGAGGGTGAGCTCCTCACCGAAGATCGCGGCGCCGAGCAGTACGGTGCCGACCGAGCCGATGCCCGTCCAGACGGTGTAGCCGACGCCGACGTCGAGGGTCTTCAGCGCCAGGCTCAGGAAGAAGATCCCGCCGGCCGCCGCCCCGGCGGTCAGCAGGGACGGCCCCAACTGCGTGAAGCCCTCGGTGGCGTTGGTGGCCAGCGCGAAGACGACTTCGAAGACGGCCGCGACGAGCAGATATATCCAGGCCATGTGAGGCTCCTCTATTTGCATGTATATGCAAGTGTTTTGGCGACAGAGAGAAGCTTGCATGTACATGTATGCTCTTGTCAATCCCGCGTCCGCGAGACCGGGTCTTCAATGGAAGGAGAGGGGTTCCCATGTCTTCGACGGCTTCCGTCCCGTCCCCGGCGCCCTCGGCGCTCTCCGGCTCGTGGAACGACGTCCTGCTGCTGCACGCCCGCGTTGAGAACGCCCTCGCCACCGCCCTCCAGCGGCGGCACGGCATCGGCCTGTCGGAGTACCGGGCGCTCGGCCACCTGGCCGCCTCCCCCGCCGGCGAGCTGCGCATGCAGGAACTGGCCGACAAGATCGGGCTCAATCAGAGCTCCGTGACCCGGCTGGTGAGCCGGTTGAACGCGGCGGGCTACACGTACCGGGATCTGTGCCCCGACGACAAGCGCGGCGTCTACACCGTCGTCACCGAGCCGGGCCGGGCGCGCCACGCCGAGGCGTACGTCACCTACGAGGCGACGCTCAGGAGCGCGCTGGAGGAGGCCGGTCAGGCCGCCCCCCGGCTCGCCGCCGCTCTTTCGGCACTGGGCCTGATCGACGGCTGAGCCGGGGGCGAGGCCCGGTCCCCGTCAGGACCGCAGGAACTCGGCGATCGGCCCGGCCTGCCCGAAGATGGCGTGACCGACCTCGGGCAGCAGCGTCACGGTCGCACGCGGGACACACTCGCGTACGCGCCGCGCGGTCTGGCGGGAGTCGAACATGGCGTCCCGGCCGCCGACGACGACGAGCACCGGCATGGACAGGCCGCGCAACGCCTGGTCGGGGAAGACCGGCAACTTCTCCCTGCGCGGGTTGAAGTGCGTGAACGTCAGGACGACGTCGTCGAGCGCCTGCCGGTCCCGTTCCCCGTCCAGTCCCGCGACGGCCATCGCCGACTCGCGCAGCCCGTCGCGCCGGAACGGGCGGGCCAGCAGGGACTTGAAGATCCAGCCCACCTTCTGGCGTCCCACGCCGCCGGGGCACATCAGGGCCAGGCGGGTCACCCGCTCCGGACGGCGGACGGCGTGATCGAGGGCCGCCCAGCCGCCCAGGGACGTGCCGACGAACGCCGCGCCGGGGATCCCGAGCCCGTCCAGCACGTCGTCCAGCCAGAGCGACACCGCGCCGGAGCCCAGGGCGGGACGCGAGGGCGCGCTCAGCCCCGGCTCGCCGACGAGGTCGACGGCGTACGTGCGGAAGTGCTCGGACCAGGTGGGGACGTCTCCTCGCCACATCGACGCGTTCGCGCCCGAGCCGTGCAGCAGCACCAGGGGCGGGGCGTCCCGGGGGCCGGAGACCAGGACGAAGGTCTCGCCCTCGCGCGTCGGCACCCGTACGTGCTCGGCGGGCACCGGCCAGGCGTCCAGCACCCGCCGGTAGTGGTCGAGGAGCTCGCGCCCACCGGCCTCGGACTTGTAGATCATGGTCATGACATCTGCACCGCCAGCCGCGCGTCGAGCGCGTCGAGATCCGGAACGAACCACGGGACGACCGTCCGGGCCGTCACCTGGACGCCAGTGAAACGTTTGTCACCGTGTCAAGGTCAAGCGGGTCAGGGGACGGTGTCAGCGTTCGTCGCGCAGGCCGAGGACGTAGGTCGCGGTGAGGGCGACGGCACGGTCGTCGTCGTGGGCCAGGTCCGCGAGGGCTCGGGAGGCGGTCGGGCCCGGAATGTCCGCGAGCGCCTGGGCCAGCCGCCGGCGGGCGGCCGGTCCGGCGGCGCCGGGGGCACCGAGGGCACCGGGGGCCAGGCGGCCGACGAGCCCGGCGGCGATCCGGTCCGCCGACCCGGCCTGGCTCGCCAGCGCGCTCAGGGCGTCGGCCGCGTCGACGTCGTTCGTCCCCTCGACGACCATGTCGATGAGCGTGGGGACCGCGTCGGTCACGCCACGTGCCCCGAGCGCCAGCGCGGCGTACCTGCGGACCACGACGTCGGGGCCGGCGAGGGCGTCCCGCAGCAGCGCGGTGGCCTCGCCGTCCGGGATCTCGGCGATGGACTGGACGGCACGTTTGCGCACGTCGGCCGCCGGTGAGCCGAGGCCGCGCGCCAGCAACGCCAGGCCGTCGTCGCCCGAGCGCGCCAGAGCCCATCGAAGGGCTCCGGCGACGTGCGGGTCCGTCTCGCTCAGCGCGGCCTCGACCAGCGCTTCCACCGGAACGGAGACGTCCCCGGCCGAGGACAGGGCCGCGCGCTGGCGCCTGCCGGCGCTCTTGGCCCCCAGCGCCTGGAGGAGCGCGACGACCTGGAGGACGTCCTCCCATCCGGCGGGTTCGGCGGCGTCGATGCGGCGCAGCCGGGTGAGCAGCTCGGTCTCGGCCGCGATGCGTTCCCGCGTCTGACGGATGAGGTCGTCAACCAGCTCCGAGGGCGTGAAGTCGGGGTCGTCGAGCGCGCGCTTGACCTCGCGCAGCGACAACCCCAGCGACCGCAGGCTCTCGATGTGGAAGATCCGCCGGATGTCGTCGCCGGAGTACTCGCGGTAGCCGGCGTGGCTGCGGCCCGTCGGGCGTACCAGGCCGAGGGAGTCGTAGTGGCGGAGCATGCGGGCGCTGACCCCGGACCGCCGGGCGACGTCACCGATCAACACTGCTCATCACTCCTCCTTGCCGGTGCCGCCGAGGGCCACGACGCGCTTCGCCTCCTCGATCGCGAACTCGAATCCGGCGTCCGGGTCGCGCGACAGCCGTTCCGTGGCGATCGCGTGGCCGCGGACGCGAGGGTCGGCAGCCGTCATGGCGTCGTCCAGGATCGGTGTGATCACCTTACCGAGCGCGACCAGCGCGCGGCTGAGGCTCAGCTGTGTCTCGCGTTCGCCGCGCCCGAGCTGCGTCGCCAGCACCGCGGCCAGCTCGGGCTCCGCGCCCTCGGGCACCAGTACGACCGCCGCCCGCCAGGCGCTGCGCGCGACCTCGTCGTCGGCGTCGGTCAGCAGCGCCCGGGTGATCGCGGGCCACGCCTGACGGTCCCCGATCTTGGACAGTGTGTGCAACGCCTGGCTCCGCGCCTGCGCGTGCTCGGAACGCAGTTCGCCGACGAGCCTCGGGACCGTCAGCGGGGCCGGGTGGCGGGTGAGCGCCCAGGTCAGCGTCTCGCGTACCTGGAAGTCGGGCTCGATCGCGCTGCGCTCGACGAGTTTGTCCACGAACCGCGGGTCCGGGGTCGTGCCGACGGCCATCGCCGCCCGCAGCCGTACCGACGAGCTGCCGTCCTCCAGCGCCTGGAACGCGCCAACCGTGTCCTGATTCTGCCTGGTCATCGGGACCACCTCCTTGGCGACAGTGAAGACCTTGTCACCGTGTCAAGGTCAAGCGAGGTGGTACGCGTTCCCCTATTGTTGGATGCCGATCGAACTCTAAGGGAGTTGAACATGCGTACTGTGCGGATCGACGCGTTCGGTGATCCCGGCGTACTCGCGGTTGCCGAGGCGCCGGCGCCGCGCGCCCTGGACGGCGAGGTGCTGGTACGGGTCGTCGCCTCGGCCGTGAACCCCGTTGACGACAAGACCCGTGAAGGAGCCATCGGAGAGGGCACGCCGCCCCTGCCGATGACCTTGGGATGGGAGCTGGCGGGCATCGTCGTGGACAGCCCGGCCGGTGGGCTGTCCGTGGGCGAACGGGTCTACGGGATGTCCCACCAGCTCGCCACCGGGCGGGGAACCTGGGCCGACCTCGTGGCCATGCCGGTCGGCTCGCTCGCCGTCGCGCCTTCGACGATCAGCCTGCTGGAGGCCGCGACGCTGCCGTTGCCCGGGTTGACCGCCTTGCAGACGCTCGACTGGCTGGGCGTCCGCGCGGGTGAACGGCTGCTGGTGGCGGGCGCGGCCGGCGCGGTCGGGGGGCTGGCCGTACAGCTGGCCCGTGCGCGCGGCGCCCGGGTGGACGCGCTGGTCTCCGGGCCGGCCCAGGTCGAGGTGGTCAGGGAGCTGGGGGCCGAGCTGGTCACGACGGACCCCGCCACGTTGCCGGCGGCCGCGTATGACGCCGTCTTCGACACCTTCGGCGCCTTCGTCACCGAGGCGGTCGCCGACGGAGGCCGCTACGCCTCCATCGCCACCCAGGCCGGGCCGGTGCCGGACCTGTCACACCGGGCGATCCGTACGACGGTCAACCAGGTGCGCGAGGACGGTCCGGGGCTCGCCGAGCTGGCCAAGGCGGTGGACGCGGGCCAGGTGAAGGCACGGATCGAAGCCCAGTACGCCCTTCAGGACGTACGGGCGGCGCACGAGCGTTTCCGCCGCGCCCGGTTGACCGGCAAGATCGCCCTCGCCTTCTGAGGACGTACGTCCGGGCGCAGCGGTCAGATCGTCCGGCGTAGCACGGTCTCCACGGCGTCGATCAGCGGATCGCCCGCGGTTCGCGGGTGCCGGGCGAGGCCGAGCTCGACGTCCGGCAGGGTGGGCAGGGCGTCGGTGTCGTGGCAGGCCATGACCGGGTCGAGGTTCTCCGGCATGAGCGCCGCGACGCCGAGCCCGGCCCGTACCGCGGCGAGCACGCCGACCAGGCTGTTGCTCTCGAACGCCACCCGCCGGCGCCGGCCGGCCCGCTCCAGCGTCTCCAGCACCGACGTACGCCAGGAGCACGCGCCGGTGAACAGCACCACCGGCAGCGGGTCGGCGGCCGGGTCCACCCCCTGGCCGACCGCCCAGACCAGCGGCCGGCGTACGGTCCAGCGCGGCGCCCCGGGGATGTGCGGCACCTCGTCGAGCACGATCTGCACGCGGCCCGCGTCGTAGGCCTCCCGGATCGCGACGTCGGAGAGGCTGAGCACCTCCAGCGTCACGTCCGGGTGCAGCCGGGCGAGGTCGGCGAGCGCCTGCGGGAGCTGCGACGCGACGAGGTCCTCCAGCAGCCCGACGCCGCAGTGGCCGGTGAGGGCACGCCCGGTCGCGGTGAGCGCCTGCGCCGACAGCGAGAGGATGCGCTCGGCGTACGGCAGGAGCTCCTCACCCGCCCGCGTCAGCGAGACGCCGGACGGCGACCGGTGGAGCAGCGGCCGGCCGACGGTGCTTTCGAGTTTGCGCAACTGCTGGCTGAGCGCGGGCTGGGTGTGTCCCAGCGTGGCCGCGGCGCGGCTGATGCTGCCCGCCCGGACGGCGGTGACGAACGACCGCAACAACGCGGTCTCGAGATCCCTGGCCATAAGCAGCCATTATGTCTCCTCCAACGAATTAACCACTTCCTATGGCTTGAGCGGTGTTCTAACGTCGCGCAGGTGACTGGATACCGACAGGTGCTCGCCGTACCGGGGATGGCGTCGCTGCTGGGCGTCTCGCTGCTCGCCCGTGTGGCGATCAGCGCCGACGTGATGGCGCTGACGATGTACGTCGTGCTCGGCCTGCAGATGAACTACGCGGCGGCGGGCGGTGTCGCGGCGGCCCTGACCGCCGGGACGGCGCTGGGCGGGCCGCTGCTCGGCCGCGTGATCGACGCGCGGGGCCTGCGTACCGTGCTGCTGGCGACGGTCGCGGTGCAGATCGTGTTCTGGCTGAGCGTGCCGGTCATGCCGTACGGGGTCCTGCTGGGCGCCGCCTTCGTGGCGGGTCTGCTGATGGTGCCGGCCGCGTCGGTGACCAGGCAGGCGATCGCCGCGATGACGACGGAGGGGCAGCGCCGGGCCGCGTTCGCGCTGGAGTCGGTGCAGGGCGAGCTGTCGTACATGGTGGGGCCGGCGGTGGTGATCCTGTTCGCGGCGAAGATGTCGCCGGAGGTGGTGGCGTGGGGCGTGGGCGCCGCGATCACGCTCGGTGGTGTCGGCATCGCCTGGCTCAAACCGCCGCTGCGTGCCGCGAACGAGGTTGAGTCCGGCGCGGCCGTACGTCCCTCGCGCCGGGAGTGGCTGGGCGCCCGCATGATCGCCGTACTGACGATGTTGTTCGGCACGACGATGCTGCTCAGCGGCGTCGACCTCGCCATCGTCGCCACGCTCGAAGAGGCGGGTCAGGTGTCGTGGGCCGCCCTGGTCATGACCGTGTTCGGCGCGGCCTCCGTCGCCGGCGGTCTGGTCTACGGCGCGCTCCCCCGGTCGCTGCCCACGTGGCTGCTGCTCGGCCTGCTCGCGCTCGTGACGGTTCCGGCCGGGTTCGCCCACGACTGGCCCTGGTTGTGCGTGGCCGTCGTCGGCGTCGGGCTGCTCACCGCGCCGACCCTCTCCACGGTGGCCGACGCGGTGAGCCGGTTGGCGCCGGCCGGCGTACGGGGTGAGGCGGCGGGGTTGCAGTCCTCGGCGGCCAGCGCGGGGTTCGCGCTCGGGTCGCCGGTCATCGGGGTGGCGATCGACGCCTCCATGCCGGGGGGCGGCTTCGCGGCGGCCGGGCTGGCCGGCCTCGCCGCGGCGCTGGTCGGCTCCCTGCTGTCCCGCTCGGTCTCGCCGCGACGGACGGGCACTCCATCCGAAAGAGATCTTGAACCATTCGAACATATGGTAAACAAAGGGAGTTAGAGTCCGTCCGAAATGCCAGCAGATTGAAGGATGCACGTGCTCAGGAAGACCTTCACGACCGCCGCGCTCACTCTCGTCGCCGCCACCTCGCTCGTGGCGATCCCGGCGGCAGCGAACGCGGAAGTCTACTGCGGCGCCGGATACAACGTCGTTCACCAGAGCGACATGCACAACTACACCAAGAGCTGGGGGACGGTGTACCTGGCCTACAACAGCAGCACCGGCAAGAACTGCGTCACGGTCGTCAAGAGCAACTACGTCGGCACCGCCACCTGGACCAACGTCACCCTCACGGTCCAGGGCGGCAGCAGCTACGGCGTGAGCGAGACCGTGAAGTACTACGGCGGCCCGGTCTACGCCAGCGCCAGGGGCGCCTGCGTGAAGTACTCGGCCATCATCGAGGCCCCCAGCGGCGCCCGCGCCATCGGCGGCCGCTCCACGTGGGGCAACTGCGGCTGACCCGAACGGCCGCCGAGCGGCTCCACGGTGACGAGCCGCCCCTGCCGCCCGCTCGTCACCGTGGAGGATCAGGGTTCGTCGCGGGCGCCGACGGGGGCGGCGGGCAGGATGCCGGTGCGGCGCAGGTGGTCGCGGGCGGCCGCGATGGCCTCAGGGGTGGTGGCGAAGACACGACCGGCCGCGTCGAGGCGGGCGATGACACCCAGGGCGTTCAGCGGCTGATGGTGGCCGTCGCGGATGCCGGAGACGTACACGGTGATGCCGCGCCGCTCCAGACGGGTGATGGCGTCGCCCAGGACCAGCGCGCCGCTGGCGTCGATGGTGGTGACCCGCGACAGGCGCAGGATCACCACGGAGACGTCGGCGACCTCGGACAGCTCCAGCAGGAAACGGTGGGCGGCGGCGAAGAACAGCGGCCCGTCCAGCCGGTAGGCGACGATGTGCTCGGCCAGCAGCGCGCGTTCCTCGGTGTCGTGGTCGGCGGGCAGGTCCGCGTGCAGCGGCACGGCGTCCAGCCGCACGTTGCGCGCGATGGCGCGCAGCGCCAGCGCACCGGCCACGACCAGGCCGATGATGACGGCGGCGACCAGGTCCAGGGCGAGGGTGGCGACCGCGGTCAGCGCCAGGACGAGCGCGTCGGCGCGGGTGGAGCGCAACATGGCCCGCACCGAGCCGACCTCGACCATCCGTACGGCGGTGGCCAGCAGCACCCCGGCCAGCGCGGCCAGGGGGATGCGGGCCACCAGACCGGCGGCGCTGAACACGATCACGCCGAGGACCGCGGCGTGGGCGAGCGCGGCCAGCCGGGACGCCGCGCCCGACCGCACGTTGACCGCGGTACGGGCGATCGCCCCGGTGGCCGGGACACCGCCGAACAGCGGCGCGACCAGGTTGGCCAGGCCCTGGCCGAACAGCTCCCGGTCCGGATCGTGTTTGTGGTTGACGCTCATGCCGTCGGCGACGGCGGCCGACAGCAGCGACTCCAGCGCGGCCAGCGCGGCGACGGCGACGGCCGGGGCGATCAGCGAGCCCAGCGCGCCCAGGTCCAGGAAGGCCAGGGAGGGAGCGCCCAGCCCGGTGGGCAGGGCGTCGATCCGGGTGAGCGGCAGGTCGGCCAGCTCGGCGACGAGGGTGGCGGCGGCCACGGCCAGCAGCGAGAACGGCACGCCGGGCCGCCGGCGGGCCCCGGCCAGCATCACCGCGGCCACGGCGCCGGCCACCACCGGCGCGGCCCAGCCGGGGTGGGCGGCGAAAGCGAGCACGGCCTTCCCCGCCACGACCAGCACCTTGTCCCCCTCCGGGGTGGGCACGCCGAGCGCGGCCGGGATCTGCTGCAAACCGATCACACACGCGATGCCCAGGGTGAACCCCTCCACCACCGGGGCCGGGACCAGTGCCATGTAGCGGCCCGCCCGCGCGAACGCCAGGCCGAGCAGCAGCAGCCCGGCCAGCACGCCGACGGTGAGCACGCCGGAGGCGCCGTGGGCGTGCATGATCGGCACCAGCACCACGGTCATCGCCCCGGTCGGCCCCGACACCTGGAGGGCCGAGCCGCCGAAGACGGCCGCCAGGGCGCCGGCCACCACCGCGGTGGCCAGCCCGGCCTGGGCGCCCAGCCCCGAGGAGATGCCGAACCCGAGCGCCAGCGGCAGCGCCACGATCGCGACCGTCAACCCGGCCAGCAGGTCCCGGCGCGGATGGCGGCCCATCGCCGCCAGATCGGCGCGCGCGGGCAGGACCGAGCGCAGGCGGTCCCAGCCCGCCCCGAGCACGGAGTTCACCGGCCGCCGACCCCCGCTCCACGTACGGCGTTCACCGGTCGCTTGCCTCTGCTTCGAGTAGTTCGTTGAGGAGGGCGTGGCGGCCTGAGAGCTTGGCGCCGAGGAGCTGGCGGGCCGCGCGCAGCAGTTCGGCGACGTCCCCGCCGGACAGCGCGTAGACCACGGTCGAGCCCTCGCGGCGCGCGGTGACGAGCTCCGAGCGCCGCAACACGGCCAGGTGCTGCGACAACCCGGTCGGCTCCACCTCGATCTCGTTCAGCAGCTCCCGCACCGGCTTCGGCCCGTCCTGCAGCAGCTCCAGCACCCGGATCCGCACCGGATGGCCCAGCAGCCGGAACAGCTCCGCCTTGGCCTCGTACAGCGGTACCGACATCACGCGCCCTCTTCCGGGGTGTCCGGACGGCCGGTCTCGATGTCCACTCCGTGGGCGTGGGCCAGTCGCCGCAGGTCCTCCCATTCGCCCTCGGCCAGCAGGGTCGCGTAGTGGTCGTCGTCACGGCGGGCGGCCTGCAACGCCTGCCAGGCGGCGTACGCCCGATCCCGGATCGTGGCAGCGAAAGCGGTGCTCACGCGGTACCCCCTTCGTGGTCGCCTTAGCAATTACGAATATTCGCAATTACGATACCGCAGAGCCACAGGGCCCCGTGAACGAGGTCACCCGGCGGAGTGCCCGAAGCCGTGCAACATGGCGGTGAGCCCGGTCTCGAAGTGGTCGCCGAGGGCGGTGGCGTCGGCGGCTTCGGCCAGCAGGTTGTAGTCGGGGCTGTCCGGACGCGGTCTGCGGCTGCGCCGTTCCGCGCCGAGCCTGGTCACGGCGATGGCCATGGCGTGGCCGACGGTGAACTCGCGCAGGCAGCGGGACACGCGCAGCGCGTCCGCCGGGGGGACGCCCTCGGCGTGGAGTTTGGTGAGCATCCTGACGCCGGTGTCGATGGAGGCGGGCGAGCGTACCGGGCGGGTGGCGAACACCTGGACGGCGTGGGGGTGGCGCAGCAGCGTGTCGCGCAGCCGCAGGCAGTATTGCCGGGCCAGTTCCTGCCAGGGGCCGTCCCAGGGCAGGGTGTCGACGTCGATCTCGGTGAACAGCGCCTCGGCGACGCCGTCGAAGAGCGCTTCCTGGTCGTCGTAGTGGCGGTAGGCGGCCATCGGGTCGAAGCCGACCGCGGTGCCGAGCTTGCGCATGGAGAACTTGCGCAGGCCGTGCGCGTCGATGAGGGCGAGCGCGGCGGCGGCGAGGTATTCGCGGGTGAGTGTGGGCCGGGTGGGCGGCTCCGGCAGCCCGCTCGGCGGGCCGGCGTCGGCTGTCATGCTGCGAAGCCCTCCAGGATCGTGGTGAGTGTCTTGGCGAAGTCGTCCGGATGCTGCATGAACGGGACGTGGCCGCCGGGGAACTCCTGGCAGGGTACGCCCAGACGCCGCGACAACACCTGCGATGGCGTGTGGTACGGCTTGCCGACGCTGTCGCGCCCGGTGGCCAGGCACCACGGCGCGGTGGCGGTGGCCAGCGCGGCCAGGTCGGGCTGGAAGTCGAAGCAGAAGGCGGGCAGCTCTCGGCGCAGCGTGAGCTCGGCGTTGCGGAGCTGGCGGGTCATCACGTCCGGCTCGCGGCGGGTGATCTTCCGGGCCAGGTCGCCGGCGGTGAGCATGAGGTGGGTCCCGGCGGCGATGACGGCCTGTCCGGCGGGTGACAGGAAGATCCGCGGCGGGTCGGGCAGCGTCATCGCGCCGAAGGCGGCGTAGGCCCGCATCACGTGGCCGTCGCGGGCGAGGCGGCCGATGTGGTCGAGCTCCCGGCGTTCGGCGGAGTCGGCGGGCAGAAGCTGGACCAGCGGCGGCTCGTGCACGACGGCGCCCAGCAGGCGGCCGGGATGCCGGGCGACCATCTCCAGGGCGATGACCGCGCCGCCGCTGTTGCCGAAGACGTGGGCGCGGTCCAGGCCGTGGTGGCGCAGGACGGCGGCCGCGTCGTCGGCCTGGGTGGCGGGCGTGATCGAGGCGTCGGGGCGGGTGAACGGGCTGCGCGAGTTGCCGCGCCGGTCGTAGGTGATCACGGTGAACGTCCGCGCCAGCGGCGGGACCACGTCCGCGTACGCCCCGGCGTCGCCGCCGCCACCGGAGATCAGCAACAGCGGGGGGCCGTCACCGGCACGTTCGACGTGCAGGCGGGCCCCGGGGACTTCGACCGTGTCGTTGGCCATGATCGGCCTTCCTCTCTGTCTACAGCGTAGTTCAGATCTACATTGTAGACAGCTTGAGTTCGTCCATAGGCGAACTTCTAGCGTCGGTGCCATGACAGAAGACAACGTCGACACCCGGCTCCGGATCGCAGTGGTGATCGGGAGCGTGCGCAGGCCCCGACTGGCCGACCCCATCGCCGCGTGGCTGGAACGCGAGCTCACCGCGATCGACTGGCTCGACCTCGACCTGATCGACCTGGCCGCGGTCTCGCTGCCGATGCACGAGATGCAGCCGGGCGGGGCGGCCGCGTCCCCGATCGCCGCCCGGCTCGCGGACGCCGACGGGTTCGTGTTCCTCACCCCGGAGTACAACCACAGCTTCCCGGCGCCGCTCAAGAACGCGATCGACTGGCACTTCACCGAGTGGGCGTACAAGCCGGTCGCGTTCGTCGGCTACGGCGCCTCCGGCGGCATCAGGGCCGTAGAGCAACTGCGGGCGGTGCTCCCCGAGTTGCGGGCCACCACGATCCGGGAAGCGGTGCTGATCCCGATGGCATGGGAGCATCTGGACGCCGAAGGCCGTTTCGTCCCTCCCCCTGGCACACCGCAGGCGCTGCACACGGTGATGCGCGAGCTGGGCACGTGGGCGCGGGCGCTACGTTCCGTCCGGATCGCGGATCTGGCCGGCCGGAGATGAACAGGCTGACCCCGCCGGAGCTGCGTGCCGCGGTCGTGCTGGCGTTCGGCGGGTTGATGGCGGTGCTGGACGCCACGATCGTCGTGGTGGCGCTGCCGCATTTGATGGCGGCGTTCGGCGCGTCGCTGACCTCCATCCAGTGGATCATGGCCGCGTACACGCTCGCGATGGTCGCGACGATGCCGCTGGCCGCCGGGCTCGCCGCACGCTGGGGAGCACGGCGCGTGTACCTGGCGGCGCTGGCCGGATTCGCGGTCGCGTCCGCCGTCGCCGGCGCGGCCGGCGGATTGGGCTGGCTGATCGCCGCGCGGGCGGCGCAGGGCCTGAGCGGTGGCCTGATGGCGCCGCTGGGGATGGCGATCGGGTTCGGCGCGGTCGCGCCCGAACGCCGCGGCCGGATGATGGCGATCACCGGCCTGCCGATGCTGGTCGGGCCGATCCTGGGTCCGGTGCTCGGCGCGGTGCTCCTGGGCTCCGGGTCGTGGCGGGCGCTGTTCCTGATCACCGTGCCGCTGGCGGTGCTGGCGGCCGCGGGCACGACGGCCTGGCTGCCCGCCGATCCCGCACGCGGACCGGGGGCCCGGCTCGACCTGGCCGGCGCGCTGCTGCTGGTCCCGGGTGTCATCGGGGTGGCGTACGGCATCAGCGCCCAGGACGGCCCGGCATGGGTGCGGATCACCACGGTGGCCGTCGGCGTGGTGCTGGTGACGGCCTTCTCGGTACGGGCGCTGCCCCATCCCGAACCGCTGCTGCGGATCCGCCTGCTGGGCGACGCGACGTTCGGCCGGGGCGCCGCGGTGCTCGCCCTGTACGCGGCTCCCTACTTCGGTTCGGCCCTGTTGATGCCCGCGTACGTCCAGACCCTGCGGCTCGACGGCGCCTCGGTCACCGCCGCGCTGGTGATCCCCGGCGCGGTCGGCATGGGCCTCAGCGTCCAGATCGCCGCCCGGCTCCTGGACCGGCTCGGCCCCCGGCTGGTCGTCGGCACCGGGCTCGGCCTCGCGATCGTGTCCGGCCTCGTCGGGCTGGTCGTTCTCCGGCCGGACACCCCGTACCCGGTGCTCGGCCTGCTCGGCTTCTTCCAGGGAGCGGCCACGGGCGCGATCATGATGCCGACGATGTCCGGCGCCGGTCGCGACCTCCAAGGCTCCGACCTGGCCTCGGGCTCCGTACTGTTGTCGCTGGTGAGCACGATCGCCAACGGCATGGGCACGGTGGCGGTCGGCGCGCTGTTCACGGCCCTGACCGCGGCGATGACCGGCGGCGCCTCCCTCACGACGCTGGCCGCTCCGGGAACGGCCGACAGAGCCGCGCAGGCGATCGCCGTCACCGACGCCCTGCGCTGGACCCAGGCGGCGGCCCTCGTCGTGATGACGATCGCCCTGCTGGTACGGCTGCGCTCCCCACGGCGCGCTTCGGCGATACTGGACCGGCGAGATCAGGCGGTGAAAGCAGGAGGTGTGCCGTGACCGTCACAGGTCATCCCGCTACCGAGGCGGGCCACTCCGCGCTCACGGTCGGGCAGGTGGCCAGGGCCGCCGGGGTGACGGCCAACGCCGTCCGCTTCTACGAGCGCTACGGCGTGATCACCGCTGACCGCAACAGCGGCAACGCCCGCCGCTTCACCGTCGACGCGATCTGCCGGATCAAGCTCGCCCTCGCCGCGCAGCGGGTCGGCATCACCCTCAAGGAGAGCGCCGGCATCCTCGCCGGGATCCCGCCGCTCTCCCCCGACCTCGGCCTGTGGGTCGCCGCGGGTGAGGAACTCGTCCGGATCGGCCGCGCCCACGTCGACCAGCTCCAGACGACCGTGAACGAGCTGGCCACCCTGGACTTCCTCCAGGGCTGACCCGCCCGGTCCCGGGTGGGTCAGTTGCGGCGGGTGAGCACCCAGACCCAGGTCTCGTCACCGCCGCGGTCGCGGACGGCCGTGAGCGGGGTCGTCCGATCGCCGTCCACGCCGGCCAGGACGAGACCGTTGTCGAACTCGCTGTCGCACGCCACCGCGCAGCCGACCGTCAGCACGTTGTCGTTGTCGGTCCAGGCCAGCTGCTGCAACACCACCCGCTTGCCCGGGATCGACGGCGGCAGGTCGCGGCCGAGCACCCGCCTGCCGTCGGGTGAGACCTTCGACCAGGACGTGTAGTCGATGTACCGGTCGCCGGCCGGGCCCTCCTGGCGCTTGCCGTCGAGGCTGAGCCACAGCCTGTCGGGCATGGTGTCGGTGGGCTCCCAGAGCATGGATCCGTCCAGGCTCCAGCCGAGGTCCTGGCGGGCGTTCATGTTCCCGGGCTTTCCGTCGCGGTCCAGAGACGGCAGCGGGTGGTAGACGGCCTCGCCGGTGGCCACGTCGATGATGTAGTAGCCGGTCCGGGGGGTGACGAGGTCCTCGACGGTGTAGGCGCTCTCGCCCATCTGCTTGCGGCTCTGCTCCGGATACCGGGAGTAGGCGGTGGCCAGGACCTTGGTGCCGTCGGGCGACCAGGTGAGCGAGCCGACGTCGTGCTCCAGGTCGATCCAGGTCAGGATCTGCCTGGTGTTCATGTCGAGGATCCCCACCCGCCTGCCGATCTTCTCGCCCTGGAGCACCGCGGCGAGCTGAAGCCCGGGCGCCACGTCCAGCCAGGCCCACGCCGTCTTCTCGTAGCCGTCGGAGCGGGGGTCGTACATGTGCCAGACGCGGCGCAGGCGCTCGGCGCCGTCGGGCAACTTCTCCCGCCAGGTCGTGAAATAAGCGGATACGGCCACATCGCCCGCCGCCACGAACTTCTTCGGCGGCGCGTTCTCCAGATCGGCCCGCACGTCCATGGACGGCACCTCGGGACGTACGGGCACGGTGACCCCGTTCGCCGGACGTACGGTCGTGTTCCGGCCGTGCGGCCCGACGGCGAGCACGGCCACGACGACGGCCAGCCCGGCGGCCAGGACGGTCACCGCGACGGGCAGCCAGGCACGCCTCCGTAGCGCCCGGTCGGCCAGGTCGTGCGGCACCTGTGCCTCGCCGGCCCACTCCTCCATGGTGTCGCGAAGCAGCCGGTTCATGTGCTGACCTCCAGTTCCGCAGCCAGTTCGGGGGCGATCTGCCGCAGCCGGGCAAGTGACCGGTGCGTGGTGCTCCGCACCGTGCCGACCGAACAGGCCAGCATGTCGGCGATCCGGTCTTCCGGCAGGTCCTCGAAGTAGCGCAACACCAGTACGGCGCGCTGCCTCGGGGTGAGCCTGGCCAGGGCGCCGCGCAGCACCATGCGCAGATCACTCTGATGTGTACGGTCGGCCGCCGGCCGATCGGGCGGCTCCGCCTGGACGACCTCGCCGCGCCGCCCGATCGTGCGCCACCAGGTCACCTGCTGGCGATACATGATCTGCCGGACGTACGCCTCGGGCGCGTCCACCCGCCGCCACCTGGCCGCCAGCTTCGCCAGCGCGGCCTGCACCAGATCCTCGGCCTCATGCTGGTCACCGCCGGTGAGCATGAACCCGAGCCGCATCAGGGCAGGCGAGCGCGCAGAGACGAACTCGCGGAAACCTTGCTCATCCGCAGGGTCCACGACCACCTCCAAACGTGTGAATGACACCCCCTCAGACGCGGAAAGGCCCGTCCCGCTATGCCTGTCCCACCCGGCGATTTCGAACGGGTCCTCTCACAGGCGGTCGAGGAAGTCCCGGACGGCGGCGGCGAAGCCGTCCGGGTCGTCGTCGTGGACCCAGTGGCCGCAGCCGGGCAGCTCCCGCAGGACGGTGTCCGGCCGCCGTCCGGCCATCCGCCTGGCCATCGAGGTGGGCAGGACGAAGCTGTCCGTGCCGTGCACGAGCAGGGCGGGGCATTGCGAGCCGAGCCAGTCGGCCCACCAGTCGCCGACCAGTTCCCGCTGCGAGGCCATCATGTCGCCGTGGTCGAACAGGAAGCCCCAGCCGTCGGCGTGTTCGACGGCGCTCTCCATGAAGTAGCCCGCGTCGGGGACGCCGCGGGCCTCGACCTGCCGGCGCAGTTCGCGCAGGGTGGCGGCACGGCGGGGCCAGCCGGTCACGTCCAGGACGGGGTGGGGGATCTCCGGCTGCCGGTTGAAGGCGCCGCCCTCCTCGACGACCAGGGCGCGGACCAGCTCCGGATGCCGGGCGGCGAGCTGGTAGGCGGTGACGCCACCCATGGAGTGGCCGAGCGTGATGATCGGGCCGAGGCCCAGGTGCCGGACGAACGCGGCGGCGTCGGCGACGTAGGCCTCCCGGCTGAAGTCGCCGTCGGAGTCGCTGTGGCCGTGACCGCGTTGCTCCAGGGAGATCACCCGGTAGGCGGGCGCGAGGGCGGCGGCCAACGGGGCGAACATCCTGGCCCGGCCGAAGTGCCCGATCACGGCCAGGACCGGGACGCCGTCGCCGCCGAAGTCGACGTAGGCCAACCTCCGGCCGTTGACCTGGGCGTACTGCTCGGCGGGAATGGTCATGAACGTTTCCTTCCCGAGAAGAAGGCGGAAGGCGAGTTAGCGTAACAGTCGTTGCGGTAATCTGCGTAACGACTGTCACGTAAATAGGCTGTCCCCGGACGTACTCGGCCGCGGAGGGAGACATCATGGCCAGACCCCGTGATCCGCGGCGCCGTACCGAACTGCTCGACGCGATCATCGGCCACCTGACCGTCCACGGCGTCGCCGGACTGTCCCTGCGTCCCCTGGCCCGGGCGCTCGGGCAGAGCACCTCGGTGCTCACCCACCACTTCGCCACCAAGGACGACCTCATCGCCGCCGTACTCGCCCGCCTGGACCAGCGGCAACGCGACCGGCTCCAGGCGTTGCCCGGCTGGGCGGAAGGGCGCAGCCTCGGCGCGGTCATCCGGGCGTCGTGGGAATGGCACCTGGCCGACGACCACCTGCCGCTGATCCGGCTGCTGCACGAGATCGAGGGCCTGGCCGCGGCGGGCCGGCTCGTCGGCGTGTACGTGCCCACGACGCTGGGCGACCGCGCCGAGTTCGTCGCCGACGCGCTACGCGCCCACGGCGTCCCCGACGAGGACGCCCGCGCCCACGCCACCCTGCTCAACGCCGCCTACGCCGGCCTGCAGCTCGACTACCTGACCACCGGCGACAGCAAGCGCGTGGAGAGCGCCCTCGACCGGCTCGTCGAACTCGCCGACACCTGGACCCGCCCGCCGCGCCCCTGACGGCGCGCGTTCGCCGGGCTCAGCGGGTCACGGCGGTCTCCCGTTCCACCCGCGACAACTTCCCGGGATCGCGTACGTGGTAGGCGCCGGTGACGTAGCCGTTCTCCACGCGCACCGCCACGACGCCGTCGATCTCCCCGTCGATCCGTACGAGCAGCCCCGGGCCGCCGTTGATCTGCACCGGCTCGACCGACCGCGCGGCCTCGTGTTCCTCGCCGCCAAGAAGGTGCACGAGGAACTCCTCCTGTCCGGCCCGCTCCCCGTACGGATCCTGCGGGCCGCGCAGTTCCACGAGTTCGTCGGCCCCCGCAATTGCGTGAGGGCGGGGTCAGGCGTCCATGGCCTGGTAGAGGGTGGTCCAGAAGTCGTGGATCAGCAACATCGAGTCCGGGGTGGACGCGCCGACCTGGGTGAGCAGGATGCCGGTGAGCTGGTTGGCCGGGTCGGCGTAGGTGGCGGTGCCGCTGCCGCCGTCCCAGCCGAACTGGCCGATGGGGGCGTAGTCGCCGCGGTAGGTGCGCACCGCCATGCCGAAGCCCCAGCCGCCGTGCTGGCCCTGGCCGTGTGAGATGTGCACGTTGGCGACGGCCATGGCGTGGCGGGCGGCCTGCTGTTCGGGGGTGAGCCGGTTGGTGGTCATCAGCTCGACAGCGGCCCTGGACAGGATGCGCCGGCCCTTGTGCACGCCGCCGTTGAGCAGCATGCGGAAGTAGGCGTGGTAGTCGTCGGCGGTGGAGTTCAGCCCGCCGCCGCCGCTCGGGAACAGCGGCGGCTTGCTGTGGCGGCCGCCTTCGGCCGCGTCCCACACCAGGAACTCGCCGGTCTGCGGGTCGGGGGCGTACAGCGGCGGCAGCCGGTGCAACTGTTCGGCGGGCACGTGGAAGCCGGTGTCGGCCATGCCGAGGGGCTCGAAGACGCGCTCGGCCAGGAACTCCTCGAACGGCCGGCCGGTGACCCGGGCCACCAGCACGCCGAGCAGGTCGTTGCTGATCTGGTACTGCCAGCGCTCGCCGGGCTGGTGCATCAGCGGCAGCGTGCCCAGGCGGCGCATCCACTCGTCCGGCTCGGGCATCGGCTCGGGCAGGTTGGGGGTGAGTCCCTGCGCGAAGACCTCGTTCATGATCGGGGTGCCCAGCGAGGTCATGTCCATGCCGAGCCCGAAGGTGGAGGTCAGCACGTCTCGTACGGTGATCGGCCGGCGGGCCGGCACGGTCTCGTCCAGCGGGCCGTCGAACCGTGCCAGCACCTGCCGGTCGGCCAGCTCCGGCAGCCACTGCTGCACCGGGTCGTCCAGCCGCATCCGGCACTCGTCCAGCAACACCATCGCGGCGGCGACGGTGACCGGCTTGGAGGTGGAGGCCATCCGGAAGATCGTGTCGCGGCTCATCGGCGCGCCGCCGTCGTGGCTCATCGTGCCGAGCACCTCGACGTGCGTCTCCTCGCCCCGGCTGAACAGGGCGACCAGCCCGGGGATCCTCCCGGACTCGACCGGGCGGGCCAGCACCTCACGCAGTCTGCGCAGCCCCGTCGCGGAGAAGCCGTTGTCGGTGGTTCCCATCATCGATCTCCTTGCTCACAATGCTCGATCTCGTGTGACCCGGCGCCCGCGTGGGTGCCGGGGGTGAGTCCGGTCGTCCGGTACGCGGTCGCTGAACCGTTCATGGCGTCAACTGTCGCCGACCGTGCTGACACCGGCCTGTCGCCGTCCTGACGCCGCCGCTGACACGACTCCGTCGAGCGGTCGATTCGTACGGGTCCGAGGATCAAGTACGGCGACACCCGGAACAACGACGAATCCCGGTCGAGGAGCTGCACTTCAGCCGTACCGCCGCCCGGCTCCGCCTGTCGCCGGCCCCTGCACGTCGCGCTGAAGGACAGCATGGAACGCGCCCGCCTGGCCGCTCAGGGCATCACCGGCACGCTGCGCGTCGGCATGCTGCCCGTCAACGCCCACGACCTGCGCCCCTACTGGGACACCTTCCGCCTGCGTCACCCGCAGTGGAGGCTGCGCCTCCAGCACGCCTCGTTCGTCGATCCGTTCGCCGGGGTACGGCGGGGCGACGTCGAGGCCCTGGTCGGCCGGCTGCCGATCGAGGAGCCCGATCTGACCGCCGGCCCGGTCCTGTTCGCCGAGCCCGCCGGAGTGGCCGGACTGCTGGGCCGACGGCTACATGCCGTCCCACCCCCGCTCGGGGCGCCGGATCGAACGTGGCCCGCTGGCACGCAACACCGAGGAGGTGCTCACCCTGGCCGGCAACGGGGAGATAGTACGCCCTGGTGTGGCGTACCGAGGCCGAGAACGAAGCGGTACGGGCCCTGGCGGCGGTCATCCGCGACCTCGGCCCCTTCGCGCCGGACGGCTGATCGCCGAACCGGAAAAAAGTTTCCCCCGCCGCGATGAGTTCCGGCCTCGCCGCCGGTATGTACCGGCGAGCTCACCGGAACACCCCGGCCGAGCCGATCACAAGGGAGAACCTGATGTCAGACTGTCGCATCGCGGACGAGGCCGCCATCCAGGCCGTACTGGCCGCCTCCTACAAGGCGTGGGCGGCCGGCGACGCCGACGGCATGGTCGCCGACTACACCGAGGACGCCACCGCCATCATGACCGGCTCGCTGCGCGACAGCCGCGACGTGATCCGCGAGAACATGGCCCGGAGCTTCGAGGGGCCGCTCAAGGGCAGCTTCACCTACAACAAGCAGCTCAGCCTCCGTTTCGTCGGCAGGGACGCCGCGATCGCCATCAGCCAGTCCGCCGTCCTGTTCCCCGGCGAGACCGGCGTTCCCGAGGACCGGCGCAAGGTGAACGCGACCTGGGTCTTCGAGAAGCGGGACGGCCAGTGGCTGATCGCCGCCTATCACAACAGCCCGGTCCTGCCGCCCGAGCAGTGATCGCGGTGAGGCGGCGGGGCAGCCACTAGGCTGGTTTTCCATTCAGGATCGGACGTAGGCCGTGGCCAGGGCGTTGATGGGCGGCAGTGAGATGGGGCGTGGCGTGACGGCGGTGGCAGACGGCTTCGATCGACTGGTCGAACCGTACCGGACGGAGTTGCTGGCGTACTGCTACCGGATGCTCGGCTCGGCCCACGACGCCGAGGACCTGGTCCAGGACACGTACCTGAGGGCGTGGCGGGCGCGGGAGCAGTACGACGACACGCGCAGCTCGATGCGTACCTGGCTCTACCGGATCGCGACGAACGTCTGCCTGACCGCCCTGGAGGCACGCGGTCGCCGTCCGCTGCCGTCGGGCACGGTGGCCGCGTCCGATCCGCTCGCGCCCTTCGTCCAGGGGGAGCACGCCGCCTGGCTCCAGCCGTTCCCGGACTCGGCGCTGGAGGCGGGCGACCCGGCGGGGACCGTGATCGACCGCGGCAGCCTGCGCCTGGCGTTCGCCGCCGCCCTGCAACACCTGTCGGCCCGCCAGCGCGGCGCGCTGATCCTGCGTGAGGTGCTCGGCTTCTCCGGTGCCGAGACGGCGGACATCCTCGGCACCACCGTCGTGTCGGTGAACAGCTCCCTGCAACGGGCGCGTAGCCGGATGAAGGAGGCAGGGGTCCGGCAGGAACGGGTCAGCGAGCCGTCGGCGGCCGAGCAGCGCGCCTGGCTCGAACGCTACATGAAGGCGTTCGAGCTCGCCGACGTCGAGGGCCTCAAGCGGCTGCTCGCCGAGGACGTCGTCATGGAGATGCCGCCGATGCTCAACTGGTTCTCCGGCCGCGCCAATTACGGCCTGTTCATGGAGTGGGTCTTCAGCGCGGCCGGGAAGGACTGGCTGCTCAAGGAGGTCACGGCCAACGGCGGCCAGCCCGGATTCGCCGCCTACCAGCGCGTCGGCGGCGGATACGTCCTGCACACACTCCAGATCTTCACCGTCACCGACCAGGGCATCACCCGGAACTCGGTGTTCCAGGACCCCGACGTCCATGCGGTCTTCGGCCTGGCCGCCAGGCTCGACGACCGGGGACTCGCCGTCGCCTGACCTCCGTACCGGTCATTCCTCCGGGGCCGGACGGAGCACCCGGCGTACGGCGCCACGCAACCACTGGTGGCCGCCGTCGGCGGTGTGGCGCGGGTGCCAGGCCATGCCGATCGTCAGCGGCGGCAGCGGCAGCGGGATGTCCAGCAGGCGCAGTCCGAGCGCGTACGCCGCGTCGCCGAGCGGCGAAGGGGGCTCGCCCGGCAGCGCGGTCGGCACCAGGCAGACCACGTCGCCGACCGCGGCCAGCGCCATCGCCGCCAGATGTCCGGGCAGGACCGCGCTGACCCGCCGGCTGAGCCCCTGCTCGGCCAGGGCCGTGTCCAGCGGTCCGGTGAATCGGCCCCGGCGGCTGACCGCGACGTGCTCGGCCGCGGCCAGGCGGGCGGGCGTCAGGGTTCCCTCGGCGAGCGGGTGCCCGGCCCGGACGCCGGCCGCCATCCGCAGCGTGACCAGCTCCTCGACCCGGGTCTCCGGGTCCACGTGGTCGATGGCCCCGATCTCCAGGTCGATCCGGCCCTCGCGCAGCGCCGGGCCCGCCTCCCACTCCTCGGCCAGCACCCGCAGCGAGACGCCCGGCGCCCGGCGCCGGGCCAGCGCGAGCAGCCCCGGCGCCAGCGCCGCGCCGACCAGGTCGGAGGTCTGGACGGTGAAGGTGCGCCGCAGCGCGGCCAGGTCGATCCCGCCGCTCGGGGTGAGCAACGCCTCCAGCCGGCGCACCACCGCGGCGGCCTCTTCCCGCAGCGCCTCGGCGCGGGGGGTGGGCACCATCGCCTGTCCCGCCCGTACCAGCAGCGGGTCCTGGAGCACCCGGCGCAGCCGGGCCAGGGTACGGCTCATCGCCGCGGGCGAGGTGTGCAACCGCGCGGCGGCACGGGTGACGCTCTGCTCGGTCAGCAGGGCGTCGAGGGCGACGGCGAGGTTGGCGTCGAGGTTCGGATCTGGGCTGCTCACCGGGATCATTCCATTTCGGGCAATTATTGGATGCTGAAGTTCCCATTGTGGCAATACAGGGCGGATCGGCACGATCGAAGGACCGTACAGATCCGACACGGACACGAGGATTTCATGATCGTCATTACCGCTCCCACCGGGAACATCGGCCGCCGGCTGCTGTCGCTGCTGGTCGCGCACGGGGAGGTGCGCGTCGTCGTACGCGATCCCGCCCGGCTCCCCGAGGCCGTGCGCGGACGGGTCGAGGTGATCATCGGCTCGCACGGCGACGCCGCGACCGTCGAGCGCGCCTTCACCGGGGCCGACGCCGTCTTCTGGCTGGTGCCGCCGGACGCCTCGGCCACGCCCGACGAGGCGTTCAGCGGCTTCACCCGCCCGGCCGCGCGGGCGTTCGCCGCCCTCGGCGTCGGCCACGTCGTCGGCGTCTCGGCGCTCGGCCGCGGCACCCCGTTGGCCGACCGGGCCGGGCTGGTCACCGCCTCCCTGGCCATGGACGACCTGATCGCCGGCTCCGGCGTCGCCTACCGCGCCCTGGCCTGCCCGTCCTTCTACGAGAACCTGCTGGAGGAGGCCGGCTCGATCCGCGAGGACGGCGTCTTCACCGACACCGTCGCCGCGGACCGTCCGGCCCCGCTGGTGGCCGTCGCCGACATCGCCGCGGCGGCGGCCGGGCTGCTGCTGGACCGCTCCTGGACCGGCGTCGGCAGCGTCCCGGTGCTCGGCCCGCAGGACCTGTCGCCCGACGACCTGGCCCGCATCATGACCGAGGAACTGGGCCGTCCGGTCCGCTACCGGCGCCAATCGCTCGACGAGCTGCGGTCCACCCTGTTGGGCCATGGGCTCGACGAGGCGTTCGCCGAGGGCGTCGTCGACATGAAGCGCGCCAAGGACCAGGGACTGGACGCGGGCGTGGACCGCGCGCCGCAGGCGGCCCCGGCCACCGGATTCGCGCAGTGGTGCGCGCGGACCCTCAAGCCCGCCGTCCTCGCCGCCCCGGAGGCCGTCGATGCCCGCTGACCGGACCGTGCCGCCTGTCACCGCGTTCATGCTGGTCAAGACCACGCCCGAGTGGCTGGCGATGACCGTGGACGAACGCGTCCAGGCCTTCACCACCCAGGTCGTCCCGGTGATCGAGGCCCGTACCCGCGGTGTCCGGTCCCGTTTCTACGACACGGAGTTCTACTCGGCGCGGGTCACCGACGTCTGGGTCTGGGAGGCGGACGACCACGAGGCGTACCGGCTGCTGATCGACGCGCTGCGCGAGACCCCCTTCTGGGACCGCTACTTCGACGTGGTCGACCTGCTCGTAGGCACCGAGAACGGCTACGCCCGCACCTACGACCTGGCCCCGGTGGCCACCCTCGCCACCTGACGCCCCTCGACGACGCCCGAACGCGGTCTACTCCACGTTCGGCGCGTCGTCGGCGACGCTCACCCGCAACTGGGCGCTCGACGACACCACGCTCCCCACCCGGGCATCGGCCAGCTTCGCGTCCACGACCACCCCTCGGCGGCCGAGATAGTCGTAGGTCTTCCGGTCGAAGATGTACTCCTCCCTGACCCCCATGGGCGACACCATCGCCGCGGCTATGCCCTCGCGGCCCGCGGCGTCCTGGGCCTTCTGCACCGTCACCACCCCGGGAATCGTGGCCGCCGCCCGGAACAGCGCGGCCCGCTGCGCGGCGGGCAGGTACGACTCGGTGAGCAGCCCGCCGACCCGGTTCCACGCCTCGTAGTTCCGCAGCCTGTCGTCGGGCACCTGCGTGTACAGGTGCCTGCGCATGCCCTCGGTGTCGGTCGGCAGCTTGCTGACGTAGGCGTAGTCGTTGCGCAGGAACCCGGCGCGGTCGTCGAAGTCGGCCGCCCGATCCGGACGGCCGGGCCTGCCCGTCGGCGCCTCCTTCCGTGCGGCCGGTGGCAGCGTGTGCCCCGGGTACGGCAACGGCGCCAGGACCTCCTCCTGCACCACTCCCCCGACCGCGCTGCCCTCGACCGGCAGCCAGATCGTGCGCTTGGAGCGCGACAGCCAGATCTCTCCGTTCACTTCGGACGTGTCCATGCTCTGCGACTCGTAGACGAGGAACTGGCCGGGCCTGGGATGCAACTCCGGACGGCTGCCGGCGTGCTCGGCCGCCCGCGTCAGCACCTCCACGGCCGCGACCGTACGGATCATCGGCGGGGGTGGCGTCGGGGCGGGCTGGTTCTGCACCACGAACACCGCCACTCCCACCGCGGCCGCCAGACCTCCCGCCAGCGCGGCACGCAGTCCGAGGCGGTGAAAGCCGGGACGGCGGGCGTCGGGGCGGGCCGGCGCCGACATGGCGGCCATCAGACGCTCCGCCTCGGCCCGCAGGTCCTCCTGCACGGGCACCTCGGAGCGGAAGTCGTTGATCTGGGCCAGCTCATCCATGGCGAACCTCCTCGATGACGAGTGCGGTGGGGTCGGTCCCGCCCAGTTCCTCGCGGATCTTGGCACGGGCGCGGTTGACACGCGAGCGGACCGTTCCGACGCGGATGCCGAGCGCCTCGGCGGCTTCGGTGTAGCTGAGGCCGCCCCAGGTCACCAGGAGCAGCACGTCGCGGTGCCCGGCGGGCAGCGCGACCAGCGCGGCGGCCAGGCGCCGCCGTACGGCCTGGGCGCTCAGCCGCTCGTCGCTGCGCGGGGTGAAGGGTTCGGTGACCGGGTCCACGCCGGTACGGGCCAGCAGGTTCAGCTGTCTGGCCTCGGTGCGCTTGTGGCGGCCGACGAGGTTGGTGGCGATGCCGTACAACCAGGGCCGGGCGTCGTGCCTGGCCAGGTCGTAGCGACCGCGCTGGTGGAAGGCGGCGAGGAAGGTCTCCGCCACCACGTCCTCGGCGACGTCGAGCCCGAGGCGGCGGACGACGAATCTCTTGATCTCGGCCGCGTGCCTGCGGAAGATCTCCCCGAAGACCTCGGGCTCCTGCCGGGACCGCTCGATGACGGCGGAATCGGCGGGGCTCGTATCTGACATGCTCTGGCCTCTCGGCTCACGGATGGAACACCCCTACTTGCCCGCCCGAGGCCGACCGGTTCCCACCGTCAGGCCGGCCCCGCCCTGAGGGTGTTCCGCTGCTACGCCTGGGGGTCGAGGAAGACCCTGCCGAGCGGGCGGTCCTCGACGACCCGGCGCTGTGCCTCGGCGGCCTGTTCCAGCGGGTAGACCCGGTCGACCGCCGGTCGCAGGGCGCCTTCGGCCAGATGCCCGAGCAGGGTGCCGTAGGTGTCGGCGAGTTCCTGCTGGGCGAACGCGGTGAACAGGAATCCTTCGAGCCGGGCGGTCTTCCAGATCAGGTCGGTGACGTCGATGGACGCCTTGGTGCCGGCCGTGTACCCGATGCTCACCACGACCCCGCCCTGGCGCAGCGCGCCGAGCGCCTGACCGGTGAGGTCGCCGCCGAGACCGTCGAGGACCACGTCCACTCCGGCGCCGTCGGTCAGCCGGGCGACGCCGTCGGCCAGTGTCTCGGCCTCAAGGTCGATGACGGCAAGACCGTCGGCCCGCGGGATCGCGGCGAGACGGTCCGCGCCGCGGGCGGTGGAGATGACTTTGGAGGCGCCGAGGAGCGGGGCCACCTGTGCGGCGGCGGAGGCCACCGCGCCGTAGATGCCGGGTGCCAGCACGACCTGCCCCGGCCGGAGACGGGCGACTCTGGTGAGCGCCAGCCAGGCGGTCAGATATCCCGAACCGGCCGCCAGGGCCGCGGCTTCGTCGTCGTCGACCTGCTCGGGGATGGGTACGAGGTGGCTGGACGGTACGGCCGCCTCCGCACGCCACGTGCCGTCGAGTTTCGTACCGTAGCCCCAGCCGCACAGCAGGACGCGCGTCCCGGGTGCGTGTCCGGAGGCGCCGGGGTCGATCACCCGGCCCACGGCGCTGGCTCCGGGGACCAGCGGCAGCGGCTTGCGCATCGACGGGGGCAGCACACCGTTGCGGACCTTGTCGTCGAGCGGGCTCACCCCGGCCCGGGTGATCTGGATCACCACCTCGGCGTCGCCGGGCGTCGGCCGCGGCACCTGGTCGATCCGCAGGTTCTGGAGGCCGCCGAACTCGTGGAATCGTACGGCGCGCATCATGCCAGCCGCTGCGCGTTGAGCCAGACGGTGCCCGGGTTGAGGCGGTCCGGGTAGCGCCGGGTCATCTCGTCGAAGAACGCCTGAGGGGTGGGCTTGGCGGCGACCACTTCCAGGGCGGTACGCAGGTATTCGGCGGTCTCGTCAAGGATGCGTGGATCGTCCGGGCGGTCTGGATCCTTGTGCCCGGCCACCACGGCCGTGGGCCGCAGGGCGCGTACCGTCTCGATGGCCTGGAGCCAGGTGTCCACGCCGCCGTCGAACCCGCCGTCGGCGAGGTACTGGTGCACGTTGTTGTACGCGACGTCACCCGCGACGACGAGGCCGAGCACCGGCACGTGCAGCACGGTGGAGTCGTCGCCGTCACTGTGGCCGACCTCGATCGGATGCAGCCCGTGCCCTTCGAGCACGAGCCCCTCGGCCGGCACCGGCTGGGCGGTCACCCGCAGGTCGGGAAGCTGCCCGGGGAACAAGTTCTCCCAGAACGACCGGCGCCGCCCGCTGATCGAGGCGTGCATCAGCCGGATCGTGCCCTCGGTGGCGACGACCGTCGCTCCCGGGAAACGCTCGGCCAGCAGCGCCGCGCCGAACCAGTGATCACCATGACCGTGGGTGATGTAGATGTGGGTCAGATTCCTGCCCGAGCGTTCGGCCCAGTCGCCGGCCTGCCGGGTCTGCTCGACGGTGAAGGGCGGGTCGACCAGGATCGCGTCGTTCGCGCCCTGGATGAGGGTGGTCGAGAGCGGCGACCACTGTTGGGGCGCGCCGGTGGGAAGCGTGCCGCTCGTGGGGATCTGTCCTGATACCCACACTTCGTACGATGGCTGCGCGGTTGTGCTCACCATGCTGGCTCCTTGCCGATAAGCTACTATCAATAGGTGAGAAGCTATCGAAAAGATAGTAAGTCGGGAAGGTGAGTCATGTCACATCGCCAGCTGGACCCGGACGACATCCGGCCGTACTGCCCGTACTACGCCGCGGCGATGGACACTCTGGGTCGCCGCTGGGCCGCGACGGTGTTGCGCGCGCTGCTGGGCGGGGCCACGCGGTTCAGCGACATCGCGGCGGCCGTACCCGGCATGACCGACAAGCTGCTGTCGCAACGCCTGAAGGATCTGGAGGCCGACGGGCTCGTCGAGCGGGTCGTGCAGGCCACCACCCCGGTGCGGGTCGACTACCGGCTGACCGAGAAGGGTGCCGCGCTCGGCGCGGTGCTGCTCGACCTCAACCGCTGGGCACTGGACTGGATCACCCTCCCCGCCAACCCTTGAGGGTTCGTCCCGACGACGGCGGCGCGCCGTAGAACGGCGATCACCAAGGGGCGCCGCGCGACCGGCCGGCATGCCGTTCGAACTGCACGGGCGGAGGTTCGGTAGATCAAATCCGATATGTTGTCTTTTGTCATGTCTTCGCACTGTCTTGGGGGCGTTGTCGGTGCGCGCAATACCGCTGATCGTGGCTCTCGTGCTGAGCCTGGCCGGTTGCGGTGCGCTCCCCGGACTGCCGCTGCGGCCCTTCGAGGCTCCTCCGCCGACCCGGACCCCGACCGCCTCGCCCGCCACCTCGCAGCCTCCCTCGCCTACCGCCTCGCCCACCACGAGCGCCACCCCCGCTCCCTCCGCGACCAGGGCGGCCCTGACCGTCCCGCAGGCCCGGAACGCCATGCGGAAGTGGGTGGACGACTACAACGCGATGCTCAGGAAGCGCAAGTGGTGGCGGTCGAACGCCCGCCTCGACGCCCTGTTCATCGAGGGGGCACTGCACGAGGGCGTGCTCGAACGCAGCCGTGAGGACCTCGGATGGAAGCCGGAGCACAAGCCGATCAACCCGACCGGCACCCCGACGATCTATCTGCCCAGGCCGGAACGGCAGCCACCGATCGGTGACTGGTTCATCGCGAAGGCGACCTACAAGGACACCAAGGGACACAGCCGCCCGCACGTGCTCGCGTTCTTCCGCTCCCCCGGGCAGTCCTTCAGGCTGGCCGTCGTGACCCCGCTGCACTGGGGGCAGCAGATGCCCAAGCCGCTGCTCGACGCCGACGGTTACGTCACCGACATGGACAACACCGTGGCGGGAGCCGTGGCCGAGGAGTACCGGAACTTCTGGAACGGGGAGAAGAAGAAGGAGGGCGACTCCGGCTACCGCCTGGCCGGGAACAACTACAGCCGCAAGGCGTTCCCCGAGGTCAACAAGGGAATGTACGTCGGATATGCCAGTTACGGCGCCGTCTTCGGCTTCCGTACGGCGAGTGGCGGCATGTTCTTCCTGTTCGCCCTGCTCAACGACCCCAAGAGCGTCAACAACGTGCTGAGCGAGGCGCTGCTGGTGCCCAAGGGCAGCAGGTCCATCCAGGAGCTCGGCGGAAGCTGGTTCTCCTAGGGACGCATTCCTGCGCCATGGCACTTCTGCAACTGAATCTTGCCGGTCACAGGGAATGGGCTTCGGTGTGGCGTCGATGAGTTGATTCGTGGCAAGTGTAAACATCGTACCGGTCTAGATGCCCTGCTCGGTGTGTGGAAAAGGCCGCATTCCGGTCTATGGGCTCGGATAGCGACTACGGGCTGCATTCCGAAAGGAACGGTACATGTTCATACTCGATATGCGAGCAAAAGCCGACACCATTCCCTTCCGATCGACGGCATGTCGCCTTGGGCGGACCACGAGACGGGCAGCCCTACGCGGCTCGCTCTCGACGGCCCTCGTCTTCAGCATGGTCCCGGCGGCACACGCGGACGACGACGGGCCGTGTGGCGAGCGCACCTTCTTCAAAATCCATCAGCTCTCGCCGAGAAATTTCTTCATCCCCCGCACCCGCTACATTGACGGTCCCGGCGGGACCATCACGGTGACGGTGACCCGCGAATACGAGGTGAGGGCGTTCCGGGAGACGGAGGACGAGCACCAGGTCTCGATCACGACCGGAGATCTGGTTCGCAACCTGCGCAAGATGGGGGTCCCGCACCTCGAAGAGCGGCATATGGTCTTCACCGGCCATGAATACAGCCGGACTATTAGTAAGGGGATGTATGGCAATATGTGGTACCGGGTTTTCGGCTACCGCATCGGCTGGTCGGCCTGGTCGGTGCTCGGCACGTGCCGGGAGTTCAGGGTCGCCTCGGGCATCGCCAACGTGCCCGCCAGGGTGGAGGGCTGGCGCTACTGGGAGTCCAAGCACCCCACCTTCAAGGGCCGCACGTTGTCCCTCGACGGCACGGGTCCCTCCGGCGGCGGCGGCGATGGGTCGCGGGCGGGGGCGGGGGCGGGGAAGCCGGGTTGGTTGGGGCCGTCGACGGCCCCGCTGACGAGACCGTCGTTGCCGCGACAGGCCCCCTCGGCCCCGAGGGAGAAACCGCGCAGGCGCTGACCCGCCGGCCGCCGCGCCCCCTGCGTCAGGAGAAACGATCCAGCCCGGTGAGTTCGCCGGACAGAGCCCACAGCCGGGACGCGGAACCGGGATCGATCGCCCACGGCTTGACGCCGCCGACGAGCATGTCGTCAGTGGTCGCGGGTTCGGCGATGTCGCAGTCCTGGCAGTAGGCGCCGCCGTACTGGTCGAGCGGGGGTGAGGTGGCCGCCCACACGGCCGTCGCCGCACCCTGCGCCGGGGTCTTGAAACCGTCGGCCGGGCGGCCCTCCGGGGTGATCCAGCCCTGGGCGATCTGCTGCTCGCGGGGGATGCGCCGTTGCAGCGGGGTGAGGATGCTGCCCGGGTGCACCGCGAAGGCATGTACGCCCTCGGCCGCCCCGAGGGCGTCGAGATGGACCGCGAACAGGGCGTTGGCCGTCTTGGACTGCCCGTAGGCGAGCCAGTGGTCGTAGCCGTGCCGCAGGTGCGGGTCGTCCCAGCGGATGTCTGACAGGAAGTGCCCGGACGAGGCGACCGACACCACCCGCGCCCCGGCCAGGGCCGGGCGCAGGCGGTTGACCAGGGCGTAGTGCCCGAGGTGGTTGATGGCGAAGTGCGGTTCCCAGCCCGGTCCGATGGGCGTGTTCGGGTACGCCATGACCCCCGCGTTGCCGATGACGATGTCGAGCGGCCGGCCGGTCTCCAGGAACCGGTCGCTGAACACGCGGATGTTGTCGGGGTCGGCCAGGTCGAGTTCGTGCACCTCCGTGCGCGGGATGCCGTACAACGCCTGTGTCGCCGTGGCGGGACGGCGGGCGGGCACGACGACGTGCGCCCCGGCGCGCGAGAGCGCGCGCGTGGCCTCCAGCCCGAGACCTGAGTAACCACCGGTGATCAGGACGTTCTTGCCGGTCAGGTCGATGCCGGCGAGGACGTCGTCCGCCGTGCTGTGCCTGTCGAACCCCGAGCCGATCTTGTGTTGCGTGATTGCCATGGACGCGACGGTAGAATCTAGAGTGCGATCTAGGTCAAGCTGTGGCGGTGGAGCATGAGCAGGCACGCGGACGGCCTTTCCATCGGAGACGTCGCGAAGGCGACCGGCCTGGGCGTGCACGCCCTGCGGTTCTTCGAACGTGAGGAGCTCTTCCTCCGCCCGATTCCGCGTACGGCCGGAGGGCAGCGCGTCTACGACTCGGCGGACGTGGAGTGGCTCCTGCTGTGCAACCGGCTGCGCGAGTCCGGCATGCCGATCGCCACCCTGAAGGCGTTCGCCCGGCTCGTCCGATCCGGTCCTGGCAACGAGGCGGAGCGGCTCGCGCTCCTGGAGGAGCACGAGAGAACCGTCCGGGACAGGATCGCCGACCTGACGGACAGCCTGGAGATCATCCATGGCAAGGTCGTCACGTACCGCAAGCACGTCGAGGAGGGAACCGCGGCCGGGCTCTGGTCGCCGACCCCCTCCACGCCAGGGGCATGACGCGGGTCACCATGGGAGCGAGGCCGCACCTACGGTGAGTCGATCACGAGGGAGCCCCCCATGAACGTCCGTCGCCCCCTGGGGACCACAGCCTTCTTCGTCGCCCTTCAGTTCACAGGGATCCCCCTGCTGCTCAGACTGCTTCTCACAGAGGAGAACAGGTCCGACCCGAGAGCGTATCCGCGGTACCCGCCTCCACCCGGCTTACCTCTGGAACACGAGCAGTACGTGACCTGGACAAATGGTCACATCGCATGGGTCGGCCAGTTCTTCCAGCAGTTCGGGCATGACCGCGAGAAGGCTCACCTCGGCCACCAGCAGGCGGTCAAACTCCAGAAGGCTCTCCGGGACTACGTCACCGACTCGGCGGAACTGTCCGGAACGCAGTTGCGCCGGCGGTTCGCGGAGTTCCGCCGGCAGTTCGAGAGCCTCACGGATAGCGAGCCGGTGGTCACCACGTGACGGGCAGGCTCGTCAGGCCCGATCCGCGCGTGGTGGTCAGTTCGCCGGCGGGTACGGCCAGGGTGAGCGAGGGGATGCGGGTGAACAGGGCGCGGAAGGCCGTCTCCAGTTCGGCGCGGGCCAGGTTCTGCCCGAGACACTGGTGGATGCCGTGGCCGAACGTCAGATGTTGCCCGGCGGGCCGGTGCACGTCCAGCTCCAGGGGGCGGTCGAGCAGCGTCTCGTCGCGGTTGGCGACGGAGGTGACGATCAGTACGCCGTCGCCCTCGCGGATGAGCCGCCCGCCGACCTCGACGTCCTCGATCGCCACGCGAGGGAGCAGGCCCTCGCTGGACACGTACCGCAGGAGCTCCTCCACGACGCCGGGCAGCGCGAGCGTGCCGCTGCGGACGGCGGCGAGCTGTTCGGGGTGTTCGAGCAGTGCGAGGGTGCCCAGCGAGATCATGCCGGAGGTGGTGACGTGTCCGGCGATCAGCAGGACGAGAGCCAGCCCGACGACCTCGTCCCGGTCGATCGTGCCCTGTTTCACCTGGTGGGCGAGCAGGTCGTCGATCAGCCCGTCGCCGGGGGCCGACTGTTTGGCCCGTACCAGCCCGTCGAGGTAGCCGCTGAGTTCTGCCATGGCCTGAGGGGCGTGCTCGGGGTCGTGCCGGAGCCTGGCCTGCCGTTCGAAGAAGGCACGGTCTTCGTACGGGACGCCGAGGAGTTCGCAGATCGCCAGCGAGGGCACCGGCAGGGCGAAGCCGGACACCAGGTCGGCGGGCGGGCCGGCGGCCAGCAGGGTGTCGAGCCGGTCGTTCGCGAGCTGTTCGAGCCTGGGCCGCAGTGCCGTGATGCGCCTGACGGTGAACGCCGAGATCAGTGCCCTGCGCTGGCGCTGGTGCTCCTTTCCTTCGGCGCCGAGCAACATCGGCCTGGTACGCGGGCCGGGTACGTCCGGAAGCGGCAGAGGTGAGCCCGGGTGCGTGCGGTCGGCGGTCAGCCGGGGGTCGGCCAGCAGGGCGCGGCCCTCGGCGTATCCGGTCACCGCCCATGCCTCGCGCCCGTCGGGCAGCCGCACCTTCGTCACCGCGCCGCCGCCGGGCCGGCGGGACGGTCGGTAGCCGTCCGCCGGGAGGTACGGGCAGGATTTGACGGTCGGCAGGCCGGGCAGCGCGTCGGTGGTGTGTTCCGTCACGGTCGGTCCTCCACACGAATCGTCGCCTGCTTAAGATGCGCAGTGCATCTAATTACCGCAAGCACGGTAACACGCATAAGATGCGAAGCGCATCTTAAGGAGTGATTCGATGACGGTCACGCGGCGGCGCGGACAGCGGCTGGACGACGCCATCCTCGACGCGACCTGGCAGATCCTTCAGGAGGCCGGCTACGCCAGGCTGACGTTCGAGGCGGTCGCCGCGCTGGCCGGCACCAGCCGCCCGGTGCTCAACCGGCGCTGGCCCACCCGGGCCGAGCTCGCGCTCGCGGCCATGGAACGCGCCGCCCCGCCCGTCGTCGCGGCGCCGGCCACCGGCAGCCTGCGCTCGGACCTGGTCGAGCTGCTGCGGCAGGCCGTCAATGGGTTCGGCGCCGTACGCGGCGAGGTGCTGGCCGGGCTGCTCGCGGAGACGGCCCGCGACCCGGACGCCACCGCCGCCGTACGCGCGTGGATCGCGCGGTCCACGACCGGGGACACGATGGCCGCGATCCTCGCCGGCGCGGCGGAGCGGGGCGAGATCCGCACCGCGGACGTCCCCGCGCGCGTGCTCCGGCTGCCGTTCGACCTGGTACGCAACGAGGCGATCCGCTACGGCCTCCCGGTCGCCGACGACGCGATCGCCTCCATCGTCGACGACGTCGTCCTTCCTCTCGTCGGCCACACATGTGGCGGGACGCCTGCCGCCGCTCCGCCCCCAGGATGACAGCTGATCATCCACACGACGGACGACGCCTGCCGTGCCCTCTCCCTAACGTGTTCCACGCGATGGGGCGCATCCGGCTCCCCATGCGTACGAAAAGGGCGGGATGAACATGGGGAAGACTCGCACCAGCATCGACGACATCGCGGCCCTGGGCGCTGAGCTCGACGAGGGCCAGCTGCTCCAGGTGAACGGCGGCGCCAAGAGCCAGGTCATCGTGATCCACGGTGGCCACTCGCACACCTCCGGCGACAGCAACTAGTACGCCGTGGGGGCGCGGCCCAGGTCGCGCCCCCGACCGGAACCACGCTGATGATCCTCGTACTGACCTGCGGCGGGGACGAGCACGCCGAACGCGTTATGGGGGCGCTCGCCGGGGCGGACGTCACCGTCTTCGACCCCGCGCGGTTCCCCGCCGCCGCCACCTTGGAGATCGGTCATCCGGGCGACGGCTCGACCGTCCGGGCCCTCGGGCATGGCGGCCGCCGTCTCGTCCTCGACGAGCTGACCGCGATCTGGTACCGCCGCCCCGGGAATCCGGTGGCCCACCCTCTGACCGTCGCCCGCGACCACGTCGAGGAGGAGTGCCGCGTCATGGCCGAGAGCCTCTGGGACGGCCTGGGGTGCCTCAAGGTCCCCGCCTCCAGACCGGTCATCGACCGCGCGGGGCGCAAGCCGTACCAGCTCGAAGTGGCCAGGCAGCTGGGCTTCGAACTGCCCGCGACGCTGATCACGAACGATCCCGAGTCCTTTCTCGACTTCTACGGCCGGCACGAGGGCCGGGTGATCACCAAGCCCGTGCACGGCAATCAGCTGGAGGCGGACGGTGAACGGTTCGGGCGGTTCGCGGCGCCCGTGACCCCGGCGGACCTCGGTCATGCCGACGCCCTGCGCCTGTGCCCGGTCATCGTCCAGGCGTACGTTCCCAAACGGGTCGAGGTGCGGGTGACGGTGGTGGGCGGCGAGCTCTTCGCGGCGGAGATCCACTCCCAGGTCAGCAACCACACCCGCTACGACTGGCGGCACTACGACCCGGGCGCCACCCCCGTACTGCCGCACGACCTGCCCGGCGAGGTCGCCCGGCGCTGCCTGGACCTGGTCGAGCGGCTCGGGCTGTCCTACGGCGCGATCGACCTGATCCTCACGCCGGACGGCCGCCACGTCTTCCTGGAGATCAACCCGAACGGCCAGTTCCTGTGGATCGAGGACGCGACCGGCCTGCCGATCAGCACGGCGATCGCCGAACTGCTCAAGAGCGGAGTGAGACGATGACGTACGGGCCGATGCTCGCCGACGCGCTCGGCCTGCTCAGCTCGGGCATGCCCGAAGGCGGCCTGGACGGGTTCCGCGCGGCGTACCCGCAGGCCCGGACGCGACTGGTCGCCCAGCGCGAGGAGTTCGACGGCTCGTTGCAGCACGCCCTGCTCATCAAGGACGGCGACGGCGCCACGATCTCGCTGTCCTGGTGTGCCGACCGGGCCCTGCCGTGGCCGTTGCGCGGCGTGCACCGTGCGGGCGAGCACCTGCTGCTCCGGGTCAACGGCATCGAGACGCCGGTGGCCAGGGCGATCGCCTGCCTGGACTTCATCTGGGACGAGTCCGCGCTCTCCGACCGGCTCATCGCCGACAGCCTCGTACGCGAGGAACTGGCGGAGGCACGCCAACCGCTGAGCGACACCTCGTTGCAGGAGGCGATGGACGCCTTCCGCCGCGCCCGCGGCCTGCTGACCGGCGCGGCGACCCGGGCCTGGATGGACCGCAACCGCATCTCCCACCAGGAGCTGGAGGAGCTGGTCGCCCTTGAGGCCGCCGTCGCCGCACTCCGCTCGCGGGTGGCCGCGGGACGGGTCGAGGACTGGTTCGCCGAACACGGCGCGGAGCTCGACTCCGTCCGCGTCGCGCGGGCGGTGTTCGTCGCCGAACCGGTCGTGCCCGACGCGGACGGGTTCCTCCACGCGGTCGAGCGGGCCTTCGCCGACGGCAGCGCCCGTCCGGGCGAGGTGTTCGCCACCCTGCGCCGGGGCGACCTCGACGGGGAGACGGCCGAGCGGATCTTCGGGGCCCCTGCGGGGACGATCGCCGGGCCGTTCCCCGTGGAGGGCGGGCACCTGCTGGTCAAGGTCCTGGCGGTGGAGCCGGCCGTGCTCGACGAGACCGTACGCGACCTCGTCGAACGCCGGATCTTCGGCGAATGGATCGAGGAGCGCAGGAACACGGCCAAGATCGAGTGGTTCTGGGGGGTCGCGGAACGGACGGCGGCGGGCGCCGGGGCACCGCGGGCACCGCGCGAGCGTGCGTGAGGGCGCCGCCCGGTGGTTCAGGTCTTCTGGCGGTTGGCTCGCCATTCCGGGGCGAGCACCGACCAGACCTCGACGTCGTGCCGTTCGCCCCGGTGCGGGTAGCTTTCGCGCAGTACGCCGTCCCGGGTCATCCCGATCCGGCGGGCCACGGCGATGCTGGCCGTGTTCCCCGCCGCGGCCTGCCACTCCACGCGGTGGATGCCGCGTTCCTCGACGGCCCAGTCGATGATCACGCGGATGGCCCTGGTCACCAGGCCCTTGCCCGCTGCCGACGGCTCCAGCCAGCAGCCCGCCTCGGCGGTGCCGTGCTCGATGTCCATCGTCCGGAACAGGACGCCGCCGACCAGCTTGCCGTCGACCCAGATGCCGTAGATCCGCCCGATGTCGGCCGCGGCCTTGTCCGCGTACGTCCGCAGCACCGACCGGGCCGACTCCAGGTCGGTGACGAGGTCGGGCAGGGAGATGAACCGTCCGATGAACTCGCGTCCCCGGTCCATGTGGTTCAGGAACTCCTCGGCCCGCCAGGGCTCCAGCGGACGCAGCTCGGCGCCGTCGTCGCCCAGGGAAATCGCGAACATCGCTTCCTTTCCGTCCAGGATTAACCCGTTCTGTCGAGGAATCTTCTCACGGGGACGCGCCGGTCTCCTGGAGCCGTACCGGTCCGGGGCCTCGGTCGCGCAGGCCCGACAGGGTGGGACCAATGGCGATGCCGCCGCCGGCCGATCCGGTCGGGGACCTGGAGGTGTCGAGATCACCGCCGATGCCCGGCAGCGCCACCAGCACGACGCTGACCAGCATCACCGGAAGCGTCGACGGAGAGGGCCGATCCACGGCGGCGGGATGCTCAGACGGTTCTGTCGAGGTGTCCATGCCCCCTTGGGGCGGGCTCACCGGTTCGTGGTGCGGGTCAGGGCCTCGTGGCGGTAGTCCTTGGGCGGCAGGCCGTACTTCGCGCGAAAGGATCTGCTGAGGTCGGCGGCGCGGGGGAATCCCCAGCGTGCGGCGATGACGTTGATGGGCTGTCCGGCGAGCCTCGGATCGGCCAGATCGGCGCGGCAGTGCTCCAGGCGGCGGCGCCGGATCCAGGCGGTCAGCGTCGTGCCCTGACGCTGGAACAGCAACTGCAGGTAGCGCACGGAGATGTGGTGCCGCTGCGCGACGGCGTGCGGCGTCAGGTCGGGGTCGCCGAGGTTGTGCTCGACGAACGCCCGGATGCGTGCCATCAGGGCCAGGTCCCTGGTCTCGGGCGACAGGCGGTCCTGCGCGTTCAGGCGATGGGCCAGGAAGGCCAGGGCCATGTCCAGCGTGGCGGCGCCGAGCCGCTTCACGTCGGGCAAGGACATGGACGACGCCTCGCGTACCAGCGTCTTGAGGTAGGAGGCGAGGATCGCGCCGATGCCACCGCCCGCGGGCATCCTGCCGGCCACGAGCGCGTCGACCTTGCCGGACGGCAAGGGCAGCTCGGACTTGGGCAGATGCACGATGATCGCCCGCGCCGGGCTCGGGCCGTCGAACGCGCCCCCCTCGTAGGGGCGGGAGGTGTCCCACATCACCAGGTCACCGGCGGCCATACGGGTGTCGTTGCCGCCCTGGGAGATCCACATCGTGCTTCCGGCGATCAGGGCGAGTTCGTACCTCTCGGGGTCCGAGCGGCGGATCAGCGCCGGCGTGCGCACCGAGCTGAGCGCGGGGAACGACATGGTCGTCAGCTGTACGGCGTCCAGGTCGATCGCGCCCGCCGAGGCCCGGAAGTCGGCGGCATGGCCGCTGGCGACCCGGATGGGCGCCACGTCGCGGCTGATCAGGTCGCACCACCAGTCGAAGCGTTCGCCGGGCGGCAGGTCCGTGCTGTGCAGGGTGACGAGTCCCAATCCGCACCTCTCACGACATGATCTCGGGCTTGGAGACCCTACTCGATATGTGGCGGGAAACGCGCGGCCCGGCAACTGTCGAGGCAGTGGCCGGGCGGTCGCGACGTGCCGGCTGTACCGCCATTGCCAAGGAACGTTGCGCGCACCGCCAACGACTTTCCCGATCGGCCGTGAGTAGGCTGCGCACGCCGGAATCATGAATTCCCGAACAGTTCCCGGGTACGGCGGCACGATTCCAGCATGAAAGCGGTTCTGAAAAGGGCTTTCGGGGAGTGATGGAACGATGAACGGCGCCGGCGTCGCAGGTGACCCTTTACATATTCGGCCACAACTCAAGAATGTCGCCTGGGAACGAACAGGCGACGAGCTCCGCCTCGTGTACGACCTGCGTGACCAGTTGATGGTGAGCGACCCCGACGGCCACGTGGAGAAACTGCTTGCCCTGCTGCACGAGGGCGGCCGCACCGTCAGGCAGCTCGCCGACGAGCTGTCGCTGCCCGTCCAGGACGTGCTCGGCGCGGTCGAGTCCTTCGACGCCGAACGACTGCTGGAGGACGGCGAGCGCCTGGGCAGGCTCGACGCCACCGAAGCCGAGCGCTACTTCAGCAATCTGGCCTTCTTTGAGTCGTTCGGGACGCTGGCGCGCAGCCGCGAGGACCTGCAGCGCCGGTTGAGCGAGTCGCACGTGCTGGTGCTCGGCACCGGCGGCCTCAACTCCAACACGATCCCGCATCTCAGCGGGCTGGGCGTCGGCAGGATGACGCTGGTCGACAGGGACACCGTCGACGTACGCAACTTCGCCAGGCAGTACCTCTACCGCTGGGAGGACCTCGGCGCGAGGAAGGTCGAGCGGGCGGCGGCGTGGGTGCGCTCCTTCGACCCCGCCATCGAGGTCCAGGCGATCGACACGGGCATCGAGAGCGCCGAGCAGCTGGCCGAGCTCATCGACAGGACTCGTCCTGACGTGGTCGCCTCGGGGATCGACCAGCCCAAGGAGATCGACCTCTGGGTCAACGCGGCCTGTGTACGGCACGGCGTACCGTTCGTGCGCGGCGGCATCACGGTCACCAAGGGAATCGTCTGGTCGGTCGCGCCAGGGGTGAGCGCGTGCAGGGGCTGCGTACCCGCCGATCCGACCGAGCCCGAGGGGCACGCCGATCCCGACGAGCCCGCGCTCAACGCCGAGATCGCCGCGGCCCGCCTGTTCTTCGGCAGGCCGCAGCCCAACAGGGGCATCGGCCCCGTCGCCGGTCTGCTCGGCGCCCTCGGCGCCTTCGAGGTGCTGCGCTACCTGACCGGTTTCGAGCCACCGGCGTACGCCGGTCGGCCACTCACCATCGACTTCGCCGGCGCGTGCGCCATGAGTCAGGCCGAGTGGTCCCGTAATCCCGAGTGTGTGAACTGCGGAGGGAGTTGACCACCATGAAGATCGAGATCGTACGGATCGAGAACACCCGTCTGACCGGCCTGGCCACGCCCGACTCCTGACCGTCGGCAGTGCGCGCCCCGGCCATGGCCGGGGCGCGCCCTTGGAACCTCAGGAGGGTGTATGTCCGCCATCGTCGACAGAGACCTGCGTGAGCGGGCCGCACGGCTGAGCGTCGCCTTCGACGGCGATGCCTGGATTCTGGGCCGCCCTGACCTGGGAGTCTTCGTCGCGGTGCCCGAGCCGGGCGCGGTGTTCGTCACCACGTTGCAGGAGAACGGCTCGGCCGCCGAGGCCGCGAGACGGGCGAGCGAGGTGGCGGGCGAGGAGGTCGACGGGGCCGACTTCCTCGACGGTCTCACCGGCGCGGGCCTGCTCGACCCGCCCGCACCCGCCGAGGAGCGAGCCCCCAGCGGCTGGATCGAGGGGCTCCGCCAGGACACGGCGGCCAGGTTCTTCGGCAGGACCGCCTGGTCGTGCTACGCGGCGGCAGCGGTCTTCGTGGTGGTTGTCCTGGTGTTCGTGCCCGATTTGCGCCCTACGTGGAAGGACGCCTGGTTCCTACCCAGCGCCGCGCTGTCGATGCTCACGTACCTGCTGGCCGGCATCGCCTTCAGCGCCCTGCACGAGGCATGGCACTGGATCGCGGGCAGGGCACTCGGCATCCCCGCCACCTTCAGGGTCAGCTACCGGGGCCTCTACATCGTCTTCGAGACCGACCTGACCCAGATCGTCAACGTGCCGCGCAGACGCAGGTACGGGGCCTACCTGGCGGGCATGGCCATCGACGCCGTGGTCGTGGCGGTGGCGCTGGGGTTGCGGCTGCTCGACACCTCCGACGTGCTCGCACTGCCTGCGACGCTGAACGGTTTTCTCGGCGCGGTGGTGTTGTACCGGCTCATCGGGATCGTCTGGCAGTGGGCCGCGGTGCCGATCCGCAGCGACGGTTATGCCGTACTGGCCAATGCGTTGCGCTGCTACAACCTGTACCGGGTCACCTGGCTGACCGCCAAGGCCAAGCTCTGGCGCCTGAGCTTCGCCGAGACGGCGGAGCTGGACGCGGCGGGCGAGCGTGATCGGCGCGTCGCGCGCTGGTTCGCGCTGCTGTACCTGGCGGGGGTCGTGGTCATGGCCGGTGTGTTCGTGCTCGTGGCCCTGCCGCTGCTGCTCGCCCTCGCCCGGTGGGGCCTGGCAGGGCTGAGCACCGGCGCGATCGGTACGGCCGCCTTCTGGGAGGCGCTCGCCGTGGCGGCGTACGCGGTGACGCAGCTCGCCCTCCCCCCGCTCCTCGCCCTGCGGGAACGCCGCCTGCGAAGGTCCGGCAGGCTCCTGTGAGAGGTGTGGTCGGCCGGTCATGAGTAGGTCGACTCCTTCGGCGCTTCAAGGCATGGCGCGTTCCTCCTGCCACACGCGGAACCGCCGTCGGGACGGTGCAGGCACTTCGACCTCCACGGATCGGAGCCGGGAGCGTCACCCAGGTCCGGGCTGGGCAGGAACACGCAGGTCAACGGCCATCACCGATCAGGTTGTGATCGCCCTGTGATTCCGGCGACGGAGTATGCGATCATGATCAAGGGGACCTTGCGGATCGTCTTCACCGGTGAGGATCTGGCTCGTGTGCGCATCGCCGGCCGGGCGGACGTGATGTGGGAAATGGCGCTGAGCCTGCACATACTCCAGCGGCCGGGCGGGGCGAGCACGCTGTCCGGCTGGCGGCGGCAGGCCCGCGCCGACCTGGCCGAGGCCGGGTTGCTCAAGCCGGTACGGGAGAGGTTGGTGCCGCTGGTGCCGATCAAGGCGTACTTCCCCGACTTCCTGACGCCGTACGAGTCGATGAACGGGTTCCGGCAGGGCCTGGACGTCCTGGCCGACACGCCGTCGGCGCGGGTGCGGCACGAGGTCGACCAGTTGCGGCCGCACGCGCCGGTGCCCGCGACGCTGGACGACCTCGCCCGCGGCAACCGGCGCTCCATCCGCGGCCTGGCCCGGTTGAGCGAGCGGTACTGCCAGGTCGCCTTCGGCTCCCGCCGTACCGACATGGAGGCCGCGCTGGGACGTGAGCGCGCCAGGCTGACCCGCGTGCTCACCGACCAAGGCGTGGAGGCGATGCTCGCGAGCCTAGGGCCGTCGATGCGGTGGCGACCTCCGGTGCTGGAGGCCGACTACGCCACCGGCCGGTACGAGATCCGCCTGCAAGGACGCGGCCTGACGCTCATCCCCTCCTACTTCGGGCGGTTCACGCCGGTCGCGATGGCCGATGTCAGCCTGCCGCCCGTCCTGGTGTTCCCGATCCAGCACGCGACGCCCGCCCCTGGCGCCGACCTCGACGACGCGCTGCCCGACCTGCTCGGCGCCACGCGGGCCCGCGTCCTGCGCTGCATCGCCGCCACCGACGGCTGCACCACCAGCGAACTCGCCCGCAGGACCGGCGCCTCGCTGTCATCGGCCAGCGCGCACGCCCAGGTGCTGCAGCGCTCCGGGCTCGTCACCAGCACCCGGCACGCCAACATGGTCATCCATCAGATCACCCGGCTGGGCAACGACCTGATCCTCCGCCGGCAGTGATCGCCTCGCTAGCGGGGTGTGTCGGCGTGATCGTTTCGCTGGTCGAGGCGCCGGCGTTGCCCTGTGTGCACGTGGCTCACCCATTCCCAGCCGGGCCTGGCCGACGGGCCGATCCGCGGGTCGCCGGGCTCCCGGCCGTCGCGCAGGGCGTGCACGTACGCCCGGTCCTGGTCGATCCGTACGCGTACCTGATCGGCTGCGCCGACCGACCCGTGACCAGGGACGAGGACGTCCACCTCGCCCGCCACCTCTTCGAGCAGCCGCAGCGCTGTGAGGTATTCCTCGATCGGGTCGGCGGTGCCGTCCAGGTCGAGCATCGGGATCAGGACGTCGGAGAGCATGTCGCCGGCGACGAGAACCCCGCGTTCCGCGATCAGGAGCGCCGCGTGGCCCGGCGCGTGTGCCTGGTGCTCGATGATCTGGACTTGGGGGCCGTCCCATGGGATCCGCGTGGTTCCGGCGGGCAGGCCGGTGATGAGGCCGAGCAGGTCCAGCGGCACCTGCCCGGCGACCTCCGTCTCGATCAGGTGGGCGGCGATGCGGTCCTTCGCATCTGCCTCCGACAGCAGCTCTCGGACGGTGGCCGCGCAGCGCGCCGTGCCGTAGCGGGGCGCCTCGCCGAGCCGGGTGTGCCAGAGCAGGTGATCCCAGTCCGGATGGGTGGAGAAGCCTGCCACAACGGGCTGACCCGACTCGCGCAGGTCGTCCGCGAGGCAGTCGATCTCGGCGCCGGTCACCCCGGGGTCGACGAGCAACACACCGGCCCGGCCCCGCACGACAATGGCGTTGCTCTGTACGAACTCGCTCTGGTGGACCAGCACACCCTCTGCGACCCGCGTCAACACGGGAGCACCTCGCCCGCGTCGCGGATGGCGTAATGGTGCATCGTGACCCCCTGCTTGAACGATCGTTGTTCGAGCAGGTCGAGCTCGATCGGCACGTCGTAGTCGTCGAACAGCGGCCTGCCGAAGCCGAGGACCGCGGGATGGGTGAAGAGCAGCAGCTCGTCGAGCAGCCCTGCCCGGAGCAGCTGTGTGGCGAGCGCCGCGCCGCCGACGCTGATGCCGCCATCGGTGCTGGTCCGCAGGTCGGCGAGTTGCTCGATCGCGTCGTCCCCGCCGACGACCCGGGTGTTGTGGTCGGCGTCGCGGCGGGTACGGGAGACGAGCACCTTGGGCTTGGCGGTCCAGATCTCGCCGTATTCGCGCATGTAGTCCGGCAGCGACGTGTCCTCGCCCGCCCTTGGCCAGTACTCCTCCATGACCTCGTAGTAGACCCGGCCATGGACCATGAGCGCGAGCGCCCGCGTCCGCGCGTTGCACTCGCGGTGCAGTTCCTCGTCGATGCGCAGCCACTCGCCGGCGCCGTTGTCCCCGGGGACTTGCTCGATCCGCAGGTCGAGGGACACCTGCATCGAATAGACGAAGCGGCCCATCAGCTCCTCCTCCCAGAGTGCTTGCATTTTGCAACTACTATAGGGAGGGCGAAATGCCTGTCAAGGAGGAATCGTGGAACCACGGTCCGGGTGTCCGATCAACGCCGCCGTCGAGGTGGTCGGAGATCGCTGGTCGTTGCTCGTGCTTCGCGACGTCATCTTCGGCGACCGCCGCTACTTCCGGGCACTGCTCACCGGGTCGATCGAGGGCATCGCCTCGAACATCCTCGCCGACCGCCTCGTACGGCTCGTCGAAGCGGGCATCCTCACCCGCGGCACCGCCGCGCGGGGGCAACGCGCCCGTTACAGCCTCTCCGAAGCCGGCATCCAGCTTCTTCCGATCATCTACGCCCTCGGCAACTGGGGCCTCGACTGGCGCCCGGGCGGCGCCGACCTCCGGAGCCGGCAGCAGCTCATGCGCGACGAGGGCCCGGCGTTCATCGCGGAGCTCATGGACGAGCTCCGGGTCCGCCACCTCGGCGCCCCACCGAAGCCACACGACGGCCCAGGCCCGTTCGAACGCCTCGACGCCGCTTACGCCGCAGCCGCTGATCAAGAACCCGTCGATGGGCGGTGACGGAACGGCATCCGAATCCCGTCGCTCCGTCCTGTCCAGGCGTCTTCACCCCCCGGCCGAGGCAGCCTCTCATCGAGCGGCGGGAATGGCGATGCCGAGGCTGGCCGCGTAGGCCCATTACGGGTACTGGGCTGCCCGCACCCCAGGCTGCCACGGCGGGCAGCGCGCACGCCGTGACTGCCTCAGGGAGGTGCTCGATCATCGCGGTCTCAGCCGGAACGCCACCCGCGGCAGGTCGCACCCCTGCAGCTTGGGTGAGCGGCTGATCCCGACAGCGGGTTACGCGGCGGGCCCCCAGCCGAGCGCCTCCACCATGACGGCCGTCATGCCGGCCTCGGCAGGCCCGAACTGGCCGCGATGCCCCGCTCAATCAGGTGAGCTTCAGGACGGGTAGGGCGGGTCGAGTGACCAGAGGTCGGCCCCAGACGCGTTCTCGGCGAGCAGGACCATGCGCTCGCCGACGCGGCCGATCGCCATGGAGTCCGGCCCGTAGACCGGTTCCACGGGCGGCGCGAGCGGGCGGCCGGTGTCCAGGTTCCACACCTGGATACCGTTGTGGCCAGTGTCCTCGTTGTCCTTCAGGTTCACGGTGCTCACCGCGACGGGGACGTCGCCGAGCTCGCCGATCGCCACGGCGTTCGAGACGGTGTCGCCGATGTTGTCGATCTTCCTGATCAGCTTCCGCGTCCGCAGGTCCCACAGGCGCAGGTCGCTGGAGACGACCACAGGAGAGCCGTGGAGCAGGCCGACCGTCAGCCCGTTGCCCGACTGGGTGGTCAGCGGGTCGCCGAGTTGCCGGCCTGTCGTCGCGTCCCAGACGCGCAGGACGCCGTCCACCCCGTCCAGCGACACGGCCACCGGCGACTTGTCGACCTCGATGAGCGCCAGCGCGTTGACCTCGTCGAGGTTCCCGGTGAAGGTACGCAGGAGTTTGCCCGACGACACCTCCCACATCTTGATCGTCTTGTCGACGCCGCCGGTGAGCGCGAAAGTCCGCCCATCGAACGTGCCGAGGGCGACGGCTTTGACCTGCTTGGTGTGCCCGGTCAGTTCGCTGACCGTGCTCCGGCTCTGGATGTTCCAGATCTCGACCGTGCCGTCGAACCGCCCGGTGAGCGCCATCGAACCGGTCGCGGCCAGAGCCGTGATCGGGCCGCGGTGCGGTGGCGGGTAGGAGATCGCCAGGCTCTCGTCAGCGATGAGGTCCCAGAACGTCAGGCGCTCCTCGTCGGCGACGAGGGCGATGGGCCGGCCGTCGTACTGTGCCATGGCCACCGCCTGAATGTCGGCGTCCTTTCCACCCGGGACCTCGCCGAGGTGGGCGCCGAACCCGGTTCCCTGCCGCGACCACACGACGACGATGGCCACGACGACGGCGACGGCCGTCACCGTGGCGATCAACCGCGACCGCGGCCGCGCGGCCCTTGGCCGGACCCGAGGCGCGGATGGCAGGTGGACGGACGCGAGCGGCGAGAGGGCGCGGGAGCCTCCGTCGTCCACCCGTGTCCGCTGGCCGGCCGCGTTCTCCTCGGCGAGCGGATCGTGGCCTAACAATCGCAGCAACACCTCGTGCGCCGCCGGCCGGCCTTCCGGCTGCTTGGCCAGGCAGCGCCGTACGAGCTCGGCGAGCACACCCGGCAGGGCGGGCAGTTCGGGCTCGTGGTGCATGACCCGGTGCATCGCCACCGCCGCGTTGTCGCCGCCGAACGCAGTGCGTCCCGTCGCGGCGAACAACATCGTCGCGGCCCAGGAGAACAGGTCGGAGGCCGGTCCCGCCTGCTGGCCGGAGATCTGCTCCGGCGACATGTAGGCAGGCGTGCCGACCAGGCCGCTGCCGGTGGAGGCGGTGGACTGCACCACTTTGGCGATGCCGAAGTCGATCACCCGGGGCCCGTCGGGGCCCAGGATCACGTTGTGCGGCTTGAAATCGCGGTGCACGATGCCGGCCCGGTGGATCGCCGCCAGCGCCGTCACCGTGCCGATCGCCAGCCGTTCCAGCGCGCCGGCTGCCAGCGGGCCCGCCCGCCTGACCGCTTGGTCGAGCGACTCTCCCTGGATCAACTCGCTGACGATGTACGGCAGGCCGTCGCTCACCCCGGCGTCGAGAACCCGGGCGGTGCAGAACTCGGCGACCTGCCTGGCGGCCTCGGCTTCGCGCAGGAACCTGGCGGCGACGTCGGCGTCCCCGTTGAGCCTGGCGTGCAGCAGCTTGATCGCCACCCGTTCGCCGGACGGCCCGTCGGCCAGGTAGACCGCGCCCTGCCCGCCTTCGCCCAGAGCGCCGAGGAGACGGTAGACCCCGACCTGAACGGGCTCGCCGGGGCGCAGCGGACGCGGATTCGCCACACGCTCTCCAAGGTCGGTTCTGTGAACCCGGCACATCATAGATCGCCGCCACGCCGGCGGCGAACCGTGCGCCTGGTGCGGCTCGGCGCTCCTCCTCGCCCGATGCGGGACACGATCGCGCCGCGATTCCTTCACAGGTTCTCAACTGATCAGGTCCCGTGCTGGTCAAGCATGCCGATCCATACGATGATCGCTGCATGTCGTCCCGTTCGTCAGCCGCGCTGGCGGGCCTGGCCCTGGTCGTTCTGGTGGCCGGATGCGCCGACCCGGCCGCCGGCCGGGTGTCGCTGGTCGGCGCGACCCAGCCCCCGGTGGCCCCGCCGCCACCGCCGTCGCTCATGGTGTCCGCGGAGCCGGTACGGCACCCGTACCCGCAGGCGACCTCCTTGGCCGAGCCCGTGGCGACCGGAACTCCCCTGGCCACGACGGGTTCCCCGCGGTACTTCCTGTCCGCCCGCACTCCGCTCGCCCACTTCCCCGGCAGGTCCAAGACCGCTGTCTTCACCCCGGTGCCGCCCGCCGTGCACGACGCCGAGACCGGGGCGTTCATCGCGAACGTCCCGCTGCCGCCCGGCGTCGAGAGTTCCTGGCACCTTGTGGCCGCCGCCCGCGACAACCGTACGTTCGCCGTCGCCGGCTGGACCGAGCCGAAGAATCCAGACATTCGCTTCTTCCTGGTACGCCTCGGCGAGGACGGGCGCCCCGGGAAGCCGACGGCCGTCACGCAGACCGACGCCGACGACCTGACGATCGTCTACGACCTCGCCCTCAGCGCCGACGGCACCCGGTTGGCCTACTCCACGCCGCTCATCGGCGGCGGCGCCAAGATCTCCGTGCTCGATGTCGCCACCGGCCGGCGCCGGGACTGGAAGACGATGACGCACTCGATGGTGAGCGGCCTGTCCTGGGCCCCGGACGGCCGCTCGCTCGCCTATGTGCTGGGTGGCCGGGCCATCGCCCTGCTCGATCTCACCCGGCTGGGCACCGATCCGGAAGGTGCCGCGTCCCGGATCATCAAGAACGCCACGGGCGTCATGCCGTTCGAGTCGTTGGCCCACACCCCTGACGGCGGCGCGCTGATCTACACGTCCGGGCACACCGTCGAACGGATCCCCCTGGCGGGCGGTCCGGCGCAGGTCCTGGCCCGGCCGGAGCTGCCGCCCGGCGCCTCGCTGAGCCTGCGCTTCAGCGTGGACGGGACCGGCGAACACCTCCTGTACGTGCACAATTGGCGCGCCCACCAGGTCTCCCTCGCCGACGGCGCGGTCACCTCGGTGCCGATCACGGTCGGCGAACGTCCGGGCGAGGGCGGCTCGCCGCGCGCGGCCTGGTGATCAGAGGCTGCAGGCTCAGCTCTCGCCGGGAACGGCGGGCTTGTCGTTCGTCCAACCGGCCTTGAACGTCTTCACGCCGGACTTGCCGAGCACCTGCTCGCCGTCGTCCCTGAGGTCGGTGTACTCGGCCAGCAGCGTCATGGCCGTGGTGTCCACGATCAGCTGCTGCTTGAGCACCGACCCCCCGTTGGACGGGACGGGCAGGGCGAGCTTCTGGCCGGGGCGGCCCAGCGGGTCCTTGCTCCGGCCGAGATCGCTGACGCCCTTGGTGGTCTTGAGAACCTGGAACGCCGCGGCCCTGACCTTGTCCGGCGCCGGGTTGACGTACAGGAGCTCGACCGCCCGCCCGGCGACGTACCGGTCGCGGTTGACCAGCCAGTCGTTCTTCGTGGCCCTCGGATCGGTGGTCTTCGCCTCTTCGGCGGCCTCGTCGATCCAGGCGTCGACCTCGGCGGTCAGCTGCTTCCTGAGCGCCTCGGCCTCCGCCGGCAACTCCTGGAGCTGCTGGTACGTCACGTACTTCTCGCCGAACCGGAGCCCGGCGGGCCGCCCCTTGGTCGCCTGCACCCAGCCCTTGCCGGGCCGGCTGGACAGGTGGATCTTCATGCCTTCCGTGCGGTAGTCCCAGGTGGTCGGGGATCCGTCGGCGCGCCAGGCCGCCTCGTCCTTCTTCGTCGCGGGCTTGGCCCCGAGCGCGCGGTAGCCGGACCAGCCCTTGCCGTCCGGCGACAGCCAGTCGGTGCTGACGCTGCGCTGGATCAGGTGGTAGCCGCTGCCGACCGCGCGCGGGTGGGTCGTGGTGAAGGTGGTCTCGACCCGCCAGTACGCCCCCTTCGGCGCGTCGGCGGATGCCGGAACAGCGGCCACACCGGCGAACAGCAACCCAGCGGCGGCGGCGGTGGCAGCGGCAAGAGTGAATCTCATTCGTTCTCCTTCAACGGGTTGGAATCCGCCCAGCGGCTGTCCTGAATCGCGGTGTACGTCAGGAGCAGGCCGTCCGCGGCGGAACGGACTTCGAGGGAAAGCGGTCTGCCGGAGGCGGGGTCGATCACCAGCCGGGTCCTGGTCGCCCCCTTGTAGTTCGGCGGCGCGAACTCCCCGGACTCGTATTCGATCGCCTGCCCGGCCCGGCCCAGCGCGTCGGTCACCTGCCCGGCGGCGCTCACCCCGGGCAAGGACGCGAGCAGCCGGTACGCGGCGGCCCTGCTCGCGCTGGTCACCGGCGCGAAGAACAGCAGCCGCGCCGCGCTGTCGATGGTCGTACGGTCGTCGGCGGCGAAGAACGCCTTCAGCCCCTCAGGGGTGTCGGGCACCTCGCTCATCCTGGTCAGCGGCTTGCCCGCCGTGAGGATGCGGAAGTCCCAGTCCTCGCTCGACCAGGTCCGCCGCTCACCGGGTGCGGACCGTACGACACCGATGGCGCCGTTCTCCGAGGGCTTGTCGTACGTCCAGGACGTCGGCGAGCCGTCGGCGGCCCACGCCGCCTCGTCCTGCGGGGTCGCGGGCTTGATCCCTTGAGAGGTCTCGCGGTACCAGGTGAGCCCTTCGGGGTCCGCGGGGATCCAGGTCTCGACCGACTCGCTCTCACGCAGGACGTACCGTCCGCCGGGCTCGTGGAACAACCGGCCGCGGACCTCCGTGCTGCCCCACCACGCGCCCTCGTCGGGCATGGCGGCCACCGAGGCGGCCGCGACCAGCAGGAAGCGTTTGCCGTCCGCCTGGGTGACCGCGCCATGAGGAGTGGTCATGCCGCCGGGCGCGACGTTGGCGACGACGATCGCCGTCGCGGCGGCGGCACCGGCCAGGCCGAGCGCCAGCGCACTCCCCCTGCCGGCCCGGCGGCCCCGCCGTACGCGCTCCTGGGCGAAGGCGGCGGCCAGCCGTTCGCGGCCGGCCCGCTCGACCTCGGGGGACAACGGCGGCGTGGGCAGCAGGTCCCGCACCGCCTGGTAATCATCCATCAGAGCCTCCAAGCAATGGATTGACGCCGCCCAGGGCGGCACGAAGCTTCCTGCGCACCCGGGACAGGCGGGACCCGACGGTCCCGTACGGGATGTCGAGCGCCTGGGCCACCTCTTCATGGCTCAGCTCGCCCAGCGCGCTGAGCAGCAGCACGTCCCGGTCGCCGTCGGACAGCGCCCGCAGTTCGGCCGCGAGCCGCCCCTGTGCGCTCGCGGCGTCCACGCGGGTGACCACGCGATCCTCGTGGCCGTGCTCCCGGCCGTCGTCCGTGCCGGCGTTGCGCTGCAGCGCCGCCAGGCGCCGGGCTTCGGCGCGGCGGTGCAGTGCGATCGTGGTGCCGGCGAAGCCGTACAACCAGGGACGGACCGTGCCACGCCGGGGATCGAACGTCTCACGTTTCCTGAACGCGGCCAGGAACACCTCGGCCGTGAGATCGTCCGCGGCCTGCCCGTCGAGCCGCCTGCCCAGGTAGGCGTGGATCTCGCTCACGTACCGGTCGTAGATCTCACCGAAGCGTTCGGGGGTCCGGCGCGACAGCTCCACCAGAGCCTCGTCGCTGATCGTCCCCCGCGGATCGGCGAGATCCGTAGCCGTCGAATTGGCAGTCACATCCCCTACTCATCCGATGGGCCGTTCTGCTTTCACGCCCGGCGGCGGATCACCGGGGACATCGGCTGGAAGAGGATACGAGAAGGTCGCCCGGGTGCTGCGCGACGACGTGAAAGGGCCCCGGCCGGTCACCCGGCCGGGGCCCGTTACCCCTGAATACGACGGTCAGAGAGTGATGCTCCAGGAGTCCAGGAAGCCGGTGTCACCGGCGTAGACGTCCCTGATGTCGAGCGTCCAGGTGCCGGCGGCCTGCTGGCTGACCGGGACCGAGAAGGTCCTGGTGCCGTACTGCGTGCAGGAGGTTCCGCCGTAGGGGTCGACCAGGTAGTAGGTGTTGTTCGGGCCGCGGAGCCGGATGTTCAGGTCCTCGGCGCAGGTGTGGCTGATCGTGATCGAGAGCTGGACCGGGGAGGTCGCGGTGCCCGTCGCGTTGGACGTGATCGCGCTCCGGGTGGTCGTGTAGTCCCTGATCTGGTAGTTGGTGTCATTGGTGAACGTACGGCCGGGGCCGCCGGTGCCGACCGTCAGGGTGTACGTCGCGGTGTGCGTGGTCGAGCCGGTGCCCGTGACGGTGATCTGGTAGGTGCCCTGCGCCGTGGAGGCGCCGACCGACAGCGTCAACGCCGAGGAGTTGCCGGAGGTCACCGAGGCGGGGTTGAAGCTCGCGGTGGTGCCGCTGGGCAGTCCGGTGGCGGTCAGGTTGACGGTCTGGGCGCTGCCCGAGGTGGTCTGGGTGTTGACCGTGGTGGAGGCGGTGCCGCCCGGCTGGGCGCTGCCGGAGGAGGAGCTGAG
>NZ_BMRC01000002.1 GCF_014648435.1 Nonomuraea spiralis
CCACGCAAAACGCTCGGCTGGGAAACCCCAGCCGAGCGTCTCACCAAGCTCCTGGCACTCGCCAGTTGATCAATCAGTGTTGCGACGACCCCTTGACTTCACCCATCATGGAAACGGGGCTTCGTGCCGTTGACGATCTTTCGGTCTGCTTCCGCAATGCTGTGCCGGCAGATCGGCGCGGCCCGGACCGAGGCGTGTCCCAAACGCTGCATGAGATCTTCGAGGCTCCGGAGACGCCGACGATGACGCTGCTTCTGAGGAGCGCCGCTCGGCCGTGCTCGGGTGGCTGGCATGCTCTGTGGCGTGACAATTCGTACTGCGATGCGCCAGGATCTGCCCGCGATCATCGCGCTCCTGGCTGATGAGGACACTGTGGTTGATCCCCGGACCGTCGAAGTCGACGAGGCGTACGAGTGTGCCTTCAAGGCCGTCGACGCGGATGAGCGGAACGAGATGATCGTTCTGGACGACGGAGACGGTACGGTCCTTGGCTGTCTTCAGCTGACGTACATCCCCGGCCTGGGACGACACGGGCAGGAGCGGGCGCTGATCGAGGCGGTGCGAGTGCGTGCCGATCGACGTGGGTCAGGACTTGGGCGTGAGCTGCTCACCTGGGCGATCGAACGCGCACGGGCCCGCGGATGCACCCTGGTGCAGCTCACCAGCAACAAGCGGCGTACCGAGGCCCATCGCTTCTACGGCTCCCTGGGCTTCGTTCGCAGTCACGACGGGTTCAAGCTGTCGTTCTGAAGCTGAGGTGAACGACCAGTGCGGCGAGGTCGGCGAGCATGGTGTGCAGCGGTGTGCATGTTGGCGGGCGTGAGGAAGTCTGGGCGGGAACGGCTGGACTTTCTCGACGAGTACGGGTTCGTCTGGCTGACGACGTTCGCCACCGCTCTGCCGAATGCCTAGGAGGCTCGATGTCGATCTACTGTACGCGCCTGCTGATGGCCGACGACTGCCCCGACGATCTGCCGTCGCCGATCGCCTACCTCGGCTCCCACGTCCGCATTGAGCCTGACCCGCGGCGGCATGGGCACCTCAGCACCGCCCACATCCCGCCCTGGTGTGCTTACGGCGTGGAACCCGTCGATGTCGACGAGGCGGGCCCTCCGCTGCCGTACCTCCGGCTGTCCATGGACGGCTACAACGGGAGGGAGCCGAGGCGGGAAGCGTCGGCCACTGTCGTGTTGGACAGGGCGCAGGTGAAGGCTCTGCGGGATGATCTCGACGAGTGGCTGTCCAGCTTGCCCTCTGAGGAGACTGAGAGCCGCGGATGAAGAGCTGGCGATGTTCCTGAAGGCGCGTCGGCACGAAGAAGCCGAGCGTGCGTCCTTCCCTTCGCATCCCCGCTTCGAGGGACTCGGACCATGAGGCATACCGCTCCCAGCGGTGCCCGTGACGCCTGTCCACCCTGCCTCCAAGGCGTCGAAGGAGGGCGCAATGGATGCTGATCCGTTGCACGCCTGGCTACAGGTTGTCCAGCATCCTGAACCACTGGAGTGCGATGGAGCCGAGCAGCAGGAGCCACGCGCCCGCCGCCCCTCCGCCCGCCGCGGCGACAACCTGTCTGCCGCGTCCTCTGCGTGACGCGATCGCCCACCCCGAGGCCATCCCGGCACCTGGCACGACCAGGCCGGCGACGCATGATCCGAGCAACCACGCCGCGGACGGCTCCCAGGCGGCCCAGATCGCCCAGACGAGCAGTACGTAGAGGGCGAGCGCGAGCAGGGCTGCGATGGCTGAGAGGGAAGCCCCAGCTGTGGTGCCGCGATCGGAGGCGGAGTCCATGCGTTGATGATCGCACGCAGTGGGAGACATCAGCCCTCAGGGCCACGTCACTTGGTGTGCGGGCTGCAAGCCCCGGGGCGCGGGCGCTGGGTGGCGGATCGGAGGGTCTGGGAAGGTCGTTCAGGGTGGCGGGCTTCGGCAGACGGTGGGACTGTAGAGGGCAAGGCCACCTGTTGGAGGAGATCGTGAATCGCTCCGAGTTGACCACGGACATGGTCCTCGCCGCCATCCGGGACCACGACTTCGCGGCTTATGACGTCCTGGTCAAGGATTTTCCGTCAGAAGCGGTGATCGCAGGGTTCACGGATGCGGCCAGGTCGGGTTTCACCACCTTCGGCGTGGCAGTACACCTGGCGTCTTTGACGGACAAGGGGCGCGAGCGCCTCAAGTAGAGTACGGCGCTGTTGGCGGGGCGAAACGGTGCTTCCGCTACGACGTTCAAGCTTGTCGCGAATAGTGCTGAGAGCGATTTGACGTTCCTGCGGTCGTGCGTGCTTTGATGTCGTTGGTCCGCCTGGTCAGGCCCGCCCTGCTGTACACGTAGGTCTCGTTCGGGGAGCTTCGGTCGAGTCTGGTCGGATGGTGTCTCGGGGTCGGCTTCGTGGTTGCTGCTGAACGCTGACGAGTTCGGGCTTCGGTTTGGTCGCGAATCCTCCGCGCATTCGGTGGTGAAATTGTGGGGGTGGTGTCGGACTAAGATCGCGTTCCGTGTTGTCGGATGGTTTATGGCGGAATCTTAGGGTCGGGTTAGTCGGGCTGGTTCTCGGGGCGGCGGTTGTGGGGCTGGTGCTCGGCGACGCCTGGCTCTGGATGGCCGTTGAATGGTCGCCGCCGGCCTATGGCGAGTTCTACGCGCGTGGCGCGCTTGATACCCCAACCGTTGTGGTGCTGCTCGTGGTTGCCCCGGTGAAGGCCGCGTTCCTGTGGCTGATCCTGCGTGCCCCTGTGCCGGGACCGCTGGACCGCAGGGAGAAGGCGCTTCGCCGGCTGCTGTGGATGGCGGCGGCGTTCGCCCTCGTGTTGTGGTACCCGATCGCGCTGCTGCCCGGCTCGGTCGATGCGGCGTTCCAGTTCGTGTTGTGGGCCGCGATCGACGTGCTTTATCTGCTGGTCATCCGCTGGCGGTCGCGCGTGCTGCGCGCGGTGGCCGGAGTGATGTTCGCGGTCGAGTTGACCGGGATGGCCAACGAACTGCTCGACGAACTCGATCTCCTGGAGCTCGGATCGGGCGACCTCGTTCAACCGGGCCTGATGCTGGGCGGAGTGGCGGCGACCGTCGTCACCGTCATCGGGCAGTGGCGTGACGGCCGGTGGAGCCGTGGCACGCTGATCGCCGGATGGTGGTCGGTGGGCGCCTACGCGCTGGTGCTCCCGTTCAACGTTCTCATCGGAAGGATCTCCAGCGGCACGGCGGCGATGCTGGTCCTGATGGACGCGGTGGGGCTCGTCAGCACCGTGTGGATCGTGGCGACCGCTCGTGAACTGTCCGCGGAGAGGCTTCCGGCGGAGCCTCCTCCCGCCAGGCGGCCGGTGGTCCGCGTCGCGATGGCGGCCGTGGCCGTACTGCCGATCATGGTGGTGATCAACCCGGAGCAGAACGCGTATCTCACCTACAGCGGTTGGTCGATCGACTGCTACGACCGGCCCAGCTTCGGCGATCTGAAACCCGCGGAGCGCGAGGCCGCGTTCCTGTGCCGGGCGCGGCGCACAGAGGGCGGAGGCCCGCCCATGTTCCCGGACAGCCTGTCGGACCAGGCGATCCTCGCGTACGGGCGGGTGTTGTGCCGTACGGAGGACCGTGACGAGCAGGAGGCGATTCTGAAGCGGGCCGGGAGCGCGTGGCCCGCCTGGGGCGTGGACCCGTGGGACCTCGTCTATGTCTGTCCGGAGATCATCGGCGCGACCCGTCCTGAGCTGCTGCGGTCCACCGCGGAGACGGCGGCGGCGGACACCGCCTACACCGCCGAGGAGAACGCGAAATGCCGCGACCCGTGGCCCCGGACGAAGGGCGTCGTCCAGTCCACGGCCAAGTACTTCCTGTTCGTCGACGGCGATCCCGGCTATCTGGTCCATGACCCCGAGGACGAGGTCGCCGACGAGATGGCGGAGCTGGCGACGGACAGGTCCTACGACGACAACGCCCTCCTCGGGGTGGCCGGCAGCGCGGTGCTCATCGGGCACGTCGCGGACGTCAGCGATCTGTGCCTCACGGTGAAGGCCCTTCGCGCCGCGCCGCCACCGCGGACGGCCGGGTGGGATCAGGTCATGGAGGTGCCGATCGTCAGCCGTGGCGGCCGGCTCACCGTGCCTGAGAAGGGCGAGGGGGACGTGGGCGCGGGTGCTCCGATGCCGAACCTGGCGATCGCGGGGAAGGGGCGTTACCGGCTGCGCGTCTACGTGCGGGTCGACGCAGGGGAGGAGCAGCACCTGGTCGTCGTGTTCCCGGGCGCGTCGAGTAAGAGGCTGGAACTGAAGTCGTGAGTGGTGGCGAGGGCGCTCCCCGCCGGCAGCGCAGGTGCCGGAAGTCGTAACCGCGCAACCTGCTGACACGCTCGGCGCGCGCTCTCCCCGGACGGTTCACGCGCCCGTCGGGGATGTTGCGGGGGTGCACGATTCCGGCTTGGGCATGGGGCTAGTGCTCGCATTTACGTACATGGTGTATGTATGTATCATTCTTGTCGTCATCACTCCGGGAGGGGCGGTCATGCGGGCGGTGCGGCAGTCGGCGTGGGGAGAGGCCGAGGCCATGACGGTGGTCGAGGTGGAGGAGCCTGTGCCGGTGTTCGGGGAGGTGCTGGTCAGGGTCATGGCGGCCGGGGTCAACCCGGTGGACGTCTTCACGCGCCGCGGGCAGGCGTATGCCACTTCGCCCGTATGCCGGAGGGTTTGGGCTTCACCGAGGCGGCGGCGCTGCCGCTCGCCGGGTTGACGGCGTGGCAGATGCTCACCGAGGTCGCCGCCGTCGTCCCGGGACAGCGGGTCCTGGTGGCGGGCGCGGCCGGGGGCGTGGGGCACCTGGCGGTCCAGATCGCCAAGGCCCGCGGCGCGCACGTGACCGGCACCGCGAGCGCCGCCAAACACGCCTTCGTGCGCGGACTGGGGGCCGACGAAGTGATCGACCACACCACGGCGGAGGTCTCGGCGGTGGCGCGTGACATGGACGTCGTGGTGCAGATGTTCGGGGGTGTGGCCGGGCTCAAGGCGCTGGAGTGCCTGCGGCCGGGCGGCGTCCTGGTCAGCGGGCAGGCGGCCTGGACCCCCGGACTGCGCGAGCGGGCCGGCGAACTCGGTGTGCGTGCCGAGGCCTACCTCGTCGATCCCGACGGCGCCGGGCTCGCCGCGCTGGCCGGACTCGTGGCGGAGGGGCGGTTGACGGTGCACGTCGACGCGGTGTTCCCGCTGGCGGAGGCGGTCGAGGCGCACGAGCTCCTCGGCTCGGGACGTACCAAGGGCAAGGTCGTGCTCGCCGTCGGCGAGCTGAACTGAGGAGGAGCAGTGACGCAACAGCACAGCACGCCCGCTGACGCGGTCGTGGCGCGGTTCGTCGCGTGGCGGGAGCGGGCGAAGGCGGTGGCGCTGTGACGACGTACGTGTTGGTTCATGGGGCCTGGCACGGCGGGTGGTGCTGGCGGCACGTGTCCGCGCGGTTGCGGGAGGCCGGTCACGAGGTTCACGCTCCGACGCTGACGGGTCTCGGCGAGCGTGCCCATCTGGCCGATCCCGGGATCGGGCTGCGGACGCACGTGGACGACCTGCTGGGCCTGCTGACGTACGAGGATCTGCGGGAGGTCGTGCTCGTCGGGCACAGTTACGGCGGTCTGGTCGTACGCGAGGCCGCCGACCGCGCCCCGGAACGTGTCTCCCGGATCGTCATGATCGACGCCTGGGCGGCCCGGGACGGGGAGTCGCTGGAAGACCTGGCTCCCACGTTCTTCCTCGACTGGATCGAGTCGGCCACCGTGAACGGCATGATGCCGCCCTCCTCGGCGGCCACCGTCGGCGTGACGGAACCGGATCAGGTGGCATGGGTCGAGTCCCGGCTGACGGCCCACCCGCGGCGGACGTTTTCCGAGCCGACCCGGTTGTCGGGGGCCGTCGACACGATCCCGTGCCGAGCGGTGATCTGCACGCCCGGCGGTCCGATGCCGTTCCCGCGGCTGGCCGAGGAGCACGGCTGGGCGGCGACCGTCCTGGACGTCGGCCATGACGCCATGGTCACCGCGCCGCGGGAACTGGCGGACGTCCTGCTCTGACCCGCGTACGCGTCCCGAACGTACGCGGCGAGGACGATCCGTCGGACCGGGTCGCCGGCGGGCGCCGTTGTCCGGCGCCGCGGTTGACCGGCAGGTCCCGTCGATCTGGTCAGGCGGTCTTGACGGCGGACAGGTCGAACTCGAGCGTGATCCTGTCGGAGATCATCACGCCGCCGGTCTCCAGGACGGCGTTGTAGTTGATGCCGAAGTCCTTGCGGTTGATCACCGTGCTGCCCTCGAAGCCGACCCGGGTCAGGCCCTGGGCGTCGACGGCCGTCCCGGCGTAGTCGAGCGGGACGGTGATCCGCCGGGTCGTCCCGCGGATCGTCAGGTCGCCGGTGACCTCGAAGCTGTCGCCGTCGAGGTGCTTGACGGAGGTGGAGTCGAAGGTGATGTGGGGGTGCGCGGTCGCGTCGAGGAAGTCGCCGGTGCGCAGGTGGTCGTCGCGGAGCTGGTTGCCGGTCTGGATGCCGGTCGCGTCGAGGACCACGCGGACGGTGGAGGCGGCCGGGTTGCCGGCGTTCAATTGGGCGGTGGCCTCTTGGACGGGGATACTGCCGCGCACCTTGGTCACCATCGCGTGGCGGGCGACGAAGCCGAACCGGCTGTGCGCGGGGTCGATGGTGTAGACGCCGGTGAGCTCGCTCGGATACATGGTCGTGCCCGCCTTCACATTTAGTTCAGCACTGGAAATTTCGGCACGACAGTACATTGGTTTTATTTCAGTACGCAACCTTCAAGTACGATCGCTTCCATGACGCGATGGCTCACCGACGACGAACAGCACACCTGGCGCACCTTCGGACTGGCCGTCCGCCTGCTGACCGACCGCCTTGAGCGCGATCTGCTGGCCGCGGCCGACATGCCGCCCACCTACTACGAGCTGCTCGTCCTGCTGTCGGAGGCGCCTCAGCGCACCATGCGCATGAGCGAGCTGGCGCACTGGACCAACTCCAAGCCCAGCCGCATCTCACACGCGGTCAACAAGCTCGAACAGAAGGGCTGGGTACGCCGGGAGCACTACGCCGACGACCGGCGCGGCTGGCTGGCCCGGCTCACCGACGACGGAGCCGCCGCGCTCCTGGCCGCCGCCCCCCAGCACGTGGCCAGCGTCCGCGAGCACCTGATCGACCTGCTCACCCCGGAACAACTGCGGCAACTCGCCGACATCGGCCAGGTTCTGCTGGATCACCTGATCGAGCAGGACCGTACAGCTGATCGGACGCGACGAATCCAGGGATGAGGATCCGGCCTGGCCGCGGCACAGGGGCCGATGGCACTCCGCAACGACGAAACCCCTGGTGCCGTGATCGGCCAGGTGCAGAACAAGAGGAGGAAGTACGCGGGTGGCAGAGAAGACGAACGTACGACGGAGCCAGCACGAGCGCACCCAGGCCACCACGGCCGCCCTGGTCGCGGCGGCGCGCGAGCTTTTCATCAGCGACGGCTTCGCCGCCACCGCGGTGGACGGGATCTGCGCCAGGGCCGGCGTGACACGTGGCGCGTTCTACCATCACTTCAGCAACAAGGAACACATCTTCCGCGAGGTCTACGCCGCCGACCAGAAGGCGCTCGCGACGCTCGTCCGGCAGGCGTTCCAGGCCCAGCCGGATCCTTGGGACGGGGTGTCGGCCGGGTGCCGGCGCCTGCTGGAGGCCTCCCTCGAACCCGCCGTACGCCGGATCACGCTGGTCGAGGCGCCGGGCGCGCTCGGCTGGACCGCCATGCGAGACATCCAGGCCGGGTGCAAGGAGCAGATGCGGCGCGGGCTGGCCATCGCGATCGAGGCCGGATGCATCCCGGACCGGCCGTTGGACCCCGCCACCTCGCTGCTGTACGGGGGGATCTGCGAGAGCGCCCTGGACATCGCACGCGCCCCGGACCAGCGTGCCGCGCTGGAGGACACGCTGGCGGAACTCGACCTGGTGCTCGCCGGGGTCGCCCGCCGTCCGGCTCCGGGGTGTACGCACACAAGCTAGGGAGCGGCGTGCGGACGCCGCCATGTCGAGTGCCTACGTTCGATGATCACGGGTAGTGCTGTGCGACCACCCCAGCTACAGAAGTGGAAGCCGGCATGATCACTCTTCTTCTGCTCGTTCTCGCTCTGGCCTGTTTCGTGTTGTCGGCGTTCAACATCGGCGGTGCGCGGATCAATCTGCTCGCGCTCGGACTGGCGCTCTGGGTGCTGAGCGAGATCATTCCTCGGCTCGGTGAGCTCTGATCGCGGCCTGAGATCGCGTCGTAGGGCAGGAACACTCTTATGGACGCCCTCACCATCATCGCCCTGCTGGCGCTGCTCGCCGGGATCCTGGTCGCCCTCACTCAGAAGGTGTGGCCCGTGGCGCTGTTGTGCGGAGGGCTGTTCCTGTCCGTACTCGCCGATGCCGGTCTCATCATCAGATAGGTGGTCAGCGGGGGCGGGGGCCCTTCCGCCGGCGGTTGGCGGGGACGTCACGGCGGGCTGAGCGGTTCTGGGCGGGCTTCTGAGGTTGCCGCCGGGCCGGCTTCTCCGCGGGGGCGGCGGCGGGGGTGCGGCCTCGGGAGCTGTTCACCGTCCGGCCGCGGACGATGCCGATGAAGTCCTCCACCAGGTCGGTGGTCGCGTCCGTGGGCCAGGCCAGGGCGATCTGGGACTGGGGGGCGTCCGTCACCGGGCGGTAGGTGAGGTCCTTGCGGTGGTACAGGCGGGCCAATGACTGCGGGACCAGGAGGAGACCGGTGCCTGCGGCCACCATCTCGATCGCGTCCGCCGTCGTCGCGGGACGGGTGAACGCGGGCTGCCCCGGGCGGGACGCCGTCCACTCGATGGTGTCGTCGAGGGGGTGGAACACCTCGTCGTCGGCCAGGTCGGCGACGGTCACCTCGTCGGCGGCGGCCACCGCGTGGTCCTTGGGCACCACGACCACCGTGGTCTCGACGTAGAGGGGGATCACGCTGAGGCCGTCGCGGTCGACCGGCAGCCTGACGAACGCGGCGTCGGCGGCGCCGTCCCGCAGCAGGCCGACCGCCTCCCCGGCCGGGACCGTGACCAGGGTGAGCGGCACGTCGGGCAGCCTTTCGGCCCAGACGCCGACCCATTTGGCGGGGGTCACCCCGGGCACGTACGCCAGGCGGAAGGTGTTGCCGGTCTCGTCAGTCACCTCCACAGGGTATCGATGTCAGGGATACCGGTCCGACTGGCTACGCTTGGGGCCATGACCTCGTCCAAACCGAAGAGCATCCAGACGATGAAGCCCGAGACGGCGGCCAAGAAGCTGGGTGTCCTCCTCTCGGCCACGCCCGCCGAGTTCCAGGCGGGTGTCGTCTCCAGGGACGAGCTCAACGAGTTGCAGGCCAAGCCGCCCGCGTGGCTCGCCGACCTGCGGCGCAACGGGCCGCACCCCAGGCAGGTCATCGCCGCGAAGCTCGGGGTCTCGATCTCCGGGCTGCTCAGGGGCGGGATCACCGAGCCGCTCACCACCGCCGAGATCGACGCGCTGAAGGCGGACAACCCGGACTGGCTGGAGCGGGAGCGGACCGTTCAGGCCGAGAACCGCAAGGAAGCGGCCCGGCTCAAGCAGCGCTGAGCGCGTAAGGACCGCCCTCGACAAGTACGCCACCACCTTCACCGTGAAGGCGGTGGCGTACTGAGTGAGGGGGGCGGGGGTCAGGCGCGGGCGAGGTCCGGGATGCTGGACAGGCCGAGTTCGAGGTCCTCGTCCGACGGCTCGTCGTCGGGCAGCAGCCCGGCCTGGAACTTCTCGTACGCGGCCAGGTCGAAATGTCCGTGTCCGGACAGGGCGATGAGGATCGCCTTCGACTGGCCCTGCTCGCGGCAGCGCAGCGCCTCGTCGATGGCGGCCCGCACCGCGTGCGCCGACTCGGGGGCGGGCACGATGCCCTCCTCGCGGGCGAACAGCACACCGGCCTCGAAGCAGGCGTGCTGCCGCACCGCGACCGCCTCCATCAGCCCGTTCTCGACGGCCCGGCTGATCAGCGGCGAGATGTCGTGGGCCCGCAGGCCGCCGGCGTGCACGGGCGGCGGCACGAACTTGTGGCCCAGCGTGTGCATACGCGACAGCGGGGTGAGCCGGGCCGCGTCGGAGTGGTCGTAGGCGATGCGGCCGCGGGTCAGGGTGGGGCAGGCGACCGGCTCGGCGGCGATGAGCCGGATGTCGCGGCCGCGGCGGAGTTTGTCGCGCAGGAACGGGAAACACATCCCGGCCAGGGTGCTGCCGCCGCCGCACGGGCCGACCACGATGTCCGGATAGTCCTCGGCGAGCTCCATCTGGAGCATCGCCTCCTGGCCGATGACGGTCTGGTGCGCGCACACGTGGTTCAGCGAGCTGCCGCGGGTGTAGCCCAGGTCGGGGTTGGCGTAGGCGACTTCCAGGGCCTCGGACTTGGCGATGCCGAGGCTGCCGGGGTGGTCGGGGTCCTCGGCCAGCACGGCCCGTCCGGCCGCGGTGAGCGGGCTGGGGCTGGAGTTGCAGACGGCGCCGTACGCCTCCATCAGGGCCCGCCGGTACGGCTTCTGCCGGTAGCTGACGCCGACCATGAAGACCTGCGCGGTCAGGCCGAACATGGCCGCGGCGGAGGCGATCGAGCTGCCCCACTGGCCCGCGCCGGTCTCGGTGACCAGCCCGGTCTTGCCGATCTGCTTGTTGTAGTACGCCTGCGGCACCGCCGAGTTGGGCTTGAGGCTGCCGACCGGCGAGACGCCCTCGTACTTGTAGTAGATGCGCGCGGGGGTGTCCAGGGCGATTTCGAGGCGGCGGGCCCGGTAGAGCGGGGTCGGGCGCCACTGCCGGTAGATGTCGCGGACGGGCCCGGGGATCTCGAACTCCGGCTCGGTGCTGAGCTCCTGGTCCACCAGCGGCTCGGCGATCGTCCTGCACAGCTCGGCCCGGGTGATCGGCGCCCCGGTGGCCGGGTCGAGGATGGGGGCCGGCTCGCCGAAGTCCGCGGCGATGTTCAGCCACGTGTACGGGATGTCGTCCTCGTTCAGCGTGTATTTGACGCGCTCGTTCAACGGATACCTCTCAAGGGGACTTCGTCGATGGGATGTCAGACGCCCGCTTCTGCGGTCAGCGAGCCCTTCACGGTCTGGTCCTGGTCGCCCAGCAGCCCCGGGTGGGACGTCCGGAACGCGTCCAGGACCAGTTCGTAGGGGAAGTCGTCGAACTCGCCGTGCCAGTGCAGGAACTCCATGTGCCGCCGACCGGACTCGTCGTGCGGGTGGTAGACGCTGTCGGCGGTGCCGTCGAACTCCAGGGGCTTCAGGCGGTACAGCCGGCACAGCATCTTGTTGAACACGGGGGTGGCCTTCACCCAGCGGTCTTCGAGCTGGACGGAGACCAGGCCGTGGAAGCGGAACACGTCGCCGCCGACGAGTTCCCGCAGCCGCCCCGAGGCCAGGTGGTTGCGCACGTCGGCGAAGACCAGCCGGGCCGGGATGCCGAGCGAACGGGCGGCGGCGGCGTACACGACCGACTTGTGCAGGCAGAAGCCGCTGCCGCGGGAGATGATCGTGCTGGCCCGCAGGCCGTCGCGGGACATGTCGATGTCGTAGACGTCGTACAGGATGGTGTCCCGCACCGTGTAGTAGAGGCGTACGGCCTGCTCGGTGGGGGTGGTGGCGCCTTCGACGGCCCGCCGGGCGAACTCGCGCACCACGGGGTGGCCGGCGTCCAGGAACGTGGTGGCGTCCAGGTCAGCGGTCATGTGTGTGACTCCTTGAGTCCGAGCATCCGGGCGATGCGGATCCGTTGCATCTCCGAGGTGCCGGAGTAGATCGTGCCGCCGACCGCGTCCCGGAGGTCCTTCTCCAGCCCGGTCTCGGTCAGGTAGCCGCTGCCGCCGAAGACCTGGATCGCGGCCAGCGCCGACTTCACGTTCGCCTCGCTGGTCAGCACCTTGGCGATCGCGATGTCGGTGGCGACGTCCCGGCCGGCTGCGAAGCCGCGCGCGGCGTCGTACAACCAGCGCCGGGCGGTCTCCAGGCCGATCTTCATGTCGACGATCTGGCCGGCGACCATCTGGAAGGAACCGATGGGACGGCCGAACTGGCGGCGCCGGGAGGCGTGCTCCACGCAGCGGTCCAGCCGGTGCCGCATCGCGCCGGCCTGGACGATGAAGGAGCACAGGATCTCCCAGCGCATCACGTGCTCCAGCACCGTGAAGCCCATGCCGGGCCGGCCCACCACGTTCCCGGCCGGGACGCGGCAGTCGCGGAAGGTGAGCTCGCCGAGCGGCGAGGTGCGCAGACCCATCTTGGGCACGTCCGGGCCGGCCAGCACGCCCGGGGTGTCCCGCTCGACCAGGAAGGCGGTCAGCCCGAACGGGCCCAGGTCGCGGTCGGTCACCGCGTAGACCACGATCAGGTCGGCGACCGGGCCGTTGGTCACGAGCACCTTGTCCCCGTCGAGGATCCAGTGATCGCCGTCGGGCTTGGCGGTCATGCCCATGCCCAGCACGTCGGACCCGCCCCCGGGGTCGGTGATGGCGTGCGCGGTGATCGTCGTCCCGGCGCAGATGCCGGGCAGGTGGCGGGCCTTGAGTTCGGGACTGCCGAAGCGTTGCAGCGGGATCCCGGCGCTGACGATCTGCGTGCAGAGCGAGAAGCACAGCCCGCCGTCCCTGCAGCCCTCGCCGAGGCCCTCCAGGACGTACATGGTGCTGAGCAGGTCCAGCCCGCGGCCGCCCCACTCGGGGGCGAACGGCAGGCGCAGCAGCCCGGAGGCGCGCACCTGCTCCCACTTCCGCGCCGGCAGTCCGGCGTCGCGGTCGGCGTCCAGGTGGCCTTCGCCCAGCACCTCGTACCAGTCCGCGAACTCGGCCCGGAGCTCGCGGTGTGTGTCGCTCCACTCATCCATGGGAGACCAGATCCGTCAGTAGTGGGAGAACTGAGCCTCTGCGAGCTGGTGGCGCTCGTCGCCCTGCAGCGCGGGGGAGAAGACGCAGATCAGCCGCAGGTCCTCGCCGGGGTCGGCGATCAGGTGGTGCGGGTCGTTCTGGTCGAGGGCGTACATGGTGCCCGGCTCCAGGACGTGGTGGCGGCCGTCGGCGTCGATCACGGCGCCGCGCCCGCTGATGCAGTAGCAGGCCTCCAGGTGCTTGCGGTACTGGAGGGGGGAGCTGGTCCCGGCCCAGACGATCGTGTCGGTGAGCGAGTAGCCCATGCCGTCGCGCTCGACCAGGAAACGGTGGCTGAGGCCGTTCCCCCACTCGACCGGCGTCACGTCCGAGATCTTGCGGATGATCATTTCAGTGTCCGTTCTGCTGGTGCTGACAATGCTGTTCCGACGAATTCACGAATGGCCGCCACGGTCCGGAAGTTCTCCGGGGCGATGTCGAGCTCGTCGACCGGGATGTCGAACCGGTCCTTGATCCAGCCGATGAGCTTCAACAGGCCCAGACTGCTGATGACCCCGTTGCGGAAAAGGTCGTAGTCGGCCTCGAGTTCGTCTGGCGGAGTATCCGGGAGATACTCGGTCACCACGAATTCTTTAATCTGAAGTGTGATGTCCACGAAAGGCAGCATCACACGCGCGCGCACGCGGTCGCATCTCCGAGAATGCGCGTGCCCGCAATTGCCTTTTCGTACGTCAGCCGATGCGCTTCCGGTCCACCTTTCCGGTCGAGGTACGCGGGAACGGCTGCTCGACCAGCCGGATGGAGGACGGGATCGCGGCCCTTGGCAGCCGCATCGCGCAGTGCGTACGAAGGCGCAGCCCCGACAGCCGGCCCGGCCCGCTCCCGCGCACGAACGCGGTGAGCCGGGTCTCGGCGCCGTCCACGGCCGGGACGACGGCCGCCTCCACGACGTCGTCGTGCTCCAGCAGCACCCGTTCGATCTGCTCCAGGTTCACCCGGATGCCGCGTACCTTGAGCTGGAAGTCGTCCCGGCCGACGAGGAACAGCCGGCCGCCGGCGCCGCGGCGGACCAGGTCGCCGGTGCGGAAGTAGCGGCTGCCGTCCGGGCCGGTCACGAACCGGCCGGTCGCCGCCGCCGGGTCGGGCGTCACGTAGCCGGTGGTCTGGAACGGCGTCCTGACCAGCAGCTCGCTGCCTCCGTCGTCGGGCGGGAAGGGGGCCAGGTCCGGGCCGAAGGCGGCGACGACGCCGGGCAGCGGCTCGCCGATCGGCAGCGGGCCCGGCTGGACGGCCTCGGCGGCGTCGAACTCGTGCCAGAAGCTGTCGTTGGTCTCGGTGCAGCCGTAGACGTTGTGCAGGCGGGCGTCGGGGAACCTGCGCGGCAGGGCGGCGCGTACCGGGACGGGCGCGTGGTCGCCGGTGACGATGACGTGCCGTACGCCGGGGAAGACGTCCTCCTCCAGCAACTGGTACAACATCGGCACGCCCTGGACCACGGTGACCCCCGAGGCGGCGAAGAAGCCGGAGACGTAGCGCGGGTTGGCGGCCAGCGCGGGGTCGACCAGGGCGACGCAGCCGCCGCTCCGCAGCGTGGCCCACACGTCCAGCAGGCACAGGTCGAAGTTGAGCGGCGCGTAGTTGAACACCACCTCGCCGGGGCCGAGGCCGAACGCGTCGCCGGCCCAGTCCGTGAACCGGGTCACCGAGCCCGCCGACAGCGGGACGATCTTCGGGGCGCCGGTCGAGCCGGAGGTGGTCAGCATGAACGCGGTGTCCGCGTCGCCGACCGCCACCGGTTCCGGGAACACGGCCCGGGAGCCCGGCCGGTTGCCCGGTCCGCCTCCGGTGCCGCCGCCCGGTCCGCCGCCCGGCCCGCCGATGACGGCGGTGACGGCGTCCGGGTGTTCGGCGGCGTCCTCGGGGGTGGCGGCGAGCACCTGGACGCAGCCCGCCCGCGCGCACAACTCGCCGAGCGCGACCGTTCCCAGGTCGATCGGCGGCAGCAGCACCGGCCGCCCGGCCGAAAGGCAGCCGAGCACCAGCGCGATCGCCTGCGGGGATTTACGGGCGAGCACCGCGACCGGGCCCGGCGGAAGGGCGTCCAGTTCTTTTTGGGCCCGGCCGGACAGCGCGGCCAGTTCGGCGTAGCCGACGGTTTCCGTTCTGGTGCGCAGCGCCGGGGCGGACGGTCGTTTCCTGGCGTGCGCGATGAAATCGCGAATCAATTGTGTGGTCATCTGAGGTCACCCATCGATTTCTTTGGTTGGCGGGGTCCTGCCGGATACCAATGATTTTCTTCGATGTGCGACTTCGGTATCGGGATCGGGAGCTTCAGCTAATTGCCTGCGCTGTGCAGCTTCCTGCTACGCGAAAGTGTCAGGACCGTACTTCCAGTTCTGGTTCCCGTTCGGCCGCGGGGGCGGGCGGCTCCTCCTCGGCGCGCGTGGCGAGCACGCAGCCGCCCAGGATCAGTACGAAGGAGACGACGATCAGGGCGGTCAGCGGCTCGTTCAGGATCAGCACCCCGGCGACGATCGCCACCGCCGGGTTCATGTACGTCGACACCAGCGCGCGCGACGGCCCGGCCTCCTTGATCAGCTCCACGAACACCACGAACGCCAGCCCGGTGCAGACGACGCCCAGCCCGACCAGCGCCGCCAGCACCTCGCCGCTCGGCATGGCGGACGGCCACGTCCAGATCGCGGCGGGTGTGTAGACCAGTGCGGCCAGGGTCAGGCAGGCGGCCGTCAGCGGGATCGTGGGCAGGTCCCGGAGATGGCGGTCGGCGATGAGCGGGGCGATCGAGTAGCAGAGCGCGGTCAGCAGCACCTCGCCCATCGCCCAGGCGTCGCCGCCGCCCAGGTGCGGCCCGGCCAGTACGGCCACGCCGGCCAGTCCGACCACCAGCCCGGCCCAGCGGGCCCTGCCCAGCCGTTCGCCGCCGCCGGTCAGCCGGGCCAGCGCCACGCCGAGGATGGGGGCCGCGGCGATCAGCAGCCCGCTGGTCGAGCTGGTCAGCCGCCGTTCGGCGTCCGAGAGCAGCCACCAGGGGGCCAGGATCTCCAGGCAGGCGAAGCCGATGACCGGCCGCCAGTAGCGCCGTACCATCGCGAGTTGTCCGCCGCGGATGGCCAGCGGCAGGAGCAGCGCGGCGCCGATCGCGGTGCGCGCGAAGACCAGCACGGGCACCGGCACGCCGCCGACCGCGACCTTGATGAGGAGGTAGGGGATGCCCCAGATCACGGACATCAGGGCGAACAGCACCCAGCCACGGCGGCTCACATGCGACTCCTTGGGATCGAGAGGGACGCCTGCGCGAAGGCAGGGGGAAGGGCGGTCGAGCGGCCCGGCGACGGGACGCGGGCGCGCGCGGCCGACGAACCGCCGGACACCCTCCGGCCCACGCCGGACGCAGGCGGTCGGGGTTCGCCGCACGGGTCGTACGGGTCGCGCGGGTCGCAGGGGTCGTACGGGTCGCACGGATGGCACGGATGGCACGGGGGAAGGGGGCCGGGGATGCGGGGCGGCGGCCTGCGGAAGACCTCCGGCGAATCCATGAAAATCCTCCAGCCGATTCGCTGCCGCGCGACAATTCCCGCACGAAAGCATTTCTCCCGACAATCGCACGGCCCCCGTGTCGCGGCTTCTTCCAACGTGCTCTTCCGGTGGACAATCGGCTGGCACCCAAGGGATGCTTGACGCGCGACCGGCGTGCGGCCGATCGGTGTCCTCGCTGGTCAGCGGGCCGGGCCGCAAGATTCCCGCCCTCGCCGTACGGCACCGGGCCACTGGTCCCACCGCGCCAAGCCGTGCTTTGTCACACTGAAACGGAGGGAAAACCACCATGACCGATAAATCCCCCAACCCCGCGCTCCGGCAGCTCGACGTCCTCATCGGCACCTGGCGGGTCAGCAACGTCGAGGACGGCGAGGCGACCGACGCCGGCACCGTCCGCTTCGCCTGGCTGGAGGGCGGCAACTTCCTGGTCCAGCACGTCGACCTGGCCGACACCAAGGCCGTGGAGTACATCGGCTACGACGAGGAGAGCAAGACCCTCAAGTCACACCTGTTCGGCCAGTCCGCCGAGATCCTGAAGTACACCTGGGAGGTCGACGGCGACACGCTGACCATCTGGTACGGCGACCAGGGCTCGCCCGCCCGCTTCGTGGGCACGTTCAACGAGGACCGCAGCACCAACAGCGGCGCCTGGGAGTGGCCGGGCGGCGGCTACCAGTCCACCATGACCCGGGTCTGAGCCCCGCTCAGAGCTCCAGCCCCGCCAGGTGCTCCCGGAGCAGCGGGTGGAGGAAGTGGTAGACCCGCGGCCCGCACTCGCGCAGCAGGCCCGCCCGGGTCGCGGCGGCGAGCAGCGCCGGAGCCTCCACCGTGCGCACGCCGGCGCGCCACAGGACGGTCCGGACGGCGGAGTCCTCGCCGGAGAACATGTGGTGACCGTCGTGCCGGGTCGACCTGGCGAGGTCCCGCAGGCCCTGGGCGACGGCGTCCGGAGCGAACCCGGCGGCGGCCGTCGCCCTCAGGGTCCAGTCGGCGTACCAGGGCACGAAGCGGACGGGCTGGTCCGGCAGGTCCTCGATCCACTTCTGGCCGCCGGTGAGGACGGTGAGGAGCTGGGGGGAGCTCAGCAGCTCGGAGGTCAGGCCGAGCAGGCGGTCCGGCTCGATCCCGTGGGCGGCCAGCGCCGCCTCGAACTGGCGGCGCACCTCGGTGGCGGGCACGCCGAGCATCCGTACCTCCTCCAGGCCCGGGACCGGCCCGTCGCGGCTGGTGATCACCACGCCGCAGGCGGCGTCGCGGGCCCATTGCAGGAACGCCGCGCGTTTGTCCTGGTCCAGCGTGTCCAGGCCGTCGAGGATCAGTGACAACGAGCCCCGCCGTACCATCGCGTTGGCGTCGGGCAGGGAGATCCGGTACTCGGACACCAGCGCGTGCGTCACCCACCGGTCGTGCTCGGGGAACTCGGTCTTCAGCGCCGCGAACGGCAGGAACGCCGGGCTCTGCGGCGCGCGCCGTTCGGCCAGGTGGGCGGCCAGCCGCTCGGCGAGCACCGTCTTCCCGGCCCCGGGCGGGCCGGTGACCAGGAGTTTCGCGCCGCCGCGGGTGACGGCGTCCTCGACGGCGGCCATCCCGGTGTGGTCCTGGCCGCGGAAGCGCACCACCGGGTCGAGCACGCGGGGCCCGTCCCCGGCGGGCCGTCCGGTGCGCTCGCGCACGGCCGCCGCCAGGCTCTCCAGTACGGCCTTCAGCGAGAGCTCGTTCAGCCGGATGAGCTCCGGCACCTCCGGCCGGCCCTGCGGCGGGCCGTCGGACAGGTCGCCGGGCTGCGGCAGCGGGGAGTCGCGCACCAGGTCGATGTACGTCCGCACGTCGTCGGGCACGCCCGCGGGCGACCCGGCCAGCTCCCGTACGATCCGCGTGGCCAGCCCGCCCCACTCCCCGGGCTCCCCGGGCTCGCCGGCCTCGGGCGCGCCGAGTTGCCAGGCGATGCGCTGGAGCAGCGACGGGTCGTCCATGAGCTCGGCGTACACCTTCGGAGCGCCGTCACGCAGCAGCAGGACGGCGGCCAGCACGGAGACGTCGTACGGGTCCAGCTTCCTGGCCTTGGCGACGCGGTCCTGAAGGATGAGCACGTTGACGAACCGCTTGACGGCGCGCGGGTTGCGGCGCAGCCCGCACCTGAGCATGCCGCCGGCGGCCCTGATGTCGTCGGTGAGGGTGAGCAGGCCGTCGAGGTAGCGGGTGAAGTCCCGCTCGGACAGCCGCGGCATCTCGAACGGGAACTGGATGATCTTGTCGAGGTAGTCGCCGACCGGGTCCTGGTACTTCTCCCTGACGGCGGCCATGAGCGGCCCCTTGGCCAGGGCCAGGACGAACACGCAGTTGTTGCGGTTGAAGTGCAGCTTCAGCACCTCCAGCAGGGAGGTGATCCGGTCGGCGTCGCAGCGGTCGAGGTCGTCGACGAACACGATCAGGCGCTGCTTGCCGCGGGCGGCCAGCGCCTCGTCGATGAGCTCGCCGAGGTGCTCGTCCAGGCGGGTGAGCTCGGAGCGGACGCGGAAGTGCTCGGCGTCGTAGTCCTCCATCGACTTGCGGACGTCGGAGAAGTTGATCTTGAACGACGCGGACATGACCAGGGAGCCGAGCACGTCGGAGATCGTCCGCAGCGTGCGGCGCACGTTCTCCCGGCCCGCCAGGCCGAGGTCGTTGACGATGACGTGCAGCAGGGGCAGGACGGGGTTCTCGTCGTACTGGTGCCGCCAGGGGTCGAACCAGACGTGGGCGCACTCGGGGGCGTCGCGCAGCTCGTCGCGTACCTGCATCAGCATCGAGGTCTTGCCGGTGCCCCACTCCCCGTAGACGCCGATCACCATGGGCGGGGTCGCGTGGCGGGCCAGCTCGGCGAGGTGGCGGGCGTACTCGGCGCGGTTCAGCTCGTCCGCGTGGGCCGGCTCGTCGCTGTGGGTGAAGCCCCGCAGGCCCGGCCGTACGGCGCCGCCCGTACGCGGCGGGCGGCTCTCGCCGGACGCGGTACGGCGCCGCCGCCACAGGGGCAGCGCCACGAATCCGGCGAGCAGCAGCAGACCGCCGAGCACCGGGACGAACGGGTAGCGGGTCAGGAAGGGGGCGGGCGGCGTCACCGTCACACGCAGCCGGTCCACGCCGTCCGCCGAGATCAGCACCAGCTCGCCGGTCCCCGCGTGGGGCCGCCTGCCGGGCACGAGCCGAAAGGTCGCGCTGCCGCCGCCGGCGACGTACGCCCGCCCGCCCTGGACCGCCAGCGCGTCGGCCAGCGACCCGGCGAGCCGCACCTCGACGGCCGCCGCAGCGCCCGGGTTGATCACCACGACGTCCCACCTGCCGCCGGGCACCCGCTCCAGCGGGATGGACAACTGCTCCTGCTCCAGGAACTCCGGCCCCGCCGCCGCCCGCGCGGCCAGAGTGCCCGCCGGAAACCAGACGAGCACGAGGAGCACGAGCAGGCAGGAGGACGACAACACGCGCCGGGCACTCGCCATGCCTGCATTGCAACGTAAAACGATCGCCGATGCACGTGATCCCGGCGAATCGCTCACGACGTGACAGGCACGCTCTCCGGCTCCCCTTGAGGGATCAGGCTGCTCCGGAGCACCGGCACCAGGGTCACCACCAGGGCCAGCACGAGCACGGTCAGCGACAACAACAGCAGGGCGGCGAACGGCTCGACCCGCCCGATGAGCAGGCTGGCCAGCAGCGGGCCGAGCGCGACCGCGCTGTAGCTGCCCAGCCGGGAGACGCCCACGACCCGCGCGACCAGGTCGGACGGCACGCGGCTCAGCGCCGTGCGGATCGTGACGTTGCTCAGCCCGCCCGTCAGGCCGATGGCGGCCAGCGACACCGCGAACACCGGCGGGGCCTGGTTGAGCGCCAGGGGCAGGGTGAGCGCGGCCGCGCACATCCAGGTGTGCGCCAGCATCATGGACCCGTCGAGCCGCGCCAGCCCGAACCGGTCGATGAGGACGGCTGCCCGTCGTCGGCGGGACGCCCGCCGTACCACCCGCTGCCAGATGTGCCGCCACCTGGGCGAGAGCAGGGCCCCGGCGATCCCCCCGATCCCCGAGGCGGCCAGGATGACGCCCGCCAGCGCCGAGGGCAGGCCGTCATTGGTCGCCTTCGACAGGAACACCACGATCAGGCCCTGAACCATGAGGTTCATCAGCGCGGTGACGATGGTCGCCGCCCGCAGGAACCGGTGGTTCCACAACTCGACGAGCCCGGCGCGCATGTCGGCGAGCAGCCTGCCGCGCGGCCCCTTCGCGGTGATGTCGCGTTCCAGTCTGCTCAGCACCCGGCCGGCCGAGAAGAACATGAGGGTGTTGGCCAGGAACGGCACGATCGGCCCGAGCCCGAACAACATCCCGCCGAGCGGGCGGCCCGCCAGGACCATGCCGTGCACGGACCCCTCGTGCAGGGCCAGCGCCGTCTCGACGTTGCCCGGCTTGACCGTGGTCGGGATCAGCGCGGTCTCGGCCACCGACGAGTTGATCGAGAGTGTGCCTTCGAGCAGGGCGACGATCACGAGATGGTGGAGCCGCAGCACGTCGAACGCCATCGCGGCGCAGAGCCCGGCGACGAGGATCCCGCGGGCGTACTCGCTCCACACCATCACCCGCCGCGGGCCGAGCCGGTCGATGAGCGCCCCGGCGGGGACGTACCAGAGCAGCCCTGGGACGGTCGAGGCGAACATGACCCAGCCGATCCAGGTCGGGGACTCGGTCAGCGTGTAGGCCAGCAGCGGATACGTCACGCCGATCGTGCGGCTGCCGAGCATGGAGATGGTGGATCCCACCCATGACCGCCGAAATGCCGGATAGTCGGTGAGAAGCTCTTTGAAGCACCGGATCTGCTGCACGCCCGCCATCACGGCTCGCGAACTTCGGGCGTGGGTAGCGCTTGCTACGATCCGGCGCACGGATCGGAGCCGTGGCACGCTCAGAGAATAGAGCACCGCTGGCCGCCACTTTGCCAGCTCCGGGCGATCTTTCCGTGAAGATCTCTTTGAGCTGCCGCTACGTGACGATCAGCCGGTCGGCCTCGGCGGTCAGCTGGGGCGGCAGCGGGCGCCGGCTCGTGCCGCGCCGGGCCTGCCGGGCCAGCCGGGCGGCCTCCGAGTCGCGTCCCGCGGCCTTCATGACCCGGGCGGCGCGCAGCAGGGTCGCCGGGTCGCTGTGCACGTCGAGCGGCGGCATCGCCTTGACCGCGTTGCCCACGTCGCCGTTGCGGGCCAGGGCCAGCGCGTACGCGGCCCGGGTGGAGGCCAGCTCGTGCGGGCGTACCTTGTCCAGGTCGCGCAGGGCGCGCTCCGGGTTGTCCAGGTCGGACAGGATCTCCCCGCGGGCGCGCAGGGCCTCGGGGGTGTCGCCGTCGGAACGCAGCGCGCCGTCGAGCACGTCCACCGCGCCGCTCTCCTGGCCGAGGTACCACAGGGCCCAGGCCAGCTCGGTCTGGATGACCGGCTCGGTGCTGCGGCGGACCGCCGAGCGCAGCTCCGTGACGGCGGCCCGGTAGGCGCCCTGGTCCATCAGGATGCGGCCGGCCGCGGTCAGCAGGGTCGCGACGATCTGGTCGGTGCCCCGCGTGGTGTCGAACAGCCGGGCGGCCTCGCGGTAGTGGGCGAGCGCGCCGCCGAGGTCGTTCTGGAGGTAGGCCGCGTCTCCCAGCAGGGACTCGGCGCGGGCCCGCGACCTGGTGCCGGCCGGGTCGCGGACCTCCTGCCCGGCCAGGTCCTCGGCGAGGGCGAACCAGCCCTGGTGCAGCGCGGCGCTCGTGGCGGCCAGGCGGTCGGCCGGCGGGGGCGGCGGCGCGGGCGAGGACGGGCCGCGCAGGAACGGCCGTACCAGCCGGGCGGGCATCTCCCAGCGGTGCTTGCGGCCCGGCCGGATCACGTGGTGGGCCAGGAGCGCGCGGGCGATCGGCTCCGGCAGCCGTTCGCCGCCGGCGCCGCGCAGACCGCGCACCCGGGCGAGCGGACGCAGCAGCGCGCGCAGCCCGTCGGCGTCCCCGCGCAGATGGTCGCGGGCCACCGCCGCGATCGCGCGGTGGCAGAAACCGGCCAGCACCTCGTTGACGTCGGCGAGGTCGGCCGGCCCGATCGCCGCCGAGCCCTCGCTCACGGACTCCCACGACGCCGCGCACGCCAGTTGCAGATGGAGGGGCTCGACGGCTCCCGGCCCCAGCGGCCCGGGCCCGGTGCGGCGCAGCTCGTCGACGAGCCGTTCGGCCACCCCCGGACGGAACGCGCGGCCGGCCGCCTCCAACGGCCGCCGGCACGCCTGAAGAGCGGGCTCGACGCCCAGCGGTTTCAGCCGGTAGGAGGCGCCCTGGATGATGTGCGCGCGTAACCCGTCGTGCCTGCGCAGGGATTCGACGTGCTCGTCGCCGACCACGACGAGCAGGCGCAGCGGGAGGTCCCGGTCGCACGCGCCGACCGCGTCGCTGAGCTGGTCGAGGAGGTGCGGGTGCGCGCCGCGGTCGCGGCGGAAGGTGGTGAAGACGTCCTCGGCCTGGTCGAGCACGGCCATGATGAGCCCGCCGTGCGGGCTCCAGTGGTGCCGCCGCAGGTAGGCGCTCACGGTCAGGCCCGCGAAGCGGATGGGGTTCTCGTACGGCGACCACGACGCCAGCAGGCCGAAGACGTGCGGATCGCTGTCGCCGGGGATGACGGCCGCGGGCACGAACGGCGGCCGCGACACCGTGCCCACCGGCAGCACGTCGGCGCGCGTGGCGTCGAGCCGGGGGAGCACGCCGGCGGTCACCAGCGACGTCTTACCGACCCCGGAAGCGCCGTGCAGAATGGTCAGCCGGCTCTGCGTCCAGCGTTTCGTCAGCTCGTCGATCTCCCGTTCGCGGCCGAAGAATTTCGGCGCGTCGTCCCGGCGGAAGGGGTGTGGGCCGACGAACGGCGTCAGGCCTCTGCCGCTGGAAGTCATGGCCACACTCCGTCGGTGCCGTAGGGGTCGATATTCGTCCGTCGTCTCGTCGCGGGAGGGAAATGCGGTTGCCGGGCGACAAACGCGAAGGGAAGTACCCCCACCGTACTCCGCCCGCGCCGCCGCCGCCTGTTTTCCGGCGTCGTGGTTGAATACCGCCGCGAATCAGATGACCGAGGTGAAGCCCGCCACAGGCCCTTCCCCGTTGCCGGACGCCTGCAGCGCGCGCAGCAGCGCCGGGTTCTGCAGGCGCTTGAGGTCCTCCAGGTTCACGTCGCTGACATCGATGAGCTCGGTCCCGCGGTCGTCGCCCATAAACCCTCCTTCTGCCGGTTTACGGTCGCCCGTAAAACGGCTCCTTTTCGCCGGACGCCCCGATCGGGTCTCGATTACGATTGTCTGGTCTCCATTCGGCAGAAATCAATCGTAGGATCGGTAATAACGTGCAGGAAGAGCGGAGGCGACGTGAGCGAGCAGGCCAGTACTCAGGCGACGCCCCGGATGCCCCCCATTTGGGGCAAGAAGATTCCAGGCCGTAATAAGCATTTCACCGGGCGCGAAAGTCTCCTTGAGGAGCTGCGGGAGAGCCTCACGACCACGACGAAGGCCGCGGTCGTGCCCCTGCCCCAAGCTTTGCAGGGGCTCGGCGGCGTGGGCAAGACCCAGCTCGCGGTCGAGTACACGTGGAAGTACCGCGGCTTCTACGACCTGGTCTGGTGGGTGCCCGCCGACCAGCCGATGCTGGTGCCGAGCACCCTGGCCGCGCTCACGAACGAGCTGAAACTGCCCTCGGCGGGCAGCGCGGGCATCGAGGAGGCGGCGGCGTCCGTACGCGACGCGCTCCAGCGTGGCGACCCCATCGACAGATGGCTGCTCGTCTTCGACAACGCGGACGAGCCGGAGGAGATCAAGGACTTCATCCCCCAGGGTGGCCCTGGGCACGTGCTGATCACCTCCAGGAACAGCCGGTGGAGCGGCGTGGCCGACACCGTCCCCGTCGACGTCTTCTCCACCGCCGAGAGCGTGGCGTTCCTGCGCAAGCGCCTGGAGCGCAACGTGGCCCAGCAGGAGGCCGAGCGCCTGGCCGGCGAGCTGGGCGACCTCCCGCTGGCGCTGGAGCAGGCCGCCGCCCTCCAGGTCATGACCGGCATGTCCACCGACGAGTACGTCGAGCTGCTGACCAGGCAGACCCGCGCCCTGCTCGGCATGGGCAAGTCCACCGAATACCCCCACTCGATGACGGCGGCCTGGCAGCTGTCGGTGCACGAGATCGAGAACCGGCTGCCCGAGGCCGCCGAGGTGCTGCGCTGCCTGGCCTTCTTCGGCCCCGACCCGATCCCGCGCGTGGTGTTCCGGCGCGGCAACAAGAGCGGCGCCCAGCGTATGGGGCCCATCCTGGCCAACCCGCTGGTGCTCAACCAGGCGTTCGCCGAGCTCAACCGGTTCGCCCTGGTGAAGATCGAGCAGGACGCGGGCACCGTGCAGGTCCACCGGCTGGTCCAGGCGCTCCTGCGCGACTCGCTCAAGGAGCCGGAACGCGACGAGATCCGCCGCGAGGTGCACCTGCTGCTGGCCGGCGGCGCCCCCGCCGACCCCGAGAGCACGTCGAGCTGGGACGACTTCGCCAACCTCCTGCCGCATGTCCGCCCGTCCGGGCTCGTCCTGAGCACCGACGACGCCGTGCAGCGGTTCGGCATCGACGTGGTCCGCTACCTCTACCGCGTGGCCAACTACACCTCCGCCAAGACGCTCGCCGAGGAGTTCCTCGCCCAGTGGTCGGAGAGCAGCGGGCCGGGCAGCGCCAACGTGTTGCGGCTGCGCCGCCACCTCGGGAACGTGTTGTGGCAGATGGGCGCCTACAACGACTCGCGCGAGCTGAACGAGCGCACGCTCGACCTCATGCGGGAGACGTTCGGCCCCGACCATGAGGAGACGCTGCGCATGTCCCTCACCTACGGCGCCAACCTGCGCGCCCAGGGCATGTTCCGCGAGGCGTACCAGCAGGACGAGGCGTCCCTTGAGGCGCACGAGCGGGTGTTCGGGCCGCTCGACCCGGCCACCCTGCGTGCGATCAACAATCTCGCGCTCGACCACGCGCTGCTCAGCCAGTACGACACCGCCCTCGAACTCCAGCAACTCGCCTTCATCGAGATGAGCAGCGCGCGTCAGGGTGTCAGCACCTGGGACGAGCAGATGGCCTGGAACGGCCTGGCCCGCGTCGCGCGCCTGGTCGGCGACCACGCCCGCGCCCGTGACGTGGGGGAGGAGGCCTACGCTCACGGCATCAGGGAACTGGAGATCGAGCATCCGCTCACCTTGATGACGGCCCGCGATCTCGCCATCGCCCGGCGGCGCGTGGGCGACCTCGAAGGGGCGCTCGAGCTGATCCGGGAGACCCATGACCGGCTGCTGAAGCTCTACGGCTACGAAAGCCCGGAGACGATGGCCGCCGCGGTCGCGCTCAGCAACGCCCTGCGTCAGGCCGACCTGCCCGAGGAGGCCATGGAGCTGGCCCGCAAGGCGCTGCCGCGTTACCAGCACGCGTTCGGCGACCAGCACCCCTTCACGTACGGCTGCATGATCAACCTGGCGCTGCTCCACCGCCTGCGCGGCGACGCGCGCAAGGCGAGCGAGCTGGACTCGGCGGCGCGCGCCGGGCTCATGGACAGGCTCGGCCCCACCCACCTCTACACCTGCAGCAGCACGATCAACCTGGCCAGCGACCACGCGGCGCTCGGCGACCCGGTCGCGGCGCGCGAGCTGGACGAGCAGGTGCTGGAGCAGATCCGCAGTTTCTACGGACCGGACAACCTGTTGTCGCTGGCCGGCGCGATCAACCTGTCGATCGACATGCGCGCCACCGGCGACGAGTCGGAGGGCAAGGCCCTGTACGACAGGACGATGGCCGGATACGAGCGGCTCCTCCCGCCGAACCACCCGGAGCGGGTGGTCGCGGCCAGGGGCGAGCGGTTCAACTGGGACTTCGACCCGTTCACGCTGTGATCGCGCCGCCGTCGGGTGAGAAGCCCGGATTGCGTGCCCGCCACGCGTCCAGATGAGCCTCCGCCTCCCGCCTCGCCTCGTCGAGCGCGGCGGGAGGCACCGGCTCGGCCAGCCAGGCCGCCAGGGTGGCCCGCATCCCGGAGACGAACCGCTCGCCGATGTCGGTCAGCCGGCCGCTGTCCAGCAGGGTGCCGGTCACCGCGTACGCGGACTCCCGCCAGCGGGCGAACTCGATGTGCGGGCGCAGGTCGCTCTCGTGCTCCCGCTGCCGCCGCCAGAAGCCGGACACGCCGAGGTAGGCGTACGCGCCCTGGACGAGGCCCGACAGGGGGCGGGGGTCGGGCCGCCACGGCGCGTAGTGGACGACGTCGTCCGGTTCCAGCAGCCGCAGGACGTCCAGGATCGCGCCGAGCTTGGCGTGCTGGACCTCGTGGGCGAAGGTGGAGGCCAGCCAGCGGCCGTCGGGAGGCGTCGACATGGCGACCGTGCCGAAGCGGTCGGCCGCCGACGCGCTGTTCATCCCCTGGGCCGGCCCCTGGACGGGGGTGAGCACGGAGACGAGCTCGCGGGTCTCGTCCGCGATCGTCCAGTGGTGCCGCCGCAACGTCTGCCAGGCCGACTCCAGGCACTCCTGCCAGCGGGGCAGCTCGGGTTCGGGCAGCCGTCCCTCGATCAGGGTCGAGGGGGTCCAGCGGAAGGGGTGGAGGTCGTCCACCAGGAGGCTCAGGCGGCCGTCCGCCGTGGCCAGCCGGTGGAGGGGCCGCCAGCCGGGGTGCTCGCCCTGGCCGGGCCGCAGCCGTACGCCGCCCGCCGTCATCCGGCCGTCGGCGTGGACGTGCACCTCGACGAGGTCGGGCACGTCCGGGCCGGGGAGCGAGAGCCGGCCGAGCGCGGGCAGTGCGAGGTCGCCGCCGGGCGCCGGGGCCTCGGTCCGGCAGGGCATGCCCGCCTTGAGCGCCGCGACGGCCGCCACCGCGCCCAGGTGCCCGGGGCCGAGCGCGGGCGTCCGGCCCCGTTCCAGCGCGCCCACCGTCTGCGCCGCCCACGCGCCCACCGCCGGGTGCCCGAGCGCGGTTCGTACGGCGTCGGGCCGCTTCTTCTCCACCTCGGCGAGCACGTCATAGGCGTGGTCGGCGGCTTCGGCGTGCGGGTGGCCGGAGTCGGCGGCCAGCCGAGCCAGGCGCAACACGAGCAACCGGCGCTTGCTCCACTCGGCGGCGGCGAGGTGGCGCGCGGCCTCGGCGCCGCCGCCACCGGCGGCGAGCCGGGTCAGCACGTCGTCGGGTATCCGGTGGTGCCTGGGGGGCATGCGCGGTCCTTTCAGCGGGTGGCCCGGCGGAGATCGCTGACGAGGCGGGAATGGATGTGCTCGATCAGCCGGTAGAGGTCGGGGCAGTAGACCGAGGGGTTGCGGAAGCCGCTGCCCGGCCGGTAGCGGTGCGGGTAGAGGCCGGCGCCGCACACCCGGCCGAACCTGCACGCCTTGCAGGTGTCGTCCAGGGCGTCCCAGCCGAGTTGCCTGGCCACCATCCCGGGGTGCTCAAGGGCGGCGTCGAAGGGGTGGTCGACGATGTTCAGCCCGGTGCCCGGGGCGCCCTGCCCGACCACCTTCAAGGAGTCGGTCTGCTCGATCGTCCCGTCGGTCTCGATCACGACCACGGTGGACGGCGTCAGCCCGATGGCCTCGCTGGCCGACGAACCGCCCATCAGCACGTTCATGATCTCCTGGAAAAGGCGTACGACGGTTTCGCCGCTCTGCCCGTACCAGCGGTCGAAAATGGCGGTCAGCCAGTCGGCGTACGGGGTTTTCGGTGAGTCCGGAAAGCGGCCGGGCGGCGGCGATTCCCAGGTGCCGTGCGGGATCAGGAAATCAATCGCGGGGGGCCGGAATTGCAGCAGGGACTCATAAGTCTCGATCGGGTCATTGGCCAGGTCCACCGTGCAGAGCAGGCCGTTGTACAGGTGCCGGAACTCCGGGGTCAGCAGCAGGCCGAGCGCGTCGGAGACGAGGTCGTAGCTGCTGCGGCCGTTGGCGAAGCGCCGGTTGCGGTCGTTGGCGCGCCGGCTGCCGTCGAGGCTCACCCCCACCGTCAGGTCGAGGTCGCTGAAGGAGCGCAGCGTGTCCTCGTTCAGGAGCACCGCGTTGGTCTGCACCGCCGCGTCGACGTGCAGGTCGGGGCCCGCCTTGCCGCGTACGGTCTCCACGATCTCGCGCAGGTAGGTGTGGCCGGCGAGCAGGGGTTCGCCGCCGTGCAGGATCAGTTTGACGGAGCGTACGTCGTGGGCGGCGGCGTGCTCGGCGATGCGCTCGGCGGCGATCGCGACGAGTTCCGGGGTCATGACCATGGGCCGCGAGCGCCAGCTCTGGTCGGCGAGGGTGTAGACGTAGCAGTAGTCGCACGCGAGGTTGCAACGACTGTGCACTTTAAGGAGGTATTGCCGGAAGGGATGAGGACGCCATCCGTTTCGCAGCATTTCGGGGACATTGAGAGTAGCGGGCCACTCTCCAGCTAGGTCCTCCACCTGGTAGGTCAACCTGGAACACCCCGCACCCGCCGGAAAAATCCGAGTGATTCACGATGCTAGCTGAGTTATGGCAGATTGTGGAGGACCGAGTCATGACGCCTCACTGCTCGGTCATATTTGTCTCGACGCGATGAATAGTATTCAACCTGTTTTCGGCTGGCTTGTGGAGCGCCCGTCCACCCGGCGACCAGCCGTCATCGTGCCCGCCCCGAGCGGGGGTCGATCTGGCAGGTTCTTGTCAAGGATGACCGAAACATCCGTAAGATACGTGGCTCTACGGTACGGATGTGACTTGGGAGCCTGACGTGACGCTGCTTTCCCGGAGAGACCTGCTCAAGGCGAGTGCGATCGCGGTGCCGGCCGCGGTCCTGGCGCCCGGAACGGCGGCGCGGGCGGCGGCGCCCGTGCCGGGGGTGGAGGTGTCGGGGGTGGCGCCCGCCTCGCTGGCCGGGTTCGACAAGCTGGTGCGGAAGTTCGTACTGGACCGAAAGATCACGGCCGCGCAGCTCGCCATCATGAAGAGCGGCAAGATCGTCCTGGCCCGTGGCTACCGCTACAACGACTTCTCCAGGGCCCTGCCCACGGTGTCGCCGACGTCGTTGTTCCGGGTCGCCAGCCTGAGCAAGAACATCACCTCCGCCGCGATCATGCGCCTGGTGCAGGACGGCAAGCTCAGCCTGTCGGCCAAGGTCACCCAGCTCCTCGGGCTCACCCCCGCCGACGCCCGCATGGGGCAGGTCACCGTACTGCGCCTCATGCAGCATCTCGGCGGCTGGGACCGCGACGTCTCCAAGGACCAGCTCTGGCTGGACCACACCATCTCGGCCGCGCTCGACGTGCCGCTGCCGATCCGCCACGCCGACATCATCAAGTACGCCACCGCCCGGCAGCTCGACTTCGCCCCCGGCGCCAAGATGGTCTACAGCAACTACGGTTACCTGCTGCTGGGGCGCATCATCGAGAAGGTCTCCGGGATGTCGTACGAGTCGTACATCCGGACCAAGCTGCTCCAGCCGCTCGGCATCACCCGCATGCGGCTCGGCCGGAGCCTCAAGAGCGAGGCCGCGCCGGGCGAGGTCGGCTACGAGTCGCAGTACACGAACAAGTCCGTGGTGGACACCTCCGGGACGGTCGTGCCGTACCCGTACGGCGGCTTCAACATGCCCAACCAGGACGCCAACGGCGGCTGGCTGGCCTCCGCCGTCGACCTCGTCCGCTGGACCCTCGCCTTCGACCGGCCCGGCACGGTGCTGAGCTCGGCCTCCATCGCCAAGCTGTTCGCCAAGCCGGAGATCGGCGTCAACCAGTACGGCTCCTGGTACGGCGGCGGCTGGTGGGTGCGCCAGGTCACCGGCCACCTCAACACCTGGCACGACGGCTCGATGCCCGGCACGTTCTCGTACCTGGCCCGGCTGCAGAACGGCTTCAGCTACGCGGTCGTGTTCAACCGGCGGGAGGAGACGGGGTCGCTCGACTTCGACACGATCGACGACGACATGAACAAGGTCACCGTAACCTCCTGGCCCACGACCGACCTGACCTCCCGCTACTTCTGACCCCTCCTCCGGGCCCCCTGAGGGGCCGGCCTTCGGGGCCCTGTGACCCTCTGCGCCCCCGCCCAGAGGGCCCGGTGGCCGTCTCCACGCGCCGCCCCGCACACCTGGGGCGGCGCGCTCACCGCACGCCTCTCGACCGCCGCGGCGCCTCAGGCGCGTACGCCCGCTACAGGCGGCCCAGGCCGCGGGCCAAGAGGGTCGCCGTCTTGGCGATCACGCTGTTGTCCATGGTCGCGGCCGGGTCGTCGCGGTTGGTGTAGACGGCGATGATCAGCGGGGCGCCGGTGGGCGGCCAGGCGACGGCGATGTCGCTGCCCGGTGCGTACGCCCCTGCGGCCCCGCCGGTCTTGTCGCCCACGATCCAGGTGGACGGGAGCCCCTTGCGGATGCGCTCGGGTCCGGTGGTGCTGGCCCGCAGCCATTCGTTGAGCCGCTGCCGGTCCTTGGGCTCCAGGGTGTCGCCGACGGTGAGCTTGCTCAGGCTGCGGGCCATGAACGCCGGCTTGATGGTGTCGCGCTTCTCGCCCGGCTTCCAGTCGTTGAGCTCCGGCTCCCAGCGGTCGAGCCGTCCGACGGGGTCGCCGAGCGAGCGGTAGTAGCGGGTCAGGCCCGCGGGCCCGCCGATCTGCTTGAGCAGTACGTTGCCCGCGGTGTTGTCGCTGACCGTGATCGCGGCGTGGCACAGGCGATCGACGGTCATGCCGTTCTTGACGTTCTCCGGCAGTTCGGTGATCGGCGAGTCCCTGACCACCTCCTGCGCGGTCCAGTGCAGCGTGCGCTGGAGCAGGCCGGGGTCGGTGGTGCGGGCCTTGGTCAGGATGGCGCCGCACAAGATGGCCTTGAAGGTGGACCGGCTGGGGAAAAGCTCCCCGCCCCGGTAGGAGAGGGTCTTGCCGGTGCCCGTGTCGATCGCGTAGGCCCCGATGCGTCCCCGGTAGGAGACTTCGAGTGCGCGCAGTTGCTGCTTGACCTCGGCCGTACCGGAGACAGGGCGCGCGGCGGACGCGGGGCGCGCCTCGGCTCCCGCGGGTGCGCCCAAAGCGGCGACGGCCGCGAGCGCCGTGGCGATCGCCGCCATGGAGCCTCCCCAGCCTGGCCGGCCGTGACGAACGTGCTTCATGTCAGCCCCCTGGTCTTCATCCTGATCGTTCTTGGCGGCGATCAGAAGACCACGGGCAGCGGATATGTGTCCAATATTGTGATGGGTTCCTCTGTCATTCGGACTTCGATATGAACGCAGGTCAGCGGCGTTGCAGCGCGTGAGGCGAGCGCGGTGTGCCGGACGGGAGACCGGCCGCCCGCGCCGCCAGCAGGCCGCCGGCCGTGAACACCACCGCCACCGCCAGGTAGAGCCGCGCCACGTCCCAGCCCGCGTCGAGCAGCCCGCCGGCCAGCAGCGGGGAGGCCAGCGAGCCGATACGGCCGGCGCCGACGCCCCAGCCCAGGCCGGTCGCGCGGACCTCGGGCGGATACGCGGACAGGGCGAGGGTGTACAGGGCGGCGACACAGCCGTTGACGAACACGCCGATCAGCACGCCCAGCGCGAGCGACAGCCCGTACAGGGAGACGGCCGGGATGAACGCGGCGAGCGGCACGGCCGCGGCGAGGGTGTAGACCACCAGCAGGCGCCTGATCCCGAACCGGGCGGCCAGCAGGCCCAGCAGCAGGGTGCCGGCGACGCCGCCGAGGTTGAGCGCCACCCCCCAGGCGATGCCCTGCTCGGCCGTCAGGCCCGCCTCCACCAGCAGCTTCGGTGTCCAGCTGGAGACGAAGTAGAACGTGGACATGGCGACGAGAAAGCCGGTCCAGATCAGCAGCGTGGTACGGCGCAGCCCAGGCGTGAGGAGCAGCCGGATCCGGGACGCCCGCCTGGCGGGAGCGCCGGGCAGGGACTCCAGGCCGGGCCGGCCCATCGCGCGCAGCAGCCCGTTGAGACGGTCCAGGGCGTGCGGCGGACGGCGGGTGAGCAGGAAGTCCAGCGACTCGGGAAGCCGCCACAACACCGCGCCGACCAGCAGGGCCGTGGCGACGCCGCCGAAGGCGAACACCGACCGCCAGCCGGTCCCGCCCTGCAGCGCCGCCGCGAGGACGCCGCCCGCGCCGGCGCCGACGGCGTAGCCGGTCACGTTCAGGCTGACGGCCAGGCCCCGCCAGCGGCTGTTGGCGTACTCGGCGGTGATGACGTTGCCGGCGGCCAGGATGCCGCCGGTGCCGAGGCCGGTGAGCACGCGCAGCAGGCCGAGCTGTACGGCGTCCCGGCTCAGCGCCGAGCCCAGCATCCCGGCGGCGGCGAGCACGAGACAGGCCAGGATGAGCGTCCGGCGCCCGACACGGTCGGCCAGCGGGGCCAGCAGCAACGATCCCGCCGCCATCCCGGCCAGGCCGGCGCTCAGCAGCAGGCCGAGCTGTGAGCTCGACAACGACCACTCCTGCGACACCGCGGCGGCCGTGAAGGACATGACCATGATGTCGAACCCGTCCACCACGTTGAGCAGCACACAAACGGCGACAGCCGACCACTGGGCACGTGACATCGGGGAGCCGTCGACCCGGGCGCGCAACTCCGCGAGGTTCACATCCACCTGACCCGCCTTTCACCAGCCTTCCGGCAGCTCGAACCCGCCGGACACCCGCTACCGCGTCAACGCACCCCGGCGGGCCGCGGGCAGCCGCCGCATGCCGCTGTCACCCTCCCACTAACGGGACGAGCCGGACGAACGACACCACGGGGTCGAGGGACAGGTCGATCTCCGTGTCGAGGTCCTCGATCTGCCGCTCGCCGGCGAACAGGAGGAACCCGTTACGGCCGAAGGCACGCTCGGCGGCGTCGGCCTGCCGCTCCCAGTCCAGATGACGCGGGGTGCGCACGCGGGAGCCGTCGAGCTCGGCGTCCGTCGGCCTGACCAGGCCCTGGACGGAGGTCGCCGGGGCGGCGTTGTGCCGGGCGACCTCCTCCCTGACGCGCAGCCGTACGAGCTCGCGGGCGGTGATGCGGTCGGGCAGGCCGGGCAGGGCGAACTCGGCCAGGGCGCGCCCGGTCGCGCTCTCGTCGCGGAACATCACTGAGGCCATGGACGGCACGCTCCTCCGAGGCGTCGGGCGGTCACGCCATTCATAGCAGCGCCGGACGACAGAACCCGGCCCGCCCGTGCCTCCCGCCCGCACCCCTGCCGTCCGGCCGGGGTGGTCATCGTTCGCAGACGATCCCGTCGCCGTCGCGGTCCTGGTACCAGGCGTACTCGGGGTCGACGCCGCGGCGGTACGGGCCGTAGCCGGCGGCGTTCGCCTCGGCGCAGGTACGGAAACGCGGGTCGGTGCCGGACGGCGGGGCGCTCGTGGTGGGCTGTGGGGTCTTGGTGGGGCGCGGGGTCGGGCTCGGGGACGGGGTGGAGCCGGTCGTGTCGCACCTGCCGGACCAGATCCGCAGCCGTTCCGCTCTGGCCTTGGCCTCGTCCGCCTTGAAGACGGCGATGTATTTGTCGTCCGGCTTGAACAGGACGGCCTTGCCGTAGCCGTAGCGGACCAGGTTGCGGTTGACGTGTAAGCCCTTGGCGTTCCACACGTAGAAGAGCCGCCGGCCGTAGCGGTCCTTCGGCGTCCTGTCGGCGAGCAGGTACACCGTCGTCCCGAGTGGCAGGAGCGCCGCCGTACGGGCCGCCGACGCCTTGAACCAGCACTGCCCGCGCTCAGGGGTGTCCGCCTCCAGGAGCTGCACGCGGAACTTCGTGCCGGCCCGCATGACGTCCACGGTGTCGCCGTCCACGATCTTGACGACGCGGGCGGAGAGCGTCCCCTTGGGGACGGCCGCCGCCCCGGCCGGCGCGCTCACGGAGACGGCGAGGGCGAGGGGGAACAGGGCGGCCGCGGTGGTGACGATCCTGGCCGTGCTTGCGTTCGGGCGCATGGCGTGACTCCAGGGACGGAAGATCCGGACGGGAGGAGACGCCCTTGGGTAGACAGAGGTGTACCTCCGGGAGGGAACGGTTATGTCACTCCTGGTCGAGGTGCGGCGACCCTACGTCTAGGGTTTGTCGGGTCGCCGGTCGAGGCCCCTCCGGCAGCGGCCGGAGTTGTGGAGCGGCCCACGGGGATCACGGTATGCTCGTACTGGTGTTCGAGAACTGCCTCTGGGGGGTGCCGTGGTTGTCACCAAGGAAGCCGGATGGGTGGGGCTGGGCTGGAATGACTGGTCCGACCTGGGCGAGATCCGCGCTCGGCTCGACTCCGGCGCCGACCCGCATGCGGACCTGTGGCATCAGGGCCCGCCGCTGCACCTCGCGGCCGAGTACGGCTCGCCTGAGGTGATCGCCGAGCTGGCCCGCCGCGTCGGCGACGTGGACGCCGTCCACGAAGGGCGCAGCGCGCTCTGGCAGGCCGTGTTCACTAACCGCAGGGACAACGCGCTCGCCCTGGCCGCGGCCGGGGCCGACCCGTGGCGGCCGATGACGGGCGGCTGGTCGCCAGGGCGGCTCAGCCTGGCCGGGCCCAACCCTGGCCTGTTCTTCCCCTTCCCCCGGGACAAGCCCACGCTGTCGGAGGCGGAGAACGCGGCCGTGCTGGAGGCCGAGCGGCTGATCGAGGCCCTGGGCGACTTCACGTACGAAGGGCTGGGGCTGGCGTGCGTCGCGGGCATCACCGCGGCGGAGGCCGCGCGGCGGCTGGGGGCGGCCGTCGCCGAGGGGGCCGGGATTGACGGGGTCCTCGACGGGCCGTACCCGGGCGAGGGGGTGGGCCTGGTGGGGGCCACCGACGTGCCGGGCGGGTGCGTGGTCAGCCGGCGCGACGGGTTCGAGGTGGCGGGCGCCGACGTGATCAACCGCCTCTCGGCGGGGACCGTCTGCTACGCGCTGATCGCCGACCCGACGAGCGGCGACCGGGGCTGCAGCTCGCGGGACGGCGTGATCGAGGAGTGGGACGCGCATCCGGGTGTCGGCCTGGTGACGCCGGACAGCTCGGCCGACGAGGTCCTGGCCGCCTTCCTGTACCAGGAGGAGGCGGTCGCCTACGCCTGCGCGTACGCGGGGTTGCGGCTGACCGACGCCCGGCCCGTGCTCGGACCGCCCGACCTCTGGCTGCGCCTTCCGGCTCGGGGGGACGTCACGGGGTGAAAGCGGCCGAGGCGGCGCCCAGCACCGCCCCGTGGGGGCCGAGCGTGCTGAGCCTGACCGGGATCGGGCCGAGGCCGGGGGGCGTGTGCCGGCGCACGGCCTCGGTCAACGGGACGGTCAGGAGGTCGCCGAGGCCGGTGACGCCGCCGCCCAGGACGATCACGTCGGGGTCCAGGAGGGTGGTGGCGGCGGCGATCGACCTGCCCAGGAAGCCCGCGGCCTCGTGGATCACCTGGAGAGCCACGGGGTCGGCGGTCCCGGCCAGGTCGCGCAGGTCGGCGGCGGTGCCGCCGCGGGCGCGGTAGGCGGCCAGGATCGCCGGGCCCGCCGCGTACGCCTCCAGGTGACCGGCCGCCCCGCACGGACACGGGCGAGCCGTGTCGATATCGGTGCCGGTGCTCGGGCCGGTGGCTGCGTGAGTGGTGGGGAAGAGGGCCGGGGTGTGGCCGAGGGAGCCTGCCATGCCGTAGCGGCCTCGAAGCAGTTCGCCGTCCCGTACGAGTGCGCCGCCGACGCCGGTGCCGATCGTGAGGACCAGGGCCAGGCGGCTGCCCTTGGCCGCGCCGTGCCGGGCCTCCCCGAGCCCCCAGGCGTGTACGTCGTTGAGCACCGTCACCGGCAGGCCGAGTCGGTCGGCGAAGGCGGTGGTCAGGTCGGTGCCCCGCCAGCCGGGCAGGGCGTCGGTGGCGTGCGTGACCACGCCCTTCGCGTCGACCGTCCCCGCGCTGCCCACGCCGCAGGCGACGACGTCCATGCCGGCGGCGCGGGCCTGGGCGAGCCGGTCCGCGGCCAGGTCCAGCGCGGCGGCCAGCACAGCCGCCGCACCCCCCTCGGCAGGCGTCCGGACCCGAGCGAAAAGACAGACCCCCGCCCCAGGAGAACCCGAGGAGGGAGATCCCGGGGACGCGGTGGTCGGGGAGGCGGATCCCGGCCTCGTGGTGCCCGAGGTCACGGATCCTGGGGTAGTGGATCCCGGAGGTGTGGGGGCTGGGAGCTGTGTGGTTGGGATCAGGGCGGCGGCGGTTTTGGTGCCGCCTATGTCGATGCCGAGCACGGCCCGGACGCCGCCGCCCGCGTACGCCCGGGACGTCATCGGCGGCTTCCGGCCGGGGTGGCCGCGGTGAGGTGGCGGGTGATGGCGAGCGGGTCGGTGATCGCGCCGCCGATCACCACGGACCAGGCCCCTCGCGCGAACGCCTCCGCCACGTGTTCCGGCGTACGCAGCCGCCCTTCGGCGACCATACGGATCCCCAGGGCGGCGAGCTCCCCGACGAGGGCGAGGTCGGGCTCGGGACCGGAAGCAAGGGTGTACGGGGTGTAGCCCGACAGGGTGGTCGAGACCAGCGCCGCGCCGCGTTCCCAGGCCCGCACCCCCTCCTCCGCCGTCGAGACGTCGGCCATGACCGGCACCCCCAGCTCCCGGCGTACCCGCTCGACCAGCCCCGGCAGGTCGCCCGCCGAAGGTTCGGCCTCCGCCGTGACCTCCAGGGCGACCAGGTCGGCCCCGGCCCGCACCAGCTCCTCGCACAGCGCGAAGGAGGGCGTGATGAGGGGCCGGGCGTGCGGCCGGGGCACCTTGGCCAGGCCGATGAGCGGCAGGCCGGTGACGGCCTTGACCGCGCGGACGTCCTCGGGCCCGTTCACCCGCAGTCCGGCCGCGCCGCCCAGCTCGGCGCACCTGGCGAGGAGCACGATGGCACGCGGGTCGCGCAGCGGATGGCCCTCGGGCGCCTGGCAGCTCACCACCAACCCGCCTTCGATCGCGGTCACCACGTCCATCTGGTACAGCCCAATCTGTCGACAGCGAGGTAGCGAGGCAGCAGCCCACCTCCAGGTTGCCCGATTGGTATAGCCCAATTACGATCGGAGCGTCAAGAGCGCACCCCTGACCGAGGACGACCCCCGTGACGAAGATCGGCCGGCTCAGAGACCACCTGCTCACGCTCATCGAGACCGAGTTGCGGCCGGGCGAGCGGCTGCCCGCCGAGCGCGAACTCGCCGAGGAGTTCGGGGTGAGCAGGCTGACCGTGCGCAGGGCGGTCGACCGGCTGGAGACCGACCAGCGGGTCTACCGGGTGCAGGGCGCGGGCACGTTCGTCGCCCATCGGAGCATCACCAAGACGATCGAGCTGACGTCGTTCAGCGAGGACATGCGGGGCAGGGGGCTGGAGCCGGGGTCACGGCTGCTGGAGGCGGCCGAGGTGCCCGCGGGGGCCCGCGTCGGGCAGGCGCTCGGGATCAGCCCGGCCGACGCCGTCGTACGGCTGTGCCGGGTGCGGACGGCCGACGGTTCGCCGATGTGCCTGGAGCGGGCGCACGTGCCGGCCGCGCTCGTGCCCGGACTGCTCGACCGGCCGCTCGGCGGGTCGTTGTACGAGGTGCTGGCGGGCGCGTACCGGATCAGGCTGGAGCGGGCCGAGCAGTCGATCAGGGCCACGGTGCTGGAGCCCGAGGAGGCCGGGCTGCTGGGCGCGGCCCCGCTGTCCCCCGCGCTGCTGGTCGAGCGGGTGGCCTACGACCAGCGGGGGAGGGCGGTGGAGGCGGCCAAGTCGATCTACCGCGGCGACCGCTACTCCTACGAGATCGACGTCCGCCGCTGACCGCCCGCCCGTACGGGACCGCGGGCCGAGGCTCGTGGCCGGGTGGGCCGGGCGCCTAGTTGGCGTGAGGCAGGTGGCGGCGGAAGCCGCCGTATCCGTTGGTGTTCATCCGCGGGTGTCCACCCAGACGCTCACGGTGGTGTGCGCCGTGATACCGGTGTAGGAGGTCTGCCCGGCCGGCACCCACGGCCCCTCGATCGCGATCAGGCCGACCTCGGGCAGGAAGTGGCGCTGGATCACGTGGATGCGGTGCTCGCCGGTGCCGCTCGGGCAGTAGCTCGTGGCCCAGCGCTCGCCCGTGTTGAGTTGGTACGTACAGCCCGTGGGGGCGGCGGAGGCGGCCGGGGCGGTCAGCAGCACCACCCCCGTGGTCAGCGCCGCGCAGCCGGCGGCCCATCTTCTCGCGTTCATGCGGAGGCTCCTCGGAGGTGTACGCGCGGCGAGAATTGCTTAGGAAAGTTTCCTAAATATAAGCGCCGGGACGCCGGACCGTCAACGAGTTCACCACCGCCCGTGGACCTGGGGCCGGATCAGCTCGTCGTACACCGACCGCACGGCCTCCAGCGTCTCCGGCGGCAGCGGGGCCAGGCCGGCGGCGGCCGCGTTGGACCTCGCCTGGCCGGGGTTGCGCGCGCCCGGGATGACGACGGAGACGCCGGGCTGGTCGAGGATCCAGCGCAGCGCGAACTGGGCCATGGCCGCCCCCTCAGGCACGAGCCCGGCCAGCTTGCGGACCGCCTCCAGCCCGGTGCCGAAGTCCACGCCGGAGAAGGTCTCGCCCACGTCGAACGACTCGCCGCGCCGGTTGTAGGTGCGGTGGTCGTCGGGCGCGAACACGGTGTGCTCGTCGTAGCGGCCCGACAGCAGGCCGCTGGCCAGCGGGACGCGGGCGATGACGCCCACCCCGGCCGCGCGGGCGGCGGGCAGGACCCGCTCCAGCGGCTTGAGCCGGAAGGCGTTGAGGATGATCTGCACGGTCGCCACGCCCGGCCTGGCGATGGCGGTCAGCGCCTCCTCGCAGGTCTCCACGCTGACGCCGTACGCCGCGATCTTCTTCTCGGCGACCAGCGTGTCCAGGGCGTCGAAGACGGCGTCGGAGGAGTAGACGGGGGTGGGCGGGCAGTGGAGCTGGACCAGGTCGAGGGTGTCCACGTCCAGGTTGCGCCGGGAGCGTTCGTTCCAGGCCCGGAAGTTGTCCATCACGTAGCTGGCCGGGACCTGCGCCGCCCTGCGGCCCATCTTGGTGGCCACGGTGATCCCGGGGCGGGTCCTGGCGAAACGGCCGACGATCTGCTCGCTGCGGCCGTCGCCGTAGACGTCGGCGGTGTCGACGAAGGTGACGCCCGCGTCGACGGCCGCGTCCAGGGTGGCGAACGCCTCGTCCTCGCTCACCTCGCCCCAGTCGGCGCCGAGCTGCCAGGCGCCGAGGCCCACGACGCCCACCTGGCGTCCCGTACGTCCGAGTGTGCGGTGCTCCATGCTGTATGTCCGTTCCTCTGGTTCCTGCGACCAGTGTCCCGGACGGGGAGGGATGGGCGCGCCGCGCGGACGCGCCCGTACGGCCCTCAGCGGGGCCGGTAGCAGCAGCGCACCCCGGTGTGCACGGTGGCCCGCAGCTCTTCCCCCAGCACCCGGTCGGCGGCCGAGACGCGGGAGATCGCCCGCCGGATCGCCTTCCCGACCGCGATCCGCGCGCGCTCCTCCGTGCCCGTGAACGGCCGCGCCCGCCCGCCGATCCCGGTCGCCGCCGTCAGCTCGGCCACCAGCCACTCGCGCTCCAGCCGCAGCGCGGCGGCCCGTTCGATGTCGTTCATCGCCTCCAGCTCGTCGATCTCGGCCTGTAGTTCGCTCAGCCGCTGCCGGTAGGTCTCCCTGGCCTGGTCGTCGAGCAGGGGTTGCGCCGAGGCGGGCTCGCTCTCCTGCGCCGCCGCCCCCGCGGCCAGGTCGGCGGCCAGGATCTCGCGCCCCGGATTGGCGATCAGGGTCGCGAGGTGCTGCATGCCGACGCTGTGCTCGACCACCACCAGCCGTCCGGCCTGCTCCACCTGCCAGTGCCGCCCGTGCCGGCGCAGCCGGAACGTCCCGTGCGCCGCGCTCGCCCTGCCGACCACGGCCGGCAGCACCATACCGAGATCCCTGGCCTCCTGGGCGGCGGTGCTCTGCGCGGCGCGCGCCGCCTTGTCGTGCGGCCCGTCGCGCAGCGCGAGCGCCTGGCCGAGCCGCCAGCGCGACAACGTCGCGGCGGGCCAGTGGCCGAGCGCGAGGTTGGCCCGCACCGCCTCGCCCAGGTGTTCGGCGGCGAGGTCCACGTCGCCCGTGGTGAGGGCGGCCATGCCGAGGCTGTGGTGCACCGAGCCGAAGCAGACCACACCCAGGCTGGCGATCACCGGCAGCCCGGCGAAGGGCCGCAGCAGCGCGTACGCCTCGGCGGCGGTGCCGGCGTCCTGGAGCAGGTGGGCGGTCTCGGCCACGCAGTACATCGAGAACAACCACGAGCTCGACCTCGGCAGGTCGGCCAGGTCCCGGCCGCGCAGCCGGGCCAGGTGACCGGCGGCCAGCCGGCGGTCGCCCGAGGTGGCCGCGGCCAGCGCGAAGCCCGCCAGGTAGGAGTTGTCGATCGGGCTGAGCGTGGGCGAGCTGACCAGGTCGGTCAGCACCGGCAGCAGCTCGGCCACGCGGCCCTGGTACCAGCGGACGGCGGCGATCTGGCCGCCGTACCAGCCGGTCGCGTCCATGTCGCCGGCCTTGACGCCGCGTTCGAAGCAGTCGCCGGCCATCTTCTCCGCCTGGTCGAACAGGCCCGCCCTGATCGTCAGCATCACCCTGATCACGTCGACCACGAACCCGACCGCCAGGTGGTCATGCTCGGCCAGCAGGCCCTGCAACTCCTCCAGGCAGCGGCCGGCGTGCGGGTCGGCGGCCAGGTGGAGATCGACCGTCCGCCACAGCAGGCCCATCAGCAGGTCGCCTCTGCGGCCGGTGACCGGCGCCTGGCCGATCAGCTCCCTGGCCAGCTCCAGCCGTAGCGGCCCGTGCTCCGGGCCGAGCAGGCAGTGGTGGGCCAGGCTCAGCGCCTCGGCCAGCGCCGTCGGATCGCCCGCGTTCCTGGCCCGCGCGACGAGCCGCAGGATCGCCTCGTGCCCGCCCGCGCCGTAGTCCTCCTCCCCGGTCATCCTGATGCGCAGCCGCAGCGCCAGCGACGAGTACGGATCGACCAGCGACAACGCGTGCCGCTGACGCGCCCGTACCATCTCCGACTCCGCGCACGTGCGATGCTCCTGCACCCACACCCCGCCCTGGCCGAGCGCGGCCCTGGCCAGCGCCGGCACGTCGCCGCACGACTCGGCCTGCCGGTAGGCCGAGTCGAACCAGCGCCTGGCGGTCTGCAGATCCCCGTTCACGTACAGGGCGCGCTCTCCGAGTACGAGTGCGAGCCTGATGTCCGGATACGAGGGCAGACGTACCCCCAGTTCCTCTAAAACGCCCACGGTTTCCGTCCCCATTCGGTCAACTGGGCTGAGCGTTCAGACGGTTCCCCGAATACCGTTCTGCTGGTACCACGTACCGGGGCGGTGGACGGTTCAACCAAATCCGGTGGCTACCCTGTGCGCATGATTCGCCCCGCCACCCCAGACGACGTCCCCGCGATCGTGAGCATGATCCATGAGCTGGCCGCGTACGAGAACGCCGCGCACGAGGTGCGCGTGACCGAGGAGATGCTGCGCGACTCGCTCTTCGGCGAGCGGCCCGCCGCGTTCGCCCACATGGCCGAGCAGGACGGCGCGGCCGTGGGCTTCACGGTCTGGTTCCTGACCTACTCCACCTGGCGCGGCGTGCACGGCATCTACATGGAGGACCTGTACGTGCGCCCCGCCCACCGCGGCGGCGGCCACGGCCGCGCGCTGATGGCGGAGCTGGCCAGGATCTGCGCCGAACGCGGCTACCAGCGCCTGGAGTGGTCGGTGCTCGACTGGAACGAGCCGTCCATCGCCTTCTACGACAAACTCGGCGCCGTACGGCAGGACGAGTGGCTGAAGTACCGGCTGACCGACGAGCCGCTGGAACGGCTCTCCCGCTGAGGCCGCCGGCCGGGGGTGTGCCGCGCAGGTACGCCCCCCGGCGTGACCTGCGCGGCGTCGTGCTCAAACGCCGACGTGCGACCTGGCCCGATGGCCCTGCGCGGTGTCGAACATCTCCGAGCCCGGCTCGCCGAGCTCCTTGTGGGTCTCCTCGATCCGCAGCGCGACGCCCATCGCGAAGAACGTGGGCGCCCACTCGCCGATGAAGATCCCCCATCGGTCGGCCCGGTCGAGGCCCGCGGTCTCGTTGTTCCGCGAGATCATCCAGGAACAGAAGGACAGGCCGATGGACGCCAGCCCGCAGGCGTACATGTGGCCTGACTTGATTCCCATCTGGTGCAGCTTTTTGATCATAATTCCCCCCTTGCTGTGAGTGCTGTTACCCCCGGGAAGACCCGGTAACCTGCCGGATCTCCGTTGATTACCGGCAGATTTCGCAGGTGACGCTTGTGCGCGTCCCGTTACGGCGGTGAATCACACGTAACCTCCGCACCGTCGCCGGTGGTCGGCGCGCGTAACCCGCCCTTCCTACGTTGGTGCTCCCGACGCCGAGCGCAGGAGAGACCGATGGCGCGCTGGATCACCGAGTGGCACCCCGACGACCCGGCCTTCTGGGAGCGCACGGGCAGGCACGTCGCCCGGCGCAACCTGGTCTTCTCCATCGTGGCCGAGCACCTCGGGTTCACCGTCTGGACCCTGTGGAGCGTCGTGGCCACGCGGATGGGGGCCTACGACTTCTCCACCGACCAGCTCTTCTGGCTCGTCGCGCTGCCCAACCTCGTCGGGTCGGCGCTGCGGCTGCCGTACACGTTCGGGCCCGCCAGGTTCGGCGGGCGCGACTTCACCGTGGTCAGCGCCGGGCTGCTGCTCGTCCCGGCGGTGCTGCTCGGGGTGGCGGTGAACGATCCCGGCACGCCGTACTGGTTGTTCCTGGTGATCGCGGCGCTGGCCGGGGTCGGCGGCGGCAACTTCGCCTCCAGCATGGCCAACATCACCTATTTCTACCCGCGCGGCAGGCAGGGGCTGGCACTCGGGCTGAACGCGGCGGGGGGCAACATCGGGGTCAGCTCGGTGCAGCTCGTCATGCCGCTGGTGATCGGCTCGCTGGGGCCGGCCGCCGCCGGGTGGTTCTGGGTGCCGTTCATCGTGGCGGCCATGGCCTGCGCCTGGTTCTTCATGGACAACCTGACCAGCGCGAGGGCCGATCCGCGCGAGCAGTTCGCGGTGGCCCGGCGGGCGCAGACGTGGATCATGTCCTTTCTGTACGTCGGCACGTTCGGCTCGTTCATCGGCTACTCGACGGCGTTCCCGCTGCTGAGCAAGAGCCTGTTCCCGGACGCGCCGTACGCGGCGGTCGCGTTCGCGGGGCCGCTGCTCGGCTCGCTGGTCAGGCCGGTGGGCGGGTGGCTGGCCGACCGGTTCGGCGGCGCGCCGGTGACGATGTGGACGTTCGCGGCCATGGGCGTCGGCATGCCGCTGGTGTGGCTGGGCAGCGTCTCGGGCCGCTTCTGGCTGTTCTTCCTGGCCTTCCAGCTGCTCTTCCTCACCTCGGGCGTCGGCAACGGCTCGACGTACCGCATGATCCCGGCGATCTTCCAGGCCAGGGCGGTGGCCGAGCGCGGCGAGGGCGAGGAGGCCCTGCTGTACGGCAGGCGCCAGGCCGCCGCCGCGATCGGCGTCATCTCGGCGGTCGGCGCGCTCGGCGGGTTCCTCGTCAACCGGGCCTTCGGCATGGCGTTCGCCGCGGCCGGCAGCCCGGCGCCGGCGTTCCTGGCCTTCGCCGTCTTCTACGCCGCCTGCCTGGCGCTGACCTGGTGGTGCTACACGCGCACCGCCGCCGTCAGGTCGGTCGCCGGCCTCGCCCACGCCCGGATCTGACATGACGCGCACACACTGCCCGTACTGCGCGTTGCAGTGCGGCATGGAGATCGGCCCCGGGCTGGAGATCAGCCCGAGCACCGACGTCCCGGCCGACGGGCCGGGGGCGCTGTGCCAGAAGGGCTGGACGGCGGGCGAGCTGCTCACCAACGGCGCCCGCCTGACCACGCCGCTGCTGAACGGGAAGCCGGCGTCGTGGGAGGCCGCCCTCGACCACGTCGCCGCCCGGCTGTCGGCGATCCGCGCCGAGCACGGCCCCGACGCCGTGGCCGTGTTCGGCGGGGGCGGGCTGACCAACGAGAAGGCGTACCAGCTCGGCAAGTTCGCCAGGGTCGCGCTCGGGACCAGCCAGATCGACTACAACGGCCGCTTCTGCATGTCCTCGGCCGCCGCCGCCACCATCCGGGCGTTCGGCATGGACCGGGGCCTGCCGTTCCCGATCACCGACCTGGACGACGCCGACGTCGTGCTGCTGGCCGGCGCGAACGTGGCCGAGACCATGCCGCCGTTCGTCCGCCGCCTGTCGGGGGCGCGGCTGATCGTCGTGGACCCGCGCCGCACCCCGACGGCCAGGCTCGCCTGGCTGCACCTCCAGCCCACGCCCGGCACCGACCTGGCGCTCGCGCTCGGGCTGCTGCACCTGGCGGTCGCCGACGACCTCGTGGACGCGGACTACGTCGAGGCCAGGACCACCGGGTTCGACGCCGTGCGCACCTCGCTGGCCTCCTGGTGGCCCGAGCGCGTCGAACGTGTCACCGGGGTGCCGGTGCACCGGATGCGGCAGGCGGTACGCGCGCTGGCCGCCGCCGGGAACGCCTACATCCTGACCGGGCGCGGCGCCGAGCAGCACGCCAAGGGCACCGACACCGTCACCGCGTTCGTCAACCTGGCCCTCGCGCTCGGCCTGCCCGGCCGGTACGGCTCCGGCTACGGCTGCCTGACCGGCCAGGGCAACGGCCAGGGCGGCAGGGAGCACGGCCAGAAGGCCGACCAGCTCCCCGGGTACCGCAGGATCGACGACCCGGCGGCCCGGGAGCACGTCGCGGGCGTGTGGGGCGTACGGCCCGAGGACCTGCCGGGGGCGGGGCGGTCGGCGTACGAGCTGCTGGACGCGCTCGGGACGCCGGAGGGGCCGCGGGCGTTGTTGTTGTTCGGGTCCAACCCGGTGGTCTCGGCGCCCGCGTCCGCGCGGATCGGCGGGCGCATCGCCGGGCTCGACCTGCTGGTGGTGGCCGACGTGGTGAGGTCGGAGACCGCCGCGCTGGCCGACGTGGTCCTCCCGGTCACCCAATGGGCCGAGGAGGACGGCACGATGACGAACCTCGAAGGCCGCGTCCTGCTGCGCCGCCGGGCCGTCGCGCCGCCGGCGGGCGTCCGCAGCGACCTGGAGGTCCTGGCCGGGCTCGCCGCGCGGCTCGGGCACCGCTTCGGCACCGAGCCGGCCGCCGTCTTCGACGAGCTGCGCCGGGCCGGCGCGGGCGGCGTCGCCGACTACACCGGCATCACCTACGAGCGCATCGCCGCCGGTACGGCCCTCCACTGGCCCTGCCCGTCCGCCGGCCATCCCGGCACGCCCCGGCCGTTCCTGGACCGCTTCGCCCACCCGGACGGCCGCGCCAGGTTCGTCCCGGTCGAGCACCGGCCCGCGGCCGAGGAGCCCGACGAGGACTACCCCGTACGCCTGACGACCGGCCGGGTGCTGGCCCACTACCAGAGCGGCGCCCAGACCCGCAGGATCGCCTCGCTGGTACGGGCCGCCCCGGAGCCGTTCGTGGAGCTGCATCCCGACCTGGCCGCGCAGCTCGGCATCGCCGCGGGCGACCTGGTCCGGGTCAGCAGCCGCCGGGGCGAGAGCCGGGTGGTGGCCAGGATCAGCGACGCCATCAGGCGCGACACCGTGTTCATGCCCTTCCACTGGGAGGGCGCCAACCGGCTCACCAACCCGGCGCTCGACCCGGTCTCCGGGATGCCGGAGTTCAAGGTCTGCGCGGTCAGGCTGGAGAGGGACTCATGAGGCTCGTCGTCGTGGGGAACGGAATGGCCGGGGCACGCCTGGTCAGCGAGGCGCGGGCACGCGACCCGCAGATGCGGGTCACCGTGTTCGGGGCCGAGGCGTGCCGGCCGTACAACCGGGTTTTGTTGTCGGACGTACTGGCCGGTGGCTCCCGTCCGGAGCAGGTACGCCTGCTCGACCCCTCCTGGTACGCCGAGCACGACGTCGAGGCCGTGCTCGGGACCGAGGTCGCCCGCATCGACAGGGAGACCAGGCACGTGCTGACCGCGGACGGGCGGCGCGAGCCGTACGACCTGCTGGTCCTGGCCACCGGCAGCGAGGCGGTCGTGCCGCCGGTGCCCGGCGCCGGGCGGGCCGTCCCGTTCCGCACGCTGGCGGACTGCGAGCGGATCGTGGCGGCGGCCGGACGCTCGCGCGGCGCGGCCGTCGTCGGCGGCGGGCTGCTCGGCGTCGAGGCCGCCCGCGGCCTGGCCGGACGCGGCCTGCCGGTCACGCTGCTGCACCTGGCCGGGCACCTGATGGACCGCCAGCTCGACGCCGAGGCGGGCGACGTGCTCGGCGAGACCCTGGCCGGGCTCGGCGTGACCACCCGCACCGGCGTCAGCGCGACCGCCGTCGAGCCGGGCGGCGTCCGGCTGGCCTGCGGCGAGCTGGTCGAGGCCGACCTGGTGGTGCTGGCCTGCGGCGTGCGCCCGGTCACCGGGCTGGCCGCCGCGGCGGGCCTGGAGGTACGTCGCGGCGTCGTCGTGGACGACGAGCTGCGCACCGACGACCCCTCGATCTTCGCGATCGGCGAGTGCGCCGAGCACGACGGCACCGTGTACGGCCTGGTCGCCCCCGCCTGGGAGCAGGCCGCCGTGGCCGCCGAGGTGATCACCGGCGGCAAGGCCCGCTACCGCGGCTCCCGGCTGGTCACCAGGCTCAAGGCGAAGAGCGTCGAGCTGGCCGCCATGGGCGAGACGCAGCTCGATGAGGAGCACGCCGAGGTGGTGCGTTTCAGCCACCGCGCCCGCGGCACCTACCGCAAGCTCGTCATCCGCGACGGGCGGCTGGTGGGCGCGATCCTGCTGGGCGAGAGCGACGCCGTCGGCACGCTCACCCAGCTCTTCGACCGCGGCGGGCCGGTGCCCGGCGACCGCGCCGGGCTGCTGTTCCCGGGCCTGTCGGCGGCGCCGGTGGCCGGCAGCCCGGTGCTGATGCCGGACGCGGCCGAGGTCTGCCGGTGCAACAGCGTGACCAAGGGACAGATCAGGGCGTGCTGGGAGGCCGGCGCCCGGGACGTGGCCGGGGTGGCCGCCGCCACCAGGGCCACCACCGGTTGCGGCACCTGCCGCGACGCCGTGGAGGGCATCGTCGGCTGGCTGTGCGATCAGGAAGGAGTACCGGTATGAGGAGAATCGTCGTCGTCGGCTACGGCCCGGCCGCCCACCGCTTCGCCGAGGCGATGGCGGGCCGGGAGCCCGGCGCGCGGATCACCGTCATCGGGGAGGAACCGCGCCCGGCCTACGACCGGGTGGCGCTGACCTCGTACCTGTCGGGGGCCACCGAACGGGATCTCGCCTACCCGGTGCCCGCCGGGATCGTGACGAGGCTGGGCAGCCGCGTCGTCGCCGTCGACCGGACGGCCCGTACGGTGACCGCCGAGGACGGGCACACCGAGCCGTACGACGTGCTCGTGCTGGCCACCGGGTCGGCGCCGTTCGTGCCGCCGGTGCCCGGACACGAGCACGCCCACGTCTACCGCACCATCGACGACCTGGACGCGATCCGGACGGCCGCCGAGCACGCCGCCGAGGGCGTCGTGGTCGGCGGCGGCCTGCTCGGGCTGGAGGCGGCCGACGCGCTGCGGGCGCTCGGGCTGCGGACGCACATCGTCGAGATGAGCCCCCGGCTGATGCCGCGCCAGGTGGACGAGGGCGGCGGCGCGGTGCTCAGGGGCCACATCGAGGCGCTCGGGCTCGGCGTGCACACCGGCGCGGGCGTCCAGGAGATCGTCACCGGCCCGGACGGCCGGGTCGCCGGGCTGCGCACGCCGGACGGGACGCTGATCGAGGCCCAGGTCGTCGTGTTCTCGGCGGGCATCAGGCCGCGCGACGAACTGGCCAGGGCGTGCGGGCTGGAGGTGGGGGAGCGCGGCGGCATCGTGGTCGACGCCGGGATGCGCACCTCCGACCCCGCGGTCTACGCGATCGGCGAGTGCGCGCTGGCCGGCGGCACGGTCTACGGCCTGGCCGGGCCGTGCAACACGATGGCCGAGGTGGCCGCCGACCGGATCGCCGGCGGGACGGCCGCGTTCGCCGGCGCCGACCTGTCCACCAGGCTCAAGCTGCTCGGCGTCGAGGTCGCGCAGTTCGGCGCGATGGAGGGCGCGCTCGACGTCACCTACATGGATCCGGTGGCCGGGGTCTACAAGAAGCTGTTCATCAGCGACGACGCCCGTACGCTGCTCGGCGGCGTCTGCGTGGGCGACGCGGGGCCGTACTCGGCGCTGCGGCCCTTCGTCGGCAAGCCGCTGCCCGCGCCGCCCGCCGACCTGCTGTTCAGCGGCGCGGGGGCACAGGGGGCACAACTCGACCTGCCCGACGACGCGCAGGTCTGCTCGTGCAACAACGTGTGCGCGGGGGAGGTCCGGCACGCCGTCGCCGAGCGCGGGGTCACCGACGTGCCCGGCCTCAAGGCGTGCACGCGGGCCGGCACCACCTGCGGGAGCTGCGTGCCGATGCTCAGGCGGCTCCTGGAGCGGTCGGGCGTCGAGGTCGGCAAGGCGCTGTGCGAGCACTTCACGCACTCGCGGGCCGAGTTGTACGACATCGTCCGGGTACGGGAGATCACTACGTTCTCCCGGCTCATCGCCGAGCACGGGCAGGGACGCGGCTGCGACATCTGCAAGCCCGCCGTGGCCTCGATCCTCGCCTCGCTGCACAACGGGCACGTGCTGGACGGCGAGCGGGCCGCGTTGCAGGACACCAACGACGCCTTCCTCGCCAACATCCAGAAGAACGGCACGTACTCGGTCGTCCCGCGCATCCCGGGCGGCGAGATCACCCCGGACAAGCTCATCGTCATCGGCGAGGTCGCCCGCGACTTCGGGCTCTACACGAAGATCACCGGCGGCCAGCGCATCGACCTGCTCGGCGCCAGGGTCGAGCAGCTCCCGCGGATCTGGCGGCGGCTCGTGGACGCCGGATTCGAGTCCGGCCACGCCTACGGCAAGGCCCTGCGCACGGTGAAGTCCTGCGTCGGCTCCACCTGGTGCCGCTACGGCGTACAGGACTCCGTCGGCCTGGCCATCGCCCTGGAGCTGCGCTACCGCGGCCTGCGCGCGCCGCACAAGCTCAAGTCGGCCGTCTCCGGCTGCGCCCGCGAGTGCGCCGAGGCCAGGTCGAAGGACTTCGGCGTCATCGCCACCGAGCAGGGCTGGAACCTGTACGTCGGCGGCAACGGCGGCTTCAGCCCCCGCCACGCCGACCTGCTGGCCACCGACCTGAGCACCGACGACCTGATCAGGACCGTCGACAGGTTCCTGATGTTCTACATCCGCACCGCGGACCGCCTGCAACGCACCGCCGCCTGGCTGGACACGCTCGACGGCGGCCTCGACCACCTCCGGAAGGTGATCATGGAAGACTCGCTCGGCATCTGCGCCGACCTCGACGCCCAGATGGACCGGCACATCGCCACGTACGCCGACGAATGGGCGGCGACCCTGGACGACCCGGAGAAGCTGGGCCGGTTCGTCAGCTTCGTCAACGCCCCCGGCGTGCCCGACCCGTCGATCGTGTTCGCCGCCGAGCGCGGCCAGATCAGGCCGGTGATGGCCCGATGAGCTGGACCCCGGTCTGCGCGTACGCGGCCATCCCGCCGGAGCGCGGCGTCTGCGCGCTGGTCGGCGACCGGCAGGTGGCGTTGTTCCGCACGTACGAGGGGCACGTGCACGCGCTGGACAACCTCGACCCGTTCAGCGGCGCGTACGTGCTCTCGCGCGGCATCGTCGGCACCCGGAAGGGCGAGCCCACCGTGGCCTCGCCGCTGCACAAACAGGTCTTCTCGCTGGTGTCGGGTACGTGCCTGGACGAGGAGGCCGTCCAGGTGCCCGTCTACGCCGTACGGGTGGCCGGCGGGCGGGTGGAGGTCAGCGTTTAGCCGATCAGGCCATGGGCATTGACCTGCTGAAACACGGGGGACAGGAGGTGCGCGTGGCCTACGACGCCTCCGCCTACGGGCGTTCCATCGCCGACATCTACGACGCCACGGTCACGGAGCTGCCGACCGGCGCGGCCGTCGAACGGCTGGCCGCGCTGGCGGACGGCGGCCCGGTGCTGGAGTTCGGCATCGGCACCGGACGGCTGGCGCTCCCGCTGATCGCCCGCGGCCTGTCCGTCGCCGGGATCGACGCCTCCACGGAGATGACCCGCGAGCTGCGGGCCAAACCCGGTGGCGCGGCCGTTCCGGTCACCGTGGGGGACTTCTCCACGATGCGGGTCGAGGGGGCGTACCGGCTGGTGGTGCTGGCGGTCAACACGATCTTCGCGCTGCCCACCCAGGAGGCGCAGGTCAACTGCTTCGCCAACGCGGCCCGGCACCTGCGCGAGGGCGGGCGGTTCGTGGTCGAGGCGTGGGTGCCCGACCCGGCCGCCTTCCGGAACGGGTCCGCGCTGCGGGTGTTGTCGCTGGCCGAGGACGCCGTCCTCATCGAGGCGGCCGGCCTCGCCCCGGCCACCCAGCACATGCGCACCACCCGCGTACGGCTGACCGCCGAGGGCGTGCGGCTGCTGCCCGCCGACCACCGCTACGCCTGGCCCTGCGAGCTCGACCTGATGGCCCGGCTGGCCGGGATGGCCCTGGAACACCGCTGGGCCGACTGGCTCGGCACCCCGTTCACCGACGACAGCCGCGCGCACGTCTCCGTCTACCGCAGGAACGCCTGATGCGCCTGCCGCCCGCCCGTGGCCCGCTCACCCGACCTGCGCGGCCTGCTGGAACGGCGCTTCGAACGGGAGCCGGCCGAGGCCGTCCCGCGTCCCGAGCCGGTGCCGCCCGCCGGCGGGCGGCGCGTGTTCCCCGCCTCGGCCTCGCTGTTCGCGCCGCTGTGGGTGCTGGAGCGGGCTCAGGGAACGGTGGGCGGATCCGGCTCGCTCGGCGCCCGGAAGTCGACGGACTTGTGCGAACCATCGCAGAACGGCTTGGTCGACGACCGGCCGCACCGGCACAGCGCGACCGTGGCCCTTCCCGGGTCGGTCGGCTCGCCGTCACCTGCCCCGCCGGGCCGCCCGCTCACCTGCGACGACGCGGCTCTAGACGCTCTCGACCGGCGGGTAGACGTGTGGGGTCCGGTGGGCCGCGGGCAGGACGCACCTCCGGTCGTACCGGACGCTGGCGCAGCGTTCGGCGTCCTCGCGCTGGGGCAGTGGCTCGGGGTTCGCCTGTGTTGGCCGCACTGGAGGGACGCTATAGGTGCCCCTTCGCCTCCCGGTCTCGGTGCGGCAACGATCGCAGCTCTGACCGGTCTCACCAATGACAGTGAACCGTTACCGTGAGTAATACCGGGTCCAGGTAAAGGGGTCGTGCGGAGTGCATAAACCGGGCATTCGGTGACGACGGGCGGGGGCATCAACCCGGCCATGAGCAAGATTTCTCAGCGCAGGGCACTCCTGCTTGCCGCGATCGTTCCCGTCGTCCTAGTCGCGGGCTGCTCCGCCGGGAGCAACACGCAGGCGATGAAGGGGGAGGCCAGTCCGGCGACACCGACCGACACCATGATGACGCCTTCCGAGACCGAGACCGGCATGGAGTCGCCGACCGAGACGATGACCGGCACCGAGACCGCCTCGCCCACGGGGACGGCCACGATGGCGCCCGCCACCCAGCCGCGCGCCGCCGTCCAGAACTACTTCGACGCCCTCAAGGGCGGGAACGTCGAGCAGGTCGTGGGGACGTTCACCGACGACGCGGTGGTGGCCATGGACGGGGAGGCCACGGCGACGGGCGCGCAGGCCATCCGCACCCTCTTCCAGAAGCAGCTCCAGGACGGCAACGACCTGAAGAGCGCGACGCACACCATCGACGAGACGCGCACCATCGGAGGCAAGGACGCCATCGCGCGCTCGACCAGTAAGCAGGGCGACACGAACTACCGCGAGCTCTTCGTGCTCACGCAAGAGGGCGGCCACTGGCTGATCTCGCGCTTCATGAACAACCAGGCGTCCTGACCGGCGCGAACAGGACCACGTCCGGCCGCCGCGCCGGATCGAGGGCCGGGCACGGCGCGCCCGGCGCCGTCGTCCGGTTCCTCCGCCCGGTTTCTCCGCCCGGCTCCTCCGCCTGGGTCCAACGTCCGGTTCCTCCGTCCGGCTCATCCGTCCGTGACGGGCCGTCCCGGCGCGCGACGCGCACGGGCGCGGGCTAGCGTGGGTGGCGTGCAGGACTTGTCGCGCTTCCAGAACCCCCGTTTCGCCCGCGCGTACGAGCGGATGAGCGCCGAGGCTGAGCGGCGGGGCGTGGCCGGGCATCGGCGGCGCCTGCTGTCCGGGCTGAGCGGGCGGGTGCTGGAGATCGGCGCGGGAAACGGGATGAACTTCGCCCACTACCCCACGACCGTGCACGAAGTGGTCGCCGTCGAGCCGGAGGACGTGCTGCGGGAGCTCGCCGTGCGCGCCGCCGGTGCGGCTCAGGTGCCCGTACGGGTGGTCGCCGGGCACGGCGCGGACCTGGCGTTCGAGGACGCCTCCTTCGACGCCGTCGTGCTCTCGCTGGTGTTGTGCTCGGTGCCCGACCAGCGGGCGACGCTCGGCGAGGTGTCCCGGGTGCTCAGGCCCGGTGGTGAGGTGCGCTTCTACGAGCACGTGCGCTCCTCGCGGACGGTCGCGGCGCTGCTCCAGGACCTCGTGACGCCGTTGTGGCGGCGGCTGGCGGGTGGGTGCCGGCCCAACCGGGACACCGAGCGCGCCATGATCGACAGCGGCCTGGTGGTCGAGGAACGCGAACGGTTCGCGTTCCGCCCGTCGCCCGCCACGCCGAGCCTTCCGCACATTCTCGGACGCGCCAGAAAACCGGTTTGACTTCCGGCCGGTTCGGTGGGTCATGGTGTGCGTAGCGATAAATCCGGAAAAATGGGTTTTTGTTCGGGCGCTGCTTATCGTGTCGCCGGGTCACCGGGGATGCGCGGAGTGATCCGGCCCTGATCCACCAGCGCGAGATAAACCGCGAACGCGCCCTGCGCCCACATCCCGGCCTGCTGCGCGGTCAGCCGGACCTCCTCGCCCTCATGCGTGACGATCATGTAGCCGCCGGGCGGCACACGCCGCCACGCGACCAATACGTTCTCGTAAACCAGAACGTCGAGCATCGCGGTCAGATATTCGCCTCCGGCGGCGGACACGGCGTAAGCCTCCTCGCTCCTCGCCGAATTGTCGCCCTGACTTTTCCGTGCTGACTCCATTGTGCTCGCCGTACCGGAAAATGTCGCACCCGCCTGGCATCGTTCCGGGGCATGGCCGTCTCTGTCCCCGGTTTCCGCCGGCACACGGTGTCGGGCCTGCGTGTCGCCTCGGGCGGCGAGGGGCCGCCCGTCCTGCTGCTCCACGGCTTCCCCCAGACCCATCCGGCCTGGCGGCACGTCGGCCCGCTTCCTGCCCGAGTCGCAGCCCGAGGTTGTCGCGCGGGCGATCGGGGCGCCGATCCGCTGACGCGGGCCCGGAACCTCGCGGGGCGCTCCGGTGTATGGAGGTCGGAGGTGCGTGATGAAGAGGATTCTGGCCCTGGTGGTGGCCGTGCTGGCGTTCGCCTGGTGGGAGGCCCCGGCCTTCGCGTCCGTCCAGGGCGGGTGGGCGGTGACCTACCTCGATCCGCCGCCGGAGGAGTTCGCGGGCGGGAAGGCGTACACGGTGGGGTTCTGGGTGCTGCAACACGGCACACATCCCTTCGTGGGGAAGCTCGACCCGGTCGGCCTGCGCCTCACCCGCGGTGACGGCAAGGTCCTGACCTTCGACGGCACGGCCCTGCCGGAGGCCGGACACTACGCCACGTCGCTGGTCGTGCCCGACGGGGTGTGGAAGGTGGAGGGCGTCCAGGGGTGGTTCGCGCCGTACGAGCTGGGCACGCTCACGGTCCCCGGGCGGCTGCTGGTCAACCCGGTGCCGCCGGAGATGGTGGCCACGCTCGGCGGCGACGGCAAGGACCCCTGGGGCGCCGTCCGCCCGCCGGGCTTCTCTCCGGGCAAGTCCACCCCGGTTCAGATTGTCGGAGACAGCGCGGTTGGAGGGGGTTCGGCAGTGGGGGCGCCGGGTGGGTTGGTTCCCGGGTACACGCTGGTGCTGGCGGCGGCCGGCGGGGCCCTGGTGGTGCTCGCGGCGATGCGGCTGCCCCGCCCGTGGGGGGCGTCACGGCGCCGGAAGGCCGCCGACCCCGGCCCGCCCGCGCAGGACGGCCCTGGGGAGACGCTCGTCATCGGCGGCTGACCACCCCGTCCGCCGCCGTTCGGGGCGGGGGCGGGTCAGAGCTCGCGTTCCTGGTCGTCGAGGAGGGCGACCGAGACCTCGACCGCTCTGGCCGCCTCGCCCGCCTCGATCGCCTCCAGCAGGTCCTCGTGCGAACGGTCCGGCGCCAGGGCCGCGTGCTCCTTGTCCCTGACGCTGTCGCGCAGCGCGTCGCGGATGCTCCGGTAGAGGTCGGCCAGCAGCGCGTTGTGCGCCGCGTCGGCCACCAGCAGGTGGAAGTCCACGTCGGCGTCGGCGAACCCGTCGAGGTCGCCCGCCCGCGCGGCCGCCTCGCGCCGGGCCAGCGCCTCGCGCATCGCGGCCACGTCCTCGCCGGTGCGCCTGACCGCCGCCAGCCGGGCGGCCACCAGGTCGAGCCCACGGCGTACGTCGATGATGTCCATCGCGGCCGCCCGGTCGAGCCGCCGGCGCAGGGCCACCTGCGACTCGTCGGTCGCCGTCACGTACGTGCCGTCGCCCTGCCTGGTCTGCAGCAGCCCGGCATGGGCCAGCACGCGCACGGCCTCGCGCACCGACAGCCGGCTCATGCCGAGGCTCTCGGCGAGCCGGCTCTCGGACGGGATCTTCGTCCCGACCGGCCACGCGCCACTGGTGATCTCCTTGCGGAGCTCCTCGATGGCGGAGTCAACGAGCGAGGTCCGCGCGACGTTTCGCATGCGATCTCTTCCGTCCGGGTGGAGGGCCTCCAGCCTAGAGGAGCGCGGCGGCCAGGCGCTCGATCGTGTCGCGTCCCTCCAGCGGCCTCAGGAAGGCGGCCGGCAGCGCGTCGGCGCCGCGCAGCGCGCCGACCAGGTTGCCGCAGACCGAGCCGGTCGAGTCGCTGTCGCCCGAGTGGTTGACCGACAGCAGCAGCGCCCGCTCGGGCGACGGCTCGGCCAGGGCGCAGTAGACGCCGATGGCCAGCGCCTCCTCGGCCACCCACGCGCCGCCCAGCGACTCGATCCGCTCGGGGGTGGGCTCGCCGCCGGCGGCCAGCGCCAGCGCCGCGCGCAGGGCGTCGGACGTCTCCTCGTGCCGCGGATGGCCGGCCAGCAGGTCCAGGGCGTGGTGGACGGCCGTCTCCAGCGGTTCGCCGGTCATCAGGCGGGCGACGATCGCGGCGAACGCGCCCGCGGCCAGGTAGCCGGTCGGGTGTCCGTGGGTGATCTGGGCGCAGGCCGCCGACAACTCGAACGCGGCCCGGGGGTCGTACGGGGCGGTCAGGCCGAACGGCGCCGAGCGCATGACCGTCCCGCAGCCCTTGGAGCCGGGGTTCACCGGGCCGGGCGTGCCGAGCGGCGACGGGCCCGGGAAGGGGTGGTGCAACCCGGACAGGCAGGCGTTGCCCGGGGCACGGCGGGAGTACAGCCAGCCCTCCTCGCGCAGCGCCCCCGTCCGGTACGGGCGGTCGGCCGGCGGGGGCGCCTTGTGCTCCTGGGTGTCGAGCCACCGCAGGTACGCCTCCCGCACGTCAGTGACCGCCACCCCGTCCGCATCCGTACGGCGGGTCAGGCCCTCGATCGTGAACAGGGTCATCTGCGTGTCATCAGTGACGAGCCCGGTCGTTCCCCGCCAGGTGGCGACATATCCGGAAATGCCTTCTTGGCCGTGATGCTTACGGATCTCCCGCAGCGACTGGAACTCGATCGGCGCCCCCAGCGCGTCACCGATCGCGCCGCCGAGCAGACAGCCACGGACCCGGTCCTGTACGTCCATAGTGGGATCTTGTCAGCTCCGGGGGCGAATGAGAGATTGCGGAGGAAATTACGACACCCGTCACGGAGGTCACGCGTGCCACAATTACGCCCGGCCCTCTTCGCCGTCGCCCTCACCTTGGCGATCGCGACCCCGGCACAGGCCGCTGCCGGTCCCAAGATAACTGTCGAGAACGGCCGTACGCAGCCGGTCTTCTCCTACGCCGACGCCGTCCGCGAGCACGTGTACGTCGAGTCCACCGTGGACAGCGACCTCGACGGCGCGCTCGACAAGGTCAGGGTGGACATCATCCGTCCCAAGGAGTCCGGTCCCGGTCTCAAGGTGCCCGTGATCATCGACGAGAGTCCGTACTACGACAACTCCGGGCGCGGCAACGAGGGCGAGCGCAAGCAATACGACGCCTCCGGAAATGTCACGAAGTTCCCGCTGTTCTACGACAACTACTTCGTCCCGCGCGGCTACGCCGTCCTCAACGTGGACATGCTCGGCACCACCAGGTCCGACGGCTGCCCCGACATGGGCGGCAAGGCCGACGTGCTGGGCGGCAAGGCGGTCATCGACTGGCTGAACGGCCGCGCCAAGGCGTTCAGGGCCGACGGCACCCCGGCCGTGGCCGACTGGACCACCGGCAAGGCCGCCATGATCGGCAAGTCGTACGACGGCACCCTGGCCAACGCCGTGGCCGCCACCGGCGTCGAGGGCCTGAAGACGATCGTGCCCATCTCGGCCATCAGCTCCTGGTACAAGTACCAGCGCTCGAACGGCGTCGTCTACAACTACGACTACGCCTCCTGGCTGACCAACTACGTCGACACCGACCCCGAGGCCAAGTGCCAGGCGGTTCGCGACCGCATGGACGCCGAGGACGGCGACGACACCGGCAACTACAACGCCTTCTGGAACGAGCGCGACTACATCAAGGGCCTGCTCGGCGACGCCTCCAAGGTCAAGGCCAGCGTCTTCGTCGTGCACACGGTCAACGACCTCAACGTCCGGCCGGACAACTTCTCCGCCTGGTGGCAGGCCCTGGCGCAGCGCGACGTGCCGCGCAAGATCTGGGTCGGCCAGTACCAGCACGTGGACCCGTTCGACTTCGAGGGCCGCAGGGACCTGTGGGTGGACACCCTGCACCGCTGGTTCGACTACTGGCTGCACGGCGTGCGCAACGGGATCACGAACGAGCCCCGCGCCGACGTGCAGCTCGGCCCGACACAGTGGATCACCCAGCGCGACTGGCCGGCCCCGTACGCGCTCAAGGCCGTGCTGCGGCCCGCGCCCGACGGCTCGCTCGGCCTGCTCAAGGCCCCCAGGAACAGCACCGCCACCTTCACCGACCTCGCGCTGAGCGAGACCGAGATGGTGGCCGACGTCGGCACGGCGCAGCCGGGCCGCGCGGCCTTCACCACCGGCGCGCTCCCGCTCGACCTGCGCCTGTCCGGCGCCCCGACGGCCGACCTGCGGGTCAAACTCGACAAACCGACCGCCAACCTGACCGCCCTGCTCGTCGACTTCGGCGAGGACACCCGCGTCGACTGGCGGCGCGGCCAGGGCATCACCACGCTCACCGAGGAGGACTGCCACGGCGAGAGCACCGCGGCCGACGACGCCTGCTACAAGAAGGTCACCACGAACGTGGCCACCCGCCCGCTGGAGATCGTCGCCCGCGGCTGGATCGACGTCCAGAATCGCGACTCGCTCAGCCAGGCCACGCCGCTGCCCGCCGGCACGTACGGGACCGTCAAGTGGCTGACGCTGCCGCAGGACTACACCTTCAGGAAGGGCCACCGGATCGGCCTGGTGCTGGCCGGGACCGACACCACCTACACCAGTGAGGAGGGCACCGGCGCGAACGTGACCGTCGACCTGGCCAGGAGCAGCGTCGCCGTGCCGCTCGTGCTCGGGACGCCGCTGGCCGACGTGCCGAAGGACCTGTCGCGGTTCAGGGGACCGCAACAGCTCGACCTGCCGGAGCCCGAGCCCGGGTTCCAGTTCTTCTGACAGGGCGTGAGGCCCCGGCCGGTCCGGGGCCTCACCCGCAGTTGCTCCAGTGGACGCCGCCGGAGTCGAGCCGCCGCACACCCTTGTCCCTGGCGATGGTCCAGCCCACCTTGAGGGTGAGCGTGCCGCCGGCGGTCACCGTGCCGCCGGTGCGCAGGCCGTCGCCGGTGGCCCGGCCCGACCACACGATCGTGATCCGGCCGCGGCGCACGTCCGGCGCGCCCGGGCAGGCGGGGCGCGAGCGCGGGTCCGTGACGCGGAACGTCGTGCCGTCGACGACGATGCCGCGCGAGCCGACGGCCGAGACGACCCGGCAGGTGCCCGTGCACGACAGGGAGAAGGCCCCGGAGCGCCCGGAGCCCAGCGAGGCCGACCGCGGCGACAGGCGGGCCGTGGGCGGCGCCGGTTTCGGCAGGTCGGCCTTCCTGTCCAGGGACGTCAGGTCGGAGCCGGCGGCCGCGCCCACGGGGGCCGCCCACCGCGTCGGGCTCTCGGCCGGGACACTCGACTGCGCGGCCGCCTTGGTGACCGCCTTGGTGACCGTCGCGGGATGGTCGCGGGCGTTGAGCACGGCCCACACCAGGCCCACCACCAGCAGCCCCACGCCGAGGAGCAGGCCCAGCCTGGCCACCGTACGGATCGGGGCCTCGGTCTCGGTCTCGGGCTCCTCGGGCTGCTCCCGCCAGAACTCCTGCCAGGGTTGCGCCTCGCCGGGCAGCCGGTCGAGGTCGCCGGACTCGCCGTTCCAGCCGAGGCCGCCGTACCGGATGATCATGGCGCCGGGGGGTGCGTCGCCGTCGCCGGCCGTGCCGTTGACCGAACCGTTGACCACGGTGCCGCTGAGGCCGCTCTCGGCGCGGTCGCCGTAGACGAGCTTGTCGCCCTGCACCCCGCCGCGGAAGGCCCGGGTACGGCTCGTCGCCGTGAACGGGTGCCGCCCGCGCGCCGTACGCCCGGGATGCTCCTGGTCGGCGGCAGCCGCGCCCGCCGCCGACCAGGGCTTTCCCGGTGTCGCCGTCGTGGGGTCGGCGACCGGGGGCATCGGCGTTGCCTCCACGCCCGGCGGGGCCGCGAGGGGCTCCACCAGGGTGCGTGCCAGCACGGGGAAGCCGTCCGCCCGCCAGAGAGGTCTCTCTCCGGGCAGCGGCTGGGCCGAGGCGAGCCGGTTGGGCAGTGTGCCGGGCAGTGCCGCGATCGGCAGCCGGCGCAGCAGCGCGGCGGCCGACATCGTCCTGGGCGCGGCCCGGCAGGCGGCGCAGCCCTGGATGTGGCGGCTGATCCGGGCGCGGGCCCGGCGGCCCGGCGAGGTGACCCAGGCCGCCACCCGAGTGGTCAGATCAGGACATCCGGTACGGCCGCGCGCGGCGATGATCGCGGCGAACCACCCCTCCAGCCCGTCGGAGGCCCGCGCCACGACGGACCGGATCTCGTCCGGGCTCAGGCTGAAGACCGTGGCCAGCTCGGTGTCGGACAGGCCGTGGCGCAGGGACAGGTCGAGCAGCTCGCGCAGCGGGCGGTCGAGGGAGAGCAGGGCCTCGGGCAGCAGCTCCGACATCCGCCCGGGACGCGACCACGAGCCGATGCTGGCCGGTTTGGCCACGAACGCCCGGTGGGCCCGCGCCAGGGCGTAGAGCCAGGGCGTGTGCAGGGCCGGGTCGGGCAGCCGGTCCGCGTAGAGGTGGGCGGACACCAGCGTGCCGGCGACGGCCTGCTCGGCGTCGCCCGCGGCCAGCTCGGTGCGGCAGTAGTCGTAGAGGCGGGAGCCATGCGTGTCGCACATCTCGCGTATGGCCTGGCGAGCTTCGTCCGAGAGCGTTCGCCACATCCGGTGTCACACCTCCTCAAGGGTCTCAGCGGGGCCGGGCTCCGCCTGCGGAGCCGGGTACGGTGTCGAGCAGCGAGGCCTGCGCCAGGTAGGCGCGGGTGGCCTCGGGGTCGCCGGCGATGGCGCGCAGCCCGGCCATCGCCGCGGCGAGCCGGGCGCTGTCGCGCTCGCGCACGCCGGCCGGCCGCGTCTCGCCGCGCGGGATCACCCGTTGCAGCAGCACGGCCCGCCGCCGCCACGCCCACGCCTCCAGCGCGGTCGGCGGCGCGAAACCGCCGAGCACGGCCGCGATCACCTGGCCGACCTCGACGGCGTCGTGGATGCCGGCGTTCATGTTGAGGCCGCCGACCGTGGAGGTCAGGTGCGCCGCGTCGCCGACGAACAACACCCGTCCGCACCGGTAGGAGGTCAGTACGCCCCTGGACAACCCGAACCGGTCGGCGCCGGTCACGTGGATGGGCCCGCTGGCCCCCGGCAGGGCGCGGCGGACCAGCATCGAGACGTTCGGCGACGACAGCGGCTCGGTGGCGTCACAGGGGATCTTGAAGATGATCCGCCAGTGGTCGGGCAGCGCGAGCAGCGTGCACGACTGCTGCACGTCGCGGACGTACGTGAGCGGCGCCAGGCTCGGCAGCAGCCGGTCGAGCGGCGAGTCGGTGAACACCCGTAGCGCCTGCATCGGGTAGGCCGACCTGGGGAAGGGCAACCCGAGCGAGCCGCGTACGGTGCTGTGGCCGCCGTCGGCGGCGATCATGTACCGGGCCCGCGCCCACGTGTGGCCGACACGGACCCGGATGCCGGTGCCGCCCTCGGAGACCCCGTCGACGCGGGTGCCGAAGCGTACGTCGACGTCGGGGTAGGCCGACAGCGCCGCGAGCAGCAGCGGCGTGAGCGCGGCCTGGTCGGCGTGGATCCTGAACGGGTGTTTGGTCAGGCCGTTGAGCCGGTTCATGTCCATCTCGGCCAGCACGATCCCCGACCGGTCGCGCCACTGCACCCGGTCGACCACGCGACCCTTGGCGACGAGTTGCGAGGCCACGCCCAGTTCGTCGAGCAGGTCGAGCGTGGCCGGATGGAAGGTGCAGGCCCGCGCCTGCACGGCGAGCTCGCTCTCCCGCTCCAGCACGGTGACCGAAATCCCCGCCCTGGCCAGCGAGAGCGCCGCGGTCAGCCCCGCCGGGCCGGCTCCGACCACGATGACGCCGTTCATGCGGGGCGCCTCCCCTGCTCCGCCAGGTGGCGGCGGTAGGGCAGGCGGGTGAGGGTGACGGGCTCGCCGATGGCGTGCGACAGGGCCCACCAGGCGGTGCAGAGGTTGGAGGTGAGCAGCGTGCGGTCGTTGCCGGCGCTGAGCGGCCCGAGCACGGGCAGCGTGGCCATGCCGGTGCCGGTGAACAGCAACACCGCGTCGCCCGGCACCTCGGCCCGCTCGACCTGGGTGATCAGCTCGGCCGGGGTGACCGCGTACGAGGAGTAGCCGCCCTTGGCCGCCCGCACCTGTACGACCTGCGTGACGTTGAGCCCCGCCGTCTTCCAGAACCGCTCGGCCAGCTCCGTCAGCCACGGCTGGTACGGCGAGACCAGCACGATGTCGCTCACGCCGACGTGCTCGACCGCCTCCCTGGTCGCCTGCGTGGAGGAGGCGAACGGCACGCCGGTCGAGGCCGACAACCGCGCGCACTGGTCGGCGTCGTCGTCGGGGCCCAGCAGGTAGCGCGACTCGCTGCACGCCATGACCAGGGCGTCGAGCGGCAGGCCGTCGAACGCGCAGACCATGCCGGGCAGGGCGTGGTTGTAGCTCTCCAGCCGTTCGGCGAGCGACACGTTCCGGTGCACGGGGAAGCGGGTGACGTGCATGTCGGCGCGCGAGCCGAGCAGGCGGGTCAGCTCGGGCTCCGCCGAGGGGTTGGCGGGGGCGACGATCACGCCCACCCGGCCGCGGCTCATTCCACACCCCCGGGATCGAGGACTTTCGGCATGGCGTTCAGGCCAGCGCCTGATCGATCTCGCCGATGGCCTGGACGGACACCTGCCGGATCCGGCGCAGCCGGTGGACGGTGCGCGCCGGGGCCTGGACGGGCGCCGGATCGTCCCGGCCCTCGCTCCTGGGCTCCGGGGGCGAGGGACGCGCGCCCCGCGCGTGCACCTCGTGCGGCTGCCGCCTGGACACCTCGTCGGTGAGCATGATCACTCCTGTCGGTCGCGGATCTGCTTGACGCGGGCCGGAACCGGCCCGCGGACGTCGTTGCCACCGGCACGGGGGCGCGCGCGGGCGCCTGCCCCAGCGGGGGGCGGTCGATCAGAGCAGTGGCGCCCGTCACGCCGATCGTCCCGCCCGGCGGCGCCCCCGCGCCGGTGGCATCGATCGCGGCGGCGGGCACGCCGGACGCCGCGATCGCGGTGGCCGCCGCCTGAGCGCAGGCGGGCGACCGCGAGGAAAGCCGGCCCCAGGCACCACCCCTTGAGTTGGCCAGCACGCCAGCCGCTACCGCGCTGGCCGGCAGCACCGCGCCGACTTTGTCGAGCACGTGACGCACGGTGCCGGAGGGATGGGGTGGTGCCGGAGCCGGCCGTATGAGGGCCGCCACCGGAGCCGCACGAGGTGCGGGCGGGCCGGCGGGCGGCGAGGCCCGGCGCCGGGGGAGGGGGATCGGCGTCATCGCGCCGCCCCCGGGTCGAGCGCGGCCGGCGCGGCGGACGCCCGGTTGGGCACGCTCACGCAGACCATGCGCTCCGTCAGCCCCGCGCGGGGCCCGGAAGCGCGGGAACGGGCGGGCGGCACGCCGCCGGCCACCGTGCGCGCGACCCTGGAGGCCAGCGCGAGGTGTTCGGCGCAGCGCCGGCTCACCTTCGACTCCAGCCCGGCCACCTGGGCCAGCCTGAGCCGGATCGGCTCCAGCGTGGACCGGCGTTCGAGGCCGTCGAGATCGGCCAGCCGGGCGGGCCAGCGCAGCGTGTCGCGGCAGCGGGACACCACCTCGGCGGGCAGCCTGGCGGCGGGCAGCCCTTCGTGCCGCAGCCGGGTGGCGATCATGACGGCCGCGAACGACGTACGGTCGAAGTCGGCCAGCCGTCCGGACAGGGCCGCGCCCAGCATCCTGGCGCGGTGGCTCAGGCAGACCGGGCTCCAGCCGAGCAGCAGCAGCCGGTCTGGACCGGGCTCGGTGTGCCAGCCCGCCAGCCGCAGCTCGCGGGCCATGCCGTGGTAGAGGCGCCAGCGGTGGCGCGGGTTGTCCAGCCAGATCTCGACCCCGCCGAGCGGCAGCCCGGCGACATTGATGTCACGGCCCGTCAGCGGCCCGGCGACACGCGCGCAGATGCGCCGGACGACCTGCTCCTGACCCCGGGAGACCGGATCCTCCAGGAAGCGGGAGCTGTCGGGGGAACCGATGGTCACGTCCGGCCACCTCCTCGCCGGAGACTCTTGCGAATCGTCCGGGCTGTTAAGCCTCAGTTACCACGCGCTCCGATACTGTGCTGGAAAGAGGGGCTATGTCAACTCACACTTTGCGAATAAGTTGATACCTACCCGCCGGGCAGAGCTTGCCGGCGTGGCAGGGGACAGTGGGGGTCTCGTACCTTAGGCTGGAAAAGTTCACGGGCGGTAGGAGGTGCGCCGTGGCGAACTTCGCCGAACGGCTCGATCTCGCGCTGACCAAGCGCGGCTTCACGGGTGCCCAGGTCGCCTCCGCCCTCACCGAGGCGGGCATCCCCATCACGCGCGCCTACGTCAGCCAGTTGCGCACGGGCAAGCAGACCAACCCGACCCTTCAGGTGCTCCGGGCGCTGGCCTCCTGCCTTCAGGTGAGCGTGGGCTGGCTGGTCGGCGACGAGCACTACGAGTCCGGCGCGGTCGAGGACCTGCAACTGCGGGCGGCCTCGATCGGCCTGTCCGCCTCCGGGCTGTCCGAGGGCTCGCTGTCCGTCCTGCGGGGCGTGGTCGAGCTCGCGCGCCGGGCCGAGGACCTGTCCGGCGAGCCCGAGCCGGCCCCCGAGATCCCCGACGCCGCCACGCCGCTCAACGGCTCGCAGCGCCGGGCGCTCGGCAAGCGGCTTTACGGCCTGCGCGCCGGCGCGCAGCTCTCGGTCGAGCAGGTCGAGGTCGCGCTCGGCAAGGGCGCCGCCGCGATCCCCGCCATCGAGGAGGGCCGCATCGCGCCCGCGCCGATCACGGTCGAGCGCCTGCTCGGCCTCTACGGCGTCGCCGCCCCGCCCATCCGCGAGTACGTCCTCTCGCTGGCCAGGGGCGAGCGCGAGACCGCCTGGTACGACGCCCAGTCGGTGCCCGTCTGGCTGTCCGCCGCGTACGCGCTGGAGCAGCGGGCCACGGTGATCCGCACGTACCACACCCAGTTCGTGCCGCCGATGTTGCAGACCGAGGACTACGCGCGGGCCGCGCTCACCGTGACCGGCCCGGCCACGCTCGGCCAGTCGTCGGTGGAGGAGGCCCTGGCGCTGGTCATGGCCCGCCAGGAGGCGCTGGCGGCGGCCAGTGGCACGGTGTTGTGGGCGGTGATCGACGAGGCCGTGCTGCTGCGCTCGATCGTCGGCCCGCACGTCCAGCTCCGCCAGCTCGACCTGCTGATCGACCACGCCAAGCGGCCCAACGTCTCACTGCACGTCGTGCCCCTCGACGACCCCGCTTACGTGCCGCGCACCGGCCCGTTCACGTTGTGGCGCTTCGCCGAGGCGTTCGAGCCCGACGTGGCCTGCGCCCACGGCATCGAGTCCGACGAGCTGATCACCGACGCCGCCGAGGTCGAGACCTACCACCAGGCGTTCACGAAGTTGTCGGTGACGACCACCACGCGCGAGGAGACGTACGAGGTGCTGGAGTTCCACCGCGAACGCCTCTCGCGCTCGATCGGAAAATGATCTTTCCTGCCTAGTCAGCCACCGGTCGAGCGGCCGGTAAATGATCAGTGCGCCATTCCGGTAACGCATATTTCCAGAGAATTCATGCTTTTCCTGTTGTCTTCCGGCGCGCAACGAGGATCATATGGTCTGGGTCATCGAGTGGGGTCCGAAAGGATCAGCTTTTCCCGAGAATGTGGGCGAGGGGAAAGGGGCAACACTCAATGCGTCAGCGTGCCATCCGAAACTTGGCGAAGCTGGAGATGACCCGAGCGAGTATCACCCGTGTGCTCGACGCGGCCGCGGGCGGGAAGAACAATTTCTCGGCGGACCGTGACGCGGTACGCCGATATGACCTGGCCGCCTCCGTGACGACCACCGCGGCACGGGCGGTCCTTCAGTTCTTGGTCCGCGTGGTGCGTCATCTGGCGGCCGAAGGCGTGGACCAGTTCGTCATTGTGGGAAGTGGTGTGCCCAGCGGTCTGCCCGCGGGCGGCCAATTGCACGACGTGGCCATGGACGGCCTCGGCGGCGCGCCCGCCCGGGTGGTCTATGTGGAGAACGACCCGATGGTGCTGGCCGGCGCGCGGGCCACCATCGAGCCGACCACCGATCTGGTCCGCGTGGTCGAGGGCGATCTACGCGAGATCGACGCGGTACTCGACGACCGGGTGCTGCGCGGCTTCCTCGACTGGGACCGCCCCATGGCCGTGCTGCTCCTGTCCACCCACAGCCTGAACGACGACGAGTACGCCCACTACGTGATCAAGCGGCTCCGCCAGGTGGCGCCGGACGACAGTTACCTGACGCTCCTGCAGACCACGTTCGACGGCGTGCCCGGCGAGCTGCTGCCCGCGATCCGCGACCTGCTGGCCATGACGCTGCCCGGACACGCGATCCGCGGCAGGGAAGAGGTGGCGGCGCTGCTCGACGGTCTGGTGCTGGTCGATCCGGGGCTGGTGTGGGTCCCCGAGTGGCGGCCCGGCGACCCCGACGCCGCCTGCGCCGACCGGCCGAGCTCGTCGGGCACGTACGGCGCCGTGGCGCGCATCCCGTGAACGCCGGGGCCCCCGTCAAGGCCCCGGCGCGCGGTCCGTGAGCGTCAGGCCCCGGTGGTGGCCGGGGCGGGCGTGGCCGGATCGTCGGCCGCGCCCTTCGACGGCTCGACCCCGAAGGCCAGCACCGCCACCACGGCCAGGATGAGCGGGATCGCCCCGAGCAGCGCGGTCGTGCCGATCGACGGCGCCGCGGCGCCGCCCACGAGCACGGCGGTCACCGCCACGCCGCCGGCCTTGCCCATCCCCGCCGACAACCCCGAGCCGCGCGAGCGCACCCGGGTCGGATAGATCTCCGAGCTGTACGCGGCCAGCACCGCCGCGATCGTCGCCGTCCCCACGATCGGCCCGGCCAGCAGCAGGTACAACCAGGTACGGTCCTGAGCCAGCGTCTCCCCGGAGAAGGCCAGCACCGCCAGCGCCGCCCCGACCAGCGCGGACAGCGTGACGATCGTCTTCTTCGCGCTCCACAGGCCGTACATGGCGGCCGAGATGAAGATCAGCGGCAGGCCCAGCAACGTCGAGTCGCGCAGCGCCCGGTCGGCCGTCTGCTGGTCCAGGCCCAGCTTCTGCAGGTTCGACGGGATCCAGAGCTGGAAGCCGTATGTGACCAGGCCGATGCTCAGCCCCAGGACCACGACGGCGACCGTGAGCCCGGTGAACGGGCGGCGGAACAGCCGCGAGTAGCCGCCCGCGTGCTCGTCCTCCACCCGCTCGACGTCCCGCGCCGCGTCCTCGGCGGCGTCCTGGGGGGTGACGGCGGCGCCGTACCTGGCCAGGACCGCGCGGGCCTCGGCGTCGCGGCCGTGCGCGAGCAGGAAGCGCGGCGACTCGGGGATGAAACGGTTGAGCAGGATGAGGAACACCCCGGTCGGCAGCCCGACCAGCCACAACACCCGCCAGGAGAACGTCGGCGCCAGCGACGCCGACAACCAGCTCGCCGCCAGGTACGCGACGGCCAGGTTGCCGCCGATGAGCACCATCACCCAGCCCTTGTGCCGCGCCGGGATCGTCTCGGCCAGCAGCGAGAACGTGATCGGCAACATGCCGCCCGCGCCCAGCCCCATGGCCACGCACATGGCCAGGTTCCATTCGAAGTCCGGCATGACGCCGCAGATCGCGGTGCCGATGAACAACACCCCGGCGAACAGGATCGACGGCTTGCGCCCGATCTTGTCGCCCATCCAGCCCCACAACAGCGAGCCGAGCACCGTCCCGGTGAGCCCCGCCAGCGGCAGCAGCGCCACGGGCAGCTCGCCGGCCGGGTTGAGCGCGGACTTCAGCCCGTACTCCTTGGCCATGCCGGGGGCGACGAAGCCGAGCGTGATCGGCTTCATCGCATCGATGATCACCGCGACCGACATGACCACGATGAGCCCGATGTGGGCCGGTCGCATCCGTGCGTCGTCCAATGCGCGCACCCGCACCTCGGCCGCCGGTCTGGCGGTCAGCGCGCCGGGCGGGATCAGCCCGTACGCGGTGACGGCCAGCCCGGCCACGATCAGCGCCATGCCGATCGCCATCGGCAGGTCCATCGGCATGCCCGCCAGGCGGTAGTGCATGTCGGCCCCGTGCAGGTACATCGGCAGATGCAGCACGACCCCGGCCACCGTGGCCAGGAACCCGAGCCAGAAGTACAGAGGTCGAGCCAGCTCGACGCCCCCCATTGCCCCTCCGTGATCAGATCCGTGATCAGAGCAGGCGGCCGCCGCGCAGCCGCCAGTCGACGAACAACACCCGCATCGGCCCGTTCACGAACAACCATTGGCCGAGCCAGACGAACGCGAACATCACCGCGAACGCCCACGCCCGGACCGGGCCCCCAACCCCTGGAACGAGCCCGCGGTCCAGCAGCACCCACATCAACAGCCCCTCGGGCACGGCCGTGACCAGCCCGAACAGCGTCGGCCAGTCCTTGTCCCAGCGGAACTGCATCAGCAGGTGGTACAGCAACTCCCAGCCGGCGCCCACGACGGCGACGGCCAGCAGCACGAGATAGGCGTCCTTGAAGGACATCGGCAACACCAGGGTGATCAGCGCGGTCAGCACCGCCCCCACGGTGGCCAGCGTGAACAGCCGGGTCTGCAACCGCCCGGCCAGCGTGGGGATCAAGCGGGCCTCCTGTTGGCCGCCCACCTCAGCCACTGGGCGGTGGACCGCATCGGCCCGAGCCCCTTGCAGAACCCGCGCCTGGTCAGGTCGGCGGCGATGTCGAGCGCCGCGGTCTGCATGCCGAGGAAGCTGTCCACGGCCAGGAAGTGGTTGCCGGCCGTGGCGGCGCCGGAGGCGTACAGGACGCCGCCCTCGCTCTCGGCGCCGAGCACCTCGAAGTTCGGGCCGACCCGCAGCCGGCCGGCCTTGTTGGGCTGGGCGCCGCCGTGCTTGAGCAGGTCGTCGAGGACCCGGTGCTCCGGCATGTCGGCCTCCAGGCCGGTGCAGTCGATGATGAAGTCGGACGCGTACTGCATGGGGGCGGCGTCGACGCTGCGCGTGTGGGTGACCAGGCGGCCGTCTGGGGCCCGTTCGATGCGGTCGACCACGGCCTGCGTCGGGTGGTACCAGTTGCCCTGCCGGCCCCTGCGCATCTGCTCCTGCCAGCGGGCCAGCTTCGGCGTGGTGGTGCCGGCGACCGTCGCGGAGATCCTGGCCCGCTGCTCGGGCGAGGCTCTTCTGAACTGGGCCTTGAGCTGGCCGCCGAAGGCCGACTTGGGCATCGTGAACGCCTGGTAGGCCCAGCCGTCGCCGCCCTTGCGCCGCATGAACACGCCGGGGCCGTGCGGGCCGGCCACGTACGTGCGGAACAGGTGCACGATCTGGGTGTGCAGGCCGTAGCGCTCCCGGTCGTCCATCAGGCGCTGGAGCACCCGCGAGGCCACGATCCCGGCGCCGCGGACGACCACCACGCCGGGCCGCTTGCGCAACTGGTCGTAGACGTGCTCGTGCGGCTCGTACGCGTTGACCACCCGGTACCGCTCGCCCTGCGCCTGCCGGAACTCCTGGAGGTCGTCGAGGAACTTCAGCCCCGGGTAGCCGACGGCCAGGTGGACGTACTGCGAGCGCAGCACCACCCGCTTGGTCGGCGAGCTGCCCGGCGGCGGGGTGAGCACGGTGAAGTACCCGCCGCCCAGCCGCTTCCTGACCATGCGCACCTGGCCCTTGGCCAGCATGTGCCAGTAGCCGATGCGGTCGGCCTCGCGTCGTACGGTCTGCGTGACCAGCCCGGCGCGCGGGCTGTAGAAGTCGGTGAACAGCGGCTCGGCGAGCACCTGGAGGATCGGCCCGAACGAGCCGTCCTGCCACGCCTCCTGGACGGCGTAGGAGGGGAAACCCCAGATGTTGTCGGGGCGGGCCCCGGCGTCGGAGCGGATGCGCTCGTGCGCGGGCAACTGCGAGACGCGCGTCAGGTACTCCCACGTCTGCCACGGGGTGTCGCTGGTGGAGAGCACGCGCAGGGCGGGGATCGGCACGCCCCGGATGCGCAGCACGTCGACCAGCGTGAACGAGCCGAGCCCGCCCCCCACCGACACCAGCGGCACGTCGTGCACGGGGATGCCCGCCGACTGCACCAGCCAGTCCGTCCAGGACGAGGAATGCAGGAGCTCCGGAGTGAGATCTCCCCGTGTCATTCTGTGATCGCGCCTCCCTGTCGCCGGTCAAAAGTAGCGTAGAAACCGGGGATTCAGTCCCACCAGAACGACCACGCGTACGCGCCGAGGATCTGTTCGGCGTACCCCTGGAGGTCGCCCGGTCCCTGCACGACGTTGTCCGGGCAGAACGTCCAGTGCTCGGCGGCGACGTGCAGGGCGTGCTCGATGTCGGCGGGCGGCGCGGCCACGCTCAGGTCGAGCGTGTTGAACCCGACGCTCACCACCCGCGCCCCGAACCGGTCCTCCCAGCTCCGTACGACGGCCGCCATCGGCACCATCCACTCGTTGTGGTGCAACGCGCCCTGCCAGCCCATGACCGCGAGCGCGTCGGCCCCCCTGCCGGCCGCGACCAGCCCGAGCGGCATGCCCTTGGGCGCCAGCTCGCGGGCCAGCCAGTCGGCCACGTCGCCGGGCTCGGCACGCGGCACGCCCGGCGGCGCGAGGCCGGGACAGAGCCCGCCGAACGGCTCTAACTCGGCCAGCGCGTCGCGCGGCATCTGCGACACCCACTCCTGCCACACCTCGGTCATGAATCCCTCGGCGGTGAAGTGGCCGATCAGCATCGGGTCGTCCGGCACGATCTGCCCGATCGCCCACGGCTGGGCGGACTCGTCGAGCAGGACCGGCCACAGGCCGCTGTGCCGGTGCCAGGTCCGCATGAGCGACCAGTCCTCGCCCGCGGCGGGCTCGTCGCTCATCCAGAACGCCGGCCGCGCCGGCACGATCTGCCGGGTGTAGGCGGGATCGGGCCAGACCACGTCGCCCGCGGGCAGGCCCGGCGGCAGGCCGCGCCCCCCGCCGCCGTCGGCGAACAGCTGGCACAACTCAGGTGGCAGCTGGTGATCGTCCATGCCCTACCATTCCGATGCCGAATCCCGTCTCGGAGATGGTAGTGCCGCCGGTCGCCCGGGGGCTTTGGTGGCACGCGAAACGTTCTCGGAGCAGCGGATGCGGTGCTTCGCGGCAGAATGGTGGCTGTGCTCCCCTTTGACGCGGTTCTCACCGATCTCGATGGCGTGCTGCGCCTTTTCGACCACACCCTCCAGGCCGAGATCGAGGCCCGGTACGGCCTGCCGCTCATGGCCACGGCCTTCGCCCCCGAGCTGATCATGCCCGCCACGCTGGGCCGGATGACCGAACGGGAATGGCTGGAGGCCGTCGCGGTCGCCCTCGGCGGCGACGAGCGGGCCCGACAGGCGGTGGCCGAGTTCGGGGCGGTGCCGTTCTGGGTGGACGAGGAGGTCAGGGCACTGCTGGCCAAGGCCCAGCAGTACGTGCCGGTGATCATCGTGACCAACGCCATGGACACCGTGGAGGAGCACCTCGACCGGCTGGGGCTCACCTATTTCGCCGACGACCTGGTCAGCAGCGCCAGGGTGGGGGTGGCCAAGCCCGACCCGCGCATCTACGAGATCGCCGCCGAACGGGCCGGGGCCGAGCCCGCGCGCTGCCTGTTCGTCGACGACCGGCTGCCGAACGTGGAAGCCGCCAGGGAACTCGGCATGACGGGCGTTCACTACCGCACCGTCGCCGACCTGGCGGCCGTCCTCGGTTAGCTCTCGAAGGGCACCGGCCCCGCCCGTCCGAGGGGCGGGGCCGATGAAAGGTCAGTCGGCGCAGATCGCGAAGACACTGATGCCGACGTCGTTGTAGCCGATCTGGCGGCCGAGGACGATCCAGCCGCGCGCGTCGTCGGTGGGGAACGACCCGACCAGGATCGCGCCGTTGCCGCGGGCCTCGCCGCCGCCCCCGAGGACGTGCTTGGACCCCGGGCAGTAGAGCGTGCGGCGTTGGAAGTTGGGGACGTTGGCGTTGGGCAGGGTGACGAGCTGGTAACCGGGCGGCAGGGCCGCCTGGCGGCTGGCCGCCGAGACCGGGCTGGCGCCCTGGAGGGCGACGACGGTGGCCGTCACGCTGGCCGCGGTGGCTAGGGCGGCGACGGAAAGGAACAGAGACTTCTTGGAACGCATGGTCTCTCCTTGTCCTGTTCCCTGACAGACACGGGTTTCCGGGCAGCACGGCGCACGCCGGCGTATGCGGTGCTGAAGGGGGAGGCGTGGCAGCAGGGATGAGGGTACTGACACGATGAGTATCTGCTCCGTCGCATTCCGTGTCCATATCTTGCTGAAGTTTTCGCCGGGAAAACCGGCGGTTCCCGGCGCGGCCCGCGCCGGCCGCGCCGGGAACGTCCGAGAAGCCCCCGGTCAGTAGCCGCCACTGCCGCCGTAGGGCGACTGCGACTTCGGAGTGCCGCGCGTGGGAGCGGGCGTGCTCGCGGGGGCGGCCGAGGAGGTCGGCCGGGTGCCGGTGGGGGCGATCATCCCGATCAGGCCGTGCTTGGCGCCGTCGATGCCGGCCGAGAACCACAGCGTGTTCACGCCGCCGGTGGCCGCGGTGCCGGGTTCGAGGTCCCACAGTCCGGGGAGCACGACCGGCCGGCCGTTGGAGGCGGTGATCGCGCCCAGGTGGCGGTTGCCCTTGTACGCGTGCACGGTGCCGTCGCCGAAGTTGCCGACCAGCAGGGCGCCGGCGTACTGGCCCCAGCCGCGCGGGGCGGCGGTCATGGCCCAGGGGGCGTTGAGCCCGACTCTGGAGACGCGGCCGGTCAGGCGGCCGTCGGCGTTGAACCGGCTCACGAAGCCCTTGCCGGCGCCGAAGACGGGCTTGCCGGTGGTACGGTCGCGCAGCGCGTACGACACCCACACGCTGCCGTTGACGACGGCCACGTTGTAGGCGTTGTAGCCGCGGGGCACCTGCGAGTCCTGGAACTGCCAGCCGGCCAGGCGGATGCGCCGGAAGTTCTCGTCGAAGGCGTGGACGCGCCCGTGCGCGAAGTCGGCGGCCAGCAGGAAGTCGCCGTCGCCGGTGCGTACGAGCTCCAGGCCCTTGTAGTCGGCGCCGCGGGTGAACGCGGCGATGACCGCGTTGGACGGGTCCGCCTCGGCGTTCCAGCCGGTGATCGCGCCGCTCGGGCTGCAGAAGATGAACGTGGCCGGTTTGCCCTTCACGGTGAAGCCGTCACCCGGGTTGAACACCTGGCCGGTCGGGGAGCCGCCCGGGATCCACACCTCGGTCTTCTCCTTCTTGCCCGTGCCGGAGTAGACGGTGGCGGTGCCGGTGCCCGTGTTGGAGACCCACAGTGTCTTGCCCATGGCCAGGCCCCACGGGTTGACGACCTTGGGGTCGGTCACGGGGGCCTTGCCCTTGACGTCCGACACAAGGTTGATGACGTCGAAACGGGTCCTGGTGGTCGCGTGCGCGGGGGTGGTGAGAGTCGCGCCCAGAACGACCGCGACAGCGCAGAGTGTGATGATGCGGAGCCGCATCCTTGCCTCCTAGTTAGCGCTTGTGACGCGAGATACGCGAAGGGCGCGGAACGGGTTCAGCCGGGCCGGAAATCTCGGCGGGCGAGTTTTCCCGTCCGGGGAGGGGGAGAAGGAGAGGCATGAACGTGTTGGGCATCGACATCGGCGGTTCGGGGATCAAGGGCGCCCCGGTGGACACCGAGGCCGGGGAGCTCGTCCAGGAGCGGCTGCGCATCGCCACGCCCCAGCCGGCCAAGCCCGAAGGGGTGGCCGAGGTGGTGGGCCGGATCGTCAAGCACTTCGAGTGGGACGGCCCGGTCGGCATCACCTTCCCCGGCGTGGTCGTGGACGGCGTCGTGCGGACGGCGGCCAACGTCCACCATTCGTGGATCGGCGTCGACGCCGCCGAGTTGTTCGGCGGGGCGACGGTGCTGAACGACGCCGACGCCGCGGGCATCGCCGAGATGACCTTCGGCCACGGCCGCGACCGGGGCGGGACCGTGCTGATCCTGACCTTCGGCACGGGCATCGGCAGCGCGCTGTTCACCGACGGCACACTCGTGTGCAACACTGAGCTCGGCCACCTGGAGCTGCACGGCAAGGACGCCGAGGACCGCGCGTCCGCGCGGGCCCGCGAGGAGCACGACCTGAGCTGGGAGAAGTGGGCCGAACGGGTGGAGACCTACCTCAAGCACGTGGAGATGTTGTTCTCGCCGGCCCTGATCGTCATCGGCGGGGGCGTCAGCAAGAAGGCCGACAAGTTCCTGCCGCACGTCACCATCGACACGCCCGTGGTGCCCGCCGCCCTGCAGAACGAGGCCGGCATCATCGGCGCCGCCCGCCACGCCGCCACCCGGTCGGCGAAGTAGGGGCCGCGGCGGCGGGGGCGGCGCCGCGATATTGGGATGCGGGAGGCGGCCCACGTGGGGCACCATGGGCCGTTGGCTCCGGGGCCACGGGGCTCAAATATCCTGAAAGCAGTATGGGAACACCTTCGTTGTCCTCTCCGCTCGCCGACCTCCAGTCCCGCCTGCCCGAGCTCATGCCGCGCGACCAGCGGCGGCTGCGGCGCAGGCTCGACGGCATGCGCCGGGTCCGCTCCCGCGAGGCCCGGGACAAGATCGTCACCGAGATCCTCGCCGACGTGGAACGGGCCGAGCAGCGGCTGGTGCGGCGGCGCGAGGCCGTACCTGAGGTGCGATATCCGGAGAACCTTCCGGTCTCGCAGCGCAGGGACGACATCCTGGCCGCCATCCGCGACCACCAGGTCGTGATCATCGCGGGCGAGACCGGGTCCGGCAAGACCACCCAGATCCCCAAGATCTGCCTCGAACTCGGGCGCGGCGTACGCGGGCTCATCGGCCACACCCAGCCCCGCCGCATCGCCGCCCGTACCGTCGCCGAGCGCATCGCCGAGGAGCTCGGCACCGACCTCGGCGAGGTGGTCGGCTACAAGGTCCGCTTCACCGACCAGGCCGGCGAGCGCACCCTGGTCAAGCTGATGACCGACGGCATCCTGCTGGCCGAGCTGCAGAACGACCGCCTGCTCGACCAGTACGACACCCTGATCATCGACGAGGCCCACGAACGCAGCCTCAACATCGACTTCATCCTCGGCTACCTGAAACAGCTCCTCCCGCAGCGCCCCGACCTCAAGGTCGTCATCACCAGCGCCACCATCGACCCCGAACGTTTCTCCCGCCACTTCGACGACGCGCCGATCATCGAGGTGTCCGGGCGCACCTACCCGGTCGAGGTCCGCTACCGCCCGCTGGAGGAGGACGACGACCAGACGCAGGGCATCGTCGACGCCTGCCGCGAGCTGGTCACCGAGGGCCCCGGCGACATCCTGGTCTTCCTGTCCGGCGAGCGGGAGATCCGCGACGCCGCCGACGCGCTGGTCAAGGCCGACTTCCGCAACACCGAGATCCTGCCGCTCTACGCCCGGCTGAGCGCCGCCGAGCAGCACCGCGTCTTCCAGCGCCACACCGGCCGCCGCGTCGTCCTGGCCACCAACGTGGCCGAGACCTCGCTGACCGTCCCCGGCATCAAGTACGTCGTCGACCCGGGTTACGCCCGCATCTCCCGCTACAGCCACCGCACCAAGGTGCAGCGCCTGCCCATCGAGCCCGTCTCGCAGGCCAGCGCCAACCAGCGCAAGGGCCGTTCGGGCCGTACCTCCGACGGCATCTGCATCCGGCTCTACGAGGAGGAGGACTTCCTCGCCCGGCCGGAGTTCACCGACCCGGAGATCCTGCGTACCAACCTGGCCTCGGTCATCCTGCAGATGACCTCGATCGGGCTGGGCGACATCGAGGCGTTCCCGTTCGTCGAGCCGCCCGACCGCCGCCAGGTCAAGGACGGCGTCAACCTGCTCCACGAGCTGGGCGCGTTCGACGCCCAGGGCAAGCTCACCGGCGTCGGCCGCAAGCTGGCGACCCTGCCGGTCGACCCGCGGCTCGGCCGCATGGTGCTGGAGGCCGACAAGAACGGCTGCCTGCGCGAGGTCATGGTGATCGCCGCCGCGCTGTCCATCCAGGACCCGCGCGAGCGCCCGTCGGACAAGCAGCAGCAGGCCGACGAGAAGCACCGGCGCTTCGCCGACCCCGATTCCGACTTCCTGACCTACCTCAACCTGTGGAACTACCTGCGCGAGAAGCAGAAGGAGTTGTCCTCCAGCGCGTTCCGGCGGTTGTGCAAGGCCGAGTTCCTCAACTACCTGCGGGTCCGCGAGTGGCAGGACATCTACAGCCAGGTCCGCCAGGCCCTCGGCGCCCAGCCCGGCAGCGGGGTGGCCGACCCCTACCAGGTGCACGTGTCGCTGCTGGCCGGGCTGCTGTCGCACATCGGCGTCAAGGACGTCATGGACAAGCAGCGCGCCGCCGACGGGCGGCGGCCCATCCAGGAGTACATCGGCGCGCGCAACGCCCGCTTCGCCGTCTTCCCGGGCTCGGCCCTGGCCAGGAAGCAGCCGCAGTGGCTGATGTCGGCCGAGCTGGTCGAGACCTCGCGCCTGTGGGCCCGGGTCAACGCCAAGATCGAGCCCGACTGGGTCGAGCCGCTGGCGCAACACCTGGTCAAACGCACCTACTCCGAGCCCCACTGGGAGAAGAACCAGGGCGCGGTGATCGCCCTGGAGAAGGTCACCCTCTACGGCGTCCCGCTCGTGGTCGGCCGCAAGGTCAACTACGGGCGCATCGACCCCGACCTGTCGCGCGAGCTGTTCATCCGGCACGCCCTGGTCGAGGGCGACTGGGACACCCACCACCGCTTCCTCAAGGACAACCGGCGGCTGCTCGAAGAGGTCGAGGAGCTGGAGAACCGGGCCCGCCGCCGCGACATCATGGTCGACGACGAGGCCCTGTACGACTTCTACGACCAGCGTGTCCCCGCCGACGTCGTCTCGGCCAGGCATTTCGACTCCTGGTGGAAGCAGGCCGGGCAGGAGCAGCCCGAGCTGCTCACGTTCTCGCCGGAGATGCTGGTCAACGAGGGCGCCGACGTCAGCGCCCGCGACTACCCCGACACCTGGAAGCAGCTCGGCCAGCGGATGCGGCTGACCTACCAGTTCGAGCCGGGCGCCGACGCCGACGGTGTGACCGTCCATGTGCCGTTGCAGGTGCTCAACCAGGTCAACTCCGACGGTTTCGACTGGCAGATCCCGGGCCTGCGCGAAGACCTGATCACCGCGTTGATCAGGTCGCTGCCCAAACACCTGCGCCGCAACTTCGTGCCCGCCCCCAACTACGCCAAGCAGGTGCTGGACGGCGTCAGGCAGGGCGGTGAGCCGCTGCTGGAGGCCGTGGAACGCGAGCTGCTGCGGCTGACCGGCGTCCGCGTGCCGCACGAGGCGTGGCAGCTCGACCAGGTGCCCGACCACCTGCGCATCACCTACCGGGTGATCGACGAACGCAAGCGCACGGTCGCCGAGGACAAAGACCTCGACGCGCTCAAGCGCCGCCTCGCGCCGCGCCTGCGCAAAACCCTGTCGGAGGCCGGCGACGACCTGGAGCGCACCGGCCAGCGCACCTGGAGCTTCGGCACCCTGCCCAAGGTCTTCGAGCAGGGCCGGATGAAGGGCTACCCGGCGCTCGTCGACGCGGGCGACTCGGTCTCGGTCAAGATCTTCGAGACGGCGGCCGAGCAGCGCCGCGCCCACTGGCCCGGCACCCGCCGCCTGCTCCTGCTCAACGTCACCAACCCGGCCAGGTCCCTGCTCGGCGGCCTGTCCAACCAGGCCAAGCTGGCCCTGTCCCGCAGCCCCCACGGCGGGGCCGTGGCGCTGTTCGACGACGTGGTCAACGCGGCCGTCGACAAGCTGATGCTCGACCTCGGCGGCCCGGCCTGGGACCCGGTCGGCTTCGACCGGCTCTACCAGCACGTCCGGGCCGAGCTGCACGACACGGCGGCCGACGTGCTGGCCAAGGTCGAGCAGATCCTGAGCGTCTGGCACGCCGTGGGCACCCGCCTCGACGGCCTGCGCGCCGGCGCCTCGACCGAGGACGTACGCGAGCAGCTCGGCAAGCTCGTCCACAAGGGGTTCGTCACCGCCACCGGCACCCGCCGCCTGCCCGACGTGCTGCGCTACCTGCGGGCCATCGAGCGCCGTCTCATCAAGCTCCCGGAGGAGCCCTGGCGGGACGAGGAATGGATGGACCGCGTGCACAAGATCGAGGACGACTACCAGGACCTGCTGGAACACCTGCACCCGGCCCGCCGGGGCGACCCCGACGTGAGGGAGGTCCGCTGGATGATCGAGGAGCTGCGGGTCAGCTTCTTCGCCCAGACCCTCGGCACCCCCACGCCCGTGTCGGAGAAGCGCATCACCAAGACGATGGAGAAGCTGCGGCCCTGAGCTCGGGGCGGCGCACGTACGAACAGGGGGAGTGATGGTCAGGGCTGTGGTGCTCGACGTCGGCGAGACGCTCATCGACGAGACCCGCATCTGGTCGCGCTGGGCCGAACGGCTGGGCGTGAGCAGGTTCGTGCTCATGGGCGCGCTGGGCGGCATGGCGGCGCTGGACCGCTCCCACCGGGAGGCGTTCGAGCTCGTCCGCCCCGGCCTCGACGTGGAGGCCGAGGCCGCGGCCTGGGAGCGCGACGACCCCACCGGGCTGCGCAACCACTTCGACGACGGCGACCTCTATCCCGACGTCCGGGAGGCGCTGGCGGCCCTGCGCGCGGCCGGCTACCAGGTGATCATCGCCGGCAACCAGCCCCGCCGCGCCTTCGACGCCCTGGTGGCGATGGACCTGCCGGTGGACTCGGTGCACACCTCCGAGGGCTGGGGGTTGTCCAAGCCCGCCCCGGAGTTCTTCGCCAAGGTGGCCTCGGTGGCGGGCCGCGAGCCCGCCGAGATCCTCTACGTCGGCGACCGGCTCGACAACGACGTGCTCCCGGCGGCCAGGGCGGGAATGCGCACGGCGTTGCTGCGCCGCGGCCCCTGGGGCTTCCTGCACGCCGAACGTCCGCAGGCGAAGGCCGCCGACGTGATCGTCGACGACCTGCACGCGCTGCTGCCCGCCCTGCGGAGCCTCACCTGAGGCTTCCCGCAGGCTTTTCCGGGCCCGTACGGGTCAGCTGAGGTCCTCGTCGGGGTCGATGCGCAGCGCGCGCTCCTCGGCCGACAGGTCCTCCCGGTCGGCGTCCCAGTCGACGCCGATGGCCTCGTCCTCGGTGTCGGGGTGGGCGCCCTCGTCGGGCTCGGTCAGCCGGTGCTCCGCGCGTGGGCCGCGGCGCAGGCGGTCGGGCAGCTCCTGGCGCAGCCGTTCGTCGAGCGTGGCCTCGTGCTGAGGGTCGTCCTCTTTGACCTCGTGGTGCAGGCCGAGGTCGTCGGTCCACTCCCTGACCTCGATGTCCTGCTCGTCGGCCATGCCGAATCGGTCCGGAGGTAGTTCGCTCATACTGCGCCCTCTACCCACCGTACGGACCGAAATCCTCGCACTTGGCCTGCTTTAGGGGGACTTGTAGCTCATCCTTGTCCATGAGCTAACGGCCGAGCGCGGCTCCGACGAGGGAACGCGGGTCCGCGGCGCCCGCCAGCATCCCGTCCGGGCGGACGTCGACGAGATGGGCGTGGCCGAAGGAGCCCCCGTACGGCAGCGTCCGCACCGGGTGGCCGAGCGCGGCCAGGCCGTCGGCCCAGGTCGTGCCCTCTTCCAGGTCGAGCACGACGTCGTCGGGGGCGTCCCAGGTGTCGAACCCGGTGCCGCCGCCGGCCAGCCGCCAGCGCGGCGCGGCGAGCGCCTGGCCGGGCTCCTCGCCGTGGTGCAGCAGGCGGGTGATGATCTGGGCCAGGATCTGCGGTTGCGCGTCGCCGCCCATCGTGCCCACGACCGTCCTGAGCGCGCCGCCGGGGCGGGTGATCAGGGCGGGGGCCAGGGTGTGCGGCGGGCGGCGGCCGGGGCCGTACTCGGCCGGGTGGCCGGGGCGCAGCGAGAAGCCGATGCCGCGGTTGTGGAGGTTGATCCCGGTACGCGGCTCGAAGAGCATGCCGCCGAACCCGGACGCGTTCGACTGGATCAGCGACACGCCCATGCCGTCGCCGTCCACCGCGCACAGGTACGTCGTGTCGCCGTCCGAGGCAGGGACGGGCACACGCAGCCGTCCGGCGGGCTGGACCAGGGCCCGGCGGCGGGCGATCTCGCCGGGGTCGAGCAGGTCCTTGGCGTCCTCGTGCAGCAGGGCGGGCCGGTCGTGCCCGGCGGCCCGCGCGGCCTCGGCCAGCAGGTGGGCCCAGGCCGGATGGCGGGGCGAGCCGGGCAGGCCGAGCCCGTCGAGGATGGCCAGGGACATCAGCAGCAGGTAGCCCTGAGAGTTGGGCGGCATCGACCAGACGTCGTGGCCGAAGGCGCGCACGCGCAGCGGCTCGACCCAGTCGGCCGTGGGGGCGGCCAGGTCGGCGGCGGTGTACTCGCCGTCGCCCAGCTCGATCAGGCCCTGCCCGAACTCGCCGAGATAGAAGCCGTCCCGGCCGCCGTCGGCCACGGCCTGCAGCGCGCGGGCCACCCCGGGGCGGGTCACCCGGTCGCCGGCCGCGCGGACCCCGGCGAAGTCGCCGCCGCCCGGCCGTCCGGCCGCCGTACGCGCGCCCGCGACCATCAGCGGGGAGGCGGGGAAGCCGTCGCGGGCCAGCCCGATCGCCGGCCGCAGCAACTCGGTCATGGGCAGGCGGCCGTGCCGGGCGTGCAGGGCGAGCCACCCGTCGACGCAGCCGGGCACCGGCACGGACCTGATGTCGTGCAGGTGCGGCATGCGGGTGCGGCCCTCGGCGCGCAGCCTGGCGGGGTCGGCGCCGGACCCGGCCCGGCCGGAGGCGTTCAGGGCGGTCACCGAGCCGTCGTGGACGAGCGCGAACAGGTCGCCGCCGAGCCCGCACATGTGGGGCGCGACCACGGCGAGCACGGCGTTGGCCGCGATCGCCGCGTCGGCGGCGGAACCGCCGCGGTCCAGCGCGGCCACCCCGGCGGCCGAGGCCAGGTGGTCGACGCTGCACACCATGCCGTTGGGCGCGTATCTGGTGTTGTGCACGTGAAGAGACTAAGCCCGTCCCGGGGTCAGGCGTTCTCCAGCCGGGGGCGGAAGGGGGCGGGGCGGCAGAACGGGTCCTGGCCTTGAACGGGGTGAACGGGGAGTTCAGACCAGTTCCAGGGGGCGGTCCCGGTCGACCAGGGCGGCGTAGTGGCCGCCGAGGGTCATGAGCTCGTCGTGCGTGCCGCGCTCGACGACCTTCCCGCGGTCGAGCACGACGATCTGGTCGGCGTCGCGGACGGTCGACAGCCGGTGGGCGATCGTGATCGTGGTACGCCCCCGCGCCAGCGTGTCCAGGGCCTCCTGCACGGCTCGCTCGGTCTGGGTGTCCAGGGCGCTGGTGGCCTCGTCGAGGATCAGCACCGGCGGGTTGCGCAGCAGCGTACGGGCGATGGCCAGGCGCTGCTTCTCGCCGCCGGAGAACCGGTAGCCGCGCTCGCCCACCATCGTGTCGTAGCCGTCGGGCAGCGAGGCGATGTGGTCGTGGATGCGCGCGGCCCGCGCCGCCGCCTCCAGCTCCTCGTCGGTGGCCGACGGACGGGCGAAACGCAGGTTGTCCGCGATCGTGGCGTGGAACAGGTACGTCTCCTGCGAGACCACCCCGACCACCTCGCTCAGCGTCTCGAACGTCAGGTCGCGTACGTCCACGCCGTCGATGGTCACCCGGCCGCCGGTCACGTCGTACAGGCGGGGGAGGAGGTAGCTGAGGGTGGTCTTGCCCGAGCCGGTCTCGCCCACGATGGCCAGCGTCGTGCCCGCGGGGACGGTGACGTCGACGGCGTCGAGGGTGCGTTCGTCCTCGTAGGCGAAGTCGACGCCCTCGAAGCGCACCTCGCCGCGTACCCGTTCCAGGGTGCGGGCGCCGGGGTGGATGTCCACCGACAGGTCCAGGTACTCGAAGATGCGGCCGAACAGCGCCAGCGAGCTCTGCACCTCGACGCCGAGCCGCAGCAGCGACACCGTCGGCCGGAACAGGCCCGCCTGGAGCGTGGTGAAGGCCACGAGGGTGCCGACGGAGATGATGCCGGTGTACCCGACGGCCCAGTAGACCAGCGCGGGCATCGCGGCCATGATGATCTGGATCGACGACTGCCGCCACCGCCCGGCCATGCTCGTCCGTACGCCCAGCTCGGCCAGCTCGTCGGAGGCCCGGCCGAACCGTTCGGTCAGCTCGGGGGAGCGGCCCATGGTCCGGCCCAGCAGCACGCCGCTGATCGACAACGACTCCTGGACCATCGAGGAGATCACGGCGAGCTTGCGCTGGCGGTCGGCGGTGATGCGCTTGCGCTCGGCGCCGACCTTCCGGCTGATCCACACGAACACCGGCAGCAGCAGCAGCGAGATCACGGTCAGCCGCCAGTCGAGGGCGAGCATGGCCACGATCGTGGCGATCACGGTGGTGAGGTTGGAGATGATCGAGGTGGCGGTGGAGGTGACCACCGACTGCATGCCGCCGATGTCGTTGGCGATGCGCGACTGCACCTCGCCCGTCTTCGTACGGGTGAAGAAGGCCAGCGACATGCGCTGGAGGTGGGAGTAGACCGAGATGCGCAGGTCGTGCATCACCCGCTGGCCCACGGTGGTGGAGATGAGCGTCTGCAGCACGTCGAAGACGCTCGTGGTGACCGCGACCGCGATCATGCCCAGCGCCAGCAGCGTGAGCAGCAGCGCGTCGCGGGACGGGATCGCCACGTCCAGCACCTCGCGCAGCAGGAACGGCGAGGCCAGCCCGACCAGGGACGACAGGAGGATGAACGAGCCCACCAGGGCCAGCCGGCCGCGGTAGGGGGTGAAGAGTCCGATGATGCGCCGCAGCGGCGCGCGTGGTTCGTCGGCCAATATGGGGCCTCCTTTCGGATGTCCACTCAAACAGAGGTTAACTCATAATTGTTCCGGCTAAACTTGCCGGCATGGGAGAGAAGGAGCTCGCCGAGCTCTTGCACCTGGTCAGCAGGCGTCTGCGCCACGGATACGTCCACCGGCTGGTGCCGCTCGGGCTCAATCCGGGTCAGGCGCGGGCACTGCGCGCCCTCGGCGCCGCCGACCGGCCGCTGCGCATGGTGCAGCTGGCCGACGAGCTGCGGATCGTGCCGCGCTCGCTGACGCCCGTCGTGGACGCGCTGGAGGAGTCCGGGCTGGTGCGCAGGGAGGTCGATCCGGCCAACCGGCGCTCGACGCTCGTCGTGCTCACCGACGCGGGCCGGGCCATGGCCGAACGGGCGCGGGAGGCGCGCAGGGAGGCTGGCGAGAGCCTGTTCGCGGTGTTGTCGCAGGACCAGCGGGACCAGCTCAGCGACCTGCTGAGCGCCGTGGACGCCCAGTTCAGGTGAGCGTGCCGCCGGTCACCGTGCCGAGGCAGGGCGGGCGGCCCATCAGGGCCGAGTACGGGTAGCGTCCCCGGGTGTCGAAGACGGCGAAGTCGGCCCGGCTGCCCGGCCCGAGCGAGCCGATCCGGCCCGGCCCGGCGTCCAGGCCCAGGGCTCGCGCTCCGCCCAGTGTCGCGGCCTCGACCAGCCGGCGGTCCAGGCCCCGTACGCGCAGCCCGAGCTCCCGTGCCCGCTCCCGGACGACGGCCGCGAGCCCGAGCAGGTCGCCCGGCCCGCCGCCCGCCGGATCGCGGGTGCCCAGGGCCAGGCGGTTGCCCTCCTCCAGCAGGGCCAGCACGTCGGCGGCCCGCGTCTGCCCCGGCGGGCAGAGGGCGACCACGCTCCGGCGCAGCCGCAGCAGCTTGCGTTCGCCGGGGTCGAGCGGCCGGGCGCAGGCCACGTGGCAGTGCGGGCCGAGCACGCCCGCCTCGTCGAGGGCCATGGGCGAGTGCCGGTCCAGCCCGGCCAGCAGCCGCAGGCCGAACGTCCTGGCCAGCACGGCCACGTCCTCCAGCACCTGCGGGTCGCGGGTGCGGGCCGCGATCCCGACCGGGCACGGCCGGTCCACCTCGCGCAGGGCGGTGATCAGCGCGTCCCGGTCGTGGTCCTCCCACTCCTGCTCGGAGGCGCTGGACACCTCGACGTACGAGACGCCGGGCAGGCTCGTGAGGTCGGCGGGGCCGGTCAGCACGGTGGTCCGCGTCGTCACCCCGGGGCCGGGCGGCGCGGGCGCGGAGCAGGCGTCCACCAGCCCGGCCACGATCAGGCCCGGCCAGCGGATCTCCCGCGTGACGGGGAAGCAGGACAGCAGCTCGTCCCGCGAGCCCACCTGGAGCACCCGCTCGCCCCTGATCACCACCGTCCCGTCGCGGACGGGCGCGGCGCAGACCGGCAGCACCAGGGGAGCGGAGTGGGCCACGACGGGCGCGGGCGCGCGCCTGCCCAGAACCGGCACAGCACGCTTCGCACCCGCCATCGGCGCTCCCGTCGGATTTTCCCTTTTGGCATTAAACGCGAGCGATGGCGGGGAAGGCAATCAGTCGCCGCCGCGGGCGTCCCGGGGTTGGTAGCGGCCGGACAGCCGGGCCAGTTTCAGGCTGAGGTGCAGCGCCAGCCGCTCGCCGCCGTCCTTCAGGTCCGTACGCGCCAGCTCCTCCACCCGCTGCAGCCGGTAGTACAGCGAGGTACGGTGCAGCCGCAGCGCCCGGGACGTCGCCACCGCGCTGCCCGCCAGGTCCAGGTACGTCTCCAGCGTCTCCAGCAGCGGCAGGTACTGCTCGTCGGCCAGCAGCCCGTCGAGCCCGGGATGCACCTCCTGGTCCGAGAGCTGGGTGAGCATCCGGTAGACACCGAGCCGCGCCCATTCCGCCGACCGCCCGAGCCCCGGCACCCGCGCGGTCACCTCGGCCGCGTGCCTGGCCTCCGCGTACGAGTCCGCGGCCTGCGCCAGCTCGCACCGCGTACGCCCGATGCCCACGACCACCGGCACCGGCATGGCCGCGTGCAGCTCGTCGGGCGGGACCGGCGGCCCGGCGGTGAGCAGCACGGCGTGGTCGTAGCGCACCAGGTGCAGCGGATGATGCCCGCTCAGCCGCCGCCGCAGGGCCAGCAGCCCCTGTTCGAGCGCCAGGCGCAGCGCGTCGTCGGGCTCGGTCGAACGCGGCCGGGCCACCAGCACGGTGACCGGCTGCGCCTGCGGGAACGCGCCGGCCTCGATGAGCCGCCTGGCCGCGTCCCGCTCGCCGCGCAGCAGCCCGGTGACCGCCTCCAGCTCCCGGTGCGAGGCCAGCCCGGTCGCCAGGCTCTCGTGGAACAGCGCGAGCGCCAGCCCCGGGACGGCCGCGGCGGCCTCGGCCACCTGCACGTCGGACATGGCCGGACCGGAGTCGATGAACCACAGGAAGCCGAGCAGGCCGTCGGTGTGCCGCAACGGGACGCACACGCGCGGCAGCAGGCCCAGGTGCGGTGCCCCGGCCGTGCGCAGGGGCGCCTGCGCCTCGTGCACGCCCGCCGCGCGCAGCCACTCGCGCACCTCGGCGGTGGTGTGCCGGCGCAGGATGGAGTCGCGGCGGATGTCGTCCATGGCGCCGTTCTGCTCGCTGTAGGCGATCACGCGCTGGACGCGGTCCTCCAGGAGCAGGGGGCGCCCGAGACGGGCGGCGAGGTCGTCCACGATCCGCTGGAGATCCGCCACAGGCCCACCTAGGTCAAGCTGGATATTTCGACAAATGTCGGAAGCCTTGCTACACGTCTTCCCTACAGCTGATCGGTGATCTCCGTCAATATCGTCTATAACGTCGATCCGTGAACGCCCCGAAGAAGCTGCTGAAGGGTTTGCTGGCGGCCATCGTGCTGATCCCGGTGAGCCTGATGGCGACCCCTGCTTCCGCAGCACCCCCCACTGTTGATCCTGAGTACCCGTGGCGGCAGAACCACTGGCCGCAGACCCAGCCCTGGCAGCAGGACGAATCGGCCGACGCGCAGGCGCTGCGCGCCCGTCCTCCCGGTGGCCTCACGCCCCTCGACCCGCAGAACTGGGAGAACCCGGACCACATGACGTGGGCGGACTACAAGAAGCCGCCCGGCACGAAGTGGAACGACCCGGCCGTCAAGGGCTCCAAGCGCACGTTCAAGGGCGCGCTGGTGCTGCTCGACTACCCCAACCAGGCGTTCGTCGTCACCCAGCCCAAGGGCTCGACGATCTACGCGAACCCGAGCGCCGAGGCCCACGACGTCCCGCGTGACCAGGTGGCCAAGTTCTACCAGGACTTCCTCAACACGCCGAACACCCTCAACAAGGGCCACACCATCCACGAGTACTGGATGGAGGACTCCGGCGGCCGGTACGGCGTCGAGCTGACCGGGTTCGGCCCGTACACGATGCCGGGCAAGGACCACGAGTACGCCCTGGAGCCCGGCTTCAACGGCACCTCCGGCTGCCCGGCGGGCGACACGTGCAACAAGAACCTGCGCACCGACGGCCACAACGCCTGGATCAACGCCGTCGGCGAGGACGTCGCCAAGCAGTACGACTTCATCTTCTACCTCAGCGCCGGCCAGGACGAGTCGTCCACCTGGCAGGAGTTCGGGATGATGAAGTTCCCGACCAAGGAGGACGTGCCCGACGAGTGGGGCCCGCCGGACCCGGCCCTGCCCAACTGGCTGAAGACCCGTTACGTCGACTGGTCCTCCTGGCAGGCGGCCTCCAACTTCTGGCCCAACGCCAACATCGGCGTCGACTCCGTCCAGGCCGAGAGTTCCGGCATGGCCGTCTACGCCCACGAGTTCAGCCACATCCTCGGCGTGCTGGACAACTACAACAACCCGTACGGGGTGCCGCCGATCCGGGCGTACACCGGCATCTGGGAGATGCTCAGCCGCGGCAGCTTCAACGGCCCCGGCGGCCCGCACTCCCGCTGGCTGATCCCGCCCACGGCGGGCGCGTCCATGGGCGCCCAGCACATGCTGCGCAACAAGCTCAAGCTGGGCATGGTCGACGAGCAGAACGTCCTGCGCCTGTCGCGTGAGGCCCTCGACGAGTCGGGCCTGGTGACGGCCAAGGTCCTGGCCCGCGCCGTACAGCCGGGGCAGAACGAGTTGTCGGGCGTCAACATCTCCTTCGACGCCCCCGGCGACAAGAGCACCTGCGCCACGACCGACCCGCTGTGCGACCGCGGCGGCTACCAGAACTACACGGTCGAGGTCGTGGACCGCATGGGCTCCGACTCCTTCACCCCCGACTCCGGCGTGCTCCTGGCCAAGACCAAGAACGAGGACCGGGCGCCGTTCGAGTGGGTGATCGACGCCAACCCGCAGGACATCGGCATGACCGACTACGTGATGCCCGACGGGACCAAGGTGCCGATCACCGTCGGTGACTTCCGCCAGCTCTCCGACGCCCTCTTCCACGTCGGCACCGACTCCGGCAGCGAGTACGAGTACGAGGACCAGGCCAACCGCCTGCACTTCTACGTCACCGACCTCAAGCGCAACCGTGACGGCGAGCTCTCCTACACCGTCGCCATCCGCTCGCTCGACGGCGCGGGCCCGCAGAAGCGCGGCGTCCGCGTGCTGCCCGGGGCCGGAGTCCCCACCGGCAAGAACATCTCCACCTGCACCTTCCCGCTGTTCAACACCGGCAAGGCGGCGCCCGCCCAGGGGCAGCACCCCGAGGACGTCAGCGCCTACCTCAACTCCGACGTCTACCGGCTCACGGCCGAGGTGCAGGGCAAGGGCTGGAGCGCCCAGCTGCCCAACGCCCTGGCCTCCGTGGCCTTCGGCAAGCAGGCGCCGGTGACGGTCAACGCCGTGCGCGCGTCCGGCGGCGACCGCCTGGCCCGCGTCAAGCTCACCGCCACCTCGGAGAGCGATCCGACCAAGACCGCCACGGCCACCTGTCACGTGATCGGTCTGTAGCGCGAAGATGGGGTACGGCTGGCGTGGGCCGTGCCCCATCCGCTTGAATCACCCCCGGGAAGGGGGTGTTCGGTGACGGGGAACTTACCGGACAAGCCACGACGTAAGCGGGCAGCCTGGGCGGCGCCCGTCTCGGCCGGGCTCGCCGCCGCCGCGGCGAGCGTGCTGGCCGCCTCGCTGGAATGGGACATCCCGCCGGCCGCCAAGGTCGGGGTGACACTCGCGGCGGCGCTGCTCGTCGGGGTGACCACCTGGGCCACCACCGAGACCAGGCCCCGGCGCCGCGCGCCGGTCGAGCCCGGCGCCCTGCCGCCCGACCAGTGGCCGCCCGTGCCCGAGCACTTCACCGGGCGCGCCGACTCCCTCGCCGCCCTGCGCGAGGTCTTCGCCGCCCGCCGCAGGTCCACCGCCCTGTCACCGCCCCTGGTCGTCTCCGTGTACGGCCGCGGCGGCGTCGGCAAGTCGGCGCTGGTGACGAGGTTCGGGCAGGAGGTCGCGAACTGGTTCCCCGACGGCCGCCTCTACGCCGACCTGCGCGGCGGCGTCGACGCCCCCGTACGCCCCGACGAGGTGCTGATCGGCTTCCTGCGCGGCCTGGGCGTGCGCCTGGCCACCGACCCCGGCGGCCTCGACGAGCTGCGCACGCTCTGGCTCACCTGGACCAAGGGCCGCAGGATCCTCATCGGCCTGGACAACGCCCACGACGCCGCCCAGGTCAAACCGCTGATCCCGGCCGAGCCCGGCTGCGCGGTGCTGGTCACCTCGCGCGCCCCGCTGTTCCTGGACGGCACGCACGACACGCGGCTCGGCGTGTTCACCGAGGCGCACGGCGTGGAACTGCTGGCCCGGCTGGCCGGCGGCGGGCGGGTCGTCGACGACCTGGAGTCGGCCAAGAAGATCGTCCGGCTGTGCGACCACCTGCCGCTGGCGATCAACATCTGCGGCGGACGCCTGGCCACCCGTGAGCAGTGGACCCTGCGCGAGATGGCCGGGCGGCTGGCCGACGAACGCCGCCGCCTCGACCAGCTCCAGGTGGCCAACGGCGTGGACAAGAGCGTACGGGCCTCCGTGCAGCTCAGCTACGACGACTGCACCGGGATCCAGCGCCGCCTGCTGCGCCTGCTCAGCGCGCTGCCCGCGCCCGACGTGCCCGGGTGGGTGGCCGGGGAGCTGCTCGACATCTCCGGCCTCGACGGCGCCGACCAGCTCGAAGCCCTGATCGACGCCCAGCTCGCCGAGTGCTCCGGCACCGACCAGACCGGCACGATGCGCTACCGCCTGCACGACCTCGTCCGGGTGTTCGCCGCCGAGCTGGCCGGACAGGACGAGGAGGAACGCCGCAGGTCCGCCGTCGAACGTGTCCTGCACGGCTACCGCCGCCGGGCCGAGGAGGCCGCCCAGAACCGCTGGCCCCAGGACTGGAGCAAGGGCGGGCGCCGGGCCAGCGCGGAGGGCCAGCTCGGCGCGGGCGACTGGCTCAACGCCGAACGGCTCACGCTGCTCGGCATGATCAACCTGGCCGCGCAGCTCCGGCTCTGGGAGCTGACATGGGGGCTGACCAGGGCGTTCTGCTCGCTGTGCCACTCGCTGCGGGCCTACTGGGCCGACTGGGCGGCGGTCGCCGACATCGGCTGCGAGGCGGCGCGGCGTACCGGTGACCGGCGCGCGCTGGCCATCGCGCTGCTGGACAGCGCCGCCGTACGGGGCGGCATGGGCCTGCGCGACCGCGCGCTGCGCGAGGCCGAACGGGCGCTGGAGATCTTCGGCGAGCTCGGCGAGACCTGGTGGGCGGCCAGGGCCATGCGCACGATCGGCATGACGTTGTTCAGCGACGGGCACCTCGACCGCGCCCAGGACTACCTGATCGGGGCGATTACCGCGTTCAAGGGCGAGGACGACCTGTGGTGGATGGCCCGCACCCAGCGCAACCTGGCCGAGATGCGCATGGCGGAACGGCGTCCCGAGGAGGCCCGCGAGCTGCTCGAAGACGCCCTGGACATCTTCGAACGGGCGGGCAACCGCTACTCCGAGGCCCAGACGCTGCGCGCGTACGGCGAGGTGCTGGCCGCCCAGGCGCGCGGCGAGCGGCGGGCCGGCGACCACCGGGCCGCCGCCGCCCTGTTCACCAAGGCCGGGCTCAGCCTCGACCGGGCGGCCGAGATGTTCAGGCAGCGCGGCGAGTTGTGGGAGGAGGCCCGCTGCCTGCGCGCCGCCGGCGAGGTGGGCGACCCGGCGGGCGGGGCGCGGGAGCTGGGGTACGTGCGCCGGGCCGAGGAGATCTTCGTGGCGCTCGGCGACTCGTGGGGGGTGGCCCGCAACGCGGTCTCGGCCGGGCGGGCGCTGGCCAGGCTCGGGCGGATCGAGGAGTCCGAGCACGAGCTGCGCCGGGCCGTACACGGGTTCCAGGAGCTGGAGGACCGCTGGTGGATGGCCAGGAGCCTGCGCTACCTCGGCGAGGCGCACCTCGACGCGGGCGGCCACGGCGCGGCGGTCGAGCCGCTGGAGCAGGCCAGGGAGATCTACCGCAGCCTGGGGAACGAGGCGGGCATGCGCCGCACCCTTGAGCTCCTGCGCCAGGCCAGGCCCTGATCGTCCCGGTGGTCAGGAGTCTCGTGAGGGGTGCCGCTGCGGGCCGGTCGTGGCCTGGCGGCCGATCGCGCCGGTGCCGTACGTGTCGCTGAAGGGCGTTCTCAGCAGTTCGCCGGCCGCCTGCCTGGCCTGCATGACGCTCTCCTCGAACAACTTGCGGACGTGCGCGGCCTGGTCGGCCAGTTCCCTGATGCGCTCGTGCGCCAGCTCGTCCCGTACGGTGTCGGCGAGGAGCTGCTGGTACTCGGGGGTCTTGGCGGCCAGCGCCTCCAGGCGTCTGTGCGCGTGGAACACCTTGTCCGCCTTGAGCACCTGCTTGGCGTACTTCTCCAGGTGGCGTACGCGGTGCGAGAGCGACGTCCAGGCGGTGTCGAGGGCGCTGGTGTACGGCTTGAACGCGTCCTCCATGCCCGGCGGCAGCTCGCGGGGGATGAGCCGGCCGTGCTCGGCGTGCATGGATGACAACCGCCGCAGCCGGTGGGCGATCTGCCAGATCTCCTCCGGCAGCGACACCTGGTTCTCCACCGAGTCGATCAGCCCGGCCTTGTGGACCTTGGAGTTCAGGACGGCCTCGGCCGCGTCCTGGGCGCGGCGCAACAACATCTGGCAGGGACGGTCCAGGTCCTCGGGAAGGATGAAACGGTCGGCGTGGGTGTTGGCCAGGCGCAGTCTTCGTTTGACGATCCGGTGGGAGCTGTCCAGCGCCATCCACCGGATGAGGGCGATCAGTCCCATGCCGATGCCGGAGATGAGGGCGACCTCGGGACGATCGGTCACGATCCAGACCATCAACAGCAGAGCCGGAAGCGCGAAGAGCAGGACAGGACTGAAGCTGGGGTCCATCCGCTTGCCGGAACGGGCCATACGGAGGATGTGCGGGCTCGACCGCAACTCGACCGAGACCTCCGGGGGCAGCGATGGATCGATCACCAGCCGGGGTGGCAGCGCTCGTGGATCCATACGTTCATGCTGCGTTATGAACAAGGAATTCGCTCATGATTGGAGGACATATAGGGTCGAGCTGATGAATGAGATGACAAGATGGATCGATCTGGAAGGCGCCGTCAACGTACGTGACCTGGGCGGACTTCCCACCCGCGACGGCGGGCTCACCCGCCGCGGCCGGATCTTCCGAGCCGACAACCTGCAGGGCCTCACCCCGGCGGACGTGTCGCTCCTGGTGAGCGAGCTGAACCTGCGCCACGTCGTGGACCTGCGCTCGACCCCCGAGGTCTCCCTGGAGGGGCCCGGCCCGCTGACCCTCGCGCCGGAGGTGACCCACCACCACCTGACGCTGTTCGCGGAGGGCGGCCGGCACACCGACGTCGAGGCCGGCTCCATCGACGGCGACCGCGTGCTGCCCTGGCAGGAACGGATCATCGACGAGGACCTCCGCGTGACCGGCTTCTACTTCGGCTACCTGCGCGACCGTCCGGACGCCGTCGTGGCGGCCCTGCGCACCATGGCCCGCGACGACGGGGCCGCGCTGGTGCACTGCGCGGCGGGCAAGGACCGCACCGGCGTGCTGTCGGCCCTGGCGCTGGAAGTCGCGGGAGCCACCCGCGCGGCGATCGTGGACGACTACGTGGCGACGGGCGAGCGGCTGGAGCTGATACTCAAGCGCCTGCGCGCGAGCTCCACCTACCGGGACGACCTCGACTCCCGCCCGGCGGACGACCACCGGCCCCGGGCCCGCTACATCGAGCAGTTCCTGTCGGTGCTGGACGACCGCTTCGACGGCCCGATGGGCTGGCTGCACGGCCACGGCTGGACCGAGGCCGACACCGCCGCGCTGAACGCCCGCCTGCGCGACTGAACCCTCGCTCGCCCCTCGCGGTCAGCCCAGGTGGACGACCATGCGCTGGGTGGCCGACAGGTGGGCGGCCTCGATGACGGCGAGCGTGTCGATCGCGCCTCGCGGCTCGACCGGGGGTGGCGCGCCCTCACGCAGGGCGCGTTCCACCTCCCGGTAGAAGTCCAGGTACGCGCCCGGCTCCGTGGGAACGGGCCGGGCGTCGCCGTCGGCGCCGAGCAGCCCCCAGCGGCTCTCCTCGTCCTCGCCGAACCCGGGCGAGTCCGGCGTCAGGCCGGCGCGCAGGCGTTCCTCCTGCACGTCCATGCCGTACTTGACGAACGCCCCCGCCGAGCCGAGCACCCGCAGCCGCGGACCGGATTGTGCCGCCAGCGAGCCGGCCCACAGATGGGAGCGCACCCCGCCCGCGTGCCTCAGCGCGACGAACGTGTCGTCGTCGGAGGCCACGCCCGCCCGCCGTACGTCGCTCTCGCAGTAGACCTCGTGCGCCGGGCCGAACAGTTGCAGCGCCTGGTCGATCAGATGGCTGCCCAGGTCGTACAGCAGGCCGCCGATCTCCTCCGCGCCGCCGGTCTCCCGCCAGCCGCCCTTCGGCACCGGCCGCCAGCGTTCGAAGCGCGACTCGTACCGCAGCACGTCGCCCAGCCGTCCCTCGGCGATCAGCCGGCGGACCGTGCGGAAGTCGCCGTCCCAGCGCCGGTTCTGGAACACGGTCAGCATGACGCCGGCCGCCTCGGCCAGCCGGACCAGCTCGCGGGCCTCCTCGGCGGTACGGGCCACCGGCTTGTCCACGACCACGGGCAGGCCCTCGGCGATCGCGGCGGCGGCCATGCTCACGTGGGTCCGGTTGGGCGAGGCGACCACCACGAGGTCGCTGCGCCCCCACAACTCCCGTACGTCCGCCACGCCGGCGGCGCCGTATCTGGCGGCCACCTCGGCCTGCCGTGCCGGATCGCGGGTCACGACCGCGGCCAGCCGCAGGCCGGGGGTGGCGTGGATCAGCGGGGCGTGGAAGTACGCGCCCGCGGTGCCGTATCCGATCAGGCCGACCCGGATCTCGCTCATCCGGCCAGGCTATCCGGTCGCCCCCGGCGGGACCGGGAGCGGCCGGACGGGAGTCATTCGTCGTCGCGTTCGGCGAGGAAACGTTCGAACTGGGCGGCCAGCTCGTCGCCCGTGGGCATCGGGGTCGTCTCGGCCATCAGGTTCTCCCGCTCCGACCCGCCGGCGAACGCGTCGTACTGCTGCTCCAGCCCGCTGATGGCGGTCGACAACTCCGAGGACGCCTGGATCTGCTCCTCGATCTCCGCCGTCGTACGGTGGGCCGCGTCGTGCAGCCCCTCCATCGGGAACACCAGGCCGGTGCCCCGCGTCACCGCCTCCAGCGCGGTCACCGCCGCCGTGGGGTACTCCGCCTGCGACAGGTAGTGCGGCACGTGCACCGCGTACCCGACCGCGTCGCGCCCCTGCGCGCCGAGCCGCAGCTCCAGCAGCGCCGCCGCGCTCCCCGGCACCTGGACCCGGCCGAAGGCGCTGGTCTGCGAGTTGATCAGCTCGGGGCGGCTGGCGTGCATGGTGATGCCGAGCGGGCGGGTGTGCGGCACCGCCATCGGGATGCCGTGCATCGTCACGATCTTGCTCACCCGCAACCGTTCCACCAGTTCGGCCACCGCGCGGGTGAACAGCTCCCACTCCCGGTCGGGCTCCGGGCCGCTCATCAACAGGAACGGCGTGCCCGTGGCGTCGTTGGCGACATGGACGGCCAGCTCGGGGGTCTCACACTCGACCCAGCGGTCGGTGTCGAAGGTCATGATGGGCCGCCGGGACCGGTAGTCGAGCAACCGGTCCACGTCGAACGTCGCCACGACCCGGTGCTCCAGCTCGGCCAGCAGGTGGCCCAGCGCGAGGCGTCCGGCGCCGCCCGCGTCGACAAAACCGTCGAAGTGGTACAGCAACACCGGATCGGTCAGCTCGGGCGCGTCGTCTGCGAGCCTGTAGAGATCCTTCGGGTCGAACACGGTTGGACAGCCTTTCCCTAGGTACTCTTCCCCAGAACCTATGGCGAGTCGGATCGATTCCGTGCAGGGCACCCTATCGAGGCGCAATGGGACAGATGGACGGGGATCCGGAGCTGGAAGCGTTCGCCACCAGGATGTTCGACCTGGCCAGGGCGGGCGACACCGAGGCACTGCGCGCCTACGTGGAAGCTGGCGTTCCGGTTAATTTGTCCAACAGCAAAGGTGACACTTTGCTGATGCTCGCGGCCTATCACGGCCACGCCGAGACCGTACGGATGCTCGTCGCGTCCGGGGCCGACCCCGACCGCGCGAACGACCGCGGGCAGACGCCGCTCGCCGGGGCCGTGTTCAAGAAGGAGTCGGACGTGGTCAGAGCGCTGCCGGAGGCGGGGGCGGATCCGCGGGCGGGCACTCCGTCGGCATTGGACACAGCCCGAATGGTCGAAAATGACCAGTTTATCCAATGGTTCACTTAGAGGGATCCAAAGTGTGAAAAAGGCATTAAAGGGCTCCAAGTTGTCGAGTGTGGCCTTCTGAACAGTCGATCGTCATGCTGAAGGAGTGGCTACTTCTGCGCATTCCTTCGGTAGGCGACCACTCCACATCCCTCCGCTCCCGTGCCCGTTCCCGAACGAGATCAACGTGCACGCCGCGGAGGTCGACGCGGAGAGCCACGCATGGCTGGCCGCCTCAAACATGCTCAAGGGCGCCGACACCATCGAACACTTCCGGCGCTCCAAGATCGGCCTGCTCGCGGCACGTACCAACCCCGACGTCCCACGAGACAGCCTCCGGCTGATCAACGACTGGTACAACTGGCTCTTCGCGTTCGACGACGCGTTCTGCGAGGGCGAGCTGATGGGCCACCGAGCCTCGGCGCTCGCCCGCGCCCTGCCGCCGCTCCTGGAGATCCTGGACGGCCGCAGGGAGCCCGACGAGAAGGACCCCTTCGGAGTCGCCCTGAACGAACTCCTCCACCGCATCATGGACGCCTCCACGCCCGCCCAGGTGGACCGGTGGCGCATCACGGTCAAGGAGTACCTGTTCGCCCAGATCTGGGAGGCCGCCAACCGCGAGGTCGACCTGATCCCCACGCCGCAGGACTACGTCCTGATGCGCCGCATCACCGGAGCCACCTACACCTGCTTCGCCCTCATCGACGGCGGCGGCGGCTACCGCCTCGAAGCCGAGGAATGGCACCACCCCGACGTACGCATGTTGTCGGACCTGGCCTGCGACCTCATCGGCTGGGACAACGACCTTCTCTCCTACGCCAAGGAGCGCGACAACGACAAAGCCCGGCACAATCTCGTCACCGTGCTGGCCACCCATAAGGACCTCACCCTCCAGGAAGCCCTGCTGGAGGTCTCCGAGATGCACAACCAGGCGATCGCCGCGTTCCTCGACCGGCGGGCGGCGCTGGAGAGCTGGGCCCCGCTGCCGGTCCGCACCTACGTCCGCGGCCTTGAGCACTGGGTACGGGGGCACATCGAGTTCTCGCTGGGCAGCGCGCGCTACGTGCACGCCTGGCCGGACGGCACGCGCTGGCCCATGCGGTCCGACACCGGAGGCCAGTGGCCCCGGGCGGTCTGAGCCCGGGGGCCGGAGCCCTGGGCAGTCTGAGCCCTGGGGGCCCGCCGGCCCTGGGCCGTCAAGGCCCTGAGGTCAGTCCTCGGCCGGGGCGTCCAGGTCGCCGAGCGCGAGCGTGGACGCCTCGTCGAGGTCGAGCCGGGCGCCGTTCTCGAAGGCGTTCTTGTAGGCCAGGTCGCCCATCATCGACTTGCAGTCCTCGACGCACGCGTCGTGATCGTCGGTCAGGAACGGCGCGCCCATCTGCGGCAGACCCGCCGTCCGCCAGTTCTGCTGCAACGCGCCCAGCAGCTTGGCCGCCGTGGGCGCCTGCCTGAGCGAGATGAGGATGCGCGCCGTCGTCTCCAGGACCAGCAGTGTCCCGAGTGTGTCGTGGAAGTGCCGCTTGATCCGCAGGCCCTCGCGGGCGCTGTGCAGCGCCTCGTCCGACCTGCCGGTCGCGAGCCTGGTGCGCGACATCGCCCACTGGGCGTACGAGCTGACCCACAACTCCCCGCGCTCGCGGCACACCTGCAGGCAGTCCTGCAGCAGCGACTCGGCCTCGAACAGCTCACCCTGCGCCGACAACACCAGCGACAGCTCCACGATCGCGGGCAGCAGACCCGGGTTGAGCTCCTTGTTGTCGGTGTTGAACTCGATCGCCACGCCCAGCAGCGCGCTGGCCTTCTGCACGTCGCCCTGCAGCAGCGCCGCCGTGCCCTGCATCTTCGAGGCCAGGATCACCGCTTTGGAGTCGCCCACCCGGACGGCCTCGGTGCTGCACTGCTCGGCCGCCGACAACGCCCCGGCGCTGTCACCCTGCGCGCTGCGCACGTACGACAACACCCACAGGGCCTTGCAGCGCTCCTTGGTCGGCGAGGGGTTGGCCTCCAGCGCGCGTTCGAGGTAGAGCCGGCCCTCCCGGACGAAACCGCAGCACACCCACATGAACCACAACGACGACAACAACGTGAGCGCCGACGCGCTGCGGGCCGGCGAGGACAGCGCGTGCTCCAGCGCGACCCGCACGTTGTCGTGCTCCTGCCGCATGCGTACGAACCAGTAGATCTGCCGCGGGCCCGACCACGCGTCCTCGCTGCGCTGGGCCAGGCTCAGGTAGTACTCCAGGTGGCGCTGCTTCATCTGCTGGGCCTGGCCGAGCTTGTCGAGCTGTCGAGCCACTCCTCGCCGTACTCGGCCAGGGTGTCGATCAGCTTGTAGCGCACGCCGGCGTGGTTGCTCCTGATCAGCAGGATCGACTTCTCCACCAGCCCGGTCACCAGGTCGGTGATGTCCTCCGACGGCAGCCGCCCGTCGGAGCAGACGAACCTGGCCGCGTCGAGCTCGAAGTCGCCGGCGAACACCGACAACCGCGCCCACAGCAGCCGCTCGGCGGGCTCGCACAGCTCGTGACTCCAGCCGATGGCCGCCCGCAGCGTCTGGTGGCGGGGCAGCGCCGTACGGCTCGCGCCGGCCAGCAGGCTGAACCGGTCGGCCAGCAGCCCGAGGATCTGCTCCACCGACAGCGCGCGCAGCCGCACCGCCGCCAGCTCGATCGCCAGCGGGATGCCGTCGAGCCTGCGGCACAGCTCGGCCACCGCTGTGATGTTGTCCTCGTCGAGCTGGAAGTCGGGCACGACCGCCCCGGCGCGCAGCGCGAACAACTGGACGGACTCGTTGGTGAACAGGCTCTCCGCCGGGTCGTCACCCGGCACCAGCAGCGGCGGGACCGGGACCACCTGCTCGTAGGGCAGGTGGAGCGACTGGCGGCTGGTGGCCAGCACCTTCAGGTTGGGCGCGGCCTCCAGCAGCTCGTGGACCAGCTCGGCGCAACCCTGCACGAGGTGTTCGCAGGTGTCGATGATGAGCAGCATGTCGCGGTCGCCCACCCACTCCGACAGCGACTCCGACTCCGCCCGCGAGGACTGGTCGGCGATGCCGAGCGCCGAGGCGATCGTGTGCTTGACCATGCCCGCGTCCTGCAACCGGGCCAGGTCGGCGAACCACACGCCGTCGGGATACTGCGAACGAACCTGGTGCGCCAGCCGCAGCACCGTGCGAGACTTGCCCACACCGCCGATGCCGGTGACGGTCACCAACCGGGACTCGGCCAGATGGCGCTTGAGGTTGGCGAGTAACCGGGTCCGCCCCACGAAGCTGGTGAGCTCCGCCGGTAGATTGCCTTCTCTCCGCCAGCCTGTAGGGGTGGACATGCGCAGCCTCACGGGGGATCGGCGACACCTGCCTTGGCATCGTACCGCCGGTCGCGTGGGCTGTCCGTGGAGCCGCGAAGACGACCGGTGTTGGTTTGTACGTCTAGGTAGCATGTTTTCCGTGGACGAATTTCTCCCGGAGCAGACTTCGGACGACACGGACCTCGGGTGGGGCGACTGGCGCGAGGCCGACCCCGACGCCTTCTACCTCGACAACAAGCCTCCCCACTGGGCCTGACCAGCCGTAACGCGGCCGTACCCAACCGGCCGCACCCTTTCGCCATCCCCCCGTCACCTCCGAAACGGCCCCTCCAGCCCCTCATTTCCACCCCAGCCGTTTCCCCGCTCTCCACACCCCGCCGTTCCCCTGCCCCACACCTCGGCCCTGGGCAGCTGTACCGACCCCTCCTCACCCTCGGCCACGCCATGAGCCAGTCTTTGGCGCTGGTGCTCGGCTTCCCCGTCTCGACGTACAGCTGACGCGCCACCGGCGGTCCTCGTGGGGGCAGCTCCAGCACACCCACACGACGGGCGCCGTGCCGACGGCGGGGATGCCCAGGGGATGGCCATCGGCATGATCGGCCGACCGAGACACCTCAGCCCCGGCACCCCGACGCCGATCGGTTCACCCTGGCACTCGCCCCTGCGCCCCGCCCTTCGGACGGCGCGCGCCCGTCTGATGCGTGTCCCGGGCCCTCGCCCGGCCCCTTCGCCCGCCCCCGCCCCCGCCCCAGGGCTCTGCTTCGGCCTTTGCCCTGGTCGGTGGGGTCCTCAAGCGGGTGCCTGAAACTTCTGGAAAATTCTTGAGTGTGTGTGTCGATCCCCCCGCCCCTCGTTCGACGCGTTGACGAACAAGGGGGACGGGGTACGGACCCGGTCCCCGTGACACGTCTCGAAAGGACGACCGGCGACATGCAGAAGATCACGACATACCTGTGGTTCGACAACCAGGCCGAGGAGGCCGCCGAGTTCTACACCTCGCTGTTCGCCGACTCCCGCATCCTGGACGTCCAGCGCTACGGCGAGGGTGGCCGCGGGCCCGTCGGGCAGGCCATGATGGTGTCGTTCGAGCTGGCCGGCCAGCGTTACCTCGCCCTGAACGGCGGCCCGCAGTTCACCTTCACCGAGGCGATCTCCCTCTACGTCGACTGCACCTCCCAGGAGGAGGTCGACGACCTGTGGGCCAAGCTCACCGACGGCGGCGAGGAGTCGCAGTGCGGTTGGCTGAAGGACCGGTACGGCCTGTCGTGGCAGATCGTCCCCCGGGCCCTCCAGGAGCTGATGAGCGTGCCGGACCCGGCCGCCGCCCAGCGGGTCGTGCAGGCGATGCTGGGCATGCAGAAGATCGACATCAAGGGCCTGGAGGACGCCGCCAAGGGCGTCAGCTGACCACGTCCTTGCGCAAGAACCTGCGGAAGGCCACGGCGATCAGGATCGCGGCGTAGGTGATCGACACCGAGGCGCCCTTGGCCATCCCGCTCCAGTCGAGCTCGGGGGCAAGGGCGTCCAGCCACGCGTTGTTCCAGAACGTCGGCAGGAACTCGCGCAGCATCCCCAGCGCCTCCACCGCCTGCAAAATGGTGCACACGATCCACAGGCCCACCGCCCCGCCCACCGCGCCGAGCGGCGAGTCGGTCACCGTGGAGACGAGGAACGCCAGGGCGGCCACCACGAGCTGGCTGACCAGGGCGTAACCGATCACGATGCCGAAGCGGGGCAGCACGTCGAGCGCCGGGATCGTCTCCCCGGTGCCCGGCACCTGGATGTCGTGCCAGCCGAACGCGACCGTGCCGGCCAGCAACGCCATCAGCGGCAGGCAGATCACCGCCGTGGCCGAGAAGCCGAGCGCGACGACGAGCTTCTGCCGCAGCAGGCGGTTACGGGGGACCGGCGCGGCCAGCAGGTAACGCAACGACGACCAGCCGGCCTCGCTGGCCACCGTGTCGCCGCAGAACAGCGCGACCGCCACCACCAGCAGGAAACTCGCCGACACCGACAGGGCGAACGCCGCGAAGTTCAGGCCGCTCGCGGTCGCCAGGTCGCTGATCCGCAACGACGACTGCCCCTGGCCGCCGGACTGCGGCCCGAACTGGAACGCGATCACCAGCACCCACGGCAGCGCCAGCAGCAGCCCGAACATGACCAGCGTCCGCCGCCGCTTGAACTGCCTGACGATCTCCACGCGCAGCGGCAGCGTACGGCGCGGCGCGTAGCCCGGCGCGGCGGTCATGATCTGTCTCCGATGAGGTCGAGGAACACGTCTTCCAGGCGCGGCCCGCTGTGCCCGTTGCCGGCCGCCGAGCTCAGCAGCCGCGAGACCGGCCCGGTCGAGACCAGCCGCCCGCGGTGCATGACGACCACGTGGCTGCAGGTCTGCTCCACCTCGGCCAGCATGTGGCTGGAGACGATCACGGTACGGCCGTCGCGCGCGTAGCGCTTGAGCACCTCGCGCATCTCCCTGATCTGGGGTGGGTCGAGGCCGTTGGTGGGCTCGTCGAGCACCAGCAGGTCGGGCAGGCCGAGCATGGCCTGCGCGATGGCCAGCCGCTGGCGCATGCCCTGCGAGTACGTGCGCACGGCACGGTCGAGCGCCTTGCCGAGGCCCGCGATCTCCAGCGCCTCCTCGAAGTGGGCGTCGGCGGCGGGACGGCCGGTGGCGGCCCAGTAGAGCTCGATGTTGTCGCGGCCGGACAGGTGGGGCAGGAAGCCCGGGCCCTCCACGAACGAGCCGAGCCTGGACAGCACGGGCGCGCCCGGGGTGACGGGGTCGCCGAAGATCCGGATCTCGCCGGCGTCGGGGAGGATGAGGCCCATCATCATCCGCATCGTGGTCGTCTTGCCGGCGCCGTTGGGGCCGAGGAGGCCGAGCACCTGGCCCTGCTCGACCCGGAACGACAGCCCGTCGACGGCCCGTTCGCCGTTGCGGTACGCCTTGGTCAGCCCGACGATCTCCAACGGCACGTCCCGGCCGCCCGCCGCCTCCGGCACCTGGGCCTCGCCCGCGTCCGGCGCCGCCACCACGCCACCACGGGTGGAGGCGCGGGGGACACCACGACCGGAGGTACGGCCCGTGGCCAGCAGGACGGCGGCGGCGAGCACGGCGGCCAGGGGCATCGCCCACACCCACCAGGCCACCCCGCTCGGCGGCGCGGCCAGCGTGCGGACCGTGGGGACGGCCAGCGCGGGAGAGGCCAGGGAGACCCGGAACGCGGCGGCCTCGGTGGGGGTCGCGAACCCCATGTCCGTCGTGGTCACCACCAGCCGCAGCCGGTGGCCCGCGGCGAACCGGTGGTCGACGGCCGGCAGGGTGACCGTGGCCTCCGCGACGCCCGAGCCCTCGGGGATCGTGACCCGGAACGGCGCCACCAGCCCCGCGGGCAACGCGGCCGGCTGGATGGTGTCGGCCACGTCGTAGAGCTTGGCGAACAGCGTCGCCTGGCCCTTGCCCGCCACCTTGACCGTGACCGTGGGACTGCCGGTGAGCTGGAGCGGCGCGGTGAGCGACGCCGACTCGAACGCGGCGCTCTGGCCGGGCATGTCGATGGACACGCCCGCGCCGCCGCTCTGGCCGGCCAGCAGGCCGCCGACACCGGGAACGGTCGAGATCGAGGCGGGGGCGCCGCCGGGCGGGTTGACGATGTTCTGCTCGGGGCCGGTGAGCCGCACCGTGGTGGTGTCGGTGCCGGCCAGGCCGGGGTAGGAGGACGCCTCGGGGTGGAGCCTGATGCGCTGGCGGGTGCCGGGGTCGCGGCCGCCGTCACGGGTGACCGTGAACGCGCCCACGGCGGGCGCCGCCTCGCGCTTGAGGTAGCGGCCGAACCAGGCGGAGGACTGGTCGTAGAGCCAGTCGGCCTCGCCGTTGCCGCCGTCGTGGCCGCCGTCGAACCAGGCCATGCTGACCGGCGTGCCGGCCGCGGCGATGGCGTTGGCGTTGGCGTCGGCGTGGGCGATGGGGAAGAGGGAGTCGCGCTGACCCTGGAGCAGCAGGGTGGGCGCCTTGATCCGGCCGGCCACGGTGACCGGGCTGGACCTGCGCAGCAGCGCGATCGCCTCGGGCGTCGGCCGGCCGTCCTCGGCGACCTGCTGGTAGATGTCGCAGATCGCCGGTAGGAAGCGGCCGCATCTGGCCTGCTGGGCGGTCAGCGGAGCGGCGGCCTCGCGGCGGGACCGGTCGGCGAAGGTGTCGAGGGAGACGCCCTGGCCGAAGAAGATGCCCGCCCACATGCGCTTGAAGACGCCGTCGCCAACGCCCTGGCCGATGGCGGCCGGCGCGGCGGCGGCGCTCTGCGCACCCTGCCCGGTGGCGGACCCGCCGGTGGCGGGCTGGGCGGCGGCGTTGGGGAAGAGGGCGTCGGCGAGGTCGGCCCAGGTGATCTGGGGGACGATCGCGTCGATGCGCTGGTCGTACGCGGCGGTCATCAGGGCGATGGCGCCGCCGTACGAGCCGCCCGTGATGCCCACGCGCGGGTCGCCGGTCGCGTCGAGCTGGACCTCGGGCCGCCCGGCCAGCCAGTCGACGAGCTGCTTGACGTCCTTGACCTCGTAGTCGGGGGAGTTGAGTGCGATCTCTCCCGTCGAACGGCCGAAGCCGCGCGCGGACCAGGTCAGCACGGCGTAGCCGTCCTGGGCCAGACGGGCGGCCTGCTGGCGGACGCTCTGCTTGCTGCCGCCGAACCCGTGGGCGACCAGCACGGCGGGCGCCTTCCCGCCGCCCGCCGGCGGGAAGAAGGTGGCGTCGAGCTCCACCCGCTGGTCGTCGGACGGCCCGTCGACGACCGTGATCCGCTGGTCCTGACCGCGCGCCTCCGAAGGGGACGGCCACACCAGCCACGTCGTCACCCCGATGACGGCGAGCACCGCGACCAGCGCGGCCACACGTTTCATGCCGGTGAGCCTACTTTCCGCACCTGAGAGATCCCTGAGACGGCCGTCGCGGGGCGGGCATCAGCCGAGGATCGCGTAGACCGTCGAGGAGTGCGCGGCCGGGTCGCCGTCGCCTTCGGGGGTCAGCGTGACCTCCGAGAAGGCCAGGGAGCGGCCGAGCTTGGTGATGCGTACGTCGAGCAGCACGTCGCGGCCCATCACCGGCCGCTGGAACGTGGTCGACTGCTGCACGGTCGTCATCGGCACGAACCCGCCTCTGGCCGAGGAGATCGCGATGACCGTGGCGGTGTCGGCGGCGGCCATCATCGCCTGGCCGCACAGCCCGCCGCCTTCCCTGGCCAGGGCGCCGGACCAGGGGAGCCGGACGACGGCATGGCGCTCGCCCACCTCCTCGACCCGCAGCCCGAGCTCCTGGATCCAGGGAGCGAAGTATTGCCGGAGAATCGCCTCTGCGTCTTCTGGAGTCACGCGCTCATCATGCACGCTGGTGGGCATGGCGGAGGAGCGGAGCGAGCGTCCTGTGGACAAGCCGGCGGGGGAGCGAACGAACCACCCCACGCAAGCCCCCACCGGCGTACGGGGCGAAGGTCCTTCGAAGGGGCGGGCCGGGGAGACGGGCGGAGGGCCTGCGGGGGAGCGGACTGGGCAGGGGCGTGGTGATGTGGTGGGGGTGTTTTTGCCGTCCACCTATGCGGCGGCCGTCCCCTATGACCTGTACGCCCGGCTTCGCCGGGAGAGTCCCGTCTGCTGGATCCCTGAGCCGGCCGTCGGCCCGTGGCGGGAGGGGCCCGGATACTGGGCGGTGTTCCGGCACGCCGACGTCAAGCGCGTGCTGCGCAGCCCCGAGGACTTCTCCTCGCACCTCGGCGCCACCCAGATCCGCGACCCCGACACGCCCGCCGACCTGGAGTTCGTCCGGTCGATGATGCTCAACATGGACCCGCCGGACCACTCCAGGCTGCGCCGGATCGTGGCCGCCGCCTTCACACCGCGCGCCGTCCGCGCCCTGGAACGCACGATCAGGGACCGGGTGGCGGCGCTGCTCGCGGCGGGCGAGTGCGACTTCGTCGAGGTGGCCGCCGACCTGCCCGTCTGGACGCTGGCCCACGTGATGGGCGTGCCCGAGCAGGACAGGCGGCTGCTGTACGACTGGGCCTCCCGCGTGATCGGCTACCAGGACGACGACTACGCCGGCCTGTCCACGGCCGAGGTCGAGTCCCTGACCCCCGTGGGCCGTCTGGCGGTCGCCGCCCGTCCCGAGCTCAAGCCGGGCATGAACCCCAGGTCCAGGGCCGCGCTGGCCGACATGTTCGCCTATGCCCACACCTTGGCCGACACCCCGCGCGAGTCCGTCATGTCGGCGATGCGAGAGGGCGGCCTGACCGAGGCCGAGTTCGAGAACATGTTCTTCCTGTTCGCCGTCGCCGGCAACGAGACCCTGCGCAACGGCATCCCCGGCGGCCTGCTCACCCTGCTGGAGCACCCCGCCGAGCTGGAACGGCTGCGCGCCGACCCGTCGCTGCTGGAGTCCGCGGTCGAGGAGATGTTGCGCTACTGGCCCCCGGTGATGGACTTCCGCCGTACGGCCACCCGCGACCTCACGCTCGGCGGCCGGCGCGTCCAGGCGGGCGAGAAGGTGGTCGTCTACCACGCCTCGGCCAACCGCGACCCCGCCGTCTTCGCCGACCCCGACCGCTTCGACGTCGCCCGTACCCCCAACGACCACGTCAGCTTCGGTTTCGGCCCGCACTTCTGCCTCGGCGCCCACCTCGCCCGCGTCCAGCTCCGCGCGGTCTTCGGCGAGCTGCTCGCCTGGGACGTCGAGCCCGCCGGAACCCCGGTACGCCTGACCTCTAACTTCCAGAACGGGCTCAAACACCTCCCGGTACGCCTGGCCCGACGCCTCCTCTAGGCTCGCCCGCATGGACTACCTGGAGATCAACAGGGCCAACTGGAACGCGCGGGTCCCCGTCCACGTCGGCAGCGACTTCTACGACGTCGAGGGGTTCAGGAAGGGGCACGACCCGCTGCGGCCGTTCGAGCTGGCCGAGGTCGGCGAGGTGGCCGGACGCCGGCTCGCGCACCTGCAGTGTCACTTCGGCCTCGACACCCTGGCCTGGGCCAGGCGCGGCGCGGAGGTGACCGGGCTCGACTTCTCCGAGGCGGCCGTCGAGGAGGCCAGGGCGATCGCGGCGGACTGCGGGATCCCGGCCACGTTCGTCACCGCCGACGTCTATGACGCCGCGCGGGCGCTGGGCGGCCGGACGTACGACATCGTCTACACCGGGGTCGGCGCCCTGGTCTGGCTGCCCGACCTGGCCCGCTGGGCGGCCACGGTGGCCTCGCTGCTGGCCCCGGGCGGTTTCCTCTACCTGGCCGAGTTCCACCCTGTCGCCGACGTCCTCGACGACGAGACCGGTACGACCGTCACCTATGACTACTTCGCGCGCGGCCCCCACGTCTGGGAGGACGTCCACAGCTACACCGGCAGCGGCGAGCTCGACCACCCGACCTCCGTGCAGTTCCAGCACGGCCTCGGCGAGGTCGTCAGCGCGGTGGCGGCGGCCGGGCTGCGGCTGGACTTCCTGCACGAGCACGACCACACGCTGTTCCCGCGCTTCGCCACGCTGGTCGCCGACGGTTCGGCGTACCGGCTCCCGGAGGGGGCGCCGCGGATGCCGCTCATGTATTCACTGCGAGCGACAAAGCCGTACAAATAGTACATCTGAGACCGATGGGCTGGATGACCGTAAGATTTGCGCCGTGAAGTCACCAGCATCGTTCAAGAAGGCCGCAGCGTGGGCCTTGCCGTACTGGACCAGAGGCCAGGCGGGGCGCGAGACGCCGCAAGACCTGTTCCGGGTGCTCTACTTCGGATGGCTGGTGGCGCTCACGCTCAAGCTCCTCGGCTCGGCGTGGGACGTCTCGTGGCACTTCAAGTGGCTGCGCGACGACCTCGCCCCGCCCCACCTGCTCAACTCCGCCGGCACCGCGCTCGTCGTCGTCCTGACCGTGGTCCACGGCTACACCGGCTACGGGGTGGACAAGGCGGCGCTCCGGCTCATCCAGTGGGGCACCGGGATCTTCCTGGTCGCGGTGCCGCTCGACCTGATCAACCACCGCGTCAACGGGCTCGACATCACCTCGTGGAGCCCGTCGCACATCATGCTCTACGTTGGAACGTTCTTCATGATCGCGGGGGTGATCCGCGGCTGGTTCATGGGTGCGCCCCCCGGCCGGGAGCGCACGGTCGTGCTGGGCGCGTTCTTCGCGTTCTTCCTGGAGAACATGCACTTCCCCGAGCAGCACCAGGAGTACGGCGTGCTCTCGCTGGGCGCCTGGGACAACCACGCGACCTACGCCGAGCCGATCCTGCTGCGCTTCGCCGCCGACCAGATGGGCCGGCCGATCGACCGGGTCATGATGAGCGGGTTCACCCTGCCCGTGCCCGACTACCTCTACCCGGTCTACGCCGTGGTGGCGGTGTTGTCGGTGCTGGTGGCGGCCCGGCTGATGATCGGCCGGTTCGGCGCGGCGACGCTGGTGGCGGGCGCGTACGTGGGGTTCCGCACGCTGATCTGGCCGCTGCTCACCTTCGGCGGTTTCCCGCCGTCGGCGGTGCCGTTCTTCTTCGTGGTGGCCGGGCTGCTGGTGGACCTCGCGTTCCTGGTGCGCGTACCGGCCGTACGCGCCGTCGTGGGCGTGGCCGCGGTGACGGCCGGCGCCTACGGCGCGCTGGTCGTCCAGAGCGCGGTCATGGGCTCGGTCTACGGCGCGATCAAGGGCCAGACCGGCCTGTACGGATCCCCGCCCCTGGTCACGTCGTCGGCCCTCTGGGCCGGACTCGGCCTGCTGGCCGTCTGGCTGGCCGCCGAGTGGGTCGCCGGGCGGCGCGAGCGCCGGGCTCAGCCGATCGAGGCCCGGGTGATCGCCACCGCCACGCCGTAGGCCAGCCCCATCACGCCCACCTCGGCCGCCGTCCAGCTCACCAGGGCGGTGGCCCCGCCGCGGCGGATGACCGGCAGCAGGCGGAAGCGGATGTGGGCGGCCAGCGGCACCAGCAGCGCCACCAGCGCCGTCTTGATCACCACGAGGATGCCGTAATTGCTGGTCACGATCGCGTCCGGGAGTTCGACGCCGGGCGTGAGCGCCATCGTGCCCAGCCCGGTGATCAACCCTGACAGGGAGACCAGGAGCAGGCAGACGGTGGCCATCCTGGAGAACTTCGGCAGCGCCACGGCCAGCAGGCCCGGGTGCGGCGCGACGAACACGGCCGTGGCCGCCAGGCCGCCCGCCCAGGCCGCCGCGCCCATCACGTGGATCTCCATCGAGATCATGATGGGGTCGTGCCACACGGAGTTGACCGCGTGCCCGGTGACCGGGATGGGCAGCAGCCCGAACAGCGCCACGATGATCCGCAGCTCCGCGGGCACCTTCTCGCCGAACCGCACCGCCATCAGCCCGATGCCCGCCGCCGCCAGCGCGCACGCCGCGCTGAACAGCAGCCCCTGCCCGGTGCCGACGTCCTCGACGTAGGAGGCGATCATGCCGAACGTGGGCACGCGGCCCGGGTTGAGCTCGGCCGTCTGGAACACGATGGTGAGCAGCGCGCAGATCGCCCACGTCCAGGCCGCCAGCACGGCGAGCGGGCGCACCCGGCGCAGGACCGGCTCGGTGGCGCCGGGGGCGTCGAAGCCGAGCAGCTTGGGCACGAGGCTGAGGCCGACCACGGCGACGGCGGCGAGGTCGAGCAGCACCCTGACGACGGGAAGCCCGTAGGCGACGACCGGCCCCGGCATGGGGATGCCCGGCACGGACTCCTGCGCCGTGAGCGTGGACGCCGCCACGGCGGACACGATCCCGCACACGACGAACGCCCCGGCGACGAGTCGCCCGCCGACGGCCCGCTGACCGGAACGAGAGGCGCCGGAACGGGAGGAAACGGTCGCGGTCACGTCCGGGTCCCCTCCGAGGGCCGCGCCCTGGCCTCGACGTCCGCCGCCTCGGCCTCCGCGCCGGCCTCGGCCTCCGCGCCGGCCTCGACCTCCGCGGCGGGCGCGGGGGTGGAGCGGCGGAGGGCGACGGCGGTGCCGGCGGCCAGGAGCAGCAGGGCGGCCACGATCCACACGACCGCCATGCCGGCCCCGCCGTTGGCCGCCGCCTCGGCCGCCTCCGCGCTGGACCCCTGGTCGCTCTGCCCCGTCTGCCCTGTCTGCCCCGTCTGCCCTGTCTGCCCCGTCTGGCCGTTCTGGCCGGCCGAGACCCCGGTGGCGGAGGCGGCCAGGCTGAAGCTGATGCTGCCGGTCACCGGATGGCCGTCGGACGACAGGATCCGGTAGCCCACCACGTACGAGCCGCCCGCGGGCAGCGGTTTGACCTTGACCGAGACCCGTTCGGCCGACACCTCGGCCGTCCCGTCGGCGTAGGAGGAGCCGTCGGCCCCCGTCACGCCCACCTGCGCGTACCCCTGCCGCACGGCCTGGTCGAACACCAGCGTCACCCGCGCGGGCGAGGCGGACAGCGCGGCGCCGTCCTTCGGATCGCTGCCGACCAGCACGTTGTGCGCCTGCGCGGGAAGGGCGAACCCGACCGCGGCGCACGCGAGCAACAGGACCGTGAGTAGCCGCCTCACCGATCAAAACCTTCCATCGAACGAGTCTGGAACCTGTATATGGTCCCATCCATGACGGACCTCTTCGGCGGCGCGGCGCCGTACTACGCCAAGTACCGGGCCGGACACGGCGATCCGGCCATCGACCACCTGGCCCGTGCGTTCGGCGCGGACGGCGTCGTCCTCGACCTCGGCTGCGGCCCGGGGACGATCGCGATCCCGCTGGCCAGGCGGGTACGCGAGGTCCTGGCCGTCGACCCCGACGAGGAGATGCTGGCCGAGGGCCGGCGGCTGGCGGCGGGCGCGCCCGGCCTCCGCTGGCTGCGCGGCGACTCGACGACGCTGCGCGAGTTGCCGCCGTTCGGCCACGTGGTGATGGGCCGGTCCTTCCACTGGATGGACCGGCGGGCGGTGCTCGCCGACCTGGACGAACTGCTGCCGCCGGGAGGCGTCGTCGCCCTGGTCGGCCCCACGCGCGACCCGGGCGAGGAGCCGTGGGAGCCGGTCATGCGCCGGGTACGCGAGGAGTTCGGCGTCGGCACCTGGACGGCCGCGGGCTCCTTCCAGCACACCGGCGAGCACCATCACGACGTGCTGGCCCGCTCGCCCTTCTCCGACCTGGAGTCCGGCCGGTACGAGCAGCGCCTCGCCTACGACCTCGACGCCCTGCTCGGCCTGCAGCTCTCCTACTCCTACACGGCCCCGGCCAGGCTCGGCGACCGGCTGCCCGCGTTCGTCGAGGCGGCCAGGGCCGCCCTGCTGGCCGCCGACCCGTCCGGACGCTGGGAACTGGTGACGACGACCGAGGTCATCCTCGCCCGGCGCCCCGCCCCGAGCCGGGCCGCCTGAGCGGCACCGTACGGCCGGTGACCGCTGCCTGTGCCGCGGGTGTTCCGGTCACCCGCGGCTTCTCCGCCCGTGACCTCATCGTCCGGGAAGGCGCCTGATCGCCAGACCCGCCACCCGTACGGCCGCCGCGGGCCACAGCCGGGCCACGCGCCAGGCGGCCCGCCCCGAGGCGGGCGCCACGATCAGCGCCTTGTTCCGCGCCACCCCGCGCAGGATGTCGTCGGCCAGGGCGTCCACCGGGTAGAGCCGCCCCTGCGCCCGCACCGCCGCGCTTCTCGCGTTCGCGGCCAGCTCGGTCGGGGGCAGCCCGGGGTTGGCGTGGTCGAGCAGCGGCGTGTCGGTGAACCCCGGGCACACCACGCTCACCCGCACCCCGTACGCCGCCGCCTCGGCCCGCAACGCCAGCGAGAGCCCGACGACGGCGTGCTTGGTCGCCGTGTACGGCAACATCAGCGGCGCCGGCAGCAGCCCCGCCAGCGAGGCGGTGTTGACGATGTGCCCGAACCCCTGGTCGGCCATGATCGGGTAGGCGGCGCGCACACCGTGGACGACGCCGCGCAGGTTCACGTCGATCGTCCGGTCCCAGTGGTCGAGCGACAGCTCACGGGTACGGCCGCCGACGGCGATGCCCGCGTTGTTGAACATGAAGTCGAGCCGCCCGCGCTCGGCCCTCACCCGCGTGACCAGCGCGGCCACGGCCCCGGCGTCGGTGACGTCGAGGCGGGCGAACTCCAGCCCGAAGTCGGCGGCCACCTGCTTGCCCGCCGTCTCGTCCACGTCGGCGATCGTGACCGCCACGCCCCTGCGCCGCAGCTCCCGCGCGACCGCGCGGCCGATCCCGGAGGCGCCCCCGGTCACCACGGCGGTCCTCACGCGGGACTTTCCCGTGCTCTTCCCTGTGGACCGGGGGGCCGTCACCGGCGAGGCTCCGCCCATATCCCCATGGCCTGCCAGACCTTCCTGCTGACGGCGTTGACCAGCCCGATCTCGGCGCACAGCGCGCGCGTCCGGCCGACCGAGTCGCGGATCTCCTGCCGGGCGGCCGGGTTGTCGCGGTAGATCGCGGCCACGACGCCGGGCGGGATGCGGAAGTGCCTGATCATCGGGCCGGGCGGCGCGAGCATGATGCGGGCCATCACCCCGAGCACGACCGGCGAGACCACGCTCAGCAACATCCGGCGGTGGCGGGGCATGCGCGGCACCCGGTCGCGGAGGTAGTGGCGGGCGAAGGAGATGTGCCTGGCCTCCTCCGCGATGTGGATGCGCATGATGGTCTCTTCCAGCGGGTGGTGGACCTGGCCGTCCTTCAGCACCTTACGCTGCACGTGGTCGATCGGGTCCTCGCCACCCAGGACGAAGACGAAGAACAGCTCGGTGGAGATCAGCGGGATCCACGGCGCGACCTGGGCGACCAGCGACAGCGGGCCCGGCATGCCGCGTACGGGGAGCTTCGTACGGTTCACGAACTCCTGGAACATCATCCCGTGATGTCCCTCTTCGATGGTCTCGTGGTAGACGTACCGGAACTCGGGTGAGCCGTTCGGCAGGCGGTAGGCGTAGTTGAGCAGGCCGCGTTTGAGCAGGTTCTCGAACTGCAGGCCGATCTTCATGGCGGTGGCGACCCGCCACAGGCCGATCCTGGCGCGTACCTCGGGGGAGCGGGTGCGGTACCAGGGGTGGCCGCCCAGTTTGTCGACCTCGGGCAACTCCCAGCGCGGGTCGGCCTGGTCCACCAGGAACTCCGGGTCGTCCCACGGGATGTCGCGGTAGGGCTCCCAGTGTTTGTCGACCGACGCCTTCGAGAGGCGTTCGACGACCGCTTCGTAGGCGGCGCGGGTGGCGGCCCTCTCGTCGTTCGCGGCGGTGGTAGAGCTCGGTGCGGTTGTCATCGCGGGTGCTCCTCTCCTCGCGCCAGTAATTGTACGAAGTATCCAATAGGCGCGGAAGAGTGACCCGGGTCACAGGTTCTCGGCGGCCACCCCCAGCTCGGCGGCGACGGCCGTACGGAGGAGGGTGGCGGCGCGGCGGCGGGAGAGCACCTTGGGATGCACGTGCGTCTGGAGCGCCAGGCCGTCGATGAGCGCGAAGATCCGCCAGACCGCGTCCTCCGGGTCGCCGCAGGCGAACGCGCCCATGCGCAGGCCGTCCTCGATGATCGAGCGCAGCAGCGAGCGGCCGCACGCGTCGATGCGCCGGGAGATCTCCTCCAGCTCGGAGCTGCGCATCGCCTCGGCCCAGGCGTCGATCCACAACCGCCACTCGTCGGAGGGCGTGGCCGGCGAACAGCGCCTGAGCAGGGCCCGCAGCCGTTCGAGTGGGCCGGCCGCGGAGTCCTCGATGTAGGCCAGCGCCTCCAGGTGCAGCCTGGCGGCATGGCCGAACGCCTGCGCGAACAGCCGGTCCTTGGTGTCGAAGTGATAGAAGAGCAACGCCTGGCTGACGCCCGCCGCCCGGGCGATGTCGAGGGTCCTGGTGTGCCCGAACCCCTGCTCGGCGATCACTTCGCAGGCCGTCTTGAGGAGGTCTTCGCGCCTTAATCGGCTGAAATCGGGTGTCACAGCGAGTAACTCTAACTACTGATCAACGGTATTTGTAGGACAAACCGGGCGCCGCGTTCGGAAGGCTCGATGGTGAGCGTCCCCCCGTGGGCCTCGGCGATCTCGCGGGCGATGGACAGGCCGAGCCCGGTGCCGCCGGCGTCGCGGCGGCGCGAGGCGGCCAGCCGGGTGAACCGCCGGAAGACGGCCTCGCGCTGGTCGGGGACGATGCCCGCGCCGTCGTCGAGCACCTCCAGCACCGCCTGCCCATCCTGTTCACCCACAGTCACAGTGATCATGGTATCCGCGTGTCTCTCGGCGTTGTCGAGCAGGTTCGCCAGCAGCCGGGACAGCCGCAGCGCGTCGCCCTCGACCACCACGCCCAGGCGCAGGCGCGCCTCCACCCGCTTGCCCTCCCGGCGGCGGCGCAGCTCGTCGGTCACCAGCCCCGAGAGGTCGACCGGCTCGCGCAGGGCGGGCACGCCGGCCTCCAGCCTGGCCAGGGTCAGCAGGTCGGCGACGATGCTCTGGAGGTGGTCGAGGCTGCCGAGCAACCGCTCGCCGGTCCCGAGCCAGTCGGTCTCCTCGGGGGCGAGCATCGCCTCCTCGACCTGCGTCCGCATGGCCGCGACCGGGCTGCGCAGGTCGTGGGAGGCGTCGGAGGCGAACCTGCGCTGCTGCTCCACCGCGTGTTCGAGCCGGTCGAGCGTGTCGTTCACGGTACGGGCGAGGTCGTCCAGCTCGTCCCGGTGCGCCCCCCTGGGTACCCGGCGTCCGAGGTCGGTGGCGGTGATCTCGGCCAGTTCGTCCTTGATCGCCGAGACCGGGGCCAGCGCCTTGCGTACGGCCAGCCAGGCCACGAAGGCCGTGAGGGCGGAGAGCAGCAGCACCCCGAGCGCGGCCGTCAGCGCGTACGCGGGGCTGATGTACCAGGGGAGTTCGGGGGTGTAGGCGTAGACCATCCAGCGTGTGCCGCCGACGTAGGCGCGGAAGCCCACGGTGATCAGGCAGCGGACGCCGGGCACGCGGTTCGTGCAGGTCTCGGTGTCGAGGCGGACGTCCTCGCCGGCGGCCGCGCTGGAGGTGAGCGGCGGCTGCCCGGTCAGGCGGGCGCTGGACTGCCGGATCCGGCCGCTCTCGTCCACGACCTGGACGAGGTCGGTGCCCTCGACGGCGGACAGGGGCCGCAGCCGGGCGGGGGCGTCCCGCTCGACGGCGAAGGCGATGCGGCGCGCGGCGCGCGCGGCCTCCTCGGTGACGAAACCGGTGACCATCGTGCGCACGATCGGCGTGAGGAACAGCGCGGTGGCGCCGTAACCGGCCAGCGCGCACAGCAGGGCGGCCAGCGTCAGCCGCCGCCGTACGGACCAGCGCCTGAACACGTTCACGCCATCCCCCCCGGAACCAGGTGATCACAGGTGGCGGGGGTGGCCCTAATTAGTGGAGATTCAGCGGCAAACACGCCCGAAACGCGCTCCAGAGCATTGCTCTATGCGGGCCGCCGCGACCTGACTAGAGTAAGTGAACACTGATGCCAAGGAGTCGATGTGGACCTTGCAGAGTATCGGCGTGCCGCAGCTGAGTGGCTGCGGGACAACGTCCCGGCCGACGATCAGTCCGGGGCCGACGCCCTCGCCCGCGCCAAGGAGTTCATGGCCAGGCTCTACGACGCCGGCTACTCCGGCATCACCTGGCCACGGCAGTGGGGCGGCCAGGGCCTGACGCAGGCCGAGGAGCGCGCCTTCGCCGCCGAGGCCCGTGACCACACCCTCCCCACGTACGTCTTCTCCATCGGTCTCGGGATGACCGGGCCGACACTGGTGGACCGGGGCACCGACGCGCAGCGCGAGCGTTTCGTCCGGCCGCTGCTGCGCGGGGAGGAGGTCTGGTGCCAGCTGTTCTCCGAGCCGGGCGCCGGGAGCGACGTGGCCAGCCTCCAGACCCGCGCCGTACGCGACGGCGACACCTGGGTCGTCAACGGCCAGAAGGTCTGGACCTCGGTCGCCCACCACGCCGACTGGGGCCTGCTGCTGGCCCGTACCGACGTCGAGGTGCCCAAGCACCGGGGCCTGACCATGTTCGTGGTGGACATGCACCACCCGGGCGTGACGGTCAGGCCGCTCAAGGACATGTCCGGCAGGGCCAACTTCAACGAGATCTTCTTCGACAACGTGACGATCCCCGACGAGCACCGGGTGGGCGAGGTCGACGACGGCTGGAGCGTGGCCGTCACCACCCTGCTGCACGAGCGGCTGTCGATCTCCGCCGGTGTCGGCATGGGCGGCCAGAAGGACAACCCGGCCACCTTCGAGGCGCTGCGCGAGACGCTCGACACCGATGACCCGCTGGTCCGCGACCAGCTCGTCGAACTGCACATCCGCACCCGCGCCCTGGCGCTGTTCAACCAGCGCCTGGCCCAGGAGACCAGGGCCGGTATCTTCCCCGGTGCCCGCGGCAGCGCCGCCAAGCTGCTGCTGGCCGAGCTGACCATGTTCCAGGCCGACCTCGCCACGCGGCTGACCGGCCCCGAGTCCGTGGTCGGCGACCACCCGCTGTCCCGGGCGATCTCCCTGGCCCCCGGCATGTCGCTGGGCGGCGGCACCAACGAGATCATGCGCAACATCGTCGGCGACCGCGTGCTCGGCCTGCCGCCGGAGCCGAGGATGGACAAGACCGTGCCGTTCAAGGACCTGAAGGTGGGGACGCAGGGGTGAAGCTCGTACTCAGCCAGGAACAGCAGCAGCTCCGCGAGGCCGTACGCGGATTCCTGCGCGCCGCCGCGCCGCTCCGCAAGGCCCGCGAGGGCTACGACCCGCAGGTGTACGCCCGGCTCAACGGCGAGCTCGGCCTGTCCGGCCTGATCGTCCCCGAGGAGTACGGCGGCGCCGGGGCCGGGCTCGCCGACCTCGCCGTCGCCCTGGAGGAGACCGGCGCCGCGCTGCTGCCCGGCCCCTTCCTCGCCACCCAGTTCGCCGCGCTCGCGCTCACCCAGGTGCCCGACAAGGAGCTGCTGGGCGGCATCGCCGAGGGCCGAGTCGCCGCCACGCTCGTCCAGCCCGAGCAGGACCTCGCCTTCGACGGCACGTCCGTCACCGGCACGCTGCCGCGGGTGTTGTCCGGCGCGGAGGCCGGCGTGCTGCTCGCGCCCGCGCCCGACCCCGCCCCCGGACCTGGCGGCGTGGTGCTGGTGGCCGTCGACCTGGCCGGTCCCGGCGTCACGCGGACCCCGCTGGAGACGCTCGACCTGACGCGCGGCCAGGCGCGGGTGACCCTGGAACATGCCCCCGCCCGGGTGCTCGGCCGGCCGCCCGCGGGCAGCGGCATCGGCGACCGGCTGTGCGTCGCGCTCGCCGCCGAGCAACTGGGCGTGCTGCGCGCCTCGCTGGACGCCATCGTCGCCTACGCCAAGATCCGCGTCGCCTTCGGCCGCTACATCGGCTCCTACCAGGGGGTCAAGCACAAGCTCGCCGACATGCACGGCAAACTCGAACAGGCCGAGTCGATCGTCAGGTACGCCGCCTGGGCCGCCGACGAGTCGCCCGGCGAGCTGCCCGGCGCCGCCGCCCTGGCCCAGGCGTACGTGGGCCGCGCCTGCTTCGAGGTCGCCCGCGACCACCTGCTCCTGCACGGCGGCATCGGTTTCACCTGGGAGCACGACGCGCACCTGTTCTACAAGCGGGCCAAGGCCGACGAGGTGCTGCTCGGCCCGCCCCGCATCCACCGGGCCCGTCTCGCCGAACTCCTGGAGTTGTAGATGGACATCAGCGGCCTTCCCGGCTTCTACGCCATCGCCGCCGCCGACCCGGGCCGCGTCGCCGTGATCGACACCGACGGCTCCGAGACCACGTACGGCGACCTGCTGGCCAGGGTCAACCAGGTGTCCCACGGCCTGCGGGCCCGGGGGCTCGGCAAGGGCGACGTGGTCGCGGGCGTGTTGCCCAACGGCATCGACGCCGTCGTCATGCTCATGGCGACCGGTCAGATCGGCCTCTACTACGTGCCGATCAACTGGCATCTCACCGAGGCCGAGGTGGCCTACATCCTGTCCGACTGCGACGCCGGGATCGTGGTCACCGACGCGGCGCACGCCGTGCCCGGCGGGGAGATCGGCACGTCCGGGCTGGCCGAGGGGCAGCCGGTCGAGGCGCCCGCCGAACGTACGGCCGGGGCGGTCATGTGGTACACCTCCGGCACCACCGGCTTCCCCAAGGGCGTGCAGCGCAGGCTGCCCGACGCCGAGCCGGAGGCCATCGTGCCGCTGTACGTCTGGTTCCTCGGCGAGGTCGTCGACCTCACGCCGGGCGACGCCGTGCACCTGGTGACCTCGCCGATGTACCACTCGGCGCCGTGTGCCCACACCCAGTTCGCGCTGCACCTCGGGCACACCGTGGTGATCACGCCCAGGTTCGACCCGGTCGACATCCTGGAGCTGATCGAACGCCACCACGTCTCCAACGCCATGATGGTGCCGACCATGTTCCACCGGATGCTCCAGCTCCCCGAGGACGTCCGGGCCAAGTACGACGTGTCGAGCCTGCGCCAGGTCATCCACACCGCCGCCGCCTGCCCGGTCGCCGTCAAACAGGCGATCATGGACTGGTGGGGCCCGGTGCTGTACGAGTACTACGGCTCGACCGAGTCCGCCATCGCCTTCTCCGTCAAACCCCTCGACTGGCTGGCCAGGCCCGGCACGGTGGGCCGCCCCGCGCCGACGTTCGAGGCCAGGATCTGCGACGAGAACGGCGCGGACCTGCCACCGGGCGAGCCCGGCATGATCTACGTCAAGTCGTCCATGGGCTCCTTCGAGTACCGCAAGGACCCGGCCAAGACGGCCGCCAGCATGCTGGGCGACTGGTACACCCCCGGCGACATCGGCTACCTCGACGAGGACGGCTACCTGTTCCTGTGCGACCGGCGCACCGACCTGATCGTCTCCGGTGGCGTGAACATCTACCCCGCCGAGATCGAGGCCGCGCTGCTGGAGCATCCCGCGGTGGCCGACGTGGCCGTCATCGGCGTGCCCGACGAGGAGTGGGGCCACAACGTCGTCGCCCTCGTGCAGCCCGCCGAGGGCGTCGAGCCGGGCCCCGCGCTCACCGCCGAGCTGCTCGAACACTGCGGGCCGCGGATCGCCAGGTTCAAGCACCCGAAGGTCGTCGAGTACCGCGACCGGCTCCCGCGTACGCCCACCGGCAAGCTGTCACGCTCGAAGGTGCGCGAGGGCTACCTCGCGGAGGCGGGGAAGACCAGCTCCTCGCTGTAGTCCCGCCCGTCGCCCAGGTAGAAGCGGGTGGCCAGGGTACGGTCGGCGGTGTCGAAGACCGTGGTCCACAGCGTGCGGAACGGCTGGGCGGGACCCTCCTCCGGCCGGACCGCGCGCAGGCTGTCCCGCAGGTCGCCGGTGGACATGGTGGCGCCCTTGCTGCGCTCGTACAGGGTGCGCAGCCTGCTGTACGTGCCGAGGCTCTCCGGGGTGTCGGCGGGCAGGGCCATCGGGTCGGGGTGGCGGTGCAGCAGGTGGTTGGTGACGCACAGCGGGCCGTCGCCGAACTCGACGACGTGCTCGCTGCCGTCCCTGCCGCGCTCCCACACGAACGCCTGGCCGTGCGCGTCGGCGACCAGGTAGTGCAGCGGCAGGCCGAGGTCGTACTGCTTGGCCCCCAGCAGCGCCTGCCTGGCCTGGGCCGCGGTCTCGCAGGTGTCCATGAGGAACCGGGGCAGTTGCAGGCTGCCGAGCCCGACCTGCGGGACGTCCAGCCGCGGCGGGGTGGCGGTCTCGGTGTCGGCGATCAGCAGCATGACGGCCAGGCCGGCCTCGTTGATCCCGTCGATGCAGCCGTCGAGGCCGTTCATGGTGATGACGGTCGAGGCGAGCCCGTCGTCGGGCACGGTGGTGATCACGTACGGCCGGGAGGCCATGGGCAGCTCACCCGGCTGGGGCGGTTGTCCCGTGATCTGGCTGGTGGTGTGGAGGAAGAAGTCGTAGTTGCGGCCCACCCGCCCGTGCCCGTCGGCGGAGGCGGACGGCGGGCACCACAGGGCCGAGCAGGCGCCGCCCACGGGCACGTAGTTCCAGCCGTCGAGGGCCAGCTCGTCCTGGTCGGGGTCGAGGCCGAGGGCCGCCGCCGCGCCGTCCATGCGGGCGTGGTGCTGCGGCCAGTTCCGTTCGAACCAGGTCATCCTCGCCCTGATCACGGCAGGGTCGGCGCGCTGGGGCGACCAGCCGAGCCGGCGGGCCTCCTCGGCCAGCGCGCGGCCGATCTCGAACTGGCCGCCGGTGAGGGTGAGGTGCGTGACGAGCTGGAAGTCGTCCTTGCCGCCCGCGACGCAGGTCATGTTCTTCTTCATGCCGTCGAGACTGCCGTCGTCCGCTGACCGGGCTCCTACCGTCCGCTGACCGCCCGCTGGTAGCGTTCCGACAGCCCGAGGATCGTCTCGGCCAGCTCGGGCGGGTCGAGCACCTCGAAGTCCACGCCGAGGAAGCCGATCCACACCGCCATCCCGTTGAGGTCGTCGCCGCCCAGCCTGAGCAGGCAGGCGTCCTCGCCGGCCGGCTCGACCTCCAGGCCGGGCCGCAGCGCGGTGATCCGCTCGGCGGGCGCGTGCAGCAGCACCGTCGCGCGGTGGCGCCACATCGCCGTGCTGACGCCCTTCTCCACGTACGCGGCCACGTCGCCGTCGCCGGGCAGCTCGCGCGGCGTGAACCGGGGGCCGGTCGGCGTCCGCGGCGTCATCCGGTCCACCCGGAACGTGCGCCAGTCGTCGCGCTCGACGTCGTAGCCCACCAGGTACCAGCGCCCCCGCCGGTGCGCCAGCCGGTACGGCTCCACGTTCCGCACCGCCGTCGAGCCGTCGTGGCCCGTGTAGTCGAAGCGCAGGCGCTCGTGGTCGCGGGCGGCGTTCGCGATCGCGGTCAGCGCCTCGGGCCGGACCGGCGCCGCGCCCGGCCCCTGGATCTGCACGGTGTAGGCGTTCAGCGCGTGCACCCTGCGCCGCAGCCGGGCGGGCAGGACCTGCTCCAGCTTGGCCAGCGCGCGTACCGAGGTCTCCTCGATGCCCTCCACGCCGCCGCCCGCGGCCCGGCCGAGCCCGACCGCGACCGCCACGGCCTCCTCGTCGTCGAGCAGCAGCGGAGGCAGCGCCGCCCCCGCGCCGAGCCGGTAGCCGCCGGCCACCCCGGGCGTGGCGTGCACGGGGTAGCCGAGCGAGCGCAGGCGTTCGACGTCGTTGCGGATCGTCCGGGTGGAGACCCGCAGCCGGGTGGCCAGCTCCGGGCCGCTCCAGTCGCGGTGCGCCTGGAGCAGCGAGAGCAGCTTGAGCAGGCGGGCGGAGGTTTCCAGCATCCGCCCAGTCTGCCCGCTATCGCGGCAAGGACGTTTCCGCGTCCAGGACGAGCTTGCCGAGGAAATGGCCGTCCTGGCTGCGCCTGTGGGCGTCGGCCACGCGCTCCAGCGGGAACACCTCCGCGACCGGGACACGCGGCAGCACGTCCACCGGGAACGGCCCGCCGCTGCCCGTCGAGAACCGCACGCCGTGCCTGCCCGCGCCGACGGGGTCGGCGATGGTGAGCACTTTGCCCGGGTCGCCGGTGAGCCGGACCGACAGCTCGACCTCGCCGCGCCCGGAGGCGTCCAGCACCAGGTCGACCGGCCCCGGCAGACGCTCCTCCAGCCCGTCCCCGTAGGTGACGGGGACGACGCCGAGGTCGCGCAGGAAGGCGTGGTGGCCTGCGCTGGCCGTGCCGATCACCTTGGCGCCGCGGGCCAGCGCGAGCTGCGCCGCGGCCAGGCCGACGCCGCCGGCGACCGCGTGGATCAGCAGCGTCCGGCCCGCGCGCAGGCCCAGCTCGTCCAGGGCGCGGTTGGCGGTCTCCAGCGCCACGGGCAGCGCGGCCGCCTCCACGAACGACAGGTGCTCCGGCTTGGGCCGCAGGGAAGCGGCCTCGGCCAGCGCGTACGTGGCCGCCGCCCCCGGCGCGACCTGCCCGAACACCGCCTGGTCCACCTCCAGGCCGGTCACGCCGGGGCCGAGCGCGTCGACCGTGCCGGCCAGCTCGATCCCGACGCCCTGGGGGCCGTCCGGCGGCGGGCTGTGGAACCCGGCGCGCAGCTTCCAGTCCAGGGCGTTGACCCCGGCCGCCCGGACCGCCACCCGTACCTGCCCGGGGCCAGGCTGGGGCAGCGGCACCTCCGCCAGCTCCAGCACCTCCGGGCCGCCGTGCTCGTGGTAGCGCACGGCCTGGGCGGTGACCAGCAGGACCGCCTTGCCGACCAGCTCGCGGGCCTCCAGCGCGGCGTGCGCGTCGCGGGCCCGGTCGAGCGGTACGGCCAGGCCCACGACGGTCGTCAGCTCGCCCGCGGCCGCCATGTCCAGGGCCCGCCCGGCCAGACGCCGGAACTCCTCGGGGGCGAACTGCACCTGTTCCATGCCGACCAGCCGTACGCCCCGCCGCGCCGCCTCCGCCGGGTCCACCAGGGCCGTCGAACCGCTCGGCACCCCGTAGGCGAAGAACACGCCACCCGCGCCGAGCGACGCGAACGCGTCGGCCCCCACCTGCCCGCCGACCCCGTCGAACACCACGTCGAACGCCAACGCGTCGCCGGCCTCCGCGCCCGTCGGCGGCGGGGCGGACCAGGAGCCCGGGTCGCGCAGCGCCGGGTAGTCGACCACCTCGGCCGCGCCCGCCGCCAGCGCCGCCTCCCGCTTGGCCGGGCCGTGGGCGGCGGCCGTCACCCGGGCGCCGGCCGCCCGCGCGAGCCGGACGATCGGCAGGCCCAGCCCCCCGCCGGCCCCCGTGACCAGCACCCGCGCCCTCGGCTTGAGCTCCGCCGCGTCCACCAGGCTGATCGCCGCCGGGCCGACCTGGAGCAGCGCCGCCGCCAGCCACGAGCTCACCCCGTCGGGCACCGGTACGAGCGTGTCCACGCCCACCGCGACCCGCTCGGCGTACCCGGACGACACCAGGGCCGCGACCCGCCGTCCCACCCAGGCCGGGTCCACCCCGTCACCGGCGGACAACACCCGCCCGGCCACCCCGGTCCCCGGCACGAACGGCGGCCGGAGGGGAAACCACTCCTGCCCCCACCCGGCACGCAACTGCGCGTCCAGCGACATCACGTCGGCCACTGAGACGCCGACCACCACCTGCCCCGGCCCGGCGACGGGATCGTCCACCCGCCTGACCCGCAGCACCTCAGGACCACCGAACCGCGTCACCTCGACGACATCCATGCCGCCGAGTGTCCTACCTCAAGTCCACTTGAGGTCAACTCACCCGGTCATCTTCTGCACCTGCTGCACGACCACCAGGACGGTCAGCGTGCCGAAGAACGCCACCGACCAGACCAGCGCCCCCAGCCGGTACGACCTCACCTTGATCGCGTCCGGCAGCGCCCGCCGGTTGAGCACGATCAGCAGGATCGAGTACACGAACATCATCACCGCCGCGAAGCACGCCGAGAACACCAGCAGGATCAGCGGCTGGTCGAACCCGAGCAGCAGGATCGCGATCCCGGCCAGCGTCATCGCCCAGACGGTGAGGAAGTAGACCCGGTTCACCGAGACGGACCGGTCGCGCAGGTAGACCGTCTTGATCGTGTCCGAGGCCAGCCGCGAGGTGTAGTCGACGATGCCCATGGCCGAGGCGAACAGCGCCAGCGCGCCGACCAGCCAGAACAGCACCCCGAACCAGGGACCGACCATGCCCCGCAGCACCTCGCCCTCGACCTTCAGGAAGCCGATGTCGTTCCGCCCCGCCATCTCCGGCCGCCCGAACACGGTGGAGTAGGCCAGCATCGACATCAGCCCGATCGTCAGGAACGACACCAGCGCGAACGTGGCGCCCTGCTCGGCGTTGGCGAAACGCCACCACCGCCGCCAGCGCGCCAGGTTGTCCGCGGTCGGCGCGAACTGGAACCCGGTCGAGGCGGCCGCCTCCTCCTGGCCGGTGACCGGGCTGACCAGGCGCGGGACGTACGAACCCATGCCGAAGCCCTTGTCGCGGATCCAGTTGCTCTGGCACAGGTTCTGGCCGCCGCCCGCCCCGGCGTACGCGACGGCGCCCATGATCACGGCGATCCCGAGCTCCCCGGCAGGGAAGCGGGCGCCGACGGTCAGCCCCTTGCCCAGCTCGACCCAGCTCTCGGCGTTGATCGCGAACAGGATCGCGACCACGGCCAGCGTGGCCACCAGAGCGATCTTCACGAAGATCACCCGTTCGAGGGCCGTGTAGATCACCGGCGCCAGCGTCAGGCCCAGCGCGATCACGAGGAGCATGCCGGCCGCGATCCACCGCACGCCCCCCGCCCCGGACCCGGTCAGGTACGTCACCATCGTCGCGGACGTGGTCACCCAGCCCGGCCAGAGGTTCGAGGCCAGCGTCATCAGGACGAAGACCAGCCCCCAGTGCTTCCACATCCGGCTGAACCCGGTCAGCGCGGTCTCGCCGGTGGCCAGTGTGTACCGCTCGATCTCCATGTTCAGGAACCACTGGGTGACGATGCCGACCGCCGCCCCCCAGACGAACACCAGCCCCACCTGGGAGGCGATGTACGGCCAGAGGATGAACTCGCCGGACGCCAGCCCCACCCCCGCGCCGACCAGCCCAGGGCCGATGACCCGCCAGGTCGAACGGGGAGGCTCGGGCAGGTCGCGGACGGTGACGGACGGCAGGACTCGCGCGGGGACGGTGGGGGTGAAACCCGTCATGCGGATCTCCTTGTTCGGCTTCCCGTACCGTCACGTTACGCAGATCCGTGACCGCGGTGAACTAGCCTGTCAGGCTCACCACGTAGTCGCCCCGGTCGGTGAACCCGTCCACCCGCCCGCCGGCCTCCATGAGCCCCCCGAGCACCTTCCGTACCGCGGCCCGCCAGGCCCTGGCCGCCGCCGGATCCTCCCGGCGCAGCCGTTCGACGTCGTGCGGCGTGCCCACCAGCACCACGTCCGCGTCGGCGGGCCGCTCGACCGGGCCGGGGCCGGCCTCCTCCAGCACCCGGACGCGGCCCTCCGCCGGCTCCGAGCGTGCCTCGACCGGCCGTTCGTCCAGCGGCCACACCGCCAGCAGGCGGTCGGAGGAGTCGCCCTCGTTGATCGCGTCGGCCATCACGCCGTAGAAGTCGCGCAGGTACTCCTCGGGGCGGGCGCCCAGCTTGACCAGGTTGAAGCGGGCGTTGCGGCGGACCAGCGGGTCGAACGTCCAGGTGATGCGATCCAGCCCGCGTCCCAGGCACCAGGCCCGCTGGTGCAGCTTCAGCGCGTAGCCGATGCCGCGGCCGATCGCCGCCCCCGTCACGTGGGAGTGCAGCGAGCCGCCCGCCGCGCGGTAGCCCACCGAGGCCCCCACCAGCACCTCGCCCTCGTACGCCCCGGCCACGTAGTTGCCGGTGTGGGCGAACCCGATCATCATCTCGACCGAGACGGGCGCGTTGCCCGGATCAGGCCGCCAGATCTCCTCGAAGAGCCGGTAGACCTGCGTGAACTCGCCGATCTCGTGCAACTCGCGGATCACCACACCACTCTTGGCCGCCGCCACGGCGGCCTCCTCCCGGCTCGTCATGCCACCATTTATGCACGCCCGACGGCGAAACGCCTGCCCGCGGAGCGCGGACAGGCGTGTCAGGAACGGCCGGGGCTCATTTCACCAGCGGTCCGAGTGTGCGTTCCATCTCGCAGTCGTTGGAGAACTTCTTGGCGTACGACGTCGTGCGGCCGTACCAGTGGCCCTTGACGCGAACGTCGACCGGGCTGTAGTTGCGCGGGCACGCGCCGGGGTCGACGTCGAGGTCCTTGATCTCGCCGTCGACCTCGTGCAGCGCCTCGCAGGCCGAGCGGGGGCGCGGGTGCGTGCCGCCGTCGGGGTCGCAGGTGAGTCTCATCGAGTACGCGCCGCCGCCTTGGCTGGGTGTGACGGTGATGAACAGCAGCACGCCGGGCTCGTCGGCGACGGCGGCGCCGGCCGGAGCCGCCCAGAACGGGACGGCGAGCGCGGCGGCCGCGCACAGGGCGAGCGCGGTCGTCCGGCGAGTGGCGGTCAGCATGAATGTCATGGGAACCTCCCTGGTCAACGGGCGTGCCCCGAGGAGGGGCGACGCACCACACATGACTACAAGGAGTCACCGTACAGGTACCACTGGTGAAGGAGTGACAGAATGCTGTCCGCCGCGGGGGCGTGCCGCCGGGGTCAGCGCACCGCCTCCACGAGGGCGCGGAGCAGGGCGGTCCGGCGCGGCATCTCGGCGACCACGACGTGCTCGTGGTCGGCGTGCGCGCCGCCGCCCACGGCCCCCAGGCCGTCGAGCGTCGGGCAGCCGGCCCCCGCCGTGAAGTTCCCGTCGGAGGCGCCGCCGACCGCCGCGCAGGTCAGCGGGCCCACGTCCAGCCGCTCGGCCAGGTCCTGCGCCAGGGCGTAGAGGGAGGCCGACATCGCGGCTTCGAGTGGCGGCCGGTTGGGGCCCCCTTCGACCTCCAGCCGCGTGCCGGGCACCGCCGGGGCCAGCGCGCGCATCGCGGCGTCCACGCGTTCCTGCTCGGCCACCGTGCTCGCCCGTACGTCCACGCCCACCCGCGCCTCGGCCGGCACGGTGTTGAGTGTGGTCCCGCCCTGCAACACCGTCGGGGTGACCGTGGTGTCGCCCGCCCCGAGCGCGGCGATGGCCAGGATCTGGTGCGCCAGCTCGACGCCCGCGTTCGCGCCCTTCTCCGGCTCCAGCCCGGCGTGCGCGGCCTTGCCGCGCACCCGCAGCGTGTACATGGACGTGCCCTTGCGGGACGTCTTCAGCGCGCCGCCGTCGGCGCTGGCCTCCATGACGAACGTGGCGGCCAGCCCGCGCGCGGTGTCCGCGATCAGCGGCGCGGAGGTGATCGAACCCAGCTCCTCGTCACCGGTGATCAGCAGCGTGACGCCGTCGAGCGAGCCGAGCCCGGCCAGTGCGTGGAAGGTCTGCACCAGCCCGGCCTTCATGTCGAACACGCCCGGCCCGCGCGCCACCCCGTCGACGACCGACCACGGGTGGGTGGCCAGGGTGCCGATCGGCCAGACGGTGTCGTGGTGGCCGAGCAGCAGCACCCGCGGCGTGCCGAACGTCCAGCGCAGATGGGTGACGCCGTCGATCACCAGGAACTCCGGCCGCGTCCCCAGATGGCGGGCGCCCATCTCGGCCACGACCTCGGCGCTGCGGGCCACGGCCTCCAGGTCACGCGAGAACGACTCGCACAGGACCAGCTCCTCCAGATCCTCGATCATGCCAGCCGCTCTCCGAGGAACCGGTGCACGTTCCCGCCGATGATCTTGGTGACGTCCTTCTCCGGCAGGCCGCGGGCGAGCAGGCCCTCGGTGACCATGGGCAGCCCCGAGGGCCCCTCCAGGCCGGGGATCGACGCCTTGGGATCGACGTCGCGGGGCTGGACGTCCTCGCAGCACGGAGGCGTCAGGTCGTCCATGACCTCGCGGATGAAGTCGGGGCCGAGCCCCACGTGGTCGATGCCGGCCACCTGCGCGACGTGCTCGATGTGGTCGAGCAGGCGGTCGAGCGTCATGTCCTCGGTGCGCTCGGCCAGGAAGGGCGCGAAGAAGTTGACGCAGACGACGCCGCCTGTGGCGGCGACCGCGCGGAGCTGGTCGTCGGTGAGGTTGCGGTGGTGGTCGCGCAGCGCGCGGGCCGCGGAGTGGGTCGCCATCACCGGCTTGGTGGCCAGCTCCAGCACGTGGGCCACGCCCGACGCGCCGAGGTGCGAGATGTCGAACACCATGCCGAGGCGCTCCATCTCACGCAGGGCGGCCACGCCGCGGCTGGTCAGGCCGCTGCCCGTGGCGTCCTCGGCGCTGCCGTCGGCCAGCGGCGTACGGCCGAAGTGCGCGATCGAGGCCACCCGCACCCCCAGCCGGTGGACGGTCGAGATCAGCTCCACGCTCTCGTCGAGCCCCGGCATGCTCTCCAGCGCGAGCACCAGGGCGATCTTGCCCTCCTCCAGCGCCGCGTCGATCGCCGAGGCGTCGAGGCACAGCCGGACGGCGTCGGGATTGCCCTCCGCGATCACATGGCCGCACTCGATCATCCGCAGGGTCTGCCGCAGCGCGCCCTCGGGCCGGTACTGGTCGTCGATGAAGACCGGCAGGACCTGCAGATCGACCCCGCCCTCCACGAGCTGGGGCAGCCAGCGCTCACGGAAGAAGGAGGCCCACTGCTGGGGCGGCCGGGCGGAGACCGCCATGAGCAGATCATTGTGGGTGTCGGCCACGACGGCACGCCGATGCAGGGGAAGCGTCATGCGATGGACGCTATCGCGCGGGCCGGACCTGCACCAATGCGCCCCGAGTGAGATTTTCGGCCGGCTTCTTGTCCATTACGCCGAAGACGGCGACGCCGCGACCGTCCGGTACGCCCCGCGCGGCGATCTGGCGGTCAGTCGCCGGTAGAGCGTCGTGCGGCCGGGCCAGTTGTTCGTGACCCGCCCCTCGGCCGTCTTGTACCAACTCCGGCAACCCTCGCCCCACACCATGCGGGCCATGGCGGCGTCGAGCTGCCGGTTCCAGGCCGCCATCGCCTCGGGCCGCACCTCGATCGGGCCCTCCGCCGCCACCCGGGGCAGGCACGCCATGACGTGGTTCACCTGGCACTCGATCATGTGGACGATGGAGTTGTGCCCGAGGTTGGTGTTGGGGCCGTAGAGCAGGAACATGTTGGGGAAGTCCGGCACCGAGATGCCGAGGTAGGCGTACGCCCCGCCGCTCCACTCGGCGGCCAGCGACCGGCCGCCGAGGCCGGTGACCTCGATCGGGGCCAGGAACTCCGTGCTCCGGAAGCCGGTGGCGTACACGATCGTGTCGGCCTCGCGCAGGCCCTCGGTGGTCTCCACGCCCTTCGGCCTGATCCGTACGATCGGGTCGGTGACGACGTCCACGTCGGGCCTGGTCAGCGCCGGGTAGAAGGCGCTGTCGATGACGACGCGCTTGCAGCCGGGCGGGTAGCCGGGCGTCAGCCTGGCCCGCAGGGCCGGGTCGGGGACCTGGGCGTTCAGGTGGGCCAGGGCACGCTTCCTGAGCAGGGCGGCGCTCCAGCCCTCGGCCAGGGCCGGGTAGAGGGTGGCCTCGGCGTACCGGTAGATCCACTCGCGGTAGGCCCGCTGGAGGCCGGGGACGTAGTGGAAGGCCAGCCTGGCGAGCGGGCCGAACGTGGCGTCGGGCTTGGGGATCACCCAGTTGGGCGTGCGCTGGAAGACGTCGAGGTGCGCGGCCCGTTCGGCGACGGGCGGGATGAGCTGGGCGGCCGACGAGCCGCTGCCGATCACGGCGACGCGGCGGCCGGTGAGGTCGTGGCCGTGGTCCCAGCGGGCCGAGTGGAACGAGACGCCCTCGAAGTCGGACATGCCGGGGATCTCGGGAAGATGGGGGCGGTTGAGCTGGCCCACGCTCATGACGACCACGTCGAACGCCTCGGTACGTTCGGCGCCGTCGTGGACGCTGGTCACCTGCCATCGGCGGCCGTCGAAGACCGCTCGCCGCACTTCCGCGCCGAAGCGGATTTTTCGCCTGACATCGTATTTATCGGCGCAGTGTTCTAGATAGCCCAGGATTTCGGGTTGGGCTGGGTAGCGGCGGGTCCAGCTCGCGTACTTCTCGAACGAGTAGGAGTACAGGTGCGAGGGGATGTCGCAGCCCGCGCCCGGATAACTGTTGTCGCGCCACGTGCCGCCGAGGTCGCCGGCCTTCTCGAAGACCGTGAAGGACCCGACGCCGGCCCGCCGCAGCCGGATCGCCATGCACAGGCCGCCGAAGCCCGCTCCGATGATCGCGACGCTTGGTGCCATGCCGTCCTCCGCGAAGTCAGGATCCACTTACAGTACGCCGAACGCGGTTCTGACGACACCCCTCGCCACGCCCCGCGCCGCCCTCCCGCGGGCCGGTAGTCTGCGCAGGTGGCTGCTGTGACGCTGACTGACGTGATCGAGGTGCTCGAGGCGGCCTACCCGCCCGCCCGGGCCGAGTCCTGGGACGCGGTGGGGCTGGTCTGCGGCGACCCCGCCGAACGGGTGCACAAGGTGCTGTTCGCCGTCGACCCGGTCGCGGTCGTCGCCGAGGAGGCCCTCGACTGGGGCGCCGACCTGATCGTCACCCACCACCCGCTCTACCTGCGCGGCACAACGAGCGTGGCCGCGACGACCCCCAAGGGCCGCCTGATCCACCGGCTGATCAAGCACGACGTCGCCCTCTACACCGCCCACACCAACGCCGACACCGCCAATCCCGGCGTGTCCGACGCCCTGGCCAGGGCCGTGGGCCTGACCGGCGACCTCGTACCGCTCCAGCCCTTCCCCGACGACCCCTGGCGCGGCCTGGGCCGCGTCGGCGAGCTGCCCGAGCCCACGACGCTCGGCGAGTTCGCCGCGCGGGCGGCCAAGGGGCTGCCGCGCACCTCCGGCGGCCTGCGCGTGGCGGGCGACCTCGCGCGTCCCGTCACGCGCGTCGCGGTCAGCGGAGGCGCGGGCGACTCGCTGCTCGCCACGGCCAAGGCGGCGGCCGTCGACGTGTTCCTCACCGCGGACCTGCGCCACCACCCGGCCAGCGAGTTCGTCGAGTCGGGCGGCCCGGCCCTGATCGACGCCGCCCACTGGGCCACCGAGTGGCCCTGGCTCGACAGCGCGGCGTCCATCCTGCACTCCAGTGGCGTTACCGTTGAAACGCGCGTCTCCGCCACGGTCACCGATGCTTGGACAAGAGGATATTGATCATGAAAGCAGCCCCTGAGGCCCAGAAGCGACTGCTCGACCTGGCAGAGCTCGACTCCGTGATCGACCGGCTGGCCCACCGCCGGCGCACCTTGCCCGAGCTGGCGGAGATCGACGAGCAGTCCAAGCGCCTGGCCAGGCTCGTCACGCAGGTCATCGAGGCCGAGACCGAGTCGGGCGACCTCGCGCGTGAGCAGACCAAGGCCGAGAACGACGTCGACGCCGTGCGCACCCGCGCCGACCGCGACCAGAAGCGCCTCGACTCCGGTGCCGTGACCTCGCCGCGCGACCTGGCGAGCCTCCAGTCCGAGATCATCTCGCTGCAGCGTCGGCAGGGCGATCTGGAGGAGGTCGTGCTGGAGATCATGGAGCGCCGGGAGGCGGCCGACGGCAAGGCCACCGACCTGGTCTCCCAGCGTGACGAGGTGGCCACCGCCCGCGCCGCCGCCGAGGACCGCCGCGACGCCGCGCTGAAGGAGATCGACAAGGAGGCGGGCGAGGTCCAGGGCCGCCGCTCCGGCGTCGCCGGCGAGATCCCCGCCGACCTGCTGAAGCTCTACGAGAAGCTCAAGGATCAGTACGTCGTGGGCGCCGCCATGCTGCGCGGCGGCCGGTGCCAGGGCTGCAAGGTGGCCCTGTCCATCGCCGAGATGAACTCGATCAAGGGCGCCCCCCACGACGAGGTCCTGCGTTGCGAGGAATGCCGGCGGATCCTGGTCCGCACCCCGGAGTCCGGCCTGTGACGTCGTACGTCATCGAGGCCGACGGCGGCTCCCGCGGCAACCCGGGCCCGGCGGGCTACGGCGCGGTCGTCCGGGATTCCGCCGACGGCCAGGTGGTGGCCGAGACCGCCGAGGCGATCGGCGTCGCGACCAACAACGTGGCCGAGTACCGGGGGCTGATCGCCGGGCTGTCCGCCGTGCTCGGGCTGGGCGGCGAGGGCGCCGAGGTGGCCGTGCGGATGGACTCCAAGCTGGTCGTCGAGCAGATGGCCGGCCGCTGGAAGATCAAGAACGAAGGGCTGCGGCCGCTCGCCCTGGAGGCCGGTGCGCTGGCCAGGCGGCTGCGGGTGACCGAGTGGACCTGGATCCCGCGTGAGCACAACAAACACGCCGACCGGCTGGCCAACGAGGCCATGGACGCCGCGGCCAAGGGCCTGACCTGGAAGGCGGGCGGCGCGCACGACACGGGCGCCCCCGGGGGCGCCGCGCTGGCCGGATCCCTGGCCGGCTCGGTCACGCCGGCGCCCCCGCTCGCCGAGCAGACCGACCTCCTCGACGCGGGCGAGATCGCCGAACTGTCCGCCCCCACGGCCTCCGTGGCCGCCGCCCAGCAGCGGGCCAAGGGCACCGGGTGGGCGCCGCCCACCCGCGTGGCCACCTCGTTGCTGCTGCTCAGGCATGGCGAGACGCCGCTGTCGATCGAGCGCAGGTTCTCCGGCCTGGGCGACGCCGAGCTCACCGCCAACGGGCTGGCCCAGGCGGAGGCGGCCGCCGCGCGGTTGTCGCGGGAGCCGTACCGGCTGGATGTGATCGTCTCCTCGCCGCTCAGGCGGGCCCGGCAGACCGCCGCGGCGGTGGGCCGGCGTACGGGCCTCGACGTCGAGGTGGACGACGACCTCAGGGAAGCCGATTTCGGCGCCTGGGAGGGCCACACGTTCACCGAGGTGCAGCGTCAGTGGCCCGCCGAGCTGACCGCCTGGCTGGCCGGTCCCGACGCCGCCCCGCCCGGCGGCGAGAGCTTCGCCTCGGCGGCCCACCGCGTCGAGGCGGTGAGAGAGCGGCTGGTGGAGCGCTACGAGGGCAAGACCGTGCTTGTGGTCTCCCACGTGACGCCCATCAAGATGATGGTGCGCGAGGCCCTCACCGCGCCCTTGGGCGCCCTCTACCGGATGCACCTCGACCTGGCCTGCCTGTCGCTGATCGAGTACTACGCCGACGGCCCCGCCGTGGTGAAGTCGTTCAACGACACAGGGCATCTGCGTTGAGAGGGCCGTGCCGGGAGCCGCCAGAACATCCCGGCACGGCCTCTGCTGCCGCCGCCCCCCTCAGAGCGGTGACGTGCCCATTCCATCCAATCGATCTTGCGTCTCGGTTGGGAACGGCTTGAGGTTTGGTAATCTTCCCTGAAGACGAGTCGGCCGGGCGGCCGCGTCGGGCCTCCGGGCCCGCCGAGGAAGGTCCGGGCTCCACAGGGCAGGGTGGTCGGTAACGCCGACCCGGGGTGACCCGCGGGACAGTGCCACAGAAAGCAGACCGCCCCCCGCCTCGGTGGGGGGTGAGGGTGAAAGGGTGGTGTAAGAGACCACCAGCGCCCACGGTGACGTGGGCGGCTAGGTAAACCCCACCCGGAGCAAGGTCAAGAAGGGACGCTCTCCGGAGCGTTCCGCGCGCGACGTTCGAGGGCTGCCCGCCCGAGCCGCGCGGGTAGACCGCTTGAGGCCGCCGGCAACGGCGGCCCTAGATGGATGGTCGCCCCTTCGTTCGCGAAGGACAGAACCCGGCCTACAGGCCGGCTCGTCTCTCTTCTCCTCTGAACATCTCCTGGGCCTCGCGGCCGTGCACGATCAGGGCGTACAGCACGAGTACGTCCACCGCGATGACCGCGAGCGACCACCACGGGTTGACCGCGATCCAGGTGAGCTGCGTCATCGCGTTGAGCATGACGAGGATCACCGCCAGGACGCGCGCCCAGGTCTGACCCACGGTCACCGCGAGTCCGACCAGGAACAGGACGACCCCGAACAGCAGATGGATCCAGCCCCATGTGCCGACGTTGAAGAACAGCAGCCGGGACGGCGTGCGGACGAACAGCCCGCTGTTGAACACCGCGTAGAGGCCGGTGATGAAGTTGAACACCCCAGCCATGATCATGAGCATGCCGGCGAACCATACCCAGCCCACCCAGCCCGTGACGGGCTTGCTCTGGTACGTCATCGTCGAACCCTCCCCCGTGAGTTCACGTACACCGGCTGTCACCTGCCCCTCTTGAACGGGTGTATTCCTCCGGTTCGTCCTGGGCCCGGACGAGGGGCGAAAGCCTCGAAGCCACCGCCCCTCCCGGAACCCGGCCCGGCGGGGTCAGGCCGGACGGGCGTCCCAGGCCGCGAGGATGGCGGCCTCCTTCTCCGGGGCCATCCCGTGGACCGTGGTGCGCCCGAACGAACGCCGCTCCTCCGGGATCTCCCGCAGCCAGGCCCACGTGTCGCGCACGGTCTCCGCGACGGGACGCGACCGCAGCCCCGCCGCCTCCGCCTTGGCCGTCGGCACACTCCAGAAGTTGTCGATCTCCGGCGACGCCGGCCCGCCCCACAGCGGCAGCTCCACGAACGCCCCGGCCTCCTGCGCCACCAGGAACTCCGCGTCCATCCACACGAACTCCGCGTCGGACCCGGTGACCTGCCTGCACAACTCCAGCCACTCGCCGTAGGTCGTGTTACCGGCCGGGCCGGTCACCGCGAACCGGTCGGAGACACCGCGCTCGGCCTGGTCGAGGGTGAAGATGGCCACGTCGTGCGCGTCGACCAGCTGCATCGGCTGGGCGGGATCGCCCGGCGCCAGCACCCTGCCGCCCCGGGCGATGCGGGTCAGCCACCAGGGCAGCCTGGCCACGTTCTCGTGCGGCCCGAGGATCAGCCCCGGCTGGATGATCAACGTGTTGCCGTCGAAGCCCTGCTCGACCGCCCGCTCGCACCCGGCCTTCAGCACGCCGTAGTCACCGTCGCCGGGACCGGCGTCGGGAGCGCACGGCCAGCCCCCGGTCTCCTCGGTGGCGGCCTTGGCGGGGAACCCGTCGAGGGCCGAGACGCTGGAGACGAACGCGTACGTCGCCGCCCTGCCCGACAGCGCCCGCACCGACTCGCCGACCACCCGCGGCACGTATCCGGACGTGTCCACCACGAAGTCCCACGACCGCCCGTCGGCCAGCCGCTCCAGGTCGGCGGCCGACTCGCGGTCGCCCCGCACGACCTCGACGCCCGGCACGTCGTCGCCGCTCCGCCCCCTGTTGAACGTCGTGACCTCATGGCCCCGCGCCAACGCCTCCACCACCATGGCGCGCCCCAGGAACCCCGTGCCGCCGATGAGCAAAATCTTCATGAGCCCATCTTCGGCGCCCGGCCGGGCGCGGGCTCACAACTTCACGGAGAGCGAAGAACGCAGCGGCGGCACCATGTGCACCCGTGCCGACCCGATGTCGAAGTACAGGCCCACCAGCTCCAGCGTGCCCGCCCTGACCTGCTCGTCCACCTTCCGGTACGTGCGCAGGTTCTCCAGCTGCTGCTGCACGTTCACCCGGCACAACACGTCGAGGGCCCCGTTGTGCAGCCGGTCGCCCTCGGTCTCGATGAACCTGGCCAGGCTGTGGTCCCCGTGCCGCAGCCAGCGCCGCAGCCCCGGGAGGCTGCCCGCCTGGACGCCCGCGCTGAGCACCCCGGCCATCGCCCCGCAGCCCGAATGGCCGCACACCGTGATCGTGTGCACGCCGAGCACCTGCGTGGCGTACTCGATCGCGGCCACCACCGAGTCGTCGTGCGGCTCGGACCCCCTGCGCGGCACCAGGTTGCCGATGTTGCGCACGGTGAACAGGTCGCCGGGGCCGCTCGCGGTGATCAGGCTGGGCACGATCCTGGAGTCGGCGCACGTGATGAACAGATGGGTCGGCTGCTGCTTGCGGGCCAGCTCGGTGAAGATCGGCCGTACCAGCGGGGCCGTACGACGGTGGAACTCGCGTGCCCCGGCCGCGAGCTGGCATTCCGACGGGGCCGAGCCGCCCTCGTCCGGGATCGTGCGGTTCTCCGGGCGCGGCTGCCGCTGGGCCCACGGCATCCACCAGCGGTCCGGCGCCTTGGGCTGCGACTTCGCGGTGTACGTGCGCCCCCCGCTGGCCGCCAGCGCGTACCACTCGTCGTGCAGCTCGTCGATGTCGACCGTGCCGCCCATCCGCTCGTGGTCCAGCCGCCAGGAGTGGATGGCCTCGAAGGCCCCGTTGTCCATGAAGTCGATGTTGAGATCGAGGTCGACCGCCGCGCCCACGGGGATCGAGCGCAGCTCGTGCGTGAGCCGGGGCACGCCGAGGAACGTCAGCGAGCCGGTGATCGTCACGTACAGCCGGCCGTCCTGCTCCTCGCGCTTGCGCACGGTCACCCAGGTCAGCCGGCGCAGCGCCAGCAGCGCCGCCAGCGCCAGGCCGGCCAGCACCCCCTCGGCCAGGCCCAGCAGGATCACGGCCGCCAGCGTCACCGCGTAGACCGGCACCTCGCGGTGCCCGTGCACCCTCCTGACACGCGCGACGCTGACCATCTGCACGCCGGTGAACACCAGCAGCGCGGCCAGCGCCTCCAGCGGGATCAGCCGGATCGCCCAGCCGAACCCCAGCGCGAACACCAGCACCCACACCCCGTGCAGGATCGACGACGAGCGGGTGCGCCCGCCCGCCCGCACGTTCGCCGTCGTCCGTACGATGCCGCCCGCGATCGGCAGCCCGCCGAGCGCCCCGGACACCATGTTGGCCACGCCCTGGCCGGTCAGCTCCTGGTCGAGATCGGAACGGCGGCCGGTGTGCATGCCGTCGGCGGCCACCGAGCACAGCAGCGACTCGACGCTGGCCAGCATCGCCACCAGCAGCACCGCGCCCACGATCGTGTGCCAGTCGGCGGACGGCAACACCGGGAAGCCCCACTCGGAGAAGCCGCCGGACAGGTCGACGCGGGTGACGTCCCAGCCGAACGCCCAGGCGACGCCCGCCGCCGCCAGCAGCGCCGCCAGCGGCGCGGGCACTGCCCTGATCGGCTTGGGCAGCCGCGTCCACACCGCGAGCACCACGATCGTGAGCAAGCCCACCGCGACCTTGTGCCCGTGCAGGTCGGCGATCTGACCGGGCAGCTCGACCAGGTTGGCCAGGGCCGAACGCTGGGGCCGACCGCCGAGGACCACGTGGAGCTGGGCGAGCGCGAGGATCACGCCCACCCCGGCCAGCATGCCGTGGACGACCGCGGGGGAGACGGCCAGCGCCGCCCTGGCGGCCTTGAACACCCCGAGCACGAGCTGGACGACGCCCGCCAGCAACGTGATCATGCAGGTGGCCCGCCATCCGTGCGTCTGCACGAGGTCCACGACCACCAGGGACAACCCGGCCGCCGGCCCGCTCACCTGCACGGCCGAGCCGCCCAGCGAACCGGCCACCACCCCGCCGACGACGGCCGCGACGAGCCCGGCGGCCAGCGGGGCGCCCGAGGCCATCGCGATGCCCAGGGAGAAGGGGACTGCGACGAGGAAGACCACGAGCGAAGCGGGTAGATCATGCCGTAGCGTACGCAAGCAGCTACTGAGGGTATCGCCGACCATGTCGGAAACCCTAGTGGTGCGCCACCCCCGCTTTAGGGGGCCGTCGCGGGGGTTTTACTCATTCGGTAAGGGGCCGGAGATCACCGGTAGTAGTCGTTGTAGTCCTGTTCGGGGGCCCGGCGGCGCCCGCCGCCGTTGTCGCCCTGGCCGGGGGCGGCCGAGCCCTGCGCCTGCCCGCCGTACGTCGGCCAGTTGGCCGTGCCGGACGGCGGTTCGGGCCAGGCGGGGGTGGCCGGTCCGGCGGCGAAGTCACCGGTCTCGTACGCCGTCGAGGACGGCTGGGACGACGCCGGCGGAGCCGACAACACGTCGTCATAGGCCGAGACCGCGCGGCCCGGGACGGTCGGTGTGCCGGCCGCCGGGGAGGGCCCGGTGATCGGGGTGCCCGAGTCGTCGGCCACGGCCCAGCCGGAACGCACCTCGTAGGAGACGGGGTAGGACACTGCGGCCGAGGGGGTGGTCGCGGGCTGCTCGGCGAAGGCGGGCCAGGAGCTGCCCTGGCCGCCGTAGGAGCCGGAGGCGGGGGCGGGGTCGTCGAGGATGTCGGGCGAGGCGGCGGGCCAGGAGCCGGAGGTGGCCGCGGCGGGGGCGCCGCCCGTCCAGGTGGTCTCCAGGGGATCGGCCGCGTTGTTGTAGGCCGGGAACGGGTCGCTGGTCGGGGCGCCGTGGATGGGCGTGACCGGGGCGGCGGGGAAGGACCCGCTGGAGGCGACGCCGGGATAGGACCCGCTCGCGGCGGCGGCCGGATAGGACGGCGAGGCGGCGGGGAACGACCCGCCCGCGGCCGGTACGGCCGGGTAGGAACCGCTCGCCGGCTGCGGCTCGGGGCGCGAGGCCGGTACGACGGGCTGCGCGCCCGCGCCGAGGATGCTCAGCACGTCGGGCGTCGGCGCCGCGAACGTCACCGTGCGCTGGTCGGCCATGTCGGAGGCGGAGGGGGCGGCGGGTACGGGCCGTTTGGCGGGCTCCACCAGGTCGGCGAGGTTCGCCGCCGCGGCGGCGGGCTGGCGCTGGGGGAGGGGGGCCTGGATGGTCGCGGCGTTGGGGTCGGCCGCGGCGACGGGCTGGGGCTTGGCGGGACGCTCAGCGGGGCGCTCACGGCGCTGGGCGGGCTGCTCGCGCTCGACGGGACGGGAGGCGCCCTTCCGGGCCGCCACGGTGCCACCGGCGCCGAAACCGCCCTCCTCGGCGTCGCTGCGGATGTTCGCCCAGAACTCCTCGTCCTCGTGGTCGGTGGTCGGGTTGCCCCACTCGTCGACGCCACGCCTGCCACGCTGACCCGTACGGACCGGCTTCTGCTTCACCTCGTCGATCGGGGAGAAGTCAGGGCTGAAATTGGCCATCCGCGGTTCGTGCGCGGCGAACTCGTCGGTGGACCGGGCGTGCGTCATCTCCTCCTTCTCGGCCATTTCCTTCAGCCGTTCCGGAGGGAGAGAGCTCTCCCGGCGGTTCATGGAACGCATGCCCAGTGCCACGACGACGAGCACGAGGAGCACGACAGCGACCAAGCTCACGACGACCGCGATCATTGCACCACCCTCAAAGCCATGGCCTCCCTTGGCACCGGTGAGATCGCGCGGCCATCGACGCGATCTGCCCCCTTTGATCACCAATGCCTAACAATTGGATCTGATTGTGTCGGACCACTATGAGAGTTGTCACACCCTACGTAAAGAATTGGTCCATCGGGTCTACCTGCTGTGATCGACCTGTCACTGGATGTCCACCGCCGTCAGCCGGCCGCGGGCGATCGTGTGGTCGGCGATCTCCTTGAGGATCTCGGGAAGGGCGCCCTCGGTGACCGTGACCTTCTCGTTCAGCGTGTAGACGGTGAAGCGGTAGGTGCCCCGATCGCTGCAAGGCGGCTCGTAGCCGGCCTTTCCGCTGGTCACCTTGGCCTGGCCGGAACCCTCGGGCGGGCTCTCGGCGGCCCCCGGCCCCAGCTCGGTCGTGGTCGCCGGGATGTTGAAGAGCACCCAGTGCACGGCCGATTCGGAGGGAGTGTGGGAGTCGACCACGATCGCGATCGACTTGGCCTTCGGCAAGGGCTCGCTGGACCAGCGCAGCGGCGGGCTGCCCTGGCGGCCCCGGCAGGAGTACTGGCTCGGCAGCGGCATGCCGTCGCGCAGCTCCGGACTCGAGACGTTGATCTCCGCGATCTCCTTGGCCTGGGATCTTCCGATGCCGAGGGCGGCGCAGCCGGACAGCGTGAGCGCGAAAGCCACCACTGTCACACTGACAGCGGCTCGCCTCACACGTGATGCCGCGTTACACAGCCCCATGCCGGATGATGCTACGCGGGTCTCGGCGGTGCGCAGACCGTTTCTCGATGGTCGGTCGTCGGTAAAGGAGCCGAAACCGGCCAGAATCACGGGATCCGAGGGGTGAAGTTGGCCACACGAGCCCCTCCCGTGGGCTTTCCCGTGCGGTGTCCCGGTGACCTTGCTGGCCTGCCCGTTCCAGGGGCGGCACGGCAGAGGGCCGGCGCGCAAGGAGATGGGACAAAACGGGCATCGGTTTCGGTCGGCGTCCGGCAGGCAAAATTCAGGTGCGCCGGAAGAGGCCGATGTGCCATGCGGGCGGACGGCGGCTGCCACGCTTCGTGAGGGCCTCTCGCGCGTGGTGCGGTAACGCGCTGGCCGGGCCTGGATGGCACGAACGTGGCGCCGCCGACGTGGCCAAGCGCGACAGCCTGCGGCCGGCCGCCACCGAGCATGCACCCGAACGCGCCGGGCCGGCCCCCCGACACGCCGCGCTCCCCGGCCGATCTTTACCCTTCCGCTGCACGCGATGACCCCCGCCCTCCGCCGCGCCGGGCGGGGGGCCCGTTCTGACCCGCGCTTGTCAGGGCGCGGACCATCCCGGCTCACCTCCGTCAGGGCGGGTGGCCGATCTTCACCCGACTCCGTCAGATCGTCTTGTGGCCGAGCGCCCTAAGCTGGGTGTTGTGACGTCAAAAGGCCCACTGCGTGACCCCGCGCACCGAGTCTCGCCCAAGGCCCGCCGCCTGTGGCTGCTTCAGGCGGCGATCGCGTTCGTGTTCTTCGTGGGCGGGTCGGTCGTGGTGTCCAGGTGGGTGGGCGGAAGCGGCTGGTCATGGGTGCCGCCGTGGTTCGCCGCGCACTCCTGGCTGCTGCCGCTGGTGGTCGGGGTGGTGCTGACGCCGTTCCTGGCGGCCGAGCCGTTCATCCGCTACGCCGTGCACCGCTGGGAGCTGTCGGACGACGTCGTCTACGCCAGGTCGGGGTTCCTGACCAGGGAGTGGGTGTTCGTGCCCGTGAGCCGCATCCAGACGGTCGACAAGGGCCAGGGGTGGATGGAGCGGCTGCTCGGCCTGGCCACGCTGGAGATCCGTACCGCCTCCCACGCCGGTTCCTCCACCATCAAGGGCCTCGACTTCGAGGTGGCCGCGGGGCTCGCCGAACGGCTCGCCCACCGCGCCGAACAGCTCAGGGACGATGCCACGTGACCCAGCCGCCCCCGCCTCCGCCCCCGTCCGCACCCCTCCCGCCTCCGCCGCCCCAGCTCCCGCCGCCGCCCCCGCCGGGCGCGCCCCGGCGGCTGAGCCCCAAGGTGCTGCTCATCGATCCGGTACGCATGCTGCCCTCGCTGCTGCTGCCCCTGATCGGCGTGCTGTTCGTGGGCGGCTTCTCGGCCAGGTCGTACGCGTGGGCGGCGTTCGGCGTCATCGGCACCGTCGTGTTCGCGGTCATCCGCTGGGCCACGTTCACGTACGAGATCGTCGGCGACCGCCTGGAGACCAAGCGCTCGTTGATCAGCCGCTCGATCCGTACCATCCCGCTGGAACGGGTGCGCGGGGTCGACGTGTCCACGCCGCCGATGCACCGGATACTCGGGCTCGCCGTACTCAAGATCGATACGGGCGCGAGCGGCGACGACGAGGAGGCCGCGCTCGACGGCGTCACCGTGGGCGAGGCCGAGCGGCTCAAGGCGGTGCTGCTGCGCCGCGCCGTCCAGGTCAGGGCCGCCGAGCACGAGGCCGAGCCCCACGTCCCCACCGACCGGCCGATCATCGCGGTCCCACGCCGGTGGCTCCTGTACGGGCCGTTGTCCGGCGCGTACCTGCTGACGCCGTTCGCGCTCGCCGGGGGCGCGGTGGGGCTGGCCTTCCAGTGGGGCGACGACCTGGGCTTCGGCCAGGACGCCGCCTGGAGCGCGGGGGAGTGGTTGTGGGAGCACCCCTACCTGCTGCTCGTCGTGGCGCTGCTGCTGGTCGTCGCCATGCCGTTCGTCGGCGGCGTGATGTACGCGGTGTTCAACTGGGACTTCAGGCTGAACCGCCGCGACGGCTACCTCGTCGCCGAGCGCGGGCTGATCAACCGGCGCAGCGTGTCGCTGGAGTCCCGCCGGGTGCGCGGCTACGAGATCGTCGACGGCCTCGCCGAACGCCTGGCCGGGGTCGTACGCGTCTGGGCCATCGTGACCGGGCTCGGCGACTCCGAGACGCGCGGGCAGCTCCTGCCGGACGTACCGCGCCAGGTCGCGGTCGGCGTCACCGCCGAAGCCGTCGGCCCCTTCCGCTCCACCCTGCGTGCCCACCCGCCTATCGCCCGCAACCGCCGTCTGTTCCGGGCCGTCTTCCCCTGGCTCGCCCTGGCCGCGCTGAGCGCGGCCGGGGCGTGGGCCACAGGAATGATGCTCTGGTGGATCCTGACGGTCCTGGCGCTGCTCCTGGCGGGCGCGGGGGTGTTCCTGGGCCTCGACCGGTACGCCTCCCTGGGACACGGCTACGACGGCGCCCGGCTGGCGGTCCGGTCGGGCTCGCTGCGCCGCGCCGAGGCGGTGATCGAACGCCGGGCCGTGGTGGGCTGGCGGCTCCGGCAGACGTGGTTCCAGCGGCGGGCCGGGGTGCTCACGCTGATCGCGGGGGTCGGCGCGGGCAAGGGCGGTTACGCCGCGCTGGACGTCTCCGAGGCCCAGGGGGCGGCCTTCCCGGCCGAGGTGACCCCGGAGTGGCTGGCCCCGTACTGGCGCCCCCGTACCTCGGCCCCGGACTGACCTCCCTCATCCCCAGAGGTGGCGCCTCGTCCTTGTCGACGACCGAGGCCGCGCCCTCCGGCTGTTCAGCCATGAGAAGGGCGCGGCCTCGGACGGTGACCAGGCTGGGGATCAGTCCTGGCGGCGGGCGCCGAACATGATCTCGTCCCACGTCGGTACGGAGGCGCGGCGGCCACGCGAACCCTTGCGTGCCTGACGCGCGGCCGGAGCGGGCGGCGGGGAAGGCACCGGGACGTCGTCCTTGGCCGGGTTCTTGGCGTCGTTCTTGGCGTCGTCCTTGCCGGGGCGGGCCGCCGGGACCGGCGGAGCACCCTTGGGCGGCCCGGGCTTCGGCTTGGGCGCGGGCGCCTTCCTCTCAGCCACCTCACCCTGCTCAGCCTCTTGCCCGCTCGCCGCCACTTCGGCCTTCACCGGCACTTCGACCTTCTCAGGCTCCTCGGCGACCGCGGCCACCTCGGGCTCCCCGGCCTTCTCGGGCTCCCCGGCGACCGCGGTCTTTTCGGCCGCTTCGGCCGCTTCGGCACGCGCTTCTGACCCGGGACCGCTCTGCGCAACCGGAACCTCGGCCGCTGCATCCGCCGCCGCTGCCGTTTCCGCTGCCGCCTCTGCCGTTTCCGCTGCCGCCTCTGCCTTCGCCTCGACCACCGACGTCTCCGCGGCCGCTGTCTCCGCGGCCGTCGGTGCGTCGGCTGCCACGGGCGTCTCCGCTGCCGCCGTCGGCGCTTCCGTCCTCGCCTCCGGAGCCTCCGCCACCTCGGTCGAAGCCTTCGTCGCTTCGGCCGGGTCGGCTGAGGCGACCGGTGCCGTCGCCGGGACCGGGGCCTCCTGCGCCGCTTCCGTCTCCTGGACGGCTGCCGCATCCGACGGCATGACGGGGGCCTGAGCAGCTGCCGCGGGCGTCGGTTCGCCGGCCGAGGTGTCGGACGCGGCCGTCCCGCTTTGTGTCGTGGTGTCGGGAGTGTCCTGGGCGGGTGCCGTGGCTTCCGGTGTGTCCCGAGACGTTGTGGCCGGAGTCGTCTGAACGTCGGACGCGACGGTCACATCCGACGTGGCAGGCGTGGGCGCAGAGGACGCGGACGTCGTGGCCGTGGTCTCCGAGGTGGCCGGTGCGCTTGATGCCGCTTCCGGCGCGGCTGGTTGGGAAGCCCCTTGCTCGGCAGTCGGCTTCTCGGCTGTGACGGGTGCCGCGTCGGCGGCGGGCGTCGCGGGTGTGCCTGCGTCGGGTGTCGTGGGTACGGCGGCGGTGGGGGAGGTTTCCGCGCCGGGCCTCGGGACGTCTGCTGTGGCGGCCTTCGTGTCGTCGGTCGCGGTGGTGCTCGCGGCGTCCGGCGTCGCGGATGTCGTGGGCTTGTTTGCCTCGGGCTCGGTGGAGTGGGCCGTCCCGGCTGCCTCAGGAGCAGTCGGCGCGGTGACGGCCTGCGTGTCGACGGAGGAGGCGGCGTCCACGTGGGCGGGAGAACCGGTGGTGGCGGTCTCGGGCGTGCTGGACGGATGGGCAGGCGCGGCCGTCGCGGCCGCCGACGGCGCCTCGGAGGCGGCCAGGCGTTCCGGCTGGACGGCCGAGGCGGTCGGGGCAGGCGAGACCGGCGAGGTCGGCTGCTGGTCGAGGGGCTGCGGTGTGGCGGTGGTCTCGGGCTCGCGGTCCGTGAGCGCTGGTACGGCGCCGGTCGCCGGGGCGTTGTCCACGTGAGATGCGGCGGTCGGCTGGTCGGCCGGGGCCTTGGCGGCCGGCGCCACAGCGGATGCGGCGGCCTCGGCGGACGTGGTGGGCTCGGTGGTTGCCGCGGGCTTGGCGTATGCGGTGGGCTCGGTGGTTGCCGTGGGCTCGGGGGGCGAGGTCGGCGGGCGGGAGCCGGGTGTGGCCGGTGCGTAGATGGAGTCGTCGCGCTCGTTGGAACGGCTGGAGCTGAAGTCGGGCAGCCAGGGCGACGTACCGCCGCGGCGGGAGGAAGAGGCGTCGGTGGAACGGCCGAAGCCGCTCTCACGCGCCGCGGTCTCGCCGCGATAGTTCTCAGCGCGCGAGCTCTCGCCGCGGTAGCCCTCGGCGCGGGTGCTCTCGGCCCGGTGACCATCGGCGCGCGTACCATCGCCGCGCTGGGCGTCCCCCCGGGAGAGGTCGCCGCGCTGGGCGTCGCCGCGGGACGGGTCGCCTCGGTAGGTGTCGCCGCGGGACGGGTCGTTGCGGTGGGTGTCCTCGCGGGGGAAGTCGCCGCGGTGGGCGTCCCCCCTGGAGAGGTCGTCGCGGGAGGCGGTGCCGCGGAAGCCGTCCGGGCGGTAGCCCTCGGTACGGGAGGTGTCGTGGTGGGCGGACTCGCGAGCCGGGGACGGGCGGTCGAACGGCACGTCGCGCCCCGGTACGTCCACCCCCCGGCCGTAGCCGCCGCTGTCGGCGGACCGCGGCGGCGGCGTGTAGCCGACGGCCGGCTCCTCCGGCTCGCGGCGTACGACGGACGGGAACGGCAGCGGGTCGGAGGAGAGCGGCGGCACCGGCTGCAGCTTGGCCACACGCGGCGTGAACGGCGTGACCGTGGTGTCCTCCACCACGGCGGGATCGGGATCGAAGTCGGCCGACGACAGGCGCATGGCCTCGTCGTCGTGCGGGGAGACGTGGCGCTTGCGCGGGTCGAAGAGCCATTCGGCGTGGCGCGTGTGACCGTTCCAGACGTAGCCGAGCTTGACCCGCCACAGGCCGTCGTCGCGCTTGGCGGAGTCCCAGTCGATCTCGTCGGTGGGTACGCCGCGCCTGGTCAGCCGCTCGGCCACCAGCTCGCCGAGGGTGGGACCGGGAGCGGTCTCCCCGGGCATGCGGACGGCGACACGTTGCGCCTGCTGGGCGACGTACTCCCGCTCCTGCAGCACCGGGCCCTCGAACCAGCGGACACGCTCGACCGGGATCCCGGCGGTCGCGGCGATCTCTTCCGCTGTCTCTCCGGCACGGATGCGTGCCTGGATCTCCTTGGGGCGCAACGGGCTCTCCACTTCGATCTCGTACTGGCCGAGACGGGAGAAGTTGCCGCGGACGGCAGCACGGAGCCGGTCGTCCACGGGAAGGGTGAAGCGCGTACCTCGCCCGGCAGTAGCCAGCACGAGATAGGTGCCGTCCTCACTCACCGCGACGAGTCGGAGCTCCTGCATGCGAGTCCCTTCGTCAGCGTCGCCATTCTTCCCCCGGACCCTTGAGTCTCTCGCGTGTGCCGGTTGCCTGCCAGCACCGTACCCGGCATGTCCGAACATCGCCTTCCTGGGAAGCCCCGGGGGCGATGTGACGCCGGTCACATTTGTGGAATCCATTTCCGTCAATGCCCGCCGCTGTGCATGAGGAGGTTAGAGCTCCTCGACGGATTCTGGCGAATCGCGGCGCGCGTTGTTGTGCACTTCAGCGAACTCGCCACAAGGGACGGAGGGACGGCGGGACGATGTTCGAGATGACGCGCCGCGGCCGCGGCGAGGTACGGGGCGACCGCCGAGAACGCCTGCCCCCCGGACGCGACCTGGCACACGCCGGAGTCGGCCGCGCCCACGACGAACACGCCCGAGCGCACCAGCGACCGTACGGCGGCGCCGAGCGCGGGCGAGTCGGCCCCGTCGGCGGCGAGCGTGACGACGGACGGGCCGCGCGCGTGCCGCCGGATCCAGTCGAGCCCGGCCAGTACGTCGGCCAGCGAGCCCGAGCCCGAGCAGCCGAGCACCCGTACCGAGGCGATCCTGGCTCCGGGCGCCCGTTCGGCGACGTCCCTGGCCACGCGCGTGCCGTGCCCCGCGCAGTCGCGTCCGGTGCCGCCGGTGGCGTCGAAGGCACGCCAGGCCCGGTCGCCGAACTCGGCGCGGGTCACCTCGACGCCGCTGTCGACGACGTACACGGTCGTGCCCGCGCCGGTGGCCGTGTCGTCGGAGTCGGAGGGGGCGGACGCGCCGCCGGGCATGGCGTGGATCTCGCGGTCGGGCTCGATCGCCAGGACCCGGCGATCGGACCTGAGCTCGGCCAGCTCCCCGGCGGTGAGGAAGGTGGCGAATCCGGGCAGCGCCTCGGTGTAGTAACGCCGTACCCGCCATCTCACCTCCGCGACGAGGTCCCGGGCGTCCACGCGACTGCGGGCGGTGACGATGTAGGGCCGGGTGGGCTCGGAGGCCGAGGGGCGCAGGGCAAGGCCGGAGGCGGGCGTCATGGCGAGCGGGACGGCGGTCGTCGCGGCGGTCGCCACGGCCGCGGCGAGGTAGACGGAGGGTAGGCCGAATCGTCGGGGCACGAGTTACGAGGATGCCTGTCGCGCAGGTCACAGGAACAACGGGACACGCGCTCGCGTCTATTCACGAGGAAGCTCTTTACCGAACGCAAACCAGAGGGGACTGATCCGGGGGATGACCGGCGAGCAGCGGAAGTTCGAGCTGAGCGTGCCACAGATCCTCGGGAGCGCCCTCGCCGCCGTCACCGCCGCGGTGGCCGCCTCCTACCTCGGGGTGGCGGGCACGGTGATCGGCGCGGCAGTGGTCAGCATCGCGAGCACGGTGGCCAGTGCCGTCTATACGCACTATCTCAAGCGCACCGGCGACCGGGTCAAGCAGCACACGCTGTCGGCGTGGCACGAGGACCAGGAAGAGGGGCAGGGGCTGCTCGCGGCTGCCGCGAACGCCACGCCGGCCACGGCCGGGGCCGCCGACGAGACGGCCCCGCACACCATCGTCGCGCCGGGTGACAGGACGGCCGCGCACGCCGTCCCCACGGCGGCTGACAGCAGGACGGACGCGCATGGCGGGTCGGTGGGGAGCGGTGACGGGCGGGACACGCTGGTCATGCCGGTCGTCGTGCCCGCCGCGCACAGGAGGCTGCCGTGGCTGAAGATGGCGGTGGCGGCCGCGCTGGTGTTCGCGGTCAGCATGGGCGGCATCCTCGCCTATCAGGCGGTCGCCCAGCAGACGCTGCACGAGCAGGTCACCGGCAAGAAGGCACCCCAGAAGCAGCGGCAGCGCGCACCCGTCCAGGACCGGGGCCCCGAGCGGCAGGACCGCGAGGAGGAGCCGTCCGGGCCGGCGGAGTCACCCACCCCGACGCCGACGGACACGCCGCGCACGCCGCCGCCGTCGCACACACCCGACCCGAAGCCGAGCGTCACGCCGACGCCCACGCCCACGGACACCGTCGAGCCCACCCCCGAGACGCCCCTGCCCGACGAGGGGGAGGAGCGACCCGACCCGGGCGAGCAGCAGTCGAGCGGCCCCCCGGCCACGCAGCAGCCGGACGAACCGGCCGTCACACCGGAGGCTCAGTAGCCTCCGGCAGCGCACCGGCCGACGTGGTGCTCGGCTAGCCGAGCACCACGTCGAGGTAGTCGTTGGTGAACACGCGGCGCGGGTCCAGCCGGTCTCGCAGCGCGACGAAATCGTCGAAGCGGGGGTAGACCTTGCGCAGGTACGCGGCGTCCCGGGTGTGCATCTTGCCCCAGTGCGGCCGGCCCTCCAGCCGGTTCATGATCTCCTCCACGCCCTCGAAGTAGGCCGGGTTGGGCGTGGGGCGGTAGATGTGGCAGGCGACGTAGGCCGAGTCGCGGCCGTACGCGGTGGACAGCCAGGCGTCGCTGGGCGGCGTGACGCGGACCTCGACGGGGAAGGTGATCTTCCAGTCCATCCGGTCGATCAGGTCGCGGGTCTCGCGCAGCGCCTGGGCCAGGTGCTCGCGTGGCACGGCGTACTCCATCTCCAGGAAACGCACGTCGCGGCGGGCCGTGAACACCTTGTACGAGGTGTCCACCGCCTCCGAGTCGCCCAGCGCGGCCGCGCTGATCGCGTTGATCCGCGGGATCAGCGCGGGACGGCGCCCGCCGACCGCGCAGGCCGCGCCGAAGACGGTGTTCTCCAGGAAGACGTTGTCCAGCCAGTGCTTGAACGGGCTCGGCGGCCTGGCCGGGCCCGCATCCCTGTTGTTGGTCTTGACCAGGCAGGCGTCGGTGTGGGGCAGCCAGAAGAAGTCGAGGTGCTCGTTGGCCGAGGTCAGCGAGTCGAGCGAGCCGAGGATGTCGGTGAGCGTCATCCTGCGCCGCCGGTTGCGCAGCAGGAACGCGGGCTCCACCCGGAACGTCACGGCCGTCAGCACGCCGAGCGCCCCGAGGCCGACCCTGGCCGCGTCGAACAGGTCCTCGCCGGGCACGGCCGTGACGACCGAGCCGTCGGCGAGCACGAGTTCCAGCTCGGTGACCTGGTCGGCCAGGCCGCCGCTGTCGCGTCCGGTGCCGTGGGTGCCGGTCTGGATCGCGCCGGCGACGGTCTGCTCGGTGATGTCGCCCATGTTGGCCAGGGCCAGGCCGCGCTGGTCGAGCAGTTCGTTCAGCACCTTCAGCGGCGTGCCGGCCAGGACGGTCACGCGGTCCTCGCCGGCGGACCTGATCCCGGCCAGGCCCTCGGGGCGCAACATGATCCCGTCGGTGAGGGCCACCCCGGTGAAGGAGTGGCCCGTGCCGACCATGCGCAGGCGGCGTCCGGCGGCCGAGGCGTCCCGTACGGCCTGGACGACGTCCGCCACGCTCGCGGGGGTGCGCACCTCGGCAGGGGCGCCCGTCTGGTTCCCGGCCCAGTTAGTGAAGACCATGAGGCGCCCCTCCGAGCGTCGTTCCGATTAAACGTGAACGATACTCACTTCTCCCAGCCTTCGGGAACCGGGAAGATCTGACCGGGCTGCAGGTTCTGCCGCTTGATCACGTCCGAGACCGTCACCAGACGGTACCCCTTGGCCTGCAGGGACTTGATGATGGACGGCATGCCGTCCACGGTCTGCTTGACCCAGTCGTGCATGAGGATGATGCCGTCGCGCTCGGCCACCTCGAGGACCTTCTTCTTGATGGCCTCCTCGTTCTTGGTATCCCAGTCGTGCGAGCCGGCCGTCCAGAGGATCATGGGCATGCCGAACTCGGTCGCGACGTCGGACACCTGGATGTCGGCCAGCCCGTACGGCGGACGCAGCAGCTTGGGCTCGACGCCCGACGCCTTCTTGACCGCGTCCTGGGTCTTCTTGATCTCGCTTCGGATGACCCCGGCGTCGATCTTGGTGAAGTCGGGGTGCTTGTAGCTGTGGTTGCCCACCTCGTGGCCCTCGGCCACCATGCGCTTGACGAAGGCCGGGCGGCTGTTCACGTACTGGCCCTCAAGGAAGAACGTCGCCTTGGCGTCGTACTTCTTGAGCGTGTCGAGCAGCGTGCCCGCGTACTTGCCGGGGCCGTCGTCGAAGGTCAGCGCGATGCACTTGACCTGCTCGCAGTCGACCTCGGCCGCCTTCGGCGCCTGCGCGAACGCGGGCACGGGAGCCAGAGTCACGCAAACTGCCGCGATAGCTAGAAGTGAAGTGATTTGTCGGGACATAGCAAAGCTTCCGGTGTGATGGGTGTTGCGAGGGATAACTCCCGACCGTAGCGGATCAACTCTGCGCGGGTGAAGGCGCTCCCGGAAGTCTCAGCAAACCCGAACCTCCGACGCCCACGAGCGCCGCCAGGAGCGCCGCGCCCACAGAGAACACGTACGCGTCGGAGGCCCCGAACGTGTCGGTCAGATGCCCGCCCGCCCACGCGCCGATCGCCACGCCGAACCCGATCGAGGTGGAGATCCACGCCATACCCTCCGTGAGCAGGGACGGCGGCACGAGCCGTTCGGTGAGCGAGAACCCGGTGATGAGCGTCGGCGAGATCGCCAGACCGGCCACGAACGCCACGGCGGCCATGACCCAGGGGTCGTCCACGAGCAGGATCGGCACCAGGCCCACCACGAACACGCCCAGCGCGCGGACGAACCGGGCACGCAACGAGATCCGCCACTCCCGCGAGCCGAACCACAACCCCGACACCATCGACCCGCCCGCGAACGCCGCCAGCAGGAATCCGGCGGCGCCCTTCACGCCGTGCTCCTCGGCGAAGGCGACCATGATCAGGTCCACCGAGCCGAACACCGCGCCGAGCCCGAGGTAGACGCACGCCAGCAGGGCGATGCCGGGGATCAGGATGGGTGTGCCGCCGCCCGTCCTGACCGTCTGCACCGGTGGTTGCGTACGCCGCTGCGCGGCCAGGGCCAGGCAGCCGCCGAGCATGCACATCAGCGCCACGACCAGCCCCGCGTACGGGTTGACCGCCGTGGCCAGCACCGTGACGAGCGCGGGGCCGGTGACGAAGACCACCTCGTCGGCCACGGACTCGAAGGCGAAGGCGGTGTGCAACGTTCCAGTGCCGCCGTGGATGGTGGACCAGCGGGCCCGCACCATCGACCCGATGGACAACGAGGACGCGCCGATCAGCAGGCCGGAGGCGTACAGGGTCCACTCGGGCAGCCGGAGTGCGGCGCTGAGCATGAGCGATGCCAGCGCGAGCGCGTTGACCACGGAGAAGGGGACGATCACCCGGTTCTGGCCGAACCTGTCCACCAGCCGCCCCGACAGCGGCGCCGCGACAGCGAAGGCCACGTTCGTGGTGGCGCCGACCGCGCCCGCGGTGGCGAAGGAGCCGGTGATGGTGGAGATCAGCAGGACGACGCCGATGCCGAGCATGGACATCGGCATCCGGCCGACGAACCCGGCCAGTACGAATCCTTTGACGCCGGGCCCCTTGAACAACCCCCGGTAAGGCCCGACCACGCTGTTTCCCCCTTACTTTGCGACCCAACCATTGCGCACCGTCTGTCCAGATGGCAAGTGATATTTCCGGTGAGTGGGTTAACGTGTGCCTGATGTCCGGTCTTCCCTCTCTCCGCGCCGTCCTGCTGACGGTCCTCGGCGTGCTCGCGGTCACCGCCGCGGCCGGAGGAGTCGTCGTGATCATGGGCGATGACCTGGTCAGGACCGCCGACGAGCCGGTGCGCAGGCCGATCACCCGGGTGACGCCGGAGGCGGCGCCCCGTCTCGACCAGCTCGTACCCACGGCGGCGCCGGTCAAGGACTTCGGCCAGGGTGGGCCCGGCGTCACCGTGACGCCGCCGCGCGTGCTGGCGATCGCGCCGGGCACGGTCTCCAAGCGGACCAGGCTCGCGCTCGGCGCGCTCAGGTACGTGCAGAAGGCGGCCGTCGTGGACGCGGGCGCGGTCAAGGTCGCCGGCACGCCGCTGAACCTGCTGGCCGTGGACCCCGCCGACTTCCGTTCCTGGACGCCCCAGCCCGTCGCCGACCAGCCCGCCGTCTGGAGCGCGCTGGCCAGGGGCGAGCTGGTCGCCGAGTCGGGCACGACGCGCAAGTACGGGATGATCCTCGGCGCGATGTACCAGGTGGACGGCGGCCCGAGGCTCAGGGTCGCGGCCTCGGCCATGCTCGGGCTCAACGGCGTGGACGGGCTGGTCAGCACCGAGGTGGGCAGGTCGCTCGGCTTCGCGCGGGGCGTCGCGGTGCTGCTGCACGGCAAGCCGGGCAAGATCGGCGAGGCCGGGGTGCGCCGGCTGCTCGGCAAGGGCGCGCAGGTCGTCGTCCTCGACGCGGCCAGCCGTACCCGGCAACGGCAACAACAACCGCAACAGCAGCAGCAACAGCAGGTCAACGTCGGGCGGCCGGGCAGCTACCTGGAGCTCTACCAGGCCGCGGCCACCCGCTGCCCCGGCCTGTCCTGGACGGTGCTGGCGGCCATCGGCCAGGTCGAGAGCGGGCACGGCCGCAACAACGGCCCCTCCAGCGCGGGCGCCCTGGGCCCGATGCAGTTCATGCCCGCCACCTGGAAGCACTACGGCGTGGACGGCGACGGCGACGGCAAGTCCGACATCTGGAGCCCGTACGACGCGGTGCCCGGCGCGGCCAACTACCTGTGCGCCAACGGCGCGGGCAAGGGCGGCCAGAAGCTGCGCAAGGCGATCTGGTTCTACAACCACTCGTGGGACTACGTGAACAAGGTCATGAGCATCGCCGAGGCGTACGCCCGCACCTACGCCTGAGGCCGCGCCGCCGGCCGGACGGGACGCGGGCAGCAGGTGAGCGGGCACGGGACGGGTTCGGGCTCGTCCATCAGCTCCCTGACCATGCGCACGAACGCCGGATGGGTGCCGGCCGTGGCCGCGCGCTCCATCGGCAGGCCCAGCTCGGCGGCCACCTGCCGGGCCTCGGTGTCGAGGTCGTAGACGACCTCCATGTGGTCGGAGACGAACCCGATCGGCACCAGCACGACCGACCCGGCGTCCGTCTTGCGCAGGAAGTCGCACACGTCGGGCTCCAGCCACGGCACCTGCGGCGGGCCGCTGCGCGACTGCCACACCAGGTCCCACGGCTCGTCGCGGCCGAGCGCCTGACTGACCAGCTCGGCGCTCCCGCGGATCTGGGACTCGTACAGGCCGCCCGCGGGGCCGGCGGTCTCGGCCATCGAGACCGGGATGCTGTGGGCGGTGAACACCAGCCTGGCGTCGTCGCGGCCGAGCCGGGCCAGCGCGTCGCGGGTGTGGTCGGCCATCGCCGCGACGAACCCGGGATGGTCGCCGAAGTGCCGCATCTTGACCAGCTCGGGGCCGCCCTCGACGGAGATCCTGGCGATGTCCTCGTAGTACTGGCGGCAGCTCGAATAGCCGGCGAACGCCGAGGTGGCGAAGACGGCCGCCTTGCGCACGCCGTCGGCCGTCATCTGCCGCACGGTGTCCTCGCCGAACGGGTGCCAGTTGCGGTTGCCCCAGTAGACCGGCACGCCGACGACCTCGCGCAGCGCCTCGACCAGCTCGCGGTTCTGCTGGTTGATCGGGCTGACGCCGCCGAAGCCCTGGTAGTGCTCGGCCACCGCCAGCAGCCGTTCGCGCGGGACGCCGCGGCCCCGCACGACGTTCTCCAGGAACGGCAGCACGTCGTCGGGCCCCTCCGGACCGCCGAACGACAGGACGAGCAGAGCGTCGTAATCAGCCACGTGTCAAGCCTAGTCAGAAGGGCCGGTGGTCCCGCCGGGAGGGATCGCCGGGGATCGGGGAGGGGCGCCGCGCGTGCCGTCTCCCGGGCGGGGCGGTGACCAGGTAGGTTCGATCGAGTGAGCGCATTCGATGACATTCGTGACTATGTTGCCCTTCCCCGGCTCCTCTCCCTGAAGCTCTCGCCTGACGGCTCCCGCCTGATCTCGACCGTTCAGACGCTCAACCCCGACGGCAAGTCGTACGGCACCGCGCTCTGGGCGATCCCCGTCGACGGTGAGCCGTACCGGCTGACGCGTTCCGCCAAGGGGGAGACGGCCGCCGTCTTCACCGGCGCGGGCGACGTGCTGTTCACCTCCGCGCGTCCCGACACCACCGTCAAGGACGCGACCGACGAGGTGCCGGCGCTGTGGCTGCTGCCCCGCGCGGGCGGCGAGGCCCGCCAGATCGCCGCCCGGCCCGGCGGCATCGGCACGGTACGGGTCGCCGGCGACGTGGTGGTGTTCGCCTCCGACGTGCTCGACGGCGACGAGGCCACCGAGGAGGAACGGCGCAAGGCCCGCAAGGACGCCGGGATCAGCGCGATCCTGCACGAGGGCTACCCGGTCCGCTACTGGGACCACGACCTCGGCCCCGCCCGCACCCGGCTGTTCACCGGCAGGCTCGGCGCCGAACGCCTTGAGGACGTACGCGACCTGATCCCCGACGCGGGCGAGGCGCTGCGCGACGTCACCTTCGAGCTCACCCCCGACGGCACCACCGTGATCGCCACCTGGCGCAGGTTCCTGTCCGGTGGCGACAGCCGTACCGACCTGGTGGCCATCGACGTGGCCACCGGTCAGCGGCGCACCCTGCTCACCGACGAGGCCCACGACTTCGGCGGCCCGCTCGCCGTCTCGCCCGACGGCACCCGCGTGGCCTGCGCGCGCGAGCGCATCACCGGCAAGGACGTGCCCGCCCGGGTCGAGTTGTGGATCGCCGACCTGGCCACCGGCGAGGGCCGCGGGTACGCGGACGACCTGTTCCCGATGGACGTCGAATGGGCTCCCGACTCCTCGGCCGTCCACCTCGTCGCCGACTACCAGGGCCGCCGCCCGGTCTTCCGCGTCCCGCTGGAGGGCGAGCACACCAGGCTCACCGGCGACGACGCCGCCTACCTCGGGCTCAACGCGAGCGCCGACGGCGCCTTCCTGTACGTCATGCGCAGCAACATCGCCCTCGCCCCGGCCCCGGCCAGGATCGACGTGGCCACCGGCGAGGTCGCCGACCTGCCCTCGCCCGCCCCGCGCCCCGAGGTGCCCGGCACGCTGACCGAGATCTCGGCCACCGCCGACGACGGCACGACCGTGCGCGGCTGGCTCGTACTGCCCGAGGGCGCCTCGGCCGACAGTCCCGCGCCGTTCCTGCTGTGGATCCACGGCGGCCCCCTCGGCTCCTGGAACGACTGGCAGTGGCGCTGGCAGTCGTGGATCATGGCGCAGCGCGGGTACGCCGTCCTCATGCCCGACCCCTGCATGTCCACCGGCTACGGCCAGGAGATGATCGACCGCGGCTGGGGCGCCTGGGGCCCGCGCACCCAGGCCGACCTCGACGCCATCGTGGACGTCGCCCTGGCCAGGGACGACATCGACCACGAGCGCGTCGCGGCGATGGGCGGCTCGTTCGGCGGCTACATGGCCAACTGGCTGGCCGGGCACACCGACCGCTACCAGGCCATCGTCACCCACGCCTCGCTGTGGAACCTCGACCAGTTCGCCGGCACCACCGACTCCTCGGTGTTCTGGCAGCGCGAGTTCGGCGGCCCCGGCTCCGAGCGCTACGAGCAGCTCTCCCCGCACGTGGCCCTCGACAAGATCACCACCCCGATGCTCGTCATCCACGGCGACAAGGACTACCGGGTGCCGATCGGCGAGGCCCTGCGCCTGTGGTGGGACCTGCAGCGCAACGACGTCGAGTCGAAGTTCCTGTACTTCCCCGACGAGAACCACTGGATCCTCAAGCCGGGCAACATCGTCGCCTGGTACGAGACGGTGCTCGCCTTCCTGGCCAAGCACGTCCTCGGCGAGGAGTGGAAGCGCCCGGACTCGGTGGCCTGATGACCGACTTCCTGCGGCTGGCCGAGGACATCGCACGCGAGGCGGGTGACATGATCCTGGCCAAACGCCCCACGATGTCGGAGGACGTCGAGACCAAGTCCAGCCCCACGGACGTGGTCACGATCCTGGACAAGGCGTCGGAGGAGCTGATCCGCGAGCGCGTCCGGGCGGCCCGTCCCGACGACCGCTTCCTCGGCGAGGAGGGCGGCGAGGCGCCGGGCGCGTCCGGCGTGCGCTGGATCGTCGATCCGATCGACGGCACGGTCAACTTCCTGTACGGCCTGCCCGACTGGGCGGTCTCCATCGCCGTCGAGGTCGCCGGGCAGGTCGTCGCAGGGGTCGTCAACCTGCCGGCGCGGGGCGAGGTGTTCACCGCCGCGCTCGGCGAGGGCGCCTGGCTCGGCGGCGAGCGGCTGCGCTGCAACAGCGGGGTGCCGCTGGCCAGGGCGCTGGTCGCGACCGGGTTCGGCTACTCGGCGTCGCGGCGCGCGGTGCAGGGGCGGGTCGTGGCGGAGGTGCTGCCGCGGGTGCGCGACGTCCGGCGCGGCGGCTCGTGCGCCATCGACCTGTGCTCGGTGGCGGCCGGTCGTGTGGACGCCTACTACGAGCGCGGCACCAACCCGTGGGACTACGCCGCGGCCGGGCTGGTGGCGACCGAGTCGGGCGCCCGGCTCGGCGGCCTGCGCGGCCGGCCGGTCGGCCCGGAGTTCACGTTGTGCGCCGCGCCCGGCCTGTTCGAGGAACTGCACGACCTGCTCGTGCCGCTCGACCCGGAACGCGACTCCTGACCGGCCCGTACGCGTGCGACGGCCGGGGCCCGAACGGGCCCCGGCCGTCGCACGCGTCTAGCGCGGCAGCGGGATGCCGTGATCGTCGGCCAGGCGGCGCAGGTCCTCGATCTCGGCGGTGAGGGTGTCGGCGAGGTAGTCGTCGCCGGTGCTACGGGCCTCGCGGAGGCCCTTGTAAGCCTGGTCGAGGCGGCGTTCGATCGTGGTGGTGAACTCGCCCATCTCACCTACTCTCTCAGGGGTTGATCTGTGCTGGGGCGTAATGAGCCCATTGCCAGCTGATGTCCGGGCAATGGGTGTCCCGACGGCATACCCCGGCTTGTCGCCCTCTGAAACATGAAATTCCGTGCCCCTTCCCCAGGCCACCCCTGGACATGCCTTACCGTGCGCTTATCGAGCCTGTAGGCAGAATGAGGCACCAGAACCGGAAAGAGGTGTACCAGGCGTGCGAGTGCTGGTTGTAGAGGATGAGCGGGTGCTCGCCGACGCGATCGCGACCGGACTGCGGCGCGAGGCCATGGCGGTCGACGTGGCCTACGACGGCGGCGGCGCCCTTGAGCGCACCTCCTACATCGACTACGACGTGATCGTGCTCGACCGCGACCTGCCGGTCGTGCACGGCGACGAGGTGTGCCGCAGGCTGGTCGAGCAGCGCTCGGCCTCGCGGATCCTCATGCTGACCGCCTCCGGCGACGTGGACGACAAGGTGGAGGGGCTTGGTCTCGGGGCCGACGACTACCTGGCCAAGCCGTTCGTGTTCATCGAGCTGGTGGCCCGCGTACGCGCGCTCGGCCGGCGTTCGGCGCCCGCCCTGCCGCCCGTGCTGGAGCGGGCCGGGATCCGCCTCGACCCGGGCAAGCGGCTGGTCGAGCGCGACGGCAAGGAGGTCGTGCTGACCAAGAAGGAGTTCGCGGTCCTGGAGGAGCTGATGCGCGCCGAGGGCGCGGTGGTCAGCCAGGAGGACCTGCTGGACAAGGCATGGGACGAGAACATCGACCCGTTCACGAACGTGGTCAGGGTGACCATGATGACGCTGCGGAAGAAGCTGGGCGAGCCTCAGGTGATCGAGACCGTGCCCGGAGTTGGGTACAAGTTGTGACGGACAGGCCAGAGCGCGGGGCGGGGCCGACGCATCCGATGATCAGCCCCCATTCGGCCAGGAAGGCGACGCGCGTGCAGGAGGCGCCACCACCGAGCGGGCCGCCCGCCTGGGACGGCCCGCCACCGCCCGGCTCCGAGACGCCCGTCCTCAGCCCTCTGGATCGTGTCAAAGGGCTGCCCGCCAAGGTCAGCATCCGGTGGCGGCTCACGCTCACCTACAGCGCCCTGGTGTTCGCCGCCGCGGCCGTGTTGTTGTTCGTCGTCTACTCGATCGTCGGCAGGGCCATCGAGGGAGCCTGGCCGGACCTGATCACCGACGACCTCGACCCCCTCGACGCCGCCATCATGCAGAACCGGTGGACCCAGGCCAAGGGCCGGGCCATCAACAGCGCGCGGGACGCGCTGTTCAGCAGCTCGTACATGGCGCTGGCCGGGGTAGGCATCCTCGCGCTCATCATCGGTTACTTCGTGGCCGACCGCGCGCTGCGGCCGGTCGCCCAGATGACCAGCGCCGCGCGCAAGCTCTCGGAGAGCACGCTCGCCCACCAGCGCATCGCCCTGCACGGCCCCAACGACGAGCTGAAGGAGCTGGCCGACACTTTCGACGCCATGCTCACCCGGCTCAACGTCGCCTTCGACACCCAGCGGAGATTCGTGGCCAACGCCTCCCACGAATTGCGTACTCCGTTGACGATTAACCGGACCGTCCTGGAGATCGCGTTGTCGGATCCCGAGGCGTCCGAGGACCTCAAAGCGCTCGGCCGCACGTTGCTGGAAGTCAACGCGCGTAACGAGAAGCTCATCGAGGGGCTGTTGTTGCTCGCCAGGAGCGAACGCGAACTCGCGGTGCGCAAACCGCTCGACGTTCAGGAAGTCGCTCAGACGGCCGTGGAACAGGTCGCGCCCTTCGCCGCCGAACACGGGGTGAGCGTTGTCGCCGAACTGGTCAGCGCGCCTACCGTGGGCGACCCGGTGCTCCTGGAGCGGTCGGTCAGCAACCTGCTGGAGAACGCCGTGAAGTACAACCTTCCCGAAAACGGAAAAGTCTGGATCCAAACGGGAATGGCGGACGGGGGGCTGGTTGTTCAGGTGGCCAACACGGGGCAGCACGTCCCGGCGTACGAGGTGAACAGCCTGTTCGAGCCGTTCAGGAGGCTCCACGCCGACCGCGTGGAATCGGCCAAGGGATCGGGTCTCGGGCTGTCCATCGTCCGTGCGGTGGTCCAGGCACACGGGGGAAATGTGACCGCTGTGCCGCGGGATGGCGGAGGACTTGTGGTGACCATTCGGCTTCCGAGGCGTTGACCGAGCTGCCATGAGACGGCCAAGGGGCGCCCGCGGGTGGCGTTCCGGCGTGTTCGTCCGCGTGTTGATGTAGTGGGGGCGTCTCGTTCTCGCCGCACATGTGGTTGGATGTGCCGTCGAACACGGTGGCGCATGACGCCAAGGCTGTGGGTTTCGCCATATTTGGCTAACCATTGCCGACGGCAGCAGGCCCTGACGTGTTGGGAGGTTCGTTGTTCGTTCCCGCCGGGTACCGATGGAAAATCTCCCCGACGGAACGGGCACAAGACGGGTCTCCCGGACGTTAGAAGACGCGCGATGAGCGCGAAGACATATAGATGAGGGGGATGGAGTAAGCACAATGGCTACCGACTACGACAGCCCGCGTAAGACAGACGACGACCTGGGGGAGGACAGCCTCCAAGAGCTCCAGGCGCGGCGTACCGACAAGTCGTCCGGCAGCATCGACATCGACGAGACCGACCTCGCCGAGTCGCTGGAGCTTCCCGGTGCGGATCTGTCGAACGAAGAGCTCTCCCTGCGGGTGATTCCCCGCCAGGCCGACGAGTTCACCTGCTCGCGCTGCTTCCTGGTGCACCACCGCAGCCAGCTGGCCTCCGAGAAGAACGGCCAGCAGGTCTGCCGGGAGTGCGCCGCCTGACCGCTGGGGCGAAGGAGCTCAGGGTGAGGGACCGAAGGAACCGAGCCTGCCTACCCTGAGCGGTCGCGACCAAGACGGACGGAGGCATCGCGTGGCCGAGAAGGACAACCAGCAAACTGACAACGGGATCGCCGACCCCGACAAGGAGGTCGGCGAGCTCGTTGGCAGGCTCACCCAGCCAGGTGAGCTCGAGCCGGCCGAGCGGCGCAGGCTGCTCGGCCGACTAGCCAGATCCCTGTCGACGGGAGCGAAGAGGGCTCGCGAGACCGGCGTCGGCCGCGGCCGCTGGCTGGCCGACGTCTTCCTCACCATCGCGCCCCGCATCCCCATCCGCGACCTCCACACCCTGTCCGAGCATCATCACGGCCTGACCGGCGAGCAACTCGCCGACGACCTGGTGCGCACCGCGCAGAAGGCCACGATGACGGTCGGCGCCATCGGCGGAGCACTCGCGGCGGCCGAGTTCGCCGCACCACCCCTCCTGCTCTCCGCCCCCGCGCAGCTCGTCGCGGAGACCATCGTCGTCGCCGCCATCGAGGTCAAGCTGCTGGCCGAGCTGCACGAGGTCTACGGCGTCCGCGTCCAGGGCACCGGCACTCAGCGGGCCGTCGCCTTCACCGCCGCCTGGGCCAGGCAGCGCGGGATCGACCCCCTCGCCCCCGCGTCCGTCTCCCTCGCGCTCGGCGCGGCGACCAAGACCGCCCTGCGCAACCGCCTCATGCGTACGCTCGGGCGTCATCTGACCACGTTCGGCCCGTTCCTCACGGGAGCCGTCGCCGGCGGCGCGCTCAACCGCGTCGCGACCGGGAAGCTCGGCCAGGCCATCCGCGCCGACCTGCGCGTCAAGGGCCCGTCGTTGCCGTCGTCCGACTCCCCCGACGAACTGAGCCCGTAGCCCGCGCCGACGGGTGGCCCGAGGGGCCGTGCCGTCAGTCGTGCCGCCGGTCCACCACGCGCTTGAGCTTGCCGACCGACCGCTCCAGCGTCTCGGGATCCACCACCTCGACCTCGACGCTCACGCCGACGTTCGCCTTGACCGCGTGGCGCAGCTCGCGGCCCGCCTCCTCCCGGCCGCCCGCGCCGGGCCGCGCCTCGACCCTGACGGTGAGCACGTCGAGCCGGTCAGGGCGGGTCAGGTGGAGCTGGAAGTGCGGGGACAGGGCGGGCACACGCAGCACCAGCTCCTCGATCTGGGTCGGGAAGACGTTCACGCCGCGCAGGATGATCATGTCGTCGGTACGGCCCGTCACCTTCTCCATCCGCCGGAAGGCGGGCCTGGCCGTACCGGGCAGCAGCCTGGTCAGGTCGCGGGTGCGGTAGCGCACGACGGGCATGGCCTCCTTGGTGAGGCTGGTGAACACCAGCTCGCCGCCCTCGGGCGCCGGCTGCCCGGTGAACGGGTCGACGGTCTCGGGGTAGAAGTGGTCCTCCCAGACGTGCAGGCCGTCCTTGGTCTCGACGCACTCGTTGGCCACGCCGGGGCCCATCACCTCGGACAGGCCGTAGATGTCGACCGCGTGCAGGTCGAAGCGTTCCTCGATCTCGGCGCGCATGCGTTCGGTCCAGGGTTCGGCGCCGAAGATGCCGATCTCCAGCGAGCTCTCGCGCGGGTCCAGGCCCTGGGCGGCGAACTCGTCCAGCAGCGCCAGCAGGTACGACGGCGTGACCATGATGACCCGGGGCCGGAAGTCGGTGATGAGCTGGACCTGCCGGGCCGTCATGCCGCCGGAGACCGGTACGACGGTGCAGCCCAGCCGCTCGGCCCCGTAGTGGGCGCCGAGGCCGCCGGTGAACAGGCCGTAGCCGTAGGCCACGTGCACCACGTCGCCGGGACGGCCGCCCGACGCGCGGATCGAGCGGGCCATCACCTGCGCCCAGACGTCGAGGTCGCCCTGCGTGTACCCGACGACCGTGGGCCGGCCCGTGGTGCCCGAGGAGGCGTGGATGCGCGCCACCCGCTCGCGCGGCACCGCGAACATCCCGAACGGGTACGACTCGCGCAGGTCCTCCTTGGTGGTGAACGGGAAGAGCGCGAGGTCGTCCAGGCTCCGGCAGTCGGCGGGGTGGACCCCGTGCTCGTCGAACTTGCGCCGGTAGAGCGGGACGTTGTCGTAGGCGTGGGACAGCGTCCACCGCAGGCGCTCCAGCTGGAGGGCCATCAGCTCGTCCCTGGACACACGCTCGACCGGGTCGAGCTCCTCGGGGGACGGTGGCGGGAAGGGCCTCATCTCAGCTCCCTGCTGCGCCCGCGGAACTCCGCGACCACCCGGCCGCCGGCCCCGCGTACGGTGATGTCGTAGATGCCGCTGCGGCCGTACCGGGTGCGCTCGGCCGCCTCGGCCACCAGCACGTCGCCCTCGTGGGCGGGGGCGACGAAGGTGATCTCGGCCCCGGCCGCCACGGTCACCGGGCCCTGGGTGTTGCACGCGCAGGCGAAGGTGGTGTCGGCCAGCAGGAAGACGTAGCCGCCGTGGCAGAGGGAGTGTCCGTTGATCATCTGCGGGGTCACGGTCATGCGGCACACCGCGCGGCCGTCGGCCAGCTCCACCAGCTCGATGCCCAGGGCGGCCGAGGCGGTGTCGGCGTCCATCATGCGCCGCGCGCTGTCCACACAGGTCTCCCTTGCTTACTGACCGAATGTTCGGTAAACACTTCACCGTCCTGCCGAGCACTGTCAAGGGAGGACGCGCGTGCGCAGCTGGAAGAGCCGTTTGTGGGGTATGTCCTGGTTTGGTGGCGGGATGGACCTCGGCGCGTGAGGAGGAGCGATGATCAAGCCGTTCGCCTCGTCGGCGGATCTCGGTGAGAAACGGCAGTCCCTGGAGGTGCTGGCCGAAGGCGTCTACGCGCTCACCGCGGAGGGCGACCCCAACGTCGGCGCGATCGAGGGCGAGGACTTCCTGGTCTGCTTCGAGGCGCTGGCCACCCCCGCAGCCGCCCGCGACTGGCTGGCCCGCCTGCGCGAGCACACCGGCAAACCCGTCCGCTACCTCGTGCTCTCGCACTACCACGCGGTCAGGGTGCTGGGCGCCTCGGCGTTCGGCGCGGACGTCATCGTGACCCACGACAAGACCCGCGAGCTGATCGCCGAGCGCGGCGAGCAGGACTGGGCCAGCGAGTACGCCCGGATGCCCCGCCTGTTCAAGGACCCCGGCTCGATCCCCGGCCTGACCTGGCCCACGGCCACCTTCAGCGACACCTTCACCATCGACCTGGGCGGCGGCAGGGGCGACCTGGTGCTGGCCCACTGCGGACGCGGCCACACCGAGGGCGACCTGGTGGCCTGGCTGCCCGAGCGGCGGATCATGTTCGCCGGAGACCTGGTGGAGTCGCAGGCCGCGCTCTACACCGGCGACGCCTTCCACCGCGAATGGGCGACGGGCACGCTCGACCGCGTCGCCTCGTTCGGGGCCGAGACACTGATCGGCGGCAGGGGAGCGGTGGCCCACGGCAAGGCCGGGGTCGAGGCGGCCATCGCCCAGAGCCGCGACTTCCTCACCGTGATGTTGCGCGAGGTCGGCGCGTCGAGCGGGCTGAAGGAGGCGTTCGAACGCGTCCATCGGGCCCTGCGGCCGCGCTACGGCGGCTGGCCCATCTTCGAGCACTGCCTGCCCTTCAACGTCTCCCGCCTCTGGGACGAGCTCCACGGCGTCGAACGACCGCGCATCTGGACCGCCGAACGCGACCGCGAAGTCTGGGACGAGCTCCAGTCATGAGACCGGAGGAGTCCGGGCCGCAGGTCATCGTGGTCGGCGCGGGCCCGGTCGGGCAGACCGCCGCGCTGCTGCTGGCCCGCTGGGGCATCCGGACCCTGGTGCTCGACCGGCGGCCGGCCCGCGACGGCGGCGGCTCGAAGTCGATCTGCCAGCAGCGCGACGTGCTGGACATCTGGGCCGCGGCGGGCGCCGGGCGGGTGGCGGAGGAGGGGCTGGCCTGGACCACCGCCCGCACGTACTTCCGCGAGCGCGAGCTGTTCTCCTGGTCCTTCGACGGCCAGGGCCCGCTGCCGCCGTGCGTGAACATCTCCCAGGCCCGTACCGAGCAGTTGCTCGACGAGGTCATCGCCGACCAGCCGCTGATCGAGGTGCGCTGGCACCACGAGGTCACCGGGCTGGTGCAGGACCCCGCGGGGGTGGAGGTCCAGTGCGGTCAACGGCTGCTGCGCGCCCCCTACGTGCTGGTCTGCGCCGGTGCGCGGGCCCAGCAGGTACGCCGGTCGATCGGCGTCTCCTTCGACGGCGAGGCGTTCGAGGACCAGTTCCTGATCTGCGACATCAAGGCCGACCTGCCCGGCTGGGAGAACGAGCGGCGCTTCTACTTCGACCCCGCCTGGAACCCGGGTCGCCAGGTCCTCATCCATCCCTGCCCGAACGGGACGTACCGGATCGACTGGCAGATCGCGCCGGACTTCATCCCAACAGAAGCCGATATTTCGCGAAATATCAGGCAAATTGTGGGGGATCGGGCGTATGAGGTGATCTGGCATAGCACCTACCGGTTCCACTCGCGGATCGCCTCGCGGATGCGGGTCGGGCGGGTGTTGCTGGCCGGCGACTGCGCCCATCTGGTGGCGCCCTTCGGGGCCCGGGGGCTCAACTCCGGCGTGCCCGACGCCGAGAACGCGGCCTGGAAGCTGGCTTTCACGCTCAACGGCTGGGCCGGGCCGGAGCTGCTGGAGTCGTACCACGCCGAGCGGCACGCGGCGGCGCGGGAGAACCTGGAGGTCACCGGCGCCACCATGCGCTTCCTCGCGCCCAGGACCGACCGGGACCGGGCCCGGCGGCGGGAGGTGCTGGAGGGCGGGCTGGTCGCCGAGGTGGACTCGGGCCGCTTCGCCGAGCCCTTCTGGTACGTGGACTCGCCGCTCACCACGCCCGAGCCGGAACGTCCGTTCAAGGGCCGGCCGCCGAAGGGCGCGCTGTGCGAACCGGCCCCCGGCGTGATCCTTCCGGACGTGCCGTTGGCGAAGGGACGGCTGCGGGAGATCTGCCGGGATGGTTTCCTCGTTCTTTTGGGTGATATGTGCGATTCGAGTTTGTTTGTGCAGGTCTTGGGCAAGGTCATTACGGCACCGCTCGCCGTCCGCGAGCTCACGGAGATGGATGCGACCGGCTCGCTCGCCGAAAGACTCGGTGCGCGGCCGGACGAAGCATGGGTGATCAGGCCAGATGCCCACATCGCCGCGATCATTCCCCACGCGGGGCCGGACGCTGTCGCGGCTGCCGTGAGCCGCGCCTGCGGCTCTCCACCACCTGAGCCGTAGGAGGACTGCGTGACCGGCCGTAGCTCGTTTCTGATCGTCGCGAACCGCTTGCCGGTCGATCGCGCGATCGGGCCAGACGGAACGGCCTCGTGGCGCAGGAGCCCGGGAGGGCTCGTGACGGCCATCGCGCCCGTGATGAAGCGCCGCCACGGCGCCTGGGCCGGTTGGCACGGGGCTCCGGACGAGCAGCTTGAGCCGTTCGAGCAGGACGGCATGAGCCTCATCCCGATCCCGCTGTCCGCCCGGGAGGTCGAGCTCTACTACGAGGGTTTCTCCAACGCCACGCTCTGGCCGCTCTACCACGACGTGGTGGCGCCGCCGGTGTTCGAACGGGAGATGTGGGAGACCTACCGATCGGTCAACGAGCGCTTCGCCGCGGCCGCGGCCGAGGCCGCCGAGGAGGGGGCCGTCGTCTGGGTGCAGGACTACCAGCTCCAGCTCGTGCCCGCGATGCTCCGCCGGCTCCGGCCCGACCTGCGGATCGGGTTCTTCCTGCACATCCCGTTCCCGCCGGTCGAGCTGTTCTGGCGGCTGCCCTGGCGCAGGGAGCTGGTCGAGGGACTGCTCGGCGCCGACCTCGTCGGCTTCCAGCTGCCCGGCGGCGCCTCGAACTTCCGCAGGCTGTGCCGGCGGCTGCTCGGGCTGCCGTACAAGGGGAACGAGATCTTCCTCGACGACCGGGTGGTGACCACGCAGGCGTTCCCGATCTCGGTGGACTTCGGGCAGCTCGACTCACTCGTACGCGAGCCGCAGGTCGTCGCGCGGGCCAAGGAGATCAGGGCCGAGCTGGGCGACCCCGAGCACGTGCTGCTCGGCGTGGACCGGCTCGACTACACCAAGGGCATCGGGCAGCGCCTGGAGGCGTTCGGCGAGCTGCTCAAGGACGGCAGCCTGCGCCCGAACGAGGCGGTCTTCGTACAGATCGCCACCCCGAGCCGCGAGCGTGTGGACGAGTACCGCAAGCTGCGCGACGACATCGAGCTCCAGGTGGGCCGGATCAACGGCGAGCACGCCCAGATCGGCGTGCAGCCGATCCAGTACTTCCACCAGTCCTACGGCCACGACGAGCTGGCCGCGCTCTACCTGGCGGCTGACGTCATGGTCGTCACGCCCCTGCGCGACGGCATGAACCTGGTGGCCAAGGAGTACGTCTCCTGCCACCACGACCTGCAAGGGGCGCTGGTGCTGAGCGAGTTCACCGGGTCCGCCGACGAGCTGCGGCAGGCGTACCTGGTCAACCCGTACGACATCGAGGACGTCAAGCGGCAGATGATCGCCGCCATGCGGGCCACGCCGCACGAGCTGGCCCGGCGGATGCGCACGATGCGCCGCCGGGTGGCCACCTACGACGTGGACCGCTGGGCGAGTGAGTTCCTCAGTGCCCTTGAGACACCTGCTTCACAGACTTCCACGCGTCGTAGCGCTTCTTGGCGGTCCGGTTGACCACGATCTGCGCCACGGACATCCCGACGCCGGTGAGGATCGCGTAACCGATCGCCTCACCCATGCTGACCTCGGGCGAGTCGTCGTCGAGGGGCGGCTCCTTGCCGGTCGCCTTGACCCAGACGAACCCGAGCAGCTTTCTCATCCCCCAAGCGGTCGCCATGCCCACCAGACCGCCGATGACCCGCCAGGCGATGTCGGGCTTGTCCTCCGCCATGCCGAACTCCCTTCCCCTATGTAACGAACACTAGTCTCTAACGCTTGCCGGGCCCCCGAAGCCGTACCATAAGGAGGCATGACTCAACAGCGACTACGCCATGCATCCATGCCGGAAAAACCCGCACTTGACGGCTTGGAGCAGGTATGGGTAGCTCGCTGGCAGGAGCAGGGCACCTACCGTTTCGACCGGTCCAGGCCGCGCGAGCAGGTCTACTCGATCGACACGCCGCCGCCGACCGTGTCCGGTTCGCTCCACGTCGGTCATGTCTTCTCCTTCACCCACACCGACATCATGGCCCGTTATCAGCGGATGATCGGCAAGTCGGTGTTCTACCCCATCGGCTGGGACGACAACGGCCTGCCCACCGAACGACGGGTGCAGAACGTCTACGGGGTGCGCTGCGATCCGTCGCTGCCGTACGATCCCGACTTCGTTCCACCGGACAAGCCGGGCAAACGTGAGATCTCCGTTTCCCGGCGCAACTTCGTCGAGCTGTGCCACCAGCTCACCGCCATCGACGAGAAGGCGTTCGAGGAGGTCTGGCGGCGGGTCGGCCTGTCGGTCGACTGGGACCTGCTCTACACCACGATCAGCGACGAGTCGCGCGCGGTGTCGCAGCGGGCGTTCCTGCGCAACCTGGGCAGGGGCGAGGCCTACCTCGCCGAGGCCCCCACGCTGTGGGACGTCACCTACCGCACCGCCGTGGCCCAGGCCGAGCTGGAGGACCGCGAGTGGCCCGGCGCCTTCCACCGGATCTCCTTCTACGGCGAGCGCGGGCCGGTCTGGATCGAGACGACCAGGCCCGAGCTGATCCCGGCCTGCGTCGCGCTGGTCGCCCACCCCGACGACGAGCGCTACAAGCCGCTGTTCGGCACGTCGGCGCTGACGCCGCTGTTCGGCGTCGAGGTGCCGATCCTGGCCCACCACCTGGCCGAGCCCGACAAGGGGTCCGGCATCGCGATGATCTGTACGTTCGGTGACATCACCGACGTCACCTGGTGGCGCGAGCTGCACCTGCCCACCCGGCCGGTCATCGGCTGGGACGGCCGGATGTTGCCCGAGCCGCCCGACGGCGTGGAGCCCGAGCCGTACAAGGAGCTGGCCGGGAAGACCGTCCACAGCGCCCGCGAGCGCATCGTGGAGCTGCTGCGCGAGTCCGGCGACCTCGACGGTGACCCGCGCCCGGTGCAGCGCGCGGTGAAGTTCTACGAGCGCGGCGACAAGCCGCTGGAGATCGTCACCACCCGCCAGTGGTACATCCGCAACGGCGGGCGCGACCAGGCGCTGCGCGCCCGGCTGCTGGAGCGCGGCAGCGAGCTGCGCTGGCACCCGCCGCACATGCGGGTGCGCTACGACAACTGGGTCGAGGGCCTGACCAGCGACTGGCTGATCTCGCGCCAGCGGTTCTTCGGCGTGCCGTTCCCGGTGTGGTACCCGCTGGACGAGAGCGGTCACCCGGTCCACGACGCGCCGATCCTGCCGGCCGAGGACTCGTTGCCGATCGACCCGTCCTCCGACGTGCCGCCCGGCTACACCGAGGAGCAGCGGGGCGTGCCCGGCGGCTTCATGGCCGACCCCGACGTCATGGACACCTGGGCGACCTCGTCGCTGACCCCGCAGATCGCGGGCCGCTGGGAGACCGACGACGACCTCTACCGGCGCGTGTCCCCCTACGACCTGCGCCCGCAGGCGCACGAGATCATCCGTACCTGGTTGTTCTCGACGGTGGTGCGCTCCCACCTGGAGTCCGGCGAGCTGCCGTGGAGCGACGTGGCGATCTCCGGCTGGATCCTCGACCCCGACCGCAAGAAGATGTCCAAGTCCAAGGGCAACGTGGTCACCCCGCTCGACCTGCTGGAGCAGCACGGCTCCGACGCGGTCCGCTACTGGGCCGCCAACGGCCGCTACGGCGTGGACACCACCTTCGACGTGGGCCAGCTCAAGATCGGCCGGCGGCTGGCGATCAAGATCCTGAACGCCTCGAAGTTCGTGCTCGGGCTGGCCGGCAGCGAGGGCGAGGTCACCGAGCCCGTCGACCTGTCGATGCTGGCCGCCCTGTCCGACATGGCGCGCGAGGCCACGCAGGCGTACGAGTCCTACGACCACACCAGGGCGCTGGAGGCCGTCGAACGCTTCTTCTGGTCCTTCTGCGACGACTACCTGGAGCTGGTCAAGGCGCGGGCGTACGAGTCCGGTCCGGCCGCCGCCTCGGCGCACGCCGCGCTGCGGCAGGCGCTCGACACGCTGCTGAGGCTGTTCGCGCCGGTGTTGCCGTTCGTGACCGAAGAGGTGTGGTCGTGGTGGCGCGAGGGCTCGGTGCACCGCGCGGCCTGGCCGGCGACCGAGCGCGGCGCGGGTGACCCGGCGGTGCTGGCCGTGGCCTCCGAGGTGCTGCGCCAGGTGCGCAAGGCCAAGTCCGAGGCCAAGCTGTCGATGCGGGCCGAGGTGTCCAGGCTCACGGTCTCGGGGCCGGAGGCCGGCCTCGTCCGGCAGGCCCAGGACGACCTGTGCGCGGCGGGCAACGTCGAGGAGTTCGTCCTGCACGGCGGCGACGTGCTGACGGTCGAGGTGCACCTGGGCTGAGTCCCGGGCCCCGGGCGGACGGCGAGGCACGAGGAGTGCGCCTCGCCGTCCGTCCATCGGGCTCTGAGCAGGCCCGTCGCACACCCGCGCGGTTATCGGCGCGCATCACCGGCGCGGACGTGCCAGTCTTGAACACGTGCAGATCGACCGCCCCACCACACTCGTACCGCCCGTGCTGGCCAAGATGGCCGCCTGGTGCGGATGCCTGATCCTCGTCGGCGTGGTCGTCTACTTCTTCGTCCAGGCGATCGCCAGGCTCACCTTCGTGGCGCTGCCCGTGGCGATCGCGCTGCTGCTGACCGCGCTGCTGTTCCCGCTGACCAAGAGCCTGCGCAAGGCGGGCCTGCGGCCCATCTACGCCACCTGGATCACCATGCTGGTCGCGCTGGCCGTGCTCGCCGGCACCGGCTGGCTGGTCGGGGCGCGGGCCAGCGAGGAGTTCCCCAACCTGGTCACGCAGGTGCAGGCCACCGCGCGATCGGTCCAGGAGTGGCTGATCACCGGCCCGCTCCACCTCAAACAGGCCCAGATCACCGGGTACGTCGACGAGATCGCCACGATGGTCAACGCCCAGCGCACCGCCATCACCGGCACGGTGTTGTCGGCCAGCGCCGTGGCGGTCGAGGTGCTCGCGTCCATCGTGTTGCTCCTGTTCGTGACGTTCTTCCTGCTCAAGGACGGCGACCGGATCTGGGGATGGTTCCTGCGCGCCTTCGGCTCGATGTCGCCGCGCGTCGACCGGGCCGGGCGGGCGGCCTGGACCACGTTGTCCCATTACGTCCAGGGCACCGTGGCTGTGGCGGCCGTGCACGGCCTGATCATGGGCATCGTGCTGGCCGGCATGGGGGTGCCGCTGTGGGCGCCGCTGGCCGTGCTGATCTTCTTCGCCAGCTTCATCCCCATCGTCGGCATCTTCTTCGCCGGCACCGTGGCCACCCTCGTCACCCTGGGCGCCAAGGGCCTGGTCTACGCGCTGATCTTCCTGGGGATCCTGATCGTCGAGCAGCAGCTGGAGAACCATGTGCTCCAGCCGCTGATCGTGGGACGGGCGCTCAACTTCCACCCGCTGGCGATCATCCTGGTGCTGTCCGTGGGCGGCATCCTGGCGGGCATCGCCGGGGCGGCCGTGGCCGTTCCGGTGGCGGCGGTGATCTACCGGGCGCTGCCGGAGTTGCGGCACCAACCGCCCGCACTACCGCCGCCGCCCGAACACCCCCCGCCCGCGGGGGAACCGCCGTCCGGGGAGCCGCCGACCGCCGGGAGGTCGCCGTCCGGGGAGCCGCTGTCCGGGCGGGGCGAGGCGTCGGGGGGCGAGGCCGTGGGGCAGGGCATGTGGTCCCGTTCCGGTGTCGAGGGCGAGCCGGGGGGCGGCAGAGAGTAACCTCGTCACCCGTGACGCGTTCCTCCCTCACCACACCGCCGCCGGACGCCTCGGCGCCCGCGGCCCATCCCGCCGCCCCGGCGGCGGGCAGTTCCCTCGGCGCCCACTACAGCCGCTGCTTCGGCTGCGGCGACGACCACCCGACCGGCCTGCACCTGAAGGCGGCCACGCCCGACGGCGTCACGGTCGAGGCCGAGTTCACCGTGGGGGAGGCCCACCAGGGCGCGCCGATGCTCGCCCACGGCGGTGTGCTGGCCGCCGCGATGGACGAAGTCATCGGAATGTCCGTCTACCTGTTCCACAAGCCGTACGTGACGGCACGGCTGGAGACCGACTACCTCCTCCCCGTTCCCGTGGGCACGACACTCCACCTGCGCGCCTGGTGCAACGGGATCACGGGCAGGAAGGCGTACCTTGAGGCTGAGGGGCGCGTCGGCGCTCCCGACGGGCCGGTCGCCGTCCGCGCGGCAGCGCTGTTCATCGAGGTGGGCATGGAACACTTCGCAAAGCACGGCGATCTCGCGGCCATCGCCGCCGAACACCAGGACTTCGAGGTGAACCCTTGAGCGACGTGGAGGTCCTCATCCAGCGGCTCGACACCGGGCTGCCGGTGCCGTCGTACGCCCACCCGGGCGACGCCGGCGCCGATCTCTACGCGGCCGAGGACGTCGAGCTGCTGCCGGGCGAGCGGGCCGTGGTCGGCACCGGCGTGGCGATCGCGCTGCCCGACGGCTACGCGGCGTTCGTGCACCCGCGCTCCGGCCTGGCGGCCCGCCACGGCGTCACGCTCGTCAACGCCCCCGGCACGGTCGACGCCGGCTACCGGGGCGAGATCAAAGTGACGTTGATCAACACCGACGCCAAGGAGCCGTTCCGCCTCCGGCGGGGCGACCGGGTGGCCCAGCTCGTCGTCCAGCGGGTCGAGCGCGCGGCCTTCCACGAGGTCGAACGCCTGCCCGGTTCGATGCGCGGCGCCAACGGATTCGGATCGACGGGCCGCTGAAGCAGCCGGCCCGAAGCAAGCCAGCCAGGGGTCACGGCCCCCGCGAACAGGGAGAGTGAGGAACGTGTTCCGACGTCGTCGTCGTGAGCAGCCGGAAGCGGTGGCCGATCAGGAGCCCGCGGCCCCCACCCACGAGTCCGGCCCGTGGGACGCCGACGAGCCCCATCCTGACACCGACAGGATCGACCTCGGCGGCCTGCGGCTGCCGCACAACCCCGACTTCGACGTACGGCTGGCCTCGCTCGGCGACCAGCACGTCGGCGTCGTCGTCCTGTACGAGGACAGCTCCCTGCAGCTCCAGGCCCTGGCCGCGCCGCGCACGGCCGGCCTGTGGGACGAGGTCAAGACCAAGATCATGGCGCAGGCCAAGACCCTTGAGGAGCGGCAGGGCCCGTTCGGCACCGAGCTGGCCGGCGAGGTCAACATCGACGGCGACGTCAGGGCGGCCCGCTACATCGGCGTCGACGGCCCGCGCTGGTTCCTCCTGGCGGCCATCACCGGCCCCGGCGCCCTCGACGAGCGCGTCTCCGGGGCGTTCATCGACTTCGTCAAGGACGTCGTGGTCGTACGCGGTGACGAGCCGATGGCCCGCGAGGAGCCCATCACGCTGAGCCGTCCGCACGAGCGGCAGGCCGCCGGCGAGCCGGACGAACGCCCGGCGTTCAGCCCCTTCAAACGCGGCCCGGAGATCAGCGAGACCCGCTGACTCACCGGCGTCCGGGGCCTCAGGCACAGGTCGCGGGGCGTCCGGTCAGCCATCGTTCGACCGCGGCGCTCATCCTGCCGCCCGCCTCCAGCGCCGCCGCCTTGGCCGCGGCGGGGTTGGTGTGGGCGGCCTGGCCGAGGATCACGCCGAGCACGAGGTGACACCGTACGCGGGAGGCCCACATCAGGTTGCCGCCCGCGGCGGTGCCCGAGCCGGTCTTGATGCCGATCACGCCGTGCCTGTTCAGCAGGGTGTTGGTGTTGGGCAGCCGGCTGGCCTCGCCCGGGACCGACGTGTCCGTCTGGGCCACCACCTCGCGCAGCACCGGGTCGCGCATCGCCTCCCTGGCCAGTTTGAGCTGGTCGGCGGCGGTGCTGACGGTGCTGTCCTCGTTGCCGCTGGCGCCCGTGTACGTGCTGCCCGACATGCCGAGGCGGCGCGCGGCGTCGTTCATCCGCGTCACGAAGCGTTCCTGGGAGCCGGAGTCCCAGCGGGCCAGGAGGCGGGCCACGTTGTTGCCCGACGGCACCATCATCAGCTCCAGCAGCCGCCGCAGCCGTACGGTCCGGCCCTCCCTGAGCGGCACGGTGGACTCCAGCCGCGAGTAGGACTCCTCGGCGGCCATGCGGTCCACCGTGATCGGGGGGCCCTCGTCGCCCGGTCGCAGTGGGTGGCGGCGCAGGATCACGTAGGCGGTCATCACCTTCGTCACGCTGGCGATCGGCACCGGGGCGGGATCGCCGCTGACGCCCAGGCTGCCGACGTCCTCGACCTCGACCGCCGCCTGCCCCTCGGCGGGCCACGGCAGGGGCACGCCCCCGGAGGCGGACGGGACGGTCGCACAGCCCGACAGAACGCTCACCAGCAGCAGAAGCATGAAAGAACGTCGCATACCGGACACGATCGGCTACCGACATGTCCGCCCGGCCGTGGCCGCGTATCCGCCCGCGCTCGGCCGCGTATCAGCCGTGCATCAGCCGGCGCGTCCGTCCGCGCTCGGCCGGCTGTCAGCCCGCCGGGAGGCGCAGCGTTGCGACGGCGCCGCCGTCCGGGGCGTTGGACAGGGTCAGCTCGGCGCCGATGACCCGGGCCTGGCCCAGCGCGATCGTCAGCCCCAGCCCATGGCCGTGCCCCCGCTCGGCCGCCCCCGTACGGAACCGCTTCGGCCCCTCGGCCAGCAACTCCGGCGGGAACCCGGGCCCCCGGTCGCGGACCTCGATCAGCCGGTCCCCGACCGTGATCTCCACCGGCTGCGCGCCGTGCCGATGGGCGTTCAGCACCAGGTTGGCCAGGACGCGGTCCAGGCGGCGGGGGTCGGTCTCGGCCACCGGGGTCCCCGCCGCCAGCACCCGGGCCGTCACCCCCACCCGGGCGGCCGACTCCGCGGCCAGGTCGGCCAGCGGCACCCGTACGCGCTCGGCGACCTCGGCGCCCGCGTCCAGCCGGGACACCTCCAGCAGGTCCTCCACCAGCGTGCGCAGCACCCGCACCCGGTCGCGTACCAGATCGGCGGTCTCGCCCTCCTCCAGCAGCTCGGCGACGGCGACCAGGCCCATCAGCGGGGTCCGCAGGTCGTGGGCGACGTCGGCGGTGAAACGCTGCTCGGCCAGCAGCCGGTGTTGCAGGCTCGCGGCCATGGAGTCCACGGCGGCGGAGATCCCGGCGATCTCGTCCCGGCCGCGCGCGCCGATGCGGGCCGCCAGGTCGCCGCCGGCGATCCGGCGGGCGGTACGGGCGACCCGCCGCAGCCGCCGGTTGGGCAGCTCGGCCGCCAGCACCGACACGGGCACGACCCCGGCCAGGGCGAGCAGCCCGGCCTTGGCCATGTTCCGGTCCAGCGCGTAGAGGCCGCGCAGCTCCGAGCCCATCGAGATCTGTGTGCTCACCGCCTGCGTGCCGTCGTCCCCGTACGGTTGCACCGCCCACACCCAGGGCTCGTCCCGGTGGTCGAGGCCGTACCAGACGACCCGCTCGCCGGGCCGCAGCTGCGCGGCCAGGGCGTCGGGGAGCTCCTCGACGCTCACCACGTCGGCGGGCCCACCGGCGACGGCCAGCGACTTCTCGATGGCCGCCACCGCCCGCGCCTCGCCGATGGCCAGTGACCGCTGCCAGGTCGCCCGGTGCACCAGGAGCCCCACCACGGCGGCGACGACGGTCGAGGCGAGCGTGACCAGGGCGGCGATCTTCCAGCGCAGCGAGGACGGGTTCATGTGACGGCCAGCTTGTAGCCGAACCCGCGTACCGTCTCGATGCGCTCGACGCCGATCTTCCTGCGCAGCCGCTGGACGCACAGATCGACCACGCGGCTGTCACCGTCCCATCCGTAGTCCCACACGTTGCGCAGCAGCGTGGCGCGTTCCAGCACGATGCCGGGATGGGCGGCGAACTCCAGCAACAACCGCAGCTCGGTCGGCGACAGCTCGACGCGCCGCCCGGCCCGCCGCACCTCCAGCGCGCCGGTGTCGACGCTCAGCTCGCCGAACTCCAGCACGGCCTGCGTGGGCCCCGGCTCGGCCCCGGCGGGCGGCCGCGCGAACGTGGCCCGGCGCAGCAGCGACCGGATCCTGGCCACCAGCACCGGCAGGTCGACCGGTTTGACCACGTAGTCGTCGGCGCCGCCCTCCAGCCCGGCGACCACGTCCAGCCCGTCGCCGCGGGCCGACATCATGAGGATCGGCACCTGGCTGGTCTCCCTGATCCGGCGGCACACGCTGATGCCGTCCAGGCCGGGCAGCATCACGTCCAGCAGCAGCAGGTCGTGATCCCCGGTACGGGCGGCCTCCAGCCCGTCGAGCCCGTCGGCGGCCGTGGTCATCCGGTAGCCGTACCGTTCCAGGGCCTTGCCCAGCGACGTACGGATCACCGCGTCGTCCTCGACGAGCAGGAGGGATGTCATGAATGTGCACCATACCTAGCGAAGTGCGGTGACAGGTTCCATGCGGGCGGCGCGCAGGGCCGGGTAGAGGCCCGCGAGCAGCCCGACGACGGCCCCGGCGGCGGGGGCCAGCACGGCCAGCCGTACGTCCAGGACGGGCGTCCACTGCTTGACGGCACAGACGGTGACGATCACCACGATCCCCACCGAAGCGCCTATGATCCCGCCGGTCAGCCCCGTGAGGGTGGATTCCAGCAGGAACTGCGCGGCGATGTGGCGGCGGGCGGCGCCGAGCGCGCGGCGCAGGCCGATCTCGGAGACCCGTTCCATCACCGTCACCAGTGTGACGTTGGCGATGCCGACCGCGCCCACGACCAGCGAGACCAGCCCGAGGATCAGGAACAGGGCGTTCACGTCGCCCTCCACCGCGTCGCGCGCCCGGGTCGGGCTGGGTGGCGAGATGACCTGGAGCAGCGCCTCGTTGCCGGGGCTGAGCGCGGCCGGGGCCTGCCCGGCGATCAGCTCCGCGGCCCCGACCGAGGTGTTGACCAGCACCCGGGTCACGGTGCCCAGGCCGTAGCGCGCGCCGGTCGTCGGCGGCAGGATGACCGCGCTGGTCAGGCTCTTCTCCCGCTGCGGGTCCCCGAGCACGCCGATCACCGTGTACGCCCGGTTGCCGATGAAGACGGCCGGCGCCCGGGTCAGCCGGGTGATGCCCAGCAGCTCGGCCGCGTTCCGGCCGAGGACGACGACCTCGTCCCCGCGGGTGATGTGCCCGGCGTCGAAGTAGCGTCCCTCGATCATCCGGCCCTTGACCGCCGCCGGCAGGCCGGGCCCGCTGGAGACCACGGTCAGCGTCTGGTCGGTCACCCGGGACGGGTCCACGACGTCGTTCGAGCGTACGACGAGGTTGGCGCTCTGGTCCGACTCGGCCAGCGCGGCGGCCGAGACCACCCCGCGCAGCCGGCTCACCCGGCCGACGTCGGCCCAGCCGACCAGGGGGAACGGGTTCGCCGGCACCTCGACCGTGACGGAGGTGGCGGTCAGCTCGTCGAAGCGGCCGACGATCTGGTTGCCCGCCGTGGCGGCGACGCCGAGGGTCACCACGAGCGTGGTGATGCCCAGCACCGTGCCCAGCGTGGTCAGGGCCGAGCGCACCGGGCGGGCCAGCAGGCCCGCCATCGACTCGGTCAGCAGGTCGCGCGGGTGCACGTCTACTCCTCCGTGAGGACGCCGTCGGTGATGCGCACCCGGCGTCCGGCCCGGTCGCTCACCTCGGTCTCGTGGGTGATGACGACGATGGTCATCCCTTGGGCGCGCAGCTCGTCGAACAGGTCGAGCACGGCGTCGGTGTTCCTGCTGTCGAGGTTGCCGGTGGGCTCGTCGCACAGCAGCAGCGACGGCCCGCCGAGGAGGGCGCGGGCGATGGCGGCACGCTGCCGCTCGCCGCCGGACAGCCTGCCGGGCAGGAAGCCCGTCCGGTGCGACAGCCGTACCCGTTCCAGGGCGCTCATCGCGCGCTCCCGCCGTCCGGCGCGCGGCGCGGCGCCGTAGACCTCGGCCAGCATGACGTTCTCCAGTACGGTGCGGTGCGGCAGCAGGTGGAAGGACTGGAAGACGAAGCCGATCCGGCTGCCGCGTACGGCGGTGCGCACGCCGTCCTTCAGGGTGGTGGTCTCGATGCCGTCGAGCCGGTAGCTGCCGCCGGTCGGCCGGTCGAGCAGGCCGAGGGTGTTGAGCAGGGTCGACTTCCCCGACCCCGACGGGCCGACGACGGCGACGTAGTCCGACCGTTCGACCCGCAGGTCGACGGCGGACAGCGCCCTGACGGGCGGGTCGGCGGGGAACTCCTTGGTCAGGCCGCTCAGCAGGATGACCGGCTCAGGCACTGTTGATCACCACCTGGTCTCCCGGCTTGAGGTCGCCGGTCACCTCCACGGCTCCGTCGGCGGACAACCCGGTACGCACCTCGACCTCCCTGGTCCGGTCGGCCGCGGTCGCCACCTGCACCCTGGCCCTGCCGTCCGCGGCCGTGACGACCGCCGCGACGGGCACCACGAGCACCTCCCGGTCGGTCGCGCCGATGGTCACGCGGACCGTGACGGGCGCGCCGGCGAGCTTCTTGAGCCCCTTCATCGAGACCGGCGTGATCGCCACCGGCACGGCGCCCTTCGCGTCGCGTCCGCCGATCGAGGTCACCGTGCCGGGAACGGTCGTGCCGGCCTCGGTCTCGATGTCGGCCGCCAGCCCCGCCTTGACCCGTCCGGCCTCGGCCACGTCCAGCGAGCCGGACACCACGAAGGCGGAGCCGGTGACCGTGGCGACCGCCCGGTCCACCGTCTCGCCCGCCTTGACGGCCGGTTTGTGCAGGCGGACGGGCAGTTTGGGCAGGAAGACGACCTCTCCCGGCGGCACGGTCGTCCCGTACGTCCGGGAGAACTCGGCCAGCATCGCCCGCGCCGACGCCAGGTCGCTGCGTGCGCCGGCCACCTTCAGCTCGGCGGGGGAGAGCTGCCTGGCCTGCCGGAGCGCCTGCTCGGCGGTCAGGACGGCCTCGCGCGCCGTCCGTACGTCCTTCTTCAGCTCGGTCAGCCGTCGCGCCCGCGCGAGCCCGGCCTCCTCCCGTACGCGGTCCAGGGCCGTCCGGGCGGCGGCCAGGTCGGCCCGCGCGTTGGCGACCCGGAGCTCGGCCAGGCGGGTGTCGGCGGGTGACCCCAGGGTGGGTGCGGCTGTGGGGGCGTTCGTGGGGCTCGCCGTGGGGTCCGCCGGGGCGGTGGGTTTCGCGGTGGCCTGGGCGAGCTCCTGCTGCGCGGTCAGCAGCCTCTCCTCGGCCGCCCGTACGGCGCTCTCGGCGGCCTCGACCTTGGCCTCGTCCTCGGCGCTGCGGTCCTGGGCCCGCTCCCTGTCCAGTGCCCGTTCGGCCGCCCGCTGGTCCTGCCGGGCGTTGGCGAGCCTGACCTTCAGCGGGAGCACGTCCCGGCCCTGGTCGAGGGCCTTGCGCTCGGTGGCCAGCACTTCCCGCGCGGTCCGTACGGACCGGAGCAGCTCCTCGCGCTTCTCCCGCAGCTCCAGCGTGGGCTGCTGGGCCTCGTAGCCCCGCTTGGCGTAGAAGCGCGACAGCGCGGCGACGGTCGCCCGGTCGAACACCCCGGTCAGCGGCACGCGGTGGCCGAGCCTGCGCAGCGCCTTCTGCAACTGCTCGACGTCGGCCCCCTCGGCGCCGGGGACGATGCCCCGGTGCATCGGCACCCGTCCCGACAGGACGAACACCGGGCGCCCGTTCACCTCCATCAGCACCGCGCCCTCCGCGAGCGTGCCCCGGCGGGGAGCGCGGGTGGCGCGCTGGACGGTCTCGCCGCCGCCCACCGTCCCCGCCAGCGACACCGGGTAGGGCGAGCCGTACTCCAGCGTGCCGCTGACCACGACGGTGGCGACCAGCTTGCGCCGCTCGACCTCGACGGTGACCAGCGACGGTTTGGGCGGTCTGCGCGCCGCCGCCTCGTCAGCCGGGGAACGCAGCAGGGTGCCCACCCCCCACCCGGCCGCCGCGACCACCACGACCACGGCCAGGACGACCAGCAGCTTGCCACGGGGAGTACGCATCACCGCTCTTGGAACCCGTACTTCACCCTGGCCTCATTGGTGAGCCGCCGTTGCTGGGGGATGAACGCGGCGTAGAAGTCCTTGCCGCACTCCAGGTCCGCCAGCGCCGACCTGATCTCCTTGGCCAGGTACGGCCGCGCCGCCTCCGCCGTGACCTTGCCCGCCTTCGCCAGCCGGTCGGCCTGCTCGCCCCACACCGTCATCCCGCGCGCGCTCAGCGCCAGCGGCCTGGCCGAGGGCACCCGCTCACCCTTGGACTTCAGGCACTCGGCGAACGGCGCGGCCAGCTCCAGCAGCTTGGGGTCGCCGTCGAGGGACTTGTCGATGTTCTCGATCTCGGTGCTCATCTGGTCCTGGTAATCGGCGACCGAGGTGACCTTGAGGCCGTCCACCTGGCGCAGGGCGGTGACGCGGCACTCGTTCATGGTCTTGACGTACGCGGCCCGCGCGCTGCCCGAGAGCGCGTCGATCGTGGCCTGGTTGGGGTCCGGCGCCCGCGTCTCCCGCGGCTTCGGGTAGACGATGGCGGAGAAGACGCCGAAGCCGTACTTGGCGCGGTCGGCCTTCATCGCGCCGTACTCGGCGGGCTCGGCCTCGACCCTGGCCGGTCCGGAGACCGAGGGGGTGTAGGCGAAGCCCTTCTGCTTCATGCACGTGGCGATGACGGTCTCCCGTTCGCGTACCTTGCCCGCCGCCGTGCTCCCGCCGCCGGCCGCCGGGTCCGGGTCTCCCGCCGGCGCGCCTCCGCAGCCGGTCAGCACCGCCAGGACGAGCAGACCGCACACCAGCACACGCATCAGGGGCTCCTTGTCGGTGGGAACGCGCCGCCCGTGCGGCGCGGTGGCCACTCTGGAGGCCGTACGCGTCCGTCCCGCGTCCGCTGTGTATCCCGGGACGCTCAGCCGTGTATCCGCCGTGCATCAAAGCCACCACCGGCGACATTTGCGACACCCGTAACGGCGATATTCGCGGACGGCTGGCCATCACATAGGCTGAACCATCATGAGTACGGCAGAGCCTCCGAAACGCGGGGGATTGCGCGGCTTCTTCAGCCGGCTGGCCACCACCCAGTCCGAGATCGAGGCCCAGGAACTGCGGGAAGACGCCGACGAGGTGGGCGCGACCCCCATCGTGTCGTGTGGCGGGCGCCGCAGGTTCTGCGTAGCGGGTACGCTACGTACGGTGACATTGCGTCCGAGGGGCGGCGCCCCCGCCCTGGAGGCCGAGCTGTACGACGGGTCCGACGTGATCGATCTCGTCTGGCTCGGCCGCCGCAAGATCGCCGGCATCGAGCCCGGCCGCACGGTCAAGGCCGAGGGCCTGGTCAGCATGCAGGACGGGCGCAAGGTGATGTTCAATCCGCGATACGAACTGCGCCCAGGGAGTTGATCAGGTGAGTGCTGAGGCGGAAGAGGTCGCGCACGACACTGTCGAGGCGGCCGTGCGAGCCCAGCTCGCCAAGGCGTTCGGCGGGGTCCGGGGCATCATCGAGGCCGCGGTGCCGACGATCGCCTTCACGGTGTCGTGGATCGCCACCGAGGAGCTCAAGCTGTCGCTCATCGTCAGCGTCTCGCTGTCGGTGGTGCTCCTGCTTGCCAGAGTGCTCCAGCGGTCGACGCCGCAGTTCGTGATCAACAGCCTGATCGGCATCGCGATCGGCGCGTTCTTCGCCAGCCGCACCGGCAACGCGAAAGACTACTTCCTGCCCGGCATCCTGTGGAACGGCGCGTACTCGGTGGGCATGTTGTTGTCCATCGTCACCCGCTGGCCGGTCGTCGGCTTCCTCATCGGCTCGGTCACCAACGACCCGGTGGGCTGGCACAAAGACCCCGGCGTCGTCCGCCTGTGCACGCGGCTGACCTGGCTCCTCATGGTGCCGTGCGTGGTGCGGGTGGCGGTGCAGGGTCCCGTCTACCTGTTCGGCGGCGGCGACCAGGCGGTGGCCGCGCTCGGCTTCGCCAAGATCGTGATGGGCTGGCCCCTCCAGGTGGCGGCCCTGGCCGCGATGCTCTGGCTGCTCGGCCGCGGCCGCACCCCCATCAAGCCCCCCGTCGCCCCCGCCTGACCTCGACCCGTCGCCCCTGCCCGCTCGGTCGGCCATGATTCCCGGATGACGTACGACGAAGGCCCGCTGGCCGGGCGGGTGGCGGTGGTGACCGGGGTGAGCCGCCGGGCCGGGATCGGCTTCGCGGTCGCGCGCGAGCTGCTGGCGTGCGGCGCGCGGGTGGCGGTGCAGTCCTGGACCCCGCACGACGCCGGGCAGCCGTGGGGCAGCGACCCGGCGGGCATCGACGGCGTGCTCGACGCCCTGGGCGGCACGGGTGACCGGCTGCTGCACATCGAGGCGGACTTCGCCGACCCGGCGGCCCCCGCGTACGTGATGGAGCGGGCCGCGAGCCGGTTCGGGCATGTCGACGTGCTGGTCGCCAACCACGCGCGCAGCTCCAAGCAGTCGCTGGAGGAGGTGACCGCGGCGGAGCTCGACCTGGCGTGGGCGGTCAACGCGCGGGCCAGTGTGCTGCTGACGCAGGCGTTCGCCGCCCGGCACGACGACCGGCGTCCCGGTGGGCGGGTGGTGCTGTTCACCTCCGGTCAGCATTTGGGGCCGATGCCGGACGAGCTGCCGTACGCGATCAGCAAAGGCGCGATCCACCAGATGACGCTCAGCCTCGCCGACGCGCTCGCCGATCGCGGCATCACCGTCAACTGCGTCAACCCGGGCCCGGTCGACACGGGCTGGGCGGGCCCCGAACTGGCCCGCCAGGTCGGGACCGCGCTCCCGGCAGGCCGGTGGGGCCGTCCGGAGGAGGCCGCCCGGCTCGTCCGCTGGCTCGCCACGGACGAGGCCGCCTGGATCACCGGCCAGGTGATCAACTCCGAAGGCGGCTTCCGCCGCTGGTCCAAATAGCCCCGAACCCCGCAGCCCCGGCCCCTGGGCTCGCGCCCCGGCCTCTCGGCCTCCGGGGCTTGGACCTGCCTCCGGGCTCGGGCCACGGGGCTCGCCCCCGGCCTCAGAGCCACTCGAACGTCTGAACCCCCTGCACACCACCGAACCACCCCGCTGCCCCCCAGCCTGCCCCTGGAGGCCCAGCTCCCAGGAGCCGGCGCCCCGCCAGCTGCCCCCGCAGTCCGGCCCTCTGGGGAGCCACTGACGGCGTCGTCGGCCCGTCCCCCTGAAGGCGCGGCGTGTGGGAGGTGCTGCTGGAACGTTCCTGCGCGTCTGAGCCTGGCGGTTTCACCGTTCGGGGCGATGGCGGGCGGGGGTGGCGCACTATCGCTCGCAAGCTCGGAGGGCCGGCGCCCGGAAATTCCCCGATGTAGTCGGCCCGCCCTCTGGTGGGAGAGGGGGTCCGTGGCGGGCTTGGGTGGTCTGAGGGGGAGTGAGGGCGTGGGAGTGTGGGTGGGTGAGGGGTGGGCTTGTGGTCAGGTTGGTGTCGTGGGTGTGGGGGGTGCTCGGCGGGCGGGTGCGGTGGCGGGTGTTGTGGCTCACGCACGCCACCTTCATGGTCGGCGTCACCGGCCTCGTACGCGACCCCGACGGCCGCGTGCTCGTACTGCGCCACCGCCTGTGGCAGGAGGGGCGGCAGTGGGGCTTCCCCACGGGGTTCGCCAAGCGGGGCGAGACGTTCGAGGGCACGGTGGAGCGCGAGGTGTTCGAGGAGACCGGCCTGCGCGTACGCACCGGGCGGCTGCTGCGCGTACGCAGCGGGTTCGGGCTGCGGGCCGAGGTGGCCTACGAGGCCGCGCTCATCGGCGGAACGCTCCGGATCGACCCGCTGGAGATCCTCGAAGCCCGCTGGGTCACCCCTGACGACCTGCCCGAGGGCCTCCAGGCCGCCCACCGCGAGCTGCTCATCCCGCGTACGCCCAGCCAGACCACCGACTGACCGCGACCACGACCACGGGCCCCTCGGGCGGACGCCCGCGGTACTGCTCGTACTTGCCGGCCAGCGCCCGCAGGGCGGCGTCGTGGCCGGGTTCGCGTACGGTCGCCGTGCCGTCGGCGCGCGCCCACCACAGCTTGGTCCAGTCGTCGTCGTAGTGGTCGGCGAGCAGGCTGACCCGCGGGTTGGCGCGGATGTTGCGCAGCCGCCGCAGGTCGTACGTGGCCTTCGGCTTGTGGTCGATCGCGAAGACCACGTCGTCGCCGAGGACGGCGAAGGTGACCGGCACCAGGTGCGGCACCCCGCCCGCGTCGGCCGTCGCCAGACGGGCGACGCGGGCGTGCTCGAACAGCGACCGGGCGCGGCCGGCGTGCAAGCTCGTGCTCAGCGCTGCGAGAGCAGGTGGGCGAGCTCCTGCTCGACCTCCTGGCTGGCCACGAACAGCAGCTCGTCACCGGCCTCCAGCGGGTCGTCCGCGGTCGGCACCAGCACCCGGCCCTCGCGCAGGATCGCCACCAGCGCCGAGTCGACCGGCCACGGCACCGAGCCGGCCCGCTGGCCCACGACCGGCGCGTCCTCGGCCAGGGTCAGCTCCACCAGGTTGGCCTGGCCCTGGCGGAACGTCATCAGGCGCACCAGGTCGCCGACGCTGACCGCCTCCTCCACCAGCGCGCTCAGCAGGCGCGGCGTCGAGACGGCGACGTCGACGCCCCACGACTCGTTGAACAGCCACTCGTTGTTGGGGTGGTTGATGCGGGCCACCACGCGCGGCACGCCGTACTCGGTCTTGGCCAGCAGCGACACGACGAGGTTGACCTTGTCGTCGCCGGAGGAGGCCACCACGACGTGGCAGTTGCTGAGCCCGGCCTCGTCGAGGGAGGCGATCTCGCAGGCGTCGGCGAGCAGCCACTCGGCGCGCGGCACACTGTCGATCTTGATGGCCCGCGGGTCCACGTCGATCAGCAGGACCTCGTGGCCGTTCTCCAGCAGCTCGGAGGCGATGGAACGGCCCACGGCGCCCGCGCCGGCGATGGCGATGCGCATCAGTCGTCCTCTTCCGGCGCCGCGGCGAGCACCTTGTTGATCCGGTCCATGTCGTTCTCGGCCGCGATGACGTGGAGCAGGTCGCCCTCCTGCACCACGGTGTCGTCCTTGATGGTCAGGGCCTCGCCCATGCGGGTGATGAAGCCCACGCGGGCGCCTGCGCGGGCTTCGAGGTCGACGACACGGGTGGCGATCCAGGCCGGGTTGGCGTTGACCTCGGCCAGCACGACCGTGCCCGTGGGGTCGCGCCACAGCGGCTCGGCGCCCTCGGGCAGGATGCGGCGCAGGATCTGGTCGGCCGTCCAGCGCACGGTGGCCACCGTGGGGATGCCCAGCCGCTGGTAGACCTCGGCCCGCCGGGGGTCGTAGATGCGGGCGACCACGTTGTCGACGCCGAACGTCTCGCGGGCCACCCGGGCGGAGATGATGTTGGAGTTGTCGCCGCTGGAGACCGCGACGTAGGCGGTCGCCGACTCGATGCCGGCCTCGGTGAGCACGTCGCGATCGAAGCCGACGCCGGTCACCCGCCGCCCGCGGAAGCCCGCGCGCAGGCGACGGAACGCCTGCGGGTCGCGGTCGATGATGGCGACGGAATGGCCGCTGTCCTCGAGGATGTGGGCGAGGGTCGAACCGACCCTGCCGCATCCCATGATCACTATATGCATACTCCCCCGCACTCCGCGGTCGGCCGGTTGCTCGACACCAGTATGGCCCGATGGGGGAGCGCCTCGTTTAGGACGCCGGCATGCGGCTAGCATCTCGTTACGTGGCGAAGGTAACGGATCTTGTCAAACGCGTGCTCGTGGGGCGCGCCCTGCGTAGCGGGCAGCTCCACGAGCAACTCCTGCCCAAACGCATCGCCCTGCCGGTCTTCGCCAGTGACGCGCTGTCCTCGGTGGCCTACGCCCCGCAGGAGATTTTGGTCATCCTGTCGCTGGCCGGAGTCTCGTTCTATTCCTACAGCCCCTGGATCGCCATCGCCGTCGTGGTGGTGATGCTCACCGTCGTGGCGTCGTACCGGCAGAACGTGCACGCCTACCCCAGCGGCGGCGGCGACTACGAGGTGGCCACCACCAACCTCGGCAAGAACGCCGGGCTCACCGTCGCCAGCGCCCTCATGGTCGACTACGTGCTGACCGTCGCCGTGTCGGTGGCCAACGGCGTCGACTACGTGGGCGCGACGATCCCCTTCGTGGCCGAGCACCGCCCGGTGATCGCCATCGTCATCGTGATCCTGCTCACCGTGGTCAACCTGCGCGGCATCCGCGAGTCCGGCGCCGCCTTCGCCGTCCCCACGTACGCCTTCATGTTCGCGGTGATCGGCCTGGTCGCGTGGGGCGGCATACGGCTGCTGGTGTTCGGCGACGAGCTGCGGGCGCCCAGCGCCGGGTTCACGATCCGGCCCGAGCAGACCAACCTGGCCTCCTTCGCCGCGGCCTTCCTGATCCTGCGCGCCTTCTCCTCCGGCTGCGCCGCGCTGACCGGCGTCGAGGCCATCAGCAACGGCGTGCCCGCCTTCCGCAAGCCCAAGAGCAAGAACGCCGCCACGACCCTGCTCATGATGGGCCTGATCGCCATCACCATGTTCGGCGGCATCATCGCGCTCGGCCTGGCCTCCGGCGTACGGGTGGCCGAGCCGAGCGTCGTCGCCGAGGACCTGCTCGGGCTCGACGGCAAGCCCGTCGGAGAGGGTTACTACCAGCAGCCGATCATCTCCCAGGTGGCCGACGCGGTGTTCGGGGGCGGCTCGCTGCCGTTCGTGGTGATCTCCGCGGTGACCGCGCTCATCCTGTTCCTGGCCGCGAACACCGCCTTCAACGGCTTCCCCGTGCTCGGCTCGATCCTCGCCCAGGACCGATACCTGCCCCGCCAGCTCCACACCCGCGGCGACCGGCTGGCCTTCTCCAACGGCATCATCATCCTGGCGCTCGGCGCCTGCCTGTTGCTGTGGGGTTTCCAGGCCGACGTCAGCCGCCTGCTCAACCTCTACATCGTCGGCGTGTTCGTCTCCTTCACGCTCAGCCAGACCGGCATGGTCATCCACTGGACCCGTCACCTGAAGACCGAGACCGACCGCCAGGTCCGCCACCAGATGCAGCGCTCCCGCGTGATCAACTTCTTCGGCGCCATCATGACCGGCCTGGTGCTGATCGTCGTGCTGCTGACGAAGTTCCTGGTCGGGGCGTGGATCGTGGTCATCGCGATGCCGGTGTTGTTCCTCATGATGAAGGGCATCCGCCGCCACTACGACAAGGTCGCGGCCGAGCTGGAGATCACCGACGAGTACGAGCCCACCATGCTGCCCGCGCGCAACCACGCGATCGTGCTCGTCTCCAAGATCCACAAGCCGACCATGCGCGCGCTCGCCTACGCCCGCGCCACCCGTCCCTCCTCGCTGGAGGCGATCACCGTGGGCGTCGAGGGCGAGGAGGCGCGCCAGCTCCAGGAGGAGTGGGAGCGGCGCGGCATCCCGGTGCCGCTGAAGATGCTCGACTCGCCCTACCGCGAGATCACCCAGCCCATCCTCGACTACGTCAAGACCCTGCGCCGCCGCTCGCCGCGCGACGTCGTCACCGTCTTCATCCCCGAGTACGTCGTCGGCCACTGGTGGGAGCACCTGCTGCACAACCAGAGCGCGCTGCGGCTGAAGGCCAGGCTGCTGTTCAAGCCGGGCGTCATGGTGACCAGCGTGCCCTGGCAGCTCCACTCCTCCGACCGGCTCAAGGGCCGGCCCGAGCCGTACGCGCCGGGCGCGGTGCGCCGCCCGTGGCACCAGACGGTCCAGGACGAGGAGCAGATCAAGGCGCGCTGATCAGCGCCCGCAGCCGCCAGGTGTCGTCCGTGGTCCAGCCCCGCGGCGCGGCGACGGCGACCCACCCGTCCACGATGTTGCCGCCGTAGCGGTGGCCGTGGCCGGGCGGCACGGACATCGCCGCCGTCATGTCCACCAGCACCTGCCAGAACGTCACCAGCGGGAACCAGTTCATCTGCGGGTTCACCCCCGGCCCCCGCGGGCCCTCCAGCCAGGCGGGCCGGTGGTAGAGCAGCGTGGGCGACCACCATACGACGGGGTCGGTGGCGTTCTGGAGGTAGACCACCCGGGGCAGCGGCCACGGCCCCTGGGGCAGGGACAGGTCGGCCGGATGCTGGGCGAAGCGGGCCGTCCGGCCCGACTGGTAGACCGGCCGCCACACGGGGCTGCCGGGGTCGCGGTGGGTCGTCAGGTGGTGCCAGATGTGGTTGGCGTTCGGCGGGCCGACGAACAGCGCGCCGTCGGTCCGTCCCGCAAGGTCGTCCAGGTCGCGGAAGGAGCCCTCCAGCTCGTACGAGCCCAGGCTCTCGCCGGAGACCAGCAGCCGGGGCCGCGCGGCCGGCGGGAGCCGTTCCCACCTGGCGTACACGGCCTCGAACAGGGCCCGGCCCGCGGCCGCCGCCTTGTCCTTGTCGGCCAGGAACGACACCCAGCTCGGCAGGTAGGAGTACTGCAGCGCGACCAGGGCGGTGTCGCCGTTGTACATGAACTCCAGCGAGTGGGCGATGTGCTGGTCCACCCAGCCGGTGCCGGTCGTGCCGAGCACCGCGAGCACCGGACGGCCGAACCCGCCCGTCCGCTCCAGCTCGCGTACGGCCACCGCGGCCTGCGCCTGGGGCGAGGAGGCGGCGCCGAGGCCGACGTACACGCGGACGGGCTCGGTCGCCGGCCGGCCGGAGAAGGCGGTCAGCTGGGGGACCGTGGCGGCGGTGCCGGTGAATCGGCGGCCCTCCCGTCCCAGGGACTCCCACGTCACCAGCGAGCCCGGCCCGCCCGACACCTTGTCGGAGTCCGGCCTGCGCACACCCGGATGGGTGCCCTTGTTGGTGACCGAGGAGACGTCGCTCACCGTGTTGACGAACCCGGAGAACAACACGTCGTTGGCGAACACCGCGACCAGCGCGGCGATGATCAGCACCCCGGCCACGTGGCCCACGTAGGCGGGGACGTACCGGTCGAGCCAGTCGATCAGCCTGCGGCCGCCCAGGCGTACGAGCCGGGCCACCAGCAGGCACAACGCGAACAGCGTGACCGCCACCGCGAGGATCACCGGCGGGAACCAGGTGATCCGGGTGTCCATGCCCATGAGCGCCCGTACGTCGCGCTGCCAGTCGATGCTGTACCACAGCGCCACGACGCCCAGCCCGCAACAGCCGCCCACCATCACCTGCCAGGCGGTCCGCCGCGCCGGCTCGGGCAGCCGGTACGGGATCACCGCCCGCCCGAGCGCCCCCAGCGTCGCCCCCACCGCGTAGCCGAGGATGCCGGTGATCGCGCCCATCACGCCCTGGAACAACCACGTGCGCGGCAACAACGAGGGCGTCAGCGAGGCGCAGGCGAACAGCGTGGCCAGCAGCGTGCCCCCGAATCCGAGCCGCCGGCGCACCACCCGACCTCTGTCCATCATCACCTAGAGTATTGAATCAAGTCCGAATAGTAGTCATGTGGGTGGTGGCGCGGGGCACGCGGCCGTCGCGTGTGGCGGCTCACCATAGGGTGGGGGTGTGGAACAGGCATCTCTGGAGCTGACGGTAGGTCCGGTCGCGCATGGCGGCTGGTGTGTGGCGCGCCACGAAGGGCGGGTGGTCTTCGTCCGGCACGCGTTGCCCGGTGAGCGGGTGATCGCCGACGTGACCGAGGAGACGACCCGGTTCCTGCGCGCCGACGCCGTGGAGATCCTGGAGCCCTCGCCCGACCGCGTCGTCCCGCCCTGCCAGTACGCCGGCCCCGGCCGCTGCGGCGGCTGCGACTGGCAGCACGCCACCCTGGAGGCGCAGCGCCGGCTCAAGGCCCAGGTCGTGGCCGAGCAGCTCCACCGCCTGGCGGGCATCGAGCGCGAGGTCGTCGTGGAGGAGGTGCCCGGCGCCAAGGACGGGCTCGGCTGGCGCACCCGCGTGCAGTTCGCCGCCACGCCCGCCGGTGAACTGGGCTTCCGCCGCCACCGTTCGCACGAGATCGAGGTCGTCGACGCCTGCCTGATCGCCCATCCCGAGGTCGAGGCGGTCGCGGCGGAGGACCACGAATGGCCGGGCGCGGCGGGCATCGAGGTCATCGCCTCCGCCGCCGGCGACCGTGCCGTGGTGGTCTCGCCGCGCCCGCGGCGCAGCGTGACCGTGCCCGAGCTCGACGCGCCCGCCTCGATCCTGCTCGACCAGGGCAAGGGCCGTACCGTGCCGCGGCGCGGCTCGGGCGTGCTGCGCGAGCACGTGGGCGACCGCGAGTTCCGGGTGGCCGGCAGCGGCTTCTGGCAGGTGCATCCGGGGGCGGCCGAGACGCTGCTCGACGCGGTGCTGGCCTACGCCGCCCCCGAGCCGGGGGAGTGGGCGCTCGACCTCTACTGCGGGGTCGGCCTGTTCGCGGCCGGGCTGGCCGAAGCGGTGGGGCCGGAGGGCGCGGTGTTCGGGCTGGAGTCCGACGCGGCGGCCGTCCGCGACGCCCGCGCCAACCTACGCGACCTGCCGCAGGCCAGGATCGAGCGCGGCCGGGTCGAGGAGGCGCTCGACCGGTTCCAGATCGAGCGCGCCGACCTCGTGGTGGTCGACCCGCCGCGGGCGGGGCTCGGGCGCGAGGTCGTCGAGCGCGTCGCCGCCCTTGAGGCGCTGCGCATCGTCTACGTCTCCTGCGACCCCGCGACGCTGGCCAGAGACCTCAAGTGGCTGGGCGAGCTGGGCTACGAGCTGACCGACCTGCGCGCCTTCGACGCCTTCCCGATGACCCACCACGTGGAGTGCGTGGCGCTGCTGGTGAAGCGCTGATTCGTGGCCCTGACCAGCAGCGGGACAACAGGATAAGTTCCACGACGCGTCAGGTTGATTCTGGATATTCCAAGATCATGACGTATGTACAGCGCACGATCGAGAAACGCCTCGCCATCGAGATCCGGTGACGGGGCGTCCTCGTGCTGCAGATCGGTCGGCCCTCATCGTCATCGGGAGGCCGGCCGACGAACGACCCGACATTCAGCCGGTGCCTGTCCGACCGTCGTCTGCGACCAGGCCGTGTTTCATTTTGTCGCATCGGGTTGCCATGCCGCCGTTAAGCAGGTTGATGCCGCACTCCATAGCGTGGCGCAGTCGGTAGATCGTGGGGCGAATGCGGGCGGGCTGCGGCCCTCCCAGGACCCGCCCGGACCGGGTCCTGGCCGACAAGGCCTACTCCAGAAAGGCCAACCGGACTCATCTGCGCCGGCGTGGGATCAAGGCGTGCATTCCGAGCAAGGCCGACCAGGACGCCCACCGCAGGGCCAAGGGCCGATGATGCGATCGCCGTCCTGCTTCCAGCGGCGCATCACCTCGACCGCTTCGGGGAGCATGCCGTTGACGGGTCCCGTTCCGCAGTCGATACGGCGGACGTACAGGCCGAGCGGGATGGAGATCGCGTGGGCGTCCGCCTTGCTGTACTGACAGGTTCGCAGTCGGTGTCGAGGACGATCCAGCCGTCGCCGTCCCACCCGTCCGGGCAGGGCCGGGCAGCAGGGTGAAACCCAGGACAGCGGGTGGGGTTACCGTCACTCGAAGCAGAGAACTTCGACCCGTGACCGCAACGGCTCGCCAAGGCGATGGCACGAGACGAGGAAGGCCGCTCATGCCCAAATACCTGCTGCAATCCACCTACACCACAGAGGGCCTCCGGGGGCTGCTACGAGACGGCGGCAGCGCACGTCGGCAAGCGGTCGATCGCCTGGCGCAAAGCGTCGGCGGGCGAGTCGAGCAGATGTATTTCGCGTTCGGCGAGACGGACACGTATGTGATCCTCGATCTGCCGAGCAATGCGGCCTCGGCCGCGCTGGCTCTCGCTGTTTCGGCGTCTGGGGCTGTGCGGACGAACACGATCGTCCTGCTGACGCCGGAGGAGGTCGACGAGGCCACGCGAACCGAGGTCGCCTACCGGGCTCCTGGCTCGTGACGGCAGAGCGGTCGCAGGCGCGGCGACGGCCTGTACGGCTTCCTCAGGACAGGTGAGACGTGCTCGCGCCGTCGCCGCGGCCCGTGCCGAGTGTGAGGCGGAGAGCATCCCCACAGAGAACTTTGAGCGCCTCTGGGCCGCTGAATGGGTGTTCCTCACATCTGCTCGCCTTGAACTGGGGCTTCCGGTGATCGCGAGGGACCAGATGACTCCTCTGGGGAAGAGTTCGCTGGAGTTGTGATCGCCACGTCTGCACCAGTTCGGCCGATGTGCTCAGCCAGACGTCGGACGGCCGGACGGTGAGTCGGGTGGTGATCATGGTGTGGTGTCTCCTGCGATGCCCATGTCGTGCGCGACCTTCGCGAACCGGACGCATGGTCGAAGACCATCGTGCACCGGCAGCGTACGGCGGCGCCTGGCGCGTGATCGCATCGCGGTAGCCTCCAACGATGCTGATTCGACGTGCTCCCGACGACCCATCACGTCGAGTGCGTGGCGCTGCCGGTCGCCGGGCGGCGGTGAGGGGCGGGCGGCCCCGAAGGCGTGACCTCATCGTGACGGTTTGCCGGAACGCCGGGGCGGCGAAGCTGTCTATCGTGCATCCATGGTCGCCTCCGGAGGCACGGGTCACTCAGGATCGGACAGGCCGCCGATGACGCCGCTGACGATGTGCCACCGGCACCTGCCCGGCGTGACGGTGATCGAGGTGCGCGGCGAGGTCGACGCCACCAACCACGAACTTTTACGCGAGCACGTCCGGTCGGCCAGGGCGCACCCGGCCGATCACGTGGTGTTCGACCTGAGCGCGATGACCTTCATGGACAGCGCGGGGCTGCACGTGCTGCTCGCCTGCCACCAGGACGCGGTGCGGCACGGCGCGCGGGTCCACCTGGCCGCCCCGCGGGGCGCCCCCGCCCGGCTGCTGGAGATCACCGGGGTCGACGCGCACCTACCGGTCTTCCCCACGACCGAGGCCGCCGTGGCCGCCGCGACCGGCCCGTCCCGCTGAGCCCGCCGTGACCGGCCCTTCCCGTTGAGCCCGCCGTGACCGGCCCGTTCCGCTGAGCCCGTCCCGTTGAGCCCGCCTTTGGTCACCCCCGCCGAGACCAAGGACGGACGCGCCGCCCGGGGAGGCGTCCCTAGCGTCGGAGCATGACGCAAACCACCCTCGCGGGCCGGGTTCAGGAGGTCGACGCCGTACGCGGGTTCGCGCTGGCGGGCATCCTGGTCGCCAACATCGGCTTCCTGTCCGACCCGGGGTACGCGCTGTCGGGCACCATGCCCGTCCCCGACGGTCCCGTGGCCCTGGCCGTCACCGCCTTCGTGCTGACGAAGTTCTACATCGTCTTCTCGTTCCTGTTCGGGTACTCCTTCACCCTCCAGATGCGCGCCGCCGAGCGGGCCGGGGCGAGCGTACGGGCCAGGACGCTGCGCCGGTGCCTGGCCCTGTTCGTCATCGGCCTGGCCCACGGCCTGTTGTTGTGGGTCGGCGACATCCTCACCCTGTACGCCGTGCTCGGAGTGGCCCTGCTGGCCCTGCGCGGGCTCAGACCCAGGACGGCCGTCATCGCCGGCTCGGCGATCATCGGCGTGCTGACCCTGCTCTGGCTGGCGCTGGCCTGGTTGACGACCCTCGACCCGGCCGCCGGGCAGCCCGTCGCGGCCGACCCGGCCGAGGCCGCCCGCGTGCTGGCCCTGGCCACCGGCGGCCCGCTGGACTTCCTGACGATGCAGACCGAGATCTACCCGCCGCTGGTGACCATGATCTGGATCTTCCAGGGGCCGACCGCGCTGGCCATGTTCCTGTTCGGGCTCGCGGCCGGCAAGTCCGGGCTGCTGGAGGGCCTGGCGAGCCGGTCCCGCCTGCTGAGCAGGGTGCAGTGGATCGGCTTCGGCGCCGGCCTGCCCGGCGGCCTCCTGTACGCCTGGAGCGCGAGCCGGGGCGGCGCCGCGGAACTGATCGGCAACGCGGTCAACACGATCACCTCGATCCTGCTGGCGGCCGCGTACGTCGCCACCCTGCTCCGGGTGATCGACCGGTTCCCGGCGGCGGGCCGCGTCCTGGCCGCCCCGGGACGGGTCGCCGCCTCCAACTACGTCGGCCAGTCGCTGCTCATCGCCCTGGTCTTCACCGGGTACGGCCTCGCGCTCGCGGGCAGGCTGTCACCCCTCGCGGTGATGGGCGTCGCCCTGGTGATCTACACCGTGCTCGTGTGGGCGAGCGGACGCTGGCTGCGCACCCACCGCCACGGCCCGGTGGAGTACGTCCTGCGCCGGATCACCCACTGGCGCTGAGGTCAGAGCCAGCCCATGCGCTGGGCGGTGCGGATCGCCTCCAGCCGGTTCTGGGCGTTCAGCTTGGTCATGGCGCTGGACAGGTAGTTGCGCACGGTGCCCTCGGTGAGGTGGAGCTCGCCGGCGATCCTGGAGATCGTCGCCCCGTCGCCCGCCAGGCGCAGCGCGTCGCGCTCCCGTTCGGTCAGCGGGCTGTCGCCGGCCGCCATCGCCGCGGCGGCCAGCTCGGCGTCCAGGTAGCGCCCGCCCGCCATGACCTTGCGGATCGCCATGGCCAGCTCCTCGGCGGAGGCGTCCTTGCCCAGGAAGCCGCTCACCCCGGCGGCCATCGCCCGGCGCAGGTAGCCGGGGCGGCCCAGGCTGGTCAGGATGACGATCTTGCACTGCGCACTGATCCGCTCGGCGGCGCTCAGGCCGTCCATGCCGGGCATCTCGATGTCCAGCACGGCCACGTCGGGACGGTGCTCGGCGACCGCGTCCACGACCTCGTCGCCGCGGCCCACCTGGGCCACGACCTCGATGCCGTCCTCCAGGTCGAGCAGGGCGGCGATCGCGCCGCGGATCAGGTGCTCGTCGTCGGCGAGCAACACCCGGGTGGTCATGCCGGCACCGCCGCGCGCAGCAGGTAGCCGCCGCCGGGCGTCTGCTCGGCCCGCAGGACGCCGCCCGCCGCGCCGACCCGCTGGGCCAGGCCCGCCAGCCCGTTGGCCGCGTGCTCGCCCACCGGGCCGCTCACCCCGTCGTTGGACATCTCCAGAACCCCGTTCTCGATCGTGATCGTGCAGCGTTCGGCCTTGCTGTGCTTGAGCACGTTGGTGGCGCCCTCGCGGACCACGGTGGCGAGCAGGGTGCGCACCTCCGGGGTCAGCGCGGAGGTCTCGGCCCGTACCGTGCAGCGGACCTCGGCCGCCTCCAGCACCGCCCGTACGCTGGACAGCACCTCGTCCAGGTCGAGCGCCCGGTAGTTCTGCACCACTGCGCGCACCTCGCGCAGCGACCGCCTGGCCAGGTCGCGTACCTCGAACATGGCCCGCTCGGCGGCGGCCGGGTCGGCCGGCAGCGATCGCGCCGCGCCCGTCGTCCTCGTCGAGATGTCGGCGAGGCTCTGCCCGAGCAGGTCGTTGAGGTCGCGGGCGAAGCGCAGCCGCTCCTCCGAGACCGCCAGCCTGGCCCTGGCCTCCTGCCCTTCGTGCGCCTCCTTGGCCATCCGCCACAACCACAGGTTCGCCAGCACGCCGCCCACGCAGAGCACCGTGAACACCGCCAGGGTCACGATCACCAGCAGCAGTTCCAGAGGCATCCCGAGGGTCAGCGAGACGCCGAGGACGAGCGCGGCGACCCAGGCGGCGGACGCCACGACGACCGTGCGCCGGCGGACGAAGGGGGCCAGCATGGCCAGCCACGCCGGGATCGCGTACAGGATCGTGCAGGCCGTGAGGACCAGGGCGAGCACCCCGGTCACGGCCAGCAGGGCCGTCGGACGGCGGCCGCCCCGGACGGCGATCCTGAACGGCCGCGTGGTCAGCGCCATGAAGACCAGCAGCAGCACGCCGGCCGCCACGAGGGGTTGCCAGGGCAGACCGACCGTCTCGCGGAGCACGTAGAGGTTGTAGAAGCCGGTGGCCGGCACCAGCAGGAGGAAGTCGGTGGAGTAGACGATCAGCCAGCGGACCTTGTCCAGGCGGGTCGGACGTCTCATGCGGGCACCGCCGCGCGCAGCAGGAACTCGCCGGTGGGAGTGGGGGCGGCCGAGAGCGAGCCGCCCGCCGTGGTCAGGCGTTCGGACAGGCCGCGCAGGCCGCTGCCCGGGGCCGCGCAGGCGTCCCTGACGCCGTCGTTGCGCATCTCCAGCACGCCGCCGTCGATGGTGATCGCGCAGGTGGTGGCCGAGCTGTGCTTGAGCACGTTCGTGCCGCCCTCGCGCACGACCCACGCCAGCAGGGTGCGCCCGGCGGGGGACAGGTCGCCCACCCTGGTCTCGATCAGGCACCGGGCGCCGGCCGCCTCCAGCGCGGCCCGCACCCCGGTGAGCTCCGCGTCCAGGTCGAGCGTGTGGTAGCCGTCCACGGCCAGTTGCACCTCGGCCAGCGAACCGGTCGCCAGGCGGCGCACCTCGTCCATCTCCGACAGGGCCCTGGCCTGGTCCTTGGCCGCCAGTTTGGCCGCCAGCTCGCTCTTCAGCGTGATCACCGACAGGCTGCGGCCGAGCAGGTCGTGCAGGTCGCGGGCGAAGCGCAGGCGTTCCTCGGCGATGGCCAGGCGGGCCTTGGCCTCCTGCCCGTCGTGGGCGTCCCTGATCGTCCACCAGAGCCAGCGCCACAGCAGCATGGCCGCGACCACGAACAGGCAGCTGGCCGCCTCGGGGAGCAGCGTGCCGAGCCAGGTCCGGTCGGTGATCAGCACGACGTACCCGCTGACCAGGCTGACCACCGCCGCGCCCACGCAGGCCGTGGCCCACAGCGGCAGGTAGAACGCGACCATCGACACCCACAGCACGCCGGTCTCCAGCCAGGTGGCCGTGTACGACAACTCCTGGTGCGGCAGCAGCAACACCGAGCCGGCCGCCAGCACCCCGGACAGGACCAGTTTGGACGTGGGCCGCGGCCGGCCGTCGAAGGCGGCCCTGAGCAGGCCGGGGAAGAACGAGAATTGGCCGACCAGGCAGGCGGCCGTGAGCACCGCCTGCGGGACGGAGATCACGCCCTGGATCGCGAAGATCGTGACGAGGGTCACGAACACCAGGCCCAGGAGGACGTACATGGCGTCCATCCAGTAGATGAGGATCTTCCGCGCGGTGTCGGCACGACCGGCCATCGGTTCCCTCCCCCCCTGGATCGTGCAAAATCCTATGTCAGGAGTGGGTACGCCAGAGAATGCGTGAGACGTCCGGTTTGGGAGATGTGCCGCGCAACGACAACCAGGCCAGCCCGTGACGGACGGCGTACGCGGACAATTTGCCGGCCTCCGACTCGTCCAGATCGCCGCCGCGGGCCAGCACCGGGGTCAGGGCGAGGCGCGCCCACACCTGCTCCTCGCCGGGCAGCGCCCAGGCCCGCGCGAGTTGCCCGGCCGCCGCCCGTACGGCCGATCCCAGCCTGCGCAGCCGGCCCGACGGCGCCGTACGCGGCTCCATCTCGGCCAGCAGCTCGACGGTGTCCACCCGGGCGCCGGCCCGCCGGGTCGCGCGCAGCATCTCCAGGTCGGCCGCGTCCAGCCCGTCCGGCTCCAGCCGCAGCGTGAAGCACACCCGCAGCGGGCGTTCCTGTTGCAGGGCCCGCAGCGCCCGCGCCCTTCGCAGCACGGCGGCCGGGTCGGCGGCGTCGCGGACCTCGAAGCCCATCGTGCCGGCCCCGAACGCGCCGGCCGCCTTGCGGTAGGCGGTGGCCAGACCGCCCGGCCTGGTGCACGCCACGGCCAGCTCGGGCCCGCCGGGCCCGCCGAACACCGGGAAGGCGTCACCGCCCGCCGCCCTGAGCCGCCCGAGCCCGGCGGCCACCGGATCGCCGCCCGGCCGCGGCGGCCCGGCCCACCGGGGGAGGCAGCCGTCGCCGCCCGCGACGAGATGGCCGAGCGCGTACCGGGTCACGCCGGTGCGGCGGGACTCGGCCGCCAGGTCGAACCCGGGGTCGGCGGCGGTGTCGACGAACCCCATGAACGAGCCCGTCCGCTCCGGCACGGCCACCGGCACCCTGGGCGGCGGCGGGGCGGGCGCGGGGGCCGCGGCAGGTGTCGAAGCGGGCGTGGCGCCCGCGGGCAACATCCGGATCGCCAGGCCCGTGGCGCCGGCGAGCACGAGCGCGGCGAGCACCGCGAGCGGCCGGGGCAGCGTGCCGGACTCTCTTCTCTTTCGCGGCATATGACACCCATGGTGATCGATCGGTTACTTTCAGCGGTTGAGGGTGAAGGTAGCAAGCGTCCGCCGGATGGCGCGGGCCTTTTCCGGGCGGCGTCCGATGTGTGCGGATAATGAGCATCATGAAGCTGCGGATCTTCACCGAGCCCCAGCAGGGCGCCACCTATGACGACCTGCTCGCCGTCGCCCAGGCCGCCGAACGCCTGGGTTTTGACGCCTTCTTCCGTTCTGACCACTACCAGCGCATCGGTCCGGGCGACCCGGGCGCCGGCTCGACCGACGCCTGGGTGACGCTCGGCGCCCTGGCCAGGGAGACGTCCACGATCAGGCTCGGCACGCTGGTGACGCCGGCCACGTTCCGGCTGCCCGGCCCGCTGGCGATCAGCGTGGCGCAGGTCGACCAGATGAGCGGCGGCCGGGTCGAGCTGGGCTTCGGCACCGGCTGGTTCGACGGTGAGCACTCCGCGTACGGCATCCCGTTCCCGCCGCTCGGCGAGCGGTTCGGCCGGTTCGAGGAGCAACTGGAGATCATCACCGGCCTGTGGACGGCGAAGGACTCCTACTCCTTCGAGGGCCGCTACTACCGGCTCGTGGACTCGCCGGCCCTGCCCAAGCCGGTCCAGCGGCCCAGGCCGCCGCTGATCATCGGCGGCTTCGGCGCCAAGCGCACGCCCAGGCTGGCGGCGGCGTACGCGGATGAGTACAACGTGCCGTTCCACACCGTGGCCGACACCGGGCTGGCGTTCGCGCGGGTACGCGCGGCGGCCGACGCGGCGGGCCGCGGGCTGATCCTGTCGGCGGCGCAGACCGTCGTCGTGGGCGCCGACCGGGCCGAGGTCGAGCGGCGCGCCGCGGCCATCGGCCAGGACCCCGGCGCGCTGCGCGAGAGCGGCCTGTGCGGCACGCCGGACGAGGTGCTGGCCAAGCTCGACGCGTTCGCCGGGCTCGGGGCCGAGCGGATCTACCTCCAGGTGCTCGACCTGGCCGACCTCGAACACCTGGAGCTCATCGCCGCCGAGGTGCTGCCGCACGTGTGATTCCGGTGGCTAATCCGTTGGCGGCGGTTCGCCCGGCTACGGCACACTTGGGGCGTGCTGCTGACGATCACGACCACCGCGAACCCGGCCACCGACCTGGGCTTTCTCCTGCACAAGCATCCTGAGCGCGTGCAGGAGTTCGGCCAGTCGTTCGGCACGGCCACGGTGTTCTACCCGGAGGCGGGCGAGGAGCGCTGCACGGTGGCGCTCCTGCTGGAGGTCGACCCGATCGCGCTGGTCAGGTCGCGCGGCAGGAACTCGCCCGACTTCAGCCTGTCGCAGTACGTCAACGACCGCCCGTACGCGGCCTCGTCGCTGCTGGCCGTCGCGCTGGCCGACGTCTTCCGCACCGCGCGGGCGGGACGCTGCAAGGCCAGGCCCGAGCTGCCGGGCACCCCGCTGCCGCTGGAGATCCGGCTGCCCGCGCTGCCCTGCCGGGGCGGCCCCGAGCTGGCCCGGCGGCTGTTCGAGCCGCTGGGGTGGGCGGTGGAGGCCGAGGCGCTGCCGCTCGACGAGGGTTTCCCCGAGTGGGGCGAGTCCCGGTACGTACGGCTCACCCTGCGCGGCACCGTGCTCCTGGCCGACGCGCTCAACCATCTCTACGTGCTGCTGCCCGTGCTCGACGACGGCAAGCACTACTGGATCGCGCCCGACGAGGTCGACAAGCTCATCAGGGCCGGGACGGGCTGGCTCGGCGGGCATCCCGAGCGCGGCCTGATCACCCGGCGCTACCTGGGACGGCGTTGGTCGCTGGCGCGTACGGCGCTGGCCAGGCTCGCCGAGCTGGGCGACGAGACCGAGGAGCAACTGGAACCACCCCTGGCCGAGGAGCCCGCCCCCGACGAGCCCACCACCGACGGGGAGTCCACCGACAGCGAGCCCACCACGGACGAGCCCGCCGACGGCGAGCCCGTCGCTGAGGAGTCCGCCGCTGAGGGGTCGGCCGCCCCTGAGGGACGTAAGGCGAAGTCGCTCAGCACGCTGCGGCGCGAGGCCGTGCTCGCCCGGCTCGAAGAGCTGGGCGCGGTCAGCGTGATCGACCTGGGCTGCGGTCAGGGCGAGCTGGTCGCGGCCCTGCTGGCCAGGCCCAGGTTCGCCCGCGTCGCCGGCATGGACGTCTCCTCCATGGCCCTCACCATCGCCGCCCGCAAGCTGCGCCTGGACCGCATGCCCGACGGCAAGAGGGCCCGGCTCACCCTGTTCCAGGGCGCGCTCACCTACACCGACAAGCGGCTGTCGGGCTACGACGCCGCGGTGCTCATGGAGGTGATCGAGCACGTCGACCCGCCGCGCCTGGCCGCGCTCGAACGGGTCGTGTTCGGCCGCGCCCAGCCGCGGCACGTGCTGGTCACCACCCCCAACATCGAGCACAACGTGCGCTACGAGTTCCTGACCGGCCTGCGCCACCCCGACCACCGCTTCGAGTGGACCCGCGCCGAGTTCGCCGAGTGGGCCGCCCGGGTGGCCGCCCGGTACGGCTACCACGTCGCCGTCGAACCCGTCGGCGAGGACGACCCCGAGGTCGGCCCGCCCACCCAGATGGGAGTCTTCACCCGTGATCAGCGTTCCTGAGCTGTCCCTCGTGGTGCTCGTCGGCATCTCCGGCAGCGGCAAGTCCACCTTCGCCCGCCGCCACTTCAAGCCCACGCAGGTCATCTCCTCCGACTTCTGCCGCGGCCTGGTGTCCGACGACGAGAACGACCAGGCCGCCACACCCGCGGCGTTCGACCTGCTGCACCACATCGTCGGCATGCGCCTGTCCAGGGGCCTGTTCACGGTCGTGGACGCCACCAACGTTCAGTACCCGGCCCGCAAGAGCCTCATCGAGCTGGCCAGGAAGCACGACGTGCTGGCCGACGCGATCGTGCTGGACACGCCCGAGGAGGTCGCGATCGAGCGCAATGCCGCCCGCCCCGACCGCGACTTCGGCCCCGGCGTGGTGATCCGCCAGCGCAAGGAGCTGCGCCGCTCGCTGTCCAAGATCTCCGCCGACGGGTTCCGCCGGGTGCACGTGCTGCGCGGCCTGGAGGAGATCGACAACGCCGAGATCACGTACGAGAGGGCGTGGTCGGACCGGACCGAGCTGACCGGCCCGTTCGACGTCATCGGTGACGTGCACGGGTGCCGGGCCGAGCTGGAGGCGCTGCTGCGGAAGCTGGGCTGGCAGGGTCTCGCGCACCCCGAGGGCCGTACCGCCGTGTTCGTCGGTGACCTGGTGGACCGCGGGCCGGACACGCCGGGCGTGCTGCGCCTGGTCATGGACATGGTCGAGGCGGGCACCGCGATCTGCGTGGCGGGCAACCACGAGCAGAAGCTCGTACGCGCGATGAACGGCCGCAAGGTCACGGTCGCGCACGGCCTGCGCGAGTCGCTGGACCAGCTCGCCGCCGGGCCGCCCGAGTTCGCCGAGCGGGCCAGGACGTTCATGGACGGCCTGCTCAGCCACTACCGGCTCGACGGCGGCCGGCTCGTCGTCGCGCACGCCGGGCTGAAGGAGTCCTACCACGGCCGCGCCTCCAAGCGCGTACGCGCCTTCGCCCTGTACGGCGACACCACCGGCGAGACCGACGAGTACGGCCTGCCGGTCCGCTACCCCTGGGCCGACGAGTACCGCGGCCGGGCCATGGTCGTCTACGGCCACACGCCCACGGTCACGCCCGAGTGGGTCAACAACACGATCTGCCTGGATACCGGCTGCGTCTTCGGCGGCCAGCTGACCGCGCTGCGCTACCCGGAGCGCGAGATCGTCCAGGTCCCGGCCGAGCGTGTCTGGTACGAGCCGGCCAAGCCGCTCGGCGCGCCCTCCCGCGAGCCCGGCACGCTCGACGTCGGCGACGTGATCGGCACCCGGCACGTCGAGACCCGCTCCGGCGGCCGGGTCAAGGTGCGCGAGGAGAACGCGGCCGCCGCGCTGGAGGTCATGAGCCGGTTCGCGGTCGATCCGGGCTGGCTGGTCTACCTGCCGCCGACCATGGCGCCGCCGGAGACGTCCAGGCTCGACGGCTACCTGGAGCACCCGCACGAGGCGTTCGAGGAGTTCGCCGCGGCGGGGGTGGGCGAGGTCGTGTGCGAGGAGAAGCACATGGGCTCGCGGGCCGTCGCCGTACTGGCCAGGACGCCCGAGGTCGCCGCGGCCCGGTTCGGCGTGACCGACGGCAGCGCGGGCGCGGTCTTCACGCGGACCGGGCGGCCGTTCTTCCGGGACATGGCGCCGCTGGTCGACGCGCTGCGCACGGCCTGCGCGCCGCTCTGGGAGGAGCTGCGCTCGGACTGGGTCGTGCTCGACTGCGAGCTGCTGCCGTGGTCGGCCAAGGCGGGCGAGCTGATCAGGTCCCAGTACGCCTCCGTCGGCGCGGCCGCGCGGGCCGTGCTGCCCGAGGCGGTCGCGGCTCTGGAGGCGGCGGCCGGGCGCGGGCTGGATGTGAGCGGGCTGCTGACCCGCACCCGACGCCGCTCCGGCAACGCTGCCCTGTTCCGCGACGCCTATGCGCGCTACTGCTGGCCGGTCGACGGGCTGGACGGGATCCGGGTGGCGCCGTTCCAGATCCTGGCCTGCGAGGGGCGGGCCACGGCGCTGGAGCCGCACGCCTGGCACCTGTCCACGCTGGCGCTGCTCGACTCGCCGCTCATCGCCCCGACGCGGCACGTGTTCGTCACGCTCGGCTCGCCGGAGTCCAGGGCCGAGGCCACCGCCTGGTGGGAGTCGCTGACCGCCGACGGGGGAGAGGGCATGGTGGTCAAGTCGGCCGCGTACGTGCCCGGCCGGGTGCAGCCCGGCGTGAAGGTGCGGGGCCGGGAGTACCTGCGGATCATCTACGGGCCCGACTACACCGAGTCCCTCGACGTGCTGCGCCGGCGTTTCCTCGGCAAGAAGCGCTCGCTGGCGCTGCGCGAGTACGCCCTGGGCCTGGAGGCGCTGTCGCGCCTGGCCGACGGCGAGGCGGGCTGGCGCGTGCACGAGCCGGTCTTCGCGGTGCTCGCCCTGGAGTCCGAGCCCGTGGACCCGCGCCTGTGACGCCGTTCCTTTGACGCCGCGTCTGTGATCTCGCGCCCATGAACCCGGCCCCTTCGAAGGAGACGAGATGACCGCCGACCGCCACCGTCCCGGCTACGTCCGGCGCAGACTCGGACGCGCCCTGCTGTTGTACGCCGTGGCGACGGCGGTGGCGCTCGTCGTGATCGCGGTCTTCTGGCTGACCAGGAGCTGACACCGGTTCTGTGCCAAGGTTGGGTAAGCGCCGCGCTACAGAGGTGACCGCCGGGTAGGTCCCCGATCACGGGGAAGGGACCTTCATGGCTACTCGGCACACCCATCAGGAGCATCTGGGCCACGTCGTCTTCATCACCGCCGCGGCGGCCATCGGCGGGTTCCTGTTCGGCTACGACAGCTCGGTCATCAACGGCGCGGTCACCGGCATCCAGCGGCACTTCCGGGTGGGCGCGGTGGAGATCGGCTTCGTCGTGGCCATCGCGCTGCTCGGGTCCGCGCTGGGTGCCTGGGTGGGGGGCGGGCTGGCCGACAGGTGGGGGCGTACCCGGTCGATGAAGGTGGCCGCGGTGTTGTTCACCGTCAGCTCGATCGGGCAGATGTTGCCGTTCGCGATCTGGGACCTGGCGGTGTGGCGGGTCATGGCGGGCTTCGCGATCGGCATGGCCTCGGTGCTCGGGCCGGCCTACATCGCCGAGGTGGCGCCGCCCGCCTACCGGGGGCGGCTGGGCTCGTTCCAGCAGCTCGCCATCGTGCTCGGCATCGCGGTCTCGCAGCTCGTCAACTACCTGATCGCCCAGCTCGCCGGCGGCAAGGTCAACAACCATCTGTGGGGGTTGCAGGCGTGGCAGTGGATGCTGGGCGCGTGCGCCGTCCCGGCCCTGCTGTACCTGCTGTTCGCCTCGGCCATCCCCGAGTCCCCCCGCTACCTGATCATGTCGGGCCGGTCCAGGAAGGCCCGCGAGGTGCTGGTCGAGGTCGAGGGCGAGGACGTGGACCTCGACACCCGGATCGCCGAGATCCAGCACGTGCTCAGGACCGAGCGCGTGCCGGGGCTGAAGGACCTGCGCGGACGCGCGTTCGGGCTGCTGCCCATCGTCTGGATCGGCATCATCCTGTCGGCGTTCCAGCAGTTCGTCGGCATCAACGTGATCTTCTACTACTCGTCCGTGTTGTGGCAGTCGGTGGGCATCAACCAGAGCAACTCGCTGCTGATCAGCTTCTCCAGCTCGATCATCAACATCATCGGCACGTTCATCGCGATCTCGCTGGTCGACCGGATCGGGCGCAGGCCGCTGCTGCTGATCGGCTCGGCCGGCATGACGATCGCGCTGGGCACCGCGGCCTGGGCGTTCAGCGCGGCCACGGGCGCCGGGGGCGCGCTGCCGAGCCCGCAGGGGCCGATCGCGCTGGTCGCGGCGAACGTGTTCGTGTTGTTCTTCGCCCTGTCGTGGGGTGTGGTGGTCTGGGTCCTGCTCGGCGAGATGTTCCCCAACCGCATCCGCGCCGCCGCGCTCGGCGTCGCCGCCGCCGCGCAGTGGCTGGCCAACTGGGCGATCACGGTCTCGTTCCCGGCGCTGTCGGAGTGGAACCTGCCGCTCACCTACGCCATGTACGCCCTGTTCGCCCTGCTGTCCCTCCTCTTCGTCGCCAAATGGGTCAAGGAGACCAAGGGCCGCAAGCTCGAAGACATGGGCTGACCAGGCCGCGCGGTGGGCTAATCTCCGGCACGTGCTCGTCGACGTGCTCGGTCCCGGTCTGAACGTGTTGTTCTGCGGCATCAACCCCGGCCTGATGTCCGAGGCCACCGGCCACCACTTCGCCCGGCCGGGCAACAGGTTCTGGCCGGCGCTCCACCTGTCCGGCTTCACGCCGCGCCTGCTGGCCCCCGCCGAGCAGCACCTGCTCCCCTCGTACGGGCTGGGCATCACCAACATCGTCCCCCGGGCCAGCGCCAAGGCGTCGGAGCTGACCAGGGACGAGCTGGCCGAGGGCGGGCGGCACCTGGCGGGGAAGGTGGCGGAGCTGGGGCCGGGGGTGCTGGCGGTGCTGGGGATCTCGGCGTACCGGACGGCCTTCGCGCGGCCGAGGTCGGTCATCGGCCCGCAGCCCGAGACGGTCGGCGGGGCCCGCGTGTGGGTGTTGCCGAACCCGAGCGGGCTCAACGCCCACTGGACCGTGGCCACGATCGCCGAAGAGATGGCCCGTCTGCGGGCGTCGCTGGACTGAGCCGCGGGTGCCCCGCGGTGGCGGGGCACCCGCGCGGGGCTACTTGGCCGCGAAGTCCTGCGTCCAGTAGATGCGGCCCTGGGCGTTCTTGGCCGCGCCGACGCCGATCACGGTGTACCGGCAGTTCATGATGTTGGCGCGGTGGCCGGAGCTGTTCATCCAGGAGCTCATCACGGAGGCCGGGGTGGCCTGGCCGAAGGCGATGTTCTCGGCGAAGGCGGTGCCGCCGGTGAAGCCGGCCGCCCTGATCCGGTCCATGAAGCTGCGGCCGTCCTTCGAGGTGTGGTCGAAGTAGTTCTTGGCCGCCATGTCCGAGGAGTGGCCGAACGCGGCGGCGCGCAGCTGCGGGTCGTGCTTGAGCGGCTTGCAGTCGCCCTTGGCCCGCTCGGCGTTGACCAGCTTCAGGACCTCGTTCTCCTCCGCGGTGCCCACGGCGCCGCCGCCCGGGGTGCCGGTCGGGGTGGCGGTGGGCGTGCCGCTGGGCTTGGGGGACGGGGTGGCCGAGGTCGTCGGGGTGGGCGTCGGCGTGCCGGCCGGGGCACAGGACAGCTTGACCGCCTTGGACCTCGCGCCGCGTCCGCGGTAGTCGGTGGCGACCGCGTAGTAGACGCCGGGCGCGCACGGCAGGGTGAGCGCGAGGCTGCCGGACCTGGTGGCGCCGCTCTTGACGACCGGGTCGGGGCCCGGGACGGCGCGCTTGACGCGCACGCGCAGCAGCGTGTCCGTACGGCAGCCCCGGCGGGTGGCGGCGGAGACGATCTGGGCGGAGTCGTTGACACGAGGGGCGGCCACGGTGACCCGGCAGCGGCTCGCGGCCTCGCTGCCGGCCGTGGCGGCCTCGGCCGTGGTCATCGGCGTACAGAGTGCGGCCAGGCTCACGAGGCCGGCGAGTGCCCCTAGGGGTTTGCGCATCGGGGGCTTCCTCCAGTTGCGATGGACGCTGGATCGCACCGCATTCTGGTGGGACCAGAACCCCTATGTCACGATATTTGCGAAATTTCCTTGAGGTCCGGGTAAACCAAAGTGTCCCCAGAGGCGTCCTGGCCCGTTCCACGCCCGGGGGCTGTCAGACCCTGAATTCCTCGGTCCTGTGGGCGTACGCGGGCACCGCGGCCCGCATCTCGTCGGTGATCGACGGCGGCGGCAGCGGCACGATCTCCCGCCGGTGGAAGTCGCGTACGTCCTCCCCCTCGGCGAACAGTTCCTCGACCGCCCGCAGGCATGGGCCGACCACGCCGGGATCGGTGATGCGCCGGCCGCCCGCGCCGCCGCCGTACTCGTCGTAGAGGACCTCGTACATCAGCTCGGGGGAGAAGATCACCAGCTCGGGCAGCGGTTCGAGGGCGGCCACGCGCGCGGCGGACACCACCCGGCACGGCGAGCCGGCCCTGGCCCGCATGTCCAGCAGATGCATCTCCCACTGCAGGTACGGGCTGACCGGGAACTCCACCACCCGCACCCGCCGGACCGGCACGCGGTGGCGGAAGTAGCCGGCCACCAGCGGCGCCATCTTCTCCGACAGGGCGAGGGAACCGGCCCAGTCGCCGTCCATCATGGCCCGCCAGCTCGCCACGTCGGGCTCGTAGAAACTCTGGGCGCGCTCCAGCTTCCACAGGGGAGCGGCGCAGCCCGCGTGGTCGCGCTCGAAGGCGGCCAGGTAGCCGGGCGCGTCCAGGACGAGTGCGCCGGCGCCGCCCACGGCGGCGAACGGATTCGTGACGGCCAGCACGGAACCCGGCTTGATCATGCGACGCCCCTTCGCTCGGTGAGACCCGCCCAGATCATGAAATGGAGCTTGATCCGGGTCAAGGCCCAACATCACGAAGGGGCGTGACGGTCACCCGCGGTAGTGAAAGCGGCGGTGCACCAGGTTGAACACGGTGGCCACCAGGAAGACCGCCAGCAGGATCTTGAAGAAGCCGAACCCGAAGACCAGCCCCAGCACCCCGAAGACGATCAGGAAGGGAAGGAACGGTCCGGGACCGTGGTGGCCCCGCCCATGACCCTGGTGGCGGTTCCAGCGGCGGCCCGCCTGCCCGTGGTGCATGGCCCGCATCTGCTGACGGTGTGCCCGCATGGCGTCGCGCCAGGCGTCCCGGTCGAACTGGGGGAGCTGCTGGGCGGGGGCGTAGCCGGGGCTGTAGGCGGGCGCCTGGCCGGGCAGATCGGCCGTCACCTGGGAGAGGTCGCGGACCGTCTTGGAGGCCAGTGCCCGGTCGAGCCGCTCGTCGAGTTCCTCGTGGGTCAGACGGCCCTGTGCGAAGTGCTCGCGCAGGGCCGCCATCGTCTGCTCGCGCTCGGCGTCGCCGATACGGAGATCGTTGTGGTCCATGCCTGGTTCCTCGCTCTCCCCGAACCGGCCTGTCGCTGCGGAGCCGGTCACCTGGTTACTCCTCGCCCGGTTCGCCGTCGGCCAGGATCTGGTAGAGCTTGCGCCGGGTCTCAACCAGAGTCTTACGCGCTTCGCGGATTTGTGCGTCGTTTCCGGTCTGAAGAACCTGCATCATGGCAAATGCCGACTGTCGGGCGATGTGCCAGAGATCGGCGGTGTTGTCGTCGATGTCCGGACGCATGTCGTCCCAGGGGGCGCGTACCTCGTCGGCGTGCGCCTCGATGTAGGCGCGGCCCTCGTCGGTGAGGCGGAAGGTCTTGCGGCCCTCGTTCTCCTCCGCGATCACCAGGCCCTCGTCCGTGAGCTGCTGCAACGCCGGGTAGACGGCGCCGGGGCTGGGCTTCCAGCCGCCCTCGCTGCGTTCGGCGATCTCCTGGATGACCTGGTAGCCGTTGCGCGGCTCCTCGGCCAGCAGGGCCAGGATCGCGGCGCGGACGTCGCCCCGCTTGGCCTTGCGGCCCCGGCCGCCGCGCCAGCCGTGGTGTCCGCCCCAGGGGCCGCCCGGACCGAAAGGCCCGCCCGGACCGAAGGGGCCGCCGCGGCCGAATTCGAACGGGAACGGTCCGCCCGGCCCGCCGCGCCTGCCGCGTTGCCGGCGCTCGCCCTGTCCGTCGCCGCCCCGGTGATGGTGGTGATGGCCGCCCATCTGCTCGAAGGCGTCGGCCATGGCCCTCAGCTTCTCGCGGGCCGCGCGCAGGTTCTCGCGGGGGCCGAACCACTCGCCGCCCGCTGCGTGTGTGTAACTCATGATTTTTCTCCTTCTATCGCGATCTGTTCTCGATGCGTCAACGATATATCGCTACTGTTTCGTTCACAAGCCGTTGGGGAGAGTGAGACAGATCACGAAAAAGTTGCGGAATCGGGGAACAGTATTGGGATGAGCGCCGTTGAACAGAGCAGACGAGGTCGTTCCGCGTCGGCAGGGCTGGGGGGTGCTGTCGCCGCGGAGACGACCTCGTCTGCGTTTGCGGGTACTTCGGGCCGGACCGTTCCACCGTCCGGAGGCTCGTGCGGCGGGGCTCTCCGCGTAAAGCGGCTCTTTGCAATACAGTCCCGATCATGATGGGGCACACGCACGCGATGACCGGGGCGATCGCCTGGCTGGCGCTGGCGCCGCCGCTCGCCGCACTTCCGCTGCTGAACGAGAGCTCCCGGTTCATCGACACCGGCATCATGGCCGGCGCGCTCGGCCCGGCCGAGCTGATCGCCGGCGCCCTGGTCTGCGCGGGCGCGGCCATGCTGCCCGACCTCGACCATCCCAGCGCGACCATCGCCCAGACCTTCGGTCCGGTGACCTGGTTGCTCAGCAAGTTCGTGTCGTGGATCAGCGGCGGCCACCGCGGCATGACGCACTCGCTGGTCTTCGCCGCGGCGCTCGGGTTCGGCGTCCACTGGCTGGCCAACACCTATCCGATCGGCCGCGACATCGTGGTCGTGCTGCTCGTCGGGCTGGCCCTGCGGGCCATCGGCGTCGGCATCCCGGGCAACAAGGCCGGTTCGGCGATGATCAACATCGGCCTGACCGCCGGCCTCTACGCCGTCTTCCTCTCCCTGCACGTCGGGTACGCCTGGCTCGGCCTGGCCGTGGGCGTCGGCTGCCTGATCCACGTGGTCGGCGACTGCATGACCGAACGGGGATGCCCGGTGCTCTGGCCGCTCGGCGCCAAGTTCGTGTTGCCGTGGAAGATCGGCATCAAGACCGGCAAGAAGTTCGAGCAGAAGATCCTCGCGCCGATCCTGTCCGTCGCGATCATCGGGCTGCTCTTCTGGCGGCTGGCCCCGCTTTAACTTGATGTCGAGATACCGTAGTAATATCTTGACGTCGAGACATCCGCCGCGAGTCCCGCAGGTTAGGTTCACCTAACGTACGTGTCGTTCCGTGGGTGCGGCAGGATTCAAGTGAGCAATTGTCTGATGGAGGAGGCGAATCACCGTGTCCGCGAACAGCTTCGGCAGCCGTGACACGCTACGCGTCGGAGACGCGGCGTACGAGATTTTCCGGCTTGACGCCGTCGAGGGCGCCGCACGCCTCCCGTACAGCCTGAAGATCCTGTTGGAGAACCTCCTCCGCACCGAGGACGGCGCCAACATCACCGCCGACCACATCCGTGCGCTCGGTGGCTGGGACCCCAACGCGGCGCCCAGCGTGGAGATCCAGTTCACGCCCGCCCGCGTCATCATGCAGGACTTCACCGGCGTGCCCTGCGTCGTCGACCTGGCCACGATGCGCGAGGCCGTGCGCGACCTGGGCGGCGACGCCGCGCGGATCAACCCGCTCGCGCCCGCCGAGATGGTCATCGACCACTCCGTCATCGTCGACTACTTCGGCCACCCCGACGCCTTCCAGCGCAACGTCGAGCGCGAGTACGAGCGCAACCATGAGCGCTACCAGTTCCTGCGCTGGGGCCAGACGGCCTTCGACGAGTTCAAGGTCGTCCCGCCCGGCACCGGCATCGTCCACCAGGTCAACATCGAGCACCTGGCGCGCGTGGTGATGATCCGCGACGGCAAGGCCTACCCCGACACCTGCGTCGGCACCGACTCCCACACCACGATGGAGAACGGCATCGGCGTGCTCGGCTGGGGCGTCGGCGGCATCGAGGCCGAGGCCGCGATGCTCGGCCAGCCGATCTCCATGCTGATCCCGCGCGTGGTCGGCTTCAAGCTCAGCGGCAAGCTGCCCGCGGGCGCCACCGCCACCGACCTGGTCCTGACGATCACCGAGATCCTGCGCAAGCACGGCGTCGTCGGCAAGTTCGTCGAGTTCTACGGCGAGGGTGTCTCCTCCGTGCCGCTGGCCGACCGGGCCACGATCGGCAACATGAGCCCCGAGTTCGGCTCCACCTGCGCCATCTTCCCGATCGACGGCCAGACCGTCGACTACCTGCGCCTGACCGACCGCTCCGAGGAGCAGGTCGCGCTGGTCGAGGCGTACGCCAAGGCCCAGGGCCTCTGGCTCGACCCGCAGGGCCCCGAGCCGGTCTTCTCCGAGTACATCGAGCTCGACCTCGGCACGGTCGTCCCGTCGATCGCCGGCCCCAAGCGTCCGCAGGACCGCATCGAGCTGTCGGCGGCCAAGGCCACCTGGCGCCGCGACGTCGAGAACTACGTGGTCGACGGCGTCGACGAGGAGGGCGAGGAGTCCTTCCCCGCCTCCGACGCGCCCGCCTCCAACGCCCGCGCCGACAGCGGCCGGCCGCACAAGCCGGTCCCGGTCACGCTGGCCGACGGCACGTCGTTCGAGATCGACCACGGCATCGTGTCGATCGCCGCGATCACCTCGTGCACCAACACCTCCAACCCGTACGTCATGATCGGCGCCGCGCTGCTGGCCCGCAACGCCGTCGAGAAGGGCCTGACCCGCAAGCCGTGGGTCAAGACCTCGCTGGCCCCGGGTTCGCAGGTCGTCACGGGCTACTTCGAGCGGTCCGGGCTGCAGCCGTACCTCGACAAGATCGGCTTCAACCTGGTCGGCTACGGCTGCACCACCTGCATCGGCAACTCCGGGCCGCTGCCCACGGAGATCTCCGACGCCATCCAGGCCAACGACCTCGCGGTCACCGCGGTCCTGTCCGGCAACCGCAACTTCGAGGGCCGGATCAACCCCGACGTCAAGATGAACTACCTGGCCTCGCCGCCGCTCGTGGTGGCGTACGCGCTGGCCGGCACGATGGACCTCGACCTGGCCACCGAGCCGCTCGGTCTCGGCTCCGACGGGCAGCCGGTGTTCCTCAAGGACCTCTGGCCGGCGCCGGAGGAGATCGCGGCCGTGGTCAACTCCTCGATCGGCCGCGACATGTTCGAGCGCGACTACGCCGACGTGTTCAAGGGCGACGACCACTGGCGCTCGCTGCCGATCCCGACCGGCGACACCTTCGAGTGGGACCCGTCCTCCACGTACGTGCGCAAGGCCCCCTACTTCGACGGCATGCCGGAGAAGCCGGAGCCGGTGACCGACATCTCGGGCGCCCGCGTGCTGGTCAAGGTCGGCGACTCGGTCACCACCGACCACATCTCGCCGGCCGGCTCGATCAAGACCGGCACCCCCGCCGCCCAATACCTCCAGGCCAACGGCGTCGAGGTCCGCGACTTCAACTCCTACGGCTCGCGGCGCGGCAACCACGAGGTGATGATCCGCGGCACGTTCGCCAACATCCGCCTGCGCAACCAGATCGCGCCCGGCACCGAGGGCGGCTACACCCGCGACTTCACCCAGGCCGACGGCCCGGTGTCGTTCATCTACGACGCCTCGGTCAACTACGCCGAGGCCGGCACGCCGCTGGTGGTGCTCGCGGGCAAGGAGTACGGTTCGGGCTCCTCGCGCGACTGGGCGGCCAAGGGCACCGCGCTGCTCGGCGTGCGCGCCGTGATCGCCGAGTCCTACGAGCGCATCCACCGCTCCAACCTGATCGGCATGGGCGTGCTCCCGCTGCAGTTCCCCGAGGGGGCCACGGCGGACTCGCTCGGGCTGACCGGCGAGGAGACCTTCGACATCACCGGCGTCGAGGCGCTCAACGGGGGCGGCATCCCGTCCACGGTGCACGTCAAGGCCGGTGACGTGGAGTTCGACGCGGTCGTCCGCATCGACACGCCCGGCGAGGCCGACTACTACCGCCACGGCGGCATCATGCAGTACGTCCTGCGCTCGCTGCTGGCCAAGTAGTGACTTCCCGCGCCCGCGTACGGTCAAGAGCCGGCCGCGGGCCGGGGACGGGGCGCGATCCTCACGCGCCCGCATCGGGGGTATCACCCGACCCGTGAGAGCCGCCCGGCGGAACACCCTCCGCCGGGCGGCTCTCCGCTTTCCACGTCACCGGCTCGAGGTGCGGTAACGGTGGGTGGCCAGCGGGGCGAAGACGGCGACGAGCGCCACCGACCACAGCACGCTGGCCGCGACCGGATGTTGCAGCGGCCAGACCGAGCCCGCCGAGGTGGGATTGCCGAACAGGCGGCGGGCGGCGGCCACGGTCGCGCTCATCGGGTTCCAGTCGGCCAGCGGCCTGAGCCAGGCGGGCAGGCCCTCCGTGGGCACGAACGTGTTGGCCAGGAACGTCATCGGGAACAGCCAGCCGAACGTGGCGGCGTCGGCCTGCGCGCCGCTCTTCACGTACAGGCCGATGTAGGTGCCGACCCAGATCATCGCCAGGCCGAACAGCGCCAGCAGCCCGAAGGCGGCCGCCGTCTCGCCCGGCGACCCGTGCGTACGCCATCCGGCCAGCAGGACGCCCGCCGCGACCATCGCGGCCAGCGACATCAGGTGCATCGACAGGTCGGCCACCGTGCGGCCGACGAGCACGGCGCTGCGGGCGATGGGCTGGGCCCGGAACCTGTCGATGATCCCGCGTTCCATGTCCTCGGCGACCGCCGTGGCGGCCGCTGTCGCCGTCATGGCCATGACCTGCATGAAGATGCCCGGCATCAGGAAATTGCGGTAGTCGCCGCCGTCCGGGAGGGTGATCGCGCTGCCGAAGACGTACCCGAACAGCACGGTCATGATCACGGGGAAGACCAGGAAGCCGGCGATCTCGCCCGGTTGCGCCTTCCACCGCGAGTACGTGCGGCCCGCGATGGTGAGGGAGTCGACGATGGTCCAACGCAGGTTCATTCTCGTGGCTCCTGTCAGGCTGTCGGGTACGTCACGCGGTCAGGCTGTCGGGCTGTCCGGCGCGTCACGCGGTCAGGTGGAGGAAGACCTCGTCGAGTGTCGGGCGGCGCAGCGCGAGGTCCTCGACGGCGATCCCGGCGGCGTCGAGGGCGCGCGCGGCGCGGACGAGCGACTGCGCGCCGTCGGGCGCGGGCAGCGTCACCCGCGTCCCGCCCGGCTCGGCTGCGGAGACGGCCGGGCCGAGCGCCCTGAGGCCCGCCGCCACGTCGCCGGGCTCGCGGAAGACGATCTGGACGCGGTCGCCGCCGACCTGCTTCTTGAGCGCGCCGGGTGAGCCGGCCGCCGCCACGCGGCCCTCGTGCAGCACCACGACCTGGTCGGCGAGGTGGTCGGCCTCGTCGAGGTACTGGGTGGTCAGCAGCAGCGTGGTGCCTTCGCGTACCAGGTCGCGCAGGGCGTCCCAGAGCTGGAGGCGGCTGCGCGGGTCGAGTCCGGCGGTCGGCTCATCCATGAACAACACGGGCGGCGCGACGATCAGGCTGGCGGCCAGGTCGAGCCGCCGCCGCATGCCTCCCGAGTACGTCCTGACGAGCCGCCGCCCCGCCTCCGCCAGCCCGAACCGCTCCAGCAGCTCGTCGGCCCTGCTCCTGGCCCGGGCCCTGGACAGGTGGTAGAGGCGGCCGAACAGCTCCAGATTGCGCCGTCCGGTCAGCAGCTCGTCCACGGCCGCGTGCTGACCGGCCAGGCCGATGCGGAAGCGCAGCCGGGCCGCGTCGCGCACGACGTCGAGCCCGGCGACCTCGGCCCGGCCGCCGTCCGGGCGGAGCAGGGTGGCCAGGATGCGCACAGTCGTGGTCTTGCCGGCGCCGTTCGGTCCGAGCAGCCCGCACACCGTGCCCGCCGGGACGTCGAGGTCGATGCCCCTGAGCGCGTCCTTGGTGGCGTACCGCTTCCGCAAACCCTCCGCGTAGATCATCGCGAGGTCTCCTTAACGGTGTTAAATCCAACAGCGTCAAGGATGTATTGAACGTTGTTAAGCTGTCAATCGTGGCACTCGAAAAGGGCATCATCGTGGCCGCGGCGCTGCGGCTGCTGCAGGACAAGGGGCTCGACGGGCTCACCCTGCGGCGGCTCGCGGGGGAGCTGGGCGTCCAGGCGCCCGCGCTCTACTGGCACGTCAAGAACAAGCAGGAGCTGCTCGACGCCATGGCCGAGGCGATGACGGCCGCCCACGTGACCCGTCCCGCGCTCGCCGATCCCGCCGCCTGGCGGGAGTGGATGAGGGACTACGCCCACCGGGACCGGGCGATGCTCAACTCCTACCGCGACGGGGCCCGGCTCGTGGCCGGCACCCGGCCGTCGCCGCTGCTGTTCGAGGTGGTGGAGCGGTCGGTGGCGTCACTGGAGTCGGCCGGGTTCACTGCGGGCGACGCGGTGCGCGGGCTGTTCGCGGTCAGCTCGTACGTCGCCGGGTTCGTGCTGGAGGAGCAGGCCGACCGGATGCGGCCGGACGCCGACGGGGCCATGCCGGACCTGGCCGCGTTCCAGGAGGCCCACCCGCGGCTCATGGCCGGGCTGGCGGAGGTGGGCGACCCGCAGGGCGAGCGGTCGTTCGAGGGCGGGCTGCGGCTGATCCTCGACGGGATGGGGGCGCGGCTGCGTCAGGAGACCTTCGAGTGATCCTCGACGGGATGGGGGCGCGGCTGGGTCAGGAGACCTTCGAGGCCGGGGCCGACCAGGTGTCGCAGGCCGCCGGGGAGACGGCCCGGTAGCCGCGCTCCAGCCAGTGGACGCGGTTGGCGCCCGTGCCGTGGCTGTGTTCCTCGCCCTCGTCGCCGGCGGCCCTGGTGGCGTCGAGCAACGCCGTCCAGTCCTGGCGGGTGCGGGACAACGACGGCCACACGCTGCCCAGGAACACGCCCGACAGGCAGTCGGCCTGGAGCTCGTAGCGCCGGCTGTCGGCGCCCTTGCGCACGCCGAGGAGGCTCTGCACGTGGTGGCCGTACTCGTGGGCGGCGACCTTGAACGGGTAGAGGTCGGTGCGGCCCTCGATCCAGCCGCCCGTGAGGGGGAAGACCAGGGTGTTACGGCCGATGCAGTAGAAGGCCGCCGCGTGCTCGGGCCAGGCGATCCCGCACACCCGGCGCTCCGGCTCGTCGTAGTAGCGCACGACGGGCTTGCGGAACGTGTGCCCCACCCGTTCGACGTACGTCCGCCACGACGTGTCCAGGCACTTCACGACCGCCGTGAGGTACTCCCGGCTCCTGGGGATGCCGCCGGAGCTGAGGGGCGTCTCGGGACAGGCCGACCGGCCGAGCTTCGGCGCGGCGGCCTGCGCGGGCGCGGCGACGACCGTCAGGAACGCCAGGACCGCCAGGACGGCGAACGCGGCGCGGCCGCGGGGGGCGGGGGAATGCACGGTGAGCAGCTTAGAGGAACGGCCTCGGGAGGCGTGCGCGGTGTGCCCGGTGTGCCCTGCGTGCCTGGTGTGCTCGGCGTGCAGCTCACGGGCGCGGCTTCGGGGTGGACGTGCGGTGCGCGGTCCGGACGGAAGGAGCGCCGGTAGGCGGCGGGGGTGGTGTTCAGCGCGTTGTGGAAGTGGCGGCGCAGGTTCACCGCCGAGGACAGCCCGACGCGCTGGGCGACGGTCTCGACCGGCAGGTCGGTCTCCTCCAGCAGGGCGCGGGCGCCGGCCATGCGCCGGTCGAGCAGCCAGCGGCCGGGGGAGATGCCGAGCCGGTCGGTGAAGTGACGGCTGAACGTACGGCCCGACAGTCCGGAACGGGCCGCCATGTCCTCGACCGTCAGCGGCCGGTCCAGGTTGGCGTTGATCCAGTCCAGCAGCGGGGCGAGCGAGTCGGGCACCGGGCCGGTCGTCGGCAGCTCGGGATACTGGCGCTGGCAGCCCTCCCGGTGCGGGGCGGCCGACAACTGGCGGCCGATGCGCATCGCCAGGGCGGCGCCGTGCTCGTCCCGGACCTGGTTCAGGCAGAGGTCGACGGTCGTGGCGGTGGCGCCGGCCGTCGCCACGTCGCCGTGGTCCACGTACAACACGGACGAGTCGGTACGTACGCGCGGGAAGCGTACGGCGAGTTCGGCGGTCAGCTCCCAGTGGACGGCGGCGGTGCGGCCGTCGAGGAGGCCGAGGCTCGCCGGGACGACGACGCCGGAGGCGATGGCCACGATCCGCGTGCCCCGGGCGTGGGCCGCCAGCACCGCGGCGCCGAGGTCGGGGGAGACCTCCACCGGTGAGCAGCCGCTGAGCGCGACGATCAGGGTGTCGGCCTCGGCGAGGGACTCCAGCCCGCGTTCGACGACGATGTCGACGCCCAGGGTCGTGCGGACGGGGCCGGGCCGTTCGGCGCAGAGCGCGAACTCGTAGTGGTGGGGGATGTCCGGGCCGTGGTAGCCGAAGACCGCGGAGGCGCTGGTCACCGGGTACAGCTCCTGGACCGGGCCGACCAGGGCGACGACACGGTGCTTCATGGCAGAAATATACCTAATGATGTCATTGTGGACACCTGTGCCGGAGTTGCGGGATGTCCAGAGTAGTGGGTCATGGAGTTCAGGAAATGACCGCCCTCTACGACCGCGAACCGTCCGTCGCCGCCCCCGCCGGGCTCTGGACCAGGGACTTCGTCCTGTATTTCGGCGCCAGGTCGGTGTCGTTGCTCGGCGACTCGATGATGCCCGTCGCGACCGCGCTGGCCGTCGGCGCGATCTACGGAGTGGCCGGCGTCGGGTACGTACTGGCCATCTGCACCGCCCCCTTCGTGGCCTTCATCCTGTTCGGTGGGGTGTTCGCCGACCGGCTGGGCGCGCGGGCCATGATGGTGACCGCGGACATCATCCGGATCTTCACCCAGACCGCCGTGGCCGTCGCCTTCTTCACCGGCACCCCGCCGCTCTGGCTGCTGCTGGCCGCCTCCTTCCTGTCCGGTACGGCGAGCGCGATGTTCCAGCCCGGCGTCAACGGCATGATCCCGCTCGTCGCCGAGGACCCGCAGCGCGCCAACGGCACCTTGAAGATCGCTGACGCGATGACCCAGCTCGGCGGGCCCGTCCTGGCGGGCGTGCTGATGGCGCTGACCGGCGCGGGCGCCGTCTACGCGGTCGACGCGGGGACGTTCCTGATCAGCGGACTGTGCCTGGCCCTCATTCGGCTGGCTCCCGCCCGCCGGGCCAAGGAGGAGCGTTCGACGGTCCTGGTGGACCTGCGGCGCGGCTGGGTGGAGTTCCGCTCCCGGAGCTGGATGTGGTCGGTGATCCTCATCTGGGTGGTCTTCGGGATCCTGGTCTTCGGCCCGTTCGTCCCGCTCAGCTCGCGCCTGATCGGCGACCGTCTCGGCGAGGCCGCGTACGGGTGGGTGATGGCCGGTCTCGGCGCCGGGACCGTGCTCGGCGGGGTGATCGCGATGCGGTTCCGGCCGTCACGGCCGCTGGCCGCGGGTGGGGCGGCCATCGTCGGGTTCGGGTTCATGCCGCTGGTGGTGGCGCTGGAGTTGCCGTTGCCGCTGCTGATGGCGGGGCATCTGGTGGGGGGGATGGCGTTGGCGTTCTGGGCGGTCATGTGGTCGACGAGCGTGCAGACGCAGGTGGCGCCCGACGTACTCAATCGGGTGACCGCCTACGAGATCGCGGGGTCGGTGTCCGGGATCGCGGTGGGGCAGGCGCTGGTGGGGCCGGTGTCGGAGGTGGTCAGCTCGCGGGACCTGCTGTTCGTCTCGGCGGGGGCCTCGTTCGCCGTCTGCGCTGCCCTGCTCCTCACCCCCTCCATCCGCCGCCTCCACCGCACCTGACACCGGGCCCCATCACCCCGTCCTGACCGTCGGACGTCCGGGGCGGTGCCCCCGCCACCTGCACCTGACTTCGGGAGGCGGGCGGCGAGCTGCCCGCCTCCCGCGCCCGACGCCCAGGGCCTCGGAGGGGGCGAGCTCGCCGCCCCCCCGCGCTGTCCCCCGCGCCGCCCCCGCGCTGTCCCCCGCGCCCGCAGTCCTGCACCCGCCCCAGGCGCCCGCCGCCGAGGCCATCCCCACCGTCCCCGGCCCTCTACGGTCTGCGGGTGTTCGCTGGGGCCGGCGGTTGGGATGGGGGGTTTGGGGGGTGGTTGACTCGGGGGGTGGAAGATGCGGTTTTGGTGGTTGTTGTTGGTGGTTTGGCCGTATTTGTGGGGGCGGTGGTTCAGGGGAGTGTGGGGTTCGGGCTCGGGCTGGTGGCGGCGCCCGTGATGACGATGCTCGACCACACCGTGATGCCCGGCGCGATCCAGGTGGTCAACATGACCCTGCCGCTGTTCACGCTGGCCGCGGAGTGGCGGCGGGTGGATTGGCGGGGGCTCGGGTTCGCGGTGCTCGGCAGGCTGCCCGGCAGCGCCGTCGGCGCGTTCATCGTCGTGTACGTCTCGGTCCAGGCACTGGGCGTCTTCGTCGGCGTCATGGTGCTGCTGGCCGTCGGCCTCACCGCCCGTACGGTCAGCGTCACCCGCAACGGCGCGACGATCACCGGCGCGGGCTTCGTGTCCGGGATCACCGGCACCGCCACGGGCATCGGCGGCCCGCCCCTCGCGCTGGTGTACCAGAACGCCAAGGGGCCCCAGATCCGGGCGACCCTGGCGATGTTCTTCTTCCTCAGCGCCGCCCAGTCGATGGTGGTCCTGGCGCTCGTCGGCCACCTGCCCGCCCGCGCGCTCGCCACGGGCGCGACGCTGATCGTGCCGATGGTGCTGGGCTTCCTGGCGTCGGGCCCGCTGCGGCGCCACCTCGACGGCGGCAAGGTACGTGTGGCCGTCCTGCTCGTGGCCACCACCTCGGCGCTGGCCCTGATCACGCAGAGCCTGCTCGCCTGAACGGCCCGGCTACTCGCCCGTCAATCCGTCGACGGACTCGCGGATGAGGTCGGCGTGGCCGGCGTGGCGGCCGTACTCCTCGATCATGTGGACGAGGATCCAGCGCAGGCTGGGGCTCCGGCCGTCGGGCCAGGCGCGCCGGGCGGGCTGGTCGAGGCCGCCGGTGGCCAGGGCCTCGGCGAGCAGGTCGCGGGAGCGGGCCACCGCGTCGCGCCAGAGCGCCAGCAGCTCGCCGGGGGTGTCGTCGGCGGCCGAGTGCCAGTCCCAGTCGGGGTCGGCGTTCCAGTCGACGGTGTTCCACGGGGGATGCGGCTCGCGGTCGTGGAGCCGGCGGGAGAACCAGTGGTCCTCGACGTAGGCCAGGTGCTTGAGCATGCCGCCGAGTGTCAGGGGGGAGGCGGCGGCGGTGGTGTTCAGGCCCGCCGCGTCGAGGCCGGAGCACTTCCACTCCAAGGTGGCCCGCAGGAAGTCGAGGTAGCCCAGGAGGGTCGCCGTCTCGTCGCCCATGAGAGGCGGCTCGGGGCGTCCCTGTTCGTCGAAGTCGGTCATGAGCGGACAGCGTACCGGCCGGGCCTCCCGTACCCGCAAGGGCGAGGACGAGCCGCCGGCCACCGCGCGCCCGGTACGCCGGCGGGGCGGCGGCGTGACAAGGGGGCGCTGGTTGGCCCATGGGGACGACAGATGGCCCAGCGGGGAGCGGTAGGCCAGCATCGGCGCGACTCCCAGTCATTGGCGGCGCTTCCCGGCTGCTGTCGGCCGGGGACGACCGGGTGGGACCAACTCCGTACACATGCCTGCGAGTTGAGAGTCGGCCGCGTCCAGAGGGTGAGGTCGCTGCTGGCAGCGGCGTTGGCGTGAAAGATGTGCCACCAGCCTTCTCCCGGCGGATCCTTTAGATGTCGCCATCGGCAGAGAGCAGGACGCGGTCGTTGGGCCATTCGGGGCTGACGACGTCGAGGCCCCAGCCGTCCGGGGTGGTGCTGTGCAGGCCGCCGCCGAAGAGGCCGGCGAGGTGCACCGGGTGCCCGCGACAGGTCCAAGCCCGGGGTAAGTCCGGTCGCCGCGCCACCGCGGACGTCCGTCTCGCTTGACCTCTTGCGCGTCAGTCCGGCAGCCAGTGCAGCTCGTGCGCCAGGGTTCTGGCGACGGCACGGACGCGGCGGTGCAGTGGCGACGGCTCGCGTGGGAGGACCAGGTGGATCGTCAGGCTGGGCGCGCCCCGCAGCGGTCGCCAGGTGAGACCGGCCGGTGATGTCGTGATCGCGGCTTCTCCTGCCGGGGCGAGGGTGACCCCGTCGAGCAGGTCGCGCTGAGACATGTCGAAAGAGACTGCGGGCGTGTGGAATCGGGGGTGTGGTCGGGTGTCTCGGAACAGTGCGGACAGCTGATCGTGGATCACGGGGTTGGCCGCACGGTCCGGGAGTCGCAGCGGATACGCGGCCGCGTCGGCGATCTCGATCTCCGGGTGTTCGGCCAGCGGATGGTGCTGCGCCAGCTGGACCCCGATGCGCTGACGTCGCAGCAGGAACCGGCGCACGCCACGGCCCGGCTGTTCACCGCGGGTGATCCCGGCATCGATGCGGCCGTCGGCGACCGCGGGGGAGATCTCCGGTGTCGCCATCGGGACCGCGCTGACCTCAAGGCCGCTGTTGCCGCGAATCAGCCTGTCCACCAGGGTCGGTGCCGTCTCGGCCCCGGTGCTGAGGCTGTAGCCGATGCGCAGCGTGCCCAGTTCGCCGGCCGCCGCGCTCCGGGCGGTGTCCCAGGCCCGGTCCAGCGCCGCCAGCGCGGGCGGCGCGGACTCCGCCAAAGCCGCACCGGCCGTGGTCAATACGACGCTACGCGTGTTGCGGACCAGCAGGGCCGTACCGAGTTCCGCCTCCAATCGGCGCATCCGGGCGCTGAGTGCGGGCTGTGCGATACCGATCCGTGCGGCCGCGCGGGTGAAGTTCAACTCCTGTGCCAGCACCAGGAAGTACCGCAGGCTCACCGTATCCGGCGCCACGTGCCCTCCCTGCCGATTGATAACGATCCGTTCTGAGTCTATCTCGTACCGATCTTTCCCTCGGCCGAACATCAAGCCCTAACCTGCGCATATGACGATTCAACTGACCGCAGTACCCGGCGCCGGGATCGATCGATATGAGTGTCAATTCGAAGTCGGACGTGTCCGGCCGAACACAGGAGGTTTCCATGGCTAAGGGCTACTGGGTCAGCGTCTACCCCGCCATTTCCGACACTGAGAGGCTGACTGCCTACGACAAGCTGGCCGGTCCGGCTGTCCAGGCCGGGGGCGGGCGCAACCTGGTCCTCCTCCCGTCCTTCGGCGGTCGAGTCGTCGCCCACGAGGCCGGAATCACGCAGCGTGTCGTTCTGATCGAGTTCGACAGCTTTGAACAGGCCGTCGCGGCATACGAGAGCGAGGCATACCAGAAGGCGCTGGTGGCCTTCCCCGACGGCGTCGAGCGCGACTTCCGCATCGTCGAAGGCATCGACTGACCGAGGTCCAGTCGGATCTTCACTGAAGATCCACCATCTTGGTCTTCGCTGGTGCGGCTGCTGGTGTGGCGGGGTTCGCGGGTGCTCGTGCCGCCCTTGCGCGGCGGGAGCCCGGCCACGACCTGGCCGTCGCGGGGCACCCACACCAGCGGCACCGGCCCCACTCCCGGCGCCGTGACCACACGGCCGTCTTCTCCGCTGTGCTCGTCTCACGCTCCCCTCGGACCGGGCTGCCGGTCTGGGGCGAGGTCGAGGTGGTTGCTCATGTCGAGTTCCAGGCGGCCGTACAGGTTGAGGTGGCTCCAGAAGAGAGCGGAAAGGCCGCGCAGGTCCTAGGGGTGAGGCGGGCGCGCTGCTTGGGGGCGTCGCGCAGGACGATCTGGATCAGATGGGTGTCGAGGCAGGCGATGGTCGCCTGGATCAGGTGCAGGGCGAGGGCGGACACCTCGACATGCTCGCGGTCGTCGCCGGCCCTGCCGTAGAAGATGACCTTGTTCGCCGAGCTCGCCGACACCGGGCAGGTGCGGCCGAGCCGAGCCGATGTTCTTCAGCCGCGGGACGTCGCCAACGCCAACAGCACCGGATGCCTGGCCGTCCACCTGCTCGACACGACAGAGGCACAGACGACACCCTCAGCCGACCGGCCGGTGTGCTCGCTTCGGCCCGACGCGGGCCTGCGGGCATCACGACCCGGGTCGGTGGGTTGGCGGTGGTCCGCGACGGACACCGAGGCGACGACTGGACCGTCCTCTTCCGCGATCCGCGCATGGGGCCGGGGCTGTCCGCTGCGGTCAGGCGTTGGCATCCAGTGGTCGAGGGCGCGGCTGAGTGTCCATCGGGAGACGCGCAGCTCGGCGGCGACGGCGGTTCGGGTTTGTCCGGCGCCGAGCAGGATGCGGGCGTCGGCGATCCGTTCGGAGGTCAGGGCGCGAGGACGGCCGCCGACGCGGCCTCGGGCGCGGGCGGCGTCGAGGCCTTCGCGGGTGCGGAAGTGGCGGCGGTTGGCGTGCAGGTCGTCTTCGGCGATGGCGAGGAGTTCGCGGGTGTCGCGGCCCAGCCGGGTCAGGTCGAGCACGACGAGGGTGTCGCCGCGGCGCATGTGACCGAGGGCGGCGGTCAGGCCGGGCCCGGTGATGCCCTTGACGCCGGATGCCTCTACCGGGCATTCGCCGAAGCCGAGGCGGTAGCCCGAACCCGCACCCACTACCGGCCCCGCTACCCGCCTGTTGCCGGTTTCCGCCGTACCTTGGCCGCACCCCGGCCGCAGCCGGCGTCGAGGATCCGCCGGCCGGTCAGGTTCCCGGCGAGCTCGAGCATCGCGGGCCGCGCGTAGTACGCGTTCAGGGGGCCGGCCTCGTTCTCGGCCGCGTACCCCTCGGCGAGACTTCGGCCCAGCAGTCTCGGCGGCACCGTAGCGGCCTCTCCTCGCTCCTCGTACGCGCGGAACTCGCCAACTCGAGCGCACATCAGCCGACTCAGGCGCTCAGCCGGACCTGCCCTGCGGCCACGCGAGGCCAACTACCGCTCCCAGATGGGCCACCTGTCGCCCCCGACATCGGCGGCGCGGTGTCGGGGAGGTTGAGGTCACGTGTCTGGATTGTTACCCGATACAACAAACTCCCCACGCGAGGGGTCTTCCAAAGCAGGCCGTCGCGGAATACGTTGCCGCAAACAACATTCATCCGGGCCCCTCCGGAAGAAAGGACCCTGCATCATGCGCAAGGGGATCCTCAGCCTGACCGCCGCGGCGGCGACGCTCGCCCTCGGTCTCACCGCCTGCGGGGGCGAAAGCGGTCAGACCAGTACCACCGCCAGCTCGTCCGCCACAGCGGCGCAGTCCGCGAAGGCCGGCAAGATCGGCGTCATCCTCCCGGACAGCAAGTCGTCGGCTCGATGGGAGACGGCGGACCGCAAGTACCTGGAAGAGGCGTTCAAGGCCGCCGGCGTCGAGTACGACATCCAGAACGCCCAGAACGACAAGACGGCGTTCCAGACCATCGCCGACCAGATGATCACGAACGGGGCCACCGTCCTGATGATCGTGAACCTGGACAGCGGCAGCGGCAAGGCCGTGATCGAGAAGGCCAAGTCGCAGGGCGTGGCCACCATCGACTACGACCGCCTGACGCTGGGCGGCGGCGCCGCCTACTACGTCAGCTTCGACAACACCAAGGTCGGCACGCTCCAGGGCGAGGGCCTGAGCAAGTGCCTGGCCGACAAGAAGGCCGACAAGCCCATCGTCGCCTACCTGAACGGCTCGCCGACCGATAACAACGCGACCCTGTTCAAGAACGGCTACGACGGCGTGCTCAAGCCCAAGTTCGACTCCGGCGAGTACGTCAAGGGCCCCGACCAGGCCGTGCCCGACTGGGACAACGCCCAGGCCGGGACGATCTTCGAGCAGATGCTCACCCAGCAGCCGAAGATCGCCGGCGTGCTGGCCGCCAACGACGGCCTCGGCAACGCCGCCATCACCGTGCTGAAGAAGCAGAACCTCAACGGCAAGGTGCCGGTCACCGGCCAGGACGCGACCGTCCAGGGCCTGCAGAACATCCTGGTCGGCGACCAGTGCATGACGGTCTACAAGGCGGTCAAGAAGGAGGCCGACGCCGGGGCCAAGCTCGCCGTCGCGCTGGCCAAGGGCGAGAAGCCCACGGCGAGCTCCAGCGTCAAGGACCCCGAGACCAGCCAGGACGTGCCCTCCGAGCTGCTGGACCCGCAGGCCATCACCTTCGACACCGTCAAGGACGTCGTGGCCGACGGTTACGTCACCAAGGAGGAGCTCTGCACCGCCGACTTCGCCAAGAAGTGCACTGAGGCCGGAATTCAATAGCATGGAAGGGTGCGGCCGGGTGCCATCGGCGCGGGGCCGCACCCCTCTTTAGGGAGCCCCATGACCCCCCTCCTCGAAGTGCGCGGGATCGACAAGAGCTTCGGTCCGGTGAAGGTGCTGCACGAGGTCGAGTTCTCCGCCTACCCCGGCGAGGTCACGGCCCTCGTCGGTGACAACGGCGCGGGCAAGTCGACGCTGGTCAAGTGCATCGGCGGCATCTACCCGATCGACTCGGGACAGATCTTCTTCGACGGCCGCCAGGTCACCGTCCACACCCCCCGGGACGCGGGCGAGCTCGGCATCGAGATCGTCTACCAGGACCTGGCGCTCTGCGACAACCTCGACATCGTCCAGAACATGTTCCTCGGCAGGGAACGCAAGAACGGCTTCCTGCTCGACGAGGACAGCATGGAGGAACTGGCCGAGAAGACCCTCAGCAGCCTGTCCGTGCGTACGGTGAAGTCCATCAGGCAGCAGGTCTCCAGCCTGTCCGGCGGCCAGCGCCAGACCGTCGCGATCGCCAAGGCCGTCCTGTGGAACAGCAAGGTCGTCATCCTCGACGAGCCGACCGCGGCCCTCGGCGTCGCCCAGACGGCGCAGGTGCTCGAACTCGTGCGAAGGCTGGCCGACACGGGCCTGGCGGTCGTCCTCATCTCGCACAACATGAACGACGTGTTCGCCGTCTCCGACCGGATCGCGGCGCTCTACCTCGGCAGGATGGCCGCGCAGGTCAAGACCGCCGACGTGACGCACGCCCAGGTCGTCGAACTGATCACCTCGGGTCGCAGCGGCGAACTCGGCCTCAAGAACGGGGTCACCTCATGAGCAAGGTCAAGGAACTCCCGGGCGAGGCCGTCATCGCCGCCGCGCAGTCGCCGTCGATCGCCCACAGCGTGCGCGCGTACTGGGAGCGGGTGCGCGGTGGCGACATGGGCGCGCTGCCCGCCGTGCTCGGCCTGGCCGTGCTCTGCACGGTCTTCGCCGTCGCCCGTCCCGCGTTCGTCACCTCGATCAACTTCGCCAACCTGTTCACCCAGGGCGCGAACGTCACGCTCATCGCCATGGGCCTGGTCTTCGTCCTGCTGCTCGGCGAGATCGACCTGTCGGCCGGCTTCGCCAGCGGCGTCTGCGCGGCGGTTCTCGCCGTCACGCTCGCGAGCTTCGGCCTGCCCTGGTACGTCTGCGTGCTGGCCGCCGTCGCCACCGGCGCGCTGATCGGCGTCGTGCTCGGCACACTGGTGGCCAAGGTCGGCATACCGTCGTTCGTGGTCACGCTCGCCGCCTTCCTGGCCTTCCAGGGCCTGGTCCTGGTGCTGGTCAACGAGGGCACGAACATCTCGGTCCGCGACAGCGTGATCGTCGCCGTCGCCAACAAGAACCTGCCTCCCCTGCTCGGCTGGATCCTGTACGCGGTGTGCGTGGCGGGCTTCGCGGCCGTACAGCTCAGGCGGGCCAGGAGCCGGTCCGGGCGCGGCCTGGTCGCCGACCCGCTGTCGCTGATCGCGGCCCGCGTGGGCGCCCTCGCGCTGATCGGCGGGCTCGCGGTCTACGTGCTCAACCTGGAGCGCAGCCGCAACCCCGCGCTGGTCTCGCTCACCGGCGTCCCGATCGTGGTGCCGGTGATCGTCGTGCTGCTGGTCGTCTGGACGCTGGTGCTCCGGCGCACGGCGTTCGGCCGGCATCTGTACGCGGTCGGCGGCAACACCGAGGCCGCGCGCCGGGCCGGCATCCCGGTCGACCGCATCAAGATCGCCGCGTTCGTGATCTGCTCGGCGATGGCCGCGGTCGGCGGGATCGTGGCCGCCTCCAGGGCCAGCTCGGTCGACCCGAACACGGGCGGCAGCTCGGTGCTGCTGTACGCGGTCGGCGCGGCGGTCATCGGCGGCACCAGCCTGTTCGGCGGCAAGGGGCGGGTGCTCGACGCCGTGCTCGGCGGCGCCGTGGTGGCCGTGATCGAGAACGGCATGGGCCTGATGGGGTACGGTGCGAGCGTGAAGTACCTGGTCACGGGGTCGGTCCTGCTGCTGGCCGCGGGTGTCGACGCCCTGGCGCGCAAGCGGGCGGCTGCTGCTGGTCTAAGGTGATCAGCGACCCGCAGCCCCTGAAGGAACCCCAGACGATGCGTGCCGGACCGTCCCAGGAGGACATCAGGCGCCACAATCTCGGCGCGCTGCTTCGCCATGTCCACCTGGGCGGGCCGATCTCGCGGGCCGAGCTGACCTCGAAGATGGGGCTCAACCGCAGCACCATCATGGCGCTCACCTCCGACCTCACGGCCGCCGGCCTGGTACGGGAGGAGCTGCCGCGCGAGACCGGCCGCGCCGGCCGGCCCTCGCTGGTGGTGCGCCCGGAGTCGGCGCGCGTCTACGTGTTCGCCTTCGACGTCGGCCCCGACCGGCTCGTGGCCGCCCGGGTAGGGCTCGGCGGCGTCATCCTCGACCGCAGGGAGACCACCCGCGAGCGCGGCAAGTTCGCCCTCGACGAGCTGGCCGGGGTGTTGTCGGGGTTTGCCAGGCAGATGCGGCGCAAGACGCGCGACGACACCGTGTGCGTCGGCGCCGCCGCCGCGGTGTCCGGCGGGGTGCGCAAGGGCGACGGCGTGGTCACGTTCGGGCCCAACCTGATGGCCCACGACGTGCCGTTCGGCGAGGAGCTGGGCCGCAGGCTGGGGCTCGGGCTGCCGGTCAGCGTGGGCAACGACGCCAACCTGGCGGCCCTGGCCGAGCACAGCCGGGGCGTCGGCGTGGCCGTGCGCGACCTCATCTGCCTGCACGGCGACGTGGGCATCGGCGGCGGCATCATCACCGGCGGCCACCTGCTCGGCGGCTTCGACGGCTACGGCGGCGAGGTCGGCCACATGGTCGTCAACCCCGGCGGGCGCGAGTGCTCCTGCGGCTCGCACGGCTGCCTGGAGGCCGAGGTGGGGGAGCGGGCGCTGCTGGAGCTGGCCGGCCGCTACGGCCCCGGCCAGCACGGCCGCGACGCGGTGCGGGCCGTGGTGGACGCGGCCGACCGGGGCGACATCGTCGCGCAGGAGGCGCTGAGCCGGGTCGGCGACTGGCTCGGGCTCGGCGTGGCGAACCTGGTCAACATCTTCAACCCGGAGATGGTGATCTTCGGGGGCATGTTGCGGGAGGTCTACCTCGGCTCGGCGGCGCAGGTCCGTTCCCGGCTGGCCCTGCACGCCATGGCGCCCCAGCGCGAGCACGTACGGCTGCGCACCTCGGCGCTCGGCGACCACGCGACCCTCGTCGGGGCGGCCGAGCTGGCCTTCGCCCACGTGCTGGCCGACCCGCTGGAGGTGCTGGCCCGGGTCAGCATCTAGCCGATCATCCCTAGCGCACCCGGTCCTTGGTCGCTGTCCAGGTGCCGCAGGAGGCCGTGGAGCCGCCGCGGTAACCGCGGTTCTGCCAGTAGGCCAGGTTGCGCGGCCGTCCGTGGATCTTGCTGTAGTCGGCCCTGCGGACGGCGTCGAGCCACTCGCGCCAGGTGACGTCGGGCTTGATCGAGGTGAGCGTGGCGCTGTAGAAGACGCCGGCGAAGCACTCGGCCTGCATCTCCAGCCGGTGGCTGAGCGTGGTGCGCGCGCCGCTGGAGGCGGGCAGGTAGAGGGCGTTCTGGGCGTCCAGCACGCCGGTTAGCTGCTGGACATGGTGTCCCCACTCGTGCGCGACGGAGTGCGCGATGTTCATCCTGAACGGGTCGCGCAGGTCGTGCCGCATGATGCGGATGACGATCGTGCGCTGCGCCGGGCAGTACTGCGCGCCGTTGACGGTGATCCGGCCGCACACCGAGTCGGCGCCCGTCGTGACGGTGACCCGCGGCGGGGTGTACGTCAGGCCCGCGGCCGCGAACCGGTCCGCCCAGAACCGGTCGGCGCACGTGGCCATGGCCCGGTGGAAGGACTTGAGCGAGGCGAGGCTGCCGATCCTGATGGCGGGCACGGCGCACGCCAGGCGTTGCCGCGCGACGGCCGGCGCGGCCGACAGTCCCCCTCGCGCGGGCCGGCCGGCCGCGGCCGCCGGACCCGGCAGCAGAAGATCCGCGATCATGCACATAGCAAGCGCTATGAGGGGAATGCGCACGATCGCGGATCTTAGAGGAGTTCGTACGAGTTTGGGCTACCGCACCTTGCCCTTGGAGGCGACCCAGGTGTTGCAGGAGCCCGCGGACTTGCCGGTGAACCCGCGCTTGAGCCACCAGGAGACGTTGGCGTCCGTGCCGTGCGTCTGGTCGGCCGAGGAACGCGTCTTCACGCCGATCGCGCTCAGGTCGAACGCGTTGTGCGAGCCCCGCAGCAGCGAGTCGAACTCCTTCTGGCTGCGGCCGAGCGAGTCCCAGACGCTGCCCATGAACACACCGGCGTAGCACTCGGCCTGGAGCTCGGTACGGCGGATCGGCTCCAGGTCACGAGGATTGTCCAGGACGTACTCGCCGCGCTTGTTGTGCCGGAGCATGCCGGTGAGCTTCTGGACGTGGTGGCCGTACTCGTGGGCCAGGACCAGCATCAGCACCGGGTCCGACGGCTCCTCCACGACGTTCGGGCTGAGCAGGAGGGTCATCGTCTTGTTGACCGGGCAGTACAGGGCCTGTGCGCCCTCGGGGAAGCCGCCGCATCCCGTCGGAGTGCCCAGCTTGGTGGTCACCCTGAACTTCGGCTTGCTGAAGGTGAAGCCCGCCTGCTTGAGCTTCGGCCCCCACGCCTTGTTGAGGCAGTCGAGCACCGCGTCGAAGTAGACCCGCGCCTCGTCCTCGGTCCCGGACTGGACCGGCGGCTCCTCGCACGTCTTGAGCGCGAGCCGGCCGGTCTTGTAGATCGGGTTCTTCGTCAGGACCGGCTTGTTTGCCGGGGCGGCCGCGGCCGCGGGGGCCGTACCGGCGAGGACCACGCTCGCCAGGGCGCCGGCAATGATCGCCAATCGGGGGGTACGCATGGGAAGGCACACTACAAAAGAGGGGGTTCCAGGTAAAGCGGAAACGCCAGACGTCACTGGACGTTTCGTGCAGCCGCCGCCCACGTGTTGCACGCGCCCGGCATGCCCCGGTTGAAGCCCCTGGTCATCCAGGCGGCCTGGGTCGGGCCCTTGCCGTGGTCGTTCTGCGGCCAGCCCTTGGCGCCGTTCTTGTAGAACCACTGGACCGTGTAGTCCCAGTCGGCCTGGTTCACCAGCTCCGTGCCCTTCATCGTGCTCATGAAGACGGCGGAGAAGCACTCGGCCTGAAGCTCGGACCTGCGCGAGAGCTGAAGGCGTCCGGTCTTGCCCGCGGCGGACCTGGCCGTCCAGTAGTAGTTCCAGATGCCGGAGGCCTGCTGGACGTGGTGGCCGTACTCGTGGGCGATCAGGCGGCTGATGCCCAGCGGGAACGGGTTGCGGAGCTGGTCGCGGCTGATCATCAGGTACATCGTGCGGTCGGTGGAGCAGTAGACCCCGTCCGCGCCGGTGTTCCAGGCGCCGCAGGGCGTCCTGACCTTCTTGGTGATGATCCGCAGACGCGGCTTGCTGAACGGCATCCGGGCCTTGCGGAACTGGGTCGCCCACGCCTTGTTCAGGCAGTTCGTGACCCGGGTGAGGAAGCGGCGGTAGGCGATCATGCTGCCCGCGGGCAGGGCGCCCGGGGCGCAGTTCGCGTCGGCGAGCCTGCCGGTCTTGTAGAGGGCGTTGGCGGTGGCCATCGCCCGGCCGCCGGGCACGGCGGCGGCGCCGCTGGGGGCGGGAGGAGAGGCGACCTTCTGTGCCACGTTGACCGGTGTGCGCTCGGCCGAGGGTGCGGCGACGTCGGAGAGCACGAGGACAAGCGAGGCGGCGGCCATGGTGAGTGCGACAGCCGCGGCGACCAGGGCCGCGATCCTGCCTTTAGGGAGGGAGTTCATATGTCCGGCAAGACTAGGTCAAGATCGGACATATGTGGGTGGATTTGACTCGATGGAGTCAGTGAGACGTCGGCGAACTAGACTCTTCTGCGTCGTCGAAAGAAGCAGACGGCGTACGAGGCAGAGGGGAGTCGCATCCGTGAGCGGGTTGCTGGGCTCGATAGAGGGACCGCACGACGTCAAACGACTCGCTGTCGAGGAGCTGCCGCGGCTCGCGGGGGAGATCCGTGACCTGCTCGTCGACTCCTGCGCCAGGTTCGGCGGCCACCTGGGGCCGAACCTCGGGGTGGTCGAGCTGACCATCGCCATCCACCGCGTCTTCGACTCCCCCAACGATCCCGTCATCTGGGACACCGGCCACCAGTCGTACGTGCACAAGCTGCTCACCGGCCGCCAGGCCGGCTTCGAGGCGCTCAAGCAGGAGGGCGGCCTGTCCGGCTACCCGAGCCAGGCCGAGTCCGAGCACGACTTCGTCGAGAACTCCCACGCCTCCACCGCGCTGTCCTACGCCGACGGCCTGGCCAAGGCGTTCAAGCTGCGCGGCGATCGCGAGCGCACGGCCGTCGCGGTGATCGGCGACGGCGCGCTCACCGGCGGCATGGCCTGGGAGGCGCTGAACAACATCGCCGGGATCAAGGACCTGCCCGTCGTGATCGTGGTCAACGACAACGGCCGCTCCTACTCCCCGACCATCGGCGGCCTGGCCTCCCACCTGTCCTCGCTGCGCGTCACCCGCCGCTACGAGGACATGCTCGAATACGTCAAGGACAAGCTCGGGAACGTTCCCGTCATCTACGACGCCCTCCACGGCTTCAAGAAGGGCGTCAAGGACGTCCTGGCCCCGCAGGCGATGTTCGAGGACCTCGGCCTGAAGTACGTCGGCCCCATCGACGGCCACGACGAGCAGGCCATGGAGGCGGCGCTGCGCAAGGCCCGCGCCTTCCGCGGCCCGGTCATCGTCCACGCCCTCACCCAGAAGGGCCGCGGCTACACCCCCGCCGAGAACCACGACGAGGACCAGTTCCACTCGCCCGGCGCCTTCGACCGCGCCACCGGCGCCGAGAAGCCCAAGCCCCGCATCTGGACCAACGTGTTCAGCGAGGAGCTGGTCAGGCTCGGCAAGGAGCGGGAGGACCTGGTCGCCATCACCGCGGCCATGCTCCACCCCACCGGCCTCAACGCCTTCGCCGACGCCTTCCCCGACCGCATCTACGACGTCGGCATCGCCGAGCAGCACGCGCTGACCAGCGCCGCCGGCCTGGCGCTCGGCGGCCTGCACCCGGTCGTGGCCGTCTACGCCACCTTCCTCAACCGCGCCTTCGACCAGCTCCTGATGGACGTCGCCCTGCACCGGCTGCCGGTCACCGTCGTCCTCGACCGGGCCGGCGTCACCGGCGACGACGGCGCCAGCCACAACGGCATGTGGGACCTGTCGATCCTCCAGGTCGTGCCCGGCCTGCGGATCGCGGTGCCGCGCGACGGCGACCGCGTCACCGAGCTGCTGCGCGAGGCCGTGGAGGTCTCCGACGGGCCCACGGTGCTGCGCTTCCCCAAGGGCCCGGTGGCCGAGCCGCTGGAGTCCGTGGGCCGCCTGGGCGAGATGGACCTCCTGCGCGCCGCCGAGGGCGAGCCCGACGTGCTGCTGGTCGGCGTCGGCCCGATGACGCACATCTGCATGGAGGCGGCCGTCCTGCTCGATGCCCAGGGCATCTCGGCCACCGTGGTCGACCCGCGCTGGGTCAAGCCGCTCGACGAGGCGCTGACGTTGGCCGCCTCCGCCCACAAGCTGGTGGCCGTGGTCGAGGACAACGGCCGCGTGGGCGGCGTGGGCGACGCCGTGGCCCGCCTGCTCCGCGACGCCGACGTCGACGTGCCGGTGCGCACGTTCGGCATCCCGCAGGAGTTCCTCGACCACGCCAAGCGGGCCGCGATCCTCGGCCGCATCGGCCTGACCGGCCAGGACCTCGCCCGCCAGATCACCGAGGCCGTCGCGAAGCGGACCTCCCGCGTGGAGCAGCCCGTCCGCCGTTGAGCACCCTGCGGACCACGGCGGTGATCGCCAGCACCGCGACCACCGCCGCGGCCGCCACCGGCAGCAGCAGGCCCGCCTGCCGCCGCACCACCTGACCGGCCACCGCCCCCAGCAACACGTACGTGCTGACCCACGCCGTGCTGCCCAGCAACACCCACGGCATGAACCGGCGGTAGGGCATGCCCACCGCGCCCGCCACGGCCGGCGTCAGCGCGTGCAACATCGGCAGGAAGTAGGCCAGCGCCAGCGCCCAGCCGCTGCGCCGCAGGATCTGCTCCGCGCGTGTCCAGCGTTTCTCGCCGACGCGCCGGCCGAGCCTGCTGCGGCGCAGGCGGGGGCCGTACCGGCGGCCCAGCCAGTAGCCACCTGTCGCGCCCGCCAGACAGGCCAGCACGCCCGTGCCGATCAGTGCCAGCACCTCCGGCACGCTGCGCGCCGTGGCGCCCGCCACGAGCAGCACGGCGTCTCCCGGCGTGATCAGGCCGATCCCCACCGAGGCGTCCAAGGTCAGGAAGACCAGGACGAACGGCAACACCACCGCCACGTCCTGCCTGGCCAGCCTGTCGAGCAGGTCGTCGAACATGATGCGGGTCCGCTACCCCCGGGGCGGCGCTTCACCGGGAAGCCCGGCGCGAGCGCATGATCACTCAGGGTCTGGGAAGGATCGCTGATCGTGGACATCTTTCGCACGAAGAGCGTCGAACAGTCGATCCGCGACACCGAAGCTCCCGAACACCAGCTGCGAAAGCGCCTGACCGCCATGGACCTGATGGTCTTCGGCATCGGCGTCATCGTCGGCACCGGAATCTTCGTGCTCACGGGCCAGGTCGCCAAGGAGGTGGCGGGGCCGGCGGTCGCGGTCTCGTTCGTCGTGGCGGGCGTGGTGTGCGGCCTGGCGGCGCTGTGCTACGCCGAGTTCGCCTCCACGATCCCGGTGGCCGGGTCCGCCTACACCTTCTCCTTCGCCACCCTCGGCGAGTTCCCCGCGTGGGTGATCGGCTGGGACCTCATCCTGGAGCTGGCGCTGGCCGCGGCCGTGGTGTCGGTCGGCTGGTCGGGCTACTTCGCCTCGATGCTCGACTCCGTCGGCATCCATCTGCCGCCCTCCATCGCGGGCGACGACCCCGTGGTCAACCTGCCCGCGGTGGTGATCGTGTTCCTCCTCACCGCGATCCTGGTGGTCGGCATCAAGATCTCCTCGCGGGTCAACCTGATCCTGGTGATCACCAAGATCACGGTGGTGCTGCTGGTCATCGTGGCCGGGCTGTTCTTCGTCAAGGGCGCCAACTACACGCCGTTCATCCCCGAGCCGGTGCACTCGCCGGGGGTCGAGGGGCTGAAGGCGCCGCTGATCCAGGTGCTGTTCGGCGTCACGCCCGTCGCGTTCGGGGTGATCGGCATCTTCTCGGCCGCGGCGATCGTGTTCTTCGCCTTCATCGGCTTCGACATCGTGGCCACCGCGGCGGAGGAGACCGTACGGCCGCAGCGTGACGTGCCGCGCGGGATCATCGGCTCGCTGGTCGTCTGCACGGTGCTCTACGTCGCCGTCTCGCTGGTCGTCGTCGGCATGCAGCCGTACAAGGAGCTCAGCACGAGCGCGCCCCTGTCCGACGCGTTCACCGCCGTCGGCCATCCCTGGCTGGCCACGATCATCAGCGTGGGCGCCATCGCCGGCCTGACGACCGTGGTGCTGGTGCTGCTGCTCGGGCAGACCCGGGTGTTGTTCGCCATGTGCCGCGACGGCCTGCTGCCGCGCCGGCTGGCCGTGGTCCACCCCACGTTCGGCACGCCTGCCAGGCTCACCATCCTCGTCGGCGTGGTGACCATGGCGCTGGCCGGGTTCGTGTCGTTCGGCGAACTGGCCGAGCTGGTGAACATCGGCACGCTGTTCGCGTTCATGGTGGTCTCGATCGGTGTGGTCGTGCTCCGGCGCACCCGTCCCGACCTGGAACGCGGCTTCCGGGTGCCGCTGGTGCCGCTGCTGCCGATCCTGTCGGTGCTGGCCTGCCTCTACCTGATGCTCAACCTGCCGCTGGAGACCTGGCTGCGGTTCGTCATCTGGATGGTCATCGGCGTGGTCGTCTACTTCGGCTACGGCTACCGCCACAGCAGGCGGGGCGCCGTCGCCGCCCCGTCCGGCGAGTGAGACGGAGGGGCGGGCCGGCGCCCGCCCCTCCTACCTGCTCAGATCGACAGGACGGCCCCGCCGCCGGCCTTCATCATGCAGGCGTTGGCGTAGACCTTGCCCCACTTGATCGTCTTGTCGTTCCACTTGCCGAGGATCATGACGGCGCGCGGCTCGACCTCCTTGCCGCACGACGCCTTCGGCGAGACGTTGAGCTTGGCCGGATCGCCGCCCACCTTGCGCAGCAGCTCGCAGGCCGCGTGGGCGGAGGGGTGGGTGCCGCCGTCGGGGCTGCAGTTGAGCCAGGCGCCCTTGGTGGGGCCGTTCTTCACCGCGACGGTGATCTTGAGGACGACCTTGGGGGTACGCGGCGCCGCCAGGGAGGGCGACGACGCGCCCAGCACGAAAGCTCCGCACAGAGCGATCGTGCCGACTGCTCGCATCATGGTTACTCTCCGTTCGTAGGACGGCACAGTACGCTACGGCGGAGAAGGCCCGGACGCGGGGAGGCCCGCCGGGCGGGCCTCCGTAAAATCACGCGGGCAGCGAGGCCACACCGGGCGGAAGGAACCGCGGCTGGGCGATGCCCGACCTGTCCAGATAAGGCGTGACGCCACCCAGATGGAACGGCCAGCCGGCGCCCAGGATCATGCACAGGTCGATGTCCTGCGGCGCGGCGACGACGTCCTCGTCCAGCATGATCCGGATCTCCCGGGCCAGCGCCCCGAGCACACGCTCGCGGACCTGCTCGGCCGTGGACGGCGAGGTGCCCCCGCCGAACAGGGCCACCGCCTCCGGGTCGAGCGAGAAGTCCGGACGGTAGACGCCGGGCTTGCCCGAGGCGACCAGCTTGGCCATGTTCTCCGAGACGCCGAACCGCTCGGGGAACGCCTCGTGCAGCGTCTCGGCCACGTGCAGGCCGACGGCGGGGCCGACGAGCTGCAACAACGCGAACGGCGTCATCGGCAGCCCGAGCCCGTCGAGCGCGTGCTCGGCGACCTCCAGCGGCGTGCCCTCGTCCACGGCGGCGACGACCTCGCCCATGAAGCAGGTCAGCAGCCGGTTGACCACGAACGCCGGAGCGTCCTTGACCAGCACGGACGACTTCCGCAGCGTCTTGCCGACCGCGAACGCCGTGGCCAGCGTGGCGTCGTCGGTCGCGGCGCCCCTGATGATCTCCAGCAGCGGCATCACCGCGACCGGGTTGAAGAAGTGGAACCCGACCAGCCGCTCGGGGTGCGCCAGCCCGGCGCCCATCTCGGTGAGCGAGAGCGAGGAGGTGTTGGTGGCGAGCACGCACTCGGCCGAGACGACGGCCTCGACCTCGGCGAACACCTGCTTCTTGACCGCCATGTCCTCGAAGACGGCCTCGATCACGAAGTCGGCGTCGGCGAAGGCGTCCTTGGTCAGCGAGCCGGTGACCAGGGACTTGAGCCGGTTGGCCTGGTCGGCCGAGACGCGGCCCTTGCCCAGCAGCTTGTCGACCTCGGCGTGCACGTACCCGACGCCCTTGTCCAGGCGGGCCCGGTCGAGGTCGGTCAGGACGACCGGCACCTCCAGGCGGCGGGCGAACAGCAGCGCCATCTGCGAGGCCATCAGCCCGGCGCCCACGACGCCGACCTTGGTGACCTTGCGGGCCAGCGCCTTGTCGGGCGCGCCCGCGGGGCGCTTGGCGCGCCGCTGGACCAGGTCGAAGGAGTAGAGCCCGGCCCGCAGCTCGTCGCTCATCAGCAGGTCGGCCAGGGCCTCGTCCTCGGCGGCGAAGCCCTCGTCGCGGGAGGCGGTCGCGGCCCGTTCGACGAGGTCGAGCGCCCGGTAGGGGGCGGGGGAGGCGCCGCGCAGCTTCATGTCCACCAGGAAGCGCGCGTCGGCGACGGCCTTCTCCCAGCCGTCGTGCTCCCGGCGCTCGACGGTGACCTCGCCCTTGAGCACGCGGGCCGCCCAGCGCAGCGACTCCTCCAGGAAGTCGGCCGGCTCGAACATCGCGTCAGCGACGCCCAGCTCGTACGCGTCCGCGCCCTTGATCATGCGGTTCTGGGACAGCGGGTTCTCGATGATCAGCTTGATCGCGGCCGCCGGGCCGATCAGGCGGGGGAGGAGCTGCGTGCCGCCCCAGCCGGGCACCAGGCCGAGGAAACACTCGGGCAGCGCCACCGCGGGCACGCCGGAGGAGATCGTCCGGTACGCGCAGTGCAGCGCGATCTCCAGGCCGCCGCCCATGGCCGCGCCGTTCACGAACGCGAACGACGGGATCGGCAGCTCGCCCAGCCTGCGGAAGACGTGGTGGCCCAGCGCGCCGATGGCCAGGGCCTCCTCGCGCGAGGCCACGGACGCCGCGCCCTTGAGGTCGGCGCCGACGGCGAAGATGAACGGCTTGCCCGTGACGCCCACGGCGGCCAGGTCGGTGCGCCCGGCGATCTCCGTCAGGGCTTCGTCCAGCGCGAACAGGCCGTTCGGGCCGAAGGTGTTGGGCTTGGTGTGGTCGAAGCCGTTGTCCAGCGTGATCAGGGCCATCGTGCCCGCGCCGCCGGGCAGCGGCACGTCGCGGACCAGCGCCTTGGTGACGACCTCGTCGGTGTTGCGTCCGCTCAGCAGCGCGCGCCAGGTCTCGATGTCGCTCATGCCAGGTTCTCCCAGATCACAGTGCCGCCCATGCCCATGCCCACGCACATGGTGGTGATGCCGTACCGCACGTCGGGCCGCTCGCCGAACTGGCGGGCGAGCTGCGTCATCAGCCGTACGCCGGAGGAGGCCAGCGGGTGGCCGAAGGCGATCGCGCCGCCGTACGGGTTGACGCGCTGGTCGTCGTCGGCGAGGCCGAAGTGCTCCAGGAACGCCAGCACCTGGACGGCGAACGCCTCGTTGATCTCGAACAGGCCGATGTCGCCGATGGACAGCCCGGCCAGGCGCAGCGCCCGCTCGGTGGACGGGATCGGGCCGACGCCCATCACCTCGGGGTCCACACCCGCGAACGCGTAGGAGACCAGGCGCATCTTCGGCGCCAGGCCCAGTTCGGCGGCGACGTCGCGGGCGGCCACGATGCAGCCGGTGGCGCCGTCGTTGATGCCGGAGGAGTTGCCCGCGGTGACGTTGCCGTGCGGGCGGAAGGGCGTCTTGAGCGCGCCCAGCGCCTCCATCGTGGTGCCGGGGCGCGGCGCCTCGTCCTCGGCGGCCAGGCCCCAGCCCTTCTCGGCCGTCCTGATGGCGGTGGGCACCAGGTCCGGCTGGATCTTGCCGTCGGCGTACGCCTTGGCCGCCTTCTCCTGCGAGAGCACCGCGTAGGCGTCGGCGCGCTCCTTGGAGATCGACGGGTAGCGGTCGTGCAGGTTCTCGGCGGTCATGCCCATGACCAGCGCGCTCGGGTCGACCAGCTTCTCCGACAGGAAGCGCGGATTGGGGTCCACGCCCTCGCCCATCGGGTGGCGGCCCATGTGCTCGACGCCGCCGGCGATGGCCACGTCGTACGCGCCGAAGGCGATGCCGCCCGCGACCGTGGTGACGGCGGTCATCGCGCCCGCGCACATGCGGTCGATCGCGTAGCCGGGCACGGTCTTGGGCAACCCGGCCAGCACCGCCGCCGAGCGGCCGATGGTCAGGCCCTGGTCGCCGATCTGCGTCGTCGCGGCGATGGCCACCTCGTCCACGCGCTCGGGAGGCAGGCCGGGGTTGCGCCGGATGAGCTCGCGGATGACGCGGACGACCATGTCGTCGGCGCGGGTCTCCGCGTACAGTCCCTTCGGTCCTGACCTGCCGAAAGGCGTGCGTACGCCGTCGACGAACACGACGTCACGAGAGGAAGGCACGGATTCGCTCCTCGTTCCTGGATGGGGTTCCGGGCCCATGCTACTCGTCGGTAACTACTCCGCAGACGAGGGCGGCGGTCAGCAGCGCGTAAACGATCGGCATGGGCGGCTCCCAGAGATGGGCGCGGGCTCCGAGCAGGGCGGCGACCGCCATGGCCGCGCCCGTCCAGAGCGCCGCGCCCCCTCGTGGGCGCGTGCCCCGGCCGGGATCCCACGGATCGCCAGGTGATCCACCCGGCCGACCGGCACGCGCCACTATCCCCAGCGTGTCCCGTGCCCACCAGAGCAGGAACGACACCCCGGCGGCCAGGCCGAGCAGCATGACGGCCTCGACGCCCCAGCTCAGGGCGTCGGCGACGGCGTACAGGGCGGCCGCCCGGAACTGGCCGGGAGCGGTGCAGCCGAGCAGCAGCAACACCGCCCAGCCGCACGCGAGGGCGAGCCGGCTCAGCGGGCGGCGGCGCGCGGAGGGCGGCACGGCGAACAGCTCGCGCTCGCGGCGGCGCACCGCGCGCGCCCGCGCGCCCCAGAGCAGCTGCGTGAGCGCCAGCGCGGGCAGCGCGCCCGCGAAGGCCGCCAGCGACAGTACGGCGAGTGGCGACGTCTGCTCCCTGGTCGGCGCCCGGTCGGCCAGGATCTGGGCCGTGGCCAGCAGGGCGATCGAGCTGGAGAGCGTGACGAAGACGGCCCGGCGGGCGGCTCGGGCCCGCGCCCGCAGTCCGGCCAGCGCCTCGGCGCCTGGAGGGGGCGCCATCTCGGTCAGAAGCATGAACGTCATGATGGCGTCACATACCGTAGCGACGCCCCGGATTCACGTGCTTTGGATGGAGCCCTTTCCGGCGGCTCGCGGCAGGTAACAGTGGCAGTCCGGCATCTTCCTGGCATCCCATGAAATGCGCGACATTCCGTGAAACGGCGGATTTTCAGTATGCTGCGCGTCACACCGGAGGGGGCCGCGTCACTGCTGGGCGCGCGGGTGGAGGGGGACCTGTGAGCAAGGGCTGGGACACGGCGGTAAGGCCGCAGCACGGCGCCCGTCGCCGCGACGACCAGCGTCCGGGGCGCGCTCGGCGTGTCTCCCCGATGGGCTGGGTGAGCATCGCCCTGACGTTCGTGCTGGTGGCGGTCACACTGGGCGGGTACGCGTACTGGCGCAGCCTCGACGGCGGCATCTCGCGCGTGCCCGTCGACCCCGGGCGTACGCGGCCGCCGGAGACCGGCGCGCTCAACGTGCTGCTCGTCGGCTCGGACTCGCGCGAGGGCGACAACAAGAAGTACGGCGCCAAGTCGCAGGGCCTCGGCGAGCGCACCGACACGATCATGATGCTGCACATCTCCCCCAACAGGGACAAGGCCACCATGATGAGCTTCCCCCGGGACACCATGGTCATGATCCCGCAGTGCCGCAGCCGCACCGGCGCGGTGCTGGCCGGGGGGCTGCGCCAGATCAACTCCGCCTTCAACGACGGCGGCATCAACTGCACGGTCGCGACGCTCGAATCGCTCACCAACATCAAGATCAACCACATCGTGAAGGTGGACTTCACCGGCTTCAAGGGCATCGTCGACGCCCTCGGCGGCATCGAGATCTGCCTGCCCAAGGCGGTCAACGACCCCAAGGCCAAGCTCCAGCTCAGCGCGGGCAAGCACGTGGTCTCCGGCGAGCAGGCCCTCGGCTACGTGCGCACCCGCTACGCCCTCGGCGACGGCAGCGACCTGGGCCGCATCCAGCGCCAGCAGGTCTTCCTCAACAAGGTGCTGGCCAAGGTCACCGACGGCGGGCTGCTGACCGACCCCATCAAGCTCAAGGGGTTCCTCGAGGCCGCGACCAAGGCCGTCACCCTGGACGACGACCTCACGCTGTCCCGGATGCTGGAGATCGGCGACAGCGTCAAGGGGCTGACCGCCAAGGAGCTCAAGGGCATCACCGTGCCGGTGGAGGCGTACCCGGCCGACAAGAACCGGGTGCAGCTCAAGCAGCCGGACGCCCGGAACTTCTTCGAGGCCGTGCGCGCCGACGTCGAGGTCACCCCGACCACGGCCGCCGTCAAGCCCAAGGTCGCCAACGACCAGGTACGCGTCCAGGTGCTCAACGGCACCGCCGAGGCGGGCAAGGCGGCCCTGGTGGCCGACGAGCTGGCCGATCAGGGGTTCGTCGTGGTCCAGGTCGGCAACGCGGCTTCGGCGGCCACCACGTCGATCAGGTACGCGAAGAAGGACGCCGACAACGGCATCGCCTACGGGGACGCGGTGGCCGCCCGGCTGTCGAAGGACAAGCGCACCCCGGAGGCGGGCAAGGTCGCCCCGGTCAACCCGAAGCCGTACGCGGGCAAGGCCGCCACGCGCACGCCCGGCGGGCCGATCATCCAGCTCGTCATCGGGGCCGACTGGCCGGGCGTGCGCGTGGTGTCGGCGATCCCGGACTCACTCAAGGACAAGGTGGTCGACTCCACCACGAACCCCTGCATGTGACCACTCGCCCGGACCTCCGGGCCGGGGGCTAGAAGTCTTCGGCCAGGAGCAGGGCGATCAGGCCGGGGAAGCGGGTGTCGAGGTCGTCGCGGCGCAGCCGGATGAACAGCTTGCGGCCCTCCGGGCGCTGGCAGATGACGCCCGCCTCGCGCAGCACCCGCCAATGGGCGGTCAGCGTGGACTTCGGCACGTCGGCCACGACCTCCCCGCAGAACAGCTCGTCCCCGGAGGCCAGGGCGCGCACGATCTGGGCGCGTACGGGATGGCCGAGCGCGGCGAGCACCTCCACCAACTGGATCTGGTCACGCGACGGGTGCAGCATGCGGCCATTGTACGGAAAACGCGAACGATGATTTGACGCCAATTGTTCGTTTGTACGAGAATTACGTACTCATCCGGGTCTGAGGAGGAGTGTCGTGTTCGATGTCGCCGTCGTGGGTGGCGGGCCCGTGGGCATGTTGCTGGCCGCCGAGCTGGGTCTACAGGGAGTACGGCCGCTGGTGCTCGAACGGCTGGCCGTCCCGACCGGCCAGTCCAAGGCCGGGACGCTGCACGCGGGCATCGCCCAGAGCCTGGACCGCCGCGGCCTGCTGGAGGCCGTGGGACGCTCGACGTACGGGAGCGTGAGCTTCCACTTCTCCGGCATGTTCGGGCTCGACCTGGGCGCGGTGTCGGACGGCGGCCCGAGCATCGTGGGCAGCCCGCAGGCGTGGGCCGAGCAGGTGTTCGCGCGCCGCGCGGCGGACCTGGGCGCGGAGATCAGGCGCGGCCAGGAGGTCACCGGCCTGGAGCAGCGGGACGACCACGTCGTCCTGACCGTCAACGGCCGCGAACTGCCCGCCCGCTACGTCGTCGGCGCCGACGGCGCGCGCAGCGTGGTGCGCAAGGCGGCCGGCATCCCGTTCAGCGGCGCGGGGGCGCGCGTCGCCGCGCTCATGGGCGACGTACGGCTGCTCAGCCCGTACACGGTGCCGCCGGGCTACACGCGCACCCCGCGCGGGTGGATCATCGTCTGGCTCGACCCCGCCGGGCACAGCCGCGTCACCACGTACGACTTCCGCGCCCCGCACACCGACCGGGAGGCCCCCGTCGAGCTGGAGGAGCTGCGGGAGGCGGCCGAGCACATCCTCGGCGTCCCGGTCCCCATGGCCGACCCGCGCAACCTGTCCCGGTACGGCGACGCCGCCCTCCAGGCCGAGACGTACCGCGCCGGTCGCGTGCTGCTGGCCGGGGACGCGGCGCACGTGCACTTCCCGTGGGGCGGCCAGGGGCTGAACACCGGGATGGGGGACGCGTTCAACCTGGGCTGGAAGCTGGCCGCCGAGGTGCGCGGCGATGCCCCCGCCGGGCTGCTGGACAGCTACCACGCCGAACGGCACCCGGTCGGCGCGCGGGTGTTGTGGAACGTACGGGCCCAGAGCGCGCTGGCCGACCCCGATCCGGCCGTCGACCCGCTGCGTGAACTGTTCGCCGAGCTGATGCGGTTCGACCAGGTCAACGAGTACCTGAGCGGGATGATCAGCGGGATGGACACGGCGTACGACGTGGGTGTGCCCGGGGCCGGGCGGATGGCGCCCGACCTGCCGGTCAAGACCGCCGACGGCGTGGTGCGCACGGTGGAGCTGCTGCGCGCCGGGCGGGCGCTGCTGCTGGACCTCGCCGGGCGGGACGACCTGGTGGCTGCGGCGGCTCCGTGGGCGGACCGGCTGGAGATCGTACGGGGGAGCGCGGACCACGACGCCGAGGCGCTGCTCGTGCGTCCCGACGGGTATACGGCCTGGACGTCGGGGGCGCGGGGGCACTCGCTGGAGGCGGCATTGGGCAGGTGGCTGGGACGAATGTGACAGAAAGTAACCTTAGGGAAACGTGTGAAATTTCCGGACAAGTCTGTTAAGAAAGGTCGCGGTCCGTATTCGAGCTAGAGGGGTTCCACCGTGGCGCGCGACGAGAACGACAGGCCGTACGAGGATGGGCAGGGTAAGAAGTCGTTAAATCCGGAGATGACCGGAGACGTGCTGTCCCCGCGGTGGAGCACCGAGGACACCGACGAGCAGCCCGCCATCCAGGTCTCCGGCAACGGGACCTACATCCTCCCGGCCGACAAGGGCGCGCAGCCGGCCGAACCGGCGCACGACGTGCTCGACGCCCCCAGCGGGTCGCACGACGTGCTCGACGGTGGCCTGAGCGGGCCGCATGACGTGCTCGGTGGCGTGAGCGGGGCGCATGACGTGCTGGACGGCGCGAGCGGGCCGCACGAGACGCTGAGCGGGTCCCACGAGGCTTTGAGCGGGCCGCACGAGACTCTGGGGAGCTTGAGCGGGCCGCACGCCGTCCTGGGCGCGGAGTCGTTCGACGCCACCGCCGGTGAGCGCGCGGCGGGCGACGACGACCTGCCGTACCTGCCGCTGGACCAGGGCTACGAGCCGGACCGCGACGACGACGCCGACCGTACGAGGCGCGGCTTCCTCGGTTCGGGCTGGACCGAGGACTCCGACGACCGGCGCGGCTCCGGGGGCGAGAGGCAGGTGCGCCGCCGTACCAGGGTGCTGGTGCTGGCGGCGGCCGCGGTGGTGCTGGTCGGGGTCGGGGCGGGATGGCTGCTCACCGGCACCTCCGCCGACGACCCGTGCGCGGCCGGCCGCTGCGCCGGCGCGAGCGAGGTGAGCGCGCCGGCGGAGACCGCGGCCCCGGAGGAGACCGAGGAGGTCGTGCCCGAGCCCACGGATACGGACACCGCCGAGCCGACCGTTTCCGAGACCGTAACCCCGACCCCCGTCGTCCACCGCGCCCGCCCCACCCGCGAGCCCTCGGTACGGCCCACCACCCCCGCCCGCGAGAGCCGTCCGACGGACACGCCCGAGGGCAAGACCACCCACGGGCCGCGCGGCGAGATGAACGACACCTCCGACGGCGCTCCGGAGGACGCCGGCCGCCCGGCCGCCACCAAGCAGCCGGAGCAGGAGGACTCGGCCCCCACGCAGGCGCCCCCGCCGAGCCAGCAGCCGCAGCAGCCCGACCCGGCGCCGAGCGAGAAGAAGGGCCTCTTCGACATCCTGTTCCCCTGGGCCTGACCCCCGTCTGACCCCCGTCTGAGCCCCGGCGGTTCCCTTGCGCGGCGCGCTTCCGGTTCTGTCGGGGTGGGGGGTGGGCGTGCGAGGATGCGGAGCCGGGTCGCCGTCTGGCAGACTTGGAAACCGCTTTCCGGGGAGGTCTCGTGGTCACGCTTGAGGACGTTGCCAAGCAGGCGGGCGTTTCCCTGGCAACCGCCTCGCGGGTGCTCAACGGCAGCACCCGCCAGGTGGGCGCGACCCTGCGGGCCCGTGTCGAACGGGCCGCCGACGAGCTCGGCTACCGCGCCAACATCGCCGCCCAGACGCTGGCCCGCGGGGCGAGCAACGTCATCGGCATCGTCGTCCACGACCTGACCGACCCCTACTTCGCGGCGCTGGCCGACGGCGCGATGCGGGCCGCCGCCACCGAGGGCCTGCTGGTCATGGTGGGCACCACCCACCGCGACCCCGAGCAGGAGATCGCCTACGTCGCCACCATGAACGCCCAGCGTGTCCGCGCCGTGCTGCTGGTCGGCTCGCGGGTCGCCGACCCCGTCGTGACCGGGCGGCTGCGCGACGAGCTGGCCCGCTACCGGGAGGGCGGCGGCCGGGCCGCGTGCGTGGGCCAGGACCTGCTCGGCGTCGACACGGTCGCGCCCGCCAACCGCGCCGGGGCCGCCGACCTGGCCCGCGCGCTGGCCGGGCTCGGCCACACCCGCTTCGCCGTACTGGCCGGGCCACCTCACCTGGTGACCGCAGCCGACCGGTGCGAGGGGTTCGCCGAGGCGCTGCGGGAGCTCGGGTTGCCCGAGCCCGTCGTGGTCCACGGCGCGTTCGACCGCGACGGCGGCCACCGGGCCGCGTCCGAGATCGGCGAGGCGACCTGCGTGTTCGCGGTCAACGACGTGATGGCCGTGGGGGCGCTAGCCGCCTACAGGGAACGCGGGATCCGGGTGCCCGAAGACGTCTCGGTGGCCGGTTTCGACGACATCGTCACGCTGCGTGACCACGTGCCCGCGCTGACCACCGTACGGCTGCCGTTGAAGGACATGGGGGCACGGGCGCTGGAGCTCGCGCTCGGCCGGGAGGACGGCGCGGCCGAGCCCGTGGTAGAGCAGGTCGCGGGCGAGGTCGTCCTGCGGGAGAGCGTCAGGAAGATGACATGAGCGGCCCCTGCGGGGCCGCCGGGGGCGGGAGAGCGGTGTGAAGCTGGCGGTCAGCACGTTGGGGATGCCCGGCGAGGGGCTGGAGCGGGCGGTCGCCGTCGCCGCCGCGTACGGCTGTCAGGGGCTTGAGCTGCGGCTGCATCCCGACACCGGCGTCCACGCGGGGCTGACGGCGCCGGAGAGGCGCGGCGTGCGGGAGCGGGTGGAGCGGGCGGGGCTGGAGATCGCCGCCCTGGCTGGATATGTCGGCATCTGCGAGCCGGGGCCGGACGAACCGGTCACCGAGGCGCTCCTCGCCGACCTGCGGCTCGCCGCCGATCTCGGCGCGCCCGGCGTGCGGGTGTTCCCGCGCGGCGACGATCCGGCGGTCGGCGCCCACAGGCTCAGGGCCGTCGCCGGTACGGCCGCCGCTCTGGGCGTACGCGTCCTGGTCGAGACGCACGACCGGATGGCGACCGGCGCGGCCGTGGCCGGGCTGCTGGCCGAGGCGGGACGCCCGGAGTCGACCGGCGCGCTGTGGGACCTGCTGCACCCGTGGCGGCACGGCGAGCCCCCGGCCGGCACGCTCGCCGCGCTCGGTCCCTCGCTGGCCTACGTCCAGGTCAAGGACGCCGTCTCGGCCGAGGACACCACTCCGGTCCCGATGGGGGCGGGCTCGGTCCCGCTGGAGGAGGCCGGCGAACTGCTGCGCGCGGCCGGGTACGCGGGATGGGTCTCGCTGGAGTGGGAGCGGACCTGGTATCCGCAGGTGGCGCCGGTCGAGGAGATCCTGCCGGGCGCGGTCGCCTGGGTACGACGGTTCACCGCTTAGATAGGGGAATGCCCCTTAACAAGAACAAAGTCCTCGTGGTCGGAATGGACGGCCTGCGCTTCGACCGGCTCGTCGCCCTGGCACCGCCGGTCCTGTCGTCGCTGATGGCCTCCGGCGCGTACGGCACCAGCAAACTCCCGTACGGCGAGGCGGCGGCCCCCAGGACCGAGGCGCCCGGCGAGGTCGTGCCCAAGGCGCCGGAGCCTGAGGCGGCGGGCCGCGTGATCAGCTCGCGTACGGACTCGGGCCCCGGATGGTCGTCGATCGCCACGGGAGCCTGGCCGGACAAGCACGGCGTTGTGGACAACAGCTTCACCAGCCCCCAGTTCACGAAATTTCCGGACTTCTTGAGTCGGGTGAAGGATGCCCGTCCTGATCTCACCACCGCCGCCTTCCTCTCCTGGGCCGCCCTCGGCGAGCACAACGCCTTCGGCCCCGCCATCGACCATCGCATGGTCCTGGACGGCTACGCCCTCACCTGGACCGTCGCCGACGAGCGGATCGCCGACGCCGCCGAGCGCCACCTCGCCGGCACCGGCCCCGACCTCGCCTTCGTCTACCTGGGTGACACCGACGAGGTGGCCCACGCCCTCGGCCCCCACTGCCCCGAGTACGCCGCCGCCCTGCACGCCCAGGACGCCTACCTCGGCCGACTCCTCGACGCCGTCCGCGCCCGTCCCGGTGAGAGCTGGACGGTGCTGGTCACCACCGACCACGGCCACGTGGACGAGGGCGGCCACGGCGGCACCTCCGACGAGGAGCGCACGGTGTTCGTGATCGCGAACCGCCTGGGCGAGGACCTGGGCGGCCGCCCGCTCGGCGAGCCCCGCCTGGTGGACGTCGGCCCGACGGCCCTCGCCCTGCTCGGCGTGCCGCTCGACCCCGCCTGGGAACTGGACGGGACACCGCTGTTCAACAGTTGATGAATTTATGGCAGACTTCGGAGAAGGGGTGCCTCCATGAGCCTCACACGTGACTTCTCCGAAATCTCCGCGATCACCGGCGTCTCCGGGGTCTCGGGCGTCTCCCGGGGTTCCGGGTTCGATGCCGCGACGCTCGCCGACGTGGGCGGCAAGGCCGCCAACCTCGGCGAGCTGACCAGGGCCGGCCTGCCCGTCCCGCCCGGCTGGGTCCTGACCACCGACGCCTACCGCCAGGCCGCCGACGGGCTCGACCTCACCCCGGGCGACGGGCTCGCCGAGCGCGCCAGGCGGCACCTGCTCCAGGTCGCCGTGCCCGGCCCGGTGCGCGAGGCGATCGTGAAGGCCTACGCCGGGCTCGGCGCGGACGTACCGGTGGCCGTGCGCTCCTCGGCCACCGCCGAGGACCTGCCGTTCGCCAGCTTCGCCGGTCAGCAGGACACCTTCCTCAACGTGGTGGGCGCCGAGGCGGTGCTCGACGCCGTACGCCGCTGCTGGGCCTCGTTGTGGACCGACCGCGCGGTGGCCTACCGGGAGGCCGAGGGCATCGGCCACGCAGGCGTCCGGCTGGCGGTGGTCGTGCAGGTGATGGTGGACGCGCGGGTGGCCGGGGTGTTGTTCACGGCCGACCCGGTGACCGGCCGGCGACACCAGGCCGTCGTGGACGCCGCCCCCGGCCTGGGCGAGGCGGTCGTCTCGGGCGCGGTCAACCCCGACCGGTTCGTCGTCCTCGGCGGCGAGGTGCGGGAACGGCACGCGGGCGACAAACGCCTGTCCGTCCGCCCCTTGCCCGGCGGCGGCGTCGAACACGTCGAACACGTCGAACGCGTGGAATCCGTGGGTGACGCCGAACGTGGCGAGACAGGCGGTCTCTGCCTGACCGACGCGCAGGTGCTCGACCTGGCCGCGCTCGGCGCCCGCGTCGAGGACCACTACGGCGCGCCCCAGGACATCGAGTGGGCGATCGACCCGGACGGCACGCTCTGGCTCACCCAGGCCAGGCCGATCACCACGCTCTACCCGCTGCCCGAGCCCGCCCGGCCCGGCCTTCGCGTGCACCTGTCGCTCAACGTCGCCCAGGGCGTGATGGGGCCGTTCACGCCGATGGGGGTGTCGGCGTTCAACCTGGTCAGCTCGGGGGCGGCGAGCCTGTTCGGGCACGGGCCCGCCGACCCGCTGGACGGCCCGGCGTTCCTGGCCGAGGCGGGGCAGCGGTTGTGGATCGACCTGACCACGCCGGTGCGCAGCCGTATGGGCCGGGCGGTGCTGACGCGGCTGATGCCCCTGGGGGAGGCGCGGGCCGCGGCCGTCGTCCGGGAGCTGGTCCACGACCCGCGGTTGTCGGTGGTCCAGACCTCGCGCCGGCCGTTCCTGCGCGGGCTGCGCCGCTTCGCCCGCCGCGTCCACGCGCCGGCGCGCGTCCGCGACGCGCTGCTGAGCCCGGCCAGGGCGCTCGCCCACGCCGCCCGGGTCGGCGAGGCGCTGGACAGACGGCTCGACCTGCCTGCCGATGCGACTCCGGCCCAGCGGCTCGACCACGCCGAACGCGTGCTCGGCGGCCTGTTCCCGGCCATCGTCTCGGTCATGCCCATCGTGATCACCGGCTACGCCCTGCTCGGCCTGGCCGCCCGGCTCGCCGGCCTGCGGGTGGGCGACCTTCAGGACGTCCTGCGCGCCGTGCCGAACAACCCGACCACCGAGATGGACCTCGAACTGTGGGACCTGGCCACCCGGATCGAGCCCGAGCCGTTCCGGGAGGCGTCCGCGGCCGAGCTGGCCCGCCGCTACCTGGCGGGGGAGCTGCCGCCGCGGGCCCAGCGGGGGATCGCCGCGTTCCTGGACAAGTACGGACACCGCGGCGTGGCCGAGATCGACCTCGGCGTGCCCCGCTGGTCCGACGACCCCACGCACATCCTCGGCGTACTGGCCAACTACCTGCGCATCGACGCCGGCTCCGGCCTCGCCCCCGCCGCGCTGTTCGCCAAGGGCGCGCGGGCCGCGCGGGCGGAGACCGACCGGGCCGCGGCACTGGCGGCGGGCAAGGGCCGGTGGCGGGCGCCCGTGGTGCGCTTCGCGCTCGGCCGCACCCGTGCGTACGCCGGGCTGCGCGAGCTGCCCAAGTTCTACGCGGTCAGGACCATCGCCGCCGTCCGGCACAGCCTGCGCGCGGTCGGCGACCACCTGGTCCGTACGGGCGTCCTGGACACCGCCGACGACGTGTACTTCCTGCGCCTGGAGGAGGCCAGGTCCGCCCTGGCCGGCGGCGACCTCCGCGACCTGGTACGCGAGCGGCGGGCCGCGTACGAACGCGAGTCGCGCCGCAGGCACGTGCCCCGGATCATGCTCTCCGACGGCACCGAGCCCGAGGCCCTGGCCGGTCCCGCCCCCGAGGGCGCGCTGACCGGCACGCCCGCCTCGGCCGGCACGGTCACCGGCGTGGCCAGGGTGGTGCTCGACCCGACCGGCGCCCACCTGGAGCCCGGCGAGATCCTCGTCTGCCCCTCGACCGACCCGGGCTGGACCCCGCTGTTCCTCACGGCCGGCGGCCTGGTGATGGAGATGGGCGGCGCCATGTCGCACGGCGCCGTGGTGGCCCGCGAGTACGGCATCCCCGCCGTCGTGGGCATCCCCGACGCCACCGGCCGGATCACCACGGGCCAGGAGATCACCGTCGACGGCGCGGCGGGCACCGTGACCGCACGTTCCGGGGACGAGCCCCGTTAAGCACGTGCCGCCAGGGGTAACCGGAGAAGGCACTACGTTTCCGGATGAGGCGGTCCCATGGTGGTCACAGAGCTCGTGCGCAGGGTCGAGGCGACGCTCGCCCAGTCGCAAGGGCGCTTCCCCGTGCACGCCGACCCCGTGACGGGCGAATGGACCTGGTCCGAGGACGGAGACTGGTGCGGCGGCTTCTGGGGCGGACTGCTGTCCCTGGCCGCGGTCGCCACCGGCGACCCGCGCTTCGCCCTCGCCGCCGGCGAGGTCGCCGGGCGGCTGGCGGCCCGCACCGACGCCCCCACCCTGCTGCGCGGCCTGCTGTTCTGGTACGGCGCCGCGCTCCCTGCCGTGCTCGCCGGCGACGAGGAGCCCGGCGCCCCGACCGCCCTGGCCGCGGCCCAGTCCCTGAGCATCGGCTTCGACCCGCTGGCCGGCCTGCTGCCGCCCCAGGAGGAGGACGTCGCCAAGTACGGCTGGCCCCGCCCCGGCGCCTGCGTGGACGGCCTGCCCGGCACGGTCCCGCTGCTGGCCTTCGCCTCCGAACGCACCGGCGCCCGCGAACTGCTCGTCATGGCCGAGTCCCACGCCCGCGCCTGCCGCGCGATCTGCGTACGCGAGGACGGTTCCGTCGCCCAGACCTCGATCGGCGCCGTCAACGGCTCGTCGCCGGGCAGCACCTGGGCCCGCGCGCAGGCGTGGGCCATGCTCGGCCTCGCCCAGGCCGCCCATCTGTCGCCGGAGTTCACCGAGCCGGCCGCCGAGGTCGCCGACTGGTACACCGCCCACGTACCGTCCGACCTGGTCTGCTACTGGGACTTCGACGACCCCGGCATCCCGGACGCGCCCCGCGACACCTCGGCCACCGCCATCGCCGCCGCCGCCCTGGCCAAGCTCGCGCCGCTGGCCAAGGACGGCTACCGCGAGCAGGCCGCCGACACCCTCGCCGCGCTGGCCCGCGACCACCTCAACGAGCACGGCGGCCTGGTGGACGGCTGCTACAACCGCCGCAAGGGCCTGGCCGTCGGCCACGAGCTGATCTGGGGCGACTACTTCCTGCTCGAAGCCGCCCTCGTCCTCGACGGCGCGATCGACACCAGCCGCCTCTAGACCACCAGCTCGGCGTAGCGGGCCTTCATCGTGGCCAGCACCTCGTCCGGGTCGGCGGCCCAGACGTCGGCGTTGAAGATCTCCACCTCGATGTCGCCCGTGTAGCCCGCCGCCAGGACGGCCCGGGTGATCGGCGCGAAGTCGATCACGCCGTCGCCCATCATCCCCCGCCCGAGCAGCACGTCCGCGGGCAGCGGGTGCAGGTAGTCGCACACCTGGTACGACGCGATCCGCCCCGCCGCCCGCGCGACGTCCTCCGACAGCCTGGGGTCCCACCACACGTGGAAGGTGTCGACCACCACCCCCACCTGCTCCTCCGGGTACGGCAGGCACAGGTCGAGCGCCTGGCCCAGCGTGGACAGGACCGCCCGGTCCGGGCAGTAGACGGGGTGCAGCGGCTCCAGCGCCAGCCTGACACCCCGCTCACCCGCGTACGGCGCCAGCACCGACAACGCCTCGGCCACCCGCTCCCGCGCGCCCGCGACATCCTTGGAGAAACCGGCCACCTCCGATGCCCCGGCGACGTCCTTGGAGAAACCGGCCACCCGCTCCGGCGCCCCGGCGACATCCCCGGACAAGCGGGACGGCAGCGGCTCGCCGGGCCGTACCCCGGGCAGGCCGCCGACCACCATGACCAGGCATGCGGCCCCCAGCTCGGCCGCCTCGTCCACGGCCCGCCGGTTGTCGTCGAGCGCCCGCCCGAAGGCGAGCCGCCCCTCCTCGCCGGGCAGCCCGCCCGCCGTGAGGAAGCCGCCCCGGCACAGCGAGGACACCCGCAGCCCGGCCTCCCGCACCAGCGCGGCGCTGCGCGCGAGCCCCTGCTCGGCCACCTTCTCGCGCCACAGCCCGACCGCCTCCAGGCCGTGCCGCACGCAGCCGTCCACGGCCTCGGCGACCGACCAGCGCCTGGTCGTCCACTGGTTCAGCGACAGGCTCACAGGCCGTTCACCTCCAGCAGCGCCCGCATCCTGCGTACGGCCAGCTCCGGGTCGGCCAGCAGCCCGGCCTGGTCGGCCAGCCTGAACACCTCCGCCAGATGGCGTACCGACCGGGCCGACTGGGCGCCGTTCACCATGGCGAACGCGTCCTGGTGGCCGTTCAGCCAGGCCACGAAGACGATGCCGGTCTTGTAGTGGTACGTCGGCGTCTCGAAGATCTTGCGTGACAGCGCGACCGTCGGGGCCAGGATCTCGTCGTAGCGGGCAAGCCATCCGGCCGCCTCCTCGCCGGTGGCGGCCTCGGCCGCGTCCAGCGCGCGCAGGGCCGCGGCGGCGGCCGGGGCGATCGCGTCGAAGATGCCGAGCAGCGCGTGCGAGCCCGACCTGATGAGGGAGGGGTAGTTGAAGTCGTCGCCGGTGTAGAGCCGGACGCCTTCGGGGAGCGCGGCCCGCAGCCGCACCTCGTGCTGTTCGTCCAGCAGCGACACCTTCACGCCGTCCACCATCGCGGCGTGGGCGTGGACCAGCTCCAGGAACGACTCCGTCGCGGCGTCCACGCCGGGCGCGCCCCAGTAGCCGGCGAGCTGCGGGTCGAACATCTCGCCCAGCCAGTGCAGGATCACCGGGCGGTCGGCCAGGCCGAGGACCTTGCCGTACACCTGGTGGTAGTCCCGGGGCCCGGCCGCCACCCGGGCGAGCGCGCGGGAGGCCATGACGATCACGCCCGCGCCGGCCGCCTGGACGGTCTCCACCTGCTCGGCGTACGCGGCGGTGATCGTGTGCAGGTCGGCGGCGTCCGGTGCGTGGTCGGTGCCCGCGCCGCAGGCCACCAGCGCCGCCGGGTCCCCGTACGGGCGCGCCTCCTCGGCGCTGAGCCGGATCAGCTCCCTGGTCGCGGCCCAGTCCAGCCCCATGTTGCGCTGGGCGGTGTCCATGGCGTCGGCGACGCGCAGGCCGTGCGACCACAGGTGGCGGCGGAAGCGCAGCGTCGCCTCCCAGTCCACGGCGGCGGGGGAGCCCGGGGTGTTGTCGCCGAGCGGGTCGGCGACGACGTGCGCGGCCGCGTAGACGACCCGGCTGGTCGCCGGGGTGGCCACGACCGGCCAGGTCACCGGCTCGCGCAGCTCGTACGCGCCGCCCGGCAGGTCGATCCTCACAGCTGCGGCACCTCGATCCGGCGGCCCTCGGCGTTCGAACGCAGGCCCAGCTCGGCGAGCTGCACGCCGCGTGCCCCGGCGGCGAAGTCGTACGGGAAGGGCGCGTCCTCCAGCACGTGCCGGACGAACTCCGTCCACTGGACCTTGAACCCGTTGTCGAACTCGGCGTTGTCCGGCACCTCCTGCCAGTCCTCGCGGAAGCGGGCCGTGGCGGGCAGGTCGGGGTTCCAGACCGGCTTGGGGGTGGCGGCCCGGTGCTGGAAGCGGCAGTTGCGCAGGCCCGCGACGGCGCTGCCGTGCGTGCCGTCCACCTGGAACTCCACCAGCTCGTCCCGGTTCACGCGGACCGTCCAGGAGGAGTTGATCTGTGCGATCACGTCCCCTTCGAGCTCGAAGATCCCGTACGCGGCGTCGTCCGCGTCGGCCTCGTACGTGCGGCCCCGCTCGTCCACCCGGGACGGGATGTGCGTGACGGCCTTGGCGTAGACCGACCGGACCTGGCCGAACAGGTTCTCCAGCACGTAGTGCCAGTGCGGGAACATGTCGAGCACGATGCCGCCGCCGTCCTGCGCGCGGTAGTTCCAGGACGGGCGCTGGGCCTCCTGCCAGTCGCCCTCGAACACCCAGTAGCCGAACTCGCCGCGCACCGACAGGATCCGGCCGAAGAACCCGCCGTCGATCAGCCGCTTCAGCTTGAGCAGGCCCGGCAGGAACAGCTTGTCCTGGACGACGCCGTTCTTCACCCCCTTGGCCGTGGCGGCCTCGGCCAGCGCGACGGCCTCCTGCACCGACTCGGCCGTGGGCTTCTCGGCGTAGACGTGCTTGCCCGCCTCGATGGCCTTGAGCACGGCCTTGACGCGGGCGCTGGTGACCTGGGCGTCGAAGTAGATCAGGTTGTCGTCGTCGGCGAGGGCGGCGTCGAGGTCGGTGGTGAAATCCGAAATTCCATGCTTGTTCGCGATATCTGCGAGTTTGTCGGCGTTTCTGCCGACCAGGACCGGTCGCAGCTTCACCCGGTCGCCGTCCGAGAGCGTGACGCCGCCCTGCTCGTTGATGGCCAGCACGGACCGGACGAGGTGCTGGCGGTAGCCCATTCGTCCGGTGACGCCGTTCATCACGACGCCGATGGTGCGCACGCTCATGGGGATCCCTTCAGGAAACGGGCAAGGAAAGCGCTTTCCCGAAACGTACGGCTGTGCCCGGCCGAGCGTCAAGTGGCCGCCTGGCATGGCGAGGTGTGTGGGAGCGCCGGCGGGCGGAGGCAGGCCCTCCGCCCGTGCACCGGCGGGCGGCTAGCTGTCGCCCCGGCCTTCGAGCCGGGCCAGCGCCTTGGTGATGGGGTGGGCCGCGAGCGAGAGTTGCCACTCACGCGCCCCGAGCGAACGCAACCGCTCGGTCACGCTCTCGTCGGTGATGTCGGCCGGGGGCTCCCAGGTGAGCCTGCGCACCGCGTCGGGCTGGAGCAGGTTCTCCGTGGGCATGCGGTACTCCTCGGCCAGCGCGGCCACCACGGCCCGCGCCGCCGCGAGGCGTTTGGCGGCGGCCGGATCGCGGTCGGCCCAGCGGTTGGGCGGCGGCGGACCGTCGCCGGGCGTGCTGGGCTGGGGGAGCTGGCCGTCGGGCAACGCCCGCGCCCGGTTGACGGCGGCCAGCCAGTCGTTCATGTACCGGCGGGCGCTGCGGCCGGTGAAGGCCGAGATCTCCGTCAGCGCCTTCTTCGTACGGGGGCCCTCAAGGGCGGCGGTGACGATCGCGGCGTCGGGCAGCACCCGGCCGGGGGCCAGGTCGCTCTCCCTCGCGATCGTGTCGCGCATGGTCCACAACTCGCGCACGATCGCCAGCGCGCGCACGTTGCGCACCTTGTGGATGCCCGACGTACGCCGCCAGGGGTCGGACCTCGGCACCGGCGGCGGGGTGTTGAGCACGGCCGCGAACTCCTCGCGCGCCCACTCCAGCTTCCCCGACCCGGCCAGCTCCTCGCGGAGCAGGTCGCGCAGCTCGACCAGCACCTCGACGTCGAGGGCGGCATAGCGCAGCCAGTCTTCGGGCAGCGGTCTGGTGGACCAGTCGGCGGCCGAGTGGCCCTTCTCCAGCCGCAGGCCGAGCACGGTCTCGACCATCGTGCCGAGCCCGACGCGCTCGTAGCCGAGCAGCCGCCCGGCCAGCTCGGTGTCGAAGATCTCGCGCGGTTTGAAGCCGACCTCCATCAGGCACGGCAGGTCCTGGGACGCGGCGTGCAGCACGACCTCGGCGCCGCTCAGCGCCGTGTCGAGCGCCGACAGGTCGGGGCAGCCCATCGGGTCGATCAGCGCGGTGCCCGCCCCGGCCCGGCGGAGCTGGACCAGGTAGGCGCGGTTGCCGTAGCGGTAGCCGGAGGCTCGTTCGGCGTCGACCGCCACGGGACCGGTGCCCGCGGCGAAGGCGTCGACGGCGCGCGCCAGCGCCTCGGCGTCGGCGATCACCGGGGGGATGCCCTCGCGGGGTTCGAGCAGGGGCTCGACGGTGCGTTCTTCTGTCATGAGCTCACCGATCTCATGACGCTGGTGCTGTCTTGACTGGTGCCCTCACTTCGTACGGTCACTCTCCGGATCATCACGTCGGCGCGGCAGCGCGGCCACGTCGGGCGGGAGCGGCGGGATCCCCGCCGCCAGGCACATGAGGTCGCACCAGGCGGCGACGTGGCCGGACAGATCCTCCTCGGCGGGCGACCAGGACGCACGCAGCTCGAGCTCGGTCGTGACCGGGTCTTCCGCCTTGTTGCCGAAGCCCTCGGACACAGCTCTAGTCACGGTACCGCCCGCCGCGGAGTAGTCGGCTTCGTGGGCCTCCAGCGCCTCGGTCAGCCAGCTCCACACGACCGGGCCGAGCAGCGGGTCGGAGGTGATCTCCGGCTCCATGTCGGCCCTGACGTAGGCCACCAGCCGGAACGGGCCCTCCCAGCCGCGCTGGCCGTCGGGGTCGTAGAGCAGGATCAGCCGGCCCACCGCGAGCTCGTCGTCGTCGCGGTAGACGGAGGCGCCGATGGCGGCCGAGTAGGGGGCCAGCCGCTGCGGCGCGGGCAGGTCCTCAAGCTCGATCTCCGGCCTGACCTCGGCCGGCCGCAGGCTCTCCGCCGCGCGGGTGAACGCTGCCGGCGGCGGTGGCTGGTCACCGGGTGTCATAGCCGAAGCGTAGGTCGAGGACGAACGGAAGGGGACCACGGGGGTGCTCATCCTTGGTGATCAAGCCGCTGCCGTAACCAGCTGGCGAACCGGTCGGGTGGTCTCGGCCCAGCCGAGCAGGATCGCGTGGCCGCATTCGGCGCAGGCCCATTCCGGGCACTGGCCCGGCTCATGCCCGTCGAAACAGGGTGGCTGTTCGAACAGCCGCTCGCCAGCGCAGGTCGCGCAGCTCTCGCTGCGACGCTCCGGGGAACTCCACAACGCGGTCATCGCACCAGTCATCGAACCGGGGCCTTTCTTCGGGTCGTGGCTCCGACGTTGACACGAGCCGATGACAATTCCGCGCAACGCGCTCGGCGTGTCCCGAAAGTGGTCGCTGAATCGATGCCGCGCGGTGGGTTGGTGAACATTTGATCCAGTCGAGACCGGCTCTCTGGGCGGCCATGGGGTGTGTTCGACCCGTGTGCGACGCCGCTGCCGGGCAGACCGGTAAACCTTCATCTGGCTATCTGATCATGATTTTGGGTATCCAATGTATGTTTTTCCGACACCTCGCGCCGATGTCCTGGCCGATCGGGGGCCATGGCACCCTTGGAGGGTGAATCTCGCCGACTCAGCCTTCCTGCGCGCATGCCGCAGGCAGCCCGTCCCGCACACCCCGGTCTGGTACATGCGGCAGGCCGGGCGGTCGTTGCCCGAATACCTGAAGGTGCGCGAGGGCGTGCCGATGCTCACCGCGTGCGCGACGCCCGACCTGATCGTCGAGATCACCATGCAGCCGGTGCGCCGCTACGGCGTCGACGCGGCCATCTTCTTCAGCGACATCGTGGTCCCGCTCAAGGCCATCGGCGTCGACCTCGACATCAAGCCGGGCGTCGGCCCGGTCGTCGCCGACCCGATCCGCGACGCCCGGGGGCTGGCGGCGCTGCGCCCGCTGGAGCCCGACGACGTGCCCTACGTGACCGAGTCCGTGCGGGCCCTGGTCGGCGAGCTGGGCGGCACCCCGCTGATCGGCTTCGCCGGCGCGCCCTTCACGCTCGGGTCCTACCTGATCGAGGGCGGCCCGTCGAAGAACCACGACCGCACCAAGGCCATGATGTACGGCGAGCCGGCCCTGTGGCACTCCTTCATGGAACGCCTGACCGACATCGTGCTGGAACACCTGCGCATCCAGATCGCGGCCGGGGCCTCGGCGATCCAGCTCTTCGACTCGTGGGTGGGCGCGGTGGCGCCGGCCGACTACCGCGAGTTCATCCTGCCCCACACCCGGCGCATCTTCGAGGGCGTCGCGGGCGTGCCCCGCATCCACTTCGGGGTCGGCACGGGTGAGCTGCTCGGCGTGCTCGGCGAGGCCGGGGCCGACGTCGTGGGCGTCGACTGGCGGGTGCCGCTCGACGAGGCGGCCCGGCGCGTCGGGCCGGGCAAGGCGCTGCAGGGCAACCTCGACCCGGCCATCCTGCTCGCGCCGTGGGAGGTCGTCGAAGGCAAGGCCCGCGAGGTGCTGCGGCGCGGCGCGGCGGCCGAGGGCCACGTGTTCAACCTCGGCCACGGCGTGCTCCCCTCGACCGACCCCGACCAGCTCAAGCGCCTGACCGACCTGGTCCACGAAGCGAGCGCCTGACCCTCAGGCCGACGCCGCCCCCGGCTCGGACGGCTCGGGCTCGGACGGCTTGGGCTCTGTGGGGGCGGCGGGGGCCGGACGCCGGCGCGCGCGGTTGCGCCGGACCAGGAACACGGCCACGGCCACCAGCGGCACCATCACGACCAGCCACGGCAGCAGCGCGCCGAGGACGGTCAGCGCCGTCTTGGTGAACGACACCAGCGCCCCCCACCCGGCCTTCAGCCCGCCGAGGAACCCGGCGGGCTCCTCGGCCGGGTCCTCGACCACCGCCACCGGCCCGACCAGCCGGAGCGTCATCGTGGCCATCGAGACCTGGGTGGCCAGCTCCTTCTGCTGGGCCTGCAACGCCTCAAGGTCCGCCTCGCGGGAGCTGATCTCCTTCTCCACCTGGAGCACCTGCCCGATGGTGTCGGCCCGCTTCAGCAGCGTGCGCAGCGAGGCCAGCGACTCCTGCGCCGACTTCAGGCGGCTGTCGACGTCGGCGACCTGGAGGGTGACGTCCTGCGTGCCCTGGTTCATCGAGAGCTGTTTGCCCAGCTCCTTGCCCAGCCTGCCGGTCACCTCGGCGTACCGGGTGGGCGGGATCTTGAACTCCAGCATGGCCGAGTCCTCGGTGTCGCTGGCGGTGTTGGACTCCTCCTTCGACAGGTAGCCGCCGGCCGCGGTGACGATCTGCTTGGCCTGCTGCGCCGCCGCGGTGACCTCCTTGGCGCGTACGGTCATGCTGCCGGTGTAGATGACCTGCCGGTCCTGCTGCCGGATGAGCTTGACGTCGGAGACCGCGCTGTCGGCTCGCTCCGGAGCCCTCTTGGCGGCGACGTTGTCCTCCGCGGAGGCGGAGTCGAGGCTCTGCGGAGCCGCGGCGGGGGCCGCCTCCGACGAGCCGCCCGAACTGATCGCTTCGTAGCCGCCGCCGCAGCCCGCGAGCAGCAGAGTGGCGCAGGCCGAGAGCGCGATGCCTAACCGGAGTCTCATGCCCTTATGACGGATGGAGGATCACCCGGGTTTGGTGGCAAGCGTCACGGTACGGTCACGTGCCCCGAGCTGCTGGGCGGTCCACCGAGGCGGTAGCGTCAGGAGACGTGGAAGGGAATCGGGCGCACGTTGTCGTCATCGGCGGAGGCATCTCCGGTCTGGCCGCCGCATGGTTTCTCCGGCAGGGGACGAGCGAGCGGGTCAAGGTCACCGTGCTGGAGGGCAGTCCCCGCCTCGGCGGCAAGCTGCACGCCTCAGAGGTCGCGGGAGTGAGCGTCGACGCCGGGGCCGAGGCCATGCTGGCCCGGCGGCCGGAGGGCGTCGAGCTGGCCAAGGCCGTCGGGCTGGGGGACGAGCTGGTCTTCCCGGGCACCGTCCGGTCGTCCGTCTACTCCAGGGGCGCGCTGCGGCAGATGCCCAAGGGACACGTCATGGGCGTGCCCGCCGACCTGGCCGAGCTGGCCAGATCGGGCATCGTCTCGCCCGGCGGCCTGCTGCGGGTGCCGCTCGACCAGGTCCTGCCGCCCACGCTGGTGCGCACCGACGTGTCCGTGGCCTCCTACATCCGGGCCAGGATGGGCGGCGAGATCGTCGAGCGCCTGGTCGAGCCGCTGCTCGGCGGCGTCTACGCGGGCCGTTCCGACATGTTGTCGCTGGAGGCGACGATGCCGCAGGTCGCGGCCGTCGCCCGGGCCGAGCGTTCGCTGCTGAGCGCCGCCAGGCACATCGTCGAGGGCACACCGAAGAACGCCGGGCCGGTCTTCACCACCCTGCGCCAGGGGCTGGGCGGCCTGCCCGAGGGGGTGGCCAAGGCGTCCGGGGCCGACATCAGGACCGGCGTCACCGTCCGCGAGCTCCACCGCACCGAGCACGGCTGGCGGCTGGTCGCCGGGCCGGTGCCGCAGCCCGAGGTGATCGAGGCCGACGCGGTGATCCTGGCCACGCCGGGTCCCGCCGCCGCCCGGCTGCTCAAGGCCGAGGTGCCGAAGGCCGCGGCCGAGCTGGCCAGGATCGAGTACGCGAGCATGGCCGTCGTCACGCTCGCCTACCCGCTCGACGCCTTCCCGCAGCCGCCGACCGGCAGCGGCTACCTGGTGCCGCCGGTGGAGGGCCGGCCGGTCAAGGCGGTGACGTTCAGCTCGGTGAAGTGGCCCCACCTGGGTCAAGACCTGCTGATCGTGCGCTGCTCGGTCGGCAGGATCGGCGAGGAGCACCTGCTCCAGCGCGAGGACGCCGAGCTGGTGTCGCTGGCCATGGCCGAGCTGGACGAGGTGGTCGGCGTACGCGGCCTGCCCGTCGACAGCCGGGTCACCCGCTGGGGCGGCGCGCTGCCGCAGTACAACGTGGGCCACCTCGACCGGGTGGCCAGGGTGCGCGCCGCGGTCTCGGGCGTCACCGGTCTCGCGGTGTGCGGCGCGGCCTACGACGGCATCGGCGTCCCCGCCTGCGTCGGTACCGCCCGTACCGCCGCGGCCCGGATTCTGGACCACCTGTCTCAACGAGGAGAATGAAGGACATGACAGAGGGCGCGCCGCGGCCGAAGGCCCGCGATCTCAACCAGGTGATCCGTTACACCATGTGGTCGGTCTTCCAGGTGACCGACCAGGTCCCGGGCAACCGGGAGAACATGGCGGACGAGGTCGAGGAACTGCTCGACCAGGCGGCCGGCAAGGACGTCGTGACCAGGGGGGTCTACGACGTGTCCGGCTACCGGGCCGACGCCGACTTCATGTTCTGGTGGCACGCGCCCACGCCCGAGGACCTCCAGGACGTCTACTCCCGCTTCCGCCGTACCGGGCTCGGGCGGCACAGCAGGCCGGTCTGGTCGGCGATGGCGCTCCACCGGCCGGCCGAGTTCAACAAGTCCCACATCCCGGCCTTCCTCGCCGAGGAGGAGCCGCGGGCGTACGTCAGCGTTTACCCGTTCGTGCGCTCCTACGAGTGGTACCTGCTGGAGGACTCCGAGCGGCGGGCGATGCTGGCCGAGCACGGCCGGATGGCCCGCGACTACCCCGACGTGCGGGCCAACACCGTGGCCTGCTTCTCGCTCAACGACTACGAGTGGATGCTGGCGTTCGAGGCCGACGAGCTCCACCGGATCGTCGACCTGATGCGCACGCTGCGCGGCGCGGCGGCCCGCCGCCACACCCGCGTGGAGATCCCGTTCTACACGGGCGCGCGCAAGCCGGTCCAGGAGCTCGTCGCGGCCCTGCCCTAGCGGGTCAGGGCGGCCCGCAGCCGCCACGACCCGAGGGCGAGCAGCGCGGCCGCAAACAACGCGAGCACGCCGAGCTGCGGTACGACGTCGGCCACCGTGCCGTTCCCGCGCAGCAGCTCGGCGAAGCCGTCCAGGGCCCAGGCGTGCGGGGTGAGGTGCGCGATCTGCCGCATCGGGCCGGTGAACAGGTCCAGCGGCACCATCGCGCCGCCGATCGCGGCCAGGCCCAGCCCGGCCAGGAGGCCCACGGAGACCGCCTGCTGCGCGGTCCGGGCGACCGCGCCGAGCAGCATCGCCGCACCCCCTCCCACCAGCGAGAACGCCAGCAGCAAGGCGCCCGCGCCGATCGGGTCGCCCCAGCGCACGCCGAACAGCAGCCCTGACCCGAGCATGATGACCAGCCCCTGCGTCAGCGCCATCCCGACCCGCCCGGCCGCCTCGCCGAGCAGGATCGCGCGGCTGGAGACGGGGCTCGCGTACATCCGCCGCGACACCCCGAGCAGCCTGGTCTCGATCAGCGACGACGCGCCGGTCAGCGAGGTGAGGAAGACGAACAGCAGGAGCTGGGAGGTGGCCGCGATGTCGAAGCTGGACACCTGGACCGGCCTGGCGGGCCCGGTCATGACGGACTCCACCGTGACACCCGGCACGCTGATGCGCCCGATCCTGGCGACGAGGTCGGGGAAGGAGCCCTCGCGCACGTACGCGGCGGCGCGGGCGGCCATCGTGACCCGCGACACCACCGACCTGACGGCGGCCCCGAGCTGGAGCGCCGAGGGCTCGTTCCTGGCCACGTACGGCAGCTCGACCGGCGTGTAGGCGGCCAGGGCGCGGTCGTAGCCGGCGGGGATGAGCAGCGCGGCGGTGAGGCTGCCGCGTTCGACGGCGTCGCGGGCCTCGGCCTCGTCGGCGACCCGTACCAGCTCCAGCTCGCCGGACCCGGCCAGCGCCGCGACCAGCTCGGCGGCCAGCGGGCCGTCCCCGCCCGTGACGCCCAGGCGCGGCCTGCCGGTGCCGCCGAACGAGATGCCGAACACCAGGATGAGGACGATCGGGAAGATGACGACGGGGAAGATGTTCGTCCGGTCGCGTACCAGTCTGATCAGGTTGATCCAGGCGATGGCGATCACAGGCGGAACATCCTGTCCACCCGCAGCAGCGCCGGCCCGAGCGTGACGGCGGCGAAGCCGAGCAGCGCGAGCACCGGCCCGACCGGTACGACGGGCGCGTTCGCGCCGTGCAGGTCGGCCAGCCCGCGCATGAACCAGCGGTGCGGCGTGACCAGGCTCAGCGTCGCCAGCACGCCGCCGGTCTGCTGGATGGGGACCAGCACCCCGCCCAGCACGGCGAGCAGCACGGCGACCGCCGACTCGGCGTTCCCGGCCTGCTCTGCCGTTCTGGCCACGGACACGACCAGGGCCATCACGCCGTTGGCGGCCAGCACGCCGGCCACGATGAGCAGCCCGAGCCCGACCGGCGACCCCCAGTCCGCGCCGAGCAGCAGCGACGAGGCGGCCATCAGCACGGCCATGCTGACGACGCCGACCACGATCCCGGTCAGCAGCTTCGACAGGGCGATCGTGAGGCGGGGGACCGGCGCGGACAGGAGGCGGGCGAGCGTGCCGTCGCGGCGTTCGTCCAGGATCGAGCTGAATCCGAACCGCACGGCGAAGAACAGGAAGAACACCGCCATCCCGGCCTGGAACCCCTCGGCCAGCGTGAGCTGCCGCCGGTCGGCGGCCAGATCGGCGACCGTGACCGGCGGGGGCACCGCCACGGCCTGCTCCGGCGTGCCGCCGCCCTTGGCCGCCAGCGCCACCTGGGCGTACCGGACGTCGGAGGCGAAGGAGTCGGCGATCGAGCGGGCCACGTACGAGCCGATCTGAGCGTTCACGTCGCCGATCACGCGGATGGTCGCCTTCTGGCCGGTCTGTACGGCGTGGCTGAAGCCCGCGGGGATCACGTACGCCGCGTGCGCCTCGCCGCTGTCCACGACCGCCCGCGCCATGGCCTCGTCGTCGGCCCCGCGCAGCCGGACGACCCCCGCCCGTTCCAGGGGGCGCAGGACGCGGCCGGTGAACGCCGTCGCGATCGGGCCCCGGTCCAGGTCCGCGACCGCGAACGTGGCCGTCTGCTGGGCGTCCACGCCCCGGAACACCACGCTGAAGACGGCCGCCAGCCCGAACGGCACCACGAACGCCAGCAGCAGCAGCGACCTGTCCCTGAGCCGCTGGCGCAGGTCCTTGCCCGTGATGAGGAGAAGCGTGCGCATGTCAGCCGCCCTTGCCTGATCGGAGGGGGAGTGTGCGCATCTCAGTCCCGCAGTGCCTTGCCGGTCAGGTGCAGGAAGACCGACTCCAGGTCCGGCTCGGCGACCTCGACCGCCCGTACGGCGAGGCCCGCGTCGGCGGCGGCGAGCAGGATCTTCGGCAGCGACCGCCGGGCGTCGTCCACCGTCAGCTCGACGCGCCCGTCACGGCCGGCCGCCTCGCGCACCTCGGGCAGCGCCGCCAGCGTGGGCAGCGCCTGTACGCCGTCGGCGGTCAGCGTGATCCGGTCCAGCTCGCCGACCAGGCCGACCAGCTCCCTGCGGGTGCCCTCGGCCCTGATCCGGCCCAGGTCGATGATGCCGATGCGGTCGCAGAGGCGCTCGGCCTCCTCCATGTAGTGCGTGGTGTAGAGCACGCCGACGCCCTCGCCGGCCAGCGCCGCGACGCTCTCCAGGATGGCGTTGCGGCTCTGCGGGTCGACGCCGGCGGTGGGCTCGTCCAGGATGAGCAGGGGCGGCCGGTGCAGCAGGCCGACGCCGATGTTGAGCCGGCGTTTCATCCCGCCGGAGTAGTCCTTGACCGGATCGTCGGCGCGCTCGGCCAGGCCGGCCAGCTCCAGCACCTCCTCCACGCGGGCGCGCACCCGCCCGCCGCGCAGGCCGTGCAGGCGGGCGAAGAAACGCAGGTTCTCGCGGGCGCTGAGGTCGGGGTAGAGCGCGAGGTCCTGCGGGACGTACCCGATGCGCTCCTTGCCCCAGGAGCTTCTGGTGTCGTGGGGGCGGCCGGCCACGCGTACCTCGCCGCCGTCGCGTTCGAGGATCCCGGCGATCATGGAGATCGTGGTGGTCTTGCCCGCGCCGTTGGGGCCGAGCAGGCCGTACGTCTCGCCGGCGGCGATGGTGAAGCTGACGTCGTCGACCGCGACGAGGTCTCCGAACGTCTTTCGCAGATTCTGACATGTCAGGATCTCGTCCTGGGTCACAGGAGCAGTGTGCTGGCGGGGGTGCGGGAGATCAAGGTCAACTTGACGATCTCCCTGTATTGATCTATCCCCTTTGTCACAATCGAGGAGAAATCTCCTGTCGGTGGTGTGATGTCGTGGCACGGTCCACGAGGGCTGAGGAGGGTCGGGGTGGAACAGTCCACGGAAGGGCCGGGCCCCGGGCGGCGCCGCGCGCCGGGCCGCCACGCGGCCTCCCGAACGCCGCTCCCGGCCCCGGACCAGCCCACCCGGCAACCACCCCCCACAGCGCCCCGCCGCACGGGCGATCCCCTTGCGGCGGAGGCCCGCACGGCAGGGGGCCGTATGGGGGAGGTCCGTGCGAGGGGAGCGCACGCGACGGAGGACCGTGCGGCGGAGCAGCGGGTGGGGCGGGGGCGACGGGGGAGGCGGCGGCGGGCGCGTGCCGGGAAACGCGGGCTGGCGGCGGGCGCGGTGGCGCTCGCCGGAGGAGTCGTGCTGCTGCTCGGCCTGAACGGCACCTTCGCCGGGACCCCCTCGGGAGCCCCGGCCGGCGGGAACGCCGCCGCAGCGGCCCGGCAGGCTCCGGCGGGAGAGAGCCGGGTCCAGGCGAACCCCGGCCAGGCGCCCGAGGCCGGCAAGGGCGCCCCGGAGGCGCGTGAACTGCGGAAGGGCGAAGCACGGCCGAGCACGTCACCGGCCACGCGCCCCGACACCTCCGGCACGCCCGCCACACCGGGCACGGGCGACCCTGCCCCGAAGCAGGACACCGTCTCGGGCCAGACCGAGACCGGCGACGCACAGGTGAGCGTGGCCGACCCCGGCGCCCCGGCCACCCAACAAGACCCCGCCACCCAACAAGACCCCGCCACCCAACAAGACCCCGCCACCCAGCAGGATCCGGCCGGGCACAAGGGCTCGGCCGGTCACAAGGGGTCGGCCGGCTACAAGGCCGACGGACCGTCGAGGCACACCGACGAGCAGGCCGCCGAGTACTTCAACAACCGCTGGGGCGCGGGCGACAAGGCGATGAAACACGTCAAGGACATCCGCACCGTCGGCGGCTATCTGCGCATCTACACCAACCTGCCCGACACCGCCGACAACTCGCCCACGGCCATCAAGCTGTGCAAGCGCGGCCTGGAATATCTCCGGGCGAACGGGGTGAAGCGTCCGATCGTCTTCGTACAGGCGGAGTTCGGCGAGAACGGGAATCCCGTCCTCGCCAACATCCTGGGTCCGTCCGACACCAACTGCCGTGTCACGTATCCCCGGCCGAAGTGACGCGCGGCGAAGCGGCACCGCCGCCCGCCCGTTGCAGCGCACCGGGAACCAATGAAACCCCCGAGCCGGACTTAGCGCACCCGAACCCTCGTCTTCGAGCACACGTCGCACCGCTGAGTCACGACACGTCCGATCGTCTCTATCGTCACCCATCGGTGGCGAAGATGGACTCGGCCCACGAAGAGGCTCCTACCCCTCGCAGGAGACCGGTACGCGCTGTCGCTGATCGATCACCCCTTGGGTTCGAGCCTCAGAGACACCGAATTGATGCAGTAACGGTCGTCGGTCGGCGTGGGATAGCCCTCGCCGTGGAAGACGTGACCGAGGTGGGAGTCGCAGCGTGCGCAGCGTACCTCGGTGCGCACCATGCCGTGACTGCTGTCCTCGATCAGTACGACCGCCTCCGACTCCGACGGCTCGAAGAAGCTCGGCCACCCGCAGTGTGACTCGAACTTCGTGTCGGACCGGAACAACTCCGCGCCGCAGGCACGGCACGAGTAGACGCCCTCGGTCTTGGTGTCGACGTACTCCCCCGCGAACGGGCGCTCGGTCCCGGCCTCCCTGAGTACGTGGAACTCCTCAGGAGAGAGCCTGGCCCGCCATTCGGCCTCGCTCTTGACCACCTTGTCCATGCGTCCAGACTACGAGATCCGGCAAAAAGAGATCTCCGCAGGGTGAAGCATCCTTTCTCGGCCGAATTCGCGTCTTTGTCGGTAAGGGGGTGTCATCGCCTCCTGCCAAAGGGGTGAGATCGTCCGCGGCTCGCCGAGGCGGCAACAGCCCACGCCCGTGCTGGCGCCGCTGGCGACCGGAGATGGCCGGCCGGGTGGCGCGCCAGCGCCCGGAACGGCGACGGATGATCTTAGGTCCGTCCCGTCGAGCCCCGGTCCCGCCACCGACGCGGCTCCGGGACGGGCCCACCTCTTTTGTCGGCGCGGGGGAGTAGGTTCGGTGGCATGGCATCGCCGTTCATTGAGCTCGAGGTGGGGGAGCGGACCGTCAAGGTCACCAACCCCGACAAGGTCTACTTCCCGGAGATCGGGGCCACAAAGCGCGAGCTGGTCGAATACTACGTAAGCGTCGGCGAGGGGGCCCTGCGCGCGCTCAGAGACCGGCCGACCAACATCAAGCGCCACCCCGACGGCGTGCAGACCGAGGCCATCTACCAGAAGCGCATGCCGCCCAGACATCCCGAGTGGCTGCAGTCGGTCACCGTCACCTTCCCCAGTGGCCGCACCGCCGACTCGCTGCGGGTGACCGAGGTCGCCGCGATCGCCTACTGCGCCAACCTCGGCACGATCGACTTCCACCCCTGGCAGGTGCGGGCCGCCGACGTCGAGCACCCCGACGAGCTGCGCATCGACCTCGACCCGCAGCCGGGCCTGGAGTTCGACACCGCGCGCCGGGCCGCCGAGCGCACCCGCGAGGTGCTCGACGAGCTGGGCATGACCGGGTTCGTCAAGACCTCGGGCAACCGCGGCGTGCACATCGCGGTGCGCATCGAGCCCCGCTGGGACTTCGTCCAGGTGCGTCACGCCGGCATCGCGCTGGCCAGGGCCGTCGAGGCGCGCGACCCGAGCCTGGTGACCACCGCGTGGTGGAAGGAGGAGCGCGGCGACCGCGTCTTCATCGACTTCAACCAGAACGCCAGAGACCGCACGGTGGCCAGCGCCTACTCCGTACGGGCCCGTCCGCACGCGCCCGTGTCGACCCCGCTGACCTGGGACGAGCTGGCCGACGCCGACCCGCGTGACTTCGACATCCGCACCGTGCCGGCCCGCTTCGCCAAGCTGGGCGACGTGCACGCGGCCATCGACGACCAGGCGTACTCGATCGAGCCCCTGCTGGAGATGTACGCCGCCGACGAGCGTGGTGACCTGCCCTATCCGCCCAACTACCCGAAGATGCCGGGGGAGCCGAAGCGTGTCCAGCCCAGCAAGGCCAGGCCCGACACCGGGGAGTGACCCGCGTCCGGCGGGGGCGGCGCACCACTCGATCCGTGACGAAGGCCCGGCCCCCGTCGATGGATTCGAGGGGCCGGGCCTTTTCGCGTGACCGGTCGGTTCTCGCGTGACCGGTCAGCAGGTGTCGGCTCCGTCGAAGGTGCGCACACCTCGTGGCACCCGGGAGTAAATGGTCTCGCCGGGGTCAACGGTCTGGCACGCGCCGTCGGTCCCGCGCGCCCAGATGATCTTCAGCCTGAGCCGGTAGTCGCAGTCGTTGCGGGCGTAGCCGGTCTTGGTGATGGCCCCGGTGTTCTGCCAGACGGTCACGCACGACGGCGCGTTGCCGGCCGGCGCGGCCCAGGCCGGCAGCGAGGTGAACGTACAGCAGGTGACGGCGAGGGTGGCCAGGGCTGCTCGGGTGGCTGAGCGCATCAGGTCTTGCTCCTTCGGTGTCTCACTTGTGGTGGAACTGGTGGAACTCGTACGGCGCGCGGAGGAGCGTACGGGCGGCGCTCGGGCTGGGGAGGCGGTCCCGTGCATCGGGGGTCCTTCCGCTCCGGCCTCGGCCAGACGGGCTGCCTGGGCAGGGGGGCGAGGTGGAGACACATGTGAAGATCTCAGCTCGGTAACGCCGCTGGCGAGCGTGTGGCGGCACAGGATGTCGGCCGCAGCTCTGGGCGTGTCGGCTGTAACGCTGTGGCGGCGTTCCCAAGAATGCGAACGACCCCCCACAAACCTCCCTGACCAGCCCCGGCTGGGGTGTTGGGGGTCGCCAACCGGCTCAAGGCCGGGAGGGGCCGCAAGGAGCGCGAGACCGAAGGACGTCGAGGGCCGCACGGCCGGACCCGGTGCCTGGGACGGGACCCGACGGCCCGGCCGTGCGGCGGCACTCGGAGGTGCGGCCGAAAGGAAAGGTAACGCGCAAACCGGTGCATGAGGGGTAGTCAGGGGTGAATATTCTCCGCCTGCGGTAGAGGGTTCTTACCTTGGGTGGAAGATTTCACATTCCGTGCACGCCAGGACCCCCGGGGGGCGGAGGTGGAGCTGAGGCCACCGCGATGGCCGGGGTCCTGGGGGTGAGAGTCGGAAGGCCCCCGGCTGTCGGGGGCCTTCCGGTGTCGGGTCAGAAGGGGTCAGTGGCGGACGAGGTGGTGTGGGGCCAGTTCGCGGGATTCGCCGCGTTCCAGGTACACCACGCGGTCGGCCAGGCCCACCTGTTCGATGTGATGCCGGAAGTCGTCCAGCGGTGAGCTGAAGACGCCGTAGTCGTCGTAGTGCACCGGCACCACCGTGTGCGGGTTGATCAGGTCGACCCAGGCCGCGCCCTGCTCGCCGTCCATGGTGACGAGCAAGGTGCCGAGCAGGCGGGTGCCGCCCAGGTGTACGAGGGCCAGATCGACGTCGGGAAAGCGCCGCGGGATCCCTTCCAGGCGGCGGTCGAGCAGGGTGTCGCCGCTGATGTGCAGGCGTAGCTCCACCAGGTCTTCGGGCCCGCGGAACTCCAGCATCGTCCCGATCACCTGCGGCAGCAGGGCCTCGGCGGGGCCCGGTGCGTGCCTGGCGGGCAGGGCGGTGATCGTCAGGCTGCCCTGCGGGCCGTTCAGCTCGTGTTGCTCCCACACCTCCAGGCCGACGCTGCGGCCGAAGCCGCGGCGGCGCAGCCTGCGCGCCGCCTGCGTGGTGGTGACGATCGGCGTGTCCCGGTCCAGGCCCTTGCGCGTGACCCGGTCCCAGTGGTCCCCGTGCAGGTGCGACAGCACCACCGCGTCGATGTGCGGCAGGTCCGTCACGTCCATGGCCGGGTCCTTCAGCCGCCGCGAGGACAGGCCGTAACCCAGGTACGCCCGCTGCCCCCGGTGCAGGAAGTTGGGATCCGTCAGCAGCGTGAAGCCGTTGTAGCGGATCAATGTGGTGGCGTTGCCGATGAACTGCAGGCTGCCCTTCATCCGGCTCACCCCGGATACGGCGGGTGCTGCCCCGGAGGCACGCCGCCGCCCTTGCCGCCGCCCTTGTGTCCCTTGTCGCTCCCGTGCGGGCGCCCGGCCCGCTTGCCGCCGCTCTTGGACTCCGGCACGGCGTCCGCGGACTTCGAGCTGGCGCCGGACTTGCCGGATCGGCGAAGTTCAGGCTGTTGCGGATTACTCATGGCTTTTGTCCCCCTTTGCGGCTTATCACCTACCTCGTCGGCCCTCCACCAAACCCTCCGTGTGCGATAGTTCGCGAGGTTTGTGTACATCGGGGGGTGACGACCTACGGGCTGCTACCTCGGCCCCTCCGGTGTCAGGCCCGCGTCGTGGGCGATCAGGCTCGCCTGGGTGCGGTTGAGGCAGCCCAGTTTGTCCAGCAGGCGGGACACGTACCCCTTGATCGTGGGTTCGGCGAGGTGGAGGCGGGCGCCGATCTGCGCGTTCGACAGCCCTTCGCCGAGGCAGGCCAGCACCTCGCGCTCGCGTACGGTCAGCGACTCCACCAGCCTCCGGGCGCGGTCACGCGCCGGGTCCGCCGCCGCCGAGGCCGCGACCAGCCTGCGGGCGGCCACCGGCGACAACACGGTGTGCCCTTCCGCGGCCACCCGGACGAGCCCGATCAGGTCCTCCGGCGGCGTGGACTTGACCAGGAACCCGGACGCGCCCGCACGCAGGGCACGCAGCACGTACTGGTCGGCGTCGAACGTCGTCAGCACCACGATGACCGGTGGCCGCGGCAGCTCGCCCAGGCGTTCGATCGCGGTGAGCCCGTCCACGCCGGGCATGCGCAGGTCCATGAGCACGACGTCCGGACGGTTGCGCACGACCGCCTCGACGCCCGCGGCGCCGTCGTGGGCCTCGTCCACGACCTCGATGTCGGCCGCCGAGCCCAGGATGGTACGCAGGAAACGGCAGACCATCGGCTCGTCGTCCACGATCACGACCCTGATCATGTCGGCACGTACGAGGGGAGGGTGGCCTCGACGCGGAACCCGCCGTCGGGGGAGGGGCCGGCGCGCAGCGTGCCGTGCACGACCTCGACGCGTCGCCGCAGGCCGGCGATGCCGAGGCCGGAGCCGGTCCCGGTCAGGGGACCGTCCGGCAGGCCGGTCGGCGGCGTGTTGCGCACGGTGAGCCGCACCTGCGCCTGGCCGTACTCGATCCGCACGTCCACCCGCGCGCCCGGCGCGTGCTTGCGCACGTTGGTCAGCGCCTCCCGCACGATCCGGTACGCCGTGCGCCCCACCACCGGCGAGGCCAGCGCCCGGTCGCCTTCCTCGACCAGCTCGGCCGGGGTGCCCACGGAGGCCGACTCGGCGACCAGCGCGGCGAAGTCGGCCGCCGACGGCGGCGCGTCGGGCTCCGGCGCGGCGCCCAGGATGCCGATCAGGTCCCGCAGCTCGTCGAGCACCTGGCAGCCCGCCGCGCGCAGTTCCTCGGCGGCCTGCCGGACCTGTTCGTCGGCCGCCGTGACCCGCAGCGCGCCCGCCTGGAGCACCATCAGGCTGACCCGGTGGGTGACGACGTCGTGCATCTCGCCGGCCAGGCGGGCGCGCTCCTCGGCGCGGGCCCGCTCGGCCAGCAGGCCCCGCTCGCGTTCCGCCCGCTCGGCGCGTTCGGTCAGCATCCTGACCACGCGCCGACGTCCGTCGAAGTAGAGCGCGAGCAGCGGCCCAACGGCCGTGCGCAGCACCGCGTCGGTGAGCACCCCGACCGACGGGTCCCACACCCGCGCGATGACCAGCGTGTACGCCCCCAGCGCGGCGAAGGCCAGCCGCCGGTCCCTGCGGTAGTAGAGCGGCCCGTACGCCGCCGCGATCGTCGCGAACGGCGCCCACACGTTCTCCGGCCCGGCCGGGACCAGCACCCCGCCCGGCGAGATCAGCAGCGTCACCGCGAGCGTGAACACCCCCAGCACGGCCAGGACGGTGAGCGGCGCCCGGCGGCGGGCCAGCAGCGACAGGCAGGCGGCGGCCTGAACCCCCAGCAACACCCAGGCGAGCGTGCCGGGACGCTCGGGCCACCACGAGAGGCCGAGCAACGTCGAGGCGGTGTCGAGCAGCGTGAAGCCGGCCGCCATGGCCACGTCCAGCACGAGGGAACGACGGCGGCGACGGCGGCACGCCTCTTCACTCATGCCGCACACGCTATGACACCCCCTCGCGCCGGAGATATCCGACAAGTCGGAAACCATACGAAAGTCGCATGCGCTCCCACCGATCGTCGCCCCCGCGACCGACGGCCCGCCCTGCCGGACCTCCCCCTCGCCGCCGTGCAATGGACCCATGACGAACCTTCCCCCGCTGGGCCGCTACGAGATCGACACCGAGAACTCCGGGATCCACTTCACCACCAGGCACCTGTTCGGCCTCGGCCGCGTGCGCGGCACGTTCGACATCAAGGCCGGGACCGTCGAGGTGGCCGAACCGCTCGCCGACTCCCGCGTGCGCGTGGAGATCGACGCGGCGAGCTTCCACACCGGCAACCACCAGCGCGACGAGGCGGTACGTTCCCCCCGCTTCCTCGACACCGCCCGCCACCCCACCATCACCTTCGCGGCGGGCGGCGGCGCCGACGGCACGACGCTGACCGGCACGCTCACCGTGGCCGGCGCCGAGCACCCGCTCACCCTCACCGTCGACGGTTGCGACGTGACCGCGAACGGCTTCACCGTCGTCGTCACCGCCCGCGTGGACCGCACCGCCTTCGGGGTGACCGCCATGCCCGGGATCGCGGCCCGCCACCTGGCGATGTCGGCCGAGGTGAGATGCGTGCGGGCCGGGGTCGCCGGGGTCACGGATCGCGGGGAAGGCCGAGCGCGCGCTCGGCGATGATGTTGAGCTGCACCTCCGTGGTGCCGCCGCCGATGGTGAAGGCCCGGGTGGCCAGGATCGTACGGTTCCAGTGGCGGTCGGCCGGGGCCAGCGACCAGCAGAACTCCGAGATCGCCTGCGCGTGGCGCATGCCCAGCAGCTTGCGCACGCTGGAGGCGGGCCCCGGGTCGGAGCCGGCCAGCCTGGACAGCGTCACGCGCAGCCCGAGCGCCGAGATCGCCTGGCCCTCGGCCCACAGGCGGCCCGCCTGCTCGCGCTGCGACTGCCGCAGCGGCGGCAGCGTGCCGATCAGCCGGACCATGTCGGTGTGCTGGGAGCCGGGCCCCCAGGAGTCGCCGAGCGCGACCCGCTCGTACGAGAGGGTGTCGCGGGCCACCCGCCAGCCGCCGTCCACCTCGCCGACCACCAGGTCGTCCGGGACGAAGACGTCGTCGAGGAAGACCTCGTTGAAGATCTCGTCCCCGTTGATCTCCTTGAGCGGCCTGACGGTGACGCCGGGGGAGGACATGTCCACCAGGAAGTACGTGATCCCCTCGTGCTTGGGCCTGTCCGGCGAGGTACGGGCCAGGCAGATGCCCCAGTGGGCGTACTGGGCGAGGGACGTCCAGATCTTCTGGCCGGTCAGCGTCCAGCCGCCCTCCACCCGGGTGGCCCTGGTCGCCAGCCCCGCCAGGTCGGACCCGGCCCCGGGCTCGCTGAACAGCTGGCACCACACGATCTCGCCGGTGAACGTCCTCGGCAGGAAGCGTTCCCGCTGCTCGCCGGTGCCGTACGCGACGATGGACGGGACCGCCCAGGCCGCGATCCCCAGGTTGGGGCGCTTGAGCCCGCGGAACTCCTGGTGGATGATCACCTGCTCCAGCGGCGTGGCCGCCCGGCCCCACGGCCTGGGCAGGTAGGGCATGATCCAGCCCTCCCGCGCGAACCGGCCCAGCCTGGCGAGCGGCTCCTCGCGGCGCAGCGACTCGGCCTGCGCCCTGATCGTGTCCCTGAGCGGGGTGGCCTCCTCGGGCAGGTCGGGCTCCATCGCGCGGCGCGTGCCCGCCACGGCCAGCTCCGCGACCCGTTCGGCCCACGGCCCCGGGTCCCCGGCGAGCATCCGGCCGGACAGGGCGCGGCGGTAGTGGCGGTGGGCGTCGTGCTCGAAGGTGTAGCCGATGCCGCCCAGCACCTGGATGGCGTCGGCCGCGCAGCGCACCGCCGCGTCCGGGCCGAGCACGGCGGCCACCCCGGCGGCCAGCCGCGCCTCCGCGGTGAGCGGGCCGGGGGCGTCCAGGGCGCGGGCGGCGTCCCAGACGGCGGCGCGGGCCTGCTCAAGGGCCACCAGCGCGGCGGCCACCCGGTGCTTGACGCCCTGGAACTGGCCGATCGGGCGGCCGAACTGCTCGCGGATCCTGGCGTGCGTGGCGGCCGCGCCGACCGCCCAGGCGGCGGTCCCGCACGCGTCGGCGCCGAGCAGCAGCGCGGCCAGTTCCCGTACCGGCACCGCACCCAGCAGGCGGTCCGGCGGGATCTCGCGGGCCGTGACCGTGCACAGGTCGCGGTCCAGGTCGATGCCCTCGGCGGGCTCGGCGGTCACGTGGGACCGGTCGAGCAGCGCCCACCCGTCGCCGTGCGGCACGAGGAACAGGTCCGCGCCGGCCGGCCCCAGGGCGAGCGGGCCGAGCACGACGGCCGCCGTCGACGTCCCGTCCGCGAGCCCGCCGAGCAGGCCCGCCAACGACCCGCCGCCGGGTGTGACGGCCGCTGATCGGGCGAGCGCCGCCGAGGTCAGCACGACCGGCAGGTACGGCCCCGCCACCCGCAGCTCGCCCAGCACCTCCAGCGCCACGCACAGCTCGACCAGCCCGTACCCCTGCCCGCCGTGCTCCTCCGGGAGGTGCAGCCCCAGCAGGTCCGGTCCCACCGGCGCCCGGTTCCCGCCGGTACGCCCCGCCGCCCCCCGTACGGAGGCGGCCAGCGCCCGGTGCTCCTCGCTCAGCCCGATCCCCATGGACGAACACTAGAACGATATTCTGTCAATCTCCAGGCCCGGGAAGATCTCCAGGTCCGGGAAAACCGTTGGCGCCGGACCGGTGGCGCTGGCTACGCTCGCTGCTGTCCTGTTCGAGACGACCTTTCCGGAAACGAGGTGGCTTAATGCCCGGCACGGCGCCCAGCGCGCCTCTACGTGTCACGGGTGTTTCCCGCCTTCCTTGAGGATCAGGACCGGACCACCTGTGGCACCAGCGTGCCTGTGAGGCCCGCTCGGCGCTCCCTTGCTGCTCTTTTCATGACAAATCCGGCAAGGAGACCCCAGGTTGTCTGCCAACGGCAAACCTCGTACCATCACCGACACCTTCGCCTGTGTGCGCTGCGGCCTGACCGTCGCCGCGCAGGCCCCCGACGGCGCCCGCCGCAACCACTGCCCGAGCTGCCTGCACTCGCTGCACGTGCTCGACCGGGTGGGGGGCGGCCCGTCGGAGTGCCGGTCGCGGATGAACCCGATCTCGATCGCGGTGCTCCGCACCGGCGACTGGATGGTCATCCATCGTTGCACCCGTTGCGGGGAGCTGACGTCCAACCCGATCTGCGGGGACGACAACCAGCTCATCCTCATGCGCATGGCGGTACGCCCGCTCGCGCAGCCGCCGTTCCCGCTCGAAGCGTTCGGCGACCTGTGACATGCCCAGGAGGAACCCCGGCCGGGCCCGGCCGCAACAACCCAAGCCCGTACGGCGAGCCGAGCGCGGCGAACGTGGCGACACGTTCCGCTGCGTCGGCTGCCGGCTGGACGTGCCGATGGACGCGCCGGGCACGGCGCACCGCAACCACTGCCCGCACTGCCTGACCAGCCTGCACGTCGACCACCGGATCCCGGGGGACCGGCGGGCGGGCTGCCGGGGCCCGATGGCGGCGCTGAGCGTCACCGTCAGGCCCGACGGGGAGTGGCTGATCATCCACCACTGCCAGGCGTGCGGCGGGCTGAGCGCCAACCGCATCGCCGGTGACGACAACGCGCTGGCGCTGCTGCGCATCGCCGTACGGCCGCTGTCCGACAGCCGCCTGCCGGTCAGCGCGCTGCTGGCGCTATGAGACGGCGGGCCGCCCTCCGGGGCGGCCCGCCCGAAGCCGTGCGTATTCTTCTTCCGTGGCACTGCGGTTCGAGACACGCGCGTCCGACTCACCGTGGGTCGACGCCGTGTGGAGCTGTACGAGCGAGCACGTCGCGGAGATGACCTCCGTCGCGGCGGTGAGCTGGGGCCTTGTCTTCTGGGAGCGCGAGGGCAGGGCGCACGCGGCCATTTCCGGTCCTGAGACCAAGACCGGCACCGCGCCGGTGCCGGAGGGCTCGACCTTCGTCGGCATCGAGTTCGCCGTGGGCACGTCGCTGCGCGCCGTCCCCCCGCCGACTCTGGTCGACGGGGGCGTCGAGCTCCCCGACACCATGCGCAGGACCTTCGTGCTGGACGGCGTCCGCTGGGAATCCCCCGCCCCCGACGACGCCGAGGCTCTGGTCGACCGCCTGGTCCGCGCCGGAGCCCTGGTCCGTGACCCGCTCGTCACCGAGGTCCGCCGAGGCCGCCGTCCAGAGGTTTCGGGACGAACCGTCGAACGCCGCTTCCGGGCGGCGACCGGGCTGACCCAGGGCGCCGTACGGCAGATCGAACGTGCACGCAGGGCCTCGGCGCTCCTGGCCTCCGGCGTCTCGGTCGCCGATGTCGTCTCCGGGCTCGAGTACTTCGACGAGCCACACCTGGCCCGTGCGCTGCGCCGGTACGTCGGCCGTACGGCGCGGCAACTCCGAGAGGGCACCGGCGGCGCGATCGCCCTGGATCTGGATCAGCTGACGACGTCGTAGATCAGCTTCACGATGCCGTTGGGGTAGGCCTCGGACGCCCGGAGGCTCAGCACCTGCTTGTCCCTGTCCGCCTCGGTGAACAGGCTCTTCCCGGCCCCGAGCAGCACCGGGAAGACGAGAAGGTGGTACCGGTCGATCAGGCCCGCCTCCGACAGCCGCCGGGCGAGCTCCGCGCTGCCATGGATGAAGATCGCGCCACCTTCGCTCTTCTTGAGCTCGACGACGTCGTCGGCCGAGCGCAGGATCGTCGTCGGCCCCCATCCCTCGACGAGGGCGTCGTCGGACAGCGTGGTCGAGACCACGTACTTGGGCAGGTCCTTGTAGGCGGCGTGGTCATCCGAGTCGCGCCAGATCGGCGCGAACGCCTCGTAGCTCCGGCGGCCGAACATCAGCGCTGTCGTGTCCTCAAGTTCCTCGCCTTTCAGAGAGAAGGCCTCGGGCAGGAATTCGATGTCCTTGACCACCCAGCCGCCGCTGCGGTGCTCCTCGCCCGGCCCACCGCCCGGGGAGTCCACAACGCCGTCAAGCGACATGAATCCGGTATAGATCAGATCACGCATGTGCTGTTCTCCTCATGGTCGGCGACGCGAGGTCGCCAGGCAGATCGGCAAGCGGGCCGCAGTGCCATGCCGACGCGGCGGCGGAACGCCCGCGCTCATGCTACGAAGCGGTCACCGCGACCGTCTTGTACGGAAACGACGGCAGCACGGTTGACCGAACCAGCGCAGTCATGGCGCGACGAGGACAGCCCTCAGCTAGTCGTCGCCGAACTCCAGGCGCAGGGCCAGGGTGAAGTCGGACACCGCCTCCTCGTGGCGCTCCATCTCCTGGAAGATCTCGCCGCGCACCCGGTAGGCCCAGATGTAGTCGGGGTCCAGCTCGACGGCCCGGTTGAGGTCGCGCAGGGCGGCCTCGTTGTCGCCCATCTCGCTCAGCACCGCGCCCCGGCTGCCGAACGCGCGGTCGTTGTCGGGGTCGAGCTCGACCGCGCGGTTCAGGTCGGCCAGCGCCTCCTGGTAGCGGTCGATCATGCGCAGCGCCTCGCCGCGCCGGCTGAGCGCCCGGACGTGCTCGGGGTCGGCCCGCAAAGCCCTCGTGTAGTCGTCGATGGCCTCGGTGTAGAGATGCATGCGCTGGTAGAGGTCACCGCGCGCCACCCACGAGTACGCCAGCTCCTCGTTCAACGCGATGATCTTGGCGTGCTCGTCCAGGGCCTCGTCCAGCCGGTCGAGGTCCACCAGGGCGTCGGCCTTGGCCTCCAGGATCCACAGGGACTCGGGGGCGAGGGTGAGCGCGTGGTCGAAGTCGTCCATCGCCTCCTCCAGCCGGCCGAGCGCCGCGTACGCCTGGCCGCGCGAGCCCAGTGCGTACGCGCTGTCCGGTTCCAGTCTCAACGACTCGTCGAAGTCCTCCAGGGCGGCCTCGTACCGCTCGATGACCCGGTGGCTCTCGCCGCGCAGCCGCCAGGACCGGGCGTTGTCCGGGACCAGCGCGATCGACTCGGTCAGATCCGCGATCGCGGCCTCATGCCGCGACAGCGCGATGTACGATTCGGCTCGGCTGCGCAACACGGACGCACGCGACTGGGCGGCTGCCTCGGACAGATCGGACTGGTCGTTGATCCCCTCGCTCATGGAGGGAATCTATCTAACTAAATCTGGATGATGGCCGCCTTTTCCCGGGTGTACTCAAGGACGGAATCGTGGCCGTACCCGCTGTCCTTCACGCCTCCGAACGGCAGGCCCGGAGGCATCTGGCGGTAGGTGTTCACCCAGACGGTCCCGCTCTCCAGATCCCGTACGAACCGGTGCGCCCGTCCCAGGTCCCGCGTCCACACCCCGGCCGCCAGCCCGTACGGTGAGTCGTTGGCGATCGCCAGCGCCTGCTCGTCGCTCTCGAACGGGATGGCCACCGCCACCGGCCCGAAGATCTCCTCCTGGCAGATCCGCAGCCCGTTGTCCTCGGTCGTGTAGAGCGTGGGCGCCACCCAGTAGCCGCCCGGCAGGCCGGGCACCACCTCGGCCCCCGCCCGCCCGCCGAAGACCAGCTCGGCCCCCTCCTTCTCGGCCGTCTCCAGGTACGACCGCACCCGCTCGAACTGCCCGGCCGACACGATCGGGCCCATGGTCGTGGCCAGGTCGAGGGGGTCGTCCAGGACCAGCCCGGCGCAGATCCGCCTGATCCGGCCGAGCAGGTCGTCCCAGATCGACCGGTGGACGAGGATCCGCGAGCCGGCCACGCACACCTGCCCGGCGTTGCCCGTGTAGACCGAGTTCACGGTGACGCCCTGCGCGGCGGCGTCCAGGTCGGCGTCCGGGAAGACGATGTTGGGCGACTTGCCGCCCAGCTCGAACGTCAGCGGTTTCAGCGCGTCCGCCGAGGCCCTGGTGATGGCCTGGCCGGTGGCCGTCGAGCCGGTGAGGCTGACCTTGGCGACGTCCCGGTGCCGGACCAGGGCGTCGCCGACCTCCTCGCCGAGCCCGCTGACGATGTTCAGCACGCCGGGCGGGAACACCTCGGCCAGCAGCTCGCCGAGCCGCAGCACCGACGCGCTTGCCTGCTCGGCGGGCTTGACGATCACCGTGTTCCCGGCGGCGAGGGCGTAGGCGGCCTTGGCGGAGAACGTCGAGACGGGGGAGTTCCACGGGATGATGCAGACCGCCACCCCGTACGGCTCGCGCCGCGTCAGGCCCAGCGTGTCCGGCCCCAGCACGACGGTGTCGCCCTTGACCGCGTCCAGGCACTGCCCGGCCGCGAGCTGCCACAGGTACGCCATGCCCGGCAGGTCCTTCTTGAGCGTGTCGCGCAGGATCCGGCCGTTGTCGCGGGTCTCCAGCCGGGCCAGTTCCTCGGCGTGCCGGCCGAACAGCTCCGACACCTTGCGCAGGAAGTGCGCCCGGCCCAGCGCGGGCATGGCGGACCAGGCGGGGAAGGCCGCCCGCGCCGCCGCCACGGCGGCCTCGGCCTCCCGCGCGCCGCTCGCCGGGATCTGGGCCCACACCTCGCCCGTGGCGGGGTTGACGGTGTCCATCGTCCGGTCGGCGCGGACCAGCTCGCCGCCGATGAGATTACGGTACTCAGGCACGCGCCCAAGCATATGCTTGCTTGCCGTAGCCGGACCAGCCCCGGACGGATCGGGGCATAATGGTCAGCTGTGACGATCGATCTGACCTGGCCGGAAACCGCCGGCGAACCCGTGCTCGCCGCCGTCCACCGCGTGCTGCACGCAGTCGTCGAGCTGGGCGGCGCGGTCGGTCACCTGACGCCGCCCGCGCGGGAGGTGACCGACCCCTGGGTGGCGGCCACGCTCGCGGCGGTCACCGAGGGAGAGGCCCGCCTCGCCCTCGCCGCGGTCGACGGCACCGTCCAGGCGATGGGGTTGTGGCGGCGCAGCCCAGAGGCGGTCTTCCGGCACTCCGCCGAGATCGGCAAGGTCATGACGCACCCGGCGGCGCGCGGCCTCGGCCTCGGCAGGCTGGTGGTGGCCGGGCTCGCCGACGACGCCCGCGCGGCCGGCGTCGAGACGCTCACGCTGCGCGTGCGCGGCAACAACCACGGCGCGATCGCGCTGTACGAGAGCCTCGGGTTCCGCGAGTGGGGACGGCTGCCGAACGTCGTCGAGGTGGGCGAATGGCGCTTCGACGAGGTGAGCATGTACCTGGACCTCGGCCGCCCGCCCGGCCTCATCCTCCACGGCTCGGCCCCCGGCGGGCCGGGCGGTTCCCCGGCCCCGGCCCGCGGCTAGGATCGCAACATGCAGCTGGCCCCCGGAGTCCACGCCGTCATCACCGACCGCCACGGAGGGGTCAGCGCCCCGCCGTACGCCTCGCGCAACCTCGGCGGCATGGTCGGCGACGACCCGGCGGCCGTACGCGCCAACCGCGAGAGCCTGGTGGCCGAGCTGGGCGTGCGCGCCGTCGTCTACATGCGCCAGATCCACAGTGCCGAGGTCGCCCTCGTGAGCGAGCCGTTCGGCGACGACCCGCCGCCGCTCGACGGCGTGTTCACCACCGAGCCGCGACTGGCGCTGGCCTCGCTGGGCGCCGACTGCCCGGCCGTGCTGGTGGCCGACCCCCAGGCCCGCATGGTCGGCGCCGCCCACTCCGGCCGTCCCGGCACCGAGGCCGGCGTCGCCACCGCCCTGGTCGAGGCCATGGCCGCCAAGGGCGCGCGGCCCGGCAGGATGGTCGCGCTGATCGGGCCCGGCGCCTGCGGGCGCTGTTACGAGGTGCCGGCCGAGCTGCGCGAGCAGGTCGCCGCCAAGGTGCCGCCGACGTGGTCGACGACGTCGTGGGGCACCCCGGCGCTCGACCTGCGGGCCGGGATCGAGTCGCAGCTCAGGGCGGCGGGCGTGCCCGACGTACGGCACGACGCGCGCTGCACGATCGAGTCGCCCGAGCTCTACTCACACCGCCGCGAGCAGCCCGGCGGCCGCTTCGCCGGTATCGTCTGGCTCGACTGACCGCCGCCGCGCGGCCGGGGGCTACTTCCCGCGGGAGCTGTTGAAGACCACGTTGACGATGATGATCCCGACCCAGATCGGGACCAGCGCCGCCATCCGGCCCCCGCCCGCGAACGCCAGCGCGATCGTGGACAGCGTGCCCAGCGAGAGCGAGACGATCGCCAGCGCCAGCCGCTGCCCCTCGGAGCTCCTGCTGACCGGCGCCTTGGCGCGCGGGGCCGTGGTGGCCAGGCGCTCGTCGACCCGCCGGTCGACCTCCTGCCCCACCTTGTCGAGGAACGACTCCACCAGCGCGTCCTCGAAGTCGGGGCCGAGGTCGCGCCGCGCGGACACGGCCGCCTTGAGTTCATCACCGGTGGTCATATGGGAGAGACTAAACCGCTTTGCCCCTCAACGGGCGAGGATGTCGTCCAGATCGTACCGGACCGGCCGTTCCAGCTGCTCGTACGTGCACGACTCGGGTGTACGGTCGGGCCGCCACCGCCGGAAATGCGCCGTGTGCCGGAACCGGTCGCCCTCCATCTGGTCGTAGGCCACCTCGATCACCAGCTCGGGCCGGATCGGGATGAACGACAGGTCCTTCTTGGCGCTCCACCGCGACACCGCGCCCGGCACCCGCTGCCCGCCGGTCGCGGGCCCCGCCGCCGGCTGCCCGGCGTTGGCCGCGGCCTGCTCGGCCCAGTGGCCCCACGGATGGTCGCTCAGCTCCGCCAGGTACGGCTTCAGCTCCTCCACCAGCTCGGCCCTGCGCGCCATCGGGAACGAGGCCGCCACGCCCACGTGATGGAGCCTGCCGTCGTCGCCGTAGAGGCCGAGCAGCAGCGAGCCGACGATGGGCCCGCTCTTGTGCTCGCGGTAGCCGCAGATCACCACGTCGGCCGTACGCTCGTGCTTGACCTTGAACATCGTGCGCTTGTCGGGCACGTACGGCTGGTCGCCCGGCTTGACGATGATCCCGTCGAGCCCGGCCCCCTCGAACGTCTCGAACCACTCGCGCGCCTGCTCGTCGGTGGTCGTGACCGGCGTCAGCCGGATGGACCCGCCCTTGCCCGGGAACAGCTCCTCAAGCCGCCGCCGCCGCTGCGAGAACGGCTCCTCCATCAGCGACTCGTCGCCCACGGCCAGCAGGTCGAAGGCGATGAACTGGGCCGGCGTCTGCTCCGAGAGCAGCTTGACCCGCGAGGCGGCCGGATGGATGCGCTGCTGGAGGGCGTCGAAGTCGAGCTGCGCGCCCCGGGGCAACACGATCTCGCCGTCGATCACCACCTTGTCGGGCAGCTCGGCCTTCACCGCCTCGACCAGCTCCGGGAAGTATCGGGTGAACGGCCGCTCGTTGCGGCTGCCGAGGTAGACCTCGTCGCCGTCCCTGAACACGATGCAGCGGAAGCCGTCCCACTTGGGCTCGTAGAACAGCGTGCCGTCCTGTTTGGGCATGGCCTTGACCGGCTTGGCCAGCATCGGCGGCACGGGTGGTCGCACCGGCAGGTTGGGCACCGGCTCCGGCTCTGCGATCGGCTGCTCGGTCATGGGCTCTGCTCCCTCGTGTATCTGCAGAAGAGGACCCCCTCCTCTTCCAGGACCTGGTGGAGGTCCAGCGGGACCTGCGCGGCCACGCCGTTCAGTATGCGGGCCGCGCCGCCCGCGACCAGCATGGGACTCACCGACAGGCACAACTCGTCGATCAGGTCGTCGGCCGAGAGCTGGGCGTTGATGCGCGGGCCGCCCTCGCACAGGACGCGGGTCAGCCCCCGCTCGTGCAGCTCGCGTACGGCCAGCCGCATGTCGACGCCCTCGTCGCCGGCGATGACCAGGTCGGAGCGCTGGGCGCCGAGCTTGCGCCGCTCGGCGGGCGCGGCCTCGCAGGTGATGACGATCGTCGGGCTGGTCGCGTCGGTGAACAGCTCGCCGTCGAGGTCGAGGTCGAGGCTGCGGGTGATCACCGCGATCGGCGGCACCTCGGGACGGCCGGCCCGGAGCGAGGACCAGGAGGCACGCGGCTTGACCGGGCCGTAGCCCTCGGTGCGGACGGTCGCAGCACCCGCGACGATCACGTCGGACAGCCCGCGCAGGATCCCGAAGATGCGTTTGTCGCCCCTGCTCGACAGCCCGCCCGAGCGCCCCTTCAGCCAGGCGGCCCCGTCGGCGCTGGACACCATGTTGAGCCGGAGCCACGGCCGGTCCTCGGGGTAGGCGTACGCCTGCTCGATGTCCGGATTGTCTTGAAAGTCGGGATAGATGCGCCGCACTCCTCTACCTTGGCATACCCCACCGACAATCGATCCCAAGGGGGTTTTGCGGCCGATAGCACTTTTGGGCAACTGAAGGACGAACGACCGGTTGTCTGCGTACCGTGGCGGCAGGGACGCACCGGGAGGGGACGTGGGCCTGGTCACCGCCGTGACATGGACGATCGCCGCACTGATCGGGGTCTACCTGCTCTGCCGCCGGCTCTCGGCCGGCGGCCTGCGCGGACAGGAGGCCAAGGTCACCCGCTTCCCCGTGGTGTTGCTGCTGTCCCATCCGGCGCTGGCGGTGTCGTCGCTGGCCTGCTGGGTCGCGTACGTGCTCACCGGCAGTGGCCCCCTGGCCTTCGCCGCGTTCGGCGGGCTCACCGTGGCGGCGCTGCTCGGCTTCACGATGTTCACCCGCTGGCTCGGCGGCGGACGCCACCAGCGGCGGGCCGGCGGCTTCCCGGTGCTCGCGGTGATCCTGCACGGCGTGGCCGGGGTGACCACGTTCGCCCTGGTCCTGCTCACGGCCGGCATGGCCCGCCTCTTCTGAGGCTTCTCCTCCACGACCGGCGGGCTACGGCCTCGCCGGCTCCCTGGGCAGCCGCAGGACCTGGAACGACCGGGAGGTGACCGCCACCAGGTCGCCCGGCCGCCACCGCTCGTCGCCGAACGCCTCCTCGACCACGTCGTGGGCGGTGTCGAGCACCGGCAGCCACTCGGCCCCGAACTCCGGCCCCGGCAGCGTGAACGACAGGTTCTCGTGGTGGGCGTTGACGAGCAGGAGGAAGGAGTCGTCCACGATCCGCTCGCCACGGGGGCCCGGCTCGGTGATGGCCTCGCCGTTGAGGTAGACCATGAGCGACTTGGCGTAGCCGGTGTGCCAGTCGCCGGCCGTCATCTCCTTGCCGCCCGGGGTCAGCCAGACCAGGTCGCGCGTGCCGTTCTCGGAGTGGCGGCCGTGGAAGAAGCGGCGGCGCTGGAAGACCGGGTGCTCGCGGCGCAACTTCGACAGCGTACGGACGAACGCCAGCAGGTCGGACTCGGCGTGCAACATCGACCAGTCGATCCAGGCCAGCTCGTTGTCCTGGCAGTAGGCGTTGTTGTTGCCGCGCTGGGTACGGCCGATCTCGTCGCCGTGGGAGAGCATGGGCACGCCCTGCGACAGGAACAGCGTGGTCAGGAAGTTGCGGCGCTGGCGGCGGCGGAGCGCGACGATGTCCGGGTCCTCCACCGGGCCCTCGGCGCCGCAGTTCCAGGAGCGGTTGTCGTTGGTGCCGTCGCGGTTGTCCTCTGCGTTGGCCTCGTTGTGCTTGTGGTCGTAGGAGACCAGGTCGGTCAGGGTGAAGCCGTCGTGGCAGGTGACGAAGTTGATCGAGGCGACCGGGCGGCGGCCGGAGGACTCGTACAGGTCGGCCGAGCCGGTCAGGCGGGAGGCGAACTCGGGAAGGGCGGAATGGGTGCCCCTCCAGAAATCTCTTACGGTGTCGCGGTACTTGCCGTTCCACTCCGTCCAGAGCGGCGGGAAGTTCCCGACCTGGTACCCGCCCGGCCCGACGTCCCAGGGTTCGGCGATCAGCTTCACCTGCGAGATCACCGGGTCCTGCTGGATGAGGTCGAAGAACGCGCTCAGCCGGTCGACGTCGTGCAGCTCCCTGGCCAGCGCCGAGGCCAGGTCGAAGCGGAAGCCGTCGACGTGCATGTCCAGCACCCAGTAGCGCAGCGAGTCCATGATGAGCTGCAGCGCGTGCGGCGAGCGCACGTTGAGTGAGTTGCCGCACCCGGTGTAGTCGAGGTAGTAGCGCCGGTCGCCGTCGTGCAGCCGGTAGTAGTTGACGTTGTCGATGCCACGGAAGCCCAGGGTGGGCCCCATGTGGTCGCCCTCGGCGGTGTGGTTGTAGACCACGTCGAGGATGACCTCGATGCCCGCCTCGTGCAGCGCCCGCACCATGGCCTTGAACTCCAGCACCTGCTGGCCCCGGGTGCCCGAGCCCGAGTAGCGCCCGTGGGGCGCCAGGTAGGCCATCGTGTTGTAGCCCCAGTAGTTGGTCAGCCCCCGGGCCACCAGGAAGTGCTCGGGCACGTAGTGGTGCACCGGCATGAGCTCGACCGCCGTCACCCCGATCGACAGCAGGTGCTCGATGATCGCCGGATGCCCCACCCCCGCGTACGTGCCGCGCAGGTCCTGCGGCACGCCCGGGTGGCGCATGGTCAGCCCCCGCACGTGGGCCTCGTAGATCACCGTCTCGTGGTACGGGATGCGCGGCGGCCGGTCGTTGCCCCACTCGAAGAACGGATTGATCACCACGTTCTTCGGCATGTACGGCGCGCTGTCCTCCCTGTTGCGCACCGACGGATCGGTGAAGTAGTAGGGGAACAGCGCCTCGTTCCAGGTCAGCTCGCCGTCGAGGGCCTTGGCGTAGGGGTCGAGCAGCAGCTTGGAGGGGTCGCAACGACGCCCCTGCGACGGCTCGTACGGCCCGTGGACGCGGTAGCCGTAACGCTGGCCCGGCTGGATGCCCGGCAGGTAGCCGTGCCAGACGAAGCCGTCGACCTCGGGGAGCGGCACCCGCTCCTCGCTGTCGTCATCGTGAAAAAGGCACAGCTCGACCCGCTCGGCGACCTCGGAGAACACGGCAAAGCTGGTGCCGACGCCGTCCCAGGTGCCGCCGAGTGGATAGGGCTCGCCCGGCCAGACCTCGCGCATGTGACCCGATTGTCGCACGCCAACGCGCTGTCGTTAGAGGAGTTGGGCGTTCAGGGTGATCGTGGTGCCCGCCAGCGCCTTGCTGACCGGGCAGTTGGCCTTGGCCGTGGCGGCGGCCTCCTGGAACTGCTCGGCCGTGATGCCCGGGACCTGCCCCTGAACCGTGAGCACGATGCCCGTGATGCCCTCGCCCGGCTGGAACGTCACGTCGGCGCTCGTGCTCAGCGACTCGGGCGGGGTGCCGGCGCCGGCCAGGGCGTGGGAGAGGGCCATGGAGAAGCAGGAGGAATGGGCGGCCGCGATGAGCTCCTCCGGCGAGGTCTTGCCGCCCGCCGCCTCGGCCCTGGAGGGCCAGGAGACCTCGAACGTGCCCACGCCCGAGGTGTCGAGCGAGACGGTGCCCGAGCCGTTGAGCAGGTTGCCCTTCCACTGCGTGGTGGCGGTGCGGGTGGTGGCCATGGCGGGTGATCCTTCCGGTCGGCGTCCTTCGACACTATCGCGGCCCCACAAAGTCGGTGGCGCGGGTCATCCAGCTCAACATTTCCGGCGAATAGTGACATGCTCGGGTCGCGGCGCACCCGCCGCCTTGGTCCGGATCACGGGAGTGTGGTGCCAGTGGAGGCACCGTACGACGACCGCCTGCTGCACCAGCGGGTGGTCGGCGGCGACGAGTCCGCGCTCGGGGAGGTCTACGATCGGCTGTCCGCGCTGATCTTCGGGCTCGCCTTACGGGTCACCAGGGACCGTGTGATCGCCGAGGACATCACGCAGGAGGTGTTCCTGGTGTTCTGGGAGCGCCCGCTGGCCTACGACCCGGAGCGCGGCACGCTGCGCGCCTGGCTGGCCACGATCGCGCACCGGCGCGCGGTCGACCACGTACGGGCCGAGGAACGGCGCCGGGTCTCCGCGCTCGGACCGAGGCTGTTCGAGCGCGAACCGGCGAGGCTGGAGGACGCCGTGCTCGCCGCCGAGGAGGCCGAGCGGGTGCGGCAGGCGGTGACGTCGCTGCCCGAGGGCCTGCGCCAGGCGGTGGAGCTGGCCTACTTCGGCGGACGGACGTACCGGCAGGTGAGCGAGGAACTGGGTGTGCCCGAGGGCACGGCCAAGTCGCGCATCCGGCTGGCGCTGCGGCGCCTGGCGGACGCGCTGGCGGAGGAAGAAGTGTGATGGATCCTGTCGAGCGCCTCTATCTGGACGCGTTGATGGAGGACCCGGCGGTGCCGGCCGGCTCCCTGCGGCCCCAGCTCCTGGCCGGCGCGAGGGCCCGCCGCCGCCCGGCGGCCCCGACCGCCGAGTGGGCGCGGCCGTACGCGGGCCGTGTGGCCGCCCTGGACGCGCTGCTGGCCTCGGCCGTGGACGACGACTGGTCGCGGGTCATCGTCGAGGGCTGGACGCTCCAGGAACTCGTCGCCCACCTGGCCGCCAAGGACGGCCTGCTGGCCGCCTCCGTCGGCGCGCCCGTGCTCGGCCCGCCGATGGCGGCGCGCGACGCGGCCGGCCGCACGGCCGACGTGCAGGCGTACGAGCGGGCCCGCAGCCCCGAGCAGACCAGGCGCGACTGGCGGGCCCAGGCCGACGCCCTGTGCCGCCACCTGGACGGCCTCGACCCGGCCACCCCCGCCACCGTGGACGGCATGGAGTCGGTCGTGCGCGACCACATCCTGGCCAGGTGCCTGGAGACCTGGGTGCACACCGGCGACGCCGCCCGCGTGGCCGAGATCCGACTGCCGGACCCCGTGCCCGAGCACATCCGGCCAACGGCCGACCTGTGCGCCCGCCTGCTGCCCTGGACGATGCTCTTCTCCGGCCTGGACGGCTCGGGCCGCACCCTCCGCCTCACGCTGACCGGCGCGGGCGGCGGCGAGTGGCTGCTCCCGCTCGGCGTCGCCGACACCGGCCCCGGCACGCCGGACGCCCATGTCACGGCGGACGTGGTGGCGTTCTGCTTCCTGCTGGGCGGCAGGGGGGAGCCGGACGGCTTCCCCGCCGAGTTGTCGGGCGACCTGGCGCTGGCCCGCGACGTCCTGACCTCGGCACCCGCTCTGTCGGGGCCGTGAGCAAAGACACTGTGATCTATTCGTGACCTAATATAAGGTGATAAATCGGGATCCATGGGGAATCCTTGATCCGGAAGTCCAGCAGAGGGCTTCGACTCACGTTCAAACGTGGCGTGCCTCTGCCTGGGCTTTTTTTCATGGGACGGGGCCCGCCATCGGGCATATGGAGCTACTCAGATGGCCGTCCTGGATATCGCACTCGACGAAATGACCGCCGAACAGCTTCTGGCTGAGATGAACAGGCCGGAAGCCTCCGACGAGCACAAGGCCCGCATCCGCGAGCGCGTCGTCACCATGTACGACTCCCTCGTCATCGAGGTCACGCGCCGCTACCGCCACCAGCGCGAGCCGATGGAGGACCTGCGCCAGGCCGCGTACGTCGGCCTGATGAAGGCCATCAACGGCTTCGACCCCGAGCTCGGCCACGAGTTCCGCGGCTACGCCATGATCACCATGGTGGGCGAGGTCAAGCGGCACTTCCGCGACCGCACCTGGGCCGTCAAGGTGCCGCGCGTCTACCAGGAGCGCCGCCTGGAGCTCAACAAGGCCACCTCCGAGCTCACCCAGACGCTCGGCCACTCACCGACCGTCGCCGAGCTCGCCGCGCACATGGGCATCACGGACGAGGACGTCCTGCTCACCATGGACGCCTCGACCGCCTACAGCGCCCTGTCGCTGGACGCGCCCGTCGGCGGCGACAACGACGGCGCCGACCTGGGCGACTTCCTGCCCGCGCAGGACGACGGGCTGGACACGCTGCTCGGCAGGCACGCCGTCAAGCCGCTCATCGACGCCCTCCCGTCGCGGGAGCGCAACATCCTGCTGATGCGCTTCTACGGCAACATGACCCAGTCGGAGATCGCCGCCGAGTTCGGCATCTCGCAGATGCACGTCTCCCGCATCCTGCGTTCCGTGCTCACGCAGTTCCGCACCGCCCTGTCGGACTGACCGGCCGGGCGGGCGGGCCCGGCTCCGGCCGGGAAGCCGCGCCCCCGCCGGACTGAGACGGGGGCGCCTGGCTCACTCCGCGCCGATCTGCGTGACGAGGTCCCGGGCGTAGTCGTCGTCGCTCTCCTCCAGCACCCGCCTGATCCCCCGCTCGGCCCGCTCGTCGCCGCGCGCCGCGAGCCCCCGGGCCGCCTCGGCCACCGTACGCAGGTCGGCGTCGCCGAGCCGGTCGGCCAGCGCCTCGCGGATGCGGGGTGTGTCCTCCGACAACCCGGCCAGCCCGGCCGTGGCCCAGTCGCGGATCTCGGCCTCCTCGTCCCGGGACATCTCGACCAGCAGGGACAGGCCCTCCTCGTGGCCGGGCGGCAGGACGTCGGCCAGCGCGATGGCGTCCGTCATCGTGCGGTTGTGTCCAGGCCGGCCGATGATGTCGAGCACGGCGGGCAGCGCGCGCGGGTCGCCCTGGTGGCCGAGCGCGGCCAGCACCGAGCGCAGGACCTGCGGGTTGCCCTCGGTGGTCACCATCTTCTGCAGCAGCGCCAGGGTCCGGTCCAGGTAGGGCTTCGCGCCGTCGGCGAAGCCGAACTGGGCGATCGCGTCCACCCCGAACTCCCGCTCCCGGGCGTCCTCGCTCACGCACAGCCGGGCCAGGGCCTCGTACGTCTCGTCGTCGGCCCGGCGGCCCAGCGAGTCGGCCACGATCCACCAGGTCTCGGCGTCCTCGTCGACGTCGCGGTGGGACACGGCCCTGGCGACGAGCTGCTCGACCGGCGTGTAGACGCCCGCCGCGTCCTCCAGGAGGGTCGCGACGGCGGCGTGGCCGCGCTGGGCCTGCACCTGCTCGGTCTGCGAGCCGTCGGGGGAGCGGCCGGCCACGGTGACCAGCTCGGTGCCGTCCTTGGCGTACTGGCGGCCGACGACGTACTCCCAGCCCTCCTGGGCGATCTGGTCGAGAAGCGCGGACTCCAGGTGCACGCCCACCCAGTCGGCCGCGATGTCGAGCGGGCTGTCGCCGTCGCCGTCGAACTTCTCGTGGTCGGCGCCCGCCTCCAGCAGCGTCTGCACCACGCCCAGCGCCCCGCGCCTGGCGGCCAGTGTGAGGGGCGTGTCGCCGTCCTCGTTGGCCGCGTCGACCTCGGCCCCGGCCTCGATCAGCACGCTCGCGGTGGCGGCGTGGCCGTTGGCGGCGGCCCACAGCAGCGCGGACCAGCCGCCGGCCTCGCGGCCGTTGGCCTCGGCCCCGGCCGCGAGCAGCGCCTCGGCGACCTCGACCCGGTCCCAGGCGGCGGCGGCGCAGAGCGGCAGCCCGGCCTCCTCGCCCTCGCTGGGCCGGTTGGGGTCGGCGCCGGCGGCGAGCAGCTTGCCCACGGTTTCGGTCTCGCCGTTCAACGCCGCGCGGTAGAGCTGTTCCTCATGCATGACAGGACCCTAGCGTCTTCGCCGTACGAGGCCCGCCGGGGCACGCGCCCATCTCCGGGCGCCCATCCCAACGATGTAGAGATGTTCCTCCCCCGGGAGGAGTCCGAATCGGGGCAAGACGCGATATGTTGCGTCTATGACAGAACCGGGTGAGGTGCGAGCGTCGGACGCCGAGCGCGAGGCCGTCGTGGAACAGCTCCGCGTCGCCTCGGTCGAGGGCAGGCTCACGCTCGCCGAGCTCACCGACCGCACCGAGGCCGCCTACACCGCGACCACGCACGCCGAACTGGCCCTGCTCACCCAGGACCTCCCCACGGGCGGCACGCCCATGCCCACCGCCCCGGCCCGCTCGGGCGGCAAGCGGCGCTGGTTCGTCGGCATCATGGGCGACACCAAGCGGCGCGGCACCTGGCGCATCGACCAGGAGCTCGGCGCGGTCGCCGTGATGGGCGACGTGCTGCTCGACCTGCGCGAGGCCGAGGTGCGTACGGACGTGGTGGACGTGACGGCGGTGTCCGTGATGGGCGACGTCAAGATCATCGTGCCGGACGGCGTGAACGTGGACCTCGACGGCGTCGCCGTGATGGGCGACAAGCGGGTCGACGTGCTGGAGGCCGCGCCCGGCATGAACGTCCCGGTGATCAGGGTGCGCGCCTACGCCGTGATGGGCGACGTCAAGGTGCTCGGCGACTCGCGCGCCCAGCCGCTCAAGCGCGGCCTCACCGCCTGGCGCGAGCACTGGCGGGCGCTGCACGGCGACGACTGGCGTGCGATCGGCCGCCAGATGCGCGACGACGCCCGCGAGGTCGGCCGGCAGATCCGCGACGAGCACCGCGCCCTGGAACGCGACCGCCGCGGCCGCCGCCGCGACTACCGGGATTACTGAGACCGTGCAACGTACGCGGGGGTCTTCGGCGTAGTGATCGGTGAACATCACCGGACAGTGAGGACCCCTCGATGCGGGATCGTGCCGACTTCGAGCGCTACGTCGAGCAGCGCTCGGCCCGCCTGCTCAGGACGGCCTACCTGCTGTGCCACGACTGGGCCACGGCGGAGGACCTGACGCAGACCGCGCTGGCCAGGGCCTGGCTGGCCTGGCGGCGCGTCGGCGCGAACCCCGACCCGTACGTCTACCGCATCCTCACCAACACGCACGCCTCCTGGTGGCGGCGGCGCTGGCGGGGCGAGGTGGCCACGGGCGACCTCCCGGACCGCCCGCACGACCAGGACGACACGGCCGGGTTCGGCACCAGGGACGCGCTCCGCGCCGCCCTCGCCGCGCTCCCGGCCAAGCAGCGGGCCGTGATCGTGCTGCGGTACTTCGAGGACCTGCCCGACGAGGCGATCGCCGGGATCGTGGGCTGTTCGGTGGCCACCGTACGCAGCCAGGCCAGCCGCGCGCTGGCCAAGCTGCGGCTCGATCCAGCGGCCAGGGCCGCGGCGGAGACGGGAAGCTGACCATGACAGAACAACGATTGCGCGACCTGCTCGACCACGACAGCGCCGACGCGCCCCCGGGCGGGGTACGCCTGGCCGACGTGGACGCCCGCGTCCGCGGCATCCGGCGGCGCAGGGGCCGCCTGGCGGGCTCGGTGGCGGCGGCGGCCCTGGCGGTCACGGCCGTCACGGTGCTCACCGTGGACACCCGGCCCGTGACGCGGCCCGCCCCCGCGGCCGGGGGCGTGTGGGCCGGCGCCCTGGCCCAGCCGGCGCCCGACCGGGCCCAGCCCGGACTGCCGCTCTTCCACGGCTACTCCCAGGGAGGCAGGCGGGAGACGTTCACCTTCAGGGCGAAGGCGGAGAAACTGTCCTTCGCCCTCACCTGCCCGACCGGCGGCTACGGGCTGGTCTGGCTCAACGGCGACCTGGTCGCCACCGGCGCGTGCGGGCCCACGGTCCGGCAGGCTCCCGGATGGTTCGGCGACGCCACGGCCCGCGACGGCGTGAACGAGGTGAGCGCCGCCGTCGTGCGCGCCGCCGACGCGGGCACCGGCACGGTGACCGCCGCGGGCGCCGACCTGCTGCTGGCCAGGACCGCGACCTACCCCGCCGAGTGGCGGCTGACGCTGGTGGACGCCCGTACCCGCTCGTGCCGGCCCGAGGTGGTCAGGGTCGATCCGAGGTCCGGCGAGATCACGGCTCGGTGCTGAGTGTTCAGCCGGCCATCGGCACGCGGTCGCGCAGGGCCGACTCGTACCGCTCCAGCAGCACGTCCACCAGCTCGGGCGCCGGGCCGAGCACGTCGGCGCAGACGGCCGGCGCGGTGACCCGGCGGATCTTGTCGGCGAAGAAGCCGGGCGCCAGCAGGTAGGGGGCGACGGCCACGCGGGGCGCTCCCGCCGCCCGCAGCCGTGCGACGGCCTCCTCCGGCGTGGGGCCGGCGGCCGAGGCGTAGGCCGCGGTCACCGTCCACCAGCCGGCGCGCCGCCACGTACGGGCCAGGTCGGCGATCACCGTGTTGGCCCTGGCGTCGCTCGACCCGGCCGAGACCAGGACCACCGCCGTGCCGGGGTCGCCGGGCGGCACGCCCGCCTCGGCCAGCCGCCGTTCCAGCGCCGGCAGCAGCAGCGGGTGCGGCCCGAGCGTCGTGCCGTAGCGCACCCGCAGGCGCGGGTCGCGCGCGCGGGCCTCGTTGAGCGCGGCGGGCAGGTCGACCCGGCTGTGGTACGCCTCGGTGAGCAGCAGCGGCAGCACCACGGCCTCGCACAGCCCGTCGAGCGCCTGCCCGAGCGAGGGCGCGCAGTGGTCGAGGTAGGCCACCCGCACCGGCACGTCGGGACGCGCCAGGCGCACGCGCTCCAGCAGCGCGGCCACGGTGGCGGCCGCACGCGGGTCGCGCGACCCGTGCGCGACCGCCACCAGTGGCACGCGGCCGGGGGCCGGCCCGTCTGCCAACGGGACGCGGCCCCTGCCGGGGATCACAGGTGAATGCCGCATTCGACCTTCCCCAGCCCCGCCCAGCGGCCGCTGCGCGGGTCCTCGCCCTCGGCGACCTGGCGGGTGCACGGCGCGCAGCCGATCGAGGGGTAGTTGTCGTAGTGCAACGGGTTGATCAGCACGCCGTTGTCTGCGATGTAGTTGTCGACGTCCTCCTGCGTCCAGGCGGCGATCGGGTTGACCTTCACCATCTGGCGCTTGGCGTCCCACTCGACGACCTTGGTGCTCGTACGGCTGGACGCCTCGTCCCGCCGGATGCCGGAGATCCACGCCAGGTACGGCTCCAGCGCCCGGTTCAGCGGCTCCACCTTGCGCAGGTAGCAGCACAGGTCCGGGTTGCGGCCGAACAGGCGCGGCCCGAGGTCGCGATCCTGCTCCTGGACCGTCCTGGACGGCTTGATGTCGATCACGTTGACGTCATAGACCTGCCGCACCGCGTCACGGGTGCCGATCGTCTCGGCGAAGTGGTAGCCGGTGTCGATGAACAGCACGTCCACACCGGGTTTGACGCGGCTCACCAGATCGATGAGCAACGCGTCGCTCATGGAGGACGTCAGGCACAACCGGTCGCCGAACGTCGCCGCGGCCCACCGGATGATCTCCCTGGCCGGGGCGCCCTCAAGGAACGTGGCGGCGGACTCGACGATGTCCTGAAGGTCGAGCGTGCCACGTTGATCTCTTAAACCGACCTCGATGTCGACCAGCGTCATATCTTCACTCCGATCCCGAGAAACTTCAGCTTGAACGCGCGGGCGCAGGCGCGGCAGTACCAGCCGCCGTCTCCCTCGTAGGGCTCCAGATCCTCGTCGCCGCAGTACGGGCAGTGGAAGGGAACCGCTCGCGTGGTCATTTCAGGTCCGCCTCGTCGGCGCGCTGCACCCAGTCGGCGAAGGACTCGCCTTCCTTCTTCTGGGTGTCGTAGTTGCCCACCACGCGCTCGACGTAGTCGGGCAGGGCCTTGGCGGTGGTCTTCAGGCCGCGCACCTTGCGGCCGAAGCCCGACCCGACGCCGAGCGAGCCGCCCAGGTGGATCTGGTAGCCCTCGACCTGCTCGCCGTTCTCGTCCACGACGAGCTGGCCCTTCAGGCCGATGTCGGCGACCTGGATGCGGGCGCAGGAGTTGGGGCAGCCGTTGACGTTGATGGTGAGCGGCTGCTCGAAGTCGGGCAGCCGCCGCTCCAGCTCGTCGATCAGGTGCGCCGCGGTGGCCTTGGTCTCGACGATGGCGAGCTTGCAGTACTCGATGCCGGTGCAGGCCATCGTCTGGCGGCGGAACGTGGAGGGGTTGACCTGGAGGTCGTTGGCCTCCAGCTCGGCCACGAGGGATTCCACCCGGTCGGGGGCGACGTCGAGGACGACCATCTTCTGCTCGACGGTGGTGCGCACCCGGTCAGAGCCGTGCCGCTCGGCGATGTCGGCGATCGCGTGCAGCTTGTCGCCGTCGAGGCGGCCCACCTTGGGCGCGAAGCCCACGTAGAAGTTGCCGTCGTTCTGCGGGTAGACGCCCACGTGGTCGCGGCGGCTGCCGCGCGGCAGGGTGGGCGCGGGGCCGTCGGGCAGGCTCTCCTTGACGTACTCGGTCTCCAGCACCTCGCGGAACTTCTCCACGCCCCAGTCGTTGACCAGGAACTTCAGCCGGGCCCTGTGGCGCAGCCGCCGGTAGCCGTAGTCGCGGAAGATGCCGATCACGCCCGCGTAGACGTCGTTGACGCGCTCGGGGCTGACGAAGACGCCGAGGCGCTTGGCCAGCATCGGGTTGGTGGACAGGCCGCCGCCGACCCACAGGTCGTAGCCGGCCTCGCCGTGCTCGTTGACCACGCCGACGAACGCCACGTCGTTGATCTCGTGCACGGTGCAGTGGGCCGGGCAGCCGCTCAGCGCGCTCTTGAACTTGCGCGGCAGGTTGGAGTACGCGGGGTTGCCGATGAACTCCCGGTTGATCGAGTGGATGTCGTCGGTGGCGTCGAGCACCTCCTCGGCGTCGATCCCGGCCAGCGGGCAGCCCAGGATGACGCGCGGGGTGTCGCCGCACGCCTCGGTGGTGGACAGGCCCACGGCCTCCAGGCGCTCCCAGATGTCGGGCACCGACTCGATCTCGATCCAGTGGAGCTGGATGTTCTGGCGGTCGGTCAGGTCGGCGGTGCCGCGGGCGTACTCGTTGGCGATGTCGGCGATCGTGCGCAGCTGGCGCAGGTCGAGCTGGCCGCCGTCGATGCGTACGCGGAGCATGAAGTAGCGGTCGTCGAGCTCCTCCGGCTCCAGGATCGCGGTCTTGCCGCCGTCGATGCCGGGCTTGCGCTGGGTGTAGAGGCCGTACCAGCGCATGCGTCCGCGCAGGTCGGCGGGGTCGATCGAGTCGAAGCCCCGCTTGGAGTAGATGTCGATGATGCGCTGGCGGACGTTAAGGCCGTCGTCGTTCTTCTTGTTCTCTTCGTTCTTGTTCAGCGGCTCCCGGTAACCGAGAGCCCACTGGCCTTCGCCGCGCGGGCGCTTGTGATGCCGGCTGGCAGGGGTGCTCATTGCGCGTCCTTCGGTTCGTGGGCGCGCGCAGCGTTCCTCCTGCCTCGTCGTCGAGTGCAGGGGTTCAGGGTGGGTGCGACGCGCTCTGCGGTGGAGAAGATGAGTTAGCGGGCGTCGCAACAGATGGCACTGCGGACACGCTGAAGGTCGACGTGGCGTCGACCGACGAGCATGGGGTCCGCTGGCATACCTCCGAAGATACTCCGGTGACCCCGGATGTCCAAGATGGGGTCCAGAGTCTGGACTTCCGGGGCCCTATCCCTGGCGCGGCCAGTCGAGCGCCGACTCCTGGGGCCGCTCCTCGCTCTGGTGCTGGCAGTCGCACCAGGAGCCGCCGCGGCAGTCGTCGTGACGCTTGTCCTTGCAGCTCTCGCAGATCACGTCTGCATTATTCTCCTAGAACCTTGTTCGGGTTAGGCTGGCGCCCGTGGATCTCATGGCCGGACTGCTCACCGACCTCCAAGCCGAGACCGATTCGCTGGAGGCGCTGCTCGCGCCTCTGCGGCCCGCGGGCTGGGAGACGCCCACGCCCGCCGAGGGGTGGGCCGTACGCGACCAGGTGAGCCACCTGGCCTGGTTCGACGACGCCGCCGCGCTCGCGGTCACCGACCCGGACGCCTTCCTGGCCCTGGTCGCCCGGACCGGCTCGGTGGACGACCTGGCCGAGGCGTCCCGCGGCCTGCCGCCGGGGGAGCTGCACGCCTGGTTCCGTACGGCGCGGGCCCGTTCCCTGGAGGCGTTCGCCGCGCTCGGCGCCCGTACCCGGGTGCCCTGGTTCGGCCCGGCGATGTCGGGCGCGTCGTTCGTCACCGCGCGCCTGATGGAGACCTGGGCCCACGGCCAGGACGTCGCCGACGCGCTCGGCGTCGCCAGGGAGCCCACCGACCGGCTGCGGCACGTGGCCCTGCTCGGCTTCCGCGCCCGGCCCTACAGCTTCGCCGCCCGCGGCCTGCCCCAGCCCGCCGAACCCGTACGGGTCGAGCTCACGACCCCGGCCGGCGACCCGTGGACCGCCGGGCCCCCGGACGCCCGAGCCGTCGTACGCGGCCCGATGCTCGACTTCTGCCTGCTGGCCACCCAGCGCGTCCACCTGTCGGACACGGCCCTGGAGACGGCGGGGGAGCCCGCCCGCGCCTGGATGGAGATCGCCCAGGCGTTCGCCGGGCCGCCCGGGAAGGGACGGCCGCCCCGGTCAGGGTAAGTTCAGGGTCCTACCGGATGACGTGGACCGCACGCCCGGTGACATGCTGTGAGCATGCGCACCATTCTGAACGTCATCTGGCTGGTGTTCGCCGGAATCTGGCTGGCGATCGGCTACGCCGTGGCCGGGGTCATCTGCTGCGTCCTCATCGTCACGATCCCGTTCGGCATCGCCTCGTTCAGGATCGCCGCCTACGCCCTGTGGCCGTTCGGCCGGACGGTCGTACGCGATCCGGACGCCGGCGTCTTCTCCCTGATCGGCAACATCATCTGGTGCGTGGTCGCGGGCGTCTGGCTGGCGATCGGGCACGTGGTCACCTCGATCCCGCTGTTCATCTCCATCATCGGCATCCCCATGGGCATCGCGAACCTCAAGCTGATCCCCGTCTCGCTCCTCCCGCTGGGCGCGCGCATCGTGGACAACGACTAGGGCAGGAGCCGGGACGTAAGCTGTCCCGGAGAGTAACTGCGAATACCTTTGGGTGCCATGACGTCCACCGATGCGCGTTCCCGGCCGAAGAGGCGGCTCGCCTCCAACGCCCGGGCCAGGCTGAACTGGGTGCTCGACACCAACGCGTGGGCGATCGTGCGCGCGGCCACCAACGCGGGTGTCAACTACCGCGTCACCGGCCTGGCCGGCGAGGCGGCGTTCTTCGCACTGCTGTCGCTGCCGCCGTTCGTGCTGGGCCTGATCGGCGTGCTCGGCAAGCTCGGCACCTGGCTCGGCGGCGGCGTCGTCACCGAGGTCAAGACCTGGGTGATCGAGCAGGCCGGGCTGCTGTTCACCGACGAGGCCGTCAAGAAGGTGATCAGTCCGCTCATCACCGACGTGCTCAGGGACGACGCCAACAAGGTCTCGATCATCTCCCTCGGCTTCCTGCTGTCGCTGTGGTCGGGCTCGCGGGCGCTCTACGTCTACGTCGACCTGATCTCGGTCGCGTACGGGCTGGGGGAGGAACGCGGCATCATCCGCACCCGGCTGATGTCCTTCGGCCTCTACGTCGTCGGCCTGATCATCGGCATCATCGTCATGCCGATCCTCGTCATCGGCCCCACCCTGCTCAAGGACGCCCTCCCCGGCGAGTACGGCATCCTCATCGACATCCTCTACTGGCCGGTCGTGATCAGCGGCTCGGTGCTCTTCCTCACCGTGCTCTACCACGTCAGCGTGCCGGTGCGGACCAAGTGGTACCGGGAGCTGCCCGGCGCGATCCTGGCCCTGTTCCTGTGGATCCTGTGCGCGGCCGTGCTGCGGGCGGTGCTGGCGGCCTGGTTCTCGCCCGTCTCCGTCTACGGCTCACTCGCCGCCCCGATCGCGCTGCTGCTGTGGCTCTACATCACCGCCCTGGCCGTGCTCATCGGGGCCATCCTGAACGCCGAGGTCGACCGGCTCTGGCCGGGAGAGAGCCGGACCAAGTAGCGGGAAGCGGCCGGTTGCGCATCCGCTATCGTCTAGGGCGACGCGACTGGCGCATTCGGTGGGATCGACCACCTGGGAGCGGTTTAACCGGAGCGGAGGCCGAGCGCCTGGGTCTTCGCCAATTGTCAATGATGACAGGGGAGTCATGAGTTCTCTTGCTAGCGCCGACCCGCAGCTCGCCGAGCTCATCAAGGCGGAGGAGAGCCGCCAGGCCGACACCGTCAAGCTGATCGCGTCCGAGAACTACGTGTCCAAGGCCGTGCTGGAAGCGACCGGCACCGTCCTGACCAACAAGTACTCCGAGGGCTACGCGGGCAAGCGCTACTACGAGGGCCAGCAGGTCATCGACCAGATCGAGACGCTGGCGATCGAGCGGGCCAAGGCGGTGTTCGGCGTCAACCACGCCAACGTCCAGCCGTACTCGGGCTCGCCCGCCAACCTCGCCATCTACCTGGCCTTCCTGCAGCCCGGCGACACCGTGCTCGGCATGGGCCTGCCGTTCGGCGGCCACCTGACCCACGGCTGGTCGGTCTCGGCCACCGGCAAGTGGTTCAACCCGGTCCGCTACGGCGTGCGCAGGGACACCGGCCGCGTCGACCTCGACGAGGTGCGCGAGCTGGCCCTGGAGCACCGGCCGAAGCTGATCTTCTGCGGCGGCACCGCGATCCCGCGCACGATCGACTTCGAGGGCTTCGCCTCCATCGCCCGCGAGGTCGGCGCCGTGCTCGCGGCCGACATCGCGCACATCGCTGGCCTGGTCGCGGGTGGCGCCCACCCGTCCCCGGTGGGGCACGCCGACGTGATCTCCACGACCACCCACAAGACGCTGCGCGGCCCACGCGGCGCCATGCTCATGGCCACCGCCGACGAGCACGCCACCGCGCTCAACAAGGCCGTCTTCCCCGGCCTTCAGGGCGGCCCCCACAACCACACCACCGCCGCCATCGCCGTCGCGCTGCACGAGGCCGCCCAGCCGTCCTTCCGCGACTACGCCCACCAGGTCGTCGCCAACGCCAAGGCCCTGGCCGAGGAGCTGTCCAACCGGGGCTTCGACCTGGTCTCCGGCGGCACCGACAACCACCTGATCCTGCTCGACCTGACGCCCAAGGGCATCGGCGGCAAGCCGGCCGCCCAGGCGCTCGACCGGGCCGGGCTGGAGACCAACTACAACGCGGTGCCGTTCGACACCCGCAAGCCGTTCGACCCGTCCGGCATCCGCATCGGCACCCCGTCGGTCACCTCGCGCGGCATGGGCGAGGCCGAGATGCGGCAGATCGGCGCCTGGATGGACGAGGTCGTCACGGCCCTGGCCAAGGGCGACGCCGAGGACGTCATCACCCGCGTGCACCACGAGGTCAGCGAGCTGACCGCGCAGTTCCCCGCGCCCGGCCTGGCCTGACCCGGCCCGCGCCGCCCGCTTGCCGGGCGGACGGCCGGACGCCCCGCCGCACGGGCTCCCGTGTGCGGCGGGGCGCCGGTCGCGACCGGGGCCGGAGTTCCCCGGGTCGCCGGTAGGACCGGCGGGGGCGGGACCGAGCCGCCCCTGACCGGCCTCGGAGGGCTTGAGCGTGCTGTTCGTCGTACGGCAGGCAGTACGCGGCCCGGCCCCGCCGGGGTTCATCCGGAAAACCGGTAAATTTCCACAAAACGGTCAGTGCTGGACCGTCACCACGATCTTGCCGAACTGGGCGTTGCCCTCCATGTGACGGTGGGCCTCGACGATCTCCGCCAGCTCGAACGTCCGGTCCACCACCGGCCGGAAGGCCCCCGACCGCAACCCGGAGGCCACGAACGCGGCCGCCCGCCGCAGCCGTTCGGGCACCCGCGTCGTCTCGTGCATCGTGTACGTGCGCATGTTCAGCGCCGGCATGCCGAGGTCGATCCCCGGATAGGGCGTCGGCAGGCCGCTCAGGGCCCCGTACACCAGGTGCAGGCCCTCGGGCGCGACGAGCCCGGCCAGTTGCGTCACCCCGGGACCGGCCACCGCGTCGAACACGTACTCGGCCCCGCGCCCGCCCGTCGCCGCCAGCACCCGCTCGGTCACGTCCTCCGACTCGGTCACGATCACCTCGGCCGCGCCCTCCTTCAGCAGCGCCTCCCTCTTGGCCGCGGTACGGGTGAGGGCGATCGGCGTGGCGCCCATCCGGTCGGCCACCCGGATCGCGGCCAGGCCGACGCTGCTGGAGGCGGCGTTCAGCACGACCGTGTCCCCGGGACGCATCCCGCCCACCTCGACCAGCGCGCCGTAGGCCGTCACGTACGGCATCCACACCGCCGCGCCGTCGACCGGGCCCACCCCCTCGGGACGGGCCAGCACCGCCGCCGCCGGGACGACCGCCCGCTCGGCGTAGACCCCGTAGTCGTTCTGCGAGAACGCCGGTACCGTGCTGACCGGCTGGCCCACCCGCAACCCGGTCACACCCGCGCCGAGCGCCTCGACCACGCCGGCGGCCTCGGTGCCGAGCCTGGAGGGGAAACGGCGTACCGGCTCGATGTAGTGGCCGCTGCGGAACAGCGCCTCGGACCTGTTGAGTCCGATCGCCTCCACCCGGATCAGCACCTCGCCCGGCCCCGGCTCGCCGGCCGGGGCGTCCTCCAGCCTCAACACCTCGGGGCCGCCGAGCTCGCGGAACAACACCGTCCTGGTCATCAATATGGTCCTTTCGTCTTCAGTGGGCGCCATTCAACCCCTAAGTACGACCGTCGTCAAACTTTGATGGGTGTCGTACTATGGGGTCATGGAAACCGACCGCACCCCGGACCACCCGGACCTGCGGGGGGTCACCCTCCAGAAGGTTCTCGAAGCCCTCGTCGACCCGGTCCGGCGCAGGATCGTCGGTCAGCTCAGCGACGCCGCCGACGACATCAGCTGCGGCGGGTTCGACATCTCCGTCAGCAAGTCCACGGCCACCCACCACTTCCGCGTGCTGCGCGAGGCCGGCCTGATCCGGCAGTACTACGTCGGCACCGCGCGCCTCAACACGCTGCGCCGGGCCGAGTTCGACGAGGCGTTCCCCGGGCTGCTCGACGCCGTCGTCGGCGCCGGGCTCAGACCTTGACGGTGAGCAGGGTCGTGCCCGTCCTGGTGACCACCTCGAAGCGGTCGATCTCCTTCAGCGGCATCGCGCTGCCGCCGTGCATGTAGAGCGGGGCCGGCGAGCCGGGGACGCCGTAACCCGGCGCGGGCACCGACCAGCCGGTCATCACGCGCCGTTCGCCCGACTTGCCCACCGACACCAGCTCGCACTCCAGCGGGCCCTTCACCCCCGACAACTTCAGCGCCGCGTGCGTGCCCCAGCCCTTCGACTCCACCACCAGCCCGCCCGACACCCCGTTCACGCCCTTGCCCGCGATCGGCGTGCCGTCGGCGTAGAACTGCTCGGCCGGGCCCATGTGGTCGGTACGGCCCGCCATCGCCGGCGGCGGGTCGCCCCCGGAGAGTTGCGTGCCGAGCGTCAGCCCCCCGGCCACCAGCGCGACCGCCGCCGCCATCCCGAGCAGGAACGTGCCCCTGCGCGCCCGCCGGTCGGCCGCCTTCTTGCGGCGGAGCAGGTCGGCCACGCCGGCCTGCCCCTCAGGAGGAGGGCCGGCGTCCTCCACCGGGCCGATGCCCTGCAGCACGCCGGCCACCCCCGCCAGGTCCGACAACTCGAACCGGCAGGACGAGCAGGTACGCAGGTGGGACTCGAAGGCCAGCCGGTCGTCCTCCTCCAGCAGCCCGAGGGCGTAGGCGCCCACATCGGTGTGCTCGACCTGCGAGGTCACGCCGTCACCCCCCTCTCCTCCAGAGCGACGCGCAGCGCGCGGACCGCGTAGTAGACGCGGGACTTCACGGTGCCCACCGGGATGCCGAGCGCCTCGGCGGCGTCGTTGACCGACCGGTCCCGCAGGATCGTCTCGTTCAGGATCTCGCGGTGCGCCGGTGACAACGCCTTCAGCGCCTCTGACACGACCACCTGGTGCAGCAGCCCCTCCATCTCGTCCGGCACCGGCATGCTCTCCAGCGCCCCGTCGCCCGACTCGTGCGGGCGCGCCTCCTTGCGCCGCCGGTCATCGATCACGATACGTCTGGCCACCGTGGCGAGCCAGGGCATGAGCGAGGGCGTATCGGGATCCAGCCGCTCGGCGCTGCGCCAGGCCCGGATCATCGTCTCCTGCACCACGTCTTCCGCCCACTGCCGGTCGCCCGCCGTCAGCCGTACCACGAAGGCCAGCAACGGCCGGTGGTACTCCCGGTAGAGCGCGGACACGACGACCTCGTCGTCCGGTCGCACCCGCCGGATCAGGTGGCGCAGGCGCTGCTTGCCCGCCGGGGCTGCCCCCTCGGCCGAGGGCGGGGGATACGTGCTGATCCGCATCATTCCCCTTTCTCGCGTCCGTCGGGAGGAAGTACGCTCGGCCGCCCTGGCACGGTTCAACACAAAGCCGAAGAAAATCGGATTGCATCCCCAGCGCCAGGGTGGTTAGAGTCACTTGCGCAACCGATCGAGGAGGTGAGGACTATGCGGGTCATTCTGTTCCGCCTGCCGTCCGTCTACCTCCGGGAGCTCGTCTGAGCTGCCCGTTTCCTTCTCGATCAAAGGTTTCACCGTCTTGTCTTTCGATCTTTTCCTGCTCGGCTGGACCGACCTGCGCGCCGCCGAGCTTCCTGCTGACACCGTCCCGGCGCGGGTGGCCCGCGTCGACCGCGGCGCCGCCGAGGTGATCGCCGCCGACGGTCAGCACCACGTCAAGTACGGCGCCCGCGTGCGCCGTTCGTCCGTCGGCGATCCGGTGGCGCTTCCGTGCGTCGGCGACTGGGTCGCGCTCAGATGGCTGCCCGAAGGCCGGTACGAGCTCGACGAGGTGCTGCCACGCACCACCGCGTTCGTCCGGGGCGGCGTGAGCCGCGACTCCGTGGGCGGCCTGTCCGGCGACGGCCAGGGCCAGGTGCTCGCGGCCAACGTCGACGTCGTCTTCGTGGCCGAGCCGTCCATGCACTCGACCGACTTCGCCGACCTCGGCCGCATCGAGCGGCTGGTGGCGCTGGCCTGGGAGTCCGGCGGCACGCCCGTCGTGCTCGTCACCAAGGCCGACCTGTTCGAGTCGGGGCTCGAGGAGCTGTTGGCCGACGTACGCGCCGCCGCGCCGGGCGTCGACGTGCACGCCGTCTCCTCGCTGCGCGGGGAGGGGGTCACGCTGGCCGCGGGCTACCTCCACGGCTCCCGTACGGCCGTCGTGCTCGGCCCGTCCGGCGCCGGCAAGTCCACACTGGTCAACGCGCTGGCCGGGCTCGGGGTGATGGAGACCCAGCAGGTCAGGGCGGCCGACGGGCGCGGGCGGCACACCACCGTGCACCGGGAGCTGATCCCGCTGGCCGGCGGCGGGCTGATCATCGACACGCCGGGCATCCGCCGGATCGGCCTCTACGACATCGGGGAAGGCGTCGATCTCGTCTTCGCCGACATCGAGGAGCTGGCCAGGCGCTGCCGGTTCGCCGACTGCGGGCACGTGAGCGAGCCCGGCTGCGCGGTGCTGGCCTCCCTGGAGAACGGCGAGCTGCCGGAGCGCCGCCTCCAGAGCTGGCGCAAGCTGCAGCGGGAGGCCGCGTGGATGGCCTCCCGTACGGACGCGCGGTTGCGCAAGGAGCAGCAGAACAAGTGGAAGATCATCCACAAGGAGATGCGCCGCTCCCCGCGTAACCGCCCCTGACCCGCGATCTCCCCCACGCCCCGCCGCCACGTGCGGTGAGGCGCGGGGGAGAAGGGTAGGCACAGGTCATGGAGTTGTTCGCGGATCGGGCCGAGGCCGGGGCGTTGCTGGCCGAGCGGCTGCCGGAGGTGCGTGACCCGGTCGTGCTGGCGTTGCCGCGCGGCGGGGTCGCCGTGGCCGTCCCCGTCGTACGCCGGATCGGCGGCGAGCTGGAGGTGCTGGTCACCCGGAAGATCGGCTACCCACCGGCCCCCGAGCTGGGGGTGGGGGCGATCGCCGAGGGCGGGGAGCCGGTGTTCGACCTGACGATGCTCGACCGGCTGGGCCTGACGCCCGAGGCCGTGGCGGACGTGGTCGAGCGGGAACGCCGTGAGCTGGCGCGCCGGGTGGAGACGTACCGGGGCGGCCGGCCGCTGCCGCCGCTGGCCGGGCGCGAGGTGATCGTCGTGGACGACGGCCTCGCGACGGGTGTCACCGCCAGGGCGGCCCTGCGGGCGGTGGCCGCGGCCCGGCCCGCCAGGGTGACGCTGGCCGTTCCGGTCGGCGCGCAGGACACGGTCAGGATGATGCGCTCGGAGGCCGACGAGGTGGTGGTGCTGCTGACCCCGGCCGACTTCAGGGCGGTCGGCCAGTGGTACGCGCACTTCGACCAGCTCACCGACGAGGACGTGCTGGACCTGCTGGACCGGCGGTGACCTCGCCCGTACGGGCGGCTAGCCGGAGAGCACCGCCCACACCAGCTTGCGGGAGCCGCCGGGGGCGAACCAGCCCCACGCGGTGCAGAGCGCGTCGACCAGCCGCAGCCCACGCCCGTACTCGGCGAACACGTCCGCCGGCGCCGCCACCGGCACGGTCTCGCTGTGGTCGGTCACCACGCAGGCCAGCTCGGGACGGTGGAACAGCAGCCGGAGCTGCACCGCGCCGCCGCCGTGCCGCATGGCGTTCGTGACCAGCTCGGAGACCACCAACTGGACGTCGAAGGCCAGGTCGGAGGCCGTCCACGAGGTGAGCGTCCGGTCCACGAAACGCCGGGCCGTTGCCACGCACGCGGGCTCGAACGCGGTGCGTTCATGAAAAGGGAGCACCGCCTCGCACTCCCCGGCACGCCCATCCACCAGAATGGACGCGAGCCACCCTGGTGGCCGGGAACCGATGGCGGCTTGCGGCCGAGCGTCGAAAGTCGTCATTCTGGCCCCCGAAGCGCGGTTTGGTGATCCAGTGCCCATCTTTACGGGGTGTGGTTATTGATGCAAGACTTTTCGTGTTTTACCGATGCGAATACCATCTGCACGTGCAGATGATCTAGGAGCGGTCGAGTGAGCGCACAGAGCGCGGAGGGAAAGCTTCTCAGCTACTCGCCGGGAAGCCCGACAGTGCTGCGCATCCTGCTGGGTACGCAACTACGCAGACTGCGTACCGACAAGGGCATCTCCCGCGAGGACGCCGGATACTCCATCCGCGCGTCCCACGCGAAGATCAGCCGGCTTGAGCTGGGGCAGGTCAGCTTCAAGCAGCGGGACGTCGCAGACCTGCTCACCCTCTACGGCGTCACCGCCGCCGAGGAGCGTGAGCCGCTGCTCGCCCTGGCCAGGCAGGCCAACGCCCCCGGCTGGTGGCACAAGTACGGCGACCTGCTCCCCGGCTGGTTCGAGGTCTACATCGGCCTTGAGGGCGCCGCCTCCGCCATCCGCACGTTCGAGAACCAGTTCGTCCCCGGGCTGCTGCAGACGCCCGCCTACGCCAAGGCCGTGATCAGGCTCGGCAACGAGAAGGCGCTCGACCCCGAGCTCGACCGCCGCGTCGCGCTGCGGGTCACCAGGCAGCGGCGCCTGGAGAGCGGGCTCAAGCTGTGGGCCGTGATCGACGAGGCGGTCCTGCGCCGCGTGCTCGGCGGGGCCGAGGTCATGCGCGAGCAGGTCCGCCACCTGCTCGACGCCACGGAGAGGCCCAACGTCACCGTCCAGGTGGTGCCGTTCGAGAGCGGCGGCCACGCGGCGGCCGGCGGCGCGTTCAGCATCCTGCGCTTCCCCGAGCGCGACCTGCCCGACGTGGTCTACATGGAACAGCTCACCAGCGCCCTCTATCTGGACAAGCCGGTCGATTCCGACCACTACATGGAGGTCATGGACCGGCTCAGCATTCAGGCCCTCGAGCCCAAGCAGACGCGGCACTTTCTGGAACAGCTCCTTTCCGGATGAGCTGCTAAAACTCCTGTGATCCACTCCATAGTCGGATTTTTGGTCATCCGGTATATGGAGTTCGTCGTGCTGCCGTATGGTCAGCGCAAACGCGGATGCACGTGCATCCGTAAGATCGCTAGGAGCTGCCCCCATGCATGAGTTCCGGAACGGAACCCCCGCCGGTCGCCTCCCCGTCGTCTGGCGCAAGAGCAGGCGGAGCAACCCCAACGGCAACTGCGTCGAGGTCGCGGACCTGCCCACGGGTGAGATCGCCATGCGCAACTCCCGGTTCCCCGACGGCCCCGCGCTGGTCTACACGCAGGCCGAGATCACCGCGTTCGTCCTGGGGGCCAAGGACGGGGAGTTCGACGACCTGATCGTCTGATCAGCGGGGTTCGTTGTACCAGCGCCACCGGGTCAGGCGCGGCCGTCCGGGAAGCTCACCGCGGCCGGTGGCCCACAGCAGCGTGGACCAGGGGGCGGTGTCCACGGGCGCGTCGGGGAACAGCCGGGCCAGCACCCGCGCGCACACCTCCGCGGGCGGTTCCCAGGGCAGGCCCAGCCCCTCGGCCAGGTCGTGCATGTGCACGAGCGTCTCCACCAGGCCCATGGCCGCGAACGCCGTCGCGTCCCCCATGCCGAAGATGTGATGTCCGCGCGCCCGCGGCGGCGCGGTGCGCACCACGGACGACAGCAGCGCGCCGCTGGCCTGGAGCACCTGCAGCAGCCCGCCGGGGCCGGCCGCGCGGTCGGCGTGGATCGAGTTGTTCGGGCCGCCGGGCCGGCGCCGCTCCAGCGCGAAGGGCACGTACGTGTCCAGCGGCGGCACCCTGAGCCCGAGCTGGGCGGCGTAGGAGAACAGGTCGTCGGCGAGGTGCTCGACGGTCTCCCAGCAGGTCCACTCCAGCGAGCCCGCCCTCTGCTCCCACGCCTGCGGCGGCGCGCCCCGCAGCGTGTCGACGGCCAGGGCGACGGCCTCGTCGAGGTCGTCGGCGGTCACATGGGCTGGTTCCGGCATGAGGGGCACCCTATCGCCCGTCCGCTTCCTGCACACCCGTGTAGGGTCGTCACGATCCGCACGTCCGCCACGGGAGCCGTACCGCATGACCGAGCCCGAAGACCTCACCGCGCGCGCCCGCATCAGGGAGGCGGCGCTGCTGCACTTCGGCGAGCACGGGTTCGAGGGGGCCACGATCCGGGCCATCGCCGAGGCCGCGGGCGTGTCCTCCGGGCTGCTGCGCCACCACTACGGCTCCAAGCAGGCGCTGCGCGAGGCGTGCGACGAGCACCTGATCAGGATCGTCCGGCGGATCGCCGGCGACCTCCGCGACGGCGGCCTTCCCGCCGGGCACAACCCCGTGGCCGCCGCCCTCGGCGCGCTGGGCCCGTACCGGCTGTACGTGGCGCGGGCGCTGGCCGAGGGCTGGGCGGCCCCGCTGTTCGACGGCATCGCCGAGCTGAGCGAGCAGTGGCTCGAAGAGCTCGACGAGACCCGCGCGGACGAGCCGTTCGCCGGGCGCAAGGCGCGCGCGACCGTGTCCACGGCCATGTCGCTGTCGGTCGGCGTGCTGCACAAGCACGTCTCCCGCGGCCTCGGTGTGGACGTGTTCAGCCCCGAGGGCGCTCACCTGCTCGCGCTCACCCTGCTCGACCTCTACTCCCACCCCGTGCTGAGCCCGGAGGCGGCGGCGGAGATGCGGGACGCCCTCGCCAAGAGCCACGAAAGCGGATGATCCCGCTCAGGCCAGGAAATCCTCCAGCGCCGGGCGCAGCGCCTCGGGCTCGCCCAGCACGCCGTGGTCCTGTCCGGGGAGGACCAGGTGCCGGGCGCCCGGCACGGCCTCCGCGACCGCCCGTACGGCGTCGAGCATCCACGCCGGGGACCGGTCGCCGCCGATCGCCAGAGTGGGCACGGTGATGCCGGCCAGCCGTCCGGCCGGCAGCGACTGCCCCGGACCCGACACGGCGGCGTCGTAGGGGAGCGTGTGCGCCAGGCCGGTGAACCAGTTCCACACAGGCTCGGATCGCATCCCCGCCACCACCTGCTCCGGCACGTCGACGCCCTCGGTCAGGAACATCGCCACGGCGTCGTCGCGCCGGTCCTGCTCGACCAGGGCGCGCAGGCGACCGGCGAAGTCGTCCCCGGGGCGGGAACGGGCGTCGCTCACGACGTACGGCGGCTCGTAGACGGCCAGGCGGGCGATCGGCAGCCCCCGCGCGGCGGCTTCGAGCGCGAGGATCGCGCCGGAGGAGTGGCCGAAGACGCTCGCCGAGCCGCCGGCCTGCTCGATCAGCGCCGCCAGGTCCTCGACCTCGCGCTCCACGGCGTAGGCGGGCGCGTCGCCGCTGCCGCCCCGGCCCCGGCGGTCGTAGGTGATCGCGCGGAAGGCGGGCGCGAGGGCGGCGGCGAGGGGGGCGACCGTGGTGCGGTCGTTGAACGCGCCGCCCAGGAGGATCACCGGGTGGCCGTCGCCGCTGCTCTCGAACGCGATGCGGGTGCCGTCGGCCGAGGTGACGGTCTGAAGCGTGGGCTGCATGTCGAACTCCTTCTACGGGCTCTTGTCACCGGGAGGTCGGAGCTGGCCCACGCTTCTCTACATGCTTCTACCGATAAATTCGCGAATCGGCCTGAAGGCCGCGCGACAGGCGGACGGTGATGAACTCGTTGTCGTCCGGACGGCCCGGCGTGCGGCCGTTGGAGAAGGGGAAGTTGTTGTCGTCCAGCACGGCCAGGGTGCGGTCGTCGAGGACGACCACGTCCTCGATGGTCTGGAACGGGAACCTGAACGTGCCCGGAGCGCCGCCGAGACCGCGCGGGTCGGCCAGGTCGAGCAGGTCCGCCACCTGGGTCTTGTCCAGCGCGCCGTCGTGGTCCCTGTCGCGGGTGTCGGCCAGGTAGATGCGCTTGACCTTGGCCGCGTCGCCCTGGAGGTTGTCCCGCTCGATGATCAGGAAGCGGTTCGCGTCCACGGCGATGGCGTCGCCGATGGAGTGGGAGGGGTCCTCCAGCCGGTACGTCCACGTGCGCCCGGTGTATGCGCGCTTGCGCAGGTCGAACTCGTTCATCCGCAGAGTGCCCGCCGGGTCGCCGTCCACCGTGCCTTCGAGCAGCGGGTAGAGCCTGCGGCCGTCCACGGACCTGGCCATGCCCTCGAAGCCCTTGCTGCTGCCCAGGTTGGGCCGGCCGCCGTTCAGGTAGGGGTTCTCGGGGGCCTTGACGCCGGGCAGCTCGATCGGGGCTTCGAGCAGCCGGCCCTTGCGGTCGAAGTGCAGCAGGAAGGGGCCGAACTCGTCGCCGATCCAGTACGTGCCGTCCGTCGCGCGCACGATCGACTCGACGTCGAAGTCGGCGCCGGTCAGCGTACGGTCCGGGCGGGTCAGGGCGAACGGGACGAGCCCGCGCGGGTCGGTCAGGTTGACGCCGCCGAGCACCTCGACCGACTTGGCGGCGAAGTCCGGCTTGACGTGGTGCACGCGCAGGAGGAAGTCGGCGCTGTTGGCCTTGTTGCCGAAGCCGTTGTCGGAGAGCACGTCGAAGGTGCCGTCGTGGCGGCGGGCGATGCCGCTGAAGCCCTGGACGGGCTGGCCGGGGAAGGGCGGGGTGACGCCGTTGACCGGCGCGGTGCCGAGGAGCGAGCCCGACGGCTCGCTGCCGGGGACGTAGGTCTGCGCGGGCAGCGCGGCGAAGCCGGTCAGCGTGGCGCGGCCGAAGCCGGCCTGGCCCTTGTCCTCGGGCCGGAGTGAGTCGGCCGTGGCGGGGGCGGCGAGGGTGAGCGCCAGGGCCGCCGTGCACGTCAGGGTGGTGATGCGTCTCATGGCGGGCACGCTAGAGGGGCCACATGACGGCATTCCGAACAGCGGGCGACCTTTCAGGACGGACCCCACCATTCACGGACGATTCCCCGCACATCCGGAGAAACGGAGTACGGCTGAGAAACCCGGTGCCCACCCCTGCGTGGAGTGCGGCCGGGAAACGCGGGCGGCCACCCCTGCCCGGAGTGGGCGGGGGTGGCCGGCGCGATGCTTTTGTCCGGGATGACGATCTCGGGCCTGATCAGGCAGTTGCCCCGACCGGGTTCGCCAGAGCCTGGGCATGGAAGGCCAGGCTCCGGTTCATCGGGACAACTGAGTGATCACGCGATGATCGTTGATGCTGCCGAGGTGTTTCAGGCGGCGGAGATGCCGGCGCTGGCGGCGCGGCGCATGCGACGGCGACGCTCGCTGGCGCGCTCGTCCTCGTTGAGACCGCCCCACGTGCCGTACTTCTCCGGCCGGGACAGCGCGTAGTCTAGGCACTCGTTGCGGACAGGGCACCCGGCGCAGATCGCCTTGGCCTTCCGCTCACGTACGTCACGCTCGGGCTGCCGCTCTCCGTCGGGGCCGAAGAAGAGCACGAGATCCTCACCCCGGCACGCGGCATCATCCTGCCAACCCCAGCTGGGGCGCGGGCGGGCGAGCTGCCGACGTACCTGAGACATGAGAAAACCACCTTCGTGAGAGGTATTTCGGTAATTGAGCCGCATTGGACGCTTTTGGCGTCACTGTTCCAACGCAAGGACGGGCCGTGATGTTCCCTGTTCAGGCGAGGGCGGGCGTGGCGTACCGCACAGGCGTGAGCCTGTCCAGCGAAACCAGCCGGTAGGTGGTGATCGTCTCGGCGCAAGCCGTACCACACGGCGCTGTGAACGCCGATGGCTCAACCACAACCTGGAACCGGACGTCTCCGCAGCGCACGACTGCTTCGGTGACGTCGCCGTCCGACCTGGAGGATTCCACGGCCACTGCGCCGACGGAGCACTCTCCCGTATGGGCTCGGGCAAAATGCTCGACGGCTTGCAATGGCTCAGGGATGCCTGCGCGCCCCCGGAGACGGTCGAGGATGACCTCGCCCGACCGGTACGCGTTAGCCGCTGCCAGTGCAGCAGCCTGAGACATGCTGCCGTAGAAAATTCCGTGTGGCAAGCACACGAGGTTGGCGGCGTAGCGATCGCCGCCTACGTGTGACGTTTCCCACACTCTGCCCGGCAAAGATTCCGCCAGCGAACGAGCGAGGGGTAGTCCAATGCGGGCGCAACACGCATTGCGCTTGGCGTGCGTGCAGACCAGAAATACCGGCTCGTCATCAAGTATGCAGGACTCCGGGAGCGCTCCGGCCACGAACGCGTCCAGGTCAAGATCGTCCGGACCTGCGACGACACCCCTGGCCAGCCAGGGGCGCTCGCCCGCGGCGTAGGCCAGTAGCACAGGGATGCCCTGCTCCTGCGGGCGGGTCCGCTTGCCCGGCCGCCTGATGAGCTGGGGTCTGATACCGCGTTCGAGCGCTCTGCGCACGAGTTCGGAGATTTCTTCAGGAAGTTGAAAGCTTTCCAGGTGGGAGGGCCAGGGGCCGGCGTACTCGATGAGCAGCCAGAGGCGGGCTCCCACGGTGGCGCTGGCCAGGGTCGGCAGCCGGCCGGTGTGGCAGCCCGCCGGATGTTCGCAACCCCTCGCCAACGCCTCCCCCTCTCCAACGAATTAGGTAAGACTAACCTAACGCATTGGTGGGTTTGGGGCCGGGGTCACCCCTCGGCCAGCACGTCGCGTGTCGCCGGCAGGGCGTGGTCGCGGTCGGCGGCGACCAGGCCGATCCTGGTCCGGCGGTCCAGCAGGTCGGCCTCGTCGAGCGCGCCTTCGTGCCGGACCGACCAGAGCAGGTCGCCCTTGGTCAGGCCCAGTCCGACCTCCTCCGGATGCGCCTTGACCAGCTCGTACGCCTCCGCAGCCTCGCTGCCGTACCGCTCGGCCACGCGTGCGGGCAACCCGCCCGGCTGCGGACCGGCCCCCACGAGCGGGATCCTGTTCGTCCGGCTCGATCCCGCGTCGAGCCCTCCGACCGTGATCGTCCGGTCCACGGCGTCCTCGGCCATCCGCCGGTACGTCGTCAGCTTGCCCCCGACGACCGTGATCGCGTCGCCGTCCGACACGACCGTGTGCCGGCGCGAGAGGTCCGCCGTACGGCCGTCGGCGGCCAGAAGCGGCCTCAGGCCCGCGTACGCGCCCGCAACCGCCTCAGGGGTCACCTGAGTCTCCAGAATGCCGTTCAGCACCTCCAGGAGCGTTCTGACGTCCTCCGCGGGGACCTCGGGAACGTCGGGCACCGGCCCGTCCACCGGTTCGTCGGTCAGCCCGACGTAGACGCGGCCGTCGTGCTGGGGGAGTACGAGCGCGAACCGGTTGGTCTCTCCGGGAATGGGCACGTGCATGCCGGCGATCAGCCCCGGCAGCGTCCCGGCGGCGAGCACGAGATGGCTGCCCCGGGACGGGCGCAGCCGTACCGCCGGGTCGAGCCCGCCGGCCCACACCCCCGTCGCGTTGATCACCACCCTCGCGCGGATCGTGAACTCCTCGCCGGTCAGCTCGTCGCGCACCTCGGCGCCCTCGCCGGTGAGCCGCAGGGCCCGGCAGCGGGTCAGGACGCGGGCGCCGTGCCCGGCGGCGGTCCTGGCCAGGGCCACGACCAGGCGGGCGTCGTCGAGCAGCCGGCCGTCCCACGACAGCAGCCCGCCGCGCAGGCCCTCCCGCTCCAGCACCGGCGCGAGCGTGTGGGCGCGCGCCGCGCCGAGCCGCGTGGGGCCGGGCAGCAGGCGGCGCGGGGTGCGCGCGGCGGTCCGCAGCCCGTCGCCGAGCCGGTAGCCGGACATCACCAGCGCGGCCTGCCGCCGGGAGACGGCGGGCGTCAGCGGCAGCAGGTACGGATGGGCCTTGACCAGGTGCGGAGCCGTCTTCCGCAGCAGGATGCCGCGCTCGACCGCGCTCTCGTAGGCCACGTCCACCTGGCCCTTGGCCAGGTAGCGCAGCCCGCCGTGGACCATCTTGGAGCTCCACCTCGACGTGCCGAAAGCCAGGTCGTGCGCGTCGATCGCCGCTACGCTCAGCCCCCGGGACGCGGCGTCCAGGGCCGAGCCGGCTCCCGTCGCCCCGAGCCCGACCACCAGCACGTCCAGCCGCTCCGCGGCCACCACCCCGAGTTCGTACGACCTTCTGCGGGCGTTCAGCGAGCTATCCAAGGTAGGCCTCCAGCAGCGCGGCGAGTTCGGCGTCCAGATCGTCGAGCGTCACGGGGTCGAGCATCGTGGGGGCCGACAGCAGGAACGACTGGGCGACCAGCAACACGGCCCGCGCCCTGGCGGGCCCGCCGACGGCCGGCTCCAGCAGGGCGAGCACCGCCTCGTGGCTCGCGCCCCGCCGGTCCAGCAGATACGGCAGCAGCAACTCCGGATCCGCCTCCACGATCTTCCGCCACAGCGGATGCGCCCGCAGCCCGCGCACCCCGGCCACGATCGCGCGTACCGGGTCGGACAGGTCGAGTCCCGACACGACCTCGACCCACTCCCGCGTCATCAGGTCGGCGACCAGCGAGCGCACGTCCGGCCAGCGGCGGTAGATCGTCATCCGCGACACGCCGGCCCGCCGGGCGACGTCCGTGAGCGTCGTCCTGCGCACGCCGTAGGCCAGCACGCAGGCGCGTGCGGCGTCCAGCACACCCTCATTGTGACGATTCGACGTCATGTGTCACAGTGTATGCGTGACCGGTGAACCCATGCTGTGGTGTGGCTGGGGCGACCCCGCCAAGGCCCGCGAGCTGCCCGAACAGATCCGTACGCTGCTGCACGACCTTCTCGGCGTGCGCGCGCCCGACACCCCGGCCGCCGCCATGGACGAGGTGCGGCTGCCGCCGGTCGCGCTGCCCGAGCGGGTGCTCGCCGCCCTCGTGGCCGCCACCGGCCCCGAGCACGTGCTGACCTCGCACGAGGCCAGGCTGCGGCACACGCGCGGCAAGTCCACGCCCGACCTGCTGCGGATGCGCGCCGGGGACGGCTCCGACGCCCCCGACGCGGTGGTGCTGCCCGGCTCCCACGACGAGGTCGCCGAGCTGCTGCGGGTGTGCGCGGCCGAGCGGGTCGCGGTCGTGCCGTTCGGCGGCGGCACCTCCGTCGTCGGCGGGCTCGTGGCCGCGCGGGCCGGCTTCACCGGCGTGATCGCGCTCGACCTGGGCAGGCTCGACCGGCTGCGCTCGGTCGACGCCGAGTCGATGGTGGCCGACTTCGAGCCGGGCGTGCGCGCCCCCGAGGCCGAGCGGCTGCTCGCCGCGCACGGCCTCACGCTCGGCCACTTCCCCCAGTCCTTCGAGTACGCCACGCTCGGCGGCTTCGCCGCGGCCCGCTCCAGCGGCCAGGCCTCGGCCGGGTACGGCCGCTTCGACGACATGGTCGTCGGCCTCACCCTCGCCACCCCCTCCGGCACGCTGGAACTGGGCCGCGCGCCCAAGTCCGCGGCCGGGCCCGACCTGCGTCAGCTCGTCCTCGGCTCGGAGGGCGCGTTCGGCGTGATCACCTCGCTGCGGCTGCGGGTGCGCAGGCAGCCGGCCGAACGCCGCTACGAGGGCTGGCGGTTCGAGTCGTTCCGAGCGGGGACGGCCGCCGTGCGGGCGCTCGCCCAGGAAGGTCCGCTTCCCACCGTGCTGCGGCTCTCCGACGAGACCGAGACCATGATCGGCCTGGCCCGGCCGGACGCGATCGGCGGCGGCGACTCCGGCTGCCTGGTGATCCTCGGCGTCGAGGGCGACTGGATCGGCCACCGCCACGCCGCGGCCGCTGCGGTCCTGTCCCGGCACGGCGGCGAGCCGCTGGGGCCCGGGCCCGGCCAGGCGTGGGAGCACGGCCGCTTCTCGGCGCCGTACCTGCGTGACTCGCTGCTGGGCGCGGGGGCCACCGTGGAGACGCTGGAGACCGCCGGTTTCTGGTCCAACCTGCCGCGCCTATACGACGCGGTCCGGCTGGCCCTGCTCGGCGCGCTCGGCTCCCCGCTGGTCATGTGCCACGTCTCCCACGTGTACGAGACCGGCGCCTCGCTGTACTTCACCGTCGTGACCCCGCAGGAGGGCGACCCCGTCGCGCAGTGGGAGCGGGCCAAGGAGGCGGTGAACGCGGCCATCGTCGAGGCCGGCGGCACGATCTCGCACCACCACGGCGTGGGCCGTGACCACCGGGACGCCTACGCCGCCGAGCTGGGCCCGCTGGGGGTGGGCGTGCTCCAGGCGGTCAAGAACCGGCTCGACCCGGCCGGGATCCTCAACCCGGGGGTGCTCGTCCCTCAGTCGCCGGGCGGGATCTGATCGGCCTCGGCCAGCGCCTCGGCGGCGTCGCTGTAGTGGTGGAGCGCCTCGTACGCCTCGGCCAGGCGGTACAGGGAGACCGCCAGGTGGCCGCCGCCGAGCCCGCGGCTGAGCGCCACGGCCTCCTGGGCCATGGGCAGCGCCTCGGTGGCGCGTGAGCGGTCGAGCAGCATCCCGGCCGTGGTGCGCAGGGAGTGGGCCAGCAGGCCGGTGTACTCCTCCGGGTCGCGGGCGGCCAGCGCCCGGCTCTGGGCGATGGCCTCGCGGGCCCGTTCGACGCCGCCCCACCGGGGACGGCGCAGCGCGTAGGCCAGCATGGCCTGCACGGCCGCCGCGTCGACGCTGCCCTTCTGGGTCGCGTCGTCCGGGCCGTTCCGGTTCAAAGGAGCCCACCTCCGCGATCCCAAGGGCTTGCTTGGGGACGTGAGGTTACACCATGCCGCACCATCTGTGTCCCCCGCAGTACGGAGCGTTCAGTATGCGCGAATGGAGGATGCCGGTAAAGATGTGTTCATGGTGGAAGTCGCGGCCGAGCGCGGGAAGCAGCATTCGTCACGGGTGTCGGAGGCGGGGGCCGGGTGGTCCTGTGCGCAACCGGGGGCGTTTGCCCAGCTCAGGCCGGACAAAGGTGGATTTACCTGGCTGAATTTACGCACCCTTTGGTTGTCGCGGAACGAGATCCTCGCCGGTCTGTTCGGTGACCCTTCCGGGGAGGTGCGGGAACGGTGGATCGCGGCTCAGGAAGCCCGCGGGATAGATCCGGAATTTCGCATCAAGCCCGGCGTCGGGGGAAATTTCAATTTCCTGATTCTCGGCGACACCGGCGAGGGCGACGCCTCCCAATACGCCGTCGTCCCCGGAATGCTGAAAACGGGACAGGACACGTCGTTCGCCGTCATCGCCAGCGACGTGATCTACCCGACGGGATCGGGCAACGAGTACGGGGACAAGTTCTTCCGGCCGTACAAGGACTACGAGGCGCCGATCTACGCGATCCCCGGCAACCACGACTGGTACGACGGGCTCGGCGGGTTCATGCGGGTGTTCTGCGACGCCCCGCCGCTCAAGCCGAAGCCGGACCGCGGGCTGCGCGGCCTGCTGTGGCGCAAGCCGGAGACGATCGACGAGGCCCGGCTGGCCGAGGCGCGCGAGCTGCGGGGGCGGCCGGCCCAGCAGGCCGCGCAGCCGGCGTCGTACTGGGCGATCGAGAGCGACAGACTGCTGATCGTGGGCGTGGACACCGGCATCAAGAACGTGCTCGACAAGAGGCAGACGGCATGGCTGCGCCGCGTCTCGCTCGACCCGCGGCCGAAGATCCTGGTGACCGGGAAGCCCATCTACACCGGCAACGTCCACAAGCCGTCACTGCTGGAGGAAGGCGGCACGATCGATGACATCGTGCGCGACCCGGCCCACCGGTACGTCGCGGCCATCGGCGGAGACGTGCACAACTACCAGCGATATCCGGTCAAGGTGGGCGACCGGGTGATCCAGTACATCGTGACGGGCGGCGGCGGCGCGTTCATGCACGCCACCCACATCATCGACCGGGTGGACGTCGCAGGCGTCGCCGAGGACGACTTCAGGTGCTACCCGCTGCGCGGCGACTCGCTGTCCTTCTACAGCCAGCTCTACGCCCGGCGGCTGCGGATGAAGTGGCTCCGGCTCACCCCCGACGAGGCGTTGTGCGTCATGTCCCAGCACATCGGCAACCGGCCCGTCCGGCCGATCGAGGGCGCGGTCACGATGACCCGGCGGATGCGGTGGGCCGCGCGGCTGCTCGGGGCCTGGCCGTGGCCGTTCAGGTTGCCGGTGGACAAGGTGTTCCACCGCTTCCTGTCGGAGTTGTCGGACTGGGACTCCCCGCCGTTCTTCAAGCAGTTCCTGCACGTGTCGGTCACGCCCGACCGGCTGACCCTGCGCTGTTTCGCCGCCACCGGATGCCTGGAGCAGGAGCTCAGGCCGCCGCTGGAGGACGAGGTGCACATCGATTTGTCGTAGGTATTTGGCACCCTTATGTGCGTGTATGTCGTGGTAACGGGGGAGACGGTGCTCCCCATCGGAGGATCGGCCCGGCACGCGGCCGATCCGGCGTCCGCGGTGCGGGAGCTGGAGGCCGGTGGCGGGCCGCGGTGGGTCTGGGCCGACACGCGCGAGACGTACCCGCCGCTGCTGGAGCAGGGCGTACGGGTCGCGCGCTGCCACGACCTCGCGCTCACCGAGGGGCTGCTGCTCGCCCACGAGGGCCGTTACGGTGAGCCGCGCTCGGCGCGGGCCGCGCACGCCCGGCTGCACGGGCTGCCCGTGCCCGACGACCAGCCGAACGTGACCGGCACGCTGTTCGCGCCCGAGCCGCTGGGGGCGGAGGCGGTGGCCGAGGTACTGGCCGACCAGCTCCGCCGGATCGAGGCGCTGCCCGAGCCCGGCCGCTTCCGGCTGCTGGTCGCCGCCGAGTCCGCGGGCGCGCTGGTCGCGGCCGAGATGTCGTACGACGGCATGCCCTGGAGCCGGGACGTGCACGACGCGCTGCTGACCGACCTGCTCGGTCCAAGGCCGGTGCACGGCATGCGCCCGGCCAAGCTGCAGGCGCTGGCCGACGAGGTGACGGCGGCTTTCGGCCACCAGGTCAACCCCGACTCGGTGCAGCAGCTCGTCAAGGCGTTCAAGGGGGCGGGGGTGGCGCTGAAGTCGACCCGCTCGTGGGAGCTGAAGAAGGTCGACCATCCCGCCGTCGCGCCGCTGCTGGCTTACAAGGAGCTGGCCCGGCTGTACTCCTTCCACGGCTGGGTGTGGGCCGACCAGTGGGTGCGCGGCGGGCGCTTCCGCCCCGAGTACGTGGTCGGCGGCGTGGTGTCCGGGCGGTGGGCGACCAGCGGCGGCGGGGCGCTGCAGATCCCCAAGGTGATGCGCCGGGTCGTGGTGGCCGACGAGGGATGGACGCTGGTGGTCGCCGACGCCGCCCAGCTGGAGCCGAGGGTGCTGGCCGCGATGGCCGGTGACCGGGGGCTGGCCAGGGCCGCGGGGGAGATCGACCTCTACTCGGCGCTGGCCCAGTCGTTCGGGGGCGAGCGCGAGAACGCCAAGATCGCGATGCTGTCCGCCATGTACGGCGGCACCAGCGGCGACGCCTCCAAGCTGCTGGCCGTGATGCGGCAGCGCTTCCCCCAGGCGTACCAGTTCGTGGAGGACGCGGCCAAGGCGGGGGAGGAGGGGCGGCTGGTGCGGTCCTGGCTCGGGCGTACCAGCCCGCCGCCGTCCGGGCGGTGGAAGGAGCTCGTGTCCGGGCCCGAGGGTGGGCGCGCGGCCCGCGACCGGGGCCGCTTCACCAGGAACTTCGTGGTGCAGGGCACGGCGGCCGAATGGGCGCTGGCGCTGCTGGCGGTGCTGCGCGGGCTGTTGCCCGAGCCCGCCCGGCTGGTGTTCTTCCAGCACGACGAGGTCATGGTGCACTGCCCGCTGGACCAGGCGGAGCAGGTCATCGGGGCGGTGACGACGGCGGCGGCCGAGGCGAGCAGGCTGCTGTTCGGCTCGACCCCGGTGCGCTTCCCGATGGAGGCCGTCGCGGTCGGCTGCTACGCCGACGCGAAGTGATCGACGCCCGGGTCAGCCGCCACGCCGACGCGAAGCGGCCGACCGGCCGGGTCAGGGGCGGTCGCGGTACCAGGCCGAGGCCAGCCAGAGGCCGGTGGCCGTGACCATGACGCCGACGACCAGGCCGAGCGCGCCGTAGGACACCATGCCCACGATGGCGCCCGCGATGATCGTCCCGGTGGCGCCGCAGACGTTCATGAGCAGGTCGGACAGGCCCTGTACGGCGGGACGGCCGTCGATCGGCACCGACTCGGTGACCAGCGCCGACCCGGCCACCAGCCCGCACGACCAGCCGAGGCCGAGCACGATCAGGGCCGCCGTCACCTGCCAGACCCGGTGCCCCGCCGTGGCCGCCAGGACGGCCGCGCCGAGCAGCAGCCCCGAGCCGAGCAGCAGGACCGGCACCTTGCCCGCCCGGTCGGCCAGCCAGCCCACGACCGGCGAGAACATGTACATCCCGGCGATGTGCAGGCTGATCACCAGGCCGATGACGTTCAGGTTCGAGCCGTCGTGGTGGAGCTTCACGGGGGTCATCGACATGATCGAGACCATCGCGGTGTGGGCGACCGCGATCATGACCAGCGCGCGGCGGGCCATGGGGGTCTCGCGCAGCGTGCGCAGGCCCGTCCTGATCGTACGGTGGCGGCCCGGGCCGGGCTCCGGGGCGCCGTCCAGCTCGCGGGCCAGCTTGAGCGGGTCGGGACGCAGGCCGCCGATGATCACGGCCAGCGCCACGGCGAAGGCCAGCGCCGCGAACGCGAACGGCCCGGCCTTGGCCGCCAGCCCCGCCTGGATCCCCATCCGGTCGGCGGGCTCGGCCAGGTTCGGCCCGGCGACCGAGCCGACGGTCGAGGCCCACACGACCAGCGACAGGTGCCGGGCCGAGTGGCCCTGCGGCGACAGGTCGGTCGCGGAGTACCGGGCGGCCAGGCTGCCCGCGCTGCCGCCGCCGACCAGTACGAGACCGGCCAGCAGCAGCGGCCAGTTCCCCAGGCTGATCGCGGCGACCGAGATCGCGCAGCCCGCCAGCGCCGCCACGTACGCCAGCGACAGGCCCGCCCGGCGGCCCCCGAGGCTGGACAGCCGCGCCGTCGGCAGTGCCAGCAGCGCCGCGCCGAGCACGGTGGCGGTCCCGGCGAAGCCGCTGATCACCGTCGAACCGGACAACTCATCGACGACCACCGAGCTGAGTGCCAGCCCGACGGCCACTCCCACGCCGCCCACGATCTGCGCGGCGGACAGGACGGCCAGGGTCCGGCGTTGAACGCTGGCGCGATCAGGCAGGGAGATGGGGGGTTTCGTGGGGGTGCTGGTCACCTGTGAAGTCTCGCATAGCCCCCGACATCCCCCCAAAGAGGACAGGCATCCATTTCTATTAGGAAAGGTGCGTTTTTCAGAGGATGGTGACGGAATCCCCCACGGTGATCGTGCCGGTGCCGTCCGGGATCAGGTTGATGCCGAACCAGACCTTGCCGTCGCGCTTGCGGTGCCGGGACAGCGTCCTGATGGGCTCCTTGCCCTTGCTGTACGTCGCGGTGTCGATCGTGGTCAGCACGCAGCGGTCGCAGCCCTTGGCCACCCGGAAGGCGACCTCGCCGATGCGCAGCCGCTTCCACTCGTCCTCGGCGAAGGGACGTTCCACGCCCCCGATCACCACGCTCGGCCGGAAACGATGCATGGGCAGGGGCGCGGGCGCCTCCTCGCCGCGCTCGGCCGCCGTCTCGGCGATCCACTCGTCGAGCCGGGACAGGGACGCGGTCGTGGTCAGCAGCAGGGGATAGCCGTCGGCCAGGCTCACGCGGTCGCCGGGAAGGGCGTACTCGGGGTTGACCGGACGGCGGGTCGGGTCGTCGAGCCAGGCCAGCCTGGCCGGGCGGCCGATCAGCTCCGACAACCAGCGCGCCGCGTCGTCTCCGCAGTCGGTGAGCTCGACCGGTGTACGCCAGACGGCGACGGTGCTCATGGTGGCGGTGGGGGTGACCCGCAGCGGCGGCGCGTGCGGGCCGGTCAGGGTGAGGGCGTCGCCGTCGAGCACCGCCACGCAGGCCAGCAGCATGGGGTGCTCACGGGCGGTCAGCAGGCCGCCCTCGCCGTCGGTCACCAGGTAGCGCCGGTCACCGGCCAGCCCCCAGGGCTGCACCTCGGCCTCGTGGACGTCGTGCCCGGCGGTGGACTTGACGGGATAGAAGTGGATGCTCGCCAGTTCCATGGCCAGGACCGTATCTCACGCCCTCGGGACGGCCTCGGCCCGGTGGGCCGCGGCGACCGGCTCCCGGCGCGTACGGGCGGACAGGGCCACCGTCCCCAGGGCCGCGACGCCGAGCACGGCCCCGATCCAGCCGACGGACGGGTAACCGGCGCCCGCCGCGATGGCCAGCCCGCCGAGCCACGGGCCGACGGTGATGCCGACGTTGAAGGCGGAGACGCTCATCGCGGCGGCCATCGTGGGGGCGTCCTTGGCCAGGGCGAACGCGCGGGTGTTCAGCGTCGGGTTGGTGAAGAAGCCGAACGCCCCGAGCAGCACGATCAGCGGGACGGCCAGCAGCGCGACCGGCGCGGCCAGGGCCAGCAGCGCCGAGGTCACGACCAGGCCGGCGATCCCCGCGTACAGGGTCGGGAACGGGCGGGTGTCGGCGGTGCGGCCGCCGATGGTGATGCCGATCGTCGCGCCGACGCCGTACAGGGCCAGGATCGCGGGCACCCAGGCCGCCTCCATGCCCGTGGTCTCCACCAGCATCGCGCTCAGGTAGCTGAAGGAGACCAGCAGCGCGCCGGTCGCCAGCGAGGTGGTGGCGAGGGCGAGCCACAGGCGCGGGTTCAGCAGCGAGCGCAGCTCGTCGGTGATGCGCGGCGCGTTCTCCCGCTCCGGCCGGCCGCCGGGGATCGTGGCCAGCACGCCCACGGCCGCCAGCGTCGACAGCGCGGCCACGGCCCAGAACGCGGCGCGCCAGCCGAGGTGCTGGCCGATGACCGTGCCCAGGGACAAGCCGAGGAGGGTGGCCACGGTCAGCCCGCCCACCAGGATGCTCATGGCCCTGCCCCTGGCGTTCGGCGGCACCAGGCCGATCGCCGTGGAGGCCGCGACCGCCCAGAACCCGGCGTAGACGACCGCGCCCGCCACGCGGGTGGCGAACAGCAGGCCGTAGCTCGACGTCAGGGCCCCTGCCACGTGCGTCAGCGCGAAGACCAGCATGAACGTCAGCAACGCCGTACGGCGCGGCCATCGCAACGTGACCACGGCCAGCACGGGCGCCCCCACCAGCATCCCGATGGCGAACGCCGAGATCAGCAGCCCCGCGTCGGGGACCGACACGCCGAGGTCGGCGGCCATCTCCGGCAGCAGTCCGGCCAGCATCAACTCCGAGGTGCCCTGGGCGAAGATCGCCAACCCCAGGATGAAAACCGCCAATGGCATGAGGAACTCCTTAGTTTTGGAACGCTTAGTACAGAATTACGGCACAAAAAAGGACGGGACGAGGGTGAGGTCAAGCCTCGGGAGGCAGCCTCGGGAGGCAGTAGGGCGGCAGGGCGGGAGGTCGGGCCTCGGGGGGCGAGAGGTCAAGGAGGGTGGGAGGCCGAGGAGTGGGTCGTGAGGGCAGGGAGTGCGGGGGTCAGAAGGCGGTCATTGCCGTTTTTGCGATGGACTCCAGGGTCGCCCGGCCGGTCCCGCCTCTGGCCGCGACGGATATGCCGCTGACCGTGGCCACCACGAAGTGCGCGAGCGCCTGCGCGTCCTTGTCCGCGCCGATCTCGCCGCGGGCCTGCCCGAGCTCGATCGCGCCCCGCAGCGCCGCCACCCGCCGGTCGCCGTCGCGGCGCAGCAGGGCGGCGATCCCCGGGTCGTGCGGAGCCAGCTCGACCAGGGAGTTGACCGCCAGGCATCCGGCCGGGGAGTCGGCCTGCGGATCGACCGCCTGCCACAACACGGTCCGGATCTTCTCCGGCGCCGGCAGGTCGGAGTCCATGAGCTCGATCAGCGCGGACGTGCGCTCCTCGTGGTAGCGGCGCAGGGCCCGCTCGTAGAGGTCGCGCTTGCTGTCGAAGGTGTTGTAGATGCTGCTGCGCCCGAGCCCGGTGGCCGCGCACAGGTCCTGTGTCGACGTGCCTTCGTAGCCGGCGTCCCAGAACGCCCGCATCGCGGCCTCGACGGCGCGGTCCTCCTCGAACGTCCGTGGTCGTGCCATGGCGAGCACGCTAGCACGTTTTGGACTGATTGTTACAGTACGGCGGTTCAGGTGGTCTGGCGGAACGTGTCCAGGAACGTCTTGCGGGTCCCGGCCTGGTCGTCCCACTTCAGCTCGGGCATGTCGAACGAGATCGTGAAGGCGGTCCTGTCGTCGATCGTGACGTACCTGGTCAAGGCGTGCATCGGGACGCCATTCGCGGTGGTGTAGGTGTACTCCCAGTCGGCCGCCTTCCAGCCGCGGTAGTCCGTGGCCTGGAGCTGCACCTGGATGTAGCCCTCCACACCGCCGTCGGCCTCGCGCCTGCTCAGCTCGGCGAGCCCGTCGGCCTGCGGACTGGCCTGCTCGACCGTGATGCGCGTCCCGGAGTCCTTGGGGCCGGTGAACGTGGCCGCGTCTCCCGAGGTCGCCAGCTTCCAGCCGTCCGGCGCCGCGGCGGCGAAACCGGGCGGGGTGTGCTCCTTGTACCCCTCGGGCACGGGCGACGGCCCGGCCTTCTTCACCTCGGCGCTCGTGGCGGCGGGCGGCGTCGTACCGGGTCCGGCCTGGGGTGAGCCGCCGGACAGGACGACCACGATCGCGCCGATCACCAGGGCCACGCCCGCGACCGCGCCGGCCAGCAGCAACGGCGTGGGCCTGCCGTTGCGCGTCCACGGGCCGCCACCCGGCTCGGCCCTGCGGCGGCTCGTGCCGGTCCGCGCGGGTCCCGTACGCGGGGAGCCGGTACGGGCGGAGCCCATACGCGTGGAGCCGGTACGCGTGGAGCCGGTACGCGAGCCCGCGCGCGGCGCGGAGCCGGGCAGGGTGGCCAGGCGGCTGTGGCTGAAGTCGTCCGACAGGTCGCGCGACTGCTCGCGCAGGTCGTCGGCCGAGGCCAGCGGCCAGGGAGCCGAGCCGGTCGCGGCCCTGCTGTCGCTGGTCAGCGGCAGGATCGGCTGCGGCGCGGGCGGGGAGGGCGCGTTGAGGTCGTCGAGGTCCTCGGCGGGCCGCTCCATGCGGTGCGGGCCGGAGGGCCCGCCGAACGCGTCGAAGCCGCCGGCCGGGGACGGGAGCTGGTCGGTCCGGTGGCTGCCGGACGGGCTCGACAGGCCGTCGTACGGCGGCATCGCGTACCCGCCCGCCGGGCCGGCCAGCGGGTCGTACGGCACGCGCACCGGCCCCGAAGGGGTCTCCACGATGCGCGAGGGCATCGGCCCGGACGGGGATTCGAGCGGCGGCAGCAGACCGGCCGGCGTCGGGTCCGTCTGGGCCGGCAGCGTCTCGGGCGGGCGCGGCCGGGTCGAGCCGTGGGCGCGCAGCACCGCTTCCAGCATCTCGGCGACCTGCTCGGAGGCGAGCCGCTCGGCCGGGTTCTTGCGCAGCAGGCCCTCGATCACCGGCAGCAGTGCCCCGGCCCGCTGCGGCCTGATCGGCTCCTGGGTGAGGACCGCGCCCAGCACCGCGATGGCGTCCGGCCCCTCGTACGGCGGCCGCCCCTCCACGGCCGCGTACAGCGTCGCGCCGAACGACCACAGATCGGCCGCCTGCCCGATCGACTGCCCGGACAGCCGCTCCGGCGGCACGTACGCGGGGGAGCCCATGAGCAGCCCGGTCTGCGTGATCGTCACGTCGCCCTCGATGGCGGCGATGCCGAAGTCGGTCAGCACCACCCGGTCCGAGGTCAGCAGCACGTTGCCCGGCTTGATGTCGCGGTGCAGGATCCCGGCCGCGTGCGCGTGCCGCAGCGCGTCGAGCACGCGGATGCCGATCTCGGCGGCCTGGATCACCGGCAGCGGGCCGCTCTGCCGTACGGCCTGCTCCAGCGACCAGGCGCGGACCAGCTCCATCACGATCCACGGGCGGCCGTCCTCCTCGACCACGTCGTGGACGGTCACGATGCCCGGATGCGTCAGCCGTGCGGCCGACCTGGCCTCGCGCAGCATGCGGCGATGCGCCATCTGCGTGCCGGCCTGGTCCAGCCCGTACGGCAGGATCAGCTCCTTGACCGCCACGTCCCGGTCGAGCAGCACGTCGTGGGCGTGCCACACCATGCCCATGCCGCCCCTGCCGACCGGCGACATCAACCGGTAACGCCTGCCGATCAGACGTCCCTGGCTCAGCGGGGCACCCCCCGATGCGCCCTTGTCCGGGCCGGGCCCGCTGAGCAAGCGGTCGGCTGCCATCTTCCCGCCCCCATTCAGCCTCATCTGTCACATTAGAGCGCCTTAGGCGTCCCCGTGCGCTTTGCGCTACTTGCAGATTATGAGGTTGGCCACGATATCGGCGGTTAATCGGTAATGGAAGCAGATGATCCTTTACAGGCACGCTGACGTGCTGAAACACGGCTTTTCAAATGGATCACTTACTCGGCGGCGAGAGCGATCAAGGCGCTGGTGAACGCCTGCGCGGGCGGCTCCACCAGGCCCGCGCCGACCTGCCCGGTGCCCGCCACACGCCCGGCGATTCCGGTGTTGACGACCGGCAGAATCCCGGTCCTCGCGACGAGCGTCACGTCGATGCCGACCGGCGTGCCGCGGAATCCGAGCCCGGGAATCTGGTAGGCGGGATGCTCGGCGAGCGTGATCTCGTACATCGACCGGGTGGCCCGTACCGCGTCGGCCACCTCGCCGCCCACGAAACGCACGATCGCGGGTGCGGCGGCCATCGCGAAGCCGCCCAGCCCAGAGGTCTCGGTGATCGTGGAGTCGCCGATGTCGGGGTTGGCGTCCTGGGGGCCGTACGCGCCGAGGTAGAGGCCGTCCGGCACCCCGGCCGGGCCGGTGAACCAGCGTCCGCCGAGCCCGGAGACCTGCACGCCGAAGTCGGTGCCGTTCCTGGCCATGGCCACGACCAGCGACGAGCCCGGGATGTCGCGGGCCGCGTCCGTGCTCACCTTGCCCGCCGCCATGCCCGCGTTGAGGAAGAAGTGGTCGTTGCCGTTGATGAAGCGCAACACCTGCGCCGCCTGCGCGGGCGCGGCCTCGACCACGGCCGGGGCCAGCTCGCGCAGCAGCAGCGAGGTGGCCGCGCGGTTGCGGTTGTGCAGCTCGTCGCCCATCTGCAGGGCCTGCGCGATCAGCGAGCGCAGGTCGACCGGTCCGGTACGGGCCAGCGTCGCCGCGAGCACCGGGCCGAGCACCTCGTCCATCCAGCGCAGCCGGTCGAGCACCTCGGGCCCGTACGCGCCGTACCTGAGCACCTTGCCCAGGCCCTCGTTGAGCGAGCAGTAGGCGGTGCCGCCGTGCTCCTCGTCGCGTACCTCCAACAGCCACATGGACGGGCTCACCACGCCCGCCATCGGCCCCACCGCGCCGTGCTCGTGGCAGGGCCGCAGGGCGACCGCGCCCGCCGCCAGCGCGGCCGCGGCCTCCTCCTCGTCGACCGCCCGGCCCTCCAGCAACATCGCGCCGATCAGCGCGCCGCGCATCGGGCCCGAGGCCCGCTCCCACTCGATCGGCGGCCCCGCGTGCAGGAACGTGTTCGCGGGCAGCACCTCCGCGGCCCGCCGCAGGCCCACCAGGTACGGCCGCGCGCCGGTGAGCCTGCGCACGGCCAGCTCGTTCGCGGCCGGCCTGCGCGGGTCGGACAACACCTCGGCCAGCGCGCCGGCGGTGCCGGGCAGCGGCGGCCGCCAGTCCACCGGCGTCGTGGGCACGGCCTGGGCTGCCAGCGCCTCGTCGAGCAGCCCCGCGCCCACGGTGATCACCCGCGGCACCCCGGACAACAGGCTCACGACACCCTCCCGGCACAACAAGGAACAACGGCCCGAAAGACGACGGGCCCACGGGCGACGGGCCCACGGGCGGCGGCCCCACGAACAACGGCCCCACGGACGGTGGCCCGGGTCACAGCAGGCTCCTGGCGTGGCGGGCGGCCTCGGCGTTGGAGACGTGCACGGCCGCCCCGGCCTCGCGCAGCGCGGCGGCCTGGCGATGCAGGTCCTGGGGGTCGCCGGCGGCGCCGACCAGGGCGATCACGACGGTGGCCGGCGTACGGGCCACGGCCGGGGCCAGCCAGGCCGCGGGATCGGGGTCGGCGGCGTGGCCGAGGACGACGTCCATGAGCACCACCTCGTCCGGCCCGACGCGCGACATCGCCTCCAGGCGCAACGTCGGGTCGATCATCGGATGGGCCCGGCCCCGCGTGTAGGCGTCGTCCCCGAAGTCGGTGAACTCGCCGGGCCCGGCGAGTGCGGCGGCCTCGGCGCAGAGCGTGCCGCCCGCGTACAGGCCCCTGACGCTCCGCGGCGTGCCGCGCCGCGCGCCCGGCCACGACGGCCACTCCGGCACGCCGCGGCCCAGCGCCCGCAGCGCCCGCCCGGCCGCCTCGGTGAGGTCGGTCTCCGGCAGGAACGCCTCCACCACCGGCGTGCGCAGCCCCGCGGCCACCTCCCGTACGGCCCGCGCCACCTCCGGGTCCGGCGGCTTGGAGATCAGCACGACGAGCTCGGTGGCCGGGTCGTCGTCGAGCAGGCGCAGGGCGCGCATCGTGGCCAGCCCGCCCACCTCGGCCGACAGGTCCCTGCCGCCCACGCCGAGGATGTGGCTGACGCCCGCCTCCGCCCAGTCGAGCAGGCAGGACACCTGCTGCGCGCCGGTGCCCGAGGCCGCGACCAGGCCGACGGGACCGGGCCGCAGCACGTTGGCGAAGCCGAGCCCGGCGCCCGCGATCGAGGCCGTCCCGCAGTCGGGCCCCATGACCAGGACGCCGCGCTCCTCGGCCAGCTCCTTGAGCCACCGCTCCTGGGCCGGGGGCACGCCGTCACTGAAGATCATCACCGGCAGCCCGGCCTCGACGGCGTCGTACGCCTCGCAGAAGGCGTGCTCGCCGGGCACGGACACCAGGACCAGGTCGGCCGGCGTCCTGGCGGCCGACCAGGTGGTCAGCGGCGGCTGCCCGGCGGCCGTGGACGTGGCGGCGGTGGCGGCGCGTTCGGTCAGGCGGGCGTCCAGCTCCTCGACGGCCCGGTGGGGGTCGGCGCCCCGGAGGGCGATGAGGAGGTCGCCGGGCCCGGCGGGCGGCGGCGTGAACCCGAGGTCGCGGACGATGGCGAGGTTGAGCTCGGTGGCCATGGCCACCATCGCCACCTCCACACCCGGCATTTCGCTCAGCGCCCGACTTATCCGCATCAGCGTGACTGAGTCGTGGTACGTACCTTTTCGGAGCTGGATCAGGTCGTCGCTCACCGGAGCCCGCCCAACGCCCGGACCGAGGCCAGCCCGATCGAGATGCCCTGGGTGAGGTCGGCCCCCGAGGTGTGGCCGAGGCGGTGCAGCCGCCGCAGCGCCGGTTGGAGCGCCTGCCGGCCCGCGATCCCGCGCAGCACGCCGGTCACCTCCGGGCTGGACTCGCCCCTCGCCGCGCAGTGCAGCAACGTCGCCGAGATCGGCGTCGTACGGGTGCGCGCGTCGTAGGTGACCGTGGCCCCCAGCCAGCCGGCCAGCCAGACCGCCCGGTCCACGCCGGTCGCCGTACCGAGGTGCCTGAGCGTCACCAGCAGCCCGGCCAGCACGTCGTCGCCGCTCGGCGTGAGCCCGGGGCCGAGCCCGACGAGCCGTTCGGCCGCCGTCACCGCGCCCAGCAGCCGGCCCTCCGCGCAGCTTCGCGCCAGCAGCTCGACGGCCTCGTTCCCGGCCAGCCCGGGACGCCCTGGACCGTCGAGCACGACGTCCGCCAGGCTCAGCGGATCGACCGGGCCGAGCGCGGGGGCCGGGTCCCACCAGCGGCGTACGCCGAGGCTCAGCGAGCCCAGCTCGATCCCGCGGTCGCCCACGGTGGCGTCGTCACCGACGGTCACCCGCGGCAGCGGCGTGGCGAGCAGCACCGAATTGGGCAGCCGGGCCGCCTCCCCGGTGATGAGCGCGATCACCGAAGGCTCGCAGTCGGTCCTGACCTCCAGATATATCCCCGCGGAGAACGCCGCGAGCACCCGGGCCGGGCTGCGCGGGGCCTCCAGCACGGGACGCACGGCCGTGCTCGCCGCGCCCGTCACGCGGACCCGGGCACGCCGCGCATGAGTACTGACGGTCACCGAACCTCCCATCGGACCTTGGTCCTGACCGTAGAACGGCGGGAGAACCCTCCGTACGGAGAAATTTGCCAACAGTCAGCGGGAAGGTTGGCTCTTCCTGACAGACCACCTGTGGAGTCACAATCACCACATGGAGCCCCCCGTTCGTCTGGCCAGCACCGGAACGATCATCCACGGCGTCTCCGTCGGAGAGGTGCTCGGCGTCTCGACACTGGCCGACGCCAGGCTGATCGCGGGGGAGAGCGGGCTCGGACGCATCGTGCAACGGCTCAACGTCATGGAGGTGCCCGACATCCTGGCCTGGGTCAAGCCGCACGAGCTGCTGCTGACCACCGGTTACCCGCTGCGCAACACCCCGCAGTCGCTCGGCCGCCTGGTCGCCGACCTCGACGAGCGCGGCCTGGCCGCCCTGGCGATCAAACTCGGCCGGTACGTGGACGAGTTGCCCGCCGACATGACCGAACAGGCCGACCGGCTCGGCTTCCCGCTCATCCTGCTGCCCAACGACGTCGGCTTCGACGACATCCTCAACCAGGTCCTCACCGACATACTCAACCGCCAGGCCGCCGTCCTCGCCCGCGCCGAGGAGGCGCACCGGGCGCTGGTGCACGTCGTGCTGGCCGGCGGCGGCCTGAACGAGGTGGCCGCCGAGGTGGCCCAGCTCCTCGACGTGGCCGTGGCCGCCGTGGACGGCTCCGGCCGCGTCCTGGCCACCGCCGGGCCCGCCGAGCACGTCGTCGTGCTGCGCGAGTCGATCTCCCGCGAGGGCCCGGCGCCCGCGCGGGCCGCCGACGCGCCGGGGCGCGGCAGGTCGTTCGCCTCGGCGCCCGTGCTGGCCGGCGGGCACCACCACGGCCGGATCGTCGCCTACAGCGCCGCCGGCGCGATCAGGGACAGCGACATCGGCATCCTCGAACGCGCCGCCACCGTCGCCGCGCTGGTCGTGACCCGGCAGGAGGCGGTCAACGCCGTCGAGAGCAAGTACCGGGCCGACTTCCTGCGCGACGTGCTCACCGGCCGGGCCGGCACGGCCGAGCGGGTCGACGCCAGGGCCAGGGCGTTCGGCTGGGACCTGGCGCGGCCGGTGACCGTGCTGGTCGCCGAGCTCGACCCCGACGGCGACGAGCGCAGCGCCCAGGACCGGCTGGTGTCCTGCTGGACGGCGGCCGTCCGGCGGCACGACCCGCGCGGCGCGGTGGCCGGGTTCTCGCACGAGGTCGTCGCCGTGGTGGACGCCTCGCTCGACGCCGCCAGGGTGGCCAAGGACGCGGCCTCGGCGTTCGCCGACGTGCCGCCCGCGACGTTCTCGACCGGGACCTCGCGGCCGAGCCCGGGGGCCGGGACGCTGCCCGAGGCGTACTCGCAGGCGATGAAGGCGGCCCGGGTGGGCCGGCAGCTCCACGGGCCCGGCGCGGTCGCGCACTTCGACCAGCTCGGCGTCTACCGGCTGCTGTCGCTGGTCAACGACACCGGCGAGCTGCACGCGTTCGTCCGCGAGACGCTGGGCCCGCTGGCCTGGGACGAGGACGCCGAGAACGCCGACCTGCGGCGCACCCTCCAGGTGCTCCTGGAGACCAACCTCAACGTCGCCGAGACCGCCCGCAGGCTGCACTTCCACTACAACACCCTCCGCTACCGGATCGGGAAGCTGGAGCGCCTGCTCGGCAACTTCACCGACGACCCCCACCTGCGGCTCAACCTGACCCTGGCCCTGCACGTGCTGCGCATGCGCGGCATCTAGGCTTGGGGCTCGTGGATCTGGATTTCGAACTGCGCTCCGAGTACATCCCGCTGTGCGACCTGCTGAAGTACTGCGGGGTCACGGAGACCGGCGGCATGGCCAAACACCTCATCGCCGAGGGCCTGGTCGAGGTGGACGGCGAGGTCGAGCTGAGGAAGACGGCGAAGATCCGCACCGGCCAGGTGGTCAGCGGCGACGGGTTCACGATCCACGTGGAATAACGGGCCGCCGTATCGGGAAGGCCGTGACACCCCTTATTGTGCTCTCCGACATATTCGGAAGACGTCGCCGCTGGTCAGGCGGAAGATTGAGGTGGGTTCGCGGTGTTCGGGTGGAAGCTGCACGGCGACGGGAAACATCTGGCGCCGGGAGAGGTCGTCAAGCCTGACGAGCGGCTCTCCTGGCCCAGGACGATCGGCATCGGCGCGCAGCACGTGATCGCCATGTTCGGCGCGACGTTCGTGTTCCCGCTGGTCATGGGCCTCGACGCCAACCTGGCCGTGATGATGTCCGGCGTCGCGACGATCCTGTTCCTGCTCATCGTCAAGGGCCGGATCCCCAGCTACGTGGGGTCCAGCGCGTCCTTCGTGGGCGCCGTGGTGGCGATCAGGGCGGCCGGGGGCGGCGACGCGACCGTCACCGGCGCGCTGCTCGTCGTCGGCGTCGTGCTGGGCCTGTGCGGCCTGGCCATCCATCTGCTGGGCGTGCAGATCATCCACCGGGTCTTCCCGCCGATCGTCACCGGCGGCGTGGTGATGCTGATCGGGTTCGGCATGGCGTACGTGGCGGCCGACGTCTACTGGCCCAAGGACCCGTGGGTGGCGCTGCTGACGATGGCGGCCACGTTCGTGTTCATCGGGGTCTTCAAGGGCTTCCTCGGCCGGATCGGCGTGCTGCTCGGCCTGGTCTTCGGGTTCGTGTTGTCGTGGGTCTGGGACCGGGTGGGCGGCCAGATCCTGTCCCCCGACGCCACCGGCAAGGTGACCGAGCACTTCCGCGTCAACCTCCAGGGCGTGGCCGACGCCGACTGGATCGGCCTGCCGTCGCTGCACGGGCCCGTGTTCGAGGTGTCGGCGATCGTGCTGGTGCTGCCCGTCGTGATCGCGCTCATCGCCGAGAACGTCGGCCACGTCAAGGCCGTGGGCGAGATGACCGGCGCGGACGTCGACGGCTCCATGGGCCGCGCCATCATCGCCGACGGCGTCGGCACCGTGGTCGCCACCTCGGTCGGCGGCCCGGCCACCACCACGTACGCGGAGAACATCGGCGTCATGGCGGCCACCCGCGTCTACTCCACGGCCGCCTACTACGTCGCGGCGGTCATCGCGATCCTGTTCGGCCTGTGCCCCAAGTTCGGCGCCCTCGTCGCCGCGACCCCCGACGGCGTGCTCGGCGGCGTCACGACCATCCTGTACGGCATGATCGGCCTGCTCGGCGCCAAGATCTGGGTCGAGAACAAGGTGAACCTGTCCGACCCGGTCAACCTGGTGCCGGTGGGCGCGGGCATCATCTGCGCGATCGGGCCGGTCGTGTTCCCGATCACCGACACCTTCGCCCTGAGCGGCATCGCGCTCGGCACGATCGTGTTGCTCCTCGGCTACCACCTCCTGCGCGTCACGCGCCGCGAACCGGTGCCCGAAACCGGCCGATAACCCCCCTCGAAAGGCCGGCGGCCCTCCCGTACGAGAGGTTCGCTCTGGTGGCCACGGGATATTTGGCAGATCATGCCCGTGTAGCCGCGTTCCAGCGGTCCTAATGTGCCCGCAAAGGCACGTGCCGCCGGCCCGGAAGAGAGGGCGCAGATGGTTTTCGGATGGACCAGACACGGTGACGGAAGGCATCTGGCGCCCGGCGAGGTGGTCAAGCCCGACGAGCGGCTGAGCTGGCCGCGCATGGTCGGCTTCGGCGCCCAGCACGTGATCGCGATGTTCGGCGCGACGTTCGTGTTCCCGCTGGTCATGGGGCTGGACCCGAACGTCGCCGTGATGATGTCCGGCGTCGCGACGATCATGTTCCTGCTGATCGTCAAGGGCAAGGTGCCCAGCTACCTGGGCACCAGCGCGTCGTTCGTCGGCGGCGTGTTCGCCATCAGGGCCGCCGCCGGGAGCGACCAGCCGATCGCCGACGCCCTCGTGACCGGCTCGATCCTGGTCGCCGGGCTCGTCCTGGCGCTGGCGGGCGTGGCCGTGCACGTGCTCGGGGTGCAGATCATCCACCGGATCTTCCCGCCCGTCGTCACCGGCGCGGTGGTGATGCTCATCGGGTTCGGGCTGGCGTACGTGGTCGCCGACGTCTACTGGGGGCAGGACCAGTGGGTCGCGCTGGTCACGATGCTGGTGACGTTCGTGGTGATCGTGGCGTTCAAGGGGTTCGCCGGGCGCATCGGGGTGCTGATCGGGCTGGTCACCGGGTTCGTCCTGTCCTGGGTGCTGGACCGGACGGTCGGCCAGGTCACCTCCGTCCTGCCCGGTCAGAACCTGCGCGACGCGGCCGGCGCGGCCTGCCCGGCCGAGGGCCCGTACTGCGTGGCCACCGCCTTCCCGCACGACCGGGTCAGCTTCGACGCCGTGGCCAAGGCCGACTGGTTCGGGCTGCCGGACTTCCACGCGCCCGACTTCAAGTTCTCCGCCGTGCTGCTCGTACTGCCCGCGGTGATCGCGCTCATCGCCGAGAACGTCGGCCACGTCAAGGCCGTGGGCGAGATGACCGGCACGGACGTCGACCCGTACATCGGCCGGGCGATCATCGCCGACGGCGCCGCCACCGTCGTCACCAGCGCCGTCGGCGGCTCGCCCACCACCACCTACGCCGAGAACATCGGCGTCATGGCCGCCACCAAGGTCTACTCCACGGCCGCGTACTACATCGCCGGTCTGATCGCGATCCTGTTCGGCCTGTGCCCGAAGTTCGGCGCGCTGGTCGCCGCCACGCCGGGCGGCGTGCTCGGCGGCGTCACCGTCATCCTGTACGGCATGATCGGACTACTCGGCGCCAAGATCTGGATCGAGAACCGGGTGGATTTCGCCGACCCGGTCAACATGGTCCCGATCGGCGCGGGCATCATCCTGGCGATCGGACCGGTGACTCACATGATCGGCGGAGACTTCTCCCTTGAGGGCATCGCGCTCGGCACCGTCGTGGTGGTGGGCGGATACCACCTGCTCCGCGCCATCGCCGGACGTTCGCCGCGGCCGGTCCCCGGCGAGGCCGGGTGAAGCCGCCGCCGTTCACCTACCACGCGCCGCGCGACCTCGGCGAGGCTCTGAGCACGCTCGCGGAGGTGCCCGGCAAGGTGCTGGCCGGCGGCCAGAGCCTGATCCCCCTGCTCAACATGCGGCTGGCCGCCCCCGAGCACGTCGTCGACATCAACCGCGTGACCACCCTGGACACGGTGGAGGCCGGCGGCGACGGGGTGCGCGTGGGCGCGCTGGCCCGGCACTCGCGGGTGGCGCGCTCCGGCGCGCACCCGCTGCTGACGAAGGCGCTGCGGCTGGTCGCCCACCCGGTGATCCGCAACCGCGGCACGGTCGTCGGCAGCCTGGTCCACGCCGACCCGGCCGCCGAGCTGCCCGCGGTGCTCGCGGTCCTCGGCGGCTCGGTACGCCTGGCCGGCCGCGCGCCCGGCGGCGGGACCGCCACGCGGGACGTCCCGGCGCGGGAGTTCTTCGTCGGCCCCATGGAGTCCGCCGTCCGGCCCGACGAGCTGGCCGTCTCGGCGTACTTCCCGGCGCTCGGCGGGCGGGCCGGTACGGCGTTCGAGGAGGTGTCCAGGCGGCACGGCGACTACGCCCTGGCCGGCGTCTGCGCCGTGGTCACGCTGGACGACGACCTGCGGATCGCCGCGGCCAGGGTCGCCTGCGTCGGCGTGGGCCCGGTCCCCGTCCTGCTGGACGTGACCCGCGAGTGCGGCCACCGGCCCGCCGCGAGCGCCGACTGGGCCGCCGCCGCGCAAACCGTACGGGAGGCGACCGACCCCGACGGGGACATCCACGCCACCGCCGCCTACCGGCGGCACCTGGTGGGCGTGCTGGCCGAACGGGCACTGCGGAACGCGGCACGGGAGGGGACGGCGAGCGGTGGAACATGAGATCACGCTGACCGTGAACGGCACCACCCGGCGGGTCAGCGTCCCCGGACGCCGCCTGCTGTCCGACTGCCTGCGCCACGACCTCGGCCTGACCGGCACGCACGTCGGCTGCGAGCACGGCGTCTGCGGCTGCTGCACGGTCCTGCTCGACGGCGAGCCGGTGCGGTCGTGCCTGACGTTCGCGGTCACCGTGGACGGGCGCGAGATCACCACCGTGGAGGGCCTGGCCGGCCCCGGCGGGCTCTCGCCCGTGCAGCGGGCCTTCGCCGAGTGCCACGGCCTGCAGTGCGGCTTCTGCACGCCGGGCTTCCTGTGCACGGTGACCGCCCTGCTGGCCGACAACCCGGCGCCCACCCACGAGGAGGTGCTGGAGGGCATCTCCGGCAACCTGTGCCGGTGCACCGGCTACCAGAACATCGTCAAGGCCGTCCACCGGGCCGCCGAGCTGCTGGCGGAGGAGTCGTGAGCCCGGTGCCGCCCGGCGACCCGCTCGTGGAGGAGTCATGACGACCAAGCTGTTCGGCGAGCCGGTGCAGCGGCGCGAGGACCCCAGGCTGCTCACCGGCCAGGGGCGTTACCTGGACGACCTCGGCCCCGACGCGCTCGCCGCCGCGTTCGTCAGGTCCCCGCACGCCCACGCCCGCGTCCGGGACGTCGACGTGTCCGCCGCGCTCGACGTGCCGGGCCTGGTCGCGATCTACACGTGGGAGGACCTGCCCGAGCGGGTCGGCCGGCCGCTGCCGTTGCTGATCCCGCATCCGGCGCTGACGCACGGGCGTACGGCGTACCCGCTGGCCAGGGAGGTCGTCCGGCACGTGGGCGAGCCCGTGGTCATGGTCGTGGCCGCCGACAGGTACGTCGCCGAGGACGCCTGCGCGCTCATCGAGGTCGCCTACGAGCCGCTCAAACCGGTCGTCGGCCTGGCCGAGGCGGCGCAGGGCGCCCAGCTCGTGCACGAGGACGTGCCGGGGAACGTGGGCGCGCATCTCGTCCAGGAGGTGCCGGGAGCCGATGGCAGAGGCGCCCGCGAGGCCGTCGCGAGCGCGCCGCACACGCTGGCCTTCCGGCTCGACATCGAGCGCAGCGCCAGCATGCCGCTGGAGGGACGCGGCGTCTACGCCCGCTGGGACGGCCGCGACCTGCGCGTCTACTCCAGCACCCAGACCTCCACCAGCGTGCGCATGGCCGTGGCCGCCACGCTCGGGCTGCCGCTGCCACAGGTCGAGGTGATCGCGCCGGACGTCGGCGGCGGCTTCGGCGTCAAGATCGTGCACCCGTGGCCGGAGGAGATCCTGGTGCCGTGGGCCGCGATGACGCTCGGCCGCGAGATCAAGTGGACCGAGGACCGCAGAGAACATTTCATCTCCTCCGCCCACGAACGCGCCCAGATCCACCACGTACGCGTCGGCTTCGACGACGACGGCCGCGTCCTGGGCCTGGACGTGACGATCAGGCACGACCACGGCGCCTACACGCCGTACGGGATCATCGTGCCCATCGTCACCTCCACGCAGCTTCTCGGGCCGTACAAGCCGGGGGCCTACCGGGTCGAGTTCACCGCGCTCTACACCAACACCGTGCAGGTCACGCCGTACCGAGGGGCCGGCCGGCCGCAGGGCGTGTTCTGCATGGAGCGGACCATGGACAAGATCGCCCACTACCTGGGCAAGGACCGTACCGAGGTGCGCGCGGCCAACTTCATCCGGCCCGAGGAGTTCCCGTACGACCAGGGGATGACGTTCCAGGACGGCCGCCCGCTCATCTACGACAGCGGGAACTACCCGGAGATGCTCCGCATGATCAAGGAGCTGATCGGCTGGGACTCCTTCGAACGCCGTCCCGGCCGGGGGATCGGCATCGGCTGCTACGTCGAGGGCACGGGAGTCGGCCCGTACGAGGGCGGGCACGTGCAGATCACCTCCGACGGCCGGGTGCACGTCTCGACCGGCCTCACCTCCCAGGGCCAGGGCCACGAGACCGCCTTCGCCCAGATCGCCGCCTCCGAGCTGGGCGTGCCCATCGAGCGGGTCAGCGTGGTCACCGGCGACACCCGCAGGTTCGGGTACGCGGTGGGCACCTTCGCCTCCCGCGCCGCCGTCGTCAGCGGCAACGCCATCGCGCTGGCCTGCCGGAAGGTCAGGGACAAGGCGCTGCGCATCGCGGCGGAGGCGCTGGAGGCCGACCCGGCCGACCTGGAGATCGCCGACGGCATGGTGCACGTCGTCGGCGCGCCGTCCGCCGCGATCCCGCTCTCGACGGTGGCGGTGCTGGCCAACCCGCTGCGGTACGCCTTCGACGAGGAGACCGCCAGGGCGACCCAGTTCTCCGGCACCGCCTCCCCGGACCGCCCGCCCGTGGCCGAGGGCGACGAGCCGGGCCTCGAAGGACGTGACTTCTACTCGCCCATCAGGTCCACGTTCGCCTCGGGCATGCACGCGGCCGTCGTCGAGACCGACCCGGACACCGCCGAGATCAAGGTCGTCAGGTACGCCGTCGTCCACGACTGCGGGCGGCTGATCAACCCGATGATCGTGGAGGGGCAGATCCACGGGGGAGTGGCCCAGGGCATCGGCGGCGCCCTGTACGAGCGCATGGAGTACGACGTCCACGGCCAGCTCGTCAACGCCTCGTTCATGGACTTCCTCATGCCGTACGCCACCGAGATCCCCCCGATCGAGACCGCCCACCTGGAGACGCCCTCGCCGCTCAACCCGCTCGGCATCAAGGGCGCGGGCGAGGCCGGCGTGATCCCGGTGTCGGCGGTCATCGCCTCGGCCATCGAGGACGCCGAGGGCATCGAGATCGACCGCATGCCCATCTCCCCGTCCGACCTGTACGAGCTGCGTGTGCGAGGATCGGCGCCATGCGTGCCCCCGGAGCCGGACTGACCCTTTTCCCCGACGTCCCCGACGACGTACGGCTGATCGACCTGGCGTGGAACGAGCTGACCCAGGTGCCCGCCCGGGTGGCCGGGCTGGCCCGGCTGGAGGAGCTGCGGCTCGACGGCAACCGGCTGCGCGAGCTGCCCGATTTGTCCGGCCTGACCGCGCTGCGCGCCCTGCACCTCGACGGCAACGAGCTGAGCGAGGTCCCGGCCTGCCCGCCCGGCCTGGAGAGCCTCTTCCTCTACGGCAACCGGATCGAGCACCTTCCCGGCCGCCTCGGCGAGCACCTGCGCCACCTCGCGCTCGGTGGCAACCGGCTGACCTCGGTCCCCCCGGCCCTGTGGAAGCTGACCGCGCTCGAATCCCTCAACCTCGCCGAGAACGCCCTCACCGACGTTCCCGCGGCCGTCGGCGGCCTGACCCGGCTGCGCATGCTCGACCTCGGCCACAACCGGCTCGCCTCGATACCGCCCGAGCTGGGCGACCTGCCGCTCACCGACTACCTCTACCTGAGCGACAACGGCTTCACCGACGTCCCGGCCGCGCTCGGCCGCCTCGACCGGCTGGCCTACCTCAACCTGACCGACAACCGGCTCACCACGCTCCCGGACGCGCTCGGCTCGATGAGGTCGCTGGTGGAGCTGCGGTTGTACAACAACCGGCTGGAGACGTTGCCCGAGACCTTCGGCGGGCTCGCCGCCCTGCGCGAGCTGCACGTCCAGGGCAACCGGCTGACCCGGCTGCCCGCCTCGCTCGCGGCGCTGGGCGAGTTGCGGGTGCTCGACCTGCGGAACAACCACCTGGGCGAGCTGCCGCCGCTGCCGCCCGGCCTCACCCATCTCGACCTGCGCAACAACCGGCTGCGCGAGCTGCCCGCCGACCTCCATGCCGAGCTGCCCGGCCTGCGCAAGCTCGACCTGCGCTGGAACAAGCTCTACGACGACCCGCCGGTGCTCGACCGGCTGCGCGCCCGGGGTTGTGTCGTCCTGCGCTGAACCGGCGCGGGCGGCCGTGCGTACCTCCGCACATGACGACACATCCACGTCTGGCCGCCCTCGTGCTGCTGGCCGGGCTGGCCGCCGCCTGCTCCTCCGGAGGCGGGGGAGGCTATGCCGCGGCCGGTCAGAAGGCCGCGCCCGCGGCGGCGCCCCAGACCGTCGAACAGCTCGCCGCCAAGGTCGGCTGCAAGCCGCGCATGCAGGTCGACGCCGCCGAGATCCGTACGGGCTACTGCAGGACCGCCGACGGCCAGTTCTTCGTGACGACGTTCGCCAGCCAGTCCGGAAAGGACGCCTGGATGGACGCCGCCCCCGAGTACAACCCCCACCTCGTCGGCAGCCTGTGGACCGTGCTGTCCAGCCGCAAGGTGCTGGAGCTGCTGAAGGAGCGGCTCGGCGGCGACCTCCACCTGAAGGACCACCGTACGAACCAGATGCGTACGGTCGGCTAAGGGCGCCCGCGCGCCCCGCCGCCCTACGACGCCGCGAGGATGACCCGCTTGCGGAACACCCAGTACGTCCAGCCCTGGTAGACCAGCACGAACGGCAGCGTGATCAGCCCGATCCAGCTCAGCATCGTCAGCGTGTACGGCCCCGAGGCCGCCTGTGCCAGCGTCAGCCCCGGCAGCGGCGAGAGGCGCAGCTCGATGAACACCGCCAGCGTGGCCAGCACGATGCCCGCGGCCGTCGCCCCGAACGCCCACCCCTCCCTGCGCCGCCAGATCAGCGCCGCCGCGGCGGCCAGCGCGGCCATGGCGGCCAGGGCCGGCGGCGAGCCCAGGTTCGACAGGGCCAGTACGGCGACCGGGATGGTCACCGCAGCCGCGGCCAGGGCGGCGGTCCTGGCCCGCCGGCGCACCGGGCCGGTGGTTTTGAGCGCGAGGAAGACCGCGCCGTGCAGCACGCAGAGCGTCAGCGTGAACGCCCCGCCGATCAGGGCCGCCGGGCCGCTGTCGAACAGCACGTCGGCGAAGATCGCGCCCCAAAGGAACGCCGGCAGGCCGCTGCCGACCAGGATGCCGAGGTCGCACCAGATCGGGTTGGCGACCTTGCCGCGCCATTCGAGCCCGACGCCGCGCACGATCAGTCCGACCAGGATGAGTGTGACGGGCAGGTAGAACGCGCTGAACAGGCCGGAGTACCAGGCGGGGAACGCGGCGAACATCGCGCCGACCGCGGTGATCAGCCACACCTCGTTGCCGTCCCACACCGGGCCGATGGTCTGCAGGCTCTGGCGCTGCTCGGCGGCGTTCCTGCTGAGGAGCGGCGCCAGCAGGCCGACGCCGAAGTCGAAGCCTTCGAGGACGAAGTAGCCGGTCCAGAGGAAGGCGATGATGACGAACCACAGGTTGATCATGGGTCTGGTCCCTCTAGTACATCAGCGACGGTTCGAGCGGCTGGGCCTCGGGCGTGGGCTGCCGTTCCTCGACGCCCTTGCGTACGTGCCTGGCCAGCAGGACGACCTCGGCGATGGCGAGGCCGCCGTACAGGAGCGTGAAGACGGTCAGCGAGATGGCGACCTCGGCCAGGGTCACGCCGGGCGAGACGCTGGAGGCGGTCAGCAGTTCGCCGGCGACCGTCCACGGCTGCCGGCCGATCTCGCTCAGCAGCCAGCCCGCGATCACCGCGGCGAACGGCAGCGGCAGCGCGAACAGCAGCGCCCGTGCCAGCCAGGACGGCACCTCGCGCCTGCGCCGGGTCAGCCAGAGTCCGAGCAGCGCCAGCCCCGCTGTGGCCATGCCGAACACGATCATCACGCGGAACGACCAGAACACGATCGTCTGGTCGGGCCGGTAGTCGCCGGGGCCGAACTGCTGCTCGAAGCGCTTCTGCAGGTCCTCGGTGCCCTGGATGGTGGCGTTGAAGTCATTGGTGGCGAGGAAGCTGAGGACGTTCGGGATCTCGATGCCGGGGGCGACGGAGAAGGGCGCCCCGGCGGTGTCGCGCTCCAGGCCCTCGGCCGAGGCCAGCTTCATGGGCTGCTGCTCGTACATCAGCTTGGCGGACATGTCGCCGGTGCCCGCGACGACCGCCCCCGCGATCGCCGTCATGATCAGCGCGCCGCGCGCGGCGCTGCGCCACATCGGCGCGCGCGTCTTCAGCAGCCAGTAGCCGCTGACGGCCAGCACGAACCCGCCCGCCACGATGAACGCCGCCGCGATGACGTGGGGCACCTGCGCGACCGCCGTGGAGTTGGTCAGCACGGCCCACAGGTCGGTCATCCTGGCCTTGCCGTCCACGACCTCGTAGCCGACCGGGTGCTTCATCCAGGCGTTCGCCGCGAGGATGAAGTAGGCCGACAGGTTGGACCCGATGGCGGCGGCCCAGATGCACGCCAGATGCACCTTCTTCGGCAGCCGGTCCCACCCGAAGATCCACAGGCCGAGGAACGTGGACTCCATGAAGAAGGCCAGCAACGCCTCCATGGCCAGCGGCGCGCCGAAGACGTCCCCGACGAACGTGGAGTACTCACTCCAGTTCATGCCGAACTGGAACTCCTGCACGATGCCGGTCACCACGCCCATGGCGAAATTGATCAGGAACAGCTTCCCGAAGAACTTCGTCAGCTTGAGGTACTGCTCCTTGCCCGTACGGTGCCAGGCCGTCTGCAGGCCCGCGACGAAGATGCCCAAACCGATGGTCAGGGGTACGAACAAGAAGTGGTACACGGTGGTGACCCCGAACTGCCACCGTGCCAGGTCAAGCGCGTCCATCTTTCCCCACCCGCTCATCGCTCTACAAGCTGTAGTACTTCTACCTGTAGTAGTACTACAGGCCGTAGAGCATTGCGATGCGACCTTGGTCACATCCCCCTGTACTGGCTGTATGTAGAGAATCCCGTACGGACGGGGCCCGGCGCGTCACCCGCCGGGCGGACTGCCGACTACCTCGCCCGGCGGACCCCGGTGGCGGCGTCCAGGTACGCCTGAAGATCGCCCAGCTCGAAGCCACGCCGCTTGATCTTGTTCACCAGGACGCGGAAGTCCGCCGCCAGGTTGGGACGGAAGTGCAGCAGCAGGATGTCGCCAGGGCGCAGCTGCTTGTCGGGCACCTGGTAGGCGATCTTGCCGCCCGGCTGGACGGTGGCGGTCCACAACAACACGGCCTTCATGCCGCAGCGTTTGGCGGCCCTCAGCGTGTCGCTGTTGTAGCTGCCGAACGGCGGCCGGAACAGGGCCGGCCGCGTGCCGATCTCCTTGGCGATGACCTGGGACGAGCCGCAGATCTCGCGGCGCTGGGCGTCGAAGGGCAGGCGGCGGAGGTCGGGATGGGTGAGGGTGTGGTTCTCGACGGGCACGTGCACGTCGCGGAGCTGCCGGAAATATCCCCACTTGCCGGCGCCCACGTAATGGCCGGGGCCGCCCGCCGGGTCCGGGTCGCCCTTGGCCTCGACCGCGTCGCGCATGGCGAAGGCCGTGATCGGGATGCGCCGGTCGCGTACCTGCTTGACGAAGCCGGGGTCCTGCTCCCAGCCGTCGTCGATGGTCAGGAAGACGACCTTGCGCTTGGTGGGGATCGAGCTGATCACCGGCGGCAGGCCGTTCTCGCCCTTGATCGCGCCCACCTCTCCCGCGCGTGGCAGCGCTCCGGGCGGGCCCTGCGGGGTGGGACGCGGCGTGCGTACGGCGCTCGCGGACGGCTCGCCCGACGGCCCCGGACCCGGGCCGGCGCCCGTGGTCCCGCCGGACCCGCAGCCGGCGACCGGGGCCAGCACCAGCAGCCCGGCGATCACCTTCGTGAGCACCCCGGGCCGCGGCCCGCCACGCCCGGCCCCGTCCTTGACCGTTCCACGCCCCCAGCACATGGAGCACCATCTTGCCAGCCCTGATCCACAACACGCGTCGCGCGACTGGCAGGTCTTGCCCTTAACCACCCGGTCACCCGTGCCTAGAGTGGCCGCATGAAGGTGGCGGGCAGCGCCGTGATCGGCGTTCAGCGAGATCGAGTGTGGGCCGCGCTCCAGGACCCGGCGGTGCTCGTACGCACCATCCCGGGCTGCGAGCGCCTTGAGGAGACCGGGCCGGACACCTACAGGATGACGGTCAACGCGGGGGTGGCGTCCATCAAGGGCGTCTACCAGGGGGAGGTGGCGCTGGGCGAGCCGCACGCGCCCGAGAGCTTCACGCTGCGGGCGCGTGGCCAGGGCGCGCCTGGGACGGTCGAGGCCACCGTCCAGGTACGGCTGAGCGAGATCGACGGCGGCACCCGCGTGGACTACGACGCCGACGCGGTGATCGGCGGCATGATCGGCGGCGTCGGGCAGCGCATGCTCGGCTCGGTGGCCAGGCGTACGGCGGGCGAGTTCTTCTCCGCCGTCGAGGACCACCTGTCCGTCCCCCCGTCCCCGGCCCCCGCGCCTTCCGCGCCTTCCGCGCCTTCCGCGCCTTCCGTGTCTTCTACGCCGGACGCGCCCGCGATCGCGCCCGTCGTGGCCGTCCCCGGCGTGTACGAACGGCCGCCGAAGCCGCACACCGAGGCCCGGCCGTGGGTGCTGCTTGCCTCCTTCGGCATGGGCGCGGGCGTCGCGCTCACCGGCGTCGCCGTGGGCTGGCTGCTCGGCCGGACCCGGCGCGGCCGACACGGCTGACGACCGGGACGAGGGCTCTCGCGGAAAAGGATCTCCCGGCGTAGCGTGGCGGTATGCGGCAGGCACACGCTGAAGACGCACGGACCGAAGCCAGGCGCATCGTACGCAACCTGCTGGGGGATGAGCGCCCGACCGCCGAGACCCTGATCGGCGACGTACGCCCGGTGCTGGGCGACGAGCGCACCGACCGCGCGCTCGGGCTCGCGCTCGGCGCCTCCCTCACCCGCCGATCGGCCGAACTGGCCGCCATCGCCGCGCTCCTGGTCGGCACCCGCGAACTGGGCGCCGACTGGTGGACGCGGCCCAGAGGCGGCAAGCTGCCGCCGCCCGACGAGGTGCTGCGCACGGCCGTCGCCATCGAGCCGTGGACCGACCTGACCGCCCTGGAGATGCTGGCCGCGTGGAGCGCCGATGACGCCGCCGATCAGCTCTGGGGCCGGCCCGCCGCCCAGGTCGACCTCAACTCCTGGCAGGCCGAGGACCGCTTCGACCTGCCGCCCGACGTCAAGCCGGGACAGCGGCTCGTGGTGCACTTCGACGCGGGCGGCCGGCTCGACGCGGTCGTCGCCCGCCGCCCCGACGAGGCGCTCGGCTCCAACCTCGACTTCCAGTCGCTGCGCTACTCCCGGCCCGCCGAGGCGCAGTGGAGCTGGGGGGTCGCCGCCGGCCTCGGACCGCACCGGCTCCCCGGCGAGCGGCCCGATCCGTACGCCCGCGAGATCCCGGCCGCCGCCGCCGGCATCCTGCGGGCCTGGGCCGTCCGCCACGGCGTGACCCGCGAGGAACTGGGCGAACGCTGGGCGACCGTCGGCGACGTGGTGGCCGCCATCGAACGGGCCGACTGGATGTGGCGCAGCGGCGAGTGGTTCGGCTGGTGGCGCGGCGCCTCCGCCCTGGTGGACGACTCGGCCTACCTCCCTTACCGCCTGGAGGAACTGGCCGCAGGCTGAACCGGCCCCCGTATCGCCTGGTGGAATCGCGGCGCGGGCTGATCCGGGCCCCCCGCTTCGCCCGGTGGAATCGTGGCGTGGGTGGCGTGGTTGTGGTCTGGCGTGAAGGTTGAGATTTTCTCTGATGTCGTGTGCCCATGGTGTTACATCGGGCATGTCCGCTTCGCCCGCGCCGCCGAGAGCTTCCGTGCCAAGGGCGGCACGATCGAGGTGACCATGCGCCCGTACCAGCTCGATCCCGGCGCGTCCGCCGAGGGCGAGCCGCTGATCCCGGCCCTTGAGCGCAAGTTCGGCCCCGGCGCGCGGCAGATGACCGAGCGCGTGAAGGCCGCCGCCGAGGGCGAGGGCCTGGAGATGGACTACGACAGGGCCGTCAGCGCCAACACGTTCGAGGCCCACCGGCTCATCGAGGTCGCCACCGGCCAGGGGCTGGGCAAGGAGATGGCCGAACGGCTGTTCCGCGCGTACTTCACCGAGGGCGCGAACGTGGCCGACGCCGGCGTGCTGAGCCGCCTGGCCGCCGAGGCGGGCGTCGAGGACACCGGCGAGGGCGCCGGGCAGGTACGCGAGCACCTCGGCCGGGCCGGCTCGCTCGGCATCAGCGGGGTGCCGTTCTTCCTGTTCGAAGGGCAGTTCGCGGTGTCGGGCGCACAGCCCGAGGACGTGTTCGCGGCGGCGATCGACGAGGTGGCCGCGCGTACCGGCCAGACGCCGATCACCCAGCTCGCCGCGCCCGCCGACGGGTGCGACGACGACGGCTACTGCGCGGTCTGACCGCGCCCGCCCGGTGCGAGAATCGAGGAGTGTCCAGCCGCCGCCTTGGTTACCTGCTCAAGCACGCCGCGCTACGCCTGGCCGGGTTCACCGGCCCGGCGCTGGAGCCGTACGGGATCGACGGGCGGGAGCTCGGGGTGTTGTCGGTGATCGACGCCCCCGAGCCGCTGTCGCAGCAGGAGGCGGCCCAGCGGCTCGGCATCGACCGGACGACGATGGTCGCCATGGTCGACGCGCTGGAGGGCAAGAACCTGGTGGCGCGCCGGCCGCATCCGGGCGACCGCCGCAAGAACGCGGTGGAGCTGACCGAGCGCGGCCGCGAGACCATGCGCCTCGCGGTGCCGGCCGTGGAGGACGCCGAGCGCGCCTTCCTCGCCTCCCTGTCCGAGGAAGAGCAACACCTGTTCAGGGACGTCCTGCACCGCCTGGTGTGACGGCCGCCCGCGCGGGGGCTCAGGCCGGGTCGCCGCCCTCGCCGAGCTGGCCGGAGCGGTGGTGGCGGCGGCAGAGCACCTGGTAGCGCACCGGGGAGGCGTCGGTGTCGCCGATCACGACCTGCTCGCCCGTACGCGCCAGCACCCCGCCCACCACACGCGCGTTGAGCTGCCCCGGCCGCCCGCACCAGCACAGCACCTCGACCTGCAACCGGCACACCTCGTCGGCCAGCTCGAACAGCCGCTGCGCGCCGGGGAACATGACCGACCGGAAGTCGGAGGCCAGGCCGAAGGCGTAGACGTCGATGCCGTGCTCGTCCACCAGGTCGGCCAGTTGCTCGATCTGCTCGACCGTGTAGAAGCACGCCTCGTCGCAGATCAGGTAGTCGATGCGCTCGTGCGAGGTGACCAGGCGGACGAGGTCGAGGGAGTCCTCCACCTCGATCGCCTCCAGGCCGAGCCCGATCCGGCTGGTGACCTTCGGCCCGCCGGAGCGGTCGTGCTTGGTCAGGACCAGCCCGCGCCTCCCCTGGCGGCCGTGGTTGTAGTTCATCTGGAGCGCCAGAGTGGACTTCCCGCAGTCCATGGGGCCGAAGTAGAACTTCAGTACGGCGTTCCGGGCCCCGGACGGCACGGCAGACAAGGCAGACAGTTCGGTCACAGGTGGCCAGCTTAGCGGCTTGGCTTGTCCCATGACCTCGTGGGACATTTCTCCCCTGGACTATCAGGAGGAACTGTGGTCACCGACAATCCACCGACGCTCGACGCGATGATGACGCAGGACGACGTGACGGCCGCCCAGGCCGACGCCGCCCGTTGGCGTTACGGTTTCCTGGTCGTCGTGACGGGCATCGTCGCTATCCTGATCGCCTTCGGCGCCGCCGTGTTCGCCACCCGGGAGTTCGCCGCGCTCTTCGCGGGCGTGGCCGGGGTGGTCGGCACGATCATCGGTGCCTATTTCGGCGTGCAGGCGGGCCAGTCGGGTAAGGCCAGAGTCGAGGCCGAACTGGCAAAATCCCAAGAGCTGGTGGTGCGCCTGGCGGCCTACGTCGGCACTCAGAACGCGCCCCGGGTCATCGACGAAGTGCTCGGCCGTCGCCGAAGCTGAGGAGCCATGCGTAGCGTCCGTATCGGAGTGGACACCGGGGGCACGTTCACCGACGTCGTGGCGGTGGACGAGGAGACCGGTGAGATCGTCACCACCAAGACCCCCTCGACGCCCGCGAACCCGGCCGACGGGTTCGTCGCGGGCATCGGGAAGCTGGGCGAGCTCGACGTCGCCTCCATCGTCCACGGCACCACCGTGGCCACGAACCAGCTGCTCGAAGACCGCATCGCCAACCTCGGGTTCATCACGACCGAGGGCTTCGAGTCCATCCTGGAGATCGCCAGGCAGAGCGTGCCGGACGGCTACGGCAACTCCTACTTCTGGGTCAAGCCGCCGCGGATCGTCCCCGTGCACCTCGTCAGGACGGTCGGCGGGCGGCTCGACCACCTCGGCAACGAGGTGCGGCCGTTCTCCGAGGAGCAGGCCGCCGAGGCGGCGCGCTGGTTCAGGTCGAAGGGGATCAACGCCATCGGCGTGTGCTTCCTGCACTCCTACGCCAACCCCGAGCACGAACGCCGCATGCGCGAGGTGCTCTGGCGGGAGCACCCGGAGGCGGTGATCTCGCTCTCCAGCGACGTGCTGCGCGAGTACCGCGAGTACGAGCGCTCGGTCACCACCCTCGTGGACGCCGCGGTCAAGCCCGCGATGCGCGGCTACATCGCCGGCCTGTCCAACCGGCTCGGCATGCCGTTCTCGGTCATGAAGTCCAACGGCGGCGTGCTGTCGGCCCGCGAGGTCGTCAACCAGCCGATCACCACCGTGTTGTCGGGCCCGGCGGCGGGTGCGCTCGGCGCCGCGCTGATCGCCTCCACCGCCGGGCACCCGTCGGTGATCACGCTCGACGGCGGCGGCACCTCGACCGACGTGGCCGTGGTGATCGACGGCGAGCCGTCCCTGACCACCGAGGGCTCGGTCGGCCGCTACCCGTGCAAGATCCCGATGATCGACATCGTCACGGTCGGCGCGGGCGGCGGCTCGGTGGCCTGGATCTCGCCCGAGGGCACGCTGAAGGTCGGCCCCCGGTCCGCCGGAGCCGACCCCGGCCCGCTCTGCTACGGCAAGGGCGGCGCGGAGGTCACGGTCACCGACGCGCACGTGTTCCTCGGCCGCATCCCGCCGCACCTGCTCGGCGGCGAGATCCCGCTCGACGTGGACGCCGCCCGGCACGGCGTCCAGGCCCTGGCCGACAAGCTCGGGCTCACCCCCGAGCGCACCGCGACCGGCATCCTGGAGATCAGCGCGTTCAACCAGAGCAACGCGATCCGGCAGCTCACCGTCAAGCGCGGTCTCGACGTACGCGACTTCCCGCTGGTGACGTTCGGCGGGTCGGGGCCGCTGCTGGCCTGCCGCCTGATCGACATCCTCGGGCTGCCCGCCGTCGTCGTCCCGCGCGATCCGGGCAACGTCTCGGCGTTCGGCCTGCTCACCGTGGACGTCAAGAACGACTACGTGCGCACGTACGTCACCCGCGACCTCGCGCTCAAGACGGCCGCGCAGATCTTTCAGGAGCTGGAGGGCCAGGCCGCCGAGGCGCTTGACCGCGAGGGCTTCGACGACCCCGTCTACCTTCGCACCGCCGACCTGCGCTACTACGGCCAGGCGTTCGAGGTCCGGGTCCCCGCCCCCGCGGGCCCGCTGGACGACGACTGGAAGCGGGCGGTGATCGACGGCTTCCACGACGCCCACGAGAAGTTGTACGGCTACGCCTACCGCGACGACCCCCGGCACGGCGTCGAATGGGTCAACCTTCGCGTCTCCGGCATCGGTCCCATCACCCGGCCGGCCGTCCGGCGGCTCGACAAGCCGGGCGAGGGCGCCACCTCGGTCCGTCCCGTGCATTTCGACGAGACCCGCGACACCCCGGTCCACCAGCGCGTCGCTCTCGGCCCCGGCGCCACCGTCCAGGGCCCGGCGATCATCGAGGAGTACGGATCGACGATCCCCGTCCATCCCGGTTTCACCGCCACGGTGGACGAATACGGAAATGTGGAGATCCGACGTGATTGATCCGATCCTGGTGGAGATCGTCGAGGGCACCCTGGCCTCCGTCGAGCAGGAGGTCGAGACGGCCATCGCCCGTACGGCCCGATCCCCGATGATCCGCGACGCGCACGACTTCCGCGCCGGCATCCACGACGTCCGCCTGCGCAAGCTCACCGGCCGCTCCTACAGCGCGCTCGTCCAGCCGATCGTGCGCGACTTCCCGATCGAGACGATGAAGCCCGGCGACGTCTACTTCCACAACGACGTCTACCTGTCCGAGGGCGGCATCGGCCACCTGCCCGACCTCTGCGTCACCGTGCCGGTCTTCCACGAGGACGCGGTGGTGGCGTTCGTGCAGGCGTTCGGCCACCACGACGACATCGGCGGCGCGGTCCCCGGCTCGATGCCCTCGCACGCCCGCTCGGTCTACGAAGAGGGCCTGATGATCCCGCCGATCAAGTTGTGGGACCAGGGCACGCCGAACGAGACCGCGCTGCGCATCATGACCCGCAACTCCCGCATGCCCGACTCCCTGGCCGGCGACCTCGACGCCGAGTGCTCGGCCTGCCTCATGGGCGCCCGCCGCCTCGGCGAACTGTTCGACCGGTACGGCAGGCAGGCCGTCGAGGAGTGCTTCGACGCGATCATCTCCAATACCACCGAGACCTTCCGCAGGGAACTCCTCGCCAAGATCCCCGAAGGCACGTACGTCTGGGAGGACTACGCCGAGCACGACGGCGTCGACGAACCCCGCCTGCACGCCCAGCGCATCACGCTCACGGTCGACCAAGCGGCCGACGCGCCCCTCACGATCGACTTCACCGGCACCTCACCCCAGGCCAAGGGCCCGATCAACCACGCCGGCGACTACTCCGACGGCGTGTTCCTGAAGAAGTGGCTCGCGCCGGTGCTGCGCAACCTGGCCGACACGCCCGAGCGCATGGCCGAGCTCGACGTCAACGAGGGCGTCGTCCCGCTGATCAAGATGGTCTTCCCGGAGAAGGGCACCCTGCTCACCCCGGTCTTCCCGGCGCCCACCAACGCCCGCACGTTCGTCATCCTGCGCCTGCTCGGCGTGCTGGCCGGCGTACTGGCCAAGGCCACGGGCGGACGCATGCCCGCCGACCAGGAGACCATCCGCTACACCGGCGTCTACGGCAGCGACGCCGACGGGGTGCCGTACCTGATGCGCGAGGTCCTGGGCGGCGGCTCGGGCGGCCGCTGGTACGCCGACGGCGAGGACACCATCCACATCGTCCCCGACTCGCGCAACATCCCGGTCGAGTTCGCCGAGGCGCGCTGGCCGTTCCGGGTGGAGCGGCTGGGACTGGCCTGCGACTCGGGCGGGCCCGGCATGTTCCGGGGCGGCCTGGGCTACGACAAGCACATCAGGATGCTCCGGGACGCCTCGTACATGTCGATCGCCGACCGGTCGATCCTGTCGTGCTGGGGCGTCAACGGCGGCCTGGCCGGGCGCCCGTTCCGGGTGGAGATCGCGGGCAAGGAGATGGACGGCCTGGTGGACGACCATCCCGTCCAGGCCGGCGACCTGATCCGCATCCGTACGACGGGCGGCGGCGGCTGGGGCTCCCCCTACGACCGCGACCCGAGGGCGGTGGCCGCCGACGTACGCGACGGCAAGGTCTCGATCGCCGGCGCGCTGGGGGACTACGGCGTGGTCCTGGACGGCGACCGCATCGACGAACGCGGCACCGCCGAACTCCGCGCCCGCCTCCGCCCGCCCACGGACCGCTTCTTCGACCGCGGCCCGGGCTACCCGAAGTTGTCCGGGGGGAGGACGTTCGCGGAGGTAGACGAATTGTAAGGACTTCATCACCCTTCGTGACGGGCAGGGCTACCATGGCCCCTCGTGAACCCCCCGTCCTCGGCGTACGTCGATGAGTCCATGCTGCTCACGCATGGTGTGTATCTGATGGCCGCGATGTTCGTGGCTCCCCATCAGACGGACCACTATCGGACCGAGCTGCGCGCGCTGCTGTTCCGGAGACAGCCGCGGCTGCACTGGCGCGACGAGAACGACAAGCGGCGGATGCAGCTCATCGAGGCGGTGGCTGCGCTGCGGCCCGCGGGCATTCTCGTGGCGTCCACCGGCCTGGACGCCAAGCGACAGGAGCGGGCCCGGCGCAAGTGCATGGAGTGCCTGCTCTGGGAGCTGGGCGACCACCACGTGAATGACGTGGTCTTCGAGCGTCGGGGCCAGCTTGATCGGCGGGATCACGAACTGGTCGCCGTGCTCCAAGGTCGCCACGCCATGCCGTCGAAGTTGGTCGTGTCGTGGTGCGACCCCATGGCCGAGCCCTTGTTGTGGTTGCCGGACATCATCGCGGGGGCGAAGTCTCTGGCCGAGCGCGGCGATCACCGGTTCTGGAGCCAGGTGGAGGGCGGAATGCTCGTGAGGGCCATCGACGCCCGTTGACATGCGCGAGCCCGGGCTTCCGTCGTCCGGCGGTCCACCCGGGCTCACTTCCGATCCCCCCGCAGGAGGTCGGCATTGTCTTGCTGTCGCGAGGTCCGGGCTCCTGTCAATTCCGGCAGTACACCCGGTTCACTTCCACCCCCCCGTAGGAAGGCGGCGTGCTCCTACTGTACCCGGATGTGCACGCAGTGTCACCCTCGATCTCGGTCCTGACATGATGGGGATCATTTCCTGAAATGTCATCCCCCTTTGGAGGAGGCGCTGTGCGTATCGCGCTTGCCGGGCTCGCCACCAGCCATCCCTACACCGACGCCCGCACCCTGGCCCGCCACGCCGAGCTGGTCGTGTGGGAGCCGGATCCCGAGCGGTTGCGGCGGTTCGCGGAGGAACATCCCACGGCGAAGGTGGCGACCGGTCTTGACGAGGTGCTGGCGGGGGAGCTCGACGGTGTCGTGCTGACCGTGCCCAACCCGGAGGTGCCAGAAGCGCTCGGACGGGTGCTGGAGACCGGCGTGCCGTGTTTCGTGAACAAGCCCGCCGCCGCCACCCGGGCGCAGCTCGACGCCCTGCGCCGGTTGCCGGTGCACGAGCGGGTGTTGTCGGCGTCCGTGTTGCGTTTCGCGCCGGCCTTCGCCGGGGTGCGGGCCGACCTGGAGGACGTGTCGTCGGTACGGGCGACCGTACGGCATGACGTGGGCATGTGGGCCGACGGCTACAACGCCTGGCAGGACACCCCCGGCGAGGGCGGCGGGACGATGGTGACCATGGGCATCCACGGCGTGGAGCTGCTGGTCGCCCTTCTGGGCCCGGACGTGCGCCTGGTGGGGGCGGCCGGGGCCAGGCGGCACTACCGGACGCTGAGGTCGGAGGACACCGGCGTGCTGGCGCTGCGGTGGGGGAGCGGGATCGTCGGGACGGTCGAGATCCTGGGGGTCTCCGAGGGCAACTCGTACACGGTGACGCTGCACGGGCGGCACGGCAGCGAGTCGGTCGTGATCGAGAGCGGCCCGGACCCGGTCCAGGGGCTCGGGTACGCGGGGACGATGGAGGCGTTCCTCGGCATGGTGCGCGGCGGGCCGAGCCCGGTGCCGTGGGAGCAGACGCTGGCGATCCTGGAGGTCCTGGTCTCAGCGCGAGAGCAGGCCGCGACCGGCTGAAGGCGGCCGGGGGCCGCTTCCCGGCCTGAGGCTCACTTCTCCTCGAAGCTCGCGAAGTACGTGGCCGCCATGTCCTGCCCGCCGTGCCCCTGGGCCTCGGCCCGGCGCAGCCGTTCGCCCGCCGCCGCCACCATGTCCAGCCGAACGCCCGCCGCCTCGCCCGCCTGGGTGATCAGACGGGTGTCCTTCTCGGCGTTGTGCACGGTGAAGGAGGGCTCGAAGTCGCCCTCCAGGATGGCCTTCGACTTGGCCTGGAAGTAGACGTTGTCCATCGGGCCGCCGCTCACCACCTCGCGGACCAGGCCGGGGTCGAGGCCGAGCCCCTTGGCCAGGGCCAGGGCCTCGGCGACGATGCCGGTCATCGAGATGCCGTAGCTGACGGCGGCCATCTTGAGCTTGGAGCCCGTGGCCAGCGCGCCGTCGTCGCCCAGCCAGAGCGTACGCGCGCCGACGGCGTCGAAGACCGGGGTGAGCGCCGGCCTGGCCGGTTCGGGGGCGGCCGCCAGGATGACCAGCTTGCCCTGCTCGGCCGGCTGCCTGGTGCCCTGGACGGGCGCGTCGGCGAAGATCAGCCCGTGTTCGGCGGCCAGCGCGGCGAGGCGCTCCACGGCCGCCACGCCGACCGTGCTCATCTGCGCCCACACCTGGCCGGGGCGCAGCGCGGGCACGGCGGCGGTCATCGCGTGGTGCACGGCGTCGCCGTCGCTGAGCATCGTGACGATCACGTCGGCGCCCTCGACCGCCTCGGCCGGGGTGGCGGCGACCACCGCGCCGTCGGCCGCCAGCGCCTCGGCCTTGTCCCGCGTACGGTTCCAGATCCTGACCGGCAGGCCGGCCTTGAGCAGGTTGCGGGCCATGGGGGCGCCCATGAGCCCGGCCCCGAGTACTGCGACTTCAGTCATGATCTCACCCTACGACGGGCCTTCTCACCGGCCCGCGACGGCACCCTGTATGCCGTGCGCGGTGAAGGGAGACCGTCCGTGCGGTACGCCGTCCCGTCCGCACGTTCCCGATGTCAGGATGGCAGGCATGGGACCGACGCGGATCATGGCGGTACGCCACGGGGAGAGCCAGGCCAACCTCGCCCACGCGGAGGCGGGTGACCGGCCGCTGGTCTACGAGCGGGGCGACCACGAGGTGTCGCTGACCGGTCTCGGCCTGCTCCAGGCGCGGGCGCTCGGCCGGTTGCTGGCCGGGCTGCCCGCCCACGAGACGCCCGAGGTGGTGTGGTGCTCGCCGTACCTGCGGGCGCTGGAGACCTGGCGGACCGCCCAGGAGACCTGGGGCGGCGGGCCGCTGCCGGTGACCGTGGACGAGCGGCTCAGGGACCAGGAGTCGGGCGCGTTCGCGCCCTACAACCTGGCCGCGATCGGCGAACGATTCCCCGGCGAGGTGGCGCGGATGCGGGCCGAGGGGCCCTACGCCTACCGGCCGCCCGGCGGGGAGTCGCTGGGCGACGTGGTGGTCCGGCTCAAGGACTTCCTGGCCGGGCTGCGCGAGCCGGCCGACGGGCGGCGGGTGCTGATCGTCGCCCACGACTCGGTGGTGCTGGGGCTACGGCACGTCGTGGCCGGGCGGGACGACGCCGACCTGGCCGACGTCCTGCGGTTCGCGCCGGTGCTCAACGCGTCGGTGTCGGTCTGGCGGGCGGCCGGCGGGGGGTTCGAGGTGGTGGCGTTCAACGACGTCACCCACCTAGATCCCGCTTGAGCCGCAGCAGCCGCGCCCGCGTCGTGTGCGCCCGTACGGTCAGGACGGCGGCCACCACGACGAAGGCGAGCCCGAACACCAGCGCGCCCGCGGCCACGGTGGCGACGAGCGCGGTGGTGAGCAGGGCGGCGGCCAGGGCGATCCAGCCGGCGATCACCCGGTCGCGGGCGAACAGCGGCGTCCCGCGGGTGCTCAGCCAGGCCCCGTAGCAGGCCCAGGCCAGGCAGAACGCGGTGAAGGCGGCGAAGGCGAGCTGGGTGCGGCCGGGCAGCGGGCCGGGCTCGGTCCACCACAGGGCGGACACGAAGACCGCCCCGGCGGCGCCCGCGAGCAGGGCGGTGAGGGCGCGTACGCGCCGCCACGGCGACAACGTCGCTTCGAGGCGCTGGATGATCTCGTCGGCGGTGAGACGCGGCTCATCGGTCATGGTCGATCTCCTTCAGGTGGTCGCGCAGGAGGCGGCGGGCACGGCTCAGCCGGGACTTGACGGTGCCCGCCGGGATGCCGCAGATCTGGGCGCACTCCTCGACCGGAAGGTCTTCCAGGTAGTGCAGGACGAGGATCTCCCGTTCGGGAAGGGGCAGGGCGGACAGGGCGGAGATCAGGCCGGCGCGGTCCACGACGGCCTCGACCGGGTCGTCCGTGACCGGCTCGGGGCCGCCCGCGCTCTCCGCCCGCGCGTACTCGCCGCGCAGGCGGTCGGTGACCGCCCGGCGGGCGATGGTGAACAGCCAGGGCGCGAACCGGCCGGGGGTGCGCAGCCGGGGCAGTCCGCGTACGACGGCCACCCAGATCTCCTGGGTGACGTCGTCGGCGCGTTCGGCGTCCAGCATGCGCCGCGCGTAGGTCCGGACAGGGGTGTGCCAGCGGTGTACGAGTTCGGCGATCGCCGCGCGCTCGCCCAGTTGGGCGCGTACGACGAGCAGCTCATCGGTCATGTCGTCCTTCCGTCACCGTGCTCAGTCGGGCGGGAGGGCGGCCAGGTTCACGTTCCGACGACGAGATCCGCGCGTTCGCGGGTGCGGTCGGCGGCGAACCAGGCCCGTTCGGCGGCGAACCACTGCCGCCAGCGGGGTTCGAGCTCCGGGCCGTCGCGGTCGAGGACGCGCCGCAGCCGTACGGACTCGGGCGCCTCAACCCAGACGGTGAAGGCCAGCAGGTGGGCGGCCGAGCGGCGGGCGGTGCCGACGCCCTCCACGATCAGGACGGGCGCCGCCCGCACCTCGACGTGGTCGGTGTAGCGCTCGCGCACCCAGTCGTACCTGCGGAAACCGGCGGGACGGCCGTGCCGGAGCGGTTGCAGGACCTGCTCGTCCAGCAGGTGGAACCAGGTGCCGGGGCCGTCGTCCCAGTGGACGGGGAAGTCGTCGCTGTGGATCACCTGGCAGCGCAGCGCCGCGCCGAGCCGGCCCGCGAAGGTGGTCTTGCCCGAACCCGCCGGCCCGTCCACGGCCACCAGGCGGACGGGCCCGCAGGAGGGCGGCAGGGCCTGGATGCGGCGGGCCAGGGAATTCATCGGACCAGGGTAGGTGATGGGGGAAGGCCGCCTGAGAGAATATTCTTCCGGCCCAACGCAAGCTGGAGGTTGATCTTGCTCGGACCCCTCGGCGACGTCGTCGTCCTCGATCTGTCCAGGGCCCTCGCGGGGCCGCACGCCGCGCAGATGCTCGGCGACCTGGGCGCACGGGTGATCAAGGTGGAGCATCCGGACGGGGGTGACGAGTCGCGCGGCTGGGGCCCGCCCTTCGTCGGGCCTGATCACGATATTTCGACCTATTTCCTTGCGGCAAACCGCAACAAGCAGTCCATCGCGGTCGACCTCAAGTCCGCCGAGGGCAAGCGGCTCATCGAACGCCTCGTCCGCCGGAGCGACGTGCTGATCGAGAACTTCCGCACCGGCGTGCTCGACCGGCTCGGCTTCCCCGTCGAACGCCTCCACGAGCTCAACCCGCGCCTGGTCGTCCTGTCGATCACCGGGTTCGGCCACGACGGGCCCGAGGGCGGTCGGCCGGGCTACGACCAGATCGCCCAGGGCGAGGCGGGGCTGATGTCGCTGACCGGGCCCTCGCGCGAGGAGCCGTACCGGGTGGGGGCCTCGATCGCCGACCTGCTGGCCGGCATCCACGGCGCGTACGGCGTGGCGGCGGCCCTGTACGAGCGCGAGCGCACCGGCCGCGGCCGGGTGGTGCGCACGTCCCTGCTGGCCGCGGTCACCGGCGTCCACTCCTACCACGGCACCGCCTGGACGGTCGGCGGCCAGGTGCCCGGCGCCAACGGCAACCACCACGCCTCCATCGCCCCCTACGGCGCCTTCCACTGCGCCGACGGCATGCTGCAGATCGCCGTGGCGAACGAGGGCCAGTGGAAGAAGGTCGCCAAGCTACTCGACATTGACCCTGATGTGGCGAAATATGCGACCAACAGGCAGAGATTCGCACACCGGGACGAGCTGATCGCCGACATGGAGAAGGCCCTGGCCGACCACGACCGCGCCCACTGGCTGGCCAGGCTGGGCGAGGCCGGCGTGCCCGCGGGCGCGATCAGGTCGATCGACGAGGTCTACGCCTGGGACCAGACCCGTTCCCAGGGCCTGCTGGTCGAGGTGGACCATCCCGTACTCGGCAGGATCGAGCTGCCGGGGCCGCCGTTGCGCTTCGACGGCCTGCCCGCGCCCGAGCACACCGCGCCCCCCGCGCTCGGCCAGGACGGCGAGGCCGTGCTCGCCTGGCTCGAAGAGCGCGAGCGATGATCGGCAATTCCCGGCCCCGGCCTGTACCCTCGTGCGTCACCATGGCATCATCGGTTGATCGTTAGGAGCGATAGTGAGCCGTCCGGACGCGCGCACACTGATCGAAGCGGTCCTCGACAGGGGGTCGTGGAAATCGTGGGACGCGCCGCCCGCCGATCCGGCGGAGCCCGGCTCCCCCTATGCCGAGGAGCTGGCGGCGGCCCGCGTGAAGTCCGGCTACGACGAGTCGGTGATCACCGGTGAGGGGCTGCTCGACGGCCGCAGGGTCGCCGTCGTGGTCTGCGAGTTCTCCTTCATGGCCGGATCGGTCGGGGTCGCCGCGGCCACCCGCATCGCCGCCGCGATCGAGCGCGCCACCCGCGAGCGGCTGCCGCTGCTGGCCGCGCCCGCCTCGGGCGGCACGCGGATGCAGGAGGGCGCGCTGGCGTTCGTCCAGATGGTCCGGATCACCGTCGCGGTCCAGGAACACCGCGCCGCCGGGCTGCCGTACGTCGTGTACCTGCGCCACCCGACGACGGGCGGGGTGCTGGCCTCCTGGGGGTCGCTCGGGCACGTCACGGCGGCCGAGCCGGGGGCGCTGATCGGCTTCCTCGGGCCGCGGGTGTTCGAGGCGCTGCACGGCTACCCCTTTCCCGAGGGCGTCCAGGTGGCCGAGAACTTCTACGACCACGGCCTGGTCGACGCCGTCGTGTCGGCCGACGACGCCCGCAGGGTGGCGATCAGGGCCCTCGCGGTGTTGTGCGGCGGCCACACCGGCGTCGAGGCGGGCGAGCCGCCCGTGGAGGACCTGCGGCCCGTCGAGCCGTGGGAGGCGATCACCCGCTCGCGTCGCGACGACCGTCCGGGCGTGCGTACGCTGCTCAAGCTCGCCGCCACCGACGTGACGCCGCTCAGCGGCAGCGGCGCCGGCGAGAACGAGCCCGGCCTCGTGCTGGCCCTGGCCAGGTTCGGGGCCGCGCCCGCCGTGGTGCTCGGCCAGGACCGGCGCAGGCAGCGTCAGCGTTCGCCGCTCGGCCCGGCCGGGCTCAGGGTGGCCAGGCGCGGCATGCGCCTGGCGGCCGAGCTGGGGTTGCCGCTGGTCACCGTGGTCGACACCGCGGGCGCCGACCTGTCGAAGTCGGCCGAGGAGGGCGGGCTGGCCGCCGAGATCGCCCGCTGCCTGGCCGAGCTGGTCACCCTCGACGCCCCGACCGTCTGCCTGCTGCTCGGCGAGGGCGCGGGCGGGGCGGCGCTGGCGCTGCTGCCGGCCGACCGGGTGTTGTGCGCGCAGCACGCCTGGTTGTCGCCGCTGCCGCCGGAGGGCGCCTCGGCCATCCTGTACCGGTCGGTCGACTTCGCCCCCGAGATCGCCCAGGCGCAGCGCATCCGGGCCACCGACCTGCGCCGCGACGGCATCGTCGACCGGGTGATCCCCGAGCTGCCCGACGCCGCGTACGAGCCCAGGCAGTTCTGCGAGCGGGTGGGGCGGGCGCTGGAGTACGAGATCGCCAAGCTGCTGGAGGAGAGCCCGGCCGACCGCCTGACCGCCCGCCTGGCCCGCTACCGGAACCTGGGATAGCGGCGACGGCCTCGGGCGGCTACGGCACGGGGATGCGCTCGACGCGGATGGAGAAGACCTCCTCGCGCGGCACGACGACCTCGTACGCGCCGTGGTCGACCATCCAGTAGCCGAGCGCCTCGGCCTTCATCCCGCTGTGGCCGGTGTAGGCGATGTGCAGGCCGTCGTCGTCCTCGTCGAGCACGATGCACGGCTCGCCGCCGAAGGCGCCGACGGTGCGGATCAGCACCAGCCACTCCACCTGCGACCTGGCCACCACCCGCCGCCAGTAGCCCGAGGCGGCCTCGAAGCCGTCGAGCTCCACCTCGCTGAACAGCACCACCTGGTCGTTGTCGGGGCCGAGCGCGGCCGGCAGCGTACGCTCGCCGAAGCGGGCCACGAAGCCGGAGGCGACCGGCGTGATCTCCTCGCTCATGCGGCGGGCCGCCAGGTCAGGCCGTCGTAGCCGGCGAAGGGCCGTTCGCCCTCGTCGGTGACGTGGACGATCTCCGCGCCCGCCGGGATCGGCATCGGAACGGTGTGGAACTGCGGCACCACGTGGTCGGGCGAGGTGGTGAACCCGTTGCCGGCGAACGGTGGCACGTCGCTCCAGTCACCTCCCATGTGCGGGCCGTAGGGCACGGCGTAGGTGTCGACGTCGCGGGCGTGCCAGCGCATGACGTAGAGCTCGGGGACCTCGGGGAACAGCTCGGAGCCGTCGTAGGACAGGTCGAGACCGTGGTAGAGGGTCGCCGGCGTGGTCAGCCGGACGCAGTCCTGGACCCGGTAGACGTAACCGGAGATCACCGTGCGCTTGCCCGACAGATATGGCACGAGCAGACGCGGTGGGACGACCTTCTGCATCTGCGTTCCACTCATGCCTCTACTTTACGGTCGGTTGACCCTTGAGCACCCGGTGATCCAGGCACGGGAGCATGGACCTGGCGGTGGCCGTCCATTCGGCGTCGAGGTGGACGAGCTGGACGCCGGGTCCGGTGCCGAGGTCGGCCCGTACCACGCCGAGGGGGTCGACCAGCATGCTGCGGCCCACGCCGAACCCGTCCTTCGACTCCTCCGGGTTGGGCGCCTGGCCGACGGCCGCGGTCCACATCGTGTTCTCCAGGGCCCGCGCGCGGACCAGCGTGACCCAGTGGTCCTCCTTCAGCGGGCCGGACCCCCAGGCGGCGATCACCGCGAACAGCTCGGCGCCCTTGTCGACCAGGGCCCTGGCCAGCTCAGGGAAGCGGATGTCGTAGCAGGTGATCAGCCCGACGCGCAGCCCGGCCAGCTCCACGACAGTCGGCTCGGCGCCCGGCGCGACGATCTCGGACTCCTTCGAGCCGAAGGAGTCGAACAGGTGGATCTTCCGGTACGCGGCCCTGACCGTGCCCTCCGCGTCGATCGCCACGGCCGTGTTGTGCACCTTGGCGCCGGCCGGGCCCTCACCCGGCTCGAACACGCCGGCGATCACCGCCAGGCCGTGGGCGCGGGCCGCCTCCGCCAGCCCGGACACGAACGGCCCGTCCAGCGGCTCGGCCAGGTCGGTGACGCGCCTGCCGTAACGGGTGAGCGTGGCCTCGGGGAAGATCGCCAGGTCGGCGCCCTCGGCGCGGGCCAGCGCCTCCCGGGCCCTCTTGAGGTTGGTGGACGGGTCAGGAGAGACCGGAATCTGGCAGAGGGCGATTGTGGTCACGGGGCGACTCTAACCGGTTGGGCACCAGTCGAAACCAGGTCAGGCATCGCCAGATCCATTCAAGTGGTCCGTAACGGAATCTGGTCAGCCACCACCCGCTGAACAACGTCTGCGCCACCACCGTCGTCAGCGCCACCGCGAGCACCGCCCAGCGGGTGGGATCGCTCTTCAGCGGCGTCGTGCACAGCGCGATCACCGCCGTGCCCGTGACGTAGTTGGTCAGCGCCATCCGGCCCAGCGGCTCCAGCAGCGCCGACAACCACGGCCGCAGGACCAGCAGCAGCCCGCTCGTGTACGCCGCCGCCCCGGTCAGCGCGGCCACGCTGTAGACCGTCCAGTCGCCCGCCCCCGGCGTGTCGCCGAGGCCGGCCCAGACGGCGGTCAGCGCCGCGGAGGCCAGCGCCGAGACCGCGAACACGGGCGGCAGCAGGCTGCGCGGCGGACGCAGCCGCATCAGCCCCATGCCGACCAGGAACAGGCCGGGGATGAGCGAGGGGCCCGCGCCGTGCCAGGTCGCCCAGCCGGTCGCCACGATCCCCAGGACGAGCACCGGCAGGCCGCCCGGCAGGAAGGAGGCGGGCAGCAGGACCACCAGGCCGTACAGGGCGTAGTCGGTCAGCACCTCGCCCTCGTAGAAGGTGTGCTGGAGCAGGCCGAAGCACATCAGCCAGGCCAGCCGGCGCACCAGAGCCCAGCGGCTGCCGGAGCGGTCGAGGAACAACACGAAGCTGATGCCGAACAGCAGCGAGAAGATCGGGTAGAAGCGGCTCTGGAACAGCGCCTCGACGGCCCGGTCGATGCCGGTGTAGGGCTCGTGGCTCGCGTGTTGCCAGGTGTTGACCAGCATGATGCCGCCCACCGCGAAGCCGCGGAGGGCGTCCAGCTCACGGATGCGCGTCACAGGAACCAGGTGCACCACCATACGAGGAAACCGGCGCCGGTGACCGCCGCCGCGATCTGCGGCCACCGCCGTGCGTGGAACAGGGCCGCGACACTCAGCACGGCCGAGGCCGCCGCGAGCCATGTGTACAGGCCGACCGTGCCGGGGACGCCGACGGCCAGGGCCGTCTCGTTCCTGCTGGCCATACCGTAGACGGCCTGGCCGGTCAGCCCGGCGAACGCCACGCCGGCCAGCCCGGCGTACGCGCTGACCGTCCGGCCGCGCAGCGCGCCGGCGGCGAACTGGACCAGCGAGACGAGCAGGAACAGCGCGAAGGGCGCGGCCAGCCAGGGCGCGAGCGAGATCTGGTACGGCGCCCCGGTGACGTGCGTGTCGGCGAGCCGGAGCGTCGGGGGCTGGGCCGGGTCGGGCTCGCAGGGCTTCGGCCAGAGGCGGGCGGGGGCCTCGACGAACTCGGCGATGCGCTTCCTGGCGCAGGCGCTGGTGAGGAAGACGGCGTGGCTGCCGCGGAAGGTCTCGAAGCGGGCGCCGGGGATGGCCCTGGCGGCGGGGCCGGCGGTCCGCGCGGGCGTGGTGGGGTCCTGCTCGCCGCCGACGACGTAGACGGGGGCCTTGGGTACGGCGTTCACAGGGGTGGACCGGGGGAGCTGCCAGGTATCACACACCGCTTTATCCGCATTTACGGTGAAAAGCCGGGACCTGGTGGCGTAGCTGTTGAACGGCACCTCATCCTGGCACTGCACCGCGTGGTACAGCCCGAACTCGTGCGACACCAGCGCCTGCCCCACCGCGTCGGCCGGCGGCCGCAGCAGCTCGTCGTGCCCCTCGGCCAGGCCGCCGACCAGCGCGGGCGCCACGGCCGACACGTCGGCCTCGTGCAGCGCCTCGGCGAGGACCGTGGCGACGTCGTCGCCGGACATCGTCGCCGTGAACGGCCTGCCGAGCAGCGGATCGGTGGTCGGCACCCGGGCGGGGGAGCGGTTGAGCCTGGACACCATCCGCTCGAAGGCGTCACCCGCGCCGAGCGCGGCCAGGGTGTCGCGCAGGTTCCGGTCGGCGTCGTCGTACCAGGCCACGGACTCGGGCAGGAACGAGTCCAGCACCACCGACCGCACGCCGCCGGGGTCGGCGGCGGCGACGTCCGCCATGACGCGGGTGGAGTAGCTGACGCCGAACAGGTTCCAGGACGGGTAGCCGAGCGCCCGGCGTAAGGCGACCACGTCGGCCGCGATCTCCTTGGTGTTGTAGCCCCGCAGGTCGATGCCCTGCTCCTGGAGACGGGCGCGGCAGCGCCGGGCCGCCGCGGCGACGTCGGCGGGCGGCCTGCGCAGCCGTCCGAGCATCGCCTCGGCCGTCTCGGGGCAGCCCAGCACCGGACGGGAGTACTTCGCGCCGCGCTGCTCGATCGCCACCACGTCGCGGTCGGGGAACATCTGGCTCAGGAACCCGGTGAGCTGGAGCGACGAGGACGCGGGCCCGCCGCCCATGTAGACGATCGGGTCGGGCCGGCGGCCGGGCGCCGTCGAGGTGTGGACGGCGTAGCCGACCTCGACCGTCCTGTCCGGCGCGTCGCGGCGCTCGGGAACCCGCAGGAACCCGCAGACCGTGTGCTCCGGCACGGCGACGGGACAGGTCCCGGCCTCGACGGAGGGGGGCGCGTCCCGCATGACGAGGGGCACACTCAGGGCGAGGGCTAGCACGACCCGGATGATCACGGGACGAGACTAATAGTGTGGGGACGTGACCGAACCACTTGTTAGCAGGATGCGCGCCTTCGGCACCACGATTTTCGCCGAGATGAGCGCGCTCGCCGTGCAGACCGGGGCCATCAACCTCGGACAGGGCTTCCCCGACACCGACGGGCCGGCCGCCATGCTCGACCGCGCGGTGCAGGCGATCACCTCGGGCGCCAACCAGTACCCGCCGGGGCCGGGGGTGCTGGAGCTCCGGCAGGCGGTCTCGGAGCACCGGATGGCCCAGTACCGGCTCGACTACGACCCGGCGGGCGAGGTGCTGGTCACCGTGGGCGCCACCGAGGCCATCGCGGCGAGCGTCCTGGCGTTGTGCGAGCCGGGGGACGAGGTGATCGCGTTCGAGCCGTACTACGACTCCTACGCGGCCTCGATCGCGCTGGCCCAGGCCCGGCTGGCGGCGGTGACGCTGCGACCGGTGAACGGCCGTTTCACCTTCGATCCCGACGAGCTGCGCGCGGCCGTCACGCCGCGTACCCGGGCGATCCTGGTCAACTCGCCGCACAACCCGACGGGCACGGTCTTCACCAGGGACGAGCTGACGGTCATCGCCGAGCTGTGCCAGGAGCACGGCCTGATCGCGATCACCGACGAGGTCTACGAGCACCTCACCTTCGACGGCGTCGAGCACGTCCCGCTGGCCACGCTGCCCGGCATGCGCGAGCGCACGGTCATGATCTCCTCGGCGGGCAAGACGTTCTCGGTCACGGGCTGGAAGACCGGCTGGGTGTGCGCGCCGCCCGAGCTGGTCCGGGCGGTCTCGACGGTCAAGCAGTTCCTCACCTTCACCGCGAGCGCGCCCTGGCAGCTCGCCGTGGCCTACGGGCTGCGCACCGAGCTGGAGTGGGTGGCCGCGCTGCGCGCCGGGCTTCAGGACAAGCGCGACCGGCTGATGGACGGCCTGGCCGCGGCGGGCTTCGAGGTGCTCAGGCCCTCGGGCACGTACTTCGTGCAGACCGACATCCGGCCGCTCGGCTTCGAGGACGGCCTGGAGTTCACCCGGCGCCTGCCCGAGCTGGCCGGAGTGGTGGCCATCCCGACGCAGGTCTTCTACGACCATCCCGAACGCGGGAGCCACTTCGTCCGGTTCGCGTTCTGCAAGAAGGACGAGGTCATCGACGAGGCGGTGACCCGGCTCAAGCGCCTGTCGCAGGGGTAGCCCGGCGCAGGCCGTCGAACATCACGGCGAGGGTCCTGACCCGCAGGTCGTCGCTCCAGTTGTGGTGCTGGGCCGCCAGACAGGCGGCGCTGAGCAGGGCCACCAGCTCCGCCATGCCCACGTCCGCCCGCACCGCTCCGGACTCCTGGGCGCGTACCAGCAGGGTGCCGATCGCGCCCCTGATGTCGGGCGCGCCCGCCTTGGCGTCGATGCCGGCGCTGGCCAGGGCGTCCACGAGCATCTTCTTGACCGTCGAGTCGGCCACGATGCGGTCGAAGAACCCGAAGAGGGCGGCTCCGGCGTCGTACGCGCCGGCCAGCTCCTCGGCCATCTCGGCCAGCCGTTCCTGCCGGGCCGCCACGATCGCCTGGTAGAGCGCCTCCTTGGTGGGGAACTGGCGGTAGATCGTCCCCACGCCCACTCCCGCCAGCGCGGCGATCTCGCGCATCGACGCGTCCAGTCCGTCGCGGGCCAGCACGACCTCGGCCGCCTCCAGCACGCGGACGCGGTTGCGCGCGGCGTCGGCACGCATGGGCCCCTCCTCACGTCGACATCCCTCACGTCGACATCCCGCACGTCGACATCCTCGCGTTGACATCCGGAACATCGGTTCCGTATCGTTCGTGGCATTCAAGCGGAACAATCATTCCGATTCTAGGGGCTTTCGTGCACTTCCAGACCATGGGCCGTTCCGGGTTGCGCGTCTCCCGCGCGTGCCTCGGCACCATGAACTTCGGCACCGGGTACGGCCTGGCCGCCGGCGACGAGACCGAGGCGGGCCGCGTCATCGACGCCTACCTCGACGCGGGCGGCAACTTCATCGACACCGCCGACCTCTACCACCGCGGCGAGACCGAGGAGATCGTCGGCCGGGCGCTGCGCGGCAGGCGCGAGTGGGTGGTGCTGGCCACCAAGGGGGCCATGCCGGTCGGCCCCGAGGGGCGCGGCCTGTCCAGGCGGCATCTCACCCGCGCCCTGGAGGCGAGCCTGCGCCGCCTCGGCACCGACTACATCGACCTCTACCAGTGCCACCAGTGGGACCCGGACACGCCGATCGAGGAGACGATGGCCACCCTCGACGGCTTCGTACGCTCGGGCAAGGTGCGCTACCTCGGCTGCTCCAACTTCACCGCCGCCCAGCTCGTCGAGTCGCAGTGGGCCGCCGAGCGCGTGGGCGGCACGCCGTTCGTGAGCCTGCAACCGCAGTACTCGCTGATCCAGCGGGTCGTCGAGGCCGAGATCCTGCCCGCCTGCCGCCGCCTGGGCCTCGGCGCGGTCGTGTACGGCGCGCTCGGCGGCGGCGTCCTGACCGGCCGCTACCGGCGCGGCGAGCTCCCCGACCCCGACAGCCGCATGGGCCGCCTGCTCGGCGCCGCGATGCCCGGCGCGACCCGCTGGGCCGAGTCGCTGCTCAACGACCGCAACCTGGCCGTCGCCGAGGGGCTGGCCGAGGTCGCGTCCGGTCTGGGGGCCGACCCCGCCGCGGTCGCGCTGGCCTGGGTCGCGAGCCGTACGGGTGTCACGTCGGTGTTGCTCGGGCCGCGTTCGGTGGGGCAACTGCGGGAGAACCTGGCCGCCTTCGACCTCACCCTCCCGCCGGAGGCGACCGCCCGCCTGGACGAGCTCTCCGACCCCGCCCTCACTCCCGCCGACGGCTCCTTCTTCCACCTCGTCCCCCGTTGATCCCGTTCACGAGATGAGTTTGACCGGGAGCCTGCGCTGGCGAATGGCGGTGCGGATGGCCTCGGCGAGCTGGGCGTACTCGGGGGTGCGGGCCGAGGAGGCGCGGTAGGCCAGGCCGATCGTACGGCCCGGGGCCGGGGCTGCGAAGCGGCGCAGCGCCAGGCGTACGCGCTTGCCCGTCTCCACCGGCACCGCCGACTCCGGCAGCAGCGTCACCCCGAGGCCCCCGGCCACGAGCTGCACCAGCGTCGGCAGGCTGGTCGCGTACGTGGTCGCGGTCGCCCGCGCGCCCACCTCGCGGCACACGTCGATGGCCTGCTCGCGCAGGCAGTGGCCCTGGTTGAGGAGCACGATGTCCAGGCCCTTGAGCACGTCGCGGTCCAGCGGCGCGGGGTCGGCGGCCAGGGGATGGTCGTGGGGGAGGGCCAACAGGAAGTCCTCGTCGTACAGCGGCGCCTCCACCAGGCCGCCCACCTCCGTCGGCAGGGCGAGCAGCACCAGGTCGAGCCGCCCCTCGCGGACCTCCTCAAGGATCGTGTCCGTCTTGGCCTCGTGCACGGTCAGCTTCAGGTGCGGGAACCGCTGGGCGAACATGGGCAGCAGCGCGGGCAGCACGTACGGCGCCACGGTGGGGATCACGCCGAGGTGGGCCGGGCCGCTGAACGGCTCGCGGTTCTGGGCGGCCTCGCCCATCAGGTCCTCGACCGCGGCCAGCACCCGCCAGGCGTGCTCGGCGACGCGCTCGCCCGTCGCGGTGAGCAGCACCTTCCGGGTGGTGCGTTCGAGGAGTTGTGTGTCCAATATCTCCTCCAATGAGGCGATATTTCCGGAGAGGGTGGGTTGGCTCATCTTCAGTGCGGTCGCCGCCTCCCTGAAGTGCAAATGCTCGGCCACGGCCAGGAAAGAACGCAGCTGAGCGAGGGTGGGCATGGGTTCACTGATAGGAATCACCTCTCAGATTGGTGAGACTGCTCGATTTCTCGAATCAATGGTAGGTGGGGCAACGTAGGTGCCCTGACCCGCACTTCCTCCAAAGGAGAAGGACTTGCTCACCGTCGGTGACCGCTTTCCCGAGTACGAACTCACTGCCTGCGTCGACCTCGACCCCGACAAGGCGTTCGCTGAGATCAACCACAAGACCTACGAGGGCAAGTGGCGCGTGGTGTTCTTCTGGCCGAAGGACTTCACGTTCGTCTGTCCGACCGAGATCGCCGAGTTCGGCCGGCTGAACGGCGAGTTCGCCGACCGTGACGCCCAGGTCCTCGGCGTCTCCGTCGACTCCGAGTTCGTGCACCACGCCTGGCGCAAGAACCACGACGACCTGCGCGACCTGCCCTTCCCGATGCTGAGCGACATCAAGCGCGAGCTGTCGGAGTCCTGTGGCGTGCTCGGCCAGGACGGCGTCGCCCAGCGCGCCACGTTCATCGTCGACCAGAACAACGAGATCCAGTTCTCGATGGTGACCGCCGGTTCCGTGGGCCGCAACGTCAAGGAGGTCCTGCGGGTCCTCGACGCCCTGCAGTCCGACGAGCTGTGCCCGTGCAACTGGAAGAAGGGCGAGGCCGGCCTCGACGCGCAGAAGCTGCTTGCTCAGTGAGCATCGACAACCTGAAGTCACTCCTGCCCGACTACGCCAAGGACACCAGGCTCAACCTGGGCTCGGTCACGACCACCTCGTCGCTGACCGACCAGCAGCTCTGGGGGGCGGTCCTGGCGTGCGCCCTGGCCACCAGGTCGGCGCGGGTCATCGCCGAGGTCTCGCAGGACGCCGCCGGCCACCTGTCGGCCGAGGCGTTCACCGCCGCCAAGGCGGCCGCGTCGATCATGGCGATGAACAACGTCTACTACCGCGCCACCCACCTGATCGGCGACGAGACGTACGCGACGCTGCCGGCCAGGCTCCGGATGACCGTGATCGGCAACCCGGGCGTGGACAAGACGGACTTCGAGCTGTGGTGCCTGGCGGTCTCCGCGATCAACGGCTGCGGTCGTTGCCTGGAGTCGCACGAGCAGGTGCTGCGGGGCGCGGGCATGCCGCGTGAGCACGTCCAGGAGGCGCTGCGCGTGGCCGCCGTGATCAACGCCACCGCCGCGACGCTGGAGGCTGAGGCCGCCCTGACGGCGGTCTGACCCCACCCTGCGAAGGCGGGCGCCCACCCGGGCGCCCGCCTTCGCGCGTCAGCAGACGGTACGCGCCCTCTCCGAAGCGTCAGGGAACTGTGCGCGGGGGTTCAGCTCGCCTGGGGTTCGTCGAGCGGGGTGAGCGAGCGGCTGGCCTCCTCGTGCTCCATGCCCGTGGCCTGCAGCAGGTCCACCGCGATCGACCGGAGCTGCGCGATGATGACGTGCGCCGAGAACCCCAGCCGCTCGGGCCGCTCCCGGGCCGCCACCGCGAGCAGCGCCTGCCGCGCCAGTACGGGATCGCGCCCGGCCGCCAGCTCCAGTTGCAGCAGCAGCGCCGCCTCCGAGACCTCCCGCATGGCCTCGGCCAGCGCCGTGGGCGGCGGGCTCGCCTCGCCCAGCGCCGCCAGCGTGCGGCGGACGAGCACTCTGGCGTTGCGCAGGGCCAGGTCGACGGGTACGGCGGCGGTCTCGTACCGGGCCAGGGCCGCGCGCCGGTGCCAGTGCAGCGGCGAGATCATGGTGATCTCCTTGCTGGTCTCCAGCGCCATCGTGAACTCCTCGACGGCCGTCTGCGTCGTCCGGGCCTCCTCCAGCGCCTCGGCGGCGAGATCGACGTCCCGCTTCTCGATCGACTCGGCCGCCTGCTCCAGGACGGTGGACAGCGCGTCCAGCACGCCCGACAGATGTTTGGCCGCGATCGTGAACGGGCTGGCCGGCATCAGCGCGACCGCCGCGACGCCGATGACGCCCCCGGTGAGGGCGTCGGCCATACGGTCGAGCCCTCCGGCGTTCTCACCGGGCAGCAGGGTGGCCACCAGCACCGCCGAGGAGCCCGCCTGCGCGACGAACAGCGCCCCGCCGTTCAGCAGCAGCGCGATCGCCATGGCCAGCCCGACGACCAGCGCGAGCTGCCAGGGCCCCGAGCCGATCCACGACACCAGCAGGTCGCCGACGCCGACGCCGAGGCTCACGCCGATCACCAGCTCGGCGACGCGCCGCAGCCGCTGGCCGAGCCCCACGCCGACGCAGATCAGCACGGAGATCGGCGCGAAGAACGGATGGGCGTGGCCGAGCAGCTCGATCGCGACGATCCAGGCCAGCGCCGAGCCCACCGCGCACTGCACGATCGAGGGCGCCATGAGGCCGAACGTGCCCAGTCGTTCCCTTACATGGTCGCTGAGCCTCGTTCGCACCTTTCCACCTTGACGGATCTTTGTGACATTGGGGTCACGTTTGCCCCGGAAGCTCCGGCTGAACCAGGCCGGGCGCGAACCGCCGGCGGACGAACACGATGACCGCGACCACCACCGGCGTGGCCATCCACAGGTACGTGGAGTCCTCGCCGACCGAGAAGGCCAGCACCGCGCTGACCGCCCACAACACGCCGCAACCCCAGTAGACCCAGGCCGAGGTGCCCATGCGCCGCCTGCTGGCGTTGCCGTTGAGCAGCCCCTGCACGAGCGCCAGCGTGAACAGCGCGCCCTGGCAGAACATCAGGATCGCCTCGGTGCCCGCGAACAGCGCCAGCGCCAGGCCCTTGGACGCCTCGCCGTCGCCGTGGAAGGAGGACATCTCGCTCCACAGATTCATCGTGTACGGCAGGAACGCCGCGAACAGCAGCAGCGGCACGTGCAGCAGCAGGACGGGCTGGGTGACCCGGTGGAGCTGGTCGAAGAGCGTGTGATGGGCCCGCCAGCTGAACCAGAGCATGAGGAAGGCCAGCGCGAACGCCATGAACGACCCCTGGCGCTCGGCCAGGAAGCCCGCGAGGTCGCCGAACTGCGCCTCCTCCGGGCGGGGGATCTCCAGGACGAGCAGCGTGATCGCGATCGCGAAGACCGCGTCGCTGAACATCCCGACCCGCTCCGGGGTCATGCCGGGACGGGGGGCCGGTGGGGGGCTGGACACAGCGGATCTCCGAGAATCGTGGGGGGAGCCCAGCATAGAGCGCCGGGCACCCTCGGGCTCACCGGTCCAGGAAGGCGTCCACCGCGTGCAGGAACGCGGCCCGTTCGGCGGCGTGGATGAGGTGCCCGGCCTCGATCGTGACCAGCTCGGCCCCGGGGATCAGGCGGGCCAGCGCGGGCGCGTCGAACGGGCTGCGTTCCCCGCCCGACAACACCAGCGAAGGAGCCGTGATCCTCCCCAGCTCGGCGGCCAGCGCCGGATCGGGATCGACGATGAACGGCTCGGTCTGGTGCATCATCCGCCAGTCGAACTCCGTGGAACCGTCCTCCACCAGGGGCGCACGCCCCTCGACCGGGTACGGCGGCGTGACGTCCTCCAGCACCAGCCGTTCGACGCGCCCCGGGTGGCGCATGGCCACGTGGTAGGCCACCATGCCGCCCAGCGAGTGGCCGACCAGCCGGACGCGGTCGAGGCCCAGGTGGTCGAGCAGCGCCACGACGTCCTCGGCCATCGTGCCGACCGCGTACTCGCCGGGGCGGTCGCTGGCGCCGTGCCCGCGCAGGTCGGGGGCGAATACGTGGTGGCGGGCCGCGAAGTGCTGGGTGATGCCGTTCCAGTCGTTGTGGTTCGCGGTCCTGCCGTGGAGGAGGACCAGCGGGGGAGCGGCGGGGTCACCCTCCTCGCGATAGACGAGCTTGATGCCGTTGACATGGGCTTCGTGAATCACATCCGGGAACACTACCTTCGGTGCTTTCGCGAACTTCGTCGTTCCGCCGAGAGCTTGACCGGCGGGCGCACCTTGACATCGCGGCGGCCGTTCATGGGCAGACATTGCCCATGAACCCCGCCGACGGGCTCGGCTAGCGTCGCCACGGTGGGGAAGCCGGTACTGGAGAAGGGGCAACGCATGCCGGACCCGATTGAAGTGCGAAAGGTGCCGATCGAGAGCGTGACCGACGCCTCCGGGCTGTCACGGCTCATCGCGGACGGGGTGATCGAGGCGCGCCGGGTGCTCGCGGTGATCGGCAAGACCGAGGGCAACGGCGGCGTCAACGACTACACGCGCATCCTGGCCGACCGCGCCTTCCGCGAGGTCCTGGCCGAGCACGGCCACCCGTCCCCCGAGAGCGTGCCGCTGGTGTGGTCGGGCGGCACCGACGGCGTGCTCAGCCCGCACGCCACGGTCTTCGCCACCACGGCGGACGCGACCCCGAGCGACGAGCCGCGCCTGTCGGTGGGCGTCGCGATGAGCGAGGTCATCCTGCCCGAGGACATCGGCCGCCCGGCGATGGTGGAGAAGGTCGCCGCCGGGGTGCGCGAGGCCATGAAGGTCGCCGGCATCGACGACCCGCGCGACGTGCACTACGTGCAGACCAAGACGCCGCTGCTCACGCTGGCCACCATCACCGAGGCCAAGAGCCGCGGCAAGGACACCGCCATCGAGGAGACCGGCCCCTCCATGGACCTGTCCAACTCCACCACCGCGCTCGGCATCGCCGTCGCGCTCGGCGAGATCGACATGCCGGACGCCGCGCAGATCCACAAGGACCTGTCGTTGTACTCGTCGGTGGCCTCGTGCTCGTCGGGGGTGGAGCTGGACCGGGCGCAGATCGTGCTGGTGGGGAACGTACGCGGGATCGGCGGGCGCTACCGCATCGGCCACAGCGTGATGAAGGACGCCCTCGACGCCGACGGCATCTGGGAGGCCATCAGGGACGCCGGGCTGCCGCTGCCCGAGCGCCCGCACCCGTCGGACCTCGGCGGACGCCTGGTCAACGTCTTCATGAAGTGCGAGGCCGACCCCTCGGGGCAGGTGCGCGGCCGGCGCAACATCATGCTGGACGACTCCGACGTGCACTGGCACCGGCAGATCAAGGCGGCCGTCGGCGGGGTGGCGGCCTCGGTCACCGGCGACCCCGCGGTGTTCGTCTCGGTGGCCGCCGTGCACCAGGGACCGTCGGGCGGCGGACCGGTCGCGGCCATCGCCGACCTCGGCCAGGGCGGTCAGGCCCGCTAGGGCCACGGGAGCACGGTCAGCTCGGGCCAGGCCGCGCTCCACCGCGCCGCCTTGGCCTCGTAGACCTCCCGGGTCGCCAGCCTGGGGTTGGGCCGCAGCACGAGGTTGAAGGCGTCGGCCACGCCGTAAGGGGCGTAGATCCGCCACGCGCCCGACGGGGTGAGCCGTACGCCGACGGCGCCGGTCGTGCTGGGGAAGGAGTCGATCGCGTCCTCAGAGCCCTCGTAGGGCGGGCACGGCACGCCGAAGCGGCTCTCGTACCACAGATGCACCCGGGCCTCGTTGCGGATCTCCACCGGCAGGTCGCCGAACATCTCCCGCCCGGCCCTGATCGCGCGGTCCTCGGCCTCCCACGACAGGTCGGACGGGTCGTAGTAGATCAGGTCGTAGTCTTTGAGGCCGTAACCGGGCGGGCGGCCGGTCACGTGGTTCCAGATCGTCTGGACGACCGCGCCCGCGGCCAGCCACCAGCCGGGCAGGTCGAGCCCGCGGGCCAGCCCGAGCACCCGGACGAGCGACGGGTTGGTCTCCAGCACGGCCCGCACCGCGGCGGGCTGCTCGTCGAGAGGAAGCCGCGAGATCCGCACCCGACCTGTGTACCAGCCGCCCCCGACAGAACCGCGCCGGGGAGCACGCCGGGGGCCGGGGCGGTCACCTCCGCGGGTAGTCTCGTTCGCTGTGCCGAGCATCCCGCAACCTCTCGACCCCGACGACGACGGCAGCGCCGCCCCCGCCGTGGCCGCCGCCCTGGCCGCCTACGAGGCGGGCACGTCCGGCCCCGCCGACGTGCTGGCCGCCCTGAGCGGCGCGCGGCTGCTGGTGCCGGTGGTCGCCATGCTGACCGAGTCCGAGGTCGGCGCGCACGGGCTGCGCCAGGAGAAGGAGAGCGAGATGGCGCTGCCCAAGCTCGTCGGCCACGACGGCCGGCACGCCGTGCTCGCCTTCACCGGCACCGACGCGCTGACCAGGTGGCGCAAGGACGCCAGGCCCATCCAGGCCGGCACGCTCCAGGTCTGCCAGGCGGCCGTGCACGAGGAGGCGGCGGCGGTCGTGGTGGACGTGGCAGGGCCGGTGCAGTTCGTGATCGAGGGCGAGGTGCTCAGGGCGCTGGCCGCGGTCGAGTCCGGCACGCTCGACCGGCTCGCCGACGTCACCGTCGCCAGGATGGAGCCCGCCCCGCCGCGCCGCCGCTGGTTCTCCCGCAGGAACGCCTGAACACGCCGACGCCCCCGGCCGGTGCCTTCCACCGGCCGGGGGCGCCCGCGGGACGTCCTCAGGAGACGGTCAGGTAGAACCCGGTGTCGGCCGCGAGACCGTTGGCGACCTGGCTGAAGACGGCCACCGAGCGGATGTGGCCGCTGCACACGGGTGCTTGACGCTGCACCGACAGCGTGCGCGGGAAGACGGACCGGCCCGTGGGCGTGACGTGGATCGCCACGTCACCGATGAGGTCGACCTTCTCGCCGAGGATGACGCAGTACGTCCCCCGGAACATACGCCGGACCTCGTCGATGTTCTCGCTGTGCAGGACCACGCCGTCATCCCGGACGGTGGCCGAAGCCTGGGCGTACGGCGTGTCCGCCTTCGCGGCGGCGGCGGGCGTCAGGACGGCGGCGGCGGCGAGCGCGCCTGCCGCGATGCGCCGGATGCTGTTCATAGTGGGTGCTCCTTCGGATTCCGGGTCAGGCGATGGACAGGTCGAAGCCGCCGTCGGCGAGGCGGCCGTCGACGTCGTAGACGCCGATGGTGATGGTGTTGGGCTCGTTGCAGATCGCCGACGGATTCCGGTAGGCGACGAACGGCAGGCGGCGCGGCGCGCGCGAGGTGAGCTGGACCAGCGCGCCGGACGCGGCCACCTGCCGATCGATCTGCACGCAGTACCGGCCGATCGAGGCCCGCCACGACTTGACGACGTTCTTGCCGTTGTTCAGCTCGCCGTCCGCGTCGACGATCGCCGCGGCCCGCGCGTACGGGGCCTTCAGGTCGGCGTACGCCGCGGGGCCGGTCAGGATGAGACCTGCGGCGCTCAACGCGACGCCGCCGGCCAGGATGCCACGGAACATGGGTCTTCCTCTCTGTCAATTTCCGGGGGGGCCACGACAGAAAGTAAGTTCCTGACCACCCTCCGGCCCGCGTGCCACCCCGTCCCGGACGATCAAAGTTCCTTGGCAGATCACCCCCGAACCCATGACCACCGGCGGACGTCGTGACCCCCGGTGCCAAGGGCCCCGGCCCGCCGGAGCGCGGCTCCCGCCCTTGGCGTACGCCATACCAAGGCCCGCACGGCCCCGGTCCCGCGATCCCGGGACGGCCGCGGGGCCGCCGCACTAGGGTCTGGTCGTGGTCGCACTGATGGCGCTGCTCGGTCTGCTCGCCGGACGTCAGGTCAGGGCCCTGGCCGACGCCTACGACGACCTCGCGCCCCCGCCGCCCTGGCCGCCCGGCGTGGAACTGCTGACCGCCGCCGTGACGGCCGTGACCGCCTGGCTCGCCGGGCCGCCGTACGCGGGGTTCGCCCTGGCCGGCACGGCGCTGGCGGTCATCGACTGGCGTACCACCCTGCTGCCCGACGCGATCACGCTGCCCGCGTACCCGATCATCGCACTGACCCTGCTCCCGACCGGGGAGCTGCCGCGCGCGTCGCTCGGCGCGGCGGCGCTGGCGGCCGTCTACGGCCTGCTGTGGCTGGCCCGCCCGGACGCGATGGGCCTCGGTGACGTCAAGCTGGCCGGGCTCATCGGCATGGCGGCGGCGGCCATGAGCTGGCAGGCGTGGGTGGCGGCGGCGTTCGCGGGACAGGTGCTCGGCGCGCTCTACGCGGTCGCGCTGCTGCTCACCGGGCGCGGCGACCGGCACACCCAGTTCCCTTTCGGGCCGTTCATGCTGCTAGGTGCGTTTTTGGCGCTTTGTCTCGGCTGGTGAACGACGGACATCCCACCCGGCCGCACGTGGAAGACTTGGAGACATGTTGCGCTGGTTGACCGCCGGAGAGTCCCACGGCCCCGAACTCGTTGCCATCCTCGAAGGACTGCCCGCCGGGGTCGAGGTGACCACGGCCGCGATCGACGAGGCCCTGCGCCGCCGCAGGCTCGGCTACGGCCGCGGCGCCCGGATGAAGTTCGAGCAGGACCAGGTGACGATCGTCGGCGGCGTCCGCCACGGCCGCACCATGGGCAGCCCGATCGCCGTCCGCGTCGGCAACACCGAGTGGCCCAAGTGGGAGAAGGTCATGTCGGCCGACCCGGTCGACCCGGCCGAGCTGGAGGGCCTGGCCCGCAACGCGCCGAGGTCCCGTCCCCGCCCCGGCCACGCCGACCTGGCCGGCATGCAGAAGTATGGCTTCGACGACGCCCGCCAGGTGCTCGACCGGGCCAGCGCCCGCGAGACCGCCGCCCGCGTCGCGCTCGGCGAGGTCGCCAGGCGCTTCCTGAAGCAGGCGCTCGGCGTCGACCTCATCAGCCACGTCACCTCCATCGGCGGCGCCCAGACTCCGACCGAGGTCCTGCCCGGTCCCGGCGACCTGGCCCGCATCGACGACGACCCGGTCCGCTGCGCCGACCCCGAGGGCAGCGCCGCCATGGTCGCCGTGATCGACCAGGCCCACAAGGACGGCGACACGCTCGGCGGCGTCGTCGAGGTGCTCGCCTACGGCCTGCCGCCCGGCCTGGGCAGCTACACCCACTGGGACCGCAGGCTCGACTCCCGGCTCGCCGCCGCGCTCATGGGCATCCAGGCGATCAAGGGCGTCGCGGTCGGCGACGGCTTCGAGACGGCCAGGCGGCCCGGCTCGCGCGCCCACGACGAGATCGAGTACACCGCCGCGAACGGCGTCAAGCGCGTCACCAATCGCGCGGGCGGCGTCGAGGGCGGCATGACCAACGGCGAGATCCTGCGCGTCAGCGCCGCCATGAAGCCCATCTCCACCGTCCCGAGGGCCCTGGCCACGATCGACGTCAAGACCGGCGAGGCCGCCAAGGCCCACCACGAGCGCTCCGACGTCTGCGCCGTCCCGGCCGCCGGCATCGTGGCCGAGGCCATGGTCGCCCTGGTGCTGGCCGACGCGGCCCTGGAGAAGTTCGGCGGCGACTCGGTGGAGGAGGTCGCCCGCAACCTGTCCGGCTACCTCTCCTCGATGGTGATCAAGTGACGGCCGCGCGCAGCGAACGAGAAGGGGTGAACGACCAATGACCAGAGCCGTGCTCATCGGCCCGCCCGGATCCGGCAAGACCACCATCGGGCGGCTGCTGGCCGAGCGACTCGGCGTCGCCTTCCGCGACACCGACGCCGACGTCGAGAGCGTGGCCGGCAAGCCGGTCTCCGACATCTTCGTCGAGGACGGCGAGGCCCGCTTCCGCGAGCTGGAGCACGAGGCCGTGCGCCGCGCCCTGGCCGAGCACGACGGCGTGTTGTCGCTCGGCGGCGGCGCCGTGCTCAACGAGGACACCCAGGCCCTGCTCGCCGGTCACCACGTGGTCTACCTCCAGGTGGGCCTGTCCGACGCGGTCCAGCGGGTCGGGCTCGCCTCGGCCCGGCCGCTGCTCGTGCTCAGCCCGCGCAGCCAGCTCAAGAAGCTGATGGAGGAGCGGCGCCCGGTCTACGAGCGCCTGGCCGTCGTCACGGTGGCCACCGACAAGCGCGACCCGGCCGAGCTAGCCGACGAGATCGTGGAGGGCCTGCCGGCATGACCGCGACGCGGATCACCGTATCCGGCGACAGCCCCTACGACGTGGTGATCGGCAGCGGCGTGCAGGCCGAGCTGCCGGGCCTGCTGCGGCCCGGCGTGCGCACGGTCGCCGTCGTCCGCCCGCAGGGCCTGCCCGAGCTGTCCCGCCCGGTCCTCGCGGCCCTGGCCGACGCCGGCTACGAGGTGGCCGACCTGCCCGTCCCCGACGGTGAGGCGTGCAAGACGCCCGAGGTGGCGGCCGGCCTGTGGTCCGCGCTCGGCCGCCACGGCCTGACCCGCTCCGACGCCGTCGTGGGCGTGGGCGGGGGCGCGACGACCGACCTGGCCGGGTTCGTGGCCGGCACCTGGCTGCGCGGCGTGCAGGTCGTGCTCGTGCCGACGACGCTGCTGGCCATGGTCGACGCGGCCGTCGGCGGCAAGAACGGCATCGACACCCCCGAGGGCAAGAACCTCGTGGGCACGTTCCTGCCGCCCGCCGGGGTGCTGTGCGACCTGGCCGTGCTGCCCGGTCTGACGAAGGCCGACTACGTGGCGGGGCTCGCCGAGGTCATCAAGGGCGGGTTCATCGCCGACCCGCGGATCCTCACGCTGATCGAGTCCGACCCCGAGGGCGCAACGAGGCCCGACGGCCCCCACACCCGCGAGCTGATCGAGCGCAAGATCCGCGTCAAGGCCGACGTCGTGGGCGCCGACCTGCGCGAACAGGGCCTGCGCGAGATCCTCAACTACGGTCACACGCTCGCCCACGCCATCGAGCGCGACGAGCACTACACGATCCGCCACGGCGAGGCCGTCGCCATCGGCATGGTCTACGCCGCCGAGCTGTCCCGGCTGTCCGGCCGCGCCGACCTGACCGGCCGCACCCGCGCCGTCCTCACCTCCGTCGGCCTGCCCGTCTCCTACCACGCCGCGGCCTGGCCACGGCTGCGCGAGCACATGCGGCTGGACAAGAAGAACAGGGGCGCCAAGCAGCGCTTCGTCGTCCTCGACGACCTGGCCAGGCCCGCGCGCCTCGAAGACCCCGCCGAAGAGCTGCTCGAAGCCGCCTACAAGGAGATCACGCGATGATCCTCGTGCTCAACGGGCCCAACCTGCGCAGGCTCGGCACCCGCGAGCCCGACGTCTACGGGGCCGAGACGTTCGAGGACCTCGCCGAGTTGTGCCGCGACACCGGCAGGAAGCTCGGCGAGCACGTCGAGGTGCGCCAGACCGACGACGAGGCCGAGCTGATCGGCTGGCTGCACGAGGCCGCCGACGGCCGCATCCCCGTCGTGCTCAACCCGGCCGCCTTCACCCACTACTCCTACGCCGTGCGCGACGCCATCGCCCAGCGCACCGCCCCGCTCGTCGAGGTGCACATCAGCAACCCCGCGGCAAGGGAAGAGTTTCGCCACACCTCGGTCGTCGCCGGGGTGGCGACGGGCACCATCGCCGGGTTCGGACTACAGTCCTACGTCCTGGCGCTACACGCTATCGCGGAGATGAACAGCAGCTCATGAGGCAATACAGGTCCTTCGTCGCCCTTGGGGACAGTTTCACGGAAGGACTGAACGATCCAGGTCCCGACGGGCACTACCGCGGCTGGGCCGACCGGGTCGCCGAACGGCTCGCCGCCGACGACCCGGCGTTCCGCTACGCCAACCTGGCGGTCCGCGGCAAGCTGCTCGACCAGATCGTCACCGAGCAGGTGCCGCTGGCCATCGACATGGGCCCCGACCTGGTCAGCTTCTGCGCGGGCGGCAACGACCTGCTGCGGCCGGGCAGCGACCCCGACGTCATGGCCAAGCGCCTGGCCCGCGCCGTGCGCGACCTGCGCGCCGGGGGCGCGGACGTGTTGCTGTTCACCGGGGTCGACCCGCGCGACACGCCGCTGATGCGGCGGCTGCGCGGCCGTTTCGCCATCTTCTACCTGCACGTACGCTCGATCGCCGACCTCTACGGGTGCCGCCTGGTCGACCAGTGGTCGATGCAGGGGCTGCGCGACTGGCGGGCCTGGAGCGCCGACCGGTTGCACATGAACGAGGACGGTCACCGGCTGGTGGCCGCCCGCGTGCTCGACGTGCTGGGGGTGCCGTTCGACGACTGGCGCAAGGAGTGGCCGGAGCGGTCGGTCGACCCGCGGGCGCGGCGCCGCGAGGACGCCCAGTGGATCCGCGAGCACCTGGTCCCGTGGATGTCGCGCCGCATGCGCGGCACGTCCTCCGGTGACGGCCTCACGCCCAAGCGCCCCGACCTCACCCCGTTCTGATCCTCCCCGCCGCAGGTGACCGGCGGCCTGGTCAGGACTCGGTGGACAGGCGCTTGAGCGCGGCGCGGGGCACGGCGGGATCGGTCGTACGCCAGAAGGGCGGCAGCGACCCCAGCAGGAAGCCGCTGTAGCGGGCCGTGGCCAGCCGCGGGTCGAGGACGGCGATGACACCCTTGTCGTTCTGGGCGCGCAGCAGCCGGCCCGTGCCCTGGGCCAGCAGCAGGGCCGCGTGGTTGGCGGCCACCGCCATGAAGCCGTTGCCGCCCCGGGCCGCGACGTGCCGCTGACGGGCCGAGGTGAGCGGGTCGTCCGGACGCGGGAACGGCACGCGGTCGATGATGACCAGCCGCAGCGACGGCCCGGGGACGTCGACGCCCTGCCACAACGACAGCGTGCCGAACAGGCAGGTGGGCTCGTCCTCGGCGAACTGCTTGACCAGTTGCATGGTCGAGTCGTCGCCCTGGCACAACAGCGGCACGTCGAGCCGTTCGCGCAGCGCCTCGGTGGCGGCCTTGGCGGCGCGCATCGAGGAGAACAGCCCCAGTGTGCGCCCGCCGGCCGCCTCGATGAGCTCGGTGATCTCGTCGAGATATTGCTGCGGCAGCCCGTCGCGGCCCGGCTGGGGGAGGTGTTTGGCGACGTAGAGGATGCCGGCGCGCGGGTGGTCGAACGGCGAGCCCACGTCGATGCCCTGCCAGCGCTTGCTGTCGCCCAGCCCCCACTGCGCGGCCAGCCCCTCGAACGTGCCGCCGAGGGCGAGCGTGGCGGAGGTGAGCACCACCGTGCGCTCGCCGAACAGCTTGTCGCGCAGCATGCCGCTGACGCTCAGCGGCGCCACGCGCAGCGCGGGCGGACGCCGGTCGGTGGCGCCGTCGAGCCAGACCACCTCGGCCCGGTCGGCCTCCGAGGCGTGCCCGTAGGCGTCGAGCATACGTACGGCGGTGTCGTGGACCTCGTCGAGCGCGGTGAAGGCGGCCTTGCGCTGGCCTGCCTTGTCGGGGTCGTCCTTGTCGGCGTTGCGCGGGCCCATGGCGGTGACGCAGCGCCAGGCGGTGTCGCGGATGAGCTGGAGCGTGAGCCCCAGCACCTGCGGCAGGTCGTCGATGCGCCCGGGAGGCGCGGCGGCCAGCAGCGCCTTGAGGTCCTCGCCCGCCTCCATGAGCTGGTCGGCGAGCGGCTGCTCGATCAGGCGGCCGACCCGGCGTACGGCCAGCATCACCGACGCCTCCGACAGCTCGCCGGTCACCACCGAGGTCACCCGGTCGACCAGCTCGTGGGCCTCGTCGACGACCACGACCTCGTGCTCGGGCAGCACCGGCAGGTCGCCCATGGCGTCGATGGCCAGCAGCGCGTGGTTGGTCACGACGACGTCGACCTCGCCCGCGCGCGCCCTGGCCAGCTCGGCGAAGCACTCGGGGCCGCTCGGGCAGCGGGAGGCGCCCAGGCACTCCATCGAGCTCACGGAGAACTGCCGCCAGGCCTGCTCGCTCACGCCGGGCACCAGCTCGTCGCGGTCGCCGGTCTCGGTCTCCTCGGCCCACTCCTGGATGCGCTGCACCATGCGGCCGGTCGCGCTCACCTCGCGCGGGTCGAAGAGCTGGTCCTGCTCGTCATCCTCGGGCCAGCCCGCCGTCGCCTTGTAGCGGCACAGGTAGTTGCGCCGGCCCTTCAGGATGGCGAACGTCGGCTCGTGCGGCAGCTCCTTGCCCAGCGCCTCGGACAGCCGGGGCAGGTCGCGGTCGACGAGCTGGCGCTGCAGCGCGATGGTGGCGGTGGAGATCACGACGGGCGTGTCGCTGTCCATCGCGTGCCGGATCGAGGGCACGAGGTACGCCAGGGACTTGCCGGTGCCCGTGCCCGCCTGGACGGCCAGATGCTCCTCGTCGTCGATCGCCTTCTGCACGGCCTCGACCATGGTGATCTGGCCCTGCCGTTCGCTCCCTCCGAGAGCGCCGACAGCGATGCTGAGCAGTTCGTCCACTGACGGGAGATGGGAGTCCGGCACGGTCGTCAACGGTACCCGCTCTCCCGGGCCGCCGCGCCGGACGCGGCGTGTTCGGCCATGCGCATCCCGGCGTTCCCGGACCCCTCGCCGGACGCGCGTGGCACACTGTCGATCGGAACTCCAACTGGTCAGGACGATCTTGCTGGTGTGGTCAGTGGGGTTTACGGTCTGAGTGGTGAGACCGTTTAGGTAGGGTTTTCCGGGGTTGAGTGGACGAATAAAGGCTGGTTAAAGCAGTATGTCTGCCATGTCGGAAGTTGTCCCGTTGCCGTCGTTCGGCGAAGTCTTCTTCGATGCACGAGGTCAGGAGCGGTGCCTCCGGGTCACGTGGCATGAGGGCACACTCGTCCTCAGCCTGTGGCGAGGGGAGATGTGCACAGCGAGCTTCCGCATGCCGATGGACGACGTCGGCAGGCTGCTCGACACGCTCGACGATGGCTACGCCGAGGCCACGGGCGAGCAGCCGGCGGTGCCCGCGGTCGATCCGGGCATCGAGGTCATGCCGGGCACGGGGACCTACCACCGGCCGTCCCAGCACGGCCAGCAGCAGCCCCCGCAGCCCGCGCCCGACGAGCGGCCCACCGCGTCGCTGGGGCCCAACGACGTGCTGGTGGCGCGCGGCCCGGCGCCGCAGGACAAGCTGGTGGCCTCCTACAGTGAGACCACGGGCCCCAGGGAGACCCCGCCGTACGGCGGCACCCCCTTCACCGGCCCCCAGTACGTCGAGCAGCCCCCGTACCCGGGCGACCCGCTCAGCGGCCCCCACTACAGCGGCGACCCGCTCAGCGGCCCGCAGTACACCGGCGACCCCTTCAGCGGTCCGCAGTACACGGGTGACGCCTTCAGTGGCCCGCAGTACACCGGCGACCCCTTCACCGGCCCCCAGTACGTCGAGAACGAGCCGGTCTACCAGCTCCCCGGCGACCAGCGCCGCTCGACCCCGCCGCTGAGCACGGACCCGCTCGGCTTCCCGTCCCAGGCGGCCGAGCCCTTCCCGCCGGCCCAGCAGCAGTACCCCGCCGACCCGTACGGGTCCTACCAGCAGCCCCAGCCCCAGCCGCAGGCGCAGCCCCAGTCCCCGCCGCAGAGCACCGCCGGACTCGGCACGCCCATGCACGGCATCCCCGGCGCGGGCCGCAGGCACAACCCCGCGCCCGCCCAGGACTCCTACGACTCCTACGACTCCTACGGCTCCTCCGACGCCTACCAGCAGGGCTACCAGCAGACCCCGCCGGCCAACCCGGTGGACCCGCTGCTGGCGCTCGGCCGCCAGGAGCAGTACCCGCCGCAGTCGTCCGACCCGAACATGGGCCGCCCCTACGTCGCCGACCCCCTGTTCTCGACCGGCGAACGCCTGCGCCCCGACCAGCAGCAGGACTACGGCGACGGGCGCGACCGCCGGGAGTGGTGACACCCCCCTCCCGCCCGCCGGGTACGCTCACGGCAACCGCCCGGGTGAGGTAGAGGAGCGTCGTTGAATCCGACCATGGGCCTGCAACTGCTGCTGATGGCCGGTGGCGCGGTCGGGGTGGCGGCCGTGGCGCGACGGCGGGGCTGGCCGGCCCCGCTGTTGCTGGTCGCGGCCGGGTTGCTGGTCTCGCCGCTGGTGCCGGCCGTGCCGCTACAGCCGGAGCTGGTGTTGTTCGTGTTCCTGCCGCCGCTGCTCTACTCGGCCGCGCTCGACAGCTCCTACCTGCGCCTGCGTGACGTCAAGGGGGCCGTGGCGCTGTTGTCGATCGGCCTGGTGCTGTTCACCACGGCCGTGGTGGGGCTGGTCGTCCACCTGCTGCTGCCGCAGCTCCCGCTCGCCGCCGCCTTCGCCCTCGGCGCCATCATCGCGCCGCCCGACGCCGTGGCCGCCGTCGCCGTGGGCCGGCGGCTCGGGCTGCCGCGCAGGTCACTGACGATCCTCATCGGCGAGAGCCTGTTCAACGACGCCACGGCGCTGACCGCCTACCGGGTGGCCATCGGGGCGGCCGTGGGCGGCAGCATCGACCTGTTCCAGGGCGTGGCGCAGTTCCTGTTCGCGGCGCTCGGCGGGGTGGCGATCGGGCTGGCGCTGGCGTTCGTGTTCGCGTGGGTGTTCCAGCACACCCGCGACTCGCTGGTCGAGAACACGCTCATGTTGCTGATCCCGTTCGCCGCCTATCTCGCGGCCGAGTCCGTGCACGTCTCGGGGCTCGGTCCCGAGCCGGTGCACGCCTCGGGCGTGATCTCCGTGGTGGTGGTCGGCCTCTACCTGGGCAACCGCATGCACCAGCGGGGGTTCGGCACCCGGCTGGTGTCGGACGCGGTGTGGAAGGTCACCGACTTCTTCCTGGAGTCGATCGTCTTCGCGCTGATCGGCCTGCAACTCGTCACCGTCGTACAGGGCATCACCGGCTACAGCCCCTGGCAGGTGGCCGGTTACGCGCTGGCGGTGCTCGCGGTGACGATCGTGTCCAGGTTCGTGTGGGTGTTCGCGTTCACCCCCCTGGTCAAGCTCGTACGGCGAGGCGGCGACGCGCCCAGCCCGCAGCAGCGGGTGATCCTCAGCTGGGCGGGCATGCGCGGGGTGGTGTCGCTCGCGGCGGCGTTCTCGATCCCGCCGGACATCCCGGCCCGCGACCGGGCGATGTTGTTGTTCCTGACGTTCACCACGGTGATCGGCACGCTGCTGATCCAGGGCATGACGTTCCCCGCGCTGATCAGGAAGCTGCGCGTGTCGAGCGACCAGGAGCGTTACGAGGACACGCTGGCCGAGGCCGCGGCCCAGCAGGCGGCGCTGGAGGCGGGCCTGGCCGAGCTCAACCGGCTCGTGGAGCATGAGGGCGAGCCCGACGAGATCAAGAAGCAGGTCATCGACCAGCTCAGGGAGAAGTCGTGGCGGCGTTCGCTGACCGCCTGGGAACGGCTGGGCGGCGGCACCGCCCAGGGTGGCGCCGAGACGCCCAGCAGCCTCTACCGGCGGCTGCGCCGTGACATGCTCACGGCCGAGCGCGAGGTGTTCGTCCGCCTGCGCGACGAGCGGCGGCTCGACGACGAGGTGCTGCGCGAGGTGATGGCCCAGCTCGACTTCGAGGAGGCCATCCTCGAACGCTGACCACGCCGACAACGCCGAGCACCCTGACCACGCCGACAACGCCGACGACGGTGAGCACGCCGACAACGCTGACGGCCGCCCGCGTGTGGTCGCGGGCGGTCGCCCGGGTCAGCCCATCTGGCTGTCCTCGTAGCACCAGCGCCAGTTCTCGCCCGGCTCGTACGACTGGATCACCGGGTGCCGGGTCTCGTGGAAGTGCTTGGTCGCGTGCTTGTTGGGCGAGGAGTCGCAGCACCCGATGTGGCCGCACTCCAGGCAGCGCCGCAGGTGCACCCACCGGCTGCCGGCGGCCAGGCACTCCTCGCAGCCCTCGGGGGTCTTCGCCGCCGGGTCGTCGGCCTTGGAAAGATGCTCGCACATTGCCATGGGTCAAATCCTAGAACCCGGCCGTCGTCCTCTTTCGCCCAGACCTCCCCGGTCCGTGCCGTACCGGTCTGCCGGTGGACGAAGAGTGCGCGGCGGGCGGGTCGGTCGCGCAGACTCGTCCTCGAAGGGGCCCGCGTCCGGGGGGAGCGAGAAGTCATGGCCGATGTGTTCGCGAAGTGCCGGCTGCCCGAGTACCAACCGGTCAAGGATCTGGGGATCTATCCGTACTATCACGCCGTCGAGGAGCGGGCCGGCGACGGGGAGGTGGTGGTCGGCGGAAGGGTGCTGGTGCAGGCCGGGTCCAACGACTACCTCGGCCTGTCGGGGGATCCGCGGGTCAAGGAGGCCGCCGTCGCGGCGACCCGGCGGCTCGGCACCGGCAGCGGCGGATCGCGGCTGACGAACGGCTCGCTCGCGCTGCACGAGGAGCTGGAGGCGCGGCTCGCGGCCTTCCTCCGGCGTCCGGCGGTCATGGTGACCAGCGCGGGCTACCTGGCCAACCTCGCCCTGGGTGCGCTGCTGGGGCCGGGGGACGTGGTGCTCGGCGACCGGCTGGTGCACGCCTGCCTCATCGACGCCGTACGCCTGGGCGGGGCTCGTTTACGGCGTTACCGGCACAACGACCTGGAGCATCTGGAACGGCTGCTCGGCGCCTGCGACCCCGACGCCGGCCGGATGATCGTGACCGAGGGGATGTTCTCCACCTCCGGCAGCGTGTGCGACCTGCCGGGCATCGCCAAACTCGCCCGCGCGTACGGCGCCCGGGTCGTGCTGGACAGCGCGCACGACGTCGGCCTGCTCGGGACGGCCGGACGCGGCGCCGCCGAGGCGCACGGCCTGGAGGAGGCGGTCGACGTGCAGACCGTCACCTTCTCCAAGGCGCTCGGGACCATCGGCGGCGCCGTCGCGGGGCCCGAGGAGATCATCCTCTACCTGCGCCACCACGCGCGGTCCATGGTGTTCACCGCCGCGCTGTCACCCGCCTGCGCCGCCGCCGCGCTGGCGGCCCTGGAGATCGTCGCCGCCGAGCCCGAACGGCGGCGCCGCCTGCGGGCGGCGGCCCGGCGGCTGAGCGGCGAACTGGCCGGGCTGGGCTACGCCGTGACGCCGTCGGACCGCCCGGTCGTGGCCGTGCCGGTGGGGGAGGACCTGCGGTGTTTCCGGTTGTGGCGCGAGCTGTTCGACGAGGGGGTGTTCACCACGGCCATGATCTCGCCGGGGGTCCCGCCGGGGCAGGCGCTCATCCGGGTCAGCCTCACCGCCACCCACACCGACGCCCAGATCGACCGCATCGCGTCGGCGTTCGCCGCGGCGGGCCGCCGACTGGGTCTCCTGCCGTCCACGCCCGAGCGGACGCCGCCGCGCGCGGAGGACGCTGGGTAAGGTCGAGGTATGCGACTCATCAAGAGCCGGTTCGTGCCCCTGGCGCTCTTCGCCGTCTGCGTCCTGGCTGCCGGGTGCGGCGAGGTCAACGACACGATCGACAAGGCCCAGGCGTGCCTGGAGGCACCCAAGATCGTCACTGAGCTGGCGGCCAAGGTCAAGGACCTGACCGACGACCCCAAGGCCATGGAGAAGGCGCTCGACGACGCCGCCGGCAAGCTCAACGACGTGGCCGACAAGGCCGCCAACACCACCCTCAAGCAGGCCAGCGAAGACCTTGCCAAGACTTTGGGCGGGATCAACGTCCAGAACGTCAACGACGCCGTCGACGCGGCCCAGAAGGTGGGCTCCGAGGCGGTCGACTACGCCCAGCAGGTCGCCAAGGCGTGCAGCTGAAAACCTGGCTTCTCTAGGGGAAAAGGGGACGAATTACCATATAAGGCATGGAGCCCGACCCGCGTTTCACCTTGGCCAACGAACGCACCTTCCTCACGTGGCTGAGCACGGCGCTGGCACTCAGCGCGGGCGGAGTGGCCATGGCGGCGGTGCCCGCCGACGTGTTCGTCCCATGGGTACGCACGGTCCTGGCCGTCATGCTGGTGTCGCTGTCCGCGCTGGCGGCCGGTATGGCCTACCCGCGCTGGCGCAACATCCAGCGCGCGCTGCGCAACCAGGCGCCGCTGCCGCCGCCCGCCCTCGCCGCGGTCTTCGGCTACGGCATCGCCACGGTGGCGATCGTCGCCCTCGTCCTCATCATCCTGTCGGTGTAGATGTCGCAGGAGATCTGGGACCAGGGCCTGCAGAGCGAGCGCACCCGGCTCGCCTGGGTGCGTACCGCCGTGGCGCTGGCCACGGGAGGGCTCGGCGCCGCCGGGCTCGCGGTGCGGCACGGCCTGCCGGTCCTGGCCGTCGCGGGGTTCGCGCTGGCCGCGCTCTGCGGCGCCGTCCTGCTGATCAGGACCGGCGTACGGTTCCGCCGGGTCCAGGAGGCGCTGCACGGCGGGCGGCCCATCGACGCCGGCCTCGACGCGCTGTTCGCCTGGCTCGGCACCCTCAGCGTCGTGATCGGCGCCGTCACCTTCGTGCTCACGGTCCGCTGACCCCCGGGTTGCGATGTGCCCGAGGGGAGGCGGACACTCGTAGTGAGGGGGTGACCTCAGTGGAAGAAGAACGCAGGACCCTGCCTTTCGAGTGCCGCGGTTGCTGGCACGTCTGGGAAGAGGACTACCTCGTCAGGCACATCGACGACGAACACGGGAACGCCGCCGAGATCTGGTTGCGGGACGGGTTGTCGGTGCCGCCGCCGTCGTCGGGAGTGATCTGCCCGCATTGCGGCTGTCAGGCGACCACCACGTTCCCGGCCGGCTACCTCGCCCGCCATCCGGAGTTGTTCCGGGCGGCCGAGCCCGTCGTCCCGGACGCGACGCCGCTGCTCAGCCCGGTTCCGCCGCGGCGTCCGTACTGACGCGGGTTGCGCGGGCCGTGCCGACAAGTGCCGAAAAGCGGGCCTAAACCATGACACTTGGTGAGCGTTTCGTAGCTTGAAGTGTCATAAGGGGCGCCTTGCGGCGGCGTGCGGGCAGGAGCAGACTCAGGTCTAGACCATTGACTCCCCTGTCAGGGGTGATCCTCGTGCGCGACGGGTTCGAGACCCGCGAGACCTGGCCCTTCGAGTGCCTGCGCTGCCTGCGGGTCTGGGAGGAGGAATTCGTCGTCCGGCACTTCGCGGACGACCACGGTAATGAGGTCGAGATCTGGCTGAGCTCCGGCGTGGCCGTGCAGCCCCCCTGGTCGGGCACGTGCTGCCCGGGATGCGGCGCCTATCACGTGACCTCGTTCCCCAGCGGCTACCTGGCCAGGCACCCTGAGCTGCGGCCCGAGGCCGAGCTGGTGCCTGAGCTGGTGCCGGTGCCCGAGTTCGGCGCCGCTGCCGCGTCGGGGCCGGCGCTGGAGGAACCACGGACGCCCCTGCGCGGGGCGCCCGTGGCCGGCCGGCTGCTCGTCGCGATCGGGGTGCCCGTCGCCCTGTTCGTCGGGTACGAGCTGTACCGGAACCTCGTGGTCGTGACGCACGTCCACCATTAGCCCGCCGCCCGCGCGGCGGGCCGATGGTGTCCCGGCTACTGGCTCAGGCTCTCCAGCCAGGCCCGGTGCAGCCCGGCGAAGCGGCCCGAGGCGGCGATGAGCCGGTCGGGCGGCCCGTCCTCGACGACCTGGCCGGCCTCCATCACCAGCACCCGGTCGGCGATCTCCACGGTCGAGAGCCGGTGGGCGATGATCAGTGCGGTGCGGTCGGCCAGGATCGTGCGCAGCGCCCGCTGCACCAGCCGCTCGCTCGGCACGTCGAGGCTGGAGGTGGCCTCGTCGAGGATGAGCACCGCCGGATCGGCGAGGAACGCCCTGGCGAACGCGATGAGCTGCCGCTGACCGGCCGACATCCGGCCGCCGCGCTTGCCGACCTCGGTGTCGTAGCCGTCGGGCAGGCCGGCGACGAACTCGTGCGCGCCGATCGCCTTGGCCGCCTCGCGTATCTGACGGTCGGTGGCGTCCGGCATGCCGAACCTGATGTTGTCCGCGACCGTGCCGCTGAACAGGAAGTTCTCCTGCGTGACCATGACCACGGCCTGGCGCAGCGTCGCCTCGTCCAGGTCGCGCAGGTCGACGCCGTCGAGCAGGACGCGGCCCGCGGTCGGGTCGTAGAAGCGGGAGATCAGCTTGGCCAGCGTCGTCTTGCCCGCGCCGGTCGCGCCGACCAGCGCCACGCTCTGGCCACCCGGGATCGACAGGTCGAGGCCCGGCAGGATCGGCATCTCCTCGACGTAGGCGAACCTGACGCCCTCGAAGCGCACGGCGCCGCGCACCGGCTGCGGCAGCGGCTCGGGCCGCCGCGGCTCCGGCACGCCCGGCTCCTCCTCCAGCACGCCCGACAACTTCTCCAGGGCCGCGCCCGCCGACTGCAGGGTGTTGTAGAACTGGCTGAGCTCCTGCATCGGCTCGTAGAACTGCCGAAGGTAGAGCAGGAACGCGGCCAGCACGCCGATCGTGACCTCCTCGTGGATCGCCAGGTAGCCGCCGTAGAGCAGCACCCCGCCCACGGTCAGGTTGCCGATCAGCTTGATGCCGAACATGAACTCCGCGCCCAGCAACATGCTGCGCGCGTTGGCGTCCCGGTAGTCGTCGTTGAGCTGGGCGAAGATCTCCTGGTTGCGCGGTTCCCTGCGGAAGGCCTGTACGGCTCGGATGCCGGTCATCGACTCCACGAAGTGCACGATCACCAGCGCGACCGTCTCGCGCGTCCGCCGGTAGACGATCACCGACTGCCGCCGGAACCACCGTGTGAACAGCAGCAGCAGCGGCAGCGGGACCAGCGCCACCAGGCCGAGGTGTACGTCGAGGATCAGCAGCAGCGCGGCGGTGCCGAACATCGTCAGCACCGCCTTGACCAGCCCGTCGAAGCCCGACTGGAGCAGTTCGGAGATGGCCTCGATGTCGGAGGTCAGCCGGGAGATGACCCGGCCCGAGGTGTACTTCTCGTGGAAGTTCAGCGACAGCCGCTGGAAGTGGTCGAACACCCGCCTGCGCAGCTCCAGCAGCACGCTCTGGCCGATCTTCCCCGACAACCGCAGGAACGCCTGCCGGGTGAGCGCCTGCGTGACGGCCGCGGCCAGGATGACCCCGACCACGGTCAGCAGGACCCCGGTCCCGGCCCCGCGGGTCATCGGCGGGATGCCGTCGTCGATCCCCACCTTGACCAGGTACGGGATCGCCAGCCCCGCCGCGTTCGAGACGACGATGATCGCGGTGAGCAGCGCGATGGGCCGGCGGTAGGGGCGCAGCAGGTCGCCGAGCAGTTTGCGGGAGCGCTCCCGCAGGAGCACCGACACCCTCTCGGGTAGTTCGTCCTGCTCCTCGGAGGCGACGCCGCGCCAGGAGGACACGGGGGTGGTGGTCATCGCAGCGCTCCTTCCGAGGGGTCGAAGTCGGCGTCCTGGGCCAGCAGCTCGCGGTACTCGGGCACGTCGGCCAGCAGTTCGTGGTGGCGTCCGACGTGGGTGATGGTGCCGCCGCGCAGCAGGGCCACCTTGTCGGCCAGCAGCACGGTCGAGGCCCGGTGGGCGACGACGATGCCGGTCGCCTCGCGCAGCACGTGCCGCAGCGCCTCCTCCACCAGCGCCTCGGTCTCCACGTCGAGCGCGGACAGGGTGTCGTCGAGGACCAGGACCCTCGGCTTGCTCAGCACCGCCCGTGCCAGGGCGAGCCGTTGCCGCTGCCCGCCGGACAGCGACAGGCCCTGCTCGCCGATGCGGGTGTCGAGGCCCCAGGGCAGGTCGTACACGAAGCCGGCCTGGGCGGTGGCGATCGCGTCGGCCAGTTCCTCGTCGGTGGCGTCGAGGCGGCCGAGCATGAGGTTCTCGCGCACGCTCATCGAGAACAGCGTCGGTTCCTCGAACGCGGTGGCCACCAGCGAGCGCAGCGTGGTCAGGTCGAGGTCGCGCACGTCCTCGCCGTCGATCGTCACGCGGCCGGAGGTGGGGTCGATCAGCCGGGGCACCAGCGCGGTCAGGGTGGTCTTGCCCGCGCCCGTCGCGCCCACGACGGCCACCGTCTCGCCCGGCCGTACGTCCAGCCAGACGTCGTTAAGCACCGGCTCGTCCGCGCCGGGGAAGGTGAACCCGACGCCCTCGAACCGCAGGTGGCCGCGGGGCAGCTCGATCGTGCGGCTGCCGCCCTCGATGGCCGGGACGGTGTCCATGACCTCCATGACCCGGTCGGCGGAGGTCATCGCCTCCTGCGCCATGGCCAGGATGTAGCCGAGGCTGGCGATCGGCCACACGAGCTGGAGCATCAGGGTGGTGAAGGCGACCAGCGTGCCCAGCGTCATCGAGCCGGAGCCCACCGCGAGGGCGCCGAGCAGCAGCACCAGGGCGAGGGTGACGTTGGGGATCACTTCGAGGAAGGCGAAGAACCTGGCCGACAGGGTGGCCTTGTCGACCGAGGTGCCGTACACCTTGCGGGCCGCCTCGTCGTAGCGGTCGAAGACGTGGTGGCGGCGGCCGAAGGCCTTGATCGTACGGATGCCGATCGCCGACTCCTCGACGAGCGTGGCGAGGTCGCCCTGCTCGTCCTGGACCTGGCGGGAGATCTTGATGTAGCGCTTCTCGAACCGCAGCGAGGTCCACACGATCGGTACGGCCGAGGCCAGCACCAGCAGCCCGAGCGGCCAGTACTTGTTCAGCAGCAGCACGGTCACCGTGATGAGCTGGAGGACGTTCATCACCAGGAAGAGCATGCCGAAGCCGAGGAAACGGCGGATCGTGGACAGGTCCGTCGTGGCCCGCGACAGTAACTGGCCCGACTGCCAGTCGCCGTGGAAGCCCATGGGCAGGCGCTGGAGGTGCTCGTAGAGGTCGTCGCGGATCGCGGTCTCCAGGCCGAGCACGGGCTTGACCTGGGTCCAGCGCCGCAGGAAGATCAGCCCGGCTTCCACGACGCCCACGCCGAGGGCGATGAGACCGAGCGGGAGCAGCCCGTCGGAGTCGCCCCGCGTGACCGGGCCGTCGATGACCTTCTCGCTGATCAGGGGGAGCGCGATGCTCGCGGCGATGCTGAGTATCGCGGCCAGCCAGATGAGCACCAGTCTGGCGGCGTACGGGCGGAGGTAGGACTTCATCCGCCACAGGGAGTTGGAGGAGAGCAGGGGACGGCGAGGTGTGTCAGTATCGGGAGGCATCCCAACCAGGTTAATACGTGGGATCAACCCATTTTCGGCTGTGAAGACGGGGGTTTCCGCAGGTGACGTGCGGAAACGGGTAACGTCATGATTTTCTGCAGCAGGGCTCGACGATTGACGCGCTGCTCACCTGTCTCACCGGAACGGATGCCTGGATGATCGACGAGAGAGAACTGCCGTACCTGAGCCGCTGTGTCGAGCTGGCCGCCGAGGCGCTGGAGTCGGGGGACGAGCCCTTCGGGTCGGTGCTGGTCGCCGCGGACGGCACGGTGCTGGCCGAGGACCACAACCGGGTGGCCGGGGGCGATCGTACGCAGCACCCGGAGTTCGCGCTGGCGCGCTGGGCGGCGGCCAACATGACGCCGTCCGAGCGGGCGGCCGCCACCGTCTACACCTCCGGCGAGCACTGCCCGATGTGCTCGGCCGCCCACGCCTGGGTGGGGCTGGGACGCATCGTCTACGTGGCGTCGTCGGAGCAACTGGCGGAGTGGCTGGGCGAGCTGGGCGTCCCGGCGCCGCCGGTGAGCATGCTGCCGGTCAACGCCGTCGCGCCGGGCGTCGCGGTGGACGGGCCCGTCCCCGAGCTCGCCGGCAGGGTACGCGAGCTGCACCGCCGCTCCTGCAACGGACGGTGAGCCCGGCGGTCGGATGGTCAGGGGGTCAGGCGGAGCCGAGGGCGATCGTGTCGGCGACCTCGGCGTGCCGTTCGGCCTCCTCCTCGGCGAAGCGGGCCTCGTCCAGTTTGTCGGCGATGTCCTCGTCCTGCTTCATGAGGGCGTCGAGCGACTGGCCGGCCATCTCCAGCACGCCCATGTCCGCGTACGCCTGCTGCAGCCGCGGGCTCCACAACCCGATGTCCTTGACGCACGGGACGATCCTGCTGAACAGCAGCGAGCGGAACAGCCGCAGGTAGTCCGACTGGTCGGTGGCCCGCATGACCTCGTCGGTCTCGGCCTTCGACAGGCCCAGGTGCTCCCAGGACTCCGCGCCGCGCAGCCGGTCGCGCATCAGGTAGCAGCCCTCGATGACGAAGTCCTCGCGCTCGCGCAGCTCCTGCTCCGACAGGTTCTTGTAGTAGTCGCGCAGCGCCATCCGGCCGAAGGCGACGTGCCGGGCCTCGTCCTGCATCACGTACGCGAGGATCTGCTTGGGCAGCGGCTTGGTGGTGATGTCGCGCATGACGCCGAACGCGGCCAGGGCCAGGCCCTCGATGAGCACCTGCATGCCGAGGTAGGGCATGTCCCAGCGCGAGTCGCCGAGCGTGCTGTCCAGCAGCGACTTGAGGTGCTCGTTGATCGGGTACGCCAGGCCCACCTTCTCCTGGAGGAAACGGGCGTAGGTCTCGGCGTGGCGGGCCTCGTCCATGGTCTGGGTGGCGGCGTAGAACTTGGAGTCCAGGTCGGGCACCGACTCCACGATCCGGGCCGAGCAGATCATCGCGCCCTGCTCGCCGTGCAGGAACTGGGAGAACTGCCAGGCCGCGCCGTGCAGCCGTACGTCCTGGCGCTGCTGGGGGCCGAGCCGGTGCCACAGCGGGGTGTCGTAGATGGCGATCGTGGTGTCGGGGATGCCGAGCACGTTGTACGGGTCGACCTCAAGGTCCCAGTCGATGCGCTTGGTCGAGTCCCACTGCTTGTCCTTGCCCTTCTGGTACAAGGCCAGCATGCGGTCCCTGCCCTCGTCGTACTCCCAGGTGAACCGGCTGGCGCCGGCCATATCGACGTCCCAGGTGGAGAGCTCGGAGGGGATGGTGTAGAGATCATGCGTCGACATAGGACCTCCGCGAGGGGGATGACGTACGCTGTACGTCCACGCCTCGACCCTCGCACGTACGGTGTACGTCCGTCAATAGGATGAGCTATGACCTCGGAGCCCTTGTCCAGGCCGCGCATCGTGGCCGCGGCCATCGACCTCATCGAGCGCGAGGGAGCCGACGCGGTCTCCATGCGCCGCATCGCCGCCGAGCTCGGCGTCGGCGTGATGTCCCTCTACAACCACGTGCCGAACAAGGACGACCTGCTCAACGGCGTGGCCGAGAGCGTGCTGAGCGGGATCGGGTTCACCGACGACCCCGACGCCCACTGGACCGACCGGGTACGTGCGCAGGCGCGGGCCTTCCGGCAGATCGCCCATCACCATCCGCGCTCGACCATGGTGGTGGTCAGCCGTCAGCTCCGCTCCAACGCCGGGCTGCTGCCGGTCGAGCGGGCGCTGGCCACGCTGCGCGGCGCGGGCTTCGACGGGCCCGACGCGGTCCGGATGTTGCGCATGTTCATCGCCTTCATCGTGGGCTCGCTGCTGCGCGAGGTCGGGGTGACGCCCACGTTCGCGCCGGTCCACACCCGTACGGTCGAGCCCGCCGAGGTCGATCCCGCGCTGTTCCCCGAGGTGAGCGCGCTGGCGTCGCTGCTGGGCGAGTGCGACCACGAGGCGGAGTTCGAGTTCGGGGTCGAGCTGCTGATCCAGGCCATGGCGGTGCACGCGAAGCAGTAGTGGGAGGGCATCCGGAGCTCCCGGATGCCCTCCGGGCGGGAGATCAGTACCAGTTGTGTGATCTCCAGTGCCCCCAGGCGCCGCACGGCCTGCCGTACCTCCCCTTGATGTAGGCCAGGCCCCAGCGGATCTGCGTCTCGGGGTTGGATCTCCAGTCCTTGCCCGCGCCACGCATCTTGCCCGCGGGCAGCGCCTGCGGGATCCCGTAGGCGCCCGAGGACCGGTTGAGCGCGTGATGGTTCCAATTGCTTTCCCTGGTCCACAGGTTGTCCAGGCAGCGGAACTCCTGGTAACTCCAGGCTCGCTGGACGACCTGCCCCAAGGCGATCTTCTTGTTTCTCCCGGCGGGCCGTACGGCCGCGATCTTCGGCTGCGCTGACGTTGTCCAGGTCCGGGTCTTGATCACCGGAGGCTGGGACTCCGCCCAGGCCGGACCGGTCGTGACGCCGAACGCGCTGATGGTGAGAATAGTGCCGCTGAGCACGCGTTTGCTGTCCAAGGCGATCCTTGCTTTCGGGTCGCGTGCGGACGGGCGCCCGCTCGGGGCGCCCTGCCGGTCCTGCGTCCGTGGCTCGGACGAGGAGGGTCCGCGCGGCCTTCCGGGATCCTGTACCGCCCGATCGTGCTGGACGGCCCGGAGGGCGCCGCGACGTGTCCTCTTGCTCGATTCCTATTACGGCCGACACCGCGCAGCCGTGATCTCGACATGCGAAGGACAGGTGTTTGCGTGCTCAATTCGGATAATGGGCGATCTCGCTGGGCCAGGATTGCCCGGCCCGTCGCCTATATGACATGTCCTTGACGGAAAACGCGGACACACCTGGGGTTTGACTCAGTACCAACGGTGGGATTGGAAGTGCCCCCACGCGCGACACGGCGAGCCGTACCGCTGCTTGATGTAGCCCAGGCCCCACCTGATCTGGGTACGCGGGTTCGTGCGCCAGTCGGCGCCGGAGGAGGCCATCTTGTGGCCCGGGAGGGCCTGCGGGATGCCGTAGGCACCCGACCGGTTGCCGGCCCTGTGGTTCCAGCCGCTCTCTCTGGCCCAGAGTCTGACCAGGCAGCCGAAGTTCGCCGCGCCCCAGCCGTGCTGCGCGACCAGGGATCTGGCGATGGCCTTGTTCCTGCCACTGCTCTGGGAGCTCTGCGCCTGTGCGGCCGTGGCGCCGGTCGCCGCCACGAGCGTGGCGGTCACGACCAGGACACCGGTACGGCGGAGCATGGGCATGCGGATTCCCTTTCGAAGGGGACGGGGACCGCGTCACCCTGCCTGACAAACACCCTTCTTTGCTAATTGACCATGAAAAATCATGCCGAATTCCAAGATCGCGACATAATGCTATTCAGGGGGTTTAGGGGAAAAATGAGGAATAGGTCACATTCTGCGGCGGGCGTCGTTCTGTAAGCTTCAGATCATGAGTCTTCGCGACATCCCGGTCCGCACCCTCGCGGACGACCCCACCACGCTCGGCGACCTCGCCGGCGACAAGGCCGTGCTCCTGGTCAACGTGGCCTCCCGCTGCGGCCTGACCCCCCAGTACGCCGCCCTGGTCAAGCTCCAGCAGGACTACGGCACACGCGGCTTCAGCGTGATCGGCATGCCCTGCAACCAGTTCGCCGGCCAGGAGCCCGGCACGGCGGAGGAGATCCAGGCGTTCTGCTCGGCGACCTACGGCGTCGACTTCCCGCTGCTGGCCAAGGCCGACGTCAACGGCCCCGGCCGCCACCCGCTCTACGACGGGCTCACCCAGGCCGCCGACGAGGAGGGCGCGGCGGGCGACGTCCAGTGGAACTTCGAGAAGTTCCTGCTCGACCGCGAGGGCAACGTCGTGGCCCGTTTCCGGCCCCGTACCGCTCCCGACGACCCGGCCGTCGTCGCGGCCATCGAGAAGCTGCTCTAGCGGGCGCGCCGGCGTTCGTAGGTATGGAAGGCGGCGCAGCACACCAGCAGCGCCAGCGCGAACACCGGCAGCCAGGCCAGCCGGGCCGCCACCCAGCCGAGCCCGTCGGGCGCCGTGTGCAGGCCGGGCAGCGCGTCGCCGCGCAGCGAGCCGGGCAGCGCCCGGCTCGCCAGCAGGCCGAGCTCGGTCACCGCGATCATCGCGGTCTGGTGCCAGAGGAAGATCGTCATCGCGGCCAGGTTCGCCACGGCCACCGCAGCCCACGCGGCCGGCCGGCGCAGCAGCCGGCGCAGCGGGCCGAGCAGCAGCAGCGCCGCGCCACACTGGGCGAGCCCGAACGCCACGGCCGCGAGCGAGGGCGGGTCGAGGTTGGAGACCGGCGCGCCCGGCACCCCGACCATGGTCGCCGGATACCCGCCCCACACCACCAGCGCCACGGCCCCGGCGCCGCCGCCGGCCAGCAGCGTCCAGCCGGTGGCCCGGCTCCGCAGCGCCCCCCTGGCCCACGCCGCCCCCAGGCAGTACGGCACCAGCCACCCCGCCGCGACGTTCACCCACCACAACCACCCCGGCCCGCCCGGCCCGAACCGCACCAGGTCGGCGGCCACGACCGCGGCGAGCGGCCAGGCCGGATGCAGCCGGGCCACCAGCGGGGTGGCCGCCGTCAGCCCGGCGAACACCAGCAGGAACCACATCGGCGCGACCACCAGCCTGACCAGCGCCCGCACGTCCTCCAGCGCCACGCCGGAGGCGAGCATCACGACCGCCGCCACGGCCCACACCGCCGACACGACCGCCACCGGCCGGAACAGCCGGCCCAGCCGTCCGAGCAGCCACGGGCCGTACCCGATGCCCGCGGCCCGCGCCGAACGGTAGCCCTTCGCCCCGACCAGGCCGCCCACCAGGAAGAAGATCGCCAGCATCTGGAACGCCCACGACACCGGGGCGAGTTGCGGCAGGCTCCGCAGCGGGCTGGTCACCCGCAGGCTGCCGCTGTCGGTGACCACGGCGGTCACCAGCCAGTGCCCGGCCACCACGCCGAGGATGGCCAGCGCCCGCAGGGCGTCGAGGGCCCGGTCGCGCCCCTGTGGCGTCCGGTCCTCGATCCGGGCGACGAACGCGCGCAGGCCGGAGGGCGAGGGGGAAGTGCGGAGCGCGGAGTCAGACATCCTGGCCGGCCTCTCCCGAGACGATGCGGGCGATGGCCGCCAGCGCGGGGGAGCCGGGGCCCAGGTAGTCGCTGTGGCCGCCGCCGCCCGCCGCGAAGACCCGCGCGCCGAACCCGGGCGAGACCGGGTCGTCCCCCAGCCCGATCGTCACGAACGGCAGCTCGACCAGCGCGTGGGGCACACCGCCGATCCAGTCGCCGCCGCCGCGCGCGGCCCACACCGTCGCGCGGGTGCGCATCGCGGCGACGTCCGGGACGCCCGCGCCTGGGCTGCCGGTCAGCACGATGTCGGACACGTCCAGGCCCGGGGCGGCCCGGCCGCACACGACCGAGCCGTAGGAGTGGCACACGAGTGACAGGCGGGCGCCGGGCCTGAGCGCGCGCAACTCCCGTACGGCCGCGCGCAGTCCAGGCACGGCCTCGTCGGCCCGCGAGGGTGTCAGCACGTCGAGGCTGAGCATGGCGGGCGTGCGGTAACCGGCCCAGGCGATGACCACCGAACCGTCCCCGAGCGCCTCGCGCAGCCGGGTCGCGCCGGCACGCAGGCGGTCGTACCGGTCGAGGTTCGTGTCGGAGCCGGGCACGAGGACGGCGATCCGCCGGGCCGTCGCGAGGTCGCCGAAGACCTCCGCGGTCCGCCCGCCGTCACGCCCGTCGAAGGACAGGAACGTGCGGGAGTCGTCGGCCATCGCGCGCAACGCCGCCGCGCGCGATCGGTGGCCGTGGGCGGCGGCGGCGCGCTCGGCGGCCAGGACGGCGGCGCGGCTCGCGGCGTACCGCCCGGCGAGCGCGGCGGGGGTCGCGGCGCTCAGCGGCGCCACGGCGGCGGGTACGGGCGCGGGCACCGCCGCGGACCCGGAGGCGCCGGACGCCGGCAGCGCCACCGAGGCGGTGACGAGCACGGCGAGCAGACGGTTCCTGAGCGATGCCATCGCGGTCCTTCCGTGCCGGTTGTCCTTGTCGGCACCGAAGGTAGGGATCGCGGGTCGTAGTCGGCTTCCCGCTGGAGGATGCACCTTTCGCGTAGCTCTGAGGTACTACCTGGCTGACACTCCTTAGCAGTGTTACATTAGCGGTGCTAAGGAGGCGCCATGCTCACCGTGACATCCGCCGACGGGACCGAGGTCCGGGCGATCGACGAAGGACGCGGGCCGGCGATCGTCGTCCTGCACGCGGGGCTCGACGACGGCACCCAGTGGGGCCGGGTCGCGCGGCTGCTCGCACCGCGGTTCCGGGTCGTGCGCGTACGACGCCGCCAGTACCGGCAGGACCTCGTCCCGCCCGCCACCATGGCGCAGGAGGCCGCCGACGTGGTGGCGGTGGCGGCGGCGCTCGGCGGTCCCGCGCTGCTCGTCGGCCACTCCTCGGGCGGGGTGGCCGCCCTGGAGTCCCTGCTCGCCGCCCCGGACGCCTTCGCGGGCGCGGTCCTGTACGAGCCGCCCGTCCCCCTCGGCCCCTCGCTCGGCGGGGCGGCGAGCGCCGTGGTCGAGGCGGCCCTGGCCGACGGACGGCCGGGGCGGGCGATGCGCGTCCTGTTCAGGGACGTCGTGGGCCTGTCGCCGCCCGTGGCCCTGCTGGCCGCCCTGGCGGTGGCCTGCCACCGGCCGTCGCGGGCGCTGGTGCCCCACCAGGTCGACGACCTGCTGGCGATCGACGCCCTGGGCGACCGCATGGCGGCGTACGCGGGGATCCGCGTGCCGGTGGTGCTGCTCGGCGGCGAGCGCAGCCCGGCGCACCTCGGCGCGCGGCTCGACGCCCTGCGGGAGGCGATCCCCGGCGCGCGGCGGGTCACGCTGCGCCGGGAGGGGCACGGCGCGCACCTCAGGGCGTCGCGGGCGGTGGCCGACGTGATCGAGGCCCACGCCGACGCCGTCCTCGGACGTCAGCGGTCGTGAGGCCCGGGGCGGGCGGTGGTCAGCGGCGGGGGCCGCAGCTTCCCCGGATGATCAGCTCCGTGGGCAGGACCACGCTGCGGGCCCGCCGGGTGCCCTCGCGCAACACCAGCTCGCAGGCCCGGTAGCCCATGTCCCGTCCCGGCTGGGCGATCACGGTCAGCGGCGGGGCGCACAGCTCGGCCCACGGCACGTCGTCGTACATCACCAGCGACACGTCCTTCGGCACCCGCAGGTCCAGCTCGCGGGCCGCCAGCACGGCCGCCTCGCCCAGGACGTTGCCGCCCGCGACGACGGCCGACAGGTCGGGACGGCTCTGGAACAGGCCGGAGGCGGCGGCGTAGGCCGAGTCGCGGCTGCCGGTGCCGAACACGACCAGTTCCTCGTCCACCGGCGCGCCCACGGCCTCGCGGAAGGCGGCCGCGCGCCGGTCGTGCCCCGGGCCGCCGAGGAAGGCGATGCGCCGGTGGCCGAGGCCCCTGAGGTAGCGCACGGCCGTACGGATGCCGGCGCGGTCGTCGGCCAGGACGGCGGGCACGTCCAGCGGGCGGGCGGCGCTCTCCGGCACGCGCGGGCGGGCGGCCAGGCCGTCGAGGAGCAGGAGGTCGTCGAGGGCGTGCTCGGCCGGGTCTCGGTCGTGCTCCTCCTCGCGTACGGCCTCGGGGGGCAGGCGGTCGGCGAAGACCACCGTCATGCCCGCCCTGACCGCCGGGGCCCACGTCTCGGCGTCGCCGGAGGGCACCGCGATGACCCGGTCGACGCTCTGTTCCAGGAGCATGCCGATCAGCTCGGCCTCCTGCTCGGGATCGCCGCCCGTCGAGCCCATCACGACCGGCTCGCCGGAGGACCGGGCGCAGGCGAGCACGCCTTCGGAGAGCTGGCCGTAGAAGGTGTCGGTCAGGTCGGGCACCAGCAGGCCCAGGCCGCCCGTACGGCGCTGGCGCAGGTTGCGGCCGAGCGCGCTGGGCCGGTAGTCGAGCTGGGCGGCGACGGCCAGGACCCGCTCCCTGGTGCTCGCGCTGGCCGAGCCGCCGGACAACACCCGGGACACGGTCGCGACGCCCACGCCCGCCGCCTCGGCCACATCCTTGATCGTCGCCCGCTTCTCCATGGAAACGATTCCATCATGGATTCCGTCCCGCCGGAAGAGTGCCGGGCTCACAAGGGCTGGTCACGCGGTACCCCTTGACACGGATGTCCGTTTCGGGTGAGATACGTGAAAACGTATCCACGGGAACCGAGAACCAACGTCCGGGCCGATCGCCCTGGAGCGCGAAGGAATGTCATGGCATCCATCGTTCTGACGAACGTCGACAAGATCTACGCCGGTGGCGTGAAGGCCGTGAACGGGCTCAACCTTGAGATCAAGGATGGCGAGTTCATGGTGCTGGTCGGCCCATCCGGTTGCGGCAAGTCGACCGCGCTCCGGATGATCGCCGGCCTTGAGGACATCAGCGGCGGCGAGATCGCCATCGGCGACAAGGTGGTCAACCACCTGCCGCCCAAGGACCGCGACATCGCGATGGTCTTCCAGAACTACGCCCTCTACCCGCACATGACGGTCGAGGAGAACCTCGCCTTCGGCCTCAAGCTTCGCAAGATGCCCAAGCCGGAGATCCAGAAGCGGGTCAACGAGGCCGCCAAGATGCTCGGCCTGGAGACCTACCTCAAGCGCAAGCCGGCCGCCCTGTCCGGTGGTCAGCGCCAGCGTGTCGCCATGGGCCGCGCCATCGTCCGCGAGCCGCAGGCCTTCCTCATGGACGAGCCGCTGTCGAACCTCGACGCCAAGCTCCGCGTCTCGATGCGCGCCTCGCTCAACACCCTGCACGAGCGCCTCGGCGTCACCACCGTGTACGTCACCCACGACCAGGTCGAGGCCATGACCCTGGGCGACCGCGTCTGCGTGCTGCGCGACGGTCTGCTCCAGCAGGTCGACACCCCGCAGAACCTGTTCGACAAGCCGGTCAACCTGTTCGTCGCCGGCTTCATGGGCTCGCCCTCGATGAACTTCGTCACCGCCGAACTGGTCCGCGACAACGGCGTGTCCGTGCGCTTCGCCGACATCACGCTGCCGATCCCCGACTCGGCCTTCGCCGACAAGCCGGGCCTCGACCAGTACGTCGGCAAGAAGGTCATCCTCGGCATCCGCCCGTCCGACTTCGAGGACGCGGCCTCGGCCGGCAACCACGCCAACGGCTGGGCCACCCTGCCGGTCAAGGCGGAGGTCACCGAGGAGCTGGGCTCCGAGATCAACGTGCTGTTCCTGATCGACGCCCCGCCGGTCGAGCACAAGGACACCGTCGCCGCCGCCGACACGGGCGACGACGAGGAGGCGGCGCTGCCGCTCGTGGGCGACAAGTCCCTGTGGACCGCTCGCGTCAACGCCCGCAGCCACGCGCGTCCCGGCCAGCGCATCGACCTGGTGCTGGACACGCACAACCTGCACTTCTTCGACCCGACGAGCGGCCTGGCCATCGGCCACGAGGCCAACCGCTAGCCGGACCCGCCGGAACTGCCGGTTCCCGGCCGTGAGTTCCTCACGGCCGTCCCGGGCCCCCACCGCGACCCCCTCCCGCGGCGGGGGCCCACTTCGTTCGCATCGGTCCGTACGGCGGCGTCGCCCGGATCAGCGGCGGCCGATCCGGGCCGAGACGCGCCCGGCCAGGTTGTGCGGCACCAGCTTGCCGATCGCCACGATGGCCTTGTAGCGCAGGTCGGGCACCGAGACCCGCTTGCCGAGCGCCAGGTCGCGCATGGCCTCCCTGACCACGTTGTCGGCCTTCAGCCACAGGAACCCAGGGATGCCCGAGGTGTCCATGGACGCCCGCTGGTGGAACTCCGTTCGCACGAAACCCGGGCAGAGCGCCATGATCCGGATGCGCGGGTTGCGTACGTCCGCGGCGGCGGACTCGCTGAAGTTGACCACCCACGCCTTGGACGCGCTGTAGGTACCGCGCGAGAAGAACGCCGCGACGGACGCCACGTTGATCACCGCGCCCCTGTCGCGCTTCCGCATCGCCGGCAGCGCCGCCAGCGTGAGCCGCAGCACGGCCTCGCAGTGGACCTTGAGCATGCGCAGCTCGTCCTCGACCGGCACCTTCAGGAAGTCGCCGGGGTGGCCGAAGCCGGCGTTGTTCACCAGCAGGTCGACGCCGTCGCGAAGCCTCGACTCGACCTTGGCCAGGCCCTCCTCGGTGGCCAGGTCGGCGGGCAGCACCTCGACGCTCACGCCGTACCTGAGCTTGAGCTGGTCGGCGGTCTGGGCGAGCCGGTGCTCGTCGCGCGCGACCAGGACGAGCGAGCAGGCGTCGGCGGCCAGGCGCCGGGCGAAGGCGGCGCCGATGCCGGCGGTGGCGCCGGTGATCAATGCGGTAGGCATGCACTGAACCTTAACGTCCCCGGTCGGGCGTGCGAGTATGGACGGCGTGCGCCCCCTCGCGGCCGTGCTCCTCCTGGCCCTCACCGCCTGCTCGGCCCCCACGCCCCCACCCGGCCCGGCCCCCAAGTCCGCCCCCGCCTCCACTCCCGCGCCTGCCGCCACGTCGGCGAGCCCCGGTGGGAAGGCCACGCGCGGGCAGGTGCGCTTCCGCGAGATCGGCAGGTTCGAACGGCCCGTCGCCTTCGCCGTGCGCAAGGGCGACAAACGGCTCTACGTCGCCGAGCAGGGCGGCCGGCTGCGCACCACCGGCGACGGCTCGAACAACGGCGCGAACACCGGCTCGAACGGGCGCGCGGGCGGGGACGTCGTCGTGGACCTGTCGCGGGAGGTGAGCGGCGGCAACGAGCAGGGCCTGCTCGGCGTGGCCTTCCACCCCTCGGGCCGCTGGCTCTACCTCGACTGGACCGACGCCGGCGGCACCACCCACGTCACCGAATGGGCCTACGACGGCCACCGCGCCACCGGCCGGCGCGACGTGCTCACCCAGGAGCAGCCCTACGCCAACCACAACGGCGGCCAGCTCGCCTTCGGTCCCGACGGCCACCTCTACGTCGGGCTCGGCGACGGCGGCAGCGCGGGCGACCCCCAGGGCAACGGCCAGGACCTCGGCACGCTGCTCGGCAAGATCCTGCGCATCGACCCGCGCGGCAAGCCGTACGAGGTGCCGCGGGACAACCCGTTCGTGGGCGAGCGCGGCGCGCGTACCGAGATCTGGGCCTACGGCCTGCGCAACCCCTGGCGGTTCGGCTTCGACCGGGAGAGCGGCGACCTGTGGATCGGCGACGTCGGCCAGGACGAGCAGGAGGAGGTCGACCACCAGCCCGCGGCCTCCGGAGGCGGCGAGAACTACGGCTGGAACCTGCGCGAGGGCGAGCGGCCCTTCCGCGGCGGCAAGGGCCGCGGGCTGACCGATCCGGTCATCACCTACCCGCTGCACAAGGACGGCAACTGCTCGGTCATCGCCGGTTACGTCTATCGCGGCGCCGAGCTGCCCTGGTTGCGGGGCAGCTTCCTGTACGGGGACTTCTGCGCGGGCTGGGTCAGGGCCGTGCCGGCGGCCGGACCGGGCAAGCGAGGCAGGGCGGCGGAACCGGGCAAGGCGGACGAGCTGGGCACGGTCGAACAACTCTCGTCGTTCGGCGAAGGGCTCGACGGCGAGCTGTACGCGCTCAGCCTGCGGGGTCCGCTCTACCGGATCGAGCCTGCCTGACCCGCTCGATCAGCTCCTCCACCTGGTCGTTGAGGCGCGATCCGCGGGTCCAGCCGGCGTAGTGGGTCAGGAACACCACCACCTCCCGCAGCTCGCTCTCGGTGAGGTCGCCCGCACGCAGCGCGACGTCGAGCTGCACGCCGGTCATCTCGTCGAGCCCCTGTCCGACGAGCAGTCCGAGAAGGAGCAGGCGGCGCTCCCTGTCCGACAGGGCGGTCCTCGACCAGAGGTCGGCGAACTGCCGCTCGGCCATCATGCCGAAGGAGTCGACGGTCTCGATCGCGGGTTCTTTCATGGCGTGCTCCGGTGCTCGGGATGGGGTCCTCATATCCTTTGCTACTTCCTGTGGTGGGCCAATGGGGGTTGCAGGAACGTTGTATCCCGGGCGACCGTGGAGTGTGACGGCCCCGCTGGTGGGGGCCTGGATTGGTCTGTAACAAGTAAAGCCAATCAATGGCCAAGATTTGGTCAAGATTTCTCACCGTGCGTCCGGCCTCATTCTGCGGGAAAGCGGGCACAACAACTCCGTCGGTCCGTAAAGCGGAGGTAAGCCCTGGTGAAAAAGACACGGGCTTGGGTCGCGCTCATGGTCGCGATCTCCATGCTGTCGGCCTGCGGGCAGCCGGATTTCACCTACGTACGGGACAGGGAAGGCACCACCTACTTCAAGGTGCCCGCCTCGTTCACCCAGCTCAACGCCACTCCGATCGAGTTGTACCTGACCGGTGACCAGCCGGACTCCCAGGCCGCCGTCATGCGGGCGCAGCGGGTCTGGTCCACCGCCTTCGACCAGTCGGCCGAGCCGACCGTCAACCATCTGCTGGGCTCGTCCGACCCCTTCGTGTACGCCACCGTGCACAAGCTCACCGAGCAGCAGCGCGACGCGGTCTCGCTGAACCGGCTGCGCGACTTCGTCCTGCCGGTGACGGACCAGATGCGCCAGCTCTACGAGCAACAGGCCATGGCGAGCGGCCGGCCACCCATGTTCGGCGAGTTCGAGCTTCTCGACGACGAGGTCCTCACCCTGGACGACGGCGCCAGAGGCGTACGGGTCCGCTTCAACTACCAGATCGGCACCGACGTCCAGACGTTCGACCAGACCGCGATCCTCGACGAGAAGGGCGCGACGGTCTCGGTCATGCTCATCGGCTGCCAGGCGATCTGCTACCGCAAGCGCGGCGCCGAGTTCGACAAGATCGCCGGTTCGTTCAAGCTGCTCCGGATGCCCGGATGAGGGAGCGTCAGTGACCACCACCGTTCAGCACGAAGGGCTGCGCGCCCCCGGCAGCGGGCCCTCCGACCCGGACTCCGTGACCAGGAAGAAGATGCAGTTCTGGGACCGGAGCAAGTTCCTCGTCGCGCTGGTCCTGGCCTACCTGATCCTCACCTGGAAGGTGATGGCCGACTGGACCGGGGTCGTCACCTTCCCCGAGGCCGCCCAGAAGATCGGCTACGAGTACCAGTGGATCTTCTGGCTGCTCGGCGCCGAGGTCGCGCGGCAACTGCACTTCTTCGTCAGCGAGCACTGGTCGGGCTACCACCGGTTCTGGAGCCAGAAGGTCTTCGGCGGCTTCGAACGCTGGACGCACCGGCGCTTCGACGACTGGACCAGGTACCGCGTCTCCCGGGCACTCAAGATCGCCTTCTTCGTCACGCTGACCGCGCTCGTGGCGGGCGCGGTGCTGGACGTCAGCCCGTTCGTCGCCCTGTTGCAGGCGCCGACGCTGATCTGGCAGGCGCTGCCGTTCCTGATGCAGATCGTCTTCCTGTTCTTCTTCGTCATCATCCAGTTCGTCGGCCTGTTCTGGTTCCTGTCCAGGGGCGGCGTGGAGACGTACTTCCCCGACGACATCAAGACCCGCTTCGCCGACGTCTGGGGCCAGGACCACGTGGTCGAGCGGGTGCAGGAGAACATCGTCTTCCTGGAGCGGCCGGACGAGATCGAGCGGCGCGGCGGGTACGTGCCCAGCGGCCTGCTGCTGTGGGGCCCGCCCGGCACCGGCAAGACGCTGATGGCCGAGGCCGTGGCGGGGGAGACCGGCAAGCCGTACGTGTTCGTGGATCCGGGAGCCTTCACGAACATGTTCATGGGCGTCGGCATCCTGAAGGTCAAGGGCCTGTTCAGGAAGCTGCGCAAGCTGGCGCTGCGGTACGGCGGCGTGATCGTCTTCTTCGACGAGGCCGACTCGCTCGGCAAGCGCGGCAAGCTGGCCCAGCAGGGCCCGCCCGGCCAGGGCGGCTTCTCGGCGCACTCCGGCTGCCACGGCATGACGTACCTGTCGGAGGAGACCCGCTCGGTGCTGGCCTTCAAGGGGCGGCGCGAGGCCGACGACGCGCCGGGCACCTGGCGCGAACGCTTCTTCGCCGGCGGCGGCATGATGAACAGCGGCGACCCCGGCACGCTCCAGGCGCTGCTCACCGAGCTGTCCGGGCTCAAGAAACCGCGCGGCTTCTTCAACCGGCTGGTCAGGCGGCTGCTCGGGATGCGCCCCAAGCCGCCGCCCAAATATCGCATCCTCGTCATGATGGCCACCAACCGGCCCGACGCGCTGGACGAGGCGCTGCTGCGGCCGGGCCGCATCGACCGCATCTACAAGGTCGGCTACCCGTCCAAGGCCGGACGGGTCCGCACGTACCAGGGCTATTTCGACAAGGTCGAGCACGAGCTCACCGGGCACCAGATCGACAAGCTGGCCACGATCACGCCGTACGCGACCGGGGCGACGATCAAGGACCTGGTCAACGAGTCGCTGATCACCGCGATCCGCGACGGGCGGGAGATCATCACCTGGTCGGACGTGCTGCGCGCCAAGCGGCTCAAGCAGCTCGGCCCGCCCGAGGACGTCGAGTACATCGAACGCGAGCGGCACGCCGTGGCCGTGCACGAGGCGTGCCACGCCGTCGTGGCGTACGTGACCCGCTTCCACCTGGAGATCGACATCGCCACGATCGAGAAGGGCGCCGACTACCTGGGCATGGTCGCCTCGATCAAGCCCGAGGACCAGTTCACCCGCTGGAAGTCCGAGTACGAGGCCGACATCATGGTCTCCCTGGCCTCGCTGGCCGGTGAGCGCATGTTCTTCGGCGAGGACAACTCCTCCGGCGTCTCCGGCGACCTGCACGCGGCCACGTTCCTCACCGCGCTGATGGAGTCGTACTGGGGGATGGGGTCCGGTGTCACCTCGCTGCCCGCGCTCCAGGAGCTGGAGATCCACGGCGGGAAGGCCATGCGCGCCCGCGGCGCGGGCGGGGGCATCGGCATCACCGAGCGGGAGCCGGTCCGCGCCCAGCCCGACCTGACGCCCGACGTGCTGGGCGAGCGCATCGAGTTCAACCTGGTGCGCCTGCTGGAGAAGACCGAGCGGCTGCTGGAGGAGCACCGCAGGGAGGTCCTGTGCCTGGCGCACGCGCTGGAGACGCACAAGACGCTCAACGGCGACGACGTGGTGGCCATCATCCGCGGGGAGCCGGGACCGCTCGTCGACGGCACGATCTACGCCTCCGACGAGCTCTACGGGCAGCTTGAGGAGTACCACCACGACGCGGCCAGGGCGCACAAGGAGCACAGCCGCATCGAGCGCGAGCTGCCCGGCCCGGCGGAGCGGGAGGCCGAGCTCCAGGCGGTCGCCTTCGCCGCCCCGGGCGCGGGCACGGCCGTGGCGCAGGTGCTCACGGCCGGGGTCACCCACGTGGAACAGGGGACGGATCAGGGCGTGGACCGGCCCGAGTTCGTGCCGTGGGCGCCCGGAACCCGGCTCGCCCCGCTCCCTCCGGCGGCTCCGGTGGCGGTCGCCGGGGTGGTGCCCGAGCCCCGGCGCCGGGGCGCCGGGCGGGCCTGGTTGCTGCTGCTCAGCGTGCTCGGGCTGATCGCGCTGGCCCTCCTCGCGGCACTGGCGGTGACCGGCGGCGTGCCGGGCGTGGGCGCGAACGTCGCGGCGGCCCCCGCGGTCGCCTCGCCGGGGCTGCTGCTCCTGCTGTTCGTCGTGGTCGTCGCGGTGATCGTGGGCGCCGGGCTCGCGTTCGTGGCGGTCAGGAGCGTACGGGCGGCGCAGGCCAAGGCCGAACGCGAGCGCGACGAGGCCCACCGGCGGGCCCAGCTCCTGGCCGCGGCCATGGACCCGGACACCGCCATGCGCCTGCTCGGCTACGACGGGAACGGGAACGGGAACGGGGTTGATGGGCGGGTCTGAGCCGATGAGTCACTTTATGGACACATAGAGTGAGGAGGCATGAGCACGGACGGCGTCGTACGCAGCCTGGTCCCCGCCCGCATGGACCGCCTGCCGTGGGCGCCGTTCCACACCCGGCTGGTGATCGCGCTCGGCGTGGCCTGGGTGCTCGACGGGCTGGAGATCACCATCGCCAGCAACGTCGGGGCGTTCCTGCAGCGTCCCGACACGCTCGGCTTCACCTCCACGCAGGTGGGCCTGGCGGCGACCGTCTACCTGATCGGCGAGGTGGCCGGCGCGCTCTACTTCGGCTGGCTGTCGGACCGGCTCGGCCGCAGGAGGCTGTTCATCCTCACGCTCGGCGTCTACCTGGTCGCCAGCGGCCTGACCGCGCTGTCGTGGGACCTGTGGAGCTTCCTGCTGCTGCGTTTCGTGGCCGGGGCCGGCATCGGCGGCGAGTACGCGGCCGTCAACTCCGCCATCGACGAGATGATCCCCTCCCATTACCGGGGGCGCGTCGACCTGGCCGTCAACGGCACGTACTGGCTGGGGTCGCTGCTGGCCACCACGGTCACGTTCCTGCTGCTGCACCCGGGCGGGCCGCTGGATCCCGACTGGGCCTGGCGGCTGGGGTTCGTGGTCGGGCCGGTGATCGGCCTGGCCATCTGGCGGCTGCGCAGGCACCTGCCGGAGAGCCCGCGCTGGCTGATGACGCACGGCCGCGAGGAGGAGGCCGAGCAGGTCGTCGGCCGCATCGAGCGGGAGGTCGAGCGGGAGGACCGGGTCACGCTGGAGCCGGTGCCGCAGGAACAGGCGCTGGAGGTCGTGCCCGAGCACCACGCGCCGCTGTCGCAGGTCGCAAGGACGCTGTTCCGCACCTACCCCGAGCGTTCGGTGCTGAGCGCGACGCTGATGATCTGCCAGTCGTTCCTGTACAACGCGATCTTCTTCACGTACGCGCTGGTGCTGACCCACTTCTACGGGGTTCCGGCGGGTTCGGTGCCGCAGTACATGTTCGCGTTCGCGGCCGGGAACCTGCTCGGGCCGCTGCTGCTGGGCAAGCTGTTCGACACGGTCGGGCGCCGGCAGATGATCTCGGCCACGTACATCGCCTCGGGGCTGCTGCTGGCGGTGACCGGGTGGCTGTTCAAGGAGGGGGCGCTGACGGCGGTCACGCAGACCGTGTTGTGGTCGGTGATCTTCTTCATCGCCTCGGCGGCGGCCAGCTCGGCGTACCTGACCGTCAGCGAGATCTTCCCCATCGAGCTGCGGGCCCAGGCCATCGCGCTCTTCTTCGCACTCGGGCAGGTCGCCGGGGCGTTCGGGCCGACGGTCTTCGCCTCGCTCATCGGCGACCAGAGCCGTCCCGACCCGACCAGGCTGTTCTACGGCTACTGCTTCGGCGCGGGCATGATGATCCTGGCCGGGCTGGTGGAGATCGTGTTCGGGGTGAAGGCCGAACGTACGCCGCTGGAGCACATCGCGGCGCCGCTGACCACGCGCCGGGCCCCTACCTAGCCGGGCCCCTGCTCGGACGCCTCGTGCTCGGCGTGCGCCCGGCGTACCAGGGCGGCCAGGCGGTCGTCCTCGGCGACGCGGGCGCGCTGGCGGTCCGGCAGCTCCCGCAGCCGCGCCTCGGCGGCGGCCAGCTCGCGGAAGACCTCCTCGCGCCGCGCCGGCTCCTTCTCCACCTCCAGGTACTCCTGGGCGTGCCTGCGTACGGCCGACACCGCGTTCTGCGCCCGGCCTCGGGGGCTGGCCAGCGAGGCGGCCACGGTGACGAGCAGCACGACGACGATCACCGACAGGGACAGGCCGGTGCTGATCTCGGTCACGTTCACCGGCTCGCCGTCGTTGATGAACGGCACGTTGTTCTCGTGCAGCGCGTGCAGGATGAGCTTGACGCCGATGAAGGCCAGGATGACCGCCAGGCCGTAGGCGAGGTAGATGAGCCGGTCCAGCAGGCCGTCGATGAGGAAGTAGAGCTGCCGCAGCCCGAGCAGGGAGAAGGCGGTGGCGGTGAAGACCAGGTAGACGTTCTGGGTGAGGCCGAAGATGGCCGGGATGGAGTCAAGCGCGAACAGCACGTCGGTGCCGGCCAGGGCGATCATGACCAGCAACATCGGCGTCATCACCCGCCTGCCGTCCCGCATCGTGAACAGCCTGTCACCGTCGTAGGTGTCGGAGGCGCGGAACAGCTTGCGGGCCAGGCGGACCATGAGGTTGTCGGGGTGGTCCTCGCCGCCCTCGGGCCTGAGCAGGTTGCCCGCCGTGAGCAGCAGGATGAGGCCGAAGACGTAGAACACCCACGCGAACCGTTCGATCAGCGCGGCCCCGAGGAAGATGAACCCGGTCCTGGCCACCAGCGAGAACACGATGCCGAACAGCAGGGCCTTCTGCTGGTCGGCACGCGGCACCCGGAAGCTCCCCATGATGACGAGGAAGACGAACAGGTTGTCGACCGACAGCGCCTTCTCGGTCACGTACCCGGCGAAGTACTCCGCGCCCGGCTCGGCGCCGCCGAACACCCACACGCCCACGCCGAACAGCAGGGCGATCCCCACGTACAGGGCGGACCAGACGGCCGCCTCGCGCAGCGTGGGGACGTGCGCCTGCCGTACGTGGAAGAAGAAGTCGAACAGCAGCAGACCGGCGATCCCCAGGATCGTCAGCCACCACACGAGCGCGGGCACGTCCACGGGCGGGCTCCTCGGGCTAGAGGTGGATCTCCAGTCGGCCGATCGGCCCGGCCAGCTCCTCCTCCTCGTAGGCGAAGTGCGATGACATGGCCTGCGACAGGCGTTCGAGGCCGGTCCGCACCCGGTTGATCGCGGCCGGGTCGGCGATCATCCGCGCGCACGCCTCGTCCAGGCGGGCCAGCAGCTCGGCGATGACCTCGTGCTCCTGCTCCAGCTTCTTGACCACCGGCTCCAGCGCAGGGTCGCGCTCGGTCAGGGCGGGGAAGGTGCGGCCGTCCTCGACCTCGAAGTGCACGGTCAGCAGGCGGCGGAAGGTCGCGCAGAACACGCCGAGCGTCCAGTGGTTCTGGCGCAGCGCGAGGCGGTCGCCGTGCCGGTCCGCCGTCTCGGCCGCCACCTGCTCGACCGCGTCCCTGACCTGGCGGAGCTGGGTGCGGTAGCCGTCGTGCACGTCCACCAGGCGGCGGCCGGGCCGGGCCTGCCCGGAGGCGAGCGCGCCGGGGTCCCGTCCCGCCGTCCTGGGGCGGCCGGCCTCGTCCAGGTCGGGGATCAGGACCGGCCGCCGGGCCGGCTCGGGCGCCGGGCGGCCGCGTTCCCTGGCCACGGCCTCCCGTACGGCGGGCGCGACCTCCTCGGCGAACACCCGCAGGTCCCGTTCGGCCTCCACCCCCGGGGCCAGCACGAACCCGCTCATGCCCACCTCGAACACCAGCTCCGTGAGCTGCTCGGCCCACAGGGCCGCGGGCCCGTCGAGGAAGCCGTCGCCGGGCAGCGGCGACAGGCTGCCGCCGATGTTGTAGACCTTGCGGATCGCGGCCGGGTCGCGTCCGGCGTCGGCGGCGGCCGCGTCGAGGATCCTGGCCTGCGCGGCGACGGCCTCGGGCGGGCTGTGGAAGGAGGAGGGCAGCCAGCCGTCGCCCATGCGCCCGGTCAGCTCCAGCATCCGGCGCTTGCTCGCGCCGACCCAGATGCCGATCGGGTGCGGCGGGAACGGGCCGGGCCGCGCCCCCTCCAGCCGGTGGTGTTCGCCGTGGAAGGTCACCGGGTCGCCCGGCGTCCACAGCGCGCGGATGACCGTGATCGCCTCGGCCAGCGCGTCGATCGAGGCGCCGGGGGAGAGCCGGCGACCGCCCATGGCGGCGATGGCGTGCCAGAACGCGCCCGCGCCGAGCCCCAGCTCCACCCGGCCGCCGCTGAGGATGTCCAGCGAGGCGGCGGCCCTGGCCAGTACGGCGGGCGGGCGCAGCGGCAGGTTGGCCACGTCGGGCACCAGCCGGACGCGTTCGGTGCGCTGGGCGATCGACGACAGCAGGGTCCAGCAGTCGAGGAAACCCGCCTGGTACGGGTGGTCCTGGACGCCGATCAGGTCGAGCCCGAGCCGGTCGGCCAGCTCGGCGTGGCGCAGGACCCGGTCGCTGCCCGCCGCCTCGGGCGCGAGGAACGCGCCGAACCACACATCCGCCATGATGATCATCCCCCCGGCTTCGATCGTCGCGCGACCGCCGTTCCCCGGAGGGCCGACCCGCGAGCGCTTGCCCTGGCCCAGCTAACCACCTTTATTGGATTTATCCCCTAATAGCGGGACGGGCAGCGGGACAGGCAGCGGGACGGGCGGCGGGCGGCGGTGGCCGATGGCGGCACGATTAACACGGCGTTCACATTCGGGCAAAAACCGGGAAATGGCCATCCATAAGACTCGGCGTGGCTGGAAGAAATCCTGAAAGGATCACCGTGAGCTACAAGGCTGAGTACATCTGGATCGACGGCACCGAGCCCACCGCTCTGCTGCGCTCGAAGACGAAGATCCTGGCCGACGGTGCCGAGCCCCCGGTCTGGGGCTTCGACGGCTCCAGCACCAACCAGGCCAAGGGCCACGCCTCCGACCGCGTGCTGCGCCCGGTGTTCACCTGCCCCGACCCGATCCGCGGCGGCGACAACGTGCTCGTCCTGTGCGAGGTCGAGGAGATCGACGGCCAGGCCCACTCCAGCAACACCCGCGCCCTGCTGCGCCCGATCGCCGAGCGGTACGCCGAACAGGACTCCTGGTTCGGCATCGAGCAGGAGTACACCTTCTTCAAGGGCAGCCGCCCGCTCGGCTTCCCCGAGGGCGGCTTCCCCGCCCCGCAGGGCCACTACTACTGCGGCGTGGGCGCCGAGGCCGTGTTCGGCCGCGACATCGTCGAGCTGCACCTGGACCGCTGCCTCGCCGCCGGCCTGGCCGTCTCCGGCATCAACGCCGAGGTCATGCCCGGCCAGTGGGAGTTCCAGATCGGCCCGGCCGGTCCCCTTGAGGTCTCCGACCACATGTGGGTCGCCCGCTACCTGCTCTACCGGACGGCCGAGGAGTTCGGCGTCGAGGCCACCCTCGACGCCAAGCCCGCCCGCGGCGACTGGAACGGCGCCGGCGCGCACACCAACTTCTCCACCAAGGCCATGCGCGAGAGCTACGACGCCATCATCACCGCCTGCGAGTCGCTCGGCGAGGGCGACAAGCCCATGGAGCACGTCTCCCAGTACGGCGCCGACATCGAGCTGCGCCTGACCGGCCACCACGAGACCGCCCCGTGGAACAAGTACACCTACGGCGTGTCCAACCGCGGCGCGTCGGTGCGCATCCCGTGGCAGGTCGAGGTGGACAAGAAGGGCTACATCGAGGACCGCCGCCCGAACGCCAACGTCGACCCGTACGTGGTCACCCGCCTGCTGGTGAACACCTGCTGCGCCGCCCTGGAGAAGGCCGGCCAGGTCTGATCCGCCAGGGTTGATCCGCCTGTACGCGTGAGAGCCGCCCCCGGCCCGGGGGCGGCTCCGCCGTTCTCAGAGCCGAACTCTCAGAGCCGGAACTCCAGATCCGGGACGATCTCCGCCACGTCCATCTGCGCCTTCTGCAGGCGGCCCGAGAAGTCCCAGTTCATCGCCTGCCAGCGGGTGAACTGGTCGAGCACCCACACCCCCGACTGGCGGCTGCCGTTGCCGGACTTGCCGTTGCCGCCGAAGGGCAGGTGGGCCTCGGCGCCGGAGGTGGAGTTGTTGACGCTGACCATGCCCGCCGAGATGCCCTCGCGGAAACGGAAGGCGTGCTTGGGGTCGGTCGTGTAGATGGAGCTCGACAGGCCGTAGCCGGGGCGGTTGGCCAGGTCGACGGCCTCGTCGAGGCTGGTGAACGTGGTCACGCCGACGATCGGGCCGAACGTCTCCTCCAGGAACAGCCGGTCGCCGGGCCGGACGCCGTCGACGATGACCGGGTGGTAGTAGAGGCCGCCGTCGCCGTCGAAGTCGCCGCGCGGGTTGTCCTTGGTGATCTTCCCGGTGCTCCCCGACACGACCTGGTGGTGGGGCTGGATCCAGGTCAGGTACTCCTCGTACCGGTCGGCGAACTTCTGGTCGAGCAGCGGCCCGGCCAGCACGTCCTGCTCCGGGTCGCCGATCCTGGCCTCGCGGGCCGCCCGCGCGAACCGCTCGACGAACTCGTCGTGCACGCTCTCGTGCACGATGACCGTGCCGAGGCTGGTGCAGCGCTGGCCGGCGGTGCCGAAACCGGAGAACAGCGCACCCTCGACGGCCAGGTCGAGCTCGGCATCCGGCATGATCACCATCGGGTTCTTGCCGCCGAGCTCCAGGCACGCCGACTGCAGGTGGCGCCCGGCCAGCTCGCCGACCTTCCTGCCGACCTCGCTCGACCCGGTGAAGCCGACCTTGTGCACGCTGCCCTCCTCCAGGGCCAGCTCCAGCCCGGCGAACGTCTGCGCGCCGTCGGCGAAGACGACGTTGAGCACCCCGTCGGGCAGCCCGGAGGCGGCGAACAGCCGGTACATGGCCTCGGCGGAGGCGGCGGCGTACTCGGCGGGCTTCCACACCACGGCGTTGCCGCACAGCAGCGCGGGCACGAGGTACCAGGAGGGCACGGCCACGGGGAAGTTGCCCGCCGTGATCACCGCGGCCACCCCCACCGGGTTACGGAAGGTGAACAGGTTCTTGTCCGGCATCTCCGAGGGAACCGTCTGCCCGTAGAGCCTGCGGCCCTCGCCGAGGAAGAAGTCGCAGGTGTCGACGATCTCCCGCACCTCGCCCAGCGCCTCGGCGTACGGCTTGCCGATCTCCCGGGTGACCAGGCGGGCCAGGCTCTCGGCGTTGGCCTCCACCAGCCGTCCGATGGAGGCGATCACCCGGCCGCGCACCGGCGCCGGCACCTTGGCCCACTCGCGCTGGGCCTCCTTCGCGGTGCGGCAGGCGGCGGCGAACGCGGCGGCGTCGGCCAGTCCGACCCGGGCCACGACCTCGCCGGGGCGGGCGGGGTTGGTCGACTCGTACACGCTCTCGCCGGCGGTGTCCTTCCCACCCACGATTGAAACGATCTGACGGCTCACCGGTGGCCTCCTCGTAGTTCCTCCGGACAGACAATCATCCTGCCGGAAAAAACCCAAGACACCCGTCAGCGTGCGGGACCGCCGAGCACCTCGCCGATCACGTGCCGGGCGTTGGCGGCCATGGCCGGGTTGGTGTCCTTGTAGTAGGGGAGCTGGATGAGCGCCATGGACAGCGCCCGGCCGCGTCCGCGCGCCCACATGGCGTCGTCGGCCCCGAGCTCGGCCCTGAAGACGTCGCGGGCGGCCGGCGGCAACAGGTTCCAGGCCGGGATCAGGTCGCAGGCCGGGTCGCCGGCGCCGAGGGTGCCCCAGTCGATGACCCCGCTCAGCCGCCCGTCGCGGACCAGCAGGTTGCCCGGCATCAGGTCGGCGTGCACCCAGACCGGCCCGCCCAGCCACTCGGGCGCGCTCAGCGCCTCCTCCCAGGCGGCGGTGGCCGCGCCGGTGTCGATCAGGCCGTCCAGCTCGCCGATCGCGGCCCTGGTCGCGGTGTCGAGGCGGGCCAGCGGCCCGCCCCGGTAGGCGTCGGGCGCGCCCGCCGGGTCCACCTCACGCAGCGCGCCGACGAACGCGGCCAGGTCCGCGGCCAGATCGACGGCCGATTCCGCGGCCTGCCCGGCGGCGGGGGCCGCGGCGCCGCCGGACAGCGGGCCGCCCGACAGTGCGCCGGCGTCCGGGTTGTCGCCGTCGAGCCAGCGGCAGACCGACCACGCCCAGGGGAAGCCCTCGCCGGGCGAGCCCGAGCCGAGCACCGCGGGGATCGGTACGGGCAACACGGGGGCCAGCACGGGCAACCACCTCTGCTCCTTGGCGACGTCCCCGACCCCCTGCGGGATGCGCGGCAGGCGGACGGCCAGGTCGTCGCCGAGCCGGTAGACCGCGTTGACGGTGCCGGCGGAGGGGAAGCGGCGCAGCGGGAGCCCGGCCCATCGCGGGAACTGCGCGGCCAGCAGCCGCCGCACCAGGGCCTCGTCGATGTCGGCCTCGTCCGCGTGCATCCTGCCGCCCATGCGCTCCCCCTGGTCCGTACGATCCGCGGGACACATGTCAGCGGATCGGGACGGGGTGCGTCAAGTCGGGCGGGCGCCCGCGTTCACCACGAACGGGTGGGCACCGGCCCGTCGCCGAGGTCGTGCCGGGCGTCGGCGCCGAGCCGTCCGGCCAGGTCGGCCAGCGCCCGCGAGACCGCCAGCTCGTCGCCGACCTCCGGCAGGGACGGGTCGGCGGGGTTGCGGCGGGCGTGGCCGGCGCCCTCGACCCGGGTGCCGTCCGGGGTGGTCAGGACCGCCCGCGCCGAGGTGTCGTCGCCGTCCTCGGCGAGGTGGATCCGTACGGTCCACTGCTTGGCTTCCATGGCTCGCCTCCTCCGGCGTACGGCTGCCCGGACAGACATGGGTAAACCGGGGCGCACCGCGCGGTGACCCGGCTACGGGCGGCGCGGGCGGCGCCAGCGGTCGTCGGCCCGGATCCAGGCCGCGTCCCACTCGGCGTACCTGCGCCGGTCCAGCAGCCGGAGCAGCGCCGCGAGCAGCCCGGCGACCAGCAGCACCGCCAGGACCAGCGTGAACAGCGCCATGCCCACCCCGCGCAGGACGACATCGGTACGGCTCGGCGGCGGCGTGGTGGGATCGCCCTCATGGTCGATCCACAGGGGCACGCTCTGGCCCGCCCGCGTACCGGCCGGGACCGAGATCCGGCCGGTACGGACGACGCCCGCCGGGGTCGTCCACCGCGCCGGCACGGTCGAGGCCGCCGACTCGCCGAACGCGGCCCGTACGGACCGGGGCTCCCGCAGCAGCGTCGCGGTCACCTGCTGGCGGAACCCCGGGCCGATCCGGGCGTTGCGCAGGCCGCCCTCGTAGGTGATCCGGCCGGCCAGCACGGCCGGCCAGACGCTGATCAGGACGAGGAGCACCGCCACCACCAGCCCGGCGCTCTCCAGCCGGTCGGAGCGGCGGCGCAACGGGTTGCGGTCCGGCCGGTGCCGGCGGATCCGCAACATCGTGGCGTTCATGACGGCCCTCATCGCGCACCTCCCACGGTCACCTTCCTCCTTCCCGCAGAACGGGCGGGTAGCCCGCGTGCGCCGCTCAGCTCCAGGGCGCCGTCGGGTACCAGATGAGGTCGCGGCGGGCCAGGATCCGGACGTCCCAGTACAGGAGGGTGAAGACGCCGGCCACGACGAGCGCCGCGCCGGTGATCAGAGCCAGGCGGCCCGGGGTGGCGGTCAGCCAGCGGTGCGCGCGGCCTCCCGTGGCGAGGGCGAGCAGCATGAACAGGACCGCCATGACGACGATGTTGCCGGCCGACTGGAGCATGAAGGCCAGCGCGCCGTACAGGGGGTTGTGGCTCTCGGCCGCGTCCCTGAAGAGCTGGCGGAACAGGGGGAACGGGCGGCCGATCAGGAAGCCGCCGATCAGCGCGCCCATGACGACCATGCGGGCCCTCGGGTGGCGGGCCAGCGGGTCGGGCAGGTAGCCGAGCGCGGCCAGGCCCAGGTAGAGGAAGGCCAGCCCGATCAGCCCGAACGTGATCATCGCCTGGATCAGGCCGGGGGACAGGGTGCCGGGGGCGGGCCTGGCGGTGGCGAACTGCGGCATGGAGGTGCCGACGATGCCCACCACGACGCCGTACGCGCCGGACACGGTCAGCGCGCCGGCCGCCAGCCAGCCGAGCGGGCGTAACGTCCCGCGGATCCGGGCCCCGACCGACGGCCTGGCCCCGACCAGGGGCGCGACCGCGCCGAGCGCGGCGATGTTGCACGCGGTGAACGAGCCGGCCAGGCCGGAGGCGAAGGCGAACAGGATGCCGGAGACGGTCCCGGCGATGGGGGTGGCGTCGGCGTCGCGGCCGAGCATCGTGTCGGCGACCGTCGAGCCGATCGTCTGGTCGACGAACTCGGCCGACCACACGACGGTCAGCAGGAATCCGGCCAGCGCGCTGAGCAGCAGCACGAGCCCGCGGCGGCGGGCGGCCACGGGCTCAGCGGCGGGGGCCGCGGCGAGGGGCAGGGTCATGGTGGTTCCCTTTCTCGTCCAGAAGGAAGTGGCGTTCGCACAGACGCAGGCGCCGGGCGTCCCAGACCATGTACGTGCCGAGGACGAGTTGCGCGATGCTCCGGGTCACCTCCTCCCAGCGGTCGCGCACCCGCAGGTACGCCAGCAGCGGAAGGCGCAGGCGGGCGGCCTGGCCGTGGGGCGTCATCAGGCAGGGGCCGCGGTTGGGGAGCGAGCGGGTGTGCGCGGCCCAGGTGGTGAACGTGTACGCGCCGAGCAGTTCTGCGACGACGGCCTGGACGGTGAGCGGGGCCAGGTGCCAGGCCGGACAAGGCCGGTTGGTGGGAACGCCGAACGGGATATTGCCACCTTTAGCATGAAATTCCGGGTAGTTAAAGCAGAGGACCGATCCCGCCGGGATCACGCTGTCCCGGCCCAGCCCGATGTCCTCGTACGTGACCCGGTGGGCCACCCCGAACAGCGGGAACCTGCGCAGCGTCTCCTCGATGAGCTCGCCGACCGCCGGCCCGTCGCCCTCCCCGCGCCCCTCGGTCGCCGCGACCATGAGCGCGTGCGCGGTGGCCTCCGAGCTCTGCACGACGGCCGTGTTGAAGAACGTGCCCTGAAGGTAGTACGCCTGCTCGCGGCGGCTGAGCGAGGCGGGCAGGAGGTGCGGGACACGGTCGAGGGACGACTCCAGGTAGGCGGTCAGCCGCAGCCGCCTGTCCATGTGACGCAGGCCGCAGCACTTCAGCGAGGTCACCACGTCGTCGGCGTGCGCCACGATCAGCTCGCGCACGCCCGGCGGGCAGGGCTCGCCGAACACCAGCCGGTGGTAGAACTCGGCCCAGACCGGCATGGCGAGGTCGCGCAGGCGTACCAGGCGGCGGTCGGCGGGCGGCGGGGCGGCGCGCAGGCTCTCCACGGCCATCGACGCGGCGCGCCGGCTCGGCAGGGTCAGCACCCGGCGGGTGCACGCGGCGACCTCGGCGTGACGCGGCCCCGGCTCCAGGTGCTCCTGGTGCACGTCGGCGCCGGGGGAGAGCCAGTACCAGAACAGGTCCGACAGCGCGGCCCCGCGGCTGCGCCCGCGCGCGGCCGGATGCCCGTACACCTCCAGGAATCGCGAGACGTCCACCAGGTCGCCCGGTACGGGCACGCCCTCCGTCCCGTTGATCCGGGCGAACAGCCACACACGCAGCGCGGTCACGGCCCTGGGCAGCCAGTACGGCAGGCTCAACAGGACCAGCAATGACAAAATGTAAACCACATCAGTTAGTACGAAATTGAACACATTTCTGGATTCATCCGAATCTCTGAGAGAGGTCCCCCGCGTAGTACAGGCAAGGGGACGACGTCGAGGAGGCGGTGTGAACCCGGTCAACCTGCGCGACTTCGAGACCGTGGCCAAGGACAAACTGGACCCGGTCCTCTACGACTACTTCGCCGGCGGCGCCCAGGACGAGATCACCGTACGCGCCAACGAGGCCGCCTTCCGGCGCTTGTCGCTGGTCCCGAGGATCCTGCGCGGCGCCGGGCCGCCCCGGCTCGACCTGACCCTGTTCGGCCAGCCGTCCGCCATGCCCGTGCTGCTCGCCCCCACCGCCTTCCACCGCCTGGCCTGGGACGAGGGCGAGGTCGCCACCGCCAGGGCGGCCAGGGACGCCGACGTCGTCATGATCGCCGCCATGCTCTCGACGGTCACCGTCGAGGAGATCGCCGCGACCGGCGCCAAGCTCTGGTTCCAGCTCTACCTCCAGCCCGACCTGGCCTTCACCGAGTCGCTGGTACGCCGGGCCGCGGCGGCCGGCTGCCGCGCCCTGGTGGTGACGGCCGACTCGCCCGCCCTCGGCCGCAACGAACGCGGCGACCGCAACGGCTTCCACGACCTGCCGCCCGGCATCGTCTGCGCCAACATGGGCGGCAACGGCAGCGTCCGCCAGGTCGAGCTCTCACCCGCCCTGTCCTGGCGGCACCTGGACTGGCTGCGCGAGATCACCGACCTGCCCGTCCTCGTCAAGGGCGTCCTGCACCCCGCCGACGCCGTCCTGGCGGTCGAGCACGGCGCGGCCGGCGTGATCGTCTCCAACCACGGCGGCCGCCAGCTCGACACCGCCCCGGCCGCCGTGGACCGCCTCCCGCTGATCGCCGAGGCCGTCCGCGGGCGGGTGCCCGTGCTCCTCGACGGCGGCGTGCGCCGCGGCACCGACGTGCTCAAGGCCCTCGCGCTCGGCGCGACGGCCGTGGCCGTCGGACGGCCGGTGCTCTGGGGCCTGGCGGCCTCCGGGTCCGAGGGCGTCGCCCGGGTCCTGTCCCTCCTGCGCACCGAACTGGCCAACGCCCTCACCCTCTGCGGCGCCGCCACCCCCGCCGCCCTGACCAGAGACCAGGTGACACCATGAAGGTCATCGGCGCCGGCGTCGGCCGCACCGGAACCCTGTCGCTCAAGGCCGCCCTGGAACGCCTCGGCCTCGGCCCCTGCTTCCACGGCAGGCACGTCCTCGACCACCCCGACCGGCTCGGGCTCTGGCGGGCCGCCGCGGCCGGCCGTCCCGTCCCGTGGGCGGCGGTCTTCGAGGGCTACGCCTCCACGGTCGACTGGCCGGGGGCCGCGTTCTGGCGCGACCTGACCGCCGCCTTCCCGGCGGCCAAGGTGATCCTCACCGTCCGCGACCCCGAGAGCTGGTACGACAGCGTCAGCCGGACCGTCTACCGCATGTTCGGCGACGGCCCGGCCGACGCCCGGGTCGCGCGGGCCCGCCGCGTCGTCCCCGGCCTCGGCGTCTTCACCGCCTTCCACCGCCAGATGATCTGGGACGGCTTCTTCACCGGCCGCTTCGCCGACCGCGAGCACGCGATCACGGTGTACCGGGAGCACAACGACGCCGTACGGCGGGAGGTGCCGGCCGACCGGCTGCTGGTGGTCGAGCCGGGGGCGGGCTGGGAGCCGCTCTGCGCGTTCCTGGGCGTGCCGGCGCCGGACGAGCCGTACCCGCACCTGAACGACCCCGAGCGGTTCTGGGCGCGTGTGGAGGCGCGGATGGCCGAGTCACAACTTCTTGATCCTGACGGTGTGGCCGTTGACGACCCGCTGCCCGCGGCCGAGCCGCACGGTGAGTCCGGGCATCCCGGCCAGCGGGCTGACGTCGAGGTCGTCCATGAGGAACAGGCTCAGGCTGCGCAGCCGCGGGAGTGAGGCGAGCGGCGACAGGTCCGTCACGCCGCAGCCGGACAGCGTCAGGTAGGTGAGCTCGCTCTGCCCGCGCAGCGGGGTGAGATCCGTCAGGACGCCGCAGCCGCGCAGGCGGAGATGGACCAGGGAGAAGCGGTCGAGCGCCGCGAGGTCGAGGTCGCGCACCCCGTCGAGGTACACGTCGGTGACGGACGGGCAGTTCCGGGAGGCGGCCTCCAGGCAGGCGCCGGACTCCGTGATCGCCTCCAGCCACAACTTCCGCAGCTCCCGCATCCCGGCGAACACCGAACCGGGCAGCGGCAGGCCCTCCCGCTTGAGGTAGAGGAACTCCAGCTCGCTCTGCCGGGAGAGCGGTTCGTGCCAGGCGTCCCGGCCGTCGTCGAGCAGGTCGAGGCCGAGCTCCTTCAGGCGCGGCAGCCGGCCGAGGACGGCCGGATCGCCGAACCGGGCCTCGTGCAGCCACAGGTGCCGCAGCCGCGGCAGTTTCGCCACGGCGCCGAGGTCGAGCGCGTGCGGGGTGAAGAAACGTACCTGGAGGCGCTCCAGGTGGGGCAGGAGCTCCACCCCGTCCAGGGAGTCGACCGGGACGTCGTACAGGCTCAGCGCCCGCACCTGCGGCATGTCGCGGAGGAAGCGCACGTCGGGAAGGGGAGTGGGCACGCTGACGGTCACGTCGGTCGCCTTCAGGAGGGCGGCGCTGCGCAGCAGCCGGGCGCCGGCGAAGGTGACGCTCTCCATCCCGGCGAGCACGCGCCGGGCGTAGACGCCGGCGTCGAAGTACTGCCAGCCCTGCTGGAGCTGCTCCCGTACCTGCCAGCGTTCGTCGGAGGCGTATCCGGCGAGCCGGTCCAGGGCCTCCGGGCCGTTGATCAGGAACGTCGTGCGCACCACCCAGGCGGCGCGGACGTCCGGCAGGCCCGACAGGTCGCGGGGCAGCCGGCGCAGGATCTCCTCGCCCGCCGCCGCCAGCAGGTTCGCCTCCTCCTCGGTACGCGGCGGGATCACCTGCGCCAGGCACGCCTCGAACCGGTCGCGCAGCCCGGCCGGGATCTCCTGGATGGTCTCCAGGCACGCGGCCACCAGCAGCCGCAGCCTGCGGGCGTGCTTGCCGCCCTGGTCGGCGCGGTCCAGCAGGCCGCTCAGCAACTCCCCGCGCAGCCGGGCGTTGGCGTGCCCGGCCGCCATCACGACGACCTCGCGCCACTGGTCCAGGTGCGCCCGCTCGACGGCCGCCTCGACGTCCTCGTCCTCCACGAGCTGCCCGGCGGCCAGGTACTCCTGCACGGTCCGGTGCGCGAAGTCGATGCGGCCGGGCACCGGCTCGCGCAGCACGCCGCTCCTGCGCAGCAGGTGTTCGAGCACGTCGGAGGCGGTGTGGGAGACGCGGGTCATCGAGGCGAGCTTCTGCTCGACACGCCGCAGCGCGGTCGCCTTCGACAACTCCGAACGGCCCATGGACACCAGCCGCCAGGCCAGGTCGCGCAGGATCCACACCTTCTGGCCGGGGTCCAGCGACACGTCGTCGTCGATCCGCCGCTCGGCGTCGCGCCGTTCTAGCAGCAGGCTGAGCACGGCGTCGTAGAAACCCATCCGGCTGCGCGGGAGCTGGGTGCGGCGGTCGAGGTTGAGCGCGCACAACATGGCGGCCAGCAGCGGCGTCGAGGCGACCACGCCGAGGTGCGGGTTGGACTCCATACGGGCCAGCAGGGCGACCTCGTAGCCCTCCAGCTCGCCGGGGTCGCACGGCAGGCTGGGGCAGTCGCGGATCGCCACGTGCCACTGGCGGATCAGCTCCCGCTGGTCGTCGGGGGTCATCGGGTCCAACGTCACCGCCGCGAACCCCTCGTCGGCCAGCCAGCGGGCGTCGGCGGCCGTCGGGCGGGAGGTGACCACGACGCGCAGCGCCGGGTAGGCCGCCAGCAGCCGCGACAACCACTCCCGTACGGCCGGGCGGTGCCGTACGAGCAGTTCGTCCACGCCGTCGACCAGCAACAGCCCGCGCCCGGAGTCCAGCACGCGCTCCACCCAGCCGCGCGGCACGCGCCCGGCCACCTCCTGGGCGACGTCGTCCAGGAACGCCGCCGGCGCGGGCAGGCGGCCCGACGAATGACTCCGCAACTTGATCATCAACGGCACGCAGCCGTTCCAGGCGGCCAGGTCGCCGGAGAAGCCGCCGCGCGCGGCGGTGACCGCAAGCCAGCGCAGCAGCGTGCTCTTGCCCGAACCGGCGTCGCCGCGCAGCAGCGTGAGCCTGGAACGGCCGAGCGCCGACTCGATGCGCTCGGTGCCCCGTTCGGCGGGATGGTCGCCGGTGAGCGCGGCGATCGACAGCCGCTCCGGCGCGCGGGGGCCGCGTTCGCCGGTGGAGACGTTGAGGCTGATGTAGGCGACGCTCAGCGACGTGCGCGGGCGGTAGGTCTCCACCCGGACGCCGAACAGCTCGACCTCGTCGAGGGTGCGGCTGGCGAAGCCGAGGTAGAGGCGTTCGAACGCGGCGTCGTCCTGGCTGCCCTCCGGGGCCTCCAGGGTGCGCTGCGGCATCCGGGCGAGCAGGCGTTCCATGCCCTCGGCCAGGCCGCTGAGCCTGCCCAGGGTTTCGGTGGCGGCGCGCGGCAGGTACTGGGGAAGTTGCCGCATGAGGCCGACCAGGCAGTCGACGGACTCGGCGAGCAGGACGGCGTACAGGCGGTCCTCGGCCTCCCCGAGCTTGGGGGCGGGCAGGGCGGCCAGGACGCGCCCGGCGAGCCTGGCCGGGTCGGCGTCGGAGTCGAACAGGGCCTCGTCCGACAGGTCGGCCGCCCGCAGCGCGTCCACGACCTCCAGCAGCACGGCGGCCCGCGCGGCCTCGTCCAGTCCCCGGAACTCCTGCTCGACGAGCCGTGACAGCCGGGCCTCGACGGCCAGCGCGATGCCCTGGAGCTGGTTGTCGATCTTCCGCGGCGCGAGCCGGTCACGGAAGCCGCTCTGGAGGAGGTCCTTCAGCTCACTCGTACGGTCCTTGCGCGCGGCCCTGGTGGCCAGCCACTCGCGCATGGCGCGTTCCGCGACGCTCTTCCCAGCGGCGGTCAGGGCCGCCTCGATGCCTGGCATGTCTCCTGTATAAGTCGATCTTCCCGATCACGCGGTGAAATCGGCGAAGTCGAACCCCGGAGACACGACGCAGCTCACCAGCACGGCCTCGTCCCCGGCCGGCCGGGCCGACTGCCACACGCCGCCGGGCACCACCGCCTGCGGCACCTGCCCCTGCTCCACCAGCGGCCCGAGGGTGACGTCGGCGTCGCCGACGGTCAGGGTCAGCGGGCCGCCCCGGTGCCACAACCACACCTCGTCGGACCTGACCATGTGCGGGACGGACTCCTCGCCCGGCTGGAGCAGGAAGTAGATCCCGGTCGCGCTGGCGCGCGGGCCCGGGTAGCCGTAGGGCCGGACGGTGACGGGCGAGCGCCAGGTCTCGCGGTACCAGCCGCCCTCCGGGTGGGGGAGCAGGTCGAGCGCGGCGGCCACGGGCGGCCGTTCGTCGAAGCCGATGGGCTTGCCGGTGACGTCGCGCCGCAGGAAACGGGTGCCGTCGAGGACGGCCTGGCCGTCGGACGTGGCGGCCAGCGCCAGGGCGGCCGCCTCGTCGGCGACCTCCGTGGGGGCGCCGTCGGGATAGATCCTCAGCTCCACGTCACCGATCTTACGAGCATCTGGTCATGCGGGATCACCTGACGTGCGATTCGATTCCTCATATTTTAATATTAATGCCGATACGAATGAGGCAAGACCAGGTGAAACCCGATCAATGGCGTCGGCTCGCCGACAGCCCCGCCACCCGGCGGCAGATGTTCGGATACGCCGCCGGCGTGGCCGGCCTCGTGGCGCTGGGCCGAACGCGCCGTGGACGGCGACATCGCCACCTTCTGGCACTCCGAGTACTCGCCCCCCACCCCGCTCCCGCAGTCGCTGCGCTTCGACGGCAACCTCAACGGCACGATCCTCGACCACAAGGTGTACGTCAGCACCGACGGCCAGACCTTCACCCAGGTCGCCGCCGGGACGTGGGCGGGCGACGCGCGGCTCAAGACGGCCGCGTTCCCCGCCGTGGACGCCCGCTACGTACGCCTCGAAGGCACCCGCGCGAGCGGTGGCTCCTACCTGTCGGCCGCGGAGGTGACGGCCCGCTGACCCCTTGACCGGCCCGCCGATCCCTTCACCAAGGCCGCCCGGGGTCTCCCGGGCGGCCTTGGTGAAATGTCGGTCGGGCTGGCTAGTCTGCGGCAGGTGATCGAACGGTGGAGCCGTGATCAGGTGCTCGCCCTCGCCCCCGACGCGCCGTCCCAGAAGGCGGCCCAGGGCGTGGCCGCGGCGGGCAAATGGTCCTCACGCGGCACGACGGGCAGCGTCCTCTACGGCGAGTGCAAGGGCAGCGGTTCCAAGCCCTACCTGGCGTGCGTCGACCTGACCGAGCCCGCCTACCGGTGCAGCTGCCCGAGCCGCAAGTTCCCCTGCAAGCACGCCCTCGGCCTGCTGCTGCTGTGGTCGGCCGACGGCGTGCCGGCCGAGGAGACGGCGCCGCAGTGGGTGACCGAATGGCTCGACGGCCGCGCCGACCGCGCCGCCAGGTCCGCGGCCCGCGTCGAGGCCGCCCGCGCCGCCGGCCCTGCCGAGCCCACGCCCGCGACCGGCGGGGCGGAGTCGGTGCGGCACTCGCGGGTGGGGGCCGGGCTGGCGGAGCTGGAGCGCTGGCTGGCCGACCAGCTCCGGCAGGGCCTGGCGTCCTCCGCCGAGCACGACTGGGACGGCCTGGCCAAGCGCCTCGTCGACGCCCAGGCGCCCGGCGTCGCGGGCCTGGTGTCCCGGCTGACCCAGGTGCGCGCCGAGGACGACTGGCCGGGCCGCCTCCTGGAGGAATACGCGCTGATCAACCTCCTCGCCGTCGCCCACCGCCGCCGCGCCGAGCTGCCCGACCCGCTGGCGCAGACCGTACGCATCCGCACCGGTTTCCCCGTCACCCGGGAAGAGGTGCTGGCCGGGCCTGCGGTCCGTGACGAGTGGGCCGTGCTGGGCCGGCGCGACGACGTTCAGGACCGGCTGACCGCCCGCCGCGTCTGGCTCAAGGGCCGGGCGACCGGCCGGGCCGCGCTCGTCCTGTCCTTCGCCCCGGTCGGCCAGCCCCTCGACGCCTCGCTGGTCACGGGGGCCACGATCGACGCCGACCTCGCCTTCTACCCGGGTGCCGCCCCCCTCCGCGCCCTGGTCGCCGTACGCCACGCCACCGGCCCCGAGACCCGGCCCGGCCCGCCGGCCGGGGTCCCGGTCGAGGAGGCGCTCGACGAGGTGGCGCGGGTGCTGGCCGAAGACCCCTGGACCGAGTCGTGGCCGCTCGTGCTGGGCGGCGTCGTCCCCGATCGCGCGTCGATCGGCGGCCTGCCGCTGCACCCCCGGGCCCGCGACCCCTGGCGGCTGATCGCCGTCTCGGGCGGCCACCCCGTCACGGTGGCCGCCGAATGGACCCCGCAGGGCCTGCGCCCCCTCACCACCTACGACGACGAAGGAACGGCGGTGCTCCTGTGACCTGGGACGACCTGGCCTCCACCGCCCTCGTGGGCACCGACCGCAGGCCCTTCGCGGGAGACCTGCTGACGGTCGCGGCCGTCGAGACGGCGCGGCGGCGCGCGGGCCGCAGACCGGCCGAGCCCGCGCCCCCGGCGCCCGCCCCCGCCGAGGAGCTGCCCGCCGTGGGCAGGCGCGCCGCCGAGCGGCTGGTCCGCATCATGGGCGGCGAGCACGACCGCCTGCTGCCCGAATGGCTGGCCGCGGCCGCCGCGACCGGCCGCAGGGTGCCCTGCGACGTGCTGCCCGACCTGCTCGAACGGGGCAGGCGCGACCGCTCGATCCGGGCGCACCTCGGCGTCCTGGCCGGGCGGCGCGGCAGATGGCTGGCCGACCTCAACCAGGAGTGGGGCTACCTGCTGGAGGAGCCCACCGGCGAGACGTGGGAGCTCGGCGGCCCGGCCGACCGCCGCGCCCACCTGCGGGCCCTGCGCGCCGCCGACCCCGCCGCGGCCAGGGAGCTGCTGGAGAGCACCTGGGAGCGGGAGACGCCCGACGACCGGGCCGAGTTCGTCGAGCTGCTGGCCGACGGGCTGGGCATGGCCGACGAGCCGTTCCTCGAGTCGGCGCTCGACGACCGCCGCAGGGAGGTCCGGCAGGCCGCCGCCAACCTGCTGACCCGGCTGCCCGGCTCCCGCCTGTCCGGCCGCATGGCCCAACGGGCCCGCGCCTGCGTGTCGGTCTCCGGCTCGACCATCGCCGTCGAGGCGCCCCTGGAGTGCGACAGGGCGATGGAACGCGACGGCGTGCGTCCCAAGCCGCCGCGCGGCATCGGCGAGCGGGCCTGGTGGTTGCAGCAGATCCTGGCCCGCGCCCCGCTGGGCGTCTGGGACCGTCCGCCCTCCAGGCTGCTCAAGATGCGGATCCCCGACTGGGACGCCGAGGTGAAGGCCGCCTGGGTCCGGGCCGCGGTGCTGCAGAAGGACCCGGAGTGGGCACGCGCGATGTTCGGCTGGGACCCGATCGCCGACCTGCTCGAAGCGTTGCCACCCGCCGAGCAGCAGGAGCTGGCCGCCGGGTTCGTGCGCGAGCACGACCTCGACAGCCAGTTGATCATGGTGCTCGGCGGCGTCTCGTCCCATTGGGGGGAGGGGCTGGCGACGGCCGTCCTCCACAAGATCGTCAAGGTGGCCGCCGTCCAGCCGTGGAACCTCGGCGAGCTGGTCAAGCTGGCCGGAGAGCACATCGACCCCGCCCTGTTCCCGCTGGCCGAGAGCTACTCGCCGGTGGAGCCGGTCCAGCGGGTCGCCGCCTTCCTGCGTTTCCGTGCCGACATGTACAAGGAGCTTGCATGACCGTCCTGCGTCCCCACGCCGAAGACCAGTACGCCGAGGAACTGGCCTACCTGGCCAAGGACGACGACCGGCCCCGCCCGCCCGGCTGGCGGCTGTCGCCCTGGGCGGTGACCCGGTACATCCTGGGCGACGGCGACCGCGTCACCCCCAAGTACGTCGGCGCCCGCCGCATCGTCGAGGTCGCCGTGGCCACGCTCGCGACCGACCGCGCGCTGCTGCTGCTCGGCGTGCCCGGCACGGCCAAGACCTGGTTGTCCGAACACCTGGCCGCGGCCGTCAGCGGCGACTCCACGCTGCTCGTCCAGGGCACCGCCGGCACCGCCGAGGAGGCCGTCCGCTACGGCTGGAACTACGCCAGGCTGCTGGCCGAGGGGCCCTCGTTCGAGGCCCTGACGCCGTCCCCGGTGATGCGCGCCATGGCCGAGGGGCGGATCGCCCGGGTCGAGGAGCTGACCCGCATGCCCTCCGACGTCCAGGACGCGCTGATCACCGTCCTGTCGGAGAAGACGTTGCCGATCCCCGAGCTCAACCGCGAGGTCCAGGCCGAGCGCGGCTTCAACGTCATCGCCACCGCCAACGACCGCGACCGCGGCGTCAACGAGCTGTCCAGCGCCCTGCGCCGCCGCTTCAACACCGTCGTGCTCCCGGTGCCCGCCAGCGCCGAGGAGGAGGTGCACATCGTCGCGCGCCGCGTCACCCAGCTCGGCCGGGCCCTGGAGCTGCCGGAGACCACCACCGGGCTGGCCGAGATCCGGCGCGTGGTGACGGTCTTCCGCGAGCTGCGCGCGGGCGTCACCGAGGACGGCCGCACCAAGGTCAAGTCGCCCAGCGGCACCCTGTCCACGGCCGAGGCGATCTCGGTGCTCACCAGCGGCATCGCGCTGGCCGCCCACTTCGGCGACGGCGTGCTGCGCCCGTCCGACGTGGCGGCGGGGATCGTCGGCGCGGTGGTGCAGGAGCCGGTGTCGGACCGGGTGGTGTGGCGCGAGTACCTGGAGACCGTGGTGCGTGAGCGGTCCGACTGGCGCGACTTCTACCGCGCCTGCCGCGAGGTGTCATGAGCGCCGTCTCCGTCCTCGGCGTACGCCACCACGGCCCCGGCTCGGCCCGTTCCCTGCGCCGCGAGCTCGAACGCCTGCGCCCCGACGTGATCCTCGTCGAGGGGCCGCCGGAGGCCGACGCGCTCGTCGCCCTCGCGCCCGGCCTGGAGCCGCCGGTCGCGCTGCTCGCGCACGTGCCGGGCGCTCCGGCCAAGGCCGCGTTCTGGCCGTTCGCGCAGTTCTCGCCCGAATGGCAGGCGATCCTGTACGGCGCCGCCGCCGGCGTACCGGTGCGCTTCTGCGACCTGCCCGCCGCCCACTCCCTGGCCGACGAGGAGACGGACGAGTCGGAGGGCGGGGAGGCGGGTGACGGCCTGCGTGCCGACCCCATCGGCGCGCTGGCCGCCGCCGCCGGCCACGACGACCCCGAACGCTGGTGGGAGGACGTCGTCGAGCACCGCGGCGACACCCCGTTCGAGGTGATCGCCGAGGCCATGGCCGCGGTGCGCGAGGGCCACGTGCCGGTCGGCCGGGAGGCCAGGCGCGAGGCGTACATGCGCAGGACCCTGCGTGCCGCGATCAAGGAGGGGTTCGGCGTCGTCGCGGTGGTCTGCGGCGCCTGGCACGTGCCCGCGCTGGCCGGGCCGCTGCCCCCGGCCGCGGCCGACAACGCGCTCCTGCGCGGCATGCCGAAGGTGAAGGCCGAGCTGACGTGGGTGCCGTGGACCTACGGGCGGCTGGCCTCGTGGAGCGGCTACGGCGCGGGCATCGCCTCGCCCGGCTGGTACCACCACCTGTTCACCGTCCCCGACCGGCCGGTCGAGCGATGGCTCACCGAGGCCGCCGCCGTGCTGCGCGAGGAGGGGCTGCCGGTGTCGTCCGCGCACGTCATCGAGTCCGTACGCCTGGCCGCGACCCTGGCCGGGCTGCGTGGCAGGCCGCTGGCCGGGCTCGGCGAGGTGACCGAGGCGGCCAGGGCGGTGTTGTGCGAGGGCGACGACCTGGCGGTGGAGCTGATCCAGCGGCGGATGGTCGTCGGCGACCGGCTCGGCCACGTCTCCGACGGCACCCCGATGGTCCCGCTCCAGCGTGACCTGCGCGAGCAGCAGCGGCGGCTGAGAATTCGGCCCGAGGCGCTCGACCGTGAGCTCGACCTCGACCTGCGCAGGCCGCTCGACCTGGAACGCAGTCACCTGCTCCACCGGCTGCGGCTGCTGGAGGTGGGCTGGGGCACGCCGGGGCAGGCGCGCGGGAAGGGCACGTTCAGGGAGTCGTGGACGCTGCGCTGGCTGCCCGAGCACGACCTCGCGCTCATCGAGCACGCCGCCCTCGGCACCACGGTCGCCGCCGCGGCGGCGCGGCGCTGCCGCGACCTGGCCGGGGCGCCGTCGTCGGCGCTCGCCGACCTGACCGCGCTGGTTGAGGCGTGCCTGCTGGCCGACCTGCCGGAGGCGCTGCCCGGCGTGCTCGCGGCGCTGTCGGCCAAGGCGGCGCTGGACACCGACGTCACCCACCTGATGGCTGCGCTGCCCGCGATGGTGCGCGCCCACCGCTACGGCGACGTACGCGGCACGTCGGCCGAGGGGCTGGCGGTGATCGTGCGCTCGATGCTCGACCGGATCTGCGTCGGGCTGCCGGTGGCCGTCACCGGGCTCGACGACGACGCGGCGGCCGGCCTGCTCAAACACGTCGACGCCGTCCACGCCGCCGTCGCCCTCCTCACGGAACCCCCCGCCGCCTCAGGAAGCGCCTCGGCAGGCGCGGAGGGGGAGGGGGTGGTGCGGGGGCGGTGGCTGGGGACGTTGCGTGGCATGGCGGACCGGCAGGACCTGCACGGCCTCGTCGAGGGCCGGCTCACCCGCCTCCTGCTCGACGCCGGCGAGCTGGCCGACGCCGATGACCGCATGTCCAGGGCCATGTCCAGAGGCCAGACCCCGGTCAGGGCGGCGGCCTGGGTCGAGGGGTTCCTGTCCGGCGGCGGCCTGCTCCTGGTGCACGACCCCCGCCTGCTGGGCCTGGTCGACACCTGGCTGACCGCGCTGCCGGCCGACCAGTTCACCGACGTGCTGCCGCTGCTGCGCCGTACGTTCGGCGGCTTCGCCGGGCCGGAGCGGCGGGCCATCGGCGAGCGCGTGAGCGCGGCGGGCGGCACGGGTGACACCGGCGCCGCGACCGAGCCGGACGTGGACGAACGGCGCGCGGCGGGAGCCGTGGCCACCGTGTTGTCGATCATCGGGAGAGACCGTGGATGAGCGCATGCGCAGGTGGCGGCTGGTGCTCGGAGGCGGCGACGCCGACGGCACCGGCTGCGCCCTGGAGGGCGCCGACGCGCAGATGGACGCGGCCCTCGCCGCCGTCTACGACCAGGACGGCCGCGAGGGGCAGAGCCGGCGCGAGGGCGGCCTCGGCGCGTCCGCGCCGCGGGTGGCCCGCTGGCTGGGCGACATCAGGACATATTTCCCGTCCACGGTCGTCCAGGTGATGCAGAAGGACGCGATCGAGCGGCTCAACCTCACCAGGCTGCTGCTCGAACCGGAGATGCTGGAGGCCGTGGAGCCCGACGTGCACCTGGTCGGCACGTTGCTCGCCCTCAACCGGGTGATGCCCGAGCAGGCCCGCGAGTCGGCCAGGGCCGTGGTGCGCAAGGTCGTCGCCGAGCTCGAACGCCGCCTCGCCCAGCGCACCCGGGCGGCCGTGACGGGCGCGCTCGACCGCTCGGCGCGTACGCATCGGCCGAGGAGGGTGTCCGACATCGACTGGGACCGGACGATCCGGGCCAACCTCAAGAACTACCTGCCGGAGCGGAACACGGTCGTCCCGTCGCGGCTCGTCGGCTACGCGCGCCGGCAGCGGTCGGTGCAGCGCGAGGTGGTGCTCTGCATCGACCAGAGCGGCTCGATGGCGGCCTCGGTGGTGTATTCGAGCGTGTTCGGGGCGGTCCTGGCCTCGATGCGGTCACTGAAGACGTCGCTGGTGGTGTTCGACACGGCGGTGGTCGACCTGACCGAGCAGTTGCACGACCCGGTCGAGCTGCTGTTCGGCACCCAGCTCGGCGGCGGCACCGACATCAACAGGGCCATCGCCTACTCACAGGGCCTCATCACCCGCCCGGCCGACTCGATCTTCATCCTGATCAGCGACCTGTACGAGGGCGGCGTACGCGCGGAGATGTTGCGCCGGGTGGCCGCGATGACCCAGGCCGGCGTACAGGTGATCGTGCTGCTCGCGCTCTCCGACGAGGGCGCGCCCTTCTACGACCACGACAACGCCGCCGCGCTGGCCGCGATGGGCGTGCCGGCGTTCGCCTGCACCCCCGACGCCTTCCCCGACCTGATGGCCGCCGCGATCGAGCGGCGCGATCTCGCCCGGTGGGCCGAACGCCACACCGGTGCCTGAGAAAGGCCGAGGCCGCGGCTCCTCCCCCGTGGGGGAGCCGCGGCCGGGTCAGCGTTCAGTGGCCGGCCTGTTCGGGGCGGGCCTTGTGCGGCATGAGGAACGACAGGGCGAAGGTGATCGCCAGCAGCCCGATCTCGACCCAGACGGTCACCTGCATGGCCGAGCCGAAGCTCCACTGATCCTTGAGCAGGTTGAAGAAGAGCGTGCCGAGCACGGCGGTGCCGAGCGCGCCGCCGAGCTGCTGGACGGCGGTCATCGTGCCCGAGGCCGACCCCGACTCGTGCGGCTCGACCCCGGCCAGCACGATGTCGAAGAACGGCGCCATGGTCAGGCCCATGCCGATGCCGACCAGCGCCAGCCCGGGGGCGAGCTGCCAGACGCCGACGTCGGTGCCGGCCAGGTGGATGGTCACCCCGAGCACGGCCGCGCCGGCGGCCATGACGACCACGCCGATCTGCAGCAGGCCGCGGCCCAGCTTCTCCTGGAGCCCGGACATGGCCAGGCCGAAGCCGATCACGCCGCCGACCGCCTGGGGAAGGCTGGCCAGGCCGGCCTTGAGCGGGCTGAAGTGCAGGCCGGCCTGCATGTAGATGCTGAAGACCAGGCTGAGGCCGATCATGCCGGAGAAGAACGCCAGACCGGCGACCAGGCCGCCGGAGAAGGCCCGCTTGCGGAACAGGCTGGGGGTGACCAGCGGGTCCTTGCCGGAGGCGGCGCGGCGCGACTCGTACCGGCCGAACAGGGCGAAGACCACCAGCGAGGCGGCCATCGAGACGAACGTCCAGGCGGGCCAGCCCAGCTCGCGGCCCTGGATCAGCGGGTAGATCAGCAGGAATCCGGCGACCGAGACCAGGCCGACGCCGACCAGGTCGAGCTTGGTGGCGTTCGAGAGGCGGTACTCGGGCAGGAAGCGGATGCCGGCCAGCGCGGCGGCCAGGCCGAGCGGCAGGTTGATCAGGAAGATCATGCGCCAGCCGGTGCCGAAGAAGTCGGCGTCGACCAGCCAGCCGGCCAGCACCGGGCCGCCGACCGACGAGATCGTCATGACCGGCCCGAACATGCCGAACGCCTTGCCGATCTCCTGCGGCGGGAACATCTCCTTGATCAACCCAAGCCCCTGCGGCAACATCACCGCGCCGAACAGGCCCTGCAACACGCGGCTGGCGACAAGCATCTCGGGGCCGGTCGCCACTCCGCACAACAACGAGGCGGCGGTGAACCCGAAGGCGCCGATCAGGAACATGCGCTTGCGGCCGAACAGGTCGCCGAGCCGCCCGCCGGTGATCAGGCCGACGGCCATGGCCAGCGTGTAGCCGGCGCCGAGCCACTGCACGAGGCTGTCGCTGCCGCCCAGGTCGGCGCGGATGGTGGGGGCGGCGATCGTGGTGATCAGGGCGTCGAGCAGGTCCATGACCTCGGCGGCCAGGATCACGAAAAGGGCGGCCCAACGCCACCGGTAGGGCGCGACGGCCTCCGGGTCCGTCCGCGCCTGGTTGGTCACTGTCATCGGGAACTCCTTAGAACGCTGTTCTTGCTACGAACACTGTTCGTTGACGAACACCGTTTTAGTGGCGAACAGTGTTCGTGTCAAGTACAGTGTTCGCCATGGGGAGCAAGGAAGAAGCCGTGCCGGTGCCGCCGTGGCGCAAGACCCGCAAGCCCGCGCAGATCAGGCGGCAGCTCAGCCAGGACCTCATCGTCGAGACCGGGCTGCGGGTGCTCGACGCCGAAGGGCTCGACGCGCTCAGCATGAGACGGGTCGCCCAGGAGCTCGACACCGGCCCCGCCTCGCTGTACGCGCACGTCGCCAACAAGGAAGAGCTGCTCGAACTCGTCTACGACCGGGTGCTCGGCGAGATCCGGCTGCCCGAGCGCGATCCGAGCCGGTGGAAGGACCAGCTCAGGGCGTACTCGCTGGAGGTCTACCGGGTCCTCAACCGGCACGCCGACGTCGCCAGGGCGGCTCTCGCGAACATCCCCACGGGGGAGAACTCCCTGCGCGCCGGCGAGTTCGTCTACGGGCTGCTGCTGGAGGCCGGCATGCCGCCCGGCAACGCCGCCCTGTGCCTCGACCGCCTGTCCCTCTACCTCATCGGCGACGCCTACGAGGGCTCGGTGCACGTCAGCCGGCTGCGCGCCTCGGAGATGACCTCGCCGGAGGAGTACTTCACCGCCTTCGCCACACAGATCGCCGGCTACTACCGCACGCTGCCGCGGGAGCGGTTCCCGTACCTGGTGGGGCACATCGACGACCTGATCGCCGCCGACGGCGAGGAACGTTTCCGCTTCGGCCTCGAACTGATGCTGGACGGCATCGAGTCCCGCATGCCTTAGGCCCAATTGCCTAGGCCCCGCGCCCGATGTGCTGACCTGGGGCTTCCTCATAGTTTTGCGGTCATGACTACGACTGTTGAATCGATCGAGGACTCCGCCCCGGCCCCGGCCGGCGTGTTGTCCGCGCGGTACCGGGCGCTCAGCGTCGGCCTGGTCGCGCTCGTGATGCTGGTGGCCTTCGAGGCGATGGCGGTGGCGACCGCGATGCCCGTCGTGGCCCGCGACCTCGGCGGCATGGCCCTGTACAACCTGGCCTTCAGCGCCACCCTCGCGGCCAGCGTGATCGCGACCGTGCTCGGCGGCAGGTGGAGCGACGTGCGGGGGCCGGTGCAGCCGATCGCCGTCGGCGTGGTCGCGTTCGTGGCCGGATTGCTGGTCGCCGGGTTCGCGCCCACGATGGAGGTGCTGGTCACCGGGCGTTTCGTCCAGGGGATCGGCGCCGGTTTGATCCAGGTCTCCCTGTACGTGCTCGTCGCCCGGGTCTTCCCGGGGGCCATGCATCCCAAGGTGTTCGCGCTGTTCTCGGCCGCCTGGGTGGTGCCCTCCATGATCGGCCCGGCCATCGCCGGTTTCGTCGTGGAGAACGTGAGCTGGCGCTGGATCTTCCTCGGCGTCTCCGCCCTGGTCATCCCCGCGGCCCTGTTGTTGTGGCGCGGCACCGCCGGCCGCTCGGCCGAGCAAGGCTCCGCCGACCCCGCCCCCGGCCTCGGCCGCAAGCTCGTCTGGGCCACGCTGACCGCCGTCGCCGCCGCCCTGATCCAGTACGGCAGCGCCCTGAAGGACGGCCTGCCGCTGCTCGTGGCCGGCGTCGTCCTGCTGGTCGTGGCCCTGCCCAAGCTGCTGCTGCCCGGCTCGCTGCGCGCGGCCCGCGGCCTGCCGACCGCCCCCGTGCTGCGCGGCCTGGCCTACGGCTCGCTCATGGCCGCCGAGGTGCTCATCCCGCTCATGCTGATGAACGAGCGCGGCCTGACCCCCACCGGCGCCGGCGTCGTCCTCACGGTCGGCGCGCTCGGCTGGTCCACCGGCTCGTGGATCAAGGGCCGCGGCACGATCAGCAACATGACCGCCATCCGCGGCGGCGCGGCGATGGTCGCCGTCGGCATCGCGCTGGTGTCGCTCGTGCTGATCGACTCGCTGCCCATCGCGGTCGCGTACGTGGCCATGGCCATCTCGGGCCTCGGCATCGGCGCGCTGCACCCCACGGTGTCCGTGCTGGTGCTGGAGATGTCCAAGGAGGGCGAGGAAGGGCAGAACAGCGCGGCCGTGGGCGTCGGCGAGTCGGTGTTCACCGTGGTGGCCGTCGCGGTCAGCGGCGCCCTGTTCACCGCCACGGGCGAGAACTACGCCGTCGGGCTCGGCTTCACCGTCGTGCTCGCCGTCCTGGCCGTCGTGCTGGCCCCGCGTTTTGTGCAGTCCAGCAAGGCAGGCACTATGGAAGGGACCGCGTCATAGTGATGAGAACGTCAAAGTGCTGAGAACGCTGCCAAACGCACCGCCGTGGACGGCCTTCACCTGGCGCGACGACTCTCTCGTCATGACTTAAGGGGGGTTCATGCCGCGAGTGCGGGAGCTGGAGGTCTTCCGGCTGGTCCTGCCGTACGGCGCGAGGTCGGAGAGCCTGCTCGTGAAGCTCACCGACCACGGCGGCATGACCGGCTGGGGCGAGGCCGTCTCACCCGAGCCGAAGGCCTGGTCCCGGCTGGAGGAGTCGCTGGCCGCGCTGCTGATCGGCGTCGACTGGGAACATCCCGACGCCGTGCCGAGCGGAGACCGGGCCGTGGACATGGCCTGCTGGGACCTGTGGACCAGGATGCGGGGAGTGCCGCTCGCGCACGCCATCGGCGGCACCCGCACCTCGGTGATGGCCACCGTGCGCCTGGCGCCCGACCCGTCCGTCGAGAGCCTGGTCGCCCGCGTCAACCAGCAGGTCTGCGCCGGCTACGGGCACGTCACCCTCGACATCAGGCCCGGCTGGGACGTCGAGCCCGTACGCGCGGTGCGGCAGGCGTACCCCGCGCTGACCCTGGCCGTCGACGGCGGCAACGCCTACACCGACCGCGGCCAGCTCGTCGCGCTCGACTCCTACGGCCTGGAGGTCATCGAGCGGCCCTTCCCGCTCGGCGACGTCCACGCCCACGCCGCGCTGCAGGACGAGGTGACCGCCTCGGTCGCCGTCGAGGTGCGCTCGACCGCCGAGCTGGACGACTACCTGACCCTGCGCGCCGCCAAGGTCCTGCTGCTGCGCCCCACCGCGTTCCCGTCGTTGTCGGAGGCCCGGCGGGCGCACGACCGGGCCGCCGCCGCGGGCTGGGACATCCAGTGCGCGGGCGGCCAGGGAGCGGGTCTGGCCAGGGCGGCCACGGTGGCGGTCGCGAGCCTGCCGGGCTGCACGCTGCCGTGCGACGTCACGCAGCCGCCGAAGCAGAACCAGATCGTCACGCCGCTGGTCGGCGCGAACGCGGGCGTCGTCGCCGTCCCGCTCACCCAGCCCGGCCTGGGCCATACGATCGACGAGACGCGCCTGGCCCGCCTGGCCAAGGAATCCTTCCACGCCTGACCGATCTGGGGGATCGATGACCGGACCGACGAGCGGGCGCGACCGCGGCACCGACGCCGCTCCCGCTCCCGACGCCGACCCCAAGGCCGACCCCGACGCCGACGCCAGGCGGCTGGCCGCCCGGTCGCTGGCGGCCGACGACCCGACCGGCTGGTTCGAGCACCTCTACGCCGAGTCGGCGACCGGCGAGGCGATCGTCCCCTGGGACTCGCGTACGCCTCACGTCCTGCTCGTGGAGTGGGCCGCCGGACGCGGCCCCGGCGGCCCCGGCGGCGGCCGGGCGCTCGTGGTGGGCGCCGGATTGGGCGACGACGCCGAGTACGTGGCGGGCCTCGGCTATGACACCGTCGCCTTCGACGTGAGCGAGTCGGCCGTGCGCCTGGCCCGCGAACGTTTCCCCGGCAGCGCCGTCGACTACCGCGCCGCCGACCTGTTCGACCCGCCCGCCGGCTGGCGGCACGCCTTCGACCTGGTCGTGGAGATCATGACCGTCCAGGCCCTCCCCGAGGAACTGCACGCCCGCGCCACCGCGGGCGTCGCCGCGTTCGTACGGCCCGGCGGCACGCTGCTGGTGATCGCGTCGGGCCGCGAGGAGGGCGGGCCCGCGGGCGCCCCGCCGTGGCCGCTGACGGCCGCGGAGATCGCGGCGTTCGCGACCGGCGGGCTGACGGCGGAGACGATCGAGGACCTGCGCGACGACGGACGCCACCGCTGGCGCGCCACCTTCCACCGCCCCCTGTAGTCCCGCCCCCGGGTAGGACCGCGCCCGGTAGGCCCGTCCCCCGTAGGCCCGCGCCCGGTAGGGCCGCGTTCCTACGCCGCCTCGTGCAGGGTCTCCATGGCCAGGCGTTCGCGTGCGGCCAGGTCGTACAGCAGCGATCCCGCCTGGTCGAGGGGCGCCTGCCGGCCCGTCTCCCCGGCCTGGGCGAGCAGGTCGGCCACCTCGCTCCACTTGGGCGCCAGCGCCGTGTACGCCTGGCAGGCCGCCTCCAGGGCCTTGCCCGGCGCGATCGTCCGGGCCTCGCCCAGGAACTCGGCGTAGAGGTTCCGGAAGAACGCGCCCCCGGTGCCGCCCCCCTCCATGAGGTTGGCCGTCCGCGTGAGCTGCTCGGTCGGCCCGCGTTCCAGCCAGGTCGGGATGAGCGCGGCGGCCTGCTCGATGCCTCGGTATCCGACGTTGCGCATGGCCGGGTTGAGGAACCCGGCGGCGGTGGACCGGACGGCGGCCCTGATCGCGGACGGCAGGTCGGCCTCGGCGCACGGCCCGAGCGTGTACGACAGGTTGTGCGCCGTCATCGGCCCGGTCGCCGCGCGGGCCCGTTCGAGCGATTCGAGCGGGACGCGGTTGCGCGTGCCCTGCTGGGCGGTGTCCACGAGGTGGGCGTGGCCCTCGTCGTAGCCGACCATCGCGACGTAGTGGCCGCCGAAGTGGTAGGGGGTCCTGATGTAGTCGAGGTGGTAGCAGTCGAGCCGGATCCCGACGGGGGTGCCCTCGTCGAGGTGGCGGCGGACGTTCGACCAGGCCGTGATGGGGGAGGAGGTCTCCTGCGTGTCCAGCGTGAAGCCGAGCGCGGCGGCCAGCTTCTCGGTGAGCGCGTGCGGCTTGACCCGGCCGCCGACGAGCGGGACGTCCAGCGAGCCGCTGTCCCAGTAGATGAAGCTCAGCCCCTCGCCCAGCCCGAACAACATCGCCTCCGACAGTTCCACGCCCGCGTGCCGCAGCAGGGTGCCGGCGGTGGTCGTCTCGCTGTGGCGCCCTTCGAAGGGCGGGACCAGATCGATGAGCACAAGCCCAGTGTGCCGGACGACCTGCGGAAATGTGATCATTCACGCGCCGGACCGGCCCACCTGCGCGACCGGAAAACCGGTGGAAACCCCCCGAGGTGTTCACGGGATGATGGGCGCATGAACATCCTGGTCGCACCTCCCGCCCGTACGGGCGCCGAACGGCTGCCCGACGGCAGGCTCCTCGGCTGGGCCGAGTGGGGGCCGCCGGACGGGACGCCGGTCCTGCTGTCGCCGGGGGCCGCCACGAGCCGCCGGCTCGGCTTCGGCGCGGCGGCGGCCGACGAGCTCGGTGTGCGGCTGATCTCCCTGGACCGTCCCGGGCTGGGCGCCTCCACTCCCGCGCCGGGCCGTACGTTCGCGGACTTCGCCGCCGACGTACGCGCCTTCGCCGCCGGATTCGGCCGTCCCGCCATGGTCGGCAACTCGCAGGGGGCGCCGTTCGCGCTGGCCTGCGCCGCGGCCGGCGTGGTCGGCGCGCTGGCCCTGGTCTCGGCCGCCGACGAGGTGGCCGACCCGCGCTTCGCCGACGTGCTGCCCGGCGAGCTGCGGCGGCTGACGGAGCTGTCCGAGCACGACCCGGAGGCCGCCGAGAAGATCTTCTCCGGGTTCACCCCGCAGGCGATGTGGGACCTGGTGACGGGCGGCAGCCCCGCCTGCGACCTGGCCGTGTACGAGAGGGCGGATTTCGCCGCCGCGTACCGCGAGGCGCTGCGGGAGGCGTTCGCCCAGGGGCCCGCCGGTTACGCCCGCGACACCGTGCTGGCGATGGGCCGTTGGCGGATCGACCTGGCCGCGGTCAGGGTCCCGGTCGACGTCTGGTACGGCGAGCTCGACGGCGGCCACTCACCCGACCTGGGCGAGGGCCTGACCGCCCGCATCCCGGGAGCCGTGCGGCACGTCGTGCCCGGCATCGGCGGCGCCCTGCTGTGGACGGAGCCCCACCGGATCCTCCGCACCCTCCTGGACCGCCTCGCGGCCTCACCCCAGCGCTGAGCCCTGCGCGAAGGTGATCACCATGTACCGGCCGTTGGAGTAGCTGACCACGGGCCGCCCGAGCAGCTCGCCCACCTTGCGGGCCACCCCCTGGAACACCTCCACCAGCTCCGGGCTGTCGGCGCTCACCCTGAACCGCCCGTTCTCGGCGAGCTGCTGGGCGACCAGGGGGACGAAACCGGCCTCGGCCCGGACTCTCTCCTCGGCGTCGAGCGGGGTGCGCCGGGGGGCGGGGGACGTGCCGAGAGGGTGGGACATCGCGAATCTCCTCCAGATTTGCCGGTCACCCCAGGATGCCACCGGCAACCGGACCCCAGGGCCCTTCCCGCGGACTCAGGCCGCCCCGCACCCCTCGGTGAGCCCCTTCGTCGGCGGCGCGGACGGTTTGGGGGACTTCTTCGGGGACGTGCCCTGCGAGGCGGACGGGGTGGCCGAGGCGGCGACGGCGGACGTCGCGGCGGTCGAGTCGCGGACGGCCTTGGCGGTCAGCTCGCGGATCTTGTCCCAGTCGGGGTAGCCGGTGCGGATCAGCGGCGGCACGAACTGCAGGCTCGTCACCTTCGCGTTCTTGACCGTGAGCGCCAGCGGCACCAGATTCTTCAGCATCGAGCGCGGGATGTCGGTCCTGATCAGCTCCTTGGCCGCCAGCGCGATCCGGTTGAACCGGGCCAGGACGGTCGCCGGGTCCGCCTGACCCAGCAGCGCGCCGAGCACGCAGCGCTGCCGCCGCATCCGGGTGTAGTCGTCGCTGAACGTGCGCGAGCGGGCGTACCACATCGCGTCGGCGCCCTTGAGCTTCCTGGTGCCGGCCTTGACCAGACCCTCGTTGTACTTGCCGAACACGACGTCCTGCTCGACGGTGATCGTGATGCCGCCGATGGCGTCGATGAGACGGGCGAAGCCCCACATGTTGACCAGGGCGTACCAGTCGATGTCCAGGCCGAGGGTGTAGCCGATGGTGTCCATGAGCACCTTCGGGCCCTGGTGCTGGCGGCCGCCGAAGATCTCCGGGTGCGCGTCGGCGTACTCCCAGACGCTGTTGAGCAGGTCGCTGCGGCCGCCGCCGGGGTCGGCCGGCAGGCGGAAGCCGCCGGGGAAACGCTGGGCCATCGGCGTGCCGGGGCGGAAGCGCACGTTCTCCAGGTTGCGGGGCAGGCTGACCAGCACGGTGTTGCCGGACTTCACGTCGATGCTGGCCACGTTCATGCTGTCGGTGCGTACGCCGGTGCGGTTGTCGTCGGCGTCGCCGCCGAGGAGCAGCAGGTTGACCCGTTCGCGCCCGGCCCACGGGTCCTGCGGCGGCTCCTCGCCCTCCCGCGTGGGGGAGTCGGCGGGGTCGGGCCCGGTGAAGATGCCGCTGAGGGTCCTCTGGGAGGTCCACACGTAGTTCGCGACCGCCCCGAACGGCACCACCGCCGCGACGGCGAGCAGCCCGGCGAGCGTGCCGGTGACGATCTGCTCGCGCCGCCGCAGCCGTCCCGGACGCAGCACCATGAACGAGTGCACGATCACCGCGAGCCACACGACCCCGAGGGCGACCGCGCCGACGGTGATCGGGATCAGCCACGAGTCCTGGGTCAGCGAGCCCAGCAGGTTGTCGGTGGTCAGCGCGACGGCCAGGAGCGCCGCCAGCCCCGCGACGTGGGACGACAGCAAGGTCAGGCCGGTCTTGCGCCATCCGGCACGCAGATGGGCGGCCCCGGGCGCCAGCGTCGTGAGTGCCAGCCAGCCGAGGACCGCTGCCGCGCCCACCGGTTTCCTACCCTGTCGCACGCCATCCCCGTTTCCCCGTAGTCCACCGTAACCCGCAGCCACGGACAGCGCGGGCAGCCTACGCATTGGATACGAAATATGTCTTTATCGGAGGATGAACATCAGTAACCGAATAACATTCGGGTCATGGCCTTCTCCGAGATCGAGTACCGCGTGGCCGACCGCGTCGCCACCATCACCCTGTCTCGCCCCGAGCGGCTCAACGCGTTCACGCTGACCATGCGCGCCGAGCTGATCGACGCCTTCGACCTCGCCGACGCCGACGACGACGTGCGCGCGGTGGTGGTCACGGGGGCCGGGCGGGCCTTCTGCGCGGGGGCCGACCTGGGCGGCGGCGGTGGCACGTTCGGCCGTCGGGGGGAGGGCGAGCTGGTGGACGGCGCGCCGCGCGACGGCGGCGGCACGGTCGCGCTCAGGATCGCCGCCTCGCTCAAGCCCGTCATCGCCGCGATCAACGGCCCCGCGGTCGGCGTCGGCGTCACGATGACGCTGCCCATGGACGTCCGGCTGGCCGCGGAGAGCGCCCGGTTCGGGTTCGTGTTCGCCCGGCGCGGGATCGTCCCCGAGGCCGCGTCGAGCTGGTTCCTGCCCAGGGTCGTCGGCATCTCCCGGGCCATGGAGTGGGCCGTGACCGGCCGGGTCTTCCCCGCCGCCGAGGCCCTGGAGGGCCGCCTGGTGTCGCGGGTGCTGCCGGACGAGGAGCTGCTGCCCGCCGCGTACGCGCTGGGCCGCGAGATCGCGGACAACACCTCGGCCGTCTCCGTCGCCGCCGTGCGCAGGCTGATGTGGTCGGGCCTGTCGGCGGCCTCACCCTGGGAGGCGCACGCGGCCGACTCCCGGCTCATGGCCGAGCTCGGCGGCGCGGCCGACACGGTCGAGGGGGTGAACGCGTTCCTGGAGAAGCGGCGGGCCGACTTCCCGATGAAGGTGAGCGAGGACCTGCCGCCCGGCGTCCCATCATGGCCAGACAATCCATATGGTGTCTGATATGTACGACATCACCGTTCTGCCTATGCCGCCCGACTTCGAGGGCGAGGTCGTCGCGACCCTGATCTCCAGGAGGACCGGTTCGCGCAGGGCGGTGCTCTACGTCCACGGATTCACCGACTACTTCTTCCAGGACCACCTGGCCGACTACTACGTCCAGCGCGGCATCGACTTCTACGCCCTCGACCTGCGCAAGTACGGCCGCTCGCTGCTCCCGCACCAGACCAGGGGCCTGATCAGGAGCATCACCGACTACTTCCCCGAGATCGACGAGGCCGTCCGCCTCATCAGGCGCGACCACGACGAGCTGACCGTCAACGCCCACTCCACCGGCGGCCTGATCACCGCGCTGTGGGCCGACCGCGTCCGCGGCCGGGGCCTGATGCAGGGGCTCGTGCTCAACAGCCCGTTCCTCGACCTGAACGTGCCCGCGCCGCTCCGCCTGGCCGCCGACCTGCTCAGGACCCCGCTGTCCTACTCCCGCCGCGCGCTGCCCCTGGGCATCAGCACCGCCTACGGCCAGAGCCTGCACCGCACCGAGCAGGGCGAATGGGACTACGACCTGACGCTCAAGCCGCTGGTCGGGTTCTCCGTGCACGCGATGTGGCTGGCCGCCGTCCGCCGCGCCCAGCGCCGGCTGCACCGGGGGCTCGCGGTGGACGTGCCGGTCCTCGTCCTCGCCTCCTCCACGGGCCTGCGGGTACGCGACTTCGTGCCCGAGGCGCGCTCGGCCGACATCGTGCTCGACCCCGAGCACATCGCCCGCTGGTCCACCGCGATCGGCCCCCACGTCACCTGCGTACGCATCCAGGACGGCGTGCACGACCTGGTGTTGTCCGCCGAGCCCGCGCGCAAGCAGGTCTTCGCCGAGCTCGACCGCTGGATGAACGCCTACCAGGGGAACGCGAACAGGCCGTAGTAGGCCGCCGCCACCAGGAGCAGCCCGGTGCCGCCGAGCACGCCGCCGATCGCGACGTACTGCCACCGGGTGGGCCGCATGCCCTCGCGCAGCGCCGACACGTACGCGGCCACCGCCGTGACCTCCTGGATCAGCATGAGCACGGCCAGCGCGCGGACCACCAGCCAGCCCGCCAGCACGGCCGGCCAGGCGCCCGCCTGGTTCACCGAGAACAACACCAGCAGCGTGATGAACGCCACGACCGAGGCCAGCAGGCCGAGACCCGCCCACGCCATCCTGCGCAGCCTGCGCCTGATCGGCGGCCACAGCCGGGCGTTGGTCTCGACGGGCGGCCGGCCGTGGCCGCGCAGCCGTACGACCATGGCCGCGACCGGGCCGGCCACGTACCCGACGGCGGCCAGGCAGATGGTCAGCCCGAGCATCGTGCCGCCCGCGTACCAGGGGGCCGCCGGCACGTCGCTGGCCTCGAACCGCTGGACCGGCGTGCTGCCCGCCAGATGCGCCGACGGCGTCGCGGTGGCGGGCAGGCCGCTGATCCAGTTGGCCAGGGTCTCCAGGTAGCCGCTGGTGAACGGGCCGCCGTTGACCCGCATCGCGTGGTCGCCCTTGTCCATGAAGCGGATCGTGTACCGGTCGTTGCCCGCCTCGGTGAGCGCGGTGACCAGCGCCTTGGTGGACTCGACGAAGGGGATCGAGGGGTCGGTGGTGCCGTAGAACGCCAGGACCGGCTGCTTGATCCGGCGTAAGGCGGGCATCGCGTCGTAACGCAGGAAGGTGAAGCCGACGCCGCCCATCGCCCTGGTCAGCAGGTCACGGGCGCCGATGGGGGCGTGCAGCCTGAGCAACTGCTCGTTCAGGGCCCAGGCGACCTGCCGGAGCGGCGAGACGTTCGGCGAGGAGACCAGCACCGTGAAGCCCACCGCCGCGCTCTTGGCCGCCGCGATCGGCACCACCCAGCCGCCCTCGCTGACCCCCCACAGCCCGACGCGCGAGGCGTCGACCTCCGGACGGCGGCGCAGGTACTCCACCATGCGCAGGGCGTCGTCGGCGAGCAGCCCGAAGTCGCGTTCGCGGAAGTCGTAGCCGACCGTCCGCTTGTCGAACGCGATCGTCGCCACGCCCGCCCTGGCCAGGAACTCCGCCTGCGGCGTGAACTCCGTCCGCGAGCCGTTGCCCGACCCCGACACGAACACCATCGCCGGGTGCGGCCCGGGCGTGAGCGGCACGCGTAAGGTGCCCTCCAGCCGCTGCCCCTCGGCCGGCAACGAGATCTCCTCCTGCCGTACGGGGGCGGCGGCCACCACCGGGCGCAGCTCGCCGGCCGGTTGCGCGGGAAGGGCCTCGAACGCCGGATCCGCCTTCAGCGGCGGCGGGTCGAACGCGGGCGGCAACACGTAACCGACCGACGCGAGAGCCACCAGCACCAGGCCGGCGGCGACGCTCAAGGTGCCACGGCCAGTGCGCATCGGCCTCCCCATGTGCGTTGGTTTGCCCGCCGATCAGTCAGCCTACTCCCGGCTTCTGTGACAGCAGAGACCGCATTTGTCGGTGGGAGATGTTAGCTTCCTGCGACATGCGGATCCTGCACACCTCCGACTGGCACCTCGGGCGCTCCTTCCATCGGGAGAGCCTGCTCGGGGCGCAGGCCGCGTTCGTCGACCACCTGGTCGAGACCGTGCGCGCCGAGCGCGTCGACGTCGTGGCCGTCTCCGGCGACGTCTACGACCGTGCCCTGCCGCCGGTCGACGCGGTGGCCCTGCTCTCCGACGCGCTCGCCCGCCTGCGCGCCGCCGGGGCGCGGGTGGTGCTGATCAGCGGCAACCACGACTCGGCGCTGCGGCTGGGGTTCGGCTCGGCGCTGTTCGACTCCTCGGGGGTGCACGTCCGCACCGAGCCCGACCAGTCGTGGCAGCCGGTGCTGATCGACGACGTCGCCTTCTACGGCATCCCCTACCTGGAGCCGGAGCTGGTCCGCACCCCCTGGCAGCTCCCCGACCGCGGCCACACCGCCGCGATCTCCCACGCGATGGACCGCGTACGCGCCGACGCCGCGCGCCACCGGGCCGCCGTCGTGCTGGCCCACTGCTTCGTGACCGGCGGCCAGGCCAGCGACAGCGAGCGCGACATCAGCGTGGGCGGGGTGTCCCACGTGCCGCTGCCGGCCTTCGACGGCGTCGACTACGTCGCGCTCGGCCACCTCCATGGGCGGCAGCGCATGTCCGAGACCGTGCGCTACTCCGGCTCCCCCCTCGCCTACTCCTTCTCCGAGACCGGCCACGTCAAGGGCTGCTGGCTGGTCACCCTCGGCTCGGGCGCGGAGTTCGTGCCCGCGCCCGTGCCCCGGCCGGTCGGGCGGCTGCGCGGCGACCTCGACGACCTGCTGACCCTCTCCGGTTTCGCCTCCTACGAGGACCATTGGCTGCAGATCACCCTGACCGACGCCGTCCGTCCCAAGCAGGCGATGGACCGGCTGCGCGCCCGTTTCCCCCACGCCCTCGCCCTCGCCTTCGAGCCGGTGGGCGCCGCGCCCGCCGCCCAGCCCGTCAGGCTCAGCGGGCGGCCCGAGGCGGAGGTCGCCCTCGACTTCGTCCGCGAGGTGCGCGGCGAGCCTGCCGCGCCCGAGGAGGAAGACCTGCTAAGACAGGCGATCGAGGCGTCCAGGGTGAAGGAGACGATGGCGTAGATGCGGCCCCACCGGCTCTCGCTCACGGCCTTCGGGTCCTTCCCCGGCACGGAGACGGTCGACTTCGACGCCCTCACCGAGGCGGGCCTGTTCCTCATCCACGGGCCCACCGGGGCGGGCAAGACCACGATCCTCGACGCGCTCTGCTTCGCCCTCTACGGCGTCGTGCCCGGCCAGCGCAACAGCGCCCGCAGCCTGCGCTGCGACCACGCGCCCGCCGGCACCGGGCCGTCGGTGACGCTGGAGGTCACGATCCGGGGGCGGTTACTACGTGTCCGGCGGTCGCCGTCCTGGCAGCGTCCCAAGCTGCGCGGCGCCGGGTTCACCGAGGAGAAGGCCAAGGTCGTCGTAGAGGAGCGCCGGGGAGCCGCCTGGCAGGGGCTGACCACCCGGCTCGACGAGGCCGGCGACCTGGTGGGCGGGCTGCTGGGGATGAACGCCGAGCAGTTCTGCCAGGTGGTGATGTTGCCGCAGGGGGACTTCGCGAAGTTCCTGCGCGCCGACGGCGACGACCGCGCCCGGTTGCTGGAGCGGCTGTTCACCGTCAAGGTGTTCACGCAGGCCGAGTCGTGGCTGGCCGAGCGGCGGCGGGTGACCGGGCGGGCGGAGCAGGAGCTCGGGCGGGAGGTGGCCTTCGCCGTCGAACGCCTTCAGGAGGCCGCCGGCCCCACCCTCACCCCGCCCCCCGACTCCCTCTCCGACGTGCCCGCGACCCCGGGCGCCGACGGCGGGCAGCCGTCGGCCGAGGACGACCCGCTGGGCCGGGCCGGAGCGCTGCTGGCCGCGGCGCGGGCCGCCGTCGACCGGTGCGGGGAGCGCCACGCCGCCGCGGGCGAGACCCTGCACTTGGCGCGGTCCCGGTTCGAGCGGGCCGCCGCCCTCGCCGAGCGTCAGCGCCGCCACGCCGAGGCGCTCACCCTGCGCCGCACCCTCGACGAACGCGCCGACGAACGCGCCGACCTCCAGGCCCTCATCGACGACGCCACCCGCGCCGACCGCGTGCTCCCGCTGATCACGGCCGCCCGGCAACGCGCGGAGGCCGCCGACAAGGCCCGCGCGATGGCCGCCGACGCCCTGGCCCGCGCCCGCCCCCTGCTCGCCGCCGCTCCCGGCGCCGGTCAGCCGTCGTCCGGGGGCCTGGCGTCGGTGACGGAGCTGGAGAGGCTGGAGCGCGAGCGGCGGGCCGAGCTCGCGCGGCTGTCCGAGCTGCTCACCGAGGAGGCCCGGCTGTCGGTCGTCCGGCGCGACCTGTTGCGGGTGGAGCAGGAGCTGGCCGACCTGATCGGCGCCGACGAGGCAGTCGCCGCCCGGCTCGGCCTCCTGCCGGGCCTGATCGAGCAGGCCGAGGGCAGGCTCGCCGACGCGCGGGTGGCCGCGGCGCGCATCCCGGCGGCCCAGGCCGTACGCGACGCCGCCGCCGATCTCATCGACATCGACCGGGAGCTCGCCGTCCTGGCCGGGGAGCTCGACGTGCTCGCCCAGCGTGAGGCGCAGGTGGCCGCCGCCGAGGCCGAGCTCCCGGCCCGGCTGGCCGAGGCGGGCGCGGCCCTGGCCGGCGTACGCGCCGAGACGGCGGCCGTGCCCGCCGCCGCGGCCCACCTCGACGCCGCCCGCTCCGCGCTGGAGGCGGCCCACCGCCGCGACGCCCTCGCCGCGGAGCTGGAGTCGGCCGCCGCCGCCCACCAGGCCCTGGTCGACCGCGCCCAGGAGACCCGCGAACGCTGGCTCGACCTGCGCCAGGCCAGGATCGACGGCATGGCCGCGGAGCTGGCCCGCGACCTGGCCGACGGGCGGCCGTGCGCGGTCTGCGGCTCCGAACACCACCCCATGCCCGCCTCCCCGGCACCCAGCGCCCCTTCCCCCGACGACGAGCACGCCGCCGAGAGCGCCCACGAATCGGCCGCCGCCGACCGCGAGGCGGCCGAACGCGCCCTGGCCTCGATCGAGTCCCGGCTCGCCGACGCCTCGGCGGCCACCGAGGGGCTCGACGCCGGCACCGCCGCCGACCGCGTGCTGGCCGCAGAGGGGGAGCTCGCCCGCCTGCGGTCGGTCGCCGACCGCGAGCCCGGCCTCGCCGACGCCCTCGACCGTCTCGAAGGCGAACGCGACCACGTCCGGGACCAGGCCAGGGAGCTGGCCGAGACGCTGGCCGCCCACCACGCCCACAGCAGCCGCCTCACCGCCGAACGCGCCCGCCTCCACACCCGCCTCGCCCAGACCCTCACCCCGTCAGAAGCCGGGGCGGAGGCCGGAGACGGGCTGGACGGCGCCGTGGTGCTGGCCGGGGCCGAAGCTGAGCTGCGCCGCCTGGCCGGGGCCGCCGCGCGGGAGCCGGTGCTCGCCGCCGAGCTGGCCGCGCTCGCCCGCGAACGCGCCGACCTGGAGGAACGCGGCCGGCGCGGAGCCGCCCGCCTGGCGGCCGGCCGCACCAGGCACGAGGAGCTGAGCGGCGACGCCGGGCGGCTGAGCGCGCGGCTCGACGCGGCCAGGGGCGGCGACCCGACCCTGACCGCCCGCCTGTCCAGGCTCAACGACGAGGCCGAGCTGCTGCGGGAGGCGCTGGAGGCCACCCGGGCGGCGGTCGCGGCGGCCGTCGAGCTCGACGCCGCCGTCAGGGAGGCCGGGCGGGCGGCGGGCGAGGCGGGGTTCGCCGACGCGCGGGAGGCCGAGGAGGCCTACCGGAGCCCGGCCGAACGGGAGGGCAAGGCGGAGCTGCTGCGCCGGCTGGACGACCAGCACGCCGCCGTCACCGGCCTGCTCGCCGACCCCGAGCTGGTCGCCGCGGCCGCCGAGCCCGCGCCCGACCTGGCGGCGGCCGAGGCGGAGCGGGACAGCGCGGAGGAGACGCACACGCGGCTGGCCAGCGAGCGCGACCGGGCCGTGGCCAGGGCCGGACGCCTGGCCGAGCTGCGCGATGAGCTGGCCGCGCGCATCCAGCGCTGGCGGCCGGCCGCCGAACGCCACCGCCTGGCCGAACGCATGGCGGCGCTGGCCTCCGGCGTCTCCGGCGACAACCAGTGGAACATGAGCCTGACCTCGTTCGTGCTGGGCGAACGGCTCCGGCAGGTCGTCGACGCCGCCAACGAACGCCTCGACCACATGTCATCCGGCCGCTACCTGCTGCGGCACGACCTGCGCAGGACCGCCGGGTCGCGGGCGCGCTCGGGCGGCGGCCTGGGCCTGAAGGTGGCCGACGCCTGGACCGGCGTCGACCGCGACCCGGCGACCCTGTCGGGCGGCGAGAGCTTCATCACCTCGCTCGCGCTCGCCCTGGGCCTGGCCGACGTGGTCACGGCCGAGGCGGGCGGCGCGGAGGTCGGCACGCTGTTCGTGGACGAGGGCTTCGGCACCCTCGACGAGGACACCCTCGACGGCGTGCTCGACATCCTCGACGGGCTGCGCGACGGCGGCCGCGCGGTCGGCATCGTGAGCCACGTGGGCGAGTTGCGTACGCGCATCCCGGTGCAGCTCAAGGTGGGCAAGAGCCGCAGGGGCTCGACGCTGGTCAGCTAGGCGGGGGCGCGGTCGAGGCGCGCACGATCAGCTCGTGCGGGAACAGCCGCCGCTCCGGCCGGGCCGCGGCCCCCGACAGCAGCAGCCGTCCGGCCGCCTCCCCGATCTCCTGCTTGGCCTGCCGGATCGTGGTGAGCCCAGCCTCCTCGGCCGCGCTGTCGGAGAACCCGACGACCGACAACTCGCCCGGCACGTCGATGCCCAGGTCGGCGGCGGCGTCGAGGATGCCGAGGGCGAGCACGTCGGTGTTGGTCAGGATCGCCGTGGGCCGCGGTTCGCGCCGCAGCAGCGCGTGGCCGGCCTTCCTGCCCGCCTCCCGCGAGTTCCTGGCGACCTCGTAGAAGGGCACGTCGTCCCAGTCGAGGCCGGCCTGCTCGCAGGCGGTCTGGTAGCCGCCGCGCCGGGCGCGCATCGCCTCGAACACCGCGTCCTCCTGGCGGTCGCGGTCGGCCCAGCCGGTGTGGCCGTCGTCGTGCAGGCCGACCATCGCCACCGCGACCCGCCGGTGGCCGAGGCCGAGCACGTGCGCGGCGGCGGCGGCCCCGGCGGCGGGCTCGTCGATGCCGACGAACGGGTGGCCCGGCACGTACGGCTCGTCCACCACCACGACGGGCAGCTTCCTGGCCAGCACCTCGGCCAGCGCCGGATGGCCGTCGGGCAGCGAGACCAGGCAGAACGCGTCGACCACCGCGTCACGCACGGTGTCGCTGCGCCGGTCGCCATGGGGGAGGGGCAGGATGAGCAGCCCGACGCCCGCCTCCTCGGCCGCCGTGGCCAGCCCCTGGAAGAACCCGATCGCGTACGGGTCGGCGAAGGCGTAGGCCAGCGTCTCGCTGAACAGCAGCCCGAGCGCGCCGGCCCGGCCGAGCCGGAGCGAGCGCGCCGTCGGGTTGGGCCCCGCGTAGCCGAGCTCGTCGGCCACCTCCAGGATGCGCCGCCGCAGCCCGTCGCTGAGCTGGTCGGGCCGGGAGAAGGCGTACGACACGGTGGCGCGGGACACGCCCAGCCTGTCGGCGATCGTCTGCAGGGTGACCCTTGCCATCGTCCAACCGTATCGAACGGCCTTGCCCGTGCGATCTTAATCGATTAAGGTCTTAATTGATTAAGGAGGAGAGAGATGGATGGCATGCAGGTCCTCGCGCACCGGACGGCGATGGGGTTCCGGGGGTCGCTCCACGCGGCGCTGCCGGGGGCGCCGCGCAGGCGCCTCCCGGAGCGCGTCGCCGTGCGGGCGCGGCTGGCGTCCTCGCTGCGCCGCACCGCCGACCGGCTCGACCCCGCCTGCCGCCCGGCCCGGTACCGCGAGGCGTGACCACCCCCCTCGTGAGAGAGGCCACGGGGGTGGTCGGGTGAGGTCGGCTCCGGCGACGGTCAGGTGAGGTCGGCTCGGAGAGTGGTCAGATGAGGTCGGCGATCAGGTCGGGGATCGTGGCGGGGTCGTGGAAGAGGGTGGCGCCGAGGCCGGTCAGGCGCGAGGGCGGGGTGAGGCCGCCGGCGAAGGCCAGGCAGCGCATCCCCGCGCTCATCGCCGCCGTCACGCCGAACGGGCTGTCCTCGATCACCACGCAGCTCTCGGGCGGCGCGCCCATCGTGGCCGCCGCGTGCAGGAACAGGTCGGGGGCGGGCTTGCCGCGGGTCACGTCCTCGGCGCTGAACACGCGGCCGTCGAAGCGGGGTGCGAGACCGGTCACCTCCAGGCTGTCGCGGATGGCGGCGTGCCGGCCGTTGGAGGCCACGCAGTAGGGGATGTCCAGCCGGTCGAGGGCCGACTCGATGCCCTCGATCGCGCACAGCTCGGCCTTGATCGCGGCCGTGTACTCCTGCGAGATCTGCTCGTACCAGCCGGGTGGGGTCTGGCCGACCTGTTCGTCCCAGTATTCGTTGCTGCAGCCGACGAAGCGTTCGGCGTACTCGGTTTCGTCGATCGTCCAGCCCAGGCGGCGAAGCGCGGCGGTGCCCACGCGTACGGAGATGCGCTCGCTGTCGACGAGTACCCCGTCACAGTCGAAGATGACCAGTTCGACGGCCAAGGTGCGGTCCTCCCAAAAGTGTCGTTTGCGGTCGAATCTATCGGGCGGCCTGGTGACGTCACGCAGGTGGTAGCGTCGTTGTATCACCTGACAAGACGCATGTCCGAATGGCGAGATGACAGTGACGAGTTCCCCCGAGGTCGTGGCGCCGAGCAGGACCAGGATCGCCATGGCCAGCCTCATGGGCACCGCGATCGAGTTCTACGACTTCTACATCTACGGCACCGCCGCGGCGCTGGTGCTGAACACCGCGTTCTTCCCCGGTATGGACCCCGTGGCCGGGCGGCTGGCCGCGTTCTCGACGTTCGCGGTGGCGTTCGTCTCGCGTCCGCTCGGGTCGGCGCTGTTCGGCCACTGGGGCGACCGCGTCGGGCGCAAGTCGATGCTGGTCGTCTCGCTGCTGGTGATGGGCCTGTCCACGGTGGCGATCGGCCTGCTGCCCGGCTACGCGGCCATCGGCATGGCCGCGCCCGTGCTGCTGGTGCTGCTGCGCTTCACCCAGGGCATCGGGCTCGGCGGCGAGTGGGGCGGCGCGGCGCTGCTGGCCACCGAGCACGCCCCGCCCGGCAAACGCGGCCTGTATGCGATGTTCCCGCAACTCGGCCCGTCGGCCGGGTTCATCGTCGCCAACGGGCTCTTCCTGATCCTCGGCGCGACGCTGACCGACGAGCAGTTCGGCGGCTGGGGATGGCGCTTGCCGTTCCTGGCCAGCCTGCTCCTCGTGATCGTCGGCCTGTACGTGCGGCTGAAGATCTCCGAGACGCCGGTCTTCCGGGCGGCGATGGACCAGCGCCGCATCGCCAAGGTGCCGTTCGCCGGCCTGATCCGCCACCAGTGGCGGCGCGTGCTGCTCGGCGCCGGCGCGATGACCATCGCCTACACGCTCTTCTACACCGCCACCACCTACTGCCTGTCCTACGGCACCGCCACCCTCGCCATCCCGAAGACCACCATGCTGACCCTGACCATGATCGGCGTGCTGTTCATGGGCGCCGGCACCGTGGTCTCGGCCGTGGTCAGCGACCGGCTGGGCCGCCGCCGTACCCTGCTCGCCGGCACCGCGGCCGCCGTCGCGTGGGGCCTGGTGATGTTCCCGCTGATGGAGACCCGGTCGGTGTTCCTGGCCGGGCTGGCGCTGGCCGGCGCGCTCGGGCTGATGGGGCTGGTCTTCGGGCCGATGGGGGCGTACCTGCCCGAGCTGTTCAGGACCGAGTTCCGCTACAGCGGCGCCTCGGTCGCCTACAGCCTCGGCGGCGTCCTGGGCGGCGCGGTGCCGCCGCTGGTCGCCACCGCGCTGCAGTCGAGCGGCGTCGGCGTCATGGGCGTCGGCCTGTACGTCTCCGCGATGGCCCTGCTGAGCCTGCTCTGCCTGCTCGCCCTGCCGGAGACCCGCGACGAAAATCTCTAATATATCGCCCGAATCCTGTCACATCCACCGGGGCTGTCCCGTCTTCGCAGTGAAGAACCTGATGGAGGAGGAGCGGACGATGAGCAAGCACATCCTGATCGTCGGCGGCGGATATGTCGGGCTGTACACGGGGCTGGGGCTGCGCCGGATGATCCGGTCGGGCGAGGTGACGGTCACCGTGGTCGATCCGCGGGGGTACATGACGTACCAGCCGTTCCTGGCCGAGGCGGCCGGCGGGACGATCGAGCCCCGCCACGTCGTCGCCCCGCTGCACCGGGTGCTGAAGGGCGCCCGGGTGCTCACCGGCCGCGTCACCCGGATCTCGCACGACGACCGCACCGCGCTGTTCCAGCCGGTCCAGGGCCCGGCCAGGACCCTCACCTACGACATCCTCGTGATGGCGGCCGGGTCGATCACCCGCACGCTGCCGATCCCGGGGCTGGCCGAGCACGCGGTCGGGTTCAAGACCGTGGGGGAGGCCGTGCACCTGCGCAACCACGTCCTGGCCCAGCTCGCGGCCGCCGCCTCGACGGACGATCCGCAGGTGCGGCGCAGGGCGCTGACGTTCGTGGTGGTCGGCGGCGGGTTCTCGGGCGTCGAGGCGCTGGCCGAGATGCAGGGGCTGGCCGACGACGCGCTGCGCTACCACGACGGGATCACCCCCGCCGACCTGACCTGGACCCTGGTCGAGGCGACCGGCGGCATCCTGCCCGAACTCCACCCCGACCTCGGCCGCTGGACCGTCGGCGCGCTGCGCGCCCGGGGCGTGGACGTGCGGCTGGAGACCCGGCTGACCTCGGCGGCCGGCGGCGTGGCGACGTTGTCGGACGGCACCGCGCTCGACGCCGGGACGCTGGTGTGGGCGGCCGGCGGCCGGCCCAGCCCGCTCGCCGCCGACAGCGGGCTGCCCGTGGACGGCGCCGGGCGGCTGCTGGCCACCGAGTACCTGACCGTGGCGGGCCTGGAGGACGTCTTCACGGCCGGTGACGGCGCGGCGGTGCCCGACCTGACCCGTCCTGGGCAGTTCACGGCGCCCAACGCCCAGCACGCGGTGCGCCAGGCCAAGCTGCTCGCCCGCAACCTGAAGGCGTACGTCAGGGGGCGCGGGCTGAAGGCGTACCGGCACGCGTACCTGGGGTCGGTGGCCGGGCTGGCCCATCACCAGGGGGTGGCCCAGGTGTACTCGATCAGGCTGACCGGGTTCCTGGGGTGGCTGGCGCACCGGATGTACCACCTGGCGTGGGTGCCGACGGTCAACCACAAGGCGCGGGTGCTGGCGGACTGGGCGTTGTCGATGGTGTTCCGGCGGGAGGCGGTGCAGCTCGCGGCGATCGAGCACGCCGACGAGGACTTCCGCCGGGCCCTGGCGGCGGACGACCTGGACCGCGCCGCCTGACCCCACCCCTCTCGGGCCTTCCTTCCCCCGGGCTGCCCCCTGCCCCTGCCTCGGGGGTTTCAGGTGGCGGTGTAGCCGGGGAAGAGGAGGGACAGCTCGCGAGGGTAGGTCCCGATCAGGCGTAGTTCGTCGTCCGCGAGGGGGCGGCCGGTCATCGCGTTGCAGAGCTGGACCAGGCGGAAGGCCGCCTCCTCGTCCGCCACCTCCACGCCCAGGCCGTCCATGACGTGGCGGAAGCCGGCCTTGCCGCCGTACTCGCCGGTCAGCACCACCCGTCCGTCGCGGGCGTGCCGGTCCTGGGGGAACGGGCCGAGCGTGGCCTCGTCGTACAACTCGTAGTTGCCGTGGTCCTTCAGGGCGCCGTCGGCGTGGATGCCCGACTCGTGCGCGAACGCGTTGCGTCCCACCCCCACCTGGTTGTACGGCAGCGGCTGCCCCAGCGCGTACGACGCCCACAACCCGAACCGGCGCGCCCACGACAGGTCGAGCGGGTCGCCGATCTCCACCTTCTCCCCGAACCCGTGCGAGCAGGCCAGGATCGTGGAGAGCAGGTCGGCGTTGCCGGAACGTTCGCCGACGCCGTTCACGCACGTGTTGATCCAGGCGTCCTGACCGGCGTCGAGGTCGCCGAGGGCGCCGGAGAGCGAGTTCGCCACGGCCATGCCCAGGTCGTTGTGGCAGTGGGTCTCGACCGGCAGCGCCGCGCCCGAGGCCAGCCGGGCGAAGCGCTCGCGGATCCGGCCGGGGGTGTCGCCGCCGATCGTGTCGCAGTAGCGCACCCGTCCGGCCCCCGCCTCCTTGGCCGCCAGCGCGAACTCCAGCAGGAACCCGTCGTCGGTACGCGACCCGTCCTCGGCGTTCACCCCCACCGTCTCGGCCCCGGCGGCCTTGGCGGCGCGGACCGCGGCCGTCATCTCCCTGATGATCGCGTTCCGGTCGAGGCGGCCGCGGAACTTGTTCTGGATCATGTAGTCGGACGTGGAGATGGACAGGTTGTAGTGCCGCAGGCCGAGCGGCGCCGCCTTCTCCACGTCCTGCGGCACGCCCCGGCACCAACCGGACAGCCGCAGCTCCCCGAACGCCCCCGCCTCGGCCAGCGCGACCTGCGCCCGCACGTACGGGACCTCGTGGAACAGGAACGGGAACCCGATCTCGGACTGGGCCACGCCGAGTTTGCCCAGGTAGAAGTTGACCATGGTCTTGCCGAACTTGGACAGGCCGGTGCGCGCGGTCTGCACGCCGTCCCGGTTCGTCACGTCGAGGAAATGAACTTGTGGCATGACTTCACGTTGACACGCTTGCTCAATGTGTATCAATATTGATTTTCGTCAATATGGAGAGGTGGGTGCGGGTGATGGAGTGGATCGACGCGGCCACGGCCGCCGAACGGCTCGGCGTCAAACCCGCCACGCTCTACGCGTACGTGAGCCGGGGGGTGCTTCAGCGGCGGCACGGTGACGACGGACGGCGCAGCCTGTTCTCGGCCGAGGAGGTCGAGCGGCTGGCCAGGCGGGGGCGTCCGCGCGGGCAGCCGCCGGAGCTGGTCATCGAGTCGGCGATCACGGCCCTGGGCGCCGACCGTCCCTACTACCGGGGCGCCGACGCCCTGAACCTCGCCCTGACCAGCGACTACGAGTCCGTAGCCGCCCACCTCTGGAACCCCGCCCCGGCGCCCCAGGCCCCACCCCGCCGCGGGACCGAGGGGCAGGAGGCGTGGCGGTGCGAGGAGGAGGCGTTGCGGGCGGCGGTGGCGGCGCAGGGCGGCCTGCCGCGCGATCTCCTGCCGCTCGACCGCCTCCAGGTGATCACCACGGTCCTCGGCGCGTCCGACTCGCTGCGCCACCAGCTCGACCCCGCCTCCGTGGCCGCCACCGGCCGCCGCCTGATCGCTGGGCTGGTCGACGCGCTGCCGCCGCTCGGCGAGCCCGCCGGGGAGTCGATCGCCGAACGGCTGTGGGCCCGCCTGTGCCCGCGTCCCGCCGAGCCCGCGCTGCTCGGCGCGCTCGGGGCCGCCCTCGTGCTGCTCGCCGACCACGAGCTGGCCGCCTCGACGCTGGCCGCCCGGGTGGCCGCCTCGGCCAAGGCCGACCCGTACGCGGTGGTGCTCACCGGCCTCGGCGTCCTCGGCGGCCCGCTGCACGGCGGCGCGTCGTACGGGGCCGAACGCCTGCTGCGGGAGATCGCCGAGCCCGGCCAGGCGGCCCGCGTCATCGCCGACCGCGTACGCAGGGGCGAACGCATCCCCGGCTTCGGCCACAGCGTCTACAAGAACGGCGACGCCCGCGGCACGCTGCTGTCCGACCTGGTCAAGGCAGCCGCCCCCGGCCACGACCGGGTGGCGGCGGCGCAGGCCGTGCAGGCCGAGGCCCAGCGGCGGCGGCTGCCCGCGGGCAACATCGACTTCGCCCTGGCCACGCTCACCGCCGTGGCCGGGATGGTGAGCGGCGCCGGTGAGGCGATCTTCGCCGTCTCCCGGGCGGCCGGCTGGCTGGCCCACGCCATGGAGGAGTACGAACGCGGCTCCCTGCTGCGCCTGCGCGCCTCCTACACCGGCCCCTCGCCCGCCTGACCCCGGTCGACGTACGCGGCCAGCGCGCGTACACGCTCGGCGTGCTGGTCATGGCCGACGATCACCGGCGGCTCGTTGTACGGCATCGCGTCCGACGACCGCCGCAGCTTGACGTACTGGCCGCAGGCGTCGATCGCGTACGGCTCCATGTCGTCCTGCAACGCCCCGATCACCGTGATCCCGTACGTCTCGCCGATCCTCCTGAACAGCGCGACCGCCTCCCTGCGGTGCTCCTTGCCCAGGTTGCGGCCCAGCTCGTCGAGCACCAGGCACAGATGGCCGCCGCCGGAGGAGGCGATGGCCGCCGCGCACACCAGCTTGACGGCCTTCTCGTCCATGAGCGCGGTGTTGGCCCGCCGGTTGTACGGCACGAACCCCTGCCCCTCGCCGCGCCGCCACTTCGGCGTCACCCGCCACTGCCAGCGCTGCTCGGGGTCGGCGGGCGCGGGCGGCACCGGGAACTCCAGCGTCGCGCCGTAGCCGCCGTAGGAGGTGTCGAGCTTCTCGAACTCCTCGGCCACCCGGGTCAGCCGCGCCTTGATCGCCGCCGTCAGCGCCGCCCGGTGGACGGCCGTCGACTGCGCCGCCTCCTCCGCGCCGCGGGCCGCCGCCGACAGGTCGCGCTGCCGGGAGACGATCTGCGCCTCGATCTGCCGCCGCTGGTGCTTCTCGTACTCCTCCTGGCCCCGCAGGTAGGAGGCCAGCGCCCCGCACAGGGCCGCGAACGTCGCCTGCTCGCGGGCCGTGCTGCCACCCCGCTCGGACAGCAGGAACGCCAGCTCCTCGGGGATCTCGGCGTCCTCCTCGGGGAAGGTGTCGCGCAGTGCCTGGTCGAAGTGGCGCTCGGCGATGCGCCACCACTCCTCGGCCGCGCGCGGGCGTTCCTCCTCGGGCAGCGCCTGGATCCATTCGCGGGCGGTCTCGACCGTGCCGCCCCAGTCGGCGGCCAGCGCGTCGAGCCTGAGCGCCTCGCGTTCGGCCGTGACCTTGGCCTCCTGCTCGCGGGCCTGCGCCCGCTCGGCCTCGTGCCGCTGCCGCCGCCCGTCGAGCCGCTCGATCTCCATGTCCCGGGTACGGGCCCGGAAGTCGAGCGCCCCCGCCTGCCGCTCGCCCTCGGCGACCTTCGGCGCCAGCTCCTCGATCGCCGCGTTGAGCCCGACGAGCCGCTCACGCCGTTCGGCCAGCTTGGTCTCCAGCTCGGCCAGCCGCACCCCGGCCCGCGCGCCCTCCAGCCGCCGCTGCGCCTCCGCGACCGCCTCCTCGGCCTCGCGGACCACCTCGGCGGCGCTCTCCTGGGCGTCCTCGGCCCGGTTGAGCCGCTGGCCGGCGGCCTTGATCCGGGCCTCCCGCCCCGTGGCCACCCCCTCGAACGCCCCCACCACGCTCACCCCGGCCGCGCTGACCAGCACGGATCCGGGCAGCTCGGCCAGCGCGCGGGCCGCCTCGCCGAGCCGGCCGGCGTCGACGATGACGGCGTGCTCGTGGGGCCAGCCGCGCAGGCCGGCCGGGTGGGCGGCGTCGCGGGCCTGCTCGGCCACGTCGAGGGCGTCGAGCAGGCCGGTCGCGCCGACGCCCGCCGCCGACAGCGCGTCGAGCTGGGCCGCGGCCGGGCCGCCCTCGGCGTCGTCGAGCGCCGCCTGCGCGGAGGACACCTCCTGGTCGGCCACGCCGAGCGCCTTGAGCGCCTGGTTGAGCCGGAGCCTGGTCTCCCGCAGCTCGCTCTCGGCGGCGGGCACGTCACGCCCGTCGGCGAACCTGCGTGTCTCCTCCAGCGCCGGGATCGCGGCCCGCAGCTCGTCGGCGGAGTTCTCGGCCACCGCGCGGTCGGCGTCGAGCTTGGTGGCGCGGGACTGGAGGGCGGCCAGCTCCTTGCGGGCCTGCGACACCTGGCGGTCGAGGGTGTCCTCGCGCAGCGTGGTGATCTCGGCCTTGACCAGCGCGACGGCCTCGGCCGCCGACTCGCCCGCCGCGCGATGACGAGTGAGGTCGGCAGCCAGCAGCTCGTCCTTGGCGGCGGCGTCGGCGAGCTTGCGCGCCTGCCTGCCACGCCAGCAGCGCAACGCCTCGGCCAGGCGCACGCGGGCCTGGTCGCGGCGGTCGAACGTGCCTACCAGCGCCTTCGACTCCACCTCGAACTCGGCCAGCCGGTCGGCCGCCTGCGCCGCCCGCACCCGCTTGGCGTGCTCGTCGCGCCGGGCCTCGCGCTCCTGCTCCAGCTCGGCGTCGAGGCCGGTGAGCGCCGCGATGGCCTCGAAGACACGTTCGGGGGAGATCTCGTTGAGCGGCTGGGAGAGCAGGTTGGTGGCGACCTTGCTGCGTACGGACGTGGACAGGAACGACACGCACCTGACCCGGTCGCCGTAGAGCACCTTGGTCAGGTCGCGGGCCACCACGTCACGCTTGCCCGCCGACCTCGGCAACGACGCCCAGATCTCGTCGGCGCGCGCCACCCGTTCGGCCTCGGAGGGCGAGGCGGCCAGGTGGACGCCTTCGCGCCAGCGGATCTCCAGGTGAGGGGCCTCCTGGTTGACCTTGAGCCACACGGTGACCGCGCCGCCCGAGGTGTCGGGCACCTCGAACAGCTCCCCGCTCTCGTCGTCGCCGTCCTCCGTGAGGGTGAGCTCGGCGACGTGCTCGGTGGCGGACTCGGCGGTGGGCTCGGGCGGGGCCGGGGGCGGGGCGAAGGAGTCGAGGCCGGGCGGGCCGAAGACGCCCACGATGTAGCCGTGGTCGGCGCTCGCCCACTGGCGGGCGCCCGCGCCGCTGGCCAGCTCGGCGTTGAACAGCAGCTCGGAGACCGCCTTCGCGCCCGAGGCGAACCGCCACTGCTCGTCGCCGAGCAGCGCCGTGATCGAGGCGATGAACGACGACTTACCCGCGCCGTTGGAGTCTTTGGGGCCCGCGCCCGCGACGACGATGAGTGTGCCGGGGACCGTGGGCACCGGATGGGTCGAGAGCCGCGAAATGTTGACCGCCTGCACGGCGATCAGCACCCGGTCCCCGACGACGTTCTCCATCTGCGACACCTCGAACCCCCGTTACCCTTCCATCTGTCATGACGTTCACTGAGCTGACCTGCGCGCGCGTACGGCCGCCGCGAGCGGGGTGTGCGGCCCGGCGGCGAGGATCAGCTCCTCCTGCAACCGCCGTCTGGCCGCCGGCGTGAGCCGGTGGAACTGCGGGCCCGGGACGTAGCCGCCCGCCTCCTCGCCGGCCTTCACTTGGGCCAGCAGGCCCGCGTGGCGCAGCGTGCGCAGGGCCGACTCCAGCTCGCCGATCGGGACCTGGGTGTGGCGGCGCAGCTCCTCGACCGGGGCGGGGTGGGGCGACAACCAGGAGTCCTCGGGCAGCAGCCCCTCGGCCCTGGGGATCGCCACCGAGTGCACCAGCACCAGCGTCAGCACCGCGCGCTCACTGACCCCGAGCCCCGCCCTCTCCACGACCCCGGACCCCGCCGCCCTCTCTGCGACCGCGGGCTCCTCGACGGCGGCGGGAACGGCTTCCTCCTCGGGGACGCTCACGACGGCCGGCGCGGGGACCGGCGGCCGGGTCAGGTCGAGGGTGTGGGCGTCGTCGTAGCCGGAGGTCCAGCGTTCGCGGAGCTGGATGAGGACGCGGCCGCGGCGGGCCAGCATCTCGCCGAGGGTGTGGCGCAGCGCCGGATCGCGCAGCGCGGCGAAGCGCCCCTCCGCGACCGGCTCCGCGGCGTGCTCGACCACCATGTACGCCGCCACCAGCTCGGCCCGCCGCCGCTCGTCGTAGGCCCCCAGCAGGTCGTCGAACTCCGCCACGCCGAGCTCGGCCCGCCCCCCGGCCCCGGGCAGCGGCAGGACGGCCGCGGCCACGATGTCGGCGTCGCCCACCACCGTCAGCTCCGGCCGTTCGGGCTCGGGCAGGCGGCGGACCAGCTCCTGCAACTGGGCGTGCGACTCCACCGGCCACAGCGCGCAGCGCGGGCCGAGCGTCACCACCCCGTCGTCGAGGACGATCCACGCCGAGTCGTGCAGCCGCCGCAGCGCCCCCCTCGCCCAGTTGCGCATCAGATCGTCGGTACGCCCGATCAGCGCCCGGTACGTGTCGAGCACCAGCTCGACGGGCGCCGGGTCGCCGGGCCACGGATCGACGGACAGATCGCGCCAGCAACACTTGAGCGTGGCCGCCAGCACCCGGCGCGTCTCCCCGGCCCGCTCGACCGGCACGGCGGCGACCTGGTACTCCTCCAGCAGCGACGGCGTGACCCCGTCGGGCCACACCGGCAGCGCCTGCCCGGTCGAGTCGGGACGGGTCAGCCGGGTCATCCCGGCGGGCGCGGGCACGCCGGCCCCGAGCCGCAGCGGCCCGCCGGAACGCGCCCGCGCGTGGGCGAGCGCCCGTTCGGCCGACCGGTCACGCCCGGAAGAAGCGGTGGACGTCATGAGGTGCGCTCCAGGTAGCCGTGGGAGAGCCAGGCGGGCTCGCCGCCGGGATCGACGGTCAGCCCGTCGGACCAGGTCAGCCGGTAGGGGAGCTCGGGACGCAGGTCGGCCGTGGTCAGGTCGGCGAGCAGGCGCCGGGCCGAGGGCCAGTCGGAGCCGATCACGTCGGCCAGCGCGACCCGCGAGGCGTCGCCGAGCAGCGACTCGGCCACCCGCGTGAGGCGTTCGACGGCGGCGCCCGGCGAGGAGTCGAGCGAGCCCTCGGGCCCGGGGTCGGGCAGCGCCGAGCGCGGGGGAGTGGGCTGGACGGGAGCCGGCCGCGGCGCCTCGTCGACCGCCCGCGCGACGGCGGCCGGATCGTGCCACGGCGCGGGCGCGTCGAAGACGAACCCGCCGAGCACCGCGGCCAGCCGTTCCTTGGAGGCCGTCTGGGCGAACGTGCGCCACGTCTCGGTGGGCAGCAGCGTCAGGTTGCGGGTGGTGCCGGCCGAGTCGGCCAGGCGGCCGGCGGCGCGGCGCGAGGCGTCGCTGTAGGAGTAGATCGAGGCGCGCAGGTCGGTGCAGACCCGGTCGAGCTCGGGCCAGCGGGTCAGGATCGTGCCGTGAAGGCTCTGGGCGCGCCGGGCGATCTCCTCGGTGCCCCACAACTTGGGGGCCTGCTCGCGCAGCTCCTCGATCGTGCCCGTGGTCAGCGTGATCAGCTCCAGGGCCCACAGCCGGAACGCCCGCGCCAGGTTGACCGCGCTCTGCCTGGCCTCCTCCATCGTGGTGCGGGGGTCGGCGACGTTGAGGTCTTCCAGGGCGAGCAGGCGGTGCATCTCGGACTGGCCGCCGTCGTCCATCATGCGGCGGATGAACATCAGGCCGACCACGCTGGTGAACGAGGCGCGGTAGCGGAGCTGGTTGGGCTTGGGGAACACCTCGCGGATCGCGCCGAGCCCCTTGAGCACCCGCAGCCGGTTGTCGAAGCGGTCGCCGGGATGGGCGCGGCAGGCGAAGCGCATCTGGTCGTGCGTCAGCCACTCCTCGCCCGCCTCGGCGAAGGCCGCGAACAACGTCTCGGCGATGTCGACCAGGGCGGGGTCGTCGACCACCGCGCCGCTGTCGCGGGCCAGCGCGGCGAACATGCGGCGGTAGGTCGACAACACCGCCTCCTCGGAGAGGGCGGCGTCGAGGGTCAGGGGCTGTTCGGACACGCGCACTAAGGTACGGCTTCACACCGACAGACTCGGAACTCAGCACGCCTACCACTCAGTACGAGCCCACATGGGACTCCTGCCCGCTAGGGTGATGCCCGATAAAAGTGGGGTAAACGCTCTGTTATCGCACATACGGGGTGAGTGACGGTTGCGTATCCGTGGGGTCCGGGGGGATCGGGCCACGGCCGTGATCGCCGGCATGGCGGCTGTGATCCTGGTGGCCGCCGCCGCGTGGTTCGGCGTGGGCGTCTCCAGTGCCAATCCGAAGCTGGCCGACGTCGGCGCCTGGCTGTGGACCAAGGCCCGGGGCAAGGTTGTGCACGTGAACGGCCTGTCGGGCGAGGTGGACGGCTACCTCGACGACAAGGCCGGCAAACAGTTGCGCGTCGTCCAGGACGGCTCGAACGTGCTGCTCGTCGACGACCGCACCGGCTTCGTCAGCCGGGTCGAGCCCAGCCAGCTCAGCGTCACCCAGACCCGCGACCTCGGCGCGGCCGGGCTGCAGCTCGCCGTCTCCGGCGGCACCGGCTACGCCGTCGACCCGGGGGCCGGCCGCGTCCAGCGCATCGACCCGGTCACGCTGAACGCCCTGGGCGCGCCGATCACCCTGCCCGGCCCCCTGGGCGCGGCCCGCATCGACGGCGGCGGCAGGCTGTGGGTGCCCGTGACGGCCAGGGGCGAGGTCGTCCCGGTGTCCGGCGGCGTGGCCGCCACCCCCGTCAAGGTGGGCGAACCGGGCGAGGAGCTGGCCGTGACGATCGCCGGCGGCCTGCCCGTCGTGGTCAACACGCGGGCCGCCACCGCCGTCACCATCGGCGCGGACGGCGGCGTCGGCGAGATCACCCTGCCCAAGGACGTCGCGCGGGCGGCCAAAGGCGGCGTGCTCACCCCGGCCATGACCGAGGGCCCGCTCGTCCCGGTGCTGACGGCGGGCGACTCGGGGCTGCTCGTCGTGCTCGACACCTCCTCGAACGCCGTGCTCAGCACCAGGTTCGCCGTCGACGACCCCACGGGCCTCGGCGTGCCGCAGGTGCTGGGGTCGAAGGTGTACGTACCGGACAGAAGCAGCGGTGCGCTGATCGTCTGGGACAGCGCCGCCGGCGGGCAGCCCACCACCCTCCAGGTGGCGGGCCGGCCGGGCCCGGTGGACGTGTTCGTCAAGGACGGCCTGCTCTGGGCCAACGACGAGAACGGCGACAAGGCCGTGGTCATCGACCCCGAGGGCCGCAAGCACGACGTGGACAAGGACGACTCCGACGTACCGGGGCCGACCAACACCCCCAAGCCCAAGCAGACCCCCCGCCACGACCCCAGGCAGACCGACACCCAGCCGGAGGAACCTCCCCAGACCAGCGACCCCGACCCGACGCGGACGAGGGAGGCCGAGCCGCCCCGGCGCCACGGCAGGAAGCCCACCCCCACGCCCACGCCGACCCCCACTTCCACACCCACGTCCACCCCGACGCCGACCCCCAGCGCCGCGCCGAACGCGCCCGGCGCCGTGACCGCCAGGTCGGGGCCCGGCCGGGTGATCGTCACCTTCAGCCCGTCCACCGGCGGCGAGGTCGAGCGCTACACCCTCAAGGCGTCCGGCGAGGGCCGGCCCGAGCCGGAGTCGGTGGACGGCGACGGGCCCTTCCAGTTCGAGTTCACCGGTGGGGACTGCGCGCGGGAGTACACCTTCGTCGTGGTCGCCCACTGGGCGGGCGGCGAGGTGGAGTCGGAGCAGAGCCCGGGGGCCAGGCCGTGCGTGGCGCCGGGCGCGCCGTCGAACTTCGCCGCCAAGGCGGTGAACCGGGGCGCCGAGCTGACCTGGGACGCCCCGCAGAACGGCGACGACGGGGTGACGTACCAGCTCGGCGGCGCGGCCGCGAACGACGCGATCAACGGCACGTCGTTCAAGGCGGACGGGCTGAAGAACAACGTGAAGCACTCCTTCACGCTCAAGGCCAGGAACGCGGCGGGGGCCGGCCCGGACGTGGCCACGACCGAAGTGGACCTCGCCTACCCGAGGCAGAAGTACAAGAACGCCAACAACAACGTGGTGGACACGCTGGTCCGCCCGGCCGCGGCGAAGTCCGGCGAGGCGGGCCGCATCCCCAAGGGGCAGTACCTCTCGATCACCGTCATCTGCCAGGTCAAGGGCCAGAGCGTGACCGAGGACGAGAGCAAGGAGACCAGCGACGTCTGGAACCGGATCGAGTGGAACGGCGGCGTGGCCTACCTGAGCGAGACGCTCATGACCACGCCCCGCGGCTCGTTCCCGGCGTTACCGCTCTTCGAGTGCACCGACTGAGCAGGGGGAACTCGGTTGACCCAGTACAACTACCAGGACCAGTACGAGCAGACCGCCCACGCCTACCCGCAACAGCCGCAGCACCAGCAGCCGCAACAGCCGCAGCAGTCCGCCGCCCTGGCCGGCCAGTTCGCGCAGCGTTTCCAACTGCTCGCCGGCAACATCGAACGGGTCATCCGCGGCAAGCACGAGGCCATCGAGCTGGCCCTGATCTGCCTGTTCGCCGAGGGCCACCTGCTCATCGAGGACGTGCCCGGCACCGGCAAGACCACCCTCGCCCGCTCCCTCGCCGCCAGCGTGGACGCCGAGTGGCGGCGCATCCAGTTCACCCCCGACCTGCTGCCCAGCGACATCACCGGCGTGTCGATCTTCAACCAGGCGCACCAGAAGTTCGAGTTCCACCAGGGGCCGGTGTTCGCCAACATCGTGCTCGCCGACGAGATCAACCGGGCCTCGCCCAAGACGCAGGCGGCCCTGCTGGAGGTCATGGAGGAGCGCCGGGTCACGGTCGACGCCGAGCCGCACCCGGTGCCGCGGCCGTTCCTGGTGGTGGCCACGCAGAACCCGGTGGACATGGACGGCACGTACCCGCTGCCGGAGGCGCAGCTCGACCGGTTCCTGATGAAGATCTCCGTCGGATACCCCGATCACGCGTCGGAGGTCGAGGTGCTCAAGGGCGGGCCGACCGGGCCGCAGGTCGAGCGGCTGCCGGTGGTGGCACGGGCGACGGACGTGGCCGGGATGATCGACTTCGCCTCCCGGATCCACGTGGCCGACCCGGTCTACGACTACATCGTCGGGTTGTGCGGGGCCACCCGTACCAGTCCGCACCTGCGGCTGGGCGCCAGCCCCCGGGGGAGCCTCGCGCTGCTGCGCGCCGCCCGGGTCAAGGCCGCCGCCGCCGGACGGCACTACGTCGTGCCCGAGGACGTCAAGGCGCTGGCCGTGCCGGTGCTCGCCCACCGGCTGATCCTCACGCCCGAGGCCGAACTGCGCGAGGTCGGCGCCGCGTCCGCGCTCGGCGAGATCCTCGCCGGGATGCCGGTGCCGCAGGCGGCGTAGATGCGGCTCACGGAGCTGTTCACCCCGCTCGGGTGGGCCACGCTCGCGGGTTCGGCGGCGCTCTACGCGGCGGGGTTCGCGCTCGGCTACCCCGAGCCCGTCGTGCTGGCCACCGGCGGCGTCCTCGCGCTGGCCGCCGCGCTCGCCTGGACGGCCTCCGCGCCGGACCTGGAGGTGCGGCGCGAGGTGACGCCGCTCAAGGTGCCGCGCGGCGAGGCGGCGGTCGCCGTGCTGAACGTGGTCAACCGCGGCCGGCGCGGCCTGTCGGGGCTGCGCGTCCAGGACCGCATCGGGCACTCCGAGCACCTGATCGGCCTGCCGCGGTTGCCGCGGAACGCCGCGCGCACGGTGTCGTACCCGCTGCCCACCGACGTGCGCGGCGAGATCCCGGTCGGGCCGCTGCTGCTGGTCCGCGCCGACCCGTTCGGCCTCACGCGCCGCGTCAGACGGTACGGCGACAGCCGCACCCTCCTGGTCCGCCCGCGCACGGTCGCGCTCCCCGTGCCGCCGTCCGGCAAGGCCCACCACCTGGAGGGCCCGACCAGCGACAACGCGCCCAGCGGCACCGTCACCTTCCACACCCTGCGCGAGTACGTCGTGGGCGACGACCTGCGGCACGTCCACTGGCGGTCCAGCGCCAGGACCGGCACGCTCATGGTGCGCCAGCTCATCGACGCGAGCCTGCCCACCACGACCGTCGTCCTGGACCCGCGGGAGCTGACCGAACTGGCGGTCGACGCGGCGGCGTCCGTGGCGGTGGCGGCGGCGCGGGCCGGGTTCCCGGTACGGGTGCTCGCGGGCGACGCGGGCGTCCCGGACGGCAAGGCCGATCCCGACGCGATCCTCGACCGGCTCGCCCTGGTCCGGCCCGGTACGTCCGGGGTCGCGGAGACCCTGCGGATGGCGCGCGGCGGCGGGTCGCTGGTGCTGGTCACGGGGGACGCGGCGGAGGTGGTGCGGGCGGCCGGGGTACGGCGGCGCTTCGACCGGGTCATCTGCGTACACACCGGGACGGGACCGGCGGGCGCGCCCGGCGTCACGGTCATCCCGCTCACCGACCTCGACGCCCTCCCCCTGTCCTGGAGCCCCCGATGACCACCTCCACCACCCGCGCTCCTGGGGTTCGCATTGGCGGGGCGTGGGCCGGGGGCGCGGGGTGGCGTAAGTGGGCCGGGCTGGGGGTGGTGGCGGCCGGGGCCGGGGTCGCCGGGTGGGGGTTCCACCGGGTCTTCCCCGGGGGCGACCTCGTGCTCGCGGTCGTCCCCGCCGCCGTGGCGCCCGCCGTGGTGGCGGCGCTGACCGCGCGGCGTCCCCTGTGGCCGGCGCTCGTGCTCGACCTCGCCGCCTGGTTCGCCGGGACGATCCCGCTCTACCGCGGCCTGGCCCCCGGCGTGTTCGCCGACGTCGCCAACGCCTGGCAGGCGCTGCTCACCACGCTGCTGCCCGCCCAGCCCGAGCCGCGCCTGCTCGTCCTCGTGCACACGCTCGTCTGGGCCGCCGCCGTCATCGGCGCCGAGACCCTCACCCGTACCCGCACGAGGATCGCGGCCGCCGTGCCCGCCCTGGCCGTGTACGCCGCCGCGCTGCTGCTCGGCGTGGACGGCGAGGGCTCGAACCTGCCGGTCGCCGCCGCCCTGTTCGTGCTCGTCGCGGCCCTCGCCCAGATCCGCGACGACCGGTCACCGGTCTGGTTGCTCGCGGGCGTGCCCGCCGCCGCCGCGCTGGCGGGCCTGGCGCTGCTGGCCGCGCCGCTGCTGCCCGTGGCGGCGCAGCCGTACGACCCGAGGCAGGACGCCGACCTGCCCCCGCCCCGCAGGGTGGACAGCGTGAGCCCGCTCGACCGCGTATCGGGCTGGCTGCAGATCCCTGACAGGGAACTGTTCACCGTCAAGGCCGACAAACCGCTCAACTGGCGGCTGGCCGTGCTCGACCGCTACGACGGCGTGCGCTGGAGCTCCGGGGCCCGCTTCCAGCCCACGGGCGGCCGGATCCCGGAGGGGGAGTGGACCGGCCCCGCACGGCTCGTACGGCAGCGGGTGACCCTCACCGGGCTGCCCGGCACGTGGTTGCCCGCCGCCGAACGGCCGGTCGAGGTCGCCGGGGTACGGGGGCTGGCCGCCGACCCGCGGAGCGGCGCCCTGCTCGCCGACCCCGGCGCGGGCAGTGGCCCTGGGAAAATGCCCGGGAAGGGGTTCGCGTACGAGGTGACCTCGAAGGTGGCCGAGCCGTCCAAGGAGGACTTGCTGGCCGCCACCCCGGCGCACGACGACCCCGCGCTGACCGCGTTCCCGCGTGGACCGCAGGAGGAGCTGTTCCGGGGGCTCGCCCAGCAGGCCACCAAGGGCGCGGACGCGCCGATCAAGCAGGCGTACCGGTTGCAGAGCTACCTGCGTACCAACGCCTCCTACGACGTCACCGCGCCGCCCGGCCACTCGCTCAAGGGCCTGGAGTTCTTCCTGCAGACCACGCACCGGGGCACGTCGGAGCAGTTCGCGGCGACGTTCGCGCTCATGGCCAGGACGCTCGGGCTGCCGTCGCGGGTGGTGGTGGGGTTCCGGCCCGGACAGCCGGTCGGCGGGATTTATCACGTTAAATCAGGTCACGTCATGGCCTGGGCAGAGATCAAGTTCGAGAAGCTGGGCTGGCGGCCGTTCTATCCGACGCCGGGCCGCAGCGGCGCCAAGGACGACCACGACGTCGTCTCCTCGGCGATCGAGGAGAGCGAGCAGCTGGAGGACGAGTTCACGCGCGGCGGGGGCGACCGGTCCGGCACGGCCCGGCCGCGGTCCCGGGGCGAGGGCGAGCGGCCCGGCGACGGCCCGTCCCCCTGGCTGCTCGCGGCCGTCGCGGGCGGGGGCCTGCTGGGTGCGTACGCGCTGACCGCCGCCGTGCTGCCCTGGTGGCGGAGGCGCTCCAGGAGGAACGGCCGGGAGCCCGGCGAACGCGTGCTCGGCGCCTGGCGGCAGAGCTGTCACGACCTGCGGCTCGGCGGCCGGCACACGCTGACCGCCGAGGACGTCCTGACCGGCCAGCCACCCGACATCACCACGTATCTCAGGCCATTGGCCGAAATATCAAACTTCGTGCGGTACGCCCCTGACGACGTCACCGACGCCGACGCCGTCCGCGCATGGGAACGCAGCGACGCCGTCCGCCGCGCCGTACGATCGCGCACCCCCCTCCCCACCCGCCTGCGCGACCGCCTCCTCCTGCGATGATCCAGGCCATGAGAAGCGTCGAGGCCCAGCTCCTGCACCGCCCGCCCGGCCTCACCGCGGGCGACGTCGTCCGGCACCTGACCGCGATCCAGGCCCAGGACGTGCCGTCCGCCCTGCTGGCCTTCCGCGCCCGCTCGGCCACGCTCACCCCGGCCGCCGTCGAGGCCGCCTGGCAGGCCCGCGAGATCGTCCGGACGTGGGGCCCGCGCGGCACGCTGCACTTCGTGCACGTCGGCGACCTGCCCTGGATGCACACCCTCACCAGCAGCGACACCGCAGCCCTGCGCCGCCTGCGCCAGGAGGGCGTCACGGGCGACGACCTGCTCCCGCTCATCACGGACGCCCTCGCCGGCCAGGGCCCGCTGACCAAGGCCGAGCTGGAGGAACGCCTGGCCGGACGGGCCCGCGGCCAGGGCGTCGTGCACCTGGTGGCGCTGGCCGCCCATCACGGCCTGGCGGTGCTCGGCCCGTCCCGGGCGGGCAAGCCCACGTACGTGCACACGGGGGACTGGCTCGGCGCGCCCGTCGTGCCCGAGCCCGACCGCGGGCGCGCGCTGAAGGAGCTGGCCGTACGCTACCGGCGCGCCCACCACCCGGCCGGCCCCGAGGACCTGGCCGCCTGGTCGGGCCTGCCGCTCGGCGAGGCCCGCGCGGCCTGGCGGGCGAGCGCCGTCCAGGACCCGCCCGAGCCGGGCGAGCCCGTCGTACGCCTCGCCCCCGCCTTCGACGAGTACCTGATGGGCTGGCGCGGCAGGGACGCCATCCTCGCCCCCGAGCACGGCGCCAAGGTGTTCCCCGGAGGCGGCATCCTGCGCCCGGTCGTCCTGGCCGGCGGGACGATCAGGGGCGTGTGGTCCAGGAAGGGCGCGCAGGTGAGCGTGCTGCCGTTCGACGAGCTGCCCGAAGGCCCGGTCCAGGAGGAGATCGAGGACGTCCGCCGCTTCCTCACCGGGCGCTGAACGTACCTTCTCGGACGGGACGGTTGCCCGCCGTGAAAGCGATCCGGCGCATCGGGTGATACAAGACAGACCACTCGATGCACCGGAAGGCTGGACAATGACGGGGGAGACCATCGCGACGGCGGTGCCGTGGGCCGCCCGCGCGCCCGGCGAACGCACGCTCGACGAACACTTCGAGGAGGTGTTCGACCGGTACTTCGGCGAGATCCACAACTACGTCGCCCAGCGCCTCGGTCCCGACCACGCCGAGGACATCGTCGCCGAGACCTTCCTGACCGCCTTCCGCAAGCGCGCGCACTACGACCCCTCGCGCGCCGGCGTACGCGCCTGGCTCTACGGCATCGCCACCAACCTCATCGGCAAACAGCGCCGGCTGGAGGCCCGTACCCTGCGCGCGCTCGGCCGCTTCGGGCCCGACGCCGACGCCCCCGGCCACGAGGACGCCGTCGCCCTGCGCGTCAGCGCCCAGAGCCTGCGCCCGAACCTGGCCGCCGCCCTGGCCGAACTCGACCGGCGCGACCGCGACGTACTGCTGCTCGTCGCGCTCGCGGGGCTGAGCCACGACGAGATCGCCACCGCGCTCGGCATCCCGTACGGGACCGTGGGGTCGCGGCTCAGCCGGGCACGCAGGAAGCTGCGCGGCCTGCTCGGCGCGCACGTCCTGGAGGAGGCCACCCATGCCTGACCCCCGTACCTCCGACGCCCCCTTCACCTCCGACGAGCTGCGCTCCATCCGCGACCTGTACGGCGAGCCGGAGCCCGCGCCCCACGCGCAGACCCGGGTGTGGCGGCGGGTCGTGGCCGCGCGCCGCCGCCGGCGCCTGTCCCGGCTGTCGGCGTTCTCCCTGGCCGCGACCGCCGCGATCGCCGTGGCCCTCGTACTGCTCCCCGGCACGCCGCCCGCCGTGCCCGGCCGTTCGATCCTGCTCGCGGCGGCCACCACGGCGGCCTCCGGCCGGCAGGCCGCCTACTGGCACATCGCCAGGCTCCACGACGGCGACCGCCTGACCGAGTTGTGGGCCACCAGAGACGGCCAGGCCTGGACCTGCACCCTCACCCCCGCCCCGGGCACCTCCGCCCCGGGCACCTCCGCCCCGGGCACCCCCGCCCCGGGCACCCCCGCCTCGGGCGACGGCTGCGTCGGACGCGCCCGGATCGTCCCCGTGACGGGCCGGTCGCCGTTCAGCATGGCGGGCCGCGACCTGACGTTCCGGCAGATCCAGGAGCTGCCCGCCGACCCGGCGGCGCTCAGGGAGCGCGTGGCCGCGATGTTGCCCGCGGGCTCGGCGGGACTGCTGGCCGACGCGCTCAGCGGCCTGCTGTGGAGCAAGCCGTCGCCCCCCGCCGTACGCGCCGCCGCCTACCGGGCGCTCGCCGACCTGCCCGACGTCCGCTACCTGGGCGGACGCGCCGACCCTCGCGGCCGTCCCGGCGAGGCGTTCAGCTACCCGCTGCCCACCGGCGTCCGCCGGACGCTGATCATCGACCCGGCCACCTCGCAGGTCCTCGCCGGCACCGACGCGGGCGGTACGGGCGCATCCCAGGTCGTCCTGTCGGCAGGCTGGACCGACCAGGCCCCCGACCTGCACTGACCCACCCTCACCCATCGGACGCGTGACCGCCGCGCGGCGAGTTCCGCGTGCCCGGAAACAGGAGCCGCGACGTGTTCTGGCGTGCCCGCACGACCACCGGCAGGGCCATCTGCCTGAGCGACCAGTTCCCCGCCGCCGACGTGGCGGAGGTGATGCGCGGCCAGGTCAGGTTCGCCGGCCTGCCGCCCGCCGACCTCGGTACGGAGATCGACTGGACCGCCGACCCGTACGGCAACCGTTCCTGGGCGCTGAACCTGCACACGCTGCGCTGGGCGGGCCGGCTGGTCGCCGCGTACGAACGCACGGGCGAGCGGGCCTGCCTGGACCGCGCGGCCGACGTGGCCGAGCAGTGGATCCGCGGCAACCCGCGCGGCGGGCACGGGGTGAGCTCCTGGGCGTGGGCCGAGCACGCCGTCGCGCTGCGCGCCCCCGTCCTGGTCTGCCTGAGCGAGCACGTACGCACCCCGCTGCTTTGGGAGAGCCTGGCCGCGCACGGCGAGGTCCTGGCCGACCCGGCGCTCTACCGGGCGGGCCACAACCACGGCCTGGACCAGGACATCGCGCTGCTGGTCGTCGGCTGCCGGCTGGGCCGGGCGAAGTGGCGCGACCTGGCCGTACGCAGGATGACCGCCTCGGCCGAACTGGCCGTCGACGCCCAGGGCGTCCTGCACGAGCAGGCCCCCCGCTACGGCCTGTACGTGCACCGCCGCCTCGGCGTGGCCCTGCGCGCCGTCGCCGAGAGCGGCGCCCCGGTCCCGGCCCGGCTCGCCGCCCGCAGGACCGCGCTGGAGGGCTACATCGCCCACGCCACCCAGCCCGACGGCCGCCTGACCCCCATCGGCGACAGCCCGGCCGACACCCGCGCCCCCGGCTTCCCCCACGACGGCCCGCCCGTACGCGTCTTCGACGCCGGCTACGTCTTCGGCCGGACCGCCTGGGACGACCCGCGCTCGGCCCACTACTCGATCAGATTCGGACCCGGCCGCCGCCTGCACGGCCACGAGGACCACCTCGGCGTCACCTACTGCGCCCAGGGCCGCCGCATCCTGACCGAAGCCGGCTTCCACTCCTACGAACGGACCGAGTACGCCGCCTGGACCCGTACCCCGCAGGCGCACAACGTGCCCGTCCCGACGTCCGGGACCTTCCGGCCCGGCACCGCCACCCAGCTGCTGAACGCCGACCTCGGCCCCGACCAGCAGTCCTTCGAACTGGCCGACGACGCCTACGGCGTCACCAGAACCCGCCACGTCCTGGTCCGGCACGGCGACGACCTGCTGGCCGTACGCGACTCGGTGCCCTCGGGAACCCTCCGCAGCCTGTGGCACTTCGACCCGGCGCTGCGGGTGGTCGAACGACGCGCGGACGCGGTGGTGCTCGGCGACGGCGACCGGCGTGTCACCCTCCTGCAATGGCCCTCGGCAGGCATGGAACTAGGAACCACCACAATCGCCACCAGCTACCTACGCACCGAACAGGCCGTAACCATCACATCTGGAGCAGCCCCCACCGTCCTGACCGCCCTGATCCCCGGCCCCACCCCTCCCGACCTGGCCTCCCTCCACCTACCGTGGCCCTGGCCCGCGTAGGTGCGGCCGGTGTCGCACCTACCGCGAAGCTGGTCGGCGTCGGTACGGAAGGTCTTCGTCCGTCGCGGCAGCGGGGGCGTACCCGCGGAGGGCCGTCCCCTGCCGCGGAAGCGGCTGGCATGGCGTAGCCCCGGCCGAGCCAGGCATCTCCCGGTCAGGCAGCTCATTCGCGCCGGGGCAGGCGCGGAATGCCTCAGACACGGAATGCCACAGGTGCGGAATGTCTCAGGCACGGACACCTCAGGCGCGACGGCGCGCCGTGTTCACCAACTCACCAACCCCGGCGATCCGAGTGACAACCTTGCTGCCGTCCCCCAGATACCGAGGCGGCTTCCTGGCATGCCCGACACCCCCAGGCGTACCGGTCGCGATCACATCCCCCGGCCGCAACGTGAGGATCTCCGACAGGTACGCGATCAGCTCACCCGGCGAGAACACCAGATCAGCCGTGTCCGCCTGCTGCACCACCTCACCGTCCACCTCACACTGCATGGTCATCGCCCCGCTGATCTCATCCGGCGTGACAAGAAACGGCCCGAACGGCGTCGTCCCCTCGAACGTCTTGCCCTGCAACCACTGCAGCGTACGGCTCTGATAATCCCGAGCCGTCACATCATTCAGCACCGAGTACCCCGCGATGGCCGCCTCGGCCTCCTCCCTGGAGGCGTTACGCACCTCCGCCCCGACGATCACCGCCAGCTCGGCCTCCCAGTCCATCGCCCGCGACACGGCCGGAAGCTCGATGTCGTCGTACGGCCCGATCAACGCCTCCGCGAACTTCGCGAACACCGTCGGATACTCCGGCAACTCCCGCCCCATCTCCAGGATGTGGCTGCGATAGTTGAGCCCGACACAGATGATCTTCCCCGGCACCGGCACGACGGGCGCCAGATCGGCCGTCGACAGCGGATGCCGCGCACCGTCCGCCGCCGCCGCCACCTCCCGCCACCGCGGATCAGCCAGCAACATCCCGACATCGGGTGCCCCGACCTCCACGGCAAGCTCCCCGTCGATCCGCACAGCAGCCGTACGGCGCGGCAGCCGCAACGTCGCGAGCCTCACACGAGCTCCTCTCAATACTGACGCAGCCCCTCAAACAGGACACGCCAAAGCAACAACCAGCCCTACACCCGGACCCTCATGCCCACCACCCACTCACCCCGACGAGCCCCGAACCCCGGCCTCGAGACCCCACCACCTACCGCGAACAGGTCGCGTCCGTACAGGGCTTGGGACGCACAGGCCTCCGCCTTGGGCACCTGAGCCGAACCTGATCACCGTCCGCCAAACCCGCGCACAGCCTCCTCGGGGTTCACGGTGCCCAAGCTAGAGGAAGGCTTCCGTACCCAGCATCAGCGTTCTGCTATGAGGAACAAACCCTCATAACCCCTGGACTCGGTCGACAACGTGCCCCCCTCCTCCACACGCCACGCAACAAGAAACGCCTCAAGGCCCCCACCCCCGCAAGGAACCTGGCACCCCCATCACCCGCCACGAGCCCACACGTACCGACCCGCCCGTTCCTCACCTCAGCAGCGGCAGACAACCGCGCCGGCTCGCCCTACACGAACTGCGCACCCACGGTCAGGACAGACCCCGAAGTACGCCCCCTGACCAGGATCGAGCCCCCGGCAAATCCTGCACGAAGGCGACAGCCGCAGCACGATACTGCCCGCCACAAAACCTCGGGAGCAAGGTCCTGCTCTCCTTCCAACCCAGAGGAGACAGACTCGCGGCGCTCCAGCCCACCTCTCAAACCGAACTCGGGGCGATTCACGCCACCGCACCATCACCCAGACCAAACCAACCCTGACCGACGTCCCCGCCTCAGGCGCAACCACCACGGCGCCGGCCGCCGACGGTGATCGCGACCACACGTCATTTGGACGCGGTGAGCAGGAGCGGCTTGAGTTGCCGGAAGAACTCAACCGCATCCGCCAATGAATCGCGGCCCGGCGCCCCTTCCGTCACCTCAATGCTGAGAAGGTGTTCATAGTCAGACGTCCAGCCGTAGACGAAGGCGACCGTCTGGTCGCCGGCGTCCTCGCGCCGTGAAGCGAATCCCGGTCCCAGTCCTCCAGGCAGATCACGTCCTCCGGTGGTCGCCTTGGTGTTCTTCAACCCCTCAGGGCTGAGCGGAGACGGTTCATGGATCCTGATCACCAACCCCAGCTTGCCTTTCGAGTCGAGATCGTCGGCGACCGAGCAGGATGCGAACCGTCCTTCGCTCATTTTCGTTCCGATGGCTCTGTAGTCCTTGAAGCCGGTGGCAATCTGGATGGCGTTCGTCGAGATCAGGCCGCATTCTCGCGGAGTGGCGGTCACATTGCCCAAGGGGCGGGCGTCCGCCGCTGGGACACTTGGCGAGGAGCATGCCGTCACGAGGGTGAGCAAGGCAACGATGGGGGCGAGTAATGGTTGCCTTCTCATGAGGTACGCCCCACATAGTGCTTCTCCGCCTCTTTGAAACTGAGTGCGAGGGCGTCATCCGGCTGGTTGAAGACGCGGCCCGTCGTGTTCAACGACAGCCACTCCTCGTAGGCGGAGCGTTGGTCGGCGCTCATCTCGGCCCAAGGTCTGATGCCCTTGTCTGTGAGGAAGTGACCTGTCGCTCCAGGGGAGAAGTCCTCGTAGTAATACGGGTGCGTCTGGGCAGAGACCTCTCCGAACAGGCCATGGCGCATCATCACAGATGCCGTCAGATCAGTGAACATGTGCTTGGCCGCTCCAAGCGCGGTGTCCGCGTCCTGGCGAGCCTGCTCCTCGTGACTCGGCGTAACTTTGTCGAAGACCAGGCTCTCGGCCGTGTCGACCACTAGTCCGACGAACTTCCCCGGTGGTGTCGGGACCAGCCCGACGACCTGTTCGGTCAACTGCTTGAAGGTCCTCGTGCGGACGTCATCCGCTTTGGCCTTCTCGATCGAGGAGATGTTGGCCGCATCGGCGATTACCCAGGTTGTCATGCCGAGATCACCGACCGCTGCGGCGAATTCCGCGCCTCCGCTGCGAACCATGTGCTCCTCGAGAATGTCCTGGCGCATCTTGTCGAGTTGCTTCCAGGTGGCCGCCGGATGAGACTCCCGCCATGCCGTGAAGTCGCGTTCGACCTCGGCGGAGATCTTGGCCGCGAGTTCGTCCAGCATTCGGGCGGCGTAGAGACCGTGTGCGGCACTGACGGTCCGGAACGCGTCGTCGTCCTCAAAGAGCCACGTCATGGCCCTCTTGGTCTCATCCGCGTTGAACCTCGCACCATAAGGCTCCCGGCCACTCAGGTCCTTGTCCGGATCAAGGTTGGCCATGACACCTGGTACCTCCTTGCCGAAGAGCTGTGTGGAGCGGTGTACGTCGCTGATGTATTGGGTGAGGATTGCGGCGAGGTGGGGGCGGGTGGTGGGGAGGTTGGTCTGGGTTTTGGGGGCGCTCCAGAAGTGGAGCGCCCAGGAGGCGATCAGGGCGGACTTGTAGCCGCGTGACCCACCAGGCGGCAGGTCGTGGTCGCGGAACTCGGTGGTGGCGGCCTGGATGGCCCAGCCGAGCTCGGCGTCGGCGCCGCCGAGCCAGGGGTGGTCGCGCATCAGGTACGCGAGGGGCCTGCGGGCGGGGTCGGTGAAGAAGTCCTGGGCGACGGCGGGGTGGTGGGCCAGTGCGATCAGGGCGATGCCCAGGGGGCTGAGGTCGCCGGGGGAGACGTCTCGTGGGCCGGGCAGCGTCCAGGGGTCTCGGGGGAGGGTCAGGTCGGGGGGATGGGCCAGGTCCTCGTCGTGGAGTTTGCGGACAAGGGCGAGCAGGAAGGCGTGGTCGAAGTCGCCGTCCTGGAGGAGCCTCTTCACGGCGTACGCGGTCTGGGGGTGGTCGATGTCCTCGATCAGCCGGTCGGCGTAGTCGGCGGCCAGCCGCGTCCGGCCCACACCGTGGGAGGCGGTGCCGAGCAGCGTACTGAGCATGGTGAGGAACCTGTCCTGGATCGCGGTGTCGTAGAGGAGCGGGCGGCTGGACGGCGGGAGATCCGCGGAGTAGGCGCGTGAAATGAGAGATGTGAGTTCGCGCGGCGGGATCATGGTGAGGAAGGCCACGGCGAAGAACGGGTCGTTCTTGTGCCGTTCGAGTTCGGCCACGGTTTGCGCGTCCAGCGAATGGGACGTGATTTTCGTACGGATTTCGGCGGCCAGCGCGGTGGCGGACGCCATGCCTTCAGCGGGGGATTTCGAGAGCCAGCCGGATTCGTCGGCCCAGAGGACGCCGCCGCCTGTTCCCGATCGGCGGTCGGGGGTGGCGAGGATGAGGTCGAGGCGGCCCTGGAGGGAGGGGATCCGGTCGTTCATCTGGCGGCCGATGGACGACAGGTGGCCCGGTCCCCAGAGGGGTACGCCGAGGGTGGTGAGGGTCTGTTCCACTTGGCGGCCGACGTCCGGGAGGGTGTGGCTCGCCCGCTTCATGCCGTTGATGAGCTGGGTCATCAGGGCGGGGTCGATGCCGACGGACGGGGTCATGGGGTGGGCTCAGAGGGGTGGAGGGTGTCGAGAAGTCCCAGTGCGCGGGTGAAGAGGTCTTTGAAGCCTCGGTCCCAGGTGCGTAGGTCGGCGGCGAGGTTGTCGCCGGCGGGGCCCTTGAGCGCGCCGCCGTCCACCAGGCGGATGAGTGTGATCACGTCGTTGGCGTGTTCGTCGCGCAGTCGTTCGATGTGACGCCGGGCGGCGGTTATTTCGTGCTGCGTCGCCATCATCACCCGATTTCGTTGCGCTTTGTGGAGGGGAGGGCCGGGGTCGATGGCATATTAACCGGCGGGCCGCTGGAGGAGAAATGGGAATTGCGGTATCGGGTGAATCGGGCACGGGAGGGTGGTGAATTGCGGGAATGAATTCGGGGAGAATGTGGTGATGCTTCCGTTTGCGCCGTTGTGGTCGGAGGGGCGGGGCCTGAGGGGAGGGTCTCTGAGGGGCGGGCGTGAGCGGGGCGGATCGCTGAGGGGGGTGAGCCCAGGGGAGCGGGGAGTGGGCGTGGCAAGCGTGGAGCCGGTCGAGGGACGGGGGGTGCGGGCGCGCAGTTCGCGGACTCCTCGGAGGACCGAAGGCTGGTTGGACCGAGGTCTGGCCTACGTCGTGACTCTGCACCACTTCATCAGCCCCCTGTGGTTCCGGCTGGGCGTCGGAGGAGAAGGTGGCGCGCCTCTGCCGGTACGTGGCCGGTGGCGCTGATCCTGGAGGCGTCCCTTGCGCAGTCAACGAGCCCGACGTGATGGTGAACGTGGTCGAGCAGGGCGGGGCCGGGTAGGGGGCCGGCCCTTGGTCTTCGGGGGCCGCGTCCGGCCGTCGGTCAGGGGGTGGGGCGCGTGTCCGTCTCGCTGCTCGGCGGATGAACGGGCGCCCGGTCAGAGCCAGTTGCGGCGTTTGAAGACCATGTAGAGCACCAGGCACACCGCCGCCATCAGCATGATCGCGAACGGATACCCGAACAACCAGTGGGTCTCGGGCATGAAGTCGAAGTTCATCCCGTAGATGGTGCCGACCAGGGTCGGCGCGAACAGGATGGCCGCCCAGGCGGAGATCTTCTTGACCTCCTCGCCCTGCTGGATGCTGGCCTCCGTCATACGGGCCATCTCCGCGTTCTGGGCCTGAGTCACCAGCGTCGAGTTCACCACCAGGATGTTCTGCAACATCAGGCGGAAGGCCGAGATGCGCTCGGTCACCGTGATCGCGTGGTCGGCGACGTCGCGCAGGTAGCTCTGCAGTTCGTCGTTGACGCCGTACTTGGCCGCGCCGGCGATGAAGCCGTTGATCATGCCGACCAGCGGCGCGGTGGCCCGCTGGAACTCGATCACCTCGCCGGACAGCTCGTAGACGCGCCGCGACACCGAGGGGTCGCCGCTGAAGACCTCGACCTCGATCTCCTCGATGTCCTTCTGCAGCCCGGCCACCACCGGCGCGTAGCCGTCGACCACGGCGTCGAGGATGGCGTACAGGACGGCCTGCGGGCCCTGGCGCAGCAGGTCGGGGTCGGACTCCATGCGCTTGCGCACGCCCTGGAGGTCGGGCGCCTCGGCGTGGCGTACGGTGATCACGAAGTTGGGGCCGACGAAGACGTGCAGCTCGCCGAAGGCCACCTCCTCGACGTCGTCGAGGTAGCGGGCGGCGCGCAGCACGACGAACAGCGTGTCGCCGTAGCGGTCGGCCTTGGCGCGCTGGGAGCCGACGATCGCGTCCTCCAGCGCCAGCTCGTGCAGCTCGAACTCCTCGGCGAGCTTGACCAGCTCCCACTCCTTGGGCCGGTAGAGGCCGATCCAGGCCATGCTGCCGGGCATCTGCTTGAGGCGTTCGAAGGCGTCGGCGAGCGAGCCGGGGTTGTCGACCCGCTCACCGTGCTGGTAGATCGCGTTGTCGATGACGGTGGGCCGGTAGGGGGGCTCCTCGCCGGCGCGCGGGTCCATCGAGTGCTCCGGTGCCTCCTCGCGGGAGTCGCCGCTGCGCCTGAACCCCTTCACCCTGGCCATGCCCCTCCGATCCGGCTACTGGGACGACGCGAAGCCGTTGAGCTCCTGGGTCGCCCGGTCCCTGATGGTCTTGCGCCACATCGGCGTCCAGCCGAACAGCAGCCCGTTCGGTCTGCCGAGAGCCATTCTGGACCAGCGTCTGAAGTCGAACTCGTCGTGGTGGCGGACGATGAGGTCGTCCTCGAACCTGAACAGCGCGTCGATCTCGTTGACGACCGGGCGGCCGGTGCTGGAGAAGGTGTACTGGGCGGTCCAGTGGGCCGAGCCGCTGAACTCGTCGGCCTGGACGTCCTGGTACTCGGACTTCAGGCCGTCCCGCACACCGAGCTGCAGCCGCCACATCGCCATCACCCGGTCGCGTCCCTCGACCTCCTGGAAGATGGGATCGCCGAAGCTGACCTCGGGGTGGTAGCAGCGCTCCATGGCCGCGAAGTCCGCGCGGCCCAGAGCGTCGTAGAAGGCGCCGATGAGCGCCACGTGCCGATCGTTCACCTTGCCATCAGATCATGGCCGCACCGTTGTCCCAGCACACCGCCCGCAGCCACGCCTCGCCGAAGTCCAGGCGGGCGAGCGCGTCGAGCTGATGTACGTAGGGGTACGGAATCGTCGGGAAATCGCTGCCGAGCACCACCTTCCCCGCCAGTCCGAGATCACGCAGAACCGGGCGCAATCGGCGGGGAAAGGGCATGCCGCGCTCGGAGAAGTCCGTGAAGGCCATGGTGGTGTCCAGCGCGACCCGTTCGTAACGGCGGGCCAGGTCGAAGAACGGCTCGTACTCGGGCATGCCCAGGTGCGCGATCACCACCCGCAGCCGGGGGTGGGCGGCCAGCACCGCGCCGATCGGGCCGGGTCCCACGTGGCCGCCGGGTACGGGCACCGAGCTGGCGTGCACGACCACGGGCACGCCGGCCTCCGCCAGCAGCCCCCAGACCTCCGTCAGCTCGGGGACGGCCGGGTCGAAGCCGCCGACCTGGAGGTGCACCTTGAAGATCTTGACGCCGTCCGCGAGCGCCGCCCGTACGTAGCCGGCCGCGCCGGGTTCGGGATAGAACGTCGCCGACGGCAGGCAGTCGGGGTTGCGGCGGGCGAAGGCGAGCGTCCAGGCGTTGAGGTCGCGCGCCATGTCCGGGCGGTGCGCGTACGCCAGCGCGGGGAAGTGCCGTACGCCCATCTCGCGCAGCCTCGTCAGCCGCTCCTCGACCGGCCATTCGTACTCGATCTTCCAGCCGGCGCCCATCAACGGCCCGCCGTGGTTGAAGTGATGCCAGACCCGGCGTTCCATCCGTTCGGGCAGGAAGTGCACATGTAGGTCGATCAGGCCCGGTAGCCCGAGCCCGCGCCACCACGCCGGGACGTCCGCGTCAGAATGTCGTTCTGCGGCCACAACCGGGACTTTACCCGGCTAGTGTTTCTCCTCGATGGACATGCTCTGGGCCCACCTGATCAAGGTTCAGCCTGACCCCGACCCCTGGGTCGTGCTGGTCTCGGCTCTGGCCGCGCTCGCGGTCGTCGCGTTCCGCACACCCTGGCAGGTGTCGAGGGGGCTGATCACGATCGCCCACGAGGGTGGTCACGCGGTGATGGCGCTGCTCACCCGGCGCAAGCTCGAAGGCATCCGGCTCCACTCCGACACCTCCGGCGTCACGCTGACCAGGGGCCGCCCCAACGGCCCAGGCATGGTGCTGACCGCGCTCGCCGGCTACCTCGCGCCCTCGCTGCTGGGGCTGGCCGCCGCGTGGCTGACCGAGCAGGGCCGCATCACGTTGCTGATCTGGGGTGTGCTGCTCTTCCTGGTGTGCATGCTGCTGCTGATCCGCAACCTCTACGGCGCGCTGATCCTGCTGGTCACCGGCGGCGCGGTGTTCGCCCTGTCCATGTACGCCCCCGCCGAGGTCCAGCAGATCGTGGCCATGGTCGCGACGTGGTTCCTGCTGTTCGGCGGCGTCCGGCCGATCGTCGAGCTGCAGCGCAAACGACGTCGCCGGCAGGCCAGAGACTCCGACGCCGACCAGCTCGCCCGGCTGACGTTCCTGCCCGGCGGCTTCTACGTGTTCTTCTTCCTGCTCGTGGCCGCCGTGTCGGTGGTGTTCGGCGCGTACCTGATGAATCCGTTGGCCCCCTGAAAGCCGAAATTTCACATTAAGCTCACCGGCAACAGGGGGGAGTGCCGTGTTGCCAGTCGAGGACGCGCCCGGCTACCGGGTACTCGATCAGGCGGGCCAGGGCGGGTTCGCCGTCGTCTACCGCGCCTACCAGGAACGCCTCGACCGGGTCGTGGCGCTGAAGGTGTTGTCGGTGGACCGCGTCGACCAGCGTACGATGCGCCGCTTCCAGCGCGAGCTCCAGCTCACCGGCCGCCTCACGGGCCACCCCAACGTCGTGACCGTCTTCGACACCGGCGTGACGAGCTCGGGCAAACCGTACATCGCGATGGACTTCTTCGAGAACGGCTCGCTGCGCGACCGTATCCGCAAGGAGGGGCCGCTCGGGGTGCCCGACGTGCTGCGCGCGGGCGTCAAGCTCGCCGGCGCGCTGGCCGCCGTGCACGAGGCCGGGGTGCTGCACGGCGACATCAAGCCGCAGAACATCCTCATCTCCCGCTACGGCGAGCTCGCCATCGCCGACTTCGGCGTGGCCAGGGTCGTCGACTCCGCGGAGATCTCGGCCACCTCGCAGGCCTTCACCCCCCTGCACGCGGCCCCCGAGGTGCTGACCGGGCAGCCGCACTCGGCCTCCACCGACATCTACTCGCTCGGTTCGACGCTCTACCACCTGCTGGCCGGGCAGCCCGCCTTCCACAACCCGGCCGACCCGTCGATCGCGCCGCTGATGTACCGGGTGCTGAGCCTCGATCCGCCGCCGATCAACCGGGCGGACGTGCCGCCGGCGGTGCTCGGGACGATCCTGGGGGCGATGTCCAAGCAGCCCGAGCTGCGTCCCGGCTCGGCCAGGGAGCTGGCGCGGCGGTTGCAGGAGGTGCAGGCCGAGCTGGGGTTGTCGGTCACCGACCTGGTCGGCCAGGACCCGGGCCCCGGCCCCACGATGACCACCGTCCCCCGCCGCCCCCACGACCCCCCTCCCCACACCGCCACTCCGCCGTACTCCGAGGGGCCGTGGCAGCCTGGCGAGCTCTCCCTGCCCGCCACCGGGAGCCGGTTGCCCGCCGAGCCCGTACGCCGGCAGGTCCCGCAGCAGCCCGGCGGCCCCCACGGGCACGGACACCGGGAGGCCACCACCGCGCCGCCCTCCGGCGCGGGCAACCTCGGAAGACGCCTGCTGGTCGGCGGCGCGGTCGCGGTCGTGGCGATCGGCGGCACGGGCCTGGCCGTCTATCTGTCGCTCCAGCGCACCGCCGGCCCCGGCCCCACCCCCACCCCCACCGTCGGCCGGCGGCCCGAGGCGGGCGCGACCGCCACCGCCGATCCGCCGATCAGCAAGCGGGACGTCGCCGCGCTCGCCCCCCGCAAGCTCAAGGTCACCGCCGACCGCGGCGCCCTGGTCGAGCTGAGCTGGGTGTTGCCGGCCGACGCCCGCCGCTATCCGGTCGTCCTGCAACGCTCGCCGGCGGGCGCGACCGGGCAGGCCGTCACGGCCCTGAGCCAGGGCGCCACCACCACCCGTGTCGCCGGCCTCGACCCGGACACCGGCTACTGCTTCCTGGTGGGCGTGCCGCTGCGCATCTCGCGGGACTCCACGGTCGCCTGGTCGAAACCGGCCTGCATCCGAGGCGCGCGCTCAGCCCAGTAGCTTGCGCGCCGCCTGTTCGATCTCCTCCTCCGACAGCAGCACGAGGTTGGCCGCGTCGCCCAGCGGGATGAAGCTGTCGGCCGAGGTCACCCGCGCCACCTGCCCGGTGAACCCGGCGTCGAGCAGCTCGGCCACGACGCCCTCGGACACGCCCCCGGAGTGGCGGGTCTCGTCGGCGATCAGCACCTTGCCGGTCAATTCGGCCGCCCGCAGCAGGTCGTCCACCGGGAGCGGCGCGAGCCAGCGCAGGTCGAGGACGCGGCAGCCGTAGCCCTCCTGGGTGAGCCGGACCGCGGCGCGCAGGCTCATCCGCAGCCCGTTGCCGAACGTCACGATCGTCAGGTCGCGGCCCTCGCCGTACGAGCGCGCCCGTCCGATGGGCACGTGCGTCTCCCGCCAGCGCGCCGGCGCGGTGTACGACGCCAGCCAGCCGCCGTCGCCCTCCTCGAACAGGTCGCGCGTGTGGTAGAGCGCGATCGGCTCCAGGAACACGCACACCGACCCGGCGGTGCGGGCGGCGGCCAGGCACGTGCGCAACATGGCGGCGGCGTCGTCGGGACGCGCGGGCGAGGCGAGGACGAGGCCCGGGATGTCGCGCAGCGCGGCCACCGCGTTGTCGTTGTGGAAGTGGCCGCCGAAGCCCTTCTGGTAGGCGTAGCCGGCCACCCGTACGACCATGCCGTTGGTGTAGGCGCCGCGCGAGAAGAACGACAGCGTGGCGCCCTCGCCGCGGATCTGGTCGAGCGCGTTGTGCAGGTAGGCCAGGTATTGGATCTCCGGCACCGGGAGCTGGTTGGACACCGCCGAGCCGAGCGCGAGCCCGAGGACGGCCTGCTCGTCGAGGAGGGTGTCGAACACCCGCGAGGCCCCGAACCGCTTCTGCAGCCCCCGGGTGACGCCGTAGACGCCGCCCTTCTTGGCGACGTCCTCGCCGAAGACCGTCATCTCGGGGTAGACCACCAGCGCGTCGGCGAGCGTGCGGTTGATGGTCTGCGACAACGTCAGCGGCTTCTCCAGCTCGGGCAGCGTGCCCGCGAACGCCTTCTCCCTGACGGGGCTCTCGCCGGCCGTCGGGCTGATGTTGGCGATCAGGTCGGGGCGGCGCGGCGCGATCGGCTCCATGACCTCCTCGGCCGAGCCGAGCCGCGGGGCGCGGGTGGTCTCCAGCGCGATGCGCAGGACGTGCTCGCGCGCCGACTCGTACGTCTTGAGCAGCTCCTCCGGCGTCTCCAGGCCCGCCTCGACCAGCAGCCGCGCGGTGCGCAGGAGCGGGTCGCGCTCCATGTCGCCGCGCATCTCCCGCTGGGTACGGTAGGCCGACTCGACGTCGGACCCGGCGTGGCCCATCAGCCGCACGGTGGACAGGTGCAGGAACGCGGGGGAGCGGTTGGCCCGGACGTGCTGGACCGCGAGCGTGGCGGCGTCGTAGGCGTCGGCCAGGTCGCAGCCGTCGGCGGCGAAGTACGCGATGCCGGGCCGCCGGGCCGCCGCCTCCACCCAGCCCTTGGGGGTGCGCACGCTGATGCCGATGCCGTTGTCCTCGCACACGAACAGGATCGGCAGCGGCTGCCCCTGGAAGGTGGCGTAGGAGGCGGTGTTGAAGCCCGACAGGGCGCTGGCGTGGTTGATCGAGGCGTCGCCGAAGCTGCACACGGAGATGGCGTCGGGCGGCCAGGCCGACCGGTCGCCGAGCGCGGCGGCCCGCTCGATGGCGAAGGCCACGCCCACGGCACGCGGCAGGTGGCTGGCGATCGTCGAGGTCTGCGGGATGACGGCCAGGTGGGGATGGCCGAACACCTTGTGCCGGCCGCCCGCGATCGGCTCGTCGGCGGCCGCCGTGAGCCCCATCAGCACGTCGCGGATGCCCTGCTCGGGCAGCCGGCCGGCCTGCTCGGACCTGGTCAGGTAGAAGGCGCCGGACCGGTAGTGGAGCAGCGCCGGGTCGCTCGCCCTGGCCGCGGCGGCGACCGCCGCGTTGCCCTCGTGGCCGGCCGAGCCGATCGTGTAGAAGCCTTCGTCCTGTTCGCGGAGCCAGCGGGCGGCGATGTCGAGCAGGCGGCTGTCGAGCTGGCGCTGGAACAGGGTCCGGCACCGGTCGCCGGTCAGCGAGGTGCCCTCGCGCACCGGCCCGCCGGGATCTCGGGCGGGGCCTGCCTTCAGCGCCGCAACGGCTTGGATGAAATGAGTCTCAACAGTGTCGCGCGCCACACCCACGATTATGTATGTCATCGCCGCCGCCGTCTGCCGGAGTCCATGACAGGTTGTGGACCGGACCGTTTAACCCCGTTCTGTAACCGATTGTCAGAGTTGTCGCCGATCAGTTAGCGATCGTTAACACTGGCCTCGATCGCGGCGCGGGCCATCGCGTGCAGCAGCGGGCGCATGTCGTGGTCGGGCAGCTCGCCCGCGCTGTGCGGCGTCGAGTTGAGCAGCCCGAAGACCGCGTGGGTGGCCGCGCGCAGCCGGGCGGCCGGGCAGGCCGGGTGCAGCTCGGCCAGCACGGTGACCCACTCCTCGACGTAGAGGCGCTGCAGCCGCCTGATCCGGCGGCGCTCGGGCTCGGGCACGTTGCCCAGCTCGCGGTCGTGCACGGTGATCAGCGCGGGCTGGTCGAGCGCGAACGCGATCTGCGCGTCGAGCAGCGCGTCGAGCGTCTCGGCCGGCCCGTGGGACGAGGTCGCCACCGCCACCGCCGACTCCCGCAGCCGGGAGCTGACGTCGAGCAGCATCTCGGCGAGCAGGGCCTCCTTGCCGCTGAAGTGGCGGTAGAGCGCGGGGCCCGAGACGCCGACCGCGCCGCCGATGTCCTCGATGGAGACCCCGTGGAAGCCGCGCGCGGCGAACAGGCGGGCGGCCGCCGTGAGGATTTCCATGCGCCTTCCGCCGCGCCCGCGGGTAGATGTGGAGGCAGTGGTCACGTCTCACATGCTAGACGATTACGTTAATGATGACTAACATCTCGGCCATGACGAGAGGGGACTCATGAGCGACTGGCCGGTGCTGAAGTCGGCCGTGGAGCCCGGGAGCGAGGCGTACAAGCGCAACGCCGAGCTCAACGAGCGGCTGTCCGCCGAGCTGCTCGAACGGCTGGCGGTCGCGGCGCTCGGCGGTCCCGAGCGGTCGCGGCTGCGTCATGTCGAGCGGGGCAAGCTGCTGCCGCGCGACCGCGTCGACGGGCTGCTCGACCCGGGGTCCCGCTTCCTGGAGCTGTCGCCGCTGGCGGCCGGCGGCCTCTACGACGACCAGGCGCCCGCCGCCGGGATCATCACCGGGGTCGGCAGGGTGGCCGGGCGCGAGTGCGTGGTCGTGGCCAACGACGCGACCGTCAAGGGCGGCACGTACTACCCGATGACCGTCAAGAAGCACCTGCGGGCCCAGGAGGTGGCGCTGCACAACCACCTGCCCTGCGTCTACCTGGTCGACTCCGGCGGCGCGTTCCTGCCCAAGCAGGACGAGGTCTTCCCCGACCGGGAACACTTCGGGCGCATCTTCTACAACCAGGCCACGATGTCGGCCCGGGGCATCCCGCAGATCGCCGCGGTGCTCGGCTCGTGCACCGCCGGCGGCGCGTACGTGCCGGCCATGAGCGACGAGGCCGTCATCGTCCGCGGCCAGGGCACGATCTTCCTGGGCGGCCCGCCCCTCGTGAAGGCGGCCACCGGTGAGGAGGTCAGCGCCGAGGAGCTGGGCGGCGGCGACCTGCACTCCCGGGTCAGCGGCGTCACCGACCACCTGGCCGAGGACGACGCCCACGCCCTGGCCATCGTCCGCGACATCGTCTCGACGCTGGCCCCCAGAGCCGCCCGTCCCTGGGACACCGTCGCCCCCGAGGAGCCGCTGCACGACCCGCGCGACCTCCACGGGCTCGTCCCCGCCGACACCCGCCAGCCCTACGACGTGCGCGAGGTGATCGCCCGCCTCGTGGACGGCTCGCGTTTCCTGGAGTTCAAGGCCGAGTACGGCTCCACGCTCGTGACCGGCTTCGCCCATCTGCACGGCCACCCGGTGGGCATCGTGGCCAACAACGGCATCCTGTTCAGCGAGTCGGCCATGAAGGGCGCGCACTTCATCGAGCTGTGCGACCAGCGCCGCATCCCGCTGGTGTTCCTGCAGAACATCAGCGGGTTCATGGTCGGCAAGGCGTACGAGGCGGGCGGCATCGCCAAGCACGGCGCCAAGATGGTGACCGCCGTGTCGTGCGCGCGGGTGCCCAAGTTCACGGTGGTGATCGGGGGCTCGTTCGGTGCGGGCAACTACGCCATGGCCGGGCGGGCGTACTCGCCCAGGTTCCTGTGGATGTGGCCGAACGCCCGCATCTCGGTCATGGGCGGCGAGCAGGCGGCGAACGTGCTCACCACGGTCGGCAACGCCGACGCCGACGCCATCCGCGCCCAGTACGAGCACCAAGGAAACCCCTACTACTCCACCGCCCGGCTCTGGGACGACGGCGTGATCGACCCGCTCGACACCCGTACCGTCCTCGGGCTGGCCCTGTCCGCGGCGGCCAACGCGCCGCTCGAACCCGCCGGCTACGGCGTCTTCCGGATGTGATCATGTTCTTCGACCGTGTTCTCATCGCCAACCGGGGCGAGATCGCCGTCCGGGTCGCCCGTACGCTGCGCGCGCTCGGCGTCGAGTCGGTGGCGGTGTTCACGCCGCCCGACGCGGGCGCCAGGCACGTCCGCGAAGCCGACATCGCCCTCGAAGTCTCGAAATATCTGGATATCGAGGCGATTGTGGCGGCGGCGCTGGCCTCCGGCGCGCAGGCCGTCCACCCGGGCTACGGCTTCCTGGCCGAGAACGCCGGCTTCGCGCGGCGCTGCGCCGAGGCCGGGCTCGCCTTCGTCGGCCCGTCCCCCGAGGCCATCGACGCCATGGGCGACAAGATCCGCGCCAAGGCCACCGTGTCGGCGGCCGGCGTGCCCGTCGTCCCCGGCGGGGCCGAGCCCGGCGACGCCCTGACCGAATGGGCCGACTTCCCGGCGCTGATCAAGCCGTCGGCGGGTGGCGGCGGCAAGGGCATGGTGCTGGTGCGCTCGGCCGCCGAGCTGCCCGACGCGCTGGAGTCGGCCCGCCGTACGGCGCGGGCGGCGTTCGGCGACGGCACCCTGCTCATCGAGCGCTACGTCGAGAACCCCCGGCACATCGAGATCCAGGTGCTGGCCGACACCCACGGCAACGTCGTGCACCTGGGCGAGCGCGAGTGCAGCCTGCAACGCAGGCACCAGAAGATCATCGAGGAGGCGCCGTCGCCCTTCGTGACGCCCGAGACGCGCGCGAGCATGGGAACCGCCGCCGTCGAGGCCGCCCGCGCGGTCGGGTACGTCGGCGCGGGCACGGTCGAGTTCATCGTCGACGGCACCACCGGCGCCTACCACTTCATGGAGATGAACACCCGCCTCCAGGTCGAGCACCCGGTCACCGAGCTGGTCACCGGCCTCGACCTGGTGGAGCTGCAGCTCCGGGTCGCGGCCGGCGAGCCGCTGCCGTTCGCCCAGGAGGACGTGCGGCTGGACGGCCACGCCGTCGAGGCCCGCGTCTACGCCGAGGACCCGGCGCGCGGCTTCCTGCCCAGCGGCGGACGTGTGCTGGCCCTGCGCGAGCCGGCCGGCGGCGACGGGCCCGGCCGCGTCCGGGTGGACTCCGGCCTGGCCGAGGGCGGGACCGTCGGCAGCGACTACGACCCCATGCTCTCCAAGGTGATCGCCTGGGCGCCGGACCGCGCCTCGGCGCTCAGGTCGCTCGACCGGGCGCTGGCCCGTACGGCGGTCCTGGGCGTGGTCACCAACGTGCCGTTCCTGCGCGCGCTCGTCCGTCATCCGGCGGTCGAGGCGGGCGAGCTGGACACCGGCCTGGTCGAACGGGCGCTGCCCGAGCTGCTGCCCCGGGCCGGCGTGCCGGGCGAGGTGGCGGCCGCGGCGGCGCTGGCCTTCCACACGCTGCCTCAGGGCCCCGACCCCTGGCAGGTCACCGACGGCTGGCGGATCGGCGAGCGCGCCTGGACGACCTGGCGGCTGGAGTCGCGCGACGGAGTGCACGCGGTGCCCGTACGCGGCCTGCCGGACCGTTCGGCCGAGGTCCTGCTGGACGGCGAGGCGGTCCCCGCGCGCGTCACGACCGGCGGCGGCGAGCTGGCGGTCACGATCGGCGGCCGGACCACGCGCTACCTGACCGCCCGCCACGGCGACACGCTCTGGCTCGGCAGGGACGGCGAGTCCTGGGCGTTCACCCGCCACCTCATCGGCGACCCGGGCGACCGGCCCGGCGCCGCGGCGGCGGGCGACGGCGTGGTCAGGAGCCCCATGCCCGGCACCGTCCTGCTGGTCAAGGTCCAGACGGGCGACCGGGTGAGCGAGGGGCAGCCGCTGGTCGTCGTCGAGGCCATGAAGATGGAGCACACGGTCACCGCCCCGCGCGACGGCGTGGTCGCCGAGCTGCCCGTTCAGCCGGGCAGGCCGGTCGACATGGACGCCGTGCTGGCCGTGGTCACCGGTGAGGAGGCGTGATGGCGTACCGCATGGAAGGGCTTCCCGAGCGGGTCACCGTCTACGAGGTGGGCCCGCGCGACGGCCTGCAGAACGAGTCGGCGATCGTGCCCGTGGAGGTGAAGGCCGAGTTCGTCGACCGGCTGGCCGACGCCGGGCACACGGTCGTCGAGGCGACCAGCTTCGTGCACCCCAAGTGGGTGCCGCAGCTCGCCGACGCCGCTGAGCTGCTCGGCCGCCTCGACCGCAGGCCCGGCGTGCGCTACCCGGTGCTGGTGCCCAACGAACGCGGCCTGGACCGGGCGCTGGAGCTGGGCGTGACCGAGATCGCGATCTTCGCCAGCGCCACCGAGACCTTCGCCGCCAAGAACCTCAACCGCACGCTGGAGAGCCAGTTCGACATGTTCGAGCCGGTCGTGGCGAGGGCCCTGGAGCACGGCCTCGACGTGCGCGCGTACGTGTCGATGTGCTTCGGCGACCCCTGGGAGGGGCCCACGCCGATCGAGCAGGTCGTCGCGGTCGGCGAGCGGCTGCTCGGGCTCGGCTGCTACCAGCTGTCGCTCGGCGACACGATCGGCGTCGGCACGCCGGGCCACGTCACCGCGCTGATCGGCGCGTTCGGTGGCCCCGACCGGCTCGCCGTGCACTTCCACGACACCTACGGGCAGGCGCTCGGCAACACGCTCGCCGCCCTGAAGGCGGGCGTGACCACCGTGGACGCCTCCACGGGCGGCATCGGCGGCTGCCCCTACGCCGAGTCCGCCACCGGCAACCTGGCCACCGAGGACCTCGTGTGGATGTTGCGCGGGCTCGGCATCGAGACCGGGCTCGACCTGGACAAACTCGTGTCCACCAGCACCTGGCTGGCCGAGCGGCTGGGCCGGCCCAGCCCCTCGCGCGTCGTCCAGGCCCTCGCGAAAGGCTGATCATGTTGAACGACGAATACCAAGAGCTGCGCAAGACCGTAGAGGCGTTCGCCCGTGACGTGGTGGCGCCTGTGATCGGCGACTTCTACGAGCGCGAGGAGTTCCCGTACGACATCGTGCGCAAGATGGCTGAGATGGGACTGTTCGGCCTGCCGTTCCCGGAGGAGTACGGCGGCATGGGCGGCGACTACTTCGCGTTGTGCCTGGCGCTGGAGGAGCTGGCCCGGGTCGACTCCAGCGTCGCCATCACCTTGGAGGCCGCGGTGTCGCTGGGCGCGATGCCGATCTACCGGTTCGGCACCGACGAGCAGCGCCGCGAGTGGCTGCCCCGGCTGGCCTCGGGCGAGATGCTGGGCGCGTTCGGGCTGACCGAGCCGGGCGGTGGCTCCGACGTGCCCGGCGGCATGCGTACGACCGCCGTGCTCGACGGCGGTGAATGGGTGATCAACGGGACGAAGGCGTTCATCACGAACTCCGGCACCGACATCACCGGCGTGATCGGCGTGGCCGCGCTCACCGGCGAGCGGGAGATCTCCACGATCCTCGTGCCGAGCGGCACGCCGGGGTTCACCGTCTCCAAGAAGTACTCCAAGGTCGGCTGGAACGCCTCCGACACCCGCGAGCTGTCCTTCACCGACTGCCGGGTGCCCGCCGCGAACCTGCTCGGCGAGCGCGGCCGCGGCTACGCGCAGTTCCTGCAGACCCTCGACGAGGGCCGCATCGCCATCGCCGGGCTCAGCGTGGGCCTGGCCCAGGGCTGTGTGGACGAATGCCTCAAGTACGTCAGGGACCGCAAGGCGTTCGGCCACCCGATCGGCCACTACCAGGCGATCCAGTTCAAGATCGCCGACATGGAGGTGCGCGCCCACACCGCCCGCCTGGCCTACTACCACGCGGCCGAGAAGATGCTGGCCGGGGTGCCGTTCAAGAAGGAGGCGGCGATCGCCAAGCTGGTGTCCTCGAACGCGGCCATGGACAACTCGCGCGACGCCACGCAGGTGTTCGGCGGGTACGGGTTCATGAACGAGTTCCCGGTCGGCCGCTTCTACCGCGACGCCAAGATCCTGGAGATCGGGGAGGGCACCAGCGAGGTGCAGCGTATGCTCATCGCCCGCCAGCTCGGCCTCGGCGACCTCTGACCGATACCGGACGCCGCGGGACACACCTGCGACACGATGGACGAAAGGGCACAGAGGTTCTAGTGTCGTACCTCATGACGGCGGACGATCTTGTCATCAGGAGGGCGGAGGAGGCGGACGCGGACGCGGTGTTCGCGTTGGCGCGCGAGTTCGGGCTGACGTTCAGGCCGGAGCGTGAGGCCTTCGACGCCGCGCTCCCGCAACTCCTGCGCAACAAGGACGCCCTGCTGCTCACGGCCGTCGTGGGCGGCCGGGTCCACGGATACCTGCTGGGGTTCGTGCACCTGACGCTGTTCGCCAACGGGCCGGTCGCCTGGGTCGAGGAGGCGATGGTCCAGTCGGGCTCGCGCCGTCAGGGCATCGGGCGCCGGCTGCTGGAGGAGTTCGAGGCGTGGGCCCGTACGCGGCGGGCGGGCTACGTGGCGATGGCCACGCGGCGGGCCCCGGAGTTCTACCACGCCCTCGGCTACGAGGCGTCGGCCACCTTCTTCCGCAAGGTTCTGCGCTGACGCACGACACGGTTCCGCGCTGACGGGCGGCAAGGTTTTGCGCTGACAGACGACTGCCGGGGGTGGCGGTCCGATTTGTCGGTGTCTGATGGCATCCTTGGGGCGTGAGCATCCACGCCGTCAGCCCGCTGTTCGTCGGGCGTGCCCGCGAGCTGCACGCCCTGGGAGACGCCTTGACCAGGGCGCGCGCGGGCGCCTCGTCCACCGTGCTCGTCGGCGGCGAGGCCGGCGTCGGCAAGACCCGCCTGCTCAACGAGTTCGTCGACCGGGCGGGCGACGCGCGGGTGCTCGTCGGCGGCTGCCTGGAGCTGGGCACCGAGGGCCTGCCGTTCGCGCCGTTCACGGCCGTGCTGCGCGGGCTCGTACGCGAGCTCGGGCGCGACGGCGTGGCGGCGCTGGTGCCCGGCGGCACGACGCGCGGGCTGGCCCGGCTGCTGCCCGAGTTCGGCGAGCCGGACAAGGACGGCGCCGAGGCGCGGGCCCGGCTGTTCGAGCAGGTGCTCGGACTGCTGGAACGGCTGGCCGAGGAACGCCCGGTGCTGCTGGTGGTGGAGGACGCCCACTGGGCCGACCGCTCCACCCGTGACCTGCTGTCCTTCCTCGTCCGCTACCAGCGCACGGCGGCCCGGCTGCTGATCGTGGTCACGTACCGTACCGACGAGCTCCACCGCACCCACCCGCTGCGGCCGATGCTGGCCGAGCTGGGCCGCATCGAGTGGGTGAGCCGCGTCGAGCTGCGCCGGCTCACCCGCAGGGAGGCCGTGGCGCAGGCGGCCAGCATCCTGGAACGCGAGCCGTCCCCCGCCGCGATGGACCTGATCTACGCCCGCAGCGAGGGCAACCCGCTGTTCGTCGAGGCCCTGCTCAGCGAGGCCGAGGGCGGCGACGTGCTGCCCGAGTCGCTGCGCGACCTGCTGCTGGCCAGCGTCGAGCGGCTGCCCGACGAGACCCAGGAGCTGCTGCGCGTGGCCAGCGCGGGCGGCCAGCGCATCGAGCACGACCTGCTCACCGCCGTGGCCGGGCTCGACGACAACGCGCTGTCGCGGGCGCTGCGGCCCGCCGTGGCGGGCAACGTGCTGGTGGTCGACGGCGAGGGCTACGGCTTCCGGCACGCGCTCATCCGCGAGGCCCTGCACGACGACCTGCTGCCCGGCGAGCACACCAGGCTCCACACCCGCTACGCCGAGGCCCTCGAACGCGACCTGTCGATCCTGCCCGCCCCGCGCGGCGCGATCGAGCTGGCCCACCACTGGCACGCCGCCCACGACTCCACCTGGGCGCTGGTCAGCGCCTGGCACGCGGCCGCCGCGGCCCGCAAGTCCACCGCCTACGACGAGCAGCTCAGGATGCTCTCGCGGGTGCTGGAGTTGTGGGACCAGGTGCCCGACGCCGCCGAGCGCATCGGCTGCGACCGGCTCGACGTGCTCCGGCAGACCGCCACGGTCGCCCACCTGGCCGGCGAGTACGAACGCAGCCTCGCCCTGGCCGGCGCCGCGCTCGCCGAGGTCGACCTCGACGCCGACCCGATCAGGGCGGCCACCCTGCTGCGCCAGCGCGGCCTGACCCGCTACGACCTGGGCCGCGCCGGCCACCTCGACGACCTGCGCAAGGCGGCCGAGCTGGTGCCCGCCGACCCGCCGAGCAAGCTGCGCGGCCAGGTCCTGGAGACGCTGGCGCGCATGCTCCACCGACCCGAGGACTGGCCGGAGAAGCTGGCGACGGCCCAGCTCGCCATGGAGATCGGCCACGAGACCGGCGACGCCAACGTCGAGGCGCACGCGCGCATCAGCCTCGCCTGGGCGCGGTGGAGCTTCTCCGAGGTCGAGGCCCAGCTCAAGGAGTTCGCCGAGGCGCGCCGCGTGGCCCGCGCCCAGGGCGCCTACAACGCGCTCATGCGCTGCGCCATCTCCGAGTCCGACGCGCTGGAGGGCGCCGGCTGGCACGAGCGGGCCGCGCAGGTCGCCCGCGAGGGCGTCCAGGAGGCCGGTCACTACGGCCTGGCCCGCACGTCCGGCACGTTCCTGGCGATCAACCTGACCGAGCCGCTGGTCTCGCTGGGCCGCTGGGACGAAGCCCTCCAGGTCGTCGAGCAGGCCCTCGACCTCGCGCCGCCGGCGCCCTACCGGGCCAGTCTCCAGGGGTTCGCGATGGACATCGCGCTCGCGCGGGGGCAGCTCGACCGGGCCGACAAGCTGCTGTCGTCGTCGGGCAGCGTGCTGGCGCGCGGCACGTACCGGGAGCAGACCGTGCTGCCGCACCTGGTCAGGCAGGTCCTGCTGCTGCGGGCGCAGGGGCAGCCGGGTGAGGCGCTGGCCGCCGCCGCCCGCGGGCTGGAGGCGCAGTCCCCGCTGTCGTCCTCGCGTTACTCCTGGCCGGTGCTGGTGACGTTCGCGCAGCTCTGCCGGGCGGTGCTCGGTGAGGGCGGCTCGCCGTACGCCGGGGTCGCGGCGGCCCTCCTCACGCGGCTGAGGGAGACGGCGCAAGAGTTGCGGGCCGTCGGCGATCTCCAGGAGGCGCAGCGGCTGACGTTCGGGGTGCTGGCCGGGCCGGAGAAGGGGCCGGAGAAGGGGGCCGGGGCGGCCTCGCGCGAGGCGTGGGAGTCGGTGGTGGCGGCCTGGGCGGCGTTGCGGCAGCCGTACGCGGAGGCGCAGTGCCTGGTGGGGGCCGCGCACGCGGCGCTGGCCGGGGGCGACCGGCGGGGCACGGCCTCGATGGTCGCGCGGGCGCGGGAGCTGGCCGCGGAGCTGGGGGCCACGCCGCTGCTCGAACAGCTCGACGTGTTCGGGCGGCGGGCCCGCATCGGCGGCGGCGACGAACCCGAGGGGCCGCCGATGGGGCTGACGGCGCGTGAGCTGGAGGTGCTGCGCGAGGTGACGAACGGGCGGAGCAACCGGGAGATCGCCGAAGTGCTGTTCATCTCGGTCAAGACGGTCAGCGTGCACGTCTCCAACATCCTGGCCAAGCTCGGCGTCGCCACGCGCGGCGAGGCGGCGGCGACGGCCCACCGGCTGGGCCTGTACGAGTGACCGCCTGGGAGGCCGCCGGCCTCAGCCGGTGAGCTGGGCCTCCAGGCGGTAACCGTCCACCGTGACGTAGACCTGGTCGCCGGGGCGGGCGTTCAGGCGCATGAGCACCGGCTGGAGGGAGTCGAAGACCGGCTGGTGACCCTGCCAGACCAGGACGATCGCGTTGTCGCCGGGGCCGGTCACCGACAGCAGGGTTCCCGGGCGCATGCCGAGCTGGGCCGCATAGCCCTCCGGCACCGGCACCGGGCCGCCCCTGAGGTGTTCCGGGGTGACCTCGATGCGCTGCCAGCGGCGCGGGTCCGACGACGGGCTCGGCAGCGGCGGAGGCGGCGTGGACGGCGTTCCGGCCAGGCCGCCGGGCAGCATGCCGGACCGGCCGCCCGACAGCGCCGACAAGGTGGCCAGGGCCGCCGAAGGGTCGATCGAGCCGGCGTTCGCCGACGGGATGGGCTGGCCGCCCCGGTGGTGGTGGCCGTTGGCGCCCGGCGTACGGCGGGGGAGCGGCTGGGCGGGCTGCGGCGAGGCGTCCATCGGGCCGGGGGCCGACTCCGAGGGCAGGGCGTCGAGCCACGCCTTGGCGGAGTGGGCGCGGATGCCCAGTTCGCCGAGGAGCTCCACGACGTCGGTGTCCGGCGGGGCGGCGGCCAGGAGCTGCCGCGTACGGCCCTGGAGGCCATGGATGTCGCCGACGACCAGCCAGCCGTCCTGGAGGCGGCGGTCGGGCATGAGCGTCACCAGGACCCGCCACAGGGGCGTGCGCAGTGACGGGACCATCGCCGGGTGGGCCGGGTCGGCGCCGATCAGCTGCTCCTCGGTGGCCGCCGCGCCGAGCCATTCGGTCAGGCGGAACATGTGGCCGGTCACCGGCGCGGACTCCGACGAGCGCAACCAGTGCAGGACGCGCTCCTCGGCGGTGCGCTGGGCCTGGGAGAGCACGTCGCGGTCCACGAGCAGTTTGTGGGCGAGCGTGCGGAGGCTGACCGGGTCCTCGGCGAACAGCCGGTGCACGGCCACGGCCAGTTCCAGCTTGTCCAGGCCGCGGAACAGGCCGTCCACGACGCGCACCATCGCGTGGTCGGCCTCGGTGGGGGCCTGGCCGGGCGCGGGCGTCCCGGCGGCGGGGACGGGGGCGGCGTACGGGGGGCCGTCGCCGCCGGCCTGCGGGCCGGCATCCGGACGCCCGGCGGTGGGCCGCTGCGGGAGCCGCGCGCCCCCCTGCGCCGGGAACGAGCCGGTCTGCCGCGGCCCGCCCTCGGGCTGGGCCGGGAACGAGCCGGTCTGGCGCTGCTGGGTGGTGTCGGGCTGTGCGGGGAACGAGCCGGTCTGGCGCTGCTGGGTGGTGTCGGACGGCTGGGCGGCGAAGGCGCCGGTCTGGTGCTGGGGGGCGCCCTCCGGCGCCGTGGGGCGCTGCGGGGCGTTGTCCGGCGGCGGGGTGAACGGGCCGGGCTGCTGCTGGGCCGCGGGGCGGGCGGCGGCCGGACGTTGCGGCAGGCCGCCCTCGCCGGGCGCGCGCGGGGCGCCCTCGGGCTGGGCCGGGAAGGCGTCGCTGTGCGGGGTGAAGGCGCCGGGCCGCCGCTGGGGGCCGCTGCCGGGCTGGGCCGCGTACGAACCGGCCTCGGCCGTCGGTACGGCAGGGAAAGAGCCGGTCTGGGGACCTGGTACGGCCGGAAAGGACCCGGTCTGGGGACCCGATACGGCCGGGAAGGAGCCGGTCTGGCGGTCGCCCGCGCCGCGCTGGAGCGGCCGGGTGACGTCCGGCGAGCCGGACTGCTGGGCCGGTACGGCCTCCCGCTGCGCCGGGATGCGCCCGAGCACCTCGCGCAGGACCGAGCCGACCACGACCTCGGGCGTCGCCGACGGGGTGCCGAGGTCGCCGGGGGACAGGCGGCGCAGCCGCTGCCAGCCGCCGAGCCCCGCGACCGCCGTACGGGTGGCGTCGGGCCAGCCGGGCAGCGCCGGATCGACCTGATGGACGGCGAGCGCCGGGAGCAGGTCCACCAGCGGCAGATGGTCCCAGCGGGAGGAGATCAGCCGGGCGAGCCGTTCGCAGACCCAGTCGAGCCCCGCCGTGCCGAACGCCCGCGACACCGCGAGCGAGGACCACCACCCGGCCGGCAGCCGCGGATCACCCAGCACTTCGGCCACCTGTTGTGGGCGGCTCCAGCGCAGAGCTGGGACGAGGTCGCTCAGGCAGATCGATGACTCGACTTCCATCGGCGGACCTTATCCTCCCCAGTGGGCCGTGTGGGCAACCCGGTACGCATGTGGCTAATGGTGCAGCCTACGCGGCAAGCTATCAATCAGTGTTAATAGGGTAAAGACGGTTCAGATCCAAACCGTATCGTGGACGGCCGCCCACCTGGGCCACACATTCCGCCCCGGCACGGCATCCCGCCTCCAGCGCGAGCCGGGCGGCCGCCCCCTGAAGGGTGGCCGCGAGATACCCGGCGGCGAAGGCGTCACCCGCGCCCGTGGAGTCCACCACCTCGGCGGACATCCCCGCGCACGTCGCCGTGACCACGCCGTCCACCGCCACCATCGCGCCCTCGGCGCCCAGCTTGACCACGGCTGTGCCGTACGTCTCACTCAGCAGGACCGCGGCCTGTTCCGGCGTCGTGGCGCCGGTGAGGACCAGGGCCTCGTCCAAGTTCGGGATGATCAGATCGGCCGCGGCGGTCTCGGCCATGAAACGTTCGACGCCGAAGTCCCGGAGCGGGCCCGTCGAGGCCGGGTCGACGCTGATCGGCACCCCGGCGGCGACGGCGTCCCGGACGGCGGCCCTGACCAGGCGCAGACCGGGCGGCGCGAACAGCGTGTAGCCCGACAGGTGCAGCCGCCCGACGCCGCCGAGCAGCGCCGGGTCCCAGTCGGCGTCGGAGATCAGGCCGCCCGCGCCGCGGTTGGTGAGCATGGAACGCTCGCCGGTCTTGTCCACCATGGCGATGACGACCGCCGTGGGATGCTCCGGGTCCACGGCCACGTGCGGCCGGACGCCGGTCTTGACCAGTTCCGTCGTGTGCCACTCGCTGCTGTCGTAGCCGAGCTTGGCCAGCAGCCGCGAGTCGGCCCCCAGGTGGGCCGCCCAGGCCGCGGTGTTCGCGCCGGAGCCGCCGGGCCGCAACACGATCTCCGCGGCCGTGTCGGTGCCCGCCATGACCGGCGAGCCGTGCAGCGCCACCACATCGGTGACCACGTCACCGATGACCAGGAGGCCCGACTCGCTCACGCCCGCGACCAGGCCACGGCGATCCGGGCGGCCAGGGCGGTGTTGCCGCGTACGGCGGCCAGGTTGGCCTCCAGGGAGGCGCCGCCGGTGCCCTTGACGAGGTAGCTGAGCAGGAACGGGGTGATCGCCTGCCCCTTGACGCCCTCGCGCTCGGCGGCGGCCAGCGCCTCGGCCAGCACGCGGTCGTGCAGCGCCGGGTCGAGCTGCTGGTCCTCGGGCACGGGGTTGGCGACGATGAGCGCGGTCTCCGGGCCGCCGGCCAGCGCGTCCTGGCCGCGCATCACGGCGGCGGCGTCCTCGGGCGTCTCGATGCGCCACTCGATCGGCAGGCCGGAGGAGTTCAGGTAGAAGCCGGGGAAGGTGTCGGTACGGTAGCCGGCCACGGTCACGCCGCGCGTCTCCAGCCGCTGGAGCGTGGCGGGCACGTCGAGGATCGACTTCACGCCCGCGCAGACGACCGTGATGCGGGTACGGGCGAGCGTGTCGAGGTCGGCCGACTCGTCCTGGTCCTCGGTCCAGCCGCGGTGGACGCCGCCGAGACCGCCGGTCGCGAAGACGCGGATGCCGGCGCGGGCGGCCAGGAACGACGTGGCCGACACGGTCGTCGCCCCGCTCGCCTTCATCGCCGCGGCCACCGGCAGGTCACGCTGGCCCAGCTTGCGCAGCCCGGACTCGGTGGCGATGCGCTCCAGCTCCACCTCGTTCAGCCCGATCCTGGCCACGCCGTCCAGGACGGCGATCGTCGCCGGGACGGCGCCCGCCGCGCGGACCACTCCCTCAAGCTCGCGGGCCACCTCAAGGTTGCGCGGCTGCGGCAGGCCGTGGGAGATGATCGTGGACTCCAGGGCCACGACGGGGGCGCCGCCGGCCAGGGCCTCGGCGACTTCGTCGGACGGCTGGAGAAGGGAGTCGGTGACGCTGCGCATGGTGGGTTTCAAGCTCCTTGAGTGGTCCTGGCCGGTTCAGGGAGAACGGCATGCCTGACGGAATTTGTTCCGAACCGAGCAGCGTACGGGGGCCCGGCCAGGACGTCCACTCAGAGGGCTCTCACAGCAGGACGGCGACCCCCGTGAGGGAGACGGCGGCGATGAGCCCTGTGGCGATCGCGCCGAGCAGCACGGCCCGGCCGCCCTTGATCAGCTTCCGTACGTCGATCCCGGTGCCCAGGCCGAACAGCGCGGCGGCCATGAGCACGTTGGTGACCTGTGGGACGGCCTCGGTGACCGGCTCGGGGACCCAGCCGGTGCTGCGTACCGCCACCATCACCAGGAACGCGGCCACGAACAGCGGCATGACCGGCGGCCTGCGCCCTTCCCGCCGGGTTTGCGGGGCCGTGTCCGGGCGGCGGGCGCGGACGGCGGTCAGGGCGACGAGCGGGGCCAGGAGGATGACGCGGGCCAGCTTGACCGTCACGGCCGCGGCCAGGACGCCCGACGCGGCGCCGATCGCGGCCACCTGGGCGACCTCGTGCACGGCGGCCCCGGTCCAGACCCCGAGCTGGGCCGGTGACAACCCGAGCAGCCCCGCCAGCGCCGGTACGGCCACGATGGCGGCGCTGCCGTAGAGGACGACCACACTCAGCGCGGCGGCCGCGTCGTCGTCGTCGGTGCCGTCGGCGCTCTCGCGCATGGCCGCGACCGCCGCCGCCCCGCAGATGGACACGCCGGTCGCCACCAGCAGCGACGTACCGGGCGACAGGCCCAGGCGGCGGCCGATCAGCGGCGTCACCGCGAACGTGACCCCGGTCGCCGCCACCACGATCACCAGCGTCTGCCAGCCGAGCGCGAGCACCTGCGGCATCGCGATCTGCAACCCGAGCAGGGCGATCGCCACCCGCAGCACCCGCCTGGAGACGAACGCGAGCCCGGGCCTGAACCGCTCCCAGACCACGCCCGCCCGGCCCGCGCCCGTGTTGTCCGCGCCCGCCGGCCCGGACGACGACGCGGCGACCGCGACCAGGTTGGCCAGGACCGCGCCCGACAGGACCGCGATCACCGCCGGGCTGAACGCCGGTACGAACCGGTTCACCACCATGGCGACCACCACCGCGACGGCCGCGAGCCCGATCCCGGGCCACACCGACGCCTGCCGGACGGGCGGTTCACCTGGGACGGGTACGGGGACGGAGGGCGAGAGTCGTTGGTCGGGGAGAGGCATGATGCCAGTTTTCGTGGCTTTCGTACCGGTCGGTAGACACGCGTTGCCTGGGAGGCCATAGCCTGTGGCTATGAGTGCGCTGCCGGACCTCGACTCGCTGAAGCTGCTGGTGGACGTGGGCGAGCTGGGCAGCCTGGGCCAGGCGGCGAAGGCGGCGGGCATGGCCCAGCCGTCGGCCAGCAAGCGGGTGGCCCTGCTGGAACGCCGCCTCGGCGTACCCCTGCTGGAACGCACGCCGCGCGGGTCCACGCTCACCGCCGAGGGCAGGATGGTGGCCGACTGGGCCGCCCAGGTGCTGGCCGCGGCCGAGGAGCTGATGCGGGCCGTCGAGGCCGTACGCCACAGCGAGGCGGCCCATCTGCGGGTGGCCGCCAGCATGACGGTGGCCGAGTACCTGGTGCCGCGCTGGCTCGGCGAGCTGCAGAACCGGGAGCCCGAGGTCCAGGTCGGGCTGGACGTGGTCAACTCCACCGACGTCGCGGCCAGGGTGCTGGCCGAGGAGGTGGAGCTGGGGTTCGTCGAGGGGCCGAGCGTGCCCGAGGGGCTGGACAGCCGCGTCGTGGGCACCGACAGGCTGGTCGTCGTGGTGGCCCCCGGCCATCCGTGGGCCCGCCGCCGTACGGCCCTCAGGGGCGCCGAGCTGGCCGCCACGCCGCTCGTGGTCCGCGAGCCGGGCTCCGGCACCCGCGAGACCCTGGACGTGGCCTTCAAGCGGCTCCACCGGGCCAGCCCGCGCCTGGAGCTGGGGTCGAACTCGGCGGTCAAGGGCGCGGCGCAGGCCGGCGCCGCGCCCGCGGTGCTCAGCGGCTACGCGGTCGAGGCCGACATCGCGACCGGACGCCTGGTCGAGGTGCCCCTCGCCGGGCTCAACCTGGTCAGGAACCTGCGCGCGGTCTGGCGGCGCGGCCGGTCGCTCACCGCCCCGGCGGCGACCCTCCTCGCCATCGCCAGCCGCCCGTGAGGACGTCCGCGACGGGCCGGAGAACGTCCGTGAAAGCGGCTGTTGACGCTGCCGGGAGCACGATCTAGCTTTCCCTTAGGAAAGTTTCCTAAAAGTAAGCCTGCGTTCACCCCCCGAACCACAGGAGACTCCGTATGAGCCTTCGTCGTCATCTCGCCGCCGTCGCCGGATCGGCGGTGTTGTGCCTGGCCGCCGCGGGCCTCGCGCCGTCGCCCGCCCTGGCCGCGCCCACCGGCTGCACCGCCTGGATCAGCGGTGACTACGCCTACAGCACATGCACCTCCGGCACCGGCGAGCACAGCGTCGGGGTGGAGCAGTCGCACCCGCTCGCCAACCCCATCCTCCTGACCGGCGGCTGGACGACCGTCGGCGGGGTCTCCTCGGTGCGGCTCATGCCGTGGCCGGTCAAGCGCATCTGGGTGAACAGGCGAGGCTGACCCGTCACCGGCCCGGCCGGGCGGTGCAACCCCTCCGGCCGGGCTCGCGAAACCCACCGCAGCGGGCCGTCACGGCCCCCCGCCCCCGGGCGGTCACCGGCGCCCTCCCCGGGCCGTCACTCGTGCCCGCCTTCGGGTGGACCGTTGACGAATGGCACGGGTCGGGTCGTAAGGTGCGGGGATGGGTGCGTATGACGTCGTCGTGGCAGGTGGCGGGCACAACGGGCTGGTCGCGGCCGCCTACCTCGCCGGAGCGGGCCGCCGGGTCCTGGTGCTGGAACGCCTCGGCCACGTCGGCGGGCTGGCGATCTCCACGCGGGCCTTCCCCGGCGTGGACGTACGCCTGTCCCGCTACTCCTACCTGGTCAGCCTGCTGCCCGCGCGGATCGTCCGGGACCTCGGTCTCGACCTCGACCTGCGCCGCCGCCGGTACGCCTCCTACACCCCCAAGGGCGACACCGGCCTGCTCGTCGACAACGAGGACGAGACCCGTACCGCGGCCTCCTTCCGCGCCGTCACCGGCGGCGAGCACGACCACCGGGCCTGGCGCGACTTCTACGCCATGACGGCGGACGTCGCCCGCGTCCTCGCCCCCACGCTGCTCGAACCGCTGCGCACCCCCGCCGAGATCGAACGCCTGGTCGGCCCGCGGGCCTGGCGCGACCTGTTCCAGCGGCCCGTCGGCCAGACCGTGGAGGAGCGGTTCGCCGACGACACCGTGCGCGGCGTCGTGCTCACCGACGCGCTGATCGGCACGTTCGCCGACCCGGCCGCCGACCTGCTGGCCAACAGATGTTTCCTCTACCACGTGATCGGCGACGGCACGGGCGAGTGGAACGTCCCGGTGGGCGGCATGGGCGCGGTCTCCGGCGCGCTGGAGCGGGCGGCCAGGCGGGCGGGGGCCGAGATCAGGACCGGCGCCGAGATCGTCGGCATCTCACCGTCGGGCGAGGTCACCTACGTCGCCGAGGACGGCGAGCACACCGTGAACGGCCGCCACGTGCTGGTCAACCTGCCCCCGGCGGTGCTGGACCGGGTGCTGGACCAAGGGCTGGACCCGGTGGTGGACCAGGGGCTCGGCGGGGCCGCGTCCGCGCCCGAGGGGGCGCAGCTCAAGGTCAACATGGTGCTCGCCCGGCTGCCCCGGCTCAAGGACCCGTCGGCCGACCCCAGGGCCGCATTCAGCGGCACGTTCCACATCAACGAGGGACACGACCAGCTCGCCAGGGCGTACGAGCAGGCGGCGCGGGGGGAGATCCCGGAGCTGCCGCCCGCGGAGGTCTACTGCCATTCCCTGACCGATCCGTCCATCCTCGGCCCGGAGCTCAGGGGGAAGGCCGAGACGATGACGTTGTTCGGCCTCCACATGCCCGCCCGCCTTTTCCGGAAAAATCCGGAAAAGGCGGGCGAAGATGCGCTTCGCGCCACGTTCGCCTCCATGAACTCCGTCCTTGCCGAGCCCATCGAGGACTGCCTGCTCCGCGCCCCCGACGGAACCCCGTGCGTCGAGGCCAAGACCCCCGTCGACCTGGAACGGGACGCCGGCCTGCCGGGCGGCCACATCTTCCACGAGGACCTGAGCTGGCCGTACGCGCAGGAAGGGGGCTGGGGCGTCGAGACCGGGCACGAGCGCATCCTGCTGTGCGGCGCCGCGGCCCGAAGGGGCGGCGGCGTGAGCGGGATCGGCGGCCACAACGCGGCGATGGCCCTGCTGCGCCCGTGAACCGCCCGAACCGCCCGAACCGCCCGTGAACCGCCCGTCAGGCCGTGCCGCGGCTCACTGGGAGATCAGCTTGGTGGCCACCTTGAGCGCCACCGCCGCGCGGTCGGCGTCGGGCAACCGCATGTCGAACAGGAAGGGAACGCTGCCCAGGATCACCGCGAACACCGCGAGCCTGGCCTCGAACTGCTGAACGGGGTCGTCCTCCGGCGCGCTCAGCACCGACAACATGGAGATGACGCCCTCCTGCATCCGCGACCCGTCCGGCAGCTCCTGCACCACCCCCTGGTTCACCTGGGCGAACCTGAACAGGGGCCGCCACTTGTCCTCCAGCAGGCCGGAGATGCGCCGCAGGATCTCCTGCCGGGCCTCCAGCGTCCGGGGCTGCTCGCGGGCCCACTCCACCAGCTCGTCGATCGAGACCACGAGACGGTCGACGACGCTGGAGAGGATCGCCTCCTTGGTACGGAAGTGGTAGTACAGCGCGGGCCTGGTGATCTCCAGCCGTTCGGCGACCTCCTGGAGGGTCGTCTTGTCGTATCCGCGCTCGGCGAACAACTCCAGCGCCACCCGCTGGATCCGCTCGCGGGTGTCCGTCCGCCGCCCTGCCATCGTGCTCCCATCCCTTGACGACCGGCCCTCGCATTGCTTACTTTCGCGTAAGTAAGCAATGCGGATCGGCTTGTAGGGAGCAGACTATGGCTCAGCACTTCCCTGTCCAGCGTACGTGCCCGTTCGCCCCGCCCCCTGAGTACGCCCGCCTGCGCGAGCAGGCCCCGCTCGTCCGGGCCGCGCTCCCCGGCGGCGAGGTGTGGCTCGTCACCAGGCACGCCGAGGCCCAGCGGGTGCTCTCGGGCGAGGGCATCAGCACCAACCCCGCCACGCCCGGCCACCCCAACACCCTGCTCACCCCCGAGCCGCCCACGCCGGAGCAGACGGCGGCGCTCCAGGAGTCCGCGGTCGGGCACTTCATCGACCTCGACCCGCCCGAGCACACCCGCTTCCGCAAGCTGCTCATCCCCGAGTTCACCGTCCGGCGGGTCAAGGAGCTGCGCCCGTCCATCCAGCGGCTGGTGGACGAACTCATCGACGAGATGCTGGCCAAGGGCCGGGAGGCGGAGCTGGTCGAGGACTTCGGGCTGGCGCTGCCGTCCCTGGTGATCTGCCGGCTGCTCGGCGTCCCGTACGCCGAGCGCGAGTTCTTCCAGTCGCGCACCCGTACGATCGTCTCGGCCACCGAGGACCCGGCGGCGGCCTACACCGCGATGACGGAGATCAGGACCTTCCTCGACGACCTGGTCACCGCCGCCGAACGCGACCCCCAGGACGACCTGCTCGGACGGCTGATCGACGGCGGGCAGCTCACCCACCGGGAACTCGTCGGCGTGATCTTCCTGCTGCTCGTCGCCGGCCACGAGACCACGGCCAACATGATCCCGCTCGGCGTGCTCACGCTGCTGCGCCACCCCGCCCAGCTCGCCGCCCTGCGCGCGGACCCCGCGGGCTGGCCGATGGCCGTGGAGGAGCTGCTGCGCTACCACTCGATCGTCGACTGGGTGGCCTTCGACCGGGTCTCCGTACGCGACCAGGAGATCGGCGGCCAGGAGGTCAGGGAGGGCGAGGGCATCTTCGTGCTCGGCGCCTCGGCCAACTGGGACGAGCGGGTGTTCGAGCGCCCGGACGAGTTCGACGTCGCCCGCGGCGCCCGCCACCACGTCGCCTTCGGGTACGGCGTCCACCAGTGCCTCGGCCAGAACCTGGCCAGGGCCGAGCTGGAGATCGCCCTGCGCACGCTCTTCGAACGCGTACCGGACCTGCGGGTCACGGTCGCCGACGAGGACGTGCCCGCCAAGTACGAGGGCGTCATCTTCGGCCTCAAGGCCCTGCCGGTGGCGTGGTGATCCTCAGGGAACATCGATCAACCCGTTCATCGTGTTCTCATAGTGGGCTCATATCTTGTGAGACATGAGTGAGCCCGCACGGTTGCTGGTGGTGGACGACGAGCCCGCGTTGCGCGAGGCGCTTCAGTCGAGCCTTGAGTTCGAGGGCTACCGGGTCGGCACCGCCAACGACGGCCAGGCGGCGCTGGACGCGCTGACGGGGGAGCCGTACGACGCGGTGCTGCTCGACGTGATGATGCCGCGGCTCGACGGGCTCACCGCCTGCCGGCGGCTGCGGGCTCAGGGCAACCACATCCCCGTCCTCATGCTCACCGCCCGCGACGCCGTCGGCGACCGGGTGTCCGGGCTCGACGCGGGGGCCGACGACTACCTGGTCAAGCCGTTCGAGCTGGACGAGCTGCTGGCGCGGGTGCGCGCGCTGCTGCGCCGCGGCGCGCTCAGCACGGGAGCCGCCGACGGCGGCGCGCTCACCTACGGCGACCTGCGCATGGACCCCGCGACCAGGGAGGTCACCCGCGGGGCGCGCGGGCTCGACCTGACCAGGACCGAGTACCTGCTGATGGAGCTGTTCCTGGCCCATCCCCGCCAGGTCCTGACCCGCGACCAGATACTCAACGAGGTGTGGGGCTTCGACTTCGAGCCGACGTCCAACTCCCTCGACGTGTACGTGATGTACCTGCGCCGCAAGACCGAGGCCGGCGGCGAGCCCCGCGTGATCCACACGGTCCGCGGGGTGGGGTACGTCCTGCGGGCCGCGCCGTGATCAGGAACAGCCTGCGCGCCCGGCTGACGCTGCTCATCACGTTCGCCGTGGCGCTGGCGGTCGCGATCAGCGCGGGCGCCTGCTTCATGATCGTCCGGCACCAGCTGTACGAGCAGGCCGACCGGCAGCTCGGCCGCCAGCCCGGCAAGGACCCTCGCGACGACCTCGACTGGGTCAGGAAGTCCTGCCGCCCCACCCCCGCGCCGAAGGACCACTACGGCCCGGCGCACTCCACCCAGCTCATCTTCAGTGACGGAACCCCGCCCTGCTACGTGGGGCCCGCGCTGGTGGTCACGCCCGAGGACCTGGCGGTGGCCAAGGGCGAGTGGCCCGAGCCCAAGCACTTCCACAACGGCGTCACCGCCGACGGCACCGAGATGCGCGTCCTCACCGAGCAGCTCGCGCCCGGCGTGGCGGTGATGGACGCCGCCCCCCTGCGCGAGCTGCGCAACACGCTGAAGGTGGTGGCGCTGCTGCTGGGCGCCGTGGCGCTGTTCGGCGTCCTGCTGGCGGCCTCGGCCGGGCTGCTCATCGCGCGCGCCGCGCTGCGTCCCGTGGCCCGGCTGACCAAGGCGGCCGAGCACATCGCCGAGACCGAGGACCTCAACACCCGCATCCCCGTCCAGGGCAAGGACGAGATCGCCCGGCTCAGCTCCTCCTTCAACGCCATGACCGCGGCCCTGGCCGGCTCCCGCGAACGCCAGCAGCAGCTCGTCGCCGACGCCGGCCACGAGCTGCGCACCCCGCTCACCACCCTGCGCACCAACATCGACCTGCTGCTGCGCAGCGAGCAGACCGGCCGGCAGCTCGACCCGGGCGCCAAGGAACGCCTGCTGGTCAACGTCAAGGCCCAGTTCGCCGAGCTGTCCACGCTGGTCGGGGACCTGTTGCAGCTCGCCCGCGGCGACACCGACCACGAGCCGCACGTCGAGCTGGCCCTGCACGAGATCGTCACGGCCGCCGCCGAACGCGTCCGCCTGCGCGGCGCCGACGTGATCACCGAGCTGAGCCCCTGGTACGTCGTCGGCAGCGCCACCTCGCTGGAACGCGCCGTGCTCAACCTCATCGACAACGCCCGCAAGTTCAGCCCCGAGGGCCAGGTCGAGGTCTCGCTCAAGGACGGCCGGCTGACCGTGCGCGACCACGGCCCCGGCATCCCCGAGGAGGAGCTGCCGCACGTCTTCGAACGCTTCTGGCGCTCGCCGTCGGCCCGTGGCCTGCCCGGATCCGGGCTGGGCCTGGCGATCGTGGCGCAGGCCGTGTCCGAGACCGGCGGCAAGGTGGGCCTGTCGAACGCGCCGGGTGGCGGAGCGATCGCGACAATCGACCTTCCCGGAAGTCTCATCCGTCACTCAGAATCGGATAAGTCCTCTTAAAGACCTAAACCGTGAGCTGGCTGCATGGAGACAACAGCAGTAGGGACGCGCCTGGTCGAGGTGGTCGTCCCGGTCCACAACGAGCAGCGGGCGCTGCGGGAGAGCATCGCCCGCCTGCACGCCTACCTCGCCACGACGTTCCCGTACGGCTTCCGCATCACCATCGCCGACAACGCCAGCACCGACGACACGTGGGGGCTGGCCACCGAACTGGCCCGTGAGCTGCCCCGGGTACGAGCCGTGCACCTCGACGAGAAGGGCCGCGGCCGGGCGCTGCGCCGGGTCTGGTCCGAGAGCGAGGCCGACGTCGTCAGCTACATGGACGTCGACCTGTCCACCGACCTGGACGCCTTCCTGCCGCTGGTCGCGCCCCTGCTGTCCGGGCACAGCGACCTGGCCATCGGCACCCGCCTGGCCAGGGCGTCGCGGGTGGAGCGCGGGCCCAAGCGGGAGTTCATCTCGCGCTCGTACAACCTGCTGCTGCGCTCGGTGATGGGCGCCGGGTTCTCCGACGCGCAGTGCGGGTTCAAGGCCGTGCGTACGGAGATCGCGCAGGCGCTGCTGCCCGCCGTCGAGGACGAGCAGTGGTTCTTCGACACCGAGCTGCTGCTGCTGGCCGAGCGGCACGGCCTGCGCATCCACGAGGTGCCGGTCGACTGGGTGGACGACCCCGACAGTCGCGTGGACATCCTGCGTACCGCCCTCGACGACCTGCGCGGGCTGGCCAGGGTGGCCCGCAAGACCCTGTCGGGCGCGGCGCGCATCCCGATGCCCGCCCAGGTGCGGCGGGCCGAGCTGCCGAGGGGGATGGCCAGGCAGCTCCCCAGGTTCGCGATCGTGGGCGTGGTGAGCACGCTGGCCTACCTGGCGCTGTTCACGATGTCGCGGCAGGTCGTCCCCGCCCAGGCCGCCAACGCGGTCGCGCTGCTCGTCACAGCCGTGGCCAACACCGCCGCCAACCGCCGCTTCACCTTCGGCGTCAGGGGCGCGGGCGGCGCGCTGCGCGACCAGGTCGAGGGCATGATCGCGTTCCTGGTGGGGCTGGCGCTGACGTCGGGGAGCCTCGCGCTGCTGCCCGACGGCGTCTCGCACGGCGTGGAGCTGGTGGCGGTCATCGCGGCCAACGCGGCGGCCACCCTCGTGCGGTTCCTGCTGCTGCGCGTGTGGGTGTTCAACCCCGAGCGCCGCAGGAACGCCCGATGACCGCCCTCGCCGCGCCCGCCCGCGTCCGCGTGCTCACCGGGGCCGACGGCGACCCGCGCTGGTCGCGGCCCGCGATGTGGACCGTGCTCGCCGCCGCCTTCGTCCTGTACGCCTGGGCGCTGGACGGGAACGCCAACGAGTACTACGCCGCCGCCGTCCTGTCGGGCACGCAGAGCTGGAAGGCGTTCTTCTTCGGCGCGATCGACGCCGGGTCCTTCATCACGGTGGACAAGCCGCCGCTCGCCCTGTGGGTCATGGGGTTGTCGGCGCGGATCTTCGGTCACAGCACGTACAGCATGCTGTTGCCGCAGGTCCTCGTCGGCGTGGCGGCCGTCGGCGTGGTGTACTCCGCGGTCCGCAGGTCCTTCGGGCAGGCCCGCCAGGGGCACGTCGCGGCGCTGGTCGCGGCCGTGGTCATGACGCTCACCCCGATCACCGTGGCCATCAACCGGGACAACAACCCCGACACCGTGCTCGTGCTGCTGCTGGTGCTGGCGGCCTGGTTCTGCCTGGAGTCGCTGCGTACGGGCCGGGCGCGGACGTTGCTCCTCGCCGCGCTCTTCGTCGGGCTGGGGTTCAACACCAAGATGTTGCAGGCGTACCTGGTGGTGCCGGCGTTCGGGGTGGCGTACCTGGTGTGCGCCCGCCACCGGGCGGTCAGGCGGGTGGGGCACCTGCTGGCTGCCGGGGTCGTGCTGGCGGTGTCGAGCGCCTGGTGGATGGTGGTCGTCGACCTGTGGCCCGCCGCGTCGCGGCCGTACGTCGGCGGCTCGACCGACAACACCGTCCGGGACCTGGTGATCGGCTACAACGGGCTCGGCCGCGTCTTCGGCCAGGGCGGGGGCGGGCTCAGGCTCGCAGGCGTGAGCTTCGGCGGGGAGGCCGGGGCCGGGCGGCTGTTCAACGACGTCATGGCCGGGCAGATCTCCTGGTTGTTGCCGTTCTGCGTCGTGGCGCTGGCCTTCGCCGTGCTCCTACGGGTGCGCGGCCTGCCCTTCGACGGGGCGGCGTGGCTGGTGTGGGGCGGCTGGCTGGTCGTGCACTACGTGGTGTTCAGCTTCTCCAGTGGCACGTTCCATCCCTACTACACGACCGCGATGGCGCCCGCCGTGGCCGCGCTCACCGGCATGGGGGTGACCGTGATGTGGCAGGCGTACCGCAGGTCGCGGGGATGGGCGTGGGTGCTCCCGACGGCGGTCGCCGTGACGGGCGGGTGGTCGTTCGCGGTGTTGCGCCGTACGCCCGAGTGGCTGCCGTGGCTGGCCTGGGTCGTGCTCGGGGCGACCACGGCGGCCGTGGCGCTGCTCGTCCTGGCCAGGGCCCGGACGGCGGGCAGGGTGACCGCGGCGGCGCTGGCGGCCACCCTGGTCGCGGGGCTCGCCGGTCCGGCGGCCTACGCCGTCTCACCCCTGGGGTCGCGGGTGAACGGCACCAACCCCACGGCGGGCCCGTCCACGGGCCGGACAGGCGGCCCCGGCGGCGCGTTCCCTGACGGCCTCCCACGCGGCGAGCCCCGGGGCGGCTCCATGGGCGGCGGCGTGGCCGACGCGACGGTGAAGTACCTGGTCGCCAACCAGGGCGAGGCCACCTGGCTGGCGGCCGTGAGCAGCGCCCGGCAGGCGTCCTCGATCATCCTGTCGACCGGCCGCCCGGTGATCGCCATGGGCGGCTTCACCGGCTCCGACCCCGCCATGACCGTGCCCCGCCTGCGGGAGCTCCTCTCCTCGGGACGGCTCAGGTACGTGCTCACCGGCGGCGGCCCAGGCCCAGGCCGCGGCGACACCGAGGTCACCACCTGGGTCACCGCCAACTGCACGGCGGTGGACGGCCACACCGGCCTCTACGACTGCGCCGCCTGACCACGAGAACCGCCGGCCCGGGTGACGAAAGCCGCTCCACGACGCGGCGTGCCGACCGGCGCGCTATAGGCTGATCGGGTGGCGAGTACGACCCGGGCCGAGCAGGCTGATCAGCGTAGAGCCGAGCTTCTGGAGGCCACCCGCAAGGTGGTGCTCGAACGTGGTTTGGCCCACACGCGCATCGCCGACATCGCCAAGTCCATCAATGTCAGCGGCGGCCTGATCCACTACCATTTCGCGACCAAGGACGAGCTGATCACCGCCATGCTGCGGGCCACGCTCGACATCGAGAGCGCCCGGCTCAAGGAGCTGGCCGACGGCCCCGGCACGGCGGTCGAGCGGCTCGACCGGGTGCTGCGCTACTACATCCCCGAGTCGCGTTCCGACCAGAGCTGGCTGCTGTGGATCGACGCCTGGAACACCGCGCTGCGCGAGCCCGCCGTCAACGCGATCATGCTGGAGCTGGAGACGGCCTGGCTCGACGCGCTGGCCCAGGTGCTCTCGGCGGGCACCGACGCGGGGGAGTTCGCCTGCGCCGACCCGGCGGGCGCGGCCGAGCGCATCGACGCCATGCTCGACGGTCTGATCATCCGCTACACGCTGCATCCCAACGTGCTGGACAAGGCGCGGCTGCTGGCCCACGCGCGTACGGCGGCGGCCAGGGAGGCGGGCATCGCGGTGGCGGACTTCGGCTGATCACACGCGCCCGGGGGCCAGGGCCGGGCGATGGTCAGGTCAGGCGGGGAGGGCGGCCAGCAGGAAGGCCAGGCGGGCCGCCGCCGACTCGACGTCCTCGGTGGTGCCGAGGCGGTAGCCCCATGAGGTGATGAAGGCGCCGTCGTCGGAGCACGTCACGGTCTCGGCGAGGGTCGTGGAGAAACGGTTGCGCACCGACACGTACGCCGGGTCGCTGGCCAGCGCGACACTCTGCACCGAAAGGTCGGCGTGACGGCCCGCGTGCCACGCGAACCGCTCAAGGCAGAACGCGGTATCAAGCATCATGCGTCACCTCCGCAACGTCTCGCGACAGAATTGCACGATCTTGCGGCGGGTGGCAAGCAATTGCTGAGGTTAATGTGGGGTTTGTTGCCGGTATTCGTTAAGAATACGGATGATGACATCGCGCCCCGGCTCCCCGAACTCCGCCACCTTGGCGTAGTCGTCGAAAGCCCGTACGTAGAAGGCGATGTCGTCGGGGTCGCGCAGCACCAGGTCCTTGGTCATCGTGGCGACCCCGACCATGGCCTCGTTGTAGATCCAGAACCCGTTGATCGGCGCGGACGGCAGTTCCGTGCCGAAGGGGATCACGCCGAACTCCACGTTGGGCAGCGTGCTGACGGCCAGCAACCGGTCGAGCTGGCCGCGCATGACGCCGGCCGGGGCCAGCGTGCTGCGCAGCGCCGACTCCGGCACCACGAACCTGAACGTGCGCGTGCGGTCGTAGAGGATCTCCTGGCGCTGCATGCGCACGCGGACCGCCGCGTCGATCTGGTCGTCGGCGCTGTAGAGGCGTCTGACCTTGCGGAACACGTGCCGGGCGTACTCGGAGGTCTGGAGCAGGCCGACCACGATGCCCGGTTCGAAGACGCGGAACAGCTTCGTGCGCGCCTCCAGGTCGCGGATGTCCTCCTGGAGGGCGGCCAGGCCGCTGCGGTGACGCTGCTTCCAGTCGTCGTGCCGCTCCAGCAGCGCGATCGCCTGCCTGATCAGCTCGTCGGTCGTGTCGGGCGCGGCCCCGACGGCCTGCGCCCACACGACCACGTCATCCTCGGTCGCCGTCTGCCTGGCGTTCTCCAGGCGGGAGACCTTGGACGGCTGCCAGCGCAGCCGCTCTGCCAGGTCCTTGCCCGACAGATGGGCGGCCTCGCGCAGCTGACGCAGTTGGCTGCCGAGGTCGATGCGCGCCTGCTGAAAGGACGTCACGCGGCAAGAGGCTAGCCCCGCGGGCGCCGATCATGCCAGGCCCAGTCGCGCAATTGTGATCAAGCGGTGGCCGACGGTGTTCCGTCGCTGGTGGGCACGGCGTCGGCTGATCCGCCGGGCAGCACCCGGCGGGCGATCTCGGTGAGGAGCTCGCGGGGCACCTCGACGGCGCCCTCCCCCTCGAGCACGTCGCGCAGGTCCGCGAGCGCCTCGGGGTCGGTGACTTGAAGTCCCTGGACGACGATGGTGCCGCGATCGGTTTCGTACAGGGTGGGACAGGCGCCCGCCTCCGAGGTGGAGCCGAGGAACCGCATGCGCATGACGATCCTTCCCCGAATACCAGATGCAATTGCGCGCAATTGTACGCATTTGGGGGTGTGGTGTGATCCTTTTTCCGGATCGAGTTCAGTGCAGCGAGCCGTCCATGATGTCGCGGGCACGGGCGAACAGGCCGAGGGTGGTGGCGTGCAGCAGGTCGCCGATGTCCCGGGGCGCCTTCCCGGCGTACGCCCGCGCGTGCGTGCCCTCCAGCACGATGCCGAGCTTGAAACAGGCCATCACCGCGTACCAGTCGATCGCCGACAGGTCGCGCTCCGACAGCGCCGCGTAGTACGCGACCAGCTCCCGCTCCGGCGGCAACCCCGGCACGTGCCCGTTGTTCGCCGGCCAGGTGGCCAGCAGCCAGCCCAGGTCGAGCAGCGGGTCGCCGATCGTGCACATCTCCCAGTCCACGATCGCGGCCACCCGCGGCCCGTCGAGGGCGAACATGAGGTTGGCGAAGTGGTAGTCGCCGTGCATGACCCCCGGGACGAACGCGGCGGGCCGGTGGCGGGTGAGCCAGGCGGCGGTGGCGTCGAGGCCGGGGATGTCGGGGCCGGGGTAGCCGTCGAGCTCGCCGTAGGAGTCGAGCTCCTTCAGCCAGCGCGGCACCTGCCGTTCGAGGAAGCCCTCGGGACGGCCGAACCCCGGCAGCACCTCCGGATCGACCCGCCCCAGCTCGGCCAGCGCGGCGGCGGCCTCCAGGCCCATCCGGTGCCTGATCGCGGGGTCGGAGGCGTGCGGCTCGGGCAGCCCGGTCGAGGGGTTGACGCCCGCCACCGGCTCCATCAGGTAGAACACCGGCTCCCGTGCGGTCTGCGCGGCCACCAGCCGCGGCGCCGGCACCGCCGTGCCGCGCAGCGCCGCCAGCAGTCGCGCCTCGCGCCGCAGCACCTCGTTGCTCTTGCGCCGGGCGTGCGCGGGCGGCCTGCGCAGGATGTACGGCCGCCCGCCGCGCTCGAAGTGGACCATGACGTTCTGCGTGCCGCCCGGGACCGGCGCGACCTCCGTGATCTCCCCGCCCGGCAGGCCCTCGGCGTCCATCCACGCGCCGAGTTCGCCGAGGTCGATGGCGGTGACGTCGATGTGGGTGGAGGTCATGGCCGTCCTTCGACAGAACGATATTCTGGAGGCCCCAACCTACGAGAGCCCCGGGCGACCGGTCAACCCAGTGCCAGCATGAACGGCAGGAACTGCCGCGACCGGTCTCCCGGCAGGTCGCCGTGCCACACCATGTGCGCGCACGTGAACGCCCGGGTCAGGCCGTGCTCCTCGGTCCAGCGCGTCAGGTCCTCCCGGTCCAGGTCGAGGTCGATCCTGATCTTGCGACCGGCGTCCAGGGCCAGGTCGCCGATCAGGTCCCGCGCGGTCCGCTCGTCCCGCGCCACGACCGGGCCGATGGCGGTGGTGCCGTCGTTGTCCCAGCGGTGGGCGTAGCCGCCGTCGGCGATCCTGACGCCCTCGCCGAAGCCGGACATCCGGCGCAGCACCGGCGACCTGTCGGTGCCGAACACCTCGGCGTCAAGGGCGAGGATGGCCTCCAGGTCGGCCGGCGTCGCCGGGCGGGTGCGGCCCGACGGCTCGCCGTGGAAGACGCCGGTCCGCGTCGCGGTCATGCCCGCGACGCGGAAGCCGAACTCCTCGTAGAGCGGGCGGCCGTGCTCGGTGGCGTACAACGAGACCGCGCGTCCGTCCGCGCGTTCCAGCACGTGGTTCATCAGCTGGCGGCCCAGGCCGCGCCGGGCGTACCTGGAGGCGGTCAGGACCATGCTGATCACCGCGTGGTCGTCGCCGTAGGGGGTCAGGACGTTCGTGGCGGCCAGGCCGTCGCCGTCGGGGGCCTCGATGCCGTACGGCTCCCCGACCTCGAACAGCAGCCGCCACTTGTGCCGCTCGGCCCCCCAGTTACGGTCCTCGGCCAGCCGGGAGCAGTCCTCTAGATCATCAAATGTCAGCCGACGCAGCGTCATGGAGGACATCCTCCCGTATTGGGAGATTATGGGGGGATGACGTGTGTTGTGGCGATAGATGTGGGCGGTACGACACTGAAGGGCGGATTGATCGCCCCGGACGGCGCCATCCTCCACCGGGAACGCCGTCCCACCCCCCGCACCGAGGGACCGGACCGCGTGATCGCCGCGATCTCCGCCTTCGTCGCCGACCTGAGCCGGCCGCGCACGGTCGCCGGGACCCTCCTGCGACCGGCGGCCGTCGGGCTGGCCGTCCCCGGCCTGGTCACCTCCGAGAAGGCGGTCTTCTCGGCCGCGTTCGGCTGGCGGGACGTACCCGCCGCGGCGTTCTCCGACGGACGCCTCCCGCTCGCCCTCGGCCACGACGTGCGCTCGGCGGGCGAGGCGGAGCTGGCCCACGGCCCCGGCGCCGCCGACGCGCTCTACCTGCCGATCGGCACCGGCATCGCCGGAGCCGTCGTCCTGTCCGTCTCCCTGTACGGCGGCGCCGCCGGCTGGGCCGGGCAGATCGGGCACATCCCGGTGCGTCCCGGCGGGCTGCCCTGCCCGTGCGGCCAGCGCGGCTGCCTGGCCGCCTACGCCTCGGCCGCCTCGATCGCCGCCCGCGCCGGCGAGACCACCGCCGAGGACGTCGTCCGCCGGGCCGCGGCGGGGGACGAGCCGGCGGCGCGGGTGTGGGCGGAGGCGGTCGAGGCGCTCGCCCTGGCGCTGGCCACGTACACGCTGGTGCTGGACCCCGCGATGATCGTCATCGGCGGCGGCCTGTCGCTGGCGGGGGACGCCCTCGTGGCCCCGCTGCGGGCCCGGCTGGCCGCCCGGCTCACCTTCCGCCCCGCGCCCGAGGTACGGGTCTCGGCGCTCGGCGTGGACGCCGGGCTGCTAGGCGCCGGGCTCCTCGCCCGCCGCGCCCTGGGGCAGCAGGGCGGCGGGGACGTCGACGACCTGGGCGCGTAGCTCCTCGCCCAGGGCCTTGGCCTGTGGGTCCATGCGCGGACTGGCCGCGACGCCCCGGCCCAGCAGGCCGTGGACGACGAAGTTGAGCGCCCTGATGTTGGGCAGCTCGTGGCGGTCGATCCGATGGGGGGCCAGGTCCGGGAGCAGGGACTTCAGCCGGTCGGTGGTGAGGGTGGCCGCGAGCCAGGCGTACCGCTCGGCGGTCGCGGCCCACACGCCGAGGTTGGCGTTGCCGCCCTTGTCGCCGGAGCGCGCCCCCGCGACCCGGCCCAGAGGCGCGCGTACGACGGGCCCGCCGGGCGGCTCAGGAAGCGCGGGCCCGGGAATCGGCGCGGGAATCGGCCCGGGGACCGGTTCGCCCTGGACGACCGGGGGCAGCTCCTCGCCGTCCAGGAAGACCCGCGGGCGCACCTCCGACGCGGGCACCAGCACCGGCCAGTACACCCCGTACGGGGAGGCGTCGCCGGGCGGGGTGAGGCCGTAGAAGCCCGGGTAGCTGGACAGGCCGGTCTCCACCACGGCGGAGGAGAAGGCCCGGCCCGCCTTGCGCCGGTCGGCGTCCATGACGGTGATCCGCAGCAGGCCCGCGTCCGTCAGCGTCACGTCCACCTGGTCGAAGGACTCACGCGGCACCCGCGCCCAGATCGCCTCCTCGGCGGCCCGCGCCTTGGCCTCGACGTCCAGGCCGGTCAGGACCAGCGTCATCGTGTTGCGGTAGCCGGCCGGGAAGTTGACGGCGACCTTGAGCGTGTCCGGCGGCGGCTCGCCGCGCACACCGGAGATCAGCACCCGGTCGGGCCCGTCGTCCGACAGGGTGATCGTGTCGAACCTGGCGACGACGTCGGGGCCCTGGTAGCGCGGGCCGCCCAGCTCGTAGACGAGTTGCGCGGTGACCGTGCCGACCGAGACCAGGCCGCCCGTGCCCGGATGCTTGGTGATCACGGACGAGCCGTCGGCGCGCAGCTCGGCGATCGGGAAGCCGCAGTGGGCCAGGTCGGGCACGTCCTGGAAGAAGGCGTAGTTGCCGCCCGTGGCCTGGCAGCCGCACTCGATGACGTGGCCCGCGACCACCGACCCGGCCAGCGCGTCGAGGTCGCCGGGACCCCATCCGTACCGCCAGATGCCGGGGCCGGTGACCAGGGCGGCGTCCGTCACGCGGCCGGTCACCACGACGTCGGCGCCCGCCGACAGCGCGGCGGCGACGGGACGGCCGCCGAGGTAGGCGTTGGCGGTCAGGGGAGCGGCCGGGGCGCGCTCGCCGGTGTCGGCGTTGACCAGGTCGAGCGGGCGGCCCATGAGGTCGTCGCCGGTGACGTGGGCGACCTTGGGCGACAGGCCCAGCCGGGCGGCCAGCTCGTGCACGGCCTCCGCGCAGCCCGCCGGGTCGAGGCCGCCCGCGTTCGTCACGATCCTGATGCCGCGGTCGAGGCAGGGGCCGAGGACGTCCTCAAGCTGGCGCAGGAACGTGGGCGCGTAACCGGGGCGGCCCTTGAGGCGGTTCCCGGCGAGGATGAGCATGGTCAGCTCGGCCAGCCAGTCGCCCGTGAGCACGTCGATCGGGCCGCCCTCGACCATCTCCCTGGCCGCCGAGAGCCGGTCGCCGTAGAAGCCGCTGCAGTTCGCGACGCGCAGCGCGCTCACGGCACCCACTTGGGCGGCCGCTTGTCCATGAACGCCGCGATGCCCTCCTGCCCCTCGGCCGAGGTGAACCGCTCGGCCGACAACTCGCTCATCCGCCGCAGCCCCTCCTCGAACGACACCGCGGGGACCTCCCTGACCAGCCGCTTGGTGATGGCCAGCGCCTCGGGGCCGCCCCTGGCCAGCAGGCCGGCGTAGTGGCGTACGGCGGCGTCCAGCTCCTCCTCGGGCACGGCCCTGGTCAGCAGGCCGATCCTGGCCGCCGTGGCCGCGTCGAACACCTCGCCGGTCAGGAAGTACTCGGCCGCCGCCCGCGGGTCCAGCCTGCGCAGCACGGGCACCGAGATCATCGCGGGCACGACCCCGAGACGCACCTCGGTGAACGCGAACGACGCCGTGTCCGGCGCGATCGCGAAGTCGCACGCGGCGACCAGGCCGAGGCCGCCGGCGCGGGCCGTGCCGTTCAGGCGGCAGATCACCGGCTTCGGGCTCTCCCAGAGCAGCGTCATGATCTCCGGGAACGACGCCGTCACCGGCGCGTCCGGGTCGCCGCGCTGCTCCTTCAGGTCGGCGCCCGAGCAGAACACCCGGCCGGTGCCGGTCAGCACGATCACCCGCGCGGCCGGCTCGTCCAGCGCCCACCGCAGATGCCCGGCCAGCTCGGCCAGCAGCCGCCTGGACAACGCGTTGCGGTTGGCCGGCGAGTCGAGCGTGACGGTGGCCACGCCGTCCGCCAGCTCCTTGTGCACCAGGCTCGTCATGAGCTCTCCTTCTGGATGATCGCCAGCACGGCCCCCGCCTCGACCTGCTGTCCCTTCTCGACGTACACGTCCGAGACCACGCCGGCCGCCGGTGCCGCGATGCGATGCTCCATCTTCATCGCCTCCAGCACCAGGACCGCCTGCCCCTCGGCCACCGTGTCGCCCTCGGCCACCTCGACCCGCAGCACGCTGCCCGGCATGGGGGCGAGCAGCGAGCCCGGGGCCACGTGCTCGACCGGTTCGGGCAGGCGCGGCACCGGGGTCAGCACCGCCGAGCCCGCGGGGAAGTCGACGTAGACCCGTTCGTCGCCGTCGTACCGGGCGACCTGGAAGGTCTGCCGTACGCCGTCGTGTTCCAGGACCACCTCCTCGGGCCGCGCGGAGACCGCCGTGACGCCCGGGGGCAGCGGGTCGTAGACGACCTCGGCCTCCTCGAAGCGGGCGCGTACGGGCTGGGAGCGTACGTTGCGCCAGCCGGCGGGCAGCCCGGCCAGGACGGCGGCGTCGCGGCGGCGTCCGGCGGCCATGGCCAGCGCGGCGGCCAACGCCGGCAACTCCCCGCGCGCCACCGGCGGACCGGCCGGCAGGTCCCCGCCCGCCCGCGACACCGGCGAACCGGCCGCGAGGGGCGAGGGTGCGCTCAGGGGGCCGCCGGGGGAGAGGAAGGCGGTGTCGGTGTCGCCTTCGAGGAAGGCCCGGCTGGTCAGGATGTCCACCAGCAGGCCGCGGTTGGTCGTGACGCCGTGCAGCCGGGCCCGGCGCAGGGACGCGGCCAGCTTCCGCGCCGCCTCCGTCCTTGTCGCCCCGAACGCGACCACCTTGGCCAGCATCGCGTCGTAGTGCGGCGACACCTCCGACCCGGACTCGACCCCGGAGTCCACCCGTACGTCCCCCGGCACCTCGAACCGCCGCAACACGCCCGTCTGCGGCAGGTAGGCGGCGTCCTCGGCGTACAGCCGTACCTCGATCGCGTGGCCGCGCGGCTCGGGCGGCCCGGGCGGCAGGGCCGCGCCCTCGGCCACCTCCAGTTGCAGCCGTACGAGGTCGACGCCGAAGACCAGCTCGGTGACCGGGTGCTCGACCTGGAGCCGGGTGTTCATCTCCAGGAACGCCACCCGGTCGCCCTTGACCAGGAACTCGACCGTGCCCGCCCCGACGTAGCCGATCCTGCGGGCCGCGCGGACGGCCGCCGCGCACAGCAGCTCGCGGGTCGCCTCCGAGACACCCGGCGACGGGCACTCCTCGACGACCTTCTGATGCCGGCGCTGGATGCTGCACTCGCGTTCGCCGAGCGCCCACACCGTGCCGTGCCAGTCGGCCAGCACCTGCACCTCGACGTGCCGGGCGGCCTCCAGCAGCGGCTCGGCGAAGACGGCGCCGTCCCCGAAGGCCGCCTCGGCCTCACGGCGGGCCGACTCCACCTCGGCGGCGAGGGCGTCCGCGTCCCTGACGACGCGCATGCCGCGCCCGCCCCCGCCGGCGGACGCCTTCACCAGCAGCGGGAACTCGCCCGGCGCGGCCAGGTCGAGCGAGGGCAGCACCGGGACCCCGGCCTCGGCCATCAGCCGCTTCGCCGCGATCTTCGAGCCCATCGCCGCGATCGCCTCGGGCGGCGGCCCGACCCAGGTGAGCCCGGCGTCCAGCACCGCCCGCGCGAACACCGCGCTCTCCGACAGGAAGCCGTAGCCGGGGTGCACCGCGTCGGCGCCGGAGGCCCGGCACGCCTCGATGATCCGCTCCACGTCCAGGTACGTCTCGGCCGGACGCACCCCGGGGAGCCGTACGGCGAGGTCGGCCTCGCGGGCGTGCGGCGCCCGCGCGTCGGCGTCGGAGAAGACGGCGACCGTGGAGATGCCGAGCGAGCGGCAGGTACGGAAGACGCGGCGGGCGATCTCGCCGCGGTTCGCCACGAGCAGACGGGTGATCACGGTCGGAACACCCCGAACCCCGCCGCCGGCGGCACCGGCGCGCTGTTGACCGCCGACAGGCACATGCCCAGCACCGTACGGGTGTCGCGCGGATCGATCACCCCGTCGTCGTAGAGCCGTCCCGACAGGAAGAACGGCAACGACTCCGCCTCGATCTGGGACTCCACCATGGCACGCATCGCCGCGTCGGCCTCCTCGTCGTAGACCTGCCCCCTGGCCTGCGCCGCGGCCCGCCCGACGATCGACAGCACCCCGGCGAGCTGGGCCGGGCCCATCACCGCCGACTTGGCGCTCGGCCAGCTGAACAGGAACCGGGGATCGTAGGCGCGCCCGCACATGCCGTAGTTGCCCGCGCCGTAGGAGGCGCCCATGACCACGGTCAGGTGGGGCACGGTCGAGTTCGACACGGCGTTGATCATCATGGCGCCGTGCTTGATGATGCCGCCCTGCTCGTAGTCCTTGCCCACCATGTAGCCGGTCGTGTTCTGCAGGAACAGCAGTGGCGTGCGCGACTGGTTCGCGAGCTGGATGAACTGGGTGGCCTTCTGCGACTCCTGGCTGAACAGCACGCCGCGCGCGTTGGCCAGCACCCCGACCGGGTAGCCGTGGACCCGCGCCCAGCCGGTCACCAGCGAGGGGCCGTACAGGGGCTTGAACTCCTCGAACTCGCTGCCGTCCACCACCCGGGCGATCACCTCGCGCGGGTCGAAGGGCACCTTCAGGTCCTCCGGGACGATCCCCAGCAGCTCCTCGGCCGGGTAGGCGGGCTCGCGCGCGGGCAGCGGCGCGACGCCCTGCTTGCGCCAGTTGAGCGAGCGCACGATCGCGCGGCCGACGCGCAGCGCGTCGTGCTCGTCCTCGGCCAGGTAGTCGGCCAGGCCGCTGGTCCTGGCGTGCATCTCGGCGCCGCCCAGCGACTCGTCGTCGGACTCCTCGCCGGTCGCCATCTTCACCAGCGGCGGCCCGCCGAGGAACACCTTGGCGCGGTCGCGGACCATCACCACGTAGTCGCTCATGCCGGGCACGTACGCGCCGCCGGCCGTGGAGTTGCCGAAGACCAGCGCGACCGTCGGGACGCCGGCCGCCGACAGCCGCGTCAGGTCGCGGAAGATCCGGCCGCCCGGGATGAAGATCTCCTTCTGCGACGGCAGGTCCGCGCCGCCGCTCTCGACCAGGTTCACGTACGGCAGCCGGTTGGCCAGCGCGATCTCGGCCGCGCGCAGCGACTTGCGCAGCGTCCACGGGTTGGACGCGCCGCCCCGGACCGTGGGGTCGTTCGCGGTGATCAGGCACTCGACGCCCTCGATCACCCCGATGCCGGTGACCATGCCCGCGCCCACCTGGAACTCGCTGCCCCACGCGGCCAGCGTCGACAACTCCAGGAACGGGGAGTCGGGGTCGACCAGCAGCTCGACGCGTTCCCGCGCCGGCAGCTTGCCGCGCCCGCGGTGGCGCTCGACGTACTTCTCGCCGCCGCCGGCCACCGCCTTGGCGTGCTCGGCGTCCAGCTCGGCCAGCTTGGCGAGCATGGCCGCGCGCCGGGCGAGATGTTCGGCGCCGCGCGGATCGAGCCGGCTCCTGATCACGGGCCCTCCTGGGACGAAGTCGACGTGGGCGTCAACCCGATGGCCCGCGCCCACAACCGGGTCAGGTGGTCGACGGCGTCCTGCTCGCCGGCCCGCTCCCCGAGGTCCAGCCACACGTGCGCGAAGTGCTCGACCATGCCGCCCAGCATGACGGCCGTCAGCCTCGGGTCGAGCGACGGGTCGGCCAGGCCCTGCTCCTGGAGGCGGCGCAGCCCGTCCGCGCCGCGCCGGACGAACGCCTCGCGCAGCTCCAGCAGCAGCCGCCCGAAGCGGGGATCGGCGTCGGCGGCGTGTTCGACCATGCGGACCAGTCGCGAGTTCGCCGCCCAGGCGCGCAGGTAGAGGCGGTTGGCGGCCTCGATGCGGGCGTAGGGGTCGCCGGAGGCGGCCGGGCCGACCGCGCTCGCCGCGAACATCTCGCCGACCACCGCCTGCGCCACCTCCCCGAACAACGCCTCCTTGGAGTCGAAGTAGGTGTAGAAGGTGCCGTGGGAGACCCCGGCCCGCGCGCACACGTCGTCGATCCGCACGGCGTCGTACCCGTGCTCCTCGAACGCCTCACGCCCGGCCGCGAGCAGCGTGGCCCGGGTGCGTTTGCCGCGCAGGGTCAGGGACCTGACGATCACGTCAGCCACGGTAGCGACCGGCGCGCGCGGACGGAAGGGCTCCCGCCGCGCGGCCCCGTCAGGTGCAGTGGCTCCAGCCGGACTTCCAGCTCAGCGAGTTCCACGAACCGCCCCAGATCACGCACTTCTTCACGGCCGCCAGCCGGACCGGCCCCGCGTACGCGGTGAACTTGCCCGGGTTGCTGCCGCTCGCGCCGCCCTGGACCTGGAGGGTGGCGTTCATGGAGACCTTGTTCGGATACACCAGCTTCGACATCGTGACCACGCAGTTCTTGCCCGCGCCGGTGTTGTAGAGCAGGTAGATCGTGGCCGAGCTGCCCAGCGCGTGCTGGTCGATCACCTTGAAGCCCGAGCCGCACGCGGTCACCACGCTGTACGTGTTCGGCTTCAGCGTGGGCTTCGCCGTGGGCTTGGGGGTCGTCTTGGTCGTCGTGGGCTTCTTGGCCGGCTGCTGGACGGTCGACGTGGGGCCGGGGGTCGGCTGAGCCGTGGGCTCGTCCTCGCCGTCGATCAGGCCCGTGGGCTTCTTCTTCTTGGTCGGGGTGACCTTGGGCTCGGGATTCTTGGTGGTCGGTTGGGCCGAGGGCACGCTGGTCACCGGGTGGTTCGGGACCTGGATGACCGGTTCCTTGGTGTGCTTGGCCTTCTTGGGCGGGTCGGCCTGGCCGATGTCCAGCGTGGGCACGGGCCGGCCGGTCTCCGCCGGGAGCGTCGTCGGGTCGGGGGTCACCTCGGCGGCCGGCGGCTCGCCCGGCTGCCCGGCGCCCTGGCCGTCCTCCGGCGGGTTCTGCGAGGAGTTGCCGGTGGCGGTCACGGGGACCTTGCCGCTGTTGGCCTGCACCACGACGGCCCCGCCCACCACGAGCAGCGCGGCGGCGGCGGCGCCGGACAGGGCGAACGTCAACGTCCGCCGCTGCCGGTCAGGCGCCTTGCCCGGCCGCTTGCCCGGCGTCCCGCCCGGGGTTCCGGGCTGGGCGGCGGAGGGGTGTCCCGCCTGGGGGCCGCCCGGCATGCCGCCGTGCGGGCCGTGCGGGTGACCGTGCGGCGCGCCGCCCTGGGGGCCGCCCGGCCCGCCGGGAACGCCGCCCTGGGGTGCGCCTTGGGGGCCGCCCTGCGCGGCCGCGTGCGGGACACCGGCGTGCGGCCCGCCCGGTGCGCCCGGGTGGGGGGCGTTCGGCATGCCGCTTTGGGGGGTTCCGGGCTGTGGGGCGCCGCCCGGCAGGACAGCCGTGTGGGGGCCGGCCGGGGCGCCGGTGTGCGGGCCGTGCGGTGTGCCCTGGGGTGCGCCGCCCGGGGCCTGGGCCGCGGCCGGGTGGCCGTTGGGGCCGGTCTGCGGGGGGACGGCGTTGGGGCCGGTGGGCTGGGTCCAGGGGCCGGGGTAGGCCTCCTGTCCCGGTACGGGCGCCCCCGCCGGGGAGGCCGCCCCCGGCTGCGCGACGCGGGTGACCGTGGCCCCCGTGACCGGCTCGATGGCGGCCTTGGGAGCGGGCTGGCCGGTGAGGCGGACGATCAGCTCGTCGGCGCCGGGCCGCCGCCCCGGGTCCTTCGACAGGCACAGGCCGACCAGTTCGGCGAGCTCCCCTTCCATCCCGCCGAGCTGCGGCTCCTCGTTCAGGATGCGGTTCATCACCACGGGGATCGAGTCGGCCCCGAACGCGGGCTTCCCGGTGGCGGCGTACACCATCGTGACGCCCCACGCGAAGACGTCGGCGGCCTCCGACACGGCGGAACCGCTGAGCTGCTCGGGCGCCAGGTACGACGGCGTGCCCATCGCCATCCCCGTGGCCGTGGCCCCGGGCGAATCAAGGGCGCGGGCGATGCCGAAGTCGATCACGACCGGGCCCTCGGGGCCCATGAGCACGTTCGCGGGCTTGAAGTCGCGGTGCAGGATCCCGGCGCGGTGGATGGCCGCCAGCGCGGTGGCCGTGCTGATCGCGAGCCGTTCCAGCGCCGCGCCCCGGCGCGGGCCCTCGTTGATGACGAGTTCGCGCAGGGAGGGCCCCGGCACGTACTCGCTCACGATGTACGGCCGGCTCCCGTCCAGGTCGGCGTGCAGGACGGGCGCGGTGCAGAAGCGGGCGACCCGCTGGGCCACCGCCACCTCGCGCAGGAACCTCGTCCGCGCGTCGGCGTCGGCCACGAGGGCGTGGTGCAGCAGCTTGACGGCGACCTGTTCCCCCGAGTCGCTCTTGCCGAGGTAGACAACGCCTTGACCACCCTCGCCGAGCCGGGCGACGATGTCGTACGCCCCCAGCCGCCGCGGGTCGTCCGCCGCCAACGGCTGGAACTGATTCACGTCGGACCCCCATTACAACCAGCAGATGGGGCAAAACGCTACCAGCGTGACATGTGGGACGTCTGCCGGACCTGAAAGTAAGTGCCATGCTTTGACGGGACATGTCAGCGTTTCGTCGCAGGTCGTGTCCACGCCGGGGCCCAAGGTCACGGCTTGGACAATTCAGATGGCCTTGCCCGGATTCATGATCCCCAGCGGGTCGAAGACCGCCTTGATGCCCCGCTGCACCTCGGCCGCCACCGGCCCCGACTCCAGTTCCAGCCAGCGCCGCTTCAGCACACCTACGCCGTGCTCCCCGGTGAGCGTGCCGCCGAGCGACAACGCGTGCCGGAACACCTCGTCGGCCGCGGCCCACACCTCGGCGGGCGGCTCGGCGGTGCCGTGCTCGAAGATGAAGACCGGGTGCAGGTTGCCGTCACCGGCGTGCGCGACCGTGCAGATCCGCACCCCGTGCCGGGCCGCCGCCGCCTCGATCGCCGTGATCATCTCGGGCAGCGCCGAGCGCGGCACGCACACGTCCTCGACCAGGCACGCACCCAGCCGCTCCTTGGCCTGGTAGGCCATCCTGCGCAGCCCGACCAGTTCCTCGGTCTCCTGCGGGCTGGAGGAGACCGCCACGAACGAGGCGCCGTTGTCCAGGCACAGCCGTTCCATGCGCGCGGCCACCGCCTGGCCGTCGGCCGCGTCGGACTGGCCGATCAGCATGGCCTGCGTGGCCGGTTCCAGCCCGATGTTGCGCCAGTCGTCGATGGCCTCCAGCGTGGCCCGGTCCAGCAGCTCCATCAGCGAGGGCTGGCAGCCCGCGGCCATGATCGCCGACACGGCCGCGCCCGCCTCGCGCAGCGAGCCGAACTCGGCGGCGAACGTCGCGGGCGGCGCCGCGGGCGCCCGCCGCAGCCGTACGGTGGCCGCGGTGATCACGCCCAGCGTGCCCTCCGAGCCGACGAACAGCCCGGTCAGGTCGTAGCCGGTGACGCCCTTCATCGTGCGCCGCCCGGTGTTCAGGATCCGCCCGTCGGCCAGCACGACCTCCAGGCCGAGCGTGGCGTCCCTGGTGACGCCGTACTTCACGCAGCGCAGGCCGCCCGCGTTGGTGGCCAGGTTCCCGCCGATCGTGGAGATCTCGTACGACGACGGGTCCGGCGCGTACATCAGCCCGTGCTCGCGGGCGGCCCGGTCGAGGTCGGCGGTGATGACGCCGGGCTCCACCACGGCGATCTCGTCGGCGGGGGAGAGCTCCCTGATGGCCGTCATCCTGGCCAGCGACAACACGATCGAGCCGTCGCCGGCCGTGGCCGCGCCCGCGAGCCCCGTCCCCGCGCCGCGCGGGACGACCGGCACCCGGTGCTCGGTGGCCCATCGCATGGTCGTCACCACGTCCTCGCGGGAGGCGGCCAGCACCACGCCGAGCGGCTTGCCCGGCGCCACGAACGTGCGGTCGCGGGCGTAGGAGTCGATCACATCCGGGTCGGTCAGCACGCGAGCTTCGGACAGCGAGTTCACCAGGGCATCAATCGGTCTCACACTAGAACCTTACGGTTTGCGCGGACCGTTCCTTAAGGCCAGACTGCCCGGGTGGAAGTCAGGTGTCCGGTGTGTACGCAGGCTGACCAGCTCGTCGCGGTTCCGGGGGCGGTCGCCGCAGGGACCACATACCGGATCGGACGGGTGAAGCTGCCCGGTCAGCGCGAGATCGCCGACCTGCCGACCGCGCCGTCGCTGGGCGCGTCGAAGCACGTCATGAGCCGTACGCAGCTCGCGGTGTGGATGTCGTTCCCCAGCCGCCACTACACGCCCTGGGCCAGGAACCAGGGGTGGATCCTGCTCGGCGTGGCGGCCCTGGTGCATCTCGTCGTGTCGCTGGTGATCGCGATGGGCAAGGACTCGCAGTGGAGCGAGGTGCTGCTCGCGCCCTTCTGCCTCACGGGGCTGTTCTGGGGGCTCGGGCTGCTGTTCGTGCTCGGCGCGCGCGGCGCCCGCAGGCGCGACCACGCCGAGGCCCCGGCCCGGGACAAGGCGCTGGCCGTGTGGGAACGGCTGTACTACTGCGCCCGCGACAACGTCGCGTTCGAGCCGGGGGTCGGTGTCTCGTTCCATCCGGGCGAGACCCGCGAGTACATCTTCGGCTTCAGGGGCCGGGCGATCTAGCCGCGTTCGTCGGCCACCACGCGGACGCAGACGGCCAGGCCCTCGATGGCCTGCTCCAGCTCGTCCAGCTCGGGGAAGGTGGGGGCGATCCGGATCGTGTCGTCGCCCGGGTCCTGGCCGTAGGGGTGGGTGGCCCCGGCCGGGGTGAGCGCGATGCCGGCGGCCTTGGCCCTGGCCACGACCTCGGCGGCGTGCGGCACCTCCAGGCTGATGAAGTAGCCGCCCTTCGGGCTGGTCCAGGTGGCCAGGCCGCCGAGCCGCTCGGTCAGCACCTTGTCGACCAGCTCGAACTTCGGCCCGATCAGCGCGGCGTGCCGCCGCATGTGCGCGGTCACGCCGGCCGCGTCGCGCAGGAACTCGACGTGGCGGAGCTGGTTGAGCTTGTCGGGGCCGATCGACTGCTTGGCGGTGTTGGCGAGGAACCACTCGACGTTGGCCGGCGAGGAGCCGAAGAACGACACCCCCGAACCCGCGTACGTCACCTTCGAGGTGGAGGCGTAGACGAACACGCGGTCGGCGTTGCCGTGCTCGGCCGCCAGCGCGAGCAGGTCGGCCAGCTCGTCAGGCGTGTCGGTGAGGTGGTGGACGGCGTAGGCGTTGTCCCACATGATCCGGAAGTCGGGGGCCGCCGTCGGCATCGCGGCCAGCCTGCGCACGGTCTCGTCGCTGTAGGTGACGCCCGACGGGTTGCTGTACTTCGGCACGCACCAGATGCCCTTGATGGTCGGGTCGGCGGCGACCAGGCGCTCGACGACGTCCATGTCGGGGCCGCCGGCGTCCATCGGGACGGCCGTCATCTTGATGCCGAGCCGCTCACAGATGGTGAAATGCCGGTCATAGCCGGGCACCGGGCACAGGAACGTGATCTCCGGCTCCTCGACCCAGCGGCGCTCGGCCCCCGGCACCTTCGACAGCAGCGCGTGCACGATGGTGTCGTGCATCAGCGTCAGGCTGGAGTTGCCGCCCACGACGAGCTGCCCGGCGGGCACCTGCACCAGCGGCGCGAAGATCTCGCGCAGCTCGGGCAGGCCCTGGAGGTTGCCGTAGTTGCGGCCGTCGGTGCCGTCGGCCGCCTTGTGGGAGGTGGGCAGCCCGAGCAGGGCGTCGGAGAGGTCGAGCTGGCGCGGTGACGGCTTGCCCCTGGTGAGGTCGAGCGAGAGCCCCCGTTGGACGAGGGCGGCGTAGTCACTCTGTGCGGTCACGAGATCTCTCCTCCGAGTCGGTTCGGTGCAAAGGATAGAAGAAATCCAGGGAAGAGCCGGTAATCGACCGGCATGTGGGACATCGGATCAAAGACGTGCTAAAGAAGCGCTTCCCGTCCGGCGATGGTTGGCGTGGAATGGGATGCATCGGGGCAGGCACAACTCCGCGAAGGAGGGAGCAGCCGTGACGACTGTTCGGCAATCCTCGATCGAGCAGGTCAGACGCCGCCGCACCGGCACCGTCATCGCCTCCTGGCTGTCGACGACCGATCACAAGGTCATCGGGTACCTCTACCTGATCACCTCCTTCGGGTTCTTCCTCGTCGCGGGCGTCATGGCGATGCTCATCAGGGCCGAGCTGGTGCGTCCCGGCATGCAGGTGGTCAGCCAGCAGCAGTACAACGAGCTGTTCACCATCCACGGCACGGTGATGTTGCTGCTGTTCGCCACGCCGCTGTTCGCCGGGTTCGCCAACGTGGTCATGCCGCTGCAGATCGGCGCGCCGGACGTGGCCTTCCCCCGGCTGAACGCGGTGGCGTACTGGTTGTTCCTGTTCGGCGGGCTGATGGTGCTGGCCGGCTTCCTCACCCCGGGCGGCGCGGCCGACTTCGGCTGGTTCGCCTACACGCCGCTGTCGTCGGCCCTGCACTCGCCGCAGGTCGGCGGCGACCTGTGGGTCATGGGCCTGGTGATGTCCGGCCTCGGCACGATCCTCGGCGCGGTCAACTTCATCTCCACGATCATCGGCATGCGCGCCCCGGGCATGACCATGTTCCGCCTGCCGATCTTCACCTGGAACGTCCTGCTGACCAGCATGCTCGTGCTGATGGCCTTCCCCGTGCTGGCCGCGGCGCTGCTCGTGCTGGAGTCGGACCGCAAGCTCGGCACGCACGTGTTCGACGGCGCCAACGGCGGGCCGCTGTTGTGGCAGCACCTGTTCTGGTTCTTCGGCCATCCCGAGGTCTACATCATCGCGCTGCCGTTCTTCGGGATCATCACCGAGGTGATCCCGGTGTTCAGCCGCAAGCCGATCTTCGGCTACATGAGCCTGATCGGGGCCACCATCGCCATCGGCGGCCTGTCGATGACCGTGTGGGCGCACCACATGTTCGCGACCGGGCAGGTGTTGTTGCCGTTCTTCTCGTTCATGACGTTCCTCATCGCGGTGCCGACCGGGGTGAAGTTCTTCAACTGGATCGGCACGATGTGGCGCGGGCACCTATCGTTCGAGACGCCGATGTTGTTCGCGGTCGGGTTCCTGGTGACGTTCCTGATCGGCGGGCTGACCGGGGTCATCCTGGCCTCGCCGCCGCTCGACTTCCACATCAGCGACACCTACTTCGTCGTCGCCCACTTCCACTACGTGGTCTTCGGCACGGTCGTGTTCGCCATGTTCTCCGGCTTCTACTTCTGGTGGCCGAAGATGACCGGCAGGATGCTCGACGACCGGCTCGGCAAGCTGCACTTCTGGACGTTGTTCGTCGGCTTCCACACCACGTTCCTCGTCCAGCACTGGCTCGGCCAGCTGGGCATGCCGCGCCGCTACGCCGACTACAGCGCGGCCGACGGCTTCACCACGCTCAACGAGATCTCCTCGGTCGGGGCGTTCCTGCTCGGCGCCTCGACGCTGCCGTTCCTCTACAACGTGTACAAGACGGCCAGGCACGCGCCCAAGGTCACGCTCGACGACCCCTGGGGTTACGGCGGCTCGCTCGAATGGGCCACCTCCTGCCCGCCGCCGCGGCACAACTTCACCAGCATGCCGCCGATCCGCTCCGAGCGGCCCGCGTTCGACCTGCACTACCCGCGCGAGGACGCGGCGCCCGCGACCGTGGCGGCCGCCGAGCCGGAGACGCCGCCGGCGGTCACCTCCGACTGACCTTACGGAAGGCGCGGCGCGGTCCCCGAAGGTGGCGGTCGTGCGGCGGCGGCCGGCCCTCGCGAGAGCGGCCCGAGGTCTCGGCCGTGGTCGCCTTCGCCGTCCTGCGGGGCCCAATGAGACGTACGCCGGAGCAGTGCCTGTGGTGGTTGTTCGGCGTCGCCCGTTTCGACAGCGTGATCGCACTGTTCTGTTACGCCGCGGCCATTGCGGGCGGCGTGTTCGCCGCAATTCAGCTAGTCGAAATGTCGTAGTTTGATCACGTTTCAACAACGTACTTTACGACCCGTTTATTCACCCTCTAGCGTCCGGCATTGCACACCCTATGGCCATGCGCCCGGCGACCCCGGGCAGAGAGGGTACCTGGTGCCAAGCTCAAAGCGCCTGTTAGTCGCGTTCCCGGCGGTCGCCCTCCTCGGCGCCGTCCTGACCGTCCCGGCGGCCCAGGCCACGTCAGTGGCCAGCTACCAGCCCACGGCGGCGGACTACTACATCAACTACGCTCCCCCGCGGGTCGAGAAGGAGCCGCAGGAGCCCAGTCTGAGCAAGGGCAAGGCCCGCTCGCTCTCGCCGGCGGAAAAGCTCGACAGGAAGTTCGTCACCGGCAACCCCGCCGCGGCCCGCGTTCTCGCCGCCCGCGAGAACCAGGCGATCAGGACCGGCCGCAACCCGGCTGAATGGATCTTCAAGAACTCCAAGCAGGTCAAGACCGCCAAGCTCCTGACCGTCCTGGTCGAGTTCAACGAGCAGGCGAACGACGACTTCTCCGGCTTCAACCGGCTGCGCACGGTCGACAGCGCCCCCGACGACTGCGTGGTCGAGCCGGCCGGCACGCTCAAGAACGGTCCGCTGCACAACAACATCCCCGACCCGGCGACGCTCCCGAAGAAGGACAACAACTCCTTCTGGGTCAAGGACTTCAGCACCGACCACTTCAACAAGATGCTCTACAGCGACAAGGGCATCACCGAGCGCGTGCGCAAGGACCTGAAGGACCCCCGCGACAACAAGCCCGGCATCGACATCTCCGGCTACACCATGAAGAAGATGTACGAGGAGCTGTCGAAGGGCGCCTACTCCGTCACCGGCTCGGCCGTCGGCTGGATCAAGGCCCCCCACTCCGAGGCGTACTACGGCGCCGCGGCCTGCGGCGGCCAGCCGCAGGACATGTCGGGTCACCCCAGCAACCCGACCGGCGCGGGCCAGCTCGCCATCGACACGGTCGACGCCCTCGCCGCGACGCAGCCGAACTTCCCCTGGGCCGACTACGACCAGGAGGACGTGTCCGACTCCGACGGTGACGGCAACTTCGACGAGCCCGACGGCGTCATCGACCACCTGGTGATGGTCCACGCCGGCAAGGACAAGTCCTCCGACGGCGGCGCCGAGGGCACGTACGCCATCTGGGCGCACTCCAGCGCGGTCGCGGGCGGCTACAAGATCCCCGGCAGCGACAAGAAGATCTCCAACTACATCGTGCAGCCCGAGGACTCCGGCGTCGGCGTCTTCGCCCACGAGTACGGCCACGACCTGGGCCTGCCCGACCTGTACGACACCAGCGGCCAGGCCAGCTCCGCGGTGGACTTCTGGGACCTGATGTCCAGCGGCTCCCACTCCGGCCCCATCTTCCAGTCCATGCCGACCCACATGGGCCTGTGGGACAAGTGGGTGCTCGGCTGGGCCAACCCGAAGACGTTCAACCCGGGTGACGCCTCCAGGCTCGTCACGGTCGGACAGTCCTCGCGCACACCCAAGCTCACCGAGGACGGCGTCCGGGTGAACCTGGCCTCCACACCGCTGAAGATGATCGAACCGCACAGCGGCACGAAGGCCTGGTGGTCCAACCTGGACCAGGACTGGGCCAACCAGACCCTGAACCGCGACGTACCGGTGCCCGCCGGCTCCGACGTGCGGTTCTGGATGTGGAACAACTACGAGATCGAGCAGGACTGGGACTTCGGCTTTGTGGAGGTCTCGGCCGACAACGGCCAGACCTGGACCCAGCTCAAGGTCTACGACGAGGCCGGCACCGAGGTCAGCACGCCCGACGGCTACCCCGACCCGAACAAGAACCTCAAGACGTTCGGCAACAAGAAGTACGGGCTCACCGGCGACACCGGCGGCCAGTGGCGGCACGACTACGTCAACCTGACGCCGTACGCCGGCCAGTCGATCAAGCTGCGCCTCACCTACAACACCGACGCCGCCTTCGAGCCGCGCGGCTGGCACGCCGACGACTTCTCGCTCACCAACGGCGGCACCGCCGTCTGGAGCGACGACGTCGAGAACGGCGACAACGGCTGGAAGGCCACCGGCGGCACGTTCACCAACACCAGCGGCCAGGGCTGGACCACCAACAACGGCTCGCGCGAGATCTCCCGCTTCTACCTCGCCGAGTGGCGCAACTTCGACGGCTTCGACAAGGGCCTCCAGTACGCCTACGACACCAACTACTCCCGCGACGGGGCGTGGAAGGTGGAGAAGGTCAAGTACAACGCGCCTGGCCTGCTGGTCTGGTACCGCGACTCGACCTTCACCAACAACTCGGTGGTCAACAACCTGACCCTGCCGCCGAGCATCGGCTCCAAGGGCAGCCTGCTGGTCGTGGACTCGCACTACGACCCGCTGCGCCGCACCGGCACCGCCGCCCAGAAGGACCCGAGCAGGCACAAGAACCTGGAAGGCCGTACGCAGTCGTCGAACGCCGCCTTCTCCTTCAACAAGACCTACCCGTTGAAGGAGTGCCTGGAGGCGCCGGACGAGCCGTTCAGCGAGTACTGCACCAACGTCCCCGCGCTCAAGGGCGTGCCCGCCTTCACCGACGCGAAGACCTGGGTCCCGGGCTTCGAGTTGCAGAACGGCTCGCTCTACTACCGTGACTTCGACGCCTCCACGGTGGTGCCGAGCAAGGGCGACCAGCCGTACAGCACCCGCGTGGTGCACCTGGACGGCACCCCCGCCACCGAGCTGTACGGGACCGACCTCGGCGACGGCAACGTCGCCGGCTCCGGCAACCCGGGCGACGAGGGCAAGGCCCTCGGCGTGCAGTTCAAGCTGATCACTCCGCTGCCGGGCAACCTGGGCGCCATCGTCCAGGTCGTCCCGCCGAAGAAGTAGCGTGACGGGGGCCGCCGGGGTGTTCCGGCGGCCCCCGTTCCAGCACAGGGCGGCGGTTCCAGCACCTACGATTGATGACCATGAGCGAACTGCGCACCAAGATCGAGCACACTGAGGCGATCCGGCGGGATCGCCGGGTGGCGGTGGTGGTGAACACTCGCTCGCGCCGCGGCCGCCGCCACTACTTCGAGGTCATCGAGCAGCTGCACAACCTGGGGTTCGAGCCGCTGGCCGAGCTGTCGGTCTACAACCCCAAGCGGCTGCGCGACCTGCTCGACACGGCCCTCGCCACCGACCCCGACCTGCTGATCGTGGGCGGCGGCGACGGCACCCTCTCCTCCGCCGTACGCCACGTCGCCCACCGCGACGTGGCGCTCGGCGTGTTGCCGCTCGGCACCACCAACAACTTCGCCAGGAGCCTCGGCCTGCCGCTCGACCTGGCCGGGGCCATCAAGGTGTTCTCCACCGGCAAGGTCGCCGACATCGACCTCGGCATGGCCGGCGACCGGCCCTTCGCCAACCTGGCCAGCTTCGGGGTCTCGGTCGAGGTGGCGGGCAAGGTCAAGCCGTGGCTCAAGCGCATCGTGGGCCGTCCCGCCTACCCGATGACCGCGCTGACCGTCCTGCCCGGCCACCGGCCCTTCCGGGCCTTCATCACCGTCGAGGGGCAGCGCCACGAGCTGCTCACCCACCAGCTCAACATCGCCAACGGCCGTTTCCACGGCGGCTGGCAGGTGGCCAGGGACATCAGCATCGACAACGGCATGCTGGTGGCCTACCAGCTCGGCTCCGGCAAGAAGTTGCGGCTGCTCGGCGAGACGCTGCTGCGCGCGACCACCGGCCGCTGGCGCAGCCTGGCGGGCGGCCCGTTCGTGGTCGGCCGCGAGATGTTGCTGGAGACCGACCCGCCTATGGCCGCCGACGTCGACGGCGAGGTACGCCTGCGCACCCCGATCACGCTGCGTGTGGTGCCCAACGGCGTGCGCGTGATGGTGCCCGACTCCTTCGAGGACCGCTGACTCAGCTTTCGCCGAGCGCGCGGTAGGCCGGGGCGAGCACCCGCGCCAGGTCGCCCGGCGGCGGGAAGACCCGCAGGAGCAGGTCGGGGGCCTGGGCCGCGGTACGGCGTTCCGGGTGGTGCGCGGTCGCGCCCGGGGCGTAGAAGTCGGCCAGCCGGTCGGCGAACGGCACGTCGGCCACCTCCAGCGGATCGGGCGCGGGCGGGTCGCCGGCCAGTGACCCGAGCAACTGCTCACGGGTACGCCCGCGCCAGGCCAGCACCAGGAACGGGTCGTCGTCGAACGACTCGGCCAGCAGGTAGAGCACCGCCGACAGGTGCTTGCACGGGAACCCCCAGTCGGGGCACGAGCACTCCATGTCGAGGTCACGCGGGAACAGGTCGACGCCCTGCGCCGCGAACAGCTCCTCGATCTCGGCCGGCATCTCCCCGGCCAGCAGCCTGGCCCGGTGGACGGCCTGCGCCGCGACGGCCTCCTCCAGCCGCGCCCACACGTCCTCGCCGTAGGCCTCGATCCTGATCACGACGTCGTACGGGACCGGCCGCGAGCCCTGGACGGCCGCCCGTACCAGCCCGGCCGACAGGTCGATCGAGCGGACCTGGCCCTTGCGGGCGTAGGCGCGGCCGCGGGACAGGCGGCCCTTGTCGCAGACGCGCTCCAGGATGTCGATGAAGCGCCTGGACCACCAGGCCGAGCCGATGCTGCCGCGCCGCGAGCGGGCCCGCAGGCCGCCCTCGACCTCGATCGGGCCGTCGCCGTCGTACCAGCCGGACATGCTCAGGACCCTCCCGTGAGGCGGAACACCTCGCGCAGTTCGTCGGTGGACAGGTCGGTCAGCCAGTCCTCGCCGGTGCCCACCACCCGTTCGGCCAGGGCCTTCTTACGCTCGATCATCTCGTCCACCCGCTCCTCCAGCGTGCCCGCGCAGATGAGCTTGCGCACTTGGACGTTCCTGCGCTGGCCGATGCGGAAGGCGCGGTCGGTGGCCTGGTCCTCGACGGCCGGGTTCCACCAGCGGTCGACGTGGATCACATGGCTGGCGGCCGTCAGGTTGAGCCCGACGCCGGCCGCCTTGAGCGACAGCAGGAACAACATCGGCTCCGGGTCCTGCTGGAAGCGGTCCACCAGGCGGTCCCTGGTCTTCTTCGGCAGGCCGCCGTGCAGCCACAGGACCGGGCGGCCGAGGCGCTGGGCGAGGTAGGGCTGGAGCATGGTGCCGAACTCGGCGTACTGCGTGAAGAGCAGCGCCTTCTCGCCCTCGGCCAGGATCTCCTCGGCCAGTTGCTCCAGGCGGGCCAGCTTGCCCGACCGGCCCGCCAGGCGGGAGCCGTCCTTGAGCAGGTGGGCCGGGTGGTTGCAGACCTGCTTGAGCCTGGCCATGGCCGACAACACCAGGCCGCGCCGCTCGATGCCCTCGCTGTCGTCGATCCTGGCCAGCATGTCGTCCACGACGGCCTGGTAGAGCGTGGCCTGCTCGGGGGTGAGCGGGACCCACTCCTTGACCTCCATCTTCTCCGGCAGGTCGGAGATGACGGACTTGTCGGTCTTGACGCGGCGCAGGATGAACGGGCCCGTCGCCCGCTTCAGCGCCTCGGCGGCCTGCTCGTCCTGGTGGGCCTCGATGGGCTCCTGGAAGCGGGTGCGGAACCGGGAACGCGGGCCGAGCAGCCCGGGGTTGGCGAACTCCATGATCGACCAGAGCTCGGCGAGGTGGTTCTCGACCGGGGTGCCGGTCAGGGCCAGCCGGGTGTCCGTGGGGATCGACCGTACGGCCCGGGCCTGGAGGGTGCCGCTGTTCTTGATCGCCTGGGCCTCGTCGCACACCACCCTGCGCCACTCGTGCTCCCGCAGGGCCGCGAGGTCGCGGTGGGCGGTGCCGTACGTGGTGATCACCAGGTCGGCGTCCGCGAAGCGGGCCGGGTCGCGGCCGGCGCCGTGGTGGACGTGCACGCGCAGCCCCGGCGCGAACCTGGCCGCCTCCCGCTGCCAGTTGCCCACCAGCGACATCGGGCAGACCAGCAGCGTGGGCGTGGCGGCCCGCTCGTGGACGAGCAGCGCCAGCGTGGTGATCGTCTTGCCCAGCCCCATGTCGTCGGCCAGCACCCCGCCGAGCCCCAGCTCCGACAGGAAGCTCAGCCACGCCAGCCCGCGTTCCTGGTACGGCCTGAGCACGGCGTCGAGGCCCGGCGGCGTCGCGATCGGGACGAGCCGCCGATCGGCCCGGCCGGACAGCAGGTCGCCGAGCACCCCGTCGGCGTCCACCTCCAGCAGCGGCAGCTCGTCGTCCCCGCGTACGACGTGGCGCAGCAGGTCGGCCGCGTACGCCTCGCCCGCGCGTACGCCCTCCACGGCCCGCAGCGCCGCCTTGAGCTGGCGGTCGTCCAGCTCGACCCACTGGCCCCGGACGCGCACCAGCGGCACCTTGAGCCTGGCCAGCTCGGCCAGCTCCGCCTCGCTGATCGTCTCCTCGCCCACGGCCAGGTCGACGCGGAAGTCCACCAGCTCGCGCAGCCCGAAGCCCTGGCTCACGGCCGCCGTCTGCGTCTTGGTCCTGGTGGTGAGCTTGAGCCCGAGCCGCGTACGGCCCGCCCAGCGCGGCAGCTGCACCCCGAACCCGGCCGCCTGGAGCAGCGGCGCGGCCTGGCGCAGGAAGCCGAACGCGCCCGCCGTGTCGAGGGCCAGCTCGCTCGGCTCCGGCACGCGCAGGGCCCGGTCCAGCTCCGGGTAGAGGCGTACGGCCCGGCCCAGGCCGGCCAGCAGCTCGCGTTCCGGCCGGCCGGGCAGGCCCTTCTCACCGCTCCACACGCGGGCGGCGGGGACGTACAGGCTGGGGTCGTCGGCGGCCTGCAACGCCAGCTCCACCCGCCAGTCGTCGCCGGTGGCCGGTTCGAGCAGGCGGAAACACACGCGGGTGGCGCCTTCGGCCGCCGTGACCGCCGACCGCCAGCCTTCCAGCTCCTCGCGCAGCCCGGGGACGTCGGCGCAGGCCGGGTCGCCGGTCAGCGCGGCCAGCCAGCGTTCGTGCGGCGTCCTGGGCGTGGCGACCAGCGGCCCGGTCACGGCCTGCCGGACGAGCGCGTCGGTGAACGCCTCCAGCGCCCGCAGCTGGACCTCGGCGGCGGGACGCTCGACGGCCCAGGTGCGGCAGGCGGGCGGCATGGCCAGGGCCAGCTCCCTGAAGTACCGCGCGTCGGCCCCGCCCAACACCGGCCGCCACACCGCCCACGCCCCGCCGGGCTCCTGTGGGGTGGGGTCCTGCGCGGTGGGGACGAGCTGGGGGAGGACCCGGCCGCGGCGTACCAGGTCGCGGGCGAGGGCGGCGACGGCGGCCCAGTGGCGTACGGTGGCGGTGCCGTCGCCCGGGTGGTCCTCCAGCACCCGAAGGGCCTCGGCGGCCGGCAGGACGACGGCGGGCACCTCCCACGACAACAACCGCGGCCGGACGACGTCCGGCAGCAACCCCGTCTCGGGCGAGGGCAGCGGTCCCCTGACCGCCCCCGGCAACAACAACTCCAACACCCTGAACGCCGGCTCAGCCACCCCGAGCGCGCCCCTGAACGGCCGCTCAGCCACCTCCGGCCCCTCATCGGCCCCGGAGGGCACCACGGCCACCCCGAGCCCTCCTGTCCCCTTGGGGGCCGCCTCAGCCATCCCCAGCGCCCCCGCGATTCCCGCCGGCGAAGCAGCGAACGGATGAACCCGCACCCCGGCCCGACCGCCCCCTCCGGCAGCAGCCGACCGGAGCCGCCCGCCCGACGGCCCGGGGCCTTCAGCGGGGGACGGCTGAGCGTGTACGTCCGACAGTCCGGGGTCCTCAGCGGCGGATGGCCGGGGGCGTGCGCCTGTTGGGCCGGGGGTTTCCGGGGATGTGGCGTGGGTGGGGTCCTCTCCCCAGAAGGCGAGCCCGTCGCCTGCCCAAACCCCGTGTACCAGCACCCCGGCAGGTTACCGTCGCCCCACGCCGCTCGGCCCGCCCGACCCACGGCCCCCGAGCCGTTCACGCAGAACCCCTGCGATGGCCTACACCGGCGGCTTATATAAGCGACACCTGAAGTTGTACCATCGAGGTATGAATCCTCCCGGATCGTGGTGTGAGCGACCCAAGCCGCAGGCTCCGTCCTGCGAGCTCCCCTCTCCGTGGAGCAAGCCGGAGCAGCCCGACAACTGGTGTGACGTGCCCAAGTCGCCGGTGGTGTCCGTGCTCGGCTTCCTGCTGAAGGCCGCCAAGCGGTAATAACAGGCGGTCAGCTGGGTAGTCGCATTCCTCAGCGGAGGAGGCGACGTCGTGAACGATACCCACAAGCTCGTCAGTGATCTGTCCGACCAGGTCTCCAGGCTCGTCAAGGACGAGCTGCGCCTGGCCAGGCTGGAGCTCGCGGAGAAGGGCAAGCGGGCCGGCTTCGGCGCGGGCCTGTTCGGCGCGGCCGGGATGGCCGCGTTCTTCGGCGGAGCCGCGCTGGTGACCGCCGTCATCCTGCTCCTCGCCCTGGTCCTGCCCGGGTGGGCGGCCGCCGCGATCGTGGGCGCAGTCCTGTTCGTCGCCGCCGCGCTGCTCGGCCTGACCGGCAAGAGCCAGGTGAAACAGGCCACGCCGCCCATTCCCGTCGAGACCATCGCGAGCGTCAAGGCCGATATCGACATGGTCAAGGAGAGGGCGCACCGATGAGCGAGACGGACCCGGGATACAGCGAGCAGCACGCCGGTGACGTGGGCGCCCGCCGGGCGACCGTGGGCACCCCGACCGAACGCGAGTCGATCAACGTGCCCCCCACGAGGCCAGGAGCGGCCGAGAACGCCAGGAAGGCCGAGCTGGCCCGGCAGGCACACGAGACCTTCATCCCCGAGGTGCCCGCGCCCGACGACCGGACAGAGATGGTCGAGGACCGCGCGGCCGAGGAACGGGCGTTCGCGGAACGCGCGGCCGAGGAACGAGCGGCGTCCGGACGCCACGGGAAGGGCCACAAGGGCCACAAGGGCCACAAGGGCCACAAGGACCACGAGGAAGAGGACGAGGTGCGAAGAAACATCAAGGAAACCCGTAACGAACTGGGCGACACGGTCAGCGCGCTGGCCGCCAAGACCGACATCAAGAGCCGGGCCGCCGAGGCGGCGGGCGTGGCCAAGGGCAAGGTCGCCGAGGCGACCGGCGTGGCCAAGGGCAAGGCGGCCGAGGCCGCGGGCACGGCCAAGGGCATGGCGAGCGAGGTCGCGGGCAAGGTCCGAGAGGCCACCCCCGACCAGGTCAAGGACGCCGCCACCGAGGCGAGGAAGCGTCCCGTGCTGCTGCTGGCCGTCGCGGGAGCCGTGATCGCCGTCGTCGTACGGCGGCTCAGGAAGCGCAACAGGGCGAAGTAGGCGGGCGTCTCCCCGAACGCCCCGCGGAACTGCCGCGAAGGGCCTGGTGGAGCGTGCTCAAGCGGACCGTGGCTGATCGTGCTGGTGTCGGTGTTCGGCCTGCTCGGCAGGCGTGACACCGCCGTCCTGGTCGGCGACCTCGTGGTGCCGGCGCCCGACGAGGTGCGTTCGCTGATCGTGACGGGCGTGCGGTCGGTCCAGGAGAACGCAGCCTCGGCCGGCCTGGTCGCGATCGTCGGCCTGCTGGTCGCGCTCCGGTCGGCTGCTCGCGGTGGTGCTCTGGGTCGTGGTCTCCGGCGGCTTCGCCCTGTACGTGGCCCACTTCGGCTCGTACGGCAAGACCTACGGCACGCTGGCCGGCGTCGTGGTCTTCCTGATCTGGCTGTGGTTGTCGAAACATGGCGCTGCTGCTGGGCGCCGAGCTGATCAGGGAACGCCGGATCGCCGAAGCGAACCCGTCGAGCGGGAGCCGTACGTGGAGCCCCGGGATCCGCCGCGGGAGGATAGCCTTCCGGAGTGAAGCGTGGAAGGGCCGTCGTCGCCGCATTCGTCCTGCTGACCTCCGGTCTGGCGGCGGGCTGCGGCAGCGGGTCGGCGGTGAGCGACCTCGGCACGGTCGTCAAGGGCGCCAAGGGCACGACCGTGCGGGCCGAGCTGCGTCCGGGGCAGCGGTTCTCGCTGGCCGTGCCGGACAACCCGTCCGTGGGCGACGACTGGCGGCTGGTGGCGGTGCCCGACGCGAAGGTGGCCTCGTACATCAGCGAGGAGCGCCAGGGCACGGGCGAGGGCCCCGGCAGTGGTGGCACGGCCTATTTCGTCTTCAACACCAAGAACCCGGGCAGCGCCGAGATCACGCTGCGCGACTGCTGGCGCTGCGGGCAGGGCACGACCCCGCCCGATGAGGAGAGCAGGCGGCAGTCGGGCGAGGCGATCTTCGAGATCACCGTGCGCTGAGCACGGCGCGGCACAACACGTCGAGCGTGGTCGCGGTGACCACCTCGGCGTCGCCCGTGTCCGTGGCCAGGCGGCGCTGGCCCTCGCCCAGGATGCTCCACCCGAGGTGGGCCACCAGGTCGGGGTGGGGCTGCCCGGCCTCGGCGAGCAGGCCGCGCAGCGGCTCGATCATCGTCTCGTGGAGCTGGTCGAGCCGATGGCGGCACTCGCCGGGCAGGTCGGCCGAGGCCACCGCGCGCAGCAGCGCGTAGTCGGGACTGGACACGAACGCCAGCGCCACGGCGCCGAAGGCGCGCACCCGTTCCTCCAGGCCGCCCTCGCGGGTGGCTTCGACGAGCCGGCCCGCCCACCGGGGGATCGCGTCCTCCACGAGCTGGGCCAGGATGTCGGCGGTGGAGGAGAAGTAGCGGTAGACGCTGGAGCGGGCCAGCCCGACCCGCGCCCCCACGGCCGCGGGCGTGAGCCCGGCCGTGCCCTCGGCCACCAGGATCTCCATCGCGGCCGCCAGCAGGGCCGCGTGCTGGCTGGCCCGATGGTCGGCCACCGTGGCCGCGCTGATCCTCGGCACCGGACTCATTCCTCCTCGCGTCGTCTCCTCTCAGTATCGGGCAGCAGGAACGTCGCCCCGACGCCGCCGAACAGCACGATGCCGGTCACGATCGTGACCCGGCGGGTGGCGTCGGCGCCCGCGGCCACCGCCGCGGCGTGGTCGGCGGGGTCCCTGACGGCCGCGATGGCCGCGCCGCCGCTCTCGCGTACGGCGTGCCCGAGCGCGGGCTTGTCCGGCAGGCGTTCGGCCATGGCCGCGTCCAGGCCGGTGACCAGGACGGCGCCCAGCACCGCGATGCCGACGGCGGCGCCGAGCTGGCGGATCGTGCTCTGCAGCCCGGAGGCCACCCCTGACCGGCGGGCGGGTACGTCGGCCAGCATCACGTTCGGGAGCTGGGCCGAGGCGAAGCCGACGCCGACGCCGTACAGGACGAGCCAGGGGACCAGCGTCCAGGGGCCGAGCGAGGGGGAGACGGCCAGGCCGATGGCGACGGCTCCTGCGGCCTCCAGCACGAGCCCCAGCCGCACGATCAGCCGGGGAGCCAGGTTGAGCCGGGGGACGACGCCGCCCGCCAGGAACGTGCCGCCCGCCAGCGAGGCGATGATCAGGCCGGTCGTGAACGCCGTGAACCCCATGGCCGCCTGGAGGAACAGCGGCAACACCAGGATCAGGCCGAACTCGCCGAGGGTGATGATCATCGCGGCGGCGCCGCCGTACCTGAAGGAGGGGATCGCGAACAGCGACAGGTCCAGGACGACGGGCCGCCCGGCGCGCGCCCGGGAGCGCTCGACCAGCAGCAGCGCGACCAGCGCGAGCACGGCGAGCGCGAAGGCGAACGGGATCGGCGAGACGCCGCCGAGCGGCCAGGTCCAGCCGAACAGGGTGGCCTCGCCGGTCGGCGTGAACCAGCCGTAGCGCTGGCCCTCGATCAGGCCGAACACCAGCGCCGCCGGGCCGATCACCGACAGCAGCACGCCGGGGACGTCCGAGCCGCGCGCGGCCGGGTCCTTCGACTCGGGCACCCTGGCCGTGCCGAGCAGCACGAGCAGGCCGATCGGCAGGTTCACCCAGAACGCCCAGCGCCACCCGAAGTCGGTCACGACCCAGCCGCCGAGCAGCGGGCCGAGCGCGGCCATGCCGCCGATGATCGACCCCCAGACGGCGAAGGCGACCGTCCGGCGCGGGCCCGTGTAGAGGGAGTTGATGATGGCCAGCGTCATCGGGACGACCATGGACGCGCCGACGCCCTGGACCACGCGGGCGGCGATGAGCAGCGCGCCGGTCGGCGCGGAGGCGGCCAGCATGCTCGCGGCCAGGAACACCACCAGGCCGATCGCGAACATGCGGCGCCTGCCGTGCACGTCGCCGGTCCGGCCGAGGGGGATGAGCAGGGCGGCGAACGCCAGGGAGTAGATCGAGTTCACCCATTCGACGTCCGTGGCCGACAGGCCGAGATCGCCCATGATCGCGGGGACGGCGACGTTCACGATCGTCGCGTCGATGATGATCATCGACATCCCGACGCCCAGCACGATCAGCGGGAGCCAGCTCTGCCGGGTCCGCTCGTTTAGCGACACCATGTCTCTAAAGATAGCAACATGCTGTCTCGAAACAAGGGGTAGGCTCCGGATCATGGACTTCATCCGGGTGCGTGCCTCGGCCGACGGCGCCGAGACGATCTCGTACTGGACCGGCGACGTCTACGGCTGGCAGGACGACGGCGGCCCCCACCACCTGTTCGGCTTCGAAGGGCTGAACGTGGCGCGGGCCCGCCCGGCGGACGGCGGCTGGGAGCTGCTGACCAGGGAGGCGGCGCTCTACCTCGACCCGCGGACCAGAGAGCCGGTCGACGTGTGGGACAACCCGCTCACCGGGCGGCCGGTCGAGGTGCAGCACGTCTTCAACGATCCGGTCAACCAGCGGCTCGGGGCGTACCCGGTGCCGGTGACGCGGTTGGGGGCGCAGGTGGTGTTCAACGCCGACATCCGCCTTTCTTACCCTTCGCCGCTGCCTGTCGCGAAATATCCGGAAAACTCGGCGCATGACACGTATCGGGCGTTGGAACTGTTCCAGTTCTTCGCCTCGGCCGCGGACGTCGAGTCCGGGATGCCCGACGTGCCGGCCGTGTTCTCCTGGTGCCGCGTCTCGCCCTGGCTGCCCTGGATGGCCATGGGACAGCGGCCCGGCGGGCTCGTCTACCACTGCCGGGGCGCCAAGGTCGCCGACGTCCCGCAGCGGCTGCGCGAGCGTGTCGGCGAGCGCTTCCTGCACGCCCCCACCGAGTGGACGGCGCCCAACATGACGAGCTGGACGGCCTTCGCCGATAAGGTCGGGCGGTGAGCACCGACCTGTTCTGCGAGATCATCGCCGGCGCGCGGCCCGCGTACGTCGTCAGCTCCGACGAGGTGGCCGTCTCCTTCCTCGACACCCGGCCGGTCTTCAAGGGGCACGTGCTCGTCGTGCCCCGAGCTCACGTCGAGACGCTGGCCGACCTCGCCGACGTCGGGCCGTTCTTCGCGCGGGTCCAGGCCGTGGCGAGGGCCGTGGAGGACGGGCTGGAGGCGGCCGGCACGTTCGTGGCCATGAACAACCGCATCAGCCAGAGCGTGCCCCACCTGCACGTGCACGTCGTGCCCCGCAACCGCAAGGACGGCCTGCGCGGCTTCTTCTGGCCACGCACCACGTACGAGTCCGCGCAGGAGGCGGAGTCGTACGCGGCGGCCGTCGCGAAGGCGCTGCCCGCGGAGTGAGCGCCGCGGGCGCCCGCTAGGCTCGGGGCGCGTGGAGTATGTGGTCGGCGTCGCCGTCGTGGCCGTGCTCGTGGGCGTGCCCGCGATCGTGCTCTGGCGCGTCATGCGGGGCCGCCGCGAGCTGGGCACGAGCCCGGCCGAGCGGGCCACGTTCGAGACCCTGCACACCGCCTCCATGGCCGGTCCGCCGCTGCGGGCCGGGCTGACCGCCGAGGGCGCCGAGCGCGCCTCGCGCCACCTGCGCGCGCTGCTCGGCTCCGCCGCGCTCGCGATCACCGACCGCGAGCGCCTGCTCGTCTACGACGGCGCCGGCGACCACCACGCCGGCCAGGCGTTCGAGCACGCCGCCGCCACCCTGGAGGACGGCCGCACCCAGGTGCTCACCATCGACTGCGAGCTGCTCGAATGCCCGATCCGGCACGCCGTCGTCGTACCGCTCACCACCGACGACCGCGTCGTCGGCGCGCTGGCCGCCTACGGGCAGGACGCCTCGGCCGGGCTGGTCAGGGCCGCGCAGGAGGTGGCCGGCTGGGTCGACTCCCAGCTCGAACTGGCCGAGCTCGACCGCTCGCGCACGCTGCTCATGGAAGCCGAGGTCCGGGCCCTGCGCGCGCAGATCTCGCCGCACTTCATCTACAACTCCCTCACCACGATCGCCTCCTTCGTCCGCACCGACCCCGAACGCGCCCGCGAGCTGCTGCTGGAGTTCGCCGACTTCACCCGCTACTCCTTCCGGCGGCACGGCGAGTTCACCACGCTGGCCGAGGAGCTGCACTCGATCGAGCGTTACCTCACTCTTGAGCACGCCAGGTTCGGCGACCAGTTGCAGGTCACCCTGCGCATCGCCCCCGAGGTGCTGCCGGTGGCGGTGCCGTTCCTGTGCCTGCAGCCGCTCGTCGAGAACGCCGTACGGCACGGCCTGGAGAGCCGCAACGGCGTCGGCCGCATCACGATCATCGCCGAGGACGCCGGTGCCGAATGCCGCATCACCGTCGAGGACGACGGGCTCGGCATGGACCCCGAACGGCTGCGCCGCATCCTGGCCGGCGAGATCGCCCCCACCGGCGGCGTCGGCCTGGCCAACGTGGACGAACGCCTGCGCCAGGTCTACGGCGACGAGTACGGCCTGGTCGTGGAGACCGGCGAGGGCGCCGGCACCAAGGTCACCGTGCGCCTGCCCAAGTACCACCCCGGTGTCTCGGCCCGCTGACGTGCGCCTGCCCAAGTACCACCCCGGCGTCTCGGCCCGCTGACCTGCCCCCACCTGTGACCCCGCCGTGACGGCCTTGACGTTTGGTGCCGGTTTCATCACTGTCTAATGCATTCGACGTGTGAGGAGTCACGTGTGACCGGGCTGCGCGTCCTGGCGGTGGACGACGAGCTACCCGCGCTGGAGGACCTGTCCTACCTGCTCCGTGCCGACGCCCGTATCGGTGAGGTGATGACGGCGCGCGACGGGGCGGCCGCGCTGCGCCTGCTGGACCGGGGCATCGCCGAGGGCCGCCCGATCGACGCCGTCTTCCTCGACATCCGCATGCGCGGCCTGGACGGCGTCGTGCTCGGACGGCTGCTGTCGCAGTTCGCCAACCCGCCGCGGGTCGTGTTCGTCACCGCGTACGAGGAGCACGCGGTGGACGCGTTCGAGATCAAGGCCGAGGACTACCTGCTCAAACCGGTACGCCCCGAACGGCTGGCCGAGGCCATCAGGCGCGTGGCGGTCTCGTCCGACGTGCCCGCCGAGTCCGGCGAGAGCGACACGATCCCCGTCGAACTGGGCGGTGTGACCCGGTTCGTCTCCAGCGCCGACGTCGTCTACGTGGAGGCCCACGGCGACTACGCCCGGCTGCACACCGCGACCGGCAGCCACCTCGTCCGCATCCCGCTGGCCACGCTGGAGGAACGCTGGGCCCCGGCCGGGTTCCTGCGGGTGCACCGCAGCCACCTGGTCGCCGTCAAGCACATCGAGGAACTGCACATCGACTCGGGCCGGTGCAGCGTACGGGTGGGGGACACCGAGATCCCGGTGAGCCGGCGGCACACCCGCGAGCTGCGCGACCTGCTGGTCCGCAGGGCCAGGAAGGGCAGGGCGGAATGAGCCCGGATCCCCGCCCGGGACGCCCGTCGCCGTCCCCGCGCACCGACGCCGCCCGCCGTATGGACGCCTTCCGGCGCTCCGAGACGCCGCGGCGGGTCAGCGTCACCAGCCCGCGCACCGCCGCCGCCCGCCGCCCCCGCTACCCGGCCACCAGGGAGATCGACGAGCAGACCCGGCTCGGCGAGGTCTACATGCGTTCCCTGCTGCGCACCCAGTTCCGGCTCGCGCTGTTCGTCTGCACCGTGCTGGCCTGCGTGGTCGGCGGGCTGCCGCTGCTGTTCCTGCTCATCCCCGAGCTGCGCGAGGTGGACGTGCTCGGCGTGTCCCTGCCGTGGGCGGTGCTGGCCGGGCTCATCTACCCCGCCTTCGTCATCGGCGCCTGGTTGTACGTCCGCCAGGCCGAACGCAACGAACGCCACTTCGCCGAGCTGGTGGAACGCCGGTGACCGGCGCGAAGGGCCGGTCGTGAGCCTGACCGCGGTGGTCGTCGTGATGGCCGCGGCCGTGCTCATCGGCGGGTACGGCATCAGGTTCTCCCGCACCACCTCCGACTTCTACGTCGCCTCCCGCACCGTCAGCCCGCTGTGGAACGCCTCGGCCATCGGCGGCGAATACCTGTCGGCGGCCTCCTTCCTCGGCGTCGCCGGGCTGATCCTGTCCTACGGCGTGGACATGTTGTGGTTGCCCGTCGGCTGGACCGGCGGCTACCTGGTGCTGCTGGTGCTGGTGTCGGCCCCGTTGCGCCGGTCGGGGGCGTACACGCTGCCGGACTTCGCCGAGGCCAGGCTGGAGTCGATGACCGTCCGCCGGACCGCCAGCGTGCTGGTCGTGCTGATCGGCTGGTTGTACCTGATGCCGCAGTTCCAGAGCGCCGGGCTGGTGCTGCGGACGATCACCGGCGCGCCGGTGTGGGCGGGCGGGCTGCTGGTCGCCGGGGTCGTGGCGATCAACGTGCTGTCCGGCGGCATGCGGTCGATCACGTTCGTGCAGGCGTTCCAGTACTGGCTCAAGCTGACCGCGCTGGCCGTGCCGCTGGTGTTCCTGCTGCTGGCCTGGAAGGGCGACGGCGCGCCCGCGCTCAGCGCCGAGGACGCGGCCACCTGGCAGACCCCGCTGGCCGGGGCCAAGGAGTACGGGCTGTACTCGACGTACTCGCTGATCATGGCCACCTTCCTCGGCACGATGGGGTTGCCGCACGTGCTCGTGCGCTTCTACACCAACCCCGACGGCCGGGCCGCGCGCCGTACGACGCTGGTCGTGCTCACCCTGCTCGGCGCGTTCTACCTGCTGCCCGCCCTGTACGGCTGGCTCGGCCGCCTCTACGCCCCCGACCTGGTGCGTACCGACGCGGTCGTGCTCACGCTGCCCTCCCGCATGATCGGCGGCACGCTCGGCGACCTGCTGACCGCGCTGGTCACGGCGGGGGCGTTCGCGGCGTTCCTGTCCACCTCGTCCGGGCTGACCGTGTCCGTCGCCGGGGTGATCGCGCAGGACCTGCTGAAGGGCGGGGTGCGTTCGTTCAGGATCGCCACGCTCATGGCGGTCGCGGTGCCGCTGGGGCTGGCGTTGTGGGCGCGGGCGCTGCCGGTGGCGGACGTGGTGGGGCTGGCGTTCGCGGTGGCGGCCTCGTCGTTCTGCCCGCTGCTGGTGCTGGGCATCTGGTGGCGGCGGCTCACCACGACCGGGGCGCTGGCGGGGCTGTTCGTGGGGGGCGGGCTGGCCTGCGCGGCCGTGCTCGTCACGATCACCGGGGGGCCATACGAGGGGCTGCCCGGGGCGTTGCTGGCCCAGCCGGCGGCTTGGACGGTGCCGATCGCGTTCACGGTGATGGTGTCGGTGTCGTTCCTGACCCCGCACCGGGTGCCGCCGGGGGTGGCCAGGACGATGGTGCGCCTGCACACCCCGGAGAACCTCGACCTCGACCGCGGCGACTGGCACCCCCGCTCTCCCTGACCGTCCGCTCTCCCTGACCGCCGCTACTGCGGGCGGGCCTGTTCAGGGGGGGCGCTCACTGTCACGGGTGTCCCTGGCTGTTCGCCTCGCTCAGGACCAGCCCGCGGCGATGCCGCCCAGGCGCCGCGACGACACCCCGTTCCCGCTCGCGGCCTTGTTCTCGGCCAGGCGTCCGGCGCCCGTGCCGCGTCCGCCGTCGGTTCCGGATCCGTTCGTACGTCGGCGCTCGGGCGGCGTCTCGTGGGCGTTGCGGGCGTGCCTCGGGGGTTGGGTGTCCTCGGTGTCCGGGGGCGGGTCCAGGCCGGGGCGGTACCGGCCCGGCTCCCGTGGGGCCGCCTGGCTGGACCACGGCGGGGGCCCCTCCCGCGTCTCGGTTCCCGGTTCGGCCGGAGCGCGGCCGGGCCGCGGTTGGGCGTGCCCCTGTGGTGTGTGGTGGGCCGGCGGTCGCGACGGCGTGGCGGGACGCGGGCGTGCCCGGTGGGGGGAGTGGGGTGGCTCCTGAGGTGGGGGGTCCAGGCCGGGACGGGGACCGCCGCCGGGATGCGGGGCCGTGGAACGGCCGGGTCCGGGGTCGGGGTCCGGGGTGGTTCCCTGGTCGGGGGCCAGGTACGGGTGTGCGGGGGTGTCCGGGTGGGGCGCGGCGCTGTGCCGGGCCGCCTGCTCGGCCATGGGGCGGGCGTCCGTGCCCACGTGCGCCTCGACGTCGAGCACCTCGTGGCCGGGGACGGTGTGCACGTCCTCCTCGCCGGGGCCGCCGGGGCCGCCGGGGCCGCCGGGGCCTCCAGGGCCTCCAGGGCGGATGGTCCGGCCGGTGGCCGCGCCCAGGTCGCCCGCGTGTCGCAGGTCCGGCCGCCAGGAGGGCGAGCCGCCCCTCGGCCACCCCCGCAGTGCCCCGTCCCGCACCCCGTCCCGCACCCCGTTCCGTGTCCCGTCGTGTGTCCCGTCGTGTGTTCCGGTGGCGCGGGCGTGGCGGGCGGTGGGGACGAGATGGTGGGGCAGGCGTCGCAGGAGGTGCGGGTCGGCGTCCAGGACGCGGTCGATGACGCGGGCCACGTCGTCCAGCCGTACCCGTACCGACAGCTGGGCCCGCAGGACCTGCGCCTCCAGGTCGATGTCCTCGACCCGTACGTCGGAGATCTCCACGCAGAGCTCGCGCCCGCCGGACGCGCCGAGCGCCCGTTCGTCGGCGGTACGGTCGTCACGGTACGGGCTGCTCTCGGCCATGACCTCCGATTACCCACCCACGTATCCGCTCAGGCTCCGACATGAGGGGACTTGAGGGAGGTTTGACCAGAAGGCCAGGGAGGCGGGAGTTCTCCGGAACCGCGCGCGACGATCTCGACGGGCACCCTGACCCGGCGCGGCTCGCGTACGGGCGACAGCAGCAGCTCGACGGCCGCCCGCGCCAGCCGGCCGATGTCGTAGCGCACCACCGTCACACCGGGACTGAACACGTCCGCCAGCGCGAAGTCGTCGAACCCCACGTACGCCGGCCGCTCCGGCCGCTCCCGCAACGCCCGCAGGACGCCGATCGCCGCCCGGTTGTTGGTCGCGAAGAACGCCGTCGGCGGGTCGGGCAGCCCGAGGAGCCGCCCCACCTCGTACGACACCCGCCCCGGCTCGAACACCCCCCGTACGACCAGCCCTTCGTCGACCGCCACGCCCGCCTCCCGCAGCGCCGCGCGGTAGCCGACGGCCCGGTCGTGCACCGAGCTCAGCCCCTCGTCGTCGGAGACCAGCGCGACGCGGCGATGCCCGCGGGCCAGCAGGTGCTCGGTCGCGGCCCGGCCGCCGCGCTCGTCGTCCAGCATGACCACGTCGGCCCGGTCGAGGCCGCGCGGCACGCGGTCGACGAAGACCGTGCGCAGGCCGCCGTGCTCGGCCAGCCAGCCGTGGTCGGCGGGGGAGGGCACGACGATCAGCGCGTCCACGCCGCGGGCGTGCATCGACTCGATCAGCATGCGTTCCTTGTCCGGCCGCTCCTCGTACGAACCGAACACCACCAGCGCCTCGTGCCCGGCCGCCGCGGCCTCCACCGCCGCGGCGAGGCGGGCGTAGAACTCGTTGGAGATGTTCTCCATCACCAGGCCGAGCGTGAGCATGGTCGCGCCCCTGGCCAGGCGGGCGGCGGCCTCGTTGCGGCGGAAGCCGAGCACGTTGATCGAGTCGTGCACACGCTGCTGGAGCGAGGCCCGGACGTGCGGCTCCTGGTTGACCACGCGGGAGACGGTCTTCAGGCTGACGCCCGCGTGCCTGGCGACGTCGGCCATGGTGGGCTTCCGCATTGTCATAGTCTGCCCCCATGAACGATGAGTGGATCTGTGGCCGGATGGGCGAGGACGAGCCCTGGGCGCTGGGCGCGGTCAACCCGCCCGTGTTCGAGAACTCGTTGTTCACCTTCGGGAACGCGGCCGAACTGGGAGCGGCGATCAAGGACGAGGACGAGCGGTACGTCTACTGGCGCGGCACCAACCCGACCGTCGACGTGGCCCAGCGCAAGCTGGCCGCGCTGGAACGCGGGGAGCGGGCCAAGTGCTTCGGCTCGGGGATGGGCGCCATCTCGGCGACGATCTCCTCGCTCGTGTCCGCCGGCGACCACGTGCTGGTGCTCGGCGCGGTGTACGGACCTACCACGCAGTTCCTGCGTTACCTGGAGAAGTTCGGCGTCACGCATACGCACGTCGACGACCTCGCGGGATGTGACAGCGCTATCAGGGCGAGCACGCGCCTACTCTACTTCGAGTCGCCGTCCTACATGGCGTACGCGATCGTCGACATCGCGGAGGTGACCGCCTGGGCGCGCGGGCGCGGGCTCGTCACCGTCATGGACAACACCTGGTCCACGCCCCTGTTCCAGAAACCGCTGACGCTCGGCGTCGATGTGGTCGTGCATTCGCTGTCGAAGTACGTCGGCGGGCACAGCGACCTGGTCGGCGGCGTGGTGATCGGGCCGTCGCGGCTGATCCGGCCGCTGGCGCTGACGGAGTACCAGCTCTACGGCGCGGCCATGTCGCCGCACGACGCGGCCAAGGTGATCAAGGGCCTGCGTACGCTGCCCGTCCGGATGGCCGCGCACCAGGAGCGGGGCCTCGCGGTGGCGGCGTTCCTGGAGGGGCATCCGGCCGTGCGGGCGGTGAACCATCCCGGGTTGCCCTCTCATCCGGGCCACGCGACCGCCGTACGCCAGATGTCCGGCTTCTCCAGCCTGTTCAGCTTCGAGCTCGCCACGGACGATCGCCAGCAAGCTGCGCTTTTCCTCGATAAATTGCGACATTTCAGGATCGGTGTGTCCTGGGGTGGTTTCGAGAGCCTGGTCAACGCGCCCGCCCTGACCGTCGAGGAGAGCGTACGGGCCACCATGGGCATCCCCGTCGGCCTGATCCGCCTGTCGGTCGGCCTGGAGCCCGCCGAGACCCTCGTCGGGGACCTCGGCCAGGCATTGGAGGGGTCGGCCGCATAGCGGGGTGAACGGAATACCCGACCGCTCATCGCGCCGAACAGACCTTTCACCGCAGGCCATCCCCAACTAATCGCGGTACGTGAGCGGCTCGCCGAACAGCGCCCCCACGGCTCTCCACGACAGATAGGTTGCGCTCTTACGTTGGGCGTGATCCGCATCACAGTGGAGGTCTCGTGACGACCCAAGAACATGACGCGTCGGTTTATGAACAGGTACAGGAGAGCAGTGAGTTCCAGGAGTTGAAACGGCGTTTCCGCCGCTGGACCTTCCCCATGACCGTGGCCTTCCTGGCGTGGTACCTGCTGTACGTGGTGCTGTCCGGCTGGGCCCGCGACTTCATGGGCATCAAGCTGCTCGGCGACATCAACGTCGGGCTGATCTTCGGTTTGCTGCAGTTCGTGTCGACGTTCCTCATCGCCTGGGCGTACGCGCGGCACGCCGAGCGCAAGCTCGACCCCATCGCCGACAAGCTCCGTCACGAGGTCGAGGAGAAGACGCAGTGAGCTCTACGACGCTGGGGATGATCCTCTTCCTCACCTTCGTCGCCGGCACCCTGGCGATCACGTTCTGGGCCAGCCGCCAGACCAAGACGGCCGCCGACTTCTACGCGGGCGGCCGGTCCTTCAGCGGCGTCCAGAACGGCCTGGCGATCGGCGGCGACTACATGTCGGCCGCCTCCTTCCTCGGCATCGCCGGCATCATCGCGGTCTCCGGCTACGACGGGTTCCTGTACTCCATCGGGTTCCTGGTCGCCTGGCTGGTGGCGCTGCTGCTGGTGGCCGAGCTGATGCGGAACTCCGGCAAGTTCACCATGGCCGACGTGCTGGCGTTCCGGATGAGCCCGCGCCCGGTGCGCACGGCGGCCGGCGTGTCCACGATCGTCGTCAGCATCTTCTACCTGCTGGCCCAGATGGTCGGCGCGGGCGCGCTGGTCGGCCTGCTGCTCGGCATCACCAGCGAGGCGGGCAAGGTCTGGACGATCATCGGCGTCGGCGCCCTGATGATCGTCTACGTGGTGTTCGGCGGCATGAAGGGCACGACCTGGGTCCAGATCGTCAAGGCCGTGCTGCTGATGACCGGCGCCGCGCTGGTGACGCTGCTGGTGCTGGGCAAGTTCGGCTTCAACCTCTCCTCGCTGCTCGGCCAGGCCGCCACCACCAGCGGCCCGAAGGCCAACCCCGGCAACTTCCTCATCCCGGGCCTGAAGTACGGCACCGACGCCCAGGGCCTGGCGGGCAAGATCGACCTGATCAGCCTCGGTCTCGCGCTGGTGCTCGGCACGGCGGGCCTGCCGCACATCCTCATCCGCTTCTACACCGTCCCGACCGCCAAGGACGCCCGCAAGTCCGTCCTGTGGGGCATCGGCATCATCGGCGTGTTCTACCTGCTGACCCTGGTCCTCGGCTTCGGCGCGGCGGCCCTGGTCGGCAAGACCGACATCCTCAAGGCCGACAAGGCGGCCAACACCGCCGCCCCCCTGCTGGCCCAGAAGATCGGCGCCGACATCTTCGGCGACGTCGGCGGCACGATCCTGCTCGCGCTCATCGGCGCCGTCGCCTTCGCCACGATCCTGGCCGTCGTCGCGGGCCTGACCCTGGCCTCCTCCTCCAGCTTCGCCCACGACCTGTACGCGCACGTCTTCAAGCGCGGCAACGCCAGCGAGCGGCAGGAGGTCGTCGTGGCCCGCGTCTCGGCGCTGGTCATCGGCGCCATCGCGATCGGCCTCGGCATCCTGGCCCAGGGCCAGAACGTGGCGTTCCTGGTCGCCCTGGCCTTCGCCATCGCGGCCTCGGGCAACCTGCCGGCGATCCTCTACAGCCTGTTCTGGAAGCGGTTCAACACGGCGGGCGCGGTCGCGGCCATCTACGGCGGCCTCGGCTCGGCGCTGATCCTGGTGATCTTCTCGCCGGTGGTCTCGGCCCCGCCGCCGCCCGCGGGCACCGCGGTGACCGCGCTGATCCACGGCGTGGACTTCCACTGGTTCCCGCTGAGCAACCCGGGCATCGTCTCGATCCCGCTCGGCTTCCTGTTCGGCTGGCTGGGCACCGTCCTCAGCAAGGAGTTCAACGCCGCCAAGTACGCCGAGATCGAGGTGCGTTCGCTCACCGGCGTCGGCGCGGAGAAGGCCACCGAGCACTGACCTCCCACTTCCCGACGTACACCGGGGCCCGGCCTGCCACAGGCCGGGCCCCGGTCAGCGGGTACGGGCGTGTGCCCGGCCGACCAGGTACAACAGCGCCCCGACCGCGAGCGAGGCCAGGGCGATGCCGCCGACCAGCCAGAACCAGGTGCCGTACGCGACGCGGGCGCCGAGCAGGGTGACCGTGCCGGCGTCGTTGGAGATCAGCGGCGTCCACGAGCCCGACAGGGTGGCCACCACGCCCACCAGCGAGGCCAGCGCGCCGACGATCGAGGCGGCCCAGAACACGGCGGGCGAGGCCAGCCGCCGCGCCTCGAACTGCGTCCGGTAGCGCCGCAGGATGATCAGCACGTCCACGAACAGCACCACGATCGACAGGCACCAGATCACCGTGACGGCGGCCTGCAACACGTTGTAGACCTCGGTCTGGGCGTCCGCCGGCGTCGCCGACGCGAACGGCACCACGACGAACGCCGCCACCGTGAACACCGCCGCCAGCACGGTCTGGATCCAGACGGCCACGTCGGGCACCTTGTGGGCGTTGACGTGGCTGACCACGGCGGGCAGCCGCCGGTCCAGCCCGGAGACGAAGATCAGCCGGGCGAAGGAGTAGTCGTAGACCACCGTGATGACGAAGAACATGGCCGCCAGCAGCAGCGCCACCAGCCGGCCCGCCCACTCGCCGAGTCCGACGCCCACCGCCTGCGCGACCGCAGTGACCCCGGCCGCCCGGTCCGGCGGCACCGACACCATCACGCCCCACGTCGCCGCCAGGTAGGCGACCATGACCGCGAGCGAGCCCCACAGCAGGTAGCGGGTCACCGCGCGCTCGTGGCGGATCTCCACGCCCATGTTCAGCGGCACCTCGACCCCCAGCAGGGCCAGCACCGCCAGGCCGAAGAAGCTCCAGTTGGCGAAGTTGACGCCGTGCTCGGCCGACGGGCTCCAGGCGGCGAAGTCCCACGGGTCGGTCGCCGGCGGGTTGCCGCGCAGCAGGTGGACGACCCCGGCGGCGAACATGAGCACGATCGCCAGCCCGTAGGCGACGAAGACCGCGTTCACCACGTTCTGCGTGAGCCTGAACCGCAACACGGCCAGGACGGCGGCCAGCACCAGGATCAGCACGATGATCCCGCCCTGCGCCTGCACCGGCAGCTCGCCCAGGGCCGGGAACACCAGCCCCAGGAACGACATCGTCAGCGTCCCCGTGGCGACCATGACCAGCACGCCCGGCCACCACGCGCAGAACCCGGCGAAGAACCCCCAGAACGGCCCGAACGCCTTGCTCGTCCACAGGTAGATCGACCCCTCGCCGGGGAACATCACGCCGAGTTGCCCCGTGACGATCGCGCACGGCACGAGGAAGAGCGCGAACGCGATGATCCACCAGCCGAAGGCGGCCGGACCGGCGCTCTGGATGACTGCGGCGTTCGTGATGAACAGGACGATGGCCACGAAGATCGCGACCATGTCGAAGGTGGTCAGCACACGGGGCAGGATCCCGCCCGCCACCCGCTCGGACAGCAGCTCGTCGTCGGTCATGGCCCGGCCTCCCGCACGCAGGCGGATCGTCTCCCCTGCCAAGGTCTGCCCGCACGCCCGCGCCGTCAAGCGGCGGGCGGGTGCGCGCCGTCGAGCGGAAGCCCCGCGGTGAGGTCAGCCTCGCCGGTCGTGCACCTCGACGGACAGGTGCGGCCACGCCCGGGACGCCGGGTCCGCCACCGTCACGGGCGCGGCGGCACGCAGGTCCGCCCGCGGGAGGAAGCGGACGCCGGTGCCGGTCGTGCCGTCGCCGGCGATCGGTTCGAGGTCGCTCAGCGGCAGGCCGTGCTCGTACCGGCGGGTCCAGGAGCCGTTCAGGCGGCGGTTGGTGTGGACGAGCCACTCGCTGAGGGCCGCGACCACGGACATGCCCCGGCGCGGATGGCCGTCGGGCAGCGTCCGCGCGCCGGGGTGGTCGAAGAAGCGCAGGTCCCTCGTCGCCATGATCGGTTTCTTGACGGGCCGCCCATGCTCGTCGAGGCGGGTGTCGGTGCCCCGGCCGTCGTCGGTCACCTCGACGGAGCCGTCCGGGTGCAGGACGACGGCGCAGCGCCCGCCGCCCCGGCTCTCGGCCTCGTCGGCGGCGTACGCGACGACCTCCAGGACCAGGTGCGCCACGCCGCCGGGAGCGAACTCGCCCGGACGCCGGCGGATGTCCGCGAGGTGCTCTTCGTCCACGCCGCCCGCCCAGTCGTGCGTCGTGTTCCGCCAGGAAGCCCGTGAGACGTTCATCGCGGAAAGTATGCCAAGCGCGGGCGGCGGTCTCTACGCGGCCAGTGAGCCGAGGTGGGCGCGGACGACCTCCAGGCAGTCGTCCCCGCTCACCAGCTCGGGGCGGAGCACGGCGTTCACGCCCAGCCCGTCCACCAGCGACGACAGCCGCTCGGTCTCCACGTCGAGCCGCAGCCCCGGCCGCAGGACGCCACCGGACCCCAGGCGGGCCAGCACGAGGCCGACGAACTCGCGCGTGCCCACCGCCGCCCGTCCGGCCAGGTCGCGCAGCGCGGGATCGGTCCGGGAGGCGGCGGCGAAGTCGAGGAACACGGTGACCTCGGCCCGGCGCGGCGCGTCGAGGGGCAGCAGCTCGCCCAGCAGCCGGGCGGCGAGCTCCAGCCGCTCGGCCGGGGACAGCGCCGCCGGGTCGCCCGTCTCCTCGACGGCCGCCTGCAGCCGTCCGGCCACCCGCTCGATCATCGAGGCCATCGCGAAGCGCATCAGCTCCTGCTGGGTGGCGAAGTAGTGGCGCAGGGAGCCGATGTTGAGCCGGGCCTCGGCGGCGACGGTGCGCAGGGAGGCACGTTGCAGCCCGTCGCGGACGACGACCCTGAACAGGGCGTCCACCACCGCGCGACGGCGTTCGACGGGATCGACCAGTTTCGGCATCGCTTTTTTATATCACGGCTGTGCTAGCTTGGATTTATCCCAGCCGTGATAAATCCCGGGAGGCCGTACGATGCCCATCAGGACGACCGCCACGCTCTGCGCCGCGCTGGTCACGCTCACCGGAGCCCCGTCACCCGCGCCCCCCACCGCGCCCACTGCCGGGCCCACTGCCGGGCCCACTGCCGGGCCCACTGCCGGGCCCACTGCCGGGCCCACTGCCGGGCCGGTGCTGCTCGCCGACGCCGACCACGACGGGGAGGTCGACGCCGCGCCGGGCACGGGAGAGGCGATCTTCCTGCCCAACCTCGACGACAGCGAGCGCCGCTGCCGGGTCTCCGAGGCCGACCTCGACGCCCCCGGCGACGCCGCCGACGTGCGGCTGGCCGCCTGCCACGACGCCGCCGACGCCCGCGTGAACGGCGAGCGGGACGCGGCCGACCTGGCGCGGCTGCGGCTGCCCGCGATGCCCGGCCTCGGCCCGGCCGCCACCGCCCGGCTGAGCGTCGACGCCCCCGGCAAGGTACGCCTCTTCGCCCGGCACGCCGGCGACCGCCGCGCCTCGGACTTCCGCCCCGCGCTGCCCGAGGGCGGCGGCCTGCTCACCGCCGCCGACCTGCGCGCCGGCCTGGAACTCGGCGTCGAGGGACGCGACATCGTCCGCGACGCCGCCCGCTGGGACGGCCGGGTCACGATCACGCTCACCGTCACCGACGGCCCGAGGAGCGCCACCGCCCGCGTCCGCATGCGCGAGGCGCCCCTTCTGCTCCAGAACGACCTCCAACCGGCCGTCGAGGTGCTGGCCGCCAGGCCGGGCGCCGGACCGGGCGCGCCGCCCGAGCTGCCCTTCCCCGACGGCCTGCCGGGCGGCTGGCCGGAGTTCGCCCGCGACCTGCGCGCCGCCGCCCGCGCCGCCGGGACGCCCGCGCCCCGGTTCGTCACCGGCACGTCCCGCTGGTGGAAGGACACCTGGTGGCAGGACGTCTTCGAGCCGACCACCGCCTCCATGCCCGCGCCCGGCGGCGTGCGCGTCATGCGCGTCCTGGTCCGGTCGGGCAACGTCCTGGACCTGGGCGCGGACACCGCCCCCACACCCCGGCCGATGGCCCGGCTGCTGTTCCGCGAGCTGCGCGGGCCGGGGGTCGCCGTGGTGCAGCAGCTCACCCTCACCCGCCGCGACCACCTCACCGACCTGCGCAACTCCACCGGCAACGTCGAGTCGCTCCCGCCCTACGCCGGCCACCCCCACGGACGGCTGGTCTACGGCACCGGCCGCACCCGCCGCCCCGACCCCGCGTTCGTCCGCCTCCTGACCGGCATGGGCCAGGGACTCCAGCCGCCCGTGACGCTCGACACCGACTGGCTGCTGGTCGGCCACGTGGACGAGACCATGCACGTCGTACGCGCCGGGAACGCGCGTGGCTGGACCCTCCTGGTCGCCGACCCGCGTACGGCCGCCCGGCTGCTGCGCCGGGCCGGAGCCGCCGGAGCCGGGCCCACCAGGTTGTTCCCCGGCTCCCGCACCGTCGGGGAGCTGCTCGGCGACCGGGCGTTCCTGGCGGCCAACGACGCGGCGGCCGGGCACATCGACGCCCAGCTCGACACCATGCTGACGGCCACGGGGCTGCGGCCTTCGGAGATCGTCCGGGTGCCCGTGCTGTTCGGCGCGAGCGAGATCGAGCCGTCGTTGCTGAAGGCGTACACGCCGGGCATCCCCAACGGGTTGTCGCTGACGGACCGCGAGTTCGCCGCGCCCGACCCCCACGGGCCGGTGGTGGGCGGCCGCGACCTGTTCCGGCAGGCCGCGCGGGACGCCCTGGCGGCCCAGGGCGTACGGGTGCGGTGGGTGGCCGACCTGTCGTGGGCCCACCTGCTCGGCGGCGAGGTGCACTGCGCCACCAACGCCCTGCGCGACACCAGCTCCACCGCCCGCTGGTGGACGCCCTGAACGAGCCCGGCGGACCCGCCCGCCCACGGGGGACGGACGGGCCCGCCGGGCGCCCGCTCAGCTTCCGACCGGCTCCGCGCGCAGCCGGGCCGAGTGCTTGACCAGGGTGATCAGTACCTCACGGCTGGAGTCCCGCTTCCGCGCGTCGCACAACACGATCGGGATCGACGGGTTGAGCTGCAGCGCCAGCCGCACCTCGTCCAGCTCGAACGTCGGCGCCCCCTCGAAGCAGTTCACCGCCACCACGAACGGCGTCCCACGCCGCTCGAAGTAGTCGACCGAGGGGAAACAGTCGGCCAGGCGGCGGGTGTCGGCCAGGATGACCGCCCCCAGGGAGCCCTCGGCCAGTTCGTCCCACACGAACCAGAAGCGTTCCTGGCCGGGGGTCCCGAACAGGTACAGGACGTAGTCGGTGCCCAGGGTGATGCGTCCGAAGTCCATCGCGACCGTGGTGGTGCGCTTGGCCTCCACGGAGGTCAGGTCGTCGATGCCCACGCCGCGGTCGGTCAGCACCTCCTCGGTGCGCAGCGGCCGGGTCTCGGACACCGCTCCGACCATCGTCGTCTTGCCCGCCCCGAATCCGCCGGCGATGAGAATCTTGATCGCCGTCGGCAGGCGCGGGCGCTCAGAGCGAGCGAAGACCATCGAGCACCGCCCTGTACATCTTCATGTCATGCATGTCCACCTCGGATTGCGGTTCCTGGGCAGAGACGAGTTCGCGGTCGAACAGGTCGCCGAGCAGCACGCGGATCGTGCCGGCCGGGAGGTTCAGGTGCGCGGCTATCTCGGCGACTGACTTGGGTTCGCGGCAGAGCTGGAGGATGCGCAGGTGTTCGGGGTCCAGCCCGGCGTCGGGGCCCGGCGGCGGACCCACCGCCAGCGCCATGGAGATGAGGTCGAACTTGCCGTGCGCGGGCTGGGTCCGCCCGCGCGTGACGACATAGGGCCGGATGATCTCCGGATCTATCCAGTGTTCGTCCGTGGGCTCTCCGGTGGTGTTCACCGGTCGCTCCTGGCCGCGGCCTCGGCGTTGCGCGCGCCTGAGGTGAGGTACTGGCCGACCCGCGCCACCAGCATGGCCATCTCGTACGCCACCAGCCCGATGTCGGCGTTCTGGGCGCACAACACGGCCAGGCAGGCGCGCTCGCCGGCGGTCGTGACGATCAGGAACTGCGACTTCCACTCCACGACCGTCTGCCGGACCTGCCCCGCGGAGATGTGGTCCGCGACGCCCTTGGCCAGGCTCTGCAGGCCGGAGGCGACGGCGGACAGGTGCTCGCCGTCGGTGCGCTGCAGACCGGCCGACGAGGCCATGAGCAGACCGTCGGAGGACAGCACGATGGCGTGCTCGGCCTCCTTGATCCGGTCGATCAGGTCGTCGAGCAGCCAGTTGAGGTCAGTGCCCGCGCTGGGCGTCATGTCGGGCCTCCCGTCGGGAGCCGGGCCGCGGCGCTCATGCCTCGCCTCCCGGCTGCTCATCCATGATCCTGGCCGCCTCGGTGCGGCCAAGACGGGTGCCTGACTGCAGGGATCCCATCATGGCGCGGATCTCCTCGGGCGAGCGCTCGTCATCGTCCTCCTCGAAGTCGGGCTGCGTCGGCGTGTCGTCACGCAGCGCTGGCGCCAGGTTGGCCTGGGGGACTCGGAAGGGCAGGCCGGACGGCGTGAACTCGGCCACAGGCTGCTGCTCCGGTTCCGCGGGCGGTTCTGGTTCAGGTGAAGGCGAAGGTGCCGGTGCTGGGAAGGGTGCTGCCACTACGGGGACGTGCGAGGGGCCGGGGCCGGCGGGGACCGGCCCGGGGGCGGGACTGGCGGCAGGCCTGGCGCCAGGACTGGGGGCGGGACTGGGGACGACCGCCATGGGACGCGGCGGCGTCAGGGTGCGGACGTTCTCGGCGGGCCGCGCGACCGTGGCCAGCGTGGTCCCGGTGCTCGTCCGGCGCGGCAGGCTCGGCCGGGAGTCGCCGTCCGGGTGCCGCGGCACGGGGTCGAGCTCGACGAGTTCCTGCGGCAGCAGCACCACGACGGTCGTCCCGCCGTACGGGGACGCCTTCAGCACGACCTGGATCTCGTGCCGGCGGGCGAGCTGGCTGACCACGTAGAGGCCCAGCCGGGCGGTGCCGGAGATGCGGAACTCGGGCGGGTCGGCGATGCGCTCGTTGGCCGCGTCGAGGTCCTCGGTCTTCATGCCGAGCCCGCGGTCCTCGATCTCGATGACGTACCCGTTGGCCACGAGCTGCCCGCTGACCTGCACGTTCGTGTACGGCGGCGAGAACGACACGGCGTTCTCGATCAGCTCGGCCAGCAGGTGGATGACGTCACCGACGGCCCGGCCGACGAGCACCACGTCGCCCATCGGCATGAGCGTGACGCGGGTGTAGTCCTCGACCTCGGCCAGCGCGCCGCGCACCACGTCCACCATGGGCACCGAGCGGCGCCACGTACGGGCGGGGGAGGAGCCGGACAGGACGATCAGGTTCTCGGCGTTGCGCCGCATGCGGATGGCCAGGTGGTCGAGCCGGAAGAGCTCCTTCAGCTCCTCGGGGTCGGTCTCCCGGCGTTCCATCACGTCGAGGACGGTCAGCTGCCGGTGCACCAGGCCCTGCGTGCGGCGGGCCAGGCTGAGCAGGATGTCGCGGATGCTGCGGCGCAGCTCCGCCTGCTCGGCCGCGACGCTGATCGCCGTGCGCTGCACGGTGTTGAACGCCTGGCCCACCTGGCCGATCTCGTCGTCGCCGAACTCCAGCGCGGGAGCCTCCTTGGCGACGTCCACCACCTCGCCGTGGCCGATGCGCTCGACGATGCCGGGCAGGCGGTCGTCGGACAGCTCGTGGGCGGCGTCGCGCAGCTTCTTGAGCTGGGCGAGCAACTGCCTGGTCGTGGTGATGGACAACACGATCGAGGCGATGACGGCGATCAGGCCGAGACCGCCGGCCAGGAGCAGCCGCACGATGACGCCGATGGCGACGGGGATGATCCGGTCGAGCAGGCGGTCGCCGCCCGCCAGGGTCGTGGTCTGCATGCCGGCGAGCGTCCCGTCGGCCGCCACGCGCCAGCTCTCGCCGCTCATCGGAAGCGGGCCCATGCCCGGCTCGTGCTGGACGAGCTGCGCCTCCATGGCCTGCAACCGGACGACGGACTCGGTCTTGAGCCACGCGTCGAAGGCGGCCCTGTCCTCGTCGGGCAGCCTGTCCAGCGCCTCGGTCAGCGTGTAGTGGAAGATGCCCGACGTCTTGACGAACTCGGCGTGCTCGTTCTCGGTGAACGAGCCCTTGGCGAAGACGCCGGACAAAAGCGCGTCCTCACGGGCCAGGAACTCCCGCGAACGGGACATGTCCGACAGCGTACGGCCGATCTTGGCGATCTCCTTGTCGTCGAAGGCGGCCACGGAGTCGTACATGCGGTACATCGCGTCGATGGCGTTGTTGTACTGCCGCGTCGCCTGGGACAGGTCCGCCCTGCCGGAGTCGATCGCCTTGCGCGCCGCCACGAGCTTGTCCAGCTCAGTGTTGACCTCGGCGATACTTTCGAGCAGCGGCTCGTCGGAGGCGAGGTCGACCACGTTGCCCTCGGCCGTGGAGGTGAACTCCGCGCGCAGCGAGTCGGTCTTGGCCCGCTGGTCGCGCATGCCCCTGTCGACGGCCCGCGAGCCCGCGCCGAGGTGGGCGACGGTCAGCCGGCGCTCGCGCTGGAGCTCGACCAGCAGCGGCTCGCTCGGCTCGACGATCCTGCTGTCGACGGTCGCGGCCCAGAGCAGGTTGACGCCCTCTCGCAGCGTGACCCACGCTGCGAACGCCCACAACAAGGTGAGCGACACGATTAGCGCCGTGACTTTGGCCCGGACACTGGCATTACGGAAGCGCATGAAGCCCTCCGGTAGAAAAATCCGCTCGGTCAGCAGGCCATGTCAAGACGGAGAAAGGGGCACTCCAGGAATCCGACACTCGGGTCACCCTAGCAACGCCGGAATACTGCCTCAACACGCTAGAGCACCATAAGGAGTATTATGTCCTATTTTCGTACCTGGAATTTCCTTCGGTGTGACATTTTGTGACATGCTGAGCGGCGATGACCGCAGCCCGCACGATGGCTGTCGGTGAGTAAAGCTCCTTGTCATGCCACAGTGGTGGATAGTCAGATAAATTGGCCGACCGAATCAGGTACTCATAACCGCGTCGCGCGGCCCGTTCGCATCGTTCGTCCGGCTCAGGACCGGACAGCAGCAGAGCCTGCATCCCGTACGCGGTCTCCTCCGGCCGGCCGGCCCACCGGCCCCAGGATCCGTCGGCCCGCTGGGTCGACAGGATCCACTCCCGCGCCCGGAGCACGGCCTCGGCGTACCGGGGGCCGCCGAACTCGCCCAGCGCCAGCACGCAGCTCAGCGTGGCGTAGTACGGCGAGGCATGCCACCTGTCGCTCCAGCTCCCGTCCGGACGCTGCCGCTCGGCCAGCCACCGCGCCACGCGCTCGATCCGCGCCCGGTACGCCTGCGCCGCCGCGGGCCTGGCCCGCGTGTACTGGCCCAGCGCGTCGAGCACGTGGGCGTTGACGCTGACGGACGAGCCGTCCTCGCCCTGCCAGGTGCAGAAGTGCGCGCCGGTGTCGAACGCCGCCAGCGACAAGGGCTCGTACGGCACCCCGAGCAGGGCCAGGGCGTAGAGCGCGACGCTGGTGGTGTCCGCGTCGGCCGGCAGGCCGGCTCCCGCGGGGGTGCCCTCGGGCCCGATGGCGGCCCTCAGGTCGGCCGCCATCTCCGGCGGCACGTCCACCGGCACACCCGCCCTGAGCAGCCAGCTCAGCACCCAGGCCCGTTCGAAGACGGTGATCGGCAGGCCCACGGGCACCGGGCCGCCGTACCGAAGGGCGACGGCCTCCAGGTGGTGCCTGGCCGGCCCCGCGCCCTCGTCCTCGGGCCGGGCGGACAGCCAGGCCGCCGTGGCGGCCGGCGAGGCGCCGACGGTGCCGATGGGCGTGGGCCGCACCGCGCCCGTCGCGCCCACGACCTCCAGCACGTGCTGGACCTTCTGCGGCGGCTCGCCGCCCGACTCCAGCAGCCGCCTGACCCGGCCGAGCCGCGTGGTGTCCATGCCGGGCGGCAGGGGCAGGGGCGGCTCGTCCACGTGGTCGTTCACGAGCCGGACGAGGGCCGGGACGATCAGCTCGATGGCCGGCGTGTCCGGCAGGTCCGACGCCTCGGCCAGCATCGGACGCAACGCCTCCAGCCCCGCCTTGACGGCCGGGAGCAGCGCGCCCGGGTCGCCCTCGCCGCGCGCGACCGCGGTGAGCAGGGCCTCCGTGGCGCTCAGCGTGGGCACCAGCGCGTAGCCGTCCGGAGCGCCCCACGCGCCGTCGCCGCGCTGCCCGGCCAGCAGGTACGCCACCCGCTCGCGGTGCCCGGCCAGATCGGGGGCGAGCGTGACCAGGCGCCCGGTCTCATAGACCGACGGCGACACCTGGCCCCACGGTTTCGCCATCAGCTCGCCCACCAGGAGGCCGGCCTGTTCGGAGAGATTCACGTCGTCGCCCAGAAGTCGGACAGGCCGTAGAAGCCGGCGCTGTAGTCGAGCTGCCATGTCAGGTACGCGGCCGGGCGCGGATGGCCGTCGCGCAGAGGTTCGATCAGCGTGCGCGCCTCGCGGGCCAGCTCGGCCATCCGCCCGGTCACCTCGTCCCGGGTCAGGCCGAGGGTGAAGGCGTTGAGGTCGCCGTACGCCTTCTCCCGGTGGTGCGTGGCCAGGTCGTTGAGCAGGCGCAGGTACCGCTGCACCGCCTCTCCGGCCGGGCGCAGCAGTTCCACGGCGGCGGGCGAGGTCACCTGGCCGGTCGCGATCCAGTGCGAGACGGCGACGAAGTACGCGCCGCAACTGCCGGCGTTCGCCAGGTACTCCTCGACGGCGGGCGGCCGGCCGGCGCGGCTCCACTCCCATTCGCGGGCCATGGCCGTGAGCATGCGGCCGAGCTGGTCGTGCCAGGCGGACCCGAGGTCCGGCGTGGTGTCCAGCGTCGTCCGCAGGTCGGCGGCGAAGGCCCCGGCCGGGCCGCCGGGAGCGTCCGACAGGCAGTCGGCGACCAGCGCGGCGACCTCCTCGCGGGTGCCGGCCTCGTGGTCGATCAGCCGGTCGGCGGCGAACACCAGCAGCGAGGCCCGGTTGATCGCCCGCAGCTCCCCGGCCGTCGCCCAGGGCGAGCCGAACGCGCTGGCGAGCCCGAGCGAGGTGTAGAGCCCGGCGTCGAACGCGGCGGCCGGGAACAGCTCGCCGAAGCGCGCGGCGTGCCGGGCCAGCTCCCGGCCGCCGGTCACCGCCAGCGCGCAGGCGCGGCCGGTGTCGAAGGCGTTCACCGCCGTGCCTCCAGCGTCATGGTCAGGCCGCGCGGCGGGCGCAGCGAGGCGGCCAGGCGCGGTACGGGCGGCTGGTCGAGATGCACGTGGGGCCGGTACCTGCGCAGGATGCCGGCGATGAGCAGCGGCGCCTCCATCGCGAACAGGTGTTGTCCGAGGCACACGTGCGGCCCGGCGGCGAAGGGCCAGTAGGCGTAGCGGTGGCGCCGCGCGTCGCCGCCCGGCGCGAAACGTTCGGGGTCGAACGTGGTGGGGCGGTCCCAGAACTCGGCCAGCCGGTGCGTCAGGTACGGGCTGAGGATCACCGTGGAACCCGCCTCGACGGTGACCCCGCCGATCACGTCGGTCGCGATCGCCGTACGGGGCAGGATCCAGCCCGAGGGGTAGAGCCGCATCAGCTCGCTGACGAACATCTTCAGGTACGGCATGCGCGGCAGGTGGTCGATGCCGACGGGGTCGTCCCCGACCACGCGGTCCACCTCGTCGTACACCTTGGCGGCGATCTCCGGGTGGGCCTGGAGCACCGGCCAGACCCAGGACAGCGCGGTGGTCGAGGTCTCGGTCGAGGCGCCGTGCATGGCGACGAGGTCGTCCCTGATCAGGCGGTCCCCGTCGGCGCCGCCGTCCTGCGTCCGGGCTCTGACCAGGCGCGAGACGACGTCGTCGCCTTCCTGCTCCTGCCCGCGGGCCTCGGCGATACGGGGGTAGACGACCTCGTCGATGGCTTTGATCGCCCGCCTGAACGCCCGGTCGCCCGGCATCGGGACCTGCTCCGGCACGAACGGCAACACCACGCGCAGCGCCTTGGCGGTGACGGCGACGTCGTAGGCGGGCACCAGCCGGTTGATGTCCTCCACCGAGATCTTCGCCCCGAAGAACAGCCGCACGATCACCGGGTGCACGATGGCCGACATGCCCTTGGCCACGTCGAACGGCTGCCCGGGGACGATGGTCGTGTCGATCAGCTCGTCCATGATCCGCGCCATGTTCTCGGCCATGGCGTTGACGTGCCGGGCGGTGAACAGCGGCTGGAGGATGCGGCGGCTCTCGGCCCAGTTCTCGCCGTCGGACAGGATGCCCTCGCCGAGCAGCGGCGCCAGCGGGTCCCAGAACATGCCTTCGCGCAGGTAGTTGGCCTGGTTGCCGGTGAGCACCTGCTCGACGTGGTCGGGGTGGGTGACGAGGTAGGGGCGGAAGGGGCCCATGTTCAGGCGTACGACCCGGCCGGCGGCCTCGGCTCCGGCCGCTTCGAGCGCGTGGACCGGAACCCGGTGTCTGGTGAGTCTGGTGAGGAAAGGGACAGTCCTGGTGGCAGTGGCAATATCCGCCACGAGTGTGTCTCCCTTGCGCCCGTCTTACATAACGGACATTTGATGACGAATGTAAAACCTAGGCTGGAGTATCACATGACCGTGCATGTAGATTCAAGATCGAACATTGGCAGGAGCACCACGTGAACCTCAGCCGCCCCGGCGCCTGGCTGTCGGACGCCGACATGATCGCCCGCTGTCGTCGCCTGGTGGAGCCCGCCATGCGCGCCGCGGTCGCGGGTCTGCATCCCTGGGGAGCCGCCATGGTCTCCTACAGCCTGGGCTGGTCGGACGCCACCGGACGGCCGTACGAGGGGGCCGGCGGCAAGAGCGTGCGCCCGGCCCTCGCCATCCTCAGCGCCGAGGCCGTCGGCGGCACCGCCGAACAGGCGCTGCCGGGAGCCGTCGCGGTCGAGCTCGTGCACGCCTTCTCGCTCGTGCACGACGACATCATCGACCAGGACGAGCTGCGCAGGCACCGGGACGCCCTGTGGAAGGCGTACGGGGTGGGGCCCGCCCTGCTGGCCGGGGACGCGCTGCTGGCCCTGGCCGTCGCCCGGCTCGCCGACCGCCCCGAGGCGATGCGCTACTTGTCGGCGGCCCTCGTCGAGCTGGTCCAGGGCCAGACCGCCGACATGGCCTTCGAGAGCAGGCCGTGGAGCGGGCCCGGCGAGGTGAGCGTGGCCGAGTACACGCAGATGGCGGCGGGCAAGACCGGGGCCCTGCTGGGGGCGGCCGCGGCGGCGGGGGTCGCGCTCGGCGGCCGGCCCGACCTCTCCGAGCGCATGTGGCGCATGGGGGTGGAGCTCGGCGTGGCCTTCCAGATCGCCGACGACGTGCTCGGGATCTGGGGGGATCCGCAGGTCACCGGGAAACCCGTGCACGGGGACCTGCGGCTGCGGAAGAAGACCGTACCGGTGCTGGCCGCGCTGGGATCGGGCGAGCCCGCCTCACGCCGCCTGGCCGACGCGCTGGCCTCGGGCGAGACCGACGACGCGGCCCTGACCCTGGCCGCCTGCCTGATCGAGGAGGCGGGCGGCCGGACGATCGCGGACCGCCTGGCCGCCCGGCACCTGGGGGCGGCGCTGGACGTACTGGACGAATGCCTGCCCGGCGCCGTCGCGCTCAGGGAACTGTGCGTCTCGCTGGCCGGCCGCGCCCGCTGACCCCGCTGGTTCCGCTGCCCGTGCGGGGCCGGGCGCGGGGCCGGGCGCCGGTCGTTCAGGGGCGGGCGGCGTTCAGGGGCGGGAGGCCGCGTCGAGCAGCGCCAGCTCCTCCTCGCCCAGCACCAGCTCCGCCGCCGCCAGCAGCGGCTTGAGCTGGTGCGGGTCGCGCGCGCTGGCCAGCGGCGCGGTGACCGTGGGCTGGGCGGCCAGCCAGGCCAGTGCCACCGAGGCCGGTTCCGTGCCGCGCTCGGCCGCCACCTTCAGCAGCCCTTCGAGCGCCCTGCGCCCGTGCTCGGTCTCCAGGTACTGGGCCGCCCCTCCCGCGCGCGGGCTGTCGACCGTGACGCCCGGCTGGTACTTGCCGGTCAGGAACCCGCGGGCCAGCCCGAAGTACGGCGTGCTCGACAACCCCTCCGCCGCCACGACGTCCCGCAGCTCACCCTCGTACGCCCGATCGACCAGGTTGTACGGCTGCTGCAACGCCACGTACGGGGCCAACCCCTCCTCCCGGGAGAGCCGCAGAGCCTCGGCCAGCCGGGCCGCGCCGTAGTTGGACGCGCCGACGTGGCGCACCTTGCCCTCCTTGACCAGCGCGTCGAAGGCGGCCAGCGACTCCACCAGCGGCGTGTCGTGGTCGTCCACGTGCGCCCAGTACAGGTCGATGTAGTCGGTGCGCAGCCGGCGCAGTGAGTCTTCGACGGCCGTGCGGATCGTGGCCGGGGCCAGCCCTTCGAGCCCCTCCAGCATCCCGACCTTGGTGGACAGCACCAGGGAGTCCCGGTTGCCGCGGTCGGCCATCCACTCGCCGATGATCAGCTCGGAGGTGGACTCGCCGGTCACCCAGTGGGGGTAGACGTCGGCGGTGTCGATGAAGTTGCCGCCGCCCTCGACGTAGGCGTCGAGGACCGCGAACGAGGCCTCCTTGTCGGCGGTCCAGCCGAAGACGTTGGTGCCGAGCGATATCGGGAACACGGACAGGTCCGTGGTGCCTATTGATCTCATGCGGCCATTATCCGTGCCTCCCCCGAAGAGGCGCGGACGGCGCCCCGGCGAACGCGCAGGCCACCGGCCCCGCGCCCACCCGGCCCCGCGCCCACCCGGCCCCGCCCTGCCCGGCACCGGCGCCTGCCCAGCCCCGGCGGCGGTCCGGCGGCGGGCGGCGGGCGGCGGCGGTCAGTGCTCGACGGCCCTCAGGTCGAGGTCGCGCGGGGTGAGCAGCCAGACCGCCACCGCGCCGACCAGGATCAGCGCCGCCCCCGCCCCCGAGGTCAGCGCCAGCGAGTCGGTGAAGGCCGCCCTGGCCATTTCCACCAGCCGCGCCCCCTGCGCCCCCAGCTCGCCGGCCACGTCGAGGGCCCCGCCCAGCGACTCGCGCGCCGCCTGCGCGCCCGGCCCCGCGTAGTCCAGCCCGCCCCGGTAGACCGCGGCCGCCACGCTGCCCAGCACGGCCACGCCGAGCGCCGCGCCCACCTCGTAGCTGGTCTCCTCGATGGCTGCCGCGCTCCCGGACTTCTCCGGCGGAGAACCTGCCATGATCACGGCCGAGGCGATGGCCAGCGCGCCGTTGCCCGCGCCGATCAGCGCCAGCGCGCCCGCGACCGGCCAGTAGCCCAGCGGCTGCGGCGCCAGCCACAACACCAGGAACCCCAGGCCCGTCACCACGAGCCCGCCCGCCAGCACCACCCGGGCCCCGATGCGCTCGGCCAGTACGGGCGCGAGCGGCGAGGCGACGAGCGCGGCCAGCGCGGCGGGCAGCAGCCGCACCCCCGTCTCCAGCGGCGCGTACCCCTGGACGAGCTGCATCCACTGCGCGAGCAGCAGCAGCACGGCCGCCATCGCGATCGACGTGCTCAGCGCCGTCACCACACCCGCCGAGAACGGCGGGCTGCGGAACAGCTTGATCTCCAGCAGCGGATCGGGCCGCCGCGCGCACCGCACCACGAACCAGCTCAGCGCGACCACCGCGACCACGGCGGCGGCCAGCGCGGCGGGCGAGGTCAGGCCGTCCTTGCCGAACGTCTTGACCGCGTAGAGCAGCGCCGTCATGCCCGCCATCGACAACACGGTCCCCAGCGCGTCCCAGCGGCCCGGCTTGGGGTTGCGCGACTCCGGCAGCAGGAACAGCCCGGCGGCGACGGCCGCCACCATGACGGGCACGTTCACCAGGAACGCCGACTGCCAGGGGAAGTGCTCCAGTAGGAATCCGGCCAGGATCGGGCCGAGCGCTGCGCCCATCGCCGCCATCGCCGACCAGACGCCGAGCGCCCTGGCCCGCTCGCCCGGATCGGTGAACAGGTTCCGGATCATGGACAGCGTGGACGGCATGATCATCGCCCCGCCCACCCCCAGCAATGCCCGTACGGCGATCACGTCGGCCGCCGAGTCGGCCAGCAACACCGCCGTCGAGGCCAGCCCGAACACGCCGAACCCGGTCAGCAGCATGCGCTTGCGCCCCCACCGGTCGCCCAGCGCGCTCGCCGTCACCAGCAGCCCGGACAACACCAGCGAGTACGCGTCCACCATCCACAGCAGCTCGACCGAGGTCGGCCGCAGGTCCTCGGAGATCGCGGGCAGGGCGACGTTGAGCACGGTCATGTCCATGACCACGAGCAGCACGCTGGCCGACAACACGGCCAGGCCCGCCCACCGCCTGCGCGCGGAGACGCCGGTGACCGCCATCACGACCGCCCCCCGCCCTCGACACCGGCCCCGGCCCCGGTGCTGACACCGGTCCCGGTCCCGGTCAGGAACGTCTCGCGCAGCAGCCGGGGCACCTCGCGGCGGGCGACGTCGCCGCGTCGCAGGCTCTCCCTGACGGCCACGAGCAGGCCGTAGACCGTGTTGTTGATCCAGCGCGCGGGCAGGTCGGCGCGCAGCAGGCCGGCCCGCTGGGCGGCGGCGTACAGCGCGATCTCGTGCTCCTCCAGCTCGTCCGAACGCCGCAGCAGCTCCGGGTGAACGGCCATCGCGTAGTCGGTGAGGCCGAAGCCGTACTCGTCGGCCACGTCGACCAGCCCGTCCAGCAGGGTGTCGAGGGCCCGTCCGATCACGCGCGGGTCGGCCGAGGCGGCGGCGGCCGTCACGCCCGCGCGCACCTGGACCTGGTGCCACTGGTCGTGCGCGCGGTGGCCGAGCGCCGTCATCAGCTCCTCGCGGCTGCTGAACTGCCGGTGGAGCGTGGCCCTGCTGATCCCCACCGCCTCGGCGAGCTGGGCCATGGAGGCGGCCGGATGCTCGTTGAGGTGCTGGATCGCCGCGGTCATGATCTGCTCCCGGCTCACCGTCATGAGACAACTCCGTCTATTCTGCGACATTTACGTCTCAAATGTTACACCCCGGCCCGAGGGCAGTACGCTCTGGCCCGCATGGGATGGCGACGAAGCCGCAGGTGGCGCTAGGGTGCGAGCTGTGTCGATCGGTGACGCGCGCACGCGCATCCTGGACGCGGCCGAGGAGCTGTTCGCGGGCAGTGGCTACGAGGCCACGCCGACCGCGGTGATCGCCAGGCTCGCGCAGGTCCCCAAGGGGCTGATCTTCCACTACTTCCCGCGGAAGATCGACGTACTGGTCGCTCTGGTCGACGAACGCACCCTGGTCGAGGAGGGGCGCGAGGTCGACGCCGTGCCCGGCGACCCGGCGGGCACCCTCGCCCGGCTGGCGCGCGGGCTGCCGCTGCGGGCCTCACCGGCGATGCGCCGCATCCTGTTCCGCGAGGCCGACACGCACGGCTCGGTCAAGGAACGGCTCGGCAGGCTCAACGGCGAGCTGATCAGGCGGGCCAGGTTCGCGCTGGAACTGGCGCTGCCCGGCGCCCGCGGCGACGCCGCCCGGCTGGAGGTGGCCGCGGCCACGTTCGCCGCCGTGCTGCTCTACCAGGAGAACCTCTGCCAGCTAACCGGTCACCAGATCGACCCCGACGCCGTCGCAGAACTCATCGCCCACGCCCTCGGCTAGCAGCTCGTCGAGGGCGTCGCGCAGGTGCCCGAGCAGGGACCACACGTCCTCCAGCCGCTCGGGGCAGGCCACGATGCCGAAGTCGAGCATGCCGTCGTAGGAGAAACAGGTGATGTTCACCCCGCCGGACACGTCGGTCAGCACCGACAGCGGGTAGTAGGCCAGCACCCTGGCGCCGCACATGTACAGCGGGAACTGCGGGCCCGGCACGTTGCTGATGATCAGGTTGATCGGCGGGAACACCGACCCGGCCAGCCGGAAGATCGCCGGGGTGGCCAGGCTCGTGACCGGCGCGGGCAGCAGCGAGCACAACTCGCCGAGCCAGCTCGCCGGCGCGACGGCGAAGCGCCGCTTGGCCCTGCTCATGGTCTCGCCGACCGCCCGCAGCCGTTCCCTGGCGTCGGCCACGTTCGTCGGTACGGGCGCCACCATGGCCGAGATCTGGTTGCCGACCACGTCCTTGGCCCGGCCCGTACGCACCGCCACGGGCACCCCGACCACCAGCGGCTCCTCCGGCAGCGCGTCCCGTTCCTCCAGCCAGGACCGCAGCGCCGAGGCGCACAGCGTCATCACCACGTCGTTGACGCTGACGTCGCCGGCCTTGGAGATCTTCTTGACCTCCTTCAGCGGCACCGACCCGAACGAGAGATCCCGCCGCGCGCTGATCGGCCCGTTGAACGGCGTACGCGGCGCGGTCAGCCCCGGCAGCTCCGGCAGCTCGGGCCGCCGCTGCTGGTCGCCCGTCACGAGCCGGGCCGCCCTGGCGATCATCTTCGCGCCGGGCAGCGCGCCGGCCAGCGGGATCGCGTCGAGGTCGCCCGCGGCCCTGATCGCCGACCGGGCGGCCAGCACCGGATGGGCGACCGACCGTACGGCGGCGCCGGCCAGCATCTCCACCAGGCCGGGCGCGTCCTGCGCGGGCGGCGCCGGGCGCGGACCCCGCTCCCGGGCCCCCTCTGGGCTCAGGTCGAGCAGGGTCGCCAGGGTCTCCGCGCCCGACACGCCGTCGATGGCCGCGTGGTGCACCTTCGTGTAGACCGCGACCCGGTCGCCGGCCAGCCCCGTGATCAGGTGCATCTCCCACAGCGGGCGGGACCGGTCGAGCCTGCGCTCGTGGATCGCGGCCACCGCCCCGGCCAGCGCCTCGTCGTCGCCGGGCGCCGGCAGCGCCGTCTCGAACAGGTGGTTGGCGAGGTCGAAGGCCGGATCGGCACTCCAGTAGGGACGGTCGAGCCCGAACGGCACCTCGGTCAGGCGCAGGCTCAGCGCGGGGGAGAGGTGGACGCGGTCGAGCAGCAGCTCGGCCAGCGCGTCCCGGTGCACAGTGCCGCCGGAGGAGTCGAGGATCGCCAGCCCGGCCACGTGGGCCGCGGTGGTCTCGGACTCCAGGTGGAGGAACTGGGCGTCCAACGGGCTCAGCTGGCGCATCGTGCTCTCCCCTTTCCGTCGTGCGGCAAGCCTCGCACGATGTCATTTCCGTAACGTTTCCGCGAAAGTCTTTCAGATGAAATCCACAGCTACGGACCACGTTTCGGTGAATGTCCAGCTCAGCCGGGATCGGTGACAGTTACCTATCCGTTGACCACCTCGACCGGATGCCGGACGACCGCGTCGAAGGAGTAGCCGAAGGGGTGCTTGGGCGTGCGAAGGGGCTGTGTGGCGCCGGTCTCGTCGGTGGCCCTGGCCATCAGCACGGCGGGCCCGGTGTGCCGCGGCGCCCATTGGACGTGCCAGGGCAACCAGGCCCCGACCAGGTGCGGGCCGTGGTGTTCGGCCAGGTGCCAGGTGGCCCCGCCGTCGAAGCTGACCTCGACCTTGACGATCCGGCCGCGTCCCGACCACGACCGGCCGCGCAACACGTGCGGGCCCGGCCGGCCGCGCCAGGCGTGCGGGCCGCGGATCGGCAGCCGGGCGTCCCAGGGCAGTTCGAACGCGCTCTTGACCGGCTGCGCCGCGACGTCCCGGTAGAAGACGGTGTTCCACGGCGTGAACATCCTGCTGGTCGACACCTCGATGTCGCCCAGCCATTTGATGGACGCGATCCCCACCCACCCCGGCACCACCAGCCGGACCGGGAACCCGTGGTCGGGCGGCAGCGGGCGGCCGTTCATCCCGTAGGCCACGAGCACGTCGTCCACGGCCTTGGCGACCGGCAGCGGGCGGCGGACGTGGCCGTAGTGCTCGAAGGGCGCGTCGAGGCCGGTCGGCAGCACGTCCACGGCCTCGGGGCGCAGCCCGGCCTCCTTGAGCAGGTGGCGCAGCGGCACGCCGCGCCACCTGGCCACGCCGACGGCTCCGAGTCCCCACTGGGCGCCGGGCGCGGGGTCGCCCTGCTGGGTGCCGTAGAAGCCGCGGCCGTTGCCCGCGCACTCGATCGCCACGTCGTGGGTGCGCGAGGGCATCGACAGCAGCTCGTCGTAGGTGAAGGCACGCGGCCGCAGCAGCCCGGCGCCGTGCAGGTGCAGCTGCCAGGTGGCGGCGTCGATCAGCGGGGTGGCGGTGTGGTTCCTGACGAAGAAGCGGTCGTTCGGGGTGTGGTAGCCGACCCCGGACATCGCCTCCCATCGCATCTCGGCGTTGCCGTCGTGCACCCGGAACAGGTGGTCGGGCAGCGGCTTGACGATCGTCGCCGTGACTTGCTTCATGGGAGCCACCTCCGCAAGACGTATTTCCTACCTGGAAACCATTTAATCTCCTCGCGCTGTCTTCGCGTGCGCGTCCTTGCCGAATCCCGTCCCGATCGTGGGACCGTTCCAGCCATACCGGGACTTACCCAGTGGCACGGGTGCGGCAACCGTCACATGCGTACAAGGGTGGCGAAGGGCTCACCAGCGTTGAGGCGGGTGATCAGGTCGAGCAGGCCGGCGCGCCCGCCGTGCCCGTCCAGCCAGCGGCTCACCTGGCAGGCGGATCGGGCGTACGTGGCGGGGTCGGCGCTCGCGGCCCGCAGCCACTCCTCCAACGTCACCGGCAAGGGCTGCCCGGACGGCGCCACCAGGCAACGGTCGGGCGCGGACGCGGGAGCGGGCTGCGGGGTCAGGTAACGCGGATCGTCGGCGACCACCACGGCCAGCCCCTCGTCGAACCACTGCGGGACGGCGGCGGCGGACGTCAGCCTGGCGTGCAGCTCGACATGGGACATCTCATGGGAGGCGATCACCGGGTCGAGGCCGCGCGGCGAGAGCATCACCGACCGGTTGAGCACCGCGACGCCGCGTTCCCGGCCGCCGCCGATGCGCCGGTAGCAGCTCTCGGTCAGGCAGACGAGCAGGTCGGGGGAACTGAGGCGGGTGCCGTAGAAGCCGGTGACGCGGCGGGCGGCCTGGTCGGCCACCTCGCGGGCCCGTCCGTGCTGGGCTTCGGTCAGGCCGTCCTCGACGTGCAGGCCGGGTCGCAGCTCGGTCAGGCCGTAGCAGCCGGGGCAGGTGGTGGCGGCGAGCGAGGGATAGGCCAGGGCGACCCCGCCGACGGTCGCGGCCAGCACCGCGACCAGGGCGACGAGCAGGATCTTCCACCACCTGCGCCCTCTGCGGGCGCTCCTCCGCCGTGGCGCGGATCCGGTGGCACGGGTGCCGTCTCCGCCCGCTGGGAAGTCGGCGTTCTGGTCGGCGGGCGGGGGCGTGATCTCGTCCATCGCCGTCCAAGCTAGCGAAGCCGCGACCTGGCCGCGCATGTATGGAGGAATGGGGACGGGCGGGCGCAAGCGGGCGCCTTCTGAGCGATGCGGCAAATGTGATGATTTGTGATGAAAAGTCCGGATTTAAGGGTAGGGATTCCGGTGGACGCCCGTCCCGCGGAAGGGGAACCCTGTCCTGGGTGCTCGCCGTCGTTCCCGCGTCGAGCACGATGGATCCCCCGCCGAGGCTCGGGTGCGGCCCGCGCTGGGTGCGGGCCGCACCCGACTCACACCCCAAGCCCGTGTGCGGTCAGCGGCCGAGGAAGGTGAGCAGGCGGTCCAGGGGCCAGGTGTTGATGACGTCGTCGCCGGTCAGCCAGGCCCGCTGGGCGATTCCGACCCCGAACCGCTGGTTGGCCAGGTGGGGGATCGCGTGCGAGTCGCTGTCGATGGAGAACTTCACCCCGTGGTGCTTGGCCAGCCGCACCAGGTCGGCCGGCAGGTCGGAGCGGTCAGGGTAGGAGTCGATCTCCATCGCCGTGCCGGTACGGGCGGCGGCGCGGAAGACGGCGTCCCAGTCGGCGTCGACCGACGGCCGCTTGCCGATCTTCCGGGTCGTCGGATGGCCGATAATGTCGACGTACGGGTTGTCGCACGCGGCGATGAACCGGCGGGTCATCTCATCCCGTGACATCCCGAAATGGGAGTGGACCGAGGCCACGCACACGTCGAACTCGCGCAGGACCTCGCCCGGCCAGTCGACCGAGCCGTCGGGCCCGATGTTGAGCTCCGACCCGTGCAGGATGCGCATGGTCGGGTACTTCTTCTGCAGCTCGGCCACCCGCCCGCGCTGCTCCAGCGCCTTGTCCAGCGTCATGCGCTGCATGGCCAGGTCGGGTGCGTGGTCGGTGACCGCGTAGTAGGCGTAGCCGCGCGCGTGACCGGCGGCCACCATGTCCTCCAGCGAGGCGATGCCGTCGGTCAGGTCGGTGTGGGTGTGCAGGTCGCCCTTGAGGTCGGCCAGCTCCACCAGCACGGGCAGCTCCCCGCGCAGCGCCGCCTTGATCTCACCGCCGTCCTCGCGCATCGGCGGCGGCACGAACTGCATGCCGAGCGCCTCGTAGATGTCCTCTTCCGACTCCGCGGCGATCACCCGCTCGCCCTCGAACAGGCCGTACTCGGACAACTTCCAGCCCTTCTTCACCGCCATCTCCCTGATGGCCACGTTGTGCTCCTTGGAGCCGGTGAAGTACTGCATCGCCGCGCCCCACGACCCGGCGGGGATCAGGCGCAGGTCGACCTGTACGCCCGAGGTCGTGCGGATCGAGGTCTTCTTGTCGCCCGCGGCGATCACGTCGGCGACGTAGGGCTGGGCGCGGAAGTCGGCCATGATCGACTCGGGCGCCACCGCCAGGATGTCGATGTCGCCGATCGTGTCCTTCATCCGCCGCAGCGACCCCGCGTACGCGATGCGCTCGGCCTTGAGCGAGCCGATGACCTGCTCGGCCAGGGACATGGCGACGCCGATGTGCACCCGCCGGCCCGCCTGCTCAAGCTGCTCGATGCCCTTGAGCAGGTTGGCCAGGGTCTTCGGGCCGAGACCCTTGACGCCGTCGAGCCGGCCGGAGGTGATGGCCTCGCCCAGCGCCACCGTGGAGTCGATGCCGTAGTCCTCGAACAACATGATCGCCGTCTTCGGCCCCAGCGTGGGCACCCGGGTCAGCCGCCGGACACCCTCGGGCACCCGGCCCCGCAGGTCGTCGAGCTGCCGGAAGCTGCCGCGCTGGAGGAACTCCTCCATCTTCTTGGCGATGGCCTCGCCTACCCCGGGGACGCCGCGCACGTCGACCTCCGAGATGTCCTCGGGGAACCCGGCGATCGCCTTGGCCGCCTTCTGGTAGCTCCGCACCCGGAAGGCGTCGCCGCCGCTTAGCGCGAACAGCTCCGCGTATTCCTGCAGCGCCGCCGCCGCCTCCTCATTAGCCCGCATGCCCCCTACCTTAGGATCTCCGGCCGACAATCCCGGAGATCACGCCCGGTGATCAGGACTTGACCTCACGCGGCCGGTACGGCTCCGCCAGGAACTCCAGCTCCTTGTCCGACAACCTCACGTCCAAGGCCGCCACCGCGTCGTCCACGTGCCGGTCCTTGGTGGCCCCGACGATCGGCGCCGTCACCCCCGGCTGGTGGAGCAGCCAGGCCAGGGCGACCTGGGCCGCCGGCAGCTCCCGGTCGGCGGCGAGCTGCGCGACCCGGTCGAGGATCCGCCGGTCGTTGTCGGGGTCGTACAGGTGGTCGATGCGCTGGTCGGAGCCGGTCCTGGCGGTCGTCGCGGACGCCGAGCCCGCCCTGGCCAGCACACCGCGCGCGAGCGGGCTCCACGGGAGCACGCCCACGCCCTGGTCGGCGCAGAGGGGCAACATCTCGCGCTCCTCCTCGCGGTAGATCAGGTTGTAGTGGTTCTGCATCGAGACGAACCTCGTCCAGCCGTTGGCCTCGGCGACGTACTGGGCCTTGGAGAACTGCCAGGCCCACATGGTGGAGGCGCCGATGTAGCGGGCGCGGCCCGACCTGACGACCTCGTCCAGCGCCTCCATGGTCTCCTCGATGGGGGTCTCGTCGTCCCACCGGTGGATCTGGTACAAGTCCACATAGTCGGTGCCGAGCCGTTCGAGCGAGGCGTCGATCGCGGAGAGGATGTGCTTGCGCGACAGGCCCCGGTCGTTGGCTCCCCGGCCCATCGGGAAGTAGACCTTGGTGGCCAGCACGTAGTCCTCACGGCGGGGGAAGATCCGGCGCAGCACGCTGCCGGTGACGACCTCGCTGTGACCCTGGCTGTAGATGTCGGCGGTGTCGAAGAACGTCACCCCGGCGTCGGCGGCCCGCCGGACGATCGGCTCGGCCTGTTCCTCCGGCAGGGCCCATTCCTGGCGTGCCGGGTCGCCGTAGCTCATCATTCCCAAACAGATGCGAGAAACTTTCAGTCCTGTGGTGCCAAGTCGCATGTAGTCCATACCGCAACCTTATGACTTGAATGCACTGGTTAACCCGATGTAGGGGCGGGCAGTCAGCGTGTCCGGAAGCGGCCTCGGGCTTTACACGAGGCGGCCTCATCAGGTCGATTTGGAGGAACGAGACAACGGTGAGCGCACTTGCCACGCGTAGGATCCCGTCACGACAACCGCATACCGGGGGTGAGGTGGACGCCGCATACCGTGGTCTTGCGCCTCGATTACGTTCCAAAATGCATGTTCTGGCATCGCCCTTTTGGGCCGGGGGGCTCGGCCTGGTGGCCGGGGGCGTGGGGCTGGCCGTGCCGGTGCAGGCCGGGCTGGCCAGGTCCGGGCTGGTGATCGAGGGGTCGGTGGCGCTGGCCGTCCTGCTCACGCTGCACGGCAAGTTCGTCATGGAGGCGCCCTCGCGCCGCGCCGGCTCGTGGTGGCTGGTGGCCGTCCAGGCGTGGCTCACGTACGTGCCGCTGGCGGTTTTCGGGCCTGCCTGGACCCCGGTGTGCGGGTTGCTGGTGGGCGCCCTGCTCGTGGTCGCGGCGCGGATCAGGTCGGTCGTGCTGGTGGTGCTGGCCTTGTCGTGCGGGCCGGTTCTGCTGGCCGCGCCGCAGTCGTGGCAGGTCGAGCCCGCGTGGGCCGTGGTCAGCCCGCTGGTCGGCGTCGTGGAGTTCGCGTTGCTGAGCCTGCTGACCCGGGTGCGCCGGCTGGCGGGGGCCCGTACCGACGTCATGCGGCAGGCGGTGGCGCTGGAGCGCCGCCGCTTCACCCGCGACCTGCACGACCTGGTCGGGCACCGGCTGACCGTCCTGACGCTGAAGGCGCAGCTCATCCAGCGGCTGGTGGCGGAGGGGGACGAGAAGGCCCGGCAGGAGGTCACCGAGACGCTGGAGCTCCTGCGTACCCTGTCGGCCGACGTCCGGGCGGTCGCGCACGGCCGCCCGCGCACGTCCTCGCTGGCCGCCGAGCTGAGTTCGGCGCGGGCGCTGCTGGAGTCGGCGCGGGTGCGCTGCCAGATCAAGGTGTCCTGTCGAGACCTGCGTCCCGATGTGGAGGAGGCCCTCACGCACGCGCTGCGCGAGGGGGTGACGAACGTGTTGCGGCACGCCGAGGCCGGACAGTGCTGGATCCAGCTGATGGAACGCGACAACCTGGTCCGCCTGTCGATCAGGAACGACGGCGTACGTCCGCCGCGCCGCCCGGGGGACGCCGGCCACGGCCTGCTCAACCTGGCCGAACGGGTGTCGGCGCTGGGTGGCTGGCTGGAGGCGTCCACGTCACGCGGCGGAGAATTCGCTTTCAGTGTTTATGCCCCACGTGTGTAATTACGTTTTGTGAAAAACACATCAAGGCCCATTTCATAGCCATATATGGCTAATGTTGAGTGTTACTAGTCCGACCGGCGGCGGGTGCGGCAGGCTCTAACCACACCGCCTCGGAGGGCCGCGCCAAATGGACAAGTACGAGCTCTACTGCCTTGTGGACCAGTGTTTCTACGACACTCCCGACCACAGCACGGCGGCGGACGCCGACTTCGCCCTGGTGCGCCGGCCCGCCCCCGACGGCTGGGCGCACGAGCTCAGTGACACCTGGGCCTACTACATGCCCACCCGGGAGGCGCCCCTGCCGCCCCAGGGCTGGAAGATCCACGTGTCGGCCCGGATCGAGGACGCCGAGAAGGCCGTCCAGACCGTGTGGGACTACTGCGTGCCCCGCGGGGTCGCCTTCAAGTTCCTGCGCGGCCCGGCCGTGCTCGTCATGGTCAACTCCAAGGCCGCCTCACGGGCGTCGAGCGGCAAGCTCATCACCGTCTACCCGCGGGACGAGGGGCAGCTCGAACTCGTGCTCAAGGAACTCGGCGAGCTGCTGCGCGGGGTGGAGGGGCCGTACATCCTGAGCGACCTGCGCTACGGCGAGGGGCCGATGTTCGTCAGGTACGGCGGGTTCGCCGACCGGCACTGCCTGTCCCCGTCCGGGGAGCGGGTGCTGGCCGTCGAGGACGGCGACGGCACGCTGGTCCCCGACGTGCGCGGCTCGACGTTCTCGGTGCCGGCCTGGACGACGCTGCCCGGGTTCCTCGAACCCCACCTGGCCGCGCGCAACGCGGTTACCATGGACGGGCTGCCGTACCGGATCGAGAGCGTGCTGCACTTCTCCAACGGCGGCGGCGTCTACCTGGCCCGCGACACCCGTACGGAGGAGCGGGTGGTGCTCAAGGAGGCCAGGCCGCACGCCGGGCTGGACGCGGCCGGCCGCGACGCGGTCGCCAGGCTCGAACACGAGCGCGACATGCTGCGCCGCCTGGCCGGCCTGCCCGCCGCCCCCGCGCTGCTCGACTACTTCACCCTCGGCGGGCACCACTTCCTCGTCCAGGAGTTCGTGGACGGCACCCCGCTCCAGCGGCGGCTGGTGCGCCGCTTCCCGCTGACCCGGGCCACGTGCGACGAGCAGGACCTCGCCGACTACACCACCTGGGCCACGACGACCCTGGAGAGCGTCGAGCGGGCCGTCGAGTCGCTGCACGGACGCGGTGTCGTCTTCGGCGACCTGCACCCCGACAACATCCTGCTCACCCAGGACGACCGGGTCGTGCTCATCGACTACGAGGTCGCCACCGTCGCCGCGGACCGGGCCAGGGCCGCGCTGGCCCACCCCGCCTTCGCCGCGCCGCGCGACCGCCACGGCGTCGAGGTCGACAGGTACGCGCTGGCCTGCCTGCGCTTCGCCCTGTTCGCCCCGCAGTGCACGATCATGTTGCCGATCCACCGGCCGAAGATCGTCCAGCTGGCGCGGATCGTCAAGGAGACCTTCCCCGTCCCCGGCGCCTTCATGGACACCGCCGCCGCGACCATCGCGGGTGATCAGGCCGTGGAGACCCCCGTGCCGCAGCCGGGGACGGCCACCTGGGCCGAACTGCGGGAGGCGATGTGCCGGGCCATCCGGGCCGCCGCGACCCCCGCCCGCGACGACCGCCTCTTCCCCGGCGACGTCGCCCAGTTCAAGCCCGGCGGCGGTCTCAACGTCGCGACCGGCGCGGCCGGCGTGCTGCTCGCCCTGTCGGCCACCGGCCTCGGCCCCTTCCCGGAGTACGAGAACTGGCTGCGCGAGCGCGCCCCGCGCCCGGCCCAGGGCTCCGGGCTCGGCCTGTACGACGGCCTGCACGGCATCGCCCACGTGCTCGACCGCCTCGGCCACCGCCAGGACGCGCTCGACGTCGTCGAGGTCGCCCTGCGCGAGCAATGGGAGCGCCTGGAGTCGGCCCTGTTCTCCGGCCTGTCCGGCATCGGCCTGAACCTCCTGCGGCTCGGCCGCACCGAGCCCTCCCTGACCGGGCCCGCCATGCGCGCCGTGGACATCTGCGCCGACCGCCTCGGCGGCCCGGACGACGTGCCCACGATCAGCGGCGGCAGCAACCCCAGAGCCGGCCTCATGTACGGCTCGTCCGGGCCCGCCCTGCTCTTCCTGCACGCCTACGAGCACACCGGCGACCGGGCGCTGCTCGACCTGGCCGGGACCGCGCTCCGGCAGGACCTGCGGCGCTGCCGCGCCTCGGAGGACGGCTCGCTCCAGGTCGACCAGGGCTGGCGGCTGCTGCCCTACCTGGACGAGGGCTCCGCCGGCATCGCCATGGTCCTGCGGCGCTACCTCACCCACAGGCCCGACGAGGAACTGGCCGCCGCGCTGGACCGGCTCACGCTGGCCGCCCGCGCCGGGTTCTTCGTCCAGCCCGGGCTGTTCACCGGGCGCGCGGGCCTCATCGCGGCACTCGCCGGCGAACCGGCGGCCCGCGATCTGATCAAGGGGCTGAGCTGGCACGCCCTGCCGTACGGCGGCGGGCTGGCCTTCCCCGGCGACGGGCTCCTGCGCCTGTCCATGGATTTCGCGACAGGGACGGCCGGCGTGCTGTTCGCGCTCGGCGCGGTGCTGGGCGACCAGCCGGCGCGCCTGCCGTTCCTGGAGGCCGCACCCGAGCGGCCTACGCCTGATCATTCACGGAAGGAGGTGTAAAGCACATGGTTCTTCTCGACCTGCAGGGTCTGGAGGCTCCCGCGGCCAGCGACGTGGCCAGCGGCGGCAGCACGCTCACGGCTCTTACGTGTCACTCGGGCCACCCGAGCAACCTCAGTGTCGCTCTCTGCCACTGATAGCTGACAGGGGTCCCCGCGCCGTTTCGTGGTGGCGCGGGGACCTCCCGAGTTCGAAGGAGGCCGGCCGGTGGGACCAGGAGACCGCCTGGTGACGGACGCCGTACGACGTTGCGGCCCGTGGCCCGCCGTGCTCGCGGTCACCGCGGTCGCCGGCGCGGCCGGTGAGCTGGCCGTCCCGTACCTCGTCGGCCGTACGCTCGACCTGCTCCTCGACCGCTCGCCCGGCGCCGCCTCCGCCCTGACGCTGTGCGCGGGCGTGCTCGCCGTGGTGGTGCTCTGCGAGAGCCTCGGCGGCTGGGCCAAGGGGGCGAGCAGCGCGTACGCGGCCGCCCGGCTGCGGCTCGGCGTGCTGCGGCACGTGCTCGGCGTGGGCCGGGCCGCCACCCGCCGTTTCCCCGAGGGCGACCTCGTCACCCGGGCCGGGCTGAACGCCGAGGAGGCCGGACGGGCCCCCGAGACGGTGACCGGCGCGCTGGCCCTGCTGGTGCCGACCGTCGGCGCCCTGATCGCGCTGACCCTCATCCATCCTCTGCTGACCCTCACGCTGGGGGTCGGCATCGTCCTGATCGTGTTCGTCCTGCGGGCCTTCCTGCGCGCCACGACCGTCATCTCCGGCGGCTACCAGGAGGTCCAGGGCGAGATCGCGGCCCGCCTCGTGGACGCCCTCGACGGCGCCCGGACCATCGCCGCGGCCGGGACCGCGGGCCAGGAGGCGCGGCGCGTACTGGCGCCCCTGCCCCGCCTGCGCGCGCACGGCATGGCCCTGTGGCGGGCGAACGCCACCGCCGGCGTCCAGTCGGGGCTGGTGATCCCGCTGGTGGAGGTGGCCGTGCTGGCCGCCGGCGGGCTCATGCTGGCCGCCGGGCGGCTCTCCGTCGGCGACCTGTACGCCGCCGCCCGCTACGCCGCGCTCGGCGCCGCGCTCAGCACCTCGCTCGGCCACATCGGGGGCCTGGCCAGGGCGAGGGCCGCCGCCGCCCGCGTCGCCGACGTGCTCACCCTGCCCCCGGTCCGCCACGGCACGCGCGCACTCCCGCCCGGCCCCGGCACGGTCGAGTTCCGCGACGTCGCCGTGGACGGGCTCACCGTGGGCGACCTGACGATCCCCGGCGGCACGGTCACCGCCGTGGTGGGCCGGTCGGGCTCCGGCAAGTCCCTGCTGGCCGCCCTCGCCGGCCGCCTGGCCGACCCCGGGCGCGGCGACGTGCTGCTCGACGGCGTCCCGTTACGGGAGCTGACCCACGCCGGCCTGCGTCGCGCCATCGGCTACGCCTTCGAACGCCCGGTCCTGGTCGGCGACACCGTCGGCGAGGCGATCGCCGCCGTCCCCGGCTCCCAGACGGTACGGGAGGCCGCCACGGCGGCCCGCGCCGACGCCTTCGTCCGCCGCCTGCCGGACGGGTACGACACGCCGCTGGACGAGACCCCGATGTCCGGCGGCGAACGCCAGCGGCTCGGCCTGGCCAGGGCGTTCGCGCAGGGGGAACGGCTGCTCGTGCTCGACGACGCCACCTCCAGCCTGGACACCGTCACCGAACGCGAGGTGAGCCGGGCCCTCACCGGCGACCCGAGGGGCCGTACCCGCCTGATCGCCGCCCACCGCCTGGCCACCGCCGCCCGCGCCGACCAGGTCGTGTGGCTGGAGGAGGGCCGGGTACGCGGCACGGGCCCCCACGACGTCCTCTGGCGCGATCCCGACTACCGGGCCGTCTTCCAGGAGGGGCGCTCATGACCACGTCCGCGTCCGGCGGCCCGGCCGGGTTCCGGCGCGCGCTCGTCCGCGACCCGAGGCGGCTGGTCGCGATTTTGCTCTGGTCGGTGCTGGAGGCCGCGCCCGCGTTCCTCGTCGGGCACGCCGTCGCCCGCGCCATCGAGGACGGCTTCGCCCGCGCGCGGCCGCTGACCGGGCTGGCCTGGCTGGCGGCGCTCGGGCTGGCGTGGCTGGTCTCCGCCGTCGGCGCCCGCCAGGTGGTGCTGGCCGTGGCCGCCGTGGCCGAGCCGTTCCGCGACGACCTGCTGACGCGGGTGGTGGAGGGAGCGCTCCGCCGCCCGCTCGCCGAGCGGCCGGACAGCGCGGCCACGGCACGGGCGGGCCTCCAGGTCGAGCTGGCCAGGGACGCCTTCGCCGCGGTCGTCACGACGGTCAGGGGATTCGCGTTCACGCTGGTCAGCGTGGTGCTGGGGCTGCTGACGCTGGCGCCGGGGACGCTCGTGCTGGTCCTGCCGCCGTTCGCGGCCGGGCTGGCGTTCTTCCTGGCCTCGCTGCCCGCGCTGGCCCGGCGGCAGCGGGCGTTCCTGCTGGCCGACGAGGAGCTGGCCCGGTCCATGACCGCCACGGCCGCCGGGCTGCGCGACATCGAGGCGTGCGGCCTGGCCGAGCGCGAGGACGCGCGGCTGGCCCGACGGGTGGGCGCGCAGCGCGACGCCGCCCGCGCCTTGGCCAGGGTCACCGCGGTACGTACCGCCGCGCTCGCCGTCGGCGGCTGGCTGCCCGTCGTGCTGCTGCTGGCCGGCACCCCGTGGTTGCTCGACGGCGGCGCCGGGCCCGGCGTGATCGTCGGCGCGCTCGCCTACGTCACCCAGTCGCTCGCCCCCGCGCTCGGCGGACTCGTCCAGGGCCTCGGGGTGAGCGGCGTGCGACTGGTGGCCACGCTGCGCCGCATCGCCGCCGCCGCGCCGCCCCCACCGCCGTCCCCGCCCGCGATCCGGCCGTCCGGCGCGGACCTCACGCTGCGGTCGGTCACCTTCTCCTACGGCCCGCACTCGGCGCCCGTCCTGGACCGCCTCGACCTCACCGTCCCCGAGGGCGACCACCTGGCCGTCGTCGGGCCGAGCGGCGCGGGCAAGTCCACGCTCGCCGCGCTGCTCAGCGGCATCCTGCGGCCCGGCGAGGGCGAGGCGCTGATCGGCGGCGTCCCCGCCGACCGGGCCGATCCCGCCGCCCGCGTGCTGATCCCCCAGGAGGCGTACGTCTTCCGCGGCACGCTGCGCGACAACCTCGCCTACCTCGTGCCCGAGGCCACCGGCCTGGACGCCGCCGTGGCCGCCCTGGGCGCCGCCGGCCTGGTCGAGAGCCTGGGCGGTTACGACGCCGTGCTCGACCCGGCGGCGCTGTCGGCCGGGCAGCGCCAGCTCCTCGCGCTCGTCCGCGCCCACCTGACCCCGGCCCCGCTGCTCATCCTGGACGAGGCCACCTGCCACCTCGACCCAGCCGCCGAGGCCCTGGCCGAGAACGCCCTCGCCGCCAGGCACGGCACGCTCATCGTGGTCGCGCACCGCCTCACCTCCGCGCTGCGCGCCCGCCGCGTCCTGCTCATGGACGGTCCCCGGATCACCATCGGCACGCACGACGAGCTGATCCGGGTCTCGCCCCTGTACGCCGACCTGGCCGGCCACTGGCAACCGGAGCCCGTGTCATGACATCTGAAGATCCGTACCCGCCCGCCGAACGTCAGCCCGTCACCGACCACCGCCACGGGCACGAGATCCCCGACCCGTACCGCTGGCTGGAGGACCCGCTCGACCCGCGTACCGAGGAGTGGCTGGCCGGGCAGGACCGGCTCTGGCAGGCCGCCGCCGCGCGGCTGCCGGACCGGGAACGCCTCCTGGCCAGGCTCACCGAGCTGAGCGTCACCGGCCTGGTCACCCCGCCCGTGTGGCGCGGCGGCCGGCGCTTCCACCTGCGGCAGTCCGGCTGCCAGGAACACCCGGTCCTCTACTGCGACGACCGGCCCTTCCTGAACCCGGCCGACCGCGACCCGACCGGCCTGACCACGCTGGACGACTGGCAGCCGGACCCGGCGGGCCGCCTGGTCGCGTACCAGATCTCGCGCAGCGGCGACGAGAAGGCCGACCTGTACGTCGAGGAGGTCGACACCGGCAAGCTCGTGGACGGCCCGATCGGCGGCTGCCGCTACTCGCCGGTCGCCTGGCTGCCCGGCGGCGAGGGCTTCTACTACGTGCGCTTCCACGAGGGCGTGCACCTGCACCGGCTCGGCGTGCCCGAGGACGTGCCCGTCCTGGCCGGGGGACCGGTCTCGTACGGGGTGCAGATCAGCGCGGACGGCCGCTGGCTGACGATCTCCGCGGGCGGCACGGGCGGCAACTCGCTCTGGGTGGCCGACCTGGCCGGCGGGGACCCGGCCAGGCCGCGGCTGCGGACCGTACAGGAGGGGGCGCACGTGCGCACGGCGGGGGCGGTGGGCTGCGACGGCCGCCTGTACCTGCTCACCGACCGCAACGCCCCACGGCGCCGCCTGTGCGTCGCCGACCCGGCCGAGCCCGAGGTGTGGCGCGAGCTGGTCCCCGAGGACCCCCGGGCGGTGCTGGGCGCGTTCACCCTGCTGGACGGCGACCGGCTGCTCGTCTCCAGGACCCGCCACGCGGTCGGCGAGATCGCCGTGCACCACGCCAGGACGGGGGAGCGGCTGGGCGAGGTGCCGCTGCCCGGCAGCGGCTCGATCGCCTCGCTCACCTCCCGCCCCGAGGGCGGCCACGAGGCGTGGTTCACCTACACCGACGCCGTCACCCCCGCCGAGATCTGGCGCTACGACGCCCGCACCGGCGCCACCAGCCGCTGGGCGGCCCCTCCCGACCGCCTGACGCTGCCCGACGTCAAGAGCCACCACGTCGAGTACACCTCGGCCGACGGCACCCGGGTGCGCATGGTCGTGGTCGCGCTCGCCTCCGGCTCCGGCCCCCGCCCGGCGATCCTCAGCGGGTACGGCGGCTTCGGCATCCCCCTCATGCCCGGCTACGCGGCCGACTCGCTGGCCTGGGTGGAGTCGGGCGGCGTGCTGGCCATCGCGAACCTGCGGGGCGGCGGCGAGGAAGGCGAGTCCTGGCACCGCGACGGCATGCTGGAACGCAAGCAGAACGTCTTCGACGACTTCGTGGCGGCGGCCGAGAAACTGGTCGCCGACGGCTGGACGACCCCGCGCCAGCTCGGCATCTGGGGCGAGTCGAACGGCGGCCTGCTCGTGGGCGCGGCCATCACCCAGCGCCCCGACCTGTTCGCCGCCGCCGTGTGCTCGGCCGGGCTCCTGGACATGGCCCGCTTCCACCGCAGCGGCCTCGGCCCGTCCTGGACCGGCGAGTACGGCGACCCCGAGGACCCCGACCACCTGGCCTGGCTGCTGGACTACTCGCCCTACCACCACGTCCGCCAGGGCGCCGGCTACCCGGCGACCCTGTTCACGGTCTCGGCCGCCGACACCCGGGTCGACCCGATGCACGCCCGCAAGATGTGCGCGGCCATGCAGTGGGCCCAGCAGCAGCCCCAGCAGCAGGCCCGGCAGCAGGCCCGGCAGGGCTGCGAGGGCTCCCGGCCGGTCCTGCTGCGCCACGAGCGCGACGTCGGCCACGGTGCCCGCGCCGTCAGCCGTTCGATCGCGCTCGCCGCCGACATCCTGGCCTTCCTCGCCGCCCACACCCGTCCTTGACCGGTGGGGTGCGGGCGGGAGGGTCAGATCCAGCCGGACTCGCGGGCGATGCGGATGGCGTCGATGCGGCTGCGGGCGCCCAGCTTGGCCGTGGTCCGGCACAGGTAGTTCCGGACCGTTCCCTCGGCCAGGAACAGCGACGCGGCGATCTCCCCGATCGAGGCACCGTCGGCCGCCGCGCCGATCACGTCCAGCTCGCGGGGGGTGAGCGGCGGGTCCTCCGGCCGCATGGCCGCGATGGCCAGCTCAGAGTCGATGACGCGCTCGCCGTCGGCGACCCTGCGGATCGCGTCGGCCAGCCGCTCGGGGGGCGCGTCCTTGGCCATGAACCCTCGTACGTGCACCTCCAGGGCCCGCTTCAGCAGGCCGGGGGTGCCGACACCGGTCAGGATCAGCACGCCGCACCCGGGCAGCTTGTCGTGCAGCTCCCCGGCGGCGGCCAGGCCGTCCATGCCCGGCAGCGCGATGTCGAGCACCGCGACGTCCGGACGGCACGACTGTGCCACGGGCAGGATGCGGTCGCCCCGCTCCACCTCGGCGACGACCTCGATGTCCTCCTCGTAGGCCAGCAGCGCCACGAGCGCCCCTCGTACCAGGTTCATGTCCTCAGCGAGCAACGTTCGAATCACCATGGGGTCCTTGCGGTCGACCAGGCTTGCAACGTCTGCGGGCGCCTCAATCCTGACGTATTGCCAGCAGTGTGGAAAGTACCTCTCTGTGTGGGGCAAACTGCCGTACGCATTTTCGGGGAACGGTCATGGCCATGAAGCCTCGAGTGGAGCCCTGTGTGCTGCCGGCCCGCGACCGGGAGCTGGCCATCCTGCGCACCGCCTTCCACAACGGCAGCGCGTACGAGTGGGTCCACCACGCCCGCATCGCCCGCGAGGTGGGCCTGACCGACGTGGAGATCGACTCGATCCGCCGGATCGACGCCCTCTGGCCGGTCGAGGACCGCCTGGTGTTACAGGTGTCCGACGACCTCTACTACGCGGGCGACCTCACCGACGCCACCTGGGCGGCGCTCCCGGCTCACGCGCCCGGACGCGGCACGATCATCGTCACGCCGGGGACCGAGCCGATCGAGGCCAGCGCCTTGCCTGCGTCGGCCAGGCCGATCGTCCGGGTGACGAGCTGGTCGGGACGCAGGATCCCGGCCCTGATCAGCTCCAGCATGGGCGGGTAGGAGTGGGCGGCCATGCCGTGGCTGCCGAGCAGCCGCAGCTCGTGGCCGATCACGCGGTCCATCGGCACCGGCGTCGGCCCGCCCGGCAGCAGGCCGATCTGGACGTGCCGCCCCCGCCTGCGCAGGCTCTCGACGGAGGCCGCGCACGTGCGGGGGCTGCCGAGCGCGTCGAGCGAGACGTGCGCGCCGCCCCTGGTCAGCTCCCTGACCTGGGCCGCCGCGTCGCCAGCCGAGCCGTTGACGAAGTGGGTGGCCCCGGCCAGCTCGGCCAGGTGCAGCGCGTCGGTGCTGATGTCCACGGCCACCACCCGCGCCCCGGCCGCCGAGGCGATCATGACGGCCGACAGCCCGACGCCGCCGCAGCCGTGGACCGCCACCCACTCGCCCGGACGCACCTCGCCCACCTGGACGACCGCGCGGAACGCGGTGGCGAACCGGCAGCCCAGCCCGGCGGCGGTGACGTAGGACATCTCCTCGGGGATCGGGATCAGGTTGACGTCGGCGTGGTCGACGGCGACGTACTCGGCGAAGGAGCCCCAGTGGGTGAAGCCCGGCTGGGTCTGGCGCTCGCACACCTGCTGGTCGCCGCCGGCGCAGGCCGCGCAGGAGCCGCAGGCGCAGATGAACGGCACGGTCACCCGCGCGCCCGGCAGCCACCCGCGCACGTCGGGGCCGACGGCCTCGACCACCCCGGCCAGCTCGTGGCCGGGCACGTGGGGCAGGACCCTGATGTCGGGGTCGTGCCCCTGCCAGCCGTGCCAGTCGGAGCGGCACAACCCGGTCGCCTCGACCCTGATCACCGCCCCGCCGGGCGAAGGGGTGGGATCGGGCAGCTCGCGCAGGTCGAGCTCCCCGCCGAAGATGTCAAAGGCAACCGCTCGCATCTCATGAGCTTAGAGTGAGTCGCCGCAGGTCGCGCAAGGCCCGGTGGGAGGGCGAGCCGGGTTCGGTGGTGTAGAGCACCAGCCGCAGGTCGTCGCGGTCGGGCACCCGGAGCACCTGGCAGATGGTGTCGATCGTGCCGACGACCGGGTGGGTGACCCGCTTGCGCTGCTCCCTGCGCACCTCCACCTCGTGCCGGGCCCACAGCTCGGCGAACTCGGGGCTGAGCGCCAGCAGCTCCGCCACCAGCGCCTGGAGCGGCCGGTCGTCGGGGTAGCGCCCGGCGGCCACTCGCAGGTCGGCGACCGAGGCGCGGGCGAAGCGGCCCTTCTCCTCGTCGGAGAGGTGCTCGGCGATGCCGGGCGACATGAACACCCAGCGGATCACGTTGCGCTGGTCGGGCGGCAGGGAGTCCAGGTCGCCCATGAGCAGGTTGGCGAGCGGGTTCCAGGCGCGCAGGTCGTAGCGGGCGTCCATGACGTAGGCGGGGACGTCCTCCAGGAAGGCGAGCAGGTGCAGGATGCCCGCGGGCACGTCCTCTCTGATCCGGGGCGTCTCCAGGACCTGTCCGGCCAGGCGGAACAGGTGGGCCCGCTCGTCCTGGTCCAGCATGAGCGCCCGGCCGAGCGCGCCGAGCACCTGCCGCGACGGGTGCGGGCCCCTGCCCTGCTCCAGCCGGATGTAGTAGTCGATCGACATGCCGGCGAGCTGGGCCACCTCCTGCCGGCGCAGCCCCGGGGTACGGCGCCGCCCGCCGCCGGGCAGGCCGACGTCGGACGGGGTGACGCGGGCGCGCCTGCTGCGCAGGAACTCGGCCAGTTCGTCGCGGTTCATGCCTCCATCCTCCGTCCTGAGCGGAGATGAGGTGGCCCGCGAAGGTGGTACCGCCGATCCCAGCCTCGCCAGGTCTCTCCCGCGCCCCCTCCCGCCAGGGCGAACGTTGGGTCATGACGACGACTGCCCTCATCACGGGCGCCAACAAGGGAATCGGTTACGAGATCGCGCGGCTGCTGGCCGAGCGGGGGATCACCGCGATCGTGGGAGCGCGCGACGAGGAGCGCGGGCGGGCCGCCGCCGCCCGGCTGGGCCTGCCGTACGTGCGGATCGACGTGACCGACGAGGAGAGCGTGGCCGCCGCCGCCAAGTGGATCGAGACCGAGCACGGCTCGCTGGACATCCTCGTCAACAACGCCGGCGTCGCCGGGTCCATGACCGCCGGCGTCCCCAGCGCCGCGACCGCGCGGCAGTTCAGGGACGTCTACGAGACGAACGTGTTCGGCGTGGTCACCGTGACCAACGCCATGCTGCCGCTGCTGCGCAGGTCGCCGGCGGGCCGGATCGTGAACCTGTCCAGCGAGCTGGGCTCGATCAGCCTGGCGCTCACGCAGGACAGCCCGTTCTGGGAGCTGAACTTCGCCGCCTACAACTCCTCCAAGACCGCGCTCAACATGATCACCGTCTGCTACGCCAAGGAGCTGATGGACACCCCCGTCAAGGTGAACGCCGCCAACCCCGGCTACTGCGCCACCGACCTCAACGGGCACACCGGCTTCCGTACGGCCGAGCAGGGTGCGGCCGTCGCCGTACGGCTGGCCACCCTGGACGCCGACGGCCCGACCGGCGCCTATCTGGAGGACGCCGGGCCGATCGGCTGGTGAGGTGTCAACCCCTGCGTACTGGACAGAAGGGGGCGATGGGACGAGATCTGGATAAGGAACGGTTCTCCGAGGCGGAGTACGCGCGCTTCGGAGAACGTATCCGCGAGCAGCTCGGCACGCTCCGCGAGCTCCTCGACACCCCCGGCTTCGGCCAGGGCCCGGCCACGATCGGGGCCGAACTGGAGCTGTTCCTCGTGGACGGGCAAGGACGGCCCCTGCCGCGCAACGACGAGGTGCGGGACGCGCTCGGCGACCCGCGCGTCGTGCTCGAACTGGGCCGCTTCAACATAGAGGTCAACCTCACCCCGCTGCCCCTGGCGGGCGCCCCCTTCGAGCGGATGGGGGCCGAGATCCAGGAGACGGTGACCAAGGTGGACGCCGCCGTCGAGGGCGGCGGCGCGCTGCCCATCGGCATCCTGCCCACGCTGGACGCCGAGGACTTCACCATCGGCGCCTTGAGCGACCAGAACCGCTACCGGGCCATGAGCAGGGGCATCAGGCGGCTGCGGCTGGAACCGTTCCTCGTCAAGATCGAGGATCTGGAGCTGGCCGTGGAGGACGTGATCCTGGAGAGCGCCAACACCTCCTGGCAGGTGCACATCCGCACACCGCCCGACCGTTTCGCCCGGCTGTTCAACGCCGCCCAGCTCGCCATCGGGCCGGTGCTGGCCGCGTGCGGCAACTCGCCGTTCTTCCTGGGCAGGGACCTGTGGGCGGAGACGCGGATCGCGCTGATGGAGGAGGCGGCCGACGACCGCGACGTGGAACGGCGCGGGCGCAGGGACGGGCGGGTCACGTTCGGCTCGGACTGGGTGCGGGAGGGCGCGCACGAGCTGTTCGAGCGGTACGTACGGGACTACGAGCCGATCGTGCCCGACCTGACCGACGACGCCGAGCCGCACGAGGTGCCCGAGCTGCGGCTGCACCAGGGCACGATCTGGCAGTGGAACCGGCCCGTCTACGACCCGGCGGACGGCGGCCACCTGCGGGTGGAGATGCGCGCGCTGCCGGCCGGGCCCTCCTGCGCCGACATGACCGCGAACACCGCGTTCCTGCTGGGGCTGACGCTCTCGCAGGCCGAGCGGGACCTGACCGGCTACCGGTTCGCCGAGGCGTACCAGAACTTCTACCGCGCCGCCCAGGACGGCCTGGAGGCCAAGCTGGCCTGGCCGGGGCTGGACGGCGAGTTCGAGGCCGCCGACCTGGTGCTCAGGCTGCTGCCCGAGGCGCGGGCCGCGCTGCTGGCGGCCGGGGTGACCCCGCACGACGCCGACACCGCGCTCGACGTCATCGCCCAGCGCACCCGGCTGCGCCGCACCGGCGCGGTGTGGCAGCGCGAGGCCCTGGCCCGCTTCGGCGGCGACCGGGACCGGCTCGTGCGCCGCTACCGTGAGCTGGCCCTGTCGGGGTTGCCGGTGCATCTGTGGGACTGAACGCCCGAGCCTGTGGGACCGAACACCCGCATCTGTGGGACCGAACGCCTGAGTCTGTGGGGCTGAACGGCAACAAATGCCGCCGCACGTCCGTCAAACTACTCCGAGAGACGGACGGAGTGAGGCAGATATGGCGGCGACGGGGATGGTTCCGGCCGACAAGGCGGCCTACGCGTTAACACGAGCGACGGGGACCCTGGCCGAGGGAGCGGCGAAGCTGGCCGAGGAGATCGGCGCGACCGGGGTGGAGGCCCTGCTGGCCCACGCCAACAGGACCGCCGTCCACAAGGGCGCCACGGCCGCGCTCGGCTCGATGCAGCCCAGGCCCTCGGAGTGGTACGCCTTCGACGGCAAGGACCAGGACACCACCGACTGGTACCCGCAGGGCCTGACCTGCGGCGAGGAGTCGGGCAACATCGGCGTGCCGGTGCTGCTGGTGAGCTGGTACTTCAAGCCGGAGGCGGGCGAGCGGGGGATCCGGGTCTCCTTCCTCAGCCCCCGCACGCTCAGGTACCAGCACGCGCTGCTGGTCGAGGCCAGGCCCGACGGGTCGTACGGGCCGATCGACATCCACGCGGGCGGCATCGCCTGCCACGGCGACCTGCTCTACGTCGCCGACACCGTCAGGGGCCTGCGCGTCTTCGACCTGGGCAAGCTGCTCGACCTGCGCACCGCCCAGAACGACCTGGGCGACCCGGCCCGCGTCGGCCGGTCCGGCGGCCGATTCCACGCCTTCGGCTACCGCTACCTGCTGCCGCAGACCGACTGCTGGAAGGTCGTGCGCAGTGGCCCGCACTTCTCGTTCCTGTCGGTCGACCGCAGCGGCGGCACGCCCGCGCTGGTCTCGGGCGAGTACCGGCAGGACGACCCCGGCGGGTGGGTCGCCCGCTGGAACCTGCCGCTGACCGACGGCACGCCCAAGGACGCGTTCGTGATGGGACAGGCCAAGATCCAGGGGGCGGTCTCGTGGGGCGGCAAGTGGTACCTGAGCCAGGCGGCCGACGGCAACACCAACGGCAGGCTGCTCGTCCACAGCGGTGACAAGATGCTGACCAGGTCCTACCCGATCGGTCCCGAGGACCTGACGGTGCGCGGCGGCAAGTTGTGGAGCGTCACCGAGTTCCGGAACAAGCGCATCATCTTCGCCGTCGCGCTCTGACGCGCGGGGCTCACGCCTCCATGTGGCGGCGCAGCACCTCGCGGTAGCGGCGGTCGAAGTCGTCGTAGCGGGCGCGCAGGGCCGACCCGGGCCAGCCGGCGGGCAGCAGGTCGGCGGGCAGCAGCGGGTCGGCCAGCAGGTGGCGCAGCACGGCGGCCGAGACGAGGAAGCCCTCGGCCAGCCCGTCGGCCCGGTCGAGCGCGCCCTCCAGCCGGTGCGCCTCGGCGGCCCAGCCGTCGAGGTCCCACAGCAGCGGGGTGGGGTCGCCGTGCGGGCGGCCGTCGATCAGCGTGCACTGCGCGGTGACGGTCTCGGGCCAGGCGCGCACCAGGTTCGCCGGGCGCAGCCAGGTGCCCTCGCGCAGCTCGGCCATGCGCAGCGCGGACATCGCGTGGCGGAGGGCGGCCCGGTCGGCCGGGGCACGCCGCTCGGCGGTCACCACGGCCACCTCCCACGTGCCGTCCCACGGCCTGGTGTGCGGGTCGCGGCTCTCGTCCTGGCGGGCCTGGCGCTCGACCAGCCGCGCGGACAGCGTGTAGCGGCCGTCGTGCTGCGTCAGGTCGCCGGCGGCCACCATGCGCGACAGCGCCACCCGGACCGTGCCTTCGGCGATGCCGAACAGCGCGCCGATGCGCACCAGGTGGCGGGCCGGCAGGCGCGGCGGATGGCTGCCCAGCAGTGCGCTCAGGACCGCCGACCGGGCGCTCAGTGTGGTGTTACGCTCTTCCATCGCGTGTTGATTATATGTAACACTCGCGAGTATGGGCCGGTATCTCATCGAACCTTTCGACCACAGCGACCGCTACGCCACCGAGCGTTACCAGGGGGCGGCCGGGCGCAACTGGTGGACCTGCGACCCCACGCTGCGCCTGCTCATGCGGCGCCACCTCGGCGAGGGCTACGCCTGGGCCGAGCCCCGCCTGGAACGGCTCGGCGCGCTCATGGGCGGCCTGGTCGCCGAGTGCGCCGAGGAGACCGACCGCAACCCGCCCCGCCTGGAGAAGTACGACAAGTGGGGCAGGGACGTCAGCCGCGTCGTCATGCCGCCGTCGTTCCTGACCGCGCGGGCGGCGCTCATGGAGGACAACTTCACCTCGCCGTCGTTCGCCGAGGAGGCCCGGTCGAACGGGGCCGACCCGTCCGCGCTGGCGGCCGCCTGGACGTACCTGCTCGATCAGGCCGACATCGGGATGGGCTGCGCGCTCGGCACCGGCGGGGACATGGTGGTCTCGCTGGCCGAGAAGCACGCGCCGCCGGACGTACGCGACCGGGTGCGGGAGATCTTCGCCGACGGGTTCTACTCGGGCGAGGCCGCTCAGATGTTCACCGAACGCACCGGCGGGTCCGACCTGGCCGCCCTGGAGGCGACGGCCGAGCCCGACGGCGAGGCGTGGCGGCTGACCGGGTTCAAGTGGTTCGCCTCCAACGCCAACGGGTCGGCGTTCGTGGTGCTCGCGCGGACGCCCGACGGGGCGGTGGCGCCGTTCCTGGCGTTGTGGGAGCGGCGCGACGGCTCGCGCAACGCGGTGCGCATCCGGCGGCTGAAGGACAAACTGGGCACCCGCTCGGTAGCGTCGGCCGAGGTCGAGTTCACCGGCGCGGAGGCGTTCCTGCTGGCCGGCCAGGGCTCCGGCTCCGGGCTCGGCACGATGATGAAGCTCACCAACGCCTCCCGCCTGGGCGTGGCCATGATGGGCGTCGGCGTGGCCAGGCGGGCCCTGGTCGAGTCGATCTGCTACGCGCGTTCCCGCGAGGCGTTCGGCCGCCCGCTCATCGAGCAGCCGCTGATGCGCCGCAAGCTCGCCGAGCTGATCGTCGAGGTCGAGGCCGCCCAGGTCATGGTCTTCGACGGCCTGGCCGGGCGCCGGTTGCGGCTCGGCCCCGCGCTGATCAAGCTGCGTACCGCCCGGCTCGGCGTGACGGCGGCCAGCGACGCGGTCGAGGTCCACGGCGGCAACGGCTACATCGAGCAGTGGCCGGTGGCCCGGCTGCTGCGCGACGCCCAGGTCAACCCGATCTGGGAGGGCGGCGACAACATCCTGTGCCTGGACGTACGCCGGGCCATGGTCCGCGAGCACGCCCACGAGCCGTTCCTGGACCGGGTCGAGGAGGCCGTCGCGGCGGCTCCCGAGGGCGACGCGGCGACCGCCGACCTCGTACGCGCGCGTGCCGACGACCTCCGCAAGGCGATCACCGCCTGGTCGGCGCTCGACCCGGCGACGGCCGAGGCCCGCCTGTACCCGCTGGCCCAGTTCATGGCCGACGTCTACGGCGCGGCGCTGCTGCTGGAGCAGGCCGGCTGGGAACAGCGGGCGGGCTTCGGCGACCGCAAGGCGCTGGTGGCCCGCCTGTACGCCGAGGAGCACCTGGGCGACCACGGCCCGCTGCGCGGCCTCGACCGCCCGGCCGAGGCGCTCGACCGCTTCGACGAACTGGCCGGGGGAGCCCTCGACTAGGCCGTGACAGGGGTACGCTCGGCAGGTTTCCCCGAGGCGAGCACGTTCCCGCGAGGAGGATGGCATGACCGTACGCGTCGAGCGCAAGGGCCCCGTCACGACCGTGGTGATCAGCAGACCGGAGGCGCGCAACGCGGTGGACAGGAAGACCGCCGACGCGCTCACGGACGCGTTCGCCGACTTCGAGCGCTCCGACGCGGCCGTCGCGGTGTTGTGGGGCGAGGGCGGCACGTTCTGCGCGGGCGCCGACCTCAAGGCGCTGGACAACCACGTCGGCGAGGACGGCGACGGCCCCATGGGCCCCACCAGGATGCGCCTGTCCAAGCCGGTCGTCGCCGCCGTCGCCGGGCACGCCGTGGCCGGCGGGCTGGAGCTCGCCCTCTGGTGTGACCTGCGGGTGGCCGAGGAGGACGCGGTGTTCGGCGTCTTCTGCCGCCGCTGGGGCGTGCCGCTGATCGACGGCGGCACCGTACGGCTGCCCCGGCTCATCGGCGCCTCCCGCGCCATGGACATGATCCTCACCGGCCGCCCGGTGCACGCCCCCGAGGCCCGCGACATCGGCCTGGTCAACCGCCTGGTGCCCACCGGCACGGCCCGGCGGCACGCCGAGGAGCTGGCCGCGTCGATCGCGGCGTTCCCGCAGGCGTGCCTGCGCGGCGACCGCATGTCGCTGCTGGAGCAGCACGGCCTCCCCGAGGAGGAGGCGATGCGCAACGAGCTGCGCCACGGCCTGGTCTCACTGCCCGACGCCGCGGCGGGCGCCGCCAGGTTCGCCGCCGGCGCCGGCCGCCACGGGGACTTCGCCCAGTAGGGCAGGGTCAGCCGAGCACGGGGTAGTTGGCCCTGATCACGCTGAGCGGGTCGCGGGCGCGCTTGAGCGCGCGCAGCCGGGTCAGAGTCTCGGGCGAGAACGCGGCCGCCGCCTGCTCGCCGCCGTGCAACATCGTGTACGGCCGCCGCCCGCTGCCGTACGGCACCAGCGCCTTGCCCAGCCGCTCCAGCCGCTCCGACACCTCCTCAGAGGCCATGCCGAGCGCGTGCACGAGGTACGGCTCCGGCAGCCGCTCCACCGCCCCGCCGCCCTCGACCGGCCTGGCCACCGCCCCGCCCAGGTGCCGGACCTGCACCGCGACCAGCGGCTCGATCGGCTCGCCGAGCAGCACGCCGGCGACCTCGTCGTCCAGCCCGGTCAGCAGCTCGGTGTGACCCGCGCCGGGGCTCGGGTCGACCGGCTCGTCGCAGATCGAGGCCAGCTCGGCCACCGGCAGCAGCCGCCTGGTGTCGGCGATCGCCCCGCCGACGGCCTCGAACGGCCGCAGCAGCGCCCCGGGGTCGGCCCCCAGGTAGGTGCAGTCCATCATGACGAAGCCGGGCGCCCCGGGCGGGGTCAGGAGCTGGAACCACACCGTCAGCTCCTCCGGCGCGGACTCGGTGACCTCGCGGAAGGCGGCCATGACCTGGGCGGCCCGGTCCGCCGGCCAGATCATCCGGCCGCCGTACAGGAAGGGCGCCGGGTACAGGTCGAACTCCAGCGCCGTCACGATCGCGAAGTCGCCGCCGCCGCCGCGCAGGGCCCAGAACAGCTCCGGATCGCGCTCGGCGGTCACCCTGATCCGGCCGCCCTCGGCGTCCACGGCGTCGAAGGCGCGTACGCTGTTGGCGGCGAAGCCGTACTTCCTGCTGAACCAGCTCAGACCGCCGCCAAGGGTGTACCCGGTCACGCTCACCACCGGCGAGCTGCCCGCCAGGCCGGTCAGCCCGAGCGGGCTCGCCGCGGCCAGCACCTCGCCCCACTTCACACCGGCGCCGACGCGCGCCACCCCGTCCTCGATCTCCACCCCGCCCAGCCGGCCGGTGCGCAGCAGGATCGCCCCCTCGGTGTCGCCCGACGCGCCGTGGCCGCCCGGCTGCGCGGTCACCGCGAGGCCGTGCCGGCGGGCGTAGCCGATCACGGCCGCCACGTCGTCGGCGTCGGCCGCCTCGACGACCGCGCGTACCGGCTGGTCCACCGACAGGTTCCAGGGCCGGCGGGCCGCGTCGAACCCGTCGTCGCCGGGGAGCAGCACCGGGCCGGTCGTCACGTTCCTCAGTTCGTTCATGTGGTCGATCGTGCCCTGGGGCACTTGCGGGGGAATTGGGGTTGACTTGAGGGGCCGTGGCGCCGGGGCCGTCCGGGCCGTCCGGGGCGCCCGCCGCCGGGAGTGGCGTCCCGGCTGACTGTCGGAGCCGCCGCGTATCGTGATCGGCATGCCTGACATCGAGGTCGCGGGGCGCGCCGTGCACATCACCAGCCCCGACAAGGTGGTCTTCCCGCAGTCCGGCCACACCAAGCTCGACCTGATCCGCTTCTACGAGGCGGTGGGCGAGGGGGCGCTGCGGGGCGTCCACGGGCGGCCGATGGTGCTCAAACGGTTCGTCCACGGCATCGAGCAGGAGGCGTTCTTCCAGAAGCGCGCGCCGGCCAAGCGGCCCGACTGGATCGAGGTGGCCGAGCTGCGCTACCGGTCCGGCCTGAGCGCGGAAGAGGTGGTCTGCACCGATCTGGCGCAGTTGTTGTGGGTGGTCAACCTCGGGTGCGTCGACCTCAACCCCCATCCGGTGCGCGCCGACGACCTGGCCAGGCCCGACGAGCTGCGCATCGACCTCGATCCCGTCCCCGGCGTCGGGTGGGCCGACGTGCTGGCGACGGCGCAGGTGGCGCGGGAGGTGCTGGCCGACCACGGGCTGGTCGCCTGGCCGAAGACGTCCGGGTCGCGCGGGTTCCACGTCTACGCCCGTATCGAGCGGCGATGGTCGTTCGCCCAGGTGCGCAAGGCGGCCGAGACCGTGGCGCGCGAGGTCGAACGACGGGCTCCGGACCTGGCGACCAGCCGGTGGTGGAAGGAGGAACGCCACGGCGTGTTCGTCGACTTCAACCAGAACGCCTACGACCGCACGGTCGCCTCGGCGTACTCGGTGCGCGCCGTGCCCGACGCCCGGGTGTCCACGCCGCTCACGTGGGACGAGGTGCCCGGCTGCCGGCCCGAGACGTTCACGATCGACACCGTCCCCGGGCGGCTGGCCGAGCTCGGCGACCCGTGGGAGGACATCGACCTGCACGCCGGCTCGCTCGACGGGCTGCTGGCGCTGGCCGAGGAGCTCGGGCCGGCGCCCAAGCCGCCCAAGGGCAGCGGGCGCAGGCAGCAGACCGTGCCGGTCATCGAGATCGCCAGGGCCCAGCACAAGGACGAGGCCATGGCGGGGCTCGACCGCTGGAAGGCCCGCCACCCGGAGGTCGCGGCCCGGCTGGAGCCCGCCGACGTGCTGGTCGACGGCATGCGGGGGCGCAGCAGCGTGTGGTACCGGATCCGCGTCAACCTCCAGCACGTGCCGGAGGGCGAGCGGCCCGGGCAGGAGGCGCTGGAGGTCGACTACGACCCCTGGCAGGGCGCGGGCGGCCCCTGAAGGGCAACGCCCCCTGGGGGGTCAGCGGCCGGAGACGAGGTCGCCGAGGCGGGCGTAGAGCGACGTGGTCGTGCCTCGGTCGTTCTCGTGCCGGTCGGCGGCCCTGAACAGCGTGTAGATGAGCTGCACGCCGGCCCACCGCAGCGGTTCCGGCTCCCACTGCCGCACCTGCCGGCCCACCCACGGCAGCGCCGTCAGCTCGGTGTCCTGCCGCAGCACCAGGTCGCGCAAGGTGCGCCCGGCCAGGTTCGTGGTGGTGACGCCGCTGCCGACGTACCCGCCGGCCCAGCCGAGCCCGGTCGCGTGGTCCAGGTGCACGGTCGAGCACCAGTCGCGCGGCACGCCGAGCACCCCGCACCACGAGTGCTGCACCCGCGCGTCGGCCGCCGCCGGGAAGAGCTTGACCAGCATCCGCCACAACAGCGCCACGGTCCGCGCCTGGGTGGCCCCCCGTCGGTCGGTACGCGACCCGAACCGGTACGGCACCCCCCGCCCGCCGATCGCGATCCGGTCGTCGGCCGTACGCTGGGCGTAGACGTAGGCGTGGGCCTGGTCGCCGAGGAGTTCGTGCCCGGCCCAGCCGATGTGCTTCCACACCTCTGCGGGCAGCGGCTCGGTGACGATCATGGAGCTGTTCATCGGCAGCCACTGCCGGTGCTGCCCGGCCAGGGAGGCGGTGAAGCCCTCGGTGGCGCGGATGACGTACTCGGCCGAGACGACGCCGAGCGGCGTGTGCGCCGACGCCTTGCCGCCCTCGCGCGGCCGGATCTCGGTCACCGTCGTGCCCTCGAAGATGTCCACGCCCAGCGCGGCGACCGCCGAGGCCAGCCCGACGGCGAGCTTGGCCGGCTGCACGCGGGCGCAGTGCGGCGAGTACGCGGCCTCCAGCGTGCCCGCCACCTGGAGGCGTTCGCGCTGCTCGTCGCGGTCCATCAGGCGCATGTCGGCCTCGCCGTAGCCCCAGGAGCGCAGGTCGGCGACCTCCTCGCGCAGCCGCCGCCGCTGGGCCGGATTGGTCGCGACATGCACGAGGCCGCCCTTGTGCACGTCGGCGTCGATGCCCTCGGCGCGGGTGACGTCGATGACCTCGTCCACGGCGCGGAACATGGCGTGCTGGAGGTCGATCATGGCCTGCCGGCCGCGCGCCTTGGCGTGCCGCTCGCGCGAGCCGGCGAACTCGGCCGACAGCCAGCCGCCATTGCGCCCCGAGGCCCCGAACCCGGCGAACTCCTTCTCCAGGATCGCGATCCGCAGGTCTGGCTGCGCCTTCTTCAGGTAGTACGCGGTCCACAGGCCGGTGTAGCCGCCGCCGACGATCGCCACGTCGTACTCGCGGGACCCGGGCAGGGACGGCCGCCTGGCGGGCAGGCCGATCTGCCGGTACCAGAACGAGACGCCCCCGTTGGCGAAGTCGTCGGTGAGCGGGATGCCTGTCATGACTGTTCTGCCTCCACGGCTGCTGCTTGCCCGGCCGCTGCTTCCCCGGCGGACGGGGTCGGTGGGCTGATCACCCAGAGCACCTCGGCGGTCTCGTCGCCGTCGTTGACCACCCGGTGCGGGACCGACGTGCGGTACTCCACGCTGTCGCCGGGCCCGAGCGGGTGGGCGGCGGCGGACCCGGCGGGGCCCAGCCAGAGCGTGAGACTGCCGCGCAGCACGAGGAAGATCTCCTGCGACTCGCCGTGCGTGTACGGCTCGTCGCCCGTGGAGGAGCCCGGGTCGAACTCCCCGGCGTACATCTCCAGGGTGCGCAGCGGGCGCTGGGAGATCAGGAACTTGCGGGTGCCCGGCCCGGTGGCCAGCTCGGGACGCTCGGCGCGGGTCACCACGCGGTGGGCGGGCTCGTCGTCCTCGTTGAACAGGTCGGCCACCGTGATGCCGAGAGCCGAGGCGATCCTGCGCAGCATGCCGATGCTCGCGCTGGTCTGCCCGCGTTCGAGCTGGCTGATGAAGCTCGGGCTGGCCTTGGCCTCGCCGGCCAGGGCGCGCACGGTCATGCCGCGCATGCCGCGGTAGACCCGGATGCGGGTGCCCAGGTCGCTCATCGAACCCCTCGATCGGTCAGGCTGAACAAGTTGTTCAGTGACGGTACCGACGGCGGAGAAAGCCCAGCAAGAGGGGGGTGCCTAACGAAACGGTAACCGGTCTCAGCCGCGGGTCGGCCGCTGGTAGCCTTCGTCGCCGCCGTACACGTGCCGCGAGGGGTCGTGCTCGGGCTGGTTGGCCGGGCTGGTCGGGGAGGCGGTGTGCTCCTCGGCGAAGTCGTCCGACGGCGCCGGCGGCGGCGGGAACAGGTAGTCGTGCCAGGTGATCCGGCCGCTGGGCTCGGCGTCGGTGGTGAACGCGCCCGCGCGCTGGGCGGCGGCCAGCCTGCCGGGGAATCGCACCGGCAGGCACGGGCGGCGCAGGTGGCGGGCTTCGAGCCAGATCCTGGCCAGCTCCTCGGTGTCGAGGACCTGCGGGCCGCCGTACTCGATGACGGCGCACGCGGGGCCGCCGGCGAGCAGCGCGGCCAGCCGCAGCGCGACGTCGTTCACGTGCACCGGCTGCCAGGGCAGGGAACGGTCCACGGGCAGCACGGGCAGCACCGAGAAGTCGCGCAGCAGCCCGTCCAGCCGCTGGTGGAACGGGGTGGCGCGGACGACCGTCCAGGCCATGCCGCTCTCCTTGACCAGCCGCTCGGCCTCCAGCTTGTGCCGCTGGCCGGGCGCGCGGTCCGCGCCGACGACCGAGGTCAGCAGCACGTGCGCGACCCCCGTCGCGCGGGCCGCCGCGACCAGCGTGCGGGTGCCGGCCAGGTCCACCTGCGCGCCCCCCTTGCGGCCGCCGGTGGCCAGGTGCGCGATCGCCTCGACCTGTCGTACGGCCTCCGCGACGCCCTTCCCGGAGGCCAGGTCGCCCCACATCCACTCGACGCCCCCGCGGCTCTCGTGCCGGGTACGGCTCAACGCGCGTACCCGATGTCCCGCCTTGAGCAGGACGGGCAGCAAAGCCCTGCCGAGGGTGCCGGTGGCTCCTGTGACCAGAATGCGCATGTCCGGTTCCTACCCGCGAATCCCCAGAGATGACAATGATTTTCGTGGCAAGGTCTGTCGGCGGCAGAGCGGGGTAGAGCCGCCAATATGGCTCGTATCGCATCCGAATCCCTGATAGAGCGGCTGGCCGAGTGGGGTGTCGACACCGTCTTCGGCATGCCGGGCGACGGCATCAACGGCATCATGGAGGGGCTGCGCCGTCACCGTGACCGGGTGCGGTTCGTGCTGGTGCACCACGAGGAGGCCGCCGCCTTCATGGCCACCGGCTACGCCAAGGCCACGGGACGGATCGGCGTGTGCCTGGCCACCTCGGGCCCCGGCGGCATCCACCTGCTCAACGGCCTCTACGACGCCAAGCTCGACCACGTCCCGGTGCTGGCCATCACCGGCATGCAGGAGACCGCCGTGCTCGGCACCGGCTACCAGCAGGAGGTCCACCTCGACAAGCTGTTCGCCGACGTGGCCGAGTACAACATGATGATCACCAACCCGGCCCAGCTGCCCTCGCTGGTGGACCTGGCCGTCCGGACGGCCTACGCGCGGCGCGGCGTCGCCCACCTCACCCTGCCCAACGACATCCAGGTGGCCGACGCGGGGGCGGACCCGTACAGGACGGTCGCGCCGGTGCGGGCGCCGGAGACCGCGCCGATCTACCTGCGGCCCTCGGGGCTGCCGCGGCAGGCGGACCTGGCGCGGGCCGCCGAGGTGCTCAACAGCGCCGAACGGCCCGCCATCCTGGTCGGGCAGGGCGCGCTGCACGCCCGCCAGGAGGTGCTGGCCGTGGCCGAGGCGCTGGGGGCGCCGGTGGTCAAGACGCTGCCCGGCAAGGCCGTCGTCCCGGACGAGTCGCCGTACACGACGGGCGGGATCGGGCTGCTCGGCACGAGGCCGAGCGAGGACCTGATGGACGACGCCGACGTGTTGTTCATGGTGGGCACGAACTTCCCCTACTCCACGTTCCTGCCGGAGCCGGGCAACGCGCGGGTGGTGCAGTTCGAGGCCGACCCGGCCAGGGCGGGGACGCGGGTGCCGACCGACGTGCCCGTGGTGTGCGACGCCAAGGAGGGCCTGCGGGAGCTGCTGCCGCTGCTGACCCCCAGGAACGGCGACGGCCATCTGGCGAAGTACCAGAAGCTCATGGCCAAGTGGCGCTCCGACATGGACGCCCTGGAGAACCCGGACAGAGACCCCATCGCCCCCCAGTACGTCATGTCCGTCATCGACGACCTGGCCGCCGACGACGCCATCCTCACCTGCGACAGCGGCACGATCGCGACCTGGGCCGCGCGCCACTGGACGATCCGCGGCGAACGCGAGTTCTACCTGTCGGGCACGCTGGCCACGATGGCCCCGGGCCTGCCGTACGCCATCGCCATGCAGCACGCCTTCCCCGGCCGGCAGGTCATCGCCTACGTCGGCGACGGCGGGTTCGCGATGCTGATGGCCGAGTTCCTGACCGCCGCGCAGCACCAGCTGCCGGTCAAGGTCGTCATCAACAACAACAACTCGCTCGGGCAGATCCTGTGGGAGCAGATGGTGCTCGGCTACCCCGAGCACGGCGTGCGCTTCGGCCGTCCCGAGGCCGACTACTCGACCTGGGCCAGGGCGTGCGGCGGGTTCGGCGCCAAGGTCACCCAGGCCGGCGACGTGGTCGCGGCCGTCAGGCAGGCGCTGGCCCACGACGGCCCGGCCCTGGTGGACGTGGACGTCAACCCGAACGAGCCGCCCATGCCCGGCAAGGTCTCCTACGACCAGGCCAAGAGCTTCGCCACGGCCTTCCTCAAGGGCCAGCCGCACAAGGCGGCCATCGCGACCACCCTGTTCAAGGACCGCATCCAGAGACTCGGCGACTGACCAGCCGGTCTCGGGGGCTCTCGGAGGCGCGGGCGGCTTCCACGAGCGGGTTCAGGGGGCTCTCGGAGGCGCGGGCGGCTTCCACAGGCGGGTTCACGGGGTCTCATAGGAGCCGGCGAGCTTTCAGGGGCCCTCGTAGGCGCGGGCGATCTGGGCGGCGGTCTCCAGGAGCGGGTCGACCAGCCGGGGCAGCTCGCGGGAGCGCCGCGAGGCGAGCACGATCCCGAGCGCCGCCACCACCCGGCCGCCCGCCAGGATCGGCGCCGCCGCCGAGCACGAGCCGAGCGTCATCTCCTCGTGCGTCAGCGCGTAACCCCGCTCCCGCACCGCCGCCAGCTCCCTGGCCAGCCGGCCGGGCTCGGTGACGGTGTGCGGCGTCGGACGTTCGAGCTTGCGGGCCAGGTACGCCTGCGCGAACCACTCCGGCTCGAAGGCCAGCAGCGCCTTGCCCACCCCCGTCGGATGCATCGGCAGCCGCCCGCCCGTACGCGAGACGATGGGCACGGCCCGCCTGCCGTACACCTTGTCCACGTACAGGACCTCCAGGCCGTCGCGGACGGCCAGGTGCACGTTCTCGCCGGTGGCGGCGAACAGCTCCTGGAGCCAGGGGTGTGCGCGGCCGAGCAGGCTGCCGGGCGCGAGCTGGCCGAGCTCCCACAGCCGCAGCCCCACCCGCAGCCGCCCGTCGGGGGTACGGCTGAGGGCCTGCCACTCCTCCAGCTCGGCCACCAGCCGGTGGGCCGTGCTCAGCGGCACCCCGCTGCGCCTGGCCAGGTCGGTCAGCGTGAGCCGCGGATGGGCCGCGTCGAACGCCCCCAGGATCGCCAGCACCTTGGACGTCACCGTCTGCCCCGGTCGGCGCGCTCCTCCCGACATGACCACACTCCTGCACAGTTCTTCCACTCAGTGGAAGAGGTTACTCGGCTCCCAGGACCGCGAGGCAGCAGACTTCCCTCATGCGAACTCAGGTCGGGATCATCGGCGCGGGGCCCGCGGGCCTGCTGCTTTCTCATCTGCTCCACCTGCGCGGCATCTCCTCGGTGGTGCTGGAACGGCGCAGCCGCGACTACGTCGAGCGGCGCGTCCGCGCGGGCGTCCTGGAGCAGGGCACGGTGGACACGCTCGACGAGGCGGGCGTCGGCGCGCGGATGCGCCGCGAGGGCCTGCCCCACCACGGCATCGAGCTGCGGTACGGCGGCGCCGGCCACCGCATCGCCTTCGACAAGCTGGTCCCCGGCCGCGCCATCACCGTGTACGGGCAGCAGGAGGTCGTCAAGGACCTGATCGCGGCCCGGCTGGCGGCGGGCGGCGACCTGCGGTTCGAGGTCGAGGACGTGGCGGTGCACTCGCTGGAGTCCGAGCCGTACGTCACCTTCGGCGGCGAGCGGCTCGACTGCGACGTGATCGCCGGCTGCGACGGGTTCCACGGCGTCTCCCGGCCGAGCGTCCCGGAAGGGGTGCTGGAGGTGTTCGAGCGGGAGTACCCGTTCGCGTGGCTCGGCGTCCTGGCCGAGGTGGCGCCGTCGTCGGAGGAGCTGATCTACGCCAGGACCGAGCGCGGTTTCGCGCTGCACAGCATGCGCTCGCCCACGGTCAGCCGCTTCTACCTCCAGGTCCCCGCCGACACCGACGTCGCGGACTGGCCGGACGAGCGCGTATGGGCCGAGCTGAAGGCCCGCCTGGAGACCGTCCCGGGCTTCGAGCTGGCCACGGGCGAGATCATCGAGAAGGGCGTCACCCCGATGCGCTCCTTCGTCGTGGAACCCATGCAGTACGGCCGGCTCTACCTCGCCGGGGACGCCGCGCACATCGTGCCGCCGACCGGCGCCAAGGGACTCAACCTGGCCGTGGCCGACGTACGCGTGCTGACCGAGGCGCTGGCGGCCTTCTTCGAGCACGGCTCGTCGGAGCTGCTCGACGGCTACTCGCGGGCGTGCCTGAAGCGGGTCTGGCGGGCGCAGCACTTCTCGTGGTGGATGACGACGCTGCTGCACACCTTCGACGACGACGACCCGTACGGACGCCGGCTCCAGACCTCCTACCTGGACTACGTCACCTCCTCGGAGGCGGCGGCGACCACGCTGGCCGAGAACTACGTCGGGCTGCCCTCCGACTGACCCCGAGCCGCCGACCTCGGACGATGCCTTAAAGTTGGCGAGTGGTTTTCGAGGAGGGCTGGGCGCTTTCGCCCCTGCGGTGGTTGATGGACACGCTGGGCCATGCCCAGCTCGCCAGGATGGAGGCCGAGCCCGCGCTGGTCGCGGCCGTGGATCAGCACGCGGCCGTGCTGCGTGACGCGATCCCGCTCGACCGCGAGTCCCTGGGCGACTACCTGCTGGGTTTCCTCGACGAGCTGCGCCACCGCGGCTGGATCTTCAGCGGCGACCACGACGCGCCCGCGCTGCGCCTGACGGCGGTCTGCTGGCTGGCCCGCGAACAGGGCTTCCTGGCCGAACCGGCCTGATCCCGCGCTCCCGGCCGGACCACGCGCTCTGCGGGCGCGTGACCGGCCGTGGCGGGGTCCGCGTGACCGGGCGCTCGTCCCGGCCACACGGAGCTCAGGTCGACTCCGGCGGGTTGTCCGCACGGGTCGCGCCGCCGGGCGTCGTCCGCACCGGCTGCGTCGGCTCGGACGGCCGGGTCTCGGACGGCCCGGTCATCGTGCGGGCGTCCTCACGTCCCCGCTGGTACGCCTCGGCGTGCGCCCTGGCCTGCGGCGCCTCCGCCTCGATCCGGCCGATCCAGCGTTCCCAGCGCTGCTGCATCGGACGTACGAGCCCGCCGCCGAGTCCGATGGCGAGGATCGCGCCGATGGTGGCGAGCACGGTGATGAGCACCGGGGTCGTGACGGTCGTGGCGACGCCGATCTGGTTGAGCGCGGCGATGATGCCGAGCGCCCAGATGAACACGGCGGCTGCGATGCTCAGCCAGCGGCCGTAGGACAGACCGCCGAGCGCGCCGTCGATCAGGTCCCTGACGGCCCGGGCGATCGCCCCGGCGATCACGATGATCACGATGGCGACCACGGCCCTGGGCAGCCAGGCCACCACTCCGGTCAGCAGCGCCGAGATCGGGTTGGGCCCGAAGACGCTGAAGGCGATCTGCAGGGTGATCAGCAGGATCGCGTAGTAGACGAGCTTGGCCAGCAGGGTGCTGGCGTCGTACCGGCTGCGTTCCAGCCAGCGCTGAACGCCGCTGCGCTGCACCGCGCGGTCGAACCCCACCCGCTCAAGGATCTTGTCCACGAGTTTCTGCAGCGCCTTCGCCACGATCCACCCGATGATCAGGATCACCACGAACGCGACGAACCTGGGCACGAACGTCGCGACCTGCCGCCAGGCGTCCGTCAGACCCTGGCCGATATTGATGTCCACGGTTTCCTCCAGGACGAGGAGCCAATGGAATCGCGCTACCCGCCCAAAAACGGACCATGCACTCAGGGACACCAAAAGTTCGCACACTGCTACATATGTCTGAAGGCGGGTCCGCGGGCATCAGGCGAGGCGGCGCAGGTCCATCTGGAAGTTCTGGTGCCAGGTCTGGCCGCCGTCGACGGTGGTCTCGCCGATCTCGTGCCAGGTCGTGGGGGTGAACGTCAGGGTGTAGCGGCTGGTGTAGGCGGGCGTCTGCAGGCTCCACTGGAAGGTGCCGTCGCCGACCACCGGCACGACCGTGGTGACGTACCCGCGGGAGAACGCCTCCCAGCGGTACTGGCCGGTCGACTCGTTGTAGTTGATCACCGCGAGGGCGCTGTCCACGATCGTCCGCGGGTCGGCCTTGTCACGGCCCTGCCCCTCGACCGAGATCACCAGGTCGCCCGCCTGCCGGCGCACCCGTTCGGTCTGCAGGAACTCCTGCCGCGTCCCCGAGGGCGTGACGGTCCAGCCCGGCCCCGCCCAGGTGCCGATCATGAACGAGAGCCGCCGCATGGCCTCGGCCTGGCCGTCGAGCGCCCCGGCCTGGGCGGAGGAGGTTCGGGCGGCCGTCGCCGGGCCGGGGGAGAGCAGGGCCGCGAGTAAAGCGAGCGGCAGGAGCAGGCGGACCAATGACTTCATAGAGGCGTCCTCGTCAGTGTGCGGCTGATACCGAGCCGGGGGTGCGCGGTCAGGTAGAGACCGGTGGCGGCGTCGTACAGGTCGTTGGCGTCCATGCGCATGGGGGCCATGGTGTTGCCGGCGGGGGTGACGTTGCGCAGCGCGCGCAGCCCCGCGTCGTGGGCGGCGGTCACCAGCTCGCTCATCGGCGCGGTGCCGCCGGCGGTGGTCGCGTCGGTCAGGTCGGACAGCCCCGCCGTGATCGCCGCGAACGCGTGGCCGGAACGCTCGCCCCTGACCAGGTGCTGGGCCAGCCAGAAGTAGCTGGCCCGGCCGCGGTACTGCCGGTAGACCGAGGAGACCATGGTCAGCAGCCGCTGGTAGGCGTTGCGGTAGAGGGACTCGTAGAAACCCTGGGCCTCCAGCTCGCTCACCTCGCCGCGCTCGGCGGCGGTGATCGAGGCGGCGGCCAGCAGGGCGCTGTACATGGCCAGGTGCACGCCGGTCGACAGCAGCGGGTCGAGGAAGCAGGCGGCGTCCCCGGCGATGCGGTAGCCGGGGCCGCAGAAGGAGCCCGCGACGTAGGAGAAGTCCTGCTCGATGCGCACCGGGCCGGTGAACCTGCCGACCAGCCCCGCCACGGTCGGCGACTCGGCCACCACCGCGTGGAACATCTCCTCCGGCGAGCCGTAGTGGGGCCGCCGCTCAAGGAAGCGCGTCTGGTGGGTGACGAAACCGACGCTGAACACCTCGCCGCGCAGCGGGATCACCCAATACCACCCTTCCGGCGAGGAGATGACGTTGATGCCGCCGCCCGGCGTGTCGGGAAGGAGGTCGCCGCCCTGGTAGTAGCCCCAGATCGCGACGTTCCTGAAGACGTCGTGCGGTTGCCGATCACGGAAGTGCTGCGCCGACAGTACTCCGGCCCGCCCGGAGGCGTCGACCACGTAGTCGAAGCGCTCCAGGCCGCCGTCCCACTCGGCGGCGCAGGCCCGGCCGTCCTCGAACAGCACGCGCCTGACCCGGGCCCGCTGGATCACCTCGACGCCCTGGGAGGCGGCGTGGTCCAGCAGCACCTGGTCGAAGTCGTCGCGGTCCACCTGCCAGGAACGCACCTCCGGGCCGAACGTGGCCGCCCAGTTCACCGTCCAGTCGCGTTCGGCCCCCCAGCGCAGCAGCAGGCCCTCCTTGACCGGGTAGCCGCGTTCCTCGATCTTCTCGTGCGCCCCGGCGTAATCGATGATGGTCCGGCAGGACGGCGAGACGGATTCGCCGATGTGGTAACGCGGGAAACGTTCGCGTTCCAGAAGGCGGACGTCCATTCCGTTGCGGGCCAGCAGTGTCGCGGCGATCGAACCCGCCGGGCCGCCGCCGATCACTAATACCTTGGTCATCGCGAGCCCTTCCGATAATCGTTACGTAATACGCAGTCGCGGGCCCGGATGCGCAGGCCCAATACGTAGGCCGATACGTATATTGCGGCGTTATTCTGGACCGCCGGCCCGGCCTGGTCGATGATGCGTGTTGAGTTCTGTTTCCCGTCTTTGTCAAGGAGCGCGCATGGGAGTGAACCTCCGGCTGGTCGTTCCCCTGGTCTACGCCGCCGCGGTGGTCGTGGCCTTCCTGATCGGCAAGGCGGTCGGCTCGGTGGTCGTCATCGCCGGCGCCGTCCTCGTGGCCCTGTTCTTCGTCCTGTCCGGCCGGTCACGCCAGCGCGAATAGGGCGCCCCACGGGTCGCGCACGATCGTCGCCCGGGGATACCCGGGGGCGATCGTGGCGCCCAGCCGGACCGCCGTCGCGGCCGACGCGGCGCGGTCGGCGACCGCGAAGAACGTCACCCACTGCGGACGCGCGCCCGTCCGGTCCCGCACCGCGAGCCCGCCACCCGGCGGCTCGCCGAACCGGTCGCCGAACAGGTCGCGGTAGAACGTGGCATCGGCGGACCACAACTCGTGCGCGCACCACGTCCCCGGCTCGCCGGCCAGCACGATCCCGGCCGGGCGGTGCCCCTCCCAGAAGCCGACGGCCGCTCCCGACGAGTCGGCCGCGAACAGCACCCGCCCGTCCTCGCCGGCCGCCATCGGGCCGAAGACGACGCCGCCGCCCAGCTCCTTGACCCGTACGGCCACCGCGTCCACGTCCTGGGCCGCCAGGTAGGTGTTCCACGAGGCGGGCAGGCCCGCCGGCACCCGGCCGAAACCGCCCACGACCTGGCCGCCCAGCTCGACGAAGGAGTAGCCGGCCTCCTCGCGGAAGGTCCAGCCGAACAGCTCCCCGTAGAACGCCCGCGCCCCGGCCGGGTCGAGCGCCCCGTAGTCCACCCAGCACGGCTCGCCCGGCTCATACTGCTCGTGAATCGGCACGACCGGCCTCCTCCTCCGCTTCCAGGGCCGACAACCGCAGGTGCTCGGCGATGACCGGCGCCACGGCCGCGGGCCGCTCGATCATGCACAGGTGCCCGGCGCCGGGGACGGTGACCGTACGGCACCGCGGGACCGACGCGCGCAGCAGCCCGGCGCTCGCACGGAACGTCGGCATGTCGCGCTCGCCCACGACGACCAGCGTGCGGGCCCGGATGCCGCGCAGGTCCCCGACCGTGTGGACGTGCCTGCTCAGCCCGTGCATCGCGCCGTCGCGCAGCTCCCGCCACGAGTGCCCGGCCACGATCGCGCGCAGCCGGGCCCGCAGCTCGGGATGGTCCTCGGTGCCCAGGAAGATGTCCGGCGGCGAGGACATCCACAGGTCGGCGAGCTGCTCGCCCTCCGCGCCCATCCTGGCCAGCCCGGCCAGGGCCCGGTAGCGCTCGGCGGTCCCCGGCTCGGCGGGCGCGCCCGCGACGGTCGGCGAGCCGACGATCAGGCCGCGCACGTCCCCGGCGTGGTCGATGGCCAGTTGCAGGGCGATCATCGAGCCGATCGACTCGGCCACCACCAGCGTCGCCGACTCGGCCCTGGCCAGCTCGGCCAGCTCGGCCGCCAGCGCGGGCAGCGACGTGCCCGGCCGCAGCGGCCCGGAACGCCCGTGGCCCGGCAAGTCCACGCCGACGTGCCGCCAGCCGGGCAACATGCCCCACAGCGGTTCCCACACCGAGGCGTCCATGGTGTAGCCGTGGATCCACAACACCGACCGGCCCTCGCCGGTCGAGCGCACGTACAGGCTCATGAGCAGGCTCCCGGGGCGGAGGGGACGGCGGCGAAACCCTCGCAGAAGCGGCGGAAGGCGATCACCGGCGTGTCGCCGGCGTCCAGCCGCTGCGGGGCGCGGGTGTCCAGGTGGTCCCAGACCACGCAGTCCTGGTCGAAGGCGTAGCGCGCGCCGTGGACGAGCGCGGGCAGCGAGTCGGTCCGGTCCGGCCGTACGCCGATGGCGACCCGCCCGACGCAGCCCGTCCCGTCCGGCACCGCGCCCGTGACGATCGTGTACGGCGCCTCCCCGGCGCCCAGCTCGGTGACCACGAGGTGCGGGCTGTAGGCGCGGGCCACGAAGCGGGAGGCGAAGTCCAGCCGCCGCTCCTTCTCCCACGGCGGCGCCTTGGTACGGAACTCGCCCTCGATGACCAGCTCGTCGTGCTCGCCCATGCTGACCCGCATGCCGCGCACCGAGGGCACCAGGTGGACGGTGCTGAAGTGCTGGGCGTCGAAGGCGTTCTCGACGACGTACTCGGCCGGGACCGTCACCGGCCGCCGAACCGCCGCCACGATCACCAGGTCCTGCGCCGCCTGCTTGATCGCCTGCTCGAAGCCCCGGTCGTCGCCGGGATCGCCGGACAGCCGGGCGAACAGCGCGGCGCCGGCCCGCAGCGTCCGCAGCTCGCCCACCGACCAGCGCCGCCCGCTCTCGCCCAGCGAGATGCGTTTGCCGTGGAAGGGGCAGATCACGCGGTCGCCGTCCAGCTTGCCGCCGTACCCGAGGTGGGCGCCGCGGTGCGGGCAGGTGGCCTCGAACACCCGGATACGTTCGCCGTCGCGTACGGCCATCAGCCGCGCGCCGCCCAGCAGCAGCGGCGTGACGCCCTGGCCGATCTCGTCGTCGAGGGCGAGCAGGAACCACCCGCCGTGGAGCTCCCCGTTGCCAGCCGTCATCTCTCCAGCGCCCCAATCACCTCTGTGGCCGCGCGCTCCCCGCTGGCCATCGCCATGTGCGCCATGGGCGGGCCGGACAGGCCCACGGTGGCCTCCCCGGCGAAGAAGACCGTCCCGCCCAGCGGCTCGGCCCAGGCCGGGGACGCCCACAGCGCCCCCACTCCCGGGTACGTGTACGCCCCGCCCGCCCACGGGTCGGCGCCCCAGTCGGCCACCACCACCCGCTCCGGGCCCAGCCCCCGCGTCCACGGCAGGGCCCTGGCCAGCAGCGCGGCCAGGGCGCCCGGCTCGGCCCAGGCGGCGCGGGCCGCGGCGGCGGCGCGGGACTTGGCCATCACCAGCACCTCCGGCCGCCCGGCCGTCGTGCTGACGAACCCCAGCCGGCCCCCGGCGTCGAAGACCACGACGGACTCCGGAGCCGGCTCCGGATAGCCGACCAGCCCGCACCAGGCGTCGCCGGGCCGCAGCTCGTACGCCGCCGCCTGCTTGCGTACCGGCAGGTCGTCGATCACGAGCCGGCCCTCGGCGACCATCGGCGGCGGCACGGTGACCACGGCGGCGGCGGCGCTCTCGGCGTGCCCCGACGCGGTGTGCGCCCGTACCCGGCCCGGCGACCAGGACAGGCGGACGACCTCGTCGCCGAGGCGTACCCGCAGGCCCTCGGCCAGCCGCGCGGGCAGCCGGTCGAAGCCGCCGGGCAGCGCGAACTCACCCCGTCCCGCGCGGTCGGCCCGCCGCAGCGCGGCCAGCGCCGCCGCGCTCAGCGCCTCGGGCTCGCCCGCCCAGTTCTGCCGGAACCACTCCGCCGTCGGCTCCAGCACCTCCGGGCAGCGTACGGTCTCCTCCTTGAGCCACGCCGCGACCGGCACGTCCCAGGGGTTCGCCCCGGCCAGGCGGCGCAGCAGCGGCGCGGCCGCGCCCGACGCCAGCCGCTCCTCCAGCAGCGGCGGTGTGGGCCGCAGCGCGCTCAGCGGGCGCGGCCCGTCCGCCAGCAACACCCGGGCCGCGCGCCGGGGCACCGGCACGGGCGCGCCCAGGCCGGGCAGCGCCGCGACGGGGTTGCGGTCGCCGTGGATCACCTGCGCGCCCAGCTCCAGCAAGGAGGGCCGATGGGTACGGATCCGGCCGCCCACCCGCTCCCTCGCCTCCAGCACCGTGACCGCCAGCCCGGCCCCGGCCAGGCGCGCGGCCGCCGCCAGCCCGCTCACCCCGGCGCCGATCACGACGACATCAAGCTCTGCCACCGGCACATCCTCTGTAGTAGTTTGTCCTCGGCCTGATCATGAGGAGACGCGATGACGGCACCCCGCACGCTGCCCGGCCACTTAGCACACCCGTTCTCTCCTCGCGGGCGGCTCGACCCGTATCCGGCGTACCGCTGGCTGCGCGAGAACGACCCCGTGCACTTCGACGTCACCTCGCGCATGTGGTTGCTGACCGCGCACGCCGACTGCGCGCTCGCCCTGCGCGACCCGCGCTTCTCGGCCGCCCTCGGGCAGCGCGAGCGGGTCAGGGACGACGAGCTGCCGCCCTCGATGCTGACCACCGATCCCCCCGAGCACCAGCGCCTGCGCTCGCCCGGCGCCCTGCTGATGGGCCCGGCCGCGATCCGCGGCATCGCCGCCGGCATCGAGGCCGAGATCGACGCGGTGCTCGACGGCCTGGCCACCCGCGCCGCGAACGGGCCCGCGGGCGACGCCGCGAACGCGAGCGGGTCCGCGGGCGGGGGCATGATCGAGGCCACGGCCGACCTCGGCGAGCCGCTGGCCACCGGCGTGCTGGCCAGGCTGTTCGGGTTGCCGCCCGCCGACGTGCCCGCCTTCGCCGCGCTGGCCGACCGCGTCTCGGTCAACCTCGACCCGCTGGCCGGGGCGCAGGCCGCCGCGGCCGGGCGGGCCGCCATGGGCGAGCTCACCCGCTTCCTCGGCGAGCGTGCCGACGCCGCCGCCGCCACCGCGAACGAGCCGGGCGGCTCGCCCTTCGGACGGCTGGCCGCCGACGACCGGCTGACCAGGGCCGAGACGCTCGGCATCGCCGCGCTCACGGTCGTCGGCGGATGGAAGCCGCTGGCCGAGATGGTGGGAAACGCGCTCCACTGGCTGCTGCCGCGCAAGGAGGCCGCCGACCTGATCAGGCACGGCGGCCAGGAGGTGGCCGTATCGGCCGTGGACGAGCTGTTGCGGCTGGAGTCGCCGATCCCGTTCACGGCCAGGGTGACCACCGAGGCGGTCACCCTGGACGGCGGCGTGATCCCGGCGGGCGCGAGGGTGCTGGCCCTGGTCGGGGCGGCCAACCGCGACCCCGCCGTGTTCGACGGGCCCGACGAGCTGCTGGTCACCCGCTCGCCCAACCCCCATCTGGCCTTCGGCGCGGGCACCCACCTGTGCCTGGGCGCGCCGCTGGTCAGACAGGCCGGCGGGCTGCTGCTGAGCGGGCTGCTCGGCCGGTATCCCGGGCTGCGCCCGGCGGGCGAGCCGCCCACGTGGGCCCCGGGCCTGGTGCCCAGGCGGCTGACCGGCTTCACCCTCGCCATCTGAGCCCCTCCCCGGCTAGCGGACGTTGGCGCCGCGCCAGCGGAAGGTCAGCAGGCTCAGCACCAGCGCCGCCAGGCACCAGGCGCCCAGCACCGCGGCGGTACGGCCCAGCTCCCACGTGCCCGCGGGCTCCACCACCGCGAAGTCGGCCGGCAGGAACACCGAGCGCAGGCCCTGCGTCATCCACTTCAGCGGGAAGAACGCCGCCAGGCTCTGCATCCAGGCCGGCAGCTCGCTGTAGGGGAAGAACACCCCGGAGATGAACTGCAGCACCAGGAACGGCAGCGTGACGATCGCCGCGGCCGAGCGGGCGTTCGGGATGATCGCGCTGAAGGCCACCGCCAGCAGCGAGCAGGACGTAGCCCCGAGCAGCAGCACCCACGCGAACGTGAGCCAGTGGCCGGCGTCCGGCGGCAGCGGCAGGCGGAACAGCGCGACGCCGACGGCCAGCAGGATCGCCGCCTCCAGGATCCCGGTCACCACCACCCGGACGATCTTGCCGACGAAGTAGGCCGTCTTCGGCATCGGCGAGGAGGCCAGGCGGCGGATCATGCCGTTGTCCCGCTCGATCGCGATGTTGATCGCCAGGCCGTTGAAGCTGACGCTCATGATGCCGCAGGCGATGATCCCGGCCACGAACATCTGCTTGAAGTCGGTGTGCGTGCCGGGGACCGTGCCGGAGAAGATCGAGCCGAGCACCAGCAGCAACACGATCGGCAGCAGCAGCGTGAAGAACAGCGACTGCCGGTTGCGGAAGAACGACTTCAGCTCCACCGACGAGCGGGCCGCCGAGGCCCGCCACAGTCCCGAGCCGCCGCCGGAGGCACGTACGGGACGGCCCTGACCGGCCACGATCGCGTTCGAGCTGGTCATGACTGGGCCCCCTGGTTCTCGCGGATCAGCTTGAGATAGACGTCCTCCAGCGTGGGCCGGTGGACGCGCAGGTCGGGCAGCTCGCCCGCGCCCGCGTCCGCCGCCCACGGCAGCAGCGCGGCCAGGACCCGCGTCGGCGTGTGGCTCAGCAGCGTCAGCGTGCCGCCGGGCACCCCGGGAACGCCCGACGGGTCGAGCGCGGTGCCCGGCGGCAGGTCCGGCAGCTCGGCCGCGCTCAGCTCGGCGGTCAGGGTGAAGCTCACCGTGGCGGGTGTGTCACGCCGGCCGCCCAGCTCGCTCACGGGCCCGGTCTCGACGATGCGGCCGGCCACGATCACCGCCGCCCGCTGCGCCAGGGCCTCCACCTCGTCCAGGTAGTGGGTGGTCAGCACGGTCGTCTTGCCCTGGTCGGCGAAGAAGCGGACCAGGTCCCACGCCTCCATCCGGGCCTCCGGGTCCAGCCCGGTGGTCGGCTCGTCCAGAAAGATCAGGTCGGGGTCGCCGACGACGCCGACGGCCACGTCCAGGCGGCGCAACTGGCCGCCCGAGAGCGTCTGGGCCTGCTTGCACTCCTGCGCGCCGAGGCCCACCATGTCGATGACCTGCGCCGCGGGCAGCGGCGCGGGGTAGAAGGCGGCGAAGTGCTCGACGACCTCGCGGACGGTCAGGTCCGCGTAGGCGCCCGTCGTCTGCGGCACGATGCCGAGCCGCGCCCGCCATCGCGGGGCGTCCTCGGCCGGGTCACGGCCGAGGACCCGCACGTCGCCGCCCGAACGCCTGCGCACGCCTTCGAGGATCTCGACCGTGGTCGTCTTGCCCGCGCCGTTGGGGCCGAGTAAGGCGAACACCTCTCCGGGACGAACATCCAGGTCCACACTCTGAAGGATGAGACTGGGACCGTACTGCTTGCGCAGCCCCCGTACGTGGATGGGGTTCGCCTGGTCGTCGGACATGATCTCCTCTACCTCCTCTTGGGCGTGCGTGGCTCCCGGCGTCAGGTGCAGCAGCAGCAGGGGCAGCAGCAGCAGTTGACGTCGCCGGCCGCGATCGAGTCGAGGTCGCCCTCGCTCAGCTCCGCCATGTCGATCTGCGGCGTCTCGGGGATGTGGAACTCGAACGTGCCCGTCTCCAGGCCGCGCTCCCACAGCGAGACCTGCACGTCGAGGTTGGTGTCGTGGTGGCCGTCGGGGACGTTGCGCACGAGGGCGATCTGGGCGCCCGCGGGAACCTCCAGGCCGGCCTCGGCCAGCGCCTCGCGCGGGTTGCTGTCGAGCTTCGCCGAGAATTCCTCGCTCGACCACGCGGTGATCAGGACTCGCGTGTAGGCGTTGACGAATTCGGTCCGCTCTCTGGGGTTCAGGGCCATTGTGTCCTCCTGGAGCTTTTCCCCTTCGGCGCGGTGCGCCGTCTCGGAACGGAGTCTTACACAGCCGAATTCGGAGTGCCTAGACTTAATTTCCGGGGCTCCGGATTAAGTATTGAGAGCCCTCTGCTTAAAAGGTACTCTGCAAATACGCCGACCGGAACAATACGAAGCGATATACGTATTCGGTGGCCGGAAATGCGTATCGGAATATTCGTTTGCGTAAGCCATCGGGAGAACCCATGTCCGGGACGTACGTATCCCCCCGGGTGCCGCCGGGACCGGCCGGAACCCAGAGCCTGAGGGCCATGCGCGACGCTCCGCTGGAGTTCGTCACCGCGATGGCCGCCCACGGCGACGTCACCCGCCACGACGCGGACGGCGAGCCGGTCTACATGCTGCACCGCCCCGACCTGGCCAGGCACGTGCTGAAGGAGAACGGCGCCGCCTACACCAAGGACCGCACACCGGACGACGACATGCTCCGCCCACTGCTCGGCAACGGCCTGCTGACCAGCAACGGCGCCGAATGGGCGGCCCAGCGGCGGATGTGCGCCCCGGCGTTCAGACCGGCCGAGGTGGACCGGTTCGACCGGGTCATCGTGGAGGCGGCCGAGCACCTGGTGGCGCACTGGGACGGCGGCCGGCCCGTACGCGTCGACCACGACCTGACCTCGCTCACCCTGACCGTGATCGTGAAGGCCATGCTGGGCACCGACATCGGCGTCGCGGGCGAGGGCTTCGGCCGCGCCGTGGACGCGGTCAACCGCTTCATCGGCCACTACGTACCCAGCGACGACCCCGACCCGGCGGACACGGCCGCGCGCTACGCCGGCTTCCACCGGGCGCGGACCTTCCTCGACCGGGTCACCAGGGTCATCATCGCCGCCCGCCGGGCCGGCGGCGCGGGCGACGACCTGCTCGGCGCGATGCTGGCCGAGGGGCACACGATGTCCGACGCCGACCTGCGCGACCAGGTGCTGACGATCATCATGGCCGGGCACGAGACCACCGCCAAGTCGCTGACCTGGACGCTCTACCTGCTCGACCGGAACCCGGAGGCGGCGCGGGCCGTGCACGCCGAGATCGACGAGGTGCTGGAGGGCCGGTCGCCGACCGCCGCCGACCTGCCGAGGTTGCGCCGGTGCCGGCAGGCCGTCCAGGAGGCCATGCGGCTCTACCCGCCGGTCTGGCTGATCTCGCGGCGCGGGACGGCCGACGACGTGCTGGACGGGTACGACGTACCGGCCGGGTCGCTGGTGTGCGTCAGCCCGTGGGTGTTGCACCGGGATCCGAGGTATTGGGCGGAGCCGGATGCGTACCGGCCCGAACGGTTCGACCCCGACCGGGCCGCGCGGCTGCTCAGCCACCAGTACCTGCCCTTCGGCGGCGGGCCGCGCATCTGCGTCGGGCGGCACTTCGCGCTGGTGGAGGCCACGCTCGTGCTCGCCGTCATCCTGCGCGGGCTGCGTATGGAGCTGGTGGCGGGCTTCCCCGTCGAGCCCGAGGCGCTGGTCACGCTGCGGCCCAGGCACGGCCTGATGATGATCCCGAGGCCCCGGTGAGCGCCCCGACGAGCGCGGCGGCCACCGGCTCCTACGACGTCGCGAACACCACGTGGGGCGGCGTGGCCGGCGAGCTGGCCCGGCTGGAGGCCCAGGCGGCGCTCTCCTTCGAGGAGGAACTGCGCATCATGCGCGACCTCGGGCTGACCCGCGAGGGCCCGCTGCTGGAGCTGGGCGCCGGCTCCGGCGCGGTCACCCGCAGGCTGCGCGCCGCCGAGCCGCGGCTGCCGGTCATCGCCCTCGACGTGGACGCCGGGCTGCTGCGCAACGCGGGCGGCTGCGGCGCCCCGCTGGTCACCGCCGACGGTGCCCGGCTGCCGTTGCGTACCGGCAGCGTGGGCGGCGTACTGCTGCGGTACGTACTCCAGCACGTGCGCGACCCGGCGCCCGTCCTGGCCGAGGCGCTGCGCGTGCTGCGTCCCGGGGGCCGGATCGTGGTCGTCGAGGTCGACAGCATGCTCTGGGGCCTGGCCGATCCGATGTACCCCGAGCTCGCCTCCGTCCACGCGACCATGGCCCAGGCCCAGCGCGGCGCCGGGGGAGACCGCCAGATCGGCAGGAAGCTCACCCGGCTGCTGCGCGGCGGCGGGTTCGACGACGTGGTGCTGCGCCCGTTCGCCACCACCAACGACACCCATCCCACCGCGGCCTTCGCCCCGCACCTGGGGCCCGAACGCCTGGCGCCGCTCGTCGCCTCGGGCGCGCTGCCGATGTCGGGCCTCGCCCTGGCGGCCGACCGCTGGCGGCGTTTCCTGGCCGACCCGGACGCCTGGGTCATGCTGCTCGGCTTCGTCGTCGCCGGGACCGCACCGTACGGCCCGGCTCAGCACTCACCGGAAGGAAGCACGTCATGAGTCCGTTCTGGAAGATCTTCATCGCGATCTTCAGCTACATCAGCGCGATCGTCGGCCTCGGCCTGGCCGTCGTGAACGCCAGCGAGAAGCCCCCCGCGACCTCGCTGGCCATCGTCTACGGCGCCGCCGGGCTGCTGTTCCTGGCCGTCGGCGTGCTGCTCAGCCGCAGAGCCCGCTACTGAAGGAACCCACGGGAGACGGCCTCAGGAGGCCGGGTCACAGGGCCGCACCTCGACGATGTCGCCGGGCGCGTACGGCATCTTGCGCGCCCACGACTCGGCCTCCTCGGCGGACTGGACCTCGATGACCCAGATGCCGCCGATCTGCTCCCGCCCGACCGCGTACGGCCCCGCGACGGCGGGCCCGTCGGGCCTGACCAGCTTGCCCTCCCGCGACCTGGTCAGCCCGGCGCCGTACTTGACCTTGACCCCCGCCATCGCCATCGCCCGGCCGAACTGGCGATGGGCCTCGGCCATCCGCTCCCGCTCGCTCTCGCTGAAGGCGTCCCAGAGCATCTCGTCGCCGTGGATCAGCAGCACGAAGTCCATGAGTCGTCTACCTCCCTGTGGGTTCTGCCCCAAAGGCGTGGTGGGGCGCGGGCAGAGCCCCGGTTGGCACTATCGTGACATCCTTCCACGGTCGCAGCGCCGTAACTCGACCCGGTCGCCCGGCCCGGCCGGCAGGCGCCCGGCCCACTCCAGCGCCGCCTCCTCCGACGGCAGGTCCAGGATCCACATGCCGCCCAGCTCGGGACGGCCGTCCTCGCGCGGATCGCCCTTCGCCGCGTCCGGGCGGGCCAGCCGGGCGCCGAACACCACCGTGACCCCGGCCTCCCGCAGCTCCCGCCCGAAGTCGAGGTAGGCGGAGTACAACGCGGTGCGGTCCTGCTCCGACAGCTCCGCCCAGGCCCGTTCCGGCCCGTGGATCAGCAGCGCGAACTCCATGACGGCTCCTCCCGTGCGCTCACATCTGCCGCCGCGCCAGCCGCGCGAACAGCCCCTGCTCGTCGGTCAGCAGCTCGTCGTACGTCCCCTGCTGGACGATGCGGCCGCCGTCGAGCACCAGGATCTTGTCGGCGTCCCGGACGGTGGACAGCCGGTGGGCGATGACCACGCGGGTGGCGTTGAGCCGGCGGGTGCTCTCGGCGATGACGTTCTGGGCGGGGTTGTCCAGGGCGCTGGTCGCCTCGTCGAAGAAGACGATGCGGGGGCGCGAGACCAGCGCCCTGGCGATCATGATGCGCTGGCGCTGGCCGCCGGAGAGCGTGTTCGTGCCCTCCGACAGGACGGTGTGCATGCCCATCGGCATGGCCGTGATGTCGTCGGCGATGCCGGCCATCGCGGCGGCGTCCCAGGCGTCGTCGATCGTGTGGTTCGTGCTGCCGACGATGTTCTGCCTGATGTCGCCGGCCAGCAGCGCGCCGTTCTGCAGCACCACGCCGCACTGCCGGCGCACCGCGCCGAGGTCCAGCTCGCCCAGGTCCTGGCCGTCGTACAGGACCGAGCCGACGTCGGGCTGCTCGAAGCCGAGCAGCAGGCGCAGGACCGTGGACTTCCCGCTGCCGGTCGGGCCCACGATCGCGACGAACTCGCCGGGCTCGATCGACAGGTCGATGTCGGTGAGCACCGCGGGGCCGTCCTCGCCGTACCGGAAGGAGACCCGGGACAGGCTGACGCGGCCCGACAGGTCGCCGGGGTCGGCCTTGCCCGCGTGGTCCTCCGGCTCGGCCTCCAGCACCGGGGCCAGCTTCTCCAGCATCGGCACGACGCCCATGGCCGTGATCGCCGCGCCGGTGAACTGCAACACCGAGGCGATGAGCAGGTTGAACGCGGCGAAGAAGGCCAGGAACGCGCTGATCGGGAGCTGCCCGCGCAGCGGCCCGGCCGCCACGGCGAAGATCACCACCGAGCAGACCAGCGGGAACCCGGCGTTGAAGGTGGTGACCACGTTCTGCAGCCGCCGGGCCGAGGCCGAGGTCGTCCTGGTCGCCATGAAGTCCCGCGTCCACACGCCGAACGCCTGGTCCTCCGCGGCGGCCACGCGCAGCTTGGGCACCGCCGACAGGAGCTGGAACACCCGCGAGGACAGCCGCTGCTCCTGCTCGTACAGGCGGCGTTGCAGGCGTACCTCGAAGAAGCCGGCGACCGCGCACACCAGCACGCCGGCCAGCACCAGCAGGGTCGCCAGCAGCGCCAGGCCGACGTCGTAGACGTACACCAGCGCCAGGTTGGCCAGCCCGCCGAACAGCCCCAGCGTCGCGGTGGTCATCACGCCCGACAACGTCTCCTGGGCCGTGCTCACGCCCAGCACGGTCGTGCCCAGCTCGCCGGTGGAGTAGCGGCCGAAGAACGTGACGGGCAGCGACAGCAGCCGCGTCCACGCCCCGGCCTGCACGCGGGCCGACGAACGGCCCTCGATGCGCAGGGCGGCGACGTTCTGCACGATCGACAGCGCCCCCGCCACCAGCGCGCCGCCGATCACCAGCGCCGCGCCCTGCACGATGAGGTCGCGCTCGGCCCGCTGCACGAACGTCCCCAGCACCAGCCCCGTCATCGCGGGCACGAGCAGCCCGATGACCGCCACCAGCGTGCCCAGGGAGGCCAGCACCCACAGGTCGCGGCCGTTGCGGGCCAGCCCGAAGCGCAGCAGCCCGGCCACGGTCCGCACCTCGCGCGGCAGCGGCTGGTACAACACCTCGGCCTTGCCGCTCAGCGTGGCGGCCACCGCCTTGGTGACCGGCGTGACGCGGCTGTGGCCGGGCTGGGCGACCACGTACCGCGAGCCGATCGGCAGCAGCGCCACCGGCGTCCCGTCGTCGGCCCGGTAGCCCACCATGGGCCCGATGTCGTGTTTCCACCAGCCGTCGTCCAGCCGGACCGAGCGCGTACGCACCCCCGACGCCAGCGCGACGGCCTGCAGCGGGTCGGCGCCCCGCGCCTGGCCCGGCGGCGGCGCGGTCACGGTGAACCCGCCGTGCGAGGCCACCAGCCTGGCCGCGGCCAGCGCCGGCGGATCGGCGGTGACGTCGGCCAGGCGCACCTTGGCCTCGGTGTCGCGGACCAGCGTGTCGAAGCTGCGGCGGGCCGCCCGCGTGGCGCCGGACTCGCGTTCCTTGCGCCGCCGCAGAGCCTCCAGCTCCTGCGCGCGCCGCCGCTCGACCCGGCGGTCCACCGTGTAGAGGAACCGGATGGCGTGCTCGACCCAGCGGGCCCAGATCGTCTCGTCGGCCAGGAGCTGCCAGGTGGAACGGGCACGCACGCGGGCGGGGGCGTCGGCGACCAGCCAGTCCCGCTCGGTCACGGCCAGCTCGGCGCCCGCGGTCAGCACGCCCGCCACGCCGTCGGGCATCTCGACCGCGCCCTCCTCGACCGTGATCCACCGTACGCCGTCCACCGACCGGGCCGCGCGCCCGGCGGCCAGCCCGGTGACCGCGTCGGGCAGCAGCGGGACGAACTCGCGCGGCGGCAGCGCGTCCCGCAGGGCGGTGGCCAGCGCGATCATCCCGGCCTCCAGCCCGCGGACGAACTGCCGCACGGCCAGGCCGTACTCGGCGGTCGACATGGTGGCCGAGCGGCTGGTGCCCGACAGCTCGCCCAGCCTGGCCAGCGGGATGCTCGACACCCGCGTGCCGAGCACCGGACGGCCCACGATGCCGTGCTTCGGCCCCCTGGGCGAGCCGGGCAGCAGTGTGCCCTGCCGCACCCGGCACAGGTAGTGCCAGCGGCCGACCGGGCGGCCGCCGTCCAGGCGCACCGCGAACAGGTCGACCGCGCCCTCCTCCACCAGCAGCACCTCGCGCACGCCCGACAACACGAACAGGTTCTCCGCCGAGTAGTCCACCGGTGTGGCGGCGTCGGTGAAGAACGGGGAGAATCCGGCCACCTTCAGCACTGCGTCATCCTCCGTCGTCATCGCGCCGACCCCGTGCACGACCACGCGCACGACGCCGCGCCGTCGTCGTGCGCCCTCATGTCGCGTCGCCGTTCTTGCGTGAGCTTCTGAGCAGCTCGGCGTAGTGGCCGTCGAGCGCCAGCAACTCGGCGTGCCGGCCGCGCTCGACCACCTCGCCGCGGTCGAGCACGATGATCTCGTCGGCGTCGCGGACCGTGGACAGCCGGTGCGCGATGATCAGGCAGCCGCAGCCGCGCCTGCGCAGGTTGTCGGCGATGATCCGCTCGGTCTCCGGGTCCAGGGCGCTGGTCGCCTCGTCCAGGATCAGCAGCGTGGGCCGGACCGACAACGCCCGCGCCAGCTCCAGGCGCTGCCGCTGGCCGCCGCTGAGGTTCCTGCCGCCCTCCAGCACCCGGCTGTTGAGGCCGCCGGGCCGGGCCGCGATCAGGTCGAACAGTGCCGCGTCCCGCAGCGCGGAGACCGCCACCTCGTCGGGCACGTCGTCGCTCCACAACGTCAGGTTGTCCCGCACGGTGCCCTCGAACAGAGTGATGTCCTGGTCCACGTATGCGACGGAGGCGGCGACCACGGCCCTCGGCAGGTCGTCGCGCGGCCGGTCGTCCAGCAGCACCTGGCCGGCGGTCGGCACGTACAGGCCGGCGGCCAGCTTGCCCGCGGTCGACTTGCCGCTGCCCGAGTTGCCGACGATCGCGACGCGGCGGCCGGGCACCACGGTGAACGACAGGTCCCTGATGACGGGGGCGGCGAGCGTGTTGTAGCCGAAGGTCACCGCCGCGAACTCCAGCCGTCCGTCCAGGCGGCCGTTCAGGTCGGGCTCGGCGGCCCCGGCGGTCTCGCGCCGCTCGAACGTCCTGGCCATGGGGTACTTCTCGACGTCGTACAGGCGGCAGATGTCGGCCGAGATGTCCTGGAGCTGGCCGCCGAGGTTGGTGAGCTGCGTGACGGGCCTGGACAGGGCGTTGAGCAACGTCTGGAAGGCCACCAGCATGCCGACGCTGATCACGCCGTCCACCACCCGCAGCCCGCCGATCAGCAGGATGAGCCCGCTGTTGATCCCGGCCAGCAGCGGCGGCACGACGGTCAGCGTGGCCGTGGCCACGCCCAGCCGCTGCTTGGCGGTGACCGCCTTGGCCAGGAACCCCGCCCACCGCTGGAACGCCGTCGGCTCCGCCCCGGTCGCCTTGACCGTCTCCACGAGCTGCAACGTGTTGAACGTCGTCGAGGTCAGGTTCCCCAGGTCGGCCCGCAACGCCGCCACCGCGTCGGTACGCGCCCGCGACACCTGCCGCAACACCAGGATGTTCAGCAGCGCCATCGACACCCCGACGAGCCCGAGCAGCAGGTCGTACCGGATGAGCACGGCCGCGTAGAACAGCACCAGGACGAGGTTCACCAGGGTGACGGCCAGGTCGCGGGAGAGGATCTCGGCGACGCCGTCGTTGGCCTGCACCCGCTTGGCCACCTCGGCCGGACGCCGCTGGAGGAAGAACTCCACGGGCAGTCGCAGCAGATGGCGGAAGAAGCGGGCCGAGCTGACCAGGCTGAGCCGTATCTCCAGGCGCAGCAGGTAGTGCCGCTGCACCGAGGTCAGCACGAACACCACGACCGCGGTGACCCCCATCGCGAACAGCAGCGGCACCAGGTAACCCGGATCGCGCCCGGTCAGGATCCGATCGATGAACACCCGGCTGAACGCCGGCCCGATGATGCCCGGCACTACCAGCAGCAGGCTGGCCAGCAGCACCAGCGGCAGCGCGCGCCCCGACGGCATGCGCCGCGCCAGCAGGGCCTGGCCGACCCGGGTGGGCCGCCCGCCCGGCCGGAAGTCCGGGCCAGGCTCGAACGTCAGCACCACGCCGGTGAACCCGGAGTCGAAGTCGTCCCAGTCGATCATCCGGGGTCCGCCCGCCGGGTCGTTGACCGCGACGGCCTTCCTGCCGAACCGGCTGCGCACCCCCTCCAGGACCATGAAGTGCTGGAACGCCCAGAACACGATGGCCGGCTCGCTCAGCGAGCGCAGGTCGTCCGCCTCCATCTGGAAACCCCGGGCGATCAGCCCGTAGCGGCGGGCGGCGGCCACCACGCTGGACGCCTTCGCGCCGTCGCGGGAGACGCCGCAGGCCGAGCGCAGCTCCTCCAGCGGCACGAACTTGCCGTGGTAGCCCAGGATCATCGCCAGCGAGGCGGCCCCGCACTCCACGGCCTCCATCTGGATCACCGTCGGCGTGCGCCGCCGCCATCTCCACCGCCGCCGTACGGGGGCCGCCGGGGAAGCGGACGCGCCCCCCTTCCCTGGGCCCTTTCCCGGGGTCTTCCCGGGGGCCGGGTCCGCATGCCCCTGCTCGGGGACGCCGGTGGTGGTCACACGTCCCTCCCGGGGGCGCTGGTCGTGGTCACGCATCCCTCCTTCGGCCGGGGAGCGGGGGCGGTCACGCGGCTCACCTCAGCGCCCGAGCAGCAGGTCGAACAGCGTCTGGCTGCCCAGCCCGATCGCGCCGCTGACGGAGACCTGCGACTGCAGGCCCACCGGCGGCCCCTTCCTGGTCGACCAGGCGTAGCCGGACGGCGTCGCCGGATCCCGTACGAGATCGACGATCACCAGCCTGGACGGCGTGTTCCGCAGGTAGCCGCGCGCCGGGTCCTCGCCGCCCACCAGGTCGGCCGCCTGCTCTGTCATCACCGGGTACGCGCTGACCGACTGGACCCGGCCGCGCAGCAGCCCGTACGCGCCGGGCGGCGCCGAGGAGACCGACAGATCGACCGGCTTGCCCGGCACCACGCCCATCGCCCGGTCCACCGGCACGAACAACATGGCCACCAGCCGGTCGCCCGGCGCGTCCGTACGCTCGACGAGCAGCAACTCCTCGCCCTCCCGCACCACGTGCCCGGCCACGGCGGAACCGGCGACCACCCGCCCGGTGAACGGGCTGCGCACCACCCGGTCCGTGCCGCCGTCGGCGGCGATGACCGCCACCGCCTGGCCCTCCCGCACCGCGTCGGCCGGCTGGAGCAACATCGAACGCACGGTCCCGCCGTACGGGCTCTGCAACCGGGCCGTGCCCCCCGGATGGGTCAGCAGGCCCACGGCGGGCACGGTGATCGGCAACCGCCCGGCGAAGAACCACACCCCCGCCGCCACCACGATGATCAGCACCACGAACGTGGCGATCCACCCGCGCGGGGAGGCCAGCAACGTCGGCGAGTCGAGCTCGTCGGGCTCCCGCATCCGCTGCAACGCCTTGAACCGGAACTTCATCGCGCCGTCCCCGCCTGCCGTCGTGCCGTCATGTGCGCCTCACCCCCGGCTGCCGACGATCAGCTCGCCGACGCTGCCCTCGGTCAGGTAGTCCAGTCCGCTGGCCAGCGCGAAGTCGGCGGCGTCCCCGCCGCCCAGCGCGCACACGGCCAGGTCCATGGCCGTTCCGGCCAGGTAGAGCGTCTGGTACAAGACGCCCACGTGCTTGAGCACCAGCGAGTAGCCGATGGTCTCGTACTTCCACATCACCCGGCCGAAGCGGGCGGTGACGGTCAGCACCACCTGCGGATCCCGGGTGAGCTGGGCCGCCGACTTCGCCCGTTCGACCAGCGCCCGTACGGCGGGCGAGGGTGGCGAGACCAGTTCCAGGGCGTGCCCGGCGGTGTCGTAGTGCCACAAACCCGGCTCGACGCCCCGGCAGGACACGATCAGGGGGTAGACCTCCAGCTCGTGGACCGAGCCGCCGGAGGGGTAGGGCCGGTCGGCCAGCTCCTGCCCGTCGGGCGAGGTGAACACCGCCCGCCGCCGCATCGACCGGTAGAGCAGCTCGCCGAGCTGGGCGAGCGTGATGGGCGCGTCCTGGTCGTGCTCGCGCAGGGAACGGCGGCGCTCCAGCGTGTCGGTCAGGCTCGGGTCGGTCTTGGCCAGCAGTTCCAGGTCGGGGCGCGGCAGCTCGATCCGCTCGCCGGCGAACGGCGGGGGATCGGCGGGCATCGGGCCGAAGCGGGAGGAGAAGGCGTAGGTGCCGCCGTAGCGGCCGGTGTAGCGGGGGCCGCGGCTGTGGGCGTGCAGCCACAGGTCGCGCGGGTGCCACTGCGCCGAGGACAGGTCGCCGTCCTCGGGGCCGGTGGCCAGCACGCCCGCCGCCGCCAGGAACCGCAGCGCCTGCGCGGGGGCGTGCGCGGCCAGGTCCTCAGGGGTGGTCCAGGTGGCCAGCGCGCCGAGCAGCCCGCAGGCGGCGGGCGACAGCTCCACCACCGCCGGGCTGCGCGGGGAGCGTACGGTCAGCACGCCGTCCCCGGCGGTGACGACCGCGAAACGCGACATCCGGACCGGCGTGCCCGCCGCCGGCGCGGGGGCGGGCTCCACCCGGCCGGCCCCGACCGGCCGCAGCCGGGCCCCGCCCGCCGCGTACTCCAGCAGGCCGGCCGCGGACAGGCGGCGGACCAGCAGGTTCCAGCGCAGCAGCCCGGCCTCGCCCACCGTCGCGGCCAGCGCGGTCTCGCCCGCGTCGCCGGCGGCCAGGACCCGCAGGGCGGCCGCGGTCCCGGCGTCGAGGCCGCGCAGCCCGAGCGAGCCGGCCGGCGCGGAGATCCGCACCTCGCCGTCCGTCTCGTTCAGCTCCGCGTCCCGCCGCAGCCGCAGCTTGGTCTCGTCCATGGCCCGCTCCTCTCCGTACGTCCAAGGACCCGCGAACCGGTCAGAAGAAGACGCTGGTCGGGTTGAGGTCGTCCTCGGCGCGGGGCTCGGGGACCCAGCCGAGCGAGACCGGCACGTCGTACAGCCGGCCGGGGCCGAGCCGCCGCCAGAAGTGCCGCATGCCGGGCGCGATCACCCGGACCACGCTCAGCTCCAGGTCGGGACGGCTCTGGTCGAGCGCGATGACCTCGATCCCGGCCGCGGCGGCCCTGGCCACGCAGGTCTGCACGTCACCGGCCAGGTCGCCGCCGTCCGATCGCGCGTAGTCGCCCAGCGTGCGGGCAGGCAGGGCCGGGTCGGGCACCAGCCACGGCTGCTCGGCCAGCTTCGTCTCCTTCCACCAGGCCAGCGTGGCGACGTCGTCGTCCAGGTAGAGGGTCTCGCCCCGCTCGTCGCGCCGCTCCACCGAGGGCAGGAACTGGTTGACCTCGGTCAGCGTCCTGATGGCGGCGATCCGCGGGTCGAGGTGCGCGCCGAACCCGACGATGACGTCCTCGACCGGATGCCCGGTACGGTGCGAGACCCCCACGAACGCCGGGATGCCGAGGTCGGTCGTGATGTCGAGCAGCCACAGGTCGCGGTCCATGCCCCGGTAGAACTCGCGCACGGTGTCGACGTACGGGTCGCGCAGCGAGTCCAGGTCGAAGGCCGGCCGCCGGGCCCGGTTGTACCACCACAGGGCCACCGCGTCGCGCTCGACCAGCTCGCAGAAGCCCTGGAGGACGGCCTCCTCGACGGAGTTGCCCGAGGCGTTGCCGTTGGAGTCGCCCACGCAGTAGAAGTGGCGTTCCAGGTCGGGGTGGCCGTACCAGGCGTACCCGGCGGGCACCAGCCGCTCCCGCTCCTCGGTCAGCGACCAGGCGGGCGACCAGTCGATCGGCAGGTCCGTACGGAACCGTTCGGGCACCAGGTGCAGCCGGTGGGCGGGGTCCTTGTTCCACTCCTCGCGGCCGGCGTACTGGGCCTGAGAGAAGTGCAGCAGCGACTCCGGATGCACGGCCACCTCGGGGTCGAGGTCGGCGTAGGCGGCCTCGGTGACCGGCTCCTCGCCCCGCCACACGCCCGAGTAACGCTCGATGGCCTCGCACAGCGCGCTCACCCTGGCCTGCACCTCGGTACGGCCCTTGCCGCCGCTCTGCCCGCGCAGGTTGCGCCGCAGCAGGTCCATGTTGTCGCCGATCATGGCGAAGTTGTGGCCGGCGGTGAAGCTGTAGGTGACGCCGTTGTCCTGGTCGGCGAAGGTGTGCAGCCGCGTGACCGCCCCGATCAGCGGGCTGATGTGCTTCTCCAGCCGGGCGTACGTACGCGCGGGCGGCTCGATGCGGTAGCCGCCGTCGGTGACGTGCCGGGCGCTGCGCGCCGACAGGGCGATCTTGGGACTGCGCTCGCTGATCAGGGTGGGGTCGCCGCAGGCCGGGCACTGCGGCAGCCGGACCATGGTGTGCTCGGCCACGCCGAGCGTGCGCAGGTCGATCGTGGTCATCCGGCCTTCGAGCCGCGAGGAGGCCGCCCCCGCGGCGATCCGCGCCAGCTCCACGGCCAGCAGGCCGCCCGCCACGGCCGGTCCGGCCGGCGCCGACTCGCGCGCCGGGTGGTACGGCACCCCGCCGCCGCGCTTGCCCGCCAGGTACCGTTCGACCTGCCGGTTCCCGGCCAGCCGCTGCGCCAGGCAGGCCCAGCAGCCGGTACGTCCGGGCTGGAACACCGGCCCCACCCAGAGCGTGATCCCGCCCGGCTTGACCAGCGCCCACGGGTGCCCGGCGGCCAGGTAGGCGGCGTTGAGCCGGTCGAGCGCCGGGTCGAGGTAGTCCCCGGCCACCACGACCGACAGCGTGCCCCCGGGCCCGGCCGCCTCCTCCTCCACGCTCCTCGTACGTATACGCAATCCGTGCTCACGCAATACCGGTACCACCGGCGCGGCGTCGGCCCCTTCGCAGGCCACGACCGTGAATTCGGTACGCGAGAGCGCGTCGTGGGCGTGCACGGGGTCAATTCCCTGCGCGTCCCAGAATGCCAGCGTGGCGTCCGGCCAATCGGGACGGCCATTGGCGAGATGGCCGAATGCGGCGAATTTACGAATGGCGATGAGCGTCTGCGGGAGCGGCACCTCCTCGCTCAGCGCGCTCGCGATCTCGGCGACGGTACGCCGTCCGTCCAGGTAGGGAAGGAGTTTCCCGGCCCCCGCCGCCTGGACGAGGTAGTGCTGACCCTCGGCCAGGAGAAACACCTTCGACCCGTCGATCACCTGAGGCGTGAAGTGCGCCTTGAGACGTGGGCGGTCCATGACCCTCCCCGTATCGGGTCCATATCGGTTGATCGCAGAGTCGCACCGGGCCGGATCCGGTGTAAAGACGTAATTCCGGCGTACGCATTTCAGCGGTACGGAGGGCGAAAATACGTATTGGTCCGTCGGGAATGCGCATGCGGCCGCCGCGGGCGGGTCCAGTTGCACCAGCTGCCAATAGTCCGGATTAGTCGGATTTGTGAGCGTAGGTATTGACAGCCCGCCCGCCCGAGGCGGCATGATCCTGGTGGACAGTTTCAGGGGGGCCAGACTGTGGGGAGTAGCGATGTCTTCGGGGCAGCCGCTGCTACACCGTGACGTCGAGACCGAGGCGATCCGAGAGGCGCTGTCGAGGGTCCGTGCCGGCGGCCCCTCCGTGCTCCTGATCCAGGGATCTCGTGGCATGGGCAAGACCACCCTGCTCAACGCCGCCCTGGCGGCCAGGGTGGAGACCGGGGCGCTGCTGCTGATGGCCCGGGGGCACCCGACCGAGCGCGACCACCCGTTCGGCGTGGTCCGCCGGCTCTTCGAACCGCTCATGAGCGCCGGCCGCGCGCCGCCGACCGTCCCGCCCGGCGCGGGTCCAGGGGGCGCCGCCGCCGGCCCGGACCTGGGCTCCGACCTGGGCTCCGATCTGGGCGGTGGGCTCGGCGGCGGGCTCGATCGGGGGCGTCCCGTCACGCCCGACCTGCTGCACGGTCTCTACCGCGCCACCCGCTCCTTCACCGGCGACCGGCCGCTGATCATCGCCGTCGACGACGTGCACCACACCGACCCGCAGTCCTCCCAGTGGTGCTCCTACATCGCCAGGCGGCTCGACGGGCTGCCCATCGCGATGGTCCTGACCACCGCCGACACCGGCGGCCCCGACGACCTGGCCAGAGACCTGGCCGCCCTGCCCTACACGCGGCTGCTGCGTCCCGCGCCTCTGTGCGCCACCTGCGCGGGACTGCTCATGGAGTCCGTGCTCGGCACGGAGGAGCCGGTCGGCGAGGAGATCGCGCTCGCCTGCCACCGGCTCACCCAGGGAAACCCGCTGCTGCTGCGGGAGCTGGCCGGGCGGCTGGCCAGGTCCGGCGTGCGCCCGGTGAGCGCCGAGCTGCCCCGGGTGCTGGAGATCGGCGCGCTGGCGCTGACGGAGACCGCGCTCGGCTGGTTGTCCGGCAGCGGCTCAGGCGTGGACGCGGCCGGCGTGGACCTGCTGCGCAGCCTGGCCATCGTCGCGCCCGAGGACGGCATGGAGGTCGCCTCCATGATCGCCGGGCACGGCCAGGACACCGCCAGGGCGGCGGGGGAGACGCTGCGCCGCGCCGGGCTCGTCACGGGCACGCCGCCCGACCGCTTCGCCCACCCGCGCATCCAGCAGGCCGTGCTGGCCGGGATGGACCCGGGCGAGCGCGACCGGCTGCACCGCCGTACCGCGTCGCTGCTGTACCGGCTCGGCGCGCCGCTGAGGCGTTCGGCCCGGCACCTGATGTCGGCCGGCCCGACCGGCGACCCGCTCACCGTCACCGTGCTGCGCGAGGCGGCCGGCGAGGCCGCCGCCAAGCACTCGTGGGAGGACGCGACCGGCTACCTGCACCGCGCGCTGGCCGAGACCGACGACCCCGACACCGTGCTGGAGGTCACCGCCGAGCTGGGCGCCGTCGAGAAGCACCGCGACCTGCCCGCCTGCCTGCGGCACCTGCGCACCGTCTACGGCCGGGTCCGGCTGGCCCCGCACGCCCTCATGTCGCTGGCGCCGTTCGCCGACATCCTGGTCACCGCGAACTCCGCCGAGGCCGCCGAGGTCTTCGCCGGCGCGGCCGAGACCGCCGCGGCCACCCCGTCGCTCGCCGGCACGGACCTGCTGCTGGTGTTCGCCGCCCAGGCGCTGTTGTGGGGCCGCTCGGCCGGGCGGCTCGGCCTGCGCCAGCTCGGCCGTTCCCTCGGCACGCTGGTCAGCCCGGCGGCCAGGGAGTTCCTCAGCGTGCTCGCCCTGGCCACCGGCGCGCGGGGCCGCAGCATGTCGCGCATGCTCGCCCAGACCCGGCGCTGCCTCGACGGCCAGGGCGCCGTGCCGGTGGCCGCCGTGTTGCCGCTGGTGTGGGGCGACCGCCTCGACGAGGCCTCCTACTGGGCCGAACGGCTGGTCAGCGAGACCCGGGACGCCGGCTCCGGCACCGGCCTGGCGCTGGCGCTGCTGACCAGGGCCGAGGTGCGTTACCAGCTCGGCAGCCTGGAGGCGGGGCTGGCCGACGCCGAGGCCGCCGTCGCCAGTTCCCGCGAGTGCCAGGCGGAGGGCTTCCACGTGGCCGCCGCCGCCTGCGCGGCGCGGGTGCTGGTGGAGTTCGGCGACCTGGAGGCGGCCGAGTCCGCGCTGAAGTCCGTGGCCCCGTACGGCGACTGGCACCCGATGATCTCCGGGCAGGCCCTCGACGCCCTGGGCCGCGTCCGCCTCGCCCAGGGCCGCCCGCGCGACGGCCTGCTGACCCTGCTGGAGTGCGGACGCCGCCTGACCGCCGCCGGCATCACGAACCCGGCCTGCGTGCCCTGGGGCACGAACTCGATCCTGGCGTACGTGTTGTCAGGGGAACGCTCGGCGGCCCGCATGGTGGCCGAACGCGAACTGGAGCTGGCCCGCGCCTGGGGCGCGCCGACCGTCGTCGCCCGCGCGCTCAGCGCGGGCAGCATCGCCCACGAGGGCGAGGTCCGGCTCGACATGCTGCACGAGGCCGTCGCCCTGCTGGCCAACCGGGGCGCCCGGCTCGAACACGCCAGGGCCCTGCTGCGCCTCGGCATCGCCCAGCGGCAGGCCGGCGACGACGGGAAGGCGCACGAGACGCTGGCCCTGGCGCTGCGGCTGGCCGCCGACTGCGGCGCGGTCCGCCTGGCCGCCCTCGCCGACAAGCACCGCGCCGCCACCGCCCCGGCGCGCGCCGCAGTCCTCGTGCCCGGCCAGGACGACCACGTGCTGACCGTCGGCGAACGCCGGGTCACCGACCTGGTGCTGCGCGGGATGAGCAACCTGGAGGTGGCGACGACGTTGTCGATCAGCAAGCGCACCGTGGACACCCACCTGGCCCGCATCTACCGCAAGCTCGGCATCCACACCCGCGCCGAGCTCGCCGTGATCCTCACCGGCCTGTCCGACGACGACCGCGCCGACCTCCGGCCCGGCGAGCCCGTCCCCACAGGCCCGCACGAGTTCCTGTGACCCGCCGGCCACGAGAAGCTGTGAGCCGGACAGCGAAAAGCCGCAAGACGGACAGTGAGGAGCTGTGAGGCCGGACAGCGAAAAGCCCCAGTCGTACGGCTGCTGCCGTGCGCTGGGGCTTGACTGCCGTCCGGACCGGACCGAAACCCGGCCTGACTCCCGAAGGGAGTGTGTGGACGATACTGGGATTGAACCAGTGACCTCTTCCGTGTCAGGGAAGCGCTCTCCCGCTGAGCTAATCGTCCTTGTTGAGTTGTCACTCAGAGCGGAAGACGGGATTCGAACCCGCGACCCTCACCTTGGCAAGGTGATGCTCTACCACTGAGCCACTTCCGCATGGCGCACTTACTTTACCGGAACCCGAGGACTCCGTTGTACCACCGAGGTGGAGACGGGATTTGAACCCGTGTAGACGGCTTTGCAGGCCGCTGCCTCGCCTCTCGGCCACTCCACCAGGAGTATGACTCCGAGCGGAAGACGGGATTCGAACCCGCGACCCTCACCTTGGCAAGGTGATGCTCTACCACTGAGCCACTTCCGCGTGAATCCCCCGCGAACTCGCGGGGCCACGGGAAAACCATATCGTCTTCCCGGAGTGCCCGTGCGCAGCCTGAGCCCCGTGGGGCGAAATTCAGCGGATGACGCGCACATCCTTGGCCTGGACGAACATGATCCGGTGCCCGAGCTGGATCTGGTGGTACCGGACGGACCCCGTGACCCGTACGTGCCTGGCCGGGTTGAAGGCGTTGGCGGCGTAGTAGGAGCCGGTGACCGTGCCGCCCAGCGAGTACGACTGCTCCGGCCCGATCCGGTACTTGAGCGGCGTCAGCGGCTGGACCGCCGCCCCCTGGTACGCCGACCTCTCCGGATAGGCGCGGCCGTACACCCTGGTGCCGGCGGCCAGCGGCGTGACCAGCGGGCCCTTGGCGGGCACGGCCGTCGGCGCCGACGCCGGGTTGTAGAACCAGGCCCGCTGGCCCAGGTACCAGATCGCCGTCCAGTCCCCCTCCCGCCCGGCCACCGCGAACCGCTGCCCGGTCGAGGCGCGGGCGCTGTGGTCGTAGACGCTGTACGTGCTGGGCTTGGGCCCGGGGTGCTTGCCGAGGTCGGTGACCAGCGGGGCGGTCGGGCTCGGCGCGCTGCGCAGCCACACGCTGGCCGCGCCGTGCGCGGGGCACCGCCGGCCGGGCTTGGTGCTGGCGCAGCCGGTGAAGTACGCCTGGTTGGCGTCGTAGGAGGGGCGGATGATCACCGACGAGCCCGAGCCGTCGCCCTTGATCGGGTGGCGCATCAGCTCGAAGTAGTGCGCCCAGTCCCAGTACGGCCCGGGGTCCTCGTGCATGCCCGAGACCGCCTCCGCCGTGGCCCCCGGCACGTTGTCGTGGCCGAGGATGTGGGCGCGATCGAGCGGGATGCCGTACCGGCCGGCGAGGTAGCGCACCAGCCTGGCCGACGAGCGGTACATCGCCTCGGTGTACCAGGCGCCCTTGGCCAGGTAGCCCTCGTGCTCGATGCCGATCGAGCGGGCGTTGACGTCCCAGTTGCCGGCGTGCCAGGCGATGTCCTTCGTCGGCACGTGCTGGGCGACGTGGCCGTCGCGGGAGCGGATCGTGTAGTGCCAGCTCACGTACCTCGGGTTGCGCACCATCGACGGGATGCCCTGGAAGGTGCCCTCGGTGTCGTGGATGACGATGTAGTCGACCTGCCGGCGGCCCTCGACCCGGTCGTGGTTGCCGTAGTCGTGGTCCTTCTTCTTGCCGTACCGCTTGTAGGCGGCGGGCATCCACTCGCACCTGAGCGTGTTCGGGCACTCCGCCTGGGGGTTCGCGGCGGTCAGCGGCATCTCCTCCGGCGCGGGCACGTCCCAGTCGGACTCGGCGGCCGACTCCGAGTCGTCATCGCCCTCGGTCTCCATGTCGGGGAAGAAGAACGCGTCGTCATCGTCGTCGTAGCCGTCGCCGTCCCAGCCTCCCTCCCCGTCGCCGTCCCAGTCGTCGTCCGCGCCGCTCTTGGCCGGTGGCGGCCGGCGCAGGCCGGGCACCGCCTCCAGGCGCACGTCGAAGCCGTCGTCGGTACGCCGCGACATCCCCTCGCCCATCACCGCGAACACCTCGTCGGCGAAGGCCCGCGCGGCGAGCGGGTCGCGGGTGCCCGAGTACCGGGCGACCGCCTCGTACCAGTCGGCCGGGTCCGGGCTGGGGCGGCGCTGGTAGGAGGCGAGCAGGGCGGCGCCGGCCCTGATGTTGGCGCGCGGGTCCGCGCGCAGCGTGCGCGGCGCGAGCCCGGCCAGGCGTCCGGCCGGCGCGAGGGTCTCCTCGGACTCCGGCACCGCCGACTTGCGGTACGCCGCCGCGTGCCGGATCGCCCGCCGGGGCATCGGGCGGGCGTCGTCGCCCCTGGCGTCGCCGGGCGCGAAGCCCTCGCCGCCGTCCGCCTGCCCGGCCGGTACGGCGTCCACCAGGTGCATCGGGCCGTAGCCCCCGGCCGTGCTGGGCCGGCCGCCGTTGGCGTCCCATCTCGACTCCAGGTACGACACCCCGAGCAGCACGCTCACCGGCACCCCGAACTCCGCGGCCGCGGCCGTGAAGTCGGCCTGCCGCCCCTGCTCCCGGACACCGGGGACGGCGGTGACGGCGGTGACGCCGGTGGCCGCCGGGCCGCCGACGGTGGTGAACACGCTGGCCGCCAGGACGGCGGCGAGCCGGAGCTGCATGACATCTCCCCACGGAACGGCGTTACAGGACTACCGACCGTAACCATTCCCAGAAAGGGATGTGTCAGACGGGCCGGATGATACGGATGAGATCCATGGGGTTCGGCAAGGAATGGGAAGCCGGAGAACCGCTCTGGAGTTAAATCCTGCCCGATTCCGGGCAGGATGTTGGCGTGTCTCGCTCCATGTGCGTAGTGTCCTCGCTTGTGTCAACGGCGCGGCATCCCTACGAAGACCTCATCGACCACCTCACCCGGACGAGCGCGCTCGACCCGGGCGAGGCGGCCCGCGTGGTCGCCGACGTGCTGGCGTACTTCTCCGAGCCGGTCGAGGAGTTCGTACGCCGCCGTCACGGCGAGCTGAAGGCCCGCGGCCTCACCAACGACGAGATCTTCCCCCGGATCGCCGCCGAGTTACCCGCACGCCGGGTAGCGGCACCAGAGCTGTCGCTGCGGCAGCTCCGCAGGATCGTTTACGGATAAGAGGAGACCTCGATGTGCGGAATCGTGGCCTACGTGGGCCCCAAGGACGCGGCGCCCATCCTGCTCGAAGGGCTGCAGCGGCTCGAATACCGGGGCTACGACTCGGCCGGCGTGGTGGTGTCGAACAAGGGGCTCAAGGTACGCAAGGTCAAGGGCCGGGTCGCCGACCTGGCCAAGGTCGTGCCGGTCCGGTTCAAGGGCAACCACGGCATCGGCCACACCCGCTGGGCCACCCACGGCGTCCCCAGCGACGAGAACGCCCACCCGCACCTGTCGGCCGACCAGCGCATCGCCGTCGTGCACAACGGCATCATCGAGAACGCCGGCGAGCTGCGCGCCAAGCTCGTGGCCGACGGCGTCGAGTTCCTGTCCGAGACCGACACCGAGGTCCTGGCCCACCTGATCGCTCGCGCCGCCGACGAGAACGACACGCTGGAGGAGGCGGTCAGGAAGACGCTCAAGACCATCGTCGGCACGTACGGGATCGCCGTGATCGACGCCGAGCGGCCGGGCGAGGTGGTCGTGGCGCGCAACGGCAGCCCGATCGTGATCGGCATCGGCGAGAAGGAGATGTTCGCCGCCTCCGACGTCGCCGCCCTGGTCCGCTACACCCGCCAGGTCGTGCACCTGGAGGACGGCGAGCTGGCCGTGCTCAAGGCCGACGGCTTCCACACCTTCACCGGCGACGCCCGCGAGACCGCCAAGGAGCCGCTGACCGTCGACTGGGACGCCGGCCACTACGACACCGGCGGCTACGAGCACTACCTGCTCAAGGAGATCTCCGAGCAGCCCGAGACGATCACCCGTACGATGAGCGGCCGCCTCGACGAGCGTTTCCACGTCGCCCACCTCGGCGGCCTGAACATGGACGCCCGCGAGACCCGCTCGTTCCGCCGGGTGAAGATCATCGGCTGCGGGTCGGCGTACTACTCCGGGCAGATCGGCGCGCAGCTCATCGAGGAGCTGGCGCGCATCCCCGCCGACGCCGAGCCGGCCAGCGAGTTCCGCTACCGCAACCCCGTCGTCGACCCCGACACCCTCTACGTCGCGATCAGCCAGTCGGGCGAGACCTACGACACCCTCGCCGCCGTCCAGGAGCTCAAGCGCAAGGGCGGCCGGGTGATCGGCATCGTCAACGCCGTGGGCAGCGCCATCGCCCGCGAGGTCGACGGCGGCATCTACCTGCACGCCGGGCCCGAGGTGTCGGTCGCCTCGACCAAGGCGTTCACCTCGACCTCCGTCGCCTTCGCGCTGCTCGCGCTGCACCTGGGCCGGGTGCGCGACCTGTCGCCGGCCGACGGGCGGCGCATCGTGGAGGGCCTGCGCCGGCTGCCCGGCCAGATCGAGGAGATCCTCGCCCAGGGCGACAAGATCGCCGAGCTGGCGCAGAAGTACGCCAAGCACCCGAGCATGATGTTCGTCGGCCGGGTCAGGGGCTACCCCGTGGCCCGCGAGGGCGCGCAGAAGCTCAAGGAGATCTCGTACGTGCACGCCGAGGCGTACCCGGCCAGCGAGCTCAAGCACGGGCCGCTCGCGCTGATCGGCCCCGACATGCCGACGGTCGCGGTCGTCCCCGACGACGAGCTGCTCGACAAGAACCTCACCACGCTCGGTGAGATCCGCGCGCGGGGCGGCCAGGTGCTCATGGTCGGCCACCGCGAGCCCGGCGGCAAGCTGGCCGACGACGTGATCGTGATCCCGAAGAACGAGATCGAGCTCGACCCGATGTTGCTGACGATCCCGCTCCAACTGCTGGCCTACCACGCGGCGGTCGCCCTCGGCAGGGACGTGGACAAGCCTCGCAATCTCGCCAAGAGCGTTACTGTCGAATAAATTCAGCCACAATTCCCTCAAGGTAGTGTTATCCGGCTGCACACCACATAAATTCGATAGTGTGCGGCAGTCCGACCCCCACACGCCCAATCTCGCACGCATGTACGACTACATGCTCGGCGGGAAGGACAACTTCGCGGTCGACCGCCTGGCCATCGAGCAGCTCGCCGAGCTGGTCCCGGAGGCGGTCCCGCTGGCCCGGGCGAACCGGGCCTTCCTGCAGCGTGCCGTGCGTTACGTGAGCGCCGCCGGGGTCACCCAGTTCCTCGACCTCGGCAGCGGCCTGCCGACGCAGGGCAGCGTGCACGAGGTCGCGCCGGAGGCCCGGGTCGTCTACGTCGACAACGACCCGGTCGTCGCCGCCCACGCCAGGGCCCTGCTCGCCGGATCGGGCAGGGCCGCCTTCCTCGAAGCCGACCTGCTCGACCACGGCGAGGTGCTGGCCCACGCGGGCCGGTTCCTGGACCTGTCGCGGCCGGTCGCGATCGTGCTGGTGTCGATCCTGCACTTCCTGCCCGACGCGGCCGGCCCGCAGGACGCGGTGGCCGCGCTGCGCGAGGCGGTCGCGCCCGGCAGCCACCTCGTGATCTCCCACGCCACCTCGATGGCCCGCCTGTCCGACGAGGAGGAGACGCGGGGCGTCTACCGCGGCTCGTCGCGCTCGGGCGGGGCCGACCGCAGCCCCGCCGAGATCCGCGGCTTCTTCGGCGGCTTCGTGCTCGATCCGCCCGGTCTGGTGCAGGCCGTGGACTGGCGGCCGGACCGGCCCAAGCTGGTGGGTGACTGGTCGCTGCCGTCGTCCCTGATGGCCGGGGTGGCCAAGAAGCCGGACTGACACCGGTATACGCCGAAATTTCGGGTAACTGTACCCCGATGTGTAACAGCGAGTGAAGTGTCAATAACTTTAGGTAATGACGGTACTCGCGTAGCTCGGGGGAGGGCGGATGCGCCGTCGGCGGTTCCTGGCGTGGACCCTGGGCGCGGCGGCGTGCGCCGCCGGCTGCGGGAGCGAGCATGTCACCGGCGGCACGGCCCGGTTCTCGATCCGCGCGGACGGCAGCCGCTGGGCCCGGGTCGGCCAGGCGTTCGCCGCCGCCGCGCGCGCCTCCGGCGTCGGCACGAGCCCCACCGGTACGAAGATCACCGTGACCGGGCTGCCCGCGCTGGCGGCCTCGGAGCTGAACAACGGCCAGACCCTGCTCGACACCGCGACCCCGCTGTCCAGGCTGACCGGCGACGTCGAGGTCGTCGTCGTGCCGGTCAACTCCCTCTTCAAGGACTTCGACGACTTCGGCGCCCACCTGCGCGCCGAACCGAGCCGTACGATGCTGGCCGGCGGCCCGCAGGGCGAGCCCGACCACCTGCTGTTCGGCCTGATCGCCAAGGGGCTCGGCGCCGACACCAGGCAGATCGACTACACCGGCTACCCCAGCAGCGACGAGGCCGTCTCGGCGCTGCTCGGCGGCAAGGCGGCGGCCGCGGCGGGCCTGCTCGGCGACTGGCGAGCGGCCATCGACGCCGGCCGGGTCAGGGCGCTGGCGGTGTCGTGCGCCCGGCGGGTGCCGGGGCTCGACGTGCCGACCCTGCTGGAGTCCGGCGTACGCGTGGACTTCGCGGACTGGGCCGCGGCCGTCGGGCCCGAGGACATGACGGAGGACGGCCGCGAGTCGGCCGTGCGCATGTGCGACGAGGTGACCTCCTCGCCCTCGTGGCGGCGGGCGTGCCGGGCCGCGGGGTGGATCTCGATCCCGCTCAGCGGGGACGACTTCAAGGTGTGGCTCACCTCCGAGGTCGAGCGCACCCAGGCCGTACTGCGTGATCTTGGGCTGCTCGCCAGTAGCAGAGCCACAACATGCTGGGGTAGTTGCGGGAACGGCCACTAGATGTACGATCCAGGTCGTCGCTGGTTCGCCTCCACGGAGGCGGAGCAACTGGGAACCCGGTGCCATTCAGGGGCCGCCCCGCAGCGGTGATCGGGCACGACCGCCGTCATGTGCGCTGGACAGACCCGGGAAAAGCGGCGGTCCGCACCAGGCCCTCACCCGCCCGCGCGCCCCCACCGGGACGAACGCGAGGAGACGCACGTGACGCAGATCGCCGAGTCCGTCCGTGGGCCCGGGAGGGCCGATCGCCGCCTGGCCATCGAGGAGGCCGCCGCCCGCGTGATCGCCGATCCCACCGGCTCCCGGGTCGCCGCGCGGCTGCTGGCCGAGGAGATCGCCGAGGAGGCGGCCGGTCAGGGGGTGCGCACGTTCCCGGAGTCGATCGCGGCGAGCCACGCGGCCGGGCTGATCCAGGACGGCCTGGCCGCCTTCGTCGCCGCGCACGCCGCCGAGCTGGACGCGCTGGTCACGCACGAGGCCGACGACCGGTTCGAGTACTTCGGCCTGCGTACGGTCCACGACCGTTACCTGCTGCGCCACCCGCGCACCCGGGCCGTGCTGGAACGTCCCCAGCACTTCTTCCTGCGCGTGGCGTGCGGCCTGTCCGAGACGGTCGCCGAGGCCGCCGAGTTGTACACGCTGATGTCCACGCTGTCGTACCTGCCCGGCACGCCCACGCTGTTCAGCTCCGGCACGCGCCGGCCGCAGCTGTCCTCGTGCTTCCTGCTGGACTCGCCCCGCGACGACCTGGACTCGATCTACGAGCGGTACGGCCAGGTGGCCCGCCTGTCGAAGTACGCGGGCGGCATCGGCGTCTCGTGGACCCGGGTGCGGTCGCGGGGCAGCCTGATCAGGGGCACCAACGGCCACACCGACGGCATCGTCCCGTGGTTGCGCACCCTGGACGCCTCGGTCGCCGCGGTCAACCAGGGTGGCCGGCGCAAGGGCGCGGCCTGCGTCTACCTGGAGACGTGGCACGCCGACATCGAGGAGTTCCTCGAACTGCGCGACAACACCGGCGAGGACGCCCGCCGCACCCACAACCTCAACCTGGCCAACTGGATCCCCGACGAGTTCATGCGCCGCGTCGAGGCCGACGGCGTGTGGTCGCTGTTCGACCCGGACGAGGTGCCCGACCTGCCCGACCTGTACGGCGACGACTTCACCCGGGCCTACCGCGCGTACGAGGAGCAGGGCCGGTACGCCCGCCAGGTCCCGGCCCGCGCGCTCTACGGCCGGATGATGCGCACCCTCGCGCAGACCGGCAACGGCTGGATGACCTTTAAGGACGCCGCCAACCGCGCCTCCAACCAGACCGGCCGCCCCGGCAACGTCATCCACCTGTCGAACCTGTGCACCGAGATCCTGGAGGTGACCAGCGACGCCGAGACCGCCGTGTGCAACCTGGGCTCGGTCAACCTGGCCGCCCACCTGGCCTCCGATGGCGGGGACATGGACGGGGACATGGACTGGGAGCGGCTGCGCGCGACCGTGCGCACGGCCGTGCGCTTCCTCGACCGCAGCATCGACCTGGGCTTCTACCCGACGCCGCAGGCCGAGGCGGCCAACCGGCGGTGGCGGCCGATCGGGCTCGGCGTGATGGGCCTGGCCGACGTGTTCTTCGTGCTGCGGCTGCCGTTCGACTCGCCGCGGGCGCTGGAGCTGTCCACGCGGATCGCCGAGGAGATCGCGCTGGCCGCCCACGAGACGTCGGCCGACCTGGCCGCCGAGCGCGGGCGGCACCCCGCCTACCCCGACACCCGGGCCGCCGGGGGAGTGCTGCACCCCGACCACTTCGTCCCGAGCACCCCGCGCTGGGACGCGGTCAGGGACCGGATCGCGTGTACCGGGCTGCGCAACTCGCTCCTGGTCGCGATCGCGCCGACGGCCGCGATCGCCTCCATCGCCGGCTGCTACGAGTGCGTCGAGCCGCAGGTGTCCAACGTGTTCAAACGGGAGACCATGTCGGGCGAGTTCCTCCAGGTCAACCGCTACCTGGTGGCCGACCTCCAGGCGCGCGGGTTGTGGACGCCGCGGACGCGCGACGCGATCAAGCGGGCCGACGGCTCGGTCCAGGCGCTCCCCGGCCTGCCCGACGACCTCAAGGCGCTCTACCGCACGGCGTGGGAGCTGCCGCAGAAGGCGCTGATCGACCTGGCCGCCGCGCGCCAGCCGTACGTGGACCAGTCGCAGTCGCTCAACCTGTTCATGGCCGCCCCCACGATCGGCAAGCTCTCCTCGATGTACGCCTACGCCTGGCGGCGGGGCCTGAAGACGACGTACTACCTGCGCTCGCGCCCGGCGACCCGGATCACCCAGACCACGGTCCAGGCCGACCCGGAGGTGGTCGCCTGCTCCCTGGAGAACCCCGACGTCTGCGAAGCCTGCCAGTGAGGAGCCCCCCGATGTTGCTGGACCCCGGCATGGACCTGACCCTGCGGCCCATGCGCTACCCCGGCTTCTACGAGCGCTACCGCGCCGCCATCCGCAACACCTGGACGGTCGAGGAGGTGGACCTGCACACCGACCTGGCGGACCTGGCCAGGATGACGCCGCAGGAACGGCACCTGATCAACCGGCTGGTCGCCTTCTTCGCCACCGGCGACTCGATCGTGGCCAACAACCTCGTGCTCAACCTGTACCAGCACGTCAACGCCCCCGAGGCCCGCCTGTACCTGAGCAGGCAGCTCTTCGAGGAGGCCGTCCACGTGCAGTTCTACCTGACGCTGCTGGACACCTACCTGCCCGATCCGGGCGAGCGGGCCACGGCGTTCGCCGCGGTCGAGCACATCCCGTCCATCAGGGACAAGGCCGCGTTCTGCTTCCGGTGGATGGACTCGATCAACGAGCTGCGGCGGCTGGAGACCGGTGCCGAGCGCCGCCGGTTCCTGCTCAACCTCATCTGCTTCGCCGCCTGCGTCGAGGGCCTGTTCTTCCACGGCGCGTTCGCCTACGTCTACTGGTTCCGTTCCCGCGGCCTGCTCGGCGGCCTGGCCACCGGGACGAACTGGGTGTTCAGGGACGAGTCCATGCACATGGAGTTCGCCTTCAGCGTCGTGGACACCGTACGGGCCGAGGAGCCGGAGCTGTTCGACGACGAGCTGGGCGCGCAGGTCACCCGCATGCTGGAGGAGGCCGTGGCCGCCGAGCTGGCCTTCGCCGCCGACCTGTGCGGCGACGGCATGCCCGGCATGGGCGCCGCGCCGATGCGCGAGTACCTGGAGTACGTCGCCGACCGGCGGCTGGCCAGGCTGGGCCTGCCCCGCCGGTACGGCACGGCGAACCCGTTCGCGTTCATGGAGTTGCAGGACGTGCAGGAACTGGCCAATTTCTTCGAGCGGCGTGTCTCTGCGTATCAAGTGGCGGTTGAGGGAAATGTGACCTTTGACGAAACGTTCTAGAACATAGGGGGCGCGAAGCGTGCAGTCACCGGAAGCCTGGCCGATCCTCGTCATCTCGGTGGTCGGAGCGGTGCTCCTGGTGGAGGTGGTCCGCCGGGTGTTGTCACGGGTCGGACGAAAATGGGCCCTGGCCCGTCACCTGGTCGAACACTGCACATGGCCGGCGTTCTTCGTGGCCGTCACGGTCGCCTGCAACCTGGTGTTCGCGCCCGGGTTCTTCGGCGAGAGCGCCGGCGAGCGCAGCCTGGCCCAGACGGTCGACCGGGTCATCGCGCTGCTCACCATCGGCACGGTGACCTGGCTGATCATCCAGGCGACGTACGCGATGACGGACGTCGTGCTCGACCGGCTGGTGCTCGTCGAGGGGGAGCGCAACCGCCGCGCGCGGCGGATCAGGACGCAGATCGCGCTGGTGCGCCGCATCGCCGCCGCGGTCATCATCGTGATCGCGCTCGGCGCCATGCTGTTCTCCTTCCCGCAGGTACGGGCGCTCGGCGCCGGGCTGCTGGCCTCGGCCGGCATCGCCGGCGCCGTCGTCGGCATCGCCGCCCAGCCGACCATCGGCAACATGCTGGCCGGACTGCAACTCGCCTTCAGCGACGCGCTCCGGCTGGACGACGTGGTCGTGGTGGAGAAGGAGTGGGGCCGGATCGAGGAGCTCACGCTCACGTACGTGGTGCTGCGCCTGTGGGACGAGCGGCGGTTGGTGCTGCCCGTCTCCTACTTCACCACGAACCCGTTCGAGAACTGGACCAGGCACGGCAGCCGCGTGCTCGCGGTGGTGTTCCTGCGTGTCGACTGGGCCGTGCCGGTGCCGAAACTGCGCGACGCGCTGTACGAGTTCCTCCAGGGCAACCCGCTCTGGGACCAGAAGGACTGGACGCTCCAGGTCACCGACGTGCTGCCCAACGGGCTCGTCGAGCTGCGCGCCCTGATGAGCGCCGCCGACTCGCCCTCCTCCTGGGACCTCAAGTGCGACGTACGCGAATTCCTCGTCAATTTCGTCCGCGACAACTACCCGGACGCCCTGCCCCGCTTCCGCGTCGAGACCCCTGAAACGCGTGTGGGCGTCTCCTGGACCGGCGACCACGATCGGGACGGACGATAAATCCGTGGCGACCGCGGATAATTCCGGTTTATCGTGGAGCTCGTCAGGACGACATTTCGGAAAACGAGGAGAAAGGCGGCGGCCATGTGCGGACCTCGGCGCGTCAGGCCGTCAGCCAGTGGCCCTGAACTGCGGCAAAGGCTTTCCAGATGATGTAGTGAGAAACTTTTGGAAAGCCGTCCCGAGCCTTCGCCGGGGCGGCTTCCTCGATTTCACGACCGGGTGTGGGGCAGTCAGGTCAGCCCACCTGCCTTGGGAGCAGGAGCATCGCAGGTTCGAATCCTGCCACTCGGACGGCGGCCCTGAAAGAAAAGGGCCGCGGGCTTCGGCCTGGCCGATGGGAATGGCGCCCCCCGGCCGGACACGAGACCCCGCCCCGGGCACGGCCCACGCCAGCCCATCCCGGGGCTCATCAGCCTTTCCCGCAGCCCGCCGTCCGCGCTCTCACCGGGCGGCCAGGCGGAACAGCAGGTCCTCCCGGCCCGGACGGCAGACGAGCTGAAGCCCGACCGGCAGGCCGTCCACCGAGCCCGCGGGCACGGTCAGCGCGGGCAGCCCGAGCACGTTCCACGGGCTGGTCAGGGCCAGCAGCGCGGCCCGTACGGCGACGGTCCGGCCGTCCAGCTCGATCTCGCGCCGGTCCAGCGGCGGCGCGACGAGCGGCACGGTCGGCAGCGCCAGTACGTCGTGGCCGTCGAACAACGCCTCCACCGTCTTGGCCAGCGCGGGCCGCCCCTCCACGGCCCTGACGTACGCCCAGGCCGGCACCCGCATGGCCGCCCGCAGCCGGTCGAGCACCTCGGGGTCGAACAGCTCGGGCGCTTCGGCCACCCGGTCGGCGTGCACGGCGGCCGCCTCCGCGCGCTGGATCGCCGCGTACGTCTCCCGCAGTTCCTCGGCCAGCCCGCCGGGCAGCCGCAGTTCCTCAGTCACGACCCCGGCCGCCGCCCGCGCGACCTGGACGACGCGCGGGTCGCAGACCGACAGCGCGGTGGGATCGAGCCACGCCACCCGCACGTCCTCCGCCTCCCCGCCGCCGCTCCCGGCGGGCGGCGGTCCGCCGGCGGCCAGGTGGCGGTAGGCGACGAGGCAGTCGTACGGGTCGGCGGCCAGCACGCCGACGTGGTCGAAGCTCCGGGACAGCGGGAAGACACCGCCCGCGGGGATCGCGTCGTAGGCGGGCTTGAACCCGGCGATCCCGCACAAAGCGGCCGGGATGCGGACCGAGCCGCCGGTGTCGGTGCCGAGCGCGAGGGGCACCAGGCCGGCCGCCACCGCCGCCGCGCTGCCGCCGCTCGACCCGCCCGACATACGCCCGGGGTCACGCGGGTTGCGCGAGGGGCCGTTGGCGGAGCGGTCGCCGGTGGGGCCGTACGCGAACTCGTGGGTCGTGGTCTTGCCGACGATCACCGCCCCGGCCTCGCGCAGCAGCGTCACGCACGCGGCGTCGGCCTCGGCCACGTGGCCGGCGAAGTGCCGCGAGCCCATGGTGCAGGGCAGGCCGGCGACGTCGATGAGGTCCTTCACGGCGACCGGCACGCCGTGCAGCGAGCCGCGGTCGGCGCCCGAGGCCAGCTCCTCGTCCGCGCGCCGCGCGGCGGCCCGCGCGCCCGCCGGGTCCACGGTGACGAAGGCGCCGAGCGCGGGATCCAGCCCGGCGATCGCGTCGAGCGCCCGCCGGGCCAGCTCGGCGGCGGTGGTGCGGCCGGCACGCAGGTCCCGGGCCAGGTCGGTGAGGGAACGGCCGGTGAACGGGCCGGGCGGCGTGGGCGGCATGAGGTCCTCTCCGGGCAGGTCACGGCGACTCCCGCCGAGCCGGGGCGGCCGTCCGGAGCAGACTAGTCGAACGGCCCCGACGGCCGGCGTAGGCGCCTGGAGGGTGATGGTTACCGGAGTGCCATGAGAAGGCGTGACATCGGCGGCTAGCACCGGAAAGCGGTGAGACGTTTCCTGGCGTGGCGCTACACGGCGATACGAGGGCGATTACGTACAGTGAGCAGCGATGTCAGTTCGTGATCCAGGGGGAATCATGAAAGCCAACCTCATCGTGGCCGGCGGCTTCGCCGTAGCCGCGCTGTTCGGGATGGCGGGGGCGGCCAACGCCAACGTCGAGGACCACTCGGAGAAGTGCGGGTGGAGCGCGTCCGACGACTCGACCGGGCTCCACATCACGCCGTGGGGTGTGTCCGCCACCCATCACGACGACGACGACTGTGAGCACAGGGAGCACGCGCGTCCCTACCACCACGGCTTCAACTACGGCTACTGGCCGGGCCGCTCGTACTGGCCGGGCATCTGGGCGGGCGCCTGGGGCGGCGTCTGAGGCCGTGCCTCCTGAGCCCGGGCCGCGCCGCGCGTGGCCCGGGATCCTGCGTTGCCGGGAGCCGGTGGCGGCGGGCTCGCCGCGCCCGTTGTACCCGGCGCTCCATGCCCCCATGAGCGCCGGCCCACCGCCCCGGTGGGCGAATCCCCGCCAGGACAACGACGCCCGCGCGCCCACGAACGTGGTGAGCACCCGCCCCGGCCCGGTCGGCCCTAGCGGTCGACGATCTCGTTCTTGCCGATGACCACGACGCCGCCGCGGGTCAGTGCGAAGCGGGTGCGGTCGTAGTCGAGGTCGAAGCCGATGCGCGCGCCGTCGGGGATCACCACGTTCTTGTCGATGATCGCCTTGCGCACGATCGCGCCCCGGCCGACCTTGACGTTCTCCATCAGCACGGAGTCCTCCACCAGCGAGTGCGAGTGGAGCACGACCTTCGGCGACAGGATCGAGCGCATCGCCATGCCGCCCGAGACGATCACGCCGGGGGACACCAGCGAGTCGATCGCCCGGCCCACCCGGTCGCCGTCGTTGTGCACGAACTTGGCCGGGGGCAGCGGGTCGTGGCCGGTGAAGATCGGCCACTTGTCGTTGTACAGGTTGAAGATCGGGTGGGCGGAGATGAGGTCCATGTGGGCCTCGTAGTAGGCGTCGAGGGTCCCCACGTCGCGCCAGTAGCCGCGGTCGCGCTCGCTGGAGCCGGGCACGATGTTGTTCTTGAAGTCGTAGACGTCCGCGCCGCCGGACTTGACCAGCATTGGGATGATGTTGCCGCCCAGGTCGTGCTTGCTGGTCGGGTCGAGGGCGTCCTCGCGCAGGGCGTCGATCATGGCCTGGGTCTTGAAGACGTAGTTGCCCATCGAGGCGTAGACCTCGTCGGGGGAGTCGGCCAGGCCCACCGCGTCCTTCGGCTTCTCCCGGAAGGCCACGATGCGGCGGCCCTCGGGGTCGGTCTCGATCACGCCGAACTGGTCGGCCAGCGACAGCGGCTGGCGGATCGCCGCGACCGTCACGTCCGAGCCGGAGTCCTCGTGCTGCTCGACCATCTGCCGCGGATCCATGCGGTAGATGTGGTCGGCGCCGAACACGATCACGTGCTCGGGCATCTCGTCGTAGATCAGGTTCAGGTTCTGGAACAGCGCGTCCGCAGAACCGGAGAACCAGCGCGGCCCCAGCCGCTGCTGGGCGGGCACGGGGGTCACGTAGTTGCCCAGCATCGCCGACAACCGCCAGGTACGGGAGACGTGCCTGTCGAGGCTGTGGTTCTTGTACTGGGTCAGTACGACGATCTTCAGGAAGCCGCCGTTCGCGAGGTTCGACAGCACGAAGTCGATCAGCCGATACATCCCCCCGAACGGCACCGCCGGTTTGGCCCGATCCGCCGTGAGCGGCATGAGCCTCTTGCCCTCTCCACCTGCCAGCACAACCGCAAGCACCCTCCGGGACCTCATGTCCAGGACGCTACCCTCAAATGGCCGATCTATCGACGAAACCCCGCACTGTGCTGTGCTCTTGTGTCCGGATTTTTCCTGCTAGAGGACGGGGCGGACTTACCGACATTGGGTTGTATCGATGTGTTCTCCATGCCTACGTCGGTTCACAAGTGCGGTGCCTGAGTTGATCGTCGGCGCAAAACTTGCCGCTCGCGCGCGGTCGCCGGGCCCGGCCCGTCGTAAGGTCGTGGTCATGCGTGTTGATCTGCTCAGCAGGGAGTACCCGCCGGACGTCTACGGGGGCGCCGGGGTGCACATGGAGTACCTGGCCAGGGAGCTGCGCGAGCTGGCCGACGTCCGGGTGCGCTGCTTCGGGGCCGACCGCGAGGAGCCAGGTGTTTCGGCCTACCGGGTGCCCGGCGGCCTGGAGCGGGCCAACGCGGCCCTCCAGGTGCTCGGCGTCGACCTGGAGATGGCCGCCGCCTGCGAGGGCGCGGACGTCGTCCACTCCCACACCTGGTACGCCAACTTCGCCGGGCATGTCGCCAAGATGCTCCACGGCATGCCGCACGTCGTCACCACGCACAGCCTGGAGCCGCTGCGCCCGTGGAAGGCCGAGCAGCTCGGCGGCGGCTACACGGTCTCCTCCTGGGCCGAGCGCACCGCCCTGGCCGCCGCCGACGCGGTGATCGCGGTCTCCGAGGGCATGCGGCGCGACGTGCTGGCCGCCTATCCCGAGATCCCGCCCGGCAAGGTCACCGTCATCCACAACGGCATCGACACCGCCGAGTACGCCCCCGACCCCGGCCTCGACGTGCTGAAGAAGCACGGCGTCGACCCCGACCGGCCTTACGTGATCTTCGTCGGCCGCATCACCCGGCAGAAGGGCCTGGTACACCTCCTGCACGCCGCCCGCGCCTTCGACCCGGACGCCCAGCTCGTCCTGTGCGCCGGGGCGCCGGACACGCCGGAGATCGCCGCCGAGGTGACCGGGCTGGTACGCGGCCTCGACCGCGACGGCGTGTTCTGGATCTCGGAGATGTTGCCCAAGCCCGAGGTCATCCAGCTCCTCACGCACGCCTCGGTGTTCGTGTGCCCGTCGGTCTACGAGCCGATGGGCATCGTCAACCTGGAGGCCATGGCCTGCGAGACGGCGGTGGTGGCGACCGCGACCGGCGGCATCCCCGAGGTCGTGGCCGACGGCGAGACGGGCCTGCTGGTGCCGATCGACCAGGGCCCCGACGGCACCCCGCACGACCCCGAGGCGTTCGCCGCCGACCTGGCCGAACGGGTCAACACGCTGCTGGCCGACCCGGCGCGGGCGGCCGCGATGGGCCGCGCGGGGCGGGTCAGGGCCGTCGAGCACTTCTCCTGGGAGCGCATCGCCCGCCGCACCCTCGACCTGTACGCCTCGCTCGGCCGCCCCTGAGCTCATGGGCTGGACACTGGAGACCCCCGAGGGCGGACGCATCGACGTGAACGCGTGGAACCGGCGCCCGGCCCTGGCGCTCCTGGAGGACTTCTGCCGCGCGGCGCCCGACGGCTTCACCTGCGCGTAGAAGGCGCCGCCGGCCTCGCGGACCGAGGGGGTAACGGGGTGCGCCCGAGGTCACGGGGTGCGCCAGAGGGCGGGGGTGGTCGGGCCGCCCTCGCGGCCGGTCCAGCCGGCCGCGTACACCTCGGCCGAGCCCGGGCGGTGGGCCAGCGCGGTGACCGTGTCGGCGACGCTGGTCGTCGTCCAGCGGCCGGCCGCGTAGTGGTGCAGGCGCGAGCGGGTCGAGTCCAGCACCCACATGCCCGCCCGGCCGTCGGGCTCGGCCTCGGTGAAGGCCGCGCCCTCCGGGCCCCAGAGGCAGCGCCAGGACGAGCCGTCCCAGTGCAGCGCCAGCGGGCGACGGCGTTCCAGCGGCTCGCCCTGCTCGTCGTACTCGCCGGGCGGGAGCCAGGACAGCCCGCCCACCACCCACACGTCGTCCGGGCCGAGCACGGCCACGTCGCCGAGCCGCGTCCTGGGGGACCGCGCGCCCGCGGGCGCGCCCGGCTCGGGCAGCGGCACCGCCTGCCACGCGGTTCCGTCCCAGCGGGCGGCGGGCTCGCTCGGGGTGGCGCCGACCGTCCACAGGTCCGCGCCCTCGCCGCCCAGCGCCCGCGCCGGGGCCGGCAGCCGGTACGCCCGCCACCCCGAGCCGTCCCAGCGCAGCGCGTCGCGTCCGGACACCGCCCACGGCCCGCGCGCGGCGGTCCCGTACAGGCCGATCGAGGCGGCGCCGTCCTCAGGGACGGCGGAGGTGGTCACCGCGCCGTCCGCGACGCCGGCGACCAGGCCGGGACGTCCGTCGCCGCCGCTCCCGAACGCCCACGCCCGCGCGCCGGAGAGCGCCCCGATCGCGGCGACCCGCATCCCGGACGGCAGCGCGTACGCCTGCCGCCGGTCACCGTCCCACCGGCTCAGCCCGCCGGACGTCGTCTCCATCCCGGCGGCCGTCACACGCTGGACGGACCGCGTCGCCCACACCACTCCGTCACCGGAGACCGCGAGCAGGTCGAGCGTGCCGTGCCCCTCGCCCGCCCGGAGCGCCCGGAAGGGCGACCGTACGGGCTCGGCGCGCAGGTCGTCGGCCCCGGGCGCCGGGCAGCGCGCCGGGCCCGCCCGCGCGGTGGCGCTCGCCGGCACACCGTCACCCGGCGGCCCGGCGCAGGCCGAGAGCGCCGCCAGCAGGCCGAGGCCCGCCGCGCGGGCCCGTACGGAACGCCTCACCCCGGCCCTCCTTCACGATCACCCGCAGGATACGGGTCACCCTGCCCAGAGGGCCGCGCGCGACGCGGGTCAGGTCTGGGAGATGTAGTGGAGGATGACGTTGTGCACGTGGTGGGCCTTGTTGTCGCCCCGGAAGTCCACCTCGTAGGTGTGCGTGCCGACGTGGATCGCGATGGCGCCCGAGGAGAAGAAACCCCCGGCCAGGGACTTGTTGCTCACGACGCTCACCGCCGAGATCTTGGCGTACGGGATGCTGGTGATCGCGATCCGCTTGCCCACGAAGGACTTGTCCTGCACGATCACCCGCCGGTCCGTGAGCCCCAGGAACCCGGTGCCCGCGCCGATGGCGTCGTAGACGGCGATGATCTGCTCCCCGGGGAGCAGGCCGCTCTCGATCTGCCTGAGCTGCTCTTTGCGGTCGTAGGGGATGTCAGCCATGTCCGGTCAACGAACCGGACGGCCTTCCGCGTTCCATGCCCGGTTCAGGGGCGGCCCGCCGGATGGGCGGCCGGGTCGTGCGGGAGGTCGAGCAGGCACCGGCAGGCGCCGGGTGGCCGGGGCAGGCCGAACAGGGCGCGGACCTGCGTCGGCGGGGGCGGCGTGGGGCGCAGCAGGCGGGTCAGGAAGGTACGGATCATGCTGCTCAGCGTCGCGGTGACGCGACCGCCGGGTCCAACACCAGAAATTTCGTGATTAACCCGCTTTTGTGGTTAATCTTGCGGGGTGGATCTGCACCCCCGGCTGCTGCGCGTCTTCGTCGCCGTCGCCGAGGAGCTGCACTTCGGACGGGCCGCCACGCGGCTCTTCCTGGCCCAGCAGGCACTCAGCCGGGACGTGCGCAGCCTGGAGAACCGGCTCGGCACGCCGCTGTTCGTGCGCTCCACCCGCCGGGTCGAGCTGACCCCCGCCGGTGCCCGGCTGCTGCCCGCCGCGCGGCGGCTGCTGGCGCTGCACGACGAGGTCGTCGCCGACGTGCTCGGCGATGACCGCCCGCTGCTCGTGGACGTCAACATGCAGGGGCACGAGCTGCCCGAGCCGCTGGTCAGAGCCAGAGAACTGGCCCCCGGGGTCGAGATGCTGGCCCGCTTCCACGGCGGGCTCGCCGCGGGCGCGGCGGCGATGCTGGACGGGCGGCTCGATGTGTCGTTCGGGCGCTTCGCCGGGCTGCCCGCCGACGTACGCGCCCGGCTGTCCCAGATCCCGGTACGCCTGCACCCGCTGGCCGTGCTGGTGCCGGACGACCATCCGCTGGCCGGATCGGCCGAGGTGCCGCTCGCCGCGCTGGCCGGCTTCCCGCTGGACGTCATGGCCGGGAACCCCGGCACGCGGGAGTGGACCGACCTGGGGGAACGGCTGGCCGCCGCGTTCGGGCTGCGGCTGGCCCGGCCGCACGCCCCGCCGGTCGGGGCCGGGGAGATGGGGCACTACCTGCGGCGGCACCGCGAGCCCGTACTGGCGACCGAGGGGATCGGGGGCATCCCGGGCGCGGTGACCAGGCCGCTGACCGAGCCCGTGCCGCTGGGGCTGAAGAACCTCGTGCACCCCAAGGGGCTGCGTCACCCGGGACTCGCCGCGCTGCTCGCCGCCGTGGCCGAGCTGGGCCGGGCCCGCGACTGGCTGCGCCGCCCGCCGGGCTCCTGGCTTCCCGAGGCCGACGAGGCCCTGGCGAGCGCCTGACGCCTATCCGGCGCGTTCGAGCACGACCACCGGGATCGGGCGGTCGGTCTTCGTCTGGTAGTCGTCGTAGTCGGGCCAGGTCCTGGCCATCGTCCGCCACATCTCGGGCTTCTCCTCCTCGGAGGCGGTGCGGGCGCGGGCCCGGAACCTGTCGCCCTTGACCTGCACCTCGACGTCGGGGTGGGCCACCAGATTCTTGTACCACTGCGGGTGTTCGGGGTCGCCGCCCTTGGAGGCGACCACGAGGAAGTCGTCACCGAACCGCTGGTAGATCAGCGGCGTGGTGTACGACTTGCCGGAGTTACGGCCCTTGGTGGTCAGCAGGAGGACGGTGGTGTTGTTCCAGTCGTGCCCCTCCGCCCCGTCGGTGGCCTGATAGCGCTGCACGTGTTCCTTGCCATAGAGCATGCCTCCGGACTACCCCGCAACCGGGGTCGCCTCACCGGCCCGCGTGCGGCGCCGCGCCGACCAGCTCGGCGGCAGCCTCCCGGACCTCGACGGAGAACGCCGAGTCGGGGGTGCGCTCGCGCACGTCGCGGTCGCGGATCGCGAACACGGCGGGGACCACGCCGACGTCGCCGTAGTGCTCGGTCACCGCCGCGCCGATCGCCCGCCGCACGCCGGACACCACGTCGCGCACGGTGTGGTCCGCCCCGGACACGGTGAGGTGGCCGAGCATCCCGGCGAAGCGCAGCTCGCCCTCGGCGGCGGGCCGCTGCTCGGGCAGCACGGGCCGGTCGAGCCAGAACACCTTGCCGGTCAGGGACGCCTCGTGGCCGTCGCCGGCGCCGAGCACCCGCGCCGTGCGGGCCAGCAGCTCACCGAACTCGGCCAGGTCCGCCCACGGCGGCAGGTCGGTGGTGACGAACAGGGGCACGATCAGCGAGTCAGGCATGCGGCTATCCCTCCGTGAGGAGGCTCATCGTAGGACGTGCCACCGACAATCCCGCCGTCCGCCACTCGGCCCGGCGGCTGAGGGCGGCCGGTACGGGCTAGCGTTCGGTCCACTCGTCCTGGATCGCGGCGTGCACGATGGAGTCGCGCCATCCGTGCGGGGTGTGCATGTGGTGCCGGATCCGTCCCTCCTCGACCATGCCGGCCGTCAGCATGGCGAGCTGGGCGGGCAGGTTGGCCGGGGACCTGGCGCCCCACACGCGGTGCAGCCCGAGCTGCTTGAACCCGAACGACAGCAGCAGCCGTACGAGGTCGGTGCCGATGCCCCGGCCCCACTGGTCGGGATGGAGGCCGAAGCCGATCTCGGCGCTGTGGGGCAGGTCGGGGTCGACGCGCAGGCGGGCCACGCCGATCACGTGCCGCCGGTCGGCGTCCACGACGGCCAGCGCGTAGAGGCGGCGCGGCTCGGCGGCGGCCGCCTCCATGGCCTGGTCGACCAGGCCGCACACCTCCGCCACGCTGCGCGGCGCGAACGGCATGTGCTGCGTGGCCTCGGGATCGCCGTAGATGGTGTGCAACGCCTCGACGTCGGCCCGCGTGACGTCGCGGAGGCCGATTCGCTCACCGGTGACCGACACGCGCCGCATGCGCAGAAGGTAACGCGGCGGCGGTGATCTCTACAAGGGCGTCACGTCGCCAGTTGGCTGCCGTAGGCCCGCGCGACGAGTTCGGCGACGGCGCTGTGGGCGCCGAGCGGGTCGGCGTGACCGGCGCCGACGGCGGCGGCGGCGCGCTCGACGATCTCTACGGGCGCCTCGTGGCCGATCATGCACGGCGCGATGGCCAGCCGCTCGGCCCCGGCGGCACGCAGGCGCTGGGCGGCGACGTCCACGCCGGGCTCGCTGTCGAGCGAGGCGGCGACGACCGGCAGCGTGAGCCTGGAGGCCAGCAGCACGGCGGTGGCCTGCACGGCGTGCACCGCCCGCTCGCCGCCCACCGTGCCGAGGATGACGGCGTCGACCGGGCTGGAGACGTTGAGCAGGCGCACCCGGTCGGCCCTGGCCAGGCCGCGCTCGGCCAGCCTGATGTGCAGGGCCTCGGCGAGCAGGGGGTGGGGGCCGAGCGCCTCGGTGGCGACCGCGCCGGAGCCGCCGGCCGCGATGGCCTTGCCGATCTCGGCCATGACGACCGGGTCGTCCCAGGTGAGCAGGGGCACCACGACGGCTTCGCGGTCCGCGGGCAGCGAGTCTGCCAGGTCGGCGACGCTGGTCAGCCGCACCTCGATCTGCGGGTTGTCGACCCGGACCACGGCCGTGATCTCTTCGGCCACGCCGCCGGTGCCGCCGGGGGTGGCCAGCACGAGCATGGGCGCGTCCGGCGGCAGGGACGTGGGCACGGGGCGGCGGTGCCGGCCGCCGCCGGGCCGGGGGGAACGTTCACGTACAGGCAGGCTCACAGGCGCGCATTTTATGCCTATTCGGGGGAGGTTGTTCTGTGAATCGGGAGCGAATCCGTCACAACAGGGAAGGGCTGTGATCGAGATCACATCGTGACCGCTGTCGCCGTTGACGAACATCCTGAAAAGGGAAACTCTGAGGCAACTAGAAACGCGTTCTAGAGCGACCGTCACACACCGTCCCCGGAGGATGGGAATGAAGCCGTTCTATGTCCGCGAGCTGAGCGTCTACCCGGTCGGTCGCCGGCGGATCTTCCTGCTGGCGATAGCCGTGCTGGCGAGCCTGGTGGCCAACTTCGAGACCACGCTCGCCACGATCCTGCCGCTGCTGATGAAGGACCTGGGCATGTCGCTCACGGTCTACGGCCTTCTCGCCGCGGGATCGGTCCTGATCGGCGGCCTGTCGGCCGGCGTCGGCGGCATCCTGTCCGACCGGTGGGGACGGGTCACGCTCCTGGTGCCCACGCTCACCGTCACCGCGGCCTGCAACTTCCTGCTCGCCACCGTGGACACCGTGGCGGGCCTGTTCTGGGTGCGCTGCCTGATGTTGTTCATCGAGGGCGCCGGGATCACCATCACCGCCTCGCTCGTACGCGACTTCTCCCCGCGTCTCGGCCGCGCCCAGGCGTTCGCGTTCTGGACGTGGGGGCCGGTGGGGGCGTCCTTCCTGGCCTCGTTCATCGCCGGGTTCACGCTGCCGCTGTTCGACAACGCCTGGCAGTCGCAGGCGATCATCATGGGCGTCGTCTCGCTGGCCATGTGCGCGGTCATCGTCTGGAAGATCGCCGAGCCGTCCGCGGCGCTGCGGGCCCAGGTCCTCGACGCCGAGGAGGCCGTCGCCGCCGAGGAGAAGGTCGACGCGGGCCGGGTGCGCGAGCTGTTCAGGCATCCCCACCTGTGGGCCCACGTCCTCGGCAACACCGGCTGGCAGGTGCTCTACTGGACGTTCGCGATCTTCGGGCAGACCATCCTGGTGGAGGCGTTCGGCCTGGAGCCGGCCGCCGCCAACCGGGTCGTGGCGCTCGGCATCGTGCTCAACGCGGTGGCCGTGGTCGTCGTGGGACGGATGTCGGACCGGCTGCGGCTGCGCAAGCCGTTCACGGCCGTGGGCACCGTGCTGACCGTGCTCGCCCTGGCCTACTTCATCAGCATGGTCGGGCCGGGCGTCGCGCCGGGCCACGTCACCGCCGTGTACGCGCTGCTGTTCCTGTTCATGGGCATCGCGTACGTGCCGTGGATGGCCAACTTCTCCGAGAACGCCGAGGACGTCGAGTCCCGCCTGCAGGGCTCGGCACTCGGCATCTGGGGCATGGTCGTCCGCGTGATGATCGTGGTGCTCCTGGTCGTCTCGCCCATGGTGGTGGACGCCGGCGGCTGGGGCACCTGGCTCGGCGTGGCGCTCGCCGGCCAGGTCGTGTTCCTGGCCTCGATGGCGGCGTTCAAGGGCGACTGGCGCAGGCGCCGGACGGTGGCCGCCCCCGAGACCGTGGCCTGACCGGACCGCCTGTACGGCCCCCGTGGGCGGCGGTGGCAGCCGCCGCCCACGCATTCGCGGCGATCCCGCCCTCCGCCCGCCTCAGGCGAAGGGGCCCACCTGGCCGGGCAGCCTCCTGGGGGTGCCGCTCTCGCCGGCGGCGACGTCCAGGTCGCGGGTTTCCGGGGCGATGGCCAAACCTACGGCGGTGACGGCCAGCGCGACAACCACGTACAGGGACACGGCGAGAGTGGTGCCGTACAGGTCGAAGAGCTTGAGCGCGATGATCGGGGCCAGCGCGCCGCCGACGATCCCGGCGACCTGGTAGCCCATGGAGGCGCCGCTGTAGCGCAGGCGGGTGCTGAACAGCTCGGCGATGAAGGCCGCCTGGGGGCCGTACATGGCGGCGTGGGTCACCAGCGCGACCACGGCCGCCAGCACGATCAGCGGGAACGACCGCGTGTCCAGCAGCGGGAAGAACGCGAACACCCACACGGCCGCGCCCAGTACGCCCGCGAGGTAGACCGGCCTTCGGCCCAGCCGGTCCGACAGTGCGCCGAACAGAGGGATCAGCGCGAGTTGCAGCGCCGAGCCGATGAGCACCGCGTTCAGCGCCACCGACCGCTCCAGCTTCAGCGGCCCGGTGAGGTAGACGATGATGTACGCGGTGAAGGTGTAGAACGCCACGTCCACCCCGATCCGCGCGGTGAAGGCCGACAGCAGGGCGCGCGGATGCGTGCGCAGCACCTCGACCAGCGGCATCCTGGCCGTGCCGCCGTGCTGCTCGACCTGGGAGAACAGCGGCGACTCGGTGATCCGCAGCCGTACCCACAGGCCCACGAACACCAGCACGCCCGACAGCAGGAACGGCACCCGCCACCCCCACGACTGGAACGCCGCGTCCGACAGGGTGAAGGACAGGATCGCGAGCAGGCCGGTGGCCAGCACGTATCCGGCGGGCACGCCGACCTGCGGCCAGCTCGCGTTGAAGCCGCGCCGCCTGCTGTCGCCGTGCTCCAGCGACATGATCACCGCGCCGCCCCACTCGCCCCCGAGCCCGAGGCCCTGGACGAAGCGGAGCACGGCCAGCAGGATCGGCGCGGCCACCCCCACGCTCGCGTAGCCGGGGAGCACGCCGATGAGGAACGTCGAGACGCCCATCACCAGCAGCGTCACCACCAGCACGGTCTTGCGGCCCGCCCGGTCGCCGAAGTGGCCGAACACCACCCCGCCGAGCGGCCGGGCGACGAACGCGACGGCGTTGGTGGTCAGGGCCGCCAGCGTCGCGTTGAGCGGGTCGAGCGTCGGGAAGAACAGCTTGCCGAAGACCAGCGTCGCGGCCGTGGTGTAGAGGAAGAAGTCGTACCACTCCAGGGACGTGCCGATGAGGCTGGCGAGGATCACCCGGCGGGTCTGTTGTGCGGAGCTTGACATCGGATGCTCCCAGATTGTCGAGGGGATAGATTCAACGTAAGGATTGTTGAACAATTCGACAAGAGGTTTGCTCCATGATTCGCTGTCGAACGTGGAAGACGTGGTCGCGGACCTTGCCCGGCACCGATCGAGACTGAGCCGCAGCAGCACGGCCGAGCGCGTGGCCGACATCCTCCGCGACAACATCATCGAGGGTGCCTTCCCTCCGGGTGAGCGGCTGTCGGAGGAGGCCATCTCCGAGGGCCTCGGGGTCTCGCGCAACACGCTGCGCGAGGCGTTCCGCCTGCTCGGCCACGAACGCCTGCTCGACCACCGGCTCAACAGGGGCGTCTTCGTCCGGCTGCCGTCCGTGGAGGACGTCTCCGACCTCTACACGATGCGGCGGGTCCTCGAAGGGGCCGCGGTCCGGCGCGAGGCGTCGCCGCGGGCGCTCGCGCTCATCGAGGAGGCCGTGCGCGACGCCGAGCGGGCCGCCGCCCTGGACGACTGGCAGGGCGTCGGCACCGCCAACATCCGCTACCACCAGGCCCTGGTCAGCCTGCACGGCAGCCCACGCCTCGACGAGACCATGCGGCAACTGCTGGCCGAGCTGCGCCTGGTCTTCCACGTGATGAAGAACCCGCGCGCCTTCCACGAGCCGTTCCTCGACCGCAACCGGGCGCTGCTCGGCCTGCTGGCGGCCGGCCGCGCCGAGGAGGCGGCGGCGTATCTCGACGACTACTTCGACGAGGCCGAGCGGCTTCTCATCCACGCCTACCAGCCGAACGGGTAGCGTTTCCGCATGGACCGGATCTTCACCCTCGACGAGGCGCGCGCACTGCTGCCCGGCATCATCGCCGAGGCGCGGGAGATCGTCGCGGGCCGCGCCGACCTGGCCGAGATCGCCTTCGACCGCGAGGCCGCCGGCGGGTCGCGGCTCGGCGGGCTGCCCGAGATCAAGGCGATCGAGGCCCGCATCCAGGAGACCCTGAGCCGGTGGGGCGATCAGGGCATCGAGGTCAAGGGCATCGCGCCGCTGCTGATCGACTTCCCCGCCCAGCTCGACGGCGTCTCGGTGCGGCTGTGCTGGATCGAGGGGGAGCCCGAGCTCGCCTGGTATCACCGCACGGATCTGGGTTTCCCGGGGCGCCGTCCGCTGCCCTGAAGCGTGGCCCACATGTGACCAACTCGCCACCGTGCCCATGGGTCTAACCAGGTGAGCGAAAGGATCACCACTCATGAGGCAATCCTCAGTGGCCGCGGCGCTCCTCGCGCCGGCGGTCATCGGCGGGCCGGCGCTCCCGGCCGCCGCCGCCCCCGCGTCCACCGGGCCGCCGCAGGCCCGCGCCGCCTGGGTCTCCTCCTGCGACGACGGGACCTCCCCGTGCGGTCCCTGGCGCCTGATCATGCGGGACGGCCGCACGATCACCGTTGGCGACACCGCCGCCCGTGCCAAGGGCCGCGCGACCGGCCTGTTCGCCCTCAGCGGCGACGGCCGCACGATCGCCTACCAGCGGGCCCGCGACCACCGCCTCGTCGTACGGGCCGCGGCCGGCGGCCCGGTCAGGCGACTGCCCACGTCCCTGCCGGCCGGCGGCGAGGACACCACCCTCCACCTGTCGGCGGCGGGCGACCGGGTCCTCGTCGGCCGCCGGGGCCACGCCGACGTGCTCACCCTGGCCACCGGCCGGATCGCCCGCCTGACGGTCAAGGGCGACCCGGCGGGCTTCAGCGGCGACGGGGACGAGGTCCTCACCACCCGCGGCCTGAGCGACGGCACCAAATGGCTCTACGCCTACGCCCTCGACGGCCGTACGGTGAAGGCGTCGGCCCCCCAGTTCGTGGCCAACGCCTACACCGTGGCGCTGTCCCCCGACGGGCACACCGTGGCCGCGTTCAGCTACGGCAACCAGGACCGCAGGCCGCCCCGGCTGCGCACGTACGACCTGGAGACCGGGCGGCTCTCCGACGGCGTGGACCTCCCGCTCACCAGCCGGACCCCGCCCTCCCACGCGCGCTGGACCCCTGACGGGCGCCTGCTCGCCTACGCCTATGACAGTGACTCCACGAAGTCGCCGGTGGTACGGGTGCTCACCGTCGACCCCTCTTCGGGCCAGGCCCGCCGTACGGACACGTACAAGGCGGGGGCCGGCCACCACACCATCGTGTTCCCGGGGGAGTGACCACCGTGAGAATCGTTCCTCTGCTGACCGCAGCCCTGCTCACCCTCACCGCCGTGCCCGCCGCCGCCCAGGCCGCGCCGCACCACGGCCACGACAGCATCCGGTACGCCTCCGTCAAGGGCTGCCCGGACAAGGACGGCGCGCTCAGGCCGTGCGGCCAGTGGCGGCTGGTCATGCACGACGGCGGCCGCCGGACGCTGCCCGACGCGCAGGTCGTCGCGCTCGACGCCAAGGGCCGGTCGAGCCTCACCTCGCCCGCGCCGATCGCGGTCAGCGGCGACGGGCAGCGCGTGGCGTACTTCACCAGGGCCGGGCGGCTGGCCGTGCGCACCCTCGACGGCGGCGTACGGCTGCTGCCCAAGGACGCGCTGCCACGCGTCGCCCAGTACGAGGTGACCCTGCGCCTCTCGGACGACGGCGCCCGGCTGGCCGTCGCCATCCAGAGCGACAAGCCCGCCCGGACCAGGATCTTCGACACCACCACCGGCGCCCTGCGCGGCACCGTGCCCGCGGACGAGACCGTCGTGGGCCTCAGCGGCGACGGCGACGAGGTGCTGTCCACGATCGAGTCCGACGACTCCGTCATCGACCTGGTCTCCCGCGACGACACCGGCGAGCAGCTCGCACGGGCCACGCCGCCGCAGGTCGTGGCCGCCAACGGCCCGCAGGCGCTGGCCGCCGACGCGCACACCGTGGCCGTCGTCGTCCGCGGGAGCAGGACCGAGCTGCTCACCTACGACCTCGCCACGGACGAGGTCACCGGCCGCAAGAAGATCAAGCTCCCGGCCGGCGAGCTCAGCATGATCGACTGGACCGGCGACACGCAGGTGACACTGCATCTCGTGTCCGGGTCGTCCAGGATGACCATCGTCCAGATCGACACCGAAACGGGCGCCGTCCGGATCAGGGACCGGTACACCCTGCTCAAGGACACCTTCGTCTTCGCCGCCTGCGGCGGCTGACCGGGTCGCGTCCACGGCGGGGCCGGGGGAGCCCCGTCGTGGATACGCTTGCCGTCGTGGAGGTTCACTCGACCAGGGCGATGGCCGTCAGGGCCGTCGAGCTGTGCGTGGCGCTGCTGCACGAACAGCCGACGGTCTCCTCGGTGACGGAGGTCCTGCGCCGCCACGGCGAACACGGCGACCTGGGCCTCGACGACTCCGACGTGGCCGCGATGCGGGCGGCGGCGGCCCGGCTGCGCGACGTGCTGGGCGCCGGCGACGCCGGGGCGGCGGCGGGCCTGCTCAACGGGCTGCTGTCCGAAGCGGCCCGGCCGCCCAGACTGACCAGTCACCGGGGCACGACGTCCTGGCACCTGCACGTCGACAGCGGCGACGACGCCTCGTGGGGCGAGTGGTTCCTGGCCTCCTCGGCGATGGCCCTGGCCGTGCTGGTCGCCGACCACCAGCGCGTGCCGGGCGGGTTGTGCGCGTCGGCGGGGTGCGGGCGGCCGTACCTCGACCTGGGCGGGGGCAGCCCGCGCCGCTACTGCAGCGCCCGCTGCGCCACCCGCGAGCGCGTCGCCGCCCACCGCTCCCGCACCCCCCGCTGACCCGCCGCGTTCATCGGCCGCCATGGTCGTCGGCCGCCGCGTTCACCGGTCGCCACGTTCATCGGCCGGCACGGTGGAAGAACACGGCGACGGCCACGGCCTGGAGCGCCGCGCCGGCCAGCAGCGCGGCGCCCGCCGCATGGGCGCTCAGTGGCCCGGCCAGCGCCGACCCGGCGGCGAAGGACGTGATCTTGAGGCTGGCCCCGGTCGTGAACACCTGGCTCCGCAGCCCGGCGGGCGCCTCGCGCTGCCGTACGGCGAACAGCGCCGTCAGTTGCGGCCCCTCGCCCGCCCCCACCATCGCCGCCGCGACCACGGCCATCCAGTACGCCCCGGCGAACGCCCCCGCCCCGGCCGCCGCCGCCATGCCCAGGCCGATCAGCGCCGTGGACCGTACCAGGGTCGTGTCCCACCGCCGGGGGCCGCCGCGCCAGGCCAGGAGGCCGTTCGCGGCCAGCCCGGCCGCCGCCGTGACGGCCAGCAGCAGTGTGCCGCGCCCGCTGTCCCCGGCGAGCTCCAGCCCGAGCATCGGCGCCGACACCACGAACATGCCCGCCCCCGCGCACGAGACCATCGACCCGGCGGTCGCCCGCCGCAACACCCGGTTCCGCAGCACCACCCGGACACCGTCCAGCACGGGCGGCGGCGCGGCGGCGGTGGCGGGCACGTCGTGGGCGGGCAGGGTCCAGGCCGCGGGGAGGGCGATCAGGAGCAGGGCCACGGAGACCGGCACGGCCGCCGTCCCCCCGCCGACGGCCGCCACCACGCCCACCGCCGCCGGACCGGCCAGCCCGGCCACGTTGTAGCTCATCGCGTCGAGGGTGGTGGCCCTGGTCAGCCGCCGCGCGTCCGGGCCCGACACCAGGGGGAGCTGTCCCGTCCAGCCGCCGGTCAGCGCGGGTCCGGCCAGCCCGGTCACCGCGGCCAGCGCCACCAGGACCGCCCCGGGCGCCCGGCCCACCCCGTACGCCACCAGCAGCAGGCCGCCCGCGTACCCGAGCAGGCACCCCGCGAGCAACCGGCCGGGGCGGCGCGCGCGGTCCAGCAGCACCCCGAGCAGCGGCCCGCCGACGGCCGCCGAGACGGTCAGCCCGGCCAGCAGCGACGCCCCCAGCAGCGGGGACCCGGTGGCGGCGAGCCCGGCGACCAGGAGGGCGGGCCCGGACATCTCGTCGCCGGTACGGGCCGCGACCACCCCGGCCATGTAACGTGTCAACACGAGCGAGACGTTACATGATCCCTGTGTTAGAGGGGCGTGTGGGCGGGAAGGAGCTCCGGTGATCGTCCTGGGCGGGCCGCGGGTCCGTCCTGGGCGATACGCCCGGCCTGTACGGGCTGCGTGCCGTACAGGCCGGGCGTCTTCGTGTCGCGCCGCAGGCCCAATCGAAAACGTGTTTGAACGATGGCGTAGTATCGCTGCCATGAAAGCCGCGTTCCAAGCATCTCTGCTGGGTCTCGACGAGGAGCTGGGCCTCGGGCGGCTCGGCGCCACGGTCCGGCGCACCCATCTCGGCGACGGCGCCTGGATCGACCTGCGGCCGGGCTGGCTGACCGGGGCCGACACCCTGTTCGGGCGGCTGGCCGAGACGGTGCCCTGGCGCGCGGAGCGGCGCCGCATGTACGACCGGGTCGTCGAGGTCCCGCGCCTGCTGAAGTTCTACGACGAGGGGGAGACCCTGCCCGACCCGGTCCTCGACGAGGCCAGGGCCGCGCTCGACGAGCATTACGGCGAGGAGCTGGGCGAGTCCTTCCGCACGGCGGGCCTGTGCTTCTACCGCGACGGCCGCGACAGCGTGGCCTGGCACGGCGACACGATCGGCCGCGGCGGCACCGAGGACACCATGGTCGCGATCGTCTCGGTGGGCAGCCCGCGCCCGCTCCTGCTGCGTCCGCGCGGCGGCGGCCCCTCGATCCGCCGCGACCTCGGCCACGGCGACCTGATCGTGATGGGCGGAAGTTGCCAGCGCACATGGGAGCACGCGATCCCGAAGACCGCCCGGCCGGCGGGGCCGCGCATCAGCGTGCAGTTCCGGCCCCGCGGCGTGCGCTGACCTCAGGGCCCCTGCGGCCCTGCGGCCCCGAGGGTCCTGAGGTCCGCCGTCCGGTCAGCGCAGGCGGAGGCGGGCGATGCGGCCCTGCTCGCCCGACGCCCAGCAGGACAGGTCCGGGGCGCACGAGACCGTGTCGAACGACCCGCCGTCGAACGTCTCCCAGCGGGCCCCCGCCGAGTAGGTCACGTCGCTGCCCGTGGGCCCGACGGCCACGGCCGCGAACGGCAGGTGCGGCAGCCACGTCACCCCCGACCGGTACGCCGGCGGCGGGGTCGCGGCGGCCTGCCAGGTGGCGCCGCCGTCCCTGGTGACCGCGCCGGCGTCGGGCGAGGGGTTGCCGGCCTGGTAGTCGCCGCCGACCGCGATCCCGCGGTGCCGGTCGCGGAAGGCCAGCGCGAAGACGCCCTTGGCCGGGTCGGCGGCCGGCACGGGGGTCTCGGCGACGGTCCATGTGAGTCCGCGGTCGGCGGAGTGGAACACCCGCGACCGCTCGGCCCCGCCGGTGGCGATCCAGGCGTCGCGCCCGCCCGAGGTCACCAGGCACTGCCCGCTGGCCGCGAACCCCGCCTCGCCGGGCAGCGCGTCCGGCATGCCGCCGGAGGGCCGCACCCGCCAGCTCCGCCCGCCGTCGTCGGTGGCCAGGACGCGGAACCTGCCGTCCACCGGGTCGCTCATGGCCAGGCCGTGCCGCTGGTCGAAGAAGGCCATGCAGTCGTAGAACGCGGCCGGTTCGTCGTTCCTGAAGGTCTCGGTCCAGGTGCGGCCGCCGTCCTCGGTGCGGTAGACGCGGCCGTCCGTGCCCTGGCCGATCGACAGGACGAGGGCGCGGCGCGCGTCGAACGCCTCCACGTCGCGGAACTGGAGGGCCTCGGTGCCGGGCGGGGAGACGTTCTGCCAGGTCCGGCCGCCGTTCACGGTGCGCAGGACGGTGCCGCCGGTGCCGGCGGCCCACACGACGTCCCTGCTCACGGGCGCGAGGCCGCGGAAGCGGGCGGTCACGCCGGTCTCCTTGAGGTCCCAGCCGAGCCCGGGGGTGCCCGCGCGGGCGGGGAGGGGGGCGGCGAGCACGAGCGCCGCGGACATCACGCTCATCGCGATGCGAACGTTCATGTCGGGCAAACTAACCCAACAGATCACAAGCGTCCATGAGCGCGCGGACCCTGCACGCCGCGGCCCTCGGGCGGGGGTGAGGGCCGCGGCGGCGCGAGGCTGGGGGGAGGCGCGGCACCCAGGCGGGGGTACGGGCGGCGCGGGCTCAGGGGGTCGTGCGGGCGGCGCCCCAGGTGAGGAGGGACTCGGCCGTGGAGAAGCGGCGGCTGGAGACCGACTCGCCCAGGATGACGCCCACGAGCCGGTGTCCCTCCTGCTCGCCGGCGAACGCCAGGCTGTATCCGGCCGCCCGGGTGAACCCGGTCTTCAGGCCGATCGCGCCCGGCTCGCTGAGCAGGCGGTTGGTGTTGCGCCAGCCGTACGAGCCGTGCTCGCCGGTCGCGGCCACCGTGTGGTAGCGGGTGCCGGCCACCTGCTCGATCAGCGGCACCTGAAGGGCCTTGGCGCCCAGTACGGCCTGGTCGCGGGCCGTGGACCAGCCGTCGCCCGCCGGGGTGGGCAGGCCGTCGGCGTTGACGTAGTGGGTGTCGTTCATGCCGAGCGAGCGGGCGGTGGCGTTCATCTTGGCGACGAAGCCGGGCACACCGGGCCCGTACGTACGGGCCAGCGCGTGGGCGGCGTCGGCGCCCGAGGGCAGCATGAGCGCGTACAGCAGCTCGCTGACCGGGAGCCGGTCGCCGGGCCGCAGGTCGGCGGTGGTGCCGCCGCCGTCCTCGGCGTATCGGGCGTCCTGCGCGGTGATCTCCACCATGTCCGTGGGCTTGGCGGAGTCCAGCACGACGTACGCGGTCATCGTCTTGGTCAGGCTGGCGATCGGCATGCGGGTCGTGGCGTCCTTGCCGTACAGGGCGGCGCCGGACGCGGCGTCCATCAGGTAGGCGGCGCGGCCGTACACGGCGGGGGCGCCGGCGTCGGCCACCACGGCGGGGGCCGGGGCCACGGCGGCCTGTGCGTACGCGGGCACGCCCAGCCCTGTGACCAGGGCGACGGCGCCTGCGAACGCGGTCAGTCGAGCTTTCCGGTTACGCATGCATCCCAGGCTGCCGTCCGTTTTGGGGTGCTTGTAACGAAATGGGCGAAATTTCGTGACCTAATCGTTAAGAACGCCGACGCCGCCGGGGTATCCGCGAGGTAGATCTTTCCCGGCCGGACCGCTCAGCGGCCCGTTCGGAAGTCGTCCACCACCCGGTCAGCGGCCCGTCGAGAGGCTGTCCGCCACCCGCTCAGCGACCGGTCCAGAAGTTGTCCGCCACCCGCTCCCCGTGTGCCAGCTCGGCGAACAGGTCCTCCCACATCGGCATCACCAGATCCGGCCCGTACGCCCGCGACGTAGCCGCCGCCGCCTCGCCCATCCGCACCCGCAGCTTCCGGTCGCCGATCACCCGGATCAGCGCCTCGGCCAGCCCGTCCACGTCCCTGGGCGGCACCAGCACGCCGTCCACGCCGTCGGTCAGCACGTCACGCGGGCCGGTCGGGCAGTCGAAGGCCACCACGGGCAGCGCGTGCGTCATGGCCTCGATCATGACCATGGGCAGGCCCTCGAACCGGGAGCTGAGCGCGTACACCGACGCCTGGGCCAGCTCCCGCTCCAGCCGCTCGGTACGGCCGGGCAGCGTCACGTGCTCGGTCAGCCCGTGCTGCGCGACCAGCCCGGTGAGCTGGCTCCGGCGCGGCCCCGTGCCGAAGACCCGCAGCCGCCACTCCGGATGCACCCGTACGACCTGCGCGAACGCCTCGATGAGCAGGTCGAACCCCTTCTGCGGCACCAGCCGCCCGGCCGCCACCACGACGGGCTCGGCCTGCCGGGACCGCTCCTGGTCCACCCGGTGGACGGCGTTCGGGATCACCACGACCGGCGTGTTAGGCAGCAGGCGCTGGTATTCGAGCTTGTTGGTCCTGGTCAGCACGGTCACCGCGGCGAACCCGCCGTAGTGGCGGGCGATCTCCCGCCGGATCGTGTCGGGGTAGGCGGACAGGTTCATGTGCTCCTGGGCCACCTTGACCACGTCCGCGGGGGTGCGGCGGGCGGAGATCAGGTTCAGCGCGGGCCTGGTCGTCACCAGGATGCCGCCGCTCAGGCCGGAGACGTAGTCCATCGCGGCCCGTTCGACCCGCTCGGTGAAGTAGTCGGCCGCGAACTCGCCCCTCGGCACGATCTTCCCGCGTACCCGCCGCCACGCCCTGCGGCCGATGGAGTCGGGGCGCCGGCCCTCGCGCTGGTCCACCAGCGTCGTGAGGGTGATCCGCGGGTCGATCGCGAACTGCGGCGCGTCCCGCCGCCGTACCAGGCTGACCAGCTCGACGTCGTGCCCGGCCGCGGCCATCGCGTTCGCCTGGTTGACCACCGTGCGGATCGTCCCGCCCATCCCGTACGCGTGCAGCATCAGGTAGCGGATCTTCACGTCAGATACCCCCAGGTCCGGGAGATGGGCTTGAGGGGGTCGGGGATCTGCTCGGGGGCGGGCAGCTCGCGGGCCGGCTGGACGGTGCCCGTCCTGATCTTGTCCCGCCAGTCGCCGAGCCCCTTCTCCAGCACCCGCTGCTCGCCGTAGGAGAGCATCCGGGGTTCCCAGTCCAGGCGCAGGTACGCGCAGATCTCGCGGGTGACGCGCTCGGGCTCGGCGCTCAGCTCCTCGTACCTGACGGTCAGTCCGGGCAGCGCGGACCTGGCCTTCTGCACGGCCTTCATGTACCGCAGGGCGTCGAGCGCGGCCTCCTCCGGGGTACGCCGGTCGGGGCTGGCCTCGTGCCAGGAGGTGGCGATGGAGGCGGGGTGGCGCAGCAGGAAGACGAACCGGGCGTCCGGCCAGCAGGTGGCGATGCGCTGGTGGGCGAAGGCGTTGGCGGGGGTCTTGTCCACGATGTACCGCTTGCCGCTGCGTACCAGCTCCCGGTGGAGCACCCGGTCCCACAGCAGGTGTTCCAGGTCGGCCTGGTTGTGCCCGAGCGCGTCCATGGCCTTGGCCGCCAGCGCCGTGTCGAACTGCACCCGCAGCCGCCGTACGTGCAGCTCGTGCGGGGCGTGCAGGTCGGGGTGGGCGTTCAGGATCGCGCGCAGGAGCGTGGAGCCGGACCGTACCGGCGACAGGAGGAAGACGGGGGATTCGAGCAGCCGGTCGGTTAGCGGATCCGCGGGCGGTCTGATCTCGGGAGCGGGCGGGGGAGAGGGCTGGCCCTCGGCCCGTTCGATCTGGAATCCGGTGAACCTGACCAGCGCCTTGTTGACGTGCCGCTGCCAGTTCATGGCGAGGGACATTACCTAGCGTTCCTGGCAGTTACCTGGCAACGTCATGCCCCCGACCAGCGCTCCGCCGTTCCCGGCGGGTCGTTCCGGCCGCTCCTCGCCGTCGCACGATCTCCCCGTACGCCTGTTAGCGTTACCGCTGACAGGGAGGTGAGCCGAGGTGAAAGCGAAGGGCGACAGGCCGGCGGTGCTCATGGACGTGGCCGTACGCGCCGGCGTCTCGGCCATGACGGTCTCGCGTGTGCTCAACGCGCCCGACCGGGTCCGCGCGGAGACCAGAGCGCGTGTCATGGCCGCGGTGCGCGAGCTCGACTACCGGCCCAACCAGGCCGCCCGCCAGCTCGTCACCGGCAGGTCCGGCGTGCTCGGCGTGGTCAGCATCGACACCACCCTCTACGGCCCGGCCTCCACGCTCTACTACATCGAGCAGGCGGCCAGGCGGGCCGGCTTCAACGTCAGCATCGCCAGCCTGCCCTCGCTCAGCCGCCGGTCGATGGAGGAAGGCATCCAGCGGCTGCGCGCCCAGGCGGTCGACGGCGTGATCATCGTCGCGCCGCACGAGTCGGCCGCCGACGGCCTGCGCCACCTGCCGCCGGAGATGCCGGTGGTGGCCGTCGACGCCGGCGACGACATCCCCGTACCGGTGGCCAAGGTCGACCAGCAGGCGGGGGCCAGGCGGGTCACCCGTCACCTGCTCAGCCTCGGCCACGAGACGGTCTGGCACGTCGCGGGCCCGGCCGACTGGCTCGACGCCAACGGCCGCATCGAGGGCTGGCGCGGTGTGCTGGAGGCCGCCGGCCGGGAGGTGCCCGAGGTGCTGCGCGGCGACTGGAGCGCCCGCTCGGGCTACCGGCTCGGCCGCCGGCTGGGCGACAACCCCGACGTCACGGCCGTGTTCGTGGCCAACGACCAGATGGCGCTCGGCGTGCTGCGCGCGCTGCGCGAGGCCGGCAGGCGCGTCCCCGAGGACGTCAGCGTGGCCGGCTTCGACGACATCCCCGAGTCGGCCTACTTCTGGCCGCCGCTGACCACCGTGCGGCAGGACTTCGGCGAGGTCGGCAGGCACGCCTTCCACCTGCTGCTCGACTTCATGGCCGGCCACGAGCCCGAGCCGCGCCGGCTGGTCGAGCCCGAGCTCGTGGTCAGGGAGAGCACCGGCGCCAGGCCGTCCTGAGCATGACCGGCGTCGCCGGCGGGCAGAGGCGGGGCACATCGAGGAGGCGATCGGCTAGATGTTGCTGCTCAAACGTTTCGACGCCTGGGACAAACAGGTCTTCGACCGGATCGCCCGCGCCGACCTGCCGCTGCTCGACGCCCTGCTGCCGCACCTGTCGTCGGCCGCCGACAACTCGGTCCTGTGGGGGCTGGTCGCGGGCGTCCTGATGATGACGGGCCGGCCGCGGCTGCAGCGGGCCGGACTGCGCGGGCTGCTGGCGATCTCGCTGGCCAGCCCGCTGACCAGCATGGTCGCCAAGCAGGCGTTCCGCAGGCCGCGCCCGCTGACCGACCTCATCCCGGTGATCCGGCGCCGCCGGGTGCCGACGTCCTCCTCGCTGCCCTCGGGGCACAGCGCCTCCGCGGTCGCCTTCGCCGTGGCGGTCGCCAGGGACGCGCCGCTCCCGGTCGCCGCCCCGGTCACACTCCTCGCCGCCGGGGTGGCCGCCTCCCGCGTGTACGTGGGCGCGCACTACCCGGGCGACGTCATCGCCGGGATCGCCGTCGGCGCGGCGGCCGGCTGGGCCGCCCGATCCTACGGCCGCCACCTGCTCGCCACGACATACCCGCGTCAGGTCAGGAGGGGGAAGCGGGGGTCGGACGGGGGGATGCGGCCGGTGGCTTCGAGGACGTAGGCCGGGAGGTCCAGGCGGGGCGGGCGGGGTGTGCCGAGGAGGCCGTCGAGGGTCGTGCCCGCCAGTTCCAGCGCCTCCCGGGCCGGTGGGCGTTCGGAGCGGAGGTCTAGGTGGTGGACGGCGGCCTCGGTGGCGAGGGTGGCCAGGAAGTCGGGTACGGCGAGCACGTGGCCCTGCGTCGCGACGAACCCCGCCGGATCGGCCGCGTACGCCGCCCGCACCGCCGCGGGCGCGGTGTCCTCCCACACCCGCAGGACGCCGGAGGGCCGCGTGAAGGCGGAGGCCGACCTGCGCACCCACCAGGCGTGCGCGTCCGGGCCGTCCGGGCCGTCCGGGCCGTCCGGGCCGGGTTTGACGGAGCTCCAGTAGGTGACGTGGTCCACGTCGGGCGGGCCGTCCACGGGGGTGGCGAGGGCGACGAGGGCTCGCTGGACGTCGCACAACACGTGGAACAGCAGGTCGACCCCGGCCCAACCGGCGCATCTGGTGGGCCTGAGCAGGTCCGTCCCGTTCACCGTGGCGGTGAACTCGCGGTAGGCGGCGGCCGGCGCGGTACGGGCACGTTCGATGTCCATGGGGATGCCCTTCCCGCGAGGCGGCCCGATGACCGGAACGCCCCCCGGCCGATGACCGGAACGCTCCCCCGGCCGTTGCGGCACCGGCCGGGGGAGCGGGGACGTCAGGCCGCGGGCGGCCCGTCGAGGATCGCCACGCCGTACTCCGCCAGAAGGTCGAGGTTGTCCGCGTCGTGCCGCGCTTCGGCGGCCCCGACCGCCCGGAAGTAGCCTTCGACCGCTCCGGGGTTGTTGATGACGAGGATCTCGGCGGTGGAGGTGATCGGCTGGAGCGTGTGGGGCACCAGCCGGGGGCCGTAGACGTAGGCGCCGGCTTCGGCGTCGTACGTGTCGCAGGTGTCGAGCGAGGTCGATCCGACCCAGAACCGTACGCGGCCCGACAGGACGATCCAGCTCTCGTCCTCCCTGCTGTGGGAGTGCAGGGGCGGGGCGCCGGCGCGGCTCATGGTCAGGCGCGAGACGGTGACCACTCCGTCCGTCTCGGCGGTCGAGACGACCTGTTCGATCTTCTCCTGGTAGTAGCGGTAGACCGGGCCGTCGCCGGGGTTGCGCACGAGAGCGACGCTCATCTCAAGTCCTTCCAGCCGAACGGGTGGGGCTCTGACCGATGCGCATCCGTTTCACGGTAACAAGTTGAAGCTTCAACTACAAGGCCGCCGTCAGCTCATCAGTGCGCCACGTACAAGACCGACAGGCGGGTGGCGGGGAGCCGCCGCAGGCCAGGAGCACGCTGCACAGGGGGGAGGGAATGCGACTCGGGGCAGGGCGCCTCCGGCAACTCGGCGGTGGGCCGCCCGGTCCGCTTCCGCCCGCCACGGGACCGCCGAAAACGAAATCTACAATGTAAAGGCGCCGGGCCCGCAGCTCACGGGTGAACGTCCGGCGCTCAAGGAGAAGAAGGCAAGCGAAAGGCCAGACCCCGTGAGCCGGGATCTGGCCTTCGATGTGGTGGACGATACTGGGATTGAACCAGTGACCTCTTCCGTGTCAGGGAAGCGCTCTCCCGCTGAGCTAATCGTCCTTGGAGGTGGAGACGGGATTTGAACCCGTGTGGACGGCTTTGCAGGCCGCTGCCTCGCCTCTCGGCCACTCCACCGAGTCGAACCATTCCGAGCGGAAGACGGGATTCGAACCCGCGACCCTCACCTTGGCAAGGTGATGCTCTACCACTGAGCCACTTCCGCGCTGTCGCCTGCCTAACTCTAGCGCCTTTTCGGAGCAGATGCTCACCGCTGGCGGCGGAGTTGGCGGGCGACACCGTGTTCGGTGGCCGGCAGGCTCAGGAAGATCTCCAGGATCCGGGTGAGCCGGTGGACCTCGATGCGGTGGAAGGCCGGACCCTCGGACCGGGCCAGCAGGAGGGTGAGCGCGAGCGGCGGCAGCGGGGCGTGGATGGCGTGCACGCCGCCCTCCAGGGTCAGCGCGGCCGGGCGCGGCGGGGCCGGTACGGGGACGATCAGACCCTGCGGGGCTCGCCAGCTCGCGTAGACCGCGCCTCGCTCGGAGGCGGTGGCGGCCCAGTCGGCGCTGAACAACACGGGCAGGGAGTCGACGAGCGTGGTCAGCGCCCGGTCGCCCGCCGTGGTGATGTACTTGAGGATCTCCAGCTCGGGGTAGGTGCCGGCGGTCTCGCGGGTGGGCCAGACGCCTTCCACGCGTACGTCCTCGACGCTCTCCAGGCTCTTGACCAGCAGCTGTCTGGGGGTGCTCTCGGGGCAGAAGACGGTGATGTCGTCGATCGCCGTGCCCGCGCCCCGGTCGAGGACGGTGACCTGGGTGATGTCGGCCCCCGCCGTGCCCAGGGCCTTGGTGACCTGGGCCAGAGATCCCGGACGATCGGGCAGCGCCACACGCACGCGAAGAAGCATCGATCCCTCCCCTGGGACGGCGTCTCAGCCTATCGGCGAATACCGCTCACGGCCTGAGCTGCGCTACAACTGACGGAGTGAAGATTGGGCCGATTGAGGCGTGGCCGCCCGTGGTGCTCGCGCCCATGGCAGGCATCACGAACGCGGCGTTCAGGGTGTTGTGCCGGGAACAGGGCGCCGGGCTGTTCGTGTGCGAGATGATCACGACGCGGGCGCTGGTCGAGCGCAATCCCAAGACGTTGCGGATGATCAGGTTCGCCGAGTCCGAGCGGCCGAGGAGCCTTCAGCTCTACGGGGTCGATCCCGACGTGGTCGGGCGGGCGGTCAGGATGATCTCCGAGGAGGACCTCGCCGACCACGTCGATCTCAACTTCGGCTGCCCGGTGCCCAAAGTGACCAGGCGCGGGGGCGGGTCGGCGCTGCCGTACAAGAGGAATCTGCTGCGGCGGATCCTGAAGGCGGCGGTCGCGAACGCGGGGGCGCTGCCGGTGACGATGAAGATGCGCAAGGGCATCGACGACGACCACCTGACCTACCTCGACGCGGGCCGCATCGCGGCCGAGGAGGGCGTCGCGGCGATCGCGCTGCACGCGCGCACCGCGAAGCAGCACTACGGCGGCGTGGCCGACTGGGAGTCGATCGCGCGGCTGAAGGAGGCCGTGCCGGAGATCCCGGTGCTGGGCAACGGCGACATCTGGTCCGCCGACGACGCGCTGCGGATGGTGGCGCGCACCGGCTGCGACGGCGTCGTGGTCGGGCGGGGGTGCCTCGGGCGGCCGTGGTTGTTCAGGGACCTGGAGAACGCCTTCAACGGCAACCCCGAGCGGGCCAGGCCGACGCTCGGCGAGGTGGCCGGGATGATGGAGCGCCACGCGGCCGGCCTCACCGAATGCTTCGACATCGAGCGGTACGCGATCGCGGACTTCCGCAAGCACGTCGGGTGGTATCTGAAGGGGTTCGAGGTCGGGAGCGTGCTGCGGCGGGAGCTGGCCACGGCCGAGTCGCTCGACGGGCTCCGGGAGGGGCTGGCCAAGCTGGAGCACGACCAGCCCTGGCCGCCGAACACCGACACGCCCCGGGGGAAGTCGGGCGAACGTCAGAAGGTGCAGCTGCCTGACGGGTGGCTCGACGATCCGTGGGACTGCGTGGTCCCGCACGAGGCGGAGTCGGACGTGTCGGGCGGCTGACGCCGCGTCGCCAGCGCGGGCGGCCCGGTGCGGGACTCGGGCGCGCCGGTTGGGGCCGGTGCTGGTCAGTGGGGGCCGGGGGCCTCGGTGCCGCAGGGGCCGCCGCCGGTGGCCGGGTCCAGGCGCACGCGCTCGCCGTCCATGGTCAGCGTCTCGTAGTACGCCGAGATGCGCTCGGCCGAGCGGCCGGTGTAGTGGCAGATGAAGCTGCGCCTGAACCGGTCGGCCGTGGTGTTGGGCTCCGATCCGTGCACCAGGCTGCCGTTGAAGAACAACACGTCCCCGGGTTCCATGTCCACGGCCACCCGCTCCAGGCCGGGCGGCGGGGGGACGTACTCGCGGGTGAAGGAGAGGTCGCGGTCGGCCTCCTCGGGGCAGAACAGGTCCATCAGGTGGGTGCCGGGGACCACTTCGAGGCCGCCGTTGGCGCGGTCGACGCGGTCGAGCGCCACCCACGCCGCCACGCACGTGCCCGGTTCGACGCGCAGATAGAAGTTGTCCTGGTGCAACGCCTGCCCGCGCGCGCCCGGCGGCTTGAAGTAGAACATGCTCTGGGCTGCTATCGGCTCCTCGTCCAGCAGCTCGCGCAGGATCGCGGCGAAGCGGGCGTCGAGCAGGTAGCGCAGGGCGACGTCGTTCACCTGGTGGGGGTGCATGACACGCGGGTAGTCGCGCAGGACGTCGTACGGCGCGTCCGGGTCCTGGGGGCGGGGCGTGAAATGGCCGGGGACCGGGCCGCCGGCGTGCAGGGTCATGAACTCCTCGCGCAGCTCGGCCACCTCCTCGGGGGCCAGCAGCGCGGGGACGAGCACGTAGCCGCGGTCGTGGAAGTCGTTCAGCCTCATGCCCTTCACGGTAGGCACCAGGCTCGTGCGACGGTACGCGCCGTCCCCACGGGTCGCCGAGCCGGCTCCTGCTGTGGACGCAGGCGGGGGAGGGGCGGGTCGAGCAGGCGGGGGTGTCGTTCGCCGTACGGGAGGGGGATCTGGCGGTGCTCGGGCCGGGCGCGGCGCAGCGTTACCGGGTGGCGCCGGGGGCGGGGCGGTGGCGGTTCTGGTGGGTGCACTTCCAGCCGCGTCCCGCCTGGACGGCCTGGCTGGCCCCGTACGCGCCGGCCGCCGGCTGCCACCTGGTCGAGGACGTACCGGCCGGGGTACGCGAGCGCGTCGGCCGGGCCTTCGAACGCGCGCTCCAGGACGCCCGCCGGCTCCCCGGCCACCCCACCCCCGGCCCCCCGACGCCCGGCAACGCGCCCGTGCCGGCGGTGGTGATGTCGAGCCCGGCCCGTGAGCTGGTGCTGGGCGCGGTGGAGGAGGTGCTGGTGCTGGCCACGGCCTCCACCGGGGCGGCCCGGTCCGGAGGGGAGGCCGGGGGCGGCGACGAGCGGGTGCGTCACGCGCTCGACCTCATCGCCGCCGAGCCGGGCGCGCCGCACTCGGTCGCCTCGCTGGCCCGCGCCGTGGCCCTGTCGCCCTCCAGGTTCGCCCACCTGTTCGCGGCCGGCACCGGCCAGACCCCGATGGCCGCCGTACGCCGGGCACGGGTGCGGCACGCCGCGAGCCTGCTGGAGGTGACCGACCTGGACGTCGGCCAGGTGGCCGCCGCCTCGGGCTTCGTCAGCCCGTTCCACTTCAGCCGCGCCTTCAGGCGCGAGTACGGCCTCCCACCCCGCGACCACCGCGCCCGCCTGCGCCCCTGACCGGCCTCACACCTCGACCGGGCCGCCGCTGCGCCAGTAGACGTTGCCCTCCCTGGACAACATCCCCTCGTCCACCAGGTAGCGCCGCAGCGCCGCGAAGTCGTCGTGGAAGGCCCGCAGCGCCACGTTGACGTCGCTCTCCGGGTAACGCACGCCCGGCTCGAACACCCGCGAGATGTAGCGCAGCACGACCAGCCGCTTGTCGCGGCGCATGACCGTGGTCGTCAACCGGCCGTCGACCAGGAACGTGCGCAGCACCCGCTCCTCGGCGCTCAGCTCCTCCGGGGGCTCGGCCCGCTGCCGCAGCAGCTCGCGGAAACGTTCCGGACGCGCCCGCCACTCGCCGTCGTCACCGGGCTCGGCCAGGCCGCCGCTGGCCAGACGGTCGAGGGCCTTGGGGGACAGGCCGCCGGTGTCGCCGAGCACCAGGGACGCGAACACGCGCAGCGTGTCCTCCTGGTAGAGCAGCCCGAGCACGCGTCTGAGGTCTTCTTCGCTCACCCGTACCATTTTGTCCCATGATCGCAGCACTGTTCGTCGCCGCCAGTCTCGCTGTGCCGGGCAACTTCCTGCTCTACGAGAAGGCCGCCGCCAAGAAGGACCCCAACCCGGAGCACAGCTGGAACGTCTCGGGCAAGAAGACCGCCCAGCTCGTCGTGGACCCGTGCCAGAAGGCCAGGCTGGGCCTGGCCGGACGGACGGCGGCCAGGACGATCGTCTACACGGCCGTGCCCGACTACTCGAAGTCCGAGCAGGTGATCCTCTACTCCTCGCCGGAGGCCGCGGCCAAGGCGGTCGGCGAGCTGCGGACCGCCGTACGGACCTGCGGCACCGCGGGCTACCGCTACAGCCAGGCCAAGGTCGCGCTCGGCGACGAGGCCGTGCTGGTCACCGGCCAGGCCTACGACCACGGCAAGCCGGCGGTCGGCGGCGAGCGGGCGGTCGTGGCCCGCCGGGCGAACGCCCTGATCCTCTACACGGTCGCCGGCGAGTGGGGCAAACCCGCCAAGGCCGACTTCAGCCGGCAGCGCAAGGACGCGGGCACGATGCTCGCCAAGATCTGCGAACTGGCGGAGTGCTGAATGTCTCGATCTTGAGACATCGTCATGACCCAGCGCCTAACTTCCCGACCCGAGAATGATTCGACAAGCCTGTGCCGGAACGCCCTTGCCAGTCCGTTCCGGCACACGGCTTGTTCTCATGTCAGAGCCGGTTGAGCCCGAGCACGTGCAGCACGGCCCGGCCCTCCTCGTCGGAGGCGGTCAGGTCGACCTGGGCGTCGATGCCCCAGTCGGCGTCGCCGGCCGGATCCTTGATCGTCTGGCGTACCCGCCACAGGCCGCTCTCCTCCTCGATCCGCAGCAGCGCGGGCCCGCGCGCGTCGGCGTCGGTGAAGATCTCCTCGTGGTCGGCGTAGTAGGCGTCGAGCGCCGCGCCCCAGTCGACGTCGGGGGCCAGCTCCTCCAGCTCGTCCTCCTTCTCGACGGCGCACAGCTCGACCAGCCGGAACATGGCGTTGCGCACCAGCACCCGGAAGGCCCGCGGGTTGGCCGTGACCGGCCGCACCTTGGTCTCCAGCTGCGCCTGGCGCTCCAGCGCCTCCTCGGGGTTGGTGAGCTTCTCCCACTCGTCGATCAGCGAGGAGTCGACCTGCCGGACCAGCTCGCCCAGCCACTCGATGAGGTCGACCAGGTCCTCGGTCTTCAGGTGCTCGGGCACGGTACGCGACAACGTGCGGTAGGCGTCGGCCAGGTAGCGCAGCACCGTGCCCTCGGAGCGGGCCAGCTCGTAGAACTGGATGTACTCGCCGAACGTCATGGCCCGCTCGAACATGTCGCGCACCACCGACTTCGGGCTGACGGTGTAGTCGCCGACCCACGGGTGGCCGCGCCGGTAGGTCTCGTACGCGCCGAGCAGCAGGGCGTCGAGCGGCATCGGGTACATGACCTCGGCGAGCGCCTCCATACGCTCTTCGTACTCGAGGCCGTCGGCCTTCATCTGGGCGACCGCCTCGCCGCGCGCCTTCTTCAGCTGGGCCGACAGGATCTGGCGGGGGTCGTCGAGGATGGACTCGACGATGGAGACCATGTCGAGCGCGTAGGAGGGCGACTCGCGGTCGAGCAGGTCGAAGGCGGCCAGCGCGAACGTCGACAGCGCCTGGTTGAGCGCGAAGTCCTCCTGCAGCTCGATCGTCAGCCGGGCCCGGCGGCCCTGCTCGTCGGGCTCGGCGAACTGCTCGACGATGCCGCCGGCCAGCAGCGAGCGGTAGATCGCGATGGCCTGGCTGATGTGCCGCCGCTGCCACTTGCGGTCTTCGTGGTTGTCGGTCAGCAGGTGTTTCATCGCCTGGAAGCAGTCGCCCGGCCGGTTGATCACGGCCAGCAACATCGCGTTGCTCACCTTGAAACGCGAGTTGAGCGGCTCGGGCTCGGCCTGCTGGAGCTTCTCGAACGTCTCCTCGCTCCACCCGACGAACCCCTCCGGCGGCTTCTTGCGCGCGTAGCCGCGCCGCCGCTTGGGATCGTCGCCGATCTTGGCCAGGGCCTTGGCGTTCTCGATGTCGTGCTCGGGGGCCTGGCAGGCGACGTAGCCGATGGTGTCGAAGCCCGCGCGGCCGGCCCGGCCGGCGATCTGGTGGAACTCGCGGGCGCGCAGCCGGCGCACCTTGTTGCCGTCGTACTTGGACAGGGCGGTGAACAGGACCGTGCGGATCGGCACGTTGACGCCGACGCCGAGCGTGTCGGTGCCGCAGATGACCTTCAGCAGCCCGGCCTGGGCCAGCCGCTCCACCAGCCGCCGGTATTTGGGCAGCATGCCCGCGTGGTGGACGCCGATGCCGTGCTTGACCAGCCGCGACAGCGCCCGGCCGAACCGGGTGGTGAACCGGAAGCCGCCGATCATCGCGGCGATGGCCTCCTTCTCGGCCTTGGTCGCCATGTTGATCGACATCAGCGCCTGGGCCCGCTCCATGGCCGCGGCCTGCGTGAAGTGCACGACGTAGACGGGGGCCTGCCCGGTGGTGAGCATCTCCTCCAGCGACTCGTGCAGCGGCGTCATCCGGTACGAGTACACCAGCGGCACCGGCCGCTCGGCGTGCTTGACCACCGACGTCGGCCGGCCGGTGCGCCTGGTCAGGTCGCGCTCGAACATCGACACGTCGCCGAGCGTCGCCGACATCAGCACGAACTGCACGTCGGGCAGCTCCAGCAGCGGCACCTGCCAGGCCCACCCGCGGTCGGGCTCGGCGTAGAAGTGGAACTCGTCCATGACGACCTGGCCGATGTCGGCCGCCGCGCCGTCGCGCAGGGCCACGTTGGCCAGGATCTCGGCGGTGCAGCAGATGATCGGCGCGCCCGGGTTGACGCTGGCGTCGCCGGTCATCATGCCGACGTTCGCGGTGCCGAAGACGGCGCACAGGTCGAAGAACTTCTCCGACACCAGCGCCTTGATCGGCGCGGTGTAGAACGTGCGCACGTCACGGGTCAGCGCGGCGAAGTGCGCCCCGGCGGCCACCAGCGACTTTCCCGAGCCGGTCGGCGTCGCGAGGATCAGGTTGCTGCCGGAGACGACCTCGATGAGGGCCTCCTCCTGGGCGGGATAGAGCGTGAGCCCCCGTTCGGCGTTCCAGGCGACGAACGCGTCGAAGATGGCGTCGGGGTCGGCGTCGATGTCCTCGGGCAGGCGGTCAACGAGAAGGCTCACGGTGTCTATCCTGCCGAAGTTTGCCGTGTGGTCGAACCCGGCACCCTCATCTCAGGTCAAGTTGCATCAGCAAGGTGTCGATCCAGCGGCCGTGTTTGAACCCCACGTTCCTCAGCCGTCCCGCCTCCTCGAAGCCGAAGGCGGCGTGCAGCCGCCGCGAGGCCGGGTCGCCGCCGTCGGCGATCACCGCGATCAGGGAGCGCGCCTCGGTCGCCGACGTACGCCGGATCAGCTCGCCCAGCAGCAGGCGGCCGAGCCCGCGGCCGGTGTGCCCGGGAGCGAGGTAGATCGAGTCCTCCAGGCTGTGGCGGTAGGCGGGCTTGGGCCGGTACTGGCTGACGTAGGCGTACCCGGCGACCACGCCGTCCGCCTCGGCCACCAGGAACGGCAGCCCCGCCGCCGCGACGGCCACCGCCTTGGCCCGCCACTCGGCGTCCCCCGGCGGCGTCTCGTCGAACGTGGCCACGCCGCCGGTCACGTAATGGGCGTAGATGGCGGTCACGGCGGGCACGTCGTCCCCGGCGAGGGCGCGAATCATCGTCATGGCCTCCGATTGTGGCCCGGGGCAGATGTCGCCGGTGTTACACGCGGGCCTTGGGCGCGGTCATCAGCAGGCCGCCGAGCAGCGCCAGCACCGCCAGGAACGGGCCGCCGCCCGGGGCGAACCCGCCCACGGTCAGCGTCAGCAGCCCGGCCCCGACCAGCCCGGCGGCCACCAGCATGGCCCGCGGACCGGCGTTCCCGTACGGCAGCGAGGGCGGCGTCTCGAACCGGGCGAACAGCCGTACCAGCCCCGACATGACCAGGCACAACATGCCGAACCAGACCGGCCACCCGGCGAACCAGAACAGGCTGCCCGGCTCGGGCGTCTCGACGCCGAGCAGGACCACGACCACGCCGGTCACGGCGAACAGTGCGGGCATGTGCCACAGGTAGACCGTCATGATGCGCGGCCCGGCCCAGTCCAGCACCCGGCGCAGCGGCAACCGGACCAGCCGGGGACGCAGCAGCGTGGCCAGGCCGATCTGGCCGATGCCGACGGCCAGGATGGCCAGCGTGGGCGGGGCCATGTTCGACATCTCGGCGCCGGGCAGTCCGATCATGCTGCCGGGGTAGGGGCCGAACCCCACCAGCAGCGCCGCCGCGCCGAACCCGCCGGCCGCCATCAGCGCGGGCAGCCGCACCCGTCCCTCGGCGTAGAAGAAGCCGATCTGGTGCACCGCCAGCCACACGAAGACGATGTTCAGGTAACCGGCCGCCTCCACGCCGGTCGAGAAGCGCGCCAGGTCGGTCAGCGCCGCCCCGGCCGCCAGCACGACCGGGACGAGCACGCCGTACCGGCGGTGCAGGCGCAGCGCGTACGGCGTGACCGTGACCGCGATCAGGTACACGGCCAGGAACCACAACAACTGCCCGGTCAGCTTCGCGCCCACCTCCAGCGGCTGGTCCGGCACCCCCAGCGTGAGCAGCACGTGGGGGAGCGGGATCCAGACCGCCGCAAGGGGGAGCAACGGCCAGGCGAGCCTCCGCAACCGCCCGGCCAGCCACTCCTGGTCGCTCTTCGCCGACCGCCCCCGGCTGATCGCGTTGGCCGCGCCGCCGGCGAAGAACACCAGCGGCATGACCTGGCTGAGCCACGTCACCACCCACACCCCCGGGGTGGACAACGCGTTGCCCGTGGTCAGCCGCCCGCCCTCGTAGGACAGGACGGGGATCGTCCAGTGCTGGAGCACGATGAGCGCCATGCCCAGCACCCGCAACAGGTCGATGAACGGGTCCCTTCCCGTCGTACGCGGCGCCGCAACCGGCGCGGGACGGTCGAGCAGGACGGTCATGGGGAGCCTCGTTTCGGCGGGGAGCGGATGACTCAAGGCTTCCGTCCCGGCCGCCCGCGCACATTGCCGCGGACCACCCTGTTGAGGTCGAGATCACACCACCCCCGGGGGTAGGGCTGGCCCTACCTCCACATGCCTGCGTACCTGCTCGTCCCGCTCTGCCGGGGGACTTAGCCTGGCTGCATGCGCTCCCTCATGAGGCGTGTCCTCCTCGACACCCGCTACACGCTGGTCGGATTCCCGACGGCCGTCATCGGCTTCGTGCTCATGATCGCCGGTTTCGCCGCCGGGGTCGGCACCGCGGTGGTGTGGATCGGCGTGCCGCTGCTGGCCGGCACGCTCCTCGTCGCGCGGGGCTTCGCCGACGCCGAGCGCGGCTGGTTGTCGGACGTGCTCAAGAGGCCGCCCGTACGGCCGCGGTACCGTCCGGCGCCCGAGGGCGCGGGCCGCTTCCGCCGGATCGTGAACCCGCTGACCAACGGTCAGTCGTGGCTCGACCTGCTGCACGGCATCCTGAACTTCCCGTTCGCGATCCTGGCGTTCGTGCTGACCGTGGTGTTCTGGGCGATCCCGATCGCCGGGCTGACGTACCCGCTCTACGGCATCATCACCTCGCGCATCCCCGGCAACGTCGAGCTGCCCGAGCTGCTCGGGATCGGCACCGGCTACACGGTCAACGCGATCTTCTACGTCTCGCTCGGCCTGCTCTTCGCGCTGCTGATGCCGTTCATGGTGCGCGGGGCCGCGCTGGTCAGGGCCGGGCTGGGCCGGGCGCTGCTGACCGGCGTCGCCGAGCTCCAGGAGCGCATCGACGACCTGGCCGAGGGCCGCGCGGCGGCCGTCTCGGCCGAGGCCAACGCGCTGCGCAAGCTGGAGCGCGACATCCACGACGGCCCGCAGCAGCGCCTGGTCTCGCTGGCCATGGAGCTGTCCAGGGCGCAGCGGCAGCTCGCCAAGGACCCGCAGGCCGCCTCGGACACGATCAGCTCGGCGATCAGCGCCACCCGTGAGACGCTCGACGAGCTGCGCGCGCTCTCGCGCGGCATCGCGCCGCCCATCCTGTCCGACCGCGGCCTCGCGCCCGCCCTGGCCGCCCTGGCGGGCCGCTGCACGGTGCCGGTCGACCTCGACGTGCAGACCGTGGGCCGCTTCCAGGCCGCCGTCGAGAACGCGATCTACTTCGTCTGCGCCGAGACCCTCACGAACGTGGCCAAACACAGCCGCGCCACGATCTGCACCGTTCAGCTCGTCCGCATCGGTGACATCCTCATGCTCACGATCGGGGATGATGGGGTGGGCGGCGCACACGTCGCCAAGGGACACGGCCTGGCCGGTCTGGCCGACCGGCTCCGCGCCGTTGACGGGGAGCTCACCGTACGGTCGCCGGACGGCGGGCCGACAGTGATCGTGGCGGAGGTGCCGTGCGCGTAGTCGTGGCCGATGACGCGGTTCTGATCAGGGAGGGCCTGGTCAGGCTGCTCGAGGAGTTCGGCTGCGAGGTGGTCGCCACCGTGGGGGACGGCGACGCCCTCGTCGAGGCGGTCGTCGAGCACAGACCGGACGTGTCGGTGGTCGACGTGCGCATGCCGCCGTCGTTCACCGACGAGGGGCTCAGGGCGGCGGTCGAGGCCCGGAACAGGGTGCCCGGCGCCCCGGTGCTCATCCTGTCGCAGTACGTCGAGGTCTCCTACGCCGACGACCTGCTGGCCGACGCCCGCGGCGCGGTGGGTTACCTGCTGAAGGACCGGGTCGTCGACGTCGACGAGTTCCTGGAGGGCCTGCGGCGGGTGGCGGCGGGAGGCACCGTCTTCGATCCGCAGGTGGTGTCCCAGTTGATGGTGCGCAGACGCAAGGACGACCCGCTGGCGCAGCTCACGCCGCGCGAGCGCGAGGTGCTCGGGCTCATGGCCGAGGGCAGGTCGAACCCGGCCATCGGACGGCAGCTCGTGATCAGTGACGGCGCCGTGGAGAAGCACATCAGGAGCATCTTCAACAAGCTCGGCCTCTACGCCGACGACAGCGACCAGCACCGCCGCGTGCTCGCCGTGCTGACGTACCTGAGGTCCTGACCCCTCGGCCGGGCCCGCCGGAGCGGCGCTCGCCGCTCTCCGGTCCCTCCTGGCCCACGAGGGGTCGCCGGCCGGTCCGCGCGGCGTCGCGCGCGGAGCCGGCCGCCCGGGTGTCTAGCCGAGCGCGTCGACCAGCTTCTTGCGCTGCTGGGCGCCCAGGCCGCCGAGACGGCGCTTCTCGTCGACGCCGGCCTCCTCCATCAGCGCGGTGGCCTTGGCCGGGCCGACGCCCTTGACGGCGCGCAGGGCCTGGGACACCTTGATCTTCTTGGCGATGTCGTCGTCACGCTCAAGGAGCTGGGCGAAGGTCAGCTCGCCCGCCTTGACCTTGGCGAGCAGGGCCGTACGGGCCGCGCGGGCCTCGGCCGCCTTCGCCAGAGCCGCCTGACGCTGCTCGGGGGTGAGAGTGGGAAGTGCCATCTCGTCTTCTCCTCGGGGAGTTGGGTTCGGGAAAGTGTTTCCCGTGGTGCAGTGGCTAATCATGGCGGATACCAGCGGTTCGTGTTGCGGAAAGCGCCCGCTCAACGTGTCCGCCACACCAGTGCGGCCGCTTCGGCGCACGCCACGTCCTGGGCGACCGTGCCTCCGCTGACCCCTACGCCGCCGACCACCCGTTCTCCCTCGCCGTAGTCCGCCCAGAGGGGGACACCCCCTCCGAAACAGACGTACCGGTCGCCTGCCAGACCGAACAGTTCCCCGCCCGGCGCCACCAGCGGGGCGAGCTCGGCAGTGGCCATGCGATGGGCCACCGAGGTGTACGCCTTGCCCGGCGCGAGCACCGGCCCCGCGATCTCCGCACCCGTCATACGCTGGAAAGACACCAGATGGCCGCCTCCGTCCACGACCGCCACGGAGACCAGCGCGCCCTCCCGGGCGGCCTGCTTCAGGGCGGCCTCGGTCATGCGGAGCGCGAGTTCGAGATCCACGCGTACCCACCCCCGTTGATGATCTTGAGCGTGTCGGGCCCCTCCATGCGTACAGCGCCGGGGACGGGGGGTGCAAGATCGCCTGGTCGGCGCTCGGACGGCGGTGGATGTTGCAGGATTTTCCGCTAGAGCGTGTAATGCGTCACATTTCGTGATTCGGGCGTGTCGGCGCCCTGGTCGGGGCGGGTTTCGCGCCATCTCTCCAGCCCTTCGGGGGTGAGGAAGGCGTCGAAGACGGACTCCATGGCGCCCAGCAGCGCGCCGCGCCAGCCCAGGGCGCCGGCCTCGATCCGGGGCGGACGCTCACGGCGGATGGCCATCAGCGCGGGCCCGCAGGACTCCATCAGGGCCCCGCCCGCGCGCTCCCAGAACTCGGCGCCGAGCCCCGAGAGCGTGACGACCTCGGGATCGTGGGCGTTGACGAGGGCGGCGACGCCCAGGCCGAGCGCGCGGGCCCCGGCCTCGACCGCCTCCCGGCTGGTGGCCAGCACCTCCTCGGCCTGACGGCGGCCCCGCCCGCCCCCGTAGGCCAGGCCCACGTGGCGCAGCAGCGCGTTCGCGCCGACCTCCTGGCCCCAGCAGCCGGTCGCGCCGCACGCGCACGGCCGGTCGCCGCCGCCCAGCGGCATGTGGCCGAACTCCGCCCCCACACCGCTCGCGCCGGCCAGCGGCCGGCCGTCCACGACGAGGACGCCGCCGAGGTCGAAGTCCACGTGCAGGTGCAGGCCCACCCGTACGCCGCGCAGCCGTCCCCGCCGGGCCTCGGCCAGCGCGGCCAGGGCCGTGTCGTTGCCCACTGCGACCTGGTCCGGGCCGAGCCCGTGCGGCACGTCCGCCGATCCCAGGCCGAGCAGCCGCGGTACGTCCACCGAACGCCAGCCCAGGTGGGCGATGTCCACCAGCCCGTCGTGCCGTACCGGGCCGGCGAGCGCCACCCCGACGCCCACGACCCGCCGCGACAGGTGGCCGGCCACCGCCCGGCCCAGGGAGGCCAGGGCGCCTTCCGGGGTGCCGTCGTGCGGCCGGACCTCCAGCACGGTCACTCGGCCGCCCAGCTCGCACGCCGCCAGCTCCCAGGCGTCCTCGCGCACGTCGGCGGCGAGGGCCAGCGGGCCCAGCGGATGGGGGCCGGGCACCTGCGTGGGACGTCCCCTGGCGTGGCCGGAGGCGGGCTCCTCGTGCAGCAGGGCGTCCTCGGCCAGGCCCGCGACGAGCACCGACGCCGTGCCTCTGGCGAGGTTCAGGTCGCGGGTGAGCTGCGATCTCGTCCGGGTCGCCGCGCAGTCGTGCACGGCGCGCAGCAACCGGACCCGGTTGTGCGCGCGGAGTTCGCCGCTGGTCGTAGCACTCTTCACAACTCTCAGTTTATGCTCTTGCCGTGAACAAAACCCTCATTGCTGCCAAACGTGCACGTGTTGGAGTGTTCGGACTTTTCACCCTCAGTGGATTCGTGATGGGCCTGTGGGCGGCCGGGCTGCCCTCGTTGAACGACCGGCTCGACCTCGGCGCGGCCAGGCTGGGCACCGTCCTGCTGATGATCTCCAGCGGCGCGCTGGTGTCGATGCTGGTGGCCGGGCGGCTGGTGGACAGGTGGTCGAGCCGGCGGGTGTGCTGGATCGGCGGGCCGCTGTCGGGCCTGGCCCTGCTCGGGCCCGCGCTGGCCCCCTCGTACGCGTCGCTGATGGCGCTGGCGCTGCTGTTCGGGATGGGCCTGGGGGTGACCGAGGTCGCCATCAACGCCCACTCCGTCGAGGTCGAGCGGGTCTACGGCCGTCCGATCATCTCGGCCTTCCATGGCACGTGGAGCCTCGGCGGGGCCGCCGGGGGCGCGCTGACGTCCCTCGTCCTGCGGTCCGGGCTCGACCCCCAGGCGCTGCTGGTGGCGGGGGCGCTCGTGGTCCCGTTCCTGTACTTCCCGGCCGTACGCGTGCTGCTGCCCGACGAGCTGCGGCAGGCCGAGGAGGAGGCCGAGGGCGGCACGGGCACCGGCTCGCTGAAGTGGGCGCTGATCGCGCTGCTCGGGGTGGCGGCCTTCGCCGGGCACCTGAGCGAGGGCGCCGCCATCGACTGGGCCGCGCTGCACGCCCGCTGGGTGCTGCACACCGACCCGGCCGCCGCGCCGCTCGCGTACACGATCTTCTCGGTCGCGATGACGACGATCCGCCTGCTCGGCGACCCGATCAGGGCCAGGCTCGGCTCGGTGCGCACGATCCAGCTCGCCGGCGGCTTCGCCACCCTCGGGTACGTCCTGGTGCTCGCCGCCCCGGTGTTCGACGGGCCACTGAGCGTGGTGTGCGCGTGGACCGGCTGGGCGCTGGCCGGCGTGGGGCTGGCGACCGTCGTGCCGGTGTTGTTCAGCGCGGTCGGCGCGGCGGGCGGGCCGGTGGGCCGGGCCCTGGCCATGGTGACGGCGTTCGGCTACAGCGGGCTGCTGCTCGGCCCGGCGGTCCTCGGGTACGTGGCCGAGGCCACGAAGTCGTTGCCCGTGGCGTTGATCATCCCGGCCGTGCTGGCCGCCGTCGTCGCGTTGAGCGGCGCCCCGGCGATCCGCTCGCTCACGGGACGTCCGGCGCCGGTTCCCGCCGAGAACCCGGCCTAGCGATCACCTGTTCCGGAGGGCGGGAGCCGTGTCGGCGGCTCCCGCCTTCTCGCGTTCTCGACGCGGATCTGTGGAACGCGGCTCGCGGGCGAGCGGCCCCTCGTTGCCCGTATGCCCTCTGACCTGGCGTTATTGGATCGTGACTTGACCCAGAAGTTACGGCCCGGTTTCATGTGCGAAACACGGTAAACGTTTACAGCCGCTTTCCGTAAACGTTTACGTTCTTGGAAGGACAGCCTTGGCCGACGGACCCACGATCACCACGATCGCCGAGCGCGCCGGTGTCTCGATCGCCTCCGTCTCGCGGGTCCTCAACGGCCTGCCGACCAGGCAGGAGACCGTGCGCAAGGTGATGGCCGCCGCCGACGAGCTGGGTTACGTGCGCAATGCCGTGGCCAGGTCGCTCAAGTCGCGGCGCACCCACCAGGTCGCCTTCGCCATGGCCGACGTCGGCAACCCCGCCTACCTGGCGATGTTGCGCCAGATCCAGCCCGTGCTCAAGGCGGCCGGCTACCGGCTCGTGCTGCACTCGACCGACGCCGTCGTGGCCGACGAGATCGACGTGCTGCACAGCCTCGGCGAGCGGTACGTGGACGGGCTGATCATGAGCCCGCTGCGGGTCACCGACGCCCACCTGCAGATGCTGGCCGCGGCCAGGGCGCCCGTCGTGATCATCGGCACGGTGCCCGAGGGCACGCCGGTGGACAACGTACGGGCCGACTCGCGTACCGGCGTCAGGCTCGCCGTCGACCACCTGCACTCGCTCGGACGCCGCCGCATCGCACTGGTCAACGGCCCGCCCGACACCTGGCCCGGCGCCTCGCGGGGCGCCGCCTACCGGGAGGCGCTGGAGCAGCTCGGACTGCCCTACGACGACGACCTCGTCCAGATAGGCGACTTCTACCGCGCGCAAGGGGGCCGCGCGGTGGCCGAGCTGCTGGAACGGGCACCCGACGTGGACGCGCTGATGTGCGCCAACGACCTGATCGCGCTCGGCGCGCTGGACGTGCTGCGCGCGGCCGGCCGCCGGGTGCCCGACGACGTGGCGGTGGTCGGCATGGACGACACCGACCTGGCCGCCGCGTCCTGGCCGTCGTTGTCGAGCGTCTCGCTCGGCTCGGCCGAGCGCGGCAAGGCCGCCGCCGAGCTGCTGCTCGACCGGCTGAACGGCGACGACGCCGCGCCGCGCGTGATCACCGTGCCGCCGCGCCTGGTGGTGCGGGCCTCGACGGCGGGCGAGACCTACGGACATGAGGGAGGCAGGACGTGACCGCGACCGTGACGGCGACGGCACCGCCCCGGCGCCCGCCTTCCCGGCGGCGCCCGAAATCGCGCAGGAACCGCGAGATGTGGCTGCTCATGCTGCCCGCGCTGGTTCCCGTCGCGCTGTTCAGCATCGGCCCGCTCCTGTACGGCATCGGCCTGGCCTTCACCGACGCCCGCAACACGCGCAACCACGAGACCAGCTTCGTCGGCCTGGAGAACTTCGGCCGGCTGCTGACCGACGGCGACTTCTGGGCCTCGTTCAGGATCGGCGCGATCTGGTCGGTCTCGGTGACCGTGCTGCAGTTCCTGGCCGCGCTCGGCCTGGCCGTGCTGCTCAACCAGAACCTGCGTTTCAGGACCGTGGCCCGGGTGCTCGCGGTCGTTCCGTGGGCGATGCCGCCGGTGGTCGTCGGCCTGATGTGGAAGCTCGTCTACCACCCCGACGCCGGCATCCTGAACAGCCTGCTCGGCACGCACATCAACTGGCTGGCCGACTTCTCGCTCGCGCTGCCCGCGATCATCGTGGTCGGCATCTGGACCGGCATGCCGCAGACCACCGTGGTCCTGCTCGCCGGCCTCCAGGGCATCCCGAGGGAGCTGTACGAGGCCGGCGAGGTCGACGGCGCGAGCCGGTGGCGGCGGTTCTGGAGCATTACGCTCCCGCAGCTGCGGCCGGTCATCGTGTCGATCACCTCGCTCGACTTCGTGTGGAACATCAACCAGTTCGGCCTGGTCTACGTGCTCACCCAGGGCGGGCCCGGCGGCCAGACCCGGCTGCCGATGCTGTTCGCCTACGAGGAGGCGTTCCGCTACCGGATGGCCGGTTACGCCTCGATGCTCGGCCTGGCCATGGCGATCGTCGTGCTCACGGTGCTCGGCCTGTACCTGTGGCGCCAGATGAGGGAGACCCGATGAGACGCGCCCCGCAGTACGTCGCGCTGGCCGCGTACATCGTCTTCCTGGCGTTCCCGCTGTTCTGGCTGTTGTCGACCGCGCTGAAGACGCCCCAGGAGATGGCCCTGGCGGACCCGACGTGGATCCCGCGCGAGCCGACCCTGGCCAACTTCGCCGACGCCTTCGGCGAGCAGGACCTGCTCGGCGCGGCCGGCCGCAGCCTGGTCGTGGCGCTGTTCAGCAGCGTGATCACGGTGCTGATCTCGTTGCCGGCCTCGTACGCGATGGCCCGCTACCGCAGCCTGCTCAACAAGGTCGCGATCGGGTGGGTGCTGGTCAGCCAGGTGTTCCCGTTCATCCTGATCATCATCCCGCTCTTCATGATCCTGCGGGACCTGGAGCTGGTGAACACCCTGCCGGGGCTCGTCGTCGTGCACGTGACGTTCACGCTGCCGTTCGCGTTGTGGATGCTCCAGGGCTACGTGCGGGCCGTGCCGCGCGAGCTGGAGGAGGCCGCGGCCGTGGACGGCGCGACCCGGCTGCGCTCGATCGCCAGCGTGGTGGCCCCGCTGCTCGCGCCCGGCGTGGTGGCCACGCTGCTGTTCTCTTTCATCTCGTCGTGGAACGAGTTCCTGTTCGCGCTCGTGATCCTCCAGGACCCCGACGTGATGACACTCCCGCTCACGCTGGTGAGGTTCACCGGCCCCGAGGGGGTGGCCAGGCTCGGCCCGCTGGCCGCGGCGTCGCTCATGGCGACGATCCCGAGTCTGATCTTCTTCGCAATCATTCAGCGGCGACTGAAGTCCGGCCTGATGGCCGGCGCCGTGAAGGGCTAGTAGGAGGCTCATATGCGAATCAAGTCCGCATTGGCGGCGGCGGCCGTCGTCGCGTTCGCCGCCGCGTGTGGCAGCGGAGGAGGAGGCGGTGGAGAGGCCGCCTCGTCCGGCGAGCCGGTGAAGCTCAACTTCCTCAGCCTGGCCTGGCAGAAGGAGTCCGTCGCGGCCAACAACCAGCTCGTCGACGAGTGGAACAAGGCCAACCCGAAGATCCAGGTCACCTACGTGCAGGGGAGCTGGGACAACGTCAACGACCAGCTCGTCACCCAGTTCGCCGGCGGCACCGCGCCCGACGTGATCCACAACGACTCGCCGGCCCTGGCCGGGTTCGCCTCCGACGGCTACCTGCTCGACCTGACGAGCAAGCTGCCCGCCGAGCTCAAGAGCGACATCCCGCAGTCCGCCTGGGACACCGTCACCTTCAACGGCGGCAAGGGCGAGCAGGGGATCTACGGCGTGCCGTTCCTGCAGGAGTCGCAGGTCATCATCGCCAACAAGAAGCTCCTGGACGCCGCCAAGGTGCGCATCCCGACCGCGGACAACCCGTGGACCTGGGACGAGTTCTCCGAGGCCGCCAAGAAGATGACCTCGGACAACCCGTCGACCTGGGACGAGTCCTCCGACTCCGCCAAGAAGAGCGGCGCGTACGGCGTGGCCTGGCCGATGAAGTCGCCGGTCAACAAGACGCTCAACCTGGCGCTCAACTTCGGCGGCACGTTCTTCCAGACCACCGACGGCAAGACCACGGTCAAGGTCGGCCCGGAGGAGCGTGAGGTGCTGCAGCGCATCCACGACCAGCTCTACAAGGACAAGTCCGCCGACCCGGCCGCGCTCGGCCAGGGCACCGCCGACCCGCTGCCCGCCTTCTACAAGGGCAAGTTCGCGCTGCTCCCGGCCGGCGTCTACCTGCGCCAGCAGGTCGTCGAGCAGGCCCCCGAGGACTTCGAGTGGGTGACGCTGCCCGCGCCGAAGGGCACCAGCGCCCAGCAGGGCGCGGTCTCGCAGACGTTGTCGATCGCCCAGGACAGCAAGCACGCCGACGAGGCGATGAAGTTCATCTCGTTCTTCCTCAACGGCGCCAACCAGGCCAAGCTCGCCAAGGGCGACTGGCTGCTGCCGACCTCGCAGACCGCCGCCGCCGACCCGGCGATGACCACGCAGGAGAACGGCTGGGACGTCGCGACCGCCTCCGCCAAGAACCTGGTCGTGGCCCCGTTCCTCAAGGTGAACGGCTTCGACGAGTGGAAGAGCAAGGTCGCCACGCCGGTCCTCCAGGAGTACTTCGCCAATAAGATCACCATCGACGACGCGGCCAAGCGGCTCGTCGAGGACGGCAACAAGGTCTTGGAGCGGTACCAGCAGTGACTCATCGCATGAGGGCCCGAGGGAGCCTGCTCGGCCTCGCGGCCGGCGACGCCCTCGGGGCCCCGGCCGAGAATCTGTCGCCGTCGGAGATCCGGCGGCGGTGGGGCCGCCTCACCGAGGTCGAGGGCGGCGGCACCGACGACACCGAGTACGCCATCTTCGCCGCCTCGCTCCTGGTACGCCACGGGCACGCCCTGACCTCGGCCGACGTGGCCGAGGCGTACCGGCGGGAGATCATCCCGTCGGTGACCGGGCCCATGCGCGGCGCGGGCTTCTCCGAGCTGGGCACCATCGAAGCGCTGCGCCGCGGGCTGGAACCGCCGCTGACCGGGCGGGTGCACCAGCACGGCTGGTCCGACGGGCTGGCCATGCGGGCGGCGCCGTACGGGATCTTCTGCCCCGGTGACCCCGCCGAGGCGGCCCGCCTGATCGAGCAGGACGGGCTGGTCAGCGGGTCGGGCGAGGGCATATTCGGCGGCCGGGCGGTCGCCGGGGCCGTGGCCGCCGCCATGGCGGGCGCGACGCCCGGCGAGGCGGTGGAGGCCGCGCTGTCGGTGATCCCCGCCGACTCGTGGACGGCCCGCGCCGTCGTCCGGGCGCGCGACGTGGTCGCCGAGGGAACGGCCGACGAGCTCGCCCTCGTCGAGGCGCTGCACGAGGCCGTCGTCGTCCGGCACTACCCGTGGACCGACCTCGCGCCCGAGGCCGTCGCGCTGGCCCTGGCCGCCGTCCTGGCGGGCGGCGGCGACGTGGAGACGACGGTGACGTTCGGGGTCAGCCTGGGCAGGGACGCCGACACGATCGGCGCCATCGCCGGCTCGGTCGCCGGAGCCGTCCAGGGCGAGGACGGCGTGCCCGCGCGCTGGGCCGCCCGGATCGGCCCGGTGAGCGGGAAGTGCCTGCCCGTCGTGGCCGGAAGACATGTGCTGGACGTCGCCGACGAACTGGCGGAAGGACTGTAGATCATCATGTCGGGGGACAGAATCAGGGGGGCCTTCATCGGGCTCGCCGTGGGCGACGCCGCCGGCTGGCCCGCGGCCAGGCACCGCGCCGCTCTGCACGCGCCCTGGAGCCGGCGCCTGCACCGCGAGCTGGACGCCTTCGCCGAGGAGCACCGCGTCACCACGCTGCCGGTGCCGTTCGCGCTCAACCAGCCGGTCGCGCCGCTGGCCGTCGGGCCGTCCGACGACGCCGAATGGCTGGCCTGGACGCTGCTGACGATCGACCGGCCGCGGGCCGAGGCGTTCCGTGAGCTGACCGGCGTCCGGGCCCGCATCTCGGTGGCCACGGCGCTGGACAACCTGGCCAAAGGCGTCGAGCCGCCTGCCTCGGGGCACGACAACCCGCACCACTTCGACGACGCCGCCGCCGTACGGGCGGTCGCGTTCGGGGCCCTGGGGAGGGACCCCACGGCCGACGCCCAGGTGACCAACGCGGGCGACGGCGTGCTCGGCGCCCAGGCCATGGCCGCCGCCGTGGCCGCGGCGGTCGCGTCGGGGTCGGTGCGCGAGGCCGTGGAGGCGGCGCTCGCCGTCCTGCCCGAGGACACCGCCATCGGGCACAACGCCCGGGTGGCCCTGGCGGCGGCGCGGCAGGCGGGAGACGCGTTCGGCGCGGTGCCCGCGCTGGACGCCGCGCTGCTCGACCACGTCTACAGCTACGGCGTGGGCGCCGCGCAGACGGTGCCCGTCGCCCTGGCGCTGGCCGAGGCGGCGGAGGGCGACCTGGCCCGCGCCGTCCCGGCCGCCGCCTGCCTGTCCGCGCTGGCCGACTCGGCGCCCGCGCTGACCGGCGCGCTGGCCGGGGCCGCCAGTGGGTACGGCGCGATCCCGGAGGGGTGGCTCGCGCCGGCCCGCGCGCTGGCGGGCTGCTGCCTGCCGTCGCTGGCGGGCAAGGATCTCATCGAACTGACGAAAGGAATCGCATGACGCCGCTTGAGGACAGGGCCACTGGCTGCGTGGCGGGGGCGGCGGTCGGGGACGCGCTGGGCGGCGCCACCGAGGGCTGGACTCCTGAACAGATCGTGGAACGGTACGGCGGCCGGGTCGAGGGCATCGTGCCGCCGTACAACGAGGACTGGCGCAACGCCCGGCCGATCGCGCCGTACCACAAGGGCGACGGGCACATCACCGACGACACCCTCATGACGCACGCCCTGATCCGCGTGTACGAGAAGGCCGGGGGGCACCTGGGCGCGTACGCGATGGCCGACCACTTCGTGCCGGAGCTCATGGGGCAGCGGCAGTGGATCCCCGAGCTGGAGGCGGACGCGCTGCCGCTGCAGCGGATCTTCCTGGCCGAGAAGTGGATCGTGGCCCGCCTCCACTACGGGCACGTCGACCCGCGCGAGGCCGGCGTCGGCAACATCGTCAACTGCGGCGCGGCCATGTACGTCGCGCCCGTCGGCATCGTCAACGCCGCCGACCCCGACGCCGCCTACGCCGAGGCCGTGGACCTGACCGGGGCTCACCAGTCCAGCTACGGCCGCGAGGCCGCCGGGGTGATGGCCGCCGCCGTCGCCGAGGCCATGCGGCCGGGCGCCACCGTCGACTCCGTGGTCGCCGCCTGCCTGCGCCTGGCCAAGGACGGCACCCGCGCCGCCATCGAGGCGGTGTGCGAGGCCGCCGCCGGGGTCGGCCACTGGGAGGGCTCGTTCGAGACGCTGCGCGCGGCCGTACGGCCCTTCGACACGGTCGCCGACACCTACCGCGACCAGGGCCTCGGCGCTCGCCGGCCGAGCCGGGTGCACAGCATCGAGGAGCTGCCGCTCGCCCTGGGGTTCCTGGTGGCGGCCAAGGGCGACTTCCGCGACACCGTGCTCGGCGGCGTGAACTACGGCCGCGACGCCGACTCGATCGCCTCCATGGGCGGAGCGATCGCGGGCGCCCTCGGGGGGCTGTCCGCGGTGCCCGCCGAGTGGATCGAGCAGGTGGGGGCGGCGAGCCGTACCGACCTGGTGGCGCCCGGCCTGGCCATCGCCGAGGTGGCGCGCGGGGTGCACGCCGCCGACCTGGCGCGGCGGCGCGCCCACGAGGCCGCCTTCGCCGAGCTGGACGCACGATGATCAGGCTCACCTGGGTCCAGCCGGAGGACCTGGTGGGCCACGAGCTGCGCCAGGCAGGCGAGGACGGCAGGGGCGACCTGCCGCAGGTGGCCGAGATCACCGCGCGCTGGCACGCGGCGGGCGGCCACGACGCGCCGCCCCGCGCGGGCGCCTCGGAGGCCGCCGCCGCCCGGCTGCGGCCCCTGGCCGAGAGCCTGCTGGACGAGCTGGCCGCGATCCCCTCGCCGCTGGCGGAGCCCTCCGACCTGGACGCCATCGTCGCCGCCTGCCCCGGCTGGCCGTCGGCAGGCACGGCCGCGAAGGCGGACCCGGCCCGCCTGCTGGGCGCCTGGCAGGGACGGGCGGCCGGGTGCGTGCTGGGCAAGCCGGTGGAGAAGATCCCGCGCGAGGGCATCAGGCAGATCGCCGAGGCCACCGGCAACTGGCCCGTCACCGGCTGGTTCACCGCGAAGGGCCTGCCGGACGACATCGCGCGCCGCTGGCCGTGGAACCGGCGCAGCGCCGTCAACTCCCTGGCCGAGAACATCGACGGCATCCCCGAGGACGACGACCTCAACTACCCGCTGCTGGCCCTGTCCGTCCTGGAGCGCCACGGCCGCGGCTTCACCACCGAGGACGTCGCCAAGCTGTGGCTGGACGAGCTCCCGGCCGGCCGTACGTTCACCGCCGAGCGGGTCGCCTACCGCAACCTGCTCGACGGGTACGAGCCCCCGCAGACGGCCACCCGCAGGAACCCGTTCCGCGAGTGGATCGGCGCCCTGATCAGGACCGACGTCTACGGCTGGGCCAACCCCGGCGACCCGGCGACGGCCGCCGAACTGGCCTGGCGCGACGCCCGGCTCACCCACACGGCCAACGGGATCTACGGCGCGATGTTCGTCGCGGCCATGTGCGCCGCCTCCCTGGTCGCCGGCTCGCCGGAGGAGGTCGTCGAGGCGGGCCTGTCGGTCGTGCCGAGCACCTCGCGCCTGCACGAGGCGGTCCGCCTGGCCGCCGCCGACGCCGCCCGCGAGCCGGACTTCGAGCGTGTCATCGACCTGCTGCACCGGCGTCATGGCACGCTGCACTGGGTGCACACGATCAACAACGCCGCTCTCGTCGCCGCCACCCTGATCCACGGCCGGGGCGACTTCACCGCCACGATCGCGGGCGCGGTCGCCGGCGGCTGGGACACCGACTCGGCCGGAGCCACGGCGGGGTCCGTCGCGGGCGCGCTGAACGGCGGCATGCCGGACCGCTGGCTCATGCGCGACAGCCTGGCCAGCAGCCTGACCGGCTTCGACGGGGTGGGGCTCGGCGAACTGGCCCGGCGTACTCAGGAGATGATGGCGTCATGATCTCGGTTTTCGGCAGCGCGAACATGGACCTCGTCGCGTACGTATCTGAAGCCCCCAAACGGGGTGAGACGGTCACCGGTCACCGGTTCCGTACCGTGCCCGGCGGCAAGGGCGCCAACCAGGCCATCGCCGCGGCCCGCGCCGGTGCGCAGGTGGCCTTCCTCGGCGCGGTCGGCGACGACGGCTTCGGGGCGGAGATGCGTTCGACCCTGGCCGAGGCCGGGGTGGACGTGCACGGCCTGCGCCAGGTGCCCGGCCCGAGCGGCATCGCGCACATCGTGGTCGACGACGCCGGCGGCAACTCGATCATCGTCGTGCCCGGCGCGAACGGCACCGTGACCGGCCCGTCCGGCGGCGACCTGGCCACGATCGCCGGCTCGCAGGCCCTGCTGCTCCAGCTCGAACTGCCCATGGAGGCCGTCGTGGCCGCCGCCCAGGCGGCCCGCGTCTCGGGGGTGCCCGCCGTCCTCACGCCGGCGCCCGCCCAGCCGCTGCCCGACGAACTGCTCGACGCGGTCACGATGATCGTCCCGAACGAGCACGAGGCCGCCGACATCACCGGCCACGACGACCCCGACGCCGCGATCGACGCGCTGCTCGAACGGGTCGAGGAGGCCGTGATCACGCTCGGCTCGCGCGGCGCGCTCTACGGCGCGCGCTCGGGCGAGCGGCTGCGGGTGCCCGCGATCACCGTGAAGGCGGTGGACACCACGGCCGCCGGTGACACGTTCGTCGGCGCGCTGGCGGTGGCGCGGGCCGAGGGGACGCCGCCGGAGGAAGCGCTGCGCTTCGCCTCGATGGCGGCGGCGCTGTCCGTGCAGCGGGCGGGCGCCAGCACGTCGATGCCGTTCCGGGGCGAGATCGAGGACGCGCTGCGGGAGCTGCCCTAGGCCCGTCCCTTGACGTCCGGACGGGCGTCAAGGGAGGCCGGGACGGGCAGGCTGGGGGCCATGAGCGACAAACCCGAGGAGCTGCCCGAGGCGGTGAGGGGCGTGGACGGGGAGAGCGACGTCGTCGCCGAACGCTCCGCCTCGGGCACGCCCAGAGCCCGCCGCCCGGTCTCCGCCGACCGGCCGGAGAAGCAGCAGGACCCCGACCCCGCCGAGACGGACGACGAGCACACGGCCCCCGGCACCGTCGTCCGCCCCGACGCCGGCCCCACCGGCTGACCCACCGGCCCCGGGCAGCACCGCCGTCAGCGGGAGCCCGGGGTGCCGTCGTGCAGGTGGGCGAGTGTCTGGTCCAGCTCGGCCTGAAGGAGGTCGCTGGCCGCCCGCGCGTCACCGTCGCGGACCGCCGCCACCAGCGCGGCGTGCGTGTCGTGCCCCGGGTTGCGGTCGTGCTCGCGCAGCCCCAGCAGCTCCACCATGTCGATCAGCTTCTCCCGCAACGCCGGAGCGAACTCGGCGAACAGGTCCGTGAGCACCGGGTTGCCCGCCGCCGCCACGATCGCCGCGTGCAGCGCGATGTCGGCGTCCACGAACGCGGCGTCGTCCGCGTCCGCCGCCCGCTCGCGGGCCTGGAGCGCCGCCTCCATCGCCGCCACGTCCTCGTCCGTACGCCGCGCCGCCGCCAGCCGGGCCGCCTGCGTCTCGACCATCATGCGCACCTCGTAGACGTCGCTGATCGCGGCCCGCCGCAGCCGCGTGGCCCAGTCCTGGACCGGCTCACTGGCGATCACGAACACGCCCGAACCCTGACGCGCCTGCACCAGCCCCGCCCCGGCCAGCGCCCGCAGCGCCTCGCGGACCGTGGAACGGCCCACCCCGAGCGTCTTGGCCAGGGCGTTCTCGCCCGGCAGGCGGGTGCCGACCGGCCAGTGGCCCCCGGTGATCTGCTCGCGCAGATGCTGGACGGCCTGGTCGACCAGGGGGCTGGGGCGGAGGGCGCCGAGCGGCATGCGTACCTCTCAGGTTGTCTGAGGACCTGTGTTGTGGTTAGTGTAGCCGCCATGTCGTCGTACGGTCTCCTTCTTCTCGGCCGCCGCGGCGGGGCCTGACCGGACCGGCACCCCGCCGCGGCGTGCGAGGTGCTGCCGGTCGACCCGACCACCGAGAAGGAACCCGACATGTACGCATGGAACCGGCAACGCCCGAGCGTGATGCCCCACCACCGCTACCGGCCCGCCCACGAGCGGGTCGAGGTGCCGCGGACCGGCGAACGCGCCTGGCCCTCGCGCCGCATCACCCGCGCCCCCCTCTGGGTCCCCGTGGACCTGCGCGACGGCAACCAGGCGCTGGCCGAGCCGATGGACCCGGCGCGCAAACGCCGCCTGTTCGACCTCCAGGTGCGGATGGGCTTCAAGGAGATCGAGGTCGGCTACCCCTCGGCCAGCAGGCTCGACTTCGACTTCCTCAGGGAGCTGGCCGAGCCCGGCGTCGTGCCCGGCGACGTGACCGTGGTGGCCTTCACCGCCGCCCGGAGCGACCTGATCGAGCGCACCTTCGAGTCGATCAGGGGCCTGCCCGACGTCGTCGTGCACCTCTACACCGCGACCGCCCCCACCTGGCGGAACGTGGTCCTCGGCCACGACCGGGACGACCTGCGCAAGCTCATCCTGGACGCGGCCGGCCAGGTGGCCCGCCTGGCCGAGGGCCTGCCGGTGCGCTTCGAGTTCTCGCCCGAGGTGTTCAACCTCACCGAGCCCGACTACGTGCTGGAGGTCTGCAACGACCTGACCGCCCTCTGGGACGCCTCCCCGGACCGCCCGGTGATCCACAACCTCCCGGCGACCGTCGAGATCTCCACCCCCAACGTGTACGCCGACCAGATCGAGTACATGCACCGCCACCTCGACCGCCGCGACTCGGTGATCCTGTCGGTGCACCCGCACAACGACCGCGGCACCGGCGTGGCCTGCGCCGAGCTGGCCGTGCTCGCCGGGGCGCAGCGGGTGGAGGGCTGCCTGTTCGGCAACGGGGAGCGCACCGGCAACGTCGACCTGGTCACGCTCGCGCTCAACCTGCACTCCCAGGGCGTCGACCCGATGCTCGACCTGTCCGACATCGACGGGATCAGGCGGGTCGTCGAGCACTGCAACCGCCTGCCCGTGCCCGACCGCCACCCCTACGCCGGCGACCTGGTCTACACCGCCTTCTCCGGCACCCACCAGGACGCCATCGGCAAGGGCCTGGCCCACCACGCCGCGCGGGCCGCCGAGCTGGGCGTGCCGCCGGAGCGGGCGCCGTGGGAGGTGCCGTACCTGCCCATCGACCCGGCCGACGTGGGGCGCGACTACCAGGCGGTCATCCGGGTCAACAGCCAGTCGGGCAAGGGCGGCATCGCGTACCTGCTGGGGGCCCGCCACGGCCTCGACCTGCCGCGCCGCCTGCAGATCGACTTCTCTGCGGTGGTCCAGCGGGCCACGGACGACAGCGGCGCGGAGATCACCGCCGAGTCGCTGTGGGAGCTCTTCCACGCCACCTACATCGCACCGGGCGAGCGCGGCGGGTTCGCCTCGTGGCGCACGGCCGAGACCGCGCCGGGGGCGCACGAGTTCGAGGGCGTGCTGGAGTCGGGGCGGGTGCTGCGCGGCACCGGCAACGGGCCGCTGTCCGCGCTGGCCGCCGCGCTCGCCGGGGACGGCGTCGAGGTCGACGTCCTGCACTACGCCGAGCACGCGATGGACGAGGGCACGGGCAGCAGCGCCGTCGCGTACGTGGAGGCGAACGTGGGCGGCGTGACCGGCTGGGGCGCGGGTCAGGACACCTCTGTGCTCACCGCGTCGGTGCGCGCGGTGCTGGCCGCCGTCAACCGCCTCAGTCCGTCAGGTACGTGACGCATTCGTCCCGGTAACGCATGGTCATCGACCGCAGCCGCTTCGGGTCGGCCAGGACGGCCCGGGAGACCGACGGCACGACGGAGCCGCGTACCGGGGCGAACAGCCGGGCCAGGTCGGCGGGGGAGGCGCCCTGCGCGCCGAGCCCGGGAGCCAGGATCGGGCCGTTGAGACCGGCCAGGGAGTGGTCGAGCGTGGGCAGCGTGGCCCCCATGACCACTCCCACCGGCCCGAACGGCCGATGGCCCGCGTTCGCCGCGGCGGCCCCGGCGATCACCAGGTCGGCCACCCGCTGCTGCAGCCCGGCCGCCGCCGGGTTGGAGGTGCGGGCCAGCACGAACACGCCGGCGTCGTTGGCCACCGCCGAGGTGATCGCCACCTCCAGCGAGCCGAACCCCAGGTAGGGGCTCAACGTCACCGCGTCGGCGGCCAGCGGGCTGCCCCGGTCGAGGTAGGCCTCGGCGTAGGCGGCCATCGTGGTGTCGACGTCGCCACGCTTGACGTCGAGCAGCACCAGCGTGCCGGCCTCGCGAAGATCGGCGATGGTGCGTTCCAGGACGGCGACGCCGCGGCTGCCCCAGCGCTCGTAGAAGGCCGACTGCGGCTTGACCACGGCGGCCACGTCGCAGATCGTGTCGACCACCGTGCGGCTGAAGTGCTCAAGGCCGCTCGGTGAGTCGTCGAGGCCCCAGGCGTCGAGCAGCGCCGGGCTCGGATCGATGCCCACACAGAGCGGGCCGAATTTGTCGAGCCTGCCACGCAGGCGTGTGCCGAACGAGTCGTTCATGTAGGCCCCCTTGCGACCCTAACGCACACTAACTCGCCGCGGCCCGGGCAGGAACGCATCGGTCGCGGAAGATATGGGTCCGGCCGCGGGCGTGGGGGTAGATCACCGGACATGTACGAGATCGCCCAGCGGGTGCTGACGCTCGACACCGTGCCGCCGCGCGAGGTGGCCGTCACCGTCGGCGTGCCGTACGAGGAGACGACGGGGGAGTGGTCGTGCCCGTACCGGATCGACGGGCTGGCCGGGTGGGAGCACGAGCGCAGGGCGACCGGGCCCGACTCGCTGCGGGCCGTCGAGCTGGCGCTGGCCATGGTACGGGCGGCGCTGGCCGGCTCGCACGAGGCCAAAGAGGGCCTGCTGAGCTGGGACGACACCCCGCCGGACCTCCAGCGCACCCGGACCGTGTACGTCAACTGGGACAAAGAACGAGATATCGCTTATATCGCGATGAAGCATGAGATTGTGCCCGGCGAGGCGGTCCGGCAGACCGTCTCGGAGGACGTCGTCCTCGACTACGGCAGCGCGGGCGAGCTGATCGGCCTGGAACTCCTCAACGCCGCCACCCGCCTCCCCCCTGAACTACGCCTCTGACCCTCCGCCCCCGGATTCCCTCCGAGTACGCGCCGCCGACGCCGGGTCAGCCCGTCAGGAGCCAGCGCCAGCGCGGCAGTTCCAGCACCACCGTCACCACCGCCAGCACCGTGACCAGCGCGGCCACGACCGCGTGCCAGGCCACCCACGCCGCCGCCACCGCGACCACCAGTTGCAGGCCCACCAGGGCGACCGTCACGAACCCCGGCGCGGCGACCAGCACGCCCCGCTTGTCACCGGGCGTGGCGAACACCGTCGGCAGCCCGATCAGCACCACCACCGACAACACGGCCAGCGGCACCGACCGCGGGGCGAGCGCCCACGGCGCCGCGACCCAGGCGGCCAGCTCCGAGGCGAAGCGGAAGACAGAGGCGACCCGATCGTCCGGACGAGGACCGGACCGGGCGAAACGACCGGAAGGTGAAACCACGAAGGGCACCCTACTCCGTGAACACCGCCGGACCAGGACCTACGGTATGTGACGTGACCTCCATCATCCCGCCCCGCATCGTGGCCACCGACCTGGACGGCACCCTCCTGACCTCATCCGGCGCCATCTCCCCCCGTACCGACCAGGCCATGCGCCTGGCCCGCTCGGCGGGCGCGGAGATCGTCTTCGTCACCGCCCGCCCGCCGCGCTCCGTCCGCCTGCTCGCCGGCCGGACGGGCCTGACCGGCCTGGCGATCTGCAGCAACGGCGCCGTCCTGTACGACCTGGCCACCGAGAAGGCCGTAGCCAGCCGCACGATCGAGCCGCGGGCCGCCAGACGGGTCGCCGACAGCCTGGCCGCGGCCCTGCCCGGGGTGGCCTTCGCCGTCGAGACCGGTACGGGCGTGCTCACCGAGGCCGGTTACACCAGGCGGGTCGCGCACGACGTGCAGAACTACCGCGAGGTGGCCTCGGCGTGCGAGGCGGGCGAGCCGATCGTCAAGCTGCTGGTGCTCTCGCCCGCGCACACCACCGACGAGATGAACGCCGTCGCGGCGGCGGCGATCGGAGGGCTGGCCGAGGTCACGCATTCCGGCGTGCCGGGGCTCCTGGAGGTCAGCGCGCCGGGCGTGACCAAGGCGGCCATGCTGGCGGAGCTCTGCCGGGAGCGGGGCGTCGAGCCCGCCGAGGTGGTGGCGTTCGGCGACATGCCCAACGACCTGCCCGCGCTGGCCTTCGCCGGGGCCGGGTACGCGATGGCCAACGCGCACCCGCTGGTGCTGGCCGCGGCCCGGCACCGTACGTCCTCCAACGACGAGGACGGCGTGGCCGAGGTCCTGGAACGCCTCTACGGCTGACCGGCCGGGATCCGGCGCCCGCCCGCCCCCGCGGGCGGGCGCCGGGAACTTCAGGCGTCGTCGTCCGACACCCGGGACGTGCCCTCGCACCCGGCGGGCGCGCGGCTCAGCACCGGCAGCAGGCCGCCGCAGGTGCTCACCGGAAGCGACACCGGCTCGACGATCTCGTCGTTGAAGACGATCACGTCACCGATGAGCGGCCGCGGCCCCCGCGCAGGGCCCGCGTCGGACGCCTCCGGCGCCTCCGCCTCCGCCGCCGCCGGGGTCGGGGCGGTCGAGGCGTACGCGGGCGCCCCGACCGCCACCAACGCCGCACCGGCCAGCAGCGCCGCGCCGACGATCAGCCGGGCGCCGACCGGCGGCGCCGCTGCTAGGCGGCGGCGACGCGTTCCTGGGTGACGCCGCCGGGCTGCTGCTCCCGGTGCGCGTGCGCCTGCTGGCCGTGCCGGCCACCGGCCATGATCCGATCCATCACGGCCAGCGCCAGCGCCGAGACCACGAACGTGAGATGGATCAGTGTCTTCCATACGAGTTCCCTGTCGGTGATGGCCGGCCGGGCGGCGTTGATGAAGATCTGCAGGAGATGCACCCCCGAGATCCCGATGATCGCCATGGCCAGCTTGACTTTGAGGACGTTTGCGTTGACATGGGACAACCACTCGGGCTGATCGGGATGCCCGTCGATGCGCAGCCGCGAGACGAAGGTCTCGTAGCCGCCGATGATGACCATGATGAGCAGGTTGGAGACCATCACGACGTCGACGAGCCCGAGGACGATCAACATGATCGTGGTTTCCGGGGGGTTGCCGCCGAACCCGAGTTGGACCAGGTGGGCGAGTTCGACCATGAACCGCCACACGTAGACGACCTGGGCGACGATCAGCCCGAGGTAGAGCGGCGCCTGTATCCATCGGCTGAGGAACATGACGTAGCCGATGTGCTCCAGCGTGCCCCGCGGCCGGGGAGCAGGCTCGGCCACGGTCAACTGTGGGGGCCTCACTACGACGTGAAGATGTTGACCCGGTCGACGATGGCCTGGACATTGATGTTCCCCGGTTCGTTTCGGCCCCCTGACCCGAGGGCGATTGGGGGAACGGCGGCCGCCGCCGCCAGAGCGAGGGCCGCTGCGCTGATCAGGATTCGGAATTTCAATGGGGACTCCTCGACTGCTGCTGTTCGGGCATGGGAATCGCGCTGCCGGACGGAGGAGGGCCGAGATCGGCGGTACGGCGTGGTCCGCCGTACCGCCGATGCCGGTGGATCGTGGTGGCCGGTCAGGGGTGCAGGCAGCCCGCGGCCGGGATCTCGCTCGGCGCCTGCGGGGCCGTCGGATCGATCAGGGTGGTCAGGCCGGTGGCGGCCTCGGCGGCGCAGGGGACCGCGTGCGCGGGGTCGACGACGGCGTGCGCGGGCGGGGTGAACAGGGTGGTGGACAGTGCGCCGGACAGGGCTCCGGTCAGCACGGCGGACAGAGCCGCGGACAGGACCAGGCCGCCGGTCAGGACGGCGGCGCGGCGGTGGACGGCAGGCATGGAAACCTCCTGGGAACGGTGTCGGACAACCACCGTCTAGCTACCCAGGGTAATCATTCGGTAACGCATTGTGAAAGAATCCTCATGGAGAGGTGTCAACGGGGGCTCGGCCCGTCCACCTGTCCTGGGCGTCCATGACCTCCTCGCCGTGGGCGTGGGCCCATTCGCCGAACGCCTCGATCGGGCCCAGCAGGGTGCGGCCCAGGTCGGTCAGCTCGTACTCGACGCGGGGCGGGGCCTCGGCGTAGGAGCGGCGGACGACCAGCCCGTTGAACTCCAGGCGGCGCAGCGTCTCGGTGAGCACCTTGGCGCTGATCCCGCCGATCTCCGCGCGGAGCTGCCCGGGACGGCGCGGGCCGTGGCGCAGCGACCAGACGACGACCGCGTTCCAGGTGTTGGCGACCAGGTCGAAGGCCAGCCTGGCCTGGCAGTCGGCGATGAACAACTGAACGCCTCCGTTAGGCACCAAATGGTGTGTGACGAGATTTCTAGAGTCCTTCTACTAGTAAAGCCCGTTCACAACACGGAGGACGACCATGAAGATCGGGATCCTGGGGGCCGGCGGCATGGCCGACGCGCTCGGCACGCAGTGGATCAGGGCCGGGCACGAGGTGATGGTCAGCGGCCGCGACCCCGTACGGGCCCGGAGCCGGGCCGAGAGCATGAACGCCCAGGCCGGCGTCCTGGGGGGCGCGGGCGGGGAGCTGGGCGGAGGCGGCCGGGTTCGGCGAGGTCGCGATGGTGGGCGTACGGGCGGAGGGGCTGGCCGACGTGCTCGGCGCCACCGGTACGGCGCTGCGCGGCAAGCCGCTCATCGATGTCACGAACGCCGGCCCCGACCGGCATGACCCCGCGCGTCCGCTCGCCCGGCTCATCGCCGACCTCACAGGCGGCCATGTGGTGAAGGCGTTCAACCTGTGCCACGTGGACGTGTGGCGGATGCGGCCGCCCGTGTTCGCCGGACGCCCGCTGGCGGTGCCCCTGTGCGGCGACGACGCCACGGCGCTCGGGCTGGTCCGCGAGCTGGTCCGCGACCTCGGCTGCACCCCGCTGGACGGCGGCGGGCTCGACTGGGCGGCGCAGCTGGAGGCGACGGCCGCGTTCGTGATCGGACTGTGGTTCGGCGGCGCGGACGCCCAGGCGATCCTGCCCCCGCTGGCGGGCTCGGGGGCGCACCTGCCGTCCTGAGCGTACGACGTGGGGTGTAGCGAGGATGACGACGGGCGGCGGATGCCCCGGGCCGGGCGGCGGCGCGATCCTGGAGGCGTTCGTCCGAGCTCGAAGGAGAGTCAAGTGGTCACCCAGGTCGTCAAGGGGAGCGGGTACCTGACCGCGTTCAAGGCCCTCGCCACGCTCAGCATGTTGTCGGTGCTGCTGCAGGCCGTCACGGCGGGTCAGCTCATGAGCGGGGCCGGCGCCGGACTGCACGGCGCGGGGGCCGGCGCCGTCCACCTGCTCGGGCTGCTCCAGCTCGTGGCGGCCGTGCTGCTGTGGCGGCCGGGGCGCGGCGCCGGCTGGCCCGCGCTGGTCAGCCTGGGGGTGCTGCTGCTCGGGTTCCTGCAGTCGATGCTCGGCGGGTCGGGGGCGGTGGCCGCGCACGTGCCGCTCGGCATGACGATCTTCGGGCTCAGCGTGTGGCTGGTCGTCTGGGTCTGGCGGCGCTGACCCCGCCCGGACGGGCGCTCACGGCCCGTCCGGGTGGGTGCTCACATGCCGGACGGGTGGCGGGCCAGGTGGTCGGCCTGGCGCACCGGCTCCGGCAGCCGGTACCGGGGCGTGAGCAGCAGGGCCTGGGACGTGGCCGTCTCCAGGCTGATGCGATGGCCCGGCGAGACGTAGACCGGCTTCGTGTCCCGCCGCGTGCGCAGCGCCCTGCCCACGGTGAGGCCCTCGTGGACGATCGGCGTCCAGGCCCCGCGCTCCGGTCCGGGGGTCTCGTGCACGCCCACGAACGGGGTCTTGGCCACGCCGAGCGCCGGCAGGCCGGTCAGCACGCCGAGGTGGCAGGCCAGCCCGAAGCCGCGCGGGTGCGCCAGGCCGTGGCCGTCGCAGACCAGCAGGTCGGGGGTGACGGCCAGGCGTTCCAGTGCCTCGACGAGGGTGGGCAGCTCGCGGAAGGCGAACAGGCCGGGCACGTACGGGAAGGCCGCCTTGCCGTGGGCCACCGCCCGCTCGACCGGTTCCAGGGTCGCCGCGTCGAGCACGACCACCGCCGCCGTCACGTCGTCGTCCCCGTGGTAGTGCACGTCGAGGCCCGCCACCAGGGAGAACGCCGTGGGCCCGGTGAGCTCGACGCGCCCGCGCAGCCGGTCCTGGATCGCCTCGGCCTCGGCGGCGTCGTCCGGCCAGGGGTGAAGTCTGTTTACCCGCACCTGCCCAAAGGTAGGGCTTTTCGCCCCTGGCCGCGTCGGACAGGGCGCCGCGCCGCCGTACGAGGAAGGGGCACATGTGGGGACAAAATGGACGGGCCGTAGCATGGCCGGGTGATCGTCGCAGATGTCCTCGGCCTGCTCGGCGCGGGTGTGGCCGCCGGCGTGGTGAGCACCGTGGTGAGCCTGGCGTCGATCGTCTCCTACCCGGCGCTGCTGGCCTTCGGCCTGCCCCCGCTGACCGCGAACGTCACCAACACCGTCGCCCTCGTCTTCACCGGCGTCGGCGCGGCGGCCGGGTCGCGCCCCGAGCTGGCCGGGCAGGGCGGCCGGGTGCTCAGGCTCGGCCCGGTGTCCGCGCTCGGCGGCGCGACGGGCGCGCTGTTGCTGCTGGTGACGCCGTCGAGCACGTTCGAGCTGATCGCGCCCTGGCTGATCGCGATGGCCTCGCTGCTGCTGGTCCGCCCGCCGTCGGCGCACCCGCGCGGCGAGCGCGGCCCGGCGGTCCGGGTCGCGCTGTTCTGCGTGGCGGTCTACGTGGGCTACTTCGGCGCGGCCGGCGGCATCCTGATGTTCGCCGTGTTGTCGGCCATGATCGACCACGGCCCGGCCAAGCTGAACGCCATGAAGAACGTGTTGTCCGGGCTGGCCAACGCGGTGGCGGCGACCGGGTTCGCGCTGTTCGGGCCGGTGGACTGGGGCGCGGCCGCGCCGCTGGCGGCCGGGTTCCTGATCGGGGGCTGGCTCGGGCCCAAGATCGTTCGCCGGATGCCCGGCAACAGCCTGCGCTACCTGGCCGCCGCCTGCGGGCTGGCCGTGGCCGTCACGCTCGGCTGGCAGGCGTACGGGCGCTGACGACCTTGGCGAAGCGCAGCGCCACCTCCCGCCAGACCGGCGTGGAGACCGGCTCGTCGGCCACCGCCCCGGCGTAGACCTCCTCGGGGTCGAAGCCGTCGGGCGTCCACTCGCGCACCCGCGAGGGCAGCACCTCGGGATGGAACTGCACCCCCCACGCCAGCTCGCCCACCCGGAACGCCTGGTAGGGGCAGGCACGCGTCTCGGCCAGCCACACCGCGCCCTCGGGCAGCCGGGTGACGGCGTCCTTGTGGTGCTCGATCGCGGGCACCACCGGCGGCAGCCCGTGGAACAGCGGGTCGCCGGCCGCCTCGGGACGCATCGTGACCGGCAGGCTGCCGTTCTCCGGCGCGCCGGTGTCGCCGGTCACCTCGCCCCCGGCCACCTCGGCCAGCATCTGGCCGCCCAGGCAGATGCCGAACAGCGGCACGCCCTCGGCCACGGCCTGGCCCACCAGCCGCCGGGCGCCGGCCAGCCACGGCGCCCGGTCGTCCTCGGAGGGCAGGTAGCCGCCGCCGAGCATGATCATGGCGTCGTGCCGGTCGAGCCGGTCGGGCAGCGGGGCGCCGTCGTGCGCGAGCACCACGTCGAGCCGCAGCCCGGCCTCCTCCAGCCAGCCGCCGAACCGGCTCGGACCGCCGCTCCTGCTGTTCTGCACGATCAGGACGTCACCCATCACGGGCCTCCACTTTCCAGACGTCGGGGGTCAGGGCAGGTTCGCCGCGCGGGCGGTGTGGCGCAGCAGCAGCGCGGTGGTCACCGGGCCGACGCCGCCGGGCACCGGGGTCAGCGCGCCGGCCACCTCCGACACCGCCGCGAAGTCGACGTCGCCGGTCAGCCCGCCGTCGTCGGTCGGGTTGGTGCCCACGTCGATCACCACCGCGCCCGGCGCGACGTGCGCGGCGCCGATCAGCCCGGCCCGGCCGACGGCGGCCACGAGCACGTCGGCCGCCGAGGTCACCGCGGCCAGGTCGCGGGTGCGCGAGTGGCAGACGGTGACCGTGGCGTGCCGGTCGAGCAGCAGGTGGGCCAGCGGCTTGCCGACCACGGTCGAGCGGCCGACGACCACCGCCCGCCGCCCTTCGAGCGGCACCTCGTGGTGGTCGAGCAGGGCCATGACGGCCGCGGCCGTGGCCGGCGGGAACGCGGGCAGCCCGGCGGCCAGGCGGCCGAGCGAGAGCGGGCTCGCGCCGTCGACGTCCTTACGCGGGTCGATGGCGGTGGCCAGCTCCTGGGCCGAGGCGCCGGCGGGCAGCGGGGTCTGCAACATGACCCCGTGGACGGCGTCGTCGGCGCTGAGCCCGGCCAGCGTCTCCTGGATCCTGCCGGGGTCGGCGGTGGGCCCGAGGTCGACGATGTCGCAGGCGACGCCGACGCCCGCGGCGGCCTTGGCGATCGAACGCACGTACCACAGGCTCGCCTCGTCGGCCGTGGCCACCACGACGGCCAGCCTGGGCTGCGGCCCGGCGGCGGCCTCGGTCTGGGTCTGGTCCCTGATGGCGGCGGCCAGGTCGCGGCCGGTCAGCGTCTTCAACGGGTGATCTCCTCGCGTACCTCGGCGGTGACCCGGTCCGCCCTGGCGACGGCGGCCTCGACGTCGGCCAGGCGGGAGTCCAGCTCCTCGCGTACCCGCTCGTCCTTGATGCCGCGCAGGTTGATCTCGACGTTCAGCCGGGCCGTGGTGAGCGCGGCGCGCGCCGCGTCGGCGGCGGCGGCGACGTCGGTGACGACGTTGCGGTTGCCGATCGGCAGCAGCAGCTCGCACAGCTCGACCAGCCGCGTGGCGGTCTCCACCACCCTGGCGGGCGGCTCGGCCGCGCCGGCCAGCGCGCGGGCGATGGACGCGCTGCGCTCCTCGCCCTTGGGCAGCCGGTAGGCGTCGGAGACCGCGGTGAACGCGGCCGCGTCCTCCTCGGCCAGCCGCAGAGCCCGGGCCCGCAGGGCGTCGGTCTCGCCGATCACTCCTACGACGGTCTCGGCGTGTTCGGCGTACCGCTCGCCGGTGGTGTAACGGGCCACCATGCCGAGCAGCGCGGCGGACTGCGCCGCGTGCAGCGCGGCGGTGGCCCCGCCGCCGGGCGCGGGCACCTTGTCGGCCAGCTCGGCCAGGAAGTCGACGATCTTCGAGTCGCGCATGGCCGCATTCTGCCAGGCCCGGTACGGCTCACTCGCGGTGCATCGGCCTTGTGACGTCCTGGGACATGCCCGGCGGCAGGTACGGCGACCCCGTCGCGCCGTAGTCGGAGGTGTAGACCGACGGCCGCTCCCGGGAGCGCCAGCGCGACGGGAAGAACGACACGACCAGCAGGGCCACGCCGAGGAACAGCAGGACGCCCGAGTACATGACGGTCTGCAACCCGGTGAAGAGGCTCCCGGTGACCAGCCCGTCCGGGATCACACGGAAGCCGGCGTTCATCTCCACCGCGGGCACCACGCCGAGCGCGGTGAAGGCGAGGCCGCCGAGGAGCGAGGCGATCGGCGACAGGCGCGAGCCGGCCAGGAACGCGAGCCCGGCCCCGGCGACCGCGACCACGCCGAGCCCCAGCCAGGAGACGGTGAAGCGCGTGGCCATTGTGAGGCTGATCTCGCCGATGCCGTACATGAGGCAGGCGGCGATCAGGGGAGGAAGGAGCAGGCCCGCGACCACTCCCAGACCATGACGGGCACCGTTGGACATGATTAACCCCGTTTGTTTGGCTGGCTCACCAACCTACCGTGATCGCCTGATCAGCGCTTGATGGTGTACTTGTCCCCGTACACCTTCCAGGTCAGCGGCGGGGTGAGGTCGAGGTTGCCCTTCCTGAGGAAGACACGCTGCATGGTGTCGACCCGGGTGGTGTCGTCGTGGGCGTCCTCCGCCTTCATCGCCGCCTTCCTGGCGTCGAGGAACGCGTTGAGGTAGGCGACCTCGTCGCCGCCCCGGGCCGGCGGCGCGGCCTTGGCCAGGGCGGCCTTCCTGATGCCGCCGAAGCTCAGCTTGTCGGCGCCGGGGCCGTGCATGACCATGGCGTCGTAGTAGGCGAACTGGCCCAGGGCCCGCAGGCCGTCCTTCTTGGCGCGGCGGACGGCCGGGTCGAAGTAGACGCGGTCGCGCTCGGCGTCCTGCGCGCGCCGGAAGGCGGGGTCGGCGGCGGCCTTCTTCCAGTCCCTGACGAACGGCTTCCCGAGGCCCTTGTGGGAGTCGCTGCCGTTGACCCTGCGCAGCGCGGGCAGGTACTTGGCCAGCACGTTCGAGGGCCTGCGCCGGGTGTACAGCTCGACCAGCTTCAGCATGTCGCCGGTGCCGGAGCAGAAGCCGATGATGCCCGCGGTGTAGCCCCGCTCGTCCTTGATGTCCTCGATGTAGCCGTACTGCGCCTTCCAGTCCAGTGACGAGTTCTCCGCGCTGGACACCAGCCGCATGGCGATGTCCTTCTTGTGTGGTTCGTCGAGACCGGCCGGGGAGGCGGGTGTGAGGACGAGGGACAGCGAGAGGAACATAGCGGTCAGCACCGCTGCAAACTAGCGCAGCGGGCGCAAAGCCGCGAGCTGCTCCGCGAACGGGACGACCTCGTCCTCGGCCGCGGCCTGCCGCGGAGCCCGGTTCAGCAGCAGTCCGGCCAGCTCGCCGGCGGCCCGGTCGATGCGCTCGCCGAGACCGTCGGTGAAGGCGTCCCCGCCGCCGCCCCAGTCCTCCGCGGCGGCGTAGACGGCCGTCGGCACGACCACGGCCCGCAGGTAGGCGAACAGCGGGCGCAGCGCGTGCTCCAGCGCGAGCGAGTGGCGCGGCGTGCCGCCCGTGGCGGCGACCAGCACCGGCTTGCCCGTCAGCGCCGTGTTGTCGAGCACGTCGAAGAACGACTTGAACAGGCCGCTGTAGGACGCGCTGAACGTCGGCGTGACCGCGATGAGCCCGTCGGCCTCCGTCACGGCCTCGACCACCTCGCGCAGCCGGGCGCCGGGGAAGCCGGTCACCAGGTTGTTGGCGATGTCCACGGCCAGGTCGCGCAGTTCGACCACGCGCACCTCGGTCCCCTCGGCCTCCTCGTCCAGCCGCCGCCGCGTGGCCTCGGCCAGGCGGTCGGCGAGCAGGCGGGTGGAGGAGGGCTGGGTCAGACCGGCCGTGACGACGACGAGCTTCATGGGGGATCTCCCTTTCTCGGAGGGGTCAGACCTCGACGGCCTGGGACGTACGGGCCTCCAGCAGCGACGCGTGCGTCGGAGCGTCAGGGACGCCGGCCGGGCGGTCCTTGGCGAGCTCCTTGCGCAGCACCGGCACGACCTCCTCACCGAGGATGTCGAGCTGCTCCAGCACGGTCTTCAGCGGCAGACCGGCGTGGTCCATGAGGAACAGCTGCCGCTGGTAGTCGCCGAAGAACTCGCGGAACTCCAGCGTCCGGTCGATGACCTGCTGCGGGCTGCCCACGGTGAGCGGGGTCTCGGCGGTGAACTCCTCCAGCGAGGGCCCGTGGCCGTACACGGGGGCGTTGTCGAAGTAGGGGCGGAACTCGCGTACCGCGTCCTGGGAGTTCTTCCGCATGAACACCTGGCCGCCCAGGCCGACGATCGCCTGCTCGGGCGTGCCGTGCCCGTAGTGGGCGTACCGCTGGCGGTAGAGGTTGATCAGGCGGATGAAGTGCTCCTTGGGCCAGAAGATGTTGTTGGCGAAGAAGCCGTCGCCGTAGTAGGCGGCCTGCTCGGCGATCTCTGGGCTGCGGATCGAGCCGTGCCACACGAACGGCGGCACCCCGTCGAGCGGGCGCGGCGTGCTGGTGAACCCCTGCAGCGGGGTACGGAAGCGGCCCTCCCAGTCGACGACGTCCTCGCGCCAGAGCTGGTGCAGCAGCGCGTAGTTCTCGACGGCCAGCGGGATGCCCTGGCGGATGTCCTGCCCGAACCACGGGTAGACCGGCCCGGTGTTGCCGCGGCCCAGCATCAGGTCCACCCGGCCGTCGGCCAGGTGCTGAAGCATGGCGAAGTCCTCGGCGATCTTGACCGGGTCGTTCGTGGTGATCAACGTCGTGGCGGTGGACAGGATCAGCCGCTCGGTCCTGGCCGCGATGTAGCCGAGCATGGTGGTCGGCGAGGACGGCACGAACGGCGGGTTGTGGTGCTCGCCCGTCGCGAACACGTCGAGCCCGACCTCCTCGGCCTTGAGCGCGATCGCCACCATCGCCTTGATCCGCTCGTGCTCGGTCGGGGTCCTGCCGGTGGTGGGGTCGGTGGTCACGTCGCCCACACTGAAGATTCCGAACTGCACTTTAGTCACCATCCATGACTGTTGAATCTTTGACAGGTACCGTAGCGTCCGGCCGCGTGCGGTTATTCCATCATCCCGGGTGAGGCGTCCCTTGTGGGGTGTCCCTGGGCGTCCGGGTCAGGCGCCGGTGCGGGCGCGGAAGGCGGCCGCCTTGGCGCGGTTGCCGCAGCCGCGCATGTCGCACCAGCGGCGGGTGCGGCGGTGGGAGGCGTCGACGTACAGGCGGGTGCAGGGTGCGGCCTCGCACTCGCGGATCAGCCCCGCCTGCGGGCCGCCGAGCAGCTCGATCGCCGCGCGCGCGGTCGTGGACAGCGCGCCGGGCAGGCCGCCGTCCCGCCGCAGGCCGCGCTCGGCGAGCGCGACGTCCGCGGGCGGGCGCCCGGCGAACTCGTTGAGCACGTCGCGGTCGCCCTTCCCGTACGGGACGCCCTCGCGGGCCGCCGTGGCCAGCCGGTAGATCGCCTCGCGCAGGGCCGCCGCGCGCGCCAGGTCGTCCGCGCCGACCTCGGGCGGCCCGTCGAGCAGACCGGCGCGGACCGTCCAGCGGGCCAGGTCGGCGGGGGTGGGCAGCAGGTCGATACGCGCGCCGCGCCGGTGGCCGATGGTGCCGGCGAGGTCGAGGCCGAGGTTGCCGCTGACGAAGGTGAAGTCCACGACTCCGATAGTAACCGTATTGACAAGTTACTTCCGGCGCCCTCAGAGTGACTAACCACTAAGTCCGGTTATTTGGGGGCGTTGTGACGACACTCATCACCACTCGCGGCGGGACCCGCCGGTACGGCGCACGGCACCGATGGACCGTGTTGTCCGTGGGCGTCGGCGCCCAGGCGTCCTTCTCGGCCATGTTCTCCGGCATCCCGGTCACCGCGGTCTCCATGCGCTCGGGCTACCACCTGTCCCTGGGCTCGCTCGGCCTGGTCCTGTCCTGCCTGGGGCTGGGCGTGGCCGCCTCGGACATCGCCTGGGGCGTGCTGACCGACCGGTGGGGCGACCGCCGCGTGCTGCTCCTCGGGCTGACCGCCACGGGCGCGCTGCTGGCGGTGATGGCCGTGGCGGTCACACCGTCCGAGCACGCGGGCGTGGCCCTGCTGGCGGTGTGCCTGCTGGCCGCCGGGGCGCTGGGCGGCAGCGTGAACGGCGCCTCCGGGCGGGCCGTCATGACCTGGTTCGCCGACGGCGAGCGGGGGCTGGCGATGAGCGTGCGCCAGACCGCGATCCCCATCGGCGGCGCGGTCGGGGTCGCCCTGCTGCCCTGGCTCGCCGAGCGGTACGGCTTCCGCGCCGTCTACGCCGTACCGGCGGTCTTCTGCCTGCTGGCGGCGGCGGCCACCTGGCGCTGGCTGCACGGGCCGGGCCCGGAGGCCGCCACCGCGGCGCCCGAGCCCGGCCCCTCGCCGCTGCGGCGCTGGGACGTGTGGCGCGTAGCCCTGGCCAGCGGGCTGCTCACCGTGCCGCAGTTCGCCGTGTTGTCCTTCACCGCCGTGTTCCTGCACGACGTCAAGGGGGCGGGCGCCGCCCTGGCCAGCCTCACGGTGCTGATCGCCCAGCTCGGCGGCGGCGCGGCGCGCATCTGGACCGGCAGGCGCACCGACCGGCGCGGCGGGCGCCGCACCTGGATCCGGGCCATCGGCGCACTGTCCGGTGTCGTGATGGCCGCCGCCGCGGTGCTCACGCACGCGCCCACGCCGGTCACCGTCGCCGCCCTGGCGGCCGGCGGCCTGCTGGCCAACTCCTGGCACGGCATCGCCTACACCGAGATCGCCGCCCTGGCGGGCGCGGCCAGGGCGGGCACCGCGCTCGGACTGGAGGGCACCGCCTGCTTCGCCTCGGGCTTCCTGACCCCGCTGCTCGTCCCCGTGGTGCTCGCCGTCGCCTCGTGGGAGGCGGTGTGGGGGCTGGCCGCGTTCGCCGCGCTGCTGGCCGTGCCGCTGGTGCCGAGGCAGGCCCTCACAGGGCGTTGATCGCCGCCGGGCCGAGGATCCGCTCGGGCGCGCCGCGCTCGGCCACGTTGATCATCGCCTGTCCGATGCGCTCGGTCGTCGTCACCGAGGACGGGAACAGCCGCCGCAGCAGCGGGTAGAGCGGCGCGGCCACCACGTAGGCCAGCCGGTACCAGCGAGTGCGCGAGGTGACGCCGTGCATCGGCTGGATGTAGCCGGGACGGAACATGTAGGCCCGGAACGGCAGCGCCAGCAACGCGTTCTCGGTCGCGCCCTTCACCCTCGCCCACATCGCGCGGCCGTGCTCGTCGGTGCCGGCGCCCGAGACGTAGACGAAGGTCGAGGACGGGTTGAGCCGGGCCAGCGTGGTGCCGGCCGCCAGCGTGTAGTCGTAGGTGACCCGCCGGTAGTCCTGCTCGCTCATGCCCGCCGCGGACACGCCGAGGCAGAAGAAGCACGCGTCGTAGCCGGCCAGCTCGCCCTCGACGGGGGACAGGTCCGACAGGTCGGCGTGGGTGATCTCGCGCAGCTTGCCGTGGACCGTCCCCGTGGGCGACCGGCCGACCGTGAGTACGGCCGTCACGCGCTCGTCGAGCAGACACTCCCTGAGCACGCCGCGCCCGACCATGCCGGTCGCCCCGAAGATGATCACTCTCATGGTTCAGCCAGATCCCACCCGCCGCGCCGCCGCAGCACCCCCAGATAGTACGCCGCCGACACCACAGCGATCCCGGCCGTCACGTACAGGCTCGGCCGGCCGATCACCGGGTCCAGGGCGTTGAGGTAGATCACGTACGCCAGCGCGGCCAGCGCCAGCACCGGCGCGAGCGGGAACCACGGCATCCGGTACGCCGCGTGGCCCGTCGAGCCGTTGCGCCGCCCGGCGATCGCCCCCAGGCACAGCGCCGCGTACACCGCCACGATCGAGGTGCCGGTCACCACCAGCAGGAAACGTTCGTCGATGAAGCAGCAGGCCGCGCTGACCACGCCGGTCAGCACCGTGGCCACCCACGGGGAGCCGTACCGGGTGTGGATCGACGACAGCAGGCGGCTGACCGGCGCGGGCCAGGCACGGTCCCGGCCGGTGCTGAACAACATGCGCGAGGTGATGAGGATGATGGCCAGCACGGCGTTGAGGATGGCCAGCGCGACGGCCAGGGAGATCACCGTGTTGACCGCCGACCCGGCGCGGGCGGTGACGAAGTACTGCATCATGTTCTCCGCGCCGAACAGGCCGGGCAACGACGGCGCGCCCATCAGCACCGCCGTCACCGGCACCAGCTCGGCCGCGACGGTGACGCCGAGCGCCCACAACACGGTCTTGGCGATGCTCTTCGGCGCGTCGTGCACCTCTTCGCCGAAGTAGACGGCCGAGCCGTACCCGTTGTAGGAGAAGATCGCGACGGCGGTCGCGGCGCCGATCAGCCCGAGCGAGGCGGGCACCAGCGCGCCGCCGTCCCCGGCGACCACGGGATGGGTGATCAGCTCGACCGGCGAGCGCTGCGGCCGGAACAGGCCGAGCGCGGACACGACCACCAGCGCGATCATCTCGATGGCCAGGAACACCCCGGTCACCCAGGCGTTCAGCTTGATGTCGAAGACCGCGACGACCGTGGTGAGCAGGCACGTCACCGCCGCCACCAGCGGCCCGTCCAGACCGGGGAAGACGACCGACAGGTACGCGCCCACGCCGAGCGCGATCACGGCGATGATGAGCAACTGCGTGATGAGGATCAGCCCGAGCACCACGAACCCGGGCAGCCGGCCGAGCGTGCGGGCGGTGATGGCGTACTCGCCGCCGGTCAGCGGGAACGCCGAGCCCAGCTCGGCGTAGACGAAGGCCATGAACACGCCCACGACGGCGCCGGCCAGGTAGCTGAGGATCGCGCCGCTGCCGGCCTGGGAGATCACGCCGGGGGCGATGATGAACACCGAGGACGCGGGGGTGATGGCGGACAGGGTGAGGAGGAGGGTGCCGAGGAGCTTGAGTCCCCGGTGCAGGTGTGGATGGGCGGCCGTTGTTGCCACGACGCCTCCTTGGGGGGTTCCTTGAGCGAGTATCAAAGAACTATCGGGGGCGTTCGTCAAGGAGGGCTTGCGTTTTTTGAAGCCCCTATGAAGAATCGCCGCCATGGCGCGACCCAGCCGGGCCCGGGAGAAGCGGGCCGAACTCGTCACCGCCGCCCGCCGGGCGGTGCTCGAACGCGGCATCCTCGACCTGCGGCTGCGGGACGTCGCCGAGCTCGCCAGCATGTCGGCCGGGTCGGTGCTGTACTACTTCCCGAGCATGGCCGACCTGCTCCAGGAGGTGCAGCGCGAGGCGGTCGACCGATTCTGCGCCGCCCGCGAGGCCGCCGCCGCCCGCGAGCCCGACCTGCGGCGCCGCCTGGTCACGACCATCGGCAGCGGGCTGCCCGCCGGGCCCGGCGACGAGCTGTGCGTGCTGCTGTACGAGCTGGGCGCGCACGCCCGGCGCGACCCCGCGTACGCGGCCCAGCACATCAGGCTCTACGAGCGCCAGGTCGCCCTGTACGCGGCCATCCTGGAGGCGGGCTCGGCGACCGGCGTCTTCGCGCTGACGAGGGACGCCATGACGATCGCCAGGAACCTGGTGGCGCTGGAGGACGGTCTGGGCCTGCACCTGCTGGACGCCGTCCAGCCGTTCGACCCGGGAACGGCCCGCGACCTGCTGCTGTCCTACGCCGAGGACACCACTCGCTGCCCCCTCCCACCCCCCTGACCTTCGTTCCGGGGAGCCGGCCGAGGGAACATTCGTCCAATCCAGAGGCGCGGACCGGCCGCGACAGTGGCCTCATGACCCTTTCCAACAGCGGACCGCGGCTGAGCGACGACACGATCCTGTCCCTGGACGACGGCGACCTCCACGTGTGCCAGGACGGCCCCCGCGACGCCCCCGTCCTCCTGCTCGTCCACGGGTCGGCCTCCTCGACCCGTTCCTGGGACCAGCTGGTCCCGCTGCTCACGGGCTCCCATCGCGTCGTACGGATCGACCTGCTCGGGCACGGCCGCTCCGCCAAACCGGACGACCGCGGCTACTCCACTCCTGAGCAGGCCCGCCGGGTCGGCGAGGCGCTGGACCGGCTCGGCGTCGGCCGCGCGGTGGTCGCCGGCCACTCCAGCGGTGGCGTGGTCGCCACCGCCCTCGCCGAACAGCGTCCCGAGCTGGTGGGCGCGCTCGTCCTCGTCAACACCGGCCCCTCCCTGGACGCCTTCCTCGCCCCGGCCTCGGGCTCGTTCGCGCCTTCGCAGTGGCCGCCGACCGACGAGCAGATCCGCGGGTTCGCGAGCACCGGCTTCAGCCGCGCCGGCTACCGGATCCCGGACGAGCTCCTGGACGAGGTGCGCTGCATGACCGTCCACACGCTCACCGCCACGATGCAGGGCACCCGCGAGTACCTGGCGGAACGGCCGCTCCCGGACCGGCTGGCGCCCCTCGGCAAGCCGCTCCTGGTGATCTTCGGTGAGGACGACCGCAGATGGCGGTCCTCGTCCGCCGCCGACTACCGGGTCGTCCCGGGCGCGGAGGTCGTCCTGCTGCCCGGCCTCGGCCACACCCCCATCCTGGAGGACCCTCAGCGCACCGCCACCGCACTCCTGCCCTTCGCCACCACCCACACCCCCTGAACGAGCTCGCTTCCGCAGGTTCTCGTTCCACTGGGCCTCTGGGGCCTTTGGGCGTGCCGCCTCGGCGGGCCTCTGGGCGCGTTGTCTCAGTGGGCCGTGCGCCAGCTCTGTTCCTCCACCAGTTCGTCGCTGCGCCAGCCGTCCGGCGTGCGCCGCATGTGGTGGTGGTACCAGCCGCCGCCGTGCAGGAACCCCTTGGCGTCGGCAGCGGCCATGTCCCTGGTGGGGGCGAGGGTGTCGGTGAAGGGGGCGCTGACCCGCGCCTGGTCGCCGGTGAGGACGATCCGCGCGGCGCCGATCAGGTGCAGGCGCCCCGGCCAGTGCGGGAGCACCTCGGCGAGCCAGGCCTTGACCTCCGCCCGCCCGCCCCTGATGCCGCCCGCCGACCGGTAGTCGATGATCGCGCCGGGGCTGAACACCTCGTCGAGCAGGTCCCATTCGCCGGAGTCGATGGCCCGCGAGTAGCGGGCCAGCAGGTCGGCGATCTCCAGGCGGTCGGCGATCTCCTGAGCGTCCATGCCCTGATCGAACCAAACGCTTGCTACAAACACCAGCCCCGCCGCGCGAACCGCCGCAACGCGAACAACCGGGCCGCTGCGCCCGAACGGCCAGAAACGTCAGCACCGCCGCAAACGCCGACAGCCAGGCCCGAGGGCCTGGCTGTCGGAGCTGGTGGACGATACTGGGATTGAACCAGTGACCTCTTCCGTGTCAGGGAAGCGCTCTCCCGCTGAGCTAATCGTCCTTGCAGAGGTGGCGACGGGATTTGAACCCGTGTGGACGGCTTTGCAGGCCGCTGCCTCGCCTCTCGGCCACGCCACCGAGCCGGGAGCTCCGAGCGGAAGACGGGATTCGAACCCGCGACCCTCACCTTGGCAAGGTGATGCTCTACCACTGAGCCACTTCCGCGTGCGCCCCGCTCGTGCCGGGCGACGAGAGAACTCTAGCGAATCCTCGGCGAGTCCCCAAACCGGAACGCTTCCACGCAGGTCGCCCTAGGTGTGACCGCCGTTGACCGTCACCCGCTGCCCGGTCACGAACGCGCCGCCGTCCGAGGCGAGGAAGGACACCGCGGCGGCCACGTCGGCCGGGGTGCCCATACGGCCGAGCGGCACCTCGGCCAGGTAATCGGCCTCGTCGACGCCCGCGTGCCGCTCCACCGGGATCCAGCCGGGCGCGACGACGTTCACGGTGATCCCGTACGGGCCGAGCTCGCGGGCCCACGTCTGCGCCAGGGCGTGCTGGGCGCCCTTGGCCGCGATGTAGGCCGACATGCCGGGCAGCCTGCGGTCGACGACGTCGGAGCCGATCTGGATCACCCGGCCGCGTCCCCGTTCGCGCATGCCGGGCAGTACGGCCTGAACCAGCAGCGTGGGGCTCTTGACGAAGAACAGGAGCTGGTCGAGGTGGTCCTGCCAGGTCAGCTCCTCGACCGGCACCGACGGCTGCGGCCCGGTGGCGTTGACCACCAGCACCTCGACCGGCCCGAGCCGCTCGGCGACCCGGGCGGCCAGGGCGGCGACCTGCCCCTCGTCCGTGACGTCGGCGCCGAACGCCTCCGCCGTGCCGCCCTCGGCCCGGATCTCGGCGACCACCTTCTCCGCGCCGGTCCGTTCGGAGTGGTAGTTGACGGCCACGGTCAGGCCGTCGGCGGCCAGGCGGCGTGCGATCACGGCTCCCAGGCCGCGCGAGGCACCGGTGACGAGGGCGACACTCATGCCGCGCACTCTAACCCCTCCGGTGACGAGGGCGACGCCCATGCCGCGCGCTCGAACCCCGCCCCGAGCGGGCCGCGTGCGAGCGGGTGGCCACGAGATCGCCGTTCAGGTCAGCGGCCGAGTTGCAGGCCCGCCGGATGCGGCCCCTCCGTCTCCAGGCGGTACTCCCGGCCCGACACCGCCCGGTTGTCGTCGATGACCTGCTCCGACGCGGGCTTGTCCCCGCCCATGACCGCCTCCTGCATCCGCGAGAAGCGTTCGTGCGCCTCCTGCACGTACCCGGTGCCGAGGGTGGTCCAGTCGATCTGGGTGGCGAGCAGGTCGCGCAGGTACGCCTTGTTCGGCTCGAACGTCACCGGCGGCGGCAGCTCGGGAGCCAGCACCTGGTCGGGATCGCGCCCGTCGAACCGCTTGAACAGCTCCGAGGCCAGCCGCAGGTGCTCGATCTCCATGTTCAGGTGCAGCTCCCAGACGGCCTTCACCCTGGGCTCGGACTCGGTCTCCATGAACGAGTGGTACAGGTAGCACTCGTTGTACTCGTGGTTGAGCAACATCTCCCACCAGCTCTCGCCCGGGTCGACCAGCGACTCGTAGTGGGTGACGTGCTCCTCCTCCACCATGGCGATCTCCTGGTAGAGGCGGCGCGCGATCGGCTCCATGGCCAGCGGCCCGACGTTCATGTAGAAGTTCATGGTCTGCTGCTCGGTGGCCATGACGGTCAGCGCGTGCAGCTTGGACAGCGGCTCGGTGTGGTGCCGGTCGTACGGCTCGCGCACGTTGTCGACCGGGTCCCGGTGCTGCAGGTACGTCGGCCGCCCCGGCATGACCTCGGTGAGCTGGTCGACGATCTTCTCGGCCTTGCGGTGCTCGATCATCTCGTACAGGTTGGCGTACCGGTAGAGGTGGTCGAAGTCCTCCAGCACGCCGAACTCGTACGCCTTCGTCAGGTACGGGTCGGGCTCCATCCGGGCCACCCACGCCGTCAGGTCCACGGCGACCTGCTCGTAGGCGATCGTGGTCTCCAGCACCGACGAGACGCCGGGCAGCAGCCAGTTGACCGCCTTCTGCTGCTGCGCCTCGATGTGGCGCACGCGGGCGAGCTGCCGCTTGAGCTCCATGTCGGTGCAGTGGCGGGCGAGCTGGTGACTGAACTGGATCGCCTCGGACTCGATGCCGTTCATGGTGATGATCCGGCACCGGGTGTAGGGATCGGCGTGGTCGGGATCGATGGGCGTGACGTTGAGCTCCCGCCAGTCGCGCAGCTGCTCGTCCAGCGGGATGCCCCGCTCCTGGAGTGGGTCGAAGGCCATGTCGCTGCGCCTACCCGCGGGCCGGTCGGGCAACCTCCGCGTTGCGTCGCCGAACGGCCCGCGTTCGGTAAGGAGGCGCGTGTCCGGCCGGTGCCCGGGTAGGCCGCTGGACGTGGCTGAACACGATGTCATCGACGTGCTGATGGCCCAGCACGGCCAGATCAGAGACCTGTTCGACGAGGTCGAGCAGGCCCCGCCGGAACGGCTGGAAGAGGTCTTCGGACGGCTGACGCGCCTGCTGGCGGTGCACGAGACCGCCGAGGAGGAGATCGTCCACCCCTACGCCCGCATGAAGGTGGACGGCGGGCAGGGCGTGGTGTCCGACCGGCTGGCCGAGGAGAACCGGGCCAAGCGCCTGCTCGTCGAGATCGACGAGGCGGGCGTGGACCACCCGGACTTCTGGGACAAGCTGGCCGAGTTGCGTACCGCCGTGACGCTGCACGCCCGCAGCGAGGAGCGCTACGAGTTCGCCCAGCTCCGCGGCAGGACGTCCGTCCTGGAACGCCGGGCCATGGCGGCGGCGGTACGGGCGGCCGAGGCGGTCGCGCCCCTGCGCCCGCGTCCCGGCGTGGAGTCGGCGACCAAGAACGTCCTGCTGGGCACGCCCCTCGCGCTGATGGACCGGGCCCGCGAGATCATCAGGAAGGCTCTGAGCTGACACTTCGTCCCCGGGCGAAATGTCGGTGTATTAGCGTCGTGAGCATGGAGTACATCGCCCGAGACGCCGACATCGCGCCCGTGGCCGCGCTCATCGCGGACGCCACCAGGGCCGCCATGCTGACGGCGCTGCTCGGCGGCCGCGCCCTGGCCGCCGGCGAGCTGGCCAGTGTCGCCGGGGTGAGCGCCGCCACCGCCAGCGCCCACCTGGCCCGGCTGCTGGACGGCGGCCTGGTCGACGTCGTCCGGCAGGGCCGCCACCGCTACTACCGGCTGGCCGGGCACGAGATCGCCGAGGTCCTGGAGACGCTGGCCAGGGTGAGCGCCCGCCCGCCGGTGCGCTCCCTGCGCCAGTCCCGGCAGGCGCGCCTGCTGGAGGAAGCCCGCACCTGCTACGACCACCTGGCCGGCCGCGCCGGCGTCGCCCTGCTCGACCGGCTCAGGGACGGCGGCTACTACGACCGCCAGGACCTCACTCCGGCCGGGGAGCGCCTGCTGACGGGCCTGGGCGTGGACGTCGAGGGCGCCCGCGGGACCAGGCGGCGTTTCGCCCCGGAATGCCTCGACTGGACCGAGCGCCGGTCGCATCTCGGCGGCGCGCTCGGCGCCGCGATCACCGACGTCCTGTTCGAACGCGGCTGGTACCGGCGGGGGTCGGTGCCACGCGCGGTGGTCCTCACCGAGGAGGGCAGGGCAGGGCTGGCGGCGACGTTCCCGAGTAAGGAGCTAACATCGGGTACGCCGGTTACCTAAGCGAGAGAGACGATCATGCGCGACAGCGGAGTCGTGAACGTCGGCCCTGAGCCTCTGAGCTTCGACGACGTCATCAGGGTGGCCCGCCAGGGCGCACCCGTGCAGCTCACCGACGACGCGGTGGCCGCCATGGCGGCCGCCCGCCAGCGGGTTGACGAACTGGCCGAGAGCCCCGTTCCCGCCTACGGCGTCTCCACCGGGTTCGGCGCCCTCGCCACCCGGCACATCGACCCCGCGCTGCGCGCCCAGCTCCAGCGTTCGCTGGTGCGCTCGCACGCGGCGGGCAGCGGCCCGGAGGTGGAGACCGAGGTGGTGCGCGCGCTCATGCTGCTGCGCCTGCACACCCTGGCCACCGGGCACACCGGCATCAGGCCGGCCACCGCCAAGACTTTGGCCGCCCTGCTCAGCGCCGGCATCACCCCGGTCGTGCACGAGTACGGCAGCCTCGGCTGCTCCGGCGACCTGGCGCCGCTGGCCCACGTCGCGCTGACGCTGATGGGCGAGGGCGTCGTACGCGACGCCGAGGGCGCGCTCCAGCCCGCCGGGGAGGCGCTCAAGCAGGCCGGCATCGAGCCCGTCGAGCTGGCCGCCAAGGAGGGCCTGGCGCTGATCAACGGCACCGACGGCATGCTCGGCATGCTCATCCTGGCCATCTCCGACCTCACCAGGCTGGTCAGGACCGCCGACATCAGCGCGGCGATGAGCGTGGAGGCGCTGCTCGGCACCGACCGCGTCTTCATGCCGGAGCTCCAGGCCCTGCGCCCGCACCCGGGCCTGGCCCGTTCGGCCGCCAACATGACCAGAATCCTCGCCGGCTCCGGCGTCATGGCCAGCCACCGCGACCCGCAGGCGTGCACCCGCGTCCAGGACGCGTACTCGCTGCGCTGCGCCCCGCAGGTCGCCGGCGCCGCCCGTGACACCATCGCGCACGCCGCCACCGTGGCCGGGTGGGAGCTGGCCAGCGCCGTGGACAACCCGGCCGTGCTCGACGACGGCCGGGTGGAGTCCAACGGCAACTTCCACGGCGCGCCCGTCGGCTACGTGCTCGACTTCCTCGCCGTCGTGGCCGCCGACCTGGCCTCGATGTCCGAACGCCGTACCGACCGCTTCCTCGACGTGGCGCGCAACCACGGCCTGCCGGCGTTCCTCGCCGACGACCCCGGCGTGGACTCCGGCCACATGATCGCCCAGTACACGCAGGCCGCGATCGTCTCGGAGCTGAAGCGGCTGGCCGTGCCCGCGAGCGTCGACTCGATCCCCAGCTCGGCCATGCAGGAGGACCACGTGTCCATGGGCTGGTCGGCCGCGCGCAAGCTGCGCAGGTCGGTCGACGGGCTGACGCGGGTGCTGGCCGTCGAGGTGCTCACCGCGGCCCGCGCGCTCGACCTGCGCGCCCCCCTGGAGCCCGCGCCGGCGACCGCCGCCGTGGTCAGGGCGCTGCGCGAGAACGTGCCCGCGCCGGGCCCCGACCGCTTCCTCGCGCCGGAGATCGAGTCCGCCGTGCGCCTGGTGGCCGAGGGCGGCGTCGTGGCCGCGGCGGAGTCGGTCACCGGGCCGCTCGACTAGGTGCTGTTTCTTAGATCTGCTGACTGATCGTGCCTGGACAGTCACGATGGGCCTATGGGTCGAGGTGACTTAACCAACGCAGAGTGGGAGCGGCTCGAGC
>NZ_BMRC01000003.1 GCF_014648435.1 Nonomuraea spiralis
GGAAACACCCGGTTACATTCCGAACCCGGAAGTTAAGCTTCTCTGCGCCGATGGTACTGCACTCGGGAGGGTGTGGGAGAGTAGGTCACCGCCGGACAATCTTTTGGGAAGGGCTCCGACTTCGGTCGGAGCCCTTTCTGCGTTTCTGGGGCATGTTGCAGGTCGTGCAGGTCGCGCTGTTGAGCGGGGTTGCGGATGCGCGCCGGCCTGAGGTGCGGCCCTGACGGCGGCTCGACGGTGGGTGGCTCGACGGTGGGTGGCTCGGGGTGTGCTGGGGCGATGGCGCCTGGGCAGGGAGCTCGTGGCTCGGGCGGGTTGCCGCCTGTGGGTTGGTGGAAGCTTCCCACAAGCTTGCAGCTGACATCGTGCCCTGCAATATGCGGCACCGTCAGGGCCTGAAGAACACGACACGCCACCGACAGCGAACTTTCCGGTGAGGCAAGAGCGCATGCATCCCCGGTCCGAAGCCCGCCCAGTTCAGCCGAGAATGCGCCCTCGCGGCTCCAACCCCGAATATCCGCCCCGCCAGGGTTCCAAGGCTGTGGACATCTGTTTCACCGGCCGAAGGGGAGACATGGGAAAGGCTCCGCGCATTGTGCGCGGAGCCTTTTTGGTTTGGGGGTTAGCGGGTGTTGACGTAGCTGATGGCGTTCTTGGTGGCTACTGAGGTCCAGGGGATGATGATTACTGCGCCGTTGCGTTCGAAGACGCGGGCCTTTTCGGCCTCGGTGCCGTACTTCTGGGGGAGGGTGGCCAGTTCGGTTGCCTTGCCGGTGGTGGCGTCCAGGCGGATGAGGCGGGGGGCCAGGTCACGGCGGTCGCCGGTTTCCACGGCAAGCAGGCCCTGGTCGTCGGCGCGTACGTAGGTGAGGATCGTGTCGTGGGTGTCGGACGATTCCCACAGTTGTTTGCCGGTCTTCAGGTCGTAGGCCAGGGCCTTGTTGCTGGAACGCATTTGCTGCGGCACGTTCTGCGGGAACGAGGCGAGGTAGAGGCGGTCGCCGTGGATGACGTACCGGTGTTGTTCGAACATGCCGGTCACGAAGGCCACGGTGTTCATGGCGAGCATGTCTATCTCGGGGGTCTTGAATTCGGTGACCTTGGTGGCGGTGTCCGAGTAGACGGTGAAGCTGTTCTGGCCGCCGGACTCGTTCTGGACTATCGCGGGGTCGGCGGACAGGAGGCTGCTCATGAGGCCCAGGTCGCCGACGGGGGCCTGCTTGGTGACCTTGCCGGTCTTCGGGTCGATGAACTGGAGGCGGGTGCCGCCCCTGAACGTGCAGTCGAGGATGGCCGCGACGCGGGTGGGGGAGGCGCTGATGTCCTTCAGGTGGCAGCCGTCGTCCCGGGAGGCGGTCGCGCTCCACACTTTGCGGCCGTCGGAGAGGCGGTAGGCGGTCACCGTGTCGCTCAGCTCGACGATGGCCACGCCGTCGGAGCTCATGATGCGGGGGACGGTGAGGGAGTTCGAGAGGCGGGACTTCTCGGCGGGGATCTTGATTTTCCAGATGAGTTTGCCGGTGGCCGTGTCGACGCCGGCCAAGTGGTCGCACAGGGTGTTGCTGCCGTACGCGACGGCGGCCTTGCCCTGCGACAACTCCGGGGTGGCGCCGCAGAGCTGGGCTCCCGGCGCAGGGACGCCCCAGGCACGTTTTCCGGATCCGAGGTCGTAGGCCAGGACGCCGTCCTTCTGGGCGCGGATGACGACCTTGTCGGTCAGCCAGCTGCCGAAGGCCAGGCCGGTGGTGAAGTCCGAGCTGCCGGCGTTCGCGAGAGGGACGGCCCATTCGTCCGCTCCGGCGCCCGTGTCGTCGCCGGAACCGGTGCCGTCGGCGCCGGTGGTCGTTCCGGTTGTGGCGACGAACCAGGCGGTTCCCGTGCTGACGGAGAGGAGTACGACGGCCGCGCCGGTTGCGAGCAGGGCGGTCTTCCACTTCGGGCGGCTCTGGTGCGGTTGTGCGGGCGCGGGGGAACCGCCGTACGGGGTGTCGGGGTGGTGCGGTGGTTGTCCGTATGGCGGCGGTGGGTTGCCGAAGGTGGGGGTGTTCGGGGGGTATGTGGGTGGCGGTGCCGGTTGCGGGGGATAGGTGGCCGGGCCTGCTGCGGCTGAGGGGGAGAGGTAGGGGGTGGCGCCTGCGGCCGTGGGAGGCGGCGGGTAGGGGTTGGGGGCCGTGTTCCCCGGAGGGTAGGCGGCGGGGTCCTGGCCGGGCGGGTAGGCGGCGGGGCCCGAAGGCGGGTAGGCGCTGGGGCCCGAAGGTGGGTAGGCGGCAGGGCCTGAAGGTGGGTAGGTCGCTGGGCCCGGGGATGAGGGGTAGGTCGCCGGGCCTGAGGGGGGATAGGCCGCGGGGCCTGGCGGTGGGTAGGGCGCGGCTGAGGGGGGTGGGTAGGTGGCCGGGCCTGGCGCGGGTGGGTAGGCGGGTTGGCCGTACGGGTTGGGTGGGGTTTGGGAGTGGTCGGTCATTGTTGGTTCCCCGTTCAGGCCAGCTGCCGGCGGACGTACGACGCCCACTGCCGTTCGAAGTCCGCCTTGGTCACGCCCAGTTCCTTGAACAGCGCAGCCTCGCTGTCGTCGCCCTTGCCCCGGTAGGTCGCGACCACCGCGCTGGTCAGCTTCTTGTCGCCGTACCGCTGGGCTATGTAGCGCATGGCCAGGTGTCCCATCAGGTAGTTCACGCTCGTCATGCCCTTGAAGTCCCAGAACGTGTTGTCGGGGAGGCGGCCGCTGAAGGGCGCGGCGAGGCGGCCGGCCAGGTAGGCGCGGCCTTCCTGGTAGCGGACGTTCCGGTTGATCGGGACGCCGCGGTTGGCGGCGTACTCGGCGAAGCCCTCGATGACCCAGTTCGGCTTGCCGAACAGGGAGAACTCGGCGCTGTCGAGGCCGGCGAGGAGGGAGTGGGCCAGCTCGTGCGTGCTGATCTCCTGGATGCCCGCCGAGGAGCGGAAGAAGGAGGTGGTGGTGTCCATGACCACGCGGGTGCCGCCGATCTTCACGTCGTCGCCCAGCGAGGCCCAGGCGGGCATCGGGATGGACACGCCCGCTTCGTGCGCCTTCTCCTTGCGGAACAGGTTGCCGAGCTGGCTCTGTCCCTTCACCAGCGCGACCACGAACCCGGCCGGTACGGGCGCCGCCGGGTCGCCGTTGCGCTTCCAGAAGTCCAGGTTCTTCTTGGCCGCCCCGGCGACCACCGGGGCGATACGCCTGGCCAGCGCGGCGTCCTGGGGGTGGGCCAGGACGACGCTGGCGCCCGCGCGGGCCACGGTGATGTCCGGCCAGATGTCCCACGGGCCCGGGTAGTACATGGACTTGGAGCTGCCGCTCAGCATGGGTGGCGGCGCGCCGTCCACCTTGGTGACGACCAGCGGCGCGCTCGCGGACGCCTTCTCCAGCGTCCAGCGGTACCACTCGGAGACCGGCCGCAGGTCGATGCCGGCGAACCGGTGAACGAACGCGACATCCTGCGTGAACTTCACGGCTCGTCCGAAGCTGTCCTCGGCGCGGCCCTCGCGGTGCAGCACCCGGTACGACACCTCGCTGAGCGGCACCTTGCGCAGGTTCGCGAAGACCTTGCGCTGGTCGCGGATGAGCGTCGTGTTGCCCTTGTCGAAGATGGAGGTGAACGCGTCGACGTTCCCGCTGCTCAGTGCCTTGCCGTGGGAGTCGACCAGCTTGTTGATCTCCTCGTCGGTGACGACCACGGCGTTCGGGTCGCTCTTGCCCGACGCCTCCTGGCGGCGCAGCGGGTCCTGGACGCCGATACGGCCCCGCAGGACGAGACCCACTCCCGCGCCCACGGCGATCGCCACCACGAGCGAGACGACGCCCATGGTCAGCCAGAAGCCGGTCCGGCGCCTGGGAGGGAGCGGAGGAGGAGGAAGAGGAGGTGGTGGAGCTGATTGAGGTGGTGGGGGCGGCGGCATGGCTTGCCATGGTTGCTGCCCTTGCGGGTGGAACTGCGGGTGGAACTGCGGATGCTGCTGCGGATAACTCGGCCCCGTTGTCACTTTCGCCCCGATAGTGCTGGGAAACCCCGAAAGAGGGGAATCGTATCAGCGGTCACTTCGCTTACCATCGGGCGGGTGCCCGTGCCGTAGGAGAAGCTGGCGAAAATGATTTCCAGCAACTTCTAGCGGGTTGTCACCTTTTTTCGTGATAATGCACCGCATGATCGCGGGCGGCGTACGCACGCTTCCACGGCTGGTCATCGCGCTCGCCCTCCTGATGCCACCGTTCGTCCCGGAAAAGACCTCAGCAGAGCCGCGGGCACGCCCGCAGGCGGCGACTCCCGTGCGGGTGCTGCGGTACACACACCCGGCCGCGCCGGTCGAGACCGGGCGGGTGACGAAGCGGCGGCCCGTACCGGCGAAGCAGATCAGCGAGCGGCTCGACCGCTTCCTGGCGGGCCGGCCGGGGCCGGTCTCGGCCATGGTCGAGGACCTGACCACCGGGCGGGTCTACCGCTACCATCCGGGCGAACGGCTGATCACGGCCAGTACGGCCAAGGTCCAGATCCTCATGGGACTGCTGCTCAGGACCCCGTGGCGCAGGCTTCCCGGGCCTGTCAGGCACGACGCCGATCTCATGATCCGCCACAGCGACAACCACGCGGCCGACCGCCTCTGGTCGCGGATCGGAGGCGCGGCGGGCTTCACCGAGGCCGGCCGGAGGTTCGGGCTCAGGCACACTCAGGGCGTCCCGGGGGACTGCGTCGACCTCTATTGCTGGGGCATCACCAGAACGTCCGTGGAGGACCAGGTTCGCCTGATGAGGGGACTGGTGTCCGGGAAGAGCCCGTTGGCGGCGAAGGAGCGCGCGCAGGCGCTCAGGCTGATGGGCGCGGTCGCCGGCGACCAGGACTGGGGCGTCTCCGCCGCGGCCTGCGAGGGCGAGCGCGTGCACCTGAAGAACGGCTGGCTACGGCGCGTGTCCACCAAGCGCTGGGCCACGGTCAGCGTGGGGCTGATCCGGGGCCACGGCCACGACTACGCCGTGGCCGTCCTCACCGAGGGCAGCATCGACGTGCGGTACGGCATCGCGACCGTCGAGGGCGTCGCCGAGCGTGTCATGCGGAGCTTCCGGAGGTGCTCGGGGTGACCAGCCGGTAGCCGACGCCGCGTACGGTCTGGATGAGCTGGTCGTCGTTGTCGCCCAGCCGCGCCCGCAGCCGTTTGACGTGCACCGCGATGGTGTTCGTCGAGGTGGTCGCGGCGGCGTTCCACACGTGCCGCATGATCTGCTCGCGGGTGACCGTACGGTCGGCGTTGCGCATGAGGTACTGCAGCAGCTCGAACTCGCGCAGCGGCAGATGTACCGCGCGGCCTTCGACGCGCACCTGGTACGCCTGGACGTCCAGTTCGACGCCGCCGACGGCCAGCACCTTGCGGGTCTCGGGGGAGGCCGCCTGGATGAAGGGCAGCAGTTCCGGCACCCGGTACGGCCGGGCCACGCAGGCCGCCGCCCCCGCGGCGAGTGCGCGTACGGCCTGCTCGGCGTTCCCCTCGCCGACGCCGAGCAGGACCGGTACGGCTCGCGCGAGCCGTACCGCACGGACGAAGTCGACCGCGTCGATGACGGGGAGCGTGGCCGACACGAGCACCACGTCCGGCTGCAGCGCCCCCGCCTGCAGCAGCCCTTGGGCGCCGTCCGGCGCGCCGGTGACGGCCACGCCCTCACGTTCCAGCGCCGTGGCCAGGTCATCGACCACGGCGTCGTCGGGGTCGGCGATGAGCAGTACGGGCTTGGTCCTCGTGTCCCCGTTCATCGTGGATGCCGCCTGCTGTGGGGTCATCAGCCGAAGCGTCCCGTGATGTAGTCCTCGGTCGCCTTCTCTGACGGGTTGGTGAACATGCGGGAGGTGTCGTCCATCTCGATGACCTTGCCGGGCTTGCCCTGCGCGGCCAGGTTGAAGAACGCGGTCCGGTCGCTGACCCGGGCGGCCTGCTGCATGTTGTGGGTGACGATCACGATCGTGAACTCTTCCTTGAGCTGGGCCATCAGGTCCTCGATGGCCAGCGTCGAGATCGGGTCGAGTGCCGAGCACGGCTCGTCCATGAGCAGGACCTGCGGCTTGACCGCGATGGCGCGGGCGATGCAGAGGCGCTGCTGCTGACCGCCGGACAGGCCGGCGCCGGGCTTGTTCAGCCGGTCCTTGACCTCGTTCCAGAGGTTGGCGCCCTTCAGCGAGTCCTCCACGATGCCGTCGAGCGTGGACCTGCCGATCCGGCCGTTGAGGCGGAGCCCGGCGGCCACGTTCTCGTAGATCGACATCGTGGGGAACGGGTTGGGGCGCTGGAAGACCATGCCGACCATCCGGCGGACCGAGACGGGTTCGACGGTGGGGGCGTACAGGTCCTCGCCGTCGAGCAGGACCTTGCCCTCGACGCGGGCGCCGGGGATCACCTCGTGCATACGGTTGAGCGTGCGCAGGAACGTCGACTTGCCGCACCCGGACGGGCCGATGAACGCGGTGATCGAGCGCGGCTCGATGGTCATCGACACGTCCTCGATCGCCTTGTGCGATCCGTAGTACGCGTCGAGGCCCGAGATCTGGATCTGCTTGGACATTGTGGCGGTTACCCCCTATCGGCCCCTGGCGGGCCTGCGCCACCAGGCGATCAGGCGCGCCACCAGGTTGAGCAGCATGACGATCAGGATCAGCGTGAGGGCTCCGGCCCAGGCGCGGTCGATGGCGGTGTCGTTGGGACGGGCCGCCTGGTCGAAGACGAAGAGGGGAAGGCCCATCTGCGGCCCGCTGAACGGATCGTTGTTGATGGAGTCGGTGAAGAACACCGTCAGCAGCAGCGGCGCGGTCTCGCCGGCCACTCGCGCGACGGCCAGCATGACGCCGGTGACGATGCCGGTGAACGCGGTCGGCAGCACGACCTTGAGGATCGTGCGCCACTTGGCCACGCCCAGCGCGTACGAGGCTTCGCGCAGGTCGTTGGGCACCAGCCGGAGCATCTCCTCGGCCGATCTGACCACGGTCGGCATCATCAGGATCGACAGCGCGAGCGCGCCGGCGAAGCCGGAGAACGGGTTGCCCAGGAAGAGCACCCAGAAGGCGAGGATGAACAGGCCGGAAACGACGGAAGGGACGCCGGTCATGACGTCCACGAAGAAGCTGATGGCCCGGCTCAGGCGGCCGCCGTTGCCGTACTCGACCAGGTAGATGGCGGTGAACAGGCCGATCGGGACCGAGATGAGCGAGGCCAGCAGGACCTGTTCCAAGGTGCCGATGATGGCGTGGTACGCGCCGCCGCCGACGTCGCGGGCGCCGATGTTCCGCATCGAGTGGGTGAGGAACTCCAGGTCGAAGCGGGCCAGGCCGTTCGAGATCACCAGCCACAACACCGAGATGAGCGGTACGACGGCCAGCGCGAACGCCAGATAGACCAGCCCCTGGACGAACCTGTCCTTGATCCGGCGGCCGGTCGAGATGTGCTGGATGGTCATGCCCCTACCGCCCTGAACTCCTTGCGCCGGTTGATCACCATACGAGCGCCCATGTTGACCAGCAGCGTGATCACGAACAGCACCAGACCGGAGGCGATCAGCGCGCCCCGGCCGACCTGCGTGGCCTCGCCGAAGCCGTTGGCGATGTTGGCCGCGATGCTGTTGGCGTGCGGGGTGAGGATCTCGAAGCTGAGGTCGAAGGTGGCGGGGAAGATCAGCGCGACCGCGATGGTCTCGCCCATCGCGCGGCCGAGGCCGAGCATGGCGGCGCTGATGACGCCGGGACGGCCGAACGGCAACACGGCCATCCTGATCATCTCCCAGCGGGTGGCGCCGAGCGCCAGGGCCGCCTCCTCGTTCATCTTCGGGGCCTGGAGGAAGACCTCGCGTGAGATGGCCGCGATGATCGGCAGGATCATGATCGCCAGGACGATGCCGCCGGCCAGCATGGTCTTGCCGCCGATGGCCCCCTCGCCGGAGAACAGCGGGAACCAGCCGAGGTTCTCGTTGAGCCACTGCGACGGCGTGCGCAGCAGCGGCACCAGGAACGTCACGCCCCACAGGCCGTAGACGACGCTGGGCACGGCGGCCAGCAGGTCGACCAGGTAGCCGAGCGGCCCGGCCAGGCGGCGGGGCGCGTAGTGGGAGATGAACAGCGCCACGCCGACCGCGATGGGGGTCGCGATGACCAGCGCGATCGTCGAGCTGAGGACGGTGCCGAACGCCAGCGCGCCGATGCCGAACACCTGGCTGCCGTTGGGCTCCCAGATCAGGTCGGTGAAGAAGTTGCCCTTGTTCGCCTGCAGGGCCGGCACGGCCTCGCTGATGAGGAACACGGCGATGGCCGCCATGATCGCCAGCAGCAGGACGCCGGCACCGGTGGAGACGAACTTGAAGGGGCCTTCACCATGGCTGCGCCGCGAGGCGGACCGGCCCGTGGCCGGCCCGCCCCCACGGGTACGAACGTTGGTCGTCATCTGCTGCTAGGAGATCGCGCCGACGGCGGTGCGGACCTTGGTGAGCAGCTCGCCCGCGAGCGGGGCGTAGCCGAGGTCCTTCAGCGCGGCCTGGCCCTCGTCGCTGGAGGTGTAGGTGAGGAACTCCTTGACGAGCTTGGCCTGCTCGGGCGCGAGGCCCTTCTCGCAGGTGATCTCGTACGTCACCAGCACGATCGGGTACGCGCCCGCCGTCTTGGTGGCGTAGTCGATGCTCAGCTTGAGGTCGTTGCCGGTGCCGGTGATCTCGGCGGTCTCGACCGTCTTGGCCGCGCTGTCGGCGGTCAGCTCGACGAACTCGCCCGCGCCGTTGGCGACCTTGGCCTTGCTGAGCTGGGAGTTCTCGGCGTAGGAGAGCTCGACGTAGCCGATGGAGCCCTCGGTGCTCTTGACGCTGGCCGCGACCTGGTCGGAGCCCTTGGCGCCCTGACCCTTGGCCTCGGCGGGCCACGCCTTGGCGGGCTCGTACGGCCAGCCGGCGGTCGCCTTGAGGAACTTGGTGAAGTTGTCGCTGGTGCCCGACTCGTCCGAGCGGTGGAAGGCCGAGATCGGGGTGGACGGGAGCTTGGCGTCGGGGTTGTCGGCCTTGATGGCCGCGTCGTCCCACTTGGTGATCTTGCTGTCGAAGATGCCGCCGATGGTCTTGGGCGACAGCTGCAGACCGTCCACGCCGGGGACGTTGTAGACGACCGCGACCGGGCCGGTCACCATCGGGATGTTGATGGCCTTGCCGGTCTTGCACCGGGCGTCGGCCTGGGCGGGCTCGCCCTTGTCGTCCTTGAGTGCGGAGTCCGAACCCGCGAAGTCGACCGTGCCCGCGATGAACGACTGCACACCGGCACCCGAACCGCTCGGCTGGTAGTTCAGGCTGACGCCCGAGTTCTTGGCCTGGAAGTCCTTCTTCCACTGGTCGATCGCGTTGGCCTGGGCCGACGAACCGGCGGCGTTGAGCGTGCCGCTCAGGCCGTTGTCGTTGCCCGCGGCGGGAGCGCTGGCAGAGGTGGTGCTGTTCGTGCCCCCGGAGCTGTTGTCGTCTGTGCCGCACGCAGCGAGCGAGAGCGCGCCGACGACGGCGACGGCGGCGAGCCGGCCTGCATACTTCACGGTTGGGTTCCCCTCACTTGGTCCTTAGTCGTCCATGAAGTTATGCAGGCAAAGTGACTCAGACCCCCCAACAAGGGTGAACGTTCGGTGAACGCGCCTGGTCATCTCCATCAATTTGACCAGCGAAGATGGGATACATGAGCTATCGCGTGTGTCTCGTGTGCATGGGCAACATCTGCCGGTCGCCGATGGCGGAAGTGGTGCTCCGCCGGACCCTGGAGGAGCGCGGGCTCGGCGGCCGGGTCGTCGTCGAGAGCGCGGGCACCGGCGGCTGGCACGCCGGCGACCCGATGGACGAGCGGGCGCTCGGCACCCTGGCCGAGCACGGCTACGACGGCGCCGCCCACCGCGCCAGGCAGTTCACCGAGGACTGGTTCGACCGCTACGACCTGGTGCTGGCCATGGACCGCGACAACGTGGCCAACCTGCGCCGCCTGGCGCCCACCGGAGTGGAGGTGCGGCTGTTCCGCTCGTTCGACCCCGGCGCGCCGGACGGCGCCGAGGTGCCCGACCCCTATTACGGCGGTCGTGAGGGCTTCGAGGAGGTGCTGACCATGCTGGAGACGGCCTCGGAGGGCGTGGCCAAGCACATCGCCGATGAGATCGGCTGAGGACCTCGGCTCCTCCCACGGCTGGCGGCTGCAGCGTGGCGTGCTGGAGGACGGGCGGCAGGTGTTCGCCAAGACCGGTGCGGCCTCCGACGTGTTCGCCTCCGAGGCCGCGGGGCTGAGGTGGCTGGGCGAGGCGATCAGCGTGCCCGAGGTGGTGGAGGTCGGCCCGGACCGGCTGGTGTTGTCGTGGGTGCCGGAGGAGCCGCCCACCGCCGGGGCGGCCGACCGGTTCGGCGCGGACCTGGCCCGCCTGCACCGCGCGGGGGCGGCCGGGTTCGGCGCGCCCTGGCCGGGGTTCATCGCCGACCTGCCCATGGACAACTCGCCCGCCGGCGACTGGCCGGACTTCTACGCGACCCGGCGGCTGTTGCCGTTCCTGCGCCGGGCGCGGCTGCCCGCCCGGGACGTGGCGCTGGTGGAGCGGGCCGTCGAACGTCTTCCCGAGGTGTCCGGGCCGCCCGAGCCGCCCGCCCGCATCCATGGGGATCTGTGGAGCGGGAACGTGTTGTGGTCCGGGGGCACGGGGGTGCTCGTCGATCCGGCGGCCCATGGCGGTCATCGGGAGACGGATCTGGCCATGCTGGCCCTGTTCGGGCTGCCGTACCTGGATCGGGTGATGCGGGCGTACGAGGAGGAGTGTCCGCTCGCGCCGGGGTGGCGGGAGCGGGTTCCGCTGCACCAATTGCATCCGCTGCTGGTGCACGTGGTCCTGTACGGCGGTTCCTACCGGGACGCGCTGATGAATGCGGTCACACGGGTGTTGTCGCTCTGAACAACCGATATGAAAAAAGGGGATCCAGCTCCGGGACGCCTTTCTCCGCCCATGGGGACGAAATTGGACAAGGGTCGGGTAAAGTTGGCGGATTTCGTATCCGGCGGCCCGGCCCGAAAACTCATTAAGGCGTTTCTTTCTTCCCCCGAGAAATTGGAGGGCGCATGCCGGACGAGCCCACGCACGGCGCGCTGGCCCTGACCCCGCTGGTCTGGGGACCGGCCGGAGCCAGGCCCGACGAGCGCAGACTACGCCAGCTCGGGCAGGCGCTGGCCGAGGTGCTGACCGGCCGCCGGCCGCCGGAGTCGGTGGCCGACCGGCTCACCGCCCGAGCCTATCGGGATCTCGTCAGGGCCGGGCGGATGATTGTCGCCGAACGCCCGCCGTTCGTCGGGAGCCCGCACGTCAAGGAACCGCGGGATGGGGCCGTGGAAATGTGCGTGCTGGTGCATTGCGGCGAGCGCAGTCACGTTCTGGCCGTACGCCTGGAGCGGCACGGCCTTCAGTGGTTGTGCACCGATTTCGAGACGGCGTGAACCGGCTCTAGGAGATGATCGTGGTGCCGTTGAGGCGGTTCAGGACGTCGTCGTGCAGGGCGCCGTTCGTGCAGACCAGGCTGCCGCCCTCCAGACCGCGTACGCCCGCGAGGTCGGTCCAGACGCCGCCGGCCTCCTCGACGATCACGGTGAGGGCCGCCATGTCCCACGGTGACAACTCCGGCTCGGCGGACACGTCGACCGACCCCTCGGCGACCATCATGTGCGACCAGAAGTCCCCGTACGCGCGGGTGCGCCAGCAGGCACGGCCGAGGTCGAGGAAGTTGTCCAGCTTGCCGAGCTTGTCCCAGCCGCCGAAGCTGGAGTAGGAGAAGGAGGCGTCCTCCAGCCTGGTGACCGAGGAGACGTTCATCCGGGTTGCCTTCGTCAGGTTCCGGCCCGTCCACGCGCCGCCGTCGGCCGCCGCCCACCAGCGCCGGCCGAGGGCGGGGGCCGACACCAGGCCGACGACGACCTTGCCGTACTCCATGAGGGCGATCAGCGTGGCCCACACGGGGACGCCGCGCACGTAGTTCTTGGTGCCGTCGATGGGATCGATGATCCACGAGCGGGCTCCCCAGCCCGTCTTGCCGAACTCCTCGCCCACCACGGCGTCGCGCGGCCGGGCCCGGCGCAGCGTGCCGCGGATGGCCTCCTCGACGGTGCGGTCGGCGTCGCTGACGGGCGTGAGGTCGGGCTTGGTCTCGACCTTGAGGTCGACCGCCTTGAACCGCCGCATGGTCAGGTCGTCGGCGGCGTCGGCCATGACGTGAGCGAGGCGTAGATCGTCGTTGTAACCCTGCACGATCGCCCACGCTACCGCGTCAGGCCCGCCGAACATCAGTCACCAACACCTGTTTTCTGGTAACTCCCCTTTCACCTACTGATGAGTAACATGTCTCCTATGTCCTTTGATGTAGGTGCCTTGCTTCTCGAAACCGTTCCCTTCGCCCGTACGTTGGGGATCGTGTTCGACTCGGTCGAGGACGGCCGGGCGGAATGCCGGTTGCCGGACCGGCCCGAGCTGCACAACCACGTGGGCGGGCCGCACGCGGGCACGCTGTTCACGCTGGCCGAGTCCGCGTCGGGGGCGGCGGTGTTGTCGAGGTTCGGGGATCAGCTCAGCCGCTGTGTGCCGCTGCCGACCACGGCGACGATCGAGTTCCGGAAGGTGGCCCTGGGGGAGGTGCGGGCCGAGGCGCGGGTGGCCGCCTCCAGGGAGGAGGTCGTCGGCAAGCTGGACGCGGGGGAGCGGCCGGTCTTCGACGTGGTGGTCGACGTCCTGGACGCGGCCGGCACGCAGGTCTCCACCCTGACCGTCACCTGGACCCTGCGCCCCAACCGCCCCTGAGCCAGGGGATCAGGCGGGCGGCTCGTCGGGGGCGCCCTCGCGGCTGGCCAGCAGGCGGCGCAGGGACTCAAGGCGGGCCGCGTCGGCGTGGCCCGCGGCCGCCCAGGCGTCGAGCGCGCAGCCCTCGCCCAGGTGGGTGCAGCCCTTGGGGCAGGTGACCGTGCCCTCGACCAGGTCGGGGAAGGCGGCCAGCACGGTCTCGACCGACACGTGGGCCAGGCCGAAGCTGCGCACCCCCGGCGTGTCGATGATCCAGCCGCCCTCGGGCAGCTCAAGGGCGACGGCCGAGGTGGAGGTGTGCCGCCCGCGGCCGGTGACGGCGTTGACGTGCGAGACCGCCCGGTTGGCGTCGGGGACCAGAGCGTTGACCAGGGTGGACTTGCCCACGCCCGAATGGCCCACGAGCACGCTGATGCGGCCGGCCAGGTGGTCGCGCAGCTCGTCGAGCGAGCCGCCCTTGTGGACGACGATGTGGGACACGCCCAGCGGTTCGTACAGGGCCACCAGCTCGTCGGGCGGGGCGAGGTCGGACTTGGTGAGGCAGAGCAGGGTGTCGATCTCGGCGTCGAACGCCGCCACCAGGATCCGGTCGATCATCCGGGGCCGCGGCGGCGGGTCGGCCAGCGCGGTGACGATCACGAGCTGGTCGGCGTTGGCCACGACCGGACGCTCGATGCCGTCGGTGTCGTCGGTGTCGTCGGCCGAGCGGCGCAACATCGAGGTGCGCGGCTCCACCCGGACCACCCTGGCCAGGGTGTCGGGGCGGCCCGACACGTCGCCGACCAGGGCCACCCGGTCGCCGACCACGATGCCCTTGCGGCCCAGCTCGCGGGCCTTCATGGCGACCACGAGCCGGCGTTGTTGTTGCTGCTTGCGCTTGTGGCCGCGTTCGGGCTCGACCAGGGTCGTGTAGCGGCCCCGGTCGACGGCCACCACGAAGCCTTCGACGGCGTCCTCGTGCGCGGGACGGATGCGGGTGCGCGGGCGCGAGCCCTTGCCCGGCCTGACCCGTACGTCGTCCTCGTCGTACTGCCGCTTGCTCAGCGGTCCGCTCCCATACGCTCGCCCTCTCTCATGGATGTCGGAAGTCCTGGTCGCGGGGCATGCCCCGAGGTGGTCGCGCGGCGAGGGCGGCGTGTCACCACGGGCGACCCTCCTGCGACGTGCCCGAGCCGCCTGCCGCGAAACGCCTGATCGCCGCCGCTCATCGGGAGCCCAGCATCGCCGCCCACATCTGGACGAACTCGGGCAGCGTCTTGGCGGTCGTCGCGATGTTCTCCACCTCCACGCCCGGCACCGCGAGGCCGATCACGGCCCCCGCCGTCGCCATGCGGTGGTCGTCGTAACTGTGGAACACGCCGCCGCGCAGCGGGCGCGGGCGGATGATCAGGCCGTCGGCCGTCTCCTCGACGTCGCCGCCGAGGGAGTTGATCTCGGTGGCCAGCGCGGCCAGGCGGTCGGTCTCGTGGCCGCGCAGGTGGCCGACACCGCGCAGGCGGCTGGGCGTGGTCGCCAGGGCGGCCAGCGCGGCGATCGTGGGGGTCAGCTCGCCCACCTCGTGGAGGTCGGCGTCGAGGCCCTTGACCTCGCCCGTGCCGGTGACGACCAGGTCGTCGCCGTCGCGGGTCACCGTGGCGCCCAAGGCGGTGAGCAGGCCGCGCAGCGCGTCGCCCGGCTGCGTGGTCTCCTCCGGCCAGCCGGGGACCGTGACAGTGCCGCCCGTGACCAGCGCGGCGGCCAGGAACGGCGCCGCGTTGGACAGGTCGGGCTCCACCGTCATGTCCCTGGCCGCGATCGGGCCCGGCTCGACCCGCCACACGTCGCGCTCGGCGTCGTCGACCCGGACCCCGGCCTCCCGCAGCATGTGGACGGTCATCTCGATGTGCGGCTGGGAGGGCACCGGCGGGCCCACGTGGCGGATCGTGACGCCCTTCTCGAACCGCGCCGCCGTCAGCATCAGCCCCGAGACGAACTGCGAGGAGCCGGAGGCGTCGATCGTGACCTCGCCGCCGGTCAGCGGCCCGCTGATGGTGAACGGCAGCGCGTCGTTGTCGATGCGCGCCCCGAGCGCGCGCAGGGCGTCGAGGATCGGGCCCATCGGACGCTTGCGGGCATAGGGGTCGCCGTCGAAGAAGACCGGCCCGTCGGCCAGCGCCGCCATCGGCGGGACGAACCGCATGACCGTGCCCGCCAGCCCGGCGTCGACGCGCGCGCCGCCGCGGACCGGGCCGGGCGTCACCTCCCAGTCGACCGAGTCCGTGGTCTCGCGCACGGCCGTCAGCGTGGCGCCGAGCGCGCGCAGCGCCGACACCATGAGGTCGGCGTCGCGGCTGCGCAGCGCCTGGCGTACGACGCCGGGACCGTCGGCCAGCGCGGCCAGCAGCAGCGCGCGGTTGGTGACGGACTTGGAGCCGGGCAGGCGGACGGAGGCGATGACGGGAGCGGCGGCCGTCGGCGCGGGCCAGTGCGGAGCGGGCATGGTCAAAGCCTACTGGCCCGGGTACGGAGCGTTCACAGCCTGTGGACAACGCGTCGCGCCGCTCCCGAGGAGGGGCGGCGGGCGGTCAGGGGGTCAGGACCGCGCGGCCCTCGATCGTGCCGGCCTCCAGCTCCGCCAGCACCGACGTGGCCGCGGCCAGCGGCCAGCGCTGCACACGCGCCCTGATCCGCCCCTGCCGGGCCAGGGCCAGCACCTCGTGCAGGTCGCGCCGAGTCCCCGCGTAAGGCTTGGTCACCGCAGCGCCCCACGGCAGCCCCTGGGGCGGGCTCGCGGCGGGGAACGCCAGAGTCCCGCCCGCCAGCCCCACGACCGTCAGGCACCCGTAGGAGGACAACACCCCGGCCGCCAGCGACAACGTCGGCCCCGAGCCCACGAAGTCGAGCACCACGTCGGCCCCCACGCCCTTGGTCAGCTCCAGCACGCGCCCGGCCGCCTCCTCGTCGGACAGGACGGTCTCGTCGGCGCCGAAGCCCTCGGCGGCGGCCAGCCTGGCGGGATCGACGTCGACGGCCACGATCCTGCTGCCCGTGACCGCCCGCAGGATCTGCACCGCCAGGTGCCCGAGGCCGCCCACCCCGATCACCACCGCGGTCGCGGCCGGTGTGAGCAGCGCGCGGCACCGGTCGATCGCGTGGTACGGCGTGAGCCCCGCGTCCGCCAGCGGCGCCGCCTCCACCGGGTCGAGCCCGCCGAGCGGCACCAGCGAACGCGCGGGCGCGACCATGTACTCCGCCATCGCCCCCGGATACCCCAGCCCCGGCCCGGGGACGAGCCCGCGCGGGAACCGTTCGCAGGCGTTCTCGGCCCCCTCGGCGCACCGGCGGCACATGCCGCAGCCCCACACGATGTACGCGAGCGCGCCCTGGCCGACCTCCCACCCGTGTACGCCGGCCCCCAGCTCCGCCACCGTGCCCGCGGGCTCGTGCCCGAGCGTCATCGGGTACGGCAGCCCGGAGGCGTGCAGCAGGTGCAGGTCCGAGTGGCACACGCCGCACCCGGCCACCCGCAGCAGCACCTCGCCGGGGCCGGGCGAGGGCACGTCCACGTCGGTCAGGTCGGCCCTGCCTGGCGCGAGGAGCTGGTAAGCCTTCATGCGTGCACGCCTACCCCGTCGCGCGGGGGCGGAAGCAAACACGCGAGCCGAACCCGGGCGTGTGGCAATGTGGGGACATGTGCGGTAGATACGCCTCGGCGCGCAAGAAGCACGAGCTGCTGGAGGAGTTCCAGGTCGAGCTCGACGGCGAGCCCGACAAGGAACTGGGCGCGGACTTCAACGTCGCCCCCACCAAGAACGTCTACGCGGTCATGAGCCGGCCGTCCAAGGAGGACGAGCACCCGGTACGGCAGCTCAGGATCGTCAGGTGGGGGCTCGTGCCCGTCTGGGCCAAGGACCCGTCGATCGGCTCCCGGCTGATCAACGCCAGGGCCGAGACGCTGGCCGAGAAGCCGTCGTTCCGGCAGGCGTTCGCCAAGCGCAGGTGCCTGATCCCGGCCGACGGCTACTTCGAGTGGATGGCCGTCGAGGGCGAGAAGAAGAAGCAGCCGTACTTCATCCACCCGGAGGACGGCGGGGTGCTGGCCATGGCCGGCCTGTACGAGTTCTGGAAGGACCGCACCCGCGACGACGACGACCCGCTCAAATGGCTGGTGACCTGCACGGTCATCACCACGGACGCGGAGGACCAGCTCGGGCGCATCCACGACAGGATGCCCATGATGATCGAGCGCGACCGCTGGGCCGACTGGCTCGACCCCGGCCTCACCGACACCGAGGCGGCCTCCGGACTCCTGGTGCCCGCGGAGGCCGGGAGACTCACGGCATATGCAGTTTCTACTGATGTCAATAATGTCCGGAACAATGGCCCGGATCTCATCAAACCGCTGCCCGATGAGGAAGAAGCGGGCCTTTTCTAAAGGTGTAAGAAGCGCGGTAAGTGGGCATCCGGTGAGGAAAGCGATGCGACCGTTCACTCGGTGTCACCGCCACAACATGCCCCTAATTGCGCCGGGCGGGACAACCGGGGAGTCCCAGCCGCGGGCTGCTCCCCCTTTTGCACCCGGAGGTGCGGATTCGTGGACGTCACGACCGCTCGTAAGCGGCTCCAGGACATGCTCGCGGAGCTGGACCGTTCGATCGAGGTCCTCCAAGGCGACCCCGTCGCGATCCGTGAGCACTCGGCGGCCGACGCGGGCTCCGACCTCACCGACGCCGACCGCGCGCAGGCCATGATCACCGTGGCGACCGCGCAGCGCCGCGCGGTGACCGAGGCGATGGTACGCCTGGACGAAGGCGCGTACGGCAGGTGTGTCGACTGCGAGAAGCCGGTGCCGGACGGCAGGCTGGAGGCCCGCCCGGAGGCCGCCCGCTGCGTGCAATGCCAGGGAAGACGCGAACGCCGCCGCTGACCGCGCGGAGCCGCCGCCGCCGTCCACGGCGTGCCGGGGGACGGCGGCGGCTCGGCCGGTGTGTCGCTCAGCTCTTGCGGGCGCTCGCCACCAGGTGGATCCCGACCGTGTCGTCGTCGTCCGGATGGGCGTCGAGCTCGGTGCGCACGAGCCACGTCAGGGCCCGCCCGTCGGACCCGAGCACGTGGTCGACCGTGGACGGCGACAACACCGTGCGCGGCCGCATCCACTCCACCTCCAGCCCGGCGCCCATCAGCAGCTCACGCAGCTGACCGCTGCTGAAGCAGCGCGTGATGCTGCCGTCGGGCCACGGCACCAGCATGACCTCGCCGGTCTGCCGCAGGTGTTGCCACTGCTCCTGCTCGGCCAGGATCGCCATGCCGAGCACCAGCGAGTCGACGCACACCAGCGCCCGCCCGCCCGGACGCAGCACCCGGGCCACGTCGCTCATCGCCGACTCGGCCATGAGCTCGATCGACATCGCGCGTTCCTCGGCGAGCACCGCGTCGACGCTCTCATCGGGAAGAAAGGCCAGATCATCGGCGCGTACGTGCCGAACCCGGTCGGCGTCCCGCAAGCGGGACTGCGCGTCCACGGTCCGGCGGAAGTCGAGCACCTCGATCACCCGGTGTCCCGCCCTCGCCGCCTGGCCGGACCAGCGCCCGCGGCCGCCGGACAGATCGAGGATCACGGAGGGTTCGCCGGGGAGCCAGCGGTTCAGTTGTTCGGCGGCGACGGCGCGATAGAAGGTCCAGTACGGCCCGAGCGTCCCTGAGCCGTTCAGTTCCTCGGCCGGAATGGGCAGCACACGCGACTCCTGAGTTCCGGAAAAAGGGCTACCAGCCGGTACGTATGACGTTCCCCGCACCGGGTCCTCTGTACCTTCTATCTTGCGGGAACAGACAAGGGCGCGGGTGTGTTGCGACGAGCATGCTCATATTGGAAAGACCGCGCCCCGATGACCAGGTGGTCATCGGCCAGCGGGTATTCTCCCCTGAGTACGGTGTACCGCCACAGCCGGCCACCGGTGATCTTAGGGGGGTGGGTCCGGTGCCCGCGACAGGCGCGGAGACTCTGGAGCAGCGCAGCGAGCGGTTCGAGCGCGACGTGATGCCGTATCTCGAACAGCTTTACTCCGCCGCGCTCCGGATGACCCGGAACCCCGCTGACGCGGAGGACCTGCTTCAGGAGACCTTCGCCAAGGCGTTCGCGTCGTTCCATCAGTTCCAGGAGGGCACGAACCTCAAGGCGTGGCTCTACCGGATCCTGACGAACACGTTCATCAACAGCTACCGCAAGAAGCAGCGTGAGCCCAAGCAGTCCGGCACCGAGGAGATCGAGGACTGGCAGCTCGCGCGCGCCGAGTCCCACACCTCCAGCGGGCTGAAGTCGGCCGAGGTGGAGGCGCTCGAACACCTCCCCGACGGCGACATCAAGCAGGCGCTCGCGGCGCTGCCGGAAGAGTTCAGGATCGCCGTCTACCTCGCCGACGTCGAAGGCTTCCCCTACAAGGAGATCGCCGACATCATGGGCACCCCCATCGGCACCGTGATGTCCAGGCTGCATCGGGGACGCAGGCAGCTCCGGGGCCTCCTTGAGGACTACGCCCGCGAGCGCGGCCTGGTCCCATCGGAGGGATCGAAATGAGCTGTGGCAACCCGCACGACACCGACTGTCGCGAGGTGCTGGACAAGGTCTACGCCTACCTCGACGGCGAGCTGACCGAGGGCGATGTCTCCGACATCCGCGTACACCTCGACGAGTGCAGCCCTTGCCTGAAGGAATACGACCTGGACAAGGCGGTCAAGGCGCTCGTGGCCAAGCATTGCGGTTGCGACCCCGTCCCCGCCGACCTGCGGTCGAAGGTGCTGGAGAGGATCGCTCAGGTGAGGGCGGACCTGGCGGACTAGGATTCACGCCATGCGCGTGCTAGTCACCGGTGGTGCCGGTTTCATCGGGTCGAACCTCGTCGACCGCCTGCTCGCGGACGGACACGAGGTCGTCGCCGTCGACGACCTGTCCTCCGGGAGCAGGGACAATCTGGCCAGTGCGGCCGAGAGCGACCGTTTCAGCCTGCACGTGCTCGACGTGCGCGATCCGGCGATCATCGGGCTGGCGGCCGAGCTGCGGCCCGAGGTGATCTGCCACCTGGCCGCCCAGATCAGCGTACGCAGGAGCGTCGCCGATCCCGTCCACGACGCCCGGGTCAACGTCGAGGGCACCGCGTCGGTGCTCACGGCGGCGAAGGAGGGCACCACGCGCAAGGTGGTGTTCGCCTCGTCCGTGGCGGTCTACGGCCGTCCGTCCACGATTCCCGTGCCGGATGACGCGCCGACCGACCCGCGCTCGCCGTACGCGGCCTCCAAGCTGAGCGCCGAGATCTACCTGTCCACCTTCCGCGCCCTCTACGGCCTGGAGTACACCACGCTGGTGCTCTCCAACGTCTACGGCCCCCGCCAGTCGCCCGACGGCGAGGCCGGCGTGGTGTCGATCTTCACCGACGCCCTGCTCAACGGCACCCCCACGGTCCTCTACGGCGACGGCACCCAGACCCGCGACTACGTCTACGTCGACGACGTGGTCGACGGCTTCGTCAGGGCCTGCGGCCAGGACGGCAACGGCCGCCGCTTCAACCTCGGCACCGGCATCCAGACCGCCGACAGGCGCCTGCACTCGCTGATCGCCGACGCGGCCGGGGCCCAGGACAAGCCGGGGTTCGCGCAGCCGCGCGTCGGCGACCTGCCCGCGATGGCCGTGGACCCGGTGCCCGCGTACGAGGGGCTGCGCTGGGAGCCGCGTACCGACCTGCCGACGGGCGTCAAGAACACCGTGGCCTGGGCTCGGGGTCGCGCCAGGTAGTTGCTTGATTACACTTTGCTTGCGATTTCCCACTCCGCCCGTACGGTGACGTCCTCTTCTGTAGCGTGAACGTCAGCAGACGACGTGGAGGCATGTGGGATGTTGAAGGACAGGATCGCCCGGTCGCTCGCAGCCATCATCCTGATCACCTCGGTGGTGGCCCTGACCGGCATCGGCGCGCTGCCCCCCGGGGTTTCCTGGACCTGACCGCCGTAGGGGGCCGCAATGCGTGACCTGCCCTGGCCCGCGAGGGTCTACCTGGTCGCCGTGATCGCGGCGGCGGCCGCTCTCATCGGGCACAGCGCGATGGTCTCCGGCCCTCTCGTGGCGCCGGAGAATCTCGACATCCTGCTGGTGCTCGCGCTGCTCTTCCTGGTGTGCGAGTCGATGCCGACGTTGCTCAACGTCGAGCAGTTCGCGGTCTCGGTGAGCTTCTCGGCGTCGCTGGCCGCGGTCGTGCTGATCGGGCCGGAGGGCGCGGCGCTCGTGGGGCTCACCGCCGCGGTGAGCGTGCGGCCGGGGCTGCCGCTGATCAAGCGGCTGTTCAACGGCGCCCAGTTCGCCGTCTGCGGCTACGCCTCCGGCTGGGTCTACGAAGGGCTCAACGGCACGATCGGGGTGCCGCGGGTCAACGAGTTCGACAGCCTCATCGGGCCCTACGCCGCCGCCACCGCCGTCTTCGTGCCGCTCAACATCGTGCTCACGCTGACCATGATCAGCCTGGCCACCAGCGTGCGGGCCACGGAGGTGCCGCTGCGCGGCATGGTCCAGTTCCTGCTGTCCTACCTCGGCTACGGCACGTTCGGGTTGCTGGTGGCCGGGCTGTGGGCGACCGTGCAGTCGATCTCGGCGGTGCTGGTGCTGATGCCGCTGTTCGTGGCCCGGTGGGCGTTCGGCCAGTACCACGCCCAGCAGCGCTCGTACGACGCCACCATCGCGGCGCTCTGCCAGGCGGTCGAGACCAAGGACTACTACACCCGCGGCCACTGCACCCGCGTCTCGCTCGCCTCCAGCATGATCGCCCAGGAGATCGGCATGGGCCTCGAACGTGTACGCGCGATCCGCTACGCCGGCATGCTGCACGACGTCGGCAAGCTCGGCGTGCCCACGAAGGTGTTGCAGAAGGACGGGCCGCTCACCGAGGCGGAGCTGGCCGCGATCCAGCTCCACCCGATGCGCGGGCTGGAGATCGTCCGCGGCATCGGCTTCCTCGACGAGGCCTACGCCGGGATCATGCACCACCACGAGCGCCACGACGGCACCGGCTACCCGATGGGCCTGGCCGGCGACGAGATCCCCGAGTTCGCCAAGGTGATCGCGGTGGCCGACGCGTTCGACTCGATGACCTCCGACCGCTCCTACCGCGGGGCGCGGCCGGTCGAGGTGGCCGTGGAGGAGCTGCGCAAGTGCTCGGGCACACACTTCGACCCGGTCATGGTGGCCGCGTTCATCAGGGCGCTGGAACGTAATCCGTGGCAGCCGCCGCGCCGCGTCGAGACGCCGCCGCCCGACGCCGCCGAGGCCGCGATCAAGGACCACGACGACCCGACGATGCCCATCCAGGTCGTGAGCGGGCCATGACGACCGCAGAGCGCGTCCGGCGCACCGACAGGGCGGCGACCACCGTCCTGCGCAGGCTCGACTCGGGCCAGTTGTTGCTGATCTGCGCGGCCGGGCTGGTCGCCGTCGCGGGCGTGGCGCACACGGCGGCCGTCGGGCTCGACCGTCCCGAGATCGCCATCGGGTTCGGCGCGCTGATCGCGGTCGGCGAGCTGGCCCGGCTGACCATGCCGGGCAACAGGGAGGTCGCGCCCATCGGCGCCGCCGCGGCGCTCGGCTACACCCTGCTGCTCGACCTCAGCCAGAACCAGTTGCGCCACTCCGCGTTGCAGGTCGTGGCCGTGATCGCGGCCGGGATGATCGCCGGGGCGCTGCCCCACCTGGCCGTCGGCCGCCCGCCGCGGCTCGACGCGATGGCCCGCCGCCTGCTCACCGGCGCGCTGCTGGCCTTCGCCTTCCGCCCGCTGGCCGACCCGCTCTACCAGCTCACCAAGCCGCCTCCCGGGCCCCACACCTGGTGGCCGGCGCTCGTGGTGATGGTCTCGCTGATCACGGTGACGCTGCTGATCGACGTGCTGATCGCCGCGCTGCTGCGGGCCGAGCGGCTGCGCACCGCGTTCCGGGTGGCCGTGCGCGACGAGATCAACATGGCGTTCCCGCTGGGGGCCGCCGTGGCCGCCTCCGGCGTGCTGCTCGCGCTCGCCACGCACAGCATGGACCTGGTGGCGCTGCTGGTCTTCGCCGCGCCGCTGCTGGTCACGCAGGTGGCCTTCCGCAAGTACGCCGGCATCCGCGCCACCTACCTGCAGACCGTACGCGCCCTGTCGCGGGTGACCGAGGTGGGCGGCTACGTCGAGCCCGGCCACTCACGCCGGGTGTCGCGGTTGTCCGTGGCCGTCGGCCGGGAGCTGGGCATGGCCGAGCCCGAGCTGCTGGAGCTGGAGTACGCCGCGCTCATGCACGACATCGGCCAGCTCTCGCTGCGCGACCCCATCCCCGGGGGCGCGACCGTGCTGACCGATCCGGAGCAGGCGCGGCGCATCGCCGAGCTGGGGGCCGAGGTGATCAGGCAGACGGGCGTGCTCGACCGGGTGGCCGAGGTGGTCCGCCGTCAGTGTGAGGAGATCGCCGACGACCCGCCGCTGTCCAGCCGCATCATCAAGGTCGCCAACGCCTACGACGACCTGGTGGGGCCGTCCACCGATCGTGACCGGTCCGGGGCGGCGCTGGAGCGGATCAGGCTCACGGCGGGCAGCTCGTACGACGCCGACGCGCTCGACGCCCTCGCCCGAGTGGTGGGCAGGGGCCGGATCTGACCGGTACGCCGGCCTTTGTGGGGTTCCTACAGAACGTGCTCTCCTGATCGGTGCGCCCGAGGGAAGGGGACAGCCCGGCGGCGGCCATAGGGTTGTCCGCGTGATTGCTGAGACGCTCGGACCCGTTCTGATCGCCAACCGGGGGGAGATCGCGCGGCGCGTCATCCGTACGGTCAAGCGGATGGGGCTGCGTGCCGTCGCCGTCCACTCCGAGGCCGACGCCGGGTTGCCGTTCGTACGCGAGGCCGACGAGGCCGTGCTGATCGGCCCGGCCGACCCCGCCCAGAGCTATCTCGACCCCGCCAAGGTGCTGGAAGCCGCTCGCGCCACGGGGGCGGGGGCCGTCCACCCGGGTTATGGCTTCCTGTCGGAGAACGCCGCGTTCGCGCGGGCGGTGATCGAGGCCGGGCTGGTGTGGATCGGGCCGTCGCCGGAGTCCATCGACCGGATGGGCGACAAGATCGACGCCAGGAACCTCATGGAGGCGGCCGGCGTGCCGGTCGCGGCGGGCACCAGGGAGGCGGTCACCGACCTGATCTCCGCGCTCGACGCGGCCGAGCTGATCGGCTATCCGGTCATGGTCAAGACCGCCGGCGGGGGCGGCGGGGTCGGCATGAGCGTGGCCCGCGACGACGCCGAGCTGGCCAGGGCGTTCGAGCAGGCGGCCAGGGCGGCGGCCAGGTTCGCCGCGGCGGCCGCGGCGGGCGGCGCCGGTGACGCGCTGGCCGGGCCCGCGGTCCTGCTGGAGCGCTACGTCGAACGCGCCCGCCACGTCGAGGTGCAGATCCTCGGCCTGCCCGACGGCCGGGTGCTGGCCCTGGGCGAACGCGACTGCTCGGTGCAGCGCCGCCACCAGAAGGTCGTCGAGGAGTCGCCGTCCCCCGGGATCAGTGCCGAGCTGCGCGAACGCATGCTGGCCGCGGCCGTACGGGCCGGCGAGGCCGTCGGTTACGTGGGGGCGGGCACGGTCGAGTGCCTGGTCGACGCCGACGCCCAGGACTTCGTGTTCCTGGAGATGAACACCAGGCTCCAGGTCGAGCACCCGGTCACTGAGCTGGTCACCGGCCTCGACCTGGTGGAGCTGCAGCTTCGCGTCGCCGCGGGGGAGAGCCCCGAGGTCGCCGCCGAGCCCGCCGGGCACGCGATCGAGTTCCGGGTCTACGCCGAGGACCCCAAGCGCTTCCTGCCGGGGCCCGGCCGGATCAGCACCTGGGAGGAGCCCGCCGGAGACGGCATCCGCGTCGACTCCGGCTACGAGGCGGGCAACACGGTCACCATGTACTACGACCCGCTGATGGCCAAGCTGTGCGTGGTGGGGGCCGACCGTACCGAGGCGCTGGAGCTGGGACGGAAGGCGGTCGCGGAGTTCACTGTCGAGGGGCCGAGGAGCAATCTGGCATTCTGTGCCGAGTTGCTGGAGAACGCCGAGTTTGTCGCGGGAGACTACGACACGGGTCTGGTCGGCCGGATGCGGGCCTGAGCCGCGTGACATTGTCGGTCGGTCGGAAGAGGGGAGTCCCGGTGGCTGAGGTACGCGCCGAGATGGTGTCGAACGTGTGGAAGGTGGTCGTCCGCGAGGGCGACCCGGTCTCCGAGGGCGACACGCTGGTCATCCTGGAGTCCATGAAGATGGAGATCCCGGTGCTCGCAGAGGACGAGGGCGTGGTGACCCAGATCAAGGTGGCCGAGGGCGACGTGATCCAGGAAGGCGACCTGATCGCCGTCATCGAGTAGCGCGCTCCACGAACTTGGCGCGGTCGACGACCACCCGCTCGACCGTGCCCCTGCCGACGACCGTGCCGCATGTGTCGCGGGCCTCGAAGGCGAAGACCAGGCGTCGTCCGTCGACCTCGGTGAGTTCGGCGGCGAGCTCGACGTGGGCGCCGAGGGGGCTGGCGGCCAGGTGTTCGAGCTCGACCCGGGTGCCGACCGAGGTCTCGCCCTCGGCCAGGTGGGGGCGTATGGCCTCGACCGTGGCCCGTTCGGCCAGGGCGAGCAGCCGGGGAGTCGCCAGCACGGGCACGTCGCCGCTGCCGATCTTCTCCGCCGTGTCGGACCTTTCGACCATGGTGAGGAGTTGGGAGCGGAGTCCTGGTGCGAGCGTCATGAGGACCAGCGTACCCAGGGCAATTCTGATCTCCAGGAAACGCGGACAACCGCGCCTATAAGGCCCCAGGATAGGGTTTGTACGGCTTGCGGCATATGAGTGGCATGTGGGACTGCTGAGACCGGTACACTCTCGGAGTTTCCGTGACCACTGTGTTACCTCACCGCGACAAAAGTTCGCTTTGTTGGAGAACCGCGGGGTGGGCGAGGTTACCGATGTAGGGGGGTAGCGGGGGAGTCATGGTGGCCCAAGGGACGACGCTGGCCGGGCGGTATCGACTGGATACCCGCATCGGCGCCGGCGGCATGGGCGAGGTGTGGAGAGGCGAGGACATCGTGCTCGCCCGCACCGTCGCCGTCAAGGTGCTGCTCCCAGGCCGCATGGATGACCGTGGATTCGTCGCCCGCTTCCAGGGGGAAGCGCGGGCGATGGCCACGATCAACCATCCCGGCGTGGTCGATGTCTACGACTACGGGGTGAGCGGGGACACCGTCTACCTCGTCATGAAGTTCGTGGACGGCGAGCCGCTCGACCGGCTGCTGGCCCGGCTGGGCCGGATCCCGCCTCAGGCGGCCATGGAGCTCATCGCGCAGGCCGCCTCGGCGCTTCAGGCGGTGCACGACCAGGGGATCGTGCACCGTGACGTGAAGCCGGGCAACCTGCTGGTACAGCGCGACGGCACGCTGGTGCTCACCGACTTCGGCATCGCGCGTTCCGATCTGGCCAACCGGCTCACCGACGCCGGCATGGTGCTGGGCACGGCCGCGTACTGTGCGCCCGAGCAGGCCGAGGGCGCTCCCGTCACGCCGGCCGTGGACATCTACGCGCTCGGCGTGGTCGCCTACGAATGCCTGGTGGGACAGCGGCCGTTCGACGGTGACAGCGCGGTCACCATCGCGCTCAAGCACATCCGCGAGGCTCCGCCGCCGCTGCCCGCCGACATCCCGCCGCCGATCCGGACGCTGGTCGAGGTGGCGCTGTCGAAGGATCCCGTCCGGCGGTTCCCGACGGCGAAGGCGATGAGTGAGGCGGCCCGCGCGGCCGGGTCGGGCCAGGCGATCACGCCGGTGGCCGAGATCGCGCCGCCGGCCACCGGCGCCACGATGCCGCCGCCCGCCGAGTCCTTCCAGACGGGTGCGTACCAGGCCGGGTCCTACCAGCAGGGACAGAGCGGCCCGACCGGCGCGTACCAGCAGCCGCAGACCGGCGCGTACCAGACCGGGCAAGCTCCCGGCTACCAGGGCGGGCAGCCGGCGGGCGGGCAGGGGGCGTTCCAGACGGGGGCGCACCTGCCGGCGTCGGCGGAGGAGACTACCGCGGCCGTGGGCGAGCGCCGCCCGGGCGGCCGCCGCGCCGCCAAGGCGCCGCGCAGGACCGGGCTGGTCGTGGGCTTGGCCGTCGCGGTGGTGCTGGGGGTCGGCGCGGGCGCGGTCGCGCTGACGGGCATGGTGCCGGGCGAACCGACGCCGACGGTTACGGCCACGCACAAGGGCAACGTCGACGACGAGCCCGATCCGACGAAGACCGGCGGCAAAAAGCCTCCCAAGCCCACGCCGACGCCGGCCACGAAGTCGCCCGTGCAGATCACCACCAGGCCGCCCACGCACGTCCCGACCGAGGAGCCGACGGAGGAGCCGGAGCCGACGTCCACGCCCACCGCCACCCCGACCACCACGAAGGGCTCGACCAAGACGCCGACGAGCACGCCGACGCCGACGGTCAAGAACATCACGGTGCCCAAGGTCGCCGGGCTGCCCTTCCTCAAGGGGCAGGAGATGGTCGAGGCTGCGGGGCTGATGGTGCGCGTCCGCGACACCTCGGTGACCACCGACGACCCCGCCTGCCGCCGGATCACCAAGACGGTGCCGGCCGGTGGAACGGTGGTCCCGGAGACGAAGGTGGTCACGCTCTACGTGATCGACGGGGTCTGCACGACGCCGACCCCGTCTTCGACCCCCTCGGCCACGTCGAAGTAGTCGTGGGGGTCAGATCCCGGTCGTGTTGCGGGGGTAGGCGACCTGCGGGTCGGTGGCGATGTTGACCATGTACGGGACGCCGGAGTCGAACGCCCTGCGCAGCGCGGGCCCGATCTCCGACGGCTTGGTGACCAGCTCGCCGCCGCCGCCCAGCGCGGTCACGACCTGGTCGTAGCGGCACTGGGGTTGCAGCTCGGCGGCCACGTCGTAGCCGTACAGGAGTTGCATGGGGTGCTTCTCCAGGCCCCAGATGCCGTTGTTGCCGCAGATCATGACGACCGGCAGGCGGTGGCGTACGAGGGTGTCGACGTCCATCAGGGAGAAGCCGGCGGCGCCGTCGCCGAGCAGGAGCACGACCTGCGAGGACGGGCGGGCCAGGCGGGCGGCGATGGAGTAACCGAGCCCGGTGCCGAGGCATCCGTACGGGCCGGGGTCGAGCCAGTTGCCCGGCTGCCTGGGCTCGACGTACTTGCCGGCGTAGGAGACGAAGTCGCCGCCGTCGCCGATCACCACGGCGTCCTCGGCCAGGACCTTGCCCAGCTCGCCGTAGATGCGCATGGGGTGGATCGGGTCGGAGTCGGCGGCCAGGAGTTCGGCGTCGCCCGCGATCGCCGCAGCGGCGGTGTCGGACAACTTCGACAACCAGGAGGCGTATGAGCTGGGTTTGACGCCCGCGTCGCCACAGGCCGCGTCGAGGCTCCACAACACCACCGACAGGTCGCCCGCGGCCTTGGCGGCGGGCTGCATGTGGGTGGCGAGCTGCGAGGGCGCGTCGGCGATGTGCACGACGCGGGCCAGCGGCGCGCCGTCCTTGCCGCCGAACCAGCCGTAGCCGAGGCGGAAGTCGAGCGGGGTGCCGATCACGATGACCAGGTCGGCCTGGGCGAACGCGGCGCCGCGGGCGCGGGTGACGAGCAGTTCGTGCCCGGCGGGCAGGATGCCGCGGCCCTGGCCGTTGGGGATGACCGGCAGCCGCCAGGTCTCGGCGAAGTCGCGCGCGGCCTCCTCGGCCCGGTCCATCCACACGTCGGAGCCGTAGACCAGCACCGGGCGCTCGGCCTCGGCCAGCAGCCGGGCGATGGCGGCCAGGTCGCCGGGGTCGGGCTCCAGCGGCGAGGGCGACTGAGTGTGCACCTCGTGGGCGGGCGAGGGGGCGAACAGGTGGTCCATGTAGAAGTCGACGAAGACCGGGCCGCGGTGGGGCGCGACGGCGGTGCGGAAGGCCGACTCGACGTCCTGGCCGACGGAGTCGGCGCCGGAGGCGGTGAACGACAGCTTGGTGATCGGGCCGAGCAGCGGCGGGTGGTCCATCTCCTGCAGTGCGCCGCTGCCCCAGCGCGACTGGGGCGCCCGGCCGCCCATGACGACCACGGGCGAGCCGTTGAAGTGCGCGGTCGCGATGCCGCTGACGCCGTTGGTGATGCCCGGGCCCGCGGTCAGCACGGCCAGACCGGGATTCCTGGTCAGCCTGGCCGTCGCCTCGGCGGCGAAGACGGCGCTCTGCTCGTGGCGTACGTCGAGGATGCGCATGCCCTCGTGCACCGCGCCGTCGTACAGCGGGAAGACGTGTCCTCCCGAGAGCGTGAACATGGTCTCGACGCCATAGGCCTTGGACACGGCGACGGCGACGTCACCGGCGTGCTTCGCAGACTCCATGCCGGGAACTTACCAACCAGTCACAAGAGTAAACAGACCTTAAGGCTTGCGTGCGACCGCGCCGTAGCCCTCGACCTCCTCGGGCAGGCCCACGGTGGCCGGACGCCAGCGCGACACCGACACCAGACCGGGCTCGACGAGCTCCAGGCCGTCGAAGAAGCGGGCGATCTGCTCGGGGCTGCGCTGGACGTAGGGCAGCGCGCCGCTCTGGTTGTACTGGTCGTGGGCGTCCCTGTTGGCCTGGCTGTGCACGTTCGTGCCGTCGTTGAGGGCCAAGTAGCTGCCGGCGGGCAGGGCGTCCATGAGCTCGCCCACGATCGCGAGGGCGGTGTCGTCGTCGGTCACGTGGCCCATGATGCCGCTCAGGTTGAGCGCGATCGGCCGGCCGAAGTCGAGCGTCTTCCCGGCCGCGGCGAGGATCGCGCCGGGCTCCCGTACGTCGGCGTCGATGTAGTCGGTCGCGCCCTCGGGCGTGCCGACCAGCAGGGCGCGGGCGTGGGCCAGCACGAGCGGGTCGTTGTCCGCGTAGACGACCCTGGACTCCGGCGCGAGCCGCTGGGCGATCTCGTGGGTGTTGTCGGCCGTGGGCAGGCCGGTGCCGATGTCGAGGAACTGCCGGATCCCGGCCTCGGCCGTCAGGTACGTGATCGTGCGCCCGAGGAACGCCCTGGACTCGCGGGCGCCCTCGCGCATGCCCGGGAAGATCTTCAGGAACTCGTCGCCCGCGATCCTGTCGACCTCGTAGTTGTCCTTGCCGCCGAGCCAGTAGTTCCAGATGCGGGCGGAGTGGGGGACGGTCGTGTCAATCCCGGCCATGGAGCCTCCTTCAGGTCATGTCGCCGGGTTACAAACTTAGACGATCTTCGCTATCCGCAGCAGACGCGAACCGTGCCCAGTGGCGCCCGCGCCTCGATCTTCCGGGGCGCGCCCTTCGCCGCGTCGACCTCCACCTCGGTACGCCGGCCCTCGGCCGTCACGTCGTAGGTCTCCGCCGGCATCCGCAGCTCGATGTCGCCCGTGGCCCGCGCGACGGCCCTGACCGAAAGAGGCGGATTGGCGAAGTCGAGCCGTACGTCGCCCGAGCCGGTCTCCACGTCGGCCCGGCCGCCGAGCAGCGAGTTGCCGCGGATGGACCCCGAACCCGACCTGGCCCAGACCTCGCCGGTGACCCCGTCGGCGAGCACGTCCCCCGACACGGTCGTCAGCCGTACGGCGCCGATCACCTGGCCGACCATGAGGTCGCCGACGGTCGTACGGGCCTCGACCTCGGTCTCGAACGGCACCAGGAGGGTGTAGTCGGCCCGGCACACGGGACCGTCCGGCTGGCGCGAGCCCCGGCACCGGATGTCGAGCCGCAGGGTGTCGCCGTTCCAGTCCTCGGTGATCACCGGCCGGTCGATCGAGGTCCAGCCCACGGACCGGTCGAGCGTGAGCTCTCCCGCCGGGCCCGGCACGATCTCCAGGTTCACCTCGCCGCTGCCCGTCGTGACCTTCAGCTTGTCCAGCGCGAACGGGATCGACCTGAGACGCCTCTCCTGCGGCGCGGTGGCCCGCGCGAACCCGTTCCAGACCAGGATGGTGGACAGCAGCAGCGCGGCCACGGTCGCCAGGGCCCCCGCCGTCAGCCAGACGGCTCTCACGGCATGCTCCTGATCTTGAGGAACTGCAGGACGGCGAGCACCCGGCGGTGATCCCCCTCCGCGGGGGGCAGGTCGAGCTTGGTGAAGATGTTGCCGATGTGCTTGCCCACGGCCCCCTCGCTGAGCACGAGCGACTGGCCGATGCCGGCGTTCGAGCGGCCCTCGGCCATGAGCTTGAGCACCTCGTGCTCGCGGGGCGTCAGCCGTTCCAGGGGGTCGCTGTTGCCGCGCAGCAGGAGCTGGGCCACCACCTCGGGGTCGAGCGCGGTGCCGCCGCCCGCGACCCGGCGCAGGGCGTCGATGAACTCCGTCACGTCGGCCACCCGGTCCTTCAGCAGGTAGCCGACGCCGCCGGTCGCCGAGGCCAGCAGGCGGGCGGCGTAGCGTTCCTCGACGTACTGGGAGAGCACCAGCACGGCCAGGCCGGGGTGCTGGCGACGCAGCACGAGAGCGGCGCGCAGCCCCTCGTCGGTGTGCGTGGGCGGCATCCGCACGTCGGTGATCACCAGCTCCGGCCGGTGCTCCTCGACGGCCCGCAGCAGGCTCTCGGCCTCGTCCACGGCCGCCACCACCCGCAAGCCGGACGCGTCGAGCAGCCTGATCAGGCCCTCGCGCAGCAGGACCGAGTCCTCGGCCAGCACTACTCGCACGGAAGATCCACCTCGATCGCGGTCGGCCCGCCGAACGGGCTGGACAGGCGCAGTGTGCCGTCCACGGAGTCGATGCGCTGGGCCAGGCCGCGCAGCCCGGTGCCGCCGTCCAGCCGGGCGCCGCCGCAGCCGTCGTCGTGGACGAGCACGTGCAGGCGGTCGCCCTCGCGCCGGACGGTCACCTCGGCCCTGGTGGCCGCGGCGTGTTTGGCGATGTTGGTCAGTGCTTCGGACACGATGAAGAAGGCCACCGCCTCGATGGTCGGGGATGCGCGCCGGTCGATGTCGACGCGCAGGCGTACGGGCAGGGGGGCGCGGGCCGCGACGCCGGAGAGCGCCGCGTCGAGCCCCTGGTCGTTGAGCACGGCCGGATGCAGGCCGCGGACGAAGTCGCGCAGTTCCTTGAGCGCCTGCTTGGCCTCCTCGTGGGCCTGTGCGATCGCCTCGCGGGCCGGCTCGGGCAGGTCGGTGAGGGTGGCCCTGGCCAGGCCGAGGTTCATGGCGAGGGAGACCAGGCGCTGCTGGGCGCCGTCGTGCAGGTCGCGCTCGATCCTGCGGCGCTCGGCGTCGGCCGCGTCGATCACGCCGGCCCGGCTCTCGGTCAGCGTCTCGATGCGCTGCCCCAGCTCCGTACGGCTGGGGCCGAGCAGCGTACGGGCCACCGACAGGTCGAGCGTCGCCATGCCCCTGGCCAGGACCGGGGCGAGCAGCAGTAACACCAGCCCGACGGCCATGGAGATCCCCACGATCACCGGATTACGCAGATCGACGAGGAACACCAGCGGCGGCCCCTGCACCCGCGGCGGGATGAACGACAACAGCCCCACCACGGCCCCGCCCCACGCCAGCGCGACCAGGACGGCCGCCACCGCGCCCACGAACGGCGACAGCAGGTGGTAGGCGATCTGCCGCCACGTGGACGCGCCGCGCCAGTCGACCGGCGCCGGCACCGGCGGGATGCGTACGCCGAGGAAGGCCGCGAACCTGGACCGCTGCACCCGGGTGAACACCGGCACGCCGCGCCGCAGCACCGGCGGGGCCACGGCCAGCATCAGCGTCAGCCCGCCGAGCACCACGGCGACCGGCAGCCCGATCATCACATGGGACGTGTCGAGCCAGGTGCGCGCCGACCAGGGACGGGGGACTTTCATGGGTCAAAGGTATTGACCGGATGGACCACCACGAAATGGGCCTGGTGTGTCGGTGGACGGTAGGGCTAGCCCCACCCTCGAACCTTTCCCGCACAGCGGACATCTCACCTCCAGAACGGGATCGCCAACGGGAGGTTCGCATGTTCGCAGCAGGGGTCGCCGCGCTGGCGGCCGCGTCCACGATCGCCGGCGGGTTACCGCACGGCATGTTGTTCCTGGAGAAGCACCCGCCCGCCGAGCGGTGGGAGACGTACACGGTCGAGAACTCCAAGACGCTGCCGCTCCAGCTCAACCCGTGCCTGTCCCGCCGTCAGCGCGACGGCGGGCGCCTGGAGACGCGCGCCGTGCTCTACTCCAACGAGGACGAGATGAAGTACGAGCAGCTCGTCGTCTACCGGGACGTCCGGCACGCCGAGGCCGCCATGAGCCTGCTGCGCGCGGACCTGAGGCGCTGCGCCGACGTGGGCAAGGGCCACAACCGCTACCGCTACTTCACCAAGCCCCTGGACGTGGGCGACGACGGCCTGCGCGCCGGCGGGCGCTTCTTCGAGAGCGGCGAGCACGCGGTGGCGGTCAGGCGCGGCGCGGCGCTCTACATCGTGGGCGAGTCGGCCTGGCCGACCAGGAGCCTGCCGCTCAAGGGCTTCAAGGGGCTGCTGGGCAAGGCCCGCGCGATGACCGTCAAGGTCTGCCGCCTCCCCGAAGCCGCCTGCTGAAGCTACGGCACCCCGAGCCGCCGCTTGAAGGCGGCCGGATCGAACGAACCGCCCAGTACGGCGCTCAGCCCCTCGCGCGCCACCTGAGCGAACGCCTCGCGGCCGAGTCGTCCGGCTCCCTCGGGCAGCACTCCCGCCAGCGGCCGCGCGGCCAGCATCTCCAGATCGCCGACGTCGCTCCGCTCGGTGATCCCGGCCTCCCGCGGCCACCGCCCGATCACCACCCCCGCCAGGTCGAGCCCCCGGTGCGCCAGCGCCTCCAAAGTCAGCGCGGTGTGGTTGAGCGCCCCGAGCCCGGCCCCCGCCACCACGAGCACCTGCGCGCCCACCAGCCGGGCCAGGTCGGCGATCGTCGCGCCGTCCTCGTCGAAGCGCACCAGCAGCCCGCCCGTGCCCTCGACGACGACCAGCCGGTTGCTCTCGGCCAGCTCCTCGACGAACCGGGCGGCCGCCGGCACCGACAACGGCGGCACCCCGGCCAGCCGCGCGGCGGCGGCGGGCGACAGCGGCTCCTCGAAGCGCGTCAGCTCGAACGTGGTGCCCACCCCGGAGAGCCGGATCACCTCGTCGAGGTCGTGGCCGCCGCCGGTCTGCGCCGGCTTCACCACCGCGACGGACGACCCGCGCTCTTTCGCCAGTACGGCCAGCGCGGCGGACACGACGGTCTTGCCCACGCCGGAGTCGGTGCCGGCCACGACGAGAACGCTCATCGTCACAGCCTAGAAGCCGCCGCCCGCCAGGCCGGTCAGGGACGCCGCAGGCGCGTGACGAACTTGTACCGGTCGCCGCGGTAGAGGGACTGCGCCCACTCCACCGGGTGGCCGTCGGCGTCGAAGGCGTGGCGGGTCAGCAGGAGCATCGGCAGGCCCACGTCGACGCCGAGGGCCTTGGCGTCGTACGGGGTGGCGAGCACGGTCTCGATGATCTCCTCGGCGTCCGTGAGCCGTACGTTGTAGGCGTTGTGCAGCGTCTCGTACAGGGAGGCGTGCACCTCCAGCTCGCGGCGCAGGCGGGGGAAACGCCGGGCCGACAGGTGGGTGGTGTCGATCGAGACCGGCTCGCCGTTGGCCAGGCGGAGCCGGTGGATGCGCAGCACCCGGCCGCCGGGGTTGATGGCCAGCCGCCGCGCCAGCGCCTCGTCGGCCGTGATGTAGCCGATCTCCAGGATCTTGGTGTCCGGCTCCAGGCCCGCTGTGCGCAGGTCGCCGATGTAGGACGTGAGCTGGAGCACCTGCGCCACCTTCGGCTGGGCCACGAACGTGCCCTTGCCCTGGATGCGCAGCAGCCTGCCCTCCACGACCAGCTCGGTCAGCGCCTGCCGGACGGTGGTGCGCGAGGTCTCGAACCGCACGGCGAGCGTGCGCTCGGGGGGCAGGGCGGTGCCCGCGGGCAGGCTCTTGGTGAGCTCCAGAAGACTGCGCTTCACGTCGTAGTACTTGGGAACGCGGGGGCCGTCGTCGGTCACGCTCTCACCTTCACTTCTGGCACGGCGGTGAGGGCGTGTCTGATCACCGCGAGATCATCGGAACTCATATCGGCCCGAGCGGTCAACCACCTGGGAGGACGGCATATCCGCACGGAGCGCGCAAACCGCCAAGTACGCGCGAATCCGGGCAGCTCAGACTGATTGTGAAGGATATCCACAGCAGCGTGCGCGATCGCAACCGAGGCCGGTACGCGGCCCGCGTCGTCGAGGAGCCACCCGCCCGTGTCGATCACCTCCGGCAATGCCCGTGAAGCCCCGTCATGGGGATCGAGCGATCCCGCCGTGTGACGGTTCTCACAGTATGAGATTCCCCGAAAGTCGCGCCGGGTGCACGGTGCCGCACCCGTGCCGCACCCGTGTCCCGCCGTGCGGAGTCCTTCCCCGGCCAGGAGCTGCGCATTCGATCAGGGGGTCGGTTTGGCTGTTGGCGGGAAAAGCACGCATGATGCACTCGTGCCGACTCTCAGCGACCTCGTCGCCCGCCACACCGCACTCGACGAGGCGGACCTCGACTGGCTCCACTCGCTGGTCTCCGACTGGCAGCTGCTGGCCGACCTGTCCTTCGCCGACCTCATCCTGTGGGCGCCGCTGCTCGGTGAGAACGGCTGGATCGCCATCGCCCAGATGCGCCCCACCACCGGCCCCACCGTCTACCACGACGACATCGTCGGCAGCGTGGCCGCCAGAGGCGAACGCCACCTCATCGACACCGCCTGGAACGAACGCCGCATCTGCCGCGAGGGCGACCCCGACTGGTCCACCGGCGTCCCGGTCCGCGAGGAGACGATCCCGGTGCGCCGCGCGGTCGACAACGGCGAGGGCCGCTTCCTCGGCGTGATCCAGCGCTCCACGAACCTGTCCTCGGCCCGCACCCCGTCCAGGCTGGAGCTGACCTACCTCCAGAGCGCGTCCGACCTGGCGCAGATGGTCGCCGAGGGGCGTTTCCCGTTCTCGGGGGAGGAGCCGATCCTGGTCCGCTCGCCCCGCGTCGGCGACGGCCTGCTCAGGCTCGACCGGGCCGGGCGCGTCACGTACGCCTCGCCCAACGCCCTGTCGGCCTACCGCAGGCTGGGCCTGCACGCAGACCTGGTCGGCGCCGAGCTGGGCCGGGTGACGGCGACGTTGTGCTACTCCGACGAGCCGATCAACGAAGACCTGATGATCGTGGCCAGCGGACGGGCGGCCAAGGAGACCGAGGTCGAGTCGGGCGGCACGATCGTGCAGCTCAGGGCGATCCCGCTGATCGTGGGCGGCGGCCGCATCGGCGCGCTCGTACTGATCAGGGACGTCACAGAGCTGCGGCGGCGCGAGCGCGAGCTGATGACCAAGGACGCGACCATCCGCGAGATCCATCACCGCGTGAAGAACAACCTGCAGACCGTCGCCGCGCTCCTGCGCCTCCAGGCCCGGCGCCTTCAGGTGCCCGAAGGCCGCGAGGCGCTGGAGGAGGCCGTACGTCGCGTCGGCTCGATCGCCATCGTGCACGAGACGTTGTCGCACGCGCCGGAGGAGTTCGTCGACTTCGACGAGATCGCCGACCGGGTGATCGCGATGGCCGGCGAGGTGTCGGCGGCCGAGGCGGCGGTCATGCCCCGCCGGGTCGGCGCGTTCGGCGTGCTGCCCTCGCTCATCGCCACGCCGCTGGCCATGGCGCTGACCGAGCTGCTGCAGAACGCGTTGCAACACGGACGCCCGAGGCGGCTGGAGGTGCTGGTCGAGCCCGCCCTCGACCGGCTGAACGTCACCGTCTGGGACGACGGGCGCGGCCTTCCTGAGGACTTCGACCTGGACAAGTCCACCAGTCTGGGGCTGCAGATCGTCCGCACGCTGGTGGAGGGGGAGTTGTCGGGCAAGCTCACGATCGAGCCGCGTGAGGGCGGCGGCACGCACGTCGGGTTGTCGATCCCGCTGCCGGCCGCCTGATACGTGGTTCGGCCGGGCGATCCGCCTGGGGGCGGCGCGCCCGGCCGGTTGCGAACCTGTCCGCCGCGTGCTCGACGCGGCGGGGTCTTGGCGGAAACGTCGATCACGCCAAGCTGGGCGGCTCTGGTGGAGAAAGGCTGGTGGAGAAGGTCGGGTCAGGCGGAGGCGCGGGCACGCGCGCGGGCGGTGCGGCGCTTGAGGGCGCGGCGCTCGTCCTCGCTCAGGCCGCCCCAGACGCCGGCGTCCTGTCCGGACTCCAGCGCCCACTTCAGGCAGGCGTCCATGGCCGGGCAGGACCGGCAGACCTGCTTGGCCTCGTCGATCTGCGACAGGGCGGGGCCGGTGTTGCCGATCGGGAAGAACAGCTCGGGGTCCACGTCACGGCAGGCAGCTCGGTGGCGCCAGTCCATGCGTCCACTCCTTAGTAGATGGAACCTTTGGTCGGCTCCGTGCGGCTACTACTTTGTGAAGAGTTTCACTAACTCGCGCGAACATTACCCGGGACCAGGTATTGGGCCGGGGTTGTCCGCCTGACCGCCGGAGGGCCTCGGGGTTGTTAAAGGTCCTACGTTCCGACGTCAGTCTTGAGCCTTCCAGCCACGCAGAGTGCACGCAAGAGGGTTGAGGCGAAGTTTTGGCGGTTATGGATGTCGGATGCGTCACACAATGACCGAATGTAACCGGCTAGACCAGAACTTGTAACGCGTTCGGGGTAGACCGGAACGTTACGGTTTCGCGTTCGCCCAGGTAGTCCCCGTCCAGCTGGAAGGCCACGGGACGGTCGGCCGTGAGGGTGAACTCGGCCTCGTCGTGCAACTGGACCAGGTGTTTGCCGGACGGGAGGGCGTCACTCTCCGTGAGGATACGCCGGATCAGCGCGGCGATCGGGAGGGGGCCCATCCGCTTCAGCCCGAGCAGGTCGAGGCCGGTCTCGAAGCTCGCCCACGGCGTCGGCGTCACCGGCTTGACGCCCACGTACGTCCACGGCGAGGTGTTGGAGATGATCGCCATGAACACGCCCTCGACCGCCGGGATGCCCGGGCCGGTCAGCGTCATGGCGGGATGCCGCTTGTCCGTGGCCAGATAGTGCCGCAGAGCCGTGTTCACATACCGGGTCGGGGTAGCCTTCCGCCCGGTCCCCCGCAGGCCCTCCACGGCCCGTACGACCTCGGCGTCGTACCCCATGCCCGCGCAGAACGTGAAATACCTGCTGTGCCCCTCCCAAAGGGCCTGACCCAGCCCCACGGTCCTGCGCCGGCCCTCCCTGAGCGCCTCCAGGACGGCGCCGGTGGCCTCGACCGGGTCGTTCGGCAGGCCCAGGCCGCGGGCGAACACGTTCGCGCTGCCGCCGGGGATCACGATGAGGCCGGGGCGGCCGGCGCTGGGATCGTCGCCCACCGGGCCGTCGTGGCTGTCCACCGGGTTGAGCAGGCCGTTGACGGTCTCGTTGATGGTGCCGTCGCCGCCGAGCACCGCCACCACGTCGAAGCCCTTGGCGTGGGCCGTGGCCGCCAGCGCCGCCGCGTGCCCCCGGTAGCCGGTCTCCTCCACCGACAGCTCCACGGCCGCGCCGAGCGCGCGGATCAACACGTCCCTCGTGCGGGCGTTGGTGGTGGTGGCCTTGGGATTGACCAGCAACATTGCGCGCATATCGCCAGCGTAGCCGCTGATCGCCGCCCTGCTCGGGGTGGGGGAACATCCCCGGCGGGACCGGGCCGTGGGGCGAGTAGGGTTTGGCTGTGTCGAAGCGTCCGTGGAGTTTGCTCGTCGCCGCCGTCGTCGTGGCCGTGGAAGGGCTCATCGCCCTCGGCCTCGGGGTCTACGTCGCGGTGGAGACAGTGGTGAGCACGCCTGACAACGTCACGACGGCCCTCGCCGAGTCGGCGTTCGGGTTGCTGGTCGGGGCCGGGCTGCTCTGGGTCGCCTGGGGCGGGCTGCTGCGGGCGGAGCGGTGGGGGAGGTCGCCCGGCGTGCTGGCGCAGATCTTCCTGCTGCCCGTCGGGGTCACGCTCATCCAGTCGGACCAGCCACAGATCGGCGTACCGCTGATCGTGGTCGCCCTGACCGGGCTGGTGGCGCTGCTCGCGCCCCCCACCACCCATGCTCTCTACGGGGACGGTTAGTCCTCCGCGGTCAGCCCCTCACGCAACTGGGCGAGGGTACGGGCCAGCAACCGGGACACGTGCATCTGCGAGATGCCGAGCTCGGTCGCGATCTGCGACTGCGTCATGTTGCCGAAGAACCGCAGCAGCAGGATGCGCTTCTCGCGCGGCGGCAGCCGTTCGAGCAGCGGCTTGAGCGACTCGCGGTATTCGACGCCCTCCAGCGACTCGTCCACGATGCCCAGCGAGTCGGACACCGCGGGGGCGTCGTCGTCGCCGGAGTCGGGCGCGTCGAGGGAGACCGTGGAGTAGGCGTTGGCCGACTCAAGGCCCTCCAGCACCTCCTCCTCGGTCATCTTGAGGTAGGCGGCCAGCTCGGCGACGGTGGGCGCGCGGCCCTCGCGCTGCGACAGGTCGCTGATGGCCTTGGTCAGCGAGAGCTTCAACTCCTGCAGGCGGCGCGGCACGCGGACCGCCCAGCCCTTGTCGCGGAAGTGCCGCTTGATCTCGCCGACGATGGTCGGCGTGGCGTAGGTGGAGAACTCCACCCCGCGCTTGAGATCGAACCGGTCGATCGACTTGATCAGGCCGATCGTGGCGACCTGGGTGAGGTCGTCGAGCCACTCGCCCCTGTTGCGGAAACGACGGGCCAGGTACTCGACCAGTGGAAGGTGAAGCTCGACCAGCTCGTCCCTGATGCGCTGGCGGCGCGGTTCCTCGGGACCCAGCTCGGCCAGCTCGGCGAAGAGCATGCGGGCGCGAACCCTGTCGGGCACGGCGTGTTCGCTGGTGGCCATGGCTCCAGTCCTTTCCGTCACGCCGGCCTCGCTGCGCCTCGGCGCTTACGCAGGACGATCGCCATGCGGTCGGGGGAGTCGGTCACGGCGTCGACGTCGTCGGCCAGGGCGGTCAGCACCATCCAGGCGAAGTCGTCGCGCTTGGGGGCCGAGCTGCCGACCGTGGCCACCTCGACGCTGACCTTCATCTCGTCGCCGGTCAGCTCGAACTCGGCGGTCAGGTCGGTGCCCGGGACCGCCTCGCTCAGCAACATGGCGCACGCCTCGTCGACCGCGATGCGCAGATCTTCGATCTCGTCCAGGGTGAAGTCAAGCCGGGCGGCCAGTCCGGCGGTAGCCGTACGCAGCACAGACAGGTAGGCACTCGCGGCCGGGAGCCTGATGCTCACCACGTCACGGATGCCGGCCACGCCCTCCGTACGCGTCTCGGTTTCCTCGGTCACGTTCCTCCTCGCGTTTCCGACGCCAACTGCAACTTACCGCCCCTGAGAGGTCCTTGGCGGATTCAGACTCGCCATCAACGGAAAAGGCTCTGTGCGGTCTGGAACCACACAGAGCCTTATATGCCGTTTTAGGCGGCCTTGGTCTCCCAGAAGATCTTGGAGATCTCGTCGATCTTGCCCAGGAGCTCGTCGGCCTTGCCGCCGTCGACCGTGCCCTTGGCGGCCGCGGCGCCCGCGAGCTTCGTGGCCTCCCAGAAGAGCTGGTGCAGCTGAGGGTACTGCTCCAGGTGCGGGGGCTTGAAGTAGTCGGTCCAGAGCACCCACAGGTGGTGCTTGACCAGCTCGGCGCGCTGCTCCTTGATGATGAGCGCGCGGGTACGGAAGACCGGGTCGTCGCTGGCCTCGTACTTCTCCATGATCGCCTTGACCGACTCGGCCTCGATCCGGGCCTGGGCGGGGTCGTAGACCCCACAGGGCAGGTCGCAGTGGGCGGAAGCGACATGCTTGGGTCGTAGCAGTCGTGCGAGCATCAGAAAGTCCTTCCTTGATGCTGAATCAGCTTGGTCCACAACCGACCTTACTCGGGTCCCAAGGCCCGTGGAGTAGGGGGTCTCTGCCCATGAGAGTGCGTGTCGAGGGCGATTCGATGCGTCCCGCGCTGGTCCCCGGAGACTGGCTTCTCGTACGCAGGGGAGCGGCCGTCCACCCGGGTGACCTCGTCGTGGCCAGGCTGCCCGGTGATCCCGATCGGCTCATCGTGAAGCGCGCCCAATGGCACGGCGCGGACGGCTGGTGGCTGGAGAGCGACAACCAGCAGGCGAGCGGCCGGCGTGACAGCTGGGACTTCGGGCCGGTCGAGGAGATCGTCGGGCGTGTCGTGCTGCGCTACTGGCCGCTGATGCGCCGCGGATGACCCTCCGGCCCCTTCGGCGCCCGTACGTGACCGTTCAGCTCTCTTGGGCGCTCCTGCGGCGCCGGTAGGCGGCCACGTTGGCGCGCGTGGCGCAGCGGGGGGAGCAGTAGCGGCGGGAGCGGTTGGAGGAGGTGTCGAGGAAGGCGCGGGCGCAGCGCGGCTCGTGGCAGCGGCCCAGCCGGTCGGCGCCCAGCTCGGCGACGACGGCGGCCAGGCCCATCACCGCGCTCGCCGCGGAGTCCTCGGCCAGGTGGAGGTGCCAGCCCTGGCCGTCGTGGTCGGACAGCCGCGGGTGCACGGGATAGCGTACGAGCAGGGCGTTGAGGCGTTCGGCCACCGCCCGCGCGTCTCCCGCGACGTCGAACACGGAGGCCAGCTCGGCGCGCAGGCCGGTCAGCTCCGGGGGCGGGGCGGGGTCGTTGATCAGGCGGACCGCCCACTCGGCGTAAGAGGTCAGGTCCATGCGGGAGTATTACACGAGTTGCCGGGCCCCCGGGACTCCCCGGGGGCCCGGGCGGGTCACTCCTCCGGGTGCAGCACCCGGTGCAGGAACGTGCGGGTGCGCTCGTGCTGCGGGTCGCCGATCACCTGGGCGGGGTCGCCGTCCTCGACGATGACGCCGCCGTCCATGAACACCACCCGGTCGGCCACCTGGCGGGCGAATCCCATCTCGTGCGTGACGACGAGCATGGTCATGCCCTCCTCGGCCAGCTTGCGCATGACCGTGAGCACGTCCCCGACCAGTTCGGGGTCGAGCGCCGAGGTGGGCTCGTCGAACAACATCAGGTCGGGGTTCATCGCCAGGGCCCTGGCGATGGCCACCCGCTGCTGCTGCCCGCCGGAGAGCTGGGCGGGGTAGGAGTCGCACTTGGCGCCGACGCCCACCTTCTCCAGGTTCTCCCGGGCCACGACCTCGGCCTCCCGCTTGCCGCGCTTCAGCACGCGCTGCTGGGCGATCATGACGTTCTGCAGCGCGGTCATGTGCGGGAACAGGTTGAACTGCTGGAAGACCATCCCGATGCGGCGTCGTACGGCGTCGATGTCGGCGTCGGGATCGGTCACCTCCACACCCTGCACGCACACCTGGCCCCTCGTGGGCTGCTCCAGCAGGTTCACGCAGCGCAGCAGCGTGGACTTGCCCGAGCCGGACGGCCCGATGACGCAGACCACCTGGCCCGGCTCGACCGTCATGTCGATGCCCTTGAGCACCTGGTTCCCGCCGAAGTACTTGTGCAGGTCTCGTAGCTCGATGGCGTGCGTCATTGGCTCCTCCGCTTACGCCCCTCAAGCCGGGACGCGAGGTACCCCAGCGGGATCGTGACGATCAGGTACGTCACGCCGGCGACCATGATGGGCGTGGCGTTGGCGTACTGGGAGGCCAGGTCGTTGCCGAACTTGGCCAGCTCGACGTACTCGCCGGAGACGCCCAGGAACAGCACCAGCGAGGAGTCCTTGAGCAGGGACACGAACTGGTTGGTCGTCGGCGGGATCACCATGCGGATGGCCTGCGGGATGACCACCGTCACCTGCGCCCTGGTCGCCGACATGCCGAGCGACCTGGCCGCCTCCGTCTGGCCCCTCGGGACCGCCTGGAGACCGGCCCGGAAGACCTCCGCCTGGTAGGCGGCGCCGACCAGGCCGAGGCCCAGGATGCCCTGTCCGTACGTGCCGAACGGCACCTGGAACCCGGGCAACGCCAGCGGCAGGAAGGTGATCATCAGGAAGATCAGCAGCGCGGGCAGGCCACGGAAGATCTCGATGTAGATGACCGCGATCCACCGGTACGGCCGCACCTGCGACAACCGCATGAGCGCGAGCAGCAACCCGAACACGAACGAGACGAGGAAGCCGCCCACCGTGTAGATGATCGTGTTCCGCAACGCGACCGTGAACAGGTCGGGCAGCGCCTGCTCGGCCACGTCGACCTTGGCGAAGTTCTGCGCGAGGCTCGCCCAGTCCGCGTACAGGGCCACGGCGACCAGCGCGGCCGCCAGCACGACGTACTGGACGGCGCGCGTGATCCGCTGCTTCTTCCGAGGGCTGAGCCCGGCTCGGCCAGGCTCAGCGGTCTTCGGCTGTTCGGCCATGGATCAGCCCAGCTCGCCGGGCTTCTTGCCGAACCACTTCACGTAGATCTTCTCGTAGTTGCCGTCCTGCTTGGCCTTGGTGATCTCCTCGTTGATCGTCTTGAGGAGGGTGGGGTCGGCGCCCTTCTTCAGGCCGATGCCGTACTGCTCGCCGGTGTCCAGGCTGGCGATCAGCTCGAACTTCTCGGCGATCTCCGGCTTCTTCAGCCAGGTCAGGACCACGGGGAGGTCCTGGACGATCGCGTCGGCCTGCCCGGCCTGGAGGGCCAGGAGCTCCTTGGCCGAGTCGGCGTACTCGGTGGGGTTGAAGCCCTGCTTCTTGACGTAGTCGAGGCCGGTCGTGCTGGCCTGGGCGCCCAGCTTGAGGTTCTTGGCCTTGATGTCCTCGAGCGACTTCGCGCCCGTGCCCTTCTTGGCGAGCAGCGCCTGGGTGGCGTCGAAGTAGGGCTCGGAGAAGTCGATGTTCTGCTTGCGCTCGTCGGTGATCGTCATGCCGGCGGCGGCCACGTCGCACTTGCCCGCGGCCATGGCGGCACCACTCTTGATCACCGCGAAGTCGATGTCCACGATGTTCTGGGTCACGCCCAGCTTCTTCGCGGCGAGGTCGACGATGTCCACGTCGAACCCGACGATCTTGCCGCTGTCGTCCTTGAACTGGAACGGCTCGTACGGGATGTTCGTGCAGACCGTGAGCTTGCCGGGCTGGACGAGCTTCACGCCGCCGGCCGCGGACGCGCTCGCGCCGGTGGTGCCGGAGGAGGAGCCTCCGGACTCGCTGCCACAGGCGCTGAGGGCGAGAGCGGCGGTCAGGGCGAGCGCGCCGACAGCGTAGCCACGGCGGCCCTTGGGGCTGAGGGCCATGTACGGCCTCCTCGAAGAGTTATGCCACGTAACTTGCGTTTTGTGCAGTTTAAAGGGGGTTTAGCTGCGGTCCGTCATCCCGCGTTTAACAATGCGTCAACGGAACGGCGTCGGCTCCGACACCATCGGCCATCTGCCCATCTCACCATGTGGCACTATGGGGAGACGGGTGACCCCCGTAACCCCTCAGAGACGACCGACGAGGGGAGCTTGGCGACTACCGAAGCCAGCCCACTCGCGCTCGTACGCCGAAGGTTTCTTCCGCTCCGATTGACTTACAGGGGTCGCCGTGGCTGCCACGCCCGCTTCTGCATCCGCCGAACCGCTCGACCTCGACCCGGCCTTCGCCCTGCACCGCGGGGGCAAGCTGGAGGTCCGGTCGACCATTCCCGTCCGCGACGCCGACGACCTGTCGCTCGCCTACACGCCCGGCGTCGCCCGGGTCTGCACCGCCATCGCCGACAATCCGTCGCTGGTCAACGACTACACCTGGGTCTCCAACGTGGTCGCCGTCGTCACCGACGGCACCGCCGTGCTCGGCCTGGGCGACATCGGGCCGTCGGCCGCCATGCCCGTCATGGAGGGCAAGGCGCTGCTGTTCAAGGAGTTCGGCAACGTCGACGCCGTACCGATCTGCCTCGACTGCACCGACGTCGACGCGCTCGTCGAGACCGTGGTGCGCCTCGCGCCGTCGTTCGGCGGCGTCAACCTGGAGGACATCAGCGCCCCGCGCTGCTTCGAGGTCGAGGACCGGCTGCGCGAACTGCTCGACATCCCCGTCTTCCACGACGACCAGCACGGCACCGCCATCGTCGCGCTGGCCGCCCTGCAGAACGCGGCCCGCCTGACCGGCCGCACGCTCGGCGACCTGCGCGCCGTCGTGGCCGGCGCGGGCGCCTCCGGCGTCGCCGTCACCCGCATCCTGCTGGGCGCGGGCATCGGTGACATCGCGGTCGCCGACTCCAAGGGCATGATCTACGAGGGCCGCGAAGGGCTCAACCCGGTCAAGGAGGCTCTGGCCCGCGAGACCAACCGGGCCGGCCACACCGGCTCCACCGAGGACGCCCTGGCCGGCGCCGACGTCTTCCTCGGCCTGTCCGGATCGACCGTCTCCGAGGCGGCCATCGCCTCCATGGCCGCCGACTCCATCGTCTTCGCCCTGTCCAACCCCACACCCGAGGTCCATCCCGAGGTGGCCGCCAGGCACGCCAGGGTGGTCGCCACCGGGCGCTCCGACTTCCCCAACCAGATCAACAACGTCCTGGCCTTCCCCGGCGTCTTCCGCGGCGCGCTCGACGTGCGGGCCACGACCATCACCGAGAACATGAAGGTGGCCGCCGCCGAGGCGCTGGCCGCCGTCGTCGGCGACGACCTCTCGGCCACGTACGTGATCCCGAGCCCGTTCGACCGGCGGGTGGCCCCCGCGGTGACCGCCGCCGTGGCCGCCCAGGCCCGTGCCGACGGCGTGGCCCGCGCCTGACCATTTCATGAGCGGGGGCCGACCGGCCCCCGCTCAGCTGTTTTCGCGCTACGTCGCAGGTCGGCGAACATTTCCGTTTTCCCGCCACGTCGTGGGTAGTTGAGTTCCCCGTCCAGGAGAAACGGATCCAGGTCCTGATCCCGAGCAGGGCCTGCGAAGGGATTGCGATGGAGTTCGCGTGACCTTTGGGAACCGCCAAAAAGCCTTTACACAACGTGCTATAACAAGAGCTCTCTGTAAGGTTGTGGGCGCCGACTCCTGTGACGAGGAGAGCGATGGAACGCGAGCCTAATCGACTGCTGCAGCAGCTCATCGCAGAGGCGGGCTTCTCCCACAAGGGACTGGCCAGGCGCCTCAACGATCTGGGAGCCGCGCGTGGCACGCCGGGTCTCAAGTACGACCACAGCTCTGTGCTGCGGTGGATCGGGGGCCAGAAGCCACGGGATCCCGTCCCGTGCCTGCTCACGGAGATCTTCGCGCTGCGGCTCGGCCGCCCGGTGAGCTCGGAGGACCTGGGCATGCCGACCAACATCACGCCCCTCGATCTCGGTCAGGAGTTCACGCACACGTGGCAGGAGGGGGTCGCGACCGTGACGGCGTTGTGGCGGGCCGACGTGGAGAGACGGAGGTTTCTGATCGACTCCACCTTCGCGATCGGAGCCGGCTCCGTAGGAGCCATTCGCTGGCTGACGGCGCCCCCGGAGGGGCGTCCCAGCGGCACCGGCGCGCGCCGGGTGGGCAGGGCCGACATCGCCGCCATCCACGAGGTGACGCGGTCCTTCGGCGAGCTCGACAACCGCTTCGGCAGCGGCCGGGTGCGTTCGTCGGTCGTGAAGTACCTCGACACGGCCGTCTCCCCCCTGCTCAAGGACGGCGGCTACGGCGAGTCCACCGGCAGGCAGCTCGCCGCCGCGGCCGCCGAGCTGACCCGCCTGGCCGGCTGGATGGCCTACGACATGGAGCAGCACGGCCTCGCCCAGCGTTACCTCATCCAGGCGCTCCGCCTGGCCAGGGGCGCCGACGACCACACCCTGGGCGGCGAGATCCTGGCCGGCATGGCCCACCAGGCCATCTACATGGGCCAGCCCGCCCACGCCCTCGACCTGGCCAGGGCCGCCCAGCTCGCGGCCCGGCGGGCCGGCGTCGCGACGCTGCTCGCCTCCGCGCACGTCCTGGAGGCCCACGCCCACGCGGGGCTCGGCGACCCGAAGTCCTGCGGCGGCTCCCTGCACCAGGCCGAGCTCGCCTTCGACGCCCGCAGGCCCACCGAGGAGCCTCGCTGGCTCAGCTACTTCGACGAGGCCTACCTGTCGGCCAAGTTCGCCCACTGCTTCCGCGACCTGGGCGAGGGCGAGCGCACCGTACGGCTGGCGCGCCGCTCCCTCGACATGGACACCCGGTACGTACGGGGGCGCATGTTCAACCTGTCCCTGCTGGCGGCCGGGCTGCTGGAGTGCGGCGAGCTGGAGGAGGCGTGCCAGGCGGCGGGCAACGCGCTGGCGCTGGCGGGGGAGCTGCAGTCGGCGCGGTCCCGGTCGTACGCGGCGGACCTGCGGCGGCGGCTGGAGCCCTACAAGAACGAGCGGGCCGTCATGGCACTGCGGGAGCGTACGCGGGAACTCACGTCGGTGTGACGGCTCCCTGAGTTGAGCCGCGTGACGCAGGGCTCCGGCACCGGAAGGTGAACGACCTCAGGGGCGTCGTGCCGTCCTGAGGCCGGGTGGCGGGCCCCGGGCCGCTTCGGGCGGGCCGGGGCCTCGTCGTCTCCGCTGCTTGAGCTGTACTAGTTGAGCAGTTCGCCGTTCGGGCCGACGATGCTCTTGGTCTCGGCGTAGTTGGCCTTGTTGTAGACGTCGGCGACCTCGCCGTCGAAGTAGGCCGAGCTGATGAAGTCGATCCGGTCGTTGCCGTCCTGGTCGTGGAACATGCTCGTCACGCCGTTGACGTAACCGGTGCGCTTGCCGTTGTCGTACTTCATGAGCCAGGGGCCGCCGTCGGCGCCGCCGGTCATGGAGCACTTGAGCACCTGGTGCTCTTCCACCCGGAAGGTGTTGACCTGGTAGGTCTTGGTGCCGGTCTTGCCGATGCACCACTTGGGGGTCACGCCGGTGTAGGGCTTGTCGCCGTCGGGGTGCGGGTCACCGGGGTAGCCGAAGACGGTGACCTTCTGGCCACGCGGCTGGTTCCACGCGAACCCCTGGCCGCCGACCACGTCCCCGAGCCGGCCGGTGTCCTTGGCCATGCCGATGAAGTAGTGGTCGCGGAAGTAGCGGATCGTCTTGCTCTCCTTGACCCACTGCTTGAGGTAGTAGTGGGTCTCGTACCAGGCGATCTCGTTGCCGTTCTTGTCCTTGACCGCTTCGATCCAGGCGAGCACCTTGCCCTCGGCCTTGTCGGCCACCAGCTTCTTGTAGGCCTCCTGGCTGATGGCGGTGGGGCCGACCTGCTCGTACTGCTCGCCGTTCTTGTTGGTCTCCGTGCTCTTGGGCGCGGCCTCGTACGCCGTCTTGGTCACTTCGACCTTGGTCAGGGTCTTGGCGCCCGCGTAGTCGTGATTGACCTTCTCCGGAGTGAGATCGAACTCCTTCGACCAGTACGGCCCCTCAGGCCCGTACTTGGCGAACAGCGGCTCGAACTCCTCCTTCTTGATCTCTTCGTGGTCGACCCACTTGTCTCCGGCCCAGTCGGAGAAGGCTCCCTTGTCGACTTCCTTGCGGCCGGCCAACGAGAAGCCGTTGTGCACCGCCACGAACGCGAAGTCGCCGTCGTAGTCGTCGTAGGTGTCGAGGTCGTAGGCCGTGAAGGCGTAGGCGCCGGCGTAGACACCCCAGGGAGCCTTGCCCTGGTAGTAGCCGGGCACGAAGACCCACTTGGAGTAGACGTCCTTGCCGGTCTCGTAGACGCAGTGGCCGGCGGTGGCGACGAGGTTGCGGTAGCGGGCCTGGATGGAGGTGGCCGAGCACCAGCGGTAGCGGCCCGCGCTGTCGACGAAGAAGACCTTGCCGATCGTCTTGGGCAGGTTGACGTTCTTGCTGGCGGAGGGCTTCGGCGTGCCCGTGGGGGCGGTCAGGCCGGGCTTGCCGTCGGGGGCGCCGTCCTTGCTCTGCGTGGCGACCAGCTTGGAGACATTCTTGGCGTCCCAGTGGTACTGCGTCGCCTTGCGCAGGGCCGCGCCGTTCGCGCCCAGCCAGAACTTGGCGGCGCTGTACGCGTCGGCGGGCTTCGGCATGAGGTTGTCGCTGACCCAGCTGGGGACGGCGCTGGAGGGGTGGGCAAGCAGGGCGGCGCTCAAGCCGGCGGCGGCGAGGGGGATGAGCAGGCGCTTCAAGGGAGGCTCCACGAAGTTGTCAAGAAGGGTGTCAAAACCCTATCGACCCTCTTGTCACTCTGGTAAGGGTTCGTCTCAGTTTTCGCCAGAAATGGCCGAAGGGCCCGGCAGATGCCGAGCCCTTCGGGTAAAGCTAAGTCGAGCGGAGGTTTGGACCCTCAGCCCAGGATCATTCCGAAGATCAGCTGTCGGCCTTCGGGATGATGCTGCCCGACCACACGTTCGCCGCGGCGGCGTAGACCGAGTTGGTCTCACCGTCGAAGTACGGCGAGGACATGTAGTCCCAGCGGTCGTTGTTGTCCGTGTCGTACAGAACGCTGGTCACGCCGTTGACGTAGCCCATGCGCTTGGCGTTGCTGTACTTGAGGAGCCACGGGGCGCCGTTGTAGCCGCCGGTGACGGCGCACTTCAGCGAGATGTGCTCTTCGATCTTCAGGCTCGGAACCTTGGTGGCCTTCGCACCGGTCTTGCCGTAGCACCACTTCGGCGTAACGCCGGAGTAGGGCTTCGAACCGTCGGGGTGCTTGGCGTAGGGGTAGCCGAAGGTACGGACGTACTTGCCGGTGGCCTGGTTCCAGGCGAAGCCCTGGCCGCCGACGTTGTCACCGAGGCGACCGGCGTCGGTCACCGTCACCGACGGGCCGTCGATGATGAAGTAGCCAACGATCTTGAAGTACTCGAGCGAGTCAGCCGGGGTCGCGAACCACTGCTTGACGTAGTACTGCTGCTTGTACCAGCCACCGTTCTCGGTGGTCACCTTGCCGAGGAACTCGCCCTTGGCCTTCTTGGCCACGAGGTCCTTGTACTCGGACTCGGAGATGGCAACCTTGGAGAGGTTGACCGGCTTGCCGTCGCCCTGCAGGTCCTTGCAGTTGCTGATGACGAGGCACTTCTCGCCGTTCAGCTGCGCGTTGGAGCCGTTCGCAGCCTTGTTGTAGTCGAACTCGGTCACCTCGATGCCACCAAGGGCCTTGACCTCGCCGGCGGCGGGGGTGTAGTCCTTGGCAACCTTCTTGGCCGCGCCCTTGACGGTCTTGGAGGTGAAGGGACCCTCGGGACCGTACTTCGCCACACCGGCGTCGTACTCGTCCTTCGTGATCTTCTCGAGCTTGACGTCCTTCTCGCCCTTGTAGGCCTCGAACTCGGCCTTGTCAACCTGCTTGGTCGACGGGCCGTTGCCCTTGAGGTTCACACCGTTGTAGACGGTGACGAACGCGTAGTCGCGGTCGAAGTCCTCGTAGTTCGAGAAGTCGTAGTGCGTGAAGGCCTGCTTGCCGACGTAGACGCCCCACGGAGCCTTGCCCTGGTAGTAACCCGGGACGAACACCCAGCGGGAGACGACCTCGTCGTTGGCGGCGATGTCGTACACGCAGTGACCAGCCGTCGCAACCAGGTTGCGGTAGTTCGACTGGATCGAGGTGCCGGAGCACCAGTACAGCTTGCCGTCGCGGCCCTCGAAGAACACCTTGCCGATGGACTTCGGCAGGTTCACGTTCTGCGACTTGACCGTGGTGGTCTTCTCGGCGCCGATCGGCGGGGTGGAGCCGGGCTTGCCGTCAGCGACGTACCCGCCCTTCTGCACGATCTTCTTGACGTCCTTGTTGTCCCAGTAGTAGGCCGTGGCCTGCTTCAGGGCAGCGTTGTCGGACTTCATCCAGAAGTTGAGGACCTCAGCGGCCTTCTGCTCGCTGGCAGCGAGAGCGGCGGCGTCGACGTCCGGGTCGGCCTGGGCGGCACCGGCGAGACCGGCAGCCAGCAGACCGGTGGCCAGCAGGGCACCACCGGCGGGGAGGAGGATGCGCTTCAAGGTAACTCCTTGCGCTGTCGTGGAACGCCTCTTGCGTCCCATGCGTCAGTAAAGGGATAGCCAGGAACATACAGTGTCGATCTTGAAATCCGGTAGCCGCTTTGAAAGGAAAAGATGCGGCATGTCGGGCGTTATCGTTCTGTGATGTTTAGGCGCCCAGTGCGCAGGAGTTCGGTGAAGCCGGGCTTGACGCTGTTTGCCCTGATCAACATAAAGAAGATGTCAGTGGTACAACGGTGAGTGTCATGCGCGCTTGATCCGGTTCGCCAGAGAGGTGTGACGCAGATCACATTGGGTTGATGGCACCGATTCGGCGCCGCGTGCGTCCAAACGCCTTCACTTTCCGGCCCGGAAAGGCTGAAGGGCCCGGCGGATGCCGAGCCCTTCAGTGACTAACGGTTCGTACGAACGGTCAGGACCGGTCGTCCCGAGCCGTCATCAGACGATCTTGCCGGACCAAACGTTGGCAGCGGCCTTGTAGACGACGTTCGTCTCACCGTCGAAGTACGGCGAGGAGATGTAGTCCACGCGGTTGTTGCCGTCCTGGTCGTTGAAGGTGCTGGTGACACCGTTCAGGTAGCCCAGGCGCTTGGCGTTGCTGTACTTGAGGAGCCAAGGACCACCGTCGGCGCCCTCGGTCATGGCGCACTTGAGCGCCACGTGCTCCTCGATCTTCTTGGCGGCCGAACCGACCAGCTTCTTGGTGGTCTTGCCGTAGCACCACTTCGGCGTGATGCCGGTGTAGTTCTTGTGGCCGTCAGGGTGCGCCGAGGCCGGGTAGCCGAAGACGCGGACGTCCTTGCCGGTGGGCTGGTTCCACGCGAAGCCCTGGCCACCGACGTTGTCACCGAGGCGACCGGCGTCCTTCACCGCGACCGAGGGGCCCTCGACGACGAAGTAGCCGACGACCTTGTAGTACTTGATCTGGTCGGCGTCGGTCTTGACCCACTGCTTGACCCAGTACTGGGTCTTGTACCAGCCGCCGTTCTTGGTCTCGATCTTGCCGAGGTACTCGCCCTTGGCCTTCTTGGCGGCCAGGTCCTTGTACTCGGCCTCGGAGATCGCGACCGTCACGCCACTCTGACCCTTGGCCTTCGTCGGGTCCGAGAGCGAGATCTGGCAGATCGTCGGGCACTGCTCGCCGTTGACGAGAGCGTCCGTGCCCTTGGGGGCCTTGTTGTAGTCGTACTCGGTGACCTCGCGACCCGTGAGGATCTTGGTCTCGCCGGCCGCGGGCTTGTAGTCCTGGCCGACGTTGCTCACGCTGCCCTTGACGACGTCGAAGGCGTAAGGGCCCTCGGGACCGTACTTGGCCACGCCGGCCTCGTACTCGTCCTTCGAGATCTCCTCGACCTTTACCTTCTTCTCGCCCTTGTAGGCCTCGTACTCGCTCTTGTTGACCTGCTTGACCGCAGGTCCGCTGCCCGTGAGCTGGACGCCGTTGTACACGGTCACGAACGCGTAGTCGCGGTCGTAGTCCTCGTACACGTCGAAGTCGTAGTGGGTGAAGGCCTGCTTGCCCACGTAGATGCCCCACGGGGACTTGCCCTGGTAGTAACCGGGGACGAAGACCCACTTGGACATGACATCGGCGTTGGCGCCGACGTCGTAGACGCAGTGGCCGGCCGTGGCGACCAGGTTGCGGTACTTCGACTGGAGCGAGGTGGCGGAGCACCACTTCTTCTCGCCCTTGCCGTTGACGAAGAACACCTTGCCGATGGTCTTCGGCATGTTGACGTTCTGCGTCTTGGCGGTGGTCTTCTTCTCCTCACCAATCGGGGCGGTGGTCCCCGGCTTGGTGTCGGCGCTGTAGCCGCCCTTGCTCTGCAGCTTGGCGACGTCGGTCTTGTCCCAGACGTTGGACTCGGTGGCGGCCTTGAGGGCGGCACCGTTGTTCTCGGCCCAGAACTGGGAGATCGCCTTCGCGTTGGCCGCGCTCGCCGCCATCGCGTCGGTGGAGATGTCGCTGTCGGCCGAGGCCGTACCGGCGAGGCCGGCGGCCAGGAGGCCGGTAGCCAGGATGGCGCCACCGGCGGGGATGAGGATGCGCTTCAAGGGAACTGCTCCTTGGTCTGTCGTGGGTCGCAACATGCGTCCCATGCGTCAGTAAAGGGATTGCAAGGAACATAGCGCGGTGATCTCCGCAGGTGGAAGCCGTTCTGAGGGGGTCGGTAAGCCCCTGTTTCGCCGTTACCATCCTGTTATCTGTCAGAGGCTTGAGCGTGATGTTATCGGAAGGAGGCGTTTTTCCTGGGTAGGTAGGAGGTTTGACGGATGGGAGGAAAGTTCCGTTAGTGACTCGTCACCCTCCGTGGTCAGTTGAATGTGATTCAGATCACAGGAACCAGAATTGGCCCCCATCCGTCTAAATCCGTCCCCTGTTCACAGGTGATCTTCAGGTTCGCGTCAGAACCCCTCAGGATTCGAGAATCTGGGCGAGTTCGGGTGCGACTGGAGGCGGCGTGAGGGGTTACCGTTTGTGCTGTTTGTCTGTTTTTGGGCATGACGGAGTACGCCGCAGGTGGCCCTGGGCGTCGGCGAGGAGGGCTTCAGGGGAGCAGGAGGGAGCGCACCGTGCGCCAGCAGGCGCTGTCGGCGGCGCCCAGCAGGCCCTGCTTGGGAACGGACGGGCTGTACGGGGTGCCGTCGAGGTGATGGGCGGTTCCGCCCGCTTCCGTCAGGAGCAGGACGCCCGGCGCGTGGTCCCAGGGGAGCGTCCGGTGGAAGAGAAGGAAGTCCTGGTCACCGTTCAGGAGGCGGGGATAGTCCACGCCCGCGCATTTCGTGCCCGGTGTGAGGGCGGCGAAGTGGGGTGCGGCGGTCGCGATGTGGGCCTTGGTGTCGTCGTCCAGGAATCGGGTGAGTACGGCGCCGCGGAGCCGGGACGGGTCGGCGGGGGCGGGGGCGCGGTCCACGCGGACGCCGTTCCGCCAGGTGCCGGAGCCGAGCTCGGCGACGTGGACGTCGTCCTCGGCCGGGCGTACGACCCAGGACGCGACAGCCCGGCCCGACTGGACCAGAGCTGCCATCACAGCGTATTCGGGGCGGCCCGCGACGAAGTTGGCCGTGCCGTCCAGCGGATCGACGAGCCATGCCGTGGGGGCGTCCCGCAGCGCCGAGAGGAGCGTGGGGTCGGCGGCGGTCGCCTCCTCGCCGACGACGGGGGCGTCGAGGAGGTCGCGCAGGCGGCGGCTGATCAGTTCCTCGGCCTCGCGGTCGGCCACGGTGACCACTTCGCCCGGTGTCTTCTCGCAGACGTCGCCGGCGGCGAGGGCGCGGAACCGGGGGAGGATCGCGACCTCGGCGGCCTCGCGAAGGATGTCGGTGACCGCGTCGATCAGCATGGTGTTCATGCTAGACACCGGGCCGTACGTCGCCGGAAGGGGTGTTCAGCCGGAGGGGCGGCGGATCGGGCACGGATGGGTGACGTGCCGGTTCGGGCAGCAGATGACGCCGATGGTGAGGAAACGGCCGCTCTGCAGCCATTCGCCCCACTGGACGTCGACGCCCCGGGGAAGCAGGTCGAGGGCGCTGTCCAGGCGGCCTTCAAGGGGGAGCTCCTCGGGCGGGTGGAGCTGGTCGCGGGTCTTCGTGTACTCGGCCGCCATCCACGTTGTCGCCTGGCCGGCTTCCTCGAACGTGGCCGCGACGCGGGCCGCCGGTTTGGCCAGCCAGTCGCCCGTCCGCATGGGCGGCAGCGGCGAGGTGGCGAAATCGGGGGAGTTGGGACGGCGTTCCGCCTCGTTCGCCCGGTCGGTGCCGGCGCCGGTCCACAGGTAGGCGTGCCAGTGCATGGATGCTCCCCTATGGTCGGCGGGGCGGCCCCTGCCCGGTCGGACCCGGCAGGGGCGGGCCGTCTCGGCTCCTGCCTAGATGGTGGCGATTCCGGCGGCGCGAAGCTCGGTACCGGTGAAGCGGAGAGTCCCGGCGTCCGGGTTCTTCGAGTCACGGAGCGCGTAGGCGTCCTCGATGCCGGGAATCCGGGCGATCAGGACATAGCTGTCCGAGTGCTCTTCCGGCCGGTCGCCGCCGCACAACTTCGTGAAGGGCACCTCGTCGAGGTTGCAGCCGTACAGGTCAGTCATGAGCGTTTCCTTCCGTCCGGGCCGGGCAAGGTACAAGTAGTAGACATGATAGGACCTCTCCATACCTATGAAGAGGTAGACGCTCGTCCTCGTAGGTCCTTGTTCCAATACCGTTTACGTATGGCCTTGCAGGACAGGAGTGACCGCATCGATCACGTCGGGCCGGACCTGGTGTGGCGGCAGGTGGCCGAGGACGTCGAGAGTGACATCTCCTCCGGCGCGCTCGCTCCGGGCGCCAAGCTGGCGACCGAGCTGGAGATGGCCGGTCAGTACGGCGTCTCACGGGTGACGGTTCGCCGGGCGGTCAAGGATCTGGCGGAGCGGGGCCTGCTGGTCGTCGTCCATGGGCGTGGGACGTTTGTGACCCGATAGCCCCCGTCGGTGCGGGGACGCGAAGTACGGGCGCCTTCGGCTCTCGTACGCTCGAAGTGGTCACCAGCTGCGGACGCGGGTACGGCGGCGCATCCGTTCCAGCATCGCCTCGTTGAAGGCGGCGGACACCGATTCGAAGTCACCGTCCTCGACCGCTCGATCGACGTACGCCTTGACGTGAGGGTCGAGAGTGATCGTGACCTGTAGGTCCGTCGTGCCGGGAGCGGTCTTGGTCTGGTCGTGATCCTCGGTCATACCGACATCTTGCGCCACAAGGGCTGGCGAATCACGTCCCGAAACGCTCAACTCCACTGATCGGAAAGCGCGAGGGGCCGGAAAACAGGTGAGGGCCCCGGCGGCAAGGAGCAACGCCGGGACCCTCGTTACCCTGGTGAGGGCTTACTTGAACAGCTCGCCGTTAGGGCCCACGATCTTCCCGGACGGGTAGTTCGTGGCCGCCTTGTACACGGCCGCCGTCTCCCCGTCGAAGTAGGGGGACGTGATGTAGTCGATGCGGTCGTTGCCGTCCTGGTCCGCGAACGTGCTGGTCACGCCGTTCACGTAGCCGAGGCGCTTGGCGTTGTTGTAGTTCAGCAGCCACGCGCCGCCGTCGTACCCGGGGGTGACGGCGCACTTCAGGCCGACGTGCTCCTCGATCTTGAGCCAGGACGCGCCCACGGCCTTGGACGTGGTCTTGCCGTAGCAGTTCTTCGGCGTGACGCCGCTGTACGGCTTGCTGCCGTCGGGGTGCGGGGCGGCCGGGTAACCGAAGGTGCGGACGTACTTGCCCGTAGCCTGGTTCCAGGCGAAGCCCTGGCCGCCCACGGCGTCGCCGAGCCGGCCGGCGTCCTTGGACAGCAGGATGTAGTAGTGGCCGCCCCAGGCGCGCTTCGGGCCGCTGAAGCGGTCGAAGTCCTTGCGGTCCACCTGCTTGACGCCGTCGAACTGGATGCCGTTGTAGACGGTGACGAACGCGTAGTCGCGGTCGTAGTCCTCGTAGGTGTCGAAGTCGTAGTGGGTGAAGGCCTGCTTGCCCACGTAGATGCCCCACGGGGCCTTGCCCTGGTAGTAGCCGGGGACGAAGACCCACTTGGACAGCGTGTCGCTGTTGCTGTCCGTGTCGTACACGCAGTGGCCGGCGGTGGCGACCAGGTTGCGGTTGCCCGACTGGATGGAGGTGGCCGAGCACCAGCGGAACTTGCCGGAGCCGTCGACGAAGAAGACCTTGCCGATGCTCTTGGGCAGGTTCACGTTCTGGGAGGCGCCGGCCTTCTGCTCGCCGGTGGGCGCGGTCATGCCGGGACGGCCGTCGGGGTCGTAGCCGCCCTTGGAGACGACCTTCCGCACTTCCTTGGAGTCCCAGGTGTACTGCGTGGCCTGGCGGAGCGCGGCGCCGTTGGAGGCGATCCAGAAGGACGCGATCGAGGCCGCATCGGAGTTGCTGCGGGCCAACGGGTCGTTGGAGATGTCGCCGTCGGCCTGGGCGGTGGCGGACAGCCCGGCGGCCAGGAGGCCGGTGGCCAGGACGGCACCGCCGACGGGGAGAAGGATTCGCTTCAAGGTAACTCCAGGTTGCGCTGACAGGAGGCGCCTCGTGCACCCCAAAACTCAGCAAACGGACGACCCGGAACCTATACCGCTGACTGGGCTAATGGAAATTTTCGGTAGATCGTGTCAGCGCTCCCACGCCTCGCCGTTACCGTACCGAGATCAATGGATCGGCTGATCACGTGCAGTGATCATGTAGTTGCATGTGACTTACGTCACATTTCCCGGTGTGGTGAGGGCTGCGGCGCGCCGGTAGACCTCGCCGGCGGTGATGTCGAAGTACGGTGAGGACACCGCATCGTAGGCGCCCTTGGCGTCCCTGTTCCAGGTCAGGCTGTTGACGCCGTTGAGGTCGCCGAGCCTGCGGGTCGCGTCGTAGTCCACCAGCCAGGGGCCGCCGCTGGCGCCGGGGCTGAAGTCGCACGGCTGGAGCCGTACGCCCTTCTGCAGGTCGAGCGCGGGGGCCGCGGTCCAGTACGTGACGCCGCCCTGGCACGTACGCAACGTCTTGCCGTCGAACGGCCGGGTGCCGTCGGGTTGCGCGCCGGCCGGGAAGCCGAACGCGGCCACGACGTACGCGGCCGGCTTCCTGTTGACCTCCAGGCCCTGGCCGCCCACGTTGTCCTGGAGCCTGCCGACGTCCTTCATCGAGTACGTGCCGTCCTTCGCCTGCTCCCAGACGAACCCGCGGTGCACGGTCACGAAGGCGTAGTCGAAGTCGTAGTCGCCCTTGCCGGCCCAGTCCTCGTGCATGGTGATCGCCGCGCCCACGTAGATGCCGTCGGGCGTCTCGCCGTTGGGGCCGGGGTTGGGGACGAAGATCCAGTATTCGGCGGGCTTGGCCTGCCGCGAGTCGTACGCGCAGTGTCCGGCCGTGGCCACCACGCTGCGGTTCCTGGAGGCGACCGCGCTGGCCGAGCACCAGTACTCCTTGGCGCCGAACCTGAAGAAGACCTTGCCCATGGTCTTGGCCGCGCCGCCCTGCTTGGGCGCGACGGGCGTCACGTCCTGCCCCGCGGACGTCCGCTGCGCCGTCGTGGCGGGCGCGTTCGGCCCGGAGACGGCGCCCGCCGAGGAGGTCGGGGCGGCCTGCGCGCCCGGCGTGGCGGGGCTGTAGTTGTCGGCCTGCTTGAGCCGGTCGGGCCGCCAGTAGTCGGCGACCTTCTTCATGTCGGTGGCCGTCCTGGCCAGGGTGACGCTGTAGACCTTGCTGGCCGGTGCGGCGTTCGCGATCCCCGTGAAGGCAGGCAGCAACAGCAGCGCGCCGCCTAGGGCGGCCGCCGCCAGTTGCCTGGCCCGGGAGATCATGAAATGCCTTTCTTAGGGTCGTAAGGGTGGATTTTTCCAGATCAACTGCCTGTATTGCAGCCCGGATAGAGATTCGTTACCTGATCAAGAGTGGACCGTGTGCGATAAGGACACCATCAGCCGATCCCTCCCGATACGTCTAAATGATCACGCGTGTCGGTCGTTGCCGCAGGTCAGAGGCATGATGGAGGCTGCCCGTATGCACCGAATTCTCGCCATGGCCGCGCTTTCCTGCGCGGCATTCGCCGCCGCTCCAGTGGCGAACGCCACGACCGGCCCACCCGATGTCGAGGCGTCGTTCAAGAGCCAAAGGCATTTCCGGATCAGCGTGGGAGATCGGCAAGGAGTGCTGGAGTGCACGCCCGGCCGGGTCGTTCCCGGGCAGGTCGACGCCTGCCTCGCGCTCGAACACGTGGGCGGGAACCCGGCCCGGTTGAGCCGGCGCGGGGACGTTTCCTGCACCGCCGACTATCAGCCCGTGGACGTACAGGCGTGGGGTGTCTGGGACGGCGCCCGGTACCGGTACTCGCACAGGTTCCCCAACGCCTGCGAGCTCGCCGTCTCGACCGGGCCCGTCTTCCGCGTCTGACGAGAGGGCCGCCCGGGGAAGGCCCCGGATCCCGCCGGGGGCGACCCGGGGCCTCGTGCGCGGGCAGTACCGCCAGTTCCTCGGGTTGCGCGGGTCGGTCCCCGGTGGTTCAGGAAAACGATGGGCGCGCCAATGAATGGCGCAACCGCCGATCAGTAGCCGACGTGAAGAGGGTCCGTTCCGTTATGGAAATAGGTATTCCTGAAAGGCATCTGTGCAGGTCAGAGTCGTGATGAATGGCCTTCGGCAACAGTCGTAGCGCTGATTATCGGATGCCATTTACTTATCAACCGAATGTTGTTCTGGTTAGATGGTTCGCATGGATCCACGCACCCCCTGTCTCATCGGCGTCGCGCAGCGGACCGTTCGCGAACAACCCGGCCCGGAGCCGCTCGACCTGTGGGAGTCGGTCGCCCGCGAGGCGGCCGACGACGCCCGCCTTCCCGTCGGGCGGCTCGACTCGATCCAGATCGTCCACACCGACTCCTGGCAGTACGACTCGCCGACCGGGCGGCTGGCCGAGCGCCTCGGGGCCACGCCGCGCCACCACGCCTACTCCAAGGTCAGCGGTACGGCCCCGCAACTGCTCATCGGCGCGGCGGCGGCCGGGATCGCGGCGGGCGAGCTGGACTGCGCGCTGGTCACAGGGGCCGAGGCGCTGGCGACGCGGCGGGCCTACCGGCGGGCGGGCGAGCACGTGCCGTGGAGCCACGCCGCCGATCCCAAGCCGCCCTACGCCTGGGAACGCCCGCCGCACCCCGCCGAGCTGGCGCACGAGCTGTTCCTGCCGGTGCACACGTACGCGATCATGGAGACCGCGCGGCGGGCGGCGGCCGGGATGACGGTCGAGGAGGAGATGCTCGACCGGGGACGGATGATGGCGCCGATGACCGAGGTGGCCGCGGCCAACCCGTACGCGTGGCGGCGGGTCGTGCGCACGCCCGAGGAGCTGGTGAAGGGCAACCGGTTCGTCGGCTGGCCGTACACCAGGAACACCGTGGCCGTCATGGAGGTCGACCAGGCGGCGGCCGTCGTCCTGGCGAGCGCGTCCCTGGCCGACCGGCTGGGGGTGCCGGAGGAGCGGCGGGTGTACCTGCGCGGCTGGGCGTACGCGGAGGACACCTGGGAGGTGGCGGCGCGGCCCGCGCTCGGCTCCTCGCAGGCGATCGGGGCCGCCGCGCGGGCCGCCTTCCGGCGCGCCGGGCTCGGGCTCGCCGACATGGACGCGCTCGACCTGTACAGCTGCTTCGCCGTCGCGCTGCGGCAGGCGTGCGACGCGACGGGGCTCGACCCGTACGACCGGCGCGGCCTGACGGTGACCGGTGGGCTCCCGTACGCCGGCGGCCCGGCCAGCGACTACGTGCTGCACTCGACGGCCACGATGGCCGGCCTGCTGCGGGCGCAGTCGGGGCACGGGCTGGTGACCGGCGTGGGGATGCACCTGACGAAGCACACGTACGCGGTGTGGTCCGGCGAGCCGGGAGGACACCTGGGGGACGCGACACCGGTGTTCACGGCCTCCGGGGTGCCTCTGGCGGACTCCTACGCGGGGCCCGCCACCGTGGCCGGGTACACGGTCGCCCACGGCCGGGACGGCGCGGCCGAGAAGGGCGTCCTCGTCGTGGACCTGCCCGGCGGCGCGCGGGCGCACGCGCACGTGCTGGAGGCGGAGCTGCTGGCCGACGCCATGTCGAGGGAGCTGGTGGGGCAGCGGGTCGACCTGGTCACCGACGGACGGCTCAACCGGGCGACCTGGTGACCTGGTGATCTGGCGACGCTCATCGGTCGAGGTTGTGAAGTTGTGACCTCGGACCGCGATTTCGCCAGGTTCCAGGGCTTGCGCGGGCGGATGTAACTCCACTGAACTTAAGTAAAGGGCGCAACCCGCACTAACCCGGCGAGGCACGTCGTGTCCGACCAGTTCGACGTCATCGAGGCAGGTGGGCGCGGCCGCCGCCGGTGGATCGGGCTCGCGGTGGTGCTGACTCTCCTGGTGATCCCGGCCGTCAGCCTGCTGCTCAGCCGGGACCCGGGTTCGGGGCTGCCTACGCCGTCCTCCACCGCGCCCATCCGGTCGCTGACCAGGATCGACAACGGCCCCCATGCCCTGCGGGTCCCGGCCAGGACCAAGGGCCACGACGAGATCATCGACGTCGTCTTCCCCGACGGACGCAGGGCCGAGGTACGCTACCCGGCCGATCTCGACCTCAACGAGCTGGGGGTGCGGCCGTTCCAGGGGGCCTGGATCGACGGGCAGTTCCGGCGGTTGGGCGTCCCGTACAACGGGGTGGCCGAGGTGACCGGCGGCGGCCGGCCGATCAGGAGCTACGGGCCCGACGTCACCCTGTGGCCGCGCCAGCCGGGCAGCGGGGGCGAGGGGCAGACGCTGCTGTTCGTGTTCGGGCAGTGGCGGGTGGTGATGCAGGACCCGGGCCAGGGGCTGACCTTCGACCAGCGCATGGCGCTGGCGCGGGAGCTGCGCGGCAGGACGACCAAGGACGGCTTCCTGGTGTTGTCGGGCAAGGGATCGGTACGGCTCGCCGGGCACGGGGCCACGGCGCAGGGTGATCCGGTCGGCCCGCAACTGTGGTTCGGCGGGGGAGTACGGGAGGTGGTCGCGCTCGTGCCCATGCCCGACTGTGCCAGGAAGGCCCGGCTGCCGTCGGTGATCGCCGGACGCGGGTATCCGGGCGAGTGGACCTGCCAGGGGGACGTGGAGATCGCCGTCGCCGGGTCGGCGGACTTCAGGAAGCGCGCGCTCGCCGGGATCCGGGTGACGCTCGGGCGGTGAGAGGCGGGGCGGCGCCGTGGTCGCCGAGGGGTCCGTTAGTAGGGTTCGGCCATGTTCGCCGTAACCGCCACACAGACCGATCCCGACAATCCGCTCGCCGGGCTGACGCTCGGGGAGCACCCCGAGCCTGAGGCGCCCGACGGCTGGACGACCGTCTCCGTACGGGCCGCCGCGCTCAACCACCACGACCTGTGGACGCTCAAGGGCGTGGGCATCCGCCAGGACCGCCTGCCGATCGTGCTCGGCTGCGACGCCTCCGGCGTGGACGAGGACGGCAACGAGGTCATCGTGCACGCCGTGATCGGCACCGGCGCGGACGAGACCCTCGACCCCAAGCGCTCGCTGCTGTCGGAGGTGCACGACGGGACGTTCGCCGAGCGGGTGGCCGTGCCGCGGCGCAACCTCGTGCCCAAGCCGGCCGCGCTCAGCTTCGAGGAGGCCGCCTGCCTGCCGACGGCCTGGCTGACCGCCTACCGCATGTTGTTCGACAAGGCCGGGCTCGAACCGGGCTCGACCGTGCTGGTGCAGGGCGCGGGCGGCGGTGTCGCCACGGCGCTGATCGCGCTCGGCCGGGCGGGCGGGTTCCGCGTCTGGGCGACCAGCCGCTCGGAGGAGAAGCGCGAGCGGGCCCGAGCCCTCGGCGCCGACCAGGTCTTCGAGCCGGGCGCGCGGCTGCCCGAACGGGTGGACGCCGTCATGGAGACCGTCGGCCAGGCCACCTGGGACCATTCGCTCAAGTCGCTCAGGCCGGGCGGGCGCGTGGTGGTCTCCGGGGCCACGAGCGGCGCCGTACCGTCCGCCGACCTCAACCGCGTCTTCTTCCTGCAGCTCTCCGTGGTCGGCACCACCATGGGCACCCGCGACCAGCTCCGCAGGCTGGCGGTGTTCCTGGAGCAGACGGGCGCGCGGCCGGTGATCGACCGGACGCTGCCGCTGGCCGAGGCGCGCGACGGGTTCGCGGCCATGGCCGAAGGGGAGATCTTCGGAAAAATCGTCTTTACGAGCTGAATAAGTGAAGGGTTACTTCTGCGTCTCCTGGGTGATACAGAGAGGATGAGGTGGCATCACCCGGGAGGCGGCACGATGGACGTTCAGCCCTTCGGTCCAGGTTCGATGCACTGGGACACCGCGGGCGAATACCGCAACCTGCTCGTGGCCGGCAGCGCTCTGGTCCTCCAGACCATGCATCCGGCGGTCGGCGCGGCCGTGGCGCAACACTCGACGTACAAGGACGACCCGTGGGGGCGGCTCAACCGCACGCTCGCCTCGGTGCAGAAATGGGTCTACGGCGGCACCGGCGGCCTGGCCGAGGGCAGGCGGCTGCGCGAGCTGCACAAGTCCATCAGCGGTGTGGACGAGTACGGCCGCGCCTACCACGCGCTGAACGGCGAGGCATGGGCCTGGGTGCACCTGTCGCTGTTCGAGCGTTTCGTCACGCTCAACCGCTACTTCGGCACCCCGTACACCGTGGAGCAGCAGCGCCGCATGTACGCCGAGTCGCGGCAGCTCGGCGCGATCCTGCGGGTTCCCGAGCGGGAGATGCCGGAGGACCTGGAGGCGTTCTGGCGCTACTTCGACACGATGATCGCCGAACGGCTGGAAGCGCACCCGACCGCGCTGGAGGTGCTGGCCGTCCTGCGCGGCACGCCGGCGCCGCCCGGCCTGCCGAGGCCGCTGCGCCGGTTGTGGACGCCGGTGGGGGTGGGCTCGGGGGAGTTCAACCACTTCGTGACGGTCGGCACGCTGCCGCCGGCCGCGCGCAGGAAACTCGGCCTGCGCTGGACGGCCCGGGACGAACGGCGGTTGCGGCACATCGGGCACGCGGTGGCGATGCTGACGCCGCGCCTGCCCGAACGGCTGCGCTACATGCCCGTCGCCTACCACGCGCGCCGGGCGGCCCGGAGCGTCAGGCACGTGGAACGGTCGCTGCGCTCCGCCTAGGACGGCTCAGCGTTCGAGGATGTCGTGGACGCGGGCGGACGCCTCGTCGAGCACCGTCCGCAGCTCGGCCAGCTTCTGCGTGGTCAGCGCGGCGTCGGTGGCCTCCTGGCGGGCCTGCGCCACGAAGTCGGCCAGCAGCTCGCCCAGCTCGTTGTCGAGCTCGGTCCGCCGTACGGTGTCGCCGCCGAGCGTGCTCCAGATGTCCGACCAGATCCGCCGCCACTCGCCGGCCAGCCGGTCGCCCTCGACCTGCCACTGGTTGGCGTGCGCCATCCACTGCCGCTTCTGCTGCTCCTTGAGCCGTTTGATGTCTTCGGCCCGGGTCTGGGCGCTGTCACGGGTGCCGGTGCGGACGTCCTTGGCCATCCGGGTCAGCTCGTCGCGCAGCGACTTCACCGTGTCGCGGACGTCCTCCTTGACCTCGCGGGCGATGTCGCGCACCGAGGCGGAGATCTCCTGCTCCAGGTCGTCGAGCTCGTCGAGCCGGGCGTTGAGCTCCTCGCGGCCCTTGTCGGTGATGGAGAACACCTTCTTGCCCTCGACCACCTCGTGGGTGACCAGGCCCTCCTCCTCCAGGCGGGCCAGGCGCGGGTAGATCGTGCCGGGCGAGGGCGAGTAGACGCCGAGGAAGCGGTCCTGGAGCAGCCGGATGACCTCGTAGCCGTGCCGCGGGCTCTCCTCCAGCAGCTTGAGCAGGTACAGCCGGAGCCGGCCGTGACCGAAGACAGGGCTCATTCCTTCTCTCCCTTGAGCAGGGCGACCTCACCCGAGACCGTGACCGCCGACAGCGAGGCCATGCCGCCGCCGAGGCGCCCCGACAACGTCTTGGAGCCGGGACTGTTGTTCGCGGACAGGCCGTCGAACGTCGAGCTCAGCCTGCCGGACGTGGACCTCATGCTGACGTCGGACTCGACGTTCTCCGGCACCCGCACCAGGACGGCACCCGAGACGCTGTTGAACGTCACATGACTCGTCGGGCGCAGCCGCAGGTCGGCGGTGATGCGGCCGGAGACCGTGCTGGCCTTGAGCCGCCTCGGGGTGCCGTCCGCCAGCGTCAGCTCGCCGGAGACGGTCTTCAGCGCCAGGTCGCCGTCCATGGCCCGGCTCTCGATCGAGCCGGAGACCGTCGTGGCGCTCACCTCGCCGCTCACGCCGTCGAGGACGACCTCGGAGGACACGCTCTTGACCCGGGTGGACCGCTCGAACCCGGCCAGCACCGTGGACGCCGAGACCACCTCCGTGCTGACCCGGCAGCCCTTGGGCACGGTGATCGTGAGGTTGGTCCTGCGCCGGTCGCGCTTCAGCCAGCCGAGCAGGCCGTCCCACGTCAGGCCCTCGTAGGCGACGATCAGTTCCTTGGTCAGCTCGTCGTAGCTGACCAGCAGCGGCGCGGCCGACTCGATCTCGGTCAGCTCCATCGTGGGCGGGCCCTCGCTGGCCAGGACGGCCAGCCGCCCGGCGACGATCCGCACGACAAGTGACTCGACCGGCCCGAACGTGAGCTGCTCCGGAGCCTCCAGCGTCCACTTCTCCATGAACGTATGCCTCCTCGACGAGTACGTCTCCTACGAGACACGATATGTCGCGTCTCGCGAAAACTCAAGATGTATCGCGTCCCGGGAGGCCGGGTCGCGTCAGTCGTCGTCCTCGTCGTCGAGCCGGGCCAGCCAGGTGGCCAGCCGCTCGACCGGGGTCTCGAACTCGGGGTTGAGATCGACGAACTCACGCAGCCGCTCGCCGAGCCAGAGCAGGCTGACCTCTTCCTCGCCCCGCCGAGCGACCAGTTCCTCGATCCCTCGATCGGTGAAGTACATGGGTGTCTCTCCTTCGTGCGGGCAGGGACCTCACCCTGCCGGTCAACACAGAAGCCCCCGGCCGGACGGCCGGGGGCTCACTGGCGGCCTGCTCAGCCGAAGAGCTGGTGGAGGATCTCCTCCAGCTCCGTGTCGTGCGAGTTGTGCGAACCCGTCGCGGGCGAGCTGTTCGGGGTACGCGAGACGCGGCGCAGCGACCGGCCGCCGAGCGTCTGCGGGTCCTCGGCCAGCTTCAGCGTCAGGTAGGGCCACGGGCCCATGTTGACCGGCTCGTCCTGCGCCCACACCAGCTCGGCCTGCTGCCCGTAGCGGGCCAGCTCGGCGGTGAGCTCCTCGGTCGGGAACGGGTAGAGCCGCTCAAGCCGGACGATCGCGACGTCGTCGCGGCCCGACTTCTCACGATGGGCGGCCAGGTCGTAGTAGAGCTTGCCCGAGACCAGGACCACCCGGGTGACCTTGGCCGGATCGACCGTGGTGTCGCCCAGGACCGGCTGGAAGGTGCCCGTCGTGAAGTCGGACGCCTTCGAGGTGGCCGCCTTGTGCCGCAGCAGCGACTTGGGCGTGAAGACCACCATCGGCTTGTGCCGGTTGGACTCCACCTGCCAGCGCAGCAGGTGGAAGTAGTTGGCCGGCGTGGACGGCTGCGCGACCGTCATGTTGTCGAGCGCGCAGACCTGAAGGAACCGTTCGATCCTGGCCGAGGAGTGGTCGGGACCCTGGCCCTCGAAGCCGTGCGGCAGCAGCAGCACGACCGAGGAGCGCTGGCCCCACTTCTGCTCACCGGACGAGATGAACTCGTCGATGATCGTCTGGGCGCCGTTGACGAAGTCGCCGAACTGCGCCTCCCAGGCGACCAGGGCGTCGGGGCGTACGACGCTGTAGCCGTACTCGAAGCCGAGCGCCGCGAACTCGCTGAGCAGCGAGTCGTAGACGTAGAACTTCGTGGTGCCCTCGTTGAACGTCTTCAGCGGCGTGTGATCGGCGCCGGTCATCCGGTCGACCAGCACCGCGTGCCGCTGGGTGAACGTGCCGCGCCGGGAGTCCTGGCCGACCAGGCGGACCGGGTGGCCGTCGATCAGCAGCGAGCCGAACGCCAGCGTCTCGCCCATCGCCCAGTCGATCGAGTCGGTCTCGACCATCTGGCCGCGGCGCTGCAGCACCGGCGCCAGGCGCGGGTGCGGCGTGAAGCCGTCGGGCAGGTTGAGCTGGGTGTCGACGATGCGCTTGAGCGTCTCGTCGCTGATCGCCGTCGCCGTGTCGGCGTGGGACCACTTGACGACCTCGGCCGGCGGCACCCGCATGGCGGCCGCCTCCTTGGGCTTCTTGGCCGCCTCGCGCGTCTCGGTGAAGGCCTGCTCCAGCTTGGCCTGGTAGTCGCGCAGCGCCGACTCGGCCTCCTCGACCGTGATGTCGCCCCGGCCGATCAGCGCCTCGGTGTAGAGCTTGCGGGTCGAGCGCTTGGCGTCGATCAGGTCGTACATCAGCGGCTGGGTGAAGGCGGGGTTGTCGCCCTCGTTGTGGCCGCGGCGGCGGTAGCAGATGAGGTCGATGACGACGTCCTTGCGGAACGCCTGGCGGTACTCGTAGGCCAGCTGGCCCACGCGCACCACGGCCTCGGGGTCGTCGCCGTTGACGTGGAAGATCGGCGCCTGGATCATCCGCGCGACGTCGGTCGCGTAGACCGACGAGCGGGAGGAGGCGGGCGAGGTGGTGAAGCCCACCTGGTTGTTGACCACCACGTGCACGGTGCCGCCGGTGCGGTAGCCGCGCAGCTGCGACAGGTTGAGCGTCTCGGCCACCACGCCCTGGCCGGCGAAGGCCGCGTCGCCGTGGACGAGGACGGGAAGGACGGTGAAGCCCTCCTCGCCGCGCTCCAGGAGGTCCTGCTTGGCGCGGACGACACCCTCCAGCACCGGGTCGACCGCCTCCAGGTGGGAGGGGTTGGCCACCACGGAAGCGGTGATCATCTTGCCGCTGGGCGCGGTGAACTCGCCGCTCGCGCCCAGGTGGTACTTGACGTCGCCGGAGCCGTGGGCGGTACGCGGGTCGATGTTGCCCTCGAACTCGCCGAAGATCTGGGCGTAGGACTTGCCCACGATGTTGGCCAGCACGTTGAGGCGGCCGCGGTGGGCCATGCCGATGACGACCTCGTCGAGGCCCTCGTCGGCGGCGTCGCTGATCACCGAGTCGAGCAGCGGGATCAGGGACTCGCCGCCCTCCAGCGAGAACCGCTTCTGGCCGACGAACTTCGTCTGCAGGAACGTCTCGAACGCCTCGGCGGTGTTGAGCCGCGACAGGATGTTGAGCTGCTCGTCGCGCTCGGGCGAGGCGTGCGGCTTCTCCACCCGCGCCTGGATCCAGGCCCGCTCCTCGGGGTTCTGGATGTGCATGTACTCGATGCCGACCGTGCGGCAGTAGGAGTCGCGCAGCACACCCAGGATCTCGCGCAGCTTCATCAGCGCACGGCCCCCGAAACCGCCGGTGGCGAACTCGCGCTCAAGGTCCCAGAGGGTCAGCCCGTGGGACTGGATGTCCAGGTCTGGGTGCTTGCGCTGCTTGTACTCCAGCGGGTCGGTCTCGGCCATCAGGTGGCCGCGCACGCGGTAGGCGTGGATCAGCTCTATGACACGGGCCGACTTGGCCACGTCGTCGTCGTGGGAGGCTGAGATGTCCTGGACCCAGCGCACCGGCTCGTACGGGATGCGCAGGGCCTCGAAGATCTCGTCGTAGAAGCCGTTCTCGCCGAGCAGCAACCGGTGGATCTGGCGCAGGAAGTCGCCCGACTGGGCGCCCTGGATGATCCGGTGGTCGTAGGTGCTGGTCAGCGTCATGACCTTGGAGACGGCCAGACGTGACAGCGTGTCGGGCGAGGCGCCCTGGTACTCGGCCGGGTATTCCATCGCGCCGACGCCGATGATCGTGCCCTGGCCGGGCATCAGGCGCGGGACCGAGTGGACGGTGCCGATCGTGCCGGGGTTGGTCAGCGAGATCGTGGTGCCGGAGAAGTCGTCGACGCCCAGCTTGCCCGCGCGGGCCTTGCGGACGACCTCCTCGTAGGCCACCCAGAACTGGCGGAAGTCCATCTCCTCCGCGCCCTTGATCGAGGGCACGAGGAGCTGGCGCTCGCCGTTGCTCTTCTGCACGTCGATCGCCAGGCCGAACCCGATGTGCTCGGGCTTGACCAGCGTCGGCTTGCCGTCGATCTCCGTGTAGGAGTGGTTCATCTCCGGCATCGCCTTCAGCGCCTTGACGATCGCGAAGCCGATGAGATGAGTGAAGGAGATCTTGCCGCCACGCCCCCGCTTGAGGTGATTGTTGATCACGATGCGGTTGTCGATGAGCAGCTTGGCCGGGATGGCACGGACGCTGGTCGCCGTCGGGACCGACAGTGACAGGTCCATGTTGGCGGCCGTGCGCGCCGCGGCGCCGCGCAGTTTCACCTCCTCGGCGCCCTTGGGCACCGGGGTGGCCGGCTGCTTCGGCTTCTCGGCTGCCGGAGGCGCCTTCGGGGGCGCCTTGGGAGGAGCGGGCGCGGTCGCAGTGCCGTTCGCCGCCTCCCTGACCGGGGTCCGGCCCGCTCCGCTATCAGGGTTGTAGTCAGCGAAGAAGTTCCACCAGGCCTTGTCGACAGACTCTGGATCTTGAAGATACTTCTGGTACAGCTCGTCGACAAGCCACTCGTTCTGACCAAAGCTTGCCAGCGGGTTTGTCCGCGACGACTCAGACGACACGGCGGAAATCGCCCTCTTCCGCAGATCGGCGTTGATGTTAGAGAACCTGTCCAAGGCTACTCGCCCGGACCGGCAGCGCGCGCCGAAGAGCACGTGCCGCCTCGAACGATCCTCTCAGGACATGCCGTAGAGGTCACGCGCGCCTAGTCAATCCAGGGAGAGCCGTCTTTGTTACTGTTTGGTATCAACGTGTGGGCGGCAGGTTTACTTCCCGCCGGACACGATCCGGCTGGTGATCCGCACCTCGGGTGACAACTCCGACAGCAGGTCCGCCAGCTCCTTGCCGGCCTGCTGGAGCTCCTCCATCGACATCGGCTCCAGGCGTTCGAGCAGGAAGATCGCGTTGGTCGTCTCCTCGGTGAGCCGGGTGCGCGCCACCTGACGCCAGTTCCAGCGGCGGCAGGTCACTCCGGCGTCGTCGCGCCAGATCACCTCGCCGGGCTCGGGCTGCCCGAGCGCCTCCTCCGACGCCTCGTCGCCGGTCGCCCGCACCAGCCGGGCCGGGCCCGCGTAGTGGTCGAGGTCCTCGCCGCCGATGGGCAGCGCGTGCTTCACGCTGATCGTGTTGTACGCGTCGACCACCCGGTTGATCTCCGGCAGCGGCATGCGGCGGGTGAGCGCGTCGACCGAGGGCCTGGTGCGCTGCGGCTTGGCGCCGAAGGCGCGGTAGGCGTCCTTCCAGGCGTCGATCTTGTCGGTCTGCACCTCGGCCGCCGACGCCTCGGCCAGCCAGGCGCGGGTGCGGTCGTCCGTCGGGCCGTTGCGCAGGCCGTGGGCGAACATGACCAGCACGGCGAAGTCGGGGCGCAGGGCGAGGACGGCGTCGTCCACCTGGATCTCATCGAGCATCCGCCCAGTTTAGAAGGCCGGGGAAACCACAAAAATCACTTTGCAAAATTGTCTTTGTGGTTTAGTGTCGTGCTCATGGAAGAGCAGTACAAGATCAGTGACCCGCAGGTGCTCAAGGTGGTGGCCCATCCGCTGCGGGTGCGGTTGCTCGGGCTGCTGCGCAGCGACGGCCCGGCCACCGCGAGCGAGCTGGGGCGCAAGGTGGGGGAGAGCTCCGGCTCGACCAGCTACCACCTGCGCGAGCTGTTCAAGTACGGCTTCATCGAGGAGGACCCCGAGCGGCGCGACGGCCGTGAGCGGCGCTGGCGGGCCCGCCACCGCTACACCTCGTGGGACAGCGGCGAGCTGATCGGGACCGACGAGGGCCGCGAGGCGGTCCGGATCATGCGGATGCGCCAGGTCGAGTCACTCGCCCGCGTCGTCCAGGACTACGACGAGCGCGACTGGTCCCCCGAGTGGGTGAGCGCGGCCGGGATGAGCGACGACTTCGTGGAGCTGCCCCCGGCCGGGCTCAAGGAGCTGGACGAGAAGGTCGAGGAGCTGATCCGCGACCTGGCCGCCCGCCACGCGGGAGACCCCGAGACCCAGCAGGTCCACATCTGGATCGGCGGCTTCCCCCGCGCCAAGGACCGCGCCGAGAACCCTGAGATCGAGGAGCAGGACCGATGACCGCCCGATCCGCCTTGCGGCGCTACATGCTCGTCAGCTTCCTGACCTGGCTGCCCCTGGGCCTGATGGTCGCCAGCATGGTCCTGCTGATGACCGACCGGGGGCTCAGCCTGACCCAGATCGGCCTGTCCGTGACCGTCTTCTCGGTCGTCACCGCGACCCTGGAGCTGCCCACGGGCGGCCTGGCCGACGTCATCGGGCGGCGGAGGGTGCTGGCCGCCTCGGCCGTGTTCACGGCGGCGGCGCTGGCGCTGATGAGCGTCTCCACGGTGTTCTGGATGTTCCTGGTCAGCGGCGTGCTCAAGGGTGTGGCCAGGGCGCTGTCCAGCGGCCCGGCCACCTCCTGGTACGTCGACACCCTCCACGGCATCGAAGGCGGCGACGCCGACCTCAAGCCCGGCTTGGCGCGCGGCAACGCGATGGAGTCGGCGGCCCTGTGCGCGGGCGTGCTGGTGGGCGGCGCGGTGCCGCTGCTGGTGCCGCCGGGTCTGATGACGCCGCTGGCCGTGCCGTCGCTGCTGGGGGCCGTGGCGGCCGTCGTCCTGCTGGTCGTGGTGGTGTTCGCGCTGCCGGAGCCGGCCCATGACCGGCGGTCGCTGGGGAGCGTGCTGCGCGAGGTGCCGGCCACGATGGTCTCCGGGGTCCGCCTCGCCGCCGGGAACGCGGTGCTGCGCCGCCTGATGGCCGCCGCCGCCGCGTCCGGCGTGCTGCTGATGACGATCGAGCTGCTGACCCCCGGGCGCCTGGCCGAGCTGGCGGGCACGGCCGAACGCGGCAGCCTCGCCTACGCCGTCGTCGCGGCCCTGGGTTACGCCGCCAGCGCCTTGGGCAGCGCGCTCGCGCCCCGCGTGGCGCGGCTGGCGGGGAGCTCGGCCCGGGGCGCCGCGGCGGGCGCGGTGCTCTGCGCGCTGTCGGTCGGCTCGCTGGCCGCCACCGCCGGGCTCGGCGGGGCGCCCGGCCTGGTGGCGGCCGGGCTGGCCTACCTGGTCATGTTCGCCGGGTTGTCGGTGACCGCGCTGCTCTGCCTGGAGATGCAGCACAACGCGGTCTCGGCCGCCGAGCGCACCACGGTCACCTCGACGTCCTCGCTGTCCTTGCAGGCCGGCGGGGTGCTGGCCAACTCCACGCTGGGCGTGCTGGCCGCGCAGGCGGGTGCGGCCACCGCCTGGTGGGTGGCCTCCGGCGTGGTGCTGGCCTCGGCGCTGCTGTTCGCCGCGATGCCGAGGCCGGGCGTCACGCGCTCCAGTCGAGCTCAGGTCCTACCGGAACGATCCTGCTCGGGTTGATGTTGGTCTGCGTCATGTAGTAGTGGCGCTTGATGTGGTCGAAGTCCGTGGTGTCGCGGAAGGCGGGGATCGCGTAGAGCCTGCGCGTGTACGCCCACAACGCCGGATAGTCCGCCAGCCGCCTGATCGAGCACTTGAAGTGGCCGTGGTAGACCGTGTCGAACCTGACCAGCGTCGTGTAGAGCCGTACGTCGCTGTCGGTGAGCGTGCCGAAGAGGAACTCCGACTCCGCCAGGCGCACCTCCAGCAGGTCGAGCGTGGTGAACACGCGGGCGACGGCCTCCTCGTAGGCCTGCTGCCCGCGGGAGAAGCCGGCTTCGTAGACCGCGTTGTTGAGGCCGTGGTAGAGGCGGTCGTTCATGATGTCGATGTCCGGGCGCAGGCGTTCCGGATACAGGTCGGGTGAGGTGCCCCACGACGTCTCCAGATCGAGGGTGATCTGCGGGAAGTCGTTGGTGACGATGCGTTCGTCCCGGGTGTCCCAGATGCACGGAACGGTGTAGCGGCCCGTGTAGCCCGGATCGGTCGCGTGGTAGAGCTCCGACAGGTACAGGGGGTCCCCGTCGGGGATCCGCCAGCCCTTGTCGTCGCGGATGGGGTCGACGATCGTGACGTCCAGCAGGTCCTCCAGGCGGAGCAGGGCGCGGACGATCAGCACGCGCTGTGCCCACGGGCAGGCGTAGGAGGCGTAGAGCCGGTAGCGGCCGGGCTCGGGCGGCCCGAGCCGTTCGGTGAAGCGGTTCGGCTGCCGGACGAAGCGGCCATCGTCTGAGATCTCGCGGCTCAGCTTCATGACCCCTAGTAGAACATGATTCGGGACCAGAACTATATTCGGGGCATGGCGAAGTTCGTGGTGACTCCTTCCAACGCGGCGCAGCGCGAGGCATGGCTGAGCGGGGCGGTTCCCGAGGTCGAGCGGGTACGTCCGGGGCTGTGGTCCATCCCGGTGCCCATCCCGATCAACCCCCTCCGGTACGTGCTGGTCTACGCCCTGGAGTTGCCCGACGGCGTGGCGATCGTGGACGCCGGCTGGAACACCGACGAGGCGTACGACGCCCTCGCCGCCGGGCTGGCCGTGGCCGGTTACGGGATCGCCGACGTCAGGGCCGTCCTGGTCACCCACCTGCACCCCGACCACTACGGCCTGGCGGGACGCGTCCGCGAGGCGTCGGGCGCCTGGATCGGCCTGCACCCGGCCGACGCGGGCCTCGTGCGCGAGCGGTACGACGACGCCGCCATCGACTCGCTCGTCCAGCGGGAACGGGCCCTGCTGCGGCGCTCCGGCGTGCCCGAACTGAGCCTGGACGAGCTGGCCGGGGCGTCCATGATGATCAGGCACATGGTCACGATGGCCCGTCCGGACCGGCTGATCGAGGACGGCGAGGACCTCGGGCTGCCCGGCTGGGACCTGCGGGCCCTCCACACCCCCGGGCACACCCCCGGCCACCTGTGCTTCGTCTCGCCCGCGCGCAGGTTGTTGTTGTCCGGCGACCACGTGCTGGCCAAGATCACGCCGATCGTGGCCGTGCATCCCCAGTCGGGCCCGAACCCGCTGGCCGACTACCTCGACTCGCTGGCCGCCGTACGCAAGCTGGAGGTCGACGAGGTGCTGCCCGGCCACGAGTACCGCTTCCTGGAGCTGGCCGGACGGGTCGACCACGTCATTGCCCACCACGACGAGCGGCTGGCCGAGATCGAGCGGGTCGTCGGCGCGGACGACGGCGTGACCTGCTGGGACGTCGCCACCCGGCTGAGCTGGTCGCGGCCCTGGGAGACGATCCCGCCGTTCATGCGCCGGGCGGCCAACAACGAGACGCTGGCCCACCTGGTATGGCTGGCGGCCCAGGGCAGGGTACGCAGGGAGGAGGGCGAGCCCGAGCTCTGGAGACGCGCCTGAGCGGGTCGGTTATCGTACTCCTACCAGAATGTTGTTCTCTTGCTCTGGAGGGTTCGATGCTTCGGTTCGATGACAGGGTCGCCATCATCACGGGCGCCGGGCACGGTCTCGGCAGGGCGCACGCGCTCCTGCTCGCCGAGCGGGGCGCCCAGGTCGTGGTCAACGACCTCGGCGGCGCCCTCGACGGCACCGGCGCGTCCACGGGCCCCGCCGCCGAGGTGGTCGAGCTCATCACCAAGAACGGCGGCCGGGCCGTCGCCAACACCGACAACGTGGCCACCCCCGAGGGGGCCCAGGCGCTCGTGCAGACGGCCGTCGACGCGTTCGGCAAGGTCGACATCGTCGTCAACAACGCCGGCATCCTGCGCGACAAGTCGTTCGGGAAGATGACGGTCGAGGACTTCGACAGCGTGCTGGCCGTGCACGTACGCGGCTCGTACCTGGTCAGCCAGGCCGCGTACCCGCTGATGAAGGAGGCCGGACACGGGCGGATCGTCAACACCTCCAGCCCGGCCGGGCTGTTCGGCAACTTCGGCCAGGCCAACTACTCCACGGCCAAGATGGGCCTGGTGGGCCTGACCAAGACGCTGGCCATCGAGGGCGCGCGCAACGGCATCAAGGCCAACGCCATCGCGCCCATCGCCTGGACCAGGATGACCGAGGCGCTGCTGCCCGCCGAGTTCGAGGAGAAGTTCACCCCCGAGCGGGTGAGCGCGCTCGTGGCCTACCTCGTGCACGACTCGTGCGAGTCCAGCGGCGAGGTGTTCACCGTCGGCGGCGGGCGGGTGGCCCGCGTGTTCGTGGCCGAGGGGCCGGGCTGGAAGACCGACGACCTCACGCCCGAGTCGATCGCCGGCAATTGGGGGTCGGTGATGGCCGAGCAGCCGTACGTGCTGACGGCCGGCGACTCGATGAAGGCCATGCTCTAGCGTCCGCGACCTGCGCGAAGCCGGTCATCGCCCGTCCGGGCGGCGGCCGGCTTCCGTGCGTTCCGGGGGCGTTTGACGGACGCCATACGTCAGGCTTTGTTCGATCTTCGGCATAAGTCAGCCAAGTTTGGTCGAATCAGACTCTTGATTTGCCGCATCAGTGATCTTATTGTCTCCGCATGACCCCCCAGCCGGGCTCGGCTGCCGACGTACTGACGCTCATCAGCGCCGGATCGGCGACCACCCGTTCCGATCTCGCGCGCCTCACCGGACTGGCCAGATCCACGATCTCCCAGCGGGTGGACGCGCTCATCGAGCGCGGCCTCGTCGAGGAGACCGAGAGCGGCGAGTCCACCGGCGGCCGGCCACCACGCCAGCTCCGCCTGCACACCGAGCAGCACGCCTTCGCCGGCGTCGACCTGGGCGCCACCCACTGCCGGGTCGCGCTCATGGACATCTCCGGCGGCCTGCTGGCCGAGTGCGAGGACCCGGTGGTGATCGGCGAGGGCCCCGAGAAGGTGCTCGCCCACGTCGACCAGCGGCTCGACCGGCTGCTCGGCGAGGTGGGACGGCCGCGCCGGGCGCTGCGCGCGATCGGCATCGGCGTGCCCGGCCCGGTCGAGTTCGCCACCGGCCGCCCCAACAACCCGCCGATCATGCCCGGCTGGAACGACTACCCCGTCCCCGAGTACTTCGACGGCATCGAGGTGCTGGTCGACAACGACGTCAACGTCATGGCGCTCGGCGAGCACCGCAACGCCTTCCCCGGGACCAACCACCTGCTGTTCGTCAAGGTCGGCACCGGCATCGGCTGCGGCATCGTGGCCGACGGCAAGCTGCACAGAGGCGCCCAGGGCTCGGCCGGCGACATCGGCCACATCCGGGTCAGCGGCCACGACGACGCCGGCTGCCGCTGCGGCAACAGCGCCTGCCTGGAGGCCGTGGCCGGCGGCGCCGCCATCGCACGGCGGCTCACCGAGCTGGGCCTGCCCGCCGAGAGCGGCGCTGACGTCGTGGCGCTCGTCCAAGGAGGCGACACCCAGGCGCTGCGGCTGGTCAGAGAGGCCGGACGGCTCATCGGCGAGGTGCTGGCCGGCCTGGTCAACTTCTTCAACCCCGAGGTCATCGTCATCGGCGGCGCGCTGTCCCGGGTCCACGAACACCTCCTGGCCGGGATCAGGGAGACGATCTACCGCAGATCGCTGCCGCTGGCCACCCATCAGCTGTCCATCACCCCGAGCCGTACCGGGATCAACGCCGCCGCGCTCGGCGCCGGCCTGCTCGCCATCGAGCACTATCTGTCACCGGACAACATCAACCGCATCGTCAACGCCTGAAGGGGACCCCCGATGCTGGTCATGAAGGGCATCGTCAAGCAGTTCCCCGGAGTGCGCGCGCTGGACGGGGTCGACCTCGACGTACGGGCGGGCGAGGTGCACTGCCTGCTCGGCCAGAACGGCGCGGGCAAGTCCACCCTGATCAAGGTGCTGGCCGGCGTCCACCAGCCCGACGAGGGCACGATCGTCTTCAACGACGCGCCGGTGCGCCCGAACAGCCCGATCGACGCCATCAGGCTCGGCTTCGCCACCATCTACCAGGAACTCGACCTGGTCGACGGCCTCAGCGTCGCCGAGAACATCTTCCTCGGCCACGAGCACGCCCGCTTCGGCTTCGTCAACCGGCAGGCCGCCCGGCGCGCCGCCCGCGAGGTGCTGGAACGCCTCGGCCACGGCGAGATCCGCCCGTCGGCCGAGGTCGGACGGCTCTCGCCGGCCGCCAAACAGGTCGTCTCGATGGCCCGCGCCCTCTCCCACGACGCCCGCCTGATCATCATGGACGAACCGTCGGCCGCCCTCGCCCACGACGAGGTCGCCAACCTGTTCCGCATCATCCGCGAGCTGACCGCCCAAGGCGTGGCCGTCGTCTACATCTCCCACCGGCTGGAGGAGATCCGCGAGATCGGCGACCGCGTCACCGTGCTCAAGGACGGGCGTACGGTCGCCGTCGGCCTGCCCGCCCGCGACACCCCCACCGCACGCATCGTCTCCCTCATGACCGGCCGCAACGTCGAGTACGTCTTCCCGCCCCGCCCCACCCGGCCCCCCGGCGAGGAGGTGCTGCGCGTGGAGAACCTGACCGCGCCCGGCCTGTTCGCCGACGTCTCCTTCACCGTGCGGGCGGGCGAGATCGTCGGGCTGGCCGGGCTCGTCGGCAGCGGCCGTTCGGAGATCCTGGAGGCCGTCTACGGAGCCCGTCCCGCCGCCGGCCGCGTCACGCTCGCGGGCAGACCGGCGCGGCGCGGCGTCGTCGGCACCGTCCGGCAGGGCATGGGCCTGGCCCCCGAGGAACGCAAGGCCCAGGCCCTGCTCCTCGACCAGAGCGTCACCGCGAACATCACGCTCGGCACCCTGCCGGGATTCGCCAGGTTCGGGTGGATCGACCGCAAGCGCGAGCGGGCCGAGGCCAAACGCCTGGCCGAACTCCTCGACATCCGCCCGCCCGACCCCGAACGCCCGATCAGGACGTTGTCGGGCGGCAACCAGCAGAAGGCGGTGCTCGCCCGCTGGCTGCTCGGCGGACGCAGGCTGCTGCTGCTCGACGAACCGACCAGAGGCGTCGACGTCGGCGCCCGCGCCGAGTTGTACGCCGTCATCCGAGACCTGGCCGACCAGGGCATCGGCGTGCTGCTGGTCTCCAGCGAGGTGCCCGAGGTGCTGGGCCTCGCCGACCGGGTGCTCGTGCTGCGCGAGGGCGCCGTCATCCACGAGGGCGAGGCGGCCGGCCTGGACGAGCACCGCGTACTGGACATGATCATGGATGGGAGGGCCGCGTGATGAGCGACCCCATTGAAGCGCCCGAACGTCCCGCCGCCGGGATCGCCGGGCCGAGACCGTCCCTGCTGAACGGGTTCGCCGAGATCCGCCACGTCGGCCTGCTGGGCGCGCTCGCGCTGCTCGTCGTCGTCGGCCTGGTCACCCGGCCGGAGAACTTCGCCACCGCCTCCAACCTGGTCAGCATCCTGGCCCTGGCCGCCACCATCGGCGTGATCACCGTCGGGGCCACGTTCGTGATCATCGGCGGCGGCATCGACCTGTCCGTCGGCGCGGTCATGGCGCTGGCCTCGGTGTGGGCGACCACGCTGGCCACGCAGTCGTACGGGCCCGTCGTCATGGCGATCTGCGCGATCCTCGTCGGCACCGGGGCCGGGCTGGTGAACGGGCTGCTGATCGCCTACGGGCGCATGGTGCCGTTCATCGCCACCCTCGCGATGCTCGTGGCCGCGCGCGGCCTGGCCCAGCGCATGTCCGACAGGAAGACCCAGCTCATCCAGGTCGAGGGCATCGTGCAGCTGTCCACCACGCGGCTGCTCGGCATCCCGCTGCTGGTCTACGTGTTCGCCCTGGTCGTGGTGCTGGGGTGGATCGTCCTGAACCGCACCACGTTCGGCCGCCGCACGTACGCGGTCGGCGGCAACCCCGAGGCGGCCAGGCTGGCCGGCATCGACGTACGCAGGCACACGATGCTCCTGTACGCCCTGTCCGGCTTCTGCTGCGGCGTCGCCGCGATCCTCATCATGGCCCGCACGACCACAGGCTCGTCCACCCACGGCGACCTGTACGAACTCGACGCCATCGCCGCCGTCATCATCGGCGGCACCCTGCTCACCGGAGGCCGGGGCACGATCATCGGCTCGATCCTGGGCCTGCTGATCTTCACCCTCATCACGAACCTGTTCATCCTCAACGGGCTCAACACCAGCGACCAGCTGATCGCCAAGGGCCTGATCATCGTCGTCGCCGTCCTTCTCCAGCGGCGGAACCTGAAAGCGAGAGCAATATGAGTGAGAACGTCGCGCGCAGGGGATTCCTCGTCGGCGGGGCAGTGCTGTTAGCGGCGGGCTGCACCAGCAACGAGCCCGCGGCCGCGCCCTCGTCGGCGGCGCCCGTGCCCTCCCCCGCCGCCGGCGGTAACGACGAACCCGGCCAGAAGGTGACGATCGGCTTCTCCGCGCCGGCCGCCGACCACGGGTGGATCGCGGCCATCGCCAAGAACGCCGAGAGCGCCGCCAAGCAGTACGCCGACATCGACTTCAAGCCCGTCGAGCCGACCAACGACATCAACCAGCAGATCTCCGCCGTCGAGTCGCTGATCGCGGCCAAGGTGAACGCCCTGGTCATCCTGCCGAACGACGGCCAGCAGCTCAACCAGGTCGCGCTCCAGGCCGCGCAGGCCGGCATCCCGGTCATCAACCTCGACCGGGTCTTCCCCGACAAGCTGGCCTACCGGACCTGGATCGGCGGCGACAACTACGGCATGGGTGTCGCGGCCGGGCACTACATCGGCAAGCAGCTCAAGGACAAGGGCGTCGCCAACCCGGTGATCGTCGAGATCCAGGGCATCGCCACACTGCCGCTGACCCAGGACCGCAGCAAGGGCTTCGCCGACGCGCTGAAGACGTACGGGTTCAGCGTGACGGCCAAGCAGGACGCCAAGTTCACCGTCGAGACCGGCAACCAGGTGGCGACCTCGCTGCTGCAGGCCCACAAGAAGATCGACGCGCTGTGGAACCACGACGACGACCAGGGCGTCGGTGTGCTGGCCGCCATCAAGGAGGCCGGCCGCGACGAGTTCGTCATGGTCGGCGGCGCCGGCTCGCTGAACGCCATGAAGGAGATCCAGGCCGGCACCTCGGTGCTGAAGGCGACGGTCACCTACAGCCCCACGATGGCCTCTTCGGCCGTCAAGCTCGCCAGGTTGATCGCACAGGGCAAGGGCATGAGTGACCTCGTGGAGAACCAGGTCCCGCAGTCGATCACCCTCGCGTCGGAGACGATCACCAAGGAGAACGTCGACAAGTATCTGGCGCTCGGATTCGAATCCTGATCGGGGGTTGCATGTCAGACAAGACCACCATCGGCGTGGGCATGATCGGGTATGCGTTCATGGGCCGCGTCCACTCCCAGGCCTGGCGTAACGTCGGCGCGTTCTTCGACCTGCCGCTCGCGCCGCGCATGGCGGTGCTCGGGGGCCGGTCGAAGGAGCACACCGCCGCCGCGGCCGCGCGGCTCGGCTGGGCCGACGTCGAGACGGACTGGAGAGAGCTCGTACGGCGGGACGACGTGCAGATCGTCGACATCTGCACGCCGGGCGACTCGCACGCCGAGATCGCCGTCGCCGCCCTGCGCGCCGGCAAGCACGTGATCTGCGAGAAGCCGCTGGCCAACACCGTAGCCGAGGCCGAGGCCATGGTCGCGGCGGCGGCCTCGGCGCCGGGCAGGAGCATGGTGGCCTTCAACTACCGGCGGGTCCCCGCGGTCGCGCTGGCCCGCCGGTACGTCCAGGAGGGCAGGCTCGGCGAGATCCGGCACGTACGGGCCCAGTACCTCCAGGACTGGATCGTGGACCCGGAGTTCCCGCTGGTGTGGCGGTTGCAGAAGGACAAGGCGGGCGCGGGCGCGCTCGGCGACATCGGCTCGCACATCGTGGACGCCGCCGAGTTCGTCACCGGTCAGCACGTGGTGGGCGTGTCGGGGCTCATGGAGACGTTCGTCAAGGAACGTCCGCTGGCCGGGGAGTCGGCGGGGCTGGGCGGCTGCCGTACCGAGGAGAGGGGGGCGGTCACCGTCGACGACGCCGCGCTGTTCATCGGGCGGATGTCGGGCGGCGCGCTGGCCTCGTTCGAGGCCACCAGGTTCGCGACCGGGCGCAAGAACGCGATGCGCATCGAGATCAACGGGCAGCTCGGCAGCCTGGCGTTCGACTTCGAGTCCATGAACGAGTTGTGGTTCAGCGCGGGCGGGGGCGGCTTCGAGCGGATCCTGGTCACCGAGCCCGACCACCCCTATGTCGGCGCGTGGTGGCCGCCGGGGCACGGGCTCGGCTACGAGCACACCTTCACCCACGAGATCAAGGACTTCCTGGAGGCCGTCGCCACCGGCACCGACCCCGAGCCGTCGTTCGCCGACGGGCTGCGGGTGCAGCGCGTGCTGGCGGCGGTGGAGGCGAGCGCGGCTGACGGCAGCCGATACACCACTGTGGAGGACTCATGAGACCAGTCACGCTGTTCACCGGGCAGTGGGCCGACCTGCCGTTCGAGGAGGTGTGCAGGCTGGCGGCCGAATGGGGTTACGACGGCCTGGAGATCGCCTGCTCGGGTGACCACTTCGACGTGGCCCAGGCCGTGGCGGATCCGTCGTACGTGGAGCAGAAGCGCGCCCAGCTCGACAAGCACGGGCTGAAGGTGTGGACGATCTCCAACCACCTCGTGGGCCAGGCCGTCTGCGACCACCCGATCGACGAGCGGCACAAGGCGATCCTGCCCGCGCGTATCTGGGGCTCGGGCGACCCGGAGTCCGTACGCCGGGCCGCGGCCGAGGACATGAAGAACACGGCCAGGGCGGCGGCGGCGCTCGGCGTGGACACGGTGGTGGGGTTCACCGGGTCGTCCATCTGGCACACCGTGGCGATGTTCCCGCCGGTGCCGGCGTCGATGGTGGAGGCCGGGTACCAGGACTTCGCCGACCGCTGGAACCCGATCCTCGACGTGTTCGACGAGGTGGGGGTGCGCTTCGCGCACGAGATCCACCCGAGCGAGATCGCCTACGACTACTACACCACCCAGCGGACGCTGGAGGCGATCGGGCACCGTCCGGCGTTCGGGCTGAACTGGGATCCCTCGCACATGGTGTGGCAGGACCTGGACCCGGTGGCGTTCATCCTGGACTTCAGGGACCGGATCTACCACGTGGACTGCAAGGACACGCGGGTCCGGATCGGGGACGGGCGCAAGGGGCGGCTGTCGTCGCACCTGCCGTGGGCGGACATGCGGCGGGGCTGGGACTTCGTCTCCACAGGGCGAGGGGACGTGCCGTGGGAGGACTGCTTCCGGGCGTTGAACTCGATCGGGTATGACGGGCCGATCTCGATCGAGTGGGAGGACGCGGGGATGGATCGGCTGGACGGGGCTCGGGAGGCGTTGGGGTACATCCGCCGGCTGAACTCGATCACGCCCCCGGCCTCGTCCTTCGACGCAGCCTTCTCCGCCGGCTAGAAGGGCCTCCCGGGCGCGCCCCAGAACAGGCTTCGCCCTGGGGCGCTGGCGCGCCGGGGGCTCAGGCTGCCGTTCCTTCGGGCGCCTCCGGCGCCCCGGCCGCCACCCCTCACCTGGTTACCGGCTTGACGACGGGAGCCCACCCCGCCGGTTTCCGCCTCCCGGCAGTCGACCACCGTGAGCCCCGCAGCTGTCGGCGGCCCCGAGCGTCACGACGTTGACACCGGCGAGCCCCCAGGCATGTCGACGACACCGTGCCCGAGAAGCGTTGACCCGGTCTCAACAGGGCCGCACACATGCCACCAGGAAGCAGCCTGGCCCGCCACAACCCGCCCCCCGGCCCGGAGTGAAGCGGCGCTCCCTCACGGACGGCCAGGGGCCTTCGGGGCACCGCCTGCCGGCCTCCCCGCGAACGTCCTCAGCGCGTCGCCGCCGTGGAGTCAACGCTCCGGCGTCGGCCGTCGAGCCCCCTCAGGTGATCGGCCGAGAGGGCCGCAGTCCGTACGGCTCCCCTGCGTGGCCGCCGGAGCCGGTCAAGGGCTCTCTGGAGGCGCGTCCTTGCCGCAGGCCGCCTCCTGATCCCCCGCCGCGCCGGGGACGCCGAGTTCCACGCAGCAGTGGCCCGGACGGGGGATGAGCGTGGCCTGTACGGCCGGGGCGTCCAGGCCGGTGAGGAAGCCGGTCAGGAAGGCGTGGTTGATGCCGCACACCAGCTCGGGCGCCCTGGCCGCGAGGGGATGGAACGGGCAGTTGCGCAGCCGGACGAGCGTGGGGGTGTCGCGGCTGGGCTCGAAACCATGACGTTCCAGGACGTGCTGGGCGCAGGTCAGGGCGCGTTCGGGGCCGAGCCTGGCGCCGCGGAGGCCGGCGCGTTCGGTGTGGCCGAGGTGGCGGCCGCGTTCGCCGGCGAGGCGGCGGGCGGCTTCGCCGGCGCTCTCGCCTGGGGTTTCGGCCAGGACGGCGTCGATCAGGATGTCGGCGAGGAGGACGGGTTCGCGCTGGGGGATGCTGACCTGGACGTCCAGCGCGGAGGGCTCGTAGACCTTGGGGGTGCGGCCGACGCGGCGTAGCCCGCCCGGTTGTTCGTAGCGGGTGGTGAGCAGCCCGGCGTCCACCAGCTTGTCCAGATGGAAGGCGGCGAGCTTGCGGGAGATGCCCACGCTCTGGGCCGCCTCGTCGCGGGTGACGGCGCGTCCGGCCCGGCGGATGAACTCGTACATGCTGCGGCGCAGGTCGTCGCTGAGCGCGGCGACCGCCGCGAGGCTCGTGGAGTCGGACGTCACACATCCACGATAACGCCTAGCAAATCATGTGAAACACCTGAAGACATCTCTTTGTACGCGGGAGGTTGACGGCGATCGGGAATATGTCCAAGACTTGTTGGTGAAATAGGAGGTGGTCATGGACGAGCCGACCCGACAGGCCAAGCAGCCGGTGACGGTGCTCGCGGGCCCGTACGGCCATCCGGTGCACCCGATCCTGGTCACCGTGCCGATCGGGGCGTGGGTGGCCAGCCTGGTCTTCGACGTCGCCTCCCACCTGGTGTCGCCGGGCGGCTTCCTGGCACAGGGGTCGGTGTGGCTGATCGCCCTCGGCGGGATCGGCGCGCTGGCCGCCGCCTCGGTCGGATTCCTGGACCTGTTCGCCATTCCGCCGCGTACGCCCGCGTTCCGGACCGGCCTGGTGCACATGGGGCTCAACCTGGCGGTCACCGCCGGGTACGCGGCCGGATTCGCCTGGCGGCTGAGCGAACCGGGCCGCCAGGCGGGGCCCGTACCGGTGGGACAGATCGTGTTGTCGGCGGTGTGCCTGGCCGTGCTGGCGGTGTCGGGCTACCTGGGCGGCAAGCTCGCCTTCCGCTACGGGGTCCGCGTCGCCGACGAGCACACCCAGGCCGAGGGGTTCGACACCGCGCGCACCACCGGCTGACCGCCCGGCGGGCGAGGTTTAGCGCCACCTCGGACATACGAATGCCTTCGTCTGGAAAGAAGGAGAATCATGGAGATCGCCGCACTGATCACCTGGCTCGTCACCGCCCTCGGCGGCTTCTACATGCTCGGCACGTGGATCGCCCGCGGCGGCGTACGCCAGCAGAAGACCGGTGAGTCCAAGCTGCCCGCTCCGGTGATCTTCGGGCACTTCCTGCTCGCCGCGGCCGGCCTGGTCGTCTGGATCATCTACCTGTTCGCCGACGTGACCGCGCTGGCCTGGCTCGCGTTCGGGCTGCTCGTGCCGGTCGCGCTGCTCGGGTTCGTGATGCTGGCGAGGTGGATCCCCGTCCATCGTGGCCGGGTCGCGCGGCTCGGCTCGGGCCCGGCCCCGGCGGAGGGGGCCCCGGTGCCGGCCGAACGGGGTTTCCCCGTTCCCGTCGTCGCCGGTCACGGCCTGTTCGCCGTCGCGACCGTCGTACTGGTGCTGCTCAGCGCGCTCGGCGGGAGCTGATGTGCGCCGCGATCCTCACGCCGCCTGCCGGCGGTCCGTTGAATCCTTCGTCTGAATCCTTCGTCCAGGAACAGGAGATCCGACCATGCCCGGACCCGCAACGTTCGTGATCGCCGGCGGCGGCCTCGCCGCCGCCAAGGCCGCAGAGACCCTGCGCGGCGAGGGCTTCGACGGCCGCCTCGTGCTGGTCGGCCGGGAGACCCATCTGCCGTACGAGCGGCCGCCGCTGTCCAAGGACTACCTCCAGGGCGCGGGCGAGCGCGACAAGATCTTCGTCCACGACCGTTCCTGGTACGCCGAGCACGACGTCGAACTGCGGCTCGGCGTCGAGGTCACCGGCATCGACCCGGCCGCCCACCGGGTCACCCTCACCGGCGGGGAACAACTCGGCTACGACAAGCTGCTGCTGGCCACCGGTTCCGAGCCGCGCCGTCTCACCATCCCCGGCGGCGACCGTCCCGACGTGCTCTACCTGCGTACCGTGGACGACAGCGAACACCTGCGCGCCACCCTCGCCCGCGTCGGCCGCATCGCGATCATCGGCGCCGGCTGGATCGGGCTCGAGGTCGCCGCCGCGGCGCGGGCCGCGGGCGTGGAGGTCACCGTGATCGAGACGGCGTCCGCCCCGCTGCTGCGCGTGCTCGGTCCGTACGTCGCGCAGGTGTTCACCGCGCTGCACCGGGAGCACGGCGTCGAGTTCGTCTTCGACGCCCACCCCACGGAGATCACCGACTCGGGTGTCCTGCTCGGCGACGGCACCCGCATCGAGGCCGACGTGGTCGTGGCGGGAGTGGGCGCGGCCCCGGACACCTCGCTCGCGCGGGCCGCCGGGCTGACCGTGGACGACGGCGTCCAGGTCGGGGCCGACCTGCGCACCTCCGACCCCGACATCTTCGCCGCCGGGGACATCGCCAACGCCTACCATCCGCTGCTGGAACGCCACGTCCGGGTCGAGCACTGGGCGAACGCGCTCAACCAGCCCGCCACCGCCGCCCGCGCGATGCTCGGCCGCGCGGACGCCTACGAGAACCTGCCGTACTTCTACACCGACCAGTACGACCTGGGCATGGAGTACGTAGGCCACATCCCGCCCGGCGAATCCCCGGACGTCGTGATCCGCGGCGACCTGGACGCCCGCGAGTTCATCGCCTTCTGGCTGGCGGAGGACAAGGTGCTGGCCGCGATGAACGTCAACATCTGGGACGTCACCGACCACACCCAGGCCCTCATCCGCTCCCGCAAGCCCGTGGACCGAGCCGGGCTCGCCGACCCCGACGTCCCCCTCGACCGCCTCCTGCCCTCCTGACCTCCGGCTCCCGTCGTCCTCGCCGTCCTCGGCGGTGGGCGCGGCGCCGTGCGGGGCGCGCGCTCACTCGCCGAGGACGACGGCGTCCCGCGGCGGCCGGATCCGGCGCCGCCGGGACGTCTCACCGGAGCCGGATCAGCGGACGACGCGGCAGACCAGGGCGTTCGACTGGCCGCGCAGGGCGGTCATCACCACGTCGGTGGTGAGGTACTTGCAGGCCAGGTAGGGGTCGCCGGACCCGGCGTACTGCAGGGTGCCGCCGGGGCCGTCGATGTAGCAGCGCAGGCCGCTGGACTCGTAGAAGCCGATCCACGAGGACGAGCTGACCTTGGCGTGACAGTATTCGCCGATCGAGAGGGGCCCGAAGGGCACGTCCACGACGGCCGCGTGGGCGGGCGCCGCGACGCCGAGCAGGGCGGCGGCGGCGAGCGAGAGCAGAGCGAGGCCGCGACGAAGCATGGATACTCCTTGGGGGGTGTGGGCACTCAACCCGGAGTATCTATTAGGAAACTTTCCTGTGCAATGGCCCGCAGGCGACCAGTACGGCCGATCGCCCGGCCCCCGTCCCAGGGAGGATGGGGGCCGGGCGTTCGGCGTCAGTCCATGATGACGATCTGGCGGAGCACCTCGCCGCCCCGCAGCGCGGCGACCGCGTCGTTCAGGTCGCTCAGCCGGATGCGGGCGCTGATCATGGACTCCAGGTCGAGTTGTCCCGCCTTGTGGAGCTTGGCGAAGTACGGGAAGTCGTGCCGCACGTCGGCCTCGCCGTACAGGCTGGACAGCAGTTTCTTGCCCTCGAACAGCAGGCTGAAGGCCGAGATCGAGACCATGTCGTCCAGCGCGCCGGCGCCGACCACGACGACGTCGCCGCCGGCCCGCGTGACCTGCCAGGCGCTCTGGATGGTCGCCGCCTTGCCGACGACCTCGAAGCCGTAGTCGAAGCCGCTGCCGCCGGTCAGCTCGTTCAGGGCCTCGGGGACCTGCTCGGGCGTGACCGCGTGGGTCGCGCCGACCTTCTTGGCCAGGGCGTGCTTGGACTCCAGCGGGTCGATCGCGAGGATCGTCCTGGCGCCGGAGAGGCGGGCGCCCTGGATGACCGACAGGCCGACGCCGCCGCAGCCGATCACCGCGACCGTGGAGCCGGGACGCACCTTGGCGGTGTTGATCGCGGCGCCCACGCCGGTCGTGATGCCGCAGCCGATCAGGGCCGCCGCCTCCCATGACACGTCCTCGTCGATCTTGATGGCGCCCTGCCAGGGCACGATGATCTCCTCGGCCCACGTGCCGCAGCCCGCCATGCCGAACGCCGTCGCGTCGTCCCCGCCGAAACGGAAGTAGCCCTTGCTGAACGACTCGATGACGTACTTCATGCACATGTACGGCTGCCCGCCCACGCACAGGTCGCAGGCCCCGCAGGCCGGGCGCCAGCTGATGACCACGTGGTCGCCCGGCGCGACCGACGTGACGTGCTCGCCCACCTCGACCACCTCGCCCGCGCCCTCGTGGCCGGGGACCAGCGGGACCGGCTGCGGCAGCACACCGGACATGGCCGACAGGTCCGAATGGCACACACCCGTGGCTCTGATCCGTACGCGGACATCGGTCGGCCCGACTGGGGCCAGGGTGATGTCGTCGCGGATGTCCAGCTTGTCGTTGCCTACGGCGTGCAGGATCGCGGCGCGCATGGGGTTCCTCCTCCGGCTACGGCTAGTCCTCTAGCGACAGGGCGGCTTTCGGGCAGGACCTGACCGCGCTGCGGACGCGGTCCTGCATCTCGGGGGGTGGTTCGGGGAGCAGAATGTGCAGCTGGTCGTCGTCGTCCAACTCGAACACCTCGGGCGCGAGCCCCATGCAGACGGCGTTGGCCTCGCAGACCAGTTCGTCGACATTGACCTTCATGTGAGCCTCCTGTGATCCCATGAGACCACTTTGGTGCGCTCGACGACGTAGGCGATCCTTTTCCGCCCGGTCTGCTCGACGTACGGGGTCAGCAGGTCGTCCGGTACGCCCGGGGTCATCCGGCGCGCGATCGCCATGCCGATGCCGAGCACGCGGTCCCGGTCGTCGACCTGCTCGGCGAGGCCGTACACGAGGACGCCCCGGAGCTCGTCGTAGTCGTCGCCCGCCTCGACCAGGCAGCTCACCCGAGGGTCGCGTGCCAGGTTGCGTGCCTTCTGCGCCTTCCCGTACGTCCAGAAGGCGATGCGGCCCTCGTCCAGCCCGTAGAACATCGTCACGAGGTGCGGTGTCCCGTCAGGGTTGATGGTCGCGAGCTGGACCTTGCGCGAACCCTCCAGGAACGCGGTGACCTCGTCGTCGGACATCGCGATGCGAGCGCGCTGATTCACGTGCCAAGTAGAACAGGTTGCAGAGAAGCGCGGCAAGAGGTCGCCGGAATGTTGTTCGGTTCGGCTAGGGTGCATGCCTATGACGATGCCGCCCGAGCTGCTCCACGCAGCGGAGCACGCCAAGGGATTCATGCCGCCGAAGGAGGGGCTGGCCCTGTACGAGGCGGCCTGCCACTACGGCGGCCGGGGCCCGGTCTGCGAGATCGGCACCTACTGCGGCAAGTCGGCGATCTACCTCGGCGCGGCGGCCCGGCAGGTCGGCTCGGTGGTCGTCACCGTCGACCATCACCGCGGCTCGGAGGAGATCCAGCCCGGCTGGGCCCACCACGACCCCACGCTGATGGACCCGCGCTTCGGGAAGATGGACTCGCTGCCGGTCTTCCGCGCCACGATCGCCGCCGCCGGTCTGGAGGACGAGGTGGTCGCCGTCGTGGGCCGGTCCGACCGCGTCGCCGCATTGTGGAACACGCCGCTCGCCCTGCTGTTCATCGACGGCGGCCACTCCGAGGAGCCGGTGACGCGCGACTACGAGGGCTGGGCGCCGCACGTCATGGAGGGCGGCGCGCTGGTCTTCCACGACATCTACCCCGACCCGGCCGACGGCGGCCAGGCGCCCTACCAGGTCTACCTGCGGGCCCTGGAGTCGGGCGCGTTCCGCGAGGTGTCGGTGGAGGGGTCGCTGCGCGTGCTCGAACGCACCGGCCCCGGCATCTGAGTCGCGTTCAGCTCCGGTGGCGGCGGGTCCACGACCTGCGGGTGTGGGCCTGCCAGCGCTGGAAGTCCTCGTGGGTGTGCGCGTCGTGGCCGAGGGCCAGCAGCGCCTGGTCCGTCCACGCGGCCGCCTCGTCGGGCGGGACGTCGGCCAGGATCGGCACGGCCAGCCTGGCGTGGTCCGGCAGCGCCCCCGACCGCAGCCGCGCCGCGACCGCGAACGCGCAGCCCTGCGCCAGATGGGCGCGGAAGCCGTCGGCGCCGGCGTGCTCGCTCAGCCACCACAGCTCGTCGCTGTCGGCCCCGCCCGTGTACGTGGCCGCGAACCCCACGCCGCTCCACAGGTCGGCCCGCCGGGAGGCGGGGAAACCGGCGACCCGCGCGCCGACGTCGTCGGGCGAGGCGCACTCGTGGTACCACAGCAGCCGTCCGAGCCCCTGGTCGAAGACCGCGCAGTGGGCGCGGGTGAGCAGGTCGGGCATGCTCCTGCGGCCCACCATGCGGTCGGCGCGCGACAGGCTCCACTGGAAGCCGAACCCGTCCACGGTCAGCCAGCGCAGCAGCGGGTGGGCCCGCCGCGCGCCCCAGACCGGACGCATCCGCAGCAGCGCGTAGCCGCGTCCGGCGCCGACGTACGCGGCGTGGCGGTGATGCTGGGCGGGGCCGGCAAGTAGCTCGTGAAGGCGCCGGCCCCGGGTCAAGGTGAGCAGGTCGAGCACGGTGCAGGCCGCCGCCGCGCCCTCGTAGCCGAAAGGCCGCTGCTCAGGTACAAGGTCTTCGATCTTCTCGACTTCCCGCGACATCACCGCGTTGAAGCCGAACACGTACGAGTTCTCGGCATCCGCGAAGACTGTTCGGGGAGCCCCGCCGCGCAGCCGGAACCTGCGCCGGCCCAGATCGGACTCCGACGGATCCTTGGTCAGAAACCTCCGCAGCCCCCGTGCCGGGGACAGTGTCGGCTCGATCCTGACCTGATCCAAGAACGCTGTTGTGCCCGTGTCGCCCACGCTTCCCCCGAAGACGCCTCCTACGGCCAGACACGAAGCTAGTAACCCCATTGCGCCATTCACCGGCGGCGCACCGGATGTCCCCGGCAAAGAACCCGCAAAAGCCCTTGCGTCACCTCTTCGGCGGCCGGGCGTCCGCGGAGGGGGCTCAGCCGGGCGGCGCCGACCTGAACGACGGCCGTTCCACGCACCCGCACACCTCGGGGTCGGACACCGACGTGCCCGCGATGTCGCGGAACAGCCCGGACCCGGGGGAGAAACGCTGCAACGCGTCCGCGGCGAGGACGACCGCGGCCGCGGTGTAGCCGGACCGCTCGTGCGGGAAGTGCTTGCGGTTGGCGAACTGCCAGCCGGTCCAGTACGAGCCGTCCTCGTGCCGCAGGTGCTGCATGTCGGCGAAGAGCGCGGCGGCCCGCGTACGGTCGCCCACGGCGTCCAGCGCCAGCACCAGCTCGCACGTCTCGGCCCCGGTCACCCACGGCTGGTCGGAGACGCACCGGATGCCGAGCCCCGCCACCACGAACGTGGACCACTCGCGGTCCAGCAGCTCGAACGCCTGCCGCCCGCGCACCGCGCCGCCGAGCACCGGGTAGTACCAGTCCATCGAGAACCGGCTCTTGTCGGCGAACGCCTCCGGATGCGCCGACAACACGTGGGCGAGCCGGTCGGCGGCCAGCTCCCAGTGCGGTTGCGGGTCGCCGAGGTGGTCGGCCAGCAGTACGCCGCAGCGCAACCCCTGGTGGATCGAGGCGCACCCGGTCAGCAGCGCGTACGCCGCCGCCCTGCCGTGGGCGTCACGCTCCCAGACGATCTCGCCCCGTTCGGTCTGCAGCCCCACGACGTAGTCGAGCGCGGCCTTGACCATGGGCCAGTACCGCTCGGCGTGCCCGCGGTCGCCGGTCACGAGGTGGTGGTGCCAGACGCCGGCGGCGACGTAGGCGGCGTGGTTGGACTCGCCGCCCAGCTCGGTGGCCACGCCGCCGGCCAGCTTCATCGGCCAGGAGCCGTCGGGGCGCTGGTGGCGGGCCAGCCATTCGTAGCCGCGCCGTACCGGCTCGGTCAGCCCGGCCACGGTCATGGCCATCAGGCACTCGACGTGGTTCCAGGCGTCGACGTGCCCCTCGGGCCAGGGCACGCCGCCGTCGTCCTGCTGAAGGGCCGCGATGCTGAGGGCCGTGCGGACGGCCTCCTCGCGGGAGATCATGGCTTCTTGACGTAGAGGACCACGCTCTTGCCGATGATCGGGTTGAGCAGGGCCTCGGCGATCCTGGTGGCGGCCGGGCGCTTCATGATGTCCCACACCAGCAGCTCGTGATAGGCCTTGGCGACCGGGTGGTCGTCGTTGTTGACGCCCACCGCGCACTTGATCCACCAGTAGGGCGCGTGCAGGCCGTGGGCGTGGTGGTGCGGGCCGATCTCGAAGCCGATGGACTTCAGCTTGGCCGACAGCTCGGCCAGCGTGTAGATCCGCACGTGGCCGCCGGGGGCGGTGTGGTAGTCCTCGTCCAGGGCCCAGCAGATGCGCTCGGGCAGGAAGCTCGGCACGGTGATCGCCGCCGTGCCGCCCGGCTTGAGCACGCGGAAGATCTCCCGCATCGCGGCCATGTCGTCGGGGATGTGCTCCAGCACCTCGGCCGCGATGACCCGGTCGAAGACGCCGTCCTCGAACGGCATGTCCAGCGCCGTGCCCTGGACCGTCTCGCCGGTCGCGCCCAGCGGCACCTCGCCCGCCTTGTCCATCGCCACGAACATGGCCGCCACGTTGTCCAGCTCGGACTGGTCCATGTCGAACGCGATCACGTCGGCGCCCTGGCGCAGCACCTCGAAGGCGTGCCTCCCGCCGCCGCAGCCCAGGTCGAGCACGCGCACGCCGGGGCCCACGGGGAGCCGGGCGAAGTCCACGGTCAGCACTTTGTCGCTTCTCCTTGATCAGCTCTTGGGGGCTTTCGTACGGGGGTCAGCGACGGCCCTTGTGCGCGGCCATCGCCTCGCGGTACGCCTCGACCGTCCGCTTGGCCACGACGTGCCAGGTGTAACGCTCCATGACCCGGTCGTAGCCGGCCTTGCCCACCCGCTCGCGCTCCTCGGGGGAGTCGTGCAGACGGCGCAGTACGGCGGCCAGCTCCTCGGCGTCGCCCGGCGGCACCTGGACGGCAGCGTCCCCCACGACCTCGGGCAGCGCCCCCGTACGGCTGGCCACCAGCGGCGTGGCGCAGGCCATGTGCTCGACGGCGGGCAGCGAGAAGCCCTCGTACAGCGACGGGACCACCGAGATCTCGGAGGTGGCGATCAGCTCGCCCAGCTCGTCGTCGGAGATGCCGTGGACGAAACGCACCCGGTCCTGGAGGGAGAGCTCCTGGACGAGCCGCTCGGTCGGCCCGCCGGGGGTGGGCTTGCTGACGACGGTGAGGTTCACGTCGCGCTCGGTGGCGAGCTTGGCGACCGCCCGCAGCAGCGTGGCCACGCCCTTCATCGGCGAGTCCGCGCTGGCGACCGCGACGATCGAGCCCTTGCGGCGGGGTTTGTCCGGACGTGGGTGGAAGTAGCGGGTGTCCACGCCGAGCGGGATCAGCCGCATGTTGGCCTGCGGGACGTTGAAGTCGCGGTGGATGTCGGCCAGCGACGACTCGCTGACCGTGAGGATCGGGCTGAGCCGGGGGGCGACGCGGGCCTGCATCTTCACGAACCCGTACCAGCGGCGCATGGTGAGCTTCTTGTAGCCCGTGGCGGCCTCCAGCTCGATCCGCCGGTCCACGCTGATCGGGTGGTGGATCGTGCCGACCACGGGGAACAGCTTCTGGATGCCGAGCAGGCCGTAGCCGAGTGTCTGGTTGTCCTGGACGACGTCGAAGTCGCCGACCCGCTTCTTCAGCTCGCGGTAGGCGCGCAGGGTGAAGGTCAGCGGCTCGGGGAAACCGGCGGACCACATGGTGCCGACCTCCAGGAGGTCGATCCAGTCGCGGTACTCGGCCAGCTTCGGCGTCCTGAACGGGTCCTCGTCGCGGTAGAGGTCGAGGCTCGGCACCTCGCGCAGGATGACGCCTTCGTCCAGCTCCGGGTAGGGCGGTCCGGAGAACACCTCGACGTGGTGCCCGAGCGCGACCAGCTCACGGCTCAGGTGCCGGAGATAGACGCCCTGACCGCCGCAGGTGGGCTTGCTGCGATAGGACAGCAGCGCGATCCGTAGCGCCTCGCTCACGGACACCCCTTTCTCCGCCGGTAGGCCCATGTTTTCTGCGGTAGGTCCCAAGAGGCGGGCGTGTACCGTGAAAGATGACCTTAGTCCGAGAAGGCTACCATTCGGTAGGTCACCTGGAATTGTTCACAACGGCATCCATAAGCCGTGCGAACTGCGACATTAAGGTAACCGAGCGTGGTTCGGTGGAACGCGTTCTAGGTGGCTTGGTGCTGTGTCCAGGCGCTTAGCTGTACATTCCCGTCCCAAAGGGACGCGGTGCGGGCGACCGTACCCACGTGATAGTTGGAGGACCCTTGGCCAGGCGCGCTCTGATCACCGGCATCACCGGCCAGGACGGTTCCTACTTGGCCGAGCACCTGCTCGACCAGGGGTACGAGGTGTGGGGGCTGGCCCGCGGGCAGGCGAACCCGCGCGTCTCGCGCATGCGCAAGCTGCTCGCCGACGTCCAGGTCGTCCGCGGCGACCTGCTGGACCAGGGTTCGCTGATCTCCGCGGTGGAACGCGTTCAGCCGGACGAGGTCTACAACCTCGGGGCGATCTCGTTCGTGCCCATGTCGTGGGAGCAGGCCGAGCTGACCGCCGAGGTGACCGGGATGGGCGTCCTGCGGATGCTTGAGGCCATCCGGGTGTGTTCAGGCGTGTCGCGGGGTGGCGCGGCGTCGCCGTCCGGGCAGATGCGCTTCTATCAGGCTTCGTCGTCCGAGATGTTCGGGCAGGTCACCGAGACACCCCAGAACGAGCGCACCGCCTTCCACCCGCGCTCCCCGTACGGGGTGGCCAAGGCGTACGGGCACTTCCTCACCCAGAACTACCGCGAGTCGTACGGGATGTTCGCCGTGTCGGGGATCCTGTTCAACCACGAGTCGCCCCGGCGCGGGGCGGAGTTCGTGACCAGGAAGGTCACGCTCGGGGTGGCCAGGATCAAGCTCGGACTGGCCACGGAGCTGCGGCTGGGCAACCTGGAGGCGCGCCGCGACTGGGGCTTCGCCGGCGACTACGTGAAGGCGATGCACCTGATGTTGCAGGCCGCCAGCCCCGAGGACTACGTGATCGGCACCGGGCGGATGAAGTCGGTGCGCGAGCTGGTGGAGGCCGCCTTCTCGGCCGCGGGGCTGGACTGGGAGCAGCACGTGGTGGTCGACCAGGCGCTGCACCGGCCGGCCGAGGTGGACCTGCTGTGCGCGGACCCGAAGAAGGCGCGGGCGCAGCTGGGGTGGGAGCCGAGCGTGTCGTTCGACGAACTGGTCGCGATGATGGTCGAAAGCGACCTCCGCCTCCTCTCCGCCGGCGGCGACCCCGATCAGGACAGCTCTTGGCCGTGATCGTTCCCCTCCTCTGACAGCGCCCCCATGCACGGGCCCGCTTCCATGCGCGGGCCCGTTCTCATGTGCGGGCCCGTTCCTCCCTTCTGTCCTTCCGTTCTTTACGGCTTCGCGTGGTTTCACCACCCGCCGCACTTCGGCTGAGGGCCCTCCAGGGAAACGCCCCCTGACCCTTCACCGGCGCACCACCGCCACGGGGCGCACTGTGGGCCACCCGCGTGGTCAGCCGCCGCCCGCGGCACTCGGTGTCCGACCCCGTCATCCCGCCCTCGGACCGTCGCTTTCTGTCCTCCTGTGCTTGATTCCCCAGGGCGCGGCCACCTCCTTGCTGGGCCGGGGCGATCTCTGCGGAGTCATTGACAAAAGGGATTTTTATGTAAAAGATTGTTTTTGCGATGAGAGATGTCCTGTATCTGGAACACATCGAGCAGGCCGAGGCGCTGCTCAAGCCCCAGCGCGTCGAGGTGCTGAGGCAACTGGCCGAGCCGCGTACGTGCTCGGAGGTCGCCGAACGTCTCGGGCAGACGCCGCAGCGGGTCTATTACCACGTCAAGCGGCTGGTCGAGGCCGGTCTCGTGGACCAGGTGTCGGAGCGCAAGGTGCGCGGCATCCACGAGGGCATCTACAGGGCCGGCGCCCGTTCGTACTGGTTGTCGCCGCGTCTGGTGGGCCGGATCGGGCTGCGTAAGGCGCGTGACGAGCTGAGCCTGGGCTACCTGCTCGACCTTATGGAGGAGGTCCAGGCCGACATCGCCGCGCTCGACCGGGACGCGCCCGAGCTGCCGTCCATCGGCCTGTCCGGCGAGATCCACGTACGTCCGGAGAACCGCCAGGAGTTCCTGAACGACCTGCAGTCCATGCTGCAGGACCTGTTCGCCCGATACGGCGGCGCCGAAGGTGATGCCTTCAAGCTCGCCGTCGCCTGCTACCCCAAGGGAGATGAGCATGAGTGAGCCGATGATCGTCCGGGTCCGCGTCCAGGCGCCGGTCAAGGAGGTGTGGCACGCGCTCACCGATTCGGCCGAGGCGCGGGTCTGGCTGGCCGAGCACGCCGAGGTGGACCTGCCGGCCCGGTACGAGTTCTGGGGCCGTACGACGCCTGAGGGCGACGCGCCGCACCAGCGGGTGGTGGCGGCCGGCGAGCGCACGGTGCGGCTCGCCTGGCTGCTGGACGGCGTCGAGACGACCGCCGAGCTCACGGCGGAGGAGGACGGCGAGACCGCGACGATCGTCTCGGTGTCGCAGTCGCACTTCGACTTCCAGGACGTCGTCACCGGCAAGAGCATCAGAGGTGTGCTGCAGACGTACTGGTACCAGGTGCTGGGCAGCCTGGCCGAGCACGTCGAGGGACGGGAGCTCACGCCGCGTACCGACTTCACCGCGCGCGAGCTGCGCGCGGAGGTCACCATCGACGCCGCGCCCGCTCAGGTCTTCGAGTCGCTGATCGACTCGGAGTCGGTGACGAAGTGGTTCGGGTTCCCGATCGAGATCGAGCCGTACGTCGGCGGGCGGTTCGCCATGGGCGGGTTCGCGAACGACCCGGAGCCGGCCAAGGTGCTGGAGCTGGAGCCGGAGCGCCGGTTCAGTGTCGACTGGGGCGGCACCGGGGTGGGCACGTGGGAGCTGGAGGGCTCCGGCGGCAGGACGCGGCTGACGCTGGTGCAGAGCGGGTTCGACGCCGCGCAGCCGCCGTACGCGGCCTGGGGCGGGATGCTGGCCGGGGTGGCGGAGCTGCGGCGCTACCACGAGGTGCCGGACTGGCGGCCGATGTGGGTCGAAGCCTGACCGTACGGACTGCCAGGGCCCGGCGGGAGGGGCCGGGGTCCCTTCCCCGGCTTTTCACCACTGACCGTCGGGTCAGCCGGGCTGCTCCCCGTCGCCGTCCGAACTGTCCGAGTTGTCCGACAGATGGTCGAGGACGGTCTCGGCGATCGTCGCGAGCACCTCGACCTGCTCGCGCGAGAGCAGGTCGATGAAGTTCCTGCGGACGGACTCCACGTGGTCGGGCGCCGCCTCCCGGATGGCCCGCAGCCCACCCTCCGTCAGTACGACCACGGCCCCGCGCCCGTCGCCCTCGAACCCCTCCCGCGTGACGAGCCCCCGCTGTTCCATCCGGGAGATGTGCCGCGAAAGGCGGCTCTTCGACCAGAGCATGCGGTCGGCCAGCCTGGTGAGCCGCCAACGGTGGTCGGGCGTCGAGGTCAGCGCGGACAGTACGTCGTAATCCGGGGCAGACAACCCCGAGTCGCGCATGAGATCGCGGCTGACCTGCGCGTCCAGCAGCAGCCGCATCCTGCGGTATCCGATCCAGGCCCGGAACTCGGCGTCGTCCAGCCAGCGTGGCTCCATGTCACGCAGTTTAGTTGACGTGTAACCGACCTCGGTTTAGGTTACATGTAAACCAACCTGATGCTTGGGGGACGTGGCATGTTCGGACTGGGCATTTCGACTTCGGCGGGCCCGGGGGCCGATCCCGTGGGGGACGCCCGTGCGGCGGAGGAACTGGGCTTCGACTTCGTCTCGGCCTCGGATCACCCCTGCGGGAGCGAGCCGTCGTACGAGGTGTGGACGATGCTGACCTGGGTGGCCGCCGCGACCTCGCGGATCAGGGTGGCGACGCGGGTGCTGGGGGTGCCGTACCGGCCGCCCGCGATGGTCGCCAAGATGGCCGAGACGCTGCACCGGCTCTCGGGCGGCCGGTTGATCCTCGGGCTCGGGGGCGGCTACTCCGACGAGGAGTTCCGCGCGTTCGGGCTGGGGGTGCCGACGCCTCGGGAGAAGGTGGACGGCATGGTGGAGGCGATCGACATCATGCGCGGCCTCTGGTCGGAATCGGACTTCACGTACGAAGGCTCTCGTTACCGTACCGAGGGTGCCACCATCGAGCCCAAGCCGCTCAGTCCCATCCCGATCTGGCTGGGCACGTACGGGCCGCGCGCCCTGGAGGCCACCGGACGGCTGGCGGACGGCTGGATCCCTTCCCTGGGGTTCGCGCCGCCGGAGCGGGCGGCGGCGATGAGGGAGCGGATCCTGTCGTCGGGGCGGACGGTGGAATGCGTGTACAACGTCCCCTTCCGCCTGGACGGTCCTGCGGAGGGGGAGGGGGTGGTCGCGGGATCGGTGTGGGAGGTGAGCGATCGGCTGGCGGAGTTCGTACGCATGGGCTTCACGTCGATGAACTTCATGCCCGTCGGCCCCGACCCCCGCGCACAAGCAGAACGCCTCGCCACAGAAGTCCTCCCCACCCTCCGCCCCCAGACTGCTTGACCCCTCTCCACCTGCAGAACCGCCCTCTCGCCTCGCCGCTCTCGCTTCCGGCCCCGTCCCTGCTCCCCAGCCGTTGTGCCCTGGCGCCCTCGCCCCCCCGGCGCCTCGGCTCGGGGGACTTGTCCACAGGGTTCGGCCTGGCTCGGCCCCTTTTCCACAGAACCCGATTCGGACCGGTGGCGTCCCGGCCGAGCCGTCACCCTGGACGGCGTGAACGCCTCACTCTCCTTGCTCCACCGCGCCGAGCGCATCACCCGTTCGGTCCGGCAGGCCGTCGCCTGCCGGCAGACGGCCGCACACATCTGGGGCCTGAGCGTGCTCTCCGTCCCGGAGCCCGACTGGCCGGTGGAGGTGATCGCCCCCGCCCACCTGACGGTCCCCGGCTGCGTCACGTACGTGGGTGAGCTCCCCGCCGACGACGTCACCGAGCACAAGGGCGTCCGCCTCACCACCATGGCCCGTACGGCTCTCGACTGCGCCCGGTCACTGCCGCGCCTGGACGCCGTGGCGGCCCTCGACCAGTTCGCCCGGCGGGGCGTCGACATCGAGGCTCTGTGGCATCGCCCGCTCAACTCCTGGCGTCTGCGCGACACGCTGAGCCTCGTCGATCACGGCGCCGCCTCACCCCGGGAGAGCTGGCTGCGGGTGATCCTCGTCGAAGGCGGCCTGCCCCGTCCCGCCACCCAGCTCGGTGTGGACCTGGGCGGGGGCAGGCGGGCGTACCTCGACCTGGGGTGGGAGCCGTACAGGCTGGGGGTCGAGTACGACGGCCAGGAGCATCACACCTCACCCGGAGACCGGCAACGCGACACCGACCGCCGCGAGGAGCTGCGGCGGCTGGGCTGGCGCGTGATCGCCGTACGCCGCGATGTCATCCCCGGCCAGATCGCCGACCTGCTCCGCAGCGTGGCCGACGCCCTGATCCAGCGCGGCTGGCAACCCGGCCCGGAAGGCACCACCCGCATCCTCCGCCAGATCCGCGCAGCCCGCCGCAAAGTCCCCCGCCATCCCAGACACAGACGCTTCTCATGAATCAGCCATCCGGACGCGCCCCCTTCCCGACAGGGACCGTCGGAGGCGAGAGCCTGGGACGGGGCCTGGGATTGGGATCGGGGGCCTGGGACGGGAGCCTGGGGCGGGCTGATGTCGGGCGGGGTCAGGCGATGGTGACCGGAAGCTCCTTGATGCCGTTGATGAAGTTCGAGCGGAGGCGGCGGGCCGGTCCGGCCTGGCGGATCCGGGGCCGGCGTCGGGCCAGTTGCTCGAACAGGACACGCAGTTCCAGCTTGGCGAGATGGTTGCCGAGGCAGAAGTGCGCGCCGCCGCCGCCGAAGCCGATGTGCGTGTTGGGGGTGCGCCCGATGTCGAAGACGTCCGGGTCCGGGAAGACGGAGGCGTCCCGGTTGGCGGAGGAGTAGAAGACGACGACCTTGTCGCCGTCCTTGATCTCCTGCCCGCCGAGCACCTGGTCCGCCATGGAGGTACGCCGGAACAGGTTGACCGGCGACACCCACCGTACGATCTCGTCGGCCGCCGTCCTGGCCAACGTGGGGTCGGCGACCAGGCGGTCCCACTGGTCGGGGTGGTCGAAGAGGGTGAGCATGCCGCCCGAGGCCGCGTTGCGGGTGGTTTCGTTGCCCGCGACGATCAGCAGGAGCACGAAGAGGTCGAACTCGTCCTCGCCGAGCGTTTCGCCCTTCTCATCGGGTTGCAGGAGCTTGGTGATGATGTCGTTCTTGGGGGTGGCCCTGCGCTGCGCGGCGAGTTCGTTGGCGTAGGCGTACACCTCCATGGCGGCGCCGGAGCCCTCGTCGGGTGTGGACGCGTAGTCGGGGTCCTGGGCGCCGATCATGCGGTTCGACCAGGAGAACAACTTGTCGCGGTCGGTCGCCGGGGCGCCCAGCAGCTCGCAGATCACGTACAGGGGGAGGGGGGCGGAGACCTCCGTGACGAAGTCCACCTCGCCGGAGCACTTGTCGAGGAGGTCGTCGCAGATGTCGCGGATGTGCTGTTCGAGGGCGCCGATCGTCCGGGGCGTGAAGCCCCGGTTGACCAGGGAACGCCGCCTGGTGTGCTCGGGCGGGTCCTGGTTGAGCATCATCAGCCGCTGGAGGGCGATCTGGTCCTCGGGTAGCTCTTCGAAGAGGGCGAGCTTCTTGGACGAGGAGAACAGGTCGGAGTGGCGGGACACGTGCACGACGTCCTCGTAGCGGGTGACCGCCCAGAAGCCCGGCTCGCCGTCGTGCCAATGGACGGGGGAGTTGGCACGGAGCCAGGCGAGCTGTTCGTGGGGTGGGCCGGAAGTCGCGTAACGGTCCCTGTCGACAAGGTCGATATGCACGCGCGGTCACCTCTTGATCAAGCGCTTGGTTTAAGCGTACTGAAACGTGTTCTATTACGTCACTGTACGGTCGTCAAGTAGCCCGCCGTCGCCGTATGCCCCGCCCGACAACAACAACACTGTCCCACCCCCGCAAGGAACACCCGAGCCGCTCCCCCCGCTCCCGCCCTCGGCCGCCAACCAACCCCACCCCCCACATGCAGACAGACGCCCCATCAGCCACACCCCAAGAGACGGCCAACCGCCGGCCACCTCCTCACGGCCGCCCGGCCAACAACCCGGAACTTCCGTTCAGAACCCACCCCCACATCTGCGGCCCATGTCCGCGACATCCCACGGCCGCGGCATCCGTGCCCCGCGGCATCCCGCGCCCACGGTCCCCCGCGCCCACGGTCAACTTTTCACCGCACCCGCACCCGCACCCGCACCCGCACCCGCACCCGCACCCGCACCCGCACCCGCACCCGCACCCGCACCCGCGGCCGAGCGCCCGCGGCCATCCCGCGCCCATGCCCGCGGCCACGGCCCACGGTCCACCTGCAGTCACGGTCAACTTCTCACCCGCGGCCATGCCCGCACCTGCACCTGCGCCCGCGGCTCACCGTCCGCAGCTCGTGGGCGCCTGGCTGTCGGACGCCTGACCTAGGTCTCTTGGCGCGAGTCCTGGCCCTCGGTCCTGGCCTCCGGTCCTGGCCTCCGGTCCTGGCCTCCGGCCTCCGGCCTCCGGGTTCCGGGCCCCGGGCAAGGGTCCGCGTGCGTCGGGTCCCCGGGCGTCGGACCCCGTGCGCCGGGACCCATGCGTCGGGTCCCGGCTTCTTGCTCCGAGTAGTGGACTCCGACCTTTGGCTTCTGACTTCCGGGTTCGGGGCTTGGGGGTGGTGGGGTCGGGCGGAGGGGGTGGGTGGTCGGGTGAGTGGGTGCAGCCGTGGGGTTGAGCGAACGGTTCGGGCGGAGGGTTTGGGTGGTGGGGTCGGGCGGTGGGGCGGAGGTGAGGTGGTGGGGCGGGGGGAGGGGGTGGGGTTTGGAGGGTACCTCCGATGTTTTGCAAGGTGAGGAGGAAGGTGGCGGGTGGGGAGGCGTCGGAGCTGTGGGGGGTCCAGGGGGAGGGGTGTCGTGGTTCGAGGGGGGATTTCGGGTTACGGATCGGATGTATCGGGCTGGGTGCCCTTGACAGGCGCTGTCGCTGCCCAGCAGCATCGGTAGCGCAGACATCCGATGAATAAAGCGAAGGGTGCGGTGTGAAGCTGCTGCGAGTTGGACCTGTCGGGCAGGAGCGACCGGTGGTGATGGATGCCTCCGGCAACCTCCGCGACATCGGGGAGCCCGAGATCGACGGGGCTTTCCTCGCCTCCGGGGGAGTGGCGCGCGTGCGTGACGCGCTGGAGCGCGGCGACCTGCCTGTCGTCGACGCCGCCGGGCTGCGGATCGGCGCGCCGATCGCTCGGCCGGGCAAGGTGGTCTGCATCGGGCTGAACTACCGCGACCACGCCGCCGAGTCCGGCGCGGAGCCGCCCGCCGAGCCCGTGGTGTTCATGAAGGCCGCCAACACGGTGATCGGCCCGTACGACGAGGTGCTGGTGCCGCGCGACAGCGTGAAGACCGACTGGGAGGTGGAGCTGGCGGTCGTGATCGGCAAGCGGGCCCGCTACCTCGACAGCCGGGAGGAGGCCCTCGACGTGATCGCCGGGTACGCGATCTCCAACGACGTGTCGGAGCGCGAGTTCCAGTTCGAACGCGGCGGCCAGTGGGACAAGGGCAAGTCGTGCGAGACGTTCAACCCGCTGGGCCCGTGGCTGGTGACGGCGGACGAGGCCGGCGACCCGCAGAGCCTGGGGTTGCGCCTCTGGGTGAACGGCGAGCTGCGCCAGAACGGCGACACCAAGGAAATGATCTTCGACGTGGCCGAGATCGTGCGGTACCTGAGCCGGTTCATGGTGCTCGAACCCGGTGACGTGATCAACACCGGCACTCCCGCCGGGGTCGCGATGGGCATTCCCGGTCAGCCGTACCTGCGTGCGGGGGATGTGATGGAGCTGGAGGTCGACGGGCTCGGCCGCCAGCGGCAGACGGTGGGGCAGGCCTGATGTCGTACAGGATCGTCGCGCTGGAGACGCACGACGTGCGCTTCCCGACGTCGCGGGACCTGGACGGGTCGGATGCGATGAATCCGGATCCCGACTACTCCGCGGCCTATGTGGTGCTGAAGACCGACGACGGGGTCGAGGGGCACGGGTTCGCGTTCACGATCGGGCGCGGCAACGACGTACAGACCGGGGCGATCAGGGCGCTGGAGTCGTACGTGATCGGCCGGGACGTCGAGGACCTGGGCGCGCTCTACAAGGAGATGGTCGGCGACTCGCAGCTGCGGTGGCTGGGGCCGGAGAAGGGCGTCATGCACATGGCGATCTCCGCCGTGGTCAACGCCCTGTGGGACCTGAAGGCCAGGCGGGCGGGCAAGCCGGTCTGGCGGTTGTTGTCCGAGATGTCCCCGGAGGAGATCGTCGGGCTCATCGACTTCCGCTACCTGAGCGACGCGCTCACCCAGGACGAAGCCCTCCAGATCCTGAAAAATGCGGAAGAGGGGAAGGAAGAGCGGATCCAGCGGCTGATCGAGACCGGCTACCCCGCCTACACCACCTCTCCCGGCTGGCTCGGCTACGACGACGACAAGCTGCGACGCCTCTGCAAGGAGGCTCTCGACCAGGGGTTCGGCCAGATCAAGCTCAAGGTCGGCGCCGACCTTGAAGACGACCTGCGCCGCTTCCGCGTGGCCCGCGAGGTCTGCGGCCCCGACTACCCGATCGCGATCGACGCCAACCAGCGCTGGGACGTCGCCTCGGCCATCGAGTGGGTCAGCGCGCTGAGCCCGTACCAGCCGCATTGGGTGGAGGAGCCGACCAGCCCCGACGACGTGCTCGGCCACGCCGCCATCGCCGAGGGCATCAGGCCGGTCCCGGTCGCCACCGGCGAGCACGTCCAGAACCGCATCGTCTTCAAGCAGCTTCTCCAGGCCGGCGCGATCTCCTACCTGCAGATCGACGCGGCCAGGGTCGGCGGGGTCAACGAGAACCTGGCGATCCTGCTGCTCGCGGCCAAGTTCGGCGTGCCGGTCTGCCCGCACGCGGGCGGCGTCGGGCTGTGCGAGCTGGTGCAACACCTGTCGATGTTCGACTACGTGGCGGTCACCGGCACGATGGACGGCCGCGTGATCGAGTACGTCGACCACCTCCACGAGCACTTCGTGCACCCGGTCGTCATCGACAACGGCCGCTACACCGCTCCCATGGCACCCGGCTTCAGCGCCGAGATGCACGCGGCGTCGATCGCCGCCCACACCTTCCCCGGCGGCGAGATCTGGAGGACCACGGCATGACGCTCAAAGCCATTGTGACCGGCGGCGGTTCCGGCATCGGCCTGGCCACCGCCACCCTGCTCGCGCAGCGCGGCATGAAGGTCGCCTGCCTCGACCTCAACCCACCCGGCGACCCCTTCATCGGGATCAAGGCGGACGTGTCGGACGACGGGTCCGTACGCGCGGCGGTGACCGAGGCGGCGGAACGCCTCGGCGGCATCGACATCGTGATCAACAACGCGGGCATCGGCGCCCAGGGCACGGTCGAGGACAACCCGGACGAGGAGTGGCGGAAGGTCTTCGACGTCAACGTGCTCGGCATGGTCCGGGTGAGCCGGGCGGCGCTGCCGTACCTGCGCGGGTCGGAGCACGCGGCCATCGTCAACACCTGCTCGATCGCGGCCACCGCCGGGCTGCCGAACCGGGCGCTCTACAGTGCGACCAAGGGCGCGGTGTTGTCGCTGACCCTCGCCATGGCCGCCGACCACGTACGCGAGGGCATCCGCGTCAACTGCGTCAACCCGGGCACCGCCGACACCCCGTGGGTGGGGCGGCTGCTCGACGCGGCCGACGACCCCCAAGCCGAACGCGCGGCGCTGAACGCCCGGCAGCCCATGGGCCGCCTGGTCAGCGCCGAGGAGGTCGCCGCGGCGATCGCCTACCTGGCGGGCCCCGAGTCCGCCGCGACCACCGGCACCGCGCTCGCGGTCGACGGCGGCATGCAGGGGCTGCGGCTCCGGCCAACCAATTAGAGGAAGGTAACCCCCCATGAAGATCGGTCCGGTGGTCGCGAGCGCGGCCCTGCTGGCGGTCGTCGCCGCGTGCGGCTCCAACGGCTCCAGCGGTACGAGTGGCTCCGCGGCGGAAGGGGGAGGCAGCGGCAAGGTCGGCATCGACCACCCGCGCGCCGACTCCGACTTCTGGAACTCCTACATCAAGTACGTCCCGCAGATGGCGACCGAGCTCAAGGTCGACCTCATGCCCGCCACCAACTCCCAGAACGACGTCTCCAAGCTGGTCAACAACGTGCAGGCGCTGGTCGGCCAGGGCGCCAAGGCGATCGTCATGGCCCCCCAGGACACCGGCGCCATCGCCAACACGCTCCAGCAGCTGGAGAACAAGAAGATCCCCGTCGTGACCGTGGACACCCGCCCCGACAAGGGCAAGGTCTACATGGTCGTCCGCGCCGACAACCGCGCGTACGGGACCAAGGCGTGCGAGTTCCTCGGCGAGAAGCTCGGCGGCAAGGGCAAGGTCGTGCAGCTTGAGGGCGCGCTCAGCTCGATCAACGGCCGTGACAGGTCCGAGGCGTTCACCGAGTGCATGAAGACGAAGTTCCCCGGCATCACGGTGTTCAGCGAGCCGACCGAGTGGGAGGGCAGCAAGGCGGCGTCCATGCTCCAGACCCGCCTGGAGCAGAACCCGGACATCAAGGGCATCTACCTGCACGCGGGCGGCGTGCACCTGGCCCCGACGCTTCAGGTGCTCAAGCAGAAGAACCTGCTGGTCCCGCCCGCCGACCCCAAGCACGTCTTCGTGGTCTCCAACGACGGCATCCCGCAGGAGTTCGAGGAGATCCGCAAGGGCAACATCGACGCCACGGTGTCGCAGCCGGCCGACCTGTACGCCCGGTACGCGATCTTCTACGCCAAGGCGGCGGTGGACGGCAAGACGTTCCAGGCGGGCCCGACGGACCATGGCAGCAACATCATCCAGCTGCCCAACGGCTTCGAGGACCAGCTCCCGGCGCCGCTGGTGACGAAGGACAACGTGGACGACCAGAACCTCTGGGGTAACCAGGTCAAGTGATGAAATATCACGTTGAAGCCCGAAGTGTCGTCAAGCGTTTCGGCCCGACCACCGCGCTGAACGGCGCGGAGATCGCCATCGCCGAGGGCCACACCCACGCCCTCGTCGGCAGGAACGGCGCGGGGAAGTCCACCCTCGTGTCGATCCTCACCGGGCTCCAGCGGCCCGACGAGGGCGAGGTGCTGTTCTCGGGAGAGACGGCGCCCGCCCTCGCCGACCGCGACGCCTGGCGGCAGCGTGTCGCCTGTGTGTACCAGAAGTCCACGATCATCCCGGCGCTGACGGTCGCCGAGAACCTGTTCGTCAACCGCCAGACCGAGCGCGGCCGGATGATCAACTGGCGGGCGCTGCGGGCCAGGGCGCGCGAGCTGCTGGACACGTACGAGGTGGACGTCGATCCGCGGGCGCTGGCCGGCGAGCTGAGCGTCGAGCAGCGGCAGCTCGTGGAGATCGCGAGGGCGTTGTCGTTCGGCGCGCGTTTCATCATCCTCGACGAGCCCACCGCCAGGCTCGACGGCCCGGCCATCGAGCGGTTGTTCACCCGTATGCGCTCGCTGCGCGAGCAGGGCGTCACGATGATGTACATCTCCCACCACCTGGACGAGGTGTACGAGATCTGCCAGAGCGTCACGGTCTTCCGCGACGCCCGGCACATCGTGACCCGGCCGGTGGCCGGGTTCGCGCACGACGAGCTGGTCGCCGCGATGACCGGCGAGGCCACGGCCGCCTACGAGGCCAGGCGGCGTACGCCGGGCGAGGCGGTCGTGTTGTCCGGCGCGGGCCTGTCGCTGGCCGGCCGCTACCACGATGTGGACATCTCGGTCAGAGCGGGCGAGGTCGTGGGCCTGGCGGGCTCGGCGAGCAGCGGCAAGGTCGGCCTGGCCGAGACCCTGGTCGGGCTGCGCAGGCCCGACGCGGGCACGGTCACGATCGACGGCACCCGCGTCAGGCCGGGCGACGTGCCCGCCGCGATGCGGGCCGGGCTCGGGTTCGTGCCGGAGGACCGGCACCACGAGGGCTTCGTGCCGCTGCTGTCGGTGGGGGAGAACGCGACCATCCCGATCGCCCACAAACTGGGCAGTTTCGGCATCGTCTCGCCCGCCAGGCGCCGGGAGCGGGCCGTACAGATGATCGAGAGCCTGGACATCAAGACCGAGGGGCCCGACCAGCCCGTCGGCGACCTGTCGGGCGGGAACGCGCAGAAGGTCGTGTTCGCGCGGGCGCTCGTCGACGACCCGAAGGCGCTCGTCGTGATCAACCCGACCGCGGGCGTGGACGTCAAGGCCAAGCAGGCCCTGCTCGGCGCGGTCGAGGACGCGGTCGAGCGGGGCGCGGGGGCCGTGGTGGTCTCCGACGAACTGGACGACCTGCGCATCTGCGACAGGGTGCTGGTGATGTTCCACGGCAAGGTCGTCAAGGACGTGCCGCGTGGCTGGACCGACCACGAGCTCGTGGCCGTGATGGAAGGCATACAAGAGTGACCACATTGACTGCGCCGGCCCCCCGGGTGCGGCTGGCCAGGTTCCGCGACCTGACCCTGGTTCCGGTGATCGTGCTGCTGCTCGTCGTGGGCGCGTTCCTGGACCCGACCTTCCTGACGGCGGGCAACCTGACCAACGTCCTGCAGCAGCAGGCGGCGATCTCGCTGCTCGTGCTGGCCGAGGCGATGATCCTGATCGCCGGGAAGTTCGACCTGTCGCTGGAGTCGACGGTCGGCACCGCGCCCGGCATCGCCGTGATGCTGGTCGTCCCGGCCTCGGCGGGCGGGTTCGGCCTCGGGCTGCCCGGATGGCTGGTGATCCCGCTGGCCCTGCTCGTGGGCGCGGCCATCGGCGCGTTCAACGGATTCCTGATCATCAGGTTCCAGCTGTCGGCGTTCATCGTCACGCTGGCCATGCTGATCATCGTGGACGGCCTCCAGCAGGGGCTCACCCAGGGTAAGACGCTGTTCCAGCTCCCCGACTCGATGCTCTACCTCGGCAGCGCCACCTGGCTCGGCCTGCCCGCCGCCATCTGGATCGCCGCGCTGCTGTTCGCCGCCGGCATCTTCGGCCTGAGCTACCTCAGGCTCGGCCGCTCCCTGTACGCCATCGGCGGCAACGCCGACGCCGCCCGCGCCGCCGGGATCCGGGTGGACCGCGTGCTGTTCGGCGTGTTCGTCCTCGGCGGGATCCTCGCCGCGGTGGCGGGCATCCTGGAGACCGGCCGCCTCGGCGCGATCGGCAACGAGATGGGCGACGGCTGGATCTTCATGGTGTTCGCCGCGGCCGTCATCGGCGGCGTCAGCATGGACGGCGGCAAGGGCACCGTACTCGGCGCCCTGACCGGTGTGCTGGTGATCGGCCTGGTCCAGAACATCCTCACCCTCATCGGGGTCTCCGGGTTCTGGCAACCGGTCATCTACGGTGGCATCATTCTCATCGCCCTGATCATCAGCAGGATCGCCGGCGGAAAGGCGCAGGACTGATGGAACGCCTCGCCCTCCACACCAGGCTCAGGCCCGGGTGCGAGGAGACCTACGACAGGGAGCACGCCACGATCCCGCCGGCTCTCGAGTCGGCCATGCGCGCCAACGGGGTGCGCTCGTGGCGCATCTTCCGCGACGGCCTGGACCTGTTCCACTTCGTGGAGGTCGAGGACTACGCCGCCCTGCAGGCCGCGCTCAAGGACGACCCCGCCGACCAGGCATGGCAGCGGCAGATGAACCGCCTGCTCGACGGCGACTTCGACAAGTCGTCGGGCGGCTTGAGGCGAGTCTGGGAGATGACGTGATCGAGTTGCCCCGCGTCGGCTTCGGCGGCGCCCCGATCGGCAACCTCTACCAGGCGATCTCCGGCGAGCAGGCGCGCGCCACCGTCGACGCGGCCTGGGACGCCGGCGTGCGCCTGTACGACACCGCGCCGCACTACGGCCTGGGGTTGTCCGAACGCCGCCTGGGCGCCGCGCTCGCCGGGCGGTCGGGTTACGTCCTGTCCACGAAGGTGGGCCGGCTGGTGGTGCCCTCGCAGGTCCGCGAGGACGACGAGATGTTCGACGTCCCCGTCGGGCTGGGCCGCGAATGGGACTTCTCGGCCGACGGCGTACGCGACTCCCTGGAGGACTCCCTCGCCCGGCTCGGCGTGCCGGGCATCGACATCGCGCTCATCCACGACCCCGACGACCATCTTGACCAGGCGATCGCCGAGGCGTACCCGGCGCTGGCCGAGCTGCGGGAGCAGGGCGTGGTACGGGCGATCGGCGTCGGCATGAACCAGTGGCGGGCGCCGCTGCGCTTCGTCCAGGAGACCGGGATCGACGTCGTCATGCTCGCCGGCCGCTACACGCTGCTCGACCAGTCGGGCCTGCCGTTGCTGGAGGAGTGCGCGCGGCGCGGCGTCAAGGTGCTGGCCGCGGGCGTGTTCAACAGCGGCGTCCTGGCCACCTCGACCCCGTCGGGCACCTACGACTACGCGCCCGCGCCGGCGCCGCTGCTCGACCGGGCCGTCAGGATCGCCAAGGTCTGCGAGCGCCACGGCGTCTCGCTGCCGCAGGCGGCCATGGCGTTCCCGCTGCGCCATCCGGCGGTCGCCTCGATCGTCCTGGGCGCCCGCGCGCCGGAGGAGGTCCTGGCGAACGCGGACCTGTGGTCCCGTCCGGTCCCGGAGGAGTTGTGGCTGGAGTTGACGGCCGAGGGCCTGCTGACCTGAGCGGCGGCCGGGTCGGCGCTCAGGAGGGGATGAACAGCCAGGACCTGGACGTTCCGGGCTCGTAGCGGGAGTCCAGGCGTTTGGCGACCACGCCGGGCAGGCCCTGCTCGCGGGCGGCCCGCCGGACCGGGCCGGCCTCGCCGGGCCACGACGGCGCGGTCTGCCAGCGGGTCCCGGCCAGCTCCAGCGCCTCCAGGGCGGCCCGCCGGCCGGTGAACGGCTCGTCCACCAGCGAGCGGCCCTCGTCGTACAGCAGGTCGTAGCAGACCAGGATCTCGGCCCCGCCCAGCGTCACCACCTCGCCGTCCAGCACCGCCGTACGGCTGCCGAACGACTCGGCCAGCGGGCGCAGCCAGGGATGCTCGCGCGCGGCCGTCGTACGCCCGCCGTCGACGGCGACCAGCAGCCGGCGTCCGCCCCAGGCGAACTCGAAGGCGTAGGCGGCGGCGTCCTTGGGCGGCCGGGCGCGTTCGGCCGGGAGCATGGGCCGCACGTCCGGGAACGGGTCGCGGACGGGGGCGTCCATGCGGTGGATCATCCAGTTCTCGCCCCGCGTCCGGAACAACACGAACCGGCCGGAGGCCCGCCTGCCGTGCAGGACGAACTTGACCTCGCGGTCGGACCACTTCTCGGTCTCGTACGTGCCGGTGTCCCAGACGGTCATGGTGCCGCCGCCGTACTCGCCCTTGGGGATCTCGCCGTGGAAGGTGAGGTACTCCATCGGGTGATCCTCGGTGTGCACGGCCAGGTGGTTGGTGCCGGGGTCGGCGGGCAGGCCCTTGGGGACCGCCCAGGACGCCAGGACGCCGTCGCGTTCCAGCCGCAGGTCCCAGTGCAGGGACCGGGCGTGGTGCTCCTGGATGACGAACGCCGCCCCGCCCCGATCCTCGGCGGGAGTCTCGGGGACGGGCTCGGGGGTCCGGCTGGGGTCGCGTTTCTTGCGGTATCGCTCCAGTTTGTCGGCCACGACCGGGTTACTACCCGGGCAGAGCGCGCCGATCAGTCGAGGGCTTTGCGCAACCACGCCTCCACGCCCGCGACGTGCACGGTGGCCCAGGAACGCGCCACGTCCGGCTGGCGGGCGGCGATGGCCTCGTAGATCGCGGTGTGCTGCTCGCGGGTCTTCTCCAGCGCGCCTCCCTGGGTGAGGCCGCGCCACACCCGGGCCCGAGTGGTCGGACCTGACAGGCTCTCGATGAACGAGCAGAGCACGCTGTTGCCCGACCCCCGCGCGATGCGCTGATGGAACTCCAGGTCGTTGGCGACCAGCTCCTCGATCGTCGGCTCGGCGGGCAGGGAGTCGAGGATCACCCGCAGTTCGGCGATCTCGTCGTCGCCCATCAGCTCGGCGGCCATGGCGGTCGCGGCCGGCTCAAGGATGCGCCGGACCTCGAAGAACTGGATCACCGTGTCGTCGCGGTGCAGGTCGAGCACGAACGACATGGTGTCGAGCAGCAGGCGCGGCTCCAGGCTGGTGACGTACGTGCCGTCGCCCTGGCGTACGTCGAGCACGTTGATCAGGGCGAGCGCGCGCACGGCCTCGCGCAGTGAGTTGCGCGACAGGCCGAGCCGTTCGGCGAGGTCGGCCTCCTTCGGCAGGCGATCGCCCGGAGTCAGCTCGCCGGAGAGGATCATCTGCTTGATCTTGTCGATGGCCGCGTCGGTAACCGCCACGCTTTTCTCCCTAGACATCGGATGTCTAGGAGTCTAGAGCCTGGAAGCGTACGGGATCGACCTCAGGGACGCGGCGGATCAGGCCCCTGGTCTCCAGGGTGCGCAGATGGGCCGCGGCCTCGCCGGCCGCCATGCTTCTCAGCACGGGGGCCAGGTCGTCCCATGGCCGGTTCCAGGTCATCATCGCGGCGACCTCCCAGATGGTCAGCGGTCGCGACCGCTCGGCCATGAGGGTGCGCAACCGGATCAGCTTCTCCTCGTGATGGTGGCGGATCTCGGCGGCGCGCGCGGCAACATCATGAAATATCCACTCATGTGCTGGCAAAGCGTCGAGGAGGCCCAGCTCGCCGACCCGGTTGAGGGAGTCCAGGAAGTCGCCCAGCGGATCGACGTCGTCCCGGTCGTACGGGTAGATCCCGATGTGCGGGGTGATGTCGGGAAGGACGTGGTCGCCGGTGAACAGCCGGTCGGCGTCCTCCAGGTGCAGGCAGATGTGCCCCGGCGTGTGGCCGGGGGTGTGCACGGCCCGCAGCTTGCGGCCGGGCAGGTCGACCAGGTCGCCGTCCCGCAGCTCGCGGTCGGGCAGCGCGGGCGGGTCCGGCCGGGTGCCCATCGCCTCGCCTACCTCGCCGGGATCGGCGCCGGCCCGCCTGAGCATGTCGGACTGGAAGCTCGCGTGTTCCTCCGCGGCGAACCGGTGCATGAGCCGGACCAGCGCGGCGTCCTCCTCGTGCATGGCGATCCAGGCCCCGGACGCCTCCTTGACCTGGCCGGCCAGCCCGGCGTGGTCGGGATGGAAGTGGGTGACGACCACCCCGCGCACGGCCGCGACGTCGAGCCCGAGCGCGGCCAGCCCGCCGCTCAGCGCCTCCCAGGCGTCGGGGTGGTTCCAGCCGGCGTCCACCAGCACCGGCCCGCGCGGCGAATCGACCGCGTAGACGAGCGTGTATCCGAGAGGGTTGCCGGGGATGGGCACCGGCACGCTCCACACCCCGCCGCCGAGATCCTGCGGCCGCTGCTCCGAGTACGGCCTGCGCCTGGTCTTCGCCACCGGGTCCCCCGATCGAGCACGTGCGTTGAATGGTAGGTCAGGCGACGCGTTCGAGGATCGTCGCCGTGGCCAGGGCGCCGCCCGCGCACATCGTGACCAGCGCGGTGGCGCCGTCGGAGCGTTCGAGCTCGTGCAGGGCGGTGGTGATGAGCCGGGCGCCGGTGGCCCCGACGGGATGGCCGAGCGCGATGGCCCCGCCGTTGACGTTGACCCGGTCGAGGTCGGGCTCGTGCACGCCGGCCCACGAGAGCACCACGGACGCGAACGCCTCGTTCACCTCGAACCTGTCGATGTCGCCCATGGTCATCCCGGCCGCCGTCAGCACCTTCGCGGTCGCCTCCACGGGACCGTCGAGGTGATAGTACGGCTCGGCCCCGATGAGCGCCTGGGCGAGGATGCGCGCCCTCGGCCGCAGCCCGCGCCGGTGGGCCTCCTGCTCGCTCATCACCAGCACGGCGGCCGCGCCGTCGGAGATCTGCGAGGACGTCCCGGCCGTGTGCATGGCCCCTTCGGCGACCGGCTTGAGCCCGGCCAGGCTCTCGACCGTGGTCTCGCGTAAACCCTGGTCCCTGCGTACGGATCCGACGGGCACGATCTCCCGGTCGAACCGCCCGTCGGCCCACGCCTTGGCCGCCAGGCGCTGCGACCGGGCGCCGAACCAGTCGAGCCGCTCCCTGGTCAGCCCGCGCCGCCGCGCGATGCGTTCGGCCGCGGTGAACTGGTCGGGCAGGTCGATGTTCCAGTCGTCGGGACGCGGCTTGGCGGGACGTACGTTGCTGCCGAGCGGCGTCCTGCTCATGACCTCGACGCCGCACCCGATGCCCGCCTCGATGACGCCCGCCCTGATCATCGCCGCCGCCAGGTGCACGGCCTGCTGGGAGGAGCCGCACTGGGCGTCGAGCGTGGTGACCCCCGTCTGGTACGGGAGGCCGGCGTAGAGCCAGGAGTGGCGTCCGACGTGGCCGCCCTGCTCGCCCGCCTGGGTGACGCATCCGGCGAACACCTGGCCGACGGCGGCCGGATCGAGGCCCGCCCGCTCGACCAGCCCGTTGAGCGCCGCGGCCAGCACCTGCTGCGGCTTGAGCTCCGACAACCATCCGCCCCGCCTGCCGATGGGCGTGCGAACGGCCTCGACGATCACAGGTGTGCCCACAGTCGCCTCCAGAACGTTGCTCTGGCCGCGACTGTAACGCGTTCTACTTTGTCGCGGAAGCCTCGCTTCCGGCGGGGAACTCGCCACGCAGCCCGAACGTGTCGAAAAGCTGCAGGTCGAAGAACATGGCGACGTGACTGATGCCCTCTTCGCGCAGCGCCAGCACCATGATCGCGAAGCGGCGGTAGACGTCGTCCTCGCGGAAGTAGACCGCGAACGCGGGCTGGCCGTTGGCGGCGACCGGGAACAGCTTGAGGTCGCCCGCCCGGCTGGCAGGGCACTGCGTGGAGATGAGCTCGCCGATCGCGTCGGGGCCTTCGTACCAGCCCACGTAGGGCGGCATCTCCCAGATCGCGTCCTTGGTGAACAGCGAGACCAGCTCGTCGACGTCGTAGTTCTCGAAGGCGGCGACGTAGCGGTCGAGCTGGTGGCGCTGCTCGGCCGACAGCGGCTCGACCGGGTCGTCGAGACTCGGCGACACCTCGCTGAGCTGGGCGCGGGCCCGCTGGAGGATGCTGTTGACGGCCGCCGTGGAGACGCCGACCGCCTCGGCGACCTCGGCCGCCCGCCACTTGAGCACGTCGCGCAGGATCAGCACCGCGCGCTGCCGGGGCGGCAGGTGTTGCAGCGCGGCGACGAGCGCGAGCCGGACGCTCTCGCGCGAGGTCACGATCGAGGCCGGGTCGCCGCCCGCCTCGACCCCGGCCAGCGTGTCGGGCACCGGCTCCAGCCAGGGCACCTCGCCGTCCTGGACCAGCGGCGCGCTCGCCTCGGTGCTGGGGGCGCCGAGGCCGGTCGGCAGGGGCCGCCTGCCCCGGCTGTCGAGCGCGGTCAGGCAGGCGGTGGTGGCGATGCGGTAGAGCCACGTGCGCAACGACGATCGCCCCTCGAACCCCTCGAAGCCCCGCCACGCCCGCAGATACGTCTCCTGCACGAGGTCCTCGGCGTCGTGCACCGACCCCAGCATCCGGTAGCAGTGCGCGAGCAGCTCGCGCCGCATCGGATCGGCCAGCCGGAGGAAGTCCTCGTTCGTCGGCTTCTCGCTCATGCCCCCTGTATAGCCATCGCCACTGACAAAACACCGGGTTTCGGCGGCGGCCCGGCTCGTTTTGGGGCGTGACGGATATGTCGGGAAGGTGCTAGATGTCGGCTAGAAGGCGGTTCGCGGCGGTCTCGATGCGCCGCTGAATCTGGTCGTACGTGCGCCGCCCGCGCAACATCTCCAGCAGCTCCTGCACCCACACGCTGGCCAGCGAGCCCGCGAGGTCGAGCTGCTCCTCGCCGGCCTGGTCGACCGTCAGCCCGTCGGCCGACACGCGCAGCAGCAGCCCTGTCATGCGGTCGCCGAACGGCGTCTGGACCTCGGCCATGATCAACGACCGGATCAGCGCGTCGGCCAGCTCGGGCTCGCGCATGAGCCCCCGGGTCGCCCTCATCAGCACGTCGACGGCCCTGCTGGCGGGCGTCGAGGCCCCCGGCGGGCGGCGCTCGATGCTGCTCTCCAGCAGGTCGATCTCCTCGCCCACGACGGCCACGACCAGGTCCATCTTGGACGGGAAGTAGCGGTAGAGCGTCCCCAGCGCCACGCCGGCGCGCTCGGCGACCGTGCGCATCTGCATGGCCTCGACGCCGCCGCGCGAGGCCAGCGCGGCGGCGGCCTGGACGATGCGCTTGCGGCGTTGGTGCTGGCTGCGGGTGCGGACACTGCGTCCGCCCGGCGCGGCGCGGCCCTCAGTGGCCCCCTCGGTGTCGCTGGGGGGCGCGGAGAATGACCCGGGCGAGGTACGCATAAGAACACGTTATCTGATTTCTCGATAACCCGGCTTGTTACCCGCGAGTCACAAACACGCCGTATCGGCCCATGTCTAAGGCGTTACAGGACTATGTCCCCACATATCAAAGAAGGCCGGTACTGGACAGATATTAGAATCTGTTCTAGTTTGCCATTCGGCTTACCTAGCGCTTGCTGGAGGCTCGATGATCGCGCAGACGCTGGCGGCCCTGCTCCTCGACCGGGCGCAGGACGACCGACCTGGGCTGATGTTCGAGGGCGCGGTGTGGTCGTGGCGCGAGCACGTCGCCCGCTGCCGGGCCGCCGGGGCCTGGCTGAGCGGGCGCGGGACCGGCCTGCACGTGGGCGTGCTGGGGGAGAACGTCCCGGAGATGCTGTTCCTGCTCGGCGGGGCGGCGCTCGGCGGGCACGTGCTGGTCGCGCTGAACCCGACCCGTTCGATCGACGAGCTGATCCGCGACGCCCGCGCCACCGACGTGGACCTCCTGCTCTGGGACGCCCCCTTCGCGGACGTCGCCCGTCCGGTCGCCGAGGCGCTGGGCCTGGAGAGCATGGCGCTGTCCACGGTGCCGGCCGACGGCGAGGGGCGGCCGGCACCGTCCGCTCCCGGCGACCTGGTGATGCTGATCTTCACCTCGGGCACCTCCGGCCGGCCCCGGGCCGTACGGATCACGCAGCGCAAGCTCGCCCTGCCGGGGCTGAGCCTGGCGGCGCTGCTCACGCCCGAGGACGTCGTCTACTGCTCGATGCCGCTGTTCCACTCCGGAGCCCTGATGGCCGCCTACGCCCCGGCCGTGGCCTCAGGGGCGGCGCTGGCCGTACGCAGGCGGTTCTCGGCCTCGGGCCTGCTGCCGGACGTACGGCGGCACGGCTGCACGTACCTGCACTACGTCGGCAAGGCGCTCTCCTACGTCCTGGCCACCCCCGAACGCCCGGACGACGCCGACAACCCCCTGCGGATCGCTTTCGGCAACGAGGGCAGCGCGGTCGCGACCAGGCGGTTCGGCGAGCGGTTCGGCTGCCGGGTGATCGACGCCTTCGGCTCCACCGAGACGGCCATCTCCTTCACCCCCGACCCCGGCGGCCCGCCCGGCAGCCTCGGCCGGCTGGGCGAAGGCGTACGGATCCTCGACCCTCTGACCGGGCACGCCTGCCCGCCCGCGCGCATCGAGGACGGCCGCCTGCTCAACCCGGACGAGGCCGTCGGCGAGCTGGTCAACACCTCCGGCCCCGGCCTGTTCGAGGGCTATTACAACGACCCGGACGCCGACGCCGAACGGATCAGGGACGGCGCGTTCTGGTCCGGCGACCTGGCCTACGCCGACCCCGGCGGCCACGTCTTCTTCGCCGGACGCGGCACCGAACGCCTGCGCGTGGACGGCGAGAACCTGGCCGTGGCCCCCGTTGAGGCAGCCCTGCGGGAGTTCGGAGGCGTGGTCGAGGCGGCGGTCTACCCGGTGCCGGACGCGGCGGCCGGTGACCAGGTCATGGCGGCGCTGATCATGGAGGGGGCGTTCGACGCCGAGGCGTTCACGGCGTTCCTGGCCGGGCGCACCGACCTGGGGATCAAGTCGTTACCCCGCTATATCCGGATTTCTCGGGAATTTCCGCTTACTCCCTCGCACAAGGTCATCAAGCGCATCCTGGTCAAGGAGGCGTGGCGGACCGGCGACCCCGTCTGGTGGCGTTCCCCGACCGGGTTTCGCCCCCTGACCGGCGTGGACGTCAAGGCGATCGAGGAGGAGTTCGTTCGGCACGGCAGGCACCACCTCTTGGAGAGCTGATGGATTTCAATCTGGACGAAACCCAGCAGGACCTGAAGAAACTGACCGCCGAGGTTCTGACCAGGGAGGAGGCGGGCGCCGGTGGAGCGGCCGACGCCGGGTTGTGGCAGGCCGGGCTCATGGGCGTGTGCGTGCCGGAGGAGGCGGGCGGCGCCGGGCTGGGGCCCGTCGAGATGGCCGTGGTGCTGCGCGAGACCGGGGCGCGGGCGGCGGCCGTACCGGCGCTGCCGGTGCTGGTGAGCACGCTGGCCCTCGCCCGCCACGGCAACCCCGGCCAGTGGCGGCGCGTCACGCGGGCCACCCTCGCGCGCCGCGAGCCAGGCCGGGCCCCCGCCGATCCGCCGGCGACGGCCGCCCGGCCCGACGGGGACGGCTGGTCGCTGACGGGACGCAAGGTCTCGGTGCCGTACCCGGCCGACGATGTGCTGGTCACGGCGGACGAGGGGCTGTTCCTGGTGTCGTCGCCGCCCGTGAGCCACGAGTTCACCTCGACCGGCGAGCCGGCCGGCACGATCGTCCTGGACGGCACGCCGGCCGAGCGGGTGGGCGGGCCGGAGGCCGCCGCCGACGCCGGGCTGATCTTCACCGTGGCCGTCGCCGCGCAGGCGAGCGGCGTCCTGGCCGGGGCGCTCGACCTCACCACCTCCTACATCAGGACGAGACGGCAATTCGGCCGCGCGCTGGCCGAGTTCCAGGCCGTGACCATGCAGATCGCCGACGTCTACATCGCGGGCCGGGCTCTCGACGTGGCCATGTGGTCGGCGGCGTGGCGGCTGGCCGAGGGACTGCCCGCCGACGAGGACGTGGCGCTGGCCGCGTTCCACGTGTGCGAGGCCGTCAAGGCCCTCTACACCTGCCAGCATCTGCACGGCGGCCTCGGCCTCGACGTCACCTACCCGCTGCACCGCTACTTCGCGCAGGCCAAGCACCTGTCCCACCTGCTCGGCGGCGCCGACGCCCAGCTCGACCTGATCGGAGCCCTCGCCTGATGCTGATCGACCTGACCCGCGAGCAGCGCGCGCTCCGCGACGAGCTGCGGGCGTACTTCCGCGACTGTCTCACCGCCGAGGACCGCGCCAAGATCGCCGACGACCCGTTCGGCGAGGTGTACATGGAGCACTGCCGCCGGCTCGGCCGCGACGGCAAGCTCGGGCTGGGCTGGCCCAAGGAGTACGGCGGAGGCGGCTACGGCCCCTTGGAGCAGCAGATCTTCGCCAACGAGATCGCCCGCGCGGGTGTGCCGTACCCGATCATCACCGTGCAGACGGTGGGCCCGACGCTCATGCAGTACGGCACCCAGGAGCAGAAGGAGCTGTTCCTGCCGCGCATCCTGGCCGGGGAGTGCCACTTCGCGATCGGCTACAGCGAGCCCGAGGCCGGCACCGACCTGGCCTCCCTGCGCACCACGGCGGTGCTCGACGGCGACCACTACGTCGTCAACGGCCAGAAGATCTTCACCAGCGGCGCGCACTACGCCCAGTACATCTGGCTGGCGGCCCGGACGAACCCCGAGGCCAAGAAGCACAAGGGCATCACCATGATGATCGCCTCCACCGACGACCCCGGCTACTCCTGGACCCCGATCGTCACCATGGACGGCCGCCACCACACGAACTCCACCTACTACTCCGACGTGCGCGTGCCGGTGAACATGGTCGTCGGCGAGGTCGATCGCGGCTGGGACCTGATCGTCAACCAGCTCAACCACGAACGGGTCACCCTCGGCCCCGCCGGGAACCTCGGCCAGACCTACGACCGCTTCCTCGCCTGGGCCAGGCATACCGGGCTGACGGACAACCCGGACGTCCGGCGGGCGCTCGCCCGCGTGCGGGCGGCCTTCCGTACGAACGAGCTGCTCAACTGGCAGGTGGCGGCGAACATGGACCTCGGCTGGCTGGGCGCGCCCGACGCCTCGGCCACCAAGATCTACGGCTCCGAGCGCATGCAGGAGATCGGCCGGGTCGTCTGCGACATCCTGGCCAGGTACGGCGACCCGGCCGACCCGGAGACGGCCGAGCTGGCCGAGCGCATGGACCACGGCGTCAAGGGGGCGGTGGTGCTCACGTTCGGCGGCGGGGTCAACGAGGTGCAGCGGGAGCTGATCGCGATGCTCGGCCTGAGCCTGCCGAGGCCGCCGCGATGACCGACGCCGCGATGACCGACGCCACGATGACCGACGAGGAGCTGCACGAGCTGGCCGCCAAGCAGGTGGCCATGGGCGAGCTGCGCGGCACCCCGGCCGCCGACCCGGTGAACGCCCCCATGATCCGGCACTGGCTGGCGGCCATGGGCGACGCCAACCCGCGCTACCTCGACGAGGGTGTCGCGCCGCCCGCGATGGCCCAGGTGTGGACCATGCAGGGCCCGGGGGAGCGGGGGAAGGACCGCTCGCCGGTGGACGATCTGATGGCCGCGCTCGACGCCGGCGGCTACACCGGGGTCGTGGCCACCAACTGCGAGCAGACCTACCACCGGTACGTCAGGATCGGCGAGCTGCTGACCCCCGCCACCCGCTTCACCTCACTCGCCGGGCCGAAACGCACCGCCCTGGGCGACGGCTTCTTCGCCACCTGGAACGTCACCTGGTACGGCGACGACGACCGGCCGGTCGCCGAGATGCTCTTCCGGGTGCTGAAGTTCCGGCCGAAGGCGCCCGCCGCCCGCGCGCGGGAGCCGTACCCGCTGCGGCCGGCCGTCAACAGGGACACCGCGTTCTTCTGGGAGGGCGTGCGCGACGGCGAACTGCGCGTCCAGAGTTGCGCGGACTGCGGTGAGTTGCGCCACCCGCCCGGACCGATGTGCCCGAACTGCCGCTCGGCCAACCGCTCCCACGTCGTCGTGAGCGGTCGCGGCACCCTCTACAGCTACGTCGTCCACCACCACCCGCCGGTGCCGGGGCGGGAGGTCCCGTTCGTGGTGGGCGTGGTGGAACTGCCGGAAGGAGTACGGATCGTGGGCAATGTCATCGACTGCCCGGTCGAGAGGGTGGAGGTCGGGATGCCGCTGCGCGTGACGTACCGGCCGATGGACGACGAGCTCGTCCTGCCGATGTGGACGCCGGAGGAGCCGTGACGCCCGCCACCGGGACGGCCCTGCCCGAGCTGGCCGTCGACCTGACACCCACGACCGTGATCTCCACGGCCCTGGCCACCAGGGACTTCACCCCCGTGCACCACGACACCGCCAAGGCCCGCGCCCAGGGCTCGAAGGACATCTTCCTGAACATCCTCACCACCATGGGCCTGGTGCAACGCTACGTCACCGACTGGACGGGCCCGGAGGCGGTCATCACGAGCATCAACGTCAGGCTGGGCGTCCCGGCGTACGCGGGGGACCGGCTGAGCTTCAGCGGCGTGATCGTCGCGCGCGACGGCGACCGGTACACCGCCGAGGTGCGCGGCCGGGTGAGCCTGGGCGACCACGCGACCGGCACCGTCACCTTCGTCCTGCCCGGGAGCGCGTGATGCTGAGCGGGCGGGCCGCGGTCGCGGGCATCGGCGCCACCGAGTTCAGCAAGGACTCGGGCCGGTCGGAGCTGCGGCTGGCGGCCGAGGCCGTGCTCGCCGCACTGGACGACGCCGGGGTGCCGCCGGCCGACGTGGACGGCATGGTGACCTACACCCAGGACTCCAACCAGGAGATCGCCGTCGCCCGGGAGACCGGGATCGGCGACCTCACCTTCTTCTCCCGCGTCGAGTACGGCGGCGGCGCGGCCTGCGGCACGGTCGCGCACGCGGCGATGGCCGTGGCCACCGGCATGGCGAGGACGGTGGTCTGCTACCGGGCCTTCAACGAGCGCTCGGGCCGCCGGTTCGGCCAGCCGAACGCCCGGCTGACCGGCGAGCCGACCTCGCAGGGCCTGGAGATGAGCTGGCACGTGCCGTACGGGCTGATGACCCCGGCCGCCTGGGTCGCCATGTTCGCGCGGCGGTACATGCACGAGTTCGGGGCGACGTCGGAGGACTTCGGCCGGGTGGCGGTGGCCATGCGCCGGCACGCCGCCACGAACCCGGCCGCCTGGTTCCACGGTCGGCCGATCACCCTGGCCGAGCACCAGGCGTCCCGGTGGATCGTGGAGCCGCTGCACCTGCTCGACTGCTGCCAGGAGAGCGACGGCGCGGTGGCCCTGGTGGTGACGTCCGCCGAACGCGCCCACGACCTGCGCAGGTCGCCCGCGCTGATCACGGCGGCCGCGCAGGGCTCGGGCGCGGGCCAGCTCATGATGACGAGCTACTACCGCGACGACATGAGCGGCCTTCCCGAGATGTCCGTCGTCGGGCGGCAACTGTGGGGCATGTCGGGGTTGTCCCCGCGCGACATCCAGACGGCCATTCTGTACGACCACTTCACCCCGTTCGTCCTGGCCCAGCTTGAGGAGCTGGGCTTCTGCGGGCGCGGCGAGGCCCCGGACTACCTGCGGGACGGCGGCATCGAGCTGGACGGCCGCCTGCCGGTCAACCCGCACGGCGGGCAACTGGGCGAGGCGTACATCCACGGCATGAACGGCATCGCCGAGGCGGTCAGGCAGATCCGGGGCACGGCCGCCAACCAGGTGTCCGGCGTACGGAACGTCCTGGTCACGGCGGGGACCGGCGTGCCGACGAGCGGGCTGATCCTGTCGGCTGCATGACTATCGGTTCATTTTTGGCCACATAGGGTAATCGTGCCTGTATGAGTGGATTTTGCGGGATTCTGGCCCAGCCGGAGTTGAAGATCGACTGGACCAGGATGCCCACGTACAACACGATCATGGCGGTCGCCGCCGGCGTCGGGTTGCTGCTCGTGGTCGCCTTCGGCCGCCGGCTGCTCCGCGGCGACCCGATGGAGCACGTGGACGGGTGGGCGCTGGCGTTCGGCGCGGTCGGGGCCATCCTCGCGGTGACCGGGCTGCACATGACGCTCACCTGGCCGCTGGCGGGGCAGGGCTTCCCGTTCGACAACATCATCTTCGGCGAGCCCTCGCTGGCGTTCGGCGTGTTGCTGCTGGCAGCCGCGCTCTACCTGTGGAAACGCTGGGGGCTGGTCACCGTGGCGCCCGACCGGCGCAAGGTCGTGGCGCGTACGGCCGGGCCGATCTCGCTGTTCGTTTTCGGCATGGGGCTGGCCTGCTTCGGGATCGCGGCGGCGGGGTGGACGTACACGCTGTTCGCCGCGCCGCCGCAGGAGCCCATCTCGGGGGCCTTCGCCGGCATGCCGCTGCTGGAGGCCACCTTCATCTCCGGCCTGTACGTGCTGGTCGGGGTGGGGGCGGTGCTGTTCCCGTTCGTGTTGCGGGCCAGGGGCGGCCCGGTCGCGACCGTCACCGGCGTGTGCTGGGGGATCGCCGGGGTGGCGTTCCTGCTGTTCGGCGCGTTGAACTACTTCACGCACATCGGCCTGATCGTGAACACCATGTAGTGCTCACGGGCCCAGGAACGTCGGCACGGAGAAGAACACGATCATCGCGATGGCCACGCAGATCAGGAAGCCGATCAGCTCCCAGGCCCAGTCGTGGTGCCGCTGCCGGCGCCGCTTGACCGCCTTCTTCCTGGCCGCGGCCTTCTTGCCCGCCGGCTGCTTGCGGGCGCCCGGCTTGGCGCCTGGCTTGGCGCCCGGTTTGGCGCCTGGCTTGGAGCCCGGTTTGGCGCCGCCGCGTCCCGGCGAGCGGGCCGGGTCGGCGCGGGGCCCGCGGCGGGACGGGTCCTGGAGGTCGCGGGCCGGGTAACGTTCGCGGTCGGCCTCGAGCTCGCGGGCGAGCTCCCAGGCGAAGTCCGCGGCACGGCTGCGGCCGGAGGCCAGGTCGGACGGGCCGGCCAGGTCGGACGGGCCGGGGGTGGCCAGGGCTGAGTCTGACGCGGCCGGTTCGTACGGGGCCGGTTCGGACGAGGGCTCGGGGAGCGGCATGCGGTAGACCGGCTCGGCGGCGGCCCTGGACCTGGGGGTGAACAGCGGCGCGGCCTCCTTGCCCGGCTGCTCTCCCGCCAAAGGACGCTGCGGGTTGCGGGCCGGTCCCTTGTCCGCCGGCACGTCCCGGATCGCCGGCACGTCCCGGATGGCGGGCATCTCCTGCGTCACCGGCTCGTCGTCCAGCACGTCCGCGGGCACGGGCGCGGCCAGGAAGAAGGGCCGCTCCCCGGGCGGGGGAACGACGGCGCCCTCCCCGCGAGCGGCCGGCGCCGCAGGCCGGGGCCACGGAGCGGGCGAGGCGGTGAAGTCGCCCGTACTGAACGGCTGGACGGCGGGAGGCGCAGGCTGGGGGTCAGGCTGGGGCTGGGGCGAGGACTTGGGCAGGAACGGCCGTACGGACGCCGCCCGAGCGGCCGGGTCGCGCAGGCTCGTCGAGTCCAGCGCCCCCAGCGGGTCCCGCAGCTTGGGCATGGGCGCGGTCGTCGCCTCGTGCACGGACGGCCGCCCCGGGGAGGGCGGCACGAGCAGGTCGGCCGGGAAGATCCCGGTGCTGGTCGCCGGGTCCGCCTCGGCGAGCGGCTGCGGCCACTCGGGCGGCGCGGGCCAGAGCGGCTTGACGAACAGCGGCCCGGGCTCGGCCGGCACCGAGCCGGCGAAGTGCACGCGCAGGATCGCGGGCGGCTCCGGCCAGGGCAGGCGTCCGAGGACGTCCCGCAGCGGCGCGACGGCGAGCGCGCCGTACACGTCGGCGACCGGCTGCGGCACCCGGCCCTCGGCCAGCGCGGCGAGGGCCATGCCCAGGACCTGGCGGAAGCGCTGACCCGCGCCGACGGCCAGCTCCTCGGCGGTGTCGGGCGCGACGTCGAGCACCCAGGCCAGCTCGGCCATGCTCAGCCCGCACACCGCGCACAACACGAGCACCTCGCGCTGCTGCGGACGCAGCTCGCGCAGCACCCGCTCGACGAGCGCCGAGGCGGGGTCCACGAGCGGGTCCACGACGGGAGGGGCGTAGACGACGTCCCGGCGGCGGATCTGGCGGCGGGCGTAGGCGTACAGGGCGGCGCGGGGCGGGACGGCGTCGGGGACGCCGCCGAGCACGGACACCAGCACGTCGGACGCGGTGCCCGGATCGCCGAGCTGGTCCGCGCAGTACGCGAACAGCCCGGCGGAATGGCGGTCGTAGAGCTCTGCGATCAGTTCTGCTCGGGGGCGCTGACCGGTGAGCGGCTGGGACACGGGGCCGATCCTCTTGCTAAATGTGCGGGCGCTAGGGCGAGGGGTACGCGTCAGGAGATTGTGGAGGTAATCATGCCAACTTTCCCAGGTCCGGCGCACCACTTGATCGAGAATTTCAGTAAATCTCCCTGGTCAGTGAAACGCTTAAGCGATCCCCGGAGGGGACATGGAGGTGGGGACCGCCGTAGTCTTGTGGGCCAACGAGATCATGCGGCGGTCGTGGCAGGGGGGCCGCGGCCCTGCCATCGAGCGAGAGGTCACGCGTGATCACTTTCGACGCTGTCACCAAACGCTATCCAGACGGCACGACCGCCGTGGACGCCCTCACCCTTGAGGCGCCCACCGGCGAGATCACCGTGCTGGTGGGCCCTTCGGGCTGCGGGAAGACGACGTCCCTCCGGATGATCAATCGCATGATCGACGCTTCCGAGGGACAGATCCTCCTCGACGGGGTGCCCGTGAGCGGCATCGACCCGCCCACGCTGCGCCGCGGCATCGGGTACGTCATCCAGCAGGCCGGCCTCTTCCCGCACCGCAAGATCGTCGACAACGTCGCGACGGTCCCGTACCTGCTGGGGTGGGACAAGAAGAAGGCCCGCGCGCGAGCCATGGAGCTGCTCGAACGCGTCGGGCTCGACCCGGCGCTCGCCGGTCGTTACCCGTTCCAGCTCTCCGGGGGGCAGCAGCAGCGTGTGGGCGTGGCCAGGGCGCTGGCCGCCGACCCGCCTGTGCTGCTCATGGACGAGCCGTTCAGCGCGGTCGACCCGATCGTCCGCACCAGCCTCCAGGACGAGCTGCTCAGGCTGCAGGCGGAGCTGAACAAGACCATCGTGTTCGTCACCCACGACATCGACGAGGCGATCAAGCTCGGCGACCGCGTGGCCGTGCTGCGGGTGGGCGGGCGGCTGGCCCAGCTCGCCGACCCCAAGACGCTGCTGTCGGAGCCGGCCGACGACTTCGTCCGCGAGTTCCTGGGCCACGACCGGGGGATCAGGCGGCTGCAGTTCGTCTCCACGAAGGGGTTGCGGCTGCGTACCGACCTGACCGCGCGCGACCGGGTGGCGAGCGACGAGCCGTGGTCGCTGGTCGTGACCGCCGACGACCGGCCCGTGGGCTGGTACGCCGGCTCGCGGCCCGAGGAGCTGGAGCCGTACGGGACGTTCGTGCTCGGGCGCGACTCGATGCGGTCGGCGCTGGACGCCGCGCTGCTGTCGCCCTCCGGCTGCGCGGTCGCCGTGGACGAGGACGGCAAGGTCGTCGGCGTGGCCACCCGGGAAGCCCTGGACGAGGCCCTGGCGGAGGCCGCCGATGCGTGAAGGTCCGCCCAGCATCTGGGAATGGATCGCGCGCAACTGGGACACCGGCCGCGCCGACAGCATCAGGAACCTGCTGACCGACCACCTGACGATGTCCCTGGTCCCGATCCTGGCCGCGCTGGTCCTGGCGTTGCCGCTCGGCCTGGCCTGCGTACGCTGGCGCTGGCTCTACCAGCCAACCTCGGGCCTGATGAACGTCGTGTACGCACTGCCGTCGCTGCCGGTGTTCATGTTGCTGATCTCGGTGACCGGGTTGTCCCAGACGACCGTGATCATCCCGCTGACCTTCTACGGCATGGCCGTCCTCATCCCGGCCGTGGTCGACGGGCTGAACTCGGTGCCCGACCACGTACGCCAGTCGGCCGTCGCCATGGGGTTCACGCCCACGCGCCGCCTGCTCCAGGTCGAGCTGCCCATCGCGACGCCGGTGGTGCTGGCCGGGCTGCGCGTGGTCGCGGTCTCCAGCATCAGCCTGGTCAGCGTGGGCGCGCTGATCGGCCAGGGCGGGCTCGGCGGCCTGTTCACCCGGGCCTACCAGAACCCGTTCATGCCGCCGGTGGTCACCGGCATCGTGCTGATCGTCGCGCTGGCCCTGGTCGCCGACGGCCTGCTGGTCCTCGCCCAGCGCCTGCTGACTCCCTGGGTACGCGCGCGGAAGGGGACGTCGTGAACTGGTTGAGCGCGTTCTTCGGCTGGCTGGCCGACTTCTTCGGCACTGGCGCCAACTGGACCGGCCCCGACGGCATCCCGGCGCGGCTGCTGGAGCACCTGGAGTTCTCGGTCCTGGCCCTGGTGCTGGCGATGCTGATCGCGGTGCCGCTGGGGCTGGCCATCGGGCACACCGGCCGCGGCGAGGTCGTCGTGGTGGTCTCGGCCAACCTGGCCAGGGCGCTGCCGACGCTCGGCCTGCTGGTGTTGTTCGTGTTGCTGCTCGGCACGTCCTCGATCTGGCCGGTGATCATCCCGCTGGTGTTGTTGTCGGTGCCGCCGATCCTGGTCAACACCTACGAGGGGATCAGGGGCGTCGATCCCGAGCTGCGCGACGCGGCGTACGGGATGGGGCTGCGCGGCGGGCAGGTGCTCGGCCGGGTGCTGGTGCCGGTGGCGCTGCCACTGATCCTGCTCGGGCTCAGGTTGTCGGCGATCCAGGTGGTCTCCACCACGACGGTCGCCGCGTACACGGGGCTCGGCGGCCTCGGCCGGTTCGTGATCGACGGTTTCGCGACCAAGGATTACGCGAGCGTTGTGGGGGGTTCAGTACTGATCGTGCTGTTCGCGCTTGTCGTGCAGATCGTGTTCGCCCTCATCCAGAGGGTGACCGTTTCGCCGGGGGTGAGCCAGAGACTGAAGGTCCGATAGTCTCCGGTATTACCTCCCGCTTTAGAAGGGAAATTCGAAAATGAGACGCATGATCGGCACCGCGGCGGTGCTCATGTCGGCGATGCTGGCGCTGGCCGCCTGTGGTGGCGGTGGCGGCGGTGGGGGCAACCCGCTCGACACCACGAGCGCGGCGCCCAGTGGGACGGCTTCCGCGGCCGGGGGCAAGGCCGTCATCGGATCCTTCGACTTCGACGAGAGTGTGCTGCTCGCGTCGATCTACGCCCAGGCGCTTGAGGCCAAGGGCGTGCAGGTTGAGGAGAAGCCGCGCATCGGCAGCCGCGAGGCCGTCTACGACCAGGTCAAGAGCGGTGGCCTGACCATCGTTCCGGAGTACAACGGCAACCTGCTGGCCTTCATCGACCTGAAGAACACCGCCTCGACGACCGACGAGGTCAACGCGGCGCTGAAGGAGAAGCTCCCGGCCGAGCTGGAAGTGCTCGACTCCTCCCCGGCCGAGGACAAGGACAGCCTCTCGGTCACCAAGGACACCCAGACCAAGCAGTCGCTGAACACCATGGAGGACCTCGCCAAGGTCTCCAAGAACATGGTCGTCGGCGGCCCGCCCGAGTTCAAGAAGCGGTGGGAGGCACGCTTCAAGGAGGTCTACGGCATCGAGTTCAAGCAGTGGGAGCCGAAGGGCCCGGCCACGGCCGACGCCCTGAAGGACGGCTCGATCCAGGTCGGCAACGTGTTCACCACCGACCCCAAGATGCTGGCGAACAACCTGGTGCCGCTGCAGGACACCAAGAACATCTTCCCCGCTCAGAACGTCACGCCCCTGCTGTTCAAGGCGGGCGCGAACGACGCGATCAGGACCACGCTCAACGCCATCTCGGCCAAGCTGAGCACGCAGTCCCTGCTCGACATGATGCAGAAGATCTCCGTCAACAAGGACGAGCCCGCCACGGTGGCCAAGGAATGGCTGACCTCCAACGGCCTCGCCTGACGCCCGCGGCGGGGGCCTCCGGATGGGGGCCTCCGCTGTGAGCGAGTTCACGGAGGCGATGGCGCAACTGGCCGCGGGCGTCGCGGTGATCACCGTTCGCGACGGGCGCGACGACCTGGGCGTGACCGTGTCGGCGTTGATGTCGGTCTCGGCCGAACCGCCGCTCGTCGTGGTCAGCCTGGCCTCCAGCGGCTATCTCAGCGAGGTGCTGCTCCGGCAGGACCGGTGGGCGGCCTCGCTGCTGTCCTGCGGCCAGGCCGCGATCGCCAGCCGCTTCGCCACCCCGGGCCGCCCCAGCGCCCGCCTCCTGGTGGCGGGCACCCCCCACCACCGCGGGACGCACACCGAGGCGCTGGTGATCGAGGGCGGCGTGGCGGCCCTGGAGGCCGAGACGACCCAGGTCGTCCCGGCCGGCGACCACACGCTCTTCATCGCGCAGGTCCTCGCCGTCCCCTATGTCGCCCCCGCGCTCCAGCCGCTGGTACGGCTGCGCGCCCGCTACCGGCCGATGGGATCCTGAATGCGCAGTTTCCTGTTCCTCCTGGGCAGCAGCCGTCTCGACGGCAACACCGAGACCCTGGCCAGGCACGCCGCCGCCGCGCTCCCGCCGGACGTACGGCAACGCTGGCTGCGCCTCGACGACCACCCGCTCCCGGCCTTCCGGGACATCCGCCATTCCGGTGACGGCGTCTACCCCGTCCCCGAGGGCAACGAGAGGCTGCTCGCCGAGGCCACCCTCGACGCCACCGACCTGGTGATCGTCTCGCCGCTCTACTGGTACAGCGTCTCCGCCGCCACCAAGCTCTACCTGGACTACTGGTCGGCCTGGATGCGCGTACCCGGGTACGACTTCAAGGCGCGCATGGCGGGCAAGACCACCTGGGCGGTCACCACGATCAGCGAGGAGGACGAGTCGGTCGCCGATCCGCTGGTCGGCACGCTGCGCCGCTCGGCCGAGTACTTCGGGTCGTGGGGCGGCACGCTCGTCGGCTACGCCAACCGCCCCGGCGACATCCTGCACGACACCGGCGCCCTGGAACGGGCCGCGGCCTTCTTCGGCGCTACCTGATCACGTACCAACCGGGCAGAGAGAGCGGACCGGCCGCGGGCAGGCCCAGCTCGGCCGACAGGCGGGCCAGCGGGCCCCAGGCGTCCAGGCGCATCCTGGCCAGGGCGGCGGATTTGTCCTCGCTGGACTCCGGGCCCCGCAGGCGCTCCAGCGGGTTGAGCCTGGGGTAGGAGCGCACGGGGGCGTCGTCGGCCAGCCGGGCACGTTCGCGGGCCAGGCCGAGCGCGTGCTCAAGGCCGCCCAGCTCGTCGACCAGGCCGTTGGCGTGGGCGTCCGCGCCGGTCCAGACGCGGCCCCTGGCCAGCTCGTGCACGCGTTCGCGGGTGAGGTCGCGGCTCTGGGCCACCTTGCCCACGAAGTCGTCGTAGATGCGGTCGAGCCAGGCGTTCACCCGGTCCCACTGCTCGGGGGAGAAGCCGCGGGCCGTGGAGAACATGCCGGCGTTGGCCCCTTCCGCCACCAGTTCGGAATTTATCCCGATTTTTTGGAGCAAGTCGGTCATGACGGGCTTGCCGCCATAAACGCCGATCGAGCCGGTCAGAGTGCCGGGCTGGGCCACGATCACGTCGGCGCCCATCGAGACGAAGTAACCCCCCGAGGCGGCCAGGTCGCCCATGGACACGATCACCGGCTTCACCTGCCGGGTCAGCATCACCTCGCGCCACACCGTGTCGGAGGCCACGTACGAGCCGCCGGGGCTGTCCACGCGGAAGACCACGGCCTTGACGTGCTCGTCCCGGCGGGCCGCGCGCAGGGCCGCGCTGACCGTGTCCGAGCCCATCGCGCCGCCGCCGCCGAGCGGGCTGCGTCCGCTGCGGCCGGCCCTGATCTGGCCGCTGCCGTGGACGAGCGCGATGCCGTCGGCCATGGGGTGCGGCAGCTTGCGCACGGCCGCGCCGCGCGCGTACCGGGAGACGAACTGCAGGTGGGCCTCGCCGCCCGCGGCACGCTTGACCTCGTCGTACACCTCGTCCCGGTACGCGAGCCCGTCCACCAGGCCGGCCTCCTGCGCCTCGGCGGCGGTGAAGGGGCCGCGGTCGAGGAGTTCGCGCACCTTGGCGGGATCGAGCCGGCGGTTCTCGGCGATGCCCCGTACGAGCTGCTCGGCGACCGACTCCACGATGCGGGTCATGGACTCGCGGTGGGGATCGGTCATGTGGTCCTGGGTGAAGGTGTTGACCGCGGTCTTGTACTCGTGCCGCTGCCCGGCCTCGACCTCCACGCCCAGCTTGGCCAGCGCGCCCTTGAGGAAGCGCTGCTCCATGGCCACGCCCGTGAGCCCGACGTCGCCGCTCGGCTGGAGGTAGACGCGCTCGAACGCGGCGGCCAGGTAGTAGGGCACGGTCCCGCCGCCGAACTCCCCGAACGTCTCGGCGTAGGCCACGGTCAGCTTGCCCGAGGCACGGAAGCCGGTCACGGCCTCGCGCAGCTCCTGCACCATGGCCAGGCCCAGGGGGTTGCCGCCGAGCTTGACCACCAGCGCCTTGACCCGGGAGTCGCGCCGGGCCCGCCTGAGCCCGGACAGCACGTCGGAAAGGCGGGTCTTGCGCATGGACAACACCGCGGCGACCGGGTCGGCCGGCGGTCCTTCCGTGAGGCCCTCGGTGAGATCGAGCTCCAGGACCAGCGGGCCGGTGCGCCGCTGGCGAAGCTTGTCGACGGTTTCGAAGATCGCCCTGCCTGCGTCCATACAGCCACCCTAAGCGACACATTTCGAATCGTGCCCAAGGGAGACGTCCAGGCGGACGCACGGGTGACGGCGTCCGCCCGGAATCGCGCCGGTGAGATCAGTGGCGGTTGCGGAGGGCGGCGTGAACGTCGATGCGGGGAGTGGTGACCTGGGTTCCCGCGCTGGTGTAGGCGATGGGCTTGCCGGTGCGCTTCAGGGCGTCGAGAAGCTGGTCGGAGGTGGCGTGCGCGCGCTTCTGCCGCAGCAGCGCGAACGAGCCCGCGACGTGCGGGGAGGCCATCGAGGTGCCGTTCAGCGTGGCGTACGCGTTGCCGCTGATGGCCGCGGTGATCGAGACGCCGGGGGCGAACAGGTCGATCAGGGTGCCCCGGTTGGAGAAGGAGGCCACGGCGTCCTGCTTGTCGGTGGCGCCCACGGTCACCACGTTGGAGACGCAGGCGGGCCAGGAGACCGAGGCGTCGAACCCGTTGTTGCCCGAGGCGACGACGGTGGCGGCGCCCTTGGCCTGGAGCTTGTCCACCTCGGCCTTGAAGTCCGCGCCGTCGCCCTCGTCGCAGTACGCGTCGTACTTGCCGCCGCCCAGGCTCAGGTTGACCGAGGCGACGTCGTACTGGTCGGCCAGCACGTTCGCGTACGCCATGCCGGTCAGGACCGAGGAGTCGTAGGCCAGCACGCACGACTTCGCGGCGCCGCAGTAGGGGGAGTTGTCGAAGCGGCTGAAGACCTGGATCGCGATGATCTTCGCCTTGGGCGCGACGCCGGGGTTCGGGAAGTCCTTGGTGGCCTGGCCGGCGGCGATGCCGGCGACGTGGGTGCCGTGGTAGCACAGGCCGTACTGGGGGTGCGGGGCGTCCTTCACGCACGCCTGCGTCTCGGAGTTCGCCGCGCCGTCGCCGATCTGGAACTGGCTGCCGTTCGGGCACAGCGGAGTCGAGCCGTCGGCCGGGTCGGTGGCCGAGAAGCACGCCTGGGCCGCGATGCGCCGGCCGAAGGCGGGGTGGTCGTTGTCGATGCCGGAGTCGAGGATCGCGATGGCCGTGCCCTTGCCGGTGTAGCCCTGCCGGTGCGCCCGGTCGGCGCCGATCAGCGGCACGCTCTGGGCCAGCGAGGGCTCGTTGAGCCGGTCCTTGCGGATGGAGACGACGTCCTGCTGCTCGGCCACCTTCTCCAGCTCGGCGCGGGTGCCGCGGTAGACGAAGAAGTCCAGCTTGTCCGCCACCTCGGCGGGCGGCGTGGCCTCGACGTTCCGCCTGTCCTGCCTGACCCCTTCCGCACCGGCCAGGGCCGACCGCACCTGGGCGGGCTGGCGTACGCGGACGATGACACGGTGCTCGCCGGTCGACGTGATCGCCGGGTCGATCTTGGACTCGGGGTCGGCCAGGGCGGGTGTGGTGATCAGCGTCGCAGCGGTGGCGGCGAGCGTGATCGCACCGGCCAGCAGAGACGTGAGTCTCAACTGATCCTCCGGGGGTTCAGGGGGTGTTTGTGTAAAGAAGTGTAGATATTGGACAAGAGATGTCAGAGAGGCGCCTGTGTTCTGTTATCGCTTCTTGTTCTGATACGCGAAAGGGCCGGATCATCCCGATCCGGCCCGTCCTTCGTGCTGCTGTCAGGCCTGGGGATCGCCCGTGGCCCGTGCGGGCGGCGTGGCCCTGGCCAGGTCGATGCGGGCCGTACGCACCTGGCCGCCGCCGGTGGAGTAGTCGATGTTGCGGCCCGTGGCCTGCAACCGCTCCAGGGTCTGCGCCACCGTGAGATCCGGGTACGCCTGCCGCATCAGCGCGAACGCCCCCGCCACGTGCGGCGCGGCCATCGACGTGCCGCTCTTGGCGTCGTATGCGTCGTCCGGGACCGAGGACCTGATGTTCACGCCCGGCGCGAACAGGTCGAGCAGCGGGCCCCGGTTGGAGAAGTCGGCCACCGCGTCCCGGTCGTCGGTGGCGCCCACCGCGACGGCGGAGGAGATGCAGGCGGGCGCCGCGACGCCGTTCACGAAGCCGTTGTTGCCTGCCGCGACCACGGGCGCGACGCCGAGGGCGATGAGCGCGTCGAAGTCCGGCTTGAGCGCCGCCGCGCTCGGATCGGCGTCGCAGTTCTGCTGGTACGGCCCCCCACCCCCCAGGCTCAGGTTCGCCGAGGCGACGTGCTGGGCCGTGGCCACCCGCGCGACGTACTCCAGGGCCAGCTTCTGGTCGGAGGTGTAGCTCAGGAAGCAGGGAGCGGAGGTGCCGATCATCGCGCACGTCATCGCCCTGTCGATGCGGCTGAAGACCTGGATCGGCAGGATGCCCGCGGCGGGCGCGACACCGTCGGAGGGGGCGCCGGGCGTCATCCGGCCCGCGGCGATGCCGGCCACGTGGGAGCCGTGCGAGCACGCGTTGACGCCGTTCACCAGGCATTGGGCGGTCTCGGCGTCCGCCGCGCCCGGTCCGGTCTGGCTCGGCTGGCTGTTCGGGCAGAGCGAGACCGAGCCGTCACTGGCGTCGGAGGAGGAGAAGCACGCCTCGTCCACGATCCGGCCGGCGAAGAACGGGTGGTCGCGGTCGATCCCGGTGTCGAGGACGGCGACCGCCGTGCCCCTGCCCGTCCAGCCGGCCTGGTTGGCCCGGTCCGAGCCGATCACCCGCGTGCTGGTGTCCAGGAGGGCCGGGCGCAGCTCGTCCTTGTAGACCGCCTGGACGCGGTCGTCCTTCGTGAGCTGGGCCAGGGTCTTGCCGTCCAGCTCGGCCACGAAGAAGTGCGGTGACTGGGTCGTCTCCAGGACCCGGCTGCCCTCGGAGGCGAGTTCGAGGTCCTTGGCCACGGCCTGCACGTTCTGACCGGGTTTGAGTTGGATGATCGAGCGGACCTTGTTCTTCGCCTGGACCTCCGCGACCAGGGCCGGGCTGATGATGGGGTCGCCGGTGTCGTGCGCGTCGGCGTGCAGCGGTGGTGTCGCGCAGAGCACGGCGGATGTCGCGGCCAGCGCTGTGGCGCCGGCCAGCAGGAACCGTAGCCTCACTTAGTCCTCCGAGGTCAGACCGTCCGGTGTGAGGTGTGCATCCCCGGGTGTGACAAGTGTGATGTCAGTGACGTATGTGAAACCGGAGAAAGCTGAGCGGCTTTTTGCCTGGTCAGGAGGAAATGGAAAGGGCCGGTCGAAAATGACCGGCCCTATCCGCGATGAGGGTGCTCAGAGGGACTTGAGCACGTTCTTCGTCGCCTTCTTCAGCGACGCCTTCGACGCCGTGCTGCTCAGCCGCACCTTCTCGGCGGCGGACAACACGGTCGTGCCGTTCGTGCCGTGCGCCCAGTTCAGCCAGGCCGTCAGCAGCGCGCTGTCCAGCTTGTCCCTGGTCGTCTTCGTGCCCTTCAACACCCGGTACGCCTTGCCCAGCGACGACGCCTTCGTCAGCTCGGGGAACACCTTGCTGGCCTTGCCGATCAGCTTCAGGTAGCAGTTGAGCGTGTTGTCGGGGATCGTCCCGCTGCTGCGGTGGATCTCCACGGCCCACTTCCCGGCGGTCATCCGGGCGCCGGCCGTACCGCGTGTGCAGACGGCGGCGGACGACGGGGCGGGGGGCGGCGTGACGGTCACCGTCACCGTGACCGTCGGCAGCGGGACCGGCGTGACCGAGGGCGTCGGAGCGGGCGCCGGCCGCTCGTCGTCCGTGGGGTCGGGCTCGGGCGCAGGGCCGCTGCTGTCCGTCGGGTCGGGCACCGGGTTCGGCGTCTGGGTGATCGGCGGCTGCGTGCCGGTGCCGGCCAGGGCCGCGCCCACGTCCAGGCGCGGCGTGGTGACCTGGGCCCCGTTGGCCTCGTACTGGTACGGGCGGCCCGTCGTCTTCAGTGTGTTGATCAGGTCGGCGATCGGCGTCTGCGGCGAGGCCGCCTTCATCAGCGCCAGCGCGCCCGCCACGTGCGGCGTGGCCATCGAGGTGCCGCTGTGCACGGCCATCTGGTTGTCCGGCACCGAGGACTCGATGTCCACGCCCGGGGCGAAGAAGTCGACCAGCGAGCCCCGGTTGGAGAAGTCGGCGATGGCGTCGGATCCGTCGTTCGCGCCGACCGCGACCGCGGAGGAGACGCAGGCGGGGTAGGAGGCGCCCTCGAAGAACTCGTTCCCGGCGGCGACCACGGTCGCGATGCCCTTGGCCAGCAGGGCGTCGATCTTCGGTTTGAAGACCGTGCCCTCCTCGGTGGCGTCGCAGTCGCCCTCCGACAGCGCGCCGCCCAGGCTCAGGTTCACCGCCGCGATGGGCTGCGTCAGCGTGCCCACGTAGTCCATGGCCAGCCGCAGCGACGACTCGAAGGCCAGCAGGCACGACGACTCGCCCATGCAGGTGTCCTCGTCGTTGACCCGGCTGAACACCTGCACCGCGATGATCCCGGCGCCGGGGGCCACGCCGCCGCTGCCCGCCGCGATGCCGGCGACGTGCGTGCCGTGCTCGCACAGGTTCACGCCGTCGGCCAGGCACTTGGCGGTGGTGGCGTCGGCCGCGCCCTCGCCGGTCTGCTGGGGCTGGCCGTTCGGGCACAGCGACTCCACGCCGCTCTCCACGGCCGAGAAGCACGCCTCGGCCACGAGCCTGCCCCCGAAGTACGGGTGGTCGCGGTCGATCCCGGTGTCCAGGACGACCACGTTCTGGCCCGCGCCGGTGAAGTTCTTCTCGTGGGCCTTGTCCGCGCCGATCTGGGTGAGGTTGGAGCTCACCTCGGTGGGGGCGTAGGTCCGGTCCCGGTGAATGGAGGTCACGCGCGGGTCCTCGGCCAGCCTGGCCAGCTCCTCGGCGGTGCCCTCCACCACCATGAACGGCTGGCTCTGCGGTTGCAGCAGCACGTCCACGCTCTCGGCCGCCGCCGTTCCGGCCACCGGCTCGTGCTGGGCGGCGTCGGTCAGCTCCACGATGGCCCGGGTGGTGTCACCGTCGAGCGCGAGGCCCTCCTCCAGCTTGCTCTGGGAGGGCGTCGGAGTCGGCGTCGTGGTGGGGTCGTCGGCGAAGGCCGGGACCGAGGCCGGCAGCAGGGCCAGGACGATCGAGCACACGATCAGGGGGCGAAATCGCACACGTCCTCCGAGGGGGATGATCTCGGAGTTTAGGGCGATTTATCCCGCTGGCACAGGCCCCAGCCCGGTTTCTCATTGAACTTTCAGCGCACACACCTCAAACGTCCAGCGAACCGGACGGCGTCCCCTCGACATCGGACAGCTCGACCTCTGACGGCGCCTCGCTGCTCGCGGCCGGTGTCCCGGTGCGCTCGGCCAGTGTCTCCTTGGCCGCGGCCGGCGCCTCCTTGGTCAGCCACACCGCGCCGAGCGGCGGCACCCGCAACGTCGTGGAGAACGGCAACCCGTGCCACGGCTCGGCCTCGGCCTCCACGCCGCCCATGTTGCCCACGCCGCTGCCCCAGTAGTCGTAGGCGTCGGTGTTGACGACCTCCGCCCAGTGACCGCCGTACGGGAGCCCGAGCCGGTAACTCTCGTGCGGCCCGCCGCTGAAGTTGACCACGCACGCCGCCGCCGACCCGTCGGCCGCGTACCGGACGAACGAGAACGTGTTGCCGGAGGCGTCGTCGGCGTCGATCCAGCGGAACCCGTCCGGCGTGGCGTCCTGCTCCCACAGCGCCGGGGTCTCCTTGTAGATCCGGTTGAGGTCGCGGACGAGCCGCTGCACGCCCTTGTGCCCGTCGAACTCCAGCACCCACCAGTCGAGCCCGCGCTCCTCCGACCACTCCGAGCCCTGGCCGAACTCGCCGCCCATGAACAGCAACTGCTTGCCCGGATGCGCCCACATGAACGCCAGCAACGCCCTGAGCTGCGCGAACCGCTGCCATTCGTCGCCCGGCATCTTGCCGAGCAGCGAGCCCTTGCCGTGCACGACCTCGTCGTGCGACAGCGGCAGCACGTAGTTCTCCGAATAGGCGTAGATGAGCGAGAACGTCATCTGATGGTGGTGGTACTGCCGGAAGATCGGCTCGCGGCGCAAATATTCGAGCGTGTCGTGCATCCAGCCCATGTTCCACTTGAACCCGAACCCGAGGCCGCCCAGGTGCACCGGCCGCGAGACGCCCGGCCAGGCCGTCGACTCCTCCGCGACGGTCGAGATGCCCGGAGCCTCCCGGTAGCACACCGAGTTCATCTCCTTGAGGAACTCGACCGCGTCGAGGTTCTCCCGGCCGCCGTAGACATTGGGGGTCCACTCGCCCTCGCGGCGCGAGTAGTCGAGGTAGAGCATCGAGGCGACCGCGTCCACGCGCAGGCCGTCCACGTGGAACTCCTGCAGCCAGTAGAGCGCGTTGGCGACCAGGAAGTTCCTGACCTCCCTGCGCCCGAAGTCGAAGACGTAGGTGCCCCAGTCGGGGTGCTCGCCCCTGGCCGGGTCGGCGTGCTCGTACAGCGGGGTGCCGTCGAAGCGGGCCAGGGCCCAGTCGTCCATGGGGAAGTGGGCCGGCACCCAGTCCAGCAGCACGCCGATGCCGTGCTGGTGCATGCGGTCCACGAAGTGCCGGAACTCGTCCGGCGTGCCGAACCTGGCCGTCGGCGCGTAGTAGGACGTCACCTGGTAGCCCCACGACCCGCCGAACGGGTGCTCGGCCACCGGCAGCAGCTCGACGTGCGTGAACCCCATGTCGGCCACGTACTCGGAGAGCTGGTCGGCCAGCTCCACGTACGACAACCCCGGCCGCCACGAGCCCAGGTGCACCTCGTAGACGCTCATCGGCCCGAGCCGCGCCGGCCGCTCGCGCCGGTCGGTCATCCAGGCGTCGTCCTCCCAGGCGTAGGACGACTGGTCGACCACGGAGGCGGTCATCGGCGGCACCTCGGTGCGCCGGGCCATCGGGTCGGCCTTGTCGCGCCAGAGCCCGTCCGCGCCGAGGATCTGGAACTTGTACCGCTCACCCGTGCCCAGCCCCGGGACGAACAGCTCCCACACGCCCGACCGGCCGAGCGAGCGCATGGGGTAGGCGGTGCCGTCCCAGTGGTTGAAGTCGCCGACGACCCTGATGCCGCGCGCGTTCGGAGCCCAGACGGCGAACGCGGTGCCGTCCACGTCCTGGTGTTCCATCACGCGGGCGCCGAGGACCTCCCACAGCCGCTCGTGCCGCCCCTCGCCGATGAGGTGCAGGTCCACCTCGCCCAGCGTGGGCCAGTGGCGGTAGGGATCCCTGACCTCGTACGGCTCCCCGCCGGTGTAGCGGACGCGCAGCGTGTAGTCGGGCACCTTGTCCAGCCCCGCGACGGTGGTCTCGAACACGCCGTGGGCCTGGTGCCTCATGTCATGGGCCGTGCCGTCGTCGAGCACCACCTGCACCCGCTCGGCCAGCGGGCGCAGCGCGCGGAACACCACGCCGCCCGAGACGGGATGCGCTCCGAGCACGGAGTGCGGATCGTGGTGTGCCCCGCCAGCCAGGCGGTCGAGCTCTGTCCTCATGGGCATGCTCCCAACCCTGCCTTATGATGACCGTCCATCCCAGGCACTGCCCGCTTTCACGGTGACAATCACCGAAAGTGCAAAATCCCGGGATGATCCCAGAAGGATGCAGGATCGTCATGGATGATCCTTGGGCGTGTCGTGGCCCGGTACGGCCTGGAGAAGGTCGTCCACCGAGCTGCCGGCCCCCTCGGTACGTCCGGCCGCCAGTGCCGTGTCTCCCAGTGCCGCCGCCACGGCCGTGGTGATGCGGTCCACGTCGCCCCGCTCGCCCGCCGGGAGCGGCGCGCCCACGGACTCCCTGAGCGCGGCGGCCTTGCCCAGCAGCCGTGCGGCCTCCGCGTACCGGCCGCCGAGCGCCCGCGCCCCCGCCAGGCCCTCCAGCGCGAGCGCGGTCGCGCGCGGGTCGCCGACCCGGCGCGCGGCCGCCAGCCCGCGAAGCTGGTACGCCGGCGCGCCCGTCGCGTCGCCGCGCAGTTCGGCCACGAAGCCCAGCTCCGCCAGGATCAGCGCCGCGCCCGGCTCGCCGGACACGTCCACCACCCAGTCCAGCCAGCGCAGCAGCCGCCGTTCGGCCTCGTCGAGGCGTCCCTGGCGGCGCGCGCCGAGCGCCAGCCCGATCTCGGCGAACTCCTCGGCCGGGCGGTTCGACTGCGACACCGCCAGCCGCCTGGCCCGTTCGTGGTGCTCCTCGGCCGTGGCGTGGTCACCGCGCAACATCGCGAGCCTGCCCAGGCGCGAAAGGGCGTCGGACACCGAGCTCCACAGGCCCAGCTCCTCGGCCATGCGCAGGCCCTCGGCGCGCAGCCCGGCGGCGCGGTCGTAGTCGCCGATGATCTCGGCGTGGTTGCCCAGGGACTCCGCCGCCCACAACTCGCCCCAGCGGTCCCCGGTCTGCCTGAACAGCGCGAGGCCGCGTTCGCCGTCGCGCCGCATGCCGTCCAGGTCGCCGCGCATCCCCGCCCATCTGGCCCTGATGACGAGCGCGGCGGCCATGCCCCACTCGTCGTCCAGCTCGCCGAACTCCGACAGTGCGGTCTCGATCATCCCGGTGCTGATCGACAGGTCGTCGTACCCGAACAGGGCGAAACCGACGAACCACCGCGCCCTGGCCCGCTCCCGGGGGTCCGTGATCGCGGCGAACAACTCCGTCACGTCCGGGCCGGGCGGCTGCCCCACCAACAGCCGCATCCCCGCAAGCCACGCCCGCGCCACCGCGACCCCGGGCTCCTCACCTGCGGGTCCTTCACCCGCCGGGATCGCGAGCGCCGTCTCCAGCGCGCGGTTGCCCTCGCCCAGGCGGCCGCGCAGGATCCAGTACCAGGCCAGCGCGTTCACCAGGCGCAGCGCCTCGGCCGGCGCGCCGAGCCGCACCGCGGTCTCCAACGCCGCCCGCAGATTGCCGCCCTCCGCGTCGAGCTGCGCGAGCGCGCGCCGCTGCCCGTGCCCCCTCAGGTACGGCTCCACCCGCTCGGCCAGCCCCCTGTAATGCCGTACGTGCCGGAGCCTGACCTCCTCCAGCTCACCCGCCTCGCCCAGCCGCTCCACGCAGTACGCCGCCACGGACTCCAGCAGCCGGAACCGCGGCCCCCCTTCGCCCCGCGCCCGCACCACCAGCGAACGGTCCACCAGCCGGGCCACCACGTCCAGGACGTCCACACCCGGCTCGGCGCAGACCTCCTCGGCCGCCTCCAGCGTGCACCCGTCGGCGTGCACGGCCAGCCGCCGCAGCACGACGCGCTCGTCCTCGCCCAGCAGCTCCCAGCTCCAGTCGATCATCGCCCGCAACGTCTGCTGCCGCGCGGGCGCGCCCCGCCGGCCGGAGGCGAGCACCCTGAACCGGTCGTCCAGCCGTTCGGCGAGCTGGCGCGGGGTGAGGGCGCGCATCCGGGTCGCGGCCAGCTCCAGAGCCAGCGGGATGCCGTCGAGGCGTTCGCAGATCTCGGCGACGTCGTCGTCGGGCTCGATGCCCGCGCGCGCGGCGAACAACTCCGCCGCCGCCTCCCGTCCGAGCGGCGGCACGCTCCACAGGGCCTCGCCCTCGATGCGCAGCGACTCCTGGCTGGTGGCCAGGATCCGCAGCCCGGGCGCGGCCCGCAGCAGCCGTCCGGCCAGCGCGGCGACCTGGTCGACGACGTGCTCGCAGTTGTCCAGGACGAGCAGCGTCCCCGTGCCCGCCGGAACACCCCGCAGAACACCCGCCAGCCGGGCGGTCAGGTCCGCCTCGGCGCCGGCCACGTCGTCCCGCAGGCCGAGCACCCCGGCCACCGCCTCGGCCACCTCGACCGCGGGCGCCCCGGCACGCAACCCCGCCAGCTCCACCAGCCACACGCCGCCGCCGAACCCGGCCGGGCCGGGGGTGTCCGCCGCGGCGAGCGCGAGGCGGGTCTTGCCGACCCCGCCGGGGCCCGTGAGCGTGACGAGCCGGTTGGCCCGCAGCAGGGCGCGCACGTCCGCGACCGCCTCGTCCCGCCCCACGAGGCCGGTGAGCGGCGCGGGCAGGTTCGTACGCCGCCGCGCCGGCCCGTCGAGCGCCGGGTCCTGCTCCAGGATCGCCTGGTGCAGCGCCACCAGCTCGGGACCGGGATCGAGCCCCAGCTCATCGGCCAGCCGCGCCCGCAGGTCGGCGTAACTGGCCAGCGCCTCGCCCTGCCGCCCGGCCCGGTACAGGGCCCGTACGTGCGCGGCCCGCAGCCGTTCGCGGAACGGATGCTCGGCCACCAGGTCGGCCAGCTCGGCCGCGAGCAGCCCGTGCTCGCCCAGCCCGAGCCGCGCCTCGGCCAGCTCCTCCACGGCGACCAGCCGCTGCTCCGCCAGCCTGGCCACGGCCGCCCTGGTGAACTCCTCGTCGGCGAACTCGGCGTAGGAGGGCCCGCGCCACAGGTCGAGGGCCTGCCGCAACAACCCGGCGCGGGCTCGCGGGTCGGCGCTGCGCTGCGCCTGCGCGACCAGGGCCGCGAACCGTCCCGCGTCCACGTCCTCGGGCTCCACCCGCAGCACGTACCCCGGCGCCCGGTACGCCACCAGCTCCCGGTCACCCAGCGCCCGGCGCAACTGCGACACCTTCACCCGCAGCGCGGCCAGGGCGTTCGCCGGCGGCCTGCCGCCCCACAGGTCCTCGACCAGGCGATCGGCGGAGACCGGCCGCCCGGCGTGGACCAGCAGGTCGGCCAGCAGCGCCCGGACCTTGACCTCCGGCACCTGGACCGGCTCGCCCCCTGGCCCCCACACGGCGAGCGCCCCCAGCACCCCGAACCGCAACTCGCCCCCCATAAGCAACTCCGAATCAGACCATAACCCCCCGCGTGCAGGGTGAACGCATCAGTCGAACGTAAGGAATCGTGAGATGTCTGCAGATATTTCGGTGATCGGACTCGGCCTCATGGGCGCGGCGCTGGCCGGCGCCCTCCTGGACGCCGGGCACCGGGTCACGGTGTGGAACCGTTCGGCGGACAAGGCCGAGCCCCTGGTCGCCAAGGGCGCCACCCGCGCCGCGACGGTGGCGGAGGCGGTCGCGGCGAGCCCGCTGGTGATCGTCTGCGTGCTCGACTACCCGGCCGTGTACGAAGTGCTGGCCGACGTGCCGCTGGAGGGCCGGGTCGTGGCGAACCTGACCACCGGCCGCCCCGTCGAGGCCCGCGAGGCGGCGGACTGGGTGACCGGACGCGGTGGCGACTACCTCGACGGCGGCATCATGGCCGTGCCGCAGATGATCGGCCGGCCCGGCGCGCTCGTGCTCTACAGCGGCTCCCGGCAGGCGTACGACCGCTTCGAGGCGGCGTTCGGCGCGCTGGCCGGCGCCCGGTACGTGGGCGACGACCCGGGCATGGCCCCGCTGCTCGACCTGGCGATGCTGACCGGCATGTACGGCCAGATCGCCGGCTTCCTGGAGGCGGTCGCGCTCGTCGAGTCGGCCGGTTACCCGTTGAGCGAGTTCACCAGCACCCTTCTGGTCCCTTGGCTCAACGCGATGGCCGCTGGGCAACCGGAGTGGGTGCAGTCCATCGAGTCGGGTGACTACACGACCCTGGTGTCGAACCTGGAGGTCAACAGGGCGGGCCTGGAGACCCTGGTCCGTACGTTCAGGGAGCAGCGCGTCAAGCCCGACCTCCTGCTGCCCATGAAGACCATCATCGACCAGCGCACCGCCCGCGGCCACGCCACCGAAGGCCTCCCCAGCCTGATCGAAGAACTCCGCTAGCCCCTCCAAACCCCGACCGAATCCACTCGGAACGCCCCCCATGGGGCCCTGCGGCCAGGCGGGGGCATCCCACGGCCCCGGCCCCCCCGGGGGCCAAGGCCGGGCCCCGGCGTCCGGGTGGGTCAGGTGGGGCGGGGGCGGAAGGCGGCCAGGGGGATGGAGACCCAGGACGGGCGGTTGCGGGCCTCGTAGACCACCTCGTACACCGCCTTGGACAGCTCGAACGCCCGCAGCAGCGCCGCGTCCCCCACCGTGATCACGCCGCCTCCCTCGCGATACCCGTCCAGGAAGGCGGTGCGGTTGCGGTCGGCCCACGCCTCGGCCCGGGGTTCCAGCTCGGCGGCCTGCGAGTGGTCGGCCAGCAGGTGCCGGGCCGCGTAGTCGAACGAACGCAACATGCCCGCGACGTCCCGCAGCGGCGACGACAGCGCCCGGCGCTCGGCCAGCGGTTGCCCGGGTTCGCCCTCGAAGTCGAGCACGACCCAGTCGGTGGGCGTGCGCATCACCTGGCCGAGGTGGTAATCGCCGTGAACACGCTGCACGGGCACTTCTCTGGTGAGCAGCTCCACCTGGTGATAGGCGTTCTCCAGGGCCGGTACGTGCCGCCGCAACTCGGGCACCTCGGCCACGGCCCGGCCCAGCCGCCGCCTGAAGCCCTCGGCCATGCGCTTGACCTCGTGGATCTCGACGAGTTCCGTCGGGAAGGACTCGGCCAGCTCGTGGTGGACGCGGGCGGTGGCGATGCCGAGCCGTACGGACTCGGCCGCGAAGTCGCCGCCCGCCTCGGCGGCGGTGACGCCCGGCAGCGAGGCGTAGAGGTCGCGGACGCTGGCCAGCGCGAGGTCCCAGCCGTCGTTGGCGTTGGACAGGTACTCCTGCATGAAGGCGAGCGTGGTGTCCGTGCCGTCCACGTCGGCCTCGATCCACCCGTACGGCTGCGCGATGTGCGGCGCGCGCCGGGCCGCCAGCGCGCTGATGATCTCCAGCTCGGGGTTGACGCCGGGGATCAGCCGGCGGAAGAGCTTGCAGATGTAGGAGTCGCCGTACACGAGCGAGGTGTTGGACTGCTCGGCCCCCAGCACCAGGCTGCGCTGGGAGGTGTCGATGGTGACGCCGGGGGCGTGCCGCATGCGCAGCCCGCTGCGGGTCTCGTCGCCCGCCATGCCCTCCAGCAGCCAGCTCATCCGGTCCGCGTCATGGACGGCGTCGTACAGATAGGTGTCGCCGACGGTGCCGATGAGGGCGTGGGTGAGCCGGTCGGGCAGTTCGTGCCGCTCGCCCATCAGGATCTGGTAGCGGTCCCGCGAGCCCTCCTGCCAGATGGCCACGATCAGGTGTCTCAGCCCCGGGGTCAGCTCGACGTCCGCGTCGATCGACAGATCGTCGATCGGGCGCCCCTTGCCGCCGAACCAACGCTGGCGGCCGATCCATGCAGCAAGGAGCTCGTCTATCACGCCCTACTCCTCCTGGGTGTGTGCCGGTGGGAGTGTGAACCAATAGAACCCATGCCCGGGAAGCGTCAAAAGATACGGTAGTTCGCCAATTGCCGGGAATGGGACCCCTCCCATGGTTTCCACGGGGGAGACGCCGACGAATCTGCGCAGGTCAAGCTCGACCGGCTGCGGGAAGCGCGACAGGTTGTTGACACACAACATCCGGTCGTCGCCCAGTTCCCGGACGAACGCGAGCACGCTGGGGTTGGAGGAGTTGAGTTCGGCGAACTCGCCGAGCCCGAAGACGGGGTGGCGCTTGCGGATCTCGATCATGCGCTTGGTCCAGTGCAGGAGCGAGCCCGCGTTCTTCTGCTGCGCCTCGACGTTGATCGCCTGGTAGCCGTAGATCGGGTCCATGATCACGGGCAGGTAGAGCCGTCCGGGGTCGCAGTCGGAGAACCCGGCGTTGCGGTCGGGGTCCCACTGCATAGGGGTTCGGACGCCGTCGCGGTCGCCGAGCCAGATGTTGTCGCCCATGCCGATCTCGTCGCCGTAGTAGAGCACGGGGGAGCCCGGCAGCGACAGGAGCAGGGCGGTGAACAGCTCGATCTGGTTGCGGTCGTTCTCCAGCAGGGGCGCCAGCCGGCGACGGATACCGACATTTGCCCGCATACGCGGATCTTTCGCGTATTCGGTGTACATGTAGTCGCGTTCTTCGTCTGTCACCATTTCGAGCGTCAGCTCATCATGGTTGCGGAGGAAAATCCCCCACTGGCAGTGTTCCGGAATTTTCGGTGTTTGTGCCAAAATTTCCGAAATGGGGTAGCGGGACTCCCGACGGACTGCCATGAAAATGCGGGGCATGAGGGGGAAATGGAAAGCCATGTGGCATTCGTCCCCACCGCCTACCGGGTCGCCGAAATATTCCACCACGTCCGAAGGCCACTGGTTCGCCTCGGCGAGCAGCACCCGGTCCGGGAAGAGCCGGTCGACCTCGCTCCTGGTGCGCTTGAGGTACTCGTGCGTCTTCGGCAGGTTCTCGCAGTTGGTGCCCTCCTCCTCGAAGAGGTAGGGCACCGCGTCCAGGCGGAAGCCGTCGATGCCGAGGTCCAGCCAGAACCGCAGCACCTCCAGCATGGCCTCCTGCACGTCGGGGTTCTCGTAGTTGAGGTCGGGCTGGTGGTGGAAGAAGCGGTGCCAGTAGTACTGCCCGCGCACCGGGTCGTAGGTCCAGTTGGACGTCTCGGTGTCGACGAAGATGATCCGGGCGTCCTGGTACTTCTCATCGGTGTCCGACCACACGTAGAAGTCGCCGAACGGGCCCTCCGGGTCGTGCCGGGATGCCTGGAACCAGGGGTGGGCGTCGCTGGTGTGGTTCATCACCAGGTCGGCGATCACCCGCATGCCGCGTTTGTGCGCCTCGTCGACCAGCTTCACGAAGTCTCCCAGGTCCCCGAACTCGGGCAGGATCTTCATGAAGTCGGCGATGTCGTAGCCGCCGTCACGCAGCGGCGACTCGTACAGCGGCAGCAGCCAGAGGCAGTCGACGCCGAGCCACTGCAGGTAGTCGAGCTTGCTGATCAGGCCCTTGATGTCCCCGGTGCCGTCGCCGTTGGAGTCGGCGAACCCCCTGATCAGGACCTCGTAGAAGACGGCGCGCTTGTACCAGTAAGGATCGCGCGGCTTCTCCTCGTCAAAGGTGTTGGGAATGGGTGTGGAGCTCATGGGCTCCCCCACGAGGGGCTCATGAGGAGGGTGCTTTCACACACGTTGAAGACTCCCCGCTGAATTCTGTTCTACCGTGGCGCGGCTCGTACGGTGAGAATGTGGGCAGGCTGGATGTGAGGGTCGAGACGCACATAGTTGCTCTGCCTCCAGCGGTAGGACTCGCCTGACAGCTCGTCGTCCACGACGAACTCGGCGTTCCAGTCGAGACCGATGGCGGGCAGGTCGAGATCTACCGTCGCCTCGTGGGTGTGGTGAGGATCAAGATTGACAACCGCCAGTACGACGTCGCCCAGCCCGTGCCTTCGTGTGGCCGTGTCGTAGGCGCCCGGAAGTCGTTTGGAGAAGCAGACGATGTCCGGATGGTCGACCCTGTGGAACCGTAGGTTACGCAATTCCTGCAGCGCGGGATGCGCTCTTCGGAACAAATTCAGATGGGTGATGAGCGGGGCCAGGGTCCTTCCCTCGCGCTCGGCCGCCACCCAATCGCGGGGCTTGTACTGATATTTCTCGCTATCGAGGTACTCCTCGCTACCGGGACGTACCGGGACGTTCTCCCCCAACTCGTACCCGGAGTAGACCCCCCAGGTCGGCGACGTGAGGGCCGCCAGCACGGCCCGGATCCGGAACGCCGGCCCGCCGCCGTGCTGCAGGTATTCGTGCAGGATGTCGGGGGTGTTGACGAACAGATTCGGCCGCAGGAAAGCGGACGTCTCATGCGCGAGTTCGGAGAGGTACGTCTCCACATCCCCTTTCGAGTTCTTCCACGTGTAATACGTGTACGACTGGTGGAATCCCGTCTTCGCCAGCGTCTGGAGCATCGCGGGCCGGGTGAACGCCTCCGCCAGGAAGATCACATCCGGGTCGGTCGTGTGGATGTCGGCCAGCATGCGCTCCCAGAACGCCACCGGCTTGGTGTGTGGGTTGTCCACCCGGAAGATCCGTACGCCGTGGTCCATCCAGTGCCGCAGCACCCGCCGGACCTCGGCGAAGATCCCCTCGGGATCCCGGTCGAAGTTGATCGGATAGATGTCCTGGTACTTCTTCGGCGGGTTCTCGGCGTACGCGATCGTCCCGTCCGCCCGGATCGTGAACCACTCCGGGTGCTCCTTGACCCACGGGTGGTCCGGCGAGCACTGCAGGGCGAAGTCGAGCGCGACCTCCATGCCCAGCGCGCGGGTCTGGCCGACGAACTCCTCGAAGTCCTCAAGGGTGCCCAGATCTGGATGGACCGCGTCGTGGCCGCCGTCCTCGGAGCCGATCGCCCAGGGCGAGCCGGGCTCGTCGGGCTCCGGGCTGAGGGTGTTGTTGCGGCCCTTGCGGAAGGTCTGGCCGATGGGATGGATCGGCGGCAGGTAGACGACGTCGAAGCCCATCTTGGCGATCGCGGGCAGCCGCTTCGCCGCGCTCTGGAAGGTGCCCGACCTGGCGACGCCCAGCTCGCTGACGACCGCGCCCTCGGACCTGGGGAAGAACTCGTACCAGGAGCCGTAGAGCGCCCGGCGCCGGTCCACCCGCACCTTGTAGGGCTTCGCCCTGGTCACCAGCTCGCGGAACGGATGCGCGTCCAGCAGCGCGGCCGTCTCGGGGAGCTGGGCGATGGAGAGCCTGGCGCGCGGGTCGAGCTCGTCGTCACGCAGCGTGGCCGCGACCGACAGCAGCGCCGCGCGGTGGCCGCACGCGCTGTCGCCGTTGCCGTTGCCCTTGCTGTTGCCCATGCCGTTCCTGGCATGGGCGTTGCCGGCGCCCGTCTGGCCGTTCTGCGCCGGGCAGTCGGCCGTACGGACGGCCTTGGCGGCCCGTTCGAACAGGCGGGCGCCTTCCTCGCACATCAGATCGGCGTCGAGGCCGCGCGGGATCTTGATCTCCGCGTCGTGCAGCCACGAGCTGATCGGATCGCTCCACGCCTCCACGCGGAACAGCCAGTCGCCCTCGGCCGGCAGGCTCACGTCGACACCCCAGCGGTCGGTGCCGGGGGCCAGCTCGCGCATGCGTCTCAGACGACCACGTTGTCCATCGGGCGCGGTGAGCACCACACCCGCGGCCACGGCGTCGTGGCCTTCTCTGAACACGGTCGCCGAGACCTGGAAGGTCTCGCCGGCGACCGCCTTGGCGGGCCACTGCCCGCAGTCGACGACGGGGGAGATGTCCGTGATGGGAATTCGTCCGATCATCGCATTCGCAGGGTTTGCGGCGGCGCGCTCGGTGCCGCCGGAGGCTTTCCGTAGGTGCAAGATTTCGCAACCGCGAGGGGCCGCTGGATACGGCCTACCCCGCCGGTAACGATCCTTGCACGTAAATAGTGGACAGCAGCGGATAGACCTCCCGAGTGTGTTCGCGGGAGAGCCAACAAAGAGGAAAGTTGCCCCAATCGTCCGTCTTCATGCTTGTTTCCTGGAGGGGTTTGAAGGGGCTTCGTGGGGGTGAAGGACTGAGAGGTCCCTCCTAGCCCGTAGGGTGCAGAAACGTGAGAGCTATCCGCCGGTTTACCGTCCGCACCGTCCTGCCCGCGGAGCTGGCCGCTCTGGGCGAGCTCGTGCACAATCTCCGTTGGTCATGGCACCCGGAGACGATCGACCTCTTCGCCGAGGTCGACGCGGCCCTGTGGGAACAGGTCGGTCACGATCCCGTGGCCCTGCTCGGCGCCGTCACACCGGCCCGGCTCAACGAGCTGGCCGCCGACCGCCGTTTCCTGCGCCGCCTCGCCGACGCGGCCGACGACCTGCGCGAGTACATGACGTCGCCGCGCTGGTACCAGACGCTGCCCGACGTCGCCCGCGCCATCGCCTACTTCTCCCCCGAGTACGGCATCGCCGCCGCGATGCCCCAGTACTCGGGCGGTCTCGGCATCCTCGCCGGTGACCACCTCAAGGCGGCCAGTGACCTGGGCGTGCCGATCCTCGCGGTCGGCCTGCTCTACCGCCACGGCTACTTCACCCAGTCGCTTTCGCCAGAGGGCTGGCAGCTTGAGCACTACCCGGCGCTCGACGCCGGCGGCCTGCCGCTGACCCTGCTGAAGGACGGCGACGAACCCGTCAAGATCCGGCTCGGCCTGCCGGAGGGCCGCGTCCTGCACGCCCAGGTGTGGGTGGCGCAGGTGGGCCGGGTGCCGCTGCTGCTGCTCGACTCCGACGTGGCCGAGAACGACATCGCCGCCCGCGACGTCACCGACCGCCTCTACGGCGGCGGCACCGACCACCGGCTCATGCAGGAGCTGCTGCTGGGTGTGGGCGGCGTACGCGCGATCCGGGCCTACTGCCGCATCACCGGCCACGCCGCGCCCGAGGTCTTCCACACCAACGAGGGCCACGCCGGCTTCCTCGGCCTGGAACGCATCCGCGAGCTGACCGAGTCGCGCCTGTCGTTCGACGAGGCGCTGGAGGCCGTACGCGCGGGCACGGTGTTCACCACGCACACGCCGGTGCCCGCGGGCATCGACCGCTTCCCCTGCGACCTGATCGAACGCCACTTCGGCGGCGAGGCCGCCTGGCCGACCGTGCCCGTCGAACGCATCCTGGCTCTGGGCGCCGAGGCCGAGCCCGGCCGGTTCAACATGGCCGTCATGGGCATGCGCCTGGCCCAGCGCGTCAACGGCGTCTCCGAGCTGCACGGCGAGGTCAGCCGGGAGATGTTCAAGGACCTGTGGCCGGGCTTCGACCTCGACGAGGTGCCCATCGGCTCGATCACGAACGGCGTGCACGCGCCCACCTGGGTCGGCCGCGAGTTCATGGAGCTGGCGGGCCGCGAGCTGCCCTCGCTGATCGAGCGCGCCCGCGGCTGGGAGGGCATCCAGAAGATCTCCGACAGCGAGATCTGGGAGATCCGCGGCAAGCTGCGCGGGCGGCTGGTCGAGGGCGCCCGCGAACGGTTGCGCAGGTCGTGGCGCGAGCGCGGCGCGTCGGTCGCCGAGCTGGGCTGGATCGACGAGGCGCTCGACCCCGACGTGCTGACCATCGGCTTCGCCCGGCGGGTGCCGTCGTACAAGCGGCTCACGCTCATGCTGCGCGATCCGCGGCGTCTGGCCCGTCTGCTGCTCGATCCGGACAAGCCGGTCCAGATCGTGATCGCGGGCAAGGCGCATCCGGCCGACGAGGGCGGCAAGAAGCTGATCCAGCAGATCGTCAAGTTCGCCGACCAGCACAACGTGCGCCACCGGATCGTCTTCCTGCCCGACTACGACATGACCCTCGGCCGGCTCATGGTCCAGGGCTGCGACGTGTGGCTGAACAACCCGCTGCGCCCGCTGGAGGCGTCCGGCACCTCGGGCATGAAGTCGGCGCTGAACGGCGGGCTCAACCTGTCGATCCGCGACGGCTGGTGGGACGAGTGGTACGACGGCACCAACGGCTGGGCCATCCCGACCGCCGACGGGGTGAGCGACCCCGACCGGCGCGACGAGCTGGAGGCCGGCGCCCTGTACGACCTGATCGAGCACGAGGTGTCCGACCGCTTCTACGACCGGCCCTTCGACGAGCTGCCGCGCCGGTGGATGGAGATGGTCAAGCACACCCTGGCCTCCCTCGGGCCGAAGGTGCTGGCCGGGCGCATGCTGCGCGACTACGTGGTCGGCCTCTACACGCCGGCCGCCCAGTCGGCCCGCGCGTTGTCGGCCGACTCCTACGCCCCGGCCAAGGCGTTCGCGGCCTGGCGCGTCCGGGTCGCGAGGGCCTGGCCAGGCGTGCGGGTCGAGCACGTCGAGGCGTCGGGCGTGGGGGACACCCCCGAGGTGGGCGCCTCGGTCGAACTGCGCGCCACGATCGCGCTCGGCGACCTGGAGCCTGGGGACGTGCTGGTCGAGGCCGCGTACGGCAAGGTCGGGCCGCACGACGAGCTGGTCCACCCGCGGTACGCGCGGCTGTCCCTGGAGTCCCTGGAGGACGACGGCCGGGCCCACTGGACGGGACGGGTTCCGCTCGACCGTACGGGGGCTTTCGGGTACACCGTTCGGGTTGTTCCGTATCACCCGTATGCCGCCACTCCTGCGGAATTGGGGCTGATCGCCGTTCCTGAGGAGCCTGTGGGGATGACGAACGGGACCTTGCGCTGATATGTCCGATCGCCGGACCAGCCCGGCCCGGCGATCGGGCGGTGCATAATCAGGACCGTGGACGACAGCGGGAACGGCCTGCGGGCCGACAATCTGGTGGCCACGGTCCGCGGTGTGCTGCCATCCCTGACGCCTGCCGCGCAGACCGTCGCCCGCCTCATCCTGGAAAATCCGGCCACGGTCGCGCGCAGCACCATCACGGAGCTGTCGGCCGCCTCGGGCACCAGCGAGGCGACGATCGTACGCACCGCGCGGCTGCTCGGCTTCGCCGGATATCCGCAGCTCAGGCTGGCCCTGGCGGCGGCCGCCGCGCAGCCCGACCGGCTCGTGCCCGGCGACCTGGCGCCCGACGACCCGCTGTCGGAGGTCATCCAGAAGGTGGCCAGGGCCGAGTCCGAGGCCATCAACGACACGGTCGCCCAGCTCACCAGCGAACGCCTGGGGCTGGTCGTCGACGCGATCGTGGGGGCCAGGCGCATCGACGCCTACGGCGTCGGCGCCTCGGGCTTAGTCGCCGAGGACGTCGCCCAGAAGCTGCTGCGCATCGGCCTGTCCAGCCACGCCTTCCAGGACGCCCACCTGGCCCTGACCAGCGCCGTCCTGCTGAAGACGGGCGACGTGGCGATCGGCATCAGCACCTCCGGCGAAACCCCCGACGTGATCGAGCCGCTGCGCCGGGCGGGCGAGGCGGGGGCCACCACGGTGGCCGTCACCAACAACCCGCGCTCGACGATCGCGGAGCTGGCCGAGCACGTGCTGATCTCGGCCGGGCGCGAGACGGAGTTCCGTCCCGGCGCCCTGGCCAGCCGGATCAGCCAGCTCCTCGTCGTCGACTGCGTGTTCGTCGGCGTCGCCCAGCGTACGTTCGACTCCTCTCAGGAGGCGCTCGCGAGCACCAGGCGCGCCGTCAAGGAGTTCACCCGGAGAACGTCACCTGCACGTCGTCAGCCTTGACGTACATCACCCGGTGCCCGAACTGGATCTCCAGGTACTTCGTCTTCCCCTTGACCACCTTGTGGTCGGCCAGGTTGAAGGTGACCGCCCGGTAGTACTCGGTGGCGGCCGGCCCGGCCAGCGTGTACTTCTCGCCCGCCGAGAACGTGTACTGCAGCGGCGTCACCGCCTGGTACGGGATGTCGGCCGGGTAGGCCTCCTGCTCCGGGTAGGCCCGGCCGTACACCGGGACGGTCGCCTTGCCCGCCTTCGGGGTCACGACGAGTCCCATGGACGGGACCGCGGTCGGGGCCGCCGCCGGGTTGTGGAACCACGCCTTCTGACCGAGGTACCAGATCGCCGTCCAGTCGCCCTGCCGGTCGGCGACGGCGAAGCGCTGGCCCGTGCTGGCCCTGGCGCTGTGGTCGTACACGCTGTAGAGCGAGCCGCCGGTCGGGTGCTTGCCGATGTCCTTGATCAGCGGGGCGTCCTCACGGGGCTCGGTGCGCAGCCACACCGTGCCGGCGCTGAGCGGCGGGCAGGCCGCCTCGGGGTTCTTGCGGTCGCAGCCGTAGAAGTAGGGCTTGTTGGTGGCGAAGTCCGGCTTGATCATGACCGAGCCGGACCTCGGGCCGCCGAGCTGGTGCAGCGGCGCGCCCATGAGCTGGAAGTAGTGCGCCCAGTCCCAGAACGGCCCCGGGTCCTCGTGCATGCCGCGTACGGTGCTCGGGATCGTGCCCGGGACGTTGTCGTGGCCCAGGATGTGGGCGCGGTCGAGCGGCACGCCGTGCTTGAACGCCAGGTAGCGCACGAGGCGGGCCGACGAGCGGTACATCGCCTCGGTGTACCAGGTGGCACCCTCGGCCAGGAATCCCTCGTGCTCGATGCCGATGGACTTGGCGTTGATGTACCAGTTGCCGGCCTGCCAGCCGACGTCCTTGGTCTTGATGTGCTGGGCGATGTGCCCGTCAGTGGAACGGACCGAGTAGTGCCAGCTCGCGCCGTAGTTGGGGTCCTGGTTGAGCTTGATCGACGGGAGGAAGTAGCCCTCCATGTCGTGGATGATGATGTAGTCGACCTTCTGGCTGACCGGGCGGTTGGCCAGGTCGTAGTGCCCGTAGTCGTCCGGCGGGAGCTCCTGGTAGGCCGACGGGATCCACTCGCAGGAGATCGAGGCCGGGCACTCGACGCCGTCGCGGCGCGGGGCCCGCAGGCCGAGCTTCTCCAGCCACTTCTCGATCTTCTCCAGGTCCGGGACCTTGGGCAGGGTGACCTTCTGCCCGTCGTCCGTGGTGCGCTCGGCGCCTTCCTGGATGGTGGCGTAGACCTCGTCGGCGAAGAACTTGGCCGCGTCGGACTCCTCCGCGCCGGAGTACTTGGCGACGGCTCCGTACCATTCGCCCGGGTTGGCGCTCAGAGGCGCGCCGAGGCTCTTCTGGTAGTCGGCGAGCAGCGCCGCGCCGCCGCGGATGTTGGCCGCGTCGTCGGTGCGCAGCCGCTCGTGGCTCTCGCCGGTGAGCTGCGCGGCCCGCTCCATCGTGCGCAGCGAGGCGGGGATGTCCGTCGTGGCGGGGACCGGGGTGGGGGCGAGGGGCCTGCTCTCGTCGCCGCGGGCGTCCTCCTCGCCGTCTCCGTGGTGGTTCGAGTCGGTGTACGCGGCCGCGTCCGTGAGGTGCATCGGGCCGAAGCCGGCGTCGCTGGACGGCTGGCCCGCGTGGGCGTCCCAGCGGGACTCCAGGTAGGAGACGCCGAGCAGCACGCTCTCGGGGACCTTGAACTCGTCGGCGGCGGCGGCGAACGCCTGCTGCCGGTCGGCGGGCTCTTCGGCGTTGGCCGATGGAACTTGGGTTAAGGGCAACAAGGCGACGACCGCGATCGCCAGCGCTCTGCGCATGAACCGCTCCTTGACTGGGGGGCGTGGTGCGAGATCAGCGTCTCAACATTTTCCTTCGCTGGCGAGAACTTTGCGAAGATATTTTTCATCCCTTAACGGGGGGCCGATCAGCCCAGGAGGCGAAGGACTACCGAGTGGGGGGCGGGGTAGCGGGGCATCGGGAGGAGAGGGGGACCTGTCATGCCTCGACCCGGAAGTCACGCGTACGACAACGAGCGCCGCCGGCTCCGCAAGCAGCTGGACCGGCAAGGGATGAGCGAGCAGGAGCTCAAGAAACGGGTGGCCAGGAAACTGCAGTCGGATCCGGACAAGAGCCCGCGCAAGGTGGGCGGCGACCGCGCCGAAGGACCCAAGTCCGAACGGCCCCGCCGGGGGGAGGGCTGAGCGCCTGATGACGGACATCATCGACCGCGAGGGCGTCCAGGACCTGCTCGCGACCCGCGGGGCCCAGCTCGCCGAGGTGCTGCCCGAACGGGAGTACGCCTGGGCCCACCTGCCCGGAGCCGTGCACCTGCCGCTCGGCTCGCTCGACCGGCTGGCCGGCGACCTGCTGGACCGGACGCGGCCGGTCGTCGTCTACTGCCACGACTGGCTCTGCGACCTGAGCCCGCGCGCGGCCCACCGGCTGACCCGGCTCGGCTTCGCCGACGTGCACGACTACGGCCTCGGCAAGATGGATTGGCTGTCGGCCGACCTGCCGTACGAGGGGGAGGCCGTGCTGGTCGCCTCGGGCACCCGGCGCGACCCGGTCACGGCCGGCCTGGAGGACCCGCTGGAGGAGCTCACCGAGCGGATCGTCGCCGACCCGGCCGGGCTCGCGGTCGTGGTGGACCGGGACGACGTCGTCCAGGGGGTCATCGGGTCGCGCGAGCTCAAGGGCGCCGACCTGACCGGCACCGCCGAGTCCGCCATGAACACCGGCGTCACCACCGTACGGCCCAGCGAACAGCTCGACGACCTGGCCCGGCGCATGGAGGGCGCGAACGTCGACCACGTCGTCGTCACCCGTGCCGACGGCACCCTGGTCGGCCTGTACGGGCTCGGCGACCTGCGCGAACCCGGCTGGGAATCCGATCTCGGATAGCGGACCGGATTTGGAGCGGTCACCCGGCGTCTGCTAGCGTCGATGCCATGTCAGTGATCAGCCGATTTTGGCGCTATGTGCCGGCTCCGGGTGGAGCCGAGGGTCACATGCGCTGACTTACTGATCACCCGGAGCCAAAGGCAGAGACGTCCCGTCTCTGCCTTTCGTCGTTCAGGCGGACGGTTCCGGGGGCCACGGACGTGGGCCGTACCGCCTTCGAACTCCTGTCGAAAGCGGAGGACACAGCCCATGACCACGACCAGCGACCTGCGCATCACCTCGTTCGAACCCCTGCCCACGCCCCACGACCTGATCGGTGAACAGCCGCTCGGCCCCGAGCGCGAGGCCCTGGTGGCGGCGAGCAGGAGCGCGGTGCGCGACGTGCTCGCCGGCGACGACGACCGCCTGCTGCTCATCGTCGGCCCGTGCTCGGTGCACGACCCGGAGGCCGCGCTCGACTACGCCCGCCGCCTGGCCGCCGCCACCCGCGACCTCGGCGACGCCCTGTGCGTGGTCATGCGGGTCTACTTCGAGAAGCCGCGTACCACCATCGGCTGGAAGGGCCTGATCAACGACCCGGACATCGACGGCGGCCACGACGTCCACCGCGGGCTGCGCCTGGCCAGGACGGTGCTGCTCGACGTGCTCGACACCGGGCTGCCGGTGGGCTGCGAGTTCCTGGAGCCCACCAGCCCGCAGTACATCGCCGACGCGGTCACCTGGGGTGCGATCGGCGCGCGCACGCCCGAGAGCCAGGTGCACCGCCAGCTCACCTCCGGCCTGTCCATGCCGGTCGGCTTCAAGAACGCGACCGACGGCGACGTGCAGGTAGCCATCGACGGCGTCAAGGCGGCCTCGCACCCGCAGGTGTTCTTCGGCATCGACGACGAGGGCCGGGCCGCGGTCGTCTCGACCACCGGGAACCCCGACTGTCACATCATCCTGCGCGGCGGGCGCACCGGCCCCAACTACGGCCCCGAGCCCCTCGCCGAAGCGCTCGCGCTGCTGGCCAAGGCCGGGCTGCCGGAGCGGCTGATCATCGACGCCAGCCACGGCAACAGCGGCAAGGACCACGTGCGCCAGGCCGCGGTGGTGCGCGAGGTGGCCGGCCGTCTCGCGGCGGGGGAGAAGGGCATCGCCGGGCTGATGGTGGAGAGCTTCCTGCTGCCGGGGCGGCAGGAGCCCGGTCCGGTGGAGGGCCTGACGTACGGGCAGAGCATCACCGACGCCTGCGTCGGCTGGGAGGAGACCGAACGCTTGCTGGTCGAGCTGGCCGACGCCGTACGGGCGGGCCGCGACGCGGTGTGACGGCGCGGGCTGACGGCGTCCGGGCGGCCCGTCCGGGTGTGAGGCGGGCCGCCCGGACGGTCTCGGTCAGGTCCGCCGGTCCAGCCGGAACGTCGGGTGCCCCGGCGTGCCCGGCTGGGCGTCCAGCGACTTGTCGTCGAGGATGGGCGCGGCGTCCTCGGCCACGAAGACGCGGACGTTCTCCTGTTCGATGACCTGGTCGCCGGCGTACGGCGTGCTGGCGAGCGACACCTCCAAAGTGCCCGCCTCGTCCGGTTTGGGAGCGATCCGCAGGCCGGCGTTCGCGGGCACGTCCTCACCGACCATCAGGTCACGGATGGCGACCACGGCGTTGTCAGTCAATGTCAGCACGATTGCGCTCCTTCTCCCTGAGACCCCCCGCCTCCCCTGTGACCAGGGCGGCAAACGCCCGCGCGCGGGGATGAGCGCGGGGCGCCGGGGTAGCGGACCGTCATGGCTGACGTCTTGGCTGAGAAGAACGCCGTCAAGGACAAGGACGTGCTGGACGCCCTGCTCGACCGGTGCGGCCAGTCGTTCGCCGCGGAGGCGGGCATCAGGCTCGCCGACCGGCCGCAGCCGCTCTACCAGCTCCTCGTGCTGGCCACGCTGCTCAGCGCGCGCATCTCGTCCGGGGTGGCGGTGGCGGCGGCGCGCGAGTTGTTCGCGGCCGGCTGCCGTACGCCGCGTGACATGGCACGTGCGAGCCGGCAGGACCGCGTGGACGCCCTGGGCCGCGGCCACTACAGACGCTACGACGAACGCACCTCGACCATGCTCGGCGACGGCGCCGAACTGCTGCTCGACCGCTGGAAGGGCGACCTGCGCAGGCTGCGGGACGAAGCCGGGGGCGACCCCGGGCGCATCGGCGAGCTGCTGCGGGAGTTCCCCGGCATCGGGCCGACCGGCGCCGACATCTTCCTGCGCGAGGTCCAGGGCGTGTGGCCGCAGGTCGCGCCGCATCTGGACCGGCGGGTGCTGGACGGCGCGGCCCGGCTCGGGTTGCCCCGCCAGGAACGCGGCCTGGCCCGCCTGGCCCGCTCGGGCGACGACCTCGTCCGCCTGTCGGCGGCGCTGGTGCGCGTCTCGCACGACAAGAAGGCCGCCGACGAGGTACGGGCTGCCGCGGCGGGGTGAGCGGGGAGCGCTCTGTTAGGTTCGCATCATGGCTGAGTTTGTGAGCGTCGAGGTGGCCGACCAGATCGCCACGATCCGTCTCGACCGTCCGAAGATGAACGCGCTCAACGTCCAGGTGCAGCGGGAGCTCGTCGAGGCTGCGCTCCAGGTCGACGCCGACGCCGAGACGCAGGCGGTGATCCTCTACGGCGGCGAGCGGGTCTTCGCCGCAGGCGTGGACGTCAAGGAGATGGCCGACATGTCCTATGCCGACATGTCCACCCATTCCCGTACGCTCCAGGCGTGCTTCACCACGGTGGCCCGCATCGGCAAGCCGGTCATCGCCGCCGTCACCGGCTACGCCCTGGGCGGCGGTTGCGAGCTGGCCCTGTGCGCCGACTTCAGGGTCGCGGGCGAGTCGGCCAAGCTCGGCCAGCCGGAGGTCCTGCTCGGGCTCATCCCGGGCGCGGGCGGCACCCAGCGTCTGCCCCGCCTCGTCGGCCCGGCCCGCGCCAAGGACCTGATCTTCAGCGGCCGGCACGTGCCCGCCGCCGAGGCCCTGGACATCGGCCTGGTCGACCGGGTGGTGCCGGACGAGCAGGTGTACACGGCGGCCCTGGAATGGGCGGCCACCTTCGTCGGCGGTCCGAGCGTGGCGCTGCGTGCCGCCAAGCAGGCCGTCGACCAGGGCGTCGAGGTGGATCTCGACTCGGGCCTGGAGATCGAGCGCCTGCAGTTCGCGGGCCTGTTCGCCACAGACGACGCCAGGATCGGCATGCGGGCCTTCGCGGAGAAGGCCAAGCCCAAGTTCACCGGACGGTGACCGCCGGCCCACCGTACGAATCCGTCCCATTGGCGTAGCTCGTCCAAGGGGAAGCGGGTTTGCCAGTATGGTGGCGTTCCATGATGCGCGTCCCGGTCCCCGCCCGGCTGCGTAAAGCCGTGCGTACGTGGTTCGACTCCCGTTACATCTCCGTCGCCGACCACCGGCAGGACATCCGGGACGCGCTCTGGGAGGTCCAGACCCTGCGCAGGGAGATGGCGACCCTTCAGGGGGAGGTCGAGCGGCTGCGGAACCTCCGGCCGCCGGTGGCCGACAAGGCCCGGGCCGACGACACGTACCGGCTGGCTCAGGAGACCGCGAAGTCGCTGGACAACGTGCTCCAGAACGAGGTCCTCGTCTGGCAGGCGATCGACGACCTGAGGGCCCGCGTACCGGGGGCCGCCGAGGGGGGCCGGCCGTGCGCGTGACCTGGTCCGGCGGCAGGCTGACCTTCCGCCTCGACGCCGAGGACGAGATCACCGGCAGGGCGGCCGACGACCATCCCGTCAAGCTGGCGACCAACTCCTGCTCGATCGGCGGCGCGCCCGCCGACGCCCACCCCGATCTGTACGCCGTGGCCGCCTGGACGATCGTGGCGCCCTGGACCAGGCGGCGGATCACGTTCGACCGGGCCGTCTCCGCCGAGGTGGCCGCCGCCCTGTACGACGGGTGGGGCATCGAGGCCGGGCCGGTGGGCGCCGAACCGCGCAGGACCGGTGCCCGGCTCGCGATCTCCTACAGCGGCGGCGCGGACTCCGTGGCCGCCGCCGCCATCCACCCGTCCGCGCCGTTCGTGCACTTCCGCCGGGTGCCGCACCCGAGGGTGCCCAACCGGTGGCCGCACTACCGCTCGGACGTGCTGGCCAAGCTCGCCGAGCGCACCGGCCGCGAGCTCACCACCGTCACCTCCGACCTGGAGTTCACCCTCGCCGAGCCGCGTCCGGGTTATCCCGAGCACCACGCGGTCGCGGCGGGCGCCCTTCTGCTCGCCGACCGCATGAACCTCGGTGGCCTGGCCTTCGGCTATGAACTCGGTTCACGCTGGCTCGGCGGTGACCGCTACTTGTTGCGCTTCACGCCTGACAACCCCATGTGGGCACCGCACGGTGCGTGGGGGCGGTTGTTCGCCGCGGCGGGCGTGCACATCGTGCTCCCGGTGGGCGGGGTGAGCGAGGCCGTCACCATGCGGCTGGCCCTGAACTCCGAGCTCAAGGAGCAGGTCCGCTGGTGCCTGCGCGGCACCGAGGGCCCCTGCCGTACCTGCGGCAAGTGCCTGTACAAGGAGCTGATCCAGGCGGCCGTCGAGCGCCGCCCGCTGGACACCCCCGTCACCGCCGACCGGCCCGTCGCCCGCAAGTGGCTGCAACCGCCCCCGTACGGCGGCCAGGAGATGATCGAGTACGGCCTGGCCCGCGTCCCCGGCATCGAACGGTCCCTGTTCGCCAAGGCGCTGGACCACTTCGAGGCCACCGAGGAGTCCACGAGCTGGCTCGACCACTGCTATCCCCCGGCGATCGAGGAGATCCCCGAGCCGTGGCGCGCGGAGGCGGCCGCCTTCCTGAGCTCTCAGGTCGGCCTCATGACCGAGGCCGAGGTGCGGCGGGTGGAGACTTGGGGCGCGTGACCGCCTTCGGGGCGGATCCGGCGAAGTGCGAGGAGTTGACTGCGTGAAGGTCTATCTGTCGGTGGACATGGAGGGCGTGACGGGGTTGACCGACCCCGAGGAGATGCACGCCGGCGGGCGCGGCTACGACCGCGGCTGCGAGCTGATGACCGCCGACGCCAATGCCGCCGTCCAGGGCGCGTTCGACGCGGGCGCCGGGTCGGTGCTGGTCAACGACGCGCACGGCTCGACCAAGAACCTGCGGATCGACCTCCTGGACCCGCGGGCCACCCTGATCCGCGGGCCGGGCAAGGCCCAGCGCATGGCCCAGGGCATCGACGGGACGTTCCAGGCCGCGTGCTTCGTCGGCTACCACGCCAGGGCCGGCGTCCAGCACGGCGTGCTCAACCACACGTGGATGGGCAAGGAGATCCAGAACGTCTACCTCAACGGCGACGTGTGCGGCGAGACCCGGCTGGTCGCCGCATGTGCGGGCTTCCACGGCGTGCCCGTCGTGCTGGTGACCGGTGACGAGGCCGTCGGCGAGGAGGCGCGCGAGCTGCTCGGCGACGTCGAGACGGTCGCGGTGAAGAGCGGGATCGACAAGTTCTCGGCCGAGTTGCTGCCGCCGAGCGTCGCCCAGGCAAGGATCCGTGAGGCGGCGGCGCGCGGGCTTTCGCGGTTGAGCGACTTCACGCCCTATCGGGTGGAGGCGCCGTACACGCTGGGGGTGGAGTGGAACTCCACTGCCATCGCCGCCGCTGTGGCGCTGGTCCCCGGTGTGAAGTCCGTCGGTTCGCGGCACATCGAGTTCACCACCGACGACTTCCGCCAGATCATGGCGCTGTTGGGGATCTTCGCCACCATCGGCGGCCAGGTGGCCTGCGGCAGCGGGCCCTACGGCTGAGCTGCGGCGGGCCCTACGGCTGAGATGTCGGTAACTGCTGATTCAGGGAGCGGGTGACGGTGGAAGGCGCGGCGCTGACCCGGCGGGGGCTGCTCGTCGGGATCGGGGCGGTGGGTGGCGCGGGCGCCATGTACGCCGCCATGGGCGCGCTCGGGCTCGCCCCCTCCGAACAGAACAAGGAGTTCGCCGCGCCGCGGCCCGGCGACTTCTCCCTGCGCGGCAAGGGCGCGGCCAAGGTGGTGATACTCGGCGCGGGCGTCGCGGGGCTGACCGCCGCGTACGAGCTGGGCAAGGCCGGCTACGACTGCACCCTGCTCGAAGCCAGGGACAAGGCCGGCGGCCGGAACCTCACGCTGCGCGGCGGCGACCGGCTGACCGAGCTGAACGGCCCGGCCCAGGACGTGAAGTTCGGCGAGGGTGTCTACTTCAACGCCGGCCCCGGCCGCATCGCCCCCTGGATGGTCACCCTCGACTACTGCCGGGAGCTGGGCGTCCCGATCGAGACGTTCGTCAACAACAACGCCTCCGCGTACGTCCACACCAACGGCCGGACCGTGCGGGCCCGCACCGCCCGAGCCGACATGTACGGATATGTCGCAGAACTGCTGGCCAAAGCCACAAATATCGGCGCGCTCGACAAGGTCATCACCGCCGACGACCAGCAACGCCTGCTCGAATTCCTCCGCCGGTTCGGCGACCTGGGGCCCAAGCTTGACTACGAGGGCTCGACCCGGCGCGGTTTCACCAAATATCCGGCGCTCGACACCGGCACCCCCATCCCGCCGCCCGGCAGCCTCCACGACGTCCTGGCCGCCGCCACCGGCCGCGCCATCACCAACGACTTCGGCTACGACATGGCCACCCCCATGTTCCAGCCGGTCGGCGGCATGGACGCGATCGTCAGGAAGCTGACCGTGGCCGTAGGGGCCGACCGGATCAGGACCGGCGCCAAGGTCACCAAGATCACGACCCTGGACGACGGCGTCGAGGTGACCTACAGCGGCGGCAGCGTCAAGGCCGACTACTGCGTCGCCACCCTCCCGCCGCACCTGCTCGCCAGGATCCCGCACAACCTCGGCGCCCAGGTCACCAGCGCCCTCAGCACTCCCATACCGGTCTCGGCCGGAAAGATCGGACTGGAGTACGGCCGCCGCTGGTGGGAGCTGGAGGACCGCATCTACGGCGGCGTCACCGAGACCGACCTCGACATCACCCACATCTGGTACCCCTCCCACGGCTACCACTCCGAACGCGGCCTGATCGTCGGCTACTACAACACCGAGCAGAACGCCGACCTGTACGGCTCCCTCACCCCCGAGGACAGAAGGAGGAAGGCCCTCACCCAGGGCAGGAAGATCCACGGCGACAAATACCGCCAGAACCTCCTGGGCAGCGTCTCGATCGCCTGGCACCGCCAGGAGCACATCCAAGGAGGCTGGATGTACTGGCCGTCCTTTGATTCGTCCTTCACTCTTCTGCAACGCCCCGCCGGAAGGGTTTACTTCGCGGGCGACTGGCTCACCCACTTGATCGCCTGGCAGGCAGGCGCCATGGAGTCGGCCCGCAGCGCCGTCACCCTGCTGCACCAGCGGGTGCTGCAGTCCACGTGACGTCGCACGCTGCTCCCGGGACCGGCATAGGGTCGGTCGGGGAGAGCGATCGAGGAGACGAGGATGACGTTGCACTGGGTGCCCGCGACCGACCGCGGCGACCTGCTGGCCGATCCGGTGGCGCTCGCCGTCCCGGGCATCGAGGGTGCCGAGGTGACGGAGATCGACCCGGACCTGGCCGACACGGCCGCCTTCTGTGAACGCTACGGCGTACGGCTGGACGAGTCCGCCAACTGCGTGGTCGTGGCCGCCAGACGCGGCGGTGAGACGCGCTACGCCGCGTGCATGGTGCTCGCGACGATGCGCGTCGACGTGAACGGCGTGGTGCGCAAGCACCTCGACGCCCGGAAGGCGAGTTTCGCGCCGATGGCCGACGCGGTCGAGCTGACCGGAATGGAATACGGCGGCATCACGCCGATCGGGCTGCCCGGCGACTGGCCGATCCTGGTGGACGCCCACGTCGCCGGCCATCCCAGAGTGGTGATCGGCAGCGGCCTGCGCAGGTCGAAGCTCGCCGTGCCGGGAGCCACGCTGGCCGGGCTGAAGGGCGCCGAGGTGCTGTCCCTGACGACCTGAGGTGCCCCGAAGCCGAACTGAAGCCAATTCGAGACCGTTGGATGGGAAACCGATGAGGCCGTATCGGACGTTGTACGACTGGGAATGTGGCCTCATGGTTCATCTCGTGGGCGGGGATTAAGCCGGTATGGTGCTTCATGCCATGAACGATGACCGACTAGGCCCTTACCGGCTGCTCAGGCGGCTCGGTGAAGGCGGGATGGGCGTTGTCCACCTCGCTGTCGACCCTCAGGGGCGGCAGGTGGCGGTCAAGGTCCTGCGCGGAGAGGTCGCCGGCGACGAGGTCGCCAGGCGACGGCTTTCGCGTGAGGTCGAGACCATGCGCCGGGTCCGCAGCAAATTCATCGCGGAAGTGCTCGATGCGGACGTGACCGGTCATCGTCCCTACATCGTCACCCGTTACGTGCCCGGCCGTCCCCTCGACGAGATCGTCAAGGACGACGGGCCGCTCGACCTGCCCGCGCTGGTCCGGGTCGCGCACGGCGTGGCCTCGGCGCTGGCCGTCGTCCACTCCGTCGGCGTGATCCACCGCGACCTCAAGCCGGGCAACGTGCTGATCCTCGACGGCGAGCCCGTCCTGATCGACTTCGGCATCGCGCAGGCGGTCGACGCGACCAGGCTGACCCAGACCGGCATGTTCATCGGCACGCCCGGCTACCTCGCGCCCGAGATCATCGAGGGCCAGGAGGCGGGCCCCGAGGTCGACATCCACGCCTGGGCGGGCACGCTGCTCTACGCCGGCACCGGCCAGCCGCCCTTCGGCAAGGGCACGCTGGAGATGATCTTCTACAACATCACCGCCGGCAAGGCCGACATCAGCGGCGTGCCGTCCGAGCTTCAGCCGCTGCTCAAGGCGGGCTTCCAGCGCAACCCGGCCAAGCGGCCCAAGGCCGCCGACCTGGCCGAGCAGACGGCCCGGATGTTGCCGCGGCCGCCGCAGGGCGCGCCCGAGGAGATCTCCACCGTGCCGCGGCCCGACGCGCCCCCGGCCGAGGACTACCCGACCAGGCGGCCGCCGTTCCTGGGGGAGAAGCCCTCCTACGACATCTCCACGCCGCCGATGACGCCGCGCCGGCTCATCGAGGGCCAGGAGCAGCCCGTCCCGCCGTCCGCCGACCCGCACTACGTCTCCCTGCTGCCCAACCAGGGCGCCGGGTCGCCCGGCCAGGCGGTGCCCGGCCAGGGCCTGCCCAACCAGGCGCTGCCGGGCCAGGGCGCCGGTGACCCGTGGCCGACCCGCCGGGTGTCGCCGGAGGAGCTGCGCCAGATCCAGCGCGAGGCCGGCCCCAGCCAGCCATGGCCGCAACAACAGCCCCCGCCGCACCAGCACTCCCAATCGCACGCGCAGCAGTCGTACGCGCAGCCGCAGCCGCATGCGCAGCCGCAGGTCAACCATTACGAGGCCGACGTGCCCACCCGGCGCGTACGCCCGGACTCGGCCGAGTTCGGCCGCCTCAACGCCGGTCCCGACCACCTGGACCACGGCCGGATGAACGCGGGTCCCGACCAGTCCGACTACGGCAGGCCCGGCCCGGTCCCCATGCAGCCGCCGCCCTACATCCCGGCGCAGCAGCAGCAGTATCCGCCCCAGGACTCGCAGGCCAATCACGAGCCGTACGCGCAGGGCGCCCGTCCGGGGCAGCCGTTGCAGCGCTCGAAGGCGTACGGCGTGGCGAGCGCCATGCTGCTGATCCTCCTGATCGTGGCGGCCGTGACGGCGCCCGTCCTGGTGGCGGCGGTGGCGATCCCGATCGCGGTGCTGCTGCGCGCGGCCGACCTGGCCCAGCCCGCACTCAACAGCCGCAGGCCCGCCGGGGCCGCCGCGCTCGACGTGCTCAGGGTCTTCGCCCTGCCCCAGGCGCTGGCCAAGTCGGTGGGCATCACGCTCGCCCTCGTCCTGTACGCCCTCATCCTCGGCCTGCCGGTGACGCTGCTGCTCAGCGTGGTGGTCAAGATGGACTCGGCCAACGCCCTCGCGTGGGGCGCCGCGGTCGCGCTCTGGACCGTCTGCGCCGGTCCGGGCGTCGAGGGTCCGGGGCGGCAGATGCGCAGAACGCTCTCATCGCTCGTACCCTCGAGAACAGCGGCCATGGCGATGGCGGGAGTGTTGGCGGCGGGCGCCGCGCTCTCGCTGATCCTCGCCTACGGCACGTTCGGGGACACGCCAAGGGGGAGTGTATGGAGTCCGCTGGACGTCACACCCGTGACGAAGGAGCTCACCAGCCTGAAGACGGGCGGCTGAGCCGAGGAAGGTGGCGATGAGCATCCAAGCGCCGGAACGCCTCGGCCCCTACCGCATCGTCAGGAAGATCGGCGAGGGCGGCATGGGGGTCGTCCACCTGGGTCTCGACGGTGAGGGCCGCGAGGTCGCCATCAAGGTCCTCCACCCCCATGTCGCCGCCGACCTCAAGGCCCGCGACCGGCTCACGCGCGAGGTCGAGACCATGCGCCGGGTGCGCAGCCCGCACGTCGCCGAGGTCATCGACGCCGAGCTGGTGGGGGGCCAGCCGTACGTCGTGACCCGCTTCGCCCCGGGCCGCACGCTGGAAGAGACCGTGCTGAGCGAGGGGGCCCTGGAGGCGCGGCAGGTCATCAGGCTGGCCCAGGGATTGTGCCAGGCATTGGTCGCGATCCACGCGGCCGACGTGATCCACCGCGACTTCAAGCCGTCCAACGTCATGCTGGTCGACGGCGAGGCGCTGGTCATCGACTTCGGCATCGCCCACCTGGTGAACGCGACCCGGCTGACCCAGACGGGCATGTTCGTCGGCACGCCGGGCTACCTGGCGCCCGAGATCATCCGCGACTCCGAGATCACCCAGGCGGCCGACGTGCACGCGCTGGCCTCGACGGTGTTCTTCGCCGCGACGGGCGCGCCGCCGTTCGGCACCGGGACGTTCGAGGCGGTCTGCTTCAACATCATGGAGGGGCGCGCCCAGCTCGACCGCGCGCCCGCGTGGTTGCGCGGCTGGTTGTCGCGCGCGCTGCGGGTCGATCCCGCCGACCGGCCGGGCGCGCAGGAGCTGCTGCGGATGGCCAGGGCGCTCGACCCGTCGGTGACGACGTTCAACGAGATCGAGGGGCCGACCGGCACCAAGCGCATGGGCGGCGGCACGCGCGCGATGGACACGTTCTCGGACCTGCTGCCGCCGGTCGAGTACCGCAAGCCGGCGCCGCCGCCCCCGCCGCCGCCCGCGCGGCGGGAGGAGCGGCCGCCGCCGTACGTGCCCGCGCCGACGTCCGCCCGCCCGGTGCCCCGTACCGACCAGCGGGTGGCGGGCTACCCGGCGCCGCCGCGGCAGCCGCCCCCGTACACGCCGCCGCCCCAGCCACGCGGACACGTGCCTCCGGCGGAGCGGAAGAGGTACCTGTTCGGCAGCCAGGTGACCGGGTTGCTGCTGCTGGCCACGCTGGTCGCGCTGACCGTCATGATGCCCGTGGTGATGGGCGCGGTGGCCGTCGCGCTGGCGCTGGTGCTGCGGGTGGGCGAATACCTCTTCGGCGACATGGTCAAGCGGCGCCAGATCCGCGGCAGCAGCTCGGCCGACCCGCTGCTCGCCCTGGTCGGCACGCCGTGGGCGCTGGTCAAGGCCGCGCTGGTGACGGTGGTCCACACGCCGCTCGCGCTGCTGTTCGGCGCCTGCGTCTGGGGAGCGCTCCACTGGGCCGGCGGGATGGGCACCAACCAGGCCGCCGCCTTCGCGGCGGGGGCGTTCGCGGGTGGCCTGTTCGTGTTGCCGGGCGGCGGCGCGCCGCGCAAGGCCGTGACCCGTACGCTCACCGGCGTGCTGCGCAGCCCCGGAGCGGCGCTGGTCGCGGTCGTCGCGGTGGGTACGGCGGCGCTGTTCGCGGTGATGTTCGCGCTCGGCCAGGACCCGGTGTGGGCACCCTGGCGGGCTCCGCAGAGCGTGATCGACGACCTGGCGAGCGAGGCCAGGCAGAGCACCGTCGGATTGATCACCGGCCTCATCGAAAGTCTGCTCGACGGGCTGGGGTTGGGGTTCCTGACTCCGTGGTCCTGAGTGTCCCCGTCGGCTCGGCGGGGGAGAGATGAGATATGAGCGAGCGCCTCGGCCCTTATGAGCTTCTCTCCAGGCTCGGCGCGGGCGGGTTCGGCGAGGTGCACCTGGCGCTCGACGCCGAGGGGCGTACGGTCGCGGTCAAGGTGCTGCATCCCCATGTCGCGGCCGACGGTCTCGCCCTCGCCAGGCTGGCGCGCGAGGTCGAGACGATGCGCCGGGTCGGCGGGCCGCACGTGGCCGAGGTGCTCGACGCCTCGCTGGAGGGCTCCAGACCCTACCTGGTGACCCGGTACGTCCAGGGGCGTCCGCTCAGCGCGGTGCCCGTGCCCGTCGCCGGGCTGGGCCCGCTGGCCTCGGGCCTGGCGGACGCGCTGCTCGCGATGCACGAGTCCGGGGTCGTCCACCGCGACCTCAAGCCGGCCAACGTGATGATGAGCGAGGACGGCCCGGTCGTCATCGACTTCGGCATCGCCAGCGCGCTCGACTCGCTGTCGGTCACGGCCTCGGGCGCGGTGGTCGGCACGCCCGGCTACCTGGCTCCCGAGATCCTCGAAGGCGGCGCCGCGGGCGTCGAGGCCGACGTGTTCTCCTTCGGCGCGACACTCGCCTTCGCCGCGACCGGGCGGCAGCCGTACGGGCAGGGTCCGGCCTCGGCGGTGGCCTACCGGGTCGTGCACCACCCGCCCGACCTGGACGGCGTGCCCGACTGGCTGGCGCCGCTGTTACGCGAGTGCCTGTCCACCGACCCCGCCGCCCGGCCCACGGCCGCCCAGATCTGCGCCCGCCTGGGCGTCGCCCCCGTTTCGCACGCCCCCCAGTCCGGCCCCCAGCCGTCCGCCGCGGCGGCGCGCCCCCGGCCCGCGGACGACATGAGCACCAGGGAGTGGCGGCCGGGCGCCGAAGGGCACCGCCGGTCGGTGGAGGAGTCGCGGGCCCGGCACCGGGAGAAGGTCCGCAGGCGGTGGCTGATCGGCTCGGGCCTGTTCGTGTCGCTGCTGGCCGCGGCCGCCCGCGAGCCGCTGCCCGAGGTGGCGCTCTTCCTGCTGGCCGCCTACGCGCTGGGCGTCGTGAGCGACGCGGGCGTGGCGCTGTTCTCGCGCGGGCCCCACCGGCGAGCCCGGATGATCGTCGATCTGGCGAGCGTGGCCGGGGCGGTGGGGATGTGTTTCGGGCTGGCCGCGGTGTTCAGCACGTTCACACTTGCCCTGTTCGCGGGTACGGCTCTGGTGGTGGGCATCGTCTTCCTGCTGTCCGCCTGATTCGCCCGGGGTGACACGGCCGTACCGAATAAAGTTCGGTATGGTGGGAACGGAAAGGGCTTATCGGGGCCGGTCGCACGGAGCTGCCGGTTTGCGCGTAAGCTACCCATGGGTAACATGACCGCGGGAGCCAGGGTACGACTCTGACCCACCCCGTGTCAGGAGCCCGCCGGGAACCTGGCAGTCTGGTCAGCATTGCATTCGGCGCCTATCGCAGCGACGCGGTGGGCGCACGCGAACACGGGAGGTCGGCCACCGGCCATGAACATCGTCGTCTGCGTGAAGCAGGTCCCCGATACGGCGACCGAGCGCAAGCTGCGGTCCGATGACAACACGCTCGATCGTGACGCCGTCGACGGCGTGGTCAACGAGCTTGACGAGTACGCGGTCGAGGAGGCATTGAAGCTCAAGGAGGCCCACGGTGGCGAGGTGACCGTGCTCACCATGGGTCCGGGCAGGGCCACCGAGACCATCCGCAAGGCCCTGGCGATGGGCGCCGACAAGGCCGTCCACCTGAGCGACGACGCCCTCCACGGCTCCGACGCGCTGTCCACCTCGTACGCGATGGCCCAGGTGCTCAAGAAGATCGGGTTCGACCTGGTCGTCCTGGGTTCGGAGTCCACCGACGCCCGTACCGGCGTGCTGGCCGCGATGTTGGCCGAGCGCCTCGGCACGGCCCAGCTCACGCTGGCCAACAAGGTCGACGTCGAGGGCTCCTCGATCACCGTCCAGCGCCTCACCGACTACGGCTTCGACCGGGTCCAGGCCTCGCTGCCGGCCGTCGTGTCCGTGGTCGAGAAGATCAACGAGCCGCGTTACCCGTCCTTCAAGGGCATCATGGCGGCCAAGAAGAAGCCGGTCGAGACGCTCGCCATCGCCGACGCCGAGATCGACGCCGCGCAGGTGGGCCTGGGCGCCGCCTGGTCCGAGGTGGTCGACTTCGCCGCCGCGCCGCCGCGCGCCGCCGGCACGATCGTCAAGGACGAGGGCGACGGCGGCACGAAGGCCGCCGACTTCCTCGCTTCCAAGAAGTTCATCTGAGAACGGGGGTTTTACTGATATGTCGGAGATTCTCGTTCTCGTGGAGCAGGTCGAAGGCGAGGTCAAGAAGGTCACGCTCGAACTGCTGACCCTGGCCCGCTCGCTCGGCACGCCCGCCGCCGTCTGGGCCGGTCCCGGCCTCGGCGACGCCGCCAAGGCCAAGCTGGCCGAGTACGGCGCCGAGAAGATCTACGACGCCGCGTCCGCCGACATCGTCGACCACGTGGTGGCGCCCAAGGCCGAGCTGCTGGCCCAGCTCGTCGCCGAGAAGTCGCCCGCCGCGGTGCTCGTGGCCGCCACGGCCGAGGGCAAGGAGGTCGCCGGTCGCCTGGCCGTCAAGACCGACTCCGGCGTCATCACCGACGCCGTGGGCCTGTCCGAGGGTTTCGTGGCCGACCAGTCGATCTTCGGTGGCGGCGTCAACGTCCACTCCAAGGTGAGCAAGGGCACGCCGATCGTCGCCGTACGCCCGAACTCGACGGCCCCGCAGGCCGCCGCGGGCGCCGGTGCGGTGGAGGCGGTGTCGGTCGCGCTGAGCGAGGCCGCCAAGGCCGCCCGCATCGTCGAGCGCGTCAAGCAGGAGAAGGGCGCCCGGCCCGAGCTGACCGAGGCCGCGATCGTGGTCTCGGGCGGCCGGGGCGTCGGCTCCGCCGAGAACTTCTCCGTCATCGAGGGCCTGGCCGACGCGCTGGGCGCGGCCGTGGGCGCCTCGCGCGCCGCCACGGACGCCGGCTGGTACCCCCACCAGTTCCAGGTGGGCCAGACGGGCAAGACGGTCTCGCCGCAGCTCTACATCGCGGCCGGGATCTCGGGCGCCATCCAGCACCGGGCCGGCATGCAGACCGCGAAGACCATCATCGCGATCAACAAGGACCCGGAGGCGCCGATCTTCGAGCTGGCCGACTACGGGGTCGTGGGTGACCTGCACCAGGTCGTCCCGCAGCTCACCGAAGAGGTCGACAAGCGCAAGTAGGTTCCAGGCGAAGGCGGCGCCGCACGACGTGCGGCGCCGCCTTCGGCCGTTCCCGGCGGTTTCACGCGGTCCTCGCGGGCGTGGTCCGGGCGTACGCGCCGGCCCATCCCGCAAGGACGCCCGCCAGCAGCGCGAAGCCGTGCAGGTCGGGCAGGACGCACAGGACGACAGCGGCCACCGCCGCGACCGCGGGGAACAGCGGGCCGGGGACGCGGTCGCGGTGCACGACGAGCTGGAAGCCGCCGGCGGCCAGCGCGACCATGAGGACGACGCCGACCGTCCCGAACGCCGACAGCGCCCAGGCGCCCGACACCACCGCGTAGAACGCGCCCAGCGAGCGTTCCAGGGTGCCGGGGGCCGCCACGGCGAGAGCGCCGGCCAGGCCGCACAGGGCGATGGAGTTGCCGGCGCCGGGGTCGTTCAGGAGGTAGCCGGCGGCCTCGCCCGCGATCGCGCCCGAGGCGTACAGCAGGAGCCAGCGGCCGGGCCCGAACGCGCGCTCGGCGGCGTAGCCGAGCACCGCGAGGAACGCCAGGTTGAACAGGACGCCGAACACGCCGCCGTCCTGGACCACGAGCGCCGTACCCAGCCGCCACCACTCGCCGCCCGAGATCGCGGCCGGGTCCCGCATCCACGCGGGCTCCAGCCCCGGGAGGGCGAACTGGAGGAGGCTGGGAACCGCCGTGACCACGAACACGACAGCGGTGACATATGGCTTGAACACGGCTTTAGCCTCGCACGCCCGCCCTGGATCAGACATGGACGGATGTACGAGGCTTGCCATGACAAATGTCCTACGCGGCGACCTTCACCGGCTCCCGGACGGGAACGGCCGCGAACACCGGCGTCTCCTTGCGCGGCAGGAACCGCGAGGCCACGGCGATCAGCACGCCCAGGACGACCGCGATGCCGAGCGCGCCGCGCAGCGAGGTGGCGTCCGACAGGAAGCCGATCACCACCGGGCCGAGCAGCAGGCCCGCGTAGCCCATGGCGCCCGCCTGGGCGATCGCCGGTCCGGGCGCGTCGGTCGCGGTGCCCGCCAGGGACAGCGTCAGCGGCGCGATCGTGGCCACGCCGAGCCCGACGAAGAACATCGCCGAGACCGCCACCAGCGCCGCCGGGGCCATCAGCACGACCGCGAAGAACCCGGCCGTGGCCACGCCCGACACGCCCAGCATGCCGCGTACCCCGAACCTGGAACGCAGCCGGTCACCGCCGAGCCTGGCCAGCAGCATGCCCGCCTCGAACACCGGGTAGCCGAGCGCGGCCAGCGCCTCGGGGGCGCCGAGCTCGTTGCGCATGTAGAGGCCGTTCCAGTCGGCGACCACGCCTTCGACCATGAAGGCGAAGAACATGATCGCGCCGAGCAGGTAGACGATGGCCGGCATGCGGCTCCTGGCCGTGCGCGTGGCCTCCGCCATGGGGGCCTCGGGCAGGTACGTACGCCCGATCAGCACCGCGACCGGCAGCGAGACCAGGGCGACCAGCGCCAGGTTGGCGGTGAACGACAACCCGGCGGCGATCGACAGGCTGCCGAGGGCGCCGGCCGAGATGGCGCCGACGCACCAGCCGGCGTGCATGCCGTTCATCAGCGGTCGGCCGTACGCCTGCTCGACGGTGGAACCCTGGGCGTTCATGGCGACGTCCACGGTGCCGAAGGCCATGCCGAAGAACGTCGCGGCCAGGATGAGCAGGGGCAGGTTGGGGGCGAAGGCGACGGCCAGCAGGCCGACCGCGGTGAGTGGGGCGCCGATCCGCAGAACCGCCCTGCTGCCCGCGCGGGCCATGATCCGTCGCATTGACTGCATGGTCACGAGGGCGCCGAGGCCCCATGCGAGGAGCACCGCGCCGACCGTGGACTCGGACAGGCCGAGTTTGTCGGTCAGGGCGGGGATGCGCACGGTCATCGTGCCCACCATCAGGCCACTGAGGACGAAGGTGAGGATCGCCCCGTAACGGGCCGTCCTCAGGTCGCGGGTCATAAGGCACACCTCTCACAAGCTTGTTATTTCGCCATAAAACGGGCGCTCCTCGTACGGGAGCGCCCGGACAACCATGGGGGGAAGGAGAACTCGAAGGGACGGCGCCACGCGGCACCGGACCACCCCGGCTCGTCGAGCGGGGCGGACGGGGGGAAGGGCGCGACCGGCTCAGGCCGGTCGGGGGATCACGTCGCGCGGCCGGGCACGCCGTCCGGGCGCGACCGTCGGGGACGCGCGGGGCTCAGCGGCCGGTCGGTGGGACCGCGGTCGCAGGGGGACAGGGACCAGGCAAGCAGGGGTACGTCATCGCGAGGTCGCCTCCCGTCACTCCGAGTCCGCCGCGGGAGCTTCGGGCGAAGCTCCGACATCGGAACCAGAAGTGACGCCCGCGCATTCCCGGGGCGGGAGTGACCCGCGACACGTTGCGGAACGGGACGGGTCAGCCCGGTTTGAGCAGGGCTCTCAGCCGGGCTTCCAGGGCCTTGAGGTCCGCCTCGGAGTTGAGCTGCGGGTCATGGCTCGCCACGTCCCACAGCCCTTCGCAGGCCAGGCGTACGATCTGGGAGGCCAGCGGGTCGGGCTCGTCGCCCAGCCCCTCGCGGTGCCAGCGGGCCATCGCCTCCCGCAGCGGTGCGAGCAGGAAGAGGTTGCCCGACGCGCCCGTGACGACGGCCCATCGTCGCAGCCGGCCCGAACGCACGGCGGCCAGCGTGGCGCCGAGGTAACGCTCGGTGTACGTCCCGCCCTCCTGGGCGGCCGTCAGGTCGTCGAACTCTTCGATCAGTCGTTCGACCATGCCCCTGATCAGGGCCTCTTTGGTGCCGAAGTGGTAAAGAAGGCCACCCTTGCTCACGCCGGCCCGGTCGGCCACGGCGGACAGCGTCAGCGCGGCCGAGCCCTGGTCGCACAGGAGATCCTCCGCCGCGTCCAGCAACTCGTCCCTTCTCATACCGCTACTGTACCGTCCGGACGGTACAGTAGCAAACGAGATACCCTGAGCGGGTGACACGACCGTCGGCCTATCTTGATCATGCGGCGACCACGCCGATGCTGCCCGAAGCGATCGAGGCCATGACGGAGCAACTCAAACGCGTCGGCAACGCCTCCTCGCTGCACGCCGCGGGCCGTCAGGTGCGCAGGGTCGTCGAGGAGTCCCGCGAGACCATCGCCGACGCCCTGGGTGCCCGGCCGAGCGAGGTGGTCTTCACCTCGGGCGGCACCGAGGCCGACAACCTCGCCATCAAGGGCCTCTACTGGGCGCGCAGGCCGCGGCGGCGCATCCTGATCAGCTCCGTCGAGCACCACGCCGCGCTCGACCCCGCCGCGTGGCTGGCCGACAGCCAGGGCGCCGAGGTCGAGCTGCTCGACGTCGACGAGTACGGCCGCGTCCACCCCGACACGCTGCGCGCCGCCATCGAACGCGACCCCGACGGCGTCGCCATGATCAGCGTCATGTGGGCCAACAACGAGGTCGGCACGATCCAGCCCGTCCACGTGCTGGCGGCCGTCGCCCACGACCACGGCATCCCGTTCCACACCGACGCGGTGCAGGCGATCGGGCTGCTGCCGGTGTCGTTCGCCGACTCGGGCGCCGACGCGCTCACGCTGACCGGCCACAAGGTCGGCGGGCCGATGGGCGTGGGGGCGCTGCTGCTGGCCAGAGGGCTGACACCGGTGTCGGTGCAGCACGGCGGCGGTCAGGAGCGCGACGTACGCTCGGGCACCCTCGACGCGCCCGCCATCGCGGGCCTCGCCGCCGCCGTCCGGACCTCCGTGAAGGAGCAGGAGGCCCTGGGCCGCCGCCTGACGTCGCTGCGCGACGAGCTCATCGAGCGTGTACGCCAGGCGGTCCCCGACGTCGTGCTCAACGGCGACCCGGTCAACCGCCTGCCCGGCAACGCTCACTTCTCCTTCCCCGGCTGCGAGGGCGACGCGCTGCTCATGCTGCTCGACGCCAAGGGCGTGGAGTGCTCGACCGGCTCGGCCTGCTCGGCGGGCGTGGCCCAGCCCTCGCACGTGCTGCTCGCGATGGGGGCCGACGCCGCGGCGGCGCGCGGCTCGCTCAGGTTCACCCTCGGCCACACCTCGACCAGGGACGACGTCGACCGCCTGATCGAGGTGCTGCCCGCGGCCGTCGAACGCGCCCGCAGGGCCGGGCTCAGCTGAGGAAGGGGGAGACCGCGGTCCAGGCGGGGTCGGTGGCCACGTCGACCCGCGGTTCGCCCTCCTCCCAGCTCACGATCAGCTCCTTGGCGTGGATCGACGCCTCGGAGGTCGGGTCGGCGTAGAGGTGGATGACCCGGTGGCCCGCGGCGCTCAGGTGGGCGGCCAGCAGGGCGTCGTCACGCAGCTTGAGCAGGCGGGTGGCCAGGCGTTCCTCGAAGTCGCGCAGCGCGGTCAGCGAGTCGCCGACCGGCAGGCCGTTCTCGTCGCGGTGGGTGTACGGGAGCGTGATCTCGATGTGCTGGTCGAACAGCGGATGGTCGACGGGCCGCAGCGGGAAGCGGGCGGTGGCGACCAGCGGCGCGCCCTCGCCGGTCTGGCCTTCGAGCAGCACCCACTCCTCGTCCTGGTAGCCCGAGGCGAGGTCGGCGACCACGGCGGGCACGTGGACGGCGGCGACCGCGTCGATCGGCTCGTGCGTGGCGGGTGTGATCTCGCCCACCCACCTGGCGACGTCGTCCTCGCCCAGCAGCCAGTCGAGGGCGAGCAGCGCCGCCTCCAGGCGGGTCTCCTCGTCGAGCTCGGCGAAGATCGGGTGATAGGCGGACACGTCGACCCGCGGCTGGTTGCGCGGCACGCGCAGCCCGAACTTCAGCTTGTCGAGCGCGAACTCGAAGCCGCCCACGTCGAGCGTCAGCTCCAGCGCCTGCGGGTTGGCCTGGCGCGACGGGTGGAACTCCCACAGCAGGTCGGCCGGCGGCGCCGCCCTGGCCCAGCGGTGGGCCAGCGAACGCAGCTCGGCGTCGCCGGCCGCGGTCACCACCAGGATGTGCGCGGCGTTCCTGCCGGGCGCCACCTCCCAGACCAGGCCGGGATCGAGCGCGGCCACCGCAGGGGCGACCAGCTCCTCGATGCCCTCGGCCGTGCCCGCCGCCACCAGCGAGTCGAGCCGTGGCCTGGCCTCCTGCCACCACACCCAGAACTCGGCGACGCCGTCGCCGGGCCGGTCGGCCTCTTGGTCTTCGTCCTTGCGCCCGAACAGTCGCATGCGCTGAATCCTTCCAGACGGAACCGATGGCCGCGCACTCCCCGCCGGACAGTACGCTGGAACGGTCATGGGACTGCGTGTGCTTGCCGCCATGTCGGGCGGCGTCGATTCCGCCGTGGCCGCCGCCCGGATCGCCGAGGCCGGTCACGACGTCACTGGTGTGCATCTGGCCTTGTCGGCCAACCCCCAATCCCACCGTACGGGCGCGCGAGGCTGCTGCACGATCGAGGACTCCCGCGACGCGCGGCGGGCCGCCGACGTGATCGGCATCCCGTTCTACATCTGGGACATGGCCGAGCGTTTCCAGCGCGACGTGGTGGAGGACTTCGTGGCCGAATACGCCGCGGGCCGTACACCCAACCCGTGCCTGCGGTGCAACGAGAAGATCAAGTTCGAGGCCGTGCTCGACCGGGCGCTCGCGCTCGGCTTCGACGCGGTCGCGACCGGCCACCACGCCAAGCTGTCCGGCGGCGAGCTGTCCAGGAGCGTCGACCAGGGCAAGGACCAGTCGTACGTGCTGGGGGTGCTCACCCGTGAGCAGCTCAGCCACGCGATCTTCCCCCTCGGCGACTCCACCAAGGCCGAGGTGCGCGAGGAGGCCGCGCGGCGCGGCCTGACCGTCGCCGACAAGCCCGACAGCCACGACATCTGCTTCATCGCCGACGGCGACACGCGCGGTTTCCTGGCCGGCCGGCTCGGCGCCGAGCAGGGCCCGATCGTCGACCAGGAGGGCGCGGTCGTGGGCACCCACCAGGGCGCCCACGGTTTCACGGTGGGCCAGCGCAAGGGCCTGCACATCGACCGCCCGGCCGCCGACGGCAGGCCGCGTTACGTGTTGTCGATCGAGCCGGTCTCCAACACGGTCACGGTCGGCCCGCGTTCGGCACTTGAGGTCACCTCGATCACCTGCGCCCGCCCGGTCTGGAACGGCCCGTCCCGCTTCGACGACCTGACCGTGCAGCTCAGGGCCCACGGCGAGGTCTACGCCTGCCGCTTCGACGAGATCGACGGCGGCCTGCGCATCGACCTCGACCGCGCGGCCACCGGCGTCGCCGCGGGCCAGGCGGCCGTGCTCTACTCCGGCGACACCGTCATCGGCTCGGCCACCATCGTCTCGGCCGCCTAGGGCAGGGTCACCGACTCGCCGACCTTGAGCCGGCGCATGTCGGCGCCCTGCTTCTCGGACTCCAGTTCCAAATAGGTGTCCACCAGCGACAGGCCGATGTCGTTGAGCAGGCCGTCATGCGTGGAGAACGCGCGGGCCGGCCGCACTGTGCGCAGGTATTCGACCATCTCGCTGAGCTTCATCCAGGGGGCGTTGGTCGGCGCCAGGAGGGTGGGCACCTCGACCCCGGGCAGGGTGAGCGCGTCACCCGGGTAGAACACCTCGTCGTCGAGCATGAAGCCGACATTCGATACGACAGGCGCGTCCGGGTGGTTCTTGGTGTGCCACTCGCCGAACGCCTTCACCCGGAAACCGGCCGCCTCGAACGAGTCGCCGTGCCGGACCACCTCGACCTTGACCGGCACGTCCGTCAACTGGGCCGCGACGCCCTCGCAGGTCCAGACCTCGATGCCGGCCGGGGCGGCCTTCAGCTTGTCGATGTCGAAATGGTCGAAGTGCTGGTGGGTGATGAGCACCGCGTCGACCCCGTCGAGCACCGGCTCGTCCGAGAACGTGCCCGGGTCGATGACCAGGATCTTGCCGTTCTTCTCAAGGCGTACGCAGGCGTGCGTGAGTTTGGTGAGCTCCATTCGGCAGAGCCTACGCTTGTGACCATGTCTACGTGGGAAGCCACCGGGGTCGGTTCGCATCCGGGTGAGGATCATCTTGAGGCGATCCGTGTCGTGTTCGGCGAGGTGCCCGGCCTGCCGTACCTGCCAGAGTTGCCGGCCCGCGGGGTCGGCGCCGACATGATCGGCAGGACGGCCGGGCTGCTGGTCGACCTGCCGGTCGAGGTGCAGCCGTCCGGGTGGCGGCTGGCCGACCGGCCGGGCCGCGACCACCGGCGGGCCGTCGATCACCTGCGCCGCGACCTCGACGGGCTGGAGGAGGTCGGCCACGACTACTCGGGGCCGCTCAAGCTGCAGGTGTGCGGGCCGTGGACGCTGGCCGGGGCCCTTGAACTGAAGTTCGGCGACAAGATGCTCTCCGACGCGGGGGCCGTGCGCGACCTGGTCGCGTCGCTGGCCCAGGGGGTCGCCGACCACTGCGCCGAGGTGCGGCGGCGCCTGCCGGGCGTCACCGAGATCGTGTTGCAGCTCGACGAGCCGGGGCTGCCCGGCGTGCTGGCGGGCACGGTGCCGACGGCCTCGGGGTTCGGGCGGCTGGCGGCCGTGGAGGAGTGGCGGGTGGAGGAGTCGCTGAAGCTGTTCCCCGACCCGGTGGTCCACTGCTGCGCGCGCGGGGTGCCGTACGCGCTGCTGCGGCGGGCCGGGGTGCGGGGCGTGGCGGTCGACGCGGCGCTGCTGCGGCGCAGGGACGACGAGGAGTTCGGCGAGCTCTTCGAGGCCGGCGTCGCGTTGCTGCTGGGCGTCGTGCCGGGCAGGGACGTCGCGCTGCCGGACACCGGCGTGGTCGCCAGGCCCGCGGTGGAGTTGTGGCGGCGGCTCGGGTTCGCGCCCGACGGGCTGGCCGGGAAGGTCACGCTGACGCCCGCGTGCGGTCTCGCCGGGGCCTCCCCCCGATACGCGCGGGCGGCGCTGGCGGCCTGCCGGAAGGCGGCCCAGGTGCTCAAGGACGATCCGGCAAGCGGGATGCAAGGCGGGTGAGTAACGTCCGGTTCATGATTGTTCGCGCTCTGGCCGCCGGTGCCGCCATGCTGATCGCGTCCGCCTCGGTCGCCGTTCCCGCCAGTGCCTCGGCCAACCCCGAGACGTGGAGCTGGGGGTCGATCTACTCCGCCGACCGGGCCGGGAAGGCGAAGGGACAGGTCCTGCTCGACCGGCCCGGGTTCGTGGTGAGCGGCAAGCTGTACGACTTCCCCGGGCGGCCCGGGTGCTCCTGGCTGCAGTTCCGCTGGGAGAAGGACGGCGGCGGCAAGGGGCACCGGACGTACCGCAACTGCTCGGGCACCCGGCCGCTCGAGTTCTCGGTCGCGACCGGCTACATGCTCTCCATCGAGGGCCGGGTCTGCCGGGGCACGGCAAGGAAGATCACCGGTAACTGCTCGGTCTGGGAAGGCGTCTGGGCCCAGGGCGGCTGACCCGCGAAGTCGTTCCTGTCGGAGCCCGGCGGTAGCGTTTCCTCAGCGTGTTGGACGTGGAAGGAGACCCTGCGTGAGCGAGCGTGACACCGAGGTCGGGGGCGTGCCCGTGGCCGCGCTCAAGCGGCATGCCGAGCTGAGCGAGCAGGTCGAGGACGCGCGCTGGCGCTACTACGTGCTCGACCAGCCGACGGTCAGCGACGCCCAGTTCGACGAGTGGTTCCGCGAGTTGCTCGCGCTGGAGGAGGCCCACCCCCCGCTGCAGACGCCCGACTCGCCCACCCAGAAGGTGGGCGCGCCGATCTCGGGCGACTTCGCGAAGGTCAGCCACCTCAACCGCATGGAGAGCCTCGACAACGCCTTCAACGAGGCCGACATGGCCGCCTGGATGGCCCGGGTCGAGCGGCTGGCCGAGCGTGATCCGGGTCCCTACCTGTGCGAGCTGAAGATCGACGGGCTGGCCATCGCGCTGGTCTACCGCGACGGCAAGCTGGAGCGCGGCGCGACCCGCGGCGACGGGCGCGTCGGCGACGACGTCACGGCCAACGTGCGCACGATCAAGGGCGTGCCCCACCGGCTCAAGGGCGAGGGCGTCCCGAGCCTGGTCGAGGTGCGCGGCGAGGTCTACATCCCGGTCGAGGGCTTCCAGCGGCTCAACGAGCAGCTCGTGGAGCAGGGCAGGCCGCCGTTCGCCAACCCGCGCAACTCGGCGGCCGGCACGCTGCGGCAGAAGGACGCGCGCGTCACCGCGCAGCGGCCGCTGCGCATGCTCGTCCACGGCATCGGCCTCTGGGAGGGCTCGGCCGTGCCGCGCGCCCAGTCGGAGGTCTACGAGCGGCTGCGCGAGTTCGGGTTGCCGGTCAGCGACCTGTTCCAGGTGGTCCCCGGTCTCACCGGGGTCGACGAGTTCATCGAGCACTACCGTGTCCACCGGCACGACCCGGCGTACGAGATCGACGGGGTCGTGGTCAAGGTCGACGACTTCCGTACGCAGCGGGAGCTGGGGTCCACCTCGCGCGCCCCCCGGTGGGCGATCGCCTACAAATACCCGCCGGAGGAGGTCAACACCAAGCTGCTCGACATCCAGGTGGGGGTCGGCCGCACCGGGCGGGTGACGCCGTACGCGGTGATGGAGCCCATCGTGGTCGCGGGCTCGACCGTCGAGCGGGCCACGCTGCACAACGCCGCCACGGTGATCAAGAAGGGCGTGCTCGTCGGCGACACCGTGGTGCTGCGCAAGGCGGGTGACGTCATCCCCGAGATCGTCGGCGCGGTCACGGCGTTGCGCGACGGGTCCGAGCGGGAGTTCGTCATGCCGACCCACTGCCCCGAGTGCGGCACCGAGCTGGCGTACGAGAAGGAGGGCGACGCCGACCTGCGCTGCCCCAACGCCCGCAGTTGCCCCGCGCAGATCCGCGAGCGCCTCTACTTCGCGGCCGGGCGGCGCGCCCTCGACATCGACGGGCTGGGTTACGTCGCGGCGACCGCGCTCACCCAGCCGGTGCCGCCGCAGGAGCCCGTGCTGCGCACCGAGGCCGACCTGTTCGACCTGACGATCGAGCAGCTCATGCCGATCCGGTCGGTCGTCCGCGACCAGGACACCGGCCTGCCCAAGCTCGACCCGGAGACCGGCGAGCAGAAGGTCGTCTCCCTGTTCGCCAACCTCGACGGCGGCCCCAGCCAGGCCGCCCGCACGCTGGTCGAGGAGCTCGACCGGGCCAAGGCCGCGCCGCTGGCGCAGGTGCTGGTCGCGCTGTCGATCCGGCACGTCGGCCCGCCGACGGCCCGTGACCTCGCCGAGGCCATGAGGTCGATCGACGCCATCATGGACGCCTCCGAGGAGGAGCTGGCCTCGGTCAAGGGCATCGGGGCGCGGGTGGCGGCGACGATCCGCGAGTGGTTCGAGGTCGACTGGCACCGGGAGATCGTCGAGCGGTGGCGGGCGGCCGGGGTGCGGATGGACGACGGTCCCGCGCCGGAGAAGACGGAGCCCCAGATCCTGGAGGGGCTGACGTTCGTGGTCACGGGCACTTTGGAGGCGTACACGCGGGACACCGCGTCCGAGGCGCTGACCAGCCGGGGCGGGAAGGTGGCCGGGTCGGTGTCGAAGAAGACGTCGTTCCTGGTGGCGGGGGAGAACGCCGGGTCGAAGTATGACAAGGCGGTCGGGCTCGGGGTGCCGATCCTGGACGAGCAGGGGTTCGCGGTGCTGCTGGACGAGGGGCCGGAGGCGGCGGCGCGGGTGGCGGTCACCGAGGAGCCGTAGCGGCGTCCGGGGCCCGGCTCGCGTCCCACGGGGGGTTGCGGTTGGGCTCTGGTTTGGTGGCCTCGGGGATGGGCGCGGTACGGGCGGGGGATCAGAATTGTGTACGCGCTGTCGATGGGCGCGCTACCCAGGGTGGTTTTTGGGTATATGTCGGAAAGGAGAAGTGACGGAACGTACGCAATCGGTTTCGTGAAGTGGGGTGAAGGTCGTACCCTCCCATAGTGACCTAATGGGGGTTCTGTTACCGATGACTGACCCAACCGACACCCGCGACACCGGCCCGCGCGTCGGCACGCCGCTCTGGGCGTTCCTCGCGGGCATCACCGTGATCGGCTTCACCGCGCTGATCGTGGCCATGCTCAGGCTGGATCCGGTCGCGCTGGTGGAGCTGGCCCGCACGCCGCTGTTCTGGGTGCTGGCGGTTCTGGTGGTCCTGGGCGAGCTCAGGCCCGTCATGGTGTCCTCCGCGACCGCGGTGGGCGGCACCTATCCGTCCACCATGTTCACCTTCGCGGTGCTGCTGCACTTCGGGCTGCCCACCGCCGTGCTCATGCAGGCCGTCGCCATCGCCATGAACGGCGTCGTGACGCGCAAGGCGTGGCACCGGGTCATGTTCAACGTCGCTCAGTCCACCCTCGCGCTGACCGGCGCCGCCGTGATGCTCGGGCTGTTCGGCGTGGTGCCCAGCCCGGCCGTGCCGTGGACGCCCGAGGGGGCCGACCTGCCGGCGATCACGCTGGCCGGGGTGGCCTACTTCGCGACCAGGGCCGCGCTGGTGTCCGGGGCGGTCGCGCTGCACGAACGACGTTCGATCGTCCGGGTGCTGAAGGTCACCGCGGGGCCGCAGGGGCTCGTCTACACGGCGCTGCTCGGCCTCGCGCCGCTGGTCGTCGTGGTGATGGACCATTCGCCCGGCCTCGTCCCGCTCTTCGTCGCCCCCCTCGCCGCCGTGTACTTCACCGCCACGCTCTCCATGCGCCGCGACCACCAGGCCCTGCACGACGAGCTGACCGGGCTGCCCAACCGCAAGATGCTCATCGTCAGCACCGAAGAGGCGCTGGCCGAGTCCCGCCAGGACGAGCGCGTCGGGCTGTTCCTCCTCGACCTCGACCGGTTCAAGGAGGTCAACGACACGATGGGCCATCCGGTGGGCGACCGCCTGCTGCAGATGGTGGCCCACCGGCTCACCCATTCCGTACGTCCGGGCGACGTGGTGGCCCGGCTCGGCGGCGACGAGTTCGCCGTGCTGCTGCCCTCGATCCGCGACGCGCACGCCGCCAGAGAGGTGGCGGCCAGGCTGCGTGCCGCCCTGACCGAGCCCGTACGCCTGGAGGGCATGAGCTTCGACCTCGACGGCTCGGTCGGCATCGCGCTCTACCCCGACCACGCCCCCGACTTCGAGCTGCTGCTGCAACGTGCCGACGTGGCCATGTACCTGGCCAAGGAGGGGCGTACCGGTGTGGAGCTCTACCAGCCCGACAAAGACCGTAACTCGCCCGAACGCCTCAACCTGCTGGGCGATCTGCGCCGCGCCATCGACAACAGCGAGCTCCAGCTCCACTACCAGCCCAAGGTCAGCCTGGCCGGCGGCGCGGTGACCGGGGTGGAGGCCCTGCTGCGCTGGTGCCATCCGGTGCACGGCCCGATCCCGCCGTCGGACTTCGTCCCGCTGGCCGAGCAGACGTACCTGATGCGCCAGCTCACCGAGTACGTCATCGATGCCGCGCTGGAGCAGGCCGCCCGCTGGTGGCACAACGGCCTCCAGGTGCAGATCTCGGTCAACATCTCCGCCCGCGACCTGCTCGACGCGGCGCTGCCGGAGCAACTGGAGGTGGGCCTGACCAGGTATGGCCTGCCGCCGTCCGCCATCCAGCTGGAGGTCACCGAGCGCATCCTGACCGGCGACCAGGCATACACCCAGGAGACCATCAAGGCCCTGGCCACGCTCGGCGTCCCGCTGTCCCTCGACGACTTCGGCACCGGCTACTCCTCGCTGATCAGGCTCCAGCGGCTGGCGGTCTCCGAGGTCAAGATCGACGCCTCGTTCGTCCGCCGCATCGCCGAGTCCGAGGACGACGACCGGATCGTCCGCTCGATCGTCGACCTGGTCCGGTCGCTGGGCCTGCGTTCGGTGGCCGAGGGCGTGGAGTCCGACGAGGTCGCCCTGCGCCTGGCCGAGATGGGCTGCGACCTGGGCCAGGGCTGGTTGTTCTGCCAGCCCATGCCCGCCGCCGACGCGACCGCCTGGCTCGGCGACCGCTTCGCCCCGGCCCCCGGGATCGAGTACGGCTACCAGCCGGAGGTCACCCAGACGGCATGACCTGTTACAGGTCTCTAGTTCGTCGAAGTATACTTCGTCGAAGTACACTTCGATGTCTCTGGGGGCCTCTTGATCCCGAAGCCTGAACGGATCTTCGCGCGCGACTCCGAGTGGGAGGCCCTGTCCGCCTTCGTCGAGCGTTCCGGTCCCAGGCCCCGGCCCCGGCTCGGCGTCGTGAGCGGCAGGCGCCGCCAGGGCAAGACGTTCCTGGTCGAGTCGCTCGCGCGCAAGACGGACGGCTTCTACTTCGGCGCGACCGAGGGCACCCCGACCGAGTCACTGAACCTCTTCGCCGCCGCTCTGGCCCGGTACGTGGGGGCTTCGGCGCCGTTCCGGTTCACGACCTGGGACGAGGCGATCAGCCAGCTCTTCGCCGTCAGCGCCGAGCGTCGCGCACTCATGGTGATCGACGAGTTCCCCTACCTCAGCAAGGCGTCGCCGGCCCTGCCCTCGATCATCCAGCAGGCCGTCGACCGGGCCGTCTTCGACGAAGTGCCGGCGTCCCTGTTGTTGTGCGGCTCGGCGATGTCCGTGATGGGCCGGCTCCTGGCAGGGAACGCGCCGTTGAGGGGCCGGGCTTCCATGGAGCTCGCGGTCCGGCCGTTCGACTACCGCCTCGCCGCCCGCTACTGGGGGATCACCGATCCGCAGCTGGCCGTGAAGGTGCACGCGGTCACCGGCGGCACCCCCGCGTACCTGCCCCTGGCCAACGACGACAGGCCGGACGGCCCGGAGGACTTCGACGCCTGGGTGCGGCGCACGGTGCTCTCGCCCTCGACCCCGCTCTTCAAGGAGGCCCGCTACCTCCTCGAGGAGGAGGCGGAGGTGCGGGACTCCGCCATGTACAAGTCCGTGCTGGCGGCCGTGGCCACCGGGAACGGCACCCGAGGCGGCATCGCGAACTACGTGGGCCGCAAGGCGTCCGACATCGGCCACCACCTCAACGTGCTGGAGGACAGCAGCCTGCTGCGCAGGGAGGTGGACGTCTTCCGCTCCTCGCGGTCGGTCTACCGCGTGTGTGAGCCGCTCATCCACTTCTACGAGGTCGTGATGCGACCCCAGTGGGGGCCGCTGGAGAGCGGCCGGGCCGAGTACGTGTGGCAGGACGGCCGGGCCGGCTTCAGCGACCAGGTGCTCGGCCCGCATTTCGAGGAGATGTGCCGTCAGTTCGTCGCGCTGGAACCCGGGGTCTTCGGCGAGTCGCCCGGCGAGATCGGCGCGGGAACCGTCGTCGATCCCGTACGGCACGAGCAGATCCAGATCGACGTCGCGGTCTTCGCGCCCGCGATGCGCGGCGAGCACAGGCGCGTGTTGTCGCTGGGCGAGGTGAAATGGGGCAAGGCCATGGGACCCCGGCACGTGGCCCGGCTCAGGAGGGCGCGGGATCTGCTGGACGCCAAGGGGTACGACGTCCGGGACACCAAGCTGGCCTGTTACAGCGGCGTGGGATTCGACGCCGCGACGGCCCGGGAGAGCGACGTGGTGGCGATCGGCCTGAAGGAGCTCTACGGGTGAGTGTGTTTCCGGCGGGTTAAGGGTTCGGGCCTGCGGTGTCAGGCCCCCTAGGATGGCAGTGTCCCAAACTCCATCCACGAAACGGGTTCAACGACTCATGTCCGCCATAACCCGCGACGAGGTCGCCCACCTGGCCCGGTTGTCCAGGCTGGCGCTCACCGACGACGAGCTCGACCACTACGCCACCCAGCTCGATGCCATCATCGAGTCGGTCGCGAAGGTGGCCGAGGTCGCCGCCGAGGACGTGCCGCCTTCGTCGCACGCGCTTCCGCTGACCAATGTCTTCCGTGCCGACGAGGTGCGACAGTCCCTGACGCCCGAGCAGGCCCTTTCCGGCGCTCCCGCCGTCGAGGACGACCGCTTCCGTGTGCCGCGCATCCTCGGGGAGGAGGCATGAGTCTGATCCGCAAGACCGCCGCCGAGCTGGGCGCGATGATCGCCGCGGGTGAGGTGTCGGCCGCCGAGGTGGCCGAGGCGCACCTCGACCGCATGGCCGAGGTGGAGCCCAAGGTCCAGGCGTTCCTGCACGTCGACCGGGAGACGACCCTTGAGCAGGCGCGGGCGGTCGACGCCCGGCTGCGCGCGGGCGAGAAGCTCGGGCCGCTGGCCGGGGTGCCGATCGCCCACAAGGACATCTTCGCCACCCGCGACATGCCGACCACGGCCGGGTCCAAGATCCTCGAAGGGTGGCGGCCGCCGTACGACGCGACAGTGACGGCGCGCCTGCGCGAGGCCGGGCTGGTCATTCTCGGCAAGACGAACCTCGACGAGTTCGCCATGGGCTCCTCCACGGAGAACTCCGCCTACCACCCGACCCGCAACCCGTGGGACCTGAACCGGGTGCCGGGCGGCTCGTCCGGCGGGTCCAGCGCGGCCGTGGCCGCCTACGAGGCGCCGCTGTCCACCGGCACCGACACCGGCGGCTCGATCCGCCAGCCCGCCGCCGTCACGGGCATCGTGGGCATGAAGCCGACCTATGGCGGCTCGTCCCGTTACGGGCTGATCGCGTTCGCGAGCTCGCTCGACACGCCGGGGCCGTTCGCGCGCAACGTGCTCGACGCGGCCCTGCTGCAGGAGGCGTTCTCCGGGCACGACCCGATGGACTCCACGTCGATCGACGCGCCGGTCCCGAGCGTGGTCGAGGCGGCCCGCAACCCTGACGTGTCCGGCATGCGGATCGGCGTCGTCAAGGAGTTCGGCGGCGAGGGCTACCAGCCGGGCGTCCTGGCCCGCTACAACGAGGTCGTCAAGCTGCTGGAGTCACTGGGCGCCACGGTGGTCGAGGTGTCCTGCCCGTCGTTCACGACCGCGCTGCCGGCGTACTACCTGATCGCGCCGTCGGAGTGCTCGTCCAACCTGGCCCGCTTCGACGCCATGCGTTACGGCCTGCGCGTCGGCGACGACGGCACCCGCAGCGCCGAGGAGGTCATGGCGCTGACCCGGGCCGCCGGGTTCGGCCCCGAGGTCAAGCGGCGCATCATGCTGGGCACGTACGCGCTGTCCAGCGGCTACTACGACGCCTACTACGGCCAGGCGCAGAAGGTGCGCACGGTCATCTCGCGGGAGTTCCAGGCGGCCTACGAGCAGGTCGACGTGCTGGTCTCGCCGACCACGCCGACGACGGCGTTCCAGATCGGCGAGCGCGCCGACGACCCGATGGCGATGTACCTCGCCGACCTGTGCACCATCCCGTCCAACCTCGCGGGCAACGCGGCCATCTCGGTGCCGTGCGGTCTGGCCGACGAGGACAACCTGCCGGTCGGCCTGCAGATCATGGCCCCGGTTCTCGCCGACGACCGCTGCTACCGCGTCGGCGCCGCCGTCGAGAAGGCGCTGGAGAGCCGCTGGGGCGGCCCGCTGCTGAAGGAGGCCCCGTCGCTATGACCATGGTCTATGACGAAGCGCTCGACAAGTACGAGCCGGTGCTCGGGCTGGAGACGCACGTCGAGCTCGGCACCAAGTCGAAGATGTTCTGCGGGTGCAAGACCACCTTCGGCGCCCCGGCCAACACGCAGGTCTGCCCGACCTGTCTCGCGCTGCCCGGTTCGCTGCCCGTGGCCAACGCCATGGCCATCGAGTCGACGATCCGCATCGGCCTCGCGCTGAACTGCTCGATCGCCGAGTGGTGCAGGTTCGCCCGGAAGAACTACTTCTATCCGGACATGCCGAAGAACTACCAGATCTCCCAGTACGACGAGCCGCTCTGCTTCGACGGCTACGTCGACGTCGAGGTTGGCGGCGAGATCGTGCGCATCGAGATCGAGCGGGTGCACCTGGAGGAGGACACCGGCAAGTCCACCCACGTGGGTGGCGCGACCGGCCGTATCCACGGGGCCGACTACTCGATCGTCGACTACAACCGCGCGGGCATCCCGCTGGTGGAGATCGTCACCAAGCCCATCCCGGGCACCGACCGGCTCGCGCCGGAGGTGGCCAAGGCATACGTCACCGAGCTGCGCGAGATCATGCGCTCGCTCGGCGTGTCCGACGTGCGCATGGAGGAGGGCTCGCTGCGCTGCGACGTCAACGTCTCGCTCATGCCGCGCGGGGCCTCGGAGTGGGGCACCCGCACCGAGACCAAGAACGTCAACTCGCTGCGCAGCGTCGAGCGGTCGGTGCGCAGCGAGATCGAGCGCCAGGCGGGCGTGCTCGCCGGCGGTGGCAAGATCACGCAGGAGACACGCCACTTCCACGAGGACACCGGCACCACCACGTCGGGCCGGTCCAAGGAGGAGGCACAGGACTACCGGTACTTCCCGGAGCCCGACCTCGTGCCGATCGAGCCCGACCCGGCGTGGGTGGCCGAGCTGAAGGCGGCCCTGCCCGAGCTGCCGTCGGTCAAGCGCAAGCGGCTGCAGACCGAGTGGGGGTTGTCCGACCTCGACATGCAGGCCATGCACAACGCCGACGCGATCGACCTGGTCGAGGCCACGGTCGCGGCCGGCGCCCCGGCGGCCGACGCCCGCAAGTGGTGGATGGGCGAGCTGGCGCGGCGTGCCAACGAGAGCGGCGTCGCGCTGGCCGAGCTGCCCATCACGCCGGCCCAGATCGCCAGGGTCACCGAGCTGGTGGCCTCGGGCGCGCTCAACGACAAGCTCGCCCGCGAGGTGCTCGAAGGCGTGCAGGCCGGCGAGGGCACCCCTGACGAGGTGGTCGCGGCGCGCGGGCTGCAGATCGTCAACGACGAGGGCGAGCTGGCGGCCATCATCGACCAGGTGCTGGCCGACAACGCCGACGCGGCCGAGAAGGTGCGTTCCGGGAAGATCGCGGCGGCCGGCGCCCTGGTGGGCGGCGTGATGAAGGCCAGCCGTGGCAAGGCCGACGCGGCCCGGGCCCGTCAGCTCATCCTGGAGAAGCTGGGCGTCTCGGAGTAACCCGACCGCCGCTGGGAAGGCAGCGGCCCCACCGATCCGGACATATCGGCGGGGCCACCCCAAGAACCATCAGGGGTCTTCCCAGCGGCGAGCCCGGTCAGTCCTCGCGTGACACGGGCGTGATCGCATCGACGCCCCGGCGTGCCATCAGCCGCCGTACCAGCGGGGTCAGCAGGGCGAGCAGGGCCAGGGCGAGGAGCACGGCCGCGATCGGGCTGCGTACCAGCACGCTCACGTCGCCCGCGCCGATCGCCAGCGCGCGGCGGAGCTGGATCTCGGCCATCGGCCCGAGGATCATGCCGATCACGGCGGGTGCGACGGGCAGGCCGAAGCGGCGCATGGAGAACCCGAGCAGCCCGAGAACGTAGAGGACGAACAGGTCCACGACGGTGCCGTTCAGGGCGTAGACGCCGAGCGCGGCGAACAGCACGATCCCGGCATACAGGTACGGCCGGGGAACGCGGAGAACGCGGGCCCACAGGGGCGCGAGCGGCAGGTTCAGCACGAGCAACATCGTGTTGCCGACGAACAGCGAGGCGATCATCGCCCACACCAGCGCCGGGTTGTGGTCGAAGAGCTGCGGGCCGGGTTGCAGGCCGTACTGCTGGAAGGCGGCCAGCAGGATGGCGGCCGTGGCCGACGTGGGCAGGCCCAGCGTGAGCAGCGGGACCAGGGTTCCGGCCGCCGAGGCGTTGTTGGCCGCCTCGGGGCCCGCGACGCCCTCGATGGCGCCCTTGCCGTACTCCTCCTTGGCCACCCCTCGGGCCAGGCGCTTCTCGGCCGCGTACGACAGGAACGTGGGGATCTCCGCGCCCCCGCCGGGCAGCGCGCCGAACGGGAACCCGAGCGCGGTCCCGCGCAGCCACGGCAACCACGAGCGCCGCCAGTCGGCGCGGCCCATCCACGCCCGGCCCACGGGCACCACCTCGGGCACGGCGTGCCGCAGCCGGGAGGCCACGTACAGGGCCTCACCGAGCGCGAACAGGCCCACCGCGACGATCACCACGTCGATGCCGTCGAGCAACTGCGGTACGCCCAGCGTGAGCCGCGCCTGACCGGTCTGCTGGTCGATGCCGATCAGCCCGATCACCAGGCCCAGCCCCAGCGAGGCCAGCCCGCGCACGACCGAGCGGGACAACACCGACGACACGGCGGTGAAGGCCAGGATCGCCAGCGCGAAGTAGTCCTCGGGGCCGAAGGAGATCGCGAAGCTCACCACTGCGGGCGCGGCCACCACCAGCAGCGCGGTGGCGATCGTGCCCGCCACGAACGACCCGACGGCCGCCGTGGCGAGGGCCTGTGCCGCCCGGCCGCGCCTGGCCATCTTGTTGCCCTCCAGGGCGGTGATCATGGAGGAGGACTCGCCGGGCGTGTTGAGCAGGATGGAGGTGGTCGAGCCGCCGTACATGCCGCCGTAGTAGATGCCGGCGAACATGATGAACGCGCTGGCCGGCGGCACGGTGAAGGTGATCGGCAGCAGCAGCGCCACGGTCATCGCCGGCCCGATGCCGGGCAGCACGCCGACCAGGGTGCCGAGGGTGACGCCGATCAGGGCGTACAGAAGGTTGACGGGGGTGAGGGCGGCGGCGAAGCCGTCCATGAGGAGCTGGAGGGAGCCCATCTCACATCACCCCGCCGAGCGGGCCGGCCGGCAGCGAGACGCCGAGGCCCTTGACGAACAGCAGGTACGTCGTCACGCCCAGGACCACCGCCACCACGGCGGCCCGCAGCCTGTGCTCGGCCCCGAGCGCGACCGACAGGCCGAAGAACAGCAGGCTCGCGCCGATGACCCAGCCGAGCACGTCGAGGAGCGCGGCGAAGGCCAGGAAGATGCCGCTGACCAGGCCGACGCTGCGCCAGTCGGTGGGCGCCGCGGCGTCCACGTCCTCGCTCTCCTCGGGGTCGCCGTGGCCGCCGCGCAGCACGTCGATCACGTAGAACGCGCCGATCAGCACCATCGCGCCGCCGACCAGCATGGGGAAGAAGCGCGGCCCGAGGCCGAGCTGGGAGGCCGCGGCCGAGACGTCGAGCGTGCCGATCACCACGAACACGCCCAGCCCCAGCACCACGACCGCCAGCCCGAGTTCGGGCCGCCACCGGCGAATCATCAGGACACGAGCCCCATTTCGGCGATGATGCCCTTGACCTTGGTCTCCTCGGACTTCAGGTAGTCGGCGAACTGCGGGCCGGTCTGGAAGGAGTCGATCCAGCCGTTCTTGGCGACGGCGTCCTTCCACGGCTGGGAGTCGTGCATCTTGGTGACCAGGTCGGTCAGGGACTTGGCGGCGGCGTCGTCCAGGCCGCCGGGGGCGACAAAGCCGCGCCAGTTGGCCAGCTCGACGTCCAGGCCGCCCTCCTTCATGGTCGGCGCGTCGAGGCCGGCCACGCGTGAGCCGCTGCTGACGGCCAGCGCCCGCAGCTTGCCGGACTTCACGTGCTCGGCGAACTCGCCGACGCCCGAGATGCCCGCGCTGACCTTGTTGCCCAGCAGCGCGTTGAGCGCCTCGCCGCCGCCGGAGTGCGCGATGTAGTTGACCTGCTTGGGGTCCACGCCGGCGGCCTTGGCCATCAGCCCGGCCACGATGTGGTCGGTGCCGCCGGCCGAGCCGCCCGCCACGGAGACCTTCGCCGGGTCGGCCTTCCACGCGGCCACCATGTCGGCCAGCGTCCTGAACGGGGAGGCCGCCGGGACGACGACGATCTCGTACTCCTCGGTCAGCTTGGCGATGGGCGTGGTCTCGGCCAGGGTGACCTTCGACTTGTTCTGCTCGATGGCGCCCACCATGACCAGGCCCATCGTCATCAGCAGGTTGCCGTTGCCCTTCTCGCCGGCGAGCTGGGCCAGGCCGATCGTGCCGCCCGCGCCTGGCACGTTGTAGACCTCGACCTTGCGTCCCGGGTCGGCCGTCTTGAGCGCCTGCTCGGCCGTGCGCGCGGTCTGGTCCCAGCCGCCGCCGGCCGCCGCGGGCGCCATGATCCGCAGGGACGCGTTGCCGCCGGAGGCGCCGGGCCCGCCGCAGCCGGACACGGCGGTGACGGAGAGTGCCGCCAGGACGGCGGCGAATACGCGCAAGCGCATGATCACTCCAAGGGGGGATGCTCACAGTCGTAGGGCTGCGATGGTGATGCCCCCGGCCCGCCCGGTCGAGGCTTTGGACGGTTGCCGTCGTAGTGGTCGTATTGGTCGCGACCTGGCCGTGACCTGGCTTTGTTTCCATGTGGGCGTGCGCAGGGTAACTGACGCCCCCCTCGGGACCCAGTTGTTCGTGCTCCAGACGGTGATCGTGCTGCTCGCCGTCGGTGGCACGGCAGGCGTGTGGGCCGGGCACACGCGCGAGCAGCTCGACGCGCTGCACCAGCAGCGCGCCCTGGCCATCGCCCAGTCGGTGGCCGCCCTTCCGCAGGTACGCGACGCCTTCAGGCTGGAGAATCCGGAGTCGGTGCTGCAACCGCTGGCGCTCAGCGTCCAGCACGAGACCGGAGCCGACTACGTGGCCATCGCCAACGCCCAGCAGAAGCGTTACGCCCATCCCAACGCCGCCCTGATCGGCAAGCGGCTGTCCACCGACGGCACGGCGGTCCTGCGTACGGGCCGGAGCTGGGTCGGCACCGAGACCGGCACGATCGGCACCACGGTCAGGGGCAAGACCCCCATCCGCGACGAATACGGCAACATCATCGGCCTGGTCTCGGTCGGCGTGCTCCAGACCACGGTCACCGGCCAGCTCGGCGGCGCGCTGCCGCCGCTGATCTGGACCGCGCTGGCCGTGCTGCTGGCCGGGCTGGCGCTGGCCGCGCTGATCACCGCACGGGTGCGCAGGCAGACGTTCGGGCTGGAGCCGAGGGAGATCGCCGCCCTGCTGGAGCAGCGCGAAGGCGTGCTGCACGGGGTGAAGGAGGGGGTGCTGGCCCTCGACCTCGCCGGGCGGGTCACGCTGGTCAACGACGCCGCCCGCGACCTGCTCGGCGACCTCGGGGCCGACGTGAGCAGCATGCCGGTCTCCGAGCGCATGCGCGACGTGCTGACCGGCGCCGACCCCGGCGAGGACCGCGTGGTGCTGCACGGCGACCGCGTGCTGGTGCTCAACCGCACCCCGGTCTCGGTACGCGGCCGCCATCGCGGCTGGGTCGTCACCCTGCGTGACCGTACCGAGCTGGTCCGGCTGGCCCGCGAACTGGACGACACCAGCAGCGCGACCGAGGCCCTGCGTGCCCAGGCCCACGAGTTCGCCAACCGCATGCACACCGTCGTCGGCCTGCTGGAACTGGGCGAGCACGAGGCCGCGATCGGCTTCATCACCCGTACCACGGGCGGCACGTACGCCACCGGCCTGCGCGAACGCGTCCAGGACCCGACGCTGGCCGCGTTGCTGCTGGCCAAGTCCGCCGAGGCGGCCGAGCGCGGGGCGCGGCTGGTGCTCTCGGAGGACTCCGCCGTGCCCGAGGGCGCGCTCGGTGACCCGCAGGACGCCGTCCTGGTGGTCGGGAACCTGGTGGCCAACGCGATCGACGCGCTCGACGGCGCGGGCGGCACGATCGAGGTGTCGGTCGTGGCCGACGCGCGGGGGTTGCACGTCCGGGTCGGCGACTCCGGCCCCGGCATCACCCCGGAGCTGGTGGAGGAGGTCTTCAGGGAGGGCTTCACCACCAAGGCCGCCCATTCGGGGCCGCGCGGCCTCGGCCTGGCCCTGACCCGGCAGGCGTGCCTGCGCCGGGGCGGCTGGGTCCGGGTACGCGACGCGGGCGGGACCGGCCGCGACGCGGGCGGGGCCGTGCGGGAGGCGGGCGGGGCCGTGTTCACCGCTCTGCTGCCCGCCGAGGTGCGCGCGTGAACGACGTACGGGTCCTGGTGGTGGACGACGACTTCATGGTCGCCCGCATCCACAGCGGGTACGTCGCGCGGGTGCCCGGCTTCGAGGTCGTCGCCGTGGCCCACGGCGGGGCCGACGCGCTCGCCGCCGTGGCCGAGCTCCGGCCCGACCTGGTCCTGCTGGACATCTACCTGCCGGACATGTCCGGTCTGGAGGTGCTCAAGTCCCTCAACGACGTGGACGTCCTGATGATCAGCGCGGCCCGCGACGTGGCCACGGTACGGGAGGCCATGCGCGGCGGCGCGGTCAACTACTTGATCAAGCCGTTCACCGCCGCCGCGCTCGCCGAACGCCTCCGCCAGTACGCCGAGACCCGCCGCCGGCTCACCGCGATCGGCCCTCAGGCCCGTCAGGACGACGTCGACCGGCTCTTCGGCGCGCCCAAACAGGCCGCCCCGATGCCCAAGGGCCTGTCGCGGGCCACCTGCGCGCTGGTGGCCGAGGCGCTGCGCGACGCCGGGGGAGACCTGTCGGCGGCCGAGGCGGCCGAGCTGACGGGCCTGTCGAGGGTCAGCGCGCGCCGATACCTGGAACACCTGTGCGCCTCGGGCCGGGCCGAGCTCCACCCCAGGTACGGCACCGCCGGACGCCCGGAACATCGCTACCGGTGGCTAGGTTGACACACTTCCGTAGTCATTTCTCGTGACATAGTCGGATACTCGTGCCTTACTGTTGCCTGAGACTTGGCTGCGGACCGGGAGGAGATTGAGGCGTGCGAAACGCCGGACCGATCGAATCACCGACCGACCCGTTCGCCTCGGTGCCAATGCCCACGTCGGGTGTCTCCAAGAAGCCGCGGATCGAAGGATTACCTCCGGGTGTGTCCCGGGACATCTTCGGCCCGCAGGACCAGCAGGAGCCCCGGCCGGCCCAAGGACCGAGCGCGCCCGGCGGTCAGACCGGCGGCGCTCTGCCACCGAAGGCGCCGCCCGCCCAGCCGTGGCCGATGAAGGACAAGGATCCCGCCGCGCCGCCCGCCCCCGTGTTCGGCGGCGGAGGCGGCGGGCGGCCGCCCTCCTTCGAGCCGGAGCCCGTCCGCCGGCGGCGCCTGCTGCCCGGGGTGCTCGTGCTCGTGATCGTCCTGGCCACGCTGGCGTACGTGGTGCCCGCCGTGATGATGTCCGGGGCCGTGCTGCGCGGCACCCGGGTCGCGGGCGTGGAGATCGGCGGCCTGACCGTCACCCAGGCGGCCGACAAGCTGCGTACCGAGCTGGGCGCCAAGCTCAGCAAGCCGGTCACGGTGAACATCGGCAGCAAGAGGGACACGATCCAGCCCGACGAGGCCGGACTCGAACTCGACGTCGTCGGCACCATCGGGCAGGCCCCCAGCGGCTTCCCGGGCCCCGTGGAGGTCTGGCGCGGCCTGACCGGCAAGACCGACGTCCAGCCCAAGGTGACCATCGACTCCTCCCAGCTCACCAGGACCGTCGAGGGCCTGGCCGAAGGCGTGGACAAGCAGGCCCGCGAGGGCAGGGTGGCCTTCTCCGGGCTGGTGCCGAAGGCCCGCATGCCCGAGGACGGCACGCTCCTCGACCGGGACGACGCCGTGCGCCGGATCGGCGAGGCGTTCCTGCGCGGCGGCGGCTCGGTGGCGCTCACCATGAGCCCGGCCAAGCCCGCCACCGCGACAGAGGCCGTCGAGTCGGCCCTGGCCGATGCCAGGAAGGCCGTCTCCGCGCCGGTCACGCTGACCCTCGCGGGCAAGCAGGCCCAGCTCACCCCGGCCATGATCGCCGCCCACCTGACGTACGTGCCCGACGGCGACGGGGCGCTGGCCCCCCAGTTCGACGCCCAGGCCGCGCTTGAGCCGGTGGAGGGTGGCCTGGTGGACGCCACGCAGCAGCCGCGCGACGCGACGTACCAGATCGTGGGCGGCAAGCCGGTCCTGGTGGCCGCGCGCAAGGGCAGGGGCGTCAACGCCAAGCTGCTGGCCCGCGACGTCGAGAAGCTGCTCGCCTCGGGCGGCGCCCGGACGGTCGAGGTCAAGCTGGGCGTGGTCACCCCGGAGGTCACCACGAACCAGATCCGCGGCCTCGGCATCAAGGAGAACGTCGGCACGTTCAGCACGTCCTTCGACTGCTGCCCGGCCCGCGTCACCAACATCCGGCGCATGGCGCAGGACCTCGACGGCCGGCTGGTCAAGCCGGGGGAGACGCTCTCGCTCAACGAGGCGACCGGCGAACGTACGGTCGAGGGCGGCTACGTCGAGGCCGGTCAGATCGTCGGCGGCCGGATGGTGAACATCATCGGCGGCGGCGTCTCGCAGTTCGCCACCACGATGTACAACGCGGCCTTCCTCGGCGGTTTCGACCTCGTCGAGCACGAGCCCATGGACTACTACGCCTCCTCCTACCCCGCCGGGCGCGACGTGGCGCTGCTCTACCCCGACCGCGACCTCAAGTGGCGCAACGACTCCGAGTACGGCGTGCTGGTCAAGACCGCGACCACCGCCACGTCGGTCACCGTCACCCTGTGGAGCACCAAGCGCTACGACAAGATCGAGGCGGACGAGTCCGAACGGCGTGACCCCAAGCCGTTCGGCCGGGCGACCAGCACCGAGCCGGGCTGCGTGGCCACCATCGGCCAGCCGGGCTTCACCATCGACGTCACCCGCCTGTTCTACAAGGACGGCGAGGTCGTCAAGAAGGACAAGAAGCTGACCACGAAGTACCGGCCGCAGACCGCGCTCACCTGCGGCGCCGCCGGCTAGCGCGGTAGGGCCGGCCGGGCCGGCCCGACCCGTCAGGACGTCGGCACCGACAGGATCCGGTCGTCACCGGGGCGTGGCGAGCCGCGGCCGTCCTTGTTGCTGGTGCTCACCCACAGGGTGCCGTCGGGGGCCGCGGTGACCGCGCGGAGCCTGCCGTAGCGGCCGGCGAAGCGGGCCACCGGCATGCCGGGAGAGCCGTCCCGGCCCAGCGGCACCTGCCACAGCCGCTGGCCGCGCAGCGCGCCCACCCAGAGCGCGCCGTCCGCGTACGCCATCCCGGACGGCGAGGCCTCACCCGTGGGCCAGGTGAGGATGGGGTTGACGAACCGGGCGTCGTTCCCCTTGCCCTCGACCTTCGGCCAGCCGTAGTTGGCGCCCGGCCGGACGAGGTTGATCTCGTCGTAGGTGTTCGCGCCGAACTCCGAGGCGTACAGCCGGCCCGCGGTGTCCCAGGCCAGGCCCTGGACGTTGCGGTGGCCGTAGCTGTAGACCAGCGTGCCGAACGGGTTGCCGGGGGCGGGGGCGCCGTCCACGGTCATGCGCAGGATCTTGCCGCCGAGCGAGTCGCGCCGCTGGGCCATCTCGCGGTCGCCGGTCTCGCCGGTGGTGGCGTACAGGTAGCCGTCGGGGCCGAAGGCGAGCCGGCCGCCGTTGTGGATGCCGCCCTTGGGGATGCCCTCGACCAGGAGCTGTTCGTCGCCGAGGCCGTGGTCGCCGAGCTGGTAACGCGCGATGCGGTTGTCCTGCTCGGCGGTGTAGTACAGGAAGACCTGCCGGTCCTTGACGGCCACGCCGAGCAGCCCGCCCTCGCCGCCGGGCCGCGCCTGGCCGATCCGGCCGAGCTCGGTGACCTTCCCCGCGGGGGTGACACGCAGGAGCCTGGCCGAGTCCCGTTCGGTGACCAGGGCGTCCCCGCCGGGCAGGAACGCGATCGCCCACGGCACGGCCAGCCCGGTCACCACGTCTTTGGGCGCGCCGGGGGCCACTCCGGCCGAAACGGCGGCCGTCGGGCGCACCTCGCCGCCCTCACCGCTGCCCTCGCCACCGCCCTCGCCGCCGACGGAGCAGGCGGTGACCGCGGCCAGTATCATGATCGTCCAGAGCTTCCTCATGTGTTCCATACTTCCCGCCGGGTCGTAAGGTTCTCGGCATGAAGATCTGGGTTCCGTCCGAGGCGGCGGCGGATGTTCTGTCTGACCTGCCTGGCGTCGAATGCGCGGTCTACGACGGTTCGGCCATGCCGGACGGCGTCGAGGACGTGGAGGTCTGGATCCCGCCGCTGGTCGTCGTGCCCGACGTGCCGGGCACGTTGGCGCGGATGCGCTCGTTGCGGCTGGTGCAGACCGTGACCGCGGGGGTGGAGCCGTACCGGCCGCACCTGCCCGAGGGCGTGGTGTTGTGCAACGCCCGCGGCGTGCACGACGCCGGCACCGCCGAGTGGGCGGTCGGCGCGATGATCGCGGTGCTCAGGGAGTTCCCCGGGTTCACCGACGCCCAGCGCAGGGGCGAGTGGACCTACCACCACACCGGCGTGCTCGCCGACTCCACCGTGCTCATCGTCGGCCACGGTTCCATCGGCGCGGCGGTCGAGCGGCGGTTGAGCGGCTTCGAGGTCGAGGTCGTCCGGGTGGCCAGGAGCGCGCGCGAGGGCGTCCATGCCATGGAGGAGCTGCCCGCGCTGCTGCCGGAGGCCGACGTCGTGGTCCTGCTCGTGCCCGCCACGCCCGACACGGCGGGCATGGTCGACGCCGCCTTCCTGGCCCGGATGAAGGACGGCGCCGTCCTGGTCAACGCGGCCAGGGGCGGCGTGGTCGACACCGAAGCCCTGATCGCCGAGCTGAAAACCGGTAGGCTACGCGCCGCGCTCGACGTCACCGCGCCCGAGCCGCTGCCCGAGGGCCACCCCCTCTGGAGCGCGCCGGGCGTGCTGATCACACCGCACGTCGCGGGCAGCACACCCGCGTCCGTACGGCGCACGTTGCGGCTGGTCCGCGAGCAGCTCGGGCGCTACCTGGCGGGCGAGCAGTTGATCAACGTCATTACCGACTCGTATTGAGAGGAATCCGGAACGTGGCTGGTCCGTGACCTTTCGTGCGTACGGTGGCGTCTGCAGGGGGTTCCTGACTCGCTGTCAAGGAACTCTTGGCGGAAATTGGTCTGTGTGGTTATCAGATCGGTGACGACATCGCCGTTGTCACCACCCGCGCGTCCGCGACCGCACACACTGGCGATGTGCCCGCCGGGCTTCGGCGGTCACTGACACAGGGTTCAAGACGGGATGGGCAACGACTGTGATCCGCTGGCGTGATCCACGAGCGCCGCTGGCAGCCGCCTCCGCGGCCGGTGCGGTGGCGTTCGCCGCTGCGCTCCTCGCGGACGGCCCGGCCTTGCTGACCGGGGCCGTGGCGGGAGGCGTGGCGGCCCTCGTCGCCGTCGCCTCGCTGCTGGTCGTCTCGATCAGGTCGGCCGAACACCGTTCGCTCGCGATGGGCGCGCGCTGGATGGGCGGCGGCGCCGTCGTGTGGGCGGCGGGCGTGGCCCTGCGCTCGGTCGCCACGAGCTTCGTGGTCAGCTTCGCCGACCTGTTCGTCCTGCTCGGCACCGTGATCATCGCGGGCGGCGCGCTGATCGCCGCCGACCGCAGGTTCCCGGCCAAGGTCGCTCTAAGGCATCTCACGGACGCGTACCTGTGCGCGGCCTCGCTCTTCCTCATCGGCTGGGTGGTGGCCCTTCGCCACTACTACGAGGAGGCGGGCGACGCGCCCACCTTCGCGTTCGCCATGGTGCCGCCGATGATCGCGTTGCTGGTGACCTGCGGGGTGATCCCGTCGGTGCTCGCCAGCAGGGCGGGCTCCTGGCTGCTCGGCCTGGCCGGCGTGGGCGTGCTCGCCACCATGACCGTGGGCGGGCTGTCGGCCGCCATGGCCCGCCTGGCCGGCGACACGCCGCCGACGTGGACCGTCATGCTCGTACCCGTCGCGCTGCTGCTGCTCGCCGCCGTGCCGTGGGGGCCGCGGGCGCGGCCGGTCGGCGGTCCCGCCGTGCGCAACGTGGTCGCGATGATGCCGCTGGCGCTCGTCGCCGTGGCCGCCTGCACGCTGCTGGCCCACCTCGCGGGCGCCCGTGCCGCGCAGCCGGTGACCGGCGTCGTGGTGGTCGCGGTCTCGGTGGTGCTGCTCCTGCTCGTACGCCTGTTCGTGCTCTCGGCCGCCTCCATCCGGCTGCGCGGCCTGGTCTCGCTGGGCGAGCGGCAACTGCGCGAACTGGCCGAGAGCACCGGCGACGTGGTGCTGCTGTGCGACTACGAGGGCGTCGTCCACGAGATCGGCCCCGGCGTCGAGGTCACCTACGGCTACCTGCCCGAAGACCTGGTCGGCGGCACGATCTTCGACTACATCCACCCCGAGGACGTCCCCGGCATCCAGGCCGCGATGCGCGCCATGACCACCGACGAGGAGGGCGCCGCGCCGGGCGCCTGCCTGATCGCCTGCCGGGTGCGCGCCGCCGACGGCACGTGGCGGCCCACCGAGTCCGTCGCCACCCGCCACATCGGCGGCGACGATCTCATGCTCGTCACCACCCGCGACGTCAGCGACGAGGAGGCCCTGCGCAACCAGGTCGCCCACCTGACCTTCCACGACGGCGTCACCGGCCTGCCCAACCGCGCCTACTTCGAGGAACGCACCCGCGAGGTGTTGTCGGGCCGTACGTCCGGCAACGTCGCGGTCATCTTCCTCGACCTCGACGGGTTCACCTCGGTCAACGACTCCGTCGGGCACGCCAGCGGCGACTACCTGCTCGGCCAGGCCGCCCGGCGGCTGCGCGGGGCCGTACGCGCCGACGACACGCTGGCCCGGTGGGGCGGCGACGAGTTCGCCGTGCTCGTGGAGACCGGCGGCGACGCGCAGATGGCCGTGGACATGGCCGAGCGCCTGGTACGCGCGGTCTCCCAGGAGCCGTTCCGGGTGGCCGACCGCGACGTGGCGCTGACCGCGAGCGTGGGCGTGGCCTTCACCGAGGACGGCCTGCCCGCGGGCGACCTGATGCGAAACGCCGATGTGGCGATGGCGCGTTCCAAGGAGCTGGGCGGGCGGCGGGTCGAGGTGTTCGCCGCGCAGATGCACGCCGACGTGGTGCGCCGCCTGGAGCTGGCCGCCGACCTCCAGAGGGCGCTCATCGAGCAGCAGTTCGCCATCGAGTACCAGCCCGTGGTCGATCTGGCCACGTCGCGGGTGACCGCGGTGGAGGCGCTGGTGCGGTGGTGGCGCGGCTCGGTGTTCGTACCGCCCGAGCAGTTCCTCGGCCCGGCCGAGGACACCGGGCTCATCGTGCCGCTGAGCGAGTGGATCCTGCGCGAGGCGTGCCGCGAGGTGGCCGCCTGGCGGGCCTCCTCCTGGGACATCGGCCTGTCGCTCAACCTGTCGGCCCGGCAGATCACCGCCCCCCGGTTCGTCGAGACCGTCGAGGAGGCGCTGGCCGAGAGCGGCCTGCCGGCCTCCGCGCTCACCCTTGAGGTGATCGAGGAGATGCTCGTCGAGGACGCCGAGGAGACCATCAAGCGGCTGTCGGAGCTGCGCGCGCTGGGCGTACGCCTGGCGATCGACGACTTCGGCACCGGCTACGCCTCGCTGGCCTTCCTCCGCCAGCTCCCGGTCGACATGATCAAGATCGATCCGTCGTTCGTGTCCGGGCTGGGCAAGGACGACACGCTGACGTTGCTCACCCGGACGATCGTGCGTCTCGGCCACGACCTCGGTCTCATCGTGGTGGCCGAGGGCATCGAGCGGCCCGAGCAGCTCGAACTGCTGCGGGAAATGGGCTGCACCAGGGGGCAGGGATTCCTGGTGGCCCGGCCGATGGCGGCCCGCGGAGTGGACACCCTGATGCGTACGAGTCTCACTGTTTGAGACTCGTGTCCCGCCAAGTTGACACCGGGGCGTTCTGAGCGGCTATGGTGTAAGCCATGCTTCGCAGTGAGATTCTCGTAGTACTTCGCCGGCGCGCAGGCCGATAGCGAAGCACTACGACCTGCGCGCCGCCCCAGATCCACCTCCGCCGGTGGGAAGGGGCATTTTTTATGTCCTTAAGTGAGTAGCCACGCAAGGAACGAGCCGATGACCGAACGGATGACAGGTGCACAGGCCCTGGTGAGGGCGCTGGAGCACGTGGGAGTCGACACCGTGTTCGGGATCCCGGGCGGCGCGATTCTGCCCGCCTACGATCCCCTCTACGACTCGACCAAGGTCCGGCACGTGCTTGTACGGCACGAGCAGGGCGCCGGCCACGCGGCCGAGGGGTACGCGCAGGCCACCGGCAAGGTCGGGGTCTGCATGGCCACCAGCGGCCCCGGGGCCACCAACCTGGTGACGCCGATCGCCGACGCCTTCATGGACTCGGTGCCGATCGTCGCGATCACCGGCCAGGTGGCCGCGCCGATGATCGGCACGGACGCCTTCCAGGAAGCCGACATCTCCGGCATCACCATGCCGATCACCAAGCACAACTTCCTGATCACCGACCCGGCGGAGATCCCCCGGACGATCATGGAAGCGTTCCACATCGCCTCGACCGGCCGTCCCGGCCCGGTGCTGGTGGACATCTCCAAGGACGCGCTGCAGGCCCAGACCACCTTCTCCTGGCCGCCCGTCATGCAGCTCCCGGGCTACCGCCCGGTCACCAGGCCCCACTCCAAGCAGATCCGTGAGGCCGCCAAGCTGATCGCCGAGGCCCGCCGGCCCGTCCTGTACGTCGGCGGCGGCGTGCACAAGGCCGGCGCTGCGGCCGAGCTGCTGCAGCTCGCCGAGCTGACCGCCATCCCGGTCGTCACCACCCTGATGGCCCGTGGCACGTTCCCCGACAGCCACCCCCAGCACATGGGCATGCCGGGCATGCACGGTAGCGTCTCGGCCGTGGGCGCGCTGCAGAAATCCGATCTGATCATCGGGTTGGGCGTGCGCTTCGACGACCGGGTGACCGGCGACCTGTCGTCGTTCGCGCCGGGGGCCAAGATCGTCCACGCCGACATCGACCCCGCCGAGATCTCCAAGAACCGGCACGCCGACGTGCCCATCGTGGGCGACTGCAAGGAGGTCATCAACGACCTCGTCGGCGCGATCCAGGCCTCGGGCCAGAAGGGCGACTACGCCGACTGGTGGACCACCCTGAACGGGTACAAGGAGACCTACCCGCTCGGCTACGAGACCTTCGAGGACGGCACGCTGGCTCCCCAGTACGTCATGGAGCGGCTGAGCGCCATCGCCGGTCCCGACGCGTACTACGTGTCCGGGGTCGGGCAGCACCAGATGTGGGCCGCGCAGTTCATCGACTACGAGAACCCGGGGACGTTCATCAACTCCGGCGGCCTCGGCACGATGGGCTTCGCCGTCCCGGCCGCCATGGGCGCGAAGATGGGCCGGCCGGACGCCACAGTTTGGGCCATCGACGGCGACGGCTGCTTCCAGATGACCAACCAGGAGCTGGCCACCTGCGCGCTGGAGGGCGTGCCGGTCAAGATCGCCGTCATCAACAACGGCAACCTCGGCATGGTCCGCCAGTGGCAGACGCTCTTCTACGAGGAGCGTTACTCCAACACCAATCTGCAGACGGCGCGTCGCATCCCGGACTTCGTCAAGCTGGCGGAGGCCTATGGTTGTGTGGGCCTGAGGTGTGAGCGCGCCGAGGACGTCGACGCGACCATCAAGAAGGCCATGGAGATCAACGACGTGCCGGTCGTGATCGACTTCGTCGTCCACCAGGACGCCATGGTCTGGCCCATGGTCGCGGCAGGCACGAGCAACGACGACATCAAGATCGCCCGTGACATGGCGCCGAAGTGGGAGAACGAGGATGAGTAGGCACACGCTGTCCGTGCTCGTGGAGAACAAGCCGGGCGTCCTCGCGCGTGTTTCAGCGCTGTTCAGCAGGCGGGGGTTCAACATCGACTCGCTCGCCGTCGGGCCCACCGAGCACGACGACATCTCGCGCATCACGATCGTGGTGAGCGTCGAGGAACTGCCCCTTGAGCAGGTCACCAAGCAGCTCAACAAGCTCGTCAACGTCCTGAAGATCGTCGAGCTCGACCCGTCGCAGTCCGTGCAGCGCGAGCTCATGCTGATCAAGGTGAAGGCCGACGCCGAGAACCGGTCGTCCGTGCTGGAACTCGTCAACCTCTTCCGGGCCCGCTGCGTGGACGTCGCGGCCGACGCCGTGACCATCGAGGTCACCGGCACTCCCGACAAGCTCGAGGCCTTCGTCAAGGTTCTCGAACCGTTCGGGATCAAAGAGCTCGTCCAGTCGGGCATGGTGGCCATCGGCCGCGGCGCCCGTTCCATCACCGACCGGTCCCTCAGGGCACTGGACCGTACCGCCTGAAAGGTTTTATAGAAGTGACCGAGATCTACTACGACGACCAGGCCGACCTGTCGATCATCCAGGGGCGTCACGTGGCCGTGCTGGGGTACGGCAGCCAGGGCCACGCCCACGCGCTCTCCCTGCGTGACTCCGGCGTCGACGTGCGCGTCGGCCTGCCCGAGGGCTCCAAGAGCCGCGAGAAGGCGGAGAACGACGGGCTGCGGGTCGTCACCCCGGCCGAGGCGGTGGAGGAGGCCAACCTCACCATGATCCTCGCGCCGGACCACATCCAGCGCCACCTGTACGCCGAGCACGTCGCCCCCAACCTCGTCGAGGGCGACGCGCTGTTCTTCGGCCACGGCCTCAACATCCGCTACGGCCTCATCGAGGCGCCCGAGGGCGTCGACGTCTGCATGGTCGCCCCGAAGGGCCCGGGCCACCTGGTCCGCCGCCAGTTCGAGGCCGGCCGCGGTGTCCCGTGTCTCGTCGCCGTCGAGAAGGACGCCTCCGGCAAGGCCCTGGACCTGGCGCTGTCGTACGCCAAGGGCATCGGCGGCACCCGCGCCGGCGCGCTGCGCACCACCTTCACCGAGGAGACCGAGACCGACCTGTTCGGCGAGCAGGCCGTGCTGTGCGGCGGCGTCTCCGAGCTCATCAAGGCGGGCTTCGAGACCCTCATCGAGGCCGGCTACCAGCCGGAGGTCGCCTACTTCGAGTGCCTCCACGAGATGAAGCTCATCGTCGACCTCATGTACGAGGGCGGCATCTCCAAGATGTACTGGTCGGTCTCCGACACCGCCGAGTACGGCGGCTACACCCGCGGCCCGCGCGTCATCACCGACGAGACCCGTCAGGAGATGCGCCGCATCCTCGGTGAGATCCAGGACGGCACCTTCGCCCGGCAGCTCGTCGAGGAGTTCGACGGCGGCCAGAAGGACTTCACGCGCTACCGCGAGGAGCTGGCCGAGAACCCGATCGAGAAGACCGGCGCCAAGCTGCGCCCGATGATGAGCTGGCTCAAGGGCTGACCCGCTCGGCCGTACGCCGTCCGTCCCGTCACCGGGCGGGCGGCGTACGGCTTTTGCGGCTTTTACCGGGTTTTCGACAGGTCAGATGGCATGATGCCGGGATGCCTTTCGATCACAACGATCACTACCATCGGGCGATGGTCCGGCTCGTGCCGAGCGGGGCCCGTACGGCGCTCGACGTCGGCTGCGGCACCGGCCGCTTCGCGCGGCGGCTCGCGGCCCGCGGGATCGAGGTCGACGCGGTGGACCCGTCGCCGGAGGTGATCGAGGCCGCCGGATCGCCGCCGCCGGTGGACGGCGTGCGGTTCGTCTGCGCCGACGCCACCCGCATGGACCTGCCCGAGCGGCACTACGACTACATCTCCTGCCTGGCCAGCCTGCATCACATGCCGTTCGGGACGGTGTCGGCGTTCCGGGACGCGCTGGCGCCGGGCGGTGTGCTGGCCGTACTCGGGTGTTACGCCGAGCGGACGGCTTCCGACTTCGCCTGGAGCCTGGCCGCCGTGCCGGCCAACGCGGGCGCGCGGCTGGCCGTGGCGGCGCGGGAGCGGGCCACGGGGCGGCGGGCGGGGGCCGTACGGGCGCCCGTACGGCCGCCTGAGACGTCCCTGGCGGACGTACGGCGGGAGGCGGCGGCGCTGCTGCCCGGCTTCAAGCTGCGCAGGCTGCTCTTCTGGCGCTATCTGCTGGTCTACCGCAAGGACGAGCACGCCTGAGCCTGACGGCCGCGCCTGAGCCCGGGACGGGAACGCCTGAGCGCGACACGGGCACGCGTGAGCGCCGACAGGGCGCGTCTGAGCCCGGACGGGGTCAGCGGGGCCTTCTGGGGCCTCTCGCGGACAGGGGCCAGGCGGCGATGGCGGCGGCCACCATGACCGGGGCGGCGAACGGCGCGACGGCGGCGTGCAGGCACAGCGCCGCGGCCCCGACGACTGCGCCCGCGGTCACCGACACCACCACGGCCAGCGGGCGCAGCACGCCCGAGTGCGGGCCGACCATCCGGCCGGCCAGGCTGGTCAGCGTGCCCGTGACGTAGGTGGTGGACAGGCCGGGGCCGCCCGCCCAGCGCGTGACCGCGCTCTGCAGGCCCATCGCCGTACCCGAGGCCGCGATCAGCGCGGGGCCGGGCAGCGCGCGCGCCGTCCAGCCGGCCGCCACCACCAGCAGCAGCGCCAGCTCGGCGAGCAGCACGGCCAGCGGGCGCGCCGGCACGCCGGGCTCCCGGGACGAGGGGACGTCCCGCCCCGGCGGGGCGCGTCCGAGCAGGGTGAAGCCGAGCGCGAGGCCCAGGCAGAACGCGGCCAGCGAGACGCCCGAGCGGATGATGTGCGAGGTGTCGCCGGTGCCGAGGGCCAGGCCGAGGAGCACCAGGTTGCCGCTCATGTTCGCGGTGAACACCTGGCCGAGCGCGAGGAAGCTCAGCGCGTCGACGGCTCCTGCCGCGAGCGCCAGAGCCACCATCGAGAACGGTCCGAAACGCATACTCTCCGCACCTTATCGGTCACTCTGGGCGACCGTGCATCGGGTCGGCCCCAGGACGCCCCTCGCCGTCCCGGCCGTCGGTGCGGGAGTGTCGATGCCCCGGAGAAGCGTGATAATAATACCGGTATAGTTATCGCTCCAAGGGCTGGGAGGCCACTGTGATCATGCTCAAGAGCGCCGGCGAGATCGACGCCATGCGGGAGGCGGGCCGGGTCGTGGCCGCCGTCCACGCCGCGGTCAGGGAACGGGCCGCCGTCGGGGTGTCGCTGCTGAAACTCGACGAGGTGGCCCGCGAGGTCATGGAGGAGGCGGGTGCCGGGTCGTCGTTCTTCGGCTACCACCCGTCGTTCGGGGCGATGCCGTACCCGGGGGTGGTGTGCACGTCCGTGAACGGGGTCATGCTGCACGGGCTGCCCACGCCGTACCGGCTGCGGGACGGTGACCTGCTGAGCGTGGACTTCGGGGCCCACGTGGACGGCTGGCACGCCGACGGCGCGGTGAGCTTCACCGTCGGCCACGCGCGTCCCGAGGACCTGAAGCTCATCCGGGTGGCGGAGGAGACGCTGGCGGCCGGCATCGCGGCGGCCGTGCCGGGCGGCCGGATGGGCGACATCGGCCACGCCATGTCCCTGGTCGGACGCGGCGCCGGCTACGGGATGCAGAACGACTTCGGCGGCCACGGCATCGGCCGGGCCATGCACGAGTCGCCGTTCGTGCCCAACGAGGCGCGCCCGGGACGCGGGCTGCGGCTGCGCCCCGGCCTCGTGATCGCGATCGAGCCGAGCCTGATGGCGGGCGGCGGCGACGACTACGAGATGGCCGAGGACGGCTGGTCGGTGTGCTCCGCCGACGGCAGCAGGAGCGCTCACGTCGAGCACACGGTGGCCATCACCGCCGACGGTCCGGTGCTTCTCACGGTGCCCTGAGACGGCCGGTTCCGCGAAAGGTAACGGCCGGGCCGGTTATTCCTCTGCCGCGTACACCGATCGGTCAAGAAGGTCGGCCTGTGTCATCCCTTCCCCCATGCGGCGTATTTTCGCAGGTAAAGACAGAAATGCTGGCGTTTGTTGAAAGAGGGGCTAGGGCAAATCTCCTCCCGATAGCTACGGAGAGTAGTCGATAGGTATCAAGGAGATTCGATATGTTCAGACAAGGGCTCATCCTGGCCGGGCTCGTCGGCGGGATGGTCATGGTCGGCGGCTCCGCTCTAGCGGCGACCCCTCACACGGCCTTCGTCCCTCAGACCGACGAGGACCCGGGTCGGGTTCTCTTCGTCTGCGGTGACGAGAACATCTTCGCCCGTGGCGAGGTCGACAACAGCACCAGCGGTGTGCTCGTCCTCGAGACCGGCGACATCCTGAGCCAGATCCTCGGGATCAAGAGCAAAGACACGAAGTGCGCGATCAGCTGACGTCATTCCTCAGCGCTGAACAGCGTGACTAAGGGGCCTGCCCGTTGGGGTGGGCCCCTTTGTCATGCCCCGCAACCGTCATGCCCCGCAACTTCATGATCTGCGACGCAGCGTAGTCGTGGAGCGTCCCTGAACCGGGCGGCGGCCCCCCGTACGCCGGGAGGCCGCCGCGGTGGGTCAGCGGGTGGTCAGCACTGGGCCGGCTTCAGCCACGAGCACTCCAGGTCGCCGGCCGCGCCCTGGTCGGCGGCCTTGAGCTGGGCGGTCACGTCGGTCGCCGTGGCCCGCGAGAATTGGGCGAGCCGGATGGCGATCTTGTCCTCGATGTCCTTCGGCGAGCCCGACAGGTACTGGTTCAGCATGATCGAGAAGACCAGCGGCTCGCCCTCGGCGCTGGTCACGTAGCCCGACAGCGAGGTCACGCCGGTCAGCGAGCCCGTCTTGGCGTGCACGTTGTTCGCGGCGGGCGTGTTCCGCATCCTGCTGCGCAGCGTGCCGCCGGTGAAGCGGTCGGAGTTGCCCGCGATGGGCAGGGCCTCGTACCAGGTGCTGAACCAGGGCTTGGTCCGTACGGAGGTCAGGAGCTGCACGATCGAGTCCGGCGAGAAGCCGTCGCGGCGCGACAACCCCGAGCCGTCCCGCATGTTGATCACCTGGACGCCGTTCGCCTTGGCGAAGTCCGTGGCGACCTTGAGACCGGCCGACCACGTGCCCTGACCAGTGGCCTTGCGGCCCATGGCCTTGGTGAGGATCTCGGCGTGCATGTTGTTGCTCAGCTTGAGGAACGGCACCAGCAGCTCGCCCAGCGGCATCGAGTCGTGCCTGGCCAGCTCGCTCGCCCCGGCGGGAGCCGCCCCCGTGGTCGTCGCCCCGAGCACCCGTACGCCGTGCGCGGCCAGCGCCTTGCGGAACAACGAGGACACGTACGCGGTGGGGTCGTCCACCGCCACCCACTCCTGGTACGGGTCCGCGACCGTACCGGTGATCACGACCGTCCGCGTGCTGTGCTGTCGTTCGATGAGCACGTCGGTCTCGGCGCCCACGGTGGCCTTGTTGACGATCTTCAGGTAGTCGGTCTCCGGGGTCGTGGTGACCTTGACCTGGCCGCCCTCGGCCGCAACCGAGACGATGACCGAGCCCGCGTCGTAGTCCCGGTCGGGCGAGGCGGTCAGCGCGGAGATCGGCGCCGCGTAGTAGGCGGTCTCGTCGTCCCACGCCCAGTCGGTGCCGAGCCGCTGCCCGTCGAACCAGGTGTCGTCGGCGATCAGCTTGCCGGTGACGACCTTGACGCCCGCCGCGGCGACCTTGGCCGCCAGCGCGTCGTAGTCCTCGGCGAGCATGGTCGGGTCTCCGGTGCCGCGCAGCACCAGGTCGCCGGTGAGCACCGAGCCGACCTTGCGGCCGGCGTTCAGCACGGTGGTCGGGAAGCGGTAGTCGAGGCCGAGGGTCTCCACCGCCGCGGCCGAGGTGAACAGCTTGGTGTTGGACGCCGGGGTCAGGAGCTTGCCGGCGTCGGTGGCGTAGAGCTGCTCGCCGTTCGCGGCGCTCTTGACGACGACGCCCGCCCTGGCGATCGTGAGCCGCGAGTCGCCGAGGATCTGGTTGAGGTCCTGGGTCAGGTCGGCCACGCCGGGTGAGGGGTCGAGGGCGACCGCGGGGGTGGAGGGGCCGGACGCCCACGCGAGGGCCGCGACGAGCGTGCCCGCGAGGAGGGAGGCTGAGGTGCGCCGCATGTGGTCTCCAAGGGACTGGGGGATCGCATGTGAGCATGAATCAGCTCAGTCGCCGTGTAATCCGCAAATATCCGTATTTCTGGGGCGGTGTCGGCTCAGGGGGAGGGGCTTCAGAGGGCGGGCTGGCCCGAGGTCAGCAGGAAGCCGCAGTCGCCGAAGGAGATCTCGTCGCCCGACTTCACCCGGGCGGGCCCCACCAGCCGCCACCCGTTGAGCCGGGTGCCGTTGAGCGAGCCGAGATCGACGAGCAGCCAGCCGCCGTCGCCCTCGCGCCGCAGCTCGGCGTGCACGCGGGACACCGTCAGGTCCGACAGTACGAGGTCGCAGGCCGACCCCCGGCCCACGACGTAGCGCAGCCGGTCGTCCTCCGGCAGTGCCAGCCGGGGCAGCCGCGGCCGCCGCCAGGCCGACTGCAACCGGGTGGTGAACTCCGACACCGACGAGACCGCGTCCGTCAGCCGTTGCCTGAACGTGGGCCGTCGCGGCAGGTCGGCGACCAGCTCGTCGAGCTCGTGCTGGCTGCGTGCCCGCAGCGCCTGGTCGACCCGGCCGACGAAGGTGTCGTGGGAGATCCGGCCCTCCACGGCCCGGTGCTTGAGCTCGTCGATCGCGCGGTCGCGTTCCCCGTCGGAGGCGCGGAACGGCGGTTGCGTGGAGCTCATCTCCCGAGTATCGGCCTGAACGGCGTTCCGTGTCCAGAATACGCGGATCGGTTGCGATCGCCATACTCAGTATGCATACTCAGTATCCATGTCGATCAGGCATGGACTGCTCGCCCTGCTGAGCAGCGAACCGCGGTACGGCTATCAGCTCCGGGTGGAGTTCGAGGCGTCGACGGGGGCGACCTGGCCCCTCAACATCGGCCAGGTCTACACGACGCTCACCCGCCTGGAACGTGACGGCCTGGTCGCGCCGGGCGGCGCCGACGAGCAGGGGCGCGCCGTCTACATGATCACCGAGGCCGGTCGGGAGGAGCTGGAGCGATGGTTCAGCACCCCCGTCGACCACTCCGACCGGCCTCGGGACGAACTCGTCATCAAGATCGCGATGGCCGTCGCCGCCACGGACGTGGACGTGGGAGAGGTCATCCTGGCCCAGCGCATGGCCACCATGCGCACGCTCCAGGACCTGACCAGGGCCAAGAGGGCAGTGGGGGACGGCCTCGCCCAGCGACTCGTCCTCGAATCGATGATCTTCAAGGCCGAGGCCGAGCAGCGCTGGCTCGACCACTGCGAGGCCGTTGTCAAGGAGAAGAACGCATGACTGTGGTGGAGCTGCGGGACGTCACCCGCGAGCACGGCCAGGCCCACGCCCTGCGCGGCGTGAGCCTGGAGGTGGCACAGGGGGAGCTCGTCGCCGTCATGGGCCCGTCGGGCTCGGGCAAGTCGACCCTGCTCAACCTGGCCGGCGGCCTCGACCGGCCCACGTCGGGCACGGTACGGATCGAGGGCCGCGACCTGGCCGAGGTCCGCGACCTGGCCGCGCTCAGACGCGGCAGCGTCGGCTACGTCTTCCAGGACCTCAACCTGATCCCGTCCCTGACGGCGGCCGAGAACGTCATGCTGCCCAGGGAGCTGGACGGCGTGCGCGCCGCCCAGGCCCGCAAGGAGGCGCTGGCCGTCCTCGCCGACGTGGGCGTCGACCAGTTCGCCGACCGGTTCCCCGAGGAGTTGTCCGGCGGCCAGCGCCAGCGCGTGGCCATCGCCAGGGCGCTGGTCGGCGAGCGACGGCTGTTACTGGCCGACGAGCCGACCGGCGCGCTCGACACGGCCACCGGCGACGAGATCCTGAGCCTGCTGCGCAACCGCTGCGACGAGGGCGCGGCGGTGTTGCTGGTCACCCACGAGCCGCGCTACGCCGCCTGGGCCGACCGGGTGGTCTACCTGCGGGACGGCCTGATCGCGGAGGCGTCGGCGGTGCGGCTGGAGAGCGCGCGATGAGCGCCTTCCTGGCCGCCCTGCGCATCTCCCGCAGGGACGCGCTGCGTTTCAAGGGGCGCAGCGCCCTGATCATGGTGATGATCGGGCTGCCCATCCTGGTCATCACGGGGATGCTCACCGGCGCGGCGACGACCAGCCTCACCGCGCAGGAACGGGCCGGCTCGCGGATGGGGGCGGCCGACGCCCGTCTCATCACCTTTTCGTCCCGTGCGCAGGTCGAGCAGGACTACAGCGGGTATTCCGCGGGCCAGCCGAAGAGCACCGGTTCGACGCGGCCGTGGACGACCACCGAGATCAACACGCTGCTCCCTGGTCGCCTGCTGCGCTACCAGGAGAGCGTGGTCAGCGCCCGGCTGCCCGACGGCTTCTCCCAGGCGGATGTCCTGGAGATCGATCTGCGCGACCCCATGACGGCCGGGCTGCGCCCCCTGCTACGGGGCCGGTACGCCGCAGCGCCCGGCGAGGTGGCGATCTCGTCGAAGATGGCCGGCAGCGGCGTCCGGGTGGGCGACACGCTCGTCACGCGGCGGCCGGACCGCACCGCGAAGGTGGTCGGCGTCGTCGAGAACCCCAACCGGCCCGGCATCCTTGAGCTGGCCGCCCTGCCGGAGGGCCTGCTCCCGCATCAGAACGACGGCAACAGCAGCGGCTGGCTCGCCGACACCGCCGCGCCCGTCATGTGGTCGAAGGTGCAGCAGCTCAACCGGGCGGGCCTGGGCGTCACCTCCCGCGCGGTGCTCGACGCCCACGCGGGGGACGACTCCCGCTTCGACGGCCCGGGACACCTGGAGGATGCGGTCCTGCTCGGCGTCGCGATCGTGCTCGTCGTCATGGAGACCGTTCTGCTGGCCGGACCGGCGTTCGCCGTGGGGTTGCGGCGGCGGCGCAGGGAGCTGGCGATGATCGCCGCGCAGGGCGGGTCGGCGCGGCACCTGCGCATGATCGTGCTGGCCGACGGCCTGGTGCTCGGCGGCGCCGCGGCCCTGCTCGGGGTCGTCCTGGGCATCGGGCCGGGCCTGCTCGTCGAGTCGATCGCGGCCCGGGAGCTGGACTGGACGCACGGACCGGCTGAGGTGCCGTGGCTGCCGGTGCTCGGCGTGGCGGTGCTCGGCCTGGTCAGCGGGCTGATCGCGGCGATCGTGCCCGCGGTGCAGGCGAGCCGGCAGGACACCGCGCAGGTGCTGGCCGGGCGGGCCGCGGAGATCCGGGGGCGGGCCCGGCGTCCCGTGCTCGGGATCGTGCTGCTGCTGGTGGGGCTGGGGGCGACCGGCTACGCCATGACCAGGGGCGTGGTGTCGATCGCGGCGGCCTTCGTACCGTTCGTGCTCGGCGTGGTCGCGTTGATGCCGTGGCTGGTCCAGGCCACCTCGCGGATCGCCGCCAGGCTGCCGCTCCCGCTGCGCCTCTCCGTGCGCGATGCCGCGCGCCACCGCGTCCGTACGGCCTCCGCCGCCGCGGCCGTCATGGCGGCGACCATGGGGGCGGTCACGCTCGGCATCGGCAGCAGCAGTGCGTACACCCACGAGGAGGAGAGCAACATCTCGGTGTTCCCGCTGGGCACCACGGTGATCGGCGGCGCCACGACGATGGACGGCCAGACGTGGGCCCGGCTGAAGGAGGCCGTCCGCGTCCGCTTCCCCGGTACGGAGATCGTCGCCGGACATGAGGTGACGGACGCCAAGGGCAGGACCATGTGGTTGACCGTGAACGCGACGTGCGGGGCGGAGGCGTGCCAGCCGTGGGTTCACGACCGTCCCCCGATCGGCGGCGCCGACCTGCTCGCCTTCCTCCAGAAGCGCCGTGACCCGCAGGCGGTCGCCGCGCTGGCGGCGGGCAAGGCCGTGGCGTTCAGCCCGGACGTGGTGCGCGACGGCATGATCGAGGTCGCCGTCGACCGCCAGGACGCGGCCACCCGCTCGACCATCAGGACCATCCGGATCCCGGCCGTGTTGTCCACCGGAGCCGACCCCCGTCAGGCGGGCGCCATGATCCCGCCGCAGGCGCTGGCCAAGGCCGGGTTCCGCGTGGTCGAGCGGATGCTCTACACCGCGTCCCCGCCGCAGGACGAACGGCGCATGGAGGCCGACCTGCGGGGCGAGGTGGACGGCAACCTGTTCCTCTACGCCGAGCGGGGGAAGGGAGAGGACCGCGCCTTCGCCCTCATGATCGTGCTCGGTGCGGCGCTGGTCCTCGTGCTCGGGGGCACGTTCGCGGCCACGGGGCTGGCGGCGGCCGACATGCGTCCGGACCTGAACAACCTGTCGGCGGTCGGTGCGGCGCCCCGGGTGCGCAGGCTGGTGGTGGCCGCCCAGGCCGCCTACATCGCGGGACTCGGCGCGGGGGTGGGCCTCCTGGCCGGATCCGTCGTCGGGGTCGCGGTGACCTGGCCGCTGACCAGGAACGGCGCCGCCGGCTCGCGCGCCTTCCTGGACGGCCCCGCCGTGATCGACGTCCCGTGGCTGCTCCTGGCCACGCTCGTGCTGGGCCTGCCGCTGGTCGCGGCCCTGGTGGCCGGGCTGTTCACCCGGACGCGCCTGGTGCTGGCCCGGCGGGTGGCCTGAGCCGGTACCGGAGGGTCACGAGGACCGACAGGAAGATGATCAGCGCCGGGACCGCGGTCTGCCCGATCAGGACCGCGGTCACGGCGCTGTCCGGCTGCTGGACGGGTGTGCTCGGCTCGGACTCGACGAACCCGCCGATCGACAGGATGATCCCGAAGATCAGCGCGCCGAACGAGCTGACGCCGCTCTCGATGGCCGTCCACAACCCGGTCAGCACGCCCGCCCGCCGCTTGCCCGACTCGGCCGCGTCCGCGGCGACGACGTCGGCCAGCATCGAGAAGAGCATGAGCTCGACCCCGGCGATCCCGATGCCGACGAGCAGGATGGTCAGGTGGGCGTACAGGGGGCCGAACAGCGGGGTGGCCATTGCCGCCGCCGTGCCGCCGCCGAACAGCAGCGCGGCCAGGATCATCGCGCCGCGCTTGTCGAAGCGCCGGGCCAGCCACACCCACAGCGGCATGGTCAGCAACATCGGCCCCACCAGCGCGGCGAAGAGCGTCTGCGTCGCCTTCGACGACCCGATCGTGTACGCCGCGAAGTACGGCGCGGCGGCCAGCATCATGCTCACGGCCAGCATCTGCAGGCAGGCCATCACGGTCAGCCACAGGAACGCCCGATTGCCCTTGATCGCCGCGAACTGCTCGCGCCACCCGCCGTGGTCCGCCTCGGGGGCGCCGGTCATGGGGGCGCGGGCGGTGCCGAAGAAGGAGCCGAGCATCGAGGCCAGCAGGATGAGGGCGATCGTCAGGCCCATCAGCCGGTAGCTGCCGAGCGTGCCCTCCTCGCCCTCGCCGGTGGCGATCATCGGGGCCAGCACGCCGCTGATCGCGGTGGCCGCGCCGATGAAGACCATCCGCCACTGCAGCAGCGAGGTGCGCTCGTGGTAGTCGTGGGTCATCTCGCCGGGCATGGCCTTGTACGGCACCTCGTACAGCGCGTACGCCGTGGCCGTCGCCATGAAGCACAGGCCGATGTACAGGGCGGCCGGGACCCCGGTCAGCGGCGGCCCGGCGAAGACGAGGAAGAACGCGACGGGCAGCGTCAGCGACCCGGCCAGCAACCACGGGCGGCGCGGGCCCATCCGCGAGACGGTCCGGTCGGACCACCGGCCGACCAGCGGGTTGATGATCAGGTCCCACACCTTGGGCGCGGTGACCACCACGCCGGCCAGCCACGGGGGCACGGCCAGGAAGTTGGTCATGTAGTACAGCAGGAGCAGTCCGGGCACGGCGCTGACCGTGGCCGTGCAGAAGGAGCCCACGCCGTAGCCGAGGCGCACGCCCCTGGAGACCGTGGGCGTGCTCACCGGCGTCGTGATCATGGACCTATTCAAGCCGAGCGAGAGCTTGTTCGGTAGGGCCCAGTTTCCCGGGCCCCGCCGCGGCCACTCCCGTACGGTGGCTACTCCCGTACGTTGGCGCAGACCACGTGCGCGCCGATCTCGATCATCCGGCGTTCGCTGCGCGCGTCGGCGACCCTGGCCATGAGGATCGGCGCGCCGCTCGCCGCGAACTGCGGGAGGCGGGCGCGTACCAGGCGGTGCAGGTCGCGGACGACGTCCTCGGCGGCCGACATGTGCACCTTCACGTGCAGCATGATCCCGGTCGCCCCGGACGCGGTGCCGGCCTCGGAGATCCACACGTGGTGCACGAGCGGGAAGTCCGCCAGCAGTTGCGCGATGGCCTGCCGCAGCGCGGGCAGGATCGGGTGCGTGCACCGGCGGTAGCCCGGGTCCACCTGCTGCATCGGCCCCGACAGGTGGGGCCGGGGCGCGGGGACCCACGGCAGTGCGGGCGCCTCCGGGGCGGGCGGAGCCACCTGCGCCAGCGCGGGCACCCGCGAGACGGTCGCCATCGCGCCGGTCGCGTACGCGGCGGGCACCGCCCCCGACAGGACGGGGGTGTGCCCATTGCGGGTGCTGGTCAGGAAACGCTGGAGATCGTCGATGGGGACGGCCGCGGCGGCGGGGCCCGCGGCGTCGATCACGATCTCCCGCACGCCCGTGACGCGCTGGATGTCCAGGATGGTGTCGGCGTCGCACACCGAGAGGGAATGGCTGCCACGGTGTCGGGCGTAGGTCGTCGGGCTGGTGTACCCGAGCAGAACCCGGTCACCCGCCTGGGTCGTCCCAAGGACGACCGATCGATCTGGTCGCACTGCCACCAGGACTCCACCGTCGGCGAGGGCCGCCAGCAGGCGATGAGGCGCGCCATGCTGTGCGAGCACGTCGGCAAGCGCAGGATTCCCGATGCTCATATGACGAACCATAGGTAGTCGGCCACGGCTTATCAGGCTAATGGTGAATAAATCTCCCGATCAAGACAAAGATGGGAGCAGAGTGGATGAGTTTCCCGCCACCCGGGTACGCGGAGGGCTGTCTCATATCGTGGGTCCCTCGTGAACGCGTTCACAAGCGCGGATAGACTCTGAGGGATCCCGAGGGACCCAGTGACGTGTCCCTCCTGCCCGCCGCATGCCCCTAAGGATCCACGCCTGTGAACAAGCCCGTCGTTCTGGTCGCAGAGGAGCTGTCCGAGGCCGGCCTCGCCGTGCTCGGCGCCGATTTCGAGGTCCGCCACACCGACGGAGCGGACCGTTCCCAGCTTCTGCCCGCCCTCGCCGACGTGGACGCCCTGATCGTGCGCTCCGCCACGCAGGTCGACGCCGAGGCCATCGCCGCCGCGCCGAAGCTGCGCGTGGTCGCCCGCGCGGGCGTCGGTCTCGACAACGTCGACGTCGAGGCCGCCACCAAGGCCGGCGTCATGGTCGTCAACGCGCCGACCTCCAACATCACCAGCGCCGCCGAGCAGACCATCGCGCTCATCCTGGCCAGCGCCCGCAACACGGCCCAGGCCCACGCCGCGCTGAAGAACGGCGAGTGGAAGCGTTCCAAGTACACCGGCGTCGAGCTGGACGAGAAGGTCGTCGGCATCCTCGGCCTCGGCAAGATCGGCCAGCTCGTGGCCCAGCGGCTCCAGCCGTTCGGCGTCGAGCTGATCGCCTACGACCCCTACCTGCCGCCGGCCCGCGCCGCGCAGATGGGCGTCAAGCTGCTCAGCCTCGAAGAGGTGCTCAAGCAGGCCGACTTCATCACCGTGCACCTGCCGAAGTCGAAGGAGACCCTGGGGCTCATCGGCGACAAGGAGCTGCACGAGGTCAAGCCGTCCGTGCGCATCGTCAACGTGGCCCGCGGCGGCATCGTGGACGAGGCCGCGCTCTACTCGGCGATCAAGGAGGGCCGGGTCGCGGGCGCCGGCCTCGACGTGTTCGCCAAGGAGCCGTGCACCGACAGCCCCCTGTTCGAGCTGGACCAGGTCGTCGCCACGCCGCACCTCGGCGCCTCCACGCACGAGGCCCAGGAGAAGGCCGGCACCCAGGTCGCGCGGAGCGTGAAGCTGGCGCTGGCGGGCGAGTTCGTGCCCGACGCGGTCAACGTCCAGGGCGGCGCGGTGGCCGAGGACGTCAAGCCGGGCCTGCCGCTGGCCGAGAAGCTGGGCCGGGTCTTCACCGCCCTCGCGGGCGAGGTCGCCACCAAGCTCGACGTCGAGGTGCGCGGCGAGATCGCCTCCCAGGACGTACGGGTGATCGAGCTGGCCGCGCTCAAGGGCGTGTTCGCCGACGTGATCGAGGAGCAGGTCACGTACGTCAACGCGCCGCTGCTGGCCAAGGAGCGGGGCATCAACGTGGAGCTGGTGACCAGCTCCGAGAGCCCCGACTGGCGCAACGTGGTGACCCTGCGCGGCGTGCTCGCCGACGGCCGGCACGTCTCGGTCTCCGGCACGCTGTCCGGCCCCCGGCAGATCACGAAGATCGTCGAGGTCAACGGCTACGAGATGGAGATCGAGCCGACGGCCCACCTGTCGTTCTTCACCTACACCGACCGTCCCGGCATCGTGGGCGTGGTCGGCCGGCTGCTCGGCGAGGCCGGCGTGAACATCGCCTCGATGCAGGTGGCCCGTGACGTCAAGGGCGGCAAGGCGCTGATCGCGCTGACCGTCGACTCGGCCATCCCGGCCGCCATGATCGACCAGATCGCCGCCGAGATCGGCGCCGAGAGCGGCCGCTCGGTCGACCTGGAGGACTGACCCGAGAAGTTCGGGCCCCGGATCCCGGGGTAGGCCGTCACCTGGACCGTTCCGGGTGGCGGCCTTTTCTTGTCTCAGCATCCGAGATGGCAGGACATCCAACGAGACAGTGAAACCACTGCCAGGTACTGTTGACGGAAATGCGCCAGGTTCTCGTACTCATTACCTGCCGCGGCGGGGCCTGTTAGGGCAGGCCGACGACCCGCCGCGGTGAGTGGCGTCTGTCGGCCGATCAGTCCCTTCCCCTCGTCCGGTCCGTGACCCGGGCCCACGAGAGCAGGCCCGGTCGGATTCGCGACCGGGGTCCGACGCCCCCTTGCTGGATACGCGCCCGCGAAACGAGATGAGTGACATGTACGACATGTACGCCTGGAACCGTACCGAAGAGCAGGAGAACGAGGCCGCCGAGGCCCTGCAGACCGCCCTGGACCGCAGGGACAACGGCGGCGCCCCCCAGAACTCGGCCCGGTAGCGCCGCTCAGGCCCGCGCCGCGGCGTGGGCCAGAGCCAGCGCGCCGAGCAGCGGCGCGTCGTCCGTGAACCGGCCGGGCCGGATCTCCGGCGGGAACGGCACGGCGCGCCGCACCTCATCGGCCAGCCTGGGCACGATCAGCCCGGCCGCGCCCATCATGCCGCCGCCCACGACCAGCCGCTCGGGGTCGAGCGTGACGCACAGGTTCGCCACCGTCATGGTCAGCACCCGCAGCGTCTCCTCCACCAGCTCCGCCAGCGGCCCGGTACGCGCGGCCAGCACCTCCTCCGCCGTGGTGGCGCGGCCGAGCAGCGCGCCGCCCCTGGCCGCCAGCCCCGCGCCGGAGACCAGCTCCTCCAGCGGCACCCGCCCGTCGGCGAAGGCCGCCTGGCCAGGCGTGACCTGGAGGTAGCCGATCTCGCCCGCCGCGCCGTGCGCGCCGGGCACCACCCGGCCGCCGACCACCAGGGCCGCGGCCAGACCGGTGCCGAGGTTGAGATAGACACCCGTGGAGACGCCGCGCAGCGCGCCCCAGCGCAGCTCGGCCGCCGCCGCCGCGTTCACGTCGTTGTCGATGGCCACCGGCGTGGCGCCGAACTCCTCCCGCAGCAGCCGGGGCAGCTCCAGCCCCTCCCAGCCGGGGACGTTCGGGGCCAGCCGCACCACGCCGTCCCTGATCACCCCGCAGGTCGAGAAGCCGACCGCGGCCGGCCGCCCGTCCAGGGAGCGGGCGGCGGCCAGCGCGCGGACGAGCGTGTCCGGCCCGGTCTCCAGCCGGGCCCGCCCGGCGACCACGGGCCCGTCGGAGCCCGACACCCCGATCGCGACCTTGGTGCCGCCGACGTCGATGCCGAGGACCCGGCTCACCGCGCGGCGCCCCTGCGGGCCAGCGAGTCGATCGCCACCGCCAGGGCCAGTACGGCGGCCGTCACCATGAACCGGACCGAGGAGTCCACGCTCAGCAGGAACATGCCGTTGGTGATCGACTGGATGACCAGCACGCCGAGCAGCGCGGCGTAGGCGCGTCCCCGGCCGCCGAACAGCGAGGTGCCGCCGATGACCGCCGTGGCGATGGCCATGAGCAGGATGTCGCTCCCGCCCGAACCCTGGTTGACCGCCGACAGCCGGCTCGCCGCCAGTACGCCGCCGGCCGCCGCCAGCGTGGAGGCCAGCACGAACGCGAGGATCCTGATCCTGGTCACGTTGATGCCCGCGCGCCGGGCGGCCTCGGCGTTGCCGCCGACGGCGTACAGGTGGCGGCCGAAGGTCGTGTGCCGCAACATCAGGTCGAGCAGCACCACCAGCGCGCCGAAGAGCACCAGCAGCAGCGGCACGCCCCGGTCGGCCGACATGACCGCCACCGCCGCGCCCAGCACGACCGCCAGCCCGCCCGACAGAACGGGGGCCTGCCACGCCGGCGCCACGGGCAGCCCGGCGGCCAGCCGCGCCCTCCTGGCCAGTACGGAGATCGCGGCGTACGCGCCGGCCAGCGCGAGCACCAGGGCCCAGGAGAGCCGGCCCGGCAGCCACGTGTCGCTCAGCCCGGAGATGAACCCGTTGAACGGCAGGTTGATCGTCCCGCCCTGGCGCAGCAGGTAGAGCAGCAGCCCGAGCCAGCCCATCAGCCCGGCCAGCGTGACCACGAACGACGGCATCCGCAGCTTGGTCAGCATGAGCCCGTGCAGCAGGCCGATCGCCGCGCCCGCCGCCAGCGCCAGCAGGATCGCGAGCAGGGCGTTCCAGCCCTGTTTGACGTGGGCGATCGTCATGACCGTGGCGCACAGGCCGCTGACCGAGCCGGCCGACAGGTCGATCTCGCCGAGCAGCAGCACCATGATGACGCCGAGCGCGATCGTGCCGGTGGCGGCCATCTGGAGGGCGAGGTTGGTGAGGTTCTCGGGCGACAGGAACCGGTCGTTGAGCGTGCTGAACACGATCGTGATCGCCACCAGGCCGCCGACCACCGGCCAGGCGCCGACCTCGCCCTGCCGCAGCCGTCCCGTCAGCACGATGGGCATCGCCGTCATTCGCCCGCTCCTGTGATCGCGGCCACGATCTCCTCGCGGGAGGCGTCGGCCGTACGGAACTCACCGGCGTTGCGCCCGAGGCGCAGCACCACCACCCGGTCGCTCACCTCGCGCACGTCGGCGAGGTTGTGCGAGATGACCAGCACCGCGAGGCCGCGCTCGCGCAGCCGCCGGATCAGCGCGAGCACCTGCGCGGTCTGCTCCACGCCGAGCGCGGCGGTCGGCTCGTCCAGGATGACCAGCCGCGGCTCGCCGAGCAGTGCCCGCGCGATGGCCACGGACTGCCGCTGGCCGCCCGACAACATCGACACCGGCACCCTGATGTCGCCGATGCGCACGTCGAGCTGGGCCAGCAGGTCGCGGGTCGCGCGTTCCATGCTCAGGTGGCGCAGCACCGACCAGCGGCGGCGTTCGGCGCCGAGGAACAGGTTGGCCACGACGTCGAGGTTCTCGCACAGCGCGAGATCCTGGTAGACGGTCGAGATGCCGAGCGCCTGCGCGTCGTGCGGGGTGGCGACGCGCACCGGCGCGCCGTCCACCGTGATCCGGCCCTCGTCCGGTACGAGCGCGCCGGAGATGGTCTTGACCAGCGTCGACTTGCCCGCGCCGTTGTCGCCCATGAGCGCCACGACCTCGCCGGGACGCAGGTCGAGTCCCACGCCGTCGAGGGCCCGTACCGCTCCGTACCGTTTGGAGATCCCCGTCGCCGCGATCATCTACTCGATGCCCGCCTTCGTGCAGGCGGCCTTGACCTCGGCCGTACAGATCTGGTCGGCCTGGTAGAAACCGTCCTTCACGATGGTGTCCTTGATCTTGTCGGCGGTGACCGCGATGGGGTCGAGGAGGAAGGCCGGGATGTCGGCGGTGCCGTTGTTCACCTTGGAGGTGGCGGCGGGCTGCTCGCCCTTGGTCAGGGCGACGGCCAGCTCGGCGGCCTTCTCCGCCTCCCTCCTGATGTCCAGGTAGATGGTCATGTACTGCTCGCCCGTGAGGATGCGCTGCACGGCGGCCAGCTCGGCGTCCTGGCCGGTGATGGGCGGCAGTTCCTTGTAGCCCGCGCGTTTCATGGCCGCGATGGCGCCGCCCGCCATGCCGTCGTTGGCCGACAACACGCCCACGATGTTGTCCCGGCCGATGGCGGTGATCGCCTGCTCCATCTGCTGCTGCGCCTTGTCGGGGCTCCAGTCGGGGGTGTCGAACTCCCTGCCGACCTTGACCTTGCCGTCCAGGACGCTCTTGGCGCCCTTCTTGTAGTCGGCCGAGCTGGGGTCGGTGGGCGAGCCGTGGATCATCACGATCTGGCCCTTGTCCGTGGTGCCCTTGGTGTTCAGGGCGTCGAGCAGCGCCTGACCCTGCATCTCGCCCACCCGTACGTTGTTGAACGAGACGTAGTAGGCGTAGTCGATGCCCGAGATCAGCCGGTCGTAGGCGACCACGGGGACCTTCTTCTGCCTGGCCTGGTTGACCAGGGGCGCGACCGCGTTGGCGTCCACGGCGTCGAGGACGAGCACGTCGGCGTCCTGGGTGAGGGCCGCTTCGACCTGTTGTTGCTGCTTGGCCGCGTCCTGTTCGGCGTTGCCGTAGATGACCTTGCAGCCGGGGCACAGCGCCTTGACCTTGGCCTCGAACAGGGGGCGGTCGAAGGCTTCGTACCGGGTGGTTTTCGATTCGGGGAGGAACAGGGCGATCGTCCCGCCCTGCCGCGCCGCGGTGGCCTGAGTGGTGGTGGTGGTCGTGCCGGTGGTGCCGGTTCCGCAGGCGGCGGCCAGCAGGACCGCCGCCGAGGGGATGAGTCGCCAAGCTCGGTGCATCGCACTTCGTCCTCTCAGAAGATGCCCGCCCCCGCTTGGTAAGAAAGGTAGTTTACTATCAGGCGAGTTGGCTAGAGTGCACCTCGGAGGGAGGCCGGACATGCGACGCGACCTGGCCAATCCACGGCTGCTGCGGGTGCTCAACGAGCGCCGCCTGCTCGACCAGCTCCACGAGCACGGTCCCGCCTCACGCGCCGACCTGGCCAAGAGCACCGGCCTGTCCAAGCCGACGGTCTCGGCCGCCCTGGCCGGGCTGGAGGAGGACGGCCTGGTCCACCTGGTCGGGGAAGTGTCCGGACGGCCCGGCCCGGTCTCCTCGCTCTACGACATGAACGCCGCCTCGACCCACGTCGCCGGGATCGACATCGGCCGCGACTGGATCAGGGTCGCCGTGGCCGATCTGCGCGGTGCGTTCGCCGGCCGTACCGACGGTCGCAACACGGCCAGGACCTCGACGGAGCTGGCCGACCTGGTCGGCGAGCTGGCCAGGGCGGCGGCCGCCGAGGCGGAGGTCGAGTGGCGCTCGATCACCTGCGCGGTCGTGGGCTCGCCCGGCGTGTACGACCCCGTACGCGGCGGCCTCGACTTCGCCCCCAACCTGCCCGGCCCGCCCGGCCTGGCCGACCGGCTGCGCGCGGCACTCGGCGTCGACCTCGTCATCGAGAACGACATCAACCTGGCCGCCGTCGGCGAGCACGCCCACGGGGCCGGTCGCGGAACGGCCAACTTCGCCCTGGTCTCCATCGGCACCGGCGTCGGCATGGGCATCGTGATCAACGGCGAGCTGTACGTCGGCGCGCGGGGCGCGGCCGGCGAGGTCTCCTACGTCCCGGCCACCGAGCAGCCGCCCGGCGCCGACCCCGTCGCCCACGACGCCGACTCCTTCGCGCACGGCGCCACCGAGGCCGCGACGGCCGCGCCCGGCGTCGTACGCGCCGCCCGCGCGGCGGGCCTGGAGCTGGAGACGGCCAGGGAGGTCTTCGCCGCCGCCGCCGACGGGAACGAGACGGCCCGATCGGTGGTGGAGGCCGAAGGACGCCGCATCGGCGGCCTGCTGGTGGCCGTGGCCGCGGTGCTGGATCCGGAGGTGATCGTGCTGAGCGGGGGAGTCGGGCGCAACCTCGACCTGCTGGGCGCCTCGGTCGAGCGCCGCATCGCCGAGCTCGGCCCGCTGCGCCCGAAGGTGGTGGCCAGCCTGCTCGGCGACAGCGGCGTGCTGCTGGGGGCGGTCGCGCACGCCAAGTCCCGCGCGTGGGACCTCATCTTCGACGCCCGCAGAAGATGACCCCGGCCGGGCCGGTCGCCGAGGCCCGCGGGAGTTGATCGCGGCCGGGCTCGTGGGCTCTGCGCGGAGGTGGGGTGCGCCTTTACGATGAGGGGGTGCCCGGCCTCCTCCGTTCCGTGTGGCGTGAGCCGCGTCCCGCCGGCCCGCCGGCGCGGGTGTGGCGCGACTGGGCGCTCGTCGCGGTGCTCGTGCCGGCCGCGGTGATCGAGGGCCTGCTGCGGCCCGACCTCCGGTGGCCGGTGGTCTCGACGGCCGTGACCGTCGCGCTGGTGCCCACGCTGCTGTGGCGCAGGACCCGGCCGCTGCTCATGGTCATGCTCGTCTTCGGCGTCACCAGCCTGGCGCCGCTGCTGACGCGCGGCGAGCCGGTCGAGACGTACACGCTGGCGTTCGTGACGATCGTGCTCTACGCGCTGTTCCGGTGGGGATCGGGGCGCGAGGCCGTGATCGGGATGGCGGCCGGGCTCGTCGCGGTCCACCTGTCGCTGATCACCGGCCGCATCGCGCCCGGCGACGTCGTCCCGGCGCTCGGCGTCCTGTTCGCCGCCGTCGGGCTGGGCGGCGCCTTCCGGTACCGGGCCGGCGCGCGGCTGCGCGAGCTTGACCAGGTCAAACTTCTCGAACGCGAACAACTCGCCCGCGACCTGCACGACACCGTCGCCCACCACGTCTCGGCCATGGCCATCCGCGCCCAGGCCGGCCTGGCCACCGCCGCCTCCGAGCCGGGCGCCGCCACCGACGCCTTACGGGTGATCGAGGCCGAGGCGTCCCGCACCCTCGCCGAGATGCGGGCCATGGTCCGCGTGCTGCGCAGGAACGAGCCGGCCGAGCTGACCCCGGGCCGTCACCTCGACGACCTGCGGCAACTCGCCGGGCGTCCGCGCGTCGGTCCGGCCGTCGAGGTGGAGATCGCCGGCGGGCTGGACGACCTGCCGCCGTCGTCCGGCGCCGCGCTCTACCGCATCGCGCAGGAGTCGATCACCAACGCCCGGCGGCATGCCCGCCACGCCACCCACATCACCGTCCGCGTCACCGCCGACGACACCTCCGTACACCTGACCGTGAGCGACGACGGCGACCGAGCCACCGGCGTCGCCGCCCCCGGCTACGGCCTCATCGGCATGATCGAACGCGCCGCCCTGCTCGGCGGCACCTGCGAGGCGGGCCCCAACCCCAACCGGGGCTGGACGGTCACCGCCGTCCTGCCCAGGGAGGCCGCGTGAACATCCGGGTGCTGGTCGCCGACGACCAGGAGATCGCCCGTACCGGGCTCAGGATGATCCTCGACGCCCAGCCCGGCATCGAGGTCGTCGGCGAGGCCGGCGACGGCAGGCGGGCCGTCGAGCTGGCCCGCCGCCTGCGGCCCGACGTGTGCCTGTTCGACATCCGCATGCCCGGCCTCGACGGTATCGCGGCCACCCGCGAGCTGGCCGGGCCCGACGTGGCCGACCCCATGGCTGTGGTCGTCATCACCACGTTCGACCTCGACGAGTACGTCTATGCCGCCCTGCGCGCCGGGGCCAGGGGATTCCTGCTCAAGGACGCCGGTCCCGCGCTGCTCGCCCAGGCGGTGACCGCCGCGGCCGGGGGAGAGGCGCTCATCGCCCCGAGTGTGACCGCGCGCCTGCTGGCCGCGTTCGCGGGGGCGGGGCGTGCCGAGGCGCCCGCGCAGCCTATGGAGGCGCTGACCGGCCGGGAGGAGGAGATCCTGCGCGCCGTGGCCCGCGGCCGGACCAACAGCGAGATCGCCGCCGAGCTGCACATCTCGCTCAGCACGGTCAAGAGCCACGTCGCGAGCCTGATGACCAAGCTCGGCGTGCGCAACCGCGTCGAGATCGCCATGTGGGCCTACGAGACCGACCGCGTACGCACCTGACCCCGGCGGACGATCGCCTCGGCCACCGCCAGGTTGATCACCCAGCCCGCGCCGACGAGCAGCGCCCTGCCCAGCTCGCCGGGCGGCCCGAAGGCCAGCAGCCCGAACGCCAGCGTGAAGGCCTGCGTGCCCGCGCCGAGGCCGAGCGCGTACCCGCGGGTCATCCAGGCACGATGCCGGGCCACCTCGCGCCGCCGGATCGCGGCCAGGCCGAGCAGGAGGCAGGCGGCCATGGCCGTGCCGAACAGCAGCCGGAAGGCGGCCAGCAGCACGCCGTCACCGGCGGGCAGGTCGGAGAAGAGCGTCAGCCACAACCCCGACAACGACGCGACCAGCCCGCACGCCACCAGCACCCGCCCCGCCACCCGGTGCCACCTCCGCCGCCGGGCCCGGAACCCGGCCGAGAACTGGAACGCGCCGAGCACGCAGAACACCAGCGAGGCGGGGATGTGCAGCAACACCGGCACGGGCATGGCGAAGAAGCGCGCGTTGCCGGGCGTGACGGGGGCGCCCGAGGCCAGTTCGGTCAGCCGGAGCGCGCCGGCGACGAGGGGGACGACGCTGAGCGCGAGCAATCCGGTGGGTGCGATCCATCTCATGCCTGAGAGCGTGACCGCCGCGGCCCCACCGGGGCATCGCGCGTACGGCCCGAGCCGGTTCGCACCATCGGCGGGCCGGGTGGTCGTACTTTCGGCCATCGAGCCGTCGCCTTTCGACCGTTGAGCGTCCGCGCAGGTCGCGCCCACACTGGCGGCACATCCACGGCACGTCCACGCCGTTCACGCCACAAGGGAGAAACGATGAAGGCCTACGTCCTGCGTTCGTTCGGCTCACCCGACCAGCTCGTCCTGTCCGACGTCGAACGGCCCGTGCCGCGCGACGACGAGGTGCTGGTCCGGGTGCGGGCCACGTCCGTGCAGCCCTATGACTGGCATTTCATGCGGGGGGAGCCGTACCTGTCCCGGATCATGGGCGGCGGCGTCGGGTTGCGCCGGCCGCGCATCCCGGTCCTCGGCGCCGACGTGGCGGGGGAGGTCGAGGCGACCGGCAAGGACGTCACACTGTTCCGCCCCGGCGACGAGGTGTACGCGATGTCCCTCCAGGGCGGCTTCGGCGAGTACGTCTGCCTGCGGGAGAGCGAGGTGGCCCCCAAGCCGGGGAACCTGACGTTCGAGCAGGCGGCGGCCGTCCCGATGGCGGCCAACACGGCGCTGATCGCGCTGCGCGACGAGGGCCGCGTGCAGGCGGGCCAGAAGGTGCTGGTCAACGGCGCGTCCGGTGGTGTGGGCACGTTCGCCGTGCAGCTCGCCAAGGCGTTCGGCGCGCACGTGACCGGCGTGTGCGGCGGGCGCAACGCCGCCCTGGTCCGCTCGATCGGCGCGGACGAGATCATCGACCACACCAAGGAGGACTTCGCCACCTCCGGGCAGCGCTTCGACCTGCTCGTCGACGTGGCGGGCGGCCGCCGGCTGTCGGACTGCCGCCGCGTCCTGGCCAGGAAGGGCGCGTACGTGGTGGTCGGCGGGCCGGCCGGTCGCTGGGTGCAGCCGGCCGGCCACATGTTCGCCGCGCTCGCGTCGGCGCCCTTCGTCCCGCAGCGGATCGCCAGGGCGGACGTGGTCCGCTGCGGGAGCAACAGGGCGAACCTGCTGACGCTGACCGGGCTGATCGAAGGGGGCGAGATCATCCCGGTCATCGACAGGACCTTCCCGTTCGGCGAGATCCCGGCGGCCGTCCGCTACCAGGAGGAGGGACACGCCCCGGGGAAGGTCGTCGTCACAGGGTCGCTGTGAGCATGGCGGGGGCGGGGGCCTTGCGGAGCGCGGTGTAGTCCGCCCAGCGCTTGACGCCCTTGGGGTCGGGGCGTACCGCGCCGACGAAGGCCTGCCTGCGCCACTGCGACAGGCGTTCCTCCTTCACCACGTCGCCGGTGTGCGGGGAATGGACCATGAAACCGGGTTTGGAGATCATGCCGACGTGGCCGAGATTGCTGAAGAACACCAGGTCGCCTGGTTTGAGGTCTTTCCAGGCGATTTTCCGGGAGAAGGCGCCGTACTGCTCGGCGGCGGTTCTGGGGAGTTCGATCCCGGCGTCCTCGTACGCCCGGAGCATGAGCCCCGAGCAGTCGTAGCCCCGTTCGCTGGCGCCGCCCCACACGTACGGGGTGCCGCGTTTGTCCATGGCGTAGTCGAGGGCGACCTTCCAGGCCGGCTTCGGTACACGCTGTTCCTGGACCTGTTTCACCTGGGGGCCGGTGAGGGTGACGGAGGGGGCGGGGTCGGCGGGAGCCGCGGGCGCGAGACCTGCGCCGCCCGCTGCCACCGCCAGGAGGATGGCGATGCTAGACAGGGGAACTGTCCTTCCACGAGGCCGGCCGGGTTAGCTGACGGGCTCGGGCCTGGAAGTAGCCCTACGGCTGTGCTTCGAAGGGGAAGCGAGGCCGATTCGCCCCGGGGGGAAAAGGGGTGGGTCCCCGGCTCCACGCAGTGCTGCGCGGATTAGGCTCGTCGGACTCTAACGAAACGGTCAAAAGGTCGCAATCCCCCCAAAACGGAATGTCCGACCATTGAGATGATGTGTTCGTCAGCCGAGACGAGCCGGTAGGGTACCGCCATGGAGTCGCGTAACATCCGCCTGGCCGTCATCCCCGGGGATGGCATCGGCGCCGAGGTCGTAGCCGAAGGGCTCAAGGTCCTGGAGGCCGTGGGCACGAAGATCGAGCCCACCCATTACGACCTGGGCGCAGCCCGCTACCACCGCACGGGCGAGACACTGCCCGACGCGGTGCTCGAAGAGCTGCGCGGCTATGACGCGATCCTGCTCGGCGCCGTCGGCGACCCCAGCGTGCCGCCGGGCGTGCTGGAGCGCGACCTGCTGCTCAAGCTCAGGTTCGAGTTCGACCACTACGTCAACCTGCGCCCGGTCAAGCTGTTCCCCGGCGTCCCGACCGCGCTGGCCGGCGCGTCCGCCGAGCAGATCGACATGGTCGTCGTCCGCGAGGGCACCGAGGGCCTCTACGCGGGCACCGGCGGCGTCATGCGGCGCGGCACGCCGCACGAGATCGCCACCCAGGAGTCGCTGAACACCGCCCACGGCGTCGAGCGCGTGGTGCGTTTCGCCTTCCAGAAGGCCCAGTCGCGGCCCCGCAAGAAGCTCACGCTGGTCCACAAGACCAACGTGCTCACCTTCGCCGGCGACCTCTGGCAGCGCACGGTCGACCGGGTGGCCGCGGAGTTCCCCGACGTCACCACCGACTACAGCCACATCGACGCGGCCTCGATGTTCTTCGTCACCCAGCCCGAGCGCTTCGACGTGATCGTCACCGACAACCTGTTCGGCGACATCATCACCGACCTCGGCGCCGCGATCGCCGGCGGCATCGGCCTTGCGGCCAGCGGCAACATCAACCCCGAGCGCACCACGCCGAGCATGTTCGAGCCGGTCCACGGCAGCGCGCCCGACATCGCCGGTCAGGGCAAGGCCGACCCGACCGCGACGATCCTGTCCGTCGGCATGCTCCTCGACCACCTCGGCCTCCACGCCGAGGCCGCCAAGGTCGAGCAGGCCGTGGCCGCCGACATCGCCGAGCGCGTGAGCGGCGGCGCCGGCCGTTCGACCGGCGAGATCGGCGACGACATCACCGCGCGAGTATCCGGCTAGGACCCGCCTAGCCCCCGTACGCGCCTGGCGGTCCGAACGAGGACTGCCAGGCGCTTTTTGTGTCCGCGAGGTCGAATCGTCCCAACTACCTCTTGCCATCCCAAATGACGAGACAATAGGAAGTACGAATACTGCTCGCGGGCAGTAGCTTTCAGAATCGTAGATTCGTAGAGAGAAGGACCGCCGTCATGACCATCGCTCAGAAGCTCAGCTTCGACGTGCAGCATTCCGCCCACGCTCGCACCGCGGCCGAGCGGGAGCAGGTACTGGCGAACCCCGGATTCGGGCAGGCCTTCACCGACCACATGATCTCGATCGACTACACCGACGGCGAGGGATGGCACGACGCCAGGCTCCTGCCGTACGGGCCGCTCTCGCTCGACCCCGCCACCTCGGTGTTCCACTACGCGCAGGAGTTGTTCGAGGGGCTGAAGGCGTACCGGCAGATCTCCGGTTCGATCGTGACCTTCCGCCCGTTCGCGAACGCCGCCCGCTTCAACCGCTCGGCCGAGCGCATGGCCATGCCGGAGCTGCCCGAGGAGGCGTTCGTCGAGTCGCTGGAGCTGCTCGTCGGGGCCGACAAGGAGTGGGTGCCCACCACCGAGGGCCACAGCCTCTACCTGCGCCCGTTCATGATCGCCACGCAGGCCGGGCTCGGCGTCAACTACCCGTCGAAGACGTACAAGTACATGGTCATCGCCTCGCCGGCGGCCTCGTACTTCAGCGGCGGCATCAAGCCCGTCTCGGTCTGGTTGTCGACGGACTACACCCGCGCCGCGCCCGGCGGCACCGGCTTCGCCAAGTGCGGCGGCAACTACGCCGCCGCCTTCGTCGCCCAGCGCGAGGCCGTCGAGAACGGCTGCGACCAGGTCGTCTGGCTCGACGCCCACAAGCACGAGTACGTCGAGGAGATGGGCGGGATGAACCTGTTCTTCGTCTTCGGTAACAAGCTCGTCACCCCGGCGCTCACCGGCACCCTGCTGCCCGGCATCACCCGGGACTCGATCCTCGAACTGGCCGACGACCTGGGCCTGGAGGCCGAGGAGCGGCTGATCTCGGTGGACGAGTGGGAGTCCGCCTGCGCCGCGGGCGAGCTGACCGAGGTGTTCGCGTGCGGCACGGCCGCCGTGGTGACCCCGGTCGGCTCGGTCAGGGGCGCCGACCGCTCCTGGACCATCGCCGACGGCACCCCGGGCCCGGTGACGATGCGGGTCCGCGAGGAGCTCGTCGGCATCCAGTACGGCGCCCGCCCCGACACCCGCGGCTGGATCCACAAGATCGCCTGACGCCTCGCCCGGGGCCGGCGTTCAGGCGCCGGCCTCCGTCAGGGCCGCGGTGTCCCGGTGATCTAGTGGTGCTTCCTGATCATCGTGATGCCGTCGGCGACCGGCAGCATGACGACGCTGACCCGGGGGTCCTCGATCACCAGGTCGTTGAACTCCCTGATCTGCACCGTCGTGGTCTCCGTGCGCGCCGGGTCGGCCACGTGCCCGCTGCGCAGCGTGTTGTCGGCCAGCAGCAGGCCACCCGGCCGCAGCCGTTCGACCAGCAGCTCGTAGTAGCCGGGGTAGTTGCCCTTGTCGGCGTCGAGGAAGGCCAGGTCGACGGGCTCGTCGAAGGCGGCCAGCGTCTCCATGGCCGGGCCGAGCGTGAGCGAGACGCGGTCGGCCACGCCCGCCCGCTCCCAGTAGCGCCGGGCGATCGAGGTCCACTCCTCGCTCACGTCGAAGCAGTGCAGCCGCCCGCCCGTCAGTCCCCGCGCGATGCAGACCGACGAGTAACCGGTGAACGTGCCCACCTCGACCGCCACCGCCGGGGCCACGAGCTGGGTGAGCATGGTCAGGAACCGGCCCTGGTCGGCGGAGATCTGCATCCTCGCGGCGTCGCCCGTCGCCTCGGCGGTCTCCCGCGCCAGCTCCTCCAGCAGCAGGTCGGGCGGGGTGGAGTGGTCGAGGATGTACCGGCCCACCGCGGGGTCAAGGAGATTCGCCTTCATGTACGTCATTCTTCCCGTACAGAGATCTCTCAGCGTCATCAGGTACCAATGAGGGATCCGCTGACGGATCGCCGCGCCGGGGCCCGACCCGACCGGCTGTCCGGAGAGCGGGCCTGTCGTTGGTAGGGTCTGCGCGTTCGGTGAGCTGGAAGTGGGCGGATGATGAAGCGGTTGGTTGCGGTCGCGATCGCGTGTGCGGCGCTGGTGGTGCTGGGTGTGCTGGCCTTCTCGGAGCCGGGTGAGACAGCCGGGTCCGTACGCCTGACCAGGCAGATCGACGGTTCGATGGTCCTTGCGGACAAGTCCGGCGACGCGCCCGTGCTCGATGTGTACGAGGACTTCGACTGCCCGATCTGCAAGGAGATGCACTCCAAGGTCGACCGTACGATCCAGAAACTGGCCAGGGAGGGCAGGGTCAAGGTCGTCTACCACCCGGTGACGATCTTCCAGGACGAGCCCATGCGCTCCAACTCCATCCGCGCCGCGGCCGCCGCCCGGTGCATCCCGGAGGCGAACTGGCTGGCCTTCAGGGACGAGCTGTACGCGATGCAGCCCGCCCCGCACGGCTCGGCCTCGGGCTTCACCCTGCCGGAGCTGGTCACGGCGGCCAGGAAGGTGGGCGCCTCGGTGGACGAGTGCGTGACCTCCCAGTCGTACGCGAAGACACACCTGGCGGAGACCGCGAAGGTCCGCATCCAGGGCACCCCGACGGTGTTGCTCGACGGGCAGCAGCTCGGCAACGAGGTGTTCGACCCGGCGGCGCTCGAACGCGCCATCACCGGCGGCGCCGGCGTGCAAGTGTAAAGGTCATGTCCACAAGGTGAGATCAATGTGCCGAATGGTGAATCCCTGTGGCAGACTGACAAGCACCATGCTCTACGGTCTGCTCATTATCGGCAGGCGCGCCGGCTGACACAGGGACACCGCCGGCGCGCAGACCTCTCACGTCCGTGAGGGGTCTTTTTGTTTTCCAGGACACGGATCCGAAAGAAGAGAGACTCATGGCCGACGACCGCTTCCACGTCTACGACACCACGCTGCGCGACGGCGCGCAGCAGGAAGGACTCAACCTCACTGTCGTTGACAAGCTCGCCATCGCACGGCAGCTGGACAGCCTGGGCGTCGGCTTCATCGAGGGGGGCTGGCCGGGCGCCAACCCCAAGGACACAGAGTTCTTCAGGCGCGCTCGAACAGAGCTCGACCTGAAGCACGCGCAGCTCGCCGCGTTCGGTGCGACCCGCCGGGCCGGTGTGAAGGCCGCCGACGACCCCTTGGTAGCCGCTTTGCGCGAATCCGGCGCGCCGGTCGTGACCCTTGTCGCCAAGAGCCACGACCGGCACGTGGAGCTGGCCCTCCGCACGACTCTCCAGGAGAACCTCGCGATGATCCGCGACACGGTCTCTCACCTTCGTGCGGGGGGACAGCGAGTCTTCCTCGACGCCGAACACTTCTTCGACGGCTACAAGTCCAACCCAGCCTACGCGCTGGAGGTGCTCAGGACCGCCGCCGAGGCCGGGGCCGACGTCATCGCCCTGTGCGACACGAACGGCGGCATGCTGCCCGACGAGCTGGCCGAGACCGTCCACGCGGCCGTCCAGACCGGCGCCCGGGTCGGCATCCACTGCCACGACGACACCGGCTGCGCCGTCGCCAACACCCTCGCCGCCGTCAAGGCGGGCGCCACGCACGTACAGGGCTGCGCCAACGGCTACGGCGAGCGCTCGGGCAACGCCAACCTGTTCACCGTCGTCGCCAACCTCCAGCTCAAGCGCGGCTTCGACCTCGTGCCGCAGGAGTCGCTGGCGGACATGACCCGCATCGCGCACGCGATCACCGAGGTCACCAACGTCACCCCCAACTCCCACGCCCCCTACGTCGGCATGTCCGCCTTCGCCCACAAGGCCGGCCTGCACGCCAGCGCCATCAAGGTCGATCCCAACCTCTACCAGCACATCGACCCGGCCGCCGTGGGCAACGACATGCGCATGCTCGTCTCCGACATGGCCGGCCGCGCCTCCGTCGAGCTCAAGGGCCGCGAGCTGGGCTACGAGCTCACCCCGGAGCACACCAAGACCCTCGTCGAGCGCGTCAAGGATCTGGAGGCGCAGGGCTTCACGTTCGAGGCCGCGGACGCGTCGTTCGAGCTGCTGCTGCGTGACACCGTCCAGGGGGCGCGCAGGCGCCACTTCGAGGTGGAGTCCTGGCGCGTGATCGTCGAGCGGACGAAGGGCGGCGAGCTGGTCAGCGAGGCCACCGTGAAGCTGCACACCAAGGGCGAGCGCATCGTCGCCACCGGCGAGGGCAACGGCCCTGTCAACGCCCTGGACAACGCCGTACGGCAGGGGCTGGAGCAGCTCTACCCGGAGCTGGCGAGGCTGGAGCTGGTGGACTACAAGGTCCGCATCCTCGAAGGCACCCACGGCACGGGCGCCGTCACCCGCGTCCTGATCACCTCCAGCGACGACACGGCCGAATGGGCGACGGTCGGGGTGGCCGAGAACATCATCGACGCCTCCTGGCAGGCGCTGGAGCAGGCGGTCACGTACGGGCTGCTGCGCGCCGGCCGCGACTGCGGCTGACTCCGTACGGACTCACGGCGGGTCTCCCGGGCGTACGAGGCCCGACTCGTAGGCGTACCGGACGATCTGGGCGCGGTCGCGGAGGGCGAGCTTGGCGAGCAGGCGGTTGATGTGGGTGCTCACCGTCGCCTCCGTGATCGACAGTGAGCCGGCGATCTCCGTGTTCGACAGGCCCCGCGCCACCAGCCGCAACACCTCCTCCTCCCGGGCGGTGACCCCGGAGGGGCTCCGGGGGGAGGCGGCCGTCGTACGGCGGTAGGTCTCGACGACGCGGCCGGTCACGGCCGGGTCGAGCAGGACGTCGCCGCGCGCGGCGCTGCGGATGGCGGCGAACAGGTGCTCCGGCGGCGACACCTTGAGCAGGAACCCGCTGACACCGGCGTGCAGGGCGAGGTCGAGGTTCTCGTCGGTGTCGTACGTGGTGAGCATGATCACCCTCGGCGGGGCGGGGGCGGCGAGGATGCGGCGGGCGGCCTCCAGGCCGTTCAGGCGGGGCATCGCGATGTCGAGCAGGACGACGTCCGGGCGCAGGCTCCGGGCCAGCTCGACCGCCCGTTCGCCGTCGGACGCCTCGCCGAGCACGGACAGGTCCGGCTGGGTGCCGATCATCAGCCGCAGCCCGGCCCTGATCATCGCCTGGTCGTCGGCGACCACCACGCCGATCCCGTCCGGGTGCGTCACAGGGGGAGCACCGCCCGTACGCCGAAGCCGCCCGACGGTAGCGGGCCCGCCGTCAGCGTGCCCTCGAACAGGGCGGCTCGCTCGCGCATGCCGATCAGCCCGTGCCCGCTCCCCGCGCCGGACGGCGGCCGGGGCCCGCGCGGGCCCTCGTCCACGATCTCCAGCCGCAGCTCGCCGGGCAGGTACGAGACGGTCACCGCCACCCGCGCCGACCCGGCGTGCTTGAGCGTGTTGGTCAACGCCTCCTGGACGATCCGGTACGCCGACAGGTCCAGCCCCGCAGGCAGCGGCACACGCTCGCCCGCGACGTCGAGCCGCACGTCGAGCCCCGCCGAACGGAACTGGTCGAGGAGGTCGTCCAGCCGGTCGAGGCCGGCCTGGTGTGGCGGATCGCCGGCGTTCGTGCCGCGCAGCAGGCCGAGCATGCGGCGCAGCTCGTCCATGGCCTCCCGGCCCGCGGCCTCCACGGTGGACAACGCCTGCCGTTCGGGCTCCTGGTCCGCGCGCAGCAGCAGCCGTACGGTGCCGGTGTGCATGGTCATCACGCTGACGCTGTGGGCGACGATGTCGTGCAGCTCGCGGGCGATGCGGGCACGTTCCTCCTGCACCGACTCGCGGGCCAGCAGCTCGCCGCGCTCGGCGGCCTGCACCGCCAGCACGCGGTGGCGGCGTACGGCCAGGCCGGTCCCGGCGGCGATGGCGCACATGACCAGGGCCACGGCGACGTCACCCGGCCCGGACGCGGGCGAGGACGTGCCCAGCATGGCCGCCACGAACACGCCCGTCGCCGCCAGCCCCGCCACCGCCTTCACGCTGTCCGGACGCACCTCCGACAGCAGCGTGCACAGCAGCACGAGCTGGGTGTAGAACTGCCAGGCCGCGGGCGGCCCGGACACCAAGGCGAACGAGCCGACGTTGGCCGCCGAGTACACGGCCAGGACGGCGAAGGGCGCGCGGGCCCGGAAGAGCACCCCGGCGGCCGTGACGAGCCCGGCGGCCAGCCAGAGGGGCAGGTAGGCGCGCGGGGAGGCCATCGAACGGGCGCTGACCTCCTCCGCGACCGCGAACAGGGCCACGACCCCCGCCACGAGCCAGTCGACGGGAGCGGGGGAACGGCGGTGGAGCATGAGGCGAGAGTAGCCTGCCCGGAATGTCGCCATGTGTCGCGAATTCCGTCCACGAGGAGAGGGCGGACCCGGGCTCGGCGGGGGAACGGTGGTCCATCGTGAAATCCGTCCGCAGGGGGACGGCGGGTGCAAGTGTGCTTTGACGACGGCCCCCGGGAACGGCGCCTACCGTGCCCGGCATGTTCCCCAACGCCCTCTCCGTCCGCCGGTTCGCGGCCGGCGCGAGCCTGATCCTCGCCCCCCTCTGCCTCATCCTCGGCATGATCACCGACCCGTCCGAGCCCGGCGTCGAGGACCCCCTGGTCTACGCGGACAACCCCGGCGCCGTGGGCGTCAGCGCGACGCTCCTGCACTACGCCTGGGTGTTGTTCGTACCGGGCGTGCTCGGCATGGTCCACCTCGTCCGCGCCAAGGGCTCGGCGCTGGCCACAGTCGCGGGCGTGCTGGCGGTTCTCGGGCTGACGAACTTCTCCTCGCTCATGATCTCCGACTTCTTCGACATCGTGCTCTTCGACACCCTGCCGGCGGCTCAGGCCGAGAAGCTCATGCAGGACGCTGCCCAGCCCGCGATGGTCGTCGCCTGGCAGCTCCCCGGGATGATCGGGTCCTTCCTGGGCTTGGTGCTCGTCGCGGTCGCGTACGCGCGCGACGGACTGGCCGGCTGGTGGTTCCCGGCGGGGGTGCTCGTGGGCATCGTCGTCTGGCTGTTCGGGGCGAGCTCGTGGAACCTCGTCCTGGGCATCGGCGGGCCGGTCGTCCTGCTGGCGGTGTTCGGGGCGGTCGGGGTGTCGATCATCCGCACGCCGGTCCGGCGGGAGCCGGTGGCCTAGGGCCGGTCGGGGCCGCCGTCCTCGTCCAGCCAGGCGACGACGTGCGTCACGAAGCTGTCCACGAGGACCAGGGGAGCGCCGTCGAGCAGGAACAGCGCGACAAGGTGGTCGACCCCGAACGCGCGCTCCCACGTGACGGCCCGCCGGTAGGTGCCGGCGTCGACGGCCGGGCGCAGGTTGTCCCAGCCGTGCCAGCCCATGAAGGCCGCGTCGATCGCCGGGTCGAACAGGTGGGCCCGGTCCCAGTCGAGGACGCCGACCAGCTTGCCGTTCTCGTCCCAGTGGACGTTCCCGCCGACGAGGTCGCCGTGGACGAGCGTGTCGGGGACCGGTTCCAGGGCCAGGGCGTCGGCGAGGCGTCGCCGTCCCCTGTCACGCCACCTGTCCGGGAGGCGGGGGATGACCTCCTCGGCGACGATCGTGCTCCAGCTCTCGCGGCCCGCGCACGCGCGGGGCGCGGGCAGCAGGGCCCGCAGCTCCGGCGTGAGGGGCAACTCGCGTACGGACCTCAGCAGCTCGCCGATCAGGGCCGGGTCGCCCTGGCCGGCGCCGAGCCCGGCCCCTTCGATCCAGGACACCGCCACCGCCGCCCGCTCCCCGAACGTCGTCACCGGCGTCAGCGGCGTGGGCACCGCGAACGGCGGTCCGGCGGCCCCGATGGCACGCAGCACCTCGGTCCTGCGCGGCAGCGCCTCGGCCGCGGCGGCCCGCCGGCTGACCCGTACGGCCGCCACCCCCGGGATCAGCACCACGTCATGCATGCCGCCGTCGCCCAGGCGCGCCGTGTCGAGGGGCGCGTGCGGCACGAGCGCGTCGGCGATCTCCAGCAGGTCGGCGGGTACGGGCTCGCTCATCGTGATCGTCTCTTCCCGGGGCTGAGGGTTCGCGTAGAGCCTAGGGGAGCCGGACCGGCGTCCGAACTCTCTAGCATGGTGGCCCATGACTTTCAGTGTGCTCGCCGTACATGCCCATCCCGACGACGAGGCGATCTGGACGGGCGGCACCCTCGCCAAATACGCCGACGAGGGCGCCAGAACGGCCGTGGTCACCTGCACCGGGGCCGAAGGCACCCTCCGGGCGCGGGAGCTGGAACGAGCCCTCGACATCCTCGGCGCGGGCGAGCCCCGGCTGCTGGGCTTCGCCGACGCGCGCAACCCCGACTCCGCCCCCGGCCGCCCGCGTTTCCTGGACGTGCCGTTCGACGAGACGGTGGGCCTGCTGGTCGGGCACATCAGGGACGTCCGGCCCGACGTCGTGCTCACCTACGACGGCTTCGGCGGCTACGGCCACCCCGACCACGTCCACGTGCACCGGGCCGCCCTGGCCGCGGTCGAGGCGGCCGGCTACGACCAGCTCTACCTCGACGCCGGCGACCCCTGGCGGCCGCACGCGCTCTACCTGGCGACCATCCCGCGCTCGGTCGTGACCTCGCACTGGCGGGCGGTCTTCGGCGCCGACCCGGAGCCCGGCCAGGCCCTGCCCGGGGTCCCCGACGACCAGGTCTCGGCCGCGCTCGACGTCTCGCGCTGGTCGGAGCGCAAGTGGGCGGCGATGCACGCCCACGAGTCGGAGGTCGGGCGCGGCGCGTCGATGACCATGCTGACCTCGCTGCCGGAGCCGGCCAGGACCCAGATGCTCTCCAACGAGTGGTACCGCAGGATCGCGTTCTAGAGCAGCCCGGCGGAGAACGTGCGGCCGTCGACCTTGAGCTTGCCGCCCGAGCAGGACACCTTCGGCGAGTCCGTCCCCGGCACGATCACCGTCAGCAGCGACTTCGCCGCCGGCGAGACCACCACGTTGGTCGGCTGCTTGGCCAGGTACGTGGGCGACACCCAGCCCAGCTTGCCGCCGCGCTCCACCTTCTGCCCGCCGATCCGCTCGCACGAGGAGAACTGCAGCAGCGTCACCTTGAAGGCGCCGTCGGCCAGCACCACCTTGCCGCCGCCGGACGAGACGACCTTGAACGAAGGGGCGAACCGCCACAGGTTGCGGATCTTCTTGCCCCCGGAGGCCGTGTCGAGCACCGCCATCAGGTCCTCGCCGTGGTTCACCAGCACCGAGCGCGTCCGGCTCACGCCGTAGGCGGTGTCCGTGAGCCGGAAGGCCTGCCGGTCCTTGCCGTAGGAGGTCTTGGTCAGCTTGGACGCGGTACGCGGCCGGAACCGGGCGCCCACGACCGTCGGCACGTTGTGCGCCTCGGGGGAGAGCGTCCAGTAGCGGTAGGCGCTCTTCTCGTAGGAGTGGAAACCGCCGTCCATGAGGATGTCGCGGCCCTGCGCGTAGTACGTGACGCCCAGATGGTCCTCGTGCCCGTGGAACTTCATGCCGGGGCCGAACCTGATCGAGTAGTACGCCGAGTCCGGCTTGCCCCAGGCCGTACGGCCGTAGACGTAACCGGCCTTGTAGACCTTGACCTTCTCCTTCGGGGTGCCGGTCTCCATCTTGGGCTCGGTCTCGGCGCTGCCGTCGCCGAGCGGGGCCATGTAGCCGTTGGGCATCGTGGAGTGGGCGATGAAGTCCTTCAGCGCCTCGGCCCGCCGGCCGATCTCGGCGGGCACCTTGCGGTCGCACGCCTTCATGTTGGTCATGGCGACCTGGAGGCGGCCGTACACGTAGACGGCGTAGCGGGGGGCCTGCTCCATGAGCGCGCCCTGGGAGTCGACATCGAGCTTGACCGTGCCGGTGAGCCGCCTGGAGGCCAGGTTCGACCAGTCGGAGCGGCCGTACCTGCAGCCGATGCCCATGAGCGCGATGTCCTGGTCGATGCCGTGGTTGTGGCCCTTCTTGTAGAGCCGGGCGTCCGACAGCAGCTTGGCGTGCTCGGCCAGGCTGTCCTTCAGCCAGCTCTCCTTGACGTGCATGCTCAGGCACAGCAGCGGCTGCGTGCGCAGCGAGACCGGGTGGTCCTTCCACACGTACGACTTGGTCGAGGCGGCGCCGCGCCTGTTGCTCGCCACCCAGTCCTTGGCGATGTCGGTGGCACGATCCAGATAACGCCGCTCGCCGGTGTTCTCGTAGGCCACGACGAGGGTGCCCATCCAGCGCAGCGACTGGAACACGAACTCCCACGACCGGTTCCGGTACGGGCTCGCCCCCCAGTTGATGTCCTTGCCCAGCTTGTACGCCGGCAGCCCCACCAGGGAGATCTCGCCCTTCATGACGTCCTCGGCCGTCGGCGTGCCGGGCAGCCAGTCACCCTGGCACTGCGCGGTACGGGTCACCTTGTCGGCGGCCTGGGCCGGGCTCACCAGCGTGCTGGTCGCGAGCGTGAGGGCAAGAGGTATCGCGAGCCGGCGCACGCCAGGGTTCCTTCCGGACAAAAAAGTGAGGGCGGGACATGCTTTCGGAATCACGATCAAGCGGTCAAGTCGCGTACCGGATCGTTAACGGGCCGATGCCCGCCGGTGCCTCCGGCGGCGCGGATGTCATGCTGGATCCGTGAGATACGACGACATCGTGATCCCTGACACGCCCGCCTGCCGGGGTGCGCTTGAGGTGGCCACGCGCTACCAGACGCCCTCGCTGCTCAACCACTCCGTGCGTGCCTATCTGTGGGCGGCGGCGTACGCGCAGACCAGGATGATCGACTTCGACGCCGAGCTGCTCTACGTGTCGTCGATGCTGCACGACCTCGGCCTGGTCGCCGAGTTCGACAGCCATACGGTGCCGTTCGAGGAGGCGGGCGGCCATGTGGCCTGGGCCTTCTGCGCGGGGGCCGGCTGGTCGCCCGAGCGCCGGCTGCGCGCCTCCGAGGTGATCGTCCGGCACATGTGGGAGGAGGTGCCGGTGGAGGAGGATCCCGAGGGTCACCTGCTGGAGCTGTCCACCGGCATGGACATCTCCGGACGGCGTACCGAGGACATCCCCGACGGCGTGCGGCACGAGGTGCTGGACCGTCACCCGCGCCTGGAGATCGCCAAGGAGTTCACCGCCTGCATCGCCGACCAGGGCGCGCGCAAGCCGTCTAGCTACGCCGGCCGGTTCGTCCGCGGGGGCGTCGCCGACCGCATCGCGAGCAACCCGCTCGACGCCTAACCCTTGGGCCCGGCGCTCTGCACGACGTCGAAGCTCCACACCTGGGAGCCCGTCGCCGCCGGGCCCTGGCCGTGGCCGTGGCCCTGCCCACCGGCGGCAGCGGCCTGGGCGTGGCCGCGCTGGAACGCCTGCCCCTGCTGCCAGGTCTGGAAGTCCTCCTCGCTGCGCCAGCGCGTGTAGACGAGGTACTGGTCGGTGCCCTCGACCGGCCGCAGCAGCTCGAACCACTCGAACCCGTCGGCCGACTCCACCATCCCGGCCCGGCCCGAGAAGCGCTTCTCCAGCTCCTCGCGCATCTCGGCGGGCACGGTCAGGACGTTGATCTTCACGATGGACAACGAGGACCCCTCTCGATGAAGCCTTAGCGCACGACCCGCTGCGTCGCAGGTGAGGGCTCCAGGCTAACGCGGGCCACCGCCGGTACGTGATCCCTGTCCAGCGCGTCCCGCAGGTTCGGCAGCGTGACCCGGGACAGGTGCCCGCTCAGCTCGCTCATCGGGGCGGCCTCGTCGGCGGCCACGCGCAGCCGCACCTCCGGCCGGCCGCGCGGGCCGACCAGGTCGGCGTCGGCGTTCAGCACGGCGGGACTGGCCTCGACGTCGGCGGCGACCGCGTGCGCCATCCCGCCCGCCGCGATCTCGGTGACCCCGTCCGGGCCGTTCTCCAGGCGCAGCCGGGTACGGGCGTCCCTGCGGCCCTGCGCGATCAGCCAGCGCAGGGCGAGCAGCGCGACCAGGATCGACAGCGCGGCCACGGCCCACCACACGAGCGGGCTGTGGACGGCGAAGAACGCGCGCGTGTCCCCGTCCACGATCGGCGTGGACGGCCCCAGCAGCCCCCGGGCCAGCGTGAGGCCGCCGAGGACGGCCAGCGCGAGGCCGACCAGGGCCAGCCCCCAGCGGTTGCCGCGTCCGGTCTTCCTGTTCATCGGCGCTCCTTGACGTTCACCGCCACCCGGTACGGCTCCACCGGGTCCAGCCCGGCGAGCCTGGTCAGCACGGCCTCGCGTACGGCCCGGCCGAAGCCCTCCCCGTTCCAGCCCGAGGTGGCGGGGGTGACGGCGACCGTACGGCCGCGGACGGTCGCGTGTGCCGAGCGCACCCCGGGCACCTCCTCGGCGGCGTGCTCCAGGGCCCTGGTGAAGCTCTTGGGACGCAGGCCGATGATCAGGTCGCGGTCGCCGGTCCGTACGGGGACCAGCCTTGGCCGTCCCGGCACCAGGGCGATGGCCACCAGCGCCAGGCCGGCGAGCACGACGATCGCGGCCCCGGCCAGGAACAGCGGGTGCGACCACGGCGTCGCCGCCGCCCACGCCAGCATCCGGTCGTACGGGAGCCACCGCAACGGGCTGCCGACCAGCGCGGACACCGCCTCCGCGGCGACCAGCAGGCCCAGCAGCGCGAGCAGGACGGCGACGACGATCGCGGGCACCCGCCGTTGCGGGCGGAAGGCCCGAACGGCGGCCCGGTCGGCGACCTTGTCCCGCGGCGGCGCCCCGCCCACCGGCGAGGCGGCCCCCGCGCCGCCGCCGGGCTCCCCGGGCGGGACGTCGCACGTCATTCCGGCTCTCCGGACAGGTCGGTCATGATCACGTCGAGGCGGGTGACGTCGAGGCCGGTCTGCATGGCCACCCGGTTGCGCACGTGCTCGCGCAGCCGCGCGGCGACCGCGTGCAGCGGGGCCGGGTAGGCGACGGTCACGTTCAGCCGCACCGTGGCCCGGTTCCCGCGCACCTCCGCGCTGGACGAGCGCGTCCACGGCACCCCGCCCAGCCGCGCGTCGCGCACCTCGGGGACCTCCCGCGCCGCGCAGCACGCGATCTTGGCGACCGCCCGCTCGCCGATCTCGGTACGCCCGCGCCGCCCGGGGTCGCCCGCCGGCGCCGCCCGCTGCCGGGGCACCGTCACCCGGGTGGCGGTGGTCATCTGCGCCTCGCGGTCAGGCCCGACAGGTTCACCTCGCCGGTCTCGGCGACCTTGCCGACCAGGAAGCCGACCGCGCCGAGCACGAGGACGAGCAGGAACGCGCCGAGGCCGCCGAAGGCCCCCGCGAGTCCGAGGATGATGCCGGTGGCCATGCCGATGACCGCCAGCCATGGGACGTTGCTCATGATCACTCCACCACGTCGTCGATGCGTACGTTGACAGGACGGCCGCCGGCCAGGTCCGACACGGCCCGGCGGATGTCCTCGGCGGTCTCGGGCAGCGGCCGGTCGAGGGTCGCGACGACGGCGATCGTCACCGCGTCCCCGTCGGCCGAGACGCCCATGACCCGCTCCCCGGGCAGGTACGTCGCCACCGTCCCGAACGGGCCGCCGGAGAGCCCCGCCACGCCGGGACAGGCCCGTACCCGTTCGGCCAGGACCTCGGCCTCCGCCTTGGCCCCGGCCTCGGTATCACCTTCGGCGTGGGCCGTGGGGCCCGGCCGGCTCATCGGACCCGGGGCTCCGGCTGTCCCGCGTCGTCGAGGAGCGGCCCGTCGCCCCGGTCGCGGTCGCGGTCCCTGTCGTGGTCTCTTTCGCGGTCCTGGCCGGGCAGGTGCACGTCGTCCACCCTGATGTTGACCTCGGTCACCTCCAGGCCGCACATGCGCTCGACCGCCGCGATGACGTTCCTGCGCACGGCGGCGGCCAGGTCGGGGATGGCGGTGCCGTACTCGGCGACCAGGTCCATGTCCACGGCGGCCTGCCGCTCGCCGACCTCGACGGACACGCCCTGGGCGACGTTGCGCTCCCCGCCGACCATGCCGCGCATGTTGCCGAACGCCCTGGCGGCGCCGCCGCCCATGGCGTGCACGCCGGAGACCTCGCGTGCGGCCAGGCCGGCGATCTTGGCGACGACGACGTCGTCGATGCTGGTCGTGCCCTTGTCGGTGACCAGCGAGGTCGCCGGGCCGCCGTCCTGCGTTCTGGCCCGCGGTACGGCAGAAGTCTGGTTGACCATCGTGTCCGGCACGTTCCGTCACCCCCCAAGAAGTCTCTAGTAAGCAGAGATATCCCCTTAACCACCACCAATGCCTTACAAAACGGACTCTGGGGGCATTAGTGGAAGGTTCCTGACTTTTTGGCGGTGGGCGGAGCCTTGCGGCGGCGGCGATAGCCTTGTCAGGTGCGTATAGCGAGGTTCTCCACAGGCGAAGGCGTGTCGTTCGGCGTGGTCGAAGGCGGTCCTGGAGAGGAGTTCGTCTCCACGGTCTCCGGCCATCCGTTCGGCCAGGTGCAGTTCACCGGCGAGCGCTTCCCGCTGTCCCAGGTGAAGCTGCTGGCCCCGATGTTGCCGAGCAAGGTCGTCGCCATCGGCAGGAACTACGCCGAGCACGCCCGCGAGATGGGCAACGAGGTGCCCGACGAGCCGCTCATCTTCATGAAGCCGTCCACGTCGGTGATCGGTCACGGCGAGGCCATCGCCTACCCGACCTCGCTGTCCGACCGGGTCGACTACGAGGGCGAGCTGGCCGTCGTGATCGGCAGGCTCTGCCGCGACGTGCCCGTCGACCGCGTCAAGGACGTCATCTTCGGCTACACCTGCGCCAACGACGTCACCGCCCGCGACCTGCAGAAGAAGGACGTGCAGTTCACCCGGGCCAAGAGCTTCGACACGTTCTGCCCGCTCGGGCCGTGGATCCAGACCGATCTCGACGCGAGCGACCTCGCGCTGACCACCACGGTCAACGGCGAGATCCGGCAGAGCGGCCGCACGAGCCAGCTCATCAACGACATCCCCGCGCTGGTCGCCTACGTCAGCGCGGTCATGACGCTGATCCCCGGCGACGTCATCCTGACCGGCACCCCGGCAGGCGTCGGCCCCCTCGACATCGGTGACGAGGTCAGCGTCGGCATCGAAGGCATCGGCACACTCACGAACAAGGTGGTCTCCCGTGACTGATCTACGGGTGCGTTTCGCCCCGTCCCCGACCGGCATGTTCCACGTCGGCGGCGCCCGTACGGCGCTGTTCAACTGGGCACTCGCCGAACAGTCCGGCGGCCGCTTCGTCCTGCGCATCGAGGACACCGACGCCACGCGCAACCGTCCGGAGTGGACCGAGGGCATCATCTCCGCGCTCGACTGGATCGGCATCAACGGCACCAACCCGGTGTTCGAGGGCCCCTACTTCCAGTCGGCCTACGAGCCGCAGCACCGCGAGGCCGTGGCCAAGCTGCTGGCCGACGGCAAGGCGTACCACTGCGACTGCACCCGCGAGGCGCTGGTGGCCCGCACCGGCTCCGAGCACAAGGGCTACGACGGCTTCTGTCGCGGGCGCGGGCTGACCGAGGGCGCGGTGCGCTTCCGCACCCCCGACGAGGGCGTCACCGTCGTCGAAGACCTGATCAGGGGCAACGTCGAGTTCCCCAACGAGGCCCAGGAAGACTTCGTGATCGCCCGCACCGACGGCTCGCCGCTCTACGTGCTGGCCAACGCGGTCGACGACATCACCCAGGGCATCACCCACGTCGTACGCGGCGAGGAGCACCTCGGCAACGCCGCCAAGCAGGTGCTGCTGTGGCCGGCGCTCGGCTCGACCCCGCCGGTCTGGGCCCACCTGCCGGTGATCGTCAACGAGCAGCGCAAGAAGTTGTCCAAGCGCCGCGACAAGGTGGCCCTGGAGGACTACCGCGACGAGGGCTACCTCGCCGAGGCCATGGTCAACTACCTCATGCTGCTCGGCTGGGGCCCCGGCGAGGACCGCGAGATCATGCCGTGGGCGGAGATGGTCCCGCTGTTCAAGCTTGAGGACGTCAACTCCGCCAGCGCCTTCTTCGACGAGAAGAAGTTGCGGGCCTTCAACGGCGAGTACATCCGGGCGCTGCCGCTTGAGACCTTCGAGGAGCGCTGCGCGCCCTACCTCGACCCCGCCTGGGACCGCGAGCTGTTCAGCAAGGTCGCGGCCCTGGCCCAGACCCGCATCGGCGTGCTGGCGGAGATCAGGCAGAACGTCGACTTCCTCTTCCTCGACGAGCCCGTCTTCGACCAGCCCTCCTGGGACAAGGCGATGAAGAACTCCCCGGTGGAGATCCTCACCGCCTACCTCGACCGCCTGGAGGTCGTCAACTGGGACCCGGAGTCGCTCAAGGAGGCTCTGGAGGAGGTCGGCGTGCCGCTCGGGCTGAAGCTGGGCAAGACCCAGGCCCCGGTGCGCGTGGCGATCACCGGCCGGACGGTGGGCCTGCCGCTGTTCGAGTCGATCGAGGTGCTCGGGCGCGAGCGCTCCATGGAACGCCTCTGGGCGGCGCTAGCGCGCCTGCGAGGCTGAGCGACGACCCGACGGCCATCGACAACCACACGCCTGTGACGCCGAGCCACGAGCTCAGCAGAAAGGCGAGGGGCAGCTGCACCACGAAGCCCGCCAGCGTGGCGGCGAGCAGGCGGCTGCCCCTTCCGCTCGCCTGGAGCACCCCGCCCACGGCGATCAGCCCGCCGAACGGCACCAGATAGAGCGTCATCCACCGCAGGAACCCCACGGCCACCGCCGGATCACCGGTGAACAACCCGGCCGCGGGCACCGCCACCACGTTGAGCACGACCGCGACCACCGCCCCCGTCACCAGCCCGAGCTTCAGCGGTGACCCGGCCGGCTCCGACCGCGCGGTACGGATCATCGCCGCCTGGCGCAGCGCGTAGAAGACCATGACCCCCGCGAGCATGATCTTCTGGCCGATGCCGTACCCGGCGACCTCGGCCGTGCCGAACCCGGCCACGATCTCCACCAGCGCCATGCCGACCAGGGAACGCGCCAGGAAGTCGCCGGACATGGGCAGGCCGGTCCGCAACACCTCACCCGCCGGCAGGCCGTCGCCGCGGGCGGCGCGCAGGCGTACGAGGGAGGTGGCCGCCACCCCGAGCGTGACCAGCCGCGCCGCCACGGTGGCCAGCGCGGCCCCCTGGACGCCCAGGTCCAGGCCGTAGATGAACAGCGGGTCCAGGGCGACCACCAGAACGTTGCAGATCAGCGCGTTCCGCATGGGGATCTTCGTGTTGCCCAGCCCTTTCATGATCCCGTCCACGACCGTCTGGGCGAAGAAGACCGGCAGCCCGCCCAGCGAGATCAGGAAGAACCCGGCCGTCAGCCCGGGATCGTCGGTGAACAGGGCCGCCAGCGGCTCGCGCAGCAGCACGCCCGGGACGGCGACGGCGACCGAGAACGCCGCCCACAACACCCAGCCCGTCCTGATCACCGGCCCGATCGGCGCGTGCCCGTCACGCCGCCCGATGAGCACGGTCACCCCCGTCGGGACCGCCAGGAACAGGCCGTAGGCCAGGTATTCGGCCGTGGTGCCCACGGTGACGGCGGCGATGGCGGCCTCCCCGAGCCCGGAGACCCACAGCAGGTCGATCACCCCCACCGCGACCACGGCCGTGAGCAGTTCCACGTAGATGGGGAGGGCCAGCCTGAACATGTCTCGTACCTCGTTTCGTTGTACCTCTTTTAGAGGTATAGCGTTACGATGCACGGCATGGCAAGCGGCGGGGATCTGTCCCTCACCATCCTGGGATTCCTGAACGAGCGGCCCATGCACGGCTACGAGCTCAAGGCGCGCCTGACGGCGCTCACGGGCCACCTGCGCCCGGTCAGCGACGGCGCCCTCTACCCCGCCATCTCACGGCTGGAGGCCAAGGGCCTGGTGGAGCGGCACGAGGAGGCGGGCGCGGCGGCGGCACGCAGGCAGGTGCTGACCCTCACCTCGGAGGGCCGCGAGGAACTGCTGCGGCGGTTGCGCGAGCCGGGCGACCTGGACATCAGCGACCAGACGCGCTTCTTCGCCCTGCTGACGTTCCTGTCGGCGCTGCCCGACCGCGCCGACCAGGCCAGGGTGCTGCGTCGCAGGCTGGCCTTCCTGGAGGCCCCCGCGAGCTTCTTCTACGAGGGCGGCCGGCCGGTCCGGATCAAGGACGAGCCCGACCCGTACCGGCGGGGCATGCTGGAGATCGCCCGCGCGTCGAGCCGGGCGGAGAAGGAATGGCTCCGGCAGCGCGTCGAGGAGCTGCCGGAGCCGTAGGGGGTGGCGATCGGTCGAGGTCGCGGCGGGAATCCGTAGGGGGTGGCGATCGGTCGAGGTCGCGGCGGGAATCCGTAGGGAGAGGCGGTCAGTCGAGGCCGCGGCGGGCCAGCAGCGGCTGGATGCCCGGCTCGCGCCCGCGGAAGTTGCGGAAGGCGGTCAGCGGGTCGATGCTGCCGCCCCTGGAGAGCAGCTCGCGGCGGAAGTGGTCGCCGTTCGCCCTGGTCAGGCCGCCGTTCTCCTTGAACCACTCCACGCTCTCGGCGTCGAGCACCTCGCTCCAGATGTAGGAGTAGTAGCCGGCGCTGTAGCCGCCGGCGAAGATGTGCGCGAAGTAGTTGGTCCGGTACCGCGGCCGCACCAGCGCCACGTCGATCCCGGCCGCCTCCAGGGCCGCCTGCTCGAACGCCTGCGCGTCGGCCACCTGCTCGCCGGCCGCCAGCTTGTGCCAGGCCCAGTCGAGCAGCGTGGCCGCCAGGTACTCGACCGTCTTGAAGCCCTGGTTGAACTTGTCGGCCGCGTTCAGCTTCTCCACCAGCTCGGCGGGCATCGGCTCGCCCGTCTCGTGGTGCTTGGCGTAGTTGGCCAGGATCTCCGGCCAGGTTCCCCACATCTCGTTGACCTGCGAGGGGTACTCGACGAAGTCGCGCGGCACGCTGGTGCCCGACACCCGCGGGTAGCGCACCTCGGAGAACAACCCGTGCAGCGCGTGGCCGAACTCGTGGAAGGCGGTGTTCACCTCGTCGTACGTCAGCAGCGTCGGCCCCGAGGCCGGCTTGGTGAGGTTGAGGTTGTTCATGACCACCGGCAGCTCGCCGAACAGGTACGACTGGTCGACGAGGTTGTTCATCCACGCCCCGCCGCGCTTGTTCGCCCTGGCGTACGGGTCGAGCAGGAACAGCCCGAGCGGGCCGCCGTCCTCGTTGAACACCTCGAAGACGGCCACGTCGGGGTGGTAGCCGCGCAGGTCGGGCCGTTCGGTGAAGGTGATGCCGTAGAGCCGGGTGGCGGCGAAGAACACACCGTCCCTGAAGACCCGGTCGAGCTCGAAGTAGGGCCGCATGGCGTCGGCGTCGAAGTCGTAGCGGGCCAGCCGCACCTTCTCCGAGTAGTACGACCAGTCCCACGGCTCGATCTCGAACCCGGCCTGCTCGGTCAGCGCCTCGGCCTCCTTGGCGGCGTTGCGCACGGCCGGGCCGACGACCTGGCCGAGCATCGCCTCGACCGCCTCGACGGTCTTGGCCGTCTGGTCAGCCACCGAGTAGGCGCCGTGGTTGGGGAAACCGAGCAGCGCGGCCCGTTCGGCCCGCAGCGTGGCCATCCGGGCGGCCCGCTCGAAGTTGGCCGGGGCGCGGCCGGCGCTCAGCTCGTACAGGCGGCGGCGCACGTCACGGTCGGTGAGCTGGGCCAGGCCGGGCTGGTTGGTGAAGTTCAGCAGCGGCAGCGCGTACGTGCCGTCGTCCTGGCGCAGCGACTCGATCCTGGCCTCGTCGAAGCCGTCGAGCTCCTTGGCGTCGGTGACGACCAGCGCCGCCTCCGTGGACGCCTTGAGCAGGGTCTGCGCGAACTCGGTCGACAGCTTCGACAACTCGGCGTTGAGCTCGCGCAGCCGGTCCTGCTCGGACTCCGACAGATCGGCCCCGGCCCGGACGAAGTCCTCCCGGTACTTCTCCAGCAGCCACGCCTCCTCGGCGTCGGACGTGCTGACCTGCTTGATCCGGGCCCACAGCGCCCGGTTGAGGCGGATCGCGTCGCTGTGCGCGGTCAGCTTCGGGGAGATCTCCTGCTCGACCTCCATGATCCCGTCGCTGGAGTTGGACGCGGCCATGCTGAAGAAGACCGTGGCCGTGCGGCCGAGGATCCGCCCCGAACGCTCCAGGGCCGCGATCGTGTTGCCGAAGGCGGGCGGCTCGGTGCTGTTCGCGATCGCGTCGACCTCGGCCAGCTGGTCGGCCATGCCGCGCTCGAACGCGGGCAGGTAGTGCTCCTCGCGGACGTCGGCGAACGGAGGCAACTGGTAGGGCAGGCTGCTCAGGGCGAAGAACGGGTTCTCAGCCAACGCTGGGGCTCCTCCACGTGGTGTTTTGTCCCCTTCAGCTTGGCACGTCGGAGCCCGTGCTGCAGGCCGCCGGACACCGCTTCGGCAATCGTTTTGGTCTTACCCCCCGAGCTGGGCTATTCTTTCGGACGTCGCCAAGCGCGCTCCGAGAAGGAGTTCGCAGCGGTGGGGTATGGTGTAATTGGCAGCACGACTGATTCTGGTTCAGTTAGTCTAGGTTCGAGTCCTGGTACCCCAGCAAGTTCCTGAAACGGATGTCTCCACGGAGATGTCCGTTTTTTCATTTCGCGAGCCCGTCGAGGATCTCGCTGATCCTCCTGTACTCCGCCGCCGTCGCCGCGTGCCCGGCCTCGACCGTGCGCACCTCGAACGGGTTGTCCGGGGTCGCCGCGTCCGCCTCCCTGATCATGCGGTCCTGCAGCGCGAGCGGGATCATCCGGTCCCGCGTGTGCCTGATGTACGTCCGGGGCACCCGTCCCCAGGCGTTCTTCCTGCCGCGCGCGTCCGCGGCGGAGACCAGCAGGCTCTCGTCCGGCAGCAGCGTGTTGAGCATCGCCAGGAACTCGCCCTCGCTCGCCCCGGCCATCAGCGCCTCCTTGGCCGCCGCCAGGAACGCCCGGTCGGCCGTCCGCCAGTTGATCCGCACCGCCCCGAGCGCGACCGGGTCGCCGATCAGCCCGGCGGCCAGCCCCTTCGCCAGGCTCGTGGCGGCCTCGGGGGTGTCCAGGTACGCCGCAGGCGAACGCAGCCCGGTGCAGCAGAACGCCGTGTCGTAGACCAGCCGGTCGATCAGGTGGGGCACCTCGTCGGCCGCCTTCGTGACCGCCGCCCCGCCGAGGCTCCCGCCCACCAGCACGACCGGGCCATGGGCGGCCACCCTGCGGACGACGTTCACGGTGGCCTCGACGTAGTCGTCCAGGGTGACGCCGGACACCGGTGAGGGCGCCGCGGCCAGCGTCCCCAGGTCCTGGGGCGCCTGGTAGGCGAGGCCGAACTGCTCGGCGGGCCCGTGCCCGGGCAGCTCGACGCCCACGGTGCGGTGCCCGCGCAGCGTCAGCTCCGGATCCCCCATGGCCACGCCGTTGGCCCCGGTCACGAACACGAACGTGGTCACCCGCCCGCGTGGCCGGGCGATCGCGTCCACGCCTGCCCCCGCCCCGGCGACGGCGGCGGCCTGGAACACACTTCTCCGTGTCGGATTGTTCATGTGCCGATGTTCGCCGAGGTCGGCGCCCGTGCGCATCGACCGCGCGGCCATCCGTACGGTGGAGCCCGCCCATCCACCGATCGGCCGATCCCGGGGACGGCGTGCCAGGCTGGAGCCGTGAGCCGGACACGGGGACGCGAGCGCCTGCTCCACGCCGCGCTCGCCTACGGGCTGCTGGCGGTCTCCGCCGTCGCCGCCGCCGTCATGGGCGACCCGCCGGCCGGCTCCAACGCCCTGGCCGCCGCCGCGCCCTGGCTCGTCGCCCCCTGGCCCGTCCTGGCCGTCGCCGCCGCGCTCTGGCTGGCCGCCGTCCCGTGGCTGCATCCCCGGCGCCACCGGCTGGCCGCCCTCGTCGTCCCGTACTACGTGCTGCTCGTGGCCCTTGCCGCCGCGCTGGCGGCTGGGAACCCGGCCTTCGTCGTGTTCGCCTCGCTCGGCCACCCTCTGGCCGTCGCCCTGCTCCCCACCCGCCTGGTGATGGCGGGCGTCACACTCACCGCCGTGGTCGTCGTCGCGGCCCAGGCCGGTCCCGGGGCGCCCGCCGGGCTGTTCGCCGTGGCCGGCGGCATCGCCGTCCCGCTGGTCCTGGCCGGCTGGTACGTCTCCGCCGAGTCCGACAAACGCCGCCGGCTGATCGGCGAGCTGCGTACCGCCATGGCCGAGAACGCGGACCTGCACGCCAGGCTCCTCGACCAGGCCAGGCGGGCGGGCGTGCTCGACGAGCGCCACCGCGTGGCCGGCGAGATCCACGACACCGTCGCCCAGGACCTCGCGGCCCTGATCGGCCAGCTCGGCGCGGCCGACCGCGCCACCGCCGACCCCGAACGCCGCCGCCACCTCGACCAGGCGGCCCGGCTGGCCCGCCAGAGCCTGGCCGAGACCCGCAGATCCGTACGCGCCCTGAGCCCCGGGCCCCTGGAGGACGCGAGGCTCCCCGACGCTCTCGGCCGTATGGCCGGGTCGTGGGCCCAGACCGCGGGCGTACGCCTCGACGTCGAGGTGACCGGCACCCCGGTGGCCCTGGCCGCCGACGTCGAGGCCACGCTGTTCCGCATCGCCCAGGAAGCGCTGGCCAACGTCGCCAAGCACGCCGATGCCACCAGGACGGCCCTGACTCTGTCGTACACGGACGAAGTCGTCATGCTCGACATCCGTGACGACGGGCGCGGATTCGTCCCGCAGGCGGCCGCTGACGGCTTCGGACTGGAAGGCATGCGACGCCGCGCCCGCGCCGTGGGTGGCACCCTGGAGATCGAGACCGGGCCGGGCCGGGGGACCGCCGTGGCCGCGGCCGTCCCCGTCATACCCGCGGAAGGCGGACGACCGTGAGAGTGCTCATCGTGGACGACCACCCGATCGTGCGCGACGGGCTGCGCGCCGCCCTGGGCGCCGAACCCGGGCTGGAGATCGTGGGCGAGGCGGGCGACGGCGCCGAGGCCGTCCGGCTGTCCGCCGAGCTGCGGCCCGACGTCGTCCTCATGGACCTGCGCATGCCCGGCATGGACGGCCTGGCCGCGATCAGGGAGCTGAGCGGGAGCGGGCCGCGCGTGCTGGTGCTCACCACGTTCGACACCGACATCCTGCCCGCGCTGGAGGCCGGGGCCAGTGGCTACCTGCTGAAGGACGCCCGCCCGGAGGAGCTGGTACGCGCCGTGCGGGCCACGTACGAGGGGGAGACCGTGCTCGCCCCCGCCGTGGCCGGGCGGCTGGCCGACCACGTACGCAGGCCGCCGAGGGCGGCGCTCAGCGGGCGCGAGCTGGAGGTGTTGCGGCTGGTGGCCCGGGGCGCGACCAACAGGGAGGCGGCGGCCGAGCTGTTCATCAGCGAGGCCAGCGTCAAGACCCACCTGCTGCACGCCTACGCCAAGCTCGACGTCCGCGACCGCGCCGCCGCCGTGGCCGAGGCCTTCCGCCGCGGGCTGCTCGGCGGGTAGCGTCTGCGGGCCCATGGACGAATTCCGTATGCGCGGGGGCGGCCTGGCCCGCTTCGCCGCCCCGTTCGCCGCGCCCCTCGTGCTCTTCTTCGCCGTCTGCCTGCTGCTCGGGGCCGTCCTCACCGGCAGCTCCGCGCTGGGCGTGGTGATCGGCGCGCTCGCCACGGCGGCCCTGTTCGGGGTGCTCGCCGTCAAACACCGCCGCCTGGTCGCGGGCACCGTGGTGCGCTTCTCGGACGAGGGCGTCGAGCTGGCCGACTCCCGCGGCTTCCGGGTACGCCTGCGCTGGCCCGACCTCACCAGGATCGACGTGGTGGACACGCAGTTGGCCGACCCCAGGAGCATGGGCCGCCCCGGCGGCGCCCGCGTACGGGTCCAGGCCCTGCGCTCGGTCGGGCTGGTCGGCTGGGGCGAACGTACGCTCCCGCCGCGCGTACCCGGCTGGATGCGCGAGCGCCTGGCCCGCGTGCCCGCCGACCCCGCCACCGGACGCCCCGAGGTCGCGATCCCGCTGGGCGAGATCGACCCGCTGTGGGAACGCGGCCCGATGGGCGACCGGGTGCGCCGCCACAGGCCCGATCTGATGCGCTGATAAGCGGTTTGGTTGTGGTCTGCGGGGTGCGGTAGAGTTACCTGCGTCGCCGGGGAGACCCGGCACCAGCTTGTAAACAGGGTCCCGTCGTCTAGTGGCCCAGGACGCCGCCCTCTCAAGGCGGTAGCGCCGGTTCGAATCCGGTCGGGACTACCACTGTCTCAAGCTGCGCGAAGGTCCCGTCGTCTAGTGGCCCAGGACGCCGCCCTCTCAAGGCGGTAGCGCCGGTTCGAATCCGGTCGGGACTACGTCTTACCCAACGCTCCGATGCGTCAAGCATCCGGGGCGTTTTCGCGTTGTACGGGCCCGTCAACGCCGGCCGGGGCCCCCACGCGATGTCACGCGGGGGCCCCGGCCGATCGGATCACGCCGAGGAACGCGCCTTGAACAGGGCGCGGCGGGCCGCCTTGGCGATCTGCTTGTCGGGGTGGACCTGCGAGATCAGATCCAGCAGCTCCTCCACGTGCGCGTGCGGGATCTTCCAGATCACCTCGAGCAGGCCGTTGACCATGTCGGAGCCGATGTCCTGCAGGCTGCTGACGAACTCCGAACGCCCCAGCCCGGCCGAGATCGTCCACATGTCGAGGATGAGCCAGTGGGTGTCGTCCTGGGTGGGCTCGGGCGCGCCCTCGACGCCGAGCTGGCTCAGGTGCGTGGCCGCGTAGGGCCGCAGGGACGGCTGCTTGAGCGCCGCCTGCCAGGCCGGTACGGCGGCCTCGCCGAGGGTGCCCACCACGCTGGCCGCCTGTACGCGGATCAGCGCGTCACTCTCGTCCTCGGCCGCCGCGTCGAGCAGCTCCTCGGCGGCCTTCTCCGGCTCCCTGAGCCGCATCCAGGCCGCGAACTCGGCGTCGGCCTCGTCCTCGGGCAGCTCGGCGCTGAGCGCGAGCAGCTCGTGGGCGCTCATCGACTCGATCGCGGGCCGCGCGTCGACCTCGATGTCGGCGTCGTCAACCAGGTGGACGACGCCTTCGGTGCCGAGCGGGGTGAGGCTCACCGTGGTGCCCTCGACCGCGATCATGCCGTAGCCGACCAGCCAGTCGATGGCGGGGGCCAGCGGGTCGCCGGCCGCCTCCCAGGCGTCGCCGCCCAGCTCGTCGAGGTCGGCGGCGGCCTCGGCCAGCTCGCGGGCCAGCTCGTCGCGCTCGCGCGAGCCGCCGGCCAGCAGCAGCCTGACCAGCAGGCCCCGGGTCAGGCCGGCCAGCGCCATGGTGAGGTCGTCGTCGTCGAGCTCGGGGTCGCCGTAGTCGACCGAGTGCAGGCCGAGCATCCAGGCGTCGAGGACGTCCTCGTCGTCGTCGAACGGCCACTCGGCGGTGTCGTCCTGGACGGCCACCGTGTTGCCCTCGCCCGGTTCGAGGAACTCCAGGTCGACGGCCAGGTTCCAGATGTTCCACAGGTAGGGGACGGCCTCGGCGACCGGACCGTCGGTCTCGGGCCTGGGCAGGCCGATGGTGGTCAGGGCCTCCTCCACCTCGGTGTCGGTGAGCAGGGTGTCCTCACCGACGCGGCGGCCGGAGCCCACCCACAGCGCCAGGTCGCGGGCCTTGGCGACCAGCGGCGACTGGCGGGCGGCCGCGGCCAGCTCGGAGTCGGGCCGCAGCCTGATCGTGTCGAGCTCGGCCAGCTCGTCGGCGAACGCCTCGAAGTCGCCCAGGTCGCCTGTCTCCTCCTCGTCGTCACCCGCGCCGTCCTCGTCGAGCAGGTCTTCCATGAGCTCGACGAACTCGTCCTCGACGTCGTCGAGCTCGGCCTGCAACTCGGCGAGCGAGTCGGAGCCCTTGGCGAGCCTGCCGGTCTGGGAGAGGAACGTCAGGTACGCGTCGACGGCGGGAAGCATGCCGTCGGCGGCGGCGTCGGGATCCTCCACGACCTTCGGCATGCGGTCGAGCAGCAGGTTGCGCAGGTCGGCACGCTTCCACGTGCCGAGGTCCTGCGAGAAGGCGAGACGGTGCCACAGAGCGGCGGGCCCCACGAGCTCGGGGTCGCTGTCGGGCGCGTTGGAGTGCGCCCACATGATGAACTCTTCGAGCAGGGGTCGCAGCTCAGTGGCGGCTACCTCGATGCGATCTGTCACGCACTCAGGCTAGTGCGCCCACGAGGCAGTCGGCCCCCGAAATACGAGCTTTCGCCGATCATGACGTGCGGCGCATGGCCTCGGTGATGCGTTCGGCGGCCGCCATGACGGGAACGGCGTGCAACCGGCCGGGCGCCCGGGTGAGCCGTTCGATGGGTCCGGAGACCGAGACGGCGGCGATCACCTTGCCCCCGCTGCCCCTTATGGGGGCCGACACGCTGGCCACCCCCTGCTCGCGCTCGCCGACGCTGTGGGCCCACCCGCGCCGCCGTACGGAGGCCAGGGTGGCGGCGGTGAACTTGGCGCCGCGCAGGCCCCTGTGCAGCCGGTCGGGCTCCTCCCAGGCCAGCAGGATCTGGGCCGCCGAGCCCGCCGTCATGGGCAGCGCCGACCCCACCGGGACGGTGTCGCGCAGGCCGCTGGCCCGCTCGGCAGCCGCCACGCAGACCCGCTCGTCACCCTGGCGGCGGTAGAGTTGCGCGCTCTCGCCGGTCAGGTCGCGCAGCTGGATCAGAACGGGCGAGGCCACCGCGAGCAGCCGATCCTCGCCGGCCGCCGTGGACAACTCCGACAGCCGCGGCCCGAGCACGAATCTTCCCTGTGTGTCGCGACTCACGATCCGGTGGTGCTCAAGGGCGACGGCCAGCCGGTGGGCCGTGGGGCGGGCCAGGCCGGTGGCCTGGACGAGCTGAGCCAGGGAAGCGGGACCCGCTTCGAGGGCATTGAGTACAAGAACGGCCTTGTCGAGTACTCCGACTCCGCTAGAGTTGTCCATACACCGATACTGCCGTCTCGACATATGAGAAGGCAAGTCGGGGGCAATCTCAAGGAGGAGATCATGGGCCGCACACTGGCCGAGAAGGTCTGGGAGCAGCACGTCGTCCGCCGTGCGGAGGGCGAACCCGACCTGCTCTACATCGACCTGCACCTCATTCACGAGGTGACCAGCCCGCAGGCGTTCGACGGACTCCGTCTCGCCGGCCGGAAGGTGCGACGCCCCGATCTCACCATCGCCACCGAGGACCACAACGTCCCGACCGTGCTCGGCCCGATCTCCGACCCGGTGTCCAAGACCCAGGTCGAGACGCTGCGCAAGAACGCCGCCGAGTTCGGCGTCCGGCTGCACCCGATGGGCGACGCCGGCCAGGGTGTGGTGCACATCATCGGCCCGCAGTTCGGCCTGACCCAGCCGGGCATGACGATCGTGTGCGGCGACTCCCACACCTCCACCCACGGCGCCTTCGGCGGCATCGCGTTCGGCATCGGCACCTCCGAGGTCGAGCACGTCCTGGCCACCCAGACGCTGCCCGCCTACCGGCCGAAGACCATGGCCATCGAGGTCTCGGGCGAGCTGCCCGCCGGCGTCACCGCCAAGGACCTGATCCTGGCGATCATCGCCAAGATCGGCACCGGCGGCGGCCAGGGCTACATCGTCGAGTACCGCGGCGAGGCCGTGCGCAAGCTCTCCATGGAGGGCCGCATGACCGTGTGCAACATGTCCATCGAGGCGGGCGCCCGCGCCGGCATGATCGCGCCGGACGAGACCACGTTCGCCTACCTCAAGGACCGCCCCCACGCCCCCAAGGGCGCGGCGTGGGACCAGGCCGTCGAGTACTGGAAGTCGCTGCGCACCGACGACGACGCCGTGTTCGACAAAATCGTGGAGATCGACGCCACGACCCTGACCCCGTACGTCACGTGGGGCACCAACCCCGGCCAGGGCCTGCCGCTGGGCGAGTCCGTGCCGAACCCCGACAGCTTCGCCGACCCGGTCGAGCGCTCGGCCGCCGAACGCGCGCTGGAGTACATGGGCCTGACCGCCGGAACGCCGCTGCGCGAGATCGAGGTCGACACCGTCTTCGTCGGCTCGTGCACCAACGGCCGCATCGAGGACCTGCGCTCGGCCGCCGAGATCCTGCGCGGCCGCCAGGTCACCACCCGCACGCTGATCGTGCCCGGCTCGATGCTGGTCAAGCTCCAGGCCGAGCAGGAGGGCCTGCACGAGGTCTTCAAGGCCGCCGGCGCCGAGTGGCGCGAGGCCGGCTGCTCGATGTGCCTCGGCATGAACCCCGACACCCTCGCGCCCGGCGAGCGCAGCGCCTCCACCTCCAACCGCAACTTCGAGGGCCGCCAGGGCAAGGGTGGCCGCACCCACCTGGTCTCGCCGCAGGTCGCCGCCGCGACCGCCGTCACCGGCCGCCTGACCGCCCCCGCCGACCTGTAAGGAGAACCGATGGACGCCTTCACCACCCACACCGGTACGGCGGTGCCGCTGCGCCGCAGCAACGTCGACACCGACCAGATCATCCCGGCCGTCTGGCTCAAGCAGGTCAGCCGCACCGGCTTCGAGAGGGGCCTGTTCGCCGCCTGGCGTGAGGACCCGACGTTCGTGCTGAACGACCCCTCCTACGAGGGCGGCTCGATCCTGGTCTCCGGCCCCGACTTCGGCACCGGCTCCTCCCGCGAGCACGCCGTGTGGGCCCTGCAGCAGTACGGCTTCCGCGTCGTGATCGCCGCCAGGTTCGGCGACATCTTCCGCAACAACTCCACCAAGATGGGCCTGCTGCCGGTCGTCCTGCCCGGCGAGAAGGTCGAGGCCCTCCAGGCGGCCGTCGAGGCCGACCCGAACCTCCAGGTGACCGTCGACCTGGACGAACGCCAGGTCCGATGGGCCGACGAGGTCGTGTCGTTCGAGATCGACGACTACACCCGCTGGCGGCTGATGGAAGGCCTGGACGACATCGGGCTGACCCTGCGGCACGCCGACGACGTGGCGGCGTACGAGAATGGTCGGCAGCCATGGCTGCCGACGACCGTCTAGAGGACGACCAACTGGCGCGGCGGTTGCGCGAGGCGCACCGCCGCGTCCGCCTGCTTCCCGCCGCCGACAAGGAACGGGCGGCCCGCCGCTACCTGTCCATCTGCGATCTCGCCAAGCGCGATCCGGAAAGGGCGGCGGCCCGGCTCGACGCATTTCTGACCGCCCTCGACACGCCACGCGAGGGGGAAAACACGCACGGTGATTGAGTTCCCCCGCGATCCCGCCTACTTTCGAGCGCGTAAGGGGTTTCTACGTCGAACTCGTGAGCTGGAACCCCGAGCCGTCACTGGGGGAGCAGGACTTTCATGAACAAGCGAGAGCTCGTCGACGCCATCACCGATCGAGTGGGCGACAAAAGGACGGCCACCGAGGCCGTCAACGCGGTAATCGAGGCCATCCAGAAGGCCGTGGCGAGCGGGGACAAGGTCTCGATCACGGGCTTCGGCGCGTTCGAGATGGTGAACAAGCCCGCCCGCACAGCCAGGAACCCGTCGACCGGCGCCGAGATCAAGGTCGCCGAGAGCTGGGCGCCTAAGTTCCGTCCCGGCTCTGAATTCAAGGACCTGGTGAACGAGGGCGGCAAGCAGGTCGGCAAGAAGAAGTAGTCTCAGCGGACATCACGCCCGGGCCGGTCGGCCCGGGCGTTCGCTTTTTCCGGCATTCAGGTCCGGGCGCCCATTCAGGCGCCGGGAACCGGGAACGTCGACAGCGTGATGAAGGTGATCTCCGGACCGTCCGTGACGAGATTCACGCGCTGCCCCGTACGCAGCAGCCGCAGCGGCCCCGCGTCGAAGGCGCGCGCGCCGAACTCCAGCACCGTCCCGTCGTCGAGGAAGACCGAGCCGGAACGGGTGACCTCGTCGAAGCTGCGTACCGTCGCCTGCACGCCGACCAGCCTAAGCCGTCCGCCGCCGGACGGGCGAGAGGCCGCCTACCCGGCGTCCGGCCACAGGTCGGCGACCACCGCCGCCGTGTGCCTGCCCAGCCCCAGGACGAGCGCCGCGCGCAGGTCGTCGGGGGTGTCCACGTCCCGGCGGACCGAGTCGATGCCCGGCACGCACAGCTCCTTCGCGCCCCCGCCCAGATGCTTGGCCCGCGACTCGCCGCCGAACCTCGGCGCGAACGCCCGCCCCGGCAGGACGCCGTAGAACGTCGTGCCGACCTCCTGCGCGTCGGGCACGAACGACTGGTCGAACTCGGCCGCAGCGCCCAGCACCACGGCCAGCTCGGCCGGTCGCAGGGCGGGCAGGTCGGCCTGGAGCGCGCCCACCCCGTCACCGGGCGCGACCCGTACGGCATGGGCCGCCCCCGTACGCAGCGCGGTGTTCAGCCCGCGGTCGGGGTCGTGCACCACCTCGGCCCCCAGCGCCCCCAGCGGGCCCGCCGCGGCCGGATCGGCGGTCACCACGATCACCCGCGCCACCGGCGGGCACGCCAGCGCCGCGGCCACCGTGTCGCAGGCCACCGCCACGGCCAGCCGAGTACGATGCGGCCCCGTCGCGGCCGCCAGCCGGGTCTTCGCCGCGACCAGCGTCTTCACCGGAATGACCAGAGACCAGCGGATGCTCATAGGCTTAAGCATCTCGCCTCGACATCCCACGCGGCCAACCGGGAGACTTGGGGCGCACTTCGTACGGGTTGGAGGAGACCATGAGCCGCCCCACGCGACCTTCGCGTTTCTGGGAGACCTTGGCAGTAGTCGTGGTGAAACCGCTGTCGCGGCTCCTGGTCAAGCGGGACTGGCGCAACGGCGAGCGCCTCCCGCGCACCGGCGGCATCATCATCGCGGCCAACCATCTGTCCTGGACCGATCCGGTGCTGCTGTCGCACTTCCTGTTCAACAACGGCCGCTGGCCGGTCATCCTGGCCAAGGCCGCCCTGTTCAAGGTGCCCCTCCTCGGCCGCGCCCTGACCGGCCTGCTGGCCATCCCCGTCGAGCGGGGCAGCAGCGAGGCGGCCAGGTCGCTCAGCTCCTCGGCCCAGCGGCTGCGCGACGGCGCGGCGATCCTGTTCTACCCCGAGGGCACCTGCACCCGCGATCCCGAACTGTGGCCCATGGTGGGCAAGACCGGCGCGGCCCGCCTGGCGCTGGAGAGCGGCGCGAAGGTCATCCCCGTCGCCCACTGGGGCGCCCACGAGCTGCTCCCGTACGGCGCCAAGAAGCCCAGCCTGTTCCCCCGCAAGACCTTCCACGTGACCGTGGGCCCCCCGGTAGACCTGTCCAAGTACGAGGGCCTGCCCATGCGCGCCGGCGTGCTGCGGGACGCGACCGCCGACATCATGGCGGCCGTCACCGAGCAACTGGCCGAGCTGCGCGGCGAGAAGGCCCCCGAAACTCCCTACGACCCCGCCAGGCGGTGATGGCATGACAAAAGTGGCCGTTTTCGGCACGGGTTCGTGGGGCACCACGTTCGCCATGGTGCTCGCCGAGGCAGGCAACCAGGTCACCCTCTGGGGACGCAGGCCGGAGCTCGTCGAGGCGATCGACGCCGACCACGCCAACCCCGACTACCTGCCCGGCGTACGGCTGCCCGAGACGCTGCGCGCCACCACCGACCCCGTACACGCGCTCGACGGCGCCGACTTCGTCGTCCTCGCCGTGCCCTCGCAGATGTTGCGGCCCAACCTGACGGCCTGGCGCGAGCACATCCCGTCCGGCGCGGTCCTGGTCAGCCTCATGAAGGGCATCGAGCTCGGCACGACCAAGCGCATGAGCGAGGTGATCCGCGAGGTCGCCGAGGTGCCCGAGGAACGGGTCGCGGTGGTGTCCGGGCCCAACCTGGCCAAGGAGATCGCCCACCGCCAGCCCGCCGCCACCGTCGTGGCCTGCACCGACGAGTCCGTCGCCGAACGCCTCCAGGCCGCCTGCCACCGGCCGCCGTGGTTCCGGCCGTACACGAACACCGACGTGGTCGGGGTCGAGCTGGGCGGCGCGGTGAAGAACGTGATCGCGCTGGCCGTGGGCGTCTCGGCGGGCATGGGCATGGGCGACAACGTCAGCGCCATGCTCATCACCAGGGGCCTGGCCGAGATCTCCCGCCTGGGCGCCGCGCTGGGCGCCGACCCCCACACCTTCGCCGGGCTGGCCGGCATGGGCGACCTCGTGGCCACCTGCACCTCACCGCTGTCGCGCAACCGCACGTTCGGCGAGAACCTGGGCCGCGGCATGACCCTCGCCGAGGTCGTCGCCGCCACCAAGCAGACCGCCGAGGGCGTGAAGTCCTGCGAGTCCGTCCTCGAGCTGGCCAGGAAGCACGACGTCGAGATGCCGATCACCGAAGTGGTCGTGGGGGTCGTGCACGACGGCATGTCGCCGTCCGAGGCGGGCATGCTGCTCATGTCCCGCACCCCCAAACCGGAACGCTACGGAGTGTGAATACGGACATCACCGCGTGCTCGACTCGCTGTTCAGGGGGACACCCCGGTAGATTCGGACGTCATGAGCAAGCCACGCGTCGCCGTCGTTTTCGGAGGTCGCAATTCCGAGCATGCCGTGTCCCTCATGGGCGCGGGCAGCGTGCTCGATGTGATCGACAGGAGTAAGTACGAGGTGATCCCCGTCGGGATCGCCCAGGACGGCAGGTGGGTGCTCGCCGCGTCCGACCAGCGGTTCGCCATCGAGGCCGGAGAACTGCCCGCGGTCGACACCTCCGGCGCCGCGCTCGCGCTGCCCAGCGGCGGCACCGGGCTCGTGGCCTACGACCCCGGCAGCATCCCGGTAGAGCTCGGCTCGGTCGACGTGGTCTTCCCGGTCATGCACGGCCCGTTCGCCGAGGACGGCACGATCCAGGGCCTGCTGGAGATGGCCGGCGTCCGCTACGTCGGCTCCGGCGTGCTGGCCAGCGCCGTCGGCATGGACAAAGCTCACATGAAGACCGTGATGGCCGCCGCCGGGCTGCCGATCGGCCGCTACGTCGTGGTCCGCGACCGCGACTGGCGGCTCAACCGCGAGTGCGTGCTCAAGGAGGCCGAGGAGCTCGGCTTCCCGGTGTTCGTCAAGCCCGCCAGGGCCGGCTCCTCGCAGGGCATCACCAAGGCCCACGACCGCGCCGAGCTGGAGGCGGCCGTGGACTCCGCAAGGCAGCACGACCCCAAGGTGCTCATCGAGGCCGCGATCGAGGGCCGCGAGATCGAGTGCGCGGTGCTGGAGTCGCTCGGCGACGAGCCCGCCGCCGCGTCGATCCCGGGCGAGGTCAAGGTCGAGGGCGGCCAGGAGTTCTTCGACTTCGAGGCCAAGTACTACCCCGACCAGATGTCGCTGACCGTGCCCGCCGACATCCCGGCCGAGACCGCCGAGGAACTGCGCGCGATGGCCGTACGGGCGTTCGAGGCGCTCGACTGCGAGGGACTGTCCAGGGTCGACTTCTTCTACACGCCCGACGGCCGGCTGATCTTCAACGAGATCAACACGATGCCCGGGTTCACCTCGCTGTCGGTCGCGCCGCAACTCTGGGCCGCCTCGGGGCTGCCCTACGCCGCGCTGGTCGACCGGCTGATCCAGCTCGCGCTGTCGCGCTCAGCCGGACTGCGTTGAGACGGCCTGCCCGATCGGCCGCGACAACTGCGCGAGCACGTCGGTCGCCGCGTGCTCGCCGCCGACCGTGACCTCCACGTACGTGGGCGCGGCTACGGCGGTGAACAGGATCGGCCTCTCCGGATCGGCGAACCAGCCCACCCCGTCGATCTCCTGGAGCTGGTCGGTCGGCGCCATCCGCGCCGGGCGCGGCACACCGCAACGCAGCGCGATGGACGCCTCACCCCAGACCGCCACGTACGGCGAGGCCGGCTCGGACGTGCCACGCTCGGCACCGTCCAGCGTCTTGGGCAGCAGGGACGCCAGCCTGTCACAGGACGCCGCCGCCTCCCCCGAAGGCGCGGGCGGATCGACCCGTACGGCGCCGCCGCAGCCGGCGAGAGCCAGAAGAAGGAGCAGGACGGCGGCGGCGCGCATGGAACCAAGACCTCGGATGTGTCAGATATGAACGATCGGACACGTAAGAGTACGCGTGATCCCCTCCACCGCCTGAATCTGCGCCACGACCAGCTTGCCGAGCTCGTCGACGTTGCGCGCCTCCGCGCGGACGATCACGTCGTAAGGTCCCGTCACGTCTTCCGCCTGGGTGACCCCCGGAATTCCGGAGATCTCCTCGGCAACGGCGGCGGCCTTGCCGACCTCGGTCTGAATAAGGATGTAGGCCTGCACCATTACGTCCTCCCGGGCGATTGGATCACGCCGAAGGGCCACCGTACCCTGTGTGCGTCAGGAGGTGCGTCATCACAGTCGGAGATCTCGGCGAATTCGGTGTCGTGAATCGTATTGCCGGACGCCTGCCCCAGGGAGAGGGGGTCATGCTAGGCCCGGGTGACGACGCCGCCGTGGTGGCCGCGCCCGACGCACGGGTGGTCGTGTCCACGGATCTGCTGGTCGAACGCCGCCACTTCCGGCTCGACTGGTCCAGCGGCTACGACGTGGGCCGCAAGGCCGCCGCCCAGAACCTCGCCGACGTCGCCGCCATGGGAGCCGTGCCCACGTCCATCGTGGTCGGGCTCGGCATCCCGGCCGAGCTGCCCGTGGCCTGGCTCGACGCGCTGACCGACGGGTTCCGCGAGGAGTGCGCCGAGGTCGGCGCGAGCGTGGTCGGCGGCGACATCACCCGGTCCGACCTGGTGGTCATCGGGGTGACCGCGCTGGGCGACCTGGGCGGGCGGGCGCCGGTCAAGCGGTCCGGGGCGCGGCCGGGACAGGTGGTGGCCGTGGCGGGGCGGCTGGGCCACGCCGCCGCCGGATGGGCGTTGCTGGAGGCCGGGGCCGTGATCGGGTCCGCCGCGCTGGAGGAGGCGGTGACCGCCCATCGGCGGCCGTCCCCGCCGTACCAGGAGGGGCCGCGCGCGGCCGGGCTGGGCGCGAGCGCGATGCTCGACGTCAGCGACGGCCTGGTGCAGGACCTCGGGCACGTGGCCGCGGCCAGTGGCGTACGTGTAGAGCTCGACCCCGAGGCGTTCACCGTGGGGGAGCCGGTGGTGGCGGCGGCCAAGGAACTGGGGAGCGACCCGCTCGAATGGGTGCTCACGGGCGGCGAGGACCACGCGCTCGCCGCCGTCTTCCCCCCTGACGTACGCCTGCCGCCGTCCTGGCAGGTCGTGGGACGGGTGGTCGAGGGGGAGGGCGTCCTGGTGTACGGGCGCGAGATGGGCCGAGGCGGCTGGGATCACTTTCGGTGATGACTTGTCCCGGTTTACGTGAAATTTTCCTGGTTTGGGGTGGCACTAGCGGGATTGTTGTGACAAGGACGTAGTAAAGGTGTTATGAAGATTGGCGGCCACTGTAACCGCGAGAAAGGGCAGCCATGGGCCGCCACGGCACCGGTGGATCCGACGACGGGGATGAACGGGGGAACGGCAGCGCTTTCTGGGGTCCCGACGACCCGGCCGAGGCGCCGGGATGGCCGGCGTTGCCGGACCAGGTCGAGGTGACGGGGCAGTGGGCCCCGATGCCGCGCCGCGAGGACGGCCGTCCGCCGCGCGCTCCGCAGCCCGAGCCGTTCGAGACGACGGGGGCCTTCGCGGTGCCCACCGACGCCGCCCCCGGGTTCACGCCGTCCGACGACCCGTCCGGAGCCTTCCCGCCGCCGTCCGGGCCCGCGTTCTCCGGTTCGCCGTTCTTCGAGCCGTCCGGGGGAGCGTTCCCCGGTTCGCCCTCTTCTGAGCCGCACGGCGGTGCGTTCCCTGGTTCGCCTTCTTCTGAGCCGCCCGGGGGCGCGTTCCCGGGTTCGCCCTATCCTGAGCCGGCCGGGGCGGGCCCGTTCGAGGTGACGGGCGCCTTCGCCCGTCCGGCCGACTGGGACGCCGTCGCCCCCTCCAGAGGCCCCGCCCCGTCCGACGCACAGCCTGATGCCCGGTCCGGCCCCACGGCCGCCTTCGGCGTGCCGCCGAGCTTCGACGCCTCCGGCCGTACCACCGGCCCGTTCGACGCGCCCGGCCCCGACGCCACCGCCCGGTTCGACAACGCCCGCTTCGACAACACCGGGTTCGACAACACCGGGTTCGACAACGGCGGGTTCGGCAACGCCACCGCCAGGTTCGACGCGCCGCCCGGCGCCGGTCCTGAGAACGGTTTCCCGGGTGGTCCGCCCGAGCCCGGCGACGTGAAGGTCGCCGGGGAGCCCACCGCCGTGCACACGCCGGCGTGGGCGGAGGCCGAGACCGGCTTCCTGCGTTCGGGCTGGTCCTCCGACGAAGGGCTGGAGGACCTCGACGAGCCCGGCGAGTCCCGTGGCGGCCGCCGGCGCAGGGGATCCAGAGGCGGCGGCGGTGGCGGCGACGACGTGCTGAACGTCCCCACCGGCGGCGGCAGGGGCAAGGGCCGCATGGCGCTGCTGTCGGTCGCCGCCGTGGCCGTCGTGCTCGGCGGCACGGTCGCCGGCGTGAAGCTCATGAGCTCCTCCGGCGATCCCGCCGGGTGCGCGGACGCGAGCTGCGCCGCCGTGCAGACCAGCACCAGTCCCTCGGAGCCGGTGACCTCCGACCCCGCCACCGAGGAGGAGGACGAGCCTTCGGAGGAGCCGACTGAGGAAGAGGAGTCGGGCACGCCCTCCGACGCCCCGACGACGACCGCCCCCACGTACGGCAACCGCGCCCCGCGCCGCAGCTCGCCCCCCACCCCCACGCCCACCAGGACGCGGACGAAGCCTTCGGCCAAGCCGACGAAGGACGTCGAGCCGCCCGCCGAGGAGACGATCTCCGAGGCGCCCACGGACGACCCCACGACCATGGGCAACTCCGACACCGGCGTGGTGCCGACCGTCGGCAGCAGCCCCGCGCCCACCACCTCCTCCACGGTCGGGTCCGGTGGGAGCGGCGGGTCGGTCAACGTGCGGCAGACGGTCAGGCAGCGGCTCACCGCGTACTCGGCCACGCTGCGCGTGACGAACCAGGCGCAGGTCCCGCTGGCGGACGCCACCTTCTCCGTGCCGGTCGAGGGCCGTGTCATGAACGTGAACGGCGGATCCTGGACCCAGGACGGCGACCTGCTGATCATCGACCTGTCGGGCTCGCTGGCCGCCGGGGACTCCGTGGACGTCACGTACTCGGCGACGGGGAAGGCGCAGGAGCCCGGGGCGTGTGGGCTGGTCGGTGGGGAGTGCTCCATCGGCTGAGTGGTTGGATGGGGGCATGACGACCCCTCCACGTGTGCTGACCGTCGCGGGCTCCGACTCGGGAGGCGGCGCGGGCATCCAGGCCGACCTGAAGACCATGATGGCGATGGGCGTCCACGGCATGAGCGTGATCGCCGCCGTCACGGCCCAGAACTCGCTGGGCGTCCAGGGCTACTGGGAGCTGCCGCCGGAGGCCGTGCGCGCGCAGCTCGACTCCGTGCTGGGCGACATCGGGGCGCAGGCCGTCAAGACCGGCATGCTGGCCTCGCCGGTGCTGGTGGAGACGGTGGCCGAGGTGCTGAGGGCCTATCCCGCGCCGCTGGTGGTCGATCCCGTCGGGGTGTCCAAGCACGGTGACTCCCTGCTCGCGCCTGAGGCCGTAGACGTCCTCAGGACGCGCCTGCTGCCCGTAGCCACCGTCGTGACGCCCAACCTGTGGGAGGTGGAGCAGCTCACCTCGGTCAAGGTCGAGGACGAACGCGACCTGCGCCGGGCCGCCGACGCCGTGCTCGCGCTCGGCCCGACCTGGGCGCTGATCAAGGGCGGCCATCTGCCGGGCGCCCCCGTCGACCTGCTGACCGACGGCACGACCGAGCACCGCTTCGCCGCCGAACGTCTCGACAACCGCCACACCCACGGCACCGGCTGCACGCTCGCCTCCGCCGTCGCCTCCCGGCTCGCGTTCGGTGACGACGTCCCGGCGGCGGTGGCCAGGGCCAAGGAGTACGTGACGGGCGCGATCGCGCGGGGTTTCCCCTTGGGCGACGGCATCGGCCCGGTCGACCACGCCTGGCGGTGGCGCTGACCGCGTTCCCCGCCCGGTTCCCCGCCCGGTTCCCCGCCCGCGCGGGGTGACGCACGACGAAAGCCCGCCGCCCCCTCGAACAGGGGCGGCGGGCTTTCGCGAAGACGAGAAACTAGCGGGTGACCTTGCCCGCCTTGATGCACGAGGTGCACACGTTCAGCTTCTTCGGCGTGCCGCCGATGACCGCGCGGACCGTCTGGATGTTGGGGTTCCAACGACGACGGGTACGGCGGTGGGAGTGGGACACGTTGTTGCCGAAGGTCGGCCCCTTGCGGCAGACATCGCAGACGGAAGCCACGGTATCGCTCCTTAAAACAGTCGATGTAGCCCTGTCCGCTGATGCTTTCCGGGCGGAGGGCATGCCGGGACAACCGGCTAGCCAGACGAGAATATCTGATCCACACCATTGGGCGCGAACCAGAGCACTGGACGGTGGCCGGTGCGGGGATATTCTCCTCCAACAAGGTAGCGCATGCGGGGAGGTCGGAGGAGCGCAGATGAAGGTCCTCGACCCGCCCGCGGTGCGCCGCTGGGCCCGCCTGGCCGCCGACGCCCTCGGCAGGGCGAGGACGGAGATCGACGCGCTCAACGTGTTCCCCGTGGCCGACGGCGACACCGGCACCAACCTGCACCTCACCATGTTGTCCGCGGCCGAGGCCGTCGAGTCGCTGCCCGACGACGTGGACGCGGCCGTGGTCTGGCAGACGCTCGCGTACGGCGCGCTGGTCGGGGCGCACGGCAACTCGGGGGTCATCGTCAGCCAGGCGCTGCGCGGGCTGGCCGAGGTGCTCAAGGACGGTTCGGACCTGCGTGCCGGGCTGCTCAGGGCGGCCACGCTCGCCAGGGAGGCCGTGGCCAGGCCGGTCGAGGGCACGGTGCTGACCGTACTGGAGTCGGCCGCGCGGGCCGCCCAGGACGCGGGCGGCGACCCGTGCGAGGTGGCGCGGCTGGCGGCGCGGGAGGCGCGGGCCGCGGTGCGCCGTACGCCGGGGCAGCTTGAGGTGCTGGCCCGCAGCGGGGTCGTGGACGCGGGCGGCGCGGGGGCGGCGATCGTGCTGGAGACCCTGGCCGCCGTGCTCACCGACTCCTACAGCGACCACTACGACGTGCCCGCGCCGACCGCCAGGGTGACGCCGATGGCCGAGGTGGGCGCCGGCTACGAGGTGATGTACCTGCTGGACGCCGACGAGGCCGCGGTGGCCGGGCTGCGCGCGGAGCTCGACGCCATGGGCGAGTCGCTGGTCGTGGTGGGCGGCGAGGGCCTGTGGAACGTGCACGTCCACGTGGCCGAGGCGGGGCCGGCCGTGGAGGCGGGGTTGCGGGCGGGGCGTCCCCACCGGATCAGGATCACGTACCTGGCCGAGCGTACGCACCGGGGCGGGGCGGGCAGGGGCGTCGTGGCGGTGGCGGCGGGCGACGGGATCGCGGCGCTGTTCGAGGAGAGCGGTGCGGTCGTGGTGCGGCGCGCGCCCGGCACCCGGCCGGCGCTGCCCGAGCTGCTGGCCGCGATCAGGCAGGCGGGCGCCGAGGTCGCGGTGCTGCCGAACGACGAGGGTGTCCACGCGGTCGCCGCCGCGGCGGCCGAGATCGCCCGTGAGGACGGCGTGGCCGTCAGCGTGCTGCCGACCAGGGCGACCGTGCAGGGGTTGTCGGCGCTGGCCGTGCACGACCCGTTGCGGCGCTTCGACGACGACGTGGTGGCCATGACGGACGCGGCCGGCCACACCAGGTACGGGCATCTGGTGGTGGCCGACAGGGAGGCGTTCACGAGCGCGGGCGTGTGCCGTCCCGGTGACGTGCTGGGCCTGATCGACGGCGACGTGGCGGTGATCGGCGGCGAGCTGGAGCGGGTGGCGACGCTGATCGTCGACCGGATGGTGGCGGGCGGCGGCGAGCTGGTGACCCTGGTCACGGGCGCCGGTCTGCCCGGACGGCTCGCCGCCCGCCTGGAGGAGCACCTGCGGCGTACGCGGCCGGACGTCGACCTGGTCGTCTACGACGGCGAGCAGGGCGGTTACCCGCTGCTGATCGGCGTCGAGTAGCGGGATCGTTCCCCTTCCGCGGGCGACTCCGGCCCCCGGTGCGGGATTCCTGTCGCCCGCAGGCGGTAGAACTGGATGCCGTGAGCCGTTTCGACGAGCCCCTGACCAAAGCGCTCGACCCGAAGACCGCCAAGCTGCTGCACAGCGTGCTCGGCCTGGAGACGGTCGGCGACCTGCTGCGCCACTACCCGCGCCGTTACGCCGAGCGCGGCGAGCTGACCTCGCTCGACGCGCTGGAGGTCGACGAGCACGTCACCGTGGTCGGCGAGGTGACCAGGCTGATGCGCAAGCCCATGCGCAACCGCGGCGGCACGTGGCTGGAGGCCGAGGTCGTCGACGGCAACGGCAACCGGATCTACCTGGCGTTCTTCGGCAAGGGTTCGCATGTGGCCGAGTCGCGGCTGAAGCCGGGCCGGCGCGGCATGTTCGCCGGCAAGGTGGGCCTGTTCGGGGCGCGTACCAAACCGCGCTGGCAGCTCTCGCACCCGGAGTTCGAGCTGTTCGAGGAGGGGGAGGCGAGCGCCGAGGAGTTCGCGTCGGCGCCGGTGCCGATCTATCCGGCGGGCAAGGACCTGACGCCGTGGGCGATCAGGCGGGCGGTCGGCGTGGTGCTCGACACGCTGGGCCCGCTCGACGACCCGCTGCCCGCCGCGCTGCGGGCCAGGCACGGCCTCCAGCCGCTCGGCGAGGCGCTGGTGGCCATCCACCGGCCGAAGGACTTCGCCGAGATGCAGCGGGCGCGCAAGCGGCTGAAGTTCGACGAGGCGTTCGTGTTGCAGGCGGTGCTGCTCCAGCGCCGGCAGGCGGCCACCGCGTGGCCGGCCAGGCCGCGTCCGAGGCGGGCCGACGGCATGCTGGCCGACTTCGACGGGCGGTTGCCGTTCGCGCTCACCGAGGGGCAGGCGCAGGTGGGGGAGGAGATCGCGGCCGACCTGGCGCTGGAGCACCCGATGCACCGGCTGCTGCAGGGCGAGGTGGGCGCGGGCAAGACGGTCGTGGCGTTGCGCGCGATGCTCCAGGTGGTCGACGCGGGCGGCCAGGCGGTGCTGCTGGCCCCCACGGAGGTGCTGGCCCAGCAGCATCACCGCTCGATCAGCGGCATGCTGGGCGAGCTGGCCCAGGGCGGCATGTTCGGCGGCACGGCGGTCACCCTGCTGACGGGGTCGATGGGCGCGGCGGCCCGGCGTTCGGCGCTGCTCGACGCGGCCTCGGGCACGGCGGGCATCGTGGTCGGCACGCACGCGCTGCTCCAGGAGCACGTCCAGTTCGCCGACCTGGGCCTGGTCGTGGTCGACGAGCAACACCGCTTCGGCGTGGAGCAGCGTGACGCGTTGCGCGAGAAGGCGGGGGGCGGCCGTCCGCACGTGCTGGTCATGACCGCGACGCCGATCCCGCGCACGGTCGCGATGACGGTCTTCGGCGATCTGGAGGTCTCGACGTTGTCGCAGCTCCCGTCGGGCCGCGCCCCCATCACCACGCACGTGGTGCCCGCCGCGGAGAAGCCCCACTATCTCGAACGCACCTGGCAGCGGGTGCGCGAGGAGGTGGAGCTGGGCAGGCAGGCGTACATCGTGTGCCCGCGGATCGGCGACCTGGAGGGTGACGAGGGCGACCTGGCGACGGCGGCGGGCGACGACGACCGCCGTCCGCCGCTGGCGGTGCTGGAGGTCGCCGAGCTGCTGACCCAGGGCCCCTTCCAGGACCTGCGCGTGGGCACCCTGCACGGCAAGCTGCCGCCGGAGGAGAAGGACGCGATCATGCGGTCCTTCACCAAGGGCGAGCTCGACGTGCTGATCGCCACCACGGTCATCGAGGTGGGCGTCGACGTGCCCAACTCCTCGGTCATGATCATCATGGACGCCGACCGCTTCGGCGTCTCCCAGCTCCACCAGCTGCGCGGGCGGGTGGGCCGGGGCGGTCTGCCCGGCCTGTGCCTGCTGGTCTCCGACTTCGCCGAGGGCACCCCGGCCCGCGCCCGGCTCGACGCGGTGGCCGCCACGCTCGACGGCTTCGAGTTGTCCCGAGTCGACCTGGAGCAGCGCCGGGAGGGTGATGTCCTCGGGGCGGCCCAGTCGGGCAAGCGCACGTCGCTGAAGCTCCTGCAGCTGCTGCGGGACGAGGACGTCATCACCACGGCCCGGGACGAGGCGGCCGCCCTGCTGGCCGAGGACCCCGACCTGGCGGCCCACGAGGGCCTGCGTGCCGAGATCGCCCGGCTCCTGGCGGACGAGAAGGCCGAGTACCTGGAGAAGACGTAGGGGAGCGGGGGCCTGAAAAAGATTTTGAAGGCCCAGCCGCGGGGACGGCCTCCCCCCGAATGCCGTCCCCGGCTGGGCCCACCCTCGGGTCAGGTGCCGAGGGAACCGGCGTGCGGAAGGGCTCACGATCACGCCGGTCGGCCTTCATGTGGGTCACCTTGAAGGCCGCAGACTCATCATGCGGGGCGATCCCGCCGATGTGAATCACCCTTGCGCAGTCGAGGCAGACACTTGTCCACTCTTGACCTGGGCGAACATGCGGAACAATGGTCCTTATGACTCGGATCATCGCGGGGAGCGCGGGTGGGCGGCGGTTGGCCGTGCCGCCGGGGCGGGGCACGAGGCCGACCAGCGACAGGGCCAGGGAAGGCATCTTCTTGACCCTCGACTCCCTGTACGGCCTGCGTGAGGCCCGCGTGCTCGACCTGTACGCGGGTTCGGGCGCCGTTGGCCTGGAATCGTTGTCCAGGGGCGCGGCCCACGCGCTGCTCGTCGAGTCCGACGCCAAGGCCGTCCGGACGATCAGGGCCAACATCCAGTCGCTCGGCCTCGACGGCGCGGAGCTGGCGGCCGACAAGGTCGAGCGGGTGCTGGCCAAGCCGCCGGAGGAGCCGTACGACATCGTCTTCGCCGATCCGCCGTACGCGCTGGGTGACGGCGAGGTGACGCGGGTGCTGGAGCTGCTGCGCGACAACGGCTGGCTCGTCGAGGAGGGCCTGGTGGCATTCGAGCGGGAAACCAGGGGAAAGCCCTTGATGTGGCCGGAAGGTTATGTTGAGGAGAGGGTCCGTAGATACGGCGAAGCATCCGTTTGGTACGGTCGCGCCGCCGGGAACCCGTAGACCTGGGAGGCGTCTTGCGCCGCGTTGTCTGCCCGGGGTCGTTCGACCCCATCACCAATGGCCATCTCGACATCATCGGCCGGTCCGCCCGCCTGTACGACGAGGTGGTCGTGGCGGTCCTCATCAACATCGAGAAGAGCAGCCTGTTCACGGTCGACGAACGGATCGACATCCTTCAGACCGTGACGAAGGAGTACCCCAACGTCAAGGTGCAGAAGTTCCACGGCCTGCTGGTCGACTTCTGCAAGCAGCACGACATCCCGGCCATCGTCAAGGGGATCAGAGTCGTCAGTGACTTCGACTACGAGCTCCAGATGGCCCAGCTCAACTACCGCCTCTCGGGCGTCGAGACGCTGTTCATGCCCACCAACCCCGAGTACTCCTTCCTGTCCTCCAGCCGGGTGAAGGAGATCGCGCGGTATGGTGGCGACGTGTCCGGCCTGGTCCCTGACCTGGTGCACAAGCTGCTCATCGAGCGTCTCAGGGGCTGACCGCGACCTGGTATCCTTTCATTTCGGCCTTGTACGACGGCGAGCGTTTCGCCATGCCTAGCGAGAGCAGGATGACTCAGCACCTCGACCCCCGCTCCCCCTGGGTGCTCTCCACTCATGATCTGGGGAAGCGACCGGGCACGATGCGGCAGATGACCCTGACCCTTCCGGCACCGGCTAACCTCGGCGTCGATATGATCGGTGTCCCCAAAGACGCCGAAGTCGAGCTGGACCTCCGGCTCGAAGCAGTGATGGAAGGCGTGCTCGTCTCGGGCACGGCGCACGCCCCGCTCGCCGGGGAGTGCGCGCGGTGTCTTGACCCGATCACCTCGGACATCGAGGTCGATCTGCAGGAGCTGTTCTTCTACTCCGACGAGGACGCCTCGGAGGAGGACTCACTGCTCGACGGAGAGCTGCTCGACCTCGAGCCGACGTTCCGCGACGCGGCGGTGCTCGCACTGCCGCTGAGCCCCGTGTGCCGCGAGGAGTGCGAGGGGCTCTGCACGGAGTGCGGGATCAAGCTGGCCGAGGCCGGCGCCGATCACCGGCACGAGAAGATCGATGCCCGCTGGGCGTCGTTGCAAGGTCTGGTTTCCGAGAACGATAACGATCAGGAGAAGTGACGTGGCCGTCCCGAAGCGAAAGATGTCGCGGAGCAACACCCGCGCCCGTCGCTCCCAGTGGAAGACGACTGCTGTCGCCCTGGTGAGCTGCCCGCAGTGCCGTTCGCCCAAGCAGCCGCACATCGCGTGCCCCACCTGCGGCACCTACAACCGTCGTCAGGTCATCGAGCCGTCCGCCTGATCACACTGACCGGAGACCTGCCCGTCACACCGGCGGCCGGTTTCCTCTCAGCAGTTGACGTGATGCCGACCGGGTGCCATTGTGCCTCGGTCGGCGTTAACGTCTGTAGATGTGTGCGGCGGCGGTCAGCCCGCGGCCGTGGTGGACGCCGGGGCTACGTGTTACCCCGACGCCCACCACGTTTTCGGGCATCTTCCGCAGCCGTCTTGTGAAGATGTCCGAGGAGGAAACACGTGGGCGCAGGTCCTAAGCCGGTGGCCGTGGAGGTCGCCAGAGACGAGTTGCAGCGGGTCCTGGTCGTAGGCCTCGACTCCGACATTCTCGAGCGGGCCCTCACGCACCGCTCGTACGCGTACGAGAACGGTGGTCTGCCCACCAACGAGCGCCTTGAGTTCCTCGGCGACTCGGTGCTGGGTCTCGTGGTCACCGACACCCTCTACCGCAACCACCCCGACCTGCCCGAGGGGCAGCTCGCCAAGCTGCGTGCCGCGGTGGTCAACATGCGCGCGCTGGCCGACGTCGCCCGCAACCTGGGCCTCGGCCGCTTCCTGCGGCTCGGCAGGGGCGAGGAGGGCACCGGCGGGCGCGACAAGTCCTCGATCCTGGCCGACACGCTGGAGGCGCTGATCGGCGCGATCTACGTGGACAAGGGCCTCGACGAGGCGTTCCGGGTCGTCCATCTGCTGTTCGACCCGCTGATCGTGCGCTCGGCCTCGCTGGGCGCCGGGCTCGACTGGAAGACCTCCCTTCAGGAGCTCACCGCCTCCGAGGCGCTCGGCGTGCCCGAGTACCACGTCGAGGAGAGCGGGCCCGACCACGCCAAGTCGTTCACGGCGATGGTGCGCGTGGGCGGCGAGTCCTACGGCTCGGGCACGGGCCGCAGCAAGAAGGAGGCCGAGCAGCAGGCGGCCGAGGCGGCCTGGACGCGCATCAGGGCCCGCCGGGAGCAGCGCGAGAGCCAGCCCGCGGGCTGAGCCCCGCCCGCCAGAACCACCGGCCGCTCGAAACCACCGGCCGCCGGGAAGCCGGCGGTCGTGCCCGGTGTTGTCACTGCGGATCCGGGCGTCGGGCGCGGAGTCTAGAGGACGGGGTGCACTGTGCCTGAGCTGCCAGAGGTCGAGGTCGTCAGACGCGGCCTCGCGCAATGGGTCGTCGGCCGCGAGATCGCCGACGCGGAGGTGCTGCACCCCCGCGCGATCCGGCGCCACCTGCCCGGCGCCGACGAGTTCGCCGCCCGCCTGAAGGGCCGTACGGTGTTGTCGGCCGAGCGGCGCGGCAAATACCTGTGGCTGCCGCTGTCGGGCGCCGAGGAGGCCCTGCTGGCCCATCTGGGCATGAGCGGCCAACTGCTCGTCGTCGATCCGCAGACGCCGCCTGAGCGGCATCTGCGCGTACGCCTGCGCTTCGAGGACGGCGGTCCCGATCTGCGTTTCGTCGACCAGCGCACGTTCGGCCACGTCATGCTGACCCCGCTGGTCCACGGCGTGCCCGAGCCGATCGCGCACATCGCGCCCGACCCGTTCGAGGAGTCGTTCGACGAGGCGGAGTTCACCCGGCGGCTCAGGGCCAGGCACACCGAGATCAAACGGGCGCTGCTGGACCAGTCGCTGATCAGCGGCGTCGGCAACATCTACGCCGACGAGGCGCTGTGGATCGCCCGGCTCCACTGGGCCCGTCCCACCGAGACGCTCACCCGGCCGAAGATCGTCGAGCTGCTGGCCGGCGTGCGTACGGTCATGGGTGCCGCCCTGCTCCAGGGCGGCACCTCGTTCGACGCCCTCTACGTCAACGTCAACGGCGAGAGCGGCTACTTCGACCGTTCCCTTGAGGTCTACGGCCGCCGCGACCTGCCGTGCTCCCGCTGCGGCACGCCGATCAGGCGGGAGGCGTTCATGAACCGGTCGTCGTACTCCTGCCCCAAATGCCAGCGAAAGCCGCGGTGAGCAGGGCCAGCGCCGCGCCCAGCCACATCACCGACGAGATCGACACGCCGTCCACGACCCGGCCGCCGACGAACGAGCCGAGCGCGATCGAGACGTTGAACGCGCCCACGAACAGCGCGGTGCCCAGCTCGCCGCCGCCCGAGCGCATGATCCAGAGTTGCAGCGCCACGCCGACGCCGCCGTAGCCGAGGCCCCACACGACGAGCATGACCAGGGGCAGCCCGACCAGCGCGAGCGCCGCCGTGGACACGGCGATGAGCAGGGCCAGGACGATCAGCACCGGCTTGGGGTTCCTGGCCGCCCTGGCGCCGGCGACGAAGTTGCCGACGACACCGGCCGCGCCGTACACGAGGAGGGCGGTGCTGACGAGGGCGGGGCCGGCGTCGGCGACCTGCTCCAGGAACGGCCGGACGTAGGTGTAGGCCGCGAAGTGCCCGGTGATGATCAGTACGGTCGCGGCCAGCACGACCCGCAGCGCTCCGGCGAGCGGCGTACGCGAGCCGCCGGCGGCCCGCTCGCCCGGCATCGGCGGCAGCACGACGGCCAGCAGCCCGAGCAGCACCACGGCCAGCACGCCCATGACTACGAACGACGTGCGCCACCCCGCCGCCGAGGCGACCAGCGTGCCGGCGGGGACGCCGAGCACCGAGGCCACCGACACCCCGCCCAGGATGACCGACGTGGCGCGGCCCACCGAGCGCTCGGGCACCAGCCGCAGGCCGAGCCCGGCGGCGAAGGCCCAGAACCCGCCGATGCTCACCCCGGTCAGCACCCGCGCGCCCAGCATGACGGCGAAGTTCGGCGCGGACGCCGCCGCCAGGTTGGCCACCGCCAGCAGCGCCATCAGTCCGAGCAACGGCACCCGCCGGTCCAGCCGCCGGGTGGAGATGGCCAGTACGGGCGCCGAGACGGCCGCGACCAGCCCCGGCAGCGACATCATCAGCCCGGCCATGCCGTCGGACACCCCCAAGGTGGAGGCGATCGAGGTCAGCAGGCCGACGGGCAACATCTCGCTGGTCACGATGGTGAAGGTGCCCACCGCGACCGCCAGCACGGCGAGCCAGCGGGCCTGCGCGACAGCAGGGGTCTCAAGAGTCGTCATGCCGTTCAGCCTTGTCATCTGGCGGTGGAGGAACAATGACGAAGCTCGAAGCCTTGGTTTAGACGGGCTAAGCGATCGCGTCCAGGGGAGTGGCATGGAGTTCAGGGAGCTGGAGTGCTTTCTCGTGCTGAGCGAGGAACTGCACTTCGCGCGTACGGCCGAGCGCCTGTATCTGTCGCCGGGCCGGGTGAGCCAGCTCATCGGCGCGCTGGAGACCCGCATCGGCGGCCGGCTCTTCGACCGCACCAGCAGGCGGGTGCGCCTGACGCCGCTCGGCCGGCGTTTCCTGGACGACCTGCGCCCCGCCTACGACGGCATGGCGGCGGCCGTGTCGCGGGCGACGGCGTCGGCCCGTGAGGTGACGGGCCTGCTGCGGGTGGGGTTCCTGGCCACGCCCACGGAGATCATCGCGGGCAGTGTGGCGGCGTTCGAGCGCCGGTATCCGGAGTGCATGGTCGAGCTGATCGAGGTGCCGCTGTCCGACCCCTTCACCAAGCTGCGCGAGGGGCGGGTGGATCTCACGTTCACGCTGCTGCCGCTCGACGAGCCCGACCTGGAGGGCGGCGCCGAGCTGAACCACTGCCCGGTCGAGCTGGGGTTGTCCGTACGCCACCCGCTGGCGCGCCGGGCGGGCGTCGACGCCGAGGAACTGGCCTCGGTCGCCCTCCTCGGCCTCGACGACCCGGCCCCGCGCCGCTGGCGGGAGCACGTGGCCCCGACCCTCACCCCCGCCGGGCGGCCGATCCCCAGAGCCGGCACGGTGGCCACCGCCCAGGAGGGCCTGACCCAGGTCGCCCTGAACCGCGGCGGCATGCTTTTCTGCAAGCCGAGCGCCGATCACCACCGGCGGCCTGACATCACGTTCGTGCCGGTCGACGGCCTGCCTCCCTCGTCACTGGGCCTGGCCTGGCTGCGGTCGGGCCGTACGGCCGCCATCCTGGCGTTCAATGATCTGGCCATGGAATTCGTACGACGGCATGAGACGGTGGCGGCATGACGGATACGAAGAGTAATGGCGACAAAGCTTCGGGAAACGTCCGAGTAACCGTCTGGGTGCGGGGGAGGGTCCAGGGGGTGGGCTTCCGGTGGTGGACGCGGGCCCGGGCGCTGGAGCTCGGCCTGACCGGCTGGGCACGGAACACCCACGACGGCCGGGTCGAGGTCGTCGCCGAGGGCCCACGGGAGGCGTGCGTCAAGCTGTTGGAACTGCTCAGAGGTTGCGACACGCCGGGAAGGGTCGATGGAGTAGTGGAACGATGGAGCGAAGCCCGAGGTAGTTTGGGTGGTTTTGTAGAGCGGTAGCGGCTTTTGCTAAACCGCCCAAATAGGGTATAGTTGTATGTCGGGAGTGCCTATCAGTAGGGCGTTGCGGTTCGTTCGACTTGACCGCCCACACTGCCGGTGCGACTCTTGTTAAGTACCACGCGCACCCCTCCCGCGGAATTGAAGTGCGCGAACCAGTCTGGTCACTCAGCGTGGAGGACCCTTTACCATGGCGAAGGCTCTACTCGGCCACGTCGGCGGTCCTGACCCTCGGATGGTCTCGGAGATGCGTCGCTTGCAGCAGCGTATCCGGGATCTGGAGGCAGAACTCATCCGACTTCAGGCCACGAATGACGCTCTTGCGGCGCAAACCCGCGACGAAGCGCTCAGTCGCTTGCAGGAGCGCGAGCCGGCACTCACCTGAGAGTGATCGGAGCGCAAGACCCTAGGGACGTCTCTGAGAGGCGTCCCTTGTTATTTTCCCCGCCCTGAAAAGCCCTGGTCGGAAAAGCCCTGGTCATCGACACGCCCACGTGGGGCGGCCGGGACCAGTAGGCTTTTCCGAAGCCCGTTCAGCCGCGGTCAGGGAGAAGAAGGGGGTCGCTCTTGTACCTCAAGACCCTCACCCTGCGCGGCTTCAAATCCTTCGCCTCGGCGACCGCCCTGCGTTTCGAGCCGGGCATCACCTGCGTCGTCGGCCCCAACGGCTCGGGCAAGTCCAACGTCGTCGACGCCCTCGCCTGGGTCATGGGCGAGCACAGCGCCAAGTCGCTGCGCGGCGGCAAGATGGAAGACGTCATCTTCGCCGGCACCTCCTCCAGGCCGCCCCTCGGCCGCGCCGAGGTGACGCTGACCATCGACAACTCCGACGGCGCGCTGCCGATCGACTACACCGAGGTCACGATCAGCCGGCTGATGTTCCGGTCGGGGCAGAGCGAATACGCCATCAACGGCGACACCTGCCGCCTGCTCGACATCCAGGAGCTGCTGTCCGACTCGGGCATCGGCCGCGAGATGCACGTCATCGTCGGCCAGGGCCAGCTCGACGCCGTGCTGCACGCGGGCCCGGAAGACCGCCGCGCCTTCATCGAAGAGGCCGCCGGCGTGCTCAAGCACCGCAAGCGCAAGGAAAAGGCGCTGCGCAAGCTCGACGCCATGCAGGCCAACCTCACCCGGGTGCAGGACCTCGCCACCGAGCTGCGCCGCCAGCTCAAACCGCTCGGCCGCCAGGCGGAGATCGCCCGCAAGGCCGCCGTCATCCAGGCCGACCTGCGTGACGCCCGGCTGCGGCTGCTCGCCGACGACCTGTGCATCCTGCGTGCCACGCTCGAACGCGAGGCCGCCGACGAGGCCGCCGTCACGGCCCGGCGCAACCAGGTCGAGACCGAGCTGGCCGAGGGCCAGCAGCGCGAGGCGGCCCTGGAGACCGCCGAGGCCGAGACCCAGCCGCGGCTGAGCGCCGCCCAGGAGACCTTCTTCAGGCTCTCCTCCCTGCGCGAGCGCATCACCGGCCTCGGACAGCTCGCCGCCGAACGCCACCGCCACGCCCTCGACGCCGCCGCCATCGAACGCCGCGGCCGCGATCCCGAAGACCTCGAACGCGAGGCCGGCGAGGTGCGCGAGCAGGAGCACATCCTGCGGGCCGAGCTCGAACACGCCCAGGAGCTGCTGGAGGAGGCCGTACAGCGGCGGGCCGAGGCCGAGGCCGAGCTGAGCGCGGAGGAGCAGCGGCTCGCGATGTCCGCCCGTGCCGCCGCCGACCGCCGCGAGGGCCTGGCCAGGCTGCGCGGCCAGGTCGACTCCGTACGCAGCAGGGCGCGCGCGGCCGAGGAGGAGATCGGGCGGCTGGAGAAGGCCGTGGCCGACGCCGCCGAACGCGAACGGCAGGCCCTGGCCGACCTGGAGACCCAGCGGGCCGAGGAGCCCGCGGCCGATCCGGCGCTCGCCGAGGAGCTGGCCACCGCGCAGGCCGTCGTCGAGGAGGCCAAGGCGGTCGCCGACGAGGCCCGCGCGGCCGCCGACGAGGCCGGGGCGGGGCTCGGCGGGCCGCGGGCCGCCCTCCAGGCGTCCAAGACGGCGGTCACCACGTCCCGCGCCGCCGACCAGGAGGCCCAGCGGTCGGTGGCCGCGCTCCAGGCCCGCCGCGACGCGCTGGAGCTGGGCCTGGCCAAGGGCGACGGCGGCGCCGCGCTCCTCGACGCCGGGCTGACCGGGGTGCTGGGCCCGCTGGCCGCCTCGATGCAGGTCACGCCGGGTGCGGAGCTGGCGGTCGCCGCCGTGCTCGGTCCGGTGGCCGAGGCCGTCGCCGTCCAGACCCTCGACACCGCCGTCGAGGCGCTCGACCTTCTGCGTGTCACCGACGCGGGCCAGGTGACGCTGCTCGTGGCGGGCGCCGGCGGCCAGGGCGGGGTTTCGGACACGCCGGGCCACTCCGAGGTTGCGCAGTCCCGCCCGAAGGCGCCCGAGGGCGGCCGGTGGGCCGCCGACCTGGTCACCGTGCCTGACCATCTGCGGCCGGCGCTCGACCACGTGCTGGCGGGCGTCGTCGTGGTCGGCAAGCTCGACGCGGCCCGCGAGCTGGCCGTTCTGCGTCCCGACCTGCGGGTGGTGACGGAGGAGGGCGACGTGCTCGGGGCCCATCTGGCCAGCGGCGGGTCGGCCGGCGGCACCTCGGTGCTCCAGGTGCGGGCGGCGCTCGACGAGGCCGTGCACGACCTGCGGGAGGCGGAGGCCACGGCCGAGGCCACGGCCGAGGCGCTCGACCGGGCGATCGAGGGCGAGCAGGAGGCGCAGACGGCCGTCGAGGCGGCCCAGGCGCACGTCAACGAGGCCCAGAGCGCGGTCACCGCCGCCCAGGCCGGCGTGAGCGCCGCGCAGGGCGTCCTCGACCAGGTCAGGGCCCGCCAGCGTGAGGCCGACCAGCGTAACGCGGCGGCGGCCAAGCGGCTGGCCCAGCTGGAGGCCGCCGCGCACGCCGCGCACGCCGAGGCCGAACGCCTAACCCGCAGCGTCACGGCCGCCCAGGACGCCCGTACCGAGGGGCTGGAGGAGCTGGCCGAGCTGGAGATCCGGCTGGCCGAGGCCGAATACGCCCAGGAGCTGGAGACCGAGCCCACCACCGACGTACGCGACGACCTGGCCGCGACCTGCGAGACGGCCCGGCAGCGCGAGATGGACACCCGGCTGCAGGTGCGCACCGCCGAGGAGCGCGTCAGGGGCATCGAGGGCCGCGCCGACGGCCTGCTGCGCGCCGCCCAGCGCGAACGCCAGGAACGCGCCCAGGCCGCCGCTCAGCGGGCCAGGCGCAGGCGGCAGGCCGTGGTGGCCGAGGCGGTCAGCAAGGGCGCCAAGCAGGTGCTCACGGCGCTCGCGTCCTCGATCCAGCTCGCCTCCCGCGAGCGCGACGACGCCGACCTCGCCCGCGTCGCCGTCGACGCCGAGCTCAAGCAGGTCCGCCTGCGCGTACGCGAGCTGGGCCAGGAGCTCGACAAGCTGGTCAACCGTGTCCACGGGAGCGAGGTGGCCCGCACCGAGCAGCGCCTGCGGCTGGAACAGCTCCAGGAGCGGGCGATGGAGGAGTTCGGCGTCGAGGTCGAGGCGCTGATCTCCGAGTACGGCCCCGACGCCCCCGTCCCCGGCGACCCGCCCGTCCCCTATGTCCGCGAGGAGCAGGAGAAGCGGGCCAGGGCCGCCGAGCGGCAGATGACCCAGCTCGGCAAGGTCAACCCGCTGGCGCTGGAGGAGTTCGCCGCGCTGGAGGAGCGCCACGCCTTCCTGACCTCGCAGCTCGAAGACCTCAAGAAGACCCGTCGCGACCTGCTCACCGTGGTCAAGGAGGTCGACGACCGGGTCGAGCAGATGTTCGCCTCGGCGTACGAGGACGTCGCGCGCGAGTTCGAGCAGATCTTCGGCCGGGTCTTCCCCGGCGGTGACGGGCGGCTCGTGCTCACCGACCCGGCCGACATGCTGACGACGGGCATCGAGGTCGAGGCCAGGCCGCCGGGCAAGAAGGTCAAGCGGCTGTCCCTGTTGTCGGGCGGCGAGCGTTCGCTGACGGCGGTGGCGTTCCTGGTGTCCATCTTCAAGGCGCGGCCCTCGCCGTTCTACGTGATGGACGAGGTCGAGGCCGCGCTCGACGACACCAACACCCAGCGTCTGCTGACCCTGTTCGAGGAGTTGCGGCAGAGTTCCCAGCTCATCGTCATCACCCACAACAAGCGCACGATGGAGATCGCCGACGCCCTTTATGGCGTGTCGATGCGCGGTGACGGCGTGACGCAGGTGATCAGCCAGCGGCTGCGGGAGCGCGAATCCGCCTGATCCGGCCTGTCATCATCCGTGTGCCTTGGGCATGACCATGCCGGTCGATCTGGAAAACTGACATCTTGTGGATGGTTACCTCGGCGTCATAGTGATCGTGGTCGTCGTCGCCCTGCTGGCGGTCGGCGGCCTCTTCCTGCTGTTCAGGCCGGGTCGCAAGGCGGCGCCGCCCGTGCCGCCGCCGCAGGCGCCGCCGCTTCCCGAGGAGGAGAAGCGGCCCGCCGGACCGGTCGAGGAGGCCGGCGGGGCGGTCACCACGGTCCCGCCGCCGATCAAGCCGGCCGAGCCGATGGTCATCGCGCCCGAGGTCGAGGTGCCGCCGCCGTCCGCGGGCCGGATGGTGCGGCTGCGTTCGCGTCTGGCGCGTTCGCAGAGCTCGCTCGGCCGCGGCCTGCTGGAGCTGCTGTCCCGCGACCGGCTCGACGACGACGTCTGGGACGAGATCGAGGAGAGCCTGATCACCGCCGACGTGGGCGTCGCCCCGACCCGCGCGATGGTCGAGGAGCTGCGCACCAAGGTCAAGGTGCTGGGCAGCCGTACCCCGGCGGAGGTCCGGGGCCTGCTGCGCGAGCAGCTTCTCGCGCAGATCAACCCCGACCTCGACCGCAGCCTCCACGTTCAGAAGCACGGCGAGCGGCCGGCCGTGGTGCTCGTCGTGGGCGTCAACGGCACGGGCAAGACCACCACCACGGGCAAGCTCGCCCGTTCGCTCATCGGCGACGGCAAGAAGGTCGTGCTGGGCGCGGCCGACACGTTCCGCGCGGCGGCGGCCGACCAGCTCCAGACCTGGGGCGAGCGGGTCGGCGCCGAGACCGTACGCGGGCCCGAGGGCGGCGACCCGGCCTCGGTGGCCTTCGACGCCACGGCCAAGGGCATCGAGGACAAGGTCGACGTCGTCATCGTCGACACCGCGGGCCGCCTGCACACCAAGACCGGTCTCATGGACGAGCTGGGCAAGGTCAAGCGGGTCATCGAGAAGAAGGCCACGGTCGACGAGGTGCTGCTCGTGCTCGACGCGACCACCGGCCAGAACGGCATGCGCCAGGCGCAGGTGTTCGCCGAGGTGGTCAACATCACCGGCATCGCGCTCACCAAGCTCGACGGCACGGCCAAGGGCGGCATCGTGATCTCGGTGCAGCGCGAGCTGGGTGTGCCGGTCAAGCTCGTGGGGCTCGGCGAGGGGCCTGACGACCTGGCGCCGTTCGACCCCGAGGTGTTCGTGGACGCGATTCTGGGCGACTGACCCTCGGTATCGGTTGTGTCCTAATTCATGCCGATATGGCCGTTACCAGAAAAGTCTTGAGTGGTTAGTTGGCTTTGTGCTGACATGTTCGGGTTATCCGCGATCACCGAGGGGTGCCCATGAAGAAGATCGTCGTACATCGGCCCGGGACTGTCAGACCGTCCACACAGGCTTCGCCGCGACACACTCCTTGACCTGTTACTGGGTCGGCGTTTCCACGCGGGAACGCCGACCGCTGGGAGGTGGGCAGTCGTGAGGACGATCGCCCTCGACGCCGACCGCAGGATCGCCGGGCCCTACTCGCTGGCCGCCGCCCTGCTCGACCTGCTGGTTCCCGAGGCACTCGACCGCCGGCCCGAGCTGGTCGCCGCGTACGACGTGGAGATCCGGGTCGCGGCGCCCCGCCTGCGGACGGTCGTCCCGGCACGCAGGCGTTCGCTGGCCGACGACCTGCCCAGAGCCCAGCGCATCCTCATCCCCGGGGCCCGCCGCAGTCTCAGGATCGCCAACGGGCTGGCCGAGTTCGTCCGCGAGCTCCTGACCCTCACGGGCCCGCTCACGCTCGTCGTGTCGAACCTGGGCGAGGCCGACCACACCGACGCCGAACTGGTCGAGGTGCTGCGCCGCCGGCTCGACCCCGGGCTGCTGCGTGTCGAGGAAGGGCCGTCGGCGCCCGGCGAGGGTCCGCTGTGCGCCGACTTCGACCGCTTCCGCGACGAGGGCTTCCACCACGCCATGGCGGAGTCGGGGCTGGAGGCGCTGCGCGGCATGGCGTACGAGGACGATCCGGACGAATGGCAGACCCTCGTGCAACGCGTAGCCTCAGCCCTGGAGGCCGTGGAACGCGAGGAGGAGGCCCGCGCCCTCTACGACCGGGCCAGGCGCGTGAGCACCGACCCCAAGCACCGGGCCACGATCGCGTACGCCACCGCCATGATCCTGGTACGCCACCACGACCCGGCCCGCCGCGACCCCGGCGAGGCGATGGCCTGGATCAACGAGGCCGTCACGATCACCTCGTTGTTGCCCGACCCCCGCGAACGGGCCTTCCACCTCGGGTTCGACCTCAACGGAAAGGCCCTGGTCGAGCTGCGCGCGGGCCGGTCGGGCAACGCGCTCGGGCTGGTCGAGCAGGCCATCGCGCTGGCCGATGAGCACCTGGCCGGCGAGCACCCGATCCACCGGCTCGTGCTGCGCGCCAACCGGGCCCAGCTCCTGGCCCAGGCCGGCCGGTACGAGGAGGCGCTGGCCGACTACACCGCGGCGATCGACGCCGATCCCGGCTACCCCGACTACTACCTCGACCGGGGCAATCTGCTCAACCAGCTCGGCAGACCGGCCGAGGCCCTGGCCGACTACGAGACGGTGACTCGGCTCAGCCCGCCCTTCCCCGAGGCGTACTACAACCGTTCGGAGCTGCGGTTCGCGGCGGGCGACCTCGAAGGCGCCCGTGCCGACCTGGACCGTACGCTGGAGCTCGATCCCGGCTTCGCGGCCGCGTACGTGAACAGGTGCGGCATCCTCGCGCTCCACGGCGAGTACGAGCGGGCCAGGGCGGACGTCGCGCGCGGGCTGGCGCTCCGGCCGCGCGACGCGCACCTGCTGTGCGTGCTCGGCCAGGTGGAGACGGCGCAGGGCCGCCACCCGGAGGCGTACGCCGCCTTCGAGGCCGCGCTGGAGATCGACCCCGACCTGCCCGCCGCCTGGGGGAACCGGGCCGTGCTGGCCTTCGAGCGCGGCGACCACGCGGGCGCCCTGTCCGACCTGACGCGCGCGCTGAAGCTGACCGAGACGGTGGAGCTGCTGTTCAACCGGTCGATGGTGTACCGGGAGCTGGGCAGGGCCAAGGAGGCCAGGCAGGACCTGCTCAGGGCTGCCGAGCTGGCCCCGGACGACCAGGACGTCGAACGGGCGCTGGCTGAGTGCTGAGGGGTGAGGGTCAGGCTCGTGGTGTTGAGAGCGGGCCGATCGGCACCACCAGGGGGGTTCCGGCCACGGGGTCCTCGATGATCTTGGCGTCCAGCTCGAACACCTCGCGCAGCAGCTCCTCGGTCAGCACCTCGTGCGGGGTGCCGGCCGCGACGACCCGGCCGGCGCGCATGGCCACCAGGCGGTCGGCGTAGCGCGCGGACAGGTTGAGGTCGTGCAGGACCATGACGACCGTGCGCCCGGCCTGCTCGTGCAGATGACGTACGAGCTCCAGCACCTCCACCTGGTGCGCCAGGTCGAGGAACGTGGTGGGCTCGTCGAGCAGCAGCAGGTCGGTGCCCTGGGCCAGGGCCATGGAGATCCAGGCGCGCTGCCGCTGGCCACCCGACAGCTCGTCGAGCGGTCGTTCGGCGAGGTCGGCCAGGCCGGTCATGGACAGCGCCGCGGCGACCGCCGACTCGTCGTCGGAGGACCACTGCCGGTACCACGTCTGGTGCGGATGCCGGCCCCTGGCCACCAGGTCGGCGACCGTCAGTCCCTCGGGGGCCGAGGGCGCCTGGGGCAGCACGCCGAGGATCTTGGCCACCTCGCGGGTGGGGATGGAGTCGATGCGCTTGCCGTCCAGCAGCACCTGGCCGCCCTGGGGTTTGAGCAGGCGGCCGAGCGCGCGCAGGAGGGTGGACTTACCGCAGCCGTTCGGGCCGATGATCGTGGTCACCGTGCCCGCCTCGATGCCCAGGTCGAGGCCGTCCACGATGGTCCGGTCGCCGTAGCCGAGCTTGACGCCCGCGGCCTGCAGCCTCATTTGCGTGCCCTCCAGATCAGGTGGATCAGGTACGGTGCGCCCAGCACGGCCGTGACGATGCCGACGGGCAGTTCGATCGGCGAGAAGACGGTCCGGGCGATCAGGTCGGCGCCCGCGGTGAGCACGGCCCCGGTGACCGCCGAGCACAGCAGCGGCGGCCGGGCCGAGCGGGCCAGCCTGAGCGCGATCTGCGGCGAGGCCAGCGCCACGAACGCGATCGGCCCGGCCGAGGCGGTGGCCACCGCGGCCAGCAGCACGGCGGCCAGGATCAGCAGCCCGCGGGCCGCGTTCATCCGTACGCCGAGCGCGGTGACGACGTCGTCGCCGAACCGCAGCGCGTCGAGCGAACGGGTGCCGAGCAGGGTGGCCGGGACGAGCACGGCCAGCGCCAGCGCCACCGGGACGACGTGCTCCCAGCCGCGGCCGTTGAGCGAGCCGCTGATCCAGACCATGGCCCGGCCGGTGTCGTTCACGTCGCCGACGGTCAGCAGCCAGAACTTCACGTTGGTGAACACGGCGGCCACGCCGATGCCGACCAGGACCAGGCGGTAGCCGTCCAGGCCGCGCCGCCAGGCCAGGCCGTAGACGACGGCCGCGCCGAGCAGGCCGCCGAGCAGGGCCAGCGCGGGGACGCCGAGGGTGGCCAGCAGGCCGCTGGTGCCGCCGTAGACGCTGCCGCTGGCCACCACGCCGGCCACGACGGTGACCGAGGCGCCGGTCGTGACGCCGAGGATCTCGGGGCTGGCCAGCGGGTTGCGGGCGATGGACTGGATGAGCGCGCCGGACAGCGCCAGCGCCGCGCCGACCAGGGCGCCGGTCAGCGCGCGCGGCAGGCGCAACTCCATGATGACGAAGTGGGCCGCGCTGTTGACGTCGAAGGTGCCCTGGAGCACTTCCGGCAGGCTCATCGGGAGGTCGCCGATGCGCATGTTGAGCGCCATGAGCAGGATCAGGAGCACCAGGCCGGTCACGCTGACGGTGACGGCACGCAGGCGCAGCCGCCAGGACAGGGCGCCGAGGCGCAGGGAGAGCGCGGTCATAGCCGTACCGGCTTCCTGCGGCGGACCAGGGCGACGAAGAAGGGGGCGCCGAGCAGCGCGAGGACCACGCCCACCTCCAGCTCGCCCGGAGGGGCGACCACGCGGCCGATCACGTCGGCGACCAGCAGCAACGCCGCCCCGACGAGCCCCGAGTACGGCAGCAGCCACCGGTGGTCGGTGCCCGACAGCGGACGGGCCAGGTGCGGCACGATCAGGCCCACGAACGCCAGCGAGCCGCACGCGGCCACCGCGGCGCCCGACAGCAGGGTGACGGAGGCGACGCCGACCGCCCTGGTCAGGGCGATGTTCTGGCCGAGCGAACGGGCGACGTCCTCGCCGAGCGACAGGGCGTTCAGGCCCGGGGCGTTGACCATGGCCAGCAGCAGGCCCACGAGGATGAACGGGAGCACCTGCCAGACGACGTCCGGGCCCCTGGCGGCGATGGAACCGGCCTGCCAGAAGCGGAACACGTCCATGGCCTGCTCGTCGAGGAGCACGATGGCCGAGGTCATGGCGTACAGCAGGGCGCTGACCGCGGTGCCGGCCAGGGCCAGCGTGACCGGGGTGGGCCCGCCTCTGCCGCCCGTCATGCCGAGCGCGAACACCGCCACGCTGGCCACCAGCGCGCCCGCCAGGCCGAACCAGATGTAGGCGAGCAGGCTGGAGGCGCCGAGCAGGATGATCGAGGCCACCATGGCGAACGCCGCGCCCTGCGTGACGCCCAGCAGGCCGGGGTCGGCGAGCGGGTTGCGCGTGTGGCCCTGCATGAGCGCGCCCGCGACGCCGAGCGCGATCCCGGCCAGCACGCCGAGCACGGTACGCGGGACGCGCAGCGAACGGATGATGATGTCGTTCTCGCTGCCCATGGGCGCGGTGAGTGCCTGCCAGGCGTCGCCGGGCGGTACGGGCTTCGAGCCGATCGTGATGCTCAGCACCGCCGCGGCCGCGACGGCGGCGAGCAGGACGAGCAGGAGGCCGAGCCGCCGGCGCCGGATGCCGTGAAGGCGGGGCGCGAGCGCGGTCACGTGTTTTTCCTCCCCTTGTTTGCCCGATCGTGGTGAAGTATGCCAGGTTAGGCAGGGCTAACCTAATTTAGGTTCGCCTTACTTCGAGAAAGGGTTCCGATGAGAGCGTGGCGGGTGCTGGCCGGTGTACTGCTGGTGGCGGGGGTGGCCGCGTGCGGCTCGACGGAGCCCTCGGCCACACCCTCGTCCGCGGCGGCCTCCAGGACGATCGAGCACGCCATGGGCTCGACCGCGATCTCCGGGCTGCCCAAGCGCGTCGTGGCCCTCGACCAGAGCTTCGTGGACGCCGTGCTCACGCTGGAGACCCCTGTGGTCGGCTACACCACGTACCGGTCGATCGACACCAAGCTGCCCGACTACCTCGGCCCGGTCGCCGCCCAGTACGGCAAGGAGGCGACCCCCGTCGGGACGCTGGAGCAGCCGAGCCTGGAGAAGATCGCCGCGCTCAAGCCCGACCTGATCGTGTCGGCCAAGGTCCGGCACGAGGCCCTGTACGACAAGCTGTCGAAGATCGCTCCCACGGTCTTCAGCGAGACCACCGGCGCCATCTGGAAGGACAACCTGCGGCTCATGGGCCGGGCCCTGGGCAAGGAGGCGCTGGCCGAGTCCAGGATCAAGGCGTTCGAGGAGCGCGCGGGCAAGATCGGGGCCGCGATCAAGGCCAAGGAGGGCGGGACGCTGCCGACGATCTCGATCGTGCGCTTCGCCGGTGAGCCCACGGTCCGGCTCTACGTCGAGAAGTCCTACTCCGGCGTGGTGCTGAAGGACGTCGGTTTCCCGCGTCCGCAGGGCCAGCCGACCAAGGACGACGCCATCGCCGTGGACGTCAGCCAGGAGCGCATCGCCGACCTGGACGCCGACCGCATCTTCGTCGCCACCTACCCCGACCCGGCCAGCGACGGCCCCAAGGAGAAGTTCGTCGGCAACCCCCTGTGGGGCCGGCTCAAGGGCGAGAAGCACGAGGTCAGCGACCTGACCTGGATGAGCGCCGTGGGCATCCAGGGCGCCCACGCCATGCTGGACGACCTGGCCGGGATCTTCTCGGTCGACCCGGCCAAGCCCACCGTCTGACCCGCGCTCAGCGCGGCAGGAAGGCGCGCAGGCCGGCCAGGTGGGGTTCGAGGTCCAGCCCCTGGCCGGCCAGCCATTCCGGGTTGTCGTAGGTGCCCTTGTAGCGGTCGCCGCGGTCGCAGACCAGGGTGACGATGCTGCCCTGGTCGCCCGCCTCGCGCATCTCCCTGATGAGATCGACGCACGCCGCCATGTTCGTCCCCGTGGAGCCGCCCACGTCGAGGCCGGTGACCTCGCGGGTCCAGTGCATGGCGGCGATCGAACGGGCGTCGGGCACGGCGATCATGCGGTCGATCACGCTCGGCAGGAACGAGGGCTCCACCCGGGGACGTCCGATGCCCTCGATCCGCGACCCGGACGCCGTGGCCGACGGGTCGCCGGAGACCCAGCCCGGATAGAACGCCGACCCCTCCGGATCGACGACGGCCAGGCGGGTGGGGTGGCGGCGGTAGCGGATGTAGCGGCCGATCGTGGAGGACGTGCCGCCGGTGCCGGCGCCCACGACGATCCAGGCGGGTTCGGGATGCGGCTCCATGGACATCTGGGAGTAGATCGACTCGGCGATGTTGTTGTTGCCACGCCAGTCGGTCGCGCGTTCGGCGTAGGTGAACTGGTCCATGAAGTGGCCTCCGGTCTCGGCGGCCAGACGGTGAGATTCCTCATAGATCGCGCCAGGGTCGGCGACGAGATGACATTTCCCGCCGTAGAACTCGATGAGGTGACACTTCTCCGGCGACGTGGACGCGGGCATGACGGCGATGAACGGCAGCCCGAGCAGCCGGGCGAAGTACGCCTCGCTGACCGCGGTCGAGCCGCTGGACGCCTCCACGATCGTGGTGGCCGGGCCGATCCAGCCGTTGGCGAGGCCGTACAGGAAGAGGGACCGGGCGAGCCGGTGTTTGAGTGAACCGGTTGGGTGCACCGATTCGTCTTTCAGGTAGAGGTTTACCCCCCAATGCGAGGGAAGCGGAAAGACGTGCAGGTGCGTATCACAACTCCGGTTGGCGTCGGCCTCCACCTTGCGGATGGCCTCCGCCACCCAACGGCGTGTCCCAGTGTCGTGACGGTCCACAAACTCCATGTCCATACGCTATCCCCTGTGACTCTGACCACTATTCCTGTGATATTGGGTGGGTAGTGTTATGATAATGAGACTTGTCCGGCCGTGGACGTGACCACGCACGCCGCGAGCCAGATGGACTGAAACCCCTTCTGACCTAGGTGAACTCTCCTAACGCCACCCTTACTCGGGAGTTGCGAGGATGAGGAATGCTGTCAGGCGGCTTGTGCCGAACGGGGGATAGCGCAAGGGGGAATGAAATTGATCACTATGACCGATGAGCAGCGTCAGGACTGGTTCGAGCGCGATGTCGTGCCCGTGACGTCGCAGCTGTTCGCTTCCGCCATGCGCCTGACCCGTAACGCCGCCGACGCCGAGGACCTGGTGCAGGAGACCGTCGCCAAGGCGTACACGTCGTATCACCAGTTCCGCGAGGGCACCAACCTCAAGGCGTGGCTCCACCGGATCCTCACCAACAACTTCATCAACGACTACCGCAAGAAGCAGCGCTCGCCGAAGTTGTCGGCCGCCGAGGACATCGAGGACTGGCAGCTCCACGCCGCCGAGTCCCACAGCTCCACGGGCTTGCGTTCGGCCGAGACCGAGGCGCTCGACCGGCTGCCCGACAGCGTCGTGATGAACGCCCTGCGTTCCCTGCCCGAGGACTTCCGCGTGGCCGTCTACCTGGCCGACGTCGAGGGCTTCGCGTACAAGGAGATCGCCGAGCGCATGGGGACGCCCATCGGCACCGTGATGTCCCGCCTCCACCGCGGCCGCCGCCAGCTCCGCGGCATGCTGGAGGACTACGCGCGCGAGGAGGGCGCCGTACGCCTTCCTGCCCCGCGCGCCGCGGCCTGACGGCCTTAGAAGGCCGTCGCCGAGTCCAGGGACAGGTGGAGGCGGACGCGGGACACGCCGCCTTCGTGGCGCAGCCGTACCCGGTCGCAGAGCTGCCTGCTGATCCAGAGCCCGTATCCCCGTGGGGACTCGGGCTCCGGTGGTATGTAGCCCGGCAGGGGGTCGTCGAGGGCGCCGCCGGGATCGGCGATCTCGCAGACCAGCTCGCGGTCCTCCACCCACATCGTGATCGTGCCGAAGCCCGCGCCGTGCTCTATGGAGTTCGCGGCGACCTCGGAGACGCCCAGCACCAGCGAGCTGATGAGGTTGCGGTCCATGCCGGCCGTCCTGGCGTAGTCGCCGACGGTCTGGCGCAGGCGTTTGAGCTCGCGGGCGGTGAAGCGCACGGTGTGGGCCCCCGGGCCCGGCTCGGGGAACGGCGCGTGGTCGCCGTCGAGCACCAGGTCGTGGGGTTCGACGAAGAGGCTGCTCGCGGTCTCGCCCCCGGCCCCCAGCAGCAGGGGGTGGACCACGGGGGTCAGCTCGCGTACGGGCTCGGGGACGTGGCGCTGGTCGTACAGGCACATCATGACAAGGGGGGCCGCGGCGAGGGCGGCGTTGATGACCGAGTCGTAGCGGATGAGGTCCTGGACGCGCGGCTCGCTCAGGCCGGTCCAGACGGGTTCGCCGACGACGAGCGTGGGCCTGCCGCGGGTGTACTCGTGGTAGGCGGCCAGCATCCGGTGGGGGTGGCCGTACCAGGCGCTGGAGGGGCGGCTGTCGATGCGGCGCGCGTCGCCGCCGAGGGCCTCGGCCAGCAGCGCCAGGCGGCTGGGACGGTTGATCGCCAGCACGCGCCGGTCTTCGTCCAGCGCGGCGCGCACGCGCGGCACGACGAGGTCGAGGAAGGCCCGATCCGAGTCGTACGGTACCGCGACGTGCTTCAGCGACTGTGCCCGCTCACGGCGCACGGCCGAAACGTAGCAAGGGCTAGCCGGGCTGTGCAACGGCTATCAAAGTGACCGCTCCGAGCGCGCAGGCCACCCCGGCCACCTGGACGGCGCGCAGGCGTTCGCCGAGCACCTGCCGGGCCAGCAGCAGGGTGCTGGCGGGGTAGAGCGAGACCAGTACGGCGACCAGGCTCAGCAGGCCCTGCCGCTGGGCCAGGAGGAAGAGCACGTTCGCCGCCATGTCGAGCGCGCCGGCCGCCACGATGATGTGCAGCGACCCCGGGCCGGGCCGCAGCGAGCGGCGCGTGAGCAGGGCGAGCAGGGCCACGACGGTCACCGACGACAGCCGGGCGCCGACCAGCGGCCACAGGCCCGCCTCGGACGGCGCCAACGCCAGCAGGATGAAGAACCCGCCGAAACCGGCCCCCGCGGCCAGGGAGACCAGCACCGACCCGAACGAGCCGCCCGCGCCGCCCGAGTTGTCCTGGCTGATCAGCAGGATCGAGCCGAGCGCCAGCACGACCCCGGCCAGGGCCCAGAAGTGCGGGCGCTCGCCGGTGGCCAGGCCGTACAGGACGGGCAGCGCCGCGGAGGTGGCCGCGGTCGTGGGCGCGACCACGGACATCACGCCCGTGGCCAGCGCGCGGTAGAACAGCGCCAGCCCCGCCGCGCCCGACAGGCCGGCCAGCAGCCCCCAGAACAGGGCCGCGCCGCCGAGCACGCCCGGCAGGACGGGCAGCAGCACGAGGATCAGCGCCAGGCCCGCGATCTGGGAGAGGGCGACGACCGAGAGCACCTGCGAACGCTTGGTGGCCAGGCCGCCGAAGAAGTCGGCCGTGCCGTAGACCACCGCGCAGGCGGTCGCGAGGATCACCGCGGTCACGTCGCCTCCTTTGGTTCAACAGAATGCACTGTTAGTACAACATATAGGGTGCAACAGAATGCACAACCCATTCACTACACTGCACCGCATGGAAGATCCGGAGACCATCACGCGGGCCATCGCGAACAACGTGCGCGCCCAGCGCTCCCACCGCGGCCTCACGCTCGACGCGCTGGCCGCCAGGTCGGGGGTGAGCAGGGGCATGCTCGTCCAGGTCGAGCAGGGGCGGACGAACCCCAGCGTGTCCACCCTCACCCGGATCGCCTCCGCGCTCGGCGTCACCGTGGCCCGGCTGGTGGAGGTCTCCGACGTGCCCATGGTCCGCGTCGTGGACAAGAGCGACGTGGTCACCTTCGACCAGGGCGGCGTACAGGCCAAGCTGCTGGTCGGCGCGGACTCGCCGATGATCCTGGAGTTGTGGGACTGGCGGCTCGGCCCCGGGCAGCACCACGACGGTGACGCCCATCCGCCGGGCACCCGCGAGATGCTGACCGTGCTGGAGGGCGAGCTGACGCTCAGCGTCCACGGCAGGAGCCACGTGATCGGCGCGGAGTCGGCCGTGTTGTTCACGGCCGACCGCCCGCATCGTTACGCCAACGCGGGCGAGCGGGAGCTCCGGCTGGTGATGGTGGTCGCCGAGCCGCGCGAGGCGCCGGACCAATAACGTCGAACGGCCTGCGGATGACCCCCCGGAGTTTCATGATTACTCCATGTCTTGGACGGCTGATGCCCGTTGCTGGGTACATCGTTTGTGTACGGAAACGTCGGCAGGGGGTGGCGTGTGACCGAAGCCCGCGCGGCGGCGGAGAAACTCCAGGCGGAGCTGCACGGGCTGGGCGTCACCAGCGCGTACGAGGTGGGCGACGGAGCGACCATCTCGGTCTGGATCGGTCTCGTCGTGCACTACCGGGATGGTTTTTACCGTTGGCAGGAAGGTCCGGTTAAACGTCGTCATCTGGGTACGGATCCGGTTGGATGTGCCATGCGTGTGGCGCGCCGTTACAAGGAGCTGCACGCGGACATCCCACCCTGGTGGGACGACCTGGCCAGGGAACTACGGGGGAGACCGGTCCAGGACTATCCGTAAGGCCCCCGCGTGCGGTGTTTCGGGGGAAAACATGCGCATTTGGGCTTTGCCGATCGTTCTGTTCGTTCTGGCGGGCTGCGCCGCGCAACCGGTGCCACGCCGGCAGGCCGCCGTGGTCCGGCCCCGGGTCAGCGCCGAGACCCTGGCCAAACGGCTGGTGGCGCAGCAGGCCGACTGGCCGCGCCGCCGCAGGTACGACTGCGGCAGGATCAAGTGTGTGGCCCTGACCTTCGACGACGGTCCGGGCCCCTACACCGGCAAGCTGCTCGACCTGCTGCACAAACGCGAGGTCAGGGCCACGTTCTTCGTGCTGGGGCAGATGGTGGCCGCCGACCCGGGCGCGCGCTTCACCCGCCGGATCGTGGACGAGGGCCACGAGATCGGCAACCACTCCTGGTCCCACCCGGCGCTGACCGGCCTGTCGCCCGAGGGAGTGCGGCACGAACTGGGCCAGACCGAAGAGCTGGTCCGCCGGCTGACCGGGGTCCGGATGCGGATGATGCGCCCGCCGTACGGCAGCACCGACGACCGTGTCGCCGCCGAGACCCGCCGCGAGGGCCTGGCCCAGATCCTGTGGGACGTCGACACCCTCGACTGGCTGCACCGCAGGCCCGAGGCCGTGGTCAGGGCCGCCGCCACCGCCAAGGCCGGGTCGATCGTGCTCATGCACGACATCCACCCCACGACGGTCGAGGCCGTGCCGAAGGTGCTCGACACGCTCTCCAGGAAGGGCTTCACGTTCGTGACCGTCTCGGAGCTGTACGGCCGCACCCCCGCGCCGGGCCGCACGTACACCGCACGATGAGCGGCATGGCACTCTTGGGCCATGGGTTTCACCGGCTTCCCCGACGAGGCGTTCATCTTCTACGAGGGCCTTGAGGCGGACAATTCCAAGACCTACTTCACCCGCAACAAGCACCTGTACGAGGACGCCGTCCGCGCGCCCATGACGGAGCTCACCGACGAGCTGGCGGCCGAGTTCGGCCCGGCCCAGCTCTTCCGGCCCTACCGCGACGTGCGCTTCTCCAAGGACAAGACGCCGTACAAGACGCATCAGGGCGCCTTCGTCGACCTGATGCCCGGCATCGGCTTCTACGTCGAGATCAGCGCGGCCGGCCTGTACGCCGCCGGCGGCCGCTACACCCAGGCCCCCGACCAGGTCGCCCGCTACCGCGCGGCGGTGGACGAGGACCTGACCGGCAAGCCGCTGGAGTCGATCGTCGCCAAGCTCGCCGACGCCGGATACACGATCGGCGGCGAGTGCCTGAAGACCAAGCCGCGCGGTTTCGGCGAGGACCATCCGCGCATCGAGCTGCTGCGCCACAAGTCGCTGTTCGCCGGCGTGCGTCACGAGCCTGAGCCGTGGGTGCACACGGCAGAGGTGCGCGAGCGCGTCGAGCGGGTCTGGCGCGACTGCGCGGCGCTGGTCGAATGGCAGTGCGCGCACGTCAGGGGCAGCGAGCTGCCGCGCCGGTGAGGCTCATCGCTGGCCCGTCGTGACCTGGTCCCCCTTCAGGATGCGGTCGACCGTCTGCCCGGCCACCGAGCTGGCCGCCGTCGTGCCCGCGGCCAGCACGAGGGCCAGCGCCGGCGCGGCCAGGCTGCGTACGCTGCGCAGGTTGCGCACCCGGGCCCACGGCTCGTCGGCCAGGTGCATGATCCGCCACTCCCAGAACAGCCCGAGCCCGACGCAGACCATCATCACCTGTCCCACCACGATCGCCACGACCTGCGCCTTGTCGAAGGCCCCGATATCCGGTTCGACCAGCGTCGACAGATACCCGGCCAGGCTGGTCAGCAGGGCCGCGGCGGCCAGGTGCAGCGCCTTGGTCATCGGCTGGGTGCCGCGTACCCGCGGGTAGAAGTAGCCGAACAGGAAGCCGAACGCGGGCAGGGTGAGCAGGTAGCGGCCGTCGAAGAGGAAACCGGTCAGGTCCGCGCCCTCCGGCCAGCCGAAGACCAGCGCGAAGGGCAGGCTCAGCAGCAGGCTGACGGTGAAGGCCGACAGGCCGTTGTGCCACGGCGTGCAGCCCGCCGCCGTGGCGAAGGCGGTCTCGGGGTGCCGTCCGTGCTCGCGCAGCGCCGACTCCAGAGCCCGCCGCCGCTGGTCGAACTCCTCCATCGACATGTCCGCGCCCAGCCTGGTCCGTCCCGTGCGGTACAACTCCTGCTCGGCGAGGAGCAGCAGGCGTTTGTGCAGGGCGGCCCTGATGAACTGCCGGTGCTCCTCCTGCGTGTCCGGCTCGACGACGACCGTACGCGGCCCGGTGAGCAGCCAGCGGGCGGTCACCCAGGCCACGATCGAGGTGATCGCCAGCAACGGCAGCGGCACGTCGATGTCGGCCAGCGTCGTGCTGCCGCCGGGCGTGATGTAGAGCACCATCAGCACCACGATCATCGTCGACTCGGCCGCCGGGTTGCGCACGGCCGACACCTGGCAACCCAGCCGCCAGAGCCGCAGCACCAGCATCACGAACCCGAGCAGCAGCAGCCCGAGCACCCCGCGGACCAGCGGGTCGAGCGGCAGGGTCCCGATCGTCGGCACGACCGCGCGGGGCACGGCCAGGCTCCACGACCCGGCGTCCAGCCACTCCGTCGGCCAGCCCTGCACGAGCAGGCTCACCACCACCGCGCCCACGACCGCGCCGCGGCTCCACCGCCTGGTCGCCACGGCGACCGCCGCGACCGGGATCATCGCCCAGCTCAGCGCCAGCACCAGGCGCACGCTGTCGGGCGGGTAGACGCCGCTCAGCAGCGCCCGCGACCACAGGGCCAGGGCCAGCAGCCCGATCGCGGCCTCGGCCCACAACGCGGCCAGCCGGACGACCACCGGCCTGACCCCGAGGTCGAGGCTGAAGCCGATCGCCGCGCCCGCCGCCGACAGGGCCGCGATCGCGGCCCCGGTCAGCAGCGTGCGTCCGGGGAGCTGGCCGTGCAGCCACGACCAGCTCAGCATGCCGATCCCGACCAGTACGCCGAGCCCGGTCACCGTGAGCAGGTCGCGGACGGTCCACGGCGGGCTGGTGGGCAACACCCGTCCGGCGTGCCGCACCGCCATCACCGGCACCGCGACGAACAGGATCACGTACGCGACCGGCGACCACTCCTCGGCGACCAGCGGGATCAGCAGGGCCGGCGCGGCGATGGCCAGGGCGATGACCAGCTCCCTGTTGGGCACCCGCTGCCACCACCGCAGGCCGAGCGAGCGCACCAGGAACACCGCCAGCGCGCACGCCGTGAGCACGCCGAGCGCGGTGGCCCACGAGAAGTCGTCCTCCTCGGCCACGTCCGGGAACCCGTAGGAGTCGGGCGCCAGCGTCATGCTCACCGGGTAGGCGCCGACGGAGAACCGCATCAGCTCGCTCTCCTGCCGCTCCGGCTGGATGCCCTCGACGCGCAGCACGGCCCACTCGCCGGGCAGCACGGTGACCGTACGGACCACGACGATCAGCGGGAACGCGGTCGGCGCGGTGAAGTCGAACCGCAGCAGTTCCTCGATCTTGACCTGGCGCAGCAGCGTCACCGTGAACTCGGCCGTGACCTGCTTCGGCGAGGAGACGACGACCGGCGCGAGCCGGGTGGTGGGCGCCAGGCTCTGGCCGTCCACCTTCAGCGCGCCGAACCCGGAGTCGGTCGCCTGCTGGAGCGTGCCGGGGAAGCCGCCGCCCTGGCGCAGCGCCTCGGCCAGCGGATCGTCGGGACGCATGCCCAGCCGATGTCTGACGGTGATCCTGACCTGGCGCTGCCGGGGATCGATGCGCCCCTTGGGCACGGCGCCGAGATCGGCGGTGCGCGCCCGGGTGAGCGAGACCTCGGTGGTGGCCGTACGGGCCCAGCCGACGGCGGGATCGGCGCGGGCGGCGGCGGCCGCCCACGGGTTGGTCACGACGGTGCTCTTGGGTCTCTCGGACCCGGTCACGGGTCTGGCTGCGATGGTGCACCAAACAATCGCCCCGAACGACACCAGAGCCAGCCCGAATGAGATTGCCATCCGGAGCTTACCCACAATGGGGATGATTCTCTTGACCGCCGAAATGTTCTATGGCGTAGGGTCACGGTGTCATTACAGCTGCTCCCATAACAGCCCTTCTTTACAGCGCGGCACGGGAGAAACGTTCCATCGCACGTGCGCAGGGCCATCGTTGACAGACTCCCCTGACACGAAAACCGCGTGCCACCGGAAAAGTGACACGCGGTTCCGAACGAGCGGAGAACGAATCAGGCGCGCTTGGCGCGGGCCGCGGCGCGGCCCCGGGTGGCGGCGTCGAGCACGACCTTGCGGATGCGGACCGCGTCGGGCGTGATCTCCACGCACTCGTCCTCGCGGATGAACTCCAGCGCCTGCTCCAGCGACAGCGTGCGCGGCGGGATGACCTTCTCGGTCTCCTCGCTCGTGGACGAGCGCATGTTGGTGAGCTTCTTCTCCTTGGTGATGTTCACGTCCATGTCATCGGAACGCGAGTTCTCACCGATGATCATGCCCTCGTAGACCGCGGTGGTCGGCGAGACGAACAGCACGCCGCGCTCCTGGAGGTTGAGCATGGCGAACGCGGTCACCGGGCCCGACCGGTCGGCCACGAGCGAGCCGTTGTTGCGGGTGCGCAGCTCGCCGAACCACGGCTCATAGGAGTCGAACACGTGGTGGACCAGGCCGGTGCCGCGGGTCTCGGTCAGGAACTCGGTGCGGAAGCCGATCAGGCCGCGGGCCGGGACCACGAACTCCATGCGGATCCAGCCGGTGCCGTGGTTGGTCATGTGCTCCATGCGGCCCTTGCGCACCGCCAGGAGCTGGGTGACCGCGCCGAGGTAGTCCTCGGGGCAGTCGACCGTCAGGCGCTCGACCGGCTCGTGCACCTTGCCGTCGATGGTCTTGGTGACCACCTGCGGCTTGCCCACGGTCAGCTCGTAACCCTCACGGCGCATCTGCTCGACGAGGATGGCCAGCGCCAGCTCGCCGCGGCCCTGCACCTCCCAGGCGTCGGGACGGTCGGTGGGCAGCACGCGCAGCGACACGTTGCCGACCAGCTCCTTGTCGAGCCGGTCCTTGACCATGCGGGCCGTGACCTTCGAGCCCTTCACCTTGCCGACCAGCGGCGAGGTGTTGGTGCCGATCGTCATCGAGATCGCGGGCTCGTCGACGGTGATCAGCGGCAGCGGGCGCGGGTCCTCGGGGTCGGCCAGCGTCTCGCCGATCATGATCTCGGGGATGCCCGCGATCGCGATGATGTCGCCGGGGCCGGCCTGCTCGGCGGGCTTGCGCTCCAGCGCCTCCGTCATCAGCAGCTCGGTGATCTTCACCTTCTGGATCGTGCCGTCGGTGCGGCACCAGGCCACCTGCTGGCCCTTGTGCATGACGCCCTGGTGGATCCGGCACAGCGCGATGCGGCCCAGGTAGGAGGAGGCGTCGAGGTTGGTGACGTGCGCCTGGAGCGGCGCGTTGGGGTCGTACGTGGGAGCCGGGATCGTCGACTTGATGATGTCGAACAGCGGCTCGAGGTCCTCCGAGTCGGGCATGCCGCCGTCCTCGGGACGGTTCAGGGAGGCGCGACCGGCCTTGGCCGAGGCGTAGACGATCGGGAAGTCGATCTGCTCCTCGGTGGCGTCGAGGTCCATGAACAGCTCGTAGACCTCGTCGACGACCTCCTTGATACGGGCGTCGGGGCGGTCGACCTTGTTGATGCACAGGATGACCGGCATCTTGGCGGCGAAGGCCTTGCGCAGCACGAACCGGGTCTGCGGCAGCGGGCCCTCGGAGGCGTCGACCAGCAGCACCACACCGTCGACCATGGAAAGCCCACGCTCGACCTCGCCGCCGAAGTCGGCGTGGCCGGGGGTGTCGATGATGTTCAGGGTCATGCCGCCGTGCTGGACGGCGGTGTTCTTGGCGAGAATGGTGATGCCCTTCTCGCGCTCCAGGTCGTTGGAGTCCATGACCCGGTCGTCGACGTCCTGGTTCGCGCGGAAGGCCCCGGACTGCCAGAGCATGGCGTCGACCAATGTGGTCTTGCCATGGTCGACGTGCGCGATGATCGCGATGTTCCGCAGGTCGTCGCGGCTGTTCAAAGGCATGATGACTTCTCGCTCTGTGTCGTGGGGGCGGCCGCGCGAAGTCGCGACCCACCAAGTCTAGTTGATCCCCTCTCGTGGCAAGAGCGGGACAAGGTGACCGAGGGCGTAAGCCCAGGCGTCCTCGTCGTTGCCGAGAGGCATCGCACTGCCGGGGACGGGCACGAACGACAGCGCTCTAAGGGTGGAACGCGTGGGCCCGCGCGTCTGATTCCCGCATGCGTGACGAAGCTGTACGGGCGCGAGCCGGGACGTACATAGCAGGTTGCACATTTGTGTGCATGGCAGGAGCCGTCCCGATCCCTACATTGTCGTCATGACGTGGACAGAGCTGGTTATGGGCTCGGCACCGAGCAAGGGCGACCAGCCGGCGGTGAGCGACGTCAGGACCGGCGAGGTGCTGTCGTACGCGCAGTTCGCCAGGCGGGTCACCCGCGCGGCGGCCGGGCTGCGCCGCGACGGGCTGACGGCCGGCGACCGCGTCCTCATCGACCTCCCGCTCGGCGCGGCGCTGCCGGTGGCGGTCCACGCGGTGGCCTGGGCGGGCGGGATCGCCGTGCTGAGAGGTGCCGGCCCGGCCCGCATGATGATCACCCTGGGCCGTCACGACGCCGACGTGGCCGCCGCGGACCGGGTCTACGCCTTCCGTCCCACACCGGGCGCGTTCCCGTTCGCCGGGCTGCTCAACGCGAGCCCGCTGGAGTTCGGCCCGCTGGCGGGGGCGGCGCTGGCGCTGGGCGCCGGGCGCGTCCTCGACCACGACGAGCTGGCCGCCGACCTGCGCAACCTGGCCGCCCGGCTGGTGATCGGCAAGGACGACGTCGTCGTCAACGCGGCCGGCGACCTGGTCAAAGGGCTACGGGTGCTCGACCTGGCCCTGATGTCGGGCGCCCACGTGGTGATCGCGGCCAACGAGCCGACCGTCATCGGCTGCCGCGTGCTGGCCGCCGAACGCAGGGCCACGATGGTCGTGGCGCCGTACGACGTGGCCAGGCGGCTGCTGGGCGACCCCATTCTGCGCGTTGTGGACGAAAGGGCGATCGTCAGCTCGCTTGGCCTGTGAAAAGCACGACTCTGTGGGAGAGTGTGATCCTTCGGCAACGCAGGGTGAACACATGCCAGAGTCTCCCCGGCACAATCTTCCGGCAGAGCCCAATCGGTTCGTGGGCCGCGAACGCGACCTCGACGACCTGCGCGGGCTGTTCGGCGAGACGCGCGTGGTCACGCTGTGCGGCGTGGGCGGCATCGGCAAGACCCGGCTGGCCTTGCGGGTGGCCGCCGGGCTGGTGGGCGCCTATCCCGGCGGGGTCTGGCTGGTCGAGCTGGCCAGGGTCGGCCGTCCCGAGCAGATCGTCCAGGAGATCGCCCGCGTGCTGCGGGTGCGCGAGGAGAGCGGCCGGCCGCTGCTCGACACCGTCACCGCCAGGCTGCGCGACCTGCGCTGCCTGCTGCTGCTCGACAACTGCGAGCACCTGGTCGACGGCTGCGCCGAGCTGGCCGCCGAGCTGATCGCCTGCTGTCCCCGGCTGAGCATCCTGGCCACCAGCCGCGAGCCGCTGCGCATCGCGAGCGAGCTGATCTGGCGGGTGCCGCCGCTCGACCTGCCCGAGATGGGCTACGCCGACGCCGAGTCGGTGCAGCTGTTCATGGACCGCGCCGCCGCGGCCGGCACCAGGCTGGGGGACGGCAGCCTGCCCGCCGTCGTCCGCCTGTGCCAGGCGCTCGACGGGCTGCCCCTGGCGCTGGAGCTGGCGGCGGCGCGTACGAGCCTGCTCAGTCCCGGGCAGATCGCCGACCGGCTCGACGACCGATTCTCCCTGCTGACGACCGGCGGCCGTACGGCTCCGGCGCGGCAGCGCACGCTGCTGGCCACCGTCGAGTGGAGCTACGACCTGCTGTCGGCCAAGGAGCAGGTGCTGCTGCGCCGGTTGTCGGTCTTCGCCCGCGACTTCGACCTCGATCTCGCCGAGCAGGTCTGCGCCGGACGTCCCATCATGAGGGCCGAGATCGTCGACCTCCTCGGCGGCCTGGTCGACAAGTCCCTCGTGCTGTGCGACGAGGAACGCAGGCGCTACCGGATGCTGGAGACGATCAAGCGGTACGCGATGAAGCGGCTGGAGCGGGCCGGCGAGCGCGAGGTCCTGCGCGAGCGGCACCTCACCGTCCTGTGCGACCTTCAGGAACGCCATTTCGCGGCCGAGACGGTACGGCCCGGCGTGCCCTGGCCGGAGCGGCTGGAGTGCCTGATGGCGAGCAAACGGCTGCTCGACGACCAGCGGGCCGCCCTCGACTGGGCCGCCGGGTCCGGCAACGTGCAGCTCGGCCTGCGCCTGTGCGCCGCCAGCACCGCCCTGCTGCCGATCGCCGGCAACCTGACCGAGATCGTCGGCTGGATCGAGCGGCTGCTCTCGCTCGACCTCGAACTCGTTCCCGACGAGCAGATCGCGCAGGCCAAGGCGTACCTCGCCTACGGGCTGGAGGCCCGCGACGAGCTCGGCCGCTCGCTGGAGGTGGCCAAGGAGAGCCTGGCGGGCCTGGGCGAGGGCAACGCGTTCACCCGCCGCGTCATGCACAGCCTCATGGTCATCGTGCTGCTGCGCATGGGCCGCGCCGACGAGGCGCTGCACCACGCCGAGCGCGGCCTGGCCGACGCCGACGAGTCGGGCGACGCCTGGAACCAGGCGGCGGGGCTGGCCGGGTTGTCGGCGGTGGCGCTGACCAGGGGCCGGTTGCGCGAGGCCCAGCGGCTCGGCGACGAGGCCCTGGCCCGGGCGTGCGAGCACGGCCACCGCTGGCTCATGGCCAGGATGGCCGCCCAGCTCGGCGCGGTGGCCGAGGCCCGCGGCGACCTGGAGACCGCCAGGTCCCAGTACGAGCTGGCCGTCCCGTGGCTGCGCGAGCTGCGCAGCGATTCGGAGCTGGCACGCTGCCTGGCCAGGGCCGGGCGGGTCGCGGCCATGCTGGGCGAGTTCGACGCCGCCAGGGAACGGCTGGCCGAGAGCCTCGCGCTGGGCCGCCAGACCGGCCAGCGGCAGGGCGTGGCCCGGTGCCTGGTGGGCCTGTCGGTGCTGGCCGAGCACGAGGGCGACCTCGACGGCGCGGTGCTGGCCGCCGCGGCCGCGGCCACGTTGCGCGAGTCGATCGGTCAGCAGTCGGTCACGACCAGGATCGAGGAACTGCTCTCGCGCGCCCGCGCCAAGCTCGGCGAGGGCCGTGCCACCTCGTTGTGGTCCCGCGGCCGGGCGATGAGCCCCTACGACGCCGCCCGCCAGGTGCTGGAGGGGGAGCGGTCCGCGCCGCCGCCCCCGGCCGAGCCCGTACGGCACTCGCTGCTGACCGCCCGCGAGCTGGAGATCGCGGGCCTGCTCACCCGCGGCCTGTCCAACCGGGCCATCGCCGAGGAACTGGTGATCAGCCCCGCGACGGTCGCCCGGCACATCGCCAACATCATGGAGAAGCTGGGGTACACCTCCCGCGCGCAGATCGCGGTGTGGGCCGCCGAGCAGCCCGGCGCATCTGCATAAGGATCTGCATATTCCGCCCCATGTACGTACGTGCCCCCATCCCTACCGTGGGCGTCATGGATGAGCACATCGTCATGGTGGACTTCGGCACGGGCCTGAAGCTCACCGAGAAGCAACTGAACGAACGGTCGGCGGTGGCGACCGTCCAGTTGCGGCGCAGAGGCGTGCGCGCCGGCGACACGGTGCTCGTCTGCCTGCCGGTCGGGCCCGACCTGCTGGTGGCGGCCGACGCGGTGATCGCCGCGGGCGGCGTCGTGTGGCCGGTGCCCGTCGACCTCGACCGCGCCGGGCTCGGCGAGCGCATCAGGGCCAGCGGCGCGCGGGTGATGATCTCCGACGTGCCGGCGGCGCTGGAGGCCGCCGAGGAGTCGCGGGTGCGGATCGTGATGAGCGTCGCCGACCTGAGCGGACGACATCCGTATCCGAAGAGTCATGAACAGTCAACGGAAAGTGACCGCGCCGGGCCGGCCGGCAGTGGAGACTAGCGGAAATGTGATCCTCCGCTGACCCTGGGCACCGACATGACTCCGCCACTTACGCACAACCTGCCCGCAGAGCCCAACCGTTTCGTCGGCCGGGCCCGCGACGTGACCGAGCTGAGCGCTCTGGTCCACGAGGAACGGGTGATCACGCTCAGCGGCGTCGGCGGCATCGGCAAGACCCGCCTGTCGCTGCGGGTGGCGGCCAGGGCCGCGCCGGGCTTCGCCGACGGCGTGTGGCTGGTCGAACTGGCCCGCCTCGCCGACCCCGCGCTGATCGTCAGCGAGATGGCCGGGGTGCTCGGCGTACGCGACGAGACGCCCGCGCGGCTGCTCGACGGCCTGCGCGTACGGCTGCGCGAGGCCAGGGCGCTGATCGTGCTCGACAACTGCGAACACCTGGTCGACCGCTGCGCCGAGCTGGTCGCCGGCCTGATCGCCGACTGCCCCGAGCTGCGTTTCCTGCTCACCAGCCGGGAGCCGCTGCACATCCCGGGCGAGCTGGTCTGGCGGGTGCCGCCGCTCGAACTGCCCGACGACCACCGTCCCGACGCCGAGTCCGTGTCGCTGTTCGTGGAACGGGCGCTGGCGGCGGGGGCCCGCTCGGTGACCGGCAGCATGGACGACGTCGTCCGCCTGTGCCGGGCGCTCGACGGCCTGCCGCTCGCGCTGGAGCTGGCGGCGGCGCGTACGAGCCTGCTCAGCCCCGGGCGCATCGCCGACCGCATCGGCGACCGGTTCACCCTGCTGACCAGGGGCGACCGTACCGCGCCCGCGCGTCAGCGCACCCTGCTCGCCACCGTCGAGTGGAGCCACGACCTGCTGCGGCCCAAGGAACGTGTGCTGCTGCGCCGGTTGTCGGTCTTCGCCGGGCTGTTCGACCTGGCCCTGGCCGAGCGGGTGTGCGCCGACGGCGGCATCGTGCGCAGGGCCGAACTGCTCGACCTGCTCAGCGGCCTGGTGGACAAGTCCCTGGTGCTGCACCTCGACGGGCGCTACCGCCTCCTGGAGACCATCAGGCAGTACGCCGCCGAGCGGCTGGCCGAGGCCGGCGAGTCCGCGCGGCTGCGCGACCGGCACCTGCGGGTGGTCTGCGAGGAGATGGAGCACTGCTACGAGGCCGGCGCGCTCCACCCGCGCCTGCCCTGGGCCGCCCGCGTCCCCCACTTCACCAGGGGCCGCGCGCTGCTGGACGACTGCCGGGCCGCGGTCGACCGGGCGGTCGAGTCGGCCGACCCGGTGCTCGGGCTGCGCCTGGCCCGCGCCGCCCTGGCGATCCTGGCCGTACGCGGTGAGCTGGGCGAGACCGTCGGCTGGCACGAGCGGCTGCTCGCCCTCGACCTGTCACGGGTGCCCTCGGACGTCGTCGCCGTGGCCAAGGGCGGGCTGGCGTACGGGCTGGAGATCTGCGACGAGCTGGCCCGCGCCGAGGAGCTGGTCGTGCAGGGGATCGAGGAGCAGAAGAGGCATCCGTACACCCATTGGCTGGGGGTCACCTACAGCGTGGCGCTGGCCGTGTTCTTCCGTACCGGCCAGAGCGAGAAGGCGCTGCGTTACCTGGAGGAGCTGGAGGCGGCGGCCACCGCGCACGACGACCCGTTCAACCTGGCCACGGTCCGCGTCGCCCAGCTCAACCTGGCGCTCTTCCGCGGCCAGCTCCGCCAGGCCGGGCGGCGCGGCGAGGAGGCGCTGGCCCTGGCCAGGGAGGCCGGCCACCACTGGACGCTGGCCAGGGCGCTGACCCATCTCGGCGCGGTGGCCGAGGCGGCCGGCGACCTGGAGGCCGCCATGACCTGCCACAGCTCGGCCCTGCCCCTGCTGGAGGACATGGGAAACCGGGTCGAGCTGGCCCGCTGCCAGGCCAAGCTGGGCAGGGTGGCGGCCAGGATGCACGACTACCCGGCCGCCCGGCGGCACCTGGCCGAGAGCCTGGCGCTGAGCACGCGGACCGGCCAGCGCAGGGGCGTGGTGCGCGCGCTCATGGCCGTGTCGGCCCTGGCGGCCGAGCAGGGCGACCTGGAGGGCGCGGTGCTGGCCGCCGCCGCCGCGACCGCGCTGCGCGAGGCCATCGGCCAGTACGGTGTCCCGGGCCGGATCCAGCAGATCCTCGCGCTGGCCAGGGGCGGGCTCGGCGAGGGCCGGGCGGCGTCGTTGTGGGCCAAGGGGGCGCGGCAGTCGCCCGAGGAGGTGGCCGGGCGGGTGCTCGACCGCGACCAGGACGTCCCGTCGTGCACGACCGGGCCGCTGCCGGGGGTGCGGCACGGCGGGCTGACCGGGCGGGAGGTGGAGATCGCCGCGCTGCTCACGCACGGGCTGAGCAACCGGGCCATCGCCCTGAGGCTGGTGATCAGCCCGGCCACGGTGGCCCGGCACGTCGCCAACATCATGGAGAAGCTGGGCTTCGCCTCCCGTGCCCAGATCGCGGTGTGGGCCACCGAGCACGGTCTCGAATCTGACCCCACTTAAGCTGGTATTCATGCCTTTCGCGCCCAATTTCCCGGTGATGCTCAGGACCGAGGACGGTCTCCGCATCGACGCCGCCCACACCCCCTCGGCCGCCGGCGACGTCGGGATCGTGATGGCGCACGGCTTCACCGGATCGTGGCGCGAGCGCACCGCCCGCCGCATCGCGCACGTGCTCAGCGGGTACGGCGGCGTGCTCGCGTTCGACTTCCGCGGCCACGGGCGCTCGGCGGGCCGGACGACCGTGGGCGACCTGGAGATCCTCGACGTGGAGGCCGCCGTACGGCATGCCCGGGTGGTCGGCTACCGCCGGATCGCGGTCGTGGGCTTCTCCATGGGCGCGGCGGTGGCCGTACGGCACGCGGCGCTGCGCGGCGGCGTGGACGCGGTCGCGGCGGTCAGCGGCCCGGCCCGCTGGTACTACCGGGGCACGCGGCCCATGCGCCAGGTGCACTGGGCCATCGAGCGGCCGTTCGGCAGGTTCGCCGCCAAGGTGGCCAAGCGCACCAGGATCGCCGGGGGCCCGTGGGACCCGATCCCGATGCCGCCGCACGAGGCCGCCGCCCTGGTCTCGCCCGCGCCGCTGCTGATCGTGCACGGCGACGCCGACGCCTTCTTCCCGCTGGAGCACGCCCACCAGCTCTACGCCGGGGCGCGCGAGCCCAAGGAACTGTGGATCGAGCCCGGCTACGGGCACGCCGAGTCGGCCGCCAGCCCCGAACTCATCCGGCGTATCGGTAAATGGATCGCCTCGAACCTTTCGTGAGTAATACGCGTCTACCTAAGGCGGATGGAAAGAATCCGCCGGGAGACAAGTCCCTGGGGAAGGAAACCGCACAGGCGGTGGACGTGGGACATACTTCAGTAGTCGGGCGGTCGCCCACTGTAGGCGGCGGATTCGGCACCTAGCGTCGCGGGGGCACGCTGGGTGCCTTCCGGGCCCGGCAGAGGGGCCCCGCCGCGCCGCGGGGCCCCTCTTCGCCGCCCTCTATCCGAGCCGGGCGATCGTCTTGTACTCCAGGTAGCCGTTCAGGCCCTCGGGGCCGAGCTCGCGGCCGATGCCGCTGGACTTGAAGCCGCCGAAGGGCGCGTTCGACTCCAGCATGAAGCAGTTGACGCCGTACGTGCCGGTGCGCACCTGGCGGGCTACGTCCATGCCGTGCTCGGTGTCGGCCGTCCAGACCGTGCCGGCCAGGCCGTAGTCGCTGTCGTTGGCGATGCGGAGGGCGTCGGCCTCGTCCTCGTACGGGATCACCGTCAGGACCGGGCCGAAGATCTCCTCGCGGGCGATGCGCATGTCGTTGCCGACGTTGGCGAAGACGGTGGGGGCGACGTACCAGCCGCGGTCGCGGGGACGGTCGAGGCCGCCGACGACGACCTTGGCGCCCTCGTCCATGCCGATCTTGATGTAGCTCTCGACGCGCTCCTGCTGGCGCTTGGCCACCAGGGGGCCGATGCCGGTCGCGGGGTCGGCCGGGTCGCCGACGGGCTGGGAGTTGACCATGGCCGCGATGGCGTCGACGACCTCGTCGTACCGGCTGCGCGAGGCCAGGATGCGGGTCTGGGCCACGCACGCCTGGCCGTTGTTCATCAGCGTGGCCATGGACAGGAAGCCCATGCTGGCCTGGAGGTCGGCGTCGTCCAGGATGATCGCGGCCGACTTGCCGCCGAGCTCCAGGCTGACCCGCTTGAGCTGCTCGCCGCAGATGGCGGCGATGCGGCGGCCCGCGGCGGTGGAGCCGGTGAAGGCGACCTTGTCGACGCCCGCGTGCGAGATCAGGTGCTCGCTCACCTCGCGCCCGGCGGGCACGATGTTGAGCACGCCCGCCGGGAGCCCGGCCTCGACCGCCCACTCGGCCAGCAGGTACGCGTCCAGCGGCGTCTCGGGCGCCGGCTTGAGCACGATCGTGCACCCGGCCAGCAGCGCCGGCGCGACCTTGGTCATGGTCACGAACTGGGGCACGTTCCACGGGACGACGGCCGCGACGACGCCGACCGGCTCGCGCCGTACGGTGATCGGCCCGAACAGCCCCGGACGCTCCTCCTCCTGCGCGAACTCCTTGCCCAGCCCGGCGTAGTACTGGAGCATGCCGAGCGGCTGCGGCGCCTGCGCGAGGTTGGAGAAGGTGATCGGCGAGCCCATCTCCTCGGTGATCAGCGCGGCCATCTCGCCCTGCCGCTCGTTGTAGATCCCGGCCAGCCGCTCGATCACCGCGGCCCGCTCGGCGAACGTCATGCGCGGCCACGGCCCGTGGTCGAACGCCTGCCGGGCGGCGGCCACCGCGCGTTCCATGTCCTCGGCCGTGCCGTCGGGGACGCGGCCCACGACCTCCTCGGTGTGGGGGGAGATGACGTCGATGGTCCCGGTGCCCGCGGGGGTCACCCATTCGCCCCCGATGAACAGCTTGTCGTGCTGGCGCATGTCGTGAGCCTCCTGCTTGACCGAATGCTTGCTTGTTGTCGGTACGCCTCAAGGCGACCGAACCATGTTCTGTCCGTACACGCAAGAGGGGCGCGGCAGCGGTGTGCCGCGCCCCTCGGGGCGTCGCTAGCGGGGGTCGCCCAGCAGGTGCCGCATGGACCGCCGGACCAGGTCCGTACGCGCGGCCTGGCCGGTCAGGCTCTCCAGCCCGAAGCCCAGATAGACGGTGTCCGCGGTGACGATGCCGCCGCCCTCCTCGAAGACCTGGTCGGTGCGGAACCAGTTGTTGACCGAGGGGGTCGAGCCCTCCGGCGGCGCCGCGACGGCCCAGCCGCCGAGGTCGGACTCGAAGGAGGTCTCATCGGCCGCCGCGCCGTCCAGGGTGAGCGCGAAGTCGTCGAGGAAGACGCCCGCGCCCTGGTTGGCCCAGTCGCTGACGTACGAGATCGACAACTCGACCCGCTTGCCCGCGTACGGGGTCAGGTCGATCTTCCACCGCTGCCAGCCGCCGGAGTTGCCCGAGGCGGCGTGCCACGCGCCGGAGGAGCCGGTCGGCTCGCAGGCCGGGCCCTGGTAGCGCTGGGTGAAGGGGTGGATCACCCGCCAGCCGCCGCTGTTGTCCGACTTGCAGCTCTCGCCGGTGCTCTGCGTGGTGTGGCCGTTGGCGTCCGGGAGGGTGGTCCAGTCGTCGCCGCCGACGGTGTGCGCCTCGACCGTCAGGAAGTCCCAGTCGGCCTCGGTGTCGTACGACGTCCAGAACGACAGGTCGCCGGCGCTCCTGCCGGTCAGGTCGACGGTCCTGGTCAGCCGCTTCCACGAGACGTCGGCGATGCCGCTGTAGACGTCCCAGGAGCCGGTGTGCGGGTCGAAGGGACCGCCCGGACGTTCCCACTTGACCTGGGCCGAGGAGGCGAACAGCGGGAACCGCTCCGGGGGCAGGATGGCCGAGGTGGCCACGTACGAGTTGGTGTGGCCGGGCTGGAGCGTGCCGGAGAAGCCCTCGAACCGGCCGCCGTTGCCCTTCAGGCCGAACGGCTGCCCGCTTCCCTGGTCGGTGCCCGCGTCGTCGAAGAAGACGTAGGCGCCCAGCCAGTACTGCTGGAAGTCGTTGAACACCTGGATGCACGGCGGGTCGTCCGGGACCGTGCACTCGGGGTGTCCCGGCTGGTCGGGCTCGTAGTAGTACGCGCCGTTGTTGTTGGCCGCGTACGACGGGTACTTGCCGGCGTGCAGCAGCTTGCCGCCTTCGTTCAGGTAGTCGCGCACCGCGAGTTCGGTGTCCACGCCGCCCTTCGACGTTGTCCCGGCGACCTGGCCCAGGGATCTCGGGATGATGTCGTCGCCGGTCTCCCACACCACGGCCTTGTAGTGGCTGAGCACGCCGAGCGGGTGTGGGGCCCTGCGGCCCATCCGGTCCATGTCGTACACGTCGGTCGTGTACCCGGCGTCCTGGAGGGCCTTGACGTAGTCGGCGGCGTACCTGGCCTGGGTGGCGTCCTGGGCCGGGCTGAGGCCGGTGACGTCCTCGGTGGCCAGGACCAGCACCTTGCCGCCGATGTCGTCCTGCACGGTGTAGGTGAAGTCGCCGCTCTTCCCGCCGATCGCGCTGAACCACACCTTGACCTTGTCGCCCGGCCGGGTGCCGGTGATCCTGCCGCGCATCCGGTGGTAATAGCGGTCGTAGCCCTTGCCGTACCGCTCGCCGCCCTTCCACTCGCCGGTCGTCGCGATCCTCGTCCGGCCGCCGTTGACCCGGTAGTTGAGCAGGACGGGCCCGAGCTTCCGCTTGGCGGTGACCTGGACGACCTGGTCGGTGCCGTAGCCGGCCTCGAACGGGTCGAGCACGAAGTCGGGTGTCCTGTTGCCCAGGTGGCTGACCGGCTCGACCGGGTCCAGCGCGGACCTGGCGACGTCGAGCGCGAACGGCAGGTTCTTCTCGAACTCCGCCTGTACGGCGGCCTCGTCGTCGGGGAAGACGAACCCGCAGCCGTCGCAGCCCTCGTCGAGCTCCGGCGTCCAGGACAGGGTGCCGTACCGGGCGTGGGCGTGGTCGTTGGTGTCGCCGTTGGTGGTGTAGAGCTCCGCGCCGAGGTCGGGGTCGAACCCGGGCACGGCCGGGGCCTCGTCGTTCCCGGTCAGGGCCTCGTAGATCGGGTTGTCCGCGGTCTTCGTGGCGATCTGGAACCCGCTCGGGTAGAGCAGCAGCGGGCCGAAGGAGTGGTAGTTCAGGTTCATCTCGAACCGGACGCGGTTGAGCAGGCCGTCCATGGCCCTGGTCTCCGGCTCGCTGGCCGGGCCGGAGCCGCGGAAGGTCTCGCTGCTCGGGATGCTCGAAGAGCCCTCCTCGTCGTAGCGGAAGTTCGTGGGGAAGTTCCGGTTCGGGTCCACGCCGTCGGCGTTGGTGATCTTCCCGTCGCCGTCGTTGTCACGCAGGTTCTTGCGCCACAGGCGGTTGCCCTCGGTGAAGGTGAAGTCGTAGCCGTCGGGGTTGGCCACCGGTACGAACCACAACTCGGTCCGGTTCAGCAGGTCGCGCAGCGCGGACCTGTTGGCCACCACGTACTTCAGCAGCCGCAGGTCCACCTCGGCGGCGATCCACTCGCGGGCGTGCTGGGTGGCCGAGTAGAGGGTGGCGGGCTTGACGCCGTCGGGCAGCAGCCTGGCCCCCGTCGTGACCTTGGCGGCGAGGATGTCCTGCCCCTTGAGCGACTTGCCGATGGACCGGAGCTGGACGATGTCCCTGTTGGCGTTCGCGATCGCCTTGAGCTGGTCGGCGATGCCGCCCTGCTGCGAGTACGACCGCCAGACGGTGTAGCCGCCGGCCGCCTGGGCCCTGGCGGCCTGGAGGTTGCTCTGCCCCTGCGGGTTGCGTACGGGCTCGGGCCGGAGGCCGAGCTTGGCCAGTCCGGCCAGGTCCGCCTGGTCGGCGGTCAGCTCGACGTGCTCCTTGTCGCCGGCGGTCTCGTGCCGGACGACGTCGAAGCCCTTCTCCCTGAGTGACTGCGCGGTTCCCGGCCTGCTGTCCACCTGGTAGAGCTCGATGCGGTCGCCGGCCGGCAGCGGATCGACCGAGGCCGCCGCGGTCACGGCGACGAGTGAGGAGCCCAGGCCGAGGAGCACGGCTGCGGCGATGGTCATGGATCGAGACACGGTCTGCCCCTTCGCAGAGACGAGTTCGACCGCCATCTCAGACCGGTACCAAGCCCTCCACAAGGCCCAATCTTTTAGGTCCTCCTTATTTCCGACAAACCGCACTGAAATTCGCCAAAGGTGCGCCACTTGGGCCGTTCAGATGACAGCAATCAAGATCATCTTCTATAGTTTCGGTCCGTCTGTGGGAGGAGGGGACAGGTGTGAGGATCTGGCGGCTCGTCACGGTCGTCGTCGTCCTCGCCGGGCTGCTCGGGCTTCCCTTCCCGCGTCCGGCGTCGGCCGATCCCAACATCGATGAGCTGCGCAGACTCACCAAACAGGCGAGCAGGCTCAACGACCTCTACCGCGGACAGATCCAGAGCCTGGAGGAGATCAGGGTCCAGGCCAAGAACGCCACCGACACCTCCGGCGACCTGGCGGCGCGCCTGGCCGCGGCCAAGGCCGACGTGGCGAACATCGCGCAGCAGACCTACATCACCGGCCCGCTCGACGGCGTCCAGCTCTTCACCACGGACGTCGACCCGATCCACGCGCTCGGCCAGGCCGCGAACCTGACGTACATGGCCGGTGAGCGCACCGAGCGTGTCCGGAGCATCCAGAAGCTGATCGAGAAGTCCAAAGAGGCCAAGCTCAACGCCAACGACAAGATCAGCAAGATGAAGAAGAAGATCAAGGAGCTGCAGGGCAAGCGGCGCGAGATCGAGCGCCTGCTCGCCAAGTACGGCTTCCAGCAGCCCGGCGGCGCCGAGGGCCTGACCCCGCGGCTGATCGCCGTACGCGCCGAGATCATGCAGAACTTCCCCATGAAGTACGGCGTGGGCTGCCTGCGCCCCGGCGACCCCGGCGAGCACGGCAAGGGCCGGGCCTGCGACTTCATGATGTCCCGCGGCGGCACCATGGCCTCAGGGGCCGACGCCGACCGCGGGGACGCCCTGGCCGAATGGCTGATCAAGAACGGCGCGCGGATCGGCGTCATGTACATCATCTGGAAGCAGCGGTACTACGACATCCGGTCAGGCGGCGGGTGGGACCCGATGTCCGACCGGGGCGGCGTGACCGCCAACCACTACGACCACGTTCACGTGTCGGTGTTCTGAGCCGCCACGCGCTCCCTGAACCACTCGTAGGACGCCTTGGGGGTGCGGCGGCCGGTGGCGAAGTCCACGTGCACCAGGCCGAAGCGCTGGTGGTAGCCCTCGGCCCACTCGAAGTTGTCCAGCAGCGACCAGACGAAGTAGCCGCGCACGTCCACGCCCTCGGCCCGCGCGGCCATGACGGCGTCGATGTGGGCGCGCAGGTAGTCGATGCGGGCCTGGTCCTCGACCGTGCCGTGCCCGGTGAGCTCGTCCGGTTGCGAGCAGCCGTTCTCGGTGATGTGGATCGGCGGGAGCGCGCTGCCGTAGCGGGCCTTGAGGCCGGTGAGCAGCTCGCGCAGGCCGTCGGGGACGACCGGCCAGCCGAAGGCGGTGGTGGGGTACCCGGTGATGCCGGTGTCCGTGAACGGCAACACCTCTCCGGGCGGTGGGGCGGCGATCCGGGTGGGGTTGTAGTAGTTGATGCCGAGGGCGTCGAGGGGGGCGGAGATGGTCTCCAGGTCGCCGTCGTGGATGAAGTCGAGCGTGGGGGAATAGGCCGACAAATCGGGATATTTGCCCAGAAGTACGGGGTCGTTGAACAGCCGGTTGTGCAGGATGTCGTAGGCGTCGGCGGCCTTGACGTCCGGCTCCTCCTTCGAGGCGGCCCAGACCGGGGTGCAGTTGTTGGTGATCGCCACCTCCCGTACGCCCGCCGCCCGCAGGGCCCCGGCGGCCAGGCCGTGGCCGAGGAGCTGGTGGTGGGCCACGGGGAGGGCGTCGAGGAGGAGGGCCTGGCCGGGGGCGTGGATGCCCATGGCGTGCCCGAAGGCCATGTGGACGAAGGGCTCGTTCAGGGTGATCCACAGGGGGATGCGGTCGGCCAGGCGCTCGGCCACGATCGCGGCGTAGTCGGCGAAGCGCCGGGCCGTGTCGCGGTTCATCCAGCCGCCCTGGTCCTGGAGCGCCTGGGGCAGGTCCCAGTGGAAGAGCGTCGGCACGGGCTGGATGCCGGCCGCCAGCAGGCCGTCGGTCAGGCGCTCGTAGAAGTCGAGGCCCTTGGGATTGACCTCGCCGGCGCCGGTGGGCTGCACGCGCGGCCAGGCGACGGAGAAACGGTAGGCGTTCACGCCGAGGCCGGACATGAGCCCGATGTCCTCGCGCCAGCGGTGGTAGTGGTCGCAGGCCACGTCCCCGGTGTGGCCGTCCCTGGTGCGGCCCGGTTCGTGGGCGAAGGTGTCCCAGACGGACGCGCCCCTGCCGTCCTCGGCGACCGCGCCCTCGATCTGGTACGCGGCCGTCGCCGTACCCCATAAGAACATCTCGGCTCCCTTTATGCGAGTATGGCTCATGTTAACGGACGGCAAAGTGGCCGGTCTGTACCTGCTGGTAATAGGCCAGGATGGAGGACATGACGAGTACCTTGCGCCGCCGTCCCGCACAGCGCCGGAGCGTGGAGCGGGTGGAGCGGATGCTCGACGAGTGTGCGCTCCTGCTCGACGAGGTCGGCTACGAGGCGTTGACCACGAAGGAGGTCGCGCGCCGCGCCGAGGTCCCCATCGGCACCTTCTACCAGTTCTTCCACGACAAACAGGGGCTGGTGCGCGCCCTCGCGCTGCGCAACCTGGAGGCGTTCCTCCAGCGCATCACCGAGCGCATCGCGGCGGCCGACCTCGGCCACTGGACCGACCTGGTCGACCTGGCCGTCGACGAGTTCGTCGACATGAAGCGCACCACGCCGGGGTTCGCCGTGGTCGACTTCGGCGAGGTCCTGCCCACCCCCGGCGGCCCGCCGCTGGAGGGCACCAAGCGCACGCTCGACAGCGCCCTCGACAACAACGTCATCGTGGCCGACCGGCTGCGCGCCCTCACCCTCGCCCTTCTCGACGCGCCCGTCGGCCCCGGTCTCGACCGGGCCCTCGTGGTGGCCGTCGAGGCCACGGACGCGGTGCTGAAGCTCGCCTTCCGGGCCGATCCCGGCGGCGACCCCGAGCTGATCGCCGAGTGCAAGCAGCTCGTCCGCCGCTACCTCGCCGACCACCTGCCCTGATCCCGCTACGCGACCGCGTCCAGGCGGGCGCGCAGCTCGGGGTCCAGCTTGACGTCCGCGGCGGCGACGACCTCGTCGAGCTGGGCCGTCGTGGAGACGCCGACGACGGGCACGTGCCCGCCGGCCGTCAGCCACGCCAGCACGACCTGGTTGGGGGTGGCGCCCAGCTCGCCGGCGACCTCGCGCAGCGTGGCCAGGCGGCGGGCGGTGCCCGGATGGTCGTAGATCTCCGGCATCGGCCGGTCCGCCCGCGTGTACGCCCCCGACATCAGCGTGTTGTACGCCCACAACGTCAGGTCCGGCTCGGCGGCCAGGTAGTCGAGGGTCTCGTCCGAGGCCAGCATGTGGCCGCCTTCCGCGAGCCGGGTGAACGGCCGCGGACGCAGGTAGGTGTGACGCAACTGCACCTGCGTGTACGGCAGCCAGCCGCGCGCGGCCGAGACGTTCCTGGCCCGTTCCAGCCGCCAGGCGGCGATGTTGCTGGCCCCCAGCGCGCGCACCTTCCCCTGCTCGGCCAGGGTGTTCAGGGCGCCCAGCGTCTCGGCCAAGGGCACCGAACGGTCCTCGATGTGCGACCAATACAGATCGATGTAGTCCGTCCGCAACCTCCGGAGGCTGCCTTCGGCGGCCCTCGCCACGGCCGCCGCCGACAGGCCCTCGGCCGAGTCGAGCGTACGGTCGCCCGGCACGGTCGGCCGGGCCCCGCCCTTGGTGCCGATGAAGATCCGGTCCCGGTGGCCGCGCGCGGCCAGCCAGGCCCCGACGGCCTCCTCGCTCTCGTCCCCGGTGCGGCCCTCGTCCCAGAAGGGGTAGTTGTTGGCCGTGTCCAGCATGGTCCCGCCGGCGTCGTGGAAGCGGTCGAGGATGGCGAAGGTCTCCCGCAGGCCGACGGTGGTGCCGAACGGGATCGTGCCGAGTGCGATGTTCATGACGCAGACCCTCGGGCCTGGAGCGCACTCCATGTCAAGCCGTTGACCTGGAGTGCGCTCCAGGTGGAAGACTGGGACACGTGAGCGTGTACACACCCGCCGAGGTCGTCGAGGAGACCGGCTTCAGCCTCGACACTCTCCGCTACTACGAGAAGATCGGGCTGCTGGAGCGCGTGGAGCGCAACGCCGCCGGCCAGCGCAGGTTCAGCCAGGAGGACGTCGGCTGGCTCGCCATGGTCCGCTGCCTGCGCGACACCGGCATGCCGATCGCCATGCTGCTGCGCTTCGCCGAGCTCGTACGCGAGGGCGACCGTACGATCCCCGACCGCATCAGGCTGCTGGAGGAGCACGACCGGCAGGTCCAGGCCCAGATCGCCAAGCTGGCCGAGCGGCAGGACTACATCCACCGCAAGATTTCCTACTACCGCAGCGTTCTGTAACCCTGTCTTGGTGGTCCGGTTGTTAGACCAAGGACCATGGCGGGCATCAGGGCGAGGCGGCTCAACGTCCCGCTGCGCCGGATGGCCGTGCTCTGCGCGGCCATGTTGTTCCTCCTGCTGGCCCACGTCACGGTCGTCCAGGTGTTCGGCGCGCGGGAGCTCAACGCCGACCGCCGCAACGAGCGCTCGCTCATCTCCCGGTTCGCCCGTCCGCGCGGCGACATCCTGACCTACGACGGCGCGACCGTCGCGAGGAGCCGCCCGGCGCCCGGCGGCGGCCCGTACCGGTTCCAGCGGGTCTACACCGACGGCGAGCTCTACGCCCCCGTGACCGGCTACCTGTCCCTCTTCGACTCCGCGGGCGTCGAGGAGGCCGAGGACGCCGTCCTGTCCGGGGACGACGCCAAGGTCAAGGTGCGTTCGATGGTCAGCGACGGCGACGCGGCGGGCGCCGACATCCGGCTGACCGTCGGCGTACGCACCCAGTGGGCCGCCTACCACGCGCTCCAGGCCGCCGGGGTGCCCGGCGCGGTCGTCGCGATCGACCCGGCGACCGGCGCGATCCTCGCCCTGGCCAGCTACCCGTCCTACGACCCCAACACCCTGGCCACCTTCGACGCCACCCGGCTGGACGCCACGCTCGCGCGGCTGCGGGACGCGCCCGCCCGCCCCCTGCTGAACCGGGCGCTGAACCAGGTCTATCCGCCCGGAGGCACGTTCAAGCTGGTGACGGCCGCGGCGGCGCTGGCCTCCGGCGAGTACACGCCCACGGCCCGCGTGAACACCGTCCTACGGCCGCCGCTGCCCGCGCCGCTCGCCGCCTGCGGCAGGTCCCGTCCGACGTTGCTGCGCGCGTTCGAGACGTCCTGCGACACCGCGTTCGCCGGGATCGGGCTGCAGCTCGGCCAGGACATCCTGCGGGACCAGGCCGAGGCGTTCGGGTTCGGCGCCGGTGACCTGCGCGTGCCGCTGGAGGCGACGCCCAGCACGTACCCGCAGGGCATGGACCGGCCGCGGACCGCCCTGTCGGCCGTCGGCCGCGACCAGGACCGGGCGACCCCGCTGATGATCGCGATGTTGTCGGCGGCCGTGGCCAACGACGGCGTGCTGATGCGGCCGTACCTGGTGGAGGAGGTGAGCCTGCCGGACGGCTCGCTCCTCGGCCAGGCCGGGCCCGAGCCGTACCGTACGACCATGACGCCCGAGCGGGCCCACTACCTGGCCACGATGATGGCTACGGCGACGCGCGCCGGCGGACCGGGCGCGGCGGTGGCGATCCCCGGCGTCGAGGTGGCCGCCAAGATCGCGGCGAGCGGCGGCGAGCACGCGCTGGCCACGGCGTTCGCCCCGGCCGGCGCCCCGGAGGTGGCGGTCGGCGTGGTGCTGGAGCACCCGGGCCCCGACGCCGCCGTCGTGGCCGGAGTCGCCCGCGCGGTGCTGGAGGCGGCGCTGGCCTGACGGCGGACCGCCGAGTTCTCCACCGATTTGAGTCTGGGCGCGAACGGTAGTTGGTGCCACACTCACAGTGATGCTGCGAACCGCCGATTTCTGCAACCTGCCGGCCGAGCCGAACCTGTTCGTGGGCCGGGAGTCCGATCTCGATGAGCTGGTGCACCTCGGCCGCGTGTCGCGGGTGGTGACACTGTGCGGCGCGGGGGGCATCGGCAAGACGCGCCTCGCCCTGCGCCTGGCCGCCCGGATCGCCCCCGAGCACCCCGACGGCGTGTGGCTGGTCGAGCTGGCCGATGTGGAGAAGGGCGAGCTGAGACAGCAGGTCTCGGCCGCGCTCGGCATCGCCGACGACCTGCCGGAGGCCATCGGCGGCCGGCGCGTGCTGCTCGTGCTGGACAACTGCGAGCCGGTGATCGGCGAGTGCGCCGAGCTCTGCCGCGACCTGCTCGGCGCGTGCCCGAGGCTCACCGTGCTGGCCACCAGCCGCGAGCCGCTGCGGGTGCCGGGCGAGACCGTCTGGCGGGTGCCGCCGCTCTCGCTGGTCGGCGAGGAGAGCGAGGCCGTGCGCCTGTTCGTGGCCAGGGCCACCGCCGCGCGGCCCGACTTCGAGCTGACCGAGGAGACGTTGCCGCTGGCGATCGAGTTGTGCCAGGCGCTGGACGGGCTGCCGCTGGCGATCGAGCTGGCCGCCGCCATGGTGCGGGTGTTGTCGGTCAGACAGCTCGTCGAGCGGCTCGACGACCGGTTCAGGGTGCTGGCGGGCGGCGCCCGTACGGCGCACGCGAGGCACCGTACGCTCCGCGCCGCCGTCGACTGGAGCTACCGCCTGCTCAGCTTCCAGGAACGGCTGCTGCTGCGCCGCGTGGCGGCCTTCCGCTCCTGCTGGACGCTCGACCTGGCCGAAGGGGTGTGCACGGGCGCCGGCCTGCCCGAGGAGGACGTGCTGCCGCGGCTGTGCGACCTGGTCGACAAGTCGCTGGTCGTGCTGGACGGGGAGATCGCCGGCCAGGCCCGCTACCGGCTGCTGGAGACCGTGCGCGAATACGCGCTGGAGCAGCTCGCGGAGTCCGGCGAGGAGGTGGCCCTGCGCGGCAACCACCTGGCGGCCCTGGCCGGGCTGGCCACGCGGTTCAAGGACGTCCTCACCCCTGGCACGCGCACGTCGTGGCCGGTGGTCGAACGCTTCGTCAACCTGTTCGACGGGCTCAAGACCGAGGTGGGCGCGGCCTGCGACTGGGCCGTCGCGAGCGGTTCGCCGCAGGTCGCGCTGGAGCTGCTGACCGACGTTCGCTACCTGCTGATGGTCAGCGGGCGGCGGCTCGACATCGCCGAGCGGCTCGACCGGCTGCTCGGGCTCGACGCCCCCGAGGTGCCAGAGGGCTTACGCGGGCAGGCCATGATCCTGCGCGGGGAGCTGGCGCTCGCGGCCGGTGAGGAGGGGCTCGCCGCCCGGTGCGTGCAGATCGGGCTGGCGCTGTGTGTCGACGCCCGTGACGCCTACGGCGAGGCCGTCGGCCTGATCATGCTGGCCCAGGCGACCGGCGACCAGGAGCCGCTGGCTCCCGCCCTGGAGGCGGCCAGGCGGCGCGGCGACCCGATCCTGGAGTCGCTGGCCCAGGGCACCCGGGCCGACTTCGGCCTGCGGGCCGGCCGCCTGCACGAGGCGCGAAGGGCGTTCGAGGAGGTCCTGACGCTCAGCGAACGGCTCGACAACCATCTCGGCCAGTCCTACGGTCACGTCGGCCTGGCCCAGATCGCCCGGCGCACCGGCGACCGGGCCGGCGCCCGCCGTCACTACGAGGCGGGCCTGCGCCTGCTGCGGCACATCGACGCCCGGCAGCAGATCGTCAGCTGCCTGGCCGGGCTCGGCCGCGTCGCGCTCGACGAAGGAGACCTGGCCGAGGCGCGGACGAGGCTCACCGAGGCGCTGGTGCTCAGCCGCGACGCGGGCCTGCGGGACAGCATCGCCAGGCGGCTGGCGGCCTGGGCGCGCCTGCTGGCGGCCGAGGGCGACGACCGGCGCGCGGTGCTGCTGGCCGCCGCCTCGCTGGGGCTGCGCGGCCGCCGTCCGGACGCCCGTACGGAAGAGTTGCTGGGGCCCGCCCGCAACCGGCTCGGCGAGGCCGTGGTGGCGCTGCTGTGGGCCAAGGGCCTGGCGATGACGGCCGACCAGGCGGTCTCCTGCGCGCTCGGCGGCCAGTTGCCCGAGCTGCCGGCCGCGCCGGTCGCCCCGGCCGTCCAGGACAGCAGGCTGACGGCCAGGGAACGCGAGATCGCCGAACTGGTGGCCCGCGGGCTGAGCAACCGGGCCATCGCCGACGAACTGATCATCAGCCCGGCCACGGCCGCGCGGCACGTCGCCAACATCCTCGGCAAGCTCGGCTTCTCCACGCGTACACAGATTGCCGCATGGGTGATCGGCGGACGCTGATCCCGGCGGCTTCTCTACACATCGTGGCCGCCGGGCGCTTACATCCTCGAATGGCCATGTCAGCGCATGTGCGGTCGCCGTACGAACGCCTACCGTTGCTGCATGTGATCGGCCGCGCCCGCGTTCCCCGCTCTCCCGCCGGGGGGCGCGGCGGCCGATCGACCGAGGGACGTCACACGTCCTGACGGGGCCGGGCCTTCTCGGAGGGGTGGGGGCCCGGTTCCCGGGCGTGTGACAGCGGGCTCGAGTCGCGCAGGGCTCGGGCCCGCCCACCTTCCCCCTGGGCTGGGGAAATGCACACGGCTCTACATAGATCGGTGGATGCGGCGGGCGCGCGGGCGGCCGTACGTTGGCGGGCATGAAGCCGTCCGCCTCGACCACCGGCACCGTGATCCACGAGGTGTTCTGCCGGGCCTACGAGCGGGGCGAGCGGCCGGCGCTCGTCGATCTGCGCGGCGGCCACGTCTACGGCTACCGCAGCCTGGTGACCGAGGTGACGAGGGCGGCCTCCGGGCTGGTACGCAGGGGCGCGCGCCGCGACCAGGTGGTGGGGGTGCACGTCTCGACGACCGGCACCCAGACGGTGGCCCTGCACACCGTGCTGGCCGCGGGCGGCGTGGCCGCGCCGGTCGATCCGGGGCTCGGCGCCGACGAGGTGGCCACGCTGCTGCGCGAGTGCGACGCGCGCATGCTGATCACCACTCCCGACCTGGCCGAGACGGCGATCGCGGCGGCCGACGGCTCCCGCGTGCGCCAGGTGGTCTCGCTCGGCCCGGCGCTCGACACGATCGACTTCCGCGGCCTGCTCGTGCTGGAGCCCACCGCGCTGCCCGCGCTCGACGCCAAGCGGCAGGACGCGCTGGTGTTGTCCGGCGGCCGGCGGCTCACCCACGCCGACCTGCTGGCCAGGATGGCCGAGCTCGACGTGCCGGTCGGCCTGACCGAGTCCGACGTCGTGCTCAGCACGTGGTCGCCGGGCAACGGCCGTGACCTGCCCGCCCTGGTCGGCCTCGCGGTGTCCAAGGGCGCGCTGATCGTGGCCGCGGGCTGCGGCGACCTGCCCGGCACGAGCTACGACTTCGGCGTCACCGTGCTCACCGGGCCCGGCGGCACGCTGGAGCGCGTCGGCTGAGTATGCGGACCTGTTACCTGCTCCGCCCTTGACGTCGGCGCGCGCGAAGTGGGTTGATAGCCGTTGTTGACAACGTTGTCAAAAGTCACCTACTTCGGGGGATCGCGAAGGGAAGGGTGTGCGATGCGACGGTGGTTAGCGGCCGTGTCGATCACGATGGCGGGCGTTCTCGGTCTGGCGGGCTGCGGCGGAGGCAGCGGCGGCGAGGCTTCCCGATCTGCCGCGCCGAGCAGTGGCGGCGGCAAGCAGCAGGTGGAGGTCTTCTCCTGGTGGACGGGCCCCGGTGAGGCCGACGGCCTCCAGGCGATGAAGAAGATCTTCGAGGAGAAGAATCCGAACTACACGTTCTTCGACGCCGCCGTGGCGGGCGGCTCGGGTGACAAGGCCAAGGCGCTGTTGCAGTCGAAGTTGCAGGCCAACACGCCGCCCGACACCTTCCAGGGGCACGCCGGCGCCGAATTGCAGGGCTACATCAAGGCGGGCAACCTGGAGGACCTGACGTTCCTGTATGACGAACTGAAGCTCAAGGACGTCTTCCCCGCCCAGCTCGTCGAGCAGATCAGCGTCGAGGGCAAGATCTATTCGGTGCCGGTCAACATCCACCGGTCCAACGTCCTGTGGTTCAACCCCAAGGTGCTCAAGGACGCGGGCATCGCGGCCGCGCCCAAGACGATCGAGGAGTTCATCGCCGATCTGGAGAAGGTCAAGGCCAAGGGCAAGATCCCGATCTCCGTCGGGTCGGAGTGGACCGCCACCCACCTGCTGGAGAACGTGTTGCTCGGCTCGCTCGGCACCGACGCCTACAACGCGCTGTTCAAGCCGGGCGCCGACTGGAGCGGCCCGCAGATGACCAAGGCGCTGGAGAACTTCGCCAAGATCATGTCGTACGCGGGCGACCCGCAGGACGACTGGCAGCCCGCGGCCAAGCAGGTGGCCGACGGCGAGGCGGCGTTCAACATCATGGGCGACTGGGCCTACGGCTACTTCCACAACCCGCCGGAGGGCGGCCTCGGCAAGACGTCGAAGACGGACTTCGACTGGGCGCCCGCGCCCGGCACCGAGGGCACCTACATGTGGTTGTCGGACAGCTTCACCCTGCCCAAGGGCGCCAAGAACCGGGACGGGGCCGTCGCGTGGCTGAAGGTCGCGGCGAGCAAGGAGGGCCAGGACGCCTTCAACCCGAAGAAGGGCTCCATCCCCGCCCGGAAGGACGCCGACCAGGCGCTCTACACCGACTACCTGGCCGACGCGCTGAAGGACTGGTCGAGCGACAAGCTCGCCGGATCCATCCAGCACGGCGTCTCGGTGAGCCAGCCGTGGCTGGCCTCGATCAACGAGGCGGTCGGGCTGTTCATCGGCAGCAAGGACGTCAAGGGTCTCCAGCAGGCCCTGGCGGACGCGGCCAAGGCCAACGCTCAGTGACGCATGCGGGTACGGCGGGGGAGGCCCGCCGTACCCGCGCGAAGGGAAATGGTTGTGAGGCGGGCACGCACCTGGCTGCCCGGACTCCTCCTCGTCGCGCCGTCGATCGTGGCGATCGGCGTGTTCGTGTACGGCATGCTGGGCTGGAACTTCCGCCTGGCCATGACCGACCAGCACGATGAGGTGTCCGAGGGCACGTTCGTGGGGCTGAAGAACTTCATCGACATCTGGGACCAGGCGCGCTGGCGTCTCTCCGTGAACCACGCGATCGTGTTCACGATCACGTTCGTGGTGGGGGCGCTGGTGCTGGGCTGGTTCCTGGCGTTCCTCATGGAGAAGGGGATCTGGGGAGAGGGCACGTTCCGGGCGATCTACCTGTTCCCGATGGCCGTGTCGTTCGTCGCGACCGGCATCGTGTGGCGGTGGCTGATGAACTCGGGCACGGAGGAGCGGGCGGTCGGGCTGAACCGGCTGTTCGACGCGATCGGGCTGCCGCAGTGGCAGTGGTTCAGGGATCCGGACTGGGGGATGGCCGCGATGGCACTCCCGGCGATATGGCAAATGTCTGGATATGTCATGGCGTTGTTCCTGGCGGGGTTCCGCGGTGTCCCCGAGGAACTGCGCGAGGCCGCCCGCGTCGACGGCGCCGGCGAGTGGGGCGTCTACCGGCACGTGGTGCTGCCCATGCTCAGGCCGGTCACGCTGTCGGCGCTGATCATCCTCGGGCACATCTCGCTCAAGGTGTTCGACCTCATCGTGGCGGTGTCCGGCAAGCAGATCATCACCGACGTGCCCGCGGTGTTCATGTGGGTGGCCGTGTACGACTCCCACGACCCGGCCAAGGGGGCCACGATCGCGTCGTACATCGTGCTCAGCGTGGCGGTGTTCGTGATCCCGTACCTGATCTGGTCGGTGCGCAAGGAGCGCAGGCCGTGACGGCCGTCGCGGGCGGACGCGGGACCGGGTTCCGCGTGGTGCGGTTCACGTTGCTGATCGTCCTCGTGGTCGTCGTCCTCATACCGATCTACGTGTTGCTGGCCACCAGCTTCAAGCCGCTCACCGAGGCCGACCCCGGCCAGGCGTGGAACCTGCCGCGGACGTGGACCACGGAGGCGTGGCGGGTGGCCTGGGAGAAGCTGGCCCCCGGGTTGTGGAACAGCGTGCTGCTGGCCGTCCCCGGCTCGCTGCTGTCGTGCGCGTTCGGCTCCATGAACGGGTACGTGCTGTCCAAATGGCGTTTCCCCGGCGCGGACCTGCTGTTCACGTTGTTCCTGTTCGGCATGTTCATCCCCTACCAGGGGGTGATGATCCCGCTGGTCAAGCTCATGGTCTGGCTGAACGAGCAGACCGGCCTGGACGGCGTCTTCTACGGCGGCATCCCTGGCCTGGTGCTCGCGCACGTCGTCTACGGCATCCCCATCTGCACGCTGATCTTCCGCAACTACTACGTGACGATCCCCGACGAGCTGATCGAGGCCTCGCGGGTGGACGGCGCGGGGATGTTGCGCACGTACTGGTCGGTCGTGTTGCCGGTGTCGTGGCCGGCGATCGCGGTGGTGATCATCTGGCAGTTCACCTCGCTGTGGAACGACTTCCTGTTCGCGGTCTTCATCACCGGGCCGCAGAGCTGGCCGACCACCGTCATGCTCAACAACATCGCCGGGGCCCAGGCCACCCCGTACAGCCAGCAGATGGCCGCGGCGGTCCTGGCCTCGATCCCGACGATGCTGATCTACGTGCTGCTCGGCCGGTTCTTCATGCGCGGGCTCATGGCGGGCGCGCTGAAGGGCTAGTTGGCCCGGTGGGCCAGGGGCTCGCCGCGGACGTACCTGGCGACGTCCGCGGCGACGATCCCGGCCGCCTTGGCCGCCGTCTCCTTGCTCGCGCCGGCCAGGTGCGGGGTCATGACCAGGTTCGGCGTGGTCAGCAGGCGCGAGCCGGGCGGGATGGGCTCCTCGGGGAAGACGTCCATGGCCGCGCCGAACAGGTGGCCGGACTCCAGCGCGTCGCACAGCGCGTCGTAGTCGAGCAGCGCGCCGCGGGCGCAGTTGACCAGCACCGAGCCCGCCGGCATGCGGGCGAGCTGCGCAGCGCCGATCATGCCGGTGGTCTCGGGGGTGGCGCGGGCGTGCAGCGACACGAAGCGGGAACGTTCGAGCAGCTCGTCCAGCTCGACCCGGCCGGGGATCTCGACGTAGGGGTCGTGGACCAGCACCTCGGCGCCGAAGCCGGCCAGCATGCGGGCCACCCGGCGGCCGATCGCGCCGTAGCCGACCAGGCCGACCGTACCGCCCTCCAGCTCGGGGCCGACGTTGTCGTACATGTAGTAGTCGCCGCGCCACACGCCGCCGGCCAGGTCGGCGTGCGTGCGCGGAATGCGGCGGGTGGCGGCCAGCAACATGGCGAGCGTGTGCTCGGCCGTGGCCACCGCGTTGCGGCCCGGCGCGTACGTCACCGCGACCCCCGCCGCGGCGGCCGCCTCCAGATTGGCGTTCACCGGCCCGCCCCGGCTCACGCAGAACAGCCGCAGGTCGGGGGAGGCGTCCAGGACGCGCTTGGTCAGCGGGGCCATCTGGGTCACGCAGACCTCGACGCCGCGCAGCGCCTCGATCAGCGCGTCCTCGACGTCCGACGCCTCGTCCACCTCGCCCACGCGGCCGAACGGCTCCACCGGCCACGGCAGCGTCAGCTCGCTGATGTGCACCTCGCCCGGGACCGCCTGCCTGAGCGCGTCGATGAGCAGGCGGTTCTGGACGAAGTGGTCGCCTGCGGCGAGGACTCGGATGGTCAACGAACGGCTCCAATCGGGGAGTTGTACCGCAGGATCGCCGGCCGTCCCGTGCCGGTGCGCAGTTCGGTCACGGCGCAGTTGTCCAGGCGCGGGAAGAGCCGGCGGTACTCGCCGAGCGGGATCCCGACGAGCCGGCACAGAGCGAGCCTGATGGCGGTCGTGTGGGCCACGACGAGCACCCGCCCGCCGGGATGTCGTCCTGCGATGTCATGCAGGGCCGCGACGAACCGGTCGGCGGCCTCGTACGGGTCCTCGCCGCCGGGCAGGGGGTGGGCGGCCGGGTCACGTTCGAAGGCGGCCCGTGCCTCGGGGAACCGGTCGTGCATCTCCGCCGAGGTCAGGCCCTCGCCCGCGCCGAAGTCCAGCTCCCGCAGCCGGGCGTCCACCTCCGGCCGCACGCCGGCCGCGGCGGCGCTCGGCGCGGCGGTCAGCCGGGCCCGGCTCAGCGTGGACGACCACACCGCCGCCAGCCCGGCCCGCCCGGCCCAGTCCGCCAGCAGGGTCGCCTGCTCGCGGCCGAGCGGGGTCAGCTCGACGTCGCTGGTCCCCGCGTAGCGGTTCTCGGCGTGCCAGACGGTCTCGCCGTGGCGGACCAGGACGAGGTCGGTCATGGTGTGCTCCTCTTCCGGGCGTGCCCGGCGGCGTTCGCGGGCAGCCAGCCGCGCCGTTCCAGTTCGCCGACGAACCGCAGGTACGGCTCGCGGAGGTCGGCGGCCGACGGCTCGATCACCGCGCGGGTCCTGATCATGTGGCCGGGGTCGCCAGCCGCCAGCACGGCCATGCCCAGGGCGGGCTCGGCGTTCTCGCGCAACGTCACGGGACGCCGCAGGACGTCGGCCCTGAGCTGGTTCCAGAAGGCGCTCCTGGTCGCGCCGCCGGTCAGGATGACCTCGCCGGCCACGGACGCGCCCAGCAGGTCGAGGTAGTCGAAGCACAGGCGTTCGACGAAGGCGGCGCCGAGCAGGACGGCGGCGTACCGCTCGACGTCGTCGGCCGGGTCGCCGCCGATCGTGAACCCCTCGGCCTCGGGGGCGGCGAACGGGAACCGCTCCCCGCGCGAGACCAGCGGGTACGTGATCGGCCCAGGCCGGCCGGGCCGTCCGCCGTAGCGGGCGGCGGCCTGCCTGCTCAGGGCGTCGAGGTCGCGGCCCGGCAGGTCGCGGGAGAGCACGCCGGCGCCCGTGCTGGAGGCGCCGCCGGGCAACCACGAGCCGTCGGGGGCGCGGTGGGAGTAGACCACGCCCAGCGGGTCGTGGATCAGCTCCTCGGTCACGCCCTTCAGCACCAGCGTCGTGCCGATCACCGAGTTCCAGCTCCCCGCCCGCCGGGCGCCCGCGCCGAGCTGGGCCGCGCAGCCGTCGGTGGTCCCGGCGATCACCGGCGTCCCCGCCGGGATGCCGGTCTCGGCGGCGGCCCCGGCGCAGACCACGCCGAGCCGGGCGCCCGGCCGCACCACGTCGGGCAGGGTGCCCGCGGGCACGCCGAGCGCGTCCAGCACGTCGTCCGGCCAGCGTTCGCCGATCAGGTCGACGCCGGTCTTGAGGGCGTTGCTCAGGTCGGTGGCCACGTCGTGGCCGACCAGCCGGCGGTTGACGAAGTCGTTCTGGTGCGCGGCGCGTACGTGCGGCGGGGCGTCGCGCAGCAGCCACAGCAGCTTGGGCAGGGCCCAGTTCGGCTGCATGCGCCGGTAGCCGAGCCGTTCCCAGACGGGCCCGCCGGTCTCGTTGACCCGCTCGACCTCGGCCGTGGCGCGGCGGTCGTCGTACATGAGGGCGGGGGTCAGCGGGGCGCCGTCCCGGTCGGTGAGCAGGATCGTTCCAGAGGTGGCGTCCACGGCCACGCCCTCGACCCGCTCGGGCGGCACGTCGCGCAGCGCCTCGCGAGTGGCGGCGGCCAGCTCACGCCACCACTGCTCGGGGTCCTGCTCGTGGCGGGGGCCGTCGCGGTGGCTGGTCAGCGGGCGGCTCGCCGAGCCGAGCACGTCGCCGTCCGCGTCCACGGCCATCGCCCGTACGCTCTGGGTGCCGAGGTCGATGCCGATCCACACGCTCATGCCCGGCTCCGCATCCCGGCCAGCAGCGGCCACGATCGGGCCTCGGCCGTCCGGAGGGTCAGGAAGTCGGCGAACAGCCGGTCGTACCGATCGCGCAGGCCGGGGTCGGGCTCGACGGCCGCGCGCAGCCGTACGTGCCGGGCCGCCGCCTCCGCGACGGACGCCGCGCCGCCCGTGGCCGCCAGGCCCACCAGGTACGCCCCCCGCGCCCCCACCTCGTCGTCGGCCGGACGCCGTACGGGCAGCCCGGTGACGTCGGCGATCAGCCGCAGCCAGGCCGCGCTGGCCGAGCCGCCCCCGCACACCCGCAACTCCGTGGGCGCGGCGCCGGTGGCGGCCAGGCAGTCGCGGATCACCATCGTGAGCCCTTCGAGCACGGCCCGCGCGACCTGCTCGCGCCCGTGCTCGAACGACAGGCCCAGCAGCCCGCCCCTGGCCAGCGGGTCGGAGAACGGCGCCCGCTCCCCGGCCGGCGACAGGTACGGCAGGAACGCCAGCCCGCCCGCCCCCGGCTCGCCTAGCAGGGCCAGCTCGCCCAGCTCGGCGGGGTCGCGCAGGCCCAGCAGCCGGCAGGCCCACTGGACGACCTCGGTCCCCGCGAACGTGGGGAAGGCCCGCAGGTAGCCGCCGGGCACCGCGATCGTGATGCCGGTCGGTTCGGCGTCCGGCGGCGACTCCACCAGCACCTCGGTGCACAACGTGGTGCCGAGGATGCCGCACGCCTGGCCGGGCAGCACCGCGCCCGCGCCCAGCGCCGTGGTGACGATGTCGTACGGCGCCATCACCACGGGCGTGCCCAGGGGCAGGCCGAGCGCGTCCGAGGTGAGCGCGGCGACGTGGCCCGAGCGGATCGGGGGCAGCAGCCGCTCGGCCCATTCCAGCCCGAACAGGGTCAGCAGCTCGGGGGAGTAGGCGCGGGTGCGCAGGTCCATGAAGGGGGCCGAGGCGTCGGACTCGTCGGCGACGATCTCGCCCGTCATTCGGGAGAAGAGCCAGCCGCCGCAGGTCAGCAGGGCGGCGGCGCGTTCCAGCCGGTCCGGCCGGTGCTCGCGCAGCCAGGTCAGGACGGCGTGCGGCAGGCCGGAGGCGGCCGAGGAGCCGTTCACGGCGAAGGCGGCCGCGGCCGTCCCCGACCTGGTCCAGGCGTCGATCACGGCGGCGGCGCGGCCGTCGTTCCACAGGACGGCCGGGCCGGTGGGCTCGCCGTCGCGGTCCACGAGCCAGCAGCCGTCGCCCTGGGCGGTGACCGCCACGAAGTCGACGGTCTCCACCGTGGCCGCGACCTCGCGTACGGCGTCCGCGACGGCGTCCCAGACGGCGTGCATGTCCTGTTCGGCGTGGCCGGGCGCGGGCCTGGACACCGTCGTGGCACGCCGGGCGACGGCGGTCTCCGCGCCGGTGGCGTCGTACCCGACCGCCTTGATGACCGTGGTTCCCGCGTCCACGCAGATGATCGCCATCAGGCCCTGCCGTGCGAGGTCCTCGACCGGCGCGACACGGAGTCGACGATCACCGCGAGCAGCAGGACGGCGCCGGTGACCACGAACCGGATCGAGGAGTCCAGGTTGAGCAGCGTCAGGCCGCTGGAGATGGACTGGATGACGACGATGCCGAGCAGCGCGCCGAAGGCCGTGCCGCGCCCGCCGAACAGGCTCGTCCCGCCGATGACCGCCGCCGCGATGGCGTTGAGGTTGACGTCGCCCGCGCCGCTGCTCTGGTTGGCCGCGGCCAGCCGCGCCGCCGCGAGGATGCCGCCCACCGCCGCGAACGTCGAGCAGAGCACGAACACCGAGGTGTAGACGGCCCTGACGTTGATGCCGGCGCGGCGCGCGGCCTCCACGTTGCCGCCGACGGCGTACACGGCCCGGCCCCACTTCGTCCGCGACAGCAGGTAGTGCATGACCAGCACGAGCGCCACGAAGAAGACGAACATCCAGCCCACGCCGCGCGTCTGCCCGAGGTACCAGACCACGAACGCCAGCACCGCCAGCAGCGCGAGGCTCCTGACCGCCAGCAGCGGCACGCTCCTGGCCGACAACCCGGCCCGCCGCCGCTCCCCGGCGTGCAGGAACCCGCTGACGAACAACCACCCGGCCGCGACCACCGCGAACGTGTACGACAACCAGTCGGGCACGAAGTCGAGCTGCGCGAAGTTCACCAGCCCCGAGTCGAACGGCAGGTTGATCGACCCCTTGGTGCCCAGTACGTAGAGCTGGAGGCCGAGGAAGGCGAGCAGTCCGGCCAGCGTGATCACGAAGCTGGGCACGCCGAACCGGTTGAAGAGCTGCCCGTACAGCCAGCCGATGACCGCGCCCATGAGCACCGAGGCCAGGATCGCCACCCAGACCGGCAGGCCGTTGCCCACGAACAGCACCGCGAGCACCGCGCCGGACAGTCCGCTGACCGAGCCGACCGACAGGTCGATCTGGCCCACGAGCAGCACGCACACGATGCCGAGCGCGATGACGCCGACGGCGGCCGACTCCAGCGTGAGGTTCACCAGGTTGGCGCTGGACAGGAAGATCGGGTTGAGGATCTGCAACACCGTCCAGATGACGACGAGGCCGATCACGACGGGGATGACGCCGAGGTCGCCGCCGCGAGCCCGTTCGACAACGTCGGCGAGCACGCCGCGCAGCCCCTGGCGGTCGAGCAGCCGCTCGTCCTGGCGGTCCGTGGTCGTCGTCACGGGGTGACCTCCCTCGTGCTCATGGCCTGGGCGCGGCGGGAGACCGCGTTGTCCGTGGCGCCGGTGATCGCGGCGATGATGTCCTCGGCGGAGACGTCGCCCACGTCGAACACCCCGTTGTTACGGCCGAGCCGCAACACCGCCACCTTGTCGGCCACGGCCCGTACGTCGGCCATGTTGTGGCTGATCATGATGACGCCGAGGCCGTTCTCGCGGAGGCGTTCGACCAGGTTGAGCACCTCGGCGGTCTGGGCCACGCCGAGCGCGGCGGTGGGCTCGTCGAGGATGATGATCTTGGGGTCGCCGAGCAGCGACCGTGCGATGGCGACCGTCTGACGCTGGCCGCCGGACAACGCCGCGACCGGCACCCGCACGCTGGGGATCTTGGCGGAGAGCTGCCGGAGCAACTCCCACGAGCGGGTCTCCATGGCCACGTCGTTCAGCCGCAGCGGGCGGATCTCCTGGCCGAGGAACAGGTTCTGGATCACGTTGAGGTTCTCGCAGAGCGCCAGGTCCTGGAAGACGGTGGCGATGCCGAGCCGGTGGGCGGCGGCCGGGGTCGGGATCTCGACCTCCCGGCCCTCGAACGAGATCGTCCCAGAGTCCGGCGGGTGCACGCCGGACAGGATCTTGACCAGGGTGGACTTGCCCGCGCCGTTGTCGCCGACGACCGCGACGACCTGGCTCGCCGCCACATCGAGCTCGATGTCCGTGAGGGCGGCCACCGCACCGAAGGTCTTGTTGATGCCCCGCAGGGACAGGACGGTCATCGGCGCCTCCTACTTGATGCCGAGCTCGGTGCAGCCCTTGGCGTACTCGCCGGTGCAGACGTCGGCGGCCTTCATGATCTGGCTGTCGAACAGCACCTCCTTGATGTTCTCCTTGGTCACGACCGTGGGGACGAACAACTGCGAGGGCGTGTTGTAGAGCGTGTCCTTGCCCGCGGGCTTCTTGCCCTGCATGAACTGGTACGCCGTGTCCGCGGCGGCCTCGGCCACGATCTTGATCGGCTTGGAGATCGTGTTGTACTGGTCGCCCGAGACGATGCGCTGGGCGGCGGCGATCTCGGCGTCGTTCCCCGTGATCGGCGGCACCTTGGTCCCGGCCGCCTTGAACGCCGCGATCGAGCCGCCGCCGGTGCCGTCGTTGGCCGCGACGACGCCGACGATCTGGTCCTTGAACTGGGTGATCTGGCCGCTGACCCAGGTCTGGGCCTTCTCCGGCTGCCAGTCGGGGGTGTCGTACTCGGCCAGCAGCTTGAAGCCGCTCGGGTCGACCGCGCTGTGGATGCCCTTCTTGATCAGTCCGGCCGCCGCGTCCGTGGGCGAGCCGTTGACCTGGAGGATGCCGCCCTCAGCGTTCTCCTTCTTGAGGTGGTCGACCAGCGACTGGGCGATCATCGCGCCGATCTTCTCGTTGTCGAACGAGATGTAGTGGTCGGCCGGCGTGGCCGGGATCGGACGGTCGTAGGCGATGACCGGCACCTGCTGCGACTGGGCCGTCTTGACGATGGTGGCCGCCGCGGCGGAGTCGACCGGGTCGATGACGATCGCCTTGACGCCCTGGGCCAGCGCGGAGTTGGCCTGTTGCTGCTGCTTGGCGGCGTCGGAGTCGGCGTTCTGGTAGATGACCTCGCAGCTCGGGCAGAGTTGCTTCATCTTGGCCTCGAACAGCGGCTTGTCCTGCAGTTCGTACCGGGTGGAGGCGAGGTCGGGCATGAGGAAGGCGACTTTCGCGTTCTCGGTGCTCCCGCCGCCGCCGGTGTTCCCATCACCGCCGGAGCCGGAGCCGGAGCCGCACGCGGCCAGCACCGAGCCTGCGAGCACTGCCATTGCGGCGAACGCATACGTCCGCGTCTGAGCTCTGTTCACGGGTTCATTCCTCACTCGCTCATTCATCACGCTCGATGCCCCCGAGACCGGGGCACGCCCTCACAGGAGGGCGAGCCCTGTGGTGCGGCTCACGTTAGCGCGAGGTCAGAATATTTGTCCAGCAAAAGTGTTCAGAGCTGGCGAGCGGCCGCCACCAGGCCCTCCGCGGTCGGGGTGTCGGTGACGAGCTGGTTGAAGTAGCCGCCCCGGGCGCCCGCGACGATCGAGAGCACCTTCTCCGCGCCCACCGCGACCGCGATCGTGGCCGGGATGCGGCGCAGCTCCTCGGGGCGGGTGGCCACCAGACGCTCGCTGCCCGCGTACGTGACCGGGTCGCCGTTCCTGTCGTAGACGCGCATGCAGACGTCGCCCACGGCGTGGCGCAGGGAGTCGGCGTCGCGGGGCATGAGCGCGGGCACCATCTGCCGCATCAGCGGCGCCGAGCCCACGCCGACGATCGCGCACTTGGCGTGCGCCCACAGGTCCATGACCCGGCGCACGGACGGCTCGTGCTGGAGCGAGTAGAACAGCTCGGGGCCCGGCAGGGCGGGGGCGTAGAGGTAGGCGGGCACGCCGCCGGCGCGTTCGGCCAGGATGCGGGTGGTCTCGTTGGTCTGGAACCAGGGTTGCGGCTCCTCCTGGCCGCCCACGGCCGGCGCGATGGTGACCCCGGGGAACTGGCCCAGGCCCTCGCGGGCGCACTCGTAGACGGTGGTGCCCGAGGAGACCAGCACCACGTCGCCCGACTCCAGGCCCACGGCGGCCAGCGCGCGGGCCACCCCGGGCGCCAGCCACGGGCCGAGCGCGGGTCCGCTGACCTTGGGCACCAGGTAGACGCGCTCCAGGTCGAGCGCCCGCGCCACCTCGGCGGCCAGCGGGCCGTCCTCCAGCGTGGCCGGGCGGTGCACCTTGATCTCGACGATCCCCTGCCTGCGGGCCTCGGTGAGCAGCCTGCTCACGGTCGCCCTGCTGACGCCGAGCCGCTTGGCGATGTCGCCCTGCGTGGCGTCCTCCACGTAGTACTGCTGGGCCGCCGCGTACATCAGCTCGTGGGGGAACCTGGCCTGCGCCTCCGGTGCGACGTCGGCGGCATTCATGCGCGCGCTCCCTCGATGGTGCGTGAACACAATTGCTGAACACATGCGAAAACGACTATACGGCCTTCCGCCGCGAGGGACAGGTTAGTCCGCTACGCCAGGGATCGGCCGACCAACGCGTCACCCAGCGGCGTACGCGCATAAAGCACGGAACGGCCCGTACGGGTGCCCGCGACGAGACCCGTCCGGCGCAGGGCCGCGAGGTGGCCCCCGGTGGTGCCGAGACTCTGGCCGAGCAGGGCGGCGAGGTGTGTGGTCGTCGCGGGCACGGCCAGCTCGGTGAGGATGCGCGCCCGGGTACGCCCGATCAGCAACGCCAGGTCGCCGTCCGGCACGCCGACCCCGGCGCCGGTGCCACGCGCCGGGTAGACCAGCGCGTTGGGCCACGACTCCTCCAGGTACGCCCCGACCGAGCGGGAGAAGGCCGTCGGCAGGAACAGCAGGCCCTTGCCGCCCAGCACGTGCAGGCCGTGCCGGGTGTGCAGGCGCACCTCGATGTGCCCGTCCGGACGCCAGCGCACCTGGTCGCTGAGGTCGTCGAGCGCGGCGGCCCAGCCGTAGGCGGCCAGGCGTCCGGCGCGCTGGATCACGTCGCGTTCCAGGATCGTGTGGAAACGCGGCCAGCCCACCGAGATGATCTCCCGCCACAGGGCCTCGTACGCGTCCGCCAGCACCTGCACCACCCGCGGCGAGAACAGCACGTCCCGAAGCTCTCCCGGCAACGGCGGAAGGCCCGCGACCACCCTGGTGATCTCCGCGTGGGCCTGGGCGACCGGGGTCCGGCGCATCGAGGCCAGCTCGGTCTCGAACGGCACGCTCATCCCGGCCGGGGGCGGCGCGATGAAGTCGACGTTCGCGTCGCCCTTGTTGCCGCTGACCGCCGCGAGCGCGCGCAGCGCCGGATGCCGTCCGACCAGGTCGAGGTACGGGCCGCGCCACCGCTCCACCCAGCGGCGGTGCACGCCCGGGTCGTTCCGGCCGTCGAGCGTCCAGTGGGCGTGCATGGTCTCGATCAGCGGCGAGATGGCGAACCTGCTGGCCACCAGGTCCTGCGGGCTGACCTGGATCCTTAGTGGCATCTTTCGGTTATATCCGAAACTGTGGCCCGGATGGCGGCCGGTTCCGCAGCATCGGGGGTGTGAGAGCGGCGACGTACGGCGATGTGTTCGCCGTCAAGGAGTTCCGGGTGCTCTTCGGCAGCTTCGCGCTGCTCGTCACCGGGGACTCGATCAAGATGCTGGCCCTGTCCGTGCTGGTGTACGCGCGTACCGGGTCTCCCGGGTTGTCGGCGGCGGCGTACATGGCGGGGTGGTTGCCGTACATCGTGGGCGGGATGTTCCTGTTGTCGCTGGCCGACCGGCTGCGGCCCAGGGCGCTGATGGTGACCGGGGAGCTGGTCCGGGCGGTGGTGTGCCTGCTGCTCGCCTACGCCGGGCTGCCGGTGTGGGGGATGCTGGCGCTGGTGCTGGTCAGCGGGCTGTTCTCGCCGGTGTTCGGCGCGGCCAGGTCGGCGACGCTGCCGGACGTGCTGCCGGGGGACGCGTTCGTGCTCGGGCGGTCGGTGCTCGGGGTCACCTCGGCCGCGGCGCAGGTCGGGGGGCTCGCGGCGGGGGGCGCGTTCCTGGCCCTCGCGGGAGCGCAGGGCGCCCTGGCCGCGACGGCGGGCCTCGCGCTGGCCGGCGCCGCGGTCCTCCGGTACGGCCTCCCCAACCGCCCACCCCGCCTCCCCGCCTCCGCCCCCGGAGCCACTGGTGAGGGGGCGGTGCGGCAGACGTTGCGGGTGAATCGGCGGCTGCTGGCCGATCCGGGGGTGCGGGGGTTGCTGCTGGCCGGGTGGGTGCCGACGATGTGCCTGGCGGGGGCGGAGGCGATGATCGTGCCGTACCTGGGCGGTCAGGGGCGGGCGGGCGTGGTGCTCGCGGCGGCGGCGGTCGGGATGGCGGTGGGGGAGTTCGCCGTGGGCAGGTTCGCCGCGCCGCCGCTGCGGGAGCGGTTGTCCGCGCCGCTCGCGGTGTTGCTCGGGGTGCCGTGGCTGGGGTTCGTGCTCGGGCCGGGAGCCGGGTGGGCGGCGGTGCTGGCGGCGTGCGCGGCGGCGGGGTTGTCGTACCAGCTCGGGTTGCAGCGGCGGTTCGTGGACGCGGTGCCCGAGGAGGCGCGCGGGCAGGCGTTCGGGCTGCAGTCGGCGGGGCTGATGACCGGGCAGGCGGCCGGCGCGGCCCTGATCGGCGTGCTCGGCGAGACCGCCGGCCCCGGGCCCGCGATCGTCACGGCGGGCGCCGCGGGCATCCTGTCCGCCCTCGCCCTGCTCCGCTCCCTACGCCCCCCGACCCCCGCCCCCGCACCAGCCCCGGCCTCCGGTACGGCTAAGGCGTCGGGAGTTCGCCGGAGCCGCGCGGGATGAGCCGTACGGGCAGCTCCACGTGCTCCGGCGGCCCGCCGTCACCGCGCAGCCGGCGGAACAGCAGCTCGGCCGCCACCCGCCCCATCCACGCCGGATCCTGGGCCACCACGCTCACCCCCGGCCGCAGCAGATCGGCCAGCTCGAAGTCGTCGAACCCCACGAGCGCCAGCCGCCGTCCCTCCAGGGCCCGCAGCGCGGTCACCGTGAGCCGGCCGTTCCCGGTGAACAGCGCGGTCGGCGGCTCGTCCAGCGCGAGCATGCGACCGAGATCGGCCCGTACGTCGTCCAGCGCCGGCGTACGCATCGCCACCAGCCGCGGATCGAACAGCCCGCCCAGCGCCCTGCGGTAGCCCGCCAGCCGCTCGGCCGCGGTGTAGATCGCCGGATCGTCCCCCAGGAACGCGATCCTGTGGTGCCCGTGCGCGAGCAGGTGCCGTACGGCCCGCTCGGCCCCGCCCGCGTTGTCGGCGAGCACGGTGTCCACGTCGATCCCGGACCCCGGCGGCCGGTCGGCGAACACCACGGGCGTGCCGGTCTCCAGCTCCCCCCGCAGGTACGCGTGATCGTCCCCCGCCGGGACGACGATCAGCCCGTCCACGCGGCGCGCGCAGAACGTCTCGACCACCTCGCGCTCCCTGCCCGGCTCCTCGCCCGACGATCCGCTGAGCAGCAGGCAGCCGTGCGCGATGACGACGTCCTCGACGGCCCTGCTGAGACCTGCGTAGAACGGGTCGGCGACGTCCTCGATGACCAGCCCGATCGTGGCGGTCATGCCCCTGCGCAGGCCCCTGGCGCTCTCGTTGCGGCTGTAGCCCAGCCGGTCGATGGCCGCGCGCACCCTTTCGGCGGTCGCCGGATGCACGCCGGGCTCGCCGTTGACGACACGCGAGACGGTCTTGAGCGCCACGCCCGCCGCCGACGCGACGTCCTTCATCGTCGGTCTCACGCTTGGATCATGTCCTACTCCATCCGGGCGGACAACGCTGTCAGAACGCCTGTGCCAGAGTAGGTGCCCTATGTCGTTGAGAAACGTCTTGCTGGTGGCCGGATTCCTGCTGGCCGCGCTCAACCTGAGACCCGCCATCGCGGGCCTGTCCCCGCTCCTCGACGAGATCATGAAGGACGTCGGGCTGTCCCCGTCGGGCGGCGGCGCGATCACCACCGTCATGGTCGTCTGCCTGGGCGTGTTCGGCCCACTCACGCCGCTGCTCGCGCGGCGCATCGGCCTGGACAGGACCCTGCTGGCCGGCCTGCTCGTGGTCGCGGCGGGCGAGCTGCTGCGCGGGCTCGACGGCGCTCCCATGCTCTACCTGGGCTCCGCGCTGGCCGCGACGGCCATCGCCGTCATGAACGTCGCCATGCCCGGCATCGTGAAGCAGCACTTCCCCACCCGGGTCAACCTGCTCACCGGCGTCTACGTCGCGGCCGTGGTCGCCGGCGCGGCCGCGGCCTCGGCCCTGGTGATCCCGCTGGAACGGGCCACCGGCTTCGACTGGCGCGGCGTCTCGGCCCTGCTCGCCGTGCCCGCCCTGCTCGCGGCCCTGCTCTGGCTGCCCCAGGCGATGCGCGGGAAGGCGGCCGAGCAGAACGGCCCGAGGCCGTTCGGCGCCATCCTGCGCAGCCGCGTCACCTGGTACGTGACCGCCCTCATGGGTCTGCAGTCGCTCACCTTCTACGTCATGCTGGCCTGGCTGCCGACGATCTTCCTCGACGCCGGCCTGCCCGCCGACCAGGCCGGCTACCTGCTCAGCCTGACGAACCTGGTCCAGGTCGCGACCTCGCTCGCCGTCCCGGTGCTGGCCGGACGCCGGGACTCCCAGGTCCCGTACGTGGTGGGCGCCGGCGTGCTGACCGTGTTCGGTTACCTCGGCGTACTGCTGGCCCCGGCCACCGTGCCGTGGTTGTGGATGGTCGTGCTCGGCATCGGCCAGGGGGCCTCGTTCGCGCTGGCGCTGCTGATCATCGCGCTGCGGCCGGCCGATCCCGCCGGGGTGACCGCGCTGTCGGCCGTGGCCCAGTCGGTGGGGTACGTGGTGGCCGCGCTGGGCCCGCTGCTCTTCGGTTACCTCAGGGAGGTCTCGGGCGGCTGGACCGTGCCGCTGACGGTCGGCCTGGGCATACTCGGGGCCCAGCTGGTCGCTGGATGGTTCGCCGGACGCCCTGCTACCTTAGGTAAGGCTAACCTGTAGAAAGGGATCCCAGCGTGCTGACCGAGGCTCTCCAGCGTCTGGCCGACAGCCGCGGCGGCGTCATCGGAGTCGAGCCGGGCCTCGTCATCGACCCCGACGAGAGCTGGACGGCCGCCGCCGAGCTGGTACGGGAGCCGTACACACTGCTGGAAGGCCTGATCGCGCAGACGGCCGAACGCTGGAACGCGCCGCGGCACGTCGGCGCGGCGCTGTTCTGGAAGACCTTCGGCTACTGGCACACCCTGCCCATGGCGCTCGGCTGGGCCCTGGACCGCCGGATCCCGGTCATGCGGCTGGCCGACACGTACTTCAAGGTCTCCGACGCCGGCGTGACGATCGCCGCCGCCCGGGTGAGCTGGGGGACCGGCGTCGAGCCGATCCGCGAGGTGCTGGCCGAGGCGCAGCAACCCCTCGTCCGGGCCATCGGCGCGCTCGCCAAGGTCGGCGAGCGCACGTTGTGGGGCTCGACCGCCGAGGCGTTCGCCCACCCGCTGGTCTCCATCGTCGAGGGCGACTACATGGCCCTGCTGGCCGAGATCGGCCGGCCGGTCGACGGGCTGGTCGAGCCCGCCGACGACGGCTACTTCCGCAGGACGTGCTGCCTGTGGATCACCCTGCCCGACGTCGAGGCGTGCGGGAGCTGCTGCGTGCTCAGGCCACAGCGACAGGCTCGTCCATAGGACGCAGCTCGTCGGCGTAGCTCACCGAGACGCGGCGCATGACGCCGCTGTCGTCGATGGAGTACTGGCCGAGCCGCCACAGCGGCGGCGAGTAGGCGTGGATCGACACGCTCTCGCCGACCGCGCCGCCGAGCCGGTGGATGTGGTCCGGCCCGAACGAGAACGACTGCCCGGCGGGCACCACGGTCTCCAGGTGCTCGCCGCCGATGCGCGGGTTGGACTCCTTCAACGCCCCCTGGACGACGTTCACCGCGCCCGAGGAGATGTCGTGGTCGTGCCAGCCCGTGTCGTCCTCGGGGCGCCAGCACAACACCCAGACGTCCACGTAGGCGTCCCGGTACAACGAGGCGTAGTGCCGCCCGCCGTCGGCCGGGAAGTCGACCAGGTCACGCCACTCCTGCGGGTTGGCGGCCAGCTCGTCGACCAGGCCGCGCAGCTCGCGCCGGTCGAGCGCGCGCTCGGGAAGCCGCCCACAAGCGCCCCCGCCCTGAATCTGGATGTCACTCACGTACGAGTCTCCCTTCTGCATCTCATGGCCGCACTTCGTGCGGCGGGCTCGGTCGCCATATGCCGTCGCCTTCCCCCGCTCTGGTCGCTTCGCTCCCGCCGCTCCTCCAGGCGCCGGCACTCCCTCGCGCTCTCATGGCCGCACTTCGTGCGGCGGGCTCGGTCGCCATATGCCGTCGCCTTCCCCCGCTCTGGTCGCTTCGCTCCCGCCGCTCCTCCAGGCGCCGGCACTCCCTCGCGGCTCATGGCCGCACCTGTGGAGTGGGAGGGCGGGGGCGGCCCAGGAGGCGGTTGGGGTTGGTGGTTCTGATGGCGTGGGCGGCGGCTGTGCCGAGGCCGGGGTCGGGGGCGACGGCGTACGGGGCGTCGGAGCCGTTGATGACGACGTCGATGCCCAGTTCGCGGACGATCGCGTCGATGGCACGCGGCCCGTACGACGACGTCTCCACGTAGAAGCCGGGGTCGACCAGGCCGCGCCCGGTGCCGCCCCTGGCGATGAGCCGTTCCGAGTGCAGCGGCGCCAGACCGGCCAGCAACGCGAAGCACACCCGCAACCTCGGGTGCCGGGGCCGGACCACGGCGTGGAAGTAGTGCCAGGCCGCCTGCATCTGCTGCACGTACGGCACCAGCGCCGGCCACCACGGCGGCGTCCCCGGCGGCGGCGGCGCCCCGGCCGGCCCCGGGTGCACGAACAGCGGCAGGTCCCGCTCGGTGAGCACGTCGAGCAGCCGGTCGTCGGGTACGGCGGTGGCCGGGATCTGCAACCCCGTCAGCCCCCGGTCGAGGTCCTTGGCCAGCCGCCCGGGGTCGGGCTCGCTGTGGCAGGTCGCCGCCCAGACGCCGAAGGGCTCGCCGAGCCCGAGCGCGCCCTCGTGGTAGGCGTCGATCAGCGGCCAGGACTCCTCCGGCGGCAGGAACTCCACGCCGAGCGGGCTCGACAACGACACCAGCGCCAGGTCGAGCCCGGTCGTGTCCCGGTGCTCGTGATCGGCCGGGTCGACCTCGTACGGCGGCTCGCCGTCGAGCAGCAGCGTCCAGCCGTCGAGCCGGGGCGGGACGGTGCGAGCGCGCAGCGCGGCGACGAACGAGCCGGTCCACAGATGCTGATGCACGTCGATGCTCACGATCACACCTCCCTCTATTTCCTACTGAGATTACAGGTAAACGAAGTGTCCTGCGAAATCAAGGTGGTGAACCGTTTCAGTGATACGGTTCAGTGAACCGCTTCACTGTCCTATTTGTCAACGGTTCTCCTGTCTGCGAAGAGCCAAGAAGAAGCCCGCGAGCGTGGCAGTGCGCCCGGCTTCTGTCGGTGACAGGCAATAGGCTGGCTGGATGCCGCGGAAGAGAGCGACGATTCGGGAAGTGGCCCGCGCGACCGGCCTGTCTCCGGCGGCCGTCTCCTATGCGCTGCGCGGCATGCAGGTCTCCGAGGAGACGATGGAGCGCGTCCGCGCCGCCGCCGCCGAGCTCGGCTACGAGGCCGACCCCATCGCCAGGGCCCTGGCCAGCGGCCGCACGGGCATGATCGGCCTGCTCTGCGGCTCGCTCGAAGACCTGTGGCAGCAGTCGCTGGCGGTCGGCATCAGCCGGGGCCTGCGGGAGAAGGACCGTTACGCCCTGATCCTCGACGCGGTCGGCGACCCCGACCGTGAGCGCGTGCTCGCCCAGCAGCTCCGCGACCAGCGGGTCGACGGCATGATCGTGCAGCCGGTCGACCCGGCCGCGCCGTTCTGGGCGGAGTTGTGCGAGTCGCTGCCCGTCGTCGCCATCGGCGACGCGCTGGCGGGCACGGCGGGCGAGGTCGTCTTCGACAACCGCCGGGGCGTCACGCTGGCCCTCGAACACCTGGCCGGGCTCGGCCACCGCCGCGTCGCCGTGCTCACGCCCACGCAGGCGAGCACGCCCGACCGTCCGGCCGACGTGCACGTCCTGGCCGAGGCCGACCGGCTGGGGCTCGACATCGAGGTCGTCACGGCCCCCCACGACCTGGCCGCGGCCACCTCGGCCGCTCACGAGATCCTCTCCACGTCCAGGCCCGGCGCGATCTTCTGCTTCGCCGACTCCATCGCCTACGGCGTCTACGCCGCGGCCCAGGAGCTGGGCCTGTCGATCCCCGGCGACGTCTCGGTCATGGGCTACGACGACCATCCCATGTCGGGCCTGCTCACCCCGGGCCTGACGACGGTCGACTGGGACATCGACGGCATCGTCAGGGCCGCGGTGCGCCTCATCGTGGCCGCGGCCGACGGCGGCACCCGCCGCCGCCGCGTCGTCCAGGAGCCGACGCTCAGGGAGCGTGGCTCGGTCGCGCAAGCGCCGCCCGCGCCTCGTCCAGCTCGTCGGTGAGCGGCCGGTCGGGGCTCGCCCCGCGCCGGACCCGTACGGCCGCGGCGCGTTCGCAGGCCAGCACGATCTCCAGGGGTTCGAGGCAACGCAGCGCGTGACGGGCGGCCTGGGTGGCGAAACCGGCGTGGTCCTCGGTGCCCAGGGAGATCACCGCGGTCCCGGTCGTCACGGGTGTCGCGAGGTGGCGCAGCTCGGCCAGGGCGTCCTGGGCGACGTACTCAAGGATCATCAGGCCGGAGGCGCCCGGCCGGTCGGCGAGGAAGGGCAGCCGGCCGGTGTAGGCGGGGTTCATGAGGGTGGCCAGGCGGGCGGTGCTGAGCTGGGCGGTCTGGGCCAGCGCGGCCCGCAGCGCGTCGAGGGCCAGGGCCACCGGGGCCGAGTGGAAGTTGCCGTTGTGCCAGGCCAGGGTGCCGGTGATGAGCGGGTTCTCGGTGGCGGCGTTCAGGTCGGTCTCGACGGTCGCGGTGGCACGCTCCAACGCCTCCACGGCCGCGCCGTGCACCTGCGCGAAGGCGCGGTAGCCGTAGGGGTCCTGGACGCGGGTGGCCAGCTCGTGGGTGAGCAGGCCGCGCAGCCGTCCGGCCACGCGCGCCTGGCCCGGGTGGGGCCTGGCCTCCTGTACGGCCCCGGCCAGCGGCTCGGCGGAGGCGTCCACGGCGGTGAAGGACAGGGCGGCCACGTCCACGGCGGCGTCGAGCAGCCCGCCCAGGCGGTGGCAGGCCAGGGCGGCGTCGGCCAGCGTGGCCGCGCCCGAGCTGATGAACGGCAGCGCGTCGCCCGAGGCGAACACGAAGCGCGGCCCGGCCGTCTCAAGCCCGTCGCGCCGCCACGGCAGCTCGCCCAGCAGGCACAGGGCCGTGATCGCGAGCGCCGCGAGGTCGCCGGTGCCGATCGCGCCGTACGTACGGACCGGCGGCGTGAACCCGTCGTTGACCGCCTCGGCCAGGACGGCAGGTACGGCCGGATCGATGCCCGAGCCGCCCGCCATGAGCTGGTTGAGCCGTACGACGAGCATGGCCCTGGCACGTTCGGCCTCCACCAGGGGACCCGCTCCGCAGGCGTGGCTGCGCAGCAGGTCGAGGCCGGGGGAGTCGAGCCGGACGTCCCGGTTGGCGCCCACGCCGGTGCTGCGGCCGTAGACGGGGCCGGTCAGTCCTTGGGCGGTGGCCCACGACGCCCGGGCCCGATCGAGGGGACCGATCGAGACCCGGGTCCGCCCGTACGCGGCTTCGTGCACCTGCGCGCAGGTCAGGGCGGTGCCGTTGAGCTTCATGGAGAGGGGATCAGTCGTTGTCGGGGATGAACAGGCCGAGCAGCCAGCTGACCAGGCTGATGATGATCGCGCCCCAGAAGGCGGCGGGGTAGAAGTTGTCGACGTGGAAGGGGATGTCGAACTGGCCGGCGATCCAGCTGGTCAGCAGCAGCATGGCCGCGTTGATCACGAGGAGGAACAGGCCCAGGGTCAGCACGATGACCGCGCAGCCCAGCGCCTTGACGATCGGCTTCACGATGGCGTTGACGATGCCGAAGATCAGGGCCACGAGGAGCAGGACTCCCCAGTACTTGGCCGAGTTCTCCGGGGCGGTGACCCTGATGCCGTCGATGAACTGCATGGCGACCCAGAGGGCCGCCGCTGCCGCGACGGTTCTGATGATGAATCTCACGCTGATTGATCCTCCCACTTGAGATCCGCCGATGCGATAGGCCGACAGGAGGATCACGACTGATCGCTGAGAGTAGTCAGCGGTTACCTGTGACTCAAGTCGGGAAAGGGAGCGGGATGGACGCTAATGGTCTTGAGTCGTTGCCCGCGGCGGAGTTGCACGACCGAGCGGTGAGTTACGCCGTACGCCATGGGGATCTGGGTTTCCTGTGGAACCTGCTCAAGGTGATCCCGGCCGCCGAGGCCGCCAGCGGTCATGAGAGTGAGACCGCCAACGACCTCAGCCGGGTCTCCGCGCTGCTCAGCGATGCGATCGCGGCGGGTGAGGGTGAGCTCGGCGAGGCGCTGCGCCCGATCTATCTCGAATACCTGCGCGAGCATCCCGACGCCTGACCGCGCTCAGCCGGCCAGGCGCGCCTGCGCGGCGATCCCCGAGATGCCGGGCGTGCTGACCTCCTTGCCGTCCCGCAGCACGATCATCGTCTGGTACGCGCCCGCCTCGGCGAGGTCGGCCGCGAAACGCCTGGCCAGGGTGGGGCCCATCGCGTACATCGCGGTGGCGTAGGCGTCGGCCACGCCGAGGTCGGGGCCGATCACGCTGACCGAGCCCAGCGTCTCCTGGCGTTCCCCGGTGCGCGGGTCGACGACGGCTGCGCCGCCCGAGGTGGCGATGCCGAGGTCGTGGGCGTACAGGACCTTCCTGACGACGTCGGTGCGCGGGTCGCGGATGCCGACGCGCCACGGCTTGCCCGGGGCGGCCGAGCCGCGCACCCGGATGTCGCCGCCCGCGTTGATGCGGTGGTCACCGGCGCCCGCGTTGCACAGGGCCCGCGACAGGCGTTCCAGCGCCCAGCCCTTGATGTAGCCGGAGGGGTCGAGCACGCCGTTGATCCGGTGCTCGAACCAGCCGCCCGTCGCCTCGCTCAGTTCCTCGCAGCGGTGGAGGACCTCGATGAGCTCGGGGATCTGCCTGATGGTCAGGCCATGGTTGAGTCGCCAGATCTGGCTGTCCTCCTTGGCCGGGCTGAAGGTGTCGGCCACCCAGCGCAACCAGGAGAAGGCGTCGTCGATCAGGGGGGTGAGCTCTCTGGCCGGCAGAACCGTGCGGATGTCCACGCTGACGGGCATGCCCATGACCGTGTCGACACGGGCGCTTCCGGGGAAAATCGTCACCTGGCCTCCTTGTCCGCCGCCCACGCTCTCACGTCGGCCGTAATGTGAGCCTAAACCTTTTGCCCGGCTTTGAAATGAACCTGTGATCTTGGGACCGCGAGGCGTGACAACGCGCCGCCGACGTACCGGGTGAACCGGCGCGGTCCCTCGACGACCACCTCGCGTTCGGCGATGTCGGGGATCTCACGGCCGAGGCCGGAGGCGCTGATCCGTTCCTTGGCCCTCGGGTCGTGCTCGGCGCCGGTGACGAGGATGAGGCCGTACCTGGCCTCCAGGTCGCGCAGCTCGGTGGTGGCGCGCTCGGTCCGGTAGACGGCCACGGTGTCGCCGGTCAGCCTGGAGCGCAGGGTCTGCGGGTCCATGCCGGTCGCGATCAGCACCCTGCCTCTGGTCTCGGGCGCGACCGTGTGGCTGCGTACGGCCATGACCGCCGCCATCGCGTACAGCAGGAGCGACCCCACGCGGCTGGGTTCGGTCACGTACGCGCTGGAGCTGAGCTCGTGGGCCACCAGCAGCGCGCCGGCCAGGTAGCCGCCGAGCCGCAGCCGCTGCCTGGCCTGCTCGGTGCGCAGCAGGTCGGCGGCCTTGACGGTGACGAAGCCGAGCGCGACGAGCAACGCCGCGGCGGCGTACGCGGTGGGCCGCCAGGGGTAGCCGAAGCCCGGCTGGATCGCGCCGAACTCGGCGACCGCGACCCCGCACCAGAAGAGGATGGGACCGTGACTCGCATTCACCTCACTAGCCATGCCTATGACGATGCTGAAGGAACATGAGAGCTTTCTGAGTAAGGTCTGAAACATGGCTAACGTGCGTGTTGAGCGGACAGAAGACGGCGGATTCCGGGCCACGAACGCCCGCGGCGCCGAGGTGAAGATCGGCGGCGGCGACGAGGAGGGTGTGTTCACGCCCGTCGAGCTGCTGCTCGCGGCGGTGGGCGGCTGCAACATCGTGACCGTCGAGCCGCTCACGGCCAAGCGCGGGCACCGGCTGGTGCGCCTGGCCATGACGGTGGAGTCGGAGAAGGTCGAGCCGAACAAGCTCGGGCCGGTGACGGTCACCTATGACGTGGAGCTGCCCTCGGAGCAGGCCGACGAGGTGTTCCGGGCGGTGGCCGGGCGGGTGCACGAGAAGTACTGCACGGTGAGCAGATCGTTGCAGGAAGGCACAGAGGTTCGATTGGAACTTCCGTAGTCGGATTAAACGCTTATTCGACCCCGTTATGACGCGACCGTTGCATTCGTCTCGGTAGCGTTGGAGCAGGTCGAGAGGCCGAAAGACCTTCACCGATGCGGACGCGGAGGGGGACCGCGGTCCGCGAGTGCGGGACCGCCGACGTTTTTGGGGGAAGACGTCGGCCTGGACCGCCACCGATCGGGGCCGGGCAGATTTGGGGGAACTGCCCGGCCCCGATCCATGCCTGCGTCCAGGAACCACCCTCGCCGTGATTTGTGCGTATTGTCCTTCGGTGTGAAGAAAGTTCTCATCGACTGCGACCCCGGCATCGACGACGCGCTCGCCCTGGCCCTCGCGGCCGGCTCCCCCGACCTGGACGTGGTCGGCGTCACCACCGTCGGCGGCAACGTCGACCTGGAGCTGACCACCGCGAACGCGCTGGCGCTCCGGGAGTTCCTCGACCTCGGCGACGTGCCGGTCACACCCGGCAGCGCGGGCGCCCTGCTGCACCGCACGGTCCGCGCCGGCCACGTGCACGGCGCCACCGGCCTCGGCGACGTCGTCCTGCCCGCCCCGGTACGCCCGCTGTCGGACGGCCACGCGGTCGACTTCATCATGGACGCCCTGCGCGCCGCACCCGGCGAGATCACGCTGATCGCGGTGGGCCCCCTGACCAACATCGCCCTCGCCGTACGCCGCGAGCCCCGGGTCGTGGAGTGGGCCCGCGAGCTGGTGATCATGGGCGGCTCGTACACGCGGGGCAACCACAACCCGGCGGCCGAGTTCAACATGCTGGCCGACCCCGAGGCCGCCGCCATCGTCTTCGAGGCCGGCTGGCAGGTACGGCAACTCGGCCTGGACGTGACCCTGTCGGCCCTGGTGACCACGGACGTGCTCGACCGCATGCGCCCCCTCGGCCGGCTGTCGGAGCTGCTGGTGCCCGCCGCGCAGTTCTACGGCGTGGTGACGGCCGAGGGCGGACCGGCCATCCACGACGCCTGCGCGGTGGCGTACGTGCTCGACCCCTCGTTGTTCACCTGCGTGCCGGCCGTGGTGAACGTGGAGACCATGGGGACGTACACGCGGGGGATGACCGTCACCGACTTCAACCTGCGCGGGCGGGAGGCGAACGCGCTGGTGGCGACGTCCGTGGACGTGAAGGGCTTCTGGGACCTGGTGCTGGGGGCGTACGGGCGGCTGGGGCGGCGGCTCGGGTGATGCGCGGGCACTGTCCGGCGGCTGATACAGTTATCCCTGTTGCGCCGCTAGCTCAGTTGGTTAGAGCAGCTGACTCTTAATCAGCGGGTCCGGGGTTCGAGTCCCTGGCGGCGCACCACCTGAAACCCCCAGTTCCGGGCCTGGAGCTGGGGGTTTTCGCATGCGCGGCGCACGTCCGCCACCGCTGCGACAATCGACGGGTGGACGAGACGCTGCTGGAGTGGCTGACGGGGCTGGATCAGGACAGGCTGGCCGGGTTGCTGGACCTGCGGCCCGACGTGTTGCGGCCGGTGCCGCCGCGGCGGCTGGTCGAGGTGGCCGAACGGCTCGACGCGCCGGAGTCGGTGCACCTGGCGTTGACCCGCACACCGCTGCCCTGCCTGGTGCTCGCCGAGACGATCCTGGTCTCGGCCCGCAGCGGGCGGCCGCTGTCCAGCCTCGTGGGCCCCGGGATCGACCGCTCCGCGCTGATCGACCGGCTCGAACGCGCCGCGCTCGTACGGCGGGGGGAGGGCGGGGAGCTGCGTCTCGCCGCAGGGTTGCCCGCGGTGCTGCCCACCCCCTTGGGGCTCGGCCCCGACCTGGCCGGGGTGCTCGCGCAGGTCACCGTCTCCGAGCTGACCGACGTGTTCCGGCGGCTGGGCGGCACGGGCACGCCGCGCAAGGCGGTGCTGGTCGAGTCGATCGCGGCGGCGCTCGGCGACCCGGACAAGCTGGCCCGGCTGGTCGCCCGCGCCCCGGGCGGCACCCGCGAGCTGCTGGACGACTTCGTCTGGCGCGGGCCCGCGCGGGTGCTCGACGAGTTCCCGCCGCGCGGCCACCATCAGCCGCGGCGCCCTGCGACCCCGGCCCGGTGGGCCCGCGACCACGGGCTCGTGTGGAGCGCCGACTGGGAGCGTACGTACGTGATGCCCATGGAGGTCGCGCTCGCGCTGCGCGGGGCCGACCACCTGGTCGATCTCCCGGTCGAGCGTCCCCCGGTCCGTACGGCGCCGGTCGCCGCCGGGCACGTCGCGCACGAGGCGTCCGTGGCCGCCCTGCGCCTGCTGGACCGGGCTGCCGCCCTGTTGCAGGCCGCGGCGGCCGAGCCGTTGCCCGAGCTGAAGGGCGGCGGCGTCGGCGTCAAGGAGGTGCGCCGCCTGGCCGACCGGCTCAGCTGCGCCGAGGACGAGGTCCGGTTGTTGCTGGACCTCACGCACGCCGCCGGGCTGCTGGCCGCCAACGCGGTCACCCAGGTGCGCACCCGCCGGACGACCGAGACGCGGCGTACGGGGGTCTCGCCGACCAGGGGTTACGACGGGTGGCTGGAGTTGTCGCCGGCCGGCCGCTACGCCGCGCTGGTCGAGGCGTGGTGGCGGCTGCCGATCAGCCCGACCCGGCGGTACGGCGGCAAACCGCGCAACCCGCTGGCCCCCGCCGGCTCGGGCACGCCGTCGAGCGTCATCCGCGAGGTGGTGTACGGGCTGCTGCCCGCCGGGGCGGCCGTGGTGGACGCCGAGGAGGTGGCGGCGGCGGCGAGCTGGCATCTCCCGCTGGTGCAGCGGGCGAGCTGCCGGGAGGTCGTGCTGGCGGTCCTGGCGGAGTCGAGGCTGCTGGGGCTGGTCGGCGCGGACGCCCTCAGCCCGCCCGGCCTCGCCCTCCAAGCGGCCCTTCCCGCCTCCGTCATCCACGAGGGCCTGGGGGAACCGCGCCCCGGAGGCAAGGGGGACGCGGGGCCGGGCGACAGGCGGGAGGCGGGAGCGGGTGGGGGAGTGGCGGAGGCGGCCGAGGGGTTGCTGGCCGTCGCGCGGCAGCAGGCGTTGTTCGGGACCGACCTGACCGCCGTCGTCACCGGACCGCCCGCCGCCGCCCTCGCCGAGGTCCTCGACCGGGCCGCCGACCGCGAGTCCGGCGGCACGTGGCGGTTCGGCCCGTCCTCGGTACGCCGCGCCCTGGACGCCGGCCACACCGCCGCCGACCTCGTGACCGCCCTGGCCGAGGTGGCCGCCGGCCCGCTGCCGCAACCGCTGACGTACCTGATCCAGGACGTCGACCGGCGCCACGGGGAGATCGGCGTGCTCCCGGTGGGTTGCTGCGTGGTGGGCGACGACCCCGTGCTGCTGGCCGAGCTGGCCGCGCACCGCAGGCTGGCGAAGCTGCGTCCGCGCCTGCTCGCGCCCACCGTACTGGCCTGCGCCCTCGACCCGGCGCAGACCCTGGCCCTGCTCAGGGAGGCCGGGTACGCCCCGGTCGAGCACGCGGCCGACGGCTCGCTCGCGGTGGCCGCCGCGCCGCCCAGGCGCGCCCCCGCCCGCCCGGCGGCCCGCCGCGAACCGGTGGTCCTCGGCGCCGCCCGCGCCGCCGCCTGGCTGGCCCGCACCGCCGGCGAGCCCGCCCCCGTCTTCCATGGCCTGCGTGAGGTGTTCACCCGGTACGCCACCGGCCTGCCGCCCAAGCCCCGCGAACGGGTGGCGATGGAGCTGCAGTACCACGGCACGGCCCGGATCGTCTACGACGGCGAGGAGATCACCGTCAGCGCCCCCGAGGTACGCGGCGCCGACCTGGACGTGTGGTGCCACGAGTCCGCCGAGTTCCGCCGGCTGGACCTGGCCAAGATCACCAAGGTGTTGACCTGATCAGGTGTCGAGCGCGTCGCGGGCCGCCATCAGGGCGAAGCCGAGCAGGTTGAGCCCCCGCCAGGTCGAGGGTGACGCGGCGCGCCGGTCGTCGGCGGCCAGGCCGATGCCCCACACGCGGTCCACCGGACTGGCCTCGACCAGTACGCGCGCGCGGGTCCCGAGCAGGAACTCCCGCAGGTCCGCGTGCGCGCCGAACTTGGCGAGGGAGCCCCGCGTGACGATGTCGAGCCGGTGGGCGTCCCACACGGCCTCCTCGAAACCGCGTACGGCGCGGCCGAGCTTCTTGGCCTCGGCGGGGCTCGCCGCGCGCAGGACGGCGGCGGCGCTGTCGTGGTCGCCGAACAACCACGCCTTGTGGGCCATCATGTAGTGCTCGGCCGAGGCGAAGGTGTGGCCGTCCTCGGTGAAGGTCACCGGCCACCACTGCGACAGGCAACCCTGGCCGACGCCGCCGTCGCGGGCCGGGCGGTGGCCCCAGAAGTAGAGGTAACGCAGGCGGCGGCCGTTCCGCTCGGCCGCGACGGCCTCGTCCACGGTACGGGGAAGCTGGTCGGACACCGCTCAACCGTCCCATAGGAGACGGATGCCCGCCAAGCCGATTAAAGGCGGCGGATCATGGCCTGTTTGGCGGCGCTGAACTCCTCGTCGGTCAGCACGCCGGAGCGGTGCAGTTCGCCCAGTTCGGCCAGGCGGCGCAGCACCGCGTCGTGCGTGTCACCGGCGGGGGCCGGCGGTTCGAGCGCCTCGGGCTGCTCGGGCTCCTCGGGCTGCTCGCGGGGCAGCCGGGCCAGCACCGCCGCCCCGACCAGCGCCGTCGCGCCGCCGAAACGCTGGATGCCCCAGGAGACGCAGCGGGGGTCCTTCTGCGGGGAGCCGCCGGGCCCGTCGCCCTTGAGCCGGAACCGCAGCGTGCCGTAACCCAGGCCGGACTGTGGCTTCCACTCCACGCCCACCAGGTCGGCGAGCGGGAACTCCTGTGTCCCCGCCTGCTCCTTCTCCGAGCTGGCGAACCCCGTCCATTCCAGGCGTACTCGTTCGCCGTCGAAGCTCGCCGTGCCGTCGCCCGCCGTGGCGGAGACGGGGACGGCGGGGCCGGGCAGCAGGTGGTGCTCGCAGGGGCCGCTCGGCGTCCGGTAGATCTCCAGGGTGTCGCGGACCTCGTCGGCGAAGTACTGGGCGGCGCCGGCGCGCTCCTTGGGCACGGCCAGCCGGTACGGGTCGGCGGGCGCGGACAACGATCCGGCGACGAGATCGGACAGGGGGTCTGCGCCGCGGCGCAGGCGCAGGCGGAGCTGGCCGCCCTTGCGTCCGGGCTCGAACGCGCAGCTCGCGATGGCCTCCAGCGGCACCGCGACCTCGCCGAGCACCTTGCGGAGCTCGTGCACGCTCTTGTCACCGCCGGGGACGACGCGCAGCATCTCTCCGTTGAACGTCCACGAGCCGTCAGGAACGGCGATCTCGGTCATATTCTCAGCCTAGGACGTCGAGAGGAGCCTGATGAAGATCTTCACGAGCTGGATGTCGTGGGGCCAGGCCGCCGGACCCCTGGCCGAGGTGCTCCCGTCGCAGGCCGTCAACAGGGTGCGTGAGGCGGTGCGATTCGCGCGGGTGCAGCACGGCGTGCAGCAACGTCCCACCGGGCGGCCGTACGTGGAGCATCTGCTGGAGGCGCTGGAGGTGGCGGCGGCCGGGGCGCAGGTGCGCGACCCCGACGTGCTGACCGCGATCGTGCTGCACGACGTGCTGGAGGACACGCCGTGCACCGAGAAGGAGCTCACGCGGCGCTTCGGCGCGGACGTGACCGGGCTCGTACGCTGGGTGACCAGGCCTGCGAACGGCCGGAAGTCCGACCACCTGGCCACGCTGGCCGAGGCCCCGGCGCAGGCCGTGCTCGTGAAGCTGGCCGACCGGGTGAGCAACGTGCAGGAGTTGCAGCGTATGCCGTGGCGGTTCCAGAAGCGCTACTACCTGGAGACGGTCGCGTACATCCTGCCGCTGGCCGCGCCCCACCCCTGGTTCGCCCGGTGGTACGAGGAGTGGCGCGAGCCGTGGTCCCGGCGGGTGGCCCGCTACCCGGGTTAGCCCCCCAGCCGGGCCAGCCGGTTGCGTACGCCGTCGAAGTGCGCGTAGACGGCCGCCACCGCGGCCGTCCGGTCGCCGGCCAGCACCGCGGCGTAGATGTCGCGGTGCCGCCTGGCCACGTCGCCGGGCGGCTCGTCGGGGGCGCCGAGGTGGTCGCGGAGCTGGTGGTAGACGTCCCAGAACGCGCCGAGCAGCTGGCTGACCAGCGGGTTGCCGAGCGGCCGGTATAGCAGGTCGTGGAAGAGGCGGTCGGTTTCGGGGGAGACCTCGCCGACCTGCGACTCGTGGTCCATGCGGGCCATGACGTCGGCCACCGGGGTCAGGTCGGCCTCCGGTCCGAGGTCGATCAGGCGCTGTACGAGCCCGCTCTCCAGGATCTCGCGGATCTCGATGAGGTGCGCGAGGTGGTTCCTGCCGTTCTGCAGGGTGATGCGGCTGTGGAAGGCCAGCTCGTCCACCAGGCCGGACAGCGACATCCGGCCCACGAACATGCCGAAGCCGTGGCGGATGTCGACGATGCCGACCGCTTGGAGGGCCTTCAGCGCCTCCCTGATCGAGTTGCGGCTGACCTGGAGCTCCTCCATGAGCTCCGACTCCGTGGGCAGCGGATCGCCCGCGACCAGCCCGCGTCTGACGATGAGGTCCTTGACGCCCTCTTGGGCCTCGACCGCCCGGCTGGGGCGGGCCGGACGCGGGACTGCGGTCATGAAGCTTCCTTTCATCGTAGGTAACATTCCGGAAATCCTCTGTTGACCTCAAGACGCCCTGGCGTTTAGCGTCCACGTTACGCACAAGATAGGACATGGGATGTCCTACGTTCTACCTTTCCCCCCCAGGAGGCATCCGTGAGCTCTGAGTTCAGCCGCCGTGACTTCCTGCGCTACAGCGGGGCCACGGGTGCGGCGGCGTTCATCGCGGCCACCCTCTCCGCCTGTTCCGGAGGCCCGGCCTCGACCGGCTCGGTCGGCGCGGGATCGAACAAAGACCTGATCACCGCTGTCATCGGCTACGGCAACGACCAGAGCTGGGACCCGACGCAGACCGCGTCGGCCTTCGCGATGGCCGGGATCAGCCACATCTACGAAGGGCTGCTCGACACCGACCCCGTCACCCGGGAGCCGTACCCGGCCCTGGCCACGGCGCTGCCCGCCGACCTGAACGCCACGTCCTGGACGTTCACCCTGCGCGAGGGCGCCAAGTGGCACGACGGGCAGCCGGTCACCGCCGACGACGTGGTCTTCACCTTCGAGCGCATCCTCGGCCCGGACAACGTGCTGACCGGCAACTTCTTCAAGTCCTGGTTGCAGGAGGTGAAGAAGGTCGACGACCGGAACGTGGAGCTGGTCTTCAAGTTCCCCTTCCCCGACGCGGCGCCCAGGCTGACCATCGCCAAGATCATGCCGAAGCACGTGTTCGGCCAGGCGGGTGCGTGGGACAAGGCCAAGAGCGGCATGACGGTCGGCTCCGGGCCGTACAAGCAGGCGGCGCACAACCCCAAATCCAACACCTCCTTCGAGGCGTTCGACGGCTACAACGGCCCCCGCCCGGCCACCGTCAAGAAGATGAACTGGCTGACCATCGTGGACGCCTCCGCCCGCGTGGCCAAGATCTCCGGCGGCTCGGCCGAGGCGCAGATCGCCGACAACATCCCGTACGCCAACGTCGACCAGCTCAAGCAGCAGGGACTCACGGTCGAGGGCGGCAAGGGCATGAACCACATGTTCCTGATGTTCAACACCGCCGCCAAACCCTTCGACGACGTACGCGTCCGCCAGGCCCTGCACTACGCGATCGACAAGCAGAAGATGATCGACGTGGCGCTCAAGGGCCACGGCACGGCCTCCAGCTCCTTCCTCAACGAGGGCCACCCCGACCACCAGCGCGCCTCGGTCGTCTACGACTACGACCCCGACAAGGCCAAGGCGCTGCTGAAGGCGGCGGGCGTGACGAACCTGACGGTCAACCTCATGGCCGTCAACGTGAGCTGGATCGTCGACTGCCTGCCGACCATCGCCTCCTCCTGGGAGGCCGTCGGCATCAAGGTCACGCTGGAGCCGCAGGACACGGCCGCGCTGTTCACCAAGATGGACCAGTTCCAGGACTACCAGGTGGTCGCGGCGGCCTCGAACCCCAACCAGTTCGGCATGGACGCCGACCTGATCCTGCACTACAACTACGTGCCCGGCGGCCTGTGGATGAAGTACAGCCACTGGGACGGCAGCAAGGACGCCGAGAAGCTGTTCGCCATGATGGACGCGGCCGGCAAGGAGACGGACAAGGCCAAGAAGACCGACCAGATCCACAAATATCTGGACCTGGTCGCCGAGCAGGCCGTGCTCTACCCCGTCGTCCACAACGAGCTGATGACCGCCTGGGACCCGAAGAAGCTCTCCGGCATCCGCGCCCAGCCCTACCCCGGCATCAACCTGCTGCAGGCCAAGAGGACATGACGCTCGTACTCAGGATGCTGCTGCGGCGGCTCCTCATCCTGATCCCGCTGGTCCTCGGCGTGGTCGCGTTCGTGTTCGTCGTGATGCGCTTCTCGGGCGTCAAGCCCGAGTACGCCTACTTCCAGGGCGCGAACCCCACCGCCGAGCAGATCCACCGCTTCCAGGTGGAGAACGGCCTGCTGGACCCGCTGCCGCTGCGGTACGTGCGCTTCGTCGCCGACCTCGCCCAGGGCGACATGGGCACCAGCGTGCTCACCAAGCAGCCGGTCATCGAGTCGGTGACGACCGCGCTGCCGCTGACCCTGCAGCTCACGTTCCTCGGCCTGGCCGTGGCGGTCGTGTTGTCGCTGGTGTTCGGCGTGACCGCGGCGCTGTTCCGCGACCGCTGGCCCGACCAGGTGATCCGGGTCGTGTCGCTGGTCGGCGTGGCGGCCCCGGCGTTCTGGCTGGCGCTGCTGATGATCCAGTGGCTGGCGGTCGGCGAAGGGCTGTTCCCGACCGGCGGCTACATCAACCCCGCCGACTCGGTCACCGGCTGGCTGCAGTCGATGACGTTGCCCGCGCTGTCGTTGTCGTTGCCGATCGCCGCCCAGCTCACCCGCATCATCCGCACGTCGATGGTCGAGGAACTGGACCGCGACTACGTGCGCACCGCGATCGGCAGCGGCCTGCCGATGATCGTCGTGGTCGGCCGCAACGTGTTGCGCAACGCGCTGATCAACCCGCTGACCGTGCTCGGCCTGCGCATCGGCTACCTGATCGGCGGCACGGTGGTCATCGAGACGATCTACGGCCTGCCTGGGATGGGCCAGCTCATGATCAACGCGGTGCGCGACGGCGACCCGGCCGTCGTGCAGGGCGTCGTGCTCACCATCGCGATCGGCTTCATGGTGGTCAACCTGGTCGTCGACATCCTCTACCTGCTGGTCAACCCCCGCCTGAGGAGTGCCGCCTGATGAGAAGCGGACTCGCCGAACGCCTGTCCAGGCCCGGCGTCGCCTTCCGGCGCCTGCCCCTGACGTCGTGGTTGTCGGTCGGCGTCGTCGCCGTGGTCGTGCTGGCCGCGCTGTTCGCGCCGCTGATCGCGCCGCACTCGCCGTACTTCCAGGAGGCCGCCGGCGGCGGCCCGTCGGCCGCGCACTGGATGGGCCTCGACAGCGCCAACCGCGACATCCTGTCCAGGCTCCTGTACGGCGCCCGCTGGTCGCTGATCATCGGGCTCGGCGCCACCGGCCTGGCCCTGGTGGCCGGGGCGCTCGTCGGCGCGCTCGCGGCCACCTCGCGCCGGGCAGTGGACGAGACCGTCATGCGGGTGCTCGACGTGATCATGGCCTTCCCCGGCATCGCGCTGGCCGCCGTGCTGGTCGCGGTGTTCGGCGGCAGCATCCCGGTGCTGGTCATGGCCATGGCCTTCCTCTACATGCCGTCCGTGGCCAGGGTCGTACGGGCCAACGTGATCGCCCAGTACGGCGAGGACTACGTGGCGGCCGAACGCATCATCGGCGCCCGCACGCCGTACATCGTGGTCAGGCACGTCGCCGTCAACTGCGCGGCGCCCGTGCTGGTGTTCTGCACGGTCATGGTGGCCGACGCGATCGTGTTCGAGGCGTCGTTGTCGTTCATCGGCGCCGGCGTACGGCCGCCGAACCCGTCCTGGGGCAGCGTCATCGCCGACGGCAAGAACCTGGTGCTGCTCGGCGGCTGGTGGGCCACGGTCTTCCCCGGCCTGCTGATCCTGCTCACCGTGCTCGCCCTGAACATCCTGTCCGAGGGCATCTCCGACGCCTGGGCCTCCCCGGTACGCAGGGCCGCCCCCAAGAAGCACGACGCGTTCGAGCAGGCCGCCCCCGGCACCGGCCAGGCACTCGAACTGCCCGGCCTGGCCGAGGCCGCCCGCCGGCTGGCCGAACGCGCCCGCCCGCTCCCGCAGGGACAGCCGATCCTCAGCGTCGAACGCCTGCGCATCGGCTTCGACCCCGGCATCGACATCGTGGACGGCGTCGGCTTCGAGGTGTGGCCCGGCGAGGTCGTCGGCCTGGTCGGCGAGTCCGGCTGCGGCAAGTCGCTGACCGCCCTGACCGTCATGGGCCTGCAACCGCGGCAGGCCCGCGTCAGCGGGCACGTGCGCTTCGACCAGAAGGAACTGCTGGCGCTGCCGCGCCGGGCCCGCCGCCGCCTGCTCGGCCACGAGATGGCGATGGTCTACCAGGACGCGCTGTCCTCGCTGAACCCGGCCATGACCATCAAGGCCCAGCTCAAGCAGGTCACCCGCCGGGGCGGCCGGCGTACCCCGGCCGAGCTGCTGGACCTGGTCGGCCTCGACGCCCGCCGTACCCTGTCGGCGTACCCGCACGAGTTGTCGGGCGGCCAGCGGCAGCGGGTGCTGATCGCGATGGCGTTGTCGCGCGACCCGAAGCTGATCGTCGCCGACGAGCCGACGACCGCGCTCGACGTGACCGTCCAGGCGCAGGTCATCGAGCTGCTGCTGCGGCTGCGCGAGGAGCTGGGGTTCGCCCTGATCCTCGTCTCGCACGACCTGGCCCTGGTCGCCGACGTCACCGACCGCGTCGTCGTCATGTACGGCGGCCAGATCGTCGAGACCGGCGCCACGGCCGCCCTGGTCGGCGAGCCCGCACACCACTACGCCCGGGGGCTGCTCGGCGCGGTGTTGTCGCTGGAGTCGGGGGCCGAACGGCTGACGCAGATCCGCGGCGTGGTGCCCGCGCCCGCCGACTTCCCGGCCGGGTGCAGGTTCGCCGACCGGTGCCCGATGGCCACCGACGTGTGCCGTACGGAGACGCCCGTGCTGGCCGGGGAGGCCAGGCGGCACGCGGTGGCCTGCCATCACCCGGCGGTCGAACTCGTGGGAAGTGAGCAGCAACGTGCTTGAGCTGAACGACGTGCACGTCGTGCACAAGGCCCGGTCGGGAGGGCTGTTCTCGCGGGACCGCGTGCACGCCCTGACCGGCGCCTCGCTGACCGTCGCGCCCGGCGAGACCGTCGGGATCGTGGGGGAGTCCGGCTGCGGGAAGTCCACGCTGGCCAAGGTGCTGGTCGGGCTGCAGCGGCCGGCCTCGGGAAGCGTACGCCTGCACGGCCGCGACCTGTGGGGGCTGAAGGAGGGTGAGCGGCGCGCGCTCGTCGGCACCGGCGTGGGGATGATCTTCCAGGACCCGTCCACGGCGCTGAACCGGCGGCTGCCGGTCGGCCGGATCCTGCGCGACCCGCTCGACGTGCACCGCCGCGGCGCCCCCGCCGCCCGCGAGGCCCGCGTGCGCGAGCTGCTGGACCTGGTCGGCCTGCCCGCCGGAGCGGCGGACGCGCTGCCCGGCCAGCTCTCCGGCGGCCAGCGGCAGCGGGTGGCCGTGGCCAGGGCGCTCGCGCTCGAACCCGGGCTGGTCGTCGCCGACGAGCCCACCAGCGCCCTGGACGTGTCGGTCCGCGCCCAGATCCTCAACCTGCTGCTCGACCTGAAGGAACGGCTCGGGTTGTCGCTGGTGTTCATCTCGCACGACATCCAGACCGTACGCAGGATGAGCGACCGCGTGGTCACCATGTACCTGGGCAGGATCGTGGAGCAGACGCCCGCCGGGTCGGTGCCGTCGCGGGCCAGGCATCCGTACACGCGGGCGCTGTTCTCCGCGACGCCCGGACTGATCTCGCCCATCACCCCGATCCCGCTGGTGGGCGCCGTGCCGTCGGCCACCAGGCCGCCCAGCGGCTGCCCGTTCCGCACCCGGTGCTGGCGGGCCGACGACCTGTGCGCGGCCGAGATGCCCGCCGCCACGCGGGCCGGGGACGACCATCTCTTCCACTGCCACCACCCGGTGGCGGCCGGAGCCACCGACCTAGAGCTGATCCAGGAGCACTCATGAGTTTGACCGGCGTGATCCCCCCGGTCTGCACCCCGTTGACCCCCGGCCACGAGGTGGACGCCGCCTCCCTGACCCGGCTGGTGGACCACCTGCTGGACGGCGGCGTGGACGCGCTGTTCGTGCTCGGCTCCTCCTCGGAGGTGGCCTACCTGACCGACGCGCAGCGGCGGCAGGTGCTGGACACGGTCACCGGGCACGTGGGCGGCCAGGTGCCGGTGCTGGCCGGGGTGATCGACATGACCACGCCGCGGGTGCTCGAACACGCCCGCGTGGCGGTCGAGGCCGGCGTCTCCGGGCTGGTGGCGACCGCGCCGTTCTACACGCGCACCCACCCCGACGAGATCCGCACCCACTTCCGGACGATCGCCGCCCGCGGCGGCCTGCCGGTCTACGCCTACGACCTGCCGGTCAGCGTGCACACCAAGCTGAGCGCCGACCTGCTGCTCGGCCTGGCCGCCGAGGGCGTGCTGGCCGGGGTGAAGGACTCCAGCGGCGACGACGGCGGGCTGCGCCAGGTCATCATGGGCCGCGACGCGCCCTTCAGCGTGCTCACCGGGTCGGAGGTGACCGTGGACTCGGCGTTGTGGATGGGCGCCGACGGCGTCGTGCCCGGTCTCGGCAACGTGGACCCGCGGGGCTACGCCGAGCTGTACCGGGCCGCCGCCCGCGGCGACTGGAAGGCGGCCAGGACCGAGCAGGAACGCCTGGTCAGGCTCTTCGAGATCGTCCGCGTCGGCGCGGCCCGGATGGGCGGCAGCTCGGCGGGGCTCGGCGCGTTCAAGGCCGCCCTGCACCTGCGGGGCGTCATCGACTGCCCGCTCACCGCGCTCCCGCAGATCCCGCTGAACGACGACGAGATCGGCCGGATCGGCAAGCTGCTGGCCGCCGCCGGGCTGCTGTAGCCGCCGCTCAGAGGCCGTCGGCGTGGGCGGCCCGCTCGTTCGGCACGCAGTGGGTCATCTTCAGGCCCTGCACGTCGCGCGGGCCGTTGTGCCCGAGTTTGGCCAGGCGCGCCCGGTCCTCGTCGGTGAGGTCCTGGCCGGTCAGTGGCTCCAGCCGGGAGACGTCGTCCGGGCGGAGGCCGAGGCCCTCGCCCACGCGCAGGCCCAGGTCGTCCTCCACGAGCAGGAAGTGCCAGACCATGCGCTCCTGGACGCGGGGGTCGCACTGGCCGAGCGCGTCGACGAGGTTGCGCACCAGGTCGTCGCGCTCCCACTGCTCCATGAGCAGGTAGCGCTGGCCCGCCTGCTTGTAGTCGTTGGTCCTCGGGATGCGCCTGCGCATGACCCGGCCGTTGATGACCGGGCCCTCCTCGTCCAGGGTCGGGTACTCGGCCTCGCGCAGGCCGCCGCGGAGCGAGGGCTCGTAGTTGATGTGCGGGTCCTCGCCGCCGGTGTCCACGAAGTACGCCATCTGGCCGTCGCGCTGGTTCGTCCTGATGGGCGCGTTCCTGGCCTGGTTGACCGGGAGCTGGAGGTAGTTCGGGCCGACCCGGTGGCGCTGGGTGTCGCTGTAGGAGAACGTCCGGCCGACCAGCATCTTGTCGTCGGAGAAGTCGAGGCCGTCCACCAGTACGCCGGTGCCGAAGGCGGCCTGCTCGTTCTCGGCGAACTGGTTGTCGACGTTCCTGTTCAGCACCAGGCGGCCGACCGGCCTGGCCGGGAACTCGTTCTCGGGCCAGACCTTGGTGTCGTCCAGCGGGTCGAAGTCCAGCTCGGGGTGCTCTTCGTCGCTCATGAGCTGGACCAGCAGCTCCCACTCGGGGTGATCGCCGCGTTCGATGGCCTCGCGCAGGTCCTTCGTGGCGTGCCCCAGGTCGCCCCCCTGGACGACCGCCGCGTCGGCCTCGGTCATGCTGCGTACGCCCTGCTTGGGCATCCAGTGGTACTTCACCAGGAACGTCTCGCCCTGCTGGTTGACCCACTTGTAGGTGTTCACGCCGAATCCCTGCATGTGCCGGTAGTCGGCCGGGATGCCGCGCGGGCTGAACAGGTTGACCAGCATGTGCATCGACTCGGGCGTCTGCGACATGAAGTCGAAGATGCGGTTGGGGTCCTGGCGGAAGGTGACCGGGTCGGGCTTGAGCGAGTGGATGACGTCGGGGAACTTGATGGCGTCCCTGATGAAGAAGACGGCCAGGTTGTTGCCCACGAGGTCCCAGTTGCCGTCCTCGGTGTAGAACTTGATCGCGAAACCGCGCGGGTCGCGGGCGGTCTCGGCGGAGTCCCGGCCGCCGATCACGGTGGAGAAGCGCAGCGCCACGTCGGTGCGCTTGCCGGCCTCCTGGAACAGCCTGGCCCTGGTGTAGCGGCCGACCGGCTCGTCGCCGATCTTGCCGTACGCCTCGAAGTAGCCATAGCTGAGCGTGCCCCTGGCGTGCACCACCCGTTCGGGGATACGTTCCCGGTCGAAGTGGCTGATCTTCTCCAGGAACTGGTAGTTCTCCAGCGTCGCCGGGCCGCGCGGGCCGACCGTCCGCTGGTTCTGGTTGTCGTAGACGGGATGCCCCTGCCGGTTGGTGAGCACCTCGCGCTGGTCGTTCGACCGCGGACCTTTGCCGGAAACGTCTGTCATCACACCGTTCCTCTCCCCGGGACGAGATCTTCCCCGGCTGCCCCCAAGGCCGGATCGGAAACGGGCAAAGCCTCGTCCTCGGGGCGGCTACCTGCTCACGTCGTCGGCGGACCGGCCCAGCAGGCCCAGGTCGGCCCGGCGCGGCAGGCTCTCCCAGTCGCCTTGCGAGGTCACCGCGAACGCGCCCGCCGCGCAGGCGGTGTCCAGCCGCCGTCCGGGCTCGGCCCCGGCCAGCCAGTCCGCCAGCCACCCGGCCGCGAAGGCGTCCCCGGCCCCCACCGGGTCCACCTCGGTCACCCGGTACGGCCGGGCCCGCCGCAGCACGCCGTCCGACAGCTCAAGCGCACCCTGCGACCCCGACTTGACCAGCACGTACGAGGGCCCGAGCGAGGCGAGCGCCTTGGCCAGCTCCGCCGGGTCCTCGACGTCGGCGACCAGGCGGCCCTCCGGCACGGTCGCGAACAGCACGTCCACGCCGCCGATCGTGTCCCGCAGCCAGGCGCCCGCCTCCTGCGGCGTCCACAGGGCCCGGCGGTAGTTGACGTCCAGCGAGACGAGCACGCCGGCCGCCCGCGCCGCGGCGATCGCGTGGGCCACGCTCTCGCGGGCCGACGGCGACAGCGCGGGGGTGATCGCGGAGACGTGCAGCACGCGGGCCGAGGAGATCAGCGCCGGGTCGAGGTCGTCGGGCCGCAGCCGGGACCCGGCGCTGCCCTTGCGGTAGTACCGCACGTCCACGAGGTCGGCGGTGCGCCTGCCCTTGATCATCAGCCCGGTGGGCGCGTCCGGGTCGGGGATCGCGCGCGTGTCCACGCCCTCGCCGGTGAGCGTGGCCCGGATCAGGTCGCCGAACTCGTCCTCGCCCACCCGGCCCACCCACGTCGCCCGGTGGCCGAGCCTGGCCACGCCGATGGCCACGTTCGACTCGGCGCCGCCGAGGCCCAGGTCGAAGTCGCGGGCGAAGCGCAGCGGCCCGGTACGCCGGGCGGCGAACAGCGCCATGGTCTCACCGAAGGTCACCAGTTCGGTCATGTGGTCGGCCTGCCCAGCTTTCTGGAGATCCGTGACGCCGCGCCGGCCACCAGCGGCCCCAGCTCCCGTACCCGCGCGGCGGTGATGCGCGAGGTGAGCCCGGAGACCGAGACGGCGGCGACGACGGCGTCGTTGTGGTTGAAGATCGGCGCGGCCACGCAGCGCACCTCGGGCTCGTTCTCGCGGTCGTCCACCGCGTAGCCGCGCCGCCGGATGTGGGTGAGCTCGGCGCGCAGCCGGTCGGGGTGGGTGATGGTGTGCTTGGTGATCGGTTCGAGCGCCAGCCCGGCCAGCGCCTCCTCCGGCTGCCAGGCCAGGATCGCCTTGCCGACCGCCGTGGCGTGCACCGGGCCGCGGCTGCCGATGCGCGAGGCCATGCGCACGTTCGTCTCGTTCTCCACCTTGTCGATGTAGACGACGTGGGGGTGGTCGTAGACGACCAGGTGGACGGTCTCGCGTACCTCGCTCATCAGCCGGTGCGACTCCTCGGCGGCGACCGCGCGCAGATCCAGCGTGGCCAGGTACGCCTGCCCGAGCTGGAGGGTGCCGTGCCCCAGCCGGTAGGCCCCGGTCCTGCGGTCGCGTTCGAGCAGCCTGGCCTCCACGAGCGGGGCGGTCAACCGCAACACCGTGCTCTTGGACAGGCCCACGGCCTCGGCGAGCTGGGTGAGCGACAACCCCGCGTGGCCGCGTACGTGGTCCAGGACGGCCAGGGCGCGCCGGAGAGAGGCGGACTGGTTGCGTTCGGGCACGAACGCAACCATATTCGATGAAATTTCGCAAAATGCAGCACGCTGTTGTGCATTGCACAACATCTCCTGACAACTCTTCTCGACTCCTGGACGGGTTCCTAGTGTCTGCGCTCAGGAGGTAATAGTGAAGTTTCTTTACTTTGCCGCGGCCGGAACGGCACTGCTCACGCTGGCCGCCTGCGCACCCTCGACCGCTCCCCCCTCCAGCGGCGGCGACGAGAGGACGGGGACGTTGCGCGTCTGGCTCTTCGACGAACCCAACCGCGCACCCAAGGACAAGGTCGTCAACGAGGCGATCAAGGAGTTCACCGCCGCCCACGCCGACGTCAAGGTCGAGGTCACCTACATCCCGACCACGCCCGCCCGGCACGAGAAGTTCAAGGGCGCCTTCAACGACCCGGCCAGTTCCCCCGACGTCGCCGAGTACGGCAACACCGACCTCGCCGAGTACGCCGCCGCCGGCGGCTTCGCCGACCTCTCCGCCGATCTCCAGGGCCTCGACCTGACCCCCGACCTGGTCAAGTCGGCCTCCGTCCAGGGCAAGCAGTACGGTCTGCCCTGGTTCATCGGCATCCGCGCCCTCTACTACCGCACCGACGTCTTCGACGAGCTGGGACTCAAGCCGCCCACGTCCACGGCCGCCCTGACCGAGGCCGCCCGCACGATCCGCAAGAAGAAGCCCGACCTGTACGGCATCGCCGTCGGCGGCGAGTACACCTTCGGCGCCCTGCCCTTCGTCTGGGACGCCGGCGGCGACATCACCTCGCTCGACTCGCCGCAGTCGCGCGCGGGCGTCAAGGCGTACACGGACCTGCTGAGCGACGATGTCTGCCCGCCGCAGGCGTGCGTCTCGCTGACCGGTGGCAAGACCGTCGAGCTGTTCGCCGGTGGCAAGGCCGCGATGGGCATCCTCGGCAACTTCAGCCGCTCGGCCGTGGACGCGGGCGCCGCCGCCGGCAAGTACGCGGTCGTCCCGCTGCCCGGCGCGGCCGAGGGCTCGATCGCGCCCGCCTTCGCCGGCGGCAACAACCTGGGCGTGCTGAAGAACGCCGGCCACCGCACCCTGGCCGTCGACTTCGTCAAGCTCTTGGGCGGCGAGGCGTACCAGGCCAAGATGTACGACGCCATGGGCAACCTGCCGACGCTCACCTCGGCCCGCGACGAGCTGGCGGCCAAGGACCCGTTCGTCAAGCCGTTCCTCGACACGGTGGCCAAGGGCACCAGGTTCGTGCCGATCGACCCCGCCTGGGTGAAGATCGACAACGGCAAGGTCATCCCCACCATGCTGCAGAAGGTCGCGACCGGGCAGTCCACCGTCGAGCAGGCCACCACCGAGGCGGCCGCGGCCGTCAAGACCGCCTTCGGCCGCTCGTGAGCCGAGGTACGACCGTCCGCCGCGGGCGTCCCTGGCTCTACCTGCTGCCCGCGGCGGCCGTGCTGATCCCGCTGTTCGGCTACCCGGTCTACATGCTCGGCCTGCTGTCGGTCTTCGACTACCGGCAGGCGCAGGTCAGCGGCGGGCAGCCGAGCACGTTCGTCGGGTTCGGCAACTACGCCGCGCTGCTCGGCGACGGCCGGTTCTGGGAGGTGCTGGCCCAGACCGTGGGGTTCGCGGCGGCGCTGGTCGCCGCGACGCTGGCGGTCGGCGCGGCCCTGGCCGTGCTGCTGACCAGGACCGGGCCGGTGCCCAGGACGGCCCTGTCGCTGGCGGCGCTCGGCGCGTGGGCGGCGCCCGCGATGACCGGCTCGACCGTGTGGATGTTCCTCTTCGACGCCGACCTCGGCCTGGTCAACCAGGTGCTCGGCATCGACGGGTTCAACTGGTTCTACGACCGGTGGGTCACCTTCGGCGTGGTCGGGGCGACGATCGTGTGGCACTCGTTCCCGCTGGTGATGATCACCCTGTACGCCGGCATCCGCGCCATCCCGGCCTCGGTGCTGGAGGCCGCCGCGCTCGACGGAGCCACGGCCTGGCAGGGTTTCCGGCGCATCATCGTGCCGATGTTGCGGCCCCTGGTCACGATCGTGGTCATCCAGTCGGTGATCTGGGACTTCAAGGTCTTCACCCAGATCTACGTGATGACCAACGGCGGCGGCGTGGCCGGGCAGAACACCGTGCTCAACGTCTACGCCTACCAGACCGCCTTCGGCTCCTCCGAGTACGGCCTCGGCTCGGCCATCGCGGTCGTCATGACGCTGATCCTGCTCGTGATCACCCTGTTCTACATCCGGGCGCTGCGGCGCAGTGGGGAACGCCTGTGAACCGACGACTCCTGCCCAACACGGTCGCGCTGGTGGTCGCCCTCCTCACCGCGTTCCCGCTGTACTGGATGGTCCTGTCGGCGTTCAAGCCCGCGGGCGAGATCCAGTCGCTGGAGGTCAGGCCGTGGACGTCGCACCCGACGCTGGACAACTTCGTCCACGTGCTCACCGGCGAGAACTTCGCCCGCTACCTGCTCAACAGCGCGATCGTGGCGCTCGTCGTGGTGGTGTTGTCGGCCGGGATCGCCTTCCTCGCGGCGGTGGCCGTGACCAGGTTCGCCTTCCGGTTCAGGACCACCGTGCTGATCATGTTCCTGATCGCGCAGATGGTGCCGGTCGAGGCGCTGACGATCCCGCTGTTCTTCGTGGTCAGGGACCTGGGGCTGCTCAACACGCTGGCCTCGCTGATCGTGGTGCAGCTCGCGTTCACGATGCCGTTCGCGGTCTGGATGTTGCGCGGGTTCGTCGCCGGGGTGCCAGAGGCGCTGGAGGAGGCGGCGATGATCGACGGGGCCGGGCGCGCGACCGTCCTGTGGCGCATCCTGTTCCCGCTGGTCGCGCCCGGACTGGTGGCGACCAGCGTGTTCTCCTTCATCACCGCCTGGAACGACTTCGTCTTCGCCAGGACGTTCATCATCTCGGCCAAGGACAACCAGACCCTGCCCGCGGCGCTGCTCGTCTTCTTCAAGCCCGACGGCAACGACTGGGGCGGGATCATGGCGGCCTCGACGCTGATGACGATCCCGGTGCTGATCTTCTTCGTGGCGGTGCAGCGGCGGCTCGTGTCAGGGCTTGGAGGGGCGGTCAAGGACTGAGACGTCGTGTTTGTCGCCGGGGGCCAGGAACTCCAGCAGCCGCCGCGCCTCCTCCTCGACCTCGTCCAGCGCGCCGAACGGCGTCCACTGGTGGACGTTCAGCGTGGAGACGCCCTTGGCCCTGGTCACCGTCCAGTCGCCGGCGGTGACGCCGTCCACGAGGATGATCCGGGGGATCACGTTCGTGCCCATGAACGACTCCTGCATGACGGCCGCGCCGCGCTCGCTGATCACCCGGGAGCGGTCGGCGTGCGACAGGAACAGGTTGTCGAAGTCGTACATCAGCCGGACGGGAGCCGGTACGTCCTCCGGCGGCCGGACCGCGTCCGGCAGGTCGTACAACGTCCGGCCCGAGTCGTCCCTGAACCGGACCAGGTCCATGGACTCGACGACCTCGCCCAGCCGGGTCAGCCCCGACCAGGTCTGCGCGTCCTGCACCGAGGCGGGGCCGAAGGCGGCCAGATAGCGGCGTACCAGCTCGGCGGGGGTCATCGGCGGCACCTCGGCGGCGCTCAGCCACGACTCGGCGGTGGTGTGCGCGACCGGCCCGCTCCTGCCCCACAACCCGCGCGGCGGCACCTGCACCAGCGGCAGCAGCCAGCGCACGCCCTGGCCGAGCGCGTGCGGGTCGTTGTCCGGCCACCGCTCGGCCAGCGCCCGCCCGAGGTCGGCGAACGTCATGGGACGCTCCTCCAGCAGCGCCCGCCCGGTCGCGGCCAGCTCGTGAAGATCGACGCCCGCCAGCCGCTTGCCGAACGTCGTACGGGTCATGCGCTCGGTGACGACCTGCAACAGCGGCCGCATGGCCAGGCAGTCGCGGGCGGTGACCAGGTGGATGGTGGACCGTTGCAACGCGATCCGGACGAGCTCGCGGCCGGCCAGCAGGCCGGAGGCGTCCTCGGGCTTGAGCCCCTCGACACGGTTCCACAGCCCGACGTACCAGGTGTGGGGGGTCTGCGCCTGGAGGCCGCCGACGTGCTCGACGACCTCGGGCACGCTCCAGCCGGTGCGGCGCAGCAGAAGTTGCCGGTCGAGCGTGGCCCGGTTGAGCGCACGACGGGAGATGAGGGGATCCATAGGGACAAAGGTAGGGGTCATTGCGGCCTGTCCCAGACCGCAATGACCTCGTGACAGCGGCTCATCCGGCCAGCGCGCCGGGCCCGAGCTCGCCGGGGGCGGAGTAGCCGGACAGGGCGAGCGTGATGTCCAGTTCGCCCAGCAGGCAGCGCAGTACGTGCTCGACGCCCGCCTGCCCGCCGAGGGCCAGGCCGTACAACACGGGACGGCCGACCAGCACCGCCTTCGCGCCCAGCGCGAGCGCCTTGACCACGTCGGCGCCGGTGCGCACGCCCGAGTCGAACAACACCGTCAGCCGGTCGCCGACCGCCTCGGCGATGCCGGGCAGCGCGTCGAGCGCGGCGAGGGCGCCGTCCACCTGGCGGCCGCCGTGGTTGGACACCACGATCCCGTCCATGCCGTGCTCGGCGGCCAGGCGGGCGTCCTCGGTGCTCATGATGCCCTTGAGCACGATCGGGCCGTCCCAGTGGTCGCGCAGGAACGGCAGGTCGTCCCAGCTCAGGCCCGGGTTGGGGAACATGCCCGCCCAATGCGTGACCGGGTTGTCCACGCCGGCGAAGGAGGGGGCGCTCAGGTAGTTGGCGATGCCGGTGCCGGCCAGGAACGGCAGGTAGCCGCGGTCGAGGTCGGCCGGACGCCAGCCGAGCAGCGTCGTGTCCAGCGTGACCACCAGCACCGAGTGGCCGGTCGCCCTGGCCCGGCGCAGGAAGCTCACGCACACGTCGCGGTCGGTCGGGTAGTAGAGCTGGTACCAGCGCGGCGCGTCCCCGCCCGCCGCCGCCACCTGCTCGAAGTCGTGGGCGGCCGCCGTCGAGTGCACGTACGGGACGCCGACCGCGGCCGCGGCCCGTACGGTGGCGAGCTCGCCCTCCTCGTGGGCCAGCGTCTGCACGCCCATCGGCGCGACCAGCACCGGTGCCGGCATCCGGGTGCCCAGCACCTCGCACGACAGGTCGCGCTGCCGCTCGACCCCGCGCAACATCCGAGGCACGATCCTGCGCCGCTCGAACGCCTCCAGGTTGGCGCGGGCGGTCGAGCCGCTGCCCGCGCTGGGCACGATGTAGCCGAGCGCCTCGGGTGAGAGCACCTTCCTGGCCGCGTTCTCCAGGGCGGCCAGGTCGGTGGTCAGCTCGGGCGTACGGCCTTCGAGCATGCCCGCCAGGTAGATGCCGAGCTGGTGATCGCCTGCGTTCATGGCGCCCATCTAACCAGCCCGCAACGGCTTCCGGGCGGTGGGTACGGCTGCCGGATGACGGCGACGGCGGCGCGGCTCTACGCTGCTCTTCATGCACAGACGCGTGATCGACAACCGCTTCGAGCTGACCGAGAGGCTCGGCGGCGGTGGCATGGGCCTGGTGTGGCGCGCCTGGGACACCGCCCTCCACCGCGAGGTCGCGCTGAAGGAGGTACGCCCGCCCGACCCGGCGTTCGAGGAGCACGATCCGGAGGCCGCCCGGGAGCTGCGGGCCAGGGTGCTGCGCGAGGCCCGCGCGCTGGCCCGGCTCAACCACCCGCACGTCGCCACCATCCACCACATCGTCGATCCGGGCGGCGAGGGCTACCCGTGGATCGTCATGGAGCTGGTCACCGGCGGCTCGCTCCAGGACCGCCTCGCGCGCGGCCCGATGTCGCCCTGGGAGGCCGCCCGTCTGGGCCGCGAGGTGCTGTCCGCGCTGCGCGCCGCCCACACGGTCGGCATCCAGCACCGCGACGTCAAGCCCGCCAACGTGCTGCTGCGCGAGGACGGCCGCTCGGTGCTCACCGACTTCGGCATCGCCGCCGTGCGCGAGTCGACCAGCCTGACGGCGACCGGGTCGTTCATCGGCTCGCCCGAGTACATGGCGCCCGAGCGCATCAACGGCCACGAGGGCGACCCGGCCTCCGACCTGTGGTCGCTCGGCATGCTGCTGTACGTCGCCGTCGAGGGCCGCCACCCGCTGCGCAGGAGCACCACGCTGGCGACGCTGGCCGCGGTGCTCAACCAGGAGGTGCCGCCGGCGGAGCGGGCCGGGCCGCTCGGTCTCGTGCTGAACGCCCTGCTGCGCCGCGACCCGGCGGGCCGCCCCGACGCCGAGACCCTCGACCGCATGCTCGCCGGCGTCACCGACCCGCCCTCCGCCCCCCACGGCTTCACCCCGCAACCTCCCCCACCCGTCCAGCACGCGCCGATGCAGGGGCCGCCGGTCCAGCACGCGCCGATGCAGCAAGGGCCTGTGCAGCACGGGCCCATGCAGCACGCGCCGATGCAGCACGGGCCCATGCAGGGGGCGACCGTGCCGCCGTGGGGGCCGTCGGACTCGCAGGCCGGGACCATGTCGTCGCGCCGCCCCCGGCGTTCGCCGATCGCGGCGGTGACGGCCTCCGTGGGCGCGCTGGCGGTGACCGGGGTGCTGGTCTGGGCGCTGCTCCCGGACGGGCGCGGCGGCCTGGGCCCGGCCGTCCAGACGGGCGAGCCGCCCGTCACCCCCAGGGAGACCGTCGACGTCCAGGGCTCGGAGCAGCCCGACGAGCCGGAGCCCCAGCCGGAGAACCTGCTCACCGCCGCCGGCGCCCGCGCCGCGATCAAGGCGCTCAAGCCGGTCATGGGCGGCACCAAGGTCGTACGGATGGTCATCTACCCGACGTACGCCTCCGCCGAGGCCCCGCTCAAGAACGACCCCGGCGTCTACGACCGCTACTCCTACCGCGACGGCGTCGCCACCCGCGACGGCAGCGGCTCCACGGTGCGCACGCCCACCGTCGACCTGGCCAAGTTCAACTGGGACGCCCTCCCCGCCCTGTTCAAGAAGGCGGAAAGCACGCTCGGTGTGCGCAAGCCCAAATCGCGCTACATCATCGTCGATCCCGACTTCGTGTTCACCAGCACCAGGCAGGTGCTGCTCGTCTACCTGAGCGACGACTACCGCACGGGCTACCTGGTGGCCGACGCCCGGGGCCGGGTGCTGAAGACCTACCCCGCCTCCTGACCGGCCGACCGGCTCAGCAGGCGTCCTGGTAGTCGCTCTCCGGGATCAGACGGCTCCACTCGTCCTGGCTGAGCGCACCGCCCGCGCGGGCGCACACCTCCTGCGCCGTGAGCGCCGGATCGACCGGGCTCTCGCGTACGGTGCCGTCGGCCGCCACGCCGCGCAGCCTGCGGCCGTCCGGGCTGAAGGCGACCCCCTCGGCCCCGGATCCGACCTGGCCGACCTCGCGCAGCGTGCCGGCGTCCCACAGGGAGGTGCGTTCGGCGTCGACCGCCAGCAGGTCGCCACCGGGGGAGAACCGCAGGTCGCGGACGGGGGCCGAACCGGTCTCGACGACGCCGGCCCGCTGGCGCCCGCGGACGTCCCACAACTCCACGCGCCCGCCGCCGAGCCCGAGGGCCAGCGTGCGGCCGTCGGGGGAGAAGGCGAGCGCGGTGGGCTCGGCCGTGCCGGGGACGAGCGGGGTGACCTGGCCCGTACGCAGGTCGAGCAGGTTGGTGCCCGAGGCGAGGGTCGAGCCGTCGGGGCTGAAGGCCATCGCCAGGTCGCCGGCCCCCTCATAAGCCCTGATCCGGCGGCCCGCGCGCACGTCCCAGGTCTCCAGCCGCCTGCCGCGGGCGGTGGCCAGCGTGTCGCCGCCGGGGGACAGGGCCACGGCCGGCACGTCCCCGCCCGCGTCGATGGCGGCCACCCGCTTGCCGCCCGACGCCTCCCAGACCGTGACCGGGTCGCCGGCCACGGCCAGCAGCCTGCCGTCGGCGTCGAAGGCCACGTCGCCGGTGGCGGCGATCTCGGCCAGGGGCTTGCGCGCCACCACGTCCGTGAGCCGGATGGCGTCGCCGACCTCCTTGGCCGCGACCCGGCCGTCGCTCGACAACGCGGCGGTGCGGACGCCGGGGGAGGGGGCGGGCAGGCCGGAGACGTCGAGCGAGACGACCGAGCCCAGGCCGCTCAGGTAGCGCAGCGTGCGGCCGTCGGAGGAGAAGGCCAGGCCGCCGTGCTGCTCGCCGCGGAAGCGGTAGGAGCCGGCCAGCCGCCGGTCGGCGACTCGCCAGACGCGCACCTCGTCCCGGCCGGGGAGGGCGAGCAGGCTGCCGTCGGGGCTGAACACGGGCGTGCCGGCGGAGGCGTCCGCCAGGCTCGGGCCGTCGCCCGCCTCCGCGGTGGACGTGGCGGCGTACGCGCTGACGGGGGCGTCGGCGGGCGCGGCCGGCCGGGAGCCGTCGCCGGCGGGCGTGAGGAGGGTCACGCCGTCGCGGCCCGCGACGGCGAGGGTGCGGCCGTCGGGGCTGAAGGCCACGGGCGGCGCCGACCGGTCCGGCCCGGCCGGCGGCCGTACGGTGATCTCCCGCACCTTGGTACGGCCCGGCAGCTCCCACAACTCGACCCGGCCGTCCAGGGTGGAGATCGCGGCCCGGCCACCGTCGCGGGACACCGCCACCCGGCGGTCGGTCACGTCGAGCAGCACCTCGCCACCCCGGTAGACCCTGGTCCTGTTGCCGTCGGTGATCGTGTACGTCCCGGCGTCCGGGGTCCGGCCGGTGGTCACCTCGACGGGCCGCCCGCCGGGGCCCTCGGCGTACCGGCCGTCCTCGCTCAGCGCGGCGCTGCCCTCGGGGAGCGGGCGGGAGGCGAGCTGCCGTCCGCTCCGGACGTCCCAGACGACCAGCGTGCCGGCCTGCCATCTGACCAGCTCGTCGCCGCGCAGCAGGTAGCGGGCCCGTTCGTCGGCCGCCGGGTCGGTGAACACGCCCAGCTCGGGCTGCGCGAGCGAGGCCTGCAACGCCGCCCGCGCCTCGAACACCGGCGACATCCGCCAGGCGGCCACGCTCAGCCGCATCGCCGTACGCGGGTCGGAGGAACGCAGCGCCTCGGCGCGGGCGGCCACGGCCCGCGCGTTCGCCTCCAGCAGCCGGCCGCGCAGCTCCTGCTCGCCGCTCAGCGACACGGCCGACATCGACACCGCGACGGCAAGGGCCGCGGCCAGCGTCGCCAGCGAGGGCCGCAACAACCGCCTGCGCTGCTTGGACAGGGCCACGCTCGCGCCGATGAAGTCGCGTTCGAGCTGGCTGAGGCGCAGGTGGCGGCGCTTGGCCGCGGCCCAGCCGAGCACGGTGTCGAGCCGGTCGCCCCGGTAGAGGTAGGAATGCCCGCGCCGGCGCCGCGACCACCGGGCCGCGGCCAGGCGCAGCTCCCGGTGCACGGGCAGGCCGTCGCGCTCGTCGGCCACCCAGCCGCGCAGCCGGGGCCAGGCCCGGTAGAGCGCGGCGCTGGCCGGCGCCACCCGGTCGTCGCGCACGGCCACCAGCTTGCCGACCGGCGTCTCGGTCGGCGGCACCCGTACGCTGCGGCGCACGAGCAGCCCGGCCTCCATGAGCGGGGCCAGCACGCCGCCCTCGTCGTGGGGCTCGTCACCGTCCATGAGCCGCAGCAGCAGCCCCGGCACCGCCTCCTGCTGGCGGGGCGTGAGCCCGGCGTAGACCGCCTCGGCCAGCTCGCCGAGCGACCCGCGCCCGGCCACGCCCTGCGGCGGGCGCAGCGCGCCGGCGTCGGCCTCGACCAGCAGCTCCTCAGCCGCCGGACGGTCGGCGGGATTCTTGGCCAGCGCGCGCCCGACCAGGTCGCGCAGCCCGTCGGGCAGGGCGCTCAGGTCGGGGTCGACGGTCAGCAGGCGGTGCAGCACCCCGCCCAGGCTCCGGCCGGCGAACGGATCGCAGCCCGTGGCCGCGTAGAGCACCACGGCCCCCCAGGAGAACACGTCCGTCGCCGGCTCGTGCCCGCTCCCGGTCAGGATCTCGGGGGCGAGGTACGTGCACGTCGCCTCCAGCGGCCCCCCGGCCGCCACCCCCAGGTCGATCACCTTGGGACCGCCCGCGGCCAGCAGCACGCTCTCCGGCCGCAGGTCACGATGGGTCAGCCCGGCCGCGTGCAGCGCCCGCAGGGCCCCGGCCAGCGCCGCGGCCAGCGCCGCCAGCTCCTCGCCCTGGTACGGTCCATGGCGCTCGACCGCCTGCCGCAGGTCGGGCCCGTCGACGAACTCGCTCACCACGTACGGGATGCCGCGCTCGACCCCGGAGGCGACCACCTCGGCCAGATGGGGGCAGGTCAGCCGCTCGACGGGCTCGACCTCGACCCGCGGCACCTTGACCGCGTAACGGCGGCCCTCGTCGTCGTAGGCGTCGTAGACGACGCCGCGCGCGCCCGCGCCGAGGCGGGCGGCCAGCCAGAAGCCGCCCAACCTCTCTGGATCACCAGGCACCAAGCGCATCGTCACTGATGCTTAGATGCGCCGGACGGGCCGTTGGTTGCGGGGAATGACCACAGGTCCCCCGCGCGCCTCGGGGGACCCATGCGTCATGATCATTATGCCAGCTTCCTGGATCTTGCCTGCCATTCCGGCCGCAGCACCGACATCGTCACGGCGTCGTGCCACTCGCCGTCCCACAGCAGGTCGTCCCGCAGCACGCCCTCCTCGACGAAGCCGATCTTCTTGTAGACGTGCCGGGCCCGGTCGTTGAAGGCGTAGACGCCGAGGCTGATCCGGTGCAGCGGCGTCGTGGCGAAGGCGTGGTCGAGGAGCAGCTCGATCGCCTCGGTGCCGTAGCCCTTGCCGAAGACCCGGGAGCCGAGCAGCGCGATGCGCAGATTGCACGACAGGTTGTGCCGGTTGAGCTCGTTGAGCACGATCTCGCCCACGTACTCGTCGTCGGCCATGATCGCCAGGTCGAGGCGGTCGGCATGGTCCCCTCTCGTGGTGTACCACTGGCGGGCCGCCTCGTGGTCGATCTCGCCGTGCGAGCCTGTCAGGCGGGCCACCTCCGGATCGCTGACCAGCGTGAACAGGCCCTCGACGTGCTCAGGGCCAACGGGGAGCAACGTGACGCGCTCCCCCTTCAAGGTGGGTTTCTCAGCGAACATCCCTTCTGGGTATCAGCCCTGGTCACCGCCGGGCAAACTCATTTTCCGCAACACCTCGTCGCGTACCTCCTCGGGGGTCTGCACGCCGACGTCGCAGGTCAGGTCCGCCACCTGCCGGAAGTAGCGTTCGCGCCGGGCCCGCATCTCCGCCGGGTGGAACTCCGGGCGGTGCGCGCCCGACTCCATGCGTTCGGCCAGGAGGGCGTCGTCGGCGTCCACCCAGAGCACGAACGCCTCGCGCAGCGCCGCACGCACCCGGGGGTCCTCGACCGTGCTGGCCGCCGCCGCGATCACCTTCGGCTCGCCCGCCAGCGCCGCCAGCACGTGCTCGGCCTCGTACCGGTGGAGCGCGTCGGCCCCTTCGCGGCCGGCGATCTGCGCCGCCGTGCCGCCGTGCTCCTTCTCCAGGAACGGGTCGCTGTCGGTGAACGGGAGGCCCAGCGCGGCGGCGATGAGCCGGCCCGCGGTCGTCTTACCCGATCCCATCAGCCCGATCACCACGACTGGTTTGTTTTTCGACATGTGGATAGAGGTTCCTTCGTGTCAAGGAGGTAAATCTGATGACCATCGCCGGAAGCATCATCCTCATCATGCTCGGTGCGATCCTCACCTGGGCCGTCGAGTTCGACCTCGCCGGCCTCGACATCAACGTCGTCGGCGTCATCCTCATGCTCGGTGGCCTGGCGGGGCTGCTGTTCGGCATCTACCGGATCAGCGTCACCCGCAGGGCGGTCGGCCCCATCGACGAGCCGGTGCACCGGCACGACGTCTACGAGGAGCCGGAGACCCGCAGGACCACGGTCTACGAGGAGCGCCGCCATTACGACGAACCGCCGATCTAGGAGGTGAATCGACATGCCAGCTGTCATCGAGCTGCCGTCGACCATCAAGCGTTCGCCGAAGAAGGCACAGAACACGTGGGTCAAAGCCCATGACTCCGCCGTCCGGGAGTACGGAGAGGGCCGGCGCGCGCACATGACCGCGTTCGCCGCGCTCAAGCACTCCTTCGAGAAGGTCGGGGACCACTGGGAGCCCAAGGAGCAGAAGGGACCGTCCGACAAGGGCGCCGCCCGCTCCGGCAGGACCGCCGAAGGCGTGGACGCCAACGCCAGCAAGGAGCACTTGCAGGGCGTGGCGTCCAGGCTCGGGGTGGTCGGCCGATCCAGGATGACCAAGACGGAACTGGTGGACGCCATCAAGAAGGCCAACAGGAGGGCCACGACGAAGGCCGCTACGAAGGCCATGGCGAAGGCCACGCCGAAGGCTATGGCGAAGGCCACGACGAAGAAGGCCACGACGACGAAGGCCACGACGAAGAAGGCCACGACGAAGGCCCGCTAGTTCCTTCACAACAACCGCTTGACCGCCGCGGCGATCGCGTGGCGGTCTATGCGGGCGTCCGCGAGCTGTTCCTCCGGGGTCGCCGACCCGGGCAACCCGGTCACCGCGAGCTTCACCACCCGCGGGCCGAGCTCGCTGACGGCGTCGAGCACGGCGTCGCCGAGCCCGCCCTCCAGCCGGTGGTCCTCGACGGTGATCAGGTTGCCCGTGGTAGTGGCCGCCTCCACCAGCACCGCCGCGTCCACCGGCTTGACCGAGTACAGGTCGATCACGCCGACCGGGACGCCGGCGTCCTTCAGCTCGTCGGCCGCCGCCAGCGCCTCGTGCACCGTGATCCCCGCCGCCACGATCGTGGCCCGGTCCTCGTCGGAGCGCCGGAGCACCCGCGAGCCGCCCACCGGGAAACGTTCGCCGGGCGGGTAGATGACCGGCGTGTCCCCTCGGGTGGTGCGCAGGTAGGACACCCCTGACACCTCCGCCATCTCGACGGTGAGTGCCGCCGCCTGGTTGGCGTCGCACGGGTAGAGCACCGTGCTGCCGTACACGGACCGCATCATGGCCAGGTCCTCCAGGCCCATCTGCGAGGGGCCGTCCTCGCCGATCGACACGCCCGCGTGCGAGCCGACCAGCCGGATCGACGCCTGGCTCACGCCGGCCATCCTGATGAAGTCGTGCGCCCTGGTCAGGAACGCCGCGAAGGTCGCCGCGTACGGGATCCAGCCGCGTACCGCAAGGCCGACGGCCGCCGCCACGAGCTGCTGCTCGGCGATGTACATCTCGAAGAACCGCTCGGGGAACGCCTCGGCGAACTCCTGGGTCTTGGTCGAGTCGGCCACCTCGCCGTCCAGCGCCACCACGTCGCCGCGGGCCGCGCCGAGCGCCGCCAGCGCCGCGCCGAACGCGGTCCTGGTCGCCGCCCGCTCGCCCACCTGGTACTCCGGCACCGCCGCCGGGCTGGTGTCGAAGTGGTACGGCTCGGCCTCGCCCTCCGGCCGTTGCACGTCCACCCGCACGCTGCGCGGCCCGCCCAGCTCGTCGACGGCCTTGTCGGGATCCTTGAGCGCCTTGCCGTGCGCGCCCTCCCGGTTCTCGACCTCGACGACCCCTTCGCCCTTGCGGGTCTTGGCCAGGATCACGGTGGGCCGGCGGCGGGTGTTGCCGGCGTCGGCGAGCGCGAAGTCGATCTGCCCGGGGTCGTGCCCGTCGATCTCGATCGTGTGCCAGCCGAACGCGCCGAACCTGCGCGCGTACGCCCCCGTGTCCCATCCATGCCGTGTGGGGCCGCGCTGGCCCAGCCGGTTCACGTCCACGATCACCGTCAGATTGGCCAGCCCCTCGGTGCCCGCGTGCTCGGCCGCCTCCCAGATGGACCCCTCGGCCAGCTCGCTGTCACCGCACAACACCCACACCCGGTACGGCAGCCGTTCCAGCCGCCCGGCCATCGCCACGCCCACGCCGACCGGCAGCCCCTGCCCGAGCGAGCCGGTGGCCACGTCCACCCAGGGCAGCCGGGGGGTGGGGTGCCCCTCCAGAAGGCTTCCCCTGCGGCGGAAGGACAGCAGCTCGTCGTCGTCGATGACCTTCGCCGCCTTGTAGAGCGAGTAGAGGAGGGGCGAGGCGTGACCCTTGGAGAAGATCAGATGGTCGTTGCCGGGGTTGTCGGGGTGCTCGAAGTCGTAGCGCAGATGACAGGAGAACAGCACGGCCATCAGGTCCGCCGCCGACATGGACGAGGTGGGGTGCCCGGAACCGGCCGCGGCGGCGGCGCGTACGGAGTCGACGCGCAGTTGTGCGGCCAGTTCGGTCAAGTACTGGAGATCGCGTTCAGGCATCATGACCCTCCCTAGTGAGTTTCACGCCGCCTACCCCCTGCGGGCCGCTTAAGTCGGCCCTGACGCCATCTCGCCGCGTAGGGGACGAGGCCGGGGGCCGGGGGCCAGGTCGGGGGTCAGCGGGTGAGGCGGCGGGCGGCCGTCAGGGTGGCCGCCGCGCCGGCCGCGGCCAGCAGTACGGCGCGGCGGTGCTGGGAGAGCCACACCTGGGGGCTGTGGCTGTGGGAACGGCGGTCGAAGGTGCCGTGCGCGCCGTAGTCCTTGTCCTCGTCGGCTGGTTCCCAGAGGTTGGACACGCCGCTCGGCCGCTTGTCGTCGGTCTGCTGGGAGTCGATGCCGGTCCTGGCCAGGTAGCGGTCCACCAGGGCGGGGGCGATGCGCTGGGCCACGAGGGTGGCGGCGGTGCTGGCGCCGACCCAGTACTCCTTGCGTCCGGGGTGCTCGGCGGCGTACACGATGGCGCGCGCCGCGACCTCCGGCTGGTAGATCGGGGGTACGGGCTGGGGGTGCCGGCGCAGCTTGGACAGGACCCATTCGAACTGGGGGGTGTTGACCGCCGGGAGCTGGACCAGCGTGACATCGATGTTGCTGCCGTCGGCGAGGAGTTCGGTGCGGAGCGACTCGGTGAAACCCTTGATGGCGTGCTTGGCCCCGCAGTACGCCGACTGCAGGGGGATGCCGCGCTGGCTCAGGGCGGAGCCGGTCTGCACGATCGTTCCGGCGTTGCGGGGGGTCATGAGGTCGAGGGCGACCTTGGTGCCCCACACGTAGCCGAGGTATGTCACCGAAGTGGTGCGAGCATACTCATCTGCCGAAATATCGGAAAATTTCGCGAAGACCGATGAAAAAGCGGTGTTGATCCAGACCGAGATCGGTCCCATCTCCGCCTCGATGCGTTCGGCCGCCGCCCTCACCTGCTCGTAGTCGGCCACGTCCGCCTCGTAGACCTTGGCGTCGCCGCCCGCCGTCCCCACGTCCACGGCGGCCGCGCCGAGGCCCGCCGTTCCACGCGCGATCAGGGCCACCCTCGCGCCGCGAGCACCCAGCTCGCGGACGACCGCCCGGCCGACCCCGCCGCTCGCGCCCGTCACCACCACCACGCGTCCTCGAAGTGGTGCCATGTCGATGCTCAGCCTGCCTCTCCCGATCCTCGTTGCTTCTGCCGCCGGACCGCCATGGCGATGTCGGCGATCGTCACCACGAACAACACGACCGCGATCCCGGTCATCACCGGCGCCTGCGCGATCAGCCCGAGCACCGCGAACGCGAAGAGGAACACCAGGATGAACGAGCCCACCCTGATGTGCACCACGTCGCGCGGTGTGGCGGGCACCATGGGATGTCCCTTGCGGTCACCTGTCTCGTACCATCTACCGTCATCGTTGTTCTCAGGCATGCCGCTCACCTGCCCGTCCTGTTTGTCGCCTAACGTCCTGGGTAGCCGCCCTCTGTGCCCGAGCTGCATCCCAGTGACCAGAGTGAGCCGGGGATCGTCAGGCGTCGCCGCGGGCGTGGCTTCGGCTACGAAGGACCGGACGGGCGGCCGGTGCGCGACAGCACGACGCTGCGGCGCATCAGGTCGCTCGTCATCCCCCCGGCGTGGAAGGACGTCTGGATCTGCCCCTCCCCGTACGGCCACCTCCAGGCCGTCGGCACGGACGCGGCGGGACGCAGGCAGTACCGCTACCACGACCTGTGGCGCGAGCAGCAGGACAAGGCGAAGTTCGATCACGCTGCGTTCGCTCAAGGCGCTCGGCACGGAGGGCGAGCTGCTCCGCTACCGCCGCGCGAAAGGTGGCTGGGACGACGTCAGGAGCGAGGACATCAACGACTACCTGCGCGAACTGGTCGGGTGCGAGGTCACCGCCAAGGACTTCCGCACCTGGCACGCGACCGTCCTGGCCGCTGTCGGCCTGGCGGTCTCCAGGCGCGCCCCCGCGAGCGGCGCCGCCGGGAAGCGGGCCGTGACCCGGGTGATGCGGGAGGTGGCCGAGTACCTGGGCAACACGCCGACCGTGGCGCGGGCGTCGTACGTGGATCCGCGCGTGGTGGAGGCGTACGACCAGGACAGGACGATCGGCGCGGTGCTGACAGAGCTCGGGGCGGACGCCGATTACCGGCAACTCGCCACCCACGGGACGGTGGAACGGGCCGTTATCGACCTGATTCGCGCCGTTTGAGCCTTTAATCCCGGGGCATGCGGCGACAAGAGAAGGAGGCGAACGATGGAAGCTCCGCAGTACGTCGCGGCCCGCGTCCAACAGGCGCTGGCCGAGGACGGACGCACGCACGAGCTCGGCATCCGGGTCGACGTCCGCGGCGACCAGTTGTTCCTGCGTGGCCAGGTGAGCGGAGCCGAGCAGCGCGACAGGCTCGGCGAGGTGGCGCGGGAGGCCGCGCCCGAGCTGCACCTGCACAACGAGATCCGGATAGTCGAAGTCTCAGCGCCGGGGGAGGACGAGCACCTTGACTGACCTGCGGATAGCGGCGGTGGGCGACATCCACCTGGGCGAGGACATGAGGGGCCAGTACCGGCGCAGGCTCGAGGGCATCGAGGAGCGCGCCGACGTGTTCATGCTGGCGGGCGACCTCACCCGGCACGGCACGCTGGAGGAGGGCCGCGTCGTCGCCGACGAGCTGCGCGGCCTGCCCATCCCCACCGTGGCCGTCCTGGGCAACCACGACTACCACTCCGACCTCCAGTACGAGCTGGCCGGCGAGCTGCGCGACGCCGGCGTCATCGTGCTCGACGACGACGGCGCGGTCATCCACTGCGGTGACCGGAAGCTGGGCGTGGTCGGCGGCAAGGGGTTCGGCGGCGGCTTCGCCGGCAAGAGCGCGAGCGAGTTCGGCGAGCGCGAGATCAAGAACTTCATCTCCCACACGCGCTACATCGCCGAGGCGTGGAAGATCGGGCTCAAGGAGCTGGTGGCCGACCAGCGCGTGGTGTTGTCCCACTACTCCCCGATCAAGGAGACGCTGGAGGGCGAGCCGCTGGAGATCTACCCCTTCCTCGGCAGCTACCTGCTGGCCGAGGCGGTGGACACGGCGGGCGCCGACCTCATCCTGCACGGGCACGCCCACAAGGGCACGGAGAAGGGCATGACCCCCGGCGGCATCCGCGTCCGCAACGTCGCCCTGCCCGTCCTCGGCAAGGCGTACGGCGTCTACTGCCTGGAGGACCCGGGCAACGAGTTCGACGACTGACCCCCTTCAGAGCACGCGGGCGGCGATGACGCACACGTCGTCGGTGGAGCTGTCGGCGCCGAGCCGCCGCAGCAGGCAGTCGATCGTCTGCTCGGGATCGTCCCCCACACAGGAGTGCGAGGCGTGGACGAGCGCGGCGATGCCGGCGTCCAGGTCCTGGCCGCGGCGTTCCACCACGCCGTCGGTGTACATCAGCAGGGTGTCGCCGGGTTCGAGCTGTGTGACCGTCATGTCGAACTCGGCCGCGTCGAACGCCCCCAGCAGCGTACCGGTGGGCCCCTCGACGAGCCGCCCCGTCCCGTCCCTGATGAGGACGGGGGCGGGATGCCCGGCGCTGGTCCAGGCGAACGTGCGCCGTTCGGGGTCGAAGTGGCCGATGATCGCCGTGCCGGTGACGGTGACGTCCTCGTTGGAGTGCACGATGAGGTCGTTCAGCCAGGTGGCGAGCTGACCGGCGGGCGCGCCCGTATAGGCCAGGCCGGCCAGCCCCGAGCGCATCTGCAACATGATGCTCGCGGCGGTCAGGCCGTGGCCCATGGCGTCGCCGATGGCCAGCAGCACGCGGCCGTCGGTGATCAGGCGGGCCTTGAACCAGTCGCCCCCGAGCCTGGTCAGCTCCCCGCCCGGCAGGTAGCGCACGCCCACGGCGAGCCCCGGCAGGCTGATGAGGCCCCGGCGGATCGGCAGGATCGTGTTCTGGAGCTGGACGGTGACCCGGTGCTCCTGCTCGGCCCGCTCCTGCTCCTTGGTCGCCCGTTCGTGCGCCACGGCCAGCGCCCGTTCCCTGCGGCGGTTCTTGGTCACGTCCTGGACCAGGAAACGCACCTTGAGCGGCAGGCCCTCCGGGTCGAGCAGCGGCTCGCTGTAGACGCACAGGTGACGTACGCCGTGCCGGTGCTGGATCCGGAACTCGTTCTCCACGGCTTCCCGGAACTCCAGCAGGGAGCGGATCTGCTCGTCCACGACCGGCAGGTCCTCGGGGACCACCACGCCGGGCAGCTCCTCCAGTGACATGGGGCCGTCCGCGCGGTCGCGGCCGAACATCTCGTACATCTGCGGGGTCCACAGGGTGCGTTCGGTCGCCAGGTTCCACTCGCCCCAGCCCAGCTCGGCCAGGCGCTGGGCGCGTTCCCAGCCGGAGACCAGCAGTTCCTCGTCGTCGAGCATGCGCCAGCTCACCAGCAGGCCGCGGTCCACGCGCGCGGCGCGTACGGCGAGGGTGGCCGGCCAGAGCCGGTAGTCCGCGGCCTCCACGAACTCCATCGGCATGCGGTAGAGGGATTCGCCGGACTCGTACACGGCGATGTAGTCGTCGAGCAGGCCGGAGCCGCCCACGCCGGGGCTGACCGTCAGGAGGCGGCATCCGGTCAGGTCGGCGGCCGAGCGGCCGGCGGGGGTCCTGGCGTGCTCGTTCGCGGCCACGACGAGGAAGTCGACGATGCGGCCCGCGTCGTCCTGGACGGGGGTGAGGTAGAGGGCCGAGGCGTGCACGCCCGCCAGCATGCCGTTCACCCACTCGGGCACCTCGGGCCGTTCGAGCTCCTGCTCGATCGGCCGTTCGATGCCCCGGGCGACCTCGGTCAGCTCCAGACCGCTGTGCCGGGCCATCCTGACGAGTTGCTCGGCGGCCTCGCCCGGGCGGATGTTGAGCCGGGTGGCCAGGCGGGCCGTGGCCTCGTCGAGGATGGCCTGGGTACGCAGATGCCGACGCAGGACAGTGAGCTGCTCGCGAACCCGTGCCGAAGCCGCGTTCATCTCAAAGCGGCTGAACGGCGGAAATTTGCTCACTCGCTCCCCATGCCCGAACAATCGGGATTGAGGGCTGATAATGATGATATTTCGGAAAAACTAGGTGGTCCGCTGGGCCGTTCTCGAGGTTCGGCCCAGCGGAGGGTGCCATTGGAGGCGAGGGACGGTGTGCGGGGCGCCGTGCGCCCTAGACATTGAAGATGCTGACCCCGCCCGGACCCACCAGGAAACCGAGGACGATGAGAACGATCCCCCAGAGCAGGTCGCGCCGGGCCAGAATCACGTAGATCCCGGAGATGACGAGGATTACCGCGATGATCCAAAGCAAAGTAGCCATGGGGTGGCAACTGCCCTCACGTATGACTCCATAACATGTTTTCTTTTGCAGTAACGGACATGAGGTAATTTCTCCGGATAGGTCGTTGGGCGGCCGCCATCATCTAGTCGGCCGCCTTCATCAGCTTGGCGTACCCGAGTTGCAGCCAGTCCGAGACCGCCACCGCCGTCATCGTCGCGCCGACCAGTCTGGTCACCCTGGGGGCGAAGACCAGCCCGACCGCGTACGCGGTGGCCGCCCACTGGGCCAGGCAGAACGGGCAGGCCAGCAGCTCGCCCATCGGCCCGCGCGGCTCCTCGCGGACCTCGGAAGGGCCGCCTTGGCCCTCGTACGTGGTGAACGGCGCCCGCAGTGGGCTCATGACCGGATCCTTGGCCAGGCGCCGCGAGATCTTGTGGGTGCAGGCCGCCATGAGGGCGAGGTCGAGCACGCCGACCCGCTCGGGCAGCCGCCTCTTGGTGAGCACGGCCGCGGCCGCCGCGCCGGCCACCCCGGCCCCGTACGCGGCGAGGATTCCCAGATAGCCGCCGAGCGGCCGATCGTGCCCGTTGTCGTAGGCCCGTTCCGTCTGCTCCAGCATCTCGGTCATAGGGTGTGGCGCTACCCTCAGCCCCTGCCCCTACGCGCTGTCCGCAACGCCTACATGACGATCGTGCGGGTAGCCCGGAACCATGAGCAGCCATGGTCACGCGGTCACCGACGCCATCCTTGACACGTTGAAACGCGCCAGCTCCGGTCTGAAGGACGCCGGGGTGAAGTTCGCGCTGGCCGGTGGCTGTGCGGCCTACGCCAGAGGCGCCGCCCCCTCGCTGCACGACGTCGACTTCGTGCTCACCGAGCATGACGTGCCGGCCGCGCTGGAGGCGCTGCGCGGGCTGGGGTTCCAGACGGCCAAGCCGCCGGAGGACTGGCTGGTCAAGGCGTACGACGAGGGGCGTCTCGTCGACCTGATCTTCCGGGTGTCGGACCACGAGATCACCGAGGAGTTGCTGGACCGGGCCGAGCCGCTGAAGGCGTCGGCGGTGATCGTACCCGTGCTGGAGGCCACCGACCTGGTCATCTCGTGGTTGCTGCCGCTGTCGGAGCACGCCTGCGACTACGGCGCGCTGCTGGCCCAGGTACGGGCGCTGCGTGAGCAGGTCGACTGGCCGAGGGTGGTGGCGGTGACGGCCGACTCGCCGTACGCGACGACGTTCGTCACGCTGCTGGAGCGGCTGGGCGTACTGAGCGAGCCGGTGGTGGCCTCGGGCGAGAGCAAGTGGCCCTGACCGGGACGCCCCAGAACGGGACGCTCGGGAACGGGCGAAGGGCCGCGTCCGGGGGCGGACGCGGCCCTTCGTGTCAGGGCAGACTGCTCAGATCAGTCCATGAGGGTCACCCGGAGTGGCGGCCGTAGTAGTCGCCCAGCCGCGTCCGGTACTCGATCTCCTTGTACCCGCCCTCGTCGAACTCGGGCGCGTCCTTGATCTCGGCCTTGGTACGCGCGACGTGCACGTCACGCTCCTGAGGGTCGATGCGCGTGACGACCTGCGCCGGCAGCATGACCTTCTTGCCGAAGATCCAGGGACCGGTGTCGACGATGATGTAGCTCTCGCCGACCTCGTACGTCGCCTCGTCGACGGACCCGATCTTCCCGTCGGTCGCCTGGACGTGGTAACCCACGAGATCCAGACTCTGACCCCGGTCATAGACGTCAGGACGATAGTTCCAGAGCTCCATCGGGCTCTCTTCCTCTCTTCTTCCGTCTTTTCTCGGGCAAGACTCCTGCTACCCGGACAGACTCCGGTAAACGCCCCACAAAGCGTCGGCGGCGACGGATACGATCCGCGTCACGGACTGGAAAGGGGTCGGATGACTCTCGGCGAAGCGCAGGAGTGGGCTCCTCCGGGCGTCGACGTCACGCGCCCCAGCATGGCCCGCGTGCACGACTGCCTGCTCGGCGGCGTGGAGAACTTCACCGCCGACCGCTCGGTGGCGCGCCGGCTGAAGGACGCCGTGCCCGAGGTGGTCGACCTCGTCTGGTGCAACCGGGCCTTCATCGGCCGGATCGTCGACTTCCTGGTCCGCGAGGCGGGCATCAGGCAGATCATCGACCTCGGCGCCGGGTTGCCCACCATCGAGAACACGCACGAGGTCGCCCAGTTCGCCGACCCCGGGACCAGGGTCGTCTACGTCGACCTCGACCCCATGGTCGAGCCGCACGCCCGCGCCATCCTCGGCGGCAACGCCCGCGCGACCGCGATCACCGCCGACGCCCGCGACGTCGAGGCCGTGCTCGGCCACCCCGAGCTGACCCGCCTGATCGACCTCGACCAGCCCACGGCCCTGCTGGCCATCGGCCTCCTGCACCTGTTCCCCGACGCCGACGACCCCCACGGCCTGGTCCGCCGGTACGTCGCCGAACTCGCCCCCGGCAGCCACCTGGCCGTCTCGAACATGCTCGCCTCCGACAACCCCAAGGCCAAGGCCCTGGAGACGCTGCTCCAGGCCACCATGGGCACCAGCTACTTCCGCGACCGCGCGGACATCGAGGCGTACTTCGACGGGCTGGTGCTGGTCGAGCCCGGCGTCGTGCACTTCCCCGAATGGCATCCCGACGAGCGGCTGCCCGGCCCGCCGGCCCCCTGGGAGGAACTGCTCCTGGGCGGCGTCGCCCGCAAGCCGTAACCCGCCGCCCGCGCCGCCGTGACCAAGCGCCCGCCCGCCGGTGGCGCCGGTGAGACCCCGTGTCGTGCGCCGGTCGTGAAACCCCGGTGCCGCCCGCGCCCGCGGCGGCTAGGGTGTCGCCCATGCCGCGTCGTCTCCTCATCTGCTCCCCGCCGCCGGCCCTCTAGCGGGCGGCGGCGTTCCAGGAATTTCCGGGTCTGACCGATCCGGGGGTGGTTGCTGCCCGCATACGGGCCCATTCCGACCACTCCATCCGGAGAGATCCAGTCATGACCCCTGTCTCCGCCCGTCGTGGCGCCGTCTACGTGTCCGTGGCCGCCACCGCTTGGGGCACCGGCGGCGCCGCGGGCGCGCTGCTGTTCGAGTCGGGCCACCTCGGCCCGGTCGGCGTCTCGTTCTGGCGCTACCTGCTCGGCGCCGCCTTCCTCCTCGCCCTCACCCGCCGCCCGCCGCGCGTACGGCACCTGACCTGGCGCGTGTTGCCGGTCGGCGCCGGCATGGCCGTCTACCAGACCGCGTACTTCGCGGCCATCGCCGGCTCCGGCGTCGCGGTCGCAACGGTCGTGACGATGGGCGCCACGCCGATCTTCACCGCTCTCGGCGCCCGCCTCCTGCTGCGCGAACCGCTCGGCCCGGTCGCCCGGGGCGCGTTGGCCGCCGCGCCGGCCGGGCTCGTCCTGCTCACGGCGGAGTCGGTCGTCCGGGCCGAGTCCCTGGCCGGCATCGGGTACGCCCTCCTCTCGGCCGCCGGGTACGCCGGCGTGACCCTCTTCTCCCGGCACCACAGGACCGACCCCCAGGGCACGGCCGTCGGCGGTTTCGCGGTCGGGGCGGTGTGCCTGGCCCCCTTCGCCCTGCCGGCAGGTGTGGTGCCCGAGCTGAGCGTGCCGTCGGTGGCGTTGCTGCTCTACCTGGGCGCGGTGCCCACCGCCCTGGCCTACAGCCTGTTCTTCCGCGCGCTCACCGCGCTGCCCGCCACGACGGTCTCGATCATCTCGCTCGGCGAGGCCGCGGGGGCGGCGCTGATCGGCGTCGTGCTGTTCGGCGAGCGGCTGACGCCGCTCGCCTGGGGCGGGTGCGCGTTGCTGCTCGCCGCCGTCGCCGTGCTCGCGCTGAGAGCGGAAACGGAGATGTGAGGCCAAGGGCCCGTGATGAGTTAAGGTCCGGTACGGCGACGCTTGCCGTATCGTCGCTCCGCTCCCTCATTTCGGCATAAGGGAACGGCGCCGACGAAACGTGCGTTGGAGGAACTGTGGCCTCGATAAAGGGAATATTCAGGAACCTCCTGGATCGTCCAGGCGGGGTGAACCTGACCCCCTATATGAAGATTGTCAAGGCGGCCGATGAGCGCGCCGGTCGCATCGGAAAGCTCGAAGAGCTGCCGGAGCCGGCCATGGACGATCTGGCCGAGTTCTGTGCCATCGTGCGCGAGGCCGCCGACCGGACCCTCGGGCTCAGGCCGTACGACGTGCAGTTGCTGGGCACGCTCGCCCTGCTCGACGGCAAGGTGGCCGAGATGGCGACCGGCGAGGGCAAGACCCTGTCGGGCGCCATGGCCGCCGCCGGCTACGCGTTGCAGGGCAAGCGGGTGCACGTGATGTCCGTCAACGACTACCTGGCCAGGCGCGACGCCGAGTGGATGGGCCCGCTCTACGAGGCGCTCGGCGTCAGCGTGGGCTGGATCGACCAGAACTCCAGCCCGGAGGAGCGCCGCGCGGCCTACGCCAAGGACGTCACGTACGGGCCGGTCAGCGAGATCGGGTTCGACGTGCTGCGCGACCGGCTGCGTACGGACCCCGGCGAGATCATCGTGCCCGCGCCCGAGGTAGCGCTGATCGACGAGGCCGACTCCGTGCTCGTCGACGAGGCCAGGGTGCCGCTGGTGATGGCCGGCGCGGCCGACCCCGGCAGCGCCGTGCCCGAGATGGCGGCGCTGGTCCGCACGCTCGTCCGCGGCTACCACTACGAGATCGACGAGCAGGCGCGCAACGTCTACCTCACCCCCAAGGGCGCCGACAGCGTCGAGAACATCCTCGGCGTCGAGCTCTACGACGAGCACGAGCCCGGCACCCTCATCGAGCTCAACCTGGCCCTGCACGCCCACGCGCTGCTCGCCCGCGACGTCGACTACATCGTCCGCGACGGCCGGGTCCAGCTCATCAACCCCTCGCGCGGCCGGGTGGCGCTGCTCCAGCGCTGGCCCGACGGGCTCCAGGCGGCCGTGGAGGCCAAGGAGGCGCTGCCGCCGAGCGAGAAGGGCGAGATCCTCGACTCGATCACCCTCCAGGGGCTGATCCGCCGCTACCCGCAGATCTGCGGCATGACCGGCACCGCCGTCGCGGTCAACGAGCAGCTCGGCGAGTTCTACGGGCTCAAGGTCGCGGTCATCCCGTCCAACCGGCCGTGCGTGCGGAAGGACGAGCCCGACCGCGTCTACCCGACCGTCCCCGACAAGGACGCCGCGCTGGTGGAGGAGATCCAGGAGGCCCACGAGACGGGCCGGCCGATCCTCATCGGCACCCTCGACGTGGCCGAGTCGGAGAACCTCGCCAAGCTGCTCCAGCGCCGGGGCATGGAACCGGTCGTGCTCAACGCCAAGAACGACGCCGAGGAGGCCGCGATCATCGCCAGGGCGGGCGAGCGCGGCGCGATCACCGTCTCCACCCAGATGGCCGGCCGCGGCACCGACATCCGGCTCGGCGACGGCGTGGCCGAGCTCGGCGGCCTCTACGTGATCGGCTCCGGCCGCCACGCCAGCAGCCGCCTCGACGACCAGCTCCGCGGCCGGGCCGGCCGTCAGGGCGACCCCGGCGGCTCGGTCTTCTTCGTCAGCATGACCGACGACCTGATCACCCAGTTCGTCCCCGACGAGCGGCCGCCCGCCGCCGACCCCGACGGCCTCGTACGCCACCGCCGCGGCGCGTACATCGTGGGCCACGCCCAGCGGGTGGCCGAGGGCGTCAACCTGGAGATCCACCGCAACACCTGGCGCTACACCCGGCTCCTTGAGCACCAGCGCGAGCTGATCCTCGAATGGCGCGACAAGGTCCTCCACGGCGACTCCGCCGCCAAGGCGCTGGCCGAGGCCGACCCCGGGCGCTGGGCCGAACTGCCCGAGGACACCAGGGACGAGACGGCCCGCCAGATCGTCCTGCACGCCATCGACACCTGCTGGACCGAGCACCTGGCCTTCCTCAACGACCTGCGCGAGGGCATCCACCTGCGCGCGCTGGGCCGGATGAGCCCGGTCGACGAGTTCCAGCGGGAGGCCGTGGCCGAGTACAAGGCGCTCCAGGCCGAGGTCGAACGCCGTTCGCTGGAGTCCTTCGAGTCCCCCGAGCCCGACCTGAAGCGCCCGTCGGCCACGTGGACGTACCTGGTGCAGGACAACCCGTTCGGCACCGAATGGGACCGGATCCTCAAGCGCGTCACCGCCGCCACACGACGCGGCTGACTCGCGGGCGTACCTGACAGAAGATGACAGGTACGCCTGCGAGCATGGACACATGACGACAAAAGCCAAGCTCATCGCGTTCACCATCGACTGCGACGACCCGCGGAAGCTGGCCGCGTTCTACCACGAGGTGACCGGCTTCGAGATCCAGTATTCGGAGGAGGAGTACGCGGCCATCGGCGACGGCTCCACCAGCATCTACTTCGGTCGCGTCCCGGGTTACAAGCCGGGCACCTGGCCCAGCCCGGACAAGAAGTTCCACTTCGACTTCCGCGTGCCCGACCTGGACAAGGCGGTCGAGGAGTACATCGCGCTGGGGGCGGTCAAGCCGGAGTTCCAGCCGGGGGTCACCGAGGAGGGCACCCGCTGGATCGTCCTTCAGGACCCGGAGGGCCACCTGTTCTGCGTGGTTCCCGAGCAGTCGTAGGCGCCGGGCCGTCCTGCGGGGGGCCAAGGATGAGCCACATGTTCGTGCAGGTGGACGCCGTAATTGGGTGATTTATCGGCCTAAAGAATGATTGCAGTGCTCCGCCTGGCTCCTAAGCTGGAGCAATGCTCCTGGACGGATCCTTGCCCCTGCGCGGGCGCCGATGACCTGGGTCGGGCTGCTCATCGCGCTGGCCGGAGCGCTGGGGTACGCGCTCGGCGCCGCCCTCCAACAGTACGAGGCCGTGGCCGCCGGCGCCACGCTCAAACTGGTCCGGCGCCCCCGCTGGTGGATCGGCGGCGTGATCGGCTTCACCGGGGCGTGCCTGCACGCCGTGGCGCTCAGCTTCGCGCCGCTGGTGGCCGTGCAGCCGATCAGCGTGGCCACCCTGGTGTTCGCGGTGCCGCTGGCCGCCTTCATGTACGGCCGCAAGCCGTACCGGGCGGAGATCCTCGGCTCGATCGCCGTGGCCGTGGGCCTGCTCTGGCTCATGCTGCTGGTGCCGCAGCACGACGTCACCCCCAGGCTGAGCAACGGCGCCGCCCTCGGCTTCCTGGGCGTCATCGCGACGATCACGCTGGTCGCGCAGGTGCTTGCCCGGCGCTTCCACGGCCCCGCGCGGGCGCTGCTGCTCTCGGTGGGCGCGGGCGTGGTGACCGCGAGCGTGTCGACGTTCGTCCGGGTGGTCGGCGGCGGCATGCAGGGGGAGTGGGGGCGGCTGATCCACTGGTTCACGCTGGCCGTGCCGGTGCTGCTGGTCTGCGCGGTGGTGCTGCTCCAGCGCTCGTACGCGGTCGGCTACTTCGGCATCGCCTACGCCGGCGTGCAGGTCATCGACCCGATCACGTCGGTGCTGGCGGGCGCGATCCTGCTCGGCGAGCCGCTGCCGACCAGCCCGTCCACGGCCATTCCCGCCCTGCTGGCCGGGGCGCTCACCATCGGCGGCACGATCACCCTGGGCCGCCTCACCCCCGACCACTCCACACCTGCCCCCACCCCCGCTCCCGTGCCGCCGGTGCTCACCTCCGCCACGGTGGCCGCCGAGGCCGCGTCCGCGGGCCCGTCCGAGGGCGCCTCGGAGGGCGCGTCGGAGGGCGCGGTCACCGGTCAGTGACCGCCTCCACCGGCGGACGCCAGGACAGCACGTCGTCCATCGAACGCAGCATCAGGTCCGGGCTGAGCCGGTTCGCCACGGTCATGCCGAGGTTGCGCAGCCGTACCGCCAGCGGGTTGCGCAGCATGGTCATCCGGCAGAGCGTCATCGACCGCCGTACGATGCCGGACGTGCGCTCCAGCCGGGCGGCGGTGTAGGCGGCGAGGTCGCCGTCCGCGACGTGCGCGAGCACCACGGCGTCCTCCAGCGCCTGGCAGGCCCCCTGGCCCAGGTTGGGGGTCATCGCGTGGGCGGCGTCGCCCACCAGCGCCACCCGGCCGCTGTGGAAGGCGGGCAGCGGCGTCTTCAGGTAGTGGACGTCGTTGCGGATGATCCGGGCGGGGTCGGCGGCCCGCAGCAGCGCCGGGATCGGCTCGTGCCAGCCGCCGAACCTGCGCAGCAACTCCTCCCGCTCGTCCTCGTGGACGGCGCCGGCGGGTGACAGGTCGGTCGCGTACACGTAGACCAGGTCGTCGGTGAGCTGGTGGATGCCGAACACCTGCCCGCTGCCCCAGCTCTCCGACCGGGGGATCGTCAGCCCGTTCCGCGGCACGAGCCCGCGCCAGGCCGTCACCCCCGCGTACGCCGGCCCCGGATGCCCCGGGAAGAGCGTGCGCCGGGTCGCCGAGTGGATGCCGTCGGCGCCCACGACGAGGTCGGCCTCGATCTCGCCCGCCGCGGTCCGGACGATCCCGCGTCCGGCGTCCACACCGGTCACGGTGGTGTCCAGCCGCAGGACGCCTGGGCCCAGGGCGTCGGCCAGCACGTCCATCAGCGTGGCCCGCAGCAGGACGACCACCGAGTCGCCGTACCTGGCGTCGGCGTTGTCGTCCGTGGTGCGGGTCAGCCAGCGGCCGTCCGCCCGGCGCAGCCCGAGCGGCCCCTCGACGACGGACAACTCGCGCACCCGGTCGCCCACGCCCAGCGTGTCGAGCGCCTTCAGGGCGTTGGCGGCCACCGCCAGCCCGGACCCGACGGGCTCGATGGCCGCCGCCCGTTCCAGCACGCTCACCTCCCACCCCTTGCGGCGCAGCGCCACACCGGAGGCCAGCCCCCCGATGCCCCCGCCGATCACCACAGCCTTCGACATGACCGCCTCCTCGATTACTACGTCTGTAGTGTCAGCGTACTACGCCTGTAGTGCGGTGGCACTACCCCTGTAGTATTCGCCCGTGAAACGATCGGAGACCGTCGCGGACGCGGCCATCACCCTGCTGGCCGAGCGGGGCATGCGCGGCCTCACCCATCGCGCCGTCGACGAGGAGGCCGGGTTGCCGTCCGGATCGACGTCCAACCTGGCGCGTACCCGTGCCGCGCTGCTGGAGCTGACCCTGTCCCGGCTCACCGAGCTGGAGATGGAGGTCATGGCCGTGGCCTACGAACGGGTGCCGCTCACCCTCGACGGCCTGCCCGCCCGCCTGGCCGGCGCTCTGCGCGTGCAGCTCGACGACCGCAGGCGCACCCTGGCCCGCTACGAGCTGGCCCTGGAGGCCACCAGGCGTCCCGAGCTGCGCGAGATCTACGACCGCGCGGGCCGCCGGTTCCGCGACCCGGCGCCCGCCATGCTGGCCGCCCTCGGCTCCAAGGACCCGGCCCGCCACGCCCGGCAGCTCGTGGCCTTCGGGGAGGGCCTGATGTTCGACGCGATCGCCGGCGCGGGCCAGACACCCACCCTGGACGAGCTCACCCTCGCCCTGCGCGACCTGCTGACCGGCATGCTGCACGACGAAGGCGCCGGCGGATAGGACCGCCGGCGCCCGCATGCCGGTTCGTATGTTCTGTACGTCGCCTACTCGTCGCCGCCCGCGTCCTCGCCGTCCCTCGCGTGTTTGCCGCGAGGCTCCCGACGGCCGCCGGCCGCGCCGGCCTCGGCCTCCGGCGGCTCGTCCTTGGGGGGTGCCTCATGCCTGCCCATACGGGGGGACTCTCCTTCACTTCGATCAACAGCTCACGGTGACCGTATGACTACGGTCATGCGTCCGGCAAGAGGGGCGGGCCAAGATCGGCCGAGGACCCACGGAACGAAGCCGAGAAAAGCTCGCGTAACGTCGTGATCAGCCGGGGCACGAGGCGCGGTAGGGCACCTCGGGCAGGTGGCGGGCCCAGTCGGCCGTCGACAGCCCCCCGTAGCGGGCGCAGACCGCCTCCGCCGGATCTCTGGCCGGCCTCCCTGCCGGCCCGGCCAGGTCCAGCGTGAGCACGGTCCCGCCGGCGGCCAGCACGCGCGCGGTGCGCCCGTCGGCCGCGAGCACCGCCCGCGCCGGACGGTCCGCGCCCCCCACCGGCACCTGGCGTTCGGCCAGCAGCGTGCGATCGGGCACGCGCCACACCCGCACCCGGTCGTTGTCCGTCCCGGCCAGCAGCCGCCCGTCCGGGCTGAAGCGCAGGTGGCCGGGCGAGGGGCGCAGGCGGGTACCGAGCACGGGCACGCCGTCCAGGTCGTAGATCTGGATGCCGGTCTCCTCGGCGATGGCCACCCGCTCGCCGTCCGGCGCGAACGTGGTGTACTCCCACGGCATCCGGTCCAGCCACGGCGCGGGCGTGACGCGTCCGGCCCGCCTGATCGCCGAGCGCCGGCCATCGAACGTCAGCGCCACCCGGTCGCCCGGACCGGCGACGGCGTACTGGCCGACGAAGGCCGCCCGGTGCGCCCGCAGGTCCCAGGCCCAGCGTTCGCCCGACTGCCGGGCCGCGGCGAACAGCAGCCCGCCGCCCGGACTGAACCACGCCGACTGCTCGCCCGGCGCCCCCAGCCCCCTGCCGAACGGCGGCCCCACACCCCGCCCCGAGGCGGTGTCCCACAGGTACGACCGGTCCACGCCCACGAAGGCCAGCGTGTGCCCGTCCGGCGACCAGGCCATCGCCCGTACGCTCTGCGCGGGCCCCGCCGCCTGGGCGATCTGGCGGTGCCCGGGGACGTCGTAGATCCGTACCGTGTCGTCGGCCAGGGCGGCCAGCCTGCTGCCGTCGTCGCTGACCGCGTACAGGGAGCGCGGCCCGGCGTACGGGTCGGTGAACACGTCCACGGCCGGGTCGCCGGCCGCCGCCGCCAGCGCCCGGCGCGCCTGCGGTACCTGGGCCAGCCGCCAGGCCACCAGGCTCAGCCGCCGGGCGGTCACCGGGTCGGCCACTCGCAGCGCCTCGGCCCGCGACGCGGCGACCTTGGCCATCGCCTGCTCCAGCCGCCCGTCGGCGGCCCCGCGCTGCCACACCGCGAGCAGCGCCGCCAGCACCGCGACCGACAGCAGCCCCGCCATGATCGCGCGCCGCCTGCGCGTGCCCCTGCGGGCCCGCGCCAGGCCCTCGTCCAGGAAGGTCTGCTCGTCCGCGCTCAGGGTGACCCGCCGCCGCCCGCCGGCTGCCCAGGCCAGCGCCCGGTCGAGGGGTTCGCCGCGGTACAACTCCGACTCGCGCCGCCCGCCCGCCTCCCAGGCCCGCGCCGCCCGGGCCAGTTCCCGGTGCACCGCCAGGCCGTCCCGCTCGCTGTCCAGCCACTCGTGCAGGCGCGGCCAGGCCCGCAGCAGCGCCGCGTACGTGATCGTCAGAGGGCCCTGGTCGCCGGTCGTCAGGATCCCGGCCTTCCCGTACGCCTCCAGCACCCGGTCGATCGCGGCCACCTCGTCGGGGGCGCGTCCGGCGACCAGGTCGTTCCTGCGGGCGGGGGCGACGGTGTCGCCGCCGGCGTCGTCCTGGCCGACCAGGCGCAGGAAGACCTCGGGCACCAGATCCTGGTCTGCCCGGCACAACTGGAGATAGAGGGCCTCGGCGCGGGCGCCGAGCGGCGGGTCGTCCACGGGCTCCGGCGGCAGCAGGCGGCCGAGCTGGGACTGCGGGGCGTCGAGAAGGGACATGAGCAGGCGGCGGGCGTCCGGCCGTTGCCCGGGGTCGTCGTGGAGCGCGGCGGCGACCAGGCCGCGTAACAGCCGGTCGAGGCGCTCCCCGTTGCCTAATCGTTCGGTGAGCCCGTAGGCGGCGAACAGCAGGACGCGCCCCCACGCCTGGACGTCGCCGGCCGGGTCGGCCTCCGCGTCGGCGAGCCCCAGCCCCACCAGACGCGGCCCCTCGGCGCCCAGGATGACCTTGCCCGGCGTGAGCGACCCGTGCACCGCCCCCGCCTCGTGGACGGCGGCCAGAGCGGTGGCGGTGGCGGCGGCCAGGCGGTAGAGGTCGTCGCCGGCGAAGGGGCCGTGCCGGTCGACGACCTGGCGCAGCGTCGGCCCCTCGATGTACTCGCTGACCAGATACGGCGGGTCGCCCTGCGGGCACGCCTCGACCAGTCGCGCGGCGTGCACCGAACGCACCTCCCGGACCTGCGCGTACGCGCCCGGCCCCGGCAGGTGGAGCGCATGGCGGGCCCCCGACTCGTCATAGGCTTCGCGGACGGTGGTCCGCCCGCCGCCGTCGAGCCGGGCGCCGAGCCAGTAGCCTCCCAGCCGATCAGTCATGCGGGATTAGATGCCGCCTTCCGTTCAGCGGTTCAGTCGAGCCCGGTGCTCCGGCCACTCCTCTTCGAGGATGCCGAAACAGACGGTGTCGCGCCAGGTGCCGTCGGACCTCCTGCGGTGGCGGCGCAGCGTGCCCTCGTGCACGCCGCCGATGCGCCGGATGGCCGCCTGGGAACGCAGGTTCAGCACGTCGGTCTTGAGCAGGACGCGGTTGTAGCCGAGCCCGAAGGCGTGGTCGAGCAGCAGCAGCTTGCAGTTGGTGTTCACCGCGGTACGCCAGTGGGCGCGACCGTACCAGGTCCAGCCGATCTCGACGCTCTCGTCGAAGCCGGGCACGTCGATGTAGGTCGTCCAGCCGCCCGCGCGGCCGCTCTCCTTGGGGATCACCGCGAACGGGATGTGCCGGTCGTCCTCGATGAGCGCGCGGGCCGTGCTCGCCAGGTCGTCCTCCGTACGCGGGGTGGCACTCGGCAGCCAGCGCCAGAGCTCGTCGTCCCCGCCGCCGGCGGCGAACAGGTCCGGAACGTGTTCCAGAGTGAGCGGTTCGAGGCGCACGACGTCGTTCTCCAGCACCACGGGCGCGGGCAGCTTGGCGGTCATGCCGCCACGATAGGGCGCGCCGCCGGGGCACGTTGACTGCCACCTGGCCCCTTTTGCGAAAGACCACCTGTCGACAGCCATACCGGCCGGTCGGTAGGCTCACCGGCATGGACTTCGCCTTCGACACCGTCACCGAGGACCTGCGCGAGCGCCTGCTCCGCTTCATGGACGAATGCGTCCACCCGGCCGAGCCCGCCTTCGAGGAGCAGGCCGCGGCCGCCGGCTGGAGCCCGCCGCCGCTGCTCGACGACCTCAAGGACGAGGCGAGAAAGCGCGGCCTGTGGAACCTGTTCCTGCCGGGCGCGCACGGCGCGGGCCTGACGAACCTCCAGTACGCCCCGCTGGCCGAGATCATGGGCCGCAGCCCCAGCATCGCCCCCACTGCCACCAACTGCGCCGCCCCCGACACCGGCAACATGGAGGTGTTGTCGATGTTCGGCAGCGAGTGGCAGCGCGAGGAGTGGCTGCGCCCGCTGCTCGACGGGGAGATCCGTTCCGCCTTCGCGATGACCGAGCCCGACGTGGCCTCCTCCGACGCCACCAACATCGCCACCTCGATCGTCCGCGACGGCGGCGAGTACGTCATCAACGGCCGCAAGTGGTTCATCTCCGGCGCCATGAACCCCAACTGCAAGATCTTCATCGTCATGGGCAAGACGAACCCCGACGCGCCCAAGCGCCGGCAGCAGAGCATGATCCTGGTGCCGCGCGACACCCCGGGGCTGCACGTCAAACGCGGGATGCACGTCTTCGGCTACACCGACGCCGACCACGGCGGCCACGCCGAGGTGATCTTCGAGGACGTACGCGTACCGGCCGACAACCTGATCGGCGAGGAGGGCGGCGGGTTCGCCATCGCCCAGGCCAGGCTGGGCCCCGGCCGCATCCACCACTGCATGCGCCTGATCGGCATGGCCGAGCGCGCGGTCGAGCTGATGTGCGAGCGGGCGCTGGCGAGGACGGCGTTCGGCAAGCCGATCGCCCGGCAGGGCGTGGTCCAGGACTGGATCGCCGAGTCCCGCATCCGGATCGAGCAGTTGCGCCTGCTGGTGCTCAAGACCGCCTGGCTCATGGACACCGTGGGCAACCAGGGGGCCCACACCGAGATCCAGGCCATCAAGATCTCCACGCCGGTCACCGTCGAATGGATCCTGGACAAGGCCATCCAGGTGCACGGCGCGGGCGGCGTCTCCCAGGACTTCCCGCTGGCCGCGCTCTGGGCGGGCGCCCGTTCCCTGCGCCTGGCCGACGGTCCGGACGAGGTGCACAAGCGGTCCCTGGCCTATCGCGAGCTGAAGAGGTTCATGTGAACGAAGCACAGATCAAGGAGCGCGTACGGGCGTTCCTGGACGCGCACGACCCCGGCGGGGACCGGGCGGCGTTCCTGCGGGCCCGGTTCGACGCCGGGCTGGCCTGGGTCTGGTTCCCCGAGAGGCTCGGCGGCCTGGGCGCGGCCAGGGAGCTGCAACAGGTGGTCGAGCACGAGCTGGCCGGCACCCCCCAGATCAACAGCGGCCTCCAGGGCATCGGCCTCGGCATGGCCGCGCCGACGATCCTGGCGTTCGGCACGCAGGAGCAGAGGCGGCGTTTCCTGCGCCCGCTGTGGACCGGCGAGGAGATCTGGTGCCAGCTCTTCAGCGAGCCCGGCGCCGGCTCGGACCTGGCCACGCTGGGCACCCGCGCGGTCAGGGACGGCGACGAATGGGTGGTCGACGGCCAGAAGGTGTGGACGTCGGGCGCCCATCACTCCCGCTGGGCGATCCTGGTCACCCGTACCGACCCGGACGTGCCCAAACACCGCGGCATGACGTACTTCATCTGCGACATGCACGCGCCCGGCGTCGAGGTGCGGCCGCTGCGGCAGATCACCGGCGAGGCCGAGTTCAACGAGGTGTTCCTGACCGGCGTACGGCTCTCCGACGACCTGCGGCTCGGCGAGGTCGGCGACGGCTGGCGGGTCGCGCAGACCACGCTGATGAACGAGCGCGTCGCCATCGGCGGCGCCCCCGTACGGCGCGGCGGCGGGATGGTCGGCGCGGTGCTGGAGGCGTGGCACGAGCATCCCGAGCTGCGCACCCACGAGCTGCACCAGCGGCTGCTGTCGCTGTGGGTGGAGGCCGAGGTGACCCGGCTGTCCGGGGCCCGGCTGCGCGAGCAGCTCGCCGCGGGCGAGCCCGGCCCCGAGGGCTCGGGCATGAAGTTGTCGTTCGCCAGGCTCAACCAGGCGCTGTCCGGTTTCGACGTCGAGTTCCGCCGCGACCTGGGCTACGACGACTGGTCCTTCCGCCGCTCGGAGGACGTCGACTTCTACGGCCGCGGCCCCGGCTACCGCTACCTGCGGGCCAAGGGCAACTCGATCGAGGGCGGCACGTCCGAGATCCTGCGCAACATCATCTCCGAACGGGTGCTCGGCCTGCCCTCCGAACCCCGCGTCGACAAGGACGTGCCCTGGAAGGACCTGCCCCGATGACTCTGCTCTACTCCGAGGTCGAGGAGGAGTTGCGGGCGGCCGTGCGCGGCCTGCTCGCCGACCGCTGCCCGCCCGCCGCGGTGCTCGGGCGGGTCGGGTCCGAGCCCTGCGACCTCGACCTGTGGAAGACGCTGGCGGGCGAGATCGGCGTGGCCGGGCTGCTCGTCCCCGAGGAGCTGGGCGGCGCGGGCGCGTCGGCCAGCGAGGCGGCCGTCGTGCTGGAGGAGCTGGGCCGGGCCGTGGCGCCGGTGCCGTTCCTGACCAGCGCGGTGCTGGCCACGCGGGCGCTGCTGCCCACCGGTGACGCGCTGCTCGGCGAGCTGGCCGAGGGGCGCAGGACGGCGGCGCTGGTGGTGTCGTTCGCGGCCTCGCCGTACCGGCCGGGCCGGGGGGCGGCGCTGCGGCTGGAGGATGGGCGGCTGTCCGGGACCGTGACAGGCGTGGCCGGCGCGGACGTGGCCGACGTGCTCCTGGTCCCGTTCGAGGGCAGGCTGTACGAGGTGGCCGACGCCGTCGTCGAGGTCGTGCCCTCGCTCGACCTGACCAGGCCGGTCGCCGCCGTCACCCTCTCCGGGGCGCCGGCCCGGGAGGTCGGGGAGTGCGACCTGGCCGCGGTGCTGCGGTTCGGGGCCGGCCTGCTGGCCTCCGAGCAGCTCGGCGTGGCCGAATGGTGCCTCGGCACGACCCTCTCCTACGTCAAGGAACGCCACCAGTTCGCCAGGCCGATCGGCTCGTTCCAGGCGATCAAGCACCGGCTGGCCGACCTCTGGCTGGACGTCGTCAGGGCCAGGGCGGCGGCCCGCGGCGCGGCGGCCGACCTCGGGGACATCCCGGTCGCGGTGGCGCAGTCGTGGAACGCCGGGGTGGCCGTACGCGCCGCCGAGGAGGCGTTGCAACTCCATGGCGGGATCGGGATGACCTGGGAGCACCCCGTGCATCTCTATCTCAAACGCGCCAAGGCCACCGAGATCGCGCTCGGCACGCCCGGCGACCACCGGGAGGCGCTGGCCTCACTCGCCGGCGTCCCCGGCCCCGAGGGAGGTCAGCAGTAGGTCGGCGAAGTGTCTGCCCACCTGGGCGCCGGTCAGCGGCCCGTCCGCGTGGAACCAGGTGCCCAGGTGGTGCACCGAGCCGAAGAAGTAGTCGACGACCAGCTCGGCGGGCACCCGGTCGCTGAGGACACCCGTACGCTGGCCCTCGGCCACCAGGTCGCGGAAACGTTCGTGGTAGCGGCGGCGCTCGGCCCGTACGGTCTTCTGCTTCTCGGTGGCGAGCAGGTGCATCGACCTGAAGAAGATCTTGGAGTCGTCGAGGTTGGCGGTCGTGGTCTCGACGACGTCGGCCGCGGCCCGGTGCAGCCGCTCGCGGATCGTGCCGGGGCCGTCGGCGATCCGCGTCAGCCGGTCCATCTGCATGCGCAGCAGGCGGGCGTAGATTTCGTGCAGCAGATCATCTTTGGAGTCGAAATAGTGGTACATGGCGCCCTTGGTGACGCCTGCCGCCAGAACGATCTCCTGCACCGACGTTCCCTCGAAGCCGCGGGCCGCGAACAGCCGCGTCGCCTCGGCCAGCAACCGCTGCCGGACGGGTTCTTCTCTCACCATGGTCCCCCTTGTCACCCGCCATAGCATACCGACTGGTCGGTTGACGGTCTTGCGGGTTCTATTTCCGTCACCTTAGGCTCGCCTTGGTTCGTGCTTGGGTATCACTTGACCGGCGAGGGATCTTCGGTGTGGCAGATCCTGAGGGTTTCTACTCATTCGGGGAGTTTGCCGTGCCCGGTGGCTCTATCTACGTACAGCAGGACGAGAAGTACACAGGCTCTTCCCCGCAGTGGTGGTACGAGAAGTTCTGGCGCGAGGACGCCCAGAACCGGCGTCGGTCCAGGTACGTCAAGGCGGGCGTGGGCCTCGTGGTCGGCGCCCTGCTCGCGCTGAGGTTCGGCTCCGAGTTCGTCCCGTTCTGGGGGGCGGTCACGGCTGGGCTGGTGGCCGCGGTCGACTGGTTCATCGACTGGCGCTCGTTCCGGGCGACGGCCGTATGGCGAGGCGCGCGCCACGGTGAGGCGATCACCGGCCGGCTGCTGCGCAGGCAGCTCGGCAGACACGGCTACAAGGTGCTCGACGGCCGCGCGATCCGCGACCAGGCCTCCATCGACCACCTCGTGATCGGCCCGGCGGGCATCTGGGTCATCGACAACGAGTCCTGGAGTCCCGACACCGAGATCGGCTGCTACAACGGCAGGCTGTTCTTCAGCGAGAAGTACGGGACCAAGTGGGCCAAACCGCTCGTGGACACCGCCGAGGCGTTCGCCGAGCTGCTGACCCGCGAGACCGGGATCCAGGTCACGATCTCGCCCATGCTGGCCGTCCACTGCGGGTTGTTGCCGCGCGGCGGCGTCGTGGCCGGCGAGGGCCTCACGCTGATCAAGCCGCGCCTGGTCTCCAGGCGTATCAAGGCCGTCGACGGCGTGGTGTTCACCGAGGAGCAGATCGAGCTGCTGGCCAGGACCGCGGCCAGGGAGCTGCAGAAGGTCTGACCGCCCCCTCAGGCCAGGGTCTCGATGAACGCGGTGAGCTGGGCGACGTTGCGGCATTCGTGCATCTCGACGACGGTGCCGTACTCGCTCGCGACGGAGTCGCCGGTGTCCCACTGCGGTCTCGGCTCGGGGTTGAGCCAGTACGCGTGGCGCGCCTTCGAGGTCAGGCTCCTGAGCACGTCGAGGGCCGGCGGCTGGTAGTTGGAACGGGCGTCGCCGAGGATCAGCAACGACGTCCGCGGGCCGATCGCGTCGGCGTACCGCTCGGCGAAGCCCTCCAGGGAGTGGCCGTAGTTCGTGCGCCCGAAGCGGACCATGTCGGCCTCGTCCGCGAGCCGGGTCATGGCCTCCACGACGTCCGCGCCGGGCACGAAGAACCGGGTGATCTCGTCCACCCGGTCCACGAACCCGAACGCCCGCACCTTCGTGAACTGCTCCCGCAGCGCGTACGTGAGCAGCAGCGTGAAGTGCGCGAACGACGAGACCGAGTCACTGGTGTCGCAGAGGATGACCAGCTCGGGCTTGTGCGGCCGGGGCGGCCTGAAGTGCGTGGTCAGCGGCACGCCGCCGCTCTGGAGCGAGGCCCGTACGGTGCGCCGGAAGTCCAGCCGCCCCCTGCGCCCCCTCCTGTGCCTGATCGTCAGGCGCGCGGCCAGCCGCCTGGCCAGCGGGTAGACCTCCTTGCGCAGCCTGGCCAGGTCGGCCCTGGTGATGCGCAGGAAGTCGATCTGGTCGAGCGGCGGGCGCACGGCCGAGCGGGCGATGCGCTCGATCCCGGAGTCCTCGGCGATCCGGCGGCGCACGTCGGTGGCCACGGCCTGCTCGAACCGCGCGATGTTGGCGTTGACCCGCTGCCGTACGGTCTTCTCGGCCAGCCCGCCGCGTTCCTGCCCGGCCAGCACGTTCTGCAGGATGCGGGCCATCAGCGTCTCGGGGGACAGGGCACGCAGGACGCTGTAGGAGAACCAGTTCTGGCGGCCGGGCCCGGTCGTCTGCTGGCGGCCGAACCTCTCGACCATGGCCTGGGCGAACTCCCGCAGCTCGGCGTCCGTGCTGCCGGTGAGCAGCTCGGCCAGGCGCTCGCGCAGCTCGGTCACCGGGGCGGCCCGCGGGTCGAGCCGGCCGTCGTCGGGGCGGGGGGCGTACATGCCGGTCGTGGACGACGGGAACCACAGGTCGAACAGTACGTCGAAGCCGGGACGGTAGGCCGGCTTCTTGACCAGCGTGGCCGCGTACGCGGCCCGCAGCGACTCGCGCTCGCTCAGGTCGATCACCCGCAGCGCGCGGGCCGCGTCGAGCCCCTCGGCGAGCGACACCGGCAGGCCCGCCTCGCGCAGCGCGTGCACGAACCCGACGTGCCGGTCGACCAGGGACCTGCGCTCAGGCATCCGGCAGCCCCAGCTCCTTGACCGCCCGCGCCTGGTCGGAGGCGTGCTTGAGCACCACGCCCAGCGTCCCGGCGACCGTCGCCTCGTCCAGCTCGTCCCGGCCGAGGGCCAGCAGGGTGTTGGCCCAGTCGACGGTCTCGGCGACCGACGGCGCCTTCTTCAGCTCCAGCGCCCGCATGGTCGCGACCGTCCTGGCGAGCTGTTCGGCCAGGTCGGCGCGGATGGTCGGCACCTGCGCGAGCACGATGTCGCGCTCGCGCTCCGGCGTCGGGTAGCCGATGTGCAGGTAGAGGCAGCGCCGCTTGAGCGCCTCCGACAACTCGCGGGTGGCGTTGGAGGTGAGCAGCACGAACGGCCGGCGCGTCGCGGCGATCGTGCCCAGCTCGGGAATGGTGACCTGGAAGTCGGACAGCAGCTCCAGCAGCAGCCCCTCGACCTCGACGTCGGCCTTGTCGGTCTCGTCGATCAGCAGCACGGTGGGGTCGGCCGACCTGATGGCCTTCAGCAGCGGGCGTTCCAGCAGGAACTCCTCGCTGAAGATGTCGTCGTCGGCGCTGGTCGCCTGGATGCGGAGCAACTGCTTCTTGTAGTTCCACTCGTACAGCGCGCGGGCCTCGTCGAGCCCTTCGTAGCACTGGAGGCGGACCAGCTCGGACCTCGTCGCCTGGGCCACGGCCTTGGCGAGCTGCGTCTTGCCCACGCCGGCCGGACCTTCCACCAGCAACGGCTTGCCGAGCGCGGCGGCGAGGAACACCGAGGTGGAGATGGCGTCGTCGGAGAGATAGTCCACGGCGGCGAGCCGCGCCGTCACGTCGGCGGGCGAGTCGAACATCGGTGCTCCTGTCTGCGGGCCGAACTTTATTCTAGCGGCAGGAGCTCAACCGCGGTCGATTCGACCAACATGCGGATCACCGGTATATTCCTCTCTGCAAGCGCCGCTAGCTCAGTTGGTTAGAGCAGCTGACTCTTAATCAGCGGGTCCGGGGTTCGAGTCCCTGGCGGCGCACAGCAATCGCGAACAGCGCATCCCTTCACCGCAAGGGGTGCGCTGTTCGCGTTCCGGCAGAAACCCCAGCTCGGTACGCCAGGCTGGGGTTTCTGGGGCAGGACGGGGACCGGGGCGCGCTCGTCGGCAGGGTTCGTCCAGCCGCCCCGGTCGGGCCGTTCGTCAGGGTTACTTCAGGCCGTAGGCCTTGTGGATCGTCTGGTCGACGGTGTTGCCCTCCTGGTCGGTGGCCTGGGCGCGGAGGCCGACGGTGCCGTCGGTCCGGGGTAGGGGCGGATGGGTGATGGTGCCGGTGAAGGTGTGGTCGCCGGAGGCCGACATGGGGACGGGGACCCAGTGGGCGCCGCCGTCGAACGTGGCCGAGAGCCGGAGCGTGGTCAGCTTGGCGTCGGGCTGCCCGAAGGAGCCGTTGTAGCCGGTGACGGTGATGCGGCGGGCGAGCCCGGCCGTGGCCTGGTTGTCCAGGTCGAGGTCCAGGTCGTAGCTGAGGTTGAGCCGGCGTACCGGCGCGCAGGGGGCCAGGACCTGGGTGACGAGCCAGCCCGCGCACAGGCCGTCGGTGAGGTCCTTCATCCCGGATTCGGGGCGCTTGGAGCGGAAGGTCCAGGCCGTTTCGACGTCGGTCGCGAACCGCTGTCCCGGCTGCGGGGTGTGGAAGGTGTCGGTGAGCCGGTATTCGGCCTCGTCGGACGGAAGGGTGAAGGTCGGCAGCTTGATCCCGACGGGCCCGAGCGCGCCGATCTTCTCCTCCAGGGGCACTTCCTGACCGTCGCGGTAGAGGTGCAGTTCGTCCTTGCCGCCGGCCCACGCCTGGAAGTTGGCACTCCAGGTGAAGGGCTCCTGGTGGTTGGGTTCGGGGCCCATGACGGGCACCGCCGCCGTGAACAGGTCGCCGGTACGGCACGCGAAACAGGTGAGCGTGCCCGAGTCGATCACGCGGTCGCTGTCGCGCGGGGCGCCGGGAACTCTGGGCTGCATGCCCCATCGCTCCGTCCGGCGTCCGGCCTTGGTGAAGACGTCGAGTGCGACCGTGGTGTAGCCGGTTCTGGAGGAGTCGCCCTCGTCGTACCGCATGCGGACGTCACGCTGCCACGTCACGTCGGGCGAGACCGGCCCGACGTACTCGGTCACGGTGGTCCGTGCCTGCCAGGAGCCGTCGAGACCCCACGCGACGAACGGTTCGGAGCCGTTGAGCAGCACGGGGGTCCAGCTCATGCGTACGGTGCCGGGGCGGTCGGAGTGGAAGCGGTCGTCGATCTCCTGGAGGTTCTTCTTGGTCACCCGATAGTCGAGCCCGGCGGGGATCCGGCCACGCTCGGGGAAGAACAGCGAGTACATGTACGGCGTGGCCGGGCTGCCCTCGACCTTGACCTTGACCGGCTTGCGGGCCAGCGCCCTGCCCTGGTCGGCGGGCAGGCTCATGGTCGGGATCGGGTAGAAGGCCCAGCTGCCGGTCGGGTCGAGGAAGGCCCGTCCGGACGCGCCGTAGCCGAGCACGCCCACCGCGCCGGCGGCCGCCAGGGCCCCCACGCGGTCGAGCCCGTCGCCGGAGCAGGTCGTGTCCGGGCAGAGGTCGCCGAGGTCGAGCAGGGCGAGCTTGCCCTTCACGTCCAGGCCGGACAGGTCGGTGCCGTGGCCCACGTCGACCAGCGGGAGGGTCTGCTTGCCGGTCAGCTTGGGGATGTCGGGGGTGATGCCCACGTAGCGGGGGGCGAGCGTGCGTCCGGCGGCCTTCATCGTGACGAGCGGCGCGCCCTGCCAGAACTGGCCGATGAGGTCGAGGGCGCCCTGCTTGACCGGTTCGGTGGGCAACATCCAGTAGTGGTGCAGCCCGTACGCCGGGTAGGAGGTGAGGAAGTCGGCCACGACGCCGGTCGCGGTGGTACGCCGCAGGGCGTACTGGGACAGGTAGGTCTCGGTCGCGCGGGGGGTTTCCAGGCGCACCTCGCGGGCCTTGCGCAGGTCGAGGGTGACCGTGGTGTCCCGGTCCACCTTGACCTCGGGCGCGGTCGGCAGGGACTGCTGCCACTCGCCGTTCTCACCCCGCCAGGCGGCGATGGTGTTGACGCTGAAGGTGCCCGGGTAGACGCTCGCCTCGCCCTCGACCGTCTGGTAGAAGGAGTCCAGGTCGTCGCGGTCGTCGGTACGTATGAACATCCACGGGACGGAGACCGCGTCGGTCGCGCCGTCCGGCATGATCAGTTCGGTCTTGAGCTTGACCCTGCGCGGCTCGACGAACGCCCCCACGGCCGTGCGCACGACCACGTCGCCGCCGGTGGCCGCCACCGAACCCTCGTACCAGGTGGCCGGTCCTGACGGGTCGAAGGCGACGGCCACGTCCGCGGTGCCGTGGGCGGGGACGGTCAGCGTGTCGCGGTCCAGCTTGAGCACCCGCTCGGGGGCGGTGCCGCGGTGCGCCGCCATGCTCGCGCGCAGGGCCAGCGTCACCGGCTGGTCGCCGTCGTTGGCGTACGTGATCGTCTTGGTGGCCGGGCCGTTCTGCGGGGAGCTCAGGAAGCCGAAGTCGAGGTTGCCCGAGCCGCGTACCTGCTGGGTGACCGCCCTGGCCACGTCGATGCGCCCGGAGCCCTGCTGGTAGGCGGGCAGGCCGTCGTCCTTCGCGGTGCCGATGAGCGCCGCCTTGAGCTGCGGGCCCGTCCAGTCGGGGTGTTGTCCGGCGAGGATGGCCGCCGCGCCCGACACGTGCGGGGTCGCCATCGAGGTGCCGGAGGCGGCGGTGTGGAGCTCGTCCACGGGCGAACCCATCGACGTGCCCCGCGCGCGGGCCGCGACGATGCCGACGCCGGGCGCGACCACGTCGGGCTTGAGCCCGTAGTCGAACGGGCTCGGGCCCCTGCTGGAGAAGGGGGCCAGCTTCTCCTCACGGTCGATCGCGCCGACCGTCAGCGCCGCCGCCGCGGATCCCGGCGAGTTGACGGTACGGCTGCCGCCGTCGTTGCCGGCGGCCACGACGAACAGCGCGCCCGTCTCGGCGCTGAGCGTGTTCACCGCCTGGTTGATGGGGCCGTTCTGGTCCTCGTACTCGCCGCCGATGCTGATCGAGACCACCTTGGCCTGCGTGGCGGCCCACTGCATGCCCGCGATGACCTGCGACGAGGTGCCCGTGCCCGACGAGTCGAGCACCTTGCCCACCAGGAGCGTGGCCTCGGGCGCCACGCCCGTGTACCGTCCGGAGCCGGCGATCGTGGAGGCGACGTGGGTGCCGTGGCCGTGGCCGTCGCGGGCGTCGGGATCGTCGGTGAAGTTGGCCATCGCCCCGATCCGGCCGGCCAGGTCGGGGTGGTCGGGATCGACGCCGGTGTCGAGCACGGCGACCTTGACGCCCTTGCCCTTGTAGCCGGCGGCCCAGGCCTGCGGCGCGCCGATCTGCGGCACGCTCTTGTCGAGCACGGGCTTCATCTTGCGGTCGAGCCAGATCGCCTTCGGCGCGGTCGCGCGCGCAGAGGGGGACACGGTGGGGGACGAGGCGGCCGCGGCCCAGAACTCCCGTGCCGCCTTCTTGTCCACCTTGACGGCGGCGCCGCCCACGCTGGTCAGGGCGACGGGCGAGGCGGTGGCCGGGAGCGCGTCGGCCCGCGCCGACAGCGTCGCGGCGGGCTGCTCGGCGGCGCCGTACTGGACGATGACCGGCAGGGTCGGGCGTTGGGCGTCGGTGTAGCCGTTGGCGGCCAGGTACGCCACGTCGAACAGGCCCTTGTCCACCTGGCCCGAGGCCACCGGGGCCATCGCGTCGGAGGGGAAGACGTAGAAGGAGTCGCCCTTGCGCAGGGTCACGAAGGTCACCGGCGCTCCTCCGGCGCGCCTGGCCGGTTTGACGTCGGCGCGTGGGGTGCCGTCGGCGGCCTTGCCGTACGTCACCACGTCGCCGGTGATCAGGGTGAGCTGGGTGGCGGCGGGTAAGGCGCCCGGGGCGGGGGCCGGGGTGTCGGCGGACTCGGGTGAAGGGGAGGGCGTGGCCATCCCCATGGACAGGACCAACCCCAACGCGGTCAGCCCGGCGAGCGGGCGGCGAGCCATGGTTCTCCTCGGAGTAGTACATGATCGAGCACACAAAACCTCCCATTCCGCGCCATATCCGGAAAGATGACCTTTCGTCCTCTTCACGCCGTTGGCGGGAAGAGGACACGATGGGCGCATGCTCGAATCCCTGGGCCTGTCGACGGCCGAAGAGGCGCTGTACCAGACGCTGATCGAGGTCTCGCCGATCACGGCCGCCGACCTTGAGCGGCTCGCCGGCCCGCAGGCCGCGCTCTGCGCGCGGCTCCAGGAACTCGGCCTGGTCACCCGGCTGCCGGAGGACCCGCCCAGGTACGCCGCGGTCGCCCCGAGCATGGGCCTCGACGCGCTGATCAGCGCCAGGGCCAGGACGCTGACCGCCGCCCGGGGCCGCATCGCCAGGCTCAGCGCCGCCTTCCACCGGGCGGGCACCGAACGCGACGCCGCCGGGCTGGTCGAGGTGGTGATCGGCAGGCAGGCGGTGAACGACCGCTTCGAGCGGCTCCAGCGGGAGACGCGCGCCTCGATCCGGGTGTTCGACGCGCCGCCGTACGCCGGGGTGATCGGGGAGAACGCGCGCGAGTTCGACCTGCTGGCAAGAGGCGTGAACTACCGCGTCCTGTACGACAGGAAGGCGATGGAACTGCCCGGGGCGCTGACGGTGGTCACCGACTACATCACCGCCGGCGAGCAGGCCAGGGTCGGCGAGGTGCCGATGAAGCTCGTCCTGAACGACCGGCCGACGGCGATCGTGCCGCTGCGGCACGATCTGCACCTGGTCGAATCCGCGCTGGTGGTGCACGACCCGACGCTGCTGGAGGCACTCGGCGCGCTGTTCGAGATGAACTGGCAGCGCGCCGTCCCGCTGGGTGTGCGGCAGGGGCAGGCCCGGCTGCCCGAGGAACGGAGTCCCGCCGACGCGCACGAGGACCTGCTGCCCCTGCTCATCTCGGGGCTGACCGACGCGGCCATCGGGGCGCAGCTCGGCTGGAGCGTGCGTACGGTACGCAGGCGGGTGCAGGCGATGATGGTCCAGCTCGACGCGCAGACCCGGTTCCAGGCCGGCTACCAGGCCGTCCTGCGCGGCTGGCTGCGGTGACGCTCGAAGCGCTCGGGCTGGGCCCGGCCGAGGAGGAGCTCTACGAGCTGCTCGTCGAGTGCTCGCCGGCCACCCTCGACCGGCTCGCCGCGGGCTTCGCCGGCCCCGGCCTGCCCGTGCTGCTGAGCGGGCTGGAGAGCAAGGGCCTGGTCAACCGGCTGCCGGACGAACCGGCGCGGTACGTCGCCGTCGCCCCCGACGTCGCGCTCGACGCGCTGCTCACCGTCGCCGAAGAGGGGCTCGCGCGGGCCAGGGAACGCGCCGCCGACCTGGACGACGCCTTCCAGCAGCGCGCCTCCGGACAGCAGCCGCCACTGGTCGTGGAGGTGATCACCGGCGCCGCCGCGGTACGGCAACGCCTCCTCCAGCTCCAGCGCGCGGCCCGCCACCAGGTACGGACCTTCTCCCAGCCGCCGTACTTCGACCGGCACGCCAGCGTGGCCGCCCACCGCGAGCTGCTGGACCGCGGCATCATCAGCCGGGTCATCTACGAGCGCGACTTCATCGACCGGCCGGGCGCGCTGCGGCAGATCGAGGAGATGATCGGCGCGGGCCAGCTGGCGAGGGTGCTGCCCAGCCTGCCGATGAAGCTCTACCTGGTCGACGACCGGTTCGCGCTGCTGGTGCTGCGCTACGAGTCGCCCGACTCCGCGGCGCTCCTGGTGCACCCCTCCGGGCTGCTGGAGGCGCTGAGCAGGCTGTTCGAGGGCACCTGGGAGCGGGCGCTGCCGATGCGGCTGACCGGTTCGCGCGAGGCGCCGCAGGACGACGAACGGTTGATCGCCCTCCTGCTGACCGGCCTGACCGACGAGGCCATCGCCCGCCAGCTCGGCATCGGCTACCGCACCGCCCAGCGGCGCATCGCCGAGCTCATGGCCAGGCTCGGCGCCCACACCCGCTTCCAGGCCGGCGTACAGGCCGCCCGATCCCAGGCCCGGAGCACCCCGGAGGACCCGCGCGGCGCGTAGGGGCGGCCGGGCTCATGAGCCTTCCTGGCCGGGAACCGCAGGTGAGCCGGTTCCGTCCGTACGACGGCGGAGGCGTAACCCCGTGAGGGCGGCGGCGAGGGTCAGCGCCCCGGCCGCCACCAGCACCCGCCCGTCGGGGCCCGTCTCACCGCCGCCGCCGGTGTCCGCGCCGCCCGTCGGCAGCGCGGCGGGCGTCTTGGTGGGGGAGCCCGGTTCCGGGGGCGTGCTCGCGGTGTCCGTGGTGTCGGGGCCGGGGGTGGTCTCCGTGTCGTCGCCCGTGCCGGTGACGGTCAGGGGGTACGACGTCAGCGCCTCCTTGTCCTGCGGGTCACACTCGATCAGGGGCTTCTGCGGGGTCGGCCCGAAGTTGACGGCCGCGGGACGTACCGTGCCGGTGCCGGGGTGCCGCGGCGTCGTCTTCACGTCGACCACGCTTCCGGGGAGGGGGATGACCGCTCCCGGGACGATCGTTCCGGGACGGCCGACGCCCGTGGCCGAGGTCAGCCGGTCGATCCCGGTGACGGAGGCGTAGGCGTACAGGTTGACCTCGCCGTCCAGGCCGGTGGCGGGGGCGCGGAGCTCGGCGCCCGCGACGTACGAGCCGCGCCAGCCGATGGTGAACTGCTTGCCCACGGCGGCGGTGGCGGGCACCGTGAGCGTCAGGTCGATCTTGACGGTCTGCGTCTCGCCCGTGGCGCGGGTCGTGCACGTGTACACGACGGCGGTGCCGCCGTCCGGAGCGGGCGTGGAGAACAGCAGGACGGCCAGGGGCAGGATCAGTTGCAGGCGCACGGCGATTTCCCTTTGTGACGGATGTGGCACAAAGGGGACGGTGTGCGAGGCCGACAGGTTGACCGGGCTGTCCACATCCGGACAACCCCGTCGTGCGGAGCGGTTCTGTCGGACCCGGCTGGTATCCATGGCTCCCATCAAGATGATCACCCTGACGGCGGAGGCCCCGGGCTCTCGTGAACGTGCGACGCAAGACATTCGATCCGCGACAGTCCATGCGTGACGATGTCGCGGTCGGTCCGTCACGGGCGCGGCGGGCTGCGGTGGGTGGCTCACGGAGCTCGGCACACCTGGACCGACGCGGTGTTCGCGTTCTGACGCGGCGCGGCGAAGACCTCGATGAGCCGGACGCATCCCCGGGCCCCGACTACTCTCCTTTGGAAGGGCATGTCTGGGGGTGGAGGGTTTCGTGACGGTCAACGGGGCTGCGAGCCGGGAGGCGTCTTCTGCTGCGGCGGCGACCGGTGAGGCGGTCGGGCGGGTCCTCGGCACCCAGGCCGCCTCACCGCTGTCGTTCTGGGTCGGCCTGGAGCCCGGCAAGGTGCTGCAGCTCGACGACGTCGTGGTGACCAGGCGCGAGGTGCCGGGCCACGGCACGGTGCTGGTGGCGGGCGTGGTGACCACGGTCGAGGCCAGGCACGAGGGCGCCGCCTACGACTCCGACGTGTTCCTCATCGCCGAGGGCGCGTTGCCCGCCGCCGTGGTCGAGGTGGCCGAGGTGCGGGTGACCAGGGTCGAGCCCGAGGTGTTCGTGCCGCCGCTGCCCGGCTCCAAGGTCTTCGTGGCCGGGGCGGGCGACCGCGACCAGGCGCTCTACTTCGACGTGATGGACCGCCGGGTCCCGATGGGCATGGGCCGCGACGGCCAGCCCCTCTACGTCAACTTCGACTTCCTCGACGGCACCCGCGGCGCGCACGTGTCGATCTCCGGCGTCTCCGGCGTGGCCACCAAGACGTCCTTCGCCACGTTCCTGCTCTACTCGATCTTCAACTCCGGCGTGCTCGACGCCGAGTCGGCCAACACCAAGGCCCTGATCTTCTCCGTCAAGGGCGAGGACCTGCTCTTCCTCGACCACGACAACGTCCGCCTCGACGAGAGGGCGCGGGCCGCGTACGCCAGGCTCGGGCTGCCCGCGCAGCCGTTCGGCAGCGTGCACGTCTTCGCGCCGCCGCGGCCGGGCGACCCCAACGGCGTGCCGCACGTGTCGGCCCGTACGCAGGGGGTCAGCTCGTTCTTCTGGACGCTGGTCGAGTTGTGCGAGGAGGAGCTGCTGCGGTTCGTCTTCGCCGACGCCGACGACGAGCGCGCCGGGTACTCGCTGCTCGTGGGCCAGGTGGCGGCCCGGCTGAAGTCGTGGGCCGAGCCGGTGGGCGACGGCGGCGCGGTCATGATCAGGGGCACCGCCTGCCGCACCTTCGGCGACCTGGTCGAGCTGCTGTCCGACCAGTTGCAGGACGAGGCCACCCGCCTCGAGTGGACCGGCGCGCAGACCCCGCTCGGCACCGTCAACGCCTTCCTGCGCCGGCTGCGCAGCGCGGTCAAGCCGCTGTCCCCGATCGTCCGCGGCGACCTGCCGTTCTTCCGCGCCCACTCGGTGCGTACGTCCGACGCCCAGGTCACCATCGTCGACCTGCACAACCTGCCCGAACGGGCCCAGCGGTTCGTGGTCGGCGTCGTGCTGCGCGGCGAGTTCCACCGCAAGGAGACCTCGGGCACGGCCAAGCCGCTGCTGTTCGTGGTGCTCGACGAGCTGAACAAGTACGCGCCGCGCGAGGGCGACTCGCCGATCAAGGAGATCCTGCTCGACGTGGCCGAGCGCGGCCGTTCGCTCGGGGTGATCCTCATCGGCGCCCAGCAGACCGCCTCCGAGGTCGAACGCCGCATCGTCTCCAACAGCGCCGTACGCGTCGCGGGCCGCCTCGACCCGGCCGAGGCCGCCCGCTCCGAGTACGGCTGGCTGCCCCCGGCCGTCCGGGAACGCGCCACGATCGCCAAACCGGGCACCATGTTCGTCGCCCAGCCGGAGATCCCGGTGCCGCTGGCCGTCGCGTTCCCCTTCCCCGCCTGGGCGACCCGGCCGGCCGAGGCCGCGTCCCGGGTGAGCCCGTCGGCCGACCCGTTCCAGGGGTTGCCGGGCGTCGAAGACGACATTCCGCCGTTCTGAAGGGAGCTCGGTGAAATTCCTGCACACCGCGGACTGGCACGTGGGCAAGGTGCTCAAGGGCCGCTCCCGCATGGACGAGCACCGCGACGTGCTGCGCGAGCTGGTCACCGCGGCCCGTACCCATGACGTGGACGCCGTCGTCGTGGCCGGCGACCTGTTCGACACCTCGGCGCCCACACCCGAGGCCCAGTCGCTGGTGCTCAACGCGCTCATGGCGCTGCGCGGCGACGGCCGCGACGTGGTGGTGCTGGCCGGCAACCACGACAACCCACAGCTCTTCGAGGTCTACCGGCCGGTGCTCGGCAAGCTCGGCATGCACATGGTGGGCGTCTTCCGCCGTCCCGACGCGGGCGGCACGCTGGCCTTCACGGCGCGGTCGGGGGAGCCGGTGCGGCTGGCGGTGTTGCCGTTCCTGTCCCACCGCTATGTCGTACGCGCCGCGGAGGTGCTCACCGGCACCGCCGCCGACCACAACCGCGACTACGCCACCCGCATCTCCGAGCTGGTCGGCGCGCTGACCGCCGGCTTCCAGAACGACACCGTCAACCTGATCACCACCCACGGCACCCTGCCGGGCGGCGCGTTCGGCGGCGGCGAGCGCGAGGCCCAGTCGATCTTCTCCTACTACTTCGAGCCCAGCGCCTTCCCGGTCTCCACCCAGTACGCCGCCCTCGGCCACCTGCACCGCCGGCAGCAGATCCCCGGCCCGTGCCCGATCTGGTACAGCGGTTCGCCGCTGGCCGTCGACTTCGGCGAGGAGGGCAACACGCCCGGCGCGCTGCTGGTGGAGGTCACGCCGGGGCGGCCCGCGGTGGTGCGCGAGCTGGCGTTCGCCTCGGCGCGCAGGCTGCGTACGGTGCGCGGCACGCTGGAGCAGCTTGAGGGCCTGGAGGCGGGCGACGACTGGCTCAAGGTGATCGTGGAGGAGAAACCCCGCGTCGGCCTGTCCGACCAGGTACGCGACCTGCTGCCGGGCTCGGTCGACGTCGTGCTCGACGAACGGTTCCGTCCGGTGCCCGCGGTGCGCAGGGCGGGCTCGGCCGCGCGCAGCCCGCGCGAGCTGTTCCGCGAGTACCTGAGCGCGACCGGCCGCCACGACGACCAGGTCGCCACCCTGTTCGACCGGCTCTACGACGAGGTGACCGGCTGATGCGTCCCCTGCTGCTGCACCTCGACCACTTCGGCAGTTTCCGCGAGCCGGCGACCGTCGACTTCTCCGACACCGAGTACTTCGCCCTGGTCGGCCCGACCGGCGCGGGCAAGAGCACGATCATCGACGCGATCTGCTTCGCCCTGTACGGCACCGTCCCGCGCTGGGGCAAGGAGAACGTCATCGCCCACGCCCTGGCCCCCTCGGCCGGTTCGGGCAAGGTGGCGCTGGTGTTCGAGAGCGACCGGCGGCGCTACGGCGTGGTGCGTTCGCTGGTCCGCGACGCCAAGGGCACCGTGCGTACCAAAGAGGCCAGGATCGACGAGCTCGACCCGGCGGCGCCGCTCGACGTGGCGTACGAGATGGTGCTGAAGTCGCTCGCCGAGGGCGAGCACGTCACCCCCGAGGTGCAGCGGGTGACCGGCCTGGAGTACAAGTTCTTCACCCAGTGCGTGGTGCTGCCGCAGGGGCGGTTCGCGGAGTTCCTGCACGCCGCGCCGCGCGAACGCCAGGACCTGCTGGTGCAGCTCCTCGACGCCGACGTCTACGAGCTGATCAGGCAGCGGGCCGCCCGCGACGAGGAGGCCGCGCGAAGCGCCGCCGCCTTCGCCCGCGACCAGCTCGCCAAGCTGGCGGGGGCCTCCGACGAGGCAGAGCGCGAGCTGGCCGACGGCCTGGCCGCGCTGCGGCGGCTGGCCGGCACCCTCGACACCGACCTCGACCTGCTGCGCGCCCGCGAGGCCGACATCGGCCGGGCCGAGCAGGAACGCGCGTCGGTGGCCGAACGGCAGTCGGCGCTGGCCGCGCTGCGCATGCCGCCCGCGGTGCCGACGCTGGCCTCGGCCCGCCGCGAGGCCGCCGACGCGGTCGCCGCGCTCGGCGCCGAGGTGGCGACCCTGGAGGCCGACGAGCACGAGGCGTTCGAGGCGCTGGCGGCGCTCGGCGACCGCGCCGAGCCGGTCGCCGCGCTGGCCGCGCTCGACGCCCGCGAGCGGCTCACCACCCAGGCCGCCGACGCCCGCGCGGCCGCGGCCGAGGCCGCCGCCTCGCTGGAACGGCTCGTCCCCAAGGTCGCCGAAGCCGAGCACGCGCTGGCCGAGGCCGAACACGAACGCGAACGGCTGCGCGACGCCCACGCCGCGGCCGCGCTGACGCATCGGCTGGCCGTGGGGGAGCCGTGCCCGCTCTGCCTGCGCCCGCTCTCCGAGCTGCCCCATCACGAGCGGCCCGCCGATCTCGGCGCCGCCGACCGGGCCCTCGCCGCCGCCCGCGACCGCGCCGGCCGGGGCCGGGCTGCCCTGGCCAAGGCCGAGACGTCGGCGTCGATGCTGGCCGCGCAGGCGACCCGGCTCGACACCGACCTGGCCGCGCTGCCCGCCCCCGGCGACCGTACCGAGATCGAAGGGCGGCTGGCCGCCATCGTCAAGGCCGAGGCCCTGGCCACCGAGGCCCGCACCGCCGTACGCGGCGCGCGCGGGAAGCTGGAACGCGCGCGGGCCGCCGCCGAGCAGGTCGAACGGCAGGCCGAGAGCGCCTGGCAGACCCTCGGGTCCACCCGCGACCGGCTGCTCGTGCTCGCGCCCTCCGACGACCCGCCGCCGTCGCTCACCCGCGACGACCTCCACCACGCCTGGTCCGAGCTGCTCGGCTGGCGCGACCGGGCCGCCGAGGCCGCCCGCGCCGCCCTGACCGAGCGCGAGCGGGAGCTCGCCCAGGCCACCGCCAGGCTCGCCGCCGAACGCCACAAGCTGACCGAACGCCTGGCCGAGCACGGCGTCACCGTCCCGCGCAACGCCACGCCCGACCAGCTCGGCGCGGCCGTCGCCGGAGCGGTCGCGCGGGCCGACGGCGCACTCGAACGGGTCCGCGAGGAGCGCAGGCGGGCCGCCGACCTGGAGAAGGTCGTCGCCGAGAAGGAGCACGAGGCCAAGGTCGCCCACGAGCTGGCGCTGCGCCTGCGGGCCAACGCCTTCGAACGCTGGTTGTGCGCCGAGGCCCTGGCCGTGCTGGTCGCCACGGCGTCCGAGACGCTGATGGAGTTGTCCGACGGCCAGTACGAGCTGGCGCTCGGCGAGCGTACCGGGGACATCGAGGTCATCGACCACGGGGAGGCGGGCCTGCGGCGCAGCGCCCGTACGCTGTCCGGCGGCGAGACGTTCCAGGCCGCGTTGTCCCTGGCGCTGGCGTTGTCCGGGGCCGTCGCCAGGGGGCTCGACTCGATCTTCCTCGACGAGGGGTTCGGCACCCTCGACCCCGCCACGCTCGACACCGTCGCCACCACGCTCGAACGCCTGGCCGCCGGCCAGGAACGCATGATCGGCGTCGTCACCCACGTCCCGGCGCTGGCCGACCGGGTGCCGGCCCGCTTCGAGGTGCTGCGCGACGCCAAGGGCTCGCACGTACGGAAGGTGGGGCCGTGACCTCGGGCTTCACCGTCGACCCCTGGGACCCCGGCTACGCCGCCGCGATCGCCGTCGAGGCCCTGTCCGAGCTGGGCGCCACCAGCGCCGAGCTGGTCCTCGACATCGAACGGCCGGCCGCCGACTGGAAGCCCGTCACGCCGGGCCCCGACGCCGCCGCGCCCGACACGCTGCTGGTCGCCGACGGCGTGCGCCGGATCGACGCGCGCGTGTGGGTGCACGACCCCGACCTGCCGATGCCCGTCCCCGGGATCGCCGCCTCCTACGCCGCCGGGATCGTACGCTGCGGCCCCGACGGGGCCGAGCCGGCCGCGATCGAGGTCAACAGGTCGCTGATCTCGGCCTCGCCGTACGCGCCGGAGGTGAAGACCGCCCACGCCGCCTACCTGCCGAACAAGGCGGCCGACTCCAGCTTCGAGGAGTTGTCGCTCGCCCTCCAGCGCCAGGTCACCCAGCTGGAGGTGGACCTCGCGGTCCGGCACCGTTCGCTGGGCGACGACCTGCTGCTGGTGGACGGGCCGCTGCGGGGGCGTACCCATCTGCCGCGGACGGTCGGTTACATCAAGACGCACCACGCGGCGTACCTGCCGCAGCCTCAGTCGGCCGTGGTCGCCGCGCTCACGCCGGGGCAGCGTACGCCGGTGTTCCTCATGGGCACGAGCTGGCGCAGGCACGCCTGGTACCTGCGGCTCCCGGTCCAGTCGACGGCCCCGTGGGCGGGCATCGCACGCTGCGAGGCCAGCGCCGACCTCGACCCGGCGCAGGTCGTACACCTGGCCGACGCCGTAACGCTGGCCCTGCCGGCGCTGGCCGGGGTCGACTACAAGGACCCGCGCGCCCCCCAGAACCTGGTGCCGATCGGCGGCCTGGAGAAACTCCTGCGCCACCACCTGGGCGACCCCCGCCTCCTCTACCGCTCCCTCCGCACGGCCGCGCAACTCGGCTGACCGGCCGGCCACCGGACGGGGGCCGCTACCAGCCTTTGTCGACGTCGCAGATGTTCACGGTGACGCTGCGCCGGAGGCTGGTGGGGGTGAGGACGCGGAACACCACGGTGTAGCTGCCCTTGCCCTTCCAGGTGATCGAGGGCAGGACGGGCCTGGTCGAGGCGGTGGCCACCTTTCTGCCCTGGCTCTGGCCGTTGACGAGCCACTGGTAGTCGTAGCCGACGGTGGTGGTCACGTCGGCGTAGACGTTGAGGTCGTAGCGCCAGCAGCCGCCCACGCGGATGCCCTGGTAGGTCAGGGCCGCAGAGGTCACGCCGCCCTTGGCGGGAGTCGTCGGCCTGGTGGTCGTCGGTTTGGCGGTGGACGTCGGTTTGGTGGGCGTCGGTCTGGCGGATGTCGGTTTGGTGGTGGGCGTCGGCCTGGTGGTGGTGGGCTGCGGGGATCTGGTGGGTTTCGCGGGTTTGCGGGTGGTTGATCGGCGTGTGCCGGATCTGCGGCTGTCGGGGACGTGCGTGGTGGGAGGTGCGGCGGCGTTCGTGGTGTTCGTGGTGTTCCGGCCCGGGGCGGTGGGCCACCACACCCAGACGGCCGTCGCGGTGGCGGCCGTGAGGACGAGCGCCACGCCGCCCGCCAGCAGCGCGAGCCCGGTCCGTGGGCGTCCGCCCGCAGGGTGGCGGGGGTGCCCGTGGGCGGAGGGGTGCGTCGGGCCGGCGGGTGGGCGGCCGGAGGGGCCGGTCCATACGTGGGGGGCGGCCGGACGGCCGGGGGAGGGCGGCGGCGTGGGGCGGGGGCCGCCTATGAGCTGGAAGAGCACGTCCTGCATGGTGGGGCGGGCGTCGGGGTGTTTGGCCAGGCAGGCGGCCACGATGGAGCGCAGCGGCTCGGGCACGCCGGCGAGTTGCGGCTCGCCGTACTGGATGCGGCCGAGTACGGCGGGCACCGAGTCGTTGCCGAACGGCGGGACGCCGGTGGCGGCGTACACCATGACGCAGGCCCAGGCGAAGACGTCGGTCGCGGGGCCGACGGTGGCGCCCGCGAACTGCTCGGGAGCCATGTACGACGGCGTGCCCAGGATGCTGCTGGTGACCGTGGCGGAGGCGTCCGCGGCGCGGGCGATGCCGAAGTCGATGACCCGCGGCCCGTCGCGTCCCAGCAGGACGTTGGCGGGCTTGAAGTCCCGGTGGACGACGCCCGCCCGGTGGATCGCGGCCAGCGCGGTCGCGGTCGCCACGGCGAGCCGTTGCAGGTCGGCACCCGCATGGCGGCCCGCCTGCTGCAACGAGGGCCCTTCGACGTACTCGGTCACGATGTACGGCCGCCCGCCCAGCGAGGCGTCCAGCACCTGCGCGACGCAGAACGGCTCCACCCGCCGCGCGGCGGCGACCTCCTTGGCGAAGCGGCCGTCGCCGGACGCGCCCTCGTGCAGGACCTTGATCGCGACCCGGGCGCCGTCGGGGGCCTCGGCCAGGTACACGGCGCCCTGGCCGCCCTCGCCGAGCTGCCTGACCAGCAGGTACGGGCCGATGGCCGGCGGCATCGTCATCCGTCGTCCATCGTGCAGATGGTCAGGGACACGCTCTTGGTCGTGGCGCTGGGCGCGGTGACCTGGAGGGTGACGGTGTGGCGGCCGGCCTTCAGCATGTACTGGCCTGCGGTGATGTAGGCGCTGTAGTCGTCCTCGGAGACCCAGGACCTGCTGCGCTCGACGCTCTTGCCGTCGATCAGCCAGGCGTAGGAGACCCAGATCTCGCGTTTGGTGGATTCCACGCGGCCCTGGAAGTGCAAGGGGGGCATGTAGCAGCCGCTTCCGGCGGACTGCCCGGGGCCGCCGGACAGGGTGATCTCCCCGACGCTGGCCCTGGCGGCGGTGACCGGCTTCTTGGTGGTGCGGGTGGGGGTGGGGGTCGGACGTGTCGTGGTGCGGGTGACGGTGGGGCGGGGGGTGGGTGACTCCGCGGGGCGGCGGGTGGTGGGCCTGGAGGTCGCTTTCCTGGTGATGGTGGGCTTCGGGGTGCTTCTCCGCTGCGACTTCCTTGCGGTGGGAGTGGAGGGGGGAGACGTCGGGGTGGCGGAGGGGGCCGTGAGCGCGGACAAGCCGGGGAGGCGCGACCAGGGGGCGAGCCAGACGACCCCGCCCACGAGCGCCGCGGCCACGACCACCGACAACCCCGCGGCCAGCGGCACCACACTCCGCCTGCGCCCACGACGCCGTCCCCCCGAACCGGGGAACGGCGGCGGCCCCTGCCCCACAGCGCCGGGCGGACCGGGTCTCGGCGGCGGCCCCTGTCCCATGGCTCCGGCCGGACCGGCGCCCGGTGGTGCGGGGTGTCCCGGTCCCTGGGACTGGAAGGGGGAGGGGTGGGACGGGGTGGGGGCGTCGCCGCTGAGGAGGCGGAGGAGGACGTCGCGCATCGTCGGACGGGCCGCCGGGTCCTTGGCCAGGCAGTCGTACACGATCGAGCGCAGCGGCCGGGGCAGGTCGCCGAGCAGCGGCTCGTTGTTCAGGATCCGGTTGATGATCGCGGGCAGCGTGTCCTGGCCGAACGGCGGCGTCCCGGTGCCCGCCCAGACCACGACCGCGGCCCACGCGAACACGTCCGCCGGCGGCCCGACCACCTGTCCCGCGAGCTGTTCGGGCGCCATGTACGCGGGCGTCCCCACGATGCCGCTCGTCACGGTGGCGGAGGCGTCCGCGGCACGGGCGATGCCGAAGTCGATCACCCGCGGCCCGCCGGGGCCGAGCAGCACGTTGGCGGGCTTGAAGTCCCGGTGCACGACGCCCGCCTGGTGGATGGCGGCCAGCGCCGTGGCCGTGGCGACGGCGAGCCGTTGCAGGTCGGCCCCCGTATGGCGCCCCGCCTGCTGCAACGAAGGGCCCTCGACGTACTCGGTCACGATGTACGGCTGAGGCCCCAGGGACGCGTCCAGCACCTGCGCGATGCAGAACGGCTCCACCCGCCGCGCCGCCTCGATCTCCTTGGCGAACCGCTCGTCCGGCCCGGCGCCGTGGCGCAGCACCTTGACCGCCACCGTCCGCCCGTCGGGCGCCCGCCCGAGGTACACGGTCCCCTGGCCACCCGCGCCCAGCAGCCCGAGCAGCCGGTACGCCCCCACGGCCGCCGGATCACCCTCCCGCAGCGGTTCGACGTGCGCCATGAGAGAAGTGACTCCTGATACTGAAATGAACGAAGTTACTTACGATAGCGACCAATATCAGGATTTGTAGTCAAGTTGCGCGAGCAGCCGGCAGCGTCGCCGTAACGATCAGCCCACCGCCCTCGCGGGGCCGGGCCGTCACGTCCCCTCCGTGCGCGACGGCCACCGAGCGCACGATCGACAGCCCGAGCCCTGCGCTCATCGCCGTCACCACCCGTTCGGCCCCGTGCCGGTGGAACGGCTTGAACAGCAGCGGCACGTCGTACGGCGGCACGCTCGGCCCGCTGTTGCCCACCTCCACCTCGACCAGCCCGCCGGGAACCGTACGGCTCGACACCCGCACCCAGCCGGTGCCGTCGTCGAGGTTGTGCCGGACGCCGTTCTCCACCAGGTTGTGCACCAGCCGTTCGAGCAGCAGCGCGTCGCCCACGGTCGGCGCGGGACCGGCGTCCTCCTTCACCACGACCCTCGCCTCCTCGGCGTCACGCGCGGTCTGGGCGACCACGTGGGTGACGACGTCGGCGAGGTCCACCGGGGAACGGTCGGCGATCTCCTGCTCGGAGCGGGCCAGCAGCAGCAGCCCCGAGATGAGCCGTTCGTGGCGGGCGTTGATCTGCAACAGGTTCTCGCCCAGCTCCTTGACGTCGTCGGAGGCGGTACGCCGGTGCATGGCCAGCTCCACCAGCGCCCGGTTGAGCGTCAGGGGCGTGCGCAACTCGTGCGAGGCGTTGGCGACGAACCTGCGTTGGCCGTCGAAGGAGTGGTCGAGCCGTTCCACCATCGTGTCGAACGTGTCGGCCAGCGTCTTGACCTCGTCCGGGGGGCCGTTGAGCGCGATCCGCTCGTGCAGGCCGCGTTCGGCCATCGGGGCGGCGGCGATCCGGCGCGCGGTCTCGGTCACCAGGTGCAGCGGGGCCAGTACGCGTCCGGCCACCACCCAGCCCAGCCCGACGGCGATCCCGCACACGACGGTGAGGGCGATCGCGCCCTGGGTGAGCAGCGAGGTCACGGCGGCCTCGCGCACCCCCTCCTCCTGCTGCCGCATCCACTTGACGGCGGCGGAGCCGATCAGCTCGACGCCGTCCTGCTTGAGGAAGATCACGTTCTTGCGGGTGCCGTCACTGGTCATGAACCGGTTCTCGAACGACTGCGTGAGCTGCTGGTTGAACAGCAGGTACGTGACGCCCAGCAGGGTCAGCCCCGCCACCAGGAAGAGCGCGCCGTACACGAGCGTGAGGCGCAGCCTCAGGGTGGGGTGCGGCAGTCTCATGGGATGCGGTACCCCACTCCCGGCACGGTCTCCACCACCGGCGGGTCGGCGAGCTTGCGGCGCAGCTTGAGTATCGTCAGCCGCACCACGCCGGTGAACGGGTCGGCGTGCTCGTCCCACGCCTTCTCCAGCAGTTGCTCGGCCGAGACGACCGTGCCGCCGGCCCGCATCAGTTCGGTCAGCACGGCGAACTCCTTCTTCGACAGCGGGACGAACCGCCCGTTCCGGAACACCTCCCTGCGTGCCGGGTCCAGCGTGATCCCGGCCCGGCGCAACACCGGCGGCGCGGCGGGCCGCGAGCGCCGCCCGAGCGCCAGGACGCGCGCCGCCAGCTCGGGGAGGGCGAACGGCTTGGTCAGGTAGTCGTCGGCGCCCATGGACAGCCCGCTCACCCGGTCGTCGAGCTGGGCGGCGGCCGTCAGCATCAGCACCCGCGCGTCGGACTCGGAGGCGACCAGCTCCCTGCACACGTCGTCGCCGTGCACGCGCGGCAGGTCGCGGTCCAGGACGACCACGTCGTAGTCGTTGACCGCGATCCGCTCCAGCGCCGCCTCGCCGTCGTGGGCGAGATCGACCGCGTGGGTCTCCTCGCGTAACCACTCGGCGATCGCGCCGGCGAGCATGCGCTCGTCCTCCACCACCAGCACCCGCATTCCGTACCTCCGGCTCGATTCTCGCGTGGGCGGCATTTGATCCGGATAAGCCCGGGATGGAAACGCCGGGGAAACACGGTCGCGTATTGCATCTCCCCTCGTAACGCCAATCGGCTTCCGGTGAAGGAGAGCATTCATGCGAGGACGACCCCTCATGGCGCTGGCCGCGGCCGCGCTGTTCCTGACGGCGTGCGGCGGCCAGCAGGGCGGATCGGACGTGGCGTCGGTGTCCGGCACCGGCGCCAAGCCCGCGGCCAGCGCCCCGGCCACGGCAGACCGCGGCGAACAGGCCATCAAGTACACCACCTGCCTGCGCGAGCAGGGCGTGGACGTCCCCGACCCCGGTCCGGACGGCCGGATCCAGATGAAGTTCGACAAGAGCTCCGGCAGCCCGGAGAAGATCCAGAAGGCCATGGACGCCTGCAAGGAGTTCCAGCCCGCCGGGATGACGTCGGGCAAGGGCAACGATCCCAAGACGGCCGAGGCCATGCGCAAGCAGGCCCAGTGCATGCGCGACAACGGCGTGGAGGCGTTCCCCGACCCCGAGGGCGGCATGGTGCGCATCACGCGCGAGGTCGGCGAGGACCCCGACTTCAAGTCCGCGCAAGAGAAGTGCCGGATGAACATCGGCGGGGGACAGGGAGGCTCTTGATGGGGACGGCCACCATCGACGGCCAGGCCGGCCCGGAGGCCCCTCCGCCCCGCCCGGGCCGCCGCCGCCGCGGCGGGCGGACGATCATCGCCCTTCTCGGGGTGGCCGCGGTCGCGGGGGCGGCGGTCCTGGCGATCAATCCCGGCGGCCTGCTGGACGGCGGCGCCACCCCGGCCACGTCGGCCGCCGCGCTGCCCCCGGCCAGCACCCCGGTCGTCCGGCAGACGCTGAACGACACCAGGGACGCCGACGGCGAGCTCGGCTACGGCCCGGTCACCACGGCCGTGGCCAGGAAACCCGGCACGATCACCTGGCTCCCGGACAGCGGTGACCAGATCAGCCGCGGCCGGTCCCTGTACCGCCTGGACAACAAACCGGTCATGCTCCTGTACGGCACCACCCCCGCCTACCGCGACCTGCGGATCGGCACCAAGGGCAAGGACGTCGAGAACCTGGAACGCAACCTGCGCAAACTCGGCTACGACGGCTTCACGGTGGACGACGAGTACACCTACGACACCGCCCAGGCGGTCAGGGAGTGGCAGGACGACCGCGGCCTCGACGAGACCGGCGAGGTGGAGCTGGGCCGGGTCGTCTTCGCCCCTGGCAAGGTACGGGTGGAGAGCATGGAGGCCGAGAAGGGGCAGCCCACGGCCCCCGGGCAGAAGGTCCTCACGTACACGGGCACGAAGAAGGTCGTCACGGCCAAGCTGGCGGCTGAGGACCAGCGGATGGCCAAGAAGGGCACCAAGGTCTCGGTCACCATGCCCGACGGCAAGAACGTGACCGGCCGGATCACCGAGGTGGCCACGATCATCGAGCCGGGCGAGGGCCAGAACGCCGACCCGGAGACCCGCCTGGAGGTGCTGGTCTCGCTGGGGACGGCCAAGGCCGCGAAGGGGCTGGACAAGGCGGCGGTGAAGGTGACGTTCACCGCCGACAGGCGGAAGGGCGTGCTGACCGTGCCGGTGTCGGCGCTCGTGGCGCTGCAGGAGGGCGGGTACGGCGTGGAAGTGGTCGAGGACGGCGGATCGCGATACCTCGCCGTCAAGACGGGATTGTTCGCCGGCGGCCGGGTCGAGGTCTCCGGCGACGGGCTCACCGAGGGCATGACCGTGGGAATCCCGAAATGACCCACCCCGCGACCGCCCGTACGACCGCGGCACCCCGTGCGGCGTACGCCATGATCTCGTTGACCGGGGTGTCGAGGACCTATCCCGGCGGTGTGGCCGCGCTGGACTCGGTGTCGCTGGAGATCGGGCACGGTGAACTCGTCGCCATCGTCGGCCCGTCGGGCTCGGGCAAGTCCACGATGCTCAACCTCGTCGGCACCCTCGACCGCCCCTCCGCCGGCCGCATCGAGATCGACGGGTACGACGTGTCCAAACTGTCGGACAACCAGCTCTCGGCGCTCCGCGCGACCACGATCGGCTTCGTCTTCCAGCACTTCCACCTGGCCGCCAGGGTCACCGCGCTGGACAACGTGGCCGACGGCCTGATCTACACCGGCCTGCCGCAGTCCGAACGGCGCCGGCGGGCCGAGGCGGCGCTGCGCCGCGTGGGCCTTGGGCACCGGACCTACCACGAGCCGCACGAGTTGTCCGGCGGCGAGCGGCAGCGCGTGGCCATCGCCAGGGCGGTGGCCGGCGACCCGCCGCTGCTGCTGGCCGACGAGCCCACCGGCGCCCTGGACTCGGTCTCGGGAAACGGCGTGATGGACCTGCTGCACGAGCTGAACGCGAGCGGCACCACCATCGTGATCATCACCCACGACCGCGAGATCGCCGCCGGCCTGCCCCGCCAGGTGGGCATGCGCGACGGCCGCATCGTCTCCGACTCCGCCGCGAACCACCCGGAGACCGGCGAAGGCCACGGTTCCGGCGAGGTCCGCGATCCCGGCGAAGAGCGTGGTTCCGGCGAAGAGCGCGATCCCGGCGAAGGCCGCGGTTCGGGGTCGTCTGTGCGGGAGCCCGTCGAATCCGAGGTGGCGTGATGGCCACGCTGGAGCGGCCCCGGCTCTCCCCGGCCAGGATGCGGCCGCGCGACGTGATGCGCGTGGGCGCGGTCGGCCTGCGTACCCGCCCGCTGCGGGCGTTCCTGTCCGCGCTCGGCATCGCGATCGGCATCGCCGCGATGATCGGCGTGGTCGGGATCTCATCCTCCTCCAGCGCCGAACTGGACCGTACGCTGTCCGCGCTGGGCACGAACCTGCTCACCGTCTCCTCCGGCACCACGCTCATGGGCGAGGCGGCCCAGATGCCCATGGACGCCGAGGCGATGATCGAGCGCATAGGCCCGGTGGAGTCGGTCTCGTCCACCGGGAGCGTGGCCGCGGCCAAGGTCTACCGGAGCGAGGAGATCCCCGAGCCCCAGACCAACGGGCTCATCACGATCGCCGCCCGCCTCGACCTGCTGCCGACCGTGGGCGCGACCGTCCGCCGCGGCACCTGGCTGAACGCGGCCACCGAGCGTTACCCGGCCGTCGTGCTCGGCTCGGCCGCCGCACAGCGGCTCGGCATCGGCACGGTCACCCCCGACACGCAGGTGGTGGTCGGCGGCGTCCGGTTCACGGTGGTCGGCGTGCTCGACCCGGTGCCCCTGGCCGAGGAGCTGAACAGCGCGGCTCTGGTCGGATGGCCGGTCGCGGAGTCCAGGCTGGACTTCGACGGGCATCCGACCACGCTCTACACCCGTTCGCAGGAGGCCAGGCTGGAGGCCGTGCGCTCGGTGCTGGCCGGCACGGCCAACCCCGAGGCGCCCAACGAGATGAACGTCTCCCGCCCGTCCGACGCGCTGGCCGCCAAGCAGGCGACCGGTCAGGCGTTCGCCGGGCTGCTGCTCGGCGTGGGCGCGGTCGCCCTGCTCGTGGGCGGCGTGGGCGTGGCCAACACGATGGTCATCTCGGTGCTGGAACGCCGTGCGGAGATCGGCCTGCGCCGCTCGCTCGGCGCCACCCGCGGCCAGATCCGCACCCAGTTCCTCGCCGAGTCGCTGCTGCTGTCCGCGCTGGGCGGCGCGGGCGGGATCCTCCTGGGGGCCGGCGTCACCGTCGGTTACGCCTTCTCCCGCGAGTGGCCGGCCGTGGTGCCCGGGTGGGCGACGGTCGGCGGCCTGGTCGCCACGTTGGTCATCGGCGCGGTCGCGGGGCTCTACCCGGCCGTACGCGCCTCGCGGTTGTCGCCGACGGAGGCACTGTCCGCCCCCTGAGCCCTCTGAGTCTCCCGAGCGCGGTTCAGGGGGCGGTGCTCTCGTTCGCCGGGGTGTAGCAGGTCGTCCTGCCGACGATCCTGACGTTCGGCCCGTCGAGGACGGTGAGCTCGAACGTCAGGTTCGTCTCGGGGTTGCGCACGATGGACACGCCCGTGCTCTCGTCACGCAGGTCCAGGTCGTCCACGATCTGGTCGTAGCCCATGTCCTGGAGGGTGAGCAGCAGCCCGTCGGGGGCGTCGGCGGCCTCGCCCTCGGCCTGGACCAGCCGGCGCACCTGGCCGGGCAGGCACGAGCGGTCCTCGGTCTCGTCGGAACGATGGGCCGGCGACACGGTCAGCGTGGAGGCGGCGAGCAGGGCGTCGGTGTCGGCGGTGAGCCGCCTGGCCGCCTCCTCGAAGGAGGGCTGCCCGGCGGAGGTACAGGCTGCCGCGACCCCGACGCAGAAAAGCACCGCGGAAATCACGACCGAGCGACCAGCCAGGCGCACGATCGGACTTTATCGGAGATCAATTCCGATTGCAGCTCGTATAAACACAAGATTAAGGATCGATGTCGAAGGGCGCCCGGCCGCGCATTCTCATGAGGGCCTGCCATTCAGCTCGTCCAGCTTGCGTTCGATGCGTTCCAGGCGCGCTCGCAGCTCGTCCACGTCGCCGCGTTCGGCCTCCACCTCTTCGGCGCGCAGGCGGACCAGGAGCGCGCCGCCGGGCTCCAGGCGTACGAGGTCGGTGTCGGACACGCTGTCGGCCCCTCTGAGCTGGAGCATGACGTCGAGGTCGGCCTGCCGTACGCCCGTCCGGCGCAGCGCGGAGGGGATGAAGTGCCCGTCGCGGGCCAGGACCACCGGGTCGCCCTCGACCATCCGGCCGATCGAGGGCACGGCCGCAGCCAGCCGTACCACGACCGAGTTGACCGCCACCAGCATCACCACGCCCACCACGCCGCCGATCAGCGAGTTGTCCGGGCCGATGATCGCGTTCTGCACGACGTTGCTCATCAGCAGCATGACGACGAAGTCGAAGTTGTTGAGCTGGGCGATGCCGCGTTTGCCCATGATGCGGATCAGCGCGGCGATCGTCAGGTAGACCACGATCGTCCTGACGGCTTTGTCGGCGAACGAGACCCCCAGGGCGAACAGGTCGCTCACCGGTGTCTGAGCCTGGCGATCAGCCCCAGGTCCTCCACGCAGCGGCCGAGGCCGAGGGCCACGGAGTCGGTGGGCCGCTCCGCGCGGCGGACCGGCATGGACAGGCCCGCGCGCAGCCGCCGGCGCAGGCCGGGCAGCAGTGCGCCGCCGCCGACCAGCACCAGTCCTCCCTCGCCCAGGTCGGCGGCCAGTTCGGCGGGGCAGCGTTCCACGGTGTACTCGGCGGCCCGCACGATGTGCTCGACCGGCTGGGCGGCGGCCTCGCGGACGCGTTCGGCGGGCAGCGCGACCGCGCGCTCCTCGCCGGTGTCGGCGTCCCTGCCGTGGAGCAGGACGTTGCCCGCCGGCTCCCGTACCGAGCACAGCTTGGCCGCCTCGGCCTCCCGCTCGCCGACCAGCAGGCCGTGCTCGTACTCGGCCAGGCGGGCGACGGCCCGGGTCACCGCGCCCCCGCCGCCGCGTACCGTGCCGACGGTGACCACGGACCCGCAGGAGAGCACGGCGATCCTGGCGGCGTCGCGGCCGATGTCGATGACCATGTGACCGGTGCTGTCGTCCAGCGGCAGGCCCGCGCCGAGCGCCGCCGCGACCGCGTGCCTGACCAGCAGGATCCCGCGGGCCTCCGCCTCGAACCCGGCGTCGCGCAGCGCCACCCGCTCGATCGGCGTGAAGTCGTCGGGCACGGCCATGACCAGGCGCGGCCTGGGGAAGGGATGCCGGTGCACCTTGTGCAGGAAGTGCCTGATCATGCGCCGGGTGAGCTCGCCGTCCTGGGGCAGGCCGTCGCTGATCGGCCAGTACGTCTCGCCGTCCGCGCCGTCCGCGGCCTCGGCGCCGTAGCCGACGACCTTGCCCGTCTCCCTGTCGCGCATGACGGCCGAGGGCTCGTCGAGCACGATGCCCTTGCCCTTGGCATAGATCCGCGTGCTGGCCGCGCCGAGATCCATCGCCAGGTCACGACCCAGGAGCCTCATCGCCCTACAGGGAGGTTGACCATCATGCCTGGGTCTATTTCCGGCGCTTCTCCAACGCAACACCAGGAAGCGAAGAGTTCCGTTTTACCCTTCGCGCCGCAGGGCGGCCAGGGTCTCCTCGGCCCACTCCCGGCCGGAGCGCATCTGGCGCAGTCCGAGGGACAGCGCGTAATTGCCGAACTGGCCCTCGGGCTGGCAGTCGAGCACCGCGAGACGGGCCTCGAAGTGGCCCTTGATGCGCTCGACCACGGCGATGGCCTGCTCGGTGTCGAGCAGCGGCAGCAGGAACGCCTGGAGGGCGGTCTCGCTGCGGATGGTCGCCGACGGGTCGTGCTCGATCAGCCACTCGGTGAGCAGCCGGCTGCCGTCGGGGGTGATGGCGTAGATCTTGCGGCCCCGCGCGCCCTCGGCCTCGACCGTCACCAGGCCGTCGGCGGCCATCTTGACCAGCTCGGGATAGATCTGCGTGTGCCCGGCCTGCCAGACGTGGTTGAGCGAGTGCTCGAACCTTTTGGCCAGGTCGTAGCCGCTGGCCGGGCCTTTGGCGGTGAGCAGGCCGAGGAGCGCGATCCGCAGGGACATGCACTCAGCATATCGAAGACTTGACATGTCAGCTCTTACATATCAATCTTCACCTGTGACTAATGACATGAAGACCAAGGGCAACGGCCTGGTGTTGCTGGCGGTGCTCGGCGGGATGTTCCTGGCGATGCTCGACCAGACGATCGTGGGCACCGCGCTGCCCCGCATCACCGGCGAACTGGGCGGCACGGAGCTGTACACGTGGGTGGTCACCGCCTATCTGCTCACCTCCACCGTGACCGTGCCGCTGTACGGCAGGCTCTCCGACCAGCACGGCAGGAAGCCGCTGCTGCTCCTCGGGATGTCGGTGTTCGTGGCCGGGTCGGCGTTGTGCGGCCTCGCGCAGGACATGACCCAGCTCATCGCCTTCCGCGCGGTGCAGGGGCTGGGCGCCGGCGCGCTGCTGCCGCTCTCGCTGGCGCTGGTGATGGAGATGTTCCCGCCGGGGCGCAACGGCGCCCGGGTGCAGGGCGCGCTCGGCGGCGTGATGGCGTTGACGTACCTGGCCGGGCCGTTCCTGGGCGGGCTGTTCACCGACCACGCGAGCTGGCGGTGGGCCTTCTACGTGAACGTGCCGCTCGGGATCGTGCTGATCGCGATCGTGGTGCTGCGGCTGCCGTTCCGTCCCGGTACGGGCGGCGAGGGCCGGCCGGACTACGCGGGCATCGCGGTGTTCAGCGTGGCCGTCAGCGCGCTGCTGCTCGGCCTGACCGAGAAGGGCCTGGACGGCAACTCCTGGACCTCGTTGCCCGTGGCCGGGCCGATCCTGCTGGCGCTGGTGCTGCTGGTCGTGTTCGTGCTGGTCGAGCGGCGGGTGGCGAGCCCGATCATGCCGCTGCACCTGTTCCGGGACCGCACGTACACGCTGGTCAACGCGACCTCGTTCTTCACGGCCTTCTGCATGTACGCCGGCGTGGTGTTCCTGCCGCGCTACTTCCAGCAGGCGCTGGGCGTCAGCGCCACCGAGTCGGGGCTGCGGATCTACCCGATGACGCTGGCCATGGTGGCGGGCAGCGCGCTCATGGGCACGCTGATGTCCAGGACGCGCACGTACAAGCCGTGGCTGGTCGTGGCGCCGTTCCTGCTCGTGGCCGGCAGCCTGCTCTGCCTGAACCTGACCCTGCGTACCGACGGCCTGGTGCTGGCCGGGTGGATGGTGCTCATCGGGCTCGGCATGGGCCCGATGTTGTCGGGGCTGACCGTGGCCGTGCAGCAGGCCGTCGAGCCCCGGTACATCGGCACCGCCTCGGCCAACCTGACCTTCTTCCGGCAGATCGGCGGCTCGGTGGCGCTGGCGCTGGGCGGCACCGCGTACACCTCGGTCATCGGCACGGACGCGCCCGTCCACGGGCTCGCGGCCGCCCACGCCTCGGCGGCGGCCGTGGTGATCCCGTCGCTGGGGGTGGCGGGCGCGGTGGTCGCCCTGGTCGCGCTGGTCATGATGCCGGGCAGGCGGGTGGAGCAGGCGCCGGCGGCGGAAAGCAGAGTGGAGGCCGGTTTCGCGTCGTAAGCGACGTCATGCGAAGCTGTGGATGTCCCCAACACCAGGAGGTCCTCATGGCGGAAACACCGGAGCCGGAAGTCGACGAGACTCCCGAGGACGAGATGAAGCGCAAGTTCCGCGAGGCGCTGGAACGCAAGCGCAACCAGCACGCCGACTCGGCCGCGGGTGGCAAGGGCGTGGACCCGTCGAAGATCCACGGGGCGCACGGTCCGGCCGCGAGTAAAAGATCCTTCAGGCGCAAGAGCGGCGGCTGAAAGGCCCAATTTCTCTGGGGGTACGGCATGCCGTGCCCCCTTTCTCTTTGCCATGACAGGTAGATCTTTACCCGATTCATGACGATTCGTTTGTATTTGTCCGTTTCTCTGGGTACGGTCTTAACCAATTACCAGCTGGTGGCGTAGTCCCTACCAGGAGAGGGGCGACAGCTGGCGCCGAATCCCGACTTGTCGGGAACCGGGGACCCATCTCATTGGGGTGAATCCGGCCACGTGCCGGTAGGGCATCTCCACGCCCGAACCCGTCAGCTAACCCGGTAGGCGAGATGGAGAGGACTTGACCCGCATGTACCACCTCGTCGTTCCCCCAGGCAGTGTAGTGACGGCCGCCTGCTGAGCGGCCTCTTCCCCGACTTTCCCCCACGCGCCGCGTAACCGCCCTTTCGGCGCTCATGCCTGGTTACGGACCGTAGTCGCGCGCGTTCCCCCTGTCCCCTCGCGAAGGACTCACTGCATCATGTCTGCTCGATTTGGCCTGCGTTCCATCGCCCTGTTGTCCGCGTCCGCCCTGGGCGCGCTGACCATCGGCGCCACCTGCGCCCACGCCGACACCGGCGACGACCAGAAGATTTTGCTCAAGGGGTCCACCACGGCCTCCTACTTCTGGGACGACTCCTCCGGCCGCGCCGGCGACACCGGACTTCCCGCCAGTGGCAAGCCCATGCAGAAGGGCCTGGCCGCCAGCCCGAGCTGGCCCCTGATGACCGAGGGTTACGTGACGTTCAACGGCAAGAAGATGCCGTTCTTCGTCGGTGACCGCGGCCCCGGTGTGCCCTCCAACCGCGGGGTCATGCTCGACCTCGACGCCAAGACCTTCGCCGAACTGACCGGCGGCACCTTCAACTCCGACACCCTGGGTGTGGACGGCAACGGCGGCCGCGGCCACATCAAGATCGACTACGTCATCACCAAGTGGGGCGACGGCAAGGGCAAGAAGAACTACCCCGTGGCCTTCTCGACCGGCGCGTGGAGCAGGTACGACTCGAACCCCGCCGAGCCGCCCAAGGTCGAGGCCGCGCAGGCCGCCGACGACGCCGCCGGTTCCGCCGGTGGCCAGGAGGGGATCGGCAAGTCCGTCGCGATGGGCGGCACCGTCATGGCCGGCGTGCTGGTGGTGGCCGGCGGTGGCGTGGTGCTCGGCGGCGAGCGCCTGCGCAAGCTCCTCAACGACTGATCCCCGGACATACGGCTCTTTACGCCGAACGACCAGAATGACATTCTGGTCGCTGTGATCCAGCGCGCAGCCGCGAACGGCATCGAGATCGCCTACGAGAGCTTCGGCTCCCCCGCGGGACGGCCCCTGCTGCTCATCATGGGACTCGGCGCCCAGCTCATCCACTGGGACGACGACTTCTGTGAACTCCTGGCCGAGCAGGGGCACCACGTCGTCAGGTTCGACAACCGCGACGCGGGCCTGTCCACCCATCTCCACGACGAGGGCGTTCCCCAATGGGGAGCGCCTTCGCCGTATCTGCTGGACGACCTGGCCGACGACAGCGCCGCCCTCATGGACGTCCTGGGATGGCCCGCCGCGCACGTCGTCGGCGCCTCGATGGGCGGGATGATCGCCCAGGCGCTGGCCATCCGGCATCCCGGCCGCGTGCTGAGCCTGACCTCGATCATGTCCACGCCCGGCCCCCAGGCGGCCCCGCCGACCGAGGCGGCCGCAGCGGTGCTGCTCGCCAAGCCCGCCGCGGACCGCGAGGCGGTCGTCGCCGACGCGCTGCGGACCTGGGCCGTGATCGGCTCCCCCGGCTACGAGCTGGACCGCGAACGTGTCAGCAGGCTGGCCGGGCTCGCCTTCGACCGCTGCCACGACCCGGCCGGCACGGCCCGCCAGCTCGCCGCCATCCTGGCCTCGGGCGACCGTACGTCGCCGCTGGGCGGGCTGAAGGTGCCCGCGCTGGTCATCCACGGCGAGGACGACCAGCTCGTGCCGGTCGCCGGTGGCCGGGCCACGGCCGCCGCCATCCCGGGCGCCCGCCTGGTCACGTACCCGGGCATGGGACACGACCTGCCGCGCCCGCTCTGGCCCGCCATCGTCGCCGAGGTCGGCGCGCACACCGGCTCCGTGACGGCGGCCGTCACGGAGCCGTGAGGCGGTGTTCAGAGCTCCAGCTTCTCCTCGATGACCTTGAGCATGTGCCGCGCCAGGGCCAGGTTGGCGCGGTTGCGGTCGAGGGCGAGGTAGAGGAAGAGGCCCTTGCCGCTGCGGCCGGTGATCGGGCGGATGATGTGGTACTGGGCGGTGAGCGTGATCAGGATGTCCTCGATGCCGTCCTTGAGGCCCAGCGAGTCCATCGTGCGCAGCTTGGCCTTCATGACCTCGGTGTTCCCCGCGGCCGCGACCTGGAGATCCAGCTCCTTCGAGCCGCCGAGCGTGCCGAGCGCCATGCCGCTGCCGTGGTCGACGATCGCCGCGCCGATCGTGCCGTCGATGCCCATCATCTCCTTGAGGGAGACGTCCATGCCTGCCATGCTTTTCCTCCGCTTCGGTCGGGATGGTCAGTGCTTGCGTGCCACGGCGGCCACGGAGGCCGCCGTCTTCCTGCCCTCCAGCCGGAGGAGCCCGACGTTGGCGCCGGGTCCCGCCAGGACCGTGAGGACGATGGTGGGGCCCGCGGCGTAGAAGGCCACGAAACCGGCGGTGCCGGAGACGAGGGTCTCCTCGAACGTCCCGCGGCCCGTCATGGTCAGCATCCGGCTGCTCATCGCGAGCAGGGCCGCCGACAGCGCCGCCGCCCGCTCGCCGGTCTCTCCTTCGAGGTCGCAGGCGATCTGGAGGCCGTCCACGGTGCAGGCGACGCTGCCGGTGACGTCCGGCGTACGGCCGCGCAGGAGCTCCATCTCCGCCAGGACCTCTTGCCGTAGCTCCACAGGTGGCCTCCTCCTGCGTGAGGGGAACCTCACGGCATCTCCTCCAGCGCCTTCTTCAGCCGCCGCAGCAGCGTCAGATCGGTCGGGTCCGCCGTCGGCCGCGGCCCGGCGGCCTGGTGGGAGCCGCCCTCCCCGGTGCGCGCGGGCACCGGCACCGGGCTCGGGACCCGTCGGGGCAGGGGGTCCGGACTCGGGACCTGTCTGGGCGGCGGGTCTGCCGTGCCTGGGGTGTCGTCCGGGCGGCGCGGGGGCGTCGCGGCGGGCCGTGCCGGGTCCGGCGGGGCGAGGAGCCCGGCGGCGGCCAGCTTCCTGACGGCCAGGAGCACCGAGTAGCCCGACCGGCCCAGATGCCGGGCCAGCTCCAGCGGCGTCGCCTTCTGGTCGGCCCGTACGACGACCTCCCACTGCACCTGGCTGAGCGCGACCCCGTGCCCGGGGAGGCGGGGGATCGGCCGTACCGGCTGGGTGTCCACGTCGGAGGAGGGCCAGATGCCGGTGAGCTGGTCGCGGCGGCGGGCGCACTCGCGTACCAGCTCCGGTACGTCGAAGAACCACTGCCCGCCCAGCCAGTGCTCCTCCCCGGGCCGGAACTTCGGCCGTACGCCGGTCACCGGCAGCAGGAAGAACGCGGCGTCCAGGACCACCCCGAGGACGGCGTACTGGAGTTCGGCCAGGGTGACCGGGCCCTCCTGGAGCAGCCGGGCGCGGCCGCCGTCCGCCTGGAGCGCGCGCAGCGCCGACTCCGACACCCGCCCCCTGGCCGCGAACAGCCGCTCGACGCCGGGGGTCTGCGCGCACTCCATGTACGTCACGCGCCCGTCCGACAGGAAGACCGTGCCGTTCCTGCCCAGCCGCAGTGCCCCTGTCGCGCGTTCGCGGGCGAGTCCGGCGAGGAGCGAGTCGAGGGCGGTCATGGCTCAGGTCGTCAGCAGGCCGGCGATGGCCCGCAGGCGGTAGCGGGCCAGGGCGAGGTTCGACCGTTCCAGGTCGAGACGTACGTAGATGACCAGCGGCCCCTCGAAGACCGTCTCCAGCAGCCGGAGCAGGTGGTGCCCCCGGTCGGTGGTGACGAGCATGTCGTCGATGCGCACGATCTCGCCGGGACACGTCCGGGTCAGCCCGTCGGTGGTGGCGCGCAGCGCCTCGGTCAGCGCCGCGGCGGACCTGTCGGCGTCCACGCCGGACGCGCTGCTGAAGGCGACCGCCATACCGCTGGTGCCGTCGACCAGCATGGCGTCGAGCGCGCCCGGTATTGACATGACCTCCGCCAGGCAGGTGTCCACTCCCAGCACCGCCGTTCTCCCTCCGTCGTGGGACGGGGAAAGCGTAGGGGGCCGCGAGTAGCCAGAAGTCACGCCATTAAACGAGAGATACGTTTTTATACGGCCAGGGCGAAGAAAACCATCACTAGTGCGGAAATAAGATCAATTCACGAAATTTTCTCGCGATGGCGGAGGATCTCGTGCACGTTCTCCTCGGCCCACCGCGCGACCACCGAGATCGGCGCGTGCAGCGAACGCCCGAGGTCGGTCAGCGTGTACTCCACCCGCGGCGGCACCTCGGCGAAGACCTCGCGGGTGAGCAGCCCGTCCAGCTCCATGGCGCGCAACGTCTGCGTCAGGACCTTCGGCGTCACCCCGTTGATACGCCCGCGCAGCGCGGTGAAGCGCATCGGCCCGTCGATGAGGCTGAGCAGCACCAGCACCGACCACTTGTCGCCGATCCGGTCCAGGACCAGCCTGGTCGGGCAGTTCGGGTCAAAGGCGTCGCCAGTATCCATAAGGTACTTATAGCACGATGAAGTAACCAGTATCTGTTGGATACTGTGCTTCTCATGAAGATCCTCGTGTTCGGCGCGACCGGGATGATCGGTCAGCGCATCGTCAGCGAACTCATCGAGCGCGGCCACGACGTCACCGGCGTCAGCCGCCGCGGTCCCGTCAAGGGCGACGTCCACGACGCCGCCACGATCGCCAAGGGGTACGACGCCGTCGTCTCGGCCATCGCCCCGCCGCGCGACGGCACCGAGCCCGAGCCGCCGTTCCTCGCCGCCAACCGCGCCCTCATCGACGGCCTGCGGGCCGCCGGGGTGAGCCGGGTGGTGATCGTGGGCGGCGCGGGCAGCCTCCAGGTCGCCCCCGGCGTCGACCTGGTCGACACGCCCGGCTTCCCGGAGATCTACAAGAAGGAGGCCAGGTCCGCGCGGGCCGCGCTCGGGCTCTACCGGGAGGTGACCGACCTGGACTGGACGTACATCTCGCCGGCCGCCGTGATCGAGCCGGGCGAGCGCACCGGCGTCTACCGGATCGGCCGCGACGACCTGCTGAGCGACGCCGACGGCCGCAGCTTCATCTCGGCCGAGGACTACGCGGTCGCGGTCACCGACGAACTGGAGGAGAACGCCCACCCGCGCACCCGCATCACGGTCGCCTACTGAACGTCCTCGTCCGGTTCGTCGGGCAGCAGCGCCTTCTCGTCGGGCTTGTGCACCAGCACGTTGTCCACGTACGACTTCACGGCCGTGGCCAGCCCGACGTCGGCGCCCGCCGCCTCCGACAGGTACCAGCGGTGGTCGAGTATCTCGTGGAAGAGCTGCGCGGGCTCCAGCTTGCCGCGCAGCTCCGCGGGGATGCCGTCGACCGTCGGGTGGAACACCTCGGCCAGCCAGCGGTGGGCCACGATGGACTCGTCCTCGTGCCGCAGCCCCTGGGCCACCCGGTAGCCGTCCAGGTCGTTGAGCAGCCGCCTGGCCTGGTTCTCCTCGACGTCGAGGCCGGTCAGCCGGAGCAGCCGCCGCTGGTGGTGCCCGGCGTCCACCACCTTCGGCCGGACGATCAGCCGGCCGGTGCCGACCTTGCGCCGCACCATCATCTCGGCGACGTCGAAGCCGAGCAGGTTCAGACGGCGGATGCGGTGCTCCACGCGGTGCCAGTCGACCTCGTCGATGATCTCGCTGTCGGTGATCTCGGCCCACAGGCGGTGGTAGCGGGTGACGATGTCCTCGGCGGTCTCCATGGGGTCGATCGACGGGTGCAGCAGCCCGCCGGCCTCCAGGTCGAGCATCTCGCCGAAGATGTTGGTGTGGGCCACGTCGATGTCGGTCAGCCGCTGGCCCTCGCTGATCATCGGGTGCATCTCGCCGGTCTCGGCGTCCACCAGGTAGGCGGCGAAGGCGCCCGCGTCCCTGCGGAAGAGCGTGTTGGACAGCGAGCAGTCGCCCCAGTAGAAGCCGTTCAGGTGCAGGCGCACCAGCAGCACGGCCAGGGCGTCGAGCAGGCGGGTGAGCGTGTCGGGCCGCAGGGTGCCGGACATCACGGCGCGGTAGGGGAGCGAGAACTGCAGGTGCCGGGTGATCAGCGCGGCGTCCAGGCCCTCGTCGCGGCCGGTGACGTACGCCACGGGCTCGACGGCCGGGGCGTCCAGGCGGGCCAGGTCCCAGAGGAGCTGGTACTCCCGCTTGGCGTACCGTTCGCTGATCTCCTTGATCGCGTAGACCTTGCCGGACAGCCGGGCGAACCGCACCACGTGCCGGGAGATGCCGCGCGGCAGATCGACCAGGTGATGCCGGGGCCAGTCCGCCAGCGGGACGTCCCAAGGAAGGCGGATGAGGTCAGGGTCTCCGAGCGCGCCGGTGATCTGCAGGGGCATGACCGTCAGGATAAGGTGCGCAGGTGGACGAGTTTCTCAATTGGTACTTTTCAGACCGTCCGGTCGTCGCCAGCCAACTGGGAGCCGAGGGGTACGACCACACCCTCGGCGACTTCACCGCCGCCGCCTGGGAGTCCCGCGCCCGCGAAGAGACCCGCTGGATCGAACGCCTCTCGCAGCTGCCGGTAGCCTCCCTCGACGACGCCATCGACAGAGACCTGGTCCTGTCCCAGCTGCGGGGCTCGGTCGCGCTCGAATCCTGGCCCGAGTGGCGGCGCAGCCCCGGCCCGTACGTCACGGCCGTGTTCAGCTCGCTCTTCAACCCCTTCCAGCAGCGGCTCAAGCCGGAGGCCGACCTGGTCGCCGCCGCCGTCTCGCGCCTGGCCGAGGTGCCCGGCGTGCTGGCCGCCTGCCAGGCCAACCTGGACCCCGACCTCGCCGCGCCGCTGCTGGTCACGCGGGGGATCGGCCAGGCGCGTACCGGCCGCAACTTCCTGACCAGGACGCTGCCGTCCATGGTCGCCGACGAGACCCTGCGCGCCCGGCTGGCCGCGGCCGCCGAGCCCGCCGCAGAGGCGTTCGACGCGCTGGTCGTCTTCCTCGAAGGCTTCCAGTGCGGCGGCACCTGGCGGATGGGGGAGAAGCTCTACTCCACGCTGCTGCGCGAGCGCGAGATGCTCGGGTACGGCGCCGCCGAGCTGCACGAGAAGGGCAAGGCGGCCTGGGCCGACCTGGACGCCCGCATGCGCCGGGTCGCTCTCGGCGTCAACGGCACCGAGGACTGGCGGGCCGCGATGGAGTCCCTGATGGACGACCATCCGCCGACCCTGGAGGCCATGCGGGCCGAGTACGAGGCCGAGACCCGCCGGGCCCGCGAGTTCGTCCGCGACCGCGGCCTGGTCACCTTCGCCGAGGGGGAGGAGTGCGAGGTCCTGCCGTCGGCCGAGTACACCCGCCCGGTGTTGTCCGTCGCCCACTACCTGTCGCCGCCGCCGCTCAGCAGCTCGCGGACGGGCATCTTCTTCGTCCCCTACACGCCCGACCACTTCACGCCTGAGCAGGTACGCCAGCGGCTGCGGACCAACTCGCGTGCCCAGATGCCCTCGATCGCCGTGCACGAGGCGTACCCGGGGCACCACTGGCACCTGTCGTACATGGCGGGCAACCCGCGTACGGTCCGCAAGGTCTTCAGGACGCCGTACTTCACCGAGGGCTGGGCGCTCTACGTCGAGAAGGTGCTGCACGAGCAGGGCTACTTCGACACCCCCGCCACCGAGCTGGCCCACCTGGACTGCCGCATCTTCCGCGCCGCCAGGATCGTCGTGGACACCGCGCTGCACTGCGAGGACATGTCGATCGAGGAGGCCGAGACGTTCATGGCCACCAAGGCGTCGCTGTCGCCCGGCACCGCCCAGGGCGAGGTGAACCGCTACTGCGCCTGGCCGACCCAGGCGCCGTCGTACCTCACGGGGGCCATCGAGATCGACCGCATCCGTGAGTCGTTCAGCGGTTCGGCGCGCGAGTTCCACGACCGGATCGCCGGCTCCGGCGGGCTGCCGCTGGGCCTGGCCGAACAGGCCGCGCTGGCCTAGCCGTCCCGGCGCGGGAACGTCGGGGGGTTGGCCGCGCGGTCCACGACGGCGGCGAGCTGCTCGTCGGTCAGGACCGCCGGCTTGCCCACCGCGAGCCCGCGCACGTAGACCTCGCACAGCCACTCCAGCAGCCGGGTGGCCTCGAACGCCTGCTCCATCGTCGCCCCGATGGTCACCCCGCCGTGGTTGGCCATCAGGGCGGCCTGCTTGCCCTCCAGGGCCGCCCGCACGTTGGCGGCCAGCTCCGGCGTGCCGTACGTGGCGTACTCGGCCACCTTGACGACGCCGCCGAGCAGCAGCGCGTTGTAGTGGACCGGCGGCAGCTCGGTCATCGTGGTGGCCACGACCGTGCCGAACACCGAATGCGTGTGCACGATCGCCTGCGTGCCCGTCGCCTGGTAGACGGCCAGGTGCATCGGCGTCTCCGACGACGGTTGCAGCTCGCCCTCGATCAGGTGGCCGTCCGTGTCCACGATCGGGCACATCTCGGGCGTCAGCCGGTCGAGCGCCACCCCGGACGGGGTGACCGCCACCTGGTCGCCCCGGCGCACGCTCAGGTTGCCCGAGGTGCCGATGACCAGGCCCAGCTCGACGGCGCGCCTGCCGTACTCGCACAACTGCTCGCGGAGGCTCATGCGACCGCAGAGTAGTCGGTCGTCCGAAATACTTCCACTGTCAGAGGCGGTCGAGCGCCTGCAACATCAGGCGTTCGAGGTCGACGCGGGTGAGCCGGCCCGGGTAGAGCAGCAGGTGCAGGCTGAGGCCGTCGACCAGGGCGAGCAGGTGCTCGGCGAGGTCGTCGAGGTTGCCGTCCGCGCGCAGCTCGCCGGCCGTCCTGGCCTGGCCCAGCAGCTCCCGTACGGCGGCGCGCAGCTCGTCGGCCTCAGCCCGCTGGACCTCGGCCAGTCGCTCCGAGGCGAGGCTGCGGCTCCAGAAGCTGACCTCCAGCCGGCTCTCCTGGGTACGCTCGCCGTCGAGCGGCAGATTGTCCAGCAGCACCTCGCGCAGGGCGGCCAGGCCCGTGACGCCCTCGACCTTGCGCGTCAGCCGGGCCCTGATGCGCTGGTGCGACTGGCGCAGCGCGGACAGCAGGATCTCGTCCTTGTCGGCGAAGTAGTGCGCGAGCACTCCGTTGGAGTAGCCGGCCTCCTTGGCGATGGCCCTGGTGGTGGCGGCGTCGATGCCGTCCCTGACGATCACCCTGCGGGCCGCCGACAGGACCTCCGCCCTGCGCTCATCGTGATCGACGATCTTCGGCACCGGGATCCCCCCTCTTCTCGCGACGACTCCTACCATATTGACTTTTTATTCGGACGTCTGTCTATTTAGTCCATGACCGTCGCCACGGTCGGCGTGCACATCGTCGACATCCTCGCCAGGCCCGTCGAACACATCCCCGAGGGCCAGGACACCGTACTCGTCGAGCAGATCCGCCTCACGGCCGCCGGCGCCGCCGCCGGCACAGCCGTGGACCTGGTCAAACTCGGCAACGACGTGATCACCATGGGCGCGATCGGGGACGACGAGCTCGGCGACTTCCTGGTGGCCGTCCTCGCCAAGCGCGGCGTGGACGCCTCGCGCCTGGTCCGCAGGGCCGGCGAGCAGACCGCCGCCTCGATCCTGCCCATCCGCCCCGACGGCGGACGGCCCAGCTTCCACGTACCCGGCGCCAACCTCGGCGTCACCCTCGCCGACCTGGACCTCGACGTACTGCGCCGGGCGCGGGCGATCCACCTGGGCGGCGTGGACGTCACGTTCGGGCTGGGCGACCCCGCCTTCTTCGCCCTGCTCGACGAGGTACGGGCGGCGGGCACGATCGTCACGATGGACCTGCTGTCCGAGCTGCCCGACCTGCTGGGGATGGCCCGCGCGTTCCTGCCCCACGTGGACTACGTGCTGCCCAACGAGTCGCAGGCCCTGCTCATGGCCGGGCTCACGACCGGGCTCACCGGCGACGCCGACGTGGCCACCGCCGCCGCGACCCTGCTGGCCGACGGCCCCAAGGGCGTGCTCGTCACCCTCGGCGCGGCCGGCAGTCTCGTGGTGACCGCCGACGGCGGCCCCGTACCGGTGCCCGCGCTGAAGACGGACGTCGCCGACACGACCGGGTGCGGCGACGCGTACTGCGCCGGGTTCCTGACCGGGCTCCTGCACGGCCGCGACGTGCTGGAGGCCGCCCGCTGGGGCACCGCCGCGGCGGCCCGCGTGGCCACCGGCCTCGGCTCCGACGCGGGCCTCACCGACCTCGAATCCACCCTAAGGACTCTCGCATGACAGACGCCGAACTCCGCGAGCGCGCGCTGAAGGTCGTCCCCGGCGGCATGTACGGCCACCTCAACGCGGCCATCTTCGCCCCCGGCTACCCCCAGTTCTTCCAGCGCGGCGAGGGCTGCCGCCAATGGGACGTGGACGGGCGCGAGTACATCGACTTCATGTGCAGCTGGGGCCCGGTCGTACTCGGGCACCGGCACCCGCGCGTCGAGGAGGCCGCCGCCCGCCAGCTCGCGCTCGGCGACTGCCTCAACGGCCCCGGGCCGATCATGGTCGAGCTGGCCGAGCTGCTGGTGGACACCGTGCCGAGCGCCGACTGGGCGATGTTCTCCAAGAACGGCACCGACGCCACCACCCAGGCGCTCATGGTCGCCCGCGCCGCCACCGGGCGTACGAAGGTGCTGATGGCGCACGGCGCCTACCACGGCGCCGACCCCTGGTGCACCCCCTCGCCGGCCGGCACCACCCCCAACGAGCGCGCCGACCTGGTCGAGTTCACCTACAACTCCCTGGAGTCCCTGGAGGCGGCCGCCGCGACCGTCGAGGGCGACGTCGCGGCGATCATCTGCACCCCCTTCAAGCACGACTCCTTCGAGGACCAGGAACTCGTGGAGCCCGCCTTCGCGCGCGGCGCCCGCGCCCTGGCCGACCGCCTCGGGGCGGCCCTGGTGATCGACGACGTGCGGGCGGGGTTCAGGATCGACCTGCGGGGGTCGTGGGAGCCGTACGGGGTGCGGCCGGACCTCACGGCCTGGTCCAAGGCCATGGCCAACGGCTACCCGATCGCCGCCGTCACCGGCACGGACGCCCTGCGCGGACCGGCGCAGACGCTCTACACGACCGGCTCGTTCTGGTTCTCGGCGGTGGCGATGGCCGCGGCCAAGGCCACCATCGAGACCCTGCGCGACACGGACGGCATCGCCGCCATGGAACGCGCCGGCACCCAGCTCAGAGAGGGCCTGTACGCCCAGGCCAAGTCCCACGGCTTCGTCGTGAACCAGACCGGCCCGGTGACCATCCCGTGGCTCAGCTTCGACGGCGACGCCGACCTGTCCACGGCCCTGTACTGGAGCGACGCGTGCCTCCGGCACGGTGTGTACCTGCACCCGTGGCACAACTGGTTCATGTCGGCGGCCCACACGGAACAGGACGTGGCCCGCGCACTGGAGGGCACCGACCAGGCCTTCGCCGAAACCCGCACCCACTTCGCCTGACCTGCGCACGCTGCCAGGGTGGCGCCTTCGGCGCCTGCGGTCGGCCCGCCCGTCGCCCGGTCACCGGGCGGGCCTGCGGAAACCCGCCTCCCAGCAGCGGAGAGCCCATCTCCAGGGACGGGAGAACCGACAACCGAGACGGCCGTCCGTTCGACCGAACGCGATTACTCTGCGCGTTCATCGTGTGACAATAAGTGCCATGCCGTCCCCCCGACACGACGCCCTCAGGCAGATGTTCGTCGACCGCCCGCAACTGGCGGTCGAGATCCTGCGTGACCTCATGGGCGTGGACCTGCCCGACACCCCATTGGTCCGGCAGGAGGACCGTACGTTCAACACCCGGCCGTCCGACGACATCGAGCCGGACATCACCATCGTGCTCGGCCCGCCGCAGAGTCCCGCGCACGCGATCATCGTGGAGGTCCAGCACGACAAGTCCAAGGAGCCGCGGCAGCTGGCCCGCTACGCCGCCTCGCTGTGGCTGATGCTCAAGTGTGACGTGACCGTCCTGGTCGTCTGTCCCGACCGGGCAACCGCCGCCCACTACTCCCGGCCGATCGACTCGGGGCTGACCGGTTACCGGCTCCAGGCGTGCGTGCTGGGGCCGGGCGACGTCCCCGCCATCACCGATCCGTACGAGGCCGCCGCCCACCTGGAGCTCGCGGTCATGTCCGTCATGATCCACGGGCGCGACCGGAAGGTGGTCGAGGCGTTCACCGCCGCGCTGGCGGAGACCCGCGACGAACACGCTCCGAAGTATAGTGAATACGCATACAGCATGTCCGTGCCCGAGATCAGGCGCATCTTGGAGGAGATCATGACGTCCACTGCCTGGCCCGTTTACAGCCCCTTCGCGCGCCAGCACTACGGCCGAGGCCGCGCAGAAGGCATCCAGGAGGGCCGCGCTGAAGGCATCCAGGAAGGCCGCGCGGAAGGCATCCGGGAAACTTGGTCAGAGAGCGTGTTGTATCTGCTGGTTTCGCGCGGGATCGATGTTCCTGAGGATGTTCGGGCGCGGATCAGTGCCTGTACCGATGTCGATCTGGTCAAGCGCTGGGCTCTGCGTGCGGCCAGTGTTCAGGCTGCCCAGGATGTGTTCGACGACTCGGATGAGCAGCGCCGTTAGGGCGAGTTCACAGCCGTGGTCGTCGGGGATCCGACGACCACGGCTGGTCGACCGGTTGGTCGGGAGGCGACCGAGGGTGCATGGCCGCCCGTCGCGTCGTCTTGTTCATATTTCTTCGCCCTTCGATGGGGGATCATGACGTCCGCTTCTTGGCCGGTCTACAGCCCTTTCGCGCGCCAGCACTATGACCAGGGCCGTGCGGAAGGCCGCCTGCAGGGCATCCGGGAAACTTGGTCAGAGGGCGTGTTGTATCTGCTGGTTTCGCGCGGGATCGATGTTCCTGAGGATGTTCGGGCGCGGATCAGTGCCTGTACCGATGTCGATCTGTTCAAGCGGTGGGCCTTGCGTGCGATCAGCGTTCAGGCTGCTCATGAGGTGTTCGACGACTTGGATGAGCAGCGCCGTCAGGGTTCCGACGGCCTGGCCAGGTGGTAGATCGGTGGCGGATGGGCCGCGCTCTTCCGCGCATTGCCCTCGATCAGGGGATCACGGTGTCCCGGGACGTCCCCGTCTCCGACGGACGGCGAGGCATGGCGTTCGGCCTCGCCGACTCCGGACTGTGGGACTCCCTCGCCCTGGAGCCGCGGACCCTCCGGTAGCAGGGTGTCCAACGGGAGGCGACTGAACGAGCCGGGCCGGCGCTCCTGATCGAAATGGAAATCCGACCCCTCCCCTCCAAGCCTGTAATGCTGGGAAAAATCCGGACATGGGGGAGGTGTTGTTGACGTCCACGTGAGGAGACCGGATGGGAGCCGATCCCGAGAGCCGGTTCGAGGAGCTCTACGCATCTTGCTACAGACCCCTGCTCGGCTACGCGCTGCGCCGATGCCCTGATCCCGACGACGCGGCCGACGTCGTGGCGGAGACGTTCATGATCGCCTGGCGGCGGATCGAGGAGGTGCCGCACGGGGAGGAGGCCAGGCTCTGGTTGTACGGGGTGGCCAGGAAGGCACTCGCCAACCACAGGCGCGGCGAGCGTCGCCACGAGCGGCGTACCGAGGCCCTGCGTGCGGAACTGTCCGCCGCGCCCTTGTCCGCCGGCCTGACCGCCGAGGACCTGTCGCCGCTGGCCCAGGCGTTCGGCACGCTCTCCGACGACGACAGGGAGCTGCTCGCCCTGGTCGCCTGGGAGAAGCTGGACGCCGGCCAGATCGCCAGGACCCTCGGCATCACCCGCAACGCCGTACGGGTCAGGCTCTACCGCGCCCGACGGCGATTCGCCCGCCGCCTGACCGAGGCAGGGGTCGAGCACACGCAAGCTGTCGCCCTCGAAGGGAGCCCGTTGTGAAGAGTCGATCTCGCTTGCTGCCCGACAAGGAGCCCTTTGTGAAGGGTCGATCTCGCTCGTTGCCGGACAAGGAGCCCTTTGTGAGCATCGCCGATCTCGCCAGGGTGCGTGACGACGTGCTGGCGGGGGAGGCGGCGGGGCGGGCGTCCGGCGCGGGGGCGCGGGCGCTCATGGAGTCGATCACGGCCGAGGAGCGCGGGCCCGTCAGGAGCCCGCGCCGCCGCGCGCCGCGCAGGATGTTCCTGCTGGGGATGGTGGCGGCCGGGCTGGCCGCCGTGCTAGCCGTCACGCTCCCGCTCGGCGGCCCGGCCACCGAGTACGCCAACGCCGCCGTCACGCTCAAGACCGGCGATGACTTCATCGACGTCGTCATCACCGACCCCGAGGCGGACGCGGCGACCTACACCGAGGCGTTCAGGGCCGTCGGCCTGGACGCTACAGTGCAGAAGATCCCCGTCGCGCCCGAGTACGCGGGCATGTTGTTCGGCCCGGCCACCCCGGGGGAGTTCCCGTCGGGGACCGGCGTGACCGTCCGCGGCGGCGAGACCTGCGCGTCGGTCTGGTGCGGCACCATCTCCATGCCGACCGGGTACAAGGGCAAGGTCATCATCGGGATCGGCCGCCCGGCCAGGCCCGGCGAACGGTACGCCTCGCTGGCGCCGAGCACCATGGGCGTGGCGGCCGACGGCGTGGCGGGCGTCGAGCTCATGGGCAAGCCCGTCTCGCACGCGAAGGCCGAGCTGTCGCGGCGCGGCCTGAAGATCGAGTACGTGGCGCTGTGGACGAAGCCCGACGGCAGCGGCGGCGGTTATGACGTCGCCTCGGAACACGTCAAGGACGACTGGATCGTCGACAGCGCGCACAAGGTCGCCTCCGACACGGTACGGGTGGACGTCGTGGTTCCCTCCGACGTCCCCAAGGACTCCCTGCCGAGGGCCGATCGCCCGCCATCCGGCTGGCCCAGTCCCTGATTCCGCGGAACCCCGGCACCGTCCTCGATGGCCTCTAAGCGTCTTCGGGGCGTGCCGGGGTTTCCCGATCCGTCCTGGCCGAGGATTCCGCGGCGGCCCAGGAGAAGATGCCCTTTGCCATGAGCGACTGTTCTCCGGCGGCCCGGGCGGCGAAAACCTGGGCCCTGACCCGGTGTGTTCCCGGGTCGTCAGGGGCGGCCAGGGCGGCCATTTCCGCGAGATGTCCGGCGAGTCGTTCGTCGCCTTCGGAAAGGGCTTTGAGCGCCGCGTCGCAGAGCGCGTTCGGGCCGCCCGCGAGTTCCGCCACGGATTTGGCGAGAACGGCGTCCGGAGCCGGTTTGAGATTGGCCGGGTTGCCGTCGTACCAGCCGCCGTAGAGGCGCCAGAGATTGCGTACGACGAATTCCGGCTCGTCGTACCGGGCCCGGAGGTAGGGGCGGTCGGAATAACGTTCGGACGGTTTCACGGAATGCACGATCTCGTCGAGCCTGGCGCCCGCGTTGAGCAGGTCCAGCGTTTGCGTGATGATCGACTCCAGCCATTCCGCGGTCTCCAACAACGCCTGCCGGACGCGGTCGGCGCCGAAGACGGGCGCGCCGTGGCTGGGCAACATGATCTCGGCGTCGAGGGCGGCCATCCGGCGCAGCGCGTGCACCCATTCGCGCGGGTAGCGCTGCACCTTCTGCGGGTTGCCGCAGTTGGGCGTGACCCAGATGAACAGGTCGCCGGGCAGCAGCAGCCGGTGCTCGCGCACGTAGCCGATGGTGGCGTCGTCGGTCTCGCCCTTGGCGTGCAGCAGGTCGAAGGTCAGCCCGCCGCGCCGTACGGTCAGCGCGTCGGTGTAGGTCACGTCGGGCCGCCGGTAGTCGGTGGGCCAGCGGAGACGGGTGTTCTGGAACTGCCGCTGGTTGATCACCGTGTTATAACCATTTGTCAGCACATAACGCTCAAACCGCTCAACAACTGCCTTATGGGCATAAATTGTGGCTCGTGGGCCGGACTGCTCGAATGGTCCCGTACCGAAGACGTGATCCACGTGACCATGGGAGTAGAACGCGGTGGTCAGCGGCGCGCGGGACCAGCGGCGTACGTCCTCGTGCAGGCGGGCGGCGGCCCATGGTCCGCTGGTGTCGAAGAGCAGCAGCTCACCCTCGGTCTCGAACGTGATCGCGTTACCGAATCCGGGCCACCAGCCCACGCCGTTCGTGACAGTCTGGACGCCCTTGCCCTCCATGCCCGTGTCCACGATGCTGTCGTCAGACTCGCCGCGCCACACCCGGTCCGCGTATTCGATGATCATGTGACCCACCATCCTTCTAGAACGACATTCTAGATAAGGGATCACGGCAAGGTCACGTCTCGATTGCGCCCCCTTGACGCGTGTCGGCGGCCGTTCGTACGTTCGGGCAAACGTTTAGGAAACTTTCCTAACTGATCCTCTTCGGGAGCCCCCATGACCCACCCGGGCGAGATAACTCGGCGTCAGCTGCTCCGCCGTATCGGCATGACCGCGCTCGTGGCCGGCCCCGGCGCGAGCCTGCTGAGCGCCTGCGCCACCAGCGGCGGTGGCGGCGACCAGCCCTCGGCGGCGCCCGCCACGTCGATCGCGGCCTCGGCGGACCCCAAGAACCCCTTCGGCGTCGACGCCAAGAAGCCGCTCGAAGTGGTCATCTTCAGCGGCGGCTACGGCGACTCCTACGCCAAGGACCTGCACGAAGAGCTGTACAAGAAGGCCTATCCCGGCGTCACGGTCAAGCACACCGCGACCCAGCAGATCGGCACCCAGCTCCGCCCGCGCATCGTCGGCAACGACATGCCCGACGTGATCAACAACTCCGGCCCCGAGGCGCTCGACCTGGCCGCCCTGGCGACGGAGGGCCACCTGGCCGACCTGACCCCGCTCTACGACGCGCCCTCGTTCGACGACCCCTCGAAGAAGGTCCGCGACACGATCACCCCGCTCGTGCTGCAGAACGGCAAGCTCGACGGCAAGGACCTGGTGCTCAACTACACCGTGTCCCACCGGGCGCTCTGGTACAACGCCAAGCTGTTCGCCGCCAAGGGCTGGAGCGTGCCGAAGACCTGGGCCGAGTTCACCGCGCTCGGCGAGGCGGCCAAGAAGGAGGGCATCACGCTCTTCGCCTACCCGGGCAAGAAGGGCCCGTACTACCAGCTCTGGAACGTCCTCTACACGGCCGCCAAGATCGGCGGCAACCAGGTCATCATCGACATCGACAACCTGGTGGACAACGCCTGGCAGAGCGAGGCGATGAAGCAGGCGGTCGCCGCCTGGGTGGGCATCCAGCAGAAGTACGGCGACAAGGCGTACCTGGGCCTCGACCACACCCAGACCCAGGTCAAGCAGCTCCAGAACAAGGTGCTGTTCTACCCGTGCGGCTCCTGGCTCGAGAACGAGATGACCAAGGACATCCCGCTCGACTTCGAGTACGCCATCGCCCCCATCCCCGACGTCACCGCCTCCGACAAGATGCCGTACGGCGCGATCCAGGTCGGCGTGGGCGAGAACTTCGTTGTCGCGGCGAAGGGCAAGAACCCGCAGGGCGGCATGGAGTACCTGCGGCTCATGTTGTCGAAGGAGGGCGCGGCGGGCTTCACCAAGAAGACCAACAACCTCACGGTCGTGACCGGCGCCGCCGACAGCTCCGGGTTCCCGCCCGGCCTGGTCAGCGCCTCCAAGGCGCAGGACGCGGCCGGCGAGAACATCATCACCGACGCCCGGTTCGAGGGCTGGTACAAGGAGCTGTTCGACTACGGCTGGGAGCAGACCAATGTGCTGATGTCCGGCCGTATCACCGCCGACGAATTCTGCTCCCGCATGCAGAAGAAGGCCGACGACATCAAGAAGGACGACTCCGTCACCAAGCAGACGCGGAGCGCCTGAGCACATGGAGCGGTTGCGCAAGTACGGATTCGTGATCGGGTTCCTGGCCGTCCCGGTCGCGCTTTACACGGTCTTCGTGATCAGCCCTTATGTTCAGGCGTTCCAGCTCTCCCTGACGAGCTGGAACGGCGTCAGCTCGGTCGTCCGCTACGTGGGCCTGGACAATTTCGGCCGGTTGTTCGACGACGACACTTTCTGGCAGGCCCTGCGTAATCACGGGATTCTCCTGCTCGTGCTGCCGCTCCTGACGATCGTCATCGCGTTGTTCCTGTCGTTCCTGCTGAATCTCGGCGGCGGCACCCGGGGCGCGGGAATGCGCGGGGTCTGGGGGTCGAATTTCTACCGGGTGGTGTTCTTCTTCCCCCAGGTTCTCGCCGTGGCCGTGGTCGGCGTGTTGTTCCAGGCCATCTACCGTCCCGACGAGGACGGCGTGATCAACGGCACGCTGGCCAGGTTCGGGCTCGGCGAGCCCATCGGCTGGCTCACCGAGCCGGGCCTGGCGCTGTGGTCGATCATCGCGGTGATGGTCTGGCAGGCCGTCGGCTTCTACGTGGTGCTGTTCTCGGCCGGCATGGCCGCCATCCCCAAGGACTACTTCGAGGCCGCCTCGATCGACGGGGCCGGCCGCGTGCGGCTGTTCTTCTCGATCACGCTGCCGCTGCTGCGGGACACCCTCCAGGTCGGCTGGATCTACCTGGGCATCGCGGCCTTCGACGGCTTCGCGCTGATCCAGGTGCTGGCGGGGGACCGGGGCGAGCCCGACGGGTCCACCACCATCCTGCCCATCACCATCTACAAGACCGCCTTCGACTACCACAAGGTGGGTTACGCCTCGGCGATGGGCGTCGTGCTGTTCTTCCTGACCGTGACGTTCGCCGTGCTGACGCTCCGTACGACCAGGCGTGAAAGGGTTGAGCTCTGATGGCTTCGCGTGGAGCGGGCAGGCCGCGCCCCGGCGTGCTGAGCGGGCTCTCCCATGTGGCCCTGGCCGTCTGGGCCCTGCTGATCATCCTGCCGCTGCTGTGGACGTTCCTGGCCTCGTTCAAGACCAACACCGAGATCTTCGGCGACCCGCTCCAGCTCCCCGGGGCGCTGCGGCTGGACGCCTGGGGCCGGGCCTGGGACAAGGCGCACGTCGGGCAGTACATGCTGAACACGGTCATCGTCGTGTTCTTCGGCACGGCGGGCACGATGTTGTTCGGCTCGATGGCGGCGTACGTGCTGGCGCGCTACAACTTCATCGGCGGCAAGCTGATCTACTACTACTTCGTCGCCGGTCTGGCCTTCCCCATCTTCCTGGCGCTCGGGCCGCTGTTCTTCGTCGTCAAGCAGTTCGGGCTGCTCGACTCGCACATCGGCCTGATCATCGTCTACATCGCGTACTCGCTGCCCTTCACGATCTTCTTCCTGGCCGCGTTCTTCCGTACGCTGCCCGAGGCGGTCGCCGAGGCGGCGCTGATCGACGGCGCCTCGCACACCCGGACGTTCTTCCAGATCATGGTCCCGATGGCCAAGCCCGGCCTGGTCAGCATCACGATCTTCAACGTCCTGGGGCAGTGGAACCAGTACCTGCTGCCCCTGGCGCTGATGGGCGGCGCGCCGGAGAAGTGGCCGCTGACCCTCGGCATCGCCAGGATCTCCACCCGGGCCGGCTACGAGGCGGACTGGCCGGGCCTGTTCGCCGCGCTCAGCATGACCATCCTGCCGGTGATGATCATCTACATCATCTTCCAGCGGCAGATCCAGTCGGGGCTCAGCTCCGGGGCGCTGAAGTGAGGCCGGGCGGCCGATTCGCCGAACACGTCGCGTAGCCGTACGGCTACTCATTAGAGTGAGTGACCTCTCGCCAGCACACCCGGGGGGTTCCTCATGCGCGCGCCCGCACTCCTGCTCGTCCTGCTCACGACGGCGGCCTGCGCCGGGCCGCCGGCGCCGTTGCAGCAGGTCACCAAGCCGAGCCCCGCGGGCGCGGTGGCGCTGAGCGGCGCCGGCGAGTTCGGTTCGGACGACACCGCCGCCATCGCCTACGACCGCCGCCTGGCCCCGGCGGGCGCGCTGGCCAGCCTCACCGCCGAGTCCGCCGGCGGCACGACCCGCACCTCGCTGGTCGTGGAGGGTTTCCTGCCCAACCGCCACTACGGCGCCCACCTGCACACCGCCGCCTGCGGCACCGACCCCGACGACGCGGGCGGCCACTACCAGCACGACCCCGGCCACGCCGACCCGGCCAGCGAGGTGTGGCTCGACGTCGCCACCGACGGGTCGGGCGCGGGCCGCTCGACGGCCCGCCACTCCTGGAGTCTCGACCCCGCGGCCCTGCCGAAGTCGCTGGTCATCCATGCCAAGGCCACCAAGAGGAGCGGCGCCCACGCGGGCGAGGCGGGTCCGCGGGTGGCCTGCCTGACGCTGCACTAGCCGACGGGGGCCGGGGCTGACGCCGTACTAGCCGAAAGCGTGCATAATTACACAATTACATAGTGGAGGTCTCGCGTTGACTAGCCGCCAGTGGCAGCCGCCCCGTTTACGGTTGTTCGAACAAGCGACCCGCCGGGCCACCTGGCTGGAGCTACTCTACGACCTCGTCTTCGTCGTCGCCGTCGCGGAGCTGGCCGACGTGCTCGCCGGCGGCGCCGACGCGGGCCGCGTCCTCACCTTCGTCGGGCTGTTCGTACCGGTCTGGTGGTGCTGGGCGGGCTACGTCTTCTACGCCAACCGGTTCGACACCGACGACGTCAGCCATCGTCTGCTCGCGTTGCCGCAGATCCTGGCCGTTGCCACGATGGCGGCCAGTGTCAGCGACATCGAGGAGCGCTCGGCCCTGTTCGCGCTCTCCTACGCCGCCGCCCGGATCCTGCTGATCGTCGCCTACGTCCGGGCCGGCCGGCACGTGCCCGAGGCCAGGCCGCTGACCGTGCGTTACGCGGCCGGGTTCACCGTCGCCGCGGCCGTCTGGCTGGCCTCCCTCGCCGTCGATCCGCCGCAGCGGTACGCGTTCTGGGCCGTCGCGCTGGTGATCGACCTGGCGACGCCGCTGCTCAGCCGCCGCCACCAGAGCAGGCTCCCGCCGCAGAGCGAGCACCTGCCGGAGCGGTTCGGGCTGTTCGTCGTGATCGTGCTCGGCGAGGTGGTCGCGGCCGTGGTCACCGGGCTCAAGGGGCACGAGGTGACCCCGTCCGTGTTGCTGGTCGCCCTGGCCGGGGTGGCCATCGCCATGGCCTTCTGGTGGTTGTACTTCGCCCATGTCGACGAGTCCGTCGTGCTGCGCACCAAGCTGGCCGGGCAGGTGTGGGTGTACTCGCACCTGCCGCTGTCGCTGGGGCTGGTGGCGTTCGGCATCGGGATCGAGCACGCGCTCGTGCAGCCGTCCGGCGCGAGCTGGTCCGTGGGGGTGCCCGCGGCCCTGGTCTTCGCCGTGCTGGGCCTGCAACACCTGTGCTCGGCCGACCGGCGGGCGGGCGCCGTCCGGCTGGCCGCCGCCGTGCTGACACTCGCCTCGTCCGCGCTGCCCGTCGCGGCGGCGCTGCCGCTCATCCTCCTGTACGGCGCCGCGCAGGTCGCCTACGACCTGCTGCGCCCCTCCCCGGAAGGCACACCGTGACCAAGGACCTGTTCGACCGCCAGCTCGCCGCCATCGCCGACGGCGAGCTGGAGGCCCTGCTCGCCCAGTACCACGACGACGCCGTGGTCGTCCGGTTCGACCGGGCCGCGAGGGGCGCCGCCGAGATCCGCGACCTGTTCACCGCTTATTTGGCGGCCGGGCCGCGCGTGGAGGAGATCACGTCGCTCCGGATCGAGGACGACGTGATCTTCTACAACGCGGTCATGACCGTCGGCGGGAACCGGGTCACCACGTTCGGCACGCTGGTCGTGCGGGACGGCGCGATCTGGCGCCAGACCGCCGCCGCGCTGCCGCTCACCTGACCAGCTCACCTGACCAGCTCACCTGATCGGCTCACGTGATCAGCGAGGCCATCGGCTGCCAGGGTGCGGCGTCGAAGATCAGCATGATGGCGCTGATCCGGCCGTCGGGGCCGAGCTTGAAGTGCTCGGCCGTGCGCTGTGTCCCGGCGGGCGTGGCGGTGTGCAGGTCGTAGACGAGCGTCGCCTCCGACTCGCCGTACAGCTCGCTGATCAGGTCGATACCGGTCACCACGCTCACCAGGCTCTCGATGCCCGCCAGGTGTCCGGTGGGGTCGGCCGAGGAGACGAACGGGCTCCTGAAGGAGAACTCCGCGCCGATCAGCGCCACCGCGGCCGGTACGTCGCCGCGGAACCTGGCCTCGTGGTAGGCCCTGACCACCTCGCGGGTGCTCGTCATCGTCCCTCCAGATGTGCCGAGAGCCGCTGCTGGTTGTCAGCCAGCCGCAGGCACAGGTGCCGCAGCGCCGTCAGGTCGGCGGCTGAGAACCCGTGGAACATGGCCCGCATCGCCATCCTGGACGGCGTGCGGAACGCCTCGATCCACGCCTGGCCCTCGTCGGTGATCACGGCCAGCACCGAACGCCGGTCCCGGCTGTCCTGGACCCGCCGGACCAGGCCGTCGCGTTCCAGGGTGTCCACCAGGCCGGTGACGTTGCGCGAGCTGACCCCGGCCGCCTGGGCCAGCTCGCCGATGCTGATGCCGTCGCCGGCGCCCGCCGCGCCGAGGCGCAGCAGTACGTCGAGGGCGCCCGAGCTGAGCCCGCGCCCCTCGCTGCCGTGCGCGCGCATACGTTCGACGGCCTGGTACGCCGTCCGTACGGCGGCGGCGGCCTCGAACTCGGCGGTGTCGCCGCCGCCGAGGAACTCGCTCATGGCCGCCCTGGCCAGTGGGTCGAAGAAGGAGCCGTCGGGCCCCTGTTCAAATTTATGTACGTCCTTCACAATGAATTTCTACCAGAAAAGACGAAGGCCCGTGCGTGATGCACGGGCCTTCGCCGGGGCAGGACGTCAGGAGTGGGCGTGTTCGGCGGGAATGGTGCCGAGGCGGCCGGCCTGGAAGTCCTCGAAGGCCTGGACCAGCTCGGCGCGGGTGTTCATGACGAACGGGCCGTGGTGCGCCACGGGCTCCCCGATCGGCTCGCCGCCCAGCACGATCACGTCGAGCGTGTCCTTGGCGTCGATCGTGATGGTCTCGCCCACGGTGGTCAGGCCCGGCCGGTTGCCGAAGCCGTCGAAGACCGCGAGCTGGCCGTCGTGCAGCGGCCGCCGCTCGGCGCCGACCGTGCCGCGTCCGGAGAGCACGTAGACCAGGGCGTTGTAGTCCTTGCGCCACGGCATGGTCAGCCGCGCGCCCGGGGTGATGGTGGCGTGCAGCAGCGTGATCGGCGTCTGCGTGCTGCCGGGACCGGTGCTCCCGGCCAGCTCGCCGGCGATGAGCCGCACCAGCGCGCCGCCGTCGTGGCTGCTCAGCAGCGCGACGCTGGAACGCCCGATGTCCTGGTACTTCGGCGCGATCATCTTCTTGGCGCCCGGCAGGTTGACCCAGAGCTGGATGCCGTGGAACAGCCCGCCCTTCTGCACGAGCCACTCCGGCGGCGCCTCCTTGTGCAGGATGCCGGAGGCGGCGGTCATCCATTGGGTGTCGCCGTTGGTGATCGTGCCGCCGCCGCCGTTGGAGTCGAGGTGCTCCATGACGCCGTCGATCATGTACGTGATTCGAGCTTGATCGCCGCCAGGCTCGACGGCGAGCACCTTCCGTTGCGGCATCCCCGCCACCGGCTCGGGGATGCGCGGGAGGGTGAGCGGGTTCTCAACGGTTACGGCGGGCATGTCGCGCTCCTTCCAGCGGATCTGCCCCTCTCAACCAAGTTTAGTTTTCAACTATTCCGTGAGGGGTCACGGGATGCGGGACATCATCCGTTCCATGCCGTTGATCCAGTTGTCGCGCAGGGCCTGGGTGGCGTTGGGCAGGTCGTCCGCCTGAAGGAAATCGGCGATGCGGCGGTGCTCGGCGGCCTCGCGTTCCAGGGGGGCGTCGTCACCGGCGATCAGGTGCGCGTAGCGGCGCATGCCGGCCTTGACGCTGGTGATGAGGTCGAGCAGGCGCTCGTTGCGGCAGCCGCTGAGCAGCAGGTCGTGCCACTCGTCGTCGTGACGCTCGATGATCTGCTGCTCGGCCACGTTGTCGGGGAAGTCCTGGGCCAGCTTCACCAGGTCGGGGGCGATGGAACGCAGGTGGGCCGGGTCGGAGCAGTCGAGGGCCAGCGCCTCCAGGGCGGCGACGATCTCGCACAGCTCCCTGAACTCCCGCCTGCTCACCGGGGCGAACCGGAAGCCGCGCCCCTGGTTGCTCTCCAGCACGCCCTCGCCCGCCAGGGTGATCAGCGCCTCGCGCAGGGGAGTGCGGCTGACGCCCAGATCGGCGGCGAGGGACGCCTCGTTTATGTCGGTCCCGGCGGCGAAGTCGCCTCGATCAAGCCTGCTCAGCAGCTCTTCCCTGATCTGCTCGCGCAACGGTCGCCGCTCGATCGGCATGGCAACTCCCTCTCGTTCAGGACAACCGAATCTTAACCCTTGACGTGATGCAAAATACTGCACTATGAATTCGGCATACAAAATATTACATTGCATGATCGAGGAGTTCGAGTGGGGCTGACCCGGATACCGGGGCTGCTGTTCGGCGGGGACTACAACCCGGAGCAGTGGCCGGAGGAGGTGTGGGCCGAGGACGCGCGGCTCATGGCCGAGGCCGGGGTCAACATGGCGACCGTCGCGGTGTTCTCCTGGTCACGCCTGGAGCCCGAGCGCGGTTCGTACGACTTCGGGTGGCTTGACCGGGTGCTGGACCTGCTGCACGAGCACGGCATCGCCGCCGACCTGGCCACCGCGACCGCGACGCCGCCGCCGTGGCTGGTGCGCGAGCACCCCGAGATGATGCCGGTCAACGCCGACGGCGTGCGCCTGGAGTTCGGCTCCCGGCAGGGCTACTGCCCGAGCTCGCCGGTCTACCGCGAGCACGCCGTACGGCTGGCCACCGTGATGGCCGAGCGCTACGGCGAGCACCCCGCGCTGGCCATGTGGCACATCGGCAACGAGTACGCCGACCACACACTCGAATGTTTCTGCCCGGAGTCCGCCCGCCACTTCCGCCGCTGGCTGGAAGCGCGGTACGCGACCGTGGACGGCCTCAACGACGCCTGGGGCACCTCCTGCTGGGGCCAGCACTACACCGGCTTCCACCAGGTCGAGCCCCCGAGGACGGCGCCCGGCCCGGTCAACCCCGCCCAGGTGCTCGACTGGCGGCGCTTCTGCAGCGACGCGCTCCTGGAGCTGTTCCTGGCCGAGAAGGCGGCGCTGCGCGCGGTCACCCCGGGCGTCCCCGTCACCACGAACTTCATGAGCATCCTGCACGGCCTCGACTACTGGAAGTGGGCCGCCGCCGAGGACCTGGTCAGCGACGACGCCTACCCCGACCCCGCCGACCCCGGCTCCCACGTGCAGGTGGCGCTCAGCTACGACCTCATGCGCTCGCTCCGGCAGGGCCCCTGGCTGCTGCTGGAGTCGGCGCCGTCCGCGGTGTCCTGGCGCGAGGTGAACGTCCCCAAGCCGCCGGGCATGATGCGCCTGCACAGCCTCCAGGCACTCGCCCACGGCTCCGACGGCGTGATGTTCTTCCAGTGGCGGCAGGCCAGGTACGGCCCCGAGAAGTTCCACTCGGCCATGCTCCCGCACGGCGGGACGCGGACCCGCGGCTGGCGGGACACCCTGGCGCTCGGCGGCGACCTCCGCAACCTGTCGGAGGTGGCGGGGACGCGGACCCGCGCCCAGGTCGCGCTGCTGCTCGACTGGCCGAGCTGGTGGGCCCTGGAGGCCCCGGAGTCCATGCCGTCCAACCGGCTCAAGCTCAAGGAACTGCTCCTGTCCTGGTACGCCCCGCTGCACGCCAGGGGCATCGCCGTGGACCTGGCGCCGCCCGGCCGCGACCTGTCGTCGTACGAGCTGGTCATCGCCCCGAACCTCTACATGTGCACCGCCGAGCAGGCCGCGGCGCTGGAGGCGTACGAGGGCAGGCTCGTCGTGGGGCCGTTCAGCGGCGTGGTGGACGAGAGCGACCGGGTGCACCCCGGCGGCGCGCCCGGTCCGCTGGCCGGGCTGCTCGGCATCGCCGTGGAGGAGTTCTGGCCGCTCGCCGACGGGCAGGTCCAGCGGACCGGCCTGGGCGAGGCCCGCACCTGGGCCGAGTGGATCAGGCTGGAGGGCGCCGAGCCCGTCGCCCTGTTCGAGGGCGGCGACCTGGACGGCCTGCCCGCCGTCACCCGCAAGGGCCCGGTCACCTACGTCGGCTGCGTGCTCGACGACGTGACGCCGGTGCTGGAGCCGCTGCTGGACGGCATCGAGCGCGTCGACGTGCCGGAGGGCGTCGAGGCCGTCAGGAGGGGCGGCCACCTGTTCCTCCTCAACCACACCACCGCTCCGCGGCAGGTCACGCTCCCGTACGCCGGGACGGACCTGCTCACCGGGGCCGAACTGCGGGGCGGCATCGAGCTGGCCCCTCGCGACGCCGTCGTGCTCAGGATCGAAGGAGAGAAGTGACGCACCCGTACATACCCAACGCCGAGCCGGGCGTGCGAGCCGAGATGCTCGCGGCGGTCGGCGCGTCGAGCGTCGATGAGTTCTACGCCGACATCCCCGCCGAGCTGCGGCTCGACCGGCCGCTCGACCTGCCGGCGCCGTTCACCGCCGAGCGCGACCTGGTGCGCCACATGAAGGGGCTGTTCGACCGGAACACCGACACCGAGGAGGCGCTCAGCTTCCTCGGCCACGGCTGCTACCCGCACCACGTGCCCGCCGTCTGCGACGAGGTCAACTCCAGGAGCGAGTTCCTGACCGCGTACGCGGGCGAGCCGTACGAGGACCACGGCCGCTTCCAGGCCCTGTTCGAGTACGTCAGCATGATGGGCGAGCTGCTGGAGATGGACGTCGTCAACGTCCCCACCTACGACGGCTTCCAGGCCTCCGGCACCGCCCTGCGCATGGCCTGCCGCTACACCAAGCGGTCGAAGGTGCTGGTCACCGGCGCGGTGAGCGCCGACAAGCTGAGCAAGCTGCACGACTTCCTGGCCCCCGACATCACCGTCGAGCTCGCCCCCGTGGCCGCCGACGGGCAGATGGGGGAGATCACGCTCGACGACTCCTACGCCGCGATCTACCTGGAGACCCCGAACGTCTACGGCGTCGTCGAGACCCGCGGCCGCGAGCTGGCCGACCTCGCCCACGCCCACGGCGCGCTGCTGGTCGTCAGCGCCGACCCCATCTCCCTGGGCGTCCTGGCCCCGCCCGCCTCCTACGGCGCCGACATCGTCTGCGGCGACATCCAGTCGCTCGGCATCCACCAGAACTACGGCGGCGGCCACGCCGGCTACATCGCCACCCAGGACCACGAGCCGCTGGTCGCCGAGTTCCCCTCGCGCCTGTTCGGCATCGCGCCGACGAAGGTCCCCGGCGAGTACGGCTTCGGCGACGTCTTCTACGACCGCACCTCCTTCGCCGTGCGCGAGGAGGGCAAGGAATGGGTGGGCACCGCCGCCGCCCTGTGGGGCATCACGGCCGGGGTCTATCTCGCGCTCATGGGCCCGCAGGGCATGAAGGACCTGGGCGAGACCGTCCTGGCCCGTACCCGTTACGCCATGAACGCCCTGGCCGGGTCGGTCACCGTCCGGCACGAGGGCGCGGTGCACTTCCGCGAGTTCGCGATCGAGGTGCCCGACGCGGCGGCGCTGCTGGCCCGGCTGCGCGAGCGCGGCATCTACGGCGGGGTCCAGCTGGACGAGCGCACGGTGCTGGTCTGCGTGACCGAACGCCACACCATCGACGACATCGACCGGCTCGCGGCAGCCGTACAGGAGGTTGTGCAGGCATGAGCGGTCACGGAGCCGAGTCCTTCGCGGAGCTGCCGGTGGCGCCCAAGCCGCCGCTGCGCCGCTTCCACCAGGCACGCTGGGACGAGCCGATCATCTTCGAGCTGTCCAGCCCCGGCCGCCGCGGCATGGCCGTGCCCGAGCCGGGCGCGGAGAAGGTCGAGCTGCCCGCGGGCGTCGGACGGGCCACCCCGCCCGCGCTGCCGGAGATGTCGCAGCTCCACGTGCTGCGCCACTACCTGCGGCTGTCGCAGGAGAACCTGGGCGTCGACCTCAACATCGACGTCGGCCAGGGCACCTGCACGATGAAGTACAGCCCCAAGGTCAACGACCAGTTCGCGAACGCGATCGCCGAGCTGCACCCGCTGCAGCACGAGGAGACCGTGCAGGGCGTGCTGGAGATCTACTGGCGGATGGAGCGCATGCTGGCCGAGATCTCCGGCATGTCGCGTGTGTCGCTCCAGCCCGGCTCGGGCTCGGCGGCCATCTACGCCAACATCGCCATGATCAGGGCCTACCACGCCGCCCGCGGCGAGGGGCACCGGGACCAGGTCATCACCACGATGTTCTCGCACCCGTCGAACGCGGCCTGCGCCAAGACCGCCGGGTACGAGGTCATCACCCTCATGCCGGACGCCAACGGCCTGCCCGACCTCGAGGCCCTGCGTGCCGCCGTCGGCCCCCGCACGGCCGCCCTGATGATCACCAACCCCGAGGACACCGGCATCTACAACTCCCGGATCAAGGAGTTCGTGGACCTGGTGCACGAGGTCGGCGGCCTGGCCTGCTACGACCAGGCCAACGCCAACGGCATCCTCGGCATCACCAGGGCCCGCGACGCCGGGTTCGACCTGTGCCACTTCAACCTGCACAAGACGTTCTCCACGCCGCACGCCTGCGGCGGCCCGGCGGCCGGCGCCTGCGGCGTCTCGCCTGACCTGGAGCCGTTCCTGCCGGGGCCGGTGGTGTCGTTCGACGGCAGCTCGTACGGGCTGGAGACGCCTGCGCAGACCGTCGGCAAGATCCGGCCGTTCCTCGGCGTCACCCCGAACATCGTGCGCGCCTACGCCTGGATCATGGCCCTGGGCGCGGAGGGGCTGCGCGAGGTGGCCGAGACGGCCGTGCTGAACAACAACTACCTGATGCACAAGGTGTTGCAGATCCCCGGGGCCTCGGCGCCGTGGGATCAGCGCAGGATCGAGCAGGTCCGCTACTCCTGGCAGGAGCTGTCGGAGGAGACGGGGGTGCACTCGGAGGAGATCGGCGTGCGCGCCGCCGACTTCGGGGTCCACTACTGGACCAGCCACCACCCGTACCTGGTGCCCGAGCCGTTCACGCTGGAGCCGACGGAGTCGTACTCGCGGGAGGACCTGGACGAGTACGCGGCGATCCTGGAGCACGTCGCCTCGGAGGCGCGGCGGGATCCGGAGTTCGTCAAGGGCGCGCCGTACAACCAGACGATCCACAAGATCGACCCGACGCCGCTGGACGACCCCAAGCAGTGGGCGCCGACCTGGCGCGCCTACGTGCGCAAGCACCTGTCCGCGGGCGGCTGACCCATGGCCTCCGGAGGGAACGGCGTGGTCGGGTTGGTCGTCAACCCGGTCGCGGGGCTGGGCGGGGCCGTGGGGCTCAAGGGCAGCGACGGGGCCGGCGTACAGCGGGCCGCGCTGGCCAGGGGCGCCGAGCCCAAGGCCGGGCGGCGGGCCGCGCAGGCCGTCGCCACGCTGCTCGCCCGCCGTCCCGGCCTCCGGCTGGTGACCGTGGCGGGGGCCATGGGCGAGGACAGTGCCCGCGCCGCCGCGGTCCCGTACGAGCTGGTGCCCTCCGGCGGCCAGGACGTGACCACCGCGGCGGACACCCGCGCGGCCGTCACGGCGCTCGCGGACGTGGACCTGCTGCTGTTCGCCGGCGGCGACGGCACGGCCCGCGACGTGCTCGACGCCGTGCGGGAGCTCGGCGCGGCGGCGCCGCCCGTGCTGGGGATCCCGGCGGGGGTCAAGGTGTACTCGGGGTGCTTCGCGCTCAGCCCGGCCACCGCCGGGTTCGTGGCCGCGGACTTCCTGACCCGGCCCGGGACGGCCGAGGCCGAGGTCGTGGACCTGGACGAGGAGCGCTACCGGCGCGGGCTCGTCAGCCCCCGGCTCTACGGTAGCCTGCGCGTCCCGGCAGGTCGCGCGGCCTTGTCGGGACGTAAGGCGGGCTCCTCGGACGCGGCTCCGGCCACGGTCGAGGGCATCGCCCGGGAGATCGCGGCCCGGCTGCGGCCGGGGGTGCGCTACGTGCTCGGCCCCGGCGCCACCACGGCGGCCGTGGGCAGGGAGCTCGGGCTCGCCACCACGCTGCTCGGCGTGGACGTGGTCGAGGCCCGTACGGGCGGCGCCGACCTGGTGGCCGCCGACGTGACCGAGGGGGAGCTGTTCGAGCTGGTACGCGGCCGGGAGGCGGTCCTCGTGCTGTCGGTGATCGGCGGCCAGGGCTTCGTGCTCGGACGCGGCAACCAGCAGGTCTCCCCCCGGGTGCTCGACGAGGTGCTCGGCGGTGTCTCCGGCGGCGTTCCCAGCAGTGTCTCCGGGGGTGGGGACGGGCTGGTCGTGCTGGCGACGCAGCAGAAGCTGGCCGGGCTCGGAGGGCGGCCGCTGCTGGCCGACAGCGGTGACCAGGAACTGGACCGGAAGCTGGCCGGGCACGTACGAGTGATCACCGGATACCGCGAAAGCACGATTTATCGCATTTGTGCGGCAAGTGAGGAGTTCTACGGATGAACAGGCTCGATGGCAAGGTCGCGATCGTCACCGGCGGTGCCTCCGGCATCGGTCGCGCGACGGCGTTGCTCTTCGCCGAGGCGGGCGCCCAGGTCGTCGTCGCCGACATCGACGGCGCGGGGGCCGAGGAGACGGCCAAGCAGATCGTGGCGTCGGGGGCGGCCGCGGTCGCCGTCCAGGGGGACGTGTCCGCTGAGGAGGACTGCCGGCGCATCGTCCGCACGGCCGTGGACACCTACGGCGGCCTGCACGTGCTGTTCAACAACGCGGGCATCATCCGCCGCACCACCGTCCTCGACCTCGACGCCGACGAGTGGGACCGGGTGATGGCGGTCAACGTGCGCTCGGTGTTCCTGATGTGCAAGCACGCCGTCCCGCTCATGACCGAGGGCGGCTCGATCGTCAACACGGGCTCCGGCTGGGGCCTCAAGGGCGGTGGGAACGCGATCTCCTACTGCGCCTCCAAGGCGGCCGTCGTCAACATGACCAGGGCGCTGGCGATCGACCACGCCAAGGCCGGGATCCGGGTGAACTCCGTCAACCCCGGCGACACGAACACGCCCATGCTGCGGGACGAGGCCCGCCAGCTCAACGAGGACTGGGCCGCCTTCGAGGCCGACGCCGCCGACCGGCCGATGGGCCGCTCGGGCAGCCCCGAGGAGATCGCCCAGGCCGTCCTCTTCCTGGCGAGCGACGCCGCCAGTTACGTCACCGGTTCCGCGCTCGTCGTCGACGGCGGCGGGCTCGCGTAGCCCTCAACAGCACCACCCCCCCGAAGGAGCCCATCATGAAGCGTGCGCTGGCCGTACTGGGTCTGCTCGCCACCGCCGCCACCGCCTGCAGCGGCGGTGGAGGGAACGTTCCAGGCGTGAGCGGGAACGCCGCCGCAGGGCAGGTCACCATCCGCTGGTCCACGTGGGGATCGGCCGAGGACGTCAAGCTCTACGAGTCCTTCACCAAGGACTTCGAGCAGCGTCACCCGAACATCAAGCTCAAGCTGGAGTCCGTCGCCAAGTACGAGGACTACCACCCCAAACTGCTGGCCCAGCTCACCAGCGGCACGGCTCCCGACGTGTTCTTCGTGGGCGACGACAACATCGGCAAGTTCGTCTCCGCCGGGGTCGTCTCGCCGCTCAACGACCAGCTCGCGGGCGCCGACTCCAAGAGCAAGCCCGAGGACTTCTACGACGGCATTTACGGCGGCGCCAAGAAGGACGGCCAGATCTACGGCGTCCCGAACGACACCAACCCCGAGGTCCTCTGGTACGACAAGAAGGCCCTGAAGGCCGCCGGCATCACCGAGGACCCGGCCACCCTCAACGCGTCCAAGCAGTGGACCATGGCCAAGTACCTGGACATGAACGCCAAGCTCAAGGCCGCGGGCCTGGGCGGGTCCGTCTACTGGAACTGGTACGGCTCCACGTACTCGGTCGTCAGCGGCTTCGGCGGCAAGGTCTGGGACGGCGGCAAGTTCGTCGCCACCACCGACCCCAAGTCCCGCAAGGCGCTGGAGACCCTGGCCAAGGGCTACCAGGACAAGACGTTCCTGAGCGCGGACCTGCAGCCCGCGAGCAACAGCGGGAACACCCAGTTCATCAAGCACAAGGTCGGCTTCTACGCCGGCGGCCGCTGGGTGATCGACATCGTCAAGAAGGGCGGCGAGCTGGACAACTACGACATCGTCCCGTTCCCGTCCGAGAGCGGCGAGCCGATGCCCGGGGCGGTGGCGGCCTCGTACCTGTCGCTGAACAAGGGCACCAAGCAGGCCAAGGAGGCCTTCACCTTCCTGACGGAGTTCGTCAGCAAGGAGGGCCAGGCGCTGCGGCTCAAGGACGGCGGCGCGGTGCCGTCGATCAAGGGCGCCGAGCAGATCGTGCTGGCCGGCAACTACCCGGCGCACGCCCAGACGTTCCTCGACGTGCGTGACACCGGCTTCGCGAACTACCCCGAAGAGGTCGCGGTGCCCGGCCTGACCGCCTCGATCAACGAGCACCTGATGAAGGTCTGGCAGGGCAAGCTCGGCTTCGAGCAGGGCATGACCGAGCTGCAGTCCCTCGTCGACGGCAAGCTGGGCTAGCCGATGGCAGTGCTCGCCGGGCCGCGCGGCAAGACCGCCGCGCGGCCCGCCAAGAAGCTGCGCGACCGGGACGGCTGGTGGGCCACGCTGTTCCTCGCGCCGCAGGTCGGCCTGCTGGTGGTGTTCCTGGTCATCCCGCTCGGGTTCTCCGTGGTGCTGGCCTTCATGAACTGGGACGGGCTCGGGGAGAAGTCGTGGGCCGGGCTGTCCAACTTCGCCGACCAGCTCACCGACCCGCTGTTCGGCCGCGCGGTGTGGAACACGATCAAGCTGGCGCTGCTGACCGTGCCCTTCGGGCTCGCCCTCGCGGTGCTGATCGCGGTCGCCCTGAACAACATCAAGGGCAGCAACTTCTACCGGGTCGTCTACTTCATGCCGGTCGTCACCAGCTCGGTGGCCGTCGCCCTGATGTGGCAGGTCATCCTGGCCGGCGACGAGAACGGCGTGCTGAACACCTCGCTCCGGAACTGGTTCGGCATCGGCGGCCCCGACTGGCTGCTCAGCCCCGGCTGGGTCATCGTGGCGATCGCCGTCGTGACGATCTGGTCCTCGCTCGGCCTCAACGTGGTCATCTTCATGGCCGGGCTGCAGACGATCCCGCCGCAGGTCGTCGAGGCCGCCCGGATCGACGGCGCGGGTCCGTTCCGGATCTTCCGGTCGGTCACGCTGCCGCTGCTGTCGCCCACGATCTTCTTCTCGTCCGTGGTCGCGGTGATCAGCTCGTTCCAGGCGTTCGACCAGATCTACGTACTGGTGGATCCCAAGGACAACGAGGGCGCGCGCACGATCGTGTACCACATCTACGACCTGGGGTTCAAGAAGTTCGAGTTCGGCCCGAGCAGCGCGGCCGCCCTGATCCTGCTGGTGCTCACGCTGCTCGTGACACTGGTCCAGTTCGCCGCGCAGAAGCGCTTCGTCCACTACGACTCGTGAGGCGGTACGCATGAGATCACGGCAGATCGGTCTGCACGCCGCGCTCACGGTCGGCGGGCTGCTGATGTTGTTCCCCTTCGTGTGGATGTTGCTCACCTCCGCCAAGGGCGTGCGGCAGATGATCAACGATCCGACCGCGTGGCTGCCGACCCCCTGGACCTGGCAGAACTATCCCGACGCGCTGTCGACCATGCCGTTCGGGCTGGCGTACTGGAACAGCTTCTACATCGCCGCGCTGAACGTGGCGCTCACCCTGCTCACCTCGGCCATGGCCGCCTACGCCTTCGCCCGGATCAGGTTCAGGGGCTCGGGCGTGCTGTTCGTGGTGTTCCTGGCCACGCAGATGGTGCCCTCGCAGGTGACCATCGTGCCGCTCTACCTGATGCTGGCCAATTTCGGCTGGATCGACTCGCACCTGTCGCTGATCATCCCGTCCGTGGCGAACCCGTTCGCGGTGTTCCTGCTGCGCCAGTTCATCAGGGCGGTGCCGATCGAGCTGGAGGAGGCGGCCAGGATCGACGGCGCGGGCCGGTGGCGGTGCTTCTGGAGCATCGTCCTGCCCAACATCCGGCCGGGGCTCGGCGCGCTCGGCATCATCGTGTTCCTGGCGTCCTGGAACTCGTTCCTGTTCCCGCTGATCTTCCTGAACACGCCGGAGCTGTTCACCGTCCCGCTGCTGCTCAGCCAGTTCGCCCAGCAGCACGGCGCGACCGACTACGGGCAGATCCTGGCGGCCTCGGCCATCGCCGTGGTGCCGACGCTGATCGCGTTCCTGATCGGCCAGCGGAAGATCATCAACTCGATGGCCGCCTCGGGCCTTGGAGGAAAGTAAGTGCTGGACCTGCGAGAACGTCCCTTCACCGAACGCGGCTCACGGCTGCTCGTCATGGCGGCCGACGACGGCTCGCTGCGCGTCGCCCGCGCGCTCTACGAGACGCGGCTCGACGACACGACCGTCCGCACCGGCCTGCGCTTCTACGCCGGCGCCCGCGAACTGCGGGTACGCCGGGCGCTGCCGGACCGGGTCGAGTTCGACGGGGACGTCACCCTCGCCTTCGCCGGCCCGGACACCCTCGTCGCGATCGGCGAGGGCGTCCGGGCCGTCTGGGACGGCGGCGAGGCGTCCGTCGACGGCTGCGTCACGCTCGCCGGCGAACCGGCCCTCCTGGACGGCGCCAAGGTGCTGGCGCAGGCCGCCGAACGCTGGGCCGCCTGGTTCGCCAGGATGCCCGCCGTACCCGCCGAACTGCGCGAACGCGCAGAGCAGGCGTGGTGGACGCTCGCGGTCAACCTGGTGGACATCCAGGGCCGGGAATCCCTCATCCCGTCCAAGTACGGATATGTCGGCCTGTGGAACTGGGACTCCTACTTCCACGCCATCGCCCTCCGGCACGCCGACCCCGCCCTGGCCAGGGAGCAGATCCGCATCCTGCTCGACAACCAGCGCCCCGACGGTCTGATCCCCGACGTCGTGCACGACCACGGCGTGCTCGCGGAGACCACCGACCTGCCCCGCTCCGACCTGGCCAGGCTCGCCCAGCACGTCGGCGGCGAGCCGATCCGGCACGTCGTACCCGTGACCAAGCCGCCGCTCACCGCGTGGGCCGTGTGGAAGATCCACGAGGTGGACCCGGACCCCGCCTTCCTGGCCGAGGTCTACGAGCCGCTGGTCCGGTCGCAGGAGTGGTGGTTCACCCACTCCGACCCCGACGGCGACGGGCTGGCCGAGTACCTGCACCCGTACTCGTCCGGGCTGGACGACAGCCCCATCTGGGACCACGGCCCCCGCGCCGAGCCCCCGGACCTGAACTCCTACCTGGCGCTCCAGTACGACCGCCTGGGCGACATCGCCGCCGCCCTGGGCGCGGACGACGGCGAATGGCGGGCCAGGGCGCAGGCGCTCGTGGACCGCATGGTCGAACGCCGCTGGAACGGCCACCGCTTCGTCACCAAGGTCGCCGGAGCGGGCGAGGCCGACGTGCGCACCCCGCTCGACCTCATGCCGCTGCTCACCGGCCGCCTCCCGGCCGAGATCGCCGACCGGCTGGTCCAGGACCTGACCTCGCCCGCCTTCTGGGCCGAACGCCCGGTCCCCACGGTGGCCTTCGACGACCCGCGCTTCGACCCCGACGCCATGTGGCGCGGCCCGGTCTGGCTCAACGTCAACTACCTGCTGATCGACGGCCTGCGCCGCTCGGGCCACCCCGAGGTCGCCGGCGAGCTCGCCGCGCGCACCCTGGCCATGGTGCGCGACGGCGGCGGCCTCTACGAGTACTGGAACCCCCTCACGGGGCGGCGGGCGGGCCGGGCCACGAGCGGCTTCGGCTGGTCCTCGGCGCTGTTCATCGACCTCGCCCACGCCGCCCTATGAGTTCTTGACCAGCGCGAACGCGCCCCGGGTGAGCGCCAGCAACTCCTGGGCGACGGGCCCCTGGTCGAAGGGCGCGGCCGGGTTCACGGCCGACGTGGACATCACGTACGTCCGGCCCCCGGCCGTACGGGCGAGGAAGCTCATGGCCAGCAGGCCGGGCTCCGAGCCGCCCTTGTGCCACACCCTGGGCCACTGCGCCTTGTCCAGCCGCAGCCCCGCGTCGGCGATCGACAGGATCTCGCCGACGCGGGCGTCCTTCAGCCCGGCCAGCCCGCTGTAGGCCCGGCAGACCTGGACGGGTGTCGCGAACCACTCCAGCCTGTCCAGGTCGCGCGGCTCGCTCCAGGGCCGCACCTTCGACAGCGGCACCTTGCCGACCACCTTGTCCAGGTAGGCGCGGCGGGCGGACGTGCCGAGCGACAGGTACCGCTCGGCGTGCCGGGGGTAGTCGGCGCCCTTGAGCACGAACAGCTCCCTGGTCGTCAGGAACGGCACGTTGCGCCGGTCGCCGCCCCACGAGCGCATGACCCGCTCGACCGTCCGGCGGCCGGCCTTGTCGATCAGCAGGTCGGTGGCGGTGTTGTCGCTGATCGAGATCATCAGCCGGGCCGCCTCCAGCACCGTCACCTCGCTGTTGTCGGGACGGTCCTGGAGCTCGCCGCTCGGCAGGCTCTTCAGCTCGGGCCTGATCGTGAGCTTGGTGTCCCAGCCGAACGCGCCGCTCCTGATCCGCTCGGCCACCGCGCCCAGCACGTACAGCTTGAACATCGAGCCCAGCGGGAAACTCTTCTCGCCGGCCACCGCGTGGACCGGGCGGCAGCGGCCGTCGCCGGTTACCTCGGCGGCCAGGAAGCCGGCCCGCGGCGCGGCCTGACGCAACCGCCGGTCCAGCTCCGACCAGCTCGCCGGCGCCGTGGCGGTGAACTGGATGTAGTCGACCTTGCCGGTCCCGTCCACGCCGAGCGCGAGGGTGAACGCCTTGCCGCCCGCCGCGACGGTGGCCGACAGCGACCGCTCCTGGGCCTGGTCCAGCCGGTCCAGCCGCATGCCGCCGAACCCGGCCAGCGCCTGGTTGAGCTGCGCCGGAGGGATGTGTTGGAGGAAGGTGGGCGCGAAGTGCCCGGCCAGCTCGGCGTCGCTGATGGGCAGCCGGTTGACCGCGTCCAGCAGCCAGGTCAGCTGCCTGCCTGCGGGGGTGTCGGGGATCTCCACGGCCGCGCGGGCGGCGGGGGTGGACGTGGGGGCGGCCGAGACCGTCGCGAGGGCGGGGACGGGCTGCGTCGCGCAGGCGGTCACCGCCGCCGCCAGGACGGCCGTCGCCAGAACGGGGAACCTGTGGTGAGACATGACTCCAGCCAACAACGCGCGCCGGACCCGCGCCCACCATACGGGCCACCGTTCTCGCAGGTGAGGGTAGCCGTATGAAATGTGCGGATAACCTCATAGACGCCCTTTCTGATCCTCCGGACGATGGTGGTCTATGAGTTCCAGGCTGCTCGCCGGATCGCTGGCGACCATCGGGGCCGGAGGCACCCTCGCGGGCGCGCTGATGGAGTCCGGGCTGGGCGCCGCGCCGCAGGATTGGGCCTACGCCGTCCTCGGCGTGGTGCTGCCCGCGCTGGGCTGGCTGCTCGTCGTCCGCCGCCCCGACCTGCGCTACGGCTGGCTGTTCCTGGTCGCCGCGGCCTGCCTCGGCCTCGGCTCGCTGGGCACCGGCCTGGCCATCAGGTTCCACTACGACGGGCCGGTCGTCGTCTGGATGTCCGCGCTCTACGCCATGTACTACGGCCTGACCTGGATCTTCGTCCCGCTGCTCTTCCCCGACGGCCGCCTGCCGTCCCGCCGCTGGCGGCCCGTGGCCTGGATCGGCGGGATCGCGATCGCCATGCACACGGTGGGATTCGGACTGTTCGTGACCGATCCCGCCCGGCCGGGACAGCTGCCCGCCGAGCCGTCCGCCGCCCTGATCTGGGCGTCCCTGGCCAGCGCGCTGGGCCAGCTCCTCGTCTTCCTGACCGCCGCCGTCGTCCTGGCCGGGCTCGTGGTGCGCTGGCGGCGCAGCGAGGCGGCCGAACGCGGCCAGTACGCCTGGATGGTCGCCGGCACCACCGTCCAGCTCCTCGCCGGCGTGCTGCTCCTGTACGTGCTGAGCGCGCGGCTGTGGGGCGCCGCGCTGCTCGGCATCTTCGCGGTGATGACGCCGCTGCCGACCGCCGTCCTGGTGGGGATCGTCCGGCACCGGCTGCTCGACATCCGGTTCGGCCTGCGGGGCTCCCGCCTGCACCTGATCTTCGACGTCCGGCCCACCGTGGACGAGGTGCTGTCCGGGCTGAGTACCGCCCTCGCAGCCACGCCCGAGCCGGTCGAGCAGCTCGGACGGCTCGCCGCGGCCGTACGCGACGGGCTGGAGGCCCGGTGGGCGGCCGTGGCGCTGGCCGACGGCACCCGGATGGCCGCGGGCGAGGAGGAGGGCCGGGCGGCGCTCACCGTGCCGGTACGCGGCGGACTCGGCCACATCGAACTCGGCCCGCGCAGGGCCGGCCGGTACGACCGCGAGGACCGGCGGGTCCTGGAGGCGCTGGCCGTGCCCGCCGGGCTCGCGATCCAGAGCGCCGGGCTGGTGGCCCGCCTGGTCAACGCCCAGGAGGCCGAGCGGCGGCGGATCGAACGCAACATCCACGACGGCGTGCAGCAGCAGCTCGTCGCCCTCATCGCCGGCCTGGAGCTGGCCCGCGTCGCCGGCGCCGGTCCCGAGACGCTGGGCCGCCTGCGCGAACAGGCCCGCCAGACCCTCGCCGACCTGCGCGAACTGGCCGCCGGCATCCACCCGTCGGCGCTCAGCCAGGGCGGCCTGGTGGAGGCCGTCGAGGAACGCTGCTCGGGACTGCCCGTGCCCACGAAGGTCGTCTCCGACCCCGGGCTGCGGGCCCGCCGCTTCACGGACGAGATCGAGGGCGCGATGTACTTCACCGTCAGCGAGGCCGTCGCGAACGCGCTCAAGCACGCCGCCGCCACCCGGATCGAGGTACGCCTGACCCTGGTCCCCGGCCGCGTACGGGCCACGGTCGCCGACGACGGCGCGGGCTTCACCCCGGACACCACCGGCCGCCGGGGCCTGGCCACGCTCGCCGACCGCCTCGACGCGCTGGGCGGCGGCCTGGAACTCGACAGCGAGCCCGGAAAGGGGACACGCATGCACGCCTGGGTGCCCGCCGATGCCTGAGCCGATCCGTGCGGTCGTGGCCGACGACCACTACCTGGTACGCGAGGGCACCAGGCAGCTCCTGGAGCTGTCGGGCGAGGTGACGGTCGTCGGCGCGGTCGGCGACGCCGACGAGCTGCTGGACGCCGTACGCCGGCTGGAGCCGCAGGTCGTGATCACCGACATCCGCATGCCGGGAGGCGAGTGGCGGCAGGGCTTCGAAGGCATCGACGCGGCCCACCGCGTCAGGTCCGGCCATCCCGGGATCGGCGTGGTGGTGTTGTCGCAGTTCTCGGACGCGCTGTTCGCCTTCGAGCTGTTCAAGCACGGGACGGCCGGGTTCGCGTACCTGCTGAAGGACCGCGTGGGCGACCTCGAAGAGCTGCTCGGCGCGATCAGGGCGGTCGCCGGTGGCGGCTCGGTCATCGACCCCCAGGTGGTCGAGGGCCTGCTGGCCAGGCGCGAGGTACGCGGCCAGGGGGACTCGCTGACCCCCAGGGAACGGGACGTGCTGCGCGAGATGGCCCACGGCCGCTCCAACGCCGGCATCGCCCGCGCCCTGCACCTGTCGATCTCGTCCGTCGAGAAGAACGTGAACGCGATCTTCACCAAGCTCGGGCTGGAGAACAGCGGCGACGTGCACAGAAGGGTGGCCGCCGTCCTCGCCTACCTGGGCCCGTCCGACCGCTAGCCGAAGACGGCGGGCGGCGGGACCGGGGCGAGGACGGGGTCGCCGTCCTTGATGGGGTACGCGCCGCCGATGAAGTTCTTCAGCGCCTCGCCGTGCACGCAGCGCGCCTGGGTGAGGCCGCCGGCCGCGCGCCGGGTCAGCGGGTCGAGCGGCAGCTCCGTACGCGAGGCCGCGACGATCAGGTTGCCGAACCGGCGGCCCCGCATGACCCCGGGCTCGGCCAGCAGCGCCACGTGCCGGAACGCGTCGCACACCGTGGCCAGCAGCCGCTTGGCGAAGGCCAGGCCCTTGCCGTCGGCCAGGTTGATCAGCAGCGTGCCGTCCGGGGCCAGCACCCGTGCCAGGTCGCCCATGTACTCCGCGGTGGCCAGCTCAACCGGCATCGTGGCGCCCGTGAACGCGTCGAGCACGACCAGGTCGGCCGAGGCGTCCCACACCTTGGCCGTGCCCTCGCGGCCGCCGGCCACGATGACCTTCAGCCGGGGGACCGAGCGCAGGTCGAGCTGCTCGCGTACCAGGTTCACCAGCAGGCCGTCCGGCTCGATCACGATGTGCCGGGAGCCGGGGCGGGTGGCGGCGATGTAGCGGGGGATCGTGCACGCGCCGCCCCCGACGTGGACGCAGCTCAGCGGCCCTTCGCGGAGCAGGTCGATGACGTCCGCCATGAGCCGGACGTACTCGAAATCCAGAAATGTCGGGTCTTGTAGGTCAACGTACGACTGCGGTACGCCATCCTTGGACAGCACCCAGCCGTCCTGCCTGTCCAGGTCCCGGAGAAGTTCGACCTCGCCGAACGTCACCGGATAAAGGCCAGGCATCGGTTCCCGCTGTCCACGTGCCACGCTGATCCCTCCCTGGGAGAACCGTATGCGACGCCGAAGGCTGATTGTGCTCGTCATCGCGATTGTCGCGATATCAGGCGCGGGACTGTTCGCCTTTCTGGCCGCCGGCCACGTCAAGGGCAGCGCCGCGCGGACGGCCGCCGGGTACTTCGACGCCTGGCGCAAGGGGGACGTGGTGGGTATGGCCCTGCTGGTCGACCGGCCGCCCGCCGACTTCTACGACCGCCACCGGTCGTTGTCGGAGGAACTGCACGTCAAGTCGATCGAGCTCACGCCGGGACCGGTGCGGAGCACGGGGGAGGAGTCGGCCGAGGTGCGCTTCTCGGGCGTGCGCGAGCTGACCGACCTCGGGTCGTGGCCGTTCGACAGCCTGCTGCGGCTGGGCGTACGGGACCGGGCGTGGCGGGTGTTGTGGACGCCCGAGACGCTGCACCCGCTGCTCAAGGACGGCGGCACGCTGGAACTGGAGGAGGTCGAGGCGTCGGCGGCCGAGCTGGTCACCAGTGAGGGCGACAAGATCCCCAACGACAGTTACGCCGACGCCTACCTCAACCCGCTCAAACCCGAGTTCGCCGCGGCCAACCACGGCCTGGAGCTGGTGGCGAAGTCGCCGGGACAGCCCGACAAGGCGTTGCTGACCCGCCTGCCGAAGGCGAACGTCGAGCGCACCACGCTGTCGCGCCAGGTCCAGGCCGCCGCCGCGCGGGCGCTGGACGGCGTGGCGAACTCCTCGATCGTGGTCGTCCGGCCGAGCACGGGCGAGATCCTGGCCCTGGCCGACCGGCTGGAGGACAACTTCAGCGCGGTGCGCGACGCCTTCCCGCCCGGTTCCACGTTCAAGACGATCGTGGCGGCCGCGCTGCTGGAGAAGGGGATGAGCCCGGCCGACGAGGTGGGGTGCCCGGCCTCGTACGCGCCGCCGTTCTCGGCGCTGATCAGCAACGACGGCGACGCGGAGCGCGGCACCGTCACCTTCGCCGACGCCTTCGCCTACTCCTGCAACACCACGTTCGTCGAGCAGGCGACGACCAGGCTGACGATGGAGGATCTGCGCAGGACGGCCGCGCGGTGGGGGTTCGACCGGCCGATGGCGACCGGTGTGGGAGGCAGGTGCGGTTCGATCCAGCAGACCGACAACACGGACATGTTCTCCCTGAACGTCATCGGCCAGGGCACGGTGGTGGCCACCCCGCTCTGCATGGCGACCGTGGCCGCCGCCGTGCAGAGCGGCACCTGGCGCTCGCCGCGCCTGTTGTCGAAGGAGGACGTCCGCCGCGTGGACGGTGAGCCGTTCCCGGACGTGCGGCTGGAGGAGGGGGTCGTCGGCGCGCTGCGGGAGATGATGGCCGCGGTCGTGGACCACGGTACGGCGAGCGGGTCGGGGCTGCCGGCGGGTGTGGCGGGCAAGACGGGGACCGCGGAGGTGGAGGGGCGGACGTCGCACGGCTGGTTCATCGGCTACCGCGACGACCTGGCCTTCTGCGTGTTCGTCCGGAACGGGGGATCGGGCCGCTCGGCCGCGGTGCCGATCGCGGTGCGTTTCCTCAACGGACTGTGACCAGGCGCACTCTGGCTCAATCCGTAACCTACGGTACCGTAGGTTGCATGACGACCATCACCGTGAAGCCGAGGCTGCGTGGCTGGTTGCACACCGGGGCGCTGCCCGTGACGCTGGTGGCCGGGTTCGTGCTCGTGGCGCTCGGCCCGACCCTTCAGGCCCGGCTGGCGGCCAGCGTCTACGCCATCACCTCGGGGCTGCTGTTCGGCATCTCGGCCACCTACCATCGGGGCACGCTGGGGCCGCGCCTGGCCGAGGTGTTGCGCCGGTTCGACCACGCCAACATCTATCTGATCATCGCCGGCACCTACACGCCGTTCGCGCTGCTGGCCCTCGACGGCGCGGCCAGGATCGCCGTGCTCTCCGTCGTCTGGGGCGGCGCGCTGTCCGGGGTGTTGTTCCGGGTGTTCTGGATGGGTGCGCCGCGCTGGCTCTACACCGTCCTGTATCTGGCGCTGGGCTGGACCGCGATCTTCGTGATGCCGCAGCTGCTCCAGGGGGCGGGGGTGGCCGCCGTCGTGCTCGTGGCGGTGGGCGGGGTGTTCTACACGGCCGGGGCCGTCGTCTACGGTCTGCGCCGCCCCGATCCTTCTCCGCGCTGGTTCGGCTTCCACGAGGTCTTCCACGCTTTCACGGTGGCCGCGTACCTGGTGCAGTACATAGCGGTGTCGATCGTGGTCTACTCCCACATATAGGCCGACATTTGACTCAATGCTGGTCTGTTTTCGCGTGGATCACGGAAAGCAGACGAGTATGCAGGAAATTTCGCGTTCGTGGTGGCTGCTGCTCGTACGCGGTATCGCCGCGATCATCTTCGGCGTGCTGGCGTTGATCTGGCCCGGGATCACGCTGCTGGTACTGGTGATCTTCTTCGGCGCGTACGCCATCGTCTCCGGCGTCTTCGCCCTGTTCGCCGCGTTCCGGCACGAGACACGGTCGCGGGGCTGGCTGATCTTCTCCGGCGTCATCAGCATCCTGGCGGGTATCGCGGCCTTCGTCTGGCCGGGGATCACCTCGCTCGCCCTGCTCTACCTCATCGCCTTCTGGGCCATCTTCTCCGGTGTCTCCGAGATCGTGGCCGGCATCCAACTCCGCAAGGTCATCGACAACGAATGGATGCTCATCGTGGGCGGCATCCTCTCGGTCATCTTCGGCATCCTGCTCCTCATCTGGCCCGGCGCCGGAATGCTGAGCCTCGTCTGGCTCATCGGCATCTTCGCCATCCTGTACGGAATCGCCATGATTGTTCTGTCACTTCGTGTGAAGAACTTCACTCCGAGGGCATGACTACCATAAATTTTACGGATATGCCGGTCTTTCTCATGAGGAACCTCCGGCTTGTCCAACGATCTTGGAGAAGGCATGGACGTACACACCCGCCTTGCCCGCCACCTGCTCGTCGATGGTTACCGTCTCGTCCTCGATCTCGAACTCAGCCGCGGCTCCTGGCTGGTCGACGCCCGCAACGGCCGTCGCTACCTGGACTTCTACACCTTCTTCGCCTCGGCCCCGCTCGGTGTGAACCCGCCCTTCGACCCCGACTTCGCCGCCCTGCTCGGCCAGGTGGCGCGTAACAAGCCCGCCAACCCCGACATCTACACCGAGCACCTGGCCGACTTCGTCGACACCTTCGCCCGCGTGCTCGGCGACCCGGAGCTGCCCCACCTGTTCTTCGTCGAGGGCGGCGCCCTGGCCGTGGAGAACGCGCTCAAGACCGCCTTCGACTGGAAGAGCCGGCGCAACGAGGCCGCCGGACGTCCCCGCGACCTGGGCACCAAGGTCATGCACCTGACCCGGGCCTTCCACGGCCGCAGCGGCTACACGCTGAGCCTGACCAACACAGAACCGGGCAAGACCGACCGCTTCCCGAAGTTCGACTGGCCGCGCATCGACGTACCGGCCATTCACCTCGGTGACGTGGAGGCCGCCGAGGAGCGCGCGCTGGCCCAGGCCAGGGCCGCGTTCGAACGCCACCCGCACGACATCGCCTGCTTCATCGCCGAGCCGATCCAGGGCGAGGGCGGCGACAACCACATGCGGGCCGGGTTCCTGCGCGCGATGCAGGACCTGTGCCACGAGCACGACGCCCTGTTCATCCTGGACGAGGTGCAGACCGGCGGCGGCACCACCGGCACGCCCTGGGCCTACCAGCAGCTCGGCCTGGCCCCCGACGTGGTGGCCTTCGCCAAGAAGGTGCAGGTGGGCGGGATCATGGCCGGCCGCAGGGTGGACCTGGTGGCCGACAACGTCTTCCAGCTCAGCGGCCGGATCAACTCCACGTGGGGCGGCGGCCTGGTGGACATGGTCCGCAGCCGCGGCATCCTGGAGATCGTCGAGCGTGAGGGCCTGATCGCCCGCGCCGGCACGCTCGGCGGCGAGCTGCTCGAACGGCTCACCAAGCTGGAGGCCGAGCACCCCGACACGGTCTCGGGCGTGCGCGGCAGGGGGCTCATGTGCGCCTTCGACCTGCCCGACCAGGCCGCCCGCGACGGCTTCGTGACCCGGCTCAGGGAGGAGCACGGCGTGCTGGCGCTGCCCTGCGGGCCCCGATCCGTACGCCTGCGCCCGGCGCTGAACATCCCCGAGGCCGACCTCGAACACGGCCTGAACGCACTGTCCGCCGCGCTCTGAGCGCCCGTACGCACACCTACGACGCGGCGGCTCAGTCCGGTGAGGCGATGCTGGTGGCGCTGCGGCGCGGGCCGCCGTAGCGCCAGAAGAAGTTCAGCAGCACGCTGACCCGGTTGCGCCCGCCCAGCAGGTAGGCCACGTGCACGAAGATCCAGGCCAGCCAGGCGGGCAGGCCGCGCATGGTCAGCCCGTTCGCGAGCTGGAGCACGGCCTCCGCCTTGCCGACGGTGGCCATGATCCCCGGGTCGCGGTAGGAGAAGGCGCTGAGCGGCCGTCCGTGCGCGGCGGCGAGGATCTGCCGGCCCACGTGCTTGCCCATCTGGATGGCCGGCTGGGCGAGCTGGGGCAGCGCGTTCGGCTGCCCGGCCAGGTCCCCGGCGACGAAGATCTCCGGATGGCCGGGCACGTTGAGCGCCTCGGTGAGCGTGATCCGGCCGCCCTTGCCCTGCGGCAGCCCCCAGTCGGCCACTTGCTTGGGCGCGGTCACGCCGAGGGCCCAGACGGTGACGTCGCTCGGCAGGCGCGTCCCGTCGTCCAGGACGACCGCGTCCGGCTCCACGCCCGCCACCGTGGCTCCCAGGCGCATACGCACCCCTCTCCTGCGCAGCGCCGCGGCCGCCGCGTCCCGCAGCCGCGGCTTGTACGGCGCCAGCACGTAGTCGAACCGCTCGACCAGGGTGACGCTCGTCTGGTCCGGCCGGATCTCGGGGTGCGTCAGCGGGATCGTACGGCGGCGCAACTCGGCCAGCGTGCCCGCGGTCTCCACGCCGGTCGCGCCCCCGCCCACGATCACGACGTGGGCGCTCTCGCGCCGGCCCGCCGCGGTGTCCTCCAGGTAGTGCTGGAGGCGTCGCCGCAGGTCGGCCGCGTCGTGCAGCGAGTAGATCGGCAGCGCGTTCTCGGCGGCGCCGCCCACGCCGATCCAGTTGGTGGTGACGCCGGTGGCGATCACCAGGTAGTCGTAGTCGAGTGCGGAGCCGTCCTCGAACTCCACCCGCTTCTCGCCGGGGTGCACCTTGCTCAGCGCGGCCCGGTGGGCGCGGACGTTCGGCCACTTCGCGGAGAACGTACGGATCGGGTAGGAGACGTCGGACGTGCCCATCCCCGCCGTGGCCACCTGGTAGAGCAGGGGCTGGAAGGTCGAGTACGGATTCCGGTCCACGAGCGTGACCAGCGCGCCGCCCTTGGCCAGCTCCCGTGTCGCGGACAGCCCGGCGAAGCCGGCCCCCACGACGACGACGCGAGCTCTCTGCACCATGATCACGTCCCTCCGGATTCCGTTCCATGGTCCATATGGCACACGGGGCATCACTTAAACCATTTCTGCCGGATACACCACCGGGAGGTGGGGAGATCCGGGGTAGGGCACCACGTATGTCTGAGCAAGTGACCACGATGGAACGTCTGGGCCGCCGGATAGCCGAACGCCGCGAGTCGCTGAACCTGAGCAGGCAGGACCTGGCGGACAGGTCGGGCGTGGCGGTCGGCTACGTCGCCTACCTGGAGGACCAGTCCGGCATCTCGGTGCGCGAGGCCCTGGCCCGCCTGGCCGTGGCGCTGGAGACGACCGTGGAGGAGCTGCTCGGCGAGGTGGCCGGGATCCCGCTGGGGACAGGCCCGACCGCGGCCCACGCCACGCTGGAGGTGCTCGACGAGAACGAGTGCCTGCACCTGCTCCGGCCCGGGGGAGTGGGCCGGATCGCCTTCGAGGGCCGCTACGGCCTGACCGTGCTGCCGGTGAACTTCCGGATGTCCGAGGGCTCGATCGTGTTCCGCACCGTGTCGGGCGGCAGCACCGACCAGGACCTGAGCACCGGCGTCGAGAACGTCGAGTACGGGGTCGCGTTCGAGGTCGACCGCATCGAGGAGGTGACGCGGGGCGGCTGGAGCGTCCTCGTCCACGGCTCGCTGCACCACGTCACCTCCGACGAGGAACGGGCCGAGGCGGAGCAGACGGGCGTCGAACCGTGGGCCGGCGGGCAGCGCCAGCGCTACCTGAAGATCAGGCCCACCCGCCTGACCGGCCGCCGCATCCAGCCCGGCTGACCCCGCCGGACCCGTCACCCGCGGGCAGGCCACGGCGGGGGCCCCGCGGCAAGGGACCCGACCGGCTCAGGAGCCGTCCTTCCTGAGCGAGAGCCACAGTCCGATCGCCGTCACCCGGGAGTCGACGCCCAGCTTGGCGTAGATCCGGTTGACGTGGTTCTTCACGGTCTTCTCGCTGAGGAACAGGCACTGGGCGATCTGGCCGTTGGACCGGCCCGTGGCGATCAGGTCCATGACCTCGGCCTCGCGTTTGCTCAAGGACGTGATCACGCTATCGAACGCTGCGTCGTCGACTCTCATCCGGCCTCCGGGGGCGCGCAGACGGTCTGATCGCCGATGGCCCCCGTGCTTCCGGCGTTAGCGGTAGACAGCGAGCATAACTCGCATTGTCCTGATTTGGGGACGTTGCCGGGAGAAAACGACAACAGCCGGTCCCGAGGGACCGGCCGTGTGCTTGGGGTGAGTGAAGGGACTTGAACCCTCGACATCCAGGACCACAACCTGGCGCTCTGCCAACTGAGCTACACCCACCATGACCGCCCACTCCGTGACGGCACAGGAAAAGTGTAGCGGGGTTCGGGAGTCTTTACGCCATCCAATTACCCGCTGACCCGTTCGGCGAGTTGCCGCGCGGTCGCCGAGTCGGGGCCCGGCTGGCCCACGAAGATGGCCGCGCGGTAGTAACGCAGCTCCCTGATGCTCTCCGTGATGTCGGCCAGCGCGCGGTGTCCGCCCTGCTTCTCGGGGGCGGCGAAGTAGACCCGCGGGTACCAGCGGCGGACCAGCTCCTTGATCGAGGAGACGTCGACCATCCGGTAGTGGAGCCAGGCATCGACCCCGGGCATGTCCCTGGCGATGAACGTGCGGTCGGTGCCGATCGAGTTGCCGCACAGCGGCGCCTTCTTCGGCTCCGGCACGTGCCGCCGGATGTAGTCGAGCACGAGCGACTCCGCCTCCGCCAGCGTGACCCCGCCCGGCAGCTCGGGCAGCAGGCCCGAGGCGGTGTGCATCTCGCGCACGACCTGCGACATCTGCTCCAGCGACTCCGGCGGCGGCTTGATGACCACGCTCACGCCTTCGTCGAGCTGATTGAGCTCGCTGTCGGTGATGACACACGCCACCTCGACCAGCGCGTCACACCCAAGGTCGAGCCCGGTCATCTCGCAGTCGATCCAGACCAGCACGTCACTCATTCGATCTCCTCGCCCAGCGGCTCGGAGCAATCCGCCCGCTTGTTACCCCACCAGCCTAGTACCACCGGTTACGCGGGCTTGAGCGAGCCGAGAACCTTCCCGACCACGTCGGTGCCCAGATTGTCCGGAACGGAGACGTACAGCAGCGTCGGGCGCTGGCCGGACCCTCGGTCCATGAGCACGAGCGCGGCGTTCTCCTTCTTCCACTTGTAGCCCTTCGCCTCCGCCACGGCGGTGAAGTCGAGCTGGAACTGCATCACCCACGCCTGGTTCTCACCGATCTTCACGGCCTTGTTCTCGATGATCTTGGTGGTGTGCTGCGGCTCGTAGAACTCGGTGCTGAACTGCATGAACAGCGCCTTCGCCGTCTCCTCCAGCCCCGAGGCGCCCGCGTACGGGATCAGGGCGGCCAGCGGGCCCGCGTAGGCGTTGCCGATCCAGTCCTTCTCGCCCTCGTAGTTCTCCTGCGAGCTGGCGTTCACCCCGCTCGTCCAGATCTGCTGCGTCGGGTCGGAGCCGTTGACGTCGCCGTACGCGGGCACCTTCCAGCCGTCGGGCACCTGGTAGGACAGGCCGCTCTTGGGGTCGGTGATCCGGCCGTCCTGCGGCTGCGGCAGCTCGCCGCCCTGCGCGGGCGGCTCGGTCGGCGGCTCGTTGGAGGGCGGCTCCTCCGTCGGGAACGGCTGGGTGTCCTCGGTGGAGGGCGAGGCCACAGGGGTGCTGCCGCCGCGGTTGACGAAGAAGATCCCGGCCACCACGATCAGCGCGACCACGACCAGCGCGGCCAGCCCGCCGAACACCCACGGCAGCGGGTTGCCCTGCTTGGGCGGCGGCGGCGCGTAGCCGGGGCCGGGCAGCGGGCCACCGGCCCACGGACCGGACTGCGGGCCGTGCTGCGGGCCGGGCTGCCCGCCCGGCTGCGGGCCGTAGCCGGGCTGCGCCTGCGTGGGCTGCTGGTCGGGGGCGGACTGCCCGTAGGCGGGCTGTCCGAAGGAGGGCTGGCCGTACTGGAGTGTGGGGTTCGCCGGGGTGGCCGACCAGTCGGGGGACGACTGGGGCTGCGGCCCGGGGCCGGACTGTGGCCCGGAGGACGGCTGCTGGGCCTGCGGCTGCGGCTGCCGCTCCTGCGCGTGGGTGGCGTCCGTCCATTGGTTGCCGTCCCACCAGCGGAGCTGCGGCTCTCCGTACGGGTCGGGGTACCAGCCCGCGGGGGTCTGCGTGGTCATGCCCGTCAGATTAGTAAGAACCGCTTTGTTGCGCATTCAGCGAGCGTCAGCACTTGTACGTGAAGCTCGCCTTGTCCGTACGCGCCGGGCCGGGTGAGAGCACCTTGAGCGTGGCCGTCGCCTTGACGCTGCTCTTGCCCGACAACGTCCAGCGCAGCGGCACGGAGTACGACGTCTGGTCCGACCTTGTGCGTAATGTGCCCTTGACGACCTCCTTGTCCAGGTTCTTGCGCCACTCGTAGCTGATCTCGCCCACGCCCCCGTTCGTGACCACCCTGCCCGTCACGACGATCGCGTCGTCGCAGCCCAGCGTCTTCTTCGGCACGGTGACGTCGATCGACATGACCGTCAGCTCGGGGACGTCCGTCAGCCTGAACCAGGCCATGATCGCGCCCGCCATGATGACCGCGAAGAGCGCCGAGGACAGGATCGTGCGCCGCCGTCGTCGCCGCGAGACCTTGGCCACCCGGCCGGCGGTCCGGTTCCCCGGCTGGTGGACGGTCGGGGCGCCGGTCCGTCCCTCGCGCCAGATCCGCTCGGCCGTCGTCTCCTGGCGCTGCTGGGCCGTCCCGGTCCCGGTGCCCACCCCCGGACCGAACTGCAGCCGGGGTTGCGAGCCCGACGCCGGCACGCGCAGCAGCGTGACGATGTCGCCCTCGTCCTGCGGCGCCGGCGGCGGCTGCGTGGCGAACGGCGCCTGCGCGAACGCCGACCTGCCGCGTGCCGCCCGTGCCAGGGCGTCCCGGCTGATCAGGCCGCCGGGCAGCGCCTCGCGTTCCCGGGACAGCAGGGTCCTGGCCGCGTCGAGGCCGAGCGTGGTGGCCGTGCCGGCGGCCCGTTCGAACAGGCCGGCGGCGCGCGGCGCGGTCTGCGTGAAGGCGGCGGCCAGCCCGCGGGCCAGCGACGCCCAGCCCGCCGCGTCGCGCTCGCGCGGCGAGACCTGGCCGCGGATCGCGTCGGACAGGCCGCGCTCGGACAGCAGCGCGGCCCCCTCGGCGGTGACGACCACGGTCCCGGGGTGCACCGAGCCGTGCGTGACCCCGGCGGCGTGCAGCGCGATCAGCGTCTGCCCGGTCTCCATCAGCACCGACGCCGCCCCCGCCGGGTCGATGGGCGCGCCGGAGAGCAGGTCGGCCAGCGTCGGGCTGACCGCCTGCGCGGTGAGCAGCCACACCTGGTCGCCCGCCGCCACCACGTCGGCCACCGGGATCAGCCCGCCCAGGCCGCCCAGCACGAGGTGCTGGTCGGTCATGACGGCGCTCACCACACGCTCCCGTACGCCGGGCATGCCGATGACCCGAGGGTCGAACAGCAGCGCCCCGGCCCTGCGGCCGTCCGGCGAGATGGCGTCGATCCAGTTGCCGAGCTCGGTCATCCAGGTGTGCTCGGTGAGCCGGAACCCGGCGATTCCGTTCCTAGGGTTGTCCATCGCCGTTGCCCCCCGGCGCGTCTAGCGCTGCTTTCTGTGACGTCCCGTCATGCGACGCTTCACCGCAAGTGTGACCGGAACCGCGCCGGACGTCATCAGGCCGAGCGCGAGGAGTCCGGCCTGCGCCTTGCCCACCTGGTCCAGGGTGGGCGTCTGGGTGCCGCCTCCGCCGTCGCCGCCGTCGTCGGTCGAGGTCCGGGTCGGCTCCTGCGTCTCGGAGGGCGGCGTGCTGGTCGGGGGCGTGCTGGTCGGGGGCGTCCGGGTGGGGGGCGTCCTCGTGGGCGGGGCGGAGGTCGGGGTCGGGGTGGGCGTGGGGGCGGCCGAGGTGGGCTTGCTGCCGTTGCTGGTCGTGCTGTTCTTGCCCGTGATGTCCGGCTCCGGCGAGTCGGTCGGGGTCGGCGTCCTGACCGGCTTCCTGGTCGGCTTGCGCGTCGGGGTCGGCCGGGGCGTCCGCGACGGCGAGGGTGACGCCGTCGCCGTCGGCAGGACGGGCGGCGACGTCGAGACCGCCGGGGCCGTGGACGTCGGCGTCGGGTCGGGCTCGGAGGTGGTCTCCTCCGGCGTCGCGGTCGGCTCCTCCTCCGTCGGCTCCTCCTCGGTCGGCTCCTCGATCACGGGGTCGGCCCCGCTCGGCGTGACCTCGCTGGTCTGCGCCCGCAGCACCGGCTCGTCGGTGGAGGAGTTGACCAGGATCACGCCCACGGTGACCACCACGCCGACGGCGACCGCGCCGATCGCGACCTTGGCCGAGAGCTTGCTGAGCAGGCGCGCGGGTTCGGGGAAGCGGGTCTCGGTGAGCGCGGTCTGCGTCTCGACCGGATCGTGCAGCGGGCTCGGGAACAGCAGGATCAGCAGGCCCGCGAGCGCGGCCAGGCGGCGGCGTCCGCGCTCCTCCCAGTCGGCGCCGTACGCCTCGGCCGCGATGGCCTCCAGCTCGGTCAGGAACGCCTCCGCGGACGGCGGCCGCTCGTCCGGCTGCTTGGCCAGGCCGCGTTCGACCAGGCCCTGCAGCGCCTGCGGCACCTCCTCCACGGGTGGCGGCGCGCTCTGGTGCTGGCGGGCGAGCGCGGCGATGTTGGGCGCCCGGTAGGGCCGGGTGCCGGTCAGGCACTCGAAGAACACCACGGTGGCGGCGTAGACGTCGGTCGTGGGCCCGGCGGGACCGCCCGCCCACTGCTCCGGCGCCATGTACGGCGGCGTGCCCGCGGCGCTGACCCCCTCGCCGGCCCGGACCGCGATGCCGAAGTCCACCAGCTTGCTCACGCCGTCGCCCTGGACCATCACGTTCTCGGGCTTGAAGTCGCGGTGGACGACGCCGATCGAGTGCGCGGCGGCCAGGCCCTGGAGCGAGCCCTTGAGCACGACCAGCGCGGCCTCGGCCCCGGTCGGCCCCTCGGACCGGAGGATCTCGCGCAGCGAGACGCCGTTGACCAGCTCCATGACGATCGCGGCGCCCTGCCCGGACTCGACGTAGTCGATCAGGCGCGCGTGGTGCGAGCTCTGCAGGGTGCCGATCAGCCGGGCCTCGTGCCGGAACCTGGCCACGAAGCCCATGTCGGACCTGAGCTCGTCGTTGAGGTATTTGATGGCGACTTCCACGCCGTCGTGATCGCGCGTGGCCAGGACCACCCGGCCGGCGGCACCGCTGCCCAGTTCCCGGACTTCGGTATAGCCGGGGACCCCCCACTGCCCTTCGCCGTACATAAAACGGTCTCCTCTGGAGTCATCGGGCCCCCACCCGCATCAAACGCTGCGTAGCTTAACCAGAGGGAAGGGCTTTCCCACCACCGATATGCCGATATGGCCGAATCGGGAGGTCAGTCGCCCCTGTCGGGAGTGTCTGATTGTGGGGATTCCTGCGGTTTGGGTGTTTCGTGCGGTTTTGGGGTCTCTTCTGGTTTGGGGGTCTCCCTGGGGCACTCCGGGGTTCTCCCGCTCGCCCGGTCGGAGCCGTTGGCCGCGCCGGGCGACGTGCTCGCCGTGACGGCCCAGGTCGTGCCGCACGGGATCTTCAGCGACCGGCTCACCGTCCTCGTGTAGGAGGTGTCGCCGGACAACGTCAGCCGCTCCGAGCCGGCCTGCTCGCCGCCGAGCAGGAACCCCACGTCGAGCGTCACCGGCCGGTCGTCGGCCGTGACCACCGAGACGGTCGCCACGAGGCCGCTCTCGCCGGGCCCGGCCCTGACGATCGAGACCTGCTTCACGGCGGGCGGGCAGGTGACCTCGGTACGGGCGGTCTGCGTACGGTCGCCGGCGCGGACCCGTACCGAGAGGGTGGCGCCGCAGGGGCGCGACCTGAAGGAGTGGGCGAAGGCCCGGAAGTAGGAGGTACGGCCGGACAAGGTCGCCGTACGGGTGCCGACGGTGTCGCCGTTCACCGCGAACGCGGCCTCGACCGGGATCTCGCCGGTCCCGTCGGCCGTCACCCTGACCTGGGCGCGCGCGGTCAGGCCCGGCGCGTCGGGCATCACCAGCGAGACGCGCAGCCCGCTCACCCGCGTCGGGCAGTCCGGCACGGACACCGAGGAGGACCGGGCGCCGCCCGGCGCGGCGGGGGAGGTGAGGACGGTGAGCGTGACGGTCCTGCCGCAGGGGCGTTCGCCGAGGTCCCAGGTGAAGGACCGGGTGTAGGAGGTCGCGCCGCTCAGCCGCAGGCTCTGGGTACGGCCGCCGCTGCCGGGAGCGGTCCACGTCCCGGTGGCGGTCACGGCGGCGGCCCCGCCGGTCCGTACGGTCACCGAGGCCCGCGCGACGCCGTCGCCGTCCACCGTCACGTCGCCGACGCTCACCCCGAGGACGGTCGCGACGGGAGTGGGAGTGGGAGTGGGAGTCGGCGTGGGCGTCGGGGTCGGGGTCGGGGTCGGAGTCCGCGTGGGCGTCGGCGTGGGGGTCGGCGTGCGAGTGGGTGTGCGGGTGGGGGTCGGCGGGGGCTTCGGCGATGCGGTCCTGGTGGGCTTGCTCGTGGGCTGCCTCGTGGGTTTCCTCGTGGGCCCGGCGCTCGGCGGGTGCGGGGCCGCGGTGGTGGCGGGCGGCTCCGGGTCGGTGGTCGTCGGGGGCAGCAGCAGCTGGGGCGAGGCCGTGGGCGTGGGCCGTTCCTCGGGGGAGGTCTCCGGCGTCGCCTCGGGCGTGCTCGGCGGGGCGGCGACGTCCTCGGTCGTGACCGTGGCGGGCGGTACCGCCGCGGCCGCCCCGACCGGCTGCTCGGGGGGCTGCCGCCGGGCGGCGAGCGCGAGCACCACCGCGACCGTCACCACCGCCGCCAGCGCGGTCCCCATGCCCACCCGCACCGCGTTGGACCGCAGCCCGCGGAAGACGGTCCTGGCCAGCGACGTGCTCACCTCGGGGACGGGCTGCTGCGGGACCGGCAGGAGCAGCGCGAGCAGGGCCACGAGCGCGGCCAGGCGCCGCCTGCCCCGCTCCTCCCACTCCTCGCCGTACGCGGCCTGCGCCGTGGCCTCCAGCTCGTCCACGAAGGCGAGGGCGCTCGGCGGCCGGTCCAGCGGCTCCTTGGCCAGACCGCGCCGGATCAGCGCCTGCACCGGCTCGGGCGCGTCGTGGAACGGTACGGGCGCGTGCACGTGCTGGTAGCCGAGCACGCTGGGCTCGGTCGACCGGTACGGCCGGTGCCCGGTCAGGCACTCGAAGAACACCGCCGTGGCCGCGTACACGTCGGTCGCCGGCGTGGCGGGCAGCCCCGCCCACAACTCCGGCGCCATGTACGGCGGCGTCCCCTCGGGATGCGTGGCCGTGCCCTGCGGGACCGCGACGCCGAAGTCCACGAGCTTGCTCACGCCGTCGTCGCGGACGAGCACGTTCTCGGGCTTGTAGTCCTTGTGCACGACCCCGGCCTTGTGCGCCCTGGCCAGGCCCAGCAGCGAGCCCTTGAGCACGACGAGCGCGGCCTCAGGCTCGGTGGTGCCGTTCTCGCGCAGCAGGGCGCGCAGCGAGACGCCGTTGACCAGTTCCATCACGATGCAGGCGCCGTTCGGCTCCTGGATGTACTCCCACATCGTGGCGATGTGCGGGTCGCGTAACGAGGTCAGGACCCGCGCCTCGGCCTGGAAGCGGGACAGGGCGGCGGGGTCGCGCAGCAGCGCCTCGGAGAGGTACTTGACCGCGACCCGCACCCCCGTCTCGTCGTGCACGGCCAGCGCGACCCGCCCGCTGGCGCCCGCGCCGAGCTGTCTGATCTCCGTGTAACCGGGAGCACTCCACTCCATCGCCCTCTCCCATCAGGAGCCGGCCCACCTGATGAGACGCGTGATCAAGGAGTCGGGTTTGCCAGGTGGTTCCGGATTCATGGAACTACTCCCGACGGAGGATGTGAACTGGTATATCGATACCTTCTGGAAGTGCCGGATCCGCTTGCGGCTCGCCCCACGTCGTGACCAGGGGATGCACGCCCGCCCAGACCGGCAGCGCGTAGTCCTCCTCGTCGTCGATCGGCGCCCCGCGGCGGATCTTGACCGACGCCTCGTCCAGCGGCAGCGCCAGCACGGCCGTGGCGGCCAGCTCCTTGCGCGTGGGCTGCCGGACGTAGTCCCACTGGCCGGGGGCGAGCTGCTCGGTGAGCGCCCGCAGGGCCGCCAGCCGCTCGTCCGGGTCCGTCACCAGCCGGGCGCGGCCGTAGATGATCGCCGAACGGTAGTTGACGGAGTGGTTGAAGACCGACCGGGCCAGCACGATGCCGTCCACGTGCGTGACCGTCACGCACACCTCGTCGCCGCCGCCGGCCCGCAGTGACCGGGCGCCGGTGGAGCCGTGCAGGTAGAGGGTCTCGCCGATCCTGCCGTAGCCGGTGGGCACCACCATGGGGTGGCCGTCGACCACGACACCCAGGTGGCAGAACAGCCCGGTGTCCAGCACCTCGTACAGGTCGTTCGGGTCGGTGCTGCCGCGGTGCTTCTCTCGGCCGAGAGTCGTGCGGGGAGTGGAGGAGAGCATGATTCGACGCTAATCGTGAAGTGGACCTATCCTGTAGGGCCACTATCGGACCCTTCCTAGAGACCACTTCCGTGCGCACCCACATTGACCTGCCGGTATCCCTGTCCCGCGAATCGGCCGTGCCGCTCACCACCCAGCTCGCCGGCTGGCTGCGGCAGGCCATGATGGGCGGCGCGCTCGCCCCGGGCGAACGGCTGCCGTCCACGCGGGCGCTGGCGGACCAGCTCTCCGTGAGCAGGACGGTGGTGACCGAGGCGTACCAGCAGCTCTACGCCGAAGGCTGGCTGGAGGGACGGCACGGGTCGGGCACGTTCGTGGCGGCCATGGAGTCGCACGTCCCGCCCCGCGAGCGTTCGTACGAACCGCCGCCCCCCGCCCGCCGCCCCGCGGGCGAGTGGATCGACCTGCGCCCCGGCGAGCCCTGGGTACGCGACTACGACCGGGCCGCCTGGAAGCGCGCCTGGCGCAAGGCGGGCGAGCTGCCGCCGGGCGACTCGCCCGACCTCCACGGCCTGCCGCGCCTGCGCGAACTGCTCGCCGACCACCTGCGCAGGGCCAGAGGCATGGCCGTCGGCCCGGAGAACGTCCTGGTCACCAGGGGCACCGGCAACGGGCTCGACCTGTGCGCGCTGGCCCTGCTGGCGGGCGGCGGGCGGGCCGGCGTCGAGGACCCGGGCTACCACGTGGCCCGCACCGTGTTCGCGGCCAGGGGCGCCGAGGTCGTGCCCTGCCCGGTCGACGAGGACGGCGTGATCGTCGACGACCTCCCGCGCGACCTGCGCGTCCTGTACACCACCCCGGCCCACCAGTACCCGCTGGGCGGCCGGCTGCCCATCCCGCGCAGGGAACGCCTGCTGGCCTGGGCCAGGAGCACCGGCGCCACGATCGTCGAGGACGACTACGACGCCGAGTTCCGCTACGACGTCGCCCCCCTGCCCGCCCTCTACGGCCTCGACCCCACCCGCGTCGTGCTCCTCGGCTCGCTGTCCAAGATCCTCGCCCCCGACGTCGGCGTCGGCTGGCTGGTCGGCACGCCCGACCTGGTCGCCAGGATCGCCGCCCTGCGCGCCGCGGTCTCCGACCGCACCAGCGGACCGGTCCAGCAGGCCGTCGCCACTCTCCTGGAAAGCGGTGACCTCGACCGCCACCTGCGCCGGATGCGCCTGGAGTACGCCCGCCGCCGCGCCGTCGTCGTGGAGCTCCTCGGCCCGGTCTGCCGCCTGCGCGGCGACACCGCCGGCCTGCACGTCGTGGCCGAGCTGCCGGCGGGCGCCGTCCAGGGGGTCGTGGAACGGGCCAGGGAACGCGGCGTGCTGCTCGACCCGGCCGACCGCCACCACCACGACCGCGCCCGCCTGCACGGCCTGGTCCTCGGCTACGGCTCGGCCTCGCTGCGGGACGTCCGGCGCGGCTGCGCGGTACTGGCCGAGCTGATCCGGGATGCTCAGGCCGGATTGAGTACTTGAGCGCTGGCGGCCCCGGCCCCGCCGTCGGCAGGGTGGCGGGCATGAAATCCTGGTTCCTGCTGGTCTCGCTGCTCGCCACGGCGCTCACCGCGTGGCTCGTCCTCTACGCGGGCGTGCCCCTGTCCACGCTGCTGTCGCTGGGCCTCGGTGCGGTCTGCCTGGTCTGGCTGGTCGTCCTGCTGACCTTCCCGTGGAACCTGTCCTTCGCCGCCCGGCAGGTCGTGCACGAGATCGCGGTCTCCCGCGAGTCCGGCATCGAGGTCCCGGCCGGCCGCGAGGAGGAGGCCAGGACGATCGCCCGCCGCATGCTCGTCCTCGCGGTCGCCGGGCACGTGGTGTCGGCCGTCGTGGTCGCGGTGGTCACGTTCTTCTCGGGGCGGGACGTCGGCTACTACTTCGCCGGGTTCTACCTGCTGGCCACCGCGTTCCGGCCGGCCGGGGCGTACGTCGCCCACCTGCGCGAGCGGGTCAGGACGCTGGGGCGCGAGGCCCGCTACCCGCGCCTCGACGTGATCGCGCTGCGCGACCAGGTCGAGGCGCTGACCGCCGCCTCCGAACGGCTCACGCGGGAGGTCGAGGAGGTCGGCACCGAGCTCGCGGCCGCCAGGGCCGGACTGGAACGTGCCGACCACGACCTGAGCCGGCGCCTCACCCTCATGGCCCGCCGCTTCGAGGAGACCGTGGACGGCCTGAACGACAACCAGGAGGTCATCACCGGCCTGCGGGCGTTCCTTCGGCTGGTTCGCGCGGACCCCGCGTAGGCGGTTCGAGGCCGCGCAGCACGGGCAGGGAGCGGGCCGCGTACACCGGGTCGACCGGGAGCACGTGCCGTGCCCACCAGCGCGCCGGGCCGGGGTCGGGCGAGGCGTCGGTGAACCCGGGGGCGTAGTCGTCGTACGGCGGGTCGTAGAGGTAGCCGGTGGCCACACCGCGGCGCTCCAGCTCGGCGATGGCCGCGTCCCTGTCGCGTACCAGCAGCGGGACGCGGAACAGCGGCTGGTCCAGGTTGTCCGGCACGGCCGGGGCCACCGTGGGCAGCTCGGCCAGCCGCGCGACCCCGGCCAGCCGCCGGGCGCGCTCGCCGGGCACCTTGGCCAGCCGCCTGGACTGGTACCACCGGACCAGACGGCCCCGGCGGGCGCGGTAGGCGGCCAGGTCGGCGCGTACCCACGGGTCGAACGGCGGCAGCGCGGGCACCTGCTTGAGCGCCAGCTCCAGGGCGTCGGCCTCCAGGGCGATGCGGTAGCCCTCCCGCTCCTCCTGCATGCCGAGGGCGCGCATGAGCGCGAGCGCGGGACGTACGAGATCGAGCCTCAGCGCGGCCTGGCGGGCCATGGAGGTGGCGACGCTGACCAGGTCGGCGCGGAGCCCGCCGGGGACGAGCAGCTCGTCGCGGGCGTGTTCGAGCGCCTGGAGGTCGGCGCGGTCCGCCACGGCCAGCACGCCCCCCGAGCCCGCGCCCGGATGTTTGGACAGGCTGAAGACCCCCGCCTGCCCGAACGTGCCCAGCGGACGTCCCCCGGCCGAGCTCTCCAGGGCGTGCGCCACGTCCTCGATCAGGATCTTTCCCGCGAAGGCGGAGACCTGGTCGGGCAGGCCGTACAGGTTGGTGGTCAGGACGGCGTCCACCGTGGACAGGTCCGTGCGGGAGACGTCGATGTTGCCGTCGCGCGGGGACAGCGGCGCGATCACCGGGCGCAGGCCGGCCGCCAGCACGAGGAAGAGGATCTCGTCGGCCGAGATCGGCGACATGAGCAGCCGCTGACCCGGCACGCACCAATGGCGCAGCGCGAGGTAGAGGCCGAGGCGGTTGGAGGGGAGCCGCAGGCAGTGTCGCCCGGTGCGCTCCGCGATGAGTCTCACCCTTGTAGGACGGTACGCAGTCGCCCGTAGGTTTTCAACGCCTTGTCCGCGGTCTTGAGCAGCAGCGGGTTGGCCATCACCGTGGCGCGCGTCTTGCGCACCGGCACCCGCATCATCCAGTGGACCCCGGCCGCCACGCCGGCCCTGGCCACCCGCCCTTCGGCCACTTCGAGCTGGCCGTTCTTGAGCTTGTCCTTGTACTCCTTCTCGCCCCGGCCCATGTCGATCACCTGGACGCCCGACGCGGCGGCCGACTCGGCCATCGCCAGGTGGTGGATGAGCCCGGGGGAGAACTTGGCGTACTGCGTGTCGTAGGCCGGGAACCAGCCGGCCAGCGTCGTACGCGTGCGCACCCCGAAGTGGCCGGCCATCGGCACGTCGTCGACGTAGACCATGTCGAGCACGCCGGCGAAGCTGTCGGACTGCGTGGCGAGCAGCCGCTCGACCAGCTCGACGATCCACCGGTGGGCGAAGCGGTCGGTACGGCCGGTGCGCCGGTACTGGTCGGTCTTCCAGCCGAGCAGCGTGTGCAGCGGCCCGGTGTCGGTGGTCGCGTAGTCGTGGCGCAGCGGGCCCGCCTCGCGTTGCAGCTTGCGCGACTTGGCCAGCGTCGTCTTGTACGTCTTGCCGGAGTGGGTCCTGAGCGTCTCGGTGTAGGGGCCGTAGCCGTCGCGCAGGTCGATGATCGGCGACGGGTGCACGGTGTGCCGCCCGTCGCCGAGCAGCGGCTGGCCCGCCACCAGGTGGTCGAACTCGTAGACCGACAGCCCGCAGTCCTTGATCAGCCGGCGCGGGTCGAGGTCGAGGCCCTTGGCGTGGACCAGGCCCTGCGCGTCGGTGAGCCCGGCCGCGACCGGTTTGCCGATGCCCAGCGGATGGCGTTCGAAGGGGAAGAAGCCGACGATGTCCGGACCGTCGTAGAGGACCGCGACCCGGACCAGGTCGCGGAGCTCACCCACCGTGACAGTGAATTCCGGGGACAGGAACGGGTTGTCGAAGGCGGCGTCGGACTCCTGGAGGGCGCGCCATCGGCTGAGTTCGGGCTGTCCCAGTTCGCGAGGGTGGGTAACGGTGACGCGCATGGGCTCCTACTGTCGGCTTACCACGATCCGACCAGCATGAGGTCAGAGGTGTATGGCCAGGTTAAAGGATGGGAGTCCGTGCCTGGCATATGCCGAGCGTACCGTTATCCAACTCTCAGCTGGTTTTCAGGACCGAGTGGCGTTCTAATGTGTGTCCATGACCGTACCAGGGATCGACTGGCCTCGACTGGTCGCGTGGCTGGGCAGGAACGTGCCGGACGCCGGGGAGCCGCTGTCCGTCTCGCTGATCTCCGGGGGCAGGTCGAACCTGACCTATCTGGTGGAGGCGCGCGAGCGCCGGCTGGTGCTGCGCAGGCCGCCGCTCGGTCACGTGCTGCCCACGGCCCACGACATGCGCCGGGAGTGGCGGGTCATCTCCGCGCTCGCGCCGACGCCCGTCCCGGTGCCCGAGCCCGTCGCCTTCTGCGCCGACGAAGAGGTGGTCGGGGCGCCGTTCTACGTCATGGGGTACGTGCCGGGCGCCGCCGTGCAGACCAGGGCCGAACTGGCCCGGCTGGGCGAGCCGACGCCGGCCCAGGCACGGCGGTTGTCGGAGCGGCTGGCCGAGGTGCTGGCCGCCATCCACGCCGTGGACTACCGCGAGGTGGGGCTCGGCGACTTCGGCCGGCCCGAGGGGTACCTGGCCCGGCAGCTCGACCGCTGGTGCCAGCAGTGGGAGCGGTCGAAGACCGCCGACCTGCCCGACTACGACAGTCTCGTACGGCGGTTGCGCGAGCGGCTGCCCGCCCACTCCGACAGCACGCTGGTGCACGGCGACTACCGGCTCGACAACACGCTGGTGCGATCGACGCCGCCGCCGGGCGAGATCGAGATCATGGCGGTGGTCGACTGGGAGATGTCCACGCTCGGGGACCCGGTGGCCGACCTGGGGCTGACGCTGACGTACTGGCATGATCGCGGGGACGACGAGCGGGCCCGCATCCCGGTGGCGGGGGACGTGACGGCGGCGCCGGGTTTCATGAACGCCGCCGAGTTCGCCAACCACTACACCAAGGTGTCGGGACGCGATATTTCGGACCTCGGGTTCTATGTGGCCTTCGGCAACTTCAAGCTCGCGGTCATCGTGGAGGGTATCCACGCCCGGTTCAAGCAGGGTAAGACCGTGGGGGAGGGGTTCGACCGCATCGGCGCGGCCGTGCCGACGCTGATCTCCCGCGCCCATCGCATGCTCGACCAGCCCTGACCCCCCTCAAGGAGCGCCATGAGCACAGTTGCACTGATCACCGGAGCGGCGAGCGGCATCGGCGCCGCGGTGGCCCGGCGGCTGTCGTCGGGCGGTGTCAGGTGCGTCCTCGTCGACCGTGACGGCGAAGGCGTCGAACGGCTGGCCAAGGAGGTCGAGGGCGCGTGGCTGGCCGCCGACGTCAGCGAGGAGGAAGCCTCTCTGGAGGCCGTCGCGCTGGCCGAGCAGCGGTACGGCCGCCTCGACCTGGTGCACCTCAACGCCGGCATCTCGGGCGGCGTCGACCTCGCGGACTTCGACCTGGAGCGCTACCGCGCGATCGTCGGCGTGAACGTGGACGGCGTGGTCTTCGGCGTACGCGCCAGCGTCCCGCTGCTGATCAGGTCGGGCGGCGGCGCGATCGTGGCCACGTCCTCGCTGGCCGGGCTGGTGGCCTTCGCCGGCGACCCGATCTACACCATGACCAAGCACGCCGTCGTCGGCCTGGTCAGAGCGCTGGCCGAGCCGCTCGCCCAGCGCAACATCCGGATCAACGCGGTGTGCCCGGGATTCACCGACACGCCGCTGGTGGCCGCAGCGCGGGAGATGTTCGTGAACGCCGGATTCCCGCTGCTCACGGCCGAGGACGTCGCCGCCGCCGTCGAGACCGCCTTCTACGCCGAGACGCCGGGCACCCTGCTCGTCGTGCAGCCGGGTAGGCAGCCGGTGCCGTACCGTTACACCGGGGTTCCCGGGCCCGCGGGCGGTCAGCGGCCACCCGCTTCTGATTGATGGCAAGTCTTTCGCAAGCGGGACGATTACCGTCATAAGGGCAGGGCACTGCCTGGCCCTTGTACGTTGCGTGATGGTAAGGAGCGTTCCCGTGATTCCGAGCGAGGGCAAACACGCGCGCAGACGGCCGACCTGGCCGATCGCCCTTGGGGCGGGCCTCCTCGCGGTCCTGCTCGTCGTCGGCATCATGATCTACGCGGGCATGCGGTCGAACTCGCGCCAGGGGTTCAAGGGCGGCGAGGTCGCCGACGTCGGGCCCTCGCAGGCGCCGCCCCAGCTCGACCAGCCGCCCGTGCTCCAGGACTGGCCCCGGTGGGGCGTCACGCACACCCAGTACAGCACCGAGACCGAGCCGCGGCAGGTCGTCGACCAGGCCAGGGGCATGCTCGGACGGGTCCCCATGCTGCAGAACCAGCACATCATGGGCTGGGGCGTGGGCAACCCCGAGCCGAGCCCCGGCCAGTTCAGCTTCCGCGACCTCGACCGGCGGCTGACGTTCATGGCGTCCTCGCGGGCGGTGCCGGTGATCACGCTGTGCTGCGCGCCCGACTGGATGAAGGGCGGGCAGCCCGGACGTACCGACTGGAGCAAGAACCACACCGTCGCCCCCGAACCCGAGCATTTCGACGACTACGCCAAACTCGCCGCGCGGGTGGCCAGGCAGTACCCGACCGTCAAGTACTACATGGTGTGGAACGAGTTCAAGGGCTTCTGGGACCCCTCGACCAACCGGTGGGACGCCGAGGGGTACACGCAGCTCTACAACAAGGTCTACACGGCGTTGAAGAAGGTGGATCCGCAGATCAAGGTGGGCGGGCCGTACATGCCGATCGAGAGCGGCTCGGGCGGCGGCCTCTCCGACCTGAAGGGCCCGTGGGGGACCGTCGACCAGCGGGCGCTCGACGCGATCGAGTACTGGATCCAGCACAAGAAGGGCGCGGACTTCATCGTCGTCGACGGCGCCTCGATGACGAACGACAAGGGGAACGTTCCCGACGACTTCGCCGCGCTCGGCAAGTTCAGCGCGATCACGACGTGGCTGCGGCAGAAGAGCGGCGACCTGCCCGTGTGGTGGGCCGAGTGGTACGTCGAGCCGGAGAACTCCGGCTGGAGCGAGGAGCGGCGGACGGCGGTGCAGGCGGCGGCGATGATCGAGTTCGCCAGGAGCGGCGTCACCACCGCCCTGTACTGGAACCCGCAGGTGAAGGGGACCGGTGAGTGTCCCGGCTGCCTGTGGGCGCCGGGGCGGGGGGACGAGATGCCGATGGCGGGGCTGCTGAGCGGGTTCACCCGGTGGTTCCCGGCGGGGGCGCGGCTCGACGGGGCGGTGACGTCGTCGGATCCCAAGGTGAAGGTGCTGGCGCAGGAGCAACAGGTCGTCATGGTGAACACGTCGGACCGGGAGGTCACGGCGACGGTGGACGGCAGGACGGTGACGTTGGGGGCGTACGAGATCAAGTGGTCCGGCCGGGGCGGCGCCTGACGACGCCGATGGTTGCCGCTCTGTTGACCGGCCACCGGGTGGGTCTGTTGTGAGGTCGTTGACGGGAAGAGCCACCAGCCGGTCGTCTCCGGTGCGCTGCCCGACGCCCAATCGGCCACCGCCTCTACGGTCACTCGCCCGTACCGCTCGCTTGCAGTGGGCTTCGGTCGTACGGCGAGCACACCCAACACCCCCCGACCTCACACCCGAGCCTCCAGTCGCCCGCCGTCCGGCACCGTGACGACCATGATGTTGCTCGGGATGTCCAGCTCGATCCGATGCCACCGCCCCCGTGGCACCACGACCGCCGTCCCCGCCGTCAACCGGATCTCCTCCTCCCCCTCTCCCTCCCGCTCCGGCCGCAGATACAGGCGGATCTTCCCGATGAGGCAGGACACGATCTCCTCGGCCTCGGGATGCACCTCCCACTGATCGGCGTGCACGTCGGCGGCGGTCTTCGCGTGGAAGGCCGTCAGCCGCCACCCGTCCGGCTCGGGGGCTGCGGTACGGCGCGCGGTGTGGATCTCGCCGTCCCGCCGGAGGTGCACGGAGGACGCGAAAAGATCGATCGGAACGACACCCTTGTCCAGATCCATACGAGCCATCATCCCGATCAGCGCCCTGAGGATCATCCGCCACCCGTCGCGCACCTGCCATGGATGGCGCGCCGATCGTCGCCTATCCTCCTGGGCATGGAGGCACTGGCCCAACGGTTGTCGCACCTCGATCCGGAGGCCGGGGGAGCGGTCCGGGTCGTCATGTTCTACGACACGCTGATGCGCCGCCGGGTGGACCTCCCGGCGCTCGCCCGGGCCTCGGCGGTCCTGGCCGAGTGCGTGGCCGGGATCCGGCTCCACGGCACGGGCCAGGTCATCCGCGTCGGCCCCGACGGCCGCGAGGCGCCCACCACGTCCGCCGTGCCCACAACGCCTACAGCGCCCCCTGCTGACGCCACGGACGGCACGGACGTCGCGGACGCGGCGGGGCGGGTCGCGTACGTCACGACGGCGATCACGCTCGACGAGGAGGAGATCGGCGCGGTGTGGCTGGAGCGGCCCGGACCGCCCGTCCCGCTCGACGAACTGCTGCTGGACCGGCTCGCCATCGCCGCCGCGGCGGTCGTCGAGCGGTACGGCCCCGCCCGCACCACCATGGCCGACCCCGCCCTCGTCGAGCTGGTGATCAGCGCCGACGGCGACGAGGCGGCCACGGCCCGCGCGCTGCGGCTGCTGGGGTTCGCCGCCGACGCACCGGTACGGGTCGTCGCCGTCCGCTCGGAGTTGCCGCTGGACCGGGTCGCCGGGCTGATCTGCCCGTCCAGGCCGGTGAAGGCGGCGCCGCTCGCGGACGTGGGCGTCGTGCTGGCCACCGCCGTCGATCCGGCCCGGTTCCCGGCGGGCGTACGCGCGGGCATCGGCGCCGCCGGGCATCCCGTACGGGGCTGGCAGGAAGCCCGTACGGCCCTGCGTTTCACCACCGCCCGCCGGCCGGTCGTCCACCACGACGACCTGGGCGCGCTGGCGCTGCTGGCCGAGGTGCCCCAGGACGTCGCGCGGGGCAACGCCGACGTGGCCGCGGTCACCCGCCTGGCCGCCGATCCGGACGACCTGGAGACCCTCGACGCCTACTGCGCCACCGGCTCCCTGCGCCGCGCCGCCGACCTGCTGCACCTGCACCACAGCAGCGTCGCCCGGCGCGTCGAACAACTCGGCAGGAGCCTCGGCATCGACCTCACCGACCCCACCGGCCTGGTCCGCGCCAGGCTCGCCCTCACCTCCTGGCGACTGCTCGACACCTGACTCCCTGACGCGAACCGCGAACCGGGGTACAGCCGGTCGCCGCCCGGCACGGTCCACCACCTCACCGATCCGGACACCCCGAGAACGTACAGTGGTCATCCATAAGCTGAAAGTAGCCGACTTGTGATGTCAGGGGCTGTGATGACCGACCACAACAGCGAGCCGCCCATCGTGCACATCATCGACCCGATGAGCGCGGCCTACGACGCCGCCTTCAGCACCTTCCTGGCCCACACCGACCAGAAGATCCGGGCCCGCGAGGAGCTGGCCCGGGTGGTGGGCCGGCTGCCCCGCCACCGCGCCCTGATCGACGCCGGCGCCGGGACGGGCGAGACCACCGCCTGGCTGGCCCCCATGTTCGACCGTACGATCGCGATCGAGCCCAACGAGCACATGCGGACGGAGCTGGCCCGCAGGTGCCCCGAGGCCACCGTCCTCGGTGAGGACATCGCCGTCGCCGAGCCGGGCGTCCTGGCCGACCTCGTGTTGTGCGCGCACGTCCTGTACTACCTGCCCCAGCCGTCCTGGTTGTCGCAGCTCCAGCGGTTGGCGTCCTGGACCGCCGAGGGCGGCTTCACCGTGGTCGTCCTGCAGAACCCGGACAGCGACTGCATGCGCCTGCTGCGCCGGTTCACCGGCCACCGCTACGACCTGGACGCCCTCGGACGCGCCTTCGCGGCCACCGCCGGCGCGGAGTGGGAGGTGGGCATCAGCACCGACCCGGCCTTCATCACGATGCCCGACCTGGACACCGCCCTGGCCATCGCGCAGTTCATGCTCAACGTGATCCCGTTGCCGCAGGCGCCGCCCGTCTTGGAAGAGGTCGCCGCCTACCTCGACGAGCACTTCCGCACGCCGGAGGGCTACCGGCTGAGCTGCGACCAGGACTTCCTGGAACTCCAGCACAACGGCCCGGAGGAGTGAACGGCTCTCATCGGGCCGGGCGGGCGGAGGGGTGACCGGCACTCACCGGTCCCGGGCGGGTGGCGGGGTGACGGCCATCGTGAAGGCGGTCTCGGTGAGGAGGGCGTGGTCGAGCGGGATGTGGGGTCTCGTGCCGCGTTCGAGTTGCTGAAGGCCGAGCACGACCGCCAGCGCGAGCAGCGCGCGGCGTTCGGCCTCCTCCGCGCCGAAGCCCAGCTCCGCCAGCAGCCCGGCGACGAAGTCGACGCGGCGGCGGGTGACCCGGGTGACGATGTCGGTGACGCCCTCGCGTTCGGCGTCGAGGTAGAGGCGGCTCTCGCCGCCGCGCCGCCCGGCGCGGGCCGCGACCGTGGTGAACAGGGCGCGCAGCCGGGCCCGCGGCTCGGCCTCGGCGGAGGCGGCCGCGATGATGTGCTCGGTCTCCTCGGCCTCCCAGCGTTCCATCACCGCGCGTACGAGCGCGCCGCGGTCGGCGTGGTGCCAGTAGAAGGAACCCTTGGTGGCGCCGAGGTCGCGCGCGACGGCCTCGACCCGCACCGAGTCCAGCCCGGTCCTGGTGAAGCGCGCGTACGCGGCCTCCACCCACTTGTCCGCCGTGATCCGGCCCCCTTGCGCCACCCGCCATACGGTACCGTATAGTCCTCGCCATACGGCACCGTATGGAGGCGTCATGAGAACACCCGTCTACTGGTCGTCCGCGCTGGAGGACATCCCCGCACCCGACTACGCCGACGTGATCATCGGCGTGCTGCCGCCCCGGGCGACCACCGATCCGCAGGCCTGGGCGAAGGCCGTCTTCTCGATCCGGTCCCTGCCCCTCTGGATCGCCGCCGCCATGGGGCTGCGCCAGATGATCGTCCCGCTGATCGGGATCCCGCGCGCGCCGCGCGACGTCTTCCAGGTCGCCCGGGTCGAGGGGGAGGAGGCGCTGATCGTGGCCGACGACCGGCATCTCGACTTCCGCTGCGGGGTGGCGGTCGATCCCGAGGCCCGGCTGGTGCGGGTCACGACCACGGTCCGGCTGAAGGGCCTGCGCGGCCGGCTCTACTTCTGGCCGGTACGGTTCATGCACCCGATCGTCGTCCGGTCCATGCTCCGTGCGGCCCGGCGCCGCCTGGGGGCGTCCGGAGGCTGACGACGCCCTACGGCCCCTCGGGCCGGGCGGCTCTCAGGCGGCCTGCGTGGAGTTGCGGTCCCGGTGCCGTTCGCCCGTGGGCCTGCGCCAGTACGTGAGGAAGCGCAGCACCCACTCCACCGGGCCGTACCGGTGGCCCTTGAGCCACCAATGGCTGTAGAGCACCTGGACGGCGAAGATGCCCAGCGCGATCAGCACCTCGGCGCCGGGGCTCACCTGGTCCACGAGGGCGAGACCGTAACCGGTGAAGATCAGGGAGCAGATCAGCGACTGGCCCAGGTAGTTGGACAGGGCCATGCGCCCCGGGGCGGCCAAGGCCCGGCCCACCCGCGGCAGGTACGGCAGCACCCGCAGGAACGTGGCCGCGTACGCGGCGGCCAGCAGCGGCGCGGTCACCAGGTCCACGGCCTCGCCCAGGAACTTGTTCACGGTGTGGTTCCAGGCAGACTGCGTGTAGACAAAGGCGCCGGCCAGCCCGACCGTGAACCCGATCCACTGGAGCCGGCGCAGCGCCACCGTGTGGGCCGACAGGTTCCGCAGCGCGCCCAGTTTGCCGACCGCCAGCCCGATCAGGCACGCGGCCAGCACCGCCGGCCCCTGGAACAACACCCGCAGCAGGACGATCAGGGACAGCTTGCGCATGTGCTCGGAGATGATCTGCCAGAACATCCCGCCGAGCGCGGTGTCGGACCTGGCGGCCTCGGCGGTGCCCTCGGCGACCGTGCCGGACGTGTCCAGGCCGACCATGGCCAGCAGGGCCAGCAGCAGGAAGCCGAGCGCCAGCATCAGGGTCAGCAGCACGGCCAGCACGACCGCGGTCTTCGGGCCGATCCTGCGCAGCACCAGCAGCGCGATCCCGACGAAGGCGTACGTCGTCAGGATGTCGCCGGGGAACAACAACACCGCGTGGGCCAGGCCGATCAGCAGCAGCCCGGCCAGGCGGCGCAGGAACATCGGTACGAACGCCCGCCCCTGCCGTACGGCCGAGTCGAGCTGGAGCGTGAAGCTGTAGCCGAACAGGAAGGAGAACAGCAGGTAGAACTTGTTCTCCATGAACAGGGTCACGAGCCAGCGCACGACCCAGTCGAGCGAGGAGTCGAAGCCGGGCTCCGCCATCCCGGCCATCCGGTAGCCGGAGGCCAGGAAGGCGATGTTCACGACGAGGATCCCCAGCAGGGAGAATCCGCGCAGGGCGTCTACAGAAGCGATCCTCGCAGCCGCGAGTCGTGCGTCGGGCATAGCGGGATGTGTCTCCTGTGTCCTCATCAGGCGTATATCATCCCGCAAAACCTTAGCGTTTCCTGTGAATTCAGTTATTTGATGCGATGTGGATGAATCTCTCGATGATCACTGCTAGGGAGATCGCGAACGCCGGGACGGCCAGGAACACCAGCCCACGACGCGCCCGTTTGGCCCGGTTGGGCCCGTTCAGCCGGATGACCTCGTAGCCGAACAGTGCCACCCAGGTCACGACCAGCGCCCCGATGCCCACGGGCGTCCACGGCGAGGTGGGGTCGCCACGCCCCTTGTACGGGTTGGGATCGGGGATCTCCGTCCCCTTCACGAACTTCTTCCACGTGTAGAGCGCCGCGTCCTCGTTGGAGAAGACCTTCTTCAGGTCGGGCGAGGCGTCCAGCGCCGCCCTGAACCTGGTCCCCCAGTCCTCCGAGAAGCCCTCGTTGAGCTGCAGGTAGCTGACCTGTCCCCGGCTCACCATCAGGTACGAGTTGCGCGGCTGCTCCTTCAGCTTCCGCACCGCGTCGGCGATCTGCGTCGGATCCTTGTGCACCAGCGCCTGTACGCCGAAGTTGACCAGTTCGACGTCCCGTTCGCCCCACGGCAGGGTCGGCGTGACCTCCGGGCCCTCCTTGGGCACCAGGTAGAGCACCTTGGCGCTCGGCTTGTCGTGGTCGTAGACGTAGTGCAGGGCGGCGACCTCGCCCGTGGTGACCCGTTCGAACTTCTCGTTGCCGTACCGGGCCAGCAGGAACGCGAAGGCGAACAGGACCGCGAAGCAGGCCGCGAGCACGACCGAGATCTTCCTGGTCAGCTCGGGGTTGAAGCGCACGTTCCGCTTGCGCAGCGGCACGGTCTCCTCGCGTACGTCGGCGCTGTCGGCCGGCAGGTTCGGGAAGAACGCGAACGCGGCCAGCAGGCAGGAGCCCGGCAGCGCGAACATGTAGATGCGCAGGCCGATCTCGCCGCCGTAGCTCTGCAGCCCCAGCGCCAGCACCGGTACGCACAGCAGGATCAGCGCGGCCCGGTCGAACACCCCGCGCCGCAACCGCCTGAGCAGCCCGGCCGCCGCCAGCGAGAGGATGACGACGAGGATGCCGAGCCGCGCCTGCAACACGAGCGCGTGCGCCGGGTCGCTGCCCTCGACGCGGTCGGAGGTGGCGCTGCCGAGGTTCTGCAGGATCCTGCCCAGCCCGCCGAAGATCGCGTCGATCTGGCCCGCCCAGAATCCCACCGTCATGTAGCTGATCCAGGCCAGCGTCACAAGCCCGAGGAAGAACGGCAGCGCCCACGTCAGCGAGGTCCGCTTGAAGATCAGGAACGCGGTGACGACGCCCATCATCATGAACGGCGTGATCTGGTGCGAGGCCACCGACGCGAGGAACAGCGCCAGCAACATCAACAACATCAGCAGCTTGTCGGCCCGGTACGTACCGGTGTTCGCCAGTTCGCCGGGCGTCATCGCGTCGAGCTTGCCGAGCAGCTTGCGCAGCCCCTTGGGCGGGACCGGCTTCGTACGCGGCTCCACCCGTCCGAACCAGCGCAGCAGGATCGCCACGAACGCCAGATACAGCGCGAACGTGAAGCCCTGCGGCGAGAAGTAGTCCTGCCCGATCCACTGCACGAGGATGAACAGCAGCGCCGCGAACCAGCGGGCCTTGGTCGTCGCCACCACCTGACGCAGGATCAGGACGAACGGCAACAGGTAGAGCAGGTTCGACAGGAGCGGCGTCCACTGCAGGATCGTCGTCATGTCGGTGATGCCGGCGGCCTTGGTCACGAACGCGAACAACGCGAAGAAGCCCGGCCACCCCATACGGGCGTCGATGCTGATCGCCGTCTCACCCGTCCTGGAGATGAACTCCACGAAACCGGCATGAATGTACGCCGTGGGGAAACGCGGCTCGGACGCCACCAGCGCGCCCGCGCCGTGCAGGGCGAACGTGATGGCGGCGATCTGGAACAGCAACAGGAACTTGCGGTCGGTGCTCTGGGCGACCGTGACGAAGAACGACACGATCATGATCAGGATGGCGATGAACGCCGTCACCGGCAGCGCCGAGATCAGGCCCAGGCCGTTGATGTTCGCCGGGTCCACACCCCGCAGCGGGCCCGGGGCCACGCGCAGGGCGAGAATGTACATGAGCAGGCCCTCCAGCACGAGGACCACGGGCAACCACTTGGGCGCACTGGCGATCAGCGCCCCGACCCGCCCCCCGGCGACCCGGCCCTTCTGCCCACCTCCGCCCCCGTCCCGCACAACCCCACCAGCGGGCCCGGCGGCCTCAGCCTCCAAAACCCCAACCCCAGCAGCACCACCGGAACCGCCACGACCAGCCCCAGCGGGAACAGAACCACCGGGGCCAGAACCGCCAGGGACAGAACCACCGGGGACAGAACCACCGGGGACAGAACCACGGGAGGCAGTGCCACCAGGGGCGGAACCGCCACGAGCAGCGCTGCCGTCAGTCGCCCTGGAACCCGGCGCCCGGAAGGCCACGGTCCGCCCGTCAGCCTCCCCAGCCCCGTCTTCCCCGGTGCCGGCCGTCTCGGAACCGGCACCGACGCTCTTGGCCCCGGCCCCACCAACACCGTCAGCCTTCGGACCGGCTCCGCCGTCACCCGCAGTCTTGGCACTGCTCCCACTGGCGCCGGCCGTCTTGGCGCTGTTCCCATCGGCGCCGGCCGTCCGGCCACCGGTCCCGCGAACACCGCCGGCCGAGCCCGAACCCGCCGGACTCGAAGTGCCCGCGTCTGTGCCTGTGTCCGGCGCGCCCTGGGTGGGGGTGCTTGTGGGCATCGGCATGGTGCCGGCGCTGGACGCCCCCTTCGGAGCCGAGGCCGAACCGTCCGAGGCCGCGCTCTCCGAACCGGACGCCTCCTTCGCGGGCGCGTCGCCCGCCGGGGCAGCTCCACCCGCATGCGGCGGCGCGGACGTGAACGCGTTCGGCCCGGCGACCGTCGGCGGTTCAGCCTTGTCCCGCTCGGCGAACGCCTGGGAAGGCGCCGAAGACGACGAAGACGCCGAAGACGACGGCTCGTCGGCCGTCGGGGGACGGCCGATGTGCACGGTCCCGGGGATGCGGAAGGCCGTCGTCGTGTCGGCGTTCACCTCCGCCGGGGGCTCCGACGTCTCCTCGGAATCCGCGGGGTCCTCGGAGGCGCCGCCCTGCCCGGTGTCGAACGTCAGCCGCGGGATCACACCCGTGGCCTCCGGATCGAAGGGCGCCTCTGTCTCCTCCACGGCGTCCTTGCGAACGTCCGAAGAGCCGGTTTTCCCCTTAGTCATGCCATCGCCGTCCCGTTGCCTCACGTTGACCATCATGCGGCCCCGGACGACCCCTGAGTGACAGTCGGCTGTCCAGTTTCACCAAAATTGAGAATTTTGCGAAGATTTCCGAAGATCAAAAGTGCCACCAGCAGCTCGCTGAAGAGCAGCCCGTAACCCACCGCGTTCACCCCGAAGGTCGGGAAGAGCGCCACCGTGGACACCAGCACCAGCACCGCCAGCCCGATCTGCACCAGCGCCAGCGTGCGCGCGTGGCTCTGGGCCCGCAGCGCGCTCAGGTACACCTCGATCAGCACCCGCGGCAGTACGGCCAGCGCCATCAGCCGCAGCAGCGTCGAGCCCTCGTCGGCGAACTGCGCGCCGAAGATCGTCAGAATCAACGGCGCCCCGAGGAACGCGACCACGATGATCGGCGTCACGATCATGAAGCCGCGCCGCAGCGCCCGCCGGCAGTTCAGCGCCAGCTTGGAACGATCGAAAGAGCCTTCGACCGTCAGCGACACCGCCATGTTCATGGCCAGCAGCTCGATCATGCTGGCCAGGGTGTGCGCCATCGAGAAACGCCCGAACGTGGCCTCGCCCACCTTGGTCGCCACGACCACGGGCACCAGGTAGACGATCGCCAGGATCGACAACGTCCCGGGGAAGTCACCGGCCAGGAACCGGCCGATCTGCCGCAGTTTGGGAGGTTCCTGGGCGGCGCCGACGCTCTTGACGTGCCGGGGCACCACCACGCCGAAGATCAGCCAGTTGACGGGGATCAGCGCGAGCGCGGTCGGGATCATCCACGAGACGAAGATCCCGCCGTCGGGCAGCGCGCCGGCCAGCGCGACCAGCAGTCCCATCTTGACCAGGCCGAACACCAGGTTGTTGACCGGCACCCAGGTGGCCTTGCGCAACCCGGTCAGTACGACGTCCTGGAGGGTGAAGACGGCCCACACCAGCACCGAGGCCAGGAAGAACAACCCCGGCCCGAACCCGGCCAGCACCGAGTACGTCGCCCCCCACAGCGGCAGCGTCAGCAGGAAGCCGAGCGCCGCGACCCCGCCCGTGGCGGCGGCCAGGCCGTAGCCGCGCAGGATGAGCTCGGGCGTGCGCCGCCCGGCCACCGGCAGGAAGCGGGCCAGCGCGCCCACGAAGCCCAGCGCGGTCAGCGAGGCGAACAGCCGCATCGCGGTGATCACCGCCTGGCCGCGCCCGAACTCCTCTGGGGTGTAGAAGTGCGCCGCCAGCAGCCAGTAGCCCATACCGAGGGTGCCCGTGACGACCGTGTTGGCCATCAGGGCGTAACCCTGGCGGAAGAGCGGATTGCTGAGGTCGCGGAGGATCTTTTCCCGCAGGCTAGACATTTCCGCGCACCCGTTGCAGTCCGTACCTCGTCCGCCGGACGACCGCGTAGCCCTTGGTGAGGATGCGTTCGCGCAGGTAGATGAGCGGGACGGCGTTGCCTTCGACGGCGCGTCTGAACATGCTGATGGTCGTCGGCTTGCCGACCGTCAGGCGGGGGATGGCGAGCATGTCGTGGCGGTCGGCCGCGATCGTGTTGCTCACGGCGCAGGCGGCGAAGTAGCCGGCCTTGCGCACCTCGTGGCGGACCCTGGCGCTGGAGTAGCCGTAGGGATAGGCCATGGTGGCGACCGGCGCGCCGATCTTCTCCTCCAGCAGGCCCTTGTTCCGGCGCAGCTCCTGCCGCAGCTCGTCGGTGCGGAGCTGGTCGAGCTGCGGGTGGCTGTGGCTGTGGCCGCCGATCTCGATGCCGGTCTGCGCGGCCTCGCGGGCCTGGCCCCACGACAACATGTCGTCGAGCGGCCGGCCCGCGGCGTCCTTGCCCGCGTCGGACACCCAGCCGCTGGTCAGGAAGACCGTGGCCGGGAAGTTGTAGCGGTCGAGCAGGGGCAGCGCCTGGCTGTGGAAGTCGGCGTAGCCGTCGTCGAAGGTCAGCACGATGGGCTTGTCGGGCACCGTACGGCCGTCGATCTTGTTCAGCGCGGCCACCAGGTCGCCCAGCGTGAGCGCGGTGAACCCGCTCTCCGACAGGTACGCGAGCTGTTCGGACAGGTCGGACGGCCGGACGGCGTGCGGGCGCGTCTCGTCGTTGGGGGTGTCGCTGACGGAGTGGTACATCAGGATCGGAATGCGGATCATGAGCGTGCCACCTTCAGCCGTGCGGTACCCACCACGTAACCCCAGGTCGTCCAGGCCAGGCCGACGACGATCGCGGCGGCCCTGCCGAGGCCCGCCACGTCGCCGCGCAGGGCGTCGCCCACCCCGCGCAGCGCGCCGAGCGGCAGCGTCTTCATGGCGTGGGCACGCTCGCTGGCCAGCCCGTCCTGGGTGCCGACCTCCCGCGTGACCAGGGCCTTCGACAGCCCCTCCGCGTAACACCTGGACCTGAAGTAGGCGAAGCCCTCGCGCTGCCTGGACACCTTGTGCCCGATGACGGCGCGGGGCTCGAACAACATGACCGAGCCGGGCTTGCGCTGGCTCAGCCGGATGCAGAACTCGGTCTCCTCGCAGCCCAGCGGGCGCGACTTGCGGCCCTGCACGCTGCGGCCGATGCCGCTGTGGAAGCCGCCGACCTCGGCGACGACCTCGCGCAGGAAGGCGGCGTTGCCGCCCATGACGTTACGGATGGGCGCGCGTACCGCGGGCATGCCGCGGTACGTGCACCCGACCGTCCAGTCGAACTCGTACGGGAACCAGCGGGGCCGGCGCTTGGACGCCCACAACGGGTCGGTACGCCCGCCCACGCCCACAACACCGGATACCTGGAAGCCCTCCTCCAAAGCCTCCAGCCACCCCGCATCGGCGACCGCGTCATCGTCGAGGAACGCGACGATCTCACCGGTCGCCGTGGCGACACCGGTGTTCTTGCCTCCGGACAGCCCCTGCTCGTGCGTGTTCTCCACCACGATGGCCTGTGGATAGGCGCGCTTGAGCTTCAGATGCAGGTCCGGATTGTGGTCGACCACCAGGATCAGCTCGTGTGCCGGGCGTGTCTGGTTCTCGACCGACTCGACTGCCTGCCTGATGTCCTCCCAGCGCTCTTCGGTGTAGACGCAGATGACAACAGACGTGTTCACAACGGTTCCTCTTACGCGACGCCTCGGTCAGCGGCGGGAGTGGCGGTGGGCTCAGGCTGAGGGTCGGAGGGCTGGCGGCGCCACTCCTTCAGGATCGTCTTGAGCACACGGAAGCCATCTCGTACGGCACGCAGGTTGCTCTCGCCGTGAATGCGGTTGCGTTCGTGGCTCGGCACCTCGTGCACCTTCAGCCCGGCCTTGGCGGCCCGCACGTTCATCAGGGTCTCGACCTCGAAGCCGTCGCAGTCGAGGTCGAGCACGTCGAGGTGACGCGCCCAGAACGCGTTGTAGCCGTAGCACAGGTCGGTGTAGCTGGTCTTGTACATGACGTTGACGATGCCCGTGAGGACCTTGTTGCCGAGCCGCCGGTTGAGCGTCAGGTCGTCGCTGCCGCCGCCGGCGGCGTAGCGCGAGCCCTTGACGAAGTCGGCCCCGGTGACGAGGGCGCCCACGAACGAGATGATCTCGCGGCCGTCGGTCGAGCCGTCGGCGTCGATCATCACGATGATGTCGCTGGTGCACGCGGCGAAGCCGGCGGACAGGGCGTCGCCCTTGCCCTTGCCGGTCTGCGTGACGATCTTGACGTTGGGCCGCAGGCGCTTGGCGACCGCGACCGTGTCGTCGACGGAGTTGCCGTCCACGAGCACGATCTCGTCGACCCACTGGGGGATCGTCGCGAAGACGTGCGGGAGGTTCTCGGCCTCGTTCATCGCCGGGACGACCACGCTCACCGTTGGGGAAATGGCCAGGTGAGGTGTGACCGGCGTGAAGCTGGACGGGGGAGGCATGGAACGCAAGGGCGACTTCTGGGCCTTGCCGTTGTGCTTGGTGATCTCGGGACTCATGGCGAGGGATATCCTTCCGGGGCCCGACCCTGCCTACCGCACGGAGTCATCCCCGGGTGCTGCGGGAATGGCGGAGCCGACGAGCGGAGCATTGAAGGGTCCTGTGGAGTGAGGGTGTGTGCTGGTGCCGGGGGTGGTACCGGGAGCGCTCAGCCCGCTCCCGTTGGTTCCTTGACTACATTGGGTGACTCCTGCTGCTGCTGCATCGAGGTGCGCACCCGACCAAAGCCCTTGAGGACGCGGTCGGCCGCCCTATAAAGAGACGGTCGATCCATGACGATTGTTCGAGCTTTGTTGAAAGGAGTTCGGCCCATCCAGTGCACCGCCGCTGTCGCGGACGGGCGGGAGATGCGGCCTTCGGCAACGTACAGGACCCCGCTCTTGAGCCAGTCTTTGTACTCCTTGCCGCCCTTGCCCATGTCGACCATGTGCATCCCGTCGTTCGCGGCGGCCTCGGCCATCTGCAGATGGTGGACGATGCCGGGCGAGTATCGGGCGTACTCGGTGTCGTAGGCGGGGAACCACCCTACAAGCGTCGTGGCGGTACGGAGACCGAAATGGCCCGCGACGGGGACGTCCCCGGCATAAAGCATGGTGAGGATGCCGGAGAAGTCCGATGACTTCTCGGCATGCATCATGTCGATCAGCTCGACGATCCACGGCTGGGCGAACCGGTCCACCCGGCCGGTGCGCCGGTACTGGTCGGACTTCCAGGCCAGGAGCGTACGCAGGACCTCCGGGTCGGTCGCGTTCCACTCGAAGCGCAGCCCGCCCTGCTCCCGGCCGAACTTGCGCTCCTTGTAGCGGACGGTCTTGAGGTTCTTGGGGGAGTTGGACTTGACCTGCTCCAGCCAGGAGTCGAAGCCGGAGGTGAAGTCCATCACCGGGGCCGGGCGCACGTCGGCCTCGTACGGGGCGAACGTCGGCTGGCCGGCGACCATGTGGTCGAAGTCGAAGACGCTGAGCTTGCAGGCGCGCAGGAGGTCCTTCGCGTCGATCCGCAGCTCGGGGGTCGCGATCAGGCCATGGCAGGTGGTGAGGAAGCCGCCGAGCGGCTTGCCGATGCCGAAGCTGTGCCGTTCGTACGGGAAGAAACCGGCGATGCCGTTCCCGTCGGAGAGGACCGCCACCCTCACGTAGTCGCGCAGGCGGTCCATCGCTACGGCGAACTCGACCGAAAGGAACGGGTTGTCCAGACTGGGGTCGGCCTTCTGTAGCTCACGCCATCGGGCGCGTTCGGAGTCGCCGAGGTCTCTCGGGCGTACTACCTGGATGTTCACCTTGCCCTGGCCCCCTGTTCGGTCTGCATGTTCTTCCCCCGGTACAACACGCGAAGCACGTACATGAACCCTCCGAGCACGGCGACCGTCGCCACCCCTGCTCTGGGCGACCATGCGTTGAACAGCAGCATGGCTTCGGCGAGGAGCACGTTCAGGACGAGGCTGGCCGCAGCTCCTACTGATAGTGCGGCAAGCGGGTCACGATCGCGCAACAGTCCCACCACCGCGGCCCCTGGGACGACCAGAAGGAACAAGGAGATCAGGAGCGGGCGTAGCGGGGTGTCGAGGTCGAACAAGGCGACTACGGCTCCCGCTATGCAGGCGAGTGCCAGCAGCCATGCCAGCGCTCTGCGGTGCTTGAGCATCTCCTGTTTCTCTCCTGATCTTTCTGGTTAAGACATGGTTGATCGCATTTCATGGGACCAATCCGTGTCCGGACACGTCAATGCCGACGCTTGGGGGCCCGCCGAGGTTCACCGGCATGGCGAACTTTCTCATGTGACGTCCGCCACATGACGTGGTCACTCCGGGTTTCCAGGCGTGTTCCCCAAGCTAACCAGAATGCCCTATGTGGCCTATGATGTTCGAGCCAGGGTCCGGTTTATCCCGTTATGTCGCTTCTGGCCTGGGGGTTGTTCGTCACCCTTGGGGTGCTGCGTCCAGATTCGAGGCCTGGGTCTCGCTCGGCGCCTCGGACGGCTCGGGGGAGGCCGGCGGGTCCGAGGGCGGGTCCGGCTGCGGGGCGCGGTCGGCGTTCCAGGCCAATGAGCAACTGGCGGTGCCGCCGTTCGAGGTGAAAGAGACCCGGCCGCGGCCGGCGGCGCTCGGGTCGATGACGGTCACCCAGATCGACACCGACCCGCCCGCCTTGATCGAACCGGTGGCGGGGAACACGTCCAGCCCCTGGGACGCGGTCGCCACCCAGGAGACCGAGGCGTTGCGCGCCCGCATCCTGATCTTGGCCGCGCCCTCGATCGAGGCAGGGCACGACGTGCCGAGCCGGGCGACCGGTACGGGCCTGCGACGGCCGGTCGTGGGCACGGCCGGCCTGCCGCCGGAGCGCCGGGCCGTCGGGCGCGTCGTCGGCGCGGCCGGCGCGGACGTCTTCGAGGCGCTCGGGCTCGGCGTGGGCTCGGGCGTCAGCTCGTCGTCCAGCGCCGGCTCCGGCGTGACCGTCCGCTCGTCAACAGAGGGGGAGGCGGAGGCGGAGGGGGCGGGCGTGGGCGCCTGGCGCATCGCGGCCGGCGCGGTCCGCCCGCTGTCGGCGCCGTTCATCACGACGACCGCCCCGGTCGCGGCCAGCACGCACGCGCCGGCCAGCACCACCGGCCCGAGGCGGCGCGGCCGGCGGCGGCGCGAGCGCCGTTCGGCGGCCACGGGGAAGCCGGTCCTGTCGAAGTTGTCGCCGCGGTCGGTGATCAGCGTCCTGGTCTGGTCCCGCTGAGGGTTGACGCACGTGTCGATCACCCGGCGGCGCAGCGAGAGCGGCGGGAACTCCACGGGCACCAGGCCGAGCAGGCGGGTGGCCGAGACCCGCCGGTGCTTGCCCTCGGTGCACACCTCGCACCCGGCGATGTGCGCGGACAACCGCCGCCGCAGCAGCGGGGTGAGCGGCCCCTCCCAGGAGTCCACCATCGCCGACAGGTCCGGGCAGTGCGCGCGGCCCGTCTTCGCCAGTACGACCGCCGCGGCGGCGTTCTCCAGCTGGTCGCGGGCCCGGCGCAGCCGTGTGGCGGCCTGGCGGGAGGTCAGCCCCAGCACCGAGGCCACCTCCGCAGGCGTCACGCCGTGCCGCAGCGACAGCTCGACGATCTCGCGCTCGTTCCCGCTCAGCTCGCCCAGCGTCTCGCGGACCAGCCCGGCCAGCTCGGCGAGCTCGGCGTCGGGCGCACCGGCGGGCTCGACCCGCGGGACGCCGCCGGGCGGGGTGCTGCGGTGCGCCATCCTGGCCCGTACCTGGAACCTGGTCAGCGCGTACAGCCAGGCGCGCAGGCGGCCGGGCTCCTTCAGTCGCTCCACGCAGCCCTGCGCGGTCACCAAAGCGTCGTGCACGGCGTCGGCGGCCGCCTCCCGGTCGCCGATCAGGGAGAGGGCGTAGTCGTAGAGCCGTTCGCCGTAGGAGTCGTACAGAGTGGCGGGAGCATCGGTGTCGGCCCGCCGCAGAGCCTCGACCAGCTCCTGGTCGTCGGCGCGGCCGATCGTCGGCCATCCAGGCACGGATTCCCCTCCCCGCGGGCGAAACGGGCGCTCAAGGCCCCCACGCGGGAGAGGACGCCGCCTCGATCGGCCAGGTTGACCGGTACGGCCCGGATCATGCCGAACGGGCATGACCTCGTGATTCCTGTGACGGGAGTGGCTCAGCCGTCGCAGTCGGGGGCGCAGAGCCGGCGTTCCATGCCCTGGAGGAAGAAGTCACGCACCTGGAGGACGTCCTTGGCGATGTACGCCTCGCCGCCGGTGGTCTTGGCCAGCGCGTCCATCTGCTTCCTGCCCGCCTCGGCCTCGGGCCCGAAGGCGATGAGCAGGATGCTGATCGGCCGCTTCGGGTTGTAGGTCTTCTTGAGGTACTGCAGGATCTGGGCGTTCGCGACGCCGCCGTCGGGGTCGTCGTTGCCCGCGCCGTCCGTGAGGATCAGCAGCGTGTTGATCTTGTCTTCCTGGTACGTCTTCGTCAGCTCGGCGTAGGCCGCCTTGATGGTGTCGTTCAGCCCGGTGTCGCCGGTGGGCTTGGCCTGGATCAGCCCGAACTCCTTGACCAGCGCCTGCTTGCGCAGCACCCCGTCGGTCGACTCGGTGAGCGGCCCGACGGAGACGAGTTCCTTCCAGTCCTTGCCCTGTCCGTCCAGATGCGTGGAGAACGTCCACAGACCGATCTCGGAGTCGGCGGGGAACAGGCCCAGGCCCTCCATGGCGATCTTGTTGATGGCCTGCATCCGGGTCATGTTCGTGTTGGGGACGGGCAGGCCCATCGTGCCCGAGACGTCGAGCAGGGTGAGCAGGCGGGTGCCGAGGTTGAGCCGGGACCAGGTCTGCACCATCGAGGCCACGGTCTTGGCGTCGGGCCTGGGCAGCGCCTCCGGCTTCGCCGGGACGAAGCCCTTCTCCTTCGACAGCGCGTCGCCGGCCTTGCCGTCGGGGCTGCGGAAGCCCGCGTCGCGCAGGGTCTTCCTGGCCGAGTCGGTCTCGAGGTCCTGCTTGAAGTCCGCGGCCGCCTTCTGGACCCCCGGGTCCTTGGTGACGATCGTGAGCGGGTAGTCGAGGCTGAGCGTGCCCTCCTTGGGATAGAGGGCGACCACCGGGGCCTCGGGCTTCTTGGCGTTGTGGGCGTAGACGGCCTGCTCGGAGGCGACGCCGACCGGCACCCTGCTGCCCGACTTCACCGTGAGGCTGGCCAGCAGCGCCGACGGGTCGGAGGCGAGTTGTCCCGAGATCTCCTTCAGCGCGCCGACCAGCGCCTTGTTCTGCCCGGCCTCCTTGGCCGAGGAGGCGGCGGCCAGCAGCGCGGCCAGCCCGGCGGAGTTCTTCTGCGGGTCGAGCGCCAGCACCCGGACCTTCTTGCCCGGCCCGTCGGGGTTGGCCACGTTCGCCGCCGCGATCATGCCGGCCCAGCTCGGCGTGAGGCTGCCGGACAACTTCGCCGCCGACGACTTGGCGGTCGCCAGTACGACGGGCGAGACGGCGACCGAGCCGGCCGGCTGCGGCAGCGCCGCGCCCGCGGGGGAGTTGCGCACGTTGCCCACCAGCAGGCTGGAGTCGGCCACCCACACATCCGCGTTCGCCTTGCCCGCGGCCAGCCCGTTCGCGGTCTTGGCCGCGCCTTCCCGCGTCACCGTGACCTCGACGCACTTGCTGTCGATCGAGTGCATGGCCTTGTTGTAGTTGGTGGCGACCTTGTTCAGCGCGGGCTGGATGTCGGGGGTGGCGACGACGCGCAGCGGCAGCTTGCCGGCCGAGCAGTCGTGCTCGCGGTTGAAGATCACGAACGCCGCGACACCGAGGAGCACGGCCAGCGCGACGGCCCCGGCCAGCGGTACGAGCACCCTGCCACGCCCGCTGACGGACTTTCTGCGGGAGGGGGGTTCCTGGGCTCGGTAGCCGCCGTCGAGTTCGTCTGTGCGGTGTCGCCCCACGATGTCCTCTTAGGTGTGTTGAGACCTTCCGGAGACCCTAGCGGGAGTTGCTCCGCAATACTCCGGGAACGATACTCGGTGGGCTCTGTGTGGCAAAACCGCTCTTTTGGTGCGCCTATCGCGCTGAGTAACGGTCAGTGGCAGCATGCGTGACCGCGCCAGGCACGCGCTCCCTCACGCACCGCGACCGCTGCGAGAGCCACCGCCATGACCGGATCGGCCCACCACCAGCCCAGCGTGTTCAGCCACAGACCGGCCAGCACGCCGGCCGCCATGGCGGCGCAGATGAGGTTCTGGGTGCCCTCTCCGGACGTGGCCGCCGACGCCAGCCGCGTCCCGAGCCGCCGCTTGACCAGCCCCAGCACCGGCATGCTGACCAGGCTGACCGTCGTCACCACGATGCCGAGCACGGTCGGCGTCGCCCGGTGACCGGCGTCGAGGTCGTGCGCGACGTGCACGACGAGGTAGGGGGCGAGCAACCAGAAGCTCACCGCGACCGCGCGCCTGGCTGTGCTCTCGGCGTTCGGCGAGAGCGTACGGGCGCCGGTGAAGCGCCACACCACGATCAAACTGGCCGCCGCCTCGGCGAAGGCCGACAGGCCCCACCCGATCAGCGCGACGGAATGGGCCGAAAGCCCGGCGGCCAGGCCGAGCGTGCTCTCCACGGCCAGCCAGGCCAGCGTGGCCACCGAGAGGGCACGGGCGGCGCGGGCGGCCCGCAGCCACTCGGCCGTCGCGGCCGGATGCTCATGAATCCGCTGGTCAGGCACCATGAACCCCCGAACTCCCGGCTATCCGGCCGTCGACAGCGTTACGTAACGTACCCATCACTTCTGGTGACCTTAAGCCCTGTGCGGCAAAGGATGTTCAAGATTCACCGGATAATGGCGGTGATCGCGTCCGGGGGAGGGATCGTGCCGTTCACGCCCAGTCACATCGCCGCCGTGCTGCCGCTGGTGGCCTCCGAACGCGGGCGGCGCCTCGCCGATCCGTGGGCCCTCGCGTTGGGGACGATGGTGCCCGACCTGCCGATCTTCCTGCCGTTCCTGCCCGTGTACGGCGACTGGCACTCCTGGACGGGCGTGCTCACGCTCGACCTGGCCGCGGTGCTGGTGCTCCTGCCGCTGTTCCACCTCGTCCTGCGCGACCCGCTGATCGCGTTGCTGCCGCCGTCGCTGGCGGGCCGCGCCGCACTCCTGCGGCCGGGACGTCCCAGGTTCCTGCCGGTCGTGGCGGGCGGCGTGATCGGCGCGGCCACCCACGTGTTCTGGGATTCCTTCACCCACTCCTACTCCGCCGCCCGCTGGGGCACGTGGCTGGACACGCCCGTCTATGGCACGACCAAGCTCTTCGGCGTGCTGCAGTACACCTCCTCCGCCGTCGGCCTGACCGTGGTCGTGTGGTGGGCCTGGCGGGCGCTGTCCCGGATGTCGGCGGCCGACGTGCCGGGCCGCCTGCGGACGTCGCCCGCCGTACGGTGGGCCGTGCTGGCCGCGTGCGCGCTCGGCACGGTCGCCGGCGCCCTCGTGTGGCCCCTGGTGGACGAGCCCAACCCCGCGCTGGGCTTCAGGAGCGTGGTCACCAAGACGGGCGCGGGCACGGTGGTCGGCCTGTCCGCCGTCCTGGCCTGTTATGCGATCGTCTGGCAGGTCAGGCGGCGCGTGGCAGTATCGGAAGGTGCCTGACTACGTATTCGACGCCGACGACCCCCGACTCGCCGACTACACCCGGCTGCGGGACGTCGAGCTGCGCAAGAGCCTGGAAGCCGAGCGCGGCCTGTTCCTCGCCGAGGGGGAGAAGGTGATCAGGCGGGCCATCGCCGCCGGTTACCCCATCCGCTCGGTCCTGACCACCAGGCGCTGGTACGAGTCCCTGTCCGACGTCATCGGCGACGCCACGGTCTACGAGGTGAGCGACGAGCTGATGTCCGGCATCGCGGGTTTCCCGGTCCACCGCGGCGCGCTCGCCTCCATGCGGCGCCTGCCGCTGCCCTCGGCCGAGGCCCTGATCAAGGGTTCCGCCCGCCGGTTGCTGGTCCTTGAGGACCTGGTCGACCACTCCAACGTCGGCGCGATCTTCCGCTGCGCCGCCGCGCTCGGGGTGGACGGCATCCTGCTGTCGCCGCGCTGCGCCGACCCGCTCTACCGCCGGGCCGTGAAGGTCTCGATGGGCGCGGTCTTCTCGATCCCGTACGCCCGGCTCGACGACTGGTACACCGGCCTCGGCCGGCTGCGCGAGGCGGGGTTCCAGACCCTGGCGCTGACCCCCGACCAGGCCGCGACCCCGATCGACCGGGTGGCGATGGGCGAGCGGGTGGCGCTCCTGCTCGGCTCCGAGGGCGACGGCCTGTCCTCCCACTGGCTGCACGAGGCCGACCGCGCGGTGTGCATCCCCATGAGCCCGGCCGCGATGGACGCCGGCGTCGACTCGCTCAACGTGGTGGCCGCGGCGGCGATCGCCTGCCACGGGCTGATGCGCTCGGCGCCGGTCGCCGCCGAGCGCTGACCGTCACCGGCTCACACCAGGTCCTCGGCTCACACCAGGTCCTCGGCGACCTGCATGCCGGCCGTCACCCAGGCCAGCAGCGTGGTGCCGGGGCAGTCGGTGTTGCCGACGTCGCTGTGGCCCCGCTTGGCGAGCTCGTGGCCGGTCCTGGCGCACGCCTCGTCGTACAGGGCGCGGATCGTCCTCTTGGCCGTCTCGGTCGGCTGGTTCATGCCGATGTACGCGCAGCCGATCCCGGTGACGTTGTGGTCGGTCGCGTGGGCCCCGCGGACGAGCCAGCCGCGGCCCTCGTACACGGTGCCGTCGTCGCGTACGAGGAAGTTGTAGCCGATGTCGTTCCAGCCGCGTTCGTCCATGTGCGAGTCCTGGATGGACCTCGGCGTGCGGTCGGCCGGGGTCTCGGTATGGTGCACGACGAACTCGGTGCGCCCGGACAACGGGACGTGCTCGACGTCCGCCGGGTCCCTGGGCGGGCGGGCGTTCCAGCCGGCGCGGTCGACGATGACGATCCCCATGTTGTGCTCCTGCTGTCTTGTGCTGGTGTTTTCGCAGGTTAAGCGGCGCACGGGCGCGGAGGACGAGGGGCGCGACGCGGTTGCCGGGATTTCATCCCGGCTTGGCCGGAGCGGCGGGAGAGCGGCTCGGACGTGGGCCTGGCGGTGCCCCGACCAGCCGTGTAACCATGTAATCATGGAGACGCTATATGAGCACGCGGGCGGCGAAGAGGGTTTACGCCGCTTCATCGAGATCTTCTATCGCAGCCTGCTGGCCGACCCCCTGCTCCAGCCGTTGTTCGGCACGGGCAAGGCCAGCCATGTGGACAATCTGACCGCCTTCACCGCCGAGACGTTCGGCGGCCCCGACACGTTCTCGGCGGAGATGGGCGGCTTCCCGCTGCTCATCGACGCGCATCGAGGGCTGCGCATCGAGGAGGCCCAGCGGCTCAGGTTCGTCGAGCTGTACATGCTGGCCGCCGACACGGCCGGGCTGCCCGCCGACGAGCCGTTCCGGGCCTCGTTGCGTTCGCACGTGGAGTTCGGCACCCAGGTGGCGCTCCAGAACTCCCACGCCGACACCGACGACCAGCTCCACCCGCTGCGCGAGGTGCCGATCTGGGAGTGGGAGCAGCCGCCGCGGTAGCCGGTCAGGGGTGGTCGGTCTCCTCGGCGAGCCAGTCGGGACGGGCGTCGATGTCGTGCAGCACCGGCTGGGAGTCGATCGGGCCGTGCCCGCCGTTCGCCCTGATGTGCGCCGCCAGCGCGGCGGCCTGCGTCTGCGGCGTGATGAGCGTGATCTGCCAGGAGATCCCGGTCTCCATGGACGGGACTTCCGCGATGTCGATCGAGGTTGCCAGCCCCGCGAGCAGGATGCCGTGCGCGAGCGCGGCGGCCTGCTCGTGGCCCTCGATCGTCGTGCGGACTTCGATGAATTCCGCCATGATCTTCCTTATTGCGGAGAGGTAGATTCCCCACCCTATCTGCGTGAATCGGCCGGGGGTCGGCTTCGGGCCGGGAAATAATCCCGAACCGGGTCGGGCCGCTATCTCGTGGGGATCGGTCATTGCTCATCTCTCGGGCGACAACGCCGGCAGCGGCCCGCCGCCGTACGGGGATGCGGCAAGATGTGATCGGACGATCACAACAAGCGACCGACGGAGGGGTCCCGTGAAGCTGGCCTGGATCATCGCGGCCGCGGCCGTGACGGCCCCCTGCGCGTGGGCGGCCCCGCAGGCGCCGACGGCCGTCCGTACGCAGGCACTCCCGCGGGCCCGGCCCGCCGCCGAGGGCGCCGCCCTGACCTGCGCCGTCAGCTCCCCCAAAGGCCGGCCGCTGACCTTCACCCCGCGCATCGGCCTGACCGCGCGTCCGGTCTCGGCCCGCGGCAACCTCCAGCTCACCGGCTGCCTGTCGGGCGACGGCTCGGCCCCCTACCTGCGCTCCGGCTGGGTCACCCTGAAGAGCGTCGGCCAGGCTTCCTGCACGAGCGCCAGGCACGTCCACGGCACCCTCCGCATCACCTGGTTCGGCGTCGACGGCCGGCCCGTCGGCACCTCCGAGGTGCGTACGAGAGCCGACCGCCTGGCCACCCAGAGCCCGGCCGACAGTTTCCTGGCGGGCACGGTCGTCTCGGGGCCGCTCGCCCGCGAGCGCGTCGGCGGCGGGATCACGCCCGCCATGGGCATCCTCGGCTGCGCGACCGGCGGCCTGAGCAGGCTTCCCGCCGCGGGCCGGCTCACCTTCGGCTGACCTTCCTGCCCTCAGCCGCCGGCGATCTGCTCGCCCGCGTAGTCGAGCAACCGTTCGGCGGTCGCGAAGCGGCGTTCGTCACCGTCGTGGAGGAGGACGCCCACCACGCGTCTTCCGGCCCGCTCACCGGCGAACAGCAGGCAGTACCCGGCCGCGTTCGTGTACCCGGTCTTGACGCCCAGCACGTCCTCGCTGCGGCCGAGCAGTTTGTTGGAGTTGCGCCAGGTGTGCGCCCGGTGCACGGCCGTCTTGGCGGTCTTGTGCACCTGGGTGCCCACCACCGTGCGGAAGATCGGGTCGGCCAGCGCCCGCTGCGCCAGCTTGACCTGGTCGACCGCCGTCGAGTACCCGCCGGCGGCCGGCGTGGGCAGGCCGTCGGGGTTGGTGTAGCGGGTGTCGGCGAGGCCGAGCGAGCGGGCGGCCCGGTTCATCTTGGCCACGAACGCGGTCTTGCCCGGTCCGTACTGCCTGGCCAGGGCGTTGGCGGCGTCGGCGCCCGAGGGGAGCATGAGGCCGTACAGCAGGTCTTTGGCCGTCAGGCGCTCGCCCTTCTTCAGGCCGGCCGTGGTCGCGCCGTTGCTGGTCGCGTGCTTCACGTCGGCGGCGGTGATCGTGATCGTGTCGGTCAGCCGGCCCTCGTTCAGGACGACGTAGGCCGTCATGACCTTGACGAGGCTGGCGACCGGGACCCGCCGCGTCTCCCGCTTGCGGAAGTGGACCGTGCCCGTCGAGTCCACCACGTACGCCGAGGTCGCCTTCACCGCCGGCGCGTCGGCGGCCCACGCGGCGGACGCCGGGTAAGAGACCCCCACAACCAGGGCGAGTACGGCAGAGCCTATGAAACCCCCAATACGCATGCCAGATATGTTCGCAGGAGATCAAGGGTTGATTTGCGAAACTCGGCCGTAAGTCACCCTCACTTGGGGGTAAATGCTTGATAGATCCGACATCCGCGGGGAGATGAGGCGAGTGGCAGGCAGGTTCGTCATCAGCCAGGACGAGCGGGGAACGTTCCGTTTCGCGCTCGTCGCGAACAACGGGCAGACGCTGGCCGTGGGCGAGGGCTATCCGAGCAAGGCCGCCTGCGTGAACGGCATCGAGACCGTACGCAGGAACGCTCCCGAGGCCGCCATCGACGACCAGGCCCCGGCCGCCCTCTAGGACGAGGCCGGCCGCCGGCGGCGGACGAAGAACCAGGCCACGCAGGCCGCCACCGCGAGCAGCGCGACCACCGCGCTGACGGGGGAGTGGGCGGCCAGCTCCAGCCAGCCCCACACCAGCGCCGTGAGCCCGAACCACCAGATGGGCGCCCAGGTCAGGCAGCCGAGCGCGCTGGCCACCACGTACCAGGGATAGGACACCCGCAGGGCGCCCGCCACCCACGGCAGCGTGTGCCGCAGCATGGGCACCCAGAAGCAGCCGTAGACCGCCAGCGCGCCCCACTTCTCGACGACCCGCTCGATGCGTTCGATGCGCTCACGGCCCAGCCGCTTGCCGACCCGCGACTCGTGGATCTTCTCGCCGAGCTTGCGGCCCACCCAGTAATAGACCTGGAACGCTCCGAACAACGCGAGGATGAGGACGGCCCCCACCAGCCAGTACGGCAACCCGAACCAGAACGGCCGGGCGGGATCAGGAAGGGCGACCGCCGCATGCCACATGAGCCCGCTCACCCCCACTCATAAACCTTAGGTCAGCCTAACCTTAGTCAAGGAGTAAGCCTTCCGCCACATCAGCATGCAAGGCTGAGGCAACGGCTGCAAGCAGGCGACAACCACCCCTCAACCATCCCGCCCTATACCTGAACTGAGCAAAAGGGGTGTTGATCATGTCGTCGAGAAGCGCAGTGGTTCTGGCCGGGGGTACCGCCAACGCGGTCAAGCTGTTCGTGGCGGCCCTCGCCTTCACCAGTGCCTACGTCGGCTTCTCCGCGTACAACAACGCCGGGCCGGCCGCCGAGCCCGCGCGGACCGTCACCCTGTCGGCACGCGAGGTGCCGATCACCGCCCCGGCCGGGGAGAGCGCCCCGGCCAAGGCGGGCGAGATCGCCCTCAGCGCGCAGAACGACGGCGCCCCCGGCTGCGGCAGGTCGTTCCTGGCCCGCAGCCTGCTCGTCAACCCGCGCCCCGGCGAGACGGTCCTGTACCGCTGGCGGCTGTCACGCTGGAGCCCGGCGGCCAAGGCGTGGCGCACCTACCTGATGGACCACTCCGGGTTCGCCGGGGCCGGTCAGAACGTCGAGTGGCAGCCGCAGGTCTCGGGCAACCCCGGTTGGTACCGGGTCGAGCTGGTCACCGGGTCGGGCGCGACCGTCACGAGCGAGCGTTTCCAGGTGAGCTGCTGACCGAGCGCCGCGCGGCCTCGACCCAGCGTGGCACGCCCACCCGCTGCGCCACCTCCAGCGCCTTCTCGTAGTGCTCGCGCGCCGCGTCGGGCTGGCCCAGCCGGATGGCCAGGTCGCCGAGCGTCAACGCCACCGGCCACAGCGCCACGACGCCCGTGCCCGCGCCGGCCACCCGGTCGGCGAACGGCTTGAGCTTGTCGTAGCAGTCGACCATGCGCTCGCGGTCGTCCAGCAACATGCCCGCGAGGGCCCGCCAGGTCATCACCAGCTCGTAGAGGAAGTCGGGCCGGACCGGCGGGCGCGTGGCGGCCACCGCCCTGGCGTCGTTGACGTGCCCGGCCGAGGCCAGGGCCAGCGCGTAGGCGTCGAGGGTCCACTTGGCGCCGCGCTGGTGGGCCGCCGCCAGCAGGTCGACCGTCTCGGCCGCCCGGCCGTCGACCAGGTGCAGGCAGAACGTCGTGATCAGCGGGAGGTCCTGGCGGCCTTCGAGCATGCCGGCCCGCGCGGTCATCCTGGCCGCGTCGCGGTAGGCGCGTTCGGCGCCGGTGTAGTCGCCGGCGATCATCAGGCGCTGCCCGGCGTACCAGACGACGACGGCGGCCGGGGCCGACAGGTCGTACTGCCTGGCCAGGCTGTCGGCGGCGGCGGCGTGCCGGTCGGCTGCCGCGAAGTCGCCCCTCGCCGCCGCGCACTCCAGCAGCACCAGGTGGGCGAGGGCCTGGGTGGCCATCTGACCCGAGCGCTGGGCGACCTCCAGCAACTCCCTGCCGATGCTCTCGCGGGTGTCGACGGCAGGGATGTCGTAGGACTGGCGCAGCCGCCCGCTCAGCGCCGCCGCGATCAGCGTCGGGTCGCCGCTCTGCCTGGCCAGCTCCAGCGCCTCCAGCGAGGCCTGCCGCCCGCGCTCGGGCGAGGAGGAGCCCTCCAGCTCCAGCGCCAGCGTGGTGAGCAGGCTCGCCCGCAGGCGCTGCTCGCCCTCGGGCAGCTCGATGAGCGCCTTCTCGGTGACGTCGACGATCTCCCACGCGGTGCGGGTGAAGTCGCGGGCCATGCCCTTGTGCGGCACGGCCAGCGACGCCGCCACCTTCGCGGTGATCTCCAGGTCGCCGAGCGGCAGCGCGGCGTCCATGGCCTGGCGGCGCAGCAGCCTGGCCGCCGTCATGTCGCCGCACAGCGCCAGCGCCTTGATCTGCCGGAGCATCAGGCGCAGGCGCTCCTTGGACCGCTCGGGCGCCGGCTCGCGCCCCTTGTCGTCGGTACGGGGGCCGCCGCGGTCGAAGGCCGCGATGGCCTGCTCCCACAGGGTGGCCGCCTCGCGGTGGGCGAAGCGCCGCTCGGCCTGCTCGGCGGCCAGGCCCGCGTAGTGGACGGCCTTCCCGGCCGCGTCGGCCAGGAAGTAGTGATGGGCCAGCGCCGCCACGTCGGACGGGGTGCGCTGCTCGATCACCGAGGCGACGGCCGCGTGCAGCCGGGTGCGGCGCAGCCGGGAGGCGTCGGAGTAGATCGTGTCGCGCACCAGGTCGTGGTCGAAACGCAGCAGACCGGGCCCCGGCTCGGTCACCAGCCCGGCCAGCAGCGCGGCCTCGACCGCCTCGATCACCGCGTCCTCGTCGGCGGCCACCGTGACCAGCACGTCGAGGTCGACGTCGCGGCCGATCACCGCGGCCTGGAGCAGGATCTGCTGGGCGCCCGCGGGCAGCCGGGAGATGCGCCGGCGCAGCACGTCGCGTACGCCCGAGGGCACCCGCGAGAGCACCTGCGTGGCGCTGGCCCGGTCGGCCGCGCCCTCGGCGTCGAGCAGGCGCACGGTCTCACGCACGAAGAACGGGTTGCCGCCGGTGCGCTCGACGATGGACTCGACCGCGTGCTCGTCGATCTCGCGTACGCAGGTGGCCTTGACCAGCTCGGCCACGGCCTTGGGGTCGAGGCCCGACAGGCCCACGCGGACAGGCTCCAGGCGGGCCAGCGCCGCCAGCACGTCGGACTGCCGGTCGTCGAGCTCGCTCTCCCGGCACGTCACGACGAGCAGGACGCGGCTGGTGGCCAGCAGGCTCGGCAGCGCGCGCAGCAGGGCCAGGGTCTGGTCGTCGGCCCAGTGGAGGTCCTCAAGCGTCAGCAGCACCGGCGCCCGGCGCGCCACGCCGGCGAGGTAGCCGCCGACCGCGCGGTGGAGGCGGAAGCCGCCCGAGACCTCGTCCTCGTCGGGGTCGGGGGCGGTGTCGTCGAGCAGGGGGGCGAGGAGCTGGGCGTACTCACCGGCGCCGGTCATGCCGATCAGCGAGCGCAGGATCTCCACCCAGGCCCAGCCCGGCGGGGTCGCGCTGGAGTCGGGGCAGGCGCCGGAGGCGGTGATCCAGCCGTCGGTGCCGAGCCGGCCGTCGAGCTGGCGCAGCAGCGTGGTCTTGCCCGCGCCCGCGACCCCGGTCACGATCGCGACCTGGAACCGCCCGGTACGGGAGGCGGCCGTGGTCAGCCTGGCCAGCTCGGCGTCGCGGCCGACGAACGGCTCGGGCTCCAGCGGCGGCGGCTCGACGTGGGCGGCGGCCGGCCGCGGCGGCCAGGTGTCGGTGACCGGCGCGGGCCTGGCCGGGCGCGGCGGCGCGGCCAGCTCCAGCTCGGGGGACTGGGCCAGGATGTCGGACTCCAGCTTGCGCAGCGCGGGGCCCGGGTCGATGCCCAGCTCGTCGGCCAGCATGTTCCTGGCCCTGCGCAGCGCGGCCAGCGCGTCGCCCTGCCGGCCGCAGCGGTAGAGGCCGAGCGCCAGCAGCCGCCAGCCCTCCTCGCGCAGCGGATGCTCGGTGGTCAGCGCCTCCAGGTCGGGCACGGTCTCGGCGTGCAGGGCCAGCCGCAGGCCGGTGTCGGCGTGGCGCTCGCGGGCCACCAGGCGCAGCTCGGCCAGCCGGTTGACCTCGGCCTCGGCCCAGGGCTGGTCGGCGAAGTCGGAGTAGGGGGTGCCGCGCCACAGGCCCAGCGCCTTCACCAGGCGGCCGCGGGCGGACTGCGGGTCGCCCTCCTCAAGGTGCTCGCCCGCCGCCCTGACCAGTTGCTCGAACCGCAGCGCGTCGACCTGGTCGGCGGCCACGCGCAGCGCGTAGCCGGAGGCGACGGTCACCAGCAGGCGGTTGGGGCCGCCACGCGGGCGGCCCGGTTCGAGCACCCTTCGCAGGCGGGAGATGTAGACCTGGAGACCCGACTGGGCGCCCTTGGCGGCGTCGTCGTCCCACAGATCGTAAAGAAGCGTGTCAACCGGCACGACCTGACCTCTGGCCACGAGAAGTCGGGCGAGGACGGCCCGCTGCCGCAACCCGCCGAGGTCGAGTTCGTCGTCGTGTTCGTACGCCTCGACTGGCCCCAGAACTCGGAACGCCACCATGTCAGCCGCCACGCTATGCGCGCTTCCGAATCGCGCACAAGGTCTTTGATGGGTTTGGGATTGTCACTGGGGGGCCTTCGAGATCGCGGACGGGGACTCCGCGGCGGCGTTCCGGCCGTTGCGCCTGCGCAGGAGCGCCCACGCGCCGAGTGCGAGGCCGCCGAACGGGATCTCGATAGTGTAAGTCCAGAAGCCGAAAAGTAGTGCTGTCGCGACCGCCGGAGTGCCCGGCACCCCGAACGTGATCAGCAGCGCGGCCACCCCGCTCTCCATGATCCCGGCCCCGCTCGGCGTGACCACGGCGCTGGTCAGCACGCGCGACAGCGCGAAGACGGCGATCGACTGGGCCAGGCCCGGCCAGGCGCCGGTGGCCGACATGCACGCGGCCATGATCGCCCACTGGAAGCCCAGGAAGAACACCATGCCGAGCGACAGGCCGAGCGAGCGCGTACGGACGATCTCGGCGGTGTCGGCGCGCAGCCGGTGGAAGGCGTCGGAGGCGTGCACCTTCAGGCGCAGCACCCGGGTGAGGCCGTCGAGCGCCTTGCCGAGGACGACGGCGGCGCGGTCCCAGTAGAGGGCGGCGGCCACGATCGCGCAGAGCGCCAGGATGGAGATCGCGCCCGTCCAGCCCGCCTTGACGAACGTCGGGTTGAGCACCTCGCCCGCCATGAGCAGCCCGATGATGCCCACGGCCGGCAGGATGAACCTGAACAAGGTGTTCCAGATGCCGCTGACCAGCGTCATCACCACGATCGGCCGGTTGGCGAAGCCCCAGCCTCTGGTCATGGCGAACGACAGCGCCACCCCGACCGCGCCGCCGAACGGCAGCAGGTTGCTGACCGCGCTGCCCGCCGCGTTGAGCGTCAGGCCCTGGAGGTTGGTCAGCCCCGGCAGCGAGTTGGTCAGCACGAACGTGTACGCCAGCAGGCTGAGCAGCCACAGGGCGGTCATCAGGGCGATCTCGCCGAAGCTGAGCGTGCCGAAGACCGCGCCGATCTCGTGCCAGGAGACCGGTTTGCCCGTGAGCGCGCGCACGATCTGCGGCAGGTAGACCACGAGCAGCACCGCCAGCCCGAGCGACACGACGGACAGGGCGATCTGGAGCGGCTTGTTCTTCATCGCCCACCAGTCTGACGGCTCATCGGACCCGGCACGTCACTCTCAGGTGCTACTTCGGCCACCGGTCGAAAGGATGAGTGAGTCTGGTGCCCGGGGGGAGGTCGCGGCGTACGTACCATTCGGTGCCGAAGACCAGGCGGTAGAGCGGGCCGGGGACCTTCAGCACGACGGCGAGGGTGCGGTCGCTGTCGCCGCCGGTGGCCTGGGAGGCGTGCGCGGCCATCGAGGCCCGCTTCTGCCGGGTGTATCGACGGACGTTGACCCGATGGGTGATGGCGTCGTTGGCCGAGTACGCGCTCTCGAACGTCCGTACGTCGAACTCCGGCGGGAACTTGTACACCCGGCCCGCCAGGCGCAGCAGACGTACCAGCGGGTCGCGGTTGACCGTCGCCTCCAGGACGATCTCCGTGCCCGCGATCTGCGCCGCCCGCTTGCCCACCCGGTGGACCTGGACGTGGTCGGGGTGACCGTAGCCGCCGGCCGGGTCGTAGATCGACAGCAGGTCGGCCTTCTCCTCCTCCAGGATCGCCGCCAGCGCCCTGGCCGCGGCCTCGGTGTCGGCGTCGATGAAGGCGTTGTCGGGGCGTTCCTCGGCGATGCCGCCCTTGGGGCTGAGCCCGGAGTCGCCGTAGCCCAGGCACTCCACGCGGGCGCAGCCGAGCAGCGCGGCCGACTCGTAGAGCTCCTTGAGCCTGGTCTCGCGCAGCTCCTCCCCCGGGCCGATCTCGGCCAGGCCGCGCTCGCCGGCCGTCGCGACCACGAGCACCACGCGGTGCCCCTCGGCCGCGAGCATCGCCATGGTGCCCGCCGTGAGCAGGGCCTCGTCGTCGGGATGGGCGTGGAAGAAGACCGCGGTACGTGGAGGCACACGCCCAGATTAGTCTGGGAGGGGTGCGGATCTTTCACGTGAGTGACTGTTACCTGCCGAGACTCGGGGGGATCGAGGTCCAGGTGGCCGATCTGGTGCGCGCGCAGCGCGACGCCGGGCACGACGTGGTCGTGGCCACGGCGACCAGGGGCGAGGCGATGCCGGGCGTGCGCAGGGTCGTCGCCAGGATGCCCTTCGACCTGCCGGTCCACCCGTTCGGAGTGGGGCATCTCACTCGGGGCATCACCGTCACCCGGCCCGACGTGGTGCACGTGCACACCGGCGCGGTCTCGCCGTTCGCCTGGATGGGGGTGCGGGCGGCGCGGCGGGCGGGGGTGCCGTGCGTGGTGACCGTGCACAGCATGTGGGACCCGGTCACGAGGGGGCTCTACCGGCTGTTGCGGCTGGCGTTCGGGTGGCAGCGCTGGGGGCTGGTGGCCACCACGGTGAGCACCGCGGCGGCGGCGCCGATCAGGGCCGTGGCCGGGCCGGGCGTGCCGGTGCGGGTGGTCTCCAACGGCCTCGACCTGTCGGGCTGGGCGCCCTCCCCGGACGTGCCCGCCCCGCGCGCTGAGGTCCACGTGGTGGCCGTCGGCCGGCTGGCGCCGCGCAAGCAGCCCGTACGGCTGCTCAGGCTGCTGCTGGCCGCGCGGGCGCGGGTGCCTGCGGAGATCCCGATGCGCGCCACGATCGTGGGCGACGGTCCCGCGCGCGGCCGTATGGAACGTTTTCTCGCCAAGCACGACATGACCGGCTGGGTGTCGTTGCCGGGCCGCTACTCGCGCGAGCAGATCGCCAAGATGCTGGGGTCGGCCGACGTCTTCGTGGCCCCGGCGGCCAGGGAGTCGTTCGGCATCGCGGCCCTGGAGGCGCGGGCCGCCGGGGTCCCGGTGGTGGCGAGGGCCCAGAGCGGCGTCGCCGACTTCGTCAAGGACGGCACCGAGGGGCTGCTCGGCCGCACGCTGGGCGACCTGGCCGGGGCGGTGGCCCGGCTGTGCTCCGACGCGGGGCTGCGCGGGGCGATCGCCGAGCACAACCGCTCGACGCCGCCCGTCGCGGGCTCGTGGGCCGGGGTGCTGGAGGGGTTCGACCGGGCCTACGAGCAGGCGATCGCGCGTTAGGCCAGGCCGCCCCTGCGCAGGGTGTACTCCACGGAGGCGAAGTCGCCACCCTGCGGGACGCCGTCGGTGAAGAAGTCGCCGGGCACGCCGGTCACGCGGGCGGCGTAGGACTCGGCGTCGTCCTGGGGCTCGTAGCCGAGCTCGGGGGAGAGCTGCCAGAAGCGGCGGGTGTTGGCCGAGACGGCGTAGGCGGCCAGGAAACGCAGGCCGGGCGTGGTGACGGCGGCGTGGAAGAAGCCGGCGCAGTCGCGGGGGCTCAGCCAGGTCGCCAGGTGGCGGACGTCGACGGGCTCGGCCTCCAGGCTGCCGATACGCAGGCAGACCACCTCAAGTCCGAACTTGTCGGAGTACAGGCGGCCGAGGGCCTCCAACGCGGCCTTGCTGACGCCGTACAGGCCGTCGGGGCGCGGCGGGAGGTCGGCGGAGATCGTCGCGGTCGCCGGGTACATGCCGGTCATGCGGTTGCTGCCGGCCAGCACCACGCGCGGCACGCTGGCCAGCCGGGCCGCCTCCAGCACGCGGTGCGTGGTCAGGACGTTGCCGTCGAGCAGGTCGGGCAGGGGAGCCTCGTCCGGCACCCCGGCCAGGTGCACGATCGCGTCGGCGCCCTTGACCAGCGCCACGGTCTCGTCCAGGTCCGACAGGCCGGTGCGGACGGCCTCCTCGCCCGGCTGCGCCTCCATGGGCACCCGGTCGGCCAGGACCAGCCTGGTGGCGGTCTCGCGGAGCCGCTCGCGTACGGCGCCGCCGACCATCCCGGCGGCGCCGGTGAGCACGATCATTCCCATGCGGACATTCTGCGCCATCGGCCGGGTACGGTCAGCCGCGCCGGAGCACGACGTAGCCGTCGCGTTCGAACACCTTCGTGTACCCCTCGCCCAGGAGTTGCCCGACCCGGTTGCGCTGGTCGTCCGGGGAGCCGAACGGGAACTCCCAGCGGGCGGTGTCGGCGACGATCCACGGCGCCCCGCGCGGGGCGGCGCTCCAGAGCAGGACGGTGGTGCGCGAGGTCAGCGCCGGGCCCAGGGAGTTGACCGCCTCGACCGTCACCCCCGAGGGCACCTTGCTCACCGCCTCGGCCGCCGCGGCGGCCTTGTCCTCCTTGTAGAAGGCGGGATGGTAGAGCTGGTCGAGCGCGAACTTGGGCACCAGCGTGAGGGCGACGGCGCAGGCCGCGGCCGCCCAGGCCAGCCTGAGCCCCCTGTCGTCGGCGCGGCCGGTCCAGCGCAGCAGCCTGGCCAGGCCGTCCACGCCGGCGCAGAACAGGATCATGACGGTGAACGCGCTGTACTGGAAGTCGGCCTGCCACCACTGGGGACGGTCGGAGAGCAGGCGTTCGAGCACGTGCGGCAGCGCCGCCAGCGACAGCGGCGACAGCAGGCACAGCAGCAGCGTCGGCCAGACCAGCAGGAACAGCGTGTCGACCTTGGCCTCTTCGCTGAAGGGCAGCAGCAGGGTGGCGAGCGGGTCGCGCACCATCGCCAGCAGCGCGGCGGGCGCGTCGGGCCCGAGGTGGCCGTAGGCCCAGAAGTCCTTGCTGTCGCCGCCGAACGAGGTGATCAGCAGGCCGCGGACGAGCACGACGGCGCCCGCGCCGATCACCGCGCACATGACGCCGCGGATCCGGTCGCCGACGGCGAACAGGTAGAGCCCCGCCCCGATCACCAGGAGGCCCATGTCCTCCTTGACGAGGAGCAGCCCGAGCATCGCCAGGAACGCCGGCAGCACGCGGCCCGCCTGGTAGCGCTCGATCATGATCGCGGTGAGCAGCGGGACGAACATCACCTCGTGCGCGTCGAAGGCGACGGCCTGCGCGATCGGCCACGACAGCGCGTACGCGACGGCGACCAGGTAGGCGGGCCCGATCCCCAGCACGCGCCGGGTGAACAACCACAGGAACGGGATCGCCCCCGCGAACAGCAACGCCTGCGCCACGACCAGCGACTCGGGCCCGTCGTGCACCCAGTAGAACGGCGCGAGCAGCGCGTAGATCGGTGAGAAGTGGTCGGCGAGCTGGAGGTAGTCCGCGCCGCGCCCGTGGAACACGCCGAGCACGGGCACGGCCGGCGGGCGGAAGTGCGCGTAGTTGCGCACCGCCTGATCCACGATGACCAGGTCGAACGTGGTCGCCCGGAACGTGGCCAGCTTGACCAGCCCGAGAACGGAGTACGCCACCGCGGCGAGCAGCGCGACGGCGCCGACCCGCACGCGATGGCGGAAGAGCACTCTGGCGGGGAGTGCGGTGCTTGCCGGAGGCCGTGCGATCACCGTTTCGTCCGTCACGGCAGCAAGCGTAAAGGGATCATCCGGCGATGTCCGTCCCCCGGTCCGGCGAGCCGGATGACGCGGCCGCCGCGCCGGCCTGCCCCCCACAGGCGGTGCGGCGGCCGCGGGCCGGTCAGGTGCAGGCGGCGGTGATCTTGGACTGGAACCCGCTCATCTTGCCGCTGAACTCGGTCGCCTTGCTGATGTCGCCGCTCTCCAGGCTCTCGAAGCCGGAGGCGAGGTCGTTCAGCGCGGCCGCGACGTCGCCGTCGTACTTGCCGGCGAGCTCCTTGGTCTTGGAGGCAGCCGTCTTGGAGGCTTCCCCGAGCGCCGCGGTGTCCGTGGCGTTCTTCGTGATCGCGCTGCTCCAGTCGGTGGCGATCTTGGTGACCTCGTTGGCGGCGCTGTTGCAGTCAACGGCCTGGCCGACGGCACCGCAAGCGGTGGACAGAGCGGCAAGAGAGATCGTCGCGACTGCGAGGGCGAGTCGGCGAGGGGGAGTCATTTTTGGTGCCCTTCGTTGGTTTTCCGAACGAGAGAGACATTATGGATCAATGCTTGATCGCCACTTGCACGCCGCTAACATCCGGGCCGTCAGGCGGGCGTAAAACCGCGCAACAGCACCCGTACGGTCTCGTCGGGATCGGGCATGGGCAGGTCGAGCAGGCCGCGGTAGGTCACGAGACCCGCGAACAGGTCCGTGAGCAGCCACAGGTCGGCGTCCGGGGGCAGCTCGCCGCGGCCGATCGCGCGCTCGTAGACGACCCATGAGCGTTCCATCCTGGTGCGCATGCCGGTGCGGATGATCTCGGCGACGGCGGGGTCGCGGCCGGCCTCGCCGTACATCTGCCTGGCCAGGCGGGCGACGCCGGCGTGTTGCCAGAGGGCGAGGGTGTCGGAGACCACCACGCGCAGGTCGCCTTCGAGCGAGCCGGTGTCGGGGACGGCGACGTGGGTGTTCATGAGGCCGCCGAGCGATTCGAGCAACATGTCGCGCTTGGTGGCGTAACGCCGGAACACGCTCGCCCGGCCCACGCCTGCCGCCCTGGCGACGTCGTCCATCGTGAAGTCGAGGCCGTGGGAGAGCAGCAGCTCGGTGGCGGCCTGCCTGATGCGGTGATCGACCGTGGGATCGGGCTTGCGGCCGCGCGCGGACATTGTGATACTCCCAGTATCTGATACTTGCAGTCTCTAAAAATGGGGCTTCTATGAGAGTAATCGTGGCGGGGGCCGGAGTGGCCGGACTCGCGGCGGCACGCGGCCTGCTGGCCGCCGGTCACGACGTCGAGGTGTACGAGGAGGCGCCCGGACCGCGGACGGCGGGCGGCTCGGTCACCCTCTGGCCCGGCAGCACGGCCATCCTGGACGAGCTCGGCATCGGCTACGCGAACCTCGGATGGCGGCTGGAGACCATGGAGTCGTGGACCGAGGACGGCCGCCGGCTGTTCACCGTCGATCTCACCTCGGCCGAGCGGCGCTACGGGCATCCGTGCGTCCATGTGGCCCGCCGCGAACTGGTCGCGGCGCTGGCCGGCGACCTGCCCGTCGTCTACGGCGCGGGCGTCGAGCACGCGGTGCCGGAACGAGCCGAGGCACGGCTGGCCGGCGGGCGCACCGTGCGCGGCGACGTGCTCGTGGGGGCCGACGGCCGCAGGTCGGCGGTGCGGCGTGCCCTGTGGGGGGACGACCCCGCCACGTTGAGCGGCTGGGTCACCTGGCAGGGCTTCACCACCGCGCCGACCTCGCTGACCGGGGCACGCAGGGCGGTGATGATCGCCGGACGGCGGGAGTTGTGCGGGCTGATCCCGGCGGGCGAGGGCAGGCTGCTGTGGTGGTTCGACGTCCAGGCGTCACCCGGCGGGCCGTTCTGGAAGGACGACCCCGACATCGTACGGCGGCTGCGTGAGCGATTCGGCGGCTGGGCCGACCCGGTGCCCACGGTGCTGGAGACGATGAACGAGATCGACTTCTTCCCGCACCATCGGCACACGATCCCCGCGATCTGGGGCAGGGGCCCGACGACGCTGGCCGGGGACGCGGCCCACACCATGCCGCCGACCATGGCGCAGGGCGCCAATCAGGCGCTGGAGGACGCCTGGCTGCTCACCCGGTCGGTCGGTGGCGACCTGCGCGCGTACGAGCGGGCCAGGGCGCGGATCGCGCGGCGGCCCGCCCTGCTCGCCAGCAGTGAGGTGACCAACAGGCAGCGGTCGTACGCGGGGCTGTTCCCCGACTGGATGGCGACCCGGCTGCACACGGCGTCGCTGCGCAGGTTCAGCAGCTACCTCTTGACAGCCTCGTGAAGGCCGCCGGACGATGTCGCATATAGAGCAACTCGGTGCGTAATACGCAACAAGGGGTGTCGGTTGACCACCACGTCGAGCTTGATCTCCACCCTTCCCGGCCGCTCCTACACCGATCCCGACCTGTTCGCCGAGGAGCAGGCCAAGATCTTCGAGAACATGTGGTTCTGCGCCGTACGGGCCGGTGACCTGCCGGGGCCGGGCGCGTTCCGTACCGTCCAGGTGGGCGCGGAGAGCGTGATCGTGGTCCGCGGGCGTGACGGGCGGCTGCGCGCCTTCCTCAACGTCTGCCGCCACCGCGGCGCCCGGCTGTGCATGGAGGAGCAGGGCGAGGTCAGACGGACGATCAGGTGCGCCTACCACGCCTGGTCCTACGACCTGGACGGCAGGCTCGCCGCCGCGCCCAACCTGGCGAAGATGCCCGACGTCGACCGCGTCGAGTACGGCCTGGTCCCGGTGCACCTGCGCGAATGGCTCGGGTACGCGTGGGTGTGCCTGGCCGGCGAGCCGCCCTCCTTCGAGGACACCGTCACGTACGCGGCCACCGAGCGTCTCGGCGACCCCGCGGCCATCGAGAACTACCAGGTCGACCGGCTCGCCCTGGGCCGCCGGATCATCTACGACGTCAAGGCCAACTGGAAGCTCGTCGTCGAGAACTTCATGGAGTGCTACCACTGCGCCACGATCCACCCCGAGCTGGTGGCCGTGCTGCCCGAGTTCGCCGGCGGGTACGCCGCCCAGTACTACGTGGGTCACGGAGCCGAGTTCGCCGAGCGCGCCGAGGGCTTCACCGTGGACGGCGGCGCGGGCTTCGACCGGCTCCCCGACCTGGCGCCGGAGCAGGACCGCCGCTACTACGCGATCACCGTCAAGCCGCAGGTGTTCGTCAACCTGGTGCCCGACCACGTGATCCTGCACCGCATGTTCCCCATGGCCGCCGACCGCACGGTGATCGAGTGCGACTGGCTCTACCACCCCGACGTGGTGGCCTCGGGCGCCGATCTGTCGTCGTCGGTCGAGCTGTTCCACCGGGTCAACGAGCAGGACTTCGACGCCTGCGAGCGCACCCAGCTCGGCATGGGCTCACGCGCCTACCGGGCGGGCGGGGTGCTGGTGCCGAGCGAGCACCACATCTCGGCCTTCCATCAGTGGGTGAACCAGCGCCTGCGCGGATAGCGCACCCGCAGGCCGCCGTACTTGGCCCGGCCGCTCACCACCACGTAGAGCGTCCCGGGCCGCCGCCTGCCCGGTACGTCGGAGACGGAGGTCTGGCCCCACTCGGTATGGAAGGCGTCCACGTTCACCACGGCGCCCTCGGGCACGATGATCTTCGCGGAGCCGTACGTGAGGTCGAGTTCGAGGTCGACGACCGGGTGGGGGATGACGGCCTGGGACAGGTCGAGCTCGGCGCTGCCGTACTTGGAGGAGACCCGCAGGCGCCGGGGGACGGCCCAGTCGCCCGAGCGGCGTACGTGGCCGCTCTTGGACTCCAGCTCGACCACGTCGTCGGCCGGGGGCGCCTCGGCGGGCAGATCGGTGATCAGGCCGAGCAGGTCGCCGTAGGTCTTCGAGGTGAGCGCCAGCTCAAGCCGGTCTTCGAGCTCGGGGCGCGTGAGGCGGCCTTCGGCGAAGGCACGCTGGAGCTGTCCTGTCGCACGCTCCCGGTCCTCGTCGGAGACCCGCATCTGCATTTCCGGCATGTCTAGAGCATAGGTTCGAAGCGGTCAGAACGGGAGGCGTCGCCCCGAAGGGGTCCGCAGATCGAGGTGGGAGTGCCGACGCCCCCGCCGGGGCCTGCGCACGATCTGAAGTCTCTTCACACCCCGTAGATACCCAGCAATTTGTCGGGAAGTCCTCAAGCGGAGGTAGCGTGAGCCTGATGTCGGCTGAGCCTTTCGCGCACCCGGCCCTCTTCTACCGAGGCGACCGGGAGTACGTGGCTGCCACCACGGCTTTCGTACGCGAGGGGCTGGCCGCGGGCGAGCCCGTCGCGGTGGCCGTGCCTGCGGGGAACCTCGCCAGGATCGAGGCCGGGCTCGGCGCGGACGCCGCGCGGGTGACCCTGCTCGACATGGGCGTGGCGGGCCGCAATCCCGGGCGCATCATCCCCGCCGTGCTGCGGGAGGTCGCCGACCGGCATCCCGACCGGCACGTACGGATCATCGGCGAGCCCGTCTGGCCGGGGCGCTCGGAGACCGAGTACCCGGCCTGCGCCCAGCACGAGGCACTGATCAACCTGTCGTTCACCGGCCGCCGCGTCACGATCCTGTGCCCGTACGACCTGGAGGGGCTCAAGCCCGAGGTGCTGCGCGAGGCCGAGCGCACCCACCCGGTGCTGCGCGACGCCACCGGCGAGCGGGCCAGCCCCCACTACGCGCCCGGCCTGGTCGTCGAGGCGCACAACCGGCCGTTCGGCGAGCCGGTGGCGGGCGTCGCGCTGCGCTTCGACCGCACCAACCTGTCGGCGGCCCGCGACCTGGCCGCCGAGCGGGGCGGCGCGGCGGGCCTGGCCGGCGACCGGCTCGACGACCTCCGCCTCGTGGTGGCCGAGCTCGGCGCCAACAGCCTCGACCACGGCGGCGGCGCCGGCCTGATCAGGGTCTGGACCGAGGACACGCGGCTGGTCTGCGAGGTCGCCGACACCGGTCACATCACCGACCCGCTGGCCGGGCGCAGGCCCGTCGAGGCCCACCGGTTCGGCTCGCGCGGCCTGCTCATCGTCAACCTGCTCAGCGACCTCGTACGCGTCCACACCCGCGTCGGCGCGACCACGATCCGCGTGTATTTCGACCTGCCGCCCTCTCTGGTGTAGACATCGGAGGGTGATCCGCCTCCGGCCCATGCGGGCGCGCGACGCGGGCGAGTCCCATCGCACCGCCACCAACCTCGAACTCTTCTTCGACCTGTGTTTCGTGGTCGCGGTCTCGTTCGCCGGCTCCCAGCTCCACCACGCGCTCAGCGAAGGGCACGTGGCCCAGGGCGTCCTGGGATATCTGACCACGTTCTTCGCCATCTGGTGGGCGTGGATGAACTACACCTGGTTCTCCTCCGCCTACGACAACGACGACTGGCTGTTCCGGCTGACCACGCTCGTGCAGATCTCGGGCGTGCTGGTGCTGGCCGCCGGGGTGCCCAGGGCGTTCCAGGACCACGACTTCCGGGTGGTCTACGCCGGATACCTGATCATGCGCCTGGCCATGGCCGCCCACTGGCTCCGGGCGGCCTCCGCCGACCGGCCAGGACGGCGTACGGCCGTGCGCTACGCCGTCGGGATCTGCGTCGCGCAGGCCGGCTGGATCCTGCTGCTGGTCGCGCCGGGGGAGTGGTACCTGGCCGCGTTCGCGCTCGGCGTGGTGCTGGAGCTCTCGGTGCCCGTCTGGGCCGAGCACGGCAGCCCGACCGCCTGGCACCCCCACCACATCGCCGAGCGGTACGGCCTGTTCACGATCATCATGATGGGCGAGAACGTGCTGGCCGCGACGGTCGCCGTCCAGGCCGAGGCGCGCGGCGTCGGCCTGGGGCCCGAGCTGATCGTCCTGGCCCTGGGCGCGCTGGTGATCGCGTTCGCCATGTGGTGGCTGTACTTCGACTCGCCCACCGCCGAGATCCTCGACTCCAGCAGGCGCGCCATCCTCTGGGGGTACGGCCACTACGCCATCTTCGCGGCCGTCGGCGCCTTCAGCGCGGGCGTCGAAGTGAACATCGACCACATCTCGGGCACGGCCCACCTGCCGTCCACGGGCGTGGCGCTGGCCGTGTCGGTGCCCGTCGCGGTGTTCCTGTTCATGGTGTGGGCGCTGCACGTGCGGCCCCACCGCTACGGCGTGGCCGACGACGTGGCGTTCCTGGGCGCGGCCCTGCTCGTGCTGCTGTCGGCGCTCACGCCGGCGCCGATCCCGCTGACGGCCGTCGTCCTGGTCGCGCTGGTGGCCGTGACCGGCGTGACCAGGCCGCGGGACTAACGCTCGACCTCCGCCATGCTCGCGTAGCGGTCCCCGCGGACGGCGTCCGGCGGCACGGCCCTGGCCAGCGCGTCGAGCTGGTCGGCGGTCAGCGTGACGTCGGCCGCCGCGGCGTTCTCCTCCAGGTACGTCAGTCGCTTGGTCCCGGGGATCGGCACGACGTCGTCGCCCTGGGCGAGCAGCCAGGCCAGCGAGAGCTGCGCGGCGGTGATGCCGGCCGCCTCGGCGATCCTGCGCACCTCGGCCACCAGGGCGGCGTTGTGCTCGGCGTTCGCGCCGGCCATCCGGGGCATGTGCTTGCGGAAGTCGTCGTCCGGGAGCTGGTCGGCGCTCGGCAGCGTGCCGCCGAGCAGGCCGCGGCTGATCGGCGAGTAGGCCACCAGCGCGGTGCCCACCTGCCTGGCCGCGGGCAGGATCTCGGCCTCCAGGCCGCGCGTGAACAGCGAGTACTCGCTCTGCAGCGCGGCGATCGGGTGGACGGCGGCGGCCTTGCGCAGCGTGTCCGCGCTCACCTCCGAGAGGCCGAGGTGGCCTACCTTGCCCTGCTCGACCAGCTCGGCCATGGCGCCGACCGACTCCTCGATCGGCACGTCGGGGTTGCGGCGGTGCATGTAGTAGAGGTCGATGTGGTCCACGCCGAGGCGGCGGAGGGAGGCGTCGCAGGCGGCCCTGATGTACTCGGGGCTGTTCTCGACCGTACGGGAGCCGTCCTGGCGGTTGATGCCGAACTTGGTCGCCAGCACGACCTCGTCGCGGCGGTCCTTGACGGCCCGGCCGACCAGCTCTTCGTTGCGCCCCATTCCATATATGTCGGCTGTGTCTAGAAAATTCATGCCAAGGTCGAGGGCGCGGTGGATGACCGCGATCGACTCTTTTTCGTCACCTTCGCCGTAGAACTCTGACATGCCCATGCAGCCCAGGCCGAGGGCCGAGACCTGCGGGCCGCCGGTTCCGAGAACACGCTTGTTCATACCCGTCCCTTGTAGACGTCGATCTTGTAGTCGAGGACCTTCATGTCCTGACTGAGCTCGGCGATCCTGGCCCGTACGCGCTCGCGGTGCAGCTCCAGCATGGCCAGGCGCTCGCCGGAGGTGTGCTCGCCCATCCGGCGCAGCTCCGCGTAGCGGCACATGTCCGCGATGGGCATGCCGGTGGTCCTGAGCTTGGTGAGGAAATCCAGCCACTGGAGATCCTCCTCCGCGTAGTCCCGATGCCCGCTGTGGTTGCGGCCGACCGAGTGGATGAGCCCAATACGCTCGTAGTAGCGCAATGTGTGGGCGCTGAGGCCCGAACGCTGGGCGGCCTCTTGGATCGTCATGCATCCAGGTTCACCCTTTGAGTGCACTCAAAGTCAAATCAGCGTGCAGTCAGCTGTAGCCACCCTGAGGGGGCAAACCCTACCCAGGGTCATCTTTTCCCAGGTCGTGAGCACGACCCCGGAGTCCCGCGACCAAGGTATTAGGGGATGAGTCAGGGCTCGCTGGGGCTCATCTCCGATGTTGGCAAAAGCCGTGTTACGCGAGCTTTAAGGCATGAGGGGATTGCTTGTCAGTGGATTCGCGGCCATCGGCACCGGGACCGGCGCCATGCTCACCTTGCACGCCGAATCGGGCCTCGACCCGTTGCACAGCGTCATCAGCGAGTACGCCTTCCAGGCGTCCGGATGGCTGCTGCCGACGTCGCTGACGCTGTTCGCCGTGGGCTCCGGGATGATCGCCGAGGCGCTGCGCCGTTCCGGGGCGAACCGCTGGGTTGTCGCGCTGCTGCTGGCGTGGGGGGCGAGCATGTTCCTGATCGGGGCGTTCCCGACCGACCGTCCGGGTGTGCCGCTCTCGCTGTCGGGAGGCATCCACCGGTACGCCGCCTTCGCCGCCTTCCTGGTGATGCCCGCCGCGGGCTTCCTGCTGGCCAAGACCAGGATCCGGTACGCCAGGTCGATGCGCGTGCTGAGCGGGATCGCCCTCGGCGCCCTGCTGCTGGTCGTGGTCCCGTACGTGGTGCGCATGTTCGGCATCCCCCTGAGCAACGACGACATCCCGGCGGGCCTGACGCAGCGGGTCGTGGTCGTGACCGAGCTGGGGGTGCTGGCGCTGGCGGGCCTGTCGATGCTCAGGCCGGCGGCGCGGCGGGTGTCGGCCGTACTGGCCTGACGGGCGCCGGCCGGTGGGTCGTCGGGCAGGGGCGGGATGATCTTCCCGCCCCTTTCGCGTGAGAACGGTCCGCTCCTGGTAAGAGGACAGGCACCTGACCTCGGCCAAGGAGTTGTGAAGATGAGCATTTTGATCGCCTACGACGGTTCGGACGACGCCAAGGCCGCCATCGCCTTCGCCGGACGGGCCGTGCAGGACAGGTCGGCCGTCGTGCTGACCGTCTGGGAGCGGTTGGCGATGACCTCGGCCCGGGCCTCGGCCGGGCTGATGATGACCCTCGACAACACCGCCGCCGAGGACGAGGCGATCGGCCAGGCGATGACCGAGCTGGCCGGGCACGGCGCCGAGCTGGCCCGCGAGGCCGGACTCGACGCCACACCCCGGTGCGACCTGGACTCGGTGGCGGTGTGGTCGACCATCGTGGACGTGGCCGACGAGATCGACGCCACGCTCATCGTGACGGGGACGCGGGGGCTGGGCGGGGTGCGGTCGTTGTTGCTGGGCAGCACGTCGGACCGGGTCCTGCATCATGCCCGCCGTCCGGTGCTGGTGGTCCCGGGGCCGGAGGCGATCTCGCGGGCCTCCTGACGGCCGCCGCGTCGTCCGGCAGAGCGGGGGCCGCGGGGCGGGAACGGCGGGCTTGCCTGACGGGTCTCCCGACCCCACGATGGGATCCGTCATCGGCGACGCCGCTGACCGGGGGTGTCCGTCACGGGGCCCGCGTGGTGGGCGTTGGGCGGGGGCGTTTCCGGTGGGTGGGTGTGGCTGAGGGGCTGGCGCGGCGGCTCGGGACCGGTGACGCGGTCGTGGTCGGGCTGAGCGCGATGATCGGCGCCGGCGTGTTCGCCGCCTTCGCCCCGGCCGCCGCCGCGGCGGGAGCCTGGCTGCTCGCCGCGCTCGCGCTGGCCGCCGTCGTGGCCTACTGCAACGCCACGTCCTCGGCCCGCCTGGCCGCCCTCTACCCCGAGTCCGGCGGCACGTACGTCTACGGCAGGCGGCGGCTCGGCCCGCTGTGGGGCTACCTGGCGGGCTGGGGCTTCACGATCGGCAAGACGGCCTCGTGCGCCGCGATGGCCCTCACCTTCGGCGCGTACGTCGCCCCCGGCGCGGCCAGGCCCCTGGCCGTCGCGGCGGTCGTCGCGCTCACCCTGCTCAACCTCTACGGCGTCCAGCGTTCGGCCACGGTCGCCCGGGTGATCGTCGTGCTCGTGCTCGCCGTGCTGGCGGCGGTGATCGCCGCCGGGCTGACCGGCGAGAGCACGCCGCCCGTGGCGCCGGGTGTGCTCGCCGGGCCCGGGCTGTGGGGAGTGCTCCAGGGCGCCGGGCTGCTGTTCTTCGCCTTCGCCGGGTACGCCAGGATCGCCACGCTGGGCGAGGAAGTACGTGATCCGTCCCGGTCCATCCCGCGGGCGATCGGCATCGCGCTGAGCGTCACGCTCGTCGTCTACACGCTGATCGCCGTGGCCGCCCTGCGGACGCTGGGGCCGTCCGGGCTGGCCGGGTCCAGGGCGCCGCTCGCGGACGTCGCGCGCCGGGCCGGGGTCGAGTGGCTGGTCCCGGTCGTGGGGGTGGGGGCGGCGGTGGCCTCGCTCGGGGCGCTGCTCGCGCTGCTGCTCGGCGTCTCGCGTACGGTGCTGGCGATGGCCCGGGAGCGTGACCTGCCGGGGGCGCTGGCGGCGGTCGACCCGGTGCGCCGGGTCCCGCGGCGGGCCGAGGCGGCGGTCGGGGCCGCGGTGGTCGTGCTGCTGCTGGTGGCCGACCTGCGTGGCGCGATCGGGTTCTCGTCGTTCGGGGTGCTGGTCTACTACGCGATCGCCAACGCCTGCGCGCTGACGCTCTCGCGGGCCGAAGGCGCCCCGGTCAAGGCCGTTCCGGTGCTCGGGCTGGTCCTGTGCCTGGTGCTGGCGTTCACGTTGCCGCCGGCCTCCGTGCTCGCGGGCGCGGCCGTGTTCGCCGCCGGTCTGATCGCCTGGGCGGTACGCCGTCGCCGCCGTGCGTGATCGTGCCGCCGGGGCCCGGTGGCGTAGACTGGCGGTGATTCCCTTCGGAGATGGCCCGGGCGTGCCGACGAAAGCGCCCTCCTCGTGAACGTCCGCGTAAGGAACCTCCGCCCGGCCGCATGAGCGGGATCCGGGTGCGTACCCCCAGAGAGCTCCGGGCCCAGCGGCGGCGCAGACGGCCCCGATGCCTTGGCCACCTCACCGTCGCCCCCCTGTGGCCCATGTACGGCGTCAACCTCGGCACCCTGCTGCGCACCTGCGACGCCGCCGGAGCGTGCATGGCCGTGCCGCGCCTGCCCTGGGTGCCCGACGCGCTGGCCAAGGGGAACACCCTGCGGACCGGGGCGTGCGTGCACTGGGTGAACCCGCTGCCCTGGCTGGCCTCGCGGCGCGACCGCGTGCTGGGCGTCGAACTGGCCGAGAACGCCATCAGGCTGGCCGACCTGCCGATGGCCCGCGAGCCGACCGTCGTCGTGCTCGGCCATGAGGCCACCGGCATCCCCGCCGAGGCGCTCGACCTGCTCGACGCCGTGGTCGAGATCCCGATGATCGGCACCGGGGCCAGCCTCAACGTGGCCGTGGCCGGATCGCTGGTGCTTTACAAGCTCGCCGGACTGGCCTGAGAACGCTACGATCCCAGGTATGACGACGAGCCCGGTGATGATGACCCCGTAGGGGGTTTCACCGGCGACGTCCACTTGAGGCCCTGCGACCCGGGGCCTCTCGTCGTGTTCGGGCCCCTTCTGGAGGCGACCGATGTACATCACGACGACCATCCCCTACGTCAACGCCCGCCCGCACCTCGGGCACGCGCTGGAGCTCGTCCAGGCCGACGTGCTGGCCCGGCACCACCGGCGGCGCGGCGACCCCGTACGGTTCCAGACCGGGACCGACGACAACTCGCTCAAGAACGTGCTGGCGGCCGAGGCGGAAGGGGTGCCCGTACGGGAGCTGGTGGACCGGAACGCGGCCGCCTTCGAGGGGCTGCGCGAGCCGCTGGACCTGTCCTTCGACGCCTTCATCAGGACGAGCAGCCACCCCGGCCACCGGGCCGGGGTCGAACGCATCTGGAAGGCCGTCGAACGCGACCTCTACCAGCGGCACTACGAAGGGCTCTACTGCGTCGGCTGCGAGCAGTTCTACCCCGAAGGCCCCTGTACGGAAGGGCACGAGGCGCCGCTGCAGGTCGTGTCGGAGCGTAACTGGTTCTTCCGGCTCTCCCGTTACCAGGACGCCCTGCTCGACCTGATCCGCGGCGGCGGCCTGCGCATCGAGCCCGCGGCCCGGCGCAACGAGGTGCTGGCGTTCGTCGAGGCGGGCCTTGAGGACATCAGCGTCTCCCGGTCCGCGGCCCGCGCCCGCGGCTGGGGCATCCCGGTGCCGGGGGATCCCACCCAGGTCGTGTACGTGTGGTGGGACGCGCTGGCCAACTACATCACGGCCTTGGAGGGGACCGACTACGAGCGCTGGTGGGTGGCCGAGCCGCACAAGGTCCACCTGCTCGGCAAGGGGGTGATCCGCTTCCACGCGGTCTACTGGCCGGCGATGTTGCTGGCCGCGGGTGAGCCGCTGCCTTCGGAGATCTTCGTGCACGACTACCTCACCGCGGACGGCCGCAAGATCAGCAAGTCGTCCGGTACGGCCGCTGATCCGGTGGCGCTGGTGGACGCGTACGGCGTGGACGCCGTGCGGTGGTGGTTGCTGCGCGAGGTGCCGCGCGTGGGCGACGCCGACTTCACCGAGGAACGCCTGATCGCCAGGGCCGACGCGGACCTGGCCAACGGCGTGGGCAACCTGGTCAACCGGGTGGTCACCATGGTCCACCGGTTCCTGGACGGGCACGTCCCGGACGCCCGCGCGCAGTTCGGGCCGGGGGACGTGCACGGGGCGCTGCGGGACTTCGACTTCCGCCGGGCCGCCGGGGCGGTGTGGCGGCTGGTGGAGGAGGCGAACAAGTACGTCGAGACCGTCCGGCCGTGGCAGCAGGGCGCGCGGGAGCGGGAGGCGTCGCTGGGCGTGCTGGTGGCGGCGTGCCGGACGCTGGCCGTGGAACTGGAGCCGTTCCTGCCGACGGCGGCGGGGCGCGTGGCGGCGGCGGTGGCGGGGGAGCGGCTGCCGCGACCCGAGCCGCTGTTCCCGCGCCTGACCCGCTGACTCTGGTGTGAGGTGCGGACACGCCGGGGTGATCTCGTCACGGATGGTTGACGGTGCGGCAGGGGCGGCCTAGGTTGGGCGCACTTCCCGACCAGTCGGTATGGAGGCTCCCATGCCCACCGTCAACACCGTCCGCGGCCCGGTCGACGTCGGCGAACTCGGCCAGACGCTGATGCACGAGCACGTGTTCGTCGTGGCCACCGAGCACCTGGACAACTACGGCAAAGGCGCCTGGTGGGACGAGGAGTTCCGGGTCGCCGACGCGATCGCCAAGCTCGGCGCGGTGGCGGCCAAGGGCGTACGCACGATCGTCGACCCGACGGTGTGGGGGCTGGGCCGCTACATCCCGCGCGTCCAGCGCGTCGCCGCCGGCGTGCCCGACCTCAACATCATCGTCGCCACGGGCATCTACGCCTTCGAGGAACTGCCCCACCAGTACGAGCACCGCGGCCCCGGCCTGTTCATCGACGTGCCGGACCCGATGATCGACGACTTCGTCAGGGACCTCACCGAGGGCATCGCCGACACCGGGGTGAAGGCCGCGTTCCTCAAGTGCGTGGTGGAGCACAAGGGCCTGACGCCGGGCGTCGAGCGCATCTGCCGGGCCGTCGCGCGGGCACACGTACGGACCGGGGCGCCGATCACCGTACACACGAACTCCTTCACCCAGAGCGGGCTGCTCGCGCTCGACCTGTTCGCCAAGGAAGGGGTGAACCTGGAGAAGGTGGTCATCGGGCACGCCGGCGACAGCAACGATCTCGACTACCTGATGCGCCTGGCCGACACCGGCGCGACGCTGGGGATGGACCGCTTCGGGCTCGACGTCTACAACCCGACCGAGCAGCGCGTGGCCACGATCGCGGCCCTGTGCGGGCGCGGATACGCCGACCGGATGGTCCTCAGCCACGACGCGGCCTGCTTCATGGACTACTTCGGCGGCGCATGGGACGAGGCCAGGGGCACGCTCGCGCCGAACTGGCGCTACGATCACATTCACGATGACGTTTTGGCCGCACTGCTCGCCTCTGGTGTGACCGACGACCAGATCGAGCAGATGCTGGTGTTCAACCCGAGTCGCTACTTCTCGTAAAGTGGTCGGGAAGTGACGGCAAACGGGAAGCGACGCGGGTAGGTGGAGCTGGGTGACTTCGGAGCAGGCCTTGTCGATCAGCCTCGGACTCCAGGGACCCTGCGTCATCGCACGGCTGACGGGGGATTTCGACTTCGGGTCCGCGGCCGAGGTTCGCGACCGTGTCACGAAGGCGCTCGACCTCACCCAGCCGCCGCTCCTCGTCATCGACATGCAGGCCGTCAGCGTCTGTGACTCCTCCGGCCTGTCCGTGCTGGTCTACCTGCACAAGGCCGTCACCGCCTCCGGCGGCAAACTGCTGCTGTCCGGGCTCAACGGCCGGTGCAAGCATCTGTTCGCGATCACCGCGCTGGACAAGTTCTTCGACATCCGCAGCACGGCCGAGCTGGCCATCGCGGAACTCAACGAAGCTGGGAGTTCACCGCCGTTCAGCGGGTAGTGCCGGAACATGTCGGCTGCAGAGCCCGACCTGCTCGGTCTGTACCTGAAGCAGATCGGAAAAACTCCCCTGCTCTCCGCCGCGGACGAAGTCGACCTCGCCCGGCGGATCGAGGCAGGACTGTACGCGGGACACCTGATCGAGCGCGGCGCGGACACCCCGGAGCTCCAGCTCGTCGTACGTGACGGGCGGCGTGCCAAGGACGAGCTGATCAGGTCCAACCTCCGCCTGGTCGTCGCCGCCGCCAGGCGCTACGCCTTCCGCGGACTGCCGCTGCTCGACGTCATCCAGGAGGGGAACCTCGGGCTGATCAGGGCCGTGGAGAAGTTCGACCACGCGCGCGGGTACAAGTTCTCGACGTACGGGATGTGGTGGATCCGCCAGGCCATCGAGCGCGGCATCCACGACAAGAGCCGTACCGTACGGCTGCCCATCCACGTGGCCGAGGAGTTGTCGCGGCTGCTCAGGATCGGGCGGCGGCTCGCCGCCGACCTGGGCCGCGAGCCGACGGACGGCGAGCTCGCCACGTCGGCCGAGCTGTCCCGCGCCCAGGTCGCCGCGTTACGCCGGGCCGGCCAGGAGGTGATCAGCCTGGACATCCCGGTCGGCGAGCTCGGAGAGGGCCGCATCGGCGACATGATCGCCGACGAGGACGGTCTGGAGGTGCAGGAACTCACCGAGCGCCGCGCCATGAGCGCCGACGTCCAGCACGTGGTCACGGCGCTGCCGCCGCGCGAGGCGTTCGTCATCAGGCTCCGGTACGGGCTCACCGGGCAGCAGGCGCAGAGCTACACCGAGATCGCGGCCCGGCTCGGGCTCACCAGGGAACGCATCAGGCAACTGGAACGGCAGGCCCTGAAACGCCTCCGCCAGGACAGCCCCCTGCTGGCGTGGGCGTCCTGATACCCCTGCCGTCACTCAGAGGCCGTGTGCGCTCAGTGAACGGGGACCGAGCTCGTGCCCGGCCCCCTTCTCGGGTCTTGGCGGCTCAGGAGGTGACGAGGAGCGCAACCCCGATCAGCACCGCAACCGGGACGAGCCACATGACGGCCTCGACAGCGAACTCCTTGTACATCGCGCAAGTCTCCCTCGAAACGCCCAAGTGGGGCACTGCTAAACGTCACTGCGCAGCATAGCCGCCCCCACCCCCAACCCGATCCACCCACGCACACCGGCCTTCCCACGACGCCGCCGGTGCCGTGAGCCAGGTTCGAGGTCAGGGGCGTTGCTGGGCGAGGCGTTTGACGAGTCCCGCCAGCGACTCGTCGGCCATCAGGGTGGGCAGGCGTGGGGCATCCTCGTCGATCTGGCGCAGTACGGCAGGCTGGTCGCCGTTGAAACGGCTCCACGCCCGGACCACCTCCGGCATCGCGGCCACCGCCGCGTCCGACAGGATCGCCTCCCTCGGCAGCCACGACGTCAGGAACTGGCTGACCCGCGCCGGACTCCACCACAACGGACGTTCCCCCACGAACTCCGCAAGCCTCTCGAACGCCTCCCGCGCCCCCGGCACATCAGGCAGATCATGGAAATCGGCCAGCGTGCCGTCGGGCGCCTGCCGTACGAGCCCGGTCACGGCGAGGGCCCGGGCGATGGCCAGCGGCCGGACGGCGGGCAGCGTGTCGGCCACCTGCGCCCCCATGATCCGGTCACCCAGCTCGAACGCGTCCAGCACCCGCCCCGCCACCACCCCGGGCTCGGCCGGACCCAACCCCAGGTCGTCGAGGAACTTGACCTCCTCGACCACGGCGTCCACGGCGAGGCCGCCGTTGGGCTGGTCGATGCCGACGACGAGGATGTGAGGTTCCTTGCCGTTCTCGTACCGGAAGGACAGGACGGCCAAGGTCTGCTCGCCGTACGGGTCGGCCTTGCCGTACCAGGCTTCTTCGCAGGTCACCTGGCCCATACGGTCGACCCATCCGGGCAGGCCGAGGTCCGTACCGGTCACCCCGGGCACCTCCACCCCCAGAATCCGCCCACCGGCCGCCGTACCGCCCGCCTCGAACGACTCACGCCCCTCGGACGGCTCCTGATCCTCGGACGGCCTCTGATCCTCGGACGGTTCGCGATCCTCGTCCAGGAGAGAGCCCGTTGCCGCCCGGCCGGTGATGTCGACCGCGGCCAGGGCGGCGAGGGTGAGACGCGACTCGGCGCTGCCGTCCGCGGCCAGTTCGCGCAGGAAAGGCTCCACCTCGCCGGGCTCCAGACCGGCGGCGAGCCGGGCCGCCCAGAGCTCGGTCCGCAGCGGCGAACGCCACCTGAGCAGGTCGCGGGCTTGGGCGACCGCCGTGGAAAACGCAGTTGTGCTCACCCTCCGACCGTATCGCCCTGCCAACCGGCAACGCCCCCACCCAAGGGCCGGTGCGCTGGGCCGGTTCGTTCAACGAGCGGGCTGGTACGGCTCAGCCGGCCGGCCGGCTGAGCCTGTCTGAGCGGCGGGCCTGTCCGGGTTGGCCTGTCTGAGCGGCGGCCCGGTCCGGCCTGGCCTGTTTGAGCGGCGGCCCGGCTCCGGGTTGGCCTGTCTGAGCGGTGGGCCGGGCTGGCCCACCGCTCAGTCGTTGGCGAGGTCAGCGGTTGTCGCCGCCGAGGCCGGCCTTGCGGAGGGCTTCGGCCATCGCGCCCATGGGAGCCGGACGGTCCTGGCGACGCTGGCCGCCGCGCTGTCCGTCACCGCGGCCCTGGCCGCGACCGCCGTCACGGCCACCGTCGCGGCCGTCTCCACGACCGCCGTCGCCGCGACCGCCCTGACCACCCTGACCACGACCGCCACCGTTCCGGCCGCCGTCGCCCCGGCCGCCGTCACGACCGTCACCGCGGCCGCCGCCTTCGCGGCCGCCTTCGCCGCGGGGAGCGCCCCCGCGGTTGCCGTTGCCGCCGCGGCCCTCGTTGCCCGCACCCTCGGCGCGGTTGCCGGACTTGCGGGGCGGGCGGCCCTCCTGGGACGGCTGGGTGACGTCGTCCTCCAGGCGCAGGGTCAGGGAGATGCGCTTACGGGGGATGTCCACGTCGAGAACCTTGACGCGGACGATGTCACCCGGCTTGACCACGTCGCGCGGGTCCTTGACGAAGTTGTGGGACATGGCCGACACGTGCGCCAGGCCGTCCTGGTGGACGCCGATGTCGATGAACGCCCCGAAGGCGGCCACGTTGGTGACCACGCCTTCCAGGATCATCCCGGCCACCAGGTCGGAGATCTTCTCCACACCCTCCTTGAACGCGGCCGTCTTGAACGCCGGACGCGGGTCGCGGCCGGGCTTCTCCAGCTCACGCAGGATGTCGGTGACGGTCGGCAGGCCGAAGATGTCGTCGGTGAAGTCCTGCGGGCGGAGCGTGTGCAGGGCGGAGGTGTTCCCGATCAGCGTCTTCAGGTCGGTCTGGACCGAGCCGAGGATGCGCCGGACCACCGGGTAGGCCTCCGGGTGCACGCTGGAGGCGTCGAGCGGGTCGTCGCCGCCCGGGATGCGCAGGAAGCCGGCACACTGCTCGAACGCCTTGGGCCCGAGCCGCGAGACGTCCTTGAGCGCCATACGGCTCCGGAACGGCCCATTGGCGTCACGGTGGCGGACGATGCTCTCGGCCAGCGTCGAGCCGATGCCCGACACGCGCGTGAGCAGGGGCGCCGAAGCCGTGTTGACGTCGACCCCGACCGCGTTGACACAGTCTTCGACGACCGCGTCGAGCGAGCGCGAGAGCTTGGACTCGGCCAGGTCGTGCTGGTATTGGCCGACGCCGATCGACTTGGGGTCGATCTTGACCAGCTCGGCCAGCGGGTCCTGCAACCGGCGGGCGATGGAGACCGCGCCGCGCAGCGACACGTCGAGCTCGGGCAGCTCCTGGGAGGCGTAGGCCGAGGCCGAGTAGACCGACGCGCCCGCCTCCGACACCACGATCTTGGTGATCGACGGCATGAGCTTGACCAGGTCGCCGGCCAGCTTGTCGGTCTCGCGCGAGGCGGTGCCGTTGCCGATGGCGATCAGCTCGACGTCGTGCTTCTGGGCCAGCGCGCCGAGCACCGCCAGTGACTGGTCCCACTGGCGCTTGGGCTCGTGGGGGTAGATGGTGGCGGTCTCGACGACCTTGCCCGTGGCGTCGACCACGGCCACCTTCACGCCGGTGCGCAGGCCGGGGTCGAGGCCCATGGTCGAGCGGGTGCCGGCCGGGGCGGCGAGCAGCAGGTCGCGCAGGTTGGCGGCGAACACGCGCACCGCTTCGTCCTCGGCCGCCTGCCACAGGCGCATCCGCAGGTCGATGCCGAGATGGACGAGGATGCGCGTGCGCCAGGCCCACCGCACGGTCTCCGACAGCCAGCTGTCGGCCGGACGCCCCTTGTCGGAGATGGCGAACCGGGCGCCGATGCGCAGCTCGTAGTCGGCGGTCTCGTCGGGCTCCAGCGCGACGCTGAGGACCTCCTCCTTCTCGCCCCTGAACATCGCCAGGATGCGGTGGGAGGGCAGCTTCGTGAACGGCTCGGTGAACTCGAAGTAGTCGGAGAACTTCGCCCCCGCCTCCTGCTTGCCCTCGCGCACCTTCGACACCAGGCGGCCCCGGCTCCACAGCCGCTCGCGCAGGTCGCCGATGAGGTCGGCGTCCTCGGCGAAGCGTTCGATCAGGATCGCCCTGGCGCCTTCGAGGGCCGCGCCGGTGTCGGCCACGCCTTCGGTGACGAACTCCGCGGCGACCGTGGCCGGGTGGAGGGTCGGGTCGCCGAGCAGCTTGTCGGCCAGCGGCTCAAGGCCCAGCTCACGGGCGATCTGCGCCTTGGTACGCCGCTTGGGCTTGTAGGGCAGGTAGATGTCTTCGAGCCTGGCCTTGGTCTCGGCCGCCATGATCTGCGCGCGCAGCTCGTCGTCGAGCTTGCCCTGAGACTCGATCGACTCCAGGATCGCCGACCTGCGGTCGTCGAGCTCGCGCAGGTAGCGCAGCCGCTCTTCAAGCGTGCGGAGCTGCGCGTCGTCGAGGGCGCCGGTGACCTCCTTGCGGTAGCGCGCGATGAACGGCACGGTGGCGCCGCCGTCGAGCAGCTCGACCGCCGCCTGCACCTGCCCGTCGCGCACGTCGAGCTCTGCCGCGATCCGCTGGTGAATAGAGAGCACTTGCCTGCCTTTCGATGGTCCCGCCGGTCAATTGTGCAGGACGACGCCGTCCTTCATGACCAGAGTGCGCCGAGGGTGAACGACCACTGCCTCTCCTGGGCCGCTCGCGGGCACCACGACGAGGTCGGCGCGGTCGCCCGGAGCGAGGCCGTAGTCGGGCAGCCCGAGGGCCAGCGCGCCGCCCACGGTCGCGGCCTCCAGCGCGAGCTCGATGTCCTCGTCGGCGCGGAACGCGCTGCGGTAGGCGAGGTGCATCGCGCGCTCCAGCATGTCGCCCGAGCCGTAGGGGCCCCACAGGTCGCGGATGCCGTCGTGGCCGCAGGCGACGGTGACGCCGGCCGCGCGCAGCTTCTTGACCGGCGGCACCGGGTAGCTGTAGACGGCGGCGGTCGCGATGGCCACGCCCGCGTCGGCGAACCCCTGGATCAGGCGGTCCTGGGCGGCCTCGCCGAGCTCGCCCAGCGCGTAGGCGTGGCTGACCGTCACCCGGCCGCCGAGGCCCAGCGCCCTGGTGCGCTCGGTGATCAGCTCCAGCTCCCAGCCGCCCAGCGAGCCACCGTCGTGGAGGTGGATGTCGAGGCGCGCGCCGAACCGGTCGGCCAGGCCGAAGATCAGGTCGAGGTGGCGCACGGGATCGCGGTCGACGCCGGCCGGGTCGAGGCCCCCGATCGCCTCGACGCCGCTCCTGAGCGCCTCGGCCAGCAGGTCGGCGGTGCCGGGGTTGGTGAGCACGCCGTGTTGCGGGAAGGCGACCTGCCGCACGTCGACGGGGGAGCGGGCGGCGGCCTCGCGCACGGCCTCCACGCCCCGCAGGCCCACGACGGGGTCAATGTCGGTGTGGGTGCGCACGTGGGTGGTGCCGGCCTCGCTCATACGGGCCAGCAGCGCGGCGGCGCGCTCGACGCTCGGCACCCCCAGCTCGGCGCGGCGGCCCAGGTCGTTGGCGATGCGGCCGGCGAGCGAGTCGTCGGCGGAGTGGGGGACCCACGGGCCGCCGTAGAGGGTCTTGTCGAGATGGCAGTGGGCGTCGACGAGTCCGGGCAGGACGAGCTGCCCGGAGACGTCGAGGACGACGGCGCCGGGCGCGTCGAGCGCCGCGCCGACCCGGTGGACGCGGCCGTCGCGGACGAGCAGGTCGGCGGCGAACGCGAGCCCCCAGGGCCGCCCGCCGCGGATCAGCACGTCGGTCATGGCAAGCACCCTAGACGGCGCCACCGACGATTTCCGTGCCCGCGAGTGTGACGGTCCCGAACCCGTGCCGCCCGTCCCCGGAACGGCGCCCGCGGCCCGGAGCGGGTCGGCCGGGTCAGTCGGGGCGGTTGGCGAAGAGTTCGAGGTGGTGGCAGTGGCGGCAGCGGTAGGCGTCGATCTCCCACTTGGGACGCCCCATCAGCCGCGCCCCGCCGAAGATCCCGCGCTGCAGGGCCCCTTCGACCCATCGGGCATACCCGCGGGCGTGCTCCCCCTGGTCCGCGATGAACCCGGGTTCGAGCGCCTCCTCGCCGCAATGCGTGCACCGTAAGTTGTCCATGCCGCAGAGCCTAGATCTCCGCGAGGTGGGCGACGTTGGCGACGTCGGCGGGATCGGTGCTGGGCCGCCCGCCGAACCAGGCGTCGAGGATCTCGCCGAGCACGACGTCCGAGGTCAGGCGGAGGCTGAGGGCCAGGACGTTGGCGTCGTTCCATGTGCGGGCCCCGTCGGCGGTGTAGGCGTCGACGCAGAGCGCGGCCCGTACGCCCGGCACCTTGTTGGCCGCGATCGAGGCGCCGGTGCCCGTCCAGCAGCAGACCACCGCCTGGTCGGCCAGGCCGTCGGCGACGTCTCTGGCGGCCCGCTCGCAGGCCCACGCCCAGTCGTCGCGCTCGCCGTCGTCGAGGGCGCCGTGGGTCAGGACGTCGTGACCGCGCCCGCGCAGCTCGGACACGACCCGTACGGCCACCCCGTCCTTGCTGTCCGCCGCTACCGAAATCCGCATGAGCCCATCTCTACCAGCAATCCGGTGGCGGGTGCGGGGATCGAACCCGCCTGGAGCGGCTTATGAAACCGCCGGGCACACCAGCGCCCCCACCCGCCTGGAACGTCGTCCAGGCCCGGGGGCCGCGGCCTCAGAGGCGGGGACCCCCGGACGGGTGCGGCATGCGCATTCGCCGGTTGACCATGGAACGAGCATGCCGCCCGCGCCGCCGGTCAGGCAACGCCTTTTTCAGATGTACCGGGCGCGCATGTGCTCGCAGAGGTCGTCCGACAGCTTCGTCATCAGCCTGGCCAGCTCGGCCCGCTCCGATTCCGGCCAGTCGGACAGCGTCTCCTCGAACCACTCGGTGGTGACCTGGCGGCACCTGCCCGCCACCTCGGTCCCCTCCTCGGTGAGCGCGATGCGCCAGGCCCGCCGGTCGTCGGCGTCGCGTACGCGCTCGACCAGCCCGCGCTGCTCCAGGGCCGCGACGTGCCTGGTCACGTGTGGGCTCTCGACCTGCAGCCCCTCGGCGATCACGCCGATCCTGCGCGGCTCGCCGACGTCCAGCAGGTGGACGAGGATCTGCACGTCGGGCCGGTCCAGCCGGACGCCGGCCGCCTGGGTGAGCCGTTCGTGGGTCTTGGCGCGGTTGAGAGTGATGATCAACTTCCGGAACGCCGACACCGTCTTGTTGAGATCTTCGCCCATCTGTTTGCTTACCTAACTTACGTATGTATCATCGTTGCTCGGTTACTTACCTAAGTTATCTAAAGGAGCCGACATGGCGACAGCCGTCGCGTCCGCGGCGCGTGAGACGTCGATGCGCAACCCCTGGCCCACCGTGGTCTCACTGGCGTTCGCGGCCTCCATCGCCGCCCTCCAGAACACCGCCGTGGTCCCGTTGCTTCCCGTGCTGCAGCGCGAGCTGCACGCCTCTCTCTCGGCCGTGAGCTGGACACTCACCATCAGCCTGCTGGTCGCCGCGGTCGCCACGCCGCTGCTGTCACGCTTCGGCGACATGTACGGCAGGCGCCCGATGATCCTCGGCGCGCTGGCCCTGCTGGTGGCGGGCTCGGTCATGGCGGCGCTGGCCACGTCGCTGACCTGGTTGATCGTCGCCCGGATCCTCCAGGGAGCGGTGGCCGCGCTGGTCCCGCTGTCGATCGGCGTGGTCCGGGACATGCTGCCCAGACAGCAGCTCGCCACCGGCATCGGCGTGCTGAGCGCGACGATGGGCTTCGGCAGCGGCGGCGGCATGATCCTGGCCGGGCTGGCCGCCGGCGACTACCACCTGGTGTTCTGGATCACCGGCGGGATCTCCCTGGTGGCGGTCGTGATCGTGGCCTTCCTGGTCCGCGACGTCGCGCCCGCGGGCAAGGGCCGTCCCGACTTCGCCGGGGCCGTACTGCTGACCGCCTGGCTCGTGGCGCTGCTGCTGGCGATCAGCGAGGGCGGGTCGTGGGGCTGGACGTCGCCCGGCGTGCTCGGCCTGTTCGCCGCGGCCGTCGTGCTGGCCGCGGTCTGGGTGCTGGTCGAACGCAAGGTGGCCGAGCCGCTGGTGGCGATGTCGATGTTGCTGCACAGGGGCACGGTCGGCGCGACCGTCTCCTCGATGCTGCTCGGCTTCTCGTTCTTCACGATGCTGACCGGCATGTCGCAGTTCGCCCAGGTCCCGGTGGCGACCGGCTACGGCTTCGGCGCCTCGACACTCCAGGTCGGGCTCTTCCTGCTGCCGAGCACCCTGTTCATGCTGGTCATCTCGCTGTTCGCGGGGCGGATCATGCGCCGGTTCGCGGCCTCGTACATGGTGGCCACGGGCGCGGCGGTGACCGGGCTGTCGGGGGCGTGGCTGGCCGTCGAGCACGGCACCCCGGCCACCCTGTACGTGGCCTCCTCCCTCATGGGCGTCGGCCTCGGCGTCGGCTACGCCGCGCTGGGCACGATGGCCGTCGAGCACGTCGAGCCGTCCAAGACCGCGCTGGCCGCGGGCGTCAACGCGCTGGTGCGGATCGTCGGCGGCAGCGTGGCGGGCGCGGCCATCGCCGCGATCCTGGCCGCGCGGCCCGGCGTCCTGGGGTTCCAGTGGGTGTTCGGCACCGCCGCGGTGGCCGGGCTGTTCGCGGCGGTGTTCGCGGCGGTCTACGGACGGCTGAACAGCAGGGTCGTCACAGCGCCTTCAGCCCACTGATCACTTCCAGCAGCACCTTGGCGTCCGGCGCCGGCGGCGGCAGCTCGACCTGTACGAGTTGCCGCGCGTGCAGGTCGCCGACGAGCACCCTGACCACGCCGATGGGCAGGTTCAGCTCGGCGGCCACGTCCACCAGCCGGGTGGGCCTGGTGCACTTCTGCATGATGATCAGATGCTCGGGCCCGAGCCCGACCGGCGGCGTCAGCCCACCGGCGGTGACGATGACCGCGATGAGGTCGATGGCCTCACTCGCGGGCACCGTACGGCCCCTGGTCAGCAGATAGGCGGGGACGATCGGACCGGCGTCCTCGTCCAGCCATCGCTCGTCACTCACTTGGCACCACCCGCATCACAGGACGGGCGGGCTCCTTCACGTCGGCCTCCGGTTCCGGATCGGCCACGTGCTCAGCCGGGATCAACACGATCGCGGTGGTCCCTCCATATGGTGAACCGCGTAGCGTCACGCGGATGTCATGCCTGGCGGCCAGGCGGGAGACGACGAAAAGCCCCAGCTTGTCGCTGTCGGCCAGGTCGAACTCGGGTGGGCTGGCCAGCCGCTCGTTGAGTTCGGCCAGCTCCTGGGGGCTCATCCCGAGCCCGCGGTCCTCGACCTCGAAGGCGAAGCCGCGGGCCGTCTCCTCGCCGCGCACGATGACCTGCGTGTGCGGGGGCGAGTAGACGGTCGCGTTCTCGATGAGCTCGGCGACCAGGTGGATCATGTCGCCGACCACGGGCCCGGCCAGGCGCTGGCCGGACATCGGATCGACGGTGACCCGGCGGTAGTCCTCCACCTCGGCCGTCGCGCCGCGGGCCACGTCGAGCAGCGGCACCGGCTTGCTCCAGCCGCGGCCCGGGGTGGCGCCGGACAGGATGATCAGGCCCTCGGCGTGGCGGCGCATGCGGGTGGTCAGGTGGTCGAGGCGGAACAGGTCGTCCAGGGCCTCGGGGTCGGTCGCGCGGTGCTGCATGTCCTCCAGCTGGATGCGCTGGCGGTGCAGCAGCGCCTGCGAACGCCTGGCGAGGTTGCGGAAGACGTGCCCGACGCCCTCACTGAGCTGCGCCTGGCCGATCGCGGCCTCGACGGCGGTCTGCTGGACGGTGGAGAACGCCTGGCCGACGTCGCCGATCTCGACCGTGCTGGTCGCCACCGACAACTCCGGCATCTCGACCGTCTCGCCCTTGCGCAGCTTGGCCACGACGTGCGGCAGCCGTTCCTGGGCCACCTCCAGCGCGGCGAGCCGGAGCGCGCCCAGCTCCTTCGACAGCCGGTTGCCCATCCGCAGCGAGAACACGATCGACACGATGACCAGCAGGAAACACGTACCGGCCAGGATGAACGCCCGCGACAGCACCTGGTCAGCCACGGGGTCGGCGCGCGAGTTGAGCAGCGTGCCGGCCCGCATGAGCGACTCCCCGAACGTCTGGGACATCGCCTCGGTCGTGGACAGCCAGCCGCGCGGCGGCGCGGCGCCGGCGATGATCCGGTCCTCCATCAGCCGCATGCGCTGGTAGGCGGGGGAGGTGACGAGCGAGACCTGCGTGTCGCGCATGCTCGGGTCCAGCTCGCCGAGCCCCTGGTCGATCAGGAAGCGCCGGTTGCCCACGATCTGGGCGAACTGCCGGCGCTCGGCCGCCGTGACGGGCCCGAGCGCGATGGACTGCTCTCTGGTCAGCAGCTCCTTGGCGTAGCCCAGCTCGATGATCACGCGGGACTGCTCGTAGATCGGGAGGTCGTCGATCAGCGCGACGCGCCGGTGCAGGCCGTAGAGGGCGTCGATCACGGTGTTGTACGCCTCACCGGCGAGCAGACGGTCGGACAGGCCGTCGTCGATCTCACCCCGGATCGCGTCGAGCCTGTCGAGCTGCGTGTACACCGCGTCCACCTGCGTACGGATCTCTTCCGATCGGTCCTTGGAGTTGCTGGAGAGCTTTCTGAACGCGTCCCTGGCGGCGTCGGTGCGGATGCGCTGGTCTGCCACGTCCTTCTGGGAGGAGGCCCGGCGCAGCAGCTTGGCCGAGGTGAGACGCTCGTCCTGGAGCTCGCTGATCAACGTGTACGCCGGATGGCGGAGGTTCGTCCAGAGTGTCTTGTACTGACGCAGCTCCAGGCTCTCGCCGGCGGTGACGGCGGTGATGACCCCCCACAACACGACCATGGAGGTCAGGGGCACGAGTAGTAGTCCGATGATCTTCATGCGGATCGTCCGGCTACGACCCATGGCACCTCACTCCGGTCGGTCCCCTGCTGGCAACCCCGGACGGGACAAGCCCAGAGGATAGCAATTCGATCACCCAATTGCCCAATTTTTCGGGACTTTTGGACATCTGTCAGTGATCTTGCAGTAGGTTTCCCCCAAATCGGTTACAGAGGGAGATGCGTTGCGCCGTCGTCTCGTAGCGGCCGCCGCGCTGGTGCTCCTGTCGGCCTGTTCGGCATCCCCGCAGGACCCGGGCGCCCCCGAGCCCTCCCGTTCCCCGGCGGCCGAGTCGGCCTTCGTGTACGCGCAGAACCTCGACGTCATCTCCGACTGGGACCCCGCGAGCTCCTACTCCAACGAGATCATCGCCTTCCAGAACGTCTACGAGACCCTCACCCACTGGAACCCGTTCACCAAGAAGTCGACCCCCCGCCTGGCCACGTCCTGGCGCTCGACCCCCGATGGCCGCACCTGGACGTTCACCCTGCGCGAGGGCGCGACGTTCCACACCGGCAGACCGGTGGACGCGGCGGCGGTCAAGGCGTCGATCGAGCGCACGATGAAGACCCGCGCGGGCGCGTCCTACATCTGGGACGCCGTCTCCTCCATCAGGGCCGAGGACCCGAGCACGGTCACGTTCGCGCTGAAGTACGCCGTGCCGCTCGACCTGATCGCCTCCTCCGGGTACGCGGCCTACGTCTACGACACCCAGGCGGCGCCGGACCTGCGCTCCTGGCTCGGGAAGGGCAGGGACGCGGGGTCTGGGCCGTACACGGTGGCGGCCTGGAGTCCGGGGCAGGAGGAGGAGCTGACGCTCAAGGCGTACCCCCGATACTGGGGCGGCTGGGACAAGCCGCACTACAGCATCGTCAAGTACCGCGTCGTGCCCGACCCCGACCGGTCGTGGCGGATGCTGGCGCGCGGCGAGGTGAGCTTCGTGGACCGGCTCGACCCCCGCCTGTTCGCCAGGGCCGCGGTCACGCCAGGGGTGCGTACCAGCGAGCGGGACTCGTACCAGACCGCGTTGATGTTGTTCAACACCGCGAGCGGCCCGATGAAGGACGTACGGGTGCGCCGCGCGGTGCAGAAGGCCGTCGACTACCGCGGCCTGCTCAGGGCGCTCAGGGGAGCGGGCACGCCGGCCAGCGGCGTCGTCCCCGAAGGGCTGCTCGGCCACGTCCCGGGCCGCCCGCCCCGGCAGGACCTGGCCGGCGCGGCGCGGCTGCTGACCCGCGCCGGGTACGGACCCGGCGGCCGGCCGCTGCGGCTGCGGCTGACCTACGCCCAGGGCGACAGCGACCAGCGGCTGCTGGCCACCAGCCTGGAGGCGGTGCTGAGGCCGCTGAACGTCACGCTCGACGCCCGCGCCATGTCCTGGAACGCCCAATGGCAGCAGGGCAGGAAACGCGGCCAGGACATCTTCGTCATGTACTGGTGGCCCGACTACGCCGACGGCTACTCATGGTTCGGCAACGTCTTCCGCAGCGGCAACCCGCCCGTGTTCAACCTGTCCTACCTGCGCGACAGGACGCTGGACGAACTGCTCGAAGGGCTGCCCGAGCTGAGCGTGACCGACAAGGAGGCGGCGCAGGCGGCGTACGAGCAGGCCACCGGACGGGTGCTCGACGTACGGGCCGCCGCGGCGCTGCCCTGGGTGGTGAAGTACCAGAGGGCCTACCTCGGCGGTGTCCAGGGCTACGACGACAACCCGGCCTACCCCGACGTGGTCTTCGCCTACGACCTGCGGCCCTCCGGCTGATCCGGATCGGCGGCGGACGCCTCGACGCGCTCCCGCAACCGGGTCCTGATCTCCTCCGGCGTGTACGCGCGGCGGCGGCGTTCGGCCCGCGCGATCACCACCCCGGTCGCCGCGACTCCCGCGATTCCCGCCAGACCGAGCATCTTCCACCAGCGCATGTGCCTAGGCTAGCGATGTGCTGACTCTCGACGAGGCCGTGAAGGTGACCCGCACCGGCGATCTGTGGATCTTCCGCGGCCGGTCCGTGCCCGACCGGGCCATCCAGACGATGACCAACAGCCCGGTCAACCACGTGGGCATGGCGATCGTGATCGAGGACCTGCCGCCCATGATGTGGCACGCCGAGCTGGGCAAGTCGCTGCTCGACCTGTGGGCGGGCGCCCATCATCGCGGGGTCCAGCTCCACGACCTGCGCGACGCGGTCACCGTCTGGGCCGACCGCTACGGCCAGCGTCCCTGGCTGCGTCAGCTCGAACCCCAGGCCACGCCCGAGATGGAGGACGCCGCGCTGCGCACGGTCGCCCGCCTCGACGGCACCCCGTTCCCGTCCACGGCCCGGCTGGCCGCCCGCTGGGCCAGGGGCCGCATCCCGCGACGGGCCAGGGACGACCGCACGCTGGAGAGCGCGTACTGCGCGGAGGTCGTGGCCGTCACCTACGAGGAGATGGGCCTGCTGCCCGGCGGGCGCCGTCCCAACTGGTACGACCCGGGCAGGTTCTGGAGCGGCGACGACCTGGAGCTGCTGACCGGCCACCGGCTCGGCCGGGAGATCACCGTGGGAGTGGCGCGTACGCGGGCCTGACCCTAGCCAGCGGGATCGTCACCGCGACGAGCCCGGCCACCAGCGCGAACCCCAGCCGGTAGCCGGTGTGCCCGAGCACCAGCCCCAAGCCCGTCGCGCCCACGCCCATGCCCGCGTCGTAGGCCAGGTTCCACAGGGCGCTGACCCGGGCCGCGCCGCCGCGCTCCAGCATCAGGGCCAGCGTCGCGTTCTGCAGCACGCCGAACCCCGCCCCGAACAGCGCCATCCCGGCCACTACCGGCACGGGCGCGTCCGTCCACGCCTGAAGCGCGGTGCCGGCGGCGGTGGCGAGCAGCCCCGGCACGAGCAGCCTGGCCGAGCCGTGGCGGTCGCCGAACCGGCCCGCCCACCAGCGGGCCACGGGCGTGGCCAGCGACTGGGCGAGCAGGGCCGCCGAGGCCAGGCCGGGCGAGCCCGCCAGCGGCAGGAACGTCACCAGGACGCCAAAGGAGACCGTGACCGAGCCGAAGATCAGCATCGGCGCGACCGGCACGCGCTCCCGCCCTCCCGCGGCGGTGGCACCGGGCCGGGCGGCGGGCAGGCCGGTCACGGCGACGAGCCCGGCCAGGGGCAGCAGCCCGGCGACCACGAAGACGGGCGCGAACCCCAGCACGTCGGCCGCCCACAACCCCAGCGGCAACCCGAGGACCGAGGGCACGCCGACGGCCAGGCCGTACAGGCCCAGCCCTTCGCCGCGGCGCTCGGCGGGCACCAGCTCGGCGGTCAGCGCGGTGCCGGTCACCACGAGCACGCCGAGGCCGGCCCCGCGCAGCAGGGACACGGCCAGCACCACGGACAGTTCCGCCGACAGCGGCAGCAGCAGGGCGGGCAGGCCGAGCAGGATCAGGCCGAGCGCCATCGCGGCGCGGTAGCCGTGCCTCGACAACAACCAGGGGACGGCCAGTTCGGCGAGGACCGTGGACGACATCATCGCGCCGGTGGCAAGGCCCGCGCCGGACGCTCCGGCGCCGCCCGTGGCCGTGTACAGAGGGACGGCGGAGAACAGCAGGAAGAAGCCCAGCATCCCGGTCACCGAGGCGGCCATCATCAGGGCCAGCGATCGCGTCATCATGCCCATGACGGTGACAAATCCTGCCCTGGGTGGGATCGGGCATGATGCGTAGCCGCCTCTTCATAATGTGAGGTGTGTTCGTCGGACGTGAGGCCGAGCTGGGCCGGCTGGCCGCGGTGCGGGACCGTGCCCCGGGCGCGGCGCTGGTCGTGGGGGAGGCGGGGATCGGCAAGTCCGCGCTGGTCGCGGAGTTCGTCCGCGGGCTGGACGCGCTGGTCGCCGAGGGTGGGGCCGATCCCGGCGGGCCGGCGTACGCGCCGTTCGTGCCCGTGCTGCGCCGCCTGGTCAGGGAGTACGGCGCCGGGCTCGTACCGGGCGGCGGGCGCAGGGGGCTGGCGTGCCTGCTGCCCGAGCTGGGGGAGCTGGACGACACGCCCGACCTGGGCCGGGCCCGGCTGTTCGAGGAGGTGCTGCTGCTGGTCGAGCGGGCCGCCGAGCGCCGTCCCCTGGTGCTCGTACTTGAGGACCTGCACTGGGCCGACCAGGCCGGCCGCGACCTGCTGGTGTTCCTGCTGCGCAACCTCATGCGTCCCGGCGTGACGGTGGTCGCGACCTCGCGCGAGCCGCTGCGGCTGCCCGGCGCGGAGGTGATCAGGGTGCCGCCGCTCGGCCGCGACGAGGTGGCCCGCCTGCTCGGCCGCGACGACGTGGACGCGATCATGGCGCGCAGCGAGGGCAACCCGCTGTTCGCCGAGGCGCTGGCCGACGCGGGCGCCACGACCCCCGCCTCGCTGCGCGAACTGCTGCTCGCCGGCGCCGAGAAACTGCCGGGAGCCGGGCTCGACGTGTTGCGGATCGCCGCCGTCGCCGGGCGCAGGACGCCCCACGAGGTGCTGCGCCAGGTCGCCGGGCTCGACGACCTGGCGCTCGACGAGGCGCTGCGGCCGGTCGTACGGGCCCGGCTGCTGCTCGTGGACGGCGACGCCTACGTCTTCCGGCACGCGCTCATCCGCGAGGCGGTCTACGACGACCTGCTCCCCGGCGAACGCCGCCGCCTGCACGCCCGCTGCGCCCCCGCCCAGCCCGACCTGGCCGCCGACCACTGGCACGCCGCCGGGGACGGGCCGCGCGCCTTCGAGGCCGCCTGGCGGGCCCGCAGATGGGACCTCGTACTGGAGCTGTGGGCGTACGCGGACGGCCAGGACCACGCCGAGGTGCTCGAACACGCCGCCAGGGACGCCCTGTGCGAAGGCGCCGCCCACCGCGCCGAGGACCTGGCCACCAGGGCCCTGGCCGAGATCTCCGACCCGCTGCGCGCGGCCCACCTGCTGGAGCTGCGCGTCGCGATCCGCGACCTGCTCGGCGAGGAGGGACTGGACGACCTGCGCGAGGCCGTCCGCCTGGCCCCGCGCGAGTCCAGGCTGCTCGGCGCCCTGGCCCGCACACTGGCCTGGAACGGCCAGGACGACGAGGCCCGCGCCCTGGCCGAGCAGGCGTACGGGCTGGGCGACGCCAGGTCCCTGGCCACCCTTGCCGAGCTCACCGCGCTCGACGGCGACCTCGCCACCGCCTCGGCGCTGTACGCCCGCGCCAGGACCGCCGCGCCCGACGACGACGCCCTGCTCGTGTCGTACGCCAGCGAGGCCGACGTGTTGCAGGCCGCCGGCGAGCACGTCAAGGCCGAGGCCGTCGCCCGCCGCGGCATCGCCGAGGCCGCCCGCCTGGGCCTGGCCCGCGCGCGCGGCGCCCACCTGGCGGCGAACCTGGCCGAGCCGCTGGCCTCGCTGGGCCGCTGGCGGGAGGCGCGCGAGGCCGCCGCGCTCGCGCTCGCGCTCGACCCGCCGCCGATCTACCGCGCCTGGATCCTGCTCGTGCTCGGCTGGGTCGCCGTGCAGGAGGGCTCGCTCGCCGAGGCCGCCCGCCTGCTGGCGCAGGCCCGGCCGCTGATGCGCGGCCGGTCGCGCGGCTACGACTCCTGCCTGGAGCCCGACCTGCTGGAATGCCGCCTGGCCGAGGCCGGGGGTGACCTGGGACGGGCCGGCCGGCTGATCGACCACGTGTTGTCGGAGCACGATCTCACGCGCAGCCGCCGCTACGCCTGGCCGCTGCTGGCCCTCGCCGCCCGCATCGGACGCGTACGCGCCGCGCCCGCCGGTCTGGCCACCGTCGGGCGGGTGCAGGAGGCGTACCGGGCCACGTTCGAGGCCGAGTGCGGCGGCTCGTGGGCGGAGGCGGTGGCCGCCTGGCGGGCGGTGGGGCAGCCGTACGAGCTGGGGCAGGCGCTGGTCAGGGCGGCCGAGCAGGACCCCGCGCGGGCCCGCGAGCCGCTGCGCGAGGCCCTGGCCGTCGCCGCCGCGCTCGGCGCGGAGCCCCTGCGGCGGCGGGCCGAGGCGGCGGCCGCCACCGCGCGGGTCGCCCTGTCCGCGGCGCCGGGGTTGTCGGTCCGCGAGCTGGAGGTGCTCGGCCTGGTCGCCGAGGGGCTGAGCAACAGGCAGATCGCCGAGCGGCTGTTCATCTCGGCCAGGACCTCCGGCGTGCACGTGTCGAACATCATGGCCAAGCTCGGCGCCGCCTCCCGCGTCGAGGCCGCCGCCGTGGCCCGCAGAACCGGGCTGATATGAACGTCCGCATGACAACCGTGAACGTCGCCCTGATCGGTGTTGGAAACTGCGCGTCGTCCCTCGTACAAGGGGTCGAGCACTACCGGGACGGCGACGCGCCCGGCCTGCTCAACCCCGTGTGCGCCGGCTACGCCGTCTCCGACGTGCGCTTCACCGCGGCCTTCGACGTCGGCCGCGCCAAGCTCGGCCTGGACCTGTCACAGGCGATCTGGGCCGAGCCGAACAACGCGCGCCGCTTCGCCGACGTGCCCCACCTGGGCGTGCCGGTGCGGGAGGGCGTCCTGGCCGACGGCGTGGGGGCGGGCTCGGCCGAGCTGGTCGACCCGAGCGGCGGCACCACCGTCGCCGACGTGGCCGCCCACCTGCGTGAGACCGGCTCGCACGTCGTGGTGAACTTCCTGCCCACCGGCGCCCAGCGTGCCACCGAGCTGTACGCCGAGGCCGCGGTCGAGGCCGGCTGCGCGTTCGTCAACTGCATGCCGGCCGTGCTCGCCCGTTCCGAACGGTGGCGCGACCGCTTCGCCGCGGCCGGGCTGCCGCTGCTCGGCGACGACCTGAAGAGCTCCTTCGGCGCCACCCTCGTGCACCGCGCCCTGGTCGACGCCCTGACCGCGAACGGCGTGCGCCTGACCGCCGGCCACCAGCTCCTCGCCGGGGGCAACATGGACTTCGCCAACCTCCAGGACCCGGCCAGGATGGCGGACAAGCGGGCCACCAAGACGACCGGCGCCGGCACCTCCATCCACGTCGGCGCCCAGTACCTGCCCTTCCTGGACGACCGCAAGATCGCGTTCATCCGGCTGGAGGGCGAGGGGTTCGGCGGTTCGCCGCTGGAGGTGGAGCTGCGCATGGTCGTGGAGGACTCGCCGAGCGCGGCGGGCAACGTCCTCGACGCCGTACGGCACGCCAGGGCCGCCCTCGACGCGGGCGGCGGCGGCTTCCTGCGGGAGATCTCGGCCTCTCTCATGAAGGCGGTCTGAACCGCCGGTCCGTGCCGCTCCCGGGCACGGACCGCCTGTCGGTGGCAGGCTGGGAGGATGCGTCTGGCGACCTGGAACGTGAACTCGGTCAAGGCACGGCTGCCGCGCCTGCTCGACTGGCTGGCCGGGACCGAGCCCGACATCGTCTGCCTTCAGGAGACCAAGTGTCCCGCGGAGTCGTTCCCCGTGGCGGAGGTGAGCGAGCTCGGCTACGCCGCCGCCGCCCACGGCGACGGCCGGTGGAACGGCGTCGCGGTGTTGTCGAGGGTGGGGCTGGAGGAGGTCACGCTGAGCTTCCCAGGCGAACCCGGCTTCGCCGAGCTCGACGGCGTGGGCGCCGCCCGTCCCGAGGCCCGCGCGCTCGGCGCGACCTGCGGCGGCCTGCGGGTCTGGTCCCTGTACGCGCCCAACGGCCGGGCGCTCGACTCCCCTCACTACGCCTACAAGCTGGCCTGGTTCGCCGCGCTGCGGGACGCGCTGGCCGAGGAGATGGGCACGCCGCTGGTGGCCTGCGGCGACTACAACGTGGCGCCGACCGACGCCGACGTCTGGGATCCCGCACTGTTCGTCGGCGCCACGCACGTCACCCCCGCCGAACGCCAGGCGCTCGCCGAGCTGCTGGATCTCGGGCTGCACGACGTGGTCCCGACGCCGATGAAGGGGCCGCACCCGTACACGTACTGGGATTATCGGGCCGGGATGTTCCACCAGAACAAGGGCATGCGAATCGACCTGGTGTACGCCTCCACCGACGTCGCGGAACGGGTCAGGAAGGCGTACGTCGACCGCGAGGCGCGCAAAGGGAAAGGGCCGTCCGATCACGCGCCCATCGTGGTGGATCTCGACCCGATTAATTAATCCCAAACAGCTGTGATGCGAGTATCGTAAGTGTCCACTGTGCGGGGGCATAGCTTCTTCAAGACCGACAAAGGGGGCCGTGTCGTGGAACCTGCCGATGGTCGTGTCATCCTCTTCGTCCTCATCGGGCTGGCATTGTTCGCACTCGGACGCCGCTTCCAGAACATGATCATGCTCAGGCAGGTCTGGAAGCAAACGCAAAGGCAGGTGACGGTCCGGCGGGAGACCGCGCACCACGCGGTGAAGGGTTTGGTCGGCGTCACCGCGGTCGCGGCATTCGTCATCTGGCTCGCGATCAATCTCAATCGGATAATGAGTTGACCGCCATTAGCTGATTACCGCGATCATCCTGGACGGCGGCGCAGGTTCCATGTGGTGAGCGCCGCTATCCGGGACGGCGGCGGCGCAGGCTTCATGTGGTGAGCGCCGCTATCCGGGACGGCGGCGGCGCAGGCTTCATGTGGTGAGCGCCGCTATCCGGGACGGCGGCGGCGCAGGCTCCATGCGGTGAGCACGGCGAGTCCTGCCGCGGCCAATCCGACCGCGCGGGTGAGGCGGGCGGCGCGCCGGATGTCCTTGACGTCCGGCTTGGGGCCGTCGCCCATCGTGGGACGGTGCTCGACCCTGCCGCCGTACACGTTCGTGCCGCCGAGGGTGACGCCGAGCGCGCCGGCGAAGGCGGCCTCGCACCTGCCCGCGTTCGGGCTGGGGTGGCGGTGGCCGTCCCGCCGCAGCACCCGCAGCGCCTTCGCGGGCGCGGGCGCCAGCGCCGCCGTCAGCAGCCCGGTCACCCGTGCCGGTACGTAGTTCGCCACGTCGTCCAGCCTGGCCGCCGCCCAGCCGAACCGTTCGTAGCGGGGGGAGTGGTGGCCGATCATGGCGTCCAGCGTGTTGACCGCCCGGTAGGCCAGCAATCCGGGAACGCCCGCCACCGCGCCCCAGAACAGCGGGGCCACCACGGCGTCGGAGGTGTTCTCCGCGAGCGACTCCACCGTCGCCCTGGCCAGCTCCGGCGCTTCCAGCCGGGAGGGGTCGCGGCCGCACAGGTGGGGGAGCCGGGCCCTGGCCCGCCGGAGATCGCCCTGCTCCAGGGCCTCGGCCATGTGCGTGCCCTCGCGGGCGAGGGTGGTGCCGCCGAGCACCGCCCAGGTGGCGAGCGCCGTCACCGCCGTACGGACGGTCCGGTCGCCGCTGTTCTGAGCCAGGACGCCGAGTGCGGTCGCGCCGCCGACGCAGATCCCAACATGCGCGACGCCGCGCCACCTCGTGTCGCCGTACGACGACTTCTCCAGCTTCGCCGCCGCCCGTCCGAAGAGGGCGACAGGATGGGCGGAGCTACGCGGGTCGCCAAGAACCTGGTCAAGCGCGACACCGAGGGCGAGACCTAGCGGGTCATACCAAATGCGCATGAAGCTCATCTTCGTGCACATCCAGCCAGGCCGCAGCCCGCCGGATACGCTGGCCCGCGCCGCCCGTCCACATCTTGGCCCAGTTGCCGCCCGCGGCCGCGCGGGTGCGCATGACGTCGTAGGAGCGGTGGAAGCGCAACCTGGACAGTTCGAGCAGGCGCCGCCGCTCGCGGGGCGGCAGGCCGTACGCGTCGCAGAACAGGCGGATCCGGGCACCGACGTCGACGTTGCGCTGGAGCGGATGACGGTCGACGGGGTCGGCGATCGGGGCCCAATGGCGCAGGGTGGTGACGATGTCGAACAGGCGGGTGGTCGGACGGGCCAGATCGAAGTCGATCAGCGCGCAGGGCGTGGCGGCGGGCGTGGCGGTGGGTGTGGCGGGGGGTTTGGCAGTGGGTGTGCCAGTGGGCGGCGGGATGAGCGTGGGCGGCGGGGCGGGCGTGGGCGGTGGGATGAGCGTGGGTGTGGTGGTGGGCTGGAGGTAGGTCGTCGTGGTGGCGTCCTGGCGGAAGACCACGTTGTCCGGCGTTAAATCGCAATGTCCGATGATCTCCGGCGCGCGGTCGTCGTTCGACCCGCCTTCCCACCCGCCTGCGGACAACGAGAACCCCGCCGTCGCGTCGTGGAACTCCCGTACCAGCACGGCCAGATCAGCCAGGAACGCATCGGTCGAACTCGCCGGCACCAACCCGCTCCGCCCAGGGACGTACGTGAGGATCTCGCGTCCTGACCCGTCCGTCCCCACGACCCGCGGCGCACCCCCGAACCCGGCTGACTCAAGGTGTCTGAGCAGGGCGTGCACGGCGGGCGTGGCCGGACCGACCGGCCTGCGCACCGTGTCACCGACGCGCACCACCCCGTCTGTCACGTCCCCGCCCTGCAGCGGAATCTCATGCAGGAGCGTCGCGACCATGCCACAACAGCTTAGCCCCATTTGCCCCACGCCCGCCTGCACTTTCCCTTCCCCCACCCGACCTCCCCGCCCCACCTGAACCCCCGCTTACGCGGCCCTCCGGTCTGTGTGGTCTTTCGGTCTGTGCGGCCCTTCGGTTGTGCGGTCCTTCGGCCCGTAGGCCCCGCCTCTACCTCACTCCCTTGCGTGACCTTCGCTGCACCAGCCCTACCTTTTGCGACGGGAAGCGGCGACGGGAAGCTGCGATGAGCAGCGGCGACGGGAAGCGGCGACGGGAAGCAGCGGCGGGAAGCAGCGGCGCTGAACAGCGGTAACGCGGACACAGACGGGCCGGATCCTCAAGACGCCAGGCCGAGTGTCGTACCACCCGCCCACCCCTCACCACCCCTAGCCTGAGGAACCGTGCCTATCCTGCTCTCCTTGGCGGCCTTCCTCATGACGCTGCTGGGCGGGCTGGTGGCCGACCGCGTCAAGAACAACCGCCACCTCGTCCTCGGCGCCGCCGCGGGCGTGATGCTCGGCGTGGTGGCCTTCGACCTCCTGCCGGAAGCTCTCACCCGGGACGCCGTCGAAGTCCTCGGCGTGCCCCTCCCGATGCTCATGTTCGCCCTGGCGTTCCTGGGCATCCACATCGTCGAACGCGCCATGGGCATGCACATCGCCCACGAGAGCGACTACGCCGTCCACCGCCACGCCCGCGCCGGCGTAGGCATCGCAGCGGGATCCGCCCTGGTCATCCACAGCTTCCTGGACGGCGCCGCCATCGGCGCCTCCTACCAGGCGGACGCCTCCCTCGCCGTGGCCGTGGCGATAGGTGTCATCGCGCACGACTTCACCGACGGCTTCAACACGTACACGATCACGTCTCTGTACGGAAACGCCCGCCGCCGCGCCCTCACCCTCCTGACCCTCGACGCCCTGGCCCCCGTACTGGGCGCCACCCTGACGTTCCTCATCGCCATCCCGCCCCACATCTTGACCGCCTACCTGGGGCTTTTCTCCGGTTTCCTCCTCTATCTGGCGACCTCCGACATCCTCCCGGAGGCCCACACGACCAGGCGTTCAACCGGCTGGACCCTCGCCGCAACGGTCTCAGGAACCCTGATCATGTGGGTGGTGATCGGTTTGTCGACCTGACACGACCAAAACGTGTGCGTGACAAGTCGCCGGATCATGCACAATAAGGCAGGAGCGCCCTTAGCTCAGCTGGATAGAGCACCGGACTTCTAATCCGACGGTCGCAGGTTCGAATCCTGCAGGGCGCGCTTCTCTACCTGCGGAAACTCCGATCGCGCCCATGCGCTGGGGCGGCATGGGGCAAATATGAGGCAATCCTGAGTCAGATGCTGAGCTGCCGCCCCAGTGCGGATGCGGCGTTCAGCACCAGCTCGGCTGTCTCGCGGGCTGCTTCGTGGGCCACTTCCGGTAGCACCGAGACGTAGGTGTCGGCGGTGAGCACGATGCTGGCGTGCCCCAGCATGGCCTGTACCACCTTCAGGTCGGTGTGCGCGGCCAGCGCCAGGGTGGCGGCGCCGTGGCGTAGGTCGTGCAGCCGGATCGGCGGCAGCCCGGAGGCGGCCACCAGCCGGCGGAACCGGCCGGTGAGATAGTCCGGCCGCAGCGGTGCGCCTGTCGCGGTGGTGAACACGTATCCCGAATCCTGCCAGTCGGCACCCGCCGCCGCGCTCAGCTCCTCCTGCCGCTCGCGGTGCCGTTTCAGCACCTGCACAGTTTCCCTATCCAGGGCCACTACCCGGTAGCTGGCGGCGCTCTTCGGCGGGCCGACCATGACCTGGCCGTCAGCGTGCACTCGCTGCTGGGCCACCGTCAGCTCTGCACCTTGCAGGTCGACGTCCGTCCAGCGTAGTCCGGCCAGCTCGCCCCGCCGCAGGCCGCGCAGCGCGGCCAGCCACCAGGCGGCATACAGGCCGTCCTCTGTCAGGTTGGCCAGGAACGACGCGAGCTGCTGCTCGGTCCACACCGCAATCGCTGGACGTTCTCCTGACTGCTGCCAGCGGGCTGCCCGCCCGGCGGTCCAGATCACCGGATGAGGTCGACGGGGATGAGGCAGTTCGGCTCCGTTGGCCGGGTTGACCGGGATCAGCCGGGCACGCACCGCCGCGTTCAGCGCGGTCCGCAAGGTGGCGTGGATCCGCACCATGGTGGCCGGAGACAACCGGCGGCCGGTCGGAGAAGGACGGGACGCCAGTACCGCGAGCAGTTCGTTGACGTCGCGCGAGGTGAGCTGGTGCAGCCGAATTCGCCCCAGGCGGGGGATGAGGTAGAGATGGATGTGCGTGGCGTAGCCCTGCCGGGTCGACGGACGGAGGGCGCCCTTGGTGGCCAGCCAGCGCGTCAGCCACTGCCCAAGGGTGCACCCGGCCCCTACGCCGTTGCGGTCGGCGGCGACCAAGGCTCGGCCTGCGCCCCGAGCTTCCTCAGCGTCGCCGTAACCACCTCGGCGGATGCGTTGGCGCTGTCCGTCCAGGTCGCGTACCTGCACTGCGAAATACCAGCTGCCGTGATCGTCATCTACCGGCAGACGCGGACACGTCAGGCCTCGCTGACGTCCCGTTTCCGCATCCACACAGCCACATCGCCTGCTGACCTGCACACGAGTCTTGGGCATCTGCCCCACCTCCACACTTACCGCGTGCGATGACAGACGCGCCAGCTAAGGCTCGCATTCGATCGGGGTGATCTCAGGTCACGTGTCCGCATTCATGGCGAAGTCACGGGCTCGGTGACTGCGAGCGGCTCTTCCCGACCCGCCCGCATCGCTCAATGTGATGCATGTCACATTTAAGTGTAGCGCAGCTAGAGAGTATCCCTGACGGGCGGGTTGACCAGCAGGCATGTCTGGCGGTGCTTACGAACCTCTGACTCTCTGTGTCGGGAAAGCGACGCTCCCGCCGTTGACCGATCTTCGGGCGTCGATCACATTCCAAGTGATCGTTTTATGTCTTCCTTAGGCATCTGAAGCCCCTCGTCCCAGGGGCTGCGTCAGCGTGCCGCGAAGGGGTGTCGGATGCACGGTCGGCGACTGCGGAATTGGTTCGTGGCCTTGGTGATGGGGCTGTCGGTGCTGCTGTTGATCTCCAGCGTCGGAGTACCGGAACGACTAGTTGATCAAGCCGCTGCAGCGGCACCTGACCCTGAACAATCGGTGGGTAGCAGGCCGATTCCTAAGAAGAAGACGGTCCAGGCGGCGGAGGAGTCGACGCCTAAGGTGAAGCCGGCCAAGCCCGTATGGCCCAAGCCAGGCAAGGCCGAGGTGAGCGTGCCGCCGGTGGGTGAGTTGGCCGAGGCCGGAGCGCTCCCGGTGAAGGTGGGACAGGTCCGGGGCGCTGCACTGGGCAAGGTGTCGGTGGAGGCCCTCTCACCGGACACCGCCCATGCGCTGGGCGGTGTTGGTGTGGCGGCGCGGCTGCTACGCGCTGATGGAGGGACAGCGCCTGGGAAGGCGCGCGCGGAGTTCTCCTACGCCGGGTTCCGGGACGGGGTCGGCGGCCAGTTCGTTTCCCGTCTGCAGGTGGTGCGCCTGCCCTTGTGCGTATTGCAGGTGCCGCGTCCGCGCACGTGTGTGGCGCGGCCTACGGTGGTTCCTTCGGTCAACGATCTGAAGTCCGGGACGTTGACTGCGGAGGTGGAGGTCGCTCCTGCCAATACCGGTGAGACGGCGGTAAAGGCGCCCGCCTTGGGCAAGGACCGTAAGGCCGATGCCGCTCGAGCCGTGGCGACGGTGCAGAAGGCCCAGTTGGCGGCGGGGTCGGTGTACCTGCTGGCAGGGGATCTGACAGGGCCGGACGGTAACTGGGGCGCCACCGATCTCAAGCCGGCGGGCACGTGGCAGGCAGGCACGTCGGGAGGCGGGTTCGACTACGACGTGCCGTTGCCGGAACCGCCTACGGCGGCAGGGGACGGGCCGGATCTGTCCTTGCAGTACGACGCCTCGTCGGTGGACGGGCAGGGGCGGTGGACCAACAACCAGTCCGGCGTGGTCGGGGTCGGCTGGGATCTGAATTCGGGCTTCATCGAGCGGCGCTATCGCCGATGTGCCGTATCGACGTACTACGACGACAACACCGCGGAACTAATCTGGATCGCCGAGGAGAGCAAGGCGGGCAGGGCGCTGTGCTGGGAGTCCCCGGACCAGACCGACGGGGACGCCGGCACCAACGACCTAACCCAGTCGGAACTGGTGTTGAGCGCGGGCGGCCGTTCGGCGCAGATCGTCAAGGACCGCAGCACAGGGGCGTGGAAGACGGTCCCGGACTTCGGGTGGAAGATCGAGCAGGTCGCTGGTGGCGCGGACGGCAACTCGTACTGGAAGATCACCAACCAGGAGGGGCAGGTCTGGCGGTTCGGCTACACCAAGGACGCCCAATGGCAGGTGCCGTACGTGGGCGACGAAAACGGCGAGCCCTGCTTCGACCGGTACTGGAACAACGCGATCCCTCCCACCTGCACCGGCGTGTGGCGATGGAACCTGGACCAGGAGGTCGACCGCAACGAGAACGTGATCGACTACTCCTACGCCCGGGAGACCAACTACTTCTGCCTGCCCTCCTGCGTCGACGAGACCTACAAGGTGCTTCCCTATGACCGAGGTGGCTTCCTGGCTTCGATGACGTGGGGGCACAACGCGCAGGTCAGCGGCAGCACGCCGACTGCGCGCACTACCTTCACCACCGCCGCTCGTGACGGCGACGACGTGCCCACCGACCTGCACTGTACGCAAGCCGTGGGCTGCACCAACGACGCCATCTCCTTCTATTCCACCCGGAAGCTGACCACGGTCTTGACCGAGTCGCGTAACCCCACCTCCGGGGTATGGGATCCGGTCGACCGGCTGGATCTCACCCACTCGTGGATGTACCAGCGCACCGACTCCGGACCGCCGTACGACTCCGTGATGTGGCTGGACACGGTACGCCAGACCGGACTGGCGGCCAGCCCGCAGGTCGCGCTGCCGCCGCTGGACTTCGACGCGGTGATGCTGGCCGGGAAGATGGACTACATCAGCGACTCCGACTGGCAGGACCAGGTGTCGTGGCGGATGGTGCCGCGTGTCGCGGCGATCGCCAACGGGATGGGCGGCCGGATCGAAGTCACGTACGGGCAGGCCGACCCCTGCGGCGGCGCGAAGGGCCGCGACGGCTCCAACTACCTCAATGACAAGGTCGGCGACTGCTACCAGGTCGACATGGGCAGCGACCCCGAGAATGGTTACGAGGCCTATACCCGCTACTACAAGCAACTGGCCACCAAGGTGGTCGAGCGCGACATGGTGGGCGGCTCACCGGACGTGGTCAACAGCTATGAGTTCCTGGGCAGCCCGCGCTGGGCCAAACCCATCCAGTTCGCCGAGCCAGGCCTGGCGCCCGACGGCTCGGACTGGCGCGGCTACGCCCAGGTGCGCACCATCCAAGGCTCGGGCAGCGACCCTTCCGGCTACACCGTCACCACCCGCACTTTCCTGCGCGGCTCCGAGTTGACCGTCACCGACTTCGACGGCGGCACGATGACCGACGCGCCCGTGCTCCAGGGAGAGGTGCTTCAGGAACAGACGTGGCAGATGACCTCGCTGAGCCCACGTGCCTACACCGAGGTTGACTCCATGCGCTGGGAATACAAGATCACCAAGACGGGTGAGGGGCCCGGCACGATGGACCCGGCCTTCGTCCTGCAGGCTCGGGAACGCTCGCGGCAGAAGATGGCCGACGGCACCTGGCGCTACACCGACGAGAAGACCGAGCCCAACGCCGACGGTCTGCCCTGGAAGGTCAATGACTACGGCCAGGACGGCGTAGCCGGCGACAACTCCTGCACCAAGATCACCTACGCTCGTAACGCCGACCCGGGTCAATGGCTGGTCGACTTCCCGTCAGTGGAAGAGAGGCACTCGGGTGATGACTGCGACGCCGGCCCTCTGATCAGTAAGACCATCACCCTGTACGACCAGGGCACCGACCCGGCCACCAACAAACCCAGCGACGGCAACCCCACCGAGGTCCGCTCCTACGCCGACGCCACGACGATCTCCAGCGCCAAGGCCACGTTCGATGATTACGGGCGGCAGTTGACCGCGACCGACCCACTCGGCAAGACCACAACCACCGCCTACACACCTGCTGTCGGCTGGCCGAAGGACGGCATCACTGTCAAGAACGCGCTTGGCCATATCAGCACCACGTGGTTCTCGCACGTCCTGGGTGAGCCGGTCAAGACCGTCGATGCCAACAACAAGACGACAGAGATGGACTACGACGGGCTCGGCCGCACCACTGCCTTGTGGAAGCCAGGTCAGCCTCGCGCCGGAGGCACCGCAAGCGCTACGGCCATCTACGACATCCCCTTCAACGGCGGACTCGGCCAGCCCACCGCGCCGATCAAGACCACCGTCAAGCAACTGCTGACCGGTAGTGGCACCAGCGCCAAATGGATGACCAAGCACAGCTTCGAAGACGGTCTGGGCCGCGCCCGCGAATCCCAGACCGATTCCCCAAGTGGCGGCCGGATCGTCATCGCCACCACCTACGATCCACGCGGCCTGACCGAGGCGGTCTCGGAACCGGTCTACAACACCGGGCAGCCCGGCAACGGGCTCCTCAATCCGGCCCTGGCCACCCTGCCGCAGTGGACCAAGACCGTCTACGACGGCCTGGAACGACAAGTGGCCTCCATCGCGTATCACGAAGGCACCGAACTGCGGCGGACGACCACCGCCTACCCCGGCAGGGAACGCACCGAGGTCACGCCGCCCGTGGGAGGCAAGACCGTCACCGTCGCTGACGCCTTCGATCGCGTTGCCAAGGTCGAGGAGTGGTCCGACGGCACCACCCACGCCGACACCACTTACACCTACGACCTCAACGACAACCTGACCAGCATGACGGACGCCAACGGCAACGTCCGCACCTACACCTACGACTGGCAAAACCGCCGCACCGCCAATGCCGACCCCGACGCCGGCAACTCCACCTATGGCTACGACCTGGCCGGTCATCAGATTTGGAGCATCGACGGCAAGAGCCAGAAAACTTCCATCACCTACGACGACCTCGGGCGCCGCAGAGTCCTCTGGGCGGGCGAGCCGACCACCGGCACCAAGCTCACCGAATGGACCTACGACACCGTCGCAAACGGTCAGCCTGGAGCCGCCATCAGCTACGCCGGCGGGCAGGCCTACACACAAACGGTCACCAAGTACGACAGCGAGTACCGCGTCACGGAGAGCAAGGTAACCGTCCCTGCGAACGAAGACCCGCTCGACGACGAGTACGTCTTCACCTCTGCCTACGACGCCGCAGGCAACCTCCGCGAGCGGACTTTGCCTGCAGCCGGCGGTCTACCCCAGGAAACGCTCACCCACAGCTATACCGATCTTGGCTTCACCAAGGGGCTGGCCTCCAATCTGGGTGGCTTCACCTACATCCAGGACACCACCTTCACCCCCACCGGCAAGCTCGCCACCCGTGCACTCGGGGCCACCGGCAAGATCAAGCGCGCCCTCGAACGCGACACCACCACCGACTGGCTCTCGCGCGTCAGTACCCAGACCAAGGCCGACACCAGCAGCCCCGACACCATCCAAGACGACCGCTACAGCTACAACATTGCCGGAAACATCACCCGAGTCCTGGACGCCGCCTCGGCCATCCCCGGCACCACTGATGGCCAGTCCGAATGCTTCACCTACGACGGTCTGCTCCGGCTCAAGACCGCATACACCACCACCACGAGCTCCTGCACTGGCAGCGGCGACGCCAAGGGCCTGGACCCATACAGCCAGTCCTACACCTACGACAAGGTCGGCAACATCACCGGCCTGACCGACAACGGCCAGACCGCCACCTACACCTACCCCGCTCCCGGGTCGACGGCGGTCCGTCCTAATGCGGTCACCGCCATCACGCGCGCTACCGGCACCGACACTTACGCATACGACGGCAATGGGCAACTTGCCGCCCGCACGGTAGGGGGCAACCAAGGCACCTTCGACTGGAACGAGCGCGGAGAGCTGGCCAAGGCCACGATCAACGGCCAGCAGACCAGCATGGTCTACGACGCCTCCGGCCAACGCCTCATTCGCCGCGATCCGGACGGCAGTACCACGCTCTACCTCGGCGCGATCGAGCTGCGACTGGCCAACGGCCAAGTCACCGCTAAGCGGTACTACAGCAGCGCCGACGGTGACCTGGTCGCCATGCGCGACACCAGTGGTGTGACCTGGATGCTCGCCGGTACGCACGGCAGCACACAGATCGCCGTCAACGACACCACCGGCAACGTCAGTCGCGAGCGCTACCTGCCCTACGGCCAGCGCCGTGGCGGCGATGACCTTCCCTTCACCGACCGAGGCTTCCTCGGCAAGGTCGAAGACGCCTCCACCGGTCTGTCCTACCTGGGCGCGCGCTACTACGACCCGTCCATCGCCAAGTTCATCTCCACAGACCCAGAACTTGACCTACGCACTCCCGAATGGGCCAACGCCTACTCCTACGCCGCAAACAACCCCATCGACCAATCGGACCCCGACGGCCGTCGCGTCGACGCCGGCGGTGGCACCGATCCCGACGCGAGCCGCAAAGCCAACGCTACCTTCGCCAAAACCCACAACCCCAACGGTGCCAAGAAAACCGCATACGAAAGAAAGGTTCACAAGCAGCGGCACAAGCAGTACGAAAAGGATCGTCGGCGAGAGCAGTGGATTCGCGACAACTATGCCGAAAATCGCAGGCGCGCTCTTAGGAAGCAAGAAGACCTCGACGACAACAACGTCTTGATGAACGGCCCTCTCTGGGATAAGGAGCCCGCCGGCAGCCCGGCCAAGGTGCGCACTCCTCTCTGGCAATACAAGATCAAGCCGCCCAACCGTAGCATCAAGCCCTTCGTCTCCACGACTAAACCCTGTAGTAGTTTCATTCCCGGCACCAAGGTTCTAATGGCGGACGGAACCGCAAAGCGCATCGAGGATGTCCGAATTGGCGACATGGTCCTCGCAAGCGATCCGAAGACGGGTCGGAAATATTCCAAGCGCGTTGCGGGCCTTGTCAACAGTCGAGGGATAAAAAACCTGGTCCGGATCACCGTCGGAAACGGCAGCGACAAGGCTGATGCGATTACAGCAACCGAAGCGCACCCCTTCTGGTCGCCCGATCTAAAGCAATGGATAGATGCAGGGAGGATACAGCCGGGCGCATTGCTGCAAACCAGTGCAGGATCTTATGTCCAGGTCGCGGCCGTTTCTAAGTGGACGGATCAGGACCAGACGGTCTATAATCTCTCAATTGCAGATATTCACACATATCACGTCAATTTTAGAGGTATTCTCGTCCACAACAGCAATCCCTGCTCAAAGACGCTGGGGGAGAATCTCGAGAAGGCCGGGCAAAAAGGTCAAAGCGGGGAAGCTGCTCATCACATCGTAGCAGGAACCGACAAGCGTGCTGATCCTGCCAGAAAGATACTCGACAGATTCGGGATCGATATCAATGACGCTGCTAATGGTGTATGGCTGCCTGGAGGTTCGAAGAAGCCCAATCCCGGGGGCGCGATTCCTCACTCCAGAGTGCATACCAATAGTTACTACGACTCCGTCAATGACGCCTTAGGCATGGCGCAGACGAAGGACGAGGCGATGGATATCCTTGGCCAGCTGAGACGTGAACTGCGGGACGGGCTGCTAGGGTAGTATGTCTCTCGGCAAGGAGGAGTGGAATGCGTAAGGGTGAATGGGAGGAATGGCTTGCCTCCCTTCCTCGAGAAAGCCAGACGGGGGCCCAGCGAATGCTGGATAAGCTCATCGCTGCCGGAGCTGCTGGAGACCTCCATGGAGTAGTGATGAGCGATCTGGAGGGAGGTGCTCCCGAGTTTGCGCGATTCATTCTTCTTAGGCGAATATGGATCGACCTAATTCGGGAATGGGGGCAGAACGACAGTCTGGTTAGACTTCGAACGGTCGAGCGTCTTGTCGATCAAGGAGCAGAGCTAGACGACATTTCTCGCCTGGCCCAGGCGATAGCGTATGAGACAGCATTTGGCATTCTTTACCTGCTGGATCTGGGTCAAGACTCGGAAATGGGCGACACGTCGGGGTGGCGCCTTGTCGAGACCGACTCCAATGGAAACGCTACGGGGCGTTCGATAAATGGCCTACATGAAAGCCTTCTCGGAGTCGATCCAACTGAGGCCGAGGGAATGGATTTTTTGGATTGAGGTGATCTTGCTGCTGGATTTCCTCGGTCGTGATTCCGGCACCGTTCTGGACGACGTCGTCCATGGAGAAGGTGTCGGTATTGGAGCACGCGCCGAGCGCACAGGCTCAATCGACATAGTTCGGGTGCGGTCTGGTGTGTAGGGACTTCCCTCATCAATGTGGACACCGATTTCAGGCAGCAGGCCTCAGGATTTCTTTTGTCTTTTCGTGGGCGATCGGGCTGAGATGCAGAGGTTGAAAGACTGAGGTATCACCTCGCGCGGTTGCGTACTTACGGCTAGGTTCGGGAGTATGCCGGAGAGACCGTTATCCAGATGGTGGTGGTCTGACCCCGGCGGCGCGAGCCAAGCGTGAACAGGTCCGCTTAGAGGCTGGCGGGCTGTTCGCGGCTGGCATGTCGCCGCCTCAGGTGGCCAAGTGTCTGCGGGTCTTGCGCAAGTCCGCCTTTGTCTGGCACCAGGCCTGGCGCACGCCAGGAGCCGAGGCGCTGGTGCCAGGGGGTCGGGCGGCCAGCACTGCCGGCTGAACGCCGCGCAGGTGGAGCGGTTGGAGGCCGCCTTGGACGCCGGTCCGGCCGTGGGTGGAGCGAGGGTCAGCGGTGGACCCTGGCCCCGGGTCACGGTGCTGGTCGGCCGATTGTTCCACGTCTCCTACACCCCGCGCGGGATCTCCTACCTGTTGCACCGGCTGGGCTGAGGCCCGCAGCCCCCAGCGCCGCGCCGCTGAACGTGACGAAAGAGGCGACCGCCACCTGGGTGAAGGACACCTGGCCGCTGGCGGAACAACGGCGCGGGATCAGGATGCCTGGATCTGCTTCGTCGACGAAGCATGACAATCGCTGAGGCCGCCCAAAGCTCGCATCTGATCCCGCCGTGGCTGCACTCGGACTTCACCGCCTCCGGTAAAGGCCCCGGGCGCGTCAACCTGGCCGCTGCCCTCTCAAGCCCTCTGCCTCCGGTGAGACCTCAAATCCCGATCAAGTTCGAAGAGCCCCCATAACCAGGAACACTAGGTGAATCAGGACACTAGGATCAAGCGCAGCAAATCATCTCCCCGCACTTGTCTGGTCTCGGCCAGCGGGTGCCATCGTCCTCCTGGCTTCTGACCCCTGTCAGCGTGCGAATATCCCGGACGGTTGTTCAGGATGTCATCAGCGGCTGGTGAGTCTTCCGTTCTGCTGTGCGAAGCAAGTGACGGGTGTGTCACGCTGCTGGTTCGGCAGGAGCGCAACCGAGCTCGCCGTCGGGTGGCCGTAGCGACCGGCGCAGAGGGAACGCTGAATGATCTTTCTTGAGTGTCACTGCTTCCGGGCAACCTGTTACGAACAGCGTTGCTCTCGTATTGATATGGAGGTGCCCGATGGCGATCACTGACTCAGACATCTTGGGCACGTTGACTGCCTACCTTGAGCGCCACCCGGACGAAGCGGCGCTGCTTTCAGAGCCAGTCCAATTGCTGTCTCAGGGAGGCGACTATGCCTCGCGGCGGAACTTTCGGATGCACGTGACTGTCGGTGCGTTGCTCGTCCGCGACGCCAAGATCCTGCTTGTCGAGCACCTCGCGTACGGGATCCCGCTCCAACCTGGCGGCCACCTGGAGCCCGTCGATTCCACGCTGATCAACGCGGCGGTGCGTGAGTTGACGGAGGAGTGTGGTATTGATCCCAGGCAGGTCATCCTGGCGTCGCCGTCCCCCGTGTACATCGAGTACGGGCCGGTCCCGGCCCGGCCAGCGAAGGATGAGCCGGATCACCACCATTTGGACATCGGGTACGCGTTCGTGACGGATGCAGATGTGGGACCTATCCAGGAGTCCGAGGTGAGCGGAGCCGCTTGGTACTCCCTCGCCGAGGCCGAGCGCCTTGTCGGGCACCGCATTGCGCGAGCGGTCAGCTCGCCGGCGCGGATTGGTTGAGCGGCCTCGGTCGAGGCTCCCGGCGTTGTTCGCCTCCTGATCGCACCGGAAATGGAAGCCTCGACCGTTACTTCAGCCGACGCTGGCCGGGCCGTTTTATCCACTCATTCGAAGGATGGTTTGACGCTCCGGTCCCGGCTCCGCTTAAGCTCGAAGAAGCCGTCCGTCCCGGCGACCAGGACCAAGCCGTCCCACAGTCGTCCGGCAGCATCACCTCGGGGGGCCCGCCTGAGCACGGGGCCGAACAGGGCCGTGCCGCCGATGCGGAGAACGGGTGTGCCGACGTCGAGGCCCACCTCGTTGAACGCCTCGTCGTGCGAGTCCCTGATCAGCTGATCGAACTCCGTACTTGTGGCGGCTGCGGCCAGCGATTCAGGCAGGCCCGTCTCCGCGAGAGCTTCGGTGATGACGGTGGGATCGTCATGGCGTCCCTGGTTGTGAAACCGGATGCCGATCGCGGTGTACAGAGGTCCGAGGACGCTGCGGCCACTGTGCTCAGCTGCTGCCCGGCAGATCCGTACCGGGCCCCATGCCTGCGTCATCATGTTGCGGTAGTCGTCGCTGAGTCCTTTGCCTTCGCGCTGGACGAGGTTCAGGTACGCCAGTGACATGATCCGCCAATCGGCGCGTACCGGCCGAACCTGCTCGACTTCCAGAAGCCATCGTGAGGTGATCCACGCCCACGGGCACAGTGGATCGAACCAGAACGGGACCGCGTCGCGTTCTGACTGTTCCTTGGCCATCATGATGAGCACCGTCCTCTCTCGGAGTGGTTTCGCATGTGCCCTCTCCTGTCGGCGGGTTAGATATCGAACAATCCCCCTAGGACTGTCTAGATAACGGTGTATCTCGATCTTGATTAATTATCGGGTGGTCGAGGTCAAGCGGCCTTCGAAGGTGATGGCGAAGGCGTTCAGAGCGGCCTTCCAGCGGGTGATCCAGCGTTTGCGGCCCTTGCCGGTCGGGTCCAGGCTCATGATGGCCATGTAGACGCACTTGAGCGCGGCTTGCTCGTTGGGGAAGTGGCCGCGGGCTTTGACCGCCCGCCGGATGCGGGCGTTGACCGACTCGATGGCGTTGGTCGAGCAGATCACCCGGCGGATCTCGGTGTCGAAGTTGAGGAAGGGGACGAACTCGGCCCAGGCGTCCTCCCACAGCTTCACGATCGCCGGATACTTACCGCCCCAGACCTCGGCGAACTCCAGGAAGCGCTCGAGCGCGGCCGCTTCGGTCGGGGCGGTGTAGACGGGCTTGAGCGCCTTGGCGATGGCATCCCAGTGCTGGCGTGCGGCGTACCGGAACGAGGCGCGCAGCAAATGAACGACGCACGTCTGCACGACGGCCTGCGGCCAGACCTGTTCGATGGCCTGCGGCAGGCCCTTGAGGCCGTCGCAGACCACCATCAGCGCATCGCCGACGCCGCGGTTCTTGATCTCGGTCAGCACGTGCAGCCAGAACTTGGCCCCTTCGCCGCCGTCGCCGGCCCACAATCCGAGGATGTCGCGCTCACCGTCCACGGTGACGGCCATGGCCACGTAGATGGGCCGGTTGGCGACCTGGCCGTCGCGCAGCTTCACGTGGATGGCGTCGATGAAGATCACCGGGTAGACGGGGTCGAGCGGCCGGTTCTGCCATTCGGCCATCCCGTCCAGCACCTTGTCGGTGATGGTGGAGATGGTCTGCTTGGACACCTCAGCGTCGTAGACCTCGGCCAGGTGGGCGGAGATCTCCCCGGTGGTCAAGCCCTTGGCGGCCAGCGAGATGACCATCTCATCGACCCCGGACAGGCGCCGCTGCCGCTTGCGTACGATCTTCGGCTCGAAACTACCGTCCCGGTCCCGCGGCACGGTGATCTCCACGGGCCCGACGTCGGTGATGACGGTCTTGGATCGGCTGCCGTTGCGGGTGATACCGGTCTCGTTGCCGGAGCGTTCGTGCTTGTCGTGGCCGAGATGGTCGGTGATCTCACCTTCCAGAGCGGACTCCAGCACCAGCTTGGTCAGCCTGCCCAGCAGCCCGTTCTCTCCCACCAGCTCCACACCCTCGGCGCGGGCCTGATCGACCAGCCGGGCCACCAGCTCTCGATCCGACTCTTTGGCCTTGACGTCCTTCGGCTGCTTGCGCGCCACGGCGCCGTCCTCCAGGTCGATCTCCGTCGATGCCTGGATCACAGTACTCATCAGGGGTGTCCTCCGTGATCAGGAGTTACACCGTTGTTTTTACAGTCCCTGCGGTACTCGTTGATCAGTCCTGTGACGGTCCTTCGGCGGTGGATCCGGGAGGTCATGTCGATCACCTGGCCGGGGGCGTGCAAGGGCGGGCGGAGGGAACGGCCTTGATGTGCGCGATGCTGGTTGAAATGGCGCTCGTATTCGGTCAGGACCTTGCGCAGGTGCCGCTCGCCATGGATGAGCAGGTGATCGAGGCACGCGCGGCGTAGCGTTCCCACGAACCGTTCGGCGAACGCGTTCGCCCGTGGCGACCGGACGGGCGTCTTGATGACCCGCACGCCGGCGGCGGTGAACACCTCATCGAACAAACGGGAGAACGTGCCGTCACGGTCCCGGATGAGAAATCTGAAGGCGCCGGCGCGCTCGCCCAGGTCCATCAGCAGGTTCCGGGTTTGCTGGGTGGTCCATGCGCCGGTCGGGTCGGAGGTGAGGCCCAGCAGGTGGACGCGGCGTGTCTCGATCTCCATGACGAAGAAGACGTACAGGCGTTTGAGGAAGGCGGTGTTGACGTGCAGGAAGTCGCAGGCCAGGATGCCGGAGGCTTGGGAGGTGAGGAACTGTCGCCAGGTCGGTGAGGTCTGGCGTGGCGCTGGGCCGAGGCCGGCCGCGGTGAGGATGCGGTGGATGGTGCCCTCCCCGATCTGATGGCCGAGGCCGAGCAGTTCGCCCTGGATCCGCCGGTGCCCCACCGTGGGTTCTCTCTGGCCAGCCGGATGACCAGCTCACGCAGTTCGTCCGGGATCGGCGGACGCCCGGTCGCGTTCGAGTAGGTCCAGCGTTGGCAGACCAGCTGGCGGTGCCAGGCCGGCAAGGTGCCCGGCGTCACGATCCGATGAAGGTGAAGCTGCGTGGGCAGTAGTCGCGGCAGTGCGGCCGGCAGCGCTCGGTCGGCCCAGTCTGGTCGTGGCCGGGAGACCTGACGACGTAGGACGGCGACCTCATGTCGCAGCACCAAGATCTCTACGTCCTTGGAGGTGTCGCCCCGTGTGAGAAGCGTCAACCAGCCGAACAACCGGACCATCAGCAGGTACAGCAGGCGTAGAAACACGAGTGCCGAGGATAGAAGGCCAGGCCAGATGCCATGGACAAGTTTTGGCACCGCACAGGGCTTTTGGCCAACGCGATGATCTGGGAGCGTTCGTTCGGCCATTGTGGCCGTGGTTCACTCCTGGGACGGAGCCGCGCGCGGGTTCTCGACATCGCTGCGCGGCATTTCGTGTGCCGCTCCGCTCAGCCGCGCTGACGCTCCGCCCGCTGCCGGATCAGTTCCTCGACCGCGCTCGGCAGAGTCGTCTCGAAGTCGATCAGCTTCGCCCAGGTCGGGGTGACGACGATCCGGACCATGCCGTCGTGGTACAGCTAACGCACCTCCGCCTCCCACCCGGTCCGTTGCTCGGGTGTCATCTCGTAGGTGCTGGGCGCCCGCAGGTACTCGGCCGGGATGTGTTCGACGAAGTCCAGCTCGGCCCAGCCCCGGATGAGCAGGATCTTGGGCGGGTGCACCTCGGTGTCGATCGTCAGGGCGACCATCGGGTTCTCGCTCAAGGACCGAAGCTTCGGAGCGTTCTTCGACGTGCACATGACGATCTCCGAGCCGTTCCAGGTGAAGCCGATCGGGATATTGCGAGGTGTGCCGTCCTTGGCGACCTAGGCCAGGCGGGCCAGGTCGCGAGCCAGCAGTTCCTGGCTGGTCGGCCGGTTCAGCACCTCGATGATCTCGTTCGGATGCACGGTTGCTCCTCCGCCGTCGGTCAGCGGATCGTTGTGACGAACCCAGGACGGAGCCGCCGTCGCGTTCTCGACACCCGCGCGGCGGTCCGGCTTCCCGGCGAACGGGCAGCTTAGGCTACGTTCTGCCGCCGGACATCACAGACAGGCCATGACCGAAATGTCCAGCACAGCCATCCCATCGCCGGAGCCGGAGCCGACCCGGCGTGCCGTCATCAAGGCCGGCGCGGCCATCGCCGCCCTCCCCGCGGCCCCGTCGCGCACCTGCCCGGATCAGGCCGGGAAGCCGGTCAAGGGACCTGGCCGGGTCCCGCTCACGGTCAACGGCGTGACCTATGAACGGCTCCTCGAACCACGGGTGAGCCTGCTGGACGCGTTGCGCGAGAGCATCGGGCTCACCGGCACCAAGAAGGGCTGCGACCGCGGCGAGTGCGGGGCCTGCACGGTGCTGGTGGACGGGCGGCGGATCAAGTCCTGCCTGACGCTGGCCATCATGCAGCAGGACCGGGACATCACCACGGTGGAGGGCCTGGCACGCGGTGAGGAGCTGCATCCAGTCCAGCGGGCCTTCATCGACCAGGACGGCCTGCAGTGCGGCTTCTGCACCCCCGGCCAGATCATGTCGGCCGTCGCCTGCACCGCCGAGGGGCATGCCGGCGACGATGCCGAGGTCCGGGAGTGGATGAGCGGCAACCTGTGCCGTTGCAGCTGTTACCCGAACATCGTGGCCGCGGTCCGGCAGGCCGCCGGAGAGCTGTCCTGATGGACGACTTCGCCTACAGCCGCCCCGGCCGCGCCGAGACCGCGCTCCGCCTGGCCGCGCGGCCGGGGACGCGGTTCATCGCCGGCGGCACCGACGTGCTCAACCTGATGCGGGACGGTGTCGAGCGTGCCGACCACTTGGTCGACATCAACGCGCTGCCCTTGGACGGCGTGCGGGAGACCCCGGCGGGGATCGCGCTGGGCGCGCTGAGCCGGATGAGCGACGTGGCCGCGCACCCGGCCGTCCGCCGACGGCTGCCGGTGCTGGCCCAGGCGCTGCTCGGCGGGGCCTCGCCGCAGGTGCGCAACATGGCCTCGCTCGGCGGGAACCTGCTGCAACGTACCCGGTGCTGGTACTTCCGCGACGCGTCCATGCCGTGCAACAAGCGATCGCCGGGCAGCGGCTGCCCGGCGATCGAGGGCCGCAACCGGTGGCACGCCATCCTCGGCGGCAGCGAACACTGCATCGCGGTGCACCCGTCGGATCTGGCCGTGGCGCTGACCGCGCTGGAGGCCACGGTGCACACGCTGCACGCCGAAGGCCCGCGCCGGGTCCCGATGGCGGGGTTCTACCTGCCGCCGGGCGACACCCCGGACCGGGAGACCGTCCTGCGTCCCGGCGAGCTGATCACCCGTATCGATGTGCCCGGCACGCCGCCGGCCGCCGGCTCGCGGTATCTGAAGGTACGGGACCGGGCCGCTTTCGGGTTCGCCGTCGTCTCGGTCGCGGCCCTGGTCCGGCTGGCCGCCGACGGCGAGGTGGCGCAGGCGAGTTTGGCCTTCGGCGGCGTCGCGCCCCTGCCCTGGCGTTCGCCCGCCGCCGAACAGGCGCTGATCGGGCGCCCGCTGGGCCCGGCCTCGATCCGCGCCGCCGGGCTGGCCCTGGTGCGCGAGGCGAGGCCGCGCGCGGACAACGCGTTCAAGGTCGAGCTGGTCCAGCGGGCCCTGGCGGAGGTGCTGGAGCAGTTCGCGCGGGGGGCGGGATGAACGCCGTCGGGCGCCCGGTCGCGCGGGGGGCGGGATGAACGCCGTCGGCCGGCCGGTCGCGAGAGTGGACGGTGTCGCCAAGGTCACCGGCGCGGCCCGGTACGCCGCCGACGTCCAGGTTCCCGGCGTGACGCACGCCGTCCTGGTCGGCTCGACGATCGCCCGCGGCCGCGTCACCGCGATCGAGGTCTCCGAGGCGGCCGCCGCCACCGGGGTGCTCGGCGTCTTCACCCACGAGAACCTGGGCCGGCTGCCCCGGCCTCGCCCGCAGGATTTCCTGCCGTTGCAGGACGACCTGATCCGGTACGCCGGCCAGCCCGTCGCGGCCGTGGTGGCGCGGACCCTGGAGCAGGCCCGGCATGCGGCCGGGCTGGTGGCGGTGAGCTACCGGGCCGACACCCCGCGGACGGTGCTCGCCGACGGTCTCGACGCCGCGTACCTGCCGCCCCAGGGACCTGACGGGGGCGACAACGTGTACGTGCGCGGGGACGTCGAGGCCGCGCTCACGTCCGCGCCCGTCACGGTCGAGGCGACGTACACCACCCCGATGCAGCACCACAACCCGATGGAGCTGCCGGCGACCGTCGCCGCCTGGGACGGCGATCGGCTCACCGTTCACGAGTCCACCCAGAACATCGCCGGCACCCAGGAAGGGCTGATGACGGTGTTCCGGCTGCCCCGCGAGAAGGTACGCGTCATCTCCCCGTACGTGGGCGGCGGGTTCGGCGCCAAGGGCACGTCCGCGGTGCCGCGCATCGTCCTGGCCGCGGCGCTCGCCCGGCACGTCGGACACCCGGTCAGGCTGGTGCTGACCAGGGCCGAGTCCTACACCAGCAACGGCCACCGCGCCGCGTCCCACCAGGTGGTGCGCGTCGGCGCCACCCGCGACGGGCGGCTGACCGCGATCGACCACACCCTCACCCAGCAGGTGGCCGGCACCGAGGGCCGGTTCGTCACCAGCGCCCGGATCACCCGGATCCTGTACGCCTGCCCGAACGTGCGCACCACCCAGCGGGCCGTCGCCCTGGACCTGGCCAACGCCGCCTACATCCGGGCGCCGGACACCGTCACCAGCCACGCCCTGGAGTCGGCCCTGGACGAGCTGAGCTACGCGCTCGGCCTGGACCCGGTCACGCTCAGGATCCGCAACTGGTCGGCGACCAACCAGCAGAGCGGCGTCCGGCACGGCAGCAACCACCTGCGCACCTGCTACGAGCGGGGCGCCGAGCGCTTCGGCTGGTGGCGCCGCGCCCCGCGTCCCGGCTCCATGCGTGACGGCGACTGGCTGCTCGGCTGGGGCATGGCCACCGTGGCCCACACCGCGGGCGGCCGGGAGATGGCGGGAGCCGAAGTGATCATCGGCGTGGACGGCGCGGCACGGATCCGCTCCGGCACCCACGACATCGGCACCGGCACCTCCACGGTGATGCGGCAGCTCGGCGCCGACGTGCTGGGCCTGCCGATGGCCGAGGTCCGCTTCGACCTCGGCGACTCCGCCTACCCCCAGGCGCCGGCCTCGTCGGCGTCGGCGACCGTGCCCTGTACCGGCGCGGGCGTCGTCCGCGCCGCGACCGCCGCCCGCGACCAGGTGGTCGCCCTGGCCGTGGCGGACGAGAGCAGCCCGCTGCACGGCCTGCCGCCCGCCCGCGTCCGCGCCGCCGACGGACATCTGTTCGACCTCGACCGCCCCGCGCGCCGCACCAGCTTCCGGGACGTTCTGCGCCGCCACGGCCGGCCTCTCCGCGTGACCAGCCCGGCGGGCGAGCGGATGGTCCAGGCGGTCTCGACCGGCGCGGTGTTCACCGAGGTCGCCGTCCACCGGCTGCTGGGCCAGGTCCGGGTGCGCCGCGTCGTCGGCGTCTACGACCCCGGCCGGGTACTCAACGAGCGCACCGCGCGCAGCCAGGCCGTCGGCGGCGTGATCTGGGGCATCGGCGTCGCCCTGTCCGAGCACACCCTGACCGACCCCCACCTGGGCCGCATCCTCACCCCGAACCTGTCCGGCTACCTGGTGCCCGTGGCCGCCGACGTGCCCGACCTGGACCTCACGTTCATCGACCGGCCCGACCCGGCCAGCCCGGCGCTCGGCGCCCGCGGCTTCGGCGAGGCTCCCACGACCGGCCTGAGCGCCGCGATCGGCAACGCCGTCCACCACGCCATCGGCCACCGCGTCCGCGACCTGCCGATCACCCAGGACAAGGTTCTCGCCGCCCTTGCCTGACTCCTCGGCGCGGGGTGCGTCACCAGGCCGAATGCCGCGGACCGGGCACGAACGGCCATGCCGGACTCCACCGGCCGCCCTTTGGCCAAAGTCAGCCCCACCCGCCGCGCTTGAGGAATAGCCTGGCGCCGGGATCCGCCGGTCGGGCCGTAGGGGGCGATCGCGCAGGCGCGTGATCCATGCGTGGTCCGGCCAGGTGTTCTCCCGACAGGGCGGCTGCCTGCCGCGGCACGGCAGCCCCGGCCCGGGTGATCGTGGCCGGCGAGCGTTGCAGGGGGCAACGATGGGGTTGTGGGGGAAGATCGCGAAGACGGGCCGGGTGGCCGAGCCCGCGCCCGCCCGCGAGGAGGGTGACCCGCCCGCGAAGGCGGCGGAACTCGCCGGATCGGTGCAGATCAGACATGTGGACGCGGGGTCGTGCAACGGCTGCGAGGTGGAGATCGCCTCGGCGTTCGGCCCGGTGTACGACGCCGAACGGTACGGCGCGCGGCTGGTGGCCTCGCCGCGGCACGCCGATGCGCTGCTGGTGACCGGGCCGGTGACCCGCAACATGGAGGTGGCGCTGCGCCGCACCCATGACGCGGTCCCCGAGCCCCGCCTGGTGATCGCGCTGGGCGACTGCGCGCGCGACTGCGGGGTGTTCGCCGGAGCCTACGGGGTGGCCGGGGCGGTGGCCGACGTGCTGCCGGTGGACGTGGAGGTGCCGGGGTGCCCGCCGGAGCCCGCGGCGATCGTGGCGGCGTTGCGCGGGCTGACGGGCCGATGAACCCGGTCGGCACACTGTACGTGGCGGCGCTGTCCGGCTGTGCGCTGGCCGCGGTGACCGCCCTGCTGGCACCGCCCCGGGCGCGGCGGCACCTGGCGGGCTGGTGCACGGCGGCCGCGGGCGCCGCCGCCGCGGCGGCGGGCACGACGGCGATCACAACCGCGATCACAGAGGCAGGCACGACGGCGGTGGGCGGGGCCGGTCGGAGCTGGTCGGCCTGGCTGCCGGACCTGCTGCCGCTGGCCGGGGTACGGCTGGCGGTCGATCCCCTGAGCGGGGTGTTCATCGCGGTCACCGGGTTCGTGGCGGTGTGCGCGGCGATCTACGGGATCGCCTACTGCGCCCACGGCCTGGACGGACGCGTGTTCCAGTCGGTGCTGCCGCTGTTCGTGGCGGCCATGTTGCTGGTGCCCGCCGCGGCAAGCGTGAGCACGTTCCTGCTGGCCTGGGAGCTGATGGCGGTGTCGTCGCTGCCGCTGGTGCTGGCCGAGCACCGGCGGCGGGCGGCCGTGGGCCGGGCCGGGCTCTGGTATGTGGTCATGACCCACCTCGGCCTGGTGACGATCCTCGTCGGCCTGGTCGCGTTCGCCGCCGGGGCCGGCGGGGAGAGCTTCGAGCAGTTGCGCGAGGCCACGCTGTCGCCGGCCGCCAGGACGGTCGTGTTCCTGGCGACGCTGGCCGGGTTCGCCTCCAAGGCGGGCATCGTGCCGCTGCACGTGTGGCTGCCGCGGGCGCACCCGGAGGCGCCGAGTCACGTCTCGGCCCTGATGAGCGCGGCCATGGTGAACATGGGCGCGTACGGCGTCGTCCGGGTCGGGCTGGATCTGCTGCACGGCGGCCCCGCCTGGTGGTGGCTGCTGGTGCTGGGAGCGGGCGCGGCGTCGGCGCTGTTCGGGATCCTTCAGGCGGCGGTCGCCTCCGACCTGAAGCGGCTGCTGGGCTACTCCACGACGGAGAACCTTGGCCTGGTGCTGGTCGGGGTGGGCGCGGCGGGCTTCTTCGCGGCCTGCGACGCTCCCGTGCCGGCGGCGCTGGCGCTGGCCGCGGCCCTGCTCCACGTGGTCAACCACGCCGCGTTCAAGACGGTGTTGTTCCTGTCGGCGGGCTCGGTGCTGCACGCGACCGGCACCCGCGATCTGGACGCGCTCGGCGGGCTGCGCGCGCGGCTGCCGTACACCACGGTCGTGTTCGCGCTCGGCGCGTTGTGCGCTTCGGCGCTGCCGCCCGGCAACGCCTTCGTCAGCGAGTGGCTGCTGCTGCAGAGCCTCATCCACGCGCAGCCCGCCGCCGGGGTGGCGGGCGCGGTGACGATGCCGCTGGCCGTGGGGGCGATCGCGCTGTCGGCGGGTCTCGCCATCGCCACCTTCGTCAAGGCGTTCGGCGTGGGCTTCCTGGGCCGGCCGCGCAGCGCGGAGGCCGAACGTGCCGGAGAGAGCCCGCCGGCCATGCTGGCCGCGACGACGCTCGCGGCGGCGTGCTGCGTGGCCCTGGCGCTGGCTCCCACGCTGGTCCTGCCCGCGCTCGTCCGGGCGGTCGGAGTGGCGTTCCCCGGACGGGACGTGGCCGGCGGGCAGGTGACGCTGCGGCTGACCGGGGTCGCGGGGATGATCTCGCCGCTGCTGATCGCCGTCGCCCTGGTGGCCGCCGTCGTGGCCGTCCTCTGCCTGGTACGGGTGGGCGCGACGCGGCGGGCACGGCGCGCCGCCCGGCTCTGGGACTGCGGCGCCGGGCCCATGTCGGCGCGGATGGAGTACACCGCCACGTCGTTCGCCGAGCCGCTGCAGCGGGTCTTCGGCGACGTCCTGGAGCCGGAGAGCGACGTGGACGTCACCCCGATGAAGGAGTCGGCCTACCTGGTGGAACGCGTGAGCTTCCACGCGCGGATCCCTGACCGGATCGAACACCGGCTGTACGAGCCGTTGATCTCCGCCGTGACGGCCGCCGGGCGTGGCGCCCGTGGCCTGGCCACCGGCAGCGTCCACCGCTATCTCGGCTACGGGTTCTGGGCGCTGACCGCGGCGCTGATCGTTCTGGTGGTGCTGCGATGACGGGCGTGATCGGAGCGGCGCTCCAGGTGATCCTGGTCGCGGTCGGCTCGCCGCTGCTGGTGGGGGTGATGCGGCAGGTCCACGCCCGGCTGGAGGGACGCGCCGGCGCCGGGATCGCCCAGCCGTGGCGGGACCTGCGCAAGCTGATGCGCAAGGAGCCCATCGCGCCACGCGGCACCGGCTGGGTGTTCCGTGCGGCGCCGCCGCTGCTGGCCGGCACGGCGCTGGTCGTGGCCGCGGTGGTGCCGCTGGTGACCACGGACTCGCCGCTGGACGGCGTCGCGGACCTGTTCGCGGTGCCCGCGCTGCTGGCGCTGGGGTCGGTGGCGCTGGCCCTGGGCGCCCTGGACACCGGGACGGCGTTCGGCGGGATGGGCGCCAGCCGGGAGATGACCGTGCTGGCGCTGGTGGAGCCGACGATCCTGGTCTCGACCTTCGCCCTGTCGATCGGCGTCCGCTCCACGAGCCTGGGAGCGATCGTGACGGCGGCGGCCGGGCATCCGCTGTCGGTGCTCTCCCCGGTGAGCGTGCTCGCCTCGGTCGCGCTGGCGATCGTCACGCTCGCCGAGACCGGCCGGATCCCCGTGGACAATCCCTCCACGCACCTGGAGCTGACGATGATCCACGAGGCGACGGTGCTGGAGTACGCCGGGCCCGACCTGGCGCTGATCGAGTGGGCGTCGGCGATGCGGCTGTCGGTGCTGCTGGGACTGCTGGCCGGCCTGTTCGTCCCCCTGGGGATCGCGGGCGCGGGGGCCGGGGTGCTCGCGCTGCCGCTGGCGATGGTCGCGCTCGTCGTCAAGGTGGGGCTGCTGGGGGTGCTGCTCGCCGCCGGCGAGGTGTTCATGGCCAAGCTCCGGCTGTTCCGCGTTCCGGAACTGCTGGCCGGTTCGTTCCTGCTGGCGCTGCTGGCCGTCACCGCTTCCTTCTTCCTGACCTGAGACATGGACGTGAACATGACCGATGCGACGTACGTCCAGCTCCTGGACCTGGCCTGCGGGGCGTTCCTGCTCACGGGCGTGCTGGTGCTGTGGCGGCACGAGCTGTCGCCGATCGTGCGGCTGTTCGCCCTGCAAGGCGTGGCGCTGACCGTGCTGATCGTCGTCCTCGGCGTCCGGCAGGGGAGCCTCGAACTGGTCCTGATCGGTCTCGGGGTGGGTGCGTTGCGCGCCGCGCTGCTGCCGTACCTGATGCGCCGCGCACTGGTGGCGAGCGGCGCGGGCCGCGAGACACAGCCGCTGGTCAACGTGGCGACCTCACTGCTGGTGGCGGCGGCGCTGGCGATGCTGGCCTACGCGGTCTCCCAGCCGCTGGTACGGCTGTCGCCCACCCCCGCCGCGCACGCGGTGCCGATCGCGCTGACCGTGCTGCTGATCGGGTTCTTCGTGCTGGTGACCCGGCGGCGGGCGCTGTCACAGCTGGTGGGCTTCCTGCTGATGGACAACGCCATCACCGCCGCCGCCTTCCTGACCACCAGCGGCGTCCCGCTCGTCGTCGAGCTCGGGATCTCGCTGGACGTCCTGCTGGCCGTACTGGTGCTGCAGGTGCTGACCACCCGGATGCATGCCGCCTTCGGCGGCACCGACCTGGACGAGCTACGGGAGTTGCACGACTGATGGACAGCCTGCTGGTGATCGCCCCGGTCGCGGTGCCCGCGGCCGCCGCGCTCGCGTACGCCCTGATCGGCTGGAACCGGGTCACCGCCTGGCTGGGCGCGTCGGCCGCGGCCGGGCTGCTGGCCTGCGCCGTCGCGCTGGCCGCGGCGGGGAGGCGGGAGGCGCTGGCGGGGCTGCTGCACAGCGACGCGCTGAGCGCCTTCATGCTGATCGTCATCGGCACGGTCGCGCTGCTGGCCATGCTGGCCGGCCCCGCCTACCTGGCGGCCGAGCTCGCCTCCGGGCAGACTGGCCCGCGCGAGATGCGCCGCTACGGCGTGCTGACCCAGTCGTTCGTCGCCGCGATGGCGCTGGCCGTCCTGGCCTCCAGCCTGGGCCTGCTCTGGGTGGCCATCGAGGCGACCACCATCCTGACCGCCTTCCTGGTCGGGCACCGGCGCACCCGTCAGGCCACCGAGGCCGCGTGGAAGTACATGGTCATCTGCTCGGTCGGCATCGCGCTGGCGCTGCTGGGCCTGGTCCTGACCCACGACGCGGGCGACCACGCCGGAGTGGCCTCCCTGGACTGGACGGCGCTGTCCGAACACGCGGGCCGGCTCGACCCCGGCGTGATGCGCATCGCGGTCATGCTGCTCGTGCTCGGCTTCGGCACCAAGGCCGGGCTGGCGCCCATGAACGCCTGGCTGCCCGACGCCTACAGCCAGGCCCCAGCCCCGGTGTGCGCGCTGATGTCCGGGGGGCTGCTGTCGGTGGCCTTCTACGCCGTCCTGCGCGTCAAGGTCATCGCCGACGCGGCGCTCGGCACCGGCTTCACCCGTACGCTGCTGGTCATCGTGGCGCTGGCCTCCCTGGCCGGGGCCGCGCTGCTGCTCATCGGCCAGCGCGACTACAAGCGGCTGCTGGCCTACTCCAGCATCGAGCACATGGGGCTGATCGCCCTCGGCGCCGCGATCGGCAACAACCTCGCCCTGGTCGCCGTCCTGCTGCACATCCTCGGGCACGGGCTGGGCAAGTCGGTGGTGTTCCTGTCCGCGGGACAGCTCCACCAGGCGCTCGGCAGCACCCGGATCCGTGCCGTACGCGGCCTCATCTCCAGGGCGCCGATGCCGGCCGGGGCGTTCTCCCTGGGGCTGCTGGCCCTGCTCGGCCTCCCGCCGTTCAGCCTGTTCGCCAGCGAGCTGGGCATTGCGCGGGCGGGCTTCGCCGCCGGCCTGGGCTGGCCCGTCGCGGCGGCCCTGGCGCTGATGCTCGTCATCGTCGCCGCCGTCGGACGCCAGGTCCGGCCGATGCTCGTGGGCGGCGGACCCGGCGAGGCCGTCGCGCTGCCGCCCACCCTGGCCGTCCCGCTGGTGGCGGGCCTGGCCGCCTGCGCCGTCCTGGGCATCACGCTCGGGCCGCTGCGCCCCCTGCTGCAAGCCGCCGCCACGATCGCCGGAGCAACACCATGAGCACACGAACCATCGCCGACGTCGGCACCGCCGAACTGCCAGGCCACGCCGCCCGCCTGCTGGCCGGCGGCCACCGGCTGGCGCTGGTCTCCGCGCGCCAGGAGGCGGACGGGTTCGGGGTGGCGTACCTGTTCGTCGCCGGCGACCCCGATCGCCGTACCGAGCTGCGGCTGCGGCTCCCCTCCGAGCAGCCGGCCGTGCCGAGCCTGGCCCACCTGTCCTTCCCCGCGGGCCGGTTCGAACGCGAGATCCGCGACCTGTACGGCATCACCCCGCTCGACCACCCGCTCCCCCGCCGCCTGGTGCGCCACCACCACTGGCCGCGCGGCTGGTACCCGATGCGCGACGACGCCGGGCCGCCGCCCGCCTTCGGCGACTCCGAGGGGCCGTACCCGTTCGTCACCGTCGAGGGCCAGGGCGTGTACGAGATCCCCGTCGGCCCCGTCCACGCCGGTCTCATCGAACCGGGGCACTTCCGCTTCTCCGTGGTCGGCGAGACGATCATCAAGCTCAAGGCCAGACTCTGGTTCGTCCACAAGGGCATCGAAAAGCTCTTCGAGGGCCGCCACCCCGCCGACGGGCTGCAACTGGCCGAACGCGTCAGCGGCGACACCTCCGTCGGCCACGCACTCGCCTACTGCCTGGCCGTGGAAGAGGCCACCGGAGCTCCGGCCGACGCGCGGGCGCAGCAGGCCCGAGCCGTGCTGCTGGAGCTGGAACGCCTCTACAACCACGTCACCGACCTGGGCGCGCTCTGCAACGACGTCGCCTTCCCCATCCTGCACGCCCACGCCGGTCGCATCCGCGAACAACTCCTGCGCCTCAACGCCGAGGTCACCGGGCACCGGCTGCTGCGCGGCGCCGCCCGCCTCGGCGGCGCCCGCCTGCGGGGCTTCCCCGACCCCGACATGCTGCACGCCATCGGCGCCGACGTGGCCGAACTCACCGAGCTCGCCCTCGGCCACAGCGTCGTCGCCGACCGCTTCACCGGCACCGCCTTCCTGTCGGCCGAGGCCGCCCGCGACCTCGGCACGCTGGGCTACGTGGCCCGCGCCAGCGGCCTGGACCTCGACGCCCGCCGCCGGCACCCCTTCACCGACCTCGGCGACTTCACCCCCGCCCACCGGACCGGCGGGGACGTGATGGCCCGCTTCCAGATCCGGGCCGAGGAGATCGCCACGTCCATCGCCCTGATCACGCATCTGGTCGAGACGCCCGCGGCCCCGGATGCGTCACCGTCCCTCGAAGGGGGCTCCTCGGGCGTGGGGCTCGTCGAAGGCTGGCGTGGCACGATCGCCCACCGCGTCGAGCTCGCGCCCGATCAGACGATCAGCCGCCTGAAGATCGTGGACCCGTCCTTCTTCAACTGGCCCGCGCTCCCGGTGGCGCTCGACAGCGCGATCGTCCCCGACTTCCCTCTGGTCAACAAGAGCTTCAACCTGTCGTACGCCGGCAACGACCTCTGACGTCAGTCGGCGCCCGCCGCGAACCCGGTGACCAGCTCCGGCCGCAGCCGTGCCACCACGTCGATCCGCTCGCCGGGCCACGCCTGGAGCCTGGCCAGGGCCTGCTCCAGCTCCTGCGGGTCCGCCACCAGCCCGGCCCGCCCGGTCAGCACGACGCTCCACCCCGTCCGGGCGGCGGCGTCCAGCTCGTCGGCCTCGTACACGACGCCGGAGACCCGCTGCAGCAGCGCGGTCCGCTCACCGGACGAAGAGCTCTGCGCTGGAGGTGATTCGAGTTATTGAGCCCCACAAGGTGTGACAAGCTTCGGTTGGCCGCCTGAAAGTTTGATCCGCCAGCAGAGCAGCCACCTGGACCTTATGTATGGAGACCTGAACTAATGCGAGCCCTGACGGTGGCCACCACGATACCCATGGCCCTTTGCGCGGCAGCCGGTTCGGGTGCGAGTATGGCTACGAGTTTGCCGAAGTGAAAACCGTCAATTTGATCGATGATTCGGCATAGGGAGTCAAGGCCGCCCAGGGTGTTGGAGAGGTCGGGCGCATCAGCAAGATAGAAAGTGAGCGCCTGGAGCGAGTTGTCTAGATGGCCGCCGCCGGTGAGGGTCCAGATTACTGAGGCCGCCGTGATGTGGGCGGCAGCATGGGCCAGATCGTTCCCCTGCTCGAACAGGATGAGCCCCAAATTTTGGTGACTGATCGCGATCTCATTCGGATCGTTGGATCTGTATCTCAGCCGCAGCGCGTCTCGCTCCAGGTTGAGCGCAATATCGCGGTGGCCGAGCGTGTCTTCAACATCGGCAAGTGCGGAGAGCACTTGGCCTAGACCGAAGATATCTTGGTGGCGGTCGAAGACTTTCCTGCACTGTCGCAGCAAGCTCACGGCCTCGCTGGTCCGGTTTAGGCGCAGCAGCGGCGTGTAGGCATTGAGCCGTTTTCATCCCCGTACGGCGGGCTGCTGATCACAGGATGATCGCGAGGTGGGCGTTCACCTGATGGCATGGCGAAACCCCTGGTAGACGGGTTGATCACCACAATCACGTCCGCCACCACCAGGGGCCTCGGATGCTGTTCTATCGCGCTGCCGTCGATTTGTCGCGCTCAACCCTGAACTACCTCGCCGGCCTCATCCGCCGGCGCCGCAAGGCGATCGGATCGACCTGGCGGCTGCTCAACCCGGGGCAACAGGCCCTGCTCGTGCTGGTCCACCTGCGCAAAGGAGAGACATTTCCTGAGCTCGGGGCCGGGTTCGGGGTCTCGACAGCGACCGCGTGGCGGTACGTGGAAGAGGCCGTGATGCTGCTGTCGGCACGCTCGCCGAAGCTCGGCCAGGCACTTCGCCGGGCACGCCGAGCCGGGCTGCACTACCTGGTGCTGGACGGCACACTGATCCGCATCGACCGGATCGCCGCCGACCGTCCGTACTTCTCCGGCAAGCACCGCGTGCACGGCATGAACATCCAGGTCATCGCCTCACCGGACGGCACGATCCTGTGGACCTCCGGCGCGCTGCCGGGCAAGACCCACGACCTGAGCGCCGCCCGCATCTGGGGCATCCTGCGCGCCCTGGAGACAGCCGGGATCATCACCCTCGCCGACAAGGCCTACCAAGGAGCCGAAGGCCCGATCCGCACCCCGTACAAGGGCAGGAACAAACCCGAGTCCCAGAAGCGGGCCAATCGCTCCCACGCCAGGCTCCGCAGCCCCGGCGAGCGCGCGAACGCCCAGCTGAAAAGCTGGAAGATCCTCCGAAAGCTACGGTGCAGCCCATCCAAGGCCGGCCACCTGTGCAAGGCCATCGCCGTCCTTCAAAATCACCGAGTCACGCAGGCGGCGCAAGGATGAAAAGCGTTCACTGAACCCGTCGGCCCGGGAGATGAGGAATCGGTCCACCAATTGCTTGCGAGCGGCCGGCGAACTGGTCACCCGATACTCGGGATCGGCCAGCAACTCGGCCGCGAGGCCGTCGAGCTGCTGACCGAGCTGGATGTATTGAACCTTGGCGAGGTCATCGGCGCGCTCACACGCCGTACGAATCGCGTCCCAGAAGCTCCACTCCTGTGCGTCCGGCGGAACGGAAAGCCTGGCAATGCGCTGCCGGGCACTTGCACGGGCAGCCCGGAATTCCGGGTTGGCCAGCAGGCGGTCGATCAGCTCGGCCTCGCTCCGTTGGCGTTCCTCCGCGCTGGGCTGGTCGTCCTCGTCCCGGATAATGAGACCGCGATGCCCGGAGGTCTCCTTCGGCAGACGCTGCCAATCGAGGTACCAGGCCGCGCTTTGCTGCCAGAAATGGACAAGACCTTTGGCCGTGAACGCAACACCGACTTGACCGACTTGACCGACATGCTGGACCAGGTGCGCGGGCAGTTCGTGGATGTCGTCCTCATCCGCGTAGGGATCGAACGGCTCCGATCGCAAGTAAAGGACACATCCGCCGATTTTTCGAGCCAGTGACAGGAATGCCGGAAGATCCAGCGTGTCGGGATCGAGGTAAACCTCCGGCCCGATCCCTGTTTCTGGGATGGCCGGTACCAGGACCAGCGAATTCTGGGCTGCGTAGTCGGCGACCAACTTGGCGAGCTTGGCTGGGTCGTTCACGGGCAGCACTGTAGTGGTCGACATCGGCAGCTCACCTGTGGTTCCGCGGTAATTAACGTGCCACTTTGGCCAGGAGTTCTGGTTCTCAAGAGGCCATACCTGACCAAATCCACGATGTCACTAAACCTGGCACCTGTGGCCGGAGTGTCGGAACGTCGCCCGTTGTGGATCCGCTGACTTCTATGACTTTGTGCTTATAGGGCCTGGATCTTCGCCCTTCGCGTCGATACCCTGCAACAGGGTGTCGTGATCGGTTGCGAAGCGCCACTGCATGCTGGAGGTCCAGTGGAAGTGCCTTCAACAGGGCCAGACGTGCGTAGCCTTGCCGACATTCTGTCGGTTGCGCCATGGGTGGAACTGGAAAAGCATATTGATCACTTGCGGGAGCGGGTGGATGCGGCCGTTCTTGCCTCGCATGGACGGCGAGAGCAGCTTCGCAGCGAGATACTGTCGGACAATCCACGCTTAAGATCCCAAATCCGGCGCCCTTCGCCCGAGAAGATGGAATGGGCCAAGAGTCTCCTGCGCTCTGGCATCGTCGCCGCCTCCGATGGGACAGTAGCGGCCGTACCGCTGTTGAGCGGAACGAAGATCCAGGTAGGCGTAGTGATCGTCACCAACACTGGCGAATCTGTCCGCTTAGTGACGAGGGTCTTCGAACACGAGCTGACCACAGCCGGCGACACGGCTCGGGAGTTCTTTGAAAATCTTCGGAAGGTGCATGGCAGCTCGAATCTGGCCAGCCGTGCGCTCATGCTGTTCGGCGAACGTCAGATCCTGCTCGCGCAGGAGGCCGACTGGCGGATGATCCACGGCGAGCTGATTCCGTACGAACTACGCACCGGCGTCGGCAGGCCGAAGGAGAACTTACCACCCGTCTTCGATCTAGTGAGGCGTTACGTTCTGGACCAGCAGTTCATCGCGGTGAGCGAAAGCCCCGAGGATCTGGACGTCCTCAACGCTGGCATCGTCCTCGAGCCAGGGGAGTTCATCGAACTTCGTACGCTCACCGACGATCTCACCGGTTTCCTGGATGGTGATGAGAATGCAGGAACGACCAAGGCCGGTTTCAACAATATGGATCGGGCCACGTTCCGGAATTTCATCGCAGAGGTCGGGCCGGAAGTCACCATCCTGCTGATGAAGGCCGGGCACCGTCCGTTCCTCCTGGAGTGCCACCGAGACCGTGTTGAAGAGGCGGCAGCGCTCTTTCTTGCGGACGCGCTCTGGACGCGTGGTCTGCCGGACAGGGGAGTGACCGTAACCGCGCGAGGCTTTCCCTTCCACATCGACCTCGCCGACAACGTGGCTCGCACGATGTTCAAAGGCGGAGAGTTCCGAACCTTCGTAGAAACCCGGTTGATGGAACTCGGGGTCGAGCACGGACTCACGGATCTGGATCCACGGAGGACTCGAGGATGAGCTCAGAAGCTGATATCCAGACAGAGACCGATGGCGGCGAACGGGTCGACGAGTTCGAGGAGCCGCAAGATGAACTGCATGATGACGATGCGCCTGCGGAGCCGGACCACCCGAACCCCGAGCAAGAAATCCCCACTGAAGATCTCAAAGCAGCGGAAGCCAGTCTTGCCCGATCGCTCATCACTCTAGGCTTCGTCGCCTTTGATGGGCAGGGGACCGACAACACCAGCAGCGGTGTCATGGTGTCCGAGCAGTTGCGCCGGCACTTCCGCCGCGACGCGTATGTGGGCATCAACGACACCGAACAGGGCATCACCTTCCTGGGACGTGTCGTCGAAGGCCCCTTTCACAGCCCGCATGAAATCGGCCCCGATTCGGCCATCAGCCGGACCACGCTTCTCCACCCAGAACGCACCCAGTTCCGCCCCACCTACTACGCCGCCGGCACGATCGAGATCCTCGGTGAGGTCACCAACTCGGAGAACGTCCTCCCTACATCGACACGTCCCCGGCCGTACTCCCAGGTGTTCATCTACCCCAGCGACCGGCTCCGACGGATGCTCGGCATCGAGGGCGACATGCAATTGGGCTCACTGCTCGGCTATGACGACCTCCGAGTCGAGGCGGACTCGACAAACAAAGGCTTCCTCCCGCGCAATGTCGGCATCTTCGGCACTGTGGGCTCAGGCAAGTCCAACACGACCCAGGTGCTGATGGAGGAAGCTCTTCGCGCTGGCTGGGCGGTCGTCGCCATTGACGTCGAGGGTGAGTATGTCCGAATGGACCAAGGAAATGACGAGCCGCACCTCGCACGGCTTCTGGAAGAGCGCTTCGACGAACGGCGTCCGCGCGGCATACCTGATTGCCGCGTCTACGTACCGAACGCCGGCATGACCGACGCACCCGATCCCATTCCCTTCAAAGTGCCGATCGCTGATGTGCCCGAGGAGATCGTGGCAGACATCCTCGAACTCAGCGAACCTCAGGTGCGAATGTGGGGTGCCATCACGGCTCACGCCCGACGCCAGGCGGAGAAGGCGTCTCGGCCGAGCAGAATGGGTACGCTTGCTGCGCCGACGCCTCCTCCTCCTGATCGCCCCTACACCCTCAGCGATCTGATCGACGGTCTGCAGGAGGACCCGACACCAGGTGCCATGACCCTGTTCCCGGTGAAGCCGGGCCCCACGGAGAAGGCAACTGCGTCAACGTTGAGGAACAAGCTGTACAAGCTCGGTAGATCCGAGATGCTCGACTGGATGCCGACCAGAAACACTCCGTACCTGGACGTGGACGAGCTTCTCGTGGAACGGCGCCTGAGCGTTTTCGACGTGAGCGAGACCAACGACGCCGCCCGCAACATCGCCATCTCCTTTCTGTTGCAGGCGCTGTTCGACAGGGTGATCGCGGTGGCTCGTGGCGAACCCATCGGCAAGGACGGCCGGCCGCGCCCGCCGGTGCTGGTGGTGATCGAAGAGGTGCACACGTTCGTCTCCCGGGCAAGTGCGGCCAGGATGCGCGCCGTGCTGGACCAGTTGCAGGTCATCAGCCGACGCGGCCGCAAGCGCTGGATGGGCCTGGCGCTGGTGTCGCAGCAGCCCGGTCATGTGCCGGAGGAGCTGTTCGAGCTGGCGAACACCCGGTTCATCCATCAGCTGAAGTCCGCTGGCAACCTCGCTCCCGTACGCGCCACCACGGGAGGCGTCCACGAGGCGCTGTGGTCGACGGTTCCTGCGCTGGGGCAAGGCCAATGTCTGCTGACAGGCTCGGTGTTCCGCAACCCGGTCTTCGTGCAGGTACGTCCGGCGCGTTCTCGGCGAATGCATACTGCCTGATCGCAACCCCTCGTAGAGTCTCCCTGATCGGCGCCGCGCCCCGGATGCCGGAGAAAGGCGGCGTCGCCGGTGACAGAAGTCCCCGCTGAAGCCTCAGACACCCCCTGGCAGTGGGGATTCGGCGAGCAGCCCGCATACACCCCTCGCCACGCGTCGGTTCCAGTACTGGCGCTCAAACGCCTCCGTCGCTCCAGGGAACAGGTCGTCCTCGGCTGGTTTCACCGATACCCGGCGCGGTTCGCAGCTGACGTTGTGACGGCGATGCTGGCTCAGGTCGTCACCGAGGCTCAGCGGCCCATAAGGCAGGTTCTGGATCCGTTCTGTGGAACGGCATCCGTCGTGGCCGCCGGCCGCCAACTCGGTCTCTCCGCGATAGGCCTGGAGTTGACCACCCTCGGTGTCACCGTTGGACGGCTGCGACTGGACCCGCCAAGCAACCCCTGGGAGGCCGCGGCCACGTGTGAACGCATCGCACGCATCAGGCCGGCGGACACAGTCCGGGTGCATGACGAACTCGCTCAATGGCTAGGTGATCGCAATGCCCGCCTGCTGACGGCATGGCAGCCGGCGTTGGAGGACATCGACGACATGCGGCTGCGCCGATTCGCCACGGTCGCACTGTCCCAGTCACTACGCCCTTCGTCTCGATGGTTGGCTGGCTCGATCAAGGTCACCGCCGATCCCGACCGTGAGCCCATACCGCTTGAACACAGCCTGCCCCGCTGGGCACGCCAGCTTGCTCGCGACTGTGACACCGAACAAGCTGCACTGACGGACTTCAACGACATCTTCGGACAGCGGCGCCCCCCGGCCGCGATCCTGCGAGGTGACGCGAAGCAGGTTCCCTTGAGAGATGCCAGCGTGGACGCGGTTGTGACGTCCCCGCCATACTTTGTCACCTACGATTACTTCGAGATTCAGCGGCTCACCTACCTGGCATTTGGCTGGCCGATGAGACGTAGCAATCAAATCGGCGCCAAATACGGCCATCTATCCGTAGCGGGAGAAGTTCAGCTTCCCCCAGCGTTTCAACGATGGTACGAGTCTGACTTCAACGGCGAGAAAAGCGCGCTTGGCAGGGCACTACGCGCCTATGTCCAGGACCTTCGAACACATCTCGCAGAGGCCGCTCGCGTGCTTGCTCCGGGAGGACTCGTGGCCTACTCGGTCGCCAACTCCGTCAGGGCCGGACGTGTCTTCGATCTGGCGGCAGGCTTCGAGCAGCTCCTGGCCGAGGTCGGTTTCAGCGAAATTCGTGCAATACCTCGCGCGCAAGCTGGCCGACGTATCCTCCCACCGGGCCGGGACCCGAAGAGCGGACGCTTCTCGAGCAACGTGCGCAGTGCCGGAGTCCGAGAGTACATCGTACTTGGCAGGCTCCCCTGAGGTGATGGCTATAGAACTATTGCACAGGCGATGGGCAGTTCGGGTTGAGGTTTGTATGAGTGTTCCTCGGCTCTCAAAGCGTGAGCAGCTATCCTGACTATGGACATCATGAAGCCCGCTGAGGCGATCACTGATCAACTAGCCCACAACTTCCCAATTGCCGGTACCAGCATATGCAATCTCGATGTCGGTAACGCTAGTGTTCTGGCACATGAAACGGCCTTCCTGCTCGAACCATCTTCGGAGGGCTGCAGGTCGCCATGGCAACTGAACATTGGTTACAGAGGATTGAGGTACGGGCGGCCTGCAGACAAGCTACCGGCGCGGATGGTGCGTTCTATAGCGAGAGCCTGTGCGCCGTCCTGGCAAATCAGAAAACGATAGCTGAGGTGCTCTCTTACGTAGCTTTTGGTTATCTGGTCGAGACTTAGGTGGCCTTGGCCAATATTGGCCTGCTGTTCAGGCGTCAAGGCTGGAATGATGAAACGGTCGCAGATGTAAACGTTAAACTGATCTCCAGATCGTCTTCCGGATGCATGCGAATTAAGTCGCGTCCAAAGGCCTAGCGCCTTTTTTGTCTGTTCGGGATGAGTGACCAGATCCTCCGGCTGGGCTCCACGTCCACTCATGCCAACATAGATGAACTCATCCCGTCTCCAGACGGTATACACACCTGCTGCCCGGCGAGGGACCTGATCACTCGGCCAGTCAGAGAACTTGAAGGCCGGCCCGCTCTGTAAGACGTCCACGCAACCGACTCTACACCGTGAGGATTTCCTCGCCGCTAACACTTCGCCAAGGGTGAAGCCGGAGGCGCAGGTAAAATACCCGGATGCGTCGGAACCGGGATGGTGTTCATACTTCTCGCCTGAGTGTGAGTGCTGGAGACTTCAAGTTCCCATAGGTTCTTTGATGTATAGGACTCCTAGTCGCCTCTGGTGCTCACCGCGGGTGGCTCACTATGGAAAAGGCGTCGCGCTGCTCTCAAGCGAATCCACGAGTTTGGATCTTGATCCTCAAGCTGCTGAGGTAGCCAGAGTCGGTTCTGGAGTGTGTCGGTGTCGCTGACCTCGGCAGCCGCTGAAGACGGCCAGTCGACCTGCGGTTGATCTAGGACTTGCTCATATAGCTCAACCGGAGTTTGCGGGATTTCGTTGTGCGTTGCGTTGTGTGGAAGATTGGTAAATGCCAAGATTTCGTGCCGTTCGTCTAGGCTAGCCGAATGCAGCAGTCGTCTCGGGGGATTCGTACTTACGGCATGCTTTGGAATAGGTGGCAAGGAGGGCTGCTGGATGCGGCTAAATACCTCTTCTGTATTCTTTGTCAGCCAGGTATCAGGGTCGAAGTGTGAGCTCTGGAACAAAAAGACAGCAGCGTCATGATGGGAATGAGATTTACGCTGGAGGCGCTCGTCGGTGAAGCCTCGTGGGTGGAGAAATGGTGCAGCTGCATGCCAAATGGGAACAGTCGAGGTGGTGGTCGCTTCAATTCGTAGAAGGTAGGTGAGATCCCGTGGCCATTTTGACCAGCGTGTTCTCGGAATGAGGCCACGCACAAAAGTGGCAGGCCCAAGTAGTTCTAGCGCCTTCTCGCTTAGGTATTGCCGACTCCGGCTGGTGGCATGCCGGAAAGGCCCGCTGTGCTTAGAGGTGAGGAGAAGGTGGCGTTGTAGGGCGTACTCTGCTGCGAGTTCCCTCAGTTTTGCCCAGGTCCCTACTGTGGCCTGTGTTTGGCCGCGGCGGGGATCCCCGCAGCTGGAGTCTGGCGCACCCTGAGGCCAGGAGAGCGGGGTCAAGATGTAGGCGGCCTTGCAGGTATCCCAGTAATCATCATGGACGTCCCATACCCGAGTGGGACCGACGAAGCGCAAGGCCCCGCATGCACTGACATCCCAAGGCTTAACTGTGGTGCCACCATTGTTGTGGAGCACGGCTAGCGCTGCAGCTGTTGTGGGGACGTACAGTCTTGCCAATTCTCTGGGCAAGGCATGCGGTACGTTAGCTATGAGTCTGTCGAAGGCATGCCGAGTCAGCCCTAGCGGTTTAACAGAGGCAATGTCTAGCGAAGACCTAATGGAACTATCCAGCCCTGCTGGACGAGTTGGCCTGCACCGATGGAGCAGAACGTTTTCCCACGGTGAAGCGGCGGGGTCGGCCAGACATGTTGAGGCATCCTTGTCCAGCAGCAAGATCGCCGTCCCGGAAGGGATGCCGCGGGCAGCATTTAACACACTTGCCAATAACGTGTTCAAGAGCGTGCGGGTTTTGCCGCTGCCTACCTGAGCATAGATGTACGAAGATATGGGACCTGCCAACACCTCGATGGCACTGCGCGGTATGGCTCGGTGCCATTTCGATCGATCCGTCACCTCCCGCACGGAGTCTGAGGCTTCAGCCGTGATGTCCGTCCCGGAGATGATCACGCGTGAACTCGGGATACGTCCAATGTTTGTTGTCCCAGGGTCTTCGGCGCTTACCTTCGCCTGTGTAGTCGCAGGAACAGTTTCCTCTGAAGGGGAACTTGCGACTATGCAGCCGGGTTCCTTGATGGCATCTAGACGCACAGGTTGGGACAGTTGCCGGTCTGGCGTCGCATGTTCCTGCTCATCGGAGGTTGACACAGATGCTTCCCTCGGCTCGGGCAGCCTTGGTGACCGAACCGAGGGATCGAGGTGACATTCGTCAAGGTGGTCTTGCGGCAAACCCATGGCCTTTGGCCGGAAGGACTCTCGGTCCAATGCCGCAGCGCAGGCACGCAGCAAAGCAGGTGGAGCGTGGCCGACACACAAGAGCGCGGCCGAAACGATGGCTTGAGCCACATGCTCGTCCACGTCGGCGATGATGCCCTCGTCAACCAGATACTGCAGGATGCAGGCAGCCCCTCCGGGGAGGGCTGCCACATTACGAAGGAGCTGTTTCGGCAACTGCAGTGAGGCCGGCAATGGAAGTACGTGTCCAGGTGACGGGGACGTCGGCAGCACTTCGAAAGACACAATGTGGCGACAGGCCGGAGGCGGGGGAGGGGGAGGTGGCAGATACCGCATCGTCGCCTGTGGGGTCCCTTGGGCGCCAGCGTTGCAGCCACGCATGTTCCGCGGCCGAAGCTTGAGTGCAGCCGTGGGGGCGGACTGGCACATCCGCACCAGCATCAGCACGAGATCGTTGAGCTTGAAGGACGGCTGCGCAGATACCCCGGCGGACCTGCCGCGCTCCTGAATGCGGCGCGCCAAGTGCTCAGGTAGGCCCGCCCGAATGTGCTTGGCCACCGGACTTCCCAGCGACGAACGCTCGAGCATCTGATCGAAGTCGTCGTCGGTCTCCATCGCCGGTGCCATCGGCGGGCGGTCAGCGGGTTGTATGCGCGGCGAATCCACAGTGCCGCGACGTTCTCCGTTACTCATGGCAGTCACCTCTCCGCACCGTCAGGGTCCACTTGGGCTTTTGGAGCAGGGTTCTCCTTGCCAAGCCTTTTGCGGGCGCGTCCTAAGCGCCCTTCAGCAGCCTTTTCGCTTAGTCCGCAACGTTCAGCTGCCTCGGCCTGGTTGTAGCCCTGGCTGCGGAACCACAGGACCTCACGCAGCTGGGGATCTTTGATCTTGCTCATGACGTGCCGGGCCTGGTCGGCCAGAACCACTTGATCTTCTGGACTTCGGACGCGAGCGGGACGCAAACTTGGCAAATTATCAAGATCGTCGGTCAACCCGGCATACAGGGCTACCCGGTCCAGCACCCCAGCTCTGCACCATCTGCGGTAGACCTTTTCAAAGGCGATCAGACACCCACCGATGAAGTAGGTCGTCAGCGCCGCTCCACCCTCAGGGTTCCAATCGCCGTTACGCACGGTGCGGCGAAAACGCTCGATGCCTTCCTCGGCGACTTCGAAGGCCAGTTGGTCAACATCGTCTTGGCTCCATCGCCTCCAGTCGGACCTGGCGCGCTCAAGCGGGGGCAGGGGAGTCAATCCCCTCCTCGCCCTGGTCTTGTTCGTCCGCGCGCGGATCTCGTTGACCTTGGCGAAGATCTTGTCTGCCCGAAGCCAACCGATCAAGATCGGCAGGCTGGAGCCCAACAGGCGCCCACACATTTTGTCGAAGCGATCAACGCGACCCTGGGCCAGATCCTGCTGCAGCAACATCATGATGCGCTGATCTTCTTCAAGTCGCGCTTGGCGCGCGTCGGCGCCCTCGTGCAGCTCAGGGGGCACTAGCTCCCGTTCGGCCTCGGCGACGGCGGCGGCGACCAGATCCGAGGCTTCTTGCTCCGATATCGGATCGTCGTCGCTGCCGGTATCCGCGTCGATGCCCCCTGACTCGACCGACTTGGTCTCGAGCGCGCTCGGACGTGGGCCGGGCTGTTCGAAATGCGCCATCGACGTACCCGCTCCCCTCGGGGGTTGGGGGCCGAGGGAAGGCACGCACGGCCCGGGACAGGTGGTGGTCTACTGCGTAGCTCTATGGGGCAGCGCAGGATCTCCCCTCGGGTCTCCCCAAAGTTTTTTGTGCCGTCTGAAAGCGAGGGGAGCGCGGCGCGAATCGCTTAGACCTCCACAACCCGAGCCCTTCTCGTTCAGAGCAGGGCCAAGCGTGTGGAAGGGACATTGTGCAGGCAAACCTTAACGCCGATCACCACCCCGTGTGCCCGCTTCACCAGCACGAGCCCAGTAGTTGTGGCAGTGTGGCCAAGCCCGACGCGACCGCTACTAGGTCTTCAGGTCCTGCTCCGGCGAACCCGCCTACGCCCCCAGAGCGCATCACGCTCGCCCTGCTGTGCGCCGCCATGGCCACCATCGTCATGACTGGCCTGATGCTCGCCGACAAGGCGTCCTGGCCTGCGTCCCTCATCGTCGGCCTGGGCGCCGGCGGCGCCACCCTTGTCAGCGTGCTCACTCTCCTCGGCCGCACGAACTCCTCGTGATCGCCCGGGAGCGTCTGCTCGCCCTGGTCGCCGCACACCTGACCGAGATGATTCCCGGGCTTGGCGCTGTGTCCGCTTCCTATCAGGGCGGACGGGTTATCCAGCGGTCCAGCCTGAGGCATCTGGAGCGTTGTCTGGTGATGCAGCGGCTGTTGTCGTACCGGCGCTAACGAAGTGCGCCATGCGGTTGCAGGAGTCCGCCGAGACGTGCTGGAGGATCTGAAGCTGGCGGGAGCCGTGATCAACACCTGGGCTGATTGCGAGGGATCTGACGGCCGCAGAGGCCTGCGGCCGTTACTGCGCTCGATTGGGTGTGGGGTGGTGTGTGCAAGCAAGTCGACACCGCGGTCAATGTCGCCGCCAGGCTCGGCAATATTCAAACGTCCACGACCGTCAGTCCCGACGCGACCTGAAAGATCACCCTACACAGGCCGACCGCGGACTGGATCGAGCGGATCGCCGAGGTCCGGTGCTGGACCACAGCCGGCGAGGGGGGCCTACGCAACCGCTCCTTCTGCTGGACGTCTTGGACCATTTCCAGCGGCACAACAACCGGCCGATCCCGTTCAGCGCTGGCGGAGGTTGAGTTCAAGGAACTGCTCAAGGAGTCCGGCCGGCCCCGCGACACCAGCCCTGGCGTGAACCGCGCCGAGCTTGTGGGGGCCTCCACTAACCGGACACACCAGTGACTCCATCAAACTCGGGGCACACCAGAGCTGCCACCGAAGCCGGAGCGCTTCACGAGCGGCGGCTTCGAGGTCATGCCCGCCATCGCGGACGAGGACGCCTGGTGATCCCTTGCCGTCCCGAGCGGCATCAGCTACATATGTGATCTTCCTATGTCTCCGAGGACATGACATGACCGACGCTCCGATCCTGGGCCTCTATGACTCCCTGCTCACCGGCACGCTCGACGCGAAGATCAACCCCTGGCGGCAAGCCGGCCACCTGGTCGAGGTGTCGAAGATCGACGGCGAGGAGGTCGCCCATCTGCTGGGCCGTTTCGTCGGCGAAACGGCAGCGCGGGCCTTCGCCGAGCTGAAGGGACACCCTGACCAGCAGGTAGCACTGGCCAACCGGCTGCTGGCCCAGCTCACCGAACCGGAGACGATCGCGGACGGGCCGAACCAGCTCCTGTCGATCATGAAGGACGCCCTGGGAGCGGCCGCCCCGCGTCGGCCACTCACGTCGCTGTCGGAAGCGGCCCTGCTGACCAACGCCCGCGAGGACCCGAACCTGGCGCACGAACTGGCGGCCGAGCTGGCGAGCGCCGACCGGGTGGGTCTGCTGTGCGCGTTCGTGAAGTGGTCGGGGCTGCGCATTCTTGAGAAGCCGCTGGCCGAGCTGCGGCGCCGGGATGTGCCGCTGCGGGTGATCACGACGACCTACATGGGCGCGACCGAACGGCGGGCGCTGGACCGCCTGGTCAACGACTTCGGCGCCCAGGTGAAGATCAGTTACGAGCGCAACTCCACCCGACTGCACGCCAAGGCATGGCTGCTGCGCCGCCACACCGGCTTCGACACCGCCTATGTCGGCAGCTCCAACCTTTCCCGCGCGGCACTGCTGGACGGGCTGGAGTGGAACGTCCGACTGTCGTCGGTGACCACCGCGCGGCTGCTGGACAAGTTCGAGGCGACCTTCGACTCGTACTGGAACCGATCCCAGTTCGAGCCGTACGACCCGGCGACCGATGCCGATCGCCTGGATGAGGCGCTGACCCGCTCGCAGGCGGGCAAGCAGCTGTTCGACATCCCCGAGCTGGTCCCGCATCCCTTCGACCACCAGCGCGAGATGCTGGCCGACCTCGACCGGGAGCGCACCGTCCACGACCGGCACCGCAACCTGCTGGTCGCCGCGACCGGCACGGGCAAGACCGTGGTGGCCGCGTTCGACTACCGCAACCTGCAGCAGCGGCTGGGCCGGCAGCCGTCGCTGCTGTTCGTGGCGCATCGGCGGGAGATCCTGGCTCAGGCGATGCGTACGTATCGGCAGGTGCTGGCCGTACCGGACTTCGGTGAACTGCATATGGGGGAGGACAAGTCGCGGCACTGGCGACACGTCTTCGCCGGCGTGCAGTCACTCGCCCGCCGGATCCTGGAGTTCGAGCCCGAGCACTTCGACGTCGTGGTGATCGACGAGTTCCACCACGCTGCCGCGCCGACCTATCGGCAGATCATCAACCATCTCCAGCCGAAAGAACTGCTCGGCCTGACCGCGACGCCGGAGCGGTCCGACGGCACGTGGGTGCAGGACGAGTTCTTCGACCGGCGGATCGCCTCCGAGCTGCGGCTGTGGGATGCGCTGGATGCCGATCTGCTCTGCCCGTTCCACTACTTCGGGATCAACGACGGGACCGACCTTTCCGGGGTGAGGTGGACGCGCGGCTCGTACGACGTCTCCGCTCTCGACAACGTCTTCACCGGCGACGACGCCCGTGCCCGGCTGGTGTTCAACGCGGTGCGCGACAAGGTGAGCAACCTGGAGACCGTACGCGGGCTGGGCTTCTGCGTTTCGGTTCGGCATGCGCACTACATGGCTGACTTCTTCACTCGGCACGAGCTGCCCTCGCTGGCGGTGGACGGCTCGACAGAGGACGGCACGCGCAAGGCGGCACTTCAGGCGCTCGCGAATGGGGAGATCAGGTTCCTGTTCGCGGTGGACCTGTTCAACGAGGGTCTGGACGTGCCCGACGTCGACACCCTGCTCATGCTGCGGCCCACCGAGAGCGCCACGATCTTCCTGCAGCAGCTCGGGCGCGGGCTGCGCCGTACGCCGGAGAAGGACGTGCTGACCGTGCTCGACTTCGTCGGACAGCACCGTAAGGAGTACCGGTTCGCCAACCGGTTCCAGGCGCTGACCGGGTTCTCCAGAGGGCGGCTGGACAAGCAGGTCAAGGACGACTTCCCGCTGCTGCCGTCGGGGAGCCAGATCGTGCTGGATCGGGTGACCAAGGAGCGGCTGCTGGCCGATCTCAAGGTTCAGCTCGGGGCGACGGTGAACACGCTGTCGCAGGAGATCCGCTCCCTCGCGGAGCTGTCGCTCATCAGATATCTGGAGGAGAGCGGGCGCGACATCAGCGACCTGTACCGCAATCGTCGCTACTGGACCTCGCTGCTGCGCCGTACCGGACTGTTGCCCGGGGAAGGCTCGGCCCTGGAGGAGGAACTGGGGCGACGCGTCCGCGCGTTGCTGCACGTGGACGACCGCACCCGCGGCGAAGCCTACGCCCGGCTGCTGCAACCAGATGGCCCCCGCTACGCCTCGCTGTCCCCAGCTGATCAGGCCTTCACTCGGATGCTCTTCTTCTCGTTCTGGCGCGATGGAGGCGGGTTCGCCACTTATGACGAGGCGCTGGACCACCTGCGCGGCGAGACGGCGCTGTGCGACGAGATCAGGCAGGTGCTCACCTACGGCGTCGACCGGCCGCGGTATGTGGCCAAGCCGGTGGGGCTGGATGGCGTGCCACTGGCCGTCAACGCCCGCTACTCCACCGACGAGGTGCTCGCCGCGATCGGCTGGGCCTCGGTGGGCGGCCTGGTGCCCTCCACCATGCGCGAAGGGGTCGCCTGGAGCCCCGCGGCCCAGTGCGACGCGCTCTTCGTCACCTTGCAGAAGAACGAGAAGGAGTTCTCGCCGCAGACGATGTACCGCGACTACGCCCTGACCTCGCGCCTGTTCCACTGGGAATCCCAGAACCGGACCAGCGCCACCTCGGCCACAGGTCGCCGCTACCAGAACCACGTGGCGCAGGGCAGCCACGTGCTGCTGTTCACCCGCGAACGCAAGGAGAACGAGCTCGGCCACCCAGAGGCCTTCGTCTTCCACGGCAAGGTCCGCTACGTGGAGCACCGCGGCGAGCGGCCGATGGGCATCACCTGGCGACTCGATGAGGATATGCCCGCAGACTTGTTCCGCCGCGCAGCGATCGCCGGATAAGCGGCGCGAGGTGAACCTGGCACCCACGATGATGCGGCTGATGAGCAGGCCGCGGTCCAACGCGTAGCGGATTTCCGAGTAGTTCATTCCGGCGACGTCGAGCACGTCGTAGGACTGGATGTGCGCTGGGTGACCAGCTCGGTGGCGGATCGCGCTCATCGGGTCGCCAGCGTCGGCCCGCATCGTGTGGGGCTGGAATATTCGATTCATGCGCTGATCTGCAGTCCTTGGCAGGCTTGCAGATCTTGATAATTACCGCCTGAGTGGTTGCTAAAAACAGGTTGAGCGACTGCTCAAATCGGAGGGCTGGAGATCCAGCTTAGCTATCGAACCGCAGGTTGGACGCTGTGGCTGAATATTCGAGCCGCAACCCACGGATGGGTGCTGATGTTTGTTAGGCTTGCGTGAAGCGTAATCCACCTAAGCGCAGCATTCCTAGCTCTTTGACCACGACAGAGGAAATCTGATCGCTCTTCTCAATTCTGCATTAAATGCTGACAGCTGTTCGTCATCTTCAAACTCGGCGGAAGGCAAGTGTTCACGACTTAAAGGGCCAACTCCGTGAACTGCATCGTCATATGCGGATGAAATCGCAGACGAGAAGAAGAAGTTTGTAGCCTCGTCGATATTAATGCGATCCATAGGCCATGAGTACCTACCGGCTTTCACTCTCAAGGGCGGGAAAATCCACCAGGCATCTTCTTGTGTAGGATTCACGAAGCGAAGTGCCCCTGAGTCAATAAAATTTAACCCATAATGAGACAATAAGTGCGGATTGTCGCGACGGTCACGCAGGAGTCTAGAGGAATAAAACAATGTAAGGTCTGGAATGAGTTGTGCGTGGTGCCTGATGCGGGTTGCGCACTCGCTCAGCGAGGATGCAGCTGAGAGTTCGGGAAGGACCATCCCCATACGAATTCCGGTCCGGTCCGCGATCTCTTCCTGTAAGGAAGCGATCACTTGAGCCGAAGGCCATGACGCCAGTGATTCCCCGCGCCAGGATGATATTGCGAGAGCTGCCTCGGCAAAGCGCAGTGGAGGGTAAATCTCCCTCCAAGCGGTGTCCACTCCTTGGGAATGGAGGCCAGGCACGACCGGATTGATGGCGAAATCAATTAAGGTTAGTATGGTAATTGGATCCAGCTTACGTCCTGCTAGTTCCTCAGCAAATCTGTAAGGAAGTCCATACTCTCCATCAAAGGTGCGACTAAGCATTTTCAAAAGAGCAGGATCCGCCATCCTGCTAAAGCTGCCAACTTGTAGCAGCACCTCATCGAGGACCGCCGCACATTCAAACAGAAGTCGTGTGCTAACTATGCCCTCCCTGCTTGCTATCAGAGCCACTTGATCGTCGAGTCTGACGCTCCCTCTTTCGCCAGTTAGGCGCGGAAGCATCCCGTCGCCACTACTTTGATGCCAAATAATTTCAAGGGCTGCTTGAATTGCGTTAGTGGCTGGCCATTGCTTAATCGAAGAACCTAGGAATTCGGGGTCTAGTAAGATTTGATACGTAAAGTGTAGATCTAGCCAATCTTGTCGTTGCAGCGTTAATTGCTCCCCTAGGCGATTGAGCGGGCTATGCTCTGAATAACTAAAGAGCGAAGCTCTGTCTAGTCGTTCTAGTGAAAACTGAGCAATGTCCTGAGTGTCAAGATGCTGAAGCGTGTAGGCTGCTAGCAAGTCTCGGGTTCGGCGCAGAATGACGAGAAGGACACCGATAGAGCTTCCATGGAAGCGGGCCCAGTGGCTACTTTCATGGATATATCGCTGGTTCCATGACGCTATAGAAGTTATCAGGTCGTTTGTGCTGACGTTAGTCTCGTCCAGGAATAGCATTTGACTGCGCAGGTTTAATTCCGCTCCTGACGAACTAAGGAAACGAGGTGTACAGACACTCATCGTGTCTACTCTCGGCTTGCATCCGTACCTGTGGGGCCGTCGTCTCCAGATTGCGGATCGACCTCAGTTACTACGCCCCGATCGCGAGCGCGGCTTACGAGATAGCGGAGTCCGTCATAGATGGCATTAGTTGCAACGCCCGAAGCGATTGCTACTGTTATCTCAGCCCACGCGCCGTAGCGGAGCGAACCCTGTTCGGCTGCATCGGTGATCTGAATCTCAGACACACAGTGCTGCTTAAGGACGGGGTCTGCTGCGATCTCCTCGGCCAGGACTTGGAGGTTTGCCTTCTCGCCACGGTATGTCAGAGTTTCCATGATGCTCAGACTAGCAAGGAATTAGGATGGTTCTGGAGGTTTGTAGCAGGTTCTTGGTTGCGCACGTCCAGGTTACCCACCCCCTCTTGCCGGCGCCTTAGCATAGGGGGAGATTTGTCTGATTCGTTAGTCATGTAACAAAGATGGTAGCCCCATGTTGGTCGGGCGATCTGACGGCGGCGTAGCAGGCATGTCTTTCTCTTCGCAGGTCAGTGGCAGTGCGTGATTGCTGTTGCCTGCGTGTCAGGGGTAGCCCACATTGTCGTCAGTGCTGTCGTCGACCCAAGCTGCTCGGTGGCAAGGCCCGACAGAGGGGCCGCGGCAGGCGATCGCCTCGACCATTGTGGTGGTGACCGGAGCCAGCGATCCCTACCTGGACCGCGACCTTGCGCCTGCCGCAGGTGGTGTTCGTTCCGTAGGAGGCAACAGTCGAGGAGTGGACGGCGGCACGACTGCACCCACCGTTCCATGATCGAGTTCAACCGCGGCATCCGGATGCCGGTGCGCAGGGTCTTGATGCCGGTTTCGGCGAGGATCTCGTCCACGAGGGCGGGGGCCATCCCGATCACGGATCAGGTAGCGCGCCTGGCAGCTGGCATCGTCCAGATCCATCACCAGATTCCTTACCGCCTGGGTGACCCAGTTTGCGCTCGGGGGCGCGGTGGTGCCGAGCACGCGGACGCGCTGCCGACAATTCCATCCATGCAGGTCAAGGCGTATGTGAGGACTCGTGTAGGATGCCGCCGAGTCGATCTCTTCGGCGTATGTTGAGGTGGATGATTTGCTCAGGGTCTGTGATCGTTTCCGGGACGGGACGCAGCGGGGCGGCTTGAGCCAGGGCTTGGTGGGCGCGGTGCTGGTTGTAGAACCATTCGTACTCGTGCAGGGCGTGCCGTAGGTGGCGTTCGTCCCAGAGCAGGCAGCGGTCCAGGAGTTTGTGGCGGCAGGACTGCACCCATCGCTCCATGATTGAGTTCATGCGGGGTATCCGGATGCCGGTGCGCAGGGTTTTGATGCCGGTTTCGGTGAGGATCTCGTCCATGGGGGCGGGGAACTTCCTATCCCTGTCTCGGATCAGAAAGCGCGCCCGGCAGCCCGCATCTTCCAGGTCCATCAGGACATTCCTGATCGCTTGGATGGCCCAGTCGGCGGTCGGGTGAGCGGTGGTGCCCAGCACGCGAACGCGCCGGGTGGTTTGCTCGATGACGGCCAGTATGTACTGGCGCTGCCCGTTCAAGGTGACGGTCGCAGGCCGGCAGGGTGTCTGCTTGCGAGCACAGGAAGTCGGCCCATGTGCTGGACGCCCGCTGGGGTGCCGGATCAAGGCCTTCCTGCTTGAGGGTCTCCCAGACCGTGGACGGCGCGACCTTGATGCCGAGTGTGGCGAGCTCTCCGTGCACCCGCCGGAAGTCCCAGCTCGGGTTCTCCTGGACCGGGCGCAGAATGAGAGCGCGGATGGAGGGGACCGTGGGCGGGCGCCTAGCTTGTTCTTTATCCTCCGGATTGTTGTGCTAAGCGGCGGGTTGATCGTTTCCCGGACAGCAAGACGGCCTTGAGTGATCATGTGCGGTGTCGAGTCGCTACT
>NZ_BMRC01000004.1 GCF_014648435.1 Nonomuraea spiralis
ACGCCGGAACTCGGGAGGGTGAGGTGCGGGCACGAAGGACATCCTTCCTGATGATCAAGGGTGACCTCAGGCCAAGTGTCCGGAGAACAGGGGGAAGCTCACTATGACGCTCATCGGTCACGCCTCGACACCAGGTACCCAGGGTCTGCCGCGAAGTCCGGTGTGACAGGCGTGTCGTGATCGTGAAGTAAGTGAGGTCTCCGGTAGAGGGTTCATCAACGTAGAACCTGAACACCAGAGACCTCGTGGCCACCCCAGCGGTGACGAGGCGGCTTGACCTGACCGATGAGCAGTAGGCGCGGCTGGAACCGCTGTTACCTGCCCACGCGATCGGGTCGGCCGTCGGCGTGGACGAAACGGCAGCGGCATAAACCTTCGTTCGTCACCTGTAATCCGTAGTTCGAAGATCAGCCACGTTCCTCGGTGAGCCAGGGTGAGGAACGAACCCTGGATCGTCGATCGCCCCCGAGCACGTACGGCGGCCGGCCATGCAGTGGCGATCGTAGGGCTGTATCTGTGCGGCGGCGTGGCAACCCCGGTCGGAGCGTTCGGTTTGTACGGCGGGGCGGTGTGCGGTGGCCGGCCCGGTGTCCCGCCGCCGTTCGGGACCGGCCCCCAGGCCGCACGCCCGGACGGCGGGCGGGCGGAGAGCCGGGGGTACGGCGGCGCGCCGCGCCGCCGCTTGATCTCCCATGAGTGCAACTCGGCAGCTTGAGCCTGCGGCGTCCTCAGCGGTCTGATGCGAAATATCAGGCCCAGATGATCGAGGGCCTGGCCGTGATACGCCTTTCGCCGTTCAAGCTGTTCGCCGTATCGCTGAAGGCGCGTGGACGGTGCTGGCCGCGACCGGCCGAAGAGCCGCAGCGCGGCCAGCGACCGCCCGACACGCGGCGTGCCGCCGCAGGCGGCACGCCCTTGACCTTGTGGAGAAGTTTGTCGCCGCGACTACTTGCGGTGGCCAGAACTTCCCTGGGCATCACCCATGATCAGCTCGCCGATCCGGACCAACCGAGCGACGTACGTTCGGCCTTCACGACGTCGTAGACGCGGAAGGAGCGCCCGCAGATCACGAGCGGTCTCCTTCACAGCTCGAAGCTGATCAGCGTCCAACACGCCCCGACGGCTTCCGACGTAGCTGGCCAGAGGGCCTGCCATGCAGAAGTCCAGATACGCGACCGGTAGCTCGTAGATGTCCACACCGCGCAGGTCGTCGGGGAACGGCAGGTCTGCGTGCTCCGCCCAGAGCACACAGACCTCGTCGAAGACCGCCTTGTTCACTCGCCGGCAGGCGCGATGCCCACCGGGCAAGCGACCCCGGTCCCTCCAATCCCGCAGTAGCCGTTTTTGTTGCGGTGGAGGTACTGCTGGTGGTAGTCCTCGGCGTAGTAGAAAGGTGGGGCTTGGGTGACTTCGGTGGTTATGGTGCCGTAGCCGGCCTGGGTGAGGACCTGCTGGTACGCCTCCCGCGACGCCTCCGCCGCCTTCTCCTGCTCCGGCGAGTGGTGATAGATCGCCGACCGGTACTGCGTGCCGCTGTCGTTGCCCTGGCGCATGCCCTGGGTCGGGTCATGGGCCTCCCAGAAGACCTTCAGCAGCTCCTCGTACGACACCTGAGCCGGGTCGAACACGACCCGTACGACCTCGGTGTGCCCGGTGAGGCCGCTGCAGACCTCCTCGTACGTCGGGTTGGGGGTGTACCCGCCCTGGTACCCGACGGCGGTCGTCACGACCCCGTGCGTCTGCCAGAACTTGCGCTCGGCCCCCCAGAAGCAGCCCAGGCCGAAGTCGGCCACCTCCAGGCCCGAGGGGTACGGCGGGGCGAGCGGCGCGTCCAGGACGGCGTGCCGCGCGGGTACGGGCATCGCCTCCGAGCGGCCCGGCAGAGCGTCCTCGGGACGGACCATCGATGTCTTGTTACCGCCGAACAGCCAGCCCATCGTGCCACCTCCATCAGGTGTCTCTACCTTACGCAGCGCCGCGGGCGGCGGCGTGGCGTGGGTAGCGGGATTACGCCTACACAACGCCCGAACACTTAAGGATGACTAAACATTCCCGTATAGTGACACACATTTGTATTTAAGCTAGTAAGGCCCGAAAATAAGGTTCATGCCTGACCTACGGCGCGGTGTACTGTTCGGGATCGCCGCCTACACCATGTGGGGGCTGTTCCCCCTGTACTGGCCGCTGCTCAAACCGTCCGGAGCCGTGGAGATCCTGGCCCATCGGATGGTCTGGTCACTGATGGCCGTCGTCGCGGTGCTCGCCGTACGGCGGCATTGGAGCTGGTTCCGTGAGCTGCTCCGGCAGCCGCGCAAGCTCGCCCTGCTCACCGTCGCCGCCCTCGTCATCACCGTCAACTGGGGCACCTACATCTACGGGGTCAACAGCGGCCACGTCGTCGAGAGCGCGCTCGGATACTTCATCAACCCCCTGGTCAGCGTGCTGTTCGGGGTGCTGGTGCTGCGGGAGCGGCTGCGTCCGCTGCAGTGGGTGGCCGTGGGGTTCGCGGCGCTGGCGGTGATCGTGCTGACCGTCGACTACGGACGGCTGCCGTGGATCGCGCTGACGCTGGCCGTGAGCTTCGGCGTCTACGGCCTGGCCAAGAAGCAGGCGAACGTGGCGGCCACCGAGAGCCTGGCCGTCGAGACGCTGGTCCTGCTGGTGCCGGCGTTCGGGTATCTGGTCTACCTGCAGTTCGCGGGGCAGGCGACGTTCGGGCAGCAGGGCGTCGGGCACTCGCTGCTGCTGGTGGGGGCCGGGATCATCACGGCCGTGCCGCTCATCTGCTTCGGCGCGGCGGCGATCCGGGTGCCGCTGAGCACCGTCGGGGTGCTGCAGTACATCGCCCCGATCCTGCAGTTCGTGGTGGGGGTGACGATCGCCGGGGAGGTCATGCCGCCCAGCCGGTGGATCGGGTTCTCGATCGTGTGGCTGGCCCTGGCGATCTTCACGTACGACAGCTTCCGGGCGGCGCGGACGGCCGCCCGGGTCAGGCGATCAGCCCGAACGCTCGACCACGTAGTCGCAGAGCGCTAGGAAGGCCGCCCTGGCCGGGATGTCGGGCAGGGCGGAGAGGTCCACGCGGGCCCGGTCCACCCACGCCGTCAGCTCGGCGCGGGCCCGCGCCATCGCGGGATGGGCGCGCAGCAGGGTCAGGGCCTCCTCGACGTCCTCCTCGGCCACCGGGCCCGACAGCAGCTCGGTCATGCGGGACTGCTCGCCGCTGGTGAGCGCGTAGAGGACCGGGAGGGTACGGACGCCCTCGCGCAGGTCGGTGCCGGGCGTCTTGCCCGACTGGGCGCCCGAGGAGGCGACGTCGAGCAGGTCGTCACCGAGCTGCCAGGCCACGCCGACGGCCTCACAGGCGCGGCTGAGGCGCTCCTCGACGTCGGCGGGTGCGCCGGACAGCAGTGCGCCGAAACGGCCGGAGGCGGCGATGAGCGAGCCCGTCTTGTCGGACAGGACGCTCAGGTAGTGGCCCACCGGGTCCTCGCCGTCGCGCGGGCCGACCGTCTCGCGGATCTGCCCCTGGACGAGGCGGGAGAACGTCTGGGCCTGGATGCGGATCATCTCGGGACCGAGGTCGGCCAGGAGGTCCGAGGCCTGGGCGAACAGATAGTCGCCGGTGAGGATCGCCACGGTGTTGTCCCACCGGGCGTTGGCCGAGGGCGAGCCCCGGCGCACCGGGGCCTCGTCCATGACGTCGTCGTGGTACAGGGAGCCCAGGTGGGTCAGCTCGATCACCACCGCGCCGGGCACGACACCCGGCGCGGATGGGTCGCCGAACTGGGCCGCGAGCAGCACCATCAGCGTACGGAACCGCTTGCCGCCCGCCTCGATGAGGTGCTTGGACGCCTCCGTGACGAAGGCGTCCTCGCTCTCCACCGACGAGCGCAGGAGCTTCTCGACCGCGGCCAATCCGGTGGCCACGTCCTGCGCCAACCGTTCGTCCTCAATGGGAAGGTCAACCACGGGAGGCGCAGACATACGGGATCCCCTTATCTAATGAACAGTGCCGAAGCGGCGTCGTTGGCGACACCGAGGATGGACTCCGGGTAGAGCCCCACTCCTACGGTAACCAGCAGGGAGACGGCGATGACGGCCACGGTCCCCATACTGGGCACCGCGATCGCCGGGCCGTCGGCCGCGGGCTCGCTGAAGAACATCAGCACGATCACGCGGACGTAGAAGAACGCGGCGATGGCCGAGGCCACCACGCCCACCACGACCAGGCCGGCCATCCAGCCGCCCATGGAGTCGCCGGGCTGCGTGCCGCTGCTGAGCGCGGCCGCGAACACGGCGTACTTGCCGAAGAAGCCGCTGGTCAGCGGGATTCCGGCGAAGGCGAGCAGGAAGAAGGCGAACACCCCGGCGAGGATCGGCGAACGCTTGCCGAGCCCGGCCCAGCGGGACAGGTGTCCCGCCTCGCCGCCCGGATCGCGTATCAGCGTGACCACCGCGAACGCGCCGACCGTGGTGATGCCGTAGACCGCCAGGTAGAACAGGATCGCCTTGAGCGACTGGGCGTTCTGCCCGGCCGCGCCGAACGTCGCCATCACGCCGACGAGCAGGAAGCCCGCGTGCGCGATGGAGGAGTAGGCCAGCATGCGCTTGATGTTGGTCTGCGTGATCGCCAGGATCGAACCGACGATCATCGTCAGGGCCGCGACGCCCCAGATGACCGGACGCCAGTTCCAGTCGAGGTTGCCCAGACCAACCCAGAACACCCGCAGCACGGCGCCGAAGGCCGCGACGAGCGTGCCCGAGGCCATGAGCGCGGTGATGGGGGTCGGGGCGCCCTGGTAGACGTCGGGCTTCCAGGACTGGAAGGGCGCGGCGCCGATCTTGAACAGCAGGCCGACGCCGAGCAGCGCGAGCCCGATCATGAGCAGCGGGTCGAGCAGCGCGCCCTTGGCCAGGGCGGCGTTGATCCCGGGCAGCGAGACGGTGCCCGCGTAGCCGTAGATCATGGCGATGCCGTACAGGAAGAACGCCGAGGAGAACGCGCCGAGCAGGAAGTACTTCATCGACGCCTCCTGCGACAGCAGGCGGCGACGGCGGGCCAGGCCGCACAGCAGGTACAGCGGGAGCGACATGACCTCAAGGGCCACGAACATCGTCAGCAGGTCGTGCGAGGCCGGGAAGAGCAGCATGCCGCCGACCGCGAACAACACCAGCGGGTAGACCTCGGTCTGCCCGGTGCCGTTGTCGGCCGCCTCGGCCTCCTCCTCGTCGGCGCTGCCCGGTACGGCCGCCGCCGAGGCCACGAAGTGGCCCTCGTCGTTGATCAGCAGCACGGACACGAACGACAGGACGATGATCACGCCCCAGATGAACAGCGCGGGACCGTCCACCGCGACCGCGCCCATGGCGACGGCCTGCGTCGGCACGCCGCGCATGACCTGCACGATCACGAGGGCGAACGCGCCGATCAGGCTGAGCAGCGTGAGCGGGACGTGGATGGACTTGCGCAGGTAGCGCGGCGCGAACGCCTCGACGAGCACGCCGATGCAGGCCGCGCCGAAGATGATCAGCAACGGCGCCAGCGTGCCGTACTCGATCGTCGGCGCTTGGATGACGTCGTTCACTGACCTGTCCCCTTCTCAGCGATGGTGGCAGTGGGCACCTGCACGTTGGTCAGCGTCTGCTGGACGGACGGGTTGATCACGTCGAGCAGCGGCTTGGGGAAGAAGCCGAACCCGATGATCAGTGCGACCAGCGGCGCGAGCACCCAGATCTCCCGGGCGTTCAGGTCCTTGAACGCCTTGACCGGCTCGGCGGTCGGGCCGTTCAGGGTGCGCTGCACCATCCACAGGATGTAGACGGCGGCGAGGATCACGGCCACCGCGGAGATGATCGCGGCCACCGTCAGCGCGCCGGAACCGTGCGCCACGCTGGAGTACGTGCCGATCATCACCATGAACTCGCTGACGAAGGACGACAGTCCCGGCAGCGAGAGACCGGCCAGACCGGCGACCAGGAAGAAGCCCGCGAGAACCGGGGCGACCTTCTGCACGCCTCCGTAGTCGGCGATGAACGGCGAGCCGCGGCGGGCGATGAGGAACCCGGCGGCGAGGAACAGCGCGCCCGTGGCGAAGCCGTGGTTGACCATGTAGAGGGCCGCGCCGGACTGGGCGACCGACGACATGGCGAACACGCCGAGCACGATGAAGCCGAAGTGCGAGATCGACGTGTAGGCGATGAGCCGCTTCATGTCGGTCTGGCCGATGGCCACGATCGCGCCGTAGATGATGCTGATGACCGCCAGGACGACGATCGGCATCGTGAACGCCTTGGCCGCGTCCGGGAACAGCTCCAGGCAGAAGCGCAGCATGCCGAACGTGCCGACCTTGTCGAGCACGCCCACGAGCAGCACGGCGGCGCCGGCCGGGGCCTGGGCGGCCGCGTCGGGCAGCCAGGTGTGCACCGGCCAGAGCGGCGCCTTGATGGCGAAGGCGATGAAGAAGCCGCCGAACAGCCACTTCTGCGTCGTCGGGTCCTTGATGGCCCCGACGAGCGGCTCGAACATGAACGTGCCCTTGTTCGCCAGCACGTACAGGCCGATGACCGCGACCAGCATGAGCAGGCCGCCGAAGAGCGAGTACAGCAGGAACTTGACGGCCGCGTAGGACCGCTGGGCGCCGCCGTACGACCCGATCATGAAGTACATCGGGATCAGCATGGCTTCGAAGAAGACGTAGAAGAGGAAGACGTCGGTCGCCGCGAAGACGCCGATCATCATCGTTTCCAGGACGAGCAGCAGCGAGAAGTACGTCTTGACCGACCGCTTGGGCGTGATCAGCGTGCCGTCGGAGGTCCGGACGCCGTCGGCGTCGTGCCAGGAGGCCAGGACGACGATCGGCACCAGCACGACCGACAGGGCGATCAGCACCAGGGCGACGCCGTCCACGCCGACCCCGAACTTCACGCCGAAGCTCGGGATCCAGTCGTACTCCGCCTTGAACTGGAAGCGCTCACCGCCGGGCTTGAACCCGGCGGCCATGACGCCCGTCAGCACCATCGTCAGCAGCGAGACCGCCAGCGTGACCTGCTTGGCCAGCTTGTCGCCGCCCTTGGGAAGCAGGGCCACCACGATGGCGCCCACTACGGGCACCGCCATGATTATCGGGAGCCAGGGTGACATCAGATGTTCCCAACGAGGAGCAGGGCGCCGGTCAGCAGGGCGGCACCGATCAGGATGGACAGCGCGTACGTTCGCGCGAAGCCCGTCTGGAGCCTGCGCAGGCGCCCCGAGCTCCCGCCGATGCCTGCCGCCAGACCGTTGACGAGCCCGTCGACGCCGCGGTTGTCGAAGAACACCGCGATGCGGGTCAGCCACTGGCCGGGGCGCATGAGCAGGGACTCGTTGATGGCGTCGCCGTACAGGTCACGGCGGGCGAACGTGGTGAGGAAGGAGCCGCGCGGCTGCACCGACGGCACCTCTGCCCGGCCGTACTTCATCCAGGCGATGACCACACCGACGGCGACGAGCGCGAGGGTGGCCAGACCGGGCGTGCTGGCGAACTGGAAGCTCGGCGCCTCCGCCTCGCCGCCCACGGCGGGTCGCAGGAAGTCGTACAGCCTGCCGCCCAGCACCAGGTAGGCACCGAGGCCCAGCGCGCCCAGCGACAGGATCATCAGCGGCACGGTCATGACCAGCGGCGACTCGTGCGGGTGCGCGTCGTCGGCCCAGCGCTTCTGGCCGAAGAAGGTCATGAAGACCATCCGCGACATGTAGAAGCCCGTGATGCCCGCGCCGAGCACGGCCAGCCAGCCCAGGATCGGCTGGTGGTGGACCGCGGTCTCGATGATGCCGTCCTTGGTGAAGTAACCGGACAGCAGCGGGAACCCGATGATCGCCAGGTAGCCGATGAAGAACGTGACGAAGGTGATCGGCATGAACTTGCGCAGGCCGCCGTACTTCCTCATGTTCACCTCGTCGTTCATGCCGTGCATGACCGAACCGGCGCCGAGGAACATGTCGGCCTTGAAGAAGCCGTGCGTGATCAGGTGGCCGATCGCGAAGGCGTAGCCCGCGGGGCCGAGGCCCGCGCCGAGCATCATGTAGCCGATCTGCGACATCGTCGAGCCGGCCAGGCCCTTCTTGATGTCGTCCTTCGCACAACCGATGATCGCACCGGCGAGCAGCGTGGCCGCGCCGACGATGGCGACGGCGAGCGCCGCCCCCGAGCCTTCGGGGAAGAAGAACGCGCCCGAGCGCACGACCAGGTAGACGCCGGCGGTGACCATGGTCGCCGCGTGGATCAGGGCCGAGACGGGCGTCGGGCCCTCCATGGCGTCGAGCAGCCAGGACTGCAGCGGGAGCTGCGCCGACTTGCCGCAGGCGCCGAGGAGCAGCAGCAGGCCGATGGCCAGCATCGTGCCGTCGGAGGCGCCACTGGCGCCGATCTTCGCGCCGAGGTCCTTGAAGGCCAGCGTGCCGAACGACGTCCAGATGATGAACATGCCGACCAGCAGGCCGAAGTCACCGACGCGGTTGACGACGAACGCCTTCTTCGCCGCGACCGCCGCGGACGGCTTGAACTGCCAGAACCCGATCAGCAGGTACGAGGCCAGGCCCACGCCCTCCCAGCCGATGAACAGGCCCACGTAGTTGTCGGACAGCACCAGCAGGAGCATCGCGGCGACGAACAGGTTCAGGTACGCGAAGAACCTGCGCCGGTGCTCGTCGTGCGACATGTACCCGATGGAGTAGATGTGGATCAGCGATCCGACACCCGTGATGAGCAGCGCGAAGCTGATCGACAGCGGGTCGATCAGCAGCCCCATGTCGACCATGCCGGGGATGAACTCGTAGAGGTGCACCGCCCGGCGGCGTTCCTCGTCCCCGAACCCGATGAGCTCGAAGAACGCCAGCACGGCCACCACGAACGAGGCCAGCGACATGGCCACGCCCAGCAGGTGACCCCAGCGGTTGGTGAACCTGTTGAACACCAGCAGGATGAACGCCCCCACGAGCGGAAGAGCGATCATCAGCCAGGCGTTCCCGATCACACCGCCGACATGAGGGGTGATCTGAGCGATTTCAGATTGCATCAGTCACCTCTTAGTACTTCAGCAGGTTGACGTCGTCGACGGACGCGGACCTGCGGGTTCGGAAGATCGTCACGATGATGGCCAGGCCGACGACGACCTCGGCCGCGGCCACCACCATCACGAAGAACGCGATGATCTGGCCCTCCAGGTTGCCGTTCTGCCTGGCGAAGGTGACGAACGCGAGGTTGCAGGCGTTGAGCATGAGCTCGACGCACATGAACACCACGATCGCGTTGCGCCTGATCAGTACGCCCAGCGCGCCGATCGCGAACAGCACACCCGACAGGATCAGGTAGTGGGTCGTCACTTGGTCACCTCGTTGGTCGTCTCCTCGGCGGCGTCATCCTCGGCCGTGTGCTTGATGGCCTCGGCGAGCTTCGCGTCCTCGGGGAGGTGGCCGTGCTCGACGTCGTAGCGGGCGATGTAGCGGTTGACCGACGACGGCGCGACCGAACCGTCGGGCAGCAGCGCCGGCATGTCGATGGCGTTGCTCCTGGCGTACGTGCCGGGGCCGGGCAGGGCCGAGGGGTTGTCGCTCAGGAACCTGGCGCGCGAGAGGTCCTTCTGCGTGACCTTCTCGGTGACCCTCTCGCGGTGGGCGAGGACCATCGCGCCCAGGGCGGCGGTGATCAGCAGGGCCGAGGTGACCTCGAACGCGAAGACGTACTTGGTGAACAGCAGCAGCGCGATCGAGCGGATGTAACCGCCCTGCGCCGTGGCCTGAGCCAGGCCCGCCTCACCGGCGAAGATCGCGTTGCCCACCGCCAGGATGATCAGGACGGCGAAGCCGAGGGCCGCGAGGGCACCCCAGAAGCGCTGACCCTTCAGCGTCTCCACGAAGGAGTCGGAAGAGTCGACGCCCACCAGCATGAGCACGAACAGGAACAGCATCATGATGGCGCCGGTGTAGACGATGATCTGCACCGCGGCGAGGAAGGGCGCGTCCTGGACGGCGTACAGCACCGCGAGGCTCAGCATCACGGTGCCGAGCATCAGCGCTGAGTAGACGGCCTTCCTGTTGAAGACCATGCCGAGCGCCGCGCCGACGGATACGACGGCGAGAACCCAGAATGTGATGGTCTCACCCATTGGTTCGTCCCAGCCGGTAGTAGTCCTCTTCGGTCTCACCGAGACGCATCGGGTGGGGCGGCTGCTCCATGCCCTGCGTCAGGGGTGCGAGGAGCATCTCCTTGGTGAAGATGAGGCTCTCGCGGCTGCTGTCGGCGAGCTCGTACTCGTTGGTCATGGTGAGCGCGCGGGTCGGGCAGGCCTCGATGCACAGGCCGCACAGGATGCACCGCAGATAGTTGATCTGGTACGTGCGCCCGTACCGCTCACCCGGCGAGAAACGTTCCTCGTCGGTGTTGTCCGCGCCCTCGACGTAGATCGCGTCCGCCGGACACGCCCACGCGCACAGCTCACACCCGACGCACTTCTCCAGCCCGTCCGGCCAGCGGTTGAGCTGGTGACGACCATGGAAGCGAGGAGCCGTCGGCTTCTTGACCTCCGGGTAGTTCGTCGTGACGGGCTTCTTGAACATCGTGTGGAAGGTGACCCCGAAGCCCTTGACGGGGTTCAGCCAATCAGTTAGTCCCACTGGGAATCTCCTTGTGCTGCACCCCGTGGTAGTGCGGCAGATCGAGCGGCGGCACAGGGAAGCCGCCGGCCGTCGGCTCGTCGGACAGTTGCTCGAACTCGGCCTCCACCTCGGCCTTGCGCGCCTCCTTGCGCCGCTGGTTGACGGTGTCGAACCGCATCCAGATGGCCAGCGCGCCGACCACGATGACCGCGCCGATCACGATGCCGACCGTCTTGTTGCCCTCGTTGACGACCACGTTGCGAGCCGCGGCGACGAGCAGGATCCAGGCCAGGTTCACCGGGATCAGCACCTTCCAGCCCAGGGACATGAGCTGGTCGTAGCGCACGCGCGGCAGCGAGGCACGCACCCACACGATGAAGCTGAAGGTCAGCACGAACTTGATGAAGAACCACAACACCGGCCACCAGCCCGTGTTGGCGCCGTCCCACATGGAGATCGGCCACGGCGCCCGCCAGCCGCCCAGGAACAGGGTGACCGCGATGCCCGAGGCGGTGAAGGTGTGCAGGTACTCGCCCATCATGATGAGGGCGAACTTCAGGGACGAGGAGTACTCGGTCTGGAAGCCGCCGACCAGCTCGCCCTCGCCCTCGGGCAGGTCGAACGGGATACGGGCGGCCTCGCCGAACATGCAGATCACGTAGATCACGAACGACGGGATCAGCAGGAAGACGAACCAGCCCTGCTCACCCTGCGCCTTGACGATCTCGGACGTGGACAGCGTCCCGGCGAACAGGAAGATCGCCACGAACGACAGGCCCATCGCGATCTCGTACGAGACCACCTGCGCCGCCGACCGCAGACCACCCAGCAGCGCGTACGGCGAGCGCGACGACCAGCCGGCCAGCACCACGCCGTAGACCGAGATGGCGCCCATGGCCAGCATGAACAGCACCGCCACCGGCAGGTCGACCATCTGCAGTGGCGTCTGGACGCCGAACAGGTTGACCATCGGCCCGAACGGCACGATCGAGAAGGCCAGGAACGCCGGCACGACCATGATCACGGGGGCCAGTAGGTAGAGCACCTTGTCCACGGTCCGCGGGAAGATGTCCTCCTTCAGACCCATCTTGATGCCGTCGGCCACGGACTGCAGCAGACCGAACTTGCCGGCCCGGTTGGGGCCGTAGCGGTGCTGCATCCGCGAGATCAGCTTGCGCTCGTACCAGACGCCGAACAGGATGCCCAGCATCAGGAAGAGGAACAGCATCACGGCCTTGATGATGGTGATCCACAGCGGGTCCTTGCCGAAGTCGGCAAGGGTGGGATCGGCCGCGAGAACGTGGGTCATGAGGCGCTCCCGATCGTGACGATGTCGCCGGCCAGCGCGCGCAGGTCGCGCGTGACCGAGCAGCCGCCGGAGTTCGCCGGCACCCAGACCACCCGGTCGGGCAGGTCCGCGACGCGGACCGGCAGCGTGACCGCGTTGGGGCCGGGGCCGCCGACGACGAGCTTGTCGCCGTCGATGACGCCGATCTCGGCCGCCGTGTTCGCCGACACCAGCGCCTCGGTGGCGCGGGCGGTGCCGGCCAGGTACGGCTCGCCGTCCTGGAGCCTGCCCTCGTCGAGCAGCAGGTGCCAGGTCGCCAGCAGCGCCTCGCCGGCCGCCGGGGCGACCTGGGCGCGGGTGGCGGTGCTCGGGGCGGCGACGCGGGCGCCACGCCAGGCGCCGAGGCTGCCCAGCTCGCGCCGGACGGCCTTGGCGTCCGGCAGGCCGAAGTGCACGTCCATGCGGTCGGCGAGGTTGCCGATGACGGCCAGGTCGCTCTGGATGCCGGGCACGCGCAGCGGCGCCTCGAACGAGCGGCCCCTGCCCTCCCAGTTGACGAACGTGCCGCTCTTCTCCTGCACCGCCGCGACCGGCAGCACCACGTCGGCGCGGTCGGTGACGGCGCTGGCGCGGATCTCCAGGCTGACGATGAACGGCGTGTTCTCCAGCGCCTCCAGCGCGGCGGCGGGGTCGGCCAGGTCGTACGGGTCGACGCCGGCCACGACCAGCGCGTCGATCTCACCGGTACGGGCGGCGGCGAGGATGCCGTCGGTGTCGCGGCCGGGCACGGCGGGCAGCGAGCCCACGTTCCACACCCTGGCGACCTCGGCCCTGGCGGCCTCGTCGTCCACGGGACGGCCGATCGGCAGCAGGTTGGGCAGCGCGCCGGCTTCGAGCGCGCCGCGCTCACCGGCCCTGCGCGGCACCCAGGCCAGCCGGACGCCGGACCCGGCGCCGAGGCGGACGAGGGCCGACAGCGCGCCTGGCACGGTGGCCAGCCGCTCGCCGGCGAGCACGATCGTGCCCTCGGCCAGCGTGCCGACCAGCTCGCCGATCGCGTCGGCCTCGGTGCCGGGCGCGGCCGTGATGAGCGTGCCGCCCATCTTGGCCAGGCCGGCGGAGGCGAACGGCGCGATCGCGGTGACCTTCAGGCCCTTCTTCTGCCACGCCTTGCGCAGGCGCAGGAAGACGATCGGCGACTCCTCCTCGGGCTCGAACCCGACGAGCAGCACGGCCGGGGCGTTCTCAAGGTCGGCGTAGCTGATCTCGATGCCCTTGCCGGCGACCGCGTGCGCGAGGAACTGCGCCTCCTCGGCGGAGTGCGGGCGGGCGCGGAAATCGATGTCGTTGCTGCCCAGGGCGACCCGGGCGAACTTGCTGTAGGCGTAGGCGTCCTCGACCGTCACCCGGCCGCCGACCAGTACGCCGGTCTTGCCGCGGGCGGCGGCCAGGCCCTTGGCCGCGACCTCCAGCGCCTCCGGCCACGAGGCGGGCACGAGCACGCCTTCCTCGTTGCGCACCAGAGGCGTCTTGAGCCGGTCGGGCTGGGTGGCGTAGGAGAAGGCCCAGCGGCCCTTGTCGCAGTTCCACTCCTCGTTCACCTGCGGGTCGTTGCCCGCCAGGCGGCGGGTGACCCGGCCGCGCCGGTGGTCGGTGCGCAGGGAACAGCCCGACGCGCAGTGCTCGCACGCGCTCGGCGTGGACACCAGGTCGAACGGCCGCGCCCGGAACCGGTAGGCCGCGCCGGTCAGCGCGCCGACCGGGCAGATCTGCACCGTGTTGCCAGAGAAGTAGGAGTTGAACGGCTTGCCGTCGGCGACCCGTACCTGCTCCTTGGCGCCGCGCTCGAAGAACTCGATGAGCGGGTCGCCGGCGATCTGGTCGGAGAAGCGGATGCACCGGGCGCACTGGACGCAGCGCTCACGGTCGAGCAGCACCTGCGTGGACAGCGGCAGCGGCTTGGGGAACGTACGCTTCTGCTCCTGGAACCGCGACTCGCCCTGGCCGTTCGACATGGCCTGGTTCTGCAGGGGGCACTCGCCGCCCTTGTCGCAGACCGGGCAGTCGAGCGGGTGGTTCATCAGCAGCAGCTCCATGGCCCCGCGCTGCGCCTTCTCGGCGACCGGCGAGGTGAGCTGGGTCTGCACGACCATGCCCTCGGCGACCTCGATCGCGCAGGACGGCTGCGGCTTGGGGAAGCCGCGGCCGTTGCCCGCGTCGGGGATGTCGACCAGGCACTGGCGGCAGTTGGCCGCCGGGTCGAGCAGCGGGTGGTCGCAGAACCGGGGGATCTGGATGCCCAGCAGCTCGGCGGCCCTGATGATCAGGGTGCCCTTGGGGACACTGACCTGGAACCCGTCGATGGTGAGGGTAACCAGGGTGATTTCTGTTTCTACGACGGTCACTGCTCACCCCAGAGAGTGGACTTCTTCGGGTCGAACGGGCAGCCGCCGATCTCGAAGTGCTTGAGGTACTCCTCGCGGAAGTACTTCACCGAGGAGTGGATCGGGCTGGTCGCGCCGTCGCCGAGGGCGCAGAACGAGCGGCCGAGGATGTTGTCCGCGATGTCGGTGATCGTGGACAGGTCCTCCTCGGAACCCTGGCCCTTCTCCAGGCGCTTGAGCACCTGCTTGAGCCAGTACGTGCCCTCGCGGCACGGCGTGCACTTGCCGCACGACTCGTGGGCGTAGAACTCGGTCCAGCGCAGCACCGTGCGGACCACGCAGGTGGTCTCGTCGAAGATCTGCAGCGCGCGGGTGCCGAGCATGGAGCCCTTGGCGCCGACGGCCTCGAAGTCGAGCGGCACGTCGAGGTGCTCGTCGGTGAAGATCGGCGTGGAGGAGCCGCCCGGGGTCCAGAACTTGAGCTGGTGCCCCTCGCGGATGCCGCCGGCCATGTCGAGCAGCTCGCGCAGGGTGATGCCGAGCGGGGCCTCGTACTGGCCGGGCCTGGTGACGTGGCCGCTGAGGGAGAAGATGCCGAAGCCCTTGGACTTCTCGGTGCCCATCGAGGCGAACCAGTCGGCGCCGTTGCTGATGATCGAGGGAACACTGGCGATCGACTCTACGTTGTTCACGACAGTCGGCGAGGCATAGAGGCCCGCCACGGCCGGGAACGGGGGCTTGAGTCGCGGTTGACCCCTGAAGCCCTCCAGCGAGTCGAGCAGCGCCGTCTCCTCGCCGCAGATGTACGCGCCCGCGCCGCTGTGCACGACGAGTTCCAGGTCGTAGCCCGACCCGAAGACGTCCTTGCCCAGGAAGCCCTTCTCGTACGCCTCGCGCACGGCCGCGTGCAGCCGCCGGATGACGTGCAGCACCTCGCCGCGCACGTAGATGAAGGCGTAGTTGGCCCTGATCGCGAACGCGGTGATGATGACGCCCTCGACCAGCGAGTGCGGGTTGGCCATCATCAGCGGGATGTCCTTGCAGGTGCCCGGCTCCGACTCGTCGGCGTTGACGACGAGGTAGTGGGGCTTGCCGTCACCCTGAGGGATGAAGCCCCACTTCATGCCGGTGGGGAAGCCGGCGCCGCCGCGGCCGCGCAGGCCGGAGTCCTTGACCGCCTGGATGACGGCGTCGGGGTCCATGCCCAGCGCCTTCCTGGCCGCCTGGTAGTCACCGCCGTAGCCGTCGAGGGTGAAGGAGTCGGCCTGGTCCCAGTTGGCCGTCAGGACCGGGGTCAGTGTGGTGCTCATGCCTCGGGGGCCTTCCATCCGTTGGCCTTGGCCACCTTCAGGCCCTCGAGCGAGGGGCCGGCGGCCGACGGGCCGTCGCCCGCCTGGTCGTCGGGCAGGCCCGCGAGCACGCGCGAGGCCTCCTTGAAGGTGCAGAGCTTCTTCGGTCCGCGCGTCGGCCGCACGTCCTTGCCGTCACGCAGGTCGTCGACGAGCTGCTTGGCCGAGGCGGGCGTCTGGTTGTCGAAGAACTCCCAGTTGACCATCATGACCGGGGCGAAGTCGCAGGCCGCGTTGCACTCAAGGCGCTCCAGCGAGATCTTGCCGTCGCCGGTGGTCTCCTCGTGGCCGACGCCGACGTGCTCGGACAGCTCGTCCCAGATCTCGTCGCCGCCCATGACGGCGCACAGCGCGTTGATGCAGACGCCCACGTGGTAGTCGCCGGCCGGCTTGCGCTTGTACATCGTGTAGAAGGTCGCGACGCCGGTGACCTCGGCCTTGCTCAGGCCCAGCATCTCGGCGCAGAACTCCTTGCCGTCGTCGGAGACGTAGCCGTCTGCCGACTGCACGAGGTGGAGCAGCGGCAACAGGGCGGACCGCGTCTTGGGGTAGCGGCCGATGATCTCCTTGGCGTCCTGTTCGAGACGCTCCCGGACTTCCGGTGAATAAGTCACCGGTCCACACCTCCCATGACGGGGTCGATAGAAGCCACCGCGGCGATCACGTCGGCGACCTGGCCGCCCTCCGCCATCGCGGGGAAGCCCTGCAGGTTGCAGAAGGAAGGCTCGCGGAAGTGCACGCGGTACGGGCGGGTGCCCCCGTCGCTGACGACGTGCGCGCCGAGCTCGCCCTTGGGCGACTCGATGCTCGCGTACGCCTGCCCGGCCGGGACCCGGAAGCCCTCGGTCACCAGCTTGAAGTGGTGGATCAGGGCCTCCATCGAGCTGCCCATGATGTGCGCGATGTGGTCGGGCGAGTTGCCGAAGCCGTCAGGGCCGAGCGCGAGCTGCGCGGGCCAGCCGATCTTCTTGTCCTCGATCATCACCGGGTCACCCTTGAGCGGGCCGGCGATGCGGTCGAGAGCCTGCTCGATGATCTTGAGCGACTCCTCCATCTCCCGCATGCGCACGAGGTAACGCGAGTAGACGTCGCAACCGCGCTCGGTGGCGACCTCGAACTCGTACGTCTCGTAGCCGCTGTAGGGCTGCGACTTGCGCAGGTCCCAGGGCAGGCCGGCGGCGCGCAGGATCGGGCCGGTGATGCCCAGCGCCATGCAGCCGGTCAGGTCGAGGTAGCCGACGTCCCTGGTGCGGCGCACGTAGACGGGGTTCTCGTCGAGCAGCTTGCGGATGTCCTTGATCCGCTTGGGCATCTCCTTGAGGAACTCGCCCACCTTGTCGACCGCGCCCGCGGGCAGGTCGACGCTCACGCCGCCCGGCCTGACGTAGGCGTGGTTCATGCGCAGACCCGTGATGTACTCGAACAGGTCCATGATCATTTCACGGTCGCGGTAGCCGAAGAGGAACGGCGTGGTCGCGCCCAGCTCCATGCCGAACGTGCCCATCGCGACCAGGTGCGAGGCGATGCGGTTGAGCTCCATCATCATCACGCGGATGGCCTGCGCCCGCTCGGGCACGCGGTCGGTGATGCCGAGCAGCTTCTCCACGCCCATGCAGTACGCGGTCTCGTTGAAGATCGGCGAGAGGTAGTCCATGCGCGTCACGAACGTGGTCCCCTGGGTCCACGTCCGGAACTCCATGTTCTTCTCGATGCCGGTGTGCAGGTAGCCGATGACGCTGCGCGCCTCGGTGACCGTCTCACCGTCGAGCGTCAGGACCAGCCGGAGCACGCCGTGCGTGGACGGGTGCTGCGGGCCCATGTTGACGACCAGGCGCTCTTCCTCGGTGTCGCGGGCTTCGCCGACGACCTCGTCCCAGTCTCCGCCGGTGACCGAGTAGACCTTGCCCTCTGTCGCCTCGTCATAGCCGGTGCTCATGAGTAAGACCTCCTCTGGTCCGGCGAGGGGATGGTGGCGCCCCGGTACTCGACCGGGATGCCGCCGAGCGGGTAGTCCTTGCGCTGCGGGTGGCCGTCCCAGTCATCCGGCATCATGATCCGGGTGAGTGCCGGATGGCCGTCGAAGACGATTCCGAAGAAGTCGTACGTCTCCCGCTCATGCCAGTCATGACCAGGGTAAACGCCCACAGTCGATGGAATGTGCGGGTCGGTGTCCGGTGCGCTCACCTCCAGGCGTACACGCCTGTTGTGGGTGATCGAGCACAGGTGGTAGACGGCGCGCAGCTCCTCGCCCTTCAGGTGCGGGTAGTGCACCCCGGAGACGCCGAGCGACAACTCGAAACGCAGGGCCGGGTCGTCGCGCAGCTTCTGGCAGACCTCCACCAGCCGCTCCCGGCGGACGTGCAGGGTCAGCTCGCCGCGGTCGACGACGACGCGCTCGATGGCGTCGTCGAGGCCGAGGGTGTCGACGAGCTCGTCGAAGTAGCCGCCGTACGGGCGGGGCGTGGCCAGCTGCGGCGCCCGGCGGACGACGAGGCCGCCGTAGCCGGAGGTGTCACCGGTGTCGTGCGCGCCGAACATGCCGTGACGGGCGACGGGCGCCTCGGGGACGGCCGGGACCGAGGCGGCCTCGGGGGCCTCCCCGCTCTCCGGGCTTCCGGGAAGGTGGTCGGGCGAGGTCACTTTCCGCTCCCCTGGTCGATCAGCGGCAGCGTGCGCAGCGCCCGCAGTTCGAGGTCCTCGATCTGCTTGGCGCGGTGGGCGCCGAACTTCATGTTCTGGATCTTGTCGTGCAGCTTCACGATCGCGTCGATCAGCATCTCCGGCCGCGGCGGGCAGCCCGGCAGGTAGATGTCGACCGGCACGACGTGGTCGACGCCCTGGACGATGGCGTAGTTGTTGAACATGCCGCCGCTGGAGGCGCACACGCCCATGGAGATGACCCACTTGGGCTCGGCCATCTGGTCGTAGATCTGCCGCAGGACGGGCGCCATCTTCTGCGACACTCGACCGGCGACGATCATGAGGTCGGCCTGGCGGGGAGACGCCGAAGCGCGCTCCATGCCGAAGCGCGCCAGGTCGTAGTGGGGGCCACCGGTGGCCATCAGCTCGATGGCGCAACACGCGAGACCGAACGTGGCCGGCCACACGGAGCTCTTACGCGCCCATCCGGCGGCCGCTTCGACCGTGCTGAGGATGAACCCGCTGGGGAGTTTCTCTTCAAGTCCCATTTTCAGTCCCAGTCCAGACCCTTGCGGCGCCACACGTACGCGTAGGCGACGAGCACGGTGACGATGAACAGCAGCATCTCGACCAGCGCGAACAGCCCGAGGCCGGACGCGATGGTGTCGCCCGCGTCGTTCTTCAGCGGCGCGAAGGAGACCGCCCACGGGTAGAGGAAGATGATCTCGATGTCGAACACGATGAAGAGCATCGCGGTGATCATGTATTTGAGCGGGAACCGTCCGCCACCGACCGGCTGGGGCGTCGGCTCGATGCCGCATTCATAGGCGTCAAGCTTGGCGCGGTTCCAGCGCTTGGGGCCGGTGAAGGGAGCGATGGCGACCGAGAAGATCGCGAAGCCCCCCGCGAGAACGGCGAGCACCAGGATGGGCACGTAAAGGTCCATCGCTACGCCTCCTCTGGAGTCGCCGCGCGCGCGGGCGCGCAGCTTGATGTGTCTGTCGTGGGAATCATGCTGGTGGGGCGACCTTCGAGAGTGCGTTGATGATCATGTCGGACGCATCGCCTCGCCGGTCGGTGAGATTACCAAGGAGTTTGAGCGCGAAGCGCATCAGCCTCGGGTGAGGCAGGCCGTGCCTGGTCCCGAAGCGCATCACACCCGGTTTCCCAATCGCCTCGACGAACAACCTCCCTAGGGTGAAGTAGCCGCCGTAGGCGTCCTTCATCACTTGGGGGTAGGTCCTCAGGATTCGCTCCCGCTGGGCGGCGGTGGTGTCCCTGAGGGCCTTCGCGATGATCTCGGCGGCGATCTCGCCGGTCTCCATGGCGTAGGCGATGCCCTCGCCGTTGAACGGGTTGATTGACCCGCCGGAGTCACCCACGAGGATAAGACCCCGCGTGTAGTGCGGCTGCCTGTTGAAGGCCATCGGGAGAGCGGCGCCGCGGATGGGGGCCGTCATGTTCTCCTCGGTGAAGCCCCAGTCGGCCGGCATGGCCTTGCACCAGCGCTTCAACAGGTCGCGGTAGTCGATGTTGCCGAACTGGGCGCTGGTGTTGAGCAGCCCGAGCCCGACGTTGGCGGTGCCGTCGCCGACGCCGAACACCCAGCCGTAGCCGGGCAGCAGCGTGTCGCCGTCCCACAGCTCCAGCCAGGTCTCCAGGTAGTCGTCGTCGTGGCGGGGGCTCTCGAAGTAGGTGCGGACGGCCACGCCCATGGGCCGGTCCTCCCGCTTGTGCAGGCCCATGCCGATCGCGAGGCGGGTGCTGTTGCCGTCGGCCGCCACGACCACCCGGCTGCGGTACGTCGCGCCGTCCTTGGTCCGTACGCCCACGATGTGGCCGCTGCGGTCGTCGAGCACCGGCCCGGTCACGGTGACGCCCTCCATGAGGCGTACGCCGTTCTTGACCGCGTTGGCCGCGACGATCTGGTCGAAGTCCTGGCGGGTGCGTACGAGCCCGAAGTCGGGGAAGCGCTCCAGCTGCGGCCAGTCGAGCTCGAAGCGGTGTCCGCCGCCGACGACGCGCAGACCCTTGTTCCTGATCCAGCCGGGTGCGTCGATGTCGACACCCATGTTGAGCAACTGCTTGACGGCACGCGGCGTCAGGCCGTCGCCGCAGACCTTCTCGCGGGGGAACCTGGTCTTCTCCAGGAGCAGCACGTCGAGACCGGCCTGAGCGAGGTAAAAGGCGGTTGCGGAACCGGCGGGACCGGCGCCGACGACGATGACGTCGGCGTCAGCCTGTATGGCTGGTGGCACGGTCACTGGACTGTCCTGTCCTGTCCTACACGATCGAAGGCCTCGGGGTCTTGCGCCTTCGTTCCTTTGTGAACCCCTTCACAAACTTGTCGGCCCGCAGTCTACTGCTTTTCCTGTACATAGTGGCAGTCGGGGTACGGTTCCCGGACACAAGAAGGCCCTCCGTCGTCAACGAAGGGCTTGGCACTGGAGCGTCAGACTTCGAACTCGGCGTTGCGCACTCCACCGATGAACGCCCGCCACTCCCCGGGCGTGAACGTGAGGACCGGACCACGGGGATCTTTGGAGTCGCGCAACAACACGTCACCGGTCGCGCTCCGGGCAAACTCTACGCACTCGCCGGCGGCCGCGCTGAGACTGCTCTTGCGCCATCCGTCCGGCGAGACAGTGAGGCCGCTCATCGGACGGACTACCTCCCCAGTCTCATTGGTCTCGACCAATGACGGTAGCCAACTGAAGATCGGCCAGGCCTTCAAGACACGCCGCGATAACCATGTCATTACAATTGATCTGCCAACGAGGTGATGAAATCGCGTGATTCCTCCTCGTCCATGGCGGCGTCCTCCAGCAGGTCGAACACGAGCGAATACTGGAAGGCCGTCTCCTCGTCCTCGGTGAGGGTGAACGACGGGAAGTTCTCGTAGTAGACGACCTCCCCCGAGACGCTGCCGAGCACGGGCATCGCGGGGAAGCTGAGCAACATGAAGTTGGTGATGTCAGTGGGGTGCGGCCGGTCCAGCCTGAGCACCCGGACGGTGATGTTCGGCAGGTCGCCCAGCTCGGCCAGGTGGAGGAGCTGGTCGCGCATCAGCTTGGCGTCCCCGTCGCCGAAGCGCCGGCGCAGCACGGCCTCGTCGAGCACGGCCGAGTAGCGCAGCGGCGGCTCCTTGCGCAGCAGGTGCTGGCGGCGCATCCTGGCCCGGATCCGGCGTTCGATCTTGCCCGGCGGCACCAGTTCGACCGCGCGGTGGAGCAGGCCGATCCGGGTGGCGTACTCGCGGGTCTGGAGCAGGCCGGGGAGCGAGAAGGTGTGCCAGGCCCTGACCCGGCTGGCGCCGTCCTCCAGGCCGAACAGTTCCAGCACGGGCTCGGTCACGACGTCGGAGTAGGACTCCCACCAGCCCTTGGCGCCGTCGTTGCCGGCCAGCGCGAGCAGCAGGTCGCCGCGCTCGCCGTCGATCCCGTAGTGGCGCAGCAGCTCGGCCACGTCCTTGGCGGACGGCGCCACCTGGCCGTTCTCCATCCTGGAGATCTTGGACGTCGACCAGCGGAGCGACCTGGCCACCTGTACGCCGTTGAGCCCCGCGTCCTCGCGTAACCGGCGCAGCTCGGCGGCGAGCTTCCGGCGACGGAGTGTGGGATTGATTTCTCCGATCATCCGGGCTCCTTCCGAAAATTCGAGGACATATGCCCGGAATGCACGATGGGCAATCCTCGCCGGGAAGACCTGGTTTCGTCCCGGAAAAAGTCCCTGCGGTCATCCCAGCGGGAATTGCACAGGGTCTCCCCCCGACACATCCTCACAGTAGTCCGCGAAGCCCGAAACGAGCAGAAAGGCGGAAGGCGAATCCTGGAACTTTCGCCGCCCGTCCACGGTCGAGGCACTCAGGCGGGCTTGAAGCCCCTGTGTACGGCGACGATGCCCAGCGACAGGTTGCGCCAGGCGACCCGCTCCCAGCCGGCGTCGAGGATCGTCCGGGCCAGCGTCGGCTGGTCGGGCCAGTCCCTGATCGACTCCGCGAGGTAGTCGTAGGAGTCGTCGTTGGAGCCGAACACCTTGGCCACCTTGGGCAGGGCCTTCATCAGGTATTCGCGGTAGACCAGGTCGAACGGCGCGAACGTCACGTGCGAGAACTCCAGGATCACCAGCCGCCCGCCGGGCCTGGTCACCCGGAGCATCTCGCGCAGCGCCAGCCCGGTGTCCTGCACGTTGCGCAGCGCCACGGAGATCGTCACCGCGTCGAAGGCGTCGTCGGCGAACGGCAGCCGCATCGCGTCACCGGCCACGAACGGGATGCCGGCCCCGGTCAGCGAATTGCCGCCGTGGCGTCGCACGCCCGTGCGCAACATGCCGAGGGAGAAGTCGGAGGCGATCGCGCGGGCGCCGAGGGCGGTGAAGCTGTCGGTGGAGGTGCCGGTGCCCGCCCCGAGGTCGAGCACGACCTCGCCGGGACCCGCGTCGACGGCCGCGGCCACGGCCTTGCGCCAGAGCCTGACCTGCCACAGCGAGGCCACGTCGTTGACCAGGTCGTAGCGCCGGGCGGTGCGATCGAACATCGCGGCGACCTCGTCCGGCTGCTTGTCCAACTGAGCGCGCGTCATGCGGACAAGAGTACCCACGCGATCTGCGGTGGCGGCGCCGGGCATTACGGCCTTTGACCAGCTATGACGGAACAGGCCCGGACCGGCGGGCAGGCTCGCGGAGAGCCAGACCCTTACGGCAATCAACACAAAGTAACGGCACCGCTACCGAACGTCTGCTAGTTGTTGGTGAATGCTTGCCCGTGTCGCCCTTGCGGCGATCATCGCCTCGGCCCCCGTCGCCCACCCCCGCGTGGTCTCGGCCGACCCGGTCGACAACACCCCCCACGTCCTCGACGGCATCGTCAACGCCATCGCGCTGGTCGGCGGCACCGTCGTCGTCGGCGGCTCGTTCAGCGAGGTCGGCGATGCCGCGCGGACGTACACGCTGCGCCGCGCCAACCTGTTCGCCTACGACCTGGCGACCGGCCGCATCCTGCGCGACTTCGCGCCGTCCGTCGCCGGGCCGGTCTACGTGCTGGCCGCCGGCGACCACGACACGGTCTACGTGGGCGGCGCCTTCCCAGGTGTCGACAACACCCGTGCCCGCGCGCTGGCCCGGATCGGCGTCCCCGACGGGCGGCTGGTCGGCGGCTTCTCTCCCGGCATCGAGGGCGGCATGGTCACGTCCCTGGTCAGGAACGGTCCCAAGCTCTACGCCGGCGGCGACTTCATCCGGCCGCGGGTCGCCCTGGCCGGGCTGGACGCCACGACGGGGGCGGCCGACCGGGGGTTCGCCGTCACGCCGGGCGAGCCGCTGACGGCCCGGGTGAAGGTGCAGTCCCTCGCCTGGTCGGGCGGGCGGCTGGCGGTCGACGGCTCGTTCACCACGCTCGACGGGAAGTCCAGGCCGCAGCTCGGGCTGATCGACGTCAGCGGGCCGGTGGCGAGGGTCGCCGACTGGCGCACCGCGACGTACGAGCCGCGCTGCGCGCAGGCGTTCCCCTCCTATGTGCGCGGGCTGGACTTCGCCCCCGACGGCCGCTCGTTCGTGGTCGTCACGACCGGCGGCCCCAAGGGCCGCATGTGCGACACGGCCGCCCGGTTCGAGACGTACGCGAGGGGGGTGGACGTCCGGCCCACCTGGGTCAACGCCACCGGCGGCGACTCGCTCTACGCGGTCGCGGTGACCGGCTCAGCGGTCTACGTCGGCGGTCACCAGCGATGGCTGAACAACCCGCAGGGTCGCGACTCCGCCGGCCCGGGGGCGGTGCCCCGGGAGGGCATCGGCGCCATTCATCCGATCACGGGAAAGGCGCTCGCCTGGAATCCCGGCCGCGAGCGCGGCATCGGCGTGAAGGCATTTCTGGCGCACAAGACAGGTCTACTTGTCGGTAGTGACACAACGCGACTCGGACGGGAGTACCATGCCCGGATTGGCATGTTCCCCCTGCCCTAGTCGTCCTCCGGCTTCGGTCGGCCGATCCTGTCGCTGAGGCGTGAGCTGACGGCGTCACGCTGCCGAGACAGCAGCACGTAGCTGGCCACGCCGCTGATCACGAAAGCGGCTGCGAGCAGGATCAGTGGGTTTTGCAGGCCGACGAGGTAGAGAACACCCAGGGTCACGACAAACAGGCCGATCCGCGACGCGGTGTAAACGAGAACAGGATGCACAGGTTCGAGGTTACTCGTCCCTGCGTAGCGGTCGCTCTTCGCATCGGACGCGAGCGCTGCTACTGTTCCCAGTTAGGGTGTTTCGTAAAGAAACACCCACGAGAGCCCCAAAGAGGCTCTATCATATAACAATCGGGCAGTCAGCTGATAACAACCCGTGATCTTTGTAGAAAACCACGGATAAATCAGGCTTCGCTCGACACACTGGTTACCTGTCCGCCCGCTGGCAGGAAGCGGGATGCGAGGGGGAGAGATTGGTGGAGAGTAGCAGCGAGCGTCTGCTGACCCCAGGAGAGGTTGCCGCCCTCTTCCGGGTAGACCCAAAGACGGTTACGCGCTGGGCAGCGGCAGGCCGCATCAGCAGTATCCGCACCCCCGGAGGGCACCGGCGCTTCCGCGAGTCGGAAGTGCACGCCCTTCTTCGAGGCGAGGACGTTCTCACGGCCGACAGGCCAGCAGGTGAGTCCCCGCGCGTCTGACGTTCCGTCTAGTCGGTGATCCTGCGATCCGCCAGGATCACCGCTGGCGGGACCTCATGCCGCCGCACCATGCGTCTCACCGTGCGTGAGGCGACAGCACACGCGTGCTTCCCGGCTCACACCTCCGGACGGCAGGCTCGGGGCGGCGCCAACCGCCGACCGTGGCTGGCGCCTGTCCTCCTCAAGCGTCCTCTTGGCTGGCCTTGAACGCCAGGAACTCGCGTTCCAGATCGTCGTTCTCCTCTTCCCAGCGACGACGGCGCTCGGCCGCCTCCTCCTCGGTCAGCGACTCGGGCAGCCATTTGTCGTAGTCGGGATCGCCGGGCTGCACGTCCACGTACGCGTTGCCGATCAGACGCCCGTCTTCGCTGGTCAGGCTCTGCGGCACGCGCAGGGTCCCGTCAGCGAGCCGGATGACGTACATGGCTGATCACCTAGATTCCGTAGCGCCGGTTGAAGAAGAGCATGACGTCGAGCGCCATCCGCGTGTCACCGCCGAGCATGTCCACCAGGGCGGGGCGCTGGCGGGCGGCGATGGCGGCGAAGGCGTCGGCGAAGAACTCCTTGCGGCCCAGGCCGTTGCCCTGGCGGTGGAAGGTCGAGGCCAGCTTGGGGAACGCGTTCTCGTAGAGCCGGACGAACTCCGGCGAGTCCGACACCCATTCGCCGTGGAAGGAGTCGAGGTCGTCGATAGCGTGGCCGACCTCGTGCATCATCACGTCCGGCGTGGGCGAGGGCCGGTCGCCGACCACGATCTTGCGGTCGCCGTACGCGCCGGCGCAGATGTCCCAGGTGGCGCGGCCCGACGGGAGCGGGGCGCCGCGTAAGTAGCCCATGTCGTCGAGGTCGGGTACGCCGCCGCTGCCGACGTAGATGCCTTCGAGGCCGGTGGCCAGCAGTTCCTTGAGCCGGTCGGGCAGCCGGGCCAGGCTCTCCACCGCGCGTACGGCGTCCTTGGAGGGCGGGCCGTGCCGGGCGTCCCACTGGCGGTGGAGCACCTTCTCCAGCTTGCCGCAGTGGCGCAGGCCGTCGCCGATGGAGGGGGCCTCCGGCCTGTTGGGCTGGGCCCTGGGTGGCGTGTCGTCGAGCTCGAAGTCGTACCAGGTGTAGCGGGGGCGTTCGGCGACGGCGGCGGGCAGGCGTTCCCCGCGCTCGCGCAGCGAGACGCCGTCCCACGTCACCTCGCGCCGCTGGGGGCCGCCGGGGCGGGCGAACGGTTCGGGCCGCCGCTCACCAAGCCGTTCCCCGCGCCGCTCCGCGCCGTTGAGCGGCCCGCTCGGGACCTCGGGGCGGCTCTCCCTCGGCCGGGACCAGAAGGAACGGTCCGCGTCCGGAGGAGCCTCGTCACGCCGCGAGAACAGGTACGACCCGCGCCGCCACCAACGCCCGCGCCGATGTCGGCCCTTGTCGTGAGAAAAGGCCATCGCACCCCTTCACGCCGCGTCTACGCCGAACCGGGTTCCACGGTACGACGCCGATCTTCCCGAGTCATCCGAAACGGGACATCGCCCGGCACGATCACGTCGCGAATGGCTTACAGTTCGGGTCATGGCAGGTGTTCTGATCGGCCTGGCGTTGCTGGCCTTCTGGCTCTTCTCGCTCTTCGACGTCATCACCGCACCGGAAGAAGAGGTCCGGAACGTACCAAAGGCCCTGTGGGTCCTCATCGTGGTGCTGATCCCGCTGCTCGGCGGCCTGATCTGGATGCTGCGCGGCCGGCCGAAGGTCGTACGCGACCCGTGGCCGGTGCCTCCGGGCCCGGGCATGCCGAAGGGCCCGGACGACGACCCCGACTTCCTGAGAGATCTCGACCGGCGGATGCGCGGCGAGGACTAACCGCTGACGTCGGCGTAGCTGTGCAGGCCGGAGATGAAGATGTTGACGCCGATCAGGTTGAACATCAGACACCCGAACGCCAGCAGCTGCACGATCATGGCGGCCCTGCCCCGCCAGCCGACCGTCACCCTGGCGTGCAGGTAGGCCGCGTACGCCACCCAGGTGATGAACGACCAGACCTCCTTGGGGTCCCAGCCCCAGTAGCGGCCCCAGGCCCGGTCGGCCCAGAGCGCGCCGGCGATGACCGCGAACGTCCACAGCGGGAAGGACAACACGATCGCGCGGTGGGCCACCCGCTCCAGGTCGTCGCGGCTCGGCAGGCGCGAGAGCCCGTCGCCGCGCACCAGGAAGAGCACGCCCGACACTCCGGCCAGCGTGAACAGCCCGCTGGCCAGGATCGCGGCGCTGACGTGGATCGCGATCCAGTACGAGTTCAGCGCCGGCACCACGGGCCCGGCCGCCGTGTAGAGCACCTTGACCGCGAACCCGAGCCCGAGAGTGGCCGCGACCATGACGAACGCGCCCAGGAAACGCACGTTCTGGCGCACCTGGGTGAACAGGAACGCGGTCACGGCGGCGAAGCAGATGGCCACCACGAACTCGTACATGTTGCCCCAGGGCCACCGGTCGACGGCGAGGCCGCGGGTGATGATGGCGCCCAGGTTGCCGACCCAGCCGATCCAGGCCAGCACGAGCGCGATCCGGCCCGCGAGGGCCGCGACACCTCCCTTGACCGGCTCGGGGACGGCGACGGCCTCTTCGGGCTCGACGTCGCCGCCCGAGGGAGCTCCGGCCATGACGGGCTGCCGGGCGGCCCGTTTCACGGCGGCCTTGCCCAGAACGGCCCTGCCGAAGGCCAGCTCCATCGCGAAGCCCACCATGGCGATGATGTAGAGCAGGACGGTGGCGACGACGAAATTGTCGCTCAACCCGGCGAGTTGCTCAGCGGACATCCTGTTCTCCTGCTGATAGAGCCTTGACGATGTCGGCGAACTCCTCGGTGAAGCCCGCCGCGGAGCCCTCGGTACGGGTCAGGCCGCCCACGTCGACCCGGCCTTCCTTGACCCGCACCCAGACACGGCGGCGGCGGATCGTCAGCGACAGCGCGATGGCGATGACCGCGACCGCGGCCGCGACCAGCGCGGGCACACGCCCGGGGTCGTAGGCGGTCTGGAGGGTGATCCATTCCTTGACCCCGGTGAACTCCAGCTTCCCGGCCCCGCCGGGCAACTCGACCGACCCGCCCACCGAGATCGGCTTGGCCGAGAACGATCCTCGGACCACCGGGACGATCTTGTCCTTGAGCTCGCTCGGGATGATCTCGTAGACCGACTGCGGCTTGCCCGAGCGCATGCCGAGGTCGCCCGCGTAGCCGCCGATGAGCTGCACCTGCGGCTGGAGCTCGGCGGGGAAGGCCGAGGCGTAGGTGCCGTCGGTGAGCGGCACGCTGGTCGGCAGGAAGCGCAGCAGGAACCCGAGCTGGGACGGCTGCGCGTCGGGCACCTTGACGGCGCACGACGAGGTCAGCGTGGCCTTCTGGTCGATCAGGCAGGCCACGGCCCCCTCGTAGGCGACCTGTCCCTTGCCGTCGGTGACCTTGAAGATCGGCGCGTAGCCGTGGCCGAGCAGGTACGTCTGCGTGCCGTCGACCTCCAGCGGCTCGTTGACCTTGAGCTCGTAGTCGCGGCCCGGCGCGCCCGGCTCGTCGTGCACCTTCAGGAAGGCGGAGTAGTCGAGCTCCTGGCCCTTCTTGTCGCCCGCGACCTGGTAGGTGACCTTGAAGTCGGACAACTCGAAGGAGAACGGCTGGAGCGACTCGGCCGAGACCCGGCTGCCGGGGATGAACCTGTCGTAGGCGGCCACCGTGTTGGCGAAGCCGTCGCCCTCGACGACCAGGACGTTGCCGCGGTAGCCGTACAGCGAGCCGAAGCCGACCGCGAGCAGGATGCCGAGCAGCGCGATGTGGAAGAACAGGTTGCCGGTCTCGCGCAGGTAGCCCTTCTCGGCGGCCACCCAGCCGTCGCCGGTGACCACGCGGAAGCGCAGCTTGCGCAGCCGCCTGGCGGCCTCCTCCGTGGTCAGGTCGCCGTCGAAGGAGTCGGAGTGAGGCAGGCGGGACAGGTTCTTGGGGGCGGCCGGCGGCTTGCGGCGCAGCTCGCGCAGGTAGGTCGTGGTGCGCGGGATGATGCAGCCGACGAGCGAGGCGAACAGCAGCAGGTAGACCGCGGCGAACCAGACCGAGGTGAAGACCTCGAAGAGCTGGAAGCGCTCGTACCACTCGGCCAGGGACGGGCTCTGCTGGTAGATCAGCGCCACTTTGTCGGGCTCGACGCCGCGCTGGGGGATCAGCGAGCCCGGGATCGAGCCGAGCGCGAGCAGGAAGAGCAGGATGAGCGCGGTCTTCATCGAGGTGAGGGTGCGCCAGCCCCATCTGACCCAGCCGACCGGCCCCAGCCGGATCTGCTTGGGCTCGTGGTTCTCGCGTACCAGCTCGTCGACGCTCATCAGATCACCGGCTCGAATCCGCCGATGAGCCCCTGCATGGCCGCGATCATGGCTCCCCAGAGCCCGGTCACGAGCAGCAGCCCGACGGCCACCATCATTCCCCCGCCGATCCTGGTGATCAGCCGGCTGTGCTTGCGTACGGCCCGGAACGTGCGCAGGGCCTTGCTGTAGGCCAGGGCGGCGGCCACGAAGGGCAGGCCGAGACCGAGCGCGTACGCGACGGCGAGCAGCGCGCCGCGCGAGGCGCTGCCCTCGTTGAGCCCGAGTGTGAGCACGACGGCCAGCGTGGGGCCGATGCACGGCGTCCAGCCGAGCCCGAACACCACGCCGAGCAGCGGCGCGCCGGCCAGGCCCGCGGCCGGCAGCTTGTGGATGCGCACGTCGCGCATCAGGCCGGGCAGCACGCCCAGGAAGGCCAGCCCGAGCAGGATGGTCAGGACGCCCAGCACCCGCGTGATGATCTCCGCGTTGCCGATCATGACCGACCCGAGCCCGCCGAACAGCGCGCCGCCGAGCACGAACACCAGCGCGAACCCGGCCACGAACAACACCGTGCCGAGCACCAGCCGCCCCCGCTTGGGATCGGCGCTCATGCCCGTCACGTACGACAGATAACCCGGAACCAGCGGCAACACGCACGGCGACAGGAACGACACCACCCCGGCCAGCACCGCGATCGGCACCGCGAGCAGCAGCGAGCCCGAGGCGACGACGTCACTCATCGCGCACCTTGGTCACCGTGTCCATCAGGTCGGTGTACTTGACCGCGCCGAGCGCCCGGGCCGCGACGCGCCCCTGCCGGTCGATGATCAGCGTGGACGGGATCGCCGCGGGCGGCACGGTGCCCTGGAAGGACAGCGCGACCTTGCCCGGCTGGTCGAAGATGTGGGAGTAGCCCGTCTGCTCGGTGCGCTCGAAGGCGATGGCGTCGGCCTTGCGGTCCTTGAAGTCGATGCCGATGAACTGCACGTCGCCCTTGGTCTTGCCGGCGACCTCCTTCAGCACCGGCGCCTCGGCCCGGCACGGGCCGCACCACGACGCCCAGAAGTTGAGCACCACGACCTTGCCCTTGTGGGCGGCCAGCGAGGCGGTGCCGCCGTCGAGCGTGGGGCCCTCCACCGGCGGGGCCGGTTTACGGTCGGCGGCCTCGAAGATCTGGATCTTGCCGTCGCCCGCGACGAACCGGGTGTCACCGACCTGTGGTTGCCCGCTCTGGTTGCCCGCGCAACCCGCGGCCAGCGCGGCCAGAAGAACGAGGGAGATGGACGTCGCGCGCACGGAGGAAAGATCTCCTTGTACTACAACCGGTAGAGCTTGCAACTCTACCGGCGGGGCCGGATGGCCCCGACATCAGGCCCCGGGTATGGAAGGCCCCGAACTGAGCGATCCGGCCGGTTCGCTGTAGCCGACGCTGACCAGGCGATCGCCCTCGAAGGTGAACGTGGTGAGGCTGGCCAGCGCGCACTGCCTGCGGCGCGGGTCGTGCCACAACCGGCGGCCCTCGGCGGCCATCCTGATGGTCCAGATGGGGAGCTGGTGGCTGACCAGCACGGTCTCGTGCCCGCGCGCGCCCGCCCTGGCGTCGTCGATCACCGACTTCATGCGCGCCACGATCGCCGGGTACGCCTCCCCCCACGACGGGCGCAGCGGGTTCCAGAAATAGCGGTAGTTGCGCGGATTGCGGAGGATGGCCAGCCCCTGGCCGACCTGGCGGCCCTGCAGCATGTTCGCCGCTTCGAGCAGACGGTCGTCCTTGATCACGTCGAGGCCGAGCTTGTCGGCGAGCGGGGCCGCGGTCTCCAGCGCGCGTTCGAGCGGCGAGCTGTGGAGGGCGACGATGTCGCGGCCCTCGACGGCCTTCGCGACCGTCTCGGCCATGAGCCTGCCGGTGTCGGACAGGTGGTAGCCGGGCAGCCTGCCGTACAGGACGCCTCCGGGGTTGTGCACCTCACCGTGGCGCAAAAGGTGGACGACGGTCGTTTCAGCCATGGTGTCGCACAGCCTATCCGCTTCGCTGCCGGGCATAGTCAGGGCCCGCCTGGTCCGGCATTTCGCGTAAAGGTAAAGTCGAACTGACTGCGCCTAGGGTTCCGCGTCCGGCTCGCCTCCCCCACCCCACAACCAGAGCCGGAGGACAGGTCCGAGCGGCGCCGCGGCCTGCCGGGCCGTACAGCTGACGGGACAAAAGCCTGGAGGCTCCTCTCCGCTCTGTCTGGAAGGAGTCGCCCGGATGAGTCCTTGGGCGCTGGCCCTCATCCTCGTCGCCGCCGTCGCGCACGCCACCTGGAACCTGCTGAGCAAGAAGGCGTCCCAGGCCGACGGCATCGTCTTCCTCTGGCTGATCGGGGTCGTGGCCACAGTGGTGTGGAGCCCGCTGTTCGCCGGGTTCCTGGTGGTCACCGGCACCCGCCTGACGTGGGGCGACCTCGCCGTGATCAGTGGCAGCACGGCGCTGCACCTGGGCTACTTCGTCCTGCTCCAGCGCGGGTACGGCACCGGCGACCTGTCGCTCGTCTACCCCGTCGCCCGCGGTACGGGACCGATGCTGGCCAGCCTGGTCGCCGTGTTGTTCCTGGGCGAGCATCCGGCGCCGGCCGGCGTGGCCGGGATCGTGCTCGTCGGGGTCGGGGTGTTCATGATGAGCGGCGGCGCGGCCGGGAGCGGCGACCTGCGGGGGCTGCTGTCCGGGCTGGTCGTAGGGCTGTTCATCGCCGGCTACACGGTGTGGGACTCGCAGGTGGTCAGCGCGTTCGCGGTGGCGCCGATCATGCTCAACTACCTCGGGGAGGTCGGCCGGGCGCTGGCGCTCACGCCGTTCGTCGTCGGGCGCAGGCGGCGGCTGATCGGGGCCGTGTGGCGGGAGCACCGGTCGCGGGTGGTGGGCGCGGCGTTCCTGATCTTCCTGTCGTACCTGCTGGTGCTGGTCGCGTTCACGATGGCGCCGGTGAGCGTGGTGGCGCCGGCGCGGGAGGTGAGCGTGCTGATCGCGGTGGTGCTCGGCGGGCGGCTGCTGGCCGAGGGCGACCTGCGGCGCAGGCTGCTGGCGGCGGGCGTGATCCTCGGCGGCGTGGTGGCGATCGCGCTCAGTTGAGCCCTATCGGCGGCTCGGTGGCGATCGGGATCAGTTGAGCGCCCAGGCGTTCTCCTTCTGGCGGCTGACGCCGAGCAGGGCCTCGACCGTGGCCCTGATCGCGGGACGGCGGGCGGCGTCGGTCCGCCACACCGCGTAGAGGCGGCGCGACTGGCGCGGCGCGATCGGGATCAGCCGCACCCCGTCGGGCACGCAGTCACGGCCCAGGCGCGGCACGATCGCGCAGCCGAGCCCGGCGGCGACCAGCGCGAGCTGGGTCGGGTACTCGTCGGCCATGCAGGCGATCTCCGGCTCCAGCGAGGCGTTGCGCAGCGTGAACACCAGCCAGTCGTGGCAGACGGTGCCGGGCGAGGAGCTGATCCACCGCTCGCCGTGCAGTTCGGCCAGCCCCAGCTCTCTGCGTCCGGCCAGCGGGTGGTCGGCCGGGATCGCGATGTCGGCCACGTCGTCGAGCAACGTGGCCCTGGACAGGCCCTCGGGCATGGCCATGGGCCGGTTGAGCCAGTCCTGGATGACGCCCAGGTCCAGCTCGCCCCTGGACACCTCGCGCAGCACCCGTTCGGGCTCCCGTTCGAAGAGCTGGACGTGCAGGTCGGGGTGGCGTTTCTTGAGGGAGACGATCGCGCCGGGCATCAGGCCGCGGGTGGCGGTGGCGAACGAGGCGATGTTCAGCCGGCCGACGACCTCGCCGCGCAGTGCCTCGAAGTCCGCCTCCGCGGTCTCGACCAGGGCGAGGATGCGTTCGGCGTGCTCGGCGAGCAGGCCGGCGGCGTCGGTCAGCCGTACGCCGCGGCCGCTGCGTTCCATGAGCCGGGCGCCGGTCTCCCGTTCCAGCTTGGCGATCTGCTGGCTGACGGCCGAGGGCGTGACCATGAGGGCGTCGGCCGCCGCCCCGACGGACCCGTAGACGTGCACGGCGTGAAGTGCCTTGAGCCGGTTCAGGTCCAACATGTAAGCCAGACTAAAGGGTTTAGCGTAGAAAGTCTCGCTTGTCCCTGTATCTGAAGCAGATGAAAATATATGCATGCGAATCATTAAGAGCAGGAAGCCCGAGACCCGTTCCACCTCGTACCTGAAGGTGCTGGCCGAGCAGGCCCGCGAGCAGCGCAACCGGTACCAGAAGACCCGCTCTGCGTGAGCCCCCGCCACCTCGCCCTCGCCGTCGGCCTCGCGGCCGTGTGGGGCTTCAACTTCGTCGTCATGCAGGTCGGCCTGAAGTACTTCCCTCCCCTGCTCTACGCGGGGATCAGGTTCACCCTGGCGGCGTTCCCCGCCCTGCTGCTCGCGGGGCGGCCCGGAGTCCCGTGGCGCTGGGTCGCCGGGGTGGCGGCCACCCTCGGAGTGGGCCAGTTCGGCCTGTTGCTCGTGGGCATGCGAGCGGGCATGCCGGCCGGGCTGACCTCCCTCGTCCTGCAGATGCAGGCGTTGTTCACCGTGCTGTTCGCGGTGACGCTGCTCGGTGAGCGGCTCACCGCCCGCCGCGTCCTGGGTCTGGCGGTCGCCTTCAGCGGCCTGGCCCTGGTCGCGTTCGACTTCGGGGTGTCGGGGCCGCTGGGCGCCTTCGCCCTGTGCGTGGCCGCCGCGGCCGCCTGGGGACTCGGCAACGTGGTGCAGCGCAGGGCCGCGCCGCCGGACTCGCTGCGGTTCATGGTCTGGGTGAGCGCCTTCTCCGCGCCGCCGCTGTTGCTGCTGTCGCTGCTGCTCGAAGGGCCGCCCGTGCTGGCCGCGCCCGCCGAGGGGTGGTTGTCGCTGGCCTACGTGGCCTTCGTCTCGACGCTCGGCGGGTTCGGCGTGTGGGGCTGGCTGCTGCGCCGGTACGACGCCTCGACCGTGGCGCCGTACACGCTGCTCGTGCCGGTGTTCGGCATGTCGTCGGCCGCCCTCGTGACCGGCGAGTCGCTCGCCTGGACCGAGATCCTGGCCGCGGCCCTCATCGTCTCCGGCGTGCTCTACGCCGGTTCCAGGCCGCGCCGGGCTACGACACCGCCGCTGCCGCCTTCGCCGCTGCCGGCAGGGCGTCGGCGATCCGGTTGAGCGCCTCGTCGTCGTGGGAGGCCGACAGGAACCACGCCTCGTACGCCGACGGCGGCAGATAGACCCCCTGGTCGAGCATCGCGTGGAAGAACGCGGTGAACGCCGCGGTGTTCTGGCTCCTCGCCTGGTCGAAGTCGCGCACCTCCGCGTCGGCGAAGAAGATCGAGAACAGGCTGCCCGCCCGCTGCAACCGGTGGGGCACGCCCGCCTTCGCCAGTGCCTCGGCCGCCGCGTCACCCACCGCGAGCGCGGCGGCGTCGACGCGCGCGTAGGCGTCGGCGTCGAGGGCGCGCAGGGTGGCCAGGCCGGCGGCGCACGCCAGCGGATTGCCGGACAGGGTGCCCGCCTGGTAGACCGGGCCCTCCGGGGCCAGGTAGGCCATCACGTCGGCCCGGCCGCCGAACGCCGCGGCCGGCAGGCCGCCGCCCATGACCTTGCCGAACGTCATGAGGTCGGCGTCGACCGGGTCGAGGCCGTACCAGCCGGCGGGTGAGACGCGGAAGCCGGTCAGCACCTCGTCGACGATGAGCAGCGCGCCGTTGGCCGTGCACAACTCGCGCAGGCGGGCGTTGAAGCCGTCGAGCGGCGGGACGACGCCCATGTTGGCCGGGCACGCCTCGGTGATCACGCAGGCCACGTCGGCCGCGGCGAACGCCTCCGCCACCGCCTGGATGTCGTTGTACGGCAACACGATCGTGTCGGCGGCCGACGCCCCGGTCACCCCCGGCGTGTCCGGCAGCCCGAACGTCACCACACCCGACCCGGCCGAGGCCAGCAGGGCGTCGACGTGCCCGTGGTAGCAGCCGGCGAACTTGATCACCTTGGACCGCCCGGTGAAGCCGCGCGCCAGGCGTACCGCGCTCATCGTCGCCTCGGTGCCGGAGCTGACCAGGCGCACCTTCTCGACCGGCGCCATCCGGGAGACGATCTCCTCGGCCAGCTCGACCTCGCCGGGCGTGGCCGTGCCGTAGGAGAAACCGTGGGCGACCGCGCCGGTGACGGCCTCGACGACCGCGGGCGCACGGTGGCCGAGGATCATCGGCCCCCAGGAGCAGACCAGGTCGACGTAGCGGTTGCCGTCGACGTCGGTGATGTAGGGCCCCTGGCCCGAGGCCATGAAACGCGGAGTGCCGCCCACCGCGCCGAACGCGCGCACGGGCGAGTTGACGCCGCCGGGCACCACCTCTCGGGCGCGGGCGAACAGGTCCTCGGAGTTCTGTGTACGGCTCACCCGACCCAGGTTAGCCCCGGTCACCCGTGCCCTCGCAGCAGGGCGTGGTCAGTCGGCCAGCCATTCCAGGATGCGCAGCGGGTCGGGCAGCGGACGGCCGTCCGGCGGCCGGAGCCAGGAGACCTGCTGGCCCGAGGGCAGCGTCGAGGGCGGCGCAAGCACGTAGCTGTCGCGGCAGTGCCAGCGCAGGCCCGGTGTGTCGTCGATGGTGGCCGGGTCGCAGTCGAGCTGGCAGGACCACCATTCGTCCTCGTCCTCGGGGTTGCCGCGGGTGGCCACATAAAACAAGACCCGGTCGCCTTGAGCGGCGACCGGGCCTGAGTGGGCTCCTGCGGCGTCAATCCTCGTGAGGGCGGACAGGCCGGAGGCGAGCGGTACGTCGAACACGTCGAACACGCGTCCGGTGGGCAAAATCACGTTGGCCTCGGGCTCGCTCTCCCACCAGCGGGTCAGCAGCGCCATGTCCGTCGTGGCCTGCATGTGCCAGGCGGGCGAGAGCGGATGGGCACCGGGATCGGGACAGCCGATCCGGTCGCACGAACACGCGCGGGGCCCCTGACGCAGCGGAAAGGCACCCGGTACGACGGGCCAGCCCAGCGAGGCGTACTCCAGCACAGAATCGATGCGCGTCGGGCGCGACCGCTTTTTGGTACGCCGAGCCAGTGGTACCCCCACCATGGTGTCTCCCGTCGAAGTCCAGCGCCTGAGGAGGTCCCGGCTCCGGGCCGTTCGCACACGCGGGACACACCAGCACTTGTTATCGCACTCTAACGCACAGGCCACAGGAGTTGACGGGAAACCCCTTGGTTAGAGCCCTCGTGCCACTTCCGTGGCCCAGTAGGTGAGGATCAGGTCGGCGCCGGCGCGCTTGATGGCGACCAGCGATTCCATGATCACCCGGTCGCGGTCGATCCAGCCGTTGGCCGCGGCGGCCTCGACCATCGCGTACTCGCCGCTCACCTGGTACGCCGCCACCGGAACGTCCACGGCGTCGCGTACGCGGGTGATGACGTCGAGGTAGGCCAGCGCCGGCTTGACCATGACGGCGTCGGCGCCCTCGGCCAGGTCGAGCCTGACCTCGCGCAGCGCCTCCTCCGGCAGACCGGCCGGATCCTGCTGGTAGGTGCTGCGGTCGCCGAACTGCGGCGCGCACTCGGCCGCGTCGCGGAACGGGCCGTAGAAGGCGGAGGCGTACTTGACGGAGTAGGCGAGGATCGGGATGTCGCCGAAACCGGCGCCGTCGAGCGCGGCGCGGATGGCGCCGACCTGGCCGTCCATCATGCCGCTCGGCGCGATCATCTGCGCGCCGGCGGTGGCCTGGGCCACCGCGACCGAGGCGTAGCGCTCCAGCGTGGCGTCGTTGTCGACGTCGCCGGACGGGGTGAGGATCCCGCAGTGACCGTTGTCGGTGAACTCGTCGAGGCAGGTGTCGGCGATGACCACGAGGGCGTCGCCTACCTCGGCGTTCACCTCGCGCAGCGCGACCTGGAGGATGCCGTCGGGGTCGTCGGCCGCCGATCCGGCGGCGTCCTTCACCGCCGGGACGCCGAACAGGATCAGCCCGCCCACGCCCGCCTCGGCCGCGTCGTGCGCGGCCTTGCGCAGCGAGTCGCGGGTGTGCTGGAACACGCCCGGCATGGAGGCCACCGGCCGCGGCTCGTCGATGCCCTCCTTGACGAACATCGGCAGGATCAGGTCCGCGGCGTGCAGCCGGGTGTCCGACACCATCCGCCGCAGCGCCGGGCTGCGGCGCAGGCGCCGGGGACGAGCGATGGGGTACTGGGCGCTCACTTGGCTCTCCTCCTGGCGCCACGGCGGTTCTGGGAGGGCTTGCGCGGGCTGTCACCCGCGGCCACGGCCGCCTGACGCTGCTTGGCACCGAACTCGGCCAGCGCTGCGGCCAAGGCGGATGCGGATGGCTTGTCGGACATGACGTCGACCCGGAGCCCGAACTCCTCGGCCGTCTTGGCCGTCTGCGGCCCGATCACCGCGATCACGGTGACGTTGTGGGGCTTGCCGGCGATGCCCACGAGGTTGCGCACGGTGGAGGACGAGGTGAACAGCACGGCGTCGAACCCGCCGCCCTTGATCGCCTCGCGGATGGGCGCGGGCGGCGGCGCGGCGCGCACCGTCCGGTACGCCGTCACGTCGTCGCACTCCCAGCCCAGCTCGGTCAGCCCGGCCACCAGCGTGTCGGTCGAGATGTCGGCCCGCGGCAGCAGCACCCGGTTGATCGGGTCGAGCATCGAGTCGTACGGCGGCCACTCGGCCACCAGCCCCTCGGAGGACTGCTCGCCCGAGGGCAGCAGGTCGGGCTTGACGCCGAACTCGACCAGGGCCTGCGAGGTGGCCTCGCCCACGGCGGCCACCTTGAGGCCGGCGAAGGCCCGCGCGTCGAGGCCGTACTCCTCGAACTTCTCGCGTACGGCCTTGACGGCGTTGGCGCTGGTGAAGGCCACCCATTCGTAGCGGCCGGTGACCAGGCCCTTGATGGCGCGGTCCATCTGCTGCGGCGTGCGCGGCGGCTCGACCGAGATGGTCGGGACCTCCTCGGGCACCGCGCCGTAGGCCGTGAGCTGCTCGGACAGGCTGCGCGACTGCTCCTTGGTACGGGGAACCAGCACCCGCCAGCCGAACAGCGGCTTGGTCTCGAACCACGACAGCCTGTCGCGCTGCCCGACGGCCTCGCCGACCACGATCAGCGCGGGCTCGGTGAAACCGGCGTGCTTCAGGTCGGCCTGGAGCCGGCCGAGCGAGGACACGACGGTGTACTGCTCGGTGGTCGTACCGCCGCTGCTCACCGCGACCGGCGTGGTGTCGGGCTTGCCGCCCGCGATCAGCGCCTTGCCGATGGCGACGGCCTCGGTGATGCCGTTGTAGATCACCAGCGTGCCGCGGGTGGCGGCGTGGGACGTCCAGTCCTGCTCCTGCGCGGCGTCGACGACGCGGAACTCGGGCACGGCGGTGGCCGCCGGGATGCCGGCGTAGGTGAGCACCGCGGTCGCGGGCGGTACGCCCGGCACGATCTCGAAGTCCACCTCCGCCGCCACGCAGGCCGCGACCTCGTCGTCGATCGAGGAGAACAACATGGGGTCGCCCGCGCACAGGCGCACCACGAGCTGCCCGGCCTTGGCCCGCTGGACGTAGTCGCCCTCGGCGACCTCGACGCCCTCGCGGCAGTACTTGAGCAGCGGGCCGAACTGCTCGTCGTCGAGCACGACGGCGTCCGCCTTGCCGAGAAGTTCGGCGGCGCGGAGCGTCAGCAGGTTGGGGTCACCGGGACCCGCCCCCACGAAGGCGACGAAACCGGAGGTTGGACTATCGGAGCTCAATGGGACTGCTCCCCCATCAATCTGTCGGCCCCTTCGGCGATCATCTCGGCCGCCAGGAGGCGGCCCAGCTGTGCAGCCTCCGAAGGAGAGCCGGCGGCGGACTTGCGGACCGCTTCGCGGCCGTCGACGGAGACGACCACGGCGGTCAGGTTCAGAGTGTGCCCGTCATCGGCGGCGAAAGCACCCACCGGAGCGGCGCAGCCGGCCTCAAGAGCGGACAGAACGGCACGTTCGGCGGTCACCGCGCTGCGGGTCCGCGGGTCGTCGAGCACGCCGAGGAGCTCGACCAGGTCGGTACGCCCGGCCAGGCACTCCACGGCGAGGGCGCCCTGGCCGGGGGCCGGCAGCAGCTCCTCGACCTCGAAGATCTGGGCGATCTCACCGCTGCGGCCGAGCCTGGTCAGCCCGGCGGTGGCCAGCACGACCGCGTCGAGCTCGCCGGCGGCGATCTTGCCGATGCGCGTGTCGGCGTTGCCGCGGATCGGGACGTACTCGAGGTCGGGACGGAGTGCGCTCAGCATGGCGACGCGGCGCGGCGAACCCGTGCCGACCCTGGCCCCGGGGGGCAGGTCGGCGAACTTGTGCGGCCCGACCAGCGCGTCGCGGTGGTCGTGGCGCTCGGGGAGCGCGGCCAGCGTGAAGCGCGGATCCTGCTTGGTCGGCAGATCCTTCAGCGAGTGGACGGCGAAGTCGATCTCGCCCTCGACGAGCTTGTCGCGCAGCGCGCTGACGAACACGCCCGTGCCGCCGAGCTGCGCCAGGTGCGCCTTCGTGACGTCGCCGAAGGTCGTCACGCCCACCAGCTCGACCGTACGCCCGGTGCGCTCGGTGCAGGCGTCGGCCACCATCTGGGACTGCGTGGTCGCCAGGGTGCTGCGGCGGGTGCCCAACCGCAGGTTCACAGCTCCACCTCCCTCACGGCCGCGGGCATCTTCGGATCCAGATTGAACAACTCACGCAGGGCTTCCGCATAATGATCGCCCCCTGGACCTGCGGCGAGCTGCTTGACACGCACAGTCGGCTCGTGAAGCAGTTTGTCTACGACCCTCTGCACGGTCATGGCGACTTCGTCCCTGGCCTTGTCGTCGAGATCGGGCATACGCATCATCAGGCGGCCGAGCTCGGACTCGACCACACCCGCCGCCTTGCTGCGCAACGCCACCACCGTCGGGGTGACGCGGGCTGCGCGCGCGGCGTCGAGGTAGGCGTTGAGCTCCTCGGCGACGAGCGCGCGTACGGACTCGACGGCGTCGCCGCCGCGCGAGCCGATGCCGGACTCCTGGATCGTCTCCAGGTCGACCAGCGTGACACCGGGCACCTGGCGCACGGCCGGGTCGATGTCGTGCGGCAGCGCCAGGTCCAGCAGGAACGCGGGCCCGCCCAGCATATCCGGGGTGATGACGTGCCGCCCCGCGCCGGTGCAGGTGATCACGATGTTGGCTCCGGCCAGTTCCTCGCGTACGGCGGAGAACCCGACCGCGCGCCCGCCGACGGACGCGGCCAGCCGCGCCCCCCGCTCGTACGTGCGGTTGGCCACGACGATGTCGGTGACCCCGGCGCGCTGGAGCGTGATGGCGGCCAGCGAGCTCATCGAGCCCGCGCCCACCACCAGCGCCCGCCGCCCGGCCAGCTCGCCGGCCAGCGCGAGGCCCGCCGAGACGAGCGAGGCGCCGGCCTGGTCGATGCCGGTGTCGGTGTGGGCGCGCTTGCCGACGCGCAGCGCCTGCTGCGTCAGCTCGTTGAGGGTCGCGCCGACCGTGCCGTGCTTCTGGGCGAGCTTGAGCGCCTGGCGGACCTGGCCCAGGATCTGGCCCTCGCCGACGACCATGGAGTCGAGGCCGCACACCATCGAGAACAGGTGCTCGACGGCCCGCTCCTCGTAGTGCAGGTAGAGATGCGGGGTCAGCTCGTCGACCGGCACGCCGGAGTGAACGGCCAGCAGCCCGCTGATCGAGGTGACCGCGGCGTGGAAGCGGTCGACCGTGACGTAGATCTCGACCCTGTTGCAGGTCGAGATCACCATGGCCTCCGCGACGCTGGCGTCCTGCTGCACGTCGTGCAGCAGCTTGACGAGTGCGTCACCGGTCACCGAGACACGTTCTAGAAGAGCCACCGGAGCGGTCCGGTGGCTGAGTCCGATCGCCAGAACACTCATTGACCGTCCACCGCCATGAGTGGCCCCCCAGCTTTGCGTTGCTCGTGGAACGCGAGAATCTGCAGTTCGATTGAAAGGTCGACCTTCCGGACGTCGACCGTGTCCGGAACGGAGAGGACGACTGGGGCGAAGTTCAGGATGCTGGTCACGCCCACGGCGACAACACGATCGCACACTTCCTGTGCCGCTGCCGCCGGTGTCGCCAGAACCACGATCGAGACTCCACGCCGCTTGATGACGGCTTCCAGTTCGTCGATGTGCTCAACATTCAACCCCGCTATGGTGTCGCCCACGACTTCGGGGTCGGCATCCACGAGGGCGGCCACGCGGAAGCCCCTGGAGACGAAACCGCCGTAGTTGGCGAGGGCGCGGCCGAGGTTGCCGACTCCGACGATCGCGACCGCCCAGTCCTGGGTCAGGCCGAGTTCGCGGGAGATCTGGTAGACGAGGTACTCCACCTCGTAGCCTACGCCGCGGGTGCCGTACGAGCCGAGGTGCGAAAGGTCCTTGCGGAGCTTGGCCGAGTTCACGCCGGCGGCCACGGCCAGGTCCTCCGAGCTCACGGTCGCGATGCCGCGCTCCGCCATCCCGTGCAGCGCCCGCAGGTACAACGGAAGCCTGGCGACCGTCGCCTCGGGGATGCCGCGGTCACGGGACTGGGACGGGCTCTTCACGTGCCGGAGCTCCAGGGAACGGGCGGCTTGGGGGCCGCGTGAACGGATTAGAACCGTCTTTCAGGTTAATCCCTTTGTGAACCGATGCACAAAGTAGGGGGCGCTACCGTGGGGGGTATGCATCGCATCACCTTGCTCGGCAAGCCCGGCTGCCACCTCTGCGACGACGCCCGTACGGTCATCGCCCGGGTGGCCGGAGAGCTGGGGGTGCCTTGGGAGGAGGTCAGCATCGACTCCTCCGAGGAGCTCAAGGAGAAGTACTGGGAGATGATCCCGGTGACGCTGATCGACGGCGTGCAGCACGACTTCTGGCGGGTCGACGAGACCCGCCTGCGCGCCGCGCTGGCCTCCTAGAACATCACCGTGGGCAGGGGCACCACCTTCGCGGCGTTGACGTTGAGCTCGATGACGTTGGTGGCAAGGACCATCGCCTGACGCTCGTTGAGGAAACGTTCGACGTGCGGCTGGCGCTGGTGGTCGCGGTAGGCCACCTCGTCCCGGTAGAGCTCGTAGACGATGCGCTGCAGGGGGGCCGACTTGACGGCGTGACAGGCGTAGACGAGCGTGTCGGGCTCGCCGCGGCGTACGGCCTCGACCGTGGCCTCGGCCAGGCGGTCGAACGCCTCGCCCGCGCCGTCCATGATCGTGAAGACGGTGAGCAGGCCGTAGATGTTGGGTGAGGGCCTGCCGCCGGCCTGCTGCGGCTGGGACGGGCTGAACAGCTCGGCGCCCGGGTAGGCCACGCCGGTGCCGGGCATCGAGTAGTCGGGCCGCTGGGGCGCGGCCTCCATGCGCGGGGAGGTGTCCATGCGCGGGGGCGGGGCGCCGTTCATGATGTAGCCGGTCGCGGGGCCGGACTCGGGCGGGCCCGTCATGCGGGCGGCGTAGTCGACCTGCTGGTCGCCCGCCCGGTACTCGGCCACCAGATCGCCCAGGCCGGGCGAGCGGCGCGGCGGCGCCACGGGAGGCGGCTCGGCGGCCGGTACGGGCTCAGGCGCGGCCCTGCGCCCCGGCCGGCGCTCCCGGTCCTCCTCCGGCGCCTCCATCTCGTCCTCGTCGTCGTCCTCGTACGGCGCCAGCGGGCGCAGCACGGTGTACCAGATCGCCGCCGCGGCCACCGCGAGCAGCGCCGTGGTGAACAGCGGCGGCACCGCGAACCGCATGGCGCCCACCAGGGCGACGCTCGACGGCGCGATGACGAGGACCGCGTGCAGGTTGTCGGTGTCGTACTCGTCGCCGCTGCGCCACTTCAGCGCGGCCACCACCACGCACGCCAGCAGGACGAGCACGTCGATCGCGTGCACGCCGATCAGCAGGTAGTCGGGGATGAGCCCCCAGAGCGCCGACCCGGACGGCAGCGTCTTGCCCAGGTCGGTGGACCTGAGCGGGTCGAAGAAGAGGATCGCGCCGGAGACGATGGTGAGCGCGATGCCGAACAACCATGCGAGGAACCTCGGCGGCGCCTTGTCCGCCAGGAGCTGGATCAGGCCCACGGCCAGCCAGAGCGGCGCGAGCAGCGATCCGGTCACCTGGTAGATCCGGAACGTGACCGGCCCGAAGCCCAGGAAGTGGCCGATGCCGATCACGACCAGCGACAGGCACAGCGCCCCTGCTGAAACGGTCCAGGCGATCAACCACCCCTCCGGCTCGTCGCGCAGGCGCCGGATCAGGGCGCCGGTCGCGACGGCGGCGAGGAGCGCACCGGCAAGAGCTATGACAGCAACGAGGATCTCCATGGTGACTCCAATGCTGCCGGACGATGCCTCCCGGCCGGTAGCCGAAGAGAAAACAGGCGCTCCACGAGGGGCTTCGCCGCAGGCTGTGGGGTATGCGCCTATACGGTATAGGGCGATTACTCGTAGCCATGCCAGCAGGCTGCGGATTGTGAAAATTCGAGTTGATTTCTAGAGTATTCGAGCACGCCGCACCCCTTACCCCTAGGGATACCGGATGCCTGATTCGTGGCCGTTCGCCGGGCTGCTTGCTCCAGCGGTCGCTGGACCTGCCCGGACGGGCGAGCTTGCCGTGCGCGAAGAAGTGCCGGACGACATCCGTACGCTGGTGCTGCACGCCAAGAACGGATGTACGGACTCCTTTGGCACGCTCTATGACCGTTATGTGGATCTGGTCTACCGCTACATCTACTTCCGCGTCGGCTCCCACCAGCTCGCCGAGGACCTCACGAGCGAGACCTTCCTGCGCGCCCTGCGCCGGATCGGCGACTTCACCTGGCAGGGCCGCGACTTCGGCGCCTGGCTCGTCACCATCGCCCGGAACCTGGTCGCCGACCACTTCAAGTCCGGCCGCTACCGATTGGAGGTCCCGACGGGAGAGCTGATCGACGTTCCACTCGAAGGCTCGCACATCCCCGAGAACGCGGTGGTCACGGCCATCATCAACGACCGGGTGCTGCGCGCCGTCCGCGATCTCAATCCCGACCAGCAGGAATGCGTGGTGCTGCGCTTCCTGCACGGCCTCTCGCTCGCGGAAACCGCGTTGATCATGGGGAAGAAGAGTGGAGCGATCAAAGCGCTGCAGTTTCGGGCCATTCGAACGCTCGCCAGGGCGCTCAAGCACGACCTGGCGTAACCTCCCCCATCCGCACCTCGTTAGGCCAGTTGTCACGTGTGGATCCCTCAGGGAGCTGTCATGAGTAGGGCACGCAGGCGGCGAGAGCTCGTCATCGAGCGTCTCACGGAGCTGCGGAGCCTGCCCATGGGCCGCGGCCCCGAGCCGGCCTTCCGCGAGCGCCTGCGCGAGGACCTCGTCTCCGGCCGCCTGCTGCTGGAGGCCCCCGACGAGCAGGAGAGCACGCCGCGGCACGCCCGGCCCGCCGTACGCCGCCCACGCCGTCCGCTGCTGTCCCAGCTCGCCACGCTCGGGCTGGCGGGGGCCATGATGATCTCGGCCTTCGCCACCTACCGGGCGGTCCCGGGCGACACGCTGTACCCGCTCAAGCGGGCCGCGGAGAGCACGCTCGTGCACCTGAGCACCGACGACGCCGAACGCGGCGAGCGCGAGCTGGCCTCGGCCGAGACACGCGCCAAGGAGGTCGCCAGCCTGCTGGGCTCGTCCACGGACAGCCCGCTGGTCAGCGAGACGCTCAAGGACATGGAGGACTCCACCCGCTCCGGCATCAGCCGGCTGACCCGTACGCAGCCCCGCTCCTCGAAGATCAAGAAGTTCGCCCAGAAGCAGCGGGACGTGGTCGAGCCGATGTTGGAACAGCTCAACGAGGCCCAGAAGGGACAGGCCGCCGGCTACCTCGACTACATCGAAGGGCTCGTGGCACCGGGCTAGGTAAGCTGAGGCGCATGTGGCGGCTAATGCGACGACGACACGAGGTTGAGGCCGAGGCCGCCGGCGAGGCCGCGGCGCGGGCGGCGGTCACCGTCGCGCCGGTCGAGCCGGATCCGGAGGCGGCGGCCTTCTTCGACGTCGACAACACCATGATGCGCGGCGCGTCCATCTACCACTTCGCCAGGGGCCTGGCCACGCGCGGCATGTTCACCACGTCCGACCTGCTGAAGTTCGCCGTGGGCCAGGCCGTGTTCCGGCTGCGCGGCAACGAGAACCCCGAGCACATCGCGGTGGCCAGGGAGACCGCGCTCGCCTTCGTCGCGGGCGCCAAGGTCGACGACGTCGTACGCCTCGGCGAGGAGATCTACGACGAGGTGATGGCCGACCGCATCTGGGGCGGCACGCGCGCGCTCGCGCAGAGCCACCTCGACGCCGGCCAGCGGGTCTGGCTCGTCACCGCCACGCCCGTCGAGCTGGCCCGGGTCATCGCCCAGCGGCTCGGCCTCACCGGCGCGCTCGGCACGGTCGCCGAGACCGCCGACGGCGTCTACACCGGCCACCTGGTGGGCGACCTGCTCCACGGCCCGGCCAAGGCCGAGGCGGTGCGCGCGCTGGCCCGTCGCGAGGGGCTCGACCTGACCCGCTGCACGGCCTACAGCGACTCCGCCAACGACCTGCCGATGTTGTCGCTGGTCGGGCAGGCGGTGGCGATCAACCCCGACAGCGAGCTGCGCGAGCACGCCAGGAAACACGACTGGCCGATCAAGGACTTCCGTACCGGCCGCAAGGCCACGATGACGGCCCTGCCGATCGCGGCCGGGGTCGGCGCGATCGCGGGCGGCGTCGCCGCGGGCATCGCCCTGCGCAGGCACTACCGCTCCCAATGAGCCCTGCGCCCGCGCCACCGGGTCACGGTACGGCGCGGCGGAGCAGACCGAGCAGTTCGCGGTTGACCGTCTCCGGGCGTTCCAGGCCGATCATGTGACCGGCTCCCGGGATCACCACGAGCCGGGCCCCCGGCAGCGCCCCGGCGATCCTGCGGGCGTGCGCCACCGGCGTGAGCCGGTCGCGCGCCCCCACCAGCACCACCGTCTCCACCTCGCGCAACGCCTCCAGCGCGGCGAGCTTGTCGTGGGCCATCATGCCGTGGAAGAAGCCGGCCATCACCTCGGCCGGCGTGGCGGCGACCATCGCGTTGACGAAGCGCACGTGGTCCGCCCGCGCCCCCGGCCCGAACGCGGTGAAGCGGGTGACCGGCCGGTTGACCCACGCCCTGAGCGCACGGGTGACCGGCCGGTTGACCCACGCCCTGAGCGCACGGGTGACCGGCCGGTTGACCCACGCCCTGAGCGCACGGGTGACCGGCCGGTTGGCCCGCACACTGGGCGCCCTGCTCCGGTCCGCCGGCGCCGCCCGGGCCCTCAGCCGGTCCAGCACCAGCGGCGTGACCCTGGGCACGGCCCGCCCGAGCGCCCCCGGCAACCCGAAGGTGCCCTCCGCCAGCCGCCCCGCCGACGTGCCGAGCAGCGCGACGCCCGCGATCCTCGTGCCGAACAGCTCGGGCCTGGACGCGGCCAGCGCCATCACCGTCATGCCGCCCATCGAATGGCCGGCGAGCACCACGGGCAGGCCGGGCGGCACGGCGGCCTCGATGACGGCGTGCAGGTCCGCGCCGAGCCGGTCGATCGTGCACGCGGAGTACGGCCCGGCGGTGGAGGCCCCGTGGCCGCGCTGGTCATAGGCGACCACCAGGGCCTCCCCGCTCAGGGCGGCCCGCTGGTAGTGCCAGGAATGCCGGTTGAGCACCCATCCGTGCGCGAGGACGACGGCGTGCCGCACCGGTGTGGACGGCTCCTCGACGTCCACGGCCAGTCGCACGCCGTCGTCGGTCTCGACGGCCAGGGAGGCGGCATGGGAGGCGGCATGGTGGCCACCCAGGCGCTCGACGGACTGCGCCCCGCCCGCAGCCCCGCCCTCAGTCCCGCGCCCGGCGACCCGTGTCCGGCGCCTGGCCGATCCGGCGGCGGCCCCGGCGAGCAGGCCGAGCGCGAACGCCTGACGACTTGAGCCCATGCCGCCGACTATAGGACGATTCGTCCAATAGTGCTATCGCAGGCGTTCGAACAACTTCCGGGCCTCCGGCTGCTTCCAGGTGAGCCGGTTCGGATCCTCCCGGGCCGGCTGCCACGGCACGGTGACCAACGACACCCGCGTCTTGGACATGCCGACGGCCAGCTCGACCATCGACTCCAGACTGAGGTCCGTCTTGACCGACGCGCTGACCGCGCGGAGGAAGCCGCGTACCTTGACCGGGTCGGCGGCGACGCTCTTCGCCTTCTTCAGCATGGCCATCAGCAGGATCTGCTGCCGCTTGATCCGCTGGACGTCCGAACCGTCGCCGTAGCGGCGCAGGCGCGCGTAGCCGAGGGCGCTCTCGCCGTTGAGCATGCTCTTGCCCGCGGGCAGCTTCAGCTTCGACGCCTCGTCGTTCACGGGCGTCCTGAGCGTGATCTCCACGCCGCCGAGCGCGTCCACCATGCCCTTGAAGCCGGTGAAGTCGACCTCGACCGTGTGGTCGATGCGGACGTCGGTCAGCTTCTCCAGCGTCTTCCGCAGGCAGGCCGCTCCCCCGGTGTTGTACGCCGAGTTGATCATGTCCTTCCTGGCCGGCGACGACCCGCAAGATGGGATCTCCACGAGCGAGTCGCGCGGCACGCTGACCCCGACGACCTGGCCGCGGTCGGCCGGGACGTGCACGAGCAAGATGGTGTCGGACCGCTTGCCGCCCTTGTCGGCGCTCCTGGCCGTGGCGGGGCCGTACCGGGCGTTCCCGGGGCCGCCGCGGGTGTCCGAGCCGATCACCAGGATGTTGCGGGCGCCGCTCATGTCGACCGGCCGGGCGCCCGCCGACGGCGCGGCAACGGTGTTGCCGTTGACCAGCAGGGTCGGTACGGCGACGGCCGCGGCCGTGCCCACGGCGACCAGGCCGGCCATCCACCAGCCCGTCCACCTGCGGCGCGGGCGGTCCCGCAGCAGGCGTTCGCGCTGACGGACGAGCGTCGCGGGCGGCTCGTGCTCCAGCGCCCCGCCGAGGTCGCGGAGCATCCTCAGGTCGTCCATGGTCACTCCTCCTCCAGCATGGGGTTGGTGTCGCCGAGCGCGGCCCGCACCTTCCGCCTGCCCCTGTTGAGGCGGGAGCGCACGGTTCCGATCGGGATGCCGAGCGCCTGGGCGACCTCTTCGTACGTGAGGTCGCCCCAGGCGATCAGCAGCAGGACGTCCCGGTCCTTGGCGGGCAGCGCGGCCAGGGCGCCCGCCAGCCGGGGACGGGCTGCCTGCGCGGTGACCCCGGCCGCGACGCGGTCGGCGGGCGACTCCACGTCATGGTCGACGGGGGCACGCAGGAGCGCCCGGTAACGCGCCGCCTCCTTGCGGTGGTGGCGGGAGATGAGCTTGGTGAGAATGCCGAAGAGCCACGGCCTGGCGTCAGGGTAGGCCAGGTCGTAGCTCTTCCTACGGGAGAAGGCGACGAGGAACGTCTCGCCCACGAGGTCCTCGGCGGGCTCGGGGCCGAGGCGTTTGGAGACGTACCTGTAGAGCATGGCGGAGTAGCGGTCGAACAGCACGGCGAACGCCTCCGGATCCGTCCAGGAGGCGTTCACCAGCTCCGAGTCCGCGCCCCTGGTGGCGGGTTGCGTGATCATCTCCGCCCTTCTGTGGGGAATCGGTCACGGATGTCTTGCCACAACCCGCCGGGAGGGTTCAGATCTCCTTGAGGAAGCCTCCGTCAACGGCGATGTCGGCGCCGGTCGTGCTGCCGGAGCGCGGCGAGACCAGCAGGGCGACCATGTCGGCGATCTCCTGCGGGTCGACCAAGCGGCCGGTGGCCAGCTTCATCATGCCGGGCGCGACCTGGGCGATGACGTCCGCCTTCGACGCCCCGGCCATCCCGGCGATGACGTCGGCGGCGCCGCCGTCCTTGGTCCACCAGTCGGTGAGCACCGGGCCGGGCGAGATCGTGTTCACCCGGACGCCCTGCGGGCCGTACTCCTCGGAGACGGCCTTGCTCACGTGGTTCATGGCGGCCTTGGCGGCGCCGTAGTCGACGTTCATGGCGCCGGGCTGGCGGGCCGAGCCGGAGGAGATGTTCACGATCGAGCCGCCGCCGCGTCCCAGCATGACGGGCACCGCCGCGCGGATCATCCGTACGGCCGCGAACAGGTTGAACTCGAACATGGCCTGCCAGTCGTCGTCGCCAGGGGCCATGAACCCGACCCTCGGCAGCGTCACCCCGGGCGGCGGGCCGCCGGCGTTGTTGACCAGGATGTCCACCCCGCCGAACTCCTCGACGGCGCGGGCGATCACCCGCTCGGGCGCCTGCGGGTCCATCAGGTCGACCGCGACGTGCGTCACCTTGGCGTCCGGCGCGGTACGCGAGGCCGCCACGACGTGCGCCCCCTCCTCCGCCAGGGTGCGCGCGACGGCCAGGCCGATGCCCTTGGACGCGCCGGTGACGACCGCCACGCGGCCGGAAAGCTGGAGATCCATCGAAGAGGTTCCTCTCGGGTGTTCAGTGATGACACCCGGAGAACACCGGACCCGCCCACCCGGTTGCACTCACAGGAACGGCGGGAACGCCGGCCCCCTGCGCAGCCGCAACTCGTTGAGCATCTGCTGGATGACCTCGCGCACGTGGTCGGTCAGGTTGAACACCAGCATGGGGTCGTCGGCCGCCGAGGGCTCGTACTCGTCGGTGCGGATCGGCTCGCCGAACTCGATCATCCACTTGGACGGCAGCGGCACCAGCCCGAGCGGCCCGAGCAGCGGGAAGAACGGCGTGATCGGCAGGTAGGGGACACCGAGGATGCGGGCCAGGAACTTCAGGTCGCCGATCTTCGGATAGATCTCCTCGGCCCCGACGATGGCCGTGGGCACGATCGGCACACCCGCGCGGATCGCGGAGGCCACGAACCCGCCCCGGCCGAACCTCTGGAGCTTGTAGCGCTCGGAGAACGGCTTGCCGACGCCCTTGAACCCCTCGGGGAACACGCCGACCAGCTCGCCCTTGCGCAGCAGCCGGTCTGCGTCCTCGGGGCAGGCCAGCGTGTGGCCGGTCTTGCGGGACAGGTGGCCGAGCAGCGGGAGCTGGTAGACCAGGTCGGCCCCGAGCAGGCGGACGGCCCGGCCCGCCTCGTCGTGCAGCGCGACCTGCATCATGAGCGCGTCGATCGGCAGGGTGCCCGAGTGGTTGGCCACCACCAGCGCGCCGCCGTCGGCGGGCACGTTCTTCAGCTCGGCCGTCTCCACCCTGAACCAGCGGTGGTAGAGCGGCCTGATCAGCTCAAGGAGCACCTTGTCGGTCAGCTCGGGGTCGTAGCCGAACTCGTCGACCTCGTAGTCGCCGGTGATGCGCCGGCGGACGAAGGCCAGCAGCCGGGCCAGCGGGTCGGGCTCCTCGTACGAGGGCGCGGCGCTGATGGGGATCACCCGGCCCTCCTCTTCGTACGGGACGCTCATGGACGCGTACCTCCGAGAGGGTGCATACCCCGCGCGCGCAGGAAGTCGTCGAAGGCCGCCGCGGTGGTGAACTTGGGTTTCCAGCCGAGCTCGGCCTCCAGCCTGCCGGTGTCGACGACCCGGCCGTGGCTCATCAGCCGCAGTTGCTCGGGCGAGTACTCGACGAGACCGGCGCGGCGCACGGTGTTGCCGAGCGCGCGGAAGACCGGCGAGAACAGCGGCAGCGACGCCCGACCGGCCCGGCGCGCGCACTGCGAGAGCAGCAACACGCCTGCCCCGGCCACGTTGAACGTGCCGGGGTGGTCTTCGGTCGCCATCCTGCGCAACACCTCGACCGCGTCGTCCTCGTGGACGAACTGCAGCCGCGGGTCGAAGCCGAACACGGTCGGCAGGACGGGCTGGATGAAGTATCGGGTGAGCGGCGAGTCGACGCCCGGACCCATGAAGTTGGCGAAGCGCAGCAGCGACACCGTCACGTCGGGCCGGCGGCGCGCGAAACCACGCACGTAGCCCTCGACCTCGGCCGCGTCCTTGGCGTAGCCGTGGCTGGGGCCCTCGTGCGCCTCCAGGTCCTCGGTGAACACCGCGGGATCGCGCGCGGACGAGCCGTAGACGGCGGTGGTGGAGCGCACCACCACGCGCCGCACGGTCGCCGACCGCTGGCAGGCACCGAGCAGTTGCATGGTGCCTATGACGTTGTGCTCCTTCATGGCAGCCCTGCCGTCGCCCTTGGACGGAGCGCTGACCAGGCTCATGTGCACAACGGTGTCGATGTCCGCGGCCGCGATCACCTCGGCGATGTCGGGGCTGCGCAGATCGACCCGGACGAACTCCGTCCGGCCCAGAGTGATGCCGCCGTCCCGCGTCAACGAGGGGGGCGGCACGGTGTCCACTCCAATGACGCGGCTGATCTCCGGGTCAGCCGCGAGGACGCTCGCCAGCCGGGCGCCTATGTGGCGCGAGACCCCGGTGACAAGCACGGTGTGGGTCATCAGCGCCTCGCAGCTGCGTCGGTTACTTCTTGTTGCGCCGCTGGATGCGCGTCTTCTTGAGCAGCTTGCGGTGCTTCTTCTTGGCCATCCGCTTGCGGCGCTTCTTGATCACAGAGCCCACGGGACCCCCAGGTACTGATAGCAAGTCTGAATCGATGTGCGAGCGCACACCGGGTGACAGACTACCGGCGATCCGAGGTAGATCGCCCCTTGGGGGGTGAGAGCCCGGCCGTTTGGTGCGCCGGCCGGGCATCTCCCGCGACTGAATTCACGGCGCGTTCGGGCGCGCCGCTACTTCAACCTGCCTCGATGTAGGCCTCCCGCAGATAGTCGTGGACCGCCTGCTCGGGCACTCTGAACGACCGGCCTACTCGGATGGCCGGCAGCTCACCTGAGTGGACGAGCCGGTACACCGTCATCTTGGACACCCTCATGACCGTCGCCACTTCAGCCACGGTCAGGAACTTCACCTCGCTGAGAGGTCTTTCGCCTGCACCCATCGGACGCCTCTTCCGCACGTGTTTCCGGGTTATCCCCACTGGTGCCATTGCTCACGCACGTGTACTGCCGTCAGCGTAAGTCGGGACTCCGGGTGCGCAAACCCCCTATTTTCTCAGTCCGCGGAGCCACCTGTCAGCCGAACCAACGAAATCGCTGGTTAGCAGCCGGGCTGAGCACCTCGCCTGGACGTTGGAACTGTCCAAGTTGCCACACATAAGAGTCGCCCAAGCCCAGTCAAAAGTTGGCAATGGGACAGCGAGCCCCTTGGAATGCAGGCGCGAAAAGACGGTATGCGGAGGGCCGTATTCGACTCAAAGGGCTCGTGAGACCAGAGTGACCAAACGCTCGGTGAGCGGAGCGTAATAGCGGGGTAGCACATTGTCGTCCAGTGGCACGACCACGTCGATCTTTCCTTCGGCCTCGCCGAGGAAGAGCCCGGGGTCGTTGCTGTCGGCGAAGGCCACCGTCGGCACGCCGGCCTCGCCCGCCGCTCCCGCCCAGCCGTGGTCGGCGACCACGAGGTCGGGCAGGCCGCCGTCGGCCTCGTCGAGCTCGTCGAGCATGTGCCGCATCGGGGCCGGGTCGTGGGTGTGCACGAAACCGCCGCGGTCGTCGAGCATGGCGACGTCCTGGAGGTAGCGGACGCGGCGCGGGCGGCCGAAGCCCGATCCGGCGTACGTCCAGCCCTCGGCCGGGGTGAGCAGGGTCGCGCCGCGCTCGACGGCGAACCTGGCCAGCGGCAGGTGCACGGCGAGCAGTCCGGTCGGGTGCCCGGTGGCGAACAACACACGCGGGGCCGGCCGCGACAACACGGCCGCGACGCGCTCGGCCATGGCGTCGATCGCGTCGATGGTCAGGTCGGGGTCGATGGTGTCCTGGCCCCGGCGGTGGCCGGGATCGGCGACCACGCCCGCCGCCTTGGCCATCAGGTCGAGGACGTCCCGGTACGACCACGGCTGCTCGAACGTCAGGCCGAGCATGTAGTGGGGGTCGCGGTTGGCCAGCGAGCTGTAGTGGTCGAGGTTGTTCTCGCGGGAGGTCGCGACGTCACCGGCGATGCGGGTCTGGATCAGGTGTCGGCGGAGTTCGTCACGGCTCAGCACAGGTCTTCCTCATCAGGGGCGTGGAGGACGGCAAGCGTCGTCAGGGCATGGGATCGAGGCCGTGGAGGGGGAACACCGCGTTCCGGGTCGCCATGATCGCACGGTCGATGGGATCCGCTGGGTCATAACCGCCGGAGATGTCGCGAAATTCCGGATTGCGGCCGTCGGTCATGGTCAGCGGGGGCGCCTCGCCCGTACGTTCCCTGACGTACTGGCGCCAGCCTTCGGGGGTGGGCGTGGCCGGGTCGACCGGATGGCCGGAGAGCTCGGCGATGAGGTGCGTCCAGATGCGCGGCACGACCTGGACCAGCTCGTAACCGCCGCCGCCGGTCGCGATCCACCGGCCGCCCGCCGTCTCGTGCGCGAGCTCGTGCAGGGCGGCGTACGCGGTGCGCTGGCCGTCGATGCTGAGCATCAGGTTGGCGAGCGGGTCGAGCGCGTGGCTGTCGCAGCCGTGCTGGGTGACCAGGATCTCCGGGTCGAACTCGCGCAGCAGCGGCGGCACGACCGCGTGGAAGGCGCGCAGCCAGCCGGAGTCGCCGCAGCCGGCCGGCAGCGCCACGTTGACGGCCGTGCCCTCGGCGCCGGTCTCGTGCGGGAAGCCGGTGCCGGGGAACAACGTGCGCGGGCTCTCGTGCAGGCTGATCGTCAGCACGCGGGGGTCGTCGTAGAAGACTGCCTGCACGCCGTCGCCGTGGTGCACGTCGACGTCCACGTACGCCACCCGCCGGGCCCCCTGCTCCAGCAGCCACGCGATGGCCAGGGCGGGGTCGTTGTAGACGCAGAAACCGCTGGCCGCGGCCGGCATGGCGTGGTGGAGCCCGCCCGCGACGTTGACCGCGTGCTCGGCCGCGCCCTCCCAGACCGCGCGCGCCGCCGCCAGGGACGCCCCGGCGATCAGCGCGGACGCCTCGTGCACGCCCTTGAACGCGGGATTGTCGGTGGTGCCGAGCCCGGCCCGCAGGTCGGGCGCCCCGGCGACCGAGACGCCCTTGACCGCCTCGATGTAGCCGCGGTCGTGTACCAAGGCCAGCTCGTCGTCGCCGGCGGGCGCGCAGCCGGTCAGCTCGACCTCGTCGAGCACGCCGAGCGCGCGGGCGAGCGCGATGGTCAGCTCGACCCTGATGGGCGCCAGTGGGTGACTTGGGCCGAAATTGTAGGAGGTGAGAGCGTCGTCCCAGATGACCCGTGCCGTTCGGCTCATGCCCCGCCCTCCGCGCGCTCCCTCACCTTGCGCCGACGTTACCGCAGCGCCCTCGTCCGGCTGTAGCCCGGGTGATCGACACGGCCGCCTCGGCCATTTCAGAATTTTCGTGACTTAGTGTTTTAGCGTGCGCTTGGCGCGACCCCTTCGCAGACTCTGGCATTTCTTCCGACGCCCCCGGGTTTTCGACACCACGATCGTCGTCGTGCTCGCCCTGTTCTCGGTCTTCGGAATGGTCGTGACGTTCCTCCAGACCGGGGTCTCCGAGGCGCTGGGCTCGGCGCATTTCCTGCTGACCAGCGTGATGCTGCTGGCCCGCAGGAGCCGGCCGCTGCTCGTGGCCGGGGCCGTCACGGTGCTCGACGTGGCCGGCATCGCGGCCGGCCTTGTGACATCGGCCACCCTCCCGGAGGCCATCGCCTTCTACAGCCTGATCCGCTACTCCTCCGGCCGTCCCACGCTGTTCATGGCGGTCGCCGGGATCACCGCCTACGGCACGGTCATGGAGATCACCGGGCCGGGCGTCGGCCAGTTCCTGGCCGGCGGGTTCGTCGTCGCGATCCCGGTGGGGGTCGGCGCGCTGGTCAAGGCCAGGGCCGAGCTGAACGAACGCGGCAGGCGCGAGGCCGCCGACGCCGCCGTACAGGCTGAGCGGCGGCGCATCGCGCGGGAGCTGCACGACGTCGTCGCGCACCACATCACGGTGATCAACGCCCTGGTCGGCGGCGCGCGGGCCACGCTCGCGCCCGAGCAGGAGGTCCCCCGCGAGGCATTGGAGAGCGCCCAGCAGACCGCCCGCCAGGCGATGTCGGAGATGCGCCGGCTGCTGCACGTGCTGCGGGCCGACGGCAACGACGGCCCGGACGCCGCGACCGGCGTGGGGGCCGACCGCCTGCCCGCGCTCATCGGCGAGGCCAGGAGCGCCGGGCTGCCCGCCGGCCTGACCGTGACGGGCGAGCCCGTGCCGCTGCCCTCGGCCGTGGACCACGCCGTCTACCGGATCGTGCAGGAGGCGCTCACCAACACCCGCAAGCACGCGGCCGGCGCCCGCGCCAGCGTGCGCCTGGCCTACGAGCCCGAGGCGGTCGAGGTCGAGGTGCTCGACGACGGGGTGCCGCAGCCGGGAGGCGCGCCCGGGTTCGGGCTGGGCGGCATGGCCGAACGGGTCGCGCTGTGCGGCGGCCAGCTTTCGACCGGCCCGCGTCCCGGGGGAGGATTCCGGGTGCACGCCCGCATCCCCTTGGAGGCATCATGATCACAGTGCTGCTGGTCGACGACCACGAGCTGGTGCGCAAGGGGTTCAGGCTGATGCTCGACGCGCAGCCCGACCTGTCGGTGGTGGGCGAGGCCGCCGACGGCGAGCAGGCCGTCGAGCTGAGCCGGCGGCTGCGGCCCGACGTGGTGCTGATGGACCTGCACATGCCGGGGCTCGACGGCGTACGGGCGACCGAGCTGATCACCTCGGAGCTGCCGGGCGTGCGGGTGCTCGCGCTGAGCACGTTCGACCTGGACGAGAACGTGGTCGCGGCGCTCAGGGCGGGCGCCGACGGTTTCCTGCCCAAGGACGTCTCCCCCGAGGAGCTGATCGAGGGCGTACGTGTCGTGCACCGGGGCGAGTCGGCGGTCGCGCCGCGCCTGCTGACCCGGCTGATCGGTACGTTCGTCCGCGCCGCGAGGCCCCCGGCCGCGCCCGCGCCGCCCGTGCTGGACGCGCTGACCGAGCGCGAGCGGGAGATCCTCGTGCTGATCGCCAGAGGCCGGTCGAACACCGAGATCGCCGTCGAGCTGACCGTCTCCCCCTCGACCGTGAAGAACCACGTGACCAGCCTGTTCGCCAAGATCGGCGTCCGGGACCGGGCACAGGCGGTGATCGTCGCGTACGAGGCGGCGCTGATCAAACCTGGAGACTAGGACCAGGCTCCCAGGCCGCGCCCGGCAAGAACGTCCTCATGGCCGAAGAGAACGCGGCCCCCCGACGGCACGCTTGAGTGCATGACGGCGATTCGCGCAACCAATCTGAGCAAGCGCTACGGCGAGACCCATGCCGTCGCGGACCTGTCGTTCGACGTCCAGCCCGGTCAGGTGACGGGGTTCCTCGGGCCCAACGGCGCCGGCAAGTCCACGACCATGCGGATGATCCTCGGGCTCGACCGGCCCTCCGGCGGGTCCGTACTGGTGGACGGGCGGCCGTACCGGGAGCATCGGCATCCGCTGCGCAAGGTGGGCGCGCTGCTGGACGCCAAGGCCGTGCACGGCGGCCGCAGCGCCCGCAACCACCTGCTGGCCATCGCCCAGAGCAACGGCATCCCGTCGAGCCGGGTGAACGAGGTGCTGGAGGCCGTCGGCCTGCGGGAGGTGGCCCGGCGGCGGGTCGGCGGCTTCTCGCTCGGCATGTCGCAACGTCTCGGCATCGCGGCCGCGTTGCTCGGCGACCCCGAGATCCTGCTCTTCGACGAGCCGGTCAACGGGCTCGACCCCGAGGGGATCCTGTGGATCCGTACGTTCATGCGCAAACTGGCCGCCGAGGGGCGCACGGTGTTCGTCTCCAGCCACCTCATGAGCGAGATGGCGCAGACGGCCGACCACCTGATCGTGATCGGCAGGGGACGGCTGATCGCCGACACGAGCGTGCAGGAGTTCATCGGGCGCAGCTCGCAGGGCTACGTACGGGTGCGCTCGCCGCGCCTGGCCGAGGTCGCCGACCTGGTCAAGGTGGGCGACCTGCTGGATGACCACCTGCGGGTCACCGCGATGAGCACGCTGGAGATCGGCACCCTGACCGCGCGGGCCGGGATCCCCCTGGAGGAGCTGACGTTCGTGCAGCCCTCGCTGGAGGCGGCGTACATGGAGCTCACCAAGGACAGTGTGGAGTACTCGTCATGACAGACATCCTGAGGTCCGAGTGGACCAAGATCCGTTCGGTGCGTTCGACGGTGTGGACGCTGACCATCACCTTCCTGCTCATGGTCGGCCTCGGCGGTGCCATCTCGGCCGCGTCCAAGGCCACGGCCGACGGGCAGCCCATTCCCGGTGACGACGCCGTCATGACCAGCCTCACCGGCATGATGCTCGCCTCGTTGTCCATCGCCACGCTGGGCGTGCTGGTGATCTCCAGCGAGTACCGCACCGGCGGCATCCGTACCTCGCTGATGGCGGTGCCGCGGCGGATGAGCCTGCTCGCCGGCAAGATCGTGGTGTTCACCGTGACGGCGCTGGTCGTCTGCACGGTCGCCGCGGCCGCCGCGGTGGCCGTCGGCCTGGCGATCCTCCGGCCGGCCTCGGTCGACATGGGCGCGGCGGTCCAGTCGGTGCTCGGGGCCGGGCTCTACCTCACCGTCTGCGGCCTGTTCGGGCTGGGGCTCGGCACCCTCGTACGGCACACGCCCGGCGCGCTCGTCTCGGCCATCGCGCTGATGCTGGTGCTGCCGCAGCTCACCGGCGTGCTGCCCGGCCAGTGGGGCAAGACCATCGCCGACCACTTCACCACCAACGCCGGCATGGAAGTCGTGCTGGACCAGCCCGGCAACCCGCTGGGACCGTGGAGCGGGCTCGGCGTCTACGCGCTCTGGGTCGCCGTCGCCGTGGTCGCGGGCGCCGTGCTCATGCAGCGGCGGGACGCCTGACCCCTCACTCGGCGCGGAGCGCGACGACCGGATCGAGCCGGCCCGCCCTCCGCGCCGGCGCCACGCCGAAGAACACCCCGACCGCCGCCGACACCCCGAAGGCCAGCACGATCGACCACCACGTGATCGAGGCGGGCACCTGCGTGAACGTCCTGATCGCGAGCGCGCCGCCCACCCCGAGCACGATGCCGGCCACCCCGCCGACCGTGGTCAGCAACACCGCCTCGATGAGGAACTGCGCCAGGACGTCCCGCTGCCTGGCGCCCAGCGCCTTGCGCAGCCCGATCTCGCGGGTGCGCTCGCGCACGCTGACCAGCATGATGTTCGACACACCCACGCCGCCGACCAGCAGCGAGATGCCCGCGATGGCGGCCAGCACGCCGGTGAGCATGCCCAGCACGTTCCCGATCGTGCCGAGCAGCGCGGTCTGGGTGACGCCGGAGAACTGCTCGCCCGGGTACCTGTCCCGCAGCGCGGCCGTCACCTTGTCCGACAGCGCGTCGATCTCGTCGGGGCCGGACGCGCCGATCGCGAGCCCGTTGATCCGCTCGATGCCCAGCAGGCGCTGGGCCGTCGTGACCGGGATGTGCACCTCCTGGTCGCGGGAGAGCCCGAACGTCTGGCCGAGCGTGCCGTAGACGCCCACCACGCGGAACCTGGCGCCGGAGATCGTCACCTGCCGCCCGATGGGGTCGAGGTCGCCGAACAGCTTGTCGGCCACCTCCGAGCCCAGGACGGCCACCCGGCGGCGGGTGACCACGTCGGTCTCGCTGAGCGGGCGGCCCTTCTCCAGAGGGCGGTCGAAGATGTTGACCAGGTTCTGGTCGGTGCCCACGACGGTGACGAACGACTCCACCCGGCCCACCCGTACGGTCTCGCCCGACTGGAGCGAGACGGTCACCCTGCCGGGGTCGCCGACGACGCGGCGTACGTAGGCGACGTCGTCGAGGCCGAGCTTGCTCTGCGTCGGGGCCGCGCCCAGGCTGAGCCGGCCGGGTACGACCAGGATGATGTTCGTGCCGAGGCCGGAGATCTCCTTCTCCACCGCGTCCTTGGCGCCCGTGCCGACCGCCACCAGGATGACCACGGCCAGCACGCCGATGATCACGCCGAGCATGGTCAGCACACTCCGCATCCGGTTGACCAGCAACGCGTCAATCGCCATCCACAACGCCTCGAGCGTGTTCATGGCCTCGACACCGTGTCCTGCTCGATGAGGCCGTCGCGGACGTGGATCTGGCGGCGGGCGTGGGCGGCGATCTCCGGTTCGTGGGTGACCAGGACGACGGCGACCCCGCGCTCCTCGTTGAGCCGGTCGAGCATGGCCATGACCTCGACCCCGTTGCGGGTGTCGAGGTTGCCCGTGGGCTCGTCGGCCAGCAGCACCTCGGGCTCCCCCACGAGCGCCCTGGCGATGGCCACCCGCTGCTGCTCGCCGCCCGACATCTGGGAGGGCCGGTGCCGCATGCGGTGGCCGAGCCCCACCGACTCCAGCGCGGCGGCGGCCCGCGAACGCCGCTCGGCCCGGCCGACGCCCCGGTAGACCAGCGGCAGCGCCACGTTGTCCAGCGCCGACGTACGTCCCATCAGGTGAAAGGACTGGAAGACGAACCCGATGGTCCGGTTCCGCAGCCCGGCCAGCTCCGACTCCGACAACCGCGACACCTCCACGCCGCCCACCCTGAGCACGCCGGAGGTCGGCCGGTCGAGGCAGCCCAGGAGGTGCATGAGGGTGGACTTGCCCGACCCCGACGGCCCGACGACGGCGGCGAACTCGCCGTGCTCGATCCGCAGCGACACGCCGCGCAGCGCCTCCACGGCCACGCCGTCGAGCTGGTAGCGCCGTACGACGTCCACGGCCTCGACGGCGGCCGTCACTGGAGGAGCCGTGGGGGCCATCATGGGAGCGACTGCCCAGGCCGTACGGCGTCGGCGCCCTTGACGACGATGCGATCGCCGACGGACAGCCCGTTCAGCACCTCCACCACTGTGTCGCCCTGCGCGCCGAGCTTGACCGTACGGCGCTCGGCGACGCCGTTCCTGACCAGCCAGACCACGCTGTCGCGCCCGCTGGTGACGATGGCCGAGGCGGGGGCCGCGACGGCGGAGGGCGACTCGCGCACGGTCAGCCTGGTGACGGCGCTCATGCCCGGTTTGGGGGTGGGCGCCGCGGAGCCGTCGTCGAAGGCGCCGGGACCCAGCGTGAGGCTCACCGGGTAGCTGACGCCGCCCGTGCCGGCCTCCATGGGCGTGACGCCGACGCCCGTCACCCGGGCCGTGTACGTCGCCCCCGGCACCGCGTCCAGCTCGACCGCGGCCTTGGTGCCCTTCTCGACCAGGAGCACGTCCGTCTCGTCCACGTCGGCGGAGAGGGTCAGCTCGGAGACGTCGGTGACGGTGACGATCGAGTCGCCCGCCGACACCGGCACGCCCTTCGCCACCGGCCCGCCCGCCCCCGATCCCGCCGACGGCACCGACGGCAGCTGCTGGGCCCCTCCGGGCAACTGGCTGAGCAGGCCGCCGAGCCCGCCCGTACCCCCGCCGCCCCCGGACGCCCTGCCCAGCGTGACCACGCCGCCGAACGGCGCCTTGATGGTGAGGGAGTCGACCGTGCCCTTCGCGGCTCTGACCGCCGCCCTGGCCTGGGTCCGCGAGGCCGCCTGGAGCGAGGCCATGGACGTGGACAACCCGTTCGTCATGCCCGACAGCACGCCGGTGATCGAGCGGTTGAGCTGGGCGGTGATCGAGGCCAGGGCCCTGGACTGCGCCCGGTGCTGGGCCTGGGCGAGGTCGATGGCGTTCAGCAGTTGCCTGCGGGCGGTGGCGTCCTTGACCTTGCGCGCCTCCTTGCGTGCCCTGGCGAAGTGGGCGGCCACCTGGCGGTCGAACACCCCGGTGTCCAGGGAGGGCAGGCGTACGGGGGCGAGGCTCGCGGGCCGGATGCCCTTGGCCGCCTTGCGGGCCTGGTCGAGCTGGTCCTCGGCCTGCGGGGAGCTGATCCTGGCCAGTGTCTCGCCCTTGCGCACGCGGTCGCCGTCGCGTACGTAGAGTCTGGCGATCGTGCCCTGGGCGGGCGAGCGCAGTGTCGCCGTCGCCCGCGCGCCGATCGTGGCGGGGGCCTCGACGACCTCGGTGACCGGGGCCCGCCGGACCTCACCGAGCTGGACGTTCGCCGGCTCCTCCGACGAGCAGCCGGCCAGGGCTAAGAGGACGAGCAGCGGGGGGATGCCACGACGGATCGTCACCCGACCCATCGTAGGAGCAGGGCCTCCCGGTCCGCCGGTCAACCCGACGCGAGCTCGCGCCCCCGGTCGCGGGCGGCCTCGATGGCGGCCAGGAACGCGGCGCGCACGCTGTGGCGCTCCAGCTCGGCGATGGCCGCGATCGTGGTGCCGCCCGGCGAGGTGACGGCCTCGCGCAGGATCACCGGGTGCTCGCCGGAGTCGCGCAGCATCACGGCCGCGCCGACGATCGACTGGGTGACCATGTCGAGCGCGGCGGCCCGCGGCATGCCGAGCAGGATGCCCGCGTCGACCATGGCCTCGACCAGGTAGAAGAAGTAGGCGGGACCGCTGCCGGACAGCGCGGTCGCGGCGTCCTGCTGGGACTCCGGGATGCGCAGCACCTTGCCGACCGGCTTGAGCAGGCCCTCGGTGTGCTTCAGGTGCTCCTCGCCGGCGTGCGCGCCCGCCGAGATCACGCTCATCGCCTCGTCGAACCTGATCGGCGTGTTGGACATGACCCGGACCACGGGCACGTCGGCCCCGAGCCGCTGCTCCACGAACGCGGTGGTGATGCCGGCCGCCGCCGTGATGACCAGACGGTCGGCCGGGACGTAGGGGGCGATCTCGGCCAGCAGGGCCGCCATGTCCTGGGGCTTGACGGCCAGGATCAGGGTGTCGGCCGCCTTGGCCGCCTCGGCGTTGCTGACCGTGCGCACGCCGTAGGTCTCGCGCAGCGCCTGGGCCCGCTCGGGCCGGCGGGTGGTCGCCATGATGTCGCCCGGTTTGAACCCGGCGCGCAGCAGCCCGGACAGCAGGGCCTCGCCCATCTTGCCGGTGCCCAGGATCGCGATCATCTCGGCCTCTCGAAACCTCTCGCAGGGGAACGGACGCCGGCCCAGCCTACTAGCCTCTCGACAGCAGCGATCTGAGGAAGAAGGCCAGGTTGCGCGGGCGTTCGGCCAGGCGGCGCATGAGGTAGGCGTACCAGTCGGCGCCGTACGGGACGTACACGCGCACCTGGCCGCCGAGACCGGCCAGGCGGTGCTGCTCGCCGGGGCGCACGCCGTACAACATCTGGTACTCGAAGCCGTTGACGTCGCGGCCGTCGAGCACGGCCAGGGTGGAGGCGATCTGGATCAGCCTGGGGTCGTGCGTGGCGATCATGGGGTAGCCGGTGCCCGCCATGAGGATCCTGAGGCAGCGGACGAACGAGCGGTCGATGTCGGCCGGCCTGGTGTATGCGCCGGGGGCGGTGTAGGCGCCCTTGCAGAGCCGTACGCGGGCGCCGACCAGCTTCTCGCAGCGTTCGATCGCGTCGGGGAGGTAGGCCTGGACCACGATCCCGACGTCGGGATGCTCCTTGCGCAGCGTGGCGTGCACGAAGTGCAGCCCGCCGATCGTGTCGTGCTCCTCGGCGTCGAGCGTGACCGTGAGCCCCCGGACGGCGGCCGCCTCGCAGATGGTGGCCGCGTTGTCCAGCGCGGTCTGCTCCGACAGCCGCAGGCCGAGCGCGGTCAGCTTGACCGATGCGTCGCCGCCGGGCGGCAGCCGGTCGAGGAGCGCCAGGTACTCGCGCACGGCCCTCTCGGCCTGCGCCCTGTCGGTCACCTCCTCGCCGAGGTGGTCGACGGTCACGAGCAGGCCCTCGCGGGTCAGCCCGTCGATGACGTCGACGACGTCGTCGGCGACGTATCGCTTGACCACGTCTCTGGTCAGCGGCGATGTGGTGATGACGCGTTCGGCGCGTTCGCTCTTGGAGACGGCGAGCATTGCCTGACGGAGCACGTGAACCACACTAACCGCCCGCTTCCTGGGTATATCGATGAACCGCGGACCTGCCCTTTTCGTCTTATGGATATGCGCACAATGACGACAGCGACTCTGCTCGCCGGATCTCTGGTGCTCGCCACGAGTTGTGCCACATCGCCGCCGGCCGCCCTGCCGGCGCCGCAGGCGCCAGTCGAGCACGCCGTGACGCCGGTCACCACCGCCCCCACGCCCACCACCGGCCCCTCCAAGGGCCCCGAACCGGTCAAGCCCACGGGCGACGCCGTCAACGTGCACAAGGTCCGCTGGACCAAGGCCACGCCCGTCGCGCGCGGCAAGCAGGTCAGACTCACGTGGTGGTCGGGCGTGGCGCCGTGCACGGTGCTGGACAAGGTCAAGGTCAAGGAGACCGCCAAGAAGGTCACGATCACCCTGTACGAGGGCGCCTCCCCCAAGGCCAGGAACGTCTCCTGCATCCTGCTGGCTGTAGAGAAGACCACGACCGTCAAGCTCAAGCACGCCCTCGGCAAGCGCAAGCTCGTGGACGGCGCCAAGCCCTAGCCGCCGTCACACCGGCGTACCGGAACCCATGGCCGGTCGCCCCCGTTACGCCTGTTGTGTGGAATCACGCAGGTTCTTGCCCGATTGCCGGGAATGCTGCCGCACTCATAGGGGTTGAGTCGAGTAGGCTCAAGTCGTTTGACAAAGACGACACGAATCCGTAGCTTGAGTCCAACCGACTCAACTTTGACTACAAGGACGTACTCATGGCACGTGCGGTAGGTATCGACCTTGGGACGACCAACTCCGTCGTCTCGATCCTCGAGGGCGGTGAGCCCACCGTCATCGCCAACGCGCAGGGCTCGCGGACCACGCCGTCCGTGGTCGCCTTCGCGAAGAACGGCGAGGTCCTGGTGGGCGAGGTCGCCAAGCGGCAGGCCGTCACCAACGTGGACCGGACGATCCGCTCGGTCAAGCGCGAGATGGGCACCAACTGGTCCCAGGAGATCGACGGCAAGAAGTTCTCCCCCCAGCAGATCAGCGCCTTCGTGCTGCAGAAGCTGAAGCAGGACGCCGAGGCGTACCTGGGCGAGAAGATCACCGACGCGGTGGTCACCGTCCCGGCCTACTTCAACGACGCCCAGCGCCAGGCCACCAAGGAGGCCGGCACGGTCGCGGGCCTCAACGTTCTGCGCATCATCAACGAGCCGACCGCCGCGGCCCTCGCGTACGGGCTCGACAAGGAGCAGGACCAGACGATCCTGGTCTTCGACCTCGGCGGCGGCACCTTCGACGTGTCGCTGCTCGACGTCGGCCAGGAGGACGGCCACGGCTTCGTCGAGGTCAAGGCCACCTCCGGTGACAACCACCTCGGTGGCGACGACTGGGACCAGCGCGTGGTCGACGAGCTCGTCAAGCGCTTCCAGAACGCCCACGGCGTCGACCTCGCCAAGGACAAGATGGCCCTCCAGCGCCTGCGTGAGGCCGCGGAGAAGGCCAAGATCGAGCTGTCCAGCCAGGCCGAGACCAACATCAACCTGCCCTACATCACCGCTTCCTCCGAGGGCCCTCTGCACCTCGACGAGAAGCTGACCAGGGCCGAGTTCCAGCGCCTGACGGCCGACCTGCTCGAGCGGACCAAGGGCCCGTTCCACCAGGTCATCAAGGACGCCGGCATCAAGGTCTCCGACATCGCCCACGTGGTGCTCGTCGGCGGCTCGACCCGTATGCCCGCCGTCACCGAGCTCGTCCGCGAGCTGACCGGCGGCAAGGAGCCCAACAAGGGCGTCAACCCCGACGAGGTCGTCGCCATCGGCGCCGCCCTCCAGGCCGGCGTGCTCAAGGGTGAGGTCAAGGACGTCCTGCTGCTCGACGTGACCCCGCTGTCGCTGGGCATCGAGACCAAGGGCGGCATCTTCACCAAGATCATCGAGCGCAACACGACGATCCCGACCAAGCGCTCCGAGGTCTTCACCACGGCCGAGGACAACCAGCCGTCGGTGCAGATCCAGGTCTACCAGGGCGAGCGCGAGATCGCCTCGTACAACAAGAAGCTGGCCACCTTCGAGCTGACCGGCATCGCGCCGGCGCCGCGCGGCATCCCGCAGATCGAGGTCACCTTCGACATCGACGCCAACGGCATCGTCAACGTCTCCGCCAAGGACCTGGGCACGGGCAAGGAGCAGACGATGACCATCACCGGCGGCTCCGCGCTGCCGAAGGACGACATCGCGCGCATGATGCGCGAGGCGGAGTCGTACGCCGAGGAGGACAAGAAGCGCCGCGAGGAGGCCGAGGTCCGCAACAACGCGGACGGTCTGGCCTACCAGACGGAGAAGTTCCTCCGCGAGAACGACGACAAGGTCCCCGGCGACATCAAGACCGAGGTCAACGACGCCCTGTCCGAGCTGAAGAAGGCTCTTGAGGGCACCGACACCGACGTCATCCGCACCTCCGCGGAGAAGCTCGCCACCGTCAGCCAGAAGATGGGCTCGGCGATCTACGCCGCGAGCCAGGGCCAGCAGGCCGGCCCCGAGGGCGCTCCGCAGGACGCCTCCGCCGGTCAGGGCGCCAAGGCCGACGACGACGTGGTCGAAGCCGAGATCGTCGACGAAGACCAGCCGAAGAAGGACCAGTGATGCCGGCGCGTGACAACGGGCATGAGGAGCCGGTGATCCGCGACAAGCGCAAGATCGACCCGGAGACGGGTGAGGTTCGGGAGCCCTCGGGTGAGCAGTCCGAGGCGCCCGCCGAGCAGACGCCCACGGTGACGGCCCACGACGGCGAGCTGGCGGCCCAGCTCGCCGAGCGGACCGCCGACCTCCAGCGTCTCCAGGCGGAGTACACGAACTACCGCAGAAGGGTCGAGCGTGACCGGGTCGCGGTTCGCGAGCAGGCCGTCGCCGGCGCGCTGACCGAGCTGCTCCCCGTGCTCGACGACATCGGAAGAGCCCGTGACCACGGCGAGCTGACCGGTGGCTTCGCGAAGGTGGCGGAGTCCCTGGAGTCCGCGCTCACCAAGCTGGGCCTCAGCCCCTACGGTCAGAAGGGCGACCCGTTCGACCCGACGATCCACGAGGCGCTGATGCACAGCTACTCGCCCGACGTCACCGAGCCCACCGCGGTCGAGGTGTTCCAGCCCGGCTACCGGATGGGTGAGCGGGTGCTGCGCCCGGCGCGGGTGGCGGTGGCCGAGCCCGAGGACGCTCCTCCCGCGTCCAATGACGACGAAGCAAACTGACAAAGGACGAAGGGCCGTAGATGAGCACCAAGGACTACCTGGAAAAGGACTACTACGCCGTCCTTGGTGTGCCCAAGACCGCCACCCCCGATGAGATCAAGAAGGCGTACCGGAAGCTGGCCAGGCAGTACCACCCGGACACCAACCAGGGCGACGCCGCCAAGGAGACCAAGTTCAAGGAGGTCTCGGAGGCGTACGACGTCCTGTCCGACAGCAAGCGCCGCAAGGAGTACGACGAGGCGCGCACGCTGTTCGGGTCCGGGGTGGGCGGTCAGCGTCCCGGCGGTGGCGGTTTCCCGTTCGACTTCGGCGACCTGTTCGGCGGCACCGCCGGCCAGCAGGGCGGCGGGGGCGCGGGCGAGCGGCTCGGCGACCTGTTCGGCGGGCTGTTCAACCGGGGCGGGGGCGGCGGCGGCACCACCCGTACGACGAGCGCGACCAGGCCGCGCCGCGGCCAGGACGTCGAGTCCGAGGTCACGCTCTCGTTCACCGAGGCCGTCGAGGGCACCACGGTGTCGCTCAGGCTGACCAGCTCGGCGGCCTGCGCCGCGTGCACCGGCACCGGCGCGAAGGCGGGCACGACCCCCAGGGTCTGTCCCACCTGCGAGGGCACCGGCGCGGCCAGCCGCAACCTGGGCAACTTCGCCTTCTCCGAGCCCTGCCGCGACTGCAAGGGCCGCGGGCTGATCGTGGACGACCCCTGCCCCGTGTGCGAGGGCAGCGGCCGGGCCAAGAGCACCCGTACGATCCAGGCCAGGATCCCCGCCGGCGTGGCCGACGGGCAGCGGGTCAAGCTCAAGGCCAAGGGCGCGCCGGGCGAGAACGGCGGCCCGGCCGGCGACCTGTACATCCTGGCGCACGTCAAGCCGCACGCCGTGTTCGGCCGGACGGGCGAAAACCTCACGATCACGGTTCCGGTGACGTTCACGGAGGCCGCGCTGGGCGCCGAGATCAAGGTGCCGATCCTCAAGGGCATGCCGGTGACGCTGCGCATCCCGGCGGGCACGCCCAACGGCCGCACGTTCCGCGTCCGCGGCAGGGGCGTCACCCGCAAGGACGGCACCAAGGGCGACCTGCTCGCCAGCGTCGAGGTGGTCGTGCCGCAGACGCTCGACGACAAGTCGCGCGAGCTCCTCACCGAGTTCAACACCGCGACCGCGGGCGACGACCCGCGCGCTGATCTCATTCAGCGAGCCAGAAGCGAGTAGCCGATGGACGCCAACTATTTCGACCTGTCCGACGACACGCCTGTTTATGTGATTTCGGTGGCCGCGCAACTCTCCGGGCTCCACCCGCAGACGCTGCGCCAGTACGACCGGCTCGGCCTGGTCAGCCCGGGCCGCACCGCCGGGCGCGGCCGCCTCTACTCCACAAGGGACATCATCCAGCTCCGCGAGGTCCAGCGGCTCTCCCAGGAGGAGGGCATCAACCTCGCGGGCATCAAGCGGATCCTTGAGCTCGAGAACGAAGCACTGCGGCTGCGTGAGGAGGTTCACCGCCTGCGCGCCGAGATGCGGATGGTCAGGGCGCTGATCCGCTACGAGCTGCCACCGGGGGCCTGAAGGTTATGGACTACAAGCTCACCCAGAAGAGCCAGGAAGCTCTCTCGGGTGCCATGCGGCGTGCCGCCGCGGAGGGCAACCCGGAGATCGCGCCGGCCCATCTGCTCTCCACGCTGCTCTCCCAGACGGGCGGCACGGCCGTGCCGCTGCTCGAAGCGGTCGGCGCCGACTGGCGTACGCTGCGGGCGCGCGTCGAGGAGCAGCTTGCCGCGCTGCCGAAGGCCCAGGGCGCGACCGTGGGCGCGCCTTCGAGCTCCCGGCAGCTCCTCACCGCCATGCACACCGCCGCCCAGCACGCCAACCGCCTCGAAGACCTCTACGTCTCGACCGAGCACCTGCTCGTCGGCCTGGCGGCCGACGGCGGCCCGATGGCCGAGCTGCTGAAGTCGCAGGGGGCGACCTCGCAGGCGCTGCTCGACGCCTTCGAGAAGGTACGCGGCCACGCCCGCGTCACCAGCGAGACCCCTGAGGACACCTACCAGGCGCTGGAGAAGTACGGCGTCGACCTGACCGAGCGGGCCCGCGGCGGCGGCCTCGACCCGGTGATCGGCCGCGACTCGGAGATCCGCCGCGTGGTCCAGGTGCTCAGCCGCCGTACCAAGAACAACCCGGTGCTGATCGGCGAGCCCGGCGTCGGCAAGACCGCCGTCGTCGAGGGCCTGGCCCAGCGCATCGTGGCCGGCGACGTGCCCGAGTCGCTGCGCAACAAGCGGCTGATCTCGCTCGACCTGGGCGCGATGGTGGCCGGCGCGAAGTACCGCGGCGAGTTCGAGGAACGCCTCAAGGCCGTGCTCTCCGAGATCAAGGAGAGCAACGGGCAGATCGTGACGTTCATCGACGAGCTGCACACCGTCGTCGGCGCGGGGGCCGCCGAGGGCGCCATGGACGCGGGCAACATGCTCAAGCCCATGCTGGCCCGCGGCGAGCTGCGCATGATCGGCGCGACCACGCTCGACGAATACCGCGAGCGCATCGAGAAGGACCCCGCGCTGGAGCGCCGCTTCCAGCAGGTCTACGTGGGCGAGCCCACGGTCGAGGACACGATCGCGATCCTGCGCGGGCTCAAGGGCCGCTACGAGGCCCACCACCAGGTGCAGATCGCCGACGGCGCCCTGGTCGCCGCCGCCGCCCTGTCCGACCGCTACATCACCAACCGCTTCCTCCCCGACAAGGCCATCGACCTGGTCGACGAGGCCGCCTCGCGGCTGCGCATGGAGATCGACTCCCGTCCCGTGGAGATCGACCAGCTCCAGCGGAACGTCGACCGCATGAAGATGGAGGAGCTGGCCCTGACGAAGGAGACCGACGAGGCGTCGGTCCAGCGGCTCGAACGCCTGCGCAAGGAGCTGGCCGACCGTCAGGAGGAGCTCAACGCCCTCGTCGGCCGCTGGGAGCACGAGAAGGCCGGGCTCAACAAGGTCGGCGAGCTGAAGAAACAGCTCGACGAGGCCAGGAGCGCCGCCGAGCGGGCCCAGCGCGACGGCGACTTCGAGGCCGCCTCCCGACTCATGTACGCCGACGTGCCCCGCCTGGAGCAGGCGCTCCAGGCCGCCTCCGACGCCGCGCCGCCGGAGAACGCCATGGTCAAGGAGGAGGTCGGCGCCGACGACATCGCCGAGGTCATCTCCTCCTGGACGGGCATCCCCGCCGGGCGCCTGCTTGAGGCTGAGACGGCCAAGCTGCTGCGGATGGAGCAGGACCTGGGCCGGCGGCTCATCGGCCAGCAGCAGGCCGTACAGGCCGTCTCGGACGCCGTACGCCGGAGCCGGGCCGGCATCGCCGACCCCGACCGTCCCACAGGCTCGTTCCTGTTCCTCGGGCCCACGGGTGTGGGCAAGACCGAGCTGGCCAAGGCGCTGGCGGAGTTCCTGTTCGACGACGAGCGGGCGATGACCCGCATCGACATGAGCGAGTACTCCGAGAAGCACAGCGTGGCCAGGCTCGTCGGAGCGCCTCCCGGCTACGTCGGCTACGAGGAGGGCGGCCAGCTCACCGAGGCCGTCAGGCGGCGGCCGTACACGGTGGTGCTGCTGGACGAGGTGGAGAAGGCGCACCCGGAGGTGTTCGACATCCTCCTCCAGGTGCTCGACGACGGACGGCTGACCGACGGCCAGGGCCGTACGGTCGACTTCCGCAACACGATCCTGATCCTGACCTCCAACATGGGCTCGCAGTTCCTGGTCGATCCCAAGCTGGACAACGGCGCCAAGCGCGAGGCCGTCATGGGCGCGGTGCGGGCCGCGTTCAAGCCGGAGTTCCTCAACCGGCTCGACGACGTCATCCTGTTCGACGCGCTCGGCTCCGAGGAGCTGGCCCAGATCGTCGACCTCCAGGTCGACCGCCTGGCCCGCCGCCTGGCCGACCGCAGGCTGACGCTGGAGGTCACCCCGGCCGCCCGCGAATGGCTGGCGCTGACCGGCTACGACCCCCTGTACGGCGCCCGCCCGCTGCGCCGCCTGGTCCAGTCGGCCATCGGCGACAAGCTGGCCAAGGCCGTGCTGTCCGGCGAGATCGTCGACGGCGACAAGGTCAGGGTGGAGCTCGGCGACGACGAGCTGGTCATCCAGCGCGGCTGACGCCGCCGTACGCACAGGGCCCGGAGATCCACGCGGATCTCCGGGCCTCGGCGTGTCATGGCAGGGTCATCTCCCTCCGTGCGGCGGTAAGGTTCCCGCCACCCTTCGGACAAGCCGCGGACCACCGGCCGATCGCGTGACTAGCTTCGGCGTTCGTCAGATCACCGAATCCGATCAGGGGAACGTACGGTGTCGCAGAAGATCCGAAGAATCCTCGCGGTGGCCACTCTGACCGCGGCCGTCACCTGGCCGGTCGCCGGCCCGTCGACGGCCGACACCTGCCGGGCGCAGAACGAGTCGGTGGCCTCGTACTGCAACGGCAAGACCATGCTGCGCCTCAACGAAGGCAAGACGAACGGCCACCGGGTCGTCACCGAAGAGATCAGCAAGCTGGCGGTCGCCGCCGGCGACATGGCGAGGAGGCTCGGCCTGACCGGCCTGACGACCGCCAGGTCCGCCATGGGCCCGCTGGCCGACCTCGGCGGGGTGGGTGCCACGTGGGGCATGCCCTCGCTGACCAGCGCGTCGCCCGCGCTGTTCCCGATGGTCCCGGGCGACAGGGGGATGCGGGACCTCGCGACGACGCTCCAGGTGCCCGCGCTGCCCGCTCTCCCCGCGTTGCCGCAGACGCCCATCATGGCCCGCGTGCCCGCCGAGACTGCGGTCGTCGGGAAGCCGACCTCCCCCGCGAAGGGCCAGGCCGCGCAGGCGCCGATGGACCTGCGTCAGCCGGTGCACGAGATCGGCGGCCGGCTCCTGGCGAATCTGCTGCCCAAGGCCGTGCAGAGCGTCGAGGGCGCCTCGACGCTGCCCGGCGGCCCGCAGGCCGTCGACGGCTTCAGCCGCCTGCTGCCCGGTCTCGGCCTGGGCTGAGCCGAAGACGTCCGGGCGCGGGTCGTGCCTGCCGCGCCCGGGCTTCCGCAGCCGGAGGGGCCGTGATCGCGCACTGACGCGGCTCCTCCGGCCCGGTTTCGCGGGCGCGCGACAAGCAGGGCCCCTCGCGGGGCCCGCCGGTCCGGCCCCGGCGGCTAGGAGACGAGCTCGTCGAGCTCGTCCTCCGGAAGGCCGAGGTCGACCCTGATCCGGTAGCGCGTCCGCAGCAGCGCCACCTGTTCGGGGTCGCCCTCATCACAGCCCAGAACGGCCTGTGTGGCCCATTCGAGACCGCCCCGGAGATCGCCGTAGGCGACCAGGGTCTCCGCGATGGTGTGGGCCGTCGCCGTGGAGACGTCGCCCTCGGCGCGGATGGTCTCGATCACCTCCCGGGCCTCGTCGGGACGTTCGAGCTCGAAGAGGGTGTCGGCGATGCCGGCCCGCGGGTCGAAACCCGCGTCGCCACCGTCTTCTACGGCGCGCTGGAAACACTCCATCGCGCGGGCGGGCTGGCCCGCAGCTCGCCATTCCTCGGCGGCGAGGACCAGGATGGACGCCCTGGAGACGTCGCCGGTGGAATAGTCGAGCGCGACGTCGTAAAGCCGACTGGCCAAGGAACTGTGGTCGTCGGCCAGCAGGGCCTGCTCTAGCAGACGATCAAGGTGCTCACGGGTCACATGCGCCACACCGCGAGACTACCGAGCCGTACGGCGGTTTGCCCGGTCAATGCGCATGGCCGGTCACATGCAAATTCGGCAACGTCTTGTTCAAGGCTGGTTACGCTGCGCGTGTCTGTGCAGGCCGGCGGGCATGTACCCCTTGCTTTGCGTCCCGCGAGCGGAGGGGGCTGTAATGGGCTTGTCCAGGCAGATGACCTTCACGCTGGCTTGTGCGGTCGTTCTCTCGGCTCTCGGGCCCGGCGTGGCCGGGTATCTGTCGGGGCGGCTGGAGGCCATCGAGACGGCGGAGCGCAACCTGCGGGCGCTGGAGACCAGGCTCGACGTCAGGCAGGCCAGGGATGCCCGCCCGGTGTCGTATCCCATGCCCTGCCTGCGCACTCCCCCGACGCCGCACATCCAGCAGGTGCCGGCGGCGGCGCTGGGCGACCGGCGGCTCGCCCGGTGGCGGCACCGGGCGCCGGCGTCCGCGCCGCCCGCGCTCCGGCGGCCGATCGTGCCGGGTGGTCAGCGGCCGGTCATGGCCGGGACCGCCCGGTGATCCGGTCGAGCACCTGCGTGTAGAGGTCGTTCCGTACCTTCTGGACCTGCTCCATGAGCGCTTCCAGCGGTGAGCGCGCCGGGCGGGCGACCCTGCGGGCCGCCGCCCGCGCTCGCGCCTGGGCTCGGGCTTGCGCTCGGGCCTGGGTTCGGGCTCGGGCCGCTGCTTTCGCGGCCGCCGAGGTCGCGGTCCGGGCCACTGCCGGGATCACGGCCGCCCGGGTGACGACGCGGCGCGCGGGCCGGGCGGCCGTCCTCAGGTGGGCCCGCTTCCGGTGGGCGCGCGCCTCGACCTTGGCGACCGTACGCGCCGTCGGCTCCGCCGCCTTGTTCGGCGGTACGGTCACCGCCGCCCCTTGAGGCACGGCCACCGGGTCCGGCTCGGGCGGGACGGCGTGACAGGCGACGACCGGCCGCACGGTCAGCGCCGCCACCTCCGTGTCGTCGGCCGCGTACCCCGCCGAGTAGCCGATCATCGCGCTCGCGCCCACGGCCAGGGCGAGCCCCAGCGTCGCGTAGACCGGGCCGCGCCTGCGACGGGGATCGGAGGGGGCGCTGCGAAGGAAGGCGGACGGTGGAAGATCGGACATCTTCACCTCCCGAGACCTGTGACGGACAGTAAACAGACGATCGCTCACTGTCGTCATTCCCAGATCTCGGTCAGCGTCCCACGTCACCCTCGGTCAGTACGTGCGGCGACCACGATTTCAGCTGGCGCGACAGGAACCCCCGCACCAGGTGCTTGGCGGCCTCGATGATGTCGGGCGCGCCGTCGGGGTCGCGGCGGAAGGCCAGCTTGAGCACCGCGTCGCCGGCCTCGACCCCGACCAGCACGGCCAGGTCGAGCGTCTCGCTGTCGGCCAGCCCGAACTCCTTCAGCAGCAGGCCGCGCAGCCTGCCCGCGATCACCGTGTTGTTCTCGGAGTCGGAGTCGAGCAGGTTGAGGTCGACGACGTCGCCGAAGTGCAGGCTCCTGAAGCCGGGTACGGTGCGATGCATGTCGACGTACTCGTCGATGATCGCGTCCACGGCCTCCCACCAGCCTCGGTACTCCTCCTCCATGAACCGGCGGCCCACCCGCGCCACGAACTGCTCGACGTTGCGCCGGGTGAGCTCCTGGGTGATGGCCCGTTTGTCGGGGAAGAACTGGTAGACCGAGCCGATCGCGACGCCCGCCCGTTCGGCGATGCGAGTGGTGGACAGGGCCTCGTAGCCGGTCTCGTCGAGGAGTTCGGCGCAGGCGTCGAGCATGCGCTCGACGCGCCGCGCGCTGCGGCGTTGGGCCGGCTGCCGCCGGAGAGCTTTGGGGTGGACGCAGTCATCATCCATTTGCGGCGAGGACACGGATTCATCTTCTCTCGTCGGCGCGATCGTTACCTACTAATTTGCGGATTTCTCAGGCCCACGCCCATCCTGTTCGGCGCGCGGATCGTTCGGGGCGAAATGACGGCCTGATTCAGGTGTACGGCACGCAGAATGCGGGCGGCCACCCGTTCGGGCGGGCAACCCCGCCGCGGCGCGCGGGCGGCCGGCGTGGACACCGGCCCCGGGAAGATCGTGCTGACCCCGATCCCGTGCCCGGCCAGCTCGGCGCGCAGGCCGTCGCCGAGCGCCCGTACGGCCGCCTTCGAGATCGAATACGCAGGTGACAGGCGGGAGGATACGGAGGCGGCGGGCGTGACGACGTTCACGAGATGGCCGCCCTCGCCGCGGTCGGCCATGGCCGCGCCGAACAGGCGGCAGCCGTTGATCACGGCCTGCAGGCCGGCGTCCAGGGTCGTGCGCCAGTCGCCGACGGTGTGTTCGAGAAATGACCTGTCGGCCGCGATCTCCGTATTGTTCAGCACAATGTCCGGGACGCCATATTGGGCGATGATATTTCGCGAGAAATCTTCGAATTTATTGATATCCGATACATCGACCTGCGCCGGATGCGCCGTACCGCCGAGATCCTTCGCGATGGCCGCGGCCGCCCGCGCGGCGGCGGCCGGGTCGAGGTCCGCGCACACCACCTCGGCCCCGTGCGCCGCGAACGCCCGCGCGGCGGCGAGTCCGACGCCGGATCCCGCGCCCGTCACCAGCACCAGCCGGTCACCGAACGCCTTGCGCCGCTCCCCGGCCCGCGCCCGCCGCAGGCCCCTGCTCGCGGGGCCGCCCTCCATGTGCGTGACGAAGTCCGCGATCATTTCGGCGACCGTCGCGGGACGGCCGCGCTGGGCCCAGTGACCCGCCTCGATCCGGCGGTGCCACAGGCGGTCGGCCCATCGGCCGGTCGAGGCCAGCAGCGCGGGCGTGACGAACCGGTCCCCGCGCGCCTCGACGAGCTGCACGGGCACCCCCACACGCGGCTCACCCCCACGCCCGGCAAGGCCGCCACCACCGGCGAAGCCGCCACCCCTCATGAGGCCGCCACCACCGGCGAAGCCGTCGTCGCCGGTGAGCATGTTGCGCCGGTAGAGCTCCAGCCCGTTGCGTGCGTCCTTGACCAGAGTGTCCGCCGGATGTCCCGGCCGCGGCTCGACGCCCTCGCCGTTCCGCAGCGTGCACCGAAGGAGGCGCGGCACGACCGTACGCCAGGCCAGCTCGGGCAGCACCGGCACCTGGAACGCGCCGATGTACCAGGAACGGGCGAACTGCCTGAGCACGTCACGCCGCCGCCCGTGCCGCATGAAGTGAGCCGCCTGCCGCAGCCCGGGGCCGCCGAGGCTGGTGAAGGAGGTCAGCCGGTCCCGCAGGCCGGGCCTGGCGGCGGCCTCCCACCCCTGCAACGACCCCCAGTCATGGCCGGCGAGGTGCACCCGCGGCTTCCCGACGGAGTCGATCACCGCGGCCAGGTCGGCCATGAGGTGGTCGAAGGCGTAGTGCCGGCGGTCGCGCGGGGCGGAGGAGGCCCCGGCGCCGCGCACGTCGTACCGGATCAGGTGGAAGCGGTCGCGCAGGAGCGCGGCCACCTCGTCCCACACGCGGTGGGTGTCCGGGTAGCCGTGCAGCAACACGATCGTGGGGGCCGCCGGGTCGCCCTCCTCGAAGACCGCCAGCCGTACGTCGCCGGACTCGACCCACCGCATGGCGGCCCCCTACTGGACGATTTGTCCAGAGAATAGAACGATCAAGGCCGCGCGGCCAGCCCCGAGCACGAGCGCAGGGCCTTCCAGTCGGTCACGGCCTGGGTCCTGGACGTGCCCGTCATGGGGATCGGGATGCCGCCCTGGATCGTGGCCGGGGTCCACTGGTCCTTGAGCACCTTGCGGCCGTTGATCGTCAGTGTCAGCACGCCGGTCCGGCCCGTGGTGCCCGGGGTGGAGTTGTAGAAGACGAAGTTGCCCATGCCGTAGCTGACGTAGGCGTCGTCCAGGTATCCGGCGCCGAGCAGGATGTGCGCGTGCCCGCCGACCACCACGTCGGCGCCCGCCTTGACCAGCTTGGGGGCGAGCGAGAGTTGTGCCTCGTTGGGGCACTTCTGCATCTCGGTGCCCCAGTGCAGGTGCACGATCACGGTGTCGGAGTTCTTGCGCGCCTGGCGTACGGCCCGCAGCAGGCTCGCCTCGTCCTTGGCCGAGGCCAGCCCGCCCTTGTCGGCCGTGGCCGTCCACGACTGGATGAACTCGGCGTCGAGCACCTGCGTCGCGCCGATGATCGACACCCGGTTCCCGTTCACCGTCCTGCGGAACGGTTTGTACGCCTCCGCCGCGTTCCCCCCGATCCCCACGATCGGGAACTTGCTGCGCTTGATGGCCGCCAGCGAGTCGGCCAGGCCGCTCTCCATGTAGTCCATGCCGTGGTTGTTGGCCATGGAGGCGACGTCCACCCCGGCCGCCTTGAGCGCGGCGAACGCGGTCGCCGGCGCGCGGAAGGTGAACTGCTTGCCCGGCGCGGGCGTCCCGGCCGTCGTGATCGCGGTCTCCAGGTTGACCATCGACAGGTCGGCCTTGCGCAACACGTTCGCGATGGGTCCGAGGGCGGTGCGCGAGTCGGCCAGCCGGTTGCGCAGGCCGCCCTCGAAGTGCACGTCGCCGCCGAAGGCGATGGTGAAGGGCCGCCGTTGTGGCTTCGGCTTCGCGCTCGGCGACTCGATCGCCTTCTGGTCGGCCTGCTTGCTCAGGGGTTCCTTGTCGGGTGCCGACGAACATGCCGCGAGGGAGGCGGCGACGGCCAGCACCGGTAGGACACGGGGGAGTCTCATCTACCGCCATTTCCGCTCGATCCAGACTCTTACGGATCGAGCATTCTATGGGCGGTGGATTAGGACTTGGTATCACCAGCTCCCATCAACCAGGTCAAAGCGGACCTAGTGGCGTCGTCCTGGGGGGTGTAGACGATCAGCCGCATCTCGGGGGCGGCGGCGACGTTCAGGCTGGTCGTGCTGAAGCGGAGGGCGCCGGCGACCTCGTGCTTGAAGACCTTCACGCGGGGGCCCGGCTCGGCCACGTCCTGCCTGGCCCACATGCGGGCGAACTCGGCGCTCTCCGCGCACAGCCGCCGGACGAAGTCCTGCCAGCAGGGATCGTCGGCGTGCCTGCTGTAGGCGCCCCTGAAGACGGCGACGGCCCTCGGCAGCTCCGACTCGCGGTTGACCAGTCTGACCTCGGCCTCCGCGCTGACGAACGTCTGCCACAGCGTGTTCCGCTCGCCCGCCGGGGCCTCGACGATGTGCGGGAACAGCGTGGCGTAGGAGGAGTTCCAGGCCAGCAGGTCCGAGAGACCGTTGCAGACGACCGCGGGCAGCTCGCCGAGCTGGTCGAGGATGTCCTGGAGCTCGGGCGGCATGCGGCTGACGTCGGCGAGGGCGGGAACCTCGGCCCGGCCGGTGAGCCGGTAGAGGTGTTGCCGCTCGGCGTTGTCGAGCATGAGCGTACGGGCGACGGCGTCGAGCACCTGGCCGCTGACGTTGATCGGACGGCCCTGCTCCAGCCACGTGTACCAGGTGACGCCCACCCCGGCGAGCTGGGCGACCTCCTCGCGGCGCAACCCCGGCGTACGCCGTCGCGGTCCCGGCGCGAGGTCCACCATCTCCGGGGTGATACGCGCCCGCCGGGTGCGGAGGAACGCCGCCAGATCCGTACGTCTAGGCTCAGTCATGGTCACACCTTCACTATGGGTGCGTTCGCCGACACTTATCCAGGTGCCGTCAATACCAGGATAAAGGGACTCTCGTTACTGGTATCGGGTTCGCACGATAATGAAACACATGACCGAATCCGCCACTGTTTCCACTCCTGTCCAAGTAACCCCACCGGACAGGACCAAGGCCAACGGTCTGCTCCTCGCAGTGATCCTCGTCGGGCAGTTCCTGGCCATCCTCAACGTCAACATCGTCAACGTGGCCACCCCGACCATCGAGTCGGACCTGCACTCCTCCGGCGCGGGGCTGCAGATGATCGTCGCCGGTTACACCATCGTCTATGCCGTCCTCTTGATCACCGGCGCTCGGATCGGCGACCTCTTCGGTTACCGCAACGCCTTCCTCGGCGGGCTGGCCGTGTTCACCGTCACCACGCTCGGCGCCGGGCTCGCGCCCTCGACGGGCTGGCTGATCGGCTTCCGCCTCGCCCAGGGTGCGGGCGCGGCGATGATGATGCCGCAGGTCCTGACCTTGATCCAGCGCAACTACCAGGGCGCGGCGCGAGGCCGGGCGATCGGCCTGTGGTCGTTGGTGATCAGCGGCGGCATCGTCGTGGGCCAGGCGCTCGGCGGCATCATGCTCGGTTTCGGCGCCGGGTGGCGGGTGGTGTTCCTGGTGCTCGTACCGGTCGCCGTCGTGCTGCTGGTCGTCGGGTTCCGCGCGTTGCCCGCCGACGAGGGCGGCGGCAGGACCGGGCTCGACCCGTGGGGGCTGGTGACCCTGTCGGCGGCCGTGTTGTTGTTCGTGGTGCCCCTGGTGCTCGGGCGTGACCTGGGCTGGCCCGTCTGGGGCTGGGTCTCCATGGGGCTCAGCGTGGTGATGTTCGTGGTGTTCGTCCGCGTCGAGCGCTGGGTGACCGGTCGTGGCGGGCGTCCGCTGGTGGACGCCAAGGTGCTGGCCGCGCCGGGCATGCGTCCCGGTCTGGCGATCCTGCTGTTCGGGCCGGCGACCTGGGGGGCGTTCCTGTTCACCTCGGCGCTGCACCTCCAGGGCGACCTGCACCTCTCCCCGTTCGCCTCGGGCATGATGATGGTCCCGTGCGCGCTCGCCTTCGGCGTGGTGGGCCTGTTGTGGCCGCGCCTGCCCGCCGGGTTGCAGCGCCCGCTCGTACCGGTCGGCTACGTCGTCGCCGCGCCCGCCTACCTCGGCCTCGGCCTCGCCGCCGGCGGTGGCGTCCTGTACGCGGTCATGAGCGCCCTCATCGGCGCCGGGCTCGGTGTGCAGGTCGCGGTGACCAACATGGCGACCGAGCAGGTGGACGGCGCGTACGCGGCGGACGCGAGCGGCGCGCTGCTCACCGTGATGCAGCTCGGCCAGGTCATCGGCGTCTCGACCGTGGGCACGCTGTTCATCTCGCTGAGCCAGGGCCACGGCACCGTCTCGGCCTCCCTCATGGCCTCCGTCGCGATGGCCGGTCTGGCCGTGCTCGCCGGCCTCAGCAGCCTCTTCCTGGTGCGCCGCCGTTGACCTGAATGCCGCGCCCTGTGGGAGAACACGTTGTCCGGCGCCGACCGCGCGCACCTGGTCTCCAACATCGTCGGCCATGCCTCGGCCCCCGAGGTCACGTCCGACATGCGGAAGCGGGTCGTGGAGTACTGGGAGAACGTCCACAAGGACCTCGGCCGGGGCGCCGCCGAGGGGCTGGGCGTCGGCGACTGATCCGCGCCTTCGAACCTTTTGGGGAGGGTGGCCCTGGTTGCCTCGTCGATGAGGGGCCAGGGCCGTTCTTCACCTCGGATGGGTACGGACCTTGATCACCCGGGTGGTCGTCGTGCGATGATGTGCAAGTCTTCACTGCTCACAAGCTGAGCGACCGAAGTACGGTCGTGGCCGCGCCGGCCTCGTCCCGAGCGGCCCTGATAGGTTGTGCCACCAACTCGCCAGGGCCGCTTTTCACGCGCTGGCGGCCAGAGAGTCCAGGTCGAACTCCCCGTCGCGCACGCCGGCCGTGAATGCGGCCCATTCGGACGGCGTGAAGACGAGCACCGGGCCGTCCTGCACCTTGCTGTCCCGCAGGGCGACGTTGCCGTCACCCAGAGGGGCAACCTCGACGCAAGAAGACGCTCCGTTGCAGAAGCTGCTCTTCCGCCAGGCCCGGACCGTAGTGGTGGTGTGCATTTTCTCCCCAAAAGGTATAAGCAGGCCCCTTTGCCCGCCTACTGGGACCGCGTACTCAGCGTCGCCACAACATGGCTTTGCGTTGGATGAGCACGCGGGATTCGTCCTCGTCGAGGGCTTCTGTCCACATATGGTCAAAAGCGTTCTCGTAACCGGCGACTCGCTCAAGGTCCTCTACGAAGTGAGCAGTGTACAAGTGCTCCAGATAGACGACATCGTCGAACCCGGTGAACTTCAAATGAATGAACGCCCCGGTATTGACCGGATGGAGAGACTCCAGCGGCAACACCCGGACGTTGACATGCGGCAACAGGGAGACCTCGATGAGATGCTCCATCTGCTCCCGCATGACCGAGGGCTCGCCGAAGCGCCGCATCAGCGCCGCCTCGTCGAGCACCACGTTCAGGCGGCAGGGGTCCGGTCGCTGCAGAACCCGTTGCTGCCGGTCGAGGCGGGCCTCGACGCGGCTGCGCACGCCGCTGTGCGTGATGCGTACGATTCCGCGCACGGAGAGGATGACCTCTCGCGCGTAGTCCTCGGTTTGGAGGAGACCGGACACCAACTGGGGTTCCCAGTTGCGCTGAACCGTCGCCTCCGCCTCCAGCCCGAGAAGCCTGATGTACTCCTCGGGCAGGGAGTCTTCATAATCTTCCCACCACCCACGCTGCTCCGCATCTCGCAGAAGGCCGAAGAGTTCATCAAGTCTGTGGCCGTCGAGGTGATAGAGCTCGCCCAGCGCCTTGATGTCGTCGGCGCTCGGCATGGTCTTCGCGGCTTCGATACGGCTGACCTTGCTGGCCGACCAGCCGAGCTCTCTGGCCGCCCTGGCCCCGGTGAACTTCCGTCGTTCGCGAAGGAGGCGCAACTCCTGACCGAGGCGGAGCCTGCGCACTGTCGGACTGCCCTGTTGCGATGGCACCGTCCACTCTCCTTGTCGGGAATGAAGGTGTGGCGGGAACGGTTCGTTTGGCAACCCGGTTTGTGGGCCGTTCACACAATCTTACACTGCAACTTGCACGAACACTGCCGCATGGGGTTGCCCGAAGGCTTTCACGGGGAGAGCGTGGGAGCAAGACAAGGATTCCTGTAGGTATCGAGGTTGGACGGCAAATCTCCGGCTCTTCCACCGTCCTGGAACCTCGAAAGATCGCGTGCAACTTGCACGGCAACTCCAACAGCAATCTGCGAAGAAACTTAAATCTTCCCTTGCTCGATGTATTGCAGCATCAAGACTCACGGAGGACGATCGATCCAGGAGGGTTCTCGACCGACGAGGGGAGGCCGCGATGACGACACGGCCTCGCGCGTCGGGCTCTCCGCTCACGATCGGGCGCCCCTACGAGGGCCGCCTCACCGGCAACGAAGCCGTCCCGGATACGAATGTCCGCTTCAGGGAGGCCGATTGCCGGAAGGACCGCCCCATCGCCTGAACAACGTCGCAACAGTCGCTCATCGGAGCACAAGAAAAATGCCGGGCCGAGACCGAATCCGCGTTCGCCGCATATGGGCTGCCACCCTGCGGCGGAACGGGACCCGGACCTGCGGCCCGGCGAAGAAGCCACCTCTGGAAATGCCGCGAAAGGGGTCTTCTATGTACTCACAAGGTACCAAGGGGATCGGCCGAATCAAGTCCCGTATCCGGGAACTGGTCTCGTGGGCAGACCGCGAGATCTGCATGGAGCCGGACGAGTTCGCCATCTACCGGGGCTGGACCGTCGCCAGGGCGGGATTCGGCGCCCGTACGTACCGCGACCCACGCTTCGACCAGCTCACGCTGACGTCACGGGTGCCGGAGGAGGTGTCCTGACGTGTCGAGGAACCCGCGCAACCAGATCTACCCGGCCAACGAGGACCTCCCGGGCGCGGGCGGCGGCGGGCCGCTGGTCCGGCTCTGGCGCGTCCGCAGCGAGCTCATGGTGCTGGCCCTGCTCGCGCTGTTCGTCCTGGCCCTGTTAGGCGCCACGCGGGAGGGGCACTGGGTGCCGTTCGTCCTGCTGAGCAGCGCCGTCTCCGTACCCGCCGCCACCAGGACCGGCCGCAACTGGGCGGTGTCCCATTTCTGGTGCGTCGTCTCCAGACACCGCCTGCAGCGGGTCTGCCTGGAGACCACCATGCACACGAGGGCGGGCCGGATCCCGCTGGTGCTCTGGATCACGCCGTCGGCCAAGGGCGAGAAGGCGCTGGTCATGACCCGGGCGGGCATCTCCGCCGAGGAGTTCGAGGCGTACGCCGAGGAGATCGCGGCGGCCTGCTGGGCCAGGAGCGCCACCGTCCACAAACACCGCAGGCGGGCCCATCTGCTGCTCGTGGAGATCGTCCGGCGGGACGAGCTGCCCGGCGTCACCGCTCCCGGGCTGGAGCGCCTGTACGGCCGCCGCTCCTGGATGCCGCTCAGGCACGACCTTGAGGAGCCGCCCGATCTGCGCACGCCGCTGCTGCTGCCGCAGATCGGCTGAAGACCTAGGGGAAACGGCACATCTCCCCTAGGAGCACGCCCCGGGGACCGCGGGGGCTCCCGGGGCTTCCCCATGCCGCCGGGACGGGCCAAGATGAGTTCAGTCGACGAACTCAGGAGTCGTGATGACGGCGACCGTCCACCGCACCTGTCCCCTCTGCGAGGCCGTCTGCGGCCTGACCCTCACGCTCGACGAGGGCGGCCACGTGACCGGCGTACGCGGCGACAAGGACGACCCGTTCAGCAAGGGGTTCATCTGCCCCAAGGGCGCCAGCCTGGGCCGGCTCGACGAGGACCCCGACCGCCTGCGCAGGCCGCTGATCCGGGAGGGCGACCTGTGGCGCGAGGCCGGCTGGGACGAGGCGTTCGCGGCCGTCGAGCGCGGCCTCGGCCGCGTCACCGAACGGTACGGGCGCCAGGCGGTCGCGATCTACCTGGGCAACCCCAACGCCCACACCATGGCGGGCGCGCTGTACGCCGCGCCGCTGATCAAGGCACTCGGCACCCGGAACGTCTTCACCGCCGCCACCGCCGACCAGATGCCCAAGCACGTCGCCAGCGGCCTGATGTTCGGCCACCCGCTGGCCGTCCCGGTCCCCGACCTGGACCGGACCGACTTCCTGCTGATGCTGGGGGCCAACCCGCTGGAGTCGAACGGCTCGCTGTGCACCGCCCCCGACTTCCCCGGCCGCCTGAAGGCCCTGCGCGGGCGCGGCGGCAAGGTCGTCGTGGTGGACCCGCGCAGGACCAGGACGGCCGCGCTGGCCGACGAGCACGTCTTCGTCCGGCCGGGCACCGACGCCTACCTGCTGTTCGCGATGGTCCACACGCTGTTCGCCGAGGACCTGGCCCGGCCCTGGCACGAGGTCAACGGGCTGGCCGAGGTGCGCGAGGCGGCCAAGCACTTCCCGCCCGAGGCCGTCGCCCGGCGCACCGGCGTACCGGCCGGGACGATCGTCCGGCTGGCCAGGGAGCTGGCCGGCGCGCGTACGGCCGCCGTGTACGCCAGGATCGGCACGTGCACGACCGAGTTCGGCACGCTGGCCCAGTGGCTCGTGGACGTGCTCAACGTGCTCACCGGCAACCTCGACCGGCCGGGCGGTGCCATGTTCCCCAAGCCGGCGACCGAGTTCGGGGCGCGGCGAAGGCCGTACACGGTGGGCCGGTGGCGCAGCCGGGTCAGGGGGCTGCCCGAGGCCAACGGGGAGCTGCCCGTGGCCACGCTGGCCGACGAGATCGAGACGCCGGGCGAGGGCCAGGTCAGGATGCTGGTCACGGTCGCGGGCAACCCCGTGTTGTCGGCGCCCCACGGTGACCGGCTGGACGCGGCCTTCGGCGGGCTCGACTTCATGGTGAGCGTCGACCCGTACCTGAACGAGACCACCCGGCACGCCGACGTCGTCCTGCCGCCGCCGCGCGTCCTCCAGTCGGGCCACTACGACTTCGCACTGCTCGGGTTCGCCGTACGGAACTACACCCGCTACTCGCGTCCCGCGCTGCCGCTGGACGGGCGGCCCAGCGAGGCCCAGATCCTCGCCAGGCTGGCCATGATCGCTTCCGGGCTGGAAGGTGACCTGGACGAGTTCCTGATCGGCGAGATGTTGCGCAAGGCCGCGCAGACCCCCGGCTCCGGCGTCGAGGGGCAGGACGTCGCCGAGCTGCGGGCCGGGCTGGAGGGCGAGACGGGCGGCGAGCGCAGGCTCGACCTCATGCTGCGGCTCGGCCCGTACGGCGAGTGGGCCGGCAAGGGCGACCTGTCGCTGCGCAAGCTGCTCGACCACCCGCACGGCCTCGACCTCGGCGCGCTGGAGCCCCGGCTGCCCGAGGTGCTGAAGACCGCCTCGGGCCTGATCGAGCTGGCCCCGCCGCAGCTCGTCGAGGACGTGGAGCGCCTGCGCGGGCGGCTGGAGGAGGAGCCGCCGGACATCGTCCTGATCGGGCGGCGGCACCTGCGTTCCAACAACAGCTGGCTGCACAACGTCGGCCCGCTGGTCGGCGGCAGCAACACCTGCACGCTGCAGATCAACCCCGCCGACGTGGACCGGCTGGGCCTGACCGGCCAGGCCGTGGTCACCTCGGCCACGGGCACGCTCACGGTGACGCTGGAGCCCACCGACACGATCATGCCCGGCGTGGTCAGCCTGCCGCACGGCTGGGGGCACGAGGGCAGCACACAGCAGGTCGCGGCCGAACACGCCGGGGTCAACGCGAACGTGCTGACGGACGAATCCGCCCTGGATATCCCAAGTGGTAACGCAGTGTTCAACGGAGTTCCGGTCACGATTTCACCAACCGGGGTGATCACCGCACATTAGGGTGTCGCGCGTGACTATCGCGCCAGAAGAGGACCGCCTGAACGCCCAGATCGCCTTCGCCGTCGAGATCGACAAGTTGAAGCGGGTCATCCGCCGCAACCATCTCATCGACGGTTCGCGGCGGGAGAACACCGCCGAGCACTCCTGGTACGTGGGCACGCTGGCGATGATCCTCGGCGAGCACGCCCCACCGGGTACGGACCTCCAGCGGGTGGTGGCCATGTTGCTCGTGCACGACCTGGTCGAGATCGACGCCGGCGACACCTTCGTCTACGACCAGGTGGCGGTCGCCGCCCAGGCCGCCGCCGAGACCGCCGCGGCCGACCGCATCTTCGGCCTGCTCCCGGGCGAGCAGGGCGCCGGGCTCCGGGCGCTCTGGGACGAGTTCGAGGCCCGCGTGACGCCGGAGGCGAGGTTCGCCAAGGCCCTCGACCGGTTCGCGCCGATCCTGGCCAACCACCACACCGAGGGTGGCACCTGGCCGCTGTTCAAGGTGACGGCCGGCGAGGTACGGGCGAAGGTGCGGATCATCGAGGAAGGGTCGCCCTCGCTCGGCGCGTACGCGTTGGAGCTGGTAGAACTCTCCGTGGCCAGGGGACACCTCGCCGAGTGATCCCATCAAGGCCGGGGTAGGGGACTTGTCGTGAAAGAGACAGTGCGAGCGGGACGTCGGCAATTGCGGGGTTTCGTCGGTCCGGTTGACCTGGCCGATCGGCTTGAGAAGTCGAAGGCCATGGACAGACCGATCCGCGGGCTGGCCAAGGTCGTTCGGCAGCGCCTGCGCCAGGGCGCCGTACGCGACCTGCTGCACGGCGTGCCCACGGGCAAACCGCTGCACCCGCCGCTGGCCACGATCACCCTCGGCTGCTGGTTGTCGGCCGCCGTGCTCGACCTGGCCAGGGCCGATCCCCGGGCGACCCGGCTGCTGCTGGCCACGGGCATCGGCAACGCGCTGCCCACTGCCGCGGCCGGGCTGACCGACTGGTCCTCGCTGCACCGCGAGCAGCAGCGTGTGGGTTTCGTTCACATGGCGGCGAACGTGGCCGCCCTGGGCCTGATGTCCGCCTCGCTGGTGGCCCGGCTGCGCGGCGCCGAGCGGGCCGGGCGGGTGTTGTCGTACGCGGGGCTCGGACTGGGGACGCTCGGCGGCTATCTCGGCGGGCACATGGCCTACCGCCAGGCCGCGGGGGCCAACCACGCGCCGCAGGTCGCCCATCTCGTACCGCTGGGGTGGCACGACCTGTGCCCGCTCAAGGACCTGCCCGACGGCAGGCCGGTCGCCCGCCGGCTCGGCTACATCCAGCTCTTCGTGCTGCGCCAGGGCGACGCGGTGACCGTGCTGGCCGACCGCTGCCCGCACCTCGCGGGCCCGCTGCACCAGGGCCGGCTGGTCATGGAGGACGGCGAGGCGTGCGTGGTCTGCCCCTGGCACAGCAGCACGTTCAGGCTGGCGGACGGCTCGGTGAAACACGGCCCCGCGACCGCTCCCGCGCCCATGTTCGAGACCCGCGTCCGCCGCGACGGCACGATCCAGGTACGTCCGGGGTTGACCTGAACTTAACTTGAGGTCCTACCGTCGGGCCCATGAGCAAATTTCTGGTGACCGGCGCGACCGGGAACGTCGGCAGGCATGTGGTCTCCCAGCTCGCGGAGGCGGGCCTGGAGGTACGGGCGCTGGTCAGGAACCCCGGCACGGCCCGGCTGCCCGACGGCGTCGAGGCGGTGCGCGGCGACCTGACCGTGCCCGAGTCTCTTGAACCGGCCCTGCGGGACGTCGAGAGCGTCTTTCTGTTGTGGCCCGGCTACTCGGAGGCGGCCACCGCGGCCGCCGTGACGGCCGTCGCCAGGCACGCCCGCCGCGTGGTCTACCTGTCGGCCGACGTCGAGGATCTGGCCGACGGCGAGGAGCCGGCGCTGTTCCACCAGAGTGTCGAGCGGTTGATCCGGCATTCCGGGCTCTCCTGGACGTTCCTGCGGCCCGGCGGCTTCGCGGCCAACACGCTGGGCTGGGCCGACCAGATCAGGCAGGGCGTCGTACGCTGGCCGTTCGGGCAGGCGGTCAGGGCGCTGATCCACGAGAAGGACATCGCCGCGGTCGCGGTCCACGTGCTCACCTCCGCCGGGCACACGGGCGGCCGGTACGTGCTCTCCGGCCCCGAGCAGCTCACCCAGGCCGAGCAGGTACGGATCATCGGCGAGGTGGCCGGGCACGAGGTGCGCTGGGAGGAACAGCCGCTCGACGAGGCCCGCGAGCACCTGACGGCCCTCTGGGGCGACCCGGGGTTCGTGGAGACCGCGCTGAAGGGCTGGGGGGCGGCGGTGGACAGTCCCGAGCGGATGACCGACACCGTGCGCAGGCTGCTCGGCCGGCCCCCGCTGACCTTCCGCCAGTGGGCCGAGGACCACGTGGCGGACTTCCGTTAGTCGGCGGACCTCCGTCAGTCGGCGGACCTCCGTCAGTCGTCCGGGCCCGATTCGTCCGCCGGGTGCTCCACGAGGGCGAGGATCCGGCTGGACATGAAGCGGGCCGTGCGTACGGGCGTGCCGCTGCGGGTGACCTCGCTGACCTCCACGAGCCCGCGCCGGTTGGCCACCTCGACCCGGCGGCCCGCGCGGGTGGCCCTGACCTCGTAGGTTCGCGGGGTGCCGCCCGCGTCGATGACGATCTCCACCCGATCACCCTTCATGTACTGATTTATACCCACATAGTCGGGTATTTATCCGCACACGTGTTTGAGTCTTACCCCTCGCGGTCCTTCGGGCCGGGCGGGGCGAACAGCCCGCCCAGGCCCTCCAGCACCTTGCCCATCTCGGAGGGCACGATCCAGAGCTTGTTGGCGTCGCCCTTGGCGATCTCCGGCAGGGTCTGGAGGTACTGGTAGGCCAGCAGCCGCTGGTCGGGATTGCCGTCGTGGATGGCCTTGAACACCATGCCGATCGCGTCCGCCTGGCCCTTGGCGCGCATCGCCTGGGCCTCGGCGTCGGCCTGCGCCCGCAGCACAGCGGCCTCGGCCTCGCCCCTCGCGCGCAGCACGGCCGCCTGCTTGTCGCCCTCGGCCGCCAGGATCGCCGCCTGACGCTGTCCCTCGGCGGTCAGCACGGCGGCGCGTTTGTCCCGGTCGGCACGCATCTGCTTCTCCATCGAGTCCTGGATGGAGGCGGGTGGGTCGATGGCCTTCAGTTCGACCCTGTTGACGCGGATGCCCCACTTGCCGGTGGCCTCGTCGAGGCTCCCGCGCAGCTCGGTGTTGATCTCCTCGCGGGAGGTCAGCGTGCGTTCCAGGTCCATGCCGCCGACCACGTTGCGCAGCGTGGTGACAGTGAGCTGCTCGACGCCGATCAGGAAGTTCGCGATCTCGTACGTGGCCGCCTTCGGGTTCGTGACCTGGAAGTAGATCACGGTGTCGATCGACACGACCAGGTTGTCGGACGTGATCACCGGCTGCGGCGGGAACGAGACCACCTGTTCCCGCAGGTCGATCAGGTCCTTGATGCGGTCGATGAACGGCACCACCAGGTTGAGGCCGGGCTTCAGCGTGCGGTGGTAGCGGCCCAGCCGTTCGATGATCGCGGCCGTGGCCTGCGGGATGATGCGGATGCTGCGGGCCACCACGAGGCCCACCGCCGCGACCACGACGAGGGCGACGACGAGCTGCTCGGTCGACATGGCGAAGCTCCGGAGTCGAGGGGACCGACTCGGTGCATGATATTTCGTTTCACCATTAGGCGACCGATATCCGCATAAATGGCGATCCGACGAGGTCAGTGCGCCCTGGCGTACCAGCGTCCTTCGGCACTCCTGTCGAGCGTCAGCGGCACCCCGAACGTCTGGGAGAGGTTGTCGGCCGTCATCACGTGTTCGAGCGGCCCCTGAGCCACCACGGAACCGTGGCGCAGCAGCAGCCCGTGGGTGAACCCGCTCGGCACCTCCTCGACGTGGTGCGTCACCAGCACCAGCGTCGGCGAGCGGTAGTCGCCCGCCAGCGACGACAGACGGCGCACGAGGTCTTCCCGGCCGCCCAGGTCGAGGCCGGCGGCCGGCTCGTCGAGCAGGAGCATCTCGGGGTCGGGCATGAGCGCGCGGGCGATCTGCACCCTCTTGCGCTCGCCCTCCGACAGCGTGCCGAACCGCCGCCTGATCAGGTGGGCCGCGCCCATCATGTCGATCAACTCGACGGCCCTGGTCACGTCGTTGGAGTCGTACTCCTCGGTCCAGCGGCCCACGATGGCGTACGAGGCGGTGAGGACGAGGTCGATGACCTTCTCCTCCGGCGGGATGCGCTCGGCCAGCGCGGCGCTCGCCAGCCCGATACGCGGGCGCAGGTCGAACACGTCGGTCTGCCCCAGCCGCTCCCCCAGCACCTCGACCACGCCCTCGGTCGGATAGAGCAACGTGGCCGCGACCTGCAACAACGTGGTCTTACCCGCACCGTTGGGACCGATGACGACCCAACGCTCGTCCTCGTTGACCGTCCAGTCGATGCCGCGCAGCAGGGCCGCTCCGTCGCGCCTGACGGCGACGTCCTGGAGCCGCAGCACCTGACCACCCATCCCCGATCCCTCCTTTGGGAGTCACCCTCGGGACAAACCTATTGCAGGGCGAGCGCTTATCGTGGATCGGTGCGCCCTGAATCATCTGTCTGCCCCTCACTGGTCGCCTGGGGCAACGCGTGGCTCTCGGGTCATGTCGGCCTCGACGAGGCGGCTGACCACGTGGAAGCCGTCGCCGGACCCGTCGTGGCCGGTGACGTCCCGCTGCGTAAATACCTCGCAAACCTCCGTTCCGACGGTCTGCACGAGTTCCGGCTCGCCCTTCCCGCGCCCGGTGACCCGCTGGGGTTGTCGGGGCCCGCGACGTTCAACTCCTCCGCGGTCGACGCCGGGCAGGCCGCCGTCGCCGTGCTCCGCGACCGGCGGCTCGGGCTGGTGCCCTTTCCCGACCGGCGCGGGTCGTCGTACGTGGGGATCCGGCTGGAGGTGCACGACGCCGGTCCCGTACGCCAGGACCTGCCGTCGCTGGCCGAGGCCGAGCACGAGTTGTCGGGCGCGATGCGCGCGGCCACGGAGGCGCTGACCGGCGTCGAGGGCCCGGCGCAGTCGCGCCCCGGCCGTCCGGCCGAGCACGGGGGCGAGCTGGCCCCCGGCTATCCGGCGCGCGCCCACCGCGTCTCCACGCTGGCCACCCGGCTGGCCGCCGTCCTCGCCCTGGCCGACGACCGCGGGCTCACCTCGCCCCAGGTCGCGGCCAGGGCCGCGGCGTTGCGCGACCTCGACCGGGCAATCCGCCGTGCGCTCGTGGCCGCCCACCACGCCATCTTCGAGCCGGTACGCCACCCGTAGGCGTCACTCCACCGGCTTCCAGACGCGGATGACCTTGTCCTTTCCGGCCGAGACGATGGCCGTCCCGCCGCCCAGGGGGACGATCCCGACCGCGTACACGCCGCGCTTGTGGGCCTTGACCGGTTTGCCCAGGGGCTTGTGGCTCTCCGGGTCCCAGAGGCGGATGGTGCCGTCGGTCGAGCCGGACAGCAGGACCGCGCGACCGTCCACCGTGCCGAAGGACAGGGAGTAGATGATGTTCTTGTGACCCGACAGGGGTGAGCCGACGGCCTTGCCGGTCTTCGGGTCCCAGATGCGGATCTTCCGATCCTTGCCGCCGGACGCGACAACGGTCCGGTCGCCGATCCTGCCGACCGCGACCGCGTACACGCCCTTCGAGTGCCCCTTGTACGCCTTCCCGTACGCCTTGTGCCGGGCCACGTCCCACATGCGCAGGGTGGAGTCCTCACTGGCCGAGACGACGATCGCGCGGTCACCGATGCGGGTGGCGTTGAGCCAGTTCACCGACCTGCTGTGGGCCTTGACGATCCTGCCGGTCGCCTTGCGCTTCTTCAGGTCCCAGAACCGCAGCCAGCCCTTGGCGTCCCCGGTCACGGCGATCCACTTGCCGCCCGCCTTCGTCAGCGCGACCGAGTAGACGGCGTCGCCGTGCCAGCCGAGCACCTTGCCCTTGTGGGTCTTGAGGTTCCACAGGCGCACGCTGCCGTCGTATCCGCCGGACACCGCCATGGGGGTCTTGCCGACCATGACGGCGGCCACGGCGTACACCTCCTCGCTGTGGCCCTTCATGGTGGCCAGCGGCTTGTGCTTGCCGAGGTCCCACAGGCGTACGCGGCCGTCCTGGCCGCCGGAGACCAGCCAGGTCCGGCCGTCGCCCATGGGCAGGGCCGAGATCGTCTGGACGCCCTTGGCGTGGCCCTTGAGCGACTTGCCGTCCTGCTTGCCGAGCGCGGTGACGGTCCGCACCGGCGGGACCGTCTGCGTGGGCGTGGGGGTGACCGTGGGCGTGGGGGTGGGGGTCGGCGTGGGGGTCGGGGCGATCGACGAGGTCGCCTCGGCCACGTTCCGGCTCGGCGGGGGCTCGGCGGCGAACATCTTCGGGCCCAGGAACAACACGCCGCCCGCCAGCGCGAGTGCCGCGACGAGCGTGCCGGACACCATGATCGCGCGTCTGCGCCTGGCCCTGGCCTCGTCGGGCCGCTCGACGGCGGGGGCGTGCCTGAAGAACGCGTCGTTGCCGTTGCCGGGGGCGGCGGGCGGCGGGCCCATGGGGTAGGGCGGCGGCAACTGCCGATGCGGCGCGTAGGGCGCGGCGGGGGGTTGCCGCACGTACCGCGTGGGCCCCTCCGGCGCGTGCTGCCCGGCCTGCGACGGCCGTACGTCCGGCGAAGGCGCCCGGAAGCCCCCGGCCGGCGGGCGCGGGGCGGACGGCGGGACGGGCGGCGGCGGGGCGTAGGAGACGCCCGAGGGATTGGCCCATCCGGTCGGCGGCCGGGCGGCCTGCGGCGTCCCGCCCTCGGGCCCGTCACCGGCGGCGGAGCCGAGAGGCGCGGGGCCGGGGCCCGGCGGCCTGGGAGCGGGACGGTCAGGCCCGGGAGCAGGACGGTCAGGGGCGGGAACGGGGTGGTCGGCGGCGAGCTGGGAGCCGGTGTTGAGTGCGACCTCGTCGTCCAGCTCGGACCCGGCCCCCTGGTTCTCCAGCAGCGCGAACAGCGCCTGCGCCGCCGTCGGCCGCTCCTCGGCCCGCTTGCTCAGGCACGACTGCACCAGCGGCCGCAGCTCGTCGGGCAGCGCCGACAGGTCCGGCTCCTCGTTCATCACCCGGTAGATGACCGCAGGCAGACTGTCCTGGCCGAACGCGGGCCGGCCGGTGGCGGCGTACAACATGGTGAGCGCCCAGCTGAACATGTCGCTGGGCGGCCCCACGCGCTCGGCCGAGATCTGCTCCGGCGACATGTACGCCGGCGTCCCCACCACCCCGCTGCTGATCGTCATCGCCGAGTCCAGCGCCCTGGCGATGCCGAAGTCGATCACCCGCGGCCCGTCGTTCCCCAGCAGCACGTTGCTCGGCTTGAAGTCCCTGTGGACGATCCCGGCCCGGTGGATGGCGGCCAGCGCGGTGACCGTGCCGACGGCCAGCCGGTACAGCGCCCCGCCCTGCCGCGGCCCCTCCCGCTGCACGACGACCTGGAGCGACACCCCGTCGACCAGCTCGCTCACGATGTACGGCTGCTCGCCGTCCATGTTCGCCCCCAGCACCTGCGCGGTGCAGAACTGGGCGACCCGGCGCGCGGCGGCCACCTCGCGCAGGAAACGTTCCCCGTCGAGCCCCGGCTTGTCGAGCAGCGTGTTCAGCAGCTTGATCGCGACGAGCCGCCCGTCGGGCCCCTCCGCCTTGAAGACGATCCCCTGGGCCCCCTTGCCGAGGCGCTCCAGCAGCCGGTACGCGCCCAGTGACCGCGGGTCACCGGGCTGTAATGGGTGCGTCTCAGGCACCTGTCCTCCCCTTGCGCCAAGACCCCCGATCGCAAGCGTGATGAGCCCGTGCGAACACGCGCAAGCCACCCCAAGTCACGAAAGATCAACGTTCTTTGCGAAAAATTTGCCCTACGCAATAATCACGGAGAAGATCGGGGATTTCCAGCACCGTACGGGGAGCCGTCTCATGCGCAAGAGCTTCAGCCTGTTCTTAGTCGGCGGTCTGGCCGCAGTGCCCTTGGTGGCCCCGGCCCAGGCGAACGCCACCACGACCACCGCCGCGACCACCGCCGCGACCACGGCCGCGACCACCTCCGCGGTGACGACGCGGGCCGTCGCGACGCAGGCCAAGCCGTTCTCAAGCTTCAAGATCTCGGTCAAGTACAACAATCGCACCCGGCGCGGCGGGAAGATCACGTACTACCTCAAGGCGAAGAACCTGGGGCCGTACTACGCCGACTATTACTGGATCGGCGGCCAGGTGCCGAAGGGCACCGTGCCGACGCTGCGCTGGGGGGCGCCGAAGGGCACGAAGTGCACCTGGGAGGGCCGCTGGTTCTGGTGCTGGGGCAAGTACGTCCTGCAGAAGGGCAAGACCGACTGGCTCAACTTCCAGGTCACCATGAAGAAGGGCACCAAGGGCGTGGCCGTCGCCAAGCTCGGCGTCATCGCGTACGACGTCGACCAGGGCATGGAGAACATCGACAAGGAAGAGCTCAAGCGCCTCGGCATCAAGGGCTACTACTGGCTCAAGACCGCCAAGACGACGATCGTGACCCCGCCGCGCAAGCCCACCAAGCGCTGGACGCCGCCGCCGCCCGTCAAGGAGTACAACCCGCCGGCCAGCCACGAGGAGTCGAACAAGAAGAAGGACACCTGATCGGCTGATCAGGCCAGGCCGTGCCGTACGGCGTACAGCGCGGCCTGGGTCCGGTCCTGGACGCCCAGCTTCATCAGCACGTTCGAGACGTGGGTCTTGACCGTCTTCTCCGCGACGGCGAGGCTGCGCGCGATCTCCCTGTTGGACCGCCCGGCCGCGATCAGCGCGAGCACCTCGCGCTCGCGCTCGGTCAGCGGCGCCGGCCCCGGCACGACGCCCGCCGGCGCCGGGGCGGACAACATCGCCTCGGCCGCCTCCGGCGCGAGCAGCACCTGGCCGTTGTGCACCGCGCGCACGGCCTGGACCAGCGCGGACGGGTCGACGTCCTTGTAGAGGAACCCCGAGGCGCCCGCCCGCATCGCCGGGCCGACGTCGGAGCGGTCGCTCACCGACGTCAGGACGACCACCCGCGTGGCCGCCCCCGTCAGGCGCTCCAGCGCGCCGAGCCCGTCGAGCACCGGCATCTTCAGGTCGAGCAGCAGCACGTCGGGCGTCAGCTCGCCGACCAGCTCGACCGCCTGCGCGCCGTCGGCCGCCTCGCCGACGACCGTGATGTCGTCCTGAAGATCGAGGAACGTCCGCAGGCCCTGCCGGACCACCGGATGGTCGTCGGCGATCAGCACCCGGATCACAGGCCCACCTCCACACGTACGGTGGTCCCCTGGCCGGGCGCCGAGGAGACCGTCATGACACCGCCGACCGACTCCGCCCGGTCCCGCATCGACACCAGGCCGAGGCCGCGCGACTCGCCCTGCTCGAAGCCGTCGCCGTCGTCGTGGACGGTCAGCGCCAGCCGTCCGCCCTCGAAGACCAGGCGTACGGAGACCCGCTCGGCCCCCGAGTGGCGCAGCGCGTTGTGCAACGCCTCCTGGGCCACCCGCAACACGGCCACCTCCACGGCCGAGTCGAGCGGCGGCAGCTCGTCGCACTCGAACGTGACCAGCGAGGGATGCAGCCGGTCGAGCATGCGTACGTGCTTGCGCAGCGTCTCGGCGAGCCCGTGGTGGTCGAGCTCGGCCGGGCGCAGCTCGACGATCACCGCACGCAGCTCCGACAGCGCCTCCCCGGCCAGGCGCTGGACGCGCTCCAGCTCGGCGCGCGCCTTCTCGGGCGCCTTGTCCAGCATGGTGGCGGCGGCCTCGGCGGTCAGCCGGAGCGAGAACAACTTCTGGGTCACCGCGTCGTGCAGCTCGCGGGCCACCCGGTTGCGCTCTTCGAGCATGGCCAGCTCGCGCCCGCGCTCGTAGAGCCTGGCGTTGGTGAGGGCGATGGCGGCGTGCGCGGCGAACAGCGTCAGCAGGTCCTGGTCCTCCTGCGTGAACCCGCCGGGCGTGCGCTTGTTGGCCAGGAAGATGATGCCGATCACCTGGTCGGCGTCGCGGATCGGGACGCCGAGGAAGTCCTTCATCACCGGGTGGGCCTTCGGCCACCACTCGAACCGCGGGTCCTCCCGCAGGTCGGGCAGGCGGGCCGGGGTGCCCTCGCGCAACATCGCGCCGAGCATGCCGTGCTGCCTGGGCAGCGGGCCGATGGCGTCCCACTGCTTGTCGGTGATGCCCTCGGCGACGAACTCGGCGAACGAGCCGTCGTCGGCGGGCACGCCCAGGGCGGCGTAGCGGGCGTCGAGGAGGCGTTGCGCCGACCGTACGATGACCTGGAGCACCTCGCGCACCGACAGGTGGCGGGTGACCGCGAGCACGGCGGAGCTCACCGCCTGAAGGATCTCGTCTCGGTCCGGAGAGCTCACGGACCCACTCTAGGGTCCCGGTCCTAGGACGATGTGCCCAGGCCGGAGCGGGCCCTGCGCCCGATGCCCGCGCGGCGCGGCGATCCTAGCGTCGATGTCATGACGAACACCGCTCTCATCACCGGCGCCTCCCGCGGCCTCGGCCTCGCTCTGGCGAGGTCCCTGGCGGAGGCGGGCTGGAACCTCGTGCTCACCGCCCGCGGCGCGCAGGAACTGCGGCAGGCCGCGGACGAGTTGGGCGCCACCGCGATCCCCGGCGACGTGACCGACCCCGAGCACGTCGCCCGGCTGGCACAGGCCGTGCCCGAGCTGGACCTCCTGGTCAACAACGCGAGCGATCTCGGGGTGACGCCGCTGCCGCCGCTGGCGGGCTACCCGCTGGAGGCGTTCAGGGTCCTGCTGGAGACGAACGTGACCGCGCCGCTCGCGCTGGTCCAGGCCACGCTGCCCGCACTGCGCGCGGCCGGCGGGGCGGTGGTCAACATCACCTCCGACGCCGCGACCGGCGCGTACGAGGGCTGGGGCGGCTACGGCGCGACCAAGGCCGCCCTGGAGCAGCTCTCGAACGTGTTGTCCGCCGAGGAGCCCGCCGTACGGGTCTGGTGGGCCGATCCGGGCGAGATGAACACCCGCATGCTCGCCGACGCCGTCGGGGCCGAGGAGGCGTCGTCGGCGGCCGATCCCGCCAAGGTGGCCGCGGCCCTGCGTGACCTGGTCAGGTCCCGGCCGGCCAGCGGGAAGGTGAGTCTGCAATGACGGCGCTGCTGGACTTCGCGCTGCCCGCCGACCTGTCGGCCCACGAACCGCCGGAGGCGCGGGGGCTGGCCAGGGACGCGGTGCGCCTGATGGTCTCGCGGGGCGCGGCCGAGCCCGCCCACCACCGGTTCGGCGATCTGCCGGGCCTGCTCGACCCCGGCGACCTGATCGTGGTCAACAACTCCGCGACGCTGCCCGCGGCCGTCCGGCTCGACCGGCTCGCGGTGCACTTCTCGACCGCCCGCGAGGACGGCACCTGGCTGGTCGAGCTGCGCCGCAGGACCGCCAAGGCGTCCGAGCCCTACGGGGGCGGCGAGCCGGGCGAATGGCTGCCGTTGCCGGGCCGGGCCACCCTGCGGCTGATCGAGCGGGAGACGCCGCGGTTGTGGCGGGCCCGGCTCGACCGGGACGTGGTGCCGTACCTGCGCGCGCACGGCCGGCCGATCCGCTACTCGTACGTGCCGGCCGACTGGCCCATCGACGCCTATCAGACCGTGTTCGCCACCGTGCCCGGCAGTGCGGAGATGCCGAGCGCGGCCCGGCCGTTCACCCCGGAGCTGGTCACCGCGCTGGTCTCGCGGGGCGTGGCGATCGCGCCGATCACGCTGCACACCGGCGTGGCCTCGCCGGAGAAGGACGAGCCGCCCTACGCCGAACGCTACGACGTGCCCGCCGCCACCGCCCGCCTGGTGAACCTGGCCAGGGAGAACGGCAACCGGGTCATCGCCGCCGGCACGACCGTCGTACGCGCCCTGGAGACCGCGGTCGCCCCGGACGGCCAGGTCACAGCGTCGACCGGCTGGACCTCGCACGTCGTCACCCCGGCCGCCGGCGTACGGGCCGTGACCGGGCTCATCACCGGTTTGCACGAACCGCGTTCCAGTCATCTGCTCATGCTGACGGCCCTCGCCGGCGAGAAAGCGCTGGGACGCGCGTACGAAGAGGCGCTGCGGAAGGGATATCTGTGGCACGAGTTTGGCGACACGCACTTGATTCTGGATAAATAAGCTTTACACGGATTTTGCCCTCGTGATAGGAACAGCCGATATTTACGGGGGCTTGTTCGTGTACGTCCCCGTGCCACTTCCTCATCGGAGACGTAATGCGCAACTCCCTCACCAAGGTCGCCTCGCTGGCTTTGCTGGCCGGTGCATTGATTGTTCCGGCGGTGCCCGCCTCCGCCACGACGACGACCGCCGCCCACACGGCCAAGGTCGCCGACGACCCGTTCGCGGTCTTCAAGATCAATCTGAAGGCGTCCAAGACGGCCAAGGCCGGTGGACACATCAAGTACAGCCTCACGGCGACCAACACGGGCCCCTACTCCGCGGACGCCTGGTTCGTGGGCGGCCAGTTCCCGAAGGGCGTGGACCTCAGGAAGATCCGCTACAGCGCCCCCAAGGGCACCATCTGCGCCCTCGACGGCCGCGCCCTGTACTGCAGCGTGCCCTACGTCCTGGAGAAGGACGACTGGGTCCGTCTCGTGTTCGACGCGAAGCTGAAGAAGAACGCCAAGGGCGCGCAGAAGGCGACCCTCGGCGTGATCACCTACGACGTCCAGCAGGGCATGTGGGACCAGGAGAAGGGCACGTGGTCGCTGGCGCAGGAGGAGCTTGAGCGCCTCGGCATCCCCGAGCACGGCTACGCCAAGTCCGCGACGACCCGGATCGTCCGCTAGCCCGCAGGCCGCTGCGCCCGTGTCCGAATGGCGAGCCTGCTGCGCGGGCACCGGACCGGGCGCAGTACCGTGGCTGGATGTGGACCAGCGCACCCTCCTGATCACTCTGACCGGCCCCGACCGGCCCGGTGTCACCTCCAGGCTCTTCTCCGTGCTGTCCGGGTTCCCGGTGACGGTCGCGGACATCGAGCAGGTCGTCATCCGAGGCAGGCTCACGCTCGGCGTGCTCGTCGCGTACGCCGGCGGCCCTTCCACCGGCACGGGCACCACCCTCGGCGCGATGTGGACCGCCGTCGAACGCGTGGCCGAAGACCTCGGCATGGAGGTCGAGCTCTCGACCGGCTCCCAGGCCAAGGAACAGCGCCGCCGCGGCCGCCTGTCGGTCAGCGTTCTGGGCGCCACCCTCCAGCCCGCCGCCATCGCGGGCATCGCCGGCCGCATCGCCGCCGCCGGCGCCAACATCGACCGCATCGAACGCCTCGCCCAGTGGCCCGTCACCTGCATCGAGCTGTCCGTCTCCGGCGCCAATCCGACCGCCCTGCGCGTCGAGCTGGCCGCCGAGGCCGCCGCCCAGGAGGTCGACGTCGCCGTCCAGCGCACCGGCCTGTCGCGCCGGGCCAAGCGGCTCATCGTCATGGACGTCGACTCCACCCTGATCCAGGGCGAGGTCATCGAGCTGCTGGCCGCGCACGCCGGCTGCCTCGACGAGGTGGCCACGGTCACCGAGCAGGCCATGCGCGGCGAGCTCGACTTCGCCGAGTCGCTGCGCCGCCGGGTGGCCCTCCTCGAAGGGCTGCCCGCCGAGGTCTTCGAGCAGGTACGCCAGGAGGTCGTCCTCACCCCCGGCGCCCGCACCCTCGTCCGTACGCTCAAGCGGCTCGACTACCGCTTCGCCATCGTCAGCGGCGGCTTCACCCAGATCACCGACACCCTGGTCGAGGAGCTCGGCATCGACTACTCGGCGGCCAACGTGCTGGAGGTCATCGACGGCAAGCTGACCGGCCGCGTCGTCGGCGAGATCGTCGACCGGCCGGGCAAGGCCCGCGCGCTGGAGCGGTTCGCCAAGGAGGCCAGGCTGCCCATCTCCCAGACGGTGGCCATCGGCGACGGCGCCAACGACCTCGACATGATCGCCGCGGCCGGGCTCGGCATCGCCTTCAACGCCAAGCCGGTCGTCCGGCAGGCCGCCGACACCGCGGTCAACACGCCCTACCTCGACTCGATCCTCTACCTGCTGGGCATCTCCAGGGACGAGGTCGAGGCCGCCGACGCCGAGGACGGCGTCCTCACGTCCTGAACCGCGCGGTGACCTGGGCGGCCAGGTCGAGTGCGTCCTTGCAGAGCGACCGGAGCGCCGGGTGGGCGGTCACCGCGTGCCGCAGCCTCCGGCGTACCGCCGTGCCCTCGCCCGCCGCCGCCTCCTCCATCAGCGAGCTGACCTCCCGCGCCACCCCGTCCAGCTCCGACTCGAACGCGTCGGCCTCGGGCGGCCGCTCCCCCTCCCGTACGGCCTGCCCCACGGCGGCCAGCCGGTCGGCCACCGCGTCGAGCACGGCCACCGTGGCGTCCGAACCCGGCTCGGCACCGCGCATCACGGCGCCGAGCAGGATCGTGTCGTCCCTGAGCTTCCTGGCCGACGTCACCGCGGCACGCAGCTCGTCCGGCGCGCGGCCGCCCGGCTCCTTGTCCAGCTTGTCCAGCGACTGGCCCAGCCGCTGGGCCGCCGTCCGGGCCGACTCCGTACGGTCCGGCAGCCGGTCCAGGTCGCGTTCGGCGAGCGTACGGATGAGGTCGGCGTGCTCGCGCAGCAGCTCGGCGGCCAGGCCGCGCAGCCGTCCCGCCTGGCCACGCGGCCACAGCAGCCGCACCGCCACCAGCGCCAGCACGCCGCCGCCCACGGTGAGCGCCAGCCTGATCCCCGCCGCCTCCCAGTAGAGCCGGGTCGAGAAGTCGGTGAGCATCATGGCCAGCGGCGTCGCGAAGATCGACCAGTAGCCGTAGCTCACCTCGCGCAGCGCGAACCCGAGCGTGGCGAAGACCAGCACTGTCCCCACGATCGTGTACGGCCCCGGCACCGCCGCCAGGATCAGCGCCGCCCCCGCCGCCCCCAGCACGGTGCCCGCCACCCGCAGCACCACCCGCTCGACCGTGTCCCCGTACGTGGGCCGCACCGCCAGCAGCACGGTGAACACGAACCATTTGCCGTACTGCTCGTGCACCCCCAGCATCAGCGCCATCGCCACGGCGGTGGCGAGCCCGAGCCGGCCGGCGTGCTCGGGCCCGGCGCCCTTCGGCGGCGGCTTCCACCGCAGCCGCGGCAACAACCGCGGGCCCGCCGGAGGAACGTGCTCGGCGGACAGCAGGCCCACCGTGCGCACCCCGACCGCGATCCGGTCGAGACAGCGCCGGGCCTGCCCGAGCACCGCGCCGCTGCGCAGCGCCGCGAGGCCGTCGCCCGGCTCGCGCGCATCGAGGCGTTCGGCGTAGTCGGCGGTGACGGCCAGTGCCTCCACCACCCCGGCCCGGTGCCCGGCCGCGGCCACGCGCAGGTCCGCGGCCAGCGTCACGGCCACCTCGTCGATCCCGTCCTGCTCGTCCGGGGCCGCGGCGCGCAGGCCGCGCAGCGCCACCGTCTCGTGGAAGATCCGGACCAGTGCCTGCACGTACGCGTCGGAGGAACCGCCGGTCGCGTCCGTGCTCCCGAACGCCGCCGAGGCCGTGGCGGCGGCGCCCAGGGCCTTCGACGCGCGTTCCCTGCGGCCGGCCCAGTCGTCGCCGGCCGGCCCGTCGAGCAGCGCGGCCGTGGCGTGGACGGCCTCGTCGAGCGCGGTGGCGAGCGGGTCGAACCGGCGCAGCGGCCACAGGGACAGGGCGATCACGGCGTACAGGAGGCCGCCGAGGACCATCAGCTCGGGCGGCCCGAAACTCGCGGGAACCGCCAGGTAGAAGCCGGTGACCAGGGCGAACGCGGGCGGCGTGCCCACGGCACGCCACCGGCCGCCCGCCGCGGCGACCAGCCCCACGGCCAGTACGGCCAACCAGGGCCGGTACGCCAGGAACAGGCCCAGCCAGCACCCGGCGGCGATGAGCACGATCTTGACCGCCATGAACCTGGCCCGCGACGCGTACGGCTGCCCGTACGTGTCCCCGAACGCCGTCAGGTACGCCCCCAGAGCCAGGAACGCGCCCGACTGCGGCCGGCCCGCCAGCACCCCGGCCAGCAGCGGCCCGGCCACCGCGAACCCGCACAGCAGCCCGTAGCCCCAGGGTGGCCGGGCGGGCAGCGAGAAGCCGTCACGCAGCGCTCTGGCGGCCCCCCGCATAGGCGTCGTCCCCGGTCAGTGCTCCTTGGGATCCCAGTGCGCGACCAGGCGTCCCTCTCCCGGCCACAGGTCTACCCACGCGGCCTCCACCTGGATCACCGCGTACGCCCCCGGCCGGAACCCGTAGTCGCCGCCGCCCAGCTCCAGGGCCAGTTCGTGCACTGCGGGATTGTGCCCGCACAACACGACCGTGCTCAGCTCCGGATCGGTCCTGCGGAGCAGTTCGAGCAGTTCATCCGGATACGCCTGGTAGATGTCGCGTTCGTAGCTGATCTCCGTACCGGGGAAGGCCAGCTCGGCGGTACGCCTGGTCCGCAGCGCCGGGGAGCAGAGCACCACGTCGGGACTCAGCCCGGCCGCCCTGATCTCGTCGCCGGCCCGCGCGGCGTCCCGTTCGCCGCGGTCGGTCAGCGGACGTTCGTGATCGGCCAGGCCGGGCACCTGCGCGGCCTTGGCATGGCGGAGCAGTATCAGGGTGCGCATCGCCTCATCCCCTCGACGCCCAGATCCCGAGCCCCACGATCACGCCCAGGATGACCAGCATCGCCAGCAGAATGAGGCCCAGCGTCTTCCCACCCGAGGGCCGGTTGTCGTCTTCCACCCGCCCAGTTTCCCACCACCACCCCGCCCTCCCACCTCCGCCCGCCCCCGGACACGAAGACGCCCGCCCCTGGCCGGGGCGGGCGTCTCGCGGAGCGCTCGTTACGACGCCACGGGCTCGTGCTCGCGGTCGTTGTTGCTGGCGGGCTCGCTGGTCACCGACCTCCGCTTGGAGACGACGATGGCCACGACCACGACCGCGACGGCCAGCACCGTGATGCCGATCCGCAGGGTCGCGTTGCCCGCGTACATGACGACGGCCGGGGCGACCAGCAGCGCCACCAGGTTCATCACCTTGATCAGCGGGTTGATGGCCGGCCCCGCGGTGTCCTTGAACGGGTCGCCGACCGTGTCGCCGATGACCGTCGCCGCGTGCGCCTCGGAGCCCTTGCCGCCGTAGTGGCCGTCCTCGACCAGCTTCTTGGCGTTGTCCCATGCGCCACCGGAGTTGGCCAGGAAGACGGCCATCAGGGTGCCGCAGGCGATCGCGCCGGCCAGGAAGGCGCCCAGCGGCGCGTAGCCGAGCGCGAACCCGACCGCGATCGGGGTCATCACCGCCAGCAGGCCGGGCGTGGCCAGCTCGCGGAGCGAGTCGCGGGTGCAGATGTCCACGACGCGGCCGTACTCGGGCTTCTCGGTGCCGTCCATGATGCCCGGCTTGTTGCGGAACTGGTCGCGTACCTCGAAGACCACCCGCATGGCCGCGCGCCCGACCGCCGAGATCGCGAGGCCGGAGAACAGGAACACCACCGCCGCGCCGATGATCAGGCCGACGAGGACGTTGGGCTGGTCGATGCCGAGGCTGAAGGTGGAGAAGACGCCCAGCGCCGCCTTGATGTCCGGCCCGGCCTTGGAGAGCTGGTCCTCCACCGCCGTCCGGAACGCGCCGAACAGCGCCGTGGCCGCGAGCACGGCCGTGGCGATGGCGATGCCCTTGGTGATGGCCTTGGTGGTGTTGCCGACGGCGTCGAGACTGGTCAGCACCCGCGCGCCCTCGCCCTCGACGTCGCCCGACATCTCGGCGATGCCCTGGGCGTTGTCGGAGACCGGGCCGAAGGTGTCCATGGAGACGATGACGCCGACCGTGGTCAGCAGGCCGGTGCCGGCCAGGGCCACCGCGAACAGCGCGATCGTCACGTTCCCGAACCCGAGCAGGAACGCGCCGTAGACCGCGCCACCGATGATCAGCGCCGAGTAGACGGCCGATTCGAGGCCGACGCTGATGCCGGCCAGGATGACGGTCGCCGGGCCGGTCGCCGAGCTCTCGCCGATCTCGCGCACCGGGCGGCGGTTGGTCTCGGTGAAGTAGCCGGTCAGCAACTGGATCGCGCTGGCCAGCACCAGGCCGATGAGCACCGCGCCCACCGCGATCAGGCGCGGGTCGGCGTCGGAGCTGACCGTCGAGCCCGACAGTCCGCTGAAGCTGCTCGGCAGGTACCAGAAGGCCGCCCCGGCGACCAGTACCGCGGAGATCCCGGCCGAGATGAAGAAGCTGCGGTTGATCGCCGACATGCCGTTGCGGTCGCGGTCGCGCAGCCCGGTGACGAAGATGCCGATGATCGCGGTGAGCACGCCGATCATGGGCACGATCAGCGGGAAGATCAGCCCCTGCTCGCCGAAGGCCACCTTGCCCAGGATGAGGCTGGCGACCAGCATGACCGCGTACGACTCGAACAGGTCGGCCGCCATGCCCGCGCAGTCGCCGACGTTGTCGCCCACGTTGTCGGCGATCGTCGCGGCGTTGCGCGGGTCGTCCTCGGGGATGCCCTGCTCGACCTTGCCCACCAGGTCGGCGCCGACGTCGGCGGCCTTGGTGAAGATGCCGCCGCCGACTCGCATGAACATCGCCAGCAGCGCCGCCCCGAACCCGAACCCTTCGAGTACGTGCGGCGCCTCGCCCTGGTAGATGAAGACGACCACGGCCGCACCGAACAGCCCGAGGCCGACGGTGAACATGCCGGCGACGCCGCCGGTGCGGAACGCGACGCGCATGGCGCGCTTCTCGCCCGCCTCGTTGGCCGCGGCGGCGACGCGTACGTTGCCGCGTACCGCCAGCCACATGCCCATGAAACCGGTCAATGCGGAGAACACCGCACCGACCACGAAGAAGATCGAGCGACCGACGACGACGTCTGTTTCGCCCGGTAGCAAAAGCAACAGGAAGGGAATGACGACCACGAAGATCGCCAATGTGCGGAATTGGCGCGCGAGATAGGCGGCTGCGCCTTCTTGTACGGCTCGCGCGATGTTCTGCATGCGTTCGGTGCCCTGGCCGGCGGACAGCACCTCGCGTACGAGGCCGCCGGCGACGGCTAGCGCGATCAGCGCGACCGCGGCGACCACGATCACGATGGTGAGGTTGTTACCGCTCAGGGACAGATTGGGCGCTGGCTCCAATGCCAGCATGTGCCTGCTCATCGTTCTCCTCGGCAAGACCGGTCGTCTGCCCGAACGGTGCTGCGGATCTCTCGGCGGGCGGTGCGGCACCATCCGGGTTGTGGGTGCCGCTTCCGGTTGAATCCGCGGTTCCGCCGGATCACCTTGGCCGGTGCCGGGAGTCTACGCAGGCACTGAACGGATATGAAGGCTCTCGGGGCGGCTATTTGCGGGGGCGTCCAGTAATCCCCTGACAGCAGGCCGGTTTGGGATCTGACAGGCGAAATTTCCTCGCGTTTACGGGCATGACAAGCCCACAAATCGGACCGACCGAAACCAACTTTTAATCCCGCACGACACGCCGCCCCGAGCCCCGCCCCGGGCCCCAACCCTGGCCCTGCCCCCGGGCCCACCACCCCAGGGTCCAGCTCCGGCCTCGCCACAGCCCACCGCCGAAGCCCTGTGGGCCCCCTACCTCCCGGCCCCTCCGGGAGCCCCTGCGTGGAGCCGCCCCTCAAGCCGCAACTTCAGGACCCGCCGCGCCACCGCTCCGATGCCCCGCCTGCAATCGCACCCGGCACACCAACCCCTACGCCCCACCGGGCAACCCCGACCTTCCGGCCCCCTGCCGCCTACGGCCCTTCAGAGCGCGCATCCGCAGCCCTTCCCGCAAGGGCAAGGACGCAGTTGCACGGCCCTTCCAGGGGGCATCCGCCACCCCGCCGCACGTCCAGGACCGCCACCCCAGGACCGTCCCCTAGGACCGCCACATCCCCAGGACCGCGCGCCAGCGGGCCGCTCGCCGTCAGCCGTCCATCCCCCGCTCATCCACAGCCTGTGGACAACACCTGGGGGTCACCTTTCACAGGCGCCGGCATCATCACCAGGGCAAGCGAGACACCGCACCCCACAACCGACACCCCGCCATGGAACACACCTACGCCCCCGGAACACCAAAGTTCGGAGCCTGCGCGCGCGTCAACAGCCCACAACACCCCGACGCCGCCTCGACGGTCAGGAATCCGGTACGACGCCGACGCCGTAACCCCGGACGATCGCGCCCAACCTCCGCCACGCGCGCCCCAAAGGCCACACAAACCTCAAGGCACGCGAAAAGCAAGACCCGGCCCGCCCTGACAGAGACGAAGGCATGCCACAACCCAGGCACACCCTCATCCCCATCTCAAAGAAGCCGACCACAACCAGAACACCCTGGAACGGCCCCTCAAAGAGTGAGGGACCGATCCAAGAGCAGTCCGATCAGGAGACCGCCGCGTTCGAGGCGGGCCAGCTCATCCGGATGTTCGTCCCCTTGGGGCTGGGGAAGACCTCGACGTCATCGGCCAGGCCCGAGATGACGGCGATGCCGAAGCCTGACATGAACGAGTCAGAGAGCATGCCCAAGTCGAGCGGCTGCTCCTGCTTGATCTCGTCGCTGGGGGCCAGATCGCTGACCGTGACCTCGAAACGTCCGGAGTCGTCACGTAGCTCGATGCGGATGGGCTCGCCCGGGCAGTGAAGTCGATGCGCCTCGACCGCCCGGGAGCATGCCTCACCCACGGCGAGCCTGACTTCGTCCAGCAGCGATTCCTCCACGCCGGTACGACGGGCGATCGCCGTGGCCACGAGCCGGGCGGTCCGCACATGCGCGGGGAGGGCGCTGAACGTCAGCTCGACGGTAGCCATGCTACTTGTCTTTGCCGTGAGCTTCCTTGGCCTCGTCGACGGAAGCGTAGATCCCGAAGACCTTGGTCAGACCAGTGATGCGGAAGATCTTGAGGATGCGCTCCTGGGTGCACACCAGCTCGAGCGAGCCGTCGTGCGCCCGGACCCTCTTGAGCCCGCCGACGAGCACTCCCAACCCCGTGGAGTCGAGGAAGTCGACCTTCTCCATGTTCACCAGAAGGTGGAAGTTGCCCTTGTTCACCAGGTCGATGAGGAGCTCACGCAATCTCGGCGCCGTGTAGACATCGATCTCACCCTCGACCTCCACGATGGTGAGTCGGTCTTCGGTGCGGTGATCCAACTTCAGATCCACAGATCCTCCAGCGCCTCGCCTGCGAAAGTACTCTTGCGGGCCTGGCAATCTGGAGCGTGGCCCCAGACTGTCCGACCCTGACGCGCGGCATTCAACCACGCGTCCGGCTTGTGTCTATACGAAATCACGATTCCCGGCGACTTTGCCCATCGATGCAAGACTGGAAACAGTGACTTCCTCGGCATCCTCCCCACAACAGGCAGGTCCACTCCTCGCCCACCTGCTCGGAGTTCCCGCACGTCACGAGCGTGTCACCCATGTGGAGCATGTTCCAGCACGTCAGGCGGGTCAGGTCCGCTGGCCCGAATGGGCTCCGGACGTGCTCGTTACGCGCTTGGCGAACCGCGGGGTTACAGGACTCTGGCCCCACCAGTACGAAGCCGCCGACCTGGCATTCCGTGGCCGAAACGTGATCATCAGCACGGGCACGGCATCCGGCAAGTCCCTGGCGTACCTGACTCCGGCGGTCGCTTCCTGCCTCGACGGCGGCACGGTCCTGTACCTGACGCCGACCAAGGCGCTGGCCGCCGACCAGCTCCGCGGGCTGCGCGAGTTGCGCATCACGCAGGTGCGCGCCGCCTGCTTCGACGGCGACACCCCCTTCGAGGAACGTACGTGGGTCCGCCAGCACGCCAACTACGTCCTGACCAATCCGGACATGCTCCACCGCGGCGTCCTGCCCCGCCACGCCCAATGGTCCTCGTTCTTCCGCCGGCTCCGCATGGTGGTCATCGACGAGTGCCACGGATACCGCGGCGTCTTCGGCTCGCACGTGGCCCAGATCCTGCGCCGCCTGCGCCGCGTCTGCGCCCGGTACGGCTCGCGCCCCACGTTCGTGCTCGCCTCGGCCACGGCGAGCGAGCCCGGCGTGTTCGCCATGAGGCTGACGGGGCTTGAGATGGCCGAGGTGACTACAGATACCTCTCCGAAGGGTTCCACAACCGTCGCCCTCTGGGAGCCGCCCCTGACGGATCTGCGGGGCGAGGGCGGGGCTCCTGTACGCCGCACGGCGACCGCGGAGGCGGCGGACCTCCTGGCGGATCTGGTCCTGGCGAACGTACGGACGCTCGCGTTCGTACGTTCGCGGCGCGGCGCGGAGACGGTCGCCCTGACCGCCCGCGCCAAGCTGGCCGACGTGGCCTTCTCCGTCTCCGCCCCCTGGCCACCGGACCAGGACCCGGCGATCGCCGAGGCCGCCGACCCGGAACCCGACACGTCGAGCCCACTCACCTGGGCCATCCCCGACCACGCCGAGGACCTGGCCACCCTCCCCGACAAGGTCGCCGCCTACCGCGCCGGCTACCTCGCCGAGGACCGCCGCCTCTTGGAGAAGGCCCTGCGCGCCGGCACCCTCATGGGCCTGGCCACCACGAACGCCCTCGAACTCGGCGTGGACGTCTCGGGCCTCGACGCCGTACTGATCGCCGGATGGCCGGGCACCCGCGCCTCCCTCTGGCAGCAGGCCGGCCGGGCGGGCCGCGACGGCCAGGACGCCCTCGCCGTGCTCATCGCCCGGGACGACCCCCTGGACACCTACCTGGTCCACCACCCGCAGGCCCTCTTCGGCCAGCCGGTGGAGGCGATCGTCCTCGACCCCGACAATCCGTACGTCCTGGGCCCCCATCTGTGTGCCGCGGCCGCCGAGATCCCGCTGACCGACGACGATCTGCCCGTCTTCGGCGCCACCACCCCGGACGTCCTGGAAGACCTGGTCGCCCGAAACCTCCTGCGACGCCGTCCGGCCGGCTGGTTCTGGACCCGGCGCGAACGCGCCACCGACCTCGCCGACATCAGAGGCGGCGGGGGCGCCCCGATCCAGGTCGTCGAGTCGTCGACCGGCCGCCTGCTCGGCAGCGTGGACGAGCCGTCCGCCCACACCACCGTCCACACCGGCGCGGTCTACCTCCACCAGGGCGAGACGTTCCTGGTGGAGGCCCTCGACCTGGACTCCGGAGTCGCGCTGGTCGAGGCCGCCACCCCCGACTATTCGACGTTCGCCCGCGACATCACGGACATCTCCATCCTCGGCACCCAGCGTTCCCGCCCGTTCGGCCCGGGAACGCTGCACTTCGGCGAGGTGGAGGTGACCCGGCAGGTGGTCTCGTACCTCAAAAGGCGCATGCAGTCAGGCGAGATGCTCGGCGACGAACCCCTCGACCTGCCACCCCGCACCCTCCGCACCCGCGCGGTCTGGTGGACCCTCCCCGCCTGCGCGCTGACCCCGCTCGCGGCGGCGGACATCGACCTCGGCGGCGCGGCCCACGCCGCCGAGCACGCCTCGATCGGCCTGCTCCCGCTGTTCGCCACCTGCGACCGCTGGGACATCGGCGGCGTCTCCACCGAACTGCACGCCGACACGGGCCTGCTCACCGTCTTCGTGTACGACGGCCACGAGGGCGGCGCGGGCTTCGCCGAACGCGGCTACGGCCGGGCCACCGACTGGCTGACGGCCACGCGCGAGGCGATCGCCTCCTGCGAGTGCGATCGCGGGTGCCCGTCCTGCATCCAGTCCCCGAAGTGCGGCAACGGGAACGAGCCCCTGCACAAACGCGGCGCACTCCAGCTCCTGGACATCCTCCTCGCCCCTGACCCGGCCCGCCCTCCGGACTAGCTGTCGCCCTTCTTCGGATGGCGGCCCGCAAAGGCACGCTCGCTGTCTTCTTCGTTGTCGTCGGGGGCCCAGAAGTCGTCCGCGCCGGGCTGGGGGCGTTCCCAGAAGCCGCTGTCCTCCATGGACCTGGGGGACGGGGGGAGGTAGTCGTCCCAGCGGTCCTCGATGCGGGTGGCGGGTGGGGCTGCGGGGGGCGCGGGCTGGGGGACGTCGGTGACGGCCGAGCTGGACAGGGTGATGCGTACGGGCTCCGGGCGGGCCTTCTGGGCCGCGCGCAGGTCGTGCACGTCTAAGTGCATCGGCAGAGCGGCCGGCACGTGCGCCGACGCCGCCCCCAGGGCTCTGGCCTCCGCCCCGGACTCCACCGCCGACCCGCCACACACACCCATTCCACCGGCCACCCTGTCGCTCACCGGCCCACTGCCCCTCCCGTCCGCCTGTCCGTCCGTCTGCGCGTCCGCTTGTCCACTTACCTGCCCATTCGTCTGCCCCGTCGCTTGTCCGGTCGCCTGCCCGTTCATCTGCGCGTTCGGCTGTCCGGTCGCCTGAGCGTTCGCCTGTCCGTTCATTTGCGCGTTCAACTGGGCGTTCGGCTGGGCGTTCGGCTGCGTGGGCTGGGGTGTTCTTGGCTGGTCCTGCGGGGGCTCCGGCATGCGGGTCCTGGCTACGGCGAGCACCACGGCCGGCCGACGGCGGGCCGTCCCACCAGTCGGAACGTTGCCCGCGCCCGACCGAACCGACGTGTCCCCACCGCTTCCCGTCGCCGCGGCTGCGGCGGCGGTGTGCGCCGCAGCGCGACTGCCTACGCCACCGCCACTGCCACCGCCACTGCCGCTGCCACTGGCCGCGGCGGCGAGGGCGCGTCGCCGTGCCCATGCCCCGGCCTGTGCGGCGAGCAGGAGCAGCAGCAGGCCGATCACGACGTAAATCCCGTACTGTCCGATGTCCCCCATCGGCGACTCGTCCGACTGCGCCTCGACCCCGCCGGCCCGGACCGGAACGGCTTCGGTGTCACCTTTCGCGCCCTTGTCCGTCCCGGACGCCCGGTGTCCGCCCGTCCCGCCGTCGTCCTCGGCCGTGCCGTCGGCGGTGGTCGGGATCGGAAGGTTGCCCTTGGTGTCCGCGTCGGGCAGCGAAGGCAGGGCGGAGGTCTTCCTGTGGCTCGCCGTCGGCTTGCGGGTGGGTACGGTCGTGGGCCTGACCTGCTTCTTTGCGGGCAGGGTCGGCAGCGCTTCGACGCCCTTCCTACCGTCCGTCTTCGGCGCCCGCCGCGTGTCGGTCTTCTGCTTCTTGGCCTGGGACGTGGCCGCCGCGGGAACCATGACATACGCGGCGCCCGATTTGCCGGACCCGACCGAACCGCCGTCCCCATCACCCCGGAACGCCTTGACCATGATGCCCACCCGCCGCCCCGCCGCCTTGGCGGGCACGGCCAGCACGGCCTTGCACGAGGAGCCCGAGCAGGCGCTGTCCGCGGGCAACCGGCCCACGACGCCGGACTGACTGGTGGAAACCTCGTAGGACTGCAGGTCAGGCTCCGAGCCCTTGCTCCAGGTCACCTCGATCTTGCCGGTGCCCTCCAGCCGCGCGTTCACGTTTCCTGGCGTCTCGGGGGGCCGCCGCAGTTTGAAGGTGGTGCTCGCGTACTTGGATCCGGTGATCTCGCCCTTGAGCGTCACGGTGAAGGTGCCGTTGGGCGCGCTGCCGGCGTCGAACGTACCGGAGATCGTCTCGTTCGCTCCGCCTCCGGCGACCCGCAGGCTCGGCGTGGACGGGCCGTCGACGTACAGACCCATCTTGAGCTGCATCAACCCGGTACGAGCGGAAACCGTGACGGACGACCCCGTGACCACCTGACCGTCGGAAGGCGAGGTGATCTCTCCGGCGGATTCGGCCTGCCGTGTCACCACGGCCGCCTGCGCCGACCCGCCGATCACGATCGAAGCCGCCACGACCGCCACAGCGGCCACCACCCTGCCAACCACCGTCACGACGCTTCCCTCCATAGAGAGCCTCGCGCCGCATGACCGTCCAGAGGGCGCTCACGCGACGACCGGAAGTGCGGTCCGCCCGGCCGACGCGGTCACCCGACCGCCCCGAAGTCCGTCCTTCAGAAGGCGATCGAAGACGACATGAACCGAGGGTAAGCGGAACCTTATGCGACGTAGCCAACTCTTGGACACCGCGTCCAAGAAGTCGTGACTCGATCGCGACATTGCCCCCAGAAGCCCACCAGCTCGCGCCAACCCCCAGAAAATCTCCTACCGCTGGGCCCATACCGGCGTCCAGGCTTCGCCGTCGGAGAGGCCGGCCCGCCTGGAACCGAGGAAGTCGCAAAGTGCGGCGAGGGCGGGGTGCGGATTGTCGCGGTACCAGATCAGTGAGTACGGGTGAACGGGCATCGGGTCACGCAGGGCGATACGCCTGAGGCCATGGTCGGCGGGCCAGCCAAGACGGGTCTGCTCCCCGATGAAGGTCACCAGTGACCGGGATCCGGCGATGGTCTCCAACAGGGGCTCAGTACCGAAGTCCGGGCTGTTGATCTCGATGGTGAGCCCGAACGCGGCAGCGAGATCGTCGTAATAGGCGGCCCACTCGGTCCCGGGGACGAGACCGGGCAGCCAGATCCGATGCCCGGCGAGCTGCGCAGGCGCGACCGTGCGAGCACCGGCGAACTCGTGGTCCACCCCGACGAGAAGCTGGACGGGCTCATCGAGGACTCGGACAACCCCGACATCCGGAGGCTGCCCTCCAGGCGCGGTGACGGCGCGAACGGCCGCGTCGATCGTCCCGGAACGAACGGCGTCGATGGCCGCGTCCGCGTCGAGCAGGGTCACGACATCCAGCTCGAACTCGGGATGCTCGCGATGGAAGTCCCCCAGCAGCGCGGCCGGGGCGAGCTTCCGCCCGACCACGTCGACGCGCAGCGCACGACGGCCGGGCCGGACACTGGCGATCGCGCGCTCCTCGGCACGGAGGAGTTCGCGAGCATGGACCAGGAACGCCTGCCCGTCGATCGTGAGCTGCGTCCCGCGCGTGGTACGCGTGAACAGTCTCACCCCCAAGTTCCCTTCCAGAGTGGCGATGCGCTTGGACACCGCCTGCTGGCTGATCGACAACTCCGCGGCGACATCCTGGAACCGCCCCACCTCCACGGCGACCACGAAGGTGCGTACAGCATCGAGATCCACGCCGGGGATGTTAACCGTAAAACCGCTGGTCGTGCGCATCTCCGGCTTGGTCGGCGAACAGGACGTCGGCTGGCCGTGGACGAGCAGGCAAACGTCAGGTCAGCGATTCGGACGGCCACCTCGACCGACCCGCCACCCGCCCTTTCCGGGGACGAGGTTCCACCCTCGCGACGCCATGCCGGAACTCCTGTCCAGCCCTGCTGGCGGCACATCGAAGTGCAGCAGACCACCTACTCACAGACCACCTGCTGACTGACCACCTGCTGCCTCTCCGCACTGCGCACATCGTGCTCAGCGAAGGCGTGCATCAAGGTTCGGCCTCCCCGCAACGCCCGCGTTCCGAGGGCCCGTCACCTGCGTCGCCCCGGTGGTGGTGCATCGAAAAGAGCAAGTTCGTCAGCATCGGGGGCCTGAAAGAGCTTCGTGTACTCCTCCAGCAACTCACGACTGATCGAGACCGTTCCTGGTTCTCCCTTCGCGTGACGGGCTTCGAGCCGACGACAGAGCTCGTCGATCGGCGCGGCAAGGTAGTGCAGTTCGACAGGAACGCCGAGTGCGCGCGCTCTGACACGTTTCTCCTCGCGTTCCGACAGCGCCCAGAAGCCGAACTCCAAGATCACGGTCTGTCCCAGCCTCAACAACTCCTGCGCGTGCTTCCAAAAGCGCCTCTCAAGCCGGTCGCGCGTCGGCTCGTCGAACAGGTCGATGCCCAGATCAGCCATCCATTCATCCGGGCACAGCCGTACCGCTGGGATCTCGCGCGCCAGGCGCTTGGCCAGCGTCGTCTTTCCTGCCCCGGGCAGCCCGCACAGCAAGATCAGTCTTGGCTTCACAGTCGAATCCATCAGATGCCTCCACGACACCGCAGCAAAGTCACTCCGGCATGCTCGCCCAGCGCCTACAGCTGATGGAAACGGTTTCTTGCCGCGAGAGAAGACGCGAGCCGGCGACTGCCCTCCGATTGCGGATGTCGCGATGCGCCCCCGCCTTCCAGCTCGCTGTCAGCAGACAGGGCTTCTAGCCGTTCTTGCCGGGTGACAACGTGGCCGGACCCGCACGAGCCCTGCCCGTGAGAGTGTGTGCGCCCGCGATCGGCAAGGTGATCGATAAGGAGGTTCGGACGTCGGCGACCGCCCCCGTGATCTCACATGCGACCAGCCTGACGCCGTTCTTCCCGGCCAGTGTGGACGCTCTGTCGCAGGCGCCCTCGGGATCGAGAATCGCCAGCTTGGCGGCGGCCAGAGCGCTCAGATCGGCCGCGCTGTTGACGCGATGGCGGGCCACACGAACCGCGCCCACAATGGCCAGCCCTGTGGCGATCGCCAGCAGAAGCCCCATGAGGGCCACGCCCCACAAGGACGCCGACCCTCGCTCCTTGCAATTGATCATCGTCGTCCCTGAAGTGAAGAGTGAATGATTGACGAAGTGTCGTAGGAGCCGACGATTCGCCCAATGACACCGAGGGGCACCGGTGCCTCGGATTCTTGGCAAGGGGCAGCCGACTCTGCATGGGCGGCGGCCTCCCAAAGGATCTTCGTCTCGCCGCTCAGGCGCTTGCCTGTTTCCAGGCACTTCAAGCCCGCGCGCACCCTTCGCACCCTTCGCACCCTTCGCACGGCCACATGAGGTTCCTGACCGGCTTGGGCCTCCGTTGCGAAGTGTTCACTGTCCGTAACAGAGAGTTTCGACACGAGGGCAAGAATCTTTCGACTCCTCGTGGCACGCCTTCTCTCAACGCCTTGGCCTTTCCTGCTGCACAAAGTGGTCGATACACCTTGAGGGTTGGACAGTGTTCGTTCTGCTTTGCCTGGCTTCTCGGCCGTACCGCCACATCCTGGTTGGGCGGTCGTGGACGCTTCCCGCCCTCGACTTCTCCACTCTCCGTGCTGGGTTGCGGCGTCGTCGTCTCTTCTTGTGGGTAGGAGTCGGCGTAGGGGTTGGAGATTTCGCCCCCCGGCTGCCAGGAGGACACGAGGGCTCATGTCCTCCTGGCAGATCTCCTCTGCCGCAGGCGTCCGGCGACGTCATGGTTCTGTGGCGGCCGAAGCCGAGGCCGATACGCGGACGGCCGGTAATGAGGAACCCCAAGCTGGTCGTACATCTACTGCGATCTCTACGTTCGTGGTTTCCGCGTCACGGGCGATCTCTACGTGTGCGTCTGGGCGGGTGGCTGAGCGGGCGAGGTCGCGGACCTGGTCCAGCGGCTCACCTCGGGCTGCGGCGCGCGCTGCCGCCCTGGCTGCGTCCACGCATTCCAGTTGGACGTTCACCGCTTGTATGGCCCAGAGCGCGGCTGCCAGGACGATCATCAGCGCCGGCAGCATGGCGGCGGTCTCGGCCGTCACCGAGCCTCGCGATGCCGACCGTCGCCTGACCGTGGCGATCCGCCTCTGGAGAAGGGTCATCCGGTCGTCTTGAGCGCTCGGTCGATGAGGGACTTCAGCATTTCCTGAACTTCTGGGCTGCTGACGACTTTGAAGAGAAGTGCGGCGAAAGCGCAGGCTGCGATGGTTCCTACTGCGTACTCGGCTGTGGACATGCCGCGCTCTCGGTTTGCGACAGCACAGGTGATCCACTTGCTGAGGTGCCATCGGGTGTTGCGTGGGCTCGGCCCGGTCGGGACACCTGGGGCTGGGGCGAGGCTTGTCGTCAGGGGCTGGAACGTTTCGGGGAGTGGGGCTTTGGCGGCAGTCGGGATGAAGGCTCTGGTCGCAGCTCGGTTCAAGGGGGTGGTGGTGGCTGTGTCGGAAGGTGGCGCGAGGACGACTGGTGTCGGCATCGGGATGGCTTGTTCGGCTGAGGTGTTGTTGTAGGTGCTGGGCCGGGGCGAGGTGGCATATGGGGTGGTGTCCGGGGTCGGCCTGATGGTGCCTGGCATGGTGGCGGGACTTTGCATCGTGCCTCCAGGTGCTCGGAGCCGGGTCTTGTCCGGCGGGAGTGCAAGATTCGCCGAGAAGGCGCAGCCACCGTCAGGCCGAACGGCGTTCTGGGGACGTCATCGGAGCCGGCCCTCAGGCTGTGGATAAGTCCCTCGGCTCGTCTCGTCCCTGTGATCGTCTGCTGAGGAGGCGTCGCGCGGGTGTGTCCGCATAAGCCCGCGTTGAGTGCGGAAGGGTCGGATGAGGGCGAAGGCGTGATCTGAAGAGCACATGAGCCGTCGGAGGCCGGAGTCCGGTGAAGTGGCCGTTCGCTTCAGAGCCTCGGGGTGGGGGTCCAGGACGGGCGTGGGTCATGGCAGGACGATGCTGGAGGCGAGGCCGGCGATCACCGGGATGATGCCCAGGAGGACGAACGCCGGGAGGAAGCACAGGCCCAGAGGGGCCACGGCTTTGACCCCCACGGTACGGGCGGCGGCGAGTGAGGCGGCTCTGGCTGTGTCTCTTGCGTCGTCGGCCAGACGGGTCAGGACGTCTGCCAGCGGCGCGCCGCTCTGCGCGGCTCGGCTCATCGCTCTCGACAGTTGGCTCAGGGCGGGGTCTCTGGCCAGGGTTGCCCAGGTGGGCTCCGGATCGGCGCCGAGGCGGAGCTGGCTGCTCACCCATGCCAGACGCTGACCGAGAGGGCCGCCGATCGTGGTCGCGGCCAGGTCTGTGGCGGCGCCCGCCGGTTGTCCGGCGAGGAGGCAGGCGGTCATCAGGTCGGCGGCGAAGGGGAGGTCGGCGGTGATCTGTTCGCGTTCCTGCCGGGACTGAAGAGGTTCCTTTCTGTGCAGGAACAGGCCGACCGCGGGACCCAGCAGGAGGGCCGCCGCGATTCCTGCGGGGCCGCCGATGAGGAGGGCGATGATCAGGCCGGTGGCCGTGGCGGTGGCGACGGTTTTGCGGGTCGGGCGGCGTTGGGGGGTGTCCTTCTTGTTGAGCCAGTCCGGCTGGGTGGGGGCGTCGTTCGAAGGGGTGGACGTGGTGGGGGCCGGGGGGAGGAGGTGGGCCAGGCGGTCTGCGGGGGTGCGTGGGGACGGCCACAGCCAGGTGGCGAGGGCGGCGCAGAGGGCGGAGAGCAGGGGGAGCATCGGGCAGTACCCCATGGGAGTGGGAGTGGGAGTGAGGGCGAGAGTGGGCGGGGGCTGGCCCGATCGGGTGGGGGTGGGATCGGGTGGATGGCAGGTGGCGGGATCGGGTGAGCGGTGGGTGGCGGGATCGGGCGGGACGTGCCAGGTGAGGTGACGGGCAGTGGTGGGGTCAGGATTGGGCTTTGGTGGCCATGCGGTGGGTCCACCACAGGCCGCAGGCGTCCAGGGCTGTGCCGGACAGGAGGCAGAGCAGGCCGGGGAACGTGCCGAACAGGAAGCTCAGCGGGTGCATGTTGAGTGCGCCGGCCATGAGGAGGCCGAGGGCCGGGAGGGCGGCGAGCATTCGGGCTGTGGTGCGGGGGCCGGCCAGCTGGGCGGCGACCTCCTGGCGGTGGACCTGGGCGGCGCGTAAGGTGCCGGCGACTCGTTCGACCAGGGCTGACATGCCTGCGCCTGCGGTGACGCTGACGTCCCAGCAGGCCGCGAGGCGGCGCAGGCCCTCGCCGCCCTGGGCGGGGGCCGCTGCCGTGAGGGCCGCGGAGACGTCGCCGCCGTCTCTTGCCGCGGCCAGGGCGGGACGCAGGGCTTCGGGGTCGGGGAAGTCGACTGCCGTGATGGCCCGGGTCAGGGCTTCGCCGGGGGTGCGGCCTGCGGCGAGTTCGGCCGAGAGCGACTGGCACAGCTCTATGCAGGCGCGTCGCCAGGCGTCGGCGCGGCGGGTGGAACTGGGGCGGGTGAGGGACGTACGGAGGAGGTGGTGCCATGGGAGCCGGCGGTGGGTGGCGGTCAGGAGGGTGTGCAGGCGGATCGCGGGCGTGCTCGGGCCTGTCCACAGCCAGATGGCGCAGGCTGTGGACAGGGCTGCGATGAGTGCGGCGGTCATCGTGGGGCCTTCAGGACGTTCTTCGCAGGAGGGTTTCGTAGCCGGGGCCGGCGTGGGAGGTGCCGTTCGGGGCGAAGGTGAGGGCGGGGACCGATTCGACGAAGCCGCTCGGGGTGCGCGCGAGCAGGCAGATCTCGGCGACCCGCCTTCGGCCGTCGGCACGGGCGCGGGTCAGGTGGACGACCACGTCGAGGGCCGCCGCGAGCTGGCTGTGCACGGCATCCCTGGTCAGGCCCGCCGCGCAGCCCAGGGCCTCCAGCCGGGGCGGTACGTCGGCCGCGGCATTGGCGTGCAAGGTGCCGCAACCGCCTTCGTGGCCGGTGTTCAGGGCGGCGAGCAGGTCGACGACCTCCGCTCCCCTGACCTCGCCCACCACCAGGCGGTCGGGACGCATGCGCAGCGCCTGGCGTACCAGGTCGCGCAGGCCCACTCCGCCCGCGCCCTCCAGGTTGGCCGGTCGGGTCTCCAGACGGACGACGTGTGGATGCAGCGGGCGTAGCTCGGCGGAGTCCTCCACCAGGAGGAGGCGTTCGGCGGGGTCGGCCTGGGACAGGAGCGCCGACAGGAGGGTGGTCTTGCCGGTGCCGGTGCCTCCCGTGACGAGGAAGGCGAGCCTGGCCTCGACCATCGCCGTCAGCACCGTGACGGCCGCCGGGGCGATCGTGCCGGCCGACACCAGGTCGGACAGGGTGAAGGTGCGGCGCGGCGGCAGGCGGAGCGACACGCACGTGCCGCCGGACGCGATCGGCGGCAGTACGGCGTGCAACCGGACGCCTCCGGCCAGCCTCGCGTCGACGTACGGCGAGGCGTCGTCGAGCCGGCGACCGGCGGCGGCCGCGAGGCGTTGGGCCAGTCTGCGGACCGCCCCGTCGTCGGTGAACGTGACGGAGGTACGGCGCAGGCCGCCGCCGTCGTCGATCCACACCTCCCGTGGGCCGTTGACCAGGACGTCGGTGACGTCGGAGCGGGCCAGGAGCGGTTCGAGCGGGCCCGCCCCGATCAGGTCGGCGCACAGGGCGCGGGCCACCGCGAGGATCTCGGCGTCTCCGTAGACCGAACGTTCGGCTCTCAGGGCGACGGCAACCTGGGCCGCCGTCGGTTCCACTCCTGCCCTGGCCAGGCGGACGCGTACGGCCTCCACCAGCTCCGGGGAGACCTCCTCGGCGGCGCTCATGCCGGGAGGAGGTCTTGGAGCAGGGAGACGCACAGGGTGCCGAGAACCGTGCGTGGGCCGAGTTTGGGCAGCTCGCCGCGGTTGAGGGTGGCGGTGAGCCTCGGATGGTCGGGCAGGCGGGCGGCGACGGGGATGCCGAGGGATTGTGCCGCCGTCTCCTCGTCGAGAACTCCGGGACGAAGGATGGCACGCAGGTCAGAGGCGTGTTTGCCGAGCTCGCCCAGGACCTGGACGGTGGACAGGATGCCGCGCAGGTCTGCCGTGGTGACCGTCAGGGTGGTGTTCGCCCTGGTGAGGGCTTCGACGGCGGCCGGGTCGAGGTGGCGCGGGAGGTCGACGACGATCAGGTCGAAGCCGCGTCTGCCCGCTTCCAGGACCGAGCGCATGGCCTGGGGCGGGATCGCCGCCACCTCGCCGCGGTGGAAGGACAGGACCGCGAGGTCGCCGAACGACGGGAGCGCCGCCCGCAGTGCGCTGGAGCTGATCCTTCCCTCCCTCGCCACGAGGTCGCCCCAACGGGCGCCTGCCGCCTCCTCGTGGCCGAGCAGAGCGTCTATGCCGCCGCCGAGGGGGTCGGCGTCGACCAGGAGCGTACGGAGACGGTCGCCCGAGGCGCGTAGGGCCAGGCAGGCGGACACCACACTCGCGCCCGCTCCGCCATGACCGCCGATCACGCAGGTCACCGCGCCGGAGCGGGGCTCGGGTTCCATGGCGTCGGCGAAGCGTTCGACGAGGTGACGTTCGTCACCGGGGAGGCGGACCACGGCTTGGGCTCCCACCGCCACGCATTTGCGCCAGGCGTCGGGGTCGTCGGGGTCGCGGGTCACCAGGAGGACCTGGTCGCGGGTGGGTGGTGAGGTGGCGGAGACGGCGTCGGCCTGGTCGGGGCCGATGGCGACCATGGGGGCGAGGTTCCAGTACGGGCGGGCGTGGGCCGGGGTGTGGGCCACGTCGAGCTGGGCGCCGGCGGCGGCTGCGATGCGGACGAGGTCGTCGAGGAGGTCGTGGTCCTCGGTGATGACCAGGGGGCGGTGCACGGGGTTCTCCTCCTGCGGGGACGTGGGAGGTCAACCCTGCTGAGGAGGAGGCGAGCGGGAGGGGGCGAACGAGATTCTGTGGAGGACGGGCTCGGACCACGGGCCGCCTGTGGACAACCAGCACGCAGACGGGTGGCGGGGGTGCGCGAGGGCGGGGGGTGCGCGGGCGCGAGATGGGGTGGAAAAAGGGCGACCCCCGCCGGGGGGGAGAGCGGGGGTCGCCTGACCGGTCCGGCTCCGGGGGGGTAGAGCCGGTCCCGTTTCAGAAGAAAGCTTTCATCACTTCACCAGAGCAGGCAAGAGACTTGCAAAGCAATCCCTCGCACAGACGCTCCAGTTTCGGGCGATACCTCCGTATGCTGCCCGATCCACTCGAGTTTCGTCGAGCAGTAATCTGCCATTTTCGCCAAGTTTTTTCGCCGTCCCATAACGATCACATAAAGGCCGTCACGTTCCGTAATCATCACAGGTAGGTAACGGGTTGCGGCAGATCGCGACCGCAACGGCACCCTCCCGCCCGTCCCACGCCTCGGCAAAGGTCTTGGTACGAGGGGTTCCCATCAGGACGAATCCGACGTAGAAAGGTGTTACGGACCACTTGTCCGGGTGCATCAGCCGGGCACCCACGCGCGACCAGCCGCGGGAGGCGCGTCGTGGCGGGCTTGACCCGTTCCGACGAAATTGAGGTGCACGCTTGGTAACCCGGTGTGATGCACCGGCGGACGGCGTCTCGACCGAGACGCCGTCAGCTATGTGACCAGCCCGTCCGTCAGCCCCGCTGCATCGCTTCACAGATGGCGGCCGTCTCCCGGCCCCCCAGGCTTACCGCCGAGGCACAGTGTTGTACCCACTGGCCGACCCCCTCCGGGGTCCCGCTCAGGTACGCCCTCAGCGCCTCCGCGTACGGCAGCTCCCGGTGTCCCACCTCGACCGCGACCAGCGACTTCGGGTCCAGCCCGTACTCGACCAGCGTCAGTCGTCCGGCGGAACGGGCCACGACGCCGTCGCACGTACCGAAGGGCCGCAACACCGCCAGCTCGGCGTGGACGACGGCGGCCAGCACGATCGCGGGCGCCTTGCCCGCCCCTTCCAGCAGCCGGAACAGGGCGTCCATGCGCGTCGCGGTCTCCGCGGCGCCCGGCGCCGGACCGAGCCCGAGCGGGTCGGGAGCCGAGTCCTCGGTACGAGGCCGGCCCAAAGCGTCCTCCTCGGCGAGCCCGGCGGCGGCGACGGTGTGCAGGCGGGCGAGCACCTGCCTGGGCGCCTTCCGCCAGGTGGGCCCGAGCCGGCCCATCTCCGCCGACGCCCGCAGCGCCCCCTGGACGAGCGGGTCGTGCACCTCGTCGCGGCGCAGCGCGTCGAGGGACACGTCCGCGCCCTCGATCGCGGCCGAGGCCCGCGCGCCGCGCAGGGACGACTCGGTGGACACCGCCGGGCTCGCCCGCCGCAGGACGCGATGCCGATAGAGCCTGTCGACGGCCTGCCGCGCCTCGTCGACAGCCTCGGACACGCCTGGGAACCGCGCGATGACGGCCAATGGGTCACTCACGAAAACCGACCTTACCGGCGGGTACGCCATGCCCAGCCATGGACCGGACCGCCGCCGTATAAGGCGCTACGGCACCCCCCGCTTTTTCCCGCCACGCCGGGCCGCATATTCTCCTGATTTCAGGATGACAACAGTTCAATTGCGTTTGTCATGCGAGCTGATAATCGAACGGCCACCCACGCGAATCGGTACAGACCTGTCTAGACCTCTTGTGTGGGGAGGCCGTGAGCTGGTGAAGTGGGACACGACCTATCCAACCTGGCCATAGAAGGAGCACGAAGTGGCCCCGGAGACCCCTGGCAACGAGACCCAGGCGCTGTCCAACCTGCTACAGGAGAACCGCCGGTTCGCACCACCGGCTGAGCTGGCGGCGGCCGCGAACGTGACCGCCGCCGCATACGCCGAGGCCGACGCCGACCGTCTCGCCTTCTGGGAGCGCGCGGCCGAGCGGCTGACCTGGGCCAGGCGGTGGGACACGACGCTGGAGTGGAACGCGCCGTTCGCCAAGTGGTTCATCGGCGGCGAGCTCAACGTCGCCTACAACTGCGTCGACCGGCACGTCGAGGAGGGACGCGGCGACAAGATCGCCTACCACTGGGAGGGCGAGCCCGAGGGCGACAGCCGCACGCTGACCTACAACGACCTCAAGACCGAGGTCAGCAAGGCCGCCAACGCCCTCCTGGAGCTCGGCGTGCGCAAGGGCGACCGGGTCGCCATCTACATGCCGATGATCCCCGAGCTGCCGATCGCGATGCTGGCCTGCGCCCGCCTCGGCGCGATCCACTCAGTGGTGTTCGGCGGCTTCTCCTCCGCCGCCCTGAAGAGCCGCATCGACGACGCCGACGCCAAGCTCGTCATCACGGCCGACGGCGGCTACCGGCGCGGCAAGCCGAGCGCCCTCAAGCCGACCGTGGACGAGGCCGTCGCCGAGTGCCCGCAGGTCGAGAACGTCCTCGTCGTACGGCGTACCGGCCAGGACGTCGCGGTGGGCGACAAGGACGTGTGGTGGCACGACCTGGTCGCGCGTCAGAGCGACCAGCACACCCCCGAGGCGCACGACGCCGAGGACCCGCTGTACATCCTGTACACCAGCGGCACCACCGGCAAGCCCAAGGGCATCCTGCACACGACCGGCGGCTACCTCACCCAGACGGCCTGGACGCACCACGCGGTCTTCGACCTCAAGCCCGAGACCGACATCTACTGGTGCACGGCCGACATCGGCTGGGTCACCGGCCACTCCTACATCGTCTACGGCCCCCTCGCCAACGGCGCGACCAGCGTCATCTACGAGGGCACCCCGGACACCCCGCACCGCGGCCGGTTCTGGGAGATCGTGCAGAAGTACAAGGTCACGATCCTCTACACCGCCCCCACCGCGATCCGGACGTTCATGAAGTGGGGTGACGACATCCCCGCCAAGTTCGACATGTCCAGCCTGCGTGTCCTGGGCTCGGTCGGCGAGCCGATCAACCCCGAGGCGTACGTCTGGTACCGCGAGCACATCGGCCACGACCGCTGCCCGGTCGTGGACACCTGGTGGCAGACGGAGACCGGCGCCATCATGATCAGCCCGCTGCCGGGCGTCACCTCGGCCAAGCCGGGCGCGGCGATGCGGCCGTTGCCGGGCATCACCGCCGACGTGGTCGACGACCAGGGCAACAGCGTGCCCGACGGGGGCGGCGGCTTCCTCGTGGTGCGCGACCCGTGGCCGTCGATGCTGCGCACGATCTGGGGCGACGACCAGCGCTACATCGACACGTACTGGTCGCGGTTCGAGGGCATGTACTTCCCCGGCGACGGCGCGAAGAAGGACGAGGACGGCGACCTGTGGCTGCTCGGCCGCGTCGACGACGTCATGCTGGTCTCCGGCCACAACATCTCCACCACCGAGGTGGAGAGCGCGCTGGTCAGCCACCCCAAGGTCGCCGAGGCGGCCGTGGTCGGCGCGACCGACCCGGTGACCGGCCAGGCCATCGTGTCGTTCGTGATCCTGCGCGGCAGCGTCGAGGAGAGCGACGACATCGCCGCCGAGCTGCGTGACCACGTGGCCAAGACGCTCGGCCCGATCGCCAAGCCGCGGCAGATCCTGGTCGTGCCCGAGCTGCCGAAGACGCGCTCCGGCAAGATCATGCGCCGCCTCCTGCGCGACGTGGCCGAGAACCGCAGCGTCGGCGACGTCACCACGCTCGCCGACAGCACGGTGATGAACCTCATCTCCGAGAAGCTGCCTTCGGCCAAGTCCGAGGACTGATCAGGCGTAACACCACATGAGGCGCATGCCCCCCCTTTTGGGGCATGCGCCTCATGTGTCTGCGGTGGACGGCGTTATCGTGGGTGATCGGGTAGTTCTGTGGGTAGCAGCGTCCTCCGCGTGTTCGGTGGCGCCCAGCCGTCAGTACGGGATGTTTGACACGGCCACCAGGCCTCGATAGGAGACGTTCATGCCGCAGACTCCCGAGGAAGAATCCCTGGGCTCGCTGGTCGCCCAGGCCAGCAGCCACATCTCCGACCTCGTCCGCTCGGAGATCGAGCTGGCCAAGGCCGAGTTCAAGTTCGACGCCAAGCGGGTGGGCACCGCCGCCGGCCTGTTCGCCGCCGCCGCGTTCATGGCCCACCTGTGTCTGATCCTCGTCTCGTTCACCATCGCGTACGTGCTGGCCCAGTGGTTGCCCAACTGGGCGGCCTTCCTCATCGTGACCGTCTTCTACCTGGTGGCCGCGGGCCTGCTGGTGCTGGTCGGCGTACGCAGGCTGAAGGGGCTGGCCGGGATGAAGCGTACGGCCAGGTCGATCAAGGGGCTCAAGGAGATCGCCACCCCCGAGGAGCAGACGCTTCCGGTGCCCAGTTCCGACAGCCGGCCGGTGAGCCGTGATGGCACCTGACGAGACGGTCGTCCAGATCGACGGCCCGTGGACACACCGGGCCGTGCACGCCGGCGGCACCCGCTTCCACGTCGTGGAGGCCGGTGAGGGTCCGCTGGTGCTGCTGCTGCACGGGTTCCCGCAGTTCTGGTGGACCTGGCGCAACCAGCTCACCTCGCTCGCCGCGGCCGGCTTCCGCGCGGTGGCCGCCGACCTGCGCGGCTACGGCGGCAGCGACAAGCCGCCCCGCGGCTACGACCTGCCCACCCTCGCCGCCGACGCGACAGGGCTGATCCGCGCGCTCGGCGAGACCGGCGCGGTCGTCGTCGGCCACGACTGGGGCGGCCTGCTGGCCTGGACGATGGCCGTGCTCGACCCCAAGTGCGTACGCCGGCTGGTCGTGGTGTCCGCGCCGCATCCGCTGCGGCTGCGCCACTCGCTGGTGACCGACCTCGGCCAGCTCAGGGCCGCCCGGCGGGGGCTCGGCTACCAGCTCCCCCTGCTGCCCGAACGCCGGCTCACCCGCCACGACGCCGCCCAGGTCGGCAGGCTGCTGGCGGAGTGGTCGGCCCCCGGCTGGCCGGACGCGGAGACCGCACGCACCTACCGGGAGGCGTTCGGCATCCCCGCCGTGGCCCATTCCGCGCTGGAGTACCACCGCTGGTTCGGCCGTTCCCAGCTCCGGCCCGACGGGCGACGTTACGCCAGGGTCATGCGTACCGAGATCGAGGCGCCGACGCTGCACCTGCACGGCGCGCTCGACCCGTGCGTGCTGCCCCGCACCGCCCACGGCTCCAGCCGGTACGTCGCGGCCCCCTACCGCTGGCGGCTGCTCGAAGGCGCGGGCCACTTCCCGCACGAAGAGATCCCCGACGTGTTCGACACCGAGCTGCTCGGCTGGCTGGCCGACCCCGAACCCGACCGATGAGAGAGCCCCTCGAGCGATGAGAGACCGCGACCCCCAGGGCAAGCCGCGCAACGCCAGGCCACGCGACGCGTACGGCAGGCCGCTCCCCTACGGCTCGTCCGGCGTCGACCGGGTCCCCGACGACTACGCCCCCACCGCCGCGCAGGCGCTCGCCGACGCGCGGCGCTTCCTGCGGGAAGGGCTGCCGTTCAACGCCCACGAGGTCTTCGAGGGCCGCTGGAAGTGCGCCCCCGAGGACGAGCGCGAGCTGTGGCAGGGGCTCGCGCAGATCTGCGTCGGGCTGACGCACCTGCAACGCGGCAACGGCCGCGGCGCGGTGACCCTCCTCAGCCGCGGCGCGGCCAGGGCGCAGGCGTACGGCGGCGACTACGACGCCGTCGGCAGGGCGGCCACCGGCCTGACCCAGGACAGCGACCCCGGCGAGGCCGTCGCCCTGATCCTGGGCGAGTTGCCGGACTAGTCGCACTCCTGGGTGCTGGCCGGGGTGGTGTCGTTCCGGCCCTGGCCGGCGTCGGGCGCGACCTCCTCGGCGGTCAGCACGTAACCGGTGTCCTTCTCGCTGACGGCGGCGGCGAAGATCACGCCGTAGACGCGGCCGTCGACGGTGAGCAGCGGGCCGCCGGAGTTGCCCGGCAACACCTTCCCGCGGATCGCGTAGACCTTCCGCCTGACGTTGGGGCCGTGGTAGATGTCGGGGCCCTCGGCGTCGAGGCGGCCGCCGATGCGGGCCGGCTCGGCGGTGAAGCCCTTGCCGCGCGGGAAGCCGGCGATGATGGCGTTGGCGCCGCGCTCGCCGTCGGCCTCGAAGCTGAGCTGCGGCAGGTTGAGGCCGGGCACGTAGAGGACCGCGATGTCGCGCTGGGGGTTGTAGCGCACGACCGTGGCCGCGTGGCGCACGTTGCGGTAGTCGATGACCTCAAGGTCGCGGGTGACGCCCGCGACGACGTGGGCGTTCGTCATGATCCGGTTGCCGGCGTAGACGAAACCGGTGCCCTCGATGTGCTTGTTGCAGCTCTCGGCGTTGCCCTGGACCTTGACGATGGCCCGCTGGGCGCGGCCCAGCTTGGCGCCCTGGAGGATGCTCTGCGCGGGCGGCGGTACGTCGATCAGCGTGTCGGCGCCGATCGCGTCGAAGACGGGCGGGAACTCCGACCTGTCGACGAACTTCTTGAACGGCTGCTGCCAGTTGCGCGCGGCCTGCGGGATCGCGTCGTCGACCGTGGTCAGCAGCGCGGAGTTCTTGACCTGGTCGACCAGCGGCGTGAAGGTCGTCGAGACGATCAGCGACCCGATCAGCCAGGCGATCACCAGCACCGACAGCGCGCTCGCGAACGTGCCGCCCACGGCGTCGGCCATCTTGGCCGGCTCCCACGTCACGTGGCTGCGTACGACCGCGCCGACCGTGGAGGAGGCGAACTGGCCGATCGTCGCGGCCAGGAACACGATCACGATGGCGAGCAGCGCCTGCGGGGTGTCGCCGTCGACGACCGCCTTGGCGATCGGCGGGGCGATGAAGATGCCCAGCACGGCGCCGCCCACGAACCCCACGAAACTCATCGCGCCGATGATGAAGCCCTGCCGGTACCCGGATACGCCGAAGGCGATCACGAGGCCGATCAATATGAGGTCAAGCAGATCACCGCGCACGCTTCAAAGGTAGCCAGCGATACGGTCAAGTGTGCACGTCTTCCGCCAGGACGACGTCACCCGCCTGGCTATCTTGGGCGCTATGCCTCCGGCCGAGGGAACAGTGCGCGATCTCATCCGGGCAGCCCTCAGCGACACCGACCCGGACGGCCCACTGCGCTGGCACGTGATCTGCCTGCTGCGCCAGCGGGCCGACCTTGAGTCGTTCATCGAGGCACGCCGCCTGTGCGCCGCGGACAACGTGGCCGAGCGCCTGCTCGGGGTGGACATCATGGGCATGCTCCGGCCGTTCGTGGACCGTACGCTGCCGGTGCTGCGCTACCTCGCGGCCAGCGAGGACGACGCCATGGTCCTGTACTCGATCCTGATCGCGTTCGGCCATCTGGCCGACCCACGTTCGCTGCCCTCGGTGATCGACCTGGCCTGTCACGACGACGCCAGAGTCAGGTACGGCGCCGCGTACGCGCTGCAGCACGTGCTCGGCGACCCGCCGGATCGGGCGGGCCTGGAGATGTTGCGCACCCTGGCCGCCGACGCCGACGCCGACGTGGCCGACTGGGCCTCGCTCGGCGTCTCGCTCAGGGCCGCGGAGTAACGATTCGAGGCGTCGGGGTGATCCGCTCGCGCAGGCCCATCCTGACGACCTCGGCCGGCAGGTCCTCGATCCGCGCGGGGTCCCACGGGCGTTCGAGGCCGCCCTCGCGCAGCACGGTGTCGAGCACCATCGCGGTGAACCCCCACACCAGCATGCCCCGTACGTGGAAGGCCGGACCGGCGAGCCCGCTGGGGTGCCGCAGCATGACCCGGTTGCCCGGGTCGACCAGCTCCACGATCGGCACCCGTTCGACGGACTCGACCTCGTCGGGCGAGGCGGCGTGCACCGCCGAGGGCGTGTGCCACCAGCCGAACACCGGCGTGACCCGGTTGTCGCTGTGGTCGAGGTAGAGCTCGGGCATGGTGCCGAGAACGCGTACGCCACGGGGGTCGACGCCGGTCTCCTCCTCCGCCTCGCGCAGGGCCGCGCCGACCGGGCCGCCGTCGCCTGGATCGACGCCGCCGCCGGGGAAGGCGGGCTGGCCGGCGTGCCGGCGACCGCGTGAGCTGCGCTGGATCAGCAGCACGTCGGGACCGAACGGCCCCTCGCCGAACAACATCAGCACCGCGGCCAGGCGCCCGCCGTCGGCCGGGGGCCGCAGGTAGCGGGGCACGGTGATCCCGGCGGCCTGCGCCGCCAGCCGTTCGAGCCAGTCGGGCACTTCTGTCACGCCAACCTCCAACACGGTACGGCCCCGTTCACTTCCCGCGCGTGGCGCTCAGGAGAAGGGACCGGGCCTGACCAGCTTCTCCGCCTCCGCCTCGCCCGTGGGCCCGGTGCCGAAGGAGGGGCACAGGCTCGCCAGCGGGCACACGCCGCAGGCCGGACGGCGGGCGTGGCAGATGCGGCGGCCGTGCCAGATCACCCGGTGGGAGAAGATCGTCCACTCGCGTCGGGGCAGCAGCTCGGCCACGACGTGCTCGATCTTGACGGGGTCGGTCTCCTCGGTCCAGCCGAAGCGGCGCACGAGCCTCTGGAAGTGGGTGTCGACGGTCAGCCCAGGCACGCCGAACGCGTTGCCGAGCACCACGTTCGCGGTCTTGCGGCCCACGCCGGGCAGCGTGACCAGGTCCTTGAGCCGGCCGGGCACCTCGCCGCGGTAGCGCTCGCACACGGCCTGGGCCATGCCGATGATGCTGTTGGTCTTGGCGCGGAAGAAGCCGGTCGAGCGGATGATGTCTTCCATCTCGGCCCGGTCGGCGGCGGCGTAGTCCTCGACCGTGGGGTATTTGGCGAACAGGGTGGGAGTCACCATGTTCACCCGCTTGTCGGTGCACTGGGCCGAGAGGATGGTGGCGACCAGGAGCTCCAGCGGGTTGCGGAAGTCGAGCTCACAGTGGGCGTCGGGGTAGGTCTCGGCGAGGATGCGGTTCATCTTGCGCGCCCGCCGTACCAGTGCGAGCTGGGTCTCCGGCTTGCGGCCCGCCGCGTTCGTGGCCATGCCGCAAGACTATGGGAACGGTTGAACCTTCTCCGCCTCGTTCGCGTACAACCTGGCGCGTGGAGGGCGGCGATCATGGGCGATCAGCACAAGGGCGAGACACTGACCGAGTTCGTACGCGCGGGCGGCCCGTTGAGCGGCGCCGCGCTGCACCGGCTGGCGCTGGGCAGCGCCGCGGCCATGGCCAGGATGCACGCCCATGGCGTGACCGGCCTGCGGCTCACCCCGGACAACGTCGCGCTCGGCACGCGCGGCCAGGTGCTGGTGGGCGTTCAGGGCTCGCCCGGCCGCGGTGGCCCGGCGGGTGACGTACGGGACTGGGCCGAGCTGGTGAGGTACGCGAGCGGCCCCGGCACGCTGCCGCATCCGCTGCGCGGAGTGGTCGAGCGCTGCCGCCGTCCCGAGCCGGCCGCCCGCCCTTCGGCGGCCCATGTCGTACGCGTCCTGCTGGACCACACGATGGCGACGGCGGTCGCCTCAGTGGACGACCTCCTGCGGAAGTAAGCAGGTCACCCGATTTGTTCATACACTTCAGTGCGCCACACACCAGGGCATACCCCACCTAATGCGGGCATTCCCATAGCCTGTGTGTGCCGCCCGGAGTGGGGTGAGTCACAATGGCAGCAGAGGAGGCAGAGTGAACACCGAAGATGTGCTGGGCAAGGCCCCCCTGTTCGCCGCGCTCGACCGCGAGAGCGCCGCGGCGCTGCGTACGAGCATCACCGAGGTCCAGCTGTCCAAGGGGCAGACCCTCTTCCACGAGAACGAGACCGGCGACCGGCTCTACGTCGTGCTCGAAGGCAAGATCAAGCTCTCCCGCACCTCGCCCGACGGCCGCGAGAACCTGTTGAGCGTGCTCGGCCCGAGCGAGATGTTCGGCGAGTTGTCCCTGTTCGACCCGCGCCCGCGCACGGCCACCGCGACCGCGCTGACCGACGTGCGCCTGGCCGGGCTGGGCCACGACGACCTGCGCCCGTGGCTGACCGGCCGCCCCGAGGTGGCGCTGCACCTGCTGCGCGCCCTGGCCCAGCGGCTGCGCCGGACCAACGACGTGCTGGCCGACCTGGTCTTCACCGACGTGCCCGGACGGGTCGCCAAGCAGCTCCTCGACCTGGCCGAGCGGTTCGGCACCAAGACCGACGACGGCATGCGCGTGCACCACGACCTCACCCAGGAGGAGCTGGCCCAGCTCGTCGGGGCCTCGCGCGAGACGGTGAACAAGGCCCTGGCCGACTTCGCCCAGCGCGGCTGGCTGCGCATCGAGGCCAAGGCCGTGGTCATCCTCGACATGGACCGGCTCTACAACCGCTCCAGGTAGTCGAGCTGGGCCCGCACGGACACCTCCGCGGCGGGCCAGAGCGACCTGTCGACGCCGGCGTACACGTCCTCGACGATCTCGCGCGGCGTGCGCGCGCCCCGCGCCCGCGCCGCCCTGATCTGGTCGAGGCGCTGCCGCCGGTGGGCGATGTAGGCGTCGAGGACCGCGATCGGGTCGGGCAGCACCGGGCCGTGGCCGGGCAGCAGCGCCCGCGCCCCCAGGCCCTCGGCCGCCGCCCTGAGCCGGTCGAGGCTGCGCAGGTAGTCGCCCAGGCCGCCGTCCTGGGCGATGATCGTGGTGCCCCTGCCCAGGATCGTGTCGCCGGTCAGCATGGCCCGGTCCTGCGGCAGCCAGAAGCAGAGCGAGTCGAACGAGTGGCCGGGCGTGCCGTACACGTGCAGCTCCAGGCCGTCCACGGTGATCACGTCCCCGTCGCCGAGCCCTTCGTCGCCCAGCCGGTGGCGTGGGTCGAGGGCGCGTACGGGGGCGCCGACCAGCTCGGCGAAGCGCTTGGCGCCGCCGCTGTGGTCGTGATGGCCGTGCGTGAGCAGGATCTGGGTGACCCGCCGCCCGCCCAGATGGTCGCGTACGCGGAGCAGATGAGCCTCGTCGTCGGGCCCGGGATCGACGACGACCGCGTCGCGGGTGCCGATGACCCAGGTGTTGGTGCCGTCCAGCGTCATGGCGGACGGGTTGGGCGCGAGCAGGTTCTCGGCGTGTTCGGTACGGGATCCGTCAGGCGTGTCGAGCGGGATGTGCAGGCCGCTCACGGCGTCATCAACCTCATCTCTCCCTCGACCTCCACGGCCTCCGGCAGGATGGCGGTGATGTGCCGCTCCTCGGCCAGCACGGAGGCCACGCTGTCGTGCCCGGCCAGCTCGTCGAGCGTGCGGTAGGTGGGCGGCATCAGGAAGATCTCTCCCCTGCGCGCCAGCTCGACCGCCTCGGCGGGCCGCCGCCACACCACGTGGTCGGCCTCGCCCCCGACGTCGCGCGTACGCTGCCCCTCGGGCAGCACCGCCACGAAGAACCGGGTGTCGAACCTGCGCTGCTCGATCACCGGCGTGATCCAGTGGGCCCACGGCTTGAGCAGGTCGGACCGGAGCACCAGGCCGCGCCCGGCCAGGAAGTCGGCGAAGGCCAGGCTCCGGTCGATCAGCGCCAGCCGGTCGGCCTCCCAGTCGTCGCCCGTCGTGTCCTCGACCACGCTGTCCGGCCCCGGCCCGGCCAGCAGCACCCCGGACTCCTCGAACGTCTCCCGCACGGCCGCGCACACCAGCCCGCGCGCGAGGTTCTCGTCGGCGTGGAAGACCTCGCCCCACTCCTTGGGCGACGGCCCGGCCCAGGCGACCGCCTGGTCGGTGTCACGGGGGTCGACCGAGCCGCCGGGGAAGACGTACGCGCCCGCCGCGAAGGCCATCGTGGACTTGCGCCTGAGCAGGTAGACCTCGGGCCCGCCACGCGGACCCGAGCCGCGCAGGATCACCACCGTGGCGGCGTCACGCGCCGGGACGGGTTCGACCCGCCCGGCGATGATCTCTCTGGCTCGCGCGGCGAGCTCGTCGGGAAGGGGAAGACCGGCCACCTGACCTCCTACTAGAACATCACTCGGTCATGGTGACACATCCCCGCGGTCAGGAGACCTCCGCGATCAGCTCCACTTCCACGGGAGCGTCCAGCGGCAGCGCGGCCACGCCCACGGCGCTGCGGGCGTGCTTGCCGGCGTCGCCGAACACCTCGGCCAGGAAGTCGCTGGCGCCGTTGGCCACCTGGGGCTGCTCGGTGAAGCTCGGCGCGCTGGCCACGAAGACCACGACCTTGACGATCCTGCGCACCCTGGACAGCTCGCCCAGCTCGGCCTTCAGCGCGGCCAGCGCGTTGAGCACGCAGATGCGGGCCTGCGCCTTGCCCTCGTCGACGCCGAGGTCGACGCCGAGCTTGCCGGTCTGGTGCAGCTTGCCCTCCAGCATGGGCACCTGGCCGGAGGTGTAGACGAGATCGCCGGTGCGCGCGGTCGGCACGTACGCGGCCAGCGGCGTCACGGGCTGGGGCAGCTCGAACCCGAGCTCGGCGATGCGTTCCTCGGGGGTCACGGCTTCTCCCGCTTGAAGTAGGCGACGAGCTGCTCGGGCGTGGCGCCCTGGACGATCTGGACCAGCTCCCAGCCGTCGGCCCCGAAGTTGTCGAGGATCATCTTCGTGTTGTGGATCAGCACCGGAGCGGTGAGGTACTCCCATTTCTTCATGGCATGACGATCTCATGGAAACCCGCCCCACGGCCTGTTACCCCACCCATCTGAGCGGCGGTGACCGCAATGTGAGCAATCTCAAACGGTGGCCGTCGGGTTTCGACAAGTAACCGTTCGGTAGCCTCGAAACGTGGACTCTCCGGACACGGAATGGGACGACGTGCGCCTGCACGTCGTCACCGGCAAGGGCGGCACCGGCAAGACGACCGTCGCCGCCGCCCTCGCCCTCGCGCTGGCCGCGGGCGGGCGCAAGGTGCTGCTCGTGGAGGTGGAGGGCAGGCAGGGCATCGCCCAGATCTTCGACCTGCCCCCGCTGCCCTACGAGGAGCGCAAGATCGCCGTGGCGCCCTCCGGCGGCGACGTGTACGCGCTGGCCATCGATCCCGAAGAGGCCATGCTCGAATACATGGAGATGTTCTACGGCATGCGCAGGGCCGGCCGCGCACTGACCAAGATGGGCATCGTCGACTTCGCCACCACCGTGGCCCCCGGCTTCCGCGACGTCCTGGTCACCGGCAAGACGACCGAGGCCGTACGCAGGCGGGGCAGGAACGGCCGCCGCGTCTACGACGCCGTCGTCCTCGACGCGCCGCCCACCGGCCGCATCGCCCGCTTCCTGAACGTCACCCAGGAGGTCGCCGGCCTGGCCAAGGTCGGGCCGATCAAGAACCACTCCGAACTGGTGAACGGCGTCGTGAAATCCAGGGAGACGATGGTCCACTTCGTGACCCTCCTGGAGGAGATGCCGGTGCAGGAGACCCTCGACGGGGTCGCCGAATTGCGTTCTGCCGGGCTCCCCCCAGGTTGCGTTTTCATCAACATGGTGCGTGAATCACTGCTTCCACAGGCCGCTCTTGACATGGCTGTCAAGGGCCGCTTCGACGTGGGCGAGCTCGCGCTCGGGCTCAAGGCCGCCGGGCTCGCCGACACCTCCGACGCCGCCGCCATGGCCGAGGCGCTCGCCGAGGAGGTCGTCGAGCACGCCCGCCGCACCGAGCTGGAGCGCGCCGAACGCGAGTCCCTGGCCGATGCCGGCCTGCCGCGCCTCGAGCTGCCGCTGCTGGCCGACGGCGTCGACCTGGCCGGCCTGTACGAGCTGGCCGACACCATCCGCACCCACCGGGGAGCAGCGTGAAGAAGCACATCCCCCTCGACATCGACGCGATCCTCGACGACAAGGGCACCAGGATCATCGTCTGCTGCGGCTCCGGCGGCGTCGGCAAGACCACGACCGCCGCGGCCCTCGGCCTGCGCGCCGCCGAACGCGGCCGGTGCGCGGTCGTGCTGACCGTCGACCCGGCGCGCCGCCTGGCCCAGTCGATGGGCCTGACCGAGCTGGACAACACGCCGCGCCTGGTCAGCTCGCCCGAGGGCGACGGCCAGCTCTTCGCCATGATGCTCGACATGAAGCGCACGTTCGACGAGATCATCGAGGCGCACGCCGATCCCGAGCGGGCCCGCCAGATCCTGTCGAACCCCTTCTACCAGTCGCTGTCCTCCAGCTTCTCGGGCACGCAGGAGTACATGGCGATGGAGAAGCTCGGCCAGCTCCGCCGCTCCGACGAGTGGGACCTGATCATCGTGGACACGCCGCCCTCGCGGTCGGCGCTGGACTTCCTCGACGCGCCGGAGCGGCTCGGCCGCTTCCTCGACGGACGGTTCATCCGGCTGCTGACCGCACCCGCCAAGGCGGGCGGACGCAGCGCGTTCCGGCTGCTCAACGCCGGTTTCGGGTTGATGGCCGGAGCGATGACCAAGTTGCTCGGCGCACAGGTGATCAAGGACCTGCAGACGTTCGTGTCCGCGCTGGACGCCGTGTTCGGCGGGTTCAGGCAGCGGGCCGAGATGACGTACAAGCTGTTGCAGGCGCCGGGCACGGCCTTCCTCGTCGTGGCCGCGCCGGAGCGCGACGCGATGCGGGAGGCCTCGTACTTCGTCGAACGGCTCGCCGAGGAGCGCATGCCCCTCGCCGGGCTGGTGGTGAACCGGGTGCACGTGTCGCCCGGCTCGGCGCTCTCAGCGGCACGCAGCGCCGCCGCGGCCGAGGACCTGGAGTCCAAGGGCGAACACGAGCTGACGGCCGCTGTGCTGCGGCTGCACACCGGCCGGATGCAGCTCGCCGCCCGCGAGAGCCGCGAGCAGGAGCATTTCGTCTCGGCTCATCCCACGGTGCCCATGGCACAGGTACGTGCGATGTCCGAGGACGTCCACGATCTGGCCGGACTTCGGCAGATCGGGAACTTGTTGGCGAGCGCGTAGAGAGAGCACGGCCGACGGGCGGCGCCGGCCGTGCTCTCCCGCCGCGGGCCAGGTCAGCCCGCGATCAGCTCATTGGTCCGTTCGTACTCTTCCTTCGCGGACTCGAGCAGGTCGCGCCACGAGTCCACGTCGGGCCGGCGCCTGAGCAGCGCACGTCGTTCGCGTTCGGTCATACCGCCCCACACCCCGAACTCGATGCGGTTGTCCAGCGCATCGGCGAGGCATTCGGTACGGACCGGGCACCCTCGACAGATCAACTTTGCCCTGTTCTGTGCGGCGCCCTGGACGAACAGCGCGTCCGGGTCCGCACCCTTACAGGCGGCACGGGAGGTCCAATCCGTGATCCACATTTTTCGACCCCACTCCCCTTAGGTGGTCAGTCGTCATTTGGGGCCGACGGGCGCGGGCGCCGAGCCTCCGTATTCAGTTGCCGCAGAGGAAGAACGTACGCAACTTCACGTTCGGGCCGACAGACCCCAGAGGACCAATTTCTCGCCGGACTGTTGACCGGGAATGACTAGTCACCCCTCCCAGTCAAGGCGAAATGGTGTCGTGTTACCGATAAGGACAGCGTTTCGACGTACCCTTGGGAGCGTGCAAGCGAAGGGCAAAGACCGCTCCCACCCGCTCCTCAGCGTCCTGCGTCTGATCATCGCCGGGACGGCGGCGGGTGTTCTGGCGGCAGCGGTGGCGCTGCCCGCGGTCGGTGGGGCCGGGGTCTCGGCCAAGACCGCCATGGACGGACTCGAACTCAAGCCTAGAGATCTCGACGAGCCTCCGTTGCCCGAACGCACGAAGCTGGTCGACGCCAACGGCAAGCAGATCGCCCAGTTCTACTACGAGAACCGGCAGTCCGTGACCCTCGACAAGGTCGCGCCCATCATGCAGAACGCGCTGATCGCGATCGAGGACTTCCGCTTCTTCGACCACGGCCCGATCGACGTCGAGGGCACCGCCCGCGCCCTGGTGAAGAACTTCACCGGCGGCGGCGTCATGCAGGGCGGCTCCTCGATCACGCAGCAGTACGTCAAGCAGGTGCTGGTCAACAAGGCGGAGACGCCCGAGGAGCAGCAGGCGGCCATCGCCCCGACGCTCTCCCGCAAGCTCCAGGAGCTGCGGTACGCCATGGCGATCGAGCAGAAGTACAGCAAGCAGCAGATCCTGGAGAAGTACCTCAACATCGCCTACTTCGGCGCCGGGGCGCACGGCGTCCAGGCGGCGGCCAGGCGCTTCTTCGACAAGCCCGCCTCCGAGCTCAGCCTCTGGGAGGCCGCCACGCTGGCCGGCGCCGTGCAGAACCCGGCGCGCACCGACCCCAACGTCGGCCCCGAGGCCCGCGAGCGGCTGCTCATGCGCCGCAACACCGTGCTCGACCGGATGGCCGAGATCGGCAAGATCACCTGGCCGCAGGCCACCGAGGCCAAGGCCAAGAAGCTCGGCTACAAGGACGTCAAGTTCCCCGGCGGCTGCGAGGCCAGCAAGGTCCCGTACTTCTGCCTCTACGTCCAGTACGAGATCCTCGGCAACGAGGACTTCGGCAAGAACCAGGACGAGCGCAGGAAGCTGCTCCAGCGCGGCGGCCTGACGATCAAGACCACGCTCGACCCCAAGATGCAGAAGGCCGCCGAGAAGGCCATCAAGAAGTACGTCAGCCCCAAGGACAAGCCGGTGGCCTCGCAGGCCATGGTCGTGCCCGGCACCGGCGAGATCAAGGCGATGGCGGCCTCGCGCAAGTTCGGCGGCAGCAAGAAGAAGAACGAGATGAGCTACAACATCGTCGCCGACGCCGAGCACGGCGGCGGACGCGGGTTGCAGCAGGGTTCGACGGCCAAGGCTTACACGCTGGCCACGGCGCTCGAAGAGGGCCTGAAGTACGAGGACGGCTTCCCGGCCCCGGCCGGGTTCACCGCGAGCGGCTACAACTCGTTCAAGAACTGCAAGGGCGAGAACGTCGGCGACCCGTCGCACACCGCGCACAACTCCAGCGAGGGCGGCGGCGGTTTCAAGACCCTGCAGTCCGGCACGTGGGGCTCGGTGAACACGTTCTTCCTCAAGCTGGAGCAGGACGTCGGGCTCTGCAAGGTCGTCAAGCTGGCCAAGCGCCTCGGCGTCAAGCGGGCCGACGGCGGCAAGCTGCGCGAGGTCGAGACGTTCACACTCGGCGTCAACGAGGTCGACCCGGTGACGATCGCCAACTCCTACGCGGTGTTCGCCTCGCGCGGCCAGTACTGCAAGCCGCTGGCCATCACCGAGATCAAGGACCGCAACGGCAACGCCAAGCAGTACAAGCCGAAGTGCTCGCAGGTCATGGAGGAGGAGGTCGCCGACGCGGTCAGCGGGATCCTCTCGGGCGTGTTCACCAAGGGCACGATGCGCGAGGTGGGCGGCATCGGACGGGACGCCGCGGGCAAGACCGGCACGACCGACGACTACATGTCCGCCTGGTTCGCCGGGTACACCCCGAACCTGGCCTCCGCCGTGAGCCTCGGCGACCCGCGCGGTGCCTCCACCCACAAGCTGATCGGGGTCACGATCGGCGGGAACTACTTCCCGTACGTGTACGGCGCGTCCATCTCCGGGCCCATCTGGAAGCAGGCGATGATGCAGGCGCTCAAGGGGGTGGAGCCGGCGGAGTTCACGCCGGTGGACCACTCGCGGTTCGGCGGCTGCTCCGACAAGTGCGCGCCCAAGCCCAAGAAGAAGAAGCACGACGACGAGCGGCGGGGAGGCGGCGACCCGTTCGAGGACTTCTTCGGCGACAACAACGACCAGGGCGACGGGCCTGGGCCCGACGACTCGCACGGGGACGGCCCCGGCGGCCAGGGCACCACCGGCCTCACCACCCCGGCCACCCGAGCCCGCTGACCCCGGCCTGCTGAGCTTGGCGTACTGACCTTCGGCGTGTCGTCCTTCGGCGTGTCGGCCCTCGCCCCGAGCGGGCGCGGGCCGTGCACGGCGGCCGCCTGGTGGCGCTACGCGGCTTCGGAGGGCCTATGCCCCGATTGCCCGCGTTTCGACGCGCAGGCCCTCCTGCGGCCCTTCCAGGCCCGTACGGCCACCCTCAGGACCGGCCCGCGTCCATGGCCCCGGGTGACCGGGTGTTGTGGCCCAGGGCCACCTGGCCCGCGTTGAGCGGGCGGCGGGCTCAGGCCGTCAGGCGGGCGCGTACGGCGGCGGCGACGCGGCCGCCCTCGGCCTTGCCCGCCACCTTGGGGTTGACCACCTTCATGACCTGCCCCATGGCCTGCGGTCCCGACGCGCCGGTCTCGGCCACGGCCGCGTCGACGATCTGGGCCAGCTCCTCGTCGGAGAGCTGCGCCGGCAGGTACTCCTCCAGCACCGCCTGCTCGTCCAGCTCCGCCTGGGCCTGCTCGGCGCGTCCCGCGTTCTGGAACGCCTCGGCGGCCTCGCGCCGCTTCTTGGCCTCCTTGGTCAGCACCTTGATGACCTCGTCATCGCTGAGCTGCCTGGCCTCCTTGCCCGCGACCTCCTCGACGTTGACGGCCGCCAGAGCCATCCGAATCGTCCGGAGACGGACCTCGTCCCGGCTCTTCATCGAGGCCGTGAGATCGGCCTTCAGCTTGTCCTTCATTGCGCTCATGCGGTCCATCTTGCCGTCTGCCGGGACGCCTCGTGCCCGTTGTCAGGCATCATGAGTACGTGAGGAAAGCCGTCGCAGTGCCCCTGTCCATGATCGGTCTCGGCCTGGCCGGGCTGGGCTACGCCTCCGTCGTGGAGCGCAACTGGTTCCGCCTGCGCCGCTTCGACGTGCCGGTGCTGGAGCGCGGTCAGCGTCCCGTCCGCGTGCTGCACCTGTCCGACCTGCACCTGACCCCCAGGCGCACCATGCTCATCAACTGGGTGCGCTCCCTGGGCGCTCTGGAGCCCGACCTCGTGGTCAACACCGGCGACTCGATCGCCCACCCGGAAGCGGTCCCCGCGCTCCTGCACGCCCTGGAGCCCCTGCTGTCCCGCCCCGGCCTGTTCGTCTACGGCTCCAACGACCTCTACGCCCCCCAGCCCAAGAACCCGGCCCGCTACCTCTGGCGTACGTCCAAGAACGACCGCCGCCAGCACATCCCCAACCTCCCCTGGGAGGAACTGGGCGCCGGCATGGCCGCCGAAGGCTGGCTGGACATGAACAACACCACCGCCCGCGTCAAGATCGGCGACCTCGACGTCGCGGTGGCGGGCATTCACGACTCCCACATCTCCCGCGACCGCTACGACCTGGTCGCCGGCCCGGCCCCCGCCGACGCCGACCTCCGCCTCGGCGTCATGCACTCCCCCGAGCCCCGCAACATGACCCGCTTCGCCGACGACGGCTACCAGCTCCTGCTCGCCGGCCACACCCACGGCGGCCAGCTCTGCATCCCGTTCTACGGCGCCCTGGTCACCAACTGCGGCATCGACCGTGCCCGGGTGAAGGGCCTGAACCGGCACGAGAGCGCCTGGCTGCACGTGTCCGCCGGCCTCGGCACCTCGCCGTACGCACCGGCCCGTTTCGCGTGCTTCCCGGAGGCGTCGTTGCTCACGCTGGTTCCGCGACGCTGAGACTGTCACGAGTACCCGCGAAGTCCGCTAGACTTTCTCAAGCACGCGCAAGACGGGCGTGCACCGGGGTGTAGCGCAGCTTGGCAGCGCGCTTCGTTCGGGACGAAGAGGTCGTGGGTTCAAATCCCGCCACCCCGACAGTATTGCCACAGGTAGAAGGCCGCTTCCGCAGATCGGAAGCGGCCTCTCTTGTTTCTTGAGCGATTGACTGCGTGACTACGCCTTCAGCGTCCTACGGGACCACGCATCGTCGGCAGCGCCCGGTTCACGCCGGGCCGTTGAGAGCATGCCGGGGCCAGGACGATGTGGGAGTCATCAGGGCTTTCGTCGACCGTGCTTGTGCGCGGCGATCGGCGTGGTCCACAAGGGCGAGCGGTGGTGTGGCGCCCTTGGGTGGTTCCTCGTACCCGTGCGCCGGCTTGAAGGGTTTCTGCAGGTCGTGTGGCATGGCCGGTGAGGCCGGGCGGGCGGCCGCGCTTCCGTGGCGGGCGCTTGAGTCGTCTGCCCCGGGTGCCACGGGCATCTACGGCACAACCGTGCTGCGTGTTCCACGCCGACCTGAGCTTGTGGTGGGCGGGCCGGGTGCCGCCCACCACTACGAAGGCCGGCCGGTGAAGAACGCCGGCCGGGCGGTCGTGCGGTTGGGGCTCAGGGGAGGAGTTGGGCGGCCTTGACCTGGTGGAGGTGGATGACCACGTCGAAGGAGCGTCCCAGAGCGGCCTGTACGGCCTGGGAGGGCGACCAGAACCCGCCGCCGATCAGGCGGGTGTTCCGGGCCTGCGACAACCACGCCTCTGGCCCATGTACGGCGGCCTCCAGGAGGGCATGCGACGGGCCAGGCCGGCCGCCGAGGGCATCACCGGCGTGTTGCGAGTGGGCATGATCCCGCACAACTCCCACGACCTGCGGCGCCACTGGGACACCTTCCGCGGCCGACATCCCGAGTGGAAGCTGCAGATCCGGATCTCCCCCTTCGCCGACCCGTTCGCCGGGTTGCGCCGCAGTGACATCGACGTCCTGGTCGCGTGGCTGCCCGTCGAAGAGCTCGACCTGATCACGGGGCCGGTCCTGTTCACGGACCCGCGCCTGCTGGCCGTGGCCACCGATCACGAACTCACCCGGCACACGACCGGCCTGCTGGAGATGCTCGCCGACTTCCCGCACGTGGACGCTCCGTCCAGACCCGGCTACTGGGCGGACGGTTTCCTCCCGTCCCGGACCCCGCGGGCCATCGGATCGAGCGCGGCCCCTCTGGCGCGAAACACCGAGGAGATCCTTTCCCTGGTCACCACCGGGGTGACCGTCAGCCTCGTCGCCCACCACATGCGGCGTTACTACCTCCAGCCCGACATCACCTACCTGCCTCTGCGGGACGACGATCCGCTGAAGTACGCGCTGGTGTGGTCGGCCGGGGCGGAGAACGACATGATCCGCGCCCTCGCGCAGACCGTCCGCGATCTCGGCCCCCTCGACCTGCTCAGTCTCTGAGGGGCCGGCGACTGCCTCTGAGGGACCGGCGACCGCGCGTCAGGCGGCGCCGAAGTCGCAGCGGTGGTCGGCGGCCCACTCCGCCAGGGTGCGGCCCGGCCGCCCGGTCACCGCCGTGACGGGACGCGGGACGTCGGGGACGGTGAGGGTGTCGTGCCAGTAGTCGAGCAACATCCTCATCACGGACTCGGGGATGAACTGCGCGGTCTCGGCGCGGAACTCCTCGGGCGTGATCTCCACCAGCGGGATCTCCCGTCCCAGGGCCTCGCCGATGATCGCCACCTGCTCGGCGCGGGTCAGGGCCTCCGGGCCGGTGAGCGGGATCGCCGTACCCAGGTGCTCGTCGGAGAGGAGGGTCTCGGCGGCGGCCTCGGCGACGTCGTACTCGTGGATGGGGGCCTGGGCCGAGGCCAGGTACGGCGCCCGGATCGGCGCGCCGGAGCGGATCTGCCAGGCCCAGGAGAGCAGGTTGCCGTCGAAGGTGCCGGGCCGCAGGATCGTCCAGGCATCGGTACGGTCCGTCACGGCGGCCTCGACCGCGCTGTGGTGAAGCTGGCTCGCCGAGCCGTGGTCACGCCGGAACTCCTTCGCGGCGGCCAGCGAGGACAACACGGTGAAACGGTGTACGCCGTGCGCGACGGCCGCGGTGACGAACGCCTCGACCCCCTCGGCGGGGAAGACGAAGGCACGATCGACACCGTCGAACACCCGCGACCCGAGCGTGGCGGCGTCGGCCAGGTCACCGGCGACGACCTCGACCCCGGCCGGCAGGCCGGCGTCCTCGGGCTTGCGGGTCAGCGCGCGTACGGTGGCGCCGCGGGCGAGCAGGGTCGTGACAAGGTGACGGCCGACGGCTCCGGTCGCGCCGGTGACAAGAATGATCAAAATACTCACCTCAGGGAATTCGATGCCGGTCTGTCCGGCTCGAACTCCAACCTAGGAGGGGTTTAGGGCAATTACTGTCCCTATTTCTCCTAGACTCAGCGACCATGTCGGAACAGACCACGACCGAGCGGGCGCTGCGCCTGCTGGAGCTGCTTCAGGCCCGCCGGTCCTGGAGCGGCGGCGAGCTCGCCGACCGACTCGGCGTCGACGGCCGCACCTTCCGGCGGGACGTGGAACGGCTGCGCAGCCTCGGCTATCACATCGAGGCACGTCGCGGCCCCGACGGCGGCTACCGGCTGTCCACGGGCAGCGACCTGCCGCCGCTGGTGTTCACCCCGGACGAGGCGCTCGCCGTGGCCGCCGCTCTCGCCTCCTCGGCCGCCAACGGCGCCGCCGGCGGGGGCGAGGTCGCGCTCACCGCCCTGGCCAAGATGGAACAGGTGATGCCCTCGGCGGTACGCCGGCGGGTACGCGCGGTGCGTTCCTCGGTCGCCCTGAGCGACACCCCGAACGCGATGGCCGGGGCGTATCCGACTCCGATGAACGCCGACGTGCTGGCGGTCCTGGCGCTGGCGTGCCGGGACGCGGAACAGGTCCGGCTGCGCGTGATGAACACCGAGGGCACCGACGCCGGACGGGAGTCCGCGCGCCACGTCGAGCCCGCCGCCCTGGTGCCCCGGGAGACCCGGTGGTTCCTCGTGTGCCGCGACCTCGACCATGGCTGGCGAGTGTTGCGCGTCGATCGGATCACGCGGGCGTCGGCGACGGGCGTGCGCTTCGAGCCGCAGGAGGTCCCCGGAGGCGACCCGGTCGCGTTCGTCACCAGCCGGCTCGGCGCTCCGCCCCGCGAACACACGGCGACGATCCTGATCCACGCCCCGATCGAACAGGTACAGGCGTACATGGGTGGGTTCGCCGCGGACTTCGCCCCGACGACCACCGCCACCGGCCAGGCGGCGACACATTGGCGCATCGCCGACGTACGCCTTGAGGTCCTGGCCGGTGGACTGCTCTGGGTGCGATGGCCCTTCGAGGTGGTCGACTCCCCCGAGCTCGCCGCCCTGCTGCGGGACCGGGCCGCGGCTTTCGCCCACGCCGCCGGCCCCCACTGAAGGTCCTGGCAAAGGGGCCGGCCGCCTCGAAGGGCCGGTCAGCTCACCGCGTACGCCCGGATGATCGTCTGCGTGAGGCGGCCGCCGGGGAGTGTCGCGCGCAGGGAGACGAATCCCGGCCCGCGCGGGTTGCGGATCAGGGCGGTCCAGCCCCGTACCGACCGGGTCACCGGGACGGGACGCCAGGTGCGGCCGTCGTCGGCGGACGCCTCCAGGCGCACCGGCGTCGCCGCCCCCGGCGGCGTGCCGGGCGGCCGTTCGACGGCCAGGGTCAGCGGGGTGCCGGAACCGGGGCGGGCGCGGTTGTGGTCGTCCAGGCCGGCTGGGGTGAGGCGGACCGCTGCCGGCGGCAGCGCACGCTCCTCACCGGTCCGCGCCGAACGGAACGTCCAGCGCGCCTCCACGGCGGTCGACAACGCGGAGTGAGGCACCTGGCGGCGTGCCGACACCTTGACCGTGTACGTGGCGGCCTCCGGCGGCACGACGGCTCGCAACACGCAGTCGCCGGGCCGCTCGGTCGCGCACCCCGCGAGATCGGTCTCGGCCAGTGTCCTGCCGCCGGTGGCGAGGGTGGCGGTACCGGTGGCGGCGTCGTCGGCGCCCCTGTGGCCGGCGACGCCGTCGGCGAACAGGTCGCCCACGGGAACGGTCAGTTCGTCGCCCGTACGGCTCGCGGCCGGAGCGGACGGGCCCGTCACGGCGGCGTTCCACACCTCTGTGGTGCTCCCCCGCACCAGCTGCGTGCCGTCGTCGGCCAGCACGGACGTGCCGACCTGGAGCGCGCTGTCCCAGACGAGCCCCGGCGTCCGGTAGTGGACGAGCGTGCCCGGGAGCCGCACGTCCTGGGCCGGGGACTCCATGAACACGGCCTTGTCCTCGGCGAACCTGGCGCCGAAGAACGGTGTGCCCGTCGCCGCCGTGGCCGAGGCCCGGTAGGTCGCCGTCACCTTGGCGAGATCCGCACGCCTGGCGGCGTAGGCGGGATCGTCCGGCAGGCCGTCGGCGTACGTCTTCACCAGGTCGTAGACGTACGGGCTCGGGGTGCGGGTCCGGCTGTCCCACAGGGTCCGCATCATGTAGCGCAGGCCCGGCGCGCGTGCCGGGACGACGAACGTCCCGAGGCCCGGCCGTTGCCACGAGGTGTACCCGTACTGCCAGACGCCGTCGGCGAGCCCGACGTCGACGAAGTCGCGCTGTGTGGCGTCCGGATCGTCCACGCTGAAGGCGGCTCGCCTGCCTTCGCGGGCGTCGATCGTCACCTGCCGGTCCGCGCCGAGGTCCAGCCGGAGGTGGGCCATGGTGGTGCCCGACGTGCCGTCCTCGATCTCGGTGTACAACCTCCATTCGCTCTTCGGCAGCCTGAGCCGGGCCACGCCGTCGGTGAAGCGGACGTCGCGGGTGTCGCCGGTCCGCGGGTCGTACAGCTGGGCGAAGGCGGCTTCGGCGGGTCCGCCGTTCCGGTCCACGGCCCTGATGGTCACGTCGTGGGACTCGGGCTCGACGAACGCGCCGGCGAGCGTACGGATCACCGTCGCGCCCGAGCGGGCGACGATCGTCCCTACGTGTTCGCCCGTCGCCCTGTCCTTGCCGTCGATCGTCACGGTGACCGCCGCCCGGCCCCCGGCGGGCACCCGGAGCTGCTGGGCGGAGAGCCGCAGCACGTCGCCGTCGGCGGTCAGGTCGAGGTCGACGGGCGTGTCACCGGCGTTCTCGTAGGTGACGGTCCCGGTGGTCACCCGCCCGTCCGGGCCGTCCCAGGGGAAGTACGCCCACAGACGATCCGGTACGGCGACGACCTGCTGGGCGAGCGCGCGCACGACGTCCACCCGCCCGGTCCCCTGCCGGTACGGCGTCACACCGGGCGTGGCCGCGGCGGCGCCGGTCAGCGCGGCCTTGAGCCGTTGCCCGGTCCAGTCCGGGTGCAGCTGGGCGAGGATCGCGGCGGCGCCCGCCACGTGCGGCGCCGCCATGGAGGTCCCGGACATCGCCACGTGCACGTCGTCCCCGGTCCCGCCCGCCTTCGCGGCCACGATCCCGACGCCGGGCGCGGTGATGTCCGGCTTGACCGCGTGGTCGCCCGTACGGGGTCCGCTGCCGGAGGAGACGGCGACCCCGTCCTGCCGGTCGACGGAACCGACGGTGAGCGCGGCGTCGGCGCTGCCGGGGCTGAAGACCTCGGTGCCGGCGTTGCCCGCGGCCACGACGAACAGCGTGCCCGTACGTTCCGACAACGTGTTCACCGCCTGCTCGACCGGGTCGAGGTCAAGGGTGTCGGGCGCGCCGAAGCTCAGGTTGACGATCTTGGCCTTGACCTCGGTGGCGGCCCACGTCATTCCGGCGAGGATGGCCGATTCCGTCAGGCCCAGCTCGGTGCCGACCTTGCCGACGGCGAGGCTCGCGCCGGGCGCGATCCCGCGGTAGTTCGCGTCGGCTCCTGCGATGATCGAGGCCACGTGGGTGCCGTGCCCGGTCCGGTCGCGGATGTCGGGGTCGTCGGTGAAGTTCCGTTCCTGGGTCACCACGCCTTTCAGGTCGGGATGGTCAGGGTCGTACCCGCTGTCCAGGACGGCCACCGTGACGCCCTTGCCCGTCATGCCCTGCTTCCACGCCTCGGTGGCGCCGATCTGCCGGGCACTCCGGTCGAGGGTGTACGAACGGCGGCCGTCCAGCCAGAGCTTGGTGGCGCCGGCCTCGATCGTGCGGGCGCCCGTCACCAGGTCCCGCCACGTCCGTACGGCGTCCGCCTTGGGCACGCGCATCGTGCTCATCCCCAGGCCGTCGGACTGCCGGGCCGTCCTCTCCGACGACTGGACGATCAGCGGGATGTCGGCCCGGTCGGCGTCGCCGTACCGCCACGCCAGCAGCTGGGTGACGTCGAACAGCCGCCGGTCCAACGTGTTCGCCGCGACCAGCGGCCGGGCGTCGGACGGGATCACGTACAGGTGCCCGTCCTGGACCTGGCGGGTGAACCCGACCCGCCTGCCCGGCCCCGGCAGCACACGGAATCCGCGGCCCGTGACCACGACCCGGTCACCGGTGATCAACGTGACGCCCGCCGCGTCCGGACCCTGCCCGAGGTCGGCCTGACCGCCCGGTACGGGCACGACGCCGACCGTCGTGGCCACCAGGGCGGCGGCCAGTGCCTTGTTCGCGATCACGGGCAGCCGGCCTTCGTCTTCAGGGTCCGTACCAGGTCGTCGGGCAGGTCCGAGTCGCTGACCTGGAGCGTCGCCTTGCCGGGCATCGTCAGGTAGCCGCCGACGACGTGCGCGGACTCGGGCACCGACGTCTTGGTCTCCGGCGGGGTGTCCTTGCCCTCCTTCGTCCAGAAGGCGGGACCGAGGACGTCGAACGACTGGACGTCCAGGCCGCGTGCCTTCAGCAGGCCGCGCACCTCGCTGACGGGCCTGTTGTGGAACGGCACGCAGTGCATGGGTTCGCCGGGCGAGTCGAAGCCGATGTTGATCTCGTACTCCTCGCCGGGGCGGGCCTGCCGCCCGAGGATGATCTCGGCCGAGCCCACGAAGTCCCGCCGCACCTTCATGCGGATCGGGCAGCCCTCCAGCCGCTCGCATCCGTCCTGTCTGATCACCTCGATCCCGTCCGGCTCGCTCGCGGTCGGGTCGAACGTCCCGACCTGGCTGGGCGGTGCGGGCAACATCCGCAGCGTGATGTCGAGTCCGGCCTCGCGCAACTGCCGCTGGTACGCCTCCGGATCGGCGAACACGTCCTTGACCTCGACGAGGTAGTAGCCGTCCTCGTCCTTGATGTCGAGGGCCGAGGCGGAGGCGGGCGCGAAGGCGAGGAAGGCGGCCAGGGACGCCGCGATGGCGCCCGCGGCGACCGGCAACACGAACAGGCCGCGCCGCCACCTCCCGCGTACGGGCAGGGCCGTAACCTGCTCTTCCTCCATGATCTGGTACATCGTCTCCCGCGCTCCGGCCGTCAGACCGGGCCCGGGCGCCGGTGCGAGACGCCTGACGACGTCGTCGACCTGTCGGTTCATGAGGTCTCCTTGGCGAGGCTGACGGCACGCGAGCCGTACCGGGCGAGGTCGGGGTCGTCGGCGGCGAGTTCGGCGGCCAGGCGCTTGCGGGCGCGGTGCAGCCGCTGACGTACGGCGATGCGCGAGCAGCCCAGCACCTGCGCCAGTTCGGCGTTGCCGAGCCCCTCCCACGCGACCAGCGACAACACCTCCCTGTCGTCGCCGGACAGCCGCATGAAGGCCGCGCGTGCCGTGTCCGGCACGAACTCGGCCGGGCCGTCGGTCCACTCCGCGAGTTCGGCGCGAAGGCGCTCGGTGAGCGCCTCCCTGCGCGACTCGCCGCGGCGGTGGTTGGCCAGGGTGCGCCGCGCCACGCCGTACAGCCAGAGCCGGGCGCGGTCGTCGGCGGGCACGTCGCCGAGCCGCCGCCACGCGGTGGTGAAGGTCTCGGCGATCACGTCCGCGGTGTCGTGGGGGTCGTCGGTACGACGCCGGACATAGCCGAAGACGGCCGCGTAGTGCTCGGTGTAGAGCTCCTCGAAGCGTTGCCTGGGGTTCGGGGGGCCCACGTGGTCGTCCCTTCCGTAGGGGTGTGTCACATCATGGAAGGTGTCCGGACGACTCCGAGCGTGACAGCCCCTCCTGTCACCCCTGGTTCAGGTGCCGGCGGTAGGCGTCCAGGACCAGGCCGTGGAAGTGATGGACGGCGTGCTCCGACAACCCCGAGCCGTCCGGGTCGTAGACGATCTTTCCTTGGCTGAACGCGGGTGTGCGCATACCGCGCTGGACGCTCTCCACCAGGGCGATGTCCTCCACCTGGAGCACCTCGTCGATGTACCGGATGCTGTCCAGCTCGGCCTCGTCGGGCTCGGCGGTCTCCAGGTAGAAGTCCCAGATCTCACGGGTACGCTCCTGGCCGTCCGGGATGATCTGGAGCACCATGAAGTTCCCGCGGCCGGGGTAGCGGAGCAGGCACGTGTTGGGCCACAACCACCAGACCGCGTGCTCGGTGACCGTCGCGCCCGAAACGTCGTACGCGGAGTTCTCCGCCTTCCCCGCCTGGGCCATGTGGCTGGAGTGGATCCCGTACGTGGTGACCTTGTAGGTGCTCATGTCGACCAGGGACACGAAGTCCTTGTGGGCCACGTGACAGTGGTAGCACTCCAGGAAGTTGTCCACGACGTTCTTCCAGTTGGAGGCGATGTCGTAGGTGAGCCGGCGGGCCAGGGTCAGCTCGGCCACGTCCGGCGCCCGCGCCGCGATGTCCGCCTCCAGGTCCCCCGCCTGCTCGGACAGGGGGGCCGCGCCGGGGTCGAGGTTCACGTAGACCATGCCGCCGAACTCGGCGACCTGGACCTGGTCCAGGCACACCGCGGAGGGGTCGAAGCCCGGCATGCCGCCGGTGTTGCGCGCTCGCCTGAGGCGGCCGGTCAGGTCGAAGTTCCAGGCGTGGTACGGGCACACGATGCTGCGCCGGACGCCGGAACCGGACAGCAGTTCGTGCGCCCGGTGCTTGCACACGTTGTAGAACGCACGCAGCGTACCGGCCTCGTCCCGGACGGCGACGACGGGCATGCCGGCTACCGTGCCCGTCACGTACCCGCCCGGCTGCCGCAGCCGCTCCACGTGACACAACCACTGCCACGTACGGGCGAAGACGGCCCGCTGGTCGATGTCGTACCACTTCGGATCGGTGTAGGCGTCGGCGTGCAGGGACATCGACAGGGCGGGATCGGGGTGGTATCCGGCGGAGATGTGATCGAATGCGGGGGTCGAGGTCACCGTACCTCCGATGCAGAGCACAAGCGCGAAAGACCGCGCTACCGGCATCGAGGCTAATGATCCTTTCAACAAGGATTCAAGGGCCCAGAGCCATACCCCTCAGCAGCCGGAGGAAGTGCCTGAATGCAGGCCGGCGAACAGGCGTTGACCAGCAGAGGCAGGACGTCCGTGGCGACCCGCAGGGAGATCCACACCTGCGAGGGACCGGTCTCGCCGATCGGCCGGTCGCAGACGCTGCACGTACGGATGACCGTGGCACCCCAGACCCCGGGATCCGGCTCGCCGGCCGCGTCCGGGCGTGGCCGCAGTTCGGGGAACGGCGGGCGCAGCTTGAAGTTCCCGTAGAGCGAGCGGGTGCTGACCGTACTGCGCCGCAGCCCGCCACACCTGGTCAGCTCGTACGGGAACCAGTGCAGGCGGTGGGAGGTGTACGGGGTGAACTCCTCCAGGCCGGCCATCGCGCCGATCTCCGGCGGGATCCGTACGAGATTGCTCCCGTAGAGCACGAGATGCTTGACCTCGGTCAGCTTGGCGATGGAGGCCGGTAAGGTCACGATCTCCCGCCGCTCGTCCGGGCTCAACTCCACGAGCGGCCGGAACACCTCCCGGCCGTCCGCCGCCGCTTCCTCGATCAAGTCCAGGAGATGCAGCCATCCCGGCGCCGAGGTGTCCTGTCGCTCGGCATGGAATCGCACGTCCTTTGGCTGCCGCTGCCGCCTGTGCTGGTCGAAACAGTCACACCGATCACGGTCGGCCTTTCCGCCGGGCCCGACCGCGTCCTTCCACAGATTCTCGAAAACCCGCTCGTTCTCCGCCATGCTGCCCCAAGATACGGCGGGTGTCGCTACCTCGGGGGGCGTCCGGGGTGGCTTCGGGGAATGATTGCCGTTCGCTCGTGCGCCGGAGGAGGATGGCCACCGGTTCTCGTTCAAGGAACGACCAGCGCATTCTCCATTTCGCTCGCTGATCTCGATGTCCTTCATGGCCATGTCGATGTCGTCGAGCTGCGACACGGCGGTCTGCTCGGCCTTGGTGATTATCGCGCCAGCCGACGCGGTGAATTTCAGCGCGAGCGCGCCGAACTGCGACGGGTGCGCGATGGGCGAAGGGCAGCTCTATCCATGCCGGTATTCGAGGGTGAGCAGAAATCGGGGTGGTGTTTTTGAGGAAATTGGTGGGATGATCGGATAACTGATCACGAGAAAAGAGGTGTCGGGTGAGTCCGTCTTCCAAGGCGCTCCCGATGGCGGGATTCATGTTCTCGGCCGCCGGGGTGGGTGGCGTGGTTCTGCAGATGTTGAGCGTGGCCTATCCCGATGGCGACCCGGCCAAGGCGCGGGCCGCGGCGGAGTTGTTGCGGCAGCTCGCCGGTCGGGTGGACGTGAGCCTGGACGACGTGGAGGAGGTGGCGGCCCGGGTCTGGCGTCCGCCGAGCTCCGGTGTGGGCATCGACGCTTTCAGGACGTACTTCACCAAGGAGGTGGCGCCCTATCCGCCCCGGGTGTCGGCCTACATCCGGGGGCTGGCGGACGCCGTGGACGACTACGCGAACCTGCTGGAGCAGACGCAGCACACGCTGCGGACGATGGCCATGATCCAGTGGCTGGAACTGCTGATGTTCTTCTGCTGGCCGGCGATCGACAAGAAGGTCCAGGTGATGATCAACTGGGCGATCCGCAGGTCGCAGGCACGCCTGCTGCTCAAGATGTTCGAGAACGCGGTGGGGAAGCGGTTCATCTACGCTCTGGGCGGCAGTCTCGCCTACACCGTGCTCGACCAGGCGGTCGTCGACGGGCTCAAACTGGCGAGGGGCGAGGACACCGGTTCCTGGGGGGACCGCGGCGAGTACATGCTGAAGAACTTCGCCGCGGCCATGGTCTTCTACCATGTCGATCCCGCCAACTTCGGCAAGGCCGCGAACGTGTTGCCGAAGAACCCGGCGGCCCGGAACGCGGTCGTGTTCCTGACCGGATCCAGCATCTTCACCACCACCGCGAACGCGCTCAACCGGCCCGGCGACGTGGCGGACGATCCGGTCAGCCTGTTGCCGACCTGGCAGCAGATGCTCGCCAAGCTGGGGGTGGCCGCGGGCCAGGACCAGTTCAGGCGCTGGCGCAGGTACTGAGGAAGGGCGATCACGAAGTCGGTCAGTCCTGGGTGAAACGCCGGACCTCGCCGGCGAAGGGGGCCAGGCCGTTCGTCATCAGGCCGGCCATCTGGGCGGCGAGGTCCTCGGCGGCGGCGCCCGCGGCGGCGAGTACGGCCTCCGCCACGGCGTCGGCGCCGAGCCGCATGGCCCGTGGGTCGATGCGCAGGCCGCCGAGCGCGCCGGTCGGCAACACCTCGGCCCGCACCTGGCCGTCGGCGGCCTCGCCCCGGCCGCGGACGGCGTCCAGGCTCTCCTGCAGCTTTTCCAGCGGGCGCACGTCGGCCTGGAACTGGGCGAGCAGGCCGCGCATCTCCTCGTCGAGGTAGGGGGTGGGGTCTTCCTGGGCGGTCATCGGCTGGCTCCGGGGTGTCAGGTGGGCTTTGCGGTCTGCGGGGCGAGCTTGGGCGGGTCGGACACTTTCGGCAGGGATTCGATGGTTGCCCAGTTCGCGATGTCGAAGCTGGTCTTCATGTCGGCCAGGCGGTCGGCCACCGCGGGATAGACGTCACGCAGGGCGTTGACGTAGGTCTCGGCCTTCTTCAGGGCCGTGGAGTAGTTCTTCCTGAACGTGTTCCCGGTCTCGTCGGTGCCGGCGAAGTCGCCGAGCGCGGCCAGGGCGTCGAGGATCCGGCGGGTGTCCGTGGTCAGTTCGTTGTGTTCCGCGAGAAACGCGCCCGCCGCCTTGGTGAAGGTGCCGCCGCGGACATCGGTGATCGGCAGGCCGGGCGGTGCGGGTGGATCCGGAGTGGGCATGGCTTTCCTCCTGTCGGTACGCCGCCGCCGGAAAGGCGAGTTCCCTACAATACCGACAGGCTTACTGGGTTCGACTATGGGGTGTGGACGGGGGCGAGGTCGGCGAAGATGCGGTAGTCGGAGATCAGGCCGTCGTCACGGGTACGCCAGATCGACACGGCCACGACGGCGGCCTCCTTCCCGTCGAGCCGCTGGTACGTCACCTCGGTCTCGGCGATGGTGTCGCCCTCGACCTGCCAGTCCCTGACGATCCGGTGCCGCAGGCCGCCGATGGTCGAGTAGAACGTCCGCAGCCCGGCGGCCACGGCCTCGCGCCCCACCATGGGCTCGGCGTTGCCGAACACAAAGGTGGCGTCCTCGGCCAGGAGTTGCGCGAACTTGTCGGGGTCGAACGAGTCGACCGTGCGGAAAACGCGTCGTACCACCTCGTGGGACATGTCGATCATTCCTCACGTGTACGGGGTCGCTGCTGGGGACGATACGGGACGACGCGTTCCCTGACGATGGGTCAGCCGGTGGCGGGGTCGGCCGGGGTCTCGTAGGAGATCGCGACGATCGCGCTGATGGCGAGGTTGTGCTCCCGGGCGCCGCCGGTCGCCGGGTCCGAGGACTCGACGGTGACCAGGGAGTCGCCTCTGCGGGTGACGTGGCCGGTGAAGGAGTCGCCGCTCAGCAGGCGTACCGAGATGACCCGGTTCTCGTGGCGGGCGTTGTCGAGAAGGGCGATCCAGGAGGTGGTGAGTCCGGTTCCGGGAGGTTCGAAAGGGTCTTGGGCCATAGTTCTTTCCTGCCCGACAGAAGAAGGAGAGAACGGCCGGATCGGCGACCTCACCAGCAGGCAAGGAGCCACCCACGCGCATCACGACATGTCACCCATCGGCACGAATTTCGTGTGAAGTCATGTGCGCTTCAGCAGCCCGTCATCAAGCGTCGATACCTTTCGACCCCTATCTGGAAGTTTGCTGCCAAGGGAAGCGTCATGTCTCGTTCGTTCATCGCCGTGCTGGCCGTCGGCGCGGCCCTCGCCACCACCGTCGCCGCACCCGCCGACGCCGCCTCGGGGCGTCAGCCGCGCATCCTGTCCGACGTGACGCTGCCCGCCCCCGACCTGGCCGCCTTCGAGCCGGGCGTCGTCAAGGACTCGCGCGGCGTCAAGCTGGGCGGCGTCGGCAGCGGCCTGTTCCCGGCCCGTCGTTCCGGCGAGTACTGGATGGTCACCGACCGCGGCCCGAACGGTGAGCCCAAGGTCAACGGGGAGAAGCGGCGCACGTTCCCGCTGCCCGAGTTCGCGCCCGCGATCGTCCGCGTCGCCGTACGGCACGACACGGCGCGCATCGTGGAGAGCATCCCGCTGAAGACCTCCGACGGCACCCCGATCACCGGCCTGTCCAACCAGCCCGGCCACGACGAGACCCCCTACACCTGGGACGGCCTGACGCAGCTCCCGTACGACCCGAACGGCCTGGACACCGAGGACATCGTCACCGACGGCCGCGGCGGCTTCTGGCTGGTCGAGGAGTACTCCCCGTCGCTGCTCCACGTGGCGGGCGACGGCCGCGTCCTCGCCAGGTACGTCCCCAAGGGCCTGAACCTCACGGGCACCGGCTACCCGGTCCACGAGACGCTGCCCGCGATCTTCGCCACCCGGCAGCAGAACCGCGGCATCGAGGCGCTCGGCGTCTCCCAGTCCGAACGCGCCCTGTACCTGGCCGTGCAGAGCCCGCTCGCCAACCCCGACAAGAAGACCGGCAAGGCCTCGAACACCGCCCGCATCCTGCGCGTGGACCTGCGTACCGGCCGCCCGACCGGCGAGTGGGCCTACACCATGGAGAACGTGGCCACCTTCGACCCGGCGGCCGAGCAGGGCGACATGAAGATCTCCGCCCTGAACGTGCTGAGCCCCGGCCGCCTGCTGCTCCAGGAACGCACCGACGCCGTGGCCCGCCTCTACACCGTCGACCTGCGCAGGGCGACCAACCTGCTCGGCGGCCCGCACGACGACCCGGCCACCACGCCCTCGCTGGAGGCGTCGCTGCCGGCGAACGTCACCGTCGCGCCCAAGGCGCTCGCCGTGGACCTGGCGGCGATCCCCGGCCTGCCCGGCAAGATCGAGGGCGTGGCGCTGCTCGACCCGGTGACGCTCGCCATCGCCAACGACAACGACTTCGGCCTTGGCACCTTCGACGCCGACGGCCGCCTGGTCGACTCCGGCGTGACCAGCCGGATCCTGACGATCCGCCTGGCCAAGCCGCTCTTCTGAACCCTCCTCGACGGGACGGGTCCCGGCGTCAGGACAACGTGCTCGCGTACGGGTCCCAGCCGCCGGGCAGGAGCTCAGGAGCCGTCACGGCCGAGGTGACCGTACGGAACTCGGCGCGTTCGCCCGACTCGGTGATGGCCTCCATGAGCTCCAGCACGTGCAGCGTCAGCTCGCCCGAGGCCCGGTGCGGCGTGCCCGCGCGCAGCGACCGGGCCAGGTCGAGCACGCCGACGCCGCGCCCGGCCGTGCTCTCGGCGACGGGCACCTCCCGCCAGTCGGCGTCGTGCGGGCCGCGGACGAGCAGCGGGCCGCCGAAGGTGTTGGGGTCGGGCAGCAGCAGGGCGCCTTCGGTGCCGATGACCTCGATCAGCTTGCGGCCGACGGGCGAGTCGAAGCTGAAGGTCGCGGTGGCGGTGGCCGTGCCGGGGAAGTCCAGCAGGGCGTTGACGTGGGTGGGGACGTCCACGGGGAACAGCGTGCCGGCCTTGGGCCCCGAGCCGACGACGCGCTCGGCGCGCGCCCTGCGCGTACTGCCCGCGACCCGGGCGACCGGGCCGAGCAGGGAGACGAGCGCGGTCAGGTAGTAGGGGCCCATGTCGAACAGCGGGCCGCCGCCGGGCCGGTAGTAGAACTCGGGATCGGGGTGCCAGGACTCCGGGCCCAGGTTCTGGAACGCGACGGTGACCGCCACCGGCTCACCGATCAGACCGGAGCGCAGGGTGTGCGCGGCCGTCTGGAGGCCGGGGCCGAGGAAGGTGTCGGGGGCGCCGCCGACGCGAAGTCCGCGGTTCGCGGCCTCGGCCATGACCTTGGCCGCTTCGTCCAGGTTCAGGGCGAGCGGCTTCTCGCCGTACACGTGTTTGCCGGCGCGCAGGGACTCCAGCGCGACGGCCGCGTGCGCGGCCGGGACCGTCAGGTTGACCACGATCTCGACCTCGGGCAGGGCGAGGATCTCGGCCAGGCTGCCCGAGGCGGGCACGCCGTGCTCGCGGGCCGCGGCGGCGGCCCGGCCGGCGTCGAGGTCGGCGACGCCGAGCACCCGCACGTCGGGGAAGGCGGTGAGGTTGCGCAGGTACTGGCCGCTGATCACCCCGGCGCCGACGACGGCGACGCCGACGGGTCCGCCGTTCATGAGCCCTCCAGGCGGGTGAGGTGGGCGTGGCTGTCGGCGAGGGCGGTGAACAGGTCGGTCGCGCACGTGTCGAGCTCGACGATGCGCCAGGCGTCCGGCGCGGCGGCCAGGATCTCGGGCACGGGCATCGCCCCCGCCCCGACCGCCGTGTGCGGCTCGCCCTTGACGACCGGCCCGTCCTTGACGTGCAACGCCCGCGTACGACCGGCCAGGCGGCCGAGCAGGGCGGGCACGTCCGCGCCGCCCACGGCCGCCCAGTACGTGTCGATCTCCAGGAACACCTCGGGGGCGAGCAGGTCGGCCAGCACCTCGATGGCGTGGCGGCCGTCGATCCTGGGCTCGATCTCCCACCAGTGGTTGTGGTAGCCGAGGCGCATGCCGTGCCCGGCCGCCTGTTCGGCCAGGCCGTTCAGCAGGTCGGCGGTGCGCGCGAGGCCGTCGCGGGTGGTGAACTCGGCCTCCGGGATGCCACCGGGGATGATCACCAGGTCGGCGCCGACCGTGGCGACGGCGTCGAGGACCTCCGCGGGCTCCCGGTCGAGCAGCGCGTACGCGTGCGTGCTGGACACCGCGAGGCCCAGGTCGTCGATCACCCGGCGGAAACCCTCGGGGTCGGCGGTCGGGTCGAAGGGCTCGACGGCGCCGTAGCCGATGGCGGCGATGCGCTCCAGCGTGCCGTCGCGGTCGGCGGCGAGCTGGTCCCGGACGGTGTAGAGCTGGACGCTGATGGGCCGGGTCATCCACGGACCCCCATGAGGTGCTCCAGCGCGAGCTGGTTGAGCCGGGTGAAGTGGAAGCCGCGCCGGGCCGCCGCCTCGTGGTCGAAGTCGTCGCCCGCCAGGTCCTGCCAGGTCTCGCCCGGGGCGAGCGTGGGTTGTGCCAGCTCGTCCACGCGGGAGGCGCGCAGCGCCTCCTGGACCTCGGGGTCGGCGCGGAAGGCGCGCGACCTGTCCTTCAGGATCAGGTACGTGCGCATGTTCGCGGCGGCCGAGTCCCACACGTCGTCGGGGTCCTCGGTGCGCAGCGGCTTGTAGTCGAAGTGCCGTGGGCCGTCGTAGCCGCCGTTCTCCAGCAGGTCGACCAGGAAGAAGGCGCTCTTGAGGTCGCCGTGGCCGAAGATCAGGTCCTGGTCGTACTTGGGGCCGTGCTGGCCGTTGAGGTCGATGTGGAACAGCTTGCCGTGCCAGAGGGCCTGGGCGATGCCGTGGACGAAGTTCAGCCCGGCCATCTGCTCGTGGCCGACCTCCGGGTTGAGACCCACCATCTCGGGGTGTTCCAGGTCGTTGATGAGCGCCAGGGCGTGGCCGATGGTGGGCAACAGGATGTCGCCGCGCGGCTCGTTGGGCTTGGGCTCCAGGGCGAAGCGCAGGTCGTAGCCGCGGTCGAGGACGTACTGGCAGAGCAGGTCCAGGCCCTCCTTGTAGCGGTCGAGGGCCGCCTTGACGTCCTTCGCGGCGTCGGACTCGGCGCCCTCGCGGCCGCCCCAGCACACGTACGTGGTCGCGCCGAGCGAGGCGGCCAGGTCGATGTTGCGGATGACCTTGCGCAGGGCGTACCGGCGGACGTCGCGGTCGTTGCTGGTGAAGGCGCCGTCCTTGAACACCGGGTGGGTGAACAGGTTCGTGGTGGCCATCGGGACCTTCATCCCGGTCTCGTCCAGCGCCTTGCGGAAGACGGCGATCGCCTTGTCCCGGTCGGGCTCGACGGCCAGCAGGTCGTCGTCGTGGAAGGTGACGCCGTACGCGCCGAGCTCGGCCAGGCGGTGCACGCTCTCGACCGGGTCGAGCGGAGGACGGCTCGCGTCGCCGAACGGGTCGCGGGCCTGCCAGCCCACCGTCCAGAGTCCGAAGGTGAAGCGATCGGCAGGTGTGGGAGTGAAGGATGGCATTGTGGGCGTCCCCTACCTTTAGTCCATAATCTGCACATAATCCTGAGGAGGCACGCATGGCGGCGTCAAGGGGGGTCCGGCATGATTCCATGCGTGCCCGAAATCTGGCCGTGGTACTCCAGGCCGTCCACCGTGACGGGCCGCTCACCAGGGCCGGGCTGGCCGAGCTCACCGGGCTGACCAAGACCACCGTGTCCAGCCTGGTCGGGGCCCTGCTGGAGGCCGGGGCGGTGAGCGAGTCGGGCGCCGTGCGCGACGGCGAGCGCGGGCGGCCCGGGGTCGCCGTGGCGCTGAGCGGGCATCGCGTGGCGGCGCTCGGGCTGGAGGTCAACATCGACTACCTGGCCGCCTGCGTGGTCGACCTCACCCGGTCCGTACGCCTGCGCCGCACCCGCCCGGCCGACAACCGCGGCTCCGACCCGGCAGAAGTGCTCCAAAGGCTGCGCGACCTGGTGAAGGAGGTCACCGCCGAAGCAGAGGGGGCCGGGCTGCGGATCATCGGCGCCGCCCTGGCCGTGCCCGGCACGGTCGAGGGCGACCTGCTGCGCAACGCCCCCCACCTGGGCTGGCGGGACGTACGGGTGGCCGACCTGCTCGACCTGCCGTGCGCGGTCGACAACGAGGCGAACCTGGCGGCGCTCGGCGAACTGTGGTTCGGCTCGGGGGCGGCCGACTTCCTCTACGTCTCCGGCGAGATCGGCGTCGGCGCCGGGCTGGTCGTGGACGGGACGGTGTTCAGGGGCACGTACGGGCTGGCCGGCGAGCTCGGCCACGTCGTCGTGACCCCGGACGGCCCCGCCTGCCGGTGCGGCGGGCGGGGTTGCCTGGAGGTGTACGCGGGCCAGGACGCCCTGCTCGGCGAGCTGGACTCGGTCGCCACCCTGGTGACCGCGCTGGCCGAGGGCGACCGGCGCGCACTGGACGCCTGCGGACGGGCCGGGGACGCGCTGGGGGTGGCGCTCACCTCGGCGGTGCACCTGCTCGACCCCGGCAGGATCGTGCTGGGCGGGATCTTCGCGCCGCTGTTCCCATGGCTGGAGTCATCGGTACGCGGCGCCCTGGCGGCCCGGCTGCGGCAGATGCGCGGCACGCCGCCCGCCCTGGCGGTCTCGGCCAACGGCGCCGACGCGGCCGTGCTCGGGGCCGCCGGTCTGATCATCCAGCGGATCGTCGCCGATCCCGCGGACGTGCTGGGCCTGTGAGGGTCAGTAGTAGCCCTTGTTCCCGTCGACCAGCTCTCTGACGATGTCGAGGTGGCCGGCGTGCCTGGCCGTCTCCTCGACCATGTGGATCAGCACCCAGCGCAGCGAGGACGCCGCCGACCGGAAGTCGGGGTGCTTGCCGACGTCGTCGAGCGAGTGGGCGGCCACGATCTCGTTGGAGCGCTCGCACTGCTTGGCGTAGTCGTCGAGGAGCTGGGCCAGCGTGACGCCCTCGACCAGCATGTCGGCGTCCTCGGGCTCCTCCAGGAACTGCGGGTTGCCCTCTGAGCTGCCGCCCAGGAAGAGCACCTCGAACCAGCAGTGCTCGGTCCAGCGCATGTGGGAGATCAGCCCGGCCATCGTCATCAGCGGCGAGCTGGGCAGGACGACACGGTGGGCGTCCGCCTCGGACAGGCCCTCGCACTTCCAGTGGGCGATCGCGCGCTGCATGTCCAGCCAGCCGACGAGCTGGGTACGTTCGTCGGCCACGAAAGGCGGACGTACACGAGAAGGCGTCATGGGCGCCGAGGCTACTTCAGGCCCGTCCGGCAACGCACCGTATTTTCCGCTGGTTGGCGCAGAAGCCCGGCGAGCCACGACAATGGCGCGATGGCGGAAAGTGCAGAGGCCGACTGGGTCTCCAGGTTCGCGGACGAGGTGATCTCCGAGGCGGAGCGTCGTGCCCCGGGCAAACCGATCGTCTGCGCCTCCGGGCTCAGCCCCTCGGGCCCCATCCACCTCGGCAACCTGCGCGAGATCATGACCCCCCACCTGGTCGCCGACGAGATCAGGCGGCGCGGTCTCGACTGCGTCCATCTGCTGTCCTGGGACGACTACGACCGTTTCCGCAGGGTGCCCGCGGGCGTCGACCCGGCCTGGGCCGAGCACATCGGCAAGCCGCTGACCTCCGTGCCCGCCCCGCCCGGCAGCCCGCACGCCAACTGGGCCGAGCACTTCAAGGCCCCGATGGTCGCCGCCCTGGCCGAGCTGGGGATCGACTACCGGGGCATCAGCCAGACCGAGCAGTACACCTCCGGCGCCTACCGCGAGCAGATCCTGCTGGCCGTGCGCGAGCGGTCCAGGATCGACGCGATCCTCGACCGGTACCGGACCAAGGAGGGCGTGCGGGAGGTGGAGGACTACTTCCCGTACAAGCCGTACTGCGAGTTGTGCGAGCGCGACCTCACGCGGGTCACCGCGTACGACGACGAGACGACCGAGCTGGCCTACACCTGCGAGTGCGGGTTCGGCGAGACCGTGCGCCTGGCCGAGCACGACCGCGGCAAGCTGGTGTGGAAGGTCGACTGGCCGATGCGGTGGGCGTACGAGGGCGTGGTCTTCGAGCCGTCGGGCGTCGACCACCACTCCCCCGGCTCGGCCTGGATCGTCGGCGGCCAGATCGTGGGCGAGGTGTTCGGCGGCGAGCAGCCGATCGGCCCGATGTACGCCTTCGTCGGCATCACCGGCATGGCCAAGATGAGCAGCTCCAAGGGCGACGTGCCGACCCCGGCCGACGCGCTGGAGATCATGGAGGCGCCGGTGCTGCGCTGGCTGTACGCCCGCCGCAAGCCGGCCCAGTCCTTCAAGATCGCCTTCGACCAGGAGATCCAGCGCCTCTACGACGAATGGGACGCCCTGGGCCGCAAGGTCGGCCTCGGCCAGGCGCAGCCCGCCGAGCTGGCCGCCCACAACCGCGCCGTGAGCACCGCCGCCGGGCCGCTGCCGGCCACGCCGCACCCGGTGCCCTACCGGACGCTGGCCTCGATCGTCGACATCACCACCGGCCACGACGAGCAGGCGCTGCGCATCCTGCGCGACCTCGACGCCGTCGAGGACCTGGCGCAGGCCCGCCCCCGGCTCGACCGAGCGCAGCGCTGGGTGGCCGACCACCTGCCCGCCGACCAGCGCACCCACGTACGCGAGACGCCCGACCAGGAGCTGCTCGACTCGCTCGGCCAGACCGAACGGGAGTCGCTGCGGCTGCTGGCCGAGGGCCTCGACGACTGGACGCTCGACGGCCTGACGAGCCTGGTCTACGGCGTGCCGAAGCTCCAGGTCGGCCTGGCCGCCGACGCCAAGCCCACGCCGGAGCTCAAGGCGGCCCAGCGCGCGTTCTTCGTCCTGCTCTACCGGCTGCTGGTGGGCCGCGACACCGGGCCGCGGCTGCCGACGCTGCTCATGGCCGTGGGCGCGGAGAGGGTGCGGAAGCTGGTCGGCGGGTGAAGGGCGTCGTCCTGATCACCGGCATCTCGGCCTCGGGCAAGTCCACGGTCGCCCAGGCCCTGGCCGAACGCCTGCCGCGCTCGGCGCACGTCCGGGGCGACGCCTTCCGCCGGATGGTGGTGGGCGGGCGGGCCGAGATGGCGCCCGGCTCGGAGGAGGAGGCGGTGCGCCAGCTCCACCTCCGCTACCGGCTCGCGGCCCAGACGGCGGACTTGTATTTCGAAGCCGGATTCACGTCTATTGTGCAAGATGTGGTTCTTGGGGCTGACTTGGAGCGGTTCACCAAGTGGGTCCGAAGCCGTCCGCTCCGGGTGGTCGTGCTCGCCCCCGACGCCGCCGCCGTCGAGCGCCGCGAACGCGAACGCGCCAAGACCGGCTACGGCACCTGGACGATCTCCCAGCTCGACGCCGCTCTACGGGCCGAGACGCCGAGGATCGGCCTGTGGCTGGACACCTCCGGACAGACCCCCGGCGAGACCGTCGACGAGATCGTCGCACGCTCGGACGAGGCATTGGTCGGTGGAGATCGCATATAAGTAGGATCACTGCAAGGCAGTGTCAAGTGGGCTGCATGTGTGCAGGTGCACCTTGTAGCCATGAACAAGCAGCCCTTCGCCGCCAGTGTCAGTGTCATCGTCCCCGCGATGAACGAAGCCGAGAACCTTCCCCACGTCTTCGCCACGCTGCCCGCCTGGATCGACGAGGTCATCCTGGTCGACGGCAACTCGACCGACGACACCGTCGCCGTGGCGCGCAGGCTGCGCCCCGACCTGCGGGTCGTCGTGCAGAGCCGGCGCGGCAAGGGCAACGCTCTCATCGAGGGTTTCCAGGCGGCCCGAGGCGACATCATCGTCATGATCGACGCCGACGGCTCCACCGACGGCAAGGAGATCCACTCCTTCGTCGAGACCCTCATTGACGGCGCCGACTTCGCCAAGGGCTCCCGGTACGCCCCCGGCGGCGGCTCCGACGACCTCAGCCCCATCCGCTCGCTCGGCAACAAGGTCCTCACGGGCCTGACCAACCTGCTGTACGGCACCCGCTTCACCGACCTGTGCTACGGCTACAACGCCTTCTGGCGCGACCACCTGGACGCGATGGACCTCGACTGCGACGGCTTCGAGATCGAGACCCTCATGAACGTCCGGGCCGCCCAGGCCGGCCTGGTCATCCACGAGGTGCCCAGCCACGAGCGCTCCAGGATCCACGGCGCGAGCAACCTGCACGCCGTACGCGACGGCTGGCGCGTGCTCAAGACGATCATGCGGGAGCGTACGCGTGGGACCGCCCTGATCCCGCAGACCGAAGTGGCGCTCGCGAAGTAAGAAGTGACATTCTCGGACAATGCGCTACATAGTGATCGGAGCAGGAGCAGTCGGCGGCACCATCGGCGCCCGCCTCCATCAAGGCGGGCACGACGTCGTGCTCGTCGCGAGAGGGGCGCACTACGAGGCGCTCAAACGTGACGGACTCCGCCTGATCACCCCTGAATCCGACGAGACCCTGCACATCCCCACGGCTCCCGGCCCCATCCCCACCCGCGACGACGACGTGCTGATCCTGGCCACCAAGTCGCAGGACACCCTCGCCGCCCTCGCCCCCTGGCCGGTGGACGTCCCGGTCGTGTGCGCCCAGAACGGCGTGGCCAACGAACGTACTGTCCTGCGTAAGTTCGAGCGGGTCTACGGCATGTGCGTGTGGCTGCCCGCCGAGCACCTCGAACCCGGCGTCGTGGTCGCCTACGCCCGCCCGTACTCCGGGTTGCTGCACGTCGGGCGTTATCCCCAGGGTGTGGACGACCTCGCCGGGCAGATCGCCGACGACCTCGGCAAGTACGGCCTGCTCGCCCGCGCCACCCCCGACGTCATGCGCTGGAAGCACGGCAAACTCCTCAACAACCTCGGCAACGCCGTCGAAGCCCTCGCCGGGCACGCCGACGGCATGTACGCGCTCATCGAACGGGCCCGCGCCGAGGCCGTCCGCGTCTTCGACCACGTGGGCATCCCCTACTCCACCGCCGAGGACGAGCAGCGGGTCCGCGGCCACCAGGTGGACGTCGTCCCCGTCGAAGGCGTCGAACGCGGCGGCGGATCGTCGTGGCAGAGCCTGGCCAGAGGCAGCGGCTCGATCGAGGCCGACTACCTCAACGGCGAGATCGTCCTGCTCGGCCGCGAGCACGGCGTGCCGACGCCGGTCAACGAGGTGCTGCGCCGCGAGGCCGACCGGCACGCCCGCGAGAAGCTGCCGCCCGGCTCGATGCCGGTGGAGAAGCTGGCCGCGCTCATCGACGCGCGTTCCGCAGCCGAATCCCGCTGAACTGCATGCTGCTGCCCGTCACCTCGTGCCAGAACGACCACAGGTTGTCCAGCAGGCGTAGCTGAATGCCCGCCTGCTCGTGCAGCTCGAACAGGTCGCCCACCGGTTCGGGCGGGCCGATCGGGACGACCGGGACCTTCGACACCACGGCGTGCGGCGGGTCGCCGATCGGCGCGAACTCGGCCGCGGGCAGGCGGTAGGCGTACAGCCGGACGTCCATGATGGCCCTGAGCCAGCCGTACTCGACGGCGTGGACGCGCTCGCCGCAGCCCGCGCCGGCGATCCGGGCGACGTCCTCGTCCGAGGTGTCCGGCCCCCGCCACGCCATCGCACGGGGGCAGGCGCGCGGGAACCAGTAGTCGGGACAGCGGTCGTGGCCCACGGCCCACACGTACGGCTCCCCCAGCGACGACGTCACCGCGACGTGGGGCACGAACCGCTCGATGGTCGGGTCCTCGGAGAAATGCAGCACCTGGCCAGGATCGGGTCTCATAACCGCCATCATGCGCATACCCCGCCCGCGTCAGGGCAGAAGAAACGCGCTCTGACGACAAGGGGTGAGTTCGGATGGTCTTATTGGGTCTGATCCTGGTCCTGCTCGCCGGCGGCGCCGTCGCCCTGGTGGCGACCGAGGAGACTTCCAGGTACATCCTGTTCGGCAACACGTACCAGCTCGATCATGTGCAGATGTTCCTCGCCGGAGCGGTCACCGCGGCCGCCCTGCTGGCGGGACTCTGGCTGATCGGCTCCGGGTCGCGCAGGACCGCCAGGAAGCGCCGCAGGCTGCGTACCGCACGGGCCGAGGCCGCGGGCCGGGTCTCCCGGCTGGAGGACGAGAAGCGCAACCTGGAACGGCGACTCGAACGCGACCGCGTGACGGGCGACCGGGCCGCGAACGACCGGGCCGCGGGCGAACCGGTCGACGGGGACCGGCTCGTGGCGGGCCGTACCGACGACACCAGACCGTGAGCTCAGGGGCGCGAGGGCAGCAACTTGCCCTCGCGCCAGAGCGCGAACCCGGTGACCAGCGCCCCGACCCCTTCCCAGAGCCCCACGCCGAAGAACTTGCCCGGCGCCGCCCCCGTCAGCACCAGCGTGGTGAACACCGCGAACGTCACGAGCCTGAATGGCACGGTCCATCGAAAGAACGGCGTGTAGTCGGCGGAAGCCGCGAAAACGTAATAGACGCCCATGTTCACCGCTGCCATGGACGAAGCAGCCATGTAGACCAGCGTGTAGTCACCGGACGGGCGTACGTCGAGCACCTCGAAACCCAGCAGGACCAGCAGAGAGTTCGGCGAGAGCAGCCCGAAGAGCCCGAGTACGAAGGCGAGCAGGCCGAAGACGCCGATGGTCCAACCGGCGGAAGAACGCGGAAGACGCACAGAAATCCTTCCAAAGGGGGGTGTAATCTGCGAGGCGCTCTCATCATGCACCCGGAGGTCGCATGCCCCCCACGCGTGGCCGTCCCATTGCTCTGAAGCTCCTCATCCTCCTGCTCGTGCCGCTGCTGTCCCTGGTCGGACTGTGGGCGTTCGCGGCGGGTCTGACCGGCGGCGACGGCCTGCGCCTGCTGGAGATCAACAAGCTGGCCTCGCACCTGGCCACCCCGTCGGAGCGGGTCAACGTCCAGCTTCAGAACGAGCGGCTGGCCTCGGTCGAGTTCCTGGTCACGCGGCGGGGCGGGGACAAGCTGGCCAGGCAGCGCGGGCAGACCGACCGGACCGTGGCGGCCTTCCGCAAGCTGGCCAAGGACCAGCGCGGCATGTCACCCGAGATGAGCTCGCAGCTCGACGCCCTGAACGGCAAGCTCGACCTGCTGGGCGGCATCCGCGCCGAGGTGGACGACCGGACGGTCGCCCCGCTCGCCGTGATCGACGGCTACAGCCAGATCGTGGACGCCTCTTTCCGCATGTACGACGCCATGGTCCTGGTGCCCGACATGTCGCTCTACCGGCAGGCCAGGGCCGTCACCATGCTCGGCGAGGCCAAGGACCTGCTCTCGCGCGAGCGCGCCATGGTCGTCGTGGTGCTGGCCAGAGGGCGGGTGGAGGCCGTCGAGCGCGAGGCGTTCACCGGGATGGTGGCGACCCGGCGGCTGCTGTACGCGCAGGCGCTCTCGCACCTGGACAGCAGCCTGCGCGGCCCGTACGAGGAGCTGGCCGGCTCGCCCGTCTACAAGGAGTTCCTCGACGCCGAGGACGCCATCAGAGGCCAGGCCGCGATGAACGGCCTGCCCGCCACCGCCGCCACCTGGGAGGTGGACGGCCAGAACCTGTGGACCGCGCTCGAACGCAACCAGGCCGGGATCGTCGAGGGCATCGTGGACCGGGTGAACCCGGCGGCCTCGACCATCCTCATCAAGATCGGCGTGGCCGGCGGCGTGGGGCTGCTCGCCGTGCTCGCCTCGATCCTGTTGTCGCTGCGCTTCCGCAAGCGCCTGGTCCGCGAGCTGGCCGGGCTGCGCGACGCGGCCGCCGAACTGGCCGAGGTGCGGCTGTCCGGGCTGGTCGAGCGGCTGCGTACGAACACGCGCCCGCCCACGACCGCCGAGATCGCGCCGCTGGAGGTCAGGACGGAGACCTCCGAGGTCGCCGACATCGTACGGGCCTTCAACCACGTGCAGTCCACGGCCGTCGAGGCCGCCGTCGACCAGGCGAGGCTCCGGCACGGCGTCAGCCAGGTCTTCGTCAACCTGGCCAGGCGCAACCAGTCGCTGCTGCACCGGCAGTTGCTCCAGCTCGACAGCATGGAGCGGGCCACCGAGGAGCCCGAGATCCTGGCCGACCTGTTCAAGCTGGACCACCTGACCACCCGCATGCGCAGGCACGCGGAGAGCCTGATCATCCTGTCCGACCAGGCCCCCGGACGCGGCTGGCGCAACCCGGTGCCGATCCTCGACGTGCTGCGCGCCGCGGTCGCCGAGGTCGAGGAGTACGAGCGCGTCGAGATCCACCAGCCGCCGCAGGCCGCGTTGCTCGGCGCGACGGTCACGGACGTGGCCCACCTGCTGGCCGAGCTGGTCGAGAACGCCACGCTCTTCTCACCCCCGCAGACCAGGGTGGACGTACGCACCGCGGGCACCCCGAACGGCCTGATGATCGAGATCGAGGACCGCGGCCTCGGGCTGCCGCGGATCGAGCTGGACGAGCTCAACGACCGGCTGGCCAAGATGCCGGAGTTCGACCTGGCCCAGAGCGACCGGCTGGGCCTGTTCGTGGTCGGCCGCCTGGCCGCCCGGCACGACATCAAGGTCACCCTGACGGCCTCGCCCTACGGCGGCCTGACGGCGATGGCCTTCCTGCCCTCAGCCCTCCTGGCCGACCAGCCGGTCCTCGCCGGGAGCTAGGTACGCCATCCCACCCGACTCCCGCGCCCGCGCGGCGGCCAGCAGCCGCCTGTGGGCATGGGGCGGCAGCAGGCGGGCGGCCTCCTCGTGGGTGTGGAAGCCGTACTCGTCCAGTTCCTCGGCCTGCAACGTGATCGCCGTGCCCGACGGGATCACGCCGCAGTCGAACATGAAGTTGACCATCGCGTACGGCACGTACGCCAGCCCGTCGACCCAGCTCACGGCGAGCAGTCTGCCGACCTCCAGCACCAGGCCGAGCTCTTCGGCGACCTCCCTGGCACACGCCTGCGCCGGGTGCTCGCCGGCGTCGATGATGCCGCCGGGGAAGGACCAGTGGTCGCGGTAGTTGGGCTTGACGAGCAGCGCCCGGCCCCGCTCGTCCGTGATGTACGCTGCGGCCCCGGTGACGACCCGGTTGACCGTGGACCAGAAATCGTTCACCGGGCCAACGTTACGGCAGCACCTGGAGCAGGGCCTGGGTCCTGGCCTTGGCCGGCTCCTCGACCCGCTGGGCCTCCTTGCCCGCCGCGTCCAGCACGACCAGGGTGTTGTGCGCGCTGCCCGCCACCCGCACGACCAGCCGCCCGTCGGCGAGGTAGAACGCGCCGATCAGCCTGCCCTTGACGGCCGGGGTGAGCTGCTTGCCGGTCACCAGGTCGACGACGGCCGGCTTGAAGGCCGCGGGCCAGCTCCCGTCCCCCAGGGCTTCGGGGTTGGCGGGGAACTCCACGACCGCGTTGCGGCCGTTCGGCGACAGGCTCTGCACGTGGGTGACGAGCTTGACGCCCTTGGCCTTGACGGACTTACCGGTCTTGACGTCGAGCCGGTAGACGGCGTCGGCCTCGCCGGTGTACCCCGCGAGGTAGCGCCCGCCCGCCGCCCAGGCCAGGTGGCACACGCCCTTGGAGGTGCCGAGCCGGCGCGCGCCGGTGCCGTCGGCCCTGACGGCCATGATGGTCTCGCCCTTGGCGTAGGCGATCTGGGTGGAGTCGGGGGACCAGACGGGGGTCAGGCACGGCGTGCCGCCCTGGAGCTTGGTGGCCGCGGTGACGGTCTTGGCGCCGTCCTTGACCTGGAGGTTGCCGCCGTCGGTCACCCAGGCGGCCTTCCTGCCGTCCGGCGAGGCCGCGAACTGCGGCAGCGCGCCGATCTTGGCGAGGGTGCTCCACTCCCCGGCTTCGTAGCGGGTGAGCTGGTGGCCGGCGCTTGCGTAGACGGCGGCGCCCGTGAGCTCGGGCGCGGTGGCCGCCGACGCCACGGCGGGGGCCACCAGTACGGCACCGAGAGCGACACCGGCCACAACACGAATCTTCATGACAGCCTATGGTGCCGTAGCAGATCAAAGACGCATGAACGGCTCGCTGAAATGCGCGGTCGCGATCGTCGCGCGCTCGGCGCGCAGCGCCGCCAGGACGTCGGCGCGGGTGCGCGCGGCGGTCTCCTGGTCGTCGTCGTAGACGTAGTGGACGCCCGGATCGGCCAGTTGCACCGGGTGGAGCACGAGGTCGCCGGTGATCGCGAGGTCGCCGACCCGGGCGATCTGGTGGCCGGGGGTGTGTCCGGGCGTGTGCTGGACGTGGATGCCCGGCGCGACCTCGGCCTGGCCGTCCACGACGTGGAGCAGGCCCTTGATCGGCGTCAGGAGCCGGTCGAGCGCGACGCCGGAGGTGCCGTCGACCTCGGCCCGCTGGAGCACGTGGCGGGCGTTCTCGAACACGGGCCCGCCGTCCGCGACCGCGCCGCTCGCGTGGTCGCTGTGCAGGTGGGTGAGGATGACGGTGTCGATGTCGGCGGGCGCGACGCCCGCCGCCGCCAGCTCACCGATCAGTACGCCGGGAACGGGCGCCCAGCCGGCCGCCGGGGAATCCTCCCCGCCGATGCCGGTGTCGACGAGGGTGAGGCGGCCCGCGCCGTCGCGCAGCAGGTAGCAGTGGAAGTGCAGGACCCACTGATCGTCATCGGGGCTGGAGCCGGGGAACATCTCGGCGAGCGGGAGTCGGATCGCGGGGCCCATCGGGCCCACCGCGTCGCAGAGGGGCGTCACCTCGACGCCCGAAACGGTGATGGGGCTGTGCTTCATCCCGCCAGGCTAGGCGGCCACGGGCTGGCGCGGAACGTACTCGTTCTCGACGTCGGCGGCGAAGACCGCGCGGCGGCAGTGGGCGCAGCGGTACATGATCGGGCCCTCGTCGAGCGTGTGGTGGCACTGCGGGCAGTGGACGGTCTGCATGGTGATCCCCCAAGGAGTTCGGATGTCTCTATGGAACCCCCGTCGAGTTGCAGGGGTCCTGCATGTCACTTGACACGATGCCGCTGCTTTTCTGGGGGTTCTGTGCCTTTCGCTACACCGGTGGCCGGTAGTTTTCCTCACGGCTCGGTGCGATGAAGAACATTGTCACGCGTGCGAGCCGGGACGCGTGGGAGAACACACCAGAACCGTCCGGGAATAGTCCAAGAGGGCTAGGCGTTTGATGGAGCGGAACGTGTGGTATCTTCCCCACAAGCGTTGAGCTTCAGCTCCGCTGGTCTTCCTCATCAAGCCCCGCCCAGGTTCTCCGGGCCCGGCTTCTCATCGAACTCGCCGATCTCTGCTCGGCGTATCTCCCCCAAAGGGGCTCATCATGACTGTTCACACCATTCCGCAACAACGCGCGGAAACGCCCGTACGGCAGGTGAGCGGCCTCCTCGACGTGCACGAGAAGTCCGCCCACATCCGCGCGGAACACCTTCCGGGGCCCGGTGACGTCCGGGTGCCGCCCGAGAAGGTCAAGCAGCTCGGCCTGCGGCGCGGCGACCACGTCGTCGCCTCCGCGGCCGGGGGCAAGCTCGCCGCCGTCGTGTCCGTCAACGGACTGACCGACTGGCGGCACCGGCCGCACTTCGAGGAGCTGACGCCCGTACATCCGGACGAACGGCTCGTCACCGAGACCGAGTCGCTCAGCACCCGGGTCATCGACCTGGTCGCGCCGATCGGCAAGGGACAACGCGGACTCGTCGTGGCGCCGCCCAAGGCCGGCAAGACGATGGTCCTCCAGGCGCTGGCCGCCGGGATCAGCCGCAACCATCCCGAGGTCCACCTCATGGTCGTGCTCGTGGGCGAGCGACCCGAGGAGGTGACCGAGATGCGCGCCTCCATCCAGGGCGAGATCTTCGCCTCCACCTTCGACCACCCCGACCGCGACCACGCCGCCGTCGCCGAACTGGCCGTCGAGCGCGCCAAGCGCCTGGTGGAGACCGGCCGCGACGTCGTGCTGCTGCTCGACTCGCTGACCCGGCTCGGCCGGGCCTACAACAACCTCGCGCCCGGCGGCGGCCGGGTGCTCACCGGCGGCATCGACGCCCGTGCCCTCTACCCGCCCAAGCGTTTCTTCGGCGCCGCGCGCAACGTCGAGGGCGGCGGCTCGCTGACCATCCTCGCCAGTGCCCTCGTCGACACCGGCTCCCGCATGGACAACAGCCTGTACGAGGAGTTCAAGGGCACCGGCAACATGGAACTCCACCTCGCCCGCGACCTGGCCGAGCACCGCCTGTTCCCCGCGGTCGACCTGGAGGCGTCCGGCACCAGGCGCGAGGAGATCCTCCTGCACCCCGAGGAGCGGCAGGTGATCTGGCGGCTGCGCCGCACCCTGGCCGGCCTCGACCGCCGGCAGGCCCTGGAGACGCTCATGGGCAAGCTGCGTACGACGCCGTCCAACGCCGCCTTCCTGCTGGAGGCGCTGCGCGCGGCCGCCTGAGGCCCCTGGAGAATGGGCGCATGCTGGCCGACATCGTCGAACACCTGATCTGCCCCGTCTGCCGTGCGGACGTGGAGCTCGCCGACGGCACCCTGAGGTGCGCGCGCGGGCACTCCTTCGACGTGGCCAAGCAGGGATACGTCAGCCTGCTCACCGGCTCACGACCGCCCGGCACCGCCGACAGCCCCGCGATGGTGGCCGCGCGGGCCGCGTTCCTGGAGGCCGGCCACTACGATCCACTGGCCGCGGCGCTGGCGGAGGCCGTGCGGGCGCGTACGGATGCCGGGAGCGTCCCAGAAAAACGTGAATCTTCTACTGAATCGAATGACGGAACCGGGCCGAGAGCGTACCGTGGGGCGGGTGTGGAGGCCGGTCCAGGAGTTGGACCGGTGATCGTCGAAGGTCGCGGCGCGGCGGGCAGGGTCGCACCAGTGATCGTCGACGCCGGTACGGGCACCGGGCACTACCTGGCGGCCGTGCTGAATGCGGTGAACGGTGGCATCGGGATGGCGTTCGACGTGTCCAAGCACGCCGTACGGCGGGCAGCGCGGGCGCATCCGAGGCTGGGGGCGTTCGTGGCGGACGTGTGGCGGCCGCTCCCGATCCGGCATGGGGTGGCCGATGTGGTGATCGATGTGTTCGCGCCCAGGAACGGGCCCGAGTTCCGCAGGATCCTGCGCCCGGGCGGTGCGGCGATCGTCGCGACCCCGGCCGCGGCTCATCTGAGCCCGCTGGTCGAGGAGCTGGGGCTGCTCTCGGTGGACGAGGAGAAGGATCGCCGCGTGGCCCGCAGCATGGAGGGGTTCGCACAGACCGGGCGGCACACGATCGAGTTCGACATGAGACTCGGACAGGACGAGATGGTCCAGGTCGTGGGAATGGGCCCGAGCGCGTGGCACACTGATCCCGCCGAGCTAGAAGCCCGCATATCCGGATATTTCAGCCGACGTGCCAAGAATGGCCAGAATAAAGTTACGGTCAGAGCCGCGTTTCATCTGTCTATCTTCGAGCCTGAGCCCGAATCAAGACCTGTTCCTTGACGGGCGTCTGCGACTGGTGTTACTGATGGGGCATTTAGTCCGAAATTCCCCCACATTCCCCGGGTATTTCCCCGACTCAGGCGCAATACTGGACGGCATCCCGCACCCAGAGGGCGTGGGCCATCGATGGGAGGGGGCGCGCCGGATGAAAGCGGAGGAACGCTGGCAGGCCAGGTTCCGGGCGTCGCGCATGACGTTGCCGACCTGGGCACGTCAGGCCCCGAACCGCTCCATCTACCGCTCCAACGCCACAGGGACGTGGGAGGTCTACGCCTGGGACCGGGTGACGGGCGCCGTACGCCAGGTCACCGACCGGCCCAAGGGCACCGCGCACGCGGCGATCGACCCGGCGGGACAGTGGATCTACTGGTTCGCCGACACCGACGGCGACGAGTTCGGGAGCTGGTGGCGTCAGCCGTTCACCGGCGGGCCGAGCGAGCCGGCCGCCCCCGGCCTGCCGCCGGGCCAGCCGGGCGGCATCGCGCTGTCGGCGACCGGCGTGGCCGCCATCAGCCTCGCCAGCGAGGGCACGTTCCGGATCCACCTGGTACGCCCGGGAGCACCGGCCAAGCTGCTGTATGAGCACGCCGAGGCCGCCTGGGTGACCGACATGTCCCTCGACGGCTCCCTCATCGCCATCAACCACGGCGAGTACGGCGACTTCCGCCGCCCGGCGCTCCGCGTCGTCGACCAGAACGGCGAGACCGTCGGCGAGCTCTACGACGGCCCCGACAAGGGCGTGCACGGCCTCAGCTTCGCCCCGGTCGTCGGCGACCGCCGCCTGCTGACCCTGCACGAACGCCGCCAGCGCCACGAGCCCCTCGTCTGGGACCCGGTCACCGGCGAGCAGCGCGAGATCTGGCTGAAGGACCCCGGCGACCTGGCGGCCGAATGGTTCGACGACGGCCGCGGCCTGCTCATCGTGCGCGACCACCGCGCCCGCAGCTACCTGCACCGCTACGACCTGGCGGGCGGCGTCCTGACGCTCATCGACACCCCGCACGGCGTGATCGACGAGGCCGCGCCGCGCCCCGGCGGCCACATCGAGTACTCCTGGTCCAGCGGCTCGCGCCCGCCGGTCATCCGGTCGAGCAACGGCCAGGTCGTGCTCAACCCCGGCGGGCCGTCCGCGCCGCCCAGCGTCCCCGTCGAGGACGTCGACGTCGAGGGCCCGGGCGGCCGCATCCACGCCCTGGTGTCCAAGCCCGAGACCGGCGCGGCGCCGTACCCGGCGATCTTCCTCATGCACGGCGGCCCGACCGCCCACGACACCGACTCCTTCTCCCCCGAGGTCGCCGCCTGGGTGGACGCGGGCTTCGCCGTCGTCCGCGTCAACTACCGCGGCTCGACCGGCTACGGCTCGGCCTGGCGGGACGCGCTGCACGGCGACGTGGGGCACATCGAGCTGGCCGACATATCCGCCGTACGCCAGTTGCTGGTGGACCGGGGCACGATCGACCCAGCCCGGCTCGTCCTGGCCGGCACCGCCTGGGGCGGCTACCTCGCGCTGCTCGGCCTCGGCGTCCAGCCCGGCCTGTGGGCCGCGGGCATCGCCGCCGTGCCCATCGCCTGCCACCAGACCTGCTACGAGGACGAGGCCGAGAGCCTGCGCGCCTACCAGCGTGCCCTGCTCGGCGGCTCCCCCGACGAGCAGCCCGAGCGTTACGCCTTCTGCTCGCCGATCACGTACGTGGACCAGATCAAGAGCCCGCTGCTGATCCTCGCCGGCGAGAACGACACCCGCTGCCCGCTGCGCCAGATCGAGAAGTACGTGGCCAAGCTGGCCGAGCACGGACGCGAGCACGAGCTCTACACCTACGGCGCCATCCGCGGCTCGCTCGTGGTCGCCGAACGCATCGCGCAGACGGCCCTGCAACTGGAGTTCGCCCGCAAGCACGTACACATCGGCTGACACCGACTCGCGCACGTTTTGGGAGCGCTCCTGCGGGGCGCTCCCGCGCGGTCAGCGGGCGCGCAGGACCACGATCGCGAGGTCGTCGGCGCTCGGCTCCGAGGCGAACTCCGCCGCGCCCCTGCGGATGCGCTCGGCCACCGCCCTGGCCGACAACCCGGCGCACTCGGCCAGCAGCTTGGCCAGGCCGCCGTCGTCGTCGAGCAGCCGTCCGCCCGAGCGCCGCTCGGTCACGCCGTCGGTCACCGCGAGCAGCACGTCGCCGTGGTCGAGGTGGATGGTGTCGGCCTCGAAGACGACCTCGTGGAAGACGCCGAGCAGCGATTGGGGCGTGGTCACCGCCTCCACCTTGCCGCTCGGTTTGAGCCGCAGGGCCTCGGGATGACCCGCCGACACCAGCCGCACCTCCAGGCCGGACTTCACGGGGGTGATGTCGCCGTGGAGCAGCGTGAGGAACCTGGCCCGCTCCCCCTCCTCCAGGATCGCCTGGTTGAGCCGGCCGAGCACGGCGGCCACGCCGTAGCCCTCGCGGGCCAGCAGGCGCAGCGTGTGGCGGGCCAGGCCGGTCACCGCGGCGGCCTCGGGGCCCGTGCCGCAGACGTCGCCGATCGCGAAGCGCCAGGAGTCGTCGCCCGCCTTGTACAGGTCGTAGAAGTCGCCGCCGACCTCGTTGGCCTCGCCGGCGGGCTCGTAGATGACGCCGTAGTCGAGGCCGGGCACCTCGGGCTCGTTGGGCGGCAGGAGGCTGCGCTGCAACGCCCGGTTGGCCGCGGCCTGCTGGGCGTAGAGCCGGGCGTTGTCCATGGCGAGCGCGGCGCGCCGGCCGATGTCCTCGGCGAACTGGATGACCTCGTCGGGGAACCGGTCGGACCGGCCCAGGCACATCATGCCGAGCCCCCGGCCGCGCGCCGTGAGCGGCACGGCCAGCACCTGGGAGTCGGTCAGGTGGATGGTGGAGGTGACCCTGGTGTCGGCCGCGCCCACGTCCATGCCGGCGAGCTGCTCGCGCAGGCCGTCGATGCGGGCCTCGTCGGCGTGCCACAGGTAGACCAGCCGCAACGGCCCCATCGAGCTGTCGGCGGTGTAGACGGCGCACCAGCTCGACAGGCGGGGCACGACGATCTGCGCGATGATCGCCGGAACCATGTCGGGGTCGAGGGTGCCGGCCAGCAGGTCGCTCGCGTCGGCCAGGAAACCCAGCCAGTGGGGGCCCCTGGCGCTCTCCTCCAGCCATTCGGCGGCCACGCGGTCGGCCGAGCCGGGTAGCGTGAGCCTTGCCCAATGGACACGGGAATCGCCCGCGAAGGTGACTCCCCACTCTTCCACGTTCACGGAGGGAGCTTTTGGATCGCCGTGGGAGTTGATCCGTTGTCGCAGTTCGACCTGGACGGCATCGCCGTAATGCTTCCAAATCACCTCAAACGGCTCGTCAGAGACCTGCTCCGCGAGATCACCGGCCACCTGTTCGGCGGTGTGGAGCACGCCGACGGTGGCCCACGCGGTCATCACCTCACGCGTGAACCTCATCGCAGCCGTCACAGCGGTCTCGCCCGGCGCGAAGGTCGCAGCCAGCACCGCATGGGGAGATGCAGTCATCCCATCGTGCCTACCACACTTCTCGCTGACTTGGGGTAAATCCAAGGGCAGGACTGCGAGCTACTCATCGTGACAGACTTGAATCACTCGCCGGGACCCGCCGCGAGTGAAGGAGGCCACATGACCACGGCCAAGGCCGTAACAAGCCCGGAGGAGAGGACCTATACAGAATCGGATCTCGTTCCCGTCCTGGAGACTCTCTTCTCTTGGCGTGATGGCGATTTCCGGCGTCGGGTCCCGCATGCGCCCCCCGGCATCCTCAGCGAAGTGCGTCTGTTGCTCAACGAAGTGGCCGACCGCCGTGAACACCTCGCGAACGAGCTGGCACGAGTTCGCAAGGAAGTCGTCAAGGAAGGCCGCTTCGGCGAACGGCTGACGCCCGGTCCCGGGGTCGGGGCGTGGTCGGAGAGCGTCGAGTCGGTCAACATGCTGATCGACGCGCTGGTGAGCCCGGTCAGCGGGGCGGCCGACGTGATCGACGCGGTGGCCAAGGGCGACCTGTCGCGGCGCATCGACCTCGACCGCTCGGCCCGCGGCGAGGTACGCCGCCTGGGCAAGGCCATCAACGGCATGGTCGACCAGCTCGCCCTGTTCAACTCCGAGGTCACCCGCGTGGCCCGCGAGGCGGGCACCGAGGGCAGGCTGGGCGGCAGCGCCAACCTGCGCGGCATGTCGGGAAGCTGGCGCGACCTCACCGAGGCCGTCAACACGATGTCCTCGCGCGTGGCCGCGCAGGTCCGCGACATCGCCGTGGTCACCACGGCGGTCGCCAAGGGCGACCTGAGCCGCAAGGTCACGGTCGACGCCGTGGGCGAGATGTTCGAGCTGAAGAACACCGTCAACACGATGGTCGACCAGCTCTCGGGCTTCGCCGAGGAGGTCACCAGGGTCGCCCGCGAGGTCGGCACGGAAGGCCAGCTCGGCGGCCAGGCTCAGGTGACCGGCGTGTCGGGCGTCTGGAAAGACCTCACCGACAACGTCAACTTCATGGCCAACAACCTGACCTCACAGGTGCGTTCGATCGCGACCGTGGCCACGGCGGTCGCCCAGGGCAACCTGTCGAAGAAGATCACGGTCGACGCCGAGGGCGAGATCCTCCAGCTCAAGGACACCCTCAACACCATGGTCGACCAGCTCTCGTCGTTCGCCGACGAGGTGACCCGCGTGGCGCGCGAGGTCGGCACCGAAGGCAAGCTCGGCGGGCGCGCCGAGGTGAAGGGCGTGTCGGGCGTCTGGAAGGACCTCACCGACAACGTCAACTCGATGGCGAACAACCTGACCTATCAGGTGCGCAACATCGCCCAGGTGACCACGGCCGTCGCCAACGGCGACCTCACCCGCAAGATCGACGTCGACGCCCAGGGCGAGATCCTGGAGCTCAAGTCGACCATGAACACGATGGTCGAGCAGCTGTCCTCGTTCGCCTCCGAGGTCACCCGTGTGGCCCGCGAGGTGGGCACCGAGGGCCAGCTCGGCGGCCAGGCACAGGTACGCGGCGTGTCCGGGGTCTGGAAGGACCTCACCGACAACGTCAACTCGATGGCCAACAACCTGACCTCGCAGGTGCGCCAGATCGCGGCCGTCTCGTCCGCGGTGGCGCAGGGCAACCTGTCCAGGAAGATCACCGTCGATGCCCAGGGCGAGATCCTCCAGCTCAAGGACACCCTCAACACGATGGTCGACCAGCTCTCGTCGTTCGCCGACGAGGTGACCCGGGTGGCCCGCGAGGTGGGCACGCAGGGGCAGCTCGGCGGCCAGGCGCGGGTGCAGGGCGTGTCGGGCGTCTGGAAGGACCTCACCGACAACGTCAACTTCATGGCGAACAACCTGACCTATCAGGTGCGCAACATCGCCGAGGTCACCACGGCCGTGGCCAACGGCGACCTGACCCGCAAGATCGACGTCGACGCCCAGGGCGAGATCCTGGCGCTCAAGACCACCATCAACCGGATGGTCGACCAGCTCTCCTCGTTCGCCTCCGAGGTCACCCGGGTGGCCCGCGAGGTGGGCTCGGAGGGCCAGCTCGGCGGCCAGGCCCGGGTCGAGGGCGTCGAGGGCACGTGGAAGCGGCTCACCGAGAGCGTCAACGAGCTGGCCGGCAACCTGACCACGCAGGTGCGCGCCATCGCGACCGTGACCAGCGCCGTGGCCCGGGGCGACCTGACCAGGTCGATCGCCGTCGAGGCGCAGGGTGAGCTGGCGGAGCTGAAGGACAACATCAACTCGATGGTGGCCAACCTCCGCGAGACCACCCAGGCCAACCAGGAACAGGACTGGCTCAAGTCCAACCTGGCCCGCATCTCCCGGCTCATGCAGGGCCACCGCGACCTGTTCGAGGTGGCCAAGCTTACGATGAGCGAGCTGACGCCGCTGGTCTCGGCCCGCTACGGCGCCTTCTACGGCATCGACCCCGAGGGCGACCACGAGCTGACGCTGATCGGCGGCTACGGCGTACGTCCCGACCGGGGGCCGCGCCGGCGCTTCGCGATCGGCGAGGGCATCGTCGGCCAGGCGGCGGCCGAGGGCCGGCACATCATCCTCGACGACGTGCCGCCGCAGTTCATCACCATCGACAGCGGGCTCAGCCAGTCCACGCCCGCGCAGATCGTGGTGCTGCCGATCCTGTTCGAGAACCGCGTGCTCGGCGTACTGGAGCTGGCCTCGTTCACGCCGTTCGGCGAGGTGCACCTCGACTTCCTGACGCAGCTGGTCGAGACCATCGGCGTCACGATGAACACGATCATCGCCAACTCCCGTACCGAAGACCTGCTGACCGAGTCCCAGCGGCTCACCCGCGAGCTGCAGGAGCGCTCCGACGAGCTGCAGCGGCAGCAGGAGGAGCTGCGCAGGTCCAACGCCGAGCTGGAGGACAAGGCGGCGCTGCTGGCCAAGCAGAACCGCGCGATCGAGATCCAGAACTTCCAGATCGAGCAGGCCCGCCGCACCCTGGAGGAGCGCGCCGAGCAGCTCGCGGTCTCCTCGCGGTACAAGTCCGAGTTCCTCGCGAACATGTCCCACGAGCTGCGCACCCCGCTCAACAGCCTGCTGGTGCTGGCCAAGCTGCTGACCGAGAACGCCGAGGGCAACCTGACCTCCCAGCAGGTCGAGTTCGCCCGTACGATCCACAGCGCGGGGTCGGCGCTGCTCCAGCTGATCAACGACATGCTCGACCTGTCGAAGGTCGAGGCGGGCCGGATGGACATCCATCCGATCCAGGTGTCGTTGCCCAAGATGGTCGACCTGCTGGAGGCGGCCTTCGCGCCGCTGGCCCAGGACAAGGGGTTGTCGTTCAGCGTCGAGGTGGCCTCCGACGTGCCGAGCGAGCTGCGGGCCGACGAGCAGCGCCTGCAGCAGGTGTTGCGCAACCTGCTGTCCAACGCGGTGAAGTTCACCCCGAAGGGCGAGGTCAAGCTGCGGGTCGCGGCGGCGCCCCGGGGCGTCGACTTCGACGACGACACTCTGCACGACGCCAACGACCTGCTGGCCTTCCAGGTGATCGACACCGGCATCGGCATCGCGCCCGACAAGCGCGAAGTCATCTTCGAGGCGTTCAGGCAGGCCGACGGCACCACCAGCCGCAAGTACGGCGGCACCGGCCTCGGCCTGGCCATCTGCCGCGACATCGCCCGGCTGCTCGGCGGCGAGATCCACGTCGAGAGCGAGCTGGGCAGGGGCAGCACGTTCACGCTCTACCTGCCCGCCTCCTACACCGGCCCGCTGGCGGCCACCGACGGCAGCACGGCCCCGCGCCGGCAGCTCATGACCTCGCCCGCCGAGGAACAGGCCGCCGCCGCGACCATGCCGGAGCCGCCGATGCCGCTCGACCTGCCGATGCCCGAGCTGGTCGACGCGCCGGTGGAGACGCCCGCCCAGTGGCAGGGCGACGACCCGCTCAACGGCGCCAAGATCCTCATCGTGGACGACGACATCCGCAACGTGTTCGCCCTCACCAGCGTGCTGGAACGACACGGCTCGACGGTCGTCTACGCCGAGAACGGCCGCGAGGGCATCGAGCAGCTCGAACGCAACGAGGACGTCGCGCTCGTGCTGATGGACATCATGATGCCGGAGATGGACGGCTGGGCCACGACCTCGGCCATCCGGCGCATGCCGCAGTTCGCCGACCTGCCGATCATCGCGCTGACCGCTAAGGTCATGCGAGGTGATCGCGAGAAGAGCATCGCCTCGGGCGCGTCCGACTACGTGCCCAAGCCGGTCGACGTCGATCGCCTGCTCGAACGGCTGCGCGGATGGCTCAGCCGTGGGCGAGGGGCCACGACCGACTCGTCGCCCTCATCTGCCGAAGGGTCGTGATCGATGCCGGACCGTGCCAAGATCCTCCTGGTCGACGACCGCGAGGAGAACCTGATCGCCCTGGAGGCGATCCTCAGCTCGCTCGACCTGGTGCCCGTACGCGCCAGGTCGGGTGAGGAGGCGCTCAAGGCGCTGCTCAACACCGAGTTCGCGCTGATTTTGCTCGATGTCCGGATGCCGGGCATGGACGGCTTCGAGACGGCCGCGCACATCAAGCGGCGGGAGCGGACCAGGAACATCCCGATCATCTTCCTGACCGTGGTCGACAGCGCTCCCGACTACGCCTTCCGCGGCTACGCGGCGGGCGCGGTCGACTACCTCACCAAGCCGTTCGACCCGTGGGTGCTGCGTGCGAAGGTGTCGGTGTTCACCGAGCTCTACAACATGAACAAGCGCCTGGCCGAGCAGGCGTCGTTGCTCCGGGAGCGGCTGACCGGCGAGTTGCCGCCCGGAGCCGGGGATCACGCCTCCGTCCTGCCGGAGTTGTCCCGGCGGCTCACGGCTGTGGAGGACGAGCTGGCCCGGGTTCGGGAGCTGGCCCGCAAGTCGCAGGATCCGGCGCTCGCCGTACCGCTGGCCGACCTGAGGGACCGGCTCACCCACCTGCGCGCCGGCTTCGACGCGCTCTCCTGACTTCCCCCCGCACCACCCGACGCCCGGACCGCCCATCGGCGCCCGGGCGTCCCTCTTTTCCCGCAGGCAGCACGAGGGCACGGGGATGGGCCGCGAGAGGCGGCGGAAGACGGCGGGGCGGGGTCAGTGGCGGGCGCGTTCGAGGGCGTCCCAGAAGCCGCGGCGCAGGGCGTGGCGGACCTCGTCGTGCAGGAGGAAGTCGATCGGCAGCGAGGAGCCCTGCAAGAGGCGGGCCTCCAGGTCGGAGGGCATGCGCGGCTTGCGGGCGAGCACCGCCTCCAGCCACAGCGCGGGCGCGTCGCGGGCCACGGACTCCCCGAAGTCGTGCCCCTCGCGGTGGGCGGCCTTCACGGCGTCGGCCAGCGTGGTGGCGCCGGCGGTCGCGGCGGGCGGCGGTGAGACCGGCGCGGGCTGCGGCCCGGTGTACGGCCCGAGCTGCGCCGCCTGGTACGTGCCCCCCGAGGACGGCGTCGCGAACTGACCGGTGCTTGGCGAGGCGGACTGCGGCTGCTGCAGCGGCCCGGTCGCCGGCGCGGCGGACGGCGGCACGGACGGCGGGATGGACGGCGGCTGCTCCTGGTACCCCGAGTACGAGGGCAACACCGGCGGCGAGGACGACTGCCCCCGCGACGACACCGGCCCGTTGGCGGACGGCTGCGCCGAGGCCGCGTGGCTGCCGGAGGAGGACGGGTTGGCCGCGTGGCTGCCCGTGGACTGCGCCGGCGGCAGCGAGGCCGGCGAGGACGGCGGCGCGGACACCGGGGCGGGCGGCAGCGAGTGGGCGGCGTGCCCGTTGCTGAGCGGCTGGTGGTGGCCGTTGGAGGACTCGGTGGCGCCGGACACCATGGTGACGTAGGGCCGCAGGTGGACGCCGCCCAGCTCGACCAGGTCGTCGCACTCCTGCCGCAGCGACCGGGACACGGCCCACCCGCCGTCGGCGGCGATGTGGATGACGGTGACCCTGATGCCGAGGTCCTGCGCGTCGCACACCACCTGGGCGAGGTCCTCGTCGCCGCTGACGACGACGGCGTCGCAGATGGCGGTGTTGCGGGCGAGGGTCATGAGGTCGCGGTGGACCTGGGCGTCGACGCCTTCGCGGCGGCCCGGCCGGATGCGCGAGAGTCTGAGCTTGAGGCCCGGGATGTCGGCCAGTGCGTCGTGCTCCGGGGTGCGGCGGCCCTCGACGGTCGCCTCGTACCAGTAGCACCGCAGCAGCGGCAGGCCCGTGCGCTCGCGCGACAGATTGGTCATCAGCTGGAGCAACCCGGGATAGTCCCAGGCGACGGCTTCTCGATGGCGAGTGCCGTGCACGGCCATCGCTCCGTCTGCCAGCAGATAGCCAGCGTCCACGAACAGCGCACAGCGATCCACTGACACCGCCCCTTTCATGGTGGTCCGACCTTGCTGGCTCTGCACCGTCAGAGACCGGACTCGGCGGCCCTCTCTCAGGGTAATGAAAGCTGGTGATCGTGCGAGGGTTAATCCCGACGATTCGACCGCAGGCCGCCGTCCAGCCGGACCATTCAGCCAGACCGTACCAGTTTGTCCCGTTCGTGGTCACGAGCGCGCCCTGACGCTCAGTGCGGCGACCCCGAACAGTACGACGTCCCTGTCGGCCGCGATCGTCAGCCCCGGATCGCGGCGGCCCAGCTCGGCGGCCACGGTGTCGACGTCCACGCCGAAGGTCATGCCCGCGGCGCCGTTGGCGGAGCCGTCGAAGACGTTGTCGCGGTCGCGGTCGCCGCTCGCGGGCCTGATCGCGCCGGTGCCCAGCGAGACCTTGTCGCCCCCGAGGTCGGCGTCGCCCTCCCAGGTCACCAGCTCGGCCCTGGCGGGCGCGGCGACCGGGCTCAGGCCGCCGAGCGGCAGGTGGATCATCCTGGTCGGCCCACCGACGACGGTGGCCGTGTCGAGCACCACGGCCTGGCTGTACGGCTGCCGCGGCCCGGTCACGATCACCACCAGGCTCCACCCGGCATGGTTGGAGGCCCCCTCGGCCATCGGCGCGTCGGCCGCCCACCAGAAGCCGTTCGGACGTGCCTGCCCGGCCAGCGCGGTGACGTCGGCGAAGGCCTGATAGGCCGGGCCGAGCGGCATGGCGAGGGTCGTGACGTGGTCGGGACGGACCGACACGTACGTGCGGCGGCCCGGCGCCCTGACCTTGATCGGCCCCGCCTCCGTGCCGCTCGCCGACCAGTAGAGGCCGGCCCACACGACCCGGCTGTCCTTGGGCAGGGTGAGCCTGGCCGCGCTGGAGGCGGTGGTGGCCGGGCTGGAGTCCTGGTCGAGCGCGGTCATCGGCCAAAGATCGTTGTCACGCCGGTCGCCCTGGCGGCGCCTGGCCTCCGCGCAGCCGTCGTGCTCCTCGGAACAGCTCAGCAGCGTGTTGCCGACGGCCCGGACGGCCACCCTGCCCTCGGTGGCGAACCTGGCCGACGCCCCCACCGTACGGACCCCCTGCTCGGCCCGGGCCCTGACGCGCGGCCCGCCGCCGTCCACGAGCACGGCGGGACCGGCGCCCTCAGGGGCCTGCTCGGACACCAGCACGCGCAGGAACACCGCCGTGCCCTGCCCGGCCGCCAGCGGCTGCCTGACGCACCGCGCGCCCAGACCGGCCTGGCGGCAGGACCAGCCGTCGACAGTGCCCACGGGAGCGAGCAGCGCGACGCCGTGGCCGCGCCTGGCGGGCGGGAGGAGGGTCACGCCGGGCGGCAGCTCCACGGTCGCGGCCAACTCGCCGCTCGGGCCGTCGCCGTCGTTGCGCAGGCGCAGGCCGACGATGCCGGGCTGGGCGCGTACGAGGGCGCCGAGCGCGTCGATCGTGGCGCGCAGCCGGGGCCTGCCCGGCGGCTCCCTCCTGGGCGGCGGGACCCGCGCCGGCGGCTCGCTCGGCACGGGCATCGGCACCGGCTGCACCGACGCCGACGGCTGGGCCAGGGGCGCGGCGGCGGCGGGCGGCCTGGTCGCCGGCTCCTCTCCCGACACCAGCACGAACGCCGCCACCGCCGCCGACGCGACCGCGACGCCGCCCGCCGTCAAGACCTGCCGCCGGGACGGCGTGCGCCGCAACCGCCCGGACAACCGCGACAACCAGCCCGCGCCGCCGACGGCCGAACCCGCCTTGGCCAGCGCCGCGGCGTAGCCCGCGAAGACCGGACCGGCGACGAGCGGGCCGACGATGACGCGCAGGCCGCGGTTGACGTCGGCCAGTTCGAGCAGCACACCGTGGCACTCCTCGCAGTCGTTGACGTGGTCGTCGACCGTGCGGGAGTCGCGCCTGGCCAGCCCGCCCCTGACGTAGGCGCCCATCTTGCCGATCACCGGACGGCACTCGTGCGCCGGCGCCGCGCGCAGATGCATCTGGAGGTACGCCTGCCGCAGCCCCTCGCGCGCCCGGTAGGCGAGCGCGGCCACGCCGTTGGCCGACAGCCCGAGCAGCGACGCGACCTCGGCCGGCTTGCACTTCTCCACCTCGGTGTGCCAGAGCACCGCCCGCCACCGCTCGGGCAGCGACAGGAACGCCCGGGAGATCATCGACCGCTCCAGGCCGACGAGCGCGGGGTCGACGAAGGGCACGCCCGGGTCGTACTGCTCGATCTCGCCCGTGGTCACCTGGCGGCTCTCGACCCGGTGGCGGTCGTAGACCGTACGGCGCACGACGGTCAGCAGGTAGGTGCGGAAGCCCGACTCCGGCCCGCCGCCCCGGCCCACCAGGTCGAGGATCTTCGTGAACGACTCCGCCACGACGTCCTCGACCTCGGACTCGCCCCTGACCAGCTGCCTGGCCAGGGCACGCGCAGCGGCGACGTGACGCTCGTAGAGCCGTCCGTAGGCGGCCGCGTCTCCCGCCCTGACCTCCTTCAGCAGGTCAGCATCGCTTAGCGGCGATTCCACACTCATTGTGACCTCACGATTACGCCGGGTTGCCCCGCGCAATCATTCCGCATCTACCGTCATGACTAAACCGAAGCTCCGCCTTTACCTCCGGTGACCTACGGGAGACGCATGGACGAGGACGTGCCGGGCGTCCACCGGGACGAGACGCCGCGCCGCTCGTGCCGAGCCCGGGACCCTAAGCTTGGGCGCATGACAGACCGCGACAACCTGCTGGCCGAGATCAAGCGCAAGGCCGTCATCCACGGCAAGGTCACGCTCTCCTCGGGCAAGGAGGCCGACTTCTACCTCGACCTGCGGCGGATCACGCTCGACGGGGTGGCCGCGCCGCTCGTCGGCGGGGTGATGCTCGACCTGACCGACGATCTCGACTTCGACGCCGTGGGCGGCCTCACGATGGGAGCCGACCCGGTGGCCTGCGCGATGCTGCACGCGGCGGCGGCGCGCGGGCGCACGCTCGACGCGTTCGTGGTGCGCAAGACTCAGAAGGCGCACGGGATGCAGCGCAGGATCGAGGGCCCCGAGGTGAAGGGCCGCCGGGTGCTGGTCGTGGAGGACACCTCGACGACCGGCGGCTCGCCGCTGACCGCCGTCGAGGCGCTGCGGGAGGCGGGCGCGGAGGTGGTGGCCGTGGCCACGATCGTCGACCGGGGCGCGGGCGCGCGCATGGCGGAGGAGGGGCTCGACTACCGCACCGCCTTCAGCCTCCAGGACCTCGGACTGTGAAGGACTCCCTCGTGCCCTTCTCCTTCGGGGCGCGGGGGCTGCCGTTCTCGGTGACGCGGACGGTGCCCGCGTCGCCGAGCACGACGTCGAGCTCGGGCTCGAAGTAGCTGACCTCCTCGCCCCCGCTCATCTCCCGATGCTGGAGCACGTCGCCGCCGGGGACGCGTACGGTGACCGTCGGGCAGACGTCGGCCACGCACTCGATGCGTACGGTGGGCACCCGGGCCTCGCTGGGCCGGGCGAGGGCGGTGGCGGTGGACGCGGGCCGCTCCGGTTGCGCGCCGGGCGGGTCGATCAGCGCGCGTACGCCGACGACCAGCAGTGTCGCCACGGCCCCCACCGCCAGGACGATGAGGGCTGACCGGACGATTCTTCCCAGCGGAGCTGACCTGTGGCGTCCCACAGGGGGCACTGTACCCGGCGGTAACCCCGGGCCCGGTCAGCGCCGAGGGGTCAGGGCTGGGGGTCGGTGCCGGAGGGCACGCGGTGGTGCTTGCCGTTGGGCAGGGGCAGCCGCTTGCGCTCGCGGCGCTTCTTGACGAACTCGATGATGATCGGGATCAGCGAGATGAAGACGATGATGAACACGCCCGGCAGGATGTACTTGTCGATCTGCTTGGGATCGACCTTGCTGCCGAGGAAGTAGCCGAGCAGCACCAGGCCCTCGACCCACACCACGCCGCCGATGACGTTCCACAGGAAGAAGCGCCTGGCCGGCATCTCCAGCACGCCGGCCACCGGGTTCATGAACGTGCGGACGATCGGCACGAACCGCGCCAGCACGACCGCCCTGGCCGGCCCGAACTTCTGGAAGAACTCCTCGGCCCGCATCACGTGTTCGCGCTTGAACAGCCGTGAGTCCGGCTTGTCGAACATCCTCCTGCCGAACCTGGCCCCCAGGAAATGGCCGAGCTGGGCGCCCGCGATGGCGCACAGCGGTGTGCCGATGACCAGGACGGGGAAGGAGATCGGCGGCGCCTCGCCCACGACCAGCGACGCGGAACTGAAGATCCCCGCGGCCACCAGCAGCGAGTCGCCCGGCAGGAAGAAACCGAGCAGCAGACCCGTCTCGGCGAAGATGATGGCCAGGACGCCGATCGTGGCGAAGGCGCCGAGGATCGTGAGCCACCACGTCGGGTCGAGGAGATTCCAGAGCCAGTCCACCCCGTGAGCCTACCCGGAGCGGAGCCGATCGGATGTGGCCATCCGGCTGGCGTTGTCACTACCAGTTGCGGTTGCGAGCCGGGATACTGGGCAGGCGCGAAGCCGTACTTCTCAGGGAGATGACTTATGCCCATCGCGACTCCAGAGGTCTACGCCGAGATGCTCGACCGTGCCAAGGCGGGCGGGTTCGCCTATCCGGCGATCAACGTGACCTCGTCCCAGACCTTGAACGCCGCGCTGCGCGGGTTCGCCGAGGCCGAGAGCGACGGCATCGTGCAGGTCTCGACGGGCGGCGCGGAGTTCCTGTCCGGCACCACGGTCAAGGACATGGTGACGGGCGCGACCGCCCTGGCCGAGTACGCCCGCGTGGTGGCCGCCAAATACCCGGTCACGGTGGCGCTGCACACCGACCACTGCCCGAAGGACAAGCTCGACGGCTACATGCGGCCGCTGATCGACATCTCGCTCGAACGGGTGGCGAAGGGCCTCGACCCGCTCTTCCAGTCCCACATGTGGGACGGCTCGGCCGTGCCGCTGGAGGAGAACCTGGAGATCGCCAAGGAGCTCCTGGAGAAGTGCGCCCGCGCCCGGATCATCATGGAGATGGAGATCGGCGTGGTCGGCGGCGAGGAGGACGGCGTCGTCGGCGAGATCAACGAGAAGCTCTACACCACCCCCGAGGACGCGCTGGCCACGGCCGAGGCCGTGGGCGTCGGCGACCAGGGCCGCTACATGCTGGCCGCCACGTTCGGCAACGTGCACGGCGTCTACAAGCCGGGCCACGTGAAGCTGCGCCCGAGCGTGCTGAAGGACATCCAGGAGGCCGTCGGCGCCAAGTACGGCAAGGACAAGCCGTTCGACCTGGTCTTCCACGGCGGCTCCGGCTCGCTGCTGGAGGAGATCCACGAGGCCATCTCCTACGGCGTGATCAAGATGAACGTCGACACCGACACCCAGTACGCCTTCACCAGGCCGATCGCCGACCACATGTTCCGCAACTACGACGGCGTCCTGAAGGTCGACGGCGAGGTCGGCAACAAGAAGGCGTACGACCCGCGCGCCTACGGCAAGAGCGCCGAGACCGGCATGGCGGCCCGCGTGGTCGAGGCCTGCCACAACCTCAAGTCGACTGGGACGAAGATCTCCTAGCCACTTGGGCGGCACGGCGGGTATGACTTGTCCTATGGATAACCTTCTCGCCGGGCCGCCCCCGACTCACCTGCCGGACCTGCCCGAGGCCAGGGAGGCGCTCGAATCAGGAGCCAAGGCCGCCGACGTGGCCGCCCGCTTCCCCGGCTATCCGGGGGCCTGGGCCGCGCTCGCGGAGGAATACTTCGCGCAGGGCCATGCCGTCACCTCCTACGCCTTCGCCCGCACGGGCTACCACCGCGGCCTCGACCAGCTCCGCCGGAGCGGTTGGAAGGGCCACGGCCCGGTCCCGTGGGAGCACGAGCCCAACCGCGGCTTCCTGCGCTGCCTGTACGCCCTGTCCAGGGCGGCGCAGTCCATCGGTGAGAAGGACGAGGCCGAGCGCTGTCTGCAGTTCCTCAAGGACAGCACCGAGGCCGGATACGAGGCGCTGGCCAAGGGTTAGCAGCTCATTCGGGCCACGCGCCTTGGGACGAATGGGCAGACTCGGGTAGTCTCTCTACGCAAGAGCCCCTGTCGCACTTGCGCCAGGGGTTTTCGTTTTGTGCTCGGGAGACTGAACAATGCCGGCTGCCGTTCTCGTTGGGGCCCAGTGGGGCGATGAGGGCAAGGGCAAGGCCACCGACCTGCTCGGTGGCGACGTCGACTACGTCGTCCGTTATCAGGGTGGCAACAACGCGGGACACACCGTCGTCATCGGTGACCAGAAATACGCGCTGCATCTCTTGCCTACGGGGATCCTGTCGCCGGACGTCGTACCGGTGATCGGCAACGGCGTGGTGATCGACCCGGGGGTGCTGCTGAGCGAGATCGACGGGCTGGCCAAGCGGGGGATCTCCGCCGAGCGCCTGCTGATCTCGTCGAACGCGCACCTGATCATGCCTCACCACAAGGCGCTGGACAAGGTCACCGAGCGCTATCTGGGCAAGGCCAAGATCGGCACCACCGGGCGCGGGATCGGCCCGGCGTACGGCGACAAGATCGCCCGAATGGGCGTACGCGTCCAGGACCTGCTCGACCCGGGCATCCTGGCCAAGAAGATCGAGGTCGCCCTGACCGAGAAGAACCAGGTGCTGACCAAGGTCTACAACCGGCGCGGCATCGATCCGGCCGCCGTGCTGGAGGAGTACCTGGCCTACGCCGAGCGGCTCAAGCCGCACATCGCCGACACCTCGCTCGTGTTGTCCAAGGCGCTGGACGAGGGCAAGTTCGTCCTGCTGGAGGGCGGTCAGGGCACGCTGCTGGACATCGACCACGGCACGTACCCGTTCGTCACCTCCTCGTCGCCGACGTCGGGCGGCGCGTGCGCCGGTGCGGGCATCCCGCCGAACCGGCTCACGAAGATCATCGGGATTCTGAAGGCGTACACGACCCGTGTGGGCTCGGGGCCGTTCCCGACGGAGCTGACCGACGAGACGGGCGAGTGGCTGCGCCGGACCGGCGGCGAGTACGGCGTCACCACCGGCCGCGACCGGCGTTGCGGCTGGTTCGACGCGGTGATCGCCCGCTACGCGACCCGGATCAACGGGATCACCGACTACTTCCTCACCAAGCTCGACATCCTGTCGGGGCTGGAGAGCATCCCGGTGTGCGTGGCGTACGAGGTCGACGGGGTGCGGCACGACGAGATCCCGATGACCCAGACCGACTTCCACCACGCGGTCCCGGTCTACGAGGAGCTGCCGGGCTGGAAGGAGGACATCTCCAACGCCAAGTCGTTCGACGACCTGCCGCCCAACGCGCAGTCGTACGTGCGGGCGCTGGAGGAGATGAGCGGGGCGCCCATCTCGGCGATCGGCGTCGGCCCGGGGCGCGACCAGACCGTGGTGGTTCGTTCGCTGGTCTGACCGGCACGTGAAGCGGACGAGGGGCCCGGCGCGACACGCGCCGGGCCCCTCGTCGTGCGACGACGCAGGTCTGGTGGGGCTTCAGTTGTCCGCCGCGGCGAGGACGGCGGCCGTCATCGGGGTGTGCAGGGTCCAGCCGAGGGTTTCGTAAAGGGCCTGGCCTTCGGCGGTGGCGACCAGAACGCCGCTCCGGGCGCCCCGGGAGACGGCGGCGGCGGCGATCGCGGTCATGACGACCGTGCCGAGGCCGCGCCTGCGGTGCCCGGCGGCCGTCTCCACCTGGTCGACCACGGCGGCGGCGCCCGCGAGGGCGAACTGGCCGCGGGCGGCCACCTCGCCCGCGTCCGTGAGCAGCCGGGCCACGGTGACGCCGGCCCTGGTGGTGATCGCCAGGGTGTAGCCGGAAGGGGCCTTCGGCGTGATGCGGGGCAGGGTGGCGGTGGTCATCATGAACTCCTGCTCCTGCACGGTCCAGCTCGGGGACAGTACGGGTGCGACCTCCTCGGCGGCGGCGCAGAGCTTGAGCCAGGTGCCGGGGGCGGTGAGGGCGCCGGTCAGACCGGCCACGAGCTCCGGGGTGGGGGCGGGGACGATGTGCCGCGTCACATGGCCGGGGAGGCCGACGTCCACTCTGAGGCCCCACGGTTCGGGTACGGGCCGAGGGGCGTTGCGGGAGATCGCCCAGCCGTCCACCCATGCCCGGACTGTTGCCGTATGGGCTAGTTTGCGAACCTCCGTCATGAGTTCCAGCTTATTGCAAGGTAGTTGCATTTATCATCAATAAAGCGGTCGGAGAGCCCCCTGGCGACCATCGACCTTCGACCAGGGCGTAGCAGGATAAAAAGGACACGGCGTGGCACTGCCTCAGCGGGCCTTCCGCCAGGTAGTGTCCCCCGTGTGCGCGTTGAGATTCATGGTCACCGGGGAGCGCGGGGCCTGTGGCCGGAGAACACCCTGCCAGGGCTGAGCCGCACGATGGAGCTCGGCGTCCACGCGCTCGAGTTCGACGTCGCCCTCACCGCCGATCGCCGCCTCGTGCTCACGCACGACCTCACGGTCTCGGCCGTCACCAGTGCCGACCGCCGGCCGCTGCGCCAGGGCGATCCGCTCTTCCCGTACGTCGGCAAGCCGATCAACGTGCTCAGCCTCGCCCAGCTGCGCACCCTCGACGTGGGCGTGCGCCTGCCGCGTCACCTCGACGACCCGTTCGCGCTCACCCAGGTCGCCATGCCGGAGACCCGGATGCCGACGCTCGGCGCGGTGCTCGGGCTGGTCAACGCCTACGAGGCCGAGAACGTAAGGCTGCACGTCGAGCTGAAGTCCGACCCGACCAGGCCGGAGCTGACGGCCGACCCCGAGATGTTCACCGAGCTGGTCGTCGAGGAGCTCGACCGCCACGGCAGGCTCACCAACGCCGCCGTGCTCAGCTTCGACTGGCGCGTCATCACGCACGCGGCCCGGCTCGCGCCCGCGGCCCGGCGGTTCGCGCTGATCGAGCTCGACACCCTCCACTGGCACGAGGGCGGGCTGGGCGACGACATCCCCGCCGCGGCCCGCGAGGCCGGAGCCACCACGCTCTCGCCCGAGCACGTGATGGTCGACGAGAAGCTGATGTCCCAGGCCGCCGCGGCGGATCTCGACGTGGCGGTGTGGACGGTCAACGACCAGGCCCTGGCCGGGCGGATGCTCGACCTCGGCGTGGCCGGGATCGTGACCGACTACCCCGACCGCATGCGGGAGTTGTGGCGCGAACGCGGCCACGAGCTGCCGGAGGGCGTCCGGCCGCTGAGGCCCGTGAGCGTCTGAGCGCGGTTCAGAGCCAGCCGTTACGGCGGAAGCCGCGGTGCAGCAGCACACAGGCCGTGATCATGACGGCCAGCACCGCGGGGTAACCCCAGACCTGCTTGGTCTCGGGCATGAAGTCGAAGTTCATGCCGTAGATTCCGGCGATCATCGTCGGCACGGCCAGGATGGCCACCCACGAGGAGATCTTGCGCATGTCCTCGTTGGCCAGCGCGTTCGAGCGGGCCAGCGCGGCCTGCAAGATCGAGCTGCACAGTTCGTTGGAGGCCTCGACCTGCTCGCAGACGCGGGACAGGTGGTCACCGACGTCGCGGAAGTACTCGCGCATCTCCGAGGGGATGACGCGGCGCTGCGGCAGCGCCGACAGCGGTGACTGCAGCGGCGTGACCGCCCGCTTCATCTCCAGCATCTCCCGCTTGAGCTGGTAGATCCGGTTGATGTCGCGGGAGCTGACGTCGGCGAAGACGGTCGCCTCGACCTCTTCGAGTTCGAGCTGCATCAGGTCGGCCACCTGGAGGTACTGGTCGACGACGTGGTCGGCGATGGCGTGCAGCACGCCGGCCGGGCCGCGGTTCATCAGCTTGGGCTTGTCCTCAAGGCGCTCGCGGACCAGGGTGAGCGGGCAGTGCTCGCCGTGGCGCACGGTCACCACGAAGTCGACGCCGAGGAACACCATGATCTCGCCGGTCGCGATGATCTCGCTGTTGGCGGTCAGCTCGTCGTGGTCGAGGTAGGCCACCGTCTTCAGCACCATGAACAGGGACTCGCCGTAGCGCTCCACCTTGGGACGCTGGTGGGCCTTGACCGCGTCCTCGACGGCCAGCGGGTGCAGGCCGAAGACCTCGGACAGCCACTCCACCTCGGGCGCCTCGGGCTCGTGCAGCCCGACCCAGACGAACGCGTTCGCGCCGTCGGAGTTCTTGTTGTGCTCGCGTACGAGTTCGAGGGACTCGACGATGCCCGGGGCGCAGACCTTCTTGCCCTGGATGTAGGCGCCGTACTCGACGATGGAGTCGACAGGGGGCACGCAGACCTCACGCACCGACTTGGTGAGCGAGTGCGCGGCGCGCGGCTGAACAGGGTGACGGTTGATACGACGGAAAAGCGTGGACGAGCGCATGGCAGTCCCTTTCCGCCCGACCTGGCACGCTCCACGCGCGATGAAAAGTCACCTCAATCGACACAAATGCGTGGAGGCACGATCAGGCTGCCGGATTGGAGTGGTCGGGGGTAACTGGGGCGTACGTGGGAGAGCACGTACTGCTGGGATCACCAGGATTCATCCCGGACCACCTCCAATCACAAGAGACGCCGCAAAGCCGCCTTAACCTACCACAGGCGGGTGAACCCAAACGACGATACCCGCCGGAGGGCCCTCGGATCAGGGAGAACCACACAAAGATGCGGGCCCGTTCCGGCATGGATGTGCCGGAGACCCGCGCCGGGCCAGGGCAGGGGGCCTGCGACAATGGGGCACGTGCGCGTTCTAGTCATCGGTTCCGGCGGGCGTGAACACGCCCTGTGCCGTTCGCTCAAACTCGATCCCCAGGTCAGCGAGCTCCACTGTGCCCCCGGCAATGCGGGCATCGAGGACGTCGCGACCGTCCATCCCGTCGATCCCGTCGATCCCGCCCAAGTGGCTGAGCTGGCCGGGCGGCTGGGGGCCGACCTCGTCGTGGTCGGGCCGGAGGCGCCGCTCGTCGCGGGCGTGGCCGACGCCGTACGCGAGGCCGGCATCGCCTGCTTCGGGCCGACCCGCGAGGCGGCCATGCTCGAAGGCTCCAAGGCGTTCGCCAAGGAGATCATGAAGGCCGCCGACGTACCCACCGCCCGGGCCCATACGTGCGAGACCGAGGCGGAGGCCGCGGCGGCGCTCGACGAGTTCGGCGCCCCCTACGTCGTCAAGGACGACGGGCTGGCGGCGGGCAAGGGCGTGGTCGTCACCCGCGACCGCGACCAGGCGCTGGAGCACGCGCGGGCCTGCGAGCGGGTGGTGATCGAGGAGTACCTCGACGGGCCCGAGGTGTCGCTGTTCGCGCTCTGCGACGGCAGCACGGCGGTCCCGTTGCAGCTCGCCCAGGACTTCAAGCGGGCCTACGACGGCGACGAGGGGCCCAACACCGGCGGCATGGGGGCGTACACGCCGCTCCCCTGGGCTCCCGAGGGGCTCACCGAGCAGGTCATGCGCGAGGTCGTGCACCCGACGATCGGGGAGCTGGCCCGGCGCGGGCTGCCGTACCAGGGGGTGCTCTACGTGGGGCTGGCCCTGACACAGAAGGGGCCGAAGGTGGTCGAGTTCAACGCGCGCTTCGGCGACCCCGAGACGCAGGTGCTGCTCGACCGGCTGGAGACGCCGCTCGGCGGGCTGCTGATGGCGTGCGCGACCGGTGAGCTCGGCCTCGACCCGGTGTTCAAGGACGGCTCGGCGGTGACCGTGGTGATCGCCGCGGAGAACTACCCCGACGCGCCGGTGAAGGGCGACGTGATCACGGGCCTGGCCGAGACCGAGCACGCGTACGTGATCCACGCCGGCACCCGGCGCGGCCCCGGCGGCGAGGTCCTCTCCAACGGCGGCCGCGTGCTGACCGTCGTCGGCAACGGCCCCGACCAGGACAGCGCCCGCCGCAACGCCTACGACCTCGTCGGCCGCGTCGAGCTGCGCGGCTCGCACCACAGGACGGACATCGCCCGATGAGACACCTGCACTCCGGCAAGGTCCGCGACCTCTACGAGACCGGCGACGGCCGGCTGCTGATGGTCGCCTCCGACCGGCTCTCCGCCTTCGACTACGTGCTGGAGCCCGACATCCCCGACAAGGGGGCCATCCTCACGCAGATGTCCCTGTGGTGGTTCGACCAGCTCAAGGACGTCGTGCCCAACCACATCCTGGCCAGGGGCGACGACGCGCGCAGCGTGTTGTGCAAGCCGCTGCGCATGGTCCAGGTGGAGTGCGTGGCCCGGGGCTACCTCGCGGGCGGCGGCCTGTCGGAGTACCGCGCGACCGGCGCGGTCTCCGGGGTGCCGCTGCCCGAAGGGCTGGAGGACGGCTCGCGGTTGCCGGAGCCGATCTTCACCCCCTCCACGAAGGCCCCCATGGGCGAGCACGACGAGCCGATCCCCTACGAGCGGGTGGTCGCGGAGGTCGGCGCGGAGACGGCCGAGGAGCTGCGGCGCATCACGCTGGAGGTCTACACGCGCGGCTCGGAGATCGCCCGCGAGCGCGGCATCATCCTGGCCGACACCAAGATCGAGCTGGGCTGGGACTCCGAGGGTGTCCTGACGCTGGGCGACGAGGTGCTGACGCCGGACTCGTCCAGATTCTGGCCGGCCGATGAGTGGAAACCGGGCCGGGCACAACCCTCTTTTGACAAGCAATATGTACGTGATTGGCTACTCTCGCCCGAATCTGGATGGGACAAATCCTCCGGAAACCCCCCACCTCGACTTCCCGAGCACGTGGTCGAGCGCACCAGACAGCGATACCTAGAAGCGTATGAGCGCGTCACAGGGGCTTCCTTTAGCGGATGATTCGGCTGGGCCATGTGGTGTTAGCGACTACTGTTGGCCCGATCGAGCCTCACCGTTGATTCAAGGAGCCGCACGAAATGGTCCGTTACCGCGTGCGCGGTGGCAACGCACTGCGTGGAACCGCGTTCATCCAGGGCGCGAAGAACGCCGTGCTTCCCATGATCGGCGCGGCTCTGCTGGCCGCCAGGGGTCGTACGGTCCTGCGGAACGTACCGATCATCGAGGACGTCCGGCGCGCGGTCGAACTGGCCGAGACCATCGGCGCGTACGTGGAGCTGCACGAGTCCGAGCGCACGCTGGTCATCGACGCCTCCCGGCTGAGCAGCCCCGTGCTGCCCGCCGAGATCGCACGCCGGTTCCGCGGCTCGGTGTTGTTCACCCCGGCGCTGCTCCACCGGCTGGGCGAGGCGATCGTGGAGGGCGTCGGCGGCTGCAACCTCGGCAGCCGCAACCTCGACTTCCATTACCTGGGCTACAAGCGGCTCGGCGCGGTGGTCGACGAGGGTGAGACCGTCATCCACGTCAAGGCCAGCGGCCTGACCGGCGCCACGCTCTACCTCGACACGCCCTCCCACACCGGCACCGAGAACCTGATCATGGCCGCCGCCCTGGCCAAGGGCACCACGGTGATCGAGAACGCCGCCCTTGAGCCCGAGGTGCTCGACGTCATCGACATGCTCACCAAGATGGGCGCGCGCATCAGCGGCGGCGGCACCGGGTTCATCACCGTCGAGGGCGTGGACGAGCTGCACGCCGTCGAGCACACCGTGATGCCCGACCGGCTCGACGCGGGCGTGTTCGCGATGGCCGCGGCGATCACCGGGGGCGAGCTGAGCCTCGTGGGCACCGGCCTCGACCTGGGCGTCGTCCGTTACAAGCTGGAGCAGATGGGCGTCGACTTCGCCCGGCAGGGCGCGGTGCTGCACGTACGCTGCGACCGCCCGCTGCGGCCCATCAACATCATCACCGACACCTATCCCGGGTTCGCGACCGACCTGCAGTCGCCGATGATGACCGTGGCCGCCCTGGCCGACGGCACCAGCTACATCCACGAGCGCATCTTCGACGGCCGTTTCGCCCTGGCCGGCGAGCTCAACAAGATGGGCGCCAACGTCGAGGTCGACGGCAATCGGGCCGTCGTACACGGCCGCACGCCGCTGACGGGCGCCCGGGTGACGGCCCACGATCTGCGCTCCGGTATCGCACTCGTACTCGCCGGTCTGGCCGCCGAAGGAGAGACCGTGATCGAGTCGGGATACCTCATCGATCGCGGCCACGCACATCTCGCGGCACGAATGCGCGCGCTCGGCGCGGACATTACACGAGAGATTTCCGAGCACTAAAAAACGCGAGAAAAACCTCGTTGAGCTGCTGAGACATCTTGTCGGGCGGTCAACCAGAACGACTTTCCGGAAAAGTCGGGCGTGACATTACGGCCCCCGCGAGCGATCGTTCCAAAAGAGAGCACTGCAACGGACGGCAGGATGGGACGAACATTGGTCGAGAGGGCCGAAGAAACTCCCCGAGTGTCACGCCCGGGCGCTATGACACCGGACCTCACCATCGGCGTGGTCGGACCACACGACTTGGTCGAGCGAGTCATGCTGATGGGTCACGCCGCGGCTCCGCTGCCGTGTCGCCTGGTCGCGGCCGCTTACCGCGATGAGCAGGAGGCGCCCGACAAGGTGACGCGGCTCGGTCCCGGGGTCGACGCATGCCTGTTCGCCAGCCCGGTCCCTTATGACCTGGCCAGGCGATCCGGTGTGCTGACGATGCCCGCGACCTACGTGCAACTCGGTGGAGCTGCATTGGTGGCGGCGTTGGCAAAGGCCGCACTGGACACTCGGATGGACCCGCAACGGGTCAGCGTGGACGTGGTCAGCAGGGCGGATGTCGAGGAGGCGTACACAGACCTCGGCATCCCGGCCACGGACGTGCACAGTCGCGACGAGCCCGGAGCCACGGGCACGATCGCGGCCTACCACGAACGGCTGGCCCGACAGGGCGCCACCTCGGGAGCACTGACGTGCCTGCCCGCGGTGGCCGAACGCCTGCATGCCGCGGGCGTTCCGGTCATCAGGATCAGGCCGACCTCCGCGGCGGTCCGGACGGCGCTGCACACCGCGGCGCTGCTCGGGGCGCATCACCGGCTGGAGGAGTCGCAGCTCACTGTTGTGCTGGTGGAGGTGCCGACGCTGCGCGAGCCCGTGCGGCGCGCGGCGCCTCGCTACTGGCGCGACGAGTTGCGGCTGTCGCTGCACCGGCTGCTGGTCCAGGAGGCGAACCGGATCAACGCGACCGTCTGGCCGATCGACGATCACAGCTACCTGGTCACCGCGACCAGGGGCTCGATCGCCGCGGCCACCGACGGGTTCAGGGTGTTGCCCTTCGCGGCGAGGATCCGGGACGAGCTGGGGCTGGCGGTCGAGGTGGGCGTCGGGATGGGGCGTACGACGCACGACGCGGAGTCGCATGCGCGGGCCGCGTTGGCCCGTACGCAGGCGGGCAAACAGGCACAAGGGTTCGCGGTGGACCGCGAGGGCCGGGCCCTCATCCCGGCCCCCCGGATGCCACCTACCGGGTCGACCGCGCTCAAACCCAAGGGCGTGGAGGTACTGGCCAGGCTGGCGGCCAAGCTCGAAGGCGGCGACACGGTGGTCGACGCCGAGGGCGCGGGCAAGATGCTCGGGGTGACGCCACGCACGGCTCGGCGGTTGCTGCGCACGTTGGTTGACGAGGGACTCGCGTGGCCGCTCCCGCCGAACCGCACCCCGCAGCCGGGGCGCCCGCGTCAGCTCTACCGGCTCATCGTGGAGAAGCTCGGGCCACGATGACCGTACGGGGCCCGTCGTCCCATCCCAGGGGCGACGGGTGCCCGATTCTTGACCTGGGAAGTCAAAGGTTACGGACAATCCCCTTGACTCTTGGGAACTTATTGGTTGACCCGAGTAGATACGGGTATGTTCACCCACGCCCCCGATCGACGGGATTCGGACGGGGGCGCCAAACTTTCCGCCCTTTCCGACTTCTCAGCCGGGCCACGCGTACGAGAAGGGCTCTGCGAGGGGCTGTGGGCCACGTGGCGGCACCAATGGGACAGTGGACATGTCCTGATATAGCCGGTCACTTAGCTCGATCTGGGGACGCTCTCAGCACGCGCATGCGATTCCGGACACCGGAGCGGTCAGCGCGTCGACCGGGTGGCGGGTGACGCCGGAGGCGGTCTCGACCGGGAAACCCTCCCTGGCCCAATATTCGAAGCCGCCGAGCATCTCCTTGACCGGGTACCCGAGCTTGGCGAACTCCAGGGCGGCGCGCGTGGCGCCGTTGCAGCCGGGGCCCCAGCAGTAGGTGACGACGGTGACGCCCTCCGGGACGAGCGCGGTCGCCCGCGCGGCGATCTCGGCGGTGGGCAGGTGGACGGCGCCCTGGATGTGACCCTGGTCCCAGCTCTCCCGGCTGCGGGAGTCGACGACCACGACGCCCGGCGAGCCGGCGGCCAGGTCGGCGGCCACGTCGGAGACGTCGGTCTCGAACGCGAGCCGCCCGGCGAAGTGCGCGACCGCGACGGCACTCGCCGCCGCGGGCACAGTGGTGACAGCAGCGAGGGCGGAGGTGACGGCAGAGCTGGCGACGGGGCTGGCGACGAGGCTAGCGCTAGTGGACATTTGCGGCTTTTCCCTTCTTTTCCGGACAGCCACGATCGTCCCAGCGGCCCGGCTGCCACGACAGTGGCGCAAAAGCCGCTGACCGCTAATATCCCGCCAAGTCCGGAGTCCGATACCTGCAGGCGTTATGTCGGACTCCCCCGGTAGGGTCATGACCCATGAGTGCAAACACCACTGACAGCCGCGCTCCCGTGCTGGTCTGGAGCGCCCTGGCGATCGTGTACGTGGTGTGGGGCTCGACCTACCTCGGCATCAGGATCGCCATCGAGACCATGCCCCCGATGCTCAGCGGCGCGCTGCGGTTCGTGACCGCCGCGCTGCTCCTCGGCGGGTTCCTGGTGATCAGGAAGGGCCTGGAGCCGTTCCGGGTGTCGTGGCGGCAGTTCGGCGGCGCGGCGCTCGTCGGCCTGCTGCTGCTGACCAGCGGAAACGGCCTGGTCGCCGTCGCCGAGCAGCACATCTCCAGCGGCCTGGCCGCGCTGCTCGTGGCCTCGGTGCCGCTCTGGCTGGTCGTGTTCAGGCTCGTGGTCAGGGACCGGCCGGCCGTGCTGACGACGGCGGGCGTGCTCGTCGGGTTCGCCGGGGTGGCGGCGCTGTCGCTGACCGGCGGCCAGTCGGTCGACACCACCGGGATCGTGGTGATCCTGGTGGCCTCGTTCTCGTGGTCGGTCGGCTCGTTCCTGTCGGCGCGCATCGCGATGCCCGCCAACCCGTTCGCGGCCAGCACGATCGAGATGCTGGTCGGCGGCGCGGGCCTGGCCGTGACCGGCATGTCCCTCGGCGAACGGCTCGACCTGACGGCGATCTCCGGACGTTCCTGGGCGGCGCTGGCCTATCTGGTGCTGATCGGCTCGCTGGTGGGCTTCACCGCCTACACCTGGCTGCTCGGGAACGCGCCGATCTCGCTGGTCTCCACGTACGCCTACGTCAACCCGGTCGTCGCCGTGCTCCTCGGCGTGCTGGTCGTGAACGAGCACGTGACCCCGCAGATCATCGCCGGCGGCGCGGTGATCCTGGTGGGCGTCGCCCTGGTGGTCTCCACCGAGCGACGCGCCAGGACCAGACCGGCCGCCCTGGGCGAAGAGGTCACCGCCTAGCCGCGGAACTCCTTGGCCGCGGCGAGGAAGGCGTCGTTGGCCTCGGGGTCGCCGATGGAGACCCGGGCCCCCTCACCCGCGAACGGCCGTACGGCCACGCCCTCCACGGCGCAGGCGGCGGCGAAGTCGAGGGTGCGCTCGCCGAGCCGCAGCCAGACGAAGTTCGCCTCGGTCGGCGGGACCGTCCAGCCCTGCTCGATCAGCGCCTCGCGCACCCGGCTGCGCTCCTTGACCACCCGCTCGACCCGCTCCAGCAGCTCGTCCTCGGCCTTGAGGGAGGCGACGGCGGCGATCTGCGCGAGGTGGTTGACGGCGAACGGGATGATCGTCTTGCGGATGGCCGCCGCCACCGGCTCCTGGCCGATCAGGTAGCCGACCCGCAGGCCCGCCAGCCCGTACGCCTTGGAGAACGTGCGCAGGACGCAGACGTTCGGCCGGTCGCGGTAGAGCGTCAGGCCGTCGGGGACGTCCTCGTCGCGGACGTACTCGCGGTAGGCCTCGTCCAGCACCACCAGCACGTTCTCCGGCACCCGGTCGAGGAAGGGCACGAGCGCGTCGCGGCGGATCGAGGTGCCGGTGGGGTTGTTGGGGTTGCAGACGAAGACCATGCGGGTCCGGTCGTTGATCGCCTCCGCCATGGCGTCCAGGTCGTGATCCTCGCCCGCGAGCGGCACCCGTACCGAGGTGACCCCGGCCAGGTCGGCGAGCAGCGGGTACGCCTCGAACGACCGCCACGCGTAGACCACCTCGACGCCGGGCTCACCGACCGACTCGAAGAGCTGCTGGGCGACCGTGACCGAGCCCGCGCCGAGTGCGATGTGCTCGAACGGCACGTCGTACCGCTCGGCGATGGCCTCGGTCAGCTTGACCGCGCCCGGGTCGGGATAGCGGTTGATCTGCCGGGCGCCTTCGGCGACGGCCTCGACCACGGAGGGCAGCGGGTCATAGGGGGATTCGTTCGAGGAGAGCTTGTACGACCGGCCGTCGGCGGAGACCACTGCCTTGCCCGGCTTGTAGGGGGGCATGGTGTCCAGGATGTGGCGGAAACGAGGCATGAGACCACCTTAAGAGGCCGGACCTCGTGAAGCATCACGCAGGTGGCCTGTCCGCCGCCCTATGGGCGGGTTCGTTCCCAGCGGAGCTCGCCGTCGTGGACGTGCGTGGTGGGACGCAGGCCGGCGTGGGCGGCCACCGCTCCGGAGGCGGCGTGGTCCGGGTGAACGTGGGCGACGACCGTGCGGATGCCCCGGTCGTCACACCAGCCGACCAGGGCGCGGGCGGCCTCGGCGGCCAGGCCGCGCCCCTGCCAGGGAACGCCGACCACCCAGGCGATCTCGGCGGTGTCCTCCTCGACGGTCGCCTGCACGTAGCCGGTCAGGCACCCGTCCGCACGCAGCCTGAGCACCCAGTTGTGCCAGCTCGGCGGGCCCGCGACCAGGCGTTCGTAGCGGGCCCGCAGCTCGGGGACGGTGAGGGGGACACCCCCGGTGAACGTGTGCAGGCGCGGGTCGCCCAGAACGGCGGCCATCTCCTCGGCGTGCTCGACCCGCAGGGGAAGCAGGCTCAGGCGAGGGGTCTCGACGACGTCCATGGGGCTCATTCCTGGAGCATGGGCGGGTGGAGCAGCTCGGCCGGGCCCCGGCGGTAGAGCTTGGCGGGACGGCCGCCGTCCCGGGTGGTCGTGGCGCCCGTCTCCACCAGGAAACCCTCGGCCTTGGTGACCTTCCGGTGGAAGTTGCGCGGGTCGAGGACGCGGCCCCAGACGATCTCGTACACCCGGCGCAGGTCCGCCACCGTGAACTCCGGTGGGCAGAAGGCCGCGCCCAGCGAGGTGTACTCCAGCTTGGCCCGCGCGCGTTCGACGCCGTCGAGCATGATGCGGCGGTGGTCGAAGGCCATCACGGCCAGCGCCTCGACCGGCTGCCAGCTCATGTGGGCCTTCTCCGAGGCCGGCAGGTCGGGGGCCAGGCCCAGGTAGGCGACGCTCAGCACCCGCTGACGCGGGTCGCGGTCGGGGTAGCCGTACGTCTGGAGCTGCTCCAGGTGCACGGGGGCGCCCGGCAGGCCGGCCCGTTCGGCCAGGACGCGGTGGGCGGCGGCCGGCAGGTCCTCGTCGAGCTGGATGAAGCCGCCGGGCAGCGACCAGCGCCGCAGGAACGGCGGGTTGTCGCGGCGCCACACCAGGGCGCTGAGCGCGTGGTTGCGTACGGTGAGCACGACCAGGTCGACGCTGACCGGGATGCTCGGGACCATGGACGGCACGTTACACGGAGTCCCGTCTGCCTAGGCGGACACGCGTACGTGGAGCGGCGTCGTCGTCTGTTTGCCCGACTCGCCCTTGACCCGGATCCTGACCCACTCCCCTGGCGGCACCTGGTTCCAGTCGAACGGCACCCAGGCCGTCGACATCCGGGCCGGGTGCTCGTCCAGCGGGTCCTTGTCCAGCCAGCCGACGGCCGCGACCACCAGCTCCTTCGTCCCGCCGGACCATTCGACGAGGACGGTGCTGCCGTCCAGGTTGTAGCCGCGCACCTCGACGCCGTCCTGGGGGTCGCGGGCCCGCCTGATGGCGTCCACGGCGATCGGGCGCTGCCAGTCGGAGGCGATCTCGTCCTGGAGCGAGGGGTCGCCGCAGGTCATGAAGTCGCTCCACATGTAGGAGACGATCTTCTGGACGTACCGGCCGGCCATCGTCACGGCCTGGTCCAGGCGCTTCTTGTCCGTCTGGCCCCGGGTGCCCTGCGGCGCGCACGGCTCCTTGCCGGACGGCTCGAACGCCTCCACGTTCGCCCACAACTCCACCTGGTGGCCGGCCTGGATCATCTCCTCGCGGGCCTTGGCCATCTCCCGGTAGTAGTCGCGGGTCGAGCCGTGGTAGGCCGTGCCGTACGCGGCCTCGCCCACGACCGAGCGCAGCCGCTCGTCCACCTCGGTCTCGCGTTCGTCCGGCCAGAACAGGCCGACCTTGCCGGTGCCCCGGCTGTCCTGGGGGGCGATGATGCCGACGCCGGTACGGGCCAGCGCCTTGAACGCCTCGGCGACCTGCGCCGGCGTCTGGCCGAAGCCGACCCGCTTGCGCGCGTCCAGGTACGGGCTGATCAGGATCGGTTTGCTCAGCTCCTGCTCCACGATCCGGTGCTGGTCGGCGTAGACCTCAAGGGTGGGGTTGGTGGCCAGCGTCGAGCCCATCTGGACCTCGAACGGCTGGTAGACGCCGCCCAGCGCCCTCCTGTCGGCGAAGCGCACGCCGTAGTCCTGGAGGATGCGGCGGGTCAGGGTGGTGAGGGTGCCGATGTGCTTCCTGTTCGCCCTGGTCGGTGTCTCGGGGTCGCGCGGGGCCAGCGGCAGCGCGGGGAACACCTGCATGCTGAACTGGTCGGCCAGGTCGAGCAGTTCCTTCAGGCTGTCCTTGGCCGAGCCGGCCACCAGGATCATGTCGTACGACGTGGCCTTCTTCGTGAAGTCGCAGGTGGCGTCGTCGGAGCCGTCGGGAGGGGCGACCATCCGGTAGTAGATCCGGTCGCCGACCTTCACGCGGTGTTCCATGCCGGGGCAGCGGAACAGGTCGTCGCCGAACGCCTCGTCGGTCCTGTAGACGTACGTGCGGCCGATCCGGTTGCCGGGGTTGGCCTTCCTCAGGTCCCGCTCGGCGGCGTCGTGGCAGCTCAGGCCGTCCTCTTCGCACGCCTTGTAGAGCGGGTCGAGCGTCCCGTCCTTCGACAGCACCTCGCCCGAGTCGGACACGCCGCGGAACTGCAGGCCGTACCCGATCCTGATGATCGTGTCGCCGCCCGCGCGGTGGATCTCCTGGAGCTGGTGGCGCCAGGTGCAGGGGTTCGACTTGGGCGTGATCCAGTAGCCGGTGACGGCGTAGAAGTTCTTGGTGGTGGTGTCGAACGTTCCACAGGGGTCGGTGAACTCTTTGACCTTCGGCGGCGCCGGCGAGGTGGCGGTCCTGGACGGCTTGGGCGTGCTCGACGGGGACGCGACGGGTCGCTCGGACGACGACGGGAAAAGGATGATCGCGACCGCGACCATGGCCAGGACGGCTGCGCCCACGAGCAGGAAGAGCCATCGCACGTTCAGGAACCTACCGCTCTCGTGATCTGCCGGAGATAAACCGCTATCGCGTGATCCCGGCCCATGCCTCAAGCTGGGTCACGAACCGCTTGGCCGAGTTCGGCCAGTGATGGTTCGCACGGGCCGACGCGTAACCGCGCGCGCCCTGCGCCCGCCGCTCGCGTACGTCGTCCCGCAGCGTCAGCACCGCCTGCGCGACGGCCTTGGGGTCCTCCCAGGGCACCACGATCCCGCTGTCGTACCGCTCCACCAGCTCGACCGCGCGCGGCGACGGCGTCGTGATGACGGGGATGCCGTGCGCCATGTACTCCACGATCTTGGTGGGCATCGAGTGCCGGTAGTTGGGCTCGTCGTGCAGCAGCGACAACCCGGCCAGCGCCCCGTCGAGCCGCTTGAGCGCCTCGTCGTTGGGCATGAAGTCGCGCCACTCCAGCAGGCCGTCGGTGACGGCCTGGTTGAGGATGGGACGGCTCTGCGGGTCGGCGTACCCGATCAGCTCCACCGCCACCCGGTACGGCTGCAGCAGCTTGGCCACCTCGACGGCCTCGAACACCCCGCGCGCCCGCGACAACCACCCGAGGTAGACCACCCGGTCGTCGCCCGGCGGCGTCACCGAGTCCGGCACCCAGGTCTCGTTCGGCACGATCAGGTGGGCGTGCTTGAACCGGCCCGCGTAGGCGGTCTCGGCCAGCAGCAGGTGCATGTGCCGTTCGGCGGTGCCCTCCAGCATGCGGGCGAAGAAGCGTACCGGCGGGCGCAGGAACGAGGGCAGCCACGGCTTGAGCGAGAGCGTCGCCGGGGTGTCCTCGTGCACGTCCCAGACCACCGGCGGCCGGTTGCGCACGCCCCAGACCGCGAACAGCAGCTCCGGGTCGTGGATCAGGACCAGGTCGACCTTGTTCCGCATACGTTTGAACAGCCGCCGGGCAGCCCAAACGGCCGCCATGCGTTTCCGCTGGGCGGCCCTGGGCAGATCGACGCCGGTGACCCATGGACGCGGTACGACCCCGTGAGCCGTGAAAGAGGCGGCATACGTGACCTCATGACCGGCATCCACGAGGGCACGGATCTGCCTATGCAGAATTCTCGCGTCCTCGGGGTTATGCACCACCGTCATGACGAGCACGTGCACTGCGCGCAGCCCTCCGTCGCTACAGCCGCTCGACGCGTTCACCCTCGGTGAGCACACCGCGGGTGTCCAGCACGAGCCTGGCCTTAGCCTCGACCATGGCCAAGTCGAACGCGGCGTGCTGCTGCAGCAGCAGCGTGACGTCCGCGTTGACCACGGCCGTGGCCAGATCCTCTTCGCGCGGCACCGGAGTGCCGTCGACCGACCATTCCTTGACGTACGGATCGGCGAACGAGAGTTCGGCCCCCAGCTCCAGCAGCGCACGCGCCACAGGTAGAGCCGGAGTCTCCCGCTCGTCAGCGATATCCGGTTTGTACGTGACGCCGAGCATAACCACTCTTGCGCCGTTTACGGCCTTCTTATGTCTGTTCAGCAGTCGCTGGACGCGGGCCACCACGTAGGACGGCATGCGTTCGTTGATCTCCTGGGCCAGCTCCACGAACCTGAACGGGTACCCGAGCTTGCGCACGGTGTACGACAGGTACGAGGGGTCCACGGGGATGCAGTGACCACCGACGCCCGGCCCCGGCAGGAACTTCTGGAAGCCGAACGGCTTGGTGGCCGCGGCCTCGATCGACTCCCACAGGTTGATGCCGAGCTCGTCGCAGAAGATCGCCATCTCGTTGACGAGGGCGATGTTGACGTGCCGGTAGGTGTTCTCCAGCAGCTTGGCCATCTCGGCCTCGCGGGTGCCGCTGACCGGCACCACCTGCTCGATGAACTGCTTGTAGAACACCGTCGCCCGGTCGCGGCAGACCGGCGTGTAGCCGCCCACGACCTTGGGGGTGTTCTTGAGCCCGAACTTCGGGTTGCCCGGGTCGATGCGCTCGGGCGAGAAGGCCAGGTGGAAGTCCACCCCGGCGGTCAGGCCCGACTGCTCCAGCAGCGGGCGGGCCACCTCGTCGGTGGTGCCGGGCCAGGTGGTCGACTCAAGGACGACGAGCGTGCCCTTGCCGAGGTTGCGGGCGACGGTCTGGGTCGCGCCCTCGACCGCGGACAGGTCGGGACGGTGGTCCTCGTCCAGCGGGGTGGGAACGCAGATGACGATCGTGTTGCTTCTGGCCAGCACGGACTCGTCCAGCGTCGCGCTGAATCCGTTCGCCAGCATGTGATCGAGGTCAGCGTCGGTCAGGTCATCGATGTAGGACTGCCCGGCGTTGAGCGCGTCGACCTTCCGGGGGTCGACGTCCACGCCGACGACCCGCAGCCCGGCGGCCACCGCTTCCTTCGCGAGCGGCATGCCGACGTAGCCCAGACCGATGACAGCCAAGTCGATTTCTGTCACAGCAGTGCCTTCGAGAGCCGGAAACAACACTTCATGGTCGCAAAGGCTATCTCAAGTCCACCTAGCTCACGCCTAATGCGACCGAACCGGTCGCAACAGACAGCCAATCCGGAGGTCATCATTCGGCAAGCGATCGGTATAGAGCTTGATAAGTCTCGGCAACGCGGCTCCAGGTCCGCTTCGCCGCCACTTCCGCACGTCCGGCCTCGCCCATCTCCGCCCTCCTGGCCGGGTCCTCGCGCAGCCCGGCGATCGCCTTGGCCAGCTCGGCCGGGTCGCCGGGCGGCACCAGCAGACCGGCCCCGTCGGAGCCGACGAGTTCGGACAGCGCGGGCAGGTCGCTGAGCACGACCGGCTTGCCGAGCGCCATCGCCTCGACGGGCTTCAACGGCGTGACGAGCCGGCAGACCCGGAGGTCCTCGCGCGGGCAGGCGAAGATGTCGATCGCGTCCTGGGCCTGGAGCGCCTCGTCGGGGCCGACCCGTCCGGGCAGCACGGCGTCGCGCAGGCCCAGCTCCTCGACCAGCGCGAGCAGGTTCTCCCGCTCGGCGCCGTCGCCCACGATGAGCACCCGGACCGGCGTGCCGTCGTCGCGCAGCAGCGCCGCCGCGCGCAGCAGGGTCGCGAAACCCTCGTACGCCACGATGCTGGACACGGATCCGACCACGATCTCGCCGGGGGCGATGTCGTACGCGCCACGGAACGAGGCGCCGTCGTATTGGGCCGACAGCAGGGTGTCGTCCACGGCGTTGGGGGCCAGGTGGATGCGTTCCCTGGGCACGCCCCGCTCGACGATCTCCGTGGCCATCGTCTCGGCCAGCGTGACCACGGCGTCGGCCTCGCGCATGAGGAACGCCTCGCGCTCACGCTGGAGCACGTGCCGCTGGCTGCCGACCCGGATCGGGTCGCGGGAGGCCCACGTCTCCTCCAGGAAGCCGCGTACCTCGTAGACGAAGGGGGTGCCCGTCCTGTCGCGGACGGCGTGGGCGACCGAGCCGTTGCGGTGGTCGGTGGCGGCGTGCAGGACCTGCGGCCGCAGCTTCTCGACCAGCCTGGTGACGCCCTCGGCGCCCTTGACCATGCGGCCGCGCATCTCGAACGGCACCTCGCCGTGCCCGTCGGGCAGCAGGCGGTAGTACGGGATGCCGTCGATCTCCTCGTGCGGAGGCGCGTCGGCGTGGCCCTGGAGCATCGGCCAGCCCCAGCTCGTCACCACGTGCGGGTCGAGCCCGGCCGCCTTCTGGGAGGAGACGATCCGATGCGTGCGCACGGTGTAACCGGCCTGCGTGTACGGCAGCGCGTTGGTGACCAGGTGCAGCACGCGGCCCGCGACGCGCTCGCCGATGGCGATCTTCGGCGCGGGCGGGATCGGGTCGGGGCTGATGGCGGCCAGCTCACCGCGGTAGTAGGCGGCCCTGCGCTTGACGAAGGGGTACTTCGTGTGGGCTTCGAGCACGTCGGCGGCCTGCGAGACCCGGCCGGCGTCCCAGTGTTCCTTCGCCTCGTTCCACGGCGCCTTGATCATGCGCATGCCGAGCTTGCGGACCATGCGCCGGGCGCCACGGGCGGCGGGCCAGGCCACGCTGCCGACGAACGGGCGGAGCTTGGGCGGGAGCGCGTCGGCGGCTGCCTGCGCCACGCGGACGGGGTCGGACTTGACCTTCGTCACGACGACGCGGGAAACGATGACGGGGTGCTGGACGAAGCCTTTGAGAAGTCCCCCCACGCCGGCCCGGGCGGACTTCGCGGAAACCTTGGAGGAGTCTTGACGACTGGCGTCGGATGCCACGCTGGGACCGTACCATAGGCAGCGTTTTTTCCCTTCCGCTCTGAAAGGCGAGGTCAATGAGGGAGAACCCCCTGGTCCTGCACGTTTTGGGTGCTCGTCCCAATTTCGTGAAAGCGGCTCCGGTGGTGCGTGCACTCGGTGAACTCGGCGTGCGGCAGGGCATCATCCACACCGGTCAGCACTACGACGCGCTGATGTCGGACGTCTTCTTCGCCGACCTCGGGCTGCCCGAGCCGGTGGCCAACCTGGCGGTGGGCTCCGGCACGCACGCCAGGCAGACCGCGGCCCTGCTCGTGGGCCTGGAGGACGTCTTCCTCGCCCAGGAGCCCGACCTGGTCGTGGTCTACGGCGACGTGAACTCGACGCTGGCCGCGATCCTGGTCGCCGCCAAGCTCGGCATCCGTACGGCGCACGTCGAGGCCGGACTGCGCTCGTTCGACCGCGGGATGCCCGAGGAGGTCAACCGGGTCGTCACCGACGCGCTGGCCGACCTGCTGTTCGTCACCTCGCCCGAGGCCCTGGCATACCTGGCGTCGGAGGGCGTGCCGCCGGCGAAGGTGCACCTGGTGGGCAACCCGATGATCGACAGCCTGTTCGCCGCGCTCCCGGCGCTGGACCCGGCGCCGGTGGTGGCGCGGCTGGGCCTGCCCTCCCGGTACGCCGTGGCGACCCTGCACCGCCCGGCCAACGTGGACACCGCCGAGGCCGCGAGGGAACTGGTCGAGGCCGTGCTGGAGGTGTCGCGGCGCACCCCGGTCGTGGTGCCGGTGCATCCGCGCGGCAAGGCGCGGCTGGCCGAGGCGGGCCTGGTCGACGGCGAGACGATCAAGGTGATCGAGCCGCTGGGCTATGTGGACTTCCTCTCACTCGTCCGGGGCGCGGCCCTGGTCGTCACCGACTCGGGCGGTGTGCAGGAGGAGACGACGATGCTGGGCGTCCCCTGCCTGACGCTGCGGCCCAACACCGAGCGGCCGATCACGATCACGCACGGCACGAACCGCCTGGTCACGCCCGCGCTGCTGCCCGCCGCCGCGGAGAAGGCCCTCGCCGACGGCGCCGCGACGCCGGCCGGCGAGCTGCCGGTGATGTGGGACGGCAAGGCCGGGCCGCGCATCGCGACGGTGATCGCGGCGTGGCTGAAGGGCGACAACCTGGCGCCTGCTTCCCAGGCCAAACGCCCCGAATAGCGGCTGAATCCGCCGTACTATGACATACCTCCGCTGAGCGATAGGCGTATCACCATGGCCGAAAATCCCGAGCCCCCCGCATTCCAGCGACTGGGTCCCGTCAACTGGCTGCCCGAGGAGCGCAAGCTCGTCGAGCGGTACGAGGCCGAGGTCAAGGAACTGCGGCGGCGGCTGGAGATCGCCGAGGCGAAGGCCGCGTACGCGGGCTGGAAGCTGGAGGCGACGCAGGCCAAGCGTACGTTCAAGCTCGGCGAGGCCCTGGGCTCGAAGAGCCCGGGGAAGATCGTCGAGGCGGTCAGGTCGAAGGACAAGGCGCCCAAGCCGCCCATGCCGGTCGCCGAGGCCGCCGAGGTCGCCAACCACCGGCCTCCGCTGGTCGAGGTGCCCACGGCGAAGTGGCCGCTCGGCCCGGTCAACCGCCCCGACCTCAAGGTCGCGGTGATCCTGGACGACTTCTCCAGGATGGCCTTCAGGTACGAGTGGGACCAGATCGAGTTCGGCCTCAAGGACTGGCCGGAGATCTTCGCCGAGAAGCGCCCCGACCTGCTGTTCTGCGAGTCGGCCTGGCACGGCAACCAGGGCCGCTGGCGCTACCAGATGACCGGCACGAACGCCCCCAAGGACCCCCTGCGCGACCTGGTCGCCTGGTGCCGCGCGGAGGGCATCCCGACGGTCTTCTGGAACAAGGAGGACCCGCCGAACTTCGACTTCTTCATCGACACGGCCAAGCTGTTCGACTACGTATTCACCTGCGACGGCGACATGGTGCCGAAATATCGCGAAGTATTGGGACACGACCGGGTCGATGTGCTGCAGTTCGCCGCCCAGCCGCGTGTGCACAACCCGATCCAGCAGAAGCAGGGCCGCCTGCACGACGTCGTGTTCGCCGGCATGTACTTCCGCGACAAGCACCCCGAGCGCCGCGAGCAGATGGAGACCGTGCTCGACCCGGTACGCGAGCTGGGCCTGCACATCTTCGCCCGCAACGGCGAGGTGGACGAGAAGTACGCCTGGCCGGAGAAGTACCGGCCGCACATCGTGGGCGAGCTGCCCTACGACCAGATGCTGGCCGCGTACCGGATGTACAAGGTCTTCCTCAACGTCAACTCGGTGCTCGACTCGCCGACCATGTGCGCCCGCCGCGTCTTCGAGTTGTCGGCGTGCGCGACCCCGGTGGTGACGGGGTGGTCGCGGGCGATCGAGGAGACGTTCGGCGAGCTGATCCCGATCGCGCGGGAGCCGATCGAGTCGTACAACCAGGTGCTGCACCTGATCAACAGCCCCGAGCTGCGGGCCAGGATGGGACACCTGGCCATGCGCGAGGTCTTCGACAAACACCTGTTCTCGCACCGGGTGGACCAGATCCTGCAGAACCTCGGCCAGGCCACCCAGCCCCGGTCACGGTCGATCTCGGTCGTGCTGCCGACCAACCGCGCCTCGCAGATCGAGCACGCGATCTCGTCGGTGGCCCGGCAGCTTCACCGGCCGCTCCAGCTGATCATGGTCCTGCACGGGCTGGACATCGACCCGGTGGTCGTCGCCGACAAGGCCCGCATGGCCGGCATCACGGACGTCGTCGTCCTGCCCGCCGCCCCGGAGCTCTCGCTCGGCGCCTGCATGAACCTGGGCATCGCGGCCGCCGAGGGCGACCTGATCGCCAAGATGGACGACGACAACCTCTACGGCGAGCACTATCTGTCGGACCTGGTGCGCGCGTTCGACTACTCCGACGCCGAACTGGTCGGCAAGGGGGCGCACTACGCGTACTTCGAGGGGAGCAACACCACCATGCTCCGCCTGCCCGGCCTGGAGCACCGGTACTCCTTCCTCGTCCAGGGCGGCACGTTCCTCGGCAAGGCGGACATGTTCCGCTCGTACGGCTTCGCCGACATCACGCGGGGAGAGGACACGCACCTCGTACGCCGGCTGAAGGAGGATTCCGTCAAGATCTACTCGGCGGACCGCTTCAACTTCGTCTACTGGCGCAGCGCCGACGCCTCCATGCACACCTGGCAGGCCGACCACATCAAGCTGACCCGCAACGCCCAGTTCTCCTTCGTCGGCCGCCCGGACGCGCACGTCCTCATCTGAGAAGACCCCGGGCCCGCCTCAGCGGGTGACCCTGGCCAGGTTCTGGTCGGCGAGGCGGGCGAGCTCGAACATGCCGGCCGGCTTCACCTTCTCGCCGACCACGAGCATGCTCATGATCAGGTGTTCGCGCCGCATGATCACCGTGCCGATCTGCGCGTGCTTGTCGCCGCCGGAGGCCGTCGTCAGGTACGCCCGCGACTCCTGCCCCTTGGTCGGCATGGTCAGCGTCTGGGTGCGGTAGGTCACCTCGGAGCCGCCGACGGTCGCCTTGTACAGGGAGCACTGCGGCGGCAGCGGCGCGGGCAGGGACGCCGACGGCATCGACATGACGGCCTGCGTGATCGAACCGCGGGCGGCCGAGAAGGCGATCACGGCGGCGGGCGCCCGGGCGACCTCCGGCTCGGTGGCGTCGAGCTGGGCGGCCCCGGCGCACTCCGGACGTTCCAGCTTGGCCTGGTGCATGGCCTCCAGCCCTTGCTGGGTGGACTTGAGCGAGCCGTACGCCCCCAGCTCCGGCCCGTACGCGATGCGCATGCCCTTGGGCACGGGCAGCAGGGCGGCACGCAACCTGGCCGACTCCGCGGACGAGGCGGACGCGGCGGGCTGCGTGGCCGATCCGGCGGCCTGGTCCGCGGACTCGCCGGAGGAACATCCGGCCAAGACCATCATGCTCAGACATGCCCCCGAAATTGCCTTAAGCACGAATTCTCCCCTTGTTCTAGCGGCATTTTTGAAAACGCTAGAGGACGCGGGAAGTAAGGAGCCGAGTAACGTCGCTATTCGCGGGATTGAGCTGATTCGCGGATAATTTCGGGTTCGGCGCCGTTCGGAGATCCGCCGTTCGGAGATCCGCCGTTGAGCAGCGCCCTGGCCAGGCCGAGTCCGGTGCCGCCGAGCGTGAGCGCCTTGGCCAGCAACTCCTCCACGCCCTGGGCGCCGTTCAGCACGACCATGTGGTCCACGTTCCCGAACGCCTTCGCGCCCGCCTCGACGACCTCCGGCCAGCGTTCGGCGAGCTGCTGGGCGATGACCGCCTCCTGGTTCTCCTTCAGCGCCTCGGCCCGCGCCCTGATCGCGTCGGCCTCGGCCAGGCCGAGTGCCCTGGCCGCGTGCGCCTGGGCCAGGCCGCGTGCCTCGGCGGCCTGGGCCTCCGCCTCACCGGTGATCTTGGTGGCCGCGCCGGCCGCCTCGCCGCGCAACCGTACGGCCTCGGCCTCGGCGGCGGCGGCCAGCTTGACCTGGCCGGCCTGCGCCCCCGCGCGCAGCTCGGTCTCCTGGGCCTCGGCCTGCGCCTGGGCGATGCGCGCGTCCCGGTCGGCCTGCGCGAGCGTGACCGTCTCGTACGCCCTGGCGTCGGCGGGCTTGCGCACCTGCGACTGGAGCCGCTGCTCGGCGAGCTGGGCCTCCAGCTCGGCGGCCCTGGTCTCCTGGACGACGACCTCCTGCCGGGCGCTCGCCTCCGACAGCGGCCCCGCCTGGCGGGCCGTGGCCTGCGCCTGGTCGATCTCGGCCTGGTAGGCGGCCTGCTTGATGCGCGCGTCGCGCTCGGCGGCGGCCTTGTTGGCGAAGGCGATCTGCTCGGCCTCGGTGGCCTCCTGGTCACGCTGGGCCTGGGCGATGCGGGCGGTGGCCGCGACCCGGGCGGCGTGCGGCTTGCCGAGGTTGGCGATGTAGCCGGTCTCGTCGTCGATCTCCTGGATCTGCAGCGAGTCGACGATCAGCCCGAGCTTGCTCATCTCGTCGGCGGCCGAGGCCCTGGTCTCGCTGGTCAGGCGCTCGCGGTTGAGTATGAGGTCCTCGATGGTGAGGTTGCCGATGATCGAGCGCAGGTGCCCGGTGAACAGCTCGTGGATCGCGCTGGTCATGAAGTCCTGCTGGTCGAGGAAGCGGCGGGCGGCGTTGGCGATCGAGGACAGGTCGTCGCCGACCTTGTAGATGACGACGCCGCGGATGTGGACGGGGATGCCCTGCTGGGTGACGCAGGAGACCTGGAGGTTGGCGGCCCTGGTGTCCAGGCGCAGCCGTCTGGCGGCCTGGAAGCCGGGCAGCACCGCCGTGCCCTTCCCTGTGATGATCTTGAAGCCGAGGCTGTCGACGCCCTCGCCGCGCCGGCGCGCCCCGAGGCCGGAGATGATCAGCGCCTCGTTGGGCTCGGCGACCCGCCAGACGGCTTTGAACAGCAGGATCACGGCTATGACCGCGATGATCGCGGCTCCGGCGACGATGTAGACCTCGGGGGACATCCGGCCCTCCCTAGATGAGTGCTCTGGCCACGTAGACCGTGCGCGGGGGGAAGTACTCCACCACGACGACGATGGTTCCGAGGCCGAACTCCTCGTCGGGCACGCTGGGGTGGGCGTAGAACGCCTCCACCCCGCCCCTGACCGGGACCATGACCTCGCCGACGAGCCCAGGGCCGATCTTTCCCGTGACCCTGCCCTGCTTGCCGACCACCGCGCTCCCCCCGCTCGCTTCCATTCCGGACGCTACTCCAAACGGGCATTCGCGGTAATAGGCCACGCAAAATGTTTCTCGAACCGCTGCGCGCCCCTGTGGGGCTTTTGGCCGATGTGCCGATGATCGCCCTCATGAGCAGGAATCCACGCGACCTCGGGTTGGATGTGCCCATTTCCCGCCGTGACTTGTTCGACGGGATTGCGGTGAGTGCTCTGGGCTGCTCGGCGGTGAAAGCCGTTGTCAACCCGGCGGAACCGGCCGGAGGGCTGCGCGGGGACACCCCTCAGGCCGTCGCCGTGCCGCACGCGCTGCGCGACGGCCGTTTCTGGCGGCACGCGGGCCGCCCCGAGCCCACCGGCGAGACGTACGACCTCGTGGTGGTCGGCGGCGGGCGCAGCGGGCTCAGCGCGGCGGAGGAGTGGCTGCTCGTGGACCCGGGGGCGCGGGTGCTCGTCCTGGACAACCACGACCCCGGCGACCACGGCGGGCCGGCCGGGTTCGGCACGGGCCCGCCCGTACGCGTGATGTGCGACAAGGAGAGCTTCGGCGCCGACACCCTGCTCCCGGTCGGCCGGTGGGACGACCTGCCGCTCGCCGCGCGGGCCGTCGGCGACCTGCGCAGGCTGCGCGACGACCCGCCCGACTGGTTCCCCGGGTTGTCGCAGGAGGACAAGCAGGAACGCCTGGCCGAGCTGACCTACTCCGGGTTCCTGCTGGAGGTCTGCGGCGTGCACCCCGACGCGGAACGTTTCTGCCGGACCCTGCCGTGCGCCGAACGCGCCTACGACGGCCGGGCGCTCGGCGCGGTCGACGCCTGGGCCGCCGGCTACCCGGGCTTCGGCGGTCTGGGGCTCGACGGCCGGGGTGTCGGCGGCCTGGGTGTCGGCAGGCTGTCGCGGTACGCCTCGCCCGCCGGGCCGCGGGCCGGGAGCCGCCGGGCCGCCGGACGTGCGCTGCTGCGGCCGTCCAGCCCGGTGGTGTCGGTACGGCACGCGGACACGTCCGTGGTGGTCGCCTACTTCGACGGGCATCTGGTCAGGACCGTCGCCGCCGAGTCGGTGATCATGGCGTGCTGGAGCTCGGTCGTCCCCCACCTGGTGCCCGATCTGCCCGAGCCGCAACGGCGGGCGTTGCGGCAGGCGGTCCGGCTGCCGGTGCTGGAGGCGAGCGTACGGCTGCGCGGCGGCCGGGCGCGCACCGGGCGCACCCGGTGGACGGGCGCCTTCTGGTGCCTGACCGAGCCCGCGCCCGAGGGGCTGCGCCTGCTGGCCACGCCGTGCCGGTCGGAGCTCGGGCCCGTGGCGGGCGCGGCGGCGGGCCGGGACGAGCTGATGGCGACGCCGTACGACCGGCTGGAGGACGGCGTACGCGACCAGGTGACCCGGCTGCTGGGCCCGCGTACGGGGATCGAGTCGATCACCGTCCACCGGTGGGGGCACGGGCGGCCGATGGCGTATTGCAGGCCCTGGCACCCCTTCTATCCCGACGGCCCCTTCCCCGCCGAGGTCGCGCGCAGGCGGTTCGGCCGGATCGCCATCGCCGGTTCGGACACCGAGCCGGCGGCCGGCGGCGAGGCGGCGGTGGTGGCCGCGCGCAGGGCGGTGCGGGAGCTGACCGCATGAGGCTCTGGCTGCGGGTCCTCCTCGGCGGGCTGGCCCTGTGGGTGGCCACGGTCGCCGTCACGGCCTGGACGGCCAACTCCAACCTCGTGCCGACCGTCGTGCTGTTCGGCAGCTTCCTGATCCCGGTGACGTTCGTGGTGTGGGCGTACGGGCGCGACCGCTCGCCGGTTGTCACGGTCGAGCTGCTGTTCAGGGCGTTCGTGGTCGGCGGGGTGCTGGGGGTGCTCGGCGCCTCTCTGCTGGAGAGCTGGCTGATCCGGCCCTCGCTCCTCATGTACGCGCTGGTCGGCCTCATCGAGGAGGGCGTGAAGCTGGCCGCCCTCATGTACGTCACGCGGCACGCGGCCAGGCGCTCCCCCCGGGACGGCGTCGTGCTCGGCGCGACCGTCGGCTTCGGCTTCGCCGCCTTCGAGAGCTCCGGGTACGCCTTCAACTCCCTGTTCACCGCCGAGGGCCTGTCGTTGTCGCAGCTCGTCGAGACCGAGATCCTGAGGGGCATCCTGGCACCCGTGGGCCACGGCCTGTGGACCGCGATACTCGGCGGCGTGCTGTTCGCCGCCGGCGGCCGCCTGAGCGGGCGCGTCGTGCTGAGCTACCTCGGTGTCTCGCTGCTGCACGCGCTCTGGGACTCGATGACCGCCATCGCCATCGCGGTCACCCTGGTGCTGACCGGGCGGCCGTGGCAGTTCGAGCTGCTGCGGATCGGCCGGGTGCCGCACGTGACCGAGTGGCAGGTGCACGTGTACACGCTGGTGAACTGGGGTGGACTCATCGTGATCTCGCTGGTCGCGCTGGTCTGGCTCTGGAGGGTGCTGCGCGCCGCCCGCCGGGAGACCGAGATCATGCCCCAATAATCACGGTAATCATCCTGTTCCTCCCACTGCGCCGGAACCATAAACGATGCTAGTCTCCTGTGCGATCTTCCGGAGGTGTATTTACACAAGGTGTGGAAATGCCCCCGACTCGAGGTTGGGACATGGGCTCGCGAAACCGGTCAATTCGGTTCAAGATCTTTTTATTACTGCTGCTACCCCTCCTGTCTCTCAGCGCGCTGTGGGGTTTCGTCCTCAACCTGACCATGGGCGACGCACAGTCACTCCTCCGGGCTGACACGCTCTACGAGACGCTCGGCGTCACCTCCACCGACCTGGGCGTACAGCTTCAGGCCGAACGGGTGCGCTCGGCCGAGGCGCTCACTACCCGTGAACTCACCGAAGATCTCGGGGCCCAGCGGGCCCGTACGGACCGGTCCGCGGCCGACTTCGAGCAGGCCGTCACCGAGGCGGGCGACGCGATCGGCGACGACCTGCGGGTGCCGCTCGACGACCTGACCGCCCGGCTCGACCGCCTCGGCGCCGTGCGGGCCGACATCGACGGCGGCATCAGCTCCCGCCTGATGGGCCTGGAAGCCTACAACCACGTGCTCGACGCCGTCTTCACGCTCTACGACCACCTGGTCTCCGTCTCCGACCTGACCATCTTCCAGCAGGCCAGCTCGTTGCAGGCCATGGGCAGCGCCAGGGAGTACATCGCCAGGGAGCACGCCCTCGTCGTCGGCGCCCTGGTGGACAAGCGGCTGACCGAGCCCGAGCGGGTGGCCTTCACCGAGTACGCCGCCTCCAGGAAGTTCCTGCACGCCCGCGGCCTGGCCGGGCTCGACGTGCCGCTGCGCAGGCCGTACGAGCAGGTGTTCGCGTCCCAGCCGTTCCTGACGTTCTCCTCGCTGGAGGCCAGGATCGTCAAGACCGGGGAGCCGCCCGCCGAGGCCGAGGTGTGGAAGGGCGCGATAGACCGGCTCACCGCCGAGTTGGACCGCGACAGTGCGGCCGCCGCCAAGGTCCTGGCCGCCCGGACCTCGGACGCCGCCAGTGGGACCGTCGTCAAGATAGCCGTCGCGGGCGGCCTCGGGTTGATAGCCGTGCTCGCGTCGATCATCATCTCTGTACGCTTCGGTCGCCGCCTGGCGGGCGAGCTGTACGGGCTGCGCACCGCCGCGATCGAGCTGTCGGAGGTACGCCTGCCCGATGTCGTGGACAGGCTGCGCAAGGGCGAGGACGTTGACGTGCGGAAGGAGGCCGGGACCATCAGGGTGAGCGGATCAGCGGAGATCACCGACGTGGGCAGGGCCTTCGCCTCCGTGCAGCGCACGGCCGTCACGGCCGCCGTCGGGCAGGCCGCGCTGCGCCGCGGGGTCGGTCAGGTGTTCCTCAACCTCGCCAGGCGCAAGCAGGGCCTGCTGCACCGGCAGCTCGGGCTGCTCGACGGCATGCAGCGCCGTACGCACGACCCCGACCGGCTGGAGGAGCTCTTCCGCCTCGACCACCTGACCACCCGCATGCGGCGGCACGCCGAGAGCCTGATGATCCTCTCGGGCTCGGCCCCCGCACGGGCGTGGCGCAGGCCGGTGCCCGTCCTGGACATCGTCCGGGCCGCGGTCGCCGAGGTCGAGGACTACACGAGGGTCAACGTCGAGGCCATGCCGGTCAGCGCGTTCGACGGCGGGGCCGCGGCCGACCTCACGCACCTCGTGGCCGAGCTGGTCGAGAACGCCACCATCTACTCACCGCCGGACACCGTGGTCCAGGTCCGCGGCGACCAGGTCAGCAACGGCTACGCCATCGAGATCGAGGACAAAGGGCTCGGGCTGTCGCCCGTCGAGTACGCCGCGATCAACAAGCTGCTGTCCGAGCCGCCCGAGTTCGACCTGGCCGACAGCGACCGGCTCGGCCTGTTCGTGGTGGCCAGGCTGGCCGAACGCCACGGGATCAAGGTCCAGCTCCGCCGCTCGCCCTACGGCGGCACCGCGGCCATCGTGCTCGTGCCGCGCTCGCTGGTGACCGAGCAGCCCGCCCTGACCGCCGGCGACGAGGACGGCCGGACGCCGGAGCTGCCGAGCCGTACGAAGAAGGCGCTCGCGGTGGTCACCTCGGGCAGCCACGCCGGACTGCCCAGGCGCGTGCGCCAGGCGAACCTGGCGCCGCAGCTCAAGGACGACGGACCGCCGGAGCCGGAGCCGCCGGCCGAACGCTCTCCCGACGAGGTACGCGATTTGTTCTCCGCGTTCCAGCAGGGAACCCAACGCGCCCGAGAAGAAGCCTCCGAGGAGGAGCCCATGAGCAAGGGGGACGCATGACTGCGCAAACCACCAACACCGGTGAGCTGAACTGGCTGCTCGACGACCTGGCAGGCAGGGTCGCCGCCGTCCGCCAGGCGGTCATCCTTTCTACCGACGGCCTGGCCGTCGGTTACTCCAAGGGATTGACCCGCGAGGACGCCGAGCACCTGTCGGCCGTCGCGGCGGGCTTCCAGAGCCTGGCCCGCGGCACCGGACGCCATTTCGGCGGTGGCGACGTGCGCCAGACCATCGTGGAGATGGAGAGCGCGTTCCTGTTCGTCACCGCGGCCGGACAGGGCACCTGCCTGGCCGTGATCGCGGACGCGAACGTCGACGTCGGGCACATCGCGTACGAGATGGCGATGCTGGTCAAGCGGGTGGGCCAGCACATCACCACGAACCCGCGCTCGGGAACACCATGACCGACGCCCCCCGCTGGTACGACGAGGAGGCCGGGCCCGTCGTCCGGCCCTTTGCCCTCATCAGGGGCCGGACGCGCTCGTCGGGCGACGCCTTCGACCTCGTCGCGTCCGTGCGTGCGCTCGCCGAGCGGGCGGACGACCTCGGCCCCGAACAACAACTCATCCTGCGGGCGGCGCGGAGCCCGATCTCGGTGGCCGACCTGGCCGTCGAGCTCGACCTGCCCGTCGGAGTCGTCCGAGTGCTGCTCGGCGACATGCGTGACCACGGCCTCATCTCGGTGACGTCGCCCTCGGCTACGGGGTCGCGTTCCAATGAGCGCATTCTCAAGGAAGTGATCAATGGACTCCGTGCTCTCTGAGGACCCCGTCGCGCTGAAGATCCTCATCGCGGGTGGGTTCGGTGTCGGCAAGACCACCCTGGTCGGGTCGATCAGCGAGATCAAGCCGCTGCGCACGGAAGAGGTGCTCTCCGACCGCGGGATCGGGGTCGACGACCTCGACGGCGTGGAGGCCAAGACCACCACCACCGTGGCGATGGACTTCGGCCGCATCACGATCCGCGACGGGCTGGTCGTGTACCTGTTCGGCACCCCCGGTCAGGAACGGTTCTGGTTCATGTGGGACGAGCTGTCCTACGGCGCGCTGGGCGCGGTCGTGATCGCCGACACCCGGCGGCTGACCGACTGCTTCCCGTCGGTGGACTACTTCGAGCAGCGCGGCACACCGTTCGTGGTGGCCGTCAACTGCTTCGAGGGCGCGTCCCAGCACAGCGTGGAGGACGTGCGCATCGCGCTCGACCTGGACGACGACGTCCCCGTGATGCTGTGCGACGTGCGGCGCAGGGCCTCGGCCAAGGAAGTGATGATCACCCTGGTCGAGCACTCCCTGCGGACGCTCACCACCGCGAACTAGAGCGCGCGCAGCCCGTTGATCACCTCGCGGAGCAGGCTCTCCGTGGGGCTCGCGGTTCTGTCGCGCGGCGGGCGCACGTCGATCAGGTCGTACTCCAGCAGGTCGCCGAGCAGCACCCGGATCACGCCCACGGGCAACCCCAGCTCCGAGGCGACCTCGGCGACGGGCCTGGAGTGGCCGGCCAGGCAGCTCATCAGCCGCCGGTGCTGAGCACTCAGCTCGGCCTTGGCCGGCGCGGGCCGTCCCGTCGATGCGACGGTCGCCAGCAGATCGAGAGCCGGGGACGAGGGCCTGGTGCGCCCCCGCGCCACGGCGTACGGCCGGACGACGGGCCCGGCCTCCTCGTCCACCCACTCGTGCTCGCGGCTCACGGTCGGGAACCCCCATCCTGGTCGCTGTCCTGCCGCCCCCGCTGCCATCCGGACTGGAGTGAGGAGAGCAGCGCCCTGGTCTCCTCGGGCGAACGCTCCTCGGCCTCCGCGGACGCCGCCACAGGAGAGGGCGCCTGCCTGAGCCGCGGGGGCAGGTTCGCCTGCCGTTCGCGGCGGGGCAGCTCCGGCTCCTCGCCCGCGACCGGTCCCGCGCGCTTGCTCGTACGGACCCGGCGCGGCAGCTCGCCCGGCCCGGTCGCCTCCCCCGCGTCGATCGCCCGGTCCGTACGGATGACCGACACGGACACGGACTCGAACTCCATCGGCCGCACCGGCGTCGCCATCGGCTCGACCAGCGATCCCGGCACGAGCACGATGGCGGTCGTGCCGCCGTACGGGGAGAGCTTCAGGGTGACCTTGATGCCGTGCCTGGCGGCCAGGATGCCGACCACCGCGAACCCCAGCCGCTCGGTCTGCGCGGGGTCGAACTCCGGCGGGCTGGCCAGGCGGTCGTTGATGGCCCTGCGGGTCTCCTCGTCCATGCCGAGGCCGCGGTCCTCGATCTCGACCGCGAAGCCCCTGCCGACCATCTCGCCGCGTACCGAGACCTCGTTGGCGGGCGCGGAGAACGACGTCGCGTTCTCGATCAGCTCGGCGAACAGGTGCATGAGGTCGGCCACGGCCGAGCCGGAGACGCCGCACTCGGGCATCGGGTAGACCCGGACCCGGGTGTACTCCTCGACCTGGGCGGCGGCGCCGCTCAGCACGTCCTCGACCGGGATGACGCCGCGCCACCTGCGGCCGGCCGCACCGCCCGAGAGCAGCACCAGGCCCTCGGCGTGGCGGCGCATGCGGGTGGTCAGGTGGTCGAGCCTGAACAGGCGCTCCAGAGCCTCGGGCTCCTCGGTCTGGCGCTGCATCTCGTCCAGCATCCTGAGCTGGCGCTGGAGCAGCGACTGGCTGCGCCTGGCCAGGTTGCGCAGCGCCTCGGCCACGCCCTCGCGCAGCCTGGCCTGCTCGACGGCGGCGTCCACGGCGGTGCTCTGCACGCTGTCGAAGGCCGCGGCGAGGTCGACGACCTCGCTGGTCGCGTTGTCGCCGACCCTGATGGGCGGCGCCTCGGCCTCGATGTCCACCCGTTCGCCGGTACGCAGCTTCGTCACCACGTCGGGCAGCCTGACCTCGGCCAGGTCGAGCGCCGTACGGCGGAGGGTGGCCAGCTCCCTGGTGATCCTGCGGCCCACCCGGACGGAGATGAAGATCGAGAACGCGACCGCGATGAGCCCCAGCGCGCCCGCGACGGCGGCCCTGACGACGATCACCACGCCGGCCGGCTGCATCCGGCTCAGCAGCTTGTCGCCGGTGCTCCAGACGGCCTGGCTGTAGTCCTTGAGCACCTGGTCGGCGATGCCGCGCCAGAGGTCCATGTCGGCCGGCTGGCCGGACACGTACGTCTCCAGCAGGTTCTCCATGGTGATGTACCTGGAGGAGTAGAACAGCTTCTCGAACGGCGTACGCAGCTCGGTGTCGAGGTTGGCCAGCGCCTTGGGGAACAGGAACGTACGGGTGCCGTCGATGCCGGCCAGCAGGTGCACGTCGCGCATCGAGGGGCGGCCGTTGGAGGCGACGAGCAGGGCGTTCTCGCGGCTGAGCAGCTCGCGCACCTCGTCGGCCGCGATCAGGCCGTGGGCCTGGAGTGACAGTTCGAGGTCGGTGCTGACGGTCAGCCGGGAGTACAGCAGGTGGACCTCGTCGGAGACCTTGGCGTACTCGGTGACCAGGGCGCCGGGGGTGAGCTTGCGCTCGTCGACCTTGCGCCTGACCTCCGGGAGCCGGTCCACGGTCTCCAGCACGACCTGGAGCTGCTTCTTCATGTCGTCGGTCATGGCCGACTGGGCGTCCTCGGTCAGGGCCCGTTCGCGCAGGGTCTTCCTACTGGCGTCCACCTCGGCGCGGGCCTTGGACAGGGGCGCCTGCTCGGTCTGCGTGCCGGCGAGCCGTTCGGCGGAGGCCAGGCGTTCGATCTGGAGGTTGGAGACCAGGCCGTCGGCGTTGTTGATGACGTCCGACCAGATGGCGTCGATCTTGAAGAGGTTCAGCGCCTCGCCCGTCGTCGTGCTCGCGGCGAAGCCCCAGAGCGCGATCAGCGAGATCAAGGGGATGACGAGCAGCGTCGAGATCTTGAATCGGATGGATCTGCCCGATGCCATGACACCTGCTCCCGCATAGAAGATCGCGGGAGAGAATAGCACCGAAACGGGCGGGATTAAGATCGACTAGCGATAAATCTGTGATATGTCGTGAAATCTGCGTCTGCTGGGTGGTTCCGGGACCGGCCCGGAGCCCAGGTCAGCCACAACGCCCAGGCCGCCAGCAGGCCCAGCAACGACACCTCCGCGCCCAGCAGCAGCCGTTCGACCAGCCCGATCATGACCCGCTCCCCCGGCAGGGCCACGTACGTGATCGCCAGCACCCCGAACCCGCCCGCCAGCGCCACCCACTCCACGGCCCGCGCCACGGGCTTCCAGAGGGCGTCCGCGGTCAGCCTGGGCACCAGCAGGGCCCCGGCGGCCGGGAGGCTCACGAACGCGGCGATCGACACGTACCGGTGAATCTGGGCCGCGAGGTCGAGATCGAGGCCGAGGGGAACGGTCGGGATGACCGCCACCACGACCAGCGCCGCCGACCACACCATGAGCAGCTTCTCCGGCAGCCCCCGGATCGGCGCCCGCATCTTTCTCAGCGCGGCCAGCAGCGCGAGCGACCCGATCCCGAGCACCGCCATCGCGACCTCCGTGACGCCCCCGCGGTCGGTCACGGCGTACTCGCTGATGGTCACGTTCATGGGGTCGAGGTAGGGGTCGGGACCGAAGTGACCGACCAGGATGGCGACCACCGAGAACACGATGGACGCGCACGCGACGAGGGGGTAGAGCCTCGCCGTCGTCATGAGGGCCCGGGGGCCCGCGATCCTGGGCGCCCTCGCGGCTCTCACTCTGCTGTTCGGCACTGCGGTCATGTGCCCTACTCTCGCCCGCCCAGGCGTGCCGCCACATCCGGCGGCACCCCCGAGCCGTCCCTGACTCCGACCCTGAGTCCCCCTCGGCGTCACCCCGGGTTGGACGGTGCCGCTCAGACGGTTGCCGCTCAGTCGGAGGCGACGAAGAGGGAGAACACCCGGTCGGGGCGGCCGATGGGCGTCCAGGACGTCCCGGACCCGTCGTACTGGAATACGCTCATGTCCCGGTCCACCCGATAAACCGTGTCGTCCGTGACCGCACAGGACGCACTGTGATCCCCGATACGCTGCCAATTTCCGGTGTCCTGAAATCGGTAGACACCGCTGAAGTCGGCGGCGGTGGCGACCAGCCCGAAACCTCCCGCGAATATGCTGATCACACCGCGGGGAGGGGCGCCGAGGTCGTCCCAAGCGGTTCCGGCTCCGGTGTACCTGAACACCGTGTTGCCGAGAGGGTGCGTCCGATAGACCGTATCCGCTATCGCGTATCCGCCGCCTTTCGGGCCGATGCGTTCCCATTCGTTCGGAGTGCCGCTGTAGAGGAACGTGTCGCCCTGGAAATCCGGCATCTGAGCCACGACGCTGAAACCCGCCACCGCCAGGAATCCGGAGTCGCCGACCTTGCTCCAGATCGGCGTGTCACCGTCGAAGCCGTCGAACTGGAGAATCCGGCTGCCGTCCTGAGGCGTCTTGTAGACGGTGTCGTCGGCGACGGCGTAGGTCCCACCGGTCTCGCCGATGGAGAACCAGTCGAATGGGGTGCCGCTGTAGCCGAATACGGTGCCCGTCTCGTCGCCGGTGCCCTCGACGAGGGTTCCCCATCCGCCGCCGAAAGGCCCGTGGACGGTGACCGGTCCCCTGATCTGCGTCCAGGAAGTGCCGAAGCCGTCGTACCGGAACACGCCGTTGACATTGTCATCCGCGTCAATGGTCACCGCGTTGAGAGTGAGGGCCACGGAGCTCTCCGTTCTCATGGAAAAGGACACCCGTGGACTCAGGCATCACGCTGATCGCAGCATCGCTTCGCACGGCCGCGATCAGCAACTCCGACACGCATCGGACTTTCTAAGGACTTGTCCACCGCAAGGCTTTTTTCACCCCATTACAGAGGCCCCTTAGTCGAGCACGTGTGCCGTGGCCCTGGCGTAGCGGGTGCGGATCTCGGGGGCGGCCGGGGCGTCGTAGGTCGCGGTGTCCTCGATCCGCCAGTCGGGGGTGGTCAGCAGGGCGGCGGCCTGGCGGGCGGCGCCGTCGGCGACGTACTCGCCGGGCGGCGGCACCGCGATCGGCACGCCGAAGACGGTCGGCGCGATGCGGCGTACGGCCTCCGAACGTGCCGCGCCGCCGATCAGCAGCACCCGCTCCGGCCGCGTGCCCAGCGCGTCGAGGGCGCCGGCGAGGCCGCACAACATGCCCTCAACGGCCGCGCGGGCCAGGTGGGCCGGGGTCGCGGTGGCCAGGGTGAGCCCGAGGACCGAGCCCGTCGCGGTGGGCCGGTTGGGGGTGCGCTCCCCCTCCAGGTACGGCACCAGCGTCAACCCGCCGGACCCCGCAGGCGCCCGCAGCGCGAGCTCGCTCAGCTCGTCAAGGCCGACCCCGGCCAGACCGGCGGCGGCGTCGAGGACCCTGGCGGCGTTGAGCGTGCACACCAGCGGCAGGAAACGCCCGGTGGCGTCGGCGAACCCGGCGACCGCGCCGGTGGCGTCGGCGCTCGGCGTCTCCGCGACCCCGAATACCGTGCCGGACGTGCCAAGCGAGACCACCACGTCACCCGGCCCGGCCCCGACGCCGAGCGCGGCGGCCATGTTGTCGCCGGTGCCCGGTGCGAGCAGCGGACCGGCCGCGGCCGGGTCACCCGCGCGGCCGGCGGGCCCCAGCACGCGCGGCAGCAGCGGGACCGCCCCGAACGCGGCCTTGAGCAGATCGGTACGGTACGCGCCGGTCGCCGGGGACCAGTAGCCGGTGCCCGAGGCGTCACCCCGGTCGGTGGCGAGCAGGTCGAGCGCCGGCGGCGGCGCGTCGTGCCAGGCCGCGACGTCGGTGCCCAGGGCAAGCGCGCCGGCCAGCCGCCAGGTCAGCCAGTCGTGCGGCAGGCAGACCGCCGCGGTACGGCGGGCGTTGGCGGGCTCGTGCTCGGCCAGCCAGCGCAGCTTGGTCACCGTGAACGCGGCGACCGGCACCGAGCCGACCGCCTCGGCCCAGGCCCCCGGCCCGCCCAGCTCCGCCACCAGGTCGGCGGCGGCGCGGGCGGAGCGGGTGTCGTTCCAGAGCAGGGCGTCGCGGACGACCTCGCCCGCCTCGTCGAGGCAGACCATGCCGTGCTGCTGCCCGGCGACGCTGACCGCCGCCACGTCGGCGAGGCCGCCGGCCTCCTCGACGGCCCGAAGCAGCGCCGTCCACCAGTGGGAGGGGTGGATCTCGGTGCCGGCCGGGTGGGCGGAGCGGCCCTGCCTGACCAGCGCGCCCGTCTCGGCGTCGCGAATGACGACCTTGCAGCTCTGCGTGGAGGAATCAATCCCAGCGACCAGCGTCACCCGAACTCCTTCTGCGTGCTCCAGGGCGAGATGGTTGTGATGCTATCCGCGTTCCGGAGCGACGTTCAGGGGTGATTCGGGGGGTTTTACAGCCCGGATGGGTCCCGGCCGACGCTGATCTCCTCGGCGATCTTGCGGATCTCCGTCACCTGGAGACCTGGGGCCTTGGGCAGGTGGCGCAGCAGCGCCTCCATGACGACGGGCACGGGCTGGCCCGCCATCCGGCCCGCGATGCCGTGAACCGCCCGGAACAGCGCCTCTTCGGTGTCGTACATCGGCAATCCCCTCGTTCGGCTACCGGGAGAGGCTACGGCCTGGCCGCGACAGTTCGCTCGCTACCGCTCCAGCGTGTTCCGGACGGCCGAGCAGATCGCGCCGAGTTCGCGTACCTGGTCGGGGGTGAGCACGTCGAACAGGCTCCGGCGGACCTCCTCGACGTGGCCGGGGGCGGCGGCGGCCAGCGCGGCGAAGCCCGCGTCCGTCAGCACGGCGAGGTTGCCCCTGCCGTCGGCGGGGCAGCGCTCGCGGCGCACCCAGCCGCGCTCCTCCAGGCGGGCGGCGGCGTGCGAGAGGCGGCTCTGGGAGCTCTGGGCCCGGGCGGCCAGCTCGCTCATGCGCATCGTCCGCTCAGGGGCCTCCGACAGCGCCACCAGGATCATGTAGTACGTGTGCGGCATGCCCGCCTCGCGCTGGAGCTGCCGGTCCAGCGCCTCGTTGATGAGCTGGCTCGTGGCCAGGAAGTCGCGCCAGGTCTGCTGCTCGTCCGGATCCAGCCATCGGGTCACCGTCTCATTTTAGTTGAACTCTCATATACTCGACCCGGAACAATCAGGTGAAAGGGGACGACCATGCCGGTCCACAGGCTCAACCACGCGGTCCTCTACGTCCGTGACGTGGAGCGCAGCGTGGCCTTCTACCGGGAGGCGCTCGGTTTCGAGGTGGTCATGGGCATGCGCGGCGCCGCGTTCCTCCAGGCCCCGGGCTCCAGCAACGACCACGACCTCGGGCTGTTCGAGATCGGCGAGAACGCGGGCCCCTCGACCGCCGGGCGCACCGCCGTCGGGCTCTACCACCTGGCGTGGGAGGTCGACACGCTGGACGAGCTGGAACGCATCGCGATCACGCTGAGCGAGCTGGGCTCCCTCGTCGGTGCCTCCGACCACGGCACCACCAAGGCGCTGTACGCCAAGGACCCCGACGGGCTGGAGTTCGAGGTCTCCTGGCTGGTCCCCGCATCGCTGATCACCGACGAGACCCTGGCCGCCAGGGCCGCCATCCGCCCGCTCGACCTGGCCGCCGACAAGGAGCGGTACGGCGCCGGCACCCGCGGCGGGGTCGGGGTGTCGATCCCGGCCTGACGGTACCGTGGCAGGTATCCGACCCGACCGTTCCGGAGAAGGTCATGCCAAACGATCCGGATCACGTTCTCGACGCCATCGACGGCGTCGTGGACGAGTGGGAGACGCTGAGCGCCGACGCCATGCGCTGGGCGCCTCCCGAGCACAAGTCGCCCGACCTGCTGCACGAGGTGACGGAGCTCTTCACGCCGATCGCCGAGGCGCTCGGCGAGGTGCTGCGGCCGATCGGCGACTCGATCACCCGCGTGCTCGACCGGCTCACCGACGACGACTAGCCGGCCCGTACTGCGGCCGGTCAAGCCCGTACTGCGCCGGCCGGCCCGTACTGCCGGTCAGCCCGTCCGGCGGCGGCGGGTGCGGCGCGGGTAGGACTTGGCCGTCTCGGCCAGCCGGGCCGAGTGCTCGGCCTGCCTGCGCCAGTGTCCGTAGGCGTCGCCGCGCTGGGCCAGCCGGTCGAGCTCGCGCATGGTCGTGAGCGGGATGAACGCTGGCTCGGCGTCCCGCCAGGGCGTGCCGGGCAGCGGCATGAACGTGTGGGTGTGGATGCGGGCGCCCAGCTCGGCCAGGTCGGCGGCCAGCGCGAGCGACTGCCGCTGGTCCTCCTCCGACTCGCCGGGCATGCCGAAGATGAAGTCGACGTTCGCCCTGAAGCCGTGCTCGACGGCGATCCTGACGGCGTCGCGTACGGGCGAGGTGTCGTGGCCGCGTCCTGAGGCGGCCAGCACCCGGTCGGATCCCGACTGGGCGCCGATGATCAGGTTGTCGTTGGCCACGTACCGCCTGAGCAGCCGCATGGCCTCGGGCGTGACGTGCTCGGGCCGCACCTCGGACGGGAAGCTGCCGAAGAACACCCGGCCGTGCGGCGGCAGCTCCTCCTTGACCCCCGCCAGCAGTTCCTCCACCGCGCCGAGATCGGGGTCGGGGCCCGGCGAGCCGTAGGAGAGCGAGGTCGGCGTGATGAAGCGCACGTCCCGCAGCCCCTGCTCGACCATGCCCCTGACGTGCGCGCGCACGCTCGCCACCGACCGGTGGCGGAACTGGCCGCCGAACATGAACGGCGTCTGACAGAACCGGCACGTGTACCGGCACCCCCGCGTGATCTCGATGGGCCCCTTCCGGCCCACGAACGACGGGAACGCGTCGAGCGGGAGCTGCGGGGCGGGCCGCGTCCTGAGCGCGACGCCGTCGCCGTCCTTGACCGCCAGGCCGGGCACGGTGGTCAGCGGCTCGCCCCGCCGCAGCGCCTCGACCAGGGCGATGATCGTGGACTCGCCCTCGCCGATCGCCGCCAGGTCCCAGCCGGCGTCGATGACCTGCTGCGGCTCGGCCGTGGCGTGCACCCCGCCGGCGATGTGCAGCCCCCGGCCGTCGCTGAGCGACCTGACCGTGGCGAGCTCGGCGGCCATGGCCTCGGCGTCGGGCGAGTAGAACGACCAGAGCACGAGCACCCGGTCGGCCCGGCTGGCCGCGATGTGGGCCGCCGTCTCCTCGGGGGTGACGCCGAGCAGCTGCCGGTGCTCCACGCCCGAGGTCTCCAGGGCGGCGAGCACCGCGTGCACGCCGTACGTCACCGCCTTGCGGTAACGGACCACCACATCCACTGCCAGCGTCACGACCGGCAGCGTAGCTCAGGCGTGGGCCAGCCGCATGGGACGCAGCGCGCCGGTGAGCTTGGCCAGCTCGGCGAGCATGGCGTCGGCGGCGGCGATCATCACGTCGTTGGGCGCCACGGTGCCGTCCTCGGCGATGAACTGCTGGTAGAAGGGGATGTTGACGGCCTCGACCACGGGGATCATCTTCAGCGTGCTGACGACCTGGCGCAGGCCGTTCACCGCCCGGGTGCCGCCGGAGATCCCGCCGTAGCTGACGAATCCGGCCGCCTTGTGCTGCCACTCGTGGTGCAGGAAGTCCAGGGCGTTCTTCAGCACGGCCGTGAAGCTGTGGTTGTACTCCGGGGTCACGAACACGAACGCGTCGCCCCGGTCCACGGTGGCGCTCCACTCCTTGGTGTGCGCGTTCACGTACTGCTTGAGCTTGGGGTGGTTCGGCTCGTCGAGGAACGGCAGGCCCACCTCGGCGAGGTCGACCAGCTCGACGTCGAAGTGGCCGGCCGCGACGGCCCGTTCCCGGAACCACTCGGCGACCTCGCGTCCGGCGCGGCCGGGACGGGTGCTGGCGACGATGATCTGCAGGACGGGCTTGTCCATGGGGTCCTCCCTCAGGTAGTTGATACCTCAACATTATTGAGTAGCTAAACATTTCTTAGCAAATGTAGGATCGGCTCCGTGAGCCCCCATTCGGTCTGCGTCCGGTTCCACGTCGCCCTCGAACTGATCGGCGCCCGCTGGTCGGGCGCGGTGATCCACATGATCTTCAAGGGCGCCCACCGCTACGCCGATCTCAAGGCGGCCATCCCGGGCATCAACGACACGATGCTCGCCCGCCGGCTGCGCGAGCTGGAGTCCGCCGGGCTCGTCGAGCGGCGCGTGCTGCCCACGTCGCCGGTGCGGGTCGAGTACCACCTGACGGAGATGAGCCAGGAGCTGCGGCCGGTGCTCGACGAGCTGGTCACGTGGGCGCACAAGTGGATCCCGCTGCCCGAGGAGCCGGCCAGGTCCGCCTAGCGAATACGGGCGAGCGCCGGAGGCGGGCCGGAGGTTAGACTCCCGGGCATGCACTGGCGACATTGATGAACCACCAGCGGCCGACGCGGCAGACGCGCGCGCGGGCCTCCAGGGTGCCGAGCACCAGACGGAGTCCCTGTCCGCCTCTTCCGAGAGGGCCGCATGTTCGTCCCCAAGCTTTACGTCTACACGTTCCTCGGCGAGTTCGTCCTGCTCTACCCGGTGTACACGCTGCTGTTCACCGACTCCGGGCTCTCGGTGGCCGAGACGTCCTCGTTGTTCGTCATCTGGTCCGTGACCGGCATGGTGCTGGAGGTCCCCTCCGGCGCCTGGGCCGACGCGGTGTCCCGCCGCCTGTTGTTGTGCCTGGGCCCGCTGCTGGCCGGCACGGGCTTCGCGTTGTGGGTGCTCTTCCCGTCCTACTGGGCCTTCGCGCTGGGCTTCGTGTTGTGGGGGGCCGAGGGCGCGCTCGTCTCGGGCGCCTTCGAGGCGCTCGCGTACGAGGAGCTCGACCGCCGCGGCCTGCGCAGCCGCTACGCCGTGATCATGGGCAGGGCCCACTCGATCGGCATCGTCGCCGCCGCCTCGGCGATCGCCCTCGCCACGCCCGTCTTCGCACTCGGTGGCTACCCCGCAGTCGGGGCGGCCAGTGTGCTCTCCTGCCTGCTGTGCGCGGCCACGGCGCTGACCCTGCCCGAACGCCGCACGCCGTCCACCGATTCGGACGGCGGCTATCTCGCGATCCTGCGGGCCGGTGTCGCCGAGGCCAGGACCGACCGGAACGTGCTCCAGGCGCTCGTCCTGATCTCCGTGGTGACGGCGATCTGGGGAGCGCTGGAGGAGTACGTCCCCTTCCTGGCCGCCGAGACCGGCGTGCCGAAGACGGCCGTGCCCCTGCTCGTCCTGGCCGTCTGGGTCGGGGCCTCGGCGGGCGGACTGCTGTCGGGGCCGGCCCAGCGGCTGGCCGAGCGGCCGTTCGCGCTGGTCCTGGCGCTGGCGGCGCCGGCCATGGCGGCGGGCGCGCTGGTCCGGCATCCGGCCGGGTTCCTGCTGGTCGCCCTGTCGTTCGGGGCGTTCCAGATGGCCGGCGTGGTGGCCGACGCGCGGTTGCAGGAGCGTGTCACGGGCGCCCAGCGGGCCACCGTGACCTCGGTGGCCGGACTGGGGACGAACGTGGTCACGCTGGCCGTCTACACCGCCTACGGCGCGGGCTCGCCGTTCCTCTCCCATGGGACGACGTTCGCCCTGCTGGTCCTGCCGTACCTGGTCATCGCCCTGTGGCTGGCCCGGGAGCGGGTCGCGCCGATGTGATCCGCTTCGACGCGAACGGGACGCGCTTGGGCAGCGGCGGCGGCTCCTCCCCTTCGGGAGCCGGCGCCTTGCCCTGGCGCGCCCGCCAGCGGGACGGGAACACGGAAGCGGTCAGCAGAATGCCGCCGATCACGAAAGACCAGGTATTCAGCAATGCCGCGTACGCGTCCAGATAATCGGCGGGCACCAGGTCGAATCCCATTCTCCGGTCGCCTCCCGTGACGACCCGCACGATCGTGGCCCCGGCCAGCGCCGAGAAAGCGAGACCGGGCAGCAGCGAGGCGACCGGGGAAATCCGGGAACCGGCCAGGACGCCGATGAGGACCGCCGTTCCGGCGAGTGCCGCGGCGGCCGCCCAGTCCACGCCGGACGGGGTCGTGCGGGGGCCGTACAGAAGACCGGCCGCGATCAGCGGGATCGCGGCCACTCCCACTCCGGCCCCGGCGAAATGACGAACACCATTACCCATAGAGAACACCTCCAGGCCCAATACGATACCGACATACCTCTGGTAACTACTTTAGGGCGAGAAATCTCCATTTGAGGCCCGTGGCCGGAAAACAGGGCATATCGCCGTAATAGGAAATAGTTGGTATCTCCTCATTTTCCTGGCAGCCGTTACGTTGGCAGAACCCCCCATCGAGGAGCGGCGGCATGTTTCGCTGTGCAGTGGCAGGCGTCACCTTCGTGGCCGCCTGCCTGGCCCCCCCCCGGCCACCCGGCAACCGACCCCGTGATCGAGGCACTCTCACGCGACCTCGGCCTCTCGGAGTCCCAGGTGGTCGCCCGGCTCGCGAGCGAGCGGCATGCCGCCACCCTTGAGTCCGAACTGGCCGCCTCGCTCGGCGACTCCTACGCCGGATCGTGGCTGACCGAGGACGCCTCCGCCCTCGTCGTCGCCACCACCGACCCCGCCGGGGCCGCCGCCGTCTCGGCGCGGGGCGCGCGCCCGGTCCTCGTCCGGCACTCGCTGTCGGAGCTGGAGGACGTCGTCCGCCGCCTCGACCGAGCGGCCCGCCGCGTCCCGACCGGCCCCGCCCTCTGGTACGTCGACGTACGGACGAACCGGGTCGTCCTCCAGGCGCCGTCACCGGCCGCCGAAACCCTGGCCGCCGAAGCCCTGACCGCCCGATCCCTGGTCGCCGGATCCCTGGCCGCGGCGGCCCGCAGCACGGTCATCGCGGTCTCGCCGCCCGCCGAGCTGCCCCGGACCTACGCCGACATCATCGGCGGCGACCCCTTCTACGTCGGCTCGACGCGCTGCACGATCGGCTTCTCGGTCACCAAGGGCAGCGTCCCCGGCTTCGTCACCGCGGGCCACTGCGGGCGGACCGGCGACCTGGTCAAGTCCCCGTCCGGCACCTTCCAGGGCTCCTCCTTCCCCGGCAACGACTACGCGTGGGTCGCCACCCCCGGGTACACCGCGCAGCCGTACGTGCGCGGGGCCGGCGGCACGCTGGTGACCGTGCGCGGCTCGGTACAGGCGCCGATCGGCTCGTCGGTCTGCCGGTCCGGCCCGACCACCGGCTGGCACTGCGGCACGATCCAGCAGCACAACGCCACGATCACGTACGCCCAGGGGACCGTCTACGGGCTGACCCGTACCAATGTGTGCGGCGAACCCGGCGACTCCGGTGGTCCGTTCATCTCCGGCGGGCAGGCCCAGGGGGTGACCTCGGGCGGCTCGGGGAACTGCAGCTCGGGCGGCACGACGTACTATCAGCCGGTCAACGAGATCCTCAGCGCGTACGGACTGACCCTGCGCACGGCCTGACCCTTTCCGCCTGCGCTTGTTCGTGGGCACCGATTTTGTCCCGGTTTCGTCCCGCACCGATGAGTTGCCGCCTCCGGTCGAGTCTGTCCTTCCGACAGCGGGTCCTTCCGTACCCGACCGCTCCGACCGCAGGAAGGCAGCGATGACGCGCCCCAACCTGAACAGCCTGCTCCTGTCCAGCACCAACCCCGCACGCCTGCGCACCTGGTACGCCACCGTGCTCGACCCCGAGTCCGACACCGACGTCACCCACTACGGCGTGCTGACGTTCGGCGACTTCCACCTGATTATCGACACGCGGGCGGACGTGGCGGACAAGAATCCCGAGCCCGGACGGGTGATACTCAACTTCGACGTCCCCGACGCGCGCGCGATCGCCGCCCGGATGGAGGAGGCGGGCGTGTCATGGCTGGCCGAGCTGGAGGACCGCGACGGCAGCCTGTTCGCCACGGCGATCGACCCCGACGGCAACTACGTCCAGATCATCCAGCTCAGCGAAGAACACCGGAAGGCGATGTGACGATGTCCAAGTTGTTCAGCGGGACGAAGGCGTTCAGCGGGTTCTCCGTCAACGACCTGGCCGCCGCGAAGGCGTTCTACGGCGACACCCTGGGCCTGGAGGTGTCGGAGTCGCACGGCCTGCTGACCCTGCACATCGCCGGCGGCACCAACATCCTGATCTACCCCAAACCCGACCACGTCCCCGCCACCTTCACCATCCTCAACTTCCCGGTCGAGAACATCGACAAGGCCGTGGACGAGCTGACGGCCCGCGGCGTGCGCTTCCAGCGGTACGACAACCTGAAGACCGACGAGAAGGGCATCTTCCGCGGCGGCGGCCCACTGATCGCCTGGTTCACCGACCCGGCGGGAAACGTCCTGTCAGTCCTCCAAGACTGACCCCGCGCGCCCTGCGGCCCATCCGCAGGGCCACCCCCCAGGCCGCCAGCCCTCCGCCTCCCTGCTCCGCTGGGCCGTCAGCATGGTCACGACCCACCACCAACCTCAGGCATGATCACCTCACCCGAGGCCGACGGCGGCCCATGCCCACGAGAAAGAGATCCCACGAGAGTGAGCGACACCCCTCACGCACCGGTGGAGCAGTTCTCCGACGAGGCCCGAAAGCGGCTGCGCGAAGAAGCCGAGGCATTCGCGGACGCAGTGCTGCGGCACGCCGAAACCCTGTGCGAGTTCGAAGGCCGACAACGTGAGAAACCGGCGATCTTCGAACTGAACGACCTGCTCTCGGCAGCGGCTCACCGTCTCCGCGAAGCCCAGCACGACCTCACCGGGACGTACCCATCGTTCGAACCCTCCACCGACGACGGTGACGACGACGTCCACCCCGCGCACCCCGAGTACCCGGAGTTCACCGATCGGATCGCCGTACTCATGCGCCACGACTTCGCCATCACGGACCGAGAGGCCCTGATGGCTGCCGGCCGAGCGGCGTATCTGCGAATAATGCCGGACGCCGTCGAAGACGACGCCGAGTTCGACGTACGGACCGTGGACAGTGCTGTCTACCAGCTCATGCATGTCTCAGCAGAAGACACGATCCTCGACCACGTCCCGGGCCTGAGGCCGACCGCGAGCGTCACGCGGACCGTGGAAGTCGATGGCCCCCTCGATTTCCAAGCCCCCTTCGCCATCGCCACCGACGATTAGTCGGCGCAACCACGCGTCAGCTCAAGGTCCGCGGGTGCTCCGAACGAAGCCGGCCATGGATCAGATAAACAAGTTCCTTGCATTTCATGAGCGTTCCAGGTGCTCAAAGGTCACTGCGCGTGCGGACTCCGTTGCCCCGCGACGGTGGGCTCATTCAGCCTCCACCACGAGCTTCCTGGAAGGGGCGGTGATGTGCACAGGCGTTCCCCAGCCTTTGTAGAGGACGTTGATCCTCACAGCGTCAGCTTTCTGATCCGGGCCATGGGGCTCGTAGACAGTCTCGGCCTGGAAGCGCCTGGGCAGGTTGTCCGGGCCGAGCCAGAGCTTCCACGTGATGCGGCCTCCTGACCAGTCCCCCATTCGTTCTCCGTAATAGATCCCGGCCTGGCAGAGCCGAGGAGGCCGACCTCAACCGAGCCGTCATGGCGAACAGTGAGGACGCCGTCGTATCTGTCCTTCGTGGGCACCTTCTCGGCGTTGCCGGAGATCAGTTGCAAGAACTTCGGATTGAGGGCGTCCACCAGGTTCTGTGTCCAGAGGAAGGCTCCCTTGTTCCGCCAGTGGTTCCACTTCTTCCCGCCGGACCTGGTTGTAGTAGATCGCGACATCCTCCGGCGCGTGCAGACGCATGTCCGCACCGTCCACCACTCCTGGTGCTCTGCGGCCCTTTCACCGCACTCCAAGAGCGCGAGCGAGCACGACCCTCAAGGGGCTCCCGCTCTTGGACGCTCAATGCCCGCACCACGGCGACCGTCCCATCCCACGGTGGCGGCAGAACTTCTGTTTTCGCAGCTGGACCGCGCCTCACGTGTCCCACACTGTCCCACGGACCATGCGTGCGACCTCGCCGCCATGGTCCGATGAGCCCTGTCACCACGTACCGATCACCACGTACGAGTGACGCAACAAACAAAGCCACCGAGTTTCCCCGGCCAACCCGATGAGAAAAGGCAGTGACAGGGCATGAACCAGCACGTCAGCGAGAACCACCTCCCCGTTGAGGACGTCGAGCAGCAGCCCAAGGGACGCGGAATGCGGTTCACGCTCAACGGCGCACTTTGGTCACTTCAAGCGTTGTGGGGCTTCTTCTTCGCCGGAAGCGGTTTCGGCAAGGTGCTGCTGTACGACGACGCCCTGTATGCGACGGCACCCCAGGCCGTGGCTTGGTACGCGGCAGTGCCACAGTCCCTGATCGTCCTCATCGGGATCCTTGAGGTGCTTGGCGGCATCGGCCTGATCCTTCCGGCGATGACGGGAGTCAGGCCGAACCTGGCGCCACTCGCCGCCGCCGGCCTGACGCTGACGATGATCCTCGCGGCCGGTTTTCACATCATGCGCGGCGAATACGAATTGGTGCCGGCGAATCTCCTGCTGGGAGGCGTCGCGGCGTTCATCGCGGTCGGACGATGGAAGCTGAGGCCCATCGCACCCTCGATCATCACCACCTCACGCGTACTCAAGTCGTTCGCGGTCGTGGTCGCACTGGCCCTGCTGGCATTCGCTCCGACCTGGTTCACGATGACCAACGCCCAGTTCTGAGCACCTTCGCAGGTAGGTCAAGGGCGTCGAGCACAGATCGCCGCACCTCACGGCCGCGCTGTCAGCTTGGGACTCGGCCACCGGTCCTGCCTCTCCGAGCCAGGGAACCCGGGGAGGCAGGTCAGGGCGCAGACCGACCGCGGGTCCCTGTGAGACACCGCCAATCCCCGCCCGTTCCGGCACGCATCCGGCGCGGAAACCGCCCGGTGTCCAATCACACGCGGACAACCCGGTGACGTACTCCGACAAATCCACGGCCCTCGGCCGAGCCGCAAGCCGGCCACGCCTGAAGGACTGCACCGGCCACGTGGACAAGTGCCCCAAACAAACGGGCAGCGGCCTGGTCCTCGCTCAACGGCCGCCCGAACCCCCACGCCCACCTCAAGGCACACCGCGAGACCCAAGACACCGAGCACGAAGAGGCGAAGGACCGCCGGAAAGATCACACCACGCACGTCGCGCCCCTCCAGATGAAGGACGCCGGCGACCGCATGGACTCCGCCCTCTGGACTGACGGGCCAACCGCAACCCGAACTGCAACCGCTCCTGACCCGTGCGGACGCGCGCACTGCTCCAAGACACCCCGGTACCTGACCGCGCATCCAGCCAGTAGACCGGGGACCGATGACTTCCGGGCGGCAGTGTCGTCTAAAGCATCAGCGACAGGCCACAGACGCCGCGGCCAAACGAGCGCTGCGGCCCGGGACACGTCCCCCTGGCCAAGCACGGTCCCCAGACGACCCGAACCCACGGAGTTCTGATCATGCGGAAGCTGATAGCGACAGTGTTCAACTACTCCCTCGACGGCCTTCTCGCCGACGAGGGCACCGAGTTTTGGAAGTTCTGCTTCGACCTGCCCGAAAACCGTCAGCCCGACGCCCCGGCGCACCTCGACTTTCTCCAGAGCGCGTACGCGCACATCATGGGCCGCACCGCCTACGAGGGCATCGCCGTGGGCATGACAACGTCCACCGACCACCCGTTCGCCGACATCCTGAACGCAGGGCGCAAGGTCGTCTTCTCCCGCACCCTGAAGACGGCTGACTGGGCCAACACCACCATCGCCGCTGGTGACACGGCAGAAGAGATCGACAAGCTCAGGCTGGGCGGCGACGGTCACATCGTGGTCTGGGGCGGCGTCAGCCTCTGGCGGTCGCTCATGCGGCTCGACCTGATCGACGAGCTCCAGCTGAGCATGTTCCCCTACGTCGCGGGTGAGGGCACCCGGCTGTTCGACGGCGTCCCCAAGTCTTACCAGCTCGACCTGGTCTCCAGCACCGCGTCCAGCAACGGGATCATGTATCTGCAGTACCGGCGACACCGCTGACCCAGCGACCGGACATGCACAACGAGCGGCAGTCACGCGAGCACCGCCACCTGTCCGAGGAGTCCACGACCCAACTCAAACCAGCCAGCGACACCGGCGGCATCGCCACGATCGACAACGGCAGGTAGACACCGAGGCTCAACCTCAAAGCCCATTACTCCTCGGGGCATTGCCCGCTTTTCCGGTGAGCCAGGGTTCGTGCCTCACCCTGGCTCACCGATCGCCCCAAGCACGTACGGCGTCCAGCCATGCAGTGGCGATCGTAGGGCTGCATCTGTGCAGCGGCGCGGCAACCCCGGTCGGAGCGTTCGGTTGGTACGGCGGGGGCGGCGTGCGGTGCCGCCGCGTGATACGCGATGCAGGCGAGCGCCTGGCCTCCGCACTCTGGGGAAATCCGTAGCCGTTGCAACTTCGACGCCCGGAAAGATCGAAAGGCCCTCCCCCCGAGTTCGGGGAGAGGGCCTTTCACCTGCGGAGGATCGGGGATTTGAACCCCGGATGGTGTTGCCACCAAACCGCATTAGCAGCTCGGGTCTTGGGTGTCCCTATTGGTTCCACCTGGACCACCTGGCCGCGCTGGTCTCCCTGGGACGGCTATGTACGAGATGGGATTGCAACTAGAACTGCAACTAGACCAGCCCCCACCGCCGCCTGATCGCCAAGCGCGGAGTGACGGACATCAATGTAACCATCGCTCCATCGCCGACCTACCGATTCGACACGCGCGTGCTCGCTGCTCGACTCATGGAGACGGCTTCTCAGACATTCTCGGTGCGTGACGATGGCATGGCCGCCAGGGCCGTCGGCGCTCCTGACATCCATGACCACGCCGTCGCCTGCCGGGCTGAGGACGGTGGGCGTGCCGCAGAAGTCGCACAGCCATTAAAGACTGCCGGCAAGCCAAAGCGGCTCTCCGACGAGCCCGAGCTTGTGCGTCGAGGGGAGACGAAGCCGAGCAGTGGGATACCGTCTCCCCAGGCCGACGCCGAGTCCGGCGCGGAAACCCCAGAGCCATGAAATCTCGGCAGCGAGATCGCTACAGGTCGTTTGCGCTGCTCGCAGGGGTCGTTAACGGCCGCTCAAGGTCGCCCGAATATGGCGCGGTTGCTGCTGCGGTTGCCGCCCTCCGGCCCCACCGCCGCGCGAGGGGCCAGACTCTCGAAATAATGACATATCTGCGCAAATCGGAATCTTCGAGAGCTACGCGTCAGGATAATATCCATTATAATGGCGGATATTTGGACATCAAGGACGCTCTTTCCTTTTGCTCCTTGCTGACTATTTGCCCGCTCATAAATGTGCGTGCGTCTATCATTCTTGACACTGGGGTATATCCCTCATCGCGCTATTGCAGCGGTGTGGATGGATGCAAAAAAGAACAACTCCGGCATCCGCGCTACCGCAACACCATTCACGAGCTCGATCTGACACAGGCCAACGAGCCTCGGTAAATTGCCTGACGTTCTCGCTGGGAATGCTCACCACGGAAAGGAATGCCCCATGCCATTCATCATGCGCAACACACTCCCCAAGCTGGCCGCACGTACACTCGCCGCCGCCGCCGTCCTCACCGCAGCAGTCATGACGCCCGCGGTCGCGGCATCCTCTGCCCCCAACCCGGCCGAGGCATACATCTCGAGCGTCAGTGCGAACGGAAACGGGTGCCCACCCGGGACATGGGAGGCGGCGATCAGCCCCGACGGGAAGTCGTTCACCGTTACATTCAGCTCATACGAGACGATCATCGAACCTGGTGGTGATGCTTCGGATAAGGAATGCACGCTCTCGCTGAACGTGCATACGCCGCCGGGGAGCTCGCTTTCCACCGCCAAGTTCTCCTACCAGGGCTACGCGCTCATGGACCAAGCAGGGATGAGCGCGACGCAGAGCGCAAGCTACGACTTCCTCGGTGCTCCCGTCCCGGCTCAGTCGGTTCGCTCGCAGATCTTGGGGCCACACGACGACTCGTACCTCTTCTCCGACCGGATCCTGCTTCACGACGACGTGGCGTCGGCGCAGGGCGCAACCCGCGCGCTGAACGTGGAAACGGGCCTGGTCCTCGCCAACAACCCCGCAGAGACCGGCAGCGGCTTCTTCAACACCAGCAGTGTCGACGGGACGCTCCAAAACGGACCGGGCTGCACCATCGACCGGCGCACCGCCACCTCGGGGCAGACCATCGTCGGCACCTCGGGCGCCGATGTCATCTGCGGGTCACCGTTCGCCGACCGTATAGCCGCGCTGGGCGGCGACGACGTCATCCTCTCCTTCGCGGGCAACGACCGGATCTCCGCCGGCGCCGGCAACGACACCGTCTTCGGCGGCAACGGCGACGACGACATCAGCGGCGACGACGGCAACGACACCCTCGACGGCGAAGCCGGCAACGACCGGATCCTGGGCGGGCCGGGCACCGACACCGCTAACGGCGGACCGGGCACCGATTCCTGCGTAGCCGAGACGACCACCTCCTGCTGAGTCAGGTCGACGCTCCGGTGATGTGGCTTTGGGACGAAGGTCAGCTTCGGTGAGCAGTGGCGACCCAGAGTCCAACTGAGGACTGGAAGATCTGGAAGTCCATCCTTCAGCAGGCCGGCGTCCGGGACGTCCGAGTCCATGACGCCCGCCGCACCGCCGCGACACTCCTCATCGAGCAAGGTGTGAACATCCGCGTCGTTCAACAGGTCCTCGGCCACACCCGCGTGACGACCACTGAGCGGTACACCCACGTATCCACACCGCTGATGCGTGATGCCGGGGAACGACCCGCTTCGGCTCTCTGGGGATAGCCGTTGCAACTATGACGCCCCGGAAGATCGAAAGGCCCTCCCCCCGCACTCGGGGAGAGGGCCTTTCACCTGCGGAGGATCGGGGATTTGAACCCCGGATGGTGTTGCCACCAAACCGCATTAGCAGTGCGGCGCCATAGACCTGACTAGGCGAATCCTCCTGGAAGCCATTGCGGCTCAGCACAGCGTACCGGCCTTCTGGCGAGGCAGCAAAGCGGTTCCGCGCCGCGCCTTCACCAAGAGTTATCAACAGCCTGTGGGTAACCGGCTGTGGATGAAGCCCGCCCCATGCTAGGACGGGCTTCCGGGCTGTGGAAAACCGGCCTCAGGCGGGGTTCGCCTCGCCCTCGATCTCAATCTTGACCTTCTTGCCCACGAGCACACCGCCGGCCTCCAGGGTCTGGTTCCAGGTCAGGCCGAACTCCTCGCGGTCGAACTCGGTGTTGATGGAGAAGCCCCATACCGCGGCGCCCCACGGGTTGGTGCCGGCGCCGCCGTACTCGACGGTGAGCTCGACCTGCTTGGTGACCTCGCGGATCGTCAGGTCGCCGACGACGGTGAACTCGTCGCCCGAGTGGCCGACCACGCGGGTGCTGCGGAAGGTGATCTCGGGGTACTTGTCCACGGCGAGGAAGTCGTCGCTGCGCAGGTGGCCGTCGCGGTCGCCCACGCCGGTGTCGATGCTGGCGGTCTGGATCGTCAGCTCGGCCGTGGACTCCAGCGGGTTCTCCGCGATCGTCACGGAGCCGCTGAAGGCGCCGAAGCTGCCGCGGACCTTGCTCACCATCATGTGCTTGACCACGAACCCGATGCGGGTGTGGGCCACGTCGAGGTTGTACGTGCCGGCGGCGGGGATGGTCAGGGACTCCCACGTGCGAGTGCTCATCGGGTTCTCCTTGGGAACGTTGCTGTGCGGATGTCTGCGGCAACAAATGTCTACACGAGGAATATTCCGCAAGTCAACTAACGTCGGTTAAGCTATGGACGTGAAGCACATCGATGACCCCAGGCTGACGGCGATGGGCCTGCTCGCCGAGGTTCACGCAGGTCTGACGGCCCGGATGCAACCCGTGTTCAGCACGGCGGGGTTGTCGGGCATCGACTTCGAGACGGTGATCCGCCTGGCCAGATCGCCGCGGCAGGCGTTGCGGATGACCGACCTGGCCGCGCAGACCGGCCTGTCCACGAGCGGGGTGACCAGGGTCGTCGACCGGCTCGAACGGGAGGGCCTGGTGACCAGGCAGGCGTGTGCCACCGACCGCCGGGCCTCCTACGCCGCGCTCACCGACGAGGGACGCGAGCGGCTGGCGAGCGTCCTGCCCCAGCACCTCCAGGACATCGAGGACAGCTTCACCGGGCTCCTCAGCGAAGACGAGCTCGCCGCGTTCCTGCGCGCGCTCCGCAAGATCAGAGAGGTCGTACGCCCCTGCGCGACGGCCGGCGCCGAGGAGACCACCCCCGCCCTCCACTGAGGCTACGAGGAGATCCCCAGGGCCCCCCTGAGCTTGGCCATCGCGCGCGACACCGTGCTTTTGACCGTGCCGACGCTGATCCCGAGCGTCCTGGCGATCTCCGGCTCGGTCATGTCCTCGTAGTAACGCAGCACGATCGCGGCCCGCATGCGCTCCGGCAGCTCCTCCAGCGCCTTATCCAGCAGCTCGTGCACCTCGCCGCACACCGTCGTGTCCGTGGTGTCCGCCGTGGCCACCTCGGGCAGCTCGTCCGACGGATACTCCTCCAGCTTGCGCCGCCGCCACTGCGAGATGTTGATGTTGACCATGGCCCGGCGGACGTACCCGTCCAGCGCACCCCGGTCCTCGATCTTCCCCCACGCCAGGTACGTCTTGGCCAGCGCGCTCTGCAACAGGTCCTCCGCGTCGAGCGGATGCCCGGTGAGCTGACGGGCGGCGCGCAGCAGCGCGGGACCGCGAGCCATGACGTACTCGCGGAACTCCTCTTCCCACCCGGTGGTCTGCATCGTGGCCAGAATCGCAGCCTGATGCCCTTTTGTGCCCGAACCACAATCCAGGTTTCGGTCCGACGAAGACAAAGGTCAGTCAAGGTCGGTGGCGGAATGTTCGAAGGCGGATGTCAACTACCTTCCCCGGGGATGCGTATTTTGCTCTCATCTGTTCGCCGCGGCACGACGCGCTCCGGAGTCATGTGAACCTAGTACCTGACGAGGGAGGGCGGATGGGCTATCCGAACGTCGAGCGCCGCAGGGTGCTCGCGGCGGCCGCGCTTGGCCGCGACCCCGGCATCGCCGGCCCCGACCCGGCCGACGGCCAGCCGTTGCGCGCCGTCGCCGGCGAGATCCTTGACGTCAGTCCACATCTCATCACCGTCGAGACCCCCGAAGGCGCCGAGGAACGGCTCGTGATCGCCCCCTGGGCCACGGCCTGGCACGGCGCGGAGATCGCGCCCGCCGACCTCCCGGTGGGCTCCATGGTGCTCATGCGCACGCTGCGCGACGGCCGCGTGGTCGAACGGATCTGGGCCGACACCACCCGGCTCACCGGGACGATCCTGTCGATCGAGGGGCGTAAGGAGCTGACGGTCGAGCTCGACTGCGGCTCACACCGCGGCCACCGGACGATCGTCATCCCCTACCCGGCCACGGGGCGGCTGCAGGTGCGACATCCGAAGTTCGAGCCGGGTTACCTGTTCGACGCGATCGGCATCAGGCGCGACGGCTCCGCCCTCGCGCTGCTGCCGGCGACCTCGCAGCCCGCCTATCGGTCGGGCGCGGTGCCGGCCCCGCCGGTCGCGTACGCCGGGATGCAGTCGCGCATCTCCGGCACGGCCACCTGGTCCGACACGTTCGACGAGGAGGAGCGCGGCGCGGCGTACCCGATGCTGGAGCGCGTCGACACCGGCTGCCCCGACGCGGGGCTGTCCTGCGCCGGTCTGCCCTACCTCGCCATCGGCTCGCTGATCCAGGTCAGGAACATGTGCGCGGACCGTGCCGCCAACCTGCCGGTGGTCGCCTGCGGCTGCCTGGCCGGACGGTTCTGCGACCGCTGCGTCGAATGCGACACCTCGCCGCGCGGGCGTGTCGCCGAACTGTCGCCCGCCTCGTTCGTGGAGCTGGGCGGCGAACTGGTCAAAGGCTGCTTCAACGCTCAGATCGGATTGGGGTGACGGGCGTGCTCGAATCGCAGATGCCGATCCTGATCGTGCTGCTGGTCCTGGGCACCGGCGCCAAGGTCGTCACGGTGTGCAAGGGCGGGGAGCCGGGCGCCCTGTCCAGGCTGGGCCCGGCCGTGCTCATGCCCGGCCGTATGCAGGCGCCCTCGCTGCTGGTCTGCGCGGCCTGCGAGCTGGTGCTCGCGGGCGGGCTGCTGCTCACCACCGCGCCGATCTTCAGGTGGGGCACGGTCTGCTTCTTCGCGATGTCCACGTACGTGCTGGTCGAGCTGCGCAGGCGGCGGCCGGACGCGGGCTGCGGCTGCTTCGGCGAGGTCAGCTCGGCGCCGGTCGGCATGCGTTCGATCGGCCGGACCGTCGTACTGACCGGGATGTCGGCGTTGTCGGTCGCCGCGCCGGTGTCGGGCTGGGCGGCGATGGGCCGTCCGACGTGGCTCATGGCCGCGGGGGTGGCCGTCCTCGTGCTGCTCTCCCCCGAGATCGAGGAGCTGTTCGACCGCGTACGGTACCGCGCCCCCTGCGAGCAGCGCCCCGGCCCCGCCGAGCAGGTCATGTTGTCCAGGCTCAGGTCCAGCGGCCCGTGGCGGGTGCATCAGGAGGTGCTGGCCTCGACGGAGCCGTACGACAGCTGGCGTGAACTGTGCTGGCGCTTCTTCGCCTTCACCGGCCGCGACCGGGACGACGTGGTCTTCGCGGTCTACCTGAGCGGACGGCGCCCGGCGGTGCGCGTGGCGGTGGTCGCCAACGACGGCAGCGACGCTCTGCCGGAATATACGCCAGTATCGGCCCAGCGCTAGAGAGCCCTAGATTTCGCTAGCCGGGCATGACGGTACAGCTCTATTGGGCTGTCTAGCTTCCCCACTAGACAGCCCAATAGAGGTCTAGGGGCGGCGCTCAAACGGGTTGAGACCGCAGGAACCTTCCGAAGTGCGGCACCGTGAACGCGATCAGACCGCGCTCGGCGCTGTAGATGAGCCCTTTCTTGATGAGACTGTCGCGGGCGGGCGAGAGACTGGACGGCTTGCGCCCGAGGGCGTCGGCCACGTCGGCGGTGGCGACCGGCTCGTCGCCGATCTGCGCCATGGCGTGCATGTAGTCGCGCTCGGCGGGGGTGGCCCGCTCGTAGCGGCTGCCGAAGAAGCCCACGGCGAGCTCCTCCTCGGCCTCGGGCGCGGAGACCTTGACGTCGTCGAGGGTGATCGGGCTGCGCGGCGCGAGGTCCCAGGCGACCTTGCCGTAGGCCTGGACGAAGTACGGATAGCCGTCGGCGGCCTCGTAGAGCGCGTCGAGGGCATCCTGGGTGAACTCGACCCCTTCCTCCCGCGCGGGAAGGATCAGCGCCATGTCGGCCGCCTCACGGTCGAGCTTGTCGATGCGCGCGTAGCGGAAGAGCCGTTCGGAATAGCTCTTGCTGGCCGACAACACGCTCGGCAGGTGCGGCAGCCCCGCGCCCACCACGATCAGCGGGCCACCCGACTGGGACAACTCGTGACAGGCGGCGCAGAGCGCGGAGACGTCGGCGGGCTGCACGTCCTGCATCTCGTCGATGAACAGTGCGATGCCCACGCCGAGGTCGGTCGCCACGCTCGCCGCGTCGACGAACAGCTCGGTGAGGTCGATCTCCAGGTCGCCGGAGTCGGCGCGCCCGCGGCTGGCGGGCACCTCGATGCCGGGCGACCAGTGGGACGTGCCCTTGGCCGCGGCCGGGTCGCGCATCGCGAACGCCTTCAGCACGCCGAGGAACTCCTCGATGCGCTCGGGCGCGCGGTGGCGGGGGGCCAGCTCGCGGATGGCCATGTGGAGGGCGGCCGCCACGGGACGCCGGATCGACTGGTCGGGCCGGGCCTCGATCTTGCCCGTGCCCCACAGCCGCTGCATGGCCATGGACTTGAACGTGTTGAGCAGGACGGTCTTCCCGACACCGCGCAGGCCGGTGACGACCATGCTGCGCTCGGGACGGCCTCGGGCCACCCGCTCCAGCACCACCTCGAACTGCTGCAGCTCACGGTCGCGCCCGGCCAGCTCAGGCGGACGCTGGCCGGCGCCGGGGGCGTAAGGATTGCGCACAGGGTCCACGCTCTCGGACTTTATTGCCGGATATAGCGGCCGTCTTAGATTTGGGAAGAAAGTGCTACGGCGTGTCCGAGCAGGGGCGGTGGCAAGCATCGTCATCGGACACACCCCCTCTCACCAGGCCGAACCCTTGTTCGATTTCGATACCCAGAACTGTAGCGCGGACTCGAACACGCATGCGATGGTTTCGAGTAAAAGATCTTTGCAACAGTCCGGGACGCCCGTGCGTCTGGGAGTTGTGGAGTTCGAGGAGTTCGAGCAAGCGCGTGGCGCCGCCCTGCTCCGGTACGGATATGTGCTCACCGGGAATCCCGACGACGCCGCCGACCTCGTGCAGGAGGCGCTGCTCAAGCTCGGCGACACCTGGCGCAAGGTGCGCAACAAGGACAACCCGGAGTCCTACGTACGCACGATCATGACCCGCCAGCACGTGAGCTGGTGGCGCCGGCGGCGCAGGGAGCAGCTCACGGACGAGGTGCCCGAGGGGGCGTACACCGACAGCCACTCCTCCGGCGAGCTGTGGCGGGAGCTGGCGACGCAGCCGCGCAGGCAGCGGGTGGTCCTGGTGCTGCGGTACTACGAGGACCTGTCGGACCAGGAGATCGCCGACATCCTCGGCATCTCCCGCGGAACCGTTCGCAGCCAGGCGTCGCGCGCGCTGCACACGTTGAGGATCCGGCCGGCACTGCTGGAGAGGGAACGGGCATGAGGACCGAGAAGGACCTGACCGAGACGCTTCGTACCGCGGCGGACCACGCACCGGAGCCGGGCGGGCTGCTCGCCGGGGTGGAGGGGCACCGGCGGCGCAGGCGGAGGCGGCGTACCCAGGGGCTGGCCGTCGCGACGGCGGTGGCGGCCGTACTCGCGACCGGCACGGTCATGGCGGCGAACGGACGGCAGGCCGCCGCGCCGCCCCCGGCGGCGCGGCCCTTCCCACAGGCGACGGCCGTGCCCCTGGAGCGGGTGTGGTCGCGGGCCGTCGTCACGATGCCCACTCTGCGGGCCGACGGCCTGCGCCGCGTCCCGGTCACCGCGCTCGACGCCACCCGGATCCTGGCCGTCGCCGGGCCCGGGGCCGACACGATCCGCGCGATCGAGGTCTACGACACCACCACCCGGATGTTCCGCGAGATCACCGACATATCGGTGCCGCCAGACATGAGGACCTACCGCCCCCAGCCGCCGGCGCTCGACGGGCTGAACCTCGCCTGGCACGTGAACGCCGTACGGAAGGACGGCACGAAGGCGCGCGAGATCTGGACGGTCCCGCTCGCCGGCGGCGAGCCCCGACAGGTCGCCGCGATGACGGGAGAGCACCTCCGGATCGAGCGCATCGCCCTCGACGGCGACCGGATCATCTGGTCGGAACGGACCGGCGGCGTGTGGTGGATGCCGCTCGCGGGCGGCGCCCCCAAGCGCTTTCCGGGCAGCGAGGGCCTGCACCTCGTCAAATGGCCGTGGGCGAGCGACGTCGCCGACCTCGAGGACCGGAGCCAGACCAGGGTCGTGAACCTGTCGACCGGCCGCCCCGCCACCAAGGACGTCGTCGCGCCCCTGGACGCCTTGAGGCTGCGCTGCGGCCCGTCCTGGTGCCAGGGCGTACGGGGCGGGCGCACGTACCTGCAGCGCGTCGACGGCAGCGCCGCGGCCGAGCCCCAGGGACTCGGTCTCGTGCCCAGGTTCAGCGACTACCCGGCCCTCGACCGCTTCGTGGTGACCGGCCGCGCGGTCTACGACGTGAGGACCGGCACGCTGGCCACGTACGACCGGCCCGGCATCTGGTGGGGGAACTTCATGTCCGCCGAGCCCAGCTCGACCATGTACTGGAGCGAGCGGGCCAACGAGTACCGGGTGCTCAACTTGGCAGCCGTCCCGCCCGCGCAATAGCGTTCGGGACCATGCGGACCTTCGCGAACGTACAGGAACTCAAGGCGGCCGTGGGCGAGACGTTCGGCCCGACCGAGTGGCGCACGATCACTCAGGAGCAGGTCAACCTCTTCGCCGACGCCACCGACGACCACCAGTGGATCCACGTGGACGTGGAGCGCGCCAAGGAGGGGCCCTTCGGCGGCACGATCGCCCATGGCTACCTGACCCTGTCGCTGCTGCCGACGTTCATGTTCGAGATGGTGCGCGTCGAGAGCATCGTGATGGGCGTCAACTACGGGCTGAACAAGGTCCGCTTCCCCCGGCCGGTGCCGGTGGGCGCGCGGGTCCGGGCCGTGGGCGAGCTCACCGACGTCAAGGGCACCCCGGCCGGCTACCTGGCCAACCTGAAGATGACGATCGAGATCGAGGGCGAGCGCCGGCCCGCGTGCATCGCCGAGTCGCTCAGCCTGTACGTCCCCGCCGAATGATCATCGCAGCGAGATGACGATCCCCGCCACCGCGGCCAGCCCGATCAGCCCGAGATAGGCTAGTACGAGCCGGGTGTCCCTGAGCAGGCACTTGCTCCGGGTCAGCCCGGCCCGCCGCGCCTTCCAGTACCCCGCGAACCCCAGCGCCGCGAACCCGAGCACCGCCCACGGCCCGAGCAGCCAGGCCAGCAGCGCCACGGTCGCGTACACGCACAGTCGGAGCGGATCGTACGGCTGGGCCTTCACAGGATCACCAGCCCCGGCTTCGAGGCGACCGCGGACAACCGCTGCCGCGAGAGCTGCGGCCACGCCTGCACGGCGCAGAACGGCGCACACTGGTCCTGCTCGGCCCGCGTGCCGACGTGCACGCAGCACTGCGTGAGCCGCTCCTCGATCATGGTCGAGATGTCCATGAACGGCTTGACCGTGATCCGGACCACCCGCTCGCCCAGCATCCTGCGCAACTTCTTGCGCCGGCCGGGCAGCGCCGAGGAGGCGAGGGTGAGCAGCGTGGCGACGCCGAGGTCGCAGTTCTCGCAGATGTCGCGCCACAGGTCGCCGATCTGCGGATGGGACAACGACGACTGCTCCGACAGCAGCCCGAGCAGCGACTCCTGCACGGCGAGTCGCAGCTCGCGCGGGATCTCGCTGTCGGCGATGCGGTTGGAGACCAGGCCCAGGTTCTCCTTGAGGCGGTCGTGGCCGATCAGGGCGACCAGCGAGCGCCACTGCTGCGCGTCGTCGCGGATGAGGTAGCCGACCGAGCAGCAGTGGGGGTGTGAGCAGGGCAGGGCGGTCAGGTCGCGCCAGGTCACCAGGCCGTCGGTCTGCGGGCCGAGCCGCTTGAGCACGCCGGTGTGGGTGAGCCGGTCGGACGGGTCGATGACCCCTGACCGGCCCGAGCCGAACTGGGGTTGCAGCGACACGCCGCCGACGAACGGCGTGTCGAGCGAGAGGCGCACGACGTCGCCGATCTCCTCGTCGTTGACGCCCAGGGCCGCGGTCATGACCAGGGTGGTGAAGATCTCCCGCTCCGACAGCCGCCGTACGGCCTCCGCCTTGATCTTGCGCAGGTCGCCGCCGCGGTGGTGCTTGGACGCCTCGGCCGACGAACCGTCGTACTGGAGGTAGACCTCCACCCGGTCGCGGTGCTCGGTGAGCAGGTCGAGCAGCGAGTCGTCGCGGGCGACGAGCACGCCGTTGGTGTTGATCAGGATGCGCGTGACGGGCCGGCTCACCAGCTCGGCGAGCAGGGTCTTCAGCTCTGGGTGGAGCGTGGGCTCGCCGCCGCTCAGCATCAGGACGTCGAGCTTGCCGTTCTCCCTGGCCAGGCGCTGGTCCACGTTCGCCAGGACGTCGGCCACCGGGACGACGCCGGTCAGGTCGGGCGAACTGTCGGCGAAGCAGGTGGGGCAGCGCAGGTTGCACGCCTCGGCGATGTCCTCCAGGAGGATGCAGGTGTGCTGGGTCTGCATCTCGGGCAGACCGCTGAGGTACGCCGCCGGGATCGGGGTGAAGTTTCCGGAGACGTCGGGGATGTGCTGCTTGGTGGGAGCGGTCCACTCTTCCAGGTAGGAGAGGATTTCCGGGTCCTCGTCGTACATCGTCCGGATCAGGCCGTGTTTGCGGCAGCCGCGTTCCAGCCAGACCTTGCCGTCGCGTTCGGCAAGGTAGCCGCTCAGCCGTTCGACCTGGTCCAGGTCCTGGCCGTGGCATTTCGGGCAGAACGCGTTGACGTACCGGAGGATGCGGTCGCCCCGTAGCCCCATCCCTGCGCTCATGTCATGACCTTCCGCTCGAAAAGGGCATCGTAATGGCCGCGTCGCCAGCCGTACGCGAGTCTCAGTGTGAGCAACGCCAGGCCAGGGATCAGGAACCATTGCGGCCCGGTCAGATCGAGCCACAGCGTCTCGTTCGCCCTGGTGAACTCCACCAGGAACCGGAAAACGGCATATCCGGCGAGATAGAGCGTGAACAGCTCACCCGGCTCGGTCAGGCGCCTGCGCGCCCACCACAGCGCGACGAACGCGGCGAGCTGGAAGACGATCTCGTAGACGAACGACGGGTGCATGGCCTGGCCGGTCAGGCAGCCGGGGCATTCCGGGGTGGTGGGCGGCGCGTGCACGCCCCAGGGCAGGTCCGTGGGCCGGCCGGGAGCCTCGGTCAGGTGACAACCGATGCGGCCGATCGCCATGCCGAGCGCCACCGCCGGGGCGAACAGGTCGCCGGTACGCTCCTTGTAGCCGATGACCTTCTTCGCGACGAGGACGCCGACGTACGCGCCGGTCAGGCCGCCGAGGATGCTGCGCGAGCCGTACAGCCAGAGGTCGGCGAGGTTGAGGGTCTCCAGCCAGCCCGCCAGGCGCATGCCGATCGCGCCTCCGACCAGGGCCCCGGTGACGGCGACGAGCGACTGTTCGTTGAGCGCGCCCCTGGCCCTGGCCTCGCGGACGAAGACCACCGAGGCCACGAAGACGCCGAGGCCGACGAATATCTCGTGGTACGGCATGCTTCAGCCGTACATGCTGGGGTTGAGACCGGTGCAGACGCCGGCCGACAACATCGACCAGAGCGCCCAGCCGATCGCGAGCCCCAGCCCGAGGCCACGCGACCAGGGCCTGCGGACGAGACCGAACCCCAGCCCGCCGCCGAGGCCGACGACGGCGAGCAGCACCGCGGCGCCGATCACCAGCGCCTTGTCCGCGCCGTCGAGGGCGGCGAAGAGGACGGCGAAGAAGACGATGACGTTGACGGCGCTGTAGGCGAACAGGCCGGCGACCAGCGTCGCGATGAGCACGAGCGTGGAGTCACGGCCGCTGGGCGGTGGCGGCGGCGGCGGTTGCCGGCCCTGGTGCTGCGGCCCCCACGGGCCCTGCGGCGGCGGCTGCGGTGGTGGTGTCGTCATCCCCTCACCCCTTGGTCGTGAGCATGAAGGTAGGGGGCGACGATTGACGTACGATCAATGCCTTCACCTGTGTGTGCCGGTCGTTCATGCGTACAGGGCCGGGTTCAGGCCCGTGCAGTATCCGGCCGAGACGATCGTCGCCAGGGCCCATCCGATCATCAGCCCGAGCCCGAGGCCGAACGACCACGGCTTGCGCAGGATCGCGAGCGTGAGTCCCGTGCCGATGCCCAGGAGCAGCAGGAAGCCCGCTCCCGCGCCGATCGCCACCGACGAGCTCAGGCTCACCGCCAGAAGCCCGACGATCACGTTGACCACCAGGTAGCCGAAGACCCCGGCGAACGCCAGCGCGACCGTCAACCCTGGCCGGCGCGGCGGCCTCGGAGGGGTCGGAGGCGTCGGGGGATGTGGCGGGGGCGGTGGTGGCGGGATGCTCACGGCGTTCACCCTACGGGGCTAAAGCGACTCTGAGTAGTAAATCGCTGCCTGGACGCGGCTCTTCAGTCCCAGTTTGTTCAGCAGGCGGCTGACGTGGGTCTTTGTGGTGGCCTCGGCCATGTCGAGCTCTTTGGCGATCTCGGCGTTGGACAGTCCGCGGCCGATGCAGGCCAGCACCTCGCGTTCGCGTGGGGTCAGGGTTTCCGGGGCGGGCGGCTCCCTGCGGGGCGGTTGGTCGGCGAAGGCGGCGATCAGGCGTCTGGTGACTCCCGGTGAGATCATCCCCTCGCCGCCCGCAACCAGCCTTACCGCTTCGATCAGTGCGTCGGCCTCGGTGTTCTTCAGCAGGAAACCGGCCGCCCCCGCCCGGAGGGCGCCGAAGACGTACTCGTCCACGTCGAACGTCGTGAGGATCAGGACGTCGCTCACCCCCGCCAGTTCCCTGGTGGCGGAGATGCCGTCGAGGCGGGGCATGCGGATGTCCATGAGGACGACGTCGGGCCGCAGGTCGTGGGCCAGCCGCACGGCCTGCTCCCCGTCGGCGGCCTCGCCCACGACCTCGATGTCGCCGGCGCCGTCCAGGATCATCACGATCCCGGCCCGGACGGCCGCGTGATCGTCGGCCACCAACACCCTGATGCTCATGCCATGTCCATTTCACCGCCGCCGCTTTGAGGGCGTCCGTCGTCATCACCCGCGTCCTCGGCCCTCCGCCCCGGCGGGCCCTTGGCAACCCCCCGCAACACCACCCCACCACCCCCTACCGCCGAACCCCTCTGCTCGGACCTCCGCCCCTCCGACACCCCCGCACCCGACCCCCTCTGCTCGGACCCCCGCCCCTCCGACACCGCCACACCCGAAACCCGCTCAACGGACGCCCGCTTCCCTGAGCCCTGCTCCCCCGGACCCCACCCATCCGGCGCCCGCTCTCCCGAACCTCCCTCGCCCGACGCCCGCTTCCCCGAGCCCCGCTCGTTCGGTACGGCGGATGTCTGCTCCGTCGGGACCTGGGCCTTCGGGACCTGGGCCTTCGGAGGGCGTTCGCCGGACGTGCGGCGATCGAGGGGCCGTGGCGCGTCGAGCGAGGTGGGGAACGCCGCCGCGATCCGCCAGCCGTCCCCCCGTGGTCCCGCCTCGAAGAACCCGCCGACCAGCGAAGCCCGCTCGCGCATGCCGATCAGCCCCGCCCCCGAACCCGGCAACCGAGCACCACGCCGGCCGACCTGGTTCTCGATCGTCAGCAGAACCTCGCCCGGGTCGTACGTCAGCGACACGACCACCGGCGCCTCGCCGTGCTTGAGCGCGTTGGTCAGCCCCTCCTGAAGGATCCGGTAGCCCGCCAGGTCCACCGAAGCCGGCACCTCCCGCAGCTCACCGTCGAACCGCAGCTCGACCGCCATCCCGGCCCGCCGCGTACGCTCGACCAGGCTCTCGGCGTCCGCCAGCCGCGGCCGGGTGGCCTCCAGCTCGGGCCCGTCCCCCTCGCGACCGCCGCCGTCCTCCCGCAGCAACCCGATCATGTCGCGCATCTCGGCCAGCCCCTTGACGCTGTTCTCCCGTACGGACTCCATGACCTTGCGAACCGTCTCCCGATCCAGGTCCTTACGGGACAGGGCTGCCGTCGACTGGATGGCAATGGCGCTGAAATGGTTCGCGATCATGTCGTGCAGCTCACGCGCCATCCGCGTACGCTCGGCCGCGATCGCGGCCTGCCGATCGAGCTCCGCCAGACGCGCGACCTGCTCGGCGCGCACCCGTTCAGCGGCCGCCCGGTCCCGCTGCTCCCGCAGCACCCAAGCCGTGGTCACGGGCGTGACCAGCACCAGCCCCGACTGGATGCCCATGACGGCCAGCAGCCGCCAGTCCGCCGCGACGACCGCTGCCACGGACCCGCCCACCACGGCCAGCACCGTCGTGATCCCGAGCAGCCACCGAGCGAACCGCGCCGGCCCGTAGAGCGCCGCGGCGTAGAGATTGTCGGTGAACACCAGCATGGTGGCCAACGACGGCCCCAGCACGCCGTCGGCCGTGACGGCCACCACCCCGAGCGCCAACGACCACAGCGGAGCCCTCTGCCGTAGCAGCACGGCAGAGCAGGTGATCGCCAGCGGCACCAGCAGCGCCCACACCGGCACGCCACGCCGCACGTACCCACCCGCCAGGATCAGCAGCGCCCCCAGGACGAACGCCAGCACCGCCGCAACCTCGGGCCGCACCCTGCCCTGCCCCGGACCGCCGGCCTTCCCCCGCGCCTCGAAGCGGCTCCACCAGCCTGAAAGCGACCGAGACCCGGCCCGCCACCGCTCAGCGATCATCCGCACCTCAGCCCGCCCTGCCATCCGCACCTCGGACCGCCCTGCCATCCGCGCGTCGGAGCGCCCTGCCCACCTCGAAACCACCCGCACCAGCAAGCAGCACCACAGAACCACTCACCGCACGCCAACCCCCGCGAACCACCACCGCCCCGCACCGTCGCCCGTGTCATGTCCTCATCTCACCACTCCAGGAGGCCGCCGCCTTCCTCCGAGGGTCCGCCTGTGGATACACCTTTCGATGTATCCACAGGTTCGTTTCCGCCGACGATGTGCCTGGTCGCGAACCTCCCCAAACTGGAACACGTGATTGTCGCCATCCTGATCGGTTGCGAGGTCGGCTTCTGGCTCCTCCTGGGGCTCGGCCTGGCCTCCCGCTACCTCTGGAACCTCCGACGGCTCAGTACGGCCCTCCTGCTCTGCGTCCCGCTTCTCGACGTGGTCCTCCTGGTCGCGGCGGTCGTGGACATGCGCGGCGGCGCCACGGCGGACCTGCGCCATGGCCTGGCGGCGGCCTACCTGGCCTACTCGATCGTCTTCGGCCACCGGACGATCCGCTGGGCCGACGCCCGCTTCCGCCACCGCTTCGCCGGCGGCCCCCCACCCTGGAAGCCCCCGGCGGCCGGCCCTGCCCGTACCCGCTACGAATGGGCGTACTGGCTGAAGATAGTCCTGGCGTACGGGATCGCCTGTCTCATCCTCTTCGCCCTCATCTGGCTCGTGAACGACTCCTCCCGTACGAGCGCCCTCCTGGAGTTCATGCTCAACCTGCTCAAGGTCCCCGTGATCGCCCTGATCTGGCCGGTGAGCCACACCCTCTGGCCGAAGAAGGAGGAGCCGGCGAGCGAGTGATCGCGCTATTCGGTTCGATGCACCGCTCAGAACCCGCTATGCTTGCTTACGCAGCGAGCGGCCGTAGCTCAATGGATAGAGCATCTGACTACGGATCAGAAGGTTGGGGTTTCGAGTACCTCCGGCCGCACACATGCGAAAGGCCCGCAACCAGGGGTTCCTGGGAGCGGGCCTTTCTGTTTGTCTGGACAATCTCCGGATCTTGCTAACACCTCTGCTTACACGGCCTCTCATCCCTCACCGATCGCCTCAGCGAGGACATCGGCGGCTGACGCTTCGGCGGCGCGGATCATGTGGGCATAGGCCCTGAGCGTGATCGTGGCGTGGATGTGGCGTAGGTCGTGAAGCCGTGCGTGGGGCGACGGCGTACGAGGGTTCGCCGGGTTGTACCGCTTGATCAGAATCGGGAAGAGCGAGCTGAGCGTGTCCGGGTGAACGGGCTCGCCCATCCCCGCTCTTGTGTCGCCGACCGCGTGTTCATGCCGCCGTAGCAGTGCGTTGGTTGTGTTCCTGAGTGGTCGGTTAGCTGATCCTCTGCACGGTCGTACCCTGTCGGATGGCGCGGGGGATCTCGGCGACGGAGTCCACGATGTCGATCAGGCGGGCGATGCTCTCGGCTGGAGCAGTGGAGCTGACGTCGACGGTGTAGGTGATCCCGGTTGATCGCCAGTTCTCGGTATCGAAGCCGCCGGCTGCGGAAACGCGTACTCCTTGGAGTTCGATTCCCAGTGCGGCGGCCTCCCGGTAGAGGTCGTTGAGGACGCATCCCGCCGCTGCGAGGTGAAGGAGATGTCCTCCGGTGAAGTCCGCCCTGACGCTCACGCCCTCGGGCGTCCACCGATGAGGGAAATGCACCGCATGCTCGTCCGTCACCTTCAGCGATCCTGCGCTCACGATCACGTTGAAACGGTCATCCATGATTCGGCTCCCGGCACCTCGGGCGTACGGACGTGACGACAAGAGCCGTCCTACACGTCGTAGCCGCCAACCGGCAACACCACAACTGGCAACACAGCACTCCCTCACACGGGGACAGCCGTTCGTGCGGCTGGGCCGTCTGGTGGAGGACGCGTCCGTTCGGCTCGGAGTCCGCTCGTGTAACACGTGTGGCATCTCCGCCAAGCACGCCCTCTCGTGCTGCCGCACAGCGGCAGCGACGCGGACCCTGCCGGGACGAATCGCGCGTGGCCGGTGACATTGGCCATCACGGGAGATGTTTGATGGGATTGCCATATGAAGACACGAGGACATGACATCGAGGTCTCGGCTGCGTCGGACCAGGTCGTGGTACGGGTCAAGGACTCGGTTGTCGCGATCTCCTCCCGGCCGCTCGTACTCACCGAGACAGGCTGCCCACCGCGGTACTACCTGCCGCCAGACGACGTGAAGATGGATCTGCTCCGGTCGTCGACGACGACGTCGCACTGCCCGTTCAAGGGTGATGCCGTCTATTGGTCGGTGGATACTGGTGACGATCTGGCCGAAGACGTGGTCTGGTCCTACCCGGAGCCGTTCGAACGGGTCGAGCAGATCGCGGGACGGCTCGCCTTCTGGGCGGAGAAGCCGGGCGTCACCCTTGAGGTGAACGGGCAGGGTGCGTAAGCGTCGCCGACTGCGACCACCGCCACATGAACGGCCACACGAAACGGCAGTCTGCCTCGATTCGGCACCGCCGGTCATGCTCTGGGGCGTCATCGGTTCCTCCGCCCGTCGCCACCCTCGCGGGAGGCCATGAGTTCGAGCTGCGCGGCGGTGCCAGCGGTGGAAAGCCCGTCAGGAACAGCGAGTGGGCCTCATCGGCGGTCAGCCCGGTCAACCGGGCGCGGAAACCGCCGAGCAGTCGATACCCCGCCGTACAGCACCCCGCCGTACAGCGGCACAGCCGCCGTGCTGAGGCGAGGCCGTAACCCTGGAGCGATGGGATCCCGGAGACCGGCCTCGGCCAAGCTCACGAGCGGAGCCACGTTCATGAGCCCGAGCGCGGGAGGCAACGGCTTCCGCGCCGATCTCCTGCCCGAGGGCACTCCGAGACCACATCTCGACTACGCGGAGGCATCGACGCGAAGCAGTCGTTCTTGAAGGTGCTCAGAGGGTGTGGTTTCCCGCACCCCTGAACGGCCACACGCCTCATGGTGGCCGCATCTGATCATTTCTAGTCTTAAATGCATGACGGAATGGCTGATTGACCTGATGGAAATGCTCGGCGCGCCGGGAGCCGGGATCGCGATCGCGCTGGAGAATCTCTTCCCGCCGCTGCCCAGCGAGGTGATCCTGCCTCTGGCCGGTTTCACCGCCTCCCAGGGCGAGATGAACCTGGTCTCCGCGCTGCTGTGGACCACCGCCGGCTCGGTGATCGGTGCGCTCGCGCTGTACTGGGTGGGCGCGCTGCTCGGCCGCGAGCGCACACTGGCCCTGGCCGCCCGGATCCCGCTGCTGAAGGTCTCCGACATCGCCAAGACCGAGGCGTGGTTCCTCAAGCACGGGCGCAAGACGGTGTTCTTCGGCCGGATGATTCCGATCTTCCGCAGCCTGATCTCCGTTCCCGCCGGAGTTGAACGAATGCCGCTGGGCGTCTTCACCCTCTTGACCACCGCCGGCAGCCTGATCTGGAACACGATCTTCGTCATGGCCGGCTGGATCCTGGGCGAGAACTGGTCGCTGGTGGAGGCCTACGTCGGCGTGGGCACCAACGCCGTCATCGCCGCGGTGCTGTTGGCCGTGCTGGTCTTCGTGGGTGTGCGGCTGGGTGAGCGGCGCAGGGGGCGGCATGCGGTGGAGGCCAGATAGCTTCGGCCCCCGGGCGGATGAACCGGCGTTCCCCGCGTCACCGGAGGCGGGGAACGCCGGTGACTGACAAGGCGTCCGACCCTTCCCTACTGAAGGCCCGGTTGGAGTTGCGCGGCACTGTCGGCGTACCGGTGCGGGGCGTGAACGTCGTGCCCGAGGTTTCGTCCGAAGGCCGAGACGCCATGGAGGGGGATCAAGAGCGGTGCGTGGAGGCGGGACGGGCCGATCCTGTGCCGGTGAGCCGTTCACAACCGGTTGGTGGTCCGGAGGTGCCATGGGCGGTCGGCCATCCCCGATGGAGCCGCTCTTCTCGCGCAACACGGAAGACGCTACGCTCATCACGATGAATACCTCCTGCATCAGATTGGGGGCCTCGTTCACGCAAGGTGAGTGCTGATGTCGCACTCGACCTCGAACGAGGATTCCCGCCTAACTCTCTGGCTGCGCGTGCGTGAGTTCGCCGTGCCGCCTCCCATGATCGAGTCAGCGACTGCCCGCCGTGTCACCGGCGACTGGGCCGCGGCGTGCGCAGCAGCACACGTGGACGTCGATCTCGACCTGCGCCACATAGCGCGCCTCCACGGCCGGGAACTGGCCGCCCACCTCCGGACCGACCTCCGCCATCTCGCACCTGACCTGCTGCGCTGGCACATGCCGAGGATCGCCCCCAATGGCCTGATACGTCCGGGCCTGACCCTCTCGCTGGCCCGGTATCAGGAGAGCGGCAACACGGTTCACCTCGTGGCCAGGACCCCGCCGGCCTGGGCAGATGCCGGTCAGCGGATCAGTCTGGCGCTCTGGGACGGTTCCCGGTCAGGACCTCATCCGCATCCGCACCCGAACCGGCGTTTCCGACTCGATCTGCATCGCCACTTGTGGGATGCGCGCAGGGCCGGTGAGCTGCGTACACGTGCGGGGACGGCGCCGCACGCACGGGGCTGGGCCGTCGATCGGTGGCCGGCCGAGGCCCGGTTGCTGCTCCGGGCCGAGGGGCGGGAGGCGGGTACGGTCGCCATCCGGGTCGGCGGACGAGGCGATGAACGAGACCGCGGACGAGACCATGAACGAGACCGCGGACGAGACCGCGGACGGAGCGGCAGGCGAGGCGGCGGACGGCGTCAGGTGTTCCTTGACGTGGACGGGGCCCGGGCCGACGGCGAAGGACCGGCATCGCCGCCGATCTTGCCCGACGCGGCGACCTGGGTGCTGCCCGACCTGGCGTTGTTGCGTGCCGGGCGGATCGAGGCCGGCAGGCTGCACCCGCTCGTCGCAGCGGCGCTCGTACCGGGCCGTCCGCCGGACGCCGGGCCACCTGGCCACTGGAGCGAGAACGGGCCGCGGATCGTCGAGTGCGGCGGTGCCCTGCACAGGGTGGCGCTCGTGAACGGCATGCTGGTCGCCCTGGATCACGACGCGACCGAGATCCGGCGCGAGAAACTGCTGGCCGACCTGACCGGCACCCCGTCGCCCTGTGTGCAACTGATCGAGGCGACCCACCGCTCCCCTGAATGCCTCCTCGATGTCCGCGCACGGCTGGAGCACGGCGACGCCGCCGGTGCTCAGGCCACCCTCGACGGTCTCCTCGGACCTGGTGCGCGGCTGCCCGAGGGGGAGCTGCGTGACGTACTGGAAGAGGCGGCGCGGCGGCGGATCGACCACGGGCTGTTCCGTGCCGGGCTCGGGCCGGGGGCGGCCGAGCGGCCAGAGCGCCGCTCGGCCGAAGCAGCCTCCAAAGCCTCCCGGAAGGGCTCCCGCACGGGCCGGGCCCGCCCCCGCCAAGCCACCTCCGCCTGACGTGCCGGGCGCATCCCCGCCACGCCACCTCCCGTTGACGTGCCGAGCACGTTCGCCCCACGCCACCTCCCGCTGACGTGCCGAGCACGTTCGCCCCACGCCACCTCCCGCTGACGCTTTCCTAGACCTTCAAGGTGATTCATCATGCTTTCGTCTGTTCATGCCTCGCGCCTCGACGTCGCCGGCGATCTGCTCTCCCTGCTCCGCGACACCACCACGGAACCGCGTACCGACCCGCAGTTGGAGGCGTTGACCCTGGCCGTGGCGGCCGACCTGCCCGTCCTGTTGTGGGGGGAGCCGGGGATCGGCAAGACCGCGGCGCTGCGGCAACTCGCCGAGGCGCTCGACCTGCCGCTCACGACGGTGATCGCCAGCGTGCACGAACCGTCCGACTTCTCCGGTCTTCCGGTGGTCGGTGATGATCCCGCCGTGCAGGGCGTCCCGATGGCGCCGCCGGATTGGGCCGTACGTCTGGCTCACGCGGGACGGGGGCTGCTCTTCCTGGACGAGCTGTCCACGGCACCGCCCGCCGTCCAGGCTGCCCTGCTCCGCCTGGTTCTGGAACGGCGGGTCGGGGCCCTGCGGCTCCCGCCAGGTGTCCGGATCGTGGCGGCCGCCAACCCGCGTTCCTCCGCCGCCGACGGCTGGGAGCTGAGCCCGCCGCTGGCGAACCGGTTCGTCCACCTGCAATGGCGTCACGATCACGATGTGGTCGTACGCGGCCTCGGCGGGACCTGGCCGCGCGCGAGCCTGCCATGGCTCGACCCGGAGCAGCTGTCCGAGGCTGTGACGTTCGCCCGGCGTGCGGTGTGCGGGCTCCTCACCGCCCGCCCCGACCTCGTGCACCGGCTGCCGAACAACGAGGCGCACCGGGGTGGCCCGTGGCCCTCTCCTCGTAGCTGGGAGATGGCATTGTGCCTGACCGCCTTCGCCACCGCGGCCGGCACATCCAAGGACGTGCTGTCGATGCTCGTCAGGGGCACGGTGGGAGACGGTCCTGGGCTGGAACTGCTCGCCGCCATGGATCGGATGGACCTTCCCGACCCCGAGACGCTGTTGGCCGATCCCGCGGCGGCCGAGTTGCCCCAGCGGGGTGACCTGCGCCAGGCCGTACTCGACGGTGTGGTCGCGGCGGTGCGGAAGCGTCCGGAGAAGGGCCGGTGGGACGCTGCCTGGGCGCTGCTGGTACGAGCACTGGAGACCGGCGCCCCGGATCTGGTGGTCGTGCCCGCCTCCACGCTCGCCGCGCTGCGCCGCGCGGACTGGCAGGTCCCGGCCTCGATCGAACGGCTCGCCGGAGTGGTCTCCTTGAGCAGGAAGGCGGACGAGGTCGCGGCGCGGGTGGTGGGCTGATGGACCTTGAGAAGCTCTTCACCGCCCGGTTGTACGCCGCGCGGGCCCGGCCCTATCTGGCGACGGCGCTGTTCGCGCTGCACCCGGTGGAGTCGCGGTTCGTGCCCACGATGGCCGTGGACCGGCACTGGCGCTGCTACGTCTCACCGGCGTTCGTCGCACGCACCCCCGTCGAGGAGCTGGCGAGCGTATGGGTGCACGAGGTCTCCCACCTGCTGCGCGACCATCACGGCCGCAGTGACCGGGTGGCTCGGCAACGCGAGCTGACGGGTCCGGGAGAACGGTTGCGGATGAACATCGCCGCCGATCTCGAGATCAACGACGACGTGTACGGTGACGGGCTGGCCTGGCCTGAAGGCGCCGTCCAGCCGAAGATGCTGGGGCTGCGCGAGGGCGAGCTCATGGAGGACTATCTGCGCCAGTTCCGGCTCGGGCCGTACACGCAGGGGCTGGTCTGGCTGGACTGCGGCAGCGGCGCCGACGGCCTTGATCGGGAGTGGGATCTCGGGCCCGAGGGTGCGAACGGGCTGAGCGACCACGAGCGGGAGGCGGTCCGGTTCCGGGTGACGCAGGGCATCAACGCCCATCCGGGGAACGTGCCGAAGGGATGGCGGCGGTGGGCGGAGGAGGCCTTCCATCCGCCGCAGCCGTGGCGGGAACTGCTCGGTACGGCCATCCGTTCGGCGGTGTCAGGGCCCGGCGTGGGCGAGGACTACACCTACGGCCGGCCGCCGCGGCGCTCGGCGAGCCTGCCCGGCGTCATCCTGCCGAGCCTGCGGCGCAGACCGCCGCGGATCAGCGTGGTCATCGACACCTCCGGTTCGGTCAGCGATGCCGAGTTGGGGAGCGCGCTGCTGGAGGTCGCCGCGATCGTCCGCGCCGTGGGCGGCCGGCGCGACCTGGTCAGCGTTCTGTCCTGCGACGCGGCGGCCCAGGCCGTGCAACCGCTGTGCCGGGCCGAAGGGCTGACGCTGGTGGGCGGCGGCGGCACGGACCTGCGTACGGGCATCGCCAAGGCGGTGCGGGCGAGTCCGCGACCGGACGTCGTCGTGGTCCTGACCGACGGGCAGACCCCGTGGCCGCAGGAACGACCGGCGTCCCGCATGGTGGTGGGACTGTTCTCCCGGACCAGGCGGTCGTACGAGGATGATCCCGACTACGTGCCGGACACGCCGCCCTCGTGGGCGCGGGTGGTCGACATCGGCTAGGCGAGTGGGCCGACAACGGTGACGGGTTCGATCGGCCTGGGGCGCGCCCGGTTGTCAGCCGTAGCCCGGCAGGCCGGTGATCGTGGTGAGGGCGGATCGGAGGGTGGTGTCGGTCGGTGGGCGGGTGGGCCAGTGGGCGGCGATGTGGCCGTCGGGGCGGACGAGCAGGGCGCCGCGCGAGGTGAGACCGCAGAGGTCGGCGTGCTCGGCGGGGAGGGGCTCGACGTGCAGCGGCCACGGCTCCTGACATGACCATGCGGCGGGGTCCGGGGTGAGCACGGTGAACCATTCGCCGAACGTGTCCAGCGTCGAGCGGTCGCGGGTGAGCCAGAGGTGCGGCATGCGACGGCCCGGTTCGGCGCTGGGCACGTAGTCGGGGCCGGGCGGCTCGGGTGGGGGGTCTTCGCGGCCGAGGACGGCGGCGGATCGGTACGTGACGCCGAGCACCAGCCCGAGCTGGGCGAAGTACCGCTCCGACCAGGGCAGCTCGACGTGGGCCGGCGCCGCCCGGCCGGCCCGGAGCTGCTCGCGGCGCCGGTTCTGCACGTCGAGCATCAGCTCGGTGTTGGCCACCGCCTGCGCGAGTGTCCGGTGGGCGACGGGCCGGCGCTCCGCCTCGTACGTCTCCAGCAGGCTCGGACCGGCCCATCCCCGCAGGACGCCGGCCAGTTTCCAGCACAGGTTGTGCACGTCGGCGATGCCGGCGTTCATGCCCAGGCCGCCGACGATGGGCATCGCGTGCGCGGCGTCGCCGGTCAGCAGGATCCGGCCGTGCCGGAAGCGCTCGGCGACGAACGCGTTCATCTCCCAGTGCTGGATCCGTACGACCTCGGCCTGGACGCCGCCGCCGAGGGCGCGCGCGAGGAGGGCGGGCCAGTCGGCGGGCCCGGCGTCGCGCGGCGTGGGGACGAACCAGGCCCAGCCGCCTTCCGGGTACAGCGGCGCGAACAGGCCGTGCGCGGTGAAGTAGAGGCCGGCGGGCTGGTGGGCGCACCAGCGGCGGAGATCGGCGTCGAACACGACGGTGGTGAAGCCGCCCATCCTCCCGGGGCCGGTGGCGCCGATGCCCAGCAGCCGCCGGACGGTGGAGTTCGCGCCGTCGGCGGCGAGCACGTAACGGGCGCGGAGGCGGGTGCGCTCACCGGACCGGGGGCCGGTGAGCAGGGCCACGACGCCGCCGTCCGCCTCGGCCAGGTCGGTGAGCTCGATCCCGAAGCGCGCCGGTGACGTCGCGCCGGCGAGCAGGACGGGTTCCAGGCGGTCCTGCGAGGTGATCACGCCGGTCACGGGGCTCTCGGGCACCGGTGCGTCGATCCCGGCCATCGCCGCCGTGGCGAAGTCGTGGTCCTGCACGGTGTCGCGGAAGCGGATGCGGCCGTACTCGGGGGCGAACGCGTCGGCGGTGATCCCGGCGGCGAGCCCGAGCCGGCGGAAGATCTCCATCGAACGTACGTTGACCAGCCGGGCCCGCGGGAACGGCGACGGCTCGGGGTGTCTTTCGACCAGCAGGACCCGCACGCCCCAGCGGTCCAGCAGCGCGCGGGCGGTGAGCCCGACCGGCCCGCCGCCGACGACCAGCACCTCCACCTCGCCGTCCGCCTCGGGCACGCTTCGAAGCCGATCCACGCCTCATCGTAACCACGGCTCTTGAAAGGGGCCGGGGGAAGGCCCGCCGGCTCTACCCCGTCGGGACCGGGCGGGTCAAGGCCGTGTGAGCGCGCTCCGGCCGGGCCCGCGCGCCGGTGAATCGTCCGTAAGCTGAGGGTGTGTCTCCCGTACTGGTCCTGCTCGACGGCGTTCGCTGGCAGGGGTCGCGCGTGGTGGGCGATCGCGCGCACACCCTGCTGGCCGTGCTCGCCATGCGCGGGCGGGCGGGGGTCAGCGACGAGCGGCTGGTCGAGGAGTTGTGGCCGGACGAGGCGCCGGCCAACCCGACCAAGGCGCTCCAGGTGGTCGTCTCACGGACCAGGGCGGCGACCTGCCCCGACGTCGTGGAGCGCATCCCGCGCGGTTACCGGCTCGGGCTGCCCGCCGCCCAGGTCGACGTACTGCTGCTCGGCACGCTGGTGGAGCAGGCGCGGGCCGCGCTGGGCGAGGACGACACGGCGCTGGCGCGCAGCCGTGCCGAGGAGGCCATGGGCCTCGTGGCCGGCGGCCCCGACGGCGCCACGGGCGCGCTCGCCGAGCTGCGCGGCGGCGCCGCGCGGCAGGCGGCCGAGGCCCGGCGGGTGGCGGCGATCGCCTGGAGCCGGAGCGGCGCGCACGAGGGCGCGCTGCCGCTGCTGGAGGCGGCCGCGGCCGACCGGCCGCAGGACGAGGAGCTGCTCACCTGCCTGCTGCGCAGCGAGGCCGCCGTACGCGGCGCCGCCGCCGCGCTGGAGCGCTACGAACGTCACCGCTCCGACCTGATCAACCGGCTCGGCACCGAACCGGGCCCCGAACTGGCCCGCGTGTACGCCGAACTCCTCGCCGCGGACCGCCCGGTGCGCACGGGCATCCTGTTCGACGGCTCCTCGCTGCTCGGCCGCGAATACGACATCCACGCCGTGCACGCTCTCTTGCAGACCAATCGGGTCGTCTCCCTCATCGGCCCCGGCGGCCTGGGCAAGACGAGGCTGGCTCACGTCGTCGGCCGGAACGCCGCCCAGCCCGTCGCCCACTTCATCGAGCTCGTCGGCGTGTCCTCGCCGGAGGGCGTGGTGGGCGAGGTGGGCTCGGCGCTCGGGGTGCGCGACTCGGTCAGCGCCCGTCGTGTCCTGACCGCCGAACAGCGCTCCGACGTACGCGCCCGGATCGCCCAGCATCTCGACCAGGCTCCGGCGCTGCTGATCCTGGACAACTGCGAGCACGTGATCGAGGCCGTCGCCGACCTGGTGGCGTTCCTGACCGTGACGACCCGCGACCTGCGGGTGCTCATCACCTCGCGCGCCCCTCTGTCCATCCCCGCCGAACGCGCCTACCTGCTCGGCGAGTTGCTCCCGGACGACGCGGTCGAGCTGTTCCGCCAGCGTGCCACCGCCGCCCGCGCCGGGGTGCGGATCGACGAGGAGGTCGTCGGCGACGTCGTCGCCCGCCTCGACGGGCTGCCGCTGGCGATCGAGCTGGCCGCGGCCAAGGTACGGATCATGTCGGTGGAGGAGATCGCGCGGCGCCTGGCCGACCGGTTCGCCCTGCTGCGCGGCGGCAACCGTACGGCCCCCGACCGCCACCAGACGCTGCTCGCGGTGATCGGCTGGTCCTGGAACCTGCTGAACGAGCCCGAACGACAGGCGTTGCGCTGGTTGTCGCTGTTCGGCGACGGTTTCACCCTGGCCGCGGCCGAACACGTGCTCGGCCCGGACGCCCTCCACGTCGTGGACGCGCTGACCGAGCAGTCGATGCTGAGCGTGCGCGAGACGGCGTACGGCCTGCGTTACCGGATGCTGGAGACCGTCAGGGAGTTCGGGCAGATGCGGCTGAAGGAGGCCGGCGAGCAGGCGTCGGCCCGGACGGCGCAGCGGGAGTGGGCGACGGCGTACGCGCTCGAACACGCCCACATGATGTTCAGCCCCGCCCAGTACGACGCGGTGGACGCGCTGCGCGCCGAGGAGGGCAACCTCGCCGACCTGCTCCGGCAGGCCCTCGCCGAGGTCGATCCCGTCCTGACGATGCAGTTGCTGGCCGGCGTGGGCTCGCTGTGGTCGATCCGCGGCGACCACTCGCGCATCCTCGTCCACCGGGAGGCGATCAGCCAGGTCGTCACCGGCTGGAAACCGCCGCCGCACCTCGTCGAGGTGACCAGGGCCGCCATGCTGATCGCGCTGATGAACAACATCGTCATGACCGACCGCACCCGCGACCCGCTGCACGAGCTCCTGCGCGAGCTGCCCGAGACCGGCGAGACCGATCCCCGCGTGGCGGCCATGGGCAGGGTGGTGCTCGCGATCGACCAGGCGGACGCCCACCGGCTGCTGGCCGAGCTGCGCCGGAGCCCCGACCACGACGTGGCCCTGGCCGCGACCCAGGCGAGCGTGCACTTCCTGGAGAACGCGGGAGAGGTGAAGGAGGCGACCGAGGCCGCCGAGCAGACCCTGGTGATGCTCCGCGGCGACGAGGGGCCCTGGTTCGGCGCGATCGCGCACACCGTGCTGGCCCACCTGGCCATGCAGCTCGGCGACCGCCCGCGGGCGGTCCGGCACGCGCGGACGGCGATCCCGGTGCTGAGCCGGCTCGGCGCGGTCGAGGACGAGACCCAGCTCCACGCGGTCCTGCTGCTCGCCGCGCTGGCCGACGGCGACCTCGACACCGCCGAGGCCGAGCTGGCCCGCATCACCCGGATCAACGACAACGAGGCGGTGCTCGGCGGGGTGTCGATGGGCTCGATGTGCGCGGCCGAGCTCGCCCTCGCCCGGGGCGATACGGCCGCCGCGCTCGCGGAGTACCGCAGGGCCGTCGAACGCGCCCGCGACCTGCGCCTGCCCGGGTTGCCGCCGGTCGAGTACACGCCATGGATGATCGTCACGGAGGCGGTCACCCTGACGGCATACGCCTACCACGCCGGGCCGCAGGACATCCGGTACGGCGAGGAGCTGTACGCCGCCGTCCAGCGCTACGACGTGCTGGACGTGGACAACCCCGTCCTCGACTTCCCGGTGTGCGGGGCGATGTTGTTCGCGTTGGGCGCCTGGGGGCTGCTGCGGGAGGCCATGGCTCCGCACGACGCGATCGGGCTGCTGGTGCTGGCCGAACGGTTCGCGTACAGCAACGCCATGCTGAGCATGAGCTTCGAGCGGATCGAACCGTACGTCGAGCGGGCCGCCCCGGGCCTGCTCGCCGCCGTACGCGCCGAGTACCGCGACCGGCGTGCCGTCGACCTGCTCGACGAGGCACGGCGGCACGTCGGGCAGGTCTTCGGCCGTCATCGCCGGGGCTCACATGTGCCGCTTGTAGCTGCGTACGGACAGCGGCGCGAAGACCGCGATGACGATCGCGCACGCGAGCAGCGTCCAGGCCACCTCGCCGCTGACGAGGGCGTGGTTGGCGAGGTCCCGCGTGGCCGTGACCAGGTGTGAGACCGGGTTGACCCGGACGAACGCGGCCAGCCAGCCGGGCAGGGTCTCGACGGGGACGAACGCGTTCGACAGGAACGTCAGCGGGAACAGGATCATCATCGAGATGCCCTGCACGGCCTGGGCGCTCCGGGCGATCGTGCCGACCCAGGTGAAGATCCACGCCAGCGACCAGCCCGTGCAGATCGCCAGCAGGACCGCGGCCAGCACGCCGCCCACCCCGCCGCCCGGACGGTAGCCCATCACCAGGCCCATGCCGAAGGTCAGGGTGGCCGCGATCGTGTAACGCAGCAGGTCGGCCACCATCGGTCCGGCGAGCGGCGCGATCCGGGCGATCGGCAGCGACTTGAACCGGTCGAAGACGCCCTTCTCCATGTCCTCGCGCAGCTGCGTGCCCGTGGCCATGCACGTCGTCAGCACGGTCTGGGCGAGGATGCCGGGGATCATCAGCGGGAGGTAGCTCTGCACGTCACCGGCGATCGCGCCGCCGAAGACGAAGGCGAACATCGCGGTGAACAGGATGGGCTGGAACGCCACGTCGAAGAACTGCTCCGGGTTGCGGCGCATCTTCTTCAGCGCCCGCCAGGCCATCGACAGGGTCTGGCCGACGGTCTCCCCCATGGACACGCGCCGCCGGGCGGCCTCCACGCGGTCGGCGGCCCGGACCCTCTCGCGGGTGGGTGCGATCATGGTGCTCATCGGTCCTCCTCCGTGCCGGTCGCGTCGTCCGCGTCCGTCCCGTGGCCGGTCAGTACGAGGAACACCTCGTCCAGGCTGGGCTTGGCCACGCTCACCGAGGAGATCGACACCCCGGCGGTACGCAGCGCGATCAGTACGTCGGCGGCCAGGTCGGCCTGGTCGAGGGCGACATTGAGCCGGCCCTGCTCCGGGCTGAGCACCGGGTCGGAGCCGAGCACCCGCCGTACGATCTCCACGGCGGCCGGCACCTCGTCCGGCTCGGCGAGCAGCAGTTGCAGGGTCGAGTTGCCCACCGTGCTCTTCAGTTCGTCGGGGGTGCCCTCGGCGACCTTGCGGCCGTGGTCGATGACGGCGACGCGGTCGGCGAGCTGGTCGGCCTCGTCCAGGTATTGGGTGGTCAGCAGCAGTGTGCAGCCGTCGGCGACCAGGTCGCGGATGGCGTCCCACATCTGGCCGCGGGTGCGCGGGTCGAGGCCGGTGGTCGGCTCGTCCAGGAAGATCAGCGGTGGCCTGGTGATCAGGCTGACCGCCAGGTCGAGGCGGCGGCGCATGCCACCGGAGAACTGCGCGATCGGCTTGTCGGCCGCGTCCTCCAGGCCGAACTGGCCCAGCAGTTCCGTGCCGATGCGCCGGGCGCGCGGCTTGGCGATGCCCTGGAGGCGGCTGAAGAGCCAGAGGTTCTCGCGGGCGGTCAGGTTCTCGTCCACGGAGGCGTACTGGCCGGTGACGCCGACGAGCTGGCGGATCACGTGGGGGTTGCCGGCCACGTCGACCCCGAAGATCTCGGCCCGTCCGGCGTCGATCTTCAGCAGGGTGGCCAGCATGCGGAGTGTGGTGGTCTTGCCGGCGCCGTTCGGGCCGAGCACGCCGAAGATCTCGCCGGCGCGTACGTCCAGGTCGATGCCGTCGACGGCACGATGCGAGCCGAACGTCTTCACCAGCCCTTCCGCGCGCACGGCCAGCTCGGTGTCCCCGACCGGGGCCGGACGGCCTTCGGTGCGTCCGAGTTCTGTGATGCTCATGACCCAACTGTCGCGGACCCCGGTTTCACGCCACCCTCGACCAGGTTTCACCGAATTGCCGAGCAGGATGGACGCATGCGCAGACCGCCATGGATGATCCTCATCGGCCCCGCCGCGGCGGGCAAGACCACCTTGGGCGACGGGCTGGCCACCGCGACCGGCAGAGCCTTCGTGGACATCGACGCGCTCGGCGAGAGCTACTACGCCGAGGTGGGGTGGACCATGGACCGGCTACGCGCCCGGATCCGGGAGGTGGGCAGGGTCGCGGCCGAGCGGGAATGGGAACCGGCGCGCGCCCATGCCGTGGAACGCGTGGTGGCCGACCACCCTGACGCGATCGTCTCGTTCGGGGCGGGCCACAGCCACTACACGCGCTCCGACCTGTTCGACCGCGTCCGGGCCGCCCTTCGCCCCGTCGATCACGTGGTGCTCGTGCTGCCCTCCCCTGACGAGGAGCGCTCGGTCGAGGTCCTGCGGCGACGCAGCCTCGCCGCGAAGGGCACCGACTGGATCAGCGCGGACGGGCACGACTTCCTCGCCGAGTGGGTGCGCGCCCCGGGGAACCACACCCTGGCGACGACCGTCCTGCACACCGGGGAAGAAGATCCGGAGCAGACCGTCAGGCGGCTGTCGGTCAGGTGTGAGGGCGTCACCGGTCGCCGGTGAAGCGGTAGACCGTCGAGTTTCTGGCTCGGAAGCCGAGGCGTTCGTACAGGCGGTTCGCGGCCGCGCGGTCGGGGCGGGAGGTGAGGTCGACCGTACGCGCCTCCGCCTGCCCGGCCAGGCGCAGCGCGTGCCGGGTCAGCTCGGCGGCGATCCCGCGTCCTCTGGCGGCGGCGTCGACCACCACGTCCTCGATGCGGGCCCGCGTGCCGGTCGCCACCGGGAACACCACCAGGGTCAGCGTCCCGACGATCCGGCCGTCCAGGCGGGCGGTCAGAACGGTGATCGCCTCGTTCCGTACGACCCGGTCGAGCGCCGCGTGGTCCAGCGGCCCGGCGGACGCGGAGAGCTGGGGCAACAACACCGCGAAGGCGTCCACCAGCTCCTGATCGACCTCACGCACGATCTCCACCTCAACACCCATGCGCCGGAGCCTATCGACCCGGCGTCCAGGGGAGATCTCGGACAGGCACCCAAACTATTCGCACCGTTTCTGTACCGTTTCTGGCCACCGAGCCACGCCGGAGCGGCCCACGAGCACGTTAGTCTCATCGAAGGCTAACTAAATGCATTAATCTGGCCACTGTGAGTAATGGACACGTTGTCGGTACGCCCCGGCTTCGCCGTACCATCACCCGGGTCCTCCGCCGAGTCGGGAGGCGGGGCGCCTCCCTGACCTTCGTCGGCCTGCTGAGCCTGGCCATCGCCGCCTCGCTGGCGTTCGTGCCCGACGGCCAGCGCGCCACCCCCGGTTACGCGTCGCTGGCCGTCGTCGCGCCGCTGTCCGCCTGGGCCGTGGTCTGGTGCGCGCTCGGCATGCTCTGCCTGACGCAGGCGTTCATGCGTTCCGACCGGGTGGCCTTCGCCGCCGCGACCGCGCTGCTCCTGTCGTACGGGCTGATCTATTTGATCTCGACCTTCACCGGCGACAACCCGCGCGGCTGGGTCGGCGGGGCGGTCTGGCTGGCCTTCGGCGGCTGGATCGCGCTGATCGCCACCTGGCCCGAGGCCGTCGTGCTCGACCGCCTGCCGGGCAGCCGCAGACCGGCCTCCACGGCCGTCATCGTGGCCGACGCCTCGGGCACGATCCAGTCGTGGAACCCCCAGGCCGAGGCCATGTTCGGCTGGGACACCGACGAGGCGGTCGGCAGGTCGCTGACGATCCTGATGCCGCCGCGCTTCCGCACCCGCCATGCCGACGGGCTGGCCCGGGTGCTCTCCAGCGGCCGTTCCGAGTTGTCCGGCCGTATCATCCCGCTGGTCGGCCTCCATCGCGACGGCAGCGAGTTCGCGATCGGCCTGACCGTCAACGTCTGGCACAGCGACGACGGCGTCACCTACACAGGGGTGATCCGCCCGTTGGGAGGCCCTCATGTCCGGCCTGAGTGACATCCTGGTCCAGCTCGGCGTCGGCATCGTGCCGCTCGGCGTGGCCTATCTGGCCTTCCGATCGGCGACCGACGCCAGCAGGAAGTCCCAGCAGAGCGCGCTGCTCCAGGTCGAACACCAGGCCGAGGTCGAACGCTCCAAGGTCGACGCCGAAGCCTTCATCCGCGCCAAGACGATCTACGAGGACGCCCTGGCGCAGATGGAGAAGCAGATGAGCAGGATGCAGGGCCAGGCCAGCCAGCTCGGGGCCGAGCTGGTCACCGAGCAGTCCAGCTCGGTCGCCATGCGCGACCAGATCCGCCGGTTGCAGGCCCAGATCCGCGCCCTCGAACGTACGGTGCTCGTGCTGCGTTCGCAGCTCGTGGACGCGGGCCTGTCGCCGGCGCCGCCGTCCGACCTGACCGGGCCCCACCGGCTGGGCCCGTAGCGCTCGGCCGACTAGGGCCGGCCGGTCACAGGCCGTGGGCGGCGGCCAGCAGCTCGATGGAGCGCAGCCACGCCTTCCTGTCGGGCGCGGAGGAGACCACGATCAGCTCGTCGGCCTGCGCGTGCCCGGCGAAGCGGGTGAGGTGGTCCTCCACCTCGGCCGGCGTGCCGACCGCCGAATAGCGCATCATCTGCAGGATCTGCTGCCCGGCCGGCGATTCGAGCACCATGTCGGCCTCCTCCGGCGTGAACGTGCGCCCGCGTCCGAGGAACCGGCTCACCCGGTAGCGCTTGGCCGTCAGCAACTGCTCCTGCGCCTCCTCGCTCGTGTCGGCGGCGATCACGTTCACCCCGGCGATCACGTACGGCTCGGCGAGTTGCGCCGACGGCCTGAACTCGCGCCGGTAGAGCGCGACCGCCTGCTCCAGCGCGTCGGGTGCGAAGTGCGAGGCGAACGCGTACGGAAGCCCGAGCGCGGCGGCGAGCTGGGCGCCGAACAGCGACGAGCCGAGGATGTAGAGCGGCACGTTCGTGCCCTTGCCGGGCGTGGCGTCGACGCCGGGGATGCGGGACTCGCCGGCCAGGTAGCCCTGCAGTTCGAGGACGTCCTCGGGGAAGGAGTCGGCGGCGCCGGGGGTGCGCCGCAGGGCACGCATGGTCTGCTGGTCGCTGCCGGGGGCGCGGCCGAGGCCGAGGTCGATGCGTCCGGGGTGGAGGGTCTCCAGGGTGCCGAACTGCTCGGCGATGGTCAGCGGGGAGTGGTTGGGCAGCATGATGCCGCCCGCTCCGAGGCGGATCGTCCTGGTGTGGGCGGCCACGTGGGCGATGAGCACGCTGGTGGCCGAGGAGGCGATGCTCGGCATGTTGTGGTGCTCGGCGTACCAGATGCGGTGGTATCCCAGCTCTTCGGCCCGCTGCGCCAGGCCCACGCTGGCGGCCAGGCTCTCGCTCGCCGTCTCTCCCTCGCCGATGTGCGCCAGGTCAAGGATGGAGAGTGGAAAAGTCATGGGGAACGAGCCCTTTCGCCTGGACGGTGGCCATCGGGCAGTGCAACCGTAGCGGGGCTCCGCTTATTTCCCCGGACGCCCCCGCGCGGGCACACGGGGGCGAGGGGTACGTGGGCGGTGTCAGGACGCGGTGCAGGCGAGCGCGGACGGGGTGCTGGTCGCGGCGTTGCCGTTGGCGAGGAAGCCGAACGTGGTCGTCGCACCGCCGGCCAGGGCGCCGTTCCAGCTCAGGTTCGTCACGGTGGCGTTGCCGGACAGGTTGCCGTTCCAGAGCTGGGTGATCGTCTGGCCGGACGGGAACGTCCACTGGACCTTCCAGCCGGCGGTCGGCGCCGAGCCGGTGTTCCTCACCGTGATCTCGCCCTGGAAGCCGCCCTGCCACTGGCTGGTCACCTTGTAGGCGGCCGAGCAGCCCGCGGGTCCCGTGGTCGGGGTCACCGTGGGAGTCACTGTGGGCGTGACGGTCGGGGTCACCGTCGGGGTCACGGTCGGGGTGGCGGTGGGTGAGGGCGCGGCCATGGCCAGGTCGTACGCCCGCTGCGGCACGAACTGCCCCGCCCCCGCGATGCACCCGTCGGCCTCACCCGGCGGCTTGACCCACAGGTAGGCGTCGATCGCCGCGTCACCCGTGTTCGTGGTGCTCCAGATGCCGGTGGCCCGGCCGGCGGGGTCGCACCACTCGCTGCCCGCGGGGCCGTTGCCGTTGCGGCTGGTGTCGATGACCGCCTTCAGCCTGGAGACGCCGGTCGCCGCGATGATGCTCTTGGCGTACGACACCAGGCCCGGGGTCGCGCGGTAGTTGGAGGTGTTGAGCGCGATGCCGTCGGCGCTGCCCCCGACGTCGGCGCCGTTCAGCCTGGACGCGGCCTCCGAGGCCGACAGCCAAGCGTCGTGCCCGATGTCGAAGTACACCTTGACCTGCGACGACGTCGCCTTGAACTTCTTGCCCGCGTACGCCATGGACGCCTTCACCTCGGCCTGCTGGGCGGCGTTCATGCAGTTGGTCATGATGGCCAGCGCGTCGGGTTCGAGGACGACGGTCGCCGGACGGCCGCCGAGCCCGGCCGCGATCTGGTCGATCCAGGCCCGGTAGGAGGCGTGGTCGGGCGCGCCGCCCGCGCTCGCGCCGCCGCAGTCGCGGTTGGGCATGTCGTACACGACGACGATCGGGATCTTGCCGGCCGCCGCGGCGGCCCCGACGTAGGAGTCCACCTGGCCGCGCACGGTCGCGGGGTTGTAGCTGGCGAACCACCGGCCCTGCGGGACGGCGGCGATCCGGTCCCTGATCACCGGCGTACGGCTGTCGCCCGGGTTGGCGGCGACCCATTTGGCGGCGTTCGTCGTGGGGTCCACGTAGAACGCGGAGTCGGCGGCCTGGGCGGTGGACGAGGCGAGGACGACCGCCCCCGCCGCGGCCATGGCGGTGGCGGCGAGGAGCACCGCGAGCGCGGGCCTTCTGCGAGACATGAGGTTACTCCGTCCGTAGGGTGGGAGTGGGAGCGCTCCCACAGCTCTCTTGGATCGTAGGTAGCCCCTGTCCCTCACTGAAAGGCGGCCGATCGGGGCCCACGGGCTTTGCCCAGGCCACAGCCGGTCACGGGGATGAAAGTTTCACTCCGCCAGGCACGCCTCGAACACCGCCGTCAGCCGTTCGACGTCGGCGGCCGTGGGCCGCTCCGGGCCGAGGCGGCGGCGCATGGCGCCGATGCCCAGGAACACCGCCGTCGCCATCCTGGCCCGCGCCTGGACGTGGGGGCCGTCGAGCTGGGCGGCCAGCGGGTCGAGCACGGCCACGCGCAGGCGTTCGCGTACGACGTCCTGGATCTCAGGGTGGCCGGCCGAACGTTCGAGGGTGCGCAGGATCGGGCTCTCGGGGTCGTGGTGCATGCGCTCGGCCGCGTACTCGGCCAGCCGGCGCGGCAGGGTCGCGCGGTCGCCGGCGAGCATGGCCACGAACGTCGGCTCGCCTTCGAGCACCGCGCCGAAAAGCCCGGCCTTGGATCCGAAATAGCGACCGACCAGGGCGATGTTGGCCTCCGCGGCCGCGGCGATCATCCGTACGGTGACCTGTTCGTATCCGTGCTCGCCGAACAGCACGCGGGCGGCGTCGAGGATGCGTTTGCGGGTGGCCTCGCGTCCGCGCGGCCGGGCGTCCGTCGTCGGGGCGTCCATGTCCCGAACTCTACTCAGGAATAAAGCCACTTGCCGCGCGGCTAGTAAACATGCGTATACTCAACTTTGGATAAGTGCGTACGAAGGGGATGTGGTGTCTTGGTAGCCCAGGCACAGGCCGCACCCCCCGCGCGAAGGCAGTACACCCACCGCGAAATCCTCGAAGTCATGTCCGGGCTCATGCTCGCCATGCTGACGTCGATGATTTCCACGTCCGTGGTGGGTACGGCGTTGCCGACGATCGTGGGGGAACTGGGCGGCCAGGACCAGTACTCATGGGTGGCCAGCGCCACCATGCTGACGATGACGGTCTCGACACCGTTGTGGGGCAAACTGTCCGACCTGTTCGGCCGGAAACTGCTTTTCCAGACCGCTCTCGGTCTGTTCGTGGCGGCCTCACTGGTGGCCGGACTGTCCCAGAACATGGGACAGCTCATCGCGGCACGTGCCGTACAGGGCCTGGGTGTGGGTGGTTTGTCGGCCCTCGCGCAGGTGATCCTGGGAGACATCGTCTCGCCGCGTGAGCGCGGCCGGTACTCCGGCTACATGGGAGCCGTCTTCGGCATCTCCACGGTCGCCGGACCGCTGCTCGGCGGGTTCATCGTGGACACCGACTGGCTCGGCTGGCGCTGGTGCTTCTACGTCGTGGTGCCGTTCGCCATTGTCGCGTTCGCGGTGGTGCAGAAGGTGTTGCGGCTGCCCAAGGTCAAGCGGAACACCTCGATCGACATCTGGGGCGCGACGACCATCACGGCCAGCGCGGCCTCGCTGATGTTGCTGCTGACGCTGGGCGGCAACGAGTTCGAGTGGAACTCGTTCTGGACGTACTTCCTGGGCGCGTTCGCCGTGCTCATGCTGGCCCTGGCGGTGCTCGCCGAGCGTACGGCCCGCAACCCGATCCTGCCCCCGCGGCTGTTCAGGAACCGCACGTTCGTGCTCACCAGCGCGGCCTCGCTGTTCGTCGGCATGGCCATGTTCGGCGCGATGATCTACCTGCCCCAGTACCTGCAGATCGTCAAGGGTCTGAGCCCGACGAACTCCGGCCTGATGACGCTGCCCATGGTGGTGGCGCTGTTCCTCTCGGGCGTGGTCTCCGGCAAGATCGTCACGAACACCGGCAAGTGGAAGATCTTCCCGGTCATGGGCCTCCTGATCGTGGCCGTCGGCCTGTTCCTGCTGTCCAGGCTGCACGTCGACTCCGGCGAATGGCTCATCGGGTTCGACGTGGCCGTGCTGGGCATCGGGCTCGGCCTGTCCATGCAGATGCTCATCCTGGCCGCCCAGAACGGCTCCGAGCTGCGCGACATGGCCTCGACCACGGCCGGCGTCTCGTTCTTCCGCTCGCTCGGCGGCGCCATGGGCGTCGCGGGCTTCGGCGCGATCCTGACCAACCGGCAGGCGAGCGAGATGGCCGACCTGGTCGCCAAGGCCCGCATCCACCTGCCGGGCACCGGCCAGAAGCTGGGCAGCCCCGCCGCGATCCAGCACCTGCCCGAGCCCATCAAGGGCATCATCCTGGAGTCCTTCACCCGGGCTCTGGAGACGGTGTTCCTGGTCGGCGTGCCGATCGCCCTGCTCGGGTTCATCGCGGCACTGTTCCTGAAGGAGCTCCCGCTGCGTGGCACGACGATGCCGGTCGGACCCAAGCCCCTGGGCAAGGACGACCTCGTCCTGGCCGGGCTGCTCCTGGAACTCATCGCCCAGCGCGTCGAGCGGTCGAACGGCCAGCCCTCCGCGCTGCTCTCCGCGGTCGCCAGGATGGCGCCGCCCGACGGCCGCCCCGAGCGCGAACGCGCCTGGACGGTCGCACAGAACGTGCTCCGGCCCACCTCGCGCGCCCTGATCGCGCAGGCCACGCCGCCGCAGCAAGACCTCGTATCCGGAGGAGTCTCACAATGATTCGCAAGTTCGTGGGCGCCGTAGCGGCGGCCCTCGCGGTCATGGCCGGCCTGTGGCTGATGATCGCCCCCTTCGCCCTCGGCACGCAGCCCGAGAACGCCGACTGGACCGGCCCCACCACGTCCGAGTTCTTCTCGGGCCTCGGCGTGACCGTCTTCGGTCTCGTGGGCGTCATCGGCTTCGTCCTGGCCATCCACGAGGAGCTCGTGGTCCGTGGCCTGGTGGCCGTCAAGCAGCGCGTGGAGCCGGAGCCCGAGCCCGTGCCCGCCGCGCCGCAGGCCTCCTCCGCCGAGCTCGCGAGCCTGCTCGCCCCGCTCGTGGAGGCACTGCGTGAGGACATGAACAACTCGAGCCGCGGCGGTGAGCACCGCCAGAACGGCAAGGCCACCCTGGTGGGTCTGGAGGAGTCACGATGAAGGCCAAGCTGGGCGTCTCCGCCCTCGTCCTGCTGTTCCTGAGCGGACTGTGGCTGGTCGCCGCGCCGTTCGCGGTCGGCTACCAGTCCCGGGGCGCCTCGTACGTGGACGCGACGGTCAACGATCTGTGGGTCGGTGGCGGGCTCGCCGCCGTCTCGTTCGTCGCCCTGGTGATCTACGCCGCCGACTCCCTGCGCGAGCTGGCCCGCCGCGGCAAGCACGCAGACCTCTGACGCGAGTCATGCCGTGTTCAGCGGTAGCACAGACCCCGGCCGGGAGCCATTGGAAGGCCGGCTCCCGGCGGGGCAGTTCGAGATCGGCAAGGACGGCGCCGGGCTGCTGGTGGTCGGCTTCGACGGTTCGGCCCCCAGCCGCAACGCGCTCGCGTACGCGGCCGGACTGGCCCGGCGGGACGGCGCCACGCTACTCGTCGCCTTCGTCGAGCCGATCAACAGCACCACCCTGTGGTTCTTCGCCGGCTCCCCGATCATCCCCGACTCCGCGGCCGACCTCACGGACGACCTCCGGGACGAGCTGAAGGGCGCCGGCGTGCCCTGGCAGTTCGTGAGCGTCCGCGGGGACACCGCACGCGAGCTGGAGACACTCGCCAGCTCGTACCGCGCCGACGCCATCGTGGTCGGCAGGTCGCGCTCCTCCTGGCACGCCCTGACCGGCTCGGTGGCCGTCGGCCTGGCGAAACGGGCTCGCCGTACCGTGCTGATAGTCCCCTGACCTGGCACGACGTCGCATATGGTGGCCAGATGAAACGTACAGCCGCCATGGCGTTCGTGGTGCTCGCGTCCGTTTCGTGCGCAGGGCAGAAGCCTGTCGCCTCGTCCGGCGCCACGCCCACGTCCGCGCCGTCATCCGAGGCGTCGTCCGAGGCGGCCACGCCCGACACCTCGGCGACGCCGAGGCCGACGGCTCCGCCGCCGTTCACGGCGAAGGTCACGAAGGTGACGCGCGAGCAGTTGCCGTACTCGTGGCGGCCCGGTTGCCCGGTCTCGTACCAGGACCTCAGGCTGATCACGATGTCGTACTGGGGTTTCGACGACAAACCGCACACCGGCGAGCTGGTCGTCCGCAAGACGGTCACCGACGACATCCAGACCGTCTTCCGGAAACTGTACGACTGGCGCTGGCCCATCCGGCAGATGAAGCTCGTGGACGTCTTCAAAGGCGACGACTACGCCTCCATCGACGCCGACAACACCTCGGCATTCAACTGCCGCCGCGCGACCGGGTCGAGCAATTGGTCGAACCATGCGTACGGCCAAGCGATTGACATCAATCCACGCGAGAACCCATATGTCACCGCAAGCGGCGGGACAGCGCACCAGAATGCCAAGAGGTACACGAAGCGTCCAATGCAGGGTAAAGGTGTGGTAAACCCTGGAGACAAGGTCGTCAAGGCCTTCGCCCAAGTGGGCTGGGAGTGGGGCGGCTACTGGGCCGGCACCAAGGACCTGCAACATTTCAGTAAGGGCGGAGGCTGAGAGAATCCCCTCATGGCGGCTAAGGACGGCGACGGCTGGGCCGAATGCGGGCTCGGACACAGACATTGGGGCATCCACGGAGCGTCGGGCCTGCTCCTCGTCCACCACGACCCCCTCGGCGTGCCCCACGTGCTCATGCAGAAGCGTGCGCTGTGGAGCCACCACGGCGGCACCTGGGGCCTGCCCGGCGGCGCCCGCGACAGCCACGAGGACGCCGTCGCGAGCGCGCTGCGCGAGGCCCACGAGGAGGCCACGCTCGGCGGCGACCGGTTCCGTGTACAGGGCGTCTACCTCGACGACCACGGCGGCTGGTCCTTCGAGACGGTGATCGCCGAGTCGGCCGAGCTGATGCCGGCCGAGCCCGCCAACAGCGAGAGCACCGAGCTGCGCTGGCTGCCGCTGCCCGAGGTGACCGGCCAGAAGCTGCATCCCGGGTTCGCCGCCACGTGGGAGCAGGTGCAGGGCGCCATCCGTCCCGAGACGATCGTGCTCGACGTCGCCAACATCATCGGCGCGCGCGCCGAGCACGGCTGGTGGAACGACCGGGTGGGCGCGGCCACGCGCCTGCTCACCGAGGTGGCCGAGCTCAGGCTCAGGCACCCGGTGTTGTCGCAGTGGTTCCCGCGGGTGGTCGCGGTCGTGGAGGGCGCGGCCAGGAGCACCCCCGAGATCACCGGGCTGCAGGTGGTGGCGGCCACGGGCAGCGGCGACGACGCCATCGTCGACGTCGCACGCCGGGCGAAGCCGTGGGAGCGCGTGCTCGTGGTAACGGCCGACCGGCGGCTCAGGGAACGGGTCGCCGAGCTGGGGGCCGAGACCGAGGGCCCCCGCTGGCTGCTGTCACAGCTCGACCACTGACCCGCCGCCCAACCGTGACCCGGAGGCGTGTGTCGAGATCCGTCGCCGCCTGAACGTGCCCCCCTGTCACCACAGCCGCTATCGTGGTTTCCGCACAGGAGGGTTCGCATAGTGGACGAGTGCAGCCGCCTTGAAAGCGGCCAGGTCAGCGATGGCCTCGTGGGTTCGAATCCCACACCCTCCGCTCACTCGCGCACCCCCGCGAACCCGTCGCCCACGCTGGCGGCGAGCTGCAGGTAGGACTCCCTGGTCGCCTCCTGGAGGCGGTCGAGGTCGATCTCCGCGCCCTCCTCCAGATGCGGGTCGTACGGCACCCGGATCACCGCGCGGCACCTGGCGGCGAAATGGGCCTCCAGCTTTCTGATGTCCACCGCCGACTTCGATCGCGGCCGGACGCTGCACAACACCACGGTCGCGTTCTTCACCAGGTCGGCGTAGTGGTGGGCCTCCAGCCAGTCGAGGGTGGCCGAGGCCGCCCTGGCGCCGTCCACGGAGGGGCTGCTGACCAGCACGATCTGGTCGGCGAGCCCGAGCACGCCGCCCATGGCGGAGTGGAGCAGGCCGGTGCCGCAGTCGGTGATGCAGATGGAGTAGAAGTTCTCCAGCACCTGCGAGACGGCCTGGTAGTCGGAGCCGCTGAACGCCTCGGAGACCGACGGGTCGCGGTCGGAGGCCAGCACCTCCAGCCGCGAGGGTGCCTGCGAGGTGAACGCCCTGATGTCCACGTACCGCTTGACCTGGTCGCGCTCGTTGAGCAGGTCGCGGACGGTGGCCGAGGTCTCCAGCACCAGCTTGTCGGACAGCGTGCCCCTGTCGGGGTTGGCGTCCACGGCGATGACGCGGTCGCCGCGCATCTGCGCGAGCGTCGCGCCGAGGCCGACCGTGGTCGTGGTCTTGCCCACACCGCCCTTCAGGCTCAGTACGGCCACGCGGTGGTGCCCGGTGGTCACGGGGGTGCGCGCCCTGGTCACCAGCTCGCGGCGGCGGCGTACCTCCGGCGCCTCGCCCGGCTTGATCCAGCCGCCGGACGCCTTGTAGACCAGCCGCCGCCAGCCCTTGGCGGGCGCGTTGCGCCTGCCGCGCAGCAGCGACTCGGGGTCGAGGCTGTCGGCGGTCGGCCTGCCGGTGAGCGGCGGCCTCGGGGGCGCGGTGAACACGGGGATCGGCGCCGGACGGCGATGCCGCTCGCGCGGGGGCGGGATCTCGCGCTCGGCCGGCCGCCACTCCTGGCGGTCGCTCCACTGCGGACGCTCGTCCCGCGCGGCCTCCCTGGGCGCGGGGCCGGCCGCGAAGGGAGGGTCGATCCTGGGGGCGGTGTCGGCCTGGAAGGCGAGGTCGATCCTGGGCCCGGGCTCGGGCTTGGGGTCGGACGGCAGTGCGAGGTCGGACGGCAGTGCGGGGTCGGACGGCGGTGCGGGGTCGGTGTGCACGGGGTCGGGCCACTGGAGGCGGCCCTCCCGGAAGGAGCTTTCCGACCATTGCGGCCGTTCGTCCCAGCGCGGACGCTCGTCGGCCGTCTCCTCCTCCACCGTCGCCCGCTCATCCGGCTCGGGGTCCGGTTCGGTACGGGCCGGCTCGCCGAACGCCTTGGGCAGCTCGGTGATCATCGGCAACGTCTCGCCGGACGGCTGCTCGGTGGGCAGCGACCAATCGGCGAGGGACGGCCAGCCGGGTTCCTCGGCCTCCTCGGCGTCCTCCGCGCTCTTCGTCGCGTCCTTCTCCGTGCCCCTCTCCGTGCCCTTCGCCGCGCTCTCGGCCGGCTCGGGCGACGTCGTGAACGGCTGCTCCGGCGGCGTGAACGACAACGAGTAGCTGTCGGTGTCGTCAGGGCGCGGCAGCGGCTTGAGCGGTGCCAGGAAGGGATCGTCGGAACGTCCCAGGCTCGCGGGCGGCACGGCGGGCTCGCCCGCGGCGCTCTCCTGCCCCGTACCGCTCTCCTGCGTGCCGACCCGGTCCAGCCACTCCCCGGCCTCGCTCTCCTCCGCGGGCAGCTCCTCGGCCGCCGCGGAGCCGTACACGGAGTCGACGGCGGCGCGGAACAGCGGCGGGGTCGGTGTGTCGTGCTGGGCCGGGACGAGCGACCAGGGGTCCTTGGGGTACGGCGAGGCGACCGGCTCGTCCGCGGCCGCGATCGGGGCTCCGACGGAGACGGGGGTCTCCTCCGTCTCCTTGATCGCGTCCAGCCAGGCCAGCTGTTCCTCGAGAGATTCTTCTCGATCGTGTCTTGCCACCGTGTTCCCCCTCGGGTGGGTCTAAAGGGGCAGCAAATACTTTGCAGATTAACGCCACGCGTTCCTGCGCAGCTCGGCAACCCACAACTTCTTTGCCCCGCTACCGTGGATCGCATGCGAGCCATTGAGATCACCGCGCCGGGCGGACCCGAGGTCCTGGAGTGGCACGAGGTGCCCGATCCGTCCGTCGGGCCGGGGGACGTGCTCATCGACGTGGCCGCCTCGGCGGTGAACCGCGCCGACGTCCACCAGCGGAGGGGCTTCTACGACCCGCCTCCCGGCGCGCCCCTGTACCCGGGGCTGGAGGTGTCGGGCGTGGTGGCCGCGGTGGGGGCGGACGTCGAGCAGTTCAAGGCCGGTGACGAGGTGTGCGCGCTGCTCGCGGGCGGCGGTTACGCCGAGCGCGTGGCGGTGCCCTGGCAGCAGGTCATGCCGGTGCCCGAGGGGCTGCCGCTGGCCGAGGCCGCCGCGCTGCCCGAGGTGGCCTGCACGGTGTGGTCGAACGTGTTCATGATCGGCCGGCTGCGCCGCGGCGAGACGCTGCTGGTGCACGGCGGGGCCAGCGGCATCGGCACGTTCGCGGTGCAGCTCGCCAAGGCGCTCGGCTCGCGGGTGGCGGCCACGGTCGGCTCGGAGGCGAAGGCCGAGCAGGTCAGGAAGCTGGGCGCGGACGAGGTCGTCAACTACCGCGAGGAGGACTTCGCCGACAGGGTGGAGGCCGACGTGATCCTCGACATCATGGGCGCCAAATACCTGGCGGGCAACGTCCGGGCGCTGCGGACCGGCGGCCGGCTGGTGATCATCGGCCTCCAGGGCGGCGGGAAGGCCGAACTCGACCTCGGCGCGCTGCTGACCAAGCGCGCGACCGTCCACGGCACCACGCTGCGCTCGCGTCCGGTCGACGAGAAGGGCGTCATCGTCCGCAGCGTCGTGGACAACGTGTGGCCCCTGGTCGAGGCGGGCGCCGTACGTCCCGTCGTGTACGCGAAGGTGCCCATGTCCCAGGCGGCCGATGCACACCGAATGTTGGATTCGGGAGAGCACGTCGGCAAGATCCTGCTAGTACGGTGAGTGTTATGAATGCTGAGGACAACAACACCCCTCACATCGTGGTGGTGGGCCCCGACTTCCAAGGTCAGGGCGATAGCGGTGACGAAGAGCGCTCGGTGACCAACCTGGTCGAGCAGCCTGCCAAGGTGATGCGGATCGGCAGCATGATCAGGCAGCTTCTTGAGGAGGTCCGTGCGGCCCCGCTCGACGAGGCCAGCCGCAAGCGTTTGAAGGAGATCCACGAGTCCTCCATCAAGGAGCTTGAGGACGGTTTGGCGCCCGAGCTGGTCGACGAGCTGGAGCGACTGTCGCTCCCGTTCACCGACGACAACGGCGTCCCGCCCAGCGAGGCCGAGCTGCGCATCGCGCACGCCCAGCTCGTGGGCTGGCTGGAGGGTTTGTTCCACGGTATCCAGACCACCCTGTTCGCCCAGCAGATGGCCGCACGGGCGCAGCTGGAGCAGATGCGCAGGGCGCTGCCCGGCGTGCCGCAGGGTGACGAGGGCCACCGGCCGCCGAGCGGGTCGGGCCCCTACCTGTAGAGCCGTTCCAGCACCTGAGCGACGCCGTCCTCGTCGTTGGACGCGGTCACGTGATCGACCGCCGCCAGCACGTCGGGATGGGCGTTCGCGACGGCGTACGACGTGCCTGCCCAGCTCAGCATGGGCAGGTCGTTCGGCATGTCCCCGAAGGCGATCACTTCGGCGGGCCTGACCTCGTGCCTGCCGGCCAGCGTGGCCAGCGCCGTGGCCTTCGTCACGCCCTGGGCGCTCATCTCGACCAGTCCGCCATGGCTGGAATGGGTCGCGGTCACCAGATGCCCCACCAGGTCGTGCACGGTCGCGTGCAGTTCGTCGGCGTTCATGTCCGGATGCAGGGCCAGCAACTTGGCGCAGGGTCGGTCAGTCAGTGCGTCCCGGTCAATCCGGACGACGCCGATGCCCTTGCGATCCAGCCCGCCCAGCCGGAAATCGGACTCATGCGCAAAACCACCTTCATACTCGACCGAAAATGCGAGATCGGACACGTTCGCTCGTAGCTGAGCGACGACTTCCGCGAGTACGTCGACGTCGATCAGGTGAGATTCAACTATCCGTTCGGTATGGAGATCGTAGATCAGTGCGCCGTTGGCGCAGATGGCCAGGCCACGGTGCCGTACGGCCCCCGCCACCCCGCCCATCCACCGGGGCGGACGTCCGGTCACGAAGATGAGCACGGCCCCGGATTCCTCGACTTTCGCGAAGGCCGCAGCCGTCCGGGGAGACACGGTTCCGTCGGCGCGCAGGGCGGTGCCGTCGAGGTCGGTGGCCACAAGACGCGGCGAAGGAAGGCTCTGCATAACAGGTTCCAGTTTGCCCGGTGATGCCGCCTGACAGAAATCTTCGTAGGGACGGGAACACCAACGCGCCAGAATGGTGTTAGATGTGATGGCGTTGTATTAGCTGATCCCGTAGTGAAAACCAGCATGACTTTGTCTGAGCCACCCCGGGTGCTTGCTGTACGACACACCGGGATCCACGAGGTGTGGATCCCATAGATTCACATCCTGAGGGAGAGCTTTTATGGCTCAGGGAACCGTCAAGTGGTTCAACGCCGAGAAGGGCTTCGGCTTCATCGCCCCGGACGGCGGTGCGCCGGACGTGTTCGTGCACTTCTCCGAGATCGTCGGCAACGGCTACCGCAGCCTTGAAGACGGCCAGCGGGTCGAGTTCGAGATCACGCAGGGACAGAAGGGGCCGCAGGCCTCCCAGGTCCGTGCCCTCTGACCTGTAGTTCGTAGTTCGCAAGAAGACCGGGGTCCGCATTCCAGCGGCCTCCGGTCTTTTGCTTGTCAGGCCACGGGGATACCTGCGCGGGCTTGTCAGGCCACGTGGATGTCCACCGATGGGCGCAGGCGGGCCGCCGCCGCCAGAGCCTCGTGCACGGGGTGATCGGTGAAACCGTTCACCTCCTGGCCCGCCGGCTTGGCGGGGAAGGCGAGCTGCTCGTAGGCCGCCTGGAAACGCGGCCCCCACCGCCGCGCCCCCAGCCGCGCCGTACGCGAGCAGTTGTCCACCATGTACGCCACGTCCCGCGCGTGCATGTACGGCAGCAGCGAGTCCACGGCCTCGATCACCGACTCGTTGACGATCTCCGACCACGGGTGCCCGCGCTCGGCGAACTCGTCCACCTGCGCCATCATCGTGGCCACGAACATCCCGGCGGTGAAGGGATCAACGGGCAGCGTGCGCTCGCCGCGCCTGGCCCGGACCGCGTCCCCGGCCGCCCACATGGGCGAGCCGCCGATCCCGCTCATCGGCCGCGAGGCCAGCCGCCGTTCGGCGAGGATGACGCTGCGCAGCTCGGTTCCGTCGGCGACCTCGTCGTAAATCTCGGCGACCAGGTCGCGGGCCGGGCCGTACGCGGCGTGGTAGGCGCGGTCGAAGGTGTCGCGCCCGTCCGGGTCGAGGCGTTCGCGGACCGCGCGCAGGCCGTCGGCCGAGATGGTACGCGCGATGGGGCCGGTGATGTTCTCGCACGATCGCTCGTACGCGGTGACGGGGTCGTCCCCTTCGAGCCTGTAATGGCCGTACAGGGCCTCCACAAGGCCGTGTACGGCCCCCAGCAGGATCGCCCGCTCTCCCACGATGTCCGACATGTACTCGCGCTCCAGGGACGTCTGGAACGTGTACGGCGAGCCGAGCGCCACCGACCAGGCGAGGGCGCGGTCCACCGCCCGGCCGTCCGGGTCGGCGTGTACGGCGAAGCTGCTGTTGATGCCCGCGCCGTTGACCTCGGCGCCCTGCTCGTAGAGGCGGCGGACGGAGTCGCCCATGCCCTTGGGGCAGACCGCGATGACGCCGTGCCCGTCGGGGAACGTGCCGCCGGTGGCGCGCAGGTGGCCGAGCAGGAAGCCGTGCGACAGGCCGATCGTGGCGCCGGGCCGCAGGGCGGCGAAGATCTCCTCGTGGTGCGCGGCCAGGGCGGCGTCCGCGATGAGCAGGATGACCAGGTCGCTCTCCGCCACGACGTCGAGCCAGTCGCCGAGGGTGCCGTCCTGCTCGGTGAAGCCGTGGGCACGCGCGTCGGCGGCCGAGGCCGAGCCGGGACGCAGCCCCACGCTGACCCGGATGCCGGTGCCGGCCAGCGAGTCGCGCAGGTTGCGGCTCTGGGCGCGGGCCTGCGGCCCCCAGCCGATCACCCCGATCCTGCGCACGCCCCCGAAGGCTTCGGGCAGCAGCGGGAACAGGTGCCGGCCGCCACGCAGGATCGTCTCCGTGCCGCCGGGGACGTCCATCGTCTCGGTCTCGAACACCGCGGAGGTGAAGGAATTGCTCATAGCAGGAGTTGTAGGCTGAGCTGTGATGTTGCGGCAAGCGCAACATTCGTATCGGAGCGTTGCGAAGAATGAAAGGCGCTGGTCGTGGCCGATGATCGCGAGTTGCGGATCTTCCTCCACCTGGCCCGCACACTGAACTTCGGCCGTACGAGCCTGGACTGCCACGTCAGCCCCGCCACGCTCACCCGCATGGTCCAGCGGCTTGAGTCGCGGGTGGGCCACCGGTTGCTCGACCGCGGGCCGGGCGGGGTTTCGCTCACGGCCGAGGGACACCGTTTCCGCGAGTACGCCGTCTCCGCTCTCGGCCTGTGGGACGCCTACCGGCGCGGCGATCCCGACCCGGTGGAGCTCACGGGCCGGCTGACCGTGTTCGCCACCGTGACGGCCTGCCACGCGCTGCTGCCCGACCTGCTGGCGCCGTTCCGCCGGGCCCATCCGCAGGTCCGCGTCGACCTGCGTACGGGCGACGCCGCCGCCGCGCTGGCCAGGGTCGACGAGGGCGAGGCCGACGCCGCCGTGGCGGTCGTACCGGCACGGCTGCCGGAATCCCTGGCCAGCCGGACCGTGACGAGCACCGACCTGGTCTTCGTGACCGCGCGCGACCGCCGCGACGACGGGCTCGCCGGGCCGTTCGTCCTGCCCCGGCGCGGGCTGGTGCGGGAGGCCGCCGACCGGTGGTTCCGGGGGCGGGGGCCGTACGGGCTGGCGGCCGAGGCCGACGGGCACGAGGCGTTGCTGACGCTGGTCGCGCTGGGGTACGGCACGGGGATCGTGCCGCGCATCGTGCTGGACGCGGGGGCCGTACGCGATCGGCTGGCGATCGTGCCCGCTGATCCGCCGCCGGCGTCCCTGTCCATCGGCCTGTGCGTGCGCCGGGCCGACCTTCGCCGGCCGCTGGTGGCCGCGCTGTGGAGTCTCACGAATTAGTCACGGACCGCGCCGTTGCCTGAACTTCCCTCCGTTCCGCGCCGTCCACCCGTTCATGAGGTATGCGTGGTTATGTCACCCCGTGACCATGGCCGGGGTCATCGTGCTCTTGCTCAACGACCACCTGTTCAAACAGCTCTGGCCCGGCTTCCTCACCGGCAAGCTCAGTGACGTCGCCGGGCTCGTCGTGGCCCCCGCGCTGGTGGCGCTGCTCTTCCGGCGCCGCGCCGACCTGGCGGCCATCGCCCTGACCGGGCTGCTGTTCACGCTCGTGAAGACCACGGAGACGGGCGCCGAGCTCGCCTCCCAAGCCTGGGGGCTCGTGGCCGGGCCCTCGCGCGTCCTGGCCGACCCCACGGACCTGATCGCCCTGCCCGCCCTCGCCCTGGCCTGGTGGGTACGTCGGCGCAGCGCCACGACGGACTCCCGGAAGTGGCGGATCATGGTCACCGTGCCGCTCGCCGTCCTGGCGGTGACCGCCACGTCCGCGGCCGCCGAACCGCGGGCCGCCGTATCCGTCGAGGTGACCGGCACGGGAAAGATCGTCGTACACACGGCCGGCGACGGATCGGCCTCGCGCGTCTCCGACGACGGCGGTACGACCTGGACCGACGGGACGTTCACGTACTCGGGCGCGACGTCGATGGGCGCCCAGTGCGTGCCCGGACAGGCGACCCGCTGCTACCGCGTACGGCCGGACCGGCTGGGCGTGGAACAGTCCGACGACGGCGGCCGGGCCTGGCGACCGGCGTGGCCCCCGTCACCCGACGCCCACGAGCGGCTGACCAGGACGTACGACGAGAACGAGGTGGGCAGGCTGCGGTCGTACGACCTGGCGGTCCAGGCGCGGCCGGGCGGGCACGTCGTGATCGTCGCCAACGGCGTGGACGGCATCCTGATCCGGGACGTCTCGGGCGTGTGGCGCCGGCTCGGCTGGTCCGACACGCTCGGCACCGCGCCCGCCGCCGATTCCGCCTCCGCCTCCGACCAGGTGGACCTGGGCCCCGAGCAGGGCATCGCGCTCTTCCTGGCCGCGTGCATGCTGCTGGGCGCCGTCGGGGCCGGGATGCGCAAGTATCAGGGCGTCTACCTGGCGTCGGCGGCGGTCGGCTCGCTGGCCATGTACGCCGCGCTGGACAGCGGATCCCGGACGGTCGCGCTCGTCGACCTCACCGCCTTCTTCGGCTGGATCGTGGCGCTGGTGGCGGGCATTGTGTGCCTGGTGCTGGCCTGCGACGCCAAGGCGAAGCCGGTGAGCGCGGCGACCGGCGTGGTCGCCGCGCCCCTGGTCTACGCGACCGTCTACACGCCCTTCTACGGCTGGTCGCTCGGCACACCGGCGACCTACGGGACCGCCGTCGTGCTCGCGATCGTGTTGACGAGCGTGATCGTGCTCGCGGGCGTCACCGTCATCGCGGTCGACGCCCGCCGCCATGCCTACTTGGCCGGCTCCAGCACGTCGAGCCCCACGTAGGGACGCAGCGCCTTGGGAACCACCACCGAGCCGTCGGCCTGCTGGTGGTTCTCCAGGATCGCCACGATCCACCGGGTGGTGGCCAGGGTGCCGTTGAGCGTGGCCAGATGCTGTGGCTTGCCGTCCTTGTCCCGAAAACGGACGGCGAGCCTGCGGGACTGGAACTGGGTGCAGTTGGAGGTCGAGGTCAGCTCGCGGTAGCGCCCCTGGGTGGGGATCCACGCCTCGCAGTCGAACTTGCGCGCCGCCGACATGCCGAGGTCGCCCGCCGCCGTGTCGATGATCCGGTAGGGGACCTCGATCTTGGACAGCATCTCCTTCTCCCAGGCCAGCAGCCGCTGGTGCTCCTCGTGCGCGTCCTCGGGACGGACGTAGGAGAACATCTCCACCTTGTCGAACTGGTGGACCCTGATGATGCCCCGGGTGTCCTTGCCGTACGAGCCGGCCTCGCGGCGGAAGCACGACGACCAGCCCGCGTAGCGCAGCGGCAGCTCGTCGGCGCTCACGATCTCGTTGGCGTGGTAGCCGGCCAGCGCCACCTCGGAGGTGCCGACCAGGTAGAGGTCGTCCTCGGGCAGGCGGTAGATCTCCTTGTCGTGGGCCACGTGGAAACCCGTGCCCTGCATGGTCTCCGGCTTGACCAGCACCGGCGTGATCATCGGCGTGAACCCGGCCTCGATCGCCTGCTGCATCGCCATGTTGAGCAGGCCGAGCTGAAGCCGGGCGCCGACGCCCTTGAGGAAGAAGAACCGCGAGCCCGACACCTTGGCGCCGCGCTCCATGTCGATAGCGCCGAGCGCCTCGCCCAGCTCCAGGTGGTCCTTCGGCTCGAAGTCGAACGCGCGCGGCTCGCCGAACGTCTCCAGCACGACGTAGTCGTCCTCGCCGCCCGCAGGGGCGCCTTCCTCGACGAGGTTGGGCACCGTCTGCATGAGCTCGTCGAGCTCGGCGGCCAGCTTCTCCGCCTCGGACTCGGCGGCCTTGACCTGGCTCGCGAGGTCCTTGGCCCGCTGGAGCAGCGCGGCCTTCTCCTCGCCCTGCGCCTTGGAGACCGACTTGCCCATGCTCTTTTGCTCAGCGCGCATCGACTCGAACGAGGTCAGCGCGGATCGGTGGCGCTCGTCGAGGTCGAGCAGCGTGTCGACGACGGAGTCGTCCTCACCGCGGGCACGCTGCGACGCCCGTAGCCGGTCGGGATCCTCACGAAGGGTACGCAGGTCAATCACAAGGAAAAGGCTACCGGCGCCTGCCCCCACCCCGCCCCCCGTATTCCTCCCGCCCCTCCGATTCCTGGGCCGTCGCAGGCGGGCACAGCCGCAACCGGGGCACTCTCACCCGCCGGTAGCGTGCGATTCCCGGGCGCGTCACAGGCGCGCATGGCGCTGCCCCGGTGTCGCGCAGGTGGGTCAGACCTTGCCGGCTCTGACGCGGGCCAGCCAGTCGGCGGCATCGGCGAACTCCGTGTCGGCCGTGCCCCTCTTGAGCTGCGGCGCGACCCCGTCGGCCCGCGGATAGCTGCCGAGGAAGCGCACTTCACCGCAGATCCGGTGAAGCCCGGCGATGGCCTCGCCGACCCGCGCGTCGGCGACGTGCCCCTCGAAGTCGAAGTGGAAGAAGTAACGCCCGATCCCGTCACCCGTGGGCCGCGACTCGATGCGCGTCAGGTTGACCCCGCGCACGGAGAACTCGGTCAGCATCTCCAGAAGCGCACCCGGATGGTCGTCGGCGAGGAAGACGACCAGCGTGGTGCGGTCGGACCCGGTCGCCTCCGGCAGCGGCCCCGGACGGCTCACCTTGATGAACCTGGTCACCGTGTCGGACCGGTCACCGATGTCGTCGGCCAGCCCGACCAGCCCGTAGTGCTCACCGGCGATGCGCGCGGCGATGGCCGCGTCGTACGGCGACCCGGGCAGCGAGACCTCCTGGGCCGCGGCCGCCGTCGAAGGCGCGGCGACCACCACGGCGTCGGGCAGCTCGCGGGCGATGAAGGCGCGGCACTGCGTGATGGCCGCGGGATGCGTGTAGACCCGCTTGATGTGCACGATCTCGGTGTCGGGCCTGGCCAGCAGCGAGAACTGGACCGGGAGCAGCAGCTCGGCCGTGATCATCAACGGCTCGCCCCAGGCGAACTCGTCGAGCGTCGTGGTGATCGCGCCCTCGATGGAGTTCTCCAGCGGCACGACGGCGCCGTCGGCGTCACCGGAACGGGCGGCGTTGAGCGCCGCGCTGACCGTGGCGCAGGGCAGGCGCTCGGCGATCGGGTCGAGGAGCCTCAGGGCCTCTTCGGTGAAGGTCCCTTCCGGTCCGAGATAGGCGAGTCTGGGCATGCTTCCAGAGTATCCGCAGGTGGGCGCATCACGCCGCCTTTTCACCGACCGCGTACCGCGACCGTCCGACCACACTCCGAAGTCGCACCAAGACCCGCGACTATCCCTTCAGAATCCGCGACGGAACCAGCGGCCCGAGGCCCAGCCGGGCCGCCCGTACCGCCTGCTCCTCCTCCGGCGAGAGCGGCTGCTGCCCCTTGCCGCCCACCACCGGCCGCACGTACGTGCGGGTCTCACTCGTCCCGTTGATCGAGGTCAGTACGATGCCGTCGCCCAACCCGTTGATCATGGCGACCGAGAACGAGAGCCTGCCGGTCATCTCGGCGAGCGCGTCGTAGCGGCACACGGCCACGTCCCTGATGGCCTTCAGGTCACCGCCGCCCTCGCCCGCCTGCCTGGCCAGCCGCCGCAGGCAGTCGTCGACGGCGGCCCTGGCCTGCCTGAGGCCCATGTAGCCGATGAGCACGCCGCTCGCCCCGGCCACCACACCCACGACAACCCAAGCGGTAATGAACACGACACAGAGCGTAATGCCTCAGTCAGGCCAGTTGCCGCCGTTTTGGCAACCACGAGACGAGCAGCCAGACCAGAACCAGCGCCCCCAGCCCGAACCCGTTCTGGACGATCTTCCCCAGGACCAGGCTCACCCCCGGGATCTGGGCGGCGATCAGCGAAACCCCCCACCAGGGGACGGGAACCACGTAGAACAGCCAAACCCCCGCGGCCACCCGCAACCTGACCGGATCGCGCCCGTCACCGACGATCGCCCCGAGCACCACGACCACCCAGGCCAGATGGTGGATCCAGGCGACGGGCGAGAGCAGCACCGCCATGAGCCCCGTGAGCGCGACCGCCGTGAGCTGGTCCTTCGCCTGGTACGCCGCCCGCGCCCCCCGGAACCCGTACCAGGCCACGACCGCCACGACCACGGCCCAGATCACGAACGTCAGCGACTCCGGCATGTACAGCCGCAGCAGCATGCCCCGGATCGACTGGTTCGTCGTGGCCCTGTTCGCCCCCAGCCGTTCCGGATCGAGCAGCGCCGAGAACCAGAAGTCGGACGCGTCCTGCGGGATCACCACGAACGGCAGCAACGTCAGCGCCGCCGCCACGAAGGACGCCATGAAGAACGTCCGCCACTGCTTGGTGATCAGCAGATAGATCAGGAAGACGCCCGGCGTCAGCTTCACCGCCGTGGCCAGTCCGATCATGAATCCGCGCGGCCACCAGGGCCTCCGCGCCACGCAGTCCACCAGGCACAGGGTGACCAGCAGGATGTCCACCTGCCCGAACCGCACCTGGTCGCGGATCGGCATCAGGTACGTGCAGGCCACCATGAGCAGCGCGAACACCCACGGCACGTACGACCGCAACGCCTGGCGGAAGGAGAACCAGACCGTGACGGCCAGCGCCACGAAGATCCCGGCCGTCCACACCCATTGCGCGGTGCCCCAGGACATCTCGGCCAGCAGCACGGCCAGCATCGCCGCGATGGGCGGGTAGGTGAAGGGCAACAATTGAGGCGCGGGCGTGAAGAACTCGTACACCGGGCGCCCGTCGAGCAACATCTGCCCGCCGGTACGGTAGACGTCGAGGTCGACGAGCCGCTGATCGTCCGGGTTGGTCAGCCACGTGTGCACCAGGGGCGCCGCCGCCGCCGCGACGACGAGCGCCACGACCACCCACGCCCACCACTGCCGCCGGATCACCTGCACCTCGCCTCTTGTCACGATGTGGCACGTTACCGTGGCTGTTGATCGAGGGCGCAGACACTGGGGGTTCCGTACATGCCATCCGCCACGCTCGGGGCCGAGCACCGAGAGCATCACGCCCGCCCCGCGTACGCGCCCGCAACCCCCCGTCCTGGAGCCGCAGCACGCCGAGCACGCCGCCCGCTCGTCACCCCGCTCCTCACCCTGCTCCTCGGTCTCCTCCTCGCGACCGCCCTTCTCCCCGCCACGCCCGCCGCCGCCACATCCACCACCACGCCCGCAGCCACACCGGGCGCGGCGTCCCATGGCCCGGCGGGCCGGGTGGCTCTCGTCGGCGTCCCCGGTCTCCAGTGGAGCGACTTCAGCGAGTCAGGCACCCCCACCCTGTGGAAACTCGTCACCCAGGGCGGCTCCGCCTCGCTGTCCACCCGCGCCGTACCGCCCCCTGACCGTGGCATCACCTGCCCCATGGCCGGTTGGCTGACCATCTCCGCAGGCCAGCGCGCCGGAACGCCTGGCCGAGGCTGCCCCTCCCCGCAGAGCCCCCGACCGGCCGGAGAGGGCGCCACCGTCCCCGGCTGGCAGGACCTGGTGGCCTTCCAGTCCGACACCGGTTACGCCGCCCAGCTGGGCACGCTCGGCCAGCTGGTGACCGACAGCGGGGGCAAGGTGGCGGCGATCGGCCCCGGCGCTGCTCTCGCCGCCGCCGACAAGACCGGAAAAATCGCCAAATACGCCCCCACCCTCGACACCCTGAACGACCTGACCCCCTACAACCTGATCGTCTTCGAAGCCGCCGACCTCGCCACCGCCTGGGCCCACACCCCCCTCGACGAGTACGGCATCCCGACCTCCCTCCCGGCCCCCGAACGCCAGGCCGCCGCGACCCGCGCGGACCAGCAGATCGCCGCACTGGTCGGCAAGCTGCCGCCGAACACCACCCTCCTGCTCGCCGGCATCTCCGACATCAGCCCCAACGCCCACCTCCACGCCGCCATCGCCACGGGCCCGTCCCCGAACGGGCAGCCGTACCCGCACGGCTACCTCACCGCCTCCTCCACCCGCCAGGACGGCCTGGTCACCATCACCGACCTCACCGCCACCGCCATCCAGCTCCTGGGCCTGACCGCCCCCCAGGGCGTCGTCGGCCGCCCCTGGCAGCCCGACGGCAACGCCCCCGCGTCGGCCGCCGGCACGGTGACGCGGCTCGCCGACGGCGACCTGGCCAGCCAGGTCCTCAAAGACGTACGCGGCCCCTTCTTCACCGTCTTGGTGAGCGTCCAGCTCCTCTTCTACGCCTTCGCCGCCCTGGCACTCCGCCGCCGCTCGGCCCGCGTCCCGGAAACCCCGTCCACCGGCGACGACACCCCCAGCACGCCCTCCTCCGAGGACGACCACCCCGGCACGCCCGCCACCACCTCCCCGACCGGGGAAACCCCACCGGACGAGCGCGCCCCCACACCACCCCCGGCCCCGCCCTCGACCCCGCCCCCGAGCGGCGCGCCGGCGGACGCCTCAAGGCTGCTGGTGGCGGTTCAGGTGGTGGCGACCGTCAGCGGCGCCATCGCCGTCTCCACCTTCCTGGCCCAGCTCGTGCCCTGGTGGAGCCTGCCGATGCCGATGGTGTCGGTGATCGTGACGATCCTGGCCATAGCCGCCCTGATCACCGCCCTCGCCTTCGCCGGCCCGTGGCGCTCGCACGTGCTCGGCCCGCTCACCGTGGTCGCCTCCATCACCTCGCTCGCCCTCCTCATCGACGTGATGACCGGCTCGGCACTCCAGGTGAACGCCGTCACCGGCTACGAACCCGTGACCGGAGGACGTTTCTACGGCTTCAGCAACATCGCCTTCGCCGTCTACGCCACCGGCACGATTCTCGGCCTGGCCGGAGTGGCGCAGTGGCTGCTCGGCAGAGGCGTCTCCAGGACCGTGGTCGTGACGCTGTGCGCCCTGTACGCGGCGTTCGCCGTCTTCGCGGATGGTTCGCCCTCGTGGGGCGCCGACTTCGGCGGTGTTCCGGCGTTCGTCATCGGTGCGGCGGTCTTCCTCATCCTGCTGTCGGGCAAGCGCGTGTCGGTGCTGAAACTGCTCCTGGTGGGAGTGGTCGCGGTCGTGCTGATCGCCGGCATCTCGGTCTTCGACTGGATGCGCCCCGCCGACAGGCGAACCCACCTGGGCACCTTCGTGCAGCAGGTCATCGACGGCCAGGCGTGGACCGTCGTCGGGCGCAAGCTGACGGCCATGATCGGCGTAACCGTGGGCAACTGGTCACTGACCCTCCTCTCGCTGGTCGCGCTGGCCTTCCTGTTCCTGGTGCTGGCCCGGCCCTCGCGGTGGGGCGCCTCGGCGCTCGGTCAGGCGTACGCGCTGGCCCCGCCGCTCAGGGCCGGCCTGTTCGGGACGCTGACGTGCGCCTTCATCGGCTTCCTCATGAACGACTCGGGCATCGCCATCCCGGCCATGGCGCTCACGGTGGCGGTGCCGCTGACGCTGGCGGCCTGCGTACGCGCCCTCCAGCTCGCCACGCCCACACCGTCAGAGCAACGGTCAACGCCAGCAGCGCCCACGCGATCTGAGGCCTGACCACGCCACTGAGCCATTCGAGCCCCGGCGGCTGCCCGTCCACCCGGGCGGGCAGGTACGCCAGGGACAGGACCAGCAGGTGTACGACCACGAACCCGTCCACGGCGGAGGCCCCCACCAGGACGAGCATCCCGAACGCCAGCCCGTCGTACCAGGGCAGGATGTACGGCGTGGCGAACAGGTAGGCCACGACGAGCGCCGCCGCCACGACCGGCGCCTCCAGCCCCCCGGGCGCGGCCTGGCCCGCCGCGGCACGCCTGGACGCCAGCCGCAGCAGCGACCACGCGACGAGGCCGAGCACCATGAGGGCACCGACCTGGATCTCCCCCCGGTACGCGCTCCCCGTCCCCACCAGGGCCCAGAGCCACCCCTGCACCAGCTTCCAGAACGACACGTGCGAGATCGCCTTGCTGGTCGTGGTCACCGGCGTGATCGCCTCGGGGCCGACGATCGCGTAACCGGCGATCACCACGGCCAGCGCGGCGGCCGCCATGACGGCGAGCCGCCCCGGACGCCGGCGCAGCTCCCACGCCGGCCCCAGCGCCACCAGGCCCGCGTTGAGCTTCGTCGCCACCCCCAGCCCGAGCAGCAGGCCCGATGCCAGGGGACGTGCCCTGGCCAGCAGCGCGGCCACCATGCAGGCGATGGCGAGGGTGTCGGCGTGCATGCCCGCGACCAGGTGGTAGAGCAGGAGCGGGTTGGCCGCCCACAACAGGGCCGCCCGCCGGCGCCGGGCCGGGTCGTGCCTGGTGAAGCGGTCGACGAGCAGAGCCGTGACGATGAAGGCGGCGGCGTTGAACACCGCCAGCACGAAGATGGTCAGCCGGAGCGAGTCGCCGCCGATCCAGCTCGCCAGCGCCTGGAGGGCCGTGGCCACGGGGCCGTAGACGCTGGGCTCCTCGCGCCACGGCCGCTCGACCGCGTCGGCGATGGGATCTCCCGGCAGGTCGTCGGCGCCGTGCGTGTACGGGTTCAGCCCCAGCGTGACCATGCGCCCATATGCGGCGTAGTTGAGATGGTCGCCGGACCCCGAGGGCGGCAGGAACGCGAGCACCCCTGCGGCGAGGCACCCGAACAGCACCAGAAGACGCGGATCCGGCCGGAGCCGATCACGCGGGACGGCCGCCAGCGCCGCCAGCAACCCCAGCCCCCCGACCACGATCGCGGCAGCGGCCAGCACGATCACCAGGTACGGATCAGGACGGGCGTCGAACGAGTACGACGGCTGCCACGCGGGCCCGCCCAACGCCGGAACCATGGGCGAAGGCCCGAGCAACCCGATCGTGATCGTCAGCAGCACCGAGACCGCGATCATCACCAGCCCCGGGACCGCGAGCCGCCCACGCACCCCGCCGACCAGCCGCTCGTCGGCGGCCGACCTCGGAAGACGTGGCGATCCCGCCCTGAAGGGCAGGTCTTGTGCCTGTTTGCGGCGCCTCTCCGAAGTCACCCGCAAATTCCAGCACACTCACCACAACCTCAGCTCCGGATCACCCACCCCTGTGGATAACCCGCAGCCCAAAATCACCGCTTAGGGCGGAGTTTGCCAAGATTTTCAACCACCACCGGCTCCCGAGTCGCCAGAGCCAGCGCCACGTCCCGGAGCTGCCGAGCCCGATGCAACTGGGCCCGCCAGTCGTTGCCCGTGGCCCGGTGGGACATCTCCACCTCGACCTCGGTGACCCTGAACCCCTTGCGCAACAGGTCGATCGTCAGCGCCGTCTCCACACCGAACCCGTGCGCCAGCGGCCGGGCGGCCTCGAAGGCGGCCCTGGTCAGGCAGCGCTGGCCGTTGAGCGGCTGGGTGGCCTCGAAGCCGGTGGCACGGCGGATGCCGTCCTTGGACACGCGCACGACTAAGCCGTGGCCGCCGAGCTTCACCCGCGTGCCGAAGACCGCGATCGTCATGTCGGCCTCACCGGCGCGTACGGGCTCCATCAGCGGCGCCGCGGCGCCCGCCGTGTCACCCAGATCGGCGTCGAGGAAGAGCAGGTGGCGAGGGGTACGGTCCTCGTCGAGGAGGCGTACGGCCTCCGCACCCGTCTCCATGGCCGCGGCCTTGCCCCGGTTGCGGCTGTGCCGGACCACCCGCGCACCCGCCGCCCGCGCCACCCTGCCGGTCTGGTCCGTCGAGCCGTCGTCGACGACCACGACGAGATCGACACCGGGCAGGCCGGCCGCGGCGGCGACGGTGGCGGCGATGCGGTCGCCCTCGTTCGCCGCGGGGATGACGACCGCCGTGTCCCCTTGCGTCATGATCCCTCGGTGATGAGGAACTCCTGCGGCACCTCGTCATGCACGGTGAACACCGAGACGAGCCCCGTCACCTGCAGGATCTTCCGGACGGCAGGACGCGGCGCGGCCACCTCCAGCACGCCTCCCCGCTCTTTCATGCGCTTGAGCGCCGAGAGCAGCACGTTCATCCCCGTGGAGTCGCAGAAATCCACGGCGGACATGTCGATGACCACCCGGCTGGGCCCGTCCTGCAGCAGCCGAGTGAACTCGGCCTGCAGGTGAGGCGCCGTATAGAGGTCGATTTCTCCGGTGATGGCAACGAGTGCGCACCCGGCATGTGATCGAGTCGAGACCTTGAGCTCCACATGGGCAGGCTAGCGGCGCGGAGGCTTCCGGTCACGTTGTCACGCCGAGAGGGGAACGACAGGTTTTTGTCCTCCGTTTGGGCTCCATCAAAACGGAGAGTACGCGAAGCTTGACAGCGTGACACCGGAACCGGCACCGCTTCATGGAGAAGGAGGGGCTGAGGCCCGCCGTTCGGGCCTCGTATCGATGAATGCAGAGAAACCTGAAGATCCACAGCGCCAGGGTCTCCGAGAACGTCTGGAGACCATCCTCATCCGTACAGAAAAGGCGGCTTCATGGCATGACGAGGCAGCGCGGCTGCGCAGTCTGCTGAACCACGAGGGCTACGTCCCGATCCGCACCAGGCTCGCCAGCGAGGACCTCGACTTCCTGGCCGGCGCCCGCGCCGACCTGCTCAGGTTCTCCGAGCTCGGGCTGCGGCTGCTCGACCTGCACCAGCCGCGCGACGCGGGGGGCATCACGAGCGACACCGCCAACCCGATCCTGCGGTGCCGGAGCTGCATGTGGCGCTGGCCCTGCCCGACATTTCGGGCGATGTCGGAGTCGTTCGGTCAACGTGACGCCGCGCTCCCCGAAACCGCCTGAACCGGGCGGCCCACCCAAGGCGCCCTCCGAAGCGGCAGAGCCAAGGCGGGCAAGGCACACCGAGGCAGCACACCAGGCTGCGTGACCAGAGCGGTGAATCGAGGCAGGACACAGTGCGGGAACGTCAGCTTCCGGGCACCAGGGGCAACCGGATCTCGAACCGGCACCCCGGCCCTTCGTTGACCACCCCGATCATCCCATCATGCGCCTCGACGATCCCCTGGGCGATCGCCAGCCCGAGCCCGGCGCCGCCGTCGGCGGTGGGCGTACGCGCGGCCTCCCCCCGGAACGCCACCTCGAACACCCGAGGCAGATCCTCCTCGGGAATCCCCCCGCAACCATCGGCCACCGACAGACAGGCCATCCCCGCCTCGTCCACACCGGCCCGCAGCACCACGGCCCGGTCCGAAGGCGTGTGCCGGACGGCGTTGACGACCAGGTTCCGCAGGGCCCGGCCCAGCGCGGCCGCGTCGGCCTCCACGGGCACTGCCCCCGCCGCCTCCGCCGTGAGCACTACCCCCTTGGCCCTGGCCAGCGGCTCGACCCCGGCCAGCGTGTCCGCGACGAGGTCGGCGAGCCCGATCCTGGTCCGTGAGAGCCGCAGCGCGCCCGCGTGGATCCGCGACAACTCGAACAGGTCGTCCACCATGGCCGAGAGCCGTTCGACCTCCAGCTTGATCTGCCCGTGATAGCGCGCGACCGTCGCCGGGTCGGCCACCACGCGGTCCTCCAGGGCCTCTGCCATGGCCCGCAGGCCCGCGAGCGGCGTGCGCAGGTCGTGGCTCACCCAGGCGACCAGTTCCCGCCGCGCGCCTTCGAGCGCGCGTTCCCGCGCGTACGCCTCCTCAAGGGTGCTCGCGATCTCCTGCAACTCGGCCGGCAGCCCCAGGGGCGCCCTGAACGGCACGTCGCGTACGGCCGCCACCAGCCGCCTGCTCTCGCCCACCACCCGCTTCGCCAGCACGAACGCGACCCCGAGCCCCACCAGCCCGCCCACGGCGACCACGCTGAGCACGAAGTCCTTGACCGCCCCCTCGATGATCATCCTCATCGTGATGGCGACCACGCCCGCCAGCGTCGCCGCGACGGCGACCACCACGACGACGGCCAGCATCACCCCGATCGACCTGGTCCGCAGCCGTCCCATCACCCACAGGCCCGCGGCCGCGACCAGCAGCCCCAGCCCGGCCGAGACGGCCACGACCACGGGCAGCTCGCTCACGGACACCATGACCTCCGGGCACGTCTCCCCCAGGCAGGGCGACGGGGTGATCACCCCGCACCCTCCAGCGGCTCGTAGCGGTATCCAACGCCCCAGACCGTGACGATCCGCCGCGGCTCGGTCGGGTCCGCCTCGACCTTCTCGCGCAGCCGCCGTACGTGCACGGTCACCGTCGAGGAGTCTCCGAACGACCACCCCCACACCTGGTCGAGCAGCGCCGACCGGCTGAACGCCTGCCGCGGGTTGCGCATGAGGTAGGCCAGCAGGTCGAACTCCCTGGCCGTCAGCATCACCTGGTCGCCGCCCAGCCGTACGTCGTGGGCCCCGACGTCGACGACGAGGTCGCCGTCGCGCAGCACGCCGGTCCCGGCCGTGACGGACGCCCCCCGGGCCCTGCGCAGCACCGACTGGACGCGCAACGCCAGCTCCCGAGGGCTGAACGGCTTGGTCACGTAGTCGTCGGCCCCGGTCTCCAGGCCCACCACCCGGTCGATCTCCTCGCCGAGCGCGGTCAGCATGATCACCGGGACCGGCCAGCGCTCCCTGAGCTTCCTGCACACCTGGAGCCCGTCGATCCTGGGCAACATCAGGTCGAGCACCATGAGGTCGGGCGGATCGGCCAGCGCCCTGCGCAACGCCTCGGCGCCGTCGCCCACGCACTCGACCTCGTGCCCGTCGCGCTCCAGATAACGCGCCACGACCTCCGAGACGGTCGGATCGTCGTCCACCACAAGGATGCGCGTGTTCACCGTCTCACCGTACGGCTGAGCCCCACGTGGGCGACATGTACGTCATGAGTTCGTAAGCCTCGCGGATCACCCACCGAGGACGTACGGTGGCCTCATGAGTAGAGTCGTCATGCTCGTTCTAGGGGCCATTCTCGGCCTCTTCGTGCTGTTCACCTTCCTCCTGCCCCTGCTGGCGGGTCTGATCAAGATCGCTCTGATCATCGGGGTCGTGGCTCTGATCGTCTTCGTCGCGGTCACCGTCGTCGGTAAGTCCCGTTCGTCACAGTGACGCTTTTCCTGTTCGACCCGTGGCTGGTGGGGATCACCATGGTGGCGATCCTCCTGCTTGCCACGTGGGCGGCCACGTTGCTGCCCACCGTCGGCGGCGAGCCTCCGGGCTCCCCGCTGACCTACGCGCGCCGCACGGCCTTCCAGCGGCTGCGCGATCCCGACGCGGCCGGACGCCCGCGTCCACGAGCGCCTTAACCGAGCCCCGCTTCCCGTCAAGCGGGGCTCGTCATCACGTATGAGCCCTGGTCCACCGTCATGTCCGAAGGTCTGAAGGGCTCATGATCGATTCACTTGTCACGTTCGTCATCGGTTTGTCCGGGGGCGACGCCGCGCTCGCCATCGTGCTGTTCACCCTCGCCGTACGCCTGATCCTGCTGCCGCTCAACGTCCGCCAGGCCCGTACGAACAAGGTCAGGCAGCGGCTCGCGCCGAAGCTGCGGGAGCTGCAGAAGCGCCACGGGCGTGATCCCGAGCGGTTGTCCAAGGAACTGACCGCGCTCTACGCCAAGGAAGGCACGTCGCCGTTCGCGGGGATCTTGCCGATGCTGGCGCAATTGCCGTTCATGTGGCTGATGTTCAGGGTGGCCACGCATCCGACCGCGCTGGCCGGTCACACCCTTTTCGGGGCGCCGCTGGGTCAGCAGTTCGCGGGTGTCGTCACCCATTTCGGTCTGATCAGTTGGCCGGTTTCGGTCTTCGTGATCCTGATCGCGGGGTTGGTGCTGCTGGCATGGTTGTCGGCACGTTCGATCAAGGTCTCGGAGGAGCAGCCGGAGTTGCTGCGGAAGATCACGCCGCTGCTGCCGTACGGCTCCGTGCTGGCCGCGTTCGTGCTCCCCCTGGCGGCCGGCCTGTACCTCCTGGTCTCGACGGCGTGGGCCGTCACCGAACGAGCCGCGCTGGCGGCCCGGACCGCCTAACCGGCCTCCTTCAGGGCCGCGACCTGCCCGTTCACCGACGCGCCGTTGGGAGCGGGCAGGATGGCCCACACGGTCGTCGTGTCACCGTCGTGACGAACCCCCCAGCTCTCGGCCACGTATTCGACGATTCCCAGCCCCCGGCCCCCGAGCGAGGACAGGGTCGGGCGGCCCGCCCGCGGCTCCGTCGCCGCACCCCCGTCGCTCACAGCCACCTCGATGTGATCGTCGCTGCGCAGCCAGGCGACCCTCACCATGCCTGAAGGCAGCGGATGCGCGTGCCGCAGCGCGTTGCTCAGCAACTCGCTCACCACCAGCACCGCATCGTCGATCGCGGTGGTGTAGACGCCACTGTCCTGCAGGTCAGTGCTCAGACGCTGGCGGGCGACGGCGACGCTGGACGGCGCGTACGGCAGCAGCACCACGCTTGACACACCCACCTCCCCGTTCCCTGTGCCCCCCGCGGGAACACTCCCCGGTACGACCGAAATGCCCCGTTAGCCAATCCCAGAAACCGCATCTCGATCACAGCTTGTACACATTGGACGATAGATCAGCTCAACTGTGACCACCTCGTTACCGCATCGGTGTGTCGGATCCGATAGTGGAAGCACGTCTCAGAACCAGCCTCATGCGGGTACCCCCTCCTGGCCTCGCGTGAGCACTCACATCTCCCCCTTGTGCCCTGGCCAGACTGCGCACGATGTAGAGCCCGAGCCCCACTCCACCAAAGCGCCTCCGGTCCCCACTGTCCACCTGGACGAAGCGCTCAAAGATCCGTTCCCGGTCAGGCGGCGCGATTCCGACCCCCTCGTCATCCACGACCACGACCACGCTGTCGTCTTCGGACCACGCCTCAACACAGATCAATCCACCCATTGGCGAGTATTTAAACGCATTCTCCAGCAATTGCCCCAAAACTATGTCGGTTGCCAGGGCATCTCCCAGCACCGGCGGCAATCCTTCGGGGATGACCACCTCGACGCGATGCCGGTCGGACAACACCGGGAGGCCGAGCGTGGCCGCGTGGATCCTGGCCCCGAGGTCGAACGCCTCGATCCGCACCGCCAGTTCCTCCGCGCCCGCCCTGGCCCCGAGCAGCAGGTGGTCCATGAGCTGCCCGAGCGACCCGGCCCGCTCGGCGATCGTGTGCACGGCCGAACGCCGCTCGGCGTCGCTCAGCTTGTCCCAGCGGGCGTCCAGCGTGCCGGCGAAGCCCCGCACGATCGTGATCGGGGTGCGCAGTTCGTGGCTGGTCGTGGCCAGGAAGAGGTCTTTGGCCTCCTCCAGCTCCTTGGCCCTGGTGACGTCGCGGAAGTCGATCACGACCTCGCCGGTCTCCTCGATCTTCGCGCTCACCACGTCGAGCCAGCGCCCGTTCTCCATCTGGAACGTGAGCTTCTCTCCCGGGCTGGGCAGCGGGAACGGCGGCGGCCCGCCGATCACCACGTCGGCGGGGAAGGCGGTCAGCTCGGCCGCGGCGGGGTTCCAGCGCACGACCTGCCCGGCGTCGTCCAGCACGGCGATGCCGTCGGCGCTGGCGTCGAACACGGCCCGCTCGTGCGCCCGCTGGCGTACCGCCTCCTGGTAGGCGACCGCGTTGCCGACCGCGATGCCGGCGTGCCCGGCCAGCAGTTCGAGCAGCTCCAGCTCAAGATGGCCCGGGATGCGGCGGGCGAACAGCGCGTAGAGGGCGCCGTAGGGCCTGCCGCCGACGGCGGCCAGGCCGAGCGCGATCGTGTGCAGCCCGTTGAGCTGCGCCCACACGAGGTCGCCGAGCCCCTGGGACTCCAGCATCACGGTCTTGCCCGTACGTAAGAGCTTGTCCACCAGGCTCGTACGCAGGTCGGTGGTGGTGCCCCTGAGCGTCTCCGGCAGCAGGTACGTGCTGACCAGCCGCAGCCGTTCCCCCTCGATCAGCACGAACCCGCCCGCGTCCGCGCCCGTCAGCTCGGTGAGGCTGGCCGAGATCCGGTCGAGCACGGCCGGCAGCTCCAGCTCGGAGTTGATGTCGCCCACCACGTCCGTGAGCCGGCGCACCAGCCTGGCCCGGCGTTCCATGCGCAGCCCGGCCATCTCGTCGGCCTGGGCGGGATGGTGGGCGCAGACGTAGCCGACCACGGAGTTGCCCAGGCGCAGGGCGTTGATGTCCACCCGCAGGTCGAGGGCCCGGCCGTCCTTGTGGACGCGCTTGGTGCGGACCGACACCTGCACCCCGGTGCGTACGCGCTCCAGCACCGCGTTGTGCTCGGCGGTCAGCTCGTCGGGCACGATCGGGGCCCGGCGTCCCAGCATCTCCTCGGCGGTCCAGCCGAAGAGCTGCTCGGCCGCCGCGTTCCAGACCAGCACGCTCTGGTCGCGGTCGAGCGCCACGACGGCGTTGGGGGAGCCGGCCAGCACGGCGCGTGCGATCTCCTCATCACTGCCTGCCCATGCGTCCCCCACACCTCCATAGTGCACGTGGCGTGATGGGTCCGTCGGGCGATCCGTCCGATACGCTGCGCTCACGAAGATTCCGGTGGCTGAAACAGGTGAGAGGCATGTCGAGCAGTGACCTCGATGCCCTGCTGAGAGTGACCTCCAGCACTTACAAGGGTGAGGGCCCGCCCGACATCGCGTTCGGCACCTACGACGGCGCCGTCGGCAGGCTGATACTCGCGGTGACCGCCAAGGGCATCGCGGCCTGCAGTTTCGAGGCCGAGAACACCGTGTACGAGCGGGTCGCGAAGGAGGTCGGCACGTTCATCGGGCCCGACGCGCGCCGGCTCGACCCGGTGCGCCGGGAGCTCGACGCGTACTTCTCCGGCCGCCTGCGCACGTTCACCACGCCGGTCGACCTCGCGCTGGCCACGCCGTTCGCCCGTACCGTGTTGCAGAAGACCATGGCCGTCCCGTACGGCACGACCACGACGTACGAGGCGATCGGCACGAGCATCGGCCGGCCGCGCGCGTTGCGGGCGGTCGGCAACGCGGTCGGCGCCAACCCCGTGTGCGTGGTCGTGCCCTGTCATCGGGTGGTCCGCGAGGACGGCGACCTCGGCGACTACGCCGGAGGCGTGGCCGCCAAGCAGCACCTGCTCAACGTCGAACGCCGCGTCTCAGCGGGCCGCTGAGCGGCGCCGGGCGCCGGTGAGCGCGCCGATGAGCAGCGTCACCAGCGCGGCGACGAGCGCGCCGCCGAGCGCGCCGTTCATCCACGTCTCCCGGGTGAAGCCGACCGCGTCGCGGGCCCCGGCCCAGAACGCGTCCCATCCGGCGACCGTGGGCGTCGAGGTGGTGAACCAGTACGCGGCGAAGCCGAGCGCCCACGGCACCAGCATCAGCCAGCGCGAGGGCGCGTCCTCGTCGGTGTTCCACCGGGCGGCGCCGCCGAGCACGAAGTAGTCGACGGCCAGCACCGCGAACATCGGCACGAACACCGCGCCGATCACGCCGAGGAAGGCGCCGTAGGACGTGACGTCCACGACCAGGGCGATCGCCGTGGTGAGCACGCCGATCGCGGTCGAGACGACCCGCCGGTCCACCTTCGGCCACAGGTTCTGCAGCGAGACCGTGGTGGAGTAGACGTTGGCGAAGGACTGGTCGGTCTCGCGCAGCACGAGGATGCCGAAGAACAGCGCGCCCAGCGGCGCCGCGACGAACGGCTGGAACACGGCCATGCCGTCGGCCTTGACCGACTGCGCGCCGGCGATGGCCACCGCGTACACGCCGAGGGCCAGGCAGGCGACCTGCGCGACGGTGTAGCCGCCGACGACGCCGGTGAAGGCGGCCCGGCTGGAGCGCGAGTGCCTGGCGAAGTCGGCGGCCATCGGCACCCACGACACCGACAGGGCGATCACGTAGTCGACGGCCGGGGCGAAGGCCGTCCAGGACCCGCCCGTGTACGTCGGCGCCTCGCCGAGGAACGACACGGTGAACCAGATCAGCGACACGATCACGCCCGCGGTCACGTACCGGCGCAGGAGCCTGATCGACCCGAGCGGCCAGACGGCGAGCGCCGTGGTCAGCACCCCCGCCGCCACCACCCACACCTGGTACGGGACGTCCCCGAAGATCGCGGTAGCGGCCTTGGCGATCACCCAGAGCTCGAAGGCGCCCCAGCCGAGCATCTGCACGATGTTCAGCACGGACGGGACGTACGACATCTTCGCCCCGAACAGCCCGCGCAGCAGCACCATCGCCGGCCGCCCGGTCTGCGTGCCGGGGATGGCCGACAGGCCCACCATGGCGGTGCCGATGAGGCTGCCGACCACGGCGGCGGCGAGCGCGGCCACCAGGCTGAGCGGCGCGCCGCCCAGGGGGTCGATCAGGATGAGCGCGCCCGAGAAGCCGAGGAGGCTGACACCGAGGTTGGCCCAGAGGGCGCCCTGGTCGAGCACGCCCAGGGTCTTGGGGGGCGCGCCGTCAAGGGTCAGCGGAACTTCGTCGACGACATGCGTCATCGCACACTCCCTACGCCGGCATTACCCGGACAGGTTCAGGCGGTCGGCAGCGGCTGTGTTGCTGCCCTCTCAGCCCGGCACCCCGAGCTCCCGCGACTATGCAGTTGGCGCCCTCATCATGCCTCAATGGCGGCAGAACCGCCACAGTGGGGCATTCAGGCCACGAACGGTTGCTGCCCGGTCTCGCTGACCATCGGACGGTGCGCGGACTCCCACGACTGCATGCCGCCGCCCACGTTGACGGCGTCGCGGCCGAGCTGGTTGAGCCACGCCGTGACCTGCATCGACCGGCCGCCCACCCGGCACACGACGTAGACCGTGCGGTCGGCGGGCACCTCCTCGACCCGGCCCTGGATCTGCGACATGGGGATGTGCACAGCCTCGGGGGCGTGGCCGGCGAGCCATTCGTCCTGCTCACGGACGTCGAGCAGATAGGCGTCGTCGGGAACGGCGTTGGCCTCGATCTCAGGAACGGTCATGCCTCCATCATCTCGTGCCCCTGCCCCTACTTGAGCAGGCGCGACATGCGCCGGTCGGCCAGCGGCTTGCCGCCCGTCTGGCAGGTCGGGCAGTACTGGAGCGCGGAGTCGGCGAACGACACCTCGCGGATCGTGTCGCCGCACACGTCGCACGGCTGGCCCGCCCGGTTGTGCACGCGCAGCCCGGACTTCTTCTCCGCCTTGAGGTCCTTGGCCGCCAGGCCGTGCGCCCGCTCAACGGCGTCGCGCAACGTCGTCACGATGGCCTCGTGCAGGTCGGCGATCTGCGCGTCGGTCAGCGACGACGCGATCTTGAACGGCGACATCTTCGCGACGTGCAGCACCTCGTCGGAGTAGGCGTTCCCGATGCCGGCGATCACCTTCTGGTCGCGCAGCAGGCCCTTGATCTGGGTACGGTTGCCGCCCACGATCCGCTTGAGCGCCTCGACGGTGAAGGCGTCGTCGAGCGGGTCGGGGCCGAGTGCGGCGATGCCGGGGACGTCCTCCGGCCGGTCGGTGACGTAGACGGCCAGGCGCTTCTGCGTGCCGGCCTCGGTCAGCTCGAACCCGGGGGCCAGGCCGTCGTCGTCGGGCGCCAGCCGTACGCGGGCGGCCAGCGGGCCCTTGCCGGGACGTACCGGCCGCGCGCCGGTCAGGTCGTCACGCCAGCGCAGCCAGCCGGCGCGGGCCAGATGGATGATCAGATGCAGGCCGTCGCAGTCGAGGTCGAGGAACTTGCCGTGCCTCGACACGCCCGTGACGGTGAGCCCGCCGAGCGCGGTGACCGGCGGGTCGAACGTCTTGAGCGCCTGGAAGGCGACGACGTCCACGCCCGCGATCGAACGACCGACCGCCCGCTCGCGCAGGAAGTCGGTGAGCGACTCCACTTCGGGAAGTTCCGGCATGCCACCAGGGTATGGCGCACGCCGGACTGTCACGCGACTACGGCACGTCCCAGAAGGCGAGCTCGTGCGCCATGCCCTCGGTGAACATCGCCTCCGCCCGTACGGGGTCGGGGTCGGCCTCGTCGATCATCTGCCCGATCCGTACGGTCAGCGCCGCGAACCCCGGATCGGCGTACGTGTCCACCCACGCCCGGTACCGCGGCTCGGCGGGCGGGTTCTCCGCAAGCAGCTTCCCAAGACTCGAATATCCCCACATGCAGGGATAAAGCGCAGCCAAGCCTTCTCCATAGGACCCCGCCGACTCCAACAGGAACGCCGTGTACGCCGCGCAGGCCGGCCCCTTCACCGCCCCGTCGAGATCGGCCCCGAACTCGGCCGACAACGACCTGTGCAGGTTCAACTCGTCGTGATAGGTGGTGTGCGCCAAGTCGACCAGGTCCCCCAGATGCGCGGCCGGCGCCTGCCAGGCCAGCTTGGCGAACACCCGCACGTAGTCGTGCAGGAACAGGTAGTCCTGCTCCAGCCAGGACCTGAAGACCGGCTCCGCCAGGTCGCCACGCGCGATCCCGGCCACCGTGGGGTGGTCGAGCTGCGCCTGGAGCAGCGGGCGGCCGATCGCGTGAAGTTTTTCCGAGATGGTCATGCTGGGAGGTTAGTGTCGGGACATGACCGTGACGATCGCCGAAGAACTCCTTCTCCTCGCCTACAGCGAGGACGAAGGCAAGCAGCTCATCGGGGTGACGCAGCTCGATCCCGCGCTCGGCGGCGCGATCCTCGCCGAGCTGGCCGCCGCCGGTCGCGTGGAGCTGGCCGACGACAAGGTGACGGTCAAGGACCGTACCCCGCTGGGCGACGAGGAACTCGACGCCACCCTCGCCCGCATGGCCGAGGACGGCAAGGCCAGGAAGCCCGCCTGGTGGGTGCAGCGGGTGCAGTCGGCCAAACTGCGCAAGCGCCTGCTGACCCGGCTCGCCGGGGCGGGCGTGCTGACCGAGGAGCACGGCAAGGTCCTGGGCATCTTCCCGACCACCCGCTGGCCGGAGGCCGACCCCAGCGTGGAGGCCGACGTACGGGAGCGCGTGACGGCCGCCCTCGCGGGCGCCGAGCCCGACGCCAGGACGGCCATGCTGATCGCGATCATGCACGCGGCGAAGCTCGACCGCAAGGCGTTCCCCGGTGCCGACCGCGCGCGGGTCAAGGAGATCGCCGAGGGGGAATGGGCGGGCGCGGCGGTCGCCAAGACGATCGCCGCCATCAACGCGGCCATCGCCGTCACCGCCTCCACCGCCGCGGTCGTCGCCGCCACAAGCTGAAGCGCCCATCGAAGGCTCAAGCTCCGGCCGCGAGGCGCGCCCAGGCGGCGCGCCTCGCGGAAGCGGAACAGGTCAGCCGGCGTCCACGACGTCCTTCGGCACGGGCTTGTCGGCCTTCAGAGCGTCGAAGAGGGCCAGAGCCTTGACCCGGTCCCACTTGACCGCCGCGCCGCCGCCTGCGACGACCTCGTTCCCGCCGAACGGCACCACCGTCGTGACCGGGCTGTCGCCCATGGCCAGCCCCAGCGAGAGCATGTCGAACGCGCCGGTGCTGGAGTCGACCTCGACGGCGTCCGTGGCGCTCATGGCCAGCGGGATCGACGTGAACGGGTTGATCAGCACCCCGGGGCTGGCGGCCTTCTTCACCACCGCGCCGAGGAACTGCCGCTGCCGCTTGGTGCGCTCGAAGTCCGGCAGCGCGCCGCCCTTGCGGGTACGTACGTAACCGAGGGCCTGGGCGCCGTTGAGCACCTGCTTGCCCTTCTTCAGCTTGAGCCCGGCCTTGGGGTCGTCGACGTCGGCGCGTACGTTGATCTCGACGCCGCCGACCGCGTCCACGATGTCCACGAAACCGGCGAAGCCGATCTCCATGTAGTTGTCGACGTGCAGGCCGGTGACGGTCTCGACCGTACGGACCAGCAGCTTCGGCCCGCCGGACGCGTACGCCGCGTTGAGCTTGTCGCGCCCCCGGCCCGGGATGGTCACGGCCGAGTCGCGCGGGAGGCTGACCAGAGTGGGCTTGTCGCCATTGTCGGAGATGTGCAGCAGCATCATCGAGTCGGTGCGCTGCCCGACCGCGCGCCCGGTGGCCAGCTTCTTGCGGTCGGCCGCGGACAGGCCCTTGCGGCTGTCGGAGCCGACCAGCAGCCAGTTGGTGCCCGGGGTGTCCGCGGGCCGGCCCTCGTACTCGTCGAGCACGCCGTCGATGCCCGCCAGCCGGGAGTCGATCCAGAAGAACAGGCCCACGGCGGCCACCAGGAGCAGCGCGACGACGCCCGCGATGATCTTGAGTACCGTCTTGCCGCGCATCCGCGGCCCTCTGGGCCCGCGCGGGCCGCGCGGCTCGCGCGGCTCCTTCGGCGCGGACTCGCCGGCCGACCTGAATGGTTTGACCGGGCTGTTCCCGGCCCGCTCCCGCCCGTAGACCTTCCCCGACTTGGGCGGCGGAGGAGGCGGAGGCGGCGGCTGCTCGTCGGAGTAGGCGGGCAACTTGTGTGTAGGCGCGTTCGGCACGCCCGGCGGCACCCGGTGGGCGGGTGCGCCGCCTGAGCGCGGACCGTCCCCGGGCCTTGGTGGCAGCGGGCGGCCGTCGCCCGGCGAGCGCATGGCCCGCGTCCGGTCGTCCTCAGACACTTCGCCTTCTTCCCTTCGGTATGCCATAGACGCTACGTCCAACCCCCTGTCAGTGAAGACATCTCACCAAGTTTCTCCCACGGAGAAGTACGCACAACTGGCTGAGAGTCACTCCGGAAACATAGACGCGGCCTGCGTCGTTAGCGTTATGGACGACCTCTATCGAAGGGATGATCGTGTCCGCTCCGGACTCGTGGAGTCTTCGCCCGTGCTCAGGCACGGGTTCCTCTGAAGGCTCACTCTGGTGAGCGCCTATCTCGGCCTGCTGGCCCTTTTCCTCCTCACCGCCGCCACGGGATACTTCGTCGCCCAGGAGTTCGCCTTCGTCGCCGCCGACCGGGGCCTCCTGCGCGAGCAGGCCGCCGCCGGTGACGCCGCGGCCGAAAAGGCGCTCAGGGTGACCTCGCGGCTGTCTTTCATGCTCTCGGGCGCGCAGCTCGGCATCACCGTCACGGCACTGCTCGTCGGCTTCCTGGCCGAGCCCGCCATCGCCGTTCTCGTACGGCCCTGGCTCGACACCACGGGCCTGCCCGACGCCGCGATCACGGGGGTCTCCGTGGCCGCCGGCGTGTTCGTGGCGACCGTGGTGCAGATGGTGCTCGGCGAGCTGGCGCCGAAGAACCTCGGCATCGCCAGGCCCGAGGTGGTGGCCAAGTTCCTCGCCGGGTCCACGCTGGTGTACCTGACGGTCGTGGGACCGGTGGTCAAGCTGTTCGACTCGGCCGCCACCGGGCTGCTCCGGCGGGTCGGCATCGAGCCGGTCGAGGAGGTCGAGCACGGCGCCACCCCTGAGGAGCTCTCCCGGATCATCGAGGAGTCGACCCAGGCCGGCGAACTGCCTCCCAGACTCTCGGAGCTGCTGGAACGCGCCCTTGAGTTCGGCGACCACAGCGCCGAGGAGATCATGGTGCCGCGCCCGCGCGTGGTGGCCCTGCGCGACTCGCAGCCGATCTCCGACCTGCTGGAGGTCATGCGCGAACGCGGCCACTCCCGCTACCCGGTGCTCGGCGACGACGGCGACGTCGTGGGCGTGACCGGCGTACGCGAGCTGCTGGAGTCCGGCCTGGACGAGGGCCTGATCGGCAGCATCACGCGCCCCGCGCTGCTGGTGCCCGACTCGGTGCCGCTGCCCGCCGTCCTCGACCGGATGCGCGCGGCCAAGGACGACATCGTCTGCGTCATCGACGAGTACGGCGGCCTGGCCGGCGTACTGACCGTCGAGGACCTGGCCGAGGAGCTGGTCGGCGAGCTCGTCGACGAGAACGACCCCGAGCCCGCGGGCGCCGTCGAACGGCCCGACGGCGTCTGGGAGGTGCCCGGCTGGCTCAGGCTCGACGAGGTCGAGCGCGCCACCGGCGTCGCCCTGCCGGAGAGCGACGACTACGACACGCTGGCCGGCCTGGTGCTGGCCAGGCTGGGCCGGATGCCCGACCCCGGCGACGTGGTGACCGTGCCGATCGAGGGCGACTCCGACCCGTTCGCCGACGACGCGGCCGAGCACCTGGCCGAGCTGACCGTCATGTCGCTCAACCGCCGGGTGCCCGAATGGGTGCGGCTCGCGCCCGTGCAGCACGCGGAGGCGTCCCGATGACGATGATCCTCGTCAGCCTCGCGCTGCTGTTCTTCAACGCGTTGTTCGTGGCGGCCGAGTTCGCGTTCGTCTCCGCCAGGCGGCACCGCCTTGAGGAGATGGCCTCGGGCGGCAACCGCCTGGTCAGGATCGCCGCCAAGTCCGCCGTGGGCGGCGGGCGGCAGCTCTCGCTCATGCTGGCCGGCGCGCAGCTCGGCATCACGCTGTGCACGCTGGGCCTGGGCCAGGTCACCGAGCCGGCCATCGAGCACTTCCTGGAGCCGGTCTTCGCCGCCGTCGGCGTGCCGGAGTCGCTGCGCATGCCGATCGCGCTGACGATCGCGCTGGCGCTGGTGACGTTCCTGCACATGGTGGTGGGCGAGATGGCGCCCAAGTCGTGGGCGCTGACGCACCCCGAGCGGGCCGCGCTGGTGCTGACGCTGCCGTTCCGCGGGTTCACGCAGCTCATGCGCCCGCTGCTGTCGTCGCTGAACGCGCTGACCAACTTCATACTGAGGCTGTTCGGCGTGCAGGCGCGCGACGAGCTGGCCACCACCAGGACTCCGCGCCAGCTCGCGATGCTGGTGGGCGAGTCGGGCCGGATGGGCCTGCTCGACCGCGAGGAGCACGACCTGCTCACCCGCGCGCTGCGGCTGCAGGCCGAGGGCATCGAACGCCTGATGGTGCCGATCGACCGGGCCGTGAAGGTGCCGCCGACCGCCGGGGCGGCCCAGATCAGGGCCAGGGCGGCCGGGAGCGGCCACCTGCGGCTGCTGGTGGGCGGCCCCGAAGGGATCGAGGGCGTCCTGCACGCCCGCGACGCCCTCCTGCAGCCCACGCGTACGGCCGGCGAGCTGTCCAGGCCGCTGCCCAGGCTCGCGTGCGTCACGCAGGTCCCCGAGGCCGTGACGGCCCTTCAGGAGGCCCGCGCGCACCTGGCTCTGGTCACCGGCCAGGGCGGCGCGGTCATCGGCATGGTGAGCCTCACGGACCTCCTGGGCGAGCTCCTGGACACCAAGGCCGCCTCGCGCGCCTACTCCCCGGCGGCGAACCCGTCGAGGTAGGCGGCGTGCTGGGCCCGCTCGGCCTCGATCAGCGAGTGGGGCTCGGCGTAGACGTGTTCGAACATCGCCGAGGGAACGGGGTCGGGCAGTTCGAGGCAGCGCCTCCGCAGCTCGGCCCCGATCTTGGCGGCATCGGCCTCGACCTCCTGGAAGAAGTCGTCGCCGGTGCCCGCCGCGCTCAGGTACGCCCTGACCCGCTCGATGGGGTCGCGCCGCCGCCACGCCTCCACGTCGTCCTTGGCCCGGTAACGGGTGGGGTCGTCGGAGGTGGTGTGCGCCCCCATCCGGTACGTGAACGCCTCGACGAGCGTGGGCCCCTGCCCTGACCTGGCGTCCGCCAGCGCCTTGCGGGTGACCGCGAGACAGGCGAGCACGTCGTTGCCGTCGACCCGTACGCCGGGGAACCCGAAGCCCTCCGCCCTGCGGTACAGCGGGATCCGCGACTGACGTTCCTGCGGCTCGGAGATGGCCCACTGGTTGTTCTGGCAGAAGAAGACGATCGGCGCGTGGCAGGCACCCGCGAAGACGAACGCCTCGTTCACGTCGCCCTGGGAGGTCGCGCCGTCGCCGAAGTAGGCGATGGTCGCCCCGGCCTTGTCGGTGCCGATGACGCCGTCGCGCTGCATCCCCATCGCGTATCCGGTGGCGTGCAGCGCCTGCGTGCCGATCACGATCGTGTAGAGGAAGAAGTTGTGCTCGGCCGGGTCCCAGCCGCCGTGGTTGACGCCCCGCCACATGGCGACGACGTCGAGCGGGTCCATCCCGCGGCAGTAGGCGACCCCGTGCTCGCGGTAGGAGGGGAAGACGGCGTCCAGGTCTCCGACGGCGCGTCCGGAGCCGACCTGGGCGGCCTCCTGGCCGAGCAGGGACGTCCAGAGCCCCAGCTCCCCCTGCCGCGCGAGCGCGACAGCCTCGGAATCGATCCGCCGGACGACCACGAGATCCCGATACAAATCCCGAATCTCATCATCCGAGACGACAAGCGGATATTCCGGATGCTCCACGCGCTCCCCGGCGGGTGTGAGCAGTTGAACCATCGACTCATCCATGAGCGGCAACTCCCCTGAACAGAACCCAGCGGCCACAGTTTGCCGTAGCCCTAAGAATCACCCGAACCCGCCCCAGGAACCAATGTGACCTAAATCACGCAAGCCACCAGAAAGCCCTCTGCAAGCGCCACGTTCTAGAGTCCGAGAGGCGCGAGGCGGTGTCACAAAGAAATCGGCGGACTCTTGCGAAGCAAGGCGACCGTACGCAACTGTGGGCCAGACCCGCGAAACGAGCAACCACCGTAATGGGGGTCCGGGGGAGAATCCCCCGGAACGCTTGTCCCTCCTGGGGGTCCGGGGGTCATCCCCCGGGCAGACATGACGAAGGGACCCGAGGGAGCCGGCCTTAAGGCCGGCGACCAAGGATCCCCTAGTCACAGAGTGGGCGAGGAGGGATTTGAACCCTCACGTCCTTTCGGACACACGGACCTGAACCGTGCGCGTCTGCCGTTCCGCCACCCGCCCGTTTGTGGGTGCGGAGAAACAGTAGCACGGAACAGCCACTGGTACTGAACCCGGATACGATCGCATAAGACACGGGAGCGGAGGAGCTGGGCGCGACTGGCAACGAGCGCCACGAGACCGCCACGTGGGACGAGCGGAAACCGGGCGCCGGAAGCGTCTGGGGCCGCGATCATATGCAGGGAAGAAGGGAGGTACCCGGTGGGAGTCCTTCAGCGCTTCGAGCGAAGGCTCGAAGGCTTGGTTGAGGGGGCCTTTGCGCGGGCGTTCAAATCTGACCTTCAGCCGGTCGAGGTCGCCAGCGCGGTTCAGCGGGAGATGGATGAGCGGGCGGCGATCGTCGCGCAGGGCCGCACGCTCGTGCCCAACGACTTCGTGGTGGAGCTGTCCACGACCGACAGCGAGAGGCTTGAGGTCTACGCCGACAGCATCAGCCACGAGCTGGCCAACCTCGCCAGGGAGTACGCCAAGGAACAGGGCTACTCCTTCGTGGGACCGGTCCGGGTGCGCTTCGAGACCGCCGCAGACCTGGCTGTGGGCCTGTTCCGCATCCGGTCCGGCGTCATCCGGGGCGCGACGGTCGAGCAGGACGAGATCCGCCAGCCGGCGAGCGACCTGCCCCCGTCCAGGCCCGGGGCCTTCAACGGGCGGCCCAGGCTGCTCGTCTCCACTCAGGACGACCCGCAGGGCGACCGCTCCTACGAGCTCACCACTCCGGTGACCTTGCTAGGCAGGGGCACCGACTGCGATCTTCGTCTCGTCGATCCGGGAGTCTCGCGGCACCACGCGGAACTCCGCGTCGAGGGCCAGCTCGTGGCCCTCGTCGATCTCGGTTCGACGAACGGCACCTTCGTCAACGGCCAGCCGGTACGCAGAATCGAGCTCCAGAACGGCACGCGAGTGACCCTGGGGCGTACGACTCTGGTGTTCCGGCGCGATTAGGGGTAGACAGACGGTCCATGTCCGAGCTCACGCTGCTGCTGATCCGGCTCGCCTTCCTGGCGGTGCTGTGGTTTTTCGTCATTGCCGCAGTCGGCGTGATCCGGACTGACTTGTTCGGTTCACGCACGGCTCCCGCGGGCCCACGTAAAGCCGTGAAGCCCGCCAAACCGGTGGCCAAGCCCAAGAGCAAGAAGGGCGAGCCACGCCAGCTCATCGTTACCGGTGGCCCGTTGCAGGGCACCACCATTAACCTCACGGAGACGCCCATCACCATTGGCCGGGCGAACGACGCCACGCTGGTAGTCACCGACGACTACGCATCCAGCCGGCATGCCCGGCTCTTCCCTCAGGACGGTCAGTGGATCGTGGAAGATCTCGGTTCGACCAACGGCACGTATCTCGACCGCTTGAAAGTCACCCGTCCGACCCCGGTGCCGCTCGGTGTTCCGATCCGCGTCGGCAAGACAGTCATTGAATTGCGCAAATGACCATCGCACTCCGCTACGCCGCCCGCTCGGACGTCGGCCTCCTCCGCGAAGGGAACGAGGACTCGGCGTACGCTAGCGGCCGCCTGCTGGCCGTCGCCGACGGCATGGGCGGGCACGCACACGGCGAGGTGGCGAGTTCCGTCGCCATCGCCGCCATGGCCTCGCTGGAAGAGGCCCAACAGGGGGGTGACCTGCTCAACGCCATCGAGGCAGCGGTACGCGACGCCAACCGCAGGCTGCACGAGATGGTCGGGCGGGATCCCAGCCTCAAAGGCATGGGCACGACGCTCACCGCCATGCTCTGGAACGGCACCCAGGTCGCCCTGGTGCACGTGGGCGACTCGCGCGCCTATCTCCTGAGACGCGGCGAGCTCTACCAGATCACCCATGACCACACCCTGGTGCAACAGCTCGTCGACGACGGGCGCATCACGCCCGAAGAGGCGGCCACGCACCCGCAACGCTCGATCCTGCTGCGCGCGCTCGACGGCAGCGGCGAGGTCGATCCGGACCTCACGCTGCGCGAGGCACAGGTCGGCGATCGTTACCTGCTCTGTTCCGACGGCCTGTCGGGCGTGGTGAGCGCGGAGACACTGCACGCCACGCTCACCAACATCGACGATCCCGAAGAGGTCGTCCGCCAGCTCATCGACCTGGCCAACCGGGGCGGTGGGCCCGACAACATCACGTGCGTGCTCGCCGACGTGGTGGAGCTCGCCGAGGGCCAGCAGGTGCCGGTGGAGGCCGCGGTGGTCGGCGCCGCGGGCATGACCAGGCTGCGAGGAGGCGACCAGGAGACCTCGCCGGGGCGAGTGAGCGCGGTGACCGCACCCCAGCCGGCGATCACCGGTGACGACTTCGACGAGCCGGTCGCGCAGGCGGCCCGGCGTCCGGGGAAGCGTCGTCGTGTGTGGCCCGTGCTGGTCACCGTGCTCGGGATCGGCGCCGTCGCCGTGGGCGCCGGCGGTTACCTTGGATATCAGTGGACCCAGGACCAGTTCTTCGTCGGTGCTAGGGGCGACGAGGTGGTCATCTTCCAGGGGATCAAGCAGGAGGTCGGGCCGTTCCAGTTCTTCCATGTGGAGAAGAGCACGGGCCGTCCGCTCTCCAAGTTGTCCCCGGCGGACCAGGCCCTGATCAAGAGCGGCATCCCCGTCACCGACGTCGACGAAGGCGTGACGAAGATAAACGGACTGAAGTTCTCCCAGGACGACAAGGGCGACAAGGGCGACGCGACCTCCACGTCGGACACGTCTCCCACTCCCACCGCCACCAAGACGAAATCGCAATAAATGGCAGAAATGCTCGCGACCCCCGTCCCGATGCCGGCCAAACGGCGGGTGGCCCAGCTGGTCCTGCTCGCCATGGCGGTGCTGATCATCATGGGCGCCTACGCCAACGTCGGCCTGGCCGTCGACGGCAAGGTGCCCGCCGGCATGCTGGCCTACGGGCTGGGCCTGGGCGGCCTGATGCTGGCGGCCTACCTGGTGCTGGCCAAGTTCGCGCCATGGGCCGACCCGCTGATCCTGCCGCTGGTGACCCTGATCAACGGCCTCGGGCTGGTGATGATCTACCGGCTGGAGTCGGCCGACATGGGCGGCGCCTCCACGGCCAACCAGATCATGTGGACCGGCGTCGGCGTCGTGATGTTCTCGATCACGCTGATCGTGCTGCGTGACCACCGCATGCTGCAGCGCCTGACGTACACGGCGGGCGCGGTGGGCCTGGTGCTGCTGGCGATCCCGGCGTTGCTGCCCGGCTCGCTCAGCGAGGTCCAGGGCGCCAAGATCTGGATCCGCATCGGCGGCTTCTCCATCCAGCCGGGCGAGTTCGCCAAGCTGGCGCTGGTGGTCTTCTTCGCCGGCTACCTGGTGGCCAAGCGTGACGTGCTGGCGCTGGCCGGGCGGCGGCTGCTGTTCATCGACCTGCCGCGCGCCCGAGACCTCGGCCCGGTCCTGGTCACCTGGGGCCTCAGCCTGCTGGTGCTGGTCTTCGAAAAGGACCTCGGCACCTCGCTGCTGCTGTTCGGCACGTTCATCGCGATGCTCTACATCGCCACCCAGCGCACCTCGTGGGTGCTCATCGGCATCCTGCTGTTCGTCGGCGGCGCCTTCCTCGCCGGGCAGGTCTTCGACCACGTGGGCGCTCGGTTCGACGCCTGGCTCGACCCGAGCAACCCGGTCTTCTACGGCACGGCTCCCGTCTGCCTGGAGGACCCGCCGGGCGACCCGATGTGCAGCAAGAGCTACCAGATCATGCAGGGGCTGTTCGGGTTCGGCGCGGGCGGCATCCTCGGCACCGGGCTCGGCCAGGGCCACCCCGACCTGATCCCGCTGAGCTTCTCCGACTTCATCTTCGCCGCGACCGGCGAGGAGCTCGGGCTGACCGGCCTGATGGCGCTGCTCATGCTCTACGCGCTGCTGGTCGAGCGCGGCCTGCGCACCTCGCTCGTGGCCCGCGACCCGTTCTCGAAGCTGCTGGCGGGCGGCCTGTCGTTCATCCTGGCCTGGCAGGTGTTCATCATCGTCGGCGGCGTGACGAACCTCATCCCGCTGACCGGCCTGGTCACGCCGTTCATGTCGCAGGGCGGCTCGGCGCTGCTGGCTAACTGGATCCTTATCGCGCTCCTGGTACGCATGTCAGACGCGGCGCGACGGCCCCCGCCCCAGGCGATCCAGAACGAAGGACTCACCCAGGTGTTCCAGCGATGAACAGCACTCTGAAGCGCACGGCCGTGGCCTGCCTGGTCATGTTCGCGCTCCTGATGATCAACGTGAACATCCTCCAGGCGGTCCGCGCCGACGACTACCGCTCCAACCCGAGCAACCGGCGCAACTACTACGAGCGCTACGCCGTCGAACGCGGCCGGATCACCGCCGGCGGCAAGGTGATCGCCCAGTCGATGGAGACCGACAACAAGAACTTCAAGTTCATCAGGAAGTACACCGACGGGAAGCTCTACGCGCACGTCACGGGCTACTTCTCGCCCGAGAGCGCGAGCGCGATCGAGGGGGCCGAGAACAAGCTGCTCGACGGCTCCAGCGCCGACCTGCTGCTGCGGCGGAGCATCGACCTGTTCACGGGCGAGCCGACCAGGGGCGCGAACGTCGACCTCACGATCAACCCCAAGGCCCAGAAGGCGGCCTACGACGCGCTGCGCGCCAGCGGCAAGCGCGGCGCGCTGGTGGCGCTCGACCCGCGGACGGGCGGGATCCTGGCGATGGTGTCGCTGCCCACCTTCGACCCCGCCGAGCTGTCGGGCACCGACAAGGGCACGGTCTTCTCCCGCTACAACGAGCTGGACAAGGACAAGAGCCAGCCGCTGCTCAACCGGGCCATCGCCCAGACGTACCCGCCGGGCTCGACGTTCAAGGTGGTGACGGCGGCGGCGTACCTGGAGGACGACTCCTCGCGCGGCGGCGACACCACGGTCGACGCACCGCAGCGGCTGCCGCTGCCCAACACGACCATCAGCCTGCCCAACTACGGCGGCGCGGCCTGCGGCGCCGGCCAGGTGCAGCTCGTGTACGCGCTGGAGAAGTCCTGCAACACGCCGTTCGCCAAGATCGGTATGCAGCTGGGCTACGACAAACTCAACGAGCAGACCGAGAAGTTCGGCATGGGCAAGCAGATCGGCGTGCCGATGTCGGTGGCCCAGAGCGACTTCGGCAGCAAGTACGACGACGCGGCCCTCGCGATGGCCTCGATCGGCCAGCGCGACAACCGGATGACGCCGCTCCAGATGGCCATGATCGCCGCGGGCATCGCCAATGACGGCAAGGTGATGAAGCCGTACCTGGTGAACAAGATCACCGACTCCAAGAACGACGTCATGGAGGAGGCCAAGCCCGAGGAGCTGACCGAGGCGGTCAGTTCCGAGACGGCGGGCAAGCTGCGCGACATGATGGTCAGCGTGGTCAACAACGGCACGGCCAACCTCGCGCAGGTGCCCGGCGTCCAAGTGGGCGGCAAGACCGGCACCGCGGAGACCGCCAACGGCGCGCCGCCGCACGCCTGGTTCATCTCCTTCGCGCCCGCCGAGAACCCGAAGGTGGCGCTGGCGGTCATCGTCGAGTCGGGTGCCGCCAACGTCGGCGCGGAGGCAACGGGCGGCCACACCGCCGCTCCGATCGCAAAGGCTGTGCTGGAGGCGGTGCTGAACAAGTGAGTGACGGTAACGTGCTGGGTCATGCGGCTCCGTAACCGCTATCTCCTGCTCTCCCGCATCGCCACGGGCGGTATGGGAGAGGTGTGGCGTGCCCGTGACGAGCTTCTCGGCCGCGAGGTCGCGGTCAAGATCCTGCGCAGTCACATGCACGCCGACCCCACGTTCCGCGAGCGCTTCCGCAACGAGGCGCGACTCACCGCCGCCCTGGCCGACCCCGGGGTGGCCCAGATCTTCGACTACGGCGAGCAGAGCGACCTGGCCTACCTGGTCATGGAACTCGTCCACGGCGAGCCGCTGTCGGCCATCCTGGGGCGCAACGGCGCTCTCGGGCCCGAGGTGGCGCTCGACGTGGTGCACCAGACCGCCAAGGCGCTGCACGCGGCCCACTCCTCCGGGATCATCCACAGGGACGTCAAGCCGGGCAACCTGCTGGTGACCCGCGAGGGCACGATCAAGGTGACCGACTTCGGCATCGCCCGCGCCCTGGAGGCCGCGCCGGTGACGCAGACCGGCACCGTCCTCGGCACGGCCCAGTACGTCAGCCCCGAGCAGGCCCAGGGTTTCCCGCTCACGCCCGCGACCGACCTCTACTCGCTCGGCGTGGTGGCCTACGAGTGCCTGGCGGGCCACACGCCGTTCCGGGCCGACAGCCAGGTGGCGATCGCGCTGCTGCACCTCAACGAGCAGCCGCCGCCGCTCGGCCCGGACGTTCCCGCCACGGTGCGCGATCTGGTCATGACGCTGCTGGCCAAGGAGCCGGGCATGCGTCCCGCCTCCGCGCTGGAGGCGGCCGACCGGGCGTATGTGCTGCGGCAGTCGCTGGCCGAGGGGGTCGAGCAGGGCGCCGACCTGAGCATGTTCACCGATCCCGGTGGTTTCCGGGTGCGCGAGCCGGCCACGGAGGACCAGCGGACGACCGACAGCCTCGACCCGGCGACGACGGTCCAGCACCCGCCCGGCCCGCCGGCCCGCAGCCGCCGCACCGCGCGCACGCTGGCGTTGGTCGCGACGGCCGGCTGTGTGGCCGCGGTGGGCCTGAGCGCCATCACGTTCGCCAACCGCGATGCGGCGCTGCCTCTCCCGCCGGTGATCATCGAGCCCAGCCAGACCCCGCTGGATCCTCCCGAGCTGCTCAGGCCCACGCGGACGAAGAAGCACACGCGCCGACCTCCCGCGCTTCCGGTGAAGTCGACGCGGCCGGTACCCTCGCGGTCGGCTACGGTAAGCAAGTCGGCTACTCCTACGAAGAAGCCGACGCCGAAGCCAACCCCGACCACCCGTACCCCGACTCCCACCCCCACCAGCCCAACGCCAAGCAGAACACCGACAACTCCGACACCAATCGCTTCGCCGGACCCGGGTGGCACAAACCCGCCGAAGGAGGAGACGTGATGCGCTACGGGGTCGATGATGGACACCGGCGGCCCCCCGAGCAGGCCGGTACCCAAGATGAACGGTAAGGGACAGTGCAGGAAATGACTCAGCCTCGGCTACTCGGAGGTCGTTACGAGCTCGACGGTGTCGTCGGGCGCGGCGGCATGGCCGAGGTGTATCGCGCCCGAGACATCCGGCTGGACCGCATAGTCGCGATCAAGACCCTCCGCTCCGACCTTGCGCGCGATCACACCTTCCAGGCCCGCTTCCGCCGCGAGGCGCAGTCGGCGGCCTCACTGAACCACCCCGCCGTCGTCGCCGTCTACGACACCGGCGAAGACGTCACCGACGGCACCCCCGTGCCCTACATCGTGATGGAGTACGTCGACGGCAGGACGCTGCGCGACCTGCTGCGCCAGGACCGCCGGCTGCTGCCCGAACGGGCGGCCGAGCTGGTCGACGGCATCCTGCGCGCGCTCGACTACAGCCACCGCGGCGGCATCGTCCACCGTGACATCAAGCCGGCCAACGTGATGATCACGCGCGCCGGCGACGTCAAGGTGATGGACTTCGGCATCGCGCGCGCGATGGCCGACTCGGCCGCCACCATGACCCAGACGGCGCAGGTGATAGGGACCGCCCAATACCTGTCGCCCGAGCAGGCCCGCGGCGAGCGCGTCGACGCCCGCAGCGACATCTACTCCACCGGCTGCGTCCTCTACGAGCTGCTCACCGGCCAGCCGCCGTTCACCGGCGACTCCCCCGTGGCCATCGCCTACCAGCACGTCCGCGAAGAGCCGATCCCGCCCTCGCAGATCGACCGCGAGATCCCGGCGTGGGCCGACGCGATCGTGCTCAAGGCCATGGCCAAGGATCCGGCCCACCGCTACCAGAACTCGGGCGAGATGCGGGCCGACATCCAGCGGGCCATGTCCGGCATGCCGGTCGACGCCCAGACGATGGCGATGACCGGGAACTTCAACCAGGGCACCCGCATGATGACCGCCACCCAGGCGGGCCAGGGTCCGGCCACGCAGCGCACCGGCGCGATCCCGCCGTACGAGTACGGCGACGGCGACGGCGGCACCCGCGTGGGGCGGCGCAGGGCCTCCGGCGGTGGCGGCAACGGGCTCAAGACCGCGTTGTGGATCATCGTCCCGCTGCTGATCATCGGCGCCTTCGTCACGGTCGGCTACCTGGTGTTCGGCACCAAGAGCACGCCTGCCGACGCGGGGATCGTCATCCCCGCCCTGGCCACGCAGAAGCAGGATTCGGCCCAGCGCGCGCTCAACGCCCTGGAGCTGAAGTACGAGGTGGTCCAGGAGGCCAGCGACGAGTTCGACAAGGGCACGGTCATCAGGACCGAGCCCGCGGAGGGCGAGAAGGCCAACAAGGGCGACACGGTCAAGCTGTTCGTCTCCAAGGGCAAGGAGAAGGTCGCCGTTCCCGACGGCCTGATCGGCATGAGCACCGAGGACGCGATGAAGGCCCTCGACGATGCCGGGCTGCGGGGCACGATCAAGACCAAGCAGTCCTCCAAGCCCCAGGGCAAGATCTTCGAGACCAAGCCGGCGGCCGGCACCGAGATCGAGAAGGGCGGCTCCGTCACCCTCTACGTGCCGTTCGAGCTGACCGAGCTGCCCGACGTGATCGGCTACACCAAGGAGGACGCCACCGCCACGCTCAGGGGCGCCGGCTTCAAGGTGAAGGTCTCGCCGCAGGCCAACGACCAGGCCGAGGGCACGGTCATCCAGCAGAACCCGCCGGCCGGCCAGAAGCTGCAGCCGAACACGACGATCACGATCGTGGTGTCCACCGGCCCCGACGACACGGCCCCGCCGCCCACCAGCGACCAGCCATCCGACCAGCCATCCGACGAGCCGACCGACGACTTCCCGTCCGACGAGCCGACCGAGGACAACCCGATCGGCGACGACGGGCTCAACGGCTGACACAGCACCACGGGCCGCTCATCTCCCACGGGGGGATGGGCGGCCCTCGGCATGAAAGAACGCCCCCGCCGCTCGGGGGCAACGGCGGGGGCGTTCACTTGGTAGTCGCTCTGCGCGAGGCGGGCGTTACACGATCCCGCGCAGCCAATTCAGCAGGAGCCGGTGGCCGTACTCGGACAACACCGACTCGGGGTGGAACTGGATGCCCTCGACGGGCGCCCGGCGGTGCCGCAGCCCCATGATGACCCCGTCGTCGGTACGGGCGGTCACGTCGAGGACCTCGGGGACGGTCTCCGGCAGCACGGCGAGTGAGTGGTAGCGGGTCATCGCGACCGGCGACGGCAGGCCCTCGAAGACGCCCATGCCGTCGTGCAGCACGGCGCTGGTACGGCCGTGGACCAGCTCGGGCGCGCGGGCCACGGTGGCGCCGAAGGCGACCGCGATGGCCTGGTGGCCGAGGCAGACGCCGAGCAGGGGCGTGCCGCGTTCGGCCGCGCGCAGCACCAGGGGCACGCTCACGCCGGCCGCCTCGGGTGTGCCCGGCCCGGGACTGACGAGCACGCCGTCGAAGCCGTCGGCGTCGCGCACGTCCACGACGTCGCGGGGGCGCACGTCGCAGTCGGCGCCCAGGACGCGCAGGTATTGGACGATCGTGTGGACGAAGCTGTCGTGGTTGTCCACGACCAGCACGCGGGTCATCTTCTTACGGTCACCTCGTCAAGTGTCACCGCGGGCTCCAGGAGCGGGAACACGGCATACCAGAGTACGACCCCCGCGACCACGACCAGCAGGGCGGCCGCCAGCAGCTTGGCGCGGGTGTCGCCGGGCAGCTTGCGCCAGATCCAGCCGTACATGTCATTCCTTACGCAGTTCGGTCTTCTTGAGCACGCCGTACACGATGAGGCGCTGGGCGGCGGAGTATTCGGGGTGGCAGGTGGAGAGCGTGATGTAGGCGCGGATGGGACGGATGTCGGGCTTGCCGGGCACGGGGGCCAGTACGTCCACCTCGGTGGGTTCCACGACGTCCTGTGAGGTCACGCGGTAGGTGTAGCGGGCCTCGCGGGCGTCGACGACGATCTCGTCGCCGCGTTCGAGCTCGTCGAGCTCCTTGAAGGGGGCCGCGTACGTGGTCCGGTGGCCGGAGACCACGAAGTTGCCGATCTGGCCGGGCATGGCGCTGTCGGGGTAGTGTCCCGGGCCCTTCTTCAGGTGCTCGGCGTCCACGCCCTCGACGATGGCGTAGTGGTAGTCGCGGCCGAGTCTGGGGATGCTCAGCAGGGCGACGGCCTTGCCCAGCTCGATCCTGTCGACGCGGCCGCGGTCGCGCTCCGCCTTGTCGGCGGCCAGCTCGCGCTGGAGCAGCAGTTGCTGGCTCTTGGTGTAGGCGCCGGTGCCCCAGAGCAGGTACGCGCAGAACAACATGAGGACCAGGCCCGCGGTGATGCTCAGCTCCCCCACAGCCCGGAGAGTGGACCGCATGTCGTCAGCGTATTCATGACATCTCCCGACGTGGGGGATCGCCATGTCGTGCGCGTGGCGACTATCCTGGGGCACGCTTCAACTACGCTTAACGAAGAGCCTGTGGACGATCCGGAAGCCCAGGCCCTCAGCAGGAGTTACCCAGTGCCCAAGTCCAAGGCTCGCAAGAAGGCGGTTTACACGCCGCCGCAGAAGTCCCAGCAGGTCAAGGTCAGCCCGCGCTGGCTGGCGCCCACCATGGTGGTGTCCTGGATCATCGGCATCCTGTGGATCGCGATTTACTACGTCGCTCCGCAGGCGCCCTTCTTCAGCGACCTCCAGAACTGGAACCTGCTGATCGGGTTTGTTTTCATCATCTTCGGTGTGGTTCTTTCCACCCGCTGGCGTTAGTTTTTTCCACAGTCTTTTCCACAGCCTGGGGAAGTCAGATGGCGCTCAGGATCGCCGAGGTCCGAGCCATCACGAGCACGGCTAGCACGGCCAGCGCTCCCGCGACCGCCAGCACCTGCCACAGGGTCCTGTTGTTCTTGGGGGCGTAGGCCAGCGCTCCCGCCAGCAGCGAGCCGGTGATCAGGCCGCCGATGTGCCCGGTCCAGCTGATGCCGGGGAACACGAAGGTGATCACCAGGTTGATCACGATGAGCATGGCGATGCCGCGTACGTCCATGTTGAGCTTGCGGCCCACCACGAAGACGGCGCCGAACAGGCCGAAGATGGCCCCGGACGCGCCCACCGTCGGCTGGCCGAGCGGGTCGAGCCACAGGCTGAGCGTGCTGCCGCCGACCGCGCTGACGAGGTAGATGGCCGCGAAGCGCACGTGGCCGAAGGCGCGTTCGAGGTAGGGGCCGATGACGTAGAGGGCCCAGCAGTTGAACAGGATGTGGAAGACGCCGGCGTGCACGAACGCGGAGCTGACCAGCCGGTAGTAGTCGCCGAAGACCGCCACGCCGGCCGGCCACATCTGCAGGGCGCCGGTGACGGAGGGCGCGAGGTATTGGGCGCCGAAGACCAGGACGTTGAGGGCCAGGATCGCCCACGTCACGTAGGGCGTGCTGACGACGGCGCCGCCGAAGGTGGAGCGGGCCTGTCGGAAGCCCTGGTTGCCCTGTGCGACGCATTCGGGGCACTGGAAGCCCACGGCGGCGTCGCGCATGCAGTCGGGGCAGATGGGACGATCACAGCGCTGGCAGCGGACCCAGGTCTCCCTGCCGGGATGCCGGTAGCACGTGGGGACCGCCTCGGCGGGCTGCTCGGGCTGCGAGGGCGGGCTGGGCGGCTGGCTGGTCATGCCCAGAGCCTATGACGTACCGGACACCGCCGCGTGCCGTCGATCAGGGGCTTGAGGGCCCCAGGGGGGCGGGACCCGAGGGTGGCCCGCCCCGACCGGGATCCGCTCAGCCCTGTACGCGGTCGATGGTGACCGACTCCAGGACGACGTCCTCGACCGGCCTGTCACGCCGGTCCGTCTGGGTCTTGGCGATGGCGTCGATGATCTCCTGGCCCTCGACGACCTCACCGAAGATCGTGTGCTTGCCGTTGAGGTGCGGCGTGGGCACGACCGTGATGAAGAACTGCGAGCCGTTGGTGCCCTTGCCGAACCGGACGCCCGCGTTGGCCATGGCCAGCAGGTAGGGCCGGTTGAAGTAGAGGTCCGGGTGGATCTCGTCGTCGAACTCGTAGCCGGGGCCGCCGATGCCCTGACCGAGCGGGTCGCCGCCCTGGATCATGAAGCCGGAGATGACCCGGTGGAAGATGGTGCCGTCGTAGTAACGGTCGGTGCTCTTCACACCCGTTTCCGGATGCGTCCACTCACGGGTGCCTTCGGCGAGCTCGACGAAGTTCCGTACGGTTTTCGGCGCCTGGTTCGGGAAGAGTTCCACCTTGATAGCGCCGCGATTGGTCTTCAGATTAGCGATCAGCTTCTCAGCCACGAGACAGCTGCCCCCCTCTATGTACAGGGTTGTTTTGTGATGTTTTGAGGACAATGGCCGTTCGGCCTCCGGAGCCATCCTCCCACGGACCGCCATGATTGAGCCGCCTTGTCCAGGGAAGGTCAGGCTCGGGGCCCCAACGACAGGGGAGGTTGTCGTGTCCCTGACACTGAGAAGACGCCGCGTGACAATAGAGGTACCTGCCACGTGGATGGGCCGAATGAAGGCCCAGGCCGTCAAGACCGGCCATCGTATGGCGCCAATGGCGGACCAGGCCAAGGTGGTCACCGCCCAGCGCATCGAAGACGCCCGCTATTGGGCGGCGCCGCGGCTCGACGCCGCTGCGCACGGGTTCGAGGATCAGGTCGCCCCCAAGGTCAGCAGGATGCTGTCCGCGGCGGCCAGGAGAATCGACCCGAAACCGTCACGGTCACGGCAGTGGCCGATGATGTTGTTGCTGACCGGTCTTGCGGTCGGCGCGATCGGCTACATGGCCTATCGCCGCAACGCCCAGCAGTGGACCGAGCACATGAAGGACTCTGCCTCCGATGCATCACGCTGGGTCAGCGAGAAGGCGGACAGGACCGCGCAGTCGGCGGACCGCATGGCGGCCAACGTACAGAACAAGTCGGACCAGTCATCCCGCAACATGCCCTGATCCGGCCGGGAAGCGCGCCCTCGCGGAAGCGGGGGCGCGCTTCGCGTTCCCGGCCGGACGTTGACTGTTTACCAAGCGCTTGCTACAAACCCGAGCATGGCGCTGTCACCGCTCGACGATCACCCCGTGCACCAGGCCGCCCAGGTCATGCGGCACGTCGCCACCTCCGACCGCAACTTCTACGACCGCTACTACTTCAACTGCCACCCCGGCACCGACGAGCTCATGCTGATCGTCGGCCTCGGCCAGTACCCCAACCTCGGCGTCACCGACGCCTTCGCCTGCGTACGCCACGGCGACCTGCACCGCGTCGTACGGGCCTCCCGTGAGCTGGGCGCCGACCGGATGAACACCGAGATCGGCCCGTTCCGCGTCGAGGTGGTCGAAGGGCTCAAGCGGCTCCGCGTGATCCTGGAGCCGAACGAGCATGGCCTGTCCTTCGAGCTCGACTGGGAGGGCACGATCCCGGCGACCCTCGAACCCCGTCACTTCCTGCGCTCGCAGGGGCGCGTCCTGTTCGACTCGGTACGGCTGGCCCAGACCGGCCGCTGGTCGGGCAGCATCACGGTCGGCGACCAGGTGTTCCCGGTCACCCCCAACCGCTGGCTCGGCACCAGGGACCGTTCGTGGGGCATCCGCCCGGTCGGCGAGCCCGAGCCGCCCGGCATCCAGGCCAACAACCCCGGGACGTTCTACTGGCTGTACGCGCCGATGAGGTTCGACGACCACGCCATCCTGTGCATCGTCCAGGAGGACGACCGGGGGCGGCGTCTACTGGAGGAGGCCGTCCGCGTCTGGTCGGACGGGCGGGAGGAGGAATGGCTCGGCCGGCCCGACTACCGCCCGGTCTACGCCCCGGGCACCCGCGACGTCGTGGAGGCCGTGATCGGGTTCTCGCCACCGGGCGGCAAGCCGTTCGAGGTGCGCTGCACGCCGCTGCTGCCGGTCCACCTGATGGTCGGCACCGGGTACGGGCTGGAGCCGGACTGGAAGCACGGCATGTACCAGGGCCCGGGGCCGGTCGTGCAGGGGGTGACGTACCGGCTGCCCGACGACGCCGCCAGGATGTGGGGCCTGGTGGACGCCGTCGGCCGCTTCGAGTACGACGGGCTCGTCGGCCACGGCCTGTACGAGTACTGGGCGCTCGGCCCCCACCCGTCGTTCCCCGCGTAGTCCTGCTCCGCGGACTACTCCGCGGGCTTCTCCGCCACGCAGACGACGTTGACGACCTTGCCGAGGTCCTCGATCTTCGTGGCGTTCGGCGGCAGCTCGGTCGCGGGCTGCGCGGGAACCGTCCGAAGAGCCTTGCCCTGCACGAGGGGCGCGTCCGGCGTCGCGAGCTCGCCGTCGGGGACGGTCGCGGCCGGTGTCGTGGGCGCGGCCTCGGTGAGGGGGGCGATCTCGACCGTCCGGCTCGGCTCGCCCTTGAGGGCCGGCGCCCCGCCGTCCAGGTCCACCCGCTCGCCCGGAGCGAGGAACACGCGCGCGCTCACGCTCTCGGCGAGCTTGACCTCCTTGCCGTCCGGCGTCTTGCAGACCGCCGCGGTCGTGACGGCCACGGCGTCGGTGGCGGCATCGGGAGCAGGGGTTTCGTCGGCCATGGCGGAGCCGCCGAGGCCCGCGACTGCGAGCACCGCCACCGTGCCGAGGACCGCGAGACGTCGTTTGAACATGCATTCTCCTCAGTGGAATCTCTTCGACGCCCCGATCGTGCGCGCCCGTACCTGAAGCGACCCTGAACGCGCCCTAAATGATCTTCAGGTTGGCTTTAGGTTCGCTCAGGCACTCTGGACGTCGTGCGAGTGTTGCTGGTGGAGGACGAGGAGCGGCTGGCCGACCTGATCAAGGGCGGCCTGGCGGGCGAGGGCTTCGCCGTGGACGTGGCCCATGACGGGCGCGACGGCCTGTGGATGGCGACCGAGAACAGCTACGACGTGATCGTCCTGGACGTGATGTTGCCCAGGATGAACGGCTACACGGTCTGCTCCCGGCTGCGCGAGGCCGGCGACTGGACGCCGATCATGATGCTCACCGCCAAGGACGGCGTCTACGACGAGGCCGAGTCGCTCGACAACGGCGCCGACGACTACCTGGCCAAGCCGTTCTCGTACGTGGTGCTGCTGGCCAGGCTGCGTGCCCTGGTCCGGCGCGGCGGGACCGAGCGGCCGGTGTCGATCACGGTCGGCGACCTGGTGATCGACCCGGCGGGGCTGCGCTGCCGCAGGGGCGAGGTCGGGATCGGGCTGACGCCGAAGGAGTTCGCGGTGCTGCACGCGCTCGCCCGCCGGCCCGGGGAGGTGGTCTCCAAGGGCGAGCTGCTGGCCCAGGCATGGGACTTCTCCTACGACGGCGACCCGAACATCGTCGAGGTCTACATCAGCGCCCTGCGCCGGAAGATCGACCTGCCCTTCGGCAGGACGACGCTGGTGACCGTCCGAGGGGCGGGCTACCGGTTGGAGGGGGCATGAGGGCGCTGCCGGCCGGGTTGTCGTCGGTGCGGCTGCGGGCCACGCTCGCGGCGACGCTGGTGGTGGCCCTGGCGCTCGGCGTCGCCGTTCTGGTGCTGATCGTGGCGTTGCGCGGCACGCTGGAGGGCAACGCGGGCGCGGAGGCGGCCAGGCGCGCCGAGGCCGCGGCGCCGTACGCGGAGACGGTGCGGGTCGGGGAGGCGGTGCCCGAGGGGACCGTGCCGAGCGAGAAGTCCACGAGCGCGGCCCGCCTCACCGAGGCGGCCACGGTCAAGCTGGACGACCTGTCCGTGGTCCGGCTCAGCGACCCCGACCTCGTGCTGGCCACCCGTGCCACCGATTCGCCCGCCCTGTGGGCGCGGCCGGCGGACTACGCCGTCGCGGGCCTTCAGGTGACCACGCCGACCGGCCCGGCCACGCTCTGGTCGCGGGTCTCGCTGGACGGCGTGGAGCAGGCCGTACGGGCCCTGTACGGCCTCCTGCTGCCCGGTGTGCCCGCCTTGCTCCTTGTGGTGGCTGGAATGACCTGGTTCTCCGTGGGCCGCGCGCTGGCCCCCGTGGCCGCGATCAGGGCCAAGGTGGCCGACATCACGGCTCGCGACCTGCACCAGCGGGTCCCCGTACCGGGCTCGAAGGACGAGATCGCGGCGCTGGCCGTCACCGTGAACGGCACCCTCGACCGCCTGGAGACGGCCGTGGGCCGGCACAAGCGGTTCGTCGCCGACGCCGCGCACGAGCTGCGCAGCCCCATCGCCACCCTGCGCGCCCGGCTGGAGCTGGCCGAGCAGAGCGAGCTCACCCGCGAGGCGCTGGCCGACGTCGAACGCCTGCAGTCGCTGGCCGCCGACCTGCTCATGCTGGCCAAGCTGGACGCCGGCGAGCCGCTGCGCACCGACGAGCTCGATCTCGGCCAGGTGGCGGCCGAGGAGTCCCTGCGCGCCAGGCGGCGGCCCGACGTGCGGGTGGAGCTGGACATCGAGCCCGACGTGGTGATGAACGGCTCGCGCGCCCACCTCGACCGGTTGGTGACCAACCTGGCCGACAACGCGGTACGGCACGCCGCCTCGACCGTGTGCGTACGGGTGCACGCCGAGGAGGGCGAAGCCGTGCTCGAAGTGCGGGACGACGGCCCCGGGATCCCGCCGGAGCAGCGCGAGGCCGTCTTCGGCCGCTTCACCAGGCTGGACGAGGCCAGGGCGAGGGACGCCGGCGGCGCGGGGCTCGGCCTGCCCATCGCCAGGGACATCGCCCACCTGCACGACGGGACGCTCACGTACACGGAGGCCGGTTTCGTGGCCAGATTTCCCCTGCGGATCACCTGAACCGCGGGCCACCCTCGCACGTGTGGATGGTTGAAGGAGGCAACCATGCTCACACGCCGTGCATTGATCACCCGAGGTGGCGCCGCAGGGGCGGCCGTGCTCTTCCTCTGGCCGAAGGCAGCCGAGGCGGAGACGGAGACGGCCGGTCCCGTACTGGCCAGTACGAAGAGCATTCCCGTAGGCGGCGGCCGGATCGTCAAGGGCAAGTACGTCATCACCCAGCCGAAGAAGGGCGTCTACCGGTGTTTCAGCGCCAAGTGCACCCACCAGGGCTGCACGGTGGCGAGCGTGAGCCGTGGCACGATCAACTGCCCGTGCCACGGCAGCCGGTTCAGCGCCTCGACCGGCGCGGTGGTGAACGGCCCCGCCAAGCTGCCGCTCGCCCGCAAAAAGATCAAGGTGACGAAGGGGACGATCAGCCTGGCGTGACCGGCAGGACGTAGTTCGTGCTGCGCTGGAGGATCTCGAAGCCGGAGCGGGCGTAGACGCTGACGGCTCCCGTGGGGTTGTCGGCGTCGACACCCAGCCCGGTGGTGTCGAACCCCTGGGCCCGGAAGGCGGCGAGGGCGTGCGCGATCAGCGCGCTCGCCACGCCCTTGCCGCGCCACTCCCTGAGCGTGCCGATGATCTGGATCCAGGCCCGGCGTTCGCCCGACTGCTCGTTGTAGCCCTCGAAGGTGTGGGTGATGAGCACGCCCACCGCCCGGTCCTCATGCAGGGCCAGGTACGACGAGCCGGGCAGGAAGTTGCGGGAGCCGACGATGTAGTCCCGCCAGCTCTCGGGCGTGTGCGGGACGCTGCCCCAGTGGTCGAGGAACGACTCGTTGCGTACGTTGCGGGCGCCTTCGTCCAGGTCGGGCGACCAGGGCACGATGGACACGCCGGGAGGCGGCGTGAAGGCCGGCAGGTCGCCCGACAGCGGGCGGCCCATCTCGGCGAACCAGCGGCCGGCGGTGAACCCCGTCCCCTCGGCCAGTGCCTTGAGGCCCTGGTTGCTGTCGGGGGCGTTCAGATGGATCTCCAGTGGGACGCCGGGGAACACCTTCTCGCTCAGCGGCGGCGCCGTGGCGAGGCTCCAGTCGATGAGCCGGCGGCCGAGCCCGCGCCGACGGTGCGCCGGGTGCACGCCGCCCCACAACCGCATGACATGGGACTCGGTGGCCGACTGCCGGACCGGCAGGTAGCCGAAGGCGACGATCCTGTCACCCTCCCTGGCCGCGAGCGTGCCCGCGGCCAGGTCGATCAGGTGGTGGCCGAGCTGCTCCCTGACGTCGTCGAGGTCGTGCACCTCGCCGGTGTGGTCCTCGGCCTCGATCGCGGCCAGGAGGTCGGTGAGCGCCTCCGCGTCGTCAGGGGTCAGCGGTTCCCACGCCAGGCTCATGGCCAGCAGCCTAGGCCAGCCTGGCGAAACACCCCAATTCTTTTCCTATGGCGGCGATCCGCTCGGCGAACGCCTCCCGCGTCCGCCGCCCGAACCCGATGAAGAGCCGGTTGGCCAGGGCCACGCCCCAGCGTCCCCACTCGGCCACGTCGTAGACGCGGTGCTCCACGCGGGAGCCCTCGGGGTGCGGGAGCACGGTCCATTCGCCCCGGTACCACCAGCCGCCCTGGTAGGCGACGGTGTGCCCGTTCTTCTCGACGGTCATCGGATGGCCGGGCGGCGAGCCCACGAGGGCCTGCCACACCTGCTCGACCGGAGCGCCGACCACCCCGGCCACCTCGGTGATCAGCCGCTTCCTCACGGCTTGCTCACCCGGCTGTTCTGGAAGGAGGCGAACCGCCAGCCTTCCGGCGTGCGCAGCGCGGTCAGCGAGATGACCGACGTCCTGCTCGGGTCGGGCACGCCGTCCACCGACGACGTGCCGCCCGCGATCACCAGCGCGACGTCGTCGGTCAGCGGCCTGACGATCGGCTCGGGGCCGCCCTCCGCGAGCTTGATGGAGGTCCTGAACAGCGCGCGGTGGGTCTCCTCGATGGCCTGCCTGCCCTTCAGGTGCAGGCCGAAGAACGTGATGTAGTCGGCGTCTTCGGTGAACAGACCGGCGTAGCCGGCGGAGTCGCCGGCGTTCCAGGTCTGCGTCATCCGCTCCAGCAGACGCGTGATCTCCTCGGACATGGCACAGCTCCCTTCGTCGCGGCGCCTATCCTTGGGAGTTACGGGTCCGGGCAGGGCAGGCGCCGTGTTCGGATGTCCGGCCGCCGGGGTGTTGGCGCATCCCGGCGGCCCTTCTCTCACCTCTCGGCCGTGCTGGTCCAGGTCAGTTCGCCCTGGTCGAGCCGGTCGAGAAGCTTCCTGATCCAGGCGAGTTCGGCGGTGTGCAACGCCTGCTCGCACTCGACCTCCAGCATGAGGATCTCGGGCAGGCCACTGTCGTTCATGGCCTTGATGTGCCCCTCCATCCCGGCGAGCACCCCTTCGAGGGTGGCGGCGCGGGCGCGGAGCGCGCGCTGCGCCTCGGGCAGCGGCAGGCAGCCGATCAGCGAGATGGCGGCCACGAAGACGCGCCGGTCGGGATCGGGCTGCTCCAGCAGCCGCCGGAGCCGGGTGACCAGCTCCTCGCGGCCCTCGTCGGTGATCTCGTAGACCGTGCGCTCGGGCCGGCGGCCCTCGCGGTCGGTCTTGGCGGGGACGATCAGCTCGTCCGCGGCCAGCCGCTCGACCGCGTGGTAGAGGCTGCGTGGCAGGCCGGTGATGTAGTCCTTGTGCGTGTCGATGATGAAGCGGTGGAGCTCGTAGGGGTGGCTCGGGTGCACCGTGAGCAGGGCGAGCACGGTCAGGTCGACCAGCCCCTTGCGTTGCGCCATGTTGCCACCCTCCATATTGCAACTTGCAATATAGCCTACCCGTCGAGCTGAAGGAAGGCGCGCTCGATCGCCTGCCTCGACACCTCCTCCGGGTACGGGAACCGCCCGATCGAGTCGCGCAGCCCCTCCACGTGGGCCTTCGCGGCCAGATCGGCCACCAGCGCGAGCTCGGCCTGCTGGTTCCGGACGAAGGCCCGGTCGACCACGGCGCCGTGCCCCGGCACGAACACCTGCTCGGGCAGCGCGGCGAGCATCGCGGCCGTCGTGGCCGGCCAGTCGAGCGGGTAGGAGTCGCTGAACGCCGGTGGCGCGCCCTCCTCGACCAGGTCGCCGGCGAACACCACGCCGGCGTCCGGCACGTGCAGGACGATGTCGTTGCTGCTGTGCCCGAGCCCGAAATGCCGTAAGTGCACGATGCGCCCGCCGATGTCCAGGCTGGCGGAGGTGGTGAAGGTGTGGTCGGGCGGGGCGATCGTGACCTCCTCGATCTCCGCGCGGCGGTCGGGCAGGCGTTCCATGACGTTCGCGCGGTGCTGACCGCCATAGAGGTCGATCTCCTCGGCGCACCGGACGTGGCTCCAGATCTCGCCGGGGCGGAAGAGCGCGTTGCCGAAGTAGTGGTCGAAATGCGAATGACTGTTCACTACCGTCCATGGGTGGCCGGTGATCGTACGGATCGCGTCGATCAGGTCGGCCGCCTCCCGGTGGGAGCTGCGGGTGTCGAGCACCAGGCAGTGCCCGTCGCCCACGATCAGGCCCGTGTTCATGTCGAAGGACTCATGGCGACGTACGTAGACCCGGTCGCCGACCTCCTGCCACCGCTCGTTCATGGGAACGAACCCTACTTTTCGGGCTTCCCGCCGGTCATCCCTGCAGGTAGGCCAGCACGGCCAGGACCCTGCGGTGCCCGTCGGCCTCCGGCGGCAGGTCGAGCTTGGTGAAGATGCCGGCGATGTGCTTGGCCACGGCGGCCTCGGTGACGACCAGCTCCCTGGCGATCGAGGCGTTGGAACGTCCTCCGGCGATCAGGCCCAGCACCTCCTGCTCGCGCGGGGTGAGCCTGGCCAGCGGGTCGCGCCGCCGCCGCAGGAGCTGGCGTACCACCTCGGGGTCCACGACCGTGCCGCCCGCGGCCACCCGGTCGAGCGCGTCGACGAACTCGCGTACGTCGCCGATGCGGTCCTTCAGCAGGTAGCCGACGCCCGCGCCGTCGCCGGACTCCAGCAGCTCGGCCGCGTACGTCTGCTCGACGTACTGGCTGAGCACGAGCACGGCCAGCTCCGGGAAACGGCGGCGCAGGTCGAGCGCGGCGCGCAGGCCCTCGTCGGTGAAGTGCGGCGGCATCCGCACGTCGGTCACCACGGCCTCCGGCCGGTGCTCGGCGACCGCGGCGACCAGGGCGTCCGCGTCGCCGACCGAGGCCGCGACGGTGTGGCCGAAACGTTCGAGCAGCCCGGCCAGCCCCTCGCGCAGCAACACGGCATCCTCAGCGATCACGACGCGCACGGGATCTCCACTCGTACCAGGGTCGGCCCGCCCGGCGGGCTGGACAACGACAATCTTCCCCCGACCACGGCCAGCCTGTCGGCCAGGCCGGTCAGCCCGGTCCCCTTGGCCGGGTCGGCGCCGCCCGCGCCGTCGTCGCGCACCTCGACGGCCAGCGTGCCGGCCGCCGTACGGGCGGTGACCGCCGCCCTGGTGGCGCTGCTGTGCCTGGCCACGTTCGCCAGCGCCTCGCTGACCACGTAGTACGCGGTGACCTCGACGGGTGCGGGCAGCCGGCCCAGTTCGTCGGCGTCCACGTCGACGGGCACCGGGGAACGTCCGGCCACGTCGCGGATCGCCGCGCCCAGCCCCCGGTCGGTGAGCACCTGCGAGTGCACACCCCGGATCAGCTCGCGCAGCTCGGCCAGCGCCTGCCTGGCCTCGTCGTGGGCCGTGCCGAGCATCCGGGCCAGCGGGGAGTCCTCGGGCACGTCCAGCCTGGCGATGCCGAGCGTCATCGACAGCGCGACCAGCCGCTGCTGAGCGCCGTCGTGCAGGTCCCGCTCGATCCTGCGGCGCTCCATCTCGAACGCGTCCACCAGGCGCGCCCGCGACCGCATGACCTCGCTCAGCTCGGACCCGGCCGGCGCGAGCACCGCCCTGACCATCGCGCCCCGCGCCCCGCCCCACGCCGTGACCGTGTACGCCGCCACCGGCAGCAGCAGCACCCCCGCCACGCCGGCCGCCACCCCGACGACCGGGATGACCTGCGGCTGGACCACGGGCGACAAGATCAGCAACACCGGCCCCGCGACCGTGAACCCCAGCATGACCAGGTCGATCCACCACATCGCGAACACCGTCATGACCGCGACCCCGGCCTCGCGCCTGCGCCGGTCGGGCACCACCGGCAGGGGCGCGCTGTCCACCAGCCGCAGCCGCCGGCGTTCGAGCCAGGCGAGCGGCGGCACGACCAGCACCAGCAGCACCGGTACGAGCAGCAGGCCCACCGGCGGCCCGGCGAGCATGACCACCGTGACCCCCAGACCGACAGCCGCCCCTGGCACCACGCTGACCAGCAGGTACGCCACGCACCGCCACGGCCAGGCCGACCGGAGGAAGGCGGGCGGCCGCTGCGTGAGCGCTTCGAGCGCGGTCCTGTTTCCCACCTCGTGACCGTATCGAGGACGGGGAACGGCACGCAGTAGTGCAGGGTCTACCGTCGGCGGCTCAGCCCGCCATCAGCGGCTCGGCGGCCGTACGCAGCTCCGCGCTGAACGGCGTGGGCCGGAAGGTCTGCGGGTCGAGGTTGACGTTCACGCGGTAGCCCTCGGCGTACACGATCGAACGGTCCCGCGACAGGACACGGAAACCGTAGACCCCGCTGGTACGGCCCATCCGGTCCATCCAGAAGTCCACCAGCACCTCACCCGCGCCCATGACCGGCGCGTTGTACGTGATCTTGAACTCGCGTACGGCCAGGTAGAGGTCCTTGAACCGGGAGACCGCCGGGTCGAAGCTCCACCCCTGCTCGGCCCAGTAGGCGGAGATCGCGCGCTCGACGAGCAGGGCGTAACGCGAGTTGTGCAGCAGGCCCATCGCGTCGAGGTCGTCGAAGTGCACCTGGACGGGTCGGGTTTGGGTCACGCGAGCTCCTTCAATCGGTCGTGGACGGCACGGCGGGCCCGTTCGTAGGCGGCATCGCCCCTGCCGAGCAGGCGGGTGTGGGTGACCACGGCCTCGCCCAAGGCGTCGATCTCGTAGGCGAGCTGCGCCGGGTCGGTCTCGGGAGGCAGCTCGCCCAGCTCGACCGCCTCGCGGACCAGCCGTTCGATGAACCCGAGCCAGTCGGCCATCGCCCTGACCACCCGTTCCCGCACCGGGCCCGGACGGTCGTCGAACTCGACCTGGACGGTGAAGAAGAAGCAGCCGCCGGGGAGCACGCCGTTCTCGTAGAAACGCAGGCGGGCCTCGTGCAGGGCCAGGATGCGGGCCACGCCCCGGGGGGCCTGGAGGGCGGGTTTGACGATCTCGTCCGACCACTGGCGGACGGCCCACTCGACGGTGTCGAGCTGAAGTTGCTCCTTGTCGCGCCAGTGGGCGAAGAAGCCTGCCTTGCTGACCCCGGCGGCCTCGGCCAGCCTGCCCAGGGTCAGCCCGTCGAGGCCGTGCACCGAGGCCAGTGACACGGCCTGTTCGAGGATCGCCTCACGGCTGCGCCGGCCGCGCGCCCGGCGACCGTCTTCCTTCACGTCGGCCATGCCGCCAGCATACATTAACGACCGATCGTTCATATTGGTGGGCCGGGCTCTGCCGGTCAGCTTCTGCCGTAACGGACCGCGACCTCGTCGAACATCCTGACCGCCGCCGCCGTGTCCACGTCCGCGAGCGGCCGGCCGAGCTGCGGGTCCTGGCCGCCGAGGCCCGACTCCCGCTCGACGATCCGGGCGACCTGGTACATCAGGTCCACGACTCGGCTCGCCGCGTCGCCGTGCCACCAGTACGGGACGCTGATCCCCCAGGCGCCCTCCCAGTGGTTCACGGTGATGCCGGTGCCCTCGTGTTCGAGGTCCCAGTTGGGCGGGTCCTCGAAGATCTTCACGTCACCGAGGAGGTCGCGGGCCTGGGTGACGACGTTGTTCCAGGCCGCCAGGTCCGGCGGGCGCGGCTCGTCGCCATCGGGGCCGAAGTTGAGGTCGTAGCTCATGGTGGACGAAGGTAGTGCCGATCCCCAACGAACCTGCGCAAAATACGCCGAACAACCACAACCAGCGCAAGCACCACCCCGATCCCCACCACCACGGAACCTCCCCGGCCGGGCGCCGCCGCCGGGGACGCCGCCTCACCGCCGGTCATCTCCCAGTAGACGTCGTCGATGATCCGGTTGAACCGGCGTTCCCTGCGCGACCCAGCGCTCGTCATCCGCAACGCCCTCACCTGCCGCCAGAACCCGTGCCCGATCGGCCCGGCGAGCACCGTACCGGCGATCTCGCGCAGGTGCGCCTCGGTGATCGAACGCAGCTCCCACATCAGCAGCCAGTGGTTGAGGATCATGTTCACGTACAGGTGGGCCCGCTGGCTCTCCTCGTCGCCCGAGGCGAAGAACGCCCCCCAGCACGCCCGGTAGAGCGGGTCGTCCATCGCCATCTTCATCAGGTCGCCGTGCAGGGTGCGCAGCGCCTGTTCCCGGGCGGACTTGGCTTCCCTGGCCTGGAGCACGAGCGAGAACGCCACTCCGATGAGCGCGAGGACGGCCAGGATGGCCGAGGCCGCGCCGTACGTCTGGCCGATGTCGCCGAGCACCGACCAGTCGCCCCGGCTGCGCCCCAGGGCGGCCAGGAAGAAGGGGGACGCGACGACCAGGCCCGCGGCGGCGACGACCGACAGCAGGAGCAGGATGGTCACCCAGTAGCGCCCGAAGGACCGCCTGTTCACCGGGCTAGAACGTGGCGGAGTGGCGCACGGGCGGCGGGAGGACGTCGCGTTCGGCGGTCATGTACGGGATGAGCTCCACCCCTTGGCCGAAGAGCTTCTCCATGTCGTCTCCGCAGCTCTCGATCAACGACCGGTCGAGGATCTTGCGCGCTCCGGTCAGTGTGCCGTCCTCGCTGTAGAGCACCTCGTACATGACCGTCGAGTCAAGGACGACCAGCTCGGGCAGCGGACGGGAGAAGCCGAGCGCCGGCAGGCGGTCGGCTTCGAGCACGCGGATCTGCTCGCCGGCCAGCGCCCGCAGCCGAATGTAGTAGAGCTCCCATTGGACGTAGCGGCTGAAGGGCCGCTCGACGAGGCGGACGCGCCGCATCGCGAACTCCCCGGCTTCGCGCAGCGGCCGCTGGATCTCCTGGCGGCGCTCGTCGATGAGCCGGATCGCCTCGCCCCAGTCGCCGGCGTCGAGGGCCTGCCAGCTCGGCTCCTCCGGCTCGCGATAACTTTGGTGCGTCTCAAGCTTCCAGAACACCCGTTCCAGCCCGCTGAAGTACGGCCAGAAATCCGAGAAATACTCATCGGGCGTGAGGAGCTGGGACTTCGCCGCAGCGACGTTTCTAAGCATCAGGGATATCCGGCTTGGCGGCAACGAGCATCTTGCGGGGAATCACGACGAGGCGTTCGTCACGGGCAATACTAACTCCCGCAGGCAGACGGCCACGGTAACTCTCCGTAAGGTCGCGTCCGATTATCGCGATATCGCCGTTCGATAGCTCCCAGATGTCAGGACATGAAGGACTTGCCGTGGTATCGCCCAGTTCAAGGGCTGACCTCCCCAGGCGTCGTCGCAGTTCGGACGATGCGTCAGCTTCCCATGGACGCGCCACGGCATAACTCCTTTTCTCTGGTGGCGTTACGCATGAGTGTGACATCGAATACCATGACCGACAATATCCGGCTGCGGAAGAGTGAATTCACCGGCGAGGCAGTAATGGCGCCCGTATCAGGCGGGCGAGATCACATTCTCCGGGCGCGCTCGCGGAACTCCAGTCCCTCGAACGTTCCCGACGTACGCCAGCGGTCGATATAGGAGAAGTACGCCGTCGCGCCCTGTGGGTGGCCGATGTTGAGACGGCCCTTCATTCCCGGGTCGCGGCCCTCGTTGTTGTAGTAGCCGGGTGTGCAGTCGGCGGAGGCGCCCAGGATGCCGCCCGGCCCGGACAGCAGCAGCTCGATCCAGGCGTTCTCGGCCTCCTCGGTCACCTCGATCTCGTCGAAGCCGTGGTCGAGGGCGTGCCGGATGATCATGGCGATCGTCCGGCCGGCCTCCGTCAGGTTGTGCGGGATGTTGGAGATGAGGTTCGCGCCCTGGGCGGGCTGGACGATGAAGGCGTTCGGGAAACCATGCACGTGGATGCCGTGCAGGGTGCGCATGCCCTCCGCCCAGCGGCCGGTCAGCCGGACGCCGTCGCGACCGGTCAGCTCGTAGCCGGCGCGGCGGGTGTAGTCGGTGGTGACCTCGAAACCCGATGCGTAGATGACGCAGTCGACCTCGTACTCGACGCCCGCGACCACCACGCCGCGCTCGGTCACGCGCTCCACGCCCCTGCCGTCGGTGTCGACGAGACGGGTGCCGGGCACGTTGAACGCCTGAAGGTACTCGTCGTGGAAGCAGGGACGCTTGCAGAGCTGGCCGTACCAGGCCTTGAGCTTCGCGGCGGTCTCGGGGTCGCGGACGATCGTGTCCACGCGGGCCCGGATCTCCTCCATCTTCTCGAAGTCGCAGTCCTCGTACGCCTGCGCCATCTTCTCCGGGGTCAGGTCCTCGGGCGGGAGCGCCGCGATGCGGGCGCGGACCCGGCGGGCGATGTCGGTCCAGCCGTCCATCACCAGGTCCTCGCCGGTCAGGCCGCCGGTCTGGTTGCCGGTGAAGTTCTCCAGCCAGCGTTGCTGCCAGCCCGGGGTCGCGATCCCGGCGAACCAGGCGGGGTCGGTGGGCCGGTTGTCGCGTACGTCCACGGACGAGGGGGTGCGCTGGAACACGTACAGCTCGGCGCAGGCGCGGGCCAGGTGCGGCACGCACTGCACGGCCGTCGCGCCGGTGCCGATGACGGCGACGCGCTTGCCGGCCAGCCGGTCCATGGGCGCGCCCGAGGGGTCGCCACCGGTGTAGTCGTAGTCCCATCGGCTGGTGTGGAACGAATGCCCGCGGAAGTCGTCGATGCCCGGGATGCCGGGGAGTTTGGGCACGTGCAGCGGGCCGATCCCCATGACCACGAACTGGGCGGTGAACGCGTCCCCGCGGTTCGTGCGGACGGTCCAGCGCGACCGGGAGGCGTCCCATTCCAGGTCCTGGACCTCGGTGTGGAAGAGGGCGTCGTCGTACAGGCCGTAGTGCTTGCCGATGCGGCGGCAGTGTTCGAGGATCTCGGGGGCGTGCGCGTACTTCTCGGTCGGCATGTGACCGGTCTCCTCCAGGAGCGGCATGTACACGAACGACGCGGTGTCGCACTGGGCTCCCGGGTAGCGGTTCCAGTACCAGGTGCCGCCGAAGTCGCCGCCCTTCTCGACGATGCGCACGTCGTCGATACCCGCCTCCTTGAGCCGGGCGCCGGTGACGAGCCCGGCGAACCCGCCGCCGACGAAGGCGACCGTCACGTGGTCGGTCTTCGGGGCGCGTTCCGTCCTCGGTGTGTACGGGTCGTCGAGGTAGTGGGCGAAGCGGCCGGTGAGGCGGACGTACTGGTCGTTGCCGTCAGGTCGGAGCCGTTTGTCGCGCTCTTCGAGGTATTTGCGGCGGAGGGCTTCTTTGTCCATGCGTCCTCCGGGGACGACGAGGTACCGAATTCCAGAATGTCATTCGCGAATCTCGTTCGACAAGGGGCGCGCTCCCTCCCTACGGGCGCAGCGCCCTGAGCGCGCTCTCCCAGACATAGGTGTCGTTGCCGTCGCCCGCGCTCGGCTCGTGCGGCTCGAACTGCCCGGGGCCGAGCAGGACGCGCACGCCCTCCGCGCGCAGATCCGCGACACTGCGCAGGAAGGGCGCGCGGGCGGCGAGCGCGCTGTTGACGAAGGGCAGGACGACCACGGGGATGCCGAGCCCCGGAGCCTCGGCCAGCAGCCCCAGCGCGTAGGTGTCGGCGATGCCCCCGGCGAACTTGTTGATCGTGTTGTACGTCGCCGGCGCCACGATGATCGCGTCGGCCCTGGGCGGCCTGGGCTCGTGCGGCTTGCGGTAACGGCTGCGGACCGGACGCCCCGTCCGGCGTTCCAGCTCGGGCACGTCGATGAAGTCGAGCGCCGACGGCGTGGCGACCACCTGGACGGTCCATCCCTCGTCCTGGGCCGGGCCGACGAGCCGGCCCACGTCGCCGGCCGGACCTGCCGCGCACACGATGACGTAGAGGCTCCTGCCGGGGGCGGTCACGCGGCTCGCCGCCGTGCTTGCCGTCGTGCTCGCCGTCGTGTCGGTGTCTTCACGGTTGAGATCGTAGAGCGCCCGCCGGGGCTTCGACGTCCCGTACGCGGGCGGCGACCTCCGGGGTCAGGTGGCGGGCCAGCACCTCCAGGGCGGCGACGACCTCGCCGACCACGCCGGGGTCCGGGTCCGCGAGTGCCGCGCCGAGAGCGTCGTCGATGGTGGCGGCCCGGACCTCGGCGACCCGGGCGGAGGGCGTCGCGGCGGGACGGATGAGCCGCCGCCGCCGGTCGGCCGGATCGGACGCGCCCTCGACCGACCCGGTCGACTCCAGCCGGGCGACGGCCGTGGACACCTGGCTCTGCGGCAGGCCGGTCCGCGCCGCGACCTCGCTGACCGTCGTGCCGGGATGGGCGACCACGTCGCCGAGGACGACGAGCACCGTACGGACCGAGCCCCGCGCGCCGTCCCCCTTGGGCTGGGGCATCGCCTGCTCGCCGATCTTCATGAGGGTCCGGCCGAGCAGGAAGAGTTCGACTCCGTTCATGGACCCAGAATACATCTAACTTGATACATCTAATTCGATGGATTATGGTCTGGAGGCGAGATCACGTCCAACCGAGGAGACTCCGCCATGACCGTCCTTTCCGTCCCGGGTGCCACCCTCCACTACCAGGTCGAGGGCAGCGGGCCCGTCCTGCTGCTGTCCCAGAGCGGCGAGGGCGACGCCGACCGCACCGTCGACCTCGTGCCGCTCCTGGCCGACACGTTCACGGTCGTCACCTACGACCGGCGCGGCCTGTCGCGCAGCGTCCTCGACCCGGCCGCGCCGCCCGTCACCATGGCCGACCACGCCGACGACGTGGCCCGGCTGCTCGCCGAGGTGGCCGACGGGCCCGCGCTGATGGCCGGGTTCAGCATGGGCGCGGCGATCGGCCTCCAGGTCGCCGCACGTCATCCCGGCGTGCTCGGCACGCTGATCGCGCACGAGCCCGTCATGCCGAACCTGCTGCCCGACGCCGGCCGCGCCGACCACGTGGCCGAGCTGACGGCCATCCAGCAGGCGTACGCGTCCGGCGGGCTGACGGCGGCCCTCCCCGCGATCACCCGGCACCTCGGCATCGACCCGGCCCACGACGAGACCGAGGACGGGCTCACCCCGCAACCGCTGACGGCCCGGCGGCAGGCCAACTTCGGGTTCTTCATCGGGACGGAGTTCACGGCGGTCACGAAGGACGCCCTCGACCCGGCGCGGCTGGCGCACACCGGGACGCGGGTGATCCCGGCGATCGGCCGTACGACCCGGCCGTCCGTGCACACCTACCGCTGCGCGCTCGCGCTGGCCGAACTGCTCGGCACCGAGCCGGTCACGCTTCCGGGCGGCCACAACGGCAACACCGCCTTCCCCCACGCGACCGCCCGGACCCTCAAGACGCTGCTCACCACCCCCGAAGCCCTCGGCGAACAGGCCTCAGACCTCTGACGGGCAGCCAGGACGGTCAGCGGCAGGTACGGAGCATGTTCGCGAGGGCCACGCGCTCGCTCCGCGTGACGGACAGGCGGTAGTGGTGTTTCACGGTGATCCACGAGGTCGCGTAGCGGCACCAGTAGGCGCGGCGGCGCGGGCGCCAGCTCTGCGGCCCCTGCCCGCCCTTGGCGATGTTGGCGGAATGGCTGACGGTGACCAGCTCAGGACGGGTGAGGTCGTTGGCGAAGGCCCGCCGCCGCGCCTGGCTCCACCTCTTGGCGCCGGAACGCCAGGCGTAGGCCAGCGGTACGACGTGGTCGACGTCCACCAGGCGCTCGCTCTTCAGTCGTTTCCCGTCGTACGGGCTGTACCAGACGCCCTTGACCGGGTGGCAGGCGGCGTTCCTGCGTACCCGCCGGCCGTCGCGGGCCAGGACCGTCTCCCGTACGTCGCACCTTCCCTTGTGACGTCCCCACTTCGGCTGGAACCGGCGATGGCTGTAGCCGCGCAGCGATAAGGGCCTGGCGACGCGGAGTTGCGCCAGCATGCGGCGGGCCCGTGCCGCGGCGGCGTCGGCCTCGGCCCGCGTACGGACACGGGCCTGCGCGGACGCCGGCTGCGGAGCGGCGATGACAGCGGCGATCGGGATGACCAGGAACGCGAGGACGGCCAGCAGGACGGCCCGTCTCAGGAAGATCATGCTTTACCCCATACCCACCCGCGGCGGACGTGCTCCAAGTGGATGGCCAGCCCGCCGCAAGCGGGGGTGCGTACCTTCCTGACCATGAGAAAACGCCTTCCCCTCCTCGCCCTTCTGACGGCCGCCGCCGTGTTGCCCGCGGCCGCGCCCGCCTCGGCCTCCTCCAGCGGACAGGCCAGGACCCTCTCCTTCCGCGGCATGACCTTGACGATCCCCGCCGACTGGCAGGTACGCCGCGAGGGGGACCACGTCGTGGTGGTGACCGGGTTGTTGTGCAAGAAGGCCGAGCCGTTCGCCCCCGACTGCGAGAGCTTCTGGATCTTCGGGCCGAAGGAGTACACGAACGTGCCCGTCGGGGGCGGTTCCGTCACGTACACGGGGAAGCAGCAGTTCCATCCGTTCAGCGGCGTGATCCCCTGCCCGTTCAACTCCAACCAGAGCTGGTATCCCGGCGAGAAGGCGTCCTACCGGGGGCTGCGGCCGGTCGGCGCCGGGCACAAGGCCCAGTACAGCACCTGGCCGAACAGGTGCGTGACGAACAACACCGGCCGTACGACGGCGAAGTGGACCCAGCGCGAGTGGTTCCTGCCGAAGTCCAGGATCCTGGTGGTGGACGTCTGGAACACGTACGGGCTGCCGGGGGTGCTCAAGCGGGCCCGCTGGACGTGACGAACCCCCACCAGGCCGACGACGAGGACGGCGTCCAGCCGCGGGAGCTGGGGGCCTACTTCGTGCTCCGCGAGGCCGTCAGCCTCCTCGAACACCAGGTGGAGCAGCAGCTACGCGCCGACGGCGGCCTCAGCCACGTGCAGTTCCACCTCCTGGCCCGCCTCCACCACGCCCCCGGCCCCCTGACCATGACCCAGCTGGCCGACGGCGTCGTCTACAGCCGCAGCGGCCTGACCTACCAGGCCGCCCAGCTGGAGAAGGCCGGGCTCGTCACGCGCGGCGCCACCCCGCACGACGAACGCGCCACCCTGGTCACCATCACCGACGAGGGCCGGGCCGTGCTGGACCGCGTCCTGCCCGGCCACGTGCGGCTCTCCCGCCGTCTGCTGTTCGATCCCCTGTCCGACGAGGACGTCCACCGGCTCGGCGACATCATGACCCGCGTACGCGACCACATGCGCACCCGTCCGCCCCGCTCCGCCGCCCCGCGCGGACGCCGGCCCGAGCCCGCCGCCCCGGAATCGTGACGCGCTTCGTCATCGGCGACGGATATGCGGCGTACGAGGGGCCGTCGTCCGACAACTCCCTCCACCGTCACGCCGCCTTCCAGGTGACCGCCGCCGTGGAGGGCGAGGTGGTCGTCCTCGACGAGCACGGGACGGCTCACCGCGGCGCGGCCCTGGTCATCCCGCCCATGGTGCGGCACCGCATGCCGGGGGCGCCGATCGTACGCATGTGGTTCGTCGAACCGCAGTGCTCGTTCGCGTCCGCGCTGCGCGAGCGCTGCGGCGCCGGGATCACCCCGGCCGCCGACCTGCGTGGCCTGCGCGAGGAGGACGTACGTCCGGCCGGGCCGCCGCGGCGCGACGTGCATGGCCACCGGGCTGCGCCACAGCCGCTCGCGCGTCAGGGCGACGACGGAGTCGTACAGGCGGGTGAGACCGAGGCGGCCGAGGGCTGGGGTGAAGGTCTGCTGAGACATGAGCGCAGTCTCGGCCGCGCGCCACTTCCCGGTCTTGAACAAAACGCTCGAACGACGACCGCCGCGGCTAATCACACCCCTTGGTCGCGGTCGCGATTCCTCGGAGCCCGTATTCCGTCAGGAGCCTCAGGTCTTCCTGCATGCATCCGTAGTCGAACACCTGACTGACCCCCGGCATCCCCGCCAGCCGGGTACGCGAAGAACCCCACCGTACGCCGGGCCGCATCTGCAGCCGATAGGACTCCGGCATGTCCGACTCCCTGGTGGCCTCGACCAACGCCGTATTTGCCGCGTACATCTCGGAGAAGACCCGGTAGGCCGTCTTCTGGTCCTCGAACTCGTACGATTCGAGCCCTGGAATACGCTCGATGAAGGCCACGATCGCCTTCTTCTCCTTGGCGGTGGCGTCCGCCTTGTTCGCCTTGCCCCGCCCATGCCGGCATCCGGCATCGAACGAATCTCGACCGCAGAGAAACACCGAGACCTCCACCAGCTGGAACGGGGACGCCGCCTCGACCTGCTGCTTCGCCTGGTCGACGACCAGCGCCACCCCCGGCCGCGAACGCGCCGACGTCACGATGCGCCGACGATCGGCCGCCTCCGTCACCCGTACCCGGAACGACTCCGGCAGGTCCTTGGCCCGCACCTTCTCCCTGCCGGCGAACTCCCGCCGCAAAGCCTGGTACGACGCTTCCCGGCTCACGAACCGCACCTCGGTGACCTCGGGCAGCGCCCTGAGAAACGACTCGACGTCCCGCCGTTGTTTCGCGGTCGCGTACCGCTTGCCGCAATCGGCGGCGGACGGCGTACACAGGAAGACCGCGATTTCCCGGTCGTTCCCGGGAACAGGTTCCGCCCCGGCCGGCACGACCTGCGCCGCCATTCCGGAGAATGCCACGACGGCCGCGACCGCCACCCGCCATAACCAGCGCTTCACCGAACTCCTCATTCCGCGATCAGGCTTCCGGGAACGCGACACCGCTTCCCGGAATTGCGTGATCGCATCAACCCCGAGGACGCGAGCTCTCCGAAGCTGGTGGTACCGTAAGCGTTATGCGGATGATCCACTCATTTCTCGGCTGGTGGCGCCCCTGACAGGGCGGCACTGCTCATCCGCGCAGACCTGAACCAAGCGGCCGCCCAGTCCCGGGCGGCCCGTCGGTGTCACGGTGCCTCGGCCGACCCAGGACGTGAGGCGGCTCCCGACCTGAGGGAGCTCCACCGATGCCACGACGACTCACGGGCTTCACCCCGTCCGGCGACCTGCACCTCGGCAACTACTTCGGCGCCATAGCCCCGATCATCGCCCAGCAGTCCACCACGGACACCGTCGTCTTCATCTCCGACCTGCACGCGCTCACCCTGGACCACGACCCGGCCCTCGTCCGGCAGCGGACCCTGGAGTTCGCCACCCTGCTGCTCGCGGCCGGTACGGACCCCGAGTCCTGTCTGTTCCTCGTCCAGTCGCACGTGCCCGAGCACACCGAGCTGCACTACCTGCTGGAATGCACCACCGGCTACGGCGAGGCCCAGCGGATGATCCAGTTCAAGGAGAAGTCCAGCCGCCAGCAGCAGGTACGCATGTCCCTGCTGACCTACCCGATCCTCATGGCCGCCGACATCCTCCTGTACGACACCGACGAGGTCCCGGTCGGCGAGGACCAGCGCCAGCACGTGGAGCTCGCCAGAACCGTCGCCCAGCGGTTCAACACCCGATATGCACCCGTTTTCACCGTGCCCACGACGGTCAACCCGCCGGTGGCCGCCCGGCTCATGGACCTGACCTCCCCCACCGACAAGATGAGCAAGTCGGCCGCCTCACCCGGCGGCGCCCTGCGCCTGCTCGACACCCCGGACGTACTCCGCCGCAAGGTCATGCGCGCGGTCACCGACGCGGACAACACAGTGGCGTACGAACCGGACCGCAAACCCGGCGTCTCCAACCTTCTGGCCATCCTGGCCGCCTGCACCCACGGCGACCCCAAGGAACTGGCCACCCGGTTCAACCGCTACGGCGAGCTCAAGGAGGCCGTGGCCGACGCGGTCGTGACCACCCTCACGCCCGTCCGCGACCGCTACCTGCGCCTGTCGGAAGACCCCGGCCACGTCCAGAAGGCCCTGCGCGCCGGCGCCGAACGGGCCCGCGACCTGGCCACCGCCAAGATCCGCCGGGCCAAGGAGGCCATCGGCCTGCTACCCGTCTGACTGCGACACCCCGAACCGCCCGACCGCCTCTGAACCCGCCCAGAGGCGGTCCCCACCCGCGGATCCCGTGACGCCTTCCACCCGGGACCTCCTCGCCCTGCCGCGCACCCTTCGACGTACGGGGGCGGCCCGCGGGTCGTAGCCGGACCATCGAACCAGGGCGATGGCGAGACCGACGACGATCGTGACCACACCAGAGGCGAAGGCCAGGAGCGCCACGAGGCTCTCGCCGTCCGGATCCCCGATACCGGGGGGATCTCCGTCGATCCAGCCCATCGTGGCCCATGCCAGCGCGGCGACGATCACACCGAACACGCTCGTGACCGCCCCCAGCACGAAGCCGGGAGGACGGGACCACAAACCCAGGGCGGCGAGCACCAGGCCGGCCACCAGCCCGACAGGGACGGCGATGAACTGGCCCACCTCCAGCAGGATCAGGGCACTGAGCCGCGCCTGCTCGAAATCCTCGCCGCGTCGCAGCCACATGAGCGGCATCACCACGCCGCCGAGAAGGCCGATCGCCAGTAACCGGAGCATCGCCACGTACAGCATGATCGTGGATCGCCGTCCGGCACGCACCTGCGATCGCGGGGGTGGTTTCGTTCGGCTGGGCTGTTCGTCTGGGCTATTCGTCGAGCGTGAGGTCGGCCAGCTGGCCGCGGGCGGTGACGCCGAGCTTGGGGAACGCCTTGTACAGGTGCTGGCCCACGGTGCGCGGGCTCAGGAACAGGTGCGCGGCGATGTCCCGGTTCGACAACCCCGTGGCGGCGAGCTGCACGATCTGCCGTTCCTGCGGGGTGAGCCGCACGAATCGGTCGGCGCCGGTGCGGCGCGGCGCGCTCCAGCCCGTGGCGCCCAGTTCAGTACGCGCCCGCTCGGCCCACGGCTCGGCGCCGAGGCGTTCGAAGACCTCCAGCGCGGCCCGCAACTGCTCCTGGGCCTCGCCGGTGTGGCGGGCCCTGCGCAGCCACTCCCCGTACAGGAGTTCGGTACGCGCGCGGTCGAAGGGACGTTCGTGGGCGGCCAGCGCGGCGCGGAAGTGCGCCCCGGGGTCGCCGGAGCCGTCCAGCAGGGCGCGGCATCGGGCGACCAGGGCGTCGGCCCAGCGCTGATCCAGCATCGCCGCCCAAGCCTCCAGCCGGGCGAACGGCTCCACGGCACGGGCGATCCGGCCGCTGCGCAGCGCGGCCTCGACCAGGTCGGGGACGTGGTGCATGGCCTGGATCCGGTTTCGGGACCGGCCGTAGACGAGCGACTCCAGGCTGAGCAGGGCCTGCTCGGAGCGTCCTTGGCCGAGATCCAGCAGGGCGAGCGCGCCCGGGTGCGCCGTGGCCGGGTCGAGCGCCTCGCCCCGGACCGCCGCGTACTGGTCCAGCAGCCCGGCGGCCTGGCGCGCCCACGCGGGCTGGCTGGTGTCGTCGGCGATGGCCACAGCCTCGCTGGCCAGGCCGCGCGCCTCGGCGTGGCGGCCGCGCGCGTACTCGACCCGGGAGAGGAACGTCAGCGCCTGCGGCAACAGGCCGACCATGCCCTCGGCCCGAATCGTGGCGGTCGCCGCGGAGGCCAGCATGTGGGTACGGGCGTCGTACTCGGCCAGGCCCAGCCCGCCGATCAGCAGCAGCCCGCGACGGTCGGCCTTCGCCAGCGCGCGAGCCGACTCCACGACCTCGGCCAGGGGCGGAAGCCCGTCAGCCGGCCGCCCGAGCGCCATGGCGATGAACCAGCGCGACAGCCGGTGAACCGGGACGACCTCGTCGCCGGGCGGCACCTGGAGCGCGTCGAGCTGTTCGGCGGTGCGCCAGGCCATGTCGCGATCCCCGTCGAACCAGATCATGGACGCGGCGTCGAGCAGGAGCCAGGCGGCCGAGCGCGGATCGGCGGCCCGCAGATGGTCGACGCCCGCCGACAACATCGCGTGCGCTCCGGTGAGAAGTCCTTCGCCGTAGTCGGAGCAGGCGCGTACCCGGATCAATCGGGAGGTCAGCTCCGTGTCGGGATTGCCGGCGCCCTCGGCCAGGTCCCTGGCCCGGTCGAAGCGGCCGCTGAACTCGGTGGCCTCGGCGGCCAGCGTGAGCCTGCGCGCCCGGTCCGCGACCTCTGGACTCAGCGCGGCGGCGCGCTCGTAGGCCGCCGCGGCGGCGGCGTACCCGCTGCGGGAGTGGGCGCGGGCGGCGGCCGCCTCCAGCCGGGCCGCCACCTGCTCGTCGGGGGCCAGCGTGGCCACGGCCAGGTGCCAGGCGCTCCGGTCGGCGTCCGCGGTACGGTCCAGGGCCTGGCTGAGCGCGTGGTGCACGGTCAACTGCCTGGCCAGCGGCGTACGCTGCCGGACGGCCGCGCGTACCAGGGGGTGGCGGAACTCCAGCCGCTTGCCCTCGCCCAGGACGACCAGCCCGGCCGCGAGCACCCGTTCCAGGTCCTCCGGCGTACTGCCCAGCCCCCCGGCGGCGGCCAGTACGACGCCCGGCTCACCCGTGCTGTCGGCGGCGGCGACCTGGAGCATGACCTGGGCGCTGGTCGGCAGCCCGTCGGCCTGCGCGGCGAACGCCTCCTCCAGGCGGACGGTGAGGGAGAGTTCGTCGGCGGGACCGTGCGACTTGGGCAGTTCGATGAGCGCCAGCGGGTTGCCCGCAGCCTCGGCGAGGATCCGCTGCCGGAACCCGGCGGGCAGGGTGCGGCCGGCGGAGTCGAGCAGTTCCACGGCCGCCGCCTCGTCCAGGCCGGACAGCTCCAGCACGGGCAGTCCCTTGGCCTCGAACCCCGGACGCGCGGCGAACACCATCACCACGCCTTCGGCTCCGAGCCGCCGGGCCGCGATCAGCAGCGCTTCGGCCGAGGCGTGATCCAGCCATTGAGCGTCGTCGATCAGGCACACCACCGGCCCGTTCTCGGCCAGCTCCGACAGCAGCGACAGGACCGCCAGCCCGATCAGGAAGCGGTCTCCCGTACCGCTCTCGCCGAGCCCGAAGGCACCGCGCAGGGCGGCCGCCTGCCGGTCCGGGATGCGCTCCAGGCTGCCGAGCACCGACCTGAGCAGCATGTGCAGCGCGCTGAACGGCAACTCCGCCTCGGCCTCGATGCCCGTGGTCCTCAGGACGTGGGCGCCGCTCCCGTCGGCGTGACCGAGCAGGGCGGTCTTGCCGATGCCGGGCTCCCCGCGCACGACCAGGGCGCCGCTGACTCCCTCCCGCGCGCCCTCCAGCAACGCATCGAGCATCTTCGACTCATGAACCCGCCCACACAACATTGGTCGAACATACCTATGCGATGACTCATGCCGAGATAAAGGGACGCTTCTACCGTTATCGACATGAAGCCCTACAGCGTGAACATTCCTCAGTCCGACCTCGATGACCTGCACGAACGGCTGCGCCGTACCCGTTGGACCCGTGAGATCGCCGGGCAGGGCTGGAGTCGCGGTGTGCCCCTCGACTACCTCAAGGGGCTGACCGACTACTGGCTCAACGACTTCGACTGGCGGGCGGCCGAGACCGAGTACAACAAGCACCCGCAGTTCGTCACCGAGATCGACGGGCAGAACATCCACTTCTTCCACATCAGGTCGAGCTCCGAGACCGCGCTGCCGCTGCTGCTCCTGCCTGACAACCCGGGCGGCGTGATCGGTTTCCTCGACGTCCTCGACGACCTGTCGCGCGACTTCCACCTCGTCGTCCCCACCTGCCCGGGTGTCGGTCTGTCCGGATACGTCACCGAGCCCGGCTGGACCGTCCCGCGCACGGCGGCGGCCTTCGCCGAGCTGATGTCCCGGCTCGGCTACGACCGGTACGGCACGCAGGGCGGCGGCGGAGGCGCCAACCTCGGCCTGGAGCTGGCCCGCCAGGCGCCGGAGCGGGTGGTGGGCGTGCACGTCAACGCCTGGGTCGCCTTCCCCTCGCCGGACGAGAGCGAGTTCACCGCCGACGAACAGCGACGCCTCGGCATCATGCAGAACTTCATGCAGGACGGGCTGGGATTCAACCAGATCATGTCGACCCGTCCGCAGACGCTCGCGTACGGGTTGTCCGACTCGCCCGTGGGCCAGCTCGCCTGGATCGTGGAGAAGTTCAAGGAGTGGACCGATTCCTCCGCCGAGCTGCCCGAGGACGCCTTCTCCCGCGACCGGGTGCTGACCGAGGTGAGCCTCATGTGGTTCACCGCCACCGCGGGCTCGGTCGCCAACCTCTATTACGAGGTCGGTCACGACCCGGGCGCCTACGCCCCCAAGCCGCGGGTGACCGTGCCCACGGCCGTACTGCTGGCCAAGGACGACGTCACGATCCGCCGCTTCGCCGACCGGGACGCCGACGTCCAGCGCTGGACCGAGCTCGACCGCGGCGGCGCCTATCTGGCGCTTGAGGTGCCGGACTTGCTGGCGGCGGACGTACGGGCGTTCTTCGGCCCGCTGGCCTCCACAGCCGGCGCCTGACCCTGGCACCCGCCTTGTTCAGGTGTCAGACCAGTACCAGGCAGATCGCGAACGGGAGGGGGATGAGCGTTGCCGTACCGAGCCAGGCCGCGAGTCCCCGCCCGCTTGGCGAGGTCGTCCGTACTCCTGCAGTCCATCGGCAGGTATTCGGTCAGCAGCCACCACTCTGAACAGAGCGGCATGCTCGCGGGCACGCCCAGAGCGAGGTTGACCAGGGCGGGCCCCGAAAGACCGCCCCTGGCAACCTACGGTGGACAACCGTACGGCGGCGATCGCGAGAGCTGGATCCGTCCGGCGCGGCACCCCTTACCGGGGCGTTCGACCAGCACATCGGGGCCGGCGCGTGGCGCCGGCCCCGATGTCCCACCGCTGTCCGGAACCACCCCCAGGTCCCAGACCTCACGCCCGAACGGCGCGGCGGCCCTTGAAGCTTTCATCTCAGCGGAGCTCGTCGCCCCGATCCTGCCCGCACCTCCACGATCTCCGCCGTACCGGCAACCCTCTGGCCGGTCTCAAGGTACGTACGGGAAACGACCGACAGCGAGGTCAGACCCTGACATCGGCCCGCCCCCGCGAGGAGCCGATGTAGCCCGACGCCGGCGAATTCCTCTTCTTCAGCGTCGCGACACCGACGGCCGCCAGCCACATCGCGGCGATGCCGTTGAACATCGCGACCGCACCCCAGCCGTTGGAGGCGTAGAACTCCGACGAATTGAAGCCGAAGAACATCGACGGCACTCCGGCCAGGTGCAGTGCGGCGATGGCGAACGACGACCCGCCGACCCACCGGGGAAGTGCGCGGGTGCGCAGCACCGCGTACCCGAAGGCGACACCGAAGACCACCAGCATCAGGTGGCTGATGGAACCGTAGAGCAGGTAGGTGGGTACGGTGCGGGTCGGGTCGATCAACTCGGTGGCCTTGATGGCACTGCTGCCTTCGAACCCCTTGGCGACCATGTCGACGATCGTCCATGCCACGCCGGCGGTACCGGCGACCGCGCCGAACCATTCGTACCGGGCGTCGGCCCGCGTGATCAGGGACCGGACCCCGGCCATGAAGACCAGGAACAGCGTGAGCGCGAAGAAGTTGAAGAGCGTACGGGTGAGGATCAGCCAGTCCGGCATGAGGGCGCCGGTCTCGACACCGCAGGCCGGGGGGTCACACGCAGGGACCACGAAGTAGAGGGGAAGTTCGGCCATCGCGAAGACGGCGCCGAGGATCGCGGCCCAGCCGATCCAACGACGGGCCACGGCCGGGAGGTGAATCTGTGTCGGTAATGAAGTGTTCATGGCATGCACAGTATCAACAACTGTGTAAGGCGTCTACTATTTAAGGGAGATCTTCGAGAGGATGCCGGCCATGACCCCACGCAAGAGCTCCGGACGCGACCTCACGCGAGATCGCGAGATCGCGTCCGATCGCGCGCACATCGATGACGCCGACCTCGAAGCGCTGCCGCCGGGCCTGGCCGCGGCCTGGGGCGTCGTCGACACCGGGGGGCGGCGCGGTCCGAAGCCGGCGCACAGCGTCGAGAAGATCATCGCGGTCGCGACGGAACTGGCCGACGAGGAAGGCATCGCCGCCGCCTCGCTGCCGAAGGTGGCCGCCCGGATCGGCGTGACCACCAACGCGCTGTACCGCTACGTCAGCTCCAAGGACGAGCTCATCGTGCTCCTGGCCGACCGCGCCTGGGGCGACCCGCCCGCGCTGCCCGACGACGATTGGCGAGAGGCGGCCGCGCTGTGGTCACGCCAGCTGTTCGAACGTTTCCTCTCCCGTCCATGGCTGCTGGACGTACCGACGACCGTCTCCCTGACTCCGCACAACGCGGCCTGGCTGGATGCTCTGATCACCGCACTCGGGTCGACCGGCATGGAGGCGCAGCAGATGCTGAACTGCGCGTACCTCCTGGACAGCCACGCCCGCTACGGCGCCAACCTGCGGCGCAACACTCCGACACCGGCCGCGTTGCGCCGCGCGAACCCTGATCAGCAACGAGCGGTACGCGCGGTCCGCGTGTTCCTGGACAGCCAACTCCGCTCCCGCAACCTGAACGCCGTCGCGGACGCCATGGAGGACCCGATGTTCCTCTCCGACGAAACCCCGCTCGACGGCTTCGAATTCGGCCTCGCAAGAATCCTCGACGGCATCGAGGCGCACGTTCAGCGGTGAGAACGTCCCAACAGCCGGCCCGTCGCACGGAAGGTCGCCGACGCGGGAGCCCCATCACCCCGCGTCGGCCCATTCATTCCGCACGCCGAGCACTCTGGCCCGTACCCGGATACCGATCTTGATCACTTCCGAATAAGAGGACCTGATCCCGCTGCCGGCAGCGCAGAGGATTCTCACTACCCACCCGCAAGAAGCCAAGGCCCGCGACGGGTCGAGGGATACGGCATCAACATCTCCGCCTCCTACAGTGGTGTCCCGGAGGACGGCGGGATCCTGTGCTGAAACCGCCTCACAAAAAGTGAATTGCCAATCCTCAGCCCCGCCCCAAGATGTGAGGGCGTGGAGTGGTTAGCGGTGACGAACAGCCGCTTCAATTCGAAGAGTCAACCCGACCAGAACCACGAGCATGAACACTCCGAGAACCTGCCACGGAGGCTCACCCTCTGCGATAAACAGAGCTCCCCCGCAAAGAGCCAGACCCAACAGCAGAATAAGGGTGCCACACAGACGAACGGTGTCAATCTTGTCCGCCTCGGTGGGTGGGGTTGTATGGAGCACCGTTCATCTCCTCCCTACCGCGGTCATGGCGAGAGCATCCCACGTTGATCCACGATCCGGAAGCTACGCAGGCGTTCGCTCACGCTGCTCCACTCCGTTCCCAATTGGGCGATCAGGAACGCGATGAAGCAAGACGAGGTTCGACAGGAACATCCTCGAACTTGCGCGCCGTACCCGAGGAACGTGCCGACCGGCCATCCCAAGCGCTCATCGTGGCCCAAGGAGCACACACGACTTCCAAGGGGGAACTGTGAGCGCGATCCTGGTCAGCGCCCAGTGGACGCCACCGCACTGATCGCATACCCATCCGCTGCGTTCCACCGTCGTTCGCCTTCGACGCTGTACGCCCAGGAAGCCATCACCTTGCAGAGCCTTCCACCCCTTCCGGCGGGGCGGGGTACCCGCGATCATGGTCAGCTCATCGCACCCCCGGCAGAGGAGCGGACGTGACCTTGGAAATGGATGTTGTGACCGCCATCGACCAGTACTTCGCCCGGTACGGAAGACGGCGCCACAGACTCGCCCGCCTGTATCGCAGCACGGTGGAGTTCATGGTCGACGAGTACGGGACAGAAGCCCTTGACCGGCTCGAGATGGACATCCAGTGTCCATGCTGCGACCAGGAACAGGACCGCGTTGAACGGCTGTCGTGGATGAAATCCAAGTACCGGCGACGGAACAACGCCCGTCAACGAACCTGAAGCGGCACCGGCCTCCGCTTCGGTGGGAGAGCTCGAATCCCTGACTTCTGCTACAAGGCCCCAAACAACCTCCGTGAGTGTACGTAGACGTCCACCGCCTCGCCGTTCGTCCTCGTTCACTGAAGTTCGAGATCGTCCGTACGGGCTGCATCTGTGCGGCGGCGCGGCCGTGCCGGCGTGCGGTGCCCGGCCCGGTGTCCCGCCGCCGGCGGATACCGGCCCCCAGGCCGCACGCCCGGACGGCGGGCGGGCGGAGGGCCGGAAGTACGGCGACGCGCCGCGTCCCGTTCGATCCCTGCAAGATCAATTCGGCGGCCTGGACGGGAACGGGTCTCCGGTCGTGCTCGGCGCCTATGCCTCTCTTCGGCTCTCCGCTCATGGTGGGACGTTCTTCCTGTGCCCCCGGCGGGCGAGCCGCCCTCCCATCGTCGCGCCTCTGGGGTCAGGAAGTGTGGCGGCCGCGTTCGACGGCGGTGGGGTCGGAGGTCGCGGTGGGGTCGGCGGCTGGGCGATCGTAGACGCCGACCGACCACCCGCCCGGCTGCTCGCCGACCTCCGCCGAGAGACGTTCCAGCACGTCCGGGCGGGGAAGCGAGACCCTGGCCGCCTGCTCGTCGCACGTATCCGTCGTCTTCGTGAACGCCCGGCAGCGGCCGAGCTCTTCGGCGACCTTGACGACGGGGGCGTCCGAGGGGAAGACCCATACCTGGATCGTCTGCCGGCCCTTGAGCCACTTGGCGGGCGCCGACAACCGGTCCTGGTGGCCTCCCACCCCGGCTCCGCACCGCCCGGACGTGCCGCCCGATTCACCGCCCTTGAGCGAGATCCAGACGACAACCCAGGCTCGGGGATCAGCACAAACCACCTTGTATCCGGTGGAGACGCTTGTCGGTGTGAACGTCACGGTCTGGCGGACGCCTGTCGTACCGAAGCGCTGGGAGTGGATGAGGGGAAGCGTGAACCTCTCGGCACCCCGCACCACGAGAAACTTCTCGGGCAGTTCGGGGGGCGTCTCGATCCGCGCCGAGTTGGGCGGCTGGGCGGCCGCTGCCTGGTCTGTCCGATCGGGGCCCGTCAGCACGACGGCGGCGGTGACGGCGGTGGCGGCGACGGCCAGCGCCGCCCCGAGGTTCAGCGAACGCCGAGTCCGCCGCATCCGGCGACCTCGGCGCAGGATCACGTCGAGATGGGCGACCGGTTCCCTACCGGTCGCATCGTGGGCGTACGTGTCCAAGAGCGTGCGCAGGTTGCTCTCCGTGTGCCTCATCGCTGGAGCTCCTCCAGGTTCATGGTGCGGATGTCCGGATCGACGCGCAGACGGGTCAGGGCCCTGCCGAGCTGGCTCTTGACCGCTCCCAGCGAGCAGCCGAGGATGTCGGCGATCTGGGTGAGCGTCCGTCCCTCGAAGTAGTGCAGGACGATCACCGCCCGCTGGCGTGGCGACAGGGCGACGATGGCTTTCCACAGCGCCGCCTGGTCCTCCACGGCGGCGGCGTGGTCCTGCGGGACGGCCGTATCGGGCAGGGTTTCGACCGGCACCTCACCGCGCCACAGTCGGCGCCACCAGGTGGCGTGGGTGTTGACGATGATGCGATAGACGTACGGATCGGGGTTGCCTTCGATCCGTCGCCAGGCCACCCATGCCTTGGCCAGCGCTGTCTGCACCAGGTCCTCGGCCGCGCCCCAGTCCCGGGTAAGGAGGTACGCCATCCGGCACAGCCGTAGATGGCGATGCGCCACGTACTTGGCGAACCCGTCGTTCATCAGTCATCTCCGTCTCGTCGTCTCCGGCGATGACTACAACCTGGGAGGCACGTACGGATGACAGGTGTTCGTACTGAAGTCCAGCCGGCCTGACGGGTTCCTGCGCAGCGATGAGGCCGTCGTGCCTTCACCCGGACCGTTCTGGCTCCAAGAGCCCTGACGACACCGGCAGGTCCGCCGCCTACTTTCCGATCGCTGTTTTCAGCTTCACCGCCGAGAACCTGTGGTTCCGGCAGAGACGGCGAAATGAGGCCCCTGGCGGCTCTGCGTACATGCTCGTACTCGCCTGCGCACATCAAGAAGTACGCCGACAACCGACGAAACGAGGCTGTTCAACAATGGAGCGTCGGGGTTCAGCTCTTCGCGGATTCAGCTTCGCGAGGCGGACGAAGCTGTCGAGGTTCGGCACGGTGTAGAGCGGGCCTTGCCTTCTAGGTTGTTGCCCACGCGATGCAGCAAGCTCGTCGCGCCTGGGGAGCACGTCTGCCAGATCGCCGATCCAGCCCTGTGTCTGACTACAACACGCGTCCGACACGGTCGGATATTCACGTTCGTGACGGATATAAGCCTTAACGCCCAGAATAAATCGCCTGCTACGCAATTGCAAAAGAAATGATCGACACGCTATAGTGCTCCGTCTCAGCCGGCGATGGACCACGATAGAGACAATCGATGTCATTGCGCGCCCTGCTCATTGCAGTCATTCTGCTCGCGTCCGGTATCGCGGTGGTGCAGACACTGAACCTGTCGACCACTGTCAGGGCTGTGCTGTCTGTAGCCGCGGCCCTGCTTGCTGCAATGACACTTTTCCTGCTGGTCAAGAATCTCAGGAAGAACCGTATCGGTCGAACTGATACAGATGTCGCCTCATCCGGCAACGCCGGAGCGGCACAGTCCACAGTGGGAGCCGTGAACAGTTCCGGGCTGACCCTCGGAGTTGTCGCCATTGGAGTTGCAAGTTTCGCTGCAACGAACGTGCTCGGCCCCATCGTCAACCGGTACTTCCCAGAATTCGGCGTCTATGTGGACGACCTTCTTGACAGCAGTGCCCTCGACATTGAGTACCAATGGCCGATCATGAGTGACTGCGACGTCCGTACGGCGGTGGCCATGCAGGCGGGTGGGCGCTCCCTTGGAAGCTATTCATTCACCTTCCGCGAAGATCCGAGGGTGACAGTGGCAAGCGCCGGCGGTATGGCATGGGACGCGGGTGGCATCGTCCTGAGTTTTTCTGCGAAAAAGAACCGCAATGTCGTCGTCCACAGCATATCTCCGATTATTTTGGGGGTCGAGGACAAGCCGCGTGTCGCATGGGTCTTGCAAAAGAGCAAGGGATGCGGCGGTGGTGATGATTCCCCTTACCTCCTCCTCGACCTCAAGCATTCGAAGTTGCTGATCGTCAAGGGCAAGAAGAAGTTTGACAGTTCGGCAGCAAGCGGACCCAAGATCCGGGATTTCCCAGTCAGCATGGAGAAGTCGATCACCGTTCCCCTTGTGGTGGAGGCGTGCTCGGGGCTATATCGATGGATGCTAAAGGTGGAATATTCGGTGGATGGAGTACGGACGGAGCAAACCATCGGCTCCGAGAAGAAGCCTTTGCTTGCTGCCGGCGGCATCGCCGGAGTCCCGATCTACGACATCGTCCCGGCGAAGTCAGGCGTCGGGCGGACTGTAGAAGCTACTGGCGGGAACTGCGGCAGGTAAACATGGATGAACACTTTGGTTTTCCCGCAAAAAGCATGGTCTATTTCCTGAGGTATCTGGTCGCAACCATTGCTTTATCGGGGCCACTCGTCGCAGGGTGCGCGCTCTCTCCTTACGAAGACGCTCCCGTACGAGACAGCTGGAGATACGTGCCGACCGAGAAAATGAATGTCGAAGGAGGTGCGTTCTCCCCGGACTCGATCGCGCAATCAGGAGATATGCTCATTGCCGTCGGAGACACGCGATCCTCGGGCGTGGTCACTCTCAGATCCTGGTACTCCAAGAACGGATTCGACTGGCGCATCGGCAATCTTCACGTTACACGGAAGGCTCCAATATCCCAGCTCAAAGCAAAGCTCATTCGCCGGGGGAGCGGTTTTTTGCTGCTCGGTCTCGCTGCACGAGACAGCGGATTGGATCACGCATTTGCGCTTCAGTCGAGTGACGGAGTCAACTGGACAGGGTTTCCGCCCGTCCCAAGCAGGCACTATCTCATGGCGCCTTATGCAGCCTCCACAGAAGAAGGTGTCCTGGCCATGAATGACGACATCTGGCTCTCACGAGTTGGATCGACGCGTTGGGAAGCAGTCCCGAACCCCTTCACGAAGTGCGGGCCACAGAATCTGTTCGGCGATGCTTTCGGCACCTCTGCTGTGGCAGCCTGCAAGAATAAACCTACAGCGAAGACCCGACTCAGCCTCCTGTCGATACAAGGAGCACTCCCACCACGTTTGGTGACGATACCGGAGCTTGTCGTGGTTTCAGGCATGACGACGATCAACTCCCAGGTGTTGTTGGCGGGATACAAGCCAGTGGAAGATCAGGGAATTATCGACATGCCCAGGGAGTCCGAGGAGGAGGATTCTCATAGTGAGAAAATAGAAGCCGTCTGCTATCTCACGAAAGACGAGGGGCGGACCTGGGCCGAGTTGCGCCCTCTTCCAGTGCCCAAAGGGAGCTTGGCTGAACCGGGGAGCGCTTTTACGGTTGGAGCTAACTATCTGGTCACCGGATCGATTGGAGACTTGGCGCGAAACGTCGAGCACCCAGCGGTCTGGGTGAAGTCATTTTCTTCCGACGACTGGCAACTGCACCGCCTACCACCACTGGAGACCGACCAATGGTCCTTCGGGACGATCGCACAGATCGACGGTAAGATCATTATCTCTACTCATCTGAATTATCAGTCCACGATAGCCGGCTTCTACATCAACTCCTAAATTGATATACCACCTTCAGATTGACAACAAGGCTACCCTGGGCCATGCTGCTGCACAGCCATCCTCTGACGATATCCATATCTCCTGATGAAGCGGGAGGGTTGGCGGCATGGATGTGCGGCGATCCTTTTGGTATCAGCTCGGGTCTGCGTGCAACTTCATCTTCTGTGGGTGGAGCGGGGCTGGTGTGGTGTTCGGGCTCTCCGGGTTTCGCGGGCCCATGCCGGGTGCTTGGCTGACAGGGATGTGGGTGTTTCTGTCGCTGAGCATTCTGCTCAAGATTGTTGCCGGAGTCGTATGCCTGGCGCGGAAGCGAACTAGCCAGGATATAAAGGATGCCCCGGTCGTTGAGTGACGGATCGCAGGGATACCTGGACTGGCTCACTGGCTAGAGAAGCGTGTGCGGCAGCTCGACCAGTCGATTGTGGCGCCAGATGGTTCAGCCATGGGTAACGGCGACGCGTTGGCTGGCTGCGGGGACGTCAACGCAGGGCATGCGGCGGCGCGGCGCGCCGCCGCATGACTCCGGAATCGTCAAGGTGGAATGCCAGCTCATCCAGATCACCGGCAAGGGACTCACCTTCACCGACCCCAAGTGAGCGGCAGGCAAGCGAACCGTCGTCATCCCGGACCTGATCTCCGACGAACTCAAGGTCCACATGAGGTACTTCGCCGTGGACGGCGACCTACCGAAGATCCACGACCTCCGGCACACCGGCAACACCCTCGCCGCCGGCACCGGCGCCTCCGTCCGGGAACTGATGGCACGCATGGGCCACTCCAGCACCCGCGCCGCGCTCATCCACCAGCACTCCACCGACGAACGGCCACGCGATGTGGCACGCAAGCTCGACGAGCCAGCAAGGGAAGCCCTCAGCACATCGGGTAAGGCCCCGGAACAAGGCCCGCTAAAGATCAGAAGCCCAGGCCGATGACCTGGGCTTCTGTATGTGTGGAGCCTAGGAGATTCGGCCCCTGACATCCTGCTTGCAAACCGGCCTGATCGCCAGACACAACGGCCTCGACCTGCGCTGAGGACGATCCGCGAGTGGCCGTGATCGACCGCTGCTGACTGTCTTCAATGGCACGCTAATGGCACGACGATCAATAGATGAGGGTGTTGCGGATGGCGTTCACCTACGCCGATGTTGCTTGGCTGGCCGAAGACGACGAGTTGGGCGATCTGTGGTGCCTGACCTTCGTGCGCGGAGTCAGCGAGGTGGAGGCGCTTCTCCGGCTGGACGCTGACCCGGAGAGCATGCGTCCGCTCACCTATGACGAGTTGATGGACGATGGCCTCTTTCCTGAGACCGTCCTCGCGGGGCGAGTGGGCGACTGGACCGTGCTCATCGAGGAGAGCGGGTGGACGTGCACGGAAGCCGACAAGGCTCAGGCTCTTTCGGCCGGGACCGTGGCCGTGACGGTCCTGAGGCACGACTACGCGTCCGACGACTTCGTTTACGCGGTGGACGGGGAGTTGGTCACCTATTTCAACCCAGAGATTCCAGGGCAGCGGCACGGAAGCGATCCTGATCGGCTCAACGACCTGATGAGGGAGGCGGGCCTTGATCCGGAGGACGGACTCGGAATCGGTGCCGAAGCGCCGTCGTCGGCGTCCGGAGCGCTTCTTCTCGCGGCCCGGTTGACCGGCGTGGTACTGACCCCGGACATTGTGAAAGGAGCACTCACGAGCGGCGTCGTCGGCTGAAGTGTCCTCGATGCCACGTTCGGCGGCCAGTGAGAACACATGGGGCCCTGGCACTCACGGGTGATCAAACAAAGAGGCCACTCATCGCGTTTCCGCCGGTGAAGCTCTCCTTCTGCTGGTGTGGCAGGTGCAAGGTCCGTACTTGCGTAGGCTGAGCCGACGGTTCTGCAGCGCGTGCCCGTTCCGTTCGAGAGATCGCCCTCTATCTGCGGCATGACGATGCTTCACTACTGCCGACTCCATGATCACTGCACGCTTATTGCACGGGGCCACGCTGAGGCAGAACCGTCAGGCGACGGTGTCACCCTTCGTTGCGTCTACTGCCAGCGGGCCGGCGGTCTTTCCTATGAGCAGAGCAAAGAGCAGGGCCGTGAGCATGAAGCCGGTAACTGCAGGGACCGCTATAAGGAGGGAGAGCGAGAGATTCTCATCGGACACCCAGGGGTCGTAATCCGGCTGGATGAGGGCGACCCCCAGCATGGCGAAGGGCGCCACCAGCCCAACGATCGGCCACGCAGGCAAGCGGGCCAGCAGAGCAGCCACCATGCTGAGCGGGAACGGCGCCAGCGCGAACGCCATCACCAGCTTGAGCTCAGAATCCGAATCACGGGTCGGCCACTGGAGGAGAAGCAGCAGTAATAACGCCACCACAGCCCCTGCCAAGGCGGACCTCAAGAGAAGACGCACAACGTGACTATTGGTGATCAGGGACCACCAGGTCGATATCGAGGTAACTGCTCTGCTGAACTTCGACGATCAGTATGGGCCGGTCCTGCTGCCCCCCTTCTGATCGGGTCAGGTATGCCCACCGGCGCGTGCGTGCGCGTCGAGGAGGTGCGCGACCGCTTCGGTGACCTGTACGGCGAACGGGATGTGCAGCCATTCGTCCGGAACGTGCGCGTTCGAGTCCGCACCGAGCGCGCCCGTGACGACGAACTGCGCCTGCGGATACCGCCTGCCGAGCATCTCCGTGAAGGGGATCCCGCCGCCGATGCCCATGTTCTGGCACGGCTTCCCGAACACGCGATCACCGACCTGCCGCAACGCCGAGGCCAGCCATGGGGCCGGTGTCGGCGCGTGCCAGCCGTTCAGGACCATGAAGTCGCCGACCTCGACGTGCGCCCCGTACGGCACGTCGGTCGTGAGGATCTTCTCCAGCGCGGCCCGCGCCGCCTCGGCGTCGGCCGAGGGCGGCAGGCGGAAGCTCAGCCGGAAGGAGGTCCAGGGCCGCAGCACGGCGCCCGCCACCGCGGGGTCCGGGAGCCCGCCGGCGCCGGTCACGGACAGGGTCGGCCGCCAGGTGTTGTTGAGGACGAGCTCGACGTCGTCGTCGGAGACTCGCCTCATTTCCGGCAGCAGCGGCAACCGGGGCACGGCGACCTCCGGATGGAGCGCGACGAGCTCCGCCGCCTCCGCGCGCCGTTCCTCCGGGATGGGCACCGCCATCTCGGCCACCTTGACCTCACCGGTCTCCGAGTCCTCCACCCGATCGAGCAGCCGGCGCATGACACGGAACGAGCTCGGCACGATGCCGCTCCCGAGCCCGGAGTGGATGCCCGTCTCGAGGACGCGCACCGTGACGGTCGCCTGCACCGCGCCGCGCAGGCTGGAGGTCAGCCACAGCCGCTCGTAGTCTCCGCCGCCCGCGTCCAGGCAGACCACCAGCGACACCTCGCCGAGCCGGTCGGCGAGATGCTCCAGGTACGCGGGCAGGTCCGGGCTGCCGGACTCCTCGCCAGTCTCCAGCAGCAGGACCGCCCGGGCGTGTTCGCCGCCTGCCCCGCGTACGGCCTCCAGCGCGGTCGTGGCGGCGTAGCCCGAGTACCCGTCGTCGGCGGCACCGCGGCCGTAGAGCCGGTCGTCGCGGATCACCGCCTGCCACGGACCCAGGCCCTCCGACCAGTCACCCAGCGGCGGCTGCTTGTCGAGGTGCCCGTACAGCAGGACGGTCCCGGTCGCCGCCGCGCCCGGCGTCGCGGGCACGTCCACGAACAGGAGCGGGGCGCGGCCGTCGAGCTGTACTACGTCGCACCGCGCGTCGGGCAGGCCCCGCGACGCCACCCAGTCCCGCACGTGCTCGACGGCGGCCCGTAGATGACCGTGCTCCTCCCAGGCGGCGTCGTAGGCGGACGACACGGCGGGAATCTCGATCAACCTGGAGAGGCTGGGCAGCACGTCCGTCGCCCAGGCCTCACTGATCGATTCGCGAAGCTTCTGATGGTCCATGTGGTAATACTGGCGCAACCGCCGCGCCTCTCACGCACGGCGAGCACGACGGCCCAGCCACAAGCTGCCGGCCATGATCGGCCGTCGCTCACCGGGAGTAGACCGGACAGGACCTCTCCCTTGGAGAACAACTCGATCATTTGGAACGTATGGAGCAAGAGGCTCAATCACTAAGGCCGTTCCTCTTGGGACGGCCTTAGCTGGCTCGGGATGGCGCCCATCTCAACGGATCGCAACTTCGCCGTTACTCCGGGATGGCGCCTGAAGATCGACCTCGTCAACACGCCTCTTGCCGGGGCCTTACTGGACCGCCTAATGGTGGAACGCGTGGGCCTCTGAACCTCGGTGAGGTGTTAGAAGCATTTCGAGACTTCGTCGGCAAGGCTGTCTCGCCTCCTGACTGATGCTCTCACCGAGTGAGCGGAGGCCGACAGCCCCGAGAAGCCCCGGCGACGGCATCCGGCACAATCACTGAATGTTCAACTTCGGAATCCCCGGATACAGGCCGGAATGGTTGAGCGAACGCTCGGCGATCACTGCCACTCATGGGGTGAGACTGGGCCACCTCGTCGGCCGGCGACTGACCCGAGCGCTGCTGGTGTGGGACCTTGACGAGGACAAGTGGTTCGCCGACTGCCCGGTCCTCCTGGACTTCGAGGGCGAACAGGTCGAGATCAACTACTGGAAGTTCGACGAGCTCTCCATCACCTGGAACACCATCAATCCAGCGCGCTCGCCGGACTGGCCGGACTTTCACCTCGCGTGGCGAGACGACGTACCGGATGAACTCACTGCACTGGTCGGGCAGCCTTGTTCGGCAGTGGAACTGCTGATGTGGAGGAACAGGGATCTCGTGGAGGGGACGATCGCGTCCTTAGGGTTCGGCTTTCCGAACGGCCAAATGACGATCTACAACGCGCTTGACGAGAACGGCATGGAGTTCACTCCGCCTGGCGACCAGTACGCGCGTTACAGCATGGCCTTCTGATCCGTAGGTCCGCAAACGATCTTCAGAGCCGTCCGGACGCGTTCGCCGGGCTGGTCGGCCGTCGCCCCGCCGTTCAGGTTCGTTCGGCTCAGTTCGTGATCGTCCGTCCGGGTGGCTCCCAAGGCGGCTCCCAGAACGGCCTCCATGTACAGGCTGGCGGCGCAGATCTGGAGCGCGAGTGACTGCCATCCTGGCGCTATGGCGAAAAGAGTCGACCACGGCTGCGCCCGTAGGCGCCACACCTGTGCCACTCGCCGGAGCGAGGGAGCGGCATCCCCCTGCGGGGGGAGTCACGCCGGACCGCGGCCCAGAGAAGCTGGCAACCATGAGCACTACACCCGCGGCCTACCCACCTGCATTGTCCGTGCCCCCGAGTCGGCTCACCATCTGGGCCGGCCGAACCATGATCTTGATCGCCGTGGCGCACACCGCCGTGTTCGCCCGCCTCGCTCCCTGGTCTAGCTGGCTCGCCGGGGACCTCCGCAACCGTGCCGCGGACAGCGACTCGGTGGCAACGTTCTGGGCGCTGCCCGGTGGATTCGTCGTGGTGCTGGTGCTGCTAGGACTACTGGTGGCACGGGCGGGGCGGCAGGGACAACACGTCCCCGGGTATGTCGGCTGGGTGATCCTCGCCTGGGGAGCGCTGGCCGTCAGCCTGATCGGACCGAGCGGTTTCCTTCTCGCAGCCGTCCCGGCCGGGCTGCTCATTGCGGCGAACATCACCGCCAGACGACACCCCCACGCTTCGTCCTGAGCAAGTCTCGCCGGTCGCCCACCTCTAACGGCTCCCGCTGATCGCAATGCTCAAGGACTTGCCTTGGCTTGGAAGCAGACCGCAACCACATTGCCCGGTGGGCCAGGGCTGAAGAACGAAGCCCTGGACCGTCGATCGCCCCCGACTTGTACGGCGGCGGACCATGCCGTGGCGATCGTGAGGGTCGCATCTGTGCGGTGGCGCGGCAACCCCGGTCGGAGCGACCGGTTGGTACGACGCGGCGGGCGTGCGGTGCCCGGCCCGGTGTCCCGCCGCCGTTCGGGACCGGCCCCCAGGCCGCACGCCCGGACGGCGGGCGGGCGGAGGGCCGGAGGTGCGGCGGCACGCCGCGCCACCGCCTTGATACCTACAAGCACAATTCGGCAGTGCTTCAACCCTCAAGACATCCACAGCTGTTCGCTGCCGTCTCGACATACTGGCCGCGGTGTGAACATGGTGCCGTCCATCCACCAGCATCCATGATCGTCCGAGACCGTTGTCAGCAACTGCTTAACAGTCTCGGCCTTCAGCCGAAGGTGTCCAGCGGCGAGAGGACCCGCACCGCAAGGCAGTCAGCCCCGAGGAGAGGAAGCGTCACGCCAGCATGATCTTCGCCCTCTGCCTGTCCGCTGCATACGCTGTCGCCATGCTGCCCGACTTCGCCTATCACCCGGACCCGCTCAATACGGGATCGGTGACGGCATCTGATGCCACCTGCGTGTGTTGTGGGGAACAACGGGGCTACGTTTACACAGGGCCGGTCTACTGCGTCGAGTCTCTCGCCAGCGAGCCATGCCCCTGGTGCATCGCGGATGGAAGCCTCGCAGTCCGCTTCGACGCCACGTTCGTGGATGGGTATGACGCCCCAAGCGGCGTCCCAACGGAGAAGATCGAAATCATCAGCCGCCGAACTCCCGGTTTCTCCACTTGGCAGGGAAACCGTTGGCTGTATCACTGTGGCGACGGAGCTGCATACCTCGGCGCAGTCGGGGCACCAGAACTCGTTGCTTACCCGGATGCACAGGAGATGCTGCGCTTCGAGGAATCCACTGGTGGATGGCCTTGCGAGCAAGTAGATGGCTTCCTTGCTGCGCTCGACAAGGATGGCAACCCAACCGGTTATCTGTTCAGGTGCCGCAACTGCGGGATCCACATGGCGTACGCGGACTACACCTGACCTTGCCCCAATCACGTTTATCACGATCACCTCGACGCTGGAGATCCCCACCAGCGCGTGGCGGTGCGGGCCGCGCCCGGCCGAAGAGCCGCGGCACGGCCAGCGACCGCCGGACGCGTGGGGGGCGCCCTTGGCCTCTGTGGAGGTATTGCTTATCCGCGCTTGTGCCCGCGCTTCGAGCCAGGCAGGTGGTAGAACGCTCCCTGTGGACGAGCGGCGGGATCGGCTGAGGGCGCTGGGTGAGTTGCTGCGGAGGCTTCGGCGGGAAGCCGGCCTCACTGGTCAGGATCTTGCAGCCCGAACGCAGGTGTCACAGCCTACGATCTCTCGGATCGAGACCGGGCAGTTGCTTCCAGCGCCCGAGACGGTAGAGCGCTTGGTCAGTGCGCTCGGACGCCGGGAAGATTTCTTTCGGCAAGTACGCCACCGACTGGATCAAGGAACGGCCCAACCTACGCCCGCGCACGATCGAGCTGTACGGCTACCTGTTCCGCACGCACCTCAAGCCCACCTTCGGGGACAAGCCGCTCAGCGAGATCAAGGAGCCGCATGTCCGGCAATGACGGAAGAAGCTCCTCGACAACGGCGTCAGCGAAGTGACTCTCGCCAAGGCATACCGACTCTCAAGGCGATCCTGTCCGCAGCTGTGGACGACCAGCTCATCAAGCGCAACCCATGCCGGATCAAGGGCGCAGGCCAGGAGAAATCCCCTGAAAGGCCGGTGCTCACGGTCGCCCAGGTGTACCGAATCGTCGAGGTGATCGAACCCCGCTACCGCGCCCTGGTCCTCCTCGGCACATTCGCGAGTCTCCGCTGGGGCGAGCTGACCGGCCTCCAACGGCGAGACCTCGACCTCGACACCGGAACCGTCAAGGTGGAACGCCAGCTCATCCAGATCACCGGCAAGGGACTCACCTTCACCGACCCCAAATCAGCAGCCGGCAAGCGCACCGTCGCCATCCCAGACCTGATCATCGACGAACTCAAGGCCCACGTGGAGGACTTCGCCATTGACGGCGACGACGGTCTGATCTTCGTAGGCCCCGACAACGGCCCGCTCCGCAACACCAACTTCAACCGCCGCGTCTGGACCAAGGCCCTCCAGGACGCCGACCTACCGAAGATCCACTTTCACGACCTGAGGCACACCGGCAACACCCTCGCCGCCAGCGTCGGCGCCTCCATCCGGGAACTGAGGGCCCGCATGGGCCACTCCAGCACCCGAGCCGCCCTGATCTACCAGCACTCCACGGACGAACGTCAACGCGAGGTGGCACGCAAGCTCGACGAGCTGGCAAGGGGAGCCCTCAGCACATCAGGCACGCAACGGGCACGACCCCAGAACAAGGCCCACTAAAGATCAAAAGCCCAGGCCGATGACCTGGGCTTTTGTATGAGTGGAGCCTAGGAGATTCGAACTCCTGACATCCTGCTTGCAAAGCAGGCGCTCTGCCAACTGAGCTAAGGCCCCTTCGACGAAGATAGCTTACCGGGCCGAGGAAGCCACCTGCGTCGTACCGAGGTCGTCGCTCAGGACCAAGCCTGGGACGTCCGCCATCGAGTCCAGGATGTGCGTGGCTCCGCCCTTGAGCAGGCGCTCCCTGCTGTGCACCCCCGTCATCAGGCCTGCCACCACGGACGCTCCGGCCCGGCGTCCGCAGAGCATGTCGCTCTCCGAGTCGCCGATGACCGCCACGTGGCGTACGTCCTCCACGCCGAGTCGGAGCACGGCGTGCAGGACCATGTCCGGCCAGGGACGGCCGCGGCCGCCGGCGTCCTCGGGGGAGATGGCGAGGTCGACCTTGTCGTGCCAGCCGAGGACGCCGAGCACGCGGCTCAACGTCGTACGGCTGAAACCGGTGATCAGGGCGAGCTTGATCCCGGTGCCGCGGAGTTTGTCGAGGACCTCCAGGACTCCGGGCATGGGCACCAGACCGGCACGTTCCAGCGCACCTTCGTAGGAGCGCTCGAACGTCAGGTTCGCCGCCTGGGCCTGGGCCTCGTTACCGGGGAAGATCCCCCGGAAGACATCGATCTTGGGGCAGCCCCGGGACCGGTGCACGTGAACCATGGCACGCGCGTACGCTCCGGTCCCGGGCACTATGCCCTGGGTGGCGATCGCCTCGGCGAAGGCGCGCTCGACCATGGCGATGTCACCGACTGTGGTGCCTGCCAGGTCCAGGCACGCCAGCTTGATGGGGACGACGTCACTCATCGCCTCGCCGGTCGGTTAGTTCTCGCTGCCGGTCGCCTCGGTCCAGAGATCAAGCTCGGCGCGGTCGGCCTGCACCTTACGCCAGATCAGCAACCCCCCAAGGGCGATCAGCGCCAGAACGAGCAGCTTCTTCACGGTGTGACCCCACTTCTTCGACGGCCTCACCTGCCGGGGTGAGACCCAACGGTTGACATGCAGCCTAGCAAGGGATGGCTGTGCTCCTTGTGTTCGCACGAACCAGATGTGCGGCTTGTGCGTAGAACGAGCTTTCAGCCCGGCCTGGATCACCCCTTTGACCCCGGCTTATACCCACCCCGTCCCGGGCAACCTGCCAATCACTTCGGACAACATCCCGATCATGCCAAATATCCCGTCACCTCGCGCACCGAGGTACCCCAGAGAGGGGATGGTCACGTTCCCGCTCACCCTGGGGACACCACCGGGGGGTATGGGGGAAGGGAGTGGTCGCGGTCAAGACCGGGGCGACACCGCCTGGGGGAGCGATGGGGCGGATGCCAGCGCTGGTGGCCGGTGTCGGCATTTATGCCGGCCTGCATGCCGGTGGATGAGGTCGGGCCTGACTGGCGCGGATATGGAAGAACGCGAATACGGAAAAAGCAGGGCAGGTCTCTGGCGAAGTCAGCGCGACCGAGCAGGTCAGCTTCGTGCTCGCCACCAGATCAGCTTCGCGCTCGCCACCAGATCCGCTTCGTGCCCGGCCTGGCCGTCATGACGGCCAGGCCATCTCGAAGGGCCAGTTGCTCACGGATGGGATCCAGGCAATGCTCCTCGCGTCCCGGCCCTCGCGTCCCGGTCCCCGGGTCCTGGTCCCGACTTCTGGTCCCGGGTTCTGGTCATCGGGCCGCGTCCTTTGGGGCGCGTTTCTCGGTGCCATGAGGGTGGCCGGGGCGGGCGCAGAGCTCGCGTTCGCACTCCCGCGCAGGTCCGCCGTTCAGAGGTGGGCGGAGGTGCGGGAGCGGGTCGACGTACGGGAGAGAGGGCGGGCGTCCGGGGAGGGTGATGTGAATCTCACAACTCGGGCTTGCATACCCTAGGGGGGTAGGGTGTTAGACTCTGGGGCAGAGAGTGGAACGAGGGACCAGGGAGATTGACATGAGCACCGCCACCTACACCGTCAAGGGCATGACCTGCGGCCACTGCGTCAGCTCGGTCAAGGAGGAGGTCGGCGGCGTCGCGGGTGTCACCGGCGTCGACGTCGACCTGGCCAGCGGCCTTCTGACGGTGACCAGCGACAACGAGGTCGACGCCGCCCAGATCGCCGCCGCGGTCGAGGAGGCCGGGTACGAGGTGGCGAACCAGTGAACACGGCGGCCAAACTCGGCTCCTACGTCCTGGGGCTCGCCGTCGTCTTCGGCGGGGCCCTGGGCGTGGGCCGAGCGGTCGGCCCGGTGGGCCAGGAGCCGCCGAAGGAGAGCCACGCGGCCATGGCCGAGAGCCAGGAGCACGGCGACGGGCAGGACACGCCGAAGCAGACGTCCGACGAGGCCGGCAAGACCGGCAGTACCAGCACTACCAGTGAGACCAGCAATACCAGCGAGATCAGTGATACCCCTGGGGGGCTACAAGTGTCGCAGAACGGATACACCCTCAACCCGTTGACCCCGATCGAGACCGGCAAGACCACCGACTTCCGTTTCACGGTAACCGGGCCGAGCGGCCGTCCGGTGACCGACTACCAGGTCGAGCACGACAAGAAGCTGCACTTCATCGTGGTCTCCCGTGACCTCACGACCTTCCTGCACGTGCACCCGGAGATGACGCCCGACGGCATCTGGTCGGTCGGGCTGACGTTGCCGGAGGCGGGGGCGTACCGGGCATTTGCCGACTTCGCGCCGACGGGCGGCGAGAAGCTGACGCTCGGCGCCGACCTGCAGGCCGCGGGCGACTACCGGCCGAAGCCGCTGCCCGAGGCGAGCCGGGCCTCGAAGGTCGGCGACTACACTGTGAGCCTCGACGGAGAGCTGGTCCCGGGGCAGGCGAGCAAGCTCACCCTCTCGGTGAGCAAGGACGGCGAGCCGGTCACCGATCTGCAGCCCTACCTGGGCGCGTTCGGTCACCTGGTCGCCCTTCGCGCCGGCGATCTGGCCTACCTGCACGTACACCCGGAGCAGAGCGACAAGGCCGGGCCGCAGATCACCTTCTACGCCGAGGTGCCGAGCGTCGGCGACTACCGGCTGTTCCTCGACTTCAAGCACGGGGACGAGGTCCGTACGGCGGACTTCACCGTGCGCGCCGCCCAGGGCGGCGCGACCACCGCGGAGCCGTCAGCCCCGCACGGCCACTGAGCCGCTGAGCCACTGAGACACCAAAACGCCGAAGACATCAGAACGCCGAGAACACCGAAACCCCAAGACGCCGAACCCCCAAGACACTGAGACGATGAGAAAGGAGAGGTGATGTCTTCCCTCACCGAGGAGAAAGCTGTCGAACTCACGATCGGCGGCATGACGTGCGCGTCCTGCGCCAACCGCATCGAGCGCAAGCTGAACAAGCTTGAGGGCGTGACCGCGACGGTCAACTACGCGACGGAGAAGGCGAAGGTCACCTTTCCGGACGGGCTGGACCCGCAGGCGCTGATCAGCGAGGTGGAGAAGGCCGGGTACAGCGCCGCGCTCCCCGTCGCCAAGAAGCAGGAGGGGCAGGAGGAGCAGGCCGAGCCCACCGACGAGCTGCGTCCGCTGCGCGACCGGCTGATCGCCTCGGTCGCGCTGAGCGTGCCGGTGATCGCGATGGCGATGGTCCCGGCGCTGCAGTTCACGAACTGGCAGTGGTTGTCGCTGGTGCTGGCCGCCCCGGTCGTGGTGTACGCCGGCTGGCCCTTCCACAAGGCCGCGTGGACGAACCTGCGTCACGGCGCCGCCACCATGGACACCCTGATCTCCATCGGCACGCTGGCCGCGCTCGGCTGGTCGCTGTGGGCGCTGTTCTTCGGCACGGCGGACACGCCGGGCATGACGCACCCGTTCGAGCTGACCATCGAGCGCACCGACGGCTCGGGCAACATCTACCTGGAGGCCGCGGCGGGGGTGACGGCGTTCATCCTGGCCGGGCGGTACTTCGAGTCGCGTTCCAAGCGGCGGGCGGGAGCCGCGCTGCGGGCCCTGATGGAGCTGGGCGCCAAGGACGTCGAGCTGGCCGACGGGCGGCGGGTGCCGGTCGAGCAGCTCAAGGCGGGCGACACGTTCATCGTGCGGCCGGGTGAGAAGGTCGCCACGGACGGCGTGATCGAGGAGGGCACCTCCGCGGTGGACGCCTCGATGCTGACCGGGGAGTCCGTGCCGGTGGAGGTGCGGCCGGGCGACGCGGTGACCGGCGCGACCGTGAACGCGGGGGGCCGGCTGGTCGTCCGGGCCACGCGGGTGGGCTCGGACACGCAGCTCGCGCAGATGGCCAAGCTGGTGGAGGAGGCCCAGACGGGCAAGGCCGAGGTGCAGCGGCTGGCCGACCGGATCTCGGGCGTCTTCGTCCCGATCGTGATCGCGCTGGCGCTGGGCACGCTGGGCTTCTGGCTCGGCACGGGGAACGGCGCGGGGGCTGCGTTCACCGCCGCGGTGGCGGTGCTGATCATCGCCTGCCCGTGCGCGCTCGGCCTGGCCACGCCCACGGCGCTGCTGGTCGGTACGGGCCGGGGAGCCCAGCTCGGCATCCTGATCAAGGGCCCGGAGGTGCTGGAGTCCACCCGCCGCATCGACACCATCGTCCTGGACAAGACCGGCACGGTCACCGAGGGACGCATGACGCTGGCCGGTGTGCACCTGGCCGAGGGGGAGAGCCGCGAGGAGGTGCTGCGGCTGGCCGGGGCCATCGAGCACGCCTCCGAGCATCCGATCGCCCAGGCCGTCGCCAGGGCGGCGAAGTCCGACGCGACGGTGGAGGACTTCGCCAACATCGAGGGCCTCGGCGTGCAGGGCATCGTGGACGGGCACGCGGTCCTCGTCGGCCGCCCGAGGCTGCTGGCCGAGTGGTCGCAGCACCTGCCCGCCGGCCTGGTGGCCACCCTTGAGGAGGAGCAGGCCAAGGGCCGTACGGTGGTCGCGGTCGGCTGGGACGGCAAGGCCAGGGCGCTGCTGGTGGTGTCCGACGTGGTCAAGGAGACGAGCGCGGAGGCCATCCGCAGGCTGCGTACGCTCGGTCTGACCCCGGTCCTGCTGACCGGCGACAACGAGGCCGTCGCCCGCCAGGTCGCGGACGAGGTCGGCATCGACGAGGTGATCGCCGAGGTGCTGCCCGCGGACAAGGTGGACGTGGTCAAGCGGCTCCAGTCCGAGGGCAAGGTCGTGGCCATGGTCGGCGACGGTGTCAACGACGCGGCCGCGCTCGCCCAGGCGGACCTGGGGCTGGCGATGGGCACCGGAACGGACGCCGCGATCGAGGCGTCGGACCTGACCCTGGTCAGGGGCGACCTGCTGGTGGCGGCCGACGCGATCAGGCTCTCCCGCAGGACGCTCGGCACGATCAAGGGCAACCTGTTCTGGGCCTTCGCCTACAACGTGGCCGCTCTCCCGCTGGCCGCGCTCGGCCTGCTCAACCCGATGATCGCGGGGGCGGCGATGGCCTTCTCCAGCGTGTTCGTGGTCAGCAACAGCCTGCGGCTACGCCGCTTCAAGTGATCGTTCGGCCCATCTGACGGCCGGTGCCATGGCGGCGCCGGCCGTCATGAACGTCAGGCCGAGCAGCAGCCAGCCCACGGCGCCGCCGTCGAGCACGAGCGTGGTGAGCACCACCGGGCCGAGCATCCTCGCGACGGCCGTGCCGGTGCCGAAGAAGCCCTGGTACTGGCCCTGCCTGTCGTCGGGGGCCAGCCCGAAGCCGATCTCCCAGGCGCCCGCGGCCAGCAACATCTCCCCCGCGACCTGTAGACAACCCGCCGCGATCAGGAAGACCCAGCCGTACGGGCTGAGGGCGAACACCGCGCAGGCGGCGAGCATCACGAGACCCGCCTTGCGGACGGCCGAGGAGGCGTCCCGCAGGTCGCGTACCCGGCGGGCGACGCGGACCTGGAAGAGCAGCACGCTGCCGGTGTTGAGCACGAGCAGCACGGAGATCATCCACGTGGGCGCGGACGTGCGTTGCGCGATCCACAATGGCACCACGAGGCTGAGCAGCGGCATGTAGAAGAGCATGACCGCGTTGATCAGCGTGACCAGCGCGTACGGCCGGTCCCTGAGCACGGCCAGCCGGGGGCCCGGCGCGGCGGGCGCGGGCCGTACGGCGGGCAGCGTGAGCAGCACCAGCGCGGCGACCAGGAAGCTCAGGGCGTCGAGCACGAACACCGCGACGTATCCGGCGCGTGTGCCGACGGTCAGCGCGACGCCGCCCAGCGCGGCCCCGACGGCCAGGCCGCCGTTGAGCGTGGACTGCAAGACGGCCCGGACGACCGTACGGCGGGCCGGTTCGATCAACCCGGCCAGCAACGCCTGGCGAGCCGCCGACAGGCCGGTCTGCGCCGTGCCGTACAGGCAGGCGACCAGCACGAACAGCGCGTACGAGCGGACGAACACGAACGAGGCGGCCGCCAGCGCGGTGGTGAGCGCGAGCAGCACCGCCACGCCGCGCGGCCCGCGCCGGTCGGCCAGGTGGCCGAGCGGGACCCCGGCCACCGAGCCGACGGCCCAGCCCAGCGTGAGGCCGAGGCCGATCTCGGTGGCCGACAGGCCCACGACATTCGCGAAGTAGAGCGCCGAGGTGACCAGATAGGCGCCGTCGCCGACGGCGTTGGCGAGCTGCGCGGCGGCGAGGACGCGCTGGCTCCTGACGCCCTGCGGGACGCGCTCGGTTCTCACGCTTTGTAGGACTCTGGGGTCATCCGGGTGGCGACGCCCATCCGGTTCCAGGCGTTGATGGTGGCCACGGCCACGACCAGCGCGGCGAGTTGCGGCTCGTCGAAGTGCGCGGCGGCCCCGGCCCAGACCTCGTCGGTGACGTCGTCGGTGGACAGCCGGGTGGCGGCCTCGGTGAAGGCCAGGGCGGCGCGTTCCTGGTCGGTGAAGAAGGGGGCCTCGCGCCAGACGGCGACGGCGTGCAGCCTGGCGTCGCTCTCCCCCGCCTGCTTGGCGTCGGAGCTGTGCATGTCCACGCAGTAGACGCAGCCGTTGATCTGGCTGGCGCGCAGCCGGACGAGTTCGAGGAGGGGCTTGGGGAGCGTGCTGTGGGCCACGAACCTGTCCAGGCCGCCCATCGCCTTGTACGCCTCGCCGGCCAGCGTTCCGAGTTCCATACGTTCGGTCATGCACCCATTTTGTCCGCCCTCTTGTCCCGATATAAGCTCCAATTTCCGGCAAGTTGATTGGGCCAAATTGGACGTGCACATCAGCCTCGAAGGCCGCGGTGACCTGGCCGCACAGGTCTACCGCCAACTGCTCGACGCCATACTCGACGGCCGGCTGCGGTCGGGCGAGCGGCTGCCGCCGACGCGGGAGCTGGCCCGCCGCCTGGAGATCTCCAGGAACACGGTGGCGGTCGCCTACGACCGGCTGGTGGCCGACGGCTTCCTGATCGGCAGGGCGGGGGCGGGCACGTTCGTGTCGGCCGAGCCGGTACGCGGCCGGGCCGCACCCAAGGGAGTGGTCAGGCCGCGGGCGTTCTGGCGGGAGCTCGGCGCGGCCGCGAACGTGGCGCCTGCCCGGTACGACTTCCGCGTCGGCGTACCGGACGCGCGGCTGTTCCCGATGGAGACGTGGCGCAGGCTGGTGGCGAGGGAGCTGCGGGTCGGCCTGGCGACGTACGACGACCCGTCAGGCTATGGACCTCTACGTGACGCTATTTCGCGTCATATCGGGATCAGCCGGTCTGTCCATGCCGGGCCGGACGACGTACTGATCACCAACGGCGCGCAGCAGGCCCTCGACCTCGTCGGCCGCGTCCTGATCGAGCCCGGCACGACCGTCGCCGTCGAGGAGCCCGGCTATCCGCCCGCCCGCCGGCTGTTCCGCTCGCTCGGCGCCCGCGTCGTCGGCGTGCCCGTGGACGCCGAAGGCCTGGACGTCTCTGCCATCCCCCGCGCGGCGAGCCTCGTCTACGTCACGCCCTCGCACCAGTTCCCGCTGGGCACGCCCATGTCGCTGGCCCGCCGCGCCGCCCTGCTCGCCTGGGCGGAACGCCGGGCCGCCGTGGTGATCGAGGACGACTACGACAGCGAGTTCCGCTTCGGCGAACGTCCGCTCGAACCCCTGCAGAGCCTCGACCGCGCGGGCCGCGTGATCTACGTGGGCTCGTTCTCCAAGACCCTGCTCCCGATGCTCAGACTGGGCTTCCTCGTCGCCCCCGCCTCGCTCGGCCCGGCCCTGCGCGCGGCCAGGCAGCTCTCCGACTGGCACGGCGACGTGCCCACACAGGCCGCCCTGGCCCGCTTCATCGACGAGGGCCTGCTGGCCCGGCACATCAGGAAGGCGACCCGCGAGTACGCCGCCCGGCACGCCCTGATCGCCGAGACGCTGGCCGGGGAGGACCGCCTGCGCCTGATCCCGTCCGCCGCGGGCCTGCACGTGTGCGCCCTCTTCGCGCCGGGCGTGTCCGTACGTCCGGCGCCGGACCTGGCCGTCGAGCAGCTCGACGCCTATTGCGGCGAGACCCCGGCACAACCCGGCCTGGTCCTGGGCTACGGCGCCATCGGGCCGCACGACCTCCGCCCCGGCCTGCGCCTGCTCACCGACTCACTGAAGCCGGCCTCACTGGAGACAGCCTCACTGAAGCCGGCCTAGAAGTGCCGGCGGCTCCAGAACCGACGCGCCCGCTCCCCCGACAACTCCGGATCGTCCGGCGGCGAGGGTTGCTGCACGATGACGACCGTCGTCTTGGCGTGGCGGGCGCAGTACATGCTGGTGGAGGGCAGCAGGATCCGGCTGAGCATCCCGCGCCTGCCCCGCCCGAGCACCAGCAGGTCACCCTCCCGCGCCAGATCGACGAGGTGGTAGCCGGGATCGCCGACCTTGCTGACGCTCGCCACGCGCAGATCGTCGGGCACGCCCCCTGCGACGTCCTCGAACACGCCCGCGATCACCTCCGCGCAGCGGCTCTCCTCGCCCTGCCGGATCGCGTGCTGCACGGGCAGCGCCTCGGGAAAGGGATGGACGGGTGCACGACTGACGTGAACGGCCACCAGAGCCATCCGGTGCAGCCTGGCCGCGCCGATGGCCCAGGCGAGTGCCCAGCGCGAGGCCGGGGACTCGTCCACCCCCACGATCAGCCTCACACCGCCAGGCAGATCCTGTTCCACGGTGCCTCCTGGAAATGAAGTACGACCATAGTGCGCCAACCGGCGAGTTACCGGGAGGTGGCACTTTGCGAACTCTGGAGTCCCCCGCGAGCCCGGGCGTAGCATGCGGGGGTGGAACGAGGGTGGGTGCAACCCCGTCCCGCCCTCGACCGGCGGCTCGACGGGGCGCTTACGCACAGGCTCACCACGCTCGTGGCCTCTACAGGCTACGGGAAGTCGATCGCGCTCGCCGGTTGGAGCCACGCCGTCGGCGCGGTGCTGCACCTGCTCGGGCCCGCCGACCGCGACCTGCCGACGTTGGCGGGATCGGTGGCGTCGGCGCTGGCCGAGGCCGTGCCGGGGCTGCCCGCCGACCTGCTGGCCGCGGCCGGGGCGCCGCTCGGCCCCGACGCCGACGAGCTGTCCAGGGCCGCCGCGCTGGCGGGCGCGCTGGCCGAGTCGCTGGCCCGGCGGCTGGCCAGAGGGCTGGCGCTGATCTTCGACGGCGTCGACGCGATCGCCGGCGCGCCGGGCTCGGTGCGTTACGTGGAGACGCTGGTCCGCGCCTCGCCCCGCCACCTGCATCTGGTCACCGCCTCGCGGGCGCCGCTGCCGTTCCCGACGGCCCGGCTGCGCCAGGACCACGAGGTGCTCGACCTCGACGCCACCGACCTGGCGCTCACCCCCGCCGAGACCGCCGCCTGGGCTCGCGAGCGGCTGGGCGAGCAGGGCGCGGGCATCGCCGCCAGGCTGCACGAGGCGTGCGCGGGCTGGCCCGCCGCCGTCCAGGCCGCACTCGACACGCTGGCCAGGGAGGAGCCGGCGAGCTGGCCGCGCACCGCGGCGAGCCTGACCGCCGGGTCGGCCACGCTCGAACACCTGACGCTCGCCGCGTTCAAGGACCTGCCGCAGGGCATGCGCGAGCTGCTGCGCGCGGCGACCGTCCTGCCGGTGCTGACCTCCGGCCTGTCCGCCACGCTCGGCGCGCCGCCCGACACGCTCCCCGCCCTGATCAGCCGCGGCCTGTTCGTCGAGGCCGACCAGGACGGCCACCGGCTGACCTCGACCAGCAGGCACGTCCTCACCCGGCACGCCCCGCTCGACCGGCACGAGGCCCACGACGTGGCCGCCGTAGCCGCCCGCTGGTACGTCGAGCACGACCAGCCCGAGCTGGCCCTGCGCGCCGCCGTCGCGACCGCCCATCCGGACCTCGCCGCGTCGCTGCTCAACTCCCACGGCCCCCGCCTGGCCGAGCGCGGCGACGTGATCGCGGCGCTCGACCTGCTGCCCGAGCCCGCCCGGAGCTCTCCCCCGATGCTCAGGCTCGCGGGCATCGCCGAGCTCAACCGCGGCCACTGGACCCGTGCCCGCGAGCTGCTGGCTCAGGCCGCCGCCGGTCCCGCCTTCGACGCGTTCCTGGCCAGGCGGCTCGGTTTCATCGACCACCTGCGCGGCGACCTCGACGCGGCCATGGCGGCGTACGCCAGGGGCCACGCGTACGGCTCGCCGCCGGCCGACGCCGCCATGTGCGCCGCCTCCATGGCCTCGGTCCTGTGGCTGAAGGGCGACCGTACGGGCTGTGCCGAGCTGGCCGACCGGGCGCTGGAGCAGGCCGGCCTGCTGGGCGACCCCGGCGCGCTGGCGATGGCCAACACGGTGCTGGCCATGCTCGCCGCGCTCGACGGCGACCGCCGCGCCAACGACGCCCACTACCTGCGCGCCCTTGAGTACGCCGAACGCGCCGGCGACATCGTCCAGCTCATCAGGATCCGGGCCAACCGGGCCTCCCGCCATCTCGACGAGGGCGCCTACGCCGAGGCGCTGGCCGAGACGGAGGCCGCGAGCCGGCTGTGCGACCTGGTGTCGTTCGCGCCCTACGCCGCGCTCAACGTCGCCAACCGGGCCAAGGCCCTCGTCGGGCTCGGCCGGCTGGAGGAGGCCGCGATCGACGCGGCAGACGCGGTGGCCAGGTGGGAGGCGATGGGCTCGCGGCTGGTCAGCGTCGGCCTGGTCAGGCTGGGCGAGATCCACGAGCTGCGCGGCGAACGCGGGCAGGCCGCGGCGACCTACCGCCGGGTGATCGCCGAGACCGGCCCGCTGGGCGAGGTGCAGACCCTGTCCAACGCGCTCAACGCGCTGGCCGGACTGCTCGCCGAGGAGGACCCTGAGGAGGCCGGCGAGGTGGCCCGGCAGGCGCTGGCGCACGCCGACGGCATCGCGGGCGTCGCCGCGCGGGTGGCCGCGGCGCACGTGGCCCTGGCCGGGGGCCGCCGCGAGGAGGCCGCCCGGCTGCTCGACGCGACCGAGCCCGTCGCCGTCGAACGCCGGGACCACGCGGCCCAGGCCGTGATCTGCGAGCTGCGCGCCCGGCTCGACGGCGATCCCGCGCGGGCCGACGAGGCGGTGCGCAGGTGGGCGGCGCTCGGCGACCCGATCGGGCTGGCCAGGGCCGAGCTGGTACGCGCGGCCCTGTCCGACCCGGCGAACGGCGGCGAGGCGGCCGTACGGGTGCGCGAGCGGATGCACGCGATCGGCTGCCGGGCGCTCGACGACCGGATCGACGAGCTGATCGCCCGCGCGGCGCCCGTACCGGGGGCGGCAGTGGTGATCGAGACCATGGGAACGTTCCGGGTGCTGCGGGGGGCGGTGCCGGTCCCGCGTACGGCCTGGCAGTCGCGCAAGGCCCGCGACCTGCTGAAGATCCTGGTCAGCCGCCGGGGCGGGGCGATCAGCAGGGAACGGCTGGTGGAGATCCTGTGGCCCGAGCAGCAGGACGACACGGTCGGGCTGCGGCGGCTCAACGTCATGGTCTCCACGCTGCGCGCGGTGCTCGACCCGGCCCGCGAACGGCCTCCGGACGACGTCGTGGTCTCCGAGGAGGGCGCGCTGCGCCTGGACCTGGCCCACGCCGACGTCGACGTGGAGCGCTTCCTCGACCTGGCGGCCGAGGCCGTACGGCTGGAGCAGGCGGGCCGCGCGGCCGAGGCGCTGGAGCGGTGGACGGCGGCGGAGGGCGCGTACGGCGGCGAGTTCTGCGAGGAGGACCCCTACGCCGACTGGGCCGTGGGCCTGCGCGAACAGGCGAGGCTGGCCTACGTGCAGGCGTCCGCCCGGCTGGCCGCGGCGCGCACCCGCGAGCGACGCTACGACGAGGCCGCCCGCTACTGGCTGCGCCTGCTGGAGCGCGACGGCTACGACGAGCGCGCCCACCTGGGCCTGGTACGCGTGCTCGACCTGGCGGGCCGGCGCGGCGACGCCCGCCGGCGCTACCACCTCTACGCCGAGCGCATGCGGGAGCTGGAGGTCGAGCCCGCGCCCTACCCCACCTGAACCAGACCTGAACCATCCGGGGGGATGGTGCTGCGATGAGGACGGTCATCGTACGGCTGGTCGAGCCCGAGCAATCCGGCGGCCAGCTCCGCGGGCTGCTCGAAGAGGTGGGGGGCGAGCCGGTGCCGTTCAGCGGGGCCGACGCCGTGATCACCCTGTTGCTGAACGCGGCCGGCCTGAACCGCGATCCCGCCTGAACCTCGCGCGAACCTCCCCTCGCCACCATCTGTGGTGAGAGGAGGCACGATGAGCGAGCAGCTGGGGAGCGGATGGCCGTTCGTCGGGCGAGGGGGGTCGATCGCGACCGTGCGCGAGGCGCTGCGGTCGGGAGCAGGCGCGATGATCGCCGGTGAGGCGGGGGTCGGCAAGAGCAGGCTGGCGGCACAGGCGCTGGCCGGGCTCGACGGGTACGAGGTCGTACGGGTGCTGGGCACCGAGACCGCGTCGATGATCCCGTTCGGGGCGTTCGCCCACGTACTGACGGGCCCGCCGCACGCGGGCGAGAACCTGCTGCGGTGGGCGGCGCGGCACCTTCGCGGCGGAGGAAGCGGCGGAGGAAAGGGAGAACTGCTGGTGAGCGTGGACGACGCGCACCGGCTCGACCCGGCGTCGGCGGCGCTGGTGCACTACCTGGCCGCCGGTGGGGAGGCCAGGGTGCTGGTCACGGTGTGTACGGGCGGGCCGCTGCCGGCGCCGGTGGCCGCGCTGTGGAAGGACGAGCTGCTGACCAGGGTCGAGCTGCCGCCGCTCGGCCGCGACGAGGTCGGCCAGGTGCTGGCGGGCGCGCTCGGCGGGGAGGTGGCGGCCGGGACCGTACGGCATCTGGCGGCCGTCACCGGCGGGAACGTGCTCTACCTGCGCGAGGTCGTGCACGCCGGACGCACGTCCGGCTGCCTGGCCGAGAGCGGCGGCGAGTGGCGCTGGCAGGGCGAGCTGTCGATGACGACCCGGCTGCGCGAGCTGGTCGGCGCCCGGATCGGGCACCTGGACCAGGACGAGCGCGAGGTGCTGGAGCTGGTGGCGTTCGGCGAGCCGGTGGGCGCCGAGCTGCTGGTCGCGCTGACCTCGGCGGGCGCGGTCGAGCGGGTCGAGGCCCGCGGCCTGGTCACGGTCGCCGGCGACGGCCGCCGGGAGCAGGTACGGCTCGGCCACCCCCTGTACGGCGAGGTGGTCCGCGGCGACTGCGGCACCCTGCGGGCCAGGCGGCGGCTGCGGACACTGGCCGAGGCGCTGGAGACCCGCGGCCTGCGGCGGCGCGAGGACGAGCTGCGCGCGGCCGTGTGGCGGCTGGACAGCGGCTCGGCGGCGGCGCCCGGGATGTTGTTGTCGGCCGCGAACCTGGCCTGGGCCAGGCGCGATCCGCGGCTGGCCGAGCGGCTGGCCAGGGCCGCGATCGAGGCGGGCGCGGGCGTGGCGGCGGTCGCGCTGCTCGGCCAGGTGCTGATGGTCCTGGGCGACGCGGACGCGGCCCTGGCGGCGCTGCGGCAGGCGGCCAGGAACGCGGTCACCGAGGACGAACGCGCCCAGCACGCCTTCAGCCTGGGCCTCAACCTCGCCTGGGCGGGCGCGGACGCCGAGGCGTGCCGGGTGCTCGACATGACCGACGAGACGCTGACGGATCCGGCCTTACGACAGGAGAGGCACATCTACCGGGGCGTCGCGGACTTCTTCGCCGGTCGGCTGGCCGGGGCGGCGGGCTCGCTGGCTCGGGCGCGCGCGTACGCGCCGATGACCGTACGGGGTGCGGCGCACGCGGCCGGGCTGGAGGCGTGGATCGAGGCCTACTCGGGCCGTACCAGACGCTGCCTGGCCGTGGTCGAGCGGGCGCTGGCGGGCAAGGACGACTGGGAGGACGACGCCCCGCACGCGCTGCCGACGCTGCTGGACGCGCGCTGCGCCGCGCAGGTGTTCTCCGGCCGGCTGGACGCCGCGGCGCGGACGGCCGCCGAGGGCATGGCACTGACGGTGGCCGAGCTGTCGGTGTCGGGGTTCGGGGCGTACCTGGCGGTGGTCGGCGGGCTGCGCGGCGACGCGGCCGGCGCGGCCCGCTGGGCCAGGGAGGAGGCGGCCCGGTTGCCCGCGCGTACGCCGTACCTGGGGCGGTGCCTGGCCGAGCTGGCCCACGCGCGGGCGTTGCTGGGCGAGACCGGGGCGGCGCGGGCCGCGCTGGCCGAGGCCGAGGAGCTGGCCTCGCGCTGGGCCTTCACCAGGCAGCCGGTCTTGCGGGCCGCGGTCTGGGTGGCGGCCTCGGCGGGCGACCTGGACGAGGCCGTACGCCTGTGCCTGTCGGCCGCCGGTCTGGCCGAGCGGCACGAGCAGTTCGGGCACCTGATGTTCGCGCTGCACGACCTGGTGCGGCTGGGCGCGCCCGCCCTGGCGGCCCGGCGCCTGACCGCGCTGGCCGAACGGGTGGACGGCCCGCTGGCCGCGCTGGCCGCCCGGCACGCCCGTGCCGCCGGCGACCCCGCCGAGCTGCGGGCCGTCGCCGCCGAGTTCGAACGGCTCGGCCTGATCCTGTACGCCGCCGAGGCCCTCGCCCAGGAGTCGGCGGCCCACCGCCGCGCGGGCCGGGGCACGCTGGCCAAGGGGGCGCAGACCAGGGCGTGGGCGCTGGCCAAGCGGTGTCCGGGCGTCTCGACGCCCGCGCTGGTCGAGCTGGCCACGCCGGAGCTCACGCCGCGCCAGCGGGAGATCGTCAAGCTGGCCGCCGCCGGGCTGACGAACCGGCAGATCGCCGACCGGCTGACGCTGTCCACCCGTACGGCGGCCAACCATCTCCAGGCGGCCTACGAGAAACTGGGGGTCAACGACCGTACACAGGTGGGACGGCTGTTGGCGGCCCTCTAGACGAGGGCGAGAAGGCCGTCGTACAGGGCCTGGCGGTCGCCGTCCGTCATGGCCCGGTACGGCTCGGCGGCCCGCCGGTTCGTGTCCGCCTCGATGGCGGCCCGCCTCGACGGGTCCTTGAGCCCGATGATCCCGGCCGCGGTCAGCCCGGCCGCGCGCCAGGACTCGGCATGGGCGTCCGCGCGATGGTGACGCAGCGCGGCGAGCCGGTTGAACAGCAGCAGACCGGCCGGGGCGGCGACCGGCTCGTACGGCGGGGCCATCACCTCCAGCGCGCCGCCGGGCACCCGTACGGCCCGGTCGAGCACCGCGCCCACGGACGCGGCGAGACCGGTCACGTCGTGGCCCGCCCAGACGCGGCCGGCCGCCTCGGCGTGCAGGGCGTACAGGGCGTCGATGAAGGCCAGGCCCGCGGACGTCGGCCGCAGGGTCCCGTCGGCGTCCCGGACCAGGGCGCCTTCGCGCAGGTGGGTCTCGACGTTTTCGGTGACGTCGCCGTACCGGTGGACGGCGGCGAGCGCGGCCGGGGTCACCGGGCGCAAGGGGAGCACGTAACGCAGGTCGTCGAGCAGGCCGGGGGTCAGGCCGGTGCGTCCGGCCAGGTCCAGGACGGCTCCGCGGGCGGCGGCGTGCACGTTGACGTGGGCCGCGTCGATGACGGGAGCGACCGCAGCCACAAACTCCAACAGGTCCCGAAATTTCGGCATTGAGCGTCATTATGTCGCTGATTCCGTGGTCGATCAGCAGGAAACCATAATCACCCGGCTCCAGGGTGGGCTCAACCGTCCGGCGTCCGCCGGTGTTCTCCCACCGCCCGGTTCCTCCCTCCCCTGGAGTCCCCCATGTCCCTCCGTCCTCGCTGGGCGGCCCTGCCCGTCGTGCTGGTCGCGGTGTTCATGACCACGCTCGACTTCTTCGTCGCGAACGTGGCCGTGCCCTCGATCCGCGCCGACCTGCGGCCCGGCGACGCGGCGATCCAGTTCGTGATCGCCGGATACGGGCTGGCGTACGCGGCGGGCCTGATCGTCTCGGGGCGGCTCGGCGATCTCCACGGCCCGCGCCGGCTCTTCACCGCCGGGCTGGCCCTGTTCACGCTCGCCTCGGCCGCCTGCGGCGGCGCGCCGGACGCCACCACCCTGGTGCTCGCCCGGGTCGCGCAGGGCGCCGCGGCGGCGCTGCTCGCGCCGCAGGTCCTCACGCTGATCGGGGCACTGTTCCCGGGCGCGGACCGGGCGAGGGCTTTCGGCTGGTACGGCACGGTCGTGGGCCTGGCCGGGATAAGCGGCCAGGTGGTGGGCGGGCTGCTGGTGGCCGCCGATCCCCTGGGCCTCGGCTGGCGAGCCTGTTTCCTGGTCAACGTGCCGATCGGCCTGGCGGCGCTGGCTCTGACCGGGCGGCTGGTCCCCCGCGTCCCGGGGGCCGGGGCGCGTACGGGGCTGGACCTGGCGGGGGCGGCCCTGGTCGCGGCGGGCCTGATGGGCGTCGTGCTGCCGCTGGTCCAGGGGCGTGCGGAGGGCTGGCCGCAGTGGACGTGGCCGTGCCTGGGCGGGGCGGCGCTCACGCTGGCGGCGTTCGTACGGCGGCAGCGCCGGCTGGCGGCGGCCGGTCGCGAACCGCTGCTGGATCTGGAGGTGTTCGGCGAGAAGGGGTTCGCGGCCGGGCTGGCGGCGGTCGCGCTGCTGTTCGGCACCTCGGCGGGCCTGTCGTTCGTGCTCGCCCTGTACCTTCAGGACGGCCTCGGCCTCGGCCCGCTCGCCGCCGGGGCGGTGTGCACCGCGCTGAACCTCGGCTTCTTCCTGGCCTCGCCGCGCTCGGCCCGCGTCCCCCGCGTGGTCGGCCCGCTGGCGCTGCTGCTCGGGCTGGGGCTGCTCTACCACGCGGGGGACTCGCCGTACCTCGTGGCGTTCGCGCTGCTGGTGGCGGGTGCGGGGATGGGCCTGGTCATGTCGCCGCTGCTGTCCTCGGTCCTGGCCTCCGTACGCCGGGAGCACGCGGGCGCGGCGGCCGGGGTGCTCGGGACCGTTCAGGAGACCGGCGGCGTGCTCGGCGGCACGGTCACCGGCGCGATCTTCTTCGGCTCCCTCGACGGCGGCTGGCACGCGGCCACCAGGGCCGCCCTGCTCGTACTCGTCGTGGGCGCGCTGGGCGTGCTGGCACACTCGGCGCTGCGTCCCCGGCGGGCCGTCCCGGCCCCTGCGATGTCGTTGAAGCCGAACCGCTGATCATCTCCGTAGTACCGGGTGTGTGGCTTGTTTCGGACGAGTCTCTGCTGGCCGGCATGGCGACCGGCGACACCCAGGCCGCCACCGCCCTCGTACGCCGCTACCAGGCCAGGGTCTACGGCCTGGCCCGGACGATCGTGCGCGAGTCCGCGCTCGCCGAGGAGATCGCCCAGGAGGCGTTCGTCAGGGCGTGGCGCCACGCGGCCGCGTACGACGCCCGGCGCGGGGCCGTACCGGCCTGGCTGCTGACCATCACCCGCAACCTCGCCCTCGACGCGCTGCGCATCAGGCGCGAGGAGCCGGTGGATCCGGCCGTCCTGATGACCCGGCTGCTGGCCGTAGAGCCCGCCGACGAGGCGCCGCAGGACGAGGAGTTCGTCAGGGAGGCACTGCGCGGGCTTCCTCCCGAACAGGCCAGGGCGGTGGCGTTGACGGTGTTCTACGGGATGACGGGGAAGGAGGTGGCGGAGATCGAGGGGGTGCCGCTGGGCACCGCCAAGACCCGCCTGCGCAGGGGGATGGCCCGCCTGCGCGAACGGCTGAAGGCCCGCGATGACTGAGCCCGGCGGCTGCGCGGAGACCGGCGACCTCATCCCCGAGCTGGCCGCCGACACCCTCACCGGCGCCGAACGCGCGGCGGCCCTGCGTCACCTGGCCGCCTGCGCACGCTGCCGGCACGACCTGGCGGACATGGCCGGGCTGGTGGACTCGATCACCGCGCTGGCCCCGCCCGAGAACCCGCCGCCCGCCTTCGAGTCGCGCGTGCTGGCCGGGATGACCGGCAACTGCTGCCTGGCCGCCGCCTTCCACGACGGCCGTCGCCGGGTGGGCACGGCCTTCGCCTACCAGGGCTCCCCGAGCTGGCTGTTCCTGGTGGTCCAGTCGGCCTCGGGCAGCGGCGCGTACCGGGCCACGCTGGTCAGGACGGACGGCCTGCGCGTCCCCCTGGGCGAGGTGCCGGTCTCCGGCGGCAGGGGCTCGTGGGGGACGACGATCGACACGCCTGTCGCGCAGGTGGGCCGTATCGTGCTGGCCAGACCGGGGGCGGGAGATCTGGTGGCCGCGTTCTGGCCCTAGCCGTAGCGGCCGGAGGTGGGCGGGCGCAGGGCGGTGGCCAGGTCGTCGGCCAGGCGGGCGGTCTCGCCGGGCCGCAGCGTGGAGACCGTCAGGCGCAGCGCGGGCGGCGTACGGACGCGGTTGCGGGCGCCGGGCGCGGCGCCCCAGCCGAGGGCCAGCAGCCGGGTGACCGCGGTGGTCTCGTCGGCGACCGGCACCCAGACGTTGAGCCCGCTGCGGCCGTGCGCCCGGATGCCGCGCGCGGCCAGCGCCTCGATCAGGCCGTCGCGGCGCTCGGCGTACGCGGCGGCGACGGCCGGCGTGTCCACAGCCTGTGCACGCCAGAGGTGGGCGACCGCGCGTTGCAGCAGATGGCTGACCCAGCCCGCGGCCAGCCGCTGCCGCCCGCGCAGCCGGTCGAGCGTGACGGTGTCGCCCGTGACCAGTGCCAGCCGCAGGTCAGGGCCGAACGCCTTGGCCGTCGAACGGGTGAGCAACCACCGGGTCGTGACGCCGGACAGGGGATGGAGGGGGAGATCCACCAGGCTCGCGCCGTGGTCGTCCTCGATCAGCACCACGTCGGGGCGGGTGGCGAGCAGGGCACGCAGGTCCGCGGCGCGTGCCGCGGTGACGGCCGCGCCGGTCGGGTTCTGGGCCCGTGCCGTGATCACCACCGCTCGTACGCCCGCCCGTAGCGCCCGGTCGAGCTCGTCCGGCAGCGGGCCCTCGTCGTCCAGCCGCATCGGCACCGGCCGCAGCCCGAGTACGGCGACCAGGTCGAGCAGGGCCGTCCAGCCCGGGTCCTCCACGCCGATGGCGTCGCCGGGCCGGAGGTGGGCGGCCAGGACGCGCTCGACCGCGTCGAGGGTGCCCGAGGTGATCGCCAGCGGCGCGGCGGGCACGCCGTCGGCACGCAGGCGGGTGGCGGCCAGGGTGAGGAGTTCGGCGTCGTCGCCGGTGCCGTACATGGCCGGGTGCTCCTCGTGCGCCCTGGCCGCGGCGGCGAGCGCGTCGTGCAGCGGCGGCAGCAGGGCCGGGTCCGGATTGCCGTGGGACAGGTCGCGTACGCCCGGCGGCACCTCGATGCGGATCTCCTCGCGCGTCGTGCTGGCCGGACGCGGCCGGACCCGGGTGCCGCGCCGGCCCGCCGTCTCGACGATGCCGCGCTCCCGCAGCAGCCGGTAGGCGGCCGCGGCGGTGTTGGGGCTGACCTCGGCCATCGCGGCCACCTCGCGCACGGGCGGCAACGACGCCCCCGGAAGAAGCAGCCCCGCGGACACGGCGGCCTCGACGCCCGCCGCGATCTCACTGGCCGTCCCGCCAGCGATCAGATATGTTTCTGACACAAAATACATTATGTACTAATACAAAGCCCGACGGGAGGGGTTTCGTCATGCTCATCCACCCCTGGGACGCGGCCCGCGACGACGACGAATGGCGTACCTGGCTGGCCACCCGCGACTTCGGCCAGATCGCCGCGAACGGCCCGGACGGCGGCCCGCCCGTCGTCGTCCCCACCCATTTCCTGTACGACGGCGCGGCCGAGGTGCTGCTCCACCTGGCCAGACCCAACCCCCTGTGGACGGCGATCGAGGCCGACCCGGTGGTCCTGCTGACCGTGCACGACGACTACGCCTACATCCCCGGCGGATGGCGCACCGGCTCCCCCGAGACCGGCGTGCCCACCAGCTACTACGCCTCCGTCCAGCTCACCTGCCGGGCCGAGATCGTGGACGACGCCGAGGGCAAGGCGGAGATCCTGCGCCGCCAGCTCGCCCACTTCCAGCCCGACGGCGCGCACGGCGTCGTGGCGGCCGGCGAGGGGCCGTACCACCGGCAGCTTCCCGGGCTGCGCGGGCTGCGGCTGGCGGTGACGGAGGTGCGCGCCAAGTTCAAGTACGACGGACGCCGTACCGTCGAGGACCTTGAGCGCATCGCCGGCATGCTGGCCGAGCGCGGCCGTCCGGGCGACGCCGGGGCCAGGGAGCAGCAGCTCAGGCGAATGGCGGGGAAGTAGCGCAGGTGCGCAGCATGCAGATCAGGGCCCGCTTCTCCCGTACGGTGACGGTCAGCCCGTAGTGGTGCTTCACCGTGATCCAGGCCCGCGCGTACGTGCACCAGTACGACCTGCGCGGCGGCCGCCACGTCGCCGGGCTGCTGCCGGACTTGTCCACGACCGAGGTGGGCTCAGGCAGGACCAGGATAGGAGCAGCAGTGGCCACACGACGACGATCACGGGTCCAGCATTAGCAGCGGGCCGTTGTTGCTCCTAGTATTTGACCACCTACCGAGAGCAATGTCGGCCGAGATCGCGGCGGGCTGGAGGTCCCACATGGCAGCGCAGGACGGCCCAGGCCGGGAGCAGGTGCTCGACTGGGTCGAGCGGGTCGCGGCCTTCGTCTCCGAGGAATGGGGACTGGCCCCCATCACGGGCCGCGTCCTGGGCTGGCTCATGGCCTGCGACCCGCCCGCCCAGAACGCGTCCGAGATCGCCGACGCGATCGGCGCGAGCCGCGCGTCGCTGACGACGACCATGCAGCTCCTGACGTCCCTCCGGCTCGTCCACAAGGTCCGCAGGCCGGGCGAGCGCAACGTCTACTACCAGATCGAGGACGACGCCTGGTCGAAGGTCCTGCGCCAGAAGCTGGCCGCGTTCACGGCGTTCGACGCGCTGGCCGAGGAGGGCCTGCGGCTCGGCTGGACCGACGAGGCCCAGACCGCCCGCATCCGCTCCGCGCACGAGTCCATCGCGGCCGTCGCCACCGCCCTCGACAGCCTGTGGAAAACCGGCGCGCCTGTGGATAACTAGCCTTCGGAGTCCGGATACTGGAAGACGTCGTCGAGGGGCACCCGGAACACCCGGGCGATCTGGAAGGCCACCTCGAGAGAGGGTGAGTAGCGGCCCTGCTCGATGGCGATGACGGTCTGCCGGGTGACGCCGATCCTGCGGGCCAGCTCGGCCTGCGTCATCTCCTCGTGGGCGAACCGCAGGGCCCTGATGGAGTTGGTGACCTTGGTGGCTTTGCCCATCTACAGGCCCCTCCGACAGGCGACCAGCCGCACCGGCGTGGCCACCAGGGCCGACAGGACGAGGCCCGCGTAGATGGCGTTGGCGATCCAGAAATGGGCGGCTTCCGCCATGGTCAGGCCAAGGGGGACCATCATGGAGACCCCTAGCACAAGGCCCCCGACATGCTGGGCCGAACGGTTGATTTCCCTGTCTCGCACGTCGCTCTTGTGACTCTCGCTGGGCTTCACGGTCTCGACCACGATACGGCCCGCGATCGACAGGGCGATGCCGATCCCGATCGCCCACAACATCGGCGCGACATGGGGGACGGCACTGAGAGGACCACCGGCGGCGCGGCCGAGGACGACGACGACGTAGGCCGCGTAGGTGCCGGCCGTCGCCACGAGATAGATCCAGGCGCCCCTTTCCTCGTACGACATCACACCTCCGGAAAGTAAAATATCCCAGACATGATGTCAATGATTTTGGACTTCTCCACCGCTGTGGACAATCAGCGTCTTCCTGTGGATAACTTTGGCGCCGAGGCCGTCCTCTGCTGGAAAGCCCACCGTCGAGCGGGCCAGTCCAGCATGCTTGCTCTTGTCCCAGGACAGGAGGCCAACCGTGCGCTACTTCCTAGAGGTCCCCCTCGACGACGGCGGCACCGTGCTCGTGGAGGTCGACGAGCAGCACGCCGACGAGGCGCTCCCCGCTGGACGGGCCCGCGCGGCCGTCGAACGTATGCCCGAGGCGCTGGGCGCGGGCCTCCAGCGCGTCCAGACGTTCGCCACGGACGTCCTGCGCCGCATGCGGTCGTGCCCCGAACCGCCCGACGTGGTCACGGTGGAGTTCGGGATGAAGTTGACCGCCAAGGCGGGCGTGGTGATCGCCGAGTCGACGGGAGAGGCCCACCTCAAGGTCACCGCAGAATGGCGGAAACCGGAAAACGCCTGACCTGCCCGCTCACGTCTTGACGGCGGAGACCGGACAACGGCTGACCTGCCCGCGCACGTCTTGATGGCGGAGACCGAAAACGCCTGACCTGCCGCTCACATCTTGATGGCGGTGCCCTGCGCCGAGACGAGCCGCCAGCCGCCGTCGGCCCCGGCTGCGTACACATGCGTGTACCGGCTCCCGGCGCTGAACGTGCCGCCATCGGGATTGGTGAAGTTCATCCCCGTACGTCCCACCACGATCCCCACGTCCCCGACGAACCGTACGATCGCCTCGTCCGGGAACGAGTCGATCCTGGGGAAACTCAGGCTGCCCGACGCCACCAGGCCGAGCAGGAGGTCCTTGCCGGCGACCGTCCCGTCCTCCACCCCCACCAGGACGAAGTCGTCCGCCAGGAGCTCCTTCAGCCGGTCGTGGTCATTGGCCACGAGGGCGTCGAAGAAGCTCTGGTCGAGCTCCAGAAGGGTGGCGCGATGGGTGCTCATGGGCGTCGTCGTCCGTTCTCGTCGATGGGCGGACACCGAATGTAGACGTTGACGCTGATGACAAGGTCAACCCGGCGAGGCTGATCGGACCGGTCGGATCGGTCAGTCCGGCCGGGCCGTGAACCTGGCCAGGAGCAGCTCCAGCCTGCGGTCACGGTGTTCCCGGGGCAGCCGGGCGCCGCGCGTGAGCGTGACCAGGCCGTGCAGGGCGGCCCAGAAGGTCTCGGTGACCAAGGGCAGGTCCTCCTCGGCGGCGTGCGGGCGAACGCCCTCGACCAGCTCGCCGAAGGCCGCGTGCAGGGCGGCGGGCGCCTCCGGGGTGGCGAACGGCAGATCGACCTTCTGGGTGAATATGACGTCGTAGAGCGCCGGATGCCGCTCGGCGAAGGCCGTGTAGGCGGCGGCGACGCCCGCGAGGCCGCTGTCCGCGTCGGCCGCCGCGGTACGGGCTGCGCGCAGCTCCACCGCGAGGTCGGCGCACCCTTCCACGGCGACGGCCGCCATGATCGCGTCCTTGCCCTTGAAGTGGCTGTAGAGCACCGGCTGGCTGTACTCGATGCGCTCGGCCAGCCGCCGGGTCGTCACCGCCTCCCAGCCCTCGGCCTCGGCCAGCTCACGGGCCGCCGTAATGATCAGCTTCTCGCGCTCCGCACGTTCGCGCTCCCGGCGCGCCTGAATCGGCATGCTTCTGATTCTAGCACCGCTAGCGCATCTGCCAACGCTCTGCTAGCGTTGTCATCGTTCCTAGCACCGCTAGCCCCTCTGGAGACGGACATGCTGACCACCATCGCCTACGGCCTCGCCATCGCCCTCAACCTGCTGGTCATCCTGATCGGCGCCCGCTTCCTGCTGGTCCCCCGCCTCGCGGCCACCGGCTACGGCGTCCCCGCCAAGCAGGACGGCGACGGCGCCTACCTGATCATCAAGGGCCTGCGCGACGGCACGTACGGCCTGCTCGGGCTGGCCCTGCTGGCCTTCGTGGGCGCCCAGGCCGAAGCCTGGTTCATGCTGGTCGTCGCCCTGATCCCCCTCGGCGACACCCTGATCGTGTCGCGCAACGGCGGCACCAAGGCGGTCGCCTTCGGCATCCACTTCGCGACGGCGGTCGCCCTCCTCGTCAACGCCGCCCTGCTCTTCGCCCTGTGACCCGCCGCCGTCCTTGTGTTCCGCTCGGGTGCTACCCGGCCGCCGTCGCCGTCCGTACGTCCCGCTCGATCTCCCGCCGGGACGTACGCAACGGCGAGAACCACATCACCACCGGGCCGACCAGCATCCCGGCGGAGAACACCAGAAGAGACCCCCGCATGCCGATCCCCCCGGCCAGCAGCCCGGACAGGACCGCGCCGACCGGCGTGGCCGCCCACGTGAGCCACCGGGAGGTGGCGGCCAGGCGGCCCTGCATGTCCTTGGGCGTCAGGAGCTGCCGCAGACTGCGCTGCGTGCTCTGGAAGACGAGCGTGACGATGATCAGTATCGACCAGGACACGCCCACGACGACCTGCCCCGCCAACCCCGGCTCCACCAGGCCGATCGACCCGCTGCACAACGGATACGCGAAGGCGGCCCCGAGCAGCACACGCGGCATGCCGTACCGGTCGGTGAGCGGTCCGGCGACCGCCCCGGCCGCCAGGCCGCCCGCCATGCTCACGCCGAAGACCAGGCCGGTCGCCAGGCTCGACCAGCCGAGCTCCCGTACCACGTAGTTGACCTCCAGCGCGGTCAGCCCGGCCAGGCAGAAGCTGACCGTGGCCATGTAGAGCACGAGCGGCCCGATCACGCGATGACGGACGACGTAACGCAGGCCCTCCCCGATCTGCGCACGCAACCTCGGAGCCTTCTCCCCGCGCTCCGGCGCGGGCTCGGGCGCGCGGATCAGCGCGAGCGCGAGCGCGCCGCCCAGGTAGGAGAGCGCGTCGGCGAGCACCGCCTTGGCGGGCCCGAACAACGAGATCAGCAACCCGCCGACCGGCTGCCCCACCATCCCCGCGACCGTGACGGTGCTGGTCAGCCTGGCGTTCCCGGCCATCAGCCGATCCGGCCCGAGCAAGGTGAGCGGGTACGTCTGATACGCGGGCGTGAAGAACACCTCACACGTCGCGACGACCAGCGCGACCGCGTACAACTGCCACAGAGTGAGCACCCCGGCGACCGCGGCCGCCGGCACCGTGCCCATCGCACAACCGGAGACCAGGAACGTCGTGATCATCACCGGCCGCTTGCGCCACCGATCACTCAGGGCCCCGGCCGGCAACGACGCGAACAACACCGGCACCCGCCGCGCGGCCGTCAGCAGCCCGAGCTCCACCGGCGAGGCGTTCAGCACGATCCCCGCGACCAGCGGCAACGCCAGGTAGGAGATCTCAGTTCCGAACGAGCTGGTGGTCTGGCCACTCCATAAGAGCACGAAATCCCGGTGCCGCCACAACGACCTCGACGTCGACATCCGCGAGATTCTGCCACCGCGCCACCGATGGCGGGGAACCACAGTCACCCGTTCGGTCACTCAGAAATCAAGAAGGCCAAAGGCCCGGTAGAGACGGGCGTGGCGGCGTGTGCTTCGGAGGGACGGCGTCGCCACGCCTGCCAGGAGTCCACCATGCACGGCTCCTGGCCCATTCCTCCCCCGCCCCCGATAGCTGCCAGATCGTGTGTCCCGACCGAGGGACACGAACACTCCGGTAGCAGGGGCGGGGGAGTCACGGCCCGCAACCCCGGAAAACCCTCGACGGGAGCGGAGACGGCCGGCGCAATGCCGAAGGCACCCCGAAGGGGCCGCGTAGCGGTTGGGCCGGCGGTCGGAGCGGCAGGCGGCAGCGCGTACCAGGGGTGGCGGGTGCGTTCGGTTCGGCGGGTGCTCGGTGCGGTGGGCGGCGGGCTTACGCCGTGCCGTCCCGGCTGGTGCGGGCCGGGACCGGCCGCCAGGGCCGCACGCCCGGCCCGCTGGCCGCGCCGGGGCGGCGGGGCGTGTCCCGCCGTGCGGCGGCGCGAAGCGCTGCCGCTTAAAGCCAGTAAAGAAACTCTGAGCCAATCCCCGACTACGTGGCACTTCTCGGACAGGAAGCGAGGCATCATGACCACCCAACGCAGCCGGGGAGACGGCGGACTGCACTGGGACGAGACCCGCGAACGCTGGATCGCCTCGGTGACCGTCGGCTACACCCCGGCTGGAAAGCGCATCGTCAAGAAGGCCAGCGGCAAGACCAAGACCGAAGCAAAGGCGAAGCTCAAAGAGATCATCAGGGACTACGACGACGGTCTGACCACGGCGGCGCACAACTACACCGTGGGCGACGCCGTACGGGCCTGGCTGGAGTTCGGGCTCAGCGGGCGGGAGGCTTCCACGGTCACCAACCGTCGCATCCTGGCCGAACAGCACGTGATCCCCGCGCTGGGCGCCCGCAAGCTCCGCGAATTGTCCGCCGACGACGTGGACCGCTGGGTGGCGGCCAAGGCGAAGATCCTGAGCACGGAGACGCTGCGGAAGATCCACTCTGTTCTCAAGCGGTCCATCGCCCGTGCCCAGGCGCGCGACAAGGTCAAGCGCAACGTGGTGATGCTGTGCGAGATCCCCAAGGGTAAGGAGGGACGTCCCTCGAAGTCGCTGACGCTCGACCAGGCGGCGTCGGTGCTCAAGGCGGCGGAGGGTGCGAACCTGTACGCCTACGTGGTGGTGTCGCTGCTCATTGGTGCCAGGACCGAGGAGTTACGCGCGCTCCCGTGGTCACACGTCGACCTGGACGGCCAGCCGGACGCCGATCCCCCGATCCCGCCGTCAATCATGGTGTGGCGTTCGGTGCGGGTTGGGGGAGACACCAAGACCGAGAAGTCCCGGCGGACGCTCGCTCTCCCCAGGCTGTGCGTGGACGCCCTGCGCGGGCACCGGGAGCGACAGGCACTCGCGAAGAAGAAGGCGGGGGATCTGTGGCAGCAGAACGACCTCGTCTTCGCCAGCAAGCAGGGAACCGAGCTGGACGCGGCCAACGTCCGGCGGGCCTTCCGGGTGATCCTCAAAAAGACCGACCTGGACCCCGACGAGTGGACGCCCCGTGAGATGCGGCACAGCTTCGTCTCGCTGCTGTCGGACTCCGGCGTCGCGCTGGAGAACATCTCCCGCCTGGTCGGCCACAAGGGCACCGTGGTGACCGAGAAGGTCTACCGGAAACAGCTCCGCCCCGTACTTCTGGAAGGGGCTGAGGCGATGGATCTGATCTTTCCCGGTGAGGCCCAAAGGGCTTAGAGCGCCTAACAGAATGCCTGCCGCGCTGTCTTTGAGGATCTCTTTCCATGGGAGCGGAGGGACTCGATGTCCGGCGATGCCCACCACGAGCGTTGCCGGACACCGGCCGAGAGCCGGCAATCATCCTCGCCGAGTACACACGCCGGGAAGGTCGCAGACCTTCTTGGCCATCTTCTTCGCCCTGTTGGTGAGTATCTTGGTCGTGTCCTCGCCGGCCCAGTAGGAGTCGGCGGTGTAGAGGACCAAGGCGCTCCCGCGGCGGACGACGACGTACCGCTCTCCGCCGGAGATGTACAGCTCGCCCTTGAGGGGCTCCTCCGTGCCCCTTTCGTAGGAGCTCCCCTTGACCAGCAGGGCCTCGTCTGCGATGTTCACCTTCTTGCCGGTGTAGCGGTGAAAGTCCCCGGCCACGGTCGCCGTCTGCGGAGCCTTGGCCTTAGCGCATTTTTCCACGTCGGCGCGGAGCTTGCGGAACGCGGCCCCGGCGTTCTTCGCGCTGGGATACAGCACGAGCTGCTCGGTGACGTACGAGGGGGCGCTGGTCCCCCCGATGATGGTCCGCATCGCGATGCGGCCATCGCGGGGCTTCTCCTTGGAGCGGCAGGGGTTGAGCTCAAGCGGCTTGGTCAGCTTGTCGCTGACCGTCCACCACTCATCGGCCGCCTGATCCTCAGTGAGGGGCTTGGTCGCCTCGGCCTCGGTCAGCAGAAACCCTTTGGGGATCTTGACGGTCTCCGCCTGGGCCGTACTGGCCGCGCCGACCGCCGAGGCCACCATGACCGCCGTTGCGATCATCGATATCATCACTCTCTTGCCCGACATTTCGATCATGAGCTGTTAGATGCGTGATCCTGCTGAAGAGTTCCCCGGCGTCGAGACGGGCAGGGGGCACAGCGAAAGTCATTCCGTTAGGAGCTGTTAGTCACTCAGTTAGTCACCCGGAAGATCAAAAAGGCCACTTCTCATTACGAGAAATGGCCTTCGAACTGGGTGGGGCTACCAGGACTTGAACCTGGGACCTCTTCCTTATCAGGGAAGCGCTCTAACCGTCTGAGCTATAGCCCCGCGCACACCGAACCGTATCGCATTCGCCTGATGGAGGCGAACCGGTTGTTCGGACGAGAAAAGCTTACCGTGTCCGACGGGCTGCTCGCGCCGCACCAAACCACCCCGGTACGGCGCGAGCCCCCGCCCAAACCTGCTATTCCGCCTCGCTGAACGTCACCTCAACGCCCCCGACCAGGTCAGAGGCGATGTTGTAGATGACGGCCCCCAGCGTGGACAGAGCCGTGATCAGCACCACGTTCACGGCGCCGATCAGCGCGGTGTATCCGAGGATGCGCACCGGCTCGAACCACGAGGCGATGTCGATCGGGATCGAGCTCTGCCCCTGCTCACCCTTGCCGAGCTGGTTGACCAGATCGACGAGCGAGTCGAACACCCCCAACGCGGACAGCACGCCGTACAGAACGGCGACTGCCACGAAGAGCACCACGAAACAGACCAGGGACACCACGAAGCTGAACTTCATGGCCGACCACGGCTCGATGCGACGCAGCACCAGGTGTGCCTTGCGAGGCAGCCTGGACCCGGCGTTGTTCGACGACTTCTTCTTGGGCATCTCGACGGGCGGCGGAGGTGCCTCGGACGTGAGCGACGGACGGATGCGCACCGTCTCGTTGCCCTCCGCCTGCGGCTCGTCCTTGGAGCGAGGCTGCGCAGAAGCACCCTGTGCGGGCGTCTTGTCCTGCTCGCCGTCGACCGAATTGAAGATTTCCGCTGCAGTGGACTTCTTCGGCTGTTGTCCGTTACCCGAAGCCGCCTGGGTCCTGGCGGGGCCACCCTGGGCGCTCATGATTTACTCTCCTCCCCCGTCTTCCTCATTCTCCACCGGAGTCTCCATTGACTCCGCGTTCCGGGCGAGGGCAACCACGCTGTCGCCTTCGGCGAGGTTCATCAATCGCACTCCCATGGTCTGGCGGCCGGACTGCTTGATCTCGCCGGCACTCGTCCGGATCACCCCGCCGGCGGACGTGATCGCGAAGACCTCGTCCTCTGGGTTGACCATGACGGCTCCGACCAGCTTGCCACGGGAACTCACGATCTTCGCAGTCAGCACGCCCCTACCGCCACGTCCTTGAACCGGATACTGCTCCACTGGCGTCCGTTTTGCGTACCCAGCCTTCGTGGCGATAAGCACGTCTTGACCGTCGGCGATCCGATTCATGGCGAGAAGTTCGTCCCCTTCGAGGAACCTCATGCCGATGACACCGCTGGTGGCGCGGCCCATGGGGCGGAGCGCCTCGTCGGAGGCTGTGAACCTGATCGACTGCGCGCCCTTGGAGACGAGCAGCAGATCGTCGGTCTCGGAGACCAGGCGGGCCCCGATGACCTCGTCGTCCTCACGCAGGTTGATCGCGATCAGACCGCCCGACCTGGGGGAGTCGTACTCGGACAGGCGTGTCTTCTTGACCAGGCCGCTGCGCGTGGCGAGCACCAGGTAGGGAGCGACGTCGTAGTCGCGGAGGTCGAGAACTTCCATGACTGTTTCGTCGGGCTGCATGGCCAAAAGGTTCGCGAGATGCATGCCACGCGCGTCGCGTCCGGCATCGGGCAGCTCGTACGCCTTGACCCGGTACACCCGACCCTTGTTCGTGAAGAACAGCAGCCAGTGGTGCGTGGTGGTGACGAAGAAGTGGTCGACGATGTCGTCCTGGCGCAGTTGGGCGCCGCGTACGCCCTTGCCGCCCCGCTTCTGCGCCCGGTAGAGGTCGGTCCTGGTGCGCTTGGCGTAGCCGCCGCGGGTGATCGTGACGACGATCTCCTCCTCGGCGATGAGGTCCTCGATCGACATGTCGCCGTCGTAGGCGATGATCTCGGTCTTACGCTCGTCGCCGTAGCGGTTGACGACCTCGGCGAGCTCGTCGCCGATGATCTCCCGCTGGCGGGCCTCGCTGGCCAGGATGGAGTTGTACTCGGCGATCTGCGTCATCAGGGCGTCGTACTCGTCCTGGATTGCCTGCCGCTCCAGGGCGGCCAGCTTGCGCAGCTGCATGTCGAGGATGGCCTGTGCCTGGACCTCGTCGATCTCCAGAAGGCTCATGAGGCCCTGCTGGGCGTGCGAGGCCGAGTCCGAGGCCCGGATGAGGGCGATGACCTCGTCGAGCCGCTCAAGGGCCTTCAGCAGCCCGCGCAGGATGTGCGCGCGCTCCTCGGCCTTGCGCAGCAGGTAACGGGTCCGGCGGACGATGACCTCGACCTGGTGGGCCACGTAGTGACGGATGAACTGGTCGAGCCGCAGCGTGCGCGGCACGCCGTCGACCAGCGCCAGCATGTTGGCGCCGAAGGTGTCCTGGAGCTGGGTGTGCTTGTACAGGTTGTTGAGCACGACCTTGGCGACCGCGTCACGCTTGAGCACGATCACCAGGCGCTGCCCGACCCGCGAGGAGCTCTCGTCGCGTACGTCGGCGATGCCCGTGAGCTTGCCCTCACGCACCAGCTCAGCGATCTTCAGCGCCAGGTTGTCCGGGTTGACCTGGTACGGCAGCTCGGTGACGACGAGCGCCTGCCGCCCCTTGTCCTCCTCGACCTCGACCACCGCGCGCATGGTGATCGAGCCGCGACCGGTGCGGTAGGCGTCCTCGATGCCCCGGCGTCCGACGATCAGCGCCTTGGTCGGGAAGTCGGGCCCCTTGACCAGCTTGATCGAGGCTTCCAGCAGCTCCTCGTCATCGGCCTGCGGGTTGTCCAGGTACCAGTGGACCGCGGCCGAGACCTCGCGCAGGTTGTGCGGCGGGATGTTGGTCGCCATGCCGACCGCGATGCCGCCCGAGCCGTTGACCAGGAGCTGCGGGAACCGCGCCGGCAGAACGTCGGGCTCCTGCGACTTGCCGTCGTAGTTGGGACGGAAGTCGACGGTCTCCTTGTCGATGTCGCGCAGCATCTCCATCGCGATGGGCGCGAGCTTGCACTCGGTGTACCGCATCGCGGCCGCCGGGTCGTTGCCCGGCGAGCCGAAGTTGCCCTGGCCGTCGACCAGGGGATAGCGCAGCGACCACGGCTGGGCCAGGCGGACCAGCGCGTCGTAGATCGAGGTGTCGCCGTGCGGGTGGTAGGTGCCCATCACGTCACCGACGACGCGGGCGCACTTGAAGTAGCCGCGGTCGGGGCGATAGCCACCGTCGTACATCGCGTAGAGCACGCGCCGGTGCACCGGCTTGAGACCGTCGCGCACGTCGGGCAGCGCCCTGGACACGATGACGGACATCGCGTAGTCCATGTAACTGCGCTGCATCTCGGACTGGATGTCCACCGGCTCGATGCGCTCAGCCGGGGGAGTGGTGTTCACGTCCGTCACAGGTTTGGATCCTTCTTAAACGTCGAGGAAGCGAACGTCGCGCGCGTTGCGGATGATGAAGTCACGCCGCGCCTCGACGTCCTCGCCCATGAGTACGCTGAACAGGTCGTCGGCCTGGGCCGCGTCGTCGAGCGTGACCAGGCGCAGCAGCCGCGTCGCCGGGTTCATGGTGGTCTCCCAGAGCTGGCCGGCGTTCATCTCGCCGAGGCCCTTGAACCGCTGGACGTTGTCGCGCGGCCGCGGGTCGGCCTTGCCCTGGGCGATGCCGTCGTTGATGACGGCGTCGCGCTCGGAGTCGGAGTAGGCGTAGGAGGCGTCCTCGCCCTTCCGGTCCCACTTGATCTTGTAGAGCGGCGGGCACGACAGGTAGACATGCCCGGCCTCGATCAGCGGCCGCATGAACCTGAACAGCAGCGTCAGCAGCAGGGTGTTGATGTGCTGGCCGTCGACGTCGGCGTCGGCCATCAGGATCACCTTGTGGTAACGCAGCTTGGCGATGTCGAACTCGTCGTGGACGCCGGTGCCCAGGGCGGTGATGAGCGCCTGGACCTCGTTGTTCTTCAGGACCTTGTCGATCCGCGCCTTCTCCACGTTGAGGATCTTGCCGCGGATGGGCAGGATCGCCTGGAAGCGCGAGTCGCGGCCGCCCTTGGCCGAGCCGCCCGCCGAGTCACCCTCGACGATGAACAGCTCGCACTTCTCCGGGTCGTTCCACTGGCAGTCGGCCAGCTTGCCGGGAAGGCCGCTGCCGGACTCCAGCAGGGACTTGCGCCTGGTCAGGTCGCGGGCCTGGCGGGCGGCGATGCGGGCGCGGCTGGCCTGCAGCGACTTGTTGATGATGTCCTTGGCCTCGCCGGGGTTGCGCTCGAACCAGTCGCGCAGGTGGTCGTTGCACGCCTTCTGCACGAACGACTTGGCCTCGGTGTTGCCCAGCTTGGTCTTGGTCTGGCCCTCGAACTGCGGGTCGGACAGCTTGACCGAGATGATCGCGGTCAGGCCCTCGCGGACGTCCTCGCCGGAGAGGTTGTCGTCCTTGCCCTCCTTGAGGAACTTCTGCTCACGTGCGTAGCGGTTGACGATGGTCGTCAGCGCCGCGCGGAAGCCCTCCTCGTGGGTGCCGCCCTCAGCTGTGTTGATCATGTTGGCGAACGTGTAGACCGACTCCGAGTAGGAGTTGTTCCACTGCATCGCGATGTCGACCGCGATGCCGTCGCCCTCCTCCTCGAAGGAGACGATCGACGCGTGCGCCGCCTCCTTCTTGGCGTTGAGGTGCTGGACGAAGTCGGCCAGGCCGCCCTCGTAGTGGTATTCGACCGTGTGGGGCTCGCCGTTGACGTGGTCGGGCCGCTCGTCGGTGAACGTGATCGTCAGGCCCTTGTTGAGGAAGGCCGTCTCCTGGAACCGGCGCGAGAGCGTCTCGTAGTTCCAGGTGGTGGTCTCGAAGACGTCGGGATCGGGCCAGAACGTGATCGTCGTGCCGGTCTCGTCGGTCTCCTCGCCCTGGGCCAGCGGGGCCGTGGGCTTGGAGTGCTCGTAGCGCTGCCGCCAGAAGTGGCCGTTCTGCTTGACCTCGACGTCCATGGCGGTGGACAGCGCGTTGACGACGGCCGAGCCGACGCCGTGGAGGCCGCCGGAGACCGCGTAGGACTGGCTGTCGAACTTGCCGCCCGCGTGGAGCGTGGTCAGCACGACCTCGACCGCGGAGCGCTTCTCCACGGGGTGTATGCCCGTGGGGATGCCGCGGCCGTTGTCGACCACACGCACGCCGCCGTCGGCCAGCAGCGTGATGTCGATCCTGCTGGCGAAGCCGGCCAGGGCCTCGTCCACCGCGTTGTCCACGATCTCGTAGACGAGGTGGTGCAGGCCGCGCTCACCGGTCGAGCCGATATACATACCCGGGCGTTTGCGAACCGCCTCAAGTCCTTCGAGTACGGTGATTGAGCTAGCGTCGTAGGACAACTGCGAAATCCTCCTGCCGCGGACACGCGGCGGGGGAGGCCATCAACTTCATGCTGCCCCTGCCGTGCCCGTCACCGTCGTGAGTGCCCCGATGCGCGGTCACCCGGGGGAGTCGGCTTGCTGCCGGGGTGACACGCAAGCGGACGTGTCCGGAATCCTTTTTCATTCTACCGCTTCCCGGAGCCCGTGGTGGCAATACACGCGCCTGTGATGCTCCCTAGCTCGTTTTGCCCCCCACTCAAGCATCCCCCCTTCGGAAAGGGGGCTTATCGCGTCTGCGGCTGTCTGATCGCCCCCGGCGCCTAACCATAGGTGTCGCCGGGCCCCCGGCTTCCGGTCACCCGCAAACCCCCTGTCGGACGGGGGGCGTTCTGTGGTCCCCTGACCTTGACCTTTGTCACGGCCCCGTCACCGAGCTCCTCGTTGAGCCTGCGGATCAGGGTGCGCGCGAGCAGCCTGACCTGCGTCGCCCAGGCCGTGGAATCGGCCGCGATGAGCACCTCGCCCTCGTCGAAGGACTCGGGCCGGGTGTGGGCGGCGAGGTCGGGGCCGACGATGTCCTGCCACCGGCCGAACACCGCGCCGACGGCCGCCGACCGCTCCCAGCCGCGGTCGGCCAGCAGGTCGGCGATGGCCCGGCCGAACAGCTGGGGATCGCCGGCCTCCCTGCGCGGGCCGGCCTTGCGCCTGGGCTCGCGGCGCGGGAGCTGGCCGCGCTTGGCCGCGTCGGCCTTGGCCTGCGCGAGCTTCTCCCTCGCCATGGCGGCCCCCCTGGCCGCCGCGTTGGGCTCATCGGACACGGGTCACGCTCCCCTCAGCGACGTCGAAACGGGCCCCGGCCAGCTCCTTCGGCACGTCGTCGGGGACCGCGGCGGTGATCAGCACCTGTTCGGCCGGCGCGACGATCTCAGCCAACCTGCGCCTGCGCTGGCTGTCCAGCTCGGCGAACACGTCGTCGAGGATCAGCACCGGATCGCCGCCGTCGGCCCGCAGCAGGTCGTAGGCGGCCAGGCGCAACGCCAGCGCGAACGACCACGACTCTCCGTGGCTGGCGTAGCCCCGCGCGGGCAGGTCGCCGAGGCCCAGGATCAGGTCGTCGCGGTGTGGGCCGACGAGTGTGACACCCCGCTCCAGCTCGGCCTGGCGGACCTCCAATAGCCGGTCGCGGAGCTGCTGTTCAAGGGTTTTCCCCAAGTCTGTGGATAACGTCTGCGCATCGGAAGATCCCCGCTCACCGGGGACTTCGTCCTCCGCGTCGTCCCCACCTGTGGACAACGTGCTGCGGTAGGCCAGGCTCGCGGGGGCGCTCGTGGGGGCCAGCGCGGAGTAGGCTCCGGCCACCAGCGGGCGCAGCGCCTCGACGAGATCCAGCCGCGCCTGCAACAGCTCTGCGCCGTGCCGGGCGAGATGGGCGTCCCACACCTCCAGCGTGCTCAGCACGTCGCCGGCGCCCGCGGCCGCGAAGGCGGTGTCGCTCTCGGCCCGCCGGGCGCTCCTGCTGCCTCTACGGGCCTGCGCGGCCGTACGGAGCAGGGCGCCGCGCTGCTTCAGCACCCGGTCGTAGTCGGCCCGGACCCCGGCGAACCGCGGGGCCCTGGCCACGAGCAGGTCGTCGAGGAAACGACGGCGCTCCGAGGGGTCGCCCTTGGACAGCGCCAGGTCCTCCGGCGCGAACAACACCGTGCGCAGCAGGCCGATGACGTCGCGCGGCCTGGACACGGGGGAGCGGTTGAGCCGCGCCCGGTTGGCCTTGCCCGGGTTGATCTCCAGCTCCACCAGCGCCCGCCGGTCGTCCCTGTGGACGGCGCAGCGCACGATGGCCCGCGCGGCCCCCTGGCGCACCAGCGGCGCGTCGTTGGCCACCCGGTGGCTGGAGTGCGCCGCGACGTAGCCGAGGGCCTCGACCAGGTTGGTCTTGCCCTGGCCGTTGGGTCCGACGAACGCCGTGACGCCCGGCTCCAGACCGAGCTCCACGGACGCGTAGGACCTGAAGTCGGTCAGCGAGAGGTGGGCGACATGCACCCCACGAAGGTTAGTGCGCCCCGGAGGCCGCTGGGGTCACCGGCGTGCCGTCTGTGGAAAACCCGGGCTTCCCGTGACGGCCTGTGGACTACTCGGCCTCGCGCGGCGGGGTGACGTCGGCGCCGGGCGAGTCGGCGCCCTTGCCGGTGCTGCCCTCGGACGAGGTGATCGCGTGGCCGCCGAACTGGTTGCGCAGCGCGGCGACGACCTTCATCGCGGGGGAGTCGTCCTGGCGGGAGGCGAACCGCGCGTAGAGGGCAGCGGTGATCACCGGCAGCGGCACGGCGTGGTCGACGGCCGCCTGTACGGTCCACCGGCCCTCGCCGGAGTCCTGTGCGTAACCGCGGAGCTGCTCGAGGTGCTCGTCGTCGTCGAGCGCCCGCACCATCAGGTCGAGCAGCCACGAACGGATGACCGTGCCGGTACGCCAGCTGCTGAAGGAGCCCCGGACGTCCTTGACGACGTCGGAGGCCTCAAGCAGCTCCCAGCCCTCGGCGAACGCCTGCATCATGCCGTACTCGATGCCGTTGTGGACCATCTTCGCGAAGTGGCCGGCACCGACGTCGCCCGCGTGGACGAAACCGTCCTCGCCCTCGGGCTTGAGCGTTTCGAAGATCGGCATGACACGCTCGACCTCGGCCTGCTCGCCGCCGCACATGAGGGCGTAGCCGTTCTGGAGCCCCCACACGCCGCCACTCACGCCGCAGTCGACGAAGCCGATGCCCTTCTCGCGCAGCTCGGCGGCATGCTTCTGGTCGTCCACATAGTGTGAATTGCCGCCGTCGACGACGATGTCGCCTTCGTCGAGCAGCTCGCCGAGCTCGTCGACCGTCTGCTGGGTGGGCTTGCCCGCGGGCACCATGACCCAGACCGTACGCGGCGCCGAGAGCCGTTCGACCAGCTCCTTCAGGCTCGCCACGTCGCTGATGGCCGGATCGTGGTCGTAACCGACCACCTCATGACCGCCGCGGCGCAGCCGCTCGGCCATGTTGCCGCCCATCTTGCCCAGTCCCACCATGCCGATCTGCATGACGCTCCTCTACCCCCTTGTCAGGCTTCCATCATCCCCGATGACGGGATCAGCCCGACAGGCGGATGGGCATGATCAGATAACGGTAGTCCGTACCTGCGCCTTCGTCCACAGGCTTGCCCCCGGTGAGGATGGCCGGCTTGGTCGAGGTCGTCATCTGCAGGCGCGCGATGTCGGAGTCTATGGCCCCCAGCCCCTCAAGCAGGAACTGGTGGTTGAAGGCGATGTTCATCTCCTCGCCCTCGTAATCCACAGGCAGCGCCTCGACGGCCTGCGCCTCGTCGCCGCTGCCGGCCTCCAGCACGACCTCGCCGCTCCTGAACGCCAGGCGTACGGGGGTGTTGCGCTCGGCGACCAGGGCCACGCGCTTGACCGCCTCGACGAACGAGCTTGTGGACAGATCCGCGTGCGCCGAGAACTCCGTGGGCAGCAGCGAGCGGTACTTGGGGAACTCGGGGTCGAGCAGCCGCGTCGTCGTGCGCCGGCCCGCGCTGGAGAAGCCGATCATGCCCTCGCCGGTGCCGCCGGCCGAGCTGAGCGCGATCTCCACCTCGGCGCCGGTGGTGCCGAGCGCCTTGGCCGTGTCGGCGAGCGTCTTGCCGGGGATCATCGCGATTGCGGCGAAGTCGGGCTGGCCCGGCTGCCACTTGAGCTCGCGCACGGCCAGCCGGTAGCGGTCGGTGGCGGCGAGGGTGACCGTGTCGCCCTCGATCTCCATGCGTACGCCCGTGAGCATCGGCAGCGTGTCGTCCCTGCCCGCGGCGACGGCGACCTGGCCGACGGCGGACGCGAACACGTCGCTGCCCACCCGGCCGGCGGCCGGCGGCATGGCCGGGAGCGACGGGTAGTCCTCCACAGGCATGGTCAGCAGTGTGAATCGCGCGCTGCCGCACGTGACCACGGCCTTGGCGCCTTCCACCACGAAGTCCACAGGCTGTGCGGGAAGCGCGCGGGTGATCTCGGCGAGCAGCTTGCCCGAGACGAGGACGACGCCCGGCTCACCGGTGTGGACCTCGAGCGTGACCTCGGCGGAGACCTCGTAGTCGAACCCCGACAGCTTGAGCTGCTGTCCCTCCGTCACCTCCATCCGCATGCCGGCGAGAACGGGCACCGACGGGCGCGCCGGGAGACTGCGTGCCGTCCATGCCACCGCCTCAGCGAGGACGTCTCGCTCGATTCGGAACATCACGGTGATCAGCCTCCAGGGTTCGTCGTTGATTTCAAGTGTTCACTCTCCCGCACCTCGGTTCGGGCGGAACCCCTCTATGGGTCTTTGATTTTCTTAGTAAGAGAGATAAGAGGTCATCACACTAGGGGCTGTGGGAACTGTGGACAACTGAAGTTCTCGCAGGTCAGTCCCCGTATTTTCATCCACCGAGGTTGTGGGTGACGCCTGGGGGAAACTTCGCCGCCTGGGGACGGAGATCCGTCACCCACAGGCCGTCCCCAGATCATGGTGTGTTCATCCACGGGTTATCCACGGGGTTTCCACAGGTTTTCCACGGGGTAAGAGGGGGCCTTCTGGAGTCCCAGATCGACTGTTCACAGGCCGTCCACACGTTATCCACGAGTCATCCCCAGGTTGTCCTCAGGATGTCCCCAGTTTCGTCCCCAGCCCTTGTGGGCGGATTTTTCCCGGCATTGGTGGGCGTACCGTCGCGGCGATTCCACGTTTCCGCTGGTCCACAGTGTTTTCCACAGGCTGTGTACGACCATCAAGATCCACGCTTGCTCTGTTTGATACGCATTGTCAGCTCGTTGACCTGGTTGTACATCGACCTGCGCTCGGCGATGAGCGACCGGATCTTGCGCTCGGCGTGCATCACGGTGGTGTGGTCGCGGCCGCCGAACTGCTGGCCGATCTTCGGCAGCGACAGCTCGGTCAGCTCGCGCGCCAGGTACATGGCGATCTGCCGGGCGTTGACGAGCGCGCGGCTGCGCGAGGTGCCGCACAGGTCCTCGATGCTGATGCCGAAGTAGTTGGCGGTCTCGGTCATGATGGCCGCGATCGTGATCTCGGTGTCGGACTCCGAGGTGATCAGGTCCTTGAGCACGACCTCGGCGAGCTGCAGGTCCACACCCTGCCTGTTGAGGCTGGCGAACGCGGTCACCCGGATCAGGGCGCCCTCCAGCTCGCGGATGTTGGTGGAGATGCGGCTCGCGATGTACTCCAGCACCTCGGGCGGCGCGGCCAGGCCCTCCTGGATGGCCTTCTTCCGCAGGATCGCGATGCGGGTCTCCAGCTCGGGCGGCTGGACGTCGGTGATCAGACCCCACTCGAACCGGTTGCGCAGCCGGTCCTCCAGCGTGATGAGCTGCTTGGGCGCGCGGTCGCTGGAGATGACGATCTGCTTGTTGGCGTTGTGGAGCGTGTTGAAGGTGTGGAAGAACTCCTCCTGCGTCTGCTCCTTGCCCTCCAGGAACTGGATGTCGTCCACGAGCAGGATATCGATCGCGCGGTAGCGGCCCCGGAAGCCGTCGGCCTTGTGGTCGCGGATGCTGTTGATGAAGTCGTTGGTGAACTCCTCCGAGCTCACGTACCGCACCCGGGCGCCGTCGTACAGGCTCTGCGCGTAGTGCCCGATCGCGTGCAGCAGGTGCGTCTTCCCCAGGCCGGAGTCGCCGTAAATGAAGAGCGGGTTGTACGCCTTCGCGGGGGATTCGGCCACCGCCACGGCCGCGGCGTGCGCGAACCGGTTGCTGGCGCCGATGACGAATGTCTCAAATGTGTACTTTTGGTTGAGTCGGGCCGGTTCGCTCGGCTTGCTGCTCTTCGCTTCCCAGCGATTCGGCGCCGGCTCCGGCGCTTTCTCCACAGGCGGTGTGTACGGCTGCGCCTGTTCAAAAGAGAACGAAGGCTGTGGATATTCGGTGGACGCCGGTGGCTGTTCAGGCTGTGGAGAATAGAACTGCGGCGGCTCGGACACCTGGTAGTGCTGCGGTTGCACGGGCTGTGCGTAACGCGGCTGGCTATCCACACTCTGGGGATAAGGCATATTCACAGGCTGTTGATGGGCGTCCGGCAAAAGCTGTTCGGGCGCCGTGGTGTCGATCATCACGGCCAGCCGCATCGTCATGCCGAGTTCCTGCGACAGCGCGTGGGCCACCAGCGGGCGCAACTTGCCCTCGATGAGGTCCTTGAGGAAGTCATTGGGGACGCCGAGCACGATCGTGTCGTCCGCGAGGGCGATCGGCCGGACCATCGACAGCCAGGTGCGCTGCTGTATGGGGACGTTCTCGTTGAGGAAGTTGCCCAGGGCCCTCGCCCATACCGTGCCGAGGTCGACACCACTCATGGTGCGGCTCCCCCTCCTCCCTCTCGCGGCCCCCCGCGATCGTTTATCCACATGGCAGTGGTCGCCCCGTGTGGCCGGCGACCCTTCGTCCACAGCGTGGCGGCAGGGCTCCGTACCCAGGTCCTCCACAGGAGATCCACAGGCTGTGTACTGTGTTTCAGGTGGTCCGGAAGGGCCGACAGTATCCATGTGCACAGCTGTGTTCAAGACGTTGTCCACAGCCTAGTGGCACCTGGATGCACAAACTGTGGACGCGGGCCCGGCGGTGGAAAAGTCGCCTGTGGATCAGTGGATAACCCGTTCGGTTTGACCTGAGACACTGTTGGCCCGTAACGTACGACGGTCGGCTTGCCACGCGACGGCTATTTCGCGTGCCCTCGCTCCCACGGCAGGCCAGCCATGTGTGTATAAGCGCCCCTGGGCGCACCTTCAAGCCTGGAGCCCACCCGTGAGCAAGCGTACTTTCCAGCCGAACAACCGTCGCCGCGCGAAGACCCACGGCTTCCGGCTGCGGATGCGCACCCGGGCCGGTCGCGCCATCCTCGCCGCCCGTCGCCGCAAGGGCCGCGAGAAGCTGTCGGCCTGATCGACCCGCGCCCGAAGTCCGGCCCGTCGGTGTACCTCGCCGACGGGCGTTAGGCGTATACGGTGCTGTCCCGTCAATCCCGCATGCGACGCGGGGATGAGTTCGAAGCGGCGGTCAGGCGTGGCAAACGCGCCGGCCGCCCCACTCTCGTGGTGCATCTCAACTTTTCCGGGGAAGAGACACCCCTGGTCGGTTTCGTGGTGAGTAAGGCCGTTGGTGGCGCCGTGACCCGGAACAAGGTCAAACGACGGCTCCGACACCTGATGCGGGACCGTCTCGACCGGCTGCCGCGAGGTAGCCTGCTGGTGGTACGCGCCAATCCACCGGCCGCGTCCGCGCGCATCGAGCAACTGGCCGCCGAGCTCGACGCCGCGCTGGATCGTTTGCTCAGGCGGCGCGAGTCCTCGACGGGTGGACACAAATGACGGAGCAGCCGCAAGGGGTGCCGGGCCTCGCCGCTCGGGTGCTGATCGTCCCCATTCGGTTCTACCGGGCCTTCATCAGCCCGCTGCTCGGTCCACGTTGCCGGTTCTACCCGTCGTGCAGCGCATACGGGCTCGAGGCGATTGCCGTACATGGGGCATTGCGCGGCACATGGCTGACTGTCCGGCGCATCGGGCGGTGCCACCCATTCCATCCCGGAGGTATAGACCCGGTGCCCCCACGCCCGGTCCGGTCCCACGAAACGCAAGGGAGCTAGCTCGGTGGAGCTGTCCTGGCTCAATTGGCTGTACACAGCCGTCGCCCAAGTCATCACCTGGATCCACCAGGTCTACAGCACTTTCCTCGACCCCAACAGCGGGTTGACCTGGGCGCTGACCATCGTCACGCTGACCGTCTGCATGCGGATCCTCATCTTCCCGCTGTTCCTCAAGCAGATGCGGTCGTCGCGGAAGATGCAGGAGCTGGCACCGAAGGTCCAGGAGCTCCGCAAGCGCTACAAGAACGACAAGCAGCGCATGAACCAGGAGGTCATGGCGCTGTACCAGGGCGCCGGCGCCAACCCCCTCGGTGGCTGCCTCCCCGTCGTGGCGCAGTTCCCGATCTTCATCTCGATGTTCACCGTGCTGCGGGCCATCGCCGCCGACCAGGCCAAGTTCGGCATGTCGCAGGAGCTGGTCGACAGCGCCAAGCACGCGCTGATCATCAACGCTCCCCTGCCCGCCACGTTCTTCGAGGCCCCTGACATCGCCCAGAAGGTCGTCATCGGCTTCTTCGTGGCGATCAGCTCGCTGACCACGTTCCTCACCGTCCGGCAGAGCGTGACCCGCTCGATGGCGCAGATGCCGGACAACCCCATGGCGCAGCAGCAGAAGATCCTGATGTACATCTCGCCGCTGTTCGCCTTCTTCAGCCTCAACTTCCCGCTGGGCCTGATCCTCTACTGGGTCACCACCAACCTGTGGACGCTGGGCCAGCAGCACTGGTTCTACAGCCGGCACCCGATGCCGCAGTTCGACGCCAAGGGCAACGCCATCCCCGTGAAGGCCAAGCCCGGCCTGGTGGCCAAGATGCGCAAGACTACTCCGGAAGAGGAGGCACCTCCCGCCCCGCCGGAGCCTAAGATCGTTAGGCAGCAGCCCAGCCGCCAGTCCCGCAGCAAGCGCACCGGCAGCAAGAAGTCTTGAACACGAAGGAGAGGCCGGCCATGACCGAGGCCGAGCAGGAGAAGGCTCCTGATCTCAACGCGCTTGAGCAGGAAGGCGAGATCGCTGCCGACTACGTCGAGGGCCTTCTCGACATCGCCGACATCGACGGTGACATCGACATGGACGTCGAGGGCGACCGTGCCATGGTCTCCGTCGTGGGGCTCAAGGGCAACGAGCTGGTCGGGCCCGCGGGTGAGGTCCTGGAGGCGCTGCAGGAGCTGACCCGGCTCGCCGTCCACCGGCAGACGGGGGAGCGGTCGCGGCTCATGCTCGACGTGGCCGGCTACCGCGAGCGGCGCCGGGCCGAGCTGAGCAAGCTCGGCACCGAGATCGCCACCGAGGTCAAGGAGAAGGGTGAGCCGAAGGCGCTGCACCCGATGACGCCGTTCGAGCGGAAGATCGTCCACGACGCGGTGGCGGCCGCCGGGCTGCGCAGCGAGTCCGAGGGTGAGGAGCCGCAGCGGTACGTGGTGGTCCTGCCCGCCTGAAACGTGCATTGTCAGCCGGTCCGGCCGTCTGTCCGCGCTTGGGTGCGCTGATGGGCGGCCGTTTCCGTATATATAGCGGTACGTCCGGGGCTCGGGGCTTGCGTGAGCTGTTGGCTTGGTTTGCAGGCGAGCATCCGGACCCGTGCGGATCGATCCAGTTTCCTGGCGTTCGGAGCGTTATCGAGGGCCTTCGTGCGCTGCCGTTCGTGTTCGGAGTGGTTGGCGGAGGTCACGCGTTTTTGTACGTTGAAGTTGGCGTTCATCCCAAAAGTGCCATTAGCGGTGTCTTTTGAGGGTTATGAGCTTCATATCGTCTATGGGTGAGTTGGCGTCGATGGCGGGATCGAGAGGTGGGTACGGCGGCGTGCTCGACGGCCGCGTACAGGCCAGCCCGCTAGTCTTCCCCTGTGATCTCACATCTAGCCTTGGGTAGACACCGTCCCTAGAGCGTCGAGACACCCGCCGTCGAATGCCACCGGCGCCACCGCCGAGCAGGCAATCTGAGAACAAGCACCATCGAAGACTGAGAAAGGGCCAGCATCCAGTGAGCGAAGAGCTTCCGGCGCCGCCGGACATAGCGCGGGACGTCTTCGCCGGGGAGGCCTGGGATCGCGCGAACGCGTTCGCCGAGTTGCTGGCGGGCCCGGGTGTCGTCCGGGGGCTGCTGGGGCCGCGTGAGGTGCCGCGTATCTGGGATCGTCACCTGCTCAACTGCGCCGTGGTCGCCGAGGCCGTGCCGCCGGACGTTCGCCTGGTGGACATCGGTTCCGGAGCTGGATTGCCCGGGCTCGTCCTGGCCATCGTCCGCCAGGACATCCAGGTCACGCTGCTGGAGCCGCTGCTTCGCCGTACCGTGTTCCTGGAGGAGTGCGTCGAGGCGCTCAAGCTGGACAACGTCGAGGTGTTGCGTGGACGGGCGGAGGATCTGGCGGGCGTACGGGAGTTCGACGTCGCCAGCGCTCGTGCGGTCGCGCCGCTCGACCGATTGCTCAAATGGGCCATGCCTCTTCTGCGTGAGGGCGGCGAGCTGATAGCCATGAAGGGGGAGCGAGCCGCCGGCGAGCTCGCCGAGGCCGAGGCCCAATTGCGGGCCAGCGGCGCCCGAACGGCCGAGCTTGTGACCGTCGGGCACGGTAAGGTCGAGCCGCCTGCAACATTGGTTCGGGTGGTAGCGGGTCGCGCGCCGGAGCAAGCCAGGCGGCGACGAAGGAGGTGACGGTTGTGCCAGTCGCGTCTTGCGGTCTTGGCTGGCCGGACAGCCGTCTGTCCGAGAGCCCAACCGGGGTTGGATGGCCCGAAATGGGCGTGTCGCAACAGCAAATTCCCGGCACCGGCACACCACTGGTTGAAAGGATGGCCAACGTGACCCAGACCCCCCTGAACCCCGGTGATTCGCCGTTGGTACGAGAGGCGCTCAGCTCAGTGGTTTCACGTGAAACACCTGCCGCCACCCAGCCTGCCGCCGCCCAGCCGGGTGGCACCGGTAGTGAGGGCGACGGCTCCTGGCCGCGTCCGGCGAAGTGCAGAGTGATCGCGGTGGCCAACCAGAAGGGCGGCGTCGGCAAGACCACCACTTCGGTGAACATTGCCGCGGCCCTGTCGATGCACGGGCAGCGTGTCCTCGTGGTTGACCTTGACCCTCAGGGCAACGCCTCGACGGCCCTGGCCACCGAGCATCGCGGCGATGTGCCCGACGTTTACCAGGTGCTCGTTGACGACCTGCCCATGGCGGACATCGTCAAGCAGGTCCCCGAGATGCCGAACCTCTACTGTGCTCCCGCCACGATCGACCTGGCCGGCGCGGAGATCGAGCTCGTGTCGCTGGTGGCGCGGGAGGCTCGGCTGCGGCGGGCGCTGGCGGCGTACGAAGAGGTGGAATTCGACTACATCATCATCGATTGCCCGCCGTCTCTTGGCCTGTTGACGGTCAACGCCCTGGTCGCCGCGGACGAGGTCATGATCCCGATCCAGTGCGAGTACTACGCGCTGGAGGGCCTGGGGCAGCTTCTCCGTAACGTGGACCTCATCAAGGCCCACCTCAACCCGACCCTGCGGCTGTCCACGATCGTCCTGACGATGTACGACGGGCGTACCAGGCTGGCTTCGCAGGTCGCCGACGAGGTGCGGTCGCACTTCGGGGACACGGTGTTGAGGACGGTCATCCCGCGTAGCGTGCGCCTGTCGGAGGCGCCCAGCTATGGGCAGTCGGTCATGACGTACGACCCGGGGTCGAGCGGCGCGATGGCCTACATGGACGCGGCCCGCGAGATTGCGCACCGCGCCATCGTGGCCTGACCGGGCCGCGGTTCTTCCGCGTACCGCACGTTAGGGAGCAACTGGTCGCCTTGGCGCCGGTTGTTTGGTCGGCCGTGCCCGAACGCCTGCTGGTGGGGGAGTCCGGGTAGGGGGCCGCTATGGTTCGTCCCGCCGTCATCGTTTGCCCGGCTGTCATCGTTTGCCCGGCGCAGTCGATCGCCGCGAGGTTGCGGCCTCCGGACGGCCGGCGTGAGACGTTCGGTCCCGGGCGGTGTTCGCCGATGGTCGCGCAGCGGTCGGCAGTCAGCCGGCGATGCCGGAGTCTTGGGTCCTCTGGTTGTCCTTAGTGACACGTAGAGCAGATTTGTGATCGTGTCGGCGTAAATCCCACGGGACTGTGTGTGGCGTGGGGGCACCCCGCTGGGCCCGCAACGGTAACCTCTCCTGGAGTGACCGGAATCGACCGGCTGGATGAGGAGACGCAGTGAGTCAGCAGCGGCGGGGATTGGGCAAGGGACTCGGGGCGCTCATTCCGACCGGACCCATCGTTGACGGCCCGGGGACAGCGCCCGCTCCTTCGAACGGATCCACGGTCGAGGTTGGTCCGAAGCCGATCGCTGGAGCGTACTTCAAAGAGGTTGCCCTGGCCGCGATCGTGCCCAACCCGCGCCAGCCGCGCGACGTGTTCGACGAGGAACGCCTCCAGGAGCTGGCCGACTCCATCCGCGAGGTCGGACTGCTGCAGCCGATCGTGGTGCGTTCCGTGGGCGGTGGGCAGTACGAACTGATCATGGGGGAGCGGCGCTGGCGGGCCTGCCAGCAGGTCGGCCTGGACCCGGTTCCGGCAATCGTGCGAAACACGCAGGACACCGATCTCCTCCGGGACGCGCTCATCGAGAACCTTCAGCGCGAACAGCTGAACGCTCTGGAAGAGGCGGCCGCCTACCAGCAGCTGCTGGACGACTTCCAGGCCACGCACGAGCAGTTGGCCAGCAAGGTGGGGCGCTCCCGTTCGCACATCACCAACACGCTCCGGCTGCTCAACCTCCCTCCGGAGGTTCAGCTCAAGGTGGCCGCCGGCACCATCAGCGCCGGGCACGCCCGCGCCCTGCTCGGCCTGAGCAGTGCGGAGGAGCAGATCCAGTTGGCCAAGCGGATCGTGGCGGAGCTGCTGTCGGTGAGGGCGGTGGAGGAGATCGTCGCGATGGGCAGCGCCAAGGCGGCCGCCCAGAAGGCGCCGCGCGAGCGACAGGTGGCCAAGCCCACCGCTCCTGGCCTGACTCATTTGGCCGACCGGCTTTCCGATCACTTCGAGACGAAGGTGAAGGTCGACTTGGGGCGACGGAAGGGGCGCATCGTGGTGGAGTTCGCCACCATTGATGACCTTGAGCGAATCATCGGGACGATGGCGCCTGAGGCTGCTCGTGCGATGCGGGAGTCCGAAGACTGACCCTCACGTGTTTCACGTGAAACCCTTCTCCTCATCCACGGCCTCGCTCTGCCAGGCATGCTCGCCGCGCCTCTTCTCCTCCTCTCCGCTTCTTCTCGCCGTCTCGCGACCGCCCGGCTTCGTTCTCCTTGAACCAGTGCGTACGCCCGCTGGTTCTTGGATGAGCCCCTTGAGCCCCTTTAGCTCTGAGGCGTGACGCTGGGGCGATTCGCGCCACCTGGCTTTGCGTTCGGGCTGCTTCACGTGAAACACGTGCCTCTTTCTCTCCGGGGGAGCTTCGGCTCGTGCGCTTCCAATTGACGGCCAGCTCGATTGACCGTCTGGGCTCACGTGAACCTGAGTCTATGAAGGCGACGTCCTGAGGGCGGGGAGAGGTTGCGCCCAAAAGGTTGGTAGCGGCTTCCCTGGAGCATGCGGATCCGTGTAGCTTCCGGACGTCTGACGTCATGCGCGCGTGCTTGGTGCGGTGCCTTCTGAGCGTCGTCTGATGTGGCCGGTGTTCGTGCGAAGTGCTTGACGCTGTGGTGGCACGTCTTCATTGAACCGTCTGCATGGGACACCACTCCTGGAGGGGCGAGTCACCTCTCTCGCCGAGGGAGGTGGCAGGGCTGGCGGGGTTCGCTTCTGGTCGGCGGGCGCGGCTTTCGCGGGACTTTGATGTTTCGCATGCAGCCCCTGGGAGCCCGTCGCCGCGACCCTTCGCTGCTTCCCCCGCGTGCGGCCTCTCGCTGTCCCGCAGCGTTTCACGTGAAACAGCTCCGGGATCCGTGCGCCTTCTCGGCTCAGGCTTCTCGCTTCGTTTCACGTGAAACGCCGGTCCTGGCTCTCCTTGCTCGTGCTGAGTCGGGCGGTGCTCCGGCGGTGTTTCACGTGAAACGGTGGCGGGTCAGGTGGTGGCGGCTTTGTGGAGGGCGGCTAGGAAGTCGTCTACGTGTTCTTCAGTGGTGTCGTAGGCGGTCATCCAGCGGACCGTGCCTGCCTGCTCGTCCCAGTAGTGGAAGAGGTAGTGCTGACGGAGGGACTCGGTGACGGCGTGCGGGAGGGTGGCGAAGACGGCGTTGGACTCGACGGGCTGAGCGAGGGAGACGCCGGGTACGTCGGTGATCCCGTTCGCGAGGCGGAGGGCCATCTGGTTGGCGTGGGAGGCGTTTCGGTGCCACAGGTCGTCGGTCAGGAGCGCTGAGAGTTGAGCCGAGATGAAGCGCATCTTTGAGGCCAGTTGGAGTGACTGCCGACGGAGGTAGGGGACTGCGTCCGTCAGGGACGGGTCCAGGACGACCACCGCTTCGGCGGCCAGGGCGCCGTTCTTGGTGCCGCCGAAGCTGAAGACGTCCACGCCTGCGTCTGTGGTGATGGCTTTCAGAGGGCAGTTGAGGTGGGCGGCGGCGTTGGCCAGGCGGGCGCCGTCTACATGGAGGCGTAGGCCGGATGCGTGTGCTGTTTCGGCGAGGGCGGCGATCTCGGTGGGGGAGTAGCAGGTGCCGAGTTCGGTCACCTGGGAGATGGAGACGACTGCTGGTTGGGGTTCGTGGTGCTGGCCCAGGAGGTTCAGGTGGGCCTTGATGTCGTCGGGGCGGAGTTTGCCTTGGGAGGTGGGGACGGTTCGGAGCTTAACGCCCAGCAGGCGTTCGGTGGCGCCTGTCTCGTGGGTGGCGATGTGGGCGCTGTCGGCGCAGAGGATGGCGTCGTAGCGGCCGAGCATGAGGGCCAGGCCGACCATGTTGGCGCCTGCTCCGTTCAGGACGGCGAAGCCTTCTGCTGTGGGGCCGAAGGTTTCCTTGATTTTGTGCTCGAAGGTTGAGGTCCAGGTGTCGTCGCCGTAGGCGGGGGCGTCGCCTTGGTTGGCGGTTGTGATGGCGTGGAGGATTTCGGAGTGCACGCCGGCGTGGTTGTCGCTGGCGAAGCTCTTGGGGTGGGTGGGATCGATCGGCACACCGTAAGGCTATGCAAGGCGGTCCGGGGCGGCTGTTTTGGGGGCGCGAGGGTGTGAGTCGTGGCGGCTGTGCGGGGCGTCAGGGGTGGTGTTGCGTTGGTGTCGAGTCTCCGTGGTGGGGGTCAGTACATGGCGCCGCTGGGTCGGGCGTGGCGTGGCGCATGCGGTGCGCGGGCGTAAGGGGTGCATGCATGATGGTGCGCATTGAGGGGTGTATGCGCTAGGTGGAGAGTATGCGAGGCGAGGCGTGATGGCGTGCGGCAGGCGCGGCCAGGTGCGGAGTGATGGGGGTGGGGCACGGCAGGGGGGGCGCGGTGAAGGCCGGATTGCCGCGAGCTGCGAGGTGGGCGGGTGGTCGTCTGATCGGTCTGGTGGGTGGCGGTGAGGGGGTGGTGCTCAAGGGGATTCGTTTGGCTCGACAGTCCAACGATGGGTGCGAGCTCTCGAAAGCGTCGGGGAGAGGGGGTAGCGCGGGTGAGGTCTCGCGGTGGGCAGTGTGCGGGGAGGGCGGAGGGCGTTGTTAAAAGTGGTCTGGCGCGTAGTGGTGTGGCGGTAGGTGAGGGACTGCCAGAAAGGTGCCGCTAGAGAGGGCGTGAGGAGGGGGTAGCAAGGGCAGCGGCGTCGGGGGCGTAGGACGGTGAATGACAGCGGATGACGGCGGATGACGGCGGAGGGCCCTGGGGGAGAGTGGCGTTGCGGCCCATGCGGTGCCGCTTTCGTGGGTCTACGAGGGTGTCCGATGCGGCTCTGTCTTCGATTCCGATGCGACGGTTGACGGCGTCGATGATCCTTCGCTTTGAGGGGAGGGGCCGGGCCCTCGGTGGCGGCCAACGGCTGCAGCGGACGGACGGTGCCTGCCAAGCCCGTCGATTGCCGGTTGCGCCCGGGAGGTAGGCGGGGGGCGGTGGTGTGAACGGCTGCGCGGGGGTGCGGGTGGGGTGCGCTTAGGAATGACGGTGGCGCGGGTGGTGGGTGACGGTGGGCGTGAAGCCGTGAAGCCGTGAAGCCGTGAAGGCGTGAGGCCGCGAAGCCGCGAAGGCGCGAAGGCGCGAAGGCGTGAAGGCGTGAAGGTGTCTGTGGTTACGGCGGTGAGGGTGCCTGGGGCGGATGGTGGTGTCCGGGAGGGATGCCTGTGACGGTGTTCGCGATGGGGGTTACTGCGGTGCCGTGAGGGCCTTCCGTGCGATGCCTGTGACGGGTGCCTGCGAAGAGGCCCCGCTGTGGGATCCGCGAGGGGCCTTTGCGGAGGGGGCCTTAGGACGGCCCGGGGGAGTCTGGTTTGAGGCCCGTGATGGTGTGGCTCTTGCGGTGTCCGTATGGGGTGCTTGAGGGCGACCCCAGCGGCGACTGCGGTGGCGCCCGTGATGGGGGTCGGGAGGGCGCCAGGTTGACGGTGGGGGAGAAGCCGGGGGCGTGGGTGGCGGTGTGGATGGGGGAGGGTTAGGGGCGGGGGCGGTGGGCGGCGTTTTGGAGGAGGGTGCGGCAGAGGTCGCCGAGGTCGCGTCCTGCCGCTTCCGCCGCCATCGGCAGCAAGGACGTCTCCGTCATCCCCGGCGCCACGTTCACCTCAAGGAAGTGCGGGTCGTCGGCCGAGTCGACGATCAGGTCCGTACGGGAGATGTCCCGCAACCCGAGCGCCGTGTGCGCCGTCACCGCCATCCGGGCACACGCCTCGGCGGCGGCCGCGGAGAGGCGGGCGGGGGCGAAGAACTCGGTGTGCCCGGCCGTGTAGCGGGCCGCGTAGTCGTACACACCGGCGTCGGGGACGATCTCCACGGCCGGCAGGGCCACGGGTCCTTCGCCGAGGTCGACGACGGAGACCGACACCTCGACGCCGTCGACGTACCGCTCGATGAGGGCGGTGTCACCGTAGGCGAAGCAGCCGACCATGGCGGCGGGCAGATCCTCGGCGGTGCGGACGATGGACGCGCCGAGGGCCGAGCCGCCGCGGGCGGGCTTGACGAACAGAGGGAGGCCGAGCCGGTCGATGATGCGGCCGAGCACCACGGTGGCGCCGAGGTCGTGGAAGGTCTCCCGGGGGAGCGTGACGGACTCGGGGGTACGCAGGCCGACCGAGCGTACGACGGCCTTGGCGGTGGGCTTGTCGAAGGCCACGCGGCAGGCGTCGGGGCCGGCGCCGACGTAGGGAACGTCGAGGAGTTCGAGCACGGACCGGATCGCGCCGTCCTCGCCCGCGCCGCCGTGGAGGGTGACGAACACCGCCTCGGGCGGGTCGGCGAGGATCGAGGGCACGAGGGAGGCGTCGGTGTCGCGGGCCTCCACGTCGATGCCCGTGGCGCGCAGCACCTCGCTCACCCGGCGGCCGGAGCGCAGGGACACCTCCCGCTCATAGGAGAGGCCCCCGGCCAGCACGAGCACGTGGCCCAGATCGCTCATCACATCTCCTCCGCTGATCGTACGCGTCCAACCGTACCGGCGGCTGGCGGCGAATGGTGTAGGTGAGGCCCGCACACGAGTACGGCCGGCGTCCCCGTCCCCGGGGAGCGCCGGCCGTGCCCGGGAAAGCTAGGCCAGTTCGGGCCCCGGCGTGTCAACGCCGATCCGCTCGGGCCCCGAGCCGGTGCCGAACATGTCCCGGAGCTGCATCTCCTGCTCGATCACCCCGGACAGGCGTCGTACGCCCTCGCGGATGCGGTCGGGCTCGGGGTAGCAGTAGGACAGCCGCATGTGCCGGGCGCCGCTGCCGTCGGAGAAGAATCCGGTGCCGGGTACGAACGCCACCCGTTCGGCCACCGCGCGCGGCAGGATCGCCTTGGAGTCGAGCCCTTCGGGCAGGGTCGCCCATACGAAGAACCCGCCGGCCGGACGGGTCCAGGTGACCTCGGGCGGCATCAGGGCCTCCAGAGAGTCGATCATGGAGTCGCGCCGCTCGCGGTAGAGCTCCTTGAAGGACTTGATCTGCTCCCGCCACGGCTGCGTGGCCAGGAACTGGCCCACGGCGAGCTGCGTGAACACCGAGTGCGACAACACGGCCGACTCCATGGCCAGGATGAGTTTGTCGCGGATGGCGTGCGGCGCGAGCGCCCAGCCGACGCGGAAGCCGGGGGCGAGCGTCTTGGAGAACGACCCCAGGTAGACCACGCCGTCGGGGTTGTCGGCCCGCAGGGCGCGCATCGGCTCGCCGTCGAAACCGAGCAGTCCGTACGGGTTGTCCTCGATGATGAGGATCCCGGCCCGCTGGCAGATGTCGAGCACCTGCTGCCGCCTGGCCAGGTTGAGTGTGACGCCGGCCGGGTTCTGGAAGGTCGGGATCGTGTAGAGGAACTTGATGGGCGCTCCGGCGGTCTCCAGCGCGTAGATGGTCTGCGCCAGCGATTCGGGCACGATGCCCTGATCGTCCATGGCGACATGAACCACTTTGGCCTGGTAGGCGGAGAACGTCCCCAGGGCTCCGACGTACGAGGGGCCCTCGGCGAGCACGACGTCGCCCGGGTCGATGAAGATCCGGGTGATCAGGTCGAGCGCCTGCTGTGAACCGACGGTGACGACGACGTCGTTCGCCCCGGCCTCGATCCCCTCCAGCCGCATGACCTCGCAGATCTGCTCGCGCAGGTGCGGGTCACCCTGGCCGGAACCGTACTGCAGCGCGACCGTGCCGCGCGTGGTGACCAGGTCGGAGACCAGCTCGCCGACCATGTCGAGGGGGAGCGCCGTGACGTACGGCATGCCGCCGGCGAGCGAGACCACCTCGGGTCTCGACGCGACGGCGAAAAGAGCTCGGATCTCGGAGGCGACCATCCCGGTAGCTCGTGCGGCGTACCGATCGACGTAGGCGTCGATACGCGACCCTTGGGTCGCGGGTGTCTGACCGTGATCCCGCTCTTGCGTCACGGCCCACCTCCTAGGTGTCATATAGGACCGAAATACCAGATTACGCCAGTCGGACATGTCCTTCGTGACCGGGCTCGACCGTCGTGGTACCCGCTGGCTGCATCTTCACTGAGCTACCATGCCAGCTACGGACGCGGTTTTCGCGCGCTTTTCTGGGTCGACGATAGGGGCCGTAGTTGTCGCGCCGGCTGGTCAACATAACCCTGGACAATCTCGAAGATCTGCCACGCCGTTGCCGGCGGTGCGTGTTCTGGGAGCTCGATCCCGTCAGCGGCGAGCGCGCGGTGAACTCGGGCGATCCCGGGCTGGAGAAGGAGGCCTGGATCTCGGGCACGCTGCTGGAGTGGGGGAGCTGCGGCAAAATCGCCTACGTCGACGGGGTTCCGGCCGGGTTCGTCCTCTACAGCCCGCCGCTCTACAGCCCGCGTTCCGTGGCCTTCCCCACCTCGCCGGTCAGCGCCGACGCGGTGCTGCTGATGACGGCCCACATCATTCCCGAGTTCTCGGGCGGGGGGCTCGGCCGGATGCTGATTCAGGGAGTGGCGAAAGACCTGACCAGGCGCGGGGTGAAGGCCATTGAGGCGTTCGGCGACCTGAAGTGGGAAGAGCCTAGTTGCGTAGTTCCTGCTGAATACTTGCTTTCTGTGGGTTTTAAGACAGTTCGACCGCATTTGCGGTTTCCGAGGTTGCGTTTGGAGTTGAAGAGCGCCGTCTCGTGGCGTGAGGACGTCGAGGTGGCCCTTGAACGCCTCCTGGGCTCCATGAGTCCGGAACGCGCCCTACGTCCCGTCTGACGCCTTCTGAGGGCCCACGACGGACCGTCCAGGACGGACATACGAAAGCCCCCCGCGGCGGTGACCGCGGGGGGCTTCGACACAGGGCGGACTAGATGATGCCCTCAAGCTCGCGGAGCAGCATGGCCTTCGGCTTGGCGCCGATGATCTGCTTCACGACCTCGCCACCCTTGTAGACGTTCATCGTGGGGATCTGGAGCACGCCGTACTCGCGGGGAACCTCGGGGTTCTCGTCGATGTTGAGCTTGACGATCTCCAGCTTGTCGCCGTGCTCGTTCTCGATCTCCTGGAGGATGGGCGCGACCTGACGGCACGGGCCGCACCACTCGGCCCAGAAGTCGACCAGCACAGGCTTGTCGCTCTTGAGGACCTCGGACTCGAACGTGGCGTCGGTTACTGCCTTCACGGTGCGCTCCTTACTTCTCGTTGTTCGCAAGCCAGCGCTCGGAGTCGAGCGAGGCGGCACAGCCGGTGCCGGCCGCGGTGATGGCCTGGCGGTAGGTGTGGTCGACGACGTCGCCCGCCGCGAACACACCGTCGATGTTGGTGGCCGTGGACGGCGAGGCGACCTTGATGTACCCGTTCTCGTCGAGCTCGATCTGGCCCTTGACCAGGTCGGTACGGGGGTCGTGACCGATGGCCAGGAACAGCGCGTCGGTCGCCAGCTCGCACTCCTCGCCCGTCTCGACGTTGCGCAGCTTGACCGCCTCGACCTTGCCGTCGCCGAGCACGTCGACGACCTCGGAGTCCCAGACGAACCGGATCTTGTCGTTGGCGAACGCGCGCTCCTGCATGATCTTGCTGGCGCGCAGCTCGCCGCGGCGGTGGACGACCGTCACCATACGCCCGAACCGGGTCAGGAACGTGGCCTCCTCCATGGCGGTGTCGCCGCCGCCCACGACCACGATGTCCTTGTTGCGGAAGAAGAAGCCGTCACAGGTGGCGCACCAGGACACGCCGTGGCCGGACAGGCGCTTCTCGTTCTCCAGGCCGAGCTCGCGGTAGCCGGAGCCCATGGTCAGGATCACCGACTTGGCGTAATAGGTGTCGGTGTGCGTCTTGACGACCTTGGGGTTGGCCTCAAGGTCGACCTCGACCACGTCGTCGGCCACCAGCTCGGCGCCGAAGCGCTCGGCCTGCTTGCGCAGGTTGTCCATCAGGTCGGGGCCCATGATGCCGTCGGGGAAACCGGGGAAGTTCTCCACGTCGGTGGTGTTCATGAGCGCACCGCCCGCCGTCACGGAGCCCTCGAAGACCAGTGGCTTGAGTTCGGCGCGCGCGGAGTAGACGGCCGCGGTGTAGCCCGCAGGGCCCGACCCAATGATGATCACGTTACGAACGTCGCTCAACGCTCCCACGCCTTCCTCGTCTGCTGTTTGCTTCGGGCTCAACAGATCCTAGGCCGAGCTGATTCCCGGCCCTGCCCGCAAAACGAAAGAGCCCGCCGAAGCGGGCTCTGACGTGGGCTTTCGATTACCAGCGGCCCAGTGTGGGCTTACGCAGGTTCTTGCAGTTGAACGGGTCGACGATGTCGATGCGCAACTTCTTGGCGGCCTGGTCCTTCCAGGAGGCCACGATCAGCGCCTCCTGACCGTTGTACTGCCCCTGGTCGACCGCGAACGTCTTCAGCTTCGAACGGCCGGCCACCTTGTCGACGCACCTGTCGACCCTGGCGGTGTCCGTGGGGCCTTCGAGGGCCGGAGCGGCGCCGAAGTACCCGAGCAGCGGCTGGCGCAGCTCCCGGTCGCTGTAGTTGTAGTTGCTGTCGGTCAGCGCGTAGGCCCTGGCCCGCTGATGGGACGACCCCGACGGGGGCGCTGGCTGCGCCGCCGTGGAGGAACCGGGCGAACCGCCCGGCCCGCTGCCGCCCGCCAGCAACCCGCCCGAGACCGCCAGCGTGCCGACCACCACCGCGGCCGCCGCCGAGGCCGCCACGGCGGGCATCGCCCACCGGCGCCGCCTGGACGACCTGGTCCTGGCCGGGACGATGGTGCCGTCGTCGGAGACCACCCCGAGACGTACCGGCTCGGGGATCTCCGCCGCCGGCTGCTCCCACGGGGAGTCCCGCATGAGCCTGTCCCAGTCAGGTGCTTCCACGAGGTCGACACCACCGCGGCGGGACTCCGCCTCGGCGGCCAGCGCCTTGTCGATGCGCAGTGCGACGCCCATCGGCATGGCCGGTGTGGGGGTCGCCGCGAGCACCTCGCGAACCGCCGCCAGGTCTGCCAGTAGCTCCCCACAGGGGTCGCAGACCGCGAGATGCTCGCGGACCCGGCGTGCCGTCGCGGCGTCCAAGAGATCCTCTGCCAGCTCGGCGAGGACCTCAAGATCGTAGTGCGTATCACCCGTCACGAAGTTCTGCTCCCTTCGCGGATGAGACGCGATTGAGGTTCGAACGGTTCCGCAGATGCGAAAGAATTGGGGCAAGTTTCGCGCGGCCCCGCGCGCACCTGCTCTTCACGGTGCCGCTCGGCACCTCAAGCACTTGAGCTGCGTCTTCGACTGAATAACCCATCATGTCCACGAGCACGAGGGCCGCCCGCTGGTCGGTGGGCAGCAGTTTCAGAGCGGCCGAAACCTCCATCGAGACCTCACGCTCGACGGTCTGGTCGGGGAGCGGGCTGTCCCGCTCGGCCGCCTCGATCAGCTCGTCGTCGGCGACCGGACGGACGGACTTGCGCCGCATCCTGTCGAGGCAGGCGTTGACGACGATGCGGTGGAGCCAGGTGGTGACGGCCGCCTCACCTCGGAACGAGGCGGCCTTGCGATATGCGGAGACGAACGCGTCCTGAACGGCGTCGGCCGCCTCGTCAGGGTCACCGAGAGTACGCAGCGCCACCGCCCACATGCGGTCACGGTGGCGTTTGACGATCTCGCTGAACGCGTGTGGATCCCCGTTGATGTGCGCGGTCAGCAGCTCGGCGTCTGTGACCGCCGGCCGCTCCGCAGATGAAGGTGTCTCGGGTGGGGAGTTCACAAGAGAGATTCCTGATTTATGCCGATCCGGGAGAATGCACCACTACCTCATAGATGGTGCCACGAAACTGGCCTGCATCCGCAGGAACGCGCGTAAACCAGATCAAAACGTACCGGCCGCTTGCCGGTTCCTCGGGAGTCAGGGTGGTCTTGCCCGAGGCGGCCTTCTGGGTCGCCACGGTCTTGAGCGAGTCGAGATCGGGGGAGTCACCGACCTTGAGGTCGACGCTCGCCCCCTCGGCCTTGGCCAGCGTAGCCACCACGTCGCTGATCTGCATGGACTTGCCCATGTCGAGCAGCAGGCCGACACCCTTCTTGAGGTTGCCCAGCTCGGCGTTGCCGTAGCTGGAGGTCGTCCAGGCCGTGCCGGGTTTGCCGTCGATGGCCAGCCCGGCGATGTCGGACTTCTCATCACCGTCGTCGCCGAGCGGGTCGAAACCCTTGGCCTTGTCGGGCTTGACCGCCTGGGCCGAGGCCGAGGCCGAGCTCTTGCCGGTGGTGGGGGTGGACGACGCCTCAGGCGTGGCCGGGCCGCCCAGGCTGCGGCCGATCGTCCAGGCGCCCACGCCCACGGCCGCGATGACCAGCAGCACCACCAGGGTCATCAGCACCCGGTTGAGCACGTTGCCGCCACCCTGGTTGGGCGGGCGGCGCGGCATGATCGGCTGGGGCGGCATGGTGCGCTGCTGCCGGTGTGCGATGTCGAGGCCCTCGGTGTGCGAGGCGGAGGCCACCGCCGGCGTCGAGGGGTAGGAGATCGCGATCGGCATCGGCCTGGCCACGTCGGCCAGCGCCTCGGCGACCTCGGACGGGCTCGCCAGCGCGCCCTGGCCCTTGCGCGACTCGGGCAGGCAGGCGCGGACGGTGACCGTGTCGAGGTAGTTGGGCACCCCGGCGGTCACCTGGCGGGGCGAGCAGAAGTGGCCGTCGATCATCGGAGCGGCGGGCAGGCCGCCCTCCTCCTCGTCGCCGGGCCAGTGGCCGGTCAGGCCGGCGTACAGCAGCCTGCCGAGGCCCTCGGCGTCGTCGAGGGCCGGCTGGTCGGTGGTGAGGCCGGACAGCGCCGCGTCGACGGCCAGGCCCAGCACCTTGACCGTGTTGCCGGTCGTCCAGACCAGGTGGGCCGGGCGCAGGCACAGGTGGTAGAGCTTGGCCTCGTGGGCGTGCGCCAGCGCCTCGGCGGCCTCGGCCACCAGGCCGGCCGCGCGGTCGGGCTCCAGCGGGCCGCCCGACAGCAGGTCGGTCAGCGACTCGCCGGTGACCCACTCGCTGACGACGTAGGAGTGGTCGTCGTCCTCGGCGGCGTCGAACACCTGCGTCAGACGCGGGTCGGTGAGCCGGCTCGCGGCACGGGCGGCCGTGACGACCTCGTGCACGCGGGGGAAGTCGGGGCCGAAGGTGTGCACCGCCACCGGGCGGGCGAGGATCTCGTCGATCGCCTTCCACAGGGTCGCGCCGTCGGACTCGCTGACGCGGTCCTCCAGCCGGAAGCGCTCGGCCAGTCGGGTGCCGGGTTCCACGGCCGACGTGCTCACAGGCTCTCTCCGCTAGGCCGATCGGGCGTGCTCATGACTCGACTCACCTGCGTGGTGGTGTCCCACGTAGGCATGGTTTGCCGGGTGGATCCGCCCACGCCCCTCCTGCTTCCATTCGCGCGTGTCGGGCACCATGGTAGTGCCGAGTCGATTCCGCCCGTGTTCTTTGCCAACGGGAAACTCGTCAGCCGTCGTGGTCAAGACCGTCCATATTGCGGATTTCCCAATTACTACCGACCTACGCGCCTTGCGACCATACCAACGAGTGAGTTGACCTCCGCTATGCGCATCCTGTGGGCGACGGCGAGGTAGAGCAGCAGCCCCAGACCGCCGCCCACCGCCAGCACGATCAGCGAGTTGACGAAGCCCAGACCGCCGAACACCTGCGTCACCACCCAGACGGTGAGCAGCGCCAGCACGGCCGTGGGCAGGGCCGCCAGGTACATCCTCGTCAACGCCATGCCGACGGTCCAGCCGCCCAGGCCGTGCACGCGGCGGCTGGCCAGCATCCAGGCGATGACCGCGCCCAGCCCGTACGCGATGGCGTACGCGAGCGCCAGCCCCATCACGGCGTAGCGGGCGGGCAGCAGCACGAAGAAGATCACCATGAGCAGCGCGTTGACCGCGGTCGCCCCGGCGCCCACGAACACCGGCGTACGCGTGTCGCCGAAGCTGTAGAACACCCGCAGCAGGAGCTGGAACACCGCGAACGGCACCAGGGCCAGCCCGTAGACCTGCAACACGTTCCCGATGTAGACGGCGTCGGCGATGCTGTTGGCGCCGTGGCCGTAGATCGGCACGGTGATCGCCGGCCCGAGCACCATCAGCAGCAACGAGACCGGCACCATGAGCGAGCAGATGAGCCGTACGCTCGACCCGAACTCGGTGCGCACGTCGTCGAGCCGCCCCTCGCCCACGGCCCGGCTCATGCGCGGCAACATCGCCGTGATCACCGACACGCCGATGATCCCGTACGGAAGCTGGAAGAGCTGGAACGCCAGCGTGTACGCGCTGATGCCGTGACCGGACACCGCGTTGCCCGCGGAGCTGGACAGGTTGGTCGTCAGCATGAACCCGAGCTGCGTGACCACCACGTAGCCGATGGTCCAGGCCCCGGCCCTGCCCATCTCGCCGAGCCGGGCGTTGCGCACGTCGAAGCGGGGCGTGAACGTGAACCCCACCCGCTTGAGCGCGACGATCAGCACCATCGCCTGGGCGACGATGCCCGCCGTGGTGCCGAGGCCGAGCAGCGCGAGATCGCCGGTGGTGACCGCGTCGATGTCGGAACCGCTGCCGACGACGGCGTAGGCCAGGAAGACGCAGATGACGACCAGGTTGTTGAGCACCGGGGCCCACATGGGGGCGCCGTAGCGGTCGCGGGTGTTCAGGATGGCGCCCGCGACCGCGCCGACCCCGAAGAAGGCGAGCTGCGGCAGGATGAACCTGGCCAGCATGACCGCGGTGTCGAACTTGGGGGTGCCGTGGTCCCAGTCGGTGTAGAGGTCGATGAGCAGCGGCGCGCCCAGCACGGCGAGCGCGGCCACCACGACCAGCACGGCGGTGGCCAGCGTCAGCAGGCGCTGCTCGTAGGCGCGGCCGCCGTCGGGGTCGTGCTGCTGCGCCCGGACGATCATCGGCACCACGACGCTGCTCAGCACGCCGAGCAGCAGCAGGTCGAGGATGCTGTACGGGATCGCGTAGGCCGCGTTGTAGGAGTCGCCCAGCGCCGCGGTGCCGATGGCGTAGGCCAGCACCATCGTGCGCGCGAACCCCGTGACCCGGGACACCATCGTGCCCGCCGCCATGATGGCGCTGGCCCGCATCATGCGGCTCATACGGTCTCACTCTCCCGGGATTTGCCCGCTCGCGCGAGCCGTCGCTCCGAGCGCCTGCGCAGGATCCGCGTCACGACGGCGGCGAGCATCACCGTCAGTGCCGCGCCCACGATGACCAGGGCGATGCCGGTGTAGCCGGTGGTGCGGATGGTCAGCCGCTGAGGTTTGCCGTAGGGCAGGTTGTCGATCGTGCGCAGTTGCACGGTGACGGTGGCGTCGCCGCTGGTGGTGGCGATCATGCCCACCTGGAGCGTGCCGCTCTGGTTGCCGCCGATCACCAGCGGCTCGTCCGGGATGGGCTGGATCTGCAGCCGGGCCCGGTCGTTCGACTTGACGTCGATGTGCAGGGTGATGGGCTTGTCCAGCGAGTTCTTCACGCTGATGGGCACCACGCCGTTGCTGCCCGCGAGCGTGCGCGGCGCGTCGGTGATCCGGATCTTGCCGATCCGCTCGTCGACGGCCGTGCCGACCAGCTTGGTGATCGCGCGGCCGGCGCGGGTGTTGTTGCGCCAGGCCGAGGAGGTGAGCCTGAGCACCGCGGCGTCGAAGCCCGAGGGGCCCTTGGGCGTCGTGACCGACGCGGTGAGCTGCGCCTGCGTGGCGACCTCCTTGACGGGGGCCAGGTACTTGGCGCTCAGCTCCTCCTTGCGGTCCTGCTCGGTGTACGTGAGCCCGGCACGCGGGACCGACGCCTTGCTCGGCCTGATCGAGTCGAGTGTGGTCATCGACAACCACGGCAGCTTGCCCGCGGTCTTCAGCAGGCTGGTGACCAGCGTCGGGTTGGGGTCCCAGCGGCGCGACGGCGCGACGACCAGCGACCTCGGCGTGACCTGGCCGGGCTCGGCGGCGATCATCGCGGTCTCGGCGATGAAGCGTTGTGTGCTGAGCAGGACCGACGTGGGCGTGGTCGGCTCGAACAGCCGGCTCAGCTCGGCGTCGGCGACCAGAGCCTTGACCGGACCGGAGACCGAGTCGAGGGTGACGGCCGCGTCGGGCGTGTGCGTGACGGGCGGCTGCGGCGGCAGGTTGGTGGAGTTGAGCAGGACGGTGGTGACCTTGCCCGGGTCGACCGAGAGCAGGTCGAGCGCGTCGGCGTCGAGCATGCCGGCGGGCGGCCAGTTGATCGAGGTCTGCGCGTTGCGGTTGAGCAGCGCCCGCGCGGTCTGGCCGCCCAGCTCGATCGCCCGGCCGGGCAGCGCGTCGAGCCCCTGGTGGGCCAGGGCCGTCACGTCGGGGTCGCCGTAGGGGGTGGCGACGACGGGGGAGGCGGCCAGCGCCGTGCTCATGGTGGACAGCCACTCGCCGGCGGTGTCGTTGGCCGGTTTGCCCTCGGTGCGGTCCTTGGTCTTGATCTGGTAGCCCTTGGTCATCGTCTTCAGGTCGTCGAGCAGCGACGGCTCGACGAACCAGGTGACGCTCTTCGGCGCCGCCAGCGCGATGCGGGCCAGGTCGGCCAGGCGGCCCTTGCCGCTGAGCGACTGGCTCAGCTTGTCGTCGACGAACGTGTCCCCGTCGGTGGCCCGGTGGGGCTGATCGATGACGGGCAGGGCGACGGCGAGCCGGTTGCGCGGCAGCTTCGGCGTGGTGGGCGGGGCATAGGTGAGGTACGTGCGCTGCGTCGTGATCGGCACGCCGTTCTGGGCGACGTCGACGGCGATCGGGTAGACGCCGAACCCGGTGTAGCCGAGCTGCACGGGGGTGGCGGTGAACGTCCAGGTCGCCTGCGCGCCCACGGCAAGGGCCGGGATGTCCATGGCCGAGCTCGGGGACACGTTGCCGGGCAGCGTGGCGGGGTTCTGGTCGCTTTGGTACGCGGCCATGGCGGCGCGGTCGAGGAAACGCTGCGGCGTGTAGCGCAGGCGTACGCGGAGGGGGCCCAGCGCGGCGGCGGTGTCGTTGCGGACCGTGCCGGTGAACGTGATCACGTCGGTCTGGCTCTTCGGGACGTCGGGCGTGATCGACGCGACGGAGACGGAGAGCGTCTCGCGGGCGACCTTCACCGTGGCAGCCGAGCTGGGCGCCGCCGCCACCAGGGGGGCGAGCGACGCGACGGACATCACGGCGAGCAGCGCGACCTTACGGATCACGCGGCTGCCCGGGCTCGAGTACGACGACGCACGCCCGCAATGGTACGGGTTCAGTGCCGCGCCGCGACCGCCCCATGTGTTCCCCTCGGTCTCGGCGCACGCAGGTCCACCGTCTTGCCGCGGAGAAGAGTGAGCAGGTCGAGCGCACGAAGGAAGAGCGCGGTGTGCCGTTCTCCGGTGGCGGTGAAGACGGGTGCGTCATCGGCCACGAGCCGGTCGTCGATGAGCACCGGCAGCGACTCGGGCAGCAGCAACGGGCAGACGAGCCCGTCGGTGTAGTCGGTGGCCGAGTTGACCAGGAAGGCCGGGGCGCGGCGCACCTGACGTACCCCGAGCAGGCCGCCGACGGCCCCCGGCTGCGGCGGGGCAGCCGCGGTGGAGACAACGGCGACGACGACCTCGTCGCCGATCCTGGTGGCGACGTCGAACACGGTGACCACGACGCACCTGCCGGGTGTGGACGAGACCGTCTCCGGCAGTTCCTCCGCGCAAGTCATGGGGCGCGGAAGGCGTACGATCTCATGATGGACCTGGTGTGCGAGGAGCCAGCGGTGGATCGCGAGGGCGTCCTTCATGAAGTCCTCCTCCGTCTCGCCCTGTTCCATGGCCCCCGACGGTCCCCAGACCGACGGTAACCCGGACCTGATGTGGCTCGGGGGATATGTTCCGGAATCGAAGGACCGACAGGGTTTGTCCGACTCAACAATGACCGAAAGCCAGCAGCGGGCGATGAACGACCTGTTCCGCAAGATCGCACCGGTGGCCGACGACCTCGGCCGCCTGTTCGCCGACCACGGGCACGAGCTGGCGCTCGTCGGCGGCCCCGTGCGCGACATCCTGCTGGGCCGCGTCGGCAACGACCTCGACCTGACCACGGACGCCAACCCCCACAGGGTCCTCGACGTCGTCAGGGACTGGGCCGACTCCGTCTGGACGATCGGCATCGACTTCGGCACCGTCGGCCTGCGCAAGGGCAACTGGCTGATCGAGATCACGACGTACCGGAGCGAGTCCTACGACCCCAAGTCGCGCAAGCCCGAGGTCGCCTACGGCGAGACGCTGGAGGCTGACCTCGAGCGGCGCGACTTCGCGGTCAACGCGATGGCGGTGCGCCTGCCCGGCCACGAGTTCGTCGACCCCTACGGCGGCCTGACCGACCTGCGCGCCAAGCGGCTGCGCACGCCGGGCACACCCGAGAGCTCGTTCACCGACGACCCGCTGCGCATGCTCAGGGCCGCGCGGTTCGCCTCCCAGCTCGGCTTCAGCGTCGACCGGGCCGCCCTGGCGGCGATGACCGCGATGGCCGAGCGCATCGAGATCGTCTCGGCCGAGCGCATCCGCGACGAGCTCGACAAGCTCATCTGCGGCGCCTACCCGCGCGAGGGCCTGCGCCTGCTGGTGGAGACCGGCCTGGCCGCGCACGTGCTGCCCGAGCTGCCCAAGCTGCGCCTGGAGATCGACGAGCACCACCGCCACAAGGACGTCTACGAGCACAGCCTGACCGTCCTCGACCAGGCCATCGCGCAGGAGGAGGACGGCAAGCCCGACCGGATCCTGCGCTGGGCCGCGATCATGCACGACATCGGCAAGCCCAAGACCCGGCGTCACGAGACCGGCGGCCGGGTGTCGTTCCACCACCACGAGGTCGTCGGCGCGCAGATGACCAAGAAGCGCATGACCGAGCTGAAGTTCCCCAAGGACGTCGTGTCCGACGTCTCCCGTCTGGTCGAGCTCCACCTGCGCTTCCACGGCTACGGCACGGGCGAGTGGACCGACAGCGCCGTGCGCCGCTACGTGCGCGACGGCGGCCACCTGCTCGACCGGCTCCACAAGCTGACCAGGGCCGACTGCACCACCCGCAACAAGCGGAAGGCGGCGGCGCTGTCGCGCACCTACGACCAGCTCGAAGAGCGCATCTCCAGGCTCGCCGAGGAGGAGGAGCTGGCCAAGATGCGGCCCGAGCTCGACGGCAACGAGATCCAGTCCGTCCTCGGCGTCGGGCCGGGGCCCGTGGTGGGCCAGGCGTACAAGTTCCTGCTCGACCTCAGGCTGGACAAGGGCGTGCTCGGCAAGGAGGCGGCCACCGAGGCGCTGCTCGACTGGGCGAGGTCAAACGACCTGGGAGCGTGACGACGACGTCGTGACCATCCGGTAGACGAGCGCCGCGACGGGGTAGCCCACCGTGATGATCACGACGGCCAGGTACGACTTGCCGTTGGGCGGCAGGATCGCGGCCGAGAGCGCGGCGGCCAGCACGTACATGCCGTTGAAGAGCATGTCGTAGAGGGAGAAGGCGCGGCCCAGATAGGCGTCCTCGACGTCGCGCTGGACGGTCGTGTCGGCGCAGATCTTGACGCTCTGGCCGGCGACGCCCAGCACGAACCCGGCGATCGGCAACCCCCACGTCTGGAACGGCAGGACGAGCGCGCCCGCCAGCACGCCGGCCGACGACAGCGCGATGACCACCCAGGTGCCGATCCCGAACCGCTCGGTCGCGTACGGGGTGATGATCACCGCGAGGAAGTAGCCGAAGCCGGAGGTGGCCACCACCAGGCCGATACCGCGAAGGGCGGCGTCGGGGTCGCCGTCGGTGAAGTAGTAGCGGTAGAGGATGATGCCGAGGGCGGTGGCCATGCCGTAGAGGAAACGGTGGGCGGCCATCGCGCCCATGGTGGCGGCGGCGTCGCGGCGGTGGGCCAGGTGCCTGGCGCCGTCGATCAGGCCCACGACCACGTTGCGCAGGGCATCGCGGGCCTGGGGGCGGTCGGGGTCGTAGGAGGGGCCGAGCAGGGCGCGATCCATGGTCCTGGCGACCAGGGCACTCGTCCCGAACATCACGCCCGAGACGACCAGCAGCAGCCCGATGCCCTGGTCGGTGTCGCCGAAGACCTCGCGCAGCAGGAACCCGGCGCCCACGCCGACGAACGTGGCCACGGTGCCGCAGGTCGGCGTCACCGCGTTGGCCGCCATCAGCCGGTCGGCCGGGACGACGTGCGGCAGCGAGGCTCCGAGCGCGGCCAGGAAGAACCGGTTGACCCCCAGCACGCCGAGCGCGGCGGCGTAGAAGACGGGGTCGGGCACGTCGGAGGCGACCAGCGCGGCGGCGACCAGCAACAGCCCTCCGCGTACGAAGGGCGCGACCACGAGGATCTGCCGGCGCGACCACCGGTCGATGAACACCCCGACGAACGGCCCGAGCACGCTGTACGGCAGGAACAGCACAGCCAGCCCGGCGGCCACGGCCAGGGCCGTCGTCTGCTTCTCCGGGCTGAAGAAGGCGAAGTTCGTGACGCCGAACTGGAAGATCCCGTCGGAGAACTGGGAGACCAGCCGCGTACGGAACAGCCGTCGGAAGTCGCGGCCTTGGAGGACGACGCGGAGATCGGCGACGAATGACACCCCGTCAGCCTAGCCGGGTGCCGTCCGCGTAGGATGCGCCCGAGGCCGGCGCGGCAGGTGTCCTATGGGTTACGCAGGTGTGCGGGGATCTCGTACGCTTCGAAGCGTGACGACTGAGGAACACGTTGTGCTGGTCGACCGCGAGGGCCACGCGCTCGGCACCGCGCCCAAGCGGTCGGTGCACGGCCGGGAGACCCCGCTCCACCTTGCCTTCTCCAGCTATGTCTTCGATCCGGAAGGCCGCGTGCTGCTCACCAGGCGGGCCGACCACAAGATCACCTGGCCTGGCGTCTGGACCAACAGCTGCTGCGGCCACCCGCTGCCCGGCGAGCCGCTCGACCGGGCGGTCATCCGCCGGCTCTCCTACGAACTCGGCCTCGACGCCGGCCGCGCCGACCTCATGCTGCCCGGTTTCTCCTACCGCGCCGTGATGGGCAACGGCATCGTCGAGCACGAGTTGTGCCCGGTCTATCGCGTCACGGTCGACACCCCGGCGGCGCCCAACCCCGAAGAGGTGGGGGAGGTGCGCTGGATGCCGTGGAAGGAGTTCGCCGACGGCGTGCAGAGCGGCCTGCTGGCGATCTCACCGTGGTGCAGGGAGCAGGTTCCGCTGCTCGTCGAGCTGGGCTCCGACCCGATGGCCTGGCAGCCGGCCCCGGACGACCAACTGCCCCCCGCCGCGCGCGGCTGAGCCGCCGGGGCGAGGGGCCGACGGCTAGCGCTCGACCTCGCCCCTGATGAACTTCTCGACGTATTCGCGGGCCTCGTCGTCGGAGTACTGCTCCGGCGGCGACTTCATGAAGTACGACGACGCCGACAGGATCGGGCCGCCGATGCCCCGGTCGAGGGCGATCTTGGCGGCGCGCACGGCGTCGATGATGATGCCGGCCGAGTTGGGGGAGTCCCAGACCTCCAGCTTGTACTCCAGGTTCAGCGGCGTGTCGCCGAACGAGCGGCCCTCAAGGCGCACGTACGCCCACTTGCGGTCGTCGAGCCACGGCACGTGGTCCGACGGGCCGATGTGCACGTCGGCCTTGCCCATCTCGTGGGGGATCTGCGAGGTGACCGACTGCGTCTTGGAGATCTTCTTCGACTGGAGCCGGCTGCGCTCCAGCATGTTCATGAAGTCCATGTTGCCGCCGAAGTTGAGCTGGTACGTGCGCAGCAGCTCGACGCCGCGGTCCTCGAACAGCTTGGCCAGCACGCGGTGCGTGATCGTGGCGCCGACCTGCGACTTGATATCGTCGCCGACGATCGGGACCCCGGCCTCGGTGAACTTCTCCGCCCACTCGGGGTCGGAGGCGATGAAGACCGGCAGTGCGTTGACGAACGCCACCTTGGCGTCGAGGGCGCACTGCGCGTAGAAGCGGTCTGCCTCCTCGGAGCCCACCGGCAGGTAGGAGACCAGGACGTCGACCCGGTTCTCGCGGAGCACCTGGACCACGTCGACGGGGGCCTCGTCGGACTCCTCGATGATCTCGCTGTAGAACTCGCCCAGACCGTCGAAGGTGTGACCGCGCATCACGGTCACGCCCGTCGGAGGCACATCGGTGATCTTGATGGTGTTGTTCTCGCTGGCGACGATCGCCTCGGACAGGTCGCGGCCGACCTTCTTGGCGTCCACGTCGAAGGCGGCCACGAATTCGACGTCGCCTACGTGGTAGTCACCGAACTTCACGTGCATCAGGCCCGGCACTCGTGCGGCCGGGTCCGCGTCCTTGTAGAAGTGCACACCCTGGACCAGCGAAGACGCGCAGTTGCCGACACCGACAATGGCCACGCGAACCGAACCCATCGCACTCGCTCCCTTACTCATCAGTTGACGTGGTATCTCTCTCGGGCCCTTCCGAGGCCCGCCGTTCCGTGGCGATCAGCTCGTTCAGCCAACGCACCTCGCGTTCGACCGACTCAAGCCCATGGCGCTGCAGCTCCAGCGTGTAGCTGTCGAGCCTTTCCCTGGTACGGGCCAGCGCCGTGCGCACGCTGTCGAGGCGCTCCTCCAGGCGGCTGCGGCGGCCTTCGAGGATGCGCAGGCGCACCTCGGCCTCCGTGTGCCTGAAGAAGGCGAAGTGCACACCGAAACTCTCGTCCTCCCAGGCTGACGGGCCGGCCTGGGTCAGCAGCTCCTGGAGCCGCTCCTTGCCCTCGGCGGTCAGCTTGTAGACGATTTTCGACCGGCCGCCGACCATCGTGGCGGGAGCGGGCTGCTCCTCCACGATGAGCCCTTGGGCCAGAAGTGATCGCAGACAGGGGTACAGCGATCCATAGGAGAACGCACGGAACATGCCCAACAGGGCGTTGAGCCGTTTGCGCAGCTCATAGCCGTGTAGCGGCTGTTCGTGCAGCGACCCGAGCACGGCCAGTTCCAGAACTCTGCCCTGTCCGCTGGCCACTGGAACCGCCTCCTCTCGCGTCGATGTATCGAGTCGATACATCCTGAGGATACGTCGATTCGCTATATGGCCGCAATCAAAGGATTTGCCAAGCCGTTGGGATGAATCGGTAAAACGCCGTAGTCTGGCGCTCATGTGGTCACAGCGGAGGGTGGTGGACTACGGCCTCGCCAAGCGGTCAGCGGTCCGTTCCCTGAAGGCGGGCCGTGCTTCGCGCGGTGACCTCTGTGACGCACAGCCGTACCTCCTTCGGGCCGCCCGCGTGTTCGGCGAATCGACCGAACGTCTCTGCCCGGTGTGCGAGAAGGAGAACGTCACCAACGTGACCTATGTCTACGGCGATTCGCTCGGGCGGCATGCCGGTCAGGCAAAGGTCACGTCAGAGCTTGTCGAAATGGCCCATGATTACGATGAGTTCCGGGTGTACGTCGTCGAGGTCTGCCAAGGTTGTTCCTGGAACCACCTGACGGTCTCGTTCGTCCTCGGCAACGGACCGCCAGACCTCGTCGGCCAACCGTGAACACCGAGGGCGGCGAGTCACCTCACGCCCATACGCCGTTTTGATCCGACGACGATGCGAGGACGTGTGAGTAACAGCATGAATGAGGGGACGGCCCGCCCGGGAAGGCGCCGTCGCTCCAACTCATCCCGTTCTGTGCCCCCAGGTTCTCCTCCGCAAACCGGCGACTCCGACTGGGGTGCGTCGCAGTCGCCGCGTCGTCCTGAAGCCGCCTACGAGCAGACCGGCGCGATGAACGCGCAGCCGTACAACGATCCCGCCTCCGGGCCGCAGCCCCAGAGGGCGCCGCAGGGGCGCGAGGAGCTGCCGCCGCGCACCCGCTCGCGGGCGCGGCAGGAGCGGCAGGACACCCGCTCGGTGAGCAACCAGGAGACGATGATCAGCGACGCGCCGCCCAGGCGCTCGCGCCGGGCAAGCGGTCAGGGCGGTCCGCCCGGCCCGCCCAGTCCGCCCGGCCCGCCGGAGGAGCCGGCCAAGGGCGGGCGCAGCGGCTGGCGCCGGTTCGTGCCGAGCTGGAAGATCGTTGTGGCGAGCGTGGTCGTGCTGGCGGCCGGCATCTTCGGCATGATCATGGTCGCGTACTCCCTCACGCCGGTGCCCGAGGGCACGCAGGCGTCGGCGGTGGCGCAGCAGAGCACGCTCTACTACCGCGACGGCAAGACCGTCATCGCCAAGCTCGGCGTGCCCCGGCAGACCATCGGCATCGAGAAGATGGCCGACACCGTCAAGGACGCCACGGTCGCCATCGAGAACAAGACCTTCTACGAGGACTCCGGCGTCTCCATCTCCGGCATGGCCCGCTCGGTGTGGATGACCGCGACCGGCCAGCAGCTCCAGGGCGCCTCGACCATCACCCAGCAGATGGCCCGCGGCTACTACGACGGCCTCAGCCAGGAGGTCTCCGTCAAGCGCAAGCTCAAGGAGATCTTCGTCGCGGTCAAGCTCAACCAGACGCTGGGCAAGGAAGAGATCCTCGCCAGATACCTCAACACCGTGAACTTCGGCCTCGCCTACGGTGTCGAGGCCGCCTCGCAGGCCTACTTCGGCAAGAACGTCCACGCCAAGGACCTGACCCCCGAGCAGGGCGCCTACCTGGCCGCCCGCATCCAGCGCCCGAGCTGGGGCCCCGACGACCCCGGCCTGCGCCAACGGTGGACCACGACCATCCAGTACATGGCCGAGCAGTGGCCGGACAAGTACGGCGGCCTGCCGGCGAAGGCGAAGTTCCCGAAGACCCGCAAGGCCGACACCAAGGACGAGTACGCCGGCCTGCGCGGATACATGATCACGCAGGTGCTGGAGGAGCTGAAGCAGCGCAAGCTCACCCCTGACATGGTCAGGAGCGGCGGCTACCAGATCACCTCCACCTTCGACGAGAAGCTGATGAAGGCCGCCAAGACGGCGGTCGAGACCACGATGGCGAGCATGTCCAAGGAGTTCCACGCCGGGCTCGCCGCCGTCGACCCGAAGAACGGCCGCGTCCTGGCCTTCTACGGCGGCTCCGACTTCATCACCGATCCCTTCAACGAGCCCTTCGACGCGCGCAAGCAGGCCGCGTCGGCGTTCAAGCCGTACGTGCTGGCGGCCTGGTTGCAGGCCGGCTACTCGCTCAAGAGCTACGTGCCGGGCAACGAGACCGTGCCGAAGGTCATCCCCGGCCAGCAGACCGGCGGTTTCCGCAACAGCCACAACGTCGGCCCGTCCGTCGACGTGATCAAGGCCACGGCCCAGTCGGTCAACACCGCGTACGTGTCGATGGCGTTCAAGCTGCCCAACCAGCTCGACGACGTGAAGGACCTGGTGGAGTCCGCCGGGTTCGACCAGGGCCGCATGGAGCAGGATGTCAAGGACCACCACTTCCAGTTCGCCATCGGCAGCGCCCTGGTGAAGCCGGTCGAGCAGGCCGCCGGGTACTCGATCTTCGCCAACGGCGGCAAGTACACCAAGTACCACGTGGTGCAGGACGTCAGGCTCAACAAGCAGGTCGTCTACCCCGAGCAGCGCACCTCGACCAGGGTCATCGACGCCGAGGTGGCCGCCGACGCGACGGTCGCCATGCAGGAGGTGCTGAGGAGCGGCACCGCGCACGGCCAGGGGCTCGGCAACCGGCCCGCGGCCGGCAAGACCGGCACCAACAACAACGAGAAGGAAGCCTGGTTCGTCGGCTACACGCCGCAGATCTCGACGGCGGTCGGGTTCTACCGCGAGCGGTGCGTGACGAAGAAGGGCAAGATCGTCCAGCCGGAGCACTCCAACTGCCCGGAGACCCCCCGCGGCAAGTCGAAGGGGAAGTACGGCCCGAACAACAAGTACACCACGGCCGAGGAGATCTCGCTCGGCTTCGAGGGCGCCGGCCCGCCCACCGCGACCTGGCGGCGGTTCATGCTCGCCGCGCACGAGGGCAAGCCGATCGAGCAGTTCCCGCAGAAGGCCGACATCGGCCTGCCGGAGAACATCGTGCCGCGCCCGGTGCCGACGCCGACGCCGACCGCCACGAACCCGCTCGACGACGGAGGTAACCCGTTCGACGACGGCAACCAGCAGGACTGCCTCGTCGCGCCGTGCAACGACGACAACGGCGACGTGTCCGACGACTCGCAGGACACCGGGATCCCCGAGGCCGACGACCACGGCATCCTGAGCGGCGGCGGGGGCGGCAGGGTGCCCGACTCCCGCCCGTCGGGCTCCTGGCCGATGAACGCCCGGCACGAGGAGTGGTGACGACCACCGAGGTACGCGCCCCTTTGGTGGCGCGTACTGTGCCGTACCTGCCTCTGGGGCTGATCGCGGCCCTGGGGGCCACCCTGGCCTACCTGGTGCGCCTGCCCTGCCGGACCGGCGGATGGAACGACCAGGTCCAGACGTACACGAACTTCTGTTACACCGACATCTTCCCGCTGTACTTCGACCGGCAGCTCGCGACCCAGAACCCGTACTTCGCCGACGTGCCCTTCGACAAGCAGGTCGAATACCCGGTGGTGCTCGGCGAGGTGATGCAGGTCATCGCCTGGATCGCGCGGAAGCTGGAGTTCGACCAGGTCGCCCAGGCCGTCAGGTTCTACGACATCACGGTCGTCCTGCTCGGCATCTGCCTCGTGGCCGGCGTCCTGCTGATGGCGGCGGTGGCCGGGCCCGCCCGGCGGTGGGACGCCCTCTGGTACGCGATCTCGCCCGCGGTGATCCTGGCCGCGTACATCAACTGGGACCTGGTCGCCGGCGCGCTGTCGATGGGCATGCTGCTGGCCTGGGCACGCAGGCGGCAGGTGCTCGCGGGCGTGTTGCTGGGGCTGGCGATCGCGACCAAGTTCTACCCGCTGATGTTCCTCGGCGCGCTGTTCCTGCTCACGCTGCGGACCGCGCGCTGGCGGCCGTTCCTGGTGTCGGCGGCGTCGGCCGCCGGCGCCTGGCTCGTGGTGAACGTGCCCTTCATGATCTTCGCCTGGGACGGCTGGCGCCGCTTCTACGTCTTCTCCCAGGAACGCGGGATCGACTGGGGATCGCCGTGGTTGTTCTTCCAGCGCAAGGGCTGGGGCATCCTGGGCGAGGGCGACGTCAGCACGATGGGCATGGTGGCGCTGGCCGCGCTGTGCCTGGGCATCGCCGTGCTGGCGCTCACCGCGCCGCGCCGGCCCAGGCTGGCGCAGATCTGCTTCCTCGCGCTGGCCGCGTTCATGATGACGAACAAGGTGTGGTCGCCGCAGTTCGTGTTGTGGCTGGTGCCGTTCGCGGTGCTGGCCAGGCCCAGGTGGAAGCCGCTGGTGTTGTGGCAGCTCGCCGAGGTCTGGTACTTCGCGGCGATCTGGCTCTACCTGCTCTCCCAGCCGCCTCTCAGCAGGAACGACCTGGGCATCGAGGACGACACGTACTTCACCGCGGTCTGGGGGCGGGTGATCACCATTGCGATCATGATGGCGTTCGTCGTCCGTGACATCCTGCGTCCGGAGCGGGACGTCGTACGCCAGGACGGCGTCGACGACCAGGCCGGCGGGGTGTTCGACGACGCTCCCGACCGATTCGTCCTGACGACGCGATGATCACCCGCTCGGCCGCCCGGGACGCGCTGTTGTTGTGGCTCGGCTCGCGGACCGGGCTCCTGGTGTCGACGCTGCTCGGCGTGTCCTTCGCCGAGTACGCCGGCAAATGGCGTCAATGGGACGCCGGCCTGTTCATCACGATCGCCCAGTACGGCTACGACGGCGAACCGGGCAAGCCGCACGACGACGGCCTGCCCGCGTTCTTCCCCGGCCTGCCGGTCGCGCTGCGGGCGGTGCATCTCGTGGTGCCCGACTGGGCGGCGAGCGGGCTGCTGGTCTCGCTGGTCGCCGGGGCGGTGGCCATGGTCGCGCTGGCCAGGCTGGCCGAGTTCGAGGGCGCGACCGGCTGGATGGCGGTGCTGGCGCTGCTGCTGTTCCCGATGGCGGTGTTCCTGGCCGCGGGATACAGCGAGCCGCTGTTCCTGGCCTTCGCGATCCCCGCGTGGCTGGCCGCCCGGCTGGGACGCTGGCCGGAGGCGGTGCTGCTGGCGGCGGGGGCGTCGTGCGTGCGGATCACCGGGCTGTTCCTGGCGGTCGCGCTGGTCGTGGAGTTCGTCAGGCGCAAGGAGTCGTGGCGGCGGGCCGGATGGCTGGTGGTGCCGTTCCTTCCGCTGGTGGCGTACTCGTTCTACCACTACCGCAGGTCGGGCGACTGGCTGGCTTGGAAGCACGCGCAGGAGGCCGGCTGGGGACGCGACTTCGCCTGGCCGTGGGAGGCGTGGCGGACGACCTGGCAGTCGGCCATGGGCGGTGACGACTTCGCGGTGGCCTTCCGGATGGAGATCGCTGCCGCCGTGCTGGCGGTGGGCGTGCTGGTGTGGCTGCTGGCGCTGCGCAGGTGGGGTGAGGCCGCCTACTGCGGGTTGCAGGCCGCGGCGCTGATGACGTCGGCGTACTACCTGTCGATCCCGCGTTCGCTGCTGCTGTGGTTCCCGCTGTGGGTCCTGGTCGCGAAGGTGGCGACCAGGAAACCGTGGGTGCTTGTCCTCTATGCGATGGTCTGCGGGCCGCTCATGTATCTGAACGCGGCCCGCTTCCTCACGGGCGCCTGGGCGGGGTGATCTCTCTACCCGTTTCTTCGCCTCGGTAATCCAGGGAAGTTATCCACAGGCTGTGTGTTTTCCCTTGGGGGCTCTCGCGTTCAGAGGTTCTTGCGCAGGAAGGCGATGTCGTCGGCCTGGCCCTCGCCCGGCGTCTCCACCACGACCGGGGCGCCCGCCGCGCGGCAGACCGCCAGGATCAGCTCGGGGTCGATCTTCCCCTGGCCCAGGTTGGCGTGCCGGTCGGCGCCGGAGTCGAAGTCGTCGCGCGAGTCGTTGCAGTGGACGAGGTCGATGCGGCCGGTGATGGCCTTGACCCGGTCGACCAGGTCGACCAGCTCCTCGCCGCCCGCGTGCGCGTGACAGGTGTCGAGGCAGAAGCCCACGTCGAAGCCGTCGAGCGCGTCCCACAGCCGGGCGATGCGCTCCAGCTTGCGGGCCATCGCGTTGCCGCCGCCCGCGGTGTTCTCGATGAGCACGGGGATCGGGCACTCCATGCGCTCGAACACCTTGCGCCAGTTGTCGAAGCCCACCTGCGGGTCGTCGCTCTTGTTGACGTGGCCGCCGTGCACGACCAGGCCCTTCGCGCCGAGCCCCGCCGCCGCCTTCAGGTGCTGTTCGAGCAGCTTGCGGCTGGGGATCCTGATGCGGTTGTTCGTCGTGGCGACGTTGATCAGGTAGGGGGCGTGGATGTAGATGTCGACGCCCTCGACCGGCTTGGCCGGCAACACCGGCTTGTCATAGCCCTGGGGGTCGCCGAGGAAGAACTGCACGACCTCCGCCCCGACCCGCCCGGCGTGAGCGGCGGGATCGTCCTGGTCGACGTGGGCTCCGATACGCAGCATGTCAAGGAGCTTATCCGTTTGCCGGTACCGCACCGGGGAAGTCGCCGAGCACCCCCTACCCCAAGGAGAACGCACATGACACGCTGGCGGCTGCGGGCGCTGATCTTATTCGTCTACGTGATCATCGGGATCTACGTCGCCTGGATCCACGACTACATCACCCCGGGTCTCCTCCGGGACGTCGCCGAGGCCCTGCTCGCGGTGTTCCTCTGGTTCCTGGTCCTGCTCGGGATCGACCTGCACATCGGCAGGTGAGCCCATATAGCCGACGGCCCCGGCGTTCACCGGGGCCGTCCGCCGCAGGCGGGACAGGTCACGGGTAGGGCAGGAAGCCGCCGTGGGCGATGCCGAGCACGGCCCCCACGAACGAGGCCACGAGACCGACGATGTTGACCGAACGCTGAGGCGTGGTCACCGAGATGTACTGCGAGAAGAGACCGACCCCGAACCCGAGCGTGCCGAGCCAGGACGAGATCATGTGGGCGGCGGGGAAGAATGTGGCGACGAATGCCACGAGACCGCACGCCAGCGTCGCGACCGCCAGGCCGTTCTCCACCGGGTGAGAGCGCCCGTCGGTGTTGAGCGTGAGCCTGAACCGCTCCCTTTCGGAGGGATGAAGCACATGTGGCACAGCCACCACCCCCTTGGTTTCCTACATGCCTTCCCACCTACTCGCGGCTGGTAACCTGGGCAGCGCTGCGTTGTGATGGGTGACCCATCGCCCCGGGGCGCCGAAATGGGGCGCCGCGGCCCAAACGTCAGCGTCCTCCTGTCACGGCAGAGTGTCGTGACCGCAAGAGTCCAGAGGAGGTTGGAGTCCCGCATGCGTCGTTACGAAGTAATGGTCATTCTGGACCCTTCGCTCGATGAGCGCACTGTCGCGCCGTCCCTCGACCAGTTCCTCACCGTGGTCCGCAACGACGGCGGCACCGTGGAGAAGGTCGACGTCTGGGGCCGTCGCCGCCTTGCCTACGACATCGACAAGAAGTCGGAAGGCATCTACGCCGTCATCGACCTGTCCGCGGAGCCCGCGACGGTCAAGGAGCTCGACCGGCAGATGAACCTCAACGAGGGCATCCTGCGTACCAAGGTCCTGCGCCCGGACGTGCACTAACAACAGGAAAGCCGTGAAGCGGACCGCCGCCGTGGTCCTCATCGGAGGACGACGGCGGAGTGACGGGCCGACGAGCGGGTTTGTTGTTGACCACCGGCTTTTTGTCGGAGAACACCCGTACTCTGAGCCGTATCCCAGCGAAGGCGTGCAGGAAGGCGAGCGCTAGCCATGGCAGCAGGCGACACCGTAATCACCATCGTCGGCAATCTTGTCGACGACCCGGAGCTGCGCTTCACCCCGACGGGTCAAGCGGTGGCTCGATTCCGCATCGCGTCCACTCCGCGGTTCATGGATCGTCAGACCAACGAGTGGAAGGATGGCGAGAGCCTCTTCCTGACCTGCAACGTTTGGCGGCAGGCGGCCGAGAACGCCGCCGAGAGCCTCCAGCGTGGCATGCGGGTCATCGTGCAGGGGCGGCTCAAGCAAAGGTCTTACGAGACCAAGGAAGGCGAGAAGCGCACGGTCTATGAGGTCGAGGTCGACGAGGTCGGCCCGTCCCTGCGCAACGCCACCGCCAAGGTCAACCGCACCTCCCGCCAGGGCGGGGGCGGCGGTGGCGGCTTCGGCGGCGGCCCCGCCGACGACCCGTGGGCCTCTGCCACGCCCGCCCCGTCCCAGGGTGGCGGCGGCGGCGGTGGTTTCGGCGGCGGTGGCGGCGGAAACCAGGGCGGCGGCTTCGGCGGCAACGACTTCAGCGACGAACCGCCTTTCTAACACCTGTCCACAAGCCCGAGTCCATTCCCGCCCGAAAGGCGGGGCTCTGAGAGGAGCACCACGATGGCTAAGCCGGCACTGCGCAAGCCCAAGAAGAAGGTTTGCCTGTTCTGCCACGACAAGATCTCATACGTCGACTACAAGGACACGGCGCTGCTGCGGAAGTTCATCTCCGACCGCGGCAAGATCCGTGCGCGCCGGGTGACGGGCAACTGCACCCAGCACCAGCGCGACGTGGCGACCGCGATCAAGAACGCCCGTGAGGTGGCTCTGCTGCCTTACACGAGCACCGCGCGCTAAGGAGGTCTGTCGACATGAAGCTCATCCTCACCAACGAGGTCTCCGGCCTCGGCGCCCCTGGCGACGTCGTCGAGGTCAAGGACGGCTACGGCCGTAACTACCTCATCCCGCGCGGCTACGCCATGCGCTGGACGCGTGGCGCCGAGCGCCAGATCGAGACCATCAAGAAGGCTCGCGACGCTCGCGAGATCCGCGACATCGGCACCGCCAAGGAGGTCGCCGGCCAGCTCGGCGCCCTGCGCGTGCGGCTGACCACGCGCGCGGGCGACTCGGGCCGGCTGTTCGGCTCGATCACCACGGGCGACATCGCCGACGCCGTCAAGGCCGCCGGTGGTCCGGTCCTCGACCGCCGTCGCATCGAGATCCGCAACCCGATCAAGAGCGTCGGGTCGCACAAGATCACCGTCAAGCTCCACCCCGAGGTGTCGGCGTCCGTCGACGTCGACGTCGTGGCCGGCTGACAACGGCTGATCAGGCCCCTCTCCTCGCGGAGAGGGGCTTTTTCGTGTTCGGGGGCCGGCCGGGTGGCACGCTCGCCGGCCCTTCTGCGGCGGGACGCCGCGACGCCGGCCGGGGTGTGGCCGACGGCCGTGGTGACCTGCGCACTTATTTCCTATTCGGGCCGCGTAGAATGCCTGCGTTCTTGTGTGTGCGTTCCCCCTGGAGGCTCTGCCATGGCCCGTTCCTCGATGCTGCTCGCGATCGGTGTGCTCGCGGTAGGGGCCGTCGCATGTGCCCCGGCGGACCAGCCGGCGAGCCCGGCCACGGCGACCGGCTCGTCCACCGCCGCCGCCTGCGCCAAGGAGCAGCTCAAGCTCGTCAACGCGGGCAAGCTGACCGTCGGCACCGACAAGCCGGCCTACGAGCCGTGGTTCAAGGACGACGACCCGAACAACGGGCAGGGGTTCGAGAGCGCGGTGGCGTTCGCGGTGGCCGGCGAGCTCGGGTTCGACCGGACCGAGGTGCAGTGGAGCACCGTCAAGTTCGATTCGGCGTTCGCGCCGGGGGCCAAGCAGTTCGACTTCGACGTCAACCAGGTCTCGATCAACCCCGACCGCGCCAAGGCCGTCGACTTCAGCAAGGGCTACTACACGGTCAAGCAGGCCGTCGTGGCGATCAAGGGCAGTAAGTTCGCCGAGGCGAAGAGCGTGGCCGAGCTGAAGGACGCCAAATTCGGCGTCCAGGTCGGCACGACGTCGCTGGCCGGCGTCAAGGAGGTCGTCAAGCCGACCGCCGAGCCCAACGTCTACAACGACCAGGTCGACGCCGTGAACGCGCTGAAGAACAAGCAGGTGGACGCCATCGTCGTCGACCTGCCCACCGCGTTCTACGTCACGGCCGCCCAGGTGGAGAACTCCAAGATCGTCGGTCAGTTCAGCTCGACCGGCGGCACGCCGGAGGAGTTCGGGCTGGTCATGGAGAAGGGCAGCGCGCTCAAGCCCTGCGTCGACAAGGCCGTCGACTCCCTGAAGTCGAAGGGTGAGCTGGCGAAGATCGAGCAGGAGTGGCTGGGTTCGGCGGCGGGCGCGCCCGAGCTGTCGTGAGCCCGACCAGTAAGCCCGTGAGCGAGTACGTCCCCTCGCAGCGGCAGCTTGAGCGCGAGCGGGTCCGCAGGTCGCGGGCGCGCCGCTCGGCCTCGATCGCGACGGCCTCGACGATCGTGTTCGTCGTCCTGGTCGTCGTTCTGGCCACGAACTCGCCCGGCTGGCCCCGGGTGCGGGAGTCGTTCTTCTCGCCCGAGTGGTTCGTCAAGGCGCTGCCCGAGGTGCTGGACGGCTTCCTGCTCAACATCAAGATGTTCCTGATCGCCGAGCCGCTGATCCTGATCGTCGGGCTGCTGGTGGCGCTGGCCAGGGGCATCACCGCGCCCGCGTTCTTCCCGATCAGGGCCCTGGCCACGCTCTACACCGACGTCTTCCGCGGCGTGCCGACGATCCTGGTCATCTACCTCGTCGGGTTCGGGCTGCCCGCACTGCGGTTGCAGGGCATCCCGACGGACCTGGCGACGCTGGGCGTGATCTCGCTGACGCTGTCGTACGGCGCGTACGTGGCCGAGGTGTTCCGCTCCGGCATCGAGTCGGTGCACCCCAGCCAGGTCGCGGCCGCCCGTTCGCTGGGCCTGAGCCACGTCAAGACCATGCGGTTCGTCGTGCTCCCGCAGGCCACCCGCCGGGTCGTGCCGCCGCTGCTCAACGACTTCGTCTCGCTGCAGAAGGACACCGCGCTGGTGGCCACCATCGGGCCGCTGGAGGCGCTCAGGCAGGCCCAGATCATCGTCCAGAGCAAGTTCAACTACACCCCCTACCTGGTCGCCTCGCTGCTGTTCATCCTGCTCACGATCCCGATAGCCAGGTTCACCGACCATCTGGCCGCCCGTACGCGCAGGAGGCGTGGCGCATGAGCCTGCTGACCATCGAAGGGGTGTGGAAGAACTTCCACGGCCACAGCGTGTTGCGCGGGATCGACCTTGAGGTGCAGCCGCACGAGGTGGTCAGCCTGATCGGCCCGTCCGGATCGGGCAAGTCCACGCTCCTGCGCTGCGTGAACCTGCTGGAGACCGTGGACGACGGTTCGATCCACCTCGACGGCCAGGAGATCACCGACCCCCGCGTGGACGCGGACGACGTACGCAAGCGGCTCGGCATCGTGTTCCAGGCGTTCAACCTGTTCCCGCACATGACCGTGCTCGACAACGTCACGCTCGCGCCCCGTCAGGTGCTCAAGACGCCCAAGGCGCAGGCCGAGGAGGAGGCGCGCGAGCTGCTGGCCAGGTTCGGCCTGGCGGCCAAGGCCGGCGCGTACCCCGACCAGCTCTCGGGTGGTCAGCAGCAGCGGGTCGCGGTCATCCGGGCGCTGGCCATGCAGCCGAGGCTGATGTTGCTCGACGAGGTCACCTCGGCGCTCGACCCCGAACTGGTGCTGGACGTGCTGGGGATCATCAGGGAGCTCAAGGAGTCGGGCATGACGATGATCCTGACCACCCACGAGATGAGCTTCTGCCGCGACATCTCCGACACCGTGTGCTTCCTCGACGGCGGGGTGCTGGTGGAGAAGGGCTCGCCCGAGAAGATCTTCGCCTCGCCGGAGCAGCCGCGGACCAGGGAGTTCCTGCGCAGCGTGCTCGATTCCGGGCGGCTCTAGCGGCGGTGGCGGCCCCGGCCGGGTTCGGCCGGGGTGTCCCGCGGGGCGGCGAGCAGGCTGTGGCGGCGGCCGTACAGGAGATAGACCAGGACGCCGAAGGCCATCCACAGGATGAACCACGCCCAGGTGAGCACGCGCAGGTTGAGCATCAGCCAGAGCGTGGCGACCAGCGAGAGCGCCGGGAGCAGCGGCGAGAGCGGCACGCGGAAGCCGCGCTCCAGGTGTGGCATGCGGCGGCGCATCACGATCACCCCGGCCGCCACGAACAGGAACGCGAACAGCGTGCCGAGCACCACCAGCTCCTGCATGGTGAGCACCGGCACGAACTCGGCCAGCACGATCGCGATGAACCCGATCACCAGCGTCACCCGCGACGGCGTGTGGTACCTGCGGCTGACCGCGGCCAGCCCGCGCGGGATCAGCCCGTCGCGGGCCATCGAGAACAGCACCCGCGTCTGTCCCACGATCAGTACGAGGATCACGGTGGTCAGCCCGAGCACCGCTCCCGCGTCGATGACGTGCACCATCCAGTCGACGCCCACGGCACGGAACGCGCTGGACAGCGGCGCGTCCCCGGTGATCTTCGTGTACGAGACCATGCCCACCATGACCAGCGCGACCGCGAGGTAGATGACCGTGGTGATCACCAGGCTGCGGATCATGCCCTTGGGGACGGACTTGGGCGCGTTCACGCTCTCCTCGGCCGAGGTCGCGACGATGTCGAAGCCGATGTACGCGAACGCGATGGCCGAGGCCGCGGCGAAGATGCCGAACCAGCCGAAGGCCATGCTCTGCCCGGAGAAGACCTCCATGACGGTCTGGGGGCGTACGGACAGGGTCTTGGACGGGACGTAGAAGTCGCCGAAGTTGGCCACGTCGATGTGGGCCAGGCCCACGACGATGACCGCTCCGATGGCCAGCAGCTTGGCCGACACCATGATCCACAGGGCTCGCAGGCCGATCCGGGCGCCGAGGGCCACGATGCCCGTGAGCAGCACCAGGATGACCAGGACGAGGATGTTCTCCACGGAGTCGGCCATCGGCACCCGTACGCCGAAGTTGGTGACCGCCTTGACCGCGATGGCCGCCCACGCCCTGGCCACCACCGCCGCGGCGAACTGCAGCTCAAGGATCAGCGCCCAGCCGATGACCCACGCCCAGACCTCGCCGAAGATGACGTACGTGAAGGTGTAGGCGCTGCCCGAGGTCGGCATCGTGGACGACAACTCGGCGTAGCACAGGCACGCGAGCAGGCACGCGATACCGGCGATCATGAACGAGAGGATCACGCCGGGACCGGCCGTGGTGTGGGCCTGCTCGCCGGCGACACTGAAGATGCCCGCGCCGATCATCACGCCGAGCCCGAGAACCACGAGGTCGGCCGGGCGGTAGACCTCGGCCAGGCTGTGGCGGGCGCCGGTGCGCAGGCCGGTCGCGTCTGACGGTGGCAGTCGTCGCAGAATCGTGGACACGGAACACCCCGCTCTGGGAACTCGCCCACTCTGTCTCACCACTCGGACGACGGGCAAGCACGGGACGGTTACGGTGACGCGGCCGCAGGCCGTCCGCGGGGGTAACGCGGCAGGTCGGGTCGGCTACGCTCCGGTCACGAGCCACGCCGTGCCGGCCGCGCGACGGCCGAGGGTGATCAGCCGGGCGACCATCCACACCCCGAGCGCGCACCAGAGCGCGACCAGGCCGAACCCGGAGGCCAGGAAGGCGGCGGGCAGGTACGCCAGCGTCGTCCACACCCCGGCCCAGGCCAGGTAACGCTGGTCGCCGGCGCCGATGAGCACGCCGTCCAGCACGAACACCACCCCGCAGATCGGCTGGAACAGCGCGACCGGCCACAACACGGCCAGGAGCTCGCCGGTCACCGCCGGGTCGGCGCCGAACAGGCCGGGCAGCAGCGGCCTTGCCGCCACCACCAGCACGCCGAGCGCCAGGCCCGACCACAGGCCCCACTGCGTCATGCGCCTGGTCGCGGCCCTGGTGGCGGCCGTGTCCCCGGCGCCGAGCGAGCGGCCGGTGATGGCCTGGCCGGCGATCGCGATGGCGTCGAGGGCGAAGGCGAGCAGGTTCCACACCTGGCCGGCGATGGCGTACGCGGCCAGTTCCGCCTTGCCCATCCGGGTGGCGACGACGGTGCCCACGAGCAACACGATCCGCAGGCAGACCGTACGGATGAGCAGGGCGAACCCGGCCGTACCGGCCTGGCGGACGCCGGCGAGGTCGGGCATGAGCGGCGTACCGAGCCGGCGGGCGCCCCTGACCACCACGACCAGGTAGACGGCGGCGCCCAGCGTCTGGGCCAGCGTGGTGCCCCAGGCCGACCCGGCGATGCCCCAGTGCAGCCCGAGCACGAACCAGGCGTTGAGCGCCGCGTTGAGCGCGAACGAGCCGACGGCCACCACCAGGGGCGTGACCGTGTCCCGAAGGCCGCGCAGCACCCCGGTGCCGGCCAGCACGACCAGCATGCCGGGCGCGCCGAGCAGGCTGATCCGCAGGTACGTCACGGCCTGCTCGGCCTGGTCGGGGCCGGCGCCGAACAGGTCCACCATGGCGGGCGCGAGCGGCCAGCCCAAGGCGATGAGCGCGGCGCCGATGGCCAGGGCGAGCCAGATGCCGTCCACGCCGTTGCGCATCGCCCGCGCGTGGTTGCCCGCGCCGCTCTGCCGAGCCACGGACGCCGTCGTTCCGTAGGCGAGGAAGACGCAGAGGTTCACCAGCGTGGCCAGGACCGCGCCCGCCACGCCCAGCGCGCCCACGGCCGTGGTGCCGAGGCCGTGGCCGACGATGGCGTAGTCGGCGAGCAGGAAGAGCGGCTCGGCGACCAGGGCGCCGAACGCGGGCAGCGCGAGCCGCAGAATCTCCCGGTCCTGGGGTGTAATGGGCATTTGTCCATTATGGCCATTACACGGCGTGTCGAGCCAACTTTCTTTCCTCCACAGCCGGTGGACACTGTTTGCCCAGGTCGAGGGGTGATCGGTGGATATCCGGAACAGTTATCCCCAGGCTCGTCCACAGAGCTTTCACACCCTGGGCGCGATAGTGCACAGCTCACCCACAGCGTTGTCCACAGGCCGCGTTGCCCTCGCGCGCCGAACCGGCGAAACTGTCACACCGGTCGACTACAAGTGGGGGTGGTGCGACCGCCTGCGAGGTTGTGTGCGAGGGGGCGCGGTGAGCATTGACGAAGAGGGCGGCGGAGGCCCGGGATTCGAGCGCACGCCGCCGCACAACATCGAGGCCGAGCAGTCGGTGCTCGGCGGCATGCTCCTGTCGAAGGACGCCATCGCCGACGTCGTCGAGATCCTGCGTTCCGACGACTTCTACCGTCCGGCCCACCAGATGGTCTACGACGTCGTCACCGACCTCTACGGCCGCGGCGAGCCCGCCGACGCGGTCACCGTCTTCGACGAGCTGCAGAAACGCGGCGAGATGGCCAGGGTGGGCGGCGCCGCCTACCTCCACACGCTCACGGCCGTCGTCCCCACGGCCGCCAACGCCGGCTACTACGCCAAGATCGTGCGCGAGCAGGCGATCCTGCGCCGCCTCATCGAGGCCGGCACCCGCATCGTCTCCTTCGGCTACGGCGGCCAGAACGAAGAGGTCGACGACCTCGTCGACCGCGCCCAGGCGGAGATCTACAAGGTCACCGAGCGCCGCACCTCCGAGGACTACGCGCCCCTGGCCGACATCATGCCGGGCGCCCTCGACGAGCTTGAGGCCATCGGCAGCCGCGGCGGCCAGATGGTCGGCGTGCCGACCGGCTTCCAGGACCTCGACCAGCTCACCAACGGCCTCCACCCGGGCCAGATGATCGTCGTGGCCGCCCGTCCCGCCATCGGCAAGGCGCTCGCGCTCGACACGCCGCTGCCCACGCCGACGGGCTGGACCACCATGGGCGACGTGCGCGTCGGCGACCTCCTGATCGGGGCCGACGGCAGGCCCACGCGCGTGGTGGCGGCCACCGACGTCATGCACGGCCGGCCGTGCTACGAGGTGGAGTTCGGCGACGGCACGGTGATCCTGGCCGACGCCCAGCACCAGTGGCTCACCGACACGTGTGCGTCCCGCCGGCCGGATCGGCGGTCGTCCGCCCAGGTGCGCACGACGGAGGAGCTCGCCGCGACGCTGCGGTGCGACGATGCGGAGAAGCGGCTCGACCACGCCGTCGTCAACGCCCGGCCGCTGGACGTGCCCGACCGTGATCTGCCGGTTTCCCCGTACGCGCTGGGCGTCTGGCTGGGTGGCGGCGACGCGGACGGTGCACGGTTCACCACCGGTGATCCCGAGGTGACCGCCGAAGGGCTGCGGACGCTGGGGATGTCGGGGGACAGACACATCCCCGGTGAATACCTGCGCGCGTCCGAGGACCAGCGCAGGGAGCTCCTAGCGGGGTTGCTCGACGCCGACGGCCACATCAGCCCCCTCGGGACGGTCCGGCTCGCCGTCCCGAACCGCCGTCTGGCGGAGGGTGCCCGGGAGTTGATCCTGAGCCTGGGATACACGGCGTCCTGGACGTCCGAGCCGGCATCCGGACGGACCGAGGCTCATGTGGTCACGTTCACGCCTTTCGACAAGGTGTTCCGGTCGAGCCGGAAGAACGCCCAGGTGAACACCGACGCCCACCCCGGCACGACGTGCCGCGAGATCACCGATGTCCGCCCTGTGGCGTCGGTGCCGGTGCGGTGCGTGGAGGTGGACAACGCCGACCACCTGTACGTGGCAGGGCCCACTTGGATCCCCACCCACAACTCCACCCTGGGGCTCGACTTCGCCCGTTCCGCGGCGATCAAGCATGGGATGACCACCGTCATCTTCTCGCTGGAGATGTCCCGCAACGAGATCACCATGCGTCTGCTGTCCGCCGAGGCCAGGGTCGCCCTGCACGCCATGCGCTCCGGCATGATGGGCGACGACGACTGGACCCGCCTCGCGCGCCGGATGAGCGAGGTGGCCGAGGCGCCGCTGTTCATCGACGACTCGCCCAACATGTCGATGATGGAGATCAGGGCCAAGTGCCGGCGGCTCAAGCAGCGCAACGACCTGCGGTTCGTGGTCATCGACTACCTCCAGCTCATGAGCTCGCCGAAGAAGACCGAGAGCCGCCAGAACGAGGTCTCGGAGATCTCCCGTGCGATCAAGCTGCTGGCCAAGGAGCTGGAGGTGCCGGTCATCGCCATCTCCCAGCTCAACCGAGGTCCCGAGCAGCGTACGGACAAGCGTCCCGCGGTCAGCGACCTTCGTGAGTCCGGTTGCCTGACCGCCGCCACCCGGATCCTGCGCGCCGACACCGGTGCCGAGGTGTCGATCGGCGAGCTGCTGGAGAGCGGCGCGCGTGACGTCCCGGTGTGGTCGCTCGACGAACGGCTGCGGCTCGTGCCCCGGACGCTCACACACGCCTTCCCGAGCGGGGTCAAGGAGGTCTTCCGCCTGCGGCTGCGCTCCGGGCGTGAGATCGAGGCCACCGCGAACCACCCCTTCCTGACCTACGACGGCTGGCGTGCGCTGGGGGAGCTCGCCGCCGGGTCCCGGCTGGCGGTCCCGCGTCACGTACCGGCTCCCGAGCGGCTCAAGGAGTGGCCGGAGGCGGCGGTGGCCCAGGCCGCGGCACACGTCGGATCGCCGAGCCACGAGAGGTACGTTCCGGAGGGGGTCTTCGCCCTGCCCAAGAGGCAGATCGCGGTGTTCCTGCGGCACCTCTGGGCGAGCGGCGGATCCGTACGGTGGGACACGGACGGCGGCCAGTCGCGGCTCTCCTACGCCTCGGCGAGCCGCCGGCTGGTGGACGACGTGGCCCGGCTGCTGCTTCGGTTCAACGTGATGACGCGCGTGGAAGAGGTGCCGATGGGCGCCGACCGGCCCGGGTACACGCTGGTCGTCGACGGCGTGGAGAACCAGCTCCGGTTCCTGGACGAGGTGGGCGTCCATGGTGAGCGGTCGGCGCAGGCGGCCTCGTCCGCCGGCAGGCTGCGGGAGATCAAGGGTGACACCAGCCTGGACACGATTCCCGCCGAGATCTGGGACCGTGTCCGCGGTGTCCTGTCGGAGCGCGGCGCGGCCCGGGTCGGCGGCGGCGCGGCGCGGGAACACGTACCGGGCCGGGCGCGGCTGGGCAGGGTGGCCTCGATTCTCGACGACGCCGACATGGACATTCTGGCGACGAACGACGTGTTCTGGGACGAGGTCGCCTCGGTCGAGAGCCTGGGCGAGCAGCCGGTGTTCGACGCCACGGTCCTGGGCACGCACAACTTCGTCGCCAACGGCATATCGGTGCACAACAGCATCGAGCAGGACGCGGACATGGTCATCCTGCTTCACCGCGAGGACGCCTACGAGCGGGAGTCGCCCAGGGCGGGGGAGGCCGACCTGATCGTGGCCAAACACCGTAACGGCCCCACGGCCACGGTGACCGTGGCCTTCCAGGGCCATTACAGCCGGTTCGTGGACATGGCCCAGCACTGACCGGTCCACGCCGGAGTGCCGGGCCAGGCGGCCATCAGCGCGGGATCGCCGCCCCCCTCGTACGGATCGCCGGCACCACCGAGGCCGCCACCCCGAGCACGAAGCAGGCGGCGACCACGCCGGCCACCGGCTGCCACGGCACCTCGAACGCGACCGGCCCGGCCAGCCGCAGCAGAGCCGTCCACAGGCCGAGCAGGCTGACCGCCGTGGCGCCGAGGGCCAGCACCATGCCCACGGTCACCACCAGCAGCGCCTCGCCCATGACGAAGCGCAACACCTGCGCCCGCGTGGCCCCGAGCAGCCGCAGGCCGCCGCGTTCCGCCGCGCGGTCGGAGGCCGCCATCAGCAGGGTGTTGACCAGGGCGATCGCGGTGTAGCCGAGCATGATGGCGAGCACCGCCAGCAGGCCGAGCCGGCTGGCCGAGTTGCGGCGGGAGGCGGAGTCGCCGCTCCAGTCCGCCTTGGTGACCGCGTGGGCGTTGTGGCCGCGCGTGGCCGCGACGAGGGCGGCGCGGACGGCTGGGGCCGAGGCGCCGGGGCGCAGCGTGACGTACGCGGTCGAGGGCAGGGCCGAGAAGGCGTGGGCGGGGGTGACGTAGGAGTCGGCGGCGGAGTCCGCGCCGAGCAGGGCGACCACCTTGAACGTGGCCCGGCTGCCGTCCGCCCGCCACATCCGTACGGTCCGGCCGAGCCCGAGCTCCCAGGTCGGCGAGACCGCGATCGTGTCGTCCCGCAGGTCGGAGAGGGATCCGGCGGTCACCGGCACGGACAGCGCCGAGGTGAGCGCGGCCGGGTCCACGGCCTCGGCCGGACGCCGGATGAGCTTGGTCCGGCCTTCGAGCGTGTACACGCTGGTCGCGGTGGCCGTGGTGATCTCGGCGCCGGGAACGGCACGGAGGCGTTCGACGAGCTGCCGGTCCAGGCCGGCCGGGCCGTCGGGCAACACCAGGAAGTCGGCGCGTACGGGAGCGGTCTCCATCGCGGTCTTGGTCGCGTCGGTCATGGCCGCGCCGCCGAGCAGGGTCGCCGCCAGCGCCACGGTCACCAGGACGGGCGCTGCGGTGGCGGCGGTACGCCTGGCCGAGGCGACGGCCCCGGCGGCGACCACGGTGCCCCCGGCGCCGCGCAGGCGCTCGACCGGCCCGGCGAGCAGACGGGTGACCGGCCGGACGAAGACCGGCGCGAGCAGCCCGGCGGCCGCGATGAGCAGCATGACGATCGGCATGAACGTCTTGTTGTTCGTGGCCGAGGCCGGATCGCCGATCGTGTTCACGGCCATGCTGACGAGCGCCGTGACCAGCAGGCCGAGCCCGGCGACCCAGCGGGGGAGCGTCATGGCGCGAGGCTCGACGGCCGACTCGCGCAGCGCCTCCGCGGGACGTACGCGCCCGGCCCGGCCCGCCGCGACGGCCACGCCCAGCATCGCGACCAGCACGCCGGTGCCGAAGGCCACGAAGGACGGCACCGAGGACGTGGAGGGCACGAGCCACGCCGGTGCCATGCCGAGCGCGGTCAGCCGGTCGAGCAGCGGCCGGGTCGCGAGGGGGCCGAGCGCGGCGCCGAGGGCCGAGGCGGCCAGCGCGACCAGGGCGGCCTCGCCGTACACCATGCGCCTGACCTGGCCGGCGGTGGCGCCGGTCGTACGAAGGAGGGCGAACTCGCGGCGGCGCTGGCCGACCGCGAACGCGAAGGTGGAGGAGACCACGAAGACGGCGACGAAGGCCGCGAACCCGCCCGCGATGCCGACGATGGTGACGGCGTTGTTGCGCGCCCGTTCGTCGGCGGCCCGCGAGGGGTCGAGCAGCGCCCGGTCCTGACCGGTGAGCACTCTGGCGGCATCGCCGACCGTGGCGCGTACCTCGGCGGCGGGACGCCACAGCGCGAGTGCGTCCAGGCGTGGCGAGAGCCGGGCGGCGCGGGCGTCGGTGAAGAAGACCGTGCCCTGCGGCCCCGCCGAGGTCACCCCGGCCACCTTGTACGTCCTGGCGCCGTCGCCGGTGATGACCTTCACGCGGTCCCCGGCGCGTGCTCCGGCGCTGACCGCGATCTCGTCGTCCGCCGCCGGGGCCCGTCCGGAGATCAGCTTCTGCGGCGCCAGCCGAGCGGCGGACCAGGGACGGCCGACGGCCGCCGGTCCGCCCGCGAGCTGCGCGGGGAAGACCCGGTCGGCCACCGCCCCGGGGAACCGGGCAACCAGGGCGGGGTCGAGCCCGCGCGGCTCGGCCAGGGGCGCGCTGCTGCCGCCCTGCCAGGTGTCCACGGTGAGCTGGTCGTCGGGCACGACCACGACGGGGACGGCGGCGTAACGCTGGGGGGCGCGGTCGGGCGAGGTGATGCCGGAGGCGAGCACCTGGCCGAGCGCGGCGATCAGCGCGGCGCCCAGCGCGAGCGCCGCGAACGTGCCGACGAAGGAGAGCCACCGGGTGCTCAGGGTGGACCAGGCGATCCTCAGCACGACGCCTCCAGCTGCAACATCCGGGTGGCGACCAGCTCGGCGGTGGGGTCGGGCAGCTCGCCGTAGACGCGGCCGTCGGTCAGGAACACGACGCGGTCGGCGTACGATGCGGCGACCGGGTCGTGGGTGACCATGATGATCGTCTGGGCCTGCTTGTCGACCAGGGTGCGCAGGAGCCGGAGCACGTCACGGCTGGTGCCCGCGTCGAGCGCGCCGGTCGGCTCGTCGCCGAAGAGCACGGCGGGCCGGGTCACCAGGGCACGGGCGATGGCGACCCGCTGTTGCTGGCCGCCCGACAGCTCGGCGGGCCGATGGTGCGCCCGGTCGGCCAGGCCCACGGCGGCCAGGCTCTGGCGTACCGCCTCCTTGTCGGGGCGGCGGCCCGCCAGACGCAGGGGGAGACCCACGTTCTGCTCGGCGGTGAGCGACGGAAGCAGGTTGAAGGACTGGAACACGAAGCCGATCCGGTCGCGCCGCAGCAGCGTCAGCTTGCGCTCGCCGAGCGCGGCCAGGTCGCGGCCGTCCACGACCACGCGGCCCGAGCTGGGGCGGTCGAGCCCGGCGGCGCACTGCAACAACGTCGACTTGCCCGACCCGGACGGTCCCATCACGGCGGTGAAGGTGCCGGCGCCGAAGCCGATCGTCACGTCGTCGAGCGCCGTGACGCCGTGCGGGTAGTGCTTGGTGACCGAGTCCAGCTCGACCGCTTGCGTGTATTTCACGAAGAGAACGCTAGAAAGAGGCACTTCAGAGCGGTATCGGACAAGTGACTAGGATGCGGGGATGCTTTGGGGGCGCAGCGCGGATCAGGCCGCGGTCGACGGCTTGCTGGAGCGCGCGCGGGCCGGGCGTTCCGGGGCCCTGGTGGTACGAGGTGAGCCCGGCATCGGGAAGACGGCCCTGCTGGACCACGCGGGACGGCGGGCCGAGGGCATGCGCGTGTTGCGCGGCGTCGGCATCGAGACCGAGGCGGAGATCCCGTTCGCGTCGCTGCATCTGCTGCTGCACCAGGGGTTCGACCGGATCGGCGCGCTGCCCGCTCCCCAGGCGGCGGCTCTGGAGGGCGCCTTCGGGCTGGCTCCCGCCACGACGGACGGCCGGCTCATGGTGGGCCTCGCCGTGTTGTCGCTGCTGGCCGAACTGGCCGAGGACGGCCCGCTGCTGTGCCTGGTGGACGACGCGCACTGGCTGGACCAGGCCTCGGCGCGGGCCCTGACGTTCGCGGCCCACCGGTTGCACGCCGAGGGGGTGGCGATGGTGTTCGGCGCGCGTCCCGAGTTCGACCCCTCCGGGTTGCCCGAGCACCGGCTGTCCGGGATCGACAGGGAGGCCGCCGCCGGCCTGCTCGCCCACGTCGCGCCCGCGCTCACCGGGCCGCTGCGCGAACGGGTCATCGAGGAGAGCTCCGGCAATCCGCTCGCCCTGCTCGAACTGCCGCGTACCGCCCCGCCCACGTACGACCGGGGCCCGCTGGCGTTGCCCGCCCGCATCCAGGACGCGTACGCCGCCCGCATCGCCGACCTGCCCGCCGAGGCGCAACGGACGTTGCTCGTCACGGCTCTCGCGGACGGCGGCGACCTGGACGTGATCGTACGGGCCGCCGCCGAGCTGGGCTGCGGCCCGGTGGCGCTGTCGGCGGCCGAACGGTCGGGCCTGATCGGCATCGCAGCGGGCCAGGTGACCTTCGCCCATCCGCTCATGCGGGCGGCCGTCTTCCAGCACGCCGCCTACGACCTGCGGCTGGAGGTCCACACCATCCTGGCGCGCCTGCTGGAGGACCAGCCGGACCGGCGCGCCTGGCACCTGGCCGCGGCCGCCACGGGCCCGGACGAGACCGTCGCGCTCGCGCTGGAGCAGGCCGCGCGCCGGGCCGAGGACCGCAGCGGGAACGCCGGGGCCGCCGCCGCCCTCGAACGCGCCGCCGAGCTCACCGAGGACCGGGCACGCAAGGCCGCCCGGCTGGCCGCGGCAGCCGTGGCCGCGGCGGACGCGGGCCGCCCCGACCGCGCGAAGCACCTCATCGAGCGGGCGACGCCGCTGGTCACGGACGTGCGCTCACGGGTCAGGCTGTCGGAGTTGCGGGCCCGGATCGCCTTCGACGAGGGCGCACCCTACCTCGCGCACGACCTGCTGGTCGGGGGCGCGGAGCAGCTCGCCGGCCTGCCCGAGGACGCCGACCGGGTGGCGGCGGGGCTCATGCTCGTGGATGCCGCGCGTAACGCCTGGCAGCTCAGCGACCCGGGCCGGGTGGCCGAGGCCGCCGGCCGCCTGCACGCGCTCGGCCTGCGGCCCGGGGACGGCCTGAACCCGGCGGTGCAGGCCGTGACCGGGGCCGCCGTGCTGCTCGACAAGGGGCCGGCCGACGCGCTGCCGATCATGCGGGGCCTGGTGGAGAGCGGCAAGGCGATCGACACGGGCGCGCACGCCCTGCGGATCAACGCCGCGTTCGTCGCCACGCTGGTCGGCGACTTCGGCACCGGCCGGGACATCTCGGCCGCCGTGGCGAACGAGTGCCGGACGAGCGGCGAGATCGGCAGGCTGCCGCTGGTGCACCTGACGCTCGCCTCGGCCGAGTTGTACCTGGGCAGGTTCAGGGACGCCGTGGCCACCGCGGCCGAAGGTCTGCAACTGGCCTCCGACACCGGCCAGCCGAACCGGGCCGGTTACCTCGAAGGCGTCCTGGCCTGGATCGCCGCCGTACGCGGGGAGGCCGACAGGTGCGCCGAGCTGGCCGCCCGCTCCCGCGACCGTTTCGACGCCAACCGCATCGCCAACGACCTGGCCTGGGCCGAATGGGCGCTGGCCCTGCTCGACCTCGGCCAGGGCCGCTTCACCGAGGCGTTCGACCGGTTCGACGCGGCCATGGACGGCCCGGTACGCCACCAGATCCAGGCCGTCTACTTCGTGCCCGACCAGATCGAGGCGGCCGTACGGGTGGGACTGCCCGCGCGGGAGCCCCTGCGCCGCTTCGAGGAGTGGGCCGGCGCGTCCGGTCTGACCTGGGCGCAGGCCGTGTCACAGCGCTGCCGCGCCCTACTCGAACCCTCCTGGGAGCGGGCCCACGACCACTTCAAGGACGCCGTACGCCTGCACGCCGTCAGCGGACGGCCGTGGGAGGCCGCCCGTACCAGCCTGGCCTTCGGCGAGCGGCTGCGGCGGGAGCGCAACAAGGGCAGCGCCCGGCCGCACCTGCGCGCGGCGCTGGAGACGTTCGAACGGCTCGGGGCCCGCCCGTGGGCCGAGCGCGCGCGAACGGAGCTGAGGGCGGCGGGGGACACCAGCGCGCCCGCCGCGCCGGACACGGCCCTCGCCGCGCTCTCCCCGCAGGAGCTCCAGATCGTCAGGCTGGCCGCCAAGGGGCTGACCAACAGGGAGATCGGCGCCCAGCTCTTCCTCAGCCCGAAGACCGTCAGCTACCACCTCTACCGGGCCTTCCCCAAGCTCAACGTGGCCAGCCGGGCCCAGCTGGCCGGCCTCGACCTCTCCTGAGCGCGGCCTCGACTCGAAGTGTGACAAACCAGACAGGCCCCGACGGGATGGCGATCGATCATCCCGCTGCTTCAAGTGATGACTGAAGCAAAGGGGAGAACGCCATGACCATCCTGATCGCCTACGACGGCTCGGCCGACTCGCGCAGCGCCATCGAGTTCGCCGCCAAGCACCTGGCCGCCCAGCCGACCGTCGTCGTCACCGTGTGGGAGCCGCTGCTCGTGCAGCTCAGGAAGTATCCGCTGGCGGCGGGGGCGATCTCCCCCGAGACCGAGACCGAGGCGCAGACCCAGGCCGAGTACTACGCCAAGGAAGGCGCCGAGCTGGCCGCCGCCGCCGGTCTGCCCGAGGTGACCTACCGCGCGGTCGCCGACAACGAGTCCATCTGGAAGACGATCGTGGACGTGGCCGACGAGATCGACGCCTCGCTGATCGTGACCGGTTCGCGTGGCCTGGCGGGGGTCAGGTCGGTGCTGCTCGGCAGCGTGTCCAACCATGTGCTCCACCACGCGCAGCGGGCCACGCTCATCGTGCCGCCGGTTGCGCGTCCGAAGGCGTGACGCAGCAGACCTTGGGCGGGGACAGCCGGGTGTCCATACGACGGGCGCCCGGTCCCTCGTCGCCGAGCCGGTCGTACGGGTTGGCGACCGGGCACCGGTCGAGCGACAGGCAGCCGCAGCCGATGCAGTCGGTCAGGTCGTCGCGCAGCCGCTGAAGCTGCTCGATGCGGTCGTCCAGCTCGCCGCGCCAGGCGGCCGACAACCTGGCCCAGTCCTCCCGGTTGGGGGTACGCCCGTCGGGCAGCTCCGCGAGGGCGTCCTTGATGGTCGCCAAGGGGATGCCGAGCCGTTGCGAGAGCCGGATGAAGGCGACCCTGCGCAGCGTGTCGCGGTGGTAGCGACGCTGGTTGCCCGCCGTGCGGCGGCTGGCGATGAGACCCTTGGTCTCGTAGAAGTGCAGGGCGGACACGGCAACGCCGCTGCGTTCGGCGAGCTGTCCTACTGTCAGCTCCTTGCTGTTCCAGGCGACCATACCTGAAGCTTACTTGAGGGTCCGTTCGAAGAACGTCTCCAGCACCACGACCGTCTGCGTGCCGGTCACCCCGTGCACCTCGAACACCTGGCGCAGGACGTCCTGCAACTCCTTGGTGCTGGACGTACGCACCTTGAGCAGCAGCGACGCGGGCCCCGCGATCACGTGGGCCTCCTCGACGGCGGGGATCGCCGCCAGCAGGTCGGCGCTGTCGCCCATCCAGCTCCCGCCGTCCACCAGGACGTAGGCGCTCACCGTGCGGCCGAGCGCGGCCTGGTCCACCTCGATCGTGGTGCGCCTGATCACGCCGCGTTCGCGCAGCTTCCGTACGCGTTCGTGTGCGGCCCCGCCGGACAACCCCACGGCCTTGCCGAGCGTCGCGTACGACTGCGTCGCGTCCTCCATCAGGAGGCCGATCAATGTCCTGTCGATATCATCCACAACCGAATACTATCTGGCAAAAGTCATCGAAGACCGAATGCCGTATGGTTGGCGACATGGACACGATCCCCACCGAGTTCGAAGCCCTCGACGAGCGTTTCGCCACCGTCGGCGGCGACGACCGGCTCGAACGCCTCCACACCGGCACCCGCTGGGCCGAGGGCCCGCTCTACGTCCCGGCCGGCCGCTACCTGGTCTGGAGCGACATCCCCAACGAGCGCATGCTCCGCTGGGACGAGACGACCGGTGCCGTCGGCACGTTCCGCCGGCCGTCGGGCTACGTCAACGGCAACACCCTCGACCGCGAGGGCCGGATGATCTCCTGCGAGCAGGGCAACCGCCGCGTCACCCGCACCGAGCACGACGGCTCGATCACCGTCATCGCCGACCGCTGGCAGGGCAGGCGACTCAACAGCCCCAACGACGCGGTCGTGCGCTCCGACGGCTCCATCTGGTTCACCGACCCCCCGTACGGCATCACCAGCAACTACGAGGGCGTCGTGGCCGAGCAGGAGATCGACGGCTGCAACGTCTACCGGGTCGACCCGGTGACCGGCGAGGTCAAGATCGTGGCCGACGACTTCGTCCGCCCCAACGGCCTGGCCTTCTCCCTCGACGAGAAGCTCCTGTACGTCGCCGACACCAGGCGGAAACACCTGCGTGTCTTCGACGTGGCCGAGGACGGCACCCTGTCCGGCGGCAAGGTCTTCGCCGAGGGCACCCCGGCCGACAACTTCGACGGCATGCGCCTCGACGACACCGGCCGCGTCTGGGCCGCCGCGGGCAAGGCCGTCCTCTGCTACGCCCCCGACGGCGCCCTGATCGGCCGGCTCAGGCTGCCGGAGTTCACGTCCAACCTGGTGTTCGGCGGGCAGAAGAGGAACCGGCTGTTCATCACCGCCTCCTCCTCGCTCTACTCCCTGATGACCAACGTCACCGGCGCCCGCCCGGTCTGGGCCCGCCGCTAGCGTCCCTACTCCCACCGGAACAGCCGCACGGCCAGGCCCCCGAACAGCACCAGCCCTGCGGCCATCACCACCACGTGCAGGAGTTGGGGAGAGTGTCCCGCCCAGGTGTCCTTGAGCGCCTGGGCGAAGGGCCCGGCCACGGAGTAGTCGCTGACCACGCGCAGGGCGTCCGGCATGGCCTCGCGCGGCAGCCACATGCCGCCCACGAACATCAGCGGGAACATCACCATCGACCCGATCCCCGAGGCCGCCTTCCCGTTGGGCGCCAGCGCCGCGATCACCAGGCCGATCGCCATCATGGCGGCGGTGCCGAGCAGGAAGACCAGTACGAACCCGGCCCACTGCCGGGGCGCCGCCGAGCCGAACACCAGCTTCGCCGTCACGATCAGCACGAGCGTGGACACCGCGCCGACGGTCACGTTGATCACCAGTTGGGCCGTCAGCAGCCGTACCGGATGCACGGGCGTCGTGGACATACGCCTGAGCACGCCCTGCTCCCGGTAGCCGGCCAGCACGGTGGGCAGCACGCTGCAGGCCAGCGTCAGCAGCGCGAGCAGGGCCATCATGGCCGGCATGTGCGTGTCCACGACCCGCAGCCCCGAGGCGTCGGCCTTGGTCATGTCCGGGACGCTGAGCCCGAGCACCAGCAGCAGCCCCACCGGAAGCCCGATAGTGAAGATCATGAACGGCCATTCGCGCAGGTGCAGCTTGGCCTCCACGAGCAGGATCTTCGTCATGACAACTTCCTTCCGGTGAGCGCGAGGAACGCGTCGTCCAGGGTCGCCTGCTCGATGCGCAGGTCGCCGGGGATGATCTCGTGCTGGGCCAGGGTCAGCGTGACCGCGTGGGCGAGGTTGCCGGTGCCACTCACCGAGACCTGCCCGCCGTGCCTGACGACCGCGTGCACCTCGGGCAACGCCAGCAGTACGGCGTCGTCCAACGGCCCCGAGGGGCGGAACCGTACGTGCTGCTCGGCCCCGACCTGGGCGATCAGGCCCGCGGGCGTGTCGGTGGCCACCACCTTGCCCGCGTCGATGAACGCGAGCCGGTCGCAGAGCCGCTCGGCCTCCTCCATGAAGTGCGTGACGAGCACGACGGTCACGCCCGTGTCGCGTATCTGCTCGACGAGCTCCCAGGTGTCCCTGCGGGCCTGCGGGTCGAGGCCGGTGGTCAGCTCGTCCAGCACCGCCACGCGCGGCCGGCCCACCAGCGCCAGCGCGACCGACAACCGCTGCTTCTGGCCGCCGGAGAGGCTCTTGAACGTGGCGTCGCGCTTGTGCCCGAGCCCCACCTGGTCGAGCAGGTGAGTCCAGTCGGCGGGGTCGGCGTAGAAGGAGGCGTACAGGTCCAGGGCCTCCCACACCTTGATCTTCTCCGGCAGTGCGGCGCTCTGCAGTTGCATGCCGAGGACCTGGCGCAGCTCGTCCCGGTCGCGCCGCGGGTCCAGGCCCGCCACCCGTACGGTGCCGCCGTCCGGCGCGCGCATCCCGGCCACGCACTCCACGGTCGTGGTCTTGCCGGCGCCGTTGGGGCCGAGGATGCCGAAGATCTCGCCCTCGGCGACCTCGAAAGACACGTCGTCCACAGCCAGGTGGTTCGGATACTGCTTGCGCAGGTTCCGCACTTCGATGACCTTCATGCCATCGACGCTAGAATCAGCGCCTTTCTCACGGAATCGCGGTAGATGCCGAGCAAGGGTGTATCTAGGTGCAGTGACCCGGCCACGGAGGATGACGCACACTGGGAGCATGCTTCAACGATTCGGGCAGGTCGCGCTCCTGTACGCGCTGCTGCTGGTCGAGGTCGCGCTGATCCCCGTGGCCGCTGCCATGATCATCTTGTCGTTCGCGATGGGGATGGTCTTCTTCTTCCCCTGGCAGGCCAGGATGATCAGGGGGGTGACCCAGCGCCACCGCCGCCTGCTGCGCGAGTGGACCGATATCGAGATCGAGGCCCCCTACCTGCCCAAGCCGCCACCGCCGGTCCCCATGGCCGACGGCCTCTACCGGGTGGACCGGACGCTGTACAAGTCGCCGCGCATGCCGGCCTGGAACGACCGGTTCAAGTGGCTGCTCACCGACCCGGCGACCTGGCGCGACAGCCTGTGGCTGGTGCTCGACCCGATCGTCAAGGCCGGCCTGCTGCCGCTGTTCGTCCTGTTCCCGGCGCGCGGCCTGCGTCTGTACGCCCTCATGATCCGCCTCCTGCTCGGCGCCACCTCCGCCAGCCGTCTGGCCTTCCAGCTCACGAAGCTCAAGCAGGCACGCAACCTCGCCGCCGACTCCCAGGCCGCCGAGATGCGCAGGATCGAACGTGACCTGCACGACGGCACCCAGGCCCGCCTGGTGGCCATCGGCATGACGCTGGGCGCGGTCGAGCAGCTCATCGACGACAACCCGGTCGCCGCCAAGGCGCTGCTCGCCAAGACCCGGGACGCCTCCGCCGAGACCCTGACCGAGCTGCGTACCGTCATCCGCGGCATCCACCCCCCGGTGCTGGCCGAGCGCGGGCTCGCCGACGCCGTACGCGCCCTGGCCATGGACAGCCCCCTGCGCGTCACCGTGGACGTCGAGCTGCCCAACCGCCTGGAACCCCCGGTCGAGGCCGCGGCCTACTTCGCGATCAGCGAGCTGCTCGCCAACGCCGCCCGCCACAGCGAGGCCGAGTCGGTGGCGATCGACATCAGCACCAGCGGCGGCGCGCTGCGCGTCACCGTACGCGACGACGGCATGGGCGGCGCCGACCCGGCCAAGGGCAGCGGACTGACCGGCATCGAACGCCGCCTGGCCGCCTTCGACGGCGTACTGGCCCTGAACAGCCCCCCGGGCGGCCCCACGGTCGTCACCCTGGACATCCCGCACGTCCTCCCCGACCAGGGCGACTCGGCCAAGCTGCCCGCGAAGAAGGCCGCCACGCTGGGCGTCCTGTATGCCACGGCCTGGTGCCCGCTCTTCCCCCAGGGCCTGGTCGCGGCCATCCTCAAGATCTTCCACGTCGACGAACGGAGCTGGTTCGTCGCCCTCTACCTGCCCGAGCCCCTGCAGTGGCCCATGATCGTGTTCAATGTCACCCTGGGCGTCATGATGTACGTCGTCGCCATGCGCATCCAGGTCGTCCACAACAGAACCGTCGGACTCGGCCGAGCCGGCGGTCCGAGGGCCTGCTGATGAAACGCGTGCTCATCGCCGAAGACCTCTACCTGCTCAGGGACGGCCTGGTCCACCTCCTCCAGGCGCACGGGTTCACCGTCGTCGCCGCCGTCGAGAGCGGCCCCGAACTGCTGAAGGGCCTGCTGGAGCTGCGTCCCGACGTCTCGGTCGTCGACGTACGGCTGCCGCCGACGTTCACCGACGAGGGCCTGCAGGCCTCGCTGGCGGCCCGCGCGAAGGTCCCGGGCTTGCCGATCCTCGTGTTGTCGCAGCACGTCGAGCAGCTCTACGCCCGCGAACTCCTGGCCGACGGCTCGGGCGGCATCGGCTACCTGCTGAAGGACCGGGTGTTCAACGCCGAGCAGTTCGTCGACGCCGTGCACAGGGTGGCCGAGGGCGGCACCGCGATGGACCCGGAGGTCATCGCCAAGCTGCTGGCCAGCAACGCCAGGAACGAGCCGCTGGCCGCGCTCACGCCCCGCGAGCGCGAGGTCCTGGAGGCCATGGCGGAGGGACGCTCCAACGCCGCGATCTCCCAGCGGCTCTTCCTCAGCGAGAGCGCCGTCGCCAAGCACACGGCCGGCATCTTCGCCAAGCTCGGCCTGGCCCCCTCCGACGACGACAACCGCCGCGTTCTCGCCGTGCTCGCCTACCTGAACAGCCGCGCCTGACACCGCGCCTGTCCGGCGTCCCACCCGCCCGGAAACCCCATGAGACACGTGGTTCACGCAGTGCGCACCCGTACCCGGGCCGAGCCGTAGTTGTCGGTGGGAGCGGCTATTTTCATAGAGGCACGGTGCGACGAAAGGGTGGATCCTCGTGAAGATCCGGGTTAACCGCGATGTACTGGCAGATGCGGTGGCATGGGCCGCCAGAGTCCTGCCCAGCCGCCCGGTGGTGCCCGTGCTCTCCGGGTTGCTGCTGGAGGCGGGCGAGGAGCTGACCCTGTCCGCCTTCGACTACGACGTCTCCGCGCGTGCCCTGGTCGACGCCGACGTGGCCGAGCCCGGCAGTGTGCTCATCCCGGGCCGGCTGCTCGCCGAGATCAGCCGCAGCCTGCCCGCCGACGACGTCGAGATCGTCACCGAGGGCGCCGAGGCCGTGCTGACCTGCGGAAGCGCCGAGTTCGGGCTGATCACGATGCCGGTCGAAGACTTCCCGAGCCTGCCGGCGATGCCGCCGGTCATCGGCGCCATCGGCGGCGGCGTGTTCGCCTCCGCGGTGAGCCAGGTCGCGCCCGCGGCCAGCCGCGACGACACGCTTCCGATGCTCACCGGCATCCGGGTCGACGTCGAGGGCGAGTCCGTGGCGATGGCCGCCACCGACCGCTACCGCATCGGCGCGCGCGACTTCACCTGGCGCCCGGCCGCCCCCGACGTCGCCTTCTCGGCCATGGTGCCGGCGAAGGTGCTGGTCGAGGTGGCCAAATCGATGCGCGACGGCGAGGTGCAGGTCGCGATGGGCGACGGCGTGGCCGGGTTCGAGAGCGTCGGCCGCAGCACCACCGTGCGGCTGCTCGACGAGCAGTTCATCGACTACCGGGCCAGGCTGACCTCCGACTGGTCGATCAGGGCCGACGTCGCCGTGGCGCCGTTCGTCAACGCGATCAAGCGGGTCGCCCTGGTGGCCGAGCGCAACACCGCGATCCGGTTGTCGTTCTCGCAGGGTCAGGTGCTGATCCAGGCGGGCGGCGGCGACGTCGGCCGCGGCACCGAGGTGGTCCCCTGCGAGCTGCGCGGCGACGACATCCAGATCGCCTTCCAGTCGCAGTTCCTGCTCGACGGCCTGACCGGCATCGAGGGCGAGCTGGCCAGGATCAACATGGAGTCGTCGACCAGGCCCGCCCTCATCCAGGACGTGCCGGGCGACTCCCAGCCCGCCTTCCGCTACCTGGTCATGTCCCTGCGCACGACCTGAGCCGTCACTCCGCCGTGCCCGTCTGGCGCTCGGCGACCAGCTTGAAGACCCTCTTGAACTCCGCGTACGCCTGCTCGCCCACGGCCCGCGCGTGCGCGGCCTCCATGGCGGCGATGATGGCGTCCGACTTCGTCATGTGGTCCAGCGCCTTCTCCGTGGGCACGATCAGCTTGGCGCGCCGGTCGGCGGGGTCGGGCTGGCGCTCCACGTAGCCGAGCGCGACCAGCTCGTCCACCAGCGTGCCGATCACCTGCTTGTGCTGCCCCGACTGCGCGGCCAGGTCGGTCGCCCGGCTGCCCTCCTCGTCCAGGTACGCCAGCACGGCCCCGTGCCGCGGCCGCAGCTCCGGATGCCCCTGCTCGGCCAGCTTGGCGAAGAGCTCGCGCTGCAGGGCGAAGAGCGTCCGCCCCGCCAGGACGCCGAGGTCTGGTTCGTCCTGCTTGCGATCACTCCTGCGCACGTGTCGGCCCTCCAATTAGTCACTAATTTTGACTGTCACTGATTCTTACTATATCGTCGTCCCGTGACGACAACGGTGGAACTCACCAGGTTCAGAGTGTCCCCGGAGCGTGCCGACCAGCTGCTGGCGGCCCGTCCCGGCATGCTCTCGGACTTCGCGGCCGACCGCGCCGGCTTCCTCGGCGCCAGGCTGGTCCGCCTGTCCGACGACGAGTGGCTGGACATCGTCGACTGGCGCTCGGGCGACGACTTCGCCGCCTCCCGTGCCAAGGGCGCGAACCTGCCCGGCATCCAGAAGTTCTTCGACCTGATCGACGAGTTGATTTCCGCAGAAGAGGGGACAATGCGATGACCATCTTGATCACCGGTGCCAACGGCACCGTTTCGGGCGCCGTACTGAGGTCTCTCGGCGACCTGGACGACGTGCGCGTGCTGGTCCGTGACCCCGCCAAGGCCCCTGCGGGCGTGGCGGCGGCCGTCGGCGACCTCGACGAGCCCGCCACGCTCGACGCGGCCTTCGAGGGCGTCGACACCTTGTGGCTGCTGACCGCCATGGGCCCCCAGGCGCCCCACGCGAGCATGAACGCCCTCTGGGCGGCCCGCAGGGCGGGAGTGCGTCACGTCGTGCGTCTGTCGGCCATCGGGGCCGCCCACGACGCCCCCACCCGCAACGGCCGCCTGCACGCCCTGTCGGACGTCGAGCTGGCCGCCTCGGGCCTCGACTGGACCGTCATCCGCCCGGCCTTCTTCATGCAGAACCTTCTCGGCTCGGTCAACGGCGACACCCTCTACGGCGGCACGGGCGAAGGCCGGATCGGGCTGGTCGACGTCCGCGACATCGGCGACTTCGCCGCCGCGGTGCTGCGCGACCCGGCGCCCCACAAGGGCCGCACCTACACTCTCACGGGCCCGGCCAGCATCTCCCTACGAGAGGCGGCCGCCGACCTGACCGAGGTCTACGGCACGCCGATCGCCTACCAGCCGGTGACGCCCGACGACGCCTACCGCTCGATGCTGGAGGCGGGCCTGCGCGACTGGGACGCGGCGGTCACAAGGGAATACCTCAAGGCGTACGCCGCGGGCTGGGGCGACCGTACGACGACGGCCTTCACCGACGTGACGGGACGCCCCGGCCGCTCCTTCGCCGAGTTCGCGAGGGACCACGCGAGCCTGCTGCGCCCCGCCGCCTGACGCCCGGGTCAGGAGTCGGTGAGAGCGATGAGGATGTGCTCCATGCAGGCGTGGCCGGCCCGCTCGGCCGCGGCTGCGTCACCGGCGGCGATGGCGCGGGCGATGGCGTCGTGCGGGATGTAGCTCTTGTTCAGCGACGTGCCCGCGGCCGTGATGCTGGCCCGCAGAGCCGCCGAGAAGTCCTCGTAGAGGTCGATGAGCACGAGGTTGTGGGTGGCGTGCGCGACCGCCATGTGGAAGGCGAGGTCGGCCTCGACGAAGAAGTCGGGATCGTCCAGCTCCCACGCCCGGTCGCGCTCGGCCAGCGCGGCCTCGATGCGGCGGATGTCCTCGTCGGTACGGCGGGTCGCGGCCAGGCGCGCCGACTCGACCTCCAGCGCGCGCCGCACTTCCAGGATCTCCAGCTGCTCGGCCTGGCGGAGCCGGCGCAGCATGGCCCCCGACAGCTCACTGGTCGCCCGGACGTAAGTGCCGTCGCCCTGACGGCACTCCAGCAGCCCGGCGTGCGTCAACGCGCGCACGGCCTCGCGAACGGTGTTGCGTCCCACCCCGAGTTGCTCGGCGAGCACCGTCTCGGTGGGGATCTTGCCGTTCATCTGCCACGACCCTGAGGTGATCTGCTCCTTGAGCTGATCGATCACCTGGTCGACGAGCGAAGCCCGCTGCGCCGTACGCAGACTCACAGTCCGCCTCCTCCGGGGAAACCAATCATCCTATGAGTCAATGACTGGTCGACCCTAATTATTCCAGACTCAAAAGTCCAAATCTGGAGCTCCCGGAGGTTCAGTGCGCGACCGTTGCCTCGACCGTCACCCCTGCCAATGCGGAGCGAACTCCGGCAGCTTCGAGGGCTTTACGATATGCGGCGGTCTGCTGTGCTCTTACGCCGACCCGGCCGTAAAGGTCGCCGAGCTCGCGCCAGCAGCGGGCGGCCTGCCTGTCGGACCCGAACACCGGACGGTCGAGCGAGTCGAGCAGCTCGTGCGCGGTCCGCAGCAGCGCCTCGGCGTTGCCGTCGAGGTCGAGCGCCACGGTGGCCAGCACGAGGTTGGCCTCGGCCGGCGTGGTGCCGGAGCCGTCGTGGGCCAGTTCCAGCGCCTCGGTGGCCAGCTCGCCCGCCCGCGCCTGGTCGCCCGCACGCAGCCGCACCCGCGCGTGCGCGACCAGGCTCTCGCCGTGCTCACGGACACTGCCGGGGGAGGCGGCGAAGGCCCGCGACGCGGCGGCGGCGAGCCGCTCGGCCTCGTCGAGGGGCGCGGTGACCAGCCTGGACCAGTGCATGGCCGCCCGCGCGAGCTGAAGCGCGAGCCGGGCCTGACGACCGGCCATGATGGCGTCGTCGGCCAGGCGCACGGCCAGCGCGGAGTCCTCTCCGGCGGCGGCGGCGGAGCTCGCCTGCCACAGCGCGTGGATCTCCTCGGAACGGTCCATAACTTCAGGAACGCCACTGTTGTCCAGCACACGCTTGACGTACTCGAGCTCGGGGGAGTCGCCCTGACGCTCGCTGCGCGCCTCGACCAGAGCCGTCGCCAGATCGACCGCGATCTCGCCCTGCGAGATGTCCAGCCGCTCGGCCTGCGCCAGCGCGGACGCGGCCAGGTCGCGAGCCCGCAACCGGTCGCCGGCCCGCTGGTAGCAGCGGCTCAGCGCGATCGTGAGCGGCAGGTCGGCCAGTCGCTCGGGATGCGCGGCGGCCTCCCTGCGCAGCCGTTCGAACGCCTCCACGGCCTGGCCGAGACGCCCCTGGACCTCCAGCGCACGGGCCCGGCCGAAGCGGGCGTGCGCGGTCAGCATGGCGTTCTCCTCGTCGGCCGCCTTCACGATCTCCGTGAAGCGGTCGGCGGCCACGGCCGGATCGCCGTGCTGCAGCTCCAGCTCGGCATGGCGAAGACCCAGCTCGGTGTCGATGCGCTGCCTGGGCTCGATGCCGTGCAGGAGGAACTCGGTGGTGCATCCCAGCCGCTCGGCGAGGAGGCGTGCCACGACAGGAGTCGGCGTGCGCTTGCCCGACTCAATGAGCGAGACATAACTGTCAGACAGGTCGGGTCCGGCCAACTGGGCCTGGGACATCCGCCTGTTCAGCCGCAGTCCACGGACGCGGTCACCGATGGTTCCCTGACTCGGCATCTCATCTCTCAAGGCGGGGAAGGGTCAACAACACGCAATGATTGCATGAAGTAGCCGAATCTGGTATCCCCGCGTGAAGAATTTGCCACGCGGAGATTAATCGTCGCTCTCGTCCTTGCTGGGGAAAAGCATCTGGCAGACCTCAAGGTAGAGCGTCTCCGGGTACGGAATGTACTCGACCGTTGACAGTGCCTGGTCCTGACCGGCGGACTCAAGGATGAACTCGCCGTAACCGAGCATGCGCCCCAGGAGAGATCGCTGGAAGCTCATGTCGGTGACCTTGCCGAGCGGCATCATCGCGACCTTGCGCGTGATCAAGCCCGTGGTGAGCAGCATGCGCTTGGACGTCACCACAAAGTAATCGACCGACCACTCCGCGACTTTCCATACGAAACGGACAAGCAGCAGGAGCCACAACCACCACACGACGACGAGCGCCGTGCCGCCGGACTCCCCACCTCCGAAGAACTTGCTGAGGAGCCCGGCGATGACCAGGCCGCCGAAGACCTCGGCGACCGGGCGCAGCAGCACGGCGGGATGACGCCGCACCATGATGACCTGTTGTTCATTGGGGAGGAGGTAGCGGTTGACCGACGACGGAGCAGAGTCCCCGTGGGTCACCAGCCTCATGCGAGGTTGTTCACAAACTGGGCCAGAGAGTCGGCCGCGTTGAACACTGTGTCGAACGCCCCCTTCACCGCGTCTGCGGCGTCGGCTGGTCGTGCGAACAGGTAGTACGCCACAAATGCGATACCACTGTAGGTGAGGACTTTTTTGACCTGCACTGTCGCCTCCGTGCCACTAACCCACTCCACCCGCCGTATACATTACCCACCCGGTAGCCCGGGTAAAGGTGTCTTGGCGGGATAGTTTCGATCTTGATTACCCACGCTCGCTGGCGACCAGCGCCAGGACGTGAAGGTGCTTCCGGGCGATGCGCTCCACAAGGCTGGGATGCGCATAGCCAGTGACCTCCAGCGCGCCGTAGTGCGCTGCTTCCACACAGCGCGTTACGGTGGTCGAGGAGTGCACGCCGGCGAACTCGTCGCGCAACGCGGCCTCCACCTCCGCGTACGGGGTTGGAGTTGCCTCGGCGTGCTCGCTCATGCGCCCTCCTTGGCCGGTCGCATGAGACGGGGCGCTGCTGTTACCGGTCGCTCGCTCGTTCACGAGGACCCCTCGGCACCGGGCATGTCGCTCATCGTGCTCCCCCACGCGCATGCAGAAGTTCCCTTCCTGTCTCTTCGTACCCACCCAACCACAGTATGTAACGAAGCGACGACCCGGTGTAATGAGAAGCGGAGCCTAAGGAAGGGTCAGACCACGCCGTAGAGGCGGTCGCCGGCGTCGCCGAGGCCGGGGACGATGTAGCCGTTCTCGTTGAGCCGCTCGTCGAGGGAGGCGGTGACGACGCGGATGGGCTTGCCGGAGTTGGCGAAGACTTTGTCCATGTAGGCCAGGCCCTCGGGGGCGGCCAGCAGGCAGATGGCCGTGACGTCGACCGCGCCCCGGTCGAACAGGAACTGCACGGCCGCGGCGAGGGTGCCGCCGGTGGCGAGCATCGGGTCGACGACGAAGCACTGCCGCCCGGACAGGTCGTCGGGCAGGCGGGTGGCGTACGTCTCGGCCTGGAGGGTCGACTCGTTGCGGATCATGCCGAGGAAGCCGACCTCGGCGGTGGGCAGCAGCCGCGTCATGCCGTCGAGCATGCCGAGCCCGGCCCGCAGGATCGGCACGACCAGCGGCTGCGGCTTGGCCAGCCGCACACCCTTGGCGGAGGAGACAGGGGTCTCGACGGTCACGTCGGTGACCCGTACGTCGCGGGTCGCCTCGTACGCCAGCAGCGTCACCAGCTCGTCCGCGAGCCTGCGGAAGGTCGGCGAGTCGGTGCGGACATCACGCAGCGTGGTGAGCTTGTGGGCCACGAGCGGATGGTCGACGACGAGGGTTTCCATAGAGGCCAACGGTATCCGGTGGCAGGAGTGGTGGCATCCCGGGCCATTGGTTTTGATCACAATTTGGTCGGAGAGGCACACGGCGCGTGGCCTGTTCTGGAACGATTGGGGTCTGGTGACGACCTGTCGTGTCAGAGGCTCGGGTGGGGATGGCGATGACAGACGAAGATGCGCTCGACTTCGCCATCGTGATTTATCGCGAGGACGAACGGTGGCACGCCGAGCTGCTGCCTGCCACGCTCACGTCCGATCTCCAGGGCCTGATCCAGGCCCTGCGGCAGCAGCCGAGCGAGAGCGGCACGATCGGCCTGGTCGCCGTCGGTGACGAGTTCTTCGTGGCGCTGCGGGTGCTCGGCGACCGGGTCGACGTCTTCCTGTCCGACATCGCCGCCTCCTGGGACTTCCCGCTGGCCCGCGAGGTCCTCCACTATCTCGACGTGCCGGTCCCCGACGAGGAGGAGCTCGACGAGATCCTCCAGGACGAGGAGACCGTGTTGCCTGCGGGAGATCTGTCGATCTTCGCCGATCTCGGATTGGACGAGATGGAGCTGGGCATCCTCTCGGGCGACATCGATCTGCTCCCCGAAGATGTGTTGTCCAGCATCGCCGCGCGGCTCGGCTTCTCCGAGCCGTTCGAGCGTGCCATCGAATCGGTCTTCGGCTGAACCCCCCTGGAGTGCGGGCATGGCGTCCAACACCTTCTCTGCGGCTTTCGTCAGGACTTCTGGCGGCTGGACCGGTGCAGAGGTCGATCTGCGTGACGCCGAGATCGTCGACGACTTCGGTGACGCCGTCATCGAGACACTGGGCCTGACGGGCGACGAACTGGCCCTGCTCTGCGTCGAGGTCGAGGACGAATGGTTCGCCATCGCCCGTTACCGCGGCGAGGACGAGCCCCGCGTGTTCCTGTCGGACGTGCACGCGATCGCCACCAACAGCATGGGCGAGCTGTTCGCCGAGTTCGCGGGCGTGGCCCCCGACAAGGAGGGCAACGGCCTCGGCGTCCGGCCGGCCGGAGACTTCGAACTGCTCAGCGACCTCGGGGTCAGCTCGGAGGAGCTGCTGGAGCTGAGCATGGAGGAGGGCATGCTGCCCGCCGACATCCTTTCCGTGATCGCCGAGCGGCTGTCGTTCGCCGACGAGCTCGACCGGTTGCGTTGACCGACGAGGAAGCGATGCGCCTGGCCCTGGCCGAGGCCGTCGCGGCCGGCGGCAGGGGCGAGATCCCCGTCGGGGCGGTCGTGCTCGGCCCGTCCGGCGAGGTGCTGGCCGCGGCGGGCAACGACCGCGAGTCCGCCGCCGACCCCACCGCGCACGCCGAGGTGCTGGCGCTCAGGCGGGCCGCCGCGCTGCGCGGGCAGTGGCGGCTGAGCGGCTGCACGCTCGTGGTGACCCTGGAGCCGTGCACGATGTGCGCGGGCGCGTCTGTGCTTGCCCGTGTCGACCGCATCGTGTACGGCGCGGTGGACGAGAAGGCCGGCGCCGTCGGCTCGCTCTGGGACGTCGTACGCGACCGCAGGCTCAACCATCGGCCCGAGGTCGTCATGGGTGTGTTGGCCGGAGAATGCTCCGCCGTCCTTAAGGAGTTCTTCGCTACTCGGAGAATCCGGTAAGCTCGTCCGCGGTGGTGTCGCCTAGTGGCCGAGGGCGCACGCCTCGAAAGCGTGTGATGGGGCAACTCATCCGTGGGTTCAAATCCCACCACCACCGCCAGCGGGCCTCCGACGACCTCGGAGGCCCTTTTCTTTTTCCTGGTCAGGGCGCCTGCGTGGGCTGGTCGGCCGGCGGGCTCAGGTTGAGCTTGATGTCCGGCGGATTGTCCTCGACGACCTGCGTCTGGACCGTCTCGCCGACGCGGCTCTCGGGGCGGCCCTCGTCGGTGAGGACGAAGAACAGCGCGCCGCAGGCACTGAGGAGCAGCAGCGGCAGACCGATCGCCAGCAACACGATCAGGTTGCGATTGTCGAGCGGCTCGGGCTCCTCGACGTAGTGCTGGACCTGCTGAACCGGCTGGTACGGGTAGTACGGCGGGCCGTATCCGGGAGGCGGCCACGGGCCCTGTGGCGGTGGATACGACACGGCATTCTCCAAATGATGTTGAAAGACGCTGGCGTGGCGCACGGCACGTCGATCAGGTTGACACATGAAAAAGGGAGCCGCGAATGGCGACTCCCTTTTTCCGGGCCTTTCAGTTGGGCAGATCCAGGACCCTGGCGTGCAGGATCGACCGTTGGTGCAGGGCCGCGCGCAGGGCCCGGTGGAGGCCGTCCTCCAGATAGAGCTCGCCGCGCCACTGCACCACGTGCGGGAACAGGTCGCCGTAGAAAGTGGAGTCGGCGGCGAGCAGCGAGTGCAGGTCCAGCATGGCCTTCGTGGTGATCAACGAGTCTAGCCGGACCTGCCTGGGAGGTATCTGCGCCCACTCTCGGTTCGTCAGACCGTGTTCGGGATAAGGGCGTCCGTCGCCGACGAGCTTGAAGATCACCCACCTCATTTTAGGAGAGAAATCGAGCTCCTGGGTTGGCCGGGCCTATCGGCCCAGCTCAGCCTGCCGGCAGTCGCCGGGCCGGCCGTTTTGGTAGCCCCGCTGGAAGGCGTTGACACGCTGCTCCGACGTGCCGTGCGTAAAAGATTCAGGGTCGATTCTGCCGCTCGTGCGCCGCTGGATTCTGTCGTCGCCGACGGCGGCCGCCGCGTCGAGGGCCTCGGAGATTTCCGCCTGGGTGAAGGGCTTTTCGTAGAAGCCGGTGTTGACGGCATTGTGCGCCCAGACGCCCGCGTAGCAGTCGGCCTGGAGCTCGACGGGGACTGAGCTGCCGGTGCCGGACTGGAGGGCGCCGCGCAGGTCCTGTACATGGTGGCCGTATTCGTGGGCGATCACGTACGCCTGGGCGAAGGGGCCGCCTTTCGCGCCGAACTGGCTGTGGAGCTGGTCGAAGAAGCTCAGGTCGAGGTAGACGCGCTGGTCGCCGGGGCAGTAGAACGGGCCGACGGCGGAACTGGCCGCGCCGCAGCTCGTACGGAGGCTGCCGGAGTACAGAACGGTCTTCGCCGGTCGATATTCGGAAATTTCCTTCTTCCAGTAGTCCTGGATGCTGTTCACCACGCCCACGACGCGGCACTTCTCCGACTGGTCGGCGTCCTTGCCCGTCCTGCATTCCTCGGAGAGCTTCGCCGGAGGCTGCTTCTGCGCGGGCTCGCCGCCGCCGCCCACGTTGTTGAGCACGAACACCAGTACTAAGGCGATCAGACCGACGATGCCGCCGCCACCGAGGATCACGCCGCCGGGGAAGCCGCCGCCCGAGAGCCCGCCGCCGCCACCTCCACCGCTTCCTCCGACGTCCTCCACCTGCGACGAGTCGAGGTTGACGTCGTCCCTGAAATCCATCTCTGACGTCCCTTCTGGGGTGCTGCCCGCAAGTCAGCTTCCCCAATGGGAGGTCTAGATGCCATCGGAGAAGGTGTCGCACCTCTCGGGTACGCCGCTGTCGTACCCGACGCTGAACCACTTCTCGCGCTGCTGCGAGGTGCCGTGGGTGAAGGCGTCGGGGGTGACGCGGCCCTGCGAGCGGCGCTGGATGCTGTCGTCGCCGACCGCGGCGGCGGCGTCGAGCGCCTGATTGATGTCGGCCTGGGTGAACGGCTCCCGGTAGAAACCGGTCTTGACCGCATTGTGCGCCCAGACGCCGGCGTAGCAGTCGGCCTGCAACTCCAGGCGTACGGACGCGCTGTTGGCGCCGGGCCGGCTGTTGCCGCCGACCTTGTCCATGGTGCCGAGCAGGTTCTGGACGTGGTGGCCGTACTCGTGGGCGACCACGTACGCCTGGGCGAACGGGCCGCCCTCGGCGCCGAAGTCGCGCTGGAGCGAGTCGAAGAAGGCCAGGTCCAGGTAGACCTTGCGGTCGCGCGGGCAGTAGAACGGGCCCACCGCCGACTCGGCGGGCCCGCACCCGGTGTTCACGGCCTGCGAGAACAGTACGGTCTTGGCCGGCGTGTACTCCTTGTCCTGCTCCCTGAACGCCTGCCGCCAGTAGGACTGGATGCTGTTCACCGTGCCGACGATCCGGCAGTCCTCCGACTGGTCGGCGTCGGCGCCCGTACGGCAGCGTTCGGCCAGGTTGCCGCTGGGGGAGAGCTGGCCGGGGGCGGTCGGGTAGCGTCCGCCGCCCTGCTGGCCGTCCTCCTCGCCGGTGAACGGCGTGGGGATGACCTTGAACAGGAACAGCCCCGCCACCGCCAGGATCAGCAGCAGACAGCCGCCGCCGCGGCCGCCGATGGGCAGCATGCAGCCCCCGCCCGGCATCCCGCCCCAGCCGCCTCCGCCGCCGGGCCGGGGTCCGGAGGCTCGGGCGTCCTCGACCTGTGAGGGATCGAGCGGCGCGTCTTCGTCGAACTGCATGTCCTACTATCTCCCCCGTAGTTGGGTGATTACGCAGAGCAATATGCAGGGACATGATTTTTCTGGATTTGTCGGTTAATCTGCCGTTATGACGGGTGGGTTGATCGGGATCGCGCTGGTGTCTCTGGGCATGGTCCTCACGCCCGGGCCGAACATGATCTATCTGGTGTCGCGCACGATCACGCAGGGCCGTCGCGCCGGGCTGATCTCGCTCGTCGGCGTCGCGCTGGGCTTCATGGTCTACCTGACGGCCACGTGCCTCGGGCTGACGGCCGTGTTCGCGTACGTGCCGGTGGCGTACACGGTGCTCAAGCTGGCCGGGGCCGCGTACCTGCTCTGGATGGCCTGGAACGCGGTCAGGCCGGGCGGCGCGTCGGTCTTCCAGCCGCGCGAGCTGGCGGTCGAGCGTCCGCGCAGGCTGTTCGCCATGGGCCTGCTCACGTGCCTGCTCAACCCCAAGATCGCGATCCTGTACCTGTCGCTGCTCCCGCAGTTCATCGACCCGGCCATGGGCCACGTACTGCTGCAGAGCCTCGCGCTCGGCTCGGTCCAGATCGCGATCGGCACCCTCGTCAACGCGCTGATCGCGATCTCCGCCGGCGGCCTCGCCGCCTTCCTCGCCCGGCGTCCGGTCTGGCTGCGCGTGCAGCGGTACGCGATGGGCACCCTGCTCGGCCTCTTCGCCGTACGGATGATGGCCGACCGTTCCAAGGCGCTCGTGCCCGCCTGATCCCTACGGGCTCACCTGGGCCCTGAACCGCTCGTGGGCCGCTTGCTTCGAGATGCCCATGGCCTCGCCGATCTCCGCCCAAGAGGCGCCGGTCTCCCGAGCCCCGGCGACGGCCTGGTCGAGCAGCGTACGCTGCCAGCTCTCCACCTGCGATAGCAGCGTGAGCGCGGCCAGCGGACGATCGGAGGCCAGCTTCACGACCTGCTCGCACAGCAGGTTCGACTTGATCACCAGCCAGCTGGGCGGCGCGGCGGCGAGCAGGGGCGGCGTGTGCCTGCTCCACCACCGGTACTCCGCCTCCTTGGCCCCCTCCGGCGTGGCCGAGTACCGCCGCTGATCGGCCCACCCGCACGAACACGCGGCCTGGTAGCCGACGAACGTCCTGGTGAACGCGCTGGACGACGAGGCCAGCTCACCTCCGGGCAGCACGGGCGCGGCGAACCCCTCATGGCCGGGAAGATCGGCGATGCTCAATGTCATGACCGTCAAGATATCCTGACGAATCCCGTTCACGCCAGAAGGTCACCGGGAAGCGGCCGTCCGACGAACGTCCACAAGCGGTGTAGCTGGTGGTGGCGAAGTTGTGCGGGGGCTTCGGGCTCAGGTGCTCCACGAAGGGGTGGTCGACCGGCGCGATCAGCCGTGCGCCGGGCCTGAGCACCCGGCGTATCTCGGCCGGCGCCTGGTCCTCCGGGTGTGTACCACCAGCGACGCGACCACGTCGTTCGTACGGTCAACTTGCCGGGTTGTCGTGGGAGAACCGCTCCGGGCGGAAGTCGGCGAGCGTCTCGTCCCTCCTCCCGCTGACGATCTCCGACGCGAGCAGCCGGCCGATCACCGGCCCGAGCGTGATGCCGCTGTGGGAGACGGCCTCGTAGTAGCCCGGCACGGACGGCACCGCTCCCACCGAGGGGAATCCGTCGCCCGGGATGGGCCGGTCGACCACCCGTGTCCCGACGACGCGGGAGTCCTCGAACCCGGGAACGACGTGCCGCGCCGACTCGTGGAGCAGCCGTTCGAGCGCCGCCGGATCTTCGCCGGTGTCGATGAGCGCGTCGACCTCGCGGCTGTGGAGGACCACCGAAGCATCTCCATCAGGACGGATCGCGACGCGGGGCGCGTGCATGGCCCGGCGGATCGGCACCTGAGCACAACTGATCCGGGTGACGACGCCGGGCTCCCGGCGCATCGGCAGGTGCCGCGCGACGAGCCCGGCGACGTGGGCGGCGCCGGGTCCCGCGGCGTTCACGACGACGTCGACGTCGAGACGGCTGCCGTCGGACAGGGCGACGGTCCGTACGCGCCCGTCGGCGCCGGTGCCGACGTCATGGACCGTGGTGCCGAACCGGTGCTCGGCGCCGGACGCGACGGCCTGGCCGACCAGGCGGCCGACGAGATGGCGTCCGTGCACCCAGGCTTCGTCGGGAAAGAACACGACCGGAACCTCGTCGGACACCGTGAGCGCGGGTTCGAGGTGGCGGCGTACCTCGGCTCCGGTGCGTACCTCGACCCGGTAGCCCCAGCCGGCCAGCAGCCCGGCCGTTTCCAGGAGGCTCGCCTCCGCCGCGGGGTCGTCCGCCCAGCGCAGGTGGCCGTCGGGGTGCCACCATGGGTCCGGCCCGATGAGCCCGGCAAGCTCGCGGTACGCCGCCATGCTCGCGACGTTCAGGTCGAAATAGGACCTGCTCGCGGTCTTGGCACTGGCGTTGACCCACGAGAACGACCAGTCGGTGACCCCTTCACCCGGCCGGCCCGCGTCGACGAAGACCACCTTTACGCCGTACCGTGCCAAATTCCAGCCCACACAGGCTCCGAGAACGCCCACCCCGATGACAACAACACATCCAGGCCGCTCCACGACCCGATTCTCTCACGAACACTCGTTTCCAGCTCCCTGGCAAGCGTCGTGACTTTCTCTTTCTGTCGCGCGGATGTGGTGACCAGTGAAGCGCGGCATCGAGGTTGTCCGCCCGGCAGCCGGTTCGACCTCGGCTGATCCTTCTGGCACTCAGATCGGCGGTTCCCTCAATTCCGGCGGCCACGACAATGATTCATCGCTCATTCGGAAACGCGCGCGTAGAAGGAGATCCGAAACCTCATATCAGTCAGGCGCGTCCTATTGTGTTGCGATGAATTCTGATCATCAGCTTCACTCGGACCTGGCAACACTGACCGGCCGCGCGGACCGCGCCGTGGAACTGTCCGGCCTGTTGCCGCCGGGTCGCCTCGTTGAGACGGACGAAGATGAAGGCCGTCCGACTTTATGGATGACCTCCGGACCGGCCTCGGCCGATCTGTGGACGGCTGCGCACAAGGCCCACGGACGAACGGGCTTGTGGCCGCTGCTGCTGGAACCATTACCGCGCGACGACGATTTCAGGCCCTGGGAATCCGGAGAACTGGACCTGGAGACGACCACTTCGCCGGATCTGCACGACCACGCGGCTCTCCTGGCGACATGGTGGGCGGGACACACCGAGGTCGATCCGGACACCGATCCACTGCCGGAGACCGAGCGGATCGCCGTGACCGCGCCGTACGGTCAACGCTGGCCCGGATTGGCGCCGGGCAGTCCGTTCACCGCCGAGCCGGCCACGTTCGCAGCCGAGTACGCGTCCCACCTCACGGACCGAAATCCGATCATGCGTCTGGGAATGGCCGCCGCAGGCCGAGGCGCGGACGCCCTGGCCGCCGTCGGATGGACGGGCCCGGCGAACCACACCGACGACACTGGTGAGATCGCCGCCGTCGTACGCAGTTGGGAAGACCGGTTCGGCGCGATGGTCGTCGGCGTCGGCTTCGCCGACCTGTACGTGAGCGTCGCCGCCCCGCCTTCGACGCTTCAGGAGGCCCTCCACGTCGCGGCCGAGCACTTCGCCTTCTGCCCGGACAACATCTGGCAGAACAGCCACCCCCACACGCTCGCCGCCTACGCGGAGCGCCTCGTGGGACTCAACTCGTGGGAATTCTGGTGGGACTGACGAGCAGCCGGACATGCCGCCCCTCGTACGAGCAAGGCCTCAGGCAGGCGGCGCCAGCCGACCTACCCGATCAAGAAGCGCGTCGTCCGGATCGCCCACCAGCACCCCGTTGTGCACCGAGGGACGGCACCCGGGATGGATCCGTACCCACGCCGGCGGTCCCTCCTCATAACCGAAGTGCAGCAGGAACGTCTCCCGTCGGCTGCCGCTGACTTCCGTGCACGTGTTCCCGCCCGTTGCGGTGTCCAGCGAGTTCAGCTCGGCCGCCAGCTCGCGTGCCTGCTGCTCCCCATGCTCCAGTCCGCGAGACGGGCCGGGTGTGGGACTCCCGCCTTGTCCGTTCCGGCAGACCAGTACCCTGATCGCCCCGTCGGGCACCATCTGCTTCTGCTGCCCCCGCCGTCCGGTCGCCGGGTCGCAGAGGTCCTTCGGCCTAGGGAGTGCCCAGGTCCCGGTGCGATAGGCAGCGGTGATTCCGGGCCCGACGTACGAATTGCTGTTGACTGTGCCGTTGGTGGTGGTGACGCAGGAGTTGACCTCTTCCGCGCTGCCCACCCACAGTGTCTGGCCACCCGGATAGGCGAACCGGATGAGGTAGTTGGTGGTCTGTCCGCCCATCAACGTGCACATCCTTCTGACGCGATCGGCGGTGACGGGAAGGTAGCCCAGGTCGTAGGCCATCGACCTGGCCTGATCGGTCAGGATCCGTGACCCGGCGAGCGGCCCTCCGCCCGGATACGAGTCGCGCCCCGGGTAGGCGCAGATCAACGCGCTCGTGGGCGCGCCGGGCACGAGGGACTCCTCGACCCCGTCCAAGTCGGCGGCGTCCGGCACCCAATGCCCGATCTCGCCGCTGTCCCATCGCCGCGGACACGAAGCCGGCGGCGCGGGCTCGCCGACCGTACGCGGAACCAGAACGACCGCGGCCAGCAGCACGACCGCCGCCACGACGATGCCGATCCAATGGCCGGGTTTCACACGCTGATGACGTCGTCCGCTCGCCACCGGTTCACCTGGGGCCGGAAAGCCGGAAGGGGTGTGCCGTGATCTCGGCACACCCCTTCTGAGCTGGCGGAGGATAGGGGATTTGAACCCCTGAAAGGTTGCCCTTTACACGCTTTCCAAGCGTGCGCCCTCGGCCACTAGGCGAATCCTCCGTCGACGAGCTTACCGGACTTCCGGCACTGCGGTGACCGCGATTTTTCACCGGACGAGCTTGGCCGGAAGCGTGGAGCGAGCACTGCTGAGGCCGGTTAGACTGTCCAGGGACCCCTCGCGCGGCGTCATCCTGTGAACCTCCCCAGGGCCGGAAGGCAGCAAGGATAAGCGGGCTCTGGCGGGTGTGCGGGGGGTCTCTTCGTTGAGAGCCCCCTCGCAGGCGGGATGGTCGCATGAGCCTTGCGCTTTACCGCAAGTACCGACCCGGGACCTTCGCGGAGGTCAAGGGTCAGGAACACGTCACAGACCCGCTGCGACAGGCGTTGCGTACGGGCCGCATCAACCACGCTTACCTGTTCAGCGGCCCCAGAGGATGCGGCAAGACCTCCAGCGCGCGGATTCTCGCCCGCTCTCTCAACTGTGAACAGGGCCCCACTCCCGACCCCTGCGGCGTGTGCGAGTCGTGTGTCGCGCTCGCGCCGACCGGCCCCGGGCACCTCGACGTCATCGAGATCGACGCGGCTTCCCACGGTGGCGTCGACGACGCGCGTGACCTGCGCGAACGCGCCTTCTTCGCGCCCGTGTCGGCGCGCTACAAGATCTACATCATCGACGAGGCGCACATGGTGACCCGCGAGGGTTTCAACGCGCTGCTCAAGCTCGTCGAGGAGCCTCCGCCGCACCTGAAGTTCATCTTCGCGACGACCGAGCCGGAAAAGGTCATCGGCACCATCAAGTCGCGTACGCACCACTACCCGTTCCGGCTGATGCCGCCGGCGACGCTCAAGGCGCTGCTGGAGGAGATCCTCACCTCCGAGAGCGTGCCTTTCGAGCCGCCCGCCCTGCCGCTGGTCGTACGCGCGGGCGCCGGTTCCGCCCGTGACTCGCTGTCCATCCTCGACCAGCTCCTCGCCGGGGCCGAGGAGGACGGCATCACCTACGCCAAGGCCGTCTCCCTGCTCGGCTACACCGACGGCGACCTGCTCGACGAGGTCGTCAACGCGTTCGCGGGGCGGGCCGGCGGCGAGGTGTTCCAGGCGGTCAACAGGGTGATCGAGGGCGGCCACGACCCGCGCCGCTTCGCCTCCGACCTGCTGGAGCGCTTCCGTGACCTGGTGATCCTGGCCAACGTGCCCGAGGCGGCGTCGAGCGGGCTGCTCGACAGGCCCGCCGACGAGCTGGAGCGGCTGGTGCAGCAGGCGGCCTCGATGGGGCCCGCCGAGCTCACCCGTGCGGCCGAGATCTTCAACGCCGGGCTCACCGAGATGCGCGGCGCCACCTCGCCGCGGCTGCTGCTCGAACTGATGTGCGCGCGGGTCCTGCTGCCGGGCGCGGCGCAGGGAGAGGCGTCCCTGCTCGCCCGGCTCGAACGCCTGGAGCGCGGCGGCACGGTCGCCCAGATGGCCTCCAGGGCGGGCGCGGTCACGATCCCGCGCCCGGCGGCTGCCGGCGACGCGCCCGTCCCCGCCGCCGGTCCCGGTGCTTCCGTCGGTACGGCCGCTCGCGGCGCGGTGGTGGCCCCGGAACCCGCGGCGCCGGTTCCGGGCGACGGCCGGGGCCCGGCAACCGGCCAGGGTCCGGTGGGCGGAGCGGCCGACGACTGGCCCGAGCCCGTACGCCCCGGCACACCCGCGCCTCCCGCCGCCGGCACGCCCGCGCAGACCCCCGCCGCTCCGGCCTCCGCGCCCGCGCCCGCGAGCGGCCCCGTCGCGGGCGGAGCGGGCGGCATGCAGCAGCAGTGGCCCGCCGTGCTGGCCGCGCTCAAGCAGCGCAGCATCGTGGTCTGGGCCAACGTCAGTACGAACGCCCAAGTCGTCGGCGTCGAAGGCAACCTGGTCACGCTCGGGTTCGCCCAGGTCGGCGCGATGAAGAACTTCACCGGCGGCGGCAAGGACGCCGTCGTGGCGACCGCGCTCGGCGACGTGCTGGGCGGCACGTGGCGGGTCGAGGCGGTGGTCGGCGGCTCTCCGGCGCCCCAGACCACCCGAGGCCCCGTACGCCAGCAGCCGCCGTCGGGCGGCCACGGCGGCCCCGCGCCTCAGCCGGCGGCCGGGTCGCCCGGCCAGGCGACGACCAGCCCGCAGGGCGGGGCGGGTGTGCACGCGGCCTCCCAGGGGCGGTCCGGCTCGCACGGCGGCTCCCAGGAGGAGCAGGGGTCGCAGGACCCCGGGCAACCTCCGGCCGACTCGGCCGCACGTCCGACCACTGACGAGTCGTGGCCCGACGCGCCCGACGACCTCAGCCCCGGTTCGCCGCCGAGCCCCGATCCCACCCAGACCATGACCGCCCGGCAGCCGGGGGGCGTCCCGGTCGGGGCGGGCCTGGCCGCCGCGCGGTCGGCGGCCAAGGCGGCCGCTCAGGCGGGGCCGCGCGCCCCAGCCTCACGCGGCGGCACCGCGGCGTGGCCGAGCGCGATCCCAGGACGTGACAAGGCCGCCGACGCCGACGACGTCGATCCGCTGAACGACGCCGACGCCGACGTGGACGCCGTCTCCGGCATGGCGCTCCTGCAACGCGAGCTCGGCGCCCAGGTCATCGGCGAGATCGACCACACCTGACGAACCCGCCCCTACCAGGCCCTTTCAGGGGAACAGGCGGGCGCGGGCGGCGGCCGAACGGGGGTCCGTCGGCGGCAGGGCCGACAGGCGTTCGAGGATCTGGTAGTCGTCGCGGCCGTTCGGGGTCTGGGCATAGGTCCACAGGTCGTCGGGGGAGCCGTGGCGCAGGAGGCAGGCGCGTACCTGGGCTTCGAGCTCCTCGCGTTCGCGCCGGATGTCGGGTGACTCCGAACGCGGCAGGAGCGGACCGGGGTAGGCACGGGCCAGGGCGGCGGTGTCGCCCGACGCGAGGAGCCTGCGCAGTTCGAGGAAGTCGGCCTCCACCGGGCACACCAGCCGGTACGGCTTCGCCGCCAGCACCTCCCCGAGCTGCCCGCGCAGCCGGTGGATCTCGGCCCTGATCGTCACCGGGTTGCCGTCGTCGCCGTAGAGGTGGAACGACAGCTGCTCGGCCGACAGACCTTGGGGATGCAGGGACAGCAGGGCCAGGATCTCGGCGTGGCGGAGCGAGAGCGGGCGTTCGCGGTCGCCGAGGCCGGCCGTCGGGGTGCCCTCGCCCAGGCAGGTCAGCCGGAGGGCGGGCGGTGTCGCGGACGGCGTGTCGCGCAGGAGGTAGCCGTCGCAGAAGGGCTCCAGGAAGGCGACGCTCCCGTCGCGCAGGATCATGCGCTGCCCGGACAGCGGCAGGCGGGCGCCGAGGCGGCCCATGGGGTCGCCCGAGATGACCCGGCCCGTGGGGGACAGCAGGATGCCCGGCCGGTTGCGCAGCGACTCGTAGCGGCGGCGCAGGCGTTCGTCGCGCTCGTGCATGCGTACGGTGAGTTGCGACTCGGCGAGCTTGGCCGTGGCGCCGACCAGGGCGACGGTGGCGGGGTGGAGATTGCGCGCGATGCCGCTGACGTCGACGCAGCCGATGACGCAGCCCGACTCGGGATCGGTGATCGGGGCCGCGCTGCACGACCATACGTGCAGCACGCGCATCAGGTGTTCCTCGGAGTAGACGTGCGTCGGGCGGCCGGTGGCCAGCGCGGTGCCGATGCCGTTGGTGCCGGCCATGTACTCGCCCCAGTGGTGGCCGTCGGCCAGTCCCACCTGGTCCGCGTGGCGCAGGACGCCGCCGTTGCCTTCGCGCCAGAGCACCCGGCCGTCACCGTCCGTGACGATCATGACGTGGTCGGTCTCGTCCGCCAGGCCGGAGAGCGTCTGGGCGAGCAGCGGCAGCAGCGGTTGCAGCGGATGGGCCTGCCGGATCTCGACGATGTCGGAGGAGTCGCAGACCAGAGGGGCGCTCTTGCCTTCCGGGTCGATCCCCGCCTCAAGTGATCGCCGCCAGGACGCCGTGATCAGTTTGCGGGGCGAATCGGGCCAGCTCTGCCCGGTAGCCGCTGCTTCGTGTGCTCCGCGTAGAAGACGGGAGTACGCATCGAGATGGCCGTAACTCATCGGTCACTCCAAGTAGTCAACAAGAGCATCCGTCCTGGCGGCGATCTGCGCAAGCTGTTCAGGGGGATTGCGGAGGGTGATTGAATGAACGCAACGTGTGTGCAACCTTTGGCGCACTAGCGTTCCGAAGCACGCGTCGGCGTGGTGCGGCCGCTCCGTCCGACGTGATGGCCGGGTCTCGGACACTGGAGGGGGGCCGAGACCCGGCCATGACAAAGGCCCGCGACGAAATGCCTGGAGGGAAACATGGGGAGCCCTCCCAGTACATGACGCCGCCCAAACACCGTAGGCTCGTGGCAGTCAAGAACCGGAGCCACGAGGAGCGCACGACGGTGAACCCAGGGGATGTCAACCTGCAGCAGCTGCTGGAGCAGGCTCAGCTCATGCAGCAGCAGCTTGTGAGCGCCCAGCAGGAGCTCAACGACGCGCAGATCGAGGGCTCGTCAGGGGGCGGCATGGTCACGGCCGTCGTCAACGGCTCAGGTGAGCTGCTCGAACTCAAGATCGACCCGAGCGTGATCGACGCGGCCGACCCGCAGGACACCGCCGACACGATCGCCGACCTGGTGATCGCGGCAGTCCGCGACGCGGTGCGCGCAGCCGCCGACCTGCAGCAGGAGAAGCTGGGCCCGCTCGCCCAAGGTCTGGGCGGCGGCGGCCTCGGACAGTTGCCAGGGTTCTAGGCATGTACGAAGGGGTCGTCCAGAACCTGATCGACGAGCTCGGCATGCTGCCCGGCGTCGGTCCCAAGAGCGCGCAGCGCATCGCGTTCCATCTGCTGGCGGCCGATCCGGCCGACGTCAAGCGGCTGGCGCACGCGCTGCTCGAAGTCAAGGACAAGGTGCGCTTCTGCCGGGTGTGCGGCAACGTGGCCTCCGAGGAGGAGTGCCGCATCTGCCGTGACCCGCGGCGCGACACGCACGTGATCTGCGTGGTCGAGGAGTCGAAGGACGTCGTGGCGATCGAGAAGACGCGCGAGTACCGCGGCACGTACCACGTGCTCGGCGGCGCGATCAGCCCGATCGACGGCATCGGCCCCGACGACCTGCGTATCCGCGAGCTCATGACGCGCCTGGCCGACGGGCGGGTCACCGAGCTCATCCTCGCCACCGACCCCAACCTCGAAGGCGAGGCGACCGCTACCTACCTCGCCCGTCTGGTCAAGCCGATGGGCATCAAAGTGACACGACTCGCCAGCGGCCTGCCGGTGGGCGGTGACCTCGAGTACGCCGACGAGGTGACCCTGGGCCGTGCTTTCGAAGGACGGAGGCTCCTGGATGTCTGATATGTGGGATGTGCTCGCCGAAGAGATCGCCGCGCACGCGCAGAACTACGTCGACGGCCTGACCAGGGTCGCCGGCGGTGAGGGCGGCGACGCGATCTGGTCGCTGCTCCTGGTGGAGGTCGCGCAGGTGAGCCTGGCCGGGGCCAAGCTCGGCGCCAACCGCGACGTGATCCTCTCGGGCAACTACGAGCCGCCGATGAGCGAGGACCCCGACATCGACGGCGTGCGCACGGCCCTGGCCGAGCGGCTGGAGGCGGTCGACGACTACGCCGAGGTGTTCGACCCGTACAAGGACACGTCGGTGACGCCGTACCGGTTGTCGGACGACCTGACCGCGGTCGCCGCCGATCTCATCCACGGGCTGCGTCACTTCCACGCCGGCCGGCCGCACGAGGCGCTGTGGTGGTGGCAGTACTCCTACTTCAACACCTGGGGAAACCACGCGGGCGCGGCGATGCGCGCGTTGCAGGCCCTCGCCGCGCACTCGCGGCTCGACGTGGCGGAGGAAGCCACCGCGGTGTGAAGATCATCCACATATTGGTATGAACCATCAGCCTCATGAGAGGCCCCCAGTAGACTGGCAGTTCACAGTCCAGACCGGGAGACTCTCGTGGCGCTCGTTGTGCAAAAGTACGGTGGTTCGTCCGTCGCCGATGCGTCCTGCATCAAGCGGGTCGCGCAGCGTATCGTCGCGACGAAAAAAGCCGGCAACGACGTGGTCGTGATCGTCTCCGCGATGGGCGACACGACGGACGAGCTGCTCGACCTGGCCGAGCAGGTGTCGCCGCTGCCTCCGGGCCGCGAGCTCGACATGCTGCTGACCTCCGGCGAGCGCATCTCGATGGCCCTGCTGGCCATGGCGATCGCCAACCTCGGTCACGAGGCCCGTTCGTTCACCGGCTCACAGGCCGGCGTGATCACCGACTCCACCCACGGCAAGGCGCGCATCATCGACGTGACGCCGGGCCGCATCCGTGAGGCGGTCGACCAGGGGCACATCGCGATCGTGGCCGGGTTCCAGGGCGTCTCGCAGGACACCAAGGACATCACCACGCTGGGCCGCGGCGGCTCCGACACGACCGCGGTCGCGCTCGCGGCGGCCCTGGAGGCCGACGTCTGCGAGATCTACACCGATGTCGACGGCATCTTCACGGCCGACCCGCGCATCGTGCCCGTGGCCCGCAAGATCCCCAGGATCTCGTACGACGAGATGATGGAGATGGCCGCCTGCGGCGCGAAGATCCTGCATCTGCGCTGCGTCGAGTACGCTCGGCGGTTCAACCTGCCGATTCACGTACGCAGCTCGTTCAGCACCAGGGAAGGCACGTGGGTCGTCTCCGACCCTTACACCGAAGGAACAGAGATGGAGCAGCCGATCATCTCCGGCGTCGCGCACGACCGGAGCGAGGCCAAGATCACTGTTGTCGGGGTTCCCGACAAGGTCGGCGAGGCTGCCTCGATCTTCAAAACGCTGGCCGACGCCGAGATCAACATCGACATGATCGTTCAGAACGTCTCGGCCGCGGCCACGGGCCGCACTGACATCTCCTTCACGCTGCCGACGGCCGACAGCCAGATGGCGCTGACGGCGCTGAAGAAGATCCAGGGTCGCATCGGTTACGAGTCGCTGCTCTTCGACGACCAGATCGGGAAGGTGTCGCTGATCGGCGCGGGCATGCGCTCGCACCCCGGCGTCACGGCGACGTTCTTCGCGGCCCTCGCCGACGCGGGGGTCAACATCGAGATGATCTCCACCTCGGAGATCCGCATCTCGGTGATCGTCGAGCAGGACGGTGTCGACGCGGCCGTGGCGGCCGCCCACCGGGCCTTCGATCTCGACGCAGACCAGGTCGAAGCCGTGGTGTACGGAGGTAGCGGACGATGAGCAGGCCCAATCTCGCGCTGATCGGCGCCACCGGTGCCGTGGGCACCGTCATGCGGGACATCGTGTCCACGCGGGAGGACATCTGGGGCGAGATCCGTCTCGTCGCCTCCCCGCGCTCGGCGGGCAAGGTGCTGAGCGTGCGCGGCGAGGACGTCGTCGTCCAGGCGCTCGCGCCCGAGGTGTTCGACGGCATCGACATCGCCATCTTCGACGTGCCCGACGAGGTGTCGGCCGTGTGGGTGCCGATCGCGGCCGAGCGCGGCGCGATCGCGATCGACAAGTCCGGCACGTTCCGGATGGAGCCCGACGTCCCGCTGGTGGTGCCCGAGGTCAACCCGCTCGACGCGCGCAATCGGCCCAGGAACATCATCTCCACCCCCAACTGCACGACGCTGTCGATGATGGCGGCCATGGGGGCGCTGCACACCGAGTACGTGCTCAAGGAGCTCGTCGTCGCCTCCTACCAGGCGGTGTCGGGCGCGGGCGTGGCGGGCTCGGCGCGGCTCTACGACGAGGTCGAGGCGCTGGCCGGAGACCGTTCGATCGGTCAGGCGGCCGGCGACGTGCGCAACGTCCTGGCCGACAAGCTGCCCGGGGAGTCGCCGTTCCCGGCGCCCATCGCGTTCAACGTGGTGCCGTGGGCGGGCTCGTACAAGGACGGCGGCTGGGCGTCGGAGGAGCTCAAGCTCCGCAACGAGTCGCGCAAGATCCTCGGCATCCCCGACCTGAAGGTCTCGGCGACCTGCGTCCGCGTGCCGGTGATCACCACCCACTCGCTGGCCGTGCACGCCCGCTTCGAGCGGGAGATCACGGTCGACGACGCTCACCGCGTGTTGTCGGCGGCGCCGACCGTCGTGCTGATGGACGACCCGGCCAAGGGCGTCTTCCCGACGCCGCTCGACGTGGTCGGCAACGACCCGACGTACGTGGGGCGCATCCGCCAGGCGATCGACTTCCCGAACACGCTCGACCTGTTCGTCTGCGGCGACAACCTGCGCAAGGGCGCGGCCCTGAACGCGGCGGAGATCGCCGAGCTGGTGGCCTCCGAGCTGTAGGCCCGACCGACTCCGTGGGGGACGCCGTGCTTCGTGTGCGGCGTCCTTCGCCTTTCCGGCGGCCGGGTCCCGTGGCTTCTGTGGGGGGTTGGCGCCCGATGAGCGGGCGGGTCCTGTCACTTGAACAGGATGTCCCAGTGGCTGCTCTCGTCGGCGAAGACGGTGCCGCTGGCCGAGCGGTAGAGGGCCGAACCGTCGCCGCGGACGCCGGTCCTCTGGTGGTGCCTGGTGATGTAGCGGTCGATGCACGCGTTGTGCGTGATGTCGAGCTTGTAGCCGTTCCCGTGGCTGTAGAGGCCGGGGGCGTGGCCCGTCTCCGTGCCGCCGGTCACCATGACCGGGCAGCCGCTGTCATGCTTGAGGTCGATGACGCGGGCGATCGTGCCGGCGCGTACGGAGTCGAGCGAGGTGCAGTGGTGCAGATAGCGGCTCGTACAGTGGCCGGATGACTTCGTGCGAAGGCCCGAGCTCTTCAGCCAGCGGGTCGCCGTGGCGTGGGTCATGTGCATCGCCGCCTGCCTGGGCAGCACGCGTGCCAGATCAAGCTGAGATCGCTTCTGCGCCCTCTGCGCGCGGCTTCTGGGCGCCATGCCCTCTCCGACGCTCGCGGGCCGCGTGACGGCTTCTGAGCGCTCGGCACGGTCCTGGGCGCTCGACCGCTCGGCGTACTCCTCGCCGGTCTCGACCCAGGCGTCCGCGGCCTCGTCCCAGGCGGCCCAGGCGTCCTCGGACTCCTCGGACTCCTCGGACTCCTCGGCCGGGAACGGGGATCCGGCGGTCGCCGGGCGGCCGGGAACGGCCTGGTGCTCCTGTGTGACGGTGAAGCGCTCGTGCGCCTCGCCGATGTCCGTGCCTGGCCAGGCCAGGCCCGGTTTCAGCCGGTACATCTCCGCCAGGGCGGCCTCGACGGCCGCCTGCCGGACGTTCGTCCATGGCCGGTCGGTCCCCTCCGGGATCCGGAGGGGCAGGTCGAGCACCCCCTCGGTCCCGTCAGGACGGGTGAACGGTGTTGGCGCCTGAACCCGCTCTCCACCTGATGGGTGGGAGGTGGCGGAAGCGGCCGACGCCAGCGCGATTATGGTGATCTGAATGCCGAGGAGCGCCACTGCGAAGGTGCGCGCTGTTCCACGTATCCACATGTCGATGCCTTTTCGCGGAAAAGAGCCCTTCCGCCTGAAACGACAATCCCACCATTCCCAGGAGATAACTCATGCCTCATGCCCATCTTTGCCCTGTGGCGGTGATCACCGTGCCACTCCATGACCCACCGCGCTTTCAAGACGTAAAGTGACGAACGTGTCCGAAGCCCGAAACAGAGGATCGGAGAGCACTCGAGAGGTCATCGTCGAGACGGCCTTGCGACTGTTCCGTGAGCGTGGCTTCGACGCGACGACCATGCGTGCCATCGCCGCCGAGGCAGGGGTGTCAGTGGGCAACGCCTACTACTACTTCGAGAGCAAGGAGGCGTTGATCCAGGCGTACTACGACCGCGCGCAGGCCGAGCACGAGGCGGCGTGCAGGGAGTTCCTGGCCACGGAGAGGTCGTTCGCCGCGCGGCTGAGCGGGGTGCTGCGCGAGTGGGTACGGGTGTCGGAGCCGTACCACGAGTTCGCGGTGAAGTTCTTCAAGCACGCCGCCGAGCCGACGAACCCGCTGAGCCCGTTCAGCGCCCAGTCGTCGCCGGCGCGGGAGGCGTCCATCGGGATCTACCGCGAGGTGGTCGAGGGGTCGAAGGACCGGATGAACGCCGAGCTGCGGGCTGAGCTGCCCGAGCTGCTGTGGTTGTTGTCGATGGGCATGGTGCTGTTCTGGGTGCACGACACCTCGCCGGGGTGCGTCCGTACGTACCGGCTGATCGAGGTCACGGTGCCGCTGGTGGACCGGCTGGTGGGGTTGTCGCATCTGCCGGGTCTGCAGGGGATCACGAAGGACTTCATCGCGGCGGTGCACGAATTGCGCGCGTAGAGGACTCCTTCAGGCCACATACCGCTTGGTATGGTCGGCTCACCGTCGCCGAACCGGAGGCCCTGAATGACGCGCAACTGGGGCATGACCATCCCCTTCTACGACCGTTCCCTGGCGAAGTCGCAAGAGCTGATCGCGGAGCTGCCCGGCCTCGGCTACACCGACGCCTGGTCGGCCGAGGTCAACGGCAACGACGGGTTCGTCCCGCTGGCCATGGCCTCGCAGTGGGCTCCGGGGATCAGGCTCGGGAGCGCGATCGTCCCGGTCTCTACGCGCGGGCCGGGGCTGCTGGCCATGTCCGCGGCCACGCTGGCCGACCTGGCCCCCGGCCGGTTCGTGCTCGGCATCGGCTCCTCCTCGCCGGCGATCGTCGAACGGTGGAACGCCGGGGAGTTCGCCAAGCCGTACGCGCGGACCCGCGACACGCTGCGTTTCCTGAGGCGGGCGCTGGCGGGGGAGAAGGTCTCCGAGCGGTACGAGACGTTCGAGATCAAGGGTTTCAAGCTGGAACGCGCCCCCAAGACCGCACCGAAGATCGTGCTGGCCGCGCTGCGGCCCCGGATGTTGCGCCTGGCCGCCGAGGAGGCCGACGGCGCGATCACCAACTGGCTCGCGCCCGAGGACGTGCCCAAGGTGCGCGCCGAGATCGGCCCCGGCACCGAGCTGATCGCCCGCCTGTTCGTCTGCGTGAGCGAGGACACCGACAAGGTGCGCGAGATGGCCCGGTGGATGCTGGCGAGCTACCTGACCGTCCCCGCGTACGCCGCCTTCCACGACTGGCTGGGCCGCGGCGAGGTGCTGCGCCCGATGCACGAGGCGTGGGCGGCGGGCGATCGTCAGGCCGCGCTCAAGGCCATCCCCGACGAGGTGGTCGACGCCCTCGTCGTGCACGGCGACGCCGCCACCTGCCGCGCCAGGATCCGCCGGTATGTCGACAACGGTCTCGACACGCCGGTGCTCGCGCCGATCCCGGGCGGCGAGGTGCCGATCGAGCAGGCCGTACGCGATCTCGCGCCCGTACGGGAGGACTGATGGACGACGTGCTGCGGCTCGACGCGGTCGGGCAGGCCCGGGCGGTGCGTACCGGGGAGGTGTCGGCGCGGGAGCTGGCCGAGGCCGCCATCGCCGCCATCGAGGCCCACGACGGCGAGCTCAACGCCGTCGTGCACCGCCGGTTCGAGCGGGCGCTGGCCGAGATCGACGACCTCCCGGCCGGCGCGCCCTTCCATGGCGTGCCGATCCTGCTCAAGGACCTGGGCTGGCGGCAGTCGGGTGAGCCGTACAGCGCGGGGTCGCGGGTGCTCGACGGCCTGGACGAAGCCCCGGACGGCCACGGCGTCGTACGGCTGCGCGAGGCCGGTTTCGTCCTGCTGGGAAGGACGAACACCCCGGAGTTCGGCAGCACGATCACCACCGAGCCGGCGGCGTTCGGGCCCACCCGCAACCCCTACGACCCGGCGTACTCGGCGGGCGGGTCGAGCGGCGGCTCGGCCGCGGCCGTGGCGGCGGGCATGGTCGCGCTGGCCACGGCGAGCGACGGCGGCGGCTCGATCCGCGTACCCGCCTCGCTGTGCGGCCTGGTGGGGCTCAAGCCGACGCGCGGCCGCCTGAGCCTGGGCCCGTCCATGGGCGAGGGCTGGAGCGGGTTCTCCTGCCCCGGCTTCGTGAGCAGGACCGTACGCGACACGGCGGCCGCGCTCGACGCGGTCTCCGGCTACCACCCCGGCGACCCCTACGACGCCCCCGCGCTGCCCGGCCCGCTGGCCGCCGAGGCGGGCGCCGACCCCGGACGGCTGCGCATCGGCTTCCTGACCGCCCACCCGCGCCAGGACGTGCCCGGCGACCCCGACCTGGCCGAGGCCGTCGCCAGGGCGGCCGCGCTGCTGGAGGGACTCGGCCACGACGTGGCGCCCGGCGGGCCTCAGGCGTTCGGCGAACCGGAATTCCCCGGACATTTCGGTGCCATCGTCGCCAACAACCTGGCCGCGCAGGTCGCGAGCCTGGGCACGTCCCGTGGCAGGCCGGTGGAGCCCGCGGAGCTCGAACCGCGCAACGCGGCCATGGTCGCCGCCGCCCGCGCCAACAGCGCGGCCGACCACATCCTGGCCACCCAATGGGTGGACGGCTTCCGCCGCCGCATGGCCTCCTGGTGGGCCGCGGGCAACGACCTGCTGCTGATGCCGTCGGCGGGGGCGGCGCCGTTCCCGCTCGGCTGGATCCCGCCCACCGACCTCAGCATCGCCTTCGGCAGGACCGCGCAGGTGGTGGCCTACACCTCGCCGATCAACGCGACCGGCCAGCCCGCGATCTCGCTGCCGCTGCACGCGACCGCGGCGGGGTTGCCCGTCGGCGTACAGCTCGTGGCGGCGGCCGGCCGGGAGGATCTGCTGATCCGGGTGGCCGCGCAGATCGAGCAGGCCAGGCCGTTCGCGCACCCGGCCATGCGCTGATCGTCAGGAACCCCCTGCCCGGCTGACACGTTATGTCGTGAGTAGCCTGGGGTAGGAGGATCCTCATGATGGCGAAGGCAGCACGGGCGGCGGCGGCGTGGCGGACGTACCGCGAGGTGACCAAGCCTGGCACGCCGGGAATGATGACCAGGGTGCGCGCGATCCCGCGCATGATCGGCGCGGTCACGCGCGGCCGCTATGACGGCATGGGCAGGGGCAAGCTCGCCCTGATGGCCCTCGGCGTGGTCTACATCCTGTCACCGATCGACGTCATCCCCGACTTCCTGGTGCTCGTCGGGGTGGCCGACGACTTCGGCGTGTTCCTCTGGCTGATCGCCTCGCTGCTCGGCGAGAGCGGCCGCTACGTCGAGCACGAGCGCAGGATCATCCAGGGGCGGCTGGAAGGCTAGATCTCCTCCATCCGCAGCCAGGCACGCGAGGGCAGCGGGTGGCCGAACAGGCGGGCGGCGTTGCCGTAGGCGACCCTCGCGATGTCGGCGGGCGGGAGCGTGCCGAGGTTCCCGGCCACGGCCTTCTGGGTGTCGGGCCAGGTCGAGTCGGAGTGGGGGTAGCCGCTCTCCTGCAGCACGTGGTCGAGGCCGACCGCGAGACGCACGCCGGACAGCGCGTGGTCGTCGAGCGTGCCGAAGAAGAAGTTGCGGCGCAGCACCTCGCTGGGCTTCAGGCCGCCGTCCCAGGCCGCCTCGCCGGCGACCGGGTGGTCGAGCGCGTAGTCGGCGCGCTCGGCCAGCATCGGCAGCCAGCCCACGCCGCCCTCGACGATGAGGATGCGCAGGTTGGGGAAGCGCAGCGGCAGACCCGACCAGAGCCAGTCGGCGCAGGCGAACATGGCGCTCGTGGGCATCAGCGTGGTGATCGCCTCGATGGGTGTGTCCGGCGAGGGCACGGGCGACCAGGAGGCGTCTCCGGTGTGCAGGGCCACGACCGTGCCGGTCTCCTCGCACGCGGCGAAGAACGGGTCCCAGTGGCCGGTGTGGATCGACGGCAGCCTGAGCCTGGTCGGGAACTCCGGGAAGACCACGGCCTTGAAACCGCGGGCGGCGTTGGCCCTGATCTCCTTGGCGGCCACGTCGGGATCGGGCAGCCAGGGCAGTTGCAGGCCGATGATGCGCTCGGGGTAGGTGCCGGCCCACACGTCGATGTGCCAGTCGTTCCACGCCTTGACCAGGGCCAGGCCGAGCTCCTGGTCGCGGGTCCTGGCGAACGGCATGCCGGACTGGCCGGCCAGCATGCCGGGGAAGCAGAGCGCGGCCCAGATGCCGGCGACGTCCATGTCCTGGACGCGGGCCTCGATGTCGTGGCAGCCGGGGCGCATCTGCTCGAATCTGACCGGGTCGAGGGTCCACTGCTCGCGCGGCAGCCCTGCGCCGACGTCGATGCCCGCGCACGGGTAGGTGGCCCCGCCGTAGCGCCAGACCTGGTGGCCGGCGTCCGTCTCCACGACCTTGGGAGCGACGTCGGCGTATTTTTCCGGGAGCCTGTCCTCGAACAGGTCAGGAGGCTCGATCAGGTGATCGTCGGCGGAGATGATCACATAGTCGCGCCGCCTTGGGTCTGGGTCGGGGAGCAGCGGCGTAGTCACGCAGGTAACCGTACGACGACGGCATAACGTCGAACAAGCTGCGACGTATCCGTTGGGTATCCATACATTCGTGCCCGGGACCGCCTGGAGGGGGATGGCGGCGATCCCGGGCTTGCGGGGTCCCTGAGGATGCTGCCCCTTGCGGACCCCGGCGGCTTCTACCCGCAGGAGATCGAATCAGTCAGGAGATTTTCCCGGAGCCCGGCGATGGTGGCCCGGTCGACCTGGAGGACGTCGGTGACATAGCGCTGGACGGAGCCGTGCCGCTCGGTGAGGTCGTCCAGGAACAGGCGCATGGCCTGGGCGGGGGCCAGCCCGAAACCCGGCCACATCGGGGCGTCAGGGTGCCTCGTGCGCCAGTCGGAGATGAAGCGTTCGGTCGCCAGGCCGGTCAGGGCGTAGTCGGCGACGATGTCGTCCTCGGCGACGCCGACGAGCGCGAGGATCAGCGCGGTGAGCAGGCCCGTACGGTCCTTTCCCGCCGCGCAGTGGATGACGACCGGCGCGTTGTCCGCGACGGCGACCGTCTCCACGGCCGCGCGCAGGTTGTCCACGCCGTCCTCGGTCACCTCCAGGTAGCGGTCGGCGAGGTAACGCTCGACGCCCGTCTCCTCGCGGAACTCGGCGAGGTTCCAGCGGCGCCCCTCGACGGGCAGGTTCCGGTACCGCAGCCCCTCGGTCTCCGGCACCCGGCCGGCCCGCTCGACCTCGAAGGGATGCCTCAGGTCGATGACGGTCCGTACGCGCAGCGCGTGGAAGGCCGGCAGGTCGTCACCGGCCAGCCAGCCCAGGGAGTCGGCCCGGTAGAGCCGCTGCCACCGGACGGTGCGCCCGTCCTGAGCGGCATATCCACCTACGTCACGAAAGTTGCAGAGATTGGCGAACTCAATGTGGCGGATCACCCTTCACACCTTAATTGGCGGCGGTTTCCGACTCCTGAGCCGCGGTCTCGCCTTCCGGCTCCTGAACCGCGGTCTCACCCGTGGGCTTGTCGGCCTTCCGCTCGGCCACCTCGCGCCGGATCAGCAGGATCCAGCCGCCGATCGCGATGCCGATGAACAACCACCACTGGACCCCGTAGGCCAGGTTGAGCCCGCCTCCCGAGCCGACGTCGGGCGCGGGCACCGGGGTGGGCGCCGCGACGCCCTCCGGCTGCTGCCCGGTGAGCTCGACGTACCCGCCCACGAGCTGGTACGGCCACCGCTTCCCGATCTTGTCCGGGTCGATCAGCAACACCTGGCCGTCCGGCAACCCGGACCGCTCGCGGATGCCCGTGGAGTCCTCGGTCTCGCTCGTACGTAGCCGTCCGGTGACAGTTACCTGACCTGTGGGCGGGGCGGAGACCGGGGGAGAGGCGTCGGCGGTGGCGGCGGCCTCGATCCAGCCACGGTTCACGATCACGGCGGTGCCGTCGCCGGTGACGAGCGGGGTCAGGACGTAGAAGCCGTTGCGGCCCTCCTGGGGGCGGCGGCGTACGAGCAGGCCGTTGGCGGCGTCGTACGTGCCGGAGGCGACGACCCTACGGTAGCGGTCGCCCTCGCCCACCGGACGGCCGGCGGCCGCGAGCCGGTCGAGCGGGACGGCGGCGGCCTCGATGTTGGAGGTCACCCTGTCCTTGTTGTCGGACCGCTCCTCGAAACGCCCGAACTGCCACCTGCCCAGGAACACGAAGGCGGGGATGACCAGCAGCACCACGACGTGGAGCGCCAGCCATCGGGGCGTCAGCAGGAACCGGTACACGCCTTCAAGGTTAGGCACCGGGGTGGGTGCTCCCTCACGCGGCTCGCCCGCTACGCGCTCCGGTCCCCGGCGCCCGAGCCGGGCACCGGCGTGACCTCGCGCGGCCCGGCCACCTCGTGGCCCTCCGTGCAGTGGAAGTGCAGCTCGACGGGGGCGCCGCAGTCGCGATGGGTGAGCAGCACCGGCGGGCCCTCCGCGTCGGCCATGTACTTGTCGCCCCAGTGCATGAGCGCGACCAGCAGCGGATAGAGGTCCCGGCCCTTGTCGGTCAGCCGGTATTCGTCACGCTGGCGCTGGCCGGGCTCGCGGTAGGGCTCCTTGCGCAGCAGGCCCTCGTCGACCAGCCGGGTCAGGCGCGCGCTGAGCACCTGACGGGGGGCGCCGGTGATCGCCTGCATGTCGGCGAACCTCCGCACGCCGCTGAACGCCTCGCGCAGCACCAGGAAGGTCCACTTCTCCCCGACGATGTCCAGGGTGCGCTCGATCGAGCAGTTGTCCACCCGGAAGCCCACTAGGAACGGCAGGTTCATCCTCGCATTATATCTGAGTTCGATTGACAGACTCAGCTCTCGCGGGCACGCTGAGTCTATGCAAGGAACCCAGATCCGCCCGGCTCGCCAGGACGACGAGGAGCGGATCAGACGCTTCCTGACGGGGTTGTCGCTGCACACGCAGACGCTGCGGTTCTTCACCGGGCTGAGCTCCCCGGGGGCCGGCCTCGTACGCACCCTGCTGACCCTGGACGAACGCCGCGACGCCCTCGTCCTCACCGCCGAGGACGAGATCGTCGGGCACGCCATGAGCTATCAGGGCGGTTGCGCCGACGTGGAGATCGCCGTCGTCGTGGCCGACCGCTGGCAGGGGTATGGGCTCGGCCCGCGGCTCGTCGACGCCTTGCTGCTCAGGGCCGCCGTACGGGGGGCGCGTACCGTGGGGATGGACGTGCTCGGCGAGAACCGGCGGGTGCTCAGGCTCGTCCGCAGGCTCTGGCCGGACGCCCGGATGAAGGTCACGTCCGGGACGGTCGAGGTGACCGCTAAGATCGATCTGGCGGGAGTATTTGCGGAACAAGGTTCTGGTAGCACACCATTGACAGCGTGAAGAGTGTCAAGAACGGACGCGACGGCCGCACCCGCATCATCGAAGGTGCCCTCCGCCGCTTCAGCCAGGACGGGGTCTCGGCCACCACGCTGGCCAGTCTGCGCGAGGAGAGCGGTGTAAGCGTCGGCAGCTTCTACCACCACTTCGCCAGCAAAGAGCATGTCTACGGCGTCCTCTACGCCGAGATCCTCGACGCCTACCAGCAGGCCTTCCTCGCCGAGCTCGTCGGGCACGACGACGCCCGCGCCGGCGTCGAGGCCGTGGTCGCCTTCCACATGCGCTGGGCCGGCGAGCACCCCGAGCGGGCCAGGATCCTGGTCAGCGAGCGGCCGCCGCGCAAGCACGAACCGGGCGGCGCCGAGGTGGCCGAGGCCAGGCGGGCGTTCTTCCGCCAGGTCTCCGACTGGTGGAAGCCGCACATGAAGAACGGCCTGCTCCAGCCCGTCCACGCCACCATGTGCTACGTCCTGTGGCTCGGGCCCGCGCAGGAGATGTGCCGCCTGTGGTTCGCCGGGGCGCACACCCCGACCGAGGAGGAGATCAAGGGTCTGGGCGAGGCGGCCTGGCAGAGCCTCCGCCAGCGCGGGGAGCAATGATCTGAGCACCGTCTGTGGTGTTATTGTCCAAATGTGAGAAGACCTCGGGCTCTGGTACTGCCCGACCTGCCGGAGAGCGCGCTCGCCCGCCTGGGCGAGGTCGCCGACGTGGCCGAGGCTCCTCCGCGGCCCAGCGTCGGCTTCACCGACGAGCAACTCGCCGACCTGGTCATCGAGACCGGCGCGAACGTGCTCATCACCGACGGCGACCAGGTTCGCACCTCGGTTCTCGCACTGCACATCGACATCGTGGCCAGCCTGGGCGTCCCCACCGGCGTCGATCTGCGGCTGGCCGCCGAACGCGGGGTCACCGTCCTGCACGCCCGTGACCGCGACCCCGACGCGGTGGCCGAGCTGACGCTCGCGCTGCTGTTCGCGGTCAGCAGGAACATCGTCACGGCCGACCGCGAGGTACGCAGGGGCCGTGCCAACCGTGGCAGGGTGCCGCCCGCCCAGCGCCACCGCGGCAGGCGGCTCACCGGGCGTACGCTCGGCATCGTGGGCCTCGGCCGGGTCGGCAGGGCCATGCGCTGGCGCTGCCAGGGGCTCGGCATGCGGGTGGTCACCTGCGACCCGTACGTCCCCGAGGCCACGCACACCCTGCCCGCGCTGCTGGCCGAGGCCGACGTGGTGTCGCTGCACGTGCCGCTGACCCAGGACACGAGGGGTTTCTTCGGCTACAGCGAGTTCGGCGCGATGCGCCAGGGGGCGATCTACCTCAACACCTCACGCGGCGCCCTGCACGACCTGACCGCCCTGGTGGACGCGCTGCGGCAGGGTCAGGTCGGCGGCGCGGGGCTCGACCACTTCGAGGGCGAATGGCTCGACCCCGCCCATCCGCTCACCAGGTTGCCGAACGTGGTGCTGACCCCGCGTCTGGGCGAGGCCACGGGGGAGAGCCTGGAGGAACTGGCGGAGACGCTGGTGGAGGACATCGCCCGGCTGCTGCGGGGTGAGCCGCCCGCGCACGCGTACGCGCCGGTCAGGCCGGTTGCCGGATCCGCGTCCTGACCTGCCACCTGGCGCGGTCGAGGGAGATGTCCAGCCGCAGGTCGCCGCGCTGCCTGCGCAGACCGGGCACGCGCAGCCGGTCGTGCACGTCGAACCTGCCCCGCGAGGGATAGCCGAAGCCCAGCTCGCCGGGCAGCACCCGCAGGTCGTCGCGGTTGCCGCAGCGCGGGCAGGTCCAGGAGACCAGGTCGAGGCCCCGGTTGTAGTCGGAGCAGGCGTTGAAGTACTCATCGGGCCCGAATCGCGACTCGCAGGCCAAGCAGGGGATCAGCATGGGTGCGCTCCTCGGTGCGGCGTCTTGCACCCTAAGAGATACCGCCCCCCACTTGTCCGTGGCTTGCAGAACACTTGGGCGCGTAAGTAACAGTATGAGCACTGTCGGTGTCTGGTGAAAGGATGGTGTCCGTGGAACGACTGCGCCATCACCTCCTGGAATCCGGCTACACGATCGACGGCGTCCGCGACCGGCTCGGCGCCATGGCGGCCTCGGCCCTGGCGCGGGAGGAGCTGGTCCCGACCCTGCGGGCGACCGCCGACGGCGACCCGCTGGCCACGCTGATCAGGCTCTGGTGGCTGGGCGTGCCGGTCCCGGCCAAGTCCGTGCCCGCCGAGGTCCTGGAGTCGGGCCTGGTGTCGGCCGACGGTGATCAGATCAGGGCGACCGTGCACCTCCAGCCGTGGGAGACCGGCGGCTACGTGGTCTCCGACCGCAAGGTGCGGCCCGGCGACCCGGCGCTGCGGCCCGACCACGTCGTCGGCGCGGGCGGCGCCTCGGCCAACCTGGCCCAGCTCGCCACGAGCCGCGCCGTGCCGCGCGCGCTCGACCTCGGCACGGGCTGCGGCGTCCAGGTGCTCCACCTGGCCGGCCGGGCCGAGCAGATCGTGGCGACCGACCTCAATCCGCGTGCTGTCGAGCTGGCCCGGCTGAGCTGGGAGTTGTCCGGCGTCACGGGTGTCGACGCGCGGGTGGGGTCGATGTTCGAGCCCGTCGAGCACGAGCTGTTCGACCTGGTCGTCAGCAACCCGCCGTTCGTCATCGCGCCCGGGGCCGAGCGCACGCTGACGTACCGGGAGTCGGGCGGCGACGGTGACGACTTCTGCCGCGACCTTGTCCGCCGTACCCCGCGTCACCTCGCGCCCGACGGCCAGGCCCACTTCCTGGCCAACTGGCTGCACGTCGAGGGCGAGGACTGGCACGACCGGGTCGGCGGCTGGCTGCGCGAGACCGGCTGCGACGCCTGGGTGGTCCAGCGGGACGTCCAGGACCCGGCCGAGTACGTCGAGCTGTGGCTCAGGGACGCCGCCGAGCAGGGCACCAAGGGCTACACCGACCATTACGACCGCTGGCTGGCCTGGTTCGACGAGCGCAAGGTCGAGGGGATCGGCTTCGGCTGGATCACCATGCGCAACTCGGGCACGCTCGACCCGGTCGTACGCGTCGAACACCTCTCCCACCAGGTGGTCCTCCCGGTCGGCGACTACGTCGACGACGTGCTCGACTCGATCGCCGCCGCCCATCGGGCCGCCGACCTCGACGCGGCGCTGTTGCGTACCGCCGAAGGGCTGCTCGACGAGCGCGTCGGCCTGCCCGGCGCGGAGGACCCGATCCGCATCGTGCTGCGTCAGACGCAGGGGCTGCGGCGCAGCAGGGAGGTCGGCACGGTCGAGGCCGCGCTGGCCGGCGTGTGCGACGGCGAGCTGGCGCTCGGGCCGCTGCTCAACGTGATCGCCGAGCTGGTCGGCGACGGCGAGATCCCCAACGCCGACGCGGTCAGGCCCCTCATCGCCGAGGGCTTTTTCCTGCTTTGATTCGCCGTTGATCCGACGTTGACCCCCTGGGTGGAGGCTTCTGACCGAGGCACGGGCCTGGGGGGTTCGAAGGCCCGGTGCCGAGTCCGGCCGGTCGTCTGTGTGAGGCGGCTAGCCGCTACGCGAAGCATCCGGATGACCGGGCCCCCTGGCGACGCGTGGCGGTCAGGATGACCGGCCGGGCTGCCATCGGCATTGACGAAGGACAGCCTTGATCAACCATGTGTGGATGACACGTCTGGACGACGAGCTGTACTCAGGACTCGACGACGGACTCCTCGACGGCGAAGCCGTCGAGCAGCAGCTTCAGGTCGCCGGCCTCGGGGGCGCCGAGCCTGGTGAAGATGTCGAAGGCCTGCCTGAGACAGTCGAGGCTCCGCGCGGCGCTGCCCAGCCCGCGTAGGGCCCGGCCGAGCACGGCGAGCGAGAGCGCCTCCCCGTAGGGGTGGCCGATCTCGCGGGAGACCACGAGTGCCTGCTCGGCGTGGCGTACGGCGTCGGGGTAGCGCGCGGCGGCGATGAACGTCTCGGCCAGCCGGGAGCACACACGCTGCTCCCAGACCCGCTGCTTGCTGGAGCGGAAGAAGGCCAGGCACTCGGCGTGGTGGTGCACCGCCTCGGTGAGCCGGCCGACCCGGCTGAGCACGATGCCCAGGTGGTAGCGGGCGCGGGCGGTGCCGGCGCCGCTGCCGATCTCGGTGAAGATGGCCAGGCCCTTCTCCGCCGCGGCGATGGCGTCCTCGGCGTGGCCGAGGCCCAGGTGGTCGCGGGCCGAGTAGCTGAGCACCAGGGCCTCGCCGGCGGGGACGCCGTTCTCGCGGTAGTAGCGGGAGGCGGCGTCGAACAGGGCCAGGGCCTCGGTGTGGCGGCGCTGGCGGCCGACGACGACGGCCAGCGCGTTGAGCACCTCGCCGGTGACGATCTTCTCGCGGCGGGACTCGGACAGCTCGTACACGCGGCGGAAGTGGGTCTCGGACTCGGCGAGCTGGTTGCTCGCGAACAACACCCGGCCGAGGACGTACCGCGAGCGCAGCTCGCTCGCCTCGTCGCCGAGGCTCAGCGCGGCGGCCAGCACGGCGCGGGTGCCGTGGTCGAACTCGCGGGTGTGGGTACCGGCCTCCAGCAGCGGTTCCATGGCCACCAGCATGTCGGCGGCGGGCAGGAGCTGCTCCCCGGTGGGGGAGGCGGTCGCGGCCTGGTTGATGGCCGCGAACAGCGAGTCGCCCTCGGAGATCAGCCAGGCCACGGCCTCGTCGACGGAGGTGAAGGTGAGTCCGGCGCCGACCACGACGAGGTTGTCGGGGATCATGCTGCCCTCGTAGGCCAGCCGGTGGGCGGACTGGGACGAGGACAGGTAGAAACCGAGCAGCCGGCGCAGCGCCAGCGTCTTGTCCTCGGGCCGCTCGGTCCGGTCGAGGGTACGCCGGGCGAACAGCCTGAGCAGGCCGTGGAAGCGGTAGCGGCCCGGCGCGGTGGCCTCCAGCAGGCTCATGTCGACCAGCGACTCCAGCAGCTCCTCGGCCTCGAACGCGCTCATCGCCAGCACGGCGGCGGCGGCCCCGATCGAGATGTCGGGGCCCTTCGGCAGGGACAGCAGACGGAACGCGCGGGCCTGGGCGGGTTCGAGCTGCCCGTAGCCGAGCGCGAACGTGGCCTCGACGGCCAGGTTGCCCACGCGCAGTTCGTCGAGGCGGCGCTGCTCGTCGGCCAGCCTGGGCGCGAGGGAGGCGACCGTCCAGGAGGGGCGGGCGGCCAGCCGCGCGGCCAGGATCCGTACGGCCAGCGGCAGGAAACCGCAGGCGGCGACCACGTCCATGGCCGCGCTGCGCTCGGCCGCCACCCGCTCGGGCCCGGCCACCGAGGCGAACAGCGACAGCGCCTCGTCCGGTTCCATGACGTCGAGGTCGATGAGCCGGGCCGCAGGCAGGTCGGCCAGCTTGGCCCGGCTGGTGACGATCGTCGCGCAGCCCGGCGAGCCCGGCAGCAGCGGGCTGACCTGGTCGGCGTCGCGGGCGTTGTCGAGCAGCACGAGGATGCGGCGGTCGGCCAGCAGCGAACGGTAGAGCGCCGAACGTTCGGCCAGGCCGTCGGGGATGACGTCGGGCGGGATGCCGAGCGCGCGCAGGAAGCCGCCGAGCGCCGACTCGGGAGCGGTCACCTCGTCGGCGTAGCCGCGCAGGTCGGCGTAGAGCTGGCCGTCGGGGAACAGGTCGTCGGCCGCGTGCGCCACGTGGACGGCCAGCGCGGTCTTGCCGACGCCGCCGATGCCGCAGAGCGCCACCACCGGCACGCCCTCGGCCGACGACTGCGAGGCCAGCAGGGTACGGATCCGGACGGCCACCTCCCGGCGCCCGGTGAAGTCGTTCACCGCGGCGGGGAGCTGGGCGGGCCGCGGCAGTTCGAGCGCCGGCGGCTCTTCCTCGGCCTCGGGCTCGTCGGCGGCCGGCTCGGCGAGGACGGCCGGGACGGGCGCGGGAGGCGCGAGGGTGAGGGCCGGGTCGGCGGCCAGGATGCGCTGGTGCAGCGTGGTCAGCTCGCTGCCGGGCTCGATGCCGAGCTCGTCGATCAGCGCCTCGCGGGTCTCGGTGAACACGTTGAGGGCGTCGCCCTGACGTCCGCACCGGTAGTAGGCCAGCATGAGCTGGGCGCGCAGGCGTTCGCGCAGCGGGTGCTCGGCGGTGAGCGCGATCAGCTCGGACACGACCGCGGCGTGCTCGCCCAGCTCCAGGTCCAGGTCCAGGAGCGTCTCGATGACGCTGACGCGGCGCTCGGCCAGCCGGTCGCGCTGGTGCTCGGCGTACGGGCCGACGGCTCCGGCCAGCGGCTCGCCCTCGAACAGGGTCAGCGCGGCCCGCATGCCCTCGGCGGCGTCCGCCGGCCGGCCGGACTTGCGCGCGGCCTCGGCCTCGGCGATCACGCGTTCGAAGCGGGTCAGGTCGAGCGCGTCCTGCGGCAGGCGCAGCGCGTATCCCCGGCCGATGGAGGTGAGCAGTTCGGGACGGGAGCGGGCGGGCCTGTCGGGTTCGAGGACCGTGCGCAGGCGGGAGACGTAGGTGCGCAGCGCGCCCAGGGCCCGCGGCGGGGCTTCCTCGCCCCACACGGCGTCGATCATCTCGGCCGGTGTGACCGCCCGGCCCTCCCGCAGGAGCAGCATGCCGAGGATGGAGCGTTGCAGGGGAGTGCCAAGGTCGAGTTCCTGCCCCTCGCGCCACGCGCGGACGGGACCGAGCACGGCGAACCGCAGCCCGCTCTCAACGCTCTGACCAGCCATGCCGTCTGTCTCCTGGGCAATGGAACGATTTGTGTCCAAATGATAGATCCAGCACTGCTCACCACCTAGAGATGGGCTGATCCACGGATGACCCGTTGATCCGCCTTTGATCCGGTGTTGACCGTGCCCCTGGATGCTGAAGGTGGGTCAGACATGACACTCCAAACACGGGGGCGTGTCATGCAGAGCCGATGGGGACGCCGAAAAATACAGGCCCCGCCCGAAAAGTATGGGCGGGGCCGTTGCCGATGTTTCTACGCTGCCTCTACCAGTCCGAGCCGCATGGCCAGCCGTTCTCGGACGAGCGGCCATTCGGAGCTCAGGATCGAGTAGAAGGCCGTATCTCGGACCGTGTTGTCGGCGCCTCGGCTATCCGCTCGCCGCACCCCGTCGAAGTGTGCGCCGAGGGCCTCGATGGCGGCCCGGGATCGGACGTTCCTGACATCTGCCTTGAGTGTGATGCGGTGGACGTTCCAGGTCTCGAAGGCGAGTGAGAGCATGAGGAACTTGCTCTCCCGGTTGACGCCCGTGCCCTGGGCGCAGGCGCCCAGCCAGGTGTAACCGATGTCCGCCACGGACGGGATCTCGCCCACCGCACCGCGTGTACCCGGAGGCCAGGGCATGGGGCCCTGCCAATACTCCAGGTGCATGAGACGGGTGGCACCGACCACGCGGTCGGTGTTCAGCCACCGGATGGCGAAGGGCAATGTGCGGCCCTCCGCCTGCTCAGCCAGTGCGGCCTCCACGTAGGAGACCATCTCGTCCCGGCCATCCGGGACGCGAGTGAAGGCGTAAGTCGCACGGTCTTCACTCGCCGCGGAGACGAGTTCGTCGATCGCCGCGAGGCTGAGAGGTTCCAGGCGCACGGAGCGCCCGGACAAGGTGACAAGAGCGGGCATGAGCACATGATGAGGCTCGCGCGGGGCGCGTGTAACCAGGCTCTCGAACCCATCTTTCCCGGGTTTCTGGATCTGCGGTGTTTCCGCAGGTCAGAGGGCTGATTTGATGGATGGTCAACCAGCTCTTGGGGAAAGATTCGCCTAACCGTGACATGGCGCTGGGACGAGCGCCGGGTGACGTTCACTGATCACGCCGTGACGGACCAGGGAGAGCTCCTTCAGGCCCATGGACAGATGGTCCAGATTCGCTGCGATCCACGGGAGTTGAAGGGGATCTGTGCTGGTCAGAGCGGTAAGTCGTTCGTCCGGGGTGTCGCCGTAGAGCAGGCTCACCGCCACGCGCACCCGGGCGGCCGACGGGTCGTCGCCGAAGGCGTGTCCGGGCAGGACGCCGATGCCGTGGTCGTCCAGCAAGATCTTGGTGATCTCGGCGGAGCCGCCGAGCCTGAGGTGGCTCAGATCGGGATAAAGGTAGAAGCCTCCCTGAGGGTTCGGGACCGACGCGCCGATCTCGACGAACCGTTCATGGACGGCCCGCGCCACGATGCCGTGCAACCGGCGGCTGCCCGCGACGCGGTCGGTCAGCTCCCGCGGCTCGTCGAACGCGTAGGCCGCGGCCTCCTGGACGGGCGCGGCCGGCGCCGACCAGATCTCGCTGGCCACGGCCAGCAGGCGGGTACGCAGCGCGTGCGCGCCCTCGGGCAGCCGGGCCACGCCGATCCGCCATCCGCCGAGCGCCAGGCTCTTGCTGAGCCCGGTGGTGATGATCGTGCGCTCGGGCGCGAGGTCGGCCGGCGAGGTGTAGACCGCCGACGTGTCGTGCACCAGGTCGCGGTAGATCTCGTCGGAGATCACGATCAGGTCCAGCTCGCGCGCCACGGCCGCCAGGCGGGCGACCGTCTCCGGCCTCGCCAGCCGGCCGGTGGGATTGTCGGGCAGCGTGACCAGCACGGAGCTGACGGTCCTGCCCTCCGCCCGAGCCCGGCGGACCGACGCGGCGACCAGGTCCGGGTCGGGGACCCCGCCCTCTCCTGGCGGTGCGGGCACCAGGATGGGACGCGAGCCCACCAGATCGGCCTGCGCGGCGTAGCTGACCCAGCTCGGCATGGGCAGGACGACGTCGCCGCCGATCGCCAGCAGCAGGCCGTACAGCAGTGACTTGCTGCCCGGTCCGCAGACGACCAGCTCGGGGTCGGTGAGGAGCCCCCGTCGTGTCCAATAGCCCGCTGCCGCGGCTCGGAGCCCGGCCGCCCCCGCGACCGGCCCGTAGCCGTTGCGCTCTGAAGCGGCGGCCAGCTTGTCGCGCAGCGCCGGGTGGACGGGCAGACCGGCCTCACCGAAGGCCAGGTGCAACACGCGTTCCCCGGCGCGTCGTCTTCGTTCGATGTCCTCGTTCGCCGCCAAGGTGGCGGACAACGTCACGGTCATGTTTGTCACGTTCCCAGGGTGGTTGTATGAAGGCATCAGCACAAGCGAGGCTTTTTGTGGGTAGGCGTAAGGAAGTCTGATGCTCGAATTCCGACGTTTGGCGCTGATCTGCGAGTTCGCACGCCGAGGCAGCATCGCGGCCGCCGCCGAGTCACTGGGCTACAGCCCGTCGGCCGTCTCCCAGCAGCTCGCGGCGCTCGAACGGGAGACCGGCACCGCGTTGATCGACAGAACCGCACGCAGCGCGGAGCTCACCGACGCGGGACGCAGGCTTGTCCAGCACGCCGAGCGCATCCTGTCAATGGTCGAGGAGGCCGAGTCCGACCTCTCCGCCCATGCGGGCACCCCGTCGGGGCGCGTCGTGGTCACCGCCTTCCCCACGGCGGCGGTGGCATTCGCGCCGGCGCTCGCGCGTTCGCTGCGCCGCTACACCGAGCTGACGCTCCGCCTGGGCCAGAGCAGGTCCGGACGGGGGATGCGGGAGGTCCAGTCGGGCGAGGTGGACCTCGCGCTCGTGGACGACTGGTACGGCGCGGTCCGCGAGAGCGAGAGCCTGCGGGTCTTCCCCCTGCTGCGCGACCCGATCGTGCTCGTCGTGCCGCGAAGGCACCGGCTGGCCGACCCCGGCGTGCCGCTCGACCTGCGCGAGCTGCGCAACGAGCCGTGGATGGCCACCCCCGACGGCGAGCCCTCGCGGCTGGCGGTCGACCGCCTGTTCGTGGACGTGGGCGGCACCCGGCCGACGCCGTGGGAGTTCGAGGGGCTGGGGACGATCCTCTCCCTCGTCGCCAAGGGCATCGGCATCGCGGCCGTGCCCGCGCTCGCGCTGGCCGCCGGGGTACGCGGCCTGGCGGTGCGGGAGTTCCCCGGCAACCCGGTCGGGCGGGACGTGCACGCGATCGCCCGCAGGTCCAGCGTGCACCGGCCGTCGGTGTCGGTGACGTTGCGGGCGATCCACGTGGCCGCCCGGTACATCGCGGGCGATCTGGAGCCGGTGACCCCGGCCGAGCGGTAGCGTCTGCCCATGGCGCCGACGTACGACATCGAGCAGCTTCTGCTGTCCATGCCGAGCACCCGCACGGTCGCGGGCGTCGACGAGGTGGGCAGGGGCGCGTGGGCCGGGCCGGTCACGGTCTGCGCCGTGGTGACCGATCTGTCCGAGCCGCCGTCCGGCCTGACCGACTCCAAGCAGGTCTCGGCCGCCAGACGCGGGCCGCTCGCCGCCGAGGTGGGCGCCTGGGCGGCCGGGGTCGGGTTCGGCGAGGCGAGCCACGCCGAGATCGACGCGCTCGGCATGACCGAGGCGCTGCGCAGGGCCGCCCGCCGCGCGCTCGACGCCCTGCCGGTCCGCCCCGACGCCGTGATCCTCGACGGCAAGCACGACTACATCGGCGCCCCCTGGCCGGTCCGCCTGGAGATCAAGGGCGACGCCGCCAGCGTCTCCGTCGCGGCGGCCTCGGTCCTGGCCAAGGTACGGCGCGACGCCTACATGGCCACGATCGGACACGACGAGTACGGCTTCGCGGAGAACGCCGGATACCCCTCGCCCGCCCACCAGGAGGCCCTGGCCCGGCTCGGCCCCACGCGCCACCACCGCCTCTCCTGGTCCTACCTCGACGACCTGCCGCGATGGCGGCACCTGAAGCAGGTCAGGGATCCGCTCGTGGGCGAAGGGCAGGCCGCCCTGTTCGGCTGAGCCGTAGCATCGGGGGGTGCGGATCGGGATCTTCGTCATCGCGGCGTGTTTTCCCGGGCAGGACCCCGGGCGGGTCCTGCGGGAGTCGGTCGAGCTGATCGAGGCCGCCGAGGAGGCCGGGTTCCACGACGCGTGGATCGCCGAGCACCACTTCATGTCCTACGGCGTGTGCCCCTCGGCCCTCACCCTGGCCGCCGTGGCCGCGGGCCGTACCAGCCGGATCGGGCTCGGCACGGCGGTGAGCGTGTTGTCCTGCCAGCATCCGGTCGCGCTGGCCGAGCAGGCGGCCATGCTCCACCACCTGTCGGGCGGGCGGTTCACGCTCGGGGTGGGCAGGGGCGGCCCGTGGGTGGACCTGGAGGTGTTCGGCACCGGGCTCGCCCGGTTCGAGCGGGGGTTCGGGGAGTCGCTCGACCTGCTGGTCAGAGCCCTGTCCGAGGGCTCGGTCGCGGCCGAGGGGGAGTTCTTCCGGTTCAGGGAGGTCGATCTCGTGCCACGCGCCCGGCTGCGGCCCGTGGTGGCCTGTACGTCGGAGGCGACGGTGGGGCTGGCGGCCGGGCGCGGGTTGCCGATGTTGCTCGGCATGCACATCGGCGACCGGGACAAGGCCCTGCTGGTCGCCGAGCACGTCGCGCGCGGCGGGAGCGGGAGCGGGCACCTGGCGGCGGGGGTGGCCCACGTGGCTGACTCGACCGAGGCGGCGGTACGCGAGCTGAAGGCGTCGATGCCCGCGTGGCTCGGGCCGGGACTGGCCGGATACGTGCCGGTGGACGACCGGCCGCGCCCGTCGCGGGACGTCGCCGCGTACGTCGACCTGCTGACCCGCATCCACCCGGTGGGGTCGCCCGAGCACTGCGCCGAGGTGTTGCGGCGGACGGCCGGGAGCACCGGGATCGAGCACGTCATCCTGACCGTGGAGGGCATCGGGGACCATCGGCGGGCCCTGGAGGACGTACGCCGCCTCGGCGCCGAGGTCCTGCCCCTGTTGAGGGACTGACGGAACCGGGGCGAGCCGGGACGAACCCGGCTCGCCGTGGGTTCAGCAGTCGACCAGCTCGGGTTTCTGGTTGAGGATCTGGGCCCTCGGGGTGACGAACTCGTCGAGGGCCTTGGTGGCCGACGGGTCGAAGACGGCGACCCGGTGGCAGTTCTGGAAGGCCAGCCGTACGCCGAAGTGGCGTTCGAGCGCGCCGCGCATCGCGTCGCTCGCCAGACACCGCAGGAGCTGGCCGCGGGCCTCCTCGGACGGCGGTGGCACCTGGTTGTCGGCGAACTCGGTTCCGCTCTGCGCGCGCTCGGTGACCAGCTCGCTGATCAGCGACCACGCGTACGGGAGCGAGTCGCGGACGCAGGCGACGAACGCGGCGTCGTCCACGTCTCCGGCTCGGGCCTGGTCCAGCAGATCGTTCGGGACGGTCAGCGACATGCTGTCTCCTCTCGAAGGGGATCGAATCTGACGTTATGCGGGGGATTGCGGTCGCTCCAGATGCCTGGAGGTGTGGTTTAGGGGCCGTAGACGAAGTCCGGATCGATCTGCCCGGCCAGGTCCGTCCCCGTACGGGCGTTGCCCCACGCGCGGGCGTTGCGCAGATGGAACTCGGCGGTCTGGCGGCCGAAGCGCGCCCAGTCCTTCTCCTGCTCGTCGAGGGTCTTGCGCAGGACGGCCAGCGCGTCGGTGTTGGCCGGCTCCAGATCGTCGAGCGTGAGGTGGCGGCCCTGCTCCATGGCGCGCACCGCCGAGGAGTGCTCCATCCAGGTGAGCAGGTCGTCGCCGACGTGCTCGCGCAGGAACTCCACGTCGGACGGGCCGTGGACCTTGTTGCCGACCACGGCGAGCGCGACGCCGTACTTGGCGGCGTGGTCGCGGTACTGGCGGTAGACGCCGACGCCCTGCCTGGTGGGCTCGGCGACGAGGAAGGTCAGGTCGAACCGGGTGAACAGCCCCGAGGCGAAGGAGTCGGAGCCGGCGGTCATGTCGACCACGACGTATTCGCCCCGGCCGTCGACCAGGTGGTTGAGCAGCAGCTCCACCGCGCCGACCTTCGAGTGGTAGCAGGCCACGCCGAGGTCGTCGTCGTCGAACGGGCCCGTCGCCAGCAGGCGCAGGCCATGGGCGGTGGTCACGGCGTAGTCGAGCGCGGCCAGGTCGTCGAAGCTCAGCAGGCGGGAGCCGCGGCCGGGCGGGGTGGTCTTGACCATGGTCTCGGCCGAGGCGATGAGCGGGTTGTCGCCGCGCAGGCGGTCCTTGATCTCGGCGAGGTGGGCCCCGAGCGGCTCGGGCTGGGCGTCGAGGCCGAGGACGAGGGCCAGGTGCTGGTTGATGTCGGCGTCCATGACGACCACCGGGTCGCCCTGGCTCGCCACGTGCCGTGCGAACAGCGCCGAGATCGTCGTCTTCCCGCTGCCGCCCTTGCCGACGAATGCCACTCTCACGTGCGCTCCCCTGAAGTGACGATGAAAATCATTTCCGTTGGGCCCGCGCACTATCATGCCACACTCCGTACACAGATGGTGGCTGCCCGGAAGGGTGGTCTTCAGCCGCAGGCGGCGTCCAGGGTGACCGGGCTCTCCGGGTCCTGGGTCGGCTCGGCGTGGTGGTGGGCGCTCGCGGACCTGCTGACCGGGCGCTCGCGCAGGGTCTCTGCGACCTTGCGCCTGATCAGGTACCAGTCGGGCGTGACGGTGCTGATCAGCGGCGGGACGAAGCTCAGGCTCCTGATCCTGGTGCTCTTCACCTTGTCCGACAACTCGATCAGGGCGGGCAGCAGGTCCTGGGGCACGTCGCTGGAGATGGCCCGCTTGGTGGCCGCGGCCAGCTTCTCGAAGCTGTTGAGCACGGTGATCGGGTCGGCCTGCTTGGCGACCGCGTTGAGCAGGCACTTCTGGCGGCCCATGCGGACGTAGTCGTCGCTGTCGGTGCGGGACCTGCCGTACCAGAGGGCCTCCTCGCCGGAGAGCTTGCGGGTGCCCGCGGGGAGCAGGCCCTCGCGGTACTTGCCGTAGACGATCGGGTCCTTGACGGTGACCCGGACGCCGCCCATCGCGTCGATGATCTCGGCGAAGCCCTTCATGTCGACCATGGCGTAGTAGTTCACCGGGATGCCGAGGATGTCGCTGACGGTGCGCTTGATCAGCGACGGGCCGCGCTTGCCCTTGGGTGTGCCGGGGACCGTCTCCGGGTGGTCCTCGGCGTACTGGAAGATCTCGTTGAGCAGGCCGGGGGTGCTCGGGCCGTCGCCGGTGAAGCCGAAGGGGAAGCGGTCCCTGGCCGGGCCGTGCGGGAGCTGGACGTTCTGCAGGTTGCGCGGCAGGCCGAACAGGGTGGTGGCGCCGGTCTCGGTGTCCACGCTGGCCACCGTCATGCTGTCGGTGCGTACGCCGGGGCGGCCCGGGGCGGCGTCCGCGCCGATCAGGAGGAAGTTGACGCGCCGCGCGCCGTTCCACGGGTCCTGGGCGACGACGGGGGCGGTGCTGGTGGTGGAGAAGACGCTGCTCACGACGTCGCGGGACAGGTAGGCCAGGCGGGTCGCGTACGCGGTCGGGGCCAGGACGAGCGCGCAGAGGGCGGCCGCGAGCGTCGTGGTCAGGAAACGGCCGGCCGTGTCGGAGGACTCGGGGCGTACGAGCAGGAACGAACGGATGATCACGGCGGTCCACGCGAGCGCGATCGCGACCAGCGTCACGGTGAGCACGGTGAGCCACGCGGGCTGGACCGCCAGCGACAGCAGACGGGTGCTGAACGCGGTGAACACGGTGAGGATGCCGGCGAGCATCAGGACGTAGGTCGCCATCAGGGCGATGCCCATGCGATGACGATGGGTGGCCAGATGCGCCACCCCCCACAACACGGCCGAAGCCAGCGTCAGCGCGATGCTGGCCCCAAGACCGAATGCGCGTTCTTTACCTGTCATGCCTGGTCAAACCCCCAATGCCGCCCCATCCAAGTCACCCTAGTTATGCGTTGCGGGCCAATTGAGGGTGAAGAGGAAGTGTTCGGTCAATTCCCAGTCAAGACCCTCTTGAGATATAACGTGAGTGTGAGCACTCGACACGGTAGCTACGGTTTCGACGCGCCGTGGGCCCTCGGCGGACTGCTCTTCGGGGCGGTCGTCCTGCTGGCTCTCGCGGCGGTCTCCTTCACGCAGGACATCCCCGCGGCCGCGATCGCCTTCGCCCTCGGCGGGCTCTACACGCTGGCCAGCGCGGGCAGTTACCTCTACACCACGCGGCGGGGCAAGTTCGCCGTCTGGGCCGAGCTGCTGCGCCCGCTCGAAGGCGGCGAGCGGGTGCTCGACCTCGGCTGCGGGCGCGGCGCCGTGTTGCTGACGGCCGCCGCCCGGCTCACCTCGGGACGGGCCACCGGCGTCGACCTGTGGAGCAGGAAGGACCAGTCGGGCAACGCCGGAGCCGTCACCTCGGCCAACGCCGCGGCCGAAGGCGTGGCCGACCGGGTCGACCTGGTCACGGGCGACATGCGGACGCTGCCGTTCGAGGCCGGCGTGTTCGACGTCGTCGTGTCGAGCCTGGCGATCCACAACATCCCCTCCGCCGAAGGACGGGAGCAGGCCGTCCGCGAGGCGCACCGGGTGTTGCGGCCCGGCGGGCTCATGCTGCTCGCCGACTTCCAATACACGCCCGCCTACGAGGAGACCCTGCGCGGGCTGGGCGTGACCGACATCCGCCGGCGCGACCTCGGCCCGCGTTTCTGGTACGGCGGCCCCTGGTTCGCCACCTCCCTGCTCGAAGCCAGGAAACCTGCCTTGTAGAAACGTTTGCCGTTCGTTTACCGGGTACCCAGATGCCCTTATGGGCGACGTGGAAACCGGCACAATCACCACCAAGGTGCCAGTGCGGCTGGACCGGCTGCCGTGGTCCCGATGGCACTGGATGATCGTCATCGGCCTTGGCGCCGTATGGGTCCTGGACGGGTTGGAGGTCACCATCGTCGGCAACCTGTCGGGCAGCTCGCCAAGCCCGGCAGCGGACTGGACATCACCCAGGCCCAGGTCGCCGGGCTCGCCGCGGCGCTCTACGTCGCCGGGGCCTGCGCGGCGTACCTGACGGTCAGTGAGATCTTCCCGATGGAGACCAGGGCGATGGCCATCGCGTTCTTCTTCGCGATCGTCGCGGGGCTGGTCGAGCTGGTCTTCGGGGTCAAGGCCGAACGCAGGGGCCTGGAGGAGATCGCGGAGCCGCTCACCGCCGCGCGGGCCGCATGACACGCAGCACCTGGGTGCTGTCGGCCAGGTACAGGTGCGGCACGTCCACGAACACCCGCATCGGCCCCCGGTCCAGCTCCAGGCCGCGGGCCATGGTCGTGTGCACCTCGGCGAGCGGCAGGTAGTTGAGGTAGCTGGTGAAGGCGTTCTGGGAGCGGAAGTTCGCGGTCATGACGAGCGCGCCGTCCCGGATCCGGAACGCCACGCCGATCAGGCAGGGCACCGCGTCGTACGGCTCGCCCGGGGTGGTCAGCGAGATCCACGCGCTCTTGCTGTACGGCTTGACCCGCAGCAGGTCGGCGGCCCAGGTGAGCTGCCCTCTGATCCGCGCGCCGTAGCTGTACTTGAACGGCGGCACGATCGTGTCCTCGCTGAACTTCCTGCTGTAGAGAGCCAGGCGTTCGGCGTCGCCGTACCGGGCGATGATCGGGTCGTCGCCGCGCACCTCGGCGATCTCGAACAACACGGACGGCGCCTCGATCACGGGACCGCGGTCGTCGTCGGCGAGGGTGCCCGCGGTCCAGACATGGCGCATCATCCACATCCACGCCTCGCCACACGACGCCCATAGCGCAGGGCCGGGCATTCAGGTCTCCTGATCCGGGAGCTTGTAGGAGTTGTGCGGGAGCCGGCGCCGCCTGGTCACGTTGCAGCGCACGTAGTAGACGGCGTAGTGGACCAGCGCGACGAGCGTGATGCTGAAGGCGAGCAGCAGCGGGTTCGGCGTCTGCCCGCCGAGTCCCGTGACGCCGACCGTCAGGTACGTCGAGTTCGCCAGCGCCAGGGTCATCACGTTGATCCCGGGCCAGGCCAGCGGCGCGTACGTCTCCGGGAAGCGGGGGTCGATCGGCAGGTTCGGGCTCCAGCCGAGCTCGTCCTTGAGTCTGGAGGCGTACAGGAGGCGGAAGTTGTTGATCGCCCGTGCCGTCCTGGCGTGGGCGTCGGCCGCCTCGATCAGCCGCAGGAACGGCAGCACGCTGAGCACGCCGAACGCCGTGACCAGGGCGAACAGGTACCACGGCACGCGTTGCCACTCCGTGAGGCTCTGCGGGTCCACCACCTTGGCGCCGGTCAGGGCGATGGCCGCCAGGAACGGCCCCGACAACAGGCTCATCGCGAGCCTGGTCATCTTCAGCCGCTCTTCCTTCGCGGCCAGATGGACCGCGTAGATGCCGGTGAAGTCCACGGCGGCGAGCTGGAGGAAGTGACTGGACTCCAGCCCGTCGTCACGGATCATCATGCGATGGGGGATCTTTCGCATGTGCGCTCCTGCTAGTGCGTGACACCAGTATGGGCGCGTTCCTCCGGGCTGTGGAGGCGATTTCTACCAATTGTTCCAACAAATCTCAACCGACGCCCGTCAACTGCCCCGATACGCCCGCGACGTGGTCGATGTAGGCCGTGGGGAGGCCGTACAGGAGGGCGGCGATCTCCCTGTCGTGGATCACCGGGAGGGCGGCCAGCGCGTCGGAGGCCAGGCCCCGGCAGAACTCCAGCGTGTTGGCCACCATGTCGCCCGCCCGCAGCCGGGCCAGTGCCTCGGCCACCTGCTCGTCGCTCATGTCCCGGCCGAGCAGGTCGCGCAGGTCGGTGCCGGACATGAGCAGCGGCAGGCTGTAGACGCCCTGCCGCAGGTCGTTGCCGGCCGGCTTGCCGAGCTGGGCGCTGGAGGCGGTCAGGTCGAGCAGGTCGTCGAGCACCTGGAAGATCAGCCCGAACTTCTCGCCGTACGCCGCCATGCGGGCCCGGTCCTCGGCGGAGGCCCGCGCGCAGACGGCCGCCACCAGACAGCCGGCCCGGAACAGCGCGGCGGTCTTGCCGGTGATCGAGCGCAGCGCGCTCTCCCGCGTCCTGGCCGGGTCGAACAGGTCGCCCGTCTCCAGGTACTGCCCCTCGGCCAGCTCGACGACCGTGGCCGCGAGCACCTCGGCGACCGGCCTGGACACCGCCGTGATCGCCGCCAGGCCCGCCCTGGCCAGCATGAAGTCGCCGATCACCAGGGCCTTGCCCTCGCCCAGCTCGGCGTTGAGGGTACGGGTGCCCCGGCGCTCGGTCGCCCGGTCCATGAGGTCGTCGTGCACGAGCGACCCGGCGTGGATGAGCTCCACGCACGCGGCGGCGGTGATCACCCGGCGGTCGGGCGCCTTGCCGAGGGCGAGCGAGGTCGCCAGCGTAAGCGCCGGACGCAACCGCTTGCCGCCGGCGCCGACGATCCGCCCGGCGCCCGCGTTGATCCCGGGCAGCGCGGACGAACCGCTGAGCCGCCTGACCCTGGCCTCGACCTTGATCAGACCTTGGGCGACGGCGGGGCTGTTCACGAGTTGCTCCATGGGACCAAGCGTGCGCCCCCGCCGCTGTGCCGCGCCTGAGAGACGCTGAGTACGCTCTCAGCCCCGGACTTGACTCTGACACCGGGTGAGCCGGTAGGAGAGGATGTGTTCCGGTCTTGGGAGGACATCATGGGAACGGCGGAGAGAGTCGACGCGGTCCTGCGGTCCGGCACGGCGCCCGGTCTGCACGCGGTCGTGGTCATGCGGGGCGGCGAGGTCGTCGTCGAGCACTACGGCGAGGGCGTGGACCAGCGCATCACCGAGGAGCCCCGGCACGTCGTGTTCGACCGCGACACGCCGCACGACGTGCGCTCGATCACCAAGAGCGTGGTGGCGCTCCTGTACGGCGTCGCCCTGAGCGACGGGCTGGTGCCGTCGCCGGAGGCCGGGTTGGTGCAGCAGTTCCCCGAATATCCGGATCTGGTGGCTGATCCCGGGCGGGCTCATCTCACCGTCGAGCACGCGCTCACCATGACGCTCGGGCTCGACTGGAACGAGGACGTGCCGTACACGAGCGACGCGAACAGCGAGCTCGCGATGGAGCTCGCGCCGGACCGGTACAGGTTCGTGCTGGAACGTCCCGTCATCGAGGAGGCCGGGACACGCTGGCGGTACTGCGGCGGCGCCTCGGCCCTGCTCGGCGGGCTCATCGAGCGCGGCGCCGGCGAGCCGCTGCCCGAGTACGCCGCCAAGGTGCTCTTCGAGCCGCTCGGGATCACCGGGGCCGAGTGGACGAAGGGCACGGACGGGGTGGCCATGGCCGCCGCCGGGCTGCGGCTGCGGCCCCTCGACCTGGCCGCGCTCGGCCGGCTCGTGCTCGGCGACGGGCTCGGCATCGTGCCCGTACGGTGGGTGCGCGAGATGACGCGCCCCCGCGTCGTGATCGACGGCCCCTTCCGGTACGGCTACCAGTGGTACGTCAACACCGGCGACCGCCCGTGGGTCGAGGCCATCGGGAACGGCGGCCAGCGGCTGCTCGTCGTGCCCGATGAGGAGCTGGTGGTGGCGGTGACGGCGGGGGAGTACAACGAGCAGCAGGTCAGCGCCACGGCCGTGCTCGACGCCGTCCTCGACCGGTGAGCCGTCACGGCACCAGCAGCACGCGGCCCGTGAGCGCCCGCGACTCCAGGCGGCGGTGAGCCTCGGCCGCCTCCGCGAGCGGGAGGGTGCCGTCGACGAAGGCCCGGCTGCGTCCTGAGCCCAGCCGGGCCAGCATCTCGGGGTAGTGCGTGCCGAAGACCTGGCCGGCCCAGCCGGGGCCGCTGCAGCCGATCGCGGTCACGCCGCGTTCCAGCAGGTCGGCGACCGTGACGGCGGCGGGCTCGCCGCTCAGCATGCCGTAGTACAACATCCGTCCCGTGCCGGGGACGAGCCGGTCGAGCACCCGCCGGGCCGACGCGCCGCCGATGGACTCGAAGACCACGTCGATCTCCGGCAGCTCGTCCGGCCAGTCGGGGTCGTCGTGCCCGATCACCAGGTCGGCGCCCAGGTCGAGGGCCCGCTGCCGCTTGGCGGGCGAGCCGGCGGTGGCGATCACCCGGGCCGCGCGGAACTCCTTGGCGTGCTGCGTCACGTACCCGCCGACCGCGCTGGTGCCCGCCTCGACCAGCACGGTCTCGCCGCCTTCCAGCCGAGCCCGGTGCAGCAGGCCGAGGGCGATCGCGCCGGGCGCGGCCCCGGCCAGCGCCTCCAGCGGCGTCACGGTCTCCGGTACGGGGCAGGTCATGGCGGCCGGGAGGGCCGCGTACTCGGCGTAGGCGCCCAGGCCGCCGGTGACGCCCACACGTACGGTGCCGAGCAGCCCGTCGTCCACGCCCTCGCCCACCTCGACGACCTCGCCGACCGCCTCCGCGCCGAGCACGGCGGGCAGCGGCAGCGGGAACGGCATCGCACCCGAGCGGATCTGCGTCTCGGCGTAGCTGACGCCGATGGCCCGCGTACGGACGACGACCTGGCCGGCCGCCGGGTGGGGACGGGGCACGTCCACGAGCCGCAGGGCCTCGGGGCCGCCGGTCGCGTCGAGCTGGATGGCACGCATGGTTGTTTCCTTCCGCAGTTATCTGAACCAGAGGTCCAGTTAATATATGGACCACTGGTCAACTTTGTCCATGGGCAAGAATGACCGGATGGAACGTCGAGAGCGGGCCGACGCCGCGCGCAACAGGCAGGCGATCCTGCGGGCGGCCGAGGACCTGCTCCGCCGGCACCCGCCCGAGCAGGTCTCCGTCGAGCGTGTGGCGGTGGCCGCGGGCGTGGGCAAGGGGACGGTGTTCCACCGGTTCGGCAGCCGTACGGGATTGATGCGGGAGCTGATGGGCGAGCGGGCCCGCGAGCTGGACGAGGCGGTCGCCGAGGGGCCGCCGCCACTCGGGCCGGGGGCGCCTCCCGTCGAGCGGCTGGTCGCCTTCCTCGGGGCGGTGGCCGAGCTGGCCGCGCGCAACGGCAACCTCGTCGCGGCGCACGAGCACGCGGTGACCACCCGCAGGTCCGAGCCCCGGGAGACCAATCCGATCTACGTCGGCTGGCACCGGCACGTGACCGCGCTGATCGCCGAGGGACGGCCGGACGTCGACGCCGAGGAGATCGCCCACCTGCTGCTGGGCACCCTGCACATGGAGCCGATCGCGAGCCAGCTACGCGCGGGCGACAGCGCCAGGCTCGCCCGCGCGTTCGCCGCCCTGGCCGAAGGGCTGCTCGGCGGTCCCGCCGCCTGACCGGCGGGACGGGCCTTCGACCAGGGAAGAGCCGATCAGAGGGGGAGGGTGGTCGCGGCGGTGTGGAAGGCGGCGACGGCCGCGCGCACCGCCGGATGATCGCCGTAGCCGCGCCGGAAGGCGGCGTGCGTACGGCGGCTTAGGGGCAGGCGGGTCAGCGCGACGCCCGCCGGCGGGGCGAGCGCCGCCAGGCGGGGCACGAGCGCGACGCCCTGACCGGCGGCGGCGAAGGCGAGCACGGTGTCGAAGTCGTCGATGTGGTGCCGGACCCGCGGCTCGAAACCGGCCGCCTGGCAGGCCCTGATCGCCATGGTGTGACAGAGCGTGCCGGGCTTGCTCAGGATCCAGGGATCGTCGCGGGCGTCGGGGACGCGGGCGCGGTCGGTCAGGTACATCGGCTCGGCGAACAGGGGCTCGGTCTCGATCGAGGCGTCGGTGACCGGGGGGACGAAGTCGTACTCGTGCACGAGGGCGACGTCGAGCTCGCCCGCCCGCAGGGCCGCGGAGACGTCGGCGGGGTCGATCTCGGCGACCATCGGCTCAAGCCCCGGGTACGCCCCGGACAGGCGGGCGAGCGCGGGCGGCAGGAGCACCCGGGTGGCCGTCGGGAACGCGCCGATCCGCAACGGGCCCGACGGCCCGCCGCGGGCGGCGGCGAGCGCGGCCGAGGCGCGTTCGAGTTGTTCCAGCACGGCCTGCGCGTGCTCGACGAGCAGCAGCCCCGCAGGGGTCAGCGTGACCGTGCGCCCGGTGCGTTCGAGCAGCGGCACGCCCGCCTCCCGCTCCAGGGCGCTGAGCTGCTGCGAGACCGCCGACGGGGTGAACGTGACGGCTTCGGCGACGGCCGTGATCGTGCCGCGCCTGGCCAGCTCGCGGAGCAGTAGGAGCTTGCGGGGATCGAGCATAAGTTCATCTTAAGCTCGAACGTAGAAATCCGAACTGGACCTAACAGGTCGCCGGACGGCAGGCTCGAAGCATGCTGAGAGGAATCCACGTACCGCTGGTCACGCCGTTCACGTCGTCGGGTGAGGTGGCCGCCGACGCGGTCGAGAAACTGGCCGGGCAGATGCTGGACGAGGGCGCGGCCGGGCTCGTGGCGCTGGGCACGACGGCCGAGGTGGCCGCGCTCGACCCCGCGGAGCGCGCCCTGGTGATCGACACCTGCGTACGGGTGTGCGCGGAGCGCGAGGCGTTGCTGACCGTGGGCGTGACGGGGAACGACACCCGTACGACCGCCGCGGCGCTGCGCGAGCTGCCCGGCGGGGTGGGGGCGGCGCTGGTGACCGTGCCGTACTTCCTGCGGCCCGGCGAGCGCGGCGTGATCGCGCACTTCGAGGCGCTGGCCGAGGCGTCACCCGTGCCGCTGGTGATCTACCACATCCCCTACCGGACCGGACAGGCCGTGGGCGCCGCGACACTGCGGGCACTCGGGGAACATCCCAACATCGCGGGCGTCAAGTACGCCGTGGGCGGCATCGACCAGGACACGATCGACCTGCTCGGTGACCTGCCCGACGGGTTCGAGGTGGTCGGCGGCGACGACGCGTTCGTCTCGCCGCTGCTCGCGCTCGGCGCCTCCGGCGGCATCCTGGCCTCCGCGCACGTGCTGACCAGGAGCTTCGTCGAGCTGGTGGACGCCTGGCAGGCCGGCGACGTGGCCACGGCGCGCCCGCTCGGGCACCGGCTGGCCCGGGTCTCCCACGCGCTCTTCGCCGAGCCCAACCCGACCGTGATCAAGGGTGTCCTGCACGCCAGGGGCCTGATCCCCACCCCCGACGTACGGCTGCCGCTGCTGCCCGCCTCCGCCGCCGCGGTGTCACAGGCTGACCTGGTGGCGGTACATCCAGGCCAGTGACTCCTGGCTCGCGCTCTTCTTCAGGAACATCGGCAACATCAGGTCGCGGAAGACCCGGGCGACCGGGCCCGCGGCCTTGCTGTTGCTGATCGTCCTGGAGTAGGCCACGACCCGTTCCACCCTGGGCCGCCGTTCGGCCTCGAAGCGTTCGAACGCCTCGCGGTGGCCCTTGCTCTCCCGCAGGCACCTGGCCAGCACGACCGCGTCCTCGACGGCCAGCGAGGCGCCCTGGCCGGAGCTGGGCGAGGTGGCGTGCGCGGCGTCCCCGGTGAGCAGGACGCGGCCCTTGTGCCAGACGGGGACCGGCGGCAGGTCGTACACCGGCAGCGCCAGGTCGACCGGGCTGCGGCGGATGATGTCGGCCGAGACGTTCGCGTCCCCCTCGAACGCCTCCACCAGGACCGGCTTCCAGTCCGCCGGCACGTCGCCGAGCCGCCTGGGCAGGTTCGCGAACCACCACGTGTCGCCCGAGCCGGACACCGTGTAGCCGAAGAAGGCCCGCTTGCCGAAGACCATGTTGTAGACGCCGGGCTCGCCGCTGACGCCGGCGTCCCGGACGATGCCGCCGAAGCTGTACAGGCCGCTGTAGCGCGGGCCGGGCGCGGCGGGGTCGAGGAGCGAGCGGGTGCGCGAGTGCACGCCGTCGCAGGCGATCAGCAGGTCGCCGGTGGCCGACGTGCCGTCCTCGAAGGAGGCCACGACCTCGTCGCCGGTGTCGTCGAAGGAGACCAGGCGTTTGCCGTACGAGATGGGGATGCCGCGCCGGGCGGCCTCGTCGCGCAGGCCGCCGATGCCGCAGCCTATGATCAGGACCTTCATGGTGATATCCTTTCGTTCGGTCGAACGAAATATTATGAGGGGGTTTGAGGGATGTCCAGGGATATTTCGGAGCATCGAAAGAAATTGTTGGACGAGCTGGTCGAGGCGGGCCGCGAGAGCAGCAACGCCGCGGTCATGTACCACAGCGCCATGGGCGAGCGGCTGGGCCTGGGGATGACCGAGGAGAAGACGCTCGACCTGCTGCAACGCCTCGGGCCGCTGACCGCGGGTGAGCTCTCCCAGCACACCGGCCTGGCCCCGGCGTCGATCAGCGGGCTGATCGACCGGCTGGAGGCCAAGTGGCTGGTACGCAGGGTCCGCGACACCAAGGACCGGCGCCGGGTCATCGTCGAGATCAACTGGGAGCGGCTGGCGGGGTTCGGCGAGCTGTTCGAGCCGTTCGTGGCCGCCATGAACGGCCTGTACGACGACTACACCGACGACGAGCTGGCCCTGATCGCCGGCTACCTCACGCGGTCCACGGCCCTGCAACGGGAGGCCACCGCGGCGCTGCGTGCCGAATAAAGGGCTGTACAAAGATCCGGTTACGGGTTACCGTATCCGGCGATATGGGCTACTGCTTCCTGTGATTCTCGCGCCCGAGGCGCCACCGCGTTGAGCCGTTCGCTCCGCCGCGCCTCGTACCGGTCATATCCGCGTTGAGACGAGGAGGTGGAGCCTCTATGCGTACCGCTGCCCAATTGGCACTTACCGAGATCACCAAGCGTTACGACACCCGGGTCGTCCTGGACCGGGTGTCCCTCACCGTCAGGCCGGGCGAGAAGGCCGGCGTCATCGGCGACAACGGCTCGGGCAAGTCCACGCTGCTCAAGCTCATGGCCGGCGTCGAACGTCCGGACAACGGCGAACTGACCGTGGTCGCGCCCGGCGGCGTGGGACACCTCCCGCAGTCGCTGGAGCTGCCGCCGCACGCCATCGTGGCCGACGTGATCGACCTGGCCCTGGCCGAGCTGCGCGAGGTCGAGGCGCGGATGCGCGCGCTCGCCGCCACCGACCTGGACGCCTACGCCGAGGCCGTCGCGGAGTTCGAGGCGCGCGGCGGCTACGACGCCGACACCCGCGTGGAGATCGCGCTGCACGGCCTGGGCCTGCCCGGCCTCGACCGGGACCGCCCGATCTCGACGCTGTCGGGCGGCGAGCGGTCCAGGCTGGTCCTGGCCGCGACGCTGGCCGCCGCGCCGGAGTTGCTGCTGCTCGACGAGCCGACCAACGACCTGGACGACCAGGCCGTCGCCTGGCTCGAACGGCACCTGCGCGAGCACCGCGGCACGGTCGTCGCGATCACCCACGACCGGGCGTTCCTCGACCGGGTCACCTCGGTGATCCTGGAGGTCTCCGACGGGCGGGTGCGCCGCTACGGCGACGGGTATCCGGGCTACCTCGCGGCCAAGGCCGCCGAACGGGCCGCGCATGTGCGGGCCCACGAGGAGTGGAGGTCCGAGCTGGCCCGGCACACGGGTCTGGTGGCGGCCAACGCGGGGCGGATGGCGGCCGTACCGCGCCGGATGGCCCAGGCGGGGATGGGCACCGGGGCGTGGCGGGCGCGGGCGCGTACGCACGGGGCGGCGGGGCGCGTCAGGCAGTCGCAACAGCGCATGCGGTGGCTCCACGAGCACCCGGTCCCGCCGCCGCCCGTCCCCCTCCGCTTCACCGCCGCCCTCACCACCACCCCGCCCTCGGAGGGCGGGGTCGCGCCGGGGGAATCCCCGGCGGTCGTGGTGGAGGCGGTGCGGGTGGCGGGCCGGCTGCGGGTGGAGGAGCTGGTCGTACGGCGGGGCGAGCGGGTGCTGGTCACCGGGCCGAACGGCGCGGGCAAGACCACGCTCATGCGCGTGCTCGCCGGCGAACTGCGCCCCGACGAGGGAACCGTACGCCGGTCCGGACGCGCCGGCCTGCTCCGCCAGGACGACCAGGCGGTACGGCTGGACCGTACCGTCCTCGCGGCCTTCGCCGAAGGACGGCCGGGCAGCCTCGACGAGCACGCCGACCGGCTGCTCGGCCTCGGCCTGTTCCGGCCGGACGACCTGCGCCGGAGGCTGGCCGACCTCTCGTACGGGCAGCGCCGCAGGGTCGAGCTGGCCCGCCTGGTCAGCGACCCGGTGGACCTGCTCCTGCTGGACGAGCCGACCAACCACCTGTCACCGATGCTGGTGGAGCAGCTTGAGGAGGCGCTGGCCCGCTACCGGGGCGCGCTGGTGATCGTCACCCACGACCGCCGTATGCGCGCCGCCTTCACCGGCTCCCACCTGGAGCTGCGCGCAGGCGCCAGAGTGGCCCAGCTCCTCAGCGGTCCGCCTCCCTGATGGCCGACCCGACCTCGCCCACCCGGTCGGCCAGCAGGCCCAGGGCGCCCACCGCTCTGGACATCGGGTCGTCGCCGTCCCCCCCGAGGGCCCTGGCCCTCAGGAAGGCCGCCTTGATCTCCGCCCACCGCGCCGCCTGGGCGGGGGTGAGGCGGCCGCGCAACTCGGCCAGCTTGAGCAGGTTCGCCTCGGCGTCCTGGGTGAGGGTCTGCGCCTCGCCCAGGTAGTGGTCGTCGATCACCGCCTCCAGCTCGTCGTCGTTCATGGCGGGCACGATGCGTTCGGCCAGCTTGTTCATGTTCCGGTACGACCCCTGCAACCGGTACGGCGGCTCGGTCCTGGACGCCTCCGACTGCGACGCCGAGGCGATGTACGCCGTGTTGTTGGCCAGCACGACCTCCTGGACCCGTACCAGCTTGGCCAGGACGCTGAGCACCTGGTCCAGCTCGGCCTTGCCGTAGGGGTGCCTGAGCTGGTCGGGGCGGACGGCCGGGTCGCCCTTGGCCAGGCGTACCAGCAGTTCGACGTCGGCGCGGTCGCGGCCCGAGAGCGGCGCGAGGACCGGGTTGGAGGTCAGTGCGTTGTCCACGTAGCTCAGCGCGAACAGGTCGTCCCTGCCGGAGAGCACGTCGCCCAGGTTCCACACGTCGGCGCGGTTGGCCAGCATGTCCGGGATACGGAAACGCTGCCCGGACTCGGTGTACGGGTTGCCCGCCATGCACACCGCGAAGCGCTTGCCGCGCAGGTCGTACGTGCGGGTCCGGCCGTTCCAGACACCCTCGATGCGGCGCTGGGCGTCGCACAGCGAGATGAACTTCTGCAGCAGCTCCGGCGAGGTGTGCTGGATGTCGTCCAGGTAGAGCAGGGTGTTGTTGCCGGTCTCCAGGGCGAAGGAGATCTTCTCGACCTCCTGCCTGGCCGTGGCGTCGGGCGCGTCGGCCGGGTCGAGCGAGGTGACGCCGTGGCCGAGGGCCGGGCCGTTCACCTTGACGAAGACCAGGCCGAGCCGGCTGGCGACGTACTCCATCAGGGTGGTCTTGCCGTAGCCGGGCGGCGAGATGAGCAGCAGCAGGCCCATCTGGTCGGTGCGCTTGCCCGCGCCCGCCGCGCCGAGCTGCTTGGCCAGGTTGTCGCCGATCAGCGGCAGGTAGACCTCGTCGAGCAGGCGGTTGCGGACGAACGCGCTCATGACCTTGGGCTTGTACTCGTCCAGGCGCAGCCGGTGGCGTTCCTGCTCGACCAGCTCGTTGCGGCGGCGCTGGTAGGCGCGGTAGGCCGGGACCCGCTCCCGGGTAAAGGCGTGGGCCCTGGTCAGCAGCTCGTCGAGCCTGATCCGCAGCCTGCGGTCCTCGATGCGCGGGTGGGCGCCGAGCAGGCCCTCGACGGTCTCCTCGGTGGCGGCGCCGGAGTCGTGCCGGGGCAGGTCGCACAGGTGCACGGCGACGGCCTCGGCCACCTCGGGACGCTGCTGGTAGGCGCCGATCCAGGCGCGGGCGAGCTGCAGCCGCTCGGGCAGGGGCAGCGCGGCCAGCTCGCCCTCGAACTCGCGGGTCCCGGCCGGGCCGAGCCGCTGCCGGAAGCCGTCGAGGAGGTCGCGGGCGGCCTTGCTGGTCACGAAGCCGGCCGGAGTGCCGCCCAGCTCCTCGACCAGGTACTCACCGGCGAGCCCGGCCAGGCTCTCCCCGGCGTCCTGGTCCGTGGAGAAGGCGGCGATCAGCGTGCCGAGCTCGGCGGCCAGGCTCTCCAGGGCCGGTGTACGACCGAAGACCGCACGGGCGCGGACCAGGGAAGCGGCTCTGGTGGCGAATGTTTTACGTGAAACCTCGTCCGTCCCGAAGGCCCAGAAGAGCTGGGCCGCCGCGCGGGCCTCGGGCGGGTAACGCAGGAGGCCCGCGTCCTCGTGCAGGCGGAGCAGGGCGTCCAGGATGAGGGCGGCGTCGTGGTCGTGCACGCCGCGTTCGTAGCCCTCGTCGTAGCGTTGCTCGGCGGCCTGGCGTACGAGGTCGGCCAGGGGATCGCCGGGCCGTACGGACGCCAGGAGGGAGACGGCCAGGTGCTCGGCCCGGTACATGTCCGGCGTCTCCGACACCAGGAGCTGGTCCCAGAACGGGCGGGTGTCGGCGAACGAGGCCGGCACGGGCGCCCGGTAGTCGGTGCCGGTGATCGCGAACTGCATGACGACGTGTTCGCCGTCGCGGCCGGTCCCCCCTCGCTCCACGTGCGGGACCAGCGTCAGGTCGATGGGCTGGGTGTTGACCGCGAAGCGGTGGTGGCCGAGGCGCAGCGTCTCGCCGCCGTCGGAGAACAGGTCCAGGCGGTCCCGCAGGGCACGACCGGCCTCCTGCTGCGCCGCCTTGACCCGCCCGTCGAGCTCCTCGGCCCGTACGGCGTCGCCCAGCGAACGCAGCTCGGCCGCCGCCGTACGGATCCTGCCGACCATCGGATCGGTGGCGAAGTACGTGTTGACCTCGTCCGCCGACTTCAGCGCCGCCAGCCGCCCGGTCACGCTGCCCAGGATGCGCTCGGCCGAGGCGAAGAGCCGGTCGGCCCGCCTGGCCAGGCCGTCGAGCTGGGTCTGCTTCCTGGCCGAGAACGCCTCGTAGACCTCGTCCCGCTTGGCCGCGAGCTGGGCGGCGAAGTCGTCGAACTCGCCGAAGCGCGACTCCAGGCCCTCCACCTGGAGCATCAGGCGGCCCAGTTGCTCGTCGCACTTGTCCGGTGTGTCGGCCATCGCCAGCGCGCCCGAGACGGCCTGCCCGAACAGGGCGAACTCGGCGGCGAAGGCCGCGCGGCCCTCCGAGCCCAGCAACTCGCGCCGGCGTCCGTCGAGCACGGCCCGCGCCCGGTTCACCCCGGCGAGCACCTCGGCGATCCGGCCCAGGATCGACGTGCGGACGGTGGCGTCGGCGATGTCCAGGGAGCCGACGACCTCCGTCACCACCTCCAGGCCCTCCGCCTGCTCGGCCAGCCGCTCGGCGACCGGCGCGGCCTCGGCCACGGTCGCGATCGCGGCGGCGTCGGCGGCCAGCCGTTCGACCGCCGCGTGGTAGGCGGTGAACGCGTCGGCGCCCTCCAGGAAGGCGACCGCCCGCCTGCCGGTCGCGGCCAGTTCCCCGGTCACGGCGGCGGACAGCTCGTCCAGGCGGGTGAGGTCCAGGTGGCGGACGTCGCGCAGGGTCACCAGGCGGCCCTGCTGCCTGCGCAGACCGGCCAGCGTGGTGACCCAGGCGTCGGCGGTGGCCGGGGTGTCGGCGGCGGCCTGGCGTACCAGGTGGGTGGTCTCCTCGGCCGCCGCCGCCAGGGTGCCGGCGGCCTGGCGGGTGAGCTCCTCGACGTTCTCGTACTCGTCGAGCACCTGCTCGGCGGTGGCGCGTACGTCGGCGAGCGGCTCGGCGAGACCGTGCTCGCCGAGCCAGTGGTAGGAGTCGGCCGCGCGGGTGCAGGCGGCGATCAGCGCCTCGAACGTGGCCGCCGACGCCGCCATCTCCTCGACCATGCGGGCCACGGACAGGCAGTCGGAGATGCCGCGCACCAGCTCGGCGTTGCCGATGCGCTCCAGGGGCCCGGTCCCGGCGGGCTGGGCGGCGGCGTAGGTGTCGGACACGTACGGCGTCTGCCACACCTGCATCGGGTGGACCCGGGTCGGCTCCTCGGAGAGGGCGCGGAAGACCACCATCGTGCCGTCGTCGAACAGCGAGTACCCGTGGCAGACGATGGGGTTGGCCACCTCCTTCCTGATCACGTTGTACGGCAGCAGCAACGAGCGGCCGTCGCCCCGGGCGTGGAAGACGTACAGGACGTCCTCGCCGTTGGGGGAGCGCACGACCCGCTCGAACTCCAGGTCCGTCACGTCCGTGTCGAACGTCTTGCTGATCCCGGTCGCCAGGTAGTACCCGCCCGGGAAGATCAGCCCCTGGTCCTCGGGCAGCCGCTGGCAGGACTGGCCGATGCCGTCGAGCCTGGTCACCGCCTTGGTACGGGTGTTGAAGACCAGATGCCGCCAGTCCGGCTCCTTGTACGGCCTGATCCGCATGAGCACGAGCGGCCCGACCCTGGCGTACTCGACGTCGGCGTCGGCCAGGGACTGGAGGCGTTCGGCGACCGGCTCGGAGTAGACGCCCGCGCCGGTCTCGGTGTTGTTCTCGACCTTGATGGTCAGGTCGCCGCCGATGGTCTCGACGAAGACCTCGCCCTCGATCGAGATGTGCGGATGGCGGCCGAGCACGTGGTCGTCGCGGGTGGTCGGCGTCCACTCGAAGTCGTGGGACGGGGGGAAGACGTGGTCCCGTTCTCCCCGGTTGTCCAGATATTTCGGGACTCCGCCGTTGCTGACCGCCCATCTGAGCACCCGCGTGTCCGCCGGACCCGTCCTGAACACCGCCAGCAGCTTGCCCTCGACCCGCCTGAGCTGCTGGAGACTGGTCTCCTTGTAGTACCGGTACAGCTCGGCGAAGTCCTTCCTGAACGCCGGCTCCTCCAGCGTCTCCAGCTTGCCGGTCTCGAACGTGAACGTGTCCCCGTCCCTGGTGAAGCGGTGCACGGCGAACACGTCGGCCACGGTCGTCTCCGGCTTGAGCCCGATGAAGACGTTGTAGCCGAACAACATCACCTCGCCCAGCGAGACGATGTCCCTCGGGACGCAGTTGTTCTCGGTCCTGATCCGCTCGGTGCCGAGCAGGCGCAGCTCCGCGCCGCCGAAGACGCGCAGCCGCTGCCCGTTGACCTCGTCGGCCGCCGCCGCGAGAGCCTTGGCCTGCGTCTGGAGACGGTTCCTGAGAACCTCGTAGGTCCCGGCTTCCAGCCCGGTGGTGCTCACGTCAGCCCTTCGCCGCCGCCGTCAGCGCGGCCACCGGGGAGTCGGCCACCCCCAGGCGCCGCGCGGTCTCCAGCAGCTCGCCGAGCGCCGACGACTGCGGGCCGCCGTCCTGGATGAGCCGCATGAGCACGGCTGAGACGGTCAGGTTCTTGATGTCCTCGGTGCGCACCCCGCCGACCACGCTCGCGAGGTCGGCCGCCAGGCTGGCCGTCCCGTTCAGGTACGGCTTCACCAGGGCCCCGGCCACCTCCGAGTGGCCCACGAAGCCGTCCACCGCCTTGCCCGCGGTGATCGAGCCGACCACCTTGTCGAAGAACATCGTGTCGCCGCCGACGATGTCGATGTTGGCCCTGGACAGGCCCGCCGCCAGCACGCTGGCCTGCGACTCGGCAACCTGGCGGGTGACGTCGATGTGCTTGAGCCTGATCTCCTTGTCGGCCTCCAGGCGCAGGCGGTACTCCTCGTGGCCCCGGCTGGCCTCGTCCAGGGCCGCCATCGCGGCGGCCTTCTGGGTCAGGCCCTCGGCCTCGGCCTTCAGCTTCTCGCCGATCGCGGTGGCGCCGGCCAGCGCCATGGCCTGCTCGCCCTCGGCCTGCGCCTTGAGCCGGTCGCCCTCGATCACCGCCATGGCCCGCGCGCCGTCGGCCTCGGCCCGCAGCCTCTCGCCCAGGGCCAGGGCCTCGGCGCGGCCCACCTTCTCGATGGCGTCCGCGTCGCGCTCCTTGACCTGCACCTGCGCGAGCCCGGCGGCGGCGGACTCGGCCTGGACGCCCTCCGCGAGCCGGATCTTGGCCCGCGCCTCCATCTCCGCGGCCTGCTGCTTGGCCTCGGCCAGCACCAGTTCCTCGCGGGCCCTGAACTTCGAGGCCGCCTCCGCCGCCTCGGCCGCCTTGATGTCCTTGACCAGGTTCTCCTGCGCCTCGGCCTCGGCCGCGATGATCACCTGCTGGCGGGTGCGCTCGGCCTCCTCGACCACGCGCAGCCGCTTGATGCTCTCCTCCTGCTCGGCCACGGTCTTGTCGACCGCGATGCGCTCGCGGATGACCTCGGCGATCGACCGCTTCTCGGTCTCGACCTCCTTGTCCTTCGCGATGCGCGACAACTCGGTCTCCCGCTCGCGGGCGATGACCTCCAGCAGGCGGTCCTTCTCGATGCGCTCGCTCTCGATCGCGAGCACCCGCTCGCGGTTCTTCTCGGCGACCGCCACCTCGCGGGCCTGGTTCTCGCGCTGCACGCCGAGCTGCTCGTCGGTCTTGATGCCGGCCGTCTGCGCGCGCAGCCGCTCCTCGGCCTGTACGCGGGAGATCTCCGCCTCCTCGCGGGCCTTGACGGTCTCGATCTCGCGGCGCTGCTTGAGCTCGGCGTCGGCCTGGCGGCGCTGGAGCTCCAGGATGGCCTCGCGGGCGTCCACGTTCTGGCGGGTGATCTCCTTCTCCTCCGCCCGCTGGAACTCGTTGGTCCGTACGTGCTCCAGCGCGGTCAGCTCGGTGATCTTCCTGATGCCCTGCGCGTCCAGGATGTTGCTGGAGTCGAGCTGGGTGAGCGCGGTCTGCTCCAGGTAGTCGATGGCGGCGTCCTCAAGGCTGTAGCCGTTCAGGTCGGTGCCGATGAGCCGGATGATCTCGTCGCGGAACTCGTCCCGCTTGGTGTAGAGGTCGACGAAGTCGAGGTGCTTGCCGGCCGTCTTCAGCGCCTCGGAGAACTTGGCGCTGAACAGCTCCTGGAGCGTGTTCTCGTCGCTGGCCCTGGCGGTGCCGATGGCCTGGGCGACCTTGATGACGTCCTCGGCGGTCTTGTTCACCCGGACGAAGAACGTGATCTTGATGTCGGCCCTGATGTTGTCCCGGCAGATCAGCCCCTCGCGGCCGGTACGCGTGATCTCGATGGTCTTCACCGAGATGTCCATGGTCTCGGCCTTGTGGACGACGGGCAGCACGATGGCGCCGGTGAACGTCACGTCCACCTTGTTGACCTTCGACACGATCAGCGCCTTGCCCTGTTCCACCTTGCGGAATAGGCGGCCGATGATGACGAGCAGGCCAATCACGATGACCAGGACCACGGCGAGAAATACGCCGAAGCCCGTGGAGATGACGTCCATCAGATCTCGCTTTCGTAGGGCATGACCCAGAAGAATTCGCCGTCTTTGTCGTATTCGAAGATGAGTGCTTTGTCGCCGCGGGCCAGGCGGTCCCGTCCGGTCGTACGGACCTGGACGATCGCGGTCGAGCCGTCCGCGGAGGCGACCTCGGCCTGGCCGAAGTCGGCGGTGGCGGCGCCGGTGCGGATCACGCACGGGCGGCCGACGAGGTCGCCGCGCGAGTGGTGTCCGCCGTCCGGGAACGCCCTGCGCAGAGGCGTGATCAGGGCGCGCGTGGCGAGCCAGGCGCCGGCCGCCGCGGCGAAGGGCACGGCGATCCGCGCGCCGTCCGGCAGCACCTGGCCGCCGATCAGGCTCAGCAGCCAGGCGATCGCGATCAGCAGGGACAACGCGATCCCGGCGGGCACACCCCCGAGGCCCAGCCAGGGCGCGTCGTGATCGAGGTCGAACAGGCCGGCGATGACGGCCAGCCAATAAGCCACCACGGCCGCGAGAAGGAAACTGAAAATGACAGTCGGAAAGCTCAGAGCGGCGTGTGAGAACTCGGTCATCAACCCTCGGTCTGCCCATCCCCCGGTGTGTTCTGACGGACTATATACATATAAAGCGTGACTAAAGCGGAAAGTTCCCGAGTTCATATGGAAAGTTATCCGACTTGACCTCAAGTGCGGTTGAGGTAGCAAGCTCAGGGACATGAGCGAAGTGATGAGGGCTGCAGCGTTCGCCGAACCGGGCGGACCCGAGGTGCTGAAGGTGATGGAGGTGCCCGCGCCGCAGGCGGGCCCGGGAGAGGTGCGCGTACGGGTGCGGGCGGCCGGTGTGCAGCCGTTCGACACGGCCGTACGGGCGGGTTGGCTGCCGCCGTACCTGGGGGACGTGCCGTGGCCGCGCATCCCCGGCAACGAGTTCGCCGGCGTGGTCGACCAGGTGGGCGACGGGGTGGCCGGGGTGTCGGCCGGTGACGAGGTGCTGGGGTTCTCGCGCCTGTTCGCCTACGCCGAGTACGTCGTCGTCCCGGCCGCCGACGTGGCTCCCAAGCCCGCCGGGATCCCCTGGGAGGCGGCCGGCGGGCTGACGTCCGGCGTCCAGACGGCCGAGCTGGCCCTCGACGCCCTGGCGGTCGGGGAGGGCGACACGCTGCTCGTGCACGGGGCGGCCGGGTCGGTGGGGACGGCGGCCGTACAGATCGCCCGCATGCGGGGCGCCACGGTGATCGGCACCGCCCGTGAGGTGAACCACGAACACCTGCGCGAGCTCGGCGCGATCCCGGTCGCCTACGGGGACGGGCTCGCCGACCGGGTACGCGCACTCGCCCCCGGCGGCGTGGACGCGGCCCTCGACGGCGCCGGTGGGCACGCCCTGGAGGTCTCGCTCGAACTGGTCGCCGACCGCGGGCGCATCGTCACGATGGTCGAGCACGGCAAGGCGGCCGAACTGGGCGTCAGGACCGTGATGGGCGAGCGCACCGCCGAACGCCTCGGCCGGTACGCCACGCTGTACGCCGAGGGCCGCTTCGTCTTCCCGGTGCGGCGGACGTACCGGCTGGACGAGGCCGCCGACGCCCATCGCGAGGTCGAGACCGGCCACGGCCGGGGCAAGGTCGTCCTGGTGACGGCCTGAGGACGCGCGCCGAGATCCCCCGGCGGGCCGGTCAGCCGGCGCTCTTGTGGCGCTGGCTGAACCGGCCCGCCTTCGCGCGGTTGCCGCACACCTCCATCGAGCACCACCTGCGGCTGCCGTTCTTGCTCACGTCCAGGAACCACAGGACGCAGGCCGGGTTCGCGCACTTGCGCAGCCGTTCGGGACGCTCCCGCAGGAGGGGGACGACGGCGGCGGCCGCCGTCCAGGCCGCCTCCCAGGCCGGGTCGGACACCACGACCGTGTCGCGCGGGCCGTCGTCGCCGAACCGGGGCCTGGTCGAGCCCTCGTCGAGCACCGCGTTGAGCCGGTCGTGCCCCCGCCCTTCGAGCAGCCCGCGCAGCGCGTCCCGCGCGAGGACGAGGCGGTCGCGCACTCGTTCCAGGTCGTCCGCGCCCGGCAGGCCGTGATCGCCGAGCCAGGCGCGCACGCCTTCCAGGTCGTCGAACTGGTCCAACAGGGCGCCCTGGTCCACCCACACGGTGTCCACCAGGTCCAGCGCCAAGGGCTCGTCGCGGAGCGGCCGTATCCTCACTGCTTCTAACCCCTCAAAGCGATTTGACTGGTTATCTCTTGGCATGCTATCACTTAACCATCAAAACGGATTTAGCCGGTTAGAGAGTGTGTTGACATGACTGTTCAGTACCGCACCGCTGTGATCGACGGCCTCGACGTGTTCTACCGGGAGGCGGGCGACCCCTCGGCGCCCACGCTGGTGCTGCTGCACGGGTTCCCGACCTCGTCGGTGGCCTACCAGGAGCTGATCGCCGAGCTGGCCGACGAGTTCCACCTGATCGCGCCCGACTACCCCGGATTCGGCCACAGCTCGGCCCCCGCCGCCGACGAGTGGGACTACACCTTCGACCACCTGGCCGACGTCGTCGACCAGCTGCTCGACACCCTGGGCCTCACCAAGTACGCCCTCTACGTGCACGACTACGGCGCCCCGGTCGGCTTCCGGCTCGCCGTCCGCCACCCGGAACGCGTCACCGGCATCGTCACCCAGAACGGCAACGCGTACGAGGAGGGGCTGACGCCCTTCTGGGAGCCGCTGCGCAAGGCGTGGGCCGACCCGTCCGAGGAGAACACCTCCGCGCTGCTCGGCCTGCTCACGCCCGAGGCCACCCACTGGCAGTACACGCACGGCGTCCGTGACTCCGGCCTGGTCAACCCGGACAAGGCGGTCCTGGACCAGGCCCGTCTCGACCGGCCCGGCAACCACGCCGTCCAGCTCGCCCTCTTCGTGGACTACGGCCGCAACCTGGGCCTCTACCCGGAGTGGCAGGAGTACCTGCGTACCAACCAGACGCCGGTGCTGGCCGTGTGGGGGCGGCACGACGAGATCTTCGGCCCCGACGGCGCCCTCGCCTTCGACCGGGACACCAAGCGCGTGCAGATCCAGCTCCTGGACGCGGGCCATTTCGCCCTGGAGACGCGCGGCCCGCAGATCGCCGCGCTGGTCCGCGACTTCCTCCGCCGCCTCTCCGACTGAACGCACACACCCGCCGCGCCCGCCGGCGGCCTGCTCACCCCTGGGACTGGCCGAGCGTGGACTGCTCGCTGTCCACCAGTTCGCACGCGGCCACCGGCCCGTCGGAGACCCGGGCCCAGATGCTGGCCAGGCGCGCGCGAGCCGACCGCCCTGGCCGGCGGGGCGTCCTGACCAGGGCTCTACGTGGGGCGGGTTCTACGTGGGGCGGGCTACTGACGGTGGCGCATGGCCTCGCCGATCACCAGGCCGGTCTCGTTGAGCTCGGTCTCGCCGTCCTCGACGTCCCAGAGCGCGTTCTGCAGGAGCCGGCCGAGGGTCCAGCCGGCCGCCCTGGCCGGGTCGAGGCCCAGCGCGTCCACCATCAGGTCGAACCGTCGCAGCACGCCCCGGACCGGGTCACCGGTGGCGACCACGGCCTCCCACCGGTTGTCCAGGGCGGGCCACAGGTCGAAGCCGGGGTCGCCGGCCAGCGGCTTGGGGTCGATGGCGAGCCACGGCTCCCGCTCGGCGGCCAGCACGTTGTCGTAGTGCAGGTCCCAGTGCAGCAGCCGGTCGCCCGGCTCGCCGACGAGCTCGGCGACCGTGTCGGCGCACCACCGCAGCCAGTGCCTGTCCCCTTCCCGGGGCAGCGCGGTCACCGCCTTGTCCACGTCGGCCAGCATGTCCTTGGCGATGTCCCCAAGGCGGCGCATCCCGGGCGGAGCGGGGAAGGCGGTCAACCGGCCCAGCAACTCGGTCAGGATCGTCAGCGCCTCGACGTCGTCGGGGACGGCCGACAGCGGGCGGGCGGAGTCGAGGCGTTCGAGCAGCAGGGTGCCGGTCTCCGGGTCCTCGTCGAGCAGCAGCACCGACCCCTTCCCGGCCCACGTGCGCAGGCCGGGCGCCTCGGTGGCGTTCTCGTCGGTGACGGGCTGGAGCTTGAGCGCCGCTCTGGTGCCGTCCTCCCGTACGACGGGCAGCACGAGGGAGACCACGCCGTGCATGGGCCGGCCCTCGTCCAGCCGCAGAGCCCATTCCTCCAGGTAACGCTCGGCCAGCGCGGGCAGGCCGGCCGACCAGGCGCGGCCCTTCTCCCCGTCCATCTTCACATGTGACTCGGTCAACGCCTCGGGCACCTTGATCTTCATCACCCAAGTCTGCCTCCCGGCGCGGAGTCCGTGGCTAGAAGTGCCAGGGGTAGGGCGACCAGTCGGGCGCCCGCTTCTCCAGGAAGGAGTCACGGCCCTCGGCGGCCTCGTCCGTCATGTACGCCAGCCGCGTCGCCTCGCCGGCGAAGACCTGCTGGCCCACGAGCCCGTCGTCGATCATGTTGAAGGCGAACTTCAGCATGCGCTGGGCGGTCGGCGACTTGCCGTTGATCTTGCGGGCCCACTCCAGCGCCGTCGACTCCAGCTCGGCGTGCGGGACGACGGCGTTGACCATGCCCATGCGGTGGGCGTCGGCCGCGGTGTAGGTGTCGCCGAGGAAGAAGATCTCGCGGGCGAACTTCTGCCCGACCTGCCGCGCCAGGTAGGCCGACCCGAAGCCGCCGTCGAAGCTGGCCACGTCGGCGTCGGTCTGTTTGAAGCGGGCGTGCTCGGCGCTGGCGAGTGTGAGATCGGCCACGACGTGGAGGCTGTGGCCACCGCCCGCGGCCCAGCCCGGCACCACGCAGATCACGATCTTGGGCATGAAGCGGATCAGGCGCTGCACCTCAAGGATGTGCAGGCGCCCGGTCGCGGGCGAGCCGTCGGCGTACTGGTAGCCGTCCTTGCCCCTGATGCGCTGGTCGCCGCCGGAGCAGAAGGCCCACCCGCCGTCCTTGGGCGAGGGGCCGTTGCCGGTGAGCAGCACGCAGCCGACGTCGGTGGTCTGCCTGGCGTGGTCGAGAGCCCGGTAGAGCTCGTCGACCGTCTGCGGCCTGAAGGCGTTGCGCACTTCGGGACGGTTGAAGGCGACCCGCACCGTGCCCTGGTCGAGGGCACGGTGGTAGGTGATGTCGGTGAAGTCGAAGCCCTCGACGACCTGCCACATCTTCGGATCGAACAGCTCGGAGACCATGGGCAGGAGCCTAACGGATCTGCCCCTCCGCCCATTCGGCCCACGACTTCTGCACGGCGCCGAGCCGCATGCCGTACTCCAGGGCCAGGCGGCCGTAGACCGACAGGTTGTCCTCGCCGCTCTCGACGAAGCCCTTGATGGCCTGCATGTGCTCCAGGTGCCGGCCCACCACCTCGGCCTGGCGGCGCAGGTACGCGCGGGCCTGCTCGGGATCGACCTGGCCGAGGAAGAACACGCGCAGCAGCATGTCACTGCGCCCGACCCTGGTCGGCTCGACCTCGGTGATCCAGTGGCGCAGCTCGGCGCGGCCCTCCTGGGTGATCTCGTACTCCTTGCGGCCCCGGGGGCCTTCGGCGGCCACGTTCACGAGCCCGGCCTCGGCAAGTTTGCCCAGCTCTGCGTAGAGCTGGCTCTGGGTGGCCGGCCAGACGTTGGACAATGAGACGTCGAAGGTCTTCAGCAGGTCGTAGCCGCTCGCCGGTCCCTCGGCGAGGAGACCCAGCACGGCGTGTCTCAAGCTCATATTCCTATATTGACATATCGCGGCAGGAGGTTCTACCTTCGACATGTCTACACAGGAATGTCTAAGGAGTTCCACGATGCGCGGTCTGCTCGGTTTCCTCCCCTGGGTCGTCTACGCGGTCATCGCCACCGGCGACGAGTGGCGCTGGGGCGCCATCACCGGTTTCGTGATCGCTCTCGCCCTCGTGGTCATCGACCGCCGGTCCGGCCGGGCCTGGGACGAGATCGTCATCGAGACCAGCGCCGCGATCTTCTTCGCCCTGCTCACGGTGGTCTCCTTGGTGGCCCCGCACTCGCCGCTCACGCCGTACGGCCCCGCGCTGGTCAACGTCTGGCTGGCCGGCACGGCCTGGGGCTCGATGGCCATCCGCAAGCCGTTCACGCTGGGCATCGCGCGCACGATGGCGCCGAAGGAGATCTGGGAGACCCCCGCGTTCTACCGCGTCAACGTGGTCATCACGACGGTGTGGGCGGTGGCGTTCACGCTCGCCGCCGTCTCGCTGACGTTCGTGCTGGCCGCGGCCCCCCACGCCACCACGGTGGTCATCGCCGTCAAGGTGCTCTCGTTCGTCGTCCCCGCCGTCTTCACCGCCCGTTACCCGAAGATCGTCCGCCGTCGCGCCGCCGCCGCTAAGTGACCTCCGCCCGCAGCTCGGCCAGGAGCTCTCCCTGGTCGGCCAGCATGTCGGTGAGGATGCGGCGGGCGGCCCCCAGCAGGTCGGCCAGCTCGGGAGTGGCCAGCGTGTAGACCACCGTGCTGCCTTCGCGGATGGCGCTCACGATCCCGGCCCTGCGCAGGACCGCAAGCTGTTGTGAGAGGCTCGACGCCTCGATGTCGATCTGGGCCAGCAGGTCCCTGACGGGCAGTGGCCCTTCCTGGAGCAGCTCCAACACTCTGATGCGAGCGGGGTGGCCGAGCGTCCTGAAGAAGTCGGCCTTGGCCTGGTAGACCTCCACGTGCATATTGCAAGACTAATCCAGCGCAGTTGCATAATTCTTCAAGTCGTAACGTTGTTGGATAGCATGACAGCGGGGACTAGGGAGTAGCCATGGGCCGAGGAAGAGCCAAGGCGAAGCAGACGAAGGTCGCTCGCCAGCTGAAGTACACCAACCACAACATCGACTACGACCGGCTGCGCGAGGAGCTGGGCGCGGACACGCCGCGGGAGGAGATGTACCCGTCCACGGGTTCCGAGCAGGAGTCCGAGCGCGCGCAATGATGCGCGTGAGCTTCGCGGGGGCGTCCGCGACGTTTCTGGACCGCCTGGCCTCCGGCGCCCGATCGGGCGCCGCGAGCCCCAGGCGGTGCGGCGCCCTGCCCGTCGCCCTCACGACGGTCCTGCTCGGTTAACCCGACACCGCTTCCGGCACCGCTTCCGGCAGACTGCCGGTTCGGCACCGCGTCCGGCGGGCGGTCAGCTCGACGCCGCTTCCAGCAGGTGGCGCGCGTCGGTGAGCAGGCGGTCTACGGCGGCCTGCGACACGGGGTCGGTGTTCTGCTGGAACCCGTGCGCGAGGCCGGGCTCCCTGCGCCGCGTGACCGGCACACCCGCCTCGGCCAGCCGCCTGGCGTACGTCTCGCCCTCGTCCCTGAGGGCGTCGTGCTCGGCGGTGACGATCAGTGCGGCGGGCAGCCCGCGCAGGTCGGGCACGAGCATCGGGCTCAGCCGCGGATCGGCGCGCCGCGCCGGGTCGGGCGCCCACTGCCGTACGGCCCAGGCGAGAAAGTCCTCGTCGAGCGCGTGACCGGTGCCCTTCTCCCGTACGCTCGGCTGGGAGAGCGTGAGATCGGTGTTGGGGCAGACCAGGATCTGGACGGCGGGCAGCGGGCCGCCCTCGTCCCGTAGCGCCAGGCAGGCCATCGTGGCCAGGTAAGCGCCCGCGCTGTCACCCGCCACCGCGACCGGACGGGCCCAGCGCAGCACCTCCACCGCGTCCTCGACCGCGCCCGGGTACGGGTGCTCGGGCGCCAGCCGGTAGTCCACCGCCATCACCTCCACCCCGCACCCGTCGGCCAGCAGCCGGCAGAACCGGTCGTGCGTGTCCAGGTCGCAGAACACCCACGCGCCCCCGTGCAGGTACACCACGAGCGGCCGACGTTCCTCCGCCGGCCGGTAGTGCCGCAGCCGCAGCCCGCGCGGCCCGGTCAGGTCCGTCACGTACGGCAGCTCGGGCCCGCGCGGACGCAGGTGCCCGCGCTCGGCGCTGGCCCTCCTGAGCTGGTGGACGTCGGGATCGTTCATGGACGACGAGTGTAGGGATCACCCGTGGGCAAAGGTCTCGCTGCCCCGGCGCAAAGACAGGCATGCCGGGAGGACCGCTGGGCAGGTGCCGGGCGGGCGTGACAAGGAGATCGAGACATGCGCGTAGGAATCGTGGGTTCGGGAAGGCTCGGCGCGCCGCTCGGCCGCCTGCTCTCGGCGGCCGGTCACGACGTGCTCTTCAGCGACGCCCGGCTGACCCTCGCCGAGGAGGCCGCGGTGGCCGCCGGGGGCCAGGCGGGCGGCGGCTCGCCGATCGAGGCGGCCCGCTTCGGCGAGGTCGTCGTGATGGCGGTGTGGTGGGAGGCGTTCCCCACCGTGGTCGAGGAGCTGGGCCCGGTGCTGGCCGGCAAGATCGTCATCGATCCCAGCAACCCGATCACCGAGCGCGACGGCGCCGAGGCGGTGGTGGCCGTGCCCGGCGGGCTCACCAGCCCGCAGTACCAGCAGCACGTGCTCGGCCCCGGCGTACGGCTGGTGCGCACGTTCAACACCAAGTACCCCAACGAGCTGCTGGAGCTCGGCATGGCCGGGCAGCGCGGCGGCCCCCGGGCCGACATGCCCTACTGGGGCGACGACGACGCGGCCAAGAAGGCGGTGGTGCCGCTCATCGAGGACGCCGGGTTCACCGCCATCGACGGCGGCGGCCTGGCCGACGCCCTGTGAGCCGGGCGCCGGGTCGCGCAGGTGTCGTGGGACGCCCTGTGAGCCGGGTCAGGTCGCGCAGGTGTCGTGGGTGGCGTCGAAGCCCTTGAGCGCCTCGGTGTCGTCGGCGCGCTGCGGCTTCAGCCCCTTCCAGTCGTTGCCGATCACCAGCACCAGGTGGTTGGTACGGGCGCCCGCGACCAGCCTGGGCGTGGCGGCCAGGAGGTCGTTGGTGAGCGTGGGCACCCGCGTCTCGCCGTTGGGGCCGTAGAGCAGCGCGGTCTTCGCCAGGGGTTTCGTGGCCGAGTCGCCGATCTTGCTGATGTGGTAGCCGCGCTGTTCGAGGAAGGCGGCCACCTGCGTGCCGAGTCCGCCGCGGTAGGTGCCGTTGCGCAGCTCGATCTGGATCTTCGTCCGGCCCACCTTGGCCTGGCCGCCCTTCACGCCCTGGACGCGCTGGTCCCTGGCCACGATCTGGAACAGCCTGCCCGCCTGCGGCTGCACCCACTCCACCCGGCCCGGCTGGCTCAGCGAGTAGTGCCAGGGGGTGGTGATGAAGCGGATCTCCCCGGCGTTCAGGCCCTGGAGGCTGGTGGCGAGGTCCTTCATGACGCCGATCGACAGGTCGTCGTCGACGGTCACCGACTTGGTGCCGGCGTCGAGGAAGCCGAACAACTTGTTCGGGTCGGTGAGCGTGGCGCCGCTCATCACCTTCTTGAGCATGGAGGCGATGAACATCTGCTGCCGCTGGATGCGCCCGATGTCGGAGCCGTCGCCGAGGCTGTAGCGGGCGCGTACGTAGCCGAGCGCCTGCTCGCCGTTGAGCGTCTGCCGCCCGGCGGGCAGGTGGAGCAGGGCCTTCTTGTCGTTGACCGGGCCGGGCAGGCAGACCTCGACGCCGCCCACCGCGTTGACCATGCTCTTGAAGCCGGTGAAGTCGACCTTCACGAAGTGGTCGATGCGGATGTGGGTGAGCGCCTCGATCGTCTTCCAGGTGCAGGCGATGCCGCCAGAGTTGAACGACTCGTTGATCATGCCGAGGTGCGGCTGCTGGCCGGGCAGGCCGCCCGTCGCCCGGCAGGCGGGGAGCTGGACCAGCGAGTCACGCGGGAAGCTGATCACCATCGCGTTGTCCCGCTTCGACGAGACGTGCGCCAGCATGATCGTGTCGGTGCGCTCGCCCGCGATGCGGTGGCCGTACCTGGCGTTCTTGCCGTCGCGCTGGTCGGAGCCCACGATCAGGACGTTCATCGCCGAGGTGGCGACCTTGGGCGGCCGCGTCTCGCCGAGGTCCTCTTTGGTGACCTCGGCGCGCTTGAGGTTGCCGTTGAGTTTGGCGGTGACGCCGACGGCCACGCCGACGACGAGGAGGATGACGGTGACCGCGATCGCGATCGTCCAGCGCAGCCAGCGCCGTCGGCGCTTGGGGGCGCCGGGGTCGCTGGAGGGGGGAGCGTCGAGAAGCCCGCTGCTCACGTGACTCCAGAGGGACGGGGGCCGAGGGGCCACCGCCCCGGGCCAAGAGCCTCGCCGTACAAGTCTCGGCCGTTGAACCTGCCCGAGTGTACTCAGTCCGGGACGAGGATGCGGAGGGACGGCATTCCCCGTAGGTCAAGGCAGGCCGCGCGGGCCCGGCCGCGTCAGCGTTCGCGTGGCGTGACCAGGCCGGACTCGTAGGCGAAGACCACGAGCTGGGCCCGGTCGCGGGCACGCAGCTTCGTCATCGCCCGGCTCACGTGCGTCTTCGCGGTGGTCGGGCTGATCACCATCAGGGCGGCGATCTCGTCGTTCGACATGCCGCGGGCCACCAGGGCGGTCACCTCGCGTTCCCGGTTGGTCAGCACGTCCAGGCCCTTGGGGTCGGGTTCGGGGCGGCGGGCGACGTACTCGCCGATCAGGCGGCGGGTGATGGCGGGGGCCAGCAGGGCGTCGCCGCGGGCGGCCACCCTGACGCCCTGGAGCAGGTCGGCGGGCTCGGTGTCCTTGACCAGGAAGCCGCTGGCGCCGGCGCGCAGGGCGTCGAAGACGTACTCGTCCAGGCCGTAGTTCGTCAGGATCACCACGTGGACCTCGGCGAGGCGGTCGTCGGCGGCGATCCGCCGGGTGGCCTCGATGCCGTTCATCACGGGCATCTGCACGTCGACGAGCGCCACGTCCGGGCGGTGCTCCAAGGCCAGGGCGACGGCCTGCTCACCGTTCGCCGCCTCGGCGACCACCTCGATGTCGTCCTCGGCCTCCAGCAGGGCGCGGAAGCCGCCGCGGATGAGGGCCTGGTCGTCCACCAGCAGTACGCGGATCATCCGGCCTCCCGCAGCGGCAGCTCGGCGCGTACGGTGAACCCGCCCTCGGGACGCGGGCCGGTGCGCAGCCGCCCGCCGAGCGCCGTGACCCGTTCGCGCATGCCCAGCAGGCCCACGCCGGGGTCGGCCGGGCCGCCGTCCGTGTCGCCGTCGTCGTCCACCTGCACGATCAGCTCCTCCTTGCCGTAGTCGACGCGTACCGAGGCGGTGGCCGGCCCGGCGTGCTTGGAGACGTTGGTCAGCGCCTCCTGGACGATCCGGTAGGCCGCCCGGTCGACCTCGGCCGGCAGGTCGCGGCGGTCGCCGGTGACCGTCACCGTGGCCGGGACGCCGGTCGAGCGGGCCCGTTCGACCAGGTCGGGAAGCCGGTCCAGGCCGGTGGCCGGCCGCTCGCCGTCGGCCTCGCGCAGCACCTCCAGCGTGGCGCGCAGCTCGCGCATCGCCTCGCCGCTGGCCTCCTGGATGGCCAGCAGCGCCGCCGGCACCTCCTCGCCGCGCTTGCGCGCGAGGTGCACCGCCACGCCCGCCTGCACCTTGATGACCGAGATGGTGTGGGTGAGCGAGTCGTGCAGCTCCCTGGCGATGCGCAGCCGCTCCTCGCCGGCGCGGCGCAGCGCCGCCTCCTCGCGGGTGCGCTCGGCCTCGGCGGCCCGCCGTTCGACCTGCACGAGGTACGCCTGCCGATGCCTGGTCACGGTCGCCGTCACCCCGGCGGCCAGGAACCAGCCGAGCAGCAGCGTCGTCTTCTGCACGATCTCCTGCGGCGACTGCCCGGCGGGGGCGGCGGCCAGGTTGGCCGCGAGGGTGGCACCCAGGAACACCGCGCCCGCCACCGCCGCGAGCGCCCGGTGCCCGGCCCTGACCGTGCCGAACACCGTCACCATTACGGGGAAGGCGGCCGGCGGTCCGGGCAGGGCGTGCACGGCGTAGACCAGCATGCAGAGCGTGGCGGCCAGCAGCGCCGGCACCGGCGCCCGCCGCCAGGCGACGAGCGCGAGCGACCCGGCCAGCACGGCCGCGTAGTCCACGGCGGACGCCCCGGGCGTGGTCAGCGCGGTCGCCGTCAGCAGTACGGCCACCACCGCCGCCAGCGCCACGTCCATGGCGGCCGGACGCCACCGGTGCTCCAAGGTCATGCCAGCACAGTAGAGCGTGAAGTGCCAGTAATCCTCCCCATCTGGGCTGAATCGGGCACTACTCCCGCCGTCGTACGCGGCCCGTCCCTGCGTCCCGTGCCGTAGCCGCACAAGTCACCCGGAGCAGGACGACTCCGGCACGCCCTGTGGCACACCATGACGGCCATGGACACGACAGTGAAGACCGGTGGGCAGTTCCGCTACGTCACCCCCGTCCGGCCGCAGGACGCGACGGGCCGGGTGGCCCAGGTCTACGCGTGCCTGGCCGACGACTTCGGCATGGCCCGCATGGCGGTCTTCCTGACGTTGTCGCCCGCGCCCGCCGTACTGGCCGGGACCTGGGCGTTGTTGCGGGAGTCGCTGCTGGCCGGGCAGGGGTCGAGGACGGGCCGGGAGGTCGTGGCGCTGGGGGTGTCGCTGGCCAACCGGTGCCCGTTCTGCGTGGCCGCGCACACGACGCTGCTGCACGCCACCGGCGACCACAGGCTGGCCGAGACGGTCGCGGCGGGTGGTGTCCCGGAGGATCCCGGGCACGCGGCGCTGCTGCGGTGGGCCCAGGACCGGCGGGCGCCCGCGCCCTTCCCCGCCGCGCACGCTCCCGCGTACGTCGGGACCGCGCTCACCTTCCACTTCGTCAACCGCGTCGCCTCGGCCCTGCTGACCGAGAACCTGCTGCCGGGAAACCTGCAGAAGTCGCGCCTGGTGCGCAGCGTGGGCGGCCGGGCGATGTCGCGGACGGTACGCAGGGAACTGCCGCCCGGCGCCGGCCTGGACGTGCTCGACGGCCTGCCCGCCACGGCCGAGCCCGCCTGGGCGGCCGGCACGCCCGTCGGCACGGCCTACGCCACGCTCACGGCCGTCGCGGGGGCGGGCGGCGAGCTGCTGGGGGAGGCGGCGCGGACGGCCGTCACCGAGGCGGTCGCGGGCTGGGACGGCGCGCATCCGCCGATGGGCGGCGACTGGGTGTCCGGCCCGCTGGCCGACGTGCCTGTGGCGGAACGGCCGGGGGCCAGGCTCGCCCTGCTCACCGCGCTGGCGCCGTACCGGATCACCGACGCGGACGTCGCGGCGTGGCGCGGGGCCGCCACGACGGACGAGGACCTGGTACGGCTCGTCGCCTTCGGTGCCGCGACGGCCATGCGACACGTGGAGTCCCAGATCGCGGGGGAGGGCGTCCGAGCAGCCGGAGTGACGGGACGGGGCTGAGGTCAGGCGGGCAGGCAGGCGGGCGGGCGGCCCGAGGGGGGCCAGACGTACTCCAGGTCGTCCGGCTCGTCGCCGAACAGCGGGCGGTAGTGGGCGGGGTCCTTGCGCAGGAGGGCGGAGCGGTGGCTGCGGTGGAAGTCCTCGTCGCCGAGCCAGGGCGGCAGCTCACCGGCCGCCGCCAGCTCGTGCTGGGTGCGGACGACGGGCGTGCCGCAGGTGTGGCCCAGCTCGGCGGACATCGTGGCCGCGCAGGTGTCGGCCCGGCCGGTCGAGCACCAGTGGGCGCACACGTCGAGGCCGTAGCGGACGAGGGCCTCCTCGTAGCCGGCCCACATCTTGACCACGGGGTGGTGGCGCCAGCCGTAGCCGGGGACGGTCAGGGCACGCAGGATCTGCAGGGCCTCGACCCGCTGCTTGCCCAGCCGCAGGGGGTCGAGCACTCCGGCACTGGCCTCGAAATCCGGATATGGAAGAAAAGTTTGCATCCATCCCCCCGCTGACCTGCTCTTTCTCGCCCGCCATCCCGCGCGATCGTATAGACCGCACGCCCGGCGGCGCGCACAATCGGCCCATGGGCTATGTCGGCGCACGGACGCCTCGCAGGGAAGACGCCAGACTGCTGACCGGAAAGGGGAGGTACGTCGGCAACGTACGTCTGCCGGGCATGGCGTACGCGGTGGTGGTGCGCAGCCCCGTCGCCCACGGCCGGCTCCTGGGCTGCGACGCCAAGGCGGCCTGGACGGTCGAGGGCGTGCTCGACGTCATCACCCCCGCCGACGCGGCCGACCTCGTGCTGCCCTGCGTCAGCCTCGCGCCCGGCCAGCGACTCCTGTCCTACCGGGTGCTCGACGACACGATCAGGTACGCCGGTCAGCCGATCGCCGTCGTCGTGGCCGAGACCCCCGCCGCCGCGCAGGACGCAGCCGGCCTGCTGGACCTGGAGCTCGACCAGTTCCCCGCGACGGTCGGCGCGGAACGCGCCCTTGAGGCGGACGCCCCGCTGCTGTACCCCGACTGGGGCACGAACCTGGTCACCGACTTCCCGCTCGGCGACGCCGACTGCGCGGACTTCGTCGAGGCCGCCGAGCACGTCGTCGAGATGACGTTCAGGATGGGCCGGATCTCGCCGCATCCCATCGAGCCGCGCGGCGTCGTGGCCGCCTACGCCGACGACGAGCTGACCGTGCACATCTCCTCGCAGGCCCCGCACCACGTGCGCGAGCACCTGGCGGACGCGTTCGGGCTCACCCACGACCAGGTACGCGTGATCAGCCGCGACACCGGCGGCGGGTTCGGCGGCAAGGAGCACGTCTATCCCGACGAGGCGCTGGTCTGCCTGGCCGCGATGCGCTTGGGCCGCCCGGTGAGCTGGACCGAGTCGCCCGGCGACCGGCTGTCGGCGACGCTGCCCGCGCGGGCCGCCGTCCACCGGGCCAGGCTGGCGCTCGACGGCGACGGCCGGTTCGTCGCGCTGTACGCCGACATCCTCGGCGACCTCGGCGCCCACCCGTCGAACGTGGGCATCTCGCCCTTCGCGGTCTCGGGCACCCTGTTGCCGGGGCCGTACCGGTTCGAGCGGGTCGGCGTACGGGTGCGTGGCGTGGTCACCAACACCACCCCGACCGGCTCCTACCGCGGCTTCGGCCAGCCGGAGTGCACCTGGACCAGGGAGCGCCTGATCGACGAGGCGGCCCGGCGGCTCGGTCTCGACCCGGTCGAGCTGCGGCTGCGCAACATGCTGGAGCCGGACGAGCTGCCGTACCCGAACCGGGTGTACCAGCCCTACGACTCCGGCGACTACCCGCGGGCCCTGCGCACCCTGCGCGACCTGGTCACGCCCGTGACCGGCGTGGACGACGGGCGCCGGCGCGGCATCGGCTACTCCTGCCACGTCGAGACCACCGGCCTGGGCCCGTCCATGGACCTGAAGGCGACCGGTATCCAGGCGGGCGGGTACGAGACGGCGGTGTTGCGGATGGAGCAGGACGCTTCGGTCGTGGTGTCGTCCGGGGTGGTCGCGATCGGGCAGGGCATCGAGACCGCGCTGGCCCAGATCGCGGCCGACCGGGTGGGGGTGCCGATCGAGCGGGTGCGGGTGGTGCTGGGGGACACGGCGGCGACGCCGTACTCGTCGATCGGGTCGATCGCCAGCCGTTCGCTCGCGGTCGGCGGCGGGGCGCTCGTCCGGGCCGCCGCCCGGCTGCGGGACAAGCTGCTGGCCATCGCCGCCCACCGGCTGGAGGCGGCGCCCGGCGACCTGGAGATCGCCGAGGAGTCCGTACGGGTGAAGGGCGACCCGCGGGCGTCGGTGCCGCTGCGCGAGCTGGCCACCTCCGCCTGGCGGGCCTGGGACCTGCCGGAAGGCGTCACGCCCGGCCTGGAGGAGCGGGTCAGCTACGACCCCTCCGCCTACACCTTCGCCTACGGCGCGCACGCCGCCGCCGTCGCGGTCGATCCCGAGACCGGCGCGGTCGAGGTCGAGCGTTACTGGGTGGTCAACGACGCCGGGACGCTGGTCAACCCGTCCCTGGTCGAGGACCAGATCCGCGGCGGGGTCGCGCAGAGCATCGGCATGGCGCTGACCGAGGAGATCGTCCACACCGACGAGGGGCAGCCGCTCGCCGAATACTTCCTGCCGACCACGCGCGAGGTGCCCGACATCGAGATCGTGTTGCTGGAGACGCCCTCGCCGGTCACCCCCGGCGGCATGAAGGGCGTGGGCGAGGCCGGTACGATCGGCCCGCCCGCCGCCATCGGAAACGCGGTCGCCGCGGCCGTGCCGGAGCTGGCCGGACGCCTCACCGACGTGCCGCTGACCCCCGAGGTCGTGTGGAGGTGTCGATACCCCTGACCAGGGCACGAGGAGCCTGAAGGTTCGGATCGGGGGACGAATCATGGAATATCGCGCACTCCTGGCCTCCATCGGCCGCATGACGGGCCTGGGGGCCGGCCCGGCCAGAGCGGCGGCCGAGGCCACACTGACCACGCTCGCCCGTACGCTCGACGAAGAGGACCGGCGTGAGCTCATCGAGGCCCTGCCGCCCGAGCTGACCGACGACTTCCCCATGGACCATCCGCGCAACGACGGCACCGAGGAGGGGTTCGTCCGCCAGGCCGCGCTGCTCGGCCGCCGCCCGCCGGAACAGGCCAGGCTGAGGGCCCAGGCCGTGCTGGCCGCCGTCGCCGAGCAGGACCCCGAACTGATCGCCCGGCTGCACATCCCGGAGCAGGTGCGCCCCTTGTTCGAGCCGCCGGGCAGCGGCGGCGGCATCACCGGCCCCAAGGGCCACACCGCGCCGCTCACCGACGACGAGATCGCCTCGGCGCTGGCCACCCTCCCGCTGTGGACCGGCGACCGCTCGGCCCTGCGCCGCGAGATCGCCCTGCCGCGCGAGAACCTGCGTGCCGTACGCCGCGCGCTCGACCGGCTCAAGGCCACCTTCGGCCGGCAGCCCCACCTCCAGGACACCGCCGACGGCCTGGCCATCGTGGTCAGGACGGTCTCCGTGAACGCGGTGACGGCCCTCGACGTGGAGCTGGCCCGGCGGGTGGACGACCTCATCGAGGAGGTGGGCGCCGGCATCGGCCGCCCCTAGTCGTTCGCCTGCTGACCTGGGCAGACAGGTCGGACGGGAAAGAAAGCCGGGATTTCTCGGGAAACCTTCGACCCGGACGGCCCTTTCGTGCGTACACGTTTCGACAGCCGCATGTCCGTCAACTCGGAGGCAGGTCTCGTGTTGATTGAAACGAGCGTTCGATGCCGCCCTTCCCACGAAGGAGAGGCCATGTCCAGGCTGCGGTCGGCCCGGCGGAGCCGGATGCAGTACGTATGGCCGCTGCGCGCGGAGGCCAGGACCGTCGGCCACGCGCGGTCGATCATCCGGGAGGAGCTGTCCGGGCTCGACCTCCACGACGACGTCGTGGACGACGCCGTGCTCATGGTGAGCGAACTGGTCACCAACGCGTTCATGTACGGCGAGGGCCCCTATGAGCTGCTCCTCCACGTGGACGCCAAGGAGGTCATGTGCGTCGTCGTGGACGCCGGGCCGCCCCTGCCCGCTCCCTCGCCCCCCGACCCGATCGCCGAGCACGGACGGGGCCTGCGCATCGTGGCCAGGCTCTCCGACGGCTTCTACGGCTGCCATCCCCAGCGCTATCTCACCCACCCCGACCTGGTCGGCAAGGCCACCTGGTTCGCGCTGCCGCGCCGCGGCCGGCCCGGCAACGTCGTCCCGATCAGGGCGGGCACGTGACGCGGGTTCCAGTCTCCTTCAAGTCGGCCCGACCATACTGGTGTTGATCAGGACGAAGCCGATGAGTGGATCAACGTGGAATTCCGAGTTCTGGGGCCGCTGGAGGTCCGCGACGCCGACGGGGGCACGGTCGCCCTCGGCGGTCCGCGCCCGAGGGCCGTACTGGCCCGGCTGCTGGTCGCGCAGGGGGCCGTGGTCCCCGCCGACACGCTGATCGAGGACATCTACGGCGGCGCCGCACCGCCGAGCGCCCTGCCCACCCTCCACTCCTACGTCTCCAACCTGCGCCGGGCGGTCGAGCCGGGCCGCGGGCCGCGTACCCGGCCCCGGACGCTGATCGCCCGGCCGCCCGGCTATCTGCTGGCCGCGGACGACGTGGACGCGCTGCGGTTCGCCGACCTGGTGAACCGGGCGGAGTTCCGGTCGGCCGGGGAGGCGCTGGCCTGCCTGGAGGAGGCGCTGGAGTTGTGGCGCGGCTCGCCGTACGAGGAGTTCCAGGACGAGCCGTGGGCGGTCACCGAGGTGAGCCGCCTGCGCGAGCTGCGCCTCGTCGCGGTCGAACGGCGTGCCCGCGCGCTGCTCGACCTGGGCCGGCCCCAGCCGCTGATCAGCGAGCTGGAGGCCGAGACCGCGGCCAACCCGCTGCGCGAGCGTCTGTGGAGCCTGCTCGCGCTGTCCCTGTACCGCACCGGACGCCAGGCCGAGGCGCTGGCCGTGCTGCGCATGGCGGCCAGGCGGCTGTCCGACGAGCTCGGCCTCGACCCGGGGCCCGAGCTGCGGTCGCTGGAGTCGGACATCCTGCGCCAGGTGGACTCCCTCGAACCGGTGCGCGACACCCCGGAGCTCGTCGCCGCGCCACGGCCGGTGGACACCCTGCACGGGCGGGAGGCCCAGCTCGCCGAGCTGATGGCACTGCCCGAACGGGCCACGCGCACCGGGCTCGCGGTCGCCGAGGTCAGCGGCGAGCCGGGGATCGGGAAGACCCGGCTGCTGGAGGCGTTCGGCGAGCGCTGCGCGCGGCACGGCCGGCTCGTGCTCTGGGGGCGCTGCCACGACGCCGAGGGCACACCCGCGCTGTGGCCGTGGACGCAGGTGTTCGAGGCGCTGGCCGCCCACTGCCCGCCGCCGGACCGCGAGGCCCTGTCCGGCCTGCTCGACCACCGGCCCGACCCGCTCCCGCCAGGGAAGGGCTCGGCCGACGCGCTGCTCTCGCGGCGCAACCAGGCCGTGGCGCGGTGGCTCGGCACGGCCTCGCGCGCCCAGCCGCTCGTGATCGTCCTGGACGACCTCCAATGGGCCGACCCAGCCTCGCTCGACCTGCTCAGACACCTGGTCATGCTGGTACGGGACGGCGCTGTCACCCTGGTCGCCGCCTTCCGCTCCGGCACCGGCGACGTGCTCGGGCGGCTGGTCCGCTACGACCTGCTGCGGCTGCGCCTGACCGGCGTCGGGCCCGAGGCGGTGGGCGCGATCGCGGCCGACCTAGGCGTCGAGCTGGACGGGGAGGCGTGCGCCAGGATGGCCGACTGCACCGGCGGCAACCCGTTCTTCCTGCGCGAGAGCATCAAGCTGATGGCCCAGGACCCGGACGTGGACGAGGTGCCCGCCGCGGTGACCGAGCTGGTGCGCCTGCGGCTGGACGCGCTCGCCGAGGTCGCGGGCACGCTGGCGGTCGCGGCGCTGGTCGGCCGGGAGTTCGACCCGGCGGTGGTGGCGCGGGTCGCGGGGGAGGAGGCGTACGAGCTGCTCGACCGGGCGGTGCGCGGCGGGCTGCTGGCGGCGCGTCCGGGCGGCCGGCTGGCCTTCGCCCACGACCTGGTGCGCGAGGCGCTCGTACGGGACCTGCCGCCGCTGCGCAAGGCGGCGCTGCACCGCGACGTCGCGGCCGCCCTGTCGCGACGTCCGTCCACCGACGTGGAGGTGCTCGCCCATCACGCCGTGCAGGCGGGGCCGGTGGCGTACGGGGAGGCGGTGCGGTGGGCGCGGGCCGCGGCCGAGCAGGCCGGGCTGCGCCTGGCCTACGCCGAGTCGGCGTCCTGGCTGGGCCACGCGGTGACCGCGCACGACGCCTCCGGCGGTGACCCGGCCGAGCACGTCGAGCTGCTGCTGGGGCAGGTGCGCGCGCTGCTGGCGGCGGGCGAGCCGGCCAGGGCGCGGCAGGTCAGGGACACGGCCGTACGGGCGGCCGACCGGGTCGTGGCGGGCGGCCCGATGCTCCGGGTCCGGGCGCTGACCTCGTTCGACACGCCGTCGATCTGGACGTTGCGCGACCCGTACGGCGCGGCCGACCCGCTGCTCGTCCGCCGCTTCGAGGGCGCGCTGAACGAGCTGCCCGAGTCGGACGGCCCCGAGCGGGCGATGCTCCTGGCCGGGCTGGCCCAGGAGCTCTACGACGCCTCCGGCGACCCGCGGGCGGACGCGCTGTCCGCCCAGGCCGTGGCCATGGCCAGGCGGCTGGGCGACCGCCGCCTGCTGATGCGCGCGATCAACGCCCGGCACCTGTCGCTGCCCCGGCCCCTGCACGTGCACGAGCTGATGGACCTGGCCGCCGAGCTGCACGAGCTGGCCGCCGACGAACCGGCCTTCCAGCTTCTCGCCAACATGATGGACGCGCACAACCGGCTGGAGCTGTTCGACGTCACCGGCGCCGACCTGGCCGCCGCCCACTGCGACGACCTGCTGGAACGCCTCCCGCTGCCCTGGCCGCGCTTCCAGCACACGCTGTGGCGGGCGGGCCGGCTGGTGCTCCGCGGCCACTTCGACGAGGCGGAGGACCTGTACGCCGACGCCGCCGACCAGGCGACCCGGCTCGGCATCTGGCACGCCGCCCGCTCGGTGACCGCCGGCCGCGTCGTCCTGGACTACCACCGGGGCACGCTGGCCGGCGCGGGCCCGCTCATCGACGCCCTGCAAGGTGTGAACACCGCGCTCGACCAGGCCGCCCGCACCCTCCACCTGCACGCCCAGGGCCGCGTGGACGAGGCCCGCGAGCTGAACGGGCAGCCGCTGCTCGACCGGTCGCGCCCGTCCACGCTGTGCCTGCGGGCCGCCGCCGCGGCGGCGCTCGGCCGGGTGCACGAGTGCCGCGCGCTCTACGAGGCGCTGCTGCCCTACAGCGGCCGGATCACCGTCCTGTCGGCGTGCGCCTGGGTGGGCCCGGTGGACTGGCACCTCGCGCTGCTGGCCGAGGCGACCGGCCGGTACGAGAGCGCCGCCCGCCACCTGACCACCCTGGAACGGCTGGCCGCCCGCAACGGCCTGGCGTGGTGGCGCGACCGGGCGGTCGAGGCCCGGCGGCGCCCCTGCCGCAAGCACCTGCAACTGGCCACCAGCGGATGACAAGGGCCGCCTGATCGACTTGTGCGCCGGCCGACAGGAGGGAGATCGGGGATGACGGGCGCACAGGCACTGGTGAGGGCTCTGGAGCAGGTAGGCGTGGACACCGTGTTCGGCATTCCGGGCGGCGCCGTCCTGCCCGCCTACGACCCGCTGTACCGCTCGACCTCGATCAGGCACGTGCTCGTACGGCACGAGCAGGGCGCCGGGCACGCGGCCGAGGGGTACGCGCAGGCCACGGGCAAGGTCGGGGTCTGCATGGCGACCAGCGGCCCGGGGGCCACGAACCTGGTGACGCCCATCGCCGACGCCTACATGGACTCGGTGCCGATCGTCGCGATCACCGGCCAGGTGCCCAGCTCGCAGATCGGCACGGACGCCTTCCAGGAGGCCGACATCTCGGGTATCACCCTGTCGATCACGAAGCACAACTTCCTGGTCACGGACGCCGCCGACATCCCCCGTACGATCATGGAGGCGTTCCACATCGCCTCGACGGGACGTCCGGGGCCGGTGCTGGTGGACATCACCAAGGACGCGCTCCAGGCCGAGACCGACTTCGTCTGGCCGCCGGTCATGCGGCTGCCCGGCTACCGCCCGGCCACCCGGCCGAACGCGCGGCAGATCAGGGCCGCCGCCGAGCTGATCGCCGGTGCCCGGCGGCCGGTCCTGTACGTGGGCGGCGGCGTGCACAAGGCGGGCGCGTCGGCCGAGCTGCTGCGCTTCGCCGAGCTGACCGGCATCCCGGTCGTCACCACGCTCATGGCCAGGGGCACGTTCCCCGACAGCCACCGCCTGCACATGGGCATGCCCGGCATGCACGGCTCGGTCCCGGCCGTCGGGGCGCTCCAGCGGGCCGACCTGATCGTCGCGCTCGGCACCCGCTTCGACGAGCGCGTCACCGGCGACCTGGCCACGTTCGCGCCGCACGCCAAGATCGTGCACGCCGACGTGGACCCGGCCGAGATCTCCAAGAACCGGCGCGCCGACGTGCCCATCGTGGGCGACTGCAAGGAGGTGCTGGCCGACCTGATCGCCGTCCTGGACGGCCATACGGTCGAGCGTCCGGCCTGGCTGCGCACGCTGGAGGGCTACCGGCGGACGTACCCGCTCGGGTACGAGACGTTCGAGGACGCCCTCGCCCCCCAGTACGTCATGGAGCGGCTGAGCGCCCTGGTCGGGCCCGAGGCGATCTACACCTCCGGCGTGGGCCAGCACCAGATGTGGGCCGCCCAGTTCATCGGCTACGAGCGGCCGGGCACGTTCATCAACTCCGGGGGCGCGGGCACGATGGGCTTCGCCGTGCCGGCCGCCATGGGGGCCAAGATCGGCTGCCCGGACCGTACGGTGTGGGCGATCGACGGCGACGGCTGCTTCCAGATGACCAACCAGGAGCTGGCCGTGTGCGCGCTGGAGGGCGTGCCGATCAAGGTGGCCGTCGTCAACAACGGCAGCCTCGGCATGGTCCGCCAGTGGCAGACCCTCCTGTACGACGGCCGCTACTCCAACACCGACCTGCGTCCCGCCCGCCGCATCCCGGACTTCGTCGCCCTCGCCGAGGCGTACGGCTGCCACGGCCTGCGCTGCGAGCGCCCCGAGGACGTGGACACGGTGATCGAGAAGGCCATGGCGATCGACGACGCGCCCGTGGTGGTGGACTTCGTGGTGCACCGGGACGCGATGGTCTGGCCCATGGTCCCCGCAGGGACGAGCAACGACGACATCAGGATCGCCAGAGACCTGGCTCCGAACTGGGGTGATGACGAATAAGTCAAGCCATGCCAAAAGCAGCGATCCATACAAAACCTCATTTAAGCTTCCTTGACCCGGGGCGCCCCGGGCGGCTGAACCGAGGTGGATAGTGGCGCTGCGCGTCAAGGTGCTGGGGCCGATCGTGGCCGAGCTCGACGGGGTGGAGGTCGCGCTCGGCGGCCCGAGGCAGCGAGCCGTGCTCGCCGTGCTGGTCGCGGCGCGCGGCCAGGTGGTCTCGGCCGAACGCGTGCTGGACGCCGCCTGGGACGAAGACGAACCCGCCTCGATGCCCACCCTGCACTCCTACATCGCAAGGCTCCGCAAGGCGCTCGAACCCGGCCGTACCAACCGGTCGCCGGAGAGCGTGCTGGCCCGCGTCGGCAACGGGTACACGCTGCGCGTCGAGCCCGACGCCGTGGACGCCGAGCGCTTCGCCCGCAAGGTCGGCGAGGGTCAGCTCCTGCTGGAGGCGGGCGACGCGGGCGCGGCGCTGGCCGTGCTGGCCGAGGCCGTGGAATTGTGGGGCGGGCAGCCGTACAGCGAGTTCGCGGGCGCGGCGTTCGCCGTGCCGGAGATCGTCCGGTTGCAGGGGTTGTACCTGTCGGCGCGGGAGAGCCTGTTCGCCGCGCAGCTCGCGCTCGGGCGGCACGCGGCCGTGGTGCCCGAGCTGGAGAAGCTGACCGCCGAGCAGCCCATGAGCGAGCGCGGCTGGGAGCTGCTGGTGCTGGCTCTGTACCGGTCCGGACGCCAGGGAGACGCGCTGGCCGCGCTGCGCTCGGCGCGCCGCGTACTGGCCGAGGAGCTGGGCATCGATCCCGGGCCGGGGCTGCGGGACCTGGAGGCCGCGGTGCTCGCCCAGGACGAGGCGCTGCGGCCGGGGAGCGCCGGGCCGCTGCCCGAACGCGGCGGCAACCTGCCCTTCCCGGTGACCGCGCTGGTCGGCAGGGCGGCCGAGGTCGATCAGGTGGCCGCGCTGCTCGCCGAGCACCGCCTGGTCACGCTCGCCGGGCCCGGCGGCATCGGCAAGACCCGGCTGGCGCTGGAGACCGCGCGGGCCAGGGACGACGCCGACGGGCCGTGGCTGGTCGAGCTGGCCGGGCTGGACGACCCCTCACTGGTGGCCAGGGCCATCGCCCAGGTGCTCGGCCTCACCGGGCCGGCCTCCGCGCAGCGCCTGGCGTACGCGCTGCGCGGCAGGAGCCCGCTGCTCGTGATCGACAACTGCGAGCACCTCGTGGCGGCCGTCCGCGACACGGTCGCCGAGCTGCTGGCCGGGGCGGGCGGCGTACGCGTGCTCGCCACCAGCCGCGAGACGCTCGGCGTCCCCGGCGAGGCCCTGTACGACGTGCCGCCGCTGTCCGCGGCCGACGCCCGCGACCTGTTCATGAGCCGGGCCAGGGCCGCCGCGCCCGGCTGGGAGCCGACGCCGTCGGAGCTGCGCAGCGCCGAACGCCTCTGCCTGGGGCTCGACGGGTTGCCGCTGGCGGTCGAGCTGGCCGCCGGGCAGTGCCGCATGTTGTCGGTCGAGCAGATCCTCACCTCGATGGACGACAGGTTCGCCGTGCTCACCGACGGCCCCGGCCCGCGGCGGCACCGTACGCTCGCCAGGACCGTCGAGTGGAGCTACGACCTGCTCGAACCCGCCGAGCGCGAGCTGTTCCACCGGCTCGGCGCGTTCGCCTCCGGGTTCGACCTGGACGCGGCGGCCGCGGTGTGCGGGCGGCCGGTCCTGGGCGGCCTGGGCGCGCTGGTGCGCAAGTCGCTGGTCGCGGTCGAGCCGGGCACCTCGCCGCGCCGCTACCGGCTGCTGGAGACCATCAAGGAGTTCGCCCGCACCCGGCAGGACCCGGCCGAGCTGGCCGAGGCCCAGGCCGCGCACCGCGTCTGGGTGCTGGCCCGCGCCGAGGCGGCCGAGGCCAGGATCCGCGGCGACGGGGCGACCGCCGCGATGGACCTGCTCCTCGCCGACCAGGCCGAGCACCGGGCCGCGTTCACCTCGGCGATGCTGGCCGGCGACGGCGAGTACGCGCTGCGGCTCACCGGCGTCCTGTCCTGGTTCTGGTACCGCAGAGGGCACGTCGCCGAGGGGCTGGCCAGCCTGTCGGCGGCCATGGAGCTCTACCCCGACGCCGAGCCCGGCGTGCGCTCGCAGGCGCTGATCGGCATGGCCGGACTCCACTACCTGACCGGCGACTTCCCCGCCGCGCACCGGCGGGCCAAGGAGGCGGCCGAGATGGCCCGGCTGGCCGACGACCTGGTCGCCGAGGGGCAGGCCCTCACCTACCGGGCGCTGTTCGGCGGCCTGAGCGGGCAGCCGAACGCGCTGGTCGACGCCCGCGCCGCGCTCGACCTGGCCGAGGTGGCGGGCATGGGATGGTTGCACGCCGAGGCGCTGATGGTCCTCGGCATGTTGCTGGTGTTCGCGCGCGAGACCGCCGAGGCGGCCGAACGGCTGACCGAGTCGATCACGGTGGCCGCCGGCACGGGACACCGCTTCGTCACCGCGTCCGCGACCTGGTTGCTGATGAAGATCGACCTGCTGACCGGCCGTACCGACCGGGCTCTGGCGTCCGGGCTGCCGATCCTGCGCATGCTCGACGCGGACCGGGACGTCACGTCCTGGATGGTGATGAGCCACACCCTGGCCGGGGTGCTCACCGCGGGCGGGCTGCCGCACGACGGCGCGCGCCTGCTCGGCGCGGTAGAGGAGGTCGGGGCCCGGGTCGGCTTCTCGCCGTTGGAGCTGGACCCCGCCGACGGCGCCGAGCGCGAGGAGCGGATACGCCGTTCGCTGCCCGCCGCCGAACTGGCCGAGTGCCTGCGCCAGGGCGCCCGCCTGTCGCCCGCCCAGGTGCACGACCTGCTCGACGCGCTGATCAGGACCCGCGTCCACTGACCCGAAGCCCTTGCGCGGGCGCGGCGGGCGGGCTTTGGTACAGGTATGCCACCAGGTGATCGGCTCGCGGTGCAGACCATCGAGTTCCATGGTGACCAGGTCGCCTTCGGCGAGGCCGGCGTGACCGACGAGGAACGCGCCGCCGCCGGCCGCGAGACGCTCGCCCAGCGCAACCAGGCCCTGCTGCGGGGCAACCGCCGCCGGGCCAGGCGCCGCTACGCCCAGGACCTGCCCGCCGGCCAGGACTTCGCCCGCGTGTGGCGGCGGCGCGCCCTGGCCGAGCTGCGTCCCAGGCTGACGGGCGGCCCGCTGGCCGTCTGGGGCGAGGACGACGACGTGCTGCACGTGCTCTGGCAGGGGCCGAACGCGCGGCTCGTCTCGGGGGTGCTGCTCCCGATGTGGCCGGTCAAGGGGGCGGGCGACCTGTGGGAGCTGTCGGTGCGCGTACGGCACCTGGACCGGGCCGTGATCGGCGTCACCGCCGCGCCTCCCGGCGGCCGGCCGGTGGAGCTGATCTGGCACGGCCCGCGCGCCGGCCCCGCCCCCGCGACCGCCACCCGGCTCGCAGGCACGCTCGTCACCCGTGAGATCGGCAGCGTCCACCTGGGGGAGCGTCGTGCGATCACCGTCTACCGCCCGCCGGGCCCGATCCGGCCGATGCCCCTGTGCCTGCTGGCCGACGGGCAGGCGGCCGGGTCGTACGCCCGCGTGCTGGAGCCGGCGATCCTGGCCGGCGCGCTGCCGCCGGTGATCCTGGTCGCTCCGCACGCCGCCGACGTGCCCGGCCCCTACCCGGACGGGCGGGCCAGGGAGTACCTGCCGTACGCCGATCCGCGGCGCTTCGCCGCGCACCTGGCCTTCGTCACCGGCGAGGTACTGCCCGGCTTCCCCGAGGCGAGCCACGTGATCAGCGCCGGGTTCGCGGACGGCGCCGGCTTCGCGCTGACCGCCGCCGACCGGTGCCCCGGCCGGATCGCGGCGGCGGTCGGCCTCAGCCCCGGCCTGCTGCCGCAGCTCCTCGACACCACCGTACGGGTGCCCCGCTACCTCGCGGCCGGCACGCTCGAACCCGGCTTCCTCGACTGCGCCCGCTCGCTGGCCGCCCGCCTGCGCGGCGCGGGCATCGCCCACCGCCGCGAGGCGTGGATCGGCGGCCACGACGGCTACTGGTGGCGCGTGCACCTCCTGGCCGCCCTCACCTGGCTGACCCGCGAGCACCTGCCCCGCTCACGCTGACCGTACGGGCCGGGCGGCGGCCAGCACCAGCAGCCCGGCGAACAGCCCGGTGACCGCGGCGGCCAGGTAGACCGCGTTCAGCGCCGAGGGGAACGAGCCCGTCCCGGCCAGACCGTCCTGGAACAGGACGCCGAACACGGCGATGCCGAGGGCGTACCCGAGCTGCCTGACGGTGTTGACCGCGCCCGCCGCCATGCCCGAGCGGTGCGGCGGGACGTGCGCCATGGCCGCCGAGCTGAGCGAGGGGATCGCCAGGCCGACGCCGATGCCGGTCACCACCAGGCCCGGCGCCAGGGACGTCCACGTCGAGTGCTCGTCCAGCATGCCCTGGAGGAACGCGCCCGCGGCGATCAGCAGCAGCCCGCCGCCGACCGCCGCGCGCGCCGACAACCGGGGGAGCAGGCGGGCGGCGGCGACCGAGACGACCAGCGACGTGCCGGCCATCGGCGTCAGCGCCAGCCCGGCGCGTACCGGCCCGAGCGCGAGCCCGCCGGGCTGCTGCAACCAGAGCGAGGTGAAGGCCAGGCAGGCGAACGCGGCGGGCATGAGCAGCGCGGCCCCCGTCAGGATCCCGCTGAACGCCGGGTTCGCGAACAGCCGCAGGTCCACCATGGGAAGCGCGCCCCGCGACTCCACCAGCACGAAGGCGGCGAACGCGACGGCCGCCACGGCCAGCGGCACCAGCGCCCGCGCCGACCCCCAGCCGTACGGCCCGGCCTCGATCAGCCCGTACGTGAGCGCGGCCGCCGCCAATGTGAACGTGCCCATCCCGGCCCAGTCGAGCCGGCCGCCGCCCGGCAGACGGGACTCCTCGACCGTGCGCAGGGTCATCCACGCGGCGGCCACGCTGATGGGCAGGTTCACCAGGAAGATGGCCCGCCAGTCCAGGTGCTCGGTGAGCAGCCCGCCGAGCACGGGGGCCAGCGCCGCGGCGGCCCCGTTGACGCCGCCCCACACGCCGAACGCGATGCCGCGCTCCCGCCCGTGGTAGGTGGCGCTGATCAACGCGAGCGTCGTCGCCATCATCGCGGCGCCGCCCGCCCCCTGCGCCACGCGGGCCGCCAGCAGCAGGCCGCCGGTGGGCGCGAGGCCGCAGGCCAGGGAGGCCAGCGCGAACACGCCGAGGGCGATCAGGTACACCTTGCGCCGCCCGGCGTGGTCGGCGACCGAGCCGGCGGCGAGCAGCAGCGCGGCCAGGGCCAGGGCGTAACCGTCCAGGAGCCATTGGGTGTCGGTGAAGGACATCCGCAGGTCGGCGGTGATGTCGGGCAGGGCGACCATGACGATGGTCACGTCCACCAGCAGCATGAAGGCGCCCAGGCAGGCCGCCGCCAGCGGCCACCAGCTCGTACGTGTCAGTGTTGTGGTCATGGCGGCAAGGGTCGGGGCCGGGTGGGGTTTGCCCCTAGTCGGAGCGAGCTTTCTGCTGGAATTCCTCGCCGGATAGCCTCTCCTGATGGAAAACGTCACGCTCGACGAGGTCGATCGCGGGCTGCTGCACGCGTTGCAGGTGGACGGGCGGGCCTCGTTCAGCCGGATCGGCGAGGTGCTGGGGGTGTCCGACCAGCGGGTGGCCCGCCGCTACCGGCGGCTGCGCTCCAGCGGCATGGTCCGGGTCGTGGGCGTGGTGGACCGGCAGCGGCTCGGCCACCAGTCGTGGGCCATCCGGTTGCGCTGCACGCCCGACGCCGGGGCCTCGATCGCCGAGGCGCTCGGGCGGCGGCCCGACACGTTCTGGGTGCACCTGCTGTCGGGCGGCACCGAGATCTCCTGCGGCGCGATCCAGCGCCTCGACCAGGAACGCGAGCCGCTGCTGCTGACCAAGCTGGCCAGGACCAACCGGGTGCTCGCGGTGTCGGCCCACCGGACCCTGCACATGTTCGTCGGCGGCCGGATCGGCTGGGCCGGGCTCGCCGCGCTGTCCGCCGAACAGGTCGCCCACCTGCTGGCCGGGCGCGTCCACGGCCCGCGCGACACCGCCGAGGCCGTCACGCTCGGCCCCGGCGACGACGCGCTGCTGGCCGAGCTGTCACGGGACGGCCGTACGGGCTATGCCGACCTGGCGGCCGTGACCGGCTGGTCGGAGTCGACGGTCAGGCGGCGGGTGGAGCAACTGTGCGCGGCGGGCGCGCTGTTCTTCGACATGGACGTGCTGCCCATGTTGCTGGACTACCAGGTCGAGGCGCAGTTGTGGATGTCGGTGCCGCCCGCCGACCTCGACGCGACAGGGCGGGCGCTGGCCGACCATCCGGAGGTCGCCTTCGCCGGGGCGACCACGGGCCCGACCAACCTCGCGGCCAGCGTGGTGTGCCGCGACGACGCCGCCTTCTACCGCTACCTCACCGACAGCCTGGGCGCGCTGCCCGCCATCCGGCACATCGAGACCGCGCCGATCATCAGGACCATCAAACGGGCGGGCGCCGGGCTGAGCAGTTGACCTCAACTCGACTTGAGGTAGCAGGCTGGTCACCGGACACGATCCCGGATGAGGAGTGATCATGAGAGTGGTACGGGTGGCGAGATTCGGCGGCCCCGAGGTGCTGGAGACGCGGACCGCGCCGGACCCGGTGGCCGGGCCGGGCGAGGTCGTGGTGCGGACCGGGTTCGCGGAGATCAATTTCATCGAGACGCAGCTCAGACAGGGGTTCACGCCGGGCCCGCCGCTGCCCGAGCTGCCGTACGTGCCGGGCGGCGGCGTCGGCGGGCACGTGGTCTCCGTGGGCGAGGGGGCCGATTCCGGGCTGGTGGGGCGGCGGGTGGTGGCCCGTACGCCGGGGTTCGGCGGCGGGAACGCCGAACTGGTCGTGGTCAGGGCCGAGGACCTAATCGAGGTGCCCGACGGCGTCGAGCTGGCCGACGCGACGGCGCTGCTCAACGACGGCAGCACGGCCGTGGGACTGTTCGCGAACGCCGGGATCCGGCCCGGCGAATGGGTGCTCGTCGAGGCCGCGGCCGGCGGGCTCGGCAGCCTGCTCGTGCAGCTCGCGCACGGGGCGGGCGCCCGGGTGATCGGGGCGGCGGGCAGCCCGGCCAAGCTGGAGGTGGCCGCCGGGCTCGGGGCCGAGGTCACCGTCGACTACTCGCGTCCCGGCTGGACCCGCGAGGTGCTCGACGCGACCGGCGGGCGCGGACCGGACGCGGTCTTCGACGGCGTGGGCGGCGAGCTCGGCCGCGAGGCGTTCGGGGTGACCGCGCGCGGCGGGCGGTTCTCCGTGCACGGCGCCTCCAGCGGGAGCGTCACGGCCGTGGACCCGGAGGAGGCCGCCCGGCGGGACGTCACCGTGATCGGCCTGGAGCAGCTCATGGCCATGAGCGAGATCAGGGGCGCGAACGAGCGGACCGCGCGGGCGCTCGCCGAGGCGGCGGCCGGGCGGCTGCGGGCGGTCGTGGGGCGTACGTACCCGCTGGAGCGGGCGGGCGAGGCGCATGCGGCGATCGAGGCCCGCGAGGTGAGCGGCAAGACGCTGCTGACGATCTGATCGCCGGGGTCATAATCGAGGCGTGCACCGGCCATCCAGGCGACTGTTGTTCCGGGCGGGCGCCGTGACCGTGGCCGGCGTGGCGGGGGCGCTCGTCCGGGCCGACCCCGCGCACACGCCGGACTCCTCCTTCGTCACGCTGCGCCGGCAGTGGCGCCACGTGACCCTGGGCTTCGACACGGGCGCCGACGCAGGGGCTGACGCAGGGGCTGACGCAGGGGCCGACGCAGGGGCCGACGCTGAGGCCGGGCGGCATGGGGTGGGGGTGGGCTTCGAGGCGGGGGCGGAGCCGTACCGGACGTGGCTGGCCGAGGCGGGGCGGCGGGCGGGGCGGTACCGCGCGGCCATGGCGCCGGGGAACGCGTCGCTCTGGCCGGACCAGCCGTTCCCGTCGTTCGTGGCGACGCCGGGGCGGCTGCTGGCCATGGCCCGCGCGTACGCGCTGCCGCGGACCGGGCTGACCGGCGACGCGGGCCTGGCCGCCGCCGTCGCCGCCGGGATCGACCACTACCGCCGCCACGTCTACGCTGACGGCGCCGACCCGGCGGGCAACTGGTGGCACTGGGAGATCGGCGTGCCGAGGGCGCTGCTCGACGCGGCCGTACTGATCGGCCCGCACCTCGGCGAGAAACGCAGTGCCGCGCTGCGGGACGCCGTGGACCACTTCGTGTCCGAGAGCCGCCTCGCGCACTACAGCGGCACCAGCACCGCCGCGAACCGGGTGGACCTGTGCGTGGTGACGTTGCTGCGCGCCATGCTCAGGGCCGACCCCGGCAAGGCGGCGCTGGCGGTCTCGGCGCTCTCCCCGGTGTTCCGCACGGTCTCCGAGGGCGACGGTTTCTACCGTGACGGGTCGTTCATCCAGCATTCGACCGTGCCCTACCAGGGGGCCTACGGGGTGACGCTGCTCGACGGGCTGGCGACGTTGTTCGCGGTGCTGCGCGGCACCCCCTGGGAGGTCGTGGACCCCACTGTGCTCGCGATGGTGGAACGCTCGTTCGCGCCGTTCGTCCGCGACGGGTTCTGCATGGACCTGGTGCGCGGCAGGGGCGTCGGCAGGAAGCCGTTCGGCGACCACGACAAGGGGCGCGCGCTGGCCGCCGCGATCCTGCTGCTCGGCGAGGTGGCCCCGGCCGCCGACCGGGCCCGCTGGCAGGCCATGGTCAAGGGATGGGCGGTACGCGAGACGTGCCGGCCCATGCTCGCGGCGGCCGACCCGGCCTTCCACGCACGCCTGACCGCCGTCCTGGACGACGACGCCGTGCCAGCCGCGCCGGAGCCGATCGAGCACCGGCTGTTCCCGATGAGCGCCCGTGCCGTGCACCGCCGGCCGGGCTGGTGCGCGGCGCTCAGCATGGCCTCGTCCAGGATCGGCCACTACGAGCACGGCAACGGTGAGAACCCGCGGGGCTGGCACACCGGCTCCGGCATGCTCTACTGGTGGGCCGACGGCCACGCCGACCAGTACTCCGACTCCTTCTGGACCACCGTCGACCCCTACCGGCTGCCCGGTACGACGGTCTCGACCCGGCGGCTGCCCGACGGCGCGGGCCCGGCCTGGGGCGACACCTGCCCGCCCGGCCGCTGGGTCGGCGGCGCGACGGACGGCACGTACGCGGTGGTCGGCCAGCACCTCAACGGCCTCGACAGCACGGTGGAGGCGTTCAAGTCGTGGTTCTTCCTCGACGACGCGGTGGTCTGCCTGGGCGCGGGGATCAGCGGCGCGGACGGCGTACCGGTCGAGACGATCGTGGACAACCGCAGGACCGCCGCCCCCCTGACCACGGACGTACGGGCGGGCTGGGCGCACCTCGACGGCCACGGCGGCTACGTCGTGCCGGCCGGCCTGCGGACGCTCCGGGAGCGGCGCGGCGACCGCGACTACGTGACGCTCTGGCTCGACCACGGCCTCGACCCGGACCAGGCCGGCTACGTCTACCTGCTCCTGCCGGGCGCGAGCCGGGAACGCACCGCGGCCAGGGCCGCCGACCCCGGGTGGGCCCGCGTGCTCGCCAACAGCGCCCGGCAGCAGGCCGTCCAGGTGGCCGCACTCGGGGTCACCGCGGCCGCCTTCTGGAACGGCGGCGCGGCCGGCCCGCTCGCCGCCTCCGCGCCCTGCGCCGTGCTGGTCAGGGAGAGCTCCGACGCCACGGCCACGGTGACCGTGGCCGATCCCCGGCGTGACCTGGCGGAGCTGACCGTGACCTGGGCGCGGCCGGTCGCCGCCGTGCTGCGCGCCGGCCCGCTCCTGGCGGACGCGGCGACCGGCGACCGGTTGAGGCTCACCTTCGGCCCGTCGGCCGCCCTGGAGGGCGGCTCCGCCACGGTGGCCGTGCGGCTGCCCTGAAGGTCGTCATGCGGTCATGACGGCACGGATTGGGCCGCGACCAGGTCGGCGTACTTGCCGCCCATGGCCGTCAGCTCGTCGTGCGTGCCGCGCTCGACCACCCGGCCCGAGTCGACCACGAGGATCAGGTCGGCGTCCCTGACCGTGCTCAGCCGGTGGGCGATCACGATCCTGGTCTGGACGAGCCGGCTCAGGTTCGCCTCGATGGCCGCCTCGGTGGCGCTGTCCAGGTTGCTGGTGGCCTCGTCGAGCAGCAGCACCTTCGGCCGCGACAGGACGGCGCGGGCCAGGGCGAGCCGCTGCCGCTGCCCGCCCGACAGGCCGCCGCCGTCGGTGAGCATCGTCTCGTACCCCATGGGCATGTCCATGATCTCGTCGTGCAGCGCGGCCAGGCGGGCCGCCGCGACCACGCGTTCCAGGGACGCCCCCGGCTCGTTCAGCGCGATGTTCTCCCTGATCGAGCCGCTGAACAGGGACGGGTCCTGGGTGACCACGCCGAACTGGCGGCGCAGCGTACGCAGGTTCAGCTCGGCGGCCGGGACGCCGTCGTAGCGGATCTCGCCGAGCACCGGGGTGTGCAGCGCGAGCAGCAGCCTGGCCAGCGTGCTCTTGCCCGAACCCGACGAGCCCACCAGGGCCACCTTCTGACCGGGCCGGACGGTGACCGAGACGTCCCGTACCGTCCAGGGGGCGCGCGGGTCGTGGCGGAAGCTCACCCCGCGCAGCTCGACCGCGCCGCGCAGCCGCAGCACCTCGATGCCGTTGCTCGGCTCCGGTTCGGAGGCCAGGATGTCGGACAGCCGGTCGAAGTGCGCGCCCGCCTGCTGCAGGCTCTGCAGCCCGGTCATCAGCGAGCCGAGCGGGGTCAGCGCGCCGAGCGCGATGGCGTTCAGCGCGACCAGCGCGCCGATCGTGAGCTGCCCGTCGAGCACCCGCCAGGCGCCCAGCCACAACAACCCGAGCGGCGCCGTCACCCGGATCGCCGACAACGCCGACTCCAGCAGCCCTCTGGTCAACCCCGCCCGTACGTCCGCGTTGAGCTGTTTCGTGAAGTGGGCCGACCACTGGTCGACGGCCCGCTTCTCGGCTCCCGACGCCTTGAGCGTCTCGATGCCGGTGATCGTCTGGATCAGGCTGGCCTGGGACGCCGACAACGCGGTCAGCTCCTGCTGGGTGAGCCTGGCGATGCGACTCGTACTGGCCAGCAGCAGGACCGTCTGCAGCACGGTGACCCCGGTCAGCGCCAGCCCGAACACCGGGTCCCACACGTAGACCAGCACCAGATAGCCCACGGCCAGCGGGCCGTCCAGCAGCGCCGCCACGACCTGGCCGGTGAGGATGTCGCCGAGCGTCGAGACACTGGCCGCCCTGGTCACCAGGTCGCCCGTGCCCCGCTGCTGGAAATACCGGTACGGCAGCGTCATCAGATGGGTGACCAGGCCCTCGGTGAGCTCCTGGTCGGCCCGGGCCCGTACGGCGACGAGCAGGGCCGCCCGCAGGTAGCCGATCACGAACTGGGCCGCCCCCGCCAGCAGCACGGAGACGCCCAGCAGGGACAGCACCTCCACCGCCCGCGTGGGCACGATGGCGTCCAGGAGGAGCTGCGAGAACATCGGCAGGGCGAGCCCGAGCAGTTGCAGCAGCAGCGAGGCCGCGATGAGCTGCGCGAGCAGCCCCCTGCGCCGCCTGAACAACGTCCGTACGAACTCCCTGCGCCAGGCCCCCGCCGCCGAGGTCGTCCCTCGGTGGAAGCCTTCGCCCGGTTCGAAGACCAGCAGCACGCCGGTGAACCCGGCGCCGAACTCCTCCGGGGTCAGCCTGCGGCGGCCGTCCCCGGGGTCGACGACGTCCACGCGGTCGGGGGACCAGCGTTCGATCACGATGAAGTGGTTGAACTCCCAGTGCGCGACGGCGGGCAGCGGCACCCGGGCCAGGTCCTCCGGGGCCAGGGAGAAGGCGCGGGCCTTGAGTCCGTGCTCGCGGGCGCCGTCCACGAGGGCTTTGGCGCTCAGGCCGTCCCTGCCGACCTGGAGCCGTTCGGCGACCTGGTGGAGGGTGGTGCGCTGCCCGTGGTGGCACAGCACCATGGCCAGACAGGCGGCGCCGCACTCGGTCTCGGTGTTCTGGAGCAGTACGGGGAGGCGGCGGAACATCACGCGACCGCCTCGACCGCGACCGTGGTCACCAGGAGGCCGACGACGAGCAGCGCGGCCACCAGGAGCCACAGCGCGAGGAACGACGGGGTGCTGATCACCAGCGGCATCCGGGTGATCCGCGACATCGCCCGATGCCGCAACGCCTCCTCCCGGTAGATCCCCCGCCCGGCCCCGTCCGGCGCGGGGGCGGGGGCGGGGGCGGGCGCGGGGGCCGCGTGGCGGGGGAGCGGCGCGGCGTGGCGCGGGACCGGCCGGGTCGTGTCGTAGGGATCGCTCAAGGCCGACGCCCCCCGGCGCGGCTCGGCGCGGCTCTCCACCCCATCGTCGTCCTGCCCCCCTCTGTACGAGTCCGGACAAAGGCTAAGAACGCCTACTTGGAAGCCACTTGGGATCCACTGCTTGACGGGACGCCCCCACGCGCTTACGTTTCCCGCCCCCGCCCCCGCCCCCGCCGTGGACGTCGCGGCCCTGCGTACCGAGCCCGACTACCGCGCGGCCCTGAACCGCGAGTTCACCAACGTCACCGCCGAGAACGCGATGAAGTGGGAGTCGGTCGAGCCGCAGCGCGGCGTACACACCTGGGCCGACGCCGACGCCGTGGTCGACAACGCCCGCCGCCACGGCCAGCAGGTACGCGGCCACAACCTGGTCTGGCACAACCAGCTCCCCGCCTGGCTGACCGAGGGCGTGCAGAACGGCACGATCGGCGCCGCCGAGCTCAGGCGCATCCTGCGCGACCACATCACCACCGAGGTCCGCCGCTACAAGGGCAGGATCCGGGCCTGGGACGTCGTCAACGAGGTGATCGACGAGGACGGCACCCTCCGGAAGAGCATCTGGCTCACCCAGCTCGGCCCCGGCTACATCGCCGACGCCTTCCGCTGGGCCCGCCAGGCCGACCCCCGGGCCAAGCTGTACGTCAACGACTACAACCTCGAATGGAACAGCCCCAAGATCGAAGCCACCCTCGCCCTGATCAAGGACCTGCGCTCGCAGGGCGTCCCGGTGGACGGCATCGGCTTCCAGGGCCACCTCGGCATCCAGTACGACTACCCGGGCGACTGGGCGAACGTCATGCGCCGCTTCGCCGACCTCGGCCTCGAGGTGGCGGTCACCGAGCTGGACGTACGCATGGTGCTGCCCGTCACCCCCGAGAAGCTGGCCACCCAGGCCGCCTACTACGGCCGCGCCCTCACCGGCTGCCTGAGCGTGCCGGCCTGCAAGGAGTTCACCGTCTGGGGCTTCACCGACCGCCACTCGTGGGTGCCGGGCTGGTTCGACGGCGAAGGCGCCGCCTGCCTCCTGGACGAGTCCCTGACCCCCAAACCCGCCTACACCACCCTCCTGACCTCCACCCCCTGACCCACCCCACGACGGCTACCCCTGTCGAGGCCCCGCGCTCCCCTCATCGCCGTCGGGACGGGTCAGCGGGAGCGGCGCTCTTGCGAAGGCGGGTGGGGGGTTTCGCTGGGTGGGGACGGTGACAGGACGGAGGTCGGCGTGTCCGAGGGGGTGGGGTCCGGTGTGGACGGCGGGGACGGTTCCGCCGAACCCGTCCCACCGCCCGAGGGCGTGGGCGTCACCACAGCCGAACCGGACGGCGTGGGCGTCGCGACCGCCCCGGTGGACGGGCCGGGTGAGGGCGTCGGGCTGGGCAGCCGGGTCACGGGCCGTTCGTGCCGCGGCTCACCCACCGCCCGCCCGTCCCGCCGGTCCTTCTTGCCCTGCCCCTTGCCCGCCTCCTCCCGGGTCCGCCCCGCGACCTGGTCGGCCACCGTACGGTCGGCGATGAGCTCGTAGATCAGGATGCTGCCCATGCTGACGGTGAACACCAGGGCCGCCGCCATCCCCACCCTGGCCCACCGCCGCCGCCCGCCCGCCTTCGCGTCACCGGACTGCCCGCGCCAGGCGATCACCGTGTGCTGCTTCACCTTGTCGCCCGTACGCTTCAGGTAATGCGTGTAGACGTCGGCGACGACGGTGCTGGCCAGGCTCATCATCGCGGCGCCGATCAGCGTCCCGGCCGTCCCCAGGTACGAGGCCGCGACGGCGGCGGTGAGCGCGGCCAGGGCGCTCCCCACGATCTGCGGCACGCTCAGCTCCAGCTTCCGCTGCTTGCCGCTCATAGCCAGGATCGTCCCCTCTTGTGCTGCGACGGCGGTGAACAAGCCACCTTGGCCACAACGGGACGGGACACCCACGGCAACGCGCGGCGGTTTGCCACCTCCTGGCCGCACATTGCCCCTGGCGGGAACGTGGCGGGAACCGGGCGGGAACCGCATGCCCCGGATCTGTGGCGCCCATCACTCAGGCTGTGTGCATTCCTCCACAGAAGATTCGGTGCGTCCTCCGTAACGTCCCTTCTGCCGGAACGACCGGCAGCACGGACACGGGAGGCACCCCATGCGCAAGACCCTCGCCATCGCGGCCCTGGCCGGATCCCTGGCCGCTTCCACGGCCGTCACCGCCCTCGCCGCCGCCCCCGCGGCCCAGGCGTCCACGGTCGTCAGCTGGGGCAGGTTCTTCTCCAGCGACCACAAGGCGTACACGTTCGGCAAGACCTGGAAGAGCGGCGGCAAGGTGTTCACCACCTGGCACGGCGTGGACAAGCCCGGCGGCAAGAAGGCCTGGGTGTGGTTCGAGTTCTACCAGAACGGCGGCTGGCACAAGTTCAACCGCTCCTGGGACGGCAAGGTCACCGGCAGCTGGAACGGCCGGGGCGTCAGCAAGGTCTACACGTTCACCTGCTGGGCCGGGAAGTTCGACAACTGCGGCGACAAGCACCGCATCTACTGACCCGCCGCCCGCGCCGTCGGCGCGGGCGGCGGACGCCCGGCGCCGGATCAGCGCAGCAGGGGGAGCCGGCTCACCCCGGTCATGGTCGGCGTGGGCATGAAGACCACCGGGTCATCGGGATCGGTACGGAAGGTGCCGATCCGGTCGAGCAGGATGTTCAGCGCCACCCGCCCTTCCAGCCGGGCCAGGGGAGCGCCCAGGCAGAAGTGGATGCCCCGGCCGAAGGCCAGATGCGGGTTGGGATCGCGGCCGGGGTCGAAGACGTCGGGATCGGGGAACTGCCGGGGATCCCGGTTCGCCGACCCGAACCAGAGCATGACGATCTTGTCGGCCGGTATCGTCACCCCGGCCAGCTCGACCTCGCGGGTGGTCGACCGAGCAACCGCGGCGAACGGGGTGAAGAGCCGCAGCGACTCCTCGATCACGGCCGGCACCGTGGAACGGTCGGCCCGTACCCTGTCCTGCTGCTCGGGGAAGGCGTCCAGGCACACGACCGTGTTGCCGAGCAACATCGTCGTCGTGATGTGCCCGGCCAGCAGCAGGAGCATGGCGAAGTTGATCACCTGGTCGTCGGGCAGGCGCTCGCCGTCCACCTCGGCCTGGACCAGCTTGGTGAGCAGGTCGGCACGGGGATGTTTCCGGCGTTCGGCGGCGTGCTCGGCGAGGTAGCGGGTCATCTCCCGCCACGGCCGCATCGTGGCCTCCATCTCCGCGGCCCGGTTCTCGGCGGGCTCGGAGAAGGAGATCTTGGTGTCCCGCTGGAACAGCCCGTCGGCCCACTTCCTGAACAGGGCCCGGTCGCTGCTCGGCACCCCCAGCAGCTCGGCGATGACGATGACGGGAAGCGGGTAGGCCAGGTCGGTCACCAGCTCCAGGCGGTCACGGCCGTCGGCCGCGTCCAGCAGCTCGTGGGTGAGCTCGGCGATGCGCGGTTCGAGGTCCGCGACGACCTTGCGGGTGAACGCGCTGCTGACCAGCTTGCGCAGCTTGCCGTGCTCCGGCGGGTCGATCTGGGTGATGAACCCCTTCAGCGAGACCTCCTCACCCTCCGGCAGCAGTCCCTTGGGGGTCAGCCGTACGGTGTCGGAGGAGAACGTGGTGGGGTCGGCGAGGACGTCCTGCACTTCCTGGTAGCCGTGGACGTTGTACATCCCGGCGGCGGCGTCGTACTCGACGGACGGGCCCGTTCGAGGCCCGTGCAGCCAGAAGTGCTGCTTGGAGATGTTGTACCGCTCGACGATGTCGGACATCGCCTCTCCTTAGTCGTAGATCCACTTGCGGTAGGGCGGGATCAGTTCCTCAAGAATCGCGACGTACTCCGCGGCCGCCGCCTCCAGCACCTCGGCGGACGGCTCCGCGGCGGGCTCGAAGGCGTGGCGTACGGTGAAGGCCAGCGCGTCGGCCTGTTCCTCCACGGTCAGCTCCGAGCCCATGGTGTCGATGCCGTTGAGCACGTAGAAACCCATGGACGCGGCGCTCAGCGTGTAGTGCGGGTGCGGCATGTCGGCCCTGAGCAGCCCGTACCGGTCGGCCACGCGCTTGAAACGTTCGGCCGCGTGAAGGTCGTGACTGCGCAGCGGGTGCTTGGCCAGCTTGCCCAGGAGCTCGATGTCGGTGGTGAACAGCGCCCGGAGCAGCGGTCTGCGGCTCACGGAGATGAAGCCCGCCCGCGAGAAACGATGCGGTCGCACCTGGGCGGGTTCGTGCCGCAACAGCGCCGCGAACTCCTCCACCACCTCGATGGACTCGCGCAGCAACAGCGCCTCGAACAGCTCGTTCTTGGTACGCCAGTGCAGGTAGATCGTGCCCTTGCCCACCCCGGCGCGGCCCGCGATGTCCTCGACGGTGACCCTGCGGTATCCGTGGCGCAGCAGCAGCTCGCCCGCGGCGTCGAGGATCCGGTCCGCCCTCTCGAACATCTGCTGCACCTCATGACTAGATATGAAATCTGGTCATGAGTCACGCTACGCCGCGCCGATGCCGTCCACAAGGCTCCCGGACGGCTGGGTCCAGACCCACTTCATACGGGGTTCAGCGGGATACCGGAGGTACGGGCCCCGGCCGTAGGTTTCCGACGTCGGACGGAACCACCCGCGAACGGAGAAGACGAACGTGGTCGCACTGCCGGGTACCGGAACCTCCCAAACCAGGACTGGCTGGCACAATGAGGACCATGGTCAGGGAAGCGGGCGGATGAGGTCCCCCGTGGGAGGCGGCTTCCTGCGCCGGTGCTCGGAGATCGTGCTCGGGCTCTACCGCTCCGCCGTACTCGTCCTGCTCACCTGCCTGATGCCGATCGTCGGCGCCGCCGTCGGCTACGGCGGTTCCAAGCTCGCCTACTCCTGGTCGGCGAACCTGACCGGGCCCCCGCTCGTCGTGGCCCTGGCGCTCCTGGGCGAGACGCTGGTGGTGATCCTGTGGATCGCCGTGGCCCTGTGGTGCGTGCACCCGCTGACCAGCCGGCCCCTCAGCCAGGCCGCCCGCCGGCTCGCCGCCCGCTGGCTCGGCCTGCGCATCGAGGTGACCTACCGCACCGCGTCGCCGGTCACCCGCATGGCCACCGGCCACTGGTGGGACGGCGAGGAGTACCACAAGTCCGAACGCGAGGCCCGCCGCCGGGCCAGGATGAACGCCCGCTTCCACGATCCCCAGCTGCACTGGGACGGGTTGTGGAGCGTGCTCGCCGGGGTGACCGTGCTGCCGGTCGCGGCCCTGCCGCTGGTCGGGCTCGCCGGCGGCGTCCACCTGACGCTGACGCCGGGCTTCCTCGGTCCCGGCATCGCCATGATCGTCGCCGGTCTGGCCGCCGCGCCGTTCGCGTGGCGGGTCCTCGGGCCACTGGCCCGCCGCTTCCTCGGGCCCATCCCGTACGCGCGGCTCGGCCGGCGGGTGGCGGAGCTGGAGGCCATCCGCGCCGACCTGACCCAGACCCAGGCCGCCGAGCTCGAACGCATCGAACGTGGCCTGCACGACGGGGCCCAGGCGCGGCTGGTCGGCATGGGCATGTCGATGCAGGCCGCCGAGCACCTTCTCGAAAGCGACCCGGCCGCAGCCAGGGCGATCCTGGCCGAGGCCCGCGCCTCCTCGGTCACCGCGCTGGCCGAGCTGCGGTCGCTGGTACGCGGCATCAACCCGCCCGTGCTCACCGAACGCGGCCTGGTCGACGCCGTACGCGCCCTGGCGCTCGACGCGCCCGTCGAGGTCGCCGTACGCAGTTCCGTGCCCACCCGGCCCGAACGCCCGGTCGAGGCCGCGGTCTACTTCACCGTCGCCGAACTGCTGGCGAACGTGGCCAAACACGCCCACGCCCGTCATGTGACCGTCGAACTCGGCTACGAGGCGCGTACCCTCACCGCGACCGTCACCGACGACGGCGTCGGCGGCGCGAACCTGTCCTCGGGCTCCGGGCTGCACGGCGTCGAACGCCGGATCGCGGCCTTCGGCGGCCGGCTGGAGATCGACAGCCCGGCCGGCGGGCCCACCCGCGTCCATGTGGCGGTGCCATGCGTATTGTCGTAGCCGAAGACCTCTTCCTGCTCCGCGACGGGCTCGTCCGCCTCCTCCAGGCGTACGGGCACACCGTGGTCGCGGCCGTCGACTCGGGCCCCGCCGCGCTCGAAGCGCTGCTCGGCAACCGTCCCGACGTGGCGATCGTGGACGTACGGCTGCCGCCGACGTTCTCCGACGAGGGGCTCCAGGCCGCGCTCGCCGCCCGCCGTGAGGTGCCGGGCCTGCCCGTGCTGATCCTGTCCCAGCACGTCGAGCAGCTCTACGCCCGCGAACTCCTCGCCGACGGCCAGGGCGGCGTCGGCTACCAGCTCAAGGATCGCGTACTCGACGCCGGACAGTTCATGGACGCGCTCACCCGCGTCGCCGAAGGCGGCACGGCGCTCGACCCCACGGTGGTCGCGAAGCTGCTGGGCCGTCCCGCGCACGCCGACCCCCTCGCCACCCTCACCGAACGCGAGCGCTCGGTGCTCGAACTGATGGCCGAGGGGTTGTCCAACGCGGCGATCGCGGCCCGGTTGTTCCTCAGCGAGGGCGCCATCAGCAAGTACACGACCACGATCTTCGCCAAGCTCGGCCTCGCCGCCGACGACGACACCAACCGCCGGGTGCGCGCCGTCCTCACCTACCTGGACGCCACCGGCTCCTAGTGCCCGGCGTGGCCGGCGGAGCCGGCCGCCGCCCGCGCCGGCAGGAGCAGCGCGGTGACGACCACCGCCACCGACAACACCGCGCCGATCACGAACGCCAGCCGCATGCCCCCGAGGGTCGCCATCGTCTGCGTGAGGCCCTCGGCCCTCAGGGTGTCGGCCTTCGCGCTCATCACGGTGATCACGAGCGCGGTGCCGATCGCCGCCGCGACCTGCTGGAGCGTGCTCAGGATCGAGCTGCCGTGCGAGTACAGGTGCGGCGGGACCGCCCCCAGGCCGAGCGTGAAGACCGGGGTGAACGTCGCGGCCAGGCTCACCATGAGCAGCGCGTGCAGGCCGAGCAGTTGCCAGTACGGCATCGTCATCGTGACCTGGGTCAAGCCGGTCAGCGCGAGCATGATCCCGATCGCGCCGGGGACGACCAGCACCCGGCCGCCGTAGTTGTCGAACAGGCGGCCCACGGCCGGACCGAGCAGACCCATAGCGAGGCCGCCCGGCATCACGAGGAGCCCGGTCTCCAGCGGGCTGAGCGCCCGGATGTTCTGCAGGTACAGCGGCAGCAGGATCATCGAGCCGAGCATCGCCATGAAGGCCACCGACATCAGGATGAGCGCGACCGTGTAGGTGCGGTGGAACAGCGTACGCAGGTCCATCAGCGGCGTCCCCCGCCGCTGCAGCACGAGCTGGCGCACGACGAAGACGGCGATGGTGACCAGCCCGGCCCCCGTGACGGCCGCCGCGACGCGGACGTCCCCGCCCTCGAACCGGCTGAGCCCGTAGACCAGGCCGCCGAACCCGGCCGCCGCCGTCACCACGCTGAACCAGTCGATGGCGCTGATCTTGGGCTCGCCCGCGTTCCTGAGCCGCCTCAGACCGCTCCACGTGATCAGCCCGGCGATCGGCAGCACCACCGCGAACAGCAGCCGCCACGACCCGAAGTGCAGGATCACCCCGGAGATCGCCGGCCCCATGGCGGGCGCGACGGAGATGGCGAGGGTGACGTTGCCCATCACCCGCCCCCGGTCCTTCTCCGGCACGACCTGCATCAACGTCGTCATCAGCAGCGGCATCATCACGGCCGTCCCGGACGCCTGGATGATCCGCGCCCCCAGCAACACCGCGAACGACGGCGCCACGGCGGCCACCGCCGTACCGACCAGGAACAACCCCATCGCGGTGGTGTAGGCGGTCCTGGTGGTGACCCGTTGCAAGAACCAGCCGGTGATCGGGATCACCCCGGCCATGGTCAGCATGAAGGCCGTGGAAAGCCACTGCGCGGTCTGCTCGGTGATGTGCATGGCGTCCATCAGCCGCGGGATCGCGTTGATCAGGATCGTCTCGTTGAGCACCACCACGAACGTCGCGAGCACCAGCAACCGGATCACGGCCGGAGTACGCCCCGAGCCCGCGGCCGCGGCCTCGGCGGAGGATTCGAGTTGTGGGCTGGACACGGTACCTCTATCGGAGTCGGGCCCGGCCGCGTCACGGCCGGCCTTACGGTTGTCGGTCTCACCAGCGGTCATCTTCATGCCCATACTGACCACCCCCACCGACGAAACTCATCGCCCTATCTCAAACCACCCCTCAGCCGAACGAGCCCGCCCCACCCACCCCGAACACCTCCGAACGGCCACCGAACGGCCACTGGACGGACGGCACGCCGTGTTCACGACCGGATCTGTAGCCCCTCACCGACCAGGGACGATGATCTCCATGAGCCGTTCCGGCGCGCGCAGCGGCAGATAGTGATCGGCCGCGGCCACGATCTCCAGGCGCGCACCGGGAATGCCCTCGGCGAGCCGGCGGGCGATCACGCCGATCTCCGGATGATCGTGATCGCCGACCACGACGGTGGTGGGCACCGCGACCCGCTCAAGGACCTCGACGGCGCCCACCTCGGAGAAGCGGACGTGACCCTTCTCGGCGGCCACCCGTACCTTGGCGTTCTCGGTGACCATGCCGGCGATCGCCGCGTACCCCGGCGCGCGGTCGCCCAGCGAGGCCCACACCGTGAGCTCCATCTCGGCCAGGCGGTCGGCGTCGTCCCCGCGGTCCGCCGCCGTGTAGGCGTCCATCTCAGGAGACCGCGGCCAGTCGTGCCCACTGGCCGACGCCGCGACGAGGACCAACGAGCGCACCCGTGCCGGATGTTCCAAGGTGAAGTCGAGCGCGACCTCGCCGCCCATGCTCAGCCCGACCAGCGTGGCGCTCTCGACGCCGAAGTGGTCGAGGACCGCGAGCAGGTCGTCCTCGTACCGGAACGGCGCGGTCGGCGGCGTCGAACGACCCAGCCCCCGCGCGTCGTACCGGATCACGGTGTGGTGGCGCGCGAGTCCAGGGAAGACGCCGTCCCACAGACGGCTGTCATGCACGGACCCGTGCAGCAGCACTATGGGCGCCCCGCTACCGCCCTTCTCGGCCCACAAACGGCCGTCACCCGAGACAGGGACGTATTCGATCGTCATACAACCGATTCGACCACACTCACCCCACTCCACCTCGAACACCCACCCCTGGGCGGCCCGGCTTGGCGGAAGTGCCGACCCCGACCTGGGAAGGCGCGGTAGTCGCCCGCTCAGCCCGGCTGCCCGGCTCCCGCGTTGGCGTACGGGTTCGAGCTGGGATCACCCCAGCTCGCGCCCTTATGATGACGCCACTTCGGTCAGCGCAGACCGGGCGGCCCTACAACCCGTACTTGCTCCAAGGGAACAGAGCCGCGCCATGAGCTCTTACGGACTGCCACTCTTTCGACGTCAGACTGCTTTTGATCTCGGTCAGAACCGGCGCGATGTTGGCTTTGGCGAGATATTGGGCCGTCATCACGTGGACCTGGCTGAGACATTCTGCTTTCGTCTTCCGATTGTTTTTCATCACGAGAATCGCTTGCTCATATTGCCGTAATATGACTCAAGGCCTGCGGAGAAGGGCTGCGCGGACCTTTGTCGACGAAACCCCGGAGGCCGACCCTAAATCTTCTGCAAGCCACTCCTCGCCTTTGCCGTGATCGCCACTTGACTTGCGGTGAGATCGACCGAGGCGGTGAGGGCGTCGAAGGATTCCTTGAAAGGCTTGTTGGCGTAGATGTTCTCCGCCATTGTGTCCAGGATTCTGGACAGCTGCTGATGGGTGAAGAATGTTGTCAGCAGGGATTTGACCCCGTTAATGGTCGTCTGCTTGGGCGTGACCAAGGTTTGCGGCCTCTGCGGCAGGACCGGTTCGGCTGACATCGATGCGTAAGTGGAGCTGCACTTGCCGCTGGGGCATTCGCAAGGCGGGCCGAAAACGTGAGGGCGGCAGCCAGAAAAGGAGTTTCGGGACATGGGGCATTGCGTTACTGATTTCTTCGGTGCCCGTCCACGGTGACGTCTCGGCGCAGGGCTTGGGCGAACTGAGCGTGACCAGGCAGGCCAGGATCCGCCCCGGGGCGTGCTGGAGGAAGTGGGCGCCGATGCCGATCAGGCCGTGCAGCAGGTCGTACTCGGCGAACGCCGGGAGTTCCCCGCGTGTGGTGCCCCAGAACTGCATCCATGGACAAGCCGCGACTTGAGTACGGAAGGCCCTTCACACCCTCAACCGGGCCTCTAGCCTGCGGGAGCAGTCTCGGTCGAGGAGCTGCGCCGAGAAACGATCAGCAAGAATCAAGCCGTGAACTAGTTGTAGCGATCTGACAAGATGACTACTTGGCACTTGTCCGCATCGGCCAAAAGCACTCCCATTTGGCTGTTGCGGAATTCATCGGGAGCCTTGACGTACGTTCCTCGCACTGAATATCGGTTCGACTCCATCCCGAAGGAGCGTGCCGCCTCCTCGACTCTGGCCTCGTCGTAGAGATCCCCATCGTCTTCTTGTCGTTCGAGCCCCTCCTTCTTGAAGAAGGCGGATCCTTGAGCGCAGTCGACCGAGAAAGCCAGCTCCAGCCAGTAAGGATCGTTATCCCTTCTGGATTTGAATTTTACCTCGGAGGCGGCCTTCGGAAGGCCTAGCCGGTGATCGGCCAGCACGTTGTCGAGTTTGAGAGTAGGTGCTGTTCCGGGGAGCGCGCGCGGATCCGGATTGTGGTCGGTCAGCGGTGGGCCCGAGGAGCATGCGCCCAGAGCGCCGACGAGAAGAGCGAGCAAGAAACATGCTCCGACTCTGATCGAATCCATATCCATGCACCACTCCTTACGCCGAGCCTTCACTTTACCGTGAGCCTGGCCCAGGACATTCGATATCCTTCGGTTTCACGTTCGGAGCGGCGCGGGTCGACCGCATCGAGCCGTAGACGTCGAAGTCGCAGGCTGGGGCGTGTCGAACACGGGACCTGGGCCGCGATTCTCGCGGGCGTTTCCGAAGTTGTATCGCCTATAAAACTCGACGGTGTACGACTTTCTTGAGGTAGTTCTCGATGTTCTTCGCGAGCGTGGCGCTGAGCTTGATCAGCGACTCGACGCTGCTTGACCCACCAGTCCCGCGCCTTCGGCTTGCCGACGCCGTACGGACGTCCATAGTCCGTCGGTGACCAGTGCGGACGCACCGAGAAATACTCAACCGGGCTTGCCTTCCGAACCGGGTCCAGCTTGAGGAGGAGTTCATTGGAGTACTCGTATCCTGCGGGCTTGTCGTCGCACGGCGTGGCGAGTGTCTCGCCACAGGGGTTGGTTCGAAGACCGTTCGGGTCCGACATCCCGACGGGGGTTGTTGCCCGCGTACAGCCGGCGCCTCCACCCCACCCGGCGTCCGTACGCCTTCCCGGGCCTGCTGTTCCGCGGGTACTGCGAGCGCCGGATGCAGGGCAACTGGAACAACCGCCAGGCGTACTACCGGTGCCGGCTCCCCGCCCAGTACGCCATCGTCAACCGCGGCGACGGCCGAGCAGGTGATCGACCCGAACGAGGCGGCCCTGATCGACCTGCGCAAGCAGCTGTCGAAGTGTGACCGCAGGCTCGGCCAGTACCGCTCCGCGCTCGATGCCGGAGGCGACCCGGTCGAGATCTCCTCGTGGATCAACGAGACGAAGAGCGAGCGAGCCCGCCTGGAGGGGGAGTCGAAGGCCGTTCCGGCCGCGCAGCGTGTCACCATTGCCGACATCAGATCGATGATCGAGGAGGTCGGGGATCTGGTGCGCCTGGCTTCGGAAGCGGACCCGGACGACAAGGCCGAGCTCTACACCCGGCTTGGGTTGCACCACCCCGAAAAGCAGAATGTGGAGGCCCGGATCCAACCGGAGCCCCCACATGTGCGTGCGGTGTGTGTCCGAGGACTGAGCGCCACCGATTACACCTGGCCTGCCGCCATCCTCATTCCCGTACACCACATTCACGTGGCGTGACGACGTCCGTGATGGTTCAGATGGAGACCTTCCACTTGTCAGTGAGCCAGGCCAGGTCCGCTTCGTGACGCTCGCGGGCGATACGCTCCCGTTCAAAGAGGGCCTCCGCCTTGGTCAGGACCAGGGTGTACGGGCGGCCCTGCCGTCTGGTCTCGTGGCGGACGGGCAGCTCCGCGTCATCGATTCGAGCGTGGACATGCCTGCGCCTGTCCTTTGCGAGCGGCCAGTCGAGAGCACGCCGTTCAGGATGTTGGAGGAACGTGCCGAGCACTTCGCACAGCTCGCACGCGCATCCGGTGGGCAGCTCGATCGACCAGTCATCCAGTGCGCGTTGTGGCTGCGCCAGCAATGCCCGAATCCGTTCGGCACAGTTGCCGGCCAGCTCGTCGAAGCCCGCTTGGTGCGTCCCGGCGGCGCGCAGCGTGGCCATCGCCAGTACGTGCGCCCGATCACCGGCCGTCCGCGCGAGCTTGTGGGCGTCCTCCAGTACGCCCGTCGATCCCAGTTGGGCCGCGGCCGCGATGATTCCGGAGCAGGGCGCCCCCAAGGTGGTCAGCCATGCTTCCCGCCGGGAGGTGAGGGGCCCGTCGAGCGCCGGACCGACCTGGCCCGCGAACATCGTCCACGACAGTTCGACGATGCGGCGGGCGGCCGTGATGGACGGGCTCCCCTCTACCGAGAGCGCGGTACACAGCCGGGGGAGGTTCTCGAGCCATTCCAGCGGTGCCTGGGCGAGGCCGTGGGAGCCGGGCCGCCAGCTTTCGGACCAGTCACGCAGCAGACCGTCGATCCAGATGTCGCCGTAGTGCGCCGCCAGGCCGCCGATTGCCGGGCCGTGTCCGGGGACCAGCCGCTCCAACGCGAACGGCCGCAGCAGAATGGCGGCGATCTGGGCGTCATCCAGCTCCCTGGCTGCTTCCAGCGCCTTGCGGAGAAGTTCGGTCTGGTCGGGGTAACGGCCTGCGGCGTGCCAGAAGGACTCCAGCGACCGCGCCGCCTCACGGGCTTCCGCGATCTCCCCGGAGCGGGCCATCGCCGTGAGCTCGTCCAGCGCCCATCCCGGGGACGCCTCGGCCCGGCTGGCGAAGCCCTGGTCCCGTGGCCAGATGACCATCGCCGCCCGCCGGTACCAGCGGTCCAGGGTGTTGCCGTAGTTGCCCATGTAACCCTCGTACTCCGAGGCGTAGGGCGTCATGTCAGCAGTCGGGGTCGTCGAGGCCACCTCGGCGTCGCTGAGGTCCAGTGAGATGTTCTCGAGTCGCCCTGTTTCCGGGCCGATCCAGTGGGCGAGCGTGGTGGAGGTCTCGATCAGATCCTGAAGAACATACTGTCTGTCGTCCGCGCTTTCCGAGTCCTTGTGCTCGTCGGGATCCTCGTCCTCATGATCGCCGTACCACGCATCCTCGTCCTCGTCGGGATCGTAGGCGTCCCAGGTCTCCTGGATCTCCGCGAGGGCCAGGGTGATCTCGCAACCCGCCCGCTCCGCCGCAGCCCGTAGGAGGGCGCCCCGCGCGGCGTCGGAGCCCTTCAACCGGGACCAGCTCAGCCCGCGGGCGGTGTACTCATGGTCGAGGAGGTACGCCAGCCGCGCCGGCGGATCCCCCCTGCGAGAGCTGTACGGGAGGACGACCGGGGTGGCGAAGTGAGTGAGAAGACCGGCCGCGAGCTCACTGACCAGCGGATTATCGGCCGCCGCAGCCTGGCTGTCTCCTGTCAGGAGCAAGTTGTAGGTGAGGGCGACACGGTTGCCTGTTTTGACGGGAAGAACCTGGTGCCGGCAGTCGGCGTAGAAGGCCACCAACGAGGCCGCGGTCTTCAGCCCCCGGTACTTCTTGGTCTGGCCCTGGTGCTCGACGACGAGCTCGCCGCCGGTGTGCGCGGACGGCAGCGTCACCACCAAGGTCGCGACCATGGCGTCGTCCTTCTCGGAATCCTGGTGGGCGAGGAAGAACTGCCCGGTCTCATACAGGAGCATGGAGTGCAGCTCCGGCGTGAGCTCGCAGTGCGGCGGCAGCCCCAGTTCCGCGCGCATTCCGTCGAGGACGGCCGCGAACGCCGCCGTCCACTCGACGCGCACCAGCTCCTTGGGAATCTCCCAGGTGTCGCGCACCTCCGGATCGGTCAGGGTCTGCTCGCCCCGCCCGAACCGCGCACGGTGGCCGAGCCCGCGCAACTGGGCGGCCTGCTCATCGGAGACGGGAAATCGCAGCGGGCCGACTCCATCGACCGCCACCGACAGCTCGGTCTCGGGAAGTTTTCGATAGACGCTGGACGCGGCGGGCTCCGTCGACGCGTCGAGCAATTCGGCCACTCGTTCACGAGCCATGCCGGGCACGGAATCCCCTCCTTTGCTGTGGAACCAAATTACTGCGCGGGAAGGGCGCTCCGATGGGGCATTCAGGAACGCCGCGGATGCCGAAGATCACGATCGGGACCTCTACACGTCTTACATCGGCCCGTGAGATGTCCGTGGTACCTCCAACTGATCACGGGAGGAGACGGCGTGCGAGTTGTTCGGCGTTGAGTGCGCGGATGGCTTCATCGACGGCTTCCCGGTTGGTGAGATCGATGCCACGGTCGGTGAGGGCGGCGGCGATCTGCTTGGCGGGGCCCCAGGAGGTGTCGTCATCGAACGCTTGGCGGAACTCGCGAAGGTGGGCGTCGACGGCGTCCATTACCGGGGTGATCCAGCGGGGATCGACGCCGCGCTGGTCGAGGGCGTACGCCAGCCACCGGCGCAGGACGTCGGGAAGGGCCGCGCGCTGGGCGGCATCGAGAACGGCCTTTCGGGGCAGCCAGTCGGTGAGCAGCAGCGTGACCTCGTCCGGGCTCCACGCCAGCGGGCCGGAGACGATGTAGCCCTCGCCGTAGTCCAGGAACAACTCGGCCAGTGACCTGCTCACCTCGTCGTCCAGGTCGTTGGCGGTGGTGAACTGCTGGATCAGGCGGTGGCGTTCGGCCTCGGGCAGACTGTCTCCTTCGGGCCAGCCGGGCAGGTGGTCGCGGCAGCGGGACCAGGCCAGCGCCCGATTGTCGATGAAATCCTCGTCGTCGTTGCGCGGCCAGGCGATGTCGGTGGTGCGCAGCGCATCGGCCAGGTCGGCGAGCACCTCGGGCGCCGGAGCCTGGCTGATCGGCATGGGAACTTCGTCGGATACGTGTCGTTGGTCCCACTGCGCGGCGGCACCGGGTTCCAGGATCGCGATCTTGCCGATCATCAGCCCCCCGGGCTTGAGCACCTGGGCCATCAGCGTGTGGGGATGGGGGCCGTCGTAGTCGATGAGCAGCACCTGTTCGCTGTCCCACACGTCCACCGCTCGCCACGCCGACGTTGCGGTCCATGTGGTGTCCGCGGATGCGGCGGTGTACCAGGGCGGCAGCGGCTGGGTCTCTTCCAGGATGTCGATCGTCTCGGCCAGCATGGTGATGTCGGCGGCGGGTGCGACCCGCGCCAGCGCGGCGATCGCGGCCAAGCCGTGCGGTGAGGGAGTGGTGGATGCCCGGCCGGTCACCTCCATGCACAACCGATGCTCGGCCTCGCGTTCGCTCAGCTCCGCGGTCGCCCATGCCTGGCCGAGCCAGCTGCTGGCCCAGATCTCGGCCATCAGCGGATCGGTCAGGCCAGTGAGCTGCCGGGCATCGCGCAGCAGCAGGTCTGATCGGCGCGGTAGGGGCGAGCGACGGGCCGGTTTGCTGCTGGTGGCCTTGCGGCGGCCGCGGCTCTTGGGCATGCTCCAGTCCATCACACCCGGCGACTGCGCCGCATTCTGACCGAGTGGGCAGATAGACCGCGTGGCCGAGGCTGATGACCACTCGCTGCGACGTCCGTGGCCTACGTCGAGCCGAACCAGTCGGGTGCAGCGTCGGTGAGTTCGGCTTCCGGCAGTGCGACGCAGGCCTTGCCGAGGCGTTCGATGAGCGTTCGTGCTCGTTGGCGGGCGAAGTCCTCTCCGCAGTACGAGAAGAGCACCATGTTGTCGAGTTCTGTGGGTATGGGCAGGGCGTACAGGCATTCGACGATGTCGAGGCACATCGTGATGGCGGTGTCGACGGCACCGGCTTCGGCTCGTCGTACGGCATCGGCCATGAAATCCTCGATGACCTCGTCGAGGATTTCATCGGCGACGTCGTAGGGCTCGACCCAGCCTCGCCCCGGCTGATAGCCGGTTCGTCCGGACAGTACCTCGATGTCCAGTTGCATGATCGAGGTCCGGAGCTTTTCGGCGAGTCCCGTGGGGACAGTCCGGACCGCTTCTCGTGCGATCGTCTCCGCCTCGTCCCCCAGCTCGGGGTGTACGGCCAGGAGCTTGGTGAGGACGAGAACGGCCTCGTGGTCGGAAAGGTGAGAAAGAGCAGTCACACCGACTCCAATCAAGCGGGGGAACCGTGACCTCGCAGTCGGTGAAGCGGCCGACGGGAGTGTGGAGGAGCACGCGGACTTTCGCGGGGCGAAGTCGACCACCGTGCCGGTCACGCCGTGCAAATAGGAGGGACGGATGCTGTGGTTCACCCGGATTCGGTCACCGGTCTCTCTCGACGCCGTCGGCTCCGTGGTGGGTGGCGGGTTCGTCGTTCGGATGCCTTGGGTGGCCGGCTGCGACCCTGGTGAGCCAGATGGTCGCTTCGGTGTCGTCGATGGCGTACCGAATGCGCCCTCCGGAGGTGACCTCGTATTGCCACTGCTCCAGATTACGGTTGTCGTGCTTGACGGTGCCCAGCGAGCGACAGTGGGTGTTGCCGGTCGTCGACCCTGCGTGGATCGTCTGTGAGGTCCAGCCGGCACCGCTCGCAGTTGCCGGGCACTTGCGAGCGTAGTTCGCGCCATGCCTTCCAAACTTCGGCGCTGGCGGCTCGTACGATCCATCCGGTAGGTCGGCGGATCTCTTCGCCCTGGCCGCTCACTCGGCACCGTCGACGGACTGCCCGCCGCTGCCGTCGAACGGATCGGCGAGGTCACGGGCGATCTCAGGATCGCTCCAGGCCAGCAGATGAGCGAGGAACTCGCGGACACACTGCAGCCGCTCGTGCGGCAAGCAGGCGTGCCACTGCTGCCCAGCAAGCTGGCGATCGACGCGTTTGCAACGGGAACGCGGCTTGGAGCACGCTCTGGCCCGCCATCGGCTCTTCACCGACGGCACCGAAGTGCTCCCTGACCACGCGGGTTTGAGCAGGCGAGTGAGTGCCCGTCCGAGGGCCATGGGCTACCGCGCATGTCGGAGAGGGAGATGAACCCCCATGCCCCTGGCCTGGGGCTGTAGGTTCCCGAGTTGAACCCTCAGAGTCATGAGAAAGCAAAAGCGCCAGGTCAGAGACCTGACGCTTCGATAAAGCTGGTGTCCGAGGGGGGACTTGAACCCCCATGCCCATCACTGGGCACTAGCACCTCAAGCTAGCGCGTCTGCCTATTCCGCCACCCGGACTTGGTGCCTGCACGCGGGACCGTCATCTCGCGTCGGCTCCGTAAGGTTAGCAAACTCTGAGGGGTGCGTCATACCGAGTATCGGCACAACGACCGGAGCCGCCTCTTCCGCGCCCTCGCCGGGCCACCCCGATGACCCTTCCGGGTGTCATCCGTGAAGCGGATCCGCGTGTCCTTGGCCATTTTCGGGGTCTCTGCTGAAAAGCCCTTGCGACAACGTTGGGTGCTGCTACGGTTACGGACCGTTGAGGGGTGAGTCCACGGACCGGCCTCACGACGTGAAGCCGGTTCGGGAAGCTGGGAGGTCACGTGGCACGCACGACGGTCGGACAGACGAGGGCGACGTCCCTCGCTGTGCGCCGCGTGCCCACGACGTTCCCGGGGCGGGACACGACCGCCGAGCGGGCCGACCGGATGGCGCGGTTCGCGGCCGGCGCTCGTGGAGTTGTCGTGCGGGCAGTCACGATGGGCGCCCTCGTGGCGGCAGGTTGGCTGCTCGCTGTCGTGTTCGGAATGATGTCCGCCGCTCCGGCGGCCGCGGATGCCACCGCGGCCACCACAGGAGCCGCCGACGCGGCCCCGGCCCCTCTTTCCGCCCCCGCTTCTCTCTCGGCGTCGGACAACGCCGAGGCGATGGCGGGGCGCACCGTGGACGGGCTCAACAGCCAACAGGATCCTGGTCTGCCACCACCATCCTCCGCCGGAAAGATCTTGGACACCAATGGACTGGTGCCCAATGGTGGTGGCAGCGGCCCGTTCGGGCCCGGTTTGGGGGATGTCGCGCGGTCCGGTGTCGACCCGCGGCTGCAGTACCAGCTCGCCATCGCGGCGCGCGTGCTGCCCCCCGTCGTCCGCACAGCGGCGGACGACCCTTCCTTCTCACCTGACTGATCCCGCCATTTCAACACGCCCCGGACGATCCGTCCGGAGAGCGGCGGCGGAGCGTGGTCATATCCCCTCCGCCGGCGGGTGAGACGTCAGTCAGTCTGTTCGCGAACCCGAGGTCACCGCTGTGCGCGACCTCGCACGGCCTCGGCTGCCCGCGAACCGTTCAGGTATCCCCCCAAGAACCACTAGGAGCATTCAGCATGCGTACGTGGGCTAAAGCATCAACCCCTGCGGCCCTTCTGGCGGTCGCGGTCATGTCGTTCGGCAGCGGCACCGCCCTCGCCGACACCTCCGGAGACTCCTCGGTCGGCGGCGGCAACCAGGTCAACCTGCCGATCAACCTGCCCATCGACATCAGCGGCAACTCCGTCGGCGCGGCCGGCCAGTCGAGCGCCGGTTCCCAGGGCGGCGCCTCCGTCGAGAACGTCGGCCGCAGCGACATCCCCAACCGCACCTCGGGCAACTCCAGTGTGCTCGGCGGCAACCAGGTCAACGCGCCGATCTCCGCGCCGCTGAACGCCTGCGGCAACGCGATCTCCCTGTTCGGCAGGTCCGACGCGGGCTGCCGCGGTGGCGCGACCGTCCACAACAAGGGCGGGGGCGGCGCCGGCGGCAACCAGACCTCGGGTGACTCCAGCCTGCTCGGCGGCAACCAGATCACCGCGCCGATCACGGCCCCGCTGAACGCCTGCGGCAACGCGCTGGCCATCTTCGGCGACGCGACCGCGGGCTGCAAGGGCGGCGCGGCCGTGCACAACAGCGGCGTGGGCGCGGGCGGCAACCGTACGTCGGGCCGCTCGTCCGCGCTCGGCGGCAACCAGGTGATCGCGCCGATCAGCGGGCCGGTCAACATCTGCGGGAACGCGGTGGCGGTGTTCGGACGGGCGTTCGCGGGCTGCCAGGGCGGCGCCAGCGTCACGAACTCGGGCGGCGGCGGTGGCTGGCAGCACCACATGGCCGCGCCGGGCTCCACGGGCAACGACACCGACGGGCGCTACGGCGCGGGCAGCGGCAACCAGGTGATCAGCCCGATCTCCCTGCCCATCACGGCCTGCGGCAACGCCGTCGGCAACGCGCCGGCCAACTGCAAGGGCGGCGCGACGGTGCTGAACACCCGCGCCGGTTCCGGGGCGGGCGGCAACACCACGTCCGGGCGTTCCGGGGTGCTGAGCGGCAACCAGGTGATCGCGCCGATCACGGCCCCGATCAACGTCTGCGGGAACGCGGTGGCCGCGTTCGGCAAGGCGTTCGCCGGGTGCAAGGGCGTCGTGTCCGTCAAGAACGGCGGCCGGGGCGCCGGCGGCAACCACACCTCCGGGCAGTCGGGCGTCGGGGCGGGCAACCAGGTCGTGGCTCCGATCACCGCGCCGCTCAACGTCTGCGGCAACGCCGCCGCGGTGCTCGGCGCCTCCACCGCCCACTGCAAGGGCGGCGCGGCCGTCTGGCCGCACGACGGCGTGGGCGGCGGCGGCAACCACACCTCCGGGCGCTCCGGGGTGCTGAGCGGCAACCAGGTGATCGCGCCGATCACGGCCCCGGTCAACGTCTGCGGCAACGCCGTGGCCGTGCTGGGCGACGCCGCCGCGGGCTGCCTCGGCGGTGCGCACGTCGGCAAGCCGGGTTACCCGGGCGGCGGTGGCGGCTACAACCAGTTCCTGCGTTCCACGAACCACACGGCCGCGGCCAAGAGCGGGCTGCTGCCCGCCGTGCCGGCCGTCCCGGCGTTCAACAGCGTGAACGGCGCCGGCGGCGACGCCGGCCTGCCCAACGTCGGTGGCCTGCCGAACGTCGCCGGTGTGCCCGACACGGGCGCCTCGCCGAACGCCGCCGGCTCGCCCAACGTCGGCGGCCTGCCGGTGCCGGGCAACCTGACGCAGCAGCTCCAGGGCGCGGGCCTGCCCGCCCTGCCGGTCAACGGCGGCCTGTCGTCGCTGCCCCTCGTGGACGACGCCTCCAGGACCCTCGGCCTGCCCGCTCTCCCCGAGCTGCCCGGCCTCCCCGGCCAGGCGCAGGCCCCGGTACGCCCGCTGCCCGGCCAGGTGCAGCTGCCCGCCAAGCCCGAGCCCGGCAAGAAGGGCCCTGCCGACAAGGGCGGCAAGGGGGGTAAGGGTGACAAGGGCGGCAAGGGCGGCAAGGGCGGCAAGCACGGCAAGGACCACCAGGCCGACAGGACCGACGCTGTGCGCAAGGGTCCGGGCCGCCCCTCCTCGCCGCTGTCCCCGGCCACCGACCTGCTCGGCTCCACCCCGGTCGGCGGCGCGGTGACGTCCGCCACCAGTGGCCTGCCCGTCGGCAACCTGGGCCTGATGAGCGCCGCTCAGCCCGCCGGCCTCACCGGCATGAACTCCAGCTCGCTGCTCGCGCTGCTGGTCGGCTCGATGTTCGCCGCCTCGGCCACGCTGTTCGCGACCGCGCGCCGGTTCCGGCCGGGCCGTAAGTAGATATATGGCATAGCTCGGCAATCGCAGGTACCGCTACCGCTCAACCGCCTGTGAGCAGTAGGCGAAAGATGCTTTGCCCGTTCCGGGGGCGCGGCCCGGGGCGGGCAAAGCCATGTCCAAGTTCAGAGCGTGCTGCGGACACGGATGACCTTGCGGCGCAGCCGTACGTGCCGGCTGCCGTCGGGGTGCACCCGCACCCGGGCGAGCTCCCACTGGCCGTACTCCGCGTGTTCGGTCAGCAGTTGACGTGCGGCTTCGCGGGTGAGGTCGCGCGGAATGAAGATATCCATGTAGGAGTAGTCGAGCACAACGATTAGTCTCCAGGGTGAGTCAGGGCGCCATGCCGCTCGATGGGCCTTATTCTGCGTGCTTGTGGGTGGACCCGGAAGCTAGTGGGTAGCCCGGGGGAAGGAAATTTCCGCGAGTCGGGTTACCTTTCAGATCTATGCCGACTCCCGGTAGGGGGATTGCAAGCGAACAGTGAGGTAGGAAGCAGCGTGCCAGCCAAGAACGGCAGCTCCGGCGGAACACGCCTGGTGATCGTCGAGTCGCCCGCCAAGGCGAAGACGATCGAGAAATACCTCGGCGCCGGCTACACGGTGGAGTCCAGCATCGGCCACATCCGTGACCTGCCGGAGCGGGCCGACGACATCCCCGAGGCGTTCAAGAAGGAGCCTTGGGCGCGCCTCGGCGTGAACGTCGAGCACGGGTTCGAGCCGCTGTACGTCGTCAACCCCGACAAGAAGGCGCAGGTCAGCAAGCTGCGTCAGCTGTTGAAGGGCGCCGACGAACTCTACCTGGCCACTGACGAGGACCGTGAGGGCGAGGCCATCGCCTGGCACCTGCGCGAGGTGCTCAAGCCGACCGTGCCCGTCCACCGCATGGTGTTCCACGAGATCACGCCGCAGGCGATCCGCGACGCCGTCGCGAACCCGCGCGACCTCAACCTCCGCCTGGTGGACGCCCAGGAGACCCGCCGCATCCTCGACCGCCTCTACGGCTACGAGGTCAGCCCCGTCCTGTGGAAGAAGGTCAAGCCGCGGCTGTCGGCCGGCCGGGTGCAGTCGGTGGCGACGCGGCTGGTGGTGGAGCGCGAGCGGGAGCGCATGGCGTTCACCTCGGCCCACTACTGGGACCTGCAGGCGCTGTTCGACTCGGGCAAGCCCGAGGAGCGGCCGCGTGACTTCACCGCGACGCTGAGCTCGGTCGACGGCAAGAGGGTGGCCCAGGGGCGCGACTTCGCCAGCACCGGGCAGCTCAAGACGGCCGGCGTGCTCCACCTGTCCGAGGCCGCCGCCGGTGAGCTGGCCGGCAGGCTCCAGGGCACGTCGTTCTCGGTCAAGTCCGTCGAGCGCAAGCCGTACACGCGTAAGCCGTACGCGCCGTTCCGGACGACCACGTTGCAGCAGGAGGCCAGCCGGAAGCTGGGCTTCTCCGCCAAGTACACGATGCAGGTCGCCCAGCGGCTGTACGAGGGCGGTTTCATCACCTACATGCGTACCGACAGCATCACGCTGTCGGAGACCGCCATCGCCGCCGCCCGCTCGCAGGCCATCAAGCTCTACGGCGCCGCGTACGTGCCCGACAAGCCGCGTGTCTACAGCAGCAAGGTCAAGAGCGCGCAGGAGGCCCACGAGGCGATCCGGCCCTCCGGCGAGGAGTTCCGCACGCCGGGCGAGACCGGGTTGCCCGGCGACATGTTCCGCCTCTACGAGCTGATCTGGCAGCGCACCGTCTCCTCGCAGATGAAGGACGCGGTCGGCGAGTCGATCAGCGTCAAGGTGATCGGCAGTTCGGCCACCGGCGAGAACGTCGAGTTCAGCGCCTCGGGCCGGACGATCACGTTCTACGGGTTCCTCAAGGCGTACGTGGAGGGGGCCGACGACCCCTCGACCGACCGCGACGACTCCGAGAAGCGGCTGCCCAACCTGGCCGAGGGCGACGCGCTGACCGTGTCGCGGCTCGACGTGGCCGCCCACTCGACCAAGCCGCCGGCCCGCTACACCGAGGCCTCGCTGGTCAAGGAGATGGAAGACCGCGAGATCGGGCGGCCCTCGACGTACGCGTCGATCATCGGCACGATCCTCGACCGCGGCTACGTGTTCAAGAAGGGCACGGCGCTGGTGCCGTCGTTCCTGGCGTTCGCCGTGGTCAACCTGCTTGAGCAGCATTTCGGCAACCTGGTCGACTACGACTTCACGGCCGAGATGGAGAAGGTCCTCGACGACATCGCCAACGACCGCGCCGAGCGGGTGCCCGAGCTGCAGCGCTTCTACTACGGCGCGGGCGACGGGGACGAGGGCCTGAAGGAGATGGTCACCGACCTCGGTGACATCGACGCCAAGGAGATCAGTTCGTTCCCGATCAAGGGCACGGACATCGTCCTGCGGGTCGGGCGTTACGGGCCCTACCTGGACAGGGACGGCGCGCGGGTCAACGTGCCCGAGGACACCACGCCCGACGAGCTGACGGCGGAGAAGGCCGAGGAGCTGTTCTCGCGGCCGACCGGTGACCGGGAGCTGGGACGCGACCCCGTGAGCGGGCACACGATCGTGGCCAAGGACGGTCGTTACGGGCCGTACGTGACGGAGATCCTGCCCGAGCCGGCCGAGGACGAGACGCCGAAGAAGCGTACGAAGAAGGCGGACGCCCCCAAGCCGCGCACCAGTTCCCTGTTCAAGTCGATGTCGCTGGACACGATCACTCTCGACGACGCGCTCAAGCTGCTGGCGATCCCGCGGGTGGTGGGCGAGCTCGACGGCGAGGAGGTCGTGGCGCACAACGGGAAGTTCGGGCCGTACATCAAGAAGGGGACCGACTCGCGGTCGCTCACCTCGGAAGAGGACCTGCTGACGGTCACGATCGAGCAGGCCAAGGAGCTGTTCGCGCAGCCCAAGCAGCGCGGGCGGCGGGCCGCGGCGGCGGCGCCGCTGCGGGAGCTGGGCGACGATCCCACGTCGAAGAAGCCGGTGGTGGTCAAGGAAGGGCGGTTCGGCCCGTACGTGACCGACGGCGAGACGAACGCCTCCCTGCGCAAGGGCGACACGGTCGAGGACATCACCATCGAGCGGGCCGCCGAGCTGCTGGCCGAGCGCCGCGAGCGGGCGCCCGCGCCGAAGAAGACCACGCGCAAGGCCCCGGCGAAAAAGACGACCGCGAAGAAGCCGGCGGCCAAATCGTAAGTAGCATCGACGTGTGATCGTGCTGGTCTTCGTCGCTCTGGTCCTGGCGGCGCACCTCTACCTGTGGCATCGGACGGTGCGCTCCACGACCCGCCCCGGGCGCGCCCGCAAGGCGCTGACCTGGGGCCTGGTGGGGTTGGTCCTGCTCGTGGTGGCCACCTTCGTGGGGACGCGCCTGGAGCTGGGCCGCTGGCTGGCCTGGCCGGGCTACCTGTGGGTGGCGTTGATGTTCTACCTCGTGGTCTTCCTGATCGTGCTGGAAGTGCCGCGGGTCGTGGCGTCGGTGCTCATCCGCGGGAGCGAGCGCAGGTCGGCGGCGGCGAAGGAGCCGGTTCCCGTCATGGCGGGCGCCTCCGCGCCGCCCGCGGCCGAGCCGGCCGCGGCGCCGCCCATGAGCAGGCGGCTGTTCCTTGGACGTACGACCGCGGCCGTGGCCGGGGTGAGCGCGCTGGGCACGGTCGGCTACGGCATGACCAGCGCCCTGGGCGATCCCGTGCTGACGCCGGTGCGGGTCAGGCTGCCGAAGCTCGACCCGAGGCTGAACGGCCTGCGGTTCGCCGTGGTGAGCGACATCCATCTGGGCCCGCTGACAGGCATCGGGCACACCGAGCGCATCGTCAGGATGATCAACGGACTGCGCGCCGACGTGGTGGCCATCGTCGGCGACCTGGTGGACGGGTCCGTCGCCGAGCTGGGCGCCCTGGCCAAACCCCTCAAGAGCCTTGAGTCCCGCTACGGGGCATATTTCGTGACCGGTAACCACGAGTACTACACGGCGAACGGCCCGCAGGAGTGGATCGAGGAGCTCGACCAGCTCGGCGTCCGCTCGCTGCGGAACGAGCGTGTGGAGATCACGCACCAGGGCGCCGTCCTCGACCTGGCCGGGGTGAACGACCTCAACGGCGAGGCCACGGGCGACGGCCCCGACTTCGGCAAGGCACTCGGCGGGCGGACGCCCGGCCGGTCCACGGTGTTGCTGGCGCACCAGCCCCTACAGGTGGAGCAGGCGGCCGGCTACGGCGTCGACCTCCAGCTCTCGGGGCACACGCACGGAGGCCAGATCGCGCCGTTCAACCTGGTGGTGGGCCTGCAGCAGCCCGTGGTGTCGGGGCTCGCGACGGTCGACGGCGTGCAGGTCTACGTCACCAGGGGCGCGGGATTCTGGGGGCCGCCCGTACGTGTCGGAGCACCGCCGGAGATCACTATGCTGGAGCTGCGCTCCTGACTTTGCGCTACGTGGTGGTCACATGAGGTCATCTTGGCGTAGTATCCAACCGGATACTCGCAGGAGGTGAGCATGGTTTCCTCTCCGGCCGAAGGGGCGGTTCGCCAGGCGGCCTCGCTCGTGCCCGACGTCGCCTTCTGGGCCAGGCGCGGTGGCTTGCTGTTCAAGCAGGCGCGTCACGCGGCGAGCCTCAACCAGAAGGCGCTGGCCAGCAGAAGCGGCACCTCGCGCACCACGTTGTCGGCCTACGAGCACGGCAGGAAGTCGCCCACGCTGGAGACGGCCGGGCGCATCCTCGACGCGGCCGGGTTCCGGCTGGCCCTGGAGCCCAAGGTCGAGTTCACCGTGGAGACGGCCGGCGGCCACAGGTTCCACGTGCCGAGCCGGCTGCGGCGCCTGCCGGTCGCCGCGGCCCTGGGCGTGCTGCGCTTCGGCGGCCGGGCCTACGACCTGGCCGACCGCGGTCAGCGCCGGGCGGCCTACTCGGCGCTGCTGTCCGAGGGCGGCCCAGCACACCTGCTCGATCACATCGACGGCGCGCTGCTCGTCGAGCTCTGGGACGAGCTGGCCCTGCCGGCCGCCGTCCGTGCCGCCTGGTCACCGCTGGTGGAGGAGATCAGGCAAGAGGCGGGAGTGATGCGCCAATGATGTTTTCGGTGAGCCGTTCCAGCGGTGTGGCCTGCGCGCCGCCCCGCGAACGTAATACCCTCAGCCACGGACAAGCGGGCGATTCCGGCTTGTCTTCTGGCTTTCCCATGTCCGGTCGACACCTGGATACGCTGAAATCATGACTGCCCCAAGGCGCGCTGCCAATGTGCTGGCCCATGCGCCGTTCCGCCGGCTCTGGACGGCCATGTCGGTGTGCAGTCTGGGCGACTGGCTCAACATCCTGGCCCTGACCGCCCTCGCCGGAAACCTCAACCAGGGCGACTACCGCATGCAGTCGCTGGCCGTGGGCGGTGTGTTCATCGCCAAGATGTTGCCCGCGGTGCTGCTCGGGCCGCTGGCGGGGGTGTTCGCCGACCGGTTCGACCGGCGGCTGACCATGTTCACGGCCGACCTGGCCAGGTTCGCCGTCGTGTTGTCGATCCCCCTCATCGGCACCTACCAGTGGGTGATCGTCGCGACCGTCCTGGTCGAGTGCGTCAACCTGTTCTGGGTCCCGGCCAAGGACGCCACGGTCCCCAACCTGGTGCCGAAGGACCAGCTCGAGTCCGCCAACCGGCTCAACCTGCTGGTCACGTACGGCAGCGCGCCGATCGCGGCCCTGCTGTTCGCCGCTCTGTCCCTGGTCGGCGACATGGGGCGGAGCGTCCTGCCGTTCCTGTCCGGGATGGACCCCACCGCGCCGGCGCTGTTCGTCAACTCCCTGGCCTACCTCGTGTCGGCCTTCCTGATCTTCACGTTGCGCGGCATCCCCAAGCGCGACGGCGCGATCTCGGCGCCTTCGGTGCTCAAGCAGGTCGTCGAGGGCTGGCGGTTCGTGGGCGGCAACCGCCTGGTGCGCGGCCTGATCATCGGCATGCTGGGCGCGTTCGCCGCGGGCGGTGCCGTGGTCGGCGTGGCCAAGATCTACGTGGTGGCCCTGGGCGGCGGCGACGCGGCGTACGGCGTCGTGTTCGGCGCGGTCTTCGTCGGCATGGCGCTGGGCATGTTCGTGGGCCTCAGGCTGCTCCAGGGATTGTCACGGCGGCGGTTGTTCGGGCTGGCCATCACGACGGCCGGGGTGGTGCTGGTCGCCATCGCGCTGATCCACAACCTGCCGATCGTGGTCATGCTGACCGTGCTGCTCGGGGCGTGCGCGGGCATCGCGTGGATCATCGGCTACACCCTGATCGGGCTGGAGGTCGAGGACACGCTGCGCGGGCGCACGTTCTCGTTCCTGCAGTCCACGGCCCGGGTGACCCTGCTGCTCGTGGTGGCGGTGGCCAACCCGCTGGCGGCGCTCTTCGGCGCCCACCAGTTCGGCCTGGGCACGCTCGCCTACCAGTTCGACGGCTCCAACCTGGTGCTGGTCATCGGCGGGGTGCTGGCCGTGGTCGTCGGGATCCTGGCGCTGCGCCACATGGACGACAGGAAGGGCGTCTCGCTCTCGGCCGATCTGATCGCGGCGGTGCGCGGCGAGCGTTACCCCGCCGAGGCGGCCGAGCACGTCCCAGGGCTGTTCGTGGCGTTCGAGGGCGGCGAGGGTTCGGGCAAGACGACCCAGTCGCGGCTGATCGCCATCTGGCTGCGTGACCAGGGTTACGACGTGGTCCAGACGCGGGAGCCCGGCTCGACCAAGATCGGCATGCGGCTGCGGGCCATCCTGCTCGACGCGGCCGAGCGCGGCCTGTCGGCCCGTTCGGAGGCCCTGCTCTACGCCGCCGACCGGGCCGAGCACGTCGAGAAGGTGATCCGTCCCGCGCTCTACCGGGGCTCGCTGGTGATCACCGACCGATACGTCGACTCGTCGCTGGCGTACCAGGGGGCCGGCCGGGCGCTCGACCCCGCGGACGTGTCCAGGATCAACGCCTGGGCGACGGGCGGGCTCGTGCCGCATCTGACCGTACTCATCGACACGCCACCCGAGGTGGGGCTGACCAGGCTGGGCGGGGCGGCCGACCGGATCGAGTCCGAGCCGCTGGAGTTCCATCAGCGGGTGCGCAAGGAGTTCCGCGCGCTGGCCGCCGCCCATCCCGACCGCTACCTCGTGGTCGACGGCACGATGGCGCCCGAGGTGCTGACCCGCCAGATCCAGGACCGCATCCGCGAGATCCTGCCCGATCCGGTGCCCCGGGAGTCCGAGGACATCACGGGCACGATGCCCGCCATCCGCGACTAGCCTTACCCCGTGACGGTTTTCGATGACCTCGTCGGGCAGGACCAGGCGATCTCCGTGTTGTCGCGGGCCGCTGCGGCGGCCGGCGAGGCCGTCAGGGGCGGTCGCGGCACGGGCATGACGCACGCCTGGCTGTTCACCGGCCCGCCGGGCTCGGGCCGGGAGGAGGCCGCGCGGGCGTTCGCCGCCGCGCTGCTGTGCTCCGACGGCGGCTGCGGCCACTGCGACCAGTGCCACCAGGTGCTGATCGGCTCCCATCCCGACCTGGAGTCCGTACGTCCGGAGGGCCTGTCCTACAGCGTCAAGCAGACGCGCGAGCTCATCCTGCGGGCCGCCGGAGCCCCCACCCAGGGCCGCTGGCGGGTCATCCTGTTCGAGGACGCCGACCGCGCCACGGAGTCCGCGGCCAACGCCCTGCTCAAGGCCATCGAGGAGCCGCCGCCGCGTACGGTCTGGCTGCTGTGCGCGCCGGCTCCCGACGACCTCATGATCACCATCAGGTCGCGCTGCCGCCAGGTCACGCTGACCACGCCGTCCACCGAGGCCGTGGCGCACGTACTGGCCACACGTGACAGCGTGCCGTGGGAGACCGCCACGTTCGCCGCGCGGGCCGCGCAGGGACACATCAGCAGGGCGCGGTCGCTGGCCCTCGACGAGGGCACCCGGCACCGGCGGGAGGCCGTGCTGGGCATCCCGCGCTCGCTGACCGGGGTGGGCGAGTGCGTGTCGGCCGCCGAACGCCTGGTCAAGACGGCCGAGGAAGAGGCCGCGGCGGCGACGGCGGCGCTCAACGAGAACGAGACGACCGAGCTGCGCAGGATCTACGGCGAGGGGTCCACGGGCAAGGGGCTCAACCGGGGGCTGGTGCGCGGCGGGGCCGGGGCCCTGAAGGAGCTGGAGGACCGGCAGAAGTCGCGCGCCACCCGCATCAAGCGCGACTCGCTCGACGCGGCGCTGCTGGAGCTGGTGTCGTTCTACCGGGACGTGCTGGCCATGCAGTTCGGGGCGGGGGTGGAGCTGGCCAACGACGACATCCGGTTCGACCTCGACCAGCTCGCCAGGTCGTCCACGCCGGAGGAGACACTGCGGCGGATAGACGCGATCATGCGGTGCCGGGAACGGCTGGGGGCCAACGTCAACCCGCAGATGGCGGTGGAGGCGATGATGTTGTCGCTGCGCGGGGCGGCCTGAGCCGATCGCGGTCGCCGTCGTCGGGCGGCGGAATGAGCTGATCACGGGCGTTGCGGTCGGGCGGGGGCTTGAGCTGATCGCGGTCGTTGCCGTGGGGTGGGGCTTGCGCTGATCGCGGTCGCTGACGGGTGGGGTGGCTGGAAGATATCCGGGTGACCAGAGCAGCAGGTGAGCCTGCGAAGCGTCTCTGTAGCGTGGAAGTCGAACTGCTCTCCCAACAACAGGCCCTGGCGCGGCAACGGGTCGACATCGCGTCGATCTTCGCCGAGCATCACGTGGGCCTCGTGCGGCTCGCCCTGATCATGGTCGGTGATCAGGCCACCGCCGAAGACGTCGTACAGGAGGCGTTCGCGCGTACGCACGCGGGTTGGTCCCGGCTGCGTGACGCGGACAAGGCGCTGGCCTATGTGCGGTCCGCCGTGCTCAACGGGTGCCGGTCCGTGCTGCGCCGACGGGCGACGGTGTTCCGGCGGCCTGTGCCCTACGAGCCGCCGGTCTGGTCGGCCGAGAGCGCCGCGCTGCTGGGCGAGGAGCGGCGCGAGGTCCTGCTCGCCCTGCGTGAGCTGCCGCGCAGGCAACGTGAGGCGCTGACGCTGCGCTACTACTTCGACCTGTCCGACCACGAGATCGCCGAGACGATGGGCGTCAACGCGAGTACGGCCAGGTCCACGATCGCGCGGGGGCTCGCCGCCCTCGGCAGGGCGCTTGGGGAGGAATCATGAACAGCCCGATGGAAGACCGACTCCGCGACGCCCTCACCGAGGCGGGCGCGGCCGTCAACACCGCCACGTTGAAGCCGCTGCGGGCGCCTGAGCGGCGCCGGAGCTGGGTGGACCTCCGGCTGGTGAGCGCGGCCGTGGCGGTGGTGCTCGCGGGGGCCACGACCGCCGTATGGCTGGGCCTGCGAGGCGACGAGCACGTGGCGACGCTCGCCGGCCCCACCGGCGGTCAGTCCGACGCACTGGAGCTGTCGATCTTTCTCTGTTCGAGGTCGGCCACTGGGAAGGCGCGGTCCTGTCAGGAGCAGGGCGTCACGCCTGAGCAGGTGAAGTCGATCGAAAAGGCGGCGAAGGAGGTGCCCGGCGCCACCTCGCTCACGTATGTGGACCAAGCCGAAGCCTTCGAGAGCTTCCGGCGCGATTTCGCGCACAACCAGCCGTTGCTCGACGCGGTGACGGTCTACGACCTGCGTGCCTCGTTCAGGCTGCGGCTTGAGCCCGGCACAGATCCGGTGCGGGTGAAGCAGACACTCGTCCTGCTCCCGGGGGTCGAGGACATCGACCTGGTGCCCTCCGCCGCTTCCCTTCCGTCATCCGACGATCAGGTCACCGTCTTCCTCTGCGGCGACGGTACGGAGCTGCCCACCTGCGGTGCCGAACGCGCACTGGACAGCGAGAAGGTCACGAAGGAGGGCAAGGGAGCCACGACCAGACAGAAGAACGAGATCGTCGCACTCCTGCGCGCGTCCAGGCAGGTCAAGTCCATTTTCTTCGATGACCGGTCGACGGCGTACGAGAACTTCAAGCGCAGCAACAAGGACAACAAGACACTGCTCGCCGCCACCAGGGTCGAGGAGATGCCGGAGTCGTACCGGTTGGAGATGAGGACGGAGCGCGGTGACTGGAGCGCGCTGCTCAAGGCCCTGAGAAAGCAGCGGGGTGTCGCATCCGTCGTCGACCGCCGTTGTGTGGTCGACGCGGCTATGGCCATGGCCCGCTACCGGGTCTCGCTGCCGAAGGGCCAGGACTGCCGGACCGGCGGCTGATTCAAGATCAGGCTCAGTGCCCCTCACGTTCAGCGGGTGGACACACGTAGTGTGGCAACGAAGGCCGTAACAACCCCGAGGCCGTCAGGGAGGCGAGCTCTAGCCCATGGGAATGATCATGGCCGTGAGCTTCACGCGCTACGGGAGGCTCTACTACCTCGATCCGGGCGGGCACACCCCCAAGGTCGGCGACAAGGTGCTGGTGCCGACCGATTCGGGCCCCGAGGTGGCGGAGTGTGTGTGGGCGCCGCAGTACACGAGTGAGGACATCGACGGGCTGCCGGTGTGCGAAGGCTTGGCGGGCGAGGAGCACCTCTCGCGCGACGAGTCCAACAAACGCCGCAGGGCCGAGGCCCGCAGCGTCTCCAAGAAGCTGATCAAACGGCACACGCTGCCGATGAAGGTCGTCGGCATCGACTATCTCGACGCCGACAACGTCTACACCGTCTACTTCTCGGCCCCTCACCGGGTCGACTTCCGGGCCCTGGTCCGCGACCTGGCCCGTAATCTGCGGGCCAGGGTCGAGTTGCGGCAGATCGGCCCCAGGGACGAGGCGCGGCTCCAGGGCGGCATCGGTCCCTGCGGCCGTGACCTGTGCTGCGCCACGTTCCTGAAGGACTTCGAGCCGGTGTCCGTGCGCATGGCCAAGGACCAGGACCTTCCGGTCAACCCGTTGCGCATCGCGGGGGCGTGCGGGCGGCTCATGTGCTGCCTGAAGTACGAGCACCCGTTGTACGTCGAGAGCCGGTACAGAATGCCTCGCACGGGAAGCCGGGTGAGCACGCCCCAGGGCGACGGGACCGTGACGGGGCACAACGTGCCCGCGGACACGGTGACGGTGCGCCTGGACGACGGTGGGAGGCGCTGTGCGTGCCCTTCCGCGTCGGTGTGCTCGCCTCGCATCCAGCACGACACGATGTACGGCGGCGACCGGCGGGAGTCGACCGGCCAGGAGCCTTCCGACGAGGAGAAGATCTAGTAACTCATCGCCGGCCGGTGGAGAGCTGATTACGCGTGGGCGCCCGCGCGGTTCCGGCGGACAAGCCGATCAGCAGGTAGATCCCCGGCTGGAGCGGCCGGGCGTCGTACGTTGGGTGCGTCACTTCCGCGTACGACGCGGCCCGGGCCACAGGCTCGACGCCGGACGCGCGGAAGGCCGATGTGCGCATGCCCGGACCCGCGGCCCGTACGGACTCGTCGCCCCGAGCGGCCACAGGGGGTGAGACCTAGATCCCTGGAGAGCCATGAAGAAGCCGGTGGAGCCGAGCGACGGCGTGCCCGCAGTACGGGTGCTGCTCTCACCTGCCAACGTCTGGCGTGCCGGGATCGCCATCGCGGCCGTCGTCGCCGTGGTGTTCTTCGTCCGATTCGTGCTCATCGACGGCGGGTCGCTGATCGCCATGCTGGTGATGGCGTGGTTCCTCTCGCTGGCCATGGAACCCGCCGTGCGCCGCCTGTCGCGGCACATGCCCCGAGGCAGGGCCACACTGCTGGTGATGACGCTGTCCATCCTGGGCTTCGTCATCTTCCTCGGGCTGTTCGGCAGCCTGTTCGTGCAGCAGGTCGCGGTGTTGCTGAAGGCGCTGCCCGAAATCGTCGCCGGCGTCGTCGACTGGGTCAACGCCCGTCTCGGCACCCGCTATCAGATCTCCGACATCCTCAAATCGATCAACCTGACCCCGCAGCAGGCGGCCGACTACGCGCAGGGCGCGCTCGGCGGGATACTGGGCCTGCTGGGGACGGTGACCGGAACGGTGTTCAACCTGTTCACCCTGGGGTTGTTGTCGTTCTACTTCTCGGCCGACGGGCCGAGGTTGCGCCGGTGGATCGCGCAGTTGCTGCCCGGCCGGTTCCAGCAGGTCTTCATCAGCGTCTGGGACGTGTCCACGATCAAGACCGGTGGCTACGTCTCCTCCCGGCTCATCCTGGCCGCCATCAGCGGCACCGCCTCGGCCCTGGTGTTCCTGGTGCTGGACATGCCCTCCTGGCTCGCGCTCGGAGCGTGGACGGGGCTGGTCGCCCAGCTCGTGCCCACCATCGGCACCTACATCTCCATCGCCCTGCCGGTGGTGGTGGGACTGGTCTCGTCACGTCCCTGGATCGGCCTGGTCGCGCTGGCCTGGGGTGTTCTGTACCAGCAGGTGGAGAACCTGACGCTGGAGCCGAAGATCAGCTCGCGGGCGGTGGACATCCATCCCGGGGTGTCCTTCGCCGCCGTGATCCTGGGGGCGTCACTGTTCGGTGCGATGGGCGCGCTGCTGGCTGTCCCTGTGGTGGCCATGTTGCTTTCGCTGGTCGACACGTTCGCGACACGTCAGGAGTTGCAGGAGGCCGCGGCCGCCGCCGAATCGGCGCCGCCGAAGGGCAAACCAGGGGTAGCGCCTCCGAAGGGCGGGGATGAGCCGCCGCCGTCCAAATGACGTGAACCCTGGCGTGGCGAGAATCGGCGCGGTCAGGCTCGGGGATAGCCGGGGATCTGGCGACGCTGGGTCGCGGTTCCGACCCAGTGGAAAATGTCCAGCAGGACCGCCAGGCCGATCCAGAACCAGTCCCCTCCTCTCAGCCCGACGCCGGGTACGTAGAGGATCACGTACATCAGGGTGGTGAACGGCAGGAAGATCAGGCCGAGCAGGGGCCAGATCCAGGTCTCGAAAGCCGCGCTGACCAGAGCCGGGCGGGCCACCCAGATAATGAAGACGGCGAGTCTCGGAAAAAGTCCGGCAAAAATAGCGAACAAACATGGCATGGCTTTTCGCATCTCCCCATCGCGTCTCGCCGGAAAATGGGCGATGTGGATGATCCCCGCGGTCATGGTTGCTCACCCTTAATAATTGGCATGGAAAACCCCTCAATGAAGTGATCTCAGCGAATTTCTGGTAGCCAGTTGTGCTCGAAATGGGTGAGGACAAGGGCGGCGCGGGCGATGTCGCCGATCGCGCTGGGACTGGCAGTGATG
>NZ_BMRC01000005.1:0-355002 GCF_014648435.1 Nonomuraea spiralis
ACGAGGCGATCGTCAAGGGCGAGAACATCCCCGAGCCGGGTATTCCGGAGTCCTTCAAGGTCCTCATCAAGGAAATGCAGTCGCTGTGCCTCAACGTCGAGGTGTTGTCCAGCGACGGCATGTCCATCGAGATGCGCGACACCGACGAGGACGTCTTCCGCGCGGCGGAGGAACTCGGTATCGATCTGTCCCGGCGTGAGCCGAGCAGCGTGGAAGAAATCTGACGGTCCCCTGCTCCACTGCGGCGGGCCGGGCCGGAGCCGGGTCCGGCGCGCTGCGGTGGAGCAGAACCGGCGGGTTCGCGGGACCTCAGCCCGCGGCCTGCCGCACGAGAGCGGCGATGCGCGCCTCGGTGTCGGGGGTCAGCTCCTTCAGCGCGAAGGCGCTCGGCCACATGGCGCCGTCCTCGAGGGTGGCCCCGTCGTTGAAGTCGAGGGTGGCGTATCGGGACTTGAACTTCGTCGCGGGCTTGAAGAAGCACACGACGGCGCCGTCCTTGGCGTAGGCGGGCATCCCGTACCAGGTCTTCGGGGTCAGGTCCGGGGCGGCGGCCCTGATGACGGCGTGCACCGCCTCGGCCAGCACACGGTCGTCCTCGGCCATCTCGGCGATCTTCTCCAGCACGTCGCGCTCGCCGTCGGCCGCCGACGCCTTCCCGCCGCGCCGCGCGGCCTTCTTCAGCTCGCTGGCGTGCGCCTTCATCGCCGCGCGCTCGTCGTCGCTGAAGCCGTCGAAGCCCTTGCCCGTGGTGGCGGTGTTCTCGGTGCTGCTCATGGTGAAATCTCCTTCTTTCTGGGGTGAATGCTAGTGCTGACCGTTTTGTGGGGGGTGCTGCTCAGCCCCACGCGCCGGCGATCTGCCGGGTCGTGGCGTTGAGCCGGTTGAACAGGTTGGTCACGCCGATCATCAGCACGATCGCGGCGAGCTGCTTCTCGTCGTAGTAGGTGGCGGCCCGGTCCCAGACCTCGTCGCTGACCGCGTCGGCCCGGTCGGCCAGGCGCGTGGCGGCCTCGGCCAGCTCCAGCGCCGCCCGCTCCTCCTCGCTGAAGTACGGCGCCTCCCGCCAGGCCACGACCGTCGCCAGCCGCTCCTCGCTCACCCCGGCCTTGCGGCCGGTCTTGACACCCGCGTCGACGCAGGCGCTGCAACCGTTGATCTGGCTGACCCGCAGGTGCACCAGCTCCAGCGTCTGGGCGTCCACGCCGCCGGAGTGCACCGCCTTGAACAGATCCTGGATGGGCTGCATCGCGCCGGACAGGACGAAGGCCGGGTTCTTCATACGGGACTGCATGGTCGTTCTCCTGTTTTCCCTGGTCCGCCGCCCCGTCCCCCGGGGCGTGACTCCATCTCAGCCGAACGCCCGCCTCACCACGATGCCCGTGGGACACCGTGGGACAGCCGGAACGCCGTTGGCCTGCGGGGATTCGTCCCGGTAAGTTTCTTCCGCGACGGGACAGAGAGGCAGAATCACGTGGGACGACAGACGCTCAAGGCGGACCCCCAGGACGAGCTGGCCGCCCGGTTGCGCCTGCTCCAGGAGTTGTCCGGGCACGGCGTACGGGCACTCGCGCGCGAGACGGGCCTCAGCTCGTCGTCGTTGTCGCGCTACCTGAGCGGCCAGTCGGTGCCGCCCTGGCCCGCGGTGATCGAGCTGTGCCGCCTGGTCAAGCGCGACCCCCGCCCGCTGCGCCCACTGTGGGAACGGGCCGCCAACCCCCTGCCCGCGCCTCCGAAGGCGAGCCGCCAGGTCCAGCCGCCGTCGCCGCCCGCCGGCGCGCCCCGGCCGCCCCGCAACGACCTGCCGCGCGACGTGCCCGACTTCACGGGACGCGAGGCTCAGCTCGACGCCGTGCTCGCCGCGGTCGCCGGCAGCCGGGTGGTGGCCGTGGACGGCATGGCGGGCGTCGGCAAGACGTGCCTGGCGGTGCACGCCGCGCACCGGCTCGCCGCCGACTACCCCGACGCCCAGCTCTACCTGGACCTGCACGGGTTCACCGACGGGCGCGAACCGCTCGATCCCGACCCCGCGCTGCGGACCCTGCTCGCCGCGCTCGACGTCCCCTCGGAGAAGATCCCGCAGGAGGGCGGCATCGAGCCGCTGGCCGCGTGCTGGCGGTCGGAGCTGGCGGCCCGGCGGGCCGTGGTCGTCCTCGACAACGCCGCCGGCGCGGACCAGGTCCGCATGTTGCTGCCCGGCGCGGGCGAGTCCGTGGCCCTGATCACCAGCCGCAACCGGCTGCTGGGCCTGGAGGAGGTGCCGCCCGTCTCGCTGGACGTGCTCACCCCCGACGAGAGCGCCCAACTGCTGGCCCGCGCCAGCGGCGACCCCAGTGGGCCGGACGGCCGGCTGGGCCGCGACCCGGAGGCGGCGGCCGAGGTGCTGCGACTGTGCGGCCACCTGCCGCTGGCCCTGCGCCTGGCCGGGGCCCGGCTGCGCCACCGGCCCGGCTGGACCGTCGGCATCCTCGTCGAACGCATGTCCGAGGGCGCGAGCGAGTTCGACACCGCCTTCGCCATGTCCGTACGGCAGCTCGACCGGGCGCAGCGCCGCCTGTTCCGGCTGCTGGGCCTGCTGTCCGGGTCCTCCTTCGACGAGTACGTGGCCGCGGCGCTGGCCGGCGTGCCGCTGCGCGGAGCGCGGGCGATGCTGGAGGACCTGCTCGACGCCCACCTCGTCCAGCAGCCCTCGCCCGGCCGCTACACGCTGCACGACCTGGTCCACCAGCACGCGCGGCGGGCCGCCGAGGAGCAGGACACGCCGGCCGAGCGGGAGCAGGCGCTCGGCCGGGTGCTCGACTACTACGTGCACGCGGCGGCCGCGGCCGACGCCGCTATGCCGTACGAGTCGGGCAGCCGTGCCGCCTCCGCGGGCAGCCCGCCGGCCGAGCTGCCGGCGTTCGGCAGCAAGCACGCGGCCCTCGGCTGGTTCGTCGCGGAGTACACCAACCTGATGGGCGCGTTCGAGGTGGCGGTCGCCACCGGGGCCGACGCGCACGCCTGCGAGCTGCCCCGCTTCATGCGTACGTTCTTCGCGCGGCGCTGCGGCACCACCCACCTCAACATGCTCTTCGAACGGTCGCTGGCGGCGGCGCAACGCCTGGGCGATCCGTGGCAACTGGCCGAGGCGCACAGCGACCTGGGCTTCGCCCGCTACAACGCGGGCCGCATGGCCGAGGCCGGCGCCGCGTACGAGGCGGCGGCGCCCCTGGTGTCGGAGGTCGGCGACCCGCGCTCCGAGGCGGACCTGATGATGCGCCGCGGCCACCTGAGCTGGGACGAGGGCCACGTCGAGGCGCCGCTCGACCTCTTCAGGCAGGCCGGCAGGCGGTACGCCGACGCCGGCTGCCCGACGGGCGCGGCCCACGCCGCCGCCGACGAGGCGTGGGCGATGTTGCAGCTCGGACGGCCCGAGGAGGCGGCGCGGCTGGCCCGCGACGTGCTCGGCCACACCGGCGGCGAGCCCGGCTGGCCCGCCACGCTGACCGCCCGGATCACGCTCGGCATGGCCATCGTGCACGACCAGCCCGACGAGGCCGCGCGGCACCTGCGCCAGGCCCTGGAGCTGGCCCGCGAGGACGGCCACAAGCACAACGAGGCATGGTGCCTCAACTGCCTGGGCGTCGCCCTGCGCCAGATGGGCCGCCACGAGGAGGCGCTGGACAGCCACCGGCAGGCGTTCGCGCTCCTGGACGAGCTGTTCGAGGAGCACTGGAAGGTGCACTTCCTCTACGGCTACGGCGAGACCTGCCGGCTGGCCGGTCTGCCGGAGGAGGCGCTGCGCCTGCACCGCCAGGCGCTGGAGCTGGCCCCCAAGGTGGGCGCGCGGCACAAGGAGGTGCTGGCGCACGAGGGCATCGCGGCCGTGCTCGACGCGACCGACCCGGCCGCCGCGGCCGAGCACCGCGCGGCGAGCCAGGCCCTGCGCCGCGAGCTCATCCCGGAGCCGGCCCGGTAACCGGTCAGGAATCGAGAAGCGCCGGGTGCGGCGGCCTCCGTAGCGTGGGGTGCATCGACAGGAGCTCTTCCGCACCAAGGAGATATGACATGAAGGCGCACGTCAGCTCGATCCTTCTCGCCGTACAGGACATGGACCGGGCCAAGCGGTTCTACACCGAGGGGCTCGGCTGGAAGATCAAGAACGACTACGGCATCTCGGTGTTCTTCGAGTCCGACGGCGCCTCGCCCGTCGGCTTCTACGGCCGCGAAGGTCTGGCCGGCCTGGTGGGCCTGAGCCCGGAGGGCAGCGGCTTCAGCGGGGTCGTCCTCACGTACGTCGTCCGCAGCGAGGCGCGGGTCGACGAGATCATGGACGAGGCCGAGAAGGCCGGCGCAACGATCCTCAAGCCCGCCGGCGCCCTGCCGTGGGGCGGGTACGGCGGCACCTTCGCCGACCCCGACGGCTACGTCTGGAGCCTCGGCTACAGCGCCGAGGGAGAGGACCAGCCGTACGCCGAGTAGCGTTTCCGGGGCGGACGGGGGCGCGGGACGGCGCCCCCCTGCCCCTCAAGGCCGGTGTCGTCCCGCTTTGCGAAGAAAATCTTGATGAAGTAGCCTGACCCCGTGACTGCCGGGTCGGCCTTGGGCCACGAACCAGAGAGCAGCCCGGCCCTCGCGTGATCGCCGGGCGGGCCCGCGGCCCGCCGTTCCTCTTCTCCATTCAGCATGTCAGTGCGAGTACCGACACCATGGAGAAGAGTGGATTTCAACAAGCAGGTCATCGAGGAGTTCCGCGCCAACAACGGCCAGGTCGGCGGCCCCTTCGAGGGGGCGAGACTGCTCCTGCTCACCACGACGGGCGCCCGTTCGGGCAGGCCGCACACGGTCCCCCTCGGCTACCTCCCCGACGGCGGCGAGCGCATGCTGGTCATCGCCTCCGCCGGGGGAGCGCCGCACGATCCCCACTGGTACCGCAACCTGCGGGCCGACCCCCGGGCCACCGTGGAGAGCGGCGTCTTCGTCTTCGACGTCGAGGCGGAGATCCTGGAGGGCGCCGAGCGTGACGCCGCCTTCGCCCGCGCCGTGGAGAGCGATCCCGGCTGGGCCGACTACCAGGCCAGGACCGCGCGTACCATCCCGGTCGTCGCGCTCAAGGTCGAACCGGGGCCGCCCCGGTCGAACGCGTCCTCGGGCGGCGCGTACCTCAAGCAGGTGCACGACGGCTTCCGCCGCGAGCTGGCGCTGATCCGCAAGGAGCTGACCGGCTCCGGCCGCCCCGGCCTGGGCGTGCAGCTGCGGATCAACTGCCTGACCATGTGCCAGGGGCTGCACCACCATCACACCGGCGAGGACCTGATGATGTTCCCGGCCCTGGCCGAACGGCATCCCTCGCTCGCCCCGACCATCGAGCGGCTGTCCAGGGAGCACGAGCGCATCGGCGTGCTGGTGGAGGAGCTGAGGCAGGCCCTGTCGGGTGACGACCCGATGCGGGTGCGCGCCGAGATCGAGCGGCTGGTCGACGAGCTCGAGGCGCACCTGACGTACGAGGAGGAGCAGCTCGTGCCGATCCTCGACCTCGCCTGAGCCGGGGCCGTCAGCGGGAGACGGCGGGCTGGTCCACGGCGTGCGCCCGCGGGTGCGTGGCCAGACGCCTGGACAGGACCGCCACGAGGAGTCCGAGCGCGCCGTACGCGGCGCCCAGCACGGCGGCGGCCGGCCATCCCCCGATGCTGTAGGCCGAGGTCGTGGTGACCGCGCCGAGCGCGGACCCCAGCGAGTAGAAGGCCATGTAGGCGCCGATGACACTGCTGCTCCGGTCGGGGCGGGCCGTGGTCAGCAGGTGCTGGCTGCTGACGTGTACCGCCTGCACGGCGAAGTCCAGGACGATGACGCCGGCGATCAGCAGCCACAACGACCACCCCGCCTGGCCGATCAGCAGCCAGGACGCCGTGAGCAGGGCCAGCGACCAGCAGGTGACCCGCGAGGCCAGGCCCCGGTCGGCCCATTGGCCGGCCCGGGCCGCGCCCAGCGCACCGGTGAGACCGGCGAGCCCGAACAGCCCGATCGCGGTCGTGCCGAGATGCCACGGCGCGTCGGCGAGCGGCAGCGCCAGCCCGCTCCACAACGTACCGAAGGAGGCGAACAGGAAGAAGGCGACCAGTCCCCGGCTGAGCAGGAGCCGGTCGCCGGTGACCAGCCGGCCCAGCGAGGACAGCATGGCGCCGTACCGGGCGCCGGGGCTGCGGACGTCGGCGCCGAGGGTACGGCGGACGGCGAACGCGAGCACCGCGCACAGCCCGGCGATGACCAGGTAGACCACCCGCCAGTTGGCCAGCTCGCCCAGCACGCCGGCGACCATCCGCACCCCGAGGATGCCGGCGACGACGCCCGAGGTGATCGTGCCGATGGTACGGCCGCGTTCGGCGGCGGGTGAGACGGCGGCGGCGTAGGCCACCGTGATCTGGACGACCACGGCGAACAGCCCGGCCAGGGCCAGCCCGGCGATCGCGACGCCGCCGGCGGGCGCGACGGCGGTCACCGCCGCGCCCGCCGCCACGAGCACCAGATGGGCCGTGATGAGCTTGCGGCGGTCGAACAGGTCGCCGAGCGGGACCAGCAGCACCAGCCCCGCGAGATAGCCGATCTGGCCCGCGGCGACCAGCCATCCCAGCGCTCCTTCCGTCAGCCCGAGATCCTGGCCGGCGGCCCGGAGGACCGGCTGAATGCCGTAGACGGGCGCCACCGCCACGGCGCACACCAGGGCGAGCAGGACCCGCTGCCGCCGGGTCAATCCTGCCGGCATGACAACCTCCAATAAGTTTCAAAGTGCAACCAATCGGAGGTTAGGGCATAATGGTTTCAGATTGCAACTCATCGAGGAGGGGTTCGGTGGACGTCACACTCGCTGCGGGAAGCGCCTGGACCGATCCGTTCTGCCCGGTCGCGCGGGCTGTCGACCTGGTGGGCGACCGGTGGAGCCTGCTGATCGTCCGCGACGCGATGGACGGTGCGAGCACCTTCACCGAGTTCCACCAGCGGCTGGGGATCGCCCGCAACATCCTCACCGACCGGCTCCGCAGGCTCGTCGAGCACGGCATCCTGGCCAAGAGCGCCACCGGCGACGGCAGGCGGCACGCCTATCTGCTCACCGCCGCCGGGCGGGACCTCTTCACGGCCGTCGTCGCGCTGCGCCAGTGGGGCGAGCGCCACGCCTTCGCCCCGGACGAGACCCACTCCGTCCTTGTCGACGACCAGGGGCGGGAACTCGCCCCGCTCTGCCCGCTCGGCCAGGACGGCGAGCCGCTCTCCGTCGAGACCTCACGCGTCCGCAAGGCCGTCTGAGCCCGCCCCGCCGTACGACGGCCTGTCGCGGAATTAAGGAACGAACGTTCTTGACTGATTGTTCCTAAACTGGCTACGATCGACCCATGGGACGACCAAGAGGATTCGACGAGGTCACGGTGATCCGGGCGGCGGCAGAGCTGTTCTCGACCCGGTCCTACGACGGCATCTCCATGGACGATCTGGTGACCCACCTCGGCGTCCATCGCAACAGCCTGTACAAGACGTTCGGCAGCAAGCGCGGGCTCTACCAGGCCGCGCTGCGCTGGTCGCTGGAGCACGACATCGCCCCGCTGATCGACCAGGTCGCCGGGGCCGGCGACCTGGACCAGGCGCTGCGCGTGGCGGTCGCCGAGCCCGCCGCCGAGGTCGGGCTCAACCTGCTGCTGCTGGCCGCGGTCGAACGCGCGCCGGTGGACCAGGAGGTCGCCGATCAGCTTTCCACGGTGCTGGCCGCCTTCGACCGGGCCGCCAGGGCGGCGGCCGGGCCGCAACCCCCCGCCCAGGGCGGCGAGGACGACCTGGCCTTCGCGGTCACCGCGGCCGTCCTCGGGCTCCGCCTGCGGGCCCGGTCCGGCACCGCGGGCACCGACATCGACCAGGCCGGCGCCGCCTTGGCCCGCCGGCTCACCCAACACGCGTAAGGAGTACGAACATGGCAGAGATCAGCATCGACGGGCAGAACCTGGTCGTGGAGATCGAGGGCCTGGACAAGTTGTGGGCGCTCAAGAGCCGGCTGGTCATCCCGCTGGCCAACGTGCGCGGCGCCACGGCCGACCCGGGGATCGTCGGCGAGCCCAAGGGGCTGCGCGCGCCCGGCGCGCACCTGCCCGGCGTCATCACGGCCGGCACCTTCCACCTCAACGGCGAGAAGGTCTTCTGGGACGTGCACGACGCGGCCAAGGCCGTGGTCATCGAGCTGGCCGACGAACGTTACGCCCGGCTCGTGGTGCAGGTCGCCGACCCCCGCGCCGCCGTGGCGCTCATCGAGCGGGCCACGGCCGTGAGCTGACCGCCTGCCGCCGGCGGCGGGTTGCCGCCGCAGTGGTCGACGTGCGGGTGGCGGACCGGCGTCGCCGATGCCGGTGCCGAAATCCACCCCATCCTGGCAGGTCCCGCGCCCCAGCGGGTGGCGCGGCGGCCGGGCCATGGCTGTCCCCGGCGAAGGGCTACCGGCGGGTAGCGACGGTTCCTTCCAGACATGTACCGACTTTTGGCGAATTTCGCCAGAAGATCTAGACGTATGCACTTACGCGGGTGACAATCCGTTCGTCAATCGAAGATCACCTGGTCCTGCGCGGACCTCTGGTCGACATGCGAGGACCGATGCGGGTTGTGCGTGGGCTTGTCGCGGCCTTCTTGGCATTCACGATTCCGGCGGTGCCGCCCGCCCAAGCCGAACCGCCGGACGCGGGCACGCCCGCGGTGAGCGTGCCCCCGGCCGCCGAAGAGGCGGCGGTCGCGACGGCCAGGCGTACGGGCGCGGCGGTCGAGATCGAGTCGATGCGGAGCGAGACCCGCCAGGTCTTCGCCCGCCCGGACGGCACCTTCACCCTCGAACAACACGCCCGCCCCGTCCGCGTCCGCCAGGCCACCGGCTGGGTGCCCGTGGACACGACGCTCCGCCTGCGGCCCGACGGCGCGGTGGAGCCCGTGGCGACGGCGGCCGGACTGACCTTCTCCGGCGGCGGCGGCGAGCCGCTCGCCCGCCTGTCCCGCGGCGGCAAGGCCCTGGAACTGAGCTGGCCCGGCACGCTGCCGAAGCCCACCCTGAACGGCGACACCGCCACCTACCCCGAGGTGCTGCCGGGCGTGGACCTGCGAGTCACCGCCGACGTGGACGGGTTCTCCCACGTCCTGGTGGTCAAGACGCGGGCCGCCGCGAGGACGCTGCCCGACCTGGACTTCCCGCTGTCGGTCAGCGGCCTGTCGCTCACCTCGGACAAGGCGGGCAACCTGGAGGCGGTCGACCGGACCGGCGGCACGATCTTCATCGCGCCCACCCCGACGATGTGGGACTCGACCGGCGCCCCGAGCCAGGCCGCGGTCAAGGAGGGCCGCGCCCCCGAGGCCCGCCAGGCCACGATGGGGGTCTCGCTCGAAGGCAGGAAGCTGCGGCTGCGGCCGGACCGCGCGATGATGAACGACCCCAAGACGCGCTATCCGGTGTTCCTGGACCCGTACTTCTCGGCCGCGCGCGGCGCCTGGACCGCCGTGTGGAGCAACTGGCCCAGCTCCAACTACCTCAACTCCAGCGACGTCGCCCGTGTCGGGCACGTCAACTCGCAGACCAACCGCTCCTTCTTCCAGATGAACACCGGCTCCACGATCCACGGCAAGCAGATCATCAAGGGCACGCTGCGCACGTACGAGACGTGGTCGTACTCGTGCAGCGCCCGCGCGGTCGAGGCGTGGTCCACCAACACGATCAGCAAGAGCACCACCTGGAGCAACCAGCCGAAGTGGGTCAAGAAGCTCTCCACGGTGAACGTGGCCAAGGGCTGGGGCTCGGCCTGCCTGCCCGGCGGCGTCGAGTTCGACGTCACCTCGCAGGTCGTGGACGCCGCCGCCAACAAGTGGCCCAACATCACCGTCGGCCTGCGCGCCACCAGCGAGACCGACCAGTACGCCTGGAAGAAGTTCCGCAACAACCCGAGCCTGGTCATTGAGTACAACTCGCTGCCCGCCGACCCGGTGGCGGCCGACGCCTGGTCCGACCCGGGCGGCCCGTGCGTCTCCGGCGACGGGCGGCCGGTCATCAGCACCCCCACCCCCAAGCTGTGGGCCCGGCTCAAGGACGTCGACAACTCGGTCAGGGGCCGCTTCGAGTGGTACCGGGCCGACGGGACGAAGGCGGGCGAATACCTGACCCCCGTCGGATCGACGGGCACGGCCTTCAACGCCGTCGTCCCGCAGAGCCTGTACGCCGACGGCGCGCTGGTCCGCTGGCGGGTCCGCGCCGAGGACGGCAAGGCCAACAGCGCGTGGAGCCCCTGGTGCGAGGCGACCGTGGACGCCACCGCCCCCGGCCGGGAGCCCGAGGTGTCCTCGGCGCAGTTCGCGGAGAACGGCTGGAGCGACGGCGTCGGCCTGGCCGGCGGGTTCACCTTCGCCCCCAACGGCGTCACCGACGTCGCCGCCTACGTCTACGGCCTGGACACCGCCCCCAAGATCGAGATCCCGCCCGCCCAGGACGGCACGGCCGCGATCACGCTCACCCCCCGCCACGACGGCCCGAACGTCCTGTCGGTGCGCAGCAAGGACCGCGCTGGACAACTCGGCCCGATCCGCACGTACGTCTTCAACGTCAACGCCGGACGGGCGCCGGCCGGTCACTGGCCCCTGGACGAGGGCCAGGGCGGCACCGCCGCCGACGCCGCCGGAACCCACCCCGCCACCCTGTACGGCGCCACCTGGGCCCCGGGCCGGACCGGCTCGGCGCTGCGGCTGGCCGGCGCGTACGCCCAGACCACCGGTCCGGTCGCCGACACCGGCCGCAACTTCGCCGTCACCGCCTGGGTACGCCTGACCGGCACCGCCGCCTCCGCCACCGCCGTCACCCAGGAAGGCGGCAGGACCGGCGCGTTCTCCCTCCAGTACGCCAAGGCCGACAACCGCTGGGCGCTGGCCGTGACGGGCGCCGACACCGACGCCGCCCCGGTCGTGCGCGCGTTGTCGGCCGCCGCGCCCCGCCTGAACGAGTGGACCCACCTGACCGGCGTCTACGACTCGGCCGCGGGCCAGATCTCCCTCTACGTCAACGGCCGTCTGGAGTCCACGGTCACCGTCGCCGCGCCGTGGAACGCCGCCGGGCCGCTGACCATCGGCCGCGGCAGGACGGCCGGCGCGGCGGCCGACTTCTGGCCCGGCGACGTAGACGAGGTCCGGCTCTACGGCCGCGCGCTGTTCGCCGACGAGGTCGCCGACCTGGTCAACAGCGCCGCCACGCTGGTCGGCCACTGGAAGCTGGACGACGGGAGCGGCCTGTCGGCCGCCGACTCCTCCGGCCGGGCCACGCCCGCCACGCTGGCCGGCGCCGCCACCTGGACCGACGGCTGGCTGGACGGCGCCCTCGCGCTCGACGGCGCCACCGGCTACGCCCAGGCCGCCGCGCCCGCGGTCGCCACCGGGTCCGGGTTCACCGTCGCCGCCTGGACCCAGCTCGACTACCTGCCCGCCAAGGACACCGCCGCCGTGGCCCAGCCGGGCACCAGGGCGGCCGGGTTCCAGCTCGGCTTCGACAAGGAACAGGGGCGGTGGGTCCTCGGCATGGCCGCCGCCGACACCGATGCCGCCGCCCTCGTCCGTACCCGCTCCGACGCCGTACCCGCCCCGCTGGAATGGACGCACATCGCCGGCGTGTACGACGCCCTGGCCGGCGAACTGCGCGTCTACGTCAACGGCCGCCTGTCGGCCACCACCGTCACTCCCCACGTGAGCACCTGGAACGCCACCGGCCCGCTGCAACTGGGCCGGACCAGGACCGCGGGCGTCTTCACCGGCTACTGGCCGGGGACCGTCGATGACGTCCGCACGTACGACGGCGTGCTCAGCGCCGAGCAGATAGCCCAGCTAGCAGCCCAGTAGCCCCTCCCTGGGAGAAACCGTGGACAGTGAGTTAGAGCTGCCAGAATCCCGCTGGAATCGTTTTCAGCAGCCCGCCGACGAACCCGACGCCCCCGATCCCCGCTGGAACCGCTTCGAGGGCGTGACGCCCGAAGCCGCCTGGCCGCGCCGGCTGGCGACCGTGCTCGCGGTCGTGCTCCTGGCGCCGATGGCGTACGCGATGCCCGCCTCCGCCGCGCCCCGCAAGGCGCCGTCGGTGCAGAAGGAGACGCCGGTCAAGGGCGGGAAGGTGCCCGTGCTGCGGCCGCTCGCCGACCCCGTCGCCGAACGGGCGTGGAAGGCCCCGCCCGCGGTCGCCTGGCCCGCGCCGCAGACGGCCGAGCTGGGCGGCGCGGCGACCGCCACGCTGGCCGCCGGGTTCCCGGTGCGGCTGGCCCCCGCCAAGGGCGTGGCCGCGGCGGCCGCCACCCCGGTCAAGGTCGAGCTGCTCAAGACGGACCTGCTCGGCGTCGCGATGCGCCTGTCGCCCGGCCAGGGCGTCGCGGCGGCCAAGGCGTCCGGCAGCACCCGGCTGGAGATCGACTACTCCGGCTTCCGCTACGCCTCCGGCGGCGACTACGGCGCCCGCCTGCGCGTCGTCAAGCTGCCCGAGTGCGCGCTCGACGCCGCGGCGACCGGCTGCGCCGCGCCGCAGCCGGTCAAGAGCGACAACGACCCCAAGGCCGGCACGCTGACCGCCGAGGTCGAGACCACCGGCCTGTACGCCGTCACCGCAGCCGCCTCCGGCCCGTCCGGCGACCACGCCGCCACCTCGCTGGCCCCCTCGGCGAGCTGGAGCGTCGGCAACCAGTCCGGCGACTTCTCCTGGAGCTACGGCCTGCGCACGCCGCCCGCCCTGGGCGGCGACGAGCCCGACCTGTCGCTCGACTACTCCTCCCAGAGCGTGGACGGCCGTACGGTCTCCACCAACAACCAGCCGTCGTGGGTGGGGGAGGGCTTCGAGCTGAACCCCAGCGGCTACGTCGAGCGCCGCTACAAGGCCTGCATGATCGACGGCAAGAAGACCGGCGACCTGTGCTGGGACCAGGAGAACGCCACCCTGTCGCTCGGCAACTCCGCCGTCGAGCTGGTCAAGGACGCCACCTCCAAGCAGTGGCGGCCCAAGCGCGACGACGGCACCCGCGTCGAGTACCTGACCGGGGCCACCAACGGCGACAACAACGGCGAGTACTGGCGGGTCACCACCGCCGACGGCACCCAGTACAGCTTCGGCCTGAACCGCCTGCCCGGCTGGGCGACCGGCAAGCCGGAGACCAAGTCGGTGCAGACCGTGCCGGTGTTCGGCAACAACAGCGGTGAGCCCTGCTACTCCAGCACCCCGGCCAACGCCTGGTGCCAGCAGGGCTACCGGTGGAACCTCGACTACGCGGTCGACACCCACGGCAACGCCACCACGTACTGGTACGAGAACGAGAAGAACTACTACGGCCGCAACATGAAGCCCGAACAGGGCACCGTGTACGTGCGCGGCGCGTACCTCACCCGCATCGACTACGGCTACCTGCAGAACGAGCTGTTCACCAGGTCGCCCGCGGCCCGGGTGGTCTTCGACGTGGCCGAGCGCTGCCTGCCCTCCGGGACGATCACCTGCGCCCCCGACCAGCTCAAGAAGGAGACCGCGGCGTCCTGGCCGGACGTGCCGTTCGACCAGATCTGCGACTCCGGGGTCAAGTGCACCGACCGCCTGTCGCCGACGTTCTTCTCGCGCAAGCGCCTGGCCAAGGTCACCACGCAGATCCTCAACCCCGCCGGCCAGTACGCGGCGGTGGACTCCTGGACGCTGGCCCACCAGTTCCCCGCCACGGGCGACGGCCTGAGCCCGTCGTTGTGGCTGGCCTCGCTCCAGCAGAGCGGCCACGTGGGCGGCACCCTCACCCTTCCCAAGGTCACGTTCACCGGCGTGCAGCTGCCCAACCGGGTGGACGGCAACGAGGGACGCGCGCCGCTGGTCAAGTGGCGGGTGCAGGCCGTGAACAACGAGAGCGGCGGCGAGCTGCGGGTCAACTACGCGGCGGCCGACTGCAAGCCCGGCGACGTGCCGGCGGCGGCCGACAAGAACACCCGGCTCTGCTTCCCGCAGCGCTGGGCGCCGCCGGCCGAGGGCGAGGTCACCGACTGGTTCCACAAGTACGTCGTGACCCAGACGATCGAGGTGGACCGCGTCGCGGGCTCCCCGAACGTGGTCAAGGACTACGAGTACCTCGACGGCGCGGCCTGGCGCTACGCCGACAACATCCTGGTCAAGCCCGAGCAGCGCACATGGGCGGACTGGCGCGGGTTCGGCCGCGTACGGGTGCGCGAGGGCGACGGGCAGGACACCAAGCGCACGCTCACCGAGTTCAGGTACTTCCGCGGCATGCACGGCGACAAGCAGGCCGACGGCTCCAAGCGCAGCGCGCAGGTCGTCGACACCGAGGGCGTCAAGCTGGACGACCTCGACCAGCTCTCCGGCTTCGAGCGTGAGGAGATCCTCTACAACGGCGACGGCGGCGCGATCCTGACCGCGACCGCCGAGGAACCATGGTCGCTCAAGACCGCCGAGTCCACGCAGGGCGGCGTCACCAAGACCGCGTACGTGGTCGAGCCCAAGTCGATGGTGACCCGTACGGCGCTGGCGGGCGGCGCGTGGCGGCGTACCGGCGAGGAGCGCTCGTACGACGCCAAGGGCCTGCTCACGCAGGTGGAGGAGAAGGGCGACCTGGCCACCGCCGACGACGACGAGTGCACCCGCTACACCTACGCCCGCAACGACACCGCCTGGATGCTCGACTACACCAGCAGGATCCAGAGGGTCGCCGCGAGCTGCGGCACCGCCGTCTCGGCGCTGGCCGCCGGTGAGGTGATCTCCGACGAGCGGGTCCAGTACGACGACAAGGCGTACGGCCAGGCGCCCACCAAGGGCGACGTGACCACAGTCCAGCAGCTCGCCGCCGCGGACGGCTCGACCGTCACCGACAGCACCCACACCTACGACGTCTATGGTCGCGAGACCAGCGAGACCGACCCGGTCGGGACCACGTCCACCACCACCTACAGCCCGGCGACCGGCGCCCCGGCCACCGAGGTCGTCGAGACCAACCAGCTCGGCCACGTCGAGCGCACCATGCTCGAACCCGCCTGGGGCGAGCCCGTCGCCGAGGTAGACGCCAACAACCGGCGCGTCGACATGGAGCACGACGCGCTCGGCCGCCTGGTCAAGGTGTGGCAGCCGGACCGCAGCAAGGCGGCCGGGCAGTCGCCCAGCACCGAGTTCGCCTACACCATGCGCACCGACGGCCCCAGCTACGTCACCACCAAGACGCTGCGCGCCGACGGCGGCTACACCGTCAGCCACGAGCTGTACGACGGCCTCATGCGCGAGCGCCAGACGCAGGAACCCGCGCCCCGCGACGACCAGACGCAGGACCCCGCGCTGCGCGACGGGCGCACGATCACCGACACCTTCTACAACTCGCTCGGCGAGGTGAGCAAGTCCAACACCGGCTACTTCGCCACCGGCACGCCCGCCACCGATCTGCTCGCGGTCGCCGACACCGACGTGCCGACGCAGGTCGTGTCGTTCTTCGACGGCGCCGGCGAGGTCAACGCCCAGGCTCTCAAGGCCAAGGGCGTGGAGAAGTACCGGGTCTCGGCCACGCAGGAGGGCGACCGGATCCACGTGACGCCGCCGGCCGGCGGCACCGCCACGACCCGGATCGGCGACGCCGACGACCGCCTGGTCGAGCTGCGCCAGTACAAGGGCGCGACCCCGACGGGCGCGTACGAGGCCACCAAGTACACCTACGACCGTGCCGGACGCCTGTCCACCGTCACCGACCCGGCGGGCAACGTGTGGCGGCACAACTACGACGTGCGCGGCCGGGAGATCAAGACGGAGGACCCGGACAAGGGCGTCACCACGATGACGTACAACGACGCCGACGACCTGGTCAGCACCACCGACTCCCGCGGCAAGACCCTCTGGTACGTCTACGACGACCTCGGGCGCAAGAAGGAGCTGCGCGACGGCTCGGCCACCGGCACGCTGCTGGCCGAGTGGAAGTACGACGCGCTGGCCAAGGGCCACATGAACGCCAGCATCCGGTACGCGGGCGGGCAGGCGTACAAGGCGGAGATCAACGCGATCGACGCCGACTACCGCACGCTGCGCGAGACCGTGACCGTCCCCGCGCGGGAGGGCAAGCTGGCCGGCTCGTACGTGCTCAACACCCGCTACACCCTCGACGACCAGGTGCAGTCGGTCAGCTTCCCGGCCGGGGGCGGACTGGAGGCCGAGTCGGTCGTCTACTCCTACGACGAGCTCAGCCAGCCGACCAAGGTGAGCGGGTTGTCGTCGTACGTGACCGCGACCCGCTACTCCAAGCTGGGCGAGACCCTGCAGTACGAGCTGGGCTCGGGCGGCAAGAAGACCTGGCTCACCTACACCCATGACGAGTCCACCCGCAGGCTGACCAGGATGCGGCTGGACAGGGAAGGCGCCGCCGCCACCGACCTCGACCTCAACTACGACTACGACGCCGCCGGCAACATCACCAAGATCGCCGAGAAGGCGGGCGGCCAGGACACGCAGTGCTTCACCTACGACCACCTGCGCCGGATGACCTCGGCGTGGACGGCCACCGACGACTGCGCCGGCGGCACGCCGACCTCGGGGAAGATCGGCGGCGTGGCCCCGTACGCGGTCAGCTACGGCTACGACGCCACCGGCAACCGGATCAAGGAGACCAAGCACGCCTGGGGCGGCGCGCCCGAGACCGTGCGCACCTCCACCTACCCGGCCGCCGGGGCCAAGCAGCCGCACGCGGTGCAGAACATCGGCGCTGACCTGTTCACCTACGACGAGGCGGGCAACACCACCCGGCGCAAGGTCGGCACCGCCGACCAGAGCCTCGTCTGGGACGCCGAAGGCAACCTGGAGTCGGTCACCGAGGCCGGCAAGACCACGTCGTTCGTCTACGACGCCGACGGCGACCGCCTGCTGCGCAAGACCCCGACGGACGCCACCCTGTACGTGGACGACATGGAGCTGCGCTTCGACTTCGCCAAGGACGCCGTCGAGCAGACCCGCTACTACACCATCAACGGCGAGCCGATCGCGGTCCGTACGCCGGACAACCAGGTCTACTTCCTGGCGGCCGACCACCAGGGCACCGCGCAGGCTGCGGTGAACGGCGGCACCGGGGAGCTGGCCGTACGGCGGATGACGCCGTTCGGTGAGGACCGGGGGTCGCCGCCGCCATGGTGGCCCGGACAACGGGCCTTCGTCGGCGGCACCCAGGACCCGACGACCGGGCTCGTCCACCTGGGCGCCCGCGAGTACGACCCCAAGAACGGCCGTTTCCTGTCGGTCGACCCCATCATCGACGAGGAGGACCCGCAGCAGCTCAACGCCTACGCCTACGCCAACAACAGCCCCGTCACCATGAGCGACCCCGACGGCCAGCTGTTCTGGATCGCGGTCGGCATCGCGGCGCGGATCGCGGCCCGCATCATCGCCAGGAAGCTGGCCCAGGCGGCGGCCCGGCGGGCGGCGCTCGCGGCGGCGCGGGCGGCGGCGCGGCGCGCGGCCATCGCGGCGGCCAAGCGGCGGGCGGCGGCGCTGGCCAGGAAGAAGGCGCTGGAGGCGGCCAAGAAGAAGGCCGCGGCGGCGGCCAAGCGCAAGGCGCTGGCCGCGGCCAGGAAGAAGGCCGCGGAGAAGGCCAAGAAGGCGGCCGCGGCCGTGGCCAGGAGAAGGGCCGCAGCGGCGGCCAGGAGAGAGGCACGCAGGAAGGCCGCCGAGGCGGCGGCGAAGCGGCGGGCCTCGGCGGCGGCCAGGGCGCGCAACCGCTACCGGGCGGAGCGGGCCCGGCGCGCCGAGGCCGCACAGCGACCGGCACGCCGTCCGACCAGCCACAGAGCGGTGCAGCGGCAGTCGCCGCCGAAGGCCAGCAGGCAGCCGGCGCAGCCGCGTCCGAGCCACGTCTACCGGAACGACGGCACCAGGCAGCCGACGCAGTCCTACACCGTCTACCGCGACGGCAGGATGTACCCGGACGGGCCGCCGCCGCCCAGCCTGACCAGGCCCGGCGGCTCCGGACAGGGTGAGAAGCAGATCTTCAGACCCGAGAAGGTCGAACCGGAGAACACGCGGACCGGCACGATCGCCGAGACCGGCGCCCGCGTCACCCGCTGGATCGACCAGAGCGGCCTGGACGACCTCCTCGGCGGCCTGTTCTGATCCCCGGCCACGGGCGTGAGGACCGCACCCGGCCCTCGCGCCCGTGGCTCACCCGGCCGTCGCGTCCGCCCGGACGTCGTGGGCCGTGGTGAAGGCCAGGAGAGAGGCCGCCGTCCGGGACGGTTCCTCCAGCATGGGGGAGTGCCCGACCCCGGGCAGCAGCTCGACGGTGGCCCCCGGGACCGCCCGGTAGCCGGCGGCCGAGGCCGAGCGCCATCTCCGGTCGTCCTGGCCGAAGATCACCAGCAGCGGCTTGCCGAGGACGGCCAGCCGGTCGGGCAGCGGGCGCTGCCGCAGGTAGGCGTCCGCCGCCTGCGAGGTGCTGGTGAGCGAGTGATAGGTGGTGCCGCGTACGTCCTCCACGAGCTGCGGCGGGATCCGGTAGCCGGGTCGGCTGAACGCGGTCTCCAGCCCCCGGAGCAGGATCCCGTCGGTGCGCAGGCGCCACAGCAGTTGCCCGGCGACGGGCACGAACAGCAACTGTCCGACGAACCCGTCCGAGATGAAGGCGTCGAGGCGGGGCCCGGAGTCGATGAGGGCGAGCGCGCTCACCAGGCCGGGCCGCTGCTCGGCGAGCGACGTGGCGACCGAGCCGCCGGTGGAGTGGCCGGCCACGACGGCGTGCCGCACGCCGAGCCGGTCCAGCGCCGCGCCGACCCGGCGGCCCTGCTCCGGGATGGTGTAGCCGCCGCCGGCCGGTTTGGCCGACCGGCCGTGGCCGAGCAGGTCGATCCGGATGACACGATGCGAGCGCGCCAGCTCCGGGACGACCGCGTCCCACCAGCGGGTCGATCCGGCCAGCCCGTGGATCAGCACGAGCGCCGGGGCGCCGGCGGGGCCGTCCTGGCGGACGTACAGGCCACCGCCGTCGACGGGCACGATCGACTCGCCCGTGGCCGCGGCCTCCTGGCCCGACACCGTCAGCGTGTTCACCAGGAGCAGCCCGGCGACGGCCAGGAGGACGCCCGCGACGACGAGCCGGCGCCTGCGCCGCCCTCCCGCGCGCCGCGCGCCCGTCCGGACGGCGGAGGTGTGGACCTCTAGGGAAGTCTTCATGACGACACTGTGGCCGCCCCCGCCGCCCGCCGGATTGGACGAATGTTCCCGGTCAGGCCACGTCGCGGCGCAACGGTCGCAGGACGGCTGCCGTGCTCGCCAGCACCGCGTACGCCAGCAGGACCAGGGCTCCGGCCGCCGGGGACAGCAGCCGTACCGGCTCGCTGGACAGTTGCGCGGCCAGCGCGTCGGCCACGGCGGTGAAGTCCGTCAGCGCCGAGGTCGCGCCCCCGGGCAGCCACGGGTAGAGCTCCCGGACCCCGGGGATCATGATCAGCAGCAGCTCCCCGCCGTACAGGTAGCCGATCACCACGCACAGCGCGGCGACCTGGTGGCGCAGCAGCGCGCCCATCCCCACGCCGAGCACCACGTAGACCGCCATCGCCACCGCCAGCCGGGCCAGCAGCTCCACGATCGTCGCGGCGGGCAGCCCGAGCCCGACGCCGCGGGCCGCGGCCGCGCCGAACAGCGCCGCGCCGGCCGACCCGGCCAGGACCAGCCCGTACGCCAGGCCCGCCACGGCGTAGGCGACGAGCTTGGCCACCAGCACCCGCCACCGGTCCGGCGCGAACAGGAACGTGAAGTTCACCGTGCGGTGCCGGTACTCCGACGTCACGGCGAGCGTGCCGACCGCGGCCGGGACGAAGGCCGTGAACCCGAGGAACCCCAGGACGGCCCGCACCCCCGCCTCCGTGTGCAGCCCCGGCATCGGCGGCTCGAAGTTCTCCGGCCCGACGACGGCCAGCAGCCCGATCAGCCCGCCCCCGAGCAGGACGGCCACCAGCAGCATGGCCCACCACATCCGCGTGGCCAGCAGCCGCCGGAACTCCGCCCGGACGAAGGCCCTCATGCCGCCGCCCCGGTGAGCCCGAGGAACAGCCGCTCCAGGGTCGGCTGCTCGGCGGTCAGGCCGTGGACCGGCAGCCCGTGGGCCGCGGCCAGCTCGGCCACCCGCGCCGGAGCCAGGCCGCGGACCCGCAGGTCGTGCGGCCCGGTCAGCTCCACCAGCTCGGCCTCGGCCACCAGGACCGCGCGCAGCCCGGCGGCGTCGGGGGTGCGTACCAGCACGTCCGGCTCGGCGCCGCACAACTCCCGCAGGCGTCCGGCGGCCAGCAGCCGCCCTCGCCCGATGACCACCACGTCGTCGGCGACCTGCTGCACGTCGGCCAGCACGTGACTGGACACCAGGACCGTACGGCCCTCGGCGGCCAGCCCGCGCAGGAACGAGCGCAACCAGGCCGCCCCCTCGGGGTCGAGCCCGTTGCCCGGCTCGTCCAGCAGCAGGACGCGCGGGTCGCCGAGCAGGGCGGTGGCCAGGTTGAGCCGCTGCCGCATACCGGTCGACAGGGCGCCCGTCGCCCGCCCGGCGGCCCCGGCCAGGCCCACCAGGCCCAGCAGGTCGTCGACCCGCCCGTCAGGATGACCGCCCATCGCGGCATATATCCGGAGATGGTCCTTGACCGAATGCCGGGGATGGAACGACGCGGCGTCGAACATCGCGCCCACCACCGTGGTCGGGCGCGGCAGGTCGCGGTAACGCCGCCCGCCGATGGTCACGCCGCCGCGCGTGGGGGTGACGTGGCCGACCATCATCCGCATCGTCGTGGTCTTCCCGGCCCCGTTCAGGCCGAGGAACGCGGTGACCGCGCCCGGCCTGACCGTGAAGCTGAGGCCGTCGACCGCGGTCAGGGAGCCGTACCGTTTGGTGAGGTCGCGGACCTCGACGCCGGTCACGCGACCACGGCCCGGAGTGTCGCGGCGACCCGGGCCGCGTCAGGGAGCGAGATGACCACCTCGTCGAACTCGCCGCCGGCCGCGGCGCGGTCCAGCAGCAGATGCACCGCCGGGACGCCGCGGGTGACCGACACGAGTTGCCGCGGGCCGCCGTACAGGCCCCACACACCGATCTTGGTGTGGCCCGTCACGGCGAGCCCCCGCCGCGCGCCGCGCGGGACGCGCAGCGGCTCCCCGGCGACCCGCACCTCCCGCACCGCCGCGAGCGGGAAGACGTACCCGCCGCGACCGGCGAGCAGCCGCTCCCAGCGGCCGAGTCCGATGGTGACCCGACCCTCGTTGACCATTACCGTCGCCACAGCTCAGCCTTCCTTCAGGGGGAGCAGGACCGTCGCCAGCAGCCGTGGCGTACGCCCTCCTCCCGGCTCGTTCGCCAGCAGCGGCCGCACCAGCTCGGCGAACCCCTGCGCGAAAGCGATGAACTCCTCGTCGTCCAGGTGCAGCACCATTTGCTGGTAGCCGGCGCCGTCGGCCGCCAGGTCGACGTGATCCCGGTCGAGGTAGCGCGAGAATTCCGACAGCAGGCTCCCGGCGAACGCGGTGAACCACCGCGCGTGATCGTCCGGGGTCGCCGAGGCCAGCGCCTCGGGGGACGGGGTGAGGCCGCCCTCGGGCACCGCGTACACCCGTTCGGTCGCCCCGCCGACCTTGTGCTCCTCGACCACCTCCAGCAGCCCGGCCTTGGCCAGCGTCGAGATCTGCCGGTAGAGCGTCGCCTGCGGCACGTCGGGCAGCAGGCCCGCCAGGTCGGAGGCCGTACGGTGGCCGCCCGCGACGGCGCGCAGGATGCGGATGCGCACGGGATGCAGCGCCAGCTCGGCCCAGCGCTCTGTCGAGATCCTCACGTTGGACACGTTATCACTATCGAGAATGAGAATGACAATCGGAGGGCGTTCCCGCATGTCAAGGGCCCTGTGAGGGTAGATGGCGGCTGAGGGGGACCCGGTGATGGGAGCGTCGGTCGACTACCAGGCGGCATTCGAGGCACTGCCGTGTCCCTGCGTGGTGCTCACGCGCGGGCAGGTCGTGCTCGCCGTCAACGACGCGTACCTGCGGATGACCGGCCAGGACCGGGAGGAGATCGTCGGCCGCGGCCTGCTGGGCGAGCCGCCGGTCCTCGGCGACCTGAGCGGGTCCGGGGCGGCGAAGCTGCGCGCCTCGCTGGAGCGGGTGGCCGGTACGGGCGTCGGCGACGTCGTACCGCTGCTGCGGCACGACTGGGAGCCGCCCGACCAGTGCCATTGGCGCCTGACGAACGCGCCCGTGCTCGACCCGGCGGGGGAGGTGCGCACGATCGTCGTCGTCTTCGGCGAGATCACCGGTGCCCTCGAACGCGGACGACCCGCGAACGTCCCGCCCGGCGGGCGCGTCTCCGGCCCGCTCAAGCCGAACGCGCTGCTCCACCAGGCCTACCGCCAGGAGCAGCAGAAGGTCTCGATGTTGCACGAGACGATCGAGCACCAGCAGCGGTTCGTGTTCGACGCCGCCCACGACCTGCGCAACCCCATCACGGGCCTGCTGACCGAGCTGGAGGAGGCGCTGTCCGACCCCGAAGCCGACCTGCGCCGGACCCTCCACAGCCTGCGCCGGGACGCCGAACGCCTCAACGACATCGTCGGCGACCTGCTCGCCCTGGCCCGCCTGTACACCGCCCCGCCGCCCGGCGCCGATCTCGTCGACCTCGCCCGCCTGGTCGTGGAGGAGCTGGACACCCACCCGCCCAGCGCCGCCGTCGTCACCCGGCTGGAGCAGGACGTGGTCGTCCGGGCCTCGCGGGTGCGGCTGGCCCGGCTGCTGTCCAACCTGGTGGCCAACGCCGAGCGCCACACCACCAGCAGGATCGAGTTCGTGGTCGCCGCCGCCGCGCCGTACGCGGTGCTGGAGGTCGTCGACGACGGGCCGGGCATCCCGCGCGAGGAGCGGGAGCGCATCTTCCACCGGCTGTACCGCCAGGACCAGGCGCGCGCCCTGGACTCCGGCGGCTCCGGGTTCGGCCTGCCGATCGCCCGCGAGATCGCCCACGCCTACGGGGGCGACCTCTTCGTGGCCGACCACCCGGACGGCGCCCGGTTCGTGTTGCGGCTCCCGCTGGCGTCCTAGCTCCCTCACTTATGCCGATGGTCAGCCATAAGTTCGGGTTTTGCCGTCGTAGATAGACTTGGAAGCCTCTGAAGTGGCTGCCGTCATCGGCGGAGAGGCTGGTGTTGACTCTGGACACGCTCCACGGCGCGACGGCGGGGGCCGGCGCGCTGCTCTCCCTGCTGCGGGAGGGACCCCCGCGCACCCGGACCGAGCTGGTTCAGCTCACCGGCCTGGCCCGCTCCACGGTCTCGCAACGACTCGACGCGCTGCTGCGCCACCGCTGGGTGCTGCCCGCCGACGACGTCGTGTCCTCGGGCGGGCGTCCGGCGGCGATGTTCGCCTTCAACCGTACGGCGCGGCTCGTCCTGGCCGCCGACCTGGGGGTCATGCACGAGCGGGTCGCGCTCACCGACCTCGGCGGCGCGGTGCTGGCCGAGCGGACCGCCGACGTGCCGATCGGCCGGGGCCCGGAGGCGACGCTCGGACGGCTCGCGCGCACGTTCGCCGAGCTGCTGGAGGAGAGCGGGCGCGACCTGGCCGACGTGTGCGGCGCGGGCATCGGCCTGCCGGGGCCCGTCGAGTACTCCACGGGACGTCCGGTCAACCCGCCGCTCATGCCGGGCTGGGACCGTTTCCCGGTGCCCGAGTGGCTGGGGGAGCGGCTGGGTGCGCCGGTCTTCGTCGACAACGACGTCAACATCATGGCGCTCGGCGAGCAGCGGGCCGGCCGGCAGGAGGCCGGCCAGCTCGTCTTCGTCAAGATCGGTACGGGCATCGGCTGCGGCGTGATCTCCGACGGCCGCCTCCACCGGGGAGCCCAGGGCGCGGCCGGCGACATCGGGCACATCCGCGTCGCCACCGCCGGCGACGACGTGTTGTGCCACTGCGGCAACGTGGGCTGCCTGGAGGCCCTGGCGGGCGGGGCCGCGCTGGCCGCCCGGATCTCCTCGACGGGCGTGCCCGCCCAGGGCGGCCGGGACGTCGTGACCCTGCTGCGCGCGGGCAACCGCGACGCCGCCCAGCTCGTCCGCCAGGCGGGCCGCGAGATCGGCGACGTGCTGGCCACGATCGTGAACTTCTTCAACCCGGCGGCGATCGTGATCGGCGGCGACCTCGCCGACGCGGGGGAACATCTGCTCGCCGGGGTCCGCGAGGCGATCTACAAGCGCTCGCTCCCGCTGGCCACGCAGCACCTGCGCATCCAGGTCAGCGAGCTGGGCGACCGGGCCGGCGTCGTGGGAGCGGCCGTCATGGTGCTGGAGAACGTCCTCGCCCCCGACGCGGTGGACAGCAGCCTGGCCGGCTGAACGTCCAGAAGGCCGCCCCCGCCCTCGTCCAGGGCCGGGGCGGCCTTCGTCGTTCCGGAGGACCGTTACGTCTTGGACTTGGCGGACTTTCGTTGACAATCATCAAAAGCCGGTTCTAATCTCCGGATTTACGAAGGTTCTTCGATCGTCAGCCAATGGAAGCCGTTCCTTCCCGGCCCACCCCCCAAGGAAAGGGAACCTCCGCGATGTCCCCCAGCAGGTTCAGCCGTGCCTCCCGATGGGTGGCGCGAACCAGCGCCTTACTCCTGGCCATGTCGGGCGCGACCGTGCTCACCACGCTCACCGTGACCGCGCCCGCACAGGCCCACGCCGCGATCGACCCGGCCGACTACCAGCGCGTCGAGCTGGCCAAAGGCGTCGCCGAGATGGGCGAGCCGATGACCATGGCGGTGCTGCCCGACCTGTCGGTGCTGCACACCGCGCGCGACGGGACGCTGCGGCGTACCGACGCCCGCGGCCAGACCGCCGTGGTCGGCGCGCTGCCGGTCTACACCCACGACGAGGAGGGTCTGCAGGGCGTCGCCGCCGACCCCGGCTTCGCCACCAACCGGACCATCTACCTCTACTACGCCCCCCGCCTGAGCACCCCGGCCGGCGACGCGCCCGCGACCGGCACGGACTGGTCGGCCTGGCAGGGCGTCAACCGCCTGGCCAGGTTCACCGTCAAGGCCGACTGGACGCTCGACCCGGCCTCCGAGCGGACCGTGCTCGACGTGGCCGCCGACCGCGGCATGTGCTGCCACGTCGGCGGCGACATGGACTTCGACGCCCAAGGCAACCTGTACCTGTCGACGGGGGACGACTCCAACCCCTTCGACTCGGCCGGCTACGCGCCGATCGACGAGCGGCCCGGCCGCAACCCCGTCTACGACGCCCAGCGCAGCGCCGGCAACACCGACGACCTGCGCGGCAAGATCCTGCGTATCAAGGTGAACCCGGCCGACGGCACCTACACGATCCCCGCGGGCAACCTCTTCCCGCCGGGCACCGCGAGGACCAGGCCCGAGATCTACGCCATGGGCTTCCGCAACCCGTTCAGGATGACCGTGGACAAGGCCACCGGCGTGGTCTACGTCGGCGACTACGGCCCCGACGCCGGCAGCACCGACCCCAACCGCGGGCCCGCCGGGCAGGTCGAGTTCGACCGCGTCACCGGGCCCGGCAACTACGGCTGGCCGTACTGCACCGGGACCAACACCCTGACCGAGACCTACAACGACTACACCTTCCCCTCGGGCCCCTCCGGCCAGAAGTACGACTGCGCCGCGGGCGGCCCGGCCAACGACTCGCCGCGCAACACCGGCCTGGCCAAGCTCCCGCCCGCCAAGGCCGCCTGGATCAGGTACGGCGGCGACGCCGGCTCGCCACCCGAGTTCGGCGGCGGCTCGGAGTCGCCGATGGGCGGCCCGGTCTACCGCTACGACGCCGCCCTGAACTCGGCCGTCAAGTTCCCCCAGGACCTCGACGGGCACTTCTTCGCCGGCGAGTTCGGCCGCAAGTGGATCAAGGCCATCGACGTGGCCGCCGACGGCTCGCGCGGCGCGATCGCGGCCTTCCCCTGGACCGGCACCCAGGTCATGGACCTGGCGTTCGGACCCGACGGCGCGCTCTACGTCCTCGACTACGGCTCCGGGTACTTCGGCGGCGACGCCAACTCCGCGCTCTACCGCGTCGAGTACATCAAGGACAGGAACCGCTCGCCGGTCGCGGTCGCCGGGGCGGACAGGACCTCCGGCAAGATCCCGCTCACCGTGGCGTTCTCCAGCGCCGGGTCCGCCGACCCCGAGGGCGGCGCCCTCACCTACGCCTGGGACTTCGGCGACGGCAGCACCTCCACCGCCGCCAACCCCGCCAAGACCTACACCACCGAGGGCGAGTACACCGCCACGCTCACCGTACGCGACCCGCAGGGCAACGCCGGCACGGCCAGTGTGGTCATCACGGCCGGCAACACCGCCCCCACCGTGACCATCGGGACGCCCGCCCCCGGAACGCTGTTCACCTGGGGTGACACCGTGCCGTTCACGATCACGGTGACCGACCCCGAGGACACCGCCGTCGACTGCGCCAAGGTCAAGATGACGTACGTGCTCGGCCACGACAGCCACGGCCACCAGATCACCTCCAAGAACGGCTGCTCGGGCGAGCTGACGATCCCGGCCGACGGCGAGCACGACGACGCGGCCAACATCTTCGCCGTGTTCGACGCCGAATACACCGACAAGGGCGGCCTGACCACCCACACCCAGCACATCCTCCAGCCGCGCCACCGCCAGGCCGAGCACTACGCGACGATGTCCGGCGTCTCGCAGATCGCCAAGGCGGCCGCGCACGGCGGCAAGACGGTCGGCGACGTGCACAACGGCGACTGGATCGCCTTCCAGCCCTACCGGCTCGACGATGCCAGGACGTTCAGGGCGCGGGTCTCCTCGGGCGGCGCCGGCGGCTCGATCGAGGTGCGCGCGGGCTCGCCGACCGGACCCCTGCTCGGCAAGGCCGACGTCCCGGTGACCGGCGGCTGGGAGACCTTCACCGACGTGCAGGCCCCGCTGAGCGGCGCGACGGCCGCGACCACCACGCTCTACCTGGTCTTCACCGGCGGCGCCGGGGCGCTGTTCGACCTCGACGACTTCACCCTGGACAAGGCGGCCCTGGCCGTCGGCCCGATCCACGCCGCCGACGGCAGGTGCGTGGACGTCGCCGGAGCCGCCACCGCCGACGGCACGAAGGTCCAGCTCTACACCTGCAACGGCACCAACGCCCAGAGCTGGCTCATCGACGGCCAGACCGTCAAGGCGCTCGGCAAGTGCCTCGACGTGGCCGGCGCCAACAGCGCCGACGGCACCAAGGTGCAGATCTGGACCTGCAACGGCACCGGCGCGCAGAAGTGGACCGCCGAGGGCGGCGCGCTGAAGGCGCTCGGCAAGTGCCTCGACGCCGCCGACCCGGCCCAGCTCGTCATCAGGGCGTGCACCGGCGGCGCGAGCCAGAGGTTCACGACGGCGACCCCCGCCGCCGGGGGCGCCGCCGTCCTGGTCTTCTCCCGTACGGCGGGGTTCCGGCACGACTCGATCGCCGCGGGCGTGCAGGCCATCAGGGAACTCGGGTTCACCGTGACGGCCACCGAGGACCCGGGCGCGTTCACGGCGGCGAACCTGGCCGCCTACAAGGCGGTCGTCTTCCTCAACACCACCGGTGACGTGCTCGACGCCGCGCAGCAGACCGCGTTCGAGACGTACGTGAAGGCGGGCGGCGGCTACGCGGGCGTGCACGCGGCGGCCGACACCGAGTACGACTGGCCCTGGTACGGCGGCCTCGTCGGCGCCTGGTTCGCCGCCCACCCGGCCGTGCAGAAGGCGACGGTCAAGGTCGAGGACCGGGCGAACCCGGCCACCGCCCACCTGGACGCCGCCTGGCAGCGTACGGACGAATGGTACGACTACCGGACCAACGCCAGGACCGGCGCCCACGTGCTGGCCACCCTGGACGAGTCCACCTACTCGGGCGGCACGATGGGCGCCGACCACCCGATCGCCTGGTGCAAGCCGTACGACGGAGGGCGGTCCTTCTACACCGGCGGCGGGCACACCGCGGAGTCCTTCGCCGAGCCGGCCTTCCGGCAGCACCTGCGCGGCGGCCTGGCCTACGCCACCGGCGAGGCGAAGGCCGACTGCCGCCCAGAGAGCGGGTACACCGCCCTCTACAACGGCTCGACCACCGGCTGGGAGCAGGCCGGCCCCGGGAGCTTCGCCAACGCCGGCGGCACGCTGACCTCGCAGGGCGGCATGGGCCTGCTCTGGTACAAGGCGAAGGAGTACACCACCTCCTACTCCCTCAAACTGGACTGGAAGCTGGCCGGTGACGACAACTCCGGCGTCTTCGTCGGCTTCCCGCCCTCGACCGACCCGGCGTCGGCGGTGGACAACGGCTACGAGATCCAGATCGACGCGACCGACGCCCCCGACCGGACCACCGGCTCGGTCTACGGGTTCAAGGCCGCCGACACCGCCGCCCGCGACGCCGCGCTGAACCCGCCGGGGCAGTGGAACACCTACGAGATCCGCGTCGAGGGCGAGCGTCTCCAGGTCTTCCTCAACGGCGTGCGGATCAACGACTTCACCAACACCGACCCCGCCCGCTCGCTGAGGAACGGGCACATCGGCATCCAGAACCACGGCGACGGCGACGAGGTGGCGTTCCGCAACATCCGGATCAAGGACCTCGGCCCGCCCACCGGCGACACCGTCGTCCAGGCGGAGACCTGGGCGCAGGCCAGCGGCGTGGCCACCTACCCGCACGCGCCCGCGCACGGCGGCACGGTGCTCGGCTACGTCAACCCCGGCGACTGGGCGGCCTACGACGTGGACCTCACCGGCGTCACCGCAGTCAGGGCCCGGGTCGCCTCGCCCGGACCGTCGGGCGGCTTCGAGATCCGCGCCGGGTCCCCGACCGGCCCGGTGCTCGGCGCGGTCACCGTGCCGAACACCGGCGGCTGGGAGTCCTACGCCGACGTCTCCACCGCGCTGACCGGCGTCCCGGCCGGCGCGGCCCGGCTGTACCTGGTGTTCACCGGGGCGAACTTCGACGTCGACGACCTCACCCTGATCCGCCCCGCGACACCCGGGAAGACCGGGTAGCCGCGGGGCCGGTGGCCGTCGCGCGGACGGCCACCGGCCCGGTCAGCCAGGTCGGGGTCAGGTCAGGGCGTAGCCGAGGAGTTGCTCGCGGGTCAGGCCCTCGCAGGTCGACTGGTCGGTGACGAGGTGGTCACCGCTCGCGGCCCGGCACCGGTACAGCGGGACGGTGCCGGACACCTGGCTGGTGTAGATGTGCCCGACCGGGCCCATCGGGAACTGCCCCTCGCACCCGGGGTCGCGGGTGAGCATGGTGTGCGCGCCGACCTTGCACTCGTACAGGGGCACGGTGCCGGCCGCCTGGTTGCGCAGCAGCTTCCAGACGCGTTCCTGGGTGAAGCCGGGCGGCAGCAGCCGGGAGCTGGCGACGTGCCCCTTGCTCGACTGGTAGCCGCGGCGAAGCTGGGTGTGGGGCAGCAGCTCGAAACCGCACGACAGCTGCGGCGGCGACAGGTCGGCCCGGTTGGCCAGCGCCCACGTGGCCCAGGCCGGCTTGGCCGACCCGTCGGTACGGCGCAGGCCCACGCCCAGGCCGGCGGCCGTCTCGTCCGGGTGGTCGCTCATGCGGTGCCAGATGTAGCTCTCGATGCCCGGCGTGCCGAGGACATTGCGGAAGGTGTTGCACAGCTGGGACGCCTGCGCCGCCTCCGACGAGGGCGACAACGAGTTCACGCCGCTCTCGGTGAGCTGCACCTGCCAGGCCGAGGGCGTGTTCGGGAACTGCTGCCGCAGCCAGCCCACCAGCACGCCGATGTTGCCGTACGTGACGCGCGGGAAGTCGTCGGCGGAGAACCCGGGCGCCAGCAGGTCGGGCGGGTAGGGGTGGTAGGCGACCCGCCAGGCCCGGTTGCCCGCCCGCGCGGCCAGGCCCTTGAGCACGGTCATGCCCGACAGCTTGGCCTCGTAGGCGGCCGGCTGGTCGTAGGCGGTGCCGAAGTAGTGGTCGAGCGAGGTGAGGACCTTCGCCGTGGACTGCTGGGCCATGACCGCGTCGTAGGCGGCGTTGTAGTTCGCGGCGACGGCGTCCAGCCAGGCGGTGGTGTCGCACGCCGTGCCCTGGCCGCAGCCGATGTCGAACCAGGTGTTGCTGTTGACCTCGTTCATGACGACGAAGTCCGCGATGCGGCCGTTGCCGTGCTGGCCGTCGTAACGCTGGGCCAGCATGCCGGCGAAGCGGCCGTACTCGGCGGGGTCGTCGGGCACGCAGAACTTCTCGAACCCGGGGGCGGCCGGCGTACAGGGACGGGTGCCGCGCGCCCAGGCTGGGGTGCCGTACACGACGGCGGTGACGACGAGGCCGCGGGCGGTCCAGTCCTTGATGGCGGCGTCGACGGCGGAATTGACGGTGTAGCAGCGACCGCCGAACTCCTGCGCGCCCGCCGCGCACGGCGGCGCCTTTACGCTGGGCTCCCATTCGGCCCAGATGAGGTTCATGGCGACGCCGCCGGCGTTGTTGCCGGCGATCTCGTTCTTGTCGGGCCAGAAATCCGGTTGCAGACCCTTGATGCGGTAGTCGGACCGGACCGGGTACGGCAGCGCGGCGGCCGCGACGGCTGGAGCGGCGGGAAGGAGCAGTAACAGGGCGGCGGCGAGACGGGCAACCCAACGCATGGGACCTCCTGGATTTAAACGTCTCAACAATGAGGCCCAGAAGCCCGCCGAGCAAGACCCGATTTCCTGCGGCAGCCCGATTTGAAACGTCACTGAGGGACGGTCGACGCCCTGACCATGAGCTCCGGCTGGAAGACGATCTCCTGGTGCCAGTGGTTCACGTCGCCGCGGGCGTCGGTGAGCAGCAGCTCGGCCGCCGCCTGGCCGAGCTGGTGCTTGGGCTGGCGGACCGAGGTCAGCGACGGCGACAGCAGCTCGGCGAACTCCACGTCGTCGTAGCCCAGGACCGCCATGTCGTGCGGGACGCGCACGCCGCGCCGCTCCAGCCCGCGCAGCGCCCCCAGCGCCACCGTGTCGTTGACGCAGAACAGCGCCGTCGGCCCCTTGCGCGCGGGCAGCCGCTCCAGCGCCGCCTCGCCCTCGCGCGGCGTCAGCGCGGGCAGCGTGACCTCGGTGATCACCTCGTCCGGGTCGAGCCCGGCGGCGCGCACCGCCCGGTTCAGCCCCTCGCGCCGGTCGGCGCACTGCCGCACGATCGGCGGCCCGTTGAGGAAGGCGATGCGCCGGTGGCCGAGCGAGAGCAGGTGGGCCCCGGCCAGCTCGCCGCCCCTGACGTTGTCGACCGCCACCGCGCAGAGCTGGGCGTCGGCGCCCGGCCGGTCGAGCAGCACCATGCCGACGCCGCGCGCCCGCAGCTCCACCAGATGGGAGATGTCGGGCCCGGCGGGTGTGATGAGGATGCCGGGCACCCGGTGCTGCTCCAGGATCTGCAGGTAGTGGGCCTCCTTCTCGGCCGAGTCGCCGGAGCTGCACAACACCAGGAGCAGCTGCTCCTGCGACAACCTGGTCTCGATGCCCGGCAGCACCTCGCTGAAGAACGGGTTGCCGATGTCGCGCACCATGACGCCCACGGACCGGCCGGAGCCGCCGCGCAGTTGCCGGGCCGGCGCGCTGGGCACGAACCCGAGCGCCTTGATGGAGGCGCGCACCCGGCGCAGCGTGCGCTCGGCCACCAGCTCGGGCCGGTTGAGCACGTTGGAGACCGTTCCCACGGACACGCCGGCATGGGCCGCGACGTCGACCATGCTGAGCCGGCGGCGCCCGGCCGGCTTGAGGATGTCGGTCACCGGTGGGCAGCCCCTTCTGATCACCTGGCAGAGACTGCCAGTCTACTGGTTGAAATGTTTCAGTCGAACGTCCGTGATGTGAGCATCTGGTTCCGAGGCATTGACGGGAATACCTCGGGATGCCTACCGTGCCCAGTGCTTGAAATGTTTCAACTACTCGGGGAGCCCCTCTGATGCATCTCGCCGTGACCGACATGCGCGTGGAAGGACTGGCCGAACCGCTGGGCCTCGACGTGAGCGCGCCGGAGTTCTCCTGGCGGATCACCGGGGCCGGACGGGGACGGGCCCAGAGCGCGTACCGGCTGGTGGTGGGGCAGGAGTGCGACCCGGTTGACGAGGGGGCCGAGCCGGTCTGGGACAGCGGCGCCGTGGCCTCGGCGGCGACCTACGGCCTCCCGTACGGCGGCGCCGAGCTGCGCCCGAGGACGCGCTACCAGTGGCGGGTCAAGGTGGCCGACGAGAGCGGTGAGTGGTCCGGCTGGAGCCCGGCGCACTGGTTCGAGACCGGGCTCGGCGAGGCCGGCGGATGGATGGCGGGCTGGATCGGCACCCCGGTGGTGCCCGGTTCCGAGCGGTTGCCGTCGCTGGAGAACGTGCCACGCATCTGGGTCGCCGGCCCGCTCGGGCCCTCGGACTCGCCGTCCGGGGCGTTCAGGACGCGGTTCTCGGTGCCGGGCGGCGCCCGGCCGCTGTCGGCGTGGCTGGTGATCGGCGGCGGCGACGAGATCGAGGCGTACGTGAACGGCACGCCCGTCGCGGGGGAGCGGCGGGACGGGGCGTTCGTGGCCGACGCGGGCGACCTGGTGGCCTCGGGCGAGAACGTGCTGGCGATCAGGGCCACCGGCTCGGGCCTGTGCGTACGGCTGGAGGTCGTGGTCGAGGGACGGCCGGCGCTCCCGCAGCTCGTGCCCGTGGCCGGCGAGAGCACGGTGACCGTCACCTCCGGCGGCCGGTGGCGGGCCGAGGACCGGCCGGGCGACGGGTTCGAGCGGCCCGGGTTCGACGACGCGGACTGGCGGCTGGCCGAGGAGGTCGGGCTGCACGGCGACCCGCCGCTGGGCCGCGAACCGGTCGGCGACCGGCCGAGCCCGTACCTGCGGCGCGAGTTCGGCGTGCCCTCGCCGGTGCGCCGGGCCAGGCTGTACGCCACCGCGCTCGGCGTCTACGAGATCCACCTGAACGGCACCCGGGTGGGCGCCGACCATCTGGCCCCGGGCTGGACCGACTACCGCGACCGGGTGACGTACCAGACCTACGACGTGACGGCCCTGGTGTCGGAGGGACACAACACGATCGGCGCGGTCCTGGCCGACGGCTGGTACGCCGGCAACATCAGCTGGTTCGGCTCCTTCCAGTACGGCCGCCGCCTGGCCTTCCGCGCCGAGCTGGAGATCCTGCACGAGGACGGCACCCGTACCCGCCTGAGCACCGACGCCGACTGGCGGGCGGGCTCGGGCGCGATCCGGTACGCCGACCTGCAGAACGGCGAGCGCCAGGACCTGGCCGCCGAGCCGCTCGGCTGGACGGCGGCCGGGTTCGACGACTCCGGCTGGGCGCCCGCGGTCCCGGTGAGCCCGCCCGCGGGCCGGCTGACCGCCTCCGTCGCGCCGCCGATCCGGGTGCACGAGGAGATCGAGCCGGTGGCGCTGTGGGAGCAGCGGCCCGGCGTGTGGATCGCCGACTTCGGGCAGAACCTGGTCGGCTGGGTCCGGCTCACCGGCCGCGCCGCCCGTGACCGCCCGGTCGTGCTGCGGCACGCCGAGGTGCTCGACCACGACGGCGGGCTCCACCTGGCCAGCCTGCGCTCGGCCCGCGCGACCGACGAGTTCCTGCCGCGCGGCGAGGAGGCCGAGACGTTCGAGCCGAGGTTCACCTTCCACGGCTTCCGCTACGCCGAGATCTCGGGGCTGCGCGCGGCCCCCGAGGCGGTCACCGCCCGGGTGGCCTACGCCGCGATGGAGCCGGCGGGCGAGTTCACCTGCTCCGACGAGCGGCTCGACCGGCTTCAGCGCAACATCGTGTGGGGGCAGCGGGGCAACTTCCTGGCCGTCCCCACCGACTGCCCCCAGCGGGACGAGCGGCTCGGCTGGACCGGCGACATCTGGGCCTTCGCCCCGACCGCGCTGTTCAACTACGACGCCGCCGCGTTCCTGCGGAGCTGGCTGACCGACGTGATCGCCGCGCAGGGCGACGACGGCGCGGTCACGCACGTGGTGCCCGACGTGTTGTCGGGCCGCGGGTTGTCGCCCAACCCCAAGGAGGCCGGCTCGCCCGGCTGGGGCGACGCGCTGGTGAAGCTGCCGTGGGCGCTGCACCGGCTGCGCGGCGAGGCGGAGCTGGTCGCGGCCTGCTTCGAGCCGATGTCGCGCTGGCTGGCGTACCTGGACAAACGCTCCGACGGCGGGATCTTCCCCGAGGAGGGGTTCGGCGACTGGTTGTCGATCGGCGCCGAGACCCCCAAACGGCTCGTCGGGACCGCGATCTTCGCGTTGTCGGCCCGGCAGCTCGCCGGGCTCGCCGCCGCGCTCGGCCGCGACGCCGACGAGCGGGCCTGCCTGGAGCTGTACGAGCGGGTACGGCGGGCCTTCCGCGCCACCTTCGTCGAAGGGCCGGGCGTGGTGGCGAGCGGCACGCAGACCGCGTACGTGCTGGCCATCACGGCCGGGCTGCTGGAGGAGCACGAGCTGCCGAGGGCCGCGGCCCGGCTGGTCCGCGACATCGAGGCGCGCGGCGGCCACCTGTCGACCGGCTTCCTCGGCACGCCGTACCTGCTGGACGCCCTCACCTCGACCGGGCGGCTGGACGTGGCCTACCGGCTGCTGACGCAGGACACCTTCCCGTCCTGGCTCTACCCGGTGGTGCACGGCGGCGCGACGACCATGTGGGAGCGCTGGGACTCCTGGAGCCACCACCGCGGCCTCCAGGACCCGGGCATGAACTCCTTCAACCACTACGCCTACGGCGCGGTCGGCGACTGGATGTACCGGACGGTCGGCGGCCTCGCCCCCGGCTCGCCCGGCTACGCCGACATCGTCGTACGCCCCCGCCCCGGCGGCGGGATCGGCTGGGCGCGCACCGCCCACCGCACCCGGCACGGCCAGGTGGAGATCTCCTGGCGGCTGGCCGACGACGGCTTCGCCCTGGACGTGGTCGTGCCGCCCAACACCCGGGCCGAGGTGCACGTGCCCGCGCCGCCGGAGCGGGTGACCGAGGGCGGCCGGCCGGCCGGCGAGGCGGCGGGCGTGACCTTCGACCGCCTCGACGACGGGGACGCGGTCTACCGGGTCGGCTCCGGCTCGTACGCGTTCCGGACCCTGTGACGGCTGAGAGGCAGTTCGATCGTGACCAGCATGAAAGCGCGCCGCCGGATCCCGTGGGGCGTCTACCTCGTCCTCCTTCCCACCTTCGCCCTGCTCGCGGCGTTCGCCTACTACCCGGCGCTGAACGGCATGATCCACTCGCTGTACGAGTGGCGGCCGGGCTTCGACTCGCCGTTCGTCGGCCTGGAGAACTACCTGACGATGCTCGGCGACGACCTGTGGTGGGCCTCCTTCCGCAACGTCGGGATCATCTTCGTCTGGGCCGTCACGCTCATGTGGGTGTTCCCGCTGCTGGCCGCCGAGCTGGTGATGTCGCTGTCCAGTGAGCGGCTGCGCTTCGTCTTCCGCACCCTGCTCATCCTCCCGCTGGCCTTCCCCGCCGTGGTCAACGTGCTGCTGTGGCAGTTCATGTACGACCCGCGCGACGGCGTCGTCAACAGCCTGCTGCGCGCGACCGGCCTGGACGGGCTGGCCGGCAACTGGATCGGCGACCCCCGCACGGCGCTCGTCGCGCTGATGACCATCGGCTTCCCGTGGGTGGCGAGCCTGCCGTTCCTGGTCTTCCTGTCGGCGCTGCAGAACGTGCCGGCCGAGATCTACCAGGCCGCCGAGGTGGACGGCGCCGGCCGGCTGCGCCGCTTCTGGAGCATCGACCTGCCGATGATGTTCCGCGACGTCAAGCTGCTGTTCGTGCTGGCGGTGATCTCGGTGCTCCAGTACGGCATGCAGGCCCACATCATGACCCGCGGCGGGCCTGACAACGCCACGCAGGTGCCGGTGCTGCGCATGCTCGACGCCGCCTTCGTGGACACGAGCTGGGGGTACGCCGCCGCGCTCGGCACCGTGCTGTTCGCGCTGACCCTCGGGGTGAGCCTCGTCGCGCTGATGCTCGGCAGGAGGTCCGGATCGTGAGCCGTACCAGAAGGACCGACCTGGTGGCCGGCGGCGTGCTGGCGGTGCTGGCGTTCGCCGGGCTGTTCCCGTACCTGTTCATGCTGGCCGCCTCGGTCAAGGACAACGAGCAGTTCTTCGCCAGCTACTGGTCGCCGGCCTGGCCGCTGCACCTGGACAACTACGCGGCGGCCTGGGAGCAGGTCAGCCCGTACCTGTTCACCTCGTTCGTGGTGGCGGTGCTGGCCATCGCCGGGACGATGGTGCTGGCCCCGGCCGCGGCGTTCGTGTTCGCCCGCTACCGTTTCCCGGGGCGCGGCGTGCTGTTCGGGATGGTCGCGGCGCTGCTGATGGTGCCCTCGATCACCAGCCTGATCCCGCTCTTCGTGCTGATGCGCGACCTCGGCATCCTCGACAGCCGGCTGGTGCTGATCATCCCGCACGTCACCGCGAACACGGTCTTCGGGATCGTCGTCATGCGCACGTACATGGCGCAGATCCCCGAGGAGATCTTCGAGGCGGCGCGGGTGGACGGCGCGGGCGGGGTCCGCCTGTTCCTGGCCTTCATGTTGCCGCTGGCCCGGCCGGTGATCGGCACCGTGGCGCTGATGACCGTGCTGGGCGTGTGGAACGACTACTTCTGGCCGCTGCTCACCGTGCAGACCGACACCTACCGGACGATCCCCGCGGGGCTGGCCTTCTTCGCCAACCAGAACGCCCAGCAATGGGGGCCGCTGTTCGCCGGTTACGTCCTGGCCAGCCTTCCGCTGGTGGTGTTGTTCACCTTCCTGTCCAAGTGGTTCCTGGCGGGTATCCAGGGCGGCATCGTCTCCGGCAAGTGAGCCGCGTGCTCGATTGAAACGTATCAATAAGAAAGGACCCGTATCCCGATGAGAACACCCCCCAAGCGCGGGCTCGCGGCCTCGGCCATGCTGCTCGCGCTGACAGGCTGCGGCCTGCTCGGCACCGGCGGGACGGACGCCCCGGACGGCGGCGGCAAGGTCACCATCACCCTGGCCGGCCCCAACCAGTGGAACGCGAGCGGCAGCAGCTTCGGACCGGCGTGGGAGGCGCTGGTCGACTCCTTCGAGAAGCGCGAACCCGGCATCGAGGTCAGGACGCAGGTGCTGCCCCTCGACGGCTTCATGCAGACGATCACCACCCAGCTCGCCGCCGGCACCGCGCCCGAGCTGGTCTTCAACCAGCCGCCGCACAAGGCCCACGAGGTGCACGCGCTCGACGACGAGCTGCAGAAGCCCAACCCGTACGTGGCGGGCAACCAGCGCTGGATCGACGTCTTCAGGAAGGAGTACTACGGCCCCGGCGTCTCCAAGGCCCTGAGCAAGGAGAGCGGCAAGCTGGAGTACGTCCCGTTCAACCTGGTCGCCATCGGCCTGTTCTACAACAAGGACGCCTTCGCCAAGGCGGGCCTCGACGGGCCCCCGGCCACCTGGGCGGACTTCAAGGGCGCCTGCGCCAAGCTCAAGGCGGCCGGCTACGACCCCGTCGCCCTCGACAAGGGCGGCCTGGCCACCGGCTGGACGTGGGAGGCGGTCAGCACCCAGCTCATCGACAAGTACTACGACGACTGGAACTTCTTCGACGCCACCGGCAAGCCCGGCAAGGCGCCGACCGTGACCGAGAAGTCGATGAGCAAGGCCATCAAGGAAGGCACGCTCACCACCAAGACCCCCGAGGTGGCCGAGGCGCTCAAGATCTACAAGGAGTTCTTCGACTGCGGCACGCCGAACTGGACGGGCGTGGCCGACGGCGGCGCGACCGTGGGCTACCGCGACTTCGTCTCCGGCAAGGCCGCCATGTCGTGGGGCACCGACTTCGCCGTCGAGGCGCTGAAGACGGACGCGAAGTTCCCGCTCGGCACGATGCCGTTCCCGACGATCACCAAGGAGAGCACGCCGCTGTCGTCGGAGGCCCCGGCCCGCTACGGCGCCTCGATCGGCGGCACCAGCTACATGATCCCCTCCACCGTCAAGGGCGAGAAGTACGCGGCGGCGGTCAAGTTCCTGCAGTACATGAGCTCCCCGGCGATCAAGCCCTGGCTGGACGCGACCGGCGGCCTGCCCGCCATCGAGGGCGTCGAGCCGTCGGCCGAGACCGCCGGGCTGCTGGAGGGCGAGTGGGGCAAGCCGTTCCGGGTGGTGGCCCTGCCGGGCGGCCCGGAGGGGACCTCCTTCCGCGACGTGTTCGACGGTTACCTGCTCGGCCGGCGCTCGCTGGAGGAGGAGCTGACCGACCTGGACAAGTGGTGGAAGCGCGGCATCGAGGCCGGGATCAAGAAGAACGCCTGGGGCGACGAGGACTGGGCCAAGTAGGAGATGACCATGCGAATGTTGATCGCCCTGGCGCTGGCCGTGCCGATGCTGGCCGTGAGCGGGCCCGCGTACGCGGGAACCGGCGCTGAGACTGGCGGGGTGAGCGGTGTCGAGGTCGGTGAGAGCACGATCGTCGTCACCGGCACCGCCCCCGGGCCGGCCGAGTTGTACGCGCTGGACACCTGGCAGGACACACCCGCCGGGGAGAAGCCGGTCGCGACCGTCGAGGCCGGCGAGTTCCGCGTCGAGGTGCCCCGGATGGACGGGGACCAGGACCGGCTCTATGACAAGTTCCTCGCGGTCGGCGCGGACGGGCCGCTCGGCGAGGTGCACTACGCCGACAAGCTCGGCTTCGCCGCCGCCAACCGGACCCCCTATCCCGAGATACCGGGCAAGAAGGGGCTTCAGGTGCAGATGACCGACGACGCCGAGGAGATCGGCGTCCAGCACGCCGGCATCAACCTGGCGCTCGACTCGGTCATGACGGCCGGGCCCGGCGCCCCGGGCAACACCATCGAGTTCGTCTCGCAGGGGAAGACGTACTACTTCGACCGTGGCGCGGTCGCCGGGCTCGACGCCCAGGTCAAGCCGCTGTCCGACAACGGCGTGCTGGTCAACATGATCGTGCTGGTCTACAACAGCGGCGCCCCCAACTCCGCCGCCCGCACGCTCATCCACCCCGACGCCGAGCTGGGCAAGGGCACGGTGTACGCGTTCAACACCAAGACGGCCGAGGGCGAGGCGCACTTCACCGCCGCGATGGAGTTCTTCGCCCAGCGCTACAGCCAGGCCGACGGCCGCTACGGCCGGGCGTGGGGCTGGATCGTCGGCAACGAGATCGACGCCCAGCAGTTCTGGTACAACATGGGCCGCCAGGACCGCGACGTGTTCCTCGACCAGTACGCCCGCGCCATGCGGCTGACCTGGCAGGCCGTGCGCAAGGCCGACGCGGCCGCCCGCGTCTACACCTCGCTGACGCACTTCTGGACGGGCGCGGCCAACGACGACCCGAAGTACACCTACAAGGGCCGCGACGTGGTCGACGGGCTCAACGCGCTGACCAAGCGCCAGGGTGACTTCGACTGGAACATCGCCTACCACCCCTACCCGGAGAACCTGTTCAACCCGGCGTTCTGGAACGACAAGACCGCCACGGACAGCTTCGACACGATGCGGATCACGTTCAAGAACATCGAGCTGCTGCCGCGCTACCTCGCCCAGGATCACCTCACCTACGGCGGGCAGCGGCGGCGGGTGATCCTCTCCGAGCAGGGGCTGAACTCCCAGGACTACTCCGCCAAGGAGCTTGAGCTCCAGGCCGCGGCCTACGCCTACGCCTACTACAAGATCGCCTTCGCCGACGGCATCGACTCCTTCATCCTGCACCGGCACGTCGACCACAAGCAGGAGGGCGGCCTGCGGCTCGGCCTGTGGACATGGGACGAGGAGCACAGCGCGCCCTCCAACGCGGGCGAGCGCAAGCCGCTGCACGAGGTGTTCGCCGCCATCGACACCGAACGGTCACTGGAGGTGACCGAGTTCGCCAAGAAGATCATCGGCATCTCCGACTGGAAGGACGTCATCCCCGGCTTCGACCCCGCCAAGCTGGCCGTCAGGAAGCCGCCCGCCGTGGCGGGCACCCAGCTCGGCGCCCGGCCCGTGGCCGAGCGGGTGATCTCCGGCTTCGAGACCGACACCGGCGGCTGGCGGCCCTCGGACAACGCCGCCGCCGTCGAGCGGGTGGCCGTCGAGGGCGGGCACGCGCTGCGCGTGCGCTTCGACCGCGACCTGCCCGGCTGGTCGCGGTACGCCAAGTCGTACAAGGGCGCGGACGTGCTGTTCGGCACGCCGCTCGACGCCTCGCGCACGCCGCAGCTGTCGGTGTCGGTCCGGGTGCCGGCCGACGCCGCCGCCGGCTTCAAGCCGGGCAACGTCTTCACCGCCAAGGTCCGCGCGTACGGTCGCGGCGGCGCGGTCGCCGAGGGGACCGGCACGATCGACCCGGCGCTCGGCTGGAACCGGCTCACGCTCGACCTGTCCCGCTGGGCCCCACGTGCCGCGATCTCCCGCGTCAAGGTGTGGGTACGCGGCTCGGTCGGCTCCGACTGGGCGGGCTCGTACGACCTCGACCGGCTGAGCCTGGCCGCGGCGGCGGTGCCCGGCCTGGAGCGGCGCAACGTCGAGGTGAGCGCGTCCACCGCCGAGCGCGGCCGGGTCGGCTCGAAGGTCACCTTCACCGTCACCAACCGGCACGTGTTGCCGATGGCCGGCAAGGTCACGTTGTCCGCCTGCGACGGCGTGGGCGTGGACCCGTCCGCGCTGCGGGTGACCGGGCTGCGCACGGGCGAGAGCCGCACGTTCGAGACCGCGCTGACCGCGTACGCGCCTGCCGACCAGGAGTACCCGGTCGTGTGCGCGGCCTACCTGGGAGACGCGCGGCGGGTGACGTTCCGGCTGCCGCCGCAGGCCGCGTACGTGCCGCCGGCCCCCGACGCCTTCGCCAACCAGGAGCTGGCCGACGGCTTCGACCGGCCCGGCGACTACCAGGCTCACCGGGTGGAGCCGGAGGCCAAGGAACTGCCGCAGGTGACGTACGCGGGCGGCGCGCTGTCGGCCGGGCACCCGTCGGCGTCCTGGTTCGGGCTGCTGTCGTCGGGCGTCTCGCCGCGCAACCCGGCGTTCGCCACGGCGATCACCGTCAAGAAGTTCCAGGGCGACTCCACTGACATGGACACCGTCTACACGGGCCTGGTCAAGGACGGCAAGACCGACATCGCGGCGTTCTACGTCAACACCCAGAAGTTCGCCGGCTTCGAGGTACGCGGCCCGCAGGTGCCGGGCGGGCTGGCGGTCTTCGGCGTCAAGCAGGGCGTCACCATCCCCGACGGCGGCCGCTTCGCGCTGTCGCTGGTGGGGGAGCGGGCCGCCATGTACGCCGACACCGGCTCCGGCTGGGAGCTCGTCACCGCGGCCACGCTGGAGCACCTGCCCAAGCTGTCGGACCCCGAGGTCAGGGCCGGCTACCGCTACGGCTTCGGCGTACGCGGCGACGCCGGCCCGAGCCCGCTGGTGCTCGACGCGGTGGAAGGGCGCAGCATCTCCTGACCGGTTCACCTCGGTGATGGGCCACCTGCCTCATGGCCACATGCCCTGCGGGAAGCCGGTCCAGCGCAGGTCGGCCGGCAGGTGGCTCAGGTCGTTGAACATCACCATCGTCGGCGGCAGGCCGGTGCGGTACTCGATGATCGTCAGCGCGGTGTTGGCGCTGTTCAACCCGAGCCACCGGGCCGGCGGCGCGTCCAGCGCGTGCCGTACCAGCCAGGCGATCGGCCCGGCGTGCGTGATCAGCACCTCGTGCGTGTCGGACGGGGGCGCGTCCGCCGCCGGGCCGGGCGCCTCGGTGAACCGGGCGACCAGGGCCTCGGCGAGCCTGTGGCCCGCGGCGGCCTCGGCCTCGTCGTAGCCGTCGAAGTAGCCGACCCAGGACTGCGGCGTCTCGGCCGGGCCGGGCACGTAGGGCACCTGGTCGATGAGCTCGGCGGCCTCGGCCACGGGCACACCGGGGAGGTGCCGGGCCAGTTCGCGCGCGCTGGCCGCGGCGCGCGGCAGCGGGGAGTGCCACACGGCGTCGACCGGCATGCCGGCCAGCCGTTCGCCCAGCAGGCCGGCCTGCCGGCGGCCGGCGTCGGTGAGCTGCCCGAAGGCGTCGGCGGCGCCGTGCCGGGCCAGGTAGAGGTGTCGGGTCGCCATTGACGGTCGGGAGGCGGCGTCCGTACGGGGTCGGCCTCCCTTCTCCTTTCGTCCGGGTTGGTCGGTGGCTTTCGTCCGGGTTGGTTGGTTACGCGTTCGCCGGCGTGACGGTGCCGGCGGTGCCGTCCACGGTGACGACGGCGCCGTCGCGGAGCCTGCTCGTCGCGTACGGGATGCCGAGCACGGCGGGGATGGCATGCTCGCGGGCGACGATCGCCGCGTGGGAGAGCACGCCGCCGGTCTCGGTGACGACGCCGGCGGCGATGCGCAGCAGCGGCGTCCAGGCCGGATCGGTGAAGGGGCAGACGAGCACGTCGCCCGGCCGCACCCGCGCGAAGTCGTCCGGCCCCCGCACGACCCGCGCGACCCCGGTGACGGCTCCCCGGCTCCCCGGCGTCCCCGCCAGCACCTCATCTCGATCAGCCGCCCCACGTTCCCCGCCGCCTGCCGGACCTGCCTGGGCCGGTGAAGGGAGGGCGGCCGTGATCGGGCGGGCCTGGAGGATCCAGATGCGGCCGTCGGCGACCGCCCACTCGACGTCCTGCGGCCCGCCGCGCTCGGCGGCGATCCGCCTGCCCAGCCCGGCGAGCCGTACGGCGGTGTCGTCGTCGATCGCCGGCCGTTCCCGGGCCTCGGCGGGCACGTCGCGGACGACGAGCCGGTCGCCGTCCCGATCGAGCCGGGTGCGTTTGTCGGCGACGGTACGGGTGACCGTTCCGTCCGCGGCGACACGGTAGGCGTCGGGGGTGACCGTCCCGCCGACGACGCTGGGACCCAGGCCCCAGGACGCCTCGATCTCGGCCGGGTCGTCCGGCTCGAAGGGGGTGAACATGACCCCGGAGACCTCGGCGTCCAGGTGACGCTGGACGACGACGGCCATCCTCAGGTCGTCGAAGGGCCCGTGGCCGAGGGCGCGCGGCGAGAACAACGAGGCCCAGCAGGCACGCACGGCGTCGGCGACCCCGGCGGCCCCGCGTACGGCGAGGAAGCTCTCGTACCGGCCGGCCGCGGAGGTCTGGCCGGTGTCCTCGTCCGCCGCCGACGAGCGTACGGCCACGGGCGCGTCGCCGAGTTCGCCGAGCGCGTGTCCCAGCGCGGCGGTCAATCCGGGGTGCGCCGGGCCGGCCTCGATCGCCCGGCGGGCCGCGTCCTGGGCGTCCGGCTCGGCGGCGTACCGCCCGAGGTCGAGATCGCTGACGGCGGCCAGGTAGGCGCCGAACGGGACGACGAAGCCGTCGGGGACGGGCAGGCCCGCCCGCAGCAGCGCGCCGAGCGCGCCGGCCTTGCCCCCGCAGGTCCCGGCGACGGCCTCCTTGAGGGGTACGAACATCCGCCCCGCCTTTCAACAAAATGTTGACGATGTTCCGCCGATTGTGAATCATGTCCTGCATGCCACGCAACCACGACCTCTCCCACACCACGAACGCCGACCATCTCCAGGCCCAACGCGAGGCGGTGGCCCGCCGCCGCCTGCTGGACCTGGGCGCGGACGCTCTCGAACCCCGCCCGTGGCAACCACCGCCCGTGCCGCCGTCGGCGGTCGACCTGGCGCGTTTCGCCCTCTGGCGCGGCGCCGTCCTCGAACCGGAGGACATCCTGAGCGCGCTCGCCTTCCTGCCCGCCGCGCGCGCCGAGGTCGAGGCGATCGAGTCGGCCCTGCTGTTCACGGCCCGGAGCGCGGGGCTGACCTGGGCGCAGATGGCGCAGGCCATGGGGTTCAACTCGCCGCAGGCGTGCCAGCAGCACTACACCCGCCTGACGACGCGACAGGAGGCGGGCTCATGACCCGGAACTCACCGCAGGACCTCCTGGTCCTGCATGCCGTACGTGTCACCGGCTACGCCGACACCCCGATGATCGCCCGGCGGTACGGGCTCGGCACGGCCGAGACCCGCGAGGAGCTGCTCGACGCCCAGGCGTGCGGCTGGGTGACGCGCAGCGAGTTCGCCGGTACGGGGGGCTGGTCGCTGAGCGAGGCGGGCAAGGCCGAGGACGAGCGCCGGCTCGCCGCCGAGCTCGATCTCGCCGGCGGCGCGGAGGTCGTCCGCGAGGTCTACGGCGAGTTCCTCCCGCTGAACGCCCTGCTGCTGCGTGCCTGCACCGACTGGCAACTCCGGCCCGACGGCCGCGACCGGCTCGCCGTCAACGACCACTCCGACCCGGCCTGGGACGCCCGGATCCTCCACGAGCTCACCGTCGTCGGCCGCGCGCTCGCCCCGCTCGCCGAACGGCTGGCCGGCGTGCTCGCCCGGTTCGGCGGCTACGACACCCGCTTCGCCGCGGCCCTGGCGCGCGTCCGGGGTGGGGAGGGCTCCTGGGTCGACAGCAGCGACGTCGACTCCTGCCACCGCGTCTGGTTCGAGCTCCACGAGGACCTCATAGCCACCCTCGGCCTCAACCGCCACGCCCACCCCTGACGCGGGCCCGCGTCGTCGTCGGCCAGATGGCCGACGACTGCCGGCTGCCGTCGCCTGCCGGCCGGTCAGGCGCCGGGCGTGGACTGCCGGGCACGGTGGCGGCGTACCGCATCCCTGTTGGCGCATGGCTGGGAGCAGTAACGCTGCCGGGCGGTGCGTGAGGTGTCCGCGAAGATCGCCTCGCAATCGGCGGCGGCACACCGTCCGAGCCGGTCCATGCCCCGGCTGACGAGGTGCAGCGCCGTGCCCACGGAGATCAGCGCGAACAGCACCGCGCCGAGCGGCTGAAGGTCGTCGCGATAGTGCAGGTGCCAGCCATGAGCGTGGTCGGTCAGCCGGGGATAGGCGGCCGACCGGGCCAGCATCTCGTTGACCAGGCCGGCCTTCTCGCGCTCGCCCGGGGCGTCGACGATCTTCGTCCAGGCATCGATGACGGCGAGGGTCCGGTCGAGATCCGACGGTTCGACGGGGCGTTCCAGCACCAGGCCGGCCGTGCGGCAGCGGTCGGCGAGTTCATGGGCGCTCGCCGGTGGGCGGTTCGCCAGTTCCGCGGCGAAGTTCACCACGTCCGCGCCGTAAGGGTTGAGGTGCACAAGCCCATTACATCAGCCTGTACGTCATGACGCGAACAGCGACAGAAGCCGATATTCCGGAACTTGTCCGCCTCCGGTCACTGCTCTTCGACGACCTCGGCGGCGACTTCTTCAACCCCGCGAACGCCGGTGACGACTGGCGTGACACGCTCGCACGGGTTCTCAGGCAGAAGCTGACCGAACCCGACTGCCAGATCCTGGTCGTGGACGGCGACACCGGCCTGGCCGCCTGCGGCATCGGGACGATCGAGCAGTGGTTCCCCGGTCCCCATTCCCGCAACGGGAGGATCGGCCACGTCATCGGCATGGTCACCGACCCGTCGTACCGGCGGCGTGGGCACAGCCGGGCGATCATGCTCGGTCTGCTCGGTTGGTTCCGCGACCGCGACGCCGTACGGGTCGACCTCACCGCCTCCCGCGAGGCGGAACCGCTCTACCGGCAACTCGGCTTCGCAGACCACCCTGATCCCCTGTTGTGCTGGAAGCCGTGAAGACATCGCGGTACCGCTGGGTCATTCTGGGTGTCGCGACGTTCACTCAGGCCGCGGCCTCGTTCTTCGTGCAGGGCATCGGCGCGATGAGTGTCCACCTGCGACGAGACCTGGAGCTGAACACGACCCAACTGGGCCTGCTGCAGTCGGCGGCTCAGTTGCTTCCTCTCGCCGGACTGCTCGTGGTGGGACGACTGCTGGACCGCCACGACGAACGCTGGGTCGTCGGGATCGGTGCTCTTGTGGTCGCCGTCGCGCTGGCCGCCGGCGGCGCGGCCCCGGGGTACGCCTCCTTGCTCGTCGTCCTGCTGATCGCCGGAGCAGGGTACAGCGCCATTCAGCCGGGCGGCAGCAAATCGGTGGCGTCCTGGTTCGACGCCTCGCAGCGCGGTCTGGCCATGGGTATTCGCCAGGCGGGACTTCCGCTCGGCGGCGTCCTCGCCGCCTCCGCGCTTCCCGTGCTGGCGACGGCCTTCGGCTGGCGGTCGACGCTCGTGGCCGGCGCGTTCGTCGCGTTGTCCGGCGCCGTCGCCTTCATGGCCTTCTACCGCCGTCCACCGGACCGGCCGTCAATGCCGGCCACGTCCCGCGTGCGGCTGGAGCTGCTCCGCGAACCGTACATGAAGAAGATCATCTTGTCCGGTACGAGCATGGTGTCGGTGCACGGCGGCGTGGGCGTTCTCACGGTGTTGTACCTGCACGAGGTGACGTCCATGGACTCCGCCTCGGCGGCCTTGGTCTACGTCGCGGTCCAGTGCGCGGGCGCGCTGGGCCGTATCTGCCTGGCGGCCTGGAGCGACCGTCACAGGTCCGGCCGCTACGCCTGCGTCACGACCTGCCTGGCCGCCGTGATCATCGGCATGACGGTGTTGACGACGCCGATCGGTCGTTCTCCCGTCGCGGCCTGCCTGGTCTTCATCTGGCTCGGCTTCTTCGGAATCGGCTGGTACGGCCCCTGGGTCGCCTACGCCGCCGAATCGGCGCCGCCGGACCACACCGGATTCGCCCTCGGCCTGGCCATGGCCGTCAACCAGGTGGCGGTCATCCTGGCGCCATCCGTGCTCGGCCTGCTCACGGACCTGACCGGCAGCTTCGCGCCCGCCTGGGCCCTGCTCGCCGCGCTGACCGCTGTCACCCTGACGACCACAGCCCGGCTGTGAGCGCTTCAGTCGGCGCGTAGCCCTGGACGACCCACTCCTCGGCCGCGCTCGTGGTCGGCGCCGGTGCCGTACCGGCTGAGCAGAACGCCTCCGCCGTACTTCGACCAGGCCGCCGCCTGAGCCGCGCGCAGTTCGGGGGAGGCGCGTGTGACGGCGGGGACATCCTTCTCGGTGAGGAACCCGCAGGCCCGCTCGCTCCTGCGGGCGGCGAACGGCAGGGCGGCCACGACGGCGACGACCGGTACGAAGGGTACGAGCACGGCGACGACCGGCCGGGGCCAGGAGGCCCCGAACGTGGACCATGGCCGCCTCTTCCGGGGCCACCTCTGCGACCATCTCGCGCGGAGAGGGCCGGCGCGGAGCACGTGCCGCGATTTCAAGATCGACGGTGAGACCGGGAAGATGATCGAAGCCCGGCTCTCGCGCCAACCCCCTCGTCGGACCGGCAGGTTCACATCGGCTCATCCGTCCGGCGGCGGAGCCCGTCGATCATGACGGCCAGAAGCTGATCACGATATGCGGGGGTCCGCTCCGCCGCCCAGGCTGCTGAAGCGATCAGGGAGAAAAGGGCGGAAGCGTCAATGTCAGGTCGGATCGTCCCTGCGTGCTGGGCTCTGGTCAGGAGTTGCGCCCCGGCGGCCTTGACGGCTTGGCAGGTGGCGTGGAGTTCGGACGTGGGGTCGGCGAGGCTGTTGACGAGGGCGTCGACCAGGCCGCGATAGGCCATGGCGTGCTCGACCGCGGCCGTCATCCAGGTGGCCAGGGCCTGGTGCGGGGACGGGGAGGCGAGCAGCTCGTCCGAGCGGGCTTTCAGGCCACGCAGGCTTTCGCCCAGCAGTGCCTCCAGGAGCGCCTGGCGGGTCGGGAAGTGCCGGTAGAGGGTCACGTTGCCGACGCCGGCGGTGCGCGCGATGTCGTTCAAGGAGGCGCCGACGCCGTGCTCGGCGAAAGCCGTCCGGGCGGTCGTCAAGAGCCGCTCGTAATTGCGTCGCGCGTCTTTGCGCCCTGCGGGCCGGGCCTGCGTCGATCGAGCCACCACGGGGAACCCTCCACCCAGTTGCCAAAACGAGGAACCTCCTCATATCTTAGCCCATCAGAAAACGAGGAGCTTCCTCGCTTTGTTGCGTACCATCCTGAGGAGTGCCATGACCGAACACAGCACGCACGTGGCGACAGCGGGACCCGCGCCCGCCGGCGCCTCCCGCCCCCAGCGCCACCCCGGCCTGGTGCTCGCCATCGTGCTGATCTGCCAGACGATGTTCATCCTGGACACCAACGTGGTGAACATCGCCCTTCCCGACATCCAGCGCGACCTCGGCTTCTCCGCGGCCGGCCTGTCCTGGGTGCTCAATGCCTACATGCTGGCCTTCGGCGGTCTGCTGCTGCTCGGCGGTCGCGTGGGCGACATCGTCGGCCAACGGCGGGCGCTCATCGGCGGGGTGATCATCTTCACCGTCGCCTCGCTGGCCGGAGGGTTGGCCACCTCGGCTGGGACGCTGCTGGCGGCCCGTGCCGGTCAGGGCGTCGGCGCCGCGATCGCCGCGCCAACCGTGCTCGCCCTCATCACCGTAGGCTTCCCGGAATCCGCACGCAGGGCTCGGGCGCTGGGGGCTTACGCGGCGGTTTCCGGCTCCGGCGCCGCGGTCGGCCTCATCGCCGGTGGCATGCTCACCGACTGGATCTCCTGGCGGTGGGTGCTGTTCGTCAACGTGCCGATCGGCGTCGTCCTGCTGATCCTGGCCCCGCTGTTCATCACCGAGACCGATCGCCACCCGGGCCGGTTCGACCTGGCGGGTTCGCTGACCTCGACACTCGGCATGTCCACCCTCGTCTACGGCTTCATCCGCGCCGCCGAGCAGGGCTTCGGTGACGTGGTCGCGCTCGGCGCGCTCGGCGTGGCCGCCGTCCTGCTGGTCCTGTTCGTGGCCGTCGAGTCCCGTGCCCGGCAGCCGATCGTCCCGCTGCGGCTGTTCGCTGACCGCAACCGCGCCGGCGGCTACGTCGTGCTGCTGTTCGTCCTGGCCGCGGGCAACGGCATGTTCTTCTTTCTCACCCAGTTCCTGCAGCAGGTCCGCGGGTACAGCCCTCTGCAGGCAGGATTCGCCTTCGTGCCGCTGGCCCTCGTGATCCTGGTCTCCTCCGGCGTGGCGGCCCGGCTGCTGCCGCGTCTGGGGGCCAAGACGCTGATCGGCGTCGGCGCCGGGGCGATCAGCCTGGCCCTGCTCTGGATGACGCGGATGACGCCTCAGTCCGACTACGCCACGGCGCTGCTCGGCCCGATGATGACGGCGGGTCTTGGCATGGGCGTCCTGCTGGTGGGAGCCACCACCGTGCTGTCCTCCGGGATCCGGGCCGAGGATGCCGGTGCCGCCTCCGGCCTGCTCAATGTCATGCAGCAGATCGGTGGCGCGCTGGGGCTGGCCGTCCTCGTCACGGTGTTCGGCGCAGCCACGCGCGCTTCGCGTGGACCGGCCCATCAGATCCTCGCCGAGGGAGTCACCGCGGCCTTCACGGTCGCAGCAGTGTTCACCGCCGGCGCCATCCTCCTGGCCCTGACCATGAAGAACCGGCCGGCTCCCACGGTCGAACCCGCAGCCGCGGAGGAACTCACCCGATGACAAGGGCACGTCGCGCCCAGGGTCGCCGGGCGTCCGGCGGCCGGCTCGCCACTGCCGCACGAGCGCCGCGCCCCGCGAAGAAGGACGTTACTCGGTCGCCTCATGACAGTTTTGTTAACAGAAGGCAAACGATGCTGACACCCTCAATTCTGCGAAAAAGGGTGACGTATGATGCCTTTCGGTATTAGGCGGGTGAAAGGTGTTTTTGTGGCGGATGCGTTCGAGGTGGAGGTCAGCGCGCTCGCGGGCGAGATCAACCAGCAGGTGGCCCGCGTACGTGAAGCATTCGGAGAGCTCTCCGCCCTGGAGCACACCGCACGGTCGGCGGACGGAATGGTGAGCGTGACCGTCGGCCGCCACGGCCAGTTGCGCGGCGTCGAGCTGAACCCCCGGGCATATCGCAGCCTGTCTCCCACCCAGCTGGCCGAAGCCATCATGCGGCAGGCCAACGAGGCCACCGCCGCCGTCTCCGAGCAGAGCCGGCAGCTGTTGAACCCCCTCATGCCGGACGGCATGCCGTACGAGGAGGTCTTCGGGGAGCGGGCCACGCTCGACGCGTTCTTCCCCAGCCCGGTGGAGCCGGCCCCGTGAGCGGCTACTCCGTGCGGCGGGAGGCGCTGTACCGGGAAGCCAGGACGTACGAGCTGTTCGCGGGGAACGTGGAGCAGGTGCGCGCCGACCTCCGCGCCGCCTTCAACCGGGACAGGAACACGCTCGGCGACGACGAGTACGGCGCGGAGCTGGCCAAGAAGCTGCCCGAGATGGAGCGCGGCATCTTCGACGTCCTGACGAAGTACATCGACGAGCTCGAGGACGTCGCCATGGGGCTGAGCACGAGCGCCCGTAACTACAAGGCGGCGGAGCACCCTCCCCCCGCAACGCGGAACTGATCGTCCATGGGGTTCGACGGGTTCCTCGTGCCCGAGTTCGCCAAGCCGTACATCGGCTGGGTGGTCGGCATGGACTGGCCGGAGGGGGACGAGACCGGCTGCTTCCGGCTGGCCGACGCCTGCGTGATCGCCGCGCACCGGCTCGTCGAGGGCACGGGCGCCGACCTGCCGGGCAGCGCGCGCAGGATCGGCAAGGACTGGGACGGGGAGGCCCATCTCGCCTTCGCCGCCCACGTCGGCAAGGTGGCGGGCGGTCAGATCGCCCTCGCGGTCAAGCGGCTCGTGGACACCGCGGTGGCGCTCAACGGCGTGGGCGTGCAGATCCAGTACACCAAGTACATGATCGAGGTCACCGTCTGGCTGCTGATCGTGCAACTGGGGTATCTGCTGGCCGCGGCCCTGGCCAGCGGTGGGGCGAGTCTGGCGCTCATTCCACCGCGGCTGCAGCTCGCCCGGCTGACGGTCGGGCAGATCGCCAGGCAGTGCCGGCGCAACATGCTGTTGTTCGCCGGGATCGTGACCGGGATGGACCTGGGCATCCAGGGCACACAGATGCTGCAGGGCCGCAGGGACGACATCGATCTCCGTCAGCTCGCGATCTCGGCGGTGAGCGGCGCCGCCATGGGCGGGCTCATGGGACTGGCCTCGGGCGGGCTGAGCAGCCTGGCCACCCCCACGCTGCGGGCCGGTCTGACCAGGGCCGAGATGTCCACGGCCGAGAAGCTGCTGGCGGCGGCCCACTCCTCGTTGTACGGCCAGGCCGGGCAGTTCGCCCTGGCCGGCGGGATCACGACGGCCGGCACCATGATCTTCCAGGGCAACTTCAGCTGGGACCTGCTGGCCAAGGGCATCACGTCCAGCGCGCTCGGCGCGGACGGGCAACACCTGGCCTCGCCCCTGCCGCACGGCGCCGACGGCCCGTCCGCGCCCCACTCGTCCGCTTCGTCCGGCCGTCCGCCTTCCGGCCCGGACGGAGGCCCCGGGCACGGGCCCAGGACCGGCGCGGACGCGGTCCAGGCGGCGGTGAACCACAACCGGCAGACCATCCAGTCGCCCGCCTGGCACAGCCCCGACTTCCCGTCCGACGTGCTCCAAGGGCTGACGTCCCAGCTGGCGTCCGCCGACGCGGGGCTGCCGAAGCCCGAGATCCATCCGCCTCGCGTCGTCGAGATCGGCGCCCTGGGCGAGACCGCCGTGCACGACGTCAGGGTGCCGGTGGACCCGAGGGCGACGGCTCACGCCATGACCGCCGGCATCACGGGCATCGTTCCGCGGGAACGGGCCGTGATCCGCCTCTGGCTGACCGAGGCGCTGTCCAGCGGCGACCGCGACGTTTGGACCAACCACCTCCAACGAGGCGTGGCGCTCGGCGTCGGGGACAAGGTGATCTACCTCAAGCTCAGGCCGAGCGAGTTCACGCACGTGGAGCAGCCGAGTCTGGCCCCGGAGAAGCCGGTCGCCTTCGGCGGGGACGGTGTGGAGGGCAAGTCCTCGCGGGGCACCTCACTGGATCGGACCGCGGGGCTGATGAAGGGGCTCTACCAGTCGCCGGACGAGGCCGAGGCGAACGCCCTGCCCCGTTCGGGCATCAGCAACACGGTACGGACGACCCACACGAACGGCACCGAGGTCATCAGCGGGCACAAGGCCATCTCCCCGGCCCATGACTACTTCGCCACGGACATCGCCCTCGACATCTACCGTGACGGCGAGAAGGTCACACAGACCGCGGCGGTCCCCGACCTCTCGCTGACCATCCCCTTCCCCAAGCAGTTCACCCGGGAAGGGCCGCTGCTGAGCGCCGACCACCCGTCGCCGCCCCCTCGCCACGAGGTGCCGGAAGGGGCGGGGCACAGGTTCCGTGACCACGGGATCGCCATCACCGGACTGGACGTCACGCCTCTCGTGCTGGAGGTGCAGCGCCGGGGGCTGGCGGCGGGGCTGCCCGCGGGCGAGGTGGTCAGGATCACCGACCATCTCACCTCCAGCCTGCTCAGCGAGCAGGGGATGAAGAACCGCAGCCAGTCGATGTTGTCGAGCGGGGTCTCCTCCGAGGCGATCCGGTACAAGACCTCGCTGCTGCGGTCGGAGGAGGACTCCGTCAGGATCGCCGGCGAGATCACGCGGGTCGAGCCGATCGACGGAAGCGGGCGCGCGCCGGTCGAGACGATGTTCCGGGACGACCTCGGGCGGCGCGAGAGCGAGGGCACGTCGCGCCGGCAGGGAGCGAGCCTCGGCGTGCACGCGGGCGGCAAGATCGGGTTGCCGCTGGGGGAGCGCGCGGAGGTCGTCGCCAGAGCCGTCGGCGGGCTCGGTTACGGGACGGACCATGTCACGTCCACCAACAGGGCGCACGGCAACCACACCGTCCTGACCAGGCGCGGCGACGTCACCATGTACGACGCCCGCATGCGGCTGCAGGTCGAGACCGAGAAGCTCGGCAGCTTCGAGGTGGAGGTGAACGCCGAGCTGATCGTCCCGACCCGCGACGCGTCCCGGATGGAGCAGGACGTCTTCGGGCACGATTTGCGCCCGCCGGGAGAGTTCAACGACATCCAGCGCAAGCTCGCCGATCTCCACCGGGAGATGGACGACGTACGGGCGGAGTTCGCACTGAGCGAACCGGTCGGCGAGTACCCGGCCAGGGGCGAGCACCCGAACCGCGGCTACGACCCGCACGTCCTGGAGCCGGAGACGCTCGCGGCCGGCCGGGGGACGGGCCTCGGCAGCGGCGTCCGCGTCCATGGCGAGACGCTGCTCAGCACGCAGCTCCGCCAGGCCGTCGACCAGGCGCTGCCCGACCTCCCGCCGGAGATCGGACGGCAGATCATGCGGGACGTCGAGGCCCGCTTCGGCGTCGCCGCACTGGAAGCCGACCTGACGCACGCCCTCCACGGCATCAGGTACGACAAGACGATCGGCGGCTACACCGTCGAGATCCTGGCCGAGGGCACGCTGGGCCGGCGGCACGAGGTCGGCGCGTCCGACCTGACGGTCAACGAGCGCCGGATCACCTCGCGTACCGACACCAGCCAGCGGGAGAGCTCCCGCACGGGCCGGGCGGAGGTGCGTGGCGTCGCGCGCCTCGACGTGAACGAGCGACTCAAGATCGACCCGCTGAACCTGTCCCTCACCGGGAGCGGCACGAAGTCGGACAGCACCGGCTTCTCCTCGGGTCACACGAGATACGACCGTACGGAGACCGGCGGCGGGTTCACCATCACGCGGGATCTCTCCTTCGACGTCAGGATGAGGATCTCGCGGGACGGCACGGAGACGCTGAACACCTCGTGGGAGGTGCACGGCAGCAGGGCGGAGGTCCTCGTGCCGGACGTCCACCTGCCGGAGCGGCCGGTGCTCGCCCAGGACGTCGCGGGTCTGGGACGCATCGAGTCGTCGGCCGAGCGGCCCGCCGACCTGTGGCGGCCCGGTGCCGACGAGTTGTCGGCCATCGTCCGGATGGGGGCCATGCCCGACCTTCCCTCGACGCTGGCCGAGGTCTACCACCGGTGGGCGGGACTGCGGGCGCCCGCGGAGCGGCTGGACGTGCCGCCGGTGTTCGAGACCGCCACCGACGTGATCAACCTGGAAACCATGATCACATCTCATCCCGACGGCCTGCACTACACCGTGTCGGACCGTTCGGGGTCGCGGCACGACGTGCACGTGAAGGCGCACGTGGCCGGGGTGAGGCACGTCAAGTCGGAGACCGGGGTGGAGCACGAGAGCTACTCCAGCAGCAACTCCAGGGCGCTGGACGGCGAACGCGGCAGGCGTGGCGTCGGCGGGCACGTCAGGACCGGCCTGCGCGTCACCCTCAGCGACGGCGAGGCCGCGGGGTCCTCGCACGGAGCCGGGGAATCCGGCGGAACCGAGCGCAAGATCGTGGCGCGGGCGGGGGTGCACGGCGCCGCGAAACGCAGTGCCGTGGAGAGCTCCTATCTCGGCAGCAGCGACGTGTCCCGGGTCACCTACTCCGACGGCACCACCTCCCACTGGTACCGCGCGGACCTGGTCCTGGAGGTCACCCCCAGCAGGACCGGCGGAGGAACGGTCGAACACGGCCCGACCACGTACGTCCGGGTGGAGGAGATCATGGACCTCGTGCTTCCCGACGAGGTGGCACGCCGTCACGGGCTCGACGGCCCGGAGGCGGTGGAGCCCGCCGGGCGGGCCGGGGACACGACGCGGGTCTACGTGGCGCCCGAGGCGGCGTTGAACACGGCCTTCGTCCAGTACCTCGACGCGCAGGCCGTGCTGCCGGAGATCGTGGGGCTGCTCCGCCGCGCCGGCCTCATCCCTCCCGGCCAGGAGTTCACGAACCATCCGGTGGCCGAACACCTGCGCGGCAACTACAGCCAGACCGCGCTCGGCACCAAGCTGGGCGAACTTCGCGGGAACGGCGTGTCCTCCTGGTTGTTCATCACGGACGAGAACCACCGGGTCATCGAACGCGTGGGCATCCGGGTCACGGCCGACGTCGGCAAGGGCGTACACGTCGGTGAGCGTCCTGACGCCGGCCTCATGGTGCGCAACGAGCGCCTGAGCGGCGACCTGAGTGTGCGGGAGGCGGGAACGGACCGCGGCGCGGAGGCGATCGTGCGTTACATGGCGTCCTCGGACGGCGAACTCAGGGGAGCCGAGGCGGGGATCGCGAACAACCGCGACTCCCACACCGTGGACGGGCGGGGCACGATCGCGAAGGAGATCAACCGCTTCCAGACACGCGAGGCCCCGCACGAGTTCAGGCACCCGGTCCGGTTCGAGATCACGCTCGAACACGTCCCGGTCCGCCCGCTCCTGGAGCCGGTGCAGAACGTGGCCCGCAACGTGCTGCTCAAGGTGGGCGAGGTGACCGGGCACGACGGCGCCGGGAGGCTGTTCGACCGGCATGCCGGGGTCACCTCGACGTCCCGGGCGGTCGCGGACGGCGCGGTCGGCCTCCTGGTGCCGGGCCACCTCACCACGGAGGTGCCGCAGGGCACGCCGGTCGCGGGGCGTACGCCGGTCGTCGCCGCGGATCCGCGCTGGGCGGACCCGGTGGGGCCCAACTCCATGTCAGCCACCCTGGGCGGCGGCGTCCCCAAGGGGGACGTCAGTCAGGTCGCGTTCCCGGCCGCCACGCTCGTCGAGCAATGGGCGCCGATGAGCGCGGTACCGCCGAGACTCCGGGGCGAGGCCCCGTCCCTGGCCGACCGGCCCGACGGGTTCGAGCTCTCCCGCCCGGCCGGCATGTCACTCGCCGAAGCCACCAAGGAACGGACCATGCGCGCCCATCTGGAGCAGTTGCTCGCGCATGAGTACGAGCTCCCGGGGATCGGCAGGGTGGGCATCGACGTCACCGGAGCACGCGAGATCGCCACCGCGCTGGTCAAGCAGCGTGTCTACGCCCAGACCATGAGCACGGTCGGGCACGGCCAGGAACAGGGCCGGGGCGTGGCGGCCCGAGCGGGCGGGTCCGGCGGCTCGCAGGACGGGAGCCTCGGCTTCGGCGGCGTCGGCGGCAGCACGAAGACGGCGGACGAGGCCGCGTCGCGGAACGCCAACATCGTCGAACGCAACTTCCTGGAGGAGCAGCACGACAACACCTACCTTGAGGTGGATATCTCCCTTGTCTTCTACGGCAAGGGCGAGCCTTTGATGGTGGACGTCGCCGGTGGCCTTCATCTCAGGCTCACCGCCGACGGGCTCGCCGCGTTCGAGGCCGCGCATCCCGGCGTGATAGCGCGCTGACTCCGCCCTGGTCGCCACCGCTCAGGAGGCGAACTTGTCCAGCTGGGCGATGTCGTCGTCGGTGAGCCGGACGGTCCCCGCGCCGATGTTCTCCTCAAGATGGGCGATCGACCTGGTGCCCGGGATCAGAAGGGTCGCCGGGGAGAGCGCGAGCAGCCACGCCGGCGCGACCTGGGAGCGGGTGGCGCCGTGCCGGGCCGCGATCGCGTCAAGGGACGACTCCTGGGCGTCCGACCTCCCCATCCCCGGCGGGAGCAGGGACTTGTCGATGCCCGGGTTCAGCATCCCGGCCGCCGGCGGGAAGTACGGCACGAACGCGATGCCGTTCCGCTCGCAGTAGCGCAGGACGTCATGGGCGGCCCGGTCGAGCAGGTGGAAACGGTTCTGCACGGACGTCACCGGGGCCATCTCACGCGCCTTCTCCAACTGCGCCACGGTGACCCCGCTCAGCCCCAGGTCGCGGATCAGGCCCCGCTCCCGGAGCCGGACGAGCGCGCCGAACGACTCCTCGAAGGGCGTCTCGGCCGGGAACATCATGCCGTCGCCGCCGACCCGCAGGTACACCAGGTCGAGGCGGGCCGCGCCGAGCGTCGACAGGTTCTCCTCGAGCTGGTCGCGCAGGCCCTCGGGAGTGGCCTCGGCGTTGAAGGTCTTGAACTCGTCGCGGACGACGCCGACCTTGGTCGCGATCACCAGGTGCCCGGGGTAGGGGTGGAGCGCCTTGCGGATCAGCTCGTTGGCCACGTGCGGGCCGTAGGCCTCACTGGTGTCGATGTGGTCGACGCCCAGCTCCACCGCCCGGCGCAGCACCGCGAGCGCCGCGTCCTCGTCGGCGGGCGGGCCCCAGATCATCGGTCCGGGAAGCTGCATGGCGCCGTAGCCGATCCTGTTGACGCTCAGGTTCGCGGCCGGCTGGAAGCGTCCCGCGACGGCGGCGGGCTCATTCCCCTGGCCCACCGATGGCCTCTTCTCGTGAGACGCGCGGGCGGGTGTCCCGCCCGGCGGACGAAGTGGTACGTCGCCGCACGGAGGCGGTCGTCACGCCCCCGATTTCGTGCCGGTCGAGCTTGCCCCGGGTGACCAGGTCGTGGACCCCCTGCCGGGTGATGCCGAGCATCGCGCCCGCCACCGCGTACGACACGGACTCCGCCGCCGGATGCCCGACCCTGCGGACCATGACCTGACCCAGCGGGGTCTGCCACCAGCCCGGTGGCGGGTCGAAGCCCTCGTCGCCGGGATACAGGGTGATCACCAGCCGGATCGCGGTGTGCCGGGCGAGGACCTCGTCCTCGCCCAGCAGGGCCAGAGCCCACGCGCCCGCCCGTTCGACCACCCTGCCGCGCACCCGGGACAGGTCCCGGACGGTCGGCGTCAAGTAGTGGTGGGGGAGCCCCGAGGTCAGGCTGCGGCGGCGAGCAGCCTGTCGCGCATCAGGATCGTCTCCGACAGCGTGTCACACTCGTCGCAGCGGGCCTGGTCGATCCACATGTACTCGGTGATCAGGAACCCGTCGAAGCCGGCGTCCCGCAGGCCGCCCACGACGTGCTCGTAGTCGATCTCGTTCTCCTTCATCCCGACCTGGAGCCGGCCCGGCCGGGCTCCCCGGGCGTGCAGGTTCCGGACCCGTCCGAACACCGGGTCCAGCTCGGGTACGGCGTACCCCTGCATGACGAAGTGCGAGTGGTCCAGAGTCAGCCCGAGGCCCGGGCTGAGCTCGGCCAGACGCCGGGTGTCGTCGGGGGCGGCGACGATCGAGCCGACGTGCGGCTCCGCCGAGACCTCCAGCCCGGCCTCCCGCGCCGCCTGGACGCGTACGGCCAGCTCCTCCGCCGCCCGGGAGAGCGAGTCCTCGTGGGCGACACCGTCGAAGTCGAGGCCGGGCAGGATCGTCAGCCCGCTCGCCCCCACGGCGTGGGCGAACTCGATCCACCGCTGGAAGCGCTCCCTGGAACGGGCCCGCTCCTCGGGGTCCGGATGGTTCACCGCCAGGACCGAGAAGTCCGGGTCGGCCATCAGGAACACGTCGGCGGGCAGCAGGCCGTGGCGGGCGAGCCGCTCGGCCACCTGGCGCCCGTGGGTGCTCGGGGCGGCCGCGACCTCGTCGGCCCGCAGCTGGGTGGTCGAGCCCCACACGCCGATGTTGATCCCGGCGAAGCCGAGGCTCGAGATGAGGGCGCAGGCGTTCTCGTGGTCGAGAAGTGGGAAGGTGTAGTCCGAGCAGGCGAGCTTCATCCGTCTTCTCCCGTATGCGGTAGAGATCGAAGGTTGATCACATTTTGCAGTCCACCACCGTCGCTGTCGTCGCCGGTGGGCGGGGTCCAGGTCAGGAGGTCGTCCAGCGGGCCGGTCAGGAGGTGTGGAGCGAGTCGCCAGGTCGTCGCCACGCCGAGATCGCGCAGCCGCACGGCGAGCGGGTTGCGCCAGCGTATGACGCGGCAGATCGCGGCGGACCGGGCCACCACCTTGGCGGTGCGCGCCAGTCGGGCGGCGGTGTAGGCGGCCAGGCCGTGCTCCTGACCTGCGACATGAGCCAGTACGACGGCGTCCTCGATCGCCTGGCAGGCGCCCTGGCCCATGTTGGGCGTCATGGCGTGGGCCGCGTCGCCGAGCACCGCGATTCTGCCCCGATGCATGGCGGGCAGCGGGGTCGGCAGGTAGTAGACATCGTTCCTGATGATGTTCGCCGGCGGAGTGGCGGCCACAAGGGCGGGGATGGGGTCGTGCCAGCCGCCGAACAGCCGTAGCAGTTCCTCCCGCTGATCGCCCCCGCCACCGCCGGCGGGAACGGCGTCGGTGCCGTAGCAGTAGGCCAGCTCGTCGGCGAGCGCCATGTAGCCGAAGACCTTGCCGCTGCCCCACGTCTCGAAGGTCTGGCCCGGCACGCCGTGACCGGGGACGAGCATGCGCCAGGCGGTGATGCCGGCGTAGCGAGGTTCCGGGTGATCGGGGAACAGGGCTGCCCGGATGGGTGAATGGATTCCGTCGGCGGCGACCACGAGATCGCCTGTCACCTCACCCGTTCCGCCCGGCCCGTTGTCGTGTCCTTCCTGGCCGGTCCGGAAGGTCACGCGGCCGGTGTCGGGATCGGCGCCGGTCACCGTGGTGTTCAGCCGGATCGTGCCTGGCTTGAGGCGTGCCGCCAGCGCCTCCACCAGGTCGGCGCGGCGCAGGAGGACCACCGGGTCGCCGTGCTGGGCGGCGGCCTCCTCGTTCATGTGCACCAGCCAGCGTCCACTGGTGGCGCGCCGTACGCCTCCGACACCGCGGATCGCCGACAACGCCCTCACCTGGTCGTCGACGCCGAGCACGCTCAGTGCCTTGAGGGCGTTGGCGAAGATGGACAGCCCCGAGCCCACGGGTTCGATGGACGGCGCGCGCTCAAGGGACGTCACCTCCCATCCTCGCTGCTGGAGCGCCACCGCGGCGGCCAGCCCGCCGATCCCGGCCCCGATCACCACAGCGTGTCCCATGATGTCTCCTTACTACGGGCGTAGTTTGATTTACTATGATCGTAGTATCACAAAGGGAGCCGGGCCATGAAATCGCAACGTGCCGCACTTGTCGCGGATACGGCCATCACCGTGCTGGCCGATGGCGGCGTCCACGGCCTGACCCACCGCACGGTGGACGAGGCGGCCGGCCTCGCTCCGGGGTCGGCCTCCAACGTGGCCCGAACCCGGCTGGCGCTGCTGGAGCTGGCCTTGGAACGGCTCGCCGAACTCGACACGGCGGCGTTCGGGTTCGGCGCGGAGCCGATGGCGCTGGAGGGGATGGCTACGGCGGCGGTGCTCGACGTGTTCGCCGCGATGACCGCCAGGACGCTTCACACCCGGCTCACGTCCGAGCGCCGCCAGAGCATCGCCCGATATGAGCTGGCGATGGAGGCCACGCGGCACCCGGGACTGCGCGAACTCTACGACGCGGTGAGCCGTCGGCTGCGCGATCCGGTGATGGCGATGTTCACCGCACTCGGCTCGCCGGATCCGGCACGGCATGGCCAGCAGGCGGTGGCGTTCCTGGAAGGTGTGATGTTCGACGCCCTGGCCGGAGCCGGGCCCGAGCCGACCGAGAAGGACATCCGGCTGGGAGTCCGGGAGCTGTTCAGGGGCATGCTGGGCCAGTAGCCGGCAGCCGCGAGGGCCGCCCGGAGGCGTTCCGCACCCGGGCGGCGGGGGGCACGCCGGCCGGCCCCGCCCGGCGTGCCCCGGGGGTGGGCGCTCGCCGCCGGCTCTACTGGGCGGCGAACTGGGCCGCGTACTCCTGTGACGGCGGGATCGGCGTGATCACGTCCACGAGCACGCCGCCGGGGTCGGCGACGATGAAGTGGCGCTGGCCGAAGGGTTCGTCGCGCAACGTCAGCTCCGGCGTCAGCCCCTCGCGGACGACCAGCCGCTCCCATTCGGCGTCCACGTCGGCGACCTCGAAGTTGATCAGAAGCCCCGCGACCGGCCGGCGGTAGGCGGCGGGCAGCGTCGGGTGCCGGTGGTCGAGCAGGGCGAGCTCGTACGGCCCGCGGCGCAGGCTCACGTACCAGTCGGCCTCGAAGGTCACCTCGTATCCGAACAGGCGGACGTAGAAGTCCTTCGACGCGGCGACATCGGCCGTGCACACCACCGGGTACACGCTGCTCAGCTCCATGTGCTCCTCCTTTTCACGTACCAACGGTATGTGGGCGTACGCTAGTTGGGATACCGTCGGTATGTCAAAGAGGGGTGCAGTGACCAGGACGGAACAGAAGGAACGCACGCGGCGCACGTTGCTCGACACGGCGCGGCGGCTGTTCGCGACCCGCGGGTACGCGGGGGTGGGGCTGGCGGAGATCGTCAGCGAGTCCGGCGTCACCAAAGGCGCGCTCTACCACCACTTCAGCGGCAAGACCGACCTGTTCCGGGCCGTACTGGAACAGGTGCAGCGCGAGGTGGCCGACCGGGTGGCCGCGGCGGCCGACGCGCAGGACGACCCGTGGGCGCAGCTCAAGGCGGGATGCGCGGCCTTCGTCGCGGCCGGGGCCGATCCGCGGGTGCAGCGGATCATGCTCATCGACGGCCCCGCGGTGCTCGGCTGGAACGAGTGGCGCGCGATCGACGAGGCCACCAGCGTCCGGCACCTGACCGAGGCCCTGACCGTCCTCGTCGCGGACGGCCGCATCCCCGCCCAGCCGGTCGCGCCGCTGGCCCGCCTGCTGTCGGGGGCGATGAACGAGGCCGCGCTGTGGCTGGCGCAGTCGGCCCCCGGCGACCTGGCCGACACCCAGGCGGCCCTGTCCCGCCTGCTGGATTCTCTACACGCCTGAGGGGGCGACGCCATCGCCCCCTGAGGGGCCGCCTTCACCGCGCCCAGGCGTCCGGTACGGTCATCGCCCGCCGGTGGCCAGGGCGTCCAGGACGGTGGTGAGGTCGGTGCGGGGGCCGCGGTTGTAGGGGAGCCTGGACAGCAGCATGCCCATGGCGCAGGTGTTCGACAGGGCGGCGTACGTGAGCCCGGCGCCGATGCCCGCGGCGACCCACTTGGCCCGCGGAAGGCGCGCGCTGGTCAGCACCGAGCCGAGCACGATCGAGCCGGCCACCAGCCGCACCTGGCGTTCCAGTGCCCAGCGGGGCTTCCCGGTGGCCAGCGGGGCTCCGGCGTCCTGCCAGGCGCTGATCCCGCCCGCCAGCACACGCAGACCGGGCAGACCGGCGTCGGCGAGGACGCGCCCGGCCTGGCCGGCCCGCCGGCCGGAGTGGCAGACGAGCACCGCCCGCTCGTCCAGGTGGGCGCGCAGCACGTCCCCGTGCGCGCGCAGCAGGTCGAGCGGCACGTTGCGGGAGCCGGGGATGTGGGCGGCGTCGAACTCGCCGGGGGTGCGTACGTCGATCAGCCGGGGCGGGTTACCGGCGTCCAGCAGTCGTCGCAGGGTGGCCGTGTCCACGGCGGCGGGGTTCGGCGGGTTGCCGGCGGCGGTCATACGGGGGTCCTTGTCCGAAATGGCGGTGAAGTGAGGGAGGTCAGGCGTCGGTGATGGTCAGGCCCGCGTCGCCGGCGGCGGCGAAGGCGTCGTCGATGTGCACCACGCGGCGTCCGGCGCGGGCGAGCAGACTGGTGGCGGCGGCGGCCCGGTAGCCGGACCCGCAGTGCGTCCACACCGTCCCGCCGGGTACGTCGGCCAGGCGGGACGGCAGGTCGGGCAGGGGGATGTGGGTCGCGCCCTCGACGTGACCGGCCCGCCATTCGTTGGTCATGCGCACGTCCAGGACGACGTCCGGGGCGGGCAGGTGCGCGGGCGCGCGTCCGGCGCGGGCGGCGGCCAGGTCGGCGAACGTGGCCACCGGCAGCTCGTTCAGCCGGTCCTCCTGGCCGCCGGCCCACTGCTCGGGGGAGCCGGTCGCGGTGGCGGCGGGGCGGTCGATGCCGATGCGGGCCAGTTCGCGCTGGGCGGCGGCGACCTGGTCGGCGTCCTCGCCGAGGAGTGTGATCGGCGTGCCCCAGGGCGCCATCCAGGCGAGCCAGGTCGCCATGGGGCCGTCCAGGCCGAAGCTGAGGGTGCCGGTCAGGTGGCGGGTGGCGAACGCCTTGCGGGAGCGCAGGTCGACCACCCACTCGCCGGCCGCGATCCGCTCCCTGAGCCGGTCGGGGTCAACGGCCTGTACGGGGGTGAGGTCGATCGGCCCGGCGCCTTCGGCGTTGCGGGGGCCCATGTGGGCGTAGTAGGCGGGGTAGGCGTCGAGGCCGGCGAGGGTCTGGGCGACGAAGTCGTCGGCCTCCAGGCGCAGCACCGGGTTGGCCTGCCGCTCGCGGCCGATGGTGGAGGCCGGGGCGTCGGACTGCGTCGCCGAGCAGAAGCTGCCGAAGCCGTGGGTGGGCCAGACCTGGGCGCCGTCGGGCAGCAGGTCGGCCAGGCGGCGCGCGGAGGTGTGCTGGCGGTGGGCGAGGGCGTGGGCGTGCTGGGCGCCGAGCAGGTCGGTACGGCCGGTCGTGCCGAAGAGCAGGGAGCCGCCGGTGAAGACGCCTTCGGGACCGCCGGGACCGGTGAGGACGTACGACAGGTGGTGGAAGGTGTGGCCCGGGGTGGCCACCGCCTTGACGCTCATGGTGTCGGACAGGGCGATCTCGTCCCCGTCGGCGATCGGCCGGCGGGCGAAGCCCACGGTCTCGTCGGCGGCGACCAGGTACTCGGCGCCGGTCAGCCGCGCCAGGGCCAGGCCGCCCGAGACGTAGTCGTTGTGCAGGTGGGTCTCGGCCACGTGGGTGACGCGGACGCCGAGGCGCCCGGCCAGGGCGAGGATCCGGTCGATGTCGCGCTGCGGGTCGACGACCAGGGCGACCTGTCCGTCGTGGGCGAGGTAGCTGCGGTCGCCCAGGGACGAGGTCGCCACCACCTCGATGTGGATCGTGCTCATCGTCTTCGCCGCCTTCGTATGGTCGGTGTCGGTCTCCGGTCACGGGGGTGCTCTGAACGCTAATACCCGGAGGGGGTATATACAGGGCAAAGACATGGGCATGTCGCCCCCCGCCGGTCTCAGGACAGGGCCAGGAACAACTTCTCCAGCCGCTCCGGGGTGATGGGCGGCTCCTCGCCGCGCTCGCGGGCCGCCTGGCACTGCTGGAGACCCGTAGAAATGATCTTGAATCCGGCCCGGTCCAGCGCCTTGGACACCGCCGCGAGCTGGGTCAGCACCCGTTCGCAGTCGTCGCCGTTCTCGATCATGCCGATGACCCCGCCGAGCTGGCCGTGGGCCCGCTTGAGCCGGGTGAGCGCTTCGGCCAGGACGGCCGCGTTCATGTCCATCAGATCCACCTCCACGGCCAATATACCCCCCGGGGTAAGATGCCGCGTACGCTCCTCAGCGGGACCCGGCGCCGGGCCGTACGTGCGAGCGCACCCCTTGCAGGCCGAACAGGATGAGCAGCTCGACCGCGCCGCCGTCGGCGCTGCCCAGCCAGTGAGGCACGGACGTGTCGAACTCGGCCGCCTCGCCGGACGGCAACGTCAGGTCGCGCTCGCCGACCACGAGCCGCAGGCGACCGCTGAGCACGTAGAGCCACTCGAAGCCCTCGTGGGTCTGCGGGGTCGGGTCGAGCGGCCGCGGCCGGGCCGGAATGATCATCTTGAACGCGTGCACCCCGCCCGGCCGCCGGGACAGCGGTACGAAGGTCATCCCGAACCGGGTGATCGGCCGCAGATGGATGCGCGGGTCTCCGGTGGGCGGGGCGCCGACCAGGTCGTCCAGCGGGACGTCGTAGACGCGGGCCAGCGGCAGCAGCAACTCCAGCGTCGCCCGGCGCTGCCCGCTCTCCAGCCGGGACAACGTGCTCTCCGACACGCCGGTCGTCGCCGCGAGGTCGGCCAGCGTCAGGCCGCGGTCGCGGCGCAGCGCCCGCAGCCGCGGCCCCACCGCGTCCAGCACCTCGTCCATGTCGTCGGCCACGACGGCCATCTTGCCAGAGCCGCAAGACCGCCTACCGGGGCGCGGGGGCCGGGCGACGCGGGTCCGGACCGGGCCGCCCCGGTTGGCCTGGTCCGGTCGCGCTGTTCACAGGGTGGAGGTGAGACCTTCGGCGATCTTCTTCAGCTCGGCGCTGACGGCGTCGGCGCCGGAGAACTCCTTGGCGTACACCGGGCTGAACATGATCTCGGCCCACTGCCGGTCGCTCACCTGGACGTAGGCCGTGGGGGTGCCGCTCATGCCGTCCTCGCCGACGTTCTGGACGACCAGGTAACCGGGCCGGCCGCCGATGGTCATCTCCTCGCCGTCCTCTTCGTCGCGGTACACCTGGATCCGGTTCTGGATCTCCTGGATGGACTTGTCCTCGTACATGAAGATCTGCACCCGGTAGGAGCCCGGGCCGTCGCCCTTGTAGAAGTAGGACGTCGTGTACACCTCGCCGTAGTCCAGCGACCAGCGGGACCACTGCAGCCGCTCGGGCAGGTATCCCAGCTTGACGTGCCCGAACTCCTTGCCGTCACCCAGGTCGCCCAGGCTCGGCGGTTCGGTGCGCGGGGCCGGGGTGTCGTCGATGGCGGGCGGTTCCGGCGCCGGCGACATCGTCACCTCGGTGCCCGACGTGGCCACCGACCCGGCCGTCAGGTACGCGACCGGCACGGCGACCACCGCCAGGGACGCGGACAAGGCCGCGATCCTGACCCTGATCCGCCTGCCCCGCGAGGAGCGCATCACCCGTTCCACCAGGTCCGGCGCGGCGTGCAGTCGCGCGGTCTCCTCCGTCATGAGCCGGAGGAGGTTCTCCTCAAGCGTGGGCATTCCTGATCACTCCTTCCATCGTTTCGTGTCCGAGCGCCGTACGGAGCTTGGCCATCGCCTTCGACGCCTGGCTCTTGACCGTGCCGAGCGAGCAGCCGAGCACCTCGGCGGTCTGCGTCTCACTGAGGTCCTCCCAGTACCGCAGGACGATCACCGCCCGCTGCCGTGGCGGCAGGGCGCGCATCGCCTCCATGAGCACGTGGCGCAGGTCGGTGTCCGTCGAGCGGGCCGGGGTGTCCGGCGGGCTGTGCATGGGGATGAACCTGAGGATCGCCCGGCGGCGCGCCCGGCTGATGGCCGCGTTGACGATGACCCGGCGCACGTACGGCTCCGGGCTGTCGTGGCGTACCCGGTCCCAGTTCCTGTAGGTGCGCTCCAGCGCCGTCTGCAGCAGGTCCTCGGCCTCCGACTCGTCCCCGCAGGCGAGATAGGCGACCCGGAGCAGGCTCGTGGCGCGCGCGGCCACGAAGGCGCCGAAGTCATGTTCCTTGCCGGTCACGGCAGTCTGTCCGATTTCACGCTTCCTTATACGCCTGGGCCGTCCCGCATGGTTGCCCCGGTGTGGCGGGCAACCATGCGGGTGGCCCGGGCGTATGGATGGTCATGACTTCGTATTCATGGAGGAGAGCGGCGGTGTCCCGGAGGGGGATGTTCCTGGGCCTCGGGCTGGCACTGGGAGCCGCACTGGTGACGCCGGCGCCCGTCGCGGCGGCCCCGCCGGAGGGCGCGTACTGGCATGTCAGAGAGGTGATGACCACACCGCAGTCCGGGCGGTTCGGCACGAAGGCGAACCCGTACTCGCTGACCCAGCGGACGGTCATGGAACGGTGGAACGCCCCCGACGGCAGGAACTGGGTCGGCTACCGCGAGCTGGGGACGACACCGCAGACCCCGGCCGACAGGAAGGCGTGGCAGCGTGACGGCTCGCCCGCCAAATGGGACAGGTCGATCGACGGCAAGACCGTGCGGCTGTCCACCGCGCCCACCAAGGGCCATGTGTCGCCCGGACGCAACACCGGCAAGTTCGAGCTGGCGCAACAGTACCTGACCTACGACGAGGTCCAGCGCCTGCCCGCCGACCCCGCCCGCCTGAAGGACTGGCTCACCCGGGCGGCCCGGGTCGGCCAGGTCCCCGACCGCGCCCTGTCCGCCTGGATCACCCCGGAACTGACCCGGCTCATGTACGACGTGCCCGCCCCGAAGGAGGTCCGCGACGCCGCCTACCGGGTACTGCTGACGATGCCGGGCGTACGCGCCGACGGCCAGGGGAAGGACGAGCTCGGCCGCCCCGGCGCCGCCGTCGTGATCCAGACCCCGGACGGGGACGGGAAGGCGCCGGAGCCGTTCAGCGAGAGGCTGATCGTCGACACCGCCAGGATGGTGCTGCTGACACACGAGCGGAAGGCCAATCGCGACGACAAGGGACTGGCGGGGAAGACGTACGTCACGACGCTGGCCGAGGTCGGCTGGACCGACGCGCAGCCCGTCGTGCCGGCTCTGCCCTGACCCCCGCCGGGGCCGCCGGTCAGTCGCGGACGACCTCCACCCGGTAGCGGCCCTCGCCGTCGCGATGGGCGCCGTGGATGTCGGTGGCCAGGTCGGGGAAGGCCCGGTCGAAGTCCTCCAGGGCCCGCAGGTAGCGCATCAGCGGGCCGTCGGCCGGCCCGGTCGCCTCGCCGGGCATCAGCATGGGGATGCCGGGCGGCGTGACCACCACGGTGGCGGCCACGACCCGCCCGGCCAGCCGGTCCAGCGGGACCCGCTCGGTACGGGACCTGATCATGGCCTGGTAGACCTCGGCGGGCGTCGAGACCGGCTCGGGCGGCGCGCTGAAGACCTGGTCGAGCAGCGCGCCTACCTCCGACTCGCGCAGCCTCCCGTGGACCGCGGAGCAGAACGCCCGCAACGAGACCCCGGGCGGCCCGAACCCGGGCAGCACGTCCGCCAGGGCCCGGTCGTCGTCGTAGGCGTTCTTGAAGTCGGTGAGCGCGTCGATCAGCGTGCCCCACTTGCCCTTGGTGATGCCCATCGAGAACAACACCAGCAGGGTGTGGTCGCCGGTCTTCTCCACCACGATGCCGCGCCGCTGCAGGTAGGCGGCCACGATCCGGGCCGGGACGCCCCACTCCAGCGTGCCCCTGGCGGCGTCCGCGCCGGGGCACGTGATCGTCACCTTGACCGGGTCGAGCAGGGCGTAGTCGTCGCGCATCCCGTCGAACCCGTGCCAGGCGGCCCCCGGCTCCAGCACCCAGCAGCGCGGCTCGGCGCACAGCAGCGCGGGATCGGCGTCGGCGAACGGGACGGCCCGGCCGGTGCGCGGGTCGACGACGGTGGGTGGTTGCCAGAGGCCGAAGAACCACTCGGGACGGCGGCCGTCCTCGCGGATGCGGGCGGCCAGCCGGGTCATCGCCTGCCGGAACCGGACCGCCTCGACGATCGCCTCCCCGGTCAGGAACGACCCCGACGGGCCGTCCATCATCGCCGCCGCCACGTCGAGCGAGGCGATCATCGGGTAGAGCGGCGAGGTTGAGGCGTGCATGAGGTAGGTCTCGTTGAGGGCGTCGTAGTCGACCGGCGCCCGCGGCGACGGGCGGACGTGCAACATCGCCGACTGTGACAGCGCCGCGAGCAGCTTGTGGGTCGACTGCGTGGCGAACACGGTCGGCCGCCCGGGGCCGGGCAGCGTGTGCTCGTCGACCGCCATGGCGTAGCGGCGGGCGTAGAGCGGGTTGAAGCGGCCGTAGGCGAACCACGCCTCGTCGAAGTGCAGCCGCGGCACGCCGGCGCCCAGCAGCTCGGCGACGCGGACCGCGTCGTAGCAGACGCCGTCGTAGGTGGAGTTGGTGACCACCGCGTACGACGGGTCGCCGGCCGCGAGCGGATGGGCGGCCACCCGCTCCCGGACGGCGGACGCCTCCAGCGCGGCGGCCGGGATCGGCCCGGCCAGCCCGAGCCCGTTGCGTTCGGGCACCAGGTAGACCGGCCGCGCCCCGCTGATGGCCAGCGCGTGCTGGATCGACTTGTGGCAGTTGCGGTCGACCAGGACGGTGTCGTCGCGGGCGATCGCGTGGTGGCCGACGACACGGTTGGCCGTGGAGTTGCCGTTGACCACGAAGAACGTGCGGTCGGCGCCGAAGACGCGGGCGGCGTTTTGCTCGGCCTCGCCGATCGGGCCGGTGTGGTCGAGCGGCGAGCCCAGCTCGGCTACGGAGATCGACAGGTCGGTGCGCAGCAGCCGCTCGCCGTAGAAGTCGAAGAAGGCCCGGCCCACGGGGGACTTCAGGAACGCCACGCCGCCCGCGTGCGCCGGGGTGTGCCAGGAGTAGGGGTGATGGTCCTCCAGGTCCCGCAGAGCGCGGAAGAACGGCGGGAGGATCTGGTCGGCGTACTGGTCGGCGGCGTGGGCGATGCGGCCGGCGATGAACTGCGGGGTGTCCTCCAGCGGGAAGACGTAGCCCTGGATGACCTCGTACACCCACAGCGGGAGCTCCTGGTCCTGGGTGATCAGGAAGACCGGCAGGCCGCGGAAACGTTTGGCCACCGCGCCGAGCAGGTCTTCGGCGCCGGGTGCGTCCCAGGCCGCCAGGATCGCCGTGAGCGAGGCGTCGGAGCCGACCACGGCCAGCGCGTCGGACGTGCGGTGGGTCCAGCGCACTTGCAGCCCGAGCTCGTCCATCGCCGCGCACACCCGGCGGATCTGCTCGGCGAGCGCGGAGTCGGCGTCGGGGTGTTCGGTGACGGCGGCCAGAACGGTTCGCTCCATGCGGCTCTCCGTGATCGATCGGGGGACGGCCTCCCGATCGTAACGCCAAGGAACGGTAAAGACACACTCGGTGACGAAAGCCGGGCGGCGGCCACTACCGTTCCGAGGAACGGCCCGAGCTGGTCGTCGAGCACCTCTTCTCCTGTGCCCGCGCGCGGCGGCGGCGGTAGCAGACCGTGGCGGTGGCCAGCGCCGCGCCCCACACCGGCCAGAAGCACTCCGGCAGCCAGGCGCCCCATTCGTCCAGCTCGAACCGGCCGGCCACGGTCCAGCGGATGTAGGTGAGCCCGGCCACGGTGACCACGATCGAGACGAACCCGGCCGGGACGACCGCCAGCATCGGCGGCACCCGCCTCCCGCGCAGCCCCGGCATCCAGCGCGGGAACACCTCGCCCCACCGCTGGATCAGCCCGAGGGTGAGCACGCCGCCGAACGCGCCGAACGTCGCCAGGTACGCCCCCGCCAGCCACAACCCGTCCTCGCCCTCGGCCAGGAACTCCGCGCTCACACCGAGCGGGACGCCCAGCGCCCAGGCCCACCGGGTGGCGCAGTACACCAGCGGCACCGCGACCGCCACGTACACCGCGATCCGCCCGCGCGCCGGGGTGAACCAGCTCCCGCGATCCCGGTCGCGCCCGTGGGCCAGTGCGGCGGCGGCCAGCAGCAGGCCGCCCAGCACGCACACGAGCTGGTTCAGCACCGGCCACGGCCAGGCGTCGGCGAACGTCGCCCCGCCCAGCCCCCAGCCGAACACGGGGGCGACCAGGAGCAGCGGCGTGTAGGCGACGCCCATCATCAGCCGCGAGTCGGGGACCACCAGCACCAGCAGCGCGGCGAGCGGCCAGGCCACCAGGACGGGCGCCCGGCCGCGGCCGGGCCGGGCCAGCGCCACCCCGGTGACGGCCACGACCGCCGAGAACGCGGTGATCCACCAGCCGAAGGGCGGCGCGGTGCCGGCCAGGATCGACAGCGCGCCGTCGGGGTCCGGATCGCCGGAACCCCAGGGGAAGCCGGGCGCCCCCAGCGCCCACGCCGCACCGAGCAGGCCGTAGGCGACCGCCCACAGCGCCGCCGCGTGGCCGTACCGGCCGGAAGTGAAGATCGTCATGGTACGAGCGTTCCAGCGCGGGCGGACAGGCGGCCAGATGCCGTTCGGCACCTGTCCTGGTCTGCGGTGGTGCCGTTCGGCACATGGGGGCGCGCGGGCGTGGGCGCATATCGTTGCCCGGGTGAACGTGTTGTGGGTGGTCGCCGCCTCGCTGTCGGCGTCGGTCGCGGTCGTGGTGGCCGCGATCGGGGCGTTCCGGCCCAGGGGCAGGGACCGGCTGCTTCCCGCGCTGACCCTGGCGGCCGCGGGCCTGTCGCTGGCCGTCACGGCCGGCCTGCTCGCCTCGGGCGTACGGACCGGCGCGGCCGGCGGTGCCGTCGGCGTGCTGGGGATGGCCGAGAGCGCTGGACTGATGGTCGCGATCGGTCTGGTCGTCCGCCACGCGCCGGTGCGCCGGGCCGCGCCGGCCGCGCTCCTGGCCGGACTCGCCGCGGCCGCGTGGGTGCCGCGCGTGTTCACGCCCGCCTCGCCGCTGGAGACGGTGGGGGCGGGCGCGTTCTGGGGTCTCGGCGCGCTGCTGGCCGCCGCCGTGGGCGCCTACCTGCGCCTGCTCGACGTACGGCGGGAGCGTGCTGTGGCCGACACCCGTACCGTCCTGCGGTTGCGGCTGGCCGGAGACCTGCACGACTTCCTCGCCCACGACATCAGCGAGATGGTCGCCCACGCCCAGGCGGGCACCGTGGCGGGCGATCCGCTGGAGGCGCTCCGGCGCGTCGAGGCCGCCGGCCAGCGGGCCCTGTCCACGCTCGACCGTACGCTCGACATGCTCCACCACGACCGGCCACCCGGCCCCGCCGGCGACCTGGCCGGCATCGCCGAGGCCGCCGAACGGTTCTCCGCCGCCGGTCCCGCGCGGGTGCGGCTGCGTACCGGGCCCACCGCGGCGGTCCCGGCGGAGACGGCGGCGCTGGCGTACCGGATCGTCATCGAAGGGCTCACCAACATCCGGCGGCACGCGCCGCGCGCCCGGCGCATCGACCTGTCCGTCACGACGCCCGGCGGCGTCCTGGAGATCACGCTGGCCAACGACGGGGTGTCCGGCGCGCCACGCCGCCGGCGCGGCGGTTCCGGGCTGCCGAGCCTGGCCGCGCTCGTGGCCGGGCAGGGCGGGGAGCTGGTCGCGCACGCCGTACCGGACGGGTGGTCGCTGGCCGCCCGCCTGCCGCTGCCACAATCTCCCGGGTGAGCATCCGTATCCTCATCGCCGACGACCAGGAGGGCATCCGCGCCGCCTTCCGGCTGATCCTCGACGCCCAGCCCGACATGACCGTGGTGGCCGAGGCCGCCGACGGCCGCGCCGCGATCGACACCGCGCTCGCCGTCCGGCCGGACGTCGTGCTCGCCGACGTCCGCATGCCCGGCGCCGACGGCATCGAGGTGACCCGCGCCCTGGCCGGCACCGGCATCCATGTGGTGGTCGTCACCACCTTCGGCCTGGAGGAGTACGTCCACGCCGCCCTCCGGCACGGCGCCGCCGGGTTCGTGCTCAAACGCTCCGGCCCCGCGCTGCTCGTCGAGGCCGTCCGGGCGGCGATGAACGGCGACATGCTCATCAGCCCCCAGCTCACCGTCAAGCTGCTGCGGCAGAACGCCCCTCGGCGGGAGGCGTCCGACGTCGTGCTCAGCGGGAGGGAGGAGGAGATCGCGGCCCTGGTCGCCCAGGGGCGGACCAACGCCGAGATCGCCGCCGAGCTCCACCTGTCCCCGGGCACGGTCAAGAACCACATCGCCGTCGTCCAGCGCAAGACCGGCGCCAGGAACCGCGTCATGATCGCCGCGTGGGCGTGGGCGACCGGCAGGGCCGACCCCTGAGCCCGCCGTGGCCGCGTCAGGGCAGGTGGCGGGCCAGGTACAGGGCGGTCTCGACGTTCAGCCTCACCTGCGCGCCGAGCACGTCCCCGAGCCTGGCGAACAACCGCTCGCGCACGTCCTCCGCCAGGATCCGGTAGGCGGACTGAGTGGACAGGAGGGCGACGTAGTCGGCCCCGGACACCGTGCGTTCCCACTGGTAGAGGCGGGTGCCGACGTCCCCGAACTCGGGCGGCAGGCCCATCTCGGCCGCCCACTCCAGCGCCCCGGCCTCCTCGCCGATCGGCCTGCTGATCGGTCCGAGGTTCGGCCTCAGGTGCGGGGTGAGCTCCTCGTGCGCGGCCAGCAGCGCGGCCGTCACACCGGCGTCGGCGGGCCAGTCGCCGTTCCAGAACAGGGCGAGGCCGCCGCCGGGGGCGAGCGCCGCGGCGGCCCGCTGCCAGCGCACGTCCTTGTCGACCCAGTGCCACGCCTGGGCGCAGTACAGCAGCCCGAACGGCCGCGGCGGCACGTACTCCTCGAACGTCGAGACGGTGACCGTCACGTTGGGCCGGTCGGCGACCCGCCGGGCCAGCACGGCGGCCATGGCCGGGTCGGGCTCGGTGGCCACGACGTCGATGCCGGCCGTCGCGAACAGCTCCGTCGCCTTCCCGGTGCCCGCGCCCACCTCCAGCGCCGGTCCGCCCGCGTAGGCCAGGACGTCGGTCAGCAGCTCGGCGGGGTAGCCGGGCCGGACCCTGTCGTACTCGTCGGCGACCTCGCCGAAAACCCTTCCTTGAATCCGTTCTGTTGTCATGTGCCCGATCCTACGATCATGATCACGGCGGGATCGTCTCGATCGCGGCCCTGAGGCGGCGCAGCGCGGGCCCGAGCTCGTCCAGCGGCGGGCTGCCCAGCGCCAGCCGGAGCGCGTGGGGACGGTACGGGCCGGCGGCGAAGGCGTCGCCCGTGGAGACGAGGATGCCCTGCCCGGCCAGCAGGGCCGCGACGCGGTCGGGACGCTGGTACGGCTCCAGGCCGAGCCACACCAGGTAGGACGCGGGATGCGCGGTGACATCCAGGCCGGCCAGCGCGGCGCGGGCGAGGGCCTGGCGGGCGGCGGCGTCCCGGCGGCGGTCGTGTTCCAGCCGCGCGACCGTGCCGTCGGCGATCCAGCCGGTGGCCAGCGCGGTGACGATCCCCGGTACGCCCCACGCCGCCGCGCGCAGGCTCGCGGTGACCGCCCGGACGTGCCGGTCGGGCACCACGGCGAAGCCGAACCGCAGGCCGGTCGCCACGTTCTTCGACAGCCCGGCGACGTAGCAGGTGCGCTCGGGGGCCAGGGCGCGCAGGGGAGGAGGCGGCGCGGTGTCGAGGAACGCGTACGTGCCGTCCTCGACGATCACGAAGTCGCGGGCGCGGGCCATCGCCACGAGCCGGTCGCGCGATCCCCGGTCGAGCACCCAGCCCAGCGGGTTGTGCACGGTGGGCATCGTGTAGACCGCCCGTACGGGCCGCGCGCGGCACAGCCGGTCGAGGGCGTCGAGGTCCGGTCCCGTCGCCGTCACGGGCACCGGGGCGAGGTCGAGCCCCTGCTCCCGGGCGATCAGCTTGACGCCGGGATAGGTGAGCGCGTCCACGGCCAGGACGTCGCCGGGCCGGGTGAGCGCGCGCAACACGGTGTCGAGCGCCTGCTGCGTCCCGCCGGTCAGCAGGACGTTCGCCGGCGCGCTGTCGATCCCGCGCCCCAGCAGGTACGTGGCCACGACCGCCCGGTCGTGCCGCCGGCCGCCGGGCGGGTGCTGGCGCAGCAGCGACTCGACCTCGCCCGAGGTCGACAGGCCGCGCAGCGCCAGGCGCAGCAGGTCGGCCTGCCCACGGGCCAGGGGCTGGTTGAACGACAGGTCGGCCACGCGTGGCACCGGCAGCTCGCGCGAGGGTTCCAGCCCGTCGTGGCCGGACCGGTCGCGGACGAACGTCCCGCGTCCCGGCTCGCCCACGACCAGCCCCATGGCGGCCAGCTCGGCGTAGACCCGGGTGGCGGTGGCCAGCGCGACCCGCCGCTCGCGGGCCAGCTCGCGGTGCGTGGGCAGCCGGGCGCCCGCCGGAAGGGCGCCGGACCGGATCGCCGCCGCGAACTCGTCGACGACGGCCTTGTAGGACGCGGGACGCATACCGCACCTTGTATCTAGGACAATAAGTGGATCGTCCTAATTTACGGCTTCTAGCCTGGTGCCTCCACCCCGAGCGGAACGGAGCACCCCGCCCATGACCGTCCACCTCGACCGGGACGACCACCTCGTCACGATCACCCTCGACCGGGAACACAAGCTCAACGCCCTCGACTACCCCACGATCGACGCGCTGCTCGCCGCGCTCGACCGCGTCGAGGCCGACGACTCCGTCCGCGCGGTCGTCCTGACCGGCGCCGGACGCAGGGCGTTCAGCGCGGGCGCCGACATCCCGTCGCTCGCGCGCAGCATCGAGGGCGGGACCGAACGCGCCCTGCGGGAGATCGTCCGGCGCGGGCAGGGGCTCACCCGGCGCATCGAGGAGTTCCCCAAGCCCGTGATCGCCGCCGTCAACGGCCTGGCCTACGGCGGCGGCTGCGAGCTCGTCGAGGCCGCCCCGCTCGCGATCGCCGCCGAGCACGCCACGTTCGCCAAGCCCGAGATCGGCCTCGGCTTCCCGCCGCCGTTCGGCGGTTCGCAGCGGCTGCCGCGCCACGCCGGGCGCAAGCGCGGCCTGGAGATGATCCTGACCGGCGACCCGATCCCGGCCCGGCGGGCCGCCGAACTCGGTCTCGTCAACGCCGTCGTGCCCGAGGGCGAACTCCTGGCCGCCGCACGCGACCTGGCCGCGCGGATCACCCGGCACGCGCCCACCGCCGTGGCGGCCTGCCTGCGGGCGGTCACCCGGGGCGTCAACCTGCCGATCGACGAAGGGCTCGCGGTCGAGGCGGCCTGCTTCGCCGCCACCGTCCCCACCGAGGCCGTACGGCTCGGGCTGCGCCGCTTCCTCGACCGGGCCGCCGCCTGTTGAGTAGCCGGTACTCAGGCCGTACCGGGTCCGCGCGCGCACGCTTGGTCACATGAAGCCACACATCCTCCGTTCGACCGGGCTGCGCGCGGCAGCCGTCGTCGCACCGCTCCTCGTCCTCGGCGTCACCACCGCCCCGGCCGCCCCGGCGTCCGCCACGGCCGTCTGGGCCGCCTCGAACGTCCAGCTCGTGAACTGGCAGACCGGCAAGTGCCTGACCATCGCGGGCGGCGTCAGCACCGACAACAACGTCCACGCCGTCCAGTACACCTGCGACAGCCACCCCTCCCGCCGCTGGGACGTCTGGGGTTACTCCAGCGCGTACCTCCAGGTCAGGAACCGGCAGACCGGCAAGTGCCTGACCATCGCGGGCGGCGTCAGCACCGACAACAACGTCGTCGCCCTCCAGTACACCTGCGACACCCACCCCTCGCGCTACTGGGCGCTCGGCAACCGCGCCGGCCAGTACGTCGAGTTCCGGAACGTGCAGACCGGCAAATGCCTCACCATCGCCGGCGGGGTGAGCAGCGCCAACAACCTCGAGGCCGTCCAGTACACCTGCGACGGCCACCCGTCGCGGTACTGGGAGATCCGCGACTACCAGGGGTGACGCGGGGCCGGCCGGCGGCCTCACCTCCGACCGGGCCGCCGGCCTTCCCGGACGCCAAGCAACGGCAGCCACACCTCGTCCACGATCTCGACGATCGACTCGTCCGGCGCCTTGCGCATCGTGACGAGCATGTCGTGCCGCAACAGGTCCAGCGGCAGGTTCACCACCCTGGACGTACGCGGCAGGTCGGGCAGCTCGCCGCGTTCGACCGCGCGGGCCACGATCGTCTCGAAGGCGGTCGCGTGGCCCGGCGGCAGCAGGGAGTCGCGCAGCTCGGTGAGGCTGGTGCCGGTCTCGCGGAAGTAGTCGGCGAGCCGCACGCTCATCAGCGTGATCATGCCCGCGCGGTCGTCGCCGGCGTTGCGCAGGAACCCGATCGCGTCCTCGCGCAGGCTGCCGGTGTCGGGCACCTCGATCAGCCGCCAGAACTTGGTGAGGGTGGCCCGCAGCAGGTCGTCGCGCTGCGGCCAGCGCCGGTAGAGCACCGGGCGGCTGGTGCCGGCGCGGGCGGCGACCGCCTCGTAGGTGAAGCCGTGATAGCCGTGCTCGACCAGCACGTCCCAGGCGGCGTCGAGGATCGCGTCCGCCAGCGCGGCGCCGCGCCGGCGCGAGGCGCCCCCGGTGGTACGGCTCCCCGTCCCGTCGTGCTTGAGATTCACTTGCGTATCTTATCGCTCCGCCCTACGGTGGCCCCTGTTAGATACATTCGCGTACCTTAAGGAACGTCAGTGATCTTCGATGCCATCGTCGTCGGCGGCGGGCCCGCCGGTCTCTTCCTCGCCTGCGAGCTGCGCCTGGCCGGAGCCCGCCCGCTGGTCCTCGAACGACGCCCCGAGCCGGACCTGTCGGACAAGGCCCACGGCCTGGCCGGCCAGGTCGTACGGCTCCTGGACCACCGAGGCCTGTACGAACGCTGCGGAGGCCGCGGCGTGCCCGCGCCCGCGCCCGGGTTCTTCTTCGGCGGGATGCCGCTCCCGCTGCACACGCTCGGCGCGGACAACCCCATGTACCTCCTGCCCTGCGACCAGCGCGACCTGGAACGGGTCCTCGGCGAACGCGCGGCCGAACTCGGCGCGGAGGTCCGGCGCGGCTGGGAGGTGATCTCCTTCGGCCAGACCGACGACCAGGTGGACGTGCTGACCCGCGCCCCGGACGGCACCGAGACGACCCTCACGGCCCGCTACCTCGTCGGCTGCGACGGCGGCCACAGCCTGGTCAGGAAGCAGGCGGGCATCGCCTTCCCCGGCGTCAGCGACGACCACGTCGTCGACCGCTCGGCCCTCGTCGGCCCGAGCGACCACATCAGGATCCTGCCCGGCGGACGGGTGCACATCGACGGCCTCGGCGAGATCCCGGCGCATTTCCACCGTACCGACCGCGGCGTCTTCACCCTCCTGGCGCACGACCCGCGGCGGCCGCTGATCAACACGGCCGAATGGGAGGACCGCCCGGCGGACGCCTTCCCGGGGCCGGGCGCGCCGATGACGCTGGCCGAGATGGAGAAGAGCGTCGAACGTGTCCTCGGCGTGCGCGTGCCCCTGACCGCGCCGCCCGAGGGCGCGCCCACGATGTTGCGCCGCCTGTGCGGGCGCAACACCCGGCTCGCCGAGCGCTACCGCGACGGCCGGGTCTTCCTCGCCGGAGACGCCGCGCAGGTGAGCCACGGCCCGACCCTGAACCTGGCCCTCCAGGACGCGGCCAACCTGGCCTGGAAGCTGGCCGCCGCGCTGCGCGGCCACGCCCCCGAAGGGCTCCTGGACAGCTACGGGACCGAACGCCGCGCCTGTGCCGAACGGGTGGTCACGCACACCCTGGCCGCCACCGCCCTGCTGGCCCCCGGGGCCGAGGTCACCGCGCTGCGCAGCCTGTTCACCGAGCTCCTGGGCCGTGCGGAGAACCTGCGCGTGATCGCCGGCCTGATGGCGGGCGGCGACGTCCGCCACGACATGGGCGAGGAAGGGCCCGCCGCGCCGACCGGCTGGTTCGTGCCGCCGCTGGACCTGGTCACCGGCGACGGGCGACCGCGACGTCTGGCCGAGCTGCTGCGCGACGCCCGCCCGCTGCTCCTGGACCTGACCGGCGGCGACGTCCTCGCGGCCACCGCGCGGCCCTGGAACGACCGGGTGCGCCACATGCCCGCGACCGCCGCCGGCGCCCCCGCGCCCGCGCTGCTCGTCCGGCCCGACGGCTACGTCGCCTGGGCCGGCGCGGACCCCGACGGCCTGGAGGCCGCCCTCACCCGCTGGTCCGGCCCACGCTGAAGGACTCCTGGACGCGGATTCCGGAGTGACGTCGGCGCCGCTATTCGGGGCTGGTGATCCGGGCGAGGACGATCCCGCCCACGATCAGCGCCAGGGCGATCATCCGGCCCACCGACAGCGGGTCCTTGTGGACGACGACCCCGAGGGCGATCGCGCCGACCGCGCCGATGCCCGTGAACACCGCGTACGCGGTGCCGACCGGAAGGGTCTTCATCGAGTACGACAACAACCAGACCGCGGCCACCATGAGGACGAAGCAGAGCAGGGTGGGCAGCGGCTTGGTGAAGTTCTGGGTGGGTTTGATGCTCTGCGCCCAGGCGATCTCGATCAGCCCGGCCAGCCCGAGGATGAGCCAGTTCATCGTCAGAACTCCTTCCCCAGCCCGTGGGCGGTCCGCAGCGCGTCGGCGTACAGCTCGTCGTGCTTGTCGCGCAGGTGGGCGAGGTCCGGGTCGACGCGGGAGTTGGCCCACTCGGCGGCGACGACGGTGGTGTCCTCGACGGCGAAGTGGCCGGCGAAGAAGTCCCGCAGGTAGCGCTCCTGGTGGTCGAACTTCTCCTTGGGGGCGCCCGGCGAGTAGGCCCCGCCGCGCGCGGTGGCGACCACGAAGCGCCGCCCGGCGAGGGACATCTTGGGGAAGGTCACCTGGTCGAGCCACGCCTTCAGCGACGAGGGGATCGAGTAGTTGTACATCGGGGTGGCGATCAGCACCACGTCCGCGGCCACCAGCTCGGACAGCAGCGGGTCGATCACCGCCCAGGCGGCGGCCTGCTCCGGGGTGCGGACGGCCTCGTGGTAGCGGCCGATCTGGGTGATGCGGTTGGCCATGACGTAGTCGCACAGCTCGGTCCACGCCTCCCCGATGTGCGGCACGGGCTCGGCCGCCAGGTCGCGGTGGACGTAGGTCCCCTCGGGGTTCGAGGCCCGCCACGACTCGGCGAAGGCGTCGCCGATCTCGCGGCTGATCGAACGGCGGCGGGCGCTGGCGTCCAGGTGCAGCAGTGCGGGCATGAGGGGGCTCCTTCGGTAAGTGGACATTACGTCCGGTTTGGTGTCGACGTGAACGTAGCAACTAAGTGGGCACGTTGTCCACTTAGCTTGGGGTCGGCTAGAGTCGCCGGCATGGAGTCCCGTACCGAGTTGCTCACCGGACGTCCCGTGGAGGAGGCGGGCCGCCCGCGCGAACGCGCCGACGCCGCCCGCAACCGCGCCAAGGTGCTCGCCGCGGCGGCCGAGCTGTTCGCCGCCCGCGACCCGCGCGGCGTGACGATGGACGACATCGCCAAGGCCGCGGGCGTGGGCCGGGGCACGCTCTACCGCCGCTACCCCGACACCGTGTCGATCGCCCAGGCGCTGCTGGACGAGCACGAACGCGCCCTCCAGGAACGCCTGCTGCGCGGCGACCCGCCGCTCGGCCCCGGCGCGCCCCCCGGCGACCGGCTCGCCGCCTTCTACGCGGCGATGGTGGAGCTGCTGGAGGAGCACATCTCACTCGTCCTCGGCGCCGAGCAGGGCGCGCTGCGCTACGCCACCGGCGCGTACGGGTTCTGGCGGGCGCACGTACGGGTGCTGCTGACCGAGGCGGGCATCCCGTGGCCCGAGGCGCTGGCCGACATCCTCCTCGCCCCGCTGAGCCCGGACGTCTACGCCGAACAGCGCAGGCAGAGCCTCACACCGGAGCAGATCACCGCGGCCCTGACCCGGCTGGCGCACGGCATCACCGACGACACCGCGTAGGCGGGGATCTGGGTACCCTCTCGGGACGTCAGCCCCAGGCCGCCGCCTTGTCGTACGGATCGACGTTCTTGAAGGCCATCCCGATGATCTCGTCGATGTCGTCGTCCCCGTACGCGCCGGGGAAGGCGAGGCCGAGCCGGTCGAAGAGGGCGCGCACCTCGTCGGCGGTCGGCGCGTACGACAACGTCACCTCCTTGCCGAGCCGCATGTCGAGCGAGCGCGCCTGGCGGAGGCTGGCGTGCAGTTCGGTGGCCCAGCAGTCGAGCGCGAGGGCGTTCCCGGTGATCACCGTGGCCGGGAAGTCGGGCCCGCGCTGCGTGATGAACATGTGGCGGGAGGACAGCTCGTAGCGGAACGTCGAGGCGATCGAGGAGAACCCGATCTCGACGTCCAGCAGCTCGTAGCGCTGCTGGTGCCAGCAGGCCGAGAGCACGGTCGCGTACAGCTCCTTGCGGGTGCCGTCGCCGGTCCAGGTCGACTCCGGGCTGTCCGGGCTCAACGCCAGGCTCTGGTGCAGCCGGACGAAACGTTCGCAGAGCCCGAGGTCGTCCGGGTCCAGGATCTCCAGGCGGATCAGCAGCGCCCGCCGCCCCTGGCGGGCCTTGTCCAGGCATTCCGGCAGCGTCACCGCGCGCACGTACGCCCCGGTCGAGCCCTTGAAGATCCACCGGTCGGTGTCCCCGCGCGCCTCGGCCAGCACCCGGTTGAACTCCTCACCCTTGACCAGCCGGACGGCCGACTGCTCCTGAAGGAGGGAAGGCAGGAGGTCGATCTTGCGGTCGGCGGCCTGGACGGCCCGCTCGACGGTGTTCTCCGCCGACTCCGCGCGCATACGGCTGCGCAGCATGACGAACGCCAGCACGGCCAGGGTGGCCACCGTGGCGTTGCTGACGGCCTCCGCGGTGGCGATGCCCGCCACGTCCAGCACGCTCACGACGACCGCCACCGCCAGCGCGACGAGGATGTCGACGTTGACGCCGATCCAGGCAAGGATGCGTTTCACTGACCGTCCCATCCGGGGGGCAACGGGTGACACTCCGCATCATGAAGCAGAACCCACCCCCGCGCGAGAGCCCGATCACCCGGTCCGCCCGTACGACGGGAACTGTCGGCCCGGCCTGACATGCTTCCGGCCATGCGTCAACCACTCCCGAGCCCCGAGGTGGCGGCGGCGATCGAGGCCGCGCTCGCCGAAGCGGCCTGGATCACGCGGACGGCCGACCGCCGCCGCCTGGCGAGCCGGCTGTCCCAGGAGCGGGGCTACGCCCGGCGGGCCGCCGCGGTCTGTCTGGCCCGGCCCGCGTTCGACGGCCACGCCAAGGAGCTGCGCCTGGCGCTCTCCGGCTGCGACGGGTGGACGGCGCCGGAGCTCGCCGCGTTCTTCACCGTCCTGGGGGAGCGGGGGCTCTGCTTCCGCGACGAGGAGTGGCTCGTGCTCGCGCTGGAGCCGGCGGCGGGCCTCGACGACAAGGGGCGCGCGACGGTCGGCGAACACCTGTGGCCGGTCATCGACGCGGTGTGCGAGGGCGGCATCGACGCCGGGGCCCGCCCCCGGCTCTATCGCCTGATCGGGCGCGTCTTCCGCACGGGCCCCGAGGCGATGCCCCTGGCGGCGCTGGTCCCCGGTGACGAGTGGGCGACGGCGTTGCGCGACCGCCTCGGTGACGCGCCGCCGGAGGGCCTGGTGCGGCTCGTCCACCACCTCACCGAGCTCGACAAACCGCGGCCCACCCAGCGGTGGCGCGTACGCTGCCGCGAGCTGCTGCGCGCCGACGGCGCGGGCGACCTCGTACGCGCCGCGATGCGCGCCTTCGGTGAGGACACCGAGGTGCGGCGCCACTGGGGGACGGTCCGGTCGATCGTCTCCGACGCCAACGCCGACGTCGCCAGGGGGTTCGTCTGGGCGGTCGTCCTGCTGGAGGCCGACGACGCCGTGGCGGTGCTGTCGGAGCTCGTGCCGCGGGCCGCCGGAGTCCGGCGGGGGATGCGGGAGGATCTGAAGCTCGCCGGAGCCGCGATCAACGCGCTGGGCGACTGCGCCGACCCGGCCGCCGTGGGGGCGCTGTGGCGGCTGCGAGAGCTGATCAGGCACCGGGCGCTGCGCAAACAGATCGACATCGCGCTCGGCGCCGCCGCCCGCCGCTCCGGCATCACGCCCGGCCAGTTGCTGGAACGCAGTATCCCCGACCACGGGCTCGCCCCCGACGGCACGCTGACGCGCGCCATCGGCGACTGGACCGCGGTGTTGTCCGTCGAGGACGCCATGACCGTACGGCTCGGCTTCCGGTCGCCGGACGGCGCGACGGTGCGCACCGTGCCCGCCGCGCTCAAGGAGAGCGACGACCTGGCGGCGCTCAAGGCCGTGCGGAAGGAGATCCGCCAGACGCTCTCGGCCGAACGCGCCCGCCTGGAGTCGCTGTTCACCGCGGACCGGGCGTGGCCGTACGAGGAGTGGGCCCGCCACTACCGCGACCACCCGATCACCGGCGCGGTGACGCGCGGGCTGATCTGGCGGTCCGGCGGGCGCGGCGTCCTGCCGGAGGAGGTCGTGCCCGGCTCGGAGGTCCGGTTGTGGCATCCCGCCCGCGCCTCCCTGGAGGAGATCGCCGCCTGGCGGGGGACGGTGACCGCGCGGCGGCTGCGGCAGCCGTTCAAGCAGGCGTACCGCGAGGTCTACCTGCTCACCCCGGCCGAGGAGCAGGCGCGCGTCCACTCCGACCGCTTCGCCGCCCACATCGTCGACCACCCCCGCCTCTACGCGCTGCTCAGACAGCGCCAGTGGCGCACCACCTGGCTCGGCGCCTTCTACGACGGCCACGCCACCGAGGCGAAGAAGGAGCTGGCCGAAGGCGCCTGGCAGGTCGGCTTCCGCTACGAGAGCGCCCACGTCGAAGGCGGCGAGGTGACGCTGGCCGCCACCGGCCGGATCCGCTTCGCCCGGCGGCAGGGGCGCGGGTTCGCGCAGGCGGAGCTGGCCGAGGTGCCACCGCTGGTGTTCAGCGAGGCGATGCGCGACGCCGACCTCTTCGTGGCCCTCACCTCGATCGCCGCCGACCCCGACTGGCGGGACCGCGGCGAGGACGACCACCGGACCTACTGGCGCCACACCTCCACCGGCCCGCTGCCGCCGTCGGCCGAGGTGCGGCATGACGCGCTGGCCCGGCTGATCCCGCGTACGTCCATCGCCGACCGGCTCACCCTCGCCGACCGGTTCCTCGTGGTCCAGGGGGATCTGCGCATGTACAAGATCCATCTGGGCAGCGCGAACGTCCTGATGGACCCGGACGACGCCTATCTGTGCCTGGTCCCGGCCCGCAAACGCGATTCCCGGCTCTTCCTCCCCTTCGAGGAGGACGGGCAGTTGTCGCTCATCCTCAGCAAGGCGTTCCTGCTGGCCGCCGACAGCAAGATCACCGACGAGCACATTCTCCGCCAGATCGAGGGGACCCGCCGAAACGGGGAGTGAACGGTGGGCCTGGTTCGTTTCCCGGGGTGCAGCGCGGCCGTTCCTTTGCCAGGAGGGGAAATGATGGCGGATCCGGATCCTGAGTTCTTCTCCGTCGGAGTGACGCTGGCCGCCCTTTTCTGGGTGAGCATGCTGGTGGAAAGCCACCTGAGGGCCGATCAGCTTCTTCTCGACCGGATCGCGAGCAAGCGCGACGAGCTCGATTCGCTGCGCAAGCTGGAGGCCGACGTCGAACGGAGGACGAAAGAAGCGGCGAGCACGCTCGAACGGCGTGTCAGGCAGTTGCGGGAGCTGGACGCGCAATTGGCGGAGCAACTTCGACGGCATGGCGACGAGCGTTCGAAGATTGCCGCCGATCTGGACGCGGTGAACGTGCGGATCGCCAGGAACATCGATGAGTCCTTTCGGGTGCTGGGGGACTCCACGCCGGTGCTCGCCGACGATCGCCCGGATGGTTCACCGTTTTGGCGTGCGATGGGAAAGGGCATTCTCGATCGCCTCGGCGGTGTTCTGGGCACCCGTCGTGGGAGCGGCGTTCCCGCAGGTCGGGAGTCATTCGTCGCTTCACGGGCCTGGCTGGTCTCGCTGATCTCCCGCCGTTCCGGCGTGGAACTCCGTGAGCAGTGGATCAGCCGACAACGAATGTTGTTACGCCAGAACGGCCGGTTGTTCCGGAGAACGGCGCGACTGGCCGTGGACGAGCAGGCCGTTCTCGGGGAAATCGCCAAGAAGGTCGACTTCGCCGCGCTGCCGCCAGAGGAACGGGCGGCCTGGTCGAAAGTGCTGACCCTGCTGGAGAACCTTCGCGAGAACCGGCGCCGCGCGTCGAGAATCCGCACGCTCGCCGCGCTCCGGGAGGCCGAGAAACGCAAGCTGGAACGCCTGCACCGGCTGCGTGTCCTGCTGGGGCCCTGGTTGCCGCTCGTGACCTGCGTCGCGGGCGGCTGGACCGTGCTGGTCGCACTGATGGCCCTCCAAGGCGGAGTATCACCATGTCCCGAACGCGGAAGGGGACCTGGCCCGGCCGCCCTACCGTTCCGTCAAGTGGGGGAGGCGGGTCACCGGTTTCCTCGCGACGGCCATGGTTCTCGCCCCGCCGGTCGTCGCCGGGGTCATCATGTACCGGCTGGCGAGCGGGGCGTGACGTCGTGGACGTTCGTCGTGGCGGCGGTCGTGCCCGATGGTCTCGGGGGTCGAGGCGGGTGTCCTCCAACACGACATGTTGGGTGTGACTTTTTGATCCGCCCTATATATGGTGTCCCCTGCAGCCGGTTCGGTCGCCCATCCAGGGCGGTCGAGGCAAGAGGGAACCTGGTGGAAATCCGGGACTGCCCCGCAGCGGTGAGTGGGAACGACCGCCGTCAGGCGCACTGGGCCAAGGGCCTGGGAAGCGACGGCCAGTAGGCAGCAGCGACATGCCCACGAGTCCGAAGACCTGCCGGCGCGCCGTGCACGATCATGCGTGCGCGGCTGCTCCGAGGCCGCGCGGGACGGCTGACGGCACCGGCGCGAGGGCTGTGCGGCGTCCTTGCCGGCGCCTCCTGCGCGTGTTCTCGGAGTACCTGACCGAGTTCACGAGGGGAGAGCGCAGTGACGGTCACCGGGGACCCATCGATCGACCTGGCCGAGACGGCGCGGGCGGACGGCGACAAGCGCGCACCGCGGCGCGTCCAGATGCAGGTGCGCAAGCGCAACGGCACCGCCGAGCCGGTCGACGTCAACAAGATCGTACGCGCGGTGGAACGCTGCGCGACCGATCTGACCGACATCGACCCGATGCGGGTGGCCACCAAGACGATCAGCGGGCTCTACGACGGGGCGACCACCTCCGAGCTGGACCGCCTGTCGATCCAGACCGCCGCCGAGATGATCGGCGAGGAGCCGCAGTACTCACGCCTGGCCGCGCGCCTGCTGGCCGGCTACGTCGACAAGGAGGTCCGCGGGCAGGGCGTGGCCTCCTTCAGCCAGGCGATCCGGCTGGGCCACGCCGAAGGGCTCATCGGCGACGAGACCGCCGCGTTCGTCGAAGCCAACGCCCGCAAGCTGGACGACGCCATCGACGCCACCGCCGACCTGCGCTTCGAGTACTTCGGCCTGCGCACGGTCTACGACCGCTACCTGCTGCGCCACCCGACCACCCGGCTGGTGGTCGAGACGCCGCAGTACTGGCTGCTGCGTGTGGCGTGCGGGCTGGCCGAGACGCCCGCCGAGGCCGTCGGGTTCTACCGGCTCATGTCGTCGCTGGCCTATCTGCCCAGTTCGCCGACGCTGTTCAACTCCGGTACGCGGCACACGCAGATGTCCTCCTGCTACCTGGTCGACTCGCCCCTGGACGAGATCGGCTCCATCTACGACCGCTACGCGCAGGTGGCCCAGCTGTCGAAGTTCGCCGGCGGGATCGGCATCTCCTGGTCGCGGGTGCGCTCGCGCGGCGCGCTGATCCGCGGCACGAACGGGCACTCCAACGGCATCGTCCCGTGGTTGCGCACGCTCGACGCGTCCGTGGCCGCGGTCAACCAGGGCGGCCGGCGCAAGGGCGCGGCCTGCGTCTACCTGGAGCCCTGGCACCCGGACGTCGAGGAGTTCCTGGAGCTGCGCGACAACACCGGCGAGGACGCCCGCCGTACCCACAACCTCAACCTGGCCAACTGGATCCCCGACGAGTTCATGCGCCGCGTCGAGGCCGACGGCACATGGTCGCTGTTCGACCCGGACGAGGTGCCGGAGCTGCCCGACCTGTGGGGCGAGGCGTTCGAGGAGGCCTACCGCGCCGCCGAGCAGGCGGGCCGGTACGTCCGCCAGGTCAAGGCCCGCGACCTGTACGCCAAGATGATGCGCACCCTCGCCCAGACCGGCAACGGCTGGATGACCTTCAAGGACGCCGCCAACCGCCTGTGCAACCAGGCGGCCGAGCCCGGCAACGTGGTGCACCTGTCCAACCTGTGCACCGAGATCATCGAGGTCTCCAACGACGCCGAGACCGCGGTCTGCAACCTGGGCTCGGTCAACCTCGCCGCCCACGTGACCGGCGACGGCATCGACTGGGACCGCCTGCGCGTCACCGTACGGACCGCGGTGACCTTCCTGGACCGCGTGATCGACATCAACTACTACCCGAGCGAGCAGGCCGCGGCCAGCAACCCGCGCTGGCGTCCGGTCGGCCTCGGCGTGATGGGCCTCCAGGACGTGCTCTTCGCCCTGCGCCTGCCGTTCGACTCGGCCGAGGCCAAGGAGCTGTCCACCCGCGTCGCCGAGGAGATCTACCTGTCGGCGCTGGAGACCTCGGCCGGTCTCGCCGAGCGCTTCGGCGCCCACCCCGCCTACGACCAGACGTGGGCGGCGCGCGGCAGGCTCCAGCACGACCTGTGGGGGGAGAGCGGCACCCAGACCGAGCGGTGGGACGCGGTGCGCGAGCGCGTCGCCGCGTACGGGCTGCGCAACTCGCTGCTGATCGCGATCGCGCCGACCGCCACCATCGCCTCGATCGTCGGCTGCTACGAGTGCATCGAGCCGCAGGTGTCCAACCTCTTCAAGCGCGAGACGCTGAGCGGCGAGTTCCTGCAGATCAACAACGCGCTGGTGGCCGAGCTGAAGTCGCGCGGACTGTGGACCGAGCGGGTCAGGGCCGCCATCAAGCAGGCCGAGGGCTCGGTGCAGGGCATCGCCGAACTGCCCGAGGACGTGCGCCGGCTGTTCCGCACCGCCTGGGAACTGCCCCAGCGGGCGCTGGTCGACATGGCCGCCGCGCGCTCGCCGTACATCGACCAGAGCCAGTCGCTCAACCTGTTCATGAGCGCGCCGACGATCGACAAGCTCTCCTCGATGTACCTGTACGCCTGGAAGTCCGGGCTGAAGACCACCTACTACCTGCGCTCGCGACCGGCCACCCGCATCCAGCAGGCCACCGTGCCCCTCGTGAACAAGTCCGAGGAGGCTCTGGTCTGCTCGCTGGAGAACCCCGAGTCCTGCGAGGCCTGCCAGTGAACCCCCAGGAGAACCCGATGTTGCTCGACCCCGGCATGAGCCTGACCCTGCGGCCCATGCGCTACCCGCTCTTCTTCGACCGCTACCGCGACGCGATCAAGAACACCTGGACGGTCGAGGAGGTGGACCTCCACTCCGACCTCAAGGACCTGGCCAGGCTGTCGGCGGCCGAGCGCCACCTGGTCAGCCGCCTGGTCGCCTTCTTCGCCACCGGCGACACGATCGTCGCCAACAACCTGGTGCTCAACCTCTACCAGCACGTCAACGCGCCCGAGGCGCGCCTGTACCTGAGCAGGCAGCTCTTCGAGGAGGCCGTGCACGTCCAGTTCTACCTGAACCTGCTCGACACGTACGTGCCGGACGAGGAGGAGCGGTTCGCGGCGTTCGCCGCCGTGGAGAACATCCCGTCCATCCGCCGTAAGGCCGAGTTCTGCTTCCGCTGGATCGACTCGATCGGCAACCTCCAGCGGCTGGAGACCCGCGACGACCGGCGTGCCTTCCTGCTCAACCTGATCTGCTTCGCCGCCTGCATCGAGGGCCTGTTCTTCTACGGCGCCTTCGCCTACGTCTACTTCCTGCGCTCGCGCGGCCTGCTGAACGGGCTGGCCTCGGGCACCAACTGGGTCTTCCGCGACGAGTCCATGCACATGGCCTTCGCCTTCGACGTGGTCGACGTCGTACGGCAGGAGGAGCCGGACCTCTTCGACGAGAAGATGGCCGCCCAGGTCAAGGAGATGCTCGCCGAGGCGGTGGACTGCGAGGCCCAGTTCGCCGAGGACCTGCTCGGGCAGGGCGTGCCGGGCATGTCGACCGGGGACATGCGCACCTACCTGGAACACGTGGCCGACCGGCGGCTGGCCCAGCTCGGCATCGAGCCGCTGTACGGGGCGAAGAACCCGTTCGCGTTCATGGAGTTGCAGGATGTGCAGGAGTTGTCGAACTTCTTCGAGCGGCGCGTGTCGGCGTACCAGGTGGGGGTGACCGGCTCGGTCAGCTTCGACGCCGACTTCTGACGTCGAAGCCGGCAACCTCGCAAGGAGGGATCCGGCGGCGGCCATGACCAGCGCCGCCGTGATCCCGCCCGGCACCGATCATGGGTCTCGAATCCTAGCGTTGGGTCGCGAGAGTGATGCCCAAGCCGATGAACACGGTTCCGGTCGCGGCGTCGAGCCGGCGGCGCACCGCCTGCCGATTGCGCAGCCAGCCACCGAGCCGCCCCGCCAGTACGCCGACCGTCGCGTCGGCCAGGAACTCCAAGACGATCAACACCGCGCCCAGGATGGTGAACTGCAGCCAGACAGGCCCCGCCCCGGGATCAATGAACTGGGGCAGGAAAGCGACCATGAACGCGAACGTCTGCGGGTTGGCCGCAGAGGACACCACGCCGTTGAGGAAGGCGCGCCTGCCGGTCATCCCGCCGGCCGAATCGGTGGCCTGCCCCTTCTTGAGGTTGCGGAACATCTGTACGCCGAGGTAGATCAGGTACGCGGCCCCGGCGAGCCGCAGCACCGTGAACACGACGGGGAACGCCGTCAGCAGCATGGAGAGCCCGGCTGCGGCCGCGGCGACGTACAACGCGTCACCCGTGATCACACCGAGCGTGGCCAGCAGCCCGGCCCGGGCGCCGCCCCGCATGCCGCATCCCATGACGAACAGCATGTCGGGGCCAGGGGTGATCAAAGCCACGATAGTGGTCGCCGTGAACACGGCGAGCAGGTGTAAATCAATCGGCATTTGGGTAATTTTGCCATTCACCCACGAGCTCCCGCATTCGAGATCGCCTCTGTGTGCGGCGCCCGCGCCTGGACGACGAACGCATCCGCGTCCAGGGCAGGGCGGCAGCGTCCGTACCGTCAGGACGTGTCCTCACAGGATCACGGTCGTGCCGGAAGGCGCAAGGTGAAGGTGGTGCGGATGCCCGGGGTGCTGGTGGCCGTGGCGGTTCCGCCGTGCGCCGCGGCCAGGTCGCGGACGATGGCGAGGCCGAGGCCGCTGCCGCCGGTACGGCGGTTGCGGGATTTCTCCGCCCGCCAGAACCGGTCGAAGACGTGCGGAAGGTGCTCGGCGCGGATGCCGATCCCCGTGTCGGTCACCTCGATGATCACGTGGTCGCCGTCCTGGCGGGCGCCCAGCGTGATGTGCCCGCCGGCCCGCGTGTAGCGCAGGGAGTTGGTGACGAGGTTGCCGACGGCCTGGCGGAGTCGTACGGGGTCGGCGGTCAGGGTGGGGGCGCCGGCGATGGCGGTGGTCAGGGTGAGCCCGGCGGCTTCGGCGCGGCCCCGGTGGGCGGTGGCCACCTGGTCGAGGAGGTCGCCGAGGTGGACGGGTTCGAGGTGCAGGCGGAGCTTGCCCGCGTCGGCGAGGGCGAGGTCCTGGAGGTCGTCCACGATGTGCTGCAACAGCAGGAGTTCCTCGACCAGGGAGGCGATCAGCGCGGGGTCCAGCTCGGCGACGCCGTCCTGTGCCGCCTCCAGCCAGCCTCTGAGGTTGCTCAGCGGGGTGCGCAACTCGTGGGAGACGTCGCTGACCATGGCCTTGCGCTGCTCCTCCATGCGCTGGAGGTGCTCGGACATCTCGTTGAACGCCGTGGCGAGCTCGCTGATCTCGCCGGTCGTCCTGACCTGGACGCGGGCGGAGCTGTCCCCGTCGCGCATCCGCCGGGCGGCGTGGGTGAGCGCGTTGACCGGGCCGACCAGGCGTCTGGCCGCCATGACGCTGACGCCGACGGTCAGCACGAGCACGAGGAGGGCGGCGCCGGCGATCGAGGGCAGCGGGATGCGCGGGCCGGTGGCCTCGGCGGGGGATCCGATGTACAGGTAGGCGGCCGGGGCGACGTAGGGATCGAGTTGTTCCTTGCGGGCGGTGACGATGCAGGAGGAGATCGTCTGGCCGGGTTCGGCGGCCGACGACACCGGCCGCCTCTCCTTGGAGACCCAGGTGAAGTCGAGGCCGACCGAGCCGCGTTCCGCGCTCTTGCCCTTCAGGCATCTGCCGACCAGGAGGTTGAGCTGCTTCAACGCGGACTTCTCGGTGCGCGTCGGCGTGTTGAAGGTGACGGCGTCGCAAGGAGCCGTCACCGCCGGGACCGGGCTCGGCTCCTGCGGGACACCCTCGCCGGTCGTCGTCACGAAGGGCCTGCCGGTGGGGGAGACGGTCGTCCGTACGGCCTGCCCGGTACGTCTCATGCAGACGGCGTAGGCCTCGGCGGCCTTCCCCAGCCGGACACGATCACGGTCGGGCAGCAGGAACGGGCCCACCGCGCGCGGATCGATGCGGTCCTCGGCCGCCCCCGGCACCAGGGTCACGTCCACCGCCAGCGGATCGACGACGGCCGACACCCTGGCGGGCAGCGGGGTCCCGGTGGCCGCCGAGTCCGCGATGAGGGCGCCCTTCTCGGTGGTCAGCGCGATGCGGCGGCTGTTGGCGGCGGCGAGGTCGCGTACGGTGGCGGCGACGCCGGACCAGTCGGGATGGCGGGAGGCGTAACCGAGCAGGCTGTTGTTGATCTGGGTGTCGCTGGCCAGCGTCTGGCCCTGCTCGCGCTGGATCGCGCCGGAGGTGCTGTTGGCGGCCAGCCACGCCGTCGCCGTGATCGAGCAGACCGCCACGACGGCCGAGCTCGTGAGCAGCCTGACGAACAGCGACCTCATGCCTGGGTCAGCTTGTAGCCGACGCCGTACACGGTCAACAGCCGGGACGGGCGGCGCGGGTCGGGCTCGATCTTCTTGCGCAGGTTCATCACGTGCACGTCGACCGTGCGTTCGGTGATGAACCGGTCGAAGCCGTGGATGCGCTCCAGCAACTGCTTCCTGGTGAACACCCGTTCCGGCTCGGCGGTCAGCGTCTCGATGATCCGGAACTCCGCGAGCGTGCAGTCCACCGGCGTGCCCGCCACGGTGACGGTGTGCCTGACCGGGTCGACGGCGAGGTCGCCCGCCTGGAAGAGCCGGCCGGCCTCCGGCGACCTGCCCGTACGGCGCAGCAGCGTGCGCACGCGGGCCATCAGCTCGCGCGGGCTGTACGGCTTGGTCATGTAGTCGTCGGCGCCGAGGTCGAGCCCGAGCAGCAGGTCGTCCTCGGTGGACCGGGCCGTCAGCATCAGGATCGGCAGGTCGGACTCGGCGCGCAGCACCCGGCAGACGTCCAGCCCGTCGACCTTCGGCATCATCACGTCGAGCAGCACGAGGCCGGGATCTCCCTGCCGGGCCTCGTCGATCGCCGAACGTCCGTCGTGCACGACGCGGACCTCGTGGCCCTCCCGCTCCAGGTAGCGCCTGAGCAGTTCGGCCTGCTTGGGGTCGTCCTCGGCGACCAGTACGTACGCGCACATGGCCCGAGGTTATGCGCACTCCCCGAGTGCATACGGGATCCGCATGACAGGCAAACAGGTTCCACACATTCTGTCGCCAGGCTGCGCCGGGTGAGAACCAACCTGCTTCGTACGGCCGCGGCGACGACGTTCGCCTTCCTGCTGGCGGGCTGCGCGGGCAGCACCGGCAGCACCGGCCGCGCCGTACGACCCGACCCGGCGAACACCGTCGTGCGCGCCGAGCCGGCGGGCGGCGCCAGATCGAAGATCGCGAGCGTCAAGGGGGCCCGGATCAGGATCTACCGGGACAAACAGGGGACGCCCCAGAGGACGATCACCAGTCCCAACGACTACGGCGCGACGCGCGTCTTCCTGGTGGAACGCGACGAGGGCGACTGGCTCCAGGTGCTGCTGCCGATCCGGCCGAACGGCAGCAAGGGCTGGATCAAGGCCGCCGACGTGACGCTCGCGGAGACCTCCCACCGCGTGGAGATCGATCGCGGGGCGTTCCGCTTCACGGTCTACGACGGCGACCGGCCCGTCAGGACGGGCAAGGTCGCGACCGGCGAGGCCGGGACGCCGACGCCTCCGGGCCGCTACTTCTTCACCGAGCTGGTCAAGCCCACCGGTGACGGCGGGGCCTACGGCGCCTACGCCTTCGGGCTGAGCGGCTTCTCGCCGGTGCTGAAGAGCTTCGCCGGCGGCCCCGGCCAGCTGGCGATCCACGGGACGAACAAGCCTTCCGCCATCGGCACGCGGGCCAGCCACGGCTGCGTCCGGGTCGGCAACGACGACATCACCTGGATGGCGAAGAACCTGGCGATCGGCACTCCGGTCGTCGTGAAGGGCTGAGGCCCTGCTCGAAGGATGAGAGGAATCCATATGAAGATCAGAACCATGCTCGTCGGCGCCGGCGCGGCGCTGGCCCTCGCGGCGGGCCTGGCCGGGCTCTCGGGGACGGCTTCGGCCGAGCCCAGGAAGCCCGCCGTGGTGCCCGCCGCAGCCCCCTCCGCGGTCCCATCCGCGGCCCCCTCTGCGGCGCCTTCCCCGGCGCCCGCCGAAGGCCGGCCCGAGGTCGAGCGGACGGCGGGGCCGAAGGAGCCGGTCGCCGTCAAGCCGCGCTACACCGGCTGATCACGACACGTCGCCGCCGCGTGATATCCCTCCTGCTCCTGCCCGTCGGCCGCGTCAGCGGCCTGGCCATCGCGGGCAGGAGCAGGAGCAGGAGCAGGACCCGGACACCGCGGTGCCACGTGCGGGCGGCGGAGGCGGCGATCGGGGCGGCCACGCCGTCCCCGACCACGCACGGCACGGCGTCCCTGACCTCGCACGGCACGGCGTCCGTGGCGCCGCCCGTCCCCCGGCCGGGGCCTGCGACTCCGGCCACCAGAACATCCGTCCGTCTGCACCACGGCCGGGGTCCGTCTTCTCCGGCGACCCTGTGGAGAGATGCTGCGGCGCTGTTTCAGCGACCATCGAGGCACAAGCCACGGCTACCACCTGGACGTCTCCTCGGCGGAGACGCTCCACGGACACCAGACGCGACCCCAGCGCACCCTGGGCCGGCCAGTCGGGCAGAACGCTTCCGTCTCCCGTATTCCGGGTTTCGGCAAAACAATGCTGACGCATGAGCCCGAATGAACCCGGGAAAAATCTCCGGCGTCTGAGAAAAATGCGGACGCGACGCCGGTACCGGCGAAAGTTCGCGGCCCCGGTGAACTGAGAGTGGCGTTGTGCGATGAGCTCGATGACGACGGGGACTCCTCCCATGAAGACGCTCAGGGAGTACGTCGAGGCGCGAATTCTCTCGCGGGACGACCTGAGAGGCGCTCTGCAACTCGCGATGCGGCTGGAGTTCGCCACGATCCCGCCGTATCTGTGCGCCGAATGGTCGGTCGGGCACGATCCGGACCACACCCGGACCGTCGTCCACCAAGTGGTGATCCAGGAGATGCACCATTTCGCGCTGGCGGGCAACCTGCTGACTGCGGTAGGGGGCACGCCGTCGATCGCCCACGCGGACTTCCTGCCCGTCTACCCGGCGAACGAGCTGCCCGGCGGCATCGCGCAGGAGCGACCGGTCGATCTCAAGCCACTGGTCAAGGACCAGCTGGCGGTGTTCATGCAGATCGAGCACCCGGACTTTCCTCCTGTCGCCCGTCGGGACACGCCGCCACCGCCGACGATCGGCGCCTTCTACGACACGATCATCGCGACGTTCCAGGAGACCGAGCCGGCGATCGACCAGGACGCGCTCGCCGTGGAGGTTCCCCTCGCGCCGCCGATCCGGACCGTCGACGACGCGATCGAGACGATCGACCGGATCAAGCGCGAAGGGGAAGGCGTTCCCGGCTCGCCCGACGTCCCCACCAGGGAGGGGACGAACCATGCGCATTACTACCTGTTCAAGGAGCTGTTCGTCCAGAAGCGGCTGGTCAAGGTCGATGGGGTGTGGAGTTTCAGCGGCGCGCCGATCACCCTGCCGGAAGTGCATGACTTCATGCCCTCGACGGCGGAGCCGGACCTGTCGCTGGAGTTCCGGCGCACTCTGAGCGGCCTGCTGACCAGTCTGGAGTCCTGCTGGACGACGCCGGGCACCGAACCGGACCTGTCGGCGATGTTCGATCTGAAATCAACCGGTCAGGATCTCATCGGACGGGGCATCCGCCCGGACTTCACCTGGTTGGATCCGTCGTAACAGCGCCACCGAGGCGGGGGCGAGGACGGTCTCGGTCGTCAGGGTGAGCTCGAAGGGCGGCAGCTAGACGTCCTTCATCGCCTTGCCGTCGGCTGACGGCTCCGGCTGCCCGTCGATCGAGGTGCGGACGTCCGGGGGCGGCTACGCGTTCTCGGCGGCGGCCAGGCGGAAAATCGGGTCGAGCAGGCCGGGGAAACGTTCGCTCAGGTCGCGGGCGCGTGGCCGGACCCGCCGGTTGCGGCCGTCGACGGTCATGCTGATCAGCCCGGCCTCGCGCATGATCCGGAAGTGGTTGGACAACGTCGAGAGCGGCACGCCCAGGCCGTCGGCGAGGGCGGAGCAGGTCGACTCGGGGCTGGCCCAGGCGCGGCGTACGAGCTCCAGGCGGACCGGGTCGCTGAGCGCGTGCAGCACCGGCGCGAGCGTCAGCGACTCGCGCGGCGGCTCGGGAAGCGGTCGCATGCCCTCATGGTATCAATACTTCGACATTTCGGAAGTATCGAACTATGGTGTGCCGGAGCATCCGCCTGACGAGAGGGAGCAGTGTTGACCGCGCAGGAAAGCACGACGAGGCCCGAGGCGCCCGAGGCCGCGGGCGTTCGATCGAACCGGGCCGTGTTGCTCGCAGTGGCCTGTCTGGGCCAGTTCATGGTGTTGCTCGACAGCACGATCGTCGGCGCCGCGCTGCCCGACATGGAGCGACGACTGCACACCGGGCTGACCGGCCTGCAGTGGATCGTCGACGCCTACGTGCTGCTGGTGGCCATGTTGTTGTTGTCCGGCGGCGTCTTCGCCGACCGTTTCGGCCGCAGGAGGTTGTTCCTGGCCGGGGTCGTGGTGTTCACCCTCGCGTCCGTGTTGTGCTCGTTCGCGCCCTCGCTCGGCTGGCTGATCGTGGGACGGGTGGCGCAGGGCGTCGGGGCCGCCGCGCTGAGCCCCGCCTCGCTGGCCCTGATCGGCGCCGCGTACCCCGTCCCGCAGGAACGGGTCAGGGCGATCGGGTTGTGGGCCGGGTTCAGCGGGATCGGGCTGGCGGCCGGGCCGCTGGCCGGCGGCGTCCTGGTCGAGGTCTTCGGCTGGCCCGCCATCTTCCTCGTGAACGTGCCCATCGGGGCCGTGCTGGTGGTGGCCGGTCTGCGGGTGCTGGGCCAGTCCGGCAATCCGGCGGCGCCGAGGATCGACGTACCGGGGACGGTCCTGTCCGTCCTGGGGGTGGGGGCGCTGACCTTCGGGCTGATCGAGGGCGGCTCACGTGGCTGGACCTCGCCGGTGATCCTGGGCAGCTTCGGGGCCGCGGTGGTGGTCCTGGCCGCCTTCGTCGTCGTCGAAGCACGCCGTCCGGCGCCGATGTTGCCGCTGCGGCTGTTCCGGCAGCGGCTGTTCACGGTGTCCAACACGGCCATGGTCGTGGTGGGCTTCGCGCTCATGGGCTCGTCGTTCTTCTTCTCCCAGTTCTTCGTGTACGTCCAGGGCAGTTCGATCCTGCGCGCGGGTGTGCAGACCCTGCCCGCCACCCTCGCCATGGTGGTCGTCAGCCCGTACGCGGGCCGGCTCGCCGCCCGGTACGGCTTCCGCGTCGTGGTCACCGCCGGCCTGGTGCTGGCCGGGCTGGGGCTGGTCGCGCTGGGCTTCGTGCACGCGGACACCGGTTACGGCAACGTGTGGTGGCGGCTGGCCGTCGCGGGCGTCGGGTTCGCCCTGACCATGTCCCCGCTGACCGGCGCCGCCATCCAGGCGGTCGGCCCGCAGGAGGGCGGCCTGGCGTCGGGCGTCAGCAGCACGACCCGGCAGATCGGCGCGGTGCTCGGCGTGGCGGTGCTGGGGGCCGTCGTCCGCGCGCGCGAGGCGGGCGGGGCGTCGTTCGAGGCGGGGCTCGGCAGCGCGTTCGTGGTGGCCGGTGTCGTCACGCTGGCCTGCGCCGTGCTGACCGGCCTGTGGCTGGTGAGGTCCGACCCTCGCCCCGCGGCGCGGCGGGGGTGACGGTCCCGGGAGGCCGGGCGTCGGTCGTCCCGGGACCCTCGTGTGTCAGCCCGCTGCGGGGCGGTTGCCCTTGCCGTCCAGCCACAGGGTGTCGGACTCGTCCCGGTGGACGCCGGTGGTGCCGACGTGCTTGGCGTCGATCTTCGGGCCTTTCTTGATCACGTGCACCAGGGCCATCGCGTGGCCGCGTCCGAGGTCGTAGTCCTGCTTGAGCCAGTCGATGATCGTTCCCGCCTTGGTGGACGGGTCGTCGAAGCCGCGTTCCTGGGCGAGGGCGATGAACTGGCGGGGCGTCAGTCCGGTCTTTTCTTCAATGTTGTCCAGATACGCCTGGAACGACATGGCTTTCTCCAGTCTTCATGGGGTGTTGCAGGGCCAGTGTCCCATTGATGGCGGTTTGCAGGCGTGGCGAGGCGTGCTCAGTAGAATGCGGTTCCATGGACGAGCAGGAGCTGAGTTCTCCGTGGGAAGGAGTCCTGGTCACCCCGGGCTCGGCCGGTCACACCGGCGTCCTCGTCCTGGCGGGGTCGAGCGGGCGGATCGAACGGGACAGGGCCCGGATTCTCGCCCGGGAGGGCATGACCGCGCTGTCGATCCGGTGGTTCGGCGGTCCGGGGCAGTCTCCTGGCATCTGCGAAATCCCGCTGGAGACGTTCGTGTCGGCCGTCGATCTGCTGGAATCGACCGGAGTGCGGCGTATCTGCCTGCTGGGGATGTCCAAGGGGGCGGAGGCCGCGCTGCTCACCTGCGTCCGTGACCGGCGGGTGGACGGGGTGGTGGCGATGTCGCCGACCTCGCTGGTGTGGGGCAACGTCGGTCCGGGGCCGGACGGGGAGAAACGTCCGTACCGGTCGTCCTGGACGTGGAAGGGGCGGCCGGTGCCCTTCGTCCCGTACGACGACGACTGGGCCGAGGCCGAGCCGGAACGCGGCCCGCTGGCTCTTCGCGCCCTGTACGAGCTGAGCGAGCGCACGTTCGCCGGCCTGCTGCCGGCCGCGGAGATCCCCGTCGAGGCGGCCGAGGCCGACGTGCTGCTGGTGGCGGGCGGGGACGACGCCATGTGGCCGTCGGTGCCGTACGCCGAGCGGCTGGTCGCCCGGCGCCGCGCCGCCGGTCGTACGGCTCGGCTGGTGAGCCGGGCCGACGCCGGCCACCGTCCGCGCCTTCCCGGCGAGGGGCCCGCCCCGGAGTCGCCCGACTTCCTGTACGGGGGCGACGCCGCCGCGGACGCCCGGCTCGGCGCCGACGCCTGGCCCCACATCCTCGACCTGCTGCGCGGCTGACGCCCCCGGGACGCGGGCACCGGGGGCGCGGGACGGGTCAGGAACCGCCGGAGATCTCCACGACGGCGTGCCTGGTCCGGTCGTCGGTGACCTGGGCGATCAGGTAGTGGGCCAGGTCGGCGCGGGAGATCGTGCCCGCCTTGGCCAGGTTGGCGTTCACGGCGGTGCGGTAGACGCCGGTCAGCGGGCCGTCGGTCAGCATCGGCGGGCGTACGACGGTCCAGTCGATGTCGCGTACGTCGGCCAGGGCACGTTCCATACGTTCCATGTCGGCGTAGCCGTGGCGGTAGAGGCGCTGGATCACGAAGCGGGTGACCAGGCGCCGGCCGAGCGGCGTACCGGGCGGGATCTCCAGGCCCGCCGAGGACAGGCAGAGCAGGCGGCGCACCCCGCCCTCGCGCATCGCGGCGACGATGGCGGCGGTGCCGCCGGAGTAGACGGTGGTGGGATTGCCGCGGTCGGTGCTGCCCAGGCACGACAGCACGGCGTCCTGCCCGGCGAGGGCCGTCTGCCACGGGCCGGGGGTGAGCACGTCGCCGCCGATCACGCGCGCCCGGTCGGCCGCCGGGACACGGGCGGGGTCGCGGGCCACGACGGTGACGTCGTGGCCCGCGGCGACGGCCTGCGCGACGACCTGGCGGCCGGTGCCGCCGGTCGCGCCGAAGACCGTCAGCTTCATGCCGCACCGGCCAGGGCGTGGACGACGGCGGCGGCGATCTCGCGGTGGCCCTCGATGCTCAGGTGCACGCCGTCGTCGAGGAAGTGGTGGTCGGCCGTGATGGCCGTCCTGGTGTCGACGGTCAGCTCGGGACGGTTCAGCAGGTGGTCGGCGATGGCGTCGACGTCCTTGCCGGCCCAGGTGATGCCGGCACGCCGGAAGTGCTGGTAGTCGCCGGCGCGGGCCTCGTCGATCGGGCTCGGGGTGAGCCACACCCAGCACGCGGGCCCCCGCCGCTGGGCCAGGTCGTGCAGCATGGCCAGGTTGCGTTCGGTCTCCGGGGCGCTGACCAGGGTCGGCGCGTCGGGCGCGAGGTGCTGGGAGTCGTTGCCGCCGATCATGCACAGCACCAGGTCGGGCCGCTGGAAGCCGAGTGCGGGAACCTGGGTGAGCGCCTGGGTGGTGGTGCTGCCGGAGATCGCCAGATTGGTGAAGCGGACGGCGTCGCCGGGACGGCGCAGCGCCACGAGGTGACGCAGGATCTCGAACCACGACAGGCGGTCGGCGGTGGTGCTCTCGCCGACGGCGACGACGTGGAAGGCGTCCTGGCCGTGCAGGGGCAGCCGGTCCACCGCGTCGGCGAGGCCGGGCAGGGCCAGCAGGGTCTCGGCGGCCTGGCGGGTCTGCTGGTCGAAGCCGTCGAGCAGCGTCCGGTAGGCGGCGGCGTCGAGGCCGAACAGGGCGGCGACGCGGGTCTCGTCGGCGCCGATGAGATAGGGGAGGGCGCCGGGCCGCTGGAAGCGGACGAGCCGCTCGGTCATGGGGTCGATCATCACAGGCTCTCCGTCAGGACGGTACGTGCGGGGTACGGCGGGACCGGGGCGGCGTTCATCCGGCCACCCGCCCGCCGGTGAGGTCGAGCGTCGCCCCGGTCACCCAGGAGGACGCGGGCGAGGCGAGATAGAGGACCGCCTGGGCGACGTCGTCGGGGTGGCCGACCCGGCCGAGCGGGAAGGTGGCCGCGAGCTGGGCGAGCCGCTCGGCGGGCAGGGCGGCCAGCTTGTCGTTGAGCACGGCCGAGGGCGCCAGGCAGTTGACCCGTACGCCGTCGCCGCCGACCTCGGCGGCCAGGTGCCGGGCGAACATGACGACGCCGGCCTTGGCGGCGGCGTAGGCGGCGTTGGCGCCGCCGGGGCGGCGGCCGGCGGTGGACGACATGAGGATGATCGACCCGGCGCGCCGGCGCAGCATGCCCGGCAGGAACTCGTGGACGGTGAGGAACACCGAGGTCAGGTCGGACTCCAGCACCGCGCGCCAGCGCTCGGGGTCGAGGCCGGCGGTCGGGGCGGGCGCGCCCTGCCCGCCCGCGAACGGGGCGAGGATCTCCACCGGCCCGAGCCCGGCTTCGACCTCGGCGTGGATGCGGGCCAGGGCGGCGGCGTCGGTGACGTCGCCGGGGGCGGCCAGGGCCTGCCCGCCCTCGCCGGTGATCGAGGCGACGACGCGGGCCACGGCCTCGGCGTCGCGGCCGGTGACCGCGACCTTGACGCCGTTGGCGGCCAGGGCGTGGCAGGTCGCCGCGCCGATGCCGCGCGAGCCGCCGGTGACGAGGGCGACCCTGCCTGCCAGTCCCGGATGGATGGGCCAGTCGGTGGTCATCGCATATTACTTCTCTCTAGAGAAAGGTTCACTCTTGTGAATGGTTCTGTGGGGAGTACAGTATGCGCTGTGTCCGAATCCCGCAACCGCCCGATCGGCGTCGCGTTCCTGCTCGCGCAGCTCGGCGCGCACGCCGCCGGTCGGTTCGCCGCGCGGGTCGCCGAGCTCGGCCTGTCGCCCGCCGACGTCGGGCTGCTGCGGATGATCGCCTTCCAGCCCGGCCGCAGCCAGCAGTCGCTGGCCGCCGACCTCGGCGTCGTGCCCAGCCGGGTCACCGCCATGCTCGACCCGCTGGACCGGGCGGGCCTGGTGGAGCGGCGCCGGTCGGCCGGCGACCGCCGTAACCACGAGCTGCACCTGACGGCGGAGGGCACGCGCGTCATGGAGGACGTCAAGAGGACCGCCATGGCGCACGAGGCCGACCTGACCTCGTGCCTCAGCCCCGACCAGCGCGGGCAACTCCTCGCGCTGCTGGAACTGGTCGCCGACGACCAGGGCCTGACCCCGGGCGTGCACCCCGGTTACCGCCGGTCCTGACGTCCGCGTCCCCGGTGGGCCGTAGGTCCCGGCCGGGTGGGACCTACGGCTCTGGCAGCCGCATCCGCTCAGGTCAGAGGCTTGGGTCATCACCACCGGATGCGAAGAAGGTGTTCACGAATGAGGCACAGGCCCATCGCCCTTGACGCCGACGACGTGCAGGTCAGGATCCGCGGCGGCGGCGTGCGGTCGGCGGACGTACGGCGTGCCAGGCACACCGTGGCCGACCTGACCAAGCTCGCCCACGAGCCGGTCCTGGGCGCGACGGTCAAGCTTGCCGCCACCCCGCGGCCCGCGGGCGAACGGCGTACGGCCGAGGCCGTCCTGGACGTCCAGGGCCGGCTCATCAGGGCCAGGGCCGGCGCCGACTCCACCCGCGCGGCCATCCACCTGCTGGGCGACCGGCTGCGGGCGCGCCTGCTGGAGAGCACCAGGGACTGGGAGAACCGGCGCGGACGCCACCCCCGGCCGCAGCACCCGGCCCGGCCCGCCGTCGAGCACCGGATCGTCCGGACCCTCACCGCGGCCCGCGCCGTGCCCGACGAGGCGGCGGTGGACATGGAGGACCTCGACTACGACTTCCTGCTGTTCACCGAGACCGCGACGGGCCAGGACAGCGTGATCTACCGCACCGACGACGGCTACCGGCTCGCCCAGCTCGAACCCCGCCCGGACCTGCCGGCCCCGACCTGCGCGGACATCTCGGTCAGCCCGCTGCCCGCCGCCCGGCTCACCGTCGCGCAGGCCGTCGACCGGCTGGAGCTGACCGGTTTCGCGTTCGTGTTCTTCGCCGATCCCGGCACCGGCGCTGGTTGCCTGCTCTACCGCCGCGACGACGGGGACTACGGCCTGGTCACCACGGCGCGCGACGCCTGACCGGGCGCGCCGCCCCCGGAGCGGGGGCGGCGCGTCACCCTCACGCGCCGGCGGTCACCGCGGCGATGCGGCGGCCGGAGATCTGCTCGGCCTCGACCACGATGTAGTGGTCCCGGTTGCCCGGCGCCCACGTCGTCAGCGGCAGCCGGGCCAGCCGGTCGAGCTCGGCGGCGTCGCTCACCTCCCGCGCGTGCCCCACCGCCGTGACCGACCAGCCGGTACGCATGGCCGCGTCGAACTCGTCGGCCTCGAAGGCCACCACGGCATGCCGGGTCGCGGCGGCCAGCTTCGACCCGGTCGCCGTACGGATCACGATGAAACGGCCGTCGAGGCAGAAGTTGACCGGCTGGACGGCCGGCAGGGCACGATCGGTGAACACGATCCGCCCGATCGGCACCGAGGACAGCAGCAGGAAGCACTCCTGTTCGGAGAGCACCTGAAGTCCGGACGAGTCGAGTTGCATGGTCTCCAGGATCCCTGGCCGGACCCCGCCCGCGGCAGGGACGAAAGTCCCATCTTCCCCGCCGGGCGGCCCGCAACCGCTCCCGCCCGGATGTCCTGTCCGGGACTTTCGGCCCTCCAAGTGCGGACGTTCGCCCCGGTGAACGGCACCACCCGCGCTCCTAGCCTGAATTCGCCCGCACTGTGCGGGTCTCTTCCCCTGGAGGTCACATGTTGTCCGCGGAATCCGCCGCCGTCGTCCGCGCCACGCTTCCCGTCGTCGGCGCCTCCCTCGACGCCATCACCGAGCGGTTCTACGCGACGATGTTCGCCGACCGGCCGGAGTTGCTCGACGGCCTGTTCAACCGGGGCAACCAGGCCAGCGGTGAGCAGCGCAAGGCGTTGGCCGGCTCGATCGCCGCCTTCGCCACCATGCTTCTGGAACACCCCGACGAGCGCCCCGACGACCTGCTCGCGCGTATCGCGCACAAGCACACCGCGGTCGGCGTGACGGACGACCAGTACGTGATCGTGCACAAGTACCTGTTCGGCGCGATCGCCGAGGTGCTGGGCGACGCCGTCACCCCTGAGGTGGCCGCCGCCTGGGACGAGGTCTACTGGCTGATGGCCGGCGCGCTGATCGCCATGGAGGCCCGCATCTACGCCGACGCCGGCGCCCGCGAGGGCGGCACCTGGCGGCGCTGGCGCGTGGCCGCCCGCCGCGACGAGACGCCCGACGTCGTCTCCTTCCTGCTCACCCCGGTCGGCGACGAGCCGCCCCCGCCCGCCCGCCCCGGCCAGTACGTCAGCGTCCAGGTGGTGATGCCCGACGGCGTGCGCCAGCTCCGCCAGTACACGCTGTCCAACGCCGGCGGCGGCGCCCGCAGGATCACCGTCAAGCGCGTGGACGACGACCCCGCCGGCGAGGTGTCCACGCTGCTGCACGCCACCGTCCGCGCGGGCGACGAGCTCACGCTGTCGGCGCCCTTCGGCGACGTCACGCTGGACGACTCCCAGGCGCCGCTGGTGCTGGTCAGCGCCGGCATCGGCTGCACGCCCATGGTCGCCATGCTCGACCACCTCGCCGCCACCGGCTCCGGCCGCCGCGTCCTGACCCTGCACGCCGACCGTTCGCCCGACCGGCACGCGCTGCGCGAGGATATGGCCCGCCTGGCCCCCGAGCACCACTTCTGGTACGAGCAGGACGCCGAGAGCCCCGACCGCGGCGGCCTGATGGACCTGGACGGCGTCGAGATCCCGGCGGGCGCGGTCGCCTACCTGTGCGGCCCGCTGCCGTTCATGCGCGAGGCCCGCGCCGCGCTGCTCAGGGCCGGCGTGGCGGCGCGCGACGTGCACTACGAGGTCTTCGGCCCCGACCTGTGGCTCGCCGCCGGCTGACGGCCCGCCAGGTGTTCACCCGACAAGGAGCATGACATGAGCGTTGTCCGAGGCGCGGCCAGGGCGCTGCTGGGCGCGGCCGGCGCCGCGATGGTGACGGCCGGGCCCGTCATGGCCGCCCGCGGGATCCAGGCGCGCGGCGAGATCCGGGCGGAACTGCGCCGCCAGGACATCACCTTCCCCGGCAAGGGGCTGCCCGCCGAGCTGGCCCCCCACCACGGCCGTACGGTCCTGACCGGCCCGCAGGCCCGCGCGTACGCCGAGGTGATCGGGCGCAACGTCCTGACGGCCACCGGGGGCCGGACGTACGCGCAGGTCAGCGCCGACCTGTTCGCCGCGGGCGGCGCGGACGAGAAGCTGGAGGAGCTGCGGCGGACCGCGTTCACCGGCCAGATGTTGCGCGCCTCCCTGCTCAACGCCTACCAGGCCTGGCAGCTCAGCACCCTGGTCGTCGGCCTGGGCGGTCTGCTCACCGCCACCGGCGCCGCCCTGCTGGCCACCGGCGCCACCCTCGCCGAGTGACGGGACGGCCACCCGTGCGACCGTCCGGAACGACACAGCTGGAGGACTGTGTGCTGTCCATCGCCCATCACTTCACCGAGACCTTCCACGCCGAGCACCGCGAGGTCAGGGACCTGCTGCTCGCGCTGATCGACGCCTTCACCGGCGGCGACGCGGCACAGGTCAGGAAACTGGTGGAGGCCCTGTCGGCGGCGATCGGGCCCCACTTCCGCTACGAGGAAGAGGCCATGTACCCCGGCCTGAAACCGGTCTTCGGCGCGCATTACATGGACAAACTGCTCAGCGACCACGACGACACGATCCGCAACATCCGCGAGCTGGCCGAACTGGCCGAGACGGCCGAGGTGGACACCCTGGGAACGATCGGCGAGAACCAGGCCGCCTGGGGCATCGCGCTGGTACGGGAGATCCTGCCGCACCTCAGCGACTGCGACGGCCTGTCCCTGATGGTGGAGACGCTGCCCGAGGACGACGTCGTGCACATCCTGGCCACCCGCGAGGTGGCCAGGGAGATCAACGCCGACGTGCTGACGTGGGCCGGGACGCTGCGGGCGCGGCGTGTCTGAGGCCCGGCTCCCCGTCCTGATCCAGGGCGGCATGGGCGTCGGGGTGTCGGGGTGGCGGCTGGCCCGCGCGGTCGCCCGTACCGGGCAGCTCGGCGTGGTGTCCGGCACCGCCCTGGACGTCACCCTGGCCCGCCGCCTGCAACGCGGCGACCCGGGCGGCGACCTGCGCCGGGCGCTGGCCTGCTTCCCGATCCCGGCGATCGCCGAACGCGTGCTCGGACGCTACTTCGTGCCCGGCGGGATCGCGCCGGGGACGCCGTACCGGCCGGTGCCCCGGCTCGGGCTGCGGCCCAGCCCGGCCCGCGACGAACTGGCCGTGGTCGCCAACTTCGCCGAGGTGTTCCTGGCCAAGCAGGGCCACGACGGGCCGGTCGGCGTCAACTACCTGGAGAAGATCCAGCTCGCCACGCCGGCCGCCGCCTACGGGGCGATGCTGGCCGGCGTCGACTTCGTGCTGATGGGCGCCGGCATCCCGGCCGAGATCCCGGCGCTGCTCGACGCCTTCGCCGCGCACCGCCCGGCCGAGATCTCCGTCGCCGTGGCCGAGGCCGGCGACGCCCGGCACACGACCGGGCTCGACCCGGCCGCGCTGTGGCCCGCGCCCGCCCGGCCGCTGCGGCGTCCCCGGTTGCTGGCGATCGTCTCCTCCCACGTGCTGGCCGCCTACCTGGCCCGTTCGCCCGCCACCAGGCCGGACGGGTTCGTGCTGGAGACGCCGGTGGCCGGCGGGCACAGCGCGCCGCCGCGCGGACGGTTGCGCCTGGACGAGGGCGGCGAGCCCGTCTACGGGCCGCGCGACGAGGCCGACACCGGTAAGGTCGCCGCGCTCGGGCTGCCGTTCTGGCTGGCCGGCGGCTACGCCACCCCCGGCGGGGCGGACCGGGCGCGGGCCGCCGGAGCCACCGGCATCCAGGTCGGGTCGGCCTTCGCGCTGTGCCGGGAGTCCGGCCTCGACGACGACCACAGGCGCAGCCTGCTGCGCCGGGCCCGCGACGGCGCGCTGGAGGTCCGCAACGACCCGCGCGCCTCGCCGACCGGCTTCCCGTTCAAGGTCGCGCGCGTGCCCGGCACTCTGTCGGAGCCCGAACTGCACGAACGGCGCCCCCGGCTGTGCGACCTCGGCTACCTGCGCACCCCGTACGTCCGGACCGGCGGCTCGATCGGCTACCGCTGTCCCGCCGAACCCGTCGACACCTACGCCCGCAAGGGCCGGCCCGCCGAGGAGGCCGAAGGCCGCCAGTGCCTGTGCAACGGGCTGACCGCCGCCATCGGCCTGGGCCAGCGCCGCGCCGACGGATACCACGAGCCCGCCCTGCTCACCCTGGGCCAGGACCTCGACTTCCTGGACGGCCTGCCAGACGACCACTCGGCCGCCGACGTCGTGGACCACATCCTGCGAGGAGCACCCGCATGACCGCACCACCCGGGCGGCGGCCGCTGCGCCGCATCCGGCGCGACGTCGCCGTGAGCCCGTTCATCGTGATCTGGGAGGCCACCCGGGCCTGCCCGCTGGCCTGCCTGCACTGCCGCGCCGAGGCCGTACGCGACCGGCACCCGCTGGAGCTGACCACCGAGGAGGCCCACGGGCTCATGCGCCAGGTGGCCGCCTTCGGCACGCCGCCGCCGCTGTTCGTGATCACCGGCGGCGACCCGTTCGAGCGGCCCGACCTGCTCGACCTGGTCCGGTACGCCCGCGCCCGCGGCCTGGCCCCCGCCGTGTCCCCGTCGGCCACCCCGGCCCTCACGCCGGCGAACCTGGCCGGTCTGCGCAAGGCCGGGGCCGCCGCCGTCTCGCTCAGCCTCGACGGCGCGACCGCCCCCGTCCACGACGCCTTCCGGGGGTACGACGGCGTGTTCACCCGTACCCTGCGAGCCTGGCGGGCGGCCCGCGAGGCCGGGCTCAAGGTGCAGATCAACACCACCGTGACCCGCCACAACCTGGCCTGCCTGCCGGACATCGCCACCCTGGTACGCGACGAGGGCGCGCTGCTGTGGAGCGTGTTCTTCCTCGTGCCCACCGGCCGGGGCCGCGACCTGTCGGCCCTGACCCCGCAGGAGACCGAGGACGTCCTGCACTTCCTGCACGACGTCGGCACGGCGATCCCAGTCAAGACCGCCCACCACTTCCGCCGGGTCGCCGTACAGCGGCTCGTCCTGGACGGACACGGCGTGGACCACGCCGACGCGCTCCGGCTCGGCCCGCTCTACCGCACCCTGCGGCTCCGCGCCGAGCAGGCCGGGCTGGTCGAGGAACGACGCACCCGCCGCCCGCCCGTCGACGTCAACGCCGGACGCGGCTTCGTCTTCGTCTCCCACACCGGGTCCGTGCACCCGTCGGGCTTCCTGCCGGTGGACGCCGGGAACGTGCGCGACCGGCCCCTGACCGAGATCTACCGGTCGGCGCCGCTGTTCACCGCTCTCCGTGACCCCGACCGGCTGGGCGGCCGGTGCGGGGCGTGCGAGTTCCGGACGATCTGCGGCGGCTCCCGCTCCCGCGCCTACGCCTGCTCCGGCGACGTGCTCGGCGAGGAGCCCTGGTGCGCCTACGAGCCGGGCAGCTTCCCCTACCAGCGGGAGCTGGCCGCCCATGTATGAGAGAAGGACGGCCCGCGGGCTGGCCGCACCCTACGACACCATGCTGGCCGCGTACGCCGCCGCGCTGGCCGGCTCGCCGCTGGCCGCCTCCAGCAGGGCCAGCTACCTGCGCCGCGTCGGCCGCTACCTGACCTGGGTCGCCTCGGCCTCGGCCCAAGGGTTGCTCGCCCGCGAACCGCTGGCCGACACGATCGTCGCCGTACGCACCGCGCACGCCTACCACGGCGAGCTCGGCGGCCGTTACGCCCCCAGCACGATCAACAGCACCCTGGCCGCCATCGAGGACTTCTACGACCGGCTCCACCTGGGAGCCACCGGCATCCCCCGCCGGGCCCCGGCGGACCGGGCGGGCGCGCGATGACCTGGTGGTCGGTGGTGCGCTTCCTGCACGTGCTCGGGGCCGCGCTGTGGGTCGGCGGCCAGCTCGCGGTCTCCCTCGTGGTGCTGCCCCTGGCCCGCCGCCTGCTCGACGAAAGCCGGCGCGCCGAGATGCTCAACGCCGTCGGACGCCGCTTCGGAATGCTCACCGGCACGCTCTTCCTGCCCCTCCAGCTCGCCACCGGCGTCGCCATCGCCTGGCACAAGGGCGTCACCTGGGCCTCCCTGGCCGAGCCCGGCTACGGCCGCGTCCTGGCCGCCAAACTGCTGCTGTTCTGCGCGGTCATGGCCGCCGCCGGCCTGCACGGCTGGGCCAGCGCCTCGGGCCGGGCCGGGTTCGCCCGTACGATGGCGGTCGGCGCGCTGGTCGGCTCGATCGGCGTCGTCCTGCTGGCCGCCGCGCTGCCCGCCACCTGATCATGGCCGATCGGACGTACGGGAAGGGACTTTCGTCCCTGCCGGGCGCACGGCCGCCGCGACATCGTGGAGACATGCCCTTCGCCTCGCGTGCCGGCCTGCGCCGGGTCGTCGCCGCCGCCGTCGCGGCGCCCTCGGTGCACAACACCCAGCCGTGGCGCTTCCGCCGCGTCGACGACACCACCGTCGAGCTGTACGCCGACCTCGACCGGCTGCTCACCGTCACCGACCCCCTCGGGCGCGGGCTCGGCATCAGCTGCGGGGCCGCGCTGTTCAACCTGCGGCTGGCGGTCCGGATGACCGGGCACGACCCGCGCGTCCTGCCGCTGCCCGACCCCGCCGACCGGCCCGAGCTGCTGGCGACCGTACGCGCGACGCCCGGCGGCCCGCCCAGCGCGGACGAGCGGCTGCTGCACGACATGATCCCGCACCGGCGTACCAGCCGCTTTCCCTTCGACGGCCGCCCGCTGCCCAGGAACGTCCTGGTCGACCTGGTCAACGCCGCCCACGACGAGGGCGCCACGCTGCTCCTGGTCAAGGGCGGGACGGCCAGGCGCGTGCTGGACATGGTCGCCGAGGCCGACGACACGCTGACGGCCGACCCGGCGTACCGCGCCGAGCTGGCCCGCTGGACCCGTTCCGAGAGTGGCCCCGACGGCGTCCCCGGCCACGCGGCCGGCCCCCGCCCCCGAACGGCCACCCTCCCCATGCGCGACTTCACCACCACCCCCCTCCGGAACGGCACCCCACCCGCGGCCATCCCCACCACCCACCTCCACGACGGCGCTCCCGGGACGAGGGGGTTCGCGGTGAGTGGCGGGCCGGGGGGCGAGGTCGCGGACTTCGAGGCGGATCCGCAGCTGGCCGCCCTGTTCACCCGTGGGGACGGTCCGGGCGACTGGCTGCGTGCCGGGCAGGCGTTGCAGCGCGTCCTGCTCACCGCCACCGCGCACGGCGTGGCCGCCTCGATGTTCAGCCAGCCGCTCGACCTGCGCCCGCCTCAGCACCGCGGTGACAAGGCGGGACCGTTCGGGCACGTGCAGATGCTGATCAGGTTCGGCTACGGCCCACCGGTCCCGCGCGTCCCCCGCCGCCCGGTCTACGAAGTCCTCGACCGCCGAGGCCCCCGACATGCCTGACCCACCCACCCGACACCCGGCCTCCCGTCCGGCCTTCCGTCCAGGCCCCCCGCTCGGGCTCCGGGGGTGTGTCGGTGGTTCCCGGGGGTGTGTTGTGCGGCGTTCGCGGCCGTGAGCGTGCGGGTTCCGCCGGCTGCCCTCGCTCTGCTGATGTTCGCCGGACGCGCGATCGTGCTGACGCTCTCCGGCCGCGAAAGGAAGGTGTCCGGAATGCCGGTCGATATCCGCATAGAAAACAGCAGACCGATCGACCTGCCGCCGCCGCCGAAACGTCCCCGCGCGTCCTGGCACCTGCGCGCGAACGCGATCGTCGTCGCCTGGCTGGCCCTGACGGTCGCGGTGGCACTGGCCGGCGACGTGCTGCCGGCGCCGTCGTGGTTGCTGATCCACGTGTTCCTGCTGGGCGCTGTCAGCACGGCCGTCCTCATCTGGAGCGAGCACTTCACCGTGGCGCTGCTGCGCGTCCGCGGCCCGTCCGAGCGGGGCAGCCTGACCCGGCTGGCCCTGCTCAACACGGCCACGGTCGCGGTCCTGGCCGGGGTCGCGTACGGCCCCTGGCAGGTGGCGGCGGCCGGCGCGGCGCTGCTGGCAGGGGTGGTCGGGTGGCACGCGACCGTCCTCGTCCTGCTCGTCCGCGCGGCGCTGCCCGGCCGGTTCGGGCACGTCATCGGCTGGTACGTCACCGCCGGCTGCGCGCTCGCCACCGGCGGCGTCCTCGGCGGGCTGATGGCCGCCCAGACCGTCCAGGGCGCGGTCCACGAGCGGATGAGCGCCGCGCACGCCCAGGTGAACGTCTTCGGCTGGATCGGCCTCACCGTGCTCGGCACCCTGTTCACGCTGTGGCCGACGGTCCTGCGTACCCGTATGTCGGACCGGACCCGCCGGGCCTCCCGGGTGGGGTTGTGGCTGGCCGCGCCGGGGCTGGCCGTGGCCGTCGCCGGGCTGCTGGCCGGCTGGCGGTGGATCGCGTTCACGGGGCTGGTCGCGTACGCGGCCGGTGGGCTGGCGGTGCTCGTACCGCTGGGCGACGCGCTGCGGCGCCGGAGGCCGCACACGGGCGCGGCGTGGATGCTGGGGGCGGCGATCGTCTGGTTCGAGGTGGCGCTGGCCGCCGACCTCGTGGTCGTGGCCACCAGACCGGCGCACGAGGTCGCCGCCGCGCTGGCGCCGCTGCTGCCGCTGGTGCTGGCCGGGTTCGTCGCGCAGGTGCTGCTCGGCTCGCTGCTGCACCTGCTGCCCGCGGTGCTGGGCGGCGGGCCGGTCCGGTTCAAGGAGAACGCGGCGCTGCTGGAGCGCGGCTGGGTGGTCCGGCTGGTGGCGCTGAATCTCGGGGTGCCGCTGCTGGTGCTGCCGGTGCCGCCGCCGGTGAGGCTGCTGGGGTGGGGGCTGGTGCTGGCGGCCGCGACGGCCTTCGTCGTACTGGCCGTGACCGCCCTGACCCGCGCCCACCGCCCGGCCCCACATCGGACGGCCGCGGGGGCTTCAGGAGAGAAGGCGGGCTCCGGCCGGTCGGGCGCGGGGTGGCGGGGGGCGTTGCCCGCGCTCGCCGGGGTGGCCGTCGGGTGTCTGCTGACCGCCGCCGCCGTCGTCGCCGCCACGACCAGCGGTACGGCACCCGCCACGGTCACCGCGACCGGCTCCCGCACGGTCGAGGTGACGCTGTCCGGGATGAGGATCCGTCCCGCCGTGATCGAGGCCCCCGTGGGGACCGTACTGACGTTGCGGGTCACCAACGCCGACGCCCAGCGGCACGACCTGCGCCTGGCGACCGGCGAACGCACCCCGCTGCTGGGCCCCGGCCAGAACGCGACCCTGACCCTGGCCCCGCTGGGCGCGCCCGTGGACGGCTGGTGCACGGTCGCCGGGCACCGCACCGCGGGCATGACCATGCGCCTGGTCCCGACCGGCGGCACGCGGGCGGCCCCACCGGCCCCACCGGCCTCACCGGCGGGATCGGCCACCGGCCACGACGGCCACACGATGACCGGCACCGATCCCGCCGCGCCGCTCGATCTGGCGGCGCCCATGTCGCCCGGTTGGAAGCCGTACGACGCGACGCTCAAGCCCGCCCCCGGCGGCACTGAGCACCACGTCGAGATCCGCGCCGACGACAGGCTCGTCCAGGAGGTCGCGCCCGGGGTACGGCAACGCGTCTGGACCTTCAACGGCACCATGCCCGGCCCGGTGCTGCGCGGCAAGGTCGGGGACGTGTTCGTCGTGACGTTCGTCAACGCCGCGACCATGGGCCACGGCATCGACTTCCACGCCGGCGCGACCGCGCCGGACGGCCCGATGCGCACGATCCAGCCCGGCGAACGGCTGACCTACCGCTTCCGCGCCGACTACGCCGGAGCCTGGCTCTACCACTGCTCGACCATGCCGATGACCCAGCACATCGCCAACGGCATGTACGGCGCCGTCGTCATCGATCCGCCGGATCTGCCCGCGGTGGACCGCGAGTACCTGCTGGTCCAGGGCGAGCTGTATCTCGGTGAGCCGGGCGGCCAGGCCCAGGTCGCCAAGATCCGCGAGGGCGACCCGGACGGCTGGATGTTCAACGGCACCGCCGCCGGCTACGACCACGCGCCGCTGACGGCCGAGGCGGGGGAGCGGGTGCGCATCTGGGCCGTGTCCGCCGGGCCCAGCTCCGGCACGTCGCTGCACGTGGTGGGCGCGCCGTTCGACACGGTCTACAAGGAGGGCGCCTACCGGCTGCGCACCCGGGACGCCGGCGGCGCGCAGGCGCTCGACCTGGCCCCTGCGCAGGGCGGCTTCGCCGAGCTCGTCTTCCCCGAGGCGGGCACGTACCCGATCGTGGACCACACGATGCGCCAGGCTGAGGCGGGCGCGCACGGCGTGTTCAAGGTCGGCGCCCGCCAGAAGGACTGACCGCCGGAACGCGGAAAGCCGCCGCGACAGATCGCGGCGGCTTCACCCGAGGGGCGGCGAGCCGGGAGACGGGGCCCTCACAAGAACGGCTCGCCACCCGCTGGGTGCATGCCCGTCATGAGCGCCACCGACCGGGTGTCGGGCCGGCGGATCGGTGCCGCTCATCGGTCGCGGCAGGGGACCGGCCCGGCGTGATGCGGTCCCAGGCGGCGAGCGGCAACATGATGACGGCCGCCGGGAACAGGCCGTGCTCCTCGTGGTCGATGTGCCGGTGGAGCCGCTCCAGGGCGTCCAGCACGGCGGGCCAGTCGGGCGCCGCCCGGTCGATCGCGCCGAGCACGCCGTGGATGTCGGCGTGCTCGGCGCACAGCCGCTCGACCTCTTCGGCCAGCGACCCTTCGGCGCGCAGCTCGGCGAACAGGCCGTTCTCCTCGGTGTCGGTGTGCGGGATCAGCCGGGCCACCAGGTCGTCCAGCAGTGTCACGGCCTCGCCGTGCCGTGCCTCGCCGATGGCGCGGCGCAGCGCACCCGCGCTCTCCTGGATGTCCCAATGCTCCTGGGACAGGCGGCCGATCAGCGGAAAGTCCCGGCAGCCACAGTAATTGCACATGGTCACGTCCTCAGGGCGTAGCGGTCCGGGCGCGCGTGCCGCGGCGGCCGGATCCCGCCTTCCACCCTTCCCGGCCGTACTGACCCCTGGTCAGGGCCGAAGGTCCCCCGGACCCCCGCCATCGGTCACCTGCGGAAGGCCGGGGTGATGGTGACGGGGAGGCCCGTACGGGCCGACCGGTAGGCGGCCTCGACCAGGTCCACCGCCGCGGCGGCCTCGTCGCCCGGCGCGTGGTTCGGGCCCCGGCCCGCGATCAGCTCCCCGAACGCCTCCACCGGCGCGTGCTTGCCCCACGCGGGCCGGCTCGGATCGGGGGACAGGCGGACCCGGGTGCCGTCCGGCCGGTGCACGGTGGCCGTGCCGTACTGCAGGTCGTGCTCGACCATGCCGGACGTGCCGTACAGGCGCAGGCGCTGGCGGGTCGGCAGGCCCTCGGGCACGGTCCCGGTCGCCGTCAGGGATCCCACCGCGCCACCGGCCAGGCGGAAGGTGAGCGCGTCGACCACGTCGACCGGCAGCGAGCGGTGGTCCATGTAGGCGAAGACCTGCTCGGCGCCCTGTCCCGTGGCCCTGGTCAGGGCGCCGGCCAGGTGGGTGAGCTGCGAGTGGCCCTGCCCGCCCGCGCCGGGGGCGGCGTAGGTGGGGGTGCCGGTCAGCAGGTTCATCATGACGGAGGAGAAGTCGCCGTTGACGCAGACCAGCTCGCCGATCTCCCCCTCCCGTACGGCCTGCCGCACCCGTACAGCGGCGGCGCTGTACTGCCCGGTGTAGCCGACCGACAGGTGCGTCCCCGTGCGCTCGGCCGTGGCCACCAGGTCCCACGCCTCGGCCGCGCTGGTCGTCATGGGCTTCTCGACCAGCACGTGGACGCCGGACTCCAGCGCGGCTCTGGCCGGCGCGTGGTGCGTGGCGTGCGGGGTGGCGATGACGACGCCGTCCACCAGGCCGGAGGCGTACAGCTCGGCCGGGTCGGTGAAGGCGGGCACCCCGAAGTCGGCGCGTACGGGGTCGGCGCGTCCCGGGTCGGCGTCGCACACGGCGGTCAGGCGCAGGCCGGGAGCCGCCGCGATGGCCGGAAGATGGGCGAACCGGGCCCACCACCCCAGGCCGATCACCCCCAGCCGGACGGTCACGAAACCCGCCGCAACGGTACGGACGGGTCGAGCTCCAGCCCGAAACCGGGCGCGTCGCCGAGCCGCACCCGGCCGTCGACGGGGAAGATCTCGCCGGTGCAGACGGGATGTTGCGGGACGAGCCAGTCGCAGTCGCCGACGAACATGCCGAACTCGGCCAGCGGTGTCTCGGGCCGGGTGGCGATGAAGTGGTAGGCGTAGTGGCCGCCGGTGTGCGGGACGAGCCGTACGCCGTGCGCGCGGGCCACCGTCGAGATCCGGCGCAGCTCGGTGAGGCCGCCGCACCAGTTGGGGTCGGGCTGGATGACGTCCACCCCCGACTCGCACAGCAGCCCGAAGCCGGCCGCGGTGTACTCGTGCTCGCCCGAGGCCAGTGCCATTCGCGCCGGCAGGCGGTCGCGCAGGCGCCGGTGGGCGGCGTAGTCGTCGGGGCGCAGCGGCTCCTCGATCCAGTCGAAGCCGAGCGGGGCGACGGCGTGGCCGAGGCGGGCGGCGTAGTCGATGTCGAGCGACATCCAGCAGTCGTACATGAGCGGGAAGTCCGGGCCGGCGGCCTGGCGGGCCTGCTCGGCGATCGAGACGTTGGCGCGGAAGCCGTCCTCGCCCTCGACGGGGGCGTAGGTCAGCGGGATCTTCGCGCCCCGGAAGCCGAGCTTGCGGGCGGCCTCGGGGCGCGGGCCGGTCGCGTACAGGTCGACGCCGTCGTGCACCGCGCCGCCGAGCAGGGTGTGCACGGGGGTCTGGGTGATGCGGCCGTGCAGGTCCCAGATCGCCAGGTCGACGGCGGAGATGGCGTGCAGGGCCAGGCCCTTGCGCCCGTAGTGCAGGGTGCTGTTGAACATCCGGTCCCACAGCCGCTCGTGGTCGAAGGGGCTCTGGCCCTCCACGAGGTAGGCCAGGTGGAGGGCGGCGAGCGTGGCGACGACCAGGCCGCCGTTGGTGGTGCCGAAGCCCACGTGCCCCGAGGCGCTCTCGACCTGGACGACCACGGTCTGCTGGGAGTTGGGCCCGATGGCGGCCATGCGGTCGTCGCGGAAGTCGGCGTGCTGGGTCATGGGACTGGCGACCTTGCGGCGTTTCCACTGGCGTAACGCCTCGCCGTCGCTCGGGTCGGGCGTCGCGGGCGGCAGGTTGACGTAGTCGGCGACGTAGACGCGGACGTCGGTGATCCGGTCCATCAGCTCCCCTGGTTCTTGTACGGCTGGACGGCCTGCTGGGCCGCGGCCATGGTCTCGCCGGCCTGGTCGAAGGTGCGCTGGGCGACGGTGATGAACACCACGTCGATCACCGCGAGCTGGCCGTGCCTGGCGGCCATCGCCTCGGTGCGGAACCCGGTCTGGGCCACCTTGGTCAGCAGCGTGAGCTCGGCGCGGGCGGCCAGCGGCGAGCCGGGATCGTTGCAGATCGCGATGGTCGCCGCGCCGTGCGACATCGCCTCGGTGAGCAGGTCGACGGCCTCCTTGGTGCGGCCGCTGTGGGAGATGGCCACCACCACGTCGCCGGGACCGAGCAGCGCGGTGCCGCTGAGCGCGATGTGCGTGTCGGTCGAGGTCCAGGCCGGCACGCCGACGTGGTAGAGCCGTTGCTGCAGCTCGGAGGCCACGGTGGAGCTGCCTCCCGCGCCGAACACCCACACCCTGCGGGCCGTGGCGATCAGCGCGCAGGCGCGTTCGGCCGCCTCCAGGTCGAGCCCGGACAGGGTCTCGGTGGTCGCCTGCGCGATCGCGGCCGAGACCACCTCGGTGATGCGCGGCAGCGCGTCGTCCTCGGTCACGTCGGCGCCGATGCTGACGCTCCACGGCTCGGACTTGGACCGGCCGCTGTCGGAGGCCAGCGCCAGGCGCAGCTCGGCGTAGCCGTTCAGGCCGAGCGAGCGGCACAGCCGGGTGACGCTGCCGGTCGACACGCCGCACCGGTCGGCCAGGTCGAGGATCGTCAGCCGGGCCACCGCGCCGGGGTCGGCCAGCACCAGGTCGGCGATCGTACGCTGCGCCTCCGGCATCGACGGGGCCATGGCGGCGATCCGGTCGACGACGCCCTCCAACGGGCTCTGCATGGGTGTTCTACCTCTCATCATCGCAACGGAGAATAATTTGTCTTCATTTCTTCAGTCAACACCGAATTCGTTACCAGAACCCCCTTGACGACAGGGCTGAGCGTCCCGCACCTTAGCGGCCACAGAGAAAAATTCATCGCTACCAGAACAGGATGCCGATGTCCTTCCTCTCCGCGTCCGGCTATTTCAGCGCGCTCCAGGACGTCCTGACCAAGGTGAACACGTCCCAGGCGCCGCTGGTGGACCAGGCGGCGGCGTTGATCACCGACGCGGTCGAGGCCGGAGGAGTGCTGCAGGCCTTCGGCAGCGGCCACTCCGAGGCCTTCGCGCTTGAGCTGAGCGGCCGGGCCGGCGGGCTCGTCGCGGCCAACCGCATCGAACTGCGCGACCTCGTGCTGCTCGGCGGCGCGGACCCCGGCGTGCTGTCCGACCCGCTGCTGGAACGCGACCCGACCGTCGCGTCCCGCCTGTACGAGCTGGCCGCGCCACACCCGCGCGACGTGTTCGTCATCGCCTCCAACTCCGGGGTCAACGGCTCGATCGTCGAGTTCGCCGCCCTGGTCAAGGAGCACGGCCATCCGCTGATCGCGGTCACCTCGGCCGAGCACTCCGGCCGCATGTCCTCCCGGCACCCCTCGGGACTGCGTCTGCGCGATCACGCCGACATTGTGCTCGACAACGGCGCGCCGTACGGGGACGCGATCCTGCCGCTGCGCGACGGCGGGCGCGTCTGCGGCGTCTCCTCCATCACCGGCGCCCTGCTGGCCCAGCAGATCGTGGCCGAGGTGGCCCGCCGGATGGAGGAGTCGGGGGCCCGGCCGCCGGTGTACCTGTCGGCGAACGTCCAGGGCGGCGACGAGCACAACCGCCGCCTCGAAGAGCGGTACGACGGGCGCATCCGCCGTACCACCAGGTAACCAGGAGTACCACCATGAACCACCTCTCCCGGCGGCAGCTCCTGCGCGGAGCCGCCCTGACCGGGGCCGGCCTGCTGGCCGCGGCCTGCGCCACCCCCGGCGACCCCGCCGCCCAGAAGCCGGCCGCCACCGGCGCCGTCAGCGCCGCCAACCCGCTCGGCCTCGACGAGAGCGGCCCCCTGGAGGTCGTCATCTTCGACGGCGGCCTCGGCGACGCCTACGCCACCACCATCCACGAGCCGCTCTTCCTCAGCAGGCACCCCAAGGTACGGCTCAAGCACTCCAGCACCAAGGAGATCTCCGGGACCCTCCAGCCGCGCTTCGTCGGCGGCAACCCGCCCGAGGTCATCAACAACGACGGCGCCCAGTCGCTCGACCTGGCCGCGCTGGTGCAGGGCGGCCAGCTCCAGGACCTGACACCGCTCCTGGACGCCCCCTCCTGGGACGACCCGGGCACGAAGGTGCGCGACGTCCTGCTGCCGGCCGCCGTCGAGGCCGGTTCCTTCGACGGCAAGCCCTACAGCATGCCGTACGTGTTCATGCTCTTCGGCTTCTGGCACTCGGCCAAGTTGTTCGCCCAGAAGGGCTGGAAGGCCCCCGCCACCTGGGACGAGTTCCTCACCCTGTGCGCCGCCATGAAGAAGGACGGCATCGCGCCGTTCGCCTACGCCGGCAAGTACCCCGGATACGTGTGGGAGGCCATCCTCACCATGGCCGTCAAGCACGGCGGCCCCGAGGTGATGCAGCGGGTCGACAACCTGGAGGACGGCGCCTGGAAGGCCGACGCGCTGACGAAGGCGGCCGCCGCGTTCGGCGAGCTGCACGCGAGGGGATTCCTGCTCCAGGGCACCGAAGGGCTCAACCACACCGAGTCGCAGGCCAGGCAGAACGGCGGCGAGGTCGCCGTCATCCCCAACGGCTCCTGGCTGGAGAACGAGCAGAAGAAGGTCGCCCCCGCCGACTTCGGCTACGCCATGTTCCCCGTCCCCGCGCTGGAGGCCGCCGAGGCGATGCCGGGCGCCGCCCTGCACGCCATGCCCGGCTCCGGCTTCGTCGTCGCCGCCAAGAGCCGCAACCCGGCGGCGGGCATGGAGTACCTGCGCGCGATGGCGTCCCGCGAGGGCGCGGGCAAGTACAGCGGCCTGGTCAGCACGCTGACCACGGTCCGCGGCGCGGCGCTGCCGACGCAGGCCGGCCCTGGGCTCAAGAGCGCCGCCGCCGCGCTCGAAGCCGCCGGGACCAGCCTGGTCAACTGGCGGGTGCACGAGTGGTACAAGGAGATCGCCACCGAGCTGGACGCCGCCACCGGGCAGCTCATGACCGGCGGCATCACCGCCGTCCAGTGGGCCGAACGGCTGCAGCGCCAGGCCGACGCCGTCAAGAAGGACTCCTCGATCAAGAAGTTCTCGAGGTAACCCGCCGTGCGGCACGGACGGCGGCGCTTCGCCGCCACCTTCCTGGCGTTACCCGTCCTGCTCTACGTCGTCTACGTGATCTCCCCCTACGCGCAGGCGTTCCAGATCTCGATGACCGACTGGCGCGGGATCGACGCCAGGCCCGCGTTCGTCGGGCTGGACAACTTCCGGCGCCTGCTGGCCGACCCCGTCTTCTGGAAGGCGATCAGCCACAACGCGATCCTGCTGGCCGCGCTGCCGGTCATCACGCTCGGGCTGGCGTTGTTGTTCGCGTACCTGCTGAACGCGGGCGGCGTGCGGCCGGGAACCGGCATCGCCGGGTCGGGCTTCTACCGGGTGGTGTTCTTCTTCCCGCAGGTGTTGTCGGTCACGATCGTCGCGGTGATGTTCCAGTCGGTGCTCCGGCCCGACCGCAGCGGCGTGATCAACGGGCTGCTCATGCAGCTCGGCCTGGAACCGGTCGGCTTCCTCACCGACCCGGGCCTGGCCCTGTGGTCGATCCTGGGCGTGCTGGTCTGGCAGGCGGTCGGCTTCTACGTCGTGCTGTTCTCGGCCGGCATGGCCGCCATCCCGCGGGAGCTGCACGAGGCGGCGCAGATCGACGGGGCCGGGCGGGCGGCGTCCTTCTTCCAGGTGACCCTTCCGCTGTTGCGGCACACCGTGCAGGTCGGCTGGGTCTACCTCGGTGTGGCCGCCTTCGACGCGTTCTCGATCGTGTTCGTGTTGTCGGCCGAGCGCGGCGGCCCCGACTACAGCACCACGGTGCTGGCCAACGAGGTCTACCGCAACGCCTTCGGCTACGCCAAGTTCGGCTACGCCTCGGCCATCGGGGTGGCCCTGTTCTTCTGCACGATCACCTTCGCCGCGCTCACCCTCCGGCTGACCCGGCGCGACGGACTGGAGTACTGACGATGGCAGTCGACGTGCGTCCCGCGGTGCGGCGGCGCGCCGCGAGCCCGGTCCGCCGCGAACCGCGGCTCCGGCGGTCGATGCACCTGGTGCTCGGCCTCTGGGCGGTCCTGGTGGTCGTCCCGATGGCCTGGACCCTGCTGGCCTCCTTCAAGGACACCGCCGAGATCTTCGGCCCCGCCTGGACGCTGCCCGCCCGGCTCCGGTTCGACAACTGGGTCCGGGCCTTCGAACAGGCCCACATCGGTACGTACCTGGTCAACACGGTGATCGTCGTGGTGTTGTCCACGGCGGGCACCATGATGCTGGGGTCGATGGCCGCGTACGTGCTGGCCCGCTACCCCTTCCGCGGCAGCGGCGCGGTGTACCTGCTGTTCGTCTCCGGGATGGCCTTCCCGGTCTACCTGGCGCTGACCCCGCTGTTCTTCGTGGTCAGGAACAGCGGTTCGCTCCCGCTGATCGGCCCGCTCATCGGCCTGGACACGCGCGGCGGCCTGGTGCTGGTCTACATCGCCTACTCGCTGCCGTTCACCGTGTTCTTCCTGACGGCCTTCTTCCGTACGCTGCCCGGCTCGGTGGCCGAGGCGGCGTTCATGGACGGTGCCTCCCACACGCGGGTGTTCTTCCAGGTGATGTTGCCCATGGCGCGGCCCGCCCTGACCGGCATCACCGTCTTCAACGTGCTGGGCCAGTGGAACCAGTACCAGTTGCCGCTGATCCTGCTCAGCGGCAACGCCCGGGACAAATGGGTGCTCACGCAGGGCATCGCCGACATCTCCACCGCCACCGGCTACAGCGCCGACTGGGGTGCCCTGTTCGCCGCGCTCAGCATGTCGATCCTGCCGATGCTGGCCGTCTACGTCGCCTTCCACCGGCACATCCAGGCCGGCATGACCGAAGGGGCGGTCAAATGAGCCTCGTCCTCGGCCTGGACGTCGGCGGCACCACCACCCGCGCGCTGGTGACCGACCTGGACGGCACGGTGCTGGCCAGGGCGTCGGGCGAGGGCGGCAACCCGGTCGCCCACGGCGCGGCGGCCGTGGACCGGGTCGGGGCGACCGTACGCGAGGCGCTGACCGGGCTCGACCCGGCCCGGGTGCGCGCCGGGGTGATCGGGCTGGCCGGCGGCACGGGCCCGTACGCGGCCGGGTTCGACCGCCTCTGGGCCGGGCTCGGGCTCGGGGGCGCGCCCCGGCTGGTCAGTGACGTCGAGCTGGCCTTCGCCGCGGGCACCGAGCACGACTCCGGCACCGTCCTGGTCTGCGGGACCGGCGCCGCCGCCTGCCGCATCACCGGCGGTATGACGGCCCGCTGCGCCGACGGGCACGGCTGGCTGCTCGGCGACGTCGGCTCCGGGGTGTGGATCGGCCGCCAGGCGATCCGCCACGCGCTGCGCGCCATCGACCTCGGCACCGCCTCGCCGCTGGCCGCGGCCGTGCTCAAGCAGCTCACCGGCGGCCTCGCCGCGGACCGGGCCGCCGCCGGGACGGTGATCGAGACGGTGCACGCCGCCCCGGTCCCCACCATGGCGGCGCTGGCCCCCGTGGTGGTCCGCCTGGCGCTCCAGGACGATCCCGACGCCCGTGGCGTGCTCGCGCGCGCCGCCGGGCACCTGCTGGTCACGCTCGGCGTCGTCCGCGACCCGGAGGAACGCACGCCGCTCGTCCTCGGCGGCGGCCTGCTGGCCGCCGGAACCCCGCTCGCCACGGCCGTACGGCGGCAGGCCGCCGCCCGCTGGCCCGCGGCCACCATCACCCACGCGGGCGACGGCGCCGTCGCCGCGGCCCGCCTCGCCCGCCACGACCTGCGAAAGGCGCTCCGATGAAACGCACCCTGTTACCCCTGGCCCTGGTGGCCGCCTGCCTGACGGCCCTGCCCGCCCCGGCCACCGCCGCGGTGACCCCGCAGCTCACCGACACCTTCGAGCGGGCCCACGACACCCACCCCACCTACGGGCTCAACGACTCCCTCGCCGCGCGGCAGAGCGGCAAGGCGCGCGGCGTCACGTACAGCCGCGTGTCGGGCTCGTGGACCACGACCACGCCGCCCGAGCCGTACTACTCGCAGGTCAACCATCCCGACTACCCGGGCAAGTTGTCGTTCGCGCTGGCCCGTTCGGCCGTCCGCCTGGACGCCCCACTCGACCAGGACCAGGACGACGCCTACACGGTGTCGGTGACCGTGGACCCCGACCCCAAGCTGCGCGGCACCGAAGGCGACTGGAGCTCGGTCATGTTGTCGCGCAGCCCGGCCTCGGTCGGCTACGTCACCAGCGGGGACGTCCAGCTCGGCCTCACCGTGGCGCGCAACGGCGAGGTGCAGCTCTTCCGCGCCGGCAACGCGCTGTGGAGCAGCCCCCTGAAGACCACCCGCGCCGCCGACGGGTTCCGCGTCACCCTCGCCGTGACCGGTGCCTCCAAGGCCGACCCGTCCGTCGCCGTCACCGTGAACGGTGTTGGCCGAACCACCGGCCTGGGCACCCCGGTCCCCAAGCCCTACCTCTACCTCGGCGCGTACGTCAGCAACGACAAGCAGGTCAGCACCGCCGACGACCTGGCCGTCAGCCGCGTCTCCCGCTTCGCCGACACCTTCGACGAGGCCCAGGACACCGACCCCGGCTACGGCCTGAACGACGCCCTGGCCAAGAGGCAGCCGCCGCTCGGCACCTCGACCTACACCAGGGTCTCCGGCGACTGGCAGTCCTTCGACTCGCCCCCGCCGTACTACTCGCAGGTCAACCATCCCGAGTATCCGGGCAAGCTGTCGTTCGCGCTGCGCCGCTCGGCCGTCCGCCTGGACGCACCCGTCGCGCCCGGCAAGGACGACGCCTTCACGGTGTCGGTGACCGTGGACCCCGACCCCAAGCTGCGCGGCACCGAAGGCGACTGGAGCTCGGTCATGTTGTCCCAGAACCGGGACTCCAGCGGCTACGTGACCAACGGCGACGTACGGCTGGGCCTGACGGTGGCGCGCAACGGCGAGGTGCAGCTCTTCCGCGCCGGCAACGCGCTGTGGAGCAGCCCCCTGAAGACCACCAGGGCCGCCGACGGTTTCCGCGTCACCCTCGCCGTGACCGGTGCGTCCAAGGCCGACCCGTCCGTCACGGTCACCGTGAACGGTGTTGGCCGCACGACCGGCCTGGGCACGCCGGTCCCCAAGCCCTACCTCTACCTCGGCGCGTACGTCAGCAACGACAAGCAGGTCAGCACCGCCGACGACCTGGCCGTCAGCCGCGTCGACCTCTACCCGAACCTGGAGTACTTCGGCTACTTCGCCACCGACGCCCTGACGAAATGGGGCAACCACCTGCCCGAGGTCACCGGCTTCGCCAACCTGCACTGGGTGAGCGTCTCCCCGGACTGGGACACCCCCGGCAGCGGCTACCGGATCGCCGACCTGGTCGGCTGCCCGCCCCGCTCCTGCGCCCTGTACGTCGGCGAGGAGTTCTTCCCGGCGGAGAACTGCAAGTGGAGCGGCCCCTGCCCCATCGACGCCTCGCTCAGGCGCTGGAAGGCGTTCGTCGAGATGGTCAAGCCGTACAAGGACCGGATCGGGGCGATCTACCTCAAGGACGAGCCGCAGGGCTACGGCGTCACCAACGCCGACCTGCAGACCATGGCCACGGCGGTCAAGGAGTCGATGGGGCCGGGCAAGGGCTTCGGGCCGTACCCGATCATGCTGACCCTGGCCGGCGGGGACGTGAAGCCCAACACCCTCGTCCCCGCCGAGGTCGACTGGGTCGGCGTGGACGAGTACACCGCCGACGAGGCCAGGCTCGACAGCCTGCTCACCACCATCGAACGGATGACCGGCGGCACCAAGCGCACCTACCTGTTCCCGCCGACCGAAGTCGCCCCCTACACCGGCCGGTACGACACCAACGAGAAGATCGAGGCGGTCCAGCAGATCTACTACAGCATGGCCAGGAAACACCCGAGCATGATCGCGATCATGAACTTCGGCGTGTGGGTGGTCACCTCCAGCAACCCGGCGACCCACCCCTACATGATCCCCCGCACCTGGGACACCCAGGAGAGGTACGGCGTTGCGGTCACGGTCAAGGATTGACGCCCACCACCACGTGTGGGAGCCGGCACGACGGCCGCACCGGTGGCTGGAGGACCCCGCGCTGGCTCCCGTCCGGGCCGACTTCACCCCGGCCGCCTACGCCGTCGAGGCGGCGGCGGCCGGGGTGAGCGGCGCGGTCCTGGTCCAGGTGCTGCACGACCCGGCCGAGACCAGGGAGTTCCTCGCCGTGGCCGCCGCCTGGCCGCTGGTGGCGGGCGTCGTCGGCTGGGCCGACCTCGCCGCGCCAGACCTGGCAGGCGAGCTGGACGCCCTCGCCGCCGCGCCCGGCGGCGGCAGGCTGGCCGGCCTGCGGCACCTGGCCTTCGCCGACCCGGATCCGCGCTGGCTCGGCCGCGACGACGTACGGCGCGGCCTGGCCCTGCTCGGCCGCCGCGGCCTCGCCTACGACCTGGTGATCGGGCCGCACCAGCTCCCCCTGGCCGCCGCGACGGCCAGGGCGCTGCCCGGCGTCGCCTTCGTACTGGACCACCTGGGCAACCCGCCCGTCGGGAACGGGGACCCGCGTCCCTGGGCGGACGGCCTCAGGGAACTGGCCCGGCTGCCCAACGTCACCTGCAAGCTGTCCGGCCTGGCCCGTCCCGGCCGCGACGCCGCCCTGCTGCGCCCCTACACCGAGGTGGCGCTCGACGCCTTCGGCCCCGACCGGCTCATGTACGGCTCCGACTGGCCGCTCTGCCTGCTCGGCGGCTCGTACGCGGCCTGGGCCGGGACGGTCGACGCTCTCATCGCCACGCTGTCGCCGGACGAGCGCGCCGCCGTGCTCCACCGGACGGCGACGGCCGTCTACCACCTCACCTGAGACCCGAGGGAGATCCCATGCCACTGTTCGACCTGCCGCTCGACGAGCTCGCCGGCTACCGGCCCGCCGTCCACCGCCCCGACGACTTCGACGACTTCTGGAAGACCACCCTCGACGCGCAGGGCCCGGCCGCCCCCGTCTTCACCCCCGTGGACGCCGGCCTGCCCCTGGTCGAGGTGTACGACGTCACCTTCTCCGGCTACGGCGGCGCCCCCATCCGCTGCTGGCTGGTGCTGCCCGCCGCGCCCGCGTCCGCGCCTGTGCCCTGCGTCGTGCAGTACCTCGGTTACGGCCGGGGCAGGGGAGAGCCGTACTCGTGGCTGACCTGGCCCGCCGCCGGGTACGCCACGCTCGTCATGGACAGCAGGGGACAGGGCATGGTCTCCGCCGAACACCTCGGGGCCACCCCCGACCCCCTCGGCGCGACCCAGGGCATGCTGACCCACGGCGTGCTCGACCGCGACGGCTACTACTACCGCAGGCTCTACACCGACGCCGTGCTCGCCGTCGAGGCGGCCCGCGCCCATCCGGCCGTCGACCCCGCGCGGATCCTGGTGGCCGGCGTGAGCCAGGGCGGCGGCCTCGCGCTGGCCGTCGCGGGCCTGCGGCCGGACGTGGCCGGCGCGCTCGTCGACGTGCCGTTCCTGTGCCACTTCAGGCGCGGCGTGGAACTGGTCGGCACCGAGCCGTACGCCGAGATCACCCGGTTCTGCGCGGCCAACCGCAGCGTGATCGACCGCGTCTTCGACACCCTGTCCTACGTCGACGGCGTCAACCACGCGGCCAGGGCCACCGCGCCCGCCCTGTTCTCCGTCGGCCTCATGGACCAGACGTGCCCGCCCTCCACCGTGTACGCCGCCTTCAACGCCTACGCCGGGCCCGCCGAGATCGTCGTGCACCCGTTCAACGGGCACGAGGGCGGCGCCTCGACCCGGCTGCGCGGGCAGCTCGCCTGGGCGGAGAAGGTGATCGTGAGCATCCCGGGGGAGCCCGGTCAGTCCTGAACGCCGGGCAGCCTCAGTGCGAGCTGGAAGCGGCTGCGGGCGTCGTACCGGTCCATGAGGGCGCGCACGGTCGCCGCGACGGTCCGCTCGCTGATCCCGAGGCGGCGGGCGACGACCGGGTCCGTGCAGCCGTCGGCCAGCAACGCCACCACCTCCCGCTCGCGCCGGGTCAGCGCGGGCAGCGGGGCGGCCGTCCAGTGGCGTTCGAACAGCGCGATCAGCCCGGCCACCAGCGGACGTGACCAGACCTCCAGGCAGCCGGCCTCCGGGTCGTCCCGGTCGGCGGGCAGCAGAGCCACCCGGCGGTCGAGGACCATGAGCGAGGTGGGCAGGCTCTCGGCCCTGCGGTGGTCGCCGTCGAGCACCATGAGGTCGTCGGCGGTGACCACCGGCGTGGCGGCCCCGACCGGCGCCATCGTGCGCAGCAGCACCCCCCGCGCCCAGCGGTCCCTGGCTCCGGGCAGGGCCCGCTGGACCGCCTCGTCGTCGATGGTCATGGCGTCGTAGAAGGCCAGATGCTCGTGGCGGGCGCGGGACAACAACTCGCGCTCGCGCGCGACCGCCTGGCCGGCGGGGATGCGCCGCACCTGAGGCCCGAGCGGGACGGCCGGAACCAGCACGTGGCTCATTCTCACATGCTCCACGCCTCGTGGACGGTGGTGATGGCCGAGGAGCTGGGCCGCCCGCCGGGCCAGGTCACGGCGGGAACGCCCGGCACGGCCCGGCCGTCGATCGTGATCGAGGCGTGCGCGCACGGGATGATCTGCATGGACAGCCCGTGGCTCGCGCCCCGCAGGGGGAAGTCGGCCATCGCGAAGGGCCGGGCGTCGAGGGGCCCGGTGATGCCGACCGTCAAGCCGGCCGCCGCGGCGTACGCGCCCGTGGCCGGATCGACGCGCAGCTCCACGGCGGCCCGCTCCACCCGTGCGGCGGGCCAGGACGGCAGGGCCCTGGCCTCGTCGAAGTGCCGCACGAAGTGCTCCTCGATCCACGCGCCCAGCCGCGGGTCGTCGCTCACGACGCGCAGCCCGGCCGGCGTCCAGACCACCAGGACCGAGCCCGAGCCGTGCGTGGACCAGTCGACCTGCCACAGCGACGCGTACCCGGTGGGCGTGTCGCCGTCGTACAGGGTGACGTAGGGGTTGGCTCCGGCCAGCAGCGGCACGCGGGTCACGTAGGCGCTGGTCAGGTCGTCGCCCACTTCACTGCTGAGCATGAGCCGATCCTGTCACGCTCCGGCCGTGAGGGGCACAACCGGTTGCGGGTTCCCGCAAACCCCTTGACGGCCGCCCGTTCCGCCTCAGGACGTGAGCGGCGGGATGTTGTGGTTGACGCGGAACACCTGGGCCGGGTCGTACCGCGCCTTGAGCGTGGCCAGCCGCCGGTGAGCGGCCGCGGTGTAGGCCCGCCGGACCCGTTCGGGGGTCGAGTCGTGGTCGAACAGGAAGCCCGGCAACATCGTGCCGGTGTCCCAGCGGCGCAGCCGTCCCAGGATGCCGTCGGCGGTCCGGCGTGCCGCGTCGGCCTGCCCGGACGGGCCCGGCAGCCGCATCCACAACAGGAACTCCGCGCCCTGCGTGCTGACCGCGTGCGGCCGGGCGGGCGGCCGGTCCAGCGCCCCGCCCAGGTGACGCAGCTCGATGCCGGGGAACGGGCCCCCGGTCGCCGAGGGGCCGATGAACGAGACCAGCTCCGCCACGGCGTCGTCGTCCAGGTCGCGCAGCAACGCGCTGCGCAGGTGCGCCGACACCGGGCCTTTGGGGTCCTGGTGGATTTCCGTCACCCGCGTGTACGGCATCGCCCCGCAGGTGTCCAGCTCCGGGCCGAGCGCGCGCAACGGCTCCACCAGCCGCGCGCCGCGCTCCTCGTCCCCGGCCCACAGCAGCCGTACCTGCACGAACGCGCGCCCGCGGAACTCCTCCGGCAGTTGCGGCAGGTCCGGGAGACGCAGCAGCGTCACCGAGGACGACATCTCCTCGGGCTGCTCCCGTGCCCAGGCCAGGTAGGAGCGGAGCACATGGGCGGCGTACGCGGGATCCTCAGCCGGGTAGCGCAGCTCGCCGCCATAGACCGTACGCAGCGGCAGCAGCTCGATCTCGGCCGCGACCACGACGCCGAAGTTGCTCTTGCCGCCCCGTACCGCCCAGAACAGGTCGGGCTCCCGGTCGGGCGAGACGGTGCGCTGCAGGCCGTCGGCGGTGACGACGTCCAGCGAGCGGACGTGGCCGGCGGCGAAGCCGTACGTCCGGCAGGCCAGCGGCAGCCCGCCGCCGGTCAGGAAGCCCATCACGCCCACCTGGCCGGAGGAGCCGCACAGCGGCGCGAGGCCGTGCCCGGCCGCCGCGGCGACGACGTCGTCCCATCGCAGCCCGGCGCCGATCCGCGCGGTGGCGGCGGCGGGGTCGACCGAAAGCTCGCGCAGCTCGCCGGTGGCGATGAACACCGCGCCGTCGGCGGGCACCGACGCGCCGTGCCCGGTCGACTGCACCGCGACCGGCCGGCCCGTCTCCGCCGCGAACCGGACGGCCGCGGCCACGTCACCGGCGTCGGCGGCGACCACGACCGCCGCGGGCCGGTGCTCGACCGTCAGCAACCAGCCGGAGCAGGACTCCTCGAAGCCCTCGTCGCCGGGCAGGAACGTACGTCCCCGGATCCGCGCGGCCAGGCTCGCCAGGTCGTGCCCGGCCACCGGCCCACCGTCGGGGGTTTGGATGTTGCGCATGTCGGTTCCAGCCAATCGAAAAATAGTTGGTTACGCCAACGTTGGCGTGGCCAACAATATAGCCCAGATCGTGGGTGTGGCCAACGATTGCTAGATTGCCCCTGTGGACACCACCGAGGGGGAGCTGCCGAAGCGGCTGCGCGGACTGCCCAGCAGGCTGGCCAACCGGGCGGCGCTGGCCGCCAACCGGCTCGTGGACCAGGCGTTCGCCGAGGCCCGGCTGCGGCGCTACCACTATGCGCTGCTCTCCGCCCTGGAGGAGTACGGCCCCGCCAGCCAGGCCGCCCTCGGCCGCCGGACGGGCATCGACCGCAGCGACATGGTGGCCACCGTCAACGACCTGGCCGGGCGGCGGCTCGTCGAGCGTGCCCCCGACCCTGGCGACCGCCGCCGCAACGTCGTCACCATCACCGCGGACGGCCGCCGCCTGCTGTCCGACCTCGACCGGCTGCTGGCCCGCGCCCAGGACGACTTCCTGGCCCCGCTGCCCGACGCCGACCGGCGGCACCTGATCGACCTGCTCACCCGCCTCGCCGACCACCACGACGGCAAACCCGCCTAATGGGAGTTACCGGGTCGGCTGTTCGGGCAGACTCGGTGTCTGGTAGCCGCTGGTGAGTGAGCACTCTCCCCGCCTGGATCTTGAGTCCTAGGGTCAGATCGTGCCCTCACCGGTGGTCAGGGGCCTTTGATCGCTGATGGGATGTACCCGGCCGCCGCGCCGGGCCGCCGCCGGGCCCAGTACATGACCCCCAAGGCGTCCGAACTGCTCCTGAAGGACGGCGGGCTCACCGGCCTCCCGGCCGACACGCTGAGCAGGACGCGGACCAACGCCTTCACCGACGCCCGCCCCGCCGGACGCCCCCACAGCCTGCCCCTCGTCGTCCTGTCACCGGGACACGCCAAGCCCCGCACCGAGCTCACGGCCCTGGCCGAAGAGCTGGCCAGCCGGGGGTACGTGGTGGCCGCCGTCGACCACACCTACGAGAACGTCGCCACCAGCTTCCCGGACGGCCGGGTCACCACCTGCGTCACCTGCGAGATCGACGGCAAGGGCCCGGACTGGTGGGCGAAGCTGGAGAAGAGCCGGGCGGCCGACGTGTCCTTCGTGCTCGACGAGCTGATCGGCGCGCGACCCAAGTGGAAGGACTCGGGGCTCATCGACCGGTCCAGGATCGCCATGGCGGGCCACTCCGCGGGCGGCGCCGCGACCGTCGCGGCCATGGCGGCCGACCGGCGGCTGCGCGCCGGAGTCGACCTCGACGGGAGCGTGGAGACGATACTCCCGGACGCCGGACTGTCCCGGCCGTTCCTGTTGCTGGGCAAGCCGGCGACGTACACGCCGGGCAAGGGTGAGTCCGCCGCCACGTGGGAGCGTGTCTGGGCGCGGCTGACCGGATGGAAACGCTGGCTGCTGGTGACGGGGGCCGCGCACACCTCCTTCACCGACCTGGGCGTCCTGATCGGCCAGCTCGGCCTTGAGGACGGCGCCGGCATCCCCGGCCCCCGCGCCCTCGACGTCACCCGCGCCCACGTGTCGGCCTTCTTCGACCGGCACCTGCGCGGGAAGCCCCAGCCGCTGCTGGACAAGCCGTCGGCCGGCATGCCCGAGGTCACGTTCTGCGACCCGGAGAAGAAGACCTGCGCCTAGCGTCCGCGGGCCGGGCGCACCGACGCCCCCGCTCCCGTACGCAACAAAGATCGCAACATCTCCGGGGTTTCCCGCGTCAGACAGAACATGACCTCACTCAACGAGCGCAGGACCCACTCGACCGCCCGCCGCGCGGCCTGGACGACCGCCGCGACCCTGGCGGCCGTCCTGGCCGCAGGCGTCGTCGCCACCCCCGCCGGCGCGGAGAGCACGGCCCGGGCCGTGGAGCGGGCGGGCCGGGTCGACTGGGCGTCCGTGGTGGAGCCGGCGCTCAACTGCCCCAAACCGGGCCCGAAGGCCGCCTGGTACGTCGTGCGCGCCCGGGTCGCGGCCGTCGCCGACGTCACCCGCGACGGGAAGCGGGAGACCGTCGTCGTGTCCTCGTGCCCGAGCCCGACCTCCAGCAATCCGCTGATCGCCTTCGTCTACGACGGAGCCGGCAAGCCCTCGGCCCCGCGTCTGCTCGGCAAGCTCGGCGGCAACCGCTACTTCAAGTCCCTGAAGGTCACGACCCGGGGCCCGCTGGTGAACCTGACCGGCAAGGCGCTCAGCGACCAGGCCCCCCGCTGCTGCCCCGACCTGAACGTCAGCCAGACCTACAAGTGGGACGGCACGAAGTTCCGCAGGACGGCGGACAAGGCGACGCGCATCTCCTGACCGCCCCGCGCGCCGGGCCGGGCGGTTCCGTGCCCCCCGCCCGGCCCGCCCGCCCGGCCCTGCCGATCAGGCCGCGAGATCCGTGAACCCGAGCTGCTGGAGCTGGGAGTACAGGTCGACGACCCCCCACAGGTCGGTGATCCGGCCGTCGGCGAAGCGGGCGATGAAGATCTCGCCGTACGTGACGGACCTGCCGGTCGCGGGCCTGCCCCGGTACTCTCCGGTGTTGGTCCCGGTGACCGTCTGCCGGACGACGATCTTGTCTCCCGTGGCGAGCACGTCCTCGACCGCGACGTGGATGTCGGGGAACGCGCGCAGCAGGACGTCCCACACCCGTTTCTGCACCTGCACGGCCGTCATGCCGTTCCCCTCGGGCGTGTGGAACCGCCCGTCCGGGTGGATGAACTCGTCGATCGCCTTGGTGATGACCTCCAGATCACCGCTGTTGACAGCCTCGCGGAACCGGTCGTACGTCTCCTTGTTGCGGTCTTCCTGGGTCGTGGACATGTCGCCCCTCCTGGCATCTGGACCGTTATGACGGGGCGCCCGGCCGTGGGACCGGCGCCTCCACAGATACCGACGCGACAGCCCCCCGGAATGTGAGGCCGTCAGCGGTTGAGGTAGGCGAGGACGGCCAGGACACGCCGGTTGTCGTCCTCGGACTCGGGCAGGTGGAGCTTGCCGAAGATGCTGGAGATGTGCTTGTTGACCGCGCTGGCGGAGATCGCGAGCTGATGACCGATCGCCGTGTTGGACCGCCCGGCGGCGATCAGGCTCAGCACCTCCCGCTCGCGTGGGCTCAGCTCGGCGGTACGGCCCCGCGCGTCCCCACGGGTCAGCAGCTTGGCGATGACCTGCGCGTCCATCGCCGTGCCGCCCTGGGCCACCGAGGTGACCGCGTCGATGAACTGCTTGGTGTTGGCCACCCTGTCCTTCAGCAGGTAGCCGACCGCCCCGGCGCCGTCGGCCAGCAGCTCGCGGGCGTAGAGCTGCTCGACGTACTGCGACAGGACCAGCACCGGGAAGCCGGGCCGGTCGCGGCGCGCCTGGATCGCGGCCTGCAACCCCTCGTCCGTGAACGACGGCGGCAGCCGTACGTCGACGACCGCCACGTCGGGCCGCTCCTCGGCCAGCACCTTGCGCAGGGACGGCCCGTTGTCGACGGCGGCCACGACCGTGAAACCGGCCTCGGTGAGCATGCGGACGAGCGCGTCGCGGATGAGGAACAGGTCCTCGGCGACGACTACTCGGACCTGATCGCGCACGGCACCTCCAGATGCACCCGGGTGGGCCCGCCGGGCGGGCTGTCGACGGTGATCGTCCCGTCGAAGACGGCCAGCCGGCTCTGGACGCCGCGCAGCCCGGTGCCGTCGGCCGGATCGACGCCACCGCCGCCGTCGTCGACGACGTCGCAGCTCAGCACGCCGTTCCGGTAGCGCAGGGTGATCCGGACCAGCGCGGCGCCGGCGTGCTTGCTCGTGTTGGCCAGTAGCTCGTTGACGGCGAAGTAGACGGCCGACTCCACCGGCGGCGCCGGCCGTCCGGTTAGGTCGGAGGACACCTCGACGTCGAGCAGGCAGTCCAGTGCCAGGGCCCGGATCGCGTCGGCGAGGCCACGGTCGGCCAGGACCGGCGGGTGCACGCCGCGTACCAGGTCGCGCAGCTCGTCCAGGGCCTTCGAGGAGGACTCGCGGGCGGTGGCCAGCAGGGCGCGGGCCGCGTCCGGGTCCTCGTCGAACAGCCGCTCGGCGTGGCCGAGGCCCATGCCGAGCGCGACCAGGCGCGCCTGCGCGCCGTCGTGCAGGTCGCGCTCGATCCGGCGCAGCTCGGCGGCCTGCGCGTCGACGCTGCCCGCGCGGGTCTCGACCAGCGTCTCGACCCGCTGCTCCAGCGCGGCCGTACGCGACGGCCCGAGCAGCGCGCCGGCCCATCGGGCGCGTACGCGCAACAGCAGGGGCCCGATGAACAGGCCGAGCACGATCAGCGCCAGCCCCACCGGGATCGCCGCCAGCGCGGCGGCCGTCGAGGTCACGTGGATGACGCCGTACGCGTTGGCGCCGCCGGCCCGCGCGTTGGCCTGCCAGACGAACGGCTGCACCGCCACGCCGTACAGGCCGTAGAGGGGCATGCCGAGCGCCAGCGCGGACGCCCACGTGCCCATGATCGGGTCGAGGAAGCCCCAGAGCACGTCCCGCCAGGTCGCGCTCTCCCGCAGCAGCGCCCGCGCGTCCGTCCGGGGGGCGTAGGGGCGCGGGACGTCCACACCCGCGCGGCCCGCCAGCCGCCTGGCCGCGTCCGCGACCGTGCGCAGCAGCGACACCGCAGGCGGGAACACCCGCCCTCCGACCCCGGCCACCATCGGCACCGCGCTGATCACCACCAGCAGCGCCGCGCCGACGCCGGCGACGGACAGGCCGATCATGGCCAGCGCCAGCAGCGGCGTGGCGAGTCTCGCCTTCACCCCTCGTCTCCCCGTCGTGCTCGTCTTCCCGTTCCGGGCCGGTGGCATCATCGCACCTTTCTTCGGAAATCCCATGGTCAGCCCCGGTGTGCGGTACGCCGGAGCACGGCCAGTGCCCCCAGCCCGGCCACGCCCGCCAGGCAGAGCCAGGCGAACAGGTCGCCGACCAGGCCGTAGAGCGTCCGGACGCCCCGGGTCGGCACGGAGACGACCATGCTCTGCCGGTCGGTGCCGAAGTAGTCCGTCCTGGCCAGGCTCGTGCCGTAGGGGTCGACGGTGATCGCGAGGCCGTTGCTGGTCGGCCGGACGAGGGTGTAGCCGTTCTCGACGGCGCGGAACACCGCGTTCGCCGCGTGCGTACGCTCGATGCCCTTCCAGTCGTTGGCCGGGACGAACATGACGTCGGCCCGGGTGCGCAACGTGCCGGGGAAGTCGGCGTCGAAGCAGATGACGTTGGCCAGCCTGCCGTACGGCGTCGCGGTCACCGGCACGACCCCGTCGCCCGGCCGCAGGCTCTCCATGCCGGGCACGGGATGCGCCTTGTCGAAGACAGACGCCACCTGGCCGGCGGGGGTCACGAGTACGGCGATGTCGCGCGAGCGCGGCTCCCCGTCGAGGATGACCGCGATCCCCATGTCCAGATATATGCGCTTCTCCTTGGCCAGGTTCTGCGCCTCGCGCAGGAAGCCGGGAAGGTCCTCGCCGAGCACGACCGCCGCGGTCTCCGCCCACGCCACGATCTTCGCGCCGCCGTCCGCCTCGGTCCGGCTGTGGGCGAACAGGTCGTCGTTGAGCACCGCGTACGCCTCGCGCAGCGTCGGCTTCTGCTCCGGCAGCACCCGCGGCGTGTGGAAGTTGTCGATCTCCCGCATACGTTTCTCGGCCGCGAGCGACGCGCTGATCCCGGCGACGCGTACGAGCTCCGGCGCCGCCGGCGCCACCGCCAGCCGCAGACCGCCCCCGGCCAGGACGAGAACGAGCACCGACGCGTACGCGAGCGTGACGGTCCGGATCGGGGGCCGGTTCAGCCGGTGTTCCAGCGCGAGGTTGACGACGGGGGCGGTCCACGCCATCAGGAAGCTGATCCCGTAGATGCCGGTGACGGACACCGTCTGGAGGAGTGGCAGGTTCGCCGACTGTGTCGCGGCGAGCGGCCCGAAGATCGTGCCGAGCGGGCTGATCGCCGCCACCAGGAACTCGACCGTCACCCGCGCCGCCGGGAAGACCAGCGTGCCAAGCAATGGGCCGAGCCGCCGGAAGAGCAGCCGGTCGGCCAGCAGCGGGAGGCTCAGGATCAGGCTCAGCAGCAGACAGCCGAGCAGGATGGGCGGGACGCCGAGCTGACCCGCCGCGGCGACGTAGACGACTGTCGTCGCCGTCGCCGACAGGCCGACGCACGCGAGCCCGGCCAGCACCCCTGAGCTCCGGGTGAACCGCATCAGACCGATGGAGAACAGCCAACCGGCGACCGGGACCGCCCATTCGCTGTTCGTGCCGAAGAGCCCGAACGCGATGCCCGCCGCCAGCCAGCCGTATTTCCGCCAACCCGTGACGAAGTATGTGTTTGCCATGCACAGGAGCCTCGCCGACCGCGCGGCGCCCGCCATTGCGGATGACCCTCCACTCTCCCTGTAGTTATCTCCACCTCCCGGAGGGGGCCGGTCCGCCGGGATTGCGGTGGATCGGCGGCTGGGGCAACATGGTCGGCCGGTTCGACGAAAGGTGATCATGACGAGGGCGTTCCTGACCCCGGACGACGTGCACGACCTGGTGGCCGGGCAGTTCGGCGCCGACCGGCGGCTGACCGCGCTGGACCGGCTGACCGGCGGCAGCAAGAAGGGCGTCTACCGGCTGCGCCTGGACGACGCGACCAGCGTGATCCTCTACCTGTGGGCGACCGCCGAGAACTACTGGCCGCCGTCCCCGGCCGTCGAGGACGACCCGTTCACCGACGCCTCGGGCGCGGACCTGTTCGCCGCCGGGCACGCGGCCCTGACCGCGGCGGGCGTACGGGTGCCGCGGCTGTTGACGCTCGACCGCGACGGCCGCCACCTCGGCGCCGCCCTCGCGCTGGTCGAGGACGCGGGCGCCACGACCCTGGAGGCGCTGATGGAACGCGACCCGGCCGCCGCCGCCCTGCCCCTGGCCACGCTCGGCGACGCCCTGCGCCGCATGCACACCACGTCCGGCCCGGACCACGGCAGGGTCGCCGACGTCGCCCGCGGCGTGGTCGCCCGGACTCGGCGCGCCGAGGACGTCGTCATGGACCGGGCGCTCGTCCACCTCGACGCCGGGGCGGCCCGCGACCCCCGGCTGGGCCGGGCGCGTGACCGGATCGCCGCCCACGTACGCCACCTCCGCGACGCGGTCGCGCCCCGCGAGCGGTACGGGCTGGTGCACGGCGAACTCGGACCTGACCACGTGCTCGTCACGCCCTCGGGCGAACCCGTACTGATCGACTTCGAGGGCCTGACGTACTTCGACGTCGAATGGGAGCACGCCTGGCTGCGGATGCGTTTCGAGGACGCGTACCCGGCGCTGCGCCCGGTCGATCTCGACCCCTGCCGGTTGGAGCTCTACCGGTACGCGCAGGTGCTCTCGCTGATCGAGGGCCCGCTGCGGATCGCGGACACCGACTTCCCCGGCCGCCGCTGGATGCTGGACCTGGCCGAGTGGAACATCGCCAAGGCGCTCGCCGTCATCTGACAGCGCCCGGCGGCGGGAGCGCGGGCGGCCTGGTCCGTACCCCGCCGCCCGCTCAGGCGTCGCGGGGGAGCGGCGGCAGCGGGAGGGGCAGGCCCGGCAGGCCGTCGATGCTGGTCGCGATGTGCTCCTTCTTGTGGAAGTAGGCGTCGAGCGACTCGTCGTTCTCCCGGGCGAAGCGCGAGCCGTGCAGCGGGCGGTCGGCGTCGTAGGTCATGAACGGGACGGCGTACCCGCAGGTGTCGCGGATCAGCGTGGCCGTCACGACGATGATCGCGCGCAGGCCGTGGGGGGCCGGGTCGAGGTCCGGGAAGTGTCGCATCAGGCCGGGCCGGCGCGGGTCGTCGCGGAAGACCGGCTCTCCGTGGCCGTGCACGCGCACGATGTTCGGCGGGCCGTCGAAGGCGCACCACATGAGCGTGATGCGGCCGTTCTCGCGCAGGTGGGCGATCGTCTCGGCGTTGCTGCCGGCGAAGTCGAGGTAGGCCACGGTGAGCTCGTCCAGGACGGCGAACGAGCCCTTCAGCCCCTTCGGTGAGAGGTTGACCGTGCCGTCGCCGGCCAGGGGAGCCGTCGCGGTGAAGAAGACGGGCTGAGCCTCGATGAAGGCACGCAACCGGCCGTCGATCCGGTCGTAGGTCTGTCCCATGGTCCGGATTATCCCCTTTGAGGGGCCGTACGGGCCCGGCGGGATCCGTGCGGCCGTGGTGCGGAACGCCTTACGTCGATTGACGTTGCTAGTTGTTTCAGTCATGATTGAAATGACTAGCTGCAAGGAGGCGGAAACACATGGAACACGTGACGTTCAACAGCCTCGGCACGCGCTGTGCGGGCGATCTGTACCTGCCGCCGACCCGGGAACCCGTTCCCGGGCTGGTGCTGGGGCACAGCGGCGTGATGGTCAAGGAGGCGCTGGCGGTCTTCGCGCCGTACTTCGTGCGGGCCGGGTTCGCCGTGCTCGACCGGCGCATCTCGTGCGTCGTGGTCCAGAGCCCCAGCGTGTGGAACGGGTGGCGCTACCTGGAACGCCTCATGGGCCGCGCCGGCGTGCACGCGCTGCGCGACGAGCTGCGGCAGGACTGGCAGCGGCGTTACGAGGGCGGGCAGAGCGCGCGCGTGCCGCACCTGACGCTGGACCACGACAGCGTCAAGGACGCGCCGGACATGTCCACCCGGCTGTTCCCCACCTACCGCAACGAGAAGACCCTCGACTCGGTCGAGCACCTGCTCACCTTCGCGCCGGCGAATCTCATCCACCGGCTCGCGCCGACACCGCTACTGATGATCGCCAACGGCGGCTGGGATCCGTACCACATCCTTGAGGAGGCGCAGAGCGCCTTCGACCGGGCGGGGGAGCCCAAGCGGCTGGAGGTGCTGCCGTACGACGTGCTCGGCCTCTACACCGGCCCCGGCCTGGACGAGGCGATGACGCTCGCGGTCGACTGGTTCGACCTCCACCTGCGCAGGACCCCGCTCGCCGCGGTCACCCCGGTCCCCGCCTACGAAACGGTCGCCGCCATGACACAGTGAGCCGGCACACGATCGACGAAGGAGCACGCGACATGAGCGGCGAGGAACAGCAGGACCGGTTGCTTCGATGGGTGGAGCGGGTGACCGCCTTCTGCGTCGAGGAGTGGGGGCTGCCGCCCATCACCGGCCGCATCCTCGGCTGGCTCATGATCTGCGATCCCGCCGAGCAGTCCGCCGGCCAGATCGCCGACGCGATCTCGGCCAGCCGGGCCTCGCTCACCTCGAACATGCGTTTCCTCACCGCCATCGGCCTGGTCAAGAAGGTACGCAGGCCCGCTGACCGCACCTCCTACTACCGCATCGAGGACGACGCGTGGCAGAAGGTCATCCAGCGCAAGCTCGACGGCCTGAGCGCGTTCGGCGAGATCGCCGACGAGGGGCTCGGCATCGTCGGCGGCGAGGGACACCGCGCCGAACGCATCAAGGCCGCCCACGACTCCCTGACGTGGCTGCAGAACCTCGCGGCCCGCCATCCGCTACGCCGTTAAGGAAACCCCATGCACCGCTGGCGACCCCGACTCGGGCTGGTCCAGGAGACACTGCTGCTCACCCTGTACGCCAGAGCCCTCGACGCCGGGCTGCCCGGCCCGATCCTCGGCGACGGGCTCTCCGCCGAGCTGGCCGGCCGGATCGACTACGACTTCGGCAGGTTGAAGGTCAAACCCAGCCTCGTCGTCTCCACCGCGCTGCGCGCCAGGATGCTCGACGACGTCGTACGCGCCTTCGTCGCCGCCCATCCCGGCTGCGTGGTGCTCGACCTGGGCTGCGGCCTGGACACCAGGATGCGGCGCTGCGACCCGCCGCCGGACGTCGACTGGTACGACGTCGACTTCCCCGACGTGGTGCAGGTGCGGTCCGAGCAGTTGCCCGGCCGTTCGCACCTGGTCGGCGCCGACCTGACCGGGTCCGGCTGGCTCGCGGGCGTCCCCGACGACCGGCCGGCCGTCATCGTCGCAGAAGGGCTGCTCCCGTTCATGCCCGGCGACTCCTTCCAGGCGATGACCCGCGAGCTGACCCGGCATTTCCCCTCGGGCGAGTTCGCGATCAACGGTTACACCCGCTTCGCCGCCTGGGCGATGAAGTACCACCCGACGATCAGGGCGCTCGGCATCAGGGCGGCCCAGGGCTTCGACGACGCCCGCGAGCCGGAGTCCTGGGGCGCGGGGCTCGAACTGGTCGAGGAGCGGCTGCTCACCCGCGCGCCGGAAGTCGCCCGGTTCCCGCAGCCGCTGCGCGCGCTGACCCGTCTCACCGCGCTCAGCACCGCCGTGTCGCGGCAGGGAGCACGCGTTCTCCGCTACCGCTTCTGAGCGTCGCCGGCCCGGGCGGACGATCGCGGAGGAGTCCGATATTCCTCCAGGTCGACGCCGTAATTCGCGGGCTCTCGCAAGGGCCGGGATCGCCTGCCACCATGGAGTCCCCGGGGAGTCCGGGCGATCTCCGGAGGGGGGCGGGCCATGAGGTGGGAGGGCGACGACGGGCGGCACGAAGGCTGGGGCGCCACGGTCTTCCCGGACGGTTGGGTCTCCACCGGGCCGGCCGACGGCGGGGTCAGAGTGCACCTGATCGGATCGGACGGCCGCATCGGCTTCGACCGCGGTGACGTCGTGGACGGCCGGACCGCGATCGGCTGGCGCGGCCACTGCGCCTGCGGCTGGCAGGGGCCGCTGTGGGAACGGGTCGCCAAGGCCCGCCACGACTTCGCGGCCCGGCGCATCTACGCCCTGACCGAGGGCCTGCTGTTCGGCGACGCGCCGGACGACGTCGCCGTCGCCATACGCGCCGAGTGGGAGACCCACCTCGACCCGCCCACCCTCGTCGCGGTCCGCCAGGCGGCCGAGGCCGTACGCCGTGCGCGAGGTCACCTGGACGCCGCCGTGCACGCGGCTCGTGAAGACGGCCGCTCGTGGACCCAGATCGGCGAAGCCGCCGGGATACGCCGCCAGTCCGCCCAGGACCGCTGGGGGCCCTGACCTGCGCAACCGCCGCCGGGGCTCAGGCGGCCGCGGCCTGGCGGCGGTAGCGGCCCGGCGCCACGCCGAACTCGCGTTTGAAGGCGTTGCCGAAGGCGAACTCCGAGGCGTACCCGACCCGCTCGGCCACCTGCGCCACCGAGGCGTCGGACTCGCGCAGCAGGCGGGCCGCGCTCATCAGCCGCCACCAGGTCAGGTACGCCAGCGGTGGTTGCCCGACCAGGCCCGTGAAGCGGCGGGCGAACCCGGCGCGCGACATGCCCGCGTGGACGCCGAGCGACTCGACCGTCCAGCGGCGGGCCGGGTCGCGGTGGATGGCGTCGAGCGCACGGCCGACGACGGGATCGGCCAGCGCGGCGGCCCAGCCCGACACCGTGCAGGGCTCGTCCTGGGTCTCGAAGTAGGCCCGCAGGACGTAGAGCTGCAACATGTCGAGCAGGGCCGACACGACGGTGTCCGTGCCGGGGCGCGGGTTGTCGATCTCGGCGGCCAGCAGCTCGACGGCGGCCCGCAGCTCCGGATGGGTGCCGAGCGTGGCGGGCAGGTGGATCACGCCGGGCAGCGCGCTCAGGATCGGGTGCGTCCGGTCGAGGTCGAGCCGGTAGCCGCAGGACAGGATCACGGTCTCGGCCCCGCCGCCGCCGTGGCCGGCCGAGGCGAACAACTCCGAATGCGGCGCGCAGTCCGACTCGGCCAGCGGCCGCGCGGGGTCGTCGGCCAGCCCGTAGCGGTCGCCGTGGGGCAGGAACACCAGATCGCCCACGCTCAGCGGAACGGGCTCCCCATCCGGCGGGAGGAGCCAGCACGACCCGCGCAACACCACCTGGAACCCGGCGGACCCGGGCGCCGAGCGGAACGCCACCCCCCAGGGAGCACAGAACGAGACGCGGACCGAGACCGGACGCCCGCACCGCATGAACGCCATCACGTCGCTCAGCACATCCATGGCGGCCAGTCTAAGACCTTAGACGCTGAAGCATAAATGGTGGACAGCAGCGCATTCAGTATCTCGACCGGCCTCCCTACGGTGGTTCTCGTAACCGACTGAGGGAGATCGACATGCTGAAGGTTGGCATCATCCTGGGCAGCACTCGTCCGGGGCGCAACGGCGAGGCGGTGGCGCACTGGGTGCGCGACCTGGCGGTCAAGCGGGGCGACGCCGAGTACGAGCTCGTCGACCTGAAGGACTACGACCTGGGCAACCTCGACGAGCCCGAGCACCCCGCCATGGGCAATTACCAGCACGAGCACACCAAGCGCTGGTCGGCCACGGTCTCGTCGCTGGACGCGTTCGTCATCGTGACGCCGGAGTACAACAACTCCTACCCCGGCTCGCTCAAGAACGCCCTCGACTACCTGTACGCGGAATGGACCAACAAGGTGGCCGGGTTCGTCGGCTACGGCGTGGACGGCGCGCCCCGGGCGATCTCGCACCTGCGGCACGTCCTCGGCCTGCTCAGCGTGGCCACCGTGTCCCAGCAGGTCGGGTTCTCGCTCCAGGCCGACTTCGCGGACGGCTTCAAGCCCGCCGCCGCCCACGAGGACCGGCTGAACCTCGTCCTCGACCAGGTCCTCGCCTGGGCCTCCGCGCTGCGCCCGCTGCGGGTGTGACCGGACGCGCCGGCGACCACGCCGGTCACCGTCAAGGGACGGGAGCGCCCGGCGCCGGCCGGTTCGCCCGCTCGGCCGCCTTGATGGCCTCGGCCAGGTCGCCCACCGTCTCGATGGCGAGGTAGGCGCGCAGGTCGAACGTCACCCCCCAGCGCTGCTCGATCAGGGTGAGCAGCCGGAGCGCGGCCAGGCTGCTCCAGTTGCCGAGCCCCTCGAAGCGCGACTCGCCGGTGATGGGCAGGCCCCGCTCGCGGGTGGTCTGGGCGATGAGCCGCGTGAGGTCGTCCAGCGGTTCAGGCACGGGCACTCTCCTCGTCGAGGTCGATCCAGTCGGGCCGCAGGTCGGGGCGGGGGACGAGCGGCAGCGTGAGCCGGTCGCCGGCGGCCGGGGCGAAACCGGCGGAGGGGTAGAAGGCGGCTCCCGGGCGGTTGCGGGAGCTGGGCACGAGACGGGCGTCCAGGCGGGCGGCGCCGTCCGCCAGCGCCCGGTCGATCACGCTCTGCAGGACCGCGTGCTCCACCCCGCGCGAGAAGACGCGGCAGCTCATCACGAAGTTCTCGATCAGCCAGTGCCCCGGCCGCCGGGAGATCCAGACGCCTCCCACCACGCCCTCGGCGCCGAACCGGTCCGCCACCTCGAACCCGAGCAGGACCCGGTCGGCCGAACGGGCGAACGCCCCGGTCTCGGCCTCGGAGTGCGCGCCCTTGACCATCGCGAACTGGTTGGTACGGGAGGCGAGCTGCACCAGGCGCGGCACCATGTAGTCGTCGGCCTCCCGCACGGTGACGCGGAGCCCCAGGCTGCGCAGATACTCCTCCGCCGAGGTGAACGACTCCGCCTCGCGCTCCCGGTCGTACCGGGCCCGGTACAGCCCGGTACGGTCCCGGTCGGCCTCGGTGGTCGCGAGGACGGCGAAGTGGTCGGGGTCGAGCAGCCCGCGCACGTGACCGGCCGGGTCGCCGCGCAGGTGCACCACCGCGACCTCGGGCAGCGCGTGCCGCACCTGCGCGCACTCGAACCGGCTGTCGTCGGCGAACACGAACGAGTCCAGCCCCAGCCCGAGGCTCCCGGCGAGGTGGCGGAGCTGGTCGCTCTTCGGCTGCCAGCCGGTCGCGCGCGCCACGAAGTCCTCCGCCCGCACCAACATGCCGGGATGCTCGCCGAACACCCGGTCCACGATCTCCGGCTCGTTCTTGCTCGACACCGCGAGCAGCACCCCCTGCCGCCGCAGGTCCTTGACCCGGCGCTGCACCTCGACGTACGCGTTGCCGGGGTAGAGCGGGCCCAGCTCGATCCCGGTCAGGCCGTCGTCGCCGACCACGCCGCCCCACAACGTGCCGTCCAGGTCGAGGACGAGGACCTTGCGCGACAACCCGGCGACCGCCCGGCAGAACGTCGCGGCCTCCCGCGCGTACAGCAGTTCCACGCCCGCCGACCAGGCCATGCTCGCGAACCGGTGCAGGCGTTCGTCGCGCAGCCCGCCGGGATGGTCCGTGAGCAGCGACTCCAGGTCCACCACGTGGACCGGGCCGGGCCGTTCGGCCAGCTCCAGCAGCTCGCAGTTGAGCTCCCGCCAGATCCGGCCGAGCGCCGCCCTGTCCCGGAAGGAGATCACCGCCCGCTGCTCCGGCCGCGACAACGGCACCGTGTGCAGCAGCACCGAGCCCCACGTACGGCCGGCGAAGCCGTCCACGGCCCGGCGCAGCGCCGCCAGCCGTTCGCCGAGGGCCGCGCGCAGGGTGGCCGGGTCGCGGTCGTCCGGCAGCAGCGCCTCGTCGTGCAGCAGGAGCAGCGTCACGTCCGGGCCGAACGCGGCCAGGTCGGAGCCGGGATCGGCGAGCTGGGCCTCGGCCTGCCCGAAGGGGCACACGTACAGCTCGGGCGCGATGCCCGCGCGCAGCAGCAGCACGCGCAGCAGCGGCGCGACGGCCTCGGCGGTGAACGTCGCGGCGATCGCGACCCGCAGCGGCCGCCCGGCCGGCAGCAGCAGGGCGCCCGGCACGTCCGCCAGCCGCAGCCCGGCCTCGACCAGGACGGGCACGTCAAGGGTCTCGTCGTCGAGCGCCGCGGGCAGCGTGGGGTCGGCGGCGGCCCCCGGCAGGGCGAGCGCGCTCAGCCGGTCCAGCAGATCGTCGGCATCCATGAAGGGCTCCTTCAGACCCGCAGCAGCGTGCACGTCCAGTGCATGCCGCTGCTCACACTCGTCAGCGCCACCAGGTCGCCGGGGGCCAGCTCGCCGGTCTCGACCAGCCGGCCGAGCCCGAAGATCTGGTCGGCGCAGCCGAGGTGCCCGTGCGCCATCGCCAGGTCCGCGTTCGTCCGCCCGATCGGCACGCCGAGCTCGCCGGCCAGGTCCGTGAAGGCCGGGAGGTTGTCGTGCAGGTGGACGATCCGGGCGATCGAGCCGGTCGTCACGCCCGCCCGCGCGCACGCCCGTTCCAGCACCTCGCGGTTGCGGGCCAGGGTCGTGCGGGCGAAGTCGAACATGGCCATGATGTCGCCGGCGAAGAACTCCTGCAGCCGGTCGGCGGGCGCGGCGATCCTGGCGGGCACGGCCATGGCCGGGGTGAACGGCCTGGCCGAGCCGCCGGCGTCCAGCCGGTAGAAGTCGGCGTAGCGGCCGTCGGTGAGCGTCTCGGTGACCAGCCACCGGCAGCTCCCGGCTCCGCGGCGGACCAGCGCGGCGGCGGCGCCGTCACCGTTGACGCAGGTGTTGACCGACAGGCGGTCGCAGTACTCCTCGCACACCCGGTTGGCGCCGATGATCAACGCGGTGGCGTGCGACTCGTGGGTGGCGAAGCGGCCCGCGACCGTGTCGAACGCCGTGACGCCGCCGCCGCACGCCTGGTTGACCAGCAGCGCCTCCGCCCGGTGCGCGCCCAGCCTGGCCTGCACCGCCGCGGCCGCGTCCCAGTACAGGTACTCGGCCAGGTCGGCGGCGGCCAGGACGACGAGGTCGAGCTCACCGGGCGCGACCCCGGCCCGGTCCAGCGCCTCGCCGCCCGCCCGTACGGCCAGGTCCGTCAGGCCGACGTCCGGCGCGGCCCGGTGGAAGGCGCGGTACCCCCAGCCGCGGACCGTCCGCGCGTCGCCCGGGTGCCCGTCCATGAGCGCCGACACCGGCACCGGCTCGCCCAGGGCCTGGCCGAAGGCGACGATCCCGAAGCTCATGCCTCCTCTCCCGGCTCCCACGGCCCGGCGCCGTCCCGGCGGCCCCCGGCGGCGGCCAGCGCGGCCGTAGGGGCCTGGGCGGCCGACCCGTTCCGGCTCGCCGGGGCCGGGCGCGGGCTCTGGCCGGACCGTACGGCGATCGAGTGCAGGATCTCGCCGGAGCGTACGGCGATGTTGGACAGCAGCCCCGAGCTGATGCCGTGCGTGTGCTCGGTCGGGCCCTGGAGGTAGATGCCGCACTCCACGTCGTCGGCCGTCTCGACGCGGTAGTCGCGGGTGACCCTGGGCCTGCCGCGCTGGTCCCGCAGGCAGTGCTCGCCCATCTCGCCCAGCAGGCCGAAGACGTCGCTCTCGCGGTAGCCGGTGGCCAGGACGACCAGGTCGGCGTCCAGCACGTCGAGCTCGGCCGACGGCAGCGACTCGACGACGACGCGCACGCCGTCGCCGGTGTCGAGCACCTCCACGACCCTGGACAGGTTGAGGATGCGCAGCCGCCGCCGGCCGCTGACCTTCTCCTGGTAGAAACGCCGGTACAGCTCGTCGATCAGGTCCGTGTCCACCACCGAGTAGTTGGTGTTGCGGTGGTAGTCGGACATCATCCGCCGGACGTCCTCGCCCGCCGCGTAGTGCAGGTCCACGGCCTCGGGGTCGAAGACGCGGTTGGCGAACGGGCTGTCGTCGGCCGGGCTGTAGCCGTACCGGGCGAACACGGCGCACACCTCGGCGTCGGTGAACGTGCGGTGGGCGTACTCCACCACCTCGGCGGCGCTCTGCCCGGCCCCGACGACGACGATCCGGCGCGGCGGCGGGCCCTGGAGCCGGGAGATCCTGGTCAGCAGCTCGTCGCTGTGCCAGACGCGCGCCGAGACCGGCGTGCCCGGGGGCAGGGCCGGGCGCAGGCCGGTGCCGAGCACGATGTTGCGGGCCCGTCGCACCTCCAGCCGCCCCTGCGGCCCGCCCCTGCGGACCGTCACGTCCATCGCCTCGACGCGCCCGCCGTGCCGGACCGGCCGGACGCCGACGACCGTGCAGGAGTAGTCCACCAGGTGCGCGAAGTGGCCCGCGACCCACCGCAGGTAGTCGTTGAACTCGATGCGCGAGGGGAACAGGTTCTTGTGGTTGACGAAGTCGATCAGCCGCTCCTTGGCGTGCAGGTACGCCAGGAAGCTGTACTCGCTGGTGGGCCTGCGCAGGGTGACGAGGTCCTTCAGGAACGACACCTGGACGGTCGCGCCCTCGATGAGCATGTCCCGGTGCCAGGTGAACTCCTCCTGCCGTTCGAAGAAGACGCCGGCCAGCCGCCCGCCGCCGCGGTTGTGCTCGTCCAGCGCCACGGCGAGGCCCAGGTTCGACGGGCCGAACCCGATCCCCACGACGTCGCAGCTGCGGGGGTCGTTCATCCCTGTGCTCCCGTCAGTCCGTGTCCGGGGCGCGGCCGGACCATCAGCGCCGCCGTCTTGTGCGGGAACGCCACCTCGCCGGCCCGCCGGAACCCGGCCTTGCCGAACGCCCTGACCGAGGCCAGGTTGAGCACGTTCGGCTCGGCCACCACCCGCGCGCAGGCCGGGTCGGCGGCGAGCAGGCCGTCGGCGACCGCGCGCAGCAGCAGCGAGCCCAGCCCCCGGCCCGTGTCGCCGGCCTCCCCGACGGCGATGTGCACGCCCAGGTCACTGGGCTCGGAGGTGTACAGGGCGGCCAGGCGGTCGCGTCGTACGCGGTAGATCTCCAGGTAGGCCACGTCCCGGCCCTCGTGGGCGGCCACGCAGGGCAGCGAGTGGTCGCCGGAGAGCTGGGCCGTCAGCTCGGCCGTCCATTTGTCCAGGGTCCACGCCTGGTCCCAGGCGGTCGCCACGTGCGGCTCGTTCATCCAGCGCCACACCAGCCGGGCGTCGCCGTCCTCGGGCGAGACACGCCGTATCGTCCACGGCGGCCCGAGCGGCGGCAGCGGAGGCGGTCCCACGGTCAGCATCATCATCTGTTGTCCTCACGCGTTTCTGATGGCACGCTGGGCGGCCCCGATCACGGAGACGGCGAGCACGCCGATCCCCCCGACGAGGAACGCCGACTCCGGCCCCTGGCGGGCCACGATCACTCCGATGAGCACGGCCGCGATCGGGAAGGCGGCGATCGTGACCGCGGTGAAGGCCGCCATGACGCGGCCGAGGATCTCGGCGGGCGAGATCCGCTGGACGAGCGTCAGCGCGACGACGCTCAGCACGCCGGCCGCCAGCCCGAGCACGACCATCGCCGACAGCGGCGCGAGCAGGCCCGGCAGCCGCGGGAACGCCGTGAGCACCAGGCCGTCGACCACGAGCAGGCCGAGGGCCAGGTAGCCGCGCCTGGGCAGCCGCCACACCAGTCCGGCGGCGAGGGTGCCGAGCAGCAGGCCGCCGCCCTGCGCCCCGAGCATCAGCCCGTAGACGCGCTGCCCGTCGTCGAAGTGCCGGTCGAGGTAGATCGGCAGCGCCACGTTCATCATGGCCGTCGAGGTGAGCTGCGACAGGGCGGCCATGAACAACACCGCGACCAGCAGCCTGGACCGGCGGGCGAACGCCCAGAAGCCCGTACCGGCCGGGGCGGCGGCCGGCGCGGCCCGGCGGGCGCGTACGGCCAGCAGCGTCCCGGCGGAGACCAGGAACGTCGCGGCGTTCACCGCGAGCACCGCGGCGGTGCTCAGCGAGGCCATGGCCAGCCCCCCGACCAGCGGCCCGGCCATGGCGGCCGTCACCATCAGCGCCTCGCTGACCGCGTTCCCCCCGGCCAGCTCCTCCTCGTCGAGGAGGGTGGGCATGATGGCCCAGTACGCCGGCAGGAACACCCCCTCCAGCAGCCCGAGCAGCACGATCCCCGCGCCGAGCGCCGGCAGCCCGCCCGCCGGTCCGGTCGCCGCGACCAGCAGGACCAGCACCCCGGCCCGCCCCAGGTCGGCCACGAGCATGACGTTCCTGGGGCTCCACCGGTCGGCCAGCAGGCCGCCGAGCGGCGCGCCCGCCACACGCCCGACGCCGAGCAGGGTGAGCATGACGGCCAGGTCCTTGGCGTCGCCCATGCGCAGCACGACGAACGGCAGCGACACCGCGAACACCATGTCGCCCAGCGTGGACAGGACCTGGCCGGCGACCAGCCGGCGGAAGCCGCGGTGCCGCAGCGGGGCCAGCAGGCCCGGCGCGGACAGATCCTGCGGCCGCACATCGCTCACTGCGGCTCCGCGGGGGCCACGCCGTCCATGTGCCGCCGCAGGCTGAGCGGCCGCATGTCGGTCCACACACGCTCGATGTGGTCGAGGCAGGACTGCTTCTCGCCCACGACCCCCACCTCGTGCCAGCCCTCCGGGCAGGGACGGCCGGCCGGCCAGATGGAGTACTGCTCCTCGTGGTTGACGACGACGGTGAACGTCTCAGACATGTTCGTCCTCCTTGGTGTCCAGCGAGCCGCTTCCCGGCCCGAGTCGAGCGGCCCGGCCTGACCGGACGTCGGCGCCCAGCCGCCTGGCCGCGCCGCCGATCCACGCGCCGGCCAGCGCCAGCAGCAGGGTGTAGACGAGGGTGACGGCGACGACCACCCAGCCGAGCCCCCGGGCGTTGAGTGCCATCGCGCCGGCCAGGTCGGCCGCGTCGAGCGTGCGGGCGCCGCCCTGCCACACCAGCGACGCGGCGCCCGCGACGGCCGTCGCCGCCAGCAGGGCCGGTACGGGCCGCCTGACCGGCGCGGCGGCGCCCACCACCAGCCCGGCCAGCGGAATCACCCACCACCAGCCGAGCGAGAGTCCGGCGAGATCGGCGACGGTCACGGCCGCCGCGAGGAGAGCCTGGCGCTTCATGAGGTCACCTTCCACTGCACGGTGCGGGCCCCCAGGACGGCCGCGCCTTCGAGTACCGGCCAGTAGCGGCCCTTCATCCACAGCGGGATGCCGTTGCCGTACCAGGGGGACATGGGGTTCTCGCTCTGGCCGCCCGCGGTGACCGCCTGAATCTGGCCCGTCCCCCAGTCGACGCCGAAGCGCCAGGTGGCCCCGGCGGTCGCCAGGTTGCTGAGCGGGCGGCCGTCGGCGGCGTCCCTGGTGCCGACCGAGACGTTGGGCGTGCGCGGGTTGCCGCCCCACCCGGGGTAGGGGCCCAGGTCCAGCGCGGACATGCCGGCGAGGTTGGGGAACAACACGGACTCGTACTTGCCGTAGGTCCAGTTGCGGAAGTCGGGACCGTACTTCTTGAGGGCGTTGGCGACCGTCTCGTGGAAGGCGGCGCGCATCACGTCCGTGGCGTCGCGCCGGGTGCCGTCGGGCAGGGAGAAGAAGGCGTTGTCCGGGTCGTTCTGGATCCAGCCGAGCACGGTGCCGCGCAGGGTCTCGTTCGCCCAGGCGCCGGAGTCGGCGTTGCGGGGGAGCAGCCCCTTGTCCGGGTCCTGCGGCACCTTGTAGTGCGTCCACCAGGGCTGGAACGTCGCCCAGGAGAGCCGGTTCTTGTAGGAGTCGAAGAACACCGGCTGCGGCTTGTCGGGGCTCGCGGTGTAGTCCCAGGCCGTCAGGAGGTCGGCGACCCGCTGCTCGAACGGGTCCAGCTCGACCCCCTTCAATGCGCCGAGCAGCAGCGGCACGAGCTGGCGGGCGTGGTTGTCGTGCCAGTCGCTCTGGAGCGCGGCGGACTGCGCCAGCGTCAGTTTGTCCTGGTGGGAGAGCTGCTCGACGATCTCGCCGTCGCGCCAGCCGCGTTCCACGAAGTTGTAGGACGTGGAGTACTGGTAGGGGTAGTCGCCGCTCGCCTCGCGCTGGTTGGCCGAGACGATGTAGCCCTCGGGCGGGTTGACCGAGGAGGGCAGCGCGTCGTGCGCGATCGAGCCGGTGACGTCGCCCGAGCCGTCCCCGGCCAGCGGCAGGGCGGGGTTGCCCGAGGCCACCTGCGGGGCGACGCCGACGTTGAACATCGCGATGTTCCCGCTCCGGTCGGCGTAGGAGAAGTTGAGCGCCGGGGTGGTCCAGCCGCGCAGGCTCGCCCGGAACCCGCCCAGGTCCTTGGCCCGCAGCAGGGCGAGCATGCTGCTCATGTTGTCGCTCGGCAGCGTGCCCGCCCACCACACGGCGTAGTCCCTGGCCTGCACCCGCATGATCGGGCCGTGCGCGGTGAGGCGGACCTGGTGCTGCTCGGTCGCGCCGCCGCGGACCTTGATCGGCTCGGGCACCGAGGTCAGCGGTTGCCATTTGCCCTGGTAGAAGTATTGTCCCGGCCGCGCTGGGTCGGTCCGCTCCTCGTAGAAGAGGGTCGTCGGGCGCTGGGAGGCGGTCAGGCCCCAGCTGAACGTGCCGGTCTTGCCCAGCAGCGGCACCGGGATGCCCGGGGTGGTGACGCCGCTGAAGTGGTAGCCGGGGCTGCTGCCCTCAAGCTGGTACCAGATGGAGGGCAGGCTGTAGGGCAGATGGGGGTCGGCGGACAGGATGGGCGCGCCCGACGCGGTCCTGCTGCCGGAGACGACCCACGAGTTGCTGTTGCCCAGGGAGTGGACGGCGGCGGCAGGCACCGTCGTCGGCGGCGTGCCCAGCGCGCCGGGCGTCCCGTCCGCCGGCACCCCGTCGGCCGGGTAGGCCCGCACCGGCAGGGGCTCCAGGGGCAGCTTCTTGAACGGCCCCTTGTCGAACGGCTGCTGCCGGTTGCCCGGGACGACCGGGAACCACTGGTCGAACACCTTCTGGCCGAGCGCCTTCTGCGCGAAGGAGAACCGTACGGCCTGCTCGTCGAAGCTGATCTTCTGGCCGACCAGGCGCTGCACGGCCAGGCTGTCCACGGGCGTCCACTCGCGCGGCTCGTAGCCCAGCACGGTGAACAGCGTCGGCAGCCGGTGGTCGCGCACCAGCTCGCGGATGGCGTCGTTGACCCCGCGGCTGTAGGCGGTCAGCGTCTCCCTGGCCGGACCGGCGGGCAGCGCCGCCCAGTCCCGCCGGGCGGCCCGCTGGAGGCCCAGGTCGCGTTCGAACCGGTCGGACTCCAGGGCGTCCGGGCCGACGATCTCGGCCAGCTCGCCCTGGGCCTGGCGCCGGGTCAGGTCCATCTGCGCCAGCCGGAAGCGGGCGTGGACGTACCCGATCGTCCTGAACAGGTCGGCGTCGGCGCCCGCGGTGACGTGCGCGAGGCCGTTGTCCTCGAACGCCACGGTGGCCGGCGCGCTCAGGCCCGGCAGTGAAACGGTCTCGGCGCGGGCGGGTCCGGCGTCGGCGGCCGGCCGCCACACCCCGCCGCCCGGGTTCAGCGTCGCCCCCAGAGCGGGCAGGCCCGCCAGGCCGGTGGCGGAGGGGACCAGGACGGCCGCGGCGAGGATCACGCCGCCGCCCACGTCCAGGGTCCGCCGCAGGTGTCGCCACATCAGTGGCCCCCTAACTCGTACGTCGCAGTGGCGGCCCGCACCTTGACGGCCAGGCCCCTGGCGGTGGTGTCGTCGAAGAGGTCGCGCAGGACGAGCCGGTAACCGGTCGCCTGCTCGATGTCGAGCGCGAGTTTCATGGCCAGCATGGAACTGCCGCCATGGTCGAAGAAGTCGTCGGTGACGCCCAGCCACTCCTTGCCGAGCACGTCCCGGACGCACCGCAGCACCCGCGCCTCGACGGCGTCGTCCGGCGGGACCCGGGAGCCCTCGCCGGGCCGTGATCCGGTGGCGGGCGGCTCGATGCGGCGGCCGGAGAACCCGTCCCGGTGGCCGATGGCGGGCCGGAGCCCGGTCAGCGCCGCCTCGACCGGCGTGTCCGGCGCGGCGGCGGCCATCAGGTCCAGCACCGCCGCCACCTGCCCCAGCAGGCCGGACGCGGTCGCCGGCTCGAACACGTCGCGGTTGTACTCCAGGTCGAGGAGCATCCCGCTCGTGTTCCTGTGCAGGTCGAGGGTCAGGTCGTACTTGGACACGCCGGGCTCGGGCGGCTCGCCGGTCACCTCGACGCCGGGCCAGCTCAGGTCCTGCCTCGGGGTGTCCTGGCCGTTGAGCATCACCTGGAAGACCGGCGTCCTGGACAGGTCGCGCACCGGTTGCAGATGCTCCACCAGCCGCTCGAACGGCACCTCCTGATGCGCGTACGCCTCCAGGCACACCGTGCGGACCCGGCTCAGCAGCCCGGCCCACGACAGTCCGGCGGGGACGTCCACGCGCAGCGGCACCACGTCGATGAAGCAGCCGACCAGGCCCTCCAGCTCCGGCCGGGAACGGCCGGCCGTCACCGTGCCGACGATCACCGCGTCCTGGCCCGACAGGCGGCACAAGACCATGGCGTACGCGGCCAGGACCGCCATGAACAGGCTCGCGCCGCACCCGTGGGCCAGCCGCTCCAGGCCGAGCGCCACCGGCTCCGGCAGAGCGCGGACGACCCGGGCCCCGTCGAACGTGGGCACGTCCGGACGCGGCCGGTCGGTGGCCAGCTCCAGGGCGGCGGGCGCGCCGGTCAGCACCCGCGACCAGTGGTCCAGCTCCTCGCGCAGCGCGTCGCCGGAGAGCCGCTCGCGCTGCCACAGCGCGAAGTCGCCGTACTGGACGGGCAGGTCGGGCAGTTCGGGGGCGCGTCCCCCGCGCAGCGCCGTGTAGGCGGCCGACAGCTCCGCGGCCAGCACGCCGAGCGACCAGCCGTCGCAGACGATGTGGTGGATCACGATCAGCAGCACGTGGACGCGCGGTTCCAGGCGCACCACCACGACCCGCAGCGGCGGCGCCGACCACAGGTCGAACGGCTCCCGCAGCACGCCCAGCCGGACCCGGTCCAGCTCCCGCCGCCGCGCCTCGGGGGCGAGCCCGGACAGGTCCACCAGCTCCGGCGTGACGGCCCAGGACTCCAGGACCGCCTGCACCTGCGTGTCCGGCTCGAACCGGGTCCGCAGCGCCTCGTGCCGGTCAACCACGTGCTGGAAGGCCGCGCGAAGCGTCTCCATGCTCAGCTCGCCGTCGAGACGCAGCGTGACCGGCATGTGGTAGGCGGCGTTCCCGGGGTCGAGCTGATGGAGGAACCACAGCCGGGCCTGCTGGAAGGACAGCGGGAACAGGAATTCCTCACCCATTTTGCTCCTTCTCCCCGTTCTGTGACTGGTCCGGTCCGCGGCGTCGCGTCCGGCGGTCGGCCCGCGTGATCGGCGTGCTCCGCGCCGCCCCCGAATCCCGGGCGCCGGCGACGGCCCGTACCATCCCGGCGACCGTCGGCGCCAGGAAGATGTCCCGCAGGGCGATCTCCACCCCGGTCCGCTCGGCCACGCCCGCCGCGATCCGCGGTATCTGCAGCGAATGGCCGCCCTGCTCGAACAGGTCGTCGTCGAGGCCGACCGCGTCCACGCCGAGCACCTCGCACACCGCCTCGGCGACCTGCCGTTCCAGGGGGGTGGCGGGCGGGTTCAGCACCCTGCCCGCCGCCGGGCGCGGCTCGGGCAGCCGGGCGCGGTCCACCTTGCCGTTGGCCGCCCTCGGGAGCGCTTCGAGCGGTACGAACACCGACGGCACCAGGTACGACGGCAGCGACCGGCCGGTGAAGGCCCTCAGCTCGGCCGGCAGGCCCTCGTCCACGCGCCCGGTGCCGACGTAGGCGACCAGGCGCCCCTGGGCCGGGTCCGCGACGACCACGGTCTCCCGTACGTCGGGATGCCGGATCAGGGTGGCCTCGACCTCGCCGGGCTCGACCCGGAACCCCCGGATCTGCACCTGGTCGTCGGCCCGGCCGAGGAACTCCAGCGCGCCGTCGCCGTTCCACCTGACCAGGTCGCCGGTCCGGTACATGCGCGACCCCGGCGGCCCGAACGGGTCGGGCAGGAAGGCCGCCGCCGTCAGGTCCGGCCGGCCCAGGTAGCCCCTGGCCAGCCCGTCCCCGGCGATGAACAGCTCGCCCGCCACGCCGGGCGGGAGCAGCCGCAGGCCCGCGTCCAGCACGTGGACCCGGGTGCCGACGTCGGGGCCGCCGATCGGCACGCTCTCCCCGGTCCAGCCCTCGGGGGCGGGCCAGAGCGTGGAGTTCACCGTGGCCTCGGTCGGCCCGTACGCGTTCAGCAGCCGCCGTCCAGGGGCGAACCGGGTCACCACCTCGGCGGGCACGGTCTCCGACCCGGTCAGCACGGTCACGTCCGGCGGCAGGTCGCAGCCCGGTGGCAACGCGGCCAGCAGGGACGGCGACAACGCCAGATGGGTGATCCCGTGCTCGGCGACGTACCCGGTCAGCGGCTCGCCCGCCACGCGCCGCGCGGCCGGGACGACGACCAGCCGGGCGCCGGTCAGCAGCGCCATGCTCAGCTCCCAGAAGGCCACGTCGAAGCTGACCGACGCGAACTGCAGCACCCTGCTGCCCGCGCCCACGCCGAACCGCTCGACCGCGGTCGCCACCAGGCTCGGCACCGACGCGTGCGTGACGACCACGCCCTTGGGACGGCCGGTCGAGCCCGAGGTGTAGATCACGTACGCGGTGTTGCCCGGGGCCGGAGGCCGGATGACGGGCGGCGACGAGGGGCGGCCGGCGATGTCCGGGTCGTCCGCCAGCAGCACCGGCGGGCCGCCGGGCGGCAGCAGGCCCGCCGTGTCGGCGGTGGCCAGCAGCACCACCGGGCGGGCGTCGGCCAGCATGTACGACACCCGCTCGGCCGGATGGTCCAGGTCCAGCGGCAGGTAGCCGGCGCCCGTCTTCAGCACCGCCACCAGCGCCACGAACAGGCCGAGCGACCGGGGCAGCGCCACCGCCACCAGCCGTTCCGGTCCCGCGCCGCGCTCGGCCAGCAGGTGCGCCAGCCGGTTCGCCGCGGCGTCGAGCTCCCCGTACGTCATCCGCTCCGACTCCAGCACCAGCGCCACGTCGCCGGGCCGCCGTGCCGCCTGCGCCTCGAACGTCTCCGCCCAGCAGGCGGCGGGCAGGTCGGCGGCCGTGTCGTTCCAGTCCAGGAGCAGCCTGCGCCGCTCGGCCGCGTCCATGACGTCGATCTCGCCGATCGGCCGGTCCGGCTCGGCCGCCACGCCGCGCAGCAGGAGCAGCAGCCGTTCCACCAGGGACGCCGCCGCGTCGTGGTCGAACAGGTCGCTCGCGTACCCGAGCGTGCCCGCCGCCCCCGCGCCGTCCGGCAGCGCGGTCACGGTGAAGGCGAGGTCGAACTTGGCCGCGACCGGCCCCACCTCCGCCACCTCGACGGACAGGCCCGCCAGGTCCAGCGGCGGCGGCCCGGCGTGCTGGTAGGCGACCGCGACCTGGAACAGCGGGTGCGCCGACAACGAGCGCACCGGGTTGAGCGCCTCGACCAGCCGCTCGAACGGCAGCTCGGCGTGCTCGTAGGCGGCCAGGTCGGCGGCCCTGACCCGGGACAGCAGGTCGCGGAACGCCGGGTCGCCCGAGGTGTCGGCGCGCAGCACCAGCGTGTTGACGAACAGCCCGACCAGGCCGTCCAGCTGCTCCTGGCCGCGGGCGTCCACGGCGGTGCCGAGCGGGACGTCGGTGCCCGCGCCGAGCCTGGTGAGCAGCGCGGCGACCGCGGCCTGCAGCACCATGAACATGGTGGCGCCGGACCGCCCGGCCAGGTCCTTCAGCCGCTCGTGCAGCTCGTCGTCGAGGGTGAAGCCGACCGAGCCGCCCCGGTGACCGGCCACGGCGGGCCGCCGCCGGGTGGTGGGCAGCCGGGGCTCGGCGGGCAGGTCGCGCAGCGTGTCCGTCCAGAAGTCGAGCTGTCGGCGCAGCTCGCCGGCCGGGTCGCGCTGGTCGCCGAGGACGCGGCGCTGCCAGATCGCGTAGTCGCGGTACTGCACGGGCAGCGCTCGCCACCCCGGCTCCCGCCCGGCCAGCCGGGCCAGGTACGCCTCACCCAGGTCGCGCAGGAACGGCCGCAGCGAACCCTCGTCGCCGGCGATGTGATGGATCACCAGCAGCAGCACGTGCTCGCCCGGCCCGGTCGCGAACAACCAGGCGCGCAGGGGGATCTCGGCGGTCAGGTCGAACGCGTGCCGGGCCGCCGACTCCATGCGCGCCGGCAGGTCCGCGGCCGTCACGTCCACCACGTCCAGGTCGGCGGGGGCCGCGTCCAGGACGATCTGGCAGGCGGTGCCCCGGCGGTCGGGGAAGATCGTGCGCAGGATCTCGTGCCTGCCGATCAGGTCGCCGAGCGCGGCACGCAGCGCCGCCCGGTCCAGGGGGCCGGACAGGCGCAGCGCGACCGGCAGGTTGTAGGTGGGGCTCGGTCCCTCCAGCCGGTGCAGGAACCACAGCCGTTCCTGGGCGTACGAGAGGGGGGCCGGGCCGCCGTCCGCGGCGGGCGCGAGCGGCGGGCGGTCCGGCTGGTCGGCGGCCGTGTCGCCGGAGCCCAGGGAGGCGGCCAGCGCGGCGGGCGTGGGGTGCTCGAAGAGCCGCCGCAGCGAGACCGGGCGTCCCAGCACCCGTGACAGCCGCCCGGCCGCGCGGGTGGCCAGCATCGAGTGGCCGCCGAGGTCGAAGAAGTCGTCCTCGGCCGAGACCGTGGCGGCGTCCAGGCCGAGCACGTCCGCCCAGGTCTCCACGACGACGGCCTCCAGCGGCGTGCGCGGCGCGACGTGGTCCGCGCTCCGGGGCGTCCCGGCCGTGTCCGGGGGAGCGGGGAGCGCGCCCCGGTCGGTCTTGCCGTTGAGGGTGCGGGGCATGCGGTCCAGCGGGACGACCAGCGACGGGATCATGTACTCGGGCAGGTGATCGCGCAGAAAGGCCCGCACCCCGGCGACCGACGGCACCCCGGAACCCGACGGCGGCCCAGCGTCCGACGGCGGGGTGGCGACGAGGTAGGCCACCAGGCGGTCGTCGTGCACGGCGACCACGGCCTCGGCGACGTCCGGGTGCTCGGCGAGGCGCGCCTCGATCTCGCCCGGCTCGATGCGGTGCCCGCGCAGCTTGACCTGCTGGTCGGCCCGCCCGGCGAACGACAACCGCCCGCCGCGGAACCGCACCAGGTCCCCGGTCCGGTACAACCGCTCACCCGTGGCGAACGGCGAGGGCACGAAGCGCTCCGCCGTGAGCGCGGGCCGGCCGAGATAGCCGTCGGCCACCCCGGCGCCGCCGACGTACAGCTCGCCGACGGCCCCTTCCGGCAACGTCCGCAGGTTGTGGTCCAGGACGTGCAGCCGGGTGTTGGCCACCGGACGGCCGAGCGCGATCGCGGCGGGATCCTCCACCGGGCCGGTGGCCGACCAGATGGTCGTCTCGGTGGGGCCGTACAGGTTGGCCACCTGGTGACCGGCCGCCAGCAGCGCCCCGGCGACCTCGGGGGAGAGCGCCTCGCCGCCCGACCACACCCGCAGCGGACGCTCCGCCCGCCAGCCGGACTCCAGCAGCATGCGCCAGGTCGCCGGCGTGGCCTGTACGACGGTCGCGCCGCACGCCCCGATCAGCCCGCCCAGCAGGACCGGGTCCGCCGCCTGCGCCGCCGTGGCGACCACGACGCGGGCCCCGGCCAGCAGCGGCGCGAACAGCTCCAGCACCGAGATGTCGAACGACAACGTCGTCACCGCGACCAGCACGTCGTCCGGGCCGAGCCCGGGGTCGGAGCAGACGGAGGCCAGCAGGTTCAGCACGGCCGCGTGCGGCACCACCACCCCCTTGGGACGGCCGGTCGAGCCCGAGGTGTACATCACGTACGCGCGGTCCCGCCCGCCGGCGCCCGTCGCCGGGACGGGGAGCCCGGCGGCCGGGTCGTCCGGCGTCACGACGTCGAGGCCGGGCACGGGCGCCGCGTCCGGTGACTCCGCGACGAGCACACGCACCCCGGAGTCGGCGATCATGAACTCCAGCCGCCGCCGGGGGAACTCCGGGTCGAGCGGCACGTACGCCGCCCCCGCCAGCCACACACCCAGCAGCACCGGCACCATCAGCGGAGACCTGGGCAGCAGCACGCCCACGGCGTCACCGCGGCGCACGCCCCGGGCGGCCAGCACGGCGGCCGTCCGGCGGGCCAGCTCACCCATCCGGCCATGGGTCAGCCCACGCCCCGCGTCCCCGTCCACGCCGTCGACCAGGGCGAGCCGGTCGGGTGGCGCGGACGCCAGTACCGCGTCGGCGACGGTTCCGGTGGGGATCGGACGGTTCGGGCCGGTTCCGGCGGCCAGCAGCAGCGCGCGCTCGTCCGGCGTCAGCGCCTCCGGCTCGGGCGTCGCGCCGGTCAGCCAGTCCAGTACGGCGGCCAGGCGGCCCGCGTACCGGGCGGCGGTGTCCCCGGTGAACAGGTCGGTGTCGAACTCCAGGAAACCGCCGATCCCCGACGGCGCGTCGCGCAACCAGAACGTCAGGTCGTGCTGGGCCGTGCCGGTGTCCAGCGGGTGGTGCGAGGCCGTGACGCCGGGCAGGTCGAGGCCCGGTGTCGCGCCGCTCTGCAGGGCGAGCATCACCTGGAAGACCGGCGTCCTGGACAGGTCGCGCTCCGGCCTCAGGTGCTCGACCAGCCGCTCGAAGGGCACGTCCTGATGGGCGTACGCCTCCAGGCACACCCGCCGCGCCCTGGCCAGCAGCTCGCCGGCCGCCGGGTCGCCCGAGACGTCCAGGCGCAGCGGCACCACGTCGATGAAGCAGCCGACGAGGTCCTCGACCTCGGGACGGGAACGCCCGGCGACCGGCGTGCCGATCACCAGGTCGTCCTGGCCGGACAGCCGGGACAGCACCACGGCCAGCGCGGACAGCAGGACCATGAACGGGGTGACCTCGTGCGCCGCGGCGGTCCGCCGTACGGCCGCGCTCAGCTCCGGCCCGAGCTCGACCGGCAGGGTCGCGCCCCGATGGGCGAACACGGGCGGGCGCGGCCGGTCGGCGGGCAGCTCCAGCGCCTTCGGGGCGCCGTCCAGGACACGCGACCAGTGCTCCAGCTCGGGGGCGAGGGCGCGGTCCGACATACGGTCGCGCTGCCACAGGGCGAAGTCGCCGTACTGGACGGGCAGGCCGGGCAGCTCGGGCTCCCGTCCCGCGGTCAGGGCCGTGTAGGCGAGGGAGACCTCGGTCGCCAGCACGCCGACCGACCAGCCGTCGCACGCGATGTGGTGCACGACCAGCAGCAGCACGTGCTCGGCCGGGGCCGTCCTGACCAGCAGAGCCCGCAGCGGAAGGTCCTCCGCCAGGTCGAACGGGGTGCGCGCGGCACGGTCGAGCAGGCGCGCGAGGGCGGCCTCGTCCGGGGCGCCGGCCACCTCCAGGGCGGGGCCGGGGGCGGTCCGCACCCGGGGCCTCGGCAGGTCGTCCTCGGTGACGTACGTGGTGCGCAGCGTCTCGTGCCTGGCCGTGACCAGCGCGAGCGCGCCACGCAGGGCGGCGACGTCCAGCTCGCCGCGGAGCCGGACCGCCAGCGGGATGTTGAACAGCGAGTCGGACGGGTCGTACTGCTGCATGAACCACAACCGCCGCTGCGCGAACGACAACGGGATCAGGTCCCGGTCGGCCACCCGCCGGATCGGCGGCACGGCGTCCCGCTCGGGGACGGCGGCGAGCGCCCGCGCCGACGCGGCGAGGGTGGGATGGTCGAAGACGAACTGCACCGGGACCGGCCGGGACAACCGCTGCGCGAGCCTGGCGACCAGGCGGGTGGCCAGCAGGGAGTGCCCGCCCAGGCGGAAGAAGTCGTCGGAACGGGAGATGCCGGCGGCGTCGCGGCCGAGGACTTCGGCCCACGCCTGGGCGACCTGCCGTTCCAGCTCGGTGGCGGGCGCGGCCGGGGCGCGCGCCGGGGCCTCGGGGACGGGGAGCAGGTCGAGGTCGGGCTCGCCGTCGCCGTCGAGCGGGACGCGGTCCACCAGCAGGACCGAGGCGTCCTCGCCCGCCAGCTCGCGCAGCTCGTCGGCCGCGGGCGGGGAGGTGGCGGGGACCACGTAGGCGACGAGGAGGCCGTCGCGTTCCACGGCCACGACGTCGCGGGCTCCCGGGTGTGCCGCCAGCCGTTCCTCCAGCAGGCGTTCCGGTGTCACGCCGAGCGGGACCAGCGTCCCGTCCGGGCGGACGCGGGCGCGTTCGCCGGTGCGCAGCAGCCGCTGCCCGTGGCCGTACGGGGAGGGGACCAGGCGCTCGGCGGTCCGGCCCGGCCTGCCGGGGAACCCGAGCGGGAGACCGGGACCGCCGAGGTGGATCTCGCCCACCGCCCCCGGCGGAACGGGCCGCATCCGGTCGTCGAGCACGTACACCTCGACCCCGGCGACGGCCCGGCCACACGGAACCCCATCACCGGCGGCGGCACGGCCGGGCGGGGGAGGCGGGGCCGCCGTCGCCACGGCGGGACCGTCGGCCGGGCCATAGACGGCGCGCGGCCTCCCCCCGGCCGGGTGCAGGGTGTGGGGGGTGAGCGCGGTGCGGCTGACCAGGAGGTTCGTGATCGGCGTCAGCGCGTCCGGGGTTTCGTGCCGGAGGCGGCCGGACAGCCGGGTGGTGAGCAGCGCGTCGGTGATCCCGTGCGTACGGACGGCTTCGCGCACCGCCTCCGGGGTGAGGTCGTCGGGCCCGAGGATCACACCGCGCGACCCCGTGAGCAGCGTCCCCCACAACTCGGCGAGCGCCGCGGGGGAGGACACCGGCGCGGTGTGCAGGCGTACGCCACGGGCCCATGAGCCGCCGGTCCGCGCGACGGCGTCATGGGTGAACAGCGCGCCCGTGCCCACGACGGCGGCCGGCAACCCGGGATGCCCCGCCGGCACAGACGAATCGGAGCCCGCGGGGGGAAGGCGGTCCAGGCAGAGGGCGGGCACACCGGCCGCGCCGAGGGCGTCCAGATGCCCGGACGAGGTCAGCAGCAGGCAGGCGTCGCTCCGGGCGACGGCGTCCCAGTGGTGCTCGGCGGGGTGCGCCGGGTCGAGCGCCAGATGGTGGCCGCCCGCGAGGACCGTCGCCAGGCAGGCCACCGCCTGGTCGAGCCCGCGTTCCAGGAGGACGGCGACGGGACGGCCCACCGGCGGGTCGCCGCCGAGGCGGGCCCGTACGGCCGCGGCCAGCCGTCCGGCGTCCTCCAGCAGCTCGCCGTAGGTGAGCCGCCGTTCCCCCTCGACCAGCGCGACGCGGCCGGGATCGCGGGCGGCGACGCGCGCCACCGCCTCGCCGAGCCCGGCCCCGGCCAGCACGTCCGGGGCGGCCGGTCCAGGGCCGAGCGCCAGCCGCCCGCCCGTCTCCCGGGCGTCCATCAGGTCGAACGCGGCCAGCGGAACGTCCGGCGCGGCGAGCCCGGACTCCAGCAGGGTACGCACGGTACGCGCCAGCCCCCCGGCGACCTCCGCGTCGAAGCGGCCGGTGTCGTACTCGCAGCGCAGCGCCGGATCGCCGAGGTCGAACCCGGCCACCAGCGGGAACTTGGCCGCCCGCGGATCGAGCGGGAGCCGTTCGGCGGCCAGGTGGCCGAGCCGCCCGCCGGGCAGCAGCGGCGGATCGACGGTGAGCATGAGGTCGAACAGCGGCCCGCGCCCGCCGGTCCCGGCCTGCCCGGTCACCGGCTCCGGCGGCACGTCGGCGTGCGCGACCGCCGCGCGCAGCGCCCTGGCGGCGAGCGCGGTCAGCTCGGTCAGGCTCGGCTCGCCCGCCCAGGCGACGCGTACGGGCAGAGAGGTGACGAGGAAGCCCACGGAGAGCTGCGTACGCGGGTTGTCCCGGCGGGCATGGGGCACGCCGATCACCACGTCCCGGCGGCCGGTCATGCGATGGCAGGCGGCGGCCAGCACCGCCAGGTAGACGCTGTGCTCGGTGACGCGGGCCGAGCGCGCGTACGCCCTGACCCGCTCCGGCAGGCTCGCGGGCAGCGGTTCCCTGACGGTCGCGCACGCCCGCTCCGGCGGCTCGTCCAGCCGTCCGGGCAGCCCGCACGGTTCCGCCCCCGCCAGGGCGCCGGCCCAGAACGCCGCCGCCGCGCCGTCGACGGCCGTCGCGGCCTCGCGCAGCGCGAGGTCCACGGGCTCGGCGGCGCCGTCCGGACGCGCCGCCGCCGGGTGCCCGGCCAGGTCGGCCGCCAGCTCCCGCAGCAGGACGCCGACCGACCAGCCGTCGGCCACGATGTGGTGGACCGCGAGCAGCAGCAGGTGGTCCTCGGGGCCGAGCCGCCACAACACCGTACGGACCAGCGGCCCGCGCCGCAGGTCGAACGGCTCGTACGCGGCCTCCGTCGCCTCCGCCACCACCTCGGCGAACGGACGTCCGGCGGCGTCCAGCGTGGTGAGCCGGTGCTCGCGGCGGCTGCGTACCCGCTGCAAGGGCCGGCCGTCCACGGCCGCGAACGTCGTGCGCAGCGACTCGTGCCGGTCCACGGCCGCCTGGAACGCGCGCTCCAGCGCCGCCTCCTCCAGCGGCCCGCGCAGCCGCAGCAGGGCCGGCATGTGGTACGCGGTCCCGCCGGGCGCGAGCTGGTCCAGGAACCACAGGCCGCGCTGCGCCGCCGTCACCGGGAACAGGCCCTCGCGCTCTCCCGGGGCCGCGCTCATCCGGGCGAGCAGCACGCGCTGGGCGTCGGTGAGCGTGGTCACCGGTCCTCCTCCATCTCCAGGCGGAGCAGGTCCAGCGCCTCCGCGGGCAGCGCGGCGACGTGGTCGAGCAGCGCCGAGCCGGTCAGGGCGGCGTCCGGGCCGGTGTCCGGGTCCTCGGGGAGCCCGTCCAGCACGACGGCCAGCTCGGCCACGGTCGGGTGGTCCAGGACGTGCAGGGCGTCCACCGGCCGCGCCAGCAGCCCGGCCAGCTCGGCCGCGATCCGCATGGCGGCCAGCGAGTGGCCGCCCAGCTCGAAGAAGTCGTCCGTACGGCCCACGCGGGGCACCCCGAGCAGGCGGCTCCACACCCGGGCGATCGCCGTCTCCGTCGTACCGGCGGGGGCGGCGTACTCGGTCGGGGCGGGACGCGGCAGCCGGGCCCGGTCGATCTTGCCGTTGACCGTCGTCGGCCACTCGTCGAGGAGTACGACGCGGGCGGGCACCATCGGGCCGGGCAGCAGGCCCCGCAGGTACCGGGTGACGTCGGCGGCGAGGCCGGGCTCCTCGACCCGGCCGGGAGCGACCCGGGCGTACCCGATCAGGCGTGTGCCGCCCGTCTCCACCACGGCGGCGATCACGGCGGCGAGCACGGCGGGATGCCCGGCCATGGCGGCCTCGATCTCCCCCGGTTCCACCCGCACGCCGCGGATCTTGGCCTGCCGGTCGGCCCGCCCGGCGAACAGCAGGACGCCGTCGCGCCGGTGGCGGGCCAGGTCGCCGGTCCGGTAGAGCCGCTCGCCCGGGGCGAACGGCGAGGGGACGAACCGCTCGGCGGTCAGCCCAGGGCTGCCGTGGTACCCGCGCGCCAGTCCCGGCCCGGCGACGTAGACCTCGCCGACCGCCCCGATCGGCACCGGCCGCAGGAACCCGTCCAGGACGTAGACCGGGCAGTTGCGCACCGGGCCGCCGAGCGGCGTGCTGCCCGGCTCGGCGCCCGCCGGGTCCACCACGTGGAACGTCGCGCAGACGGTGCACTCGGTGGGGCCGTACCCGTTGACGACGGTGAGACCGGGCACCAGCCGGACGAGCCGCCGCAGCAGGGGCTCGGGGATCGGCTCCACGCCGACCAGCAGCCAGCGCAGGCGTACCCGGGCGCCCTGCCGTTCGAGGTGGGCGGCGAGGTCGGGCAGCAGGTGGGGCGGCAGGTAGGCGCCGGTGATCTCGCGTTCGGCGAGCCAATCGGCCAGCGCGCCGGCGTCGTGCCGGGCGTACGGCGGGCACACCTCGACGGTGGCGCCGGAGGTGAGCGCGGTGAACACCTCGTGCACCGAGACGTCGAACCCCGGGCTGGTCCACCACGCGCACCGGTCCCGCGCCTCGACGCCCGCCCGCGCGCGGAAGTCGGCGGCCAGGTTGAGCACGCCGCGGTGGGCGCAGGCGACGCCCTTGGGCGTGCCGGTGGAACCGGAGGTGTAGATCAGGTAGGCGAGCCCGTCGGGGTGGCCGGGGGCGGAGGGGCACTCCCCGCCCGCGGCGGCGTCCTCCACCAGCACCGTACGGTCCCGCAGGGCGGGACGGGCGGCCAGGTCGGGGCTGGTCAGCACGACGGCGGGCCGGGCGTCGTCCAGGATGGCCGCGAGCCTGGCGTCGGGATGCTCGACGTCCAGCGGCAGGTACGGCGAGCCCGCGCGCATGGCCGCCATCATGGCCACCACCAGCCCGGACGAGCGCGGGAGCAGCAGTGCGACCGGCCGCTCGCCGCCGGCGCCGTGCGCGGCGAGGGCCGCAGCCAGCGCGGCGCTGCGCCGGTCCAGTTCGCCGTAGGTGAGCGTGCCGTGCTCGTCCCGTACGGCCACCGCGTCGGTACGTCCGGCCGCCAGCACCGCCTCGTGCACCGTCGGCGGCCCGTCCACGTCCGCCACGGCCGCGTTCCACTCGCGCAGGAGCAGGTCCCGCTCGCCGGTCTCCAGGAGGTCGACCTCGTCGGGACGCAGCCGGGGCGCGGCCACGGCCGCCGCCAGCGCGCGTTCCCAGTGCCGCGCGAAGGCCCGTACGTCGGCGGCGTCCAGCGTGCCGGTGTCGTGGACGAACGACCACGTCAGCCCCTGCGGCGTCGCGACGATCTCCACGGTCAGCTCGAACGGCGCGGTGAGCTGCGCGGCGAACCTCAGCCGCGCCTCCAGCCCGCCCATCCGCCGCGCCTCCGGGCTCCCGTCGAGGAGGGACGGCGCGAGCCCGTTCGGCGCCTGCTGCTGCGTCACCATGATCCGGATGAGGTCCGCGGCGCGCTCCGCGGGCACACACTCCTCCAGGATCCGCTGGTACGGGTACTCCTGCCCGGCCTGTCCCGCCGCCACGGCGTCGGCGAGGCGGCGCAGGTGGGCGCGGAAGTCGTCGTCCGGGTCGATCTCGCAGACCAGCGGGAGCGGGTTGACGAAGTACCCGACGGCCGAGGCCGTACCGGGGTCCAGCCGGCCCGAGGCGGGCATGCCGAGCAGGAACCGGCGCTCGCCGGTGTACCGGTACAGGGTCCAGGCGAGGCCGGCCAGCATCGTGGTGTAGAGCGTGACGCCCTCCTGGCGGGCGAGGCCGAGCAGCTGTCCGGCGAGCTCGCCGTCCAGGCGTACGCGGTGCTGGGCGGCGGGGGCCGTGGGGATGAGGGCCGAGGGGGTGGGGTGCCGGTGGGCCTGGGGCAGGGCGGCGGAGGGGGGCAGGTCGTGCAGGGTGTCGTGCCAGAAGGCGGCCAGGTCGCGGCCGTGGTCGCCGGACAGCAGGCGCGCCTGCCCGGCCGCCGCGTCCGCCGGGTCGCCGGCCGGGGGCCAGGTGGGCCGTTCCCCGCGTGCCAGCAGTTCGTAGCATTCGCCCAGCTCGCGGGCCAGCAGGTCCAGGGACCAGCCGTCGCAGACGAGGTGGTGGGCGCAGAGCACGAGGACCCCGCCCTCGGGCGCCGCCGTCCCCCGGACGAGCGTCGCCCGCCACAAGGGGCCCGCCAGCGGGTCGAGGCCGCCCTTGGCGCGTTCCTGGACCACCCGGTCCAGTTCGCCGGGCGTCACGTCGCCGAGGTCGAGGACGTCCAGCGTGAGGCCGTACGGGAGCGGGGCGCGCTCGGGACGGCCCAGCACCTCGGGGAAGTGGGTGCGCAACGCCGGGTGCCGGGCACTGAGCAGGTCGAAGGACTCCTTGAGCAGGGCGGGGTCCACGGGGTGGGTCAGGTCGAGGGCGATGGAGAGCACGTAGTGGTCGGGGTCGTGCGACAGGCGGGCGGCCAGCCAGAGCCCCCGCTCACCCTCGCTGAGCGCCCCGCCGTCCGCCACCTCGGGCGGCCGGGCCCCGGGTTCGGCCAGGGCACCCGCGGCGTCCCGAGCGACTGCGGTGGCCAGCTCGTCCGCGGTCGCGCCTGCGAGGAGGTCGCGTAGTGGCAGCTCCAGCTTCAGGCGTTCCTGCGCTGCGTGGCGCAGCTCGACCGCGCGCAGCGAGTCCAGGCCCGCAGAGGTGAGCGGGCGGTCCGGAGGGATCGGCCCGGACACGCCGACCACGACCGCGGCCAGCGCCGCCAGCTCCGCCGCCAGCTCGGCCCGCGCGGCCCGCTCGACCCGTTCGGTGTCGAGGGGGGTGGGGGCGGCCGGGATGGTGGTGAGGGTGCCTGCGAGGTAGCGGTGGCGGCATTCCGCGCGGCGGATCTTGCCGCTGGGTGTCTTGGGGATCGCGCCGCGCCGGGTGAACACCAGCCGCTCGGCCCGTACGCCGAAGGTCGCGACCAGCGTACGCTGCACCTCCGCCGCGAGCTCGTCGAGGACGGCCGGGTCACCGGAGGTCAGCTCGATCACCACGGCCAGGGCCGGCTCCCGCTCCACCTCCAGCTCGAACGCCGCCACCCGACCCGCCTGGACCGCGGGAAGGCCGCCGGCCAGGGCGTGCTCGACGTCCTCGGCCTGGAGGTTGCGGCCCCTGACGATCACGACGTCCTTGAGCCGGCCGGTCACGTACAGCTCGCCGTCGCGCAGGAAGCCCAGGTCGCCGGTGCGCAGCAGGCGCTGCCCGCCGGCGTCCGGAGGGAAGGTCGCCGCGGTGCCGTCGGGATCGTTCCAGTAGCCCTGGGCCACGCTCGGCCCGCGCACGCAGATCTCGCCGACCTCCCCGTCGGGCAGGGGCGTCGTCCCGCCGGGTGGCAGCGTACGGACGACGTGCCCGGGGATGGCGGTGCCGCACGAGACCGCGCCGCCCGCGTCCAGGCGCACGCCCGCGCCCTTGACGCCGCCGGTGGCGATGAGCGTGCTCTCGGCCAGGCCGTAGCAGGGGTAGACGGCCTCGCGGGCGAACCCGTACGGGCCGAACGCCTCGGCGAAGCGGTCCATGGTGTCCCGGCGTACCGGCTCGGCGCCGCAGAACGCCACCGACCAGCTCGACAGGTCCAGCCCCTCGCGGCGCTCCGGCGGGATCTTCCTGACGCACAGGTCGAAGGCGAAGTTGGGGCCGCCGCTGGTCGTGGCCCGGTGCTCGGTGATCGCGGCCAGCCACGCCCTCGGGTCGGCGAGGAAGTCCAGCGGCGACATGAGGACGACGGGGAAACCGGCGTAGACGGGCTGGAGGATGCCGCCGATGAGCCCCATGTCGTGATATGGCGGCAGCCAGATGACGCCCACGCTGTCGCGGGTGTGGCCGAACAGTGTACGGATCGCGGCCGAGTTGTCCAGCAGGTTGGCGTGGGTCACGATCGTGCCCTTGGGCGTGCTCGTCGAGCCCGACGTGTACTGCAGGAACGCCACGTCGTCCGCGCGCCCGGCGGGCGGGGCCGAGGCGGGCGGCTCGTCCGTTCCCTCGTCGGTCGCCAGCCAGTACGCCGAGGTGGTGAGCCCGTGCCTGGCCAGACCGTCGCGGCCGAGGTCGATCAGGCCGGCCTGGGTGATCACCACGCCGGGTTCGGCGTCGGCCATGACGGAGACGAGCCGGGGGAGTTGCCGTTCGTCCAGCGGCGGGTAGGTCGGGACGGCGATGACGCCCGCGTACAGGCAGCCGAAGAAGGCGGTCACGTAGTCGGGCCCGGGTGGCAGCAGCAGCAGGGCGCGGTCGCCGCGCCTGGCCCGCCGGCGCAGCCGGGCGGCCAGCACCGCGGCCCGGTGGTGCAGATCGCCGTAGGTGAGATCGCCTGATCCGTCCCGGAAGCCGATCGCGACCCGGTCCGGAGTTTCCTGCGCCCGTTGCCACAGGACGTGCGCGAAGGATGGTCCGAGGTTCATGTACGCCCCACGATCCTGGTTCTGGCGAGCTTGAGCGCGTGCAGCACGGACACGGCGGGCAGCCCGGTCGTGTCACTGGTACGCAGGCTCGGCCCGGTGTCGCCGCCGAACCTGCGGCACACGTACTTGTGAGAGTCGTAGACGGTGCCGAGCGCGCGGGCGAAGGCCCGGTGGTCGGCGGCCAGTTCCGCCGGCAGGCCGCGCAGCGCCGGGCGGAGCCGGGCGAACAGCCTGACCAGATACTGGTGGTCGGGGGAGAGCAGGCCGCTGAACCCGTCGGTCACGAACGGCGCCTCCATGGACTGCCGGACACCGCCGTGGTACTGGTTCGCGCTGAACTCCGCGGTGAACACGAACGCCGCCGCGCTGGCCTGCAGCAGGCGCGTGGCCAGCCGCAGGTTCCGGCGCGCGGCGGCCATGTCCGCCTCCTCCAGCGCGGACTGGAAGGACTGCAGGGCCACGATGACGCACTGGGTCAGCGCGAAGAACACGTGGTGCCCCACCCGCCAGCGCCGCAGCGGGTCCAGGTGCCAGCGCAGCAGCGGCGGCTCGGGCACCGCGGCGGGCCTGGCGTCCACGCCGGTGGACAGGCAGATCATCGTCCGCAGCGCCGAGCACAGGGACGACCAGTCGGCCCAGCTCAGGCGGGTGCCCGCGCCGAGCCCCTCCTCCAGCAGCGAGCGGTAGGCGATGAGCAGGCTGCGGGCGAACACGCCGTCGGTGTGCCGGCCGGCCCTGACCACGCCGAAGTAGGCGTCGTACTCGCGCAGCCGGTCGTCGTAGACGTAGGAGCGGGCCTTGTCGGCGGCCTCCGGCTGCTCGGTCCCGGACGGCGGCGACGGCAGCGCCCGCAGCCGGTCGAGCAGGTCGGTCGCGGCCGGCCCGGCCGCCATCCGCCTGGCCAGCAGCAGCGGGGCCGGGGATCCCTGGGTGACGGGCAGGTCGCGGTCGCGCAGCGGGAGCCGGGTCGGCTGGAGCAGCACCAGGCTCATCGCGGGCTCCGCGGGCCGGCGAGGCGGGCCCGCTGCTCGGCCGGGTCGGGCATGAAGCCCACGTCCACCATGTACGAGAAGCACTTGTGCGCCAGGTCGGGCGTCATGGGCGGGCAGGCGATGCCCGAGCCCTCCAGCGCCGCCAGCGTGTTGGCGCACTCCGCGCGCAGATCGGTACGGCCGAGCACCTCCGGGGTGAACGCGGGCAGGACCGACCGCACCCGTTCCTGGAACAGCAGCGGCAGCAGCGGGAAGAGCGGGTTGTCCGGGCCGAGCGTGACCAGGTGCTGGACGGCGGTCTCCAGCGGGACGGTCTCGAACTCGTAGCCGAAGGAGCGCACCCAGCCGTACACCTCGGTCAGGGGCACGGGGTTGAGGTTCCACAGGTGGAAGTTGCGGCCGACCGCGTCCCGCCGGAGCGAGATGTGCGCTACGGCGCGGGCCGCGTAGTCGATGGGGATGGCGTCGAACAGGTAGTCCATGTCCGGCACCACGCCGAACTCCAGCAGGCCCTTGATCTGCAGCAGCAGGTAGTCGCTGGTCTGGGTGGCGCCGGTGCCGCTGTGGCTCATCATCATGCCGGGCCGGTAGATCGCCGCCGGGACGCCGCGCTCGCGGGCGATCCGGACCAGGTGGTCGCCGGCCCACTTGCTGCGCGCGTACGCCTCGGGCGCCTCCAGCGGCACCAGCGGCTCGTTCTCCAGGTACGGCCGGTCCCGCCCGGTGTGCAGGAACACGTCGATGCTGGAGATGTAGTGCACCGCCTTGAGCCGTTCGGTGACGGCCAGGCGCAGGACGTCGGCGACGGAGTCCACGTTGGCGGGCTTGAGCGCGCTGTAGGGGTAGACGAAGTTGACCAGGGCGCCGCAGTGGTAGATCGAGTCGATCACCCCGGCGAGCCGGACGAACCCCTCCTCGCCCAGCCCGAGCAGCGGCTCGGCCAGGTCGCCCGCCAGGGCCTCGATGCGGTCGTCGTAGCGGTCGTCCCAGATGAGGTAGCGCCGCATGACCTCGCGCAGGCGGTTCTTGCCTTCGGTGGACGACGACGCGCGGACCAGGCACCAGACGGTCGCGTCGGTGCGTTCGACCAGCTCCTTGAGCAGGAACGCGCCCAGGTAGCCGGTGGCGCCGGTCAGCAGCACGTGCCGGGGGACGTCCCAGGCGGCCTCGGGCAGGCCGGGCGTCACGGTGATCGACTCGTCCAGCGTCGTCTCGGCGAGCACCTCGCCGAGGTCGCCGGGCTCGTCGGCGGGAGCCTCGCTGCGCCTGGCCGCCTCGATCATCTGGGCGGTGCCGGCCACGTGCGGCACCTCGAACAGGTGGTGGATCGACACGCTGACCCCGAACCGGCTCCACAGGCCGAGGGCGAGCCTGGCCAGGTGCAGGGAGTTGGCGCCGAGGTCGAAGTAGCTCTGGGTGACGCCGAACCGGCCGACGCCCAGGATCTCCGTGACGAGCTGGGCGACCTCGGTCTCCAGGGCGGTCATCTCGCGGCCCGCCCCGGGCTCGGGCCGCGGGTCGGCGAGCTGGCTGCGGTCGATCTTGCCGGCCACGTTGCGCGGCAGCTTGTCCAGCACGACGACCCGGCCGGGCACCATGTGCGCCGGCAGCAGCCCCGCCGCGTGCGCCCTGACGTCCTCGGGGTCGGCCTCGCCCGCGACCCACGCGACCAGGCCCGCGCTCTCGCCGAGGACCCGTACGTCGGCGGCGGCCTCCAGGACCGCGGGGTGCGTGGCGAGGGCGTGCTCGACCTCGGCCAGCTCCACCCGGTACCCGCGGACCTTGACCTGGTGGTCGACCCGCCCGCAGAACTCCAGTTGCCCGTCGGGCAGCCGCCGCACCCGGTCGCCGGTCCGGTACATCCGGCCGCCCGGCGCCTCCGCCCACGGGTCGGGCAGGAACCGTTCGCCGGTCAGGGCCGGCCGGCCGCGGTAGCCGCGCGCGACGCCCGCCCCGCCCACGAACAGCTCGCCGACCTCGCCGTCGCCGACCGGGTCCAGGTCCTCGTCCAGCAGCCGCATGCCCGCGCCGGCGATCGGGAACCCGATGGGCACGACCGCCTCGGGGCCTTCGGGCCTCAGCGTGGACGTCGTCGTCCACACGGTCGTCTCGGTCGGGCCGTAGTTGTTGACGAGCAGGCACTCGGGCAGCAGGGCGTGATGCCGCTCGACCAGCGAGCGCGGGCACGCCTCCCCGCCGACGATCACGCAGTGCAGGCTCGCCAGGGGAGCGGCGTCGTCGGCGTGGATCAGAGAGTAGAGCGACGGCGTGCAGTCCAGGTGGGTGACCCGGTGCCGGGCGATCAGGTCGCGCAGGGCGCGCGGGTCGCGGTGCTCCTCCGCCGAGGGCACCACGATCTGCCCGCCCCTGGTGAGCGTCCAGTAGAGCCCGACCGCGCTGGCGTCGAACGAGAACGACACCAGCAGCAGGAAGCAGGCGGGCTCCGGGCGGCCGAGCTCCCACTGCGCGAGCGTGGTGTGCGTGATCTGCCGGTGGGTGACGGTCACGCCCTTGGGCTCGCCGGTCGAGCCGGAGGTGTAGATGACGTACGCGGCGTTGTCGGGCAGCACCGGGCTGTCGGGCCGGGTGGCGGGCTCGTCCTGGAGCTGGTCGAGGTCCGACAGCACCGTGGTCCACCCGCCTTGCGGCACGGCCCCGCTCAGCGACTCCGGCGCCACCAGCACGGAGGCGCCGCAGTCGGACATCAGGTAGTGGAAGCGGCGCGCCGGGTTCCCCGGGTCGATCGGCACGTAGGCGCCGCCGGCCTTGAGCACGGCCAGCAGCGCCACCACCGTCTGGACGTCGCGTTCGGCGATCACCGCCACGCTGGTCTCCGGGCCGACGCCGTGCCGGCGCAGCCGGTGGGCGAGCCGATTGGCCCAGGCGTCGAGCTCGGCGTACGTGAGATCGGCGCCCAGATAGGTCACCGCGCAGGCCGTAGGGCTCTTGTCGGCCTGCTGCTCGATCAACCTGTGGAGCAACGTCACACCCATCGCGGGGCACCCCCATCGACTGTCCTGGACATCTGGGACAGATGCTTCAACCCGGTTGCACATTCGGCGCATATCGCCGTTTTCTAGGGCTCTTCGATGAACCCCGCGCGGGCCAGCCAGGCCAGGACCAGCCGTCCCATGTCCTGGTCGATCGGCGGGCAGGCGATGCCGGTGCCGGCCAGCGCGGCGTCGGTGTTCGCGGTGCCGATACGGGGCGCGTCCTCGCCCGGCTCGTCGCCGATGAGCGGCAGCACCGGGTAGAGCGCGTTGTCCTCGCCGACGTCGCGCAGCCTGAGCCGCCACTCCTCGAACGGGACCACCTCGAACCGGTAGCCGAACGCCTTCACCCACTCCCACACGTCGCCGAGCGCCGTCGTCGCCGGGTTGGCGAGGTGGAAGACGCCGCCGAAGGACTCGGGCCGCCGCGACAGGTGCACGACGGCGCGGGCGGCGTAGTCCACGGGCATGAAGTTCAGCGCCATGTCCTGCTCCGGTCCCGCGCCGAGCTGGATGCAGCCCTTGACCAGCACGCACGTGTAGTCCGTGGTGTGGGCCGCGCCCGTACGGCTGTGCCCGAGGACGATCCACGGCCGGTAGACGACCACGGGCAGCCCGCGCTCGCCCAGGGTCGTGACCAGCCGCTCGGCGACCCATTTGGTCTGGGCGTAGCCGCCGGTCACGTCCCCGGGCTCCACGGTGTCGTCCTCCGCGATCAGCCGGTCGGTGTGGTGGCCGAAGACGTCGATCGTGGACATGTGGTGCACGGCCTTGACCCGCGTACGGCACGCCAGCCTGAGCACCTCCTTGGTGCCGAGCACGTTCGCCCTGCGCAGGGAGAGGTAGGGATGGACGAAGTTCACCTTCGCCCCGCAGTGGTAGATGACGTCGACCAGCTCGGCCAGCTCGTCGAACCGCCGCTCCGGCAGCCCGAACCGCGGCTCCTCCAACGTCCCCGGCTCGGCCACGATGCGGTCGCGGTACGACTCGTCCCAGATGCCGTACTCGCGCATCGTGCGTTCGACCCGCTGGTAGGCCTGGTCCGGGTCGGCGGCCCGGACCAGGCAGTGCAGGACGGCCTCGCCGGTGCGCAGCAGCTCGTCGGCCAGGAACGCGCCGAGGAAGCCGGTGACCCCGGTGATGAAGATCCGCCTGGGGGTCAGCAGGTCGGCGACGGGCAGGCCCGCCGGGGTGAGGTCGTCCTCGACGGCCGCGTCGGCGACCAGGTCCTCCGCCCCCGCCACGGCCAGCGCTCGCCCCGGCGCCCCGCTCTGCGGCCCGCTGCCCGGCAGGGCGGGGAGGGCCGCGCGGTCCACCTTGCCGTTGCCGGTCAGCGGCAGCGCGGGCAGCGGCACGTAATGCGCGGGCAACATGGCCGCGGGCAACGTCCGGCCCAGGTGGGCGGCGAGCTGCTCGTCAGTCGGAGCCGGGTCCGCCCGGGGCACGACGTAGGCCACCAGCCGCCGGTCGCCCGGCCGGTCCTCCCTGACCACCACGACCGCGGCGCGCACGTTCCGGTGGCGCAGGAGCGTGGCCTCGATCTCGCCCGGCTCGATGCGATGACCGCGCACCTTGACCTGGTGGTCGGTCCTGCCGAGGTAGTCGAGGGTGCCGTCGGGCAGATGCCGGACGAGGTCCCCGGTCCGGTACATCCTGGCCCCCGGCGTCGGGCCGTACGGGTCGGGCAGGAACCGTTCGGCGGTCAGCCCCGGCCTGCCCAGATACCCGCGGGCCACGCCGGCCCCGGCGACGTAGAGCTCGCCCGGCAGCCCGGCCGGGGTGGGGCGCAGGCTTCCGTCCAGGACGTACAGGCGGGTGCCGGCGACGGGACGGCCGATCGGCACCGGGCCGGCGGGGGCGTCCCCGGCCGCCACCTCGTACGCGCAGCAGCCGACGACGGTCTCCGTGGGGCCGTACTCGTTCACGACCAGGGTGCCGGGGGAGTGGCCGGCCCATCGCCGCAGGGTCTGGCCCGGCAGGGCCTCGCCGCCGACGACGAGCCTGCGTGTCAGGTCCGCCGCGTCCCCGTCCGTTCCGGTCTGCGCGAAGTGGTCACACAGCAGTTCGAGGTGGGCCGGGGTCAGCTTCACCAGGCTGTGACCGCCCTCGCGCACGGCTTCGGCGAGCGCGGCCGGTCCGGCGTCCTCCCGTACCACGGTCACCGTGCCGCCCGCGGCCAGCGCGGGGTAGATCGAGGTGACCGTGAGGTCGAACGCGATCGAGGAGTGCAACGTCGAACCGCCGCCCGCGCCCGCCTCGTACGCCTCCACGGCCCACCGCACGTAGTTCGCCAGCCCGCCGTGCGGCACCATCACGCCCTTCGGCACGCCCGTCGAGCCGGAGGTGTAGAGGATGTAGGCGAGGTTGTCCGGATGTGTGGCGACCGCCGGGTTCGTCGCGGGGAACCCGTCGATCCACTCCCGGACGCGGTCGAGGACGACGGTCCTGCTCGGGCTCGCGGGCAGCCGCTCAGCCGGGCCGGTCGAGGTGAGCACGAGGTCGGCGCCGCTGTCCGCGATCATGAAGGCGAGCCGTCCCGGCGGGTGCCCGGGGTCCAGCGGGACGTACGCGGCCCCCGCCTTGAGCACCGCCAGCAGCGCGACGAGGAGGTCCGGGCCGCGCGGCAGGCAGATCGCGACACGGCTCTCCGGGCCGATGCCGCGCGAGCGCAGGGCGTGCGCGAGCCGGTCGGCCCGCCCGTCGAGGTCCTGGTACGTCAGCTCGTGGCCGTCGGAGCGCACCGCGACCGCCATTGGCTGTCGTTCCGCCGTGGCCCGGACGAGCTCGTGGACGTGTCCGGCGGGCGCCGGGGCCGCCGGTCCCGTGGCCCAGTCGTCCAGCAGGAGCCGCCGTTCCGCGTCGGGGAGGATCGGCAGCCGGGAGACCGCCTCGTCAGGCGTGGCCGCCATGCCTTCGAGAACGGTGAGCAACCGCGCCCCGAGCCGGTCGGCGGAGACGGGCCCGAGCCCGGTTCCGTCGTGGTCGAGCCGGAGGTGCCATTTCCCCTGGGTGCGGGTGCCGCGCACGGTCGGCGGGCCCGCGTGGCCGATCGCGATCGGACGCACCTCCGGCGGCAGGGGCTCGCCGTCGTCGAGGACGGCCATGACCGCCGGCCGCCCGCCGCCGGCCACCGCCAGCCCCGCCCGTACACGCTGGAGCACCGTACCCACGGTGGGATCGTCGGCGAGACCGACGCGGACCACCCGCGGGACGGCCAGCGGCGCGATCAGCCGCGAGGTCCCCGGCAACTCCCGCCGCGCCGTCAGGACACCGGCCGCGACCTCGGCGTCCCCGGTCAGCCGGCCCAGCAGCACGGCAGCCCCGGCCACCAGCACCGCGCCCGGGTCGTCCTCCTCCCGGACCTCGTCGTCGGGCTCGGCCCGGAGCGCCGCCCACCCGGCGGTGACGAGGTCGGTCATGCGGGCCAGGGGCAGCCGCTCGGCCTGCGGGCGGGTGTGGGCGTCCCACAGCTCGGCCAGCAGGATCCCCGGGCAGAAGTCGTCCGCGATCAGCCGGTGCAGGACGAGGGACAACACGACGTGCCCCTTGTCCAGCCGCAGCACGGACACCCTGAACAGCGGCGCGGCCGTCGGCGTGAGCGGCGTACGGGCGTCGGCGGCGAGCCGCCGCGCCACCTCGGCCGAGCGTTCGGGCTCGGCCAGCGCCGACAGATCGGCCGCCGCCACGGCGGCGACGACCCCGCGGGCCACCAGCCGGACGGGATCGCCGTCGAGGACCCGGAAGTACGTCCGCAGAGCCTCCTGCCTGCGGACGACGGCGGTCAGGGCCCGCTCCACGTCGGCGGCGTCGAGGTCCGCGTCGATCTCGTACGCCGCCACGACGTGCGACTCCGGCGCGGTCAGGTCGTCGTGGGTCCACATGCGGTGTTGTGCCGGCAACAGGTTGCCGGTCGCGTTCTGGTCAGGCATCGCCGTCCGCCTCCCCCCGGCTCCCCACGACCGCGCCGACGGCCGGCGGGCGTCCGCCCGGGTGCGGCCGGTCAGGTGGTTCGCCCGTCTCCGCCCGTCCGCGTACGTAGAGCCGGAACAGGTCGTCGAGCCGGTGGCCGCCCTCCACGGGGACCAGCAGGTTGGCCTGGACCAGCTCGGCCACCACCCCGTCCGGCGAGCCGGGCAGCACGACCGGCTGCTCCGGCGGCAGGGATCCCGCCAGCCAGGACACGCGCCGCGCGAGCGGCGACAGCTTGGCGTAACTGGCCGCGAAGGCGGCCTGGACGCTCAGCTCCCCGATCGCCAGCTCCTTCAGTCGTACGGACTCGTCGGCCAGCCGTTCGGCCAGCCGGGCGAGCGGCCACGAGGGGCGTACCGCCAGCCGCGTCCCCGCGATCCACAGTGCCAGCGGCAGCCCGGCGCAGGCCGCGGCGATGCGCCGGACCTCGCCGGGCTCGCGGTCCGCGCGGTCGTCGCCGATCAGGTCGCCGAGCAGCTCGATCGCGGACTCCTCGGCGAGCGGCCCGACGCGCACCGGGCGTACGCCGTCCAGGGAGGTCAGGCGGGTGCGTCCGGCCGCCAGGACCCGGCACGCGCCCGGCCCCGGCAGCAGCGGGCGGAGCTGCGCGCCGTCTTCGACGTCGTCCAGCACGATCAGCACACGGCGGCCGGCCAGCAACGACCGGTACAGGGCGGCTCGATCCTCGACCCCGGCGGGCTGGCGCCGCGGCGGCACCCCCAGGGAGCACAGGAACTCCGCCAGTACGGCCGAGACGGGCTTGGGGTGTGCGGTCGAGCCGCAGAGCACCTGGTCGAGGCGGCCGTCGGCGAACCGGGGCGCCAGCTCGTGGGCGGCGCGTAACAGCAGGACCGTCTTGCCCGCGCCCGGCGAGCCGGACAGCGCGACGACGGCGGCCCCGCCGGGGGCGCCCGGGGGCCGGGTGAGCGCGCCGGTGATCTCGCCCAGCTCGGCCGCCCTCCCGACCAGGCCCGCGACGACCGGCGACAGATGACACGCCCGCCTGCCCCCACCACCGTCCCCCGAAGCCCCGCCCCCGGCCCCGCTCGCGCCCCCGCTTGCGACCCCGTGGGGGAGTGGGCGTCCCGGTGGGGTGGCGGGGGAGGGCGGGGGTGTGTAGTGGTGGCTGCTCCAGGGGAGGGCCTTGCGGCCCGCCAGGATGCCGCGCTGCACCTCGCGCAGCTCCGGGCACGGCTCCAGCCCCAGCTCACGGGTGAGGATCTCGCGTGCCTGCGCGAAGGCCACCAGCGCTTCCGCCTTCCGTCCCAGGTGGTAGAGCGCGACCATGAGCTGCGCCCAGGTCCGTTCGCACAGCGGGCGTTCCTCCAGCATCCGGCGCAGCCGTACGATCAGCTCCTCGTACCGGCCGAGCGCCATCTCCGCCTCCACCAGGGACGACAACACGCCCCAGCGAAGGTCGTCCAGCAGGGTGATCCGGGCCTGGGCCCAGGCGCCCAGCTCCATGCCGGCCAGCGGCTCCCCGCGCCAGAGCCCGGCAGCCCGTTCCAGCGTGATCGCCGCCGCCGGGGCGTCCCCGTCCTTGGCCGCCTGCCGCCCCTTGTCCGCCAGCGTCTCGAAGAGCAGCAGGTCCAGCTCGCCCGGTTCCACCCGAATGAGGTAGCCGGAGGAATGACTGACCACCCGCAGAGCTCCCAGGGACGCCCTGAGATCGGCGACGTAGGTGCGGATGTTGGAGGCCGCCGAACGCGGCGCCTCCTCCCACAGCGTCTCGACGAGCCGGTTGACCGAGACGACCTGACCGGGATGAAGCAGCAGTGCCGCGAGCAGCGCGCGGCGCTTGACGCCTCTGATCTCGACCGTGCCCTCTGCCGACCTGACTTCCAGCGGCCCGAGTATGCGAAATTGCACGAACCTGCTCCCTTGTGAAGTACCACACTGCCGAATCGCGGCGCAGCGCATGACAAATCGGGACCCGGCCCGGACATGGGCAGCCGCGACGTGGAATCGGGGCGAACTACGGCGACGACGGCCGGGAACACAACGCGGACCGGCCGCACCGCCCCCGCTGCGGTCGCGTTCAGCCGTCGCCGAGAAGAGTGAATGGCTGGGACGTGTTCAACTTTCGGACCACGGCAGATGCGGGGCGTCCAGCGGCTCGGCGCCTCTCAAACGGGCAGTCGCCAGAGAATGTCGGGACACCCCCTTGCAGTTTGCTTGCAGAATCATTACACGCAGTGAACGGGCATCATCCGAACGCCTTCCGACCAGCGGGACGGCCCATAAGACGCACGACCTGCGGACATATTCGGCCCGTCCGCAAGCCGATCGCGGCCACCGTCCCGAATCGGTACCCGTGTGCCATCAGGTCTCTTCATGAATGCCTCCGACAGAGGTTCGCGGCTGGCTGCCGCCTGGATGAGTCCCCGTACGAAAGGCGTGCCATCCCGTTCCATCCCCCGCGCCGGACGCTCAGCCAGCGGATGCTATGAGTAATTGGTATGGAAGCACCATGTCGATTTACCGGCTCCGCAGCTCTCCCGCGAATCTAGGCAGCGCCGCTTTAATTCCGCTATGGGAACTCCGGAGGCGCGGTGGATCAGCGTTCAGGGGGACGCGCGCTCATCCGGCAGGCGGACGACGGGACGGAATCGGGACGGTGAGTATGAATGCCGTTCACCCGAAGGATCTCGTCGAAGGACACGTACATGATCAAGAAGTCTCTGCCCGCCGCGCTGGCGGCGACGGCCCTCGCCGCCCTCGTCCTGGCCCCCGCGAGCCCCGCCGTGGCCGCCACGAGCTGCTGATCGGCCGCGGGCACCGCGGCGACGAGAACGGCTGGACCCAGTACGAGTTCGGCTGGATCTCCTACACCGGCTGACCCACCGCTGCACGACCGCTCACAACCGCCGCCCCGCCCGCGACAGTCAGACGGGGCGGTGGCGACACGATCGGCGGCCCGTCCGGCTTGACCCTGACGCAGGGTCAATGTCCCAGCATGGCGGCATGACGATCCACCACTGCACGATCGACCACTGCACGATCGACCACTTCACCATCGACCACGACGGCGTCACGATCGCGGTGTCCCGTGGCGGCAGGGGCCGGCCGCTGGTGTTGTGCCCCGGGCTGAACTCGACCCAGGCCGACCTGCACGAGCTGGCCGGGCTGCTGCGGCGCGACCACGACGTGGTGACCTTCGACCTGCGGGGCCACGGTCTCTCCTCAGCCGCGGGCGACTACTCCTTCCAGTCGTTCCTCGGTGACCTGGGCGCGGTCCTGGCCACGGTCCTCGCCACTGCGGGAGGTTCCGGTGCGGCGCCGCTGCTCGTGGGGTACTCGCTGGGCGCCGACCTGGCCGTGCACCACGCCGCCGCGCATCCCGGCGGCATCGCCGGGCTCGTCCTGATCGACGGGGCGAACCCGGTGCCCGAGCCGTTCCTCACCCCGGACGTCCTGCCGGAGCTGCGCGCGATGTGGACGGACCTGGCCGCGCGGCAGCAGGCCCGGCGGGGCACCCCGCGTCAGGTCCTGCTCGGCGGGGATGAGATCGTCGGGCTGAACGCCGAGATCGACGTGGTCCGGGCCGCCATCCTCGACCGCTACCGGGCGATCGACGTGCCGATCAGCATGATCATGTCGACCGCGATGGCCGGCGAGGGCGACGGCATCGCACAACGCTTCAACCGGAACTGGCGCGCCGGGATCGAACGGCTCGTCCGGCAGCGGCCGCACATCACCACGTCCTGGCTGGAGGCCGACCACGGGCTGGTCTTCACGCACGCCCCGGAGATCGCCCAGCTCGTCCGGAGCGCTTCGGGCCGGGCCGGTCGGGCGGCCTCGTAGCGGCACCTGGGAGGCTGGTGCGATGCTGACGATCGGCGAACTGGCGTCGTACGCCGGAGTGACCGTACGCGCGGTGCGTCACTACCACGCCAGGGGCCTGCTGCCCGAGCCCGAGCGGGACGCCTCCGGCTACCGCAGGTACGACGCCGGCGCGGTGGTCGAGCTGATCCGGATCCGGACCCTCGCCGAGAGCGGGGTCCCGCTGGCCCGGGTACGGGAGCTGCTGCGGGCCGGTGAGGAGGAGTTCGCCGCGGCGCTCGCCGACATCGACCGGCGGCTGCGGGAGGAGATCCGGCAGCGGCGGCGGCACCGCGAACGGCTGGCCCGGCTCGCCGCCGGGGACAGCCTGGCGCTGCCGCCGGAGGTCGTCGCCTACCTCGACCGGCTGCGCGCGCTCGGGGTGGACGAACGTATCGTCCAGGCCGAACACGACGGCTGGATCCTGCTGGCCGCGCACTCGCCCGGACGGGTGCCGGAGTGGATGGCACGCAAGCGGGAGCAGCTCGGCGACCCGAAGTTCATCGACTTCTTCCTCACCCTGGGCGAGGCCCTCGCCCAGCCCGGGGACAGCCCGCGGCTGGTGGAGCTGGCCGACCGGCTGGCCGCTTACATCACGCGGCTGGCCGCGGAGAAGGGCGAGGACTACGTCGACGACCTCGACGTCGAGCCGCCGTTCGTCCGGTTGATGGACAGCCTGGCGTTCGACGCCCTGCCGCCGGCCCGCCGGCTGATCGAGCTGCTGAGGCGGCGGGGCTGGGACGGCTGGAGCAAACTCGGCCGCGTGCCCCCCGACCGCTGACCGCGAACGTTCCCGCCACTGACCCCCGCCTGCTGACTGCGAACGTTCCCGCCACTGACCCCCGCCTGCTGACTGCGAACGTTCCCGCCACTGACCCCCGCCTGCTGACCGCGAACGTTCCCGCCACTGTGCGGGCCGCCGGTCTCACCCGGCGAGGAAGCGCAGCAGCTCCGCCGTCACGAACGCCGGGTTCTCCTCCACGAGCCAGTGCCCCGCGCGCGGCACGTCCACCGCCCGTACGATCCTGGTCAGCCGCGGGGCCACCGTGGCGCGGATCGCGTCGAGCTGCCCCTGAGCGGTCATGAGCAGGGTCGGCACGCGTACCGGCGCGGCCGCCGAGGCGTCGCGGACGTCCCGGTCGAGCGCGCGGTAGAGCTCGAACCCGCCCGACAGGGCCTGCGGCCGGCTGTAGGTCCGGGCGTACTCGTCGATCTCGCGGTCGGTGAACGGCGACCGCTCCGAGGTGCCCCCGAACGCCGTCCCGCCGAACGCCACCTGGGGGTAGAACAGCGCCAGGTAGTCGCGCACGTCGTCGCCCACGACCGCCTCGGGCACCCGCCGCTGGGAGTGGAAGGCGATGTGCCAGCTCAGCGAGCGGTACGTGGCCGCGTCCACGGCGGGCCCGGGGAGCGGCAGGTCGAGGTAGCCGAGGCGGCCGGTGTCGCCGGGGAACTGGGCGGCGTACTGGAAGGCCACCGCGGCGCCGAAGTCGTGGCCGACGACGGCGGCGTCCCGGATCCCGAGCCGGTCGGCGGTCAGTTTGTGCACGTACCGGGCGAGGGTGGCCTTGTCGTAGCCGGTCGGCGAGCCGGTGCTGTCGCCCAGTCCCGGCAGGTCGATCGCGTAGACGGTGTGGTGCTTCGCGAGTTCCGGCATGATCGGCCACCAGCCGTACCAGGTCTGCGGCCAGCCGTGGATCAGCACCACCGGCGTGCCGCCGCCGCCGGTCACGTAATGCATGCGGACGCCGTCCACGTCGGCGAACTCGTGCCGGAAGGTGCCCTTGAACGCCGGGTCGTCCTGGGTGGCGGCGGCGTAGGAGACGGTGGAGGCGGATTTCGCCGTCGGCGTGGGCTTCGCGGCCGGTGTGGCACAGGCCGTGGCGCCGAGCGTGAGCAGGAAGGCGAGCACGATCGTCGCCGCCGTGCGCGCGGACCTGAGGAGGCGGCGGCGCGACGGCGGCCGGGTTGCGGTGGTCATGTGTTCCTGTCCTGGGAAGGGATGGGGTCAGCGGCCGGTCGTGCCGTCGATCAGTTCGCGCAGGATGTCGGCGTGGCCCGCGTGCCGGCCGGTCTCCTCGATCATGTGGGTGAGCGCCCACCGGACACTGGGCGCCGGACGGCCGGCCCTTTGTCGGGGGAGCGTCCGGGAGAGGGCATGGGGGAGCGGCGCGGCCGGATCGGCGCAGCCGTCGAGCACGGCGTTGGCGCGTTCGACCGTGTCGCGATAACGGGTGAGGACGTCGCCCGCGCTGTCGGACGGCGCCGCCCGGAAGGTGTCCGGCCAGGCGGTGACCTCCTCGCCGAGGAAGATCGCGCGTTCGACGGAGGTGAGGTGGTTGAGCAGGCCGAGCAGGTTCGTGCCGGAGGGCACCATCGGGGTTCGCGCCTGCGGTTCGGGGACGCCCTCGACCTTGGCGGCGACGGACGTGCGCAGGTAGTCGAGGAAGCCGCGCAGGGTCTCGGTCTCGGTGCGTCCGGTGCGGGGCGGCGGGGTGTCGCGGGGCATGACGAAGGTCCCTTCCTGGTGATCGAAGGTGGTGGCGGCGGCTGGTCAGGCGGCGCGGCGGACGAGCAGCACGTGGTCGGTGACCTCGGCGGTGCGCCCGTCCGGTCCGGTCGCGATCCGGCGGGGCGCGTCGGCCCGTTCGACCGTCCAGCCCGCCGGATCCAGGTCGAGGTCCGCGGCCACCTCGTGCGGGCCGGGGCGGCGGCGGCCGGGGTCCTGGTCCCACGACCACGGCGCGGTCGAGCCGTGGTCGACGACCAGCAGGCGTCCGCCGGGATGCAGGGCGTGCGCGGCCGAGCGCAGGACGCTCGCGCGGTCCAGGTCGTGCGGAGTGTGCAGGTAGTGGGCGCAGATCAGGTCGAACCGGCCCGATGGGAAGGACCGGCCCAGGTCGTGCCGTACGGTGGCCAGCCGGTGGTCCAGCCCATGCGTACGGGCCAGATCGGCGACCCGCCGGAGGGCGACGGCCGAGATGTCGGCGGCGGTGACATTCCAGCCCTGACGGGCCAGCCACAGCGCGTCACCGCCGTCGCCGCACCCCAGGTCCAGCGCGTCGCCGGGCGGCAGGCCCGGGACCGTCTCGGCGAGCCGGAGGTTGGGGCGCGGGTCGGTGACCGGCGGCCGGGCCGCGTACACGCCGTCCCAGAAAGTGACCGCTTCGGTGGTGTTCATCGAGGCTCCTTGCGTGGATGGGAGTTCAGTGTCACCACGCGTATGGCGATCTGGCACGATTTCTTGCGGTTCTGGCAAGAGGGCGGCGGGCTCTTGCCGCCCGTCCCGTCGAGGCGTTCACTGGGGGCCGGGAGGCGTACGGGGTCTCCTCAGCAGGGGGTGCAGGACATGACCGTCGCCCAGAACGCCGATGGCCGCCTCGAAGTGTTCGCCCGGGGCAACGACGACGCGCTGATCCACACGTACCAGACACGGCCGAACAACGACTGGTCGTTCTGGTCCTCACTCGGCGGCGGACTGGCCGGGCAACCGGCCGTGGCACGCAACGCCGACGGCCGGTTGGAGGCGTTCTCCATCACCGAGGACGGCGCGCTGTGGCACATGTGGCAGATCGCGCCCAACAGCGGCTGGTCCGACTGGCAGACGCTGGGCGGACGGCTGTCCAGCAGCCCGGTCCTCGCCATGAACCCCGACGGGCGGCTGGAGGTGTTCGCCGTCGGCGCGGACGGCGATCTGGTGCACCTGTGGCAGGTCGCCCCCAGCAACGGCTGGTCGTCCTGGGAGTCGCTGGGCGGCAGGCTGCGCCACCCGATACCGGGCCGCCGCGCCGCCTCGCTGGACGTCATCGCCAACCACGACGGACGGCTGGAGGTCTTCGCCGTCGGCTCCGACAACGACCTGCTGCACATCTGGCAGCCCGCGCCCTGGAGCGGCTGGTCGGAGTGGGCCTCGCTCGGCGGGCGGCTGCTGACCGCCCCCGCCGCGCAGCGCAACCTCGACGGCCGCTTGGAGGTGTTCGCGCTGGGCGCCGACCGGGCGATGTGGCACATCTGGCAGGGCGCCCCCGGCAGGGCCTGGTCGTCCTGGAACCCCCTGGGCGAGGAGCGCGGTTTCATCGACCCGCCGTCGGCCGCGCGCAACGCCGACGGCCGCCTTGAGGTCTTCGTCAGGGGTGGCGACGCCGCCCTGTGGCACATCTGGCAGACCGAGCCCGGGAATGGCTGGTCGCGGTGGGAGTCGCTCGGCGGGCAACTGGAGAGCGACCGTCAGGTGTGGCTGGGCTGCGCGCCGACCGTGGGCGCGAACGCCGACGCGCGGCTGGAGGTGTTCGTACGGCGCGACGACACGGCGGTGACGCACATCTGGCAGAGGGTGCCGGACGGCGGCTGGTCCGAGTGGGACCGGCTGGGCGGATGGCAGGCCTCGGCCCTGGGCCAGGGCTGGCGCGAACCGTAGCCGGACCCTTTCCCCGCCCGGCCGGCCGGGTCAGGCGATGAGCAGGCGGAGGCCGAGCTCCGCCGCGTCGAGGGACAGGAGGTCGCGGTTGCGTTCCGCCCACCGGCCCGAGTCGAGGTCGGCCCGCAGGTCGCGCACCGCCCGCCGCTCGGCCTCCGGCCCCACCGCGGTCCACGCCGACAACCCGCGGCGTACGCGCTCGTCCAGGTACGCCTCGGGCCGGCGCCAGTAGGCCTCGAAGAACCCGTCGGCGCAGTCCCACGGGATGGGCACCGGCTCCGTACGGGCTCCGATCGCGCGGGCCAGCTCGGCCAGCGGCGGCTTGCCGGCGAGGAGGCCGGCGACCTCGGGCAGGTAGTCGCGGATGAGCCAGAACCGCTGACGCCACTGCGCGTCGCCGCCGTCGAACGTGAACACCACCACCCGGCGGGCCACGCGCCGCATCTCGCGCAGCCCGGCGATCGGGTCCCGCCAGTGATGAACGGTGCTGACGGCCATCGCGGCGTCGAAGGAGCCGTCCTCGAACGGAAGGTCCTCCGCGGAGGCCGCCACGCACGGCGCCGCGCCCGCCGGACGCTGGGCCCGCATGAGCGCCGACGGCTCGACCGCGATGACGTCACGGTCGGGGGGTTCGTAGGAGCCGGTGCCGGCCCCGACGTTCACCACTGTCCGCGCGTCGCCGAGCGCGGCCCAGATCCTCGCGGCGATCCGCGGCTCGGTGCGCCGCGTGAGGGTGTACGTGCCGCCGATCGAGTCGTACAAGGGTGTGCCGGGCATGTCGCTGCCTCCTTCTCCCCCGCCGCTGTGATGATCGCCGCTCCCCGGCCCGAGGTCAAGATCGTTCGTCACCGGGGAAGCCGGGCCCGGTGGAAACGCGGGAGCGCGCCGGAGCGACGGATGCCGATCAGGCGGCCCGCGACCTCGCGCACGGTCGCGGAGGCGGCAGGCGAGGCGGGGGTCTGGGAGCTCGGGTCGGGGCGTCGCCTGGGCTCGTTCGGCCTGGGCCGGGGGACGCCTGGCGTGCTGACGATGATCACCCTGCCCGGCGGCGCGGAGGTGCCGGCCGATGCCCGCGCGGGCGCCGTCCGGCTGTGGCGGCCCGCCACCGGCGAGCCGCTGGGCGCACCTCCGTCCCTGGACGCGACGGTCCTCGGGATGACGGCTATGGACGGAACCCTCTTCGCCGCGACGAGCCGGGGACCGGCCGCGGTGACGCCGGGAGCGACGATCGCGGCGGGGTAGAAGTCAGTAGCATGGGGGCATGACGCCACTTACACCTCCCTACTATGCGGTGATCATCACACAGAAGCTGAAGGACACGGGTCTGGAGGGCTACGACGAGATGGCGGCCCGGATGGTCGAACTCGGCACCAAGTGGCCGGGCTACCTGGGCCGCGAGTCCGTCGCCAGGGCCGACGGCCACGAGTTGACAGTGATCTACTACGCCGACGCCGAGTCCATCGCCAGCTGGAAGGCCGACGTCGAGCACCTGGAGGCCCAGCGGCTCGGGCGCGAGCGGTGGTACGAGTACTACGACGTGCAGATCGCCCGGGTCGAGCGGGCGTACAGCTTCAGGGGCTGATCTACATCGTAAAGGCGCCATCGCGGGTGACCTGCCGGCCACCCGCGACGGTTCAGTGTTCGGCCGTGACCTGGTCGTAGAAGACGCCGAGGCGGTCGATGCGCCAGAGCTGGCCGTACACGATGAGGGCCGGGCCGACGACGGTGGGCCAGATCTCCAGGGCGATCAGCCCCCACACCAGCAGGGCGAGGCCGACCAGCGAGCCGAGCGCCCAGATCCGCTGGACGACGGCGAACCCGGCGGGCATGCGGGAGCGGTCCTCCATCCACAGGCGTTCGCCGTAGATGCCCCGGGAGGACCAGGCGGTGGGCTTGTCGATCGGGCGGAAGGCGTGCGGGTTGGCCCACAACCAGAGCGCGACCAGGGCCAGCGGCAGCAGCGCCCACCAGCCGATCCAGGTCCGGCTCCAGATGGCGGCGATGGCGAGGGGGATGGCGGCGAAGCGGGTCCAGACGCTCCACGGGTTGGCGTGGCGCTTCCACGCCTCTTCGCTCATCCCGGCCATCTTGGCGTATTTGTCCAGCGCGCTCATGCGAGCATCCCCCTGGCCAGAGTTCGGACGGTGGCTTCGAGCACCTGCTCGTAGGCGGGGCCGAAGCGGTCTTGGTTGACGACGACGAGGCCGGCCGTGCGGATCACGCCGACGAGGATCTCGGCCGGGATGTCGGCGACGATGACGCCGGTGCGCTGGCCTTCGGCCAGGTGGTCGAGCAGCGGGGTGACGATCTGCGGGGCGACGCGGGCGATCTGCTCGGGGCCGACGCGCCGGGTGACGGCCTCCAGCTCGTCGGGACGGGTGAGCAGCCGCCGGTAGAGGGGGTCGCCGGTGAGGACGTCGGTGATGGCGTGCATGACGGCGACCAGGCCGTCCTCCCCGGGGGGTCCGGTCAGGGCCGCCGTGACGGAGGCGGCGACCTGTGGGGCGCGGCGGAGCATGATCTCCAGGTAGAGGGCTTCCTTGGATTCGAAGAAGGCGTAGAAGCTGCCTTTGGCGATGCCCGCCGGGGCGACGAGTTCGTCCAGTGAGGTCTTCTTCAGACCTTGTGTGGTGAACAGTTCCTCGGCGGTGTCCAGCAGCAGGCCGGTGATGCGCGCCTTCTCCTCGGCGGTGAACGCGACTGCCATAGCTATGACTCCTTTGGTCATTCGGTCATAGCGTACACCCGGCGTCCACCGGCGGGAGCGTGGGCGGGGTGTCCGTCAGCGGTTGCGCAGGATGACCTTGCCGACGGTACGGCGGGCGGCGAGGTCCGCCAGGGCCTGGCCGGCCTGCGTGAGCTCGTACTCGGCGCCGGTCGTGGGGCGCAGGCGGCCGGAGAGGGTCAGCTCGATCAGTTCCTTCAGCGGGGCGGCGGCGTTGCTGCCGGGACGGCGCAGGTGGGCGCCGAGCCAGTAGCCGCCCACCGCGATGCTGCGCTCGCTGAGCAGGCCGGGGTCGATCGGCCGGGGGTCGGCGCCGCCCGAGGCGCCGTACGTGATGAGGCGGCCGAAGGGGGCCAGAGCGTGGAGCGCCGCGTCGAACACCGGTCCGCCGACCGCGTCGAGCACCACGTCCACGGGAGCGCCGCCGTTGGCCTCGAGCACCCGCCCGGCGTAACCGTCGGCGGCGCCGTCGATCGCGGCGTCGGCGCCGAGCTCCAGCACGAGGTCGCGTTTGCCGGCCGTGGAGGCGGTGCCGATCACCCGCGCGGCGCCGGACTCCCTGGCCAGTTGCACCGCCAGGTGGCCCACCCCGCCGGCGGCGGCGTTGACCACCACGCTCTCGCCGGGGGCGACCCGCGCGGCCGTACGGACCAGATGCCACGCGGTCAGCCCCTGCACCAGCAGCGCCAGCGCGGCCCCGGCGGGCAACTCCTCGGGGATCTCCAGCGGGTCCTCGACCAGGGCCTTGGTGGCGTAGGCGCGCTCGGCGAAGGCGAGCACGCGGCGGCCGTCGGCGGTACGTCCCACCACCTCGCTGCCCGGCACGAACGGCAACGCGGGCGGCAGGTAGGAACCGGTGAGCCGTTCGACGTCGGCGAAGTTGAGCCCGGCGGCCTCGACATCCACGAGGGTATGGCCGGGGCCCGGCACCGGATCGGGCACCTCTGCCAGGGTCAGCACCTCGGGTCCGCCACGTCGTTCCGCATGCATGATTCTCATGCGGCAGACGCTAGAGGCGCCGCATCGGCCCAGCCAGCGGGTGTGGTTTGTACGTGACGCGGAATGCATGAAGGCTCTTCATACGTTGCCGTCGCATGAACGATCTCACCCCCGCCGAGCTCCGGGTCCTGGTCGCCGTGGACGGCGAGGGCAGCGTGTCGGCGGCCGGCGTACGGCTGGGGCTGACGCAGTCGGCCATCTCCCACGCCCTGCGCGCCGCCGAGCAGAAGATGGGGACCGTCCTGTTCCACCGGGGACGCGCCGGCGCGCGGCCGACCGCGGCGGGGGAGGCCGCCGTGGGCCACGCCCGGCACATCCTGCGGCTGCTGGAGGTCATGCGGGCCGACGCGCACAACGCGGCGCGCGGCCAGTCCACCGGGACGATCCGGCTGGCCGCCTTCCGCAGCGCGGCCTTCCATCTGCTGCCGCGCGTGCTGGTGCGGTTCGGGCAGCGGCACCCGAAGGTGACCGTGGACGTGCGCATCGTGCCGGACCTGGGCCGGGGCATCGCCGGTGAGGTCGCCGACGGGCGGGCCGACGTGGGCGTGGTGTCCCTGCCGGTGTACGTGGACGGCCTGGTGTGCCGGGAGCTGTACGCGGAGCCGTACGTACTGGCCCACCCGGCCGGGCATCCGGATCCGCGTTCGCTGCCCATGATCGACTGGCACGAGAACTGCTCGGCCGAGACCCGGCGCTGGCTGGCCGCGCAGGAGTGGATCCCGCCGGGCGACATCACGGTGGAGGACGACGGCGTGGTCATGTCGATGGTCGGGCACGGGCTGGGCGCGGCGATCGTGCCCCGGCTGTCAACGGTGGACGCGCCCGCCCGGGTCGCCGTGGCCGAGCTCGGCGACGGCGCGCCGCAGCGCCGGGTGGGCTATGTGACCACCCGGGAGCTGACCGGCTCGGCCCTCGTCCGCGACCTGCTCGGGGAGCTCAGGACCATGTGGGGCCCCGGGGTCTCAGCTCTCCATTGAGAGCCAGGACTCCACCGTGGCCCGGACGACGGCCTCGATGTGCTGCCCATAGGCGGCATGGCCGTCGGCGACGAAGCTGCCGTCCCTGACGGGCAGTCCGCTGAACGTGGCGCGGAAGTCACGGGGAGGCCCGCCCGGCGGGAGCGGTTCGTAGGCCGCCAGCGGTTCCATGTCGTAGCCCGCGCGGCTCCCGTGCCTGTTGCGCGCGATCTGGTGGGCGGCCGCGCGCAGCAGCGCGTCCAGCCCCTTGTCGAGGAGGAGCTGGAGTTGCCGGAACTGCCCGTCGAGGTACTTCTCATGACCTCGGTACGGATGTTGCAGCAGGTACGCGCAGACCACGGGGGCGTGCCACCGGTACATCACGGGGTCGGCCTGCTCCTCGGACAGGATCGCGTGGTAGTAGTCCACGCACACGCCCAGCGGGCCGGCCGCCGCGCCGCATTCGCACCGGACGGCGCCGGGGTTGTCTGCCATGACCCGCAAACCTAGAGGGCGGGCGGCGGCGTTGTCGACGCGATTTCCGCCCCGGCCACCGATCCCGCGCTCACTGCGGCGGCGGCCCCGCCTCCCGGACGGCCCGCATGAACGCCGCGTACGGCATGCCACCCGCCCCACTCCACATCTTCTGGGCCAGGACGGCGAAGGTGGGCTCGACCAGGGCGCGTACGTCCTCCTCGGTGTAGGGCGCCGCGGTGATGTCGTTCCACACCGCCGACATGGCGCCGAGCAGGTCCGGGTCGCCGGGTTCGACCCTCTGGCCGTCGGGGAAGACGTGCGGCGCCCAGTGGTCGTAGAGGTGTTCGCCGTCCAGGCCGCCCGGGTGGTAGTAGGTGGCGGCCGGGACGACGTAGAGCAGGCTGTCGCTGGTGTTGACGAAGGAGTAGCCGTCCCGCCTGGCCTCGTGGGGGCCGTACCAGACGGTGGCCCAGCAGTTGATGACCACGTCGCGGTCGTAGCCCTCGGGGACGCCGCCCGCCATCCTGGTCAGGCTGCCCCAGGCGCGGGGGCGTTTGCCCAGGGCGCGCAGGTGGGCCGCCATCGTGTTGAAGAAGTCCTTGTAGCGGGGTTCGTCGGCGAGGTACTCGTCGGCGCCGAAGTGCGCGTGCGGGCCCCGGAACCAGGGGGTGAACTCGGTGAACAGATCCTTGACGAACTGCGTGGCCGCGGGCTTCGACAGGTCCAGGTGGTCGTCGCCCAGCCCGAGCGAGGGCCGGAACCGGACGAACGCCAGCGCGTGGGCGGGCGCGTCGATCTCGGGGACGAGCGTGACGCCGTTGGCCGCGGCCGTCTCCTCGAAGGAGTCCCAGTCGGCGCGGTCGTAGGCGCCGTCGGTGGAGGCGAGCCCGGCCAGCGCGGGGTCTTCGGGCACCAGCCGGAAGCCCGCCGGTACGTCCTGCCAGGTGCCCTCGGGGGCCAGGAAACCGTTGTCGTTGAGGTGGAGCTGCAGCTCGTTGAGCTTGAACCAGCCCATGAGGGCCAGGTGCTCGCGGATGAAGGCGGGGGTGAAGAAGCGGCGGCCCACGTCCAGCATGAAGGCCCGCACCGGGTAGTCCGGCCAGTCGGCGGCGGTGCCCAGCGGCAGGTCGGTGGTGGTGCGCAGGATCTGCAGCAGGCTGCGCGTGCCGTAGAACAGGCCGATGGGCGTGGGCGCGGAGATCCGCACCTGCCCGCCGGTGACGGCGAGCAGGTAGCCCTCCTCGGCGAAGCGGACGCCGCCCGCCTGGCCGTGGGGCGCGGGGTCGAGGGTCAGGACGATGTCGCCGTCGCGCGCCGGCCCGCCGGCCGCGGTGAGCGTCAGGCCGGCGACGTGCCCGATCTCCCTGACGAGGCGGTCACGCAGGACGGTGTCGTCGGCGACGACCCTGGCCAGGCTGCTCGCCGGGAGGAAACCGGTGCCGCCGTCCCACTGTTGCAGGCGGGGGATGACGACCGGTGCCGGGTTACCCAAGGTCGGCCTGCTCCCGGATCTCCACGACCGGCTGCCGGCAGCCGTCGAGTTCGAGCACGACGATCTCGTTGCCGCCCGCGCGCAGCAGCGGCCAGGGCAGGTAGAGGGTGCGCTGCGGCCCGCGGTCCCAGTAGCGGCCCAGGCAGAACCCGTTGACCCAGACGTAGCCCTTCGTCCAGCCGGGCAGGGCGAGGTAGGCGTCGCGCGGCTCGGCCACGGTGAGCGTGCCGCGGTGGAAGACGGGCCCGGTCGTGGCGCCCGTACGACCCCACGGAAGCCCGGACACGTCCTCCAGCGGGATGGGCACGGCCTCCCAGTCGTGGACGTACTGCCGTTCGTGCCGCACGCCGCCGGCGATGCCCTTGCGGTCGCCCAGCCGGGGGCCGTAGTTGACCCGGCCCATCGACTCGACCAGCAGCTCGACGACCGCCGACGGGCCGGGCACCGCGACGGGCACGCCGGTCAGCCGGTCCCGTTCGAGGACCGCGACGGGCTCGCCGTCGACGAACAGGTGGGCCCGGTCGGCCAGCCCGTCCACGCACAGCTCGTACGGCCGCCGCGGCCCCTGGAGGGTGGCCCGGTAGAGCACCAGGCCGTGGGGCAGCCCGAGCTCCTCGAAGGTCGGCGGCTGGGCCGAGCGGACCGCGGTCTCCGGGAGCGCGTCGAACAGCCGCAGCGACTGCGTCAGCTCGACCGTGCCGGGCGGGAGCGTCGGCGGCAGCGGCTCCGGCTCGGGCACCGGGCGTTCCTGATGGGCGGCCAGCACCTTCCTGAACGCCCAGAACTTCTCGGTCGGGGCGCCGCGCTCGTCGATCGCGGCGTCGTAGTCGTAGGAGGTGACGGTCGGCTGGTAGTCGCCGTCCTGGAGGTCGCCGCCCAGGTTGGCGCCGGCCCAGGTGCCGAAGTTGGTGCCGCCGTGCGCCATGTAGAGGTTGACCGAGGCGCCCGCGGCGAGCATGCGTTCCAGGAGGCCGGCGACCTCGGCGGCGTCCCTGGTGGTGTGGGTGTCGCCCCAGTGGTCGAACCAGCCGTTCCAGAACTCCATGCACGCCGGCGGGTCGCCGGGCCGGTGGCGGGCCAGCTCGGCGAAGGAGCCTTCGGGGTCGGAGCCGAAGTTCACCGTCGCGCGTACGCCGGGCAGGGTGCCGCCGGTCAGCATGTGGTCGATCGCGCCGTCGGAGGTGAACAGGGGCACGTCCAGGCCCCGTTCGCGCAGCCCGTCGGCCAGCCAGGTCAGGTAGCGGCGGTCGGAGCCGTAGGAGCCGTACTCGTTCTCGACCTGGACCATGCTCACGTTGCCGCCTCGGGTGACCTGCCGGTCGGCGACGATCGGGAGCACCTCGTCGAAGAAGCGCCCGACGTGGCCGAGGAAGGTCTCGTCGTGGCAGCGCAGCCGGGCCCCGCGGTCGGCGAGCAGCCACCAGGGCAGCCCGCCGTTGTCCCATTCGGCGCAGATGTACGGCCCCGGCCGGACGATCGCCGACAGTCCCTCCTCGGCCGCCAGGTCCAGGAAGCGGCCCAGGTCGGCCCGGCCGGTGAAGTCGAAGTGGCCGGGCCGCGGTTCGTGCAGGTTCCACGCGACGTAGGTCTCGACGGTGTCCAGGCCCATGGCCCGCAGCATGGCCAGGCGCTGCCGCCACTGCTCGGGAAGGACCCGGAAGTAGTGCATCGCTCCCGACAGCACCTGTGTCATGCCTCATTCTCCTGATCTGGTCAGCGGGTGGCGATCTCGTAGAGGGCGAGGTTGCCCCATTCGAGGTTCGCCTTGTGGACGATCAGCCGGATCCTGTCGGTGGACACCGGCGCGGGCAGCCGCATCGTGCTGGTCTCGACGGTGGCGCTGCTGGAGGGCCAGTCGATGAGGTGGTGGTCGACCCGCGTCACCCAGGCGGCGCCGTCCCAGGTCTGCAGCGACACGTCCGTGACGCCCTGGCCCTTGGCCCAGGCGGTGTGCAGGGTGACCTCGGAGATGTCACGCGGCGCGCGGTAGTCGACGGTGATGTCGCCGGGGAAGGTGACCCCGGTCGCGGCCGAGGCCCACGGCGTGCCGGGGTCGCCGTCGATCAGGTTGTCCAGCGCCGAGGCCGACGGGAACGACGTGGTGACCACGGGAGCGCCGCCGGGCGGCAGGTAGGGGCCGGTGGCGGCGGGCACGCCCAGGCGTACCTCGTCGATCTGGATGCGGCCCTGGCCGGTGACGACCAGGCGTACCCGGCGCGTGGTGACCTCGGCGGGGAGCGTGGCCGCGCCCTTGACGCCGGTCGCCCTGGTCTGCCAGGTGGTGCCGTCCTCGGAGGTCTGGACGTCGTACACGATGTCCGGCGAGCCGGTCAGCTCGACGGTGCTGAAGGTGCGGTCGAGTGCGTACGTCAGGTCGACGGTGCCGGGGAAACGCGGCTTGGGGACGCTTCGCCAGGACGTGGCGGGGTCGCGGTCGGCCAGCCGCTCCAGGTGCCCCTTGGGCGTGAACGTGCTGCTCACCCGGGGCGGCGGGACGGCCCGCTGGTAGGCGCCGAGGTCGGGGGCCGCGTCGGGGACGGGCGTACCGGCCAGGTCGGTGCCGGCGGGCACGCTCACGCCCAGGTCGAACACCGCCGAGCCGTCCAGCGGCCGGTAGCCGGGCAGGCCGCCGGTGCCGGGCGAGGCCAGCCTGGGATCGGCCACGATCGCCTTGTGGTCCGGGCCCGTCGGCGGCTGAGGTGTGCCCCAGTAGAGGTTGTGGTCGTAGATCGCGCCGTTCTTGCCGTCGAACCCGGCGCCGGCCGTGTTGAGGAACACGTTGTCGCGCACCTTGACGCCGGCGGCGTCGTTGTAGATCCGCACGACCTTGCCCAGGGGGTAGCGGCCGGCGCCGGCCAGCGGCGGCTTGACCTCGACCACCCGGCCGTCGGCGTAGACGGTGTTGTTGTGGATGTCGGTGCCCTGGGTGGCGGTGGACAGGCCGAAGACCTCGTAGCCGTCGCTCTCGCTGACGTTGTGGCGGACCACGGTGTCGCGGGTGGGCGCGCCGGCGAAGGAGACGGCGATGAAGAAGCCGCCGTCGTTGTGGTGGCTGTAGTTGTACTGCACGAGGCTGCGGTTGTTGTCGGCGTCGGAGTCGAAGCCGTGCCCGTCGGAGCCGGGGCCGTTGAACCCGGTGCCGCTGACCTCGTTGCGCTGGACGACGAGATCGTCGTTGCCCTGCCACCAGATGCCGACGTTGCCGCCGGTCGTCTTGGTACGGCCGGTCACCGCCCGCTCGACCTTGTTGCCCTCGACCAGGGCGCCCTTGGTGTGCATCGGGGTGATGCCGCCGCCGGTCACGTCATGGACGCGGTTGCCGCGGATGGCGACGCCGGTGCTCGGCGTCCAGGTGGACACCTCGCTGTCGGGGATGCCGGTCTCGGCCGGGTAGAGGCTGGTCATGCCGTTGCGGCGGGACCAGGTGGACCACATGATGATCCCGTACGAGCCGATCTCGGAGATCTCGTTGTTCTCGATGACGAGCCGGTCGAAGAAGGTCGGCGTGCGGTTGCCCCTGATCGAGACGAGCAGGCCGGCGGTGGCGACGCTGTGGCCGCCGGCGCCGTCCACGTCGTGGATGCTCAGGTTGCGCAGGGTGACGTTCGCCAGCCTGCCGGAGTCCTTGGCGGACAGGTTGACGCCGGTGCGGTAGACGGCCTGGCCGTCGGTGTTGGTCACCTGGAGGCCGTCGACGACGAAGTCGTGCACGTCGCTGATCGTGACCGCGGCGCCGGTGAGCCCGCCGCCCTCGATGAGCGGTTTGGCGCCCTGGCCGTAGGAGCCGACCGTGGCCGGGTTGCCGGGTGTGCCGGCGCCCTTCAGGGTGAGCCGGCCGCTCCAGCGCTGCCCGGCCTTGAACAGCAGGCGGTCGCCGGGGCCCAGCGCCAGGTCGCCGGCCTTGTCCAGGCTGCGCCAGGCGGTGGCCGGGCTCGATCCGTCGGCGGCGTCGTTCCCGGCCGTGGCGTCCACGTAGTAGGTGGTGCCGGTGGCGGCCTGGGCCGAGGGGGCGGCCAGGAGTCCGGCCAGTAAGGCCGACGCGGTGACGATGACACGCAAGGGGGTGCGTCCTTTCCAGGTCATTTGCCGATCCCGGCCGTCATGCCTTCGACGACCCGGCGGCCGAGCCAGATGTAGAGGATGACCATCGGGTAGATGAGGATCACGATCCCGGCGAACAGGCCGCCCCAGTCGGAGCTGTACTGCATGGTCGAGTACAGGTTGAGCAGGGCCGCGGGCAGCGTGCGCTCCTCGGGCAGCGGGGTGATGAGCAGGACCAGCAGGGTGGAGTTCCACAGGCCGATCACGTTGAGCACGAGCACGGTGGTCAGCCCGGGCCGGGCCAGCGGCGCGATGACGCGGACGAACGCCGTCAGCGGCCCGGCGCCGTCGAGTTCGGCGGCCTCCTCGACCTCCTTGGGCAGCGACCGGAAGTAGCCGGTCAGGACGAACACCGCGAACGGCAGCGACAGCACGACCTCGAACACCAGCAGCGTGATGCGGTTGTCCCACCAGCCGGTGACCCAGTCCACCATGAACGTGTAGACCGACAGCTTGGCCACCACGATCGGGATGGCCATGGTCTGCAGCGGGATGCTGAGCCCGGCGGCGAAGAACCCGGTGATCGGGCCGGCGATCCGCCGAGACGAGCGCGACAGCGCGTAGGCGGCGGGCGCCGCGATCACGACGATGAGCAACGAGCCGAGCGCGGTCAGCACGACGCTGTTGAGCGCGGCGATCGAGAACTGGCCGGCCTGCCAGGCCGAGTCGTAGTTCTCCCACGCGGCCGAGGCGGGCAGCGAGAACGGGGAGAGCCACACCTCGCCGGAGGTCTTCAGCGACTGCAGGCCGACCCAGCCGACCAGGGCCAGGTTGAAGACCACCCAGGCCCACAGGGCGACGGCCGTCAGGCGGGGCAGCAGGAGGTCGCCCACCAGCCGGGCCAGGGGACGCCTCACCGGGACGGTCGTCATGACAGCTCCACGCTCTCTCGGCGGGTGATGCGGCGTACCAGGACGATGAGCACGATGGTGATCAGGGTCACCACCACGCCCATGGCGGCGCCGGAGCCCAGTTCGGGCACGCCGCCCCCGGTGATCACTGTGTACTGCTGCACGGCCACGGTCCTGGCCTGCAGCGGCGGGGCGCCGGGCGTGCCGCCGGTGGTGAAGGCGATCACGATCTCGAACACCTTGAGGCTGTTGACCACCCACAACACGGCGGCGACGGCGAACACGTCCCAGGTGAGCGGCAGCGTGATGTGGCGGAACTGCTCCCACTTGGTCGCGCCGCCCAGGACGGCGTCCTCGTACAGGTGGGGCGGGATGCCGTCCACGGCCGACATCATCAGCGCGATGTAGAAGCCGGTGGAGGACCAGACCAGCCCGCCGATGATGCACTTGAGCACCAGGTCGGGGCCGAGCCAGGGGAGCCCGTCGATGCCGGCCCAGCCGAGGATCTGGTTGACGACGCCGCCGGGGTTGAGCAGGAACCCGACGGCGGCGCCGACCGCGATCGCCGAGATGATCATCGGGAGGAAGACGACGGACCGGATGAAGGCCCGTCCCTTCAGGTGGCGCAGCGCCATCATCGACAGGAACGTGATCCCGAAGACCAGTGCGCCGCCGGCGATCGCCAGGACGAACGTGTTGACGAACGACTGCGTGAACGCGCCGTTGCGCAGCAGCGCCTCGTAGTTGCGCAGGCCGCGCCACTCCATCTCGGCGCCGGGGCCGGCCCAGCGGTACAGGCTGACCCACACGCCGTAGAAGGAGGGCGCGACGAACAGCAGCGCGTAGAGCGCGAGGGCGGGCAGCAGGAAGGGCCAGAAGGCCCGTTCCCGCGCCGGCCGCAGAACCTTGCCGCGGTACGGATCCCGCGACGGGAGCGCCGTCTCCGCAACGAGGGAGCCGTATGCCATGTCAGCCCTTGGTCGCGAGGTAGTCGGCGGTCTTCTTCTTGCCCTGCGCGACGAACTGGGCGGCGTCGATCTTGCCCGCCAGGAGCTGGTCGTCCAGGGGCAGCAGGAGGTCGACCCAGTACGCCTTGTCGGCCGCGAGGGTGTCGTAGGTCTTGTGCACCGCGGGGGCCTCGGCGATCGCCTTCTGGACGTCGGCGAGGAAGTCGGGGGCGGGGATGTCGGGGCGCGAGGGGATGTTCAGCGCCTCGGTGGAGATGCGGCTCAGGTACTTGCTCTGCAGCGCGAAGGCCAGGAACTCCTTGGCCGTCTGGACGTTCTTGCCCTTGACGTTGACGCCCCAGCCGAGCGCGCCGACCTCGACGGAGTCCTTGCCGCCGGCCGGGAGCTGGAAGGAGCGGATCTTGGCGCCGGGCGGGGTCTTCGTCTTGACCTCGCTGGCCAGCCAGGTGCCGTTGATGTTCAGGCTGGAGTTGCCCTGCGCCCAGTCGTCCTGCGCGGCCGGGTACTTGGTGGCCATGTGGTCCTTCTGGAAGTAGCCGCCCTTGGTCAGCTGCTCGACCTGCTTGGCGGCGGCCAGCACCTCGGGCTTGTCCCAGGCGGCGGCGTCCTTGGACAGGGCCAGCAGGCTGCCTGCGCCGTTCGCGCGGACCAGGGCCGAGTAGAACCAGTAGACGTTGTAGAACGGGATGGTGCCGTCCTGGCCGATGGCGGTCCGGCCGGCGGCCTTCTCCTTGTCGAGGAAGGCGATCAGGTCCGCCCAGCTGCGCGGCGGGGTGGTGCCGAGGTCGGGGTGCTTGGCGGCGTCGTACCAGACGGCGGTGGAGATCACGGTGTGGGGGAGGATGCCCATCCCCTTGTCGTCGGAGGCGGCCTGCCTGACCGAGTCGGGCAGCACGTCGCCGACGGTCTTGCCCTCGCCGGGCACCTGCGCCGTGAGCACGTCCTCCAGCGGGGCGGCCAGGTTCTGGGCGCGCCAGCCGGGCAGGTTGTCGGTCGCGGCGTCGAACAGGTCGGGGCCCTGTCCGGCGGCCATCTCGGTGGGCAGGTTCTCGGTGCCCTTACGGCCGACGAACTTCGCGTCCACCTTGACGTTGTTCTGCTTGGCGAAGTCGTCCAGAATCGCCTTGAAGATCTTGGCCTGTGGTTCCTGCTCGCCCCAGGAGGAGCGGTAGACCAGGGACTTCTGCTCGGGCTGCCCGGCCGGGGCGCCGCTGTTCTTGGTGCCGCACGCGGCCACGCCGAACGCCAGCGCGCCGACCGCCACCAGTGCGGTCGTCCGGGAGAGGACGTTGGTCATGGTTGTCACCTTTCAAGGGGGGAGGGCTCGGGGAGAGTGATCACCGTGCCGGACAGGCGGGCGCGCTCGGCCGCCCAGACCACGCGGTGCGTGGCCAGGCTCTCGTGACCGCTGGAACTGATCTTCGTCGGGTCGCCGCTGGCCACGGCGTCGAGGAAGGCGTCCATCAGGCCGTCGTCGCCGCCTCCGTGGCCGCCGGCCATCGAGGCCCCGGGGCCGGCCTGGGTGTCGATCACCGTGATCCTGTCGGTGAGGAAGTCGTGCAGGCGCAGGTGCACGCCGTCGCCCTCGATGGAGCCGTGCGTGCCGAAGACGCGGGTCTTGCGGTGCTCCAGGGCGGCGAAGGCGGTGACGGTGAGCGAGGCGGTGGTGCCGTCGGCGAACTGCAGGTTCACGACCTGGCTGTCGACCACGTCGTTGTCGCAGGCGAACACGCACCTGCCGTACGGGCCCTCGCGCAGCGCGGTCAGCACGCCTTCGGTCGTGTGGTCGGTGGTGACCGCCGACAGCGGCCACCATTCCTTCTCCGGGTCGCCGAGGCAGCCCAGGTAGAGGCGCCTGGCCGAGTACGGGCAGGTGGCCTCCACCGGGCAGTCCAGGCAGTTGTCCGTGGCGCCGGCCGGCGCCTGCTCCTTGCGGAAGTAGACGAGATCGCCGAAGGAGGACACCCGTTGCGGCAGACTGCCCTTGATGTAGGCCATCCAGTCGAGGTCGTGGCAGGCCTTGGCCAGCAGCAGCGGCGCCGACTCCGCCTCGTTGCGCCAGTTCCCGCGGACGAAGGAGTGCGCCTGGTGCCACCAGCCGACCTGCTCCAGGTGCTGGATGTTCATGATCTGGCCGACGGCGCCCTCGTCGATCAGCGACTTGAGGGCCCGGGTGTAGCGCGTGTACCTCATGACGTGGCAGACGGCCAGGAGGACCCCGTTGCGTTCGGCGGCCTCGGCGATGCGGCCGGCCTCCGCCTCGGTCGGGGCCATCGGCTTCTCCAGCAGGATGTGGTAGCCGAGGTCGGCCGCGGCGACGGCGGGTTCGACGTGCATGCGGTCCTGGGTGCCGATGATGATGGCGTCGGCCAGCTTGCCCGCCGCCAGCAGGTCGGCCCAGTCGGCGAAGACGTTGGCGGGCGCGATGCCGTGCTCGGCGGCGAAGGCGGCGCGGCGGCGCGGATCAGGTTCCGCGACGGCCACGATCCTCGCCCGCCCGCTCGTCAGGGCTCGGCGGGCGTAGATGATGCTTCGCAGCCCAGCGCCTGCCACGGCGAGCGTGACGTCGGGTTCCGACATCGATGTCCTTCCGGTTTGCCACTTAGTAATTAAAGCTGTTTTTATTAGTCCCTGTTTGTATTGGTCGCCAGGCAGCACTGTCAAGGGGGGTCCATGCGGAAGGTCGCGCTCCAGGGAAGCGACGCACATCGCTTGCGGCGGATCAACATGATCGCCACGTTGCGGGCGGTCCGCGCTGCGGGCGTGGTCCCGCTCACCGACCTCGCCCGCCGCGCCGGGCTGTCCAGGCCCACCGTGGAGGGCCTGGTCGAGGAGCTGTACGGCCAGGGATGGCTGGAGGAGGTGGCGCCCGAGGCCGGCCAGATGGGCAGGCCCGCCCGCCTCTACCGCTTCCGGGCCGCGACCGGCTACGTGATCGGCGTCGACATCGGATCGTCCAGCGTCCGCGCCCAGGTGTGCGACCTGGAGGGCAACGCCGTCGGCCTCGGCTTCACCCGCGTCCACGCCGACTACGGCAGGGCCGAACGGCTGGCGGCCGTACGCGCGACGATGGCGGCCGCGCTGCGGGAGGCCGGCGTCACCGAGGACCAGGTGTTGTCGGTGGCCGTGGGCACCACCGGCGTGGTGAGCGAGTCCGGCACGGTCCGCCTGTGCGTGGGGCTGCCCGAGTGGACGGGCCTGGACCTGGCGGCCGAGGTCGGCCGCGACTACCGCTGCCGGATCCTGGTGGAGAACGACTGCAACCTCGCGGCCCTGGCCGAGCGGTGGGCCGGCGTGGCCCGCGAGGTCGACGACGTGCTGTTCGTGTTGTCGGGCGTACGCACCGGCGCCGGGATGCTGATCCGCGGCGAGCTGCACCGCGGCGGGCGCGGCATGGCCGGGGAGATCGGCGCGCTGCACCTGATCGGCTGGCACCGCGCCCCCGACCACCTGGCGCGCTTCGCCCCCGACGCCGCGCCGGAGGAGGTGGCCGGGCTGGTCTTCGCCGCGGCCAGGGAGGGCGACCCCGCCGCCCGGTGGGCGATCGAGCAGTACGCGCACGACCTGGCCGAGGGCATCGCCGCCATCGTGCTGACCGTGGACCCCGACCTCGTGGTGGTGGGCGGCGGCGTCTCGCGCTCGGGCGACGTGCTCATGGAGCCCCTGCGGCGGCACCTGGACCCGCTGTGCCTCGAACCGCCCGCCGTGGCGATCTCCACGCTCGCCGACCAGGCCGTGGTGCTCGGCGCCGTACGGCACGCGCTCAACCACGTGGACGAGCTTCTCTACGACGTGGATCTCCCTCTTGACCTGACCCTCTTCAGGCAAGATATTAAACCTTGATTAATTAGTAACTCGGGCGCCCGACCGTCACCTCCCAAGGAGTCCTGGCCACCCACTTCGGCCAGGGCCAGGGCATCACCTCCCTCGACGTCCAGACCTGGAACGGCTCCGCCTGGGTGACCCAGGCGGCCGGCGCGGCGATCACCTGGGCGAGCAACACCGCCACGGTCGAACGCCGCTCGGTGCCGCTTCCCGCCCCGTCACGACCACCCGGGTCCGCCTGGTCGTCAAGGCCGCCAACCACACCTGGGGCAACCTGTCCGCCGGCGAGATCACCACCCGCTGACCCCCTGCGAAGGCCGCGCCGGCCCCCGAACCCGGCGCGCCCTTCCGGGCGATGCCATACGGGCGCGCGAGCGGAGGGCGGTTGATGATCGCCGTTATGAGGAACGCCGCAAAGGCCGCATTTCGCCATTACAAGAGGTGAGGGCGGCTATAGGCGAGTTTCTCCGGCGATAGGGTGACGTGTCGCGATGGAACGACTACTCATGGTGTGCGAGCGGTATCAGTCGTTCGGCCGAACGGGCCGGCGATGAGGTACGGCAGCTCTCATGGCCGTACCCCATGCCGGTCCTTCCTTGTGTGTCGCGAAGCCCGCTCCAGGAAGGGGCTGCATGCGCAGCAAAGTCGTCGCGGTATTCCCGGGCAGCGTAGCCATTCCCCCCTCAGGCGCACTGACGGCCCTCGCCGCCGATACGCCGGCCGTCCCGGCGCTCCTGTCGGAGATCGACGCCGTCGCCGCCGAGTACGGCGCCTCGCAGGTCGGCGCGTACCTCCTCACGCCGGACGCCCCCCGCCCGCCCGGCCCCGAGGCCCACTATCTGGCCTTGATGGCGGTGTCGTCAGCCACCTTCGACGCCCTGGCGCGGGAGGGCCTCCAGCCGTACGCGCTGGTGGGCCAGGGGCTCGGCGAGCTGTGGGCCCTGGTGGCGGCCGGCGTCCTGAGTGTGCGCGACGGCGCGCGCCTGGCGTGCGAACGCAGCCGCGCGCTGACCGAACTGGGCTGGGACGGCACGATGATGCCCCTCGGCGTGTCCGCCGTACGCGGACGGCACCTGGTCGGCCTGCTCGACCATCCCGATCTCGTGGTCGGCTGCGACAACAGCCCGCATCAGTGCGTACTGTCCGGGCCACGAGAGGTGATGCCGCTGGCGGCACGAATCGCCGAGCAACTGGGCTGGACCACCACCGACCAACCGCACCGGACAAGCGCGGAGCAGCAGGGCTGGACAGGTGGGGAGCTTCAGGCGCCGCACCCCGCTCACACGCCCGCCGTCGCCGCCGCGGCCACCGGCCTGAGACGCCGCCTGCGCGGTGTCGAGGCGGCGGCGGCGCGCTGGCCGGTGTTCTCGCCGACGTTGCGGCGCATGCTCACCGCGGACGACGACCCGGTCGCCGTGACGGCCAACGCCATGGTGGTCACCGTCCACTTCCACCAGGCCATCACCGTGCTGTCCGCCCGCGGGGCCGAGGTCTTCGTGGAGTGCGGGGCCCGCGAGGACGCCGCCGAGCTGGTCCGGGCCATCGTCCCCACCGCCACCGTGAGCTCCCCGCTCGCCGACGGCCGCTGGCCCCCATCCCCGAACGGCTCCACCCCACCCACCTCAGCCCGAACCGTCCTGGCCCCGACCGCCCTGGCTCCGACCGCCCTGGCTCCGACCGCCCTGGCTCCGACCGCCCCGGCTCCGACCGCCCCGGCTCCGACCGCCCCGGCCCCAATCGCCCCAGCCCCGGCCGTCCCTCCCCTCAACGGTCCCGCTCGCAACGGCCCTGTGCCCGCGCCGGACGGCGCCGATCTCGCCCCCGGCCCGAAGGGTCACTCCGGCCGGCGGGGGAGCGACGGGGGCGAGGTGGCCGGCCTTGAGCAGGTGATGCGGCTGCGGCTCACGCCCGCGCCGCCCCTCTTACCGGCCCCCGACCGCGCCCTTCCTCCCGCGACGCTGCTGTTGTGCGGGCACACCGACGCCGCGCTCCTGCGGGCGCTGACCGACGACCGTGACGACGTGGTGGTGGCCGACGCCGACACCATCGACTGGAACTGGCTCCCGCTGACCCCGCGGCACCTGCGGGTCGTGGCCCGTCCCGGGCCGGGCGCGGAGCTGGTGCACGAGACCATGTTCGCCGCCGCGGTCCGCTTCCCCCAGTTGCGCAGTGTCGCCGCGCTCGTCATGGACGCGGTACGCGAGGAGGTGGTCCCGGACCCGGTCGCCGCCCTGTTCACCGGGACCATCCGGCCACTGGCCGCCGAACTGCCCGGCTGCGCCTGCGTCGCGGTCGCGGCCGGGGACGTGGAACTGCCCGCCGCGCTCGACGCGCTGGCCGCCGAGCTGGAGGCGGCCCCGCCACTGCTGACCGCCGTCTACCGGGGTTCACAACGACTGTTGTACGACCTCGCCCCCGCCATCCCCGTCCCCGGCGAGCGCCCATGGACGGGAAGCGGCCGGTCACGCCCGTCGGCGGCAGGCACCGCGTGACCGGTACGCGCCATCCGTCCGAAAGGCGGCTACCAGCCCCTTCTCAACCCCCGGCAGCAACGCCACCCGGCGATCCGGCGGGACGGAGAGTTCCCTCCTGGCCACTCTTTGCGTACGCTCTATGACGCAAAGTGACATTCAACTACTTCTCCAGGAGGGGCAATGCTCAGGACCAAGCAGGTCGCGGCGGTCGTCGTCGGAGCCGTCACGCTGCTGTCGCTCGGGTTCACCGCGCCGGCGTCGGCCGCCACCGTCCTCGACTGCGACACCTTCGTGCACAACAACGACAACTACCTCGGCATCGCGATGTGCAGCAATCCCACGGGCCAGACCTGGCGCTTCCGGGCCGTGGTCACCTGCGGCTGGGCGCCCGACGTCGTAGGGGAGTGGGTCACCCTCGCGCCGGGCGGCTCCGGTCAGTCGCAGGGCGTCTGCGGCCGGCTCGGCTCCGGCGTCGGCGCCGTGGGCGTCGACGAGCGGGTCGCCTGAGCCGAAGAGGCCCGCACCGAACGACCGGCCCCTGATCACGATCGTGGTCAGGGGCCGTTCCTGTGCGCGGACCGTCGATCGCCGGACCGTCGATCAGCGGACCGTCGATCACCGGACCGCGCGGCGGAACGGCCTTCCTCGGCGTGACCGCCGAGGAAGGAACCCACTTCAGCGTGACCGCCGAGAAGGGATCTTCGCGGCATACTGCAAGGAATCACCACACGGGAGACGCCAACGTATGAACACCCCACCACCACCGCCGGGTACGGGCCGGACCGGCGGACCACCTGTACGGATCGGCGCTCTCGCCCCGCTGACCCGCCCCGGCTGGGTCGAGGCGGGCCGGCACCTGCTCGCCGGCCTCGAACTGGCCGTCCGCGACGTCAACGACACCGGCGGGATCGCCGGACGGCCGCTCGAACTGGTGGTCCGGGACACCGCGGCGGATCCGCTGAGGGCCGCGGCGGCCGTGGACGAGCTGGCCGGTCTCGGTGTGGCCGCCGTGGCGGGGGAGTACCACAGCGTCGTCGCCCGCGCCGCCGCCGCCAGGGCCGACGCCCTCGGGTTGCCGTTCCTGTGCTCGTCGGCGGTGCTCGACGCGCTCACCGAGCAGCCGACGGAACGGGTGGCGCGCCTCGCCCCCGCGCAGTCCCGGGGCTGGCGGATCTACGCCGACTTCCTCCTCGGCGCGGGCCACACGCGGATCGCCGTGGCCGCCCAGCCGAGTGTCTACTGGGCGTCCGGGACCCGCATCCTGCGGGACCACCTCGCCGTACGCGGCGGCACCGTCCTCGAACTCGACATGGGCACGCTCACCCCCGAGGCCGTGTGCGACGAACTCGCCGGCGACGGCGCGACGGCCCTCCTTCTGCTGGTCGGGCATCCGGAGCCGGCGGTCCCGATCGTCGAGTGCGTCCGCCGCGACCGGCGGCTCGCCGGGATCCTGATCGGCGCGCCGGCCGGGCAGCCGGAGTTCGCCGAATGGGCGGAGTTGCTGGGCGACGACGGCGCCGCGATCCCGTTCCTGCGTTACCTGCCCGAACGCCTCGGCCCGTTCGGGGCCCGGGTCGAGACGGCCCTCCGCGAACGGCTGGCCGAATCGCCGTCCTTCGTCGCCTTCGAGGGCTACGACACGGTCGCCGTCCTGGCCGAGGTGCTGCGTTCCCACGGTACGGACCGGGATCGCGTCGCCGAAGCCTGGCCGCGGGTCGCGGTCGAGGGCACCCGCGGGCAGATCCGGTTCTCCCGTACGCCCGGCATCGGCGTCTGGCAGTGGGCCTGGCCGCCGATCCAGGTCGTCGAACGGGACCCGGCGCGGCCCGGCCATTTCCGGGTCCTTCACACCGGCTGAGAGGTTGATCCCGGCGGCCGGAGCAGACCGGTCGGGCTCAGGTCTGAGTGTGTCTGCGGAGCATCTGTTCGCCCGCCTCGACGTACGCGGCGAAGAGGTCCGTGACGTCCCGGAGGCGTCGTGCGGCCCGGTCGTCGTCCGTGAGTTCCTGCGCCGCGCGCAGGGTGCGGATGAACGCGCGGGCGCGTACGTGGCTCGCGGACAGGAGCTGCTCGAACCCGCCGGCGGCCTCGACGAGCAGGCGGCGGCTGCCGGGCTGGGCGATCGTCCTGGCCAGCCCCCAGGAGACCAGTTCCCGTGTCGAGGTGCTCACGGCCCCCGCGCTGAGCGCGAGGTCGGCGCGCAGGCGTTCGGACGTGGACGGCTCCCCGCGCAGCAGCAGATACCCGTAGACGCGGCCGGTGGCCCGTGGCAGGTTCCAGGACGCCAGCGTGTCGCCCATCGCGTCGACGAACCGCGTCTGCTCCTCGTCCATCACCCGGCGCTCCGCTCGTCGCGGGCATCGTCGCGGGCGTCGTCGCGGGCGTCGTCGAGCCGCCACTGTTCCAGCAGGCGCAGGAGCGCTCGCGAGGTCGCGTCCGGGGCGTCTAGGGTGACGACATGGCCCGCGCCGGGGACGACCTGCTCGAAGACGCCTTCCGCCCGTGCCCATCGCGGCATCGCCGCGGCGATGTTGCCCGCACGGTCCTCGGCCCCCCTGATCAACCCCAGGGGCACCGGCGTACGGTAGGCCGGGTCGGGCGAGACGAGCGAGACGGTCGCGCGCCAGACGTCCAGGAAAGCGGCTTTCGGCATACGCCTGAACGTCGCCTCGATCCGCGCGACGGCCTCGGGCGAGACGGCGGAGGCGCGTGCCATGAGACCGGGCAGTCCGGCGGCCGGGATCAGCCTGAGCATGGGGACGGACAGGCCGAGCCCGAGGCGTTCGACGCCGCTCAGCGGGCCGGTGTTCCAGGTCGAGTCGAGGACGGCGAGCCCGCCGGCCCGTCCCGCGTGCTCGCGTACGAACGTCTGGGAGAGATTGCCCCCGAGCGAGTGCCCCACGAGCACGGGACGGTCGAGTTCGAGCTCGTCGAACAGGGCGGCCAGGTCGGCGAGCGCGCCGGCCGCCGTGAAGCGCGCGCCGGGGTGCAGCGCGGACTCGCCGTGTCCCCGCAGGTCCCACAGGACCGTACGGTGTCCTGCCCGCCCGAGGGCGTCGGCCTGGGCCTCGAACATCGTGTGGTCCATGCCGGCGCCGTGCGTGAACACCACCACCGGGCCGTCCCCGCCCCTGTCGGCGAATCGGAGCTCCGCGTCCGGACGGCGCAGATTGCCGGCTAGTTTCACCATTCTCTGAATATAGTACGTTTTGTCCCGGCGGTGCTCGTCGGGCCGGGCGCGTACGGGCCGGAGGTTCTCAGCCTCCGGCCCGCCCGACAGCGGCTACGTGCCCGCTAGTCGGCGGCGATCACCATGAAGGTGAACCCGGTGCTCGTCGGACGATGCAGCGGGATCTCGCACTTGACCCGGCGTAGCACCTCGTTCCTGCTGAGGCCGAGTTCCCGCGCGATGAGCCGGTCCGGGCGCACCGGCACCGGATCCTGGAACGTGACCTCCACCTGGACCGGCCACGCCTGGTCGAGCCAGGCCGACGGCGTGTCCAGCCGCCAGACCCCCTTCCAGTCGAGGGTGAAGCGGTTGCGCCGGGCGAGCAGCGGGTCCACCAGCCTGGACGCCACCAGCTCCGGATCGTTGGCGTGGTAGCCGTCGAGCTCGACCGGATCGAAGGACCTGACCGGCGCCCGATCGTGCAGGGTGAGCTTGCTCGTACGGTCGCAGGACACGCAGCGGACCAGCAGCCACACGTCCAGCAGCTTGCCGTTGGCGTTGACGCGGAACCTGCCCTCGCCGACGGTGGCGGACCGCGACCGGCAGTCCACGCACCGCAGCGACAGCAGCGGCAGCCCGGTCCGGCGGACGACCCAGGGCAGCACGATATGAGGTTGTGAAGACATGATCTCTCTAGACCTGACACGAGACCGATTACGCGCGGCCTCAAACGCTGTATGACCGGGCGCACGCGGGCAGCCCGGCGGAACCGGCGGCGACGCCGGTCTGAAGGTGAACGGAAGAAAGTGTCAGGTCTGAAGAGCAGGCGGGGTCACGCGGGTATGTCCTCTGTCCTCACTGCGATGGGCGGCAGACAATCTAGGGGAACGCGAAAGGGACGTTCAACCGGTTTTCCCGCGCCACGAGACCGTCGCCGCGCCGTCGTCGCGGCGTCGCCGCCGGGACGTCAGGGCAGGGTGAGGGGGAAGGTCGGCTCGAAGGACTCCAGCAGGGCGTTCAGGTCGGAGATCGGCTTGATCGTCCCCTGGAGGACGGTCAGGTCGGCGGGGCCGAGGTCCTTCGGGGCGGTGCCGAGGGTCCAGGCGTTGACGCCGGCGCGGGTCATGCGGTAGACGGCGCTCGGCGGGTCGTCCCGGGTGGCCGCCGGGCTGAGCTGCGTGCAGACCAGCACACCGTTGCGTACCCGCAGGTCGAGGTCGGCGTCGCCGCCCTCGACCGTCGGGTCGTCGGTGACGTGGATCTGGATGAACGGCGGCTGCGGCACCTTGGCGGCGGCGGGACCGTCGAGCCGGATGCCCATGTAGTCGAAGACCATGTCCAGCGGCATCGCGTCGATCACGTCGGGGCTGATGATCGAGTGCGCCTTGGCTTTCTCCTTCTCCTTCTTCTTCCCCTTGGGCGCGGGGACGGGACGCACGCGCAACTCCCACGCCGCCGCGAGGTAGTAGTTGCGCCAGGGGCCGCTCTCGGCCTGGTAGCCGAGCTGCTCCAGGAAGGCGGCCTCCAGCAGTCGGGCGTCCTCGTAGTGCGGGTCGGCGAAGACGACATGGCTGAGCATCTCGACCGCCCACCGGTAGTCCTCGACCGTCGCCGCCTTGTTCTCCCAGATGACCTCGGCCCGCTTCACCACCGTCAGCGCGTCGCCCATCGCGTCCACGTACCGGCGGGCGACCTTCTCCGGCGGCAGCGTGTGCAGGTGGGCGGCGTTGCCGTCGTACCAGCCGAGGTAGCGCTGGTAGACGGCCTTCAGGTCGTGGTTGACGGTGCCGTAGTAGCCGTGGTTGTACCACTGCTTGCCCAGGCTGTCGGGAAGCTGGAGGTCCTCGGCGATCTCGATCATGGTGTAGCCCTTGTTGGCCAGCCGCAACGCCTGGTCGTGCAGGAAGCGGTACATGTCGGCCTGGCTGGTGAGGAAGTCCACGATCTCGGTGCCGCTGTCGCCGGCCGAGCGGGGCCAGAAGTGGCTGGCGAACAGGTACTTGGCGTCCTGGCCGTACAGGTCGATCGTGGCGCGCAGGTAGTTCGACCAGACCTTGGCGTCACGTACCTGGGCGCCGCGCAGGCTGTAGAGGTTGTGCAGGGTCGGGGTGGCGTTCTCCGCCATGCACAGCGCCTGGTAGGCGGGGATGTAGAAGTTCATCTCGGCCGGCGCCTCGGTGCCCGGGGTGAGCTGGAAGGTGATCTCCAGCGGCCCCACGGGAATGGTCAGGCCGTCGAGGGAGGAGTCGATGGTGCAGGTGGGCGTCAGCAGGCTGACGGTGCCGCCCACCGGGACCGCCTTGCCCAGACCGGCGTCCACCTGGCCCTTCTCGCCCCGTGGCAGCAGCGCGCCGTACATGAACTCCGCCCGCCGTGACATGGCGTTGCCGGCGTAGACGTTCTCGCTGACGGCGTGCTCGATGAACCCCTCCGGGGCGAAGATCTTCGCGTAGGCCAGCTCGTCGTCGTCACGGAACAGGCCGCGTACGCCGCCGTAGTGGTCGACGTGGCAGTGGGTGTGGATCACGGCCGCGATGCGCTTGGACTGGCCTCGGTACGAGCGGTACACCTGCATGGCGGAGGCGGCGGTCTCCATGCAGCCGAGCGGGTCGACCACCACGATGTCGTCGGTCCCGGCCGCTTCCAGGAAGCTGATGTTGGCCAGGTCGCCCCCGCGGATCTGGTACACCCGGCCCGGTACGACCTCGTACAGGCCGCAGTTCATGTTGAGTTGCGCGTTGCGGTACAGGCTCGGGTTGACCGTGTACGGGCGGGTTTCGGGAGCCTCCAGGAAGGCGTACGGGCGCAGGCTCCAGACCGGGACCTCGCTGCCCGGCTTGTCCACCTGGTAGGAGGCGTCGAAGTCCACCTTCTGGTCCGGGCCGGCCAAGGCCCACTCGGGGTCGCTCTTCTGGTCCGGGATGGTCCGGGCGACGGCCTCGTTGAGCAGCCGGGTCAGCTCGGTCGGGGGCTGGGGATCTCTGCCGGGAATGGCCATGATCGTGCTTTCCGTCTGGGGTGAGCGGACGCGCGGCCGGTCCGCGGGTCCCCCAGCATCCACCCGCCCCCGCCCGCCGTCACCGGGCCGACGGCGTCCACAACCGGCCACGTCCGGTTCGGGCCCTCCCTGCTTCCGTCTACTTGCGTTCGGCGGGGTGGAAGTCGTAGGGCTTGGAGTCGTACACGTAGTAGACGCAGTCGGCGCCCGGTGCGCACTTGCCCCAGTGCACGGCCTTCGACGGGTAGTACAGGTAGTCGCCCGCGCCGACCCGGTATGTCTTTCGCCCCTTGACGTGCCACAACATGACCCCGGAGACCCCGACGACGTGCTCGGGGCTGGTGTGCCAGTGCGGCGGGAAGGGGGTGCCGGCCTTCAGGGTGAACATGGCCTCCGAGGCCCCGGTCCTCGGGTCACCCTTCAGCTGTACGAACGTGCATCCCTCAAGCCCTTCGCAGGGCGAGCCTCCTTCCTTGTGGCTGTGGTAGACGGTCTGGTCGGGGCGCGAGTCGGCGTACGAACCGGCCGTTCCGAGTGTCATGAGGGCCACCGTGCCGGCCAGGCCGGCCAGGATCATCTTCTTGAGCATGGGCGATCTCCTGCCGCGAGACATTAAGCGGACCGCAGTCCGAGTAGAGTCCTCAAGTTAACGGACTGCGGTCCGATTGGTCAAGCGCCGATCGCCCGGCCGGGTCAGGCGACGGCGGTGCCCTCAAGTTCGACCATCAGGCCGGGGATCGCCAGCCGGGTCACCCCGAGCATCGTGGTGGACGGCGCCACCCCGGCCGCGCCCAGCCGGGCCGCCAGCACGCCGTAGTGCTCGAAGAGCCGGTCGACGTCGGTGGTGTAGACGTTCAGCCGGACGAGGTCCGCGAGGGACATGCCGGCCTCGCCGAGCACCGCCTCCAGGTTGTCGAGGCTCAGCGCCAGCTGTGCCGCCATGTCATCGGCGTGCTGGGGCTTGCCCTCGCCGCTCATCGCGGTCTGCCCGGAGCAGTACAGGGTCCGGGTGTTCCCGGAGACGAGTTCGCCCTGGTTGTAGCCCATCTCCACCGACCATGCCCACGGGTTGACCGCCGTTCGCTCCATTGCCATATCAGCTCCGTTCGAATAGTCGACATCAGGACGTCCGACGGCTCGATGACCGCCGTCGTCGTCATGTGGACAAGCCTCCCGGCAAATCACGACATCTTGTGTCGTGTATGCCTTTAGGGTTTTCGTATGCGTGCCGACCGGTTGGTGTCCCTGGTGTTGCTGCTGCGGCAGCACGGCCGGTTGTCCGCGGCGGCCCTGGCCCGCGAGCTGGAGGTGTCCACCCGTACCGTGCTGCGCGACATCGAGGCACTGTCCGCGGCGGGCGTCCCGGTCTACGCCGAACGCGGACGGCACGGCGGGTTCGCGTTGTTGCCCGGCTTCCGTACCGAGCTGACCGGGCTGAACCACGACGAGGCCCTGGCCCTGCTGGTCGCCGGATCGCGGCGCGGCGCGCAGGCGTTCGGGCTCGGCTCGGCCCTGGCCTCGGCGATGCTCAAGGTGGTCGACGCGCTCCCCGACAGCTACCGGAACACCGCGGCCGGCGCGGCCGGGCGGTTGCTCATCGACCCGGAGACCGATCTCCTCTCGCGCCGGCTGGTGGACGAGGAGGTGCCTGACGCCGTCGCGGCCGAGGTCCTGCGCGCGGTGTTCGCCGGACACCGGCTGCGCATCCGGTACGCGGCCCTCGACCAGGCCCCGCAGTGGCGCACGGTGGACCCGATCGGCCTGGTCACCGTACGGGACCGGGGCTACCTGCTGGCCACGAGGTCCGGCGAGGACCGCACCTACCGGCTGTCGCGGATCTCCGCCGCCGAGGAGCTTCCCGAACCCGCGCAGCGACCGGACCGGGTCGATCTGGACCGCGCCTGGCAGGAACGCGGCACCCGCTTCCGGGCCGGTGGCGACCAGGTCACCGTCCTGGTGCGGATGGACCCGGCGCGGCGGGAGGAACTGGTGGGCACCGCGCTGACCGTCCTCGCCGAGGAGAGCGACCCGGACGGCCGGCTGCGCCTGGAGCTGACCTTCCAGGACGCGCGGCACGCCGAATGGGCGCTGTGGCAGCTCGGCATGGGCGCGGAAGCCCTGTCCCCGCAGTGGTTGCGCACCTCCCTGCGCGACCGCGCCGCCGCCCTCGCCGCCCGGTACGGAGTGCCCGACGATTCAAGTGGATGACGATCTTCCGGTTAAGCTGGAACGGGACGTTCTGCTCAGGAGGTTCGTGATGATCGTGGTGACGGGCGCGACGGGTACGATCGGGCGTGCGCTGATCGGGGAACTGGGTGGCGCGGCGCGGGCCGTCGTGCGGCGTGCGGACCAGGGCGAGGACCTGGGCGAGGACCTGGGCTGCGACTACGTGGTCGGCGACCTGGAGCGGCCGGAGAGCATTCCGGTCGAGCCGGGCGACAGGCTCTTTCTCAACAGCGCGCAGTGGCCGGGCTTCGTGGCGGCCCACCGGGCGGTCGTCGATCACGCGGCGGCCGCGGGCGCGGCGCAGGTGGTGACCGTCTCCGTACGCGGTGTGACGTCGGGCAGCCTGCTCGGATTCGGCATGCACGGACGGGTCGACGACCATCTCAAGGCGTCGGGGGTGCCGTGGTCGATCCTGGCGCCCGTCGGCTTCATGCAGAACCTCGCGGGCGACGTCGACGAGGAGGGACGCATCTTCGGCTCGTACGGCAGGGGCAGGGTCGGCTACATCGACGCGCGTGACATCGCGGCGGTGGCGGCCGTGCTGCTCACGCGTCCCGTGGGGGCCGACGCCACGTACGAGCTCACCGGGCCGGCGGCCTACACCCATGACGAGATCGCCGCCGAGCTCACCCGCGCGTCCGGCCGGACCGTACGGTATGTGGACCTGCCGGTCGAGGAGGCCGCCGCGCGCCTGGAGAAGCGCGGCATGCCCGCCCCCGCCGCCCGTGACCTGGCCGAGCTCATGGCGCAGATCGGGGACGGACGCTGGGCGAGCACGACCACGACCGTGTCCGACCTCCTGGGCCGCCGGCCACGGTCGCTGCGGGAATTCCTCGGGTAGGGCCTGTCTCGACGTCCTGGGCATTCGATCTTGTGGCAGGATCGCGGGATGTTGCGACTCACCGACTTCATCATCGACTGCCCGGATGCGATGAAACTGGCCGCCTTCTACTCCGAGGTGACGGGTCGCCCGATCAAGGAGGGCAGCCACGAGAACTGGGCCGGTATCCAGTTCGGCGAGATCGAGCTGGCCTTCAACCCGGTGGAGGACTACCGCGCCCCGCAGTGGCCCGACAGCGAGCATCCCAAGCAGTTCCACCTCGACTTCGAGGTCGACGACGTCGAGGCCGAGCAGAGCCGCGTCCTGGCCCTCGGCGCGTCCCTGAAGCAGGACTCCATCGGCCCCAACGGCTACGGCTGGCGCGTCTACACCGACCCCGTCGGCCACCCCTTCTGCCTCTGCCGCAACAAGGGTGTCGTCTGGACCGATCAGGGCCTCATCTGGCCCAAGCGCGGCTAGGACGCCGAGCGGGCGGGTGCCGTCCGGCGGAGAGGGCGGACGGCCGCGGCTCAGCAGGTGGCGAGCCCTGCGCGGTAGGACGGGTAGCGGGGTGTCCAGCCGAGCTCGCGTTTCGCCCGTTCGCTGCTGATCCTGATGCGGGTGCCGACCATCAGCGCGTGCATGTACGGCATCGCGCGCAGCAGCCCGCCCGGCACCGCCCACGGGACAGGCGCGCCGGCCGCCCGCGCCAGCGCCCTGACATAGACGTCGAAGCGGACGGGACGATCGTCGGCGATGTTGTACGGACGGCCCGGCGTGCCGCGTTCCAGGGCCGACACCGCGGCCGAGGCGGCGTCCTCGATGTGGATCAGCGAGACCGTGCCCGCGGGGTCCGGCACCGGAAGCAGGCGCTTCCTGGTCATGTCCATCAGCTTCCTGGTGGACGGCTCCGGCCCGTAGAACATGCCGTAGCGAAGGGAGATCCCGTCGATCCCCGGGGCTGCGAACACCTGCTCCTCGTTGGCCCGCATCGACCGCATGTGCGGGTCGAAGGCGCCCTGCCCGGGTTCCGCGAACGGCCGGTCCTCGGTGACGAGGTCGTCGCCGTGGTCGCGGTAGCCGTACCCGAGGAAGAACGACTGGGTGACGAACCTGCGCGCGCCGACCACCCCCGCGGCCTCGACGAGGTGGGCGGTGCCGCGGTCGCGGAGGGCGTCGGTCGCGTAGAGGGCGCGGTGGAACAGCGGCAGGCCGGTGATCGCGGTGGCCTGGTGCACCACGGCGTGCGCCCGTACGCCGTCGAGCGCGGCCAGCAGGCTCTCCCGGTCCATCACGTCCGCGACCACGGGGACGCCGCCCGCCTGGGCGACGCGTCTCGCCCCCGCCTCGGACCTCGTGATGCCCAGCACCGAGTGCCCGGCGTCGAGCAGTTGGCGGACCAGGACCGAGCCCAGTGTGCCGGTGGCACCGGCGAGCAGGACGTTCATGCGTACGGTTCCTTCTTCGGCGGGCCGGCCCGGCGCCTCCCGCGGTGACGGAGGACGCGCAGCCTGGCGACGAGCCCGGCCGCGCCGACCAGGGAGACCAGCAGGAGCACCCACGGGTCGGAGGCGTTGCCGCCCAGGCCGAGATCGACGGCGTGGTTGTAGGCGTGGAAGGTGTTGGTGAACGTGAAGCCCGCCAGCACCACCGCCACGACGTCGCGGCAGCGCAGCGCGCACAGCAGCATCAACCCGATGCCGATCTGGAACACGCCCGCGTCGTGCAGGAAGTGCACGTGGTTCGGCCAGCCGGCCCAGACGGCGAAGCTCGCCGGGTCTGCCCGGGCCCACACGCCCGTGGCGAGCATCGACGTCGCGGCCAGCACGAGAGCGGCCTTGATCAGTTTGTTCATGGATTCGGTCAGCCCTCGCGTCCGGTCAGCCGGTGCCGCGCGCGGCCACGAGGCTGAGCAGCCCGATCGCGAGCAGCGGCCAGCCGCCGGTGACGGGGAAGTAGAGCACGCACAGCGCGAGGCCGATGGCCACCAGGTACCAGCCGAGCTGGGCGGGCAGCCGGCCGGTCGTGCGGAGGACGTGCCGGGCGAGCGTGCCCAGAGCCAGGAGGGCGACGCCGGAGACCATGAACCAGACGCTCGACTCGCGCGCGGAGTAGTCGGCGGCGTCCGTGTCGGCGACGCCACGCCAGAAGCCGTCGGCGGCGATCGCGGCCCAGGCGTTCGGCTGGACGAAGGCCCAGACGAAGTGGAGCAGCGCGGTGGCGATCATCAGCCGTGGGACCCACCGGGCCGCCGTGCTCGCGGGTTGTCCCGTCATGAGATCTCATCCCCGTTCTCCTGAGGGACGAGCCGCAGGGCCCGCAGGTAGATGTCGCGCAGCTCGCCCGCGGGGACGGGCGGGATGATCTGCTGGGCGCCGACGAGGATCAGGTAGAGCAGCTTGGCCATGGGAGTGACATCGGACTCCCGGCCGCCGAGGTCGCGCCACAGGGTACGCAGGTACTCCACGCGGGTCCGGTCGACCCGCTCCTGCACGGCGCGTACGTCGGGATCCTGGAGGGCCCAGGAGCGCATGGCGATCTCCAGGTCCTGGCTGCCGCCGTTGTCGTCCAGGACGAGGTCGAGCAGGAGGTTCAGCCTGTTCTGGGGGTGCCCGCCGGAGTTGTCGGCCGCGGCGATGAAGCGGGTGGTGTGCTCGGCCTCGAAGTGTTCGAGCAGATCCCGCTTGAAGCCGGTCATGCCCTTGAAGTGGTGGTAGAAGGAGCCCTTGGTGAGGTTGAGCTCGCCGCACAGCCGCTCGATGGTCAGCCCGCGGGCGCCGTCCGTGGTCAGGAGGCCGAGCCCGGTCTCCAGCCAGTCGCGTTTGCCTGCCATGATCGTTCAGCCCGTCACGGTGATGCCGGTGGTGGACCAGAGCGCCCTGGACGACGCCTCCGGGTCGGACACGTCCGAGGGACGGACGTCGAAGACGTGGGTGATGGCCGTCCCGGGCTCGTGGCGGGGCCAGCCGGGGTCGCCGGTGGCCGCGAACCGGGTCCACGCCGTAAGGAACCGCCGCGAGAGCGTCTCCGCCTCGGGGGCGCCGCCGGTCAGCATCGTGCCCAGCGGCGTGTCCAGGGTGCCGAACGTCAGCGGCACGTCCAGGCCGTGGCACGCGCCCAGCGGGGTGGGCGACCACGCCAGCTCGTACGCGAAGGTGCGCCCGGCGTGCGCATCGGCCAGCAACGCGCTCGGCATCCTGAACAGCCAGTCGGACATGAGCCTGCCGTACAACTCCCGGACGGACGCCCCGGGGAGCGCGGCGCGGTAGGCCGCGTCCGCGCCCGGCGGGGCCAGCGTCGCGAGGGCCGCGTCGAACCGGTGGCCGAGCAGGTCGTCCGGCGTCGGGTCCGAGGCGAGGAAGAGGGCGAACTCGTCCTTGTTGAACCCCACGACCAGGTCCACGTCCCGGGCGGCGCCGGCGGCCAGGGCCGGCCACGGCAGCGAGGGCAGGACGTCTCCGTCCACCACCGGCAGGAACGGGATCGACGCGAACGCCAACGCCCCCCAGCGGCGGGGTTCGGCCGCGAACTCCTCGGCGACCACCGCGTTCGCCGCCGTGATCAGCGCCTCCGGCGCGCTCTCGTACGGCGACGCGCCGCCCAGCCGCGCGCGCACGGCCGCGGTGACGCGGGCGGCCAGTTCAGGAGTGATGAACAGGCCGGGCACGCTCTGCGCGATCGCCCGCCGGAACAGCCCGGCGGCCGAAGGCATCGTCATCAGGCAGGCGATCGAGCCGGCCCCGGCCGACTCGCCGAAGAGCGTGACCCGGCCGGGATCGCCGCCGAACGCGGCGATGTTCTCCTGGACCCAGCGCAGCGCCGCGATCTGGTCCAGCAGCCCGCGGTTCGGCGGGGCGCCGTCGACCTGGCCGAAGCCCTCCATCCCCACCCGGTAGTTGAACGAGACCACCACCACGCCCTCGCCCGCCAGCAGGCGCGCGTCGAACTCCGGGAGGTCGGCCGAGCCCGTGAGGTAGGCGCCGCCGTGGATCCACACCATCACCGGGAGGCCGGAACCGCCGGGGTCGGGCGACCACACGTTGAGGGTGAGGCAGTCGAGCCCGTCGGCGGAGCTCCATGTGGGCATGCCGGGGAACATCGGCGGCTGGGGCGGCCGGGGGCCGAAGCCGGTGGCGTCGCGGGTGCCGTGCCAGGGTTCGGCGGGGACCGGGGCGGCCATCCTGAGCGGCCCGAAGGGACTCCGCGCGTACGGGATGCCCCGGAAGACGGCGATGCCGTCCTGGTCGACCCCGCGTACCTTGCCTGCGGTCGTCGTCGTCATCACTGAAACGATCTCCTTCCAGATGATCACGACATACCGTACCTTATGGTATGGCCGGGGCCGCGGCGGGCTCCCCGATCATGGAGAGCCCGAGGTCAGTCGAGGGACAGTCCCGCGGCCGGCGTCACCCGGGCGGCCCGGCGGGCCGGGAGGACGGCGGCGAGGAGCCCGGCCAGGGCGGCGGCGAGGACCACGAGGCCGAGCGACGTCCAGGGGATCCGCATGGTGGCCTCGCTGAGCGCCCGCGTCACGAGCGTCTCGTAGCCGACCCAGGCGAACCCGAGGCCGATCACGGTGCCGAGCGCGGTGGCCACCACCGACAGCAACACCGCCTCGGTCGCCAGCAGCCGCCGCAACTGCCCGCGGGTGAGCCCGAGCGCGCGCAACATCGCGTGCTCGCGGGCGCGTTCGAGCACCGAGAGGCCCAGGGGCAACTGGGTACGCCGCTCGCCGACCCGTACCGTGACCCGGTCGCCGGGCCGCAGAGCCAGGTTCTTGCCGAACGCCCCGGAGTCGATCCTGATCTTTCCCAGCTCGACCTGGGCGAACGCCCCGCCGTCGCGGGCCACCCGCTCCACGCCCTTCGCGGTGACGACCGGGATGGCTCGGTCGAGCCCGGCCACCCGGGCCACGGCGCGCGCCCCGAGGGCGGGCTCCGGATCGTCGTCGAACTGCCCGCCCCGCCACTGAGATGATCGCCCGATGACGGACGTGATCTTCTTCGACCTGGACGGCACCCTGGTCGATCACCGAAGCGCGGTCATGGAGACGATCGGGCAGATCGTCTCGGCCGCGCCGGACGCGACGGCTGCGCCGGAGGAGCTGGTGGCGGCGTGGTGGACGCTGGAGGGGCGCCACATGCGGGAGTACCTGGCCGGTCAGTGCTCCTTCGCCGAGCATCACCGGCGCAGGGCGCGGGCCTTCATGCCGCTGCTCGGCGAGCCGGTCCCCGAGGATCCCGACCTGCTGGACGCCTGGATCGCCGAGCGCTACCTCACCGCGTTCGAGCGGTCCTGGCGCAGTTATCCCGACGTACGGCCGTGCCTGGAGGCCCTGAAGGGGCTGCCCCGGGGGCCGCGGCTGGCCGTCCTCACCAACGGCGACCCCGGGCAGCAGCGCGCCAAGCTCGCCCGCTTCGGCCTGCTCGAATACTTCGAGGCCGTGCTGACCCCGGCCGAGCTCGGCGCCGCCAAGCCCGCCGCCTACGCCGCCGCCTGCCGCTGGATGCGTACGGACCCCGCGCGGGCGGTCAATGTGGGCGACATGCTGGACAGCGACGTGCACGCGGCCGCTCTCGCCGGGCTCACCGGCATCTGGCTGGACCGCGGCATCGACTTCGTCACCGGCGGACCGTCACCGGCGGCGGACGGTACGGTGCTCCGCGTCGAACGCCTCACCGACCTGCCCGGTCATCTGTCCTGAGCCGCGGCGGGAGCAGCGGGGGATCAGCCGGGCGGGTCGAGCATGGGCACGAGGAAGCGCCTGGCCACCGAGGCCAGCTGGGCGTCGTCGTTCAGGTCGATGACGGCGCTGGGGATCGCCAGGAAAGAGGTGGAGATGCGCACCATCATCTCGGCCACGACGTCGGCGTCGAGACTGCCCGCCACGTTGCCCGCGCGCTGCTCGCGGCGGAGCTGACCGGCGACGAACTGCCGCACGGTGGCCAGAGTCCGGCCCCCGTCGGTCATCATGGACGGGACGAGCAGGTCGGGCTCGGTGACTATGAGCCCGCCGATCAGCGGATTGCCGCGAATGGCGCGCAACGAGCTGACGAAGCCGAGAACCACCCGGTCGGCCGCGGTGCCGGCCTGCTCGATGTCGATGAGGAACTGGTCGAAGTAGCGGCGGAACTCCCGGCGCACCACGTGTTCGACCAGCGTGTCCTTGGAGTCGAAGCGCCGGTAGACGGTGATCCGCGACACCTTGGCCAGCCGGGCGACGTCCTCCATGGTGGAACGTCTGATGCCCATCCGGCAGAACTGCTCGTAGGCCGCGTCGAGGATGCGCGTCCGCAGCTCGTCGAGGTCGTCTACACGTTCGACGGCGTCGACGTAGGCGCGCTCCAGCAACGACTCCGAGCCCGACGGCGCCATGACGCCGGACAACACGGATTCCACGATCACCTCCTGGGTCGATTCTCCCTCAAGAGCGGGTCTTGTGATGTCCGTCACAACGTGCTCTGATGATGATACACGGACTCAAAGTTTGTATCTCAGTATCACCCACTTCTCGGTATCACCCACTTCTCGGCATCGGACGAGAAGGAGGAAGCGGCATGGGAGAGCCCGGCAGGCGTGGACCAGGCGACGACGCCGACGCGTGCCCCCTGCTCGGTGGATCTCCGGCGAGCCGGTCAGGACTGCCCTGAACGGGACCCCCCACCTCGAAGGAGTGCAGGACATGGCAGAGTTGAGCAGGCGCGAGATACTGATCTCGGGCACCGCCCTGGGAGCGCTCGGCGCCTTGGGGATCACCTCTCCGGCCCAGGCGGACGCCCTCGCGGACGGCTGGACCTGGCCGGCCTCCGGCTCGGTCGCCGGCTCCGGCACCGGCGCCGACCCCCGCTGGGTCTGGGACGACGTCGCCGACCCGCTCCTCGCCTCGCTGTTCGACCGCGGCGTCATCCCCGAGGTCAACCGGCTGCTGTACGACTGGAACCGCAACGACCAGCCCCTGCCCGCCGGGCTGCCGGACGACCTGCGGGCCTTCATCGAGCAGGCACGCCGGCTCCCGTCGTGGGCCGACCAGGCCAAACTGGACGCCGCGTCCCGCTTCCACGCGCTCAAGGGCAACTACATCGTCGTCCTCACCATCGTCGGCGCCGGCATGCTGGCCACCGCCATCCCCAAGGAGGCCCGCGCGGTCTACTACTCGGCCGGCGGCGCGGACCTGAAGGACCGGGTCGCCAAGACGAACGTCCTGGCGTACGCGGTCAGGCCCCAGAACGCGTGGGGGCCCGGCGGCACGGCCGTGGTCGAGGCCGTGAAGACCCGGCTGGTGCACGCGGCCGTACGGCACCTGCTCAAGTCGTCCCCCTGGTCCGGGCCCATCCCGATCAGCCAGGAGGACATGCTTGTCACGTGGCACACGCTGGCGACGTACTCCATGCGCGGGATGCGCGAGTGGAAGGTGCGCATCTCCTCCGCCGAGTCCACGGCGTACCTGCACTCGTTGCAGCTGCTGGCGCACATGCTCGGCATCAGGGACGAGTTCATCCCCGCCACCTGGGACACCTCCTACACGCAGTCGGACATCGTCCTGCCCAGGAACATGGGCCCGACCTCGGAGGGGGTGGAGCTGAACGGCATCCTGCGGAACATGCTCGCGGAGCTGACCAGCCCCGGCAGCATCGACAAGCCCCTCGTCAACGCGTTCGCCAGGTACCTCACCGGCAACCAGGCGGCCGACTGGAACGGCATTCCGCGCGAGCCGCTGTGGGACCCGGTGGTCAAGACGGCCTGGCCGCTGCTGGTGCAGTTCAGGGAGGGGCTGATCGGGCTGCCGCTGGTGCCCGCCGCGGCGTGGCTGCTCGACGAGATGATCAAGAAGTGGACCACGTTCTACCTCACCAAGGGCGCGCAGACCAAGATCGTGATCCCCACCGGCAACCGGCCCAGCTGATCACCGGCGGCCCGGCCCCGAGGCGACGGCACGCCCGGCGTCAAGGTGACGGCACGCCTGGTATCAAGGCGACGGCACGCCCGGCGCGGTCGAATCCGGGCGTGCCGGTCGCGGGCGGGCGAACCGTGTCGTCCGCCCGTGCGTCTACGGGATATGCGGATGCTCTCAGTCGCGGCGCTCGCCGTGCTCGTGGCGGCCTGCGGTTCCTTACGGGCGTCGGGCGCCGCCGACGAGTTCGCCGACGAGTTCGCCGACCGTGCCCGCGAGGTCGCCGGACACTGGCGGAGTTCGGCGGAGCGCGGCCCCTGGGTCGAGGGGTTCGTACCGCTGCGGAACCTGACCCTGGAGCCCGGCCAGGGACGCGTGCCCCGGTGGGCCGGGCGGAGCCTGATCAACAGCGCCTGGAAGCTGGAGACCGGGCTCCCGGCCGACGCGCCGGCCCCCGCCGAACTGCGCTGGGCCGACGGGAGCACGCTGAGCGTGCCGGTCCTGCCGGCCACGGCCGCCTACGCCGGGCTGAGCAGGCCCAAGTCCTTCGCCGACGAGGAGTGCCCGCCCGCCAAGGGCTGCCGGCCGCTGCGGGTGATCGCGGTGGCCAGGGGCGAGGCCACGATACCGAGCAGCCGGGGGGACGTACGGGTGCCCACGTGGGACTTCACCGTCGAGGGTGTGCCGGGGCCGTTCCGGCGGGTCGCGGTGGACCCGGCCGCGATGGGCGGGCCGCCCCGGCGGCTGGCGGGCGGGATCCAGGAGGTGAGCACCTACGAGCTGCGCGCGCCGGCCGAGCTCCGGCTGAGCTACCTGCACGGCACCTGCGACACGACGTACGGCTCCCGCGTCCATGAGACGCCCGAGGCGGTGGTCGTGGACGTCGACGTACGGGAGGACGACGTGGAGCTCTGCAACGCCATGGGGAAGACCGGCCGGATCGACGTCACACTGCGCGAGCCCCTGGGACGCCGGGTGGTGCTGGACTCCGGCAGCGGCGTGCCCCTGCTGCCGGAGAGCGACGTCCGCCTGTCCGAGTACCAGAACTACGACCCGCGCCGCTCCTGAGCTCGCGGGCGTACGGCCGTCACGGGTTCTCTCCGTCCGGATCGAGGGGCGGGGTGCGGTCGCGGACTGTAGCGTAACCGCGTGTGAATGACTACTCAGCGTCACCATCCGCCGGAAGCCGGTCCGCGCGCCGGTGGGTCGTGCTGCTGCTGTGCTGGGCCTCGCTCACCATGACCTCCGTCGACCGGTCCACCTGGGGGCCCGCGTCGCTGCAGGCAGGCGAGGCACTGGGGGTGTCGCTGGCGGGGCTGGGCGCGTTCGCGACGGCGTACTACGTCGGTTACGTCCTGTCCAACATCGGCGGCGGGCTGCTCGGCGACCGGATCGGCAGCCGGGTCGTGTTGTCGGGCTCGTTGTTCACGGCCGGCGGCTTCATGATCGTGTTCGGGTCCGTGCCGTCCGCCGGGGCCGGGATCGCGGTGCAGGCGCTGATCGGGCTCTGCGCCGGGGCCGACTTCGCGGCGGGGGTCAAGCTCATCGCGTCCTGGTTCGGCGAGCGGGAACGCGGGCTGGCGATGGGCGTCTTCACCATGGCCTCCTCGCTCGGCACGATGATCGCCAACGCGCTCGTGCCCAGGCTGATCCAGTGGTACGACTGGCGGGCCTCGTACCACCTGTTCGGGATCGTGTCGATGGGGCTCGCGCTGGTGTGCCTGACGCTGCTGCGCGACCGGCGCGAGCCGGCGGCCGCGCGGCCGCCGCTGCGCGGCCTCGTCCGCGACCGGAACCTGCTGCTGATCGGCCTGGCCGGGTTCGGTGGGCTCTGGGGCACGTACGGCTTCGTGACCTGGTCCAACACCCTCATGGTGACGGGACGCGGGATCGACCCGGTGGCGGCGGGCACGGTGGTCGTGGTGTTCGCGGCGGCGGGCGCGGTGGGCAAACCGGTCATCGGCCTGGCCACGGACCTGGCCGGACGGGGACGCAAACGCCCGGCGGTCGCGGTGCTGGTCGCCTTCGCGGTCTGCCTGCTGCTGTTCGGCGGCATGGAGACGGAGACGGCGTTCCTGGTGATGGCCGGGTTCGCGGGGCTGGGCGCGTACCTGTACTCGCCGTTGCTGATCGCCATGGTGCCCGGACTGTCGGGAACGGCGCTGGCGGGCTCGGCGGCGGGCGTGACGAACGCGCTGGCGCAACTGGGCAGCGTCACCGTGCCGGTCGTGGTGGGGGCGGTCTACCAGTCGACCGGCTCCTTCTCCGCCGCGTTCGCCACCCTGGCCGCCGGGCCCGTCGCGGGCGCGGTGGCGCTGACCTTCGTCCGCGAGGCCCACGTCCGCGCCGCGGCCGGTGACGAGGCACGGCGAACGCCGGGCAGAGCCCGGTTCCGACGGCCTTGACCATGGCGGTCGCGGCGCGGACGTGGGTCAGGAGAGCGTGGTGAGGGGCGCCGGTGACCAGCAGTTCGGGCACCAGAAGGCGGTCGACCGACCCGGCGCCCGGTCAGCGGGCCGGGGGGAGGAGAGCGCGTCGCCACGCCTTCGCCGGGAGGCGGAGTTGCGTGAACACCTCCCCGGCCCTGCGCGCGTCGCCGGCGTCCCCGCCGATGTGGGCGCGCAGGGCCAGCGCCAGGCCCTCGTGCAGGCGGTACCCGGCGGTACGGGCCAGTGCCAGGGCCAGGTCGGCGTGGCGGAGCGCCGGTTCGCGGGCGCCGCGCAGGTCCTCCCCGGCGGCGAGGCCGAGCAGCGCCTTCGTCTCCGGGTAGCGGTTGCCCGCCGCCCTGGCCAGCTCCAGCGCCCGGCCGTGGTGGTCCAGCGCGGCGTCCACGTCGCCGAGCGCGAGGTGGATCAGGCCGAGGGTGTTCAGGGTGTCGGCGACGAGCCTGCGGTGCCCGGTCTGGTGGGAGGCGTCGAGCGCCGTGGCGGCCAGCCTGAGCGCCTCGCCGAGGTTGCCGTCGTCGCGTTCGACCGCGGCCAGGTTGCGCAGCGTGTCGGCCTCGTTGCCACGGTTGCCGATCTCCCGGTGCAGGTCCAGCGCGGCCAGGAGGGTGTCGCGGGCCTCGGGCAGCCGGTCCAGGCCGTGCAGCACCTCGCCCATGATCGCCAGGCCGTTCGCCTCGCTGGCCCGGTGCTCCAGCTCGCGGCACAGGCTCAGCGAACGGGTCAGGCTGGCCTCGGCGTCGTGCAGGCGGCCCATCTCCAGGTAGAGGCAGCCGAGATTGCCCAGGTTCACGGCCTTGGCCGGGGTGTGGGCGAGGGCCTCGTTGAGCGCGAGCGCGCGTTCGAGGTGGTCGACGGCCTCGCGGAGCATGCCCAGGTCGGCGTACGTGGCGCCGGCGTTGCACAGGGCGGCGGTGAGCGCCTCGTGCCAGCCGGTCTCCTCCGACAGGCGCATGGCCTCCGCGTAATGGTCGAGCGCCTGCTGCTGGCGGCCCTGGAAACCGTTCAGCCCGGCCAGGCTGAGCAGCAGCGCGACCTGCGCCCGCCGCTCGCCGGCCCCCCTGGCCGCCGCCAGGCCGGTGTAGCCCATCGTCCGCCACTCCGCCACCTGGTGGCGCAGGAAGAAGTAGCCGCGCAGGGTGTCGGCGATGAGCCAGGCCAGCTCGTACGGGCCGTGCTCGGCGGTGTGGGTCACCGTGGCCAGCAGGTTCGGCAACTCGGCGTCGAGCCACCCGGACGCGGCCGTGTGGTCGGGGAACCGTTCGGCGGCGGGCGGCATGGGCAGCCGCAGGAACTGCGGGTACAGCGTACGAGCCGCCGCGTCTGCCCGGTCGAGGTAGTGGCGGTGCAGGCGGACCAGCTCGGCCCGCTCGTCGCGGGCGTACTCGGCGGCGCACAACCTCAGCAGGTCGTGCTGGGCGAACCGGCCCGGCAGGTGCTCGTCCAGCAGGCTCGCCGAGCGCAGCACGGCCGCCAGCGCCTCGGCCTCCTCCTCGGTCGTCCCCAGGAACGCTGCCATGGCCGGGACCGTGATGTCGGGGCCGGGGATCAGGCCCAGCAGCCGGAACAGGCGGCGCGCGGGCGGCGTGAGCGCGGCGTAGGAGAACTGGAACGCGGTCCGCACGGCCGACTCGACGTCCCCGGGGACCTGGAGCACGTCCAGCCGGTCACCCATGCGCAACCGCTCGGCGTACCGGGCGATGGGCCCTTCGCCGGGCCGGGCGCTCGGCCGGTGCGTGGGCCGTACGGACTGCCTGGCGGCGGCGGGCGCGAGCGCGCCGAGCAGGTTGGCGGCGGCGATGCGCAGGGCGAGCGGCAGGTGGGCGCACAGGGCGGCCAGCTCGGCCACCGCCGCCGGCTCGGCCCTGACCTGCGCGCGGCCGAGCAGCCGGGCGAGCAGGTCGCGGCACTCCACCTCGGTGAGCGCCGGCAGCGGCAGCACCCGGGCGCCGTCGAGCGCGACCAGCCCGGCCAGCGTGTCCCTGCTCGTGATCAGCGTGGCCGAGCCCGCCGCGCCGGGCAGCAGCGGGCGCACCTGGCCGGGGTCCGAGGCGTTGTCCAGCACGACCAGCACCCGCTTGCCCGCCAGCATCGTCCGGTAGAGGGCGGCGGCCTCGTCCGGGTCGGCGGGGACCTGCTCGGGCGGCACGCCGAGCGCGTGCAGGAAACGGGCGAGCGCGTCGATCGGGCCGAGCGGGTGCGCGGCGGCGTAACCGCGCAGGTTGACGTAGAGCTGGCCGTCGGGGAAGCGGTCGCGGGCGCGGTGCGCCCAGTGGACGGCGAGCGCCGTCTTGCCGACGCCCGCCGTGCCGGTGAGCACCGCGATGGCCGCGCTCTCCCGCCGCCCCTCCAGGAGCCCGTCCAGGCGGCGCAGCGCGGCGGTACGGCCGGTGAAGGCGGCCACGGCGGCGGGCAGCTGCGCGGGCACGGTCACCGCCCGTTCCGGCTGCCGTCCGGCCGGGACCTCGGGCGGGCGGGTGAGGATGCGTTCGCGGGCCCGGCGCAGGTCGTTGCCCGGTTCCACGCCCAGCTCCGCGGCCAGCCTGGCCCGCATCTCGCCGTACAGGCGCAGGGCCGCCGCCTGCTCGCCCTGCTCGGCCAGCGCCGTCATCAGCCTGGCGGCCAGGCCCTCGTGCAGCGGCTCGTCGTGCACCACCCGCCACAGTGCGGCCACCACCTCCGGCCCGGCGTCGGGGGCGGCGTCGGCGTAGGCCAGGGCGGCGGCGACGCGCGTCCTGGCGGCGGCGACCGCGATCGGGTGCTCGCGCAGGCGGCCGGGCGACCCGGCGAGCACGGGACCACGCCAGCACGCGAGCGCCGCCGCGAGGTCGTCGCCCACGGGCTCGTCGGGGAGCGTGCCGGCGCGGGTGGTCAGCGCCTCGAAGGCGGCCAGGTCCAGGGAACCGGCGGCGGGCGCGAGGACGTGGCCGGCGGACGTGCGCCGGATCGCCTCCCTGCCGAGGACCGCGCGCAGCCGGCCCGCGTACACGTGGATGAGGTTGTCGTACGTGCGCGGCGGCCGGTCCTCCCACAACACGTCCACGATCTCGTCGGACGGGACCGGCCGCCCGGCGTGCAGCGCCAGCAGGCCGAGCAGGGCCCGGGGCATCGCCGCGCCGACGTCCAGCTCGACGCCGCCCTGCCGGACGGCGAGGGGGCCGAGCACCCCGATCCACGGCGGCGCGGCGCGCTCGAAGCCGGCCAGCAGCTCGGCCCGGTCGGCGTCGGCCAGGGGCAGCGCGGCGACCAGGCGTTCCAGGGAGGCGCGCTGCGGGCGGCGTACGTGTCCCCGCTCGATGTCGCGCAGCGTGCGCACGCCTACACCGGCGCGGGTGGCCAGTTCGAGCTGACTCCACCCCGCCGCCACCCGCCTGCGCCGGAGCGCTTCACCGCCCGAGCTCATATGGATTCCCGCCGCGATTCCTGCCGGTCGCCCCGCCGCAGACACCCCGTGTGCCTGGTGGACATACTGGCAAATAGTTAAGAAGCTTGCCAGTAAATCCGAGGCGCCGGTTTTCTACGGTTCGGCGCATGGACCTTCTCGCCGTCGGATGTGGCGTCGCCCTGGTCGTGGTGTTCGGCGCCGCGGTCGCGGGCAAGGCCCGTGACCTGCCCGCCTTCGCGCGGTCGCTGGACGCGGGCGGGCTCGTCCGCCGCCGGTGGCGCGGGTGGGCGGCGGGCGCGGTGGTGGCGGCCGAGTCGGCGGTCGTCGTGCTGCTGGTCGCGCCGGTGCCGCCGCGCTACGGCTTCGCCCTGGCCGCGGCGGTGAGCACGGTCCTCACGGGGGCCGTCGTGTTCACCGTGGCCCGGCGTACGCCGGCGTCCTGCCTGTGCTTCGGCGGCCCGCCGCGCACGCTGGGGCCGGTGCACGTGGTCAGGAACGTGCTGCTCACCGGCGTGAGCGTCCTCGGGTACGTCGCCGGCGGTGCTCCGGCGGCGGCGGTCCTGGCCGGGGCCCTGGCGCAGAGCGCCGTCGCGGGGCTGGCCGGAGCCGTGGCGGCGCTGTTGCTCATCAAGATCGACGATCTCAGGAGCGTGTTCCGATGACGTACTTGATCATCTTCGTCACCGTGCTGAGCGTGCTGAACCTCCTGCTGGTGCTGGCGCTCATCACCCGGCTCCGCGGCGGCGGGGACGCCCGCGGAGCCGGGCCCGCGCCGGAACACATCCCCTTGCCGGTGCTCCCGCCCGGGACGACTCCCGCGCCGTTCACGGCCACGACGCGCGACGGCGAGGTCGTGGACGCCGGCGGGATCCGCCTGGTCGGCTTCTTCAGCCCCGCCTGCTCGCTGTGCGGCGAGCGCCTGCCCGCCCTCCTGGACTACGTGCGCCGGGGCCGGTTCCGCCGGGACGAGGTGCTGGCGGTGCTCATCGGCGCGCCCGGCGAGGTGGCGGAGCTGGCCGCCAGGATCGGACCGGCGGCCAGGGTGGTGATCGAGGAGGAGCCGGAGGGGCCGGTGTGGCGCGCGTTCGGGCTGCGCGGGCTGCCCGCCTTCTACCTCCTGGACGAACGCGGCGTGATCAGCGGTTCGGGCACCGAGCCCGCCGCGCTTCCGGCCGCGGAGCCGGTGTGAGGCCGGGCGACGGCAGCCCGGCGCGGACGCTCGGGCAGGCCGTGGCGCTCGCCTGGGAGGCGGGCCGGTGGTACGTCGTGCTGCAGGCCGTGCTGACCGCGGCGACGGGCGTGGCGCCGGTGCTCACCGCCTGGTACACCAAGCTCGTCCTGGACGAGGTGGCCGGGCGGGGCTCGGCGGCCCTGGCGCCGTACGTCGACGCGCTGCTGGCGCTGGCCGCGGTCGCCGGGACGGGCCCGTACGTGATGACCTTCGCCGGGGCCGAGTTCGAACGCCGGGTCGGCCTGCTCGTCCGCGACCGGCTCTACACGGCCGTGAACGCGCTGCCCGGCCTCGCCCGGCTGGAGGAGCCCGCGTTCCAGGACCGGCTGCACCTGGCCGAGCGGGCCGGCAGCGCCGGGCCCGGCCGGGTGGTGACCAGTGCGCTGGGCCTGGCGCAGGCCGTGCTCACGACGGCGGGATTCCTGGTCACGCTGGCCGGCGTGAGCCCGGCCGTCGCGGTCCTCGTCGCCGTCGCGGCGCTGCCGCTGCTCCGCGTGCACCTGCGGCTGGGACGGGAGCAGGCCGAGGTCATACGGACCACGGGACACGGGCAGCGCAGGGAGCTGTTCTTCGCCCGGCTGCTGAGCATGCCGCACGCCGCCAAGGAGATCCGCCTGTTCGGTCTCGGGGACTTCTTCCGCGGCCGGATGCTGGCCGAGCTGCGGGCAGTCGACGCCGAGCGGCGGCGGGTGGCGGTGCGGCAGCTCCGGGGACAGGGTGGGCAGGCGCTGCTGGCCGCCGCCATCTGGGGGGCCGGGCTGGTGTGGATCGTGGCGGAGGCGGTCGCGGGCCGGGCGTCGGTGGGCGATCTGTCGGTGTTCGTGGCGGCGGTGGCGGGCACGCAGGGCGGGCTGGCGGCGGGCGTGCGCAACCTGGCCGCCGCGCACGAGGCGCTGCTGCTCTTCGGCCACTACCGGGCGGTCCTGGACACCGCCCCCGACCTGGCCCCGCGCACCCCGTCCGGGCGCGGCGCGGCGTCCCCCGGCCCGGTCTCGCGGGGGATCGAGGTGCGGGACGTGTGGTTCCGTTACGGGCCCGACCGGCCGTGGGTGCTGCGCGGCGTCGATCTCGACATCCCCTCCGGCCGCTCGCTCGCGCTGGTCGGCCTGAACGGCGCGGGTAAGTCCACCCTGGTCAAGCTGCTGTGCCGGTTCTACGACCCCGAGCGCGGCGCGATCCTCTGGGACGGCGTGGACCTGCGCGAACTCGACCCGGCGGCGCTGCGCGAACGGCTGGGCGCGGTGTTCCAGGACTTCGCCGCCTACGACCTCAGCGCGGCCGAGAACATCGCGGTCGGCGACCTGACGGCCGGGCGCGCGCGGGTCGAGGCGGCGGCCGTGCGCGCGGGCGCCGACGCGATCGTACGGGCGCTGCCGCGCGGCTACGACACGCTGCTCACGAAGTTGTTCTCCGACGACGAGCAGTCGGGCGTGACGTTGTCGGGAGGGCAGTGGCAGCGGATCGCGCTGGCCAGAGGGCTGTTACGGGACCGTCCCGAGCTGATGATCCTGGACGAGCCGAACGCCGGTCTCGACCCGGCCGCCGAGCACGAGGTGCACACCGTCCTGCGCGAGCACCGCGCCGGCCGGACGACACTGCTGATCTCCCACCGGCTGAGCACGGTACGCGACGCCGACACGATCGCCGTCCTGGCCGACGGCCGGATCGCCGAGCGCGGCGGCCACGAGGAGCTGGTACGCGCCGGCGGCCGGTACGCCGAATTGTTCGCGACCCAGGCCCGCGGCTACGCCCCGGCGGGCGTCCGTTGACCGCGGTGGCCCTGGTGGCCGTCGTCGGCGTGGTCGTCCCGGTTCTTCTCGTCGTTCTGGTTCTCGTGTTGCGGGCGCGGTTCCTCACGGTGACCGTACGCGGGCGGAGCATGGAGCCCACGTTGCGGCACGGCGACCGCGTCCTGGTGCGCAGGTCGCCCCTGGCCCGGGTGCGGCCCGGACGGCTCGTGGTGGTCGCCGCGGCTCCGGGGCTGGGCATGGAGTGGATGGTCAAGCGGGCGGCGGCGGTGCCCGGGGATCCGGTGCCGCGCGCCGAGGTGCCCGCGCTGGCGACCCGGCCGGAGCCCGTCGTACCACCCGGACAGCTGGTCGTGCTCGGTGACAACCGGCCGATCAGCCTCGATTCCCGCAGGCTCGGCTACGTACCCGCCCGGCAGCTCCTGGGCGTGGTCGTCGGCCACCTGCCGAAGACTCCGCGCCGGCGTCCCGCCGGGCGGTGAGGAAAAGCGAGGAAAGGACAACAACAATGGTCAAGCTCGCGGAGCGGGTGCTCGCCCGTGTCCTCCCCCAGACGACCGCCGGCGCCGGTTGCACGTACCAGACCTGGTGCGACCACTGTGGCGGCGGATTCTACAAGCGGATCTTCTTCTACACCGACTGCACGTCGAGCTACACCGCCTGCAACAACCCCTGCCCCTGGTTCTGACCAGCCCCGGAGGCCGGACGGCATCCCGCCGCCCGGCCTCCGGCCCGTTCAGGGTGAGGGCGGCCGGCGCGGCGGGTCCAGTACGGCCAGCGTCTCCGCCGCCGCCATCCGGTGGAGTTCGTTCAGCCCGGTGTCGGCGGCCAGGGCGGCGAGCAGGTCGCGGCCCTGCTCGTGGCGCAGATCGGCCAGGGCCCGCGCGGCCTCGACGCGGATGTGTCCCACCCGGCCGGGGTCGGTGGCCAGGCCCCTCAGGATGGCGGCGGCCGCGTCGGCGGTCTCCGGGGGCGGCGTGAGGCCGTCGGCGGCGAGCTGGGCGATGTACCCGGCGCCGATGCTCCAGCGGGCCGAGCGGCGCAGGGCCGTCGCGAGCCCTCGCGGCGCTTGCGGAGACGGGTCCCGTGACGGGCCGCCCAGCCAGGCGGCGATGAGGAACCGGTCATAGGACGACAAGCTGACCAGCGTTCTGGGGCCCGGCCAGCCGTACAGTTCGCGGGACGCCTGCCTGCTGAGCCGGGCGTCGGCGGCCACGTGCCGGGCGGCCAGGAACTCGCCGATGGTCAGATGGACGAAGGTGTACGTGCCGCCGCGCGCCGAGACCAGGCCGGTGCGCCGCAGCAGGTGTTCGCGCCGCGCCGTCCAGTCGAGCGGCGGCAGCCCCGGCGGGCGCAGGCCGTCGGTGTCGCGCAGCACCTCGACCAGCAGATCGCGCGCCGGGACGTCGTCGATCCCGTGCCGGTGATGCCGCCGGGCGGCGAAGCGGCCCAGCGCGGCGAGGATCGCGTCCGGCAGTTCGGGGACCTGGGGATCGGTGAGGCGCTGCCGCAGCAGGAGCTCGAAGTTCTGGTAGATGCCGTAGCGGTCGCGCGGCAGCGTCCGGTCCGGTCCGGCGGCGTGCAACTGGCACAGGACGGTGGCCAGCAGCGGGGTGCGGGCGAGCTGCGCCAGAGGCGGTCGCGTCGCCTGGGCCAGGAAGGCGCGCACCGCGGCCTCGGGGTCGGGCAGCCGTACGGGGTCGAGGTCGTGGGCGGTGCGCATCCAGCCCTCGGCGAAGGACCGGAGCTGGCCGGGCTCGAAGGGCAGCAGGTCGTAGATCCGCAGGCGCGAATCGTGTTCCAGCGGGCGCAGCTCGTCCTCGGGGAGCGGACGGCTCGTGAGCACGAACCGGTAGGGGCCCGCGCGGTGTTCGCCGACCAACTGGATCAGCCGGACCCGCTGCCGTACGTCGACGATCTCGTCGAGGCCGTCGAGCAGCACCAGCCAACGGGAGCCGGGCCGGGGCGGGCGCTCGAAGAGCTCCGCGGTCAGCGGCGGCACCCGCTGTCCGGACAGCTCGTCCCGGGCCGCGGCGGCGAGTTGCCCGGCGAACGACAACCCCCGCACGGTCAGGCACGCGGCCGGCACATGAACGGGAACGTCGCCCTCCACGGCCGTGCCACGGTTCTCCATGGACGCGGCCATGGTGATCAGCACGTGGCGCAACAGGCTGGATTTGCCCGCCCCGGGAGCGCCGAGCAGGAGCACGTCGTGATCGGCCGACACGACCGCCTCGGCCGTGAGCCGCGTTCCGGGCGAGCCGTACGCGTCAGGAGCGGGGTGGTCGCCGGACCGTAACCGGCCGCGCTGCTGCACGTACACCTGCGACAGTGGCGGCAGCCGGGAGCCGGGCAGCACCCCCGGGTACGGGTGGGCCTCGGCGGCACGGCGGGCGGCGGCCAGGTAGGCCCCCAGCCACGGCTCGCCGCGAGGGGCGTCGCGGGCGGCGCGCCACCACGACAACCAGGCCCGCTCGTCCAGCAGGCCCGCGGTCATCTCGCCCGCGTCGGCCCGCCCCTGCTCCTGCTGCCTGCGCAACCCCTCCAGCAACGCCTTGACCAGCGCCTCCAGGACACGTTGATCCTGCGGAAGGTCCGCGCCGGTGGACCAGGCGCTGATGCGTTTGCGATCGACGAGCACCCGCCCGCCGGACAGGTTCGCCCGGTGCTCCAGGATGGCGGTGGCCCGCAGGGCGAGCTGGGTGTTGCTGCGGCCGCACAGGCGCAACCCCTCGCCGAGCCGGTCGGCGAACCAGCGGCGCGGGTCGTCCTCCCGGCCGGTCATGCTGTGCCGCCCGTCCGGCGGGGTCCGGTCCGGACACTTTCCGCCGCCCGGGAGCACGGCTCCGACCTGCGGCTTCTCCGGCGGCGCCGGGGGAGAGGGCAGGACGGCCCCGGCGCGGATCCGGATGCTCGCCGCATGAACCTCCTCGACCTCCTCACCGATCTGGTGCAGCTGACCGCCGCCGCGATCGCGCTGGCGACCGCCGTGCGGGACGACCGCCGGCATGACCGGGACCGGCCCGGGACGTCCCAGGAGGAGGATGGCTGACTCACGACTGCTCCAGGTCTGATCGCGCGTCCCGGCGTCCATCCCACCACGGCCGGTCGCCGCCGGCACCCGCCTTCGCCGCCCCGCACGCGAAATCGAGATGCGGCGGGCCCGCCGTCCGGGTGAAGATGGCCGCGCCTGGCTGTGAGAGCCACCTCCGGAAGGGGAGTGTGCCATGAGTGCCATCGGATCCGCGGGCCCAGAGGCCCGGGTGACCACGGGAAGACTGCGCGGGCGGACGGAGGACGGCGTCGCCGTCTTCCGCGGCGTGCCGTACGCACGACCGCCGGTGGGCGGCCTGCGACTGGCCGCGCCGGTCCCGCCCGAACCATGGGACGGAGTACGCGAGGCCGCCACGTTCGGCCCGCCGCCGCCGCAGTCCAGGTTGCTGGGCGCGTCCGGCGGGGCCGCGACGGACGGCGACTGGCTGACCCTCAACGTCTGGTCCCCCGACCTGGGCGCCGCCGGGCTCCCGGTGCTGGTGTGGATCCACGGCGGCGGTTACATGTACGGGTGGTCCGGCGACCCGGTCTTCGACGGCCGGGTGCTCGCCCGGGACGGCGTCGTCGTGGTCACCTTCAACTACCGGCTCTCCGCCGAGGGTTTCGGGCACTTCGCGGGGGCGCCGGCCAACCGCGGGCTGCTGGACCAGGTGGCGGCCCTGCGCTGGGTGCGTGAGAACATCGCGGCCTTCGGCGGGGATCCGGACCGGGTCACCGTCTTCGGGGAGTCCGCCGGGGCCGGGAGCATCGCGGCGCTGCTGGCGATGCCCCGAGCCGCCGGACTGTTCCGCGGGGCGATCGCGCAGAGCGTGCCGGGCCTGTTCCTCTCCGCCGAGCTGGCCGCCGACATCGCCGCCGCGCTGGCCGGTGAGCTGGGCCTGCCGCCGTTCGCGGCCGAACTCGCCCGCCTGTCGCCCGAGCGGCTGCTCGACGCCGGGGACGCGGTGGCGGACAAGATGGGCGGCCACCCGCGGTGGGGCACGGCCGCGTACGTCCGGACGCCGTTCGCGCCGGTCGTGGACGGCGAGGTGCTGCCCGCCGTGCCGTGGGAGGCTCCGGCGCGCGACGTCGCCCTGGTCGTGGGGCACACGCGCGACGAGTACCGGCTGTTCATGGCCCTCCAGGGCGACTTCGGCCGGATCACCGCCGAGCGGGCGGCCACCGCGCTGCGCGAGCTCGCCCCGGACCCCGGCGCCTACCGGGCCGCCCACCCCGGCGCCGGCGAGGAACGGCTGTACGAGCTGGTGCACTCCGACTGGATGTTCCGGATGCCTTCGCTCCGGCTGGCCGAGACCCACGCGAGGCATGGCCGGGCCCACCTGTACGAGCTGACCTGGCCCGCCCCCGGCATGGGCGGCGACGCCCTCGGCGCCTGCCACGGGCTCGGCGTGCCGCTGACGTTCGGCAACCTGACGGCGGGAATGGCCACGCTGCTGCTCGGGCAGGAGCCGCCGCCGGTCGCGGCCGAGTTGTCGGCCCGGGTCCGCGCCGCCTGGACCGCGTTCGCCGCCTCCGGGGATCCGGGCTGGCCGGCGTACGAGCCGGGCGACAGGCACACCTGGGTCATCGACACCGAGCCGGGCACGAAGGCGTACCCGGAGGAGGTCTCCCGGCAGTTGTGGGCCGGGCACGCCTTCGCCCCGCTCACCCCGCGGGCACGGCCGTAGCCCGGCCGGTTCACGGCCCCGGCTGAGCCCGTACGTGCCTGACCCGGACGATGCCGGGCACGGTACGGGCCAGCAGGCCGGCGATGTGGTCGGCGGGTTCGCGGGGCGGCCCGCCCAGCTCCGCGACGCCGTCGCGCACCGCGACCGTCCAGCCCGGACCGGACGGATACTGCTCGGCCAGCGCGGCCACGACCGCGGCGCGCAGCTCGTCGTCGGGACGGGCGAGCACGGCCATCAGGTCGCGCCTGCTGACCATGCCGACGAGCTGTCCGCCGCGGACCACGGGCAGGCTCTTGACCCGCCTGCCCACCATGAACTCGATGGCCGTGGTGACGTCGGTGGTCTCGGTGACGGTGACGACCTCGTGGGTCATCACCTCCAGGACCAGGCGCGGCGGCGGCTCGGCGGACGCGGTGGCGGGGGTCGCGGTGGCGCGAGGGTCGGGCTCGAACTCGCCGCGCAGCAGGTCCAGTTCGCTGACCACGCCGACCAGCCTGCCCGAGTCGTCGACGACGGGGGCGGCGGTGATGGCGTGGCCGTACAGGACCCGGACGGCCCGCCGTACCGGATCGGTGCGGCCGACGGTGACGACGGGGCTGCTCATGACCTCCCGGACCAGCATGGCTACCTGCCCTGCCACGTCGAGTCGTCCTGCTTCCAGGCCAGCTCGTCGACGACGCCGACCACGCCGTTGACCCGGCCGGTCATGCGGACGGCGATGGCGGCCTCGGTACGGCGCTCCATCCAGCCGGACAGCGTCACGACGCCGTGCTCCGCCGTCACCCGCACGCCGTCGGTGTTCACCCAGAGCGCGCGGTCGAGGATGTCGTCGCGCACCTCGGCGGCGATCTCCGCGTCGCCGCGCAGGAACAGTCTGACCAGGTCACGGCGGCTGACGATGCCCTCAAGACGGCCGTTGTAGTCGACGACCGCGAGCCGCCTGACGTCGTGGGCGTCCATGAGGCGGGCGGCCTCGACCGCGGCCGCCCCGGCGGTGATCGTGACGGCGGGGCTGGTCATGAGCTCGGCGGCGGTGTCGCCGCCGGCCTTCCGCCGGGCCCCGGGGTGCCGCAGCCGGGCGCGCAGCGGCGGCCGGTAGCCCTCGCGGCAGAACTGCTCGCGGAACTCCTCCTTGCGCAGCAGGTCGGCCTCGGAGACCACGCCGAGCACGTGGTGGTCGTCGTCGATCACCGGTACGGCGCTGACGCCGCCGGTGACGAGGGCTTCGGCGATGTCCCTGAACGGGGTGGCGGCGGTGACGGTGACGACCTCGGTCGTCATCACGTCCGCGACGGTCATGCGCATGGCGGATCAGCTCTCCCTCCGGTGCTTCACCTCCATCCCATCGCGGGAGGACGGCGTCGTTCAGGGGCGGAAGTCCTCGATGCGGACGGTCCTTGGTCGGTGCGCGAACGGGAAGACCGGGCCGCTGGTCCCGGCGGGGTGAGGACCAACGACCCTACGCACGCGCCCGACCCCCGCCGAGGATGAGGGAAGACACCCGCCGAGGCGCGAGAGATCCCCATCCCCGCAGCGGGCCCGTCCGACGCCGGATCACGGCAGTCACGATGCTCCGGTCGCCGGTCCCGGCGACCCCGGCAGGGCGGGACCGTCCGCCTCGCCCGGCGGGTGTCCTCACGTCCACGCGCCGGCGCGGGACCCGGCCGGGCTCCGGCGCCGGACTCTGGAGGATGAAGGTGAGGGGGAACGTCATGTCGATCGAAGTCAAGGACGTCATGGGCCGGGTGGCCATCGCGGTGCCGGCGTACGCGTCGTTCGCCGACGTCGTGGCCGCGATGAAGCGGTTCGCGGTGGGCGCGGTCACCGTGATCGACGCCGACCGGCGGCCGGTGGGGGTGGTCTCCGAGGACGACCTGCTGGTCAAGGAGAGCGACCCGGTACGGCACAGCGTGTCGATCTTCGAGTCCCGCGACCGGCGCGCGGAACACCACAAGGCCGCCGCGGTGAACGCGGCCCAGCTCATGACCTCGCCGGCGATCACCGTCACGCCCGGCACACCGCTCCGGGACGCGGCCCGCCTGATGCACGACCACCGCGTCAAGCAGCTGCCCGTGATCGACCCCGTCACCGGCCGTATCGCCGGCACCCTGCACCAGCGGGACGTCCTGCGGGTCTTCACCCGCCCGGCCGGCGAGCTGGAAGCCGAGATCAGAGCCGCGCTCCCGGACCCCGAGCGGTTCTCCGTCGTGGTCGATCGCGGAGTCGTGACGATCGGCGGCCGGACCGGGACGAGGTCGCAGGCCATCGCCGTCACCGAGGCGGTCAGGGCGGTCGAGGGCGTCATCGACGTCGTGTCCGAGCTGACCTGCGTCAAGGACGACCTCGTCGTCGTCCCTCCGCTGCTGTAGGACCAAGGTCATTCGGCCCCGGGCCGTACGGCACTGAACGCCGCCGCCCCCGGCCGATGGGATGGAGGTGAGACAGGAACGTAGGACAGCACGGAAGGAAGGCCCGCCATGGCCACCACCATTCACCGGCCCGTGACGCACACCCACGTGGTCAAGGCGGCGCGGACCCCCGCCGACTACGTCTGGGCCGTCGCCCGGATCGCGCTCGGCTGGATCTTCCTGTGGGCCTTCCTGGACAAGACGTTCGGCTGGGGCCTGGCCACCCCCGCCGCCAAAGCCTGGATCAACGGCGGCAGCCCGACGACCGGCTTCCTCAAGGGCGCCGGTGAGAACGCGTTCGGCGGCTTCTTCTCGAGCCTGGCCGGACAGGTGTGGGTGGACTGGCTGTTCATGGCGGGCCTGGCCGGCGTCGGCCTGGCGCTCGTCCTCGGGATCGGCACCCGCGTCGCCGCCGGCGCCGGCACCGCGATGCTGCTGCTCATGTGGGCGGCCGGGCTGCCGCTGGAGACCAACCCCTTCGTGGACGACCACATCGTGTACGCGCTCGTCCTCGTCGGCCTGGCCCTCACCGGGGCCGGCGGCACCTTAGGGCTCGGCGGCCTGCCCGTCGTCCGGCGCACCCCGTGGCTCAAGTGACCGGCCCGGCCCCCGTCGAAGGAGAAGCCATGATTCTCGTGGGAGTGGACGGCTCGCGGGCCGGGCTCGAAGCCGTGGTCTGGGCGGCGCGGGAGGCGGCGCTGCGTGACGTGCCGCTGACCGTGGCGCACGCCCTGCCGCGCTGGGCGTACGAGACGGAGACCGGCCGCTTCGCCGAGGTCGCCGCCTGGATGCGCGAGGGCGGCCGGTCCGTGCTGGCGGCGGCCGAGGAACGGGCCCGCGCGGACCGGCCGGAGATCGGCCTGCGGACGACGTTCCTGCCCGACGACCCGCGCGCCGCCCTGATCGAGGCCGCGCGCGACGCCGACCTGCTGGTGGTCGGGAGCCACGGGCTCGGCGGGGTACGCGGGGCGCTGGTCGGATCGGTCGCCTACGGGGTGGCCGGGCACGCGCCCTGCGACGTCGTCGTGGTCCGCCCGCCCACCTCGGCGCCGGCCCGCGAGATCGTCGCGGGCGTCGACGGGTCCGCGGCCTCGCCCCGGGTGCTGGAGTTCGCGTTCGCCGAGGCGGCGCTGCGCGGTGCCCGGCTGCGGGCCGTCCGCGCCAAGGACCACCGGAGCGGGTACGACCCGGCGGATCCCGGCGGGACGGACGCGCTGAAGGAGACGCTCGCCGGCCTGCGGGCGCGGCACCCCGGCGTCCCCGTCGTCGAGGAGCTGGTGCACGGGCATCCGGTAGAGGTGCTGCGGGAGGCCGCGGCCGGCGCGGAGCTGCTGGTGGTGGGCTCGCACGGGCACGGCACGTTCGCCGGGCTGGTCCTGGGCTCGGTCAGCCACGCGCTGCTGCACCACGCGCCGGGCCCGCTGGCCGTGGTCAGGACACCACGATGACCGCCGGGCCGCGCCCCCACGCGGGCGGATCGACCTGCCGAGACGACCGAGAATGAGTGTCATGACACGTGCTGCGTACATTGCCGCGGGTGAGGCGGGAAGCAACAAGGGGACCGTCGCCCTGGGCCTGGTCGAGTTGCTGTCCCGCCAGGTGGAGAGTGTGGGGGTGTTCCGGCCGGTGGTACGGGCGGGCCGCGAGGACGGCCTGATCAACACGATCCGGAGCAGGTTCCAGCTCGCCCTGCCCTACGAGGCGTGCGCGGGTGTCACCTACGACGAGGTGCACGCCGACGCCGACCGCGCGGTCGGCGAGGTGGTGGCCCGCTACCGTGCGCTGGCCGGGCGGTGTGACGCGGTCGTGGTGGTCGGCACCGACTACACCGACGTGGGGGCGCCGACGGAGTTCGAGTTCAACGCCAGGCTGGCGGCGAACCTGGGCACGCCGGTGGTCAACGTGGTGTCCGGCCGGGGCCGGACGGCCGCGCAGATCGCGGCCGCGGTCGAGTTGTCGTCCAGGGAGCTGGCGCAGCACCACGACCAGGAGCTCGCGGTCGTGGTCACCAGGGCCGCCGAGGGCCTGACGATCGCGCATCCGGCGCCGGTGTTCGTGTTGCCGGAGACCGCCTCCCTGCGTGCGCCGACCGTGGCCGACCTGCTCGACGCGTGCGAGGGCCGGTTCTTCCTGGGCGAGCGCGACGGGCTGGGACGGGAGGCGAGCACGCTGATGGTGGGCGCCATGTCGCTGCCCAACATCCTGGACCGCCTCACCGAGGGGGCGGCGGTGATCATTCCGTCCGACCGGGCCGCGGCGCTGCTGCCCGGCCTGATCGCGGCGCACACCACGCCGGGCTTCCCCGCCCTGTCGGCCGTCGTGCTCACCGGCGGCACGGACCTGCCGGCCCCGGTCGAACGGCTGCTGCGCGGCATGGCGATCCCGCTGCCGGTGGTCGCCACCGACCACGACACCTTCGACACCGCGACCCGCCTGTCCTCGGTGGAGGGCCGCTTCACCCCGGAGGCGACCGGGAAGATCGACACCGCGCTGCGGCTGTTCGCCACCCACGTGGACGGCCCGCTGCTGCTGGAACGGCTGGACATCGCCAAGACCGACGTCGTCACCCCGCTCATGTTCGAGTACGAGCTGCTGGACCGGGCACGGGCCCGGCGCAGGCACATCGTGCTGCCCGAGGGCGAGGAGCCGCGCATCCTGCGCGCGGCCGACATCCTGCTGCGCCGCGACGTGGCCGAGCTCACCCTGCTCGGCGACGAGGAACGTATCAGGGTCCAGGCCGCCCAGCTCGGCCTGGACCTGGACGCGGCCAGGGTGCTCAGCCCGTTCGACGCGGAGCTGCGCGAGCGGTTCGCCCGCGCGTACGCCGAGGCGCGGGCGCACAAGGGCATGACCGTCGCGCTGGCCCGCGACACCGTCACCGACGTCTCCTACTTCGGCACGCTCATGGTGCACACCGGCATGGCCGACGGCATGGTCTCGGGCGCGGCGCACACCACCGCCCACACCATCAGGCCGGCGTTCGAGATCCTGCGTACGGGCCTGGTCTCCAGCGTGTTCTTCATGTCGCTGGCCGACCGGGTGCTGGTGTACGGCGACTGCGCGGTCAACCCCGATCCGAGCGCCGAGCAGCTCGCCGACATCGCGATCGCCTCGGCCGGCACCGCGGCGCGGTTCGGCGTCGATCCGCGGATCGCCATGTTGTCGTACTCGACCGGGGCCTCCGGCGCGGGCGCCGACGTCGACAAGGTCCGCGCCGCCACCGAGCTGGTCCGCGAGCGCCGTCCCGACCTCCAGGTGGAGGGGCCGATCCAGTACGACGCCGCGGTGGACCCGTCCGTGGCCCGGGTGAAGATGCCCGGCAGCCAGGTGGCCGGGCGTGCCACCGTGTTCGTGGTGCCCGACCTGAACACCGGCAACAACCTGTACAAGGCCGTCCAGCGCAGCGCCGGGGCGGTCGCGGTGGGCCCGGTGTTGCAAGGGCTGCGCAAGCCGGTCAACGACCTGTCCCGCGGCGCCACGGTGGCCGACATCGTCACCACCGTCGCCGTCACGGCCGCGCAGGTGCACGACGACGAGCCGGACCTGCCCGGGGAGCTGCTGGAACTGGCGGACCGCCGCTAGACCCGACGGACCTCGCCTCAGGGCGAGCACACCGCCAGCGTCTGGAGGGCGATCTCCCCCTCCTCGTCGGTGGGGACGACCAGGACCGCCACTTCGGCGCCGGGCGGGGACACCGTACGTTCCCCGGCCGGAGCCGACCCGTTGAGCGCGGGGTCCACGGTGATGCCGAGCCGATCGAGCCCGGCCAGCGACTCCGCCCGGGTGGCCGCGTCGTGCTCGCCCACTCCGCCGGTGAACACGATCGCGTCGACCCGGCCGAGCAGCGCGTAGTAGGCGCCGACGTACTTGCGGACGCGCCGGGTGTAGACCTCCAGGGCCAGGCGGGCGTCGGCGTCGTCGCGGGCGCGGACCTCGCGCATGTCGCTGGTCCCGGTCAGCGCGAGCAGGCCGCCGCGGTGGGTGAGCGCGTGCTCCACCTGCCGGGCGTCCAGGCCGCGCGTCCGTTCGAGGTAGCCGGCGAGGGCGGGGTCGACGTCGCCGGAGCGGGTGCCCATGACGAGCCCTTCCAGCGGGGTCATGCCCATGGAGGTGTCCACGCTGCGCCCGCCGGAGACGGCGGTCGCGCCGGCGCCGTTGCCCAGGTGCAGCACGATGAGGTTGAGCCCGGACGGGTCGCGGCCGAGCAGTTCGGCGGCGCGGCGGGAGACGTACGCGCAGGAGGTGCCGTGGAAGCCGAAGCGCCGCACGCCCCACTCGCGCGGCACCGCGTACGTGTACGCCTGCGGCGCGAGCGTGCGATGGAAGGCGGTGTCGAACACGGCGACCTGCGGCACCTCGGGGAACGTCTTGAGCGCGAGCCGGATGCCGGTCAGGTTGACCGGGTTGTGCAGCGGCGCGAGCGGGGCCAGCTCCTCGATGGAGGCGACGACCTCGTCGTCGATGAGCACGGCCGCGCCGAACCGGTCGCCGCCGTGCACGACGCGGTGCCCGACCGCGACGGGGTCCAGCGCCGGCCCGGCGGCGGCGAACGCCTCCAGCATCGCATCCAGCCCGACGCCGTGGTCCGGGAACGGCCGGTCGCGCACGTACGGCCGCCCGTCGCCGCCGACGTGGGTGAGCCGCCCCCACTCCTGCCCGATGCGTTCGACGAGGCCCTTGGCCGAGCGTTCGCGGGTGTGCGGGTCGATGAGCTCGTACTTGATGGAGGAGGATCCCGTGTTCAGCACGAGAATGGGGTCGGCCATGTCGGAGAGCCTATTCAGTCGTGATCAGCCGCCGGTGACGCGGTAGGACACCGGATGTCCGCCTCCACCCTCCTTGAGAACGGCGGCGGGCACGGCGGCCGAAGGGCACCCACATCCGGGACCAAGGTCATCACGCGCGCCTACGGTGTGCGCCTGACCACCTGACGGGGGCCCGCCGGCCGGGGCGTGTCGGCCGCGTCGAGCAGCGACTGCACGACCGGGATGGTGTCCCGGCGGCTGTGCTCCACGTGGGCGAAGGCCAGGGCGGCGGCCAGGTCGGCCTGGCCGGACGAGATCGCCCGGTAGAGCTCGGCGTGCTCGTGGTGGAAGTTGACCTGGTCGCTCTCGGGCACGATGTAGAAGAGCCGGTTGACCCGGCCGAGGATCGGCGCCATGAGGTCCTGCAGCAGCAGGTTGTCCGAGAGCGTCAGGATCGCGGCGTGGAAACGCGAGTTGGTGGCCGACAGCAGCACGCCGTCGTTGGCGGCGACGGCCCGTTCCGCCTCCTCGAGGATCTCCCGGAGGATCTCGGCGGACGCGCCGCGCCCGCACTGCTCGGCCGCGAGCCGGGTGGCCAGCACCTCCAGCGAGCCGCGTACGTCGTAGAGCTCGTTGACGTCGCGGACGGTCAGCGAGGCGACCACCGCGCCGCGCCGGGGCAGGCTGCGGATGAACCCCTCGCTCTCCAGCCGCGGGAACGCCTCGCGGATGGGGATGCGGGAGATGCCGAGCTCCTCGGCCACCGCCCGCTCGCGGATGCGCGCGCCAGGTTTGTAGGTGCCGTCGATGATCCGCTCGCGCACCCACTCGTAGGCCAGCTGGTCGAGGGAGAGCCCGGGTGTGTCGACCGGCTCCCCCTCGGCAGTCGGCGGTCGTTCTCGCTCTGGGATGGACACCCTCAACCTCCGTGCTCCGGCGACTCATTCTAGGCATGATCGGGCCGCGCCCGCCCAGCCCTTCTCCAAACGTGATCTCGGGTTTGGTATACAACAACGACGTAACAAGCCCCAACAACCGTGACAAACGTGATCCTGTCTGCGACTGTGTATGCCATCAGCGGAGCTGAGAGGATCGATGTGAGTCAAACGACCCTTCGGAACGGACGCCTTCGTAGCGGCGACCTCGTCGACATCGAGATCGTGGACACGGTCGTCCGGGACATCCGGCCGGCCGGATCCCAACCGGTCACCGGCCCGTCCGAGGACCTGGACGGGCGGCTCGTCCTGCCGCCGCTCGTGAACGGCCACGCCCACCTCGACAAGACCTTCTTCGGCGGGGAGTGGCAGCCGCACGTTCCCGGTGGCGGCGTCCGGGAACGCATCGAGCTGGAGAAGGCCCGCCGCGCCACGCTCGGCCACACCGCCGACGAGCGCGCGTTCGGCCTGGCCCGCACGATGGTCGAGTACGGCACCGGCACATTACGGGCGCACGTCGACATCGACCCCGACGTCGGGCTCGACGGGCTGAAGCGGATGCTGCGGCTCCGCGAGACGTTCGCCGGCTACCTGGACGTGCAGATCGTCGCCTTCCCCCAGAGCGGGATCGTCTCGGCGCCCGGCGTCGCGGACCTGCTGGAGGAGGCGATGCGCCTCGGCGCGGACGTCGTCGGCGGGCTCGACCCCCGTTCCATCGACGGCGACCTCGACGGCCATCTCGACGCGGTCTTCGCGCTGGCGGACCGCCACGGCGCGGGGATCGACCTCCACCTGCACGAGGACGGGCCCGCGGCGCTCACCGAGTACCGGGCGATCGTCGGCCGGGTCGCCGCGTACGGGATGCGGGGCTCGGTCGCGCTCAGCCACGCGTACGGGCTGGGCCGTCTGGGGGAGCGCGACTTCGACGAGATCGCCGCCGCGTTCGCCGAACAGCACATCTCGATCATGACCAACGGGCCCGCCGGCCCCGTCCCGCCCGTGCTGGAACTCGTACGGCGTGGCGTCAATGTCTTCTCGGGCACCGACAACATCCGCGACAGCTGGTGGCCGTTCGGCTCGGGGGACCCTCTGGACGTGGCGCGAACCGTCGCGTACCGGAACAGCCTGTTCACCGACGACGACCTCGACCTCGCCCTCGGCTTCGTGACCGACCGCGCGGCGGCCGCGCTCGGCGTGCCGGACCACGGCCTGCGCGCCGGCGGTCCGGCCGACCTAGTGGTGGCCGGCGCCCGCCGCGCGGCCGAAGCCGTCGCCGCTCCGCCCCCGGGCCGCGACGTCATGCGCGCCGGCCGGTGGGTCTCGCGCAGCTCTCTCACCACACGATCGGACGTCCCCAGCCCGATCGCATAACCCCCCACACAACCCCCCTTGCACATCTGAGGAAGGAACCCGACATGAAAGGTCGCGCTGCACGGCGAGCCATTCTCGCGGTCCTTTGCGTAACGACGGCGTCGGCCCTGTCCGCGTGCGGACTGTCCGCGCCTTCGACGAGCGGCGACGCCGGAGCGAAGGCGGACGCCATCGTGGCCGCCGGCCAGGCCTCGCTGGAAACCCTCGACCCCCTCCAGTCGTCCAACGCCGACAACGACATCTTCATCGCCGCCTTCTACGACCGGCTGGTCGGATTCGACTCGAACTCGAAGATGATCCCCAAGCTGGCCTCCTCCTGGGAGTTCAACTCCGACGCGACGGCCGTGACCCTGACGCTGCGCGACGACGTGGTCTTCCACTCCGGCAACAAGCTCACCGCCGAGGACGTGAAGTACAGCCTGGACCGGGCCAAGCGGATCGCCTCGGGAAGCGTCGCCTTCATCCCCTCGTACGCGTCCTCGAAGGTCGTCGACGACACCCACGTCACCATCACCTTCACCCGGCCGAGCGTCAGCTTCCTCGCCGGTCTCAGCTACCTCTACATCGTCGACTCCAAGGTCGTGCGGAGCAACGAGGGCGCGGACGACGCCCAGCAGTGGCTGGCCACGCACGACGCGGGATCCGGCCCGTACGTGCTGAGCGGCTACAAGGCGAACCAGGAGGTGGGCCTGTCCCGGTACGACAAGTACTGGGACACGGACGCCCGCCGCCCGCAGAACGTCGTGCTGCGCATGATGAACGAGAGCAGCCTGCTCAGGGACGAACTCCTCACCGGCAACGTCGATCTCGGCTGGGGCCTGGCGCCCCTCGACGTCAAGCAGCTCAGCGGCAAGGCCGGGCTGGAGGGCTACTCGATGCCCTCGACGCGCGTGACCCTCGCCACGATGAACACGCAGGGCAAGGTCACCCGCGACCCGCGCGTACGCGAGGCGATCCAGCTCGCCTACGACTACGAAGGCCACATCAAGACCGCGTTGCAGGGCTCCGGCGAGATCGCCCGCAGTGTCATCCCCCGGGGCATGGACTGCGTCTACGACGGCCCGGCGCCGGCCCGCGACGTGGCCAAGGCCAAGCAGCTCCTCGGCGCGGCGGGCGCGGCCGGGGCGACGGTGTCGATCGCCTACGACCCGGCGGTCCCGGAGTTCAAGCTCGCCGGGACGCTGCTGGAGAACAGCCTGCGCGAGATCGGCCTCGTGGTGAAGGTCAAGACGGCGACCTTCCCCCAGTACATGCAGATGATCTCGGCTCCGGCGACCACCCCGGACATCGCGATCTCGTGGGACTTCGCGCCGTTCCCCGACGCGGGCTCCGTCCTGGACCGTAGCTGGAACTCCAAGGCGATCGGCCAGACGAACGGCGCACGCTACGACAACGCGAAGGTCGACAGCCTGCTCGCGGCGGCCTCGACCGCCAAGGACCAGGCGGCGGCCTGCGAGGCGTACGTGGACGCGCAGAAGCAGATCGTGGCCGACCACGCCGCCGTCTACATCGCCTGGCCCACCGTGAACGGCGCCAGGAACGGCAAGCTCGCGCCGCTGCCGTACACGCCCACCAGCCCGACGTTCGACGTCGGCCGGCTGCTGCTGGCGAAGTAGCCGGACGGCCGATGATGTTCGTCTTCGTGATCCGACGGATCGGTCTGGCGTTGTTGTCCGGCTGGGGCGTCGCGACGATCGTGTTCCTGATGTCGAAGCTGATCCCGGGCGACCCCGCCCGGGTGGCCGCGGGCCGCTTCGCCTCGGCCGACCAGGTCGAGCAGGTCCGGCACACGATGGGCCTCGACCAGTCCATGCTCGCCCAGTACGGTGCCTACCTCACGCGCGCGGCCGCCGGCGACCTCGGCACCTCCGCGTACACGCACCAGGGAGTGACCAGCGACCTGGCCGCGGCGCTCCCCAACACGATTCAGCTGGTGCTCGCGGGGATGCTGATCACCGTGCTGGTGGCGGTTCCGCTGGGCGTCGTCGCCGCGGTCTCGCAAGGGCGGGCGGCCGACGTCGCGGCCCGTCTCATCCTCGTCCTGGCCGGCGGGGTGCCGATCTTCTGGTTCGCGATCATGCTGCGCTGGACGCTCGGGTTCCTCCTCGGCTGGTTCCCGCTGTCCGGCCTGAACGGCGTGGGAATGGCGCCGCCCGACGTGACCGGGTTCACCGTGCTCGACTCCCTCCTGTTCGGAGACGTCGCGAACCTGCTGGACTCGCTCGCGCACCTCGTCCTGCCCGCCCTGGCGCTGAGCGTGCCGTTCATCGCCACGCTGGCGCGGAACGTGCGCTCCAACATGATCTCCGCGCTGCACTCCGACTACATCGACTTCGCGATCTCGAAGGGCGTACCGCGCGGACGGGTGGTCGTGCGCCACGCGCTCCGCTCCGCCATGGGCTCGACGCTGACGATCTTCGGCATGCAGTTCGGCTGGATGGTCAGCGCGTCCGTGCTGGTGGAGGCGGTGTTCTCCTTCCCCGGGGTCGGCAGCTACATGTACAAGGCCATCGTCAACAACGACACGTACGCCGTGCTGGGGGCGGTGCTCGTCGTCGGGTTCGTCTTCATCGTCTCCTCGGTGGTCGTCGATCTGCTGCAGATGATCCTCGATCCGCGGGTGCGTACCAACCACTTGAGAGCCGCCTGATGACCGGAACCCGCGAACCCCTCACCGTTCCCCACGGGATCGACCTGTCCACGGCCGCGGTCGGCCGGAGCATCGGCGGCCGGATCCGCCGGCTCTTCGGCCGGCGCGTCGCCCTGGTCGACCGCTTCGCGTTCGCCGGCGTCGTGCTCCTGCTGCTGTTCGCCGCGGTCGGCCCGTTCCTCGCGCCGTTCTCGCCGTACGAGGTCGCGCCGGAGGACGCGCTGCTGCCACCCGGCCCCGGCCACCTGCTCGGGACCGACGACGCCGGACGCGACGTGCTCTCCCGCATCCTCGCCGGCGCCGGAACGACGCTGCTCGCGGCCGTGGGCATCGTGGTGCTGTCGATGATCACCGGTGTCCTCGTCGCCAGCGTCGCCGCGCTGCTGCCACGCTGGGCCGACGAAGCCGTCATGCGCGTGTGCGACATCTTCATGTCCATCCCGTCGCTCGTGCTCGCCCTCGGCCTGGCCGCCGCCATCGGCCCGTCGCTCACCTCGATCATCATCGCGATGGTCGCGGCCTCCTGGCCGGGCACGGCCAGGCTCATGCGCGGCATCCTGCGCGAGACGATGTGCGGCTCCTACGTCGAGGCCGCCCAGGTGCTCGGGGTCTCCCGGCTGCGGCTCATGCTCCGGCACGTCCTGCCCAACTCGATGGACGCGGTCTACGTGCAGGCCAGCATGGAGATCTCCGGGACCATCGTGATGATGGCCGGCCTGGCCTTCCTCGGCGTCGGCGCGCCCCCGCCCAGCCCGGACTGGGGGTCGCTCGTCGCCCAGGGACAGCAGTTCATCACGAGCGCGTGGTGGGTGGCCCTCTTCCCTGGCCTCGCCATCACGATCTCCGCCATCGCCTTCGGGCTCGTCGGCGACGCCGTACGCGGTGTCGTCGACCCGGCGTCGAGGAGCGTCCGATGACCGAGCCCGTCCTCAGCATCCAGAACCTCAGCGTGCGCGTTCCCGAACGGGCGCGCATCGGAGGCGGCGCCGGCGACCTCACGGTCGTCGAAGGGCTCGACCTGTCGATCTGCCCCGGCGAGCGCGTCGCGCTGGTCGGCGAGTCCGGCTCCGGCAAGTCGATCACGGCCCGCGCCATCCTCCAGCTCAACCGCGCGCTCGTCTACGACGGCTCGATCCGGTGGGACGGGACCGAACTGCTCGGCGCGGGGGAGCGCCGGATGCGCCGCCTCCGCGGGAGCGAGATCTCGATGATCTTCCAGGATCCGATGACCGCGCTCAACCCCGTGCTCACGATCGGCCAGCAGGTGGCCGAGCCGCTCGTCGTCCGCGGCGTCGCCCGCCGCGAGGCGCTGCGGCGGGCGGCCGAGATGCTCGACCGGCTCGGCGTGCCGAAGGCGAAGGAACGGCTGAAGGCCTATCCCGGCCAGTTCTCCGGCGGCATGCGGCAGCGCGTCGTCATGGCCGCCGCCCTCATCGCCGAGCCGCGCCTGCTCATCGCCGACGAGCCGACGACGGCCCTGGACGTACGGGTCCAAGAGCAGGTGCTCGACCTCATCGAGGCCATGTCGCGGGAGATGAGCCTGTCGGTGCTCTTCATCACCCATGACCTGGCGATCGTCGCCGGCCTGGCCAACCGGGTCGCGGTGATGTACCGGGGCCGCCTCGTGGAGGACCGCCCGGTCGACGAGTTGTTCGAGAACCCCCGGCACCCGTACACGCGCGGGCTGATCGGCTCGATCCCCCGCCTCGACGCGGACCCGGACACCCGGCTGCAGACGGTCGGGGACTTCATGGCGACGGAAGGGCCCACGGTATGAGCAGAGTGCTGTTCCAGGTCGACGGCCTCTCGAAGCGGTTCGGCTCCGGCCGCCGCGCCCACCAGGCGCTGGACGACGTGAGCTTCGAGATCGCCGAGGGCGAGATCGTCGGCCTCGTCGGCGAGTCCGGCTCCGGCAAGTCGACGATCATCCGCTGCCTGATCGGCCTCGAACGCGAGGACTCCGGCAGCATCCGCTACGACGGCATCGACCCGGCACGACCGGGCCGCGGCGAGCTGCACCGCTACCGGCGCGAGGTGCAGATGGTCTTCCAGGACCCGTACTCGAGCCTCGACCCGCGGATGACCGTGCGGCAGCTCCTGGAGGAGCCGATGCTCGTCATGGGCGGCTTCCCGGCCCGCGACCGGATGGAACGCATCCTCGACCTGATCCACCTGGTCGGGCTGGACACCGAGCATCTGGGCCGCTATCCGCGGGACTTCTCCGGCGGGCAGCGGCAACGCATCGCGATCGTGCGCGCGCTGGTCGTCGGGCCGCGGGTGCTGCTGTGCGACGAACCGGTCTCCGCGCTCGACGTCTCCGTGCAGGCCCAGGTGCTCAACCTGCTCAAGGACATGCAGCGGCGGCTCGACCTGACCGTGCTCTTCGTCTCCCACGACCTCGCGGTCGTGAAGTACCTGTGCAGCCGCGTCGTCGTGCTCCACCACGGCCGCGTCGTCGACTCCGGCAGCGTCGCCGAGATCTACGGCAACCCGCGGGCCGACTACACCCGCGCGCTGCTCGAAGCCGTGCCCATTCCCGACCCGGCGTACGAGCGCGGGCGCAGGGAACTGCGCAGGCAGCGGGCGGAGGTGCCGCGATGACCAGGATCGGCGCCGACGTCAAGTTCACCGGCGGCTCCTCCCTGCTGGGCGCCGACCCGCTCACGACCCTCGACGCCGTGGCGGGCCTCGGGTTCGAGGGCATCCTCGTGCGTACGGTCGACGAAGCCTTCCCCGAGCTCGACCCCGGCGCGATCGGCGCGTTCGCGCGGGCGGCCCGGGACCGGGGGATGTTCGTCCAGCTCGGGGTCGGCAAGGTCAACCCGTACATGACGGCCGAACTGCCGCGCGTACGGGATCTCGGCGGCGGCAGCTACCTGACCGGCATGGAACGGCTGATCCGCCTGTGCGCCGAGCACGGCTGGACCGAGGCGTGGACCGCCACCGGCGGCTTCAAGCCCTACCCGGGGCTGCTCGGCTTCGACCGCTTCCGCACCGACGCCGACTGGGCCGACCAGCTCGCCGCGACCGGCGACTTCCTGCTCGCGCTCGCGCCCGTGCTCCGCGAGCACGGCGTGCGCCTCAACATCGAGACGCACGAGGAGATCACCACCTTCGAGATCCTGCGCCTGATCGACCTGGTCGGCGCCGACGTGCTCGGCGTCTGCCTCGACCCCGCGAACCTGGTCGTCCGCGGCGAGCCCGTCGGACCGGCCGTCGCGCGGGTGGCGCCGTACACCCGGATGACGCATCTGCGCGACGCGATCCTCGCCGACACGGGGGAGGGGCTCTCCCGGTTCCTCATGCCGATCGGCCAGGGGATGACCGACTGGCCGCGGTTGCTCGACACGCTCCTGGGCGCGCGGCCGGAGATCGACCTCGTCATCGAGGGCATCGGCGGCTCGCGGGCGGAGATGTCGCTGCTGCCCGACGACCCGCGGTGGTGGCCGGCCCATCCCGACATGACCCCGTCCGACCTGGAGGAGCTGCGCTCGCTCGCGGCTCGGCACACGGCCGACGCCGCCGCCGGCCGCCGGCCGGGGCTCGGCGAACTGCGGCGCTCCGGCCCGGCCGGGCCGGAGCTGCGCGCGTTCCTCGGCGAATCGCTCGCCTGCCTCCGCGCGCTCCTCGACCTTCGCAACCCAACTCTCGCCAGTGAAGGAGAACTCCCCACATGTACGTACCCGAGGTCCTGAACAGCCTGGCGTCCGCCGTCGGCTGCGACGTGGTGTACCCGGGACAGCCGGGGTACGAGTCGCTGCGCCGCGTCTGGAACGCCGACGTCGACCAGCACCCGGCGGCGATCGTACGCTGCACGAGCACGGCCGACGTCGCCGGCGCGCTCCGCTGGTGCGTCGCCAACGCCTTCCCGCTGACCGTGCGGGGCGGCGGGCACAACCTCGCCGGGACCAGCGTCGCCGACGGCAGCGTGCTGATCGACACCGGGCTGATGCGGTCGGTGTCCATCGACCCGGAGGCGCGGACGATCACCGTGGGCGCCGGTTGCCGCTGGGGCGACGTGGACCGCGCGGCGGAGCCGTACGACATCGCGCTGCCGGCCGGCGTCGTCTCCCACACCGGCGTGGCCGGCCTCACCCTCGGCGGCGGCATGGGCTACCTGTCGCGCATGTTCGGCTCCACGGTCGACTTCCTGCGCGAGGTGGAGCTCGTCACCGTGGACGGCGTGGTCCGCCGCGTCAACGCCGACAGCGACCCCGACCTGTTCTGGGCGCTCAAGGGCGCGGGCCACAACTTCGGGATCGCGACCGAGTTCGTCTTCGGCTACGTGGACCTGCCCGGCCTGGCGACGGTACGCCTCGCCCTCTACCCGGCCGAGTCGCGCAAGCAGGTGCTGCGACTGTTCCGCGAGCAGGGACCGGCGATGCCGGACAACGTCGGCACGTACGTGCGGCTCTACCGCAGCCCCGAGTACTGGTCGCAGCTGCCCCGCGAGCACCGCGGCAAGCCGATCGTCTCGGTGGCGACCGTCACCTACGGCGACCCGGCCGACGAGCCGGCGCTCAGCGCGCCGATGTTCCAGGGTGGCGAGCCGATCTACCAGTCGGTGCGCTCCATCCCGCACGTGACGCTGCAACACGCGACCGACGACGAGTTCCGCTACGGCATCGCGCACTACTGGCGGCACGTCGCCTTCGGCGAGCTCCCCGACGAGCTGCTCGACCTCGCCATCGAGCACGTCGACGCCTACCCCGGCCGTTCGCTCAACTCCAGCTCGTTCATCACGCACCAGACGATGTGCCCGTTCGAGCTGATCGCCGGCCGGCTCCAGCCGCGCGACCACGCGAACGACTCCACCTCGGGCATCCACTCCCGCTGGGCCGGCAACATCGGCGCCGACTGGGAGTACCCGGACGAGCGCGAGCCGCTGGTGGCCTGGGTCAGGCGGTTCTCGGCCGCCGTCGCGGAGTGGGAGAACGGCAGCTACGTCAACTTCACCTCCGAGAAGGAGGACGAGGGCGGCGCCCGCGCCATCTACGGCCCGAAGTACGACCGGCTGGTCGAGCTGAAGCGCCGCTACGACCCGCTGAACGTCTTCGACCACGGCCTCGTCGACCTCCAGCCCGCCGGCGCCGACCACGCGGGCGCGGAGTAGCGGCCATGCTGAAAGTCGGTGTCGACAGCTCCAAGTTCCCCGGGGCGCCGGAGAGGGGAGCGGTCTGGCTGCTGGAGCAGGCGGCCGAGCTCGGCCTGGACGGCGTGTTCTTCCGGTCGGTGCTCGAACTGAGCGGGACCCTCGACCCGGCGGAACTGCGTGACGCCATGCAGGCCGCGGCGGCGCTGGGCCTGCGGGTCGAGGCGGGGGTGGGGAAGGTGAACCCGTTCGCGAACCCCGAGTCGCCCGGGGTGCGCGCCCTCGGCGACGGCGACTACCTCCTCGGCCTGCGCCGGATGATCCTCGCCGCCGCGGACGCCGGCATCCGGGAGTTGTGGACCGCCACGGCGAACTACCAGTTCCGCCTCAGCGGCCTGTACGCCTGCGACCGCTTCCGTACCGACGTGAGCTGGGAGCGGCAGCTCGCCGCCGTCGAACGGTTCCTCGGCCGGGTCGCGCCGATCGCCCGGGACGCCGGCGTGCATCTCGACATCGAGACGCACGAGGAGATCACGACGTTCGAGCTGGTCCGGATCGTGGAGGCGGTGGGCGCCGACGTGCTCGGCATCACCTTCGACACCGCGAACGTGCTGGTGCGCTGCGAGGACCCGGTGCGCGCGATGCGCCGCGCCGCGCCCTACGTGCGGGCCACCCACGTCCGCGACGTCGCCCTGGCGTTCACCGACGAGGGCATCGGCCGTTTCCTGCTCCCGGTCGGCCAGGGCGTGATCGACTGGCCCGCGCTGCTCGCCCCGCTCGCCGGGCGCGACGTGATGCTCTCGATCGAGGGCGTCATCGGCAGCCGCGCCGAGATGTCGCTGCACATCGACGACGAACGCTGGTTGCGCGGGCATCCGGACCTGACCGCCGCGGAGGCCCTTGAGGTCGTCCGGCTGACCCGGGCGTACGAGGCTCGGGCCGCGGCCGGGTCCGCGCCCGGCCTGCGCCGGCTCAGAGGCCCGGTCGTCCCGGGCGAACCGCTCGAATTCATCAGGGAGAGCGCGCGCCGCCTGCGCGAGCTCGTGGCGTCGCTCCCGCCGTCAACCGAAGAGAGAACAGAGCCACGCACATGACCGACACCTTCGAAGAGACGACCAAGTACCCGACGCTGAGCCTGCGCGAGCGGGACCGCCGCTGGGACTCGATCCGCGCCCTGCTGGAACGTTCCGGGCTCGACGGGGTCGTCGTGTTCGGCTACGGCCGCGACTCCGCGGACTCCTACATCACCAACGAGGTCACCCACTCGGTCGTGTTGTTCACCCGTACCGGGGACCCGCTCCTGCTGGTCGGCGATGTTCCCCTCGGCCGCTTCGACGAGCCGGGCGCCCGCTGGGAACGCTGGGTCGAGGACTGGGCGCACGGCGAGCGGCTGGCCAACCTCGCCGCCGCGGTACGGGAACGCGGACTGGACCGGACGGCACTCGGCGTCGTGGGCCTGACCAGCCGGTTCGTCGGCGACTGGTCCGGAGTCATCCCGTTCGGCGAGTGGACGCGGGTGCTCTCGCTGCTGCCCGACGTCACCTGGGTCGACATCTCCGCCGAGTACGAGTCGCTCGCGCTGGTCAAGAGCGCCGAGGAGCAGGTCCTCCTGCGCCGGGCCGCGGAGCTCGGTGAGGCGGCCTGCGCGGCGTTCGTCGCGAAGGCAGGCGAGGGCGCGAACGAGCACGAGATCGTCGCCGCGTCCTTCCAGGCGATCATCGCCGGCGGTGGCTGGGCGCGCTGGCCGTTCATGCTGGAGCGCGCCGGAGCCTCGGGCTTCGCCTGGAACATCCCCGAATGGTTTGGCATGGGCGGCGCTCCGCACGTGCTCAAGCGCGGCGACACCATCGCGGCGGAGATCTTCGCGTTCTACGGAGGCATGGAGTCGCAGCAGCAGATCGACGTGTCGCTCGGCGAGCCGGACGCGCTGCTGCGCGAGCTGGAGGCGGTCTGCCGGGAGTCCTACGAGGCGGGCCTCGCCGCGCTGCGCCCCGGGCTCCGGTTCTCCGAGCTCGCGGCGGTGATGGAGGAGCCGCTGCACCGCTCCCGTACCTGGAACACCGGCCCGATGGTCCAGACGGTCTCGCCCCTCTTCAACAGCGCCACCCGCCTGCACCCGGAGGTCGACCCGGCGCTGTCGCGCCTGGAGAAGCTGCCGAGCGGCATGGGGCTCGACGGCGACTTCGAGATCACCGAGGGACACGCCTTCGCCTTCGAGCCGAACGCCGTGCGCGACGGCAAGCGTGTCTGCATCGGCGGCACCGTCCTGCTGACGGCGTCCGGTCCCGAAGAACTCAACACCATCCCCAACCACCTGAACGTGGTCGGCTGACCCGCCGGGGCGCCGCGGTCCACCGGGCCCGCGGCGCCCGCCAGGAGTGGGCTCAGGGCTTCGCGATGTTGTAGCCGTTCTGCTGAGCGGGCCTTCTCCGTCACCTCGTACCTCCCCCGGCCGCGGCCGGGGCGCGGTCATGGCGAGGCCGGTGCCACCGCGCCGGATGTCAGAGCCGCCTGGACGATGCGGATCGCCTCGGCCGCGTCGATGCCGACGCTGGCGATCACGGCGGCGTAGTCGGCGGCGGCCCGGCGGGCGCGTTCCCGGCCCTCTTCCCCGGCGGACGCCACGAACGAGCCCGCCCGGCCGCGCGTCTCGATCAGTCCCGCCTCCTCCAGCTCGCGGTAGGCCCGGCCGACCGTGTTGACGGCCAGGCCGAGGTCGGCCGCGAGGTGGCGGATGGTCGGCAGCCGGGCGCCCACGGCGAGCGTACGGTCCTGGATCTGCCGGGCGAGCTGGGCCCGCAACTGCTCGAACGGCGGGACCGGCGAGCCCGCGTCGATGACGATCATCGCAGGCCCACCGCGCGCCGCGCCGTGGCCGCGTACGACGGCGCCCTGACGTGGACGGCGACCAGGGCGAGCACCCCCAGCACCAGGAAACCCACCGAGGCGGCGCTCCACCACCCGGGCGCGAACCCGGACAGCAGCACCACCGGCAGCGCCCACAACACGGCCGGCGCGGAGCTCTCGCGCGCGTCCTCGATCCGCATGACGACGTCGGCCGTCAGCGAGACCTCGTCCTCGGCCACGACGGGCCGGGCCAGCATCTCGCGCAGTTGCAGGACGGCGCCGAGGGCGACTCCGGTCACGGCGACCAGCAGTACGACGGCGGCGTGCCGTGCGGTGCCCTCGGTGACGACCAGCGCGCTCACCCCCAGCGCGAACGCGCAGACGATGGTGGCGCCCGCCATGGCGGCGTGGGGCCGTCCGAGCAGGGCGGCCCAGCCGAGCTGCACCGGATGGGTCACCCGTCGCGGGAGTGCCGCTCCGGCGCGCCGGTCGACGCGCCGTACCCAGGCGTCCAGCAGCGTCTGGGTCAGCAGCAGTGCGACGATCGACCCGCTCAGCGCCAGCATCGGCACCAGCTGCGGTGATCCGGCCGCGTCGGAGGCTCCCGGCAGGGCGGCGACCTGCGCCAGGGAGGCCGCGATGATCAGCACGGCCAGCAGGACGCTGCCCAGCAGCCGTACGCGCCGCCGCACCGCCAGGCGCGTGGCCAGCAACGGCGTCGGCGGGCCGTCGCTCAGGCCGTGCCGCCGCAGCCAGGTCTCGGCGCTCCGGATGTCCGCCGACGGCGGTCCGGCGTCGGACGCGTTCGTCATGACCCCTCCTTTTGTCGCAAGCTTTGTAGCAACATGGTGCGTCATTGATTGCGACAAAGTCAACGCCCCGCAGGCTGTCGTCCCGATCTGGGGGCACAGGTTCGGAGGGATCGTGCATCGATGGCGTATGGCATGATCACCGGCTATGAGATGGCGAGCGACATCGGCGATCGTGCTCGGACTGACCGCGTTACCCGTCCCCGCGCAGGCGGCCGCGGTGGATGTGGTGGCTGCGGTCAAGCGGCTGCAAGGCCAGGGCGCCGCGGTGAAGGTCCATCAGCGGACCGACGCGGCATGGCCGGCGGATCCGCGTGTGGAGGCGTTGCCGACGAGGGAGTGCGGGCGGCGGGCGGACGCGCCCGTGGTGACCGGTGTGGCCAGGCTGGGCCGGGGTGGCGTGGTGGCCGCCGACATGAAACGCCAGGTGATCATCCAGGAATGCCCTCTGCGGTTCCTGAAGGAGGACGCCGCCGGCGGTGACCGACGGGCGGCCGACCAGGTCAAGGTCGCCTCGGCGGTGCACAGGGCACGTACGGTCGGTGGCCGTCTCTACGTCTCGGGGCCCGCCTACGGCAGCGGCGCCGGATGGCGTACCCTCGGCGGGGCTCCGGGCGGCGCGGCGCTCTACGGCGACCAGATCATCGACCCCTTCGACGTCGGCACCCTGAAGTTCCTCGTCAGTACGGCGACCATCAACCGGGCCGGCAGCCCGCTCTACGACGCCGACGGCCGTCGGGTCGGCAAGACCTGGGCCTACCGCGGTACGACCACCTTCGCCGCCCTGTTCCGCGCGTCCAAGCCGTTCCGTGACATGCTCGGCGGCCGGCTCGACCCGCAGGCCGGGAAGATCTCGTTCATGTGGGGCGTCCACACCGATCTCACCGGTAGGCCGATCACGGTCATCACGGTCTGGCGGACGGGAGAGGGCCATCGGCTGCGGGGAGCCACCGCCGCCACCCGGTACAGCTGGGGGGTCAAGGCCTCGATCCCCGCTCCCGCCACCGTCGGGCCCGGCCGGGACCCCTACAGCGACGACCTGGTCGACGCGTACAAGTAGAGGCCCGCTTCGGACGACCCCGGCCGGCGGGGGCCGCGCTATCCCATCTTGCGCAGGACCACGCCGAGCAGCCGGTCGGCGCTCAGGTAGCCCACCCGGCGCGAGTCGTGGGAGCGCGTTGGGTTGTCGCCCAGGACGACGATCCGGCCCGACGGCACCAGCGTCCCCGGAGCGTCACGCAGCGCCGGCACGTCCTCGCGCGGGATCGGGTCGCCGGGGACCGCGGCCAGTCGTTTGATGATCCACCGGCTCTCCTCCTCGGGACCTCTGCCGGAGAGCACGACCACCTGCCCCGGGCGCGCCGCCCGCGCCCGCCGTACCAGGACCCGCTCGCCGGGCAGGTAGGCCGGGAGCATGCTCTCCCCCTCGACGGTCACCACCAGGAACCGGACGCGCAACCACGCCAGCGCCAGCAGCGGCAGGCCGACGGCCACGGCGACCACGATCATCGCCGGGCCGCCAGATCGTCGACGTAGCCGCTGGCCTGGCGGGCGAACAGGGCGGCGTACGTGCCGTCCAGGGCGCGCAGTTCGGCGTGCGTGCCCTGCTCGGTGACGGCGCCGCCGGACAGCACGACGATCGTGTCGGCGTCGCGGGTCGCGCCGAGCCGGTGTGAGATCACCACGCTGGTACGCCCGGCCCTGAGCCGCGTGAGCCGGTTGTGGACCTCGTACTCGGCCTCGGCGTCCAGCCCGGCGCTGGGCTCGTCGAGGATCATCAGGTCGTTCTCGCGTCGCAGGAAGGCCCTGGCCAGCGCCAGGCGCTGCCACTGCCCGCCGGACAGGAGCACGCCGTCGGCCTCCTCGTCCTGCTCGGGGGCGAAGTCGCGGCTGAGCAGCGTCTCGTAGCCGTACGGGAGCGCCGCGAGGGCCTCGTGGACGCCGGCCTCCTCCGCCGCGAGCCGCAGCCGCTCCTGGTCCTCGGCGGCGGTCAGGTCACCGACGGCGATGTTGTCGCGCGCGGTCAGCTCGTAGGAGACGAAGTCCTGGAACACCGCCCCGATCCTGGCGCGCAGCGCCTCCGGCGGGACGTCGCGGATGTCCACCCCGTCCCACAGGATCGCTCCGCGGGTCGGGTCGTAGAAGCGGCACAGGAGCTTGATCAGCGTGCTCTTGCCGGCGCCGTTGCGGCCCACGAGCGCCACGGTCCGCCCGTACGGGATGAACAGGTCGACCCCGCGCAGCACCCAGGGATGCTCGTCGCTGTAGCGGAACCACACGTCGCGCAGTTCGATCCCGCGCCGCAGCGCGGGCAGCGCGACCGGGTCGGCGGGAACGGGCAGGCCGGGTCCCGAGCCGATGATCGTGACGTGGTGCTGGAAGATCAGCAGCTGTTCGTGTGCCATCGCGCCGGCCGACACCATCGTGCTCAGCGCCGCCTGCACGCCGGCGATCGCCGCCACGAACATCGACACGTCACCGACGCTCAGCCGTCCCTGCGCCGCCGCCAGGATCGCCCACACCAGCCCGATCCCGGCCACGATCGCGGCGGCGCCCGCCAGCCCGGCCTGGACGGCCGACTCCCGTCTGTCCATCCCGCGGCGGGCGGCGTAGGCCGCCCGGACCTCGGCCAGCATGCGCACCCGCAGGAACGCCCCGAGGTCGAACAGGCGGATCTCCTTGGCCGCGTCCGTGGTGGACATCAGCCGGGCGTAGAACATCTCCTTGCGCTCGACGGGTCCGATCCGCCACATCATGTCCACCCGCTGCCGGGACAGCCGCAACTCGATCAGCAGCGCGGGGATCGCCGACAGCAGCAGCAGGGCCGTGAAGACGGGGCTGATCAGCAACAGCGAACCCACGAAACCGGCCACGGTGATCAGGCTGCGCGCGGCCGACATGGCGGTGTCGATCAGCCGTCCGGGGTTGCTGGCGCTCTGCTGCGCCATACGCAGCCGGTCCAGGAAGGCCGGGCTCTCGAATCGCGCCAGCCCGGTGAAGCCGCACACGGCGGTGAACAGCTCGTCCTTGGCCCGCAGTGAGACCCGGCGGTCGACCTCACCCCGCAGATACTCCGCGGCGTGCGTGGCCGCCGCCGCCAGCGTCGTGACGACCGCGATCGCCGCCGCCAGTCCCGGCAGCCCCGCGGCGGACCCGTGGGCGATCCCGTCCAGCACGTCCTTGGTCAGCCAGGCCAGGGCGACCGGCGTGACGGCGCCCACCAGCGTGACCGCGACGTACGCCGCGACATGCGCGGGCGCCGCCCGGCACACCAGCCCGGCGCCGCGCGCCGCGCCCCGGGCCAGGACCCGGAACCCCGGCTGCTCGCGTCTGCCGCGTTTCATGCGGTGGATCCGGCGGGCAGCCGGGACACGCCGCGCACCCTGCCCTGGACGACGCCGCCGCCGACCTGGAAGAAGCTGGGGAAGGACCGGATCCCGAACGCCTCGCTGGCCGCCCCGCCTCCGTCCTCCAGCACCACCTGCGCGACCGGCGAGAGCGCGCGGACCATCGGCCGGGGGTCGCCGCCGTGGCCGTCGACCACGACCAGCACCCGCGACCTGTCCTGACCGGACGCCCACTTGACGAGCTCGGGGAGCTCCTTGCGGCAGGCGTCGCACTCGGCGGCCACGAACGCGACCACCGCGCCGTCCGGCAGCGCCCCAAGGGTCGTCCTGGCGCCGTCCACGGCCGTCACGTCGAAGTCGCCGACGCGGTCGCCGACGGCCAGGCCGCTCGACCCGGCCAGGCCGCCGGCTTCGAGGGTCTCGTACAGGACCTCGATCAGCTTGTCGTGTTCCTTCAGGCGCCGGACGACGCCCAGGGTCAGCACCAGGTCCATCATGCACAGCACACCGATGAGGGCGGCCACGGCGATCACGTACGGCACAGCACACCTCCGGGTCGAAAGGGTGGTGCCCGGCGGGGGCGCCGGGCACCGGTTCATCGGGGCAGAACCGCGCTAGCAGCGGTAGCGCGTGCAGATGCCGCAGCGGTAGGTCCCGTTGGGGTAGGAGCAGCACCAGGCCGCGTAGATGTTGCCGTTGCAGCAGTCGTAGCCGCAGTCGGTCGCGCTGGCGACGGTGTGCGGGGCGACCTTCTCCAGGAGCCGGTCCGCCCATCTGGTCACGATCTTCATCGAACCTCTCTTCGTCGGTGCGGGGGTCGACCGCGGCACGCGCCGGCGGTCTCGGTGATTTCTCGGCGCCTTCAGCGGGCCCTGTCCGCGAGTTCGGCGTCGACGAAGGCGTACAGCTCGTCGATCCGTCCGGTGTGGTCGCGCAGCCGGCGCACCACCGCCAGGGTCAGGGTCAGGTTCAGCACGCACAGCGCGCAGGCGAAGGCCACGAGAGCGATCGCGTACGGCACGGCCCACCTCCGGGTGCGGGGTGCCCGGCCGTCGACCCGGGCACGGGAACCACCGGCGTCGGCGCCACTACTGGCAGCGGCCGCAGTAGCGGCGGCCATTGGGGTAGTAGCAGCAGTACCGGGCCTGCGTCGGATTGGGACACGACGTCTCCCAGTCGCAGTCGGTGGCGCGGGCGACAGTGTGCGGGGCGACCTTCTCCAGGAGCCGGTCGGCCCATCGGGTCATGGCGCGCATGAGACCTCCTTTCGGATGTACGGATGGTCGCTCGCAGCATGCGCCGCCCGTCTCAGCGAAGTCTCAGCGGTTTCTCAACGCTCTGGCCTGCTCCCTGACCTCCTCCGCGCGGGCGTCGCCGAGCTCGTCGAACCACTCCGCCGCGCGCTTCCACGCGTCGAGCGCCGCCTCCGCCTCCCCGGCCAGCGCGTGCGTCTCGCCCAGCCTGACCAGCGTCTCCGCCGCCGGATACAGGTCGTCGCAGCCCCGCAGCAGCTCCGCGGCGCGTTCGTAGCAGGCCACCGCCTCGGCGTGGTGGCCCATGGCATCAAGTACGTAGGCGACGCTGTCCCAGGCGTGCCCCTCGCCCTGCGGGTATCCGAACTCGGCCAGCAGGCGCTGCGCCCGGCGGCAGTCGGCCAGCGCCTGCTCGTACTCGCCGCGCTGGGCGCGCCACCAGCCCGCGTTGTTCAGTGCCCGCGCCTCGCCGACGACGTCGCCGCCCTGCCTGAACAGCTCCATCGCCCGTACGGCGTGTTCCAGCTCCCGGCCCGGCCTGATCCGGCTCAGCGGGACGGTCAGCCCCAGGTGGACGTGCGCCTCAAGGGCCGGCTCGGTGAACCGGCGATGCAGCTCCAGCGCCCGCTCGAAGTGCGCCACCGCCTCCCGGTCGTGTCCCAGCTTGACGTGGGCGCGGGCCGTGGCGTTGTGGCAGCGCGCCGCGGCCAGCCCATCGTCGAGGCGCTCGGCCGCCGACAGCGCCACCGCCTGGACGTTGAGGATCTCGGCCCACGGGCCGCGCCGCTGCATGAACTCCGAGAACGCCCAGGCGAGCTGCCAGGTGTGCCGGTTCAGCCCGGCGCCGGTGGCCTCGGCGAGCAGCGCGGGCAGGGGCGGCGACTCCGCGGCGAACCAGCGCAGCGCCTGCGTCGCGCCGGCGAAGCGCTGCACCACGACGCCCGTGACCGGTGGTGGCGGGTGCAGCCGCTCCCGATGGGGATAGCAGGCGTCGCTCGCGGACAGGGCGGTGTGCACGTAGTGGTCGAGGAGGCGGCGCGTCGCCTCCTGGCGTACCTCCTGGTCGTCGGCCGCGCGGCCCTGCTCGGCCGCGTAGACGCGGAGCAGGTCGTGCAGGCGTACGCGGCCCTCCGCGCGCAGCTCGACCAGGTTCGCGTGGTCGAGCCGGTCGACCGTCTCCCGCGCGCGGTCGACCGGCAGCCCGGCCAGGCTCGCCACGGCCGCGAGCGACAGGTGCGCGCCCGATTCGCGGCCGAGCAGCCGGAAGAGGCGGGCGGCCGGTTCCGGCAGGTCGTGGTAGGAGCGGCCGAGCGCCCGGCGCAGGTCGATGGCCGGATCGGCGTGGACGAACGGCTCCAGCCCCGGACGCGCCAGATCGGCGGCGGTATCGGCCAGGGACAGCTCCGTCCTGCGTGACAGGCGGGCCGCGACGATCGCCAGCGCCAGCGGCAGGCGGCCGCACCGGCGCACGATCTGCCCGGCGGCCTCGGGCTCGGCCGACAGGCGTGCCGTGCCCAGCCGCGCCGACAGCAGCCCGCGGGCGTCGCCGTCCGGCAGGACGTCGAGGCGCAGCAGTGACGCGCCCGAGGTCACCGACAGGCCGGACAGGTCGGAGCGGGTGGTGATCAGCGTCAGACAGCCGGGCGCGCCGGCCAGCAGGGGACGGACCTGGGCCGCGTCGCGGGCGCCGTCCAGGACGACCAGGACCCGGCGGCCGGACAACACGCTGCGGAACAGCCCGATCTGCGCGTCGAGGCTCGCGGGCACCCGCCCCTCCGGCACGCCGAGCGAGCCGAGGAAGCGGGGCAGCACCGCGGCGGCGTCACTCGCGTCGAGGTCGGCGTGCAGCTGGCCGTCGGGGTAGTGCTCGCGGTGCAGGTGCGCCCAGCGCAGGGCCAGCGACGACTTGCCCACCCCCGGAGGGCCGTGGATCACGCGTACGGGAGCCCGCTCGCCGTCCAGCCGTTCCAGCTCGGCGGCCCGGCCGACGAAGCAGTCCAGGTCGAGCGGGAGCTGGGCGGGCGCCAGGGGCTTGGCGGCGCGGACGCCCTGATCGGGATGCAGCAGCCGCTGGTGGACGCGGTGCAGCTCGGGCCCAGGATCGACGCCCAGTTCCTCGGCCAGCAGGGCGCGTACGTCCGCGAAGCGGGTCAGCGCCTCGGCGGTCCTGCCCCACTCGTGCAGCGCCTCGATCAGCGCGGCCGCCACCGGCTCGTCCAGCGGGTACTCCTCGGCCAGCGGCGACAGCGCCGCCACCGCCGGTCCCGGATCGGCGCGGGTCACGGCGCGCGCCCAGCGCAGGCAGACCTCCTTGTGCTCGTCACGGAGAGCGCGGCGCGCCCGCTCGGCCCATTCGCCCGGCAGCCCCATGAGCGGCTCGCCGCGCCACAGCCCGAGCGCCTCGCCCAACGGCGCCTCCGGCTCGGGCACGGCCGCCGCCCGCTCGGCCAGGCCGCGGAACAGGACGAGGTCCACCGCCGTCTCGTCCACGTCGAGCAGGTAGCCGCCGAGCCGGCGCAGCACGTCGCCGTCGTCGCCCAGCACGTCGTGGCGGAGCTGCGTGATGATCGTGTAGAGGGTCTTCCTGGCGCCGTCGGGCACCTGCTCGCCCCAGATCCTCTCCTGCAGCGTCTCGACCGGTACGACCCGGCCGACCTCCCAGGCCAGAGCGGCCAGCGCGAGCGCGACCTGCGGGGGCCGTACCTGGCGGATCCGTGCCTCGCGTTCCAGTTCCACCGGCCCAAGCAACCGAATCAGCATGATCATTCGAGCCTAGCCGCGCAGTCATGGAGTCGGCGTTGAGAAATCGTTAAGACGGCCGGCGCACAATCTCGATCATGGGCTACGTCGAGGTGGGATGCCGCGTACTGCTGGTCACCGTCTTCGCGCTCGCGCTGTGGAGCAAGATCTCCGGACGTGAGCCGTGGACGCGGTTCGTCAGGTCGGTCAGGGACATGACGCCGTGGCGCTCGACCGCCGTCCCGGTCGCCGTCGCCGCGGGGGAGGCCGCGGTGATCGTGCTGGTGGCGACGCCCCTCCGGTGGGCGGGGGTGCTGGGGTTCGCGCTGGCGGCGGCGCTGCTCGGCTGCTTCACGGTCGCCACCGCCCTCGTCGTACGGCGGGGCGCGGCCGTACCCTGCCGCTGCTTCGGCGGCGCCTCGGAGACGCCCATGGGGTGGACGCACGTCATCCGCGACCTCGTCCTCACGGCGCTGGCCGTACTCGGCCTCGCGGCGTCGACGTCCTTCGGCATCGCCGACGTGGGGATGGCGTTGATCGCGGGGGTCGCCGGCGCGGCGCTCGGCCTGGTGATCACCCGTACGGACGATCTCGCCTCGCTGCTCCGGTAGCGGATGTCGTGACTTCTGTCATCTCCCACCCATGATTCCGGCATCTAACCCGAACCCCTCACCTCCGACAAGATCGAAGCATGACGAAGAACACGAAGAACGCCACCCCGAACTGGATCGCCGGCCTGGCCGCGGGCGTCGCGCTGGGCATGGGGCTCGGCGTCACCCTCCACAACCTCCTCCTGGGCCTCGCGATGTCGCTCTGCCTCGGCGTGGCCCTGGCCTACGCGCTCCCCGCCAAGGACACGCAGGACCAGCAGTGAACGATCCCCGCACCGGGAAGGCCGTCTCGGCCAGGTGACGCCACGAGCGACGGGCCCCGCGACCACGCGAGGGCCCTTCCGCTTTCCCCGGAGCCCACCCTGTACCAGTGAGAAGTGGTTGCGGCCGGCCGCCATCAATCAGAAAAGAAAAAATCAAATGAATTGATGGCACCTCCTTTCGGCGACATCCACTCCATCCGATCGTGTGCTGAGAAAAGCGCTGTTACCGATCCATGAGTGCCTGAGTTGTCGCCCGTGATTCACCGGCGACGAGAGCTCCCTGAAGAAGATTTCGGGGAACCTTAGCCGATAACATCGTATGTTGTCAGCCGGATGATGAAGACCAACAGGGCGATGCCTCCTAGCTGCGACGACCTGTCCCAGCGACCGGCCTGCCGGGCCGGACGCCCGGCCGTACGGCCGCCGGGCCCCGCTCTCGAACCGGACCGAGGGGAATCGAAGCACACCCTTCATCGGCCATTTACCCCTTCCTTGTGTGAAGTGATCATCATGGCTTAAGGTGTTCCGCGTCCGACGGACGGGCCGATAAGGCAAACAGCAAGGCGGGGCCGGACAAGGGCTTCGTCCTTCGTGTGTCACAGGCTCGGTCCGGCCGGAACGACTCGATTCATCGCCGAATACCACGGGGACCCCCTCATATGTCACCTCAGCATTTATTCCGGCCACGCCGCTTCCTGGTCAACCGCCTGATCAGATGGGGCGGCGTCTCGGCCGCCGCGGCTCTCGTCACCTCGATCCTGGTGACCGGGGCCGACACGCGGGACAGTCAGGCCGCCGTACGGGACGCCAGCAGGGTGGCGATGACCAGCGAGAACGCCGGCCTCGCCACGCCGACCGCGTCGCCCAGGCCGACCCGCAAGCGCAGGCCCACCCACAGGCCGACCCACAGGCCCACCGCCACCCCGACCGTGAAGCCGACGAAGACGCCCACACCGTCGGCCACCCCCACCAGGACCCCGACGACCAAGCCCACCCCCACCAAGACGCCGACGACGAAACCCACCCCCACCAAGACCCCGACGTCCACTCCCACCGGCACGCCGACCGGGTCGCCCCCGCCGTCCGGCTCCCCCCTCGGGGCGCGGCCCAACGACGGTTCGGGGTATTGGCCGGACTTCTCCAACACCGGCTACTCCCGAACCCCCGCGAACGCCGGCGGCCTCGGGCTGGGCGCCTATCCCGGCAAGCTCGCCGACTACGCGGCCGGCATGAGCCCCGACAAGCCGTTGCGGGTCGAGTACCCGGACAACAGCGTCATCTCCTTCAAGCGCTTCACCGCCTCGAAGGTGTACATCTACGGCGACAATCTCACGTTCGTGGGCTGCCTGTTCGAGGGCACGAACCCCAACGACAACCTGGTGCAGATCTACTCCGACACCAACATCAAGTTCCTGTACTCGACGTTCAAGCCCAGCTCCTACTCCACGCCTCCCGGCAACGACGGCAAGGTGTCGTCCGCGCACGCCAAGCCGGGCACGCCGTTCGACAAGTCGTGGCAGCTCATGACGACGATGAAGGAAGCCGTCGCCGTGATGGACCACAACGACATCTGGGGCAACGCCGGACTGATCATGGTGACCGGATATCCGGGCCGGCCCTCGACGTGGACGAACAACTACATCCATGACATGGCCGACACCGCCCGCGACGTCTACCACCATGACGGCATCGGCCCGCAGAGCGAGGGCAACGGCGGTCACATGATCGTCAACCACAACACCCTGGCGTCCCTGGGCAACACCAACGGCCTGGCGCTCCAAGGCAAGGGCGTCTACCAGGACGTCTCCGTCACGAACAACTACATCTCCGGATGGGGTTACGCCCTGAGCATCGGCACGGCCGACAACGCCAAGGACATCACCGTCTCAGGAAACGTCTTCTCGGCCGAACTCGACCAGCTGCACGGCTTCCTGTACGGCGGCATCTGGGGCGGCAAGGCCCGCGGCTCGACATGGCGCAACAACCGCATCCAGGCGCGCACCGGCGACGGCAACCGCGGCTACACGCCCGCCGACAACGCCAAGTACCTGTGGCCGGCCGGCACCGCGAACGCCACCGACTTCACCGGCTGACCCGCCTCGCGCCCGGCGCCCGCCCCTCGGCACCAGCCGGCGGCCCGGCGCCGGGCCCGATCGCGGCACAGCGCGTCGTGGCCGTACGAAGGGGCGAGCGGGTTCACTTCTGGCCGGGGAAGGCTGCGCGCAGGGCGGCGCCGCGGGTGATGAAGGCGACGCCGGCCAGGGCCAGCGCGGACAGGCCCTGGAGCACGGCGTACCAGGCGGGGCAGAGGCCGGGGATCAGGTCGACGCCGATGATCGCGATCGGCAGGATCGTGGAGAGGGTACGCACCCGGTCGAAAGCCTTGTACGACCCCTCCGAAGCGCGGACGGTCATCCGGTGCAGCAGCGGGGCGACCGCGAGCAGGACGGCACCCCGGATCCACATGAACGCGCTCGCCTCCTGGCCGGTGAACGCCATCACCGCGACCACCCCGAGGACGACGGCCCCGACCACGCCGAAGAGCGTGACGCACTTCTTCACGGTGGCAAAGGCGTCCTGGACGCGGGCGTCGCCGAGGTGGGCGGTCGTGGCGTCACCGATGTTCGTCATGATCTGTCTCCTTTAGGTCGTTGCGTGAACGATGCTAGGGAGCACCCGATCAGCCCGGTATGGGCTTGGCCGTACGGGCGGGTGGGGCCAGACCCACTCCTGTGGCCGGCATGAACGGGCCGTTCGTCATGGAGAGCGGAACGCTGTACGCGCCGCGTTCACCGCCGCCCGCGTGTCCAGCTCCCAGCCCTTCGTGTACGCCGCCGCGAACCCGTCCTCGCCCAGCGCGGCCCGACCCCGGCGGGTGAGCTCGCGTACCTGCGGATCGGTACGGTCGTGCGTGCCCCGCAGCCGCGCGGCGGCCCCGAGCAGGACGGCCGACTCCCGCTGCCGCCCGCGCGCTTCCGCGAGCGCGGCCGCGTTCACCGTCACCAGCGACAGGATCGGCAGCTCCCGGGTCGCCAGCGCGGCCGCGTACGACTCCCGCAGCGCCTCCTCCGCGCCGGACGGATCGCCCAGCGCCAGCCGGAGCGTGGCGCGCGCCCCGGCGACCAGCGTCCGGGCGTGGTCGGAGGGGAACGCGGTGTCGCCGCGCAGACCCCGTTCGGCGTCGCCGAGCAGGCCGGCGGCCCGGTCCAGGTCGCCGAGCCGCACCCGGACGTCCGCCTCCCGCGCGTCGACCAGGACCAGCAACTCCGCCGAGGACGCGCGCAGCGCCCGCTCCCGGGCCGAGTCGATCATCGCCAGAGCCCGGCCGGTGTCGCCGCGCCGGACGTGCACGTCGATCCGGCGCAGGTCGCCGTAGAGCTGGTCGCCGAGGCTGAGCGAGCCGAACTCGCCCGCCGTCGTACGGGACTCGCGCAGGTCGGCCAGCGCGCCGTCGAGGTCGTCGTACCGCCGCAGCCGGGCGCGCATCGGCAGCACGGCGGCCCGCCCCCCCAGCGGTCACCGACCTGCCGGAAGCGGGCCAGGGCCGCCTCCACATGGCCGTGCGCCCGGTCGAGCGCGCCCGCGTTCTCGGCGATCTCGGCCTGGAACATGTGGGCCAGCCCGGACAACCACACGTCGGCACCGTCGCTGAGGCCGAGTTCCTGAAGAGGTTCCCCGGCGCGCCGGTCACGACGGACGACGTCATCGCCGGTTACCTCCGGCTGATCGCCCGGACCCGCGAACGCGGCGTGAAGGTCCACGCCACCACGATCGCGCCGTACGAGGGCGCGGAGATCCACACGCCGGAGGGCGAGCGCGCACGTCGTACGGTCAACGAGTGGATCCGCACCGGCGGCGCGTTCGACGCCGTGCTGGACTTCGACGCCGTCTGGCGCGACCCGGACCACCCAGGCCGGATCAGGGAGGACTTCCATTGCGGCGACCACCTGCACGGCAACGACGCGGGCTACCGGGCCCTGGCCGACTCCGTGGACCTGTCGCTGTTCGGCTGACGGCTGCCGAAGCCCGAGCGGGAGCGTGACGGCCAGACCCTTCTACTTGCCGGCGCCCAGCGTGAGGCCGGTGATGATGCGGCGGGCCAGGACCAGGTAGAGCGCGAGCATGGGGAGGACGACGATGGCGACGCCGGCGATCAGGCCGCCGTACTCCGACTGGTAGGTGGCCGCGCCGTAGAAGGTGAACAGGGCGCGGGCCAGGGTGAAGCCCGCGTTCTCCTGGATGAACACGATGGCCAGCAGGGTCTCGTTCCACAGGCCGATGGCGTTGAGGATGAGCGCGGTCACCATGCCGCCGCGGGCCAGCGGCAGGGTGATCGAGACGAACGTGCGCAGCGGGGAGGCGCCGTCGAGGGCCGCCGCCTCCTCCGTCTCCTCGGGCAGCGTACGGAAGAAGCCGGTCAGCAGGAACACCGTGAACGGCACCGACAGGGCCACGTAGAGGAGATAGAGGCCGAACAGGCTGTTGGTCAGCCCGAAGTCGGACAGGCCGACGAAGAGCGGGATGATCACGGTCTGCACGGGGACGCCCATGCCGAGCGCGAGGAAGCCGGTCAGCGGCCCCGATCCGCGTACGCCGAACCGGCTGAGGGCGTACGCGGCGGGCGCGGAGACCGCCACGATCGAGACCGCGGCCGCCGCCACCAGGACGACGGTGACGAGGAAGGCGTGGCCGAACTCGGCCTGGTTCCAGGCGTAGAGGTAGTTGCGGAACGGGTTGCCCCTGGCGAACCAGGTGCGCGGCAGCCCGAACGGATCCCGGAAGATCTCCAGCGGGGTCTTGAACGACGCCGCGACCAGCCAGTACAGCAGCAGCACGTTGAGCCCGGTGAACAGCCAGACGGCCGTCCTGCCGGCGATCCTGAGCATCAGTATTCGAGCCTCTCTCTGCGCATCACCCTGCGCAGCGCGGTCACCAGCACGGTCACCAGGACGATCATCACGACCGCGCAGGCGCACGCGGTGCCGTACTCCGGCGTGCCCTGGGTGCCGAAGGACCGGTCGTAGACGTAGACGGCCAGCGTCCAGGTACGGCTGGGGGGCGAGTAGGTGCCGGGGCCCGCGAGTACGAACACCATCTCGAAGATCTTGACCGCGCCGATCGTCCAGAGCACGCCGGCGATGCCCACGACGTCCCAGGTCAGCGGGAGCGTGACGGCGCGGAACTGCTGCCAGGGGGAGGCGCCGCACAGTTCGGCGTCCTCGTACAGGTAGGGCGGGATGCGGTCGACCGCGGCCATCATGATCGTGATGTAGAAGCCCGCGCTGGCCCACATCAGCGCGCCCATCACGACCCAGGTGACGTTCTCCGGACGCAGGAACCGGGCCGCGGGCAGACCGAACGACTCCAGGAGGAAGTTGGCCAGCCCCTGCCGCCCCGGGTTGTAGGTGAACACGAACCCGAAGAACATGCCCAGCGCGACCGGCGCGACGATGTTGGGGAAGAACAGGATCGCCCGGACGGTCTTGGAGGCCCGCATGCCGCGCAACACCATCGTGAACAGGAACGCGAACACGAACGTGCCGGTCCCCCCGACCACGATGTAGCCGAGCGTGTTGACGAAGGCGTCGCGGAACGACTCGCTGCCCAGCAGCCTGCCGTACTGCTCCAGACCGACGAACGTGACCGGACCGGCGCCCGACCAGCGGGTGAAGCCGAGCACCACGGTGGCGAGGGCGGGGCCGACGAGGAAGACGACGTACAGCGCGAGGGCGGGCAGCGTGAACGGCCAGAACAGCCGCCGCCGGTTGCGCAGGTGCGGTGTGGCGGCGGCGGGCAGGGCGCGCCTGCCCGCCGCCAGGGCCTGTGCCATCAGCCCTGTGCCTTCCAGAACGCGGCGGTCGCCGTGACCAGCCGGTCCACGAAGGCGACGGGGGTCAGCTTGCCCTTGAGCAGGTCGTTGTCGGCCGGGAAGAACACCTGCTCGGCGAACTTGCCGTCGGCGACGCCGTCCAGCCCGTCCATGAACAGGGTGTGCTTCTTGGCCGGGTTCTCCAGGGCGGCCTTGAGGTCGGTGAGGTCGGACGGGACCGGCAGGTCGGTGCGCGGGGTGAGGCTGTCGGCGACCGCGGGCAGACCGGCGAGCAGGTCGCGGGTGAGGAAGTAGGCGATGAACGCCTTGGCCGCCTCGGGGTGCCTGGCCTTGGCGGTGACGCCGAACGCCACCTGCTGCACCTCGATGACGTCGTGGGTGGCGCCGTCCGGCATGGGGAACTGGAAGGAGCCGTAGTCGATGTCCTGGCCGCCGCCCTGCTTGGTCAGGTACTCGCGGGTCTCCGTCGGGCCCCAGCTGCCCATGAACAGGTACGTGGCGTCGCCGTCGGCCCAGCGCTGCTGGATCTGCGGGAACTTGCCGGCGTCCCAGCCGTCCACCAGGTGGGCGGCGATCCCGGCGGTGTGCTCGGCGGCCTTGAGGAAGCCCGGGTCGCTCTTCCAGAGTCGCCCTGTCGGGTCCTGCGCGGCCCTGGCCAGCCCGCCTGGGCCGACGTACCGGGTGGCGAGCTGGTCGAAGAACCAGGCGGCGTAGTAGCCGATGTCGCCGTCGAGCGCGACGGACCGGTCGCCGAACAGCGTGTACAGGTCCTTCATGGTCGCGGGCGGCTTCAGGCCCGGGACCTTCTTCTTGTCGTACCACCAGGCGTTGCCCATGACGAGGTACGGCACCGCGAACGGTTTGCCCGCCTCGTCCTTGATCGCCGCGCTGTCCCTGTAGGCGGCGGGCAGCACGTCGCGGACCACGCCGTCGCCGGTCTTCAGGTTCAGCACGTCGTCCAGCGGGCGGGTGCCGCCGGCCGAGGCGATCGCGGCCTTGATGTTGGTGAGGTCCTGGTCGAACAGGTCGGGCACGGTGTCGGTGTTGAGCGCGGGTAACAGGTTCTGCCGCAGGTAGGCGCGGCCCAGCCATTGGATGGTGACCTTGACGCCGGTCTTCTTGGTGAAGCAGTCGGCGGCGTACCGCAGGACCTTGCCCTGCGGCTCGTCCTTGGTCCACATCGACCAGTAGGTCAGCTCCTTGTCCGTGGCGGGCCTGGTGCCGGCCTCGGGGCAGGGGGTGGTGAAGTACGCGGCCGCCGTGGGAAGCGAGAACTCCTCCTCGGCCGGCGCCGCCGGGCCGCCGCAGGCGGTCAGGGCCAGCGCGAGGACCGCGATGGACGTTCTTCTCATCTGTGCTCCTAATGGACTTCCAGCTCGGCGAGCTGCATGTGGTAGGGGGCGGTGCGCTGGATGGTCCCGACGACCCTGACGTGCCGGGTCGTGACGGGCGCGAAGGAGAAGGTCTGCGCCGAGGCGTCCGGTTGCGGGTATCCGGTCCTGGTGGCGACGGTGGTCCAGGCGGAGCCGTCGGCCGAGACCTGGATCGTGAAGTCCACGGGGAAGCCGCCGCCGGTGTTCTCGCCGTCCGACCTGGCGTACAGGTCGACCCGGGAGACCCGGCTCGGGCCGCCGAGATCGACGGCCGCCCACTCGGTACGCCCGGCCGCGCCCGGCAGGCTGCTCCAGCCCATCGAGTACCAGAGCGCCGAACGCGAACCGTCGGTGAGGTCGGCCCGCAGCCACCCCTCGTCCAGGTACTCCACCGAACTGGACGCCGTCACCGGGCGGCCCGCCGCGAGGTTGCCGCCGGCGCCCTCGATCTCGGCCAGTTGCATGTGGTAGTGCCCGAGCTGGTCGGTGCCGAGGTTCGTCCCGGTCACCTTGATGTACCGGACGTCGGCGGCCGGGAAGGGGAAGGTCTGCGCGCCCGCGCCCGGCCTGGGGAATCCGGTCCTGGTGGCGACCGTCGCCCAGGACGATCCGTCGGCCGAGACCTGGACCGTGAAGTCCACCGGGAAGCCGAGGCCGGTGTTCGCGCCGTCGGAGCGGGGATAGAGGTCCACCCGGCTCAGCGGCCTGACGCTGCCGAGATCGACCTGCACCCATTCGGTGTGGTTGGCGCCCATGTTCGCCGCGGAACTGCTCCAGCCGACACCGGTACGGGCGCCGTCCACGGCGGCGGGGGCCGACCAGCCGTCGCCGTCGTAGGAGCTGGAGGCGGTCACGGTACGCCCCTCGGCCGGGTTGGTCTCCGGGTTGACCCGTACGTTGTCGAAGCGGGCGCTCGCGCCGCCGGTCACCAGGGCCAGGCCGCCCACCGGGTAGGCGTCGTCGGTGACCGTGAGCACCTTCCTCGCCCCCGCGAACACGGTGATGGTCCCGCCGCGGGCGGCCACCCGCAGCCTGGTCCACTGGCCCGCGGCGTACCCCGGCACGGCGGCGGTGCCGAGCTGGACGCCGCTGCGGTAGACGAAGACCTGGCCGTTGTCGCGCAGCGCGACCAGGTAGCCGGTGTCCATGTCGGTGGCGTTGAGGTTGCGGACCATGAGCCCCGCCCAGTTGGTGTCGCCGCCGTCGGCGTTCACCCCGGTGATGCGCACGTCGGCCGCGGCCACCACGTCGCGGTAGGCCCGGCCCTCCAGCGCGGCCGTGGTGCCCCACTTGGCGGAGGAGTCGGACTGGACGTACTCGCCGCCGGCCACCGACCAGGCGCCCGCGCTGTGCCGCCAGCTCGTCTCACCCGCGGCGAAGTCGTCTGCGTACGGGAAACGCAGGTCCGGGCCCGGTGAGACGAGCGCGTCGAGGATCTGCCGGTGCCGGTTGTCGACCTCGGTGCCACTCTGCTCGTAGGAGTTCGAGTCGGTGACGAGCGTGTTGGCGATGGCCCGTGCGGCGACCGGCTTGGTCTTGGCCAGCAGGTTCAGCAGCTCCACGTCCTCCAGGCCGTCGAGCTGGGTCTCGCTGCGCACGCTGTCGTAGACGTCGTAGGCGGCCTTGTTCGGCCTGACCAGCCAGTTGTCGCCGGTCTGCCAGTCGTCGAAGGTGTCGGAGGGCCGGTTGAGGTCGCTGAAGTCCCACCAGAAGTTCCAGCCCCAGTGCAGGTAGCCGGTTCCGCCGACCTTCCAGGTGAGCCAGGGCGTGAGCCGGGTCGCGGCCAGGTTGTAGGAGATGAAGCGGTTCATCCGCTTGTCCTGCGGCGAGCTGCTGTTGTAGAGCCACAGGTCCGTGCCGCTCAGGCGGCGGCGCTGGAAGTAGGCGACGTCGCTGTCGTAGAGCATGGTGTGCGGCGTCGCGGTCGTGAGGTCCTCCTCCATCGCGGGCAGCACCCGCAGATGGGCCTCGTTGGTCAGTGGGCGGGGGAAGTACTGGCGGTACTTGGCGTAGAGCCACTTGGCGGCGTTGACCTGGTTGGCGGTGGTCGGCTCGTCCAGCGCGCTCATGTAGAACAGGTCCGTCCAGCCCTTGGCGTCCAGGTGGGCCTTGAGCGCGGGGAAGAGCTGGGTCAGGTACGCGTTCGTCTCGGCGGTGCCCGGATCGGCCAGGACACGCTGGACCACGCCGTTCACCTTCTTGATCATGTCCAGCTTGACGACGTCGTTCGGCAGGCCCTCCAGCAGGTGGGGGGTGTAGATGTACTGCATCGCCCCCGCGTCCACGAACGTCTGGACGAACCGGTCGAAGGTGCCCCAGCCGAAGGTGTACGTGCCCGCCGCGTCCACGGTCGTGTCGGGGATGAGCAGCGCCTGGAAGTCGGCGAAGATGACGTTGTTGCGGTGCCTGGCGTGGTTGGCCGCGATGTTCCCGATGACCCGCCACCAGCCGGCGTCGTACATCTGCACGCCGTACTGCGCGGGGATCGCCCGGACCGTGCCGTCGTAGTCCCAGCCCGCCGAGGTGGACCAGTTGTTCATCTTGAAGGTCGACCGGTTGGCGGGCGGGATCGTGACGTCGTAGACCGTGACCGCGACATTTACCGTGACGTCGCCGCCGTCGCTCCGGACGGTGGCGGTGCCCGTGTACGCGCCGGGCGTCTGGGACGCGGGGACGCGCACACTGTAGTGGTAGGGCAGGGTGAGGTTCGCGGCCAGGGACTGCGGGGTGTTCTCCATCAGGGAGTCGTAGTAGGCGGTGCCGCCGTCCGGCGGGTTCTGGTAGACGCCGATCTTGGAGATGCGCGGGTGGTTGTACTCACGCCTGACGGTGATCGCCGACGCCGGGATCACCGCGCCGCCGGGGCCCTTCAGCGCGCCGGCCGTGACCCGCACCCCGGTGGCCGCCGCGGTGGGCCTGACCAGGATCTGGGCGGCCTCGCTCTCGCCGCGGGCCGCCCGCAGCGCGATCGACGCCGGCGCGCCGGACGGGCGGGTGGTCGAGGAGAACGCGCGGTCGGCCGCGCTCTGCACCCAGACGGACAGGGTGGCCGCGTGGGCGGGAACGGCCAGGAACATGGAGGCGAGCAGGAGGCATAACACTGCGAGCGGGGCGGGTCTGACGGCCATGGACGGCTCCTCACTGAGGTCCCCGAAACCTGCGGTAAAACGATTCAAAATGCGCTGACTGGAACATAGATGTGCACATAGATGTCGTCAATGGCTCGTATTCGGACTGTTACACGCACACTTCGGGGCATTGACAAGGCGCCCTGGCGGTCCTTAGCGTTCGCGGCAGGTCGCCTTAAAACGTTCTGAACGAAGGGCAATGTCCGGATGAAGCTCACCATCGCCGACGCCGGGCCGGTCAGCCCGCTGCCGATCCTGCGGCCTCCCGCTGTGGCGACCCCCGACTTCGGGCACCCGCCGTCGCTGCTCCCGTACGCCAGGCGCGACTCCTACGGCCGCGACCCCGCCGAGCGGGAGGTCCCCTCCGTCACGCTGGAGAACGAGCACCTGCGCGCGGTCTTCCTGCCCGGACTGGGCGGACGGTTGTGGTCGCTGGTCGACCTCGCCACCGGCCGCGAACTGCTGCACCGCAACCCCGTGATCCAACCGGCCAACCTCGCCCTGCGGGACGCCTGGTTCGCCGGCGGCGTGGAATGGAACCTCGGCACGACCGGTCACTGGGCCCTGACCTGCGACCCGCTGCACGCCGCGTGGGTGGAGGCGCCGTACCCGGTGTTGCGGCTGTACGAGTACGAACGGATGCGCGGCCTGGTGGTCCAGATCGACGCCGCCCTGCCGCCCGGTTCTCCGGCCCTGGTGGTGTCCGTCACCATCCGCAATCCGCGGACGGAGACCGTGCCCGTCTACTGGTGGTCCAACATCGCCGTCCCGCAGACCCCGCGCACCCGCGTCCTGGCCCCCGCCGACCGGGCCGAGCACTTCGGGTACGCCCAGCGCCTGACCACCGTGCCGTACCCGGGCGAGCCCGACGCCGGTTACCCGGGAACGTGGCGCTCTGCCGCCGATTACTTCTTCCACGTCACGTCCGACATCCCCTGGATCGCCGCCGTGGACGACGACGGCCACGGCCTGCTGCACACCTCCACCTCCCGGCTGAAGGGGCGCAAGCTGTTCGGCTGGGGCGTCTCCGCCGGGGGGAGCAACTGGCAGACCTGGCTCTCGGGGCCCGGGGCGCCGTACCTGGAGATCCAGGCCGGGCTGGCCCGTACCCAGCTGGAGCACCTGCCGCTCCCCGGCGACACCGCCTGGACCTGGACGGAGACCTACAGCCCGCTCACCCTCCGCCAGCCCCACGCTCCGTACGAGCAGGCGCGCGCGGCGGTCGACGTGATCGCCAGGACACTTCCCTGGAAGCAGGCCGATCCCGGGCCGTGGACCGACCGGCCCGTCACCGAGGTGATCCACCGGGGCTCGGGGTGGGGCGCGCTGGAACGCAGGGCGGGCGGCCTGCCGGAGTCGGCCGCCACGCCGTTCCCCGACGACACCCTCGGGCCGGAACAGACGCCGTGGTTGTCCCTCCTGGCCGAGGGGCGGCTGCCCGGCGAGGCGGTCTGCGAGGCGGTGTGCGTGGTCGGACCGCGCTGGCTGAACCTGCTGCGTACGGCCGCGGACTGGCACGGCCGCTACCACCTGGGCCTCAACCTGTGGGCCGCCGGCGACCGGGCGGGCGCGCTCGACGCCTGGCGCGAGGCCCTGGCCGTACGGCGTCACCCCCTGGTGCTGCGGGCGCTCGCCGAAGCCGGCCGGATCGACGGCGACGACGCGGCCGCGGCCGTCCTCCTGCTGGAGGCGCACGCCCTGGCGCCCGGCATGCGCCCGCTCACCGTCGAGACCCTCACCACCCTGATCGCCGCCGGACGCCCGGCCGACGCCCTCGACCTCGTCGACCGCCTCCCGGCCGAGGACCGCGCGCACGGCCGCGTCCGCCTGCTGGAGGCCCGTGCCGCGCTGGCCACGGGCGACCGCGCCCGTACCGGCCGGATCCTGGACGCCGGCCTCATCGTCCCCGACCTGCGCGAAGGCGAGGACGCCCTGGACGACCTCTGGTTCGCCCACCACGGCAGGGACGCCGCCCTCCCGCCCGCGTACGACTTCCGCATGGACTAGCGCCGCGGCGCGCGGACCTGGTCCGTTCTCGGGCCGGGGCCGGGTGGCTCAGCCGCCCAGGGGAGCCCGGTGGGCGCGTACCCTGCGGTGGCTGATCCGCCAGCCCTGGTCGAGGCGGACGACGACGTCCTCGTAGGTCACGCTGGCGGTCGTGCCGTCGGCGTTGACGCCGATGCCCTTGGACAGGGCCCGCACCCGTCCGCCGTCCTGCTCGGTCAGGACGACGTTCGTGACGTGGTGCCCGACCGGGTTGAGATCGCCCAGGGCCCGTCCGGCCGCCGCGCAGGCGGCCACTCCGCGCAGGGGCTCCTGTCCGAAGTCGGTGACGTCGTAGGTGACGTCGACGGTGAACACCTCCTCCAGCCTGTCCAGTTCCCCGCTGTCGCACAGGTGGCCGTGCATCGCGATCAGTTCGGTGATGGCGACGCGCTCTTCGAGGGTGAGAGCCATGGTTCTCCGTCTCCCGCTTAAGTGGGGATGTCCCCGTTTGTGTGCGCTACCGTAACCGGGGACGTCCCCACATGACAACCGGCGGAGAACAGGCCCATGGCGAACGCCCCACGGCGAGCACGACGGACCGACGCGGCCCGCAACGCGCGGCTGCTGCTGTCGGCGGCGAAGGAACTCTTCGCCGAACACGGTCCCGGCGTCGCGCTGGACGACGTGGCCAGGCGCGCGGGGCTGGGCAACGCGACCCTCTACCGGCACTTCCCCACCCGTACCGACCTGATCGTGGCGGTCTACGCCGACGAGGTCACGGTCCTGTGCGACCTGGGCGCCCGCCTGCTCGACGAGCCGTCACCGGGCGAGGCGCTCTTCACCTGGCTGGACGCCTTCGTCGCGCACATCTCCGACAAACGCGCCCTGGCCCTCGCCGGGACCGACACCAGCCAGGAGCGCCGCGCCGAACTGTTCCGCCAATGGCACGACTCCATGCGCTCCACCGCGGACAAGCTGCTCATGCGGGCTCAGCGGGCCGGTGAGGTGCGTACCGACCTCACCCTCGACCACCTGCTCGCCCTGACCAACGCGACCGCCATCGCGGGAGCCGACGCGAACGAGGCCCGCCACCTCCTCCACCTCCTCCACCACGGCTTCACCGGCCCCACCTCCTGACGCGACCGGCCGTACGTGCACCAGGCGGAACCGTCAGGTGTCGGGCCAGCTCATCACGAGCTGGGTGTGACGTTTGCGGAAGATACGGCCGATGGCGGGAGCCGGCACGTCGGCGTCGGCGGGGTGGAGGGTGAAGGTCGGTTCGGGGCGGTCGCGCCAGGCACGATCCCAGGTGCAGACGTGATCGTGAAGCCGGTGGGCGAGTTCGGCGCCGTCGCGGCCGTGGCCACTGACGCCGAACTCCCAGCGCCCCTCGGTGCCGCGCTGCCGGCGAATGGTGAGGTACGCGAAGCTGTCGCGGGTGATGAGCGCGGGACAGTACCAGCGCATGGCCGGTTGGACGAGGCCGGTGTCACGGTCGGGGTCCTGCCAGAACATGCCGAACCGGTCGTCGACGGTGGCGATCCGCAGGTGCAGCGAGTCGAACGGCTCCTCGCCACCGACGGTGACGCCGGTCCACAGCTCGGTGCGGTCGCCGGTCAGCGCCCGGTCGAGTGCGTCCGTGTCAAGGGCGGGGCCGGTCTCCAGGGTCAGTCTGACGGCGCCGCCGGCCAGGACCGGTTCCTGATCGGGCAGCTTGCCGGCGCCCTGGCAGGGGACGAAGCCGCAGACCTCGGGGTCGAGTCCGAGAAAGTGCCCGCCGTCGCGGACGAAGGTGAAGGAGCGGCTGATGGTGGAGAAGCGCAGCGGGACGATCATCCGGCCGTCCGGAGCGAGCAGGTGGCCCCAGGGCACGTCCCACACGCCGACGGTGACGATGACCGCGTCGAAGCCGCCGTCCGGGGCGTGCTGATCGGCGACATGCTCGGCATCCCCCAGGACGACCTTGACCCGTCCGTAGCCGGTCTGGGCGAGGAAACGGCTCGCGCGCTCGGTGACGAACGGATCGATGTCGACGGTGACCACCAGCCCGCCGGGGCCGACGATCTCGGCGATGAGGGCGGCGTTGTAGCCGCCGGAGCCGATCTCCAGGACCTTCGCGCCCAGGCGGAGCTCCGCTGCTTCGAGCATGTCGGCCTGCAGCCACGGCGCGCTGATCGAGCTCGTGGCTCTGCCGTTGGGGCCGCGCTTGGTGATGACGACGTCGTTGGCCGCGTAGGCCGCACGTGGCGGGGACTCCGGAGCGAACCGATCACGCGGCACCTTCGCGAAGGCCGACTCGACCGCGGGGGAGCGGATCCAGCCGCCCCGCCTGAGCTCGGAGACCATGCTGGCCCGAAGGCGATCGGGGGAGTCGGAGGGCACGAGGTCGGTGGTCACCGGAGCGAGGGTAGCCGGGCCTGCCGGTCGTACCGGAGATTCGAGAGCACGGGCGAGCCTGCCCCAAGCCGGTGGAAGTGGTGCGATCCTTGGCGCCGGACGGCTGGACGGGGGTGGAAATGTCGTGACTGGACCGGTTGAAAGGGGGCTCCCTATCATTGGCGGGTGCGGCTGAACGTCCTCGGGCCCATGGAACTCGTCGTGGCCGGGCGGGTCGTTCCGGTCGGAACGCCGAAGCAGCGCGCCTTGCTGGCCCTTCTCGTGATGCACGCCGACCGCGTGCTCCCCGTGGACCTCCTGGCCGACCGGCTGTGGTCCGGCAGTCCGCCGGCCAGCGCCCAGGGGAGCCTGCAGGCGTACGTCTCCAATCTGCGCCGCCGGCTGGAGCCCGGGCGGCGGCCCGGCGCGACCCCGACCGTCCTGGTCAGCGCCGCCGACGGGTACGGCCTGATGACCGGCGGGCTCGACCTCGACACGAGGGACTTCGAGGCGCTCGTGTCGACCGGGTCCGGCCGTCTGGCCGAGGGACGGCACCAGCAGGCGGCGGCCGCCCTCGCCGAGGCGCTCGACCTGTGGCGGGGCGACCCGTACGCGGACGCGCGTTCCGAGGAGTGGGCGCAGGCGGAGATCGGCCGCCTGGAACAGGTACGGCTGGACGCGGTGGAGGGGCTGGCCGCGGCCCTGCTGGAGCTGGGCCGGCACACGGACGTGGTCGCCCGGCTGGACCCGTTCGTCCGGGAACATCCGCTGCGGGAGCGGGCCTGGGAGCTGCTGGTGCTGGCCCACTACCGGGCGGACCGGCAGGCGGCGGCCCTCGAATGCCTGCGCAGGGTGCGGCAGGTGCTCGCGGGGGAGCTGGGCATCGACCCCGGGCCGCGGCTGCGGGACCTCGAAGCCGCGGTCCTGCGTCAGGACGCCACGCTGCTCCCGCCGGTACGGCCGGCCACGCCGTCACCCCCGCGGCAACCCCCGGCACGCGAGGTCGCCGAGCCCGCGGCCGACCCGCCGGTGTTCGTCGGACGTGAGAGCGCGCTGGCGTTCCTGGACGAGGCGGCGCAGGCCGCGTCCGCCGCCGGGCTGGTCGTGCTGGTGGACGGCGAGCCGGGTGTCGGCAAGACGAGCCTGCTGAAGCGGTTCCGCGCGACCGCCCGCGTGCCGGTCGGCTGGGGGGCGAGTCCCGACCACGAGACCGCGCCCGCCCTGTGGCCCTGGGAACGGGTGCTGCGCGACCTCGCCGCCGCCGCCCCGGAGGCCGCGCTGCCCGGCGAGGTACGCGGGTTCCTGTCCGGCGGGGTGGAGGCGATCCCGGCGTCCGACGCGCAGGGGGCGCGGCTGCGCTTCTTCGAGGCGGTCGGCACGTTCCTGGCCGGCGTCGGCCCGGCGGTCGTCGTGCTGGAGGACGTGCACGCGGCCGACGACGCGACGTTGCGGCTGCTGGTCCACATGGCCTCCGCCGCCCGGCCCGGCCTGCTGCTGGTGGCGACCTTCCGGCGGCACGGGGCCTCGGCGCTCACCGCCACGCTGTCGGCGTTGTCGCGGCTCGGCGCGCGCCGGCTCGGGCTCGACGGGCTCGCCGCCGAGGAGGTCCGTACGCTCGTCCGGGAGGTGTCCGGCCGTGACCCGGGCAGCCGCGGGGCCGAGGAGCTGCGCGGACGCACCGCCGGGAACCCGTTCTTCCTCACGGAGCTGGCCCGCGCGGGCGAGGAGCTGCCGCAGGGCGTGCTGGACGTCGTGCTGCACCGGGTGGCGGCCCTGGGGGAGGAGGCGGCCCGCGTGCTGGAGCTGGCCGCCGTGATGGGCGACGAGTTCGAGGCGGGCGTCCTGGCCCGGGTCGCCGGCGGCCCTGACGGCTTTGTCCAGGTCGGCGACCTGCTGCCGCCGCTCGACGCGGCCCTCGACGCGGGGCTGATCCGGGAGTCGTCGTACCGGCTGGGCGGGTACGAGTTCGCGCACGCCCTGGTGACCGACGCCCTGTTGTCGCGCCGGTCGCGGTTGTGGCGGGCACGGGTGCACGAGCAGGTCGCGGACGCCCTCACCCGCGTCCACGGCGACCGGGACGACCGCGCCGCGGTGATCGCGCGGCACTGGCTGGCCGCGGCCGAGCTGGGCGCGCGGCCCGCCCGGATGGCGATGGACTTCTCCGCCCGCGCCGCGCGGGCGGCCCTGCGGCGGCACGCGCCCGACGACGCGGCCCTGTCGTGGCAGGAGGCGCTGGCGGCGGCCGAACCGGCCGGGGCCGGCGCGGCCGAACGTTTCGAGCTCGCCGTCGGGCTGGCGGAGAGCCGCTATGCCGCCGGACGGTTCGACGAGGGCTACGAGGCGGTCGAGCAGGCGCTCGCCCTGGCCGGCGCCGACCTGGACAAAGCCGTCAGGGCCGCCGACATCGCCATGGGACACGGCGTCTGGGTGCCCTTCCGGTACGGCCTCGACGTCGCCGCCGTACGGGACTCGATGGACCGGGCCGTACGGGAGTTGCCGCCGTCCGCGCCCGCCTGGGCTACGGCACAGGCCGTACGGGCGGTCGTGTCCGCCCAGACCGGACGCGAGGACGAGGTCGGCGCGGTCTCGTCGCAGGCCGTGGCGGCGGCCGAGCGCCTGGGCGACCCCGCCGCGCTGCGGCGCGTGCTCCACCTGCGCCTGCTCGCCACGCAGGGACAGGACTTCATCGAGCAGCGCGCCGGGACCGCGCGCCGGCTGCTGGCTCAGCCGGACCTGTCGGCCCAGCTGAGCGTGATCGCGCAGCTCCACCTCGTCGTGCATCTCGTGGCGCACGGCAACGTCTCGCGGGCCCGCGCGCTGCTGGCGGAGATGGGCACGCCGCTGCGCGACCTGCACAATCCCACGCTGGCGCTCCAGGTGGCGGTGGCGCACGTGGGGCTCGACCTGTTCCAGGGTGTGCCGGACCCGACCCGGCACTTCGAGCCCGTCCGGGCGACGTTGTCGTTCGCCGATCTCGCGTACTTCGAGGTGGCCATGGTCGCCGTACGGGCCGAGACGCTCATGCAGGAGGACCGCCTCGGCGAGGAGGCGGCGTGGATCGAGGAGACGTTCCGGCGTACCGGCCTGGCGGGGGCGGCCTACCTCCTGGCGTACGCGCTCGCGGGCCTCGGCGAGCACGAACGCGCCCGGCGGCTCCTGCGCGAGACGCCCCTGCCGCCGCGCGACTACCACTGGGCGACGGCCACCATGTGCCGGCTGCACGCCGCGATCCGGCTCGGCGAGGCGGACGTCGTACGGGAGGTCCACGGCGCGTTCCGGCCCTTCGCCGGGCTGCTGCACGTGAGCGGCACGTGCACCACCGTCGACGGCGCGTACGACGGCCACCTGGGGGAGGCGCTGCTGGCGCTCGGGGACCGCGAGGGGGCACGGGCCCACCTGCGGGAGGCGGTGCGCCTGCTGGAGCGGGCGGGCGCGGGCTACTGGCTGGCTAGAGCCCGCCAAGCCCTCGCCAAGTGCACGTAGAGACGGGCCGCGCACTCTGTTCCCGACACGTGAGGAACAGACTGATGATCACACCAGAACACCTGACCGGCTTCCTGATGATGCACGCCGGTTTCCGCGCCGAGTTCGGCCGCCTGGCCGAGGCGTGCGGCGACCCGCGTGACGACGCGCACGAGGAGCTGCTGGAGGAGCAGCTCGCGCTCGTGCTGGACATGCTGCACGCCCACCACTCGCACGAGGACGCCGTCCTGTGGCCCACGCTGACCGGTCGTGCCCCGGAGGCGGCGGACGCGCTGGCCGAGCTGGAGTCCGAGCACTCCCTGCTCGACCCGCTCATCGAGGCCGCCGCCGATCGCGCGGTGCCCCTGACCGGGCGCGCCCCCGCCCTGCGGCGGTTGCACGAGCTCGTCAACGAGCACCTCGACCACGAGGAACGGACCGCCGTGCCGCTCATGCTCCGCCACCTCACCCTCGACGACGTCGAGGCCGACAGACGCCGGGCCATGGACGACTTCGGCCGCCGCCGGGTGCCCGTCATCTTCGGCTGGCTCGCCTCCAGCGCCGGCGCCGACCTGCTCGCGGCCTCGTACGCGGACCTGCCGGTCGTGGCCCGGCTCATGTTCCGCCTGTTCTGGTGGCCCGCCTACCGGCGGCGTTTCACCCGCCTGTACGCCACCCCCGCCCCCGCTCTCCCGGAGTCGTGATGACCACAGCCGCACCGGCCACCTTGCCGCGCGAGGCGGCCGAGCTCTTCGACCGCGCCCTGGTCTGCGGGTACGCCTCGCTCACCCGCGACGGCCGGCCCGTCACCTGGCCCGTCACGCCGTACGCCGGCGCGGGCGGCACGCTCGACGTGAGCACCGGGCTCACCTACCCGGACAAGGCCGAACGCGCCCGGCGCGACCCGCGCGTCGCGCTGCTCGGCTCCGGCGGGCCGGACCGGGCGCACGTCGTCCTCGTGCAGGGCCGGGCGACCGTACGCGATGCCGATCTCCAGGCCGGCACCGACCGGTACGTTCGCGAGTCGCTCGCCAAGACCGGCGCCGGGTTCGCCGGGATGCCGTGGTTCCTGGTGAAACGCCTGGGGTGGTATTTCGCCCGCGTCTGGGTGGAGGTGACCCCGGAGCGGATCGTCCGCTGGCCCGACGGCGACCTGTCCAGGACACCCGAGATCTGGACGGGCTCCGGCGACGTCATGGCCCCCGCCTCCGACCCCGCCCCCATGGGTCCCCGGCTGCCGAGCCGGTCGGCCCCGCCGGTGGACTGGCGGCCGTTCGCCGACCGCGCGGACCGCCTGGGCGAGCCCGTCGTCACCATGGTCGCCGACGGCATGCCGCTGGCCGTGCCCACCCGTTCGGCCGTACGGACCGGGACCGGGTACGACCTGCGGTTGCCCGCGGGCGTACGGGCGGCCGACGGGCCGGTGTGCCTGACCTTCCACCGGCACGGCCCGGCCATGGAGTGGCAGGAGAACGTCGTGCTCGTCGGGACCGCGGAGGGAGCGGGCGACCGGCTGGCCGTACGGGTCGAGCGGGCCCTGAACGACTGGAGTCTCGCCGGGAACCGCCGCGCGCGGAACCGTTCGTTCCTCGGTCAGGGCCGGATGCTCAGGAAGCGCCTGGAGGCCGAGGCCGCCCGTCGCGGGCAGCCCGTACCGCGTGTCCGCCGTCCCGGGCCCGGCGCCGCCCGCGCGTGAGAACGGGATCCGGGCTGGACCTCTCGGGCTCGGGCGGGCGACCATGGGAGGGTGCGTACCGCTTTCGCTCATGAGGCGACGATCGTCATGGAGGACGACAGTGACGTGCGCGCGCTCGGCGCGGCGATCACCGTGGCTCTGTGCGGACACTGGGACCACGAGCCGCCCTGCCCGGTCGCGCCCCACCACACGGCCGCCGACCGCCGGGACGGCGTCGTGCTGGTGCGCGTCCTGTTCGCGGCCGAACCGGACGCGGAGGACGAGGTACGGTCCCGCATCGACACCGCCCTCGCGCGGGGGACGCTCAAGGGCCCGGACGGCGTCACGAGCCGATGGCGGCTCCTGGACACCCGGCCCGGCCGCCCGCGCGCCGAGGAACTCCCGCACGCCGAACAGCTCCTGCGCGCCTGACACCCTCGGGCCTCCGTGAGCGCGACGGGGGCGGAAGTACGGGCGTTCCGGGTCAGGGTCTGGCGTACATCCCGGTGAAGAGGGTCTCGATCACGCGGTCGACGTACTCGTGGGTCAGCGGCGCCTGGACGATCAGGGCCTGGAAGTACAGCGGGCCCGACAGGACGGCCATCGCCAGGTCCAGGTCGAAGCCGGGCGACAGTTGCCCCTGGTCACGGGCCGCCCTCAGCCGGGCGACGGTCTTCTCCGCCTGCGGGGTGATGAAGTGGTCGTTGAGCGCCGCGGCGACCTGGGGGTTGAGCAGGGCCTCGCCGATCAGCGCCCGGTAGAGGGGGCCCACGGGCGGCCGGTCCAGCAGGTCGACGGCCGCGTGGATCTGCCGGCGCAGGTCGGCGAGGAGATCGCCGGTGTCGGGGTAGTCCAGGTGGGACTCGTTCAGTGACAGCAGCGAGTCGAGGAACAGCGCGCCCTTGGACGGCCAGCGGCGGTAGATCGTGTGCTTGCCGACGCCGGCGCGGGCCGCGACCGCTTCGATGCTGAGCTTGGCGTACCCGATCTCCTCGCCCAACTCCAGCGTGGTCCGCATGATGGCCTCGGTACGGTCGGCGGCCCGGCTACTGCGCTTGTCACTCATGCCACCACCGTAACGGACGGCACGTGCCGTGTTGACAAGGGCGCCGGTCCTCCATCATGCTCCAGAACGGCACGGCACGTGCCGTGTAGATAGGAGCTCACCGTGAGGCCATCCAGCACCAACCCGGCGCTCCGGCTCGCCGGCCTGACCAAGACCTTCGGACGCAGACCGGTGGTCGACCGCGTCGACCTGGAGGTGCCGCGCGGGTCCTTCTTCGGCCTGGTCGGCCCCAACGGGGCAGGCAAGACGACGTCGTTGTCGATGGCCGTCGGCCTGCTGCGCCCCGACGAGGGCCGGGCCGAGATCTTCGGCATCGACGTATGGGCCGACCCCACACGGGCCAAGCAGCTGATCGGCGTCCTGCCCGACGGGCTGTCCATGCCCGAGCGGCTGACCGGCCCCGAGCTCCTGCGTTTCACCGGCCTGCTGCGCGGCATGGAACCCCGGCAGGTCGAGCGGCGGGCAGCCGAGCTCCTGGAGATCCTGGAGCTGGACGGGGCCGGACGCACGCTGGTGATCGAGTACTCGACTGGCATGCGCAAGAAGATCGGCCTGGCCGCGGCGCTGCTGCACGCGCCGAGGCTGCTGGTGCTGGACGAGCCGCTGGAGGCCGTCGATCCCGTCTCGGCCGCCGCCATCAAGGTGATCCTGCGGCGGTTCGTCCGCGGGGGCGGCTCGGTGGTGTTCTCCAGCCACGTGATGGCCGTGGTCGAGCAGTTGTGCGACCACGTGGCGGTGATCGCCTCCGGCCGGGTCGTGGCCTCGGGCCCGCTGGCGGCCGTACAGGCGGGCCTGAGCCTGGAGGAGCGGTTCGTGAGCCTGGTCGGCGGCCAGATCCCCGAGGTGGGTGAGCTGGCGTGGTTGTCGTCCTGATCCGGATGAAACTGGCCGTCCTGCGGCATTCCATGACCGGGCGGCGCGCTTTCCAGATGCTCACCGGAGCGCTGGCCGGGCTGGTCCTCGCGGGGGGCCTGATCGCACTGGTGGGCCGCGACCACGCGGTCGCGTCGCTGCCGTTCGACCTGCTGGGTGTGGGGTTCGCCCTGTGGGCGGCGGGATGGCTGCTGGGCCCGGCGCTGTTCGGCGGCGGTGACGAGACGCTGCGTCCCGAACACTTCTCGCTGCTGTCGTGCACGCCGCGCCGTCTGGCGGCCGGGCTGGCGGGGGCCGCGTTCGTCGGCGTCGCGCCCCTGGTCACCCTCGTGGCCTTCGCCGCGCTCGTGGTGGCGGCCGTCAGGACCGGGCTCGGCGCGGCGGCCACGGCGGTCGGCGCGCTCGCCGTCGTGCTCCAGCTCATGGTGTGCGTACTGGCCTCCCGGCTGGTCACCGCGGCGCTCGGCCAGGTCATGCGGTCCAAGGCGGGCGCGGCGCTGGCCGCCCTCGTCAGCGCCGTCGTCCTGGCCGGTCTGCATTCGACCTGGGTGCTCTCACCCCTGGCGCAGAGTGTCCTGCGCACCGGGTTCTCCGGCTCCTTCTCCGCCTGGGGGGCCGCGCTGCCCTCAGGCTGGGGCGTGGTGGCGGTGCGCGCGGCCGGTGAGGGGCGGTGGCCGGTGGTGGCCGCCGCCCTCGCGGGGCTGGCCGTCCTCGCGCTGGCCTGCTGGTACGGCTGGGCGGCCCTGCTCAAGCGGCGGCTGACCACCAGGCGCCCGAACGGCCGCCCGGCCCGGGTGACCACCGGCGGCTGGGCGAAGGGCCCGACCACGGCGGTCGCCGCCCGCGAGCTGCGCACCTGGTCCCGGGACCTGCCGCGATTCCACTACCTGGTCTTCGCCCTGTGTTACGCCCTGGCGTTCTGCCTGCTGCCGCTGGCCGTAGGCGCGCCGGTCTTCCTCCCTTGGACCGGAACGGTCTTCGCCCTGTGGGCCGCGGCCATCGCCGCCAACCTCTACGGCGAGGACGGCACCGAGCTGTGGGGCAAGATGATGATCCCCGGCGCCGAGCGCCACGACGTACGCGGCCGTCAGCTCGCCTGGCTGCTGGTCGCCGCGCCGCCGACGATCGTCCTGACCGTCGCCATGGTCGTCCTGAGCGGCCGGTACGACCTGTGGCCCTGGCTGGCGGCGCTCGTGCCCGCGCTGCTGGGCGGCGGCGCGGGGGTGACCGTGCTGGTGTCGGTGTTGCGGCCGTCGCCTCTGCCCGACCCGCACCGCAGAGGCGGCAACCTGCTGGAGAACGGCATCGACTTCGCCCAGGTGCTGCTGGTGCTGATCCTCACGGCGGCGACCGCCGTCCCCGCGTACGCCGCGGTCCGGCTGGGGCCGGTCTGGGCGGGCCCGGTCGTGGGCCTGACCGGTGGCGTCGTACTGGCCTGGGCGCTGGGGCGGGTCGCCGCGACCAGGCTGAGGTCGAACGCGCCCGAGTTGCTCCTGCACCTGCGCACCGGCGTCTCACCGGGACGGAGGCGGCCGGCCCCCGCCCTGGACCTGGAGCGGCTGTCCCGGTCCAAGCCCTCCCTGGGCCTGGACCGGCTCGGCCTCGACCTGGCTCCGGCGGGCCGGCGCGCCTACGTCGTCGCGAGCCTGACCCTGTGCTGGGTGCCCCTGGTGGCCCAGGGCGTCGTGCCCGCGCTCATGCTGACCACCGGCGAGATCACCCGATCGTGGTTCCTGGCCCTGTACCTGCCGCCTCCGCTCCGATGGCCGACCATCATCGCCATGATCACCCTCGGGTCCGTCCTGCTGGTCACCGGACTGAGCATCGGCCTCTACTACCTGGCCAGGTCACGGCGACGACAGCCACTCGTGGACGACCGCGCCGGCCACACTCCTTCTGTTCCGTGACCTCACCCGGGCGGTGAAGGCCTCGATGGCGTCGACGAGTGCCTCGAAGCGGACCGAGTGGTACAGGTCGAAGGCGTGGTTGCCGCCGCGCAGCTCGGCGTAGACGACGGGGGAGGCCGACGTACGGCGGAGCTGGTCGGCGAAGTGCCGGGCCTCGGCCACGGGCACCAGCGGGTCCAGATCGCCGTGGGCCACGAGGAACGGCGGTGCGTCCGCGGTGATGTGGGCCAGCGGCGAGGACTCGGGGCCTTGGCCGAAGTAGGTGCCGTACCAGCCGTTCAGGTAGATGACGCCGGTCACGGAGGTGTCGGCGTGCTCGAAGCCCGGCTGGTAGGCGGGGTCGTTGGGGGTGAGCCCGGCCAGGGCCGCCATGTGCCCGCCCGCCGAGCTGCCCGCGACGAACAGCGTCGAGGCGTCGGCGCCGTACTCGTGGGCGTGCTCGCGGACCCAGGCGATGATCTTCTTGAGGTCGATCAGGTGGTCCGGGTGCTGGGCCTGCGGGCGTAGCCGGTAGTTGGCGCTGACGCAGACCCAGCCCTGGCCGGCGAGCCGGTAGAGCAACGGCAGCGACTGGCTGTTCTTGTGGCCGCCGGAGTAGCCACCGCCGTGCAGGTGGATCATGACGGGCCCGCCGGACGGGCGCGAGCGGTGGTGGTAGAGGTCGAGCAGGTTGCGGCGGCCCGCCTCGCCGTACGACAGATTGGCCACCCGGCGGACGTCCATGCGGCGCTTGAGGATGGGCAGGAACAGAATGCGGGCCCACGGCGGACGACGGCGCAGTCCGGCGGCGAGGTCGGCGTCGATGGCGGCGCGCCAGCCCGCGCCCAGGCCGGCGTCCATCGCGCGCCAGATCCTGGCCCGTTCTCCCAGGCCGCGGTAGGCGATGACCGTGAGCCCGATCGTGGTCAGGGCGGCCAGGGCGACGACCGCCCAGCCGCCCGCCGAGTGGATGTCACCCTCGGCGAACGCCAGCGCCGTCGGGGCCAGCAGCAGCCAGATGAACGCCGCGAACGGCAACTCGTTGGCGGCCAGCCCGAAGAAGTAGCTCACCCGGCCGAGCGGGCGCGAGTACGAGATCGGCCGCAGCGCGAACAGCGTGCCGACCGCGGCGAGCGCCACAGTGAACAAATACCCGAAGGGCACGGAACCTCCATAGATCGCATCATTGCGGTTGATCGTAGGAAGGGCCGCTATATGCTGTCCAAGACCAGTTTTTCCATATATTCATGGCTGTAGAGGCATAAATGGATCTGCTGTCACTGCGGTACTTCCAGGTCGTGGCGCGTCACGAGCACATCAGCAGGGCGGCCGACGAGCTCCGCATCGCCCAGCCCTCGCTCAGCCGGACCATCGCCCGCCTGGAGGCCGACCTGGGCGTGCCGCTGTTCGACCGGCAGGGCAGGCGGATCCGCCTCAACCGGTTCGGGGCCGCGTTCCTGCGCCGGGTGGACAGGGCCCTGGCCGAGCTGGACGACGCCAGGCGCGAACTCACCGACGCCGCCGGCCTCACCCACGGCAGCGTCTCGCTCGCCTCGGAGACGCTGCTCACGGTCACCGAGCCGGTCAAGAGCTTCATCGCCGACCACCCGGGCGTCGCCGTACGGCTGTTCCAGGCGACCCCGGAGGTCATGACCAAGCGGCTGAACGAGGGGCAGGTCGACTTCTGCCTGGCCTCTGAGGAGCTGGAGGGGCCGGGACTGGTCCACACCGAGTTGGTCCGTGAGGAGGTCCTGCTCGGCGTGCCGCTCGGGCACCGGCTCGCCGGCCGGGAAGAGGTGACCATGGCCGACCTCGCGGGCGAACCCGTCGTCACCACCCGGCCGGGGATCTGGCAGCGCACGCTTGCCGAACGGCTGTTCGCCGAGGCCGGGCTGGAACTGGTGGTCGCCTGCGAGATCGACGAGGCGTCGACGGGCATCGAGATGGTCAGCGCCGGGCTGGGGGTGGGGTTCGGGCCCGCGTGGTACCTCCGTTCGCCGCTGGCGGCGCGGACGCCGTTCTCTGCCGTACGGCTGGCCGTTCCCGGCGCTGAGCGGGTGCTGCGGCTGTACTGGCGGGAGGGGGCGTACGTGTCCGAGGCGGCCCGCCGGTTCCGCGACCGTCTGACCGCCGCGCTGACGGTTGCCTAGCCGCCCCGGACGGGTCAGGATCGGCCGGCGACGGCGCCGCGGACGCCCCTCCTGTGCCGTACGACCATCGCCGCCCCCAGCGCGAGGGCGGCATATCCGCAGGTCACCGCCAGCCCTGCCCATGGCGGGAGCGGGTGGTAGCCCCCGATCAGCGACGGGTCGACGTCCACGTGCGCGAACGTGGGGACGCTCTGCGTGATCGCGAACCCGGCGGCCGGGGTGATCGCCAGCAACCACGGCGCCACTCCCGCGGTCGCCAGCAGGTACGGCACGACGACCAGCGTGACGGCCAGCCCGGCGGCGAGGATCCGTCCGGCCAGCGCGGCCAGGCCCAGAGCCAGCACGGCGGCGGCCGCGCTCAGCGCCGCGTAGCCGACGATCACCCGGAGGCCGGTGCCCAGGGTGATCGGCTGGATCGGGTTCTCATGGGCGCGCAACAACGCCAGACCGGCGGGCACCACGACCCCCGACGCCACCAGCCCCGCCACGAACGCCACCACCCCGACCAGCACCCCCTTGGCCACCAGCACCCGCGCCGGCCGCGGCTCGGCGGGAGCGGCCGGGGCAGGGGAGGTTCCGGTTCGGGGGCGTTCGGAGGTCAGGAACGTGGCGGCTGCCACGAGCAGCGGGATCAGCCCCACGGCGCCGCCGATCAGGGTGAGGTCGGCGCGCAGACCGCCCTCCACCGTGGCCGGCCCGATGTCACCGCCCCCGGTCACCACGAGCTTGTCGCCGGCCTTGACGACCCCGCCCGGGTGATGCGGGGTCCTGCCGTCGGACTCCATGGACACGCCGACGTCGTCGTTCCGCCACGGGCCGTTCGCGCCCCGCAGCCCGATCTGGTCGAAGGTGGCGGTGACCTGGGCGAAGGCTTTCGCCATGTCCCACAACGTGCCCGGCGAGGTGGCGAACAGCCCGATCTCGACCGTCTCCGTCAGCCCGGCCGGCCTGACCGTGCCGATCTCGGTCCAGGTGCGGCCGTCGTCCGACTCGTAGCCGCTGATGGTGTCGCCCGACCGGGTCAGCCGCAACCACTGCGGGCCGTTGTGCGGACCGCCGGCCAGGTCATGGGTGTAGTCGTACTGCATCCGCACGCCGTGCGCCCCGGTGAGCATGACGGCGGCGTACGGTGTGCCCGGCTTGAGGCTCCGCCTGATGAGCAGCCCGGCCTTCGCCCACGGCACCACTCCCTTGGCGACGTTCCGCACCCCGGGTACGGCGTCCGGCAGCCGGATCTGCCCGGTCATGTCCGACACGCGGGCGGTGATGCCACCGTTCCCGGTGAGCGGCTGGTGCACGAAGTAGTACTTGTCCTTGACCGCCGTACCGTCGGGCCCCAGCAACGGCGCGGGACAGGGGCCCTCGCCCTGCCCGGTCACGCACGTGCTGTGGGCGCTCCCGGCGATCAGCAGGCCGAGCGACACGGTGACCAGCACGGACGCCGCCATGGCGAGCGCCCAGCCGCGCCCGGCGCGGAACCTGGCCCACTCCGCGCGCAGCAGTCGGGGAAAGCCGTCCGGCCCGGCCCCTCGGCCGGATCGGTAAGCCGTAGATGCACTCATGGCGACGGTTGTACGCGGCGCCCGGTTCCGCCCGGGTGGCGGCGACTGCGACCCGGCTGGAACCGGGAGTCTGCCATCGTTGAGCAATGGCTTCTCGACCCGGCGGCCCGGCCGCCCGCCCCGCCCGTACGACCACCGGCGGTGGGCGGCGGTGAGAGTCCTCGTCGCCGAGGACTTCGAGATCCTCGCCCGCTCGGTCGGCACCGGCCTGCGCCGCGAGGGCATGGCCGTCGACGTCGTCCTGGACGGCACCACCGCCCTCGAACGCCTGGCCGTCACCCGCTACGACGTGGTGATCCTCGACCGCGACCTGCCCGGCGTCCACGGGGACGAGATCTGCCGGCGGCTCGCGTACGGCCGCCACGAGACCCGCGTGCTGATGCTCACCGCGTCCGGCACGATCGAGGACCGCGTCGACGGGCTCAGCCTCGGCGCCGACGACTACCTGCCCAAGCCCTTCGCGTTCGCCGAACTCGTCGCCCGCGTCCGTGCCCTGGCCCGCCGCGCCACCCCGCCGCTGCCGCCCACTCTGGCGTACGCGGACCTCACGCTCGATCCGGCCCGCCGGGCAGCGTTCCGGGCCGGTCGGCGCCTTGAGCTGAGCCCCCGGGAGTTCGCCCTGCTCGAATGCCTGCTCGCGATGCCCGGCGTGGTCGTCTCCGCCGAGGAGCTGCTCGAACGTGTCTGGGACGAGGCCACCGATCCGTTCAGCAGCGCCGTCAAGCACACCGTGCACCGGTTGCGGGCCAAACTCGGCGACCCGCCCGTGATCGAGACCGTCCGCGAAGGCGGCTACCGCCTCGGAGCGTCATGACCGCCCGGCCGTCGTCCGGCAGGTCCCTGCGGAAGCGGCTCGCGCTGGCGTACGCGGCGGCCGTCTACGCCGCCGGGGTGTTCGTGCTGGTCCTCGTCGACGTCCCGCTGGCCTCCGTACGGGTCTCCGCGCCCGTGGGCGGCCCCTCGCCGGGCGCGGTCAGCGAGAACGGGCCCGGCGTCGGGGTGCCCCAGCTTCTCCTGGGATCGGCGGTCGCGCTGGTCGTGCTGGTGCCCGTCGCGCTGGCCCTCGGCTGGTACGTCGCCGGCCGCTTCCTGCGCCCGCTGCGCGCCATCACCGCCACTGCCAAGGTCATCTCCACCGGCGACCTCCACCGGCGCCTCGACCTCGGCGAGCCCACGGACGAGCTGACCGAGCTCGGCCACACCCTCGACGACCTGTTCGCCCGCCTGCAGGCGTCCTTCGACGCCCAGCGCCACTTCGTCGCCAACGTCTCCCACGAGCTGCGCACCCCGCTGGCCGGCCTGCGTACGCTGCTCGAAGTCGCCCTCGCCGACCCCGGCGCGGACGCCGCCACGCTGCGCTCGGCCTGCCAGGAGGCCTTGGCTCTCGGCGGACACCAGGAACGGCTCGTCGAAGCCCTGCTCGCCCTGGCCACCAGCGAGCGCGGCCTCACCCGCCGCGACCGCCTCGACCTCGCCCACGTCGCCGGAGACGTGCTGGCCACGCGCCGCGACCAGGCCAAGGAGGCAGGGGTCGAGCTCGCCGCGGACCTGTCGCCCGCGACCATCGCGGGCGACCCGGGGCTGGTCGAAAGCCTCGTCGCCAACCTCGTCGACAACGCCGTCCGCCACAACCACGCGGACGGGCACGTACGGGTCACCACCCGGGGCACCGGCGCGCACGCGGTCCTCACGGTCGCCAACAGCGGGCCCGTCATCCCGGGCGACCAGATCGGGCGCCTGTTCCAGCCCTTCCAGAAACTGGCGCCCGATCGCCACGGCCTGGGCGGCGGCTACGGTCTCGGCCTCGCGATCGTCAACGCCGTCGCGCAGGCCCACCACGCCGCCCTCACCACCGTCGCACCCCCGGAAGGCGGCCTGTCCGTCACCGTACGGTTCGCCGAACACGCCGCCCGCCGATCGTCAGCTCCTTGATCACCGCGGGGGACCCGAGAAGGGTCAGTCCTTGATGACCGCGTCCCGGGGGCCGCCGTAGACGGGGTTCTTGTCCAGCCGATCCTCCGTCACCAGCAGCCGGATCACCCCCTTGGCGTTCTCCTCCGCCTCCCAGACGACCCAGCTGTCACCGACGGGCTCCTTCTGCGTCCGGTCGATGCCGTACCCTCCGGGGTTGCCGGGCGGGACGGAGATGATGGCGAAGATCACCTTCTTGCCGCGCCGCTTCAGCTCGGGCAGCACCTCGCCGACGGTCTTCTCGTCCACCCGCAGCCCCTCCAGCGAGCGGCCCTTGTCGGTCGCGGCACGGAACTCCGGCTCGATCTGCCTCGGCGTGGGCGCGGGCACCGGCTCGCAGGGCGCCACCGGCCCCTCGTACAGGATCGTGCTGGTCCCGCCGCCCTTGCCGCTGATGGTCCAGACGAACGTCTGATCCGGGCCGAACAGCTTGCTGTTGATACGCATCTGCCAGCCCTCGGACTCGCCGGGGATGTTCTCCGGCAGGCTGTAGAGGCCGCGGGGGATGTTCTCCACGGGCGTGCCGCGCGGCTCCCGGCACGTCATGCCCTTGGCCACGTGGTCCACCCGCGCGGGGACTCCCAGCTCCTTCAGCCGCCTCTCCAGCCCGGCGGCGTCGTCGAAGTCGCGGATCTGGATCGTCACCATCCCGTCGTCCAGGTTGACGGCGTACGAGCTGGGCACGCCGTCCTTCAGCACGATCGGGGCCACCACCACGCCCGCGGCGAGCGCGGCCGAGGCGGCCAGGCCGATCAGCACCCGCCTCGGCCGGAACCGCCGGCCCCCGGACGCCATGCCCCGGTCCAGCGCCGTGCCCGGCTCCTCGGCGGTGATCGAGGCCAGCAGCGCCCGCGCCCCCGCGCCGGACGGCTCGCCTCCCTGCTCCCCGGGGGCGACCCGGGCCAGCGGCCTGATCGCCTCGATCTCGTCTACGTTCCTCACCGGACTCCTCACCGGACCTTCAGTGGCGTTCTTCGGGGCGTTCTTCGGGGTGTTCTCGGGGGTGTCGCTCACAGGGCCTCTCGCAGCGGTCGTTCGGCCGGGACCAGCCGGCTCTCCGCGGTGATGTCCACGCCCGCCGCGGCCAGCGCGCGCGACAGGCGTTTGCGGGCCCGGTGCAGCCTGATGCGTACGGCGTTGCGGGACAACCCCAGCGCCCTGGCGATCTCCTCGCGCTCCAGCCCCTCCCAGGCGACCAGGGACAACAACTCCCGGTCGTCGTCGGGCAGGCCCCTGAACGCGCGGCCGATCGCGTCCAGCTCGACCTGGGTGTCGGGGGAGTGGCCGTACAGGTCGGCCAGTTCGGCGTCGAGTTCGGCCGTGCGCACCCGGCGGCGGTTGTCGCCCCGGAAATGGTTGGCCAGGACCTTGCGCGCCACGCCGTACAACCAGAGCGTGGCCTCCTCGCCCTCCGGCAGCTCGTCCACCCGGCGCCAGGCGACGGTGAACGTCTCCGCCACCACGTCGGCGGCGTCCTGCGGGGAGTCGCAGCGGCGCGCCGCGTAGGCCGTGATCTGGCCGTAGGTCCGGTTGTAGGCGGCCTCGAACCTGGCCCGCCGCTCGTCATCCACGGGCGGTTCCCATGGTGGGTCTCCTCATCGAATCAATTACTCGGACACCCCTGCCTATGTACGCACCCGGCCCATCATTTCCGACTGTTTGCCACAATGACCGTCCGTCAGTGACCGATTACGGACAGACCTTCCGGTAAGGGGCCTCGGTCACGTACGCCCGCCACTCGGCCGGCGTCAGCGGCGCGCCCGACCGCGCGCAGATCGCGGCGGCCATCTTCGCGGGCTCCACCGGACGCTCGTGCGGCAGGCCGGCCCGGTCGACGGTCGTCACCGCCGTCCCGTCGGCGGAGAACGCCAGCGCGCTGACGCCGCCCACGTCGCCGTCGCGCAGGAGGCCGAGGGGTGTGCCGGTCGCCAGGTCGAGCAGCTGGACCCGGCCGGACTTCGTGCCGACCGCGATCACGTTCTCGCGCGGCGACATGGTCGCGTCACCGACGAGTTCGCCACCCTGACCCACCTGGCCGGCACGGCGGCGGCCGGCCATGTCGAACGCGGTCACCCGGCCGCGCCCGTCCACGACCGCCACCGAGGAGCCGTCATGGGAGAACACGAAGTCGATGACGGTGGAGTCCTGGCCGCTCATGCCGAACGGCGCGCCGAGCTGCCTGCCCGTCGTCGCGTCGAGCAGCCGCAGGTCGTGACCGGGCGTGTCGGCCGACTTCGTGCCGGCGACCGCGAGGGTCCGGCCGTCGGGGGCGAACCTGACGCCGCTGACGTTGGTGAACCGTACCGACCACAGGGCGCGGCGGGTCTTCCAGTCCCACACGGCCAGCCTCCGCTCGTCGGCGTCGCCATCGGCGGCGTACTGCACGGCGGCCAGGCGGGCGCCGCCGGGGGCGAAGGCCAGCAGGTCGGTCGCCTGCGGCCGGCCCGCGAGGTCCGGACGCCACTGCGCCAGCGGGCGGCGGGTGGCGACGTCGATGACGACGATCCCGCCGGGGGCGCCCACGGCGGCCAGGCGGCTGTCAGGACTGAACGCGGCGGCCGTAGCGGCCCCGGAGCCGCCCCCGGCCACCTTGACCACAGGCCGCATCCCACCCCCACCGCCCGCCTTGTCCGCTGTGCCCGCCTTGTTCTCCTTGTTCGCAGGCCGGTCGCCGGTGTAGACGGTGCCGTCCTCGCCCACGGCGAGCAGATGGCGGGCGTCCGGGCTCAGCTCGGGTTGCCCCCACGGCGTCGCGTCCGCCGCCTTGACCGGCAGGTCGGCCAGGTCCACGGTGAGCACGCGGTCCTCGCTCAGGTACCGCATCCCGCTCCCGTCGAACCCCACCTGCGGGGCCTGTGAGCCGTTGTCGGCGCCGGTGGGCAGGGTGATCGTGGTGAGATGCTCGTCGAAGGCCCGCCACACCTGGATCTGCGACTCGGTCACCGAGGCGAACAGCCGGCCGTCCGGGCTGACGGTGAGCTCGCCGCGGTTCCACGGCATGACGCCGGTCTGCAGAGTGAGGTCCCGGGAACGGCCGCCCTTCACCGGCGTCGCGGTCAGGTCGTCCCGGGTCTCCTCGATCAGGTCGCCGCCGCCGGCCGTGACGGCCAGGGGAGCCCGGCAGTCGCAGGCGGCGGCGGGCGGCTGGGCCTGCTCCAGGCGCAGGCCCGGCAGGCCACGCCGCTCCACCCGGCCGTGCGCGCCGCCGCCGCGCACGTAGATCGCATCGCCGGCCGCCGTCATGGCGCCGTCGTAGGCGGAGATGGCCTTGCGGGTGCCGCGTTCGAGGTCCCAGACGTGGTCGTGCCGGTGGCCGTCGCCGTCGGTGTAGGTGGTCATCACGTAACGGTCGACGGTGCCGTACCGGCCGTAGAGCTGCACGTCGCGGGCCATCGGCAGGGACCGTACGACCCGGCCGGCGCCCGGCCGCCACACCACGAGCCGCCTGGACGTGGTGAGCAGCAGGTCCCGGCCGCTGGGCGACAGGGCGGCGGCCACCGGCGACTCGCCCTTGAGACCGAGCTTCGCGACGCCGCCCGCCCGCCTGCCGGTACGCAGGTCCCACAACCTGATCGCGTCGCCGCCCACGCTGGCCAGGATCCGGCCGTCGCGGCTCAGCGCGCGTACGGTGTCGGCGGCCCCCGCCGGATCCCTGAACACAGCCACCTCGCGCTGCGCGAGCGCGGTCGTCAGCGCCGCGCGCGCCTGCGCCGACCCAGCCAGCCGCCACGCGGCCACGCTGAGCTGCATCGCCGTCCGCGGGTCGGTGTACCGTAACGTGCCCGCGACCTGCGCCAGCCGCGCCCCCTCGGCCCGGTCACGCTGCGCCGCCACCGCGTCGGCCCGCTCGTCGGCCAGCACACTCTGCTGGACGGCCAGCCCTCCTGCGACCAGCGAGATCACCAGCAGCCCGGCCAGGCTGAGCGTGACCAGCCGGTTGCGCCTGGCCCTGCCCCTGGCGAGCCGGGCGCCCGCGTCCAGGAAGTCCCGTTCGAGGGGGGACAGGGTGATGTTGCGGCGCTCGGTGGCCGCCCACCGCAGCGCGCTGTCCAGGCTCTGGCCCTGGAACAGGTCGCCGTCCCTGCGCCCGGTCTGGTGCCAGCGCCTGGCGGCGGTCAGGATCTCCCGGTGGGCGGCCAGGCCGTCCTTGTTCGCCTCGATCCAGCGGCGATAGCGCGGCCAGGCGTGCGGCAGGGCGGGCCGCGACAACCACACCTCCTCGCCGTCGCGGCCGAGCAGGTAGCCGAAGACGTCCATGATCCGGGCCACGGCCGCCGACTCCCGCGCCGGCCTGCCCTCGGTCAGCTCCGAGAGGGCGGCCCGGCGTACGGTCAGCTCGTCGCGCTCGCCGATGGTCACCAGCCGCAGGAAGACCTCGGCGGCCAGCTCGCGCTCGTCGCGGGTGAGCATCCCGTACGCCTGCTCGGCCAGTGTGCCGAGCCCCGGGTCGTCGGCGGTTCCTGTCATGCCGGCCGCCTGCCCGCTGCCCTGGGCCAGCAGATGGGCGGTGTCGAGCCCGCTCTCGGCGCTGACCAGGGCCAGCAGGAGCTGCCTGGCGGTGGGCCGCCGTGCCGGGTCCTTGTCCAGCGCGACGCCCACCAGCGGGCGCATCGAGCCGGGCAGCACGCCGAGGTCGGGGTTGGCCGACAACACGCGGTGCATGACGCCGCCCAGGCTCTCGGCCTCGAACGGGTCGGCGCCGGTCGCGGCGTACAACATGATGCCGCCCCAGGCGAAGACGTCGGCGGGCATCCCCGCCCGCTGCCCGGTGAACACCTCCGGCGCCATGTACGTCGGCGTGCCGGTGACCAGCCCGGTCTCGGTCAGCGACATCTCCGCCGTCCGCGCGATCCCGAAGTCGATGACGCGCGGGCCGTCCGGGCCGAGCAGCACGTTGTCGGGCTTCAGGTCGCGGTGGACCACCCCGGCGTCGTGGATCGCGGTCAGCGCGGTCGCCACCGCGGTGGCGAGCCGGTGCAGGTCGGCGCCGCCGAACCGGCGGCCCTCGGAGACGGCCTTGCGCAGGCTCGGGCCCTCGACGTACTCGCTGACGATGTACGGCCGGGGCCCGTCCAGCACGGCCTCGACGACGGGGGCGGTGCAGAACGCGGCCACCCGCCGCGCCGCGGTCACCTCCCTGGCGAGCTGGCGCGCCTGGTCGCCGTGCAGGACCTTGACGGCCACCCGCCGGCCGTCCTCGGCGTAGGCCTCGTAGACCACGCCCTGCCCGCCCGCGCCGAGCCGCCCGGCGAGCCAGTAACCCCCGAGGCGCTGCGGGTCGCCCTCGATCAACATGTCCACGGCGGGTTGGATGCACACTTTCCCGGGAAAGTTGCGCACCGCCCGCCTGGGGTCAGTTGTTCGCGATGAAGTCGGCGACCAGCCGGTTGAACTCGTCGGCGTGCTCGATCATCGCCCAGTGCCCGCACCGGTTGAGCAGCACCAGCCGGCTGTGCGGGATGTTGGCCAGCAGGTACAGCGAGGTCTCGAACGACACCACGCGGTCGTCGCGGCCGTGGATGAGCAGCGTCGGCACCTGGATCCCCGGCAGCAGCTCCGGCCTGACCCACTTCGGCAGCGGGGCGCCCTTCGGCAGGCCGTCCACGTAGTTGCGCAGGTGGTCGGGGCGGGCGAGCGCGGCGTCCGAACGCGCCTGGCACAGTTCGGGGGTGGCGAACCGCGCCTTGTCGTAGACCATGATCTCGACAAGCCTGCGCATGTTCTCCGGGCTCGCGTCCCGGTAGGCCTCGATCAGCACCTTCAGCCCCTCGGACGGGCCGTCGCCGGCGCCGAAGAGCGTGGGGATCCGGCCGACCGGCGGTCCCATGGTGATCAGGTGCGAGATCCGGCCGGGGTGCTCGGTGGCCAGCCGCAGGGAGGTCTGGCCGCCCATCGAGTTGCCGACGAACGCGGCCTTCTCGATGCCGAGGGCGTCCAGGAACTGGATCACCGCCTCCACGTGGTCGAGCCGGTCGACGGTCGCCGGGTCCGACTCGCCCCAGCCGGGCATGTCGACGGCGTAGACGTGGAAGTGATCGGCCAGCGCCTCGATGTTGCCGGCGAAGTTGCTCCATCCGGTCGCGCCCGGTCCGCTGCCGTGCAGCAGCACGACCGGATGGCCGGAGCCCGCCTCGTAGTAGCGCAGCTTCCAGTCCGCCGTCTGCACCGTGCGCGCGATGTCCTTGGCGTCGAGCGTCATCAGTTGGCCTCCTCGTTCGGCGCGGGCTCGTTCGGCGCCGGCGCGGCGGCCAGCAGGCCGGCGACGACGCCCGGCGGGCGGTGGCCCCAGCTGTGCAGCTTGTCGAGCGTCTTCACCTCCCACGTCTCGTCGTCGATGATCAGTCCGCCCCAGCCGTACTCGACGCTGAAGCCCGAGGGGGTGAAGACGTAGAAGCTGAACATGTGGTCGTTCGGATGCATGCCGAGCGTCATCTCGAACGGCCGCTTGGCGTCCATGCACCGGTCGTAGGCCAGGCCGACGTCGCGGATGTCGGTCACCTCGGCCATGAAGTGGTGGGTCTTCTTCGGCGAGGGCAGGTCGCCGAAGGCCACGGTGTGGTGGCGGCCGTTGCAGTGCAGGAAGATCAGGTCGGCGACCACCCCCGGGGCCAGCTCCTCGACGATGACGTCGCTGATCTTGAAGCCGAGCAGGTCGACGTAGAAGTGCAGGTACGTCTCCCGCGCGACACCGTGCGCCAGGAGGACCTGGTGGCCCGCGCCGCCGGCGCCCGTCACGAACCCGCCGAGCAGTTTCTCGGACTCGAACGGCGTCGCGGCGTCGGCCAGCCCGGTGACCAGCTCGACCCGGTTGCCCATGGGGTCGGTGGTGATGAAGATCCGCTCCACCTTGCGGGCGGCGGCGAGGGCCGCGTCGCCCTGCGCGACCTCGACCCCGGCCGCGCGAACCTTCTCCACCAGCGCGTCGAGCGCGGCGGCGTCCGAGACCTCGTAGCCGGTGGCGGCCAGGTCGTCGGCGGGCCCGCCGGTGACGATCCAGCGGTGGGCCTTCTCGTCGGTACGCAGGGTGAACCCGCCGTCGATCTTCTCCCCGAACTGCATGCCCAGCAGCTCGACGGCGAAGTGCTCCCAGTCGGCGAGGTCGCCGACCTCGTAGACGACGTAACCGAGCTCCTTGACTCCGGACATCTCTCTTCTCCTTCTCGGGTGACGCGGGTGACGCGGGTGACGGATTCAGGCGGGCACGGCGAGGCCGCTGACGTCGGCCGCGGCGACGAACTTGTCGGGACGGACCGCCACGGCGCGGGCGCCGTACCGGCGCAGCCACGGCAGGAGCACCTCGTCGAGGTCCACCAGCTCCTCCGGCCCCCGCGTGTACGCCGTCTTCGGCCGTACGGCGAGGTAGCGGGCGCCGAGCGCGTCCCAGCCGGCCTTCTCCGCAGCCGTCAGCAGGGTCGCGGGGTCGACGTCGTCGCCGAGCAGCACGAAGCCGTCGCCGAGGAGGTCGTCCAGGCGCGCCATCCGGCCCGCGGTGTCACCGGCGATCGGCTGCGGGACCATCCGGCCGACGATGCTGGTGTCGCCCAGCGGCCCCCTGATCCAGCCGCCCTCCAGCACCGGCGGCGCGGTCAGCGGCGGCTCGTACGGGGTGACCGTGTTCTCGGGGACCGCGTTCATCGCGGCCTGCTCCTCCTCCGACAGCTCCTGCTTGATGACCCGTCCGAGCTGGACCGCGAGACCGGTGTAGAAGGCGGTGTTCGGCCGCCGTTCGGCCTCGTAGGTGTCCAGCCAGCTCTCCGGCAGCTCGCCCTTGAGCACGCGGGCGAGCTTCCAGCCCAGGTTGTGGGCGTCGCGCATCCCGGACTGCATCCCGGCCCCGGCCCACGGCGGCATCAGGTGGGCCGCGTCCCCGGCCAGGAACACCCGGTCCTTGCGCCAGGTGTCGCCCATCCGGACGTGGTGCTTGTAGAAGGCGTGCCGGTGGATCTCGACGTCGTCCTCGGTGACGCCGAGCGCCTTGAGCAGCGGCCAGACCTCGACGCTGGTCGGGTAGTCCGCGGGGGACTCGTCGGGCTTGAGCGGGATCTCCCAGCGGTGGTTGCCGGCGGAGAGCGCGATGTCGACGACCGGCCGCTCCTTGTCCGACCAGAAGGTCAGGAAGTCCCGGTCGGGCCACCAGCGCTTGACGCGGCAGTCGATGACCACCCACGTGACGTCGTTGGTGTCGCCCAGCAGGCGGCAGCCCACCTCGTTCCGGATCGTGCTGGTGCCGCCGTCGGCGCCGATCGCGTACCGGGCGCGGGTGGTGCGGGTCCGGCCGGTCTCGGTGTCCGTCGAGGTGACGGTGACGCCGTCGGCGTCCTGGTCGATGCCGGTGACCTCGGCGCCGTAGTGGACGGTGACGCGGTCGCGGTGCTCCTGCGCGGCCGCGCGCAGCTCGGCCTCCATCGTCGGCTGGTAGATGTTGTAGAAGCGCGCCTTACGGCCCAGCGTGGAGGGCGGGTGCTCGATCCGCATGATCTCCGTGCCGCCGTACGTGATCCAGCGCAGGGCCCGCTGGGGGTCGATCTTCTTCTCGATCCGCTCGTCGATGCCGAGGTCCTGGAAGATCCGCATCGTCCAGTCGTTGACGGTCACGGCCCGGGCCCGGGGATAGATGTCCCGGTCCCGTTCCAGGGCGACGGCGGAGACGCCGTACCTGGCGAGGGTGAGCGCGGCGATCACGCCGGTCGGGCCGTACCCGACGATCGCGACGTCCGCGTCGTAGCTGTCGGTCATGCGCTGACTCCGTTCTCGACCGCACGCCTCGATGCGGCACTTTTGGACCAAACGTTCGGTCCAATTGTGAGGAGACTAACAATGACCTGCGGCAACGTGTCAAGAGCTGGGCCGAACGAGTTCCGCACATCACGGCCGGACCGCTGGACGAGTCGCCCCTCCGGGGTCCCTAGACTTCGGCAGGTGGAGAAGTCCGCGCAGGAGGCGCACAACGTGAACAGCCGCGGCCGGCGGTCCCGGCAGGAGATCCTCGACGCGGCCGCCCGGGTGATGTCCGTACGCGGCTACGCCGGCACGTCGATCTCGACGCTCGTGAAGGAGACGGGCCTGCCGAAGAGCGCCTTCTACCACCACTTCGAGTCCAAGGCGGGGCTGTTGTCCGCCGTCATGGCCCAGGGGGCGAAGGGCTTCTTCGACGCCATGCGCGAGGCCCACCGCGACCCGCCGGCGGGCGGCACCCCCCGCGAGCGGCTGGGCTGGTACCTGCGGAAGACCGGCGAGGTCTTCGTGCACCGGGAGGAGTTCCTGCGCCTGCTGCTGGTGCTGGTGATGAGCAACGAGGCCGCCGAGGCCCCGGAAGCGACGCTGACCGTGAGCGAGGTCCGCGGCGAGGGGCGCGACCACATGCGGCACATGATCCGCTCGTCGTTCGCCGGCGAGGGCGAGGACGCCGCGAACGCGGTCGCCGACGCCCTCGCCCACTTCGGCATGGCCGGGTTCGACGGCGCCTTCGTCTCGCTCCAGTCCGGCGACGGCAAGCCGATCTCGGAGTTCATGGAGCAGCTCGCCGACGCCATGGTGGCGATCGGCGAGGCGCTGATCGCCGCCCGCCGGGGCGCCGGCGAGCCGGGCGAGCCGGTCAGGCGGGCTGCTTCTCCCGCTCGGCGACGAGCGTGAGGGCGATGTCGACGATCATGTCCTCCTGCCCGCCGACCAGCCGGCGGCGGCCGCACTCCATCAGGATGTCGCGCACGTCCACGCCGTACCGCGCGGCGGCGCTCTCCGCGTGCCGCAGGAACGACGAGTAGACCCCGGCGTACCCCAGGGTCAGGGTCTCCCGGTCCACCCGCACCGGACGGTCCTGCAACGGCCGGACGATGTCGTCGGCGGCGTCCTGGAGCTGGAACAGGTCGCAGCGGTGCTCGAAGTCCGAGTGGTCGGCGACCGCGATGAACGCCTCCAGCGGGCAGTTGCCCGCGCCCGCGCCGTGACCGGCCAGCGACGCGTCGACCCGGTAGACGCCGTTCTCGACCGCGACGACGGAGTTGGCCACCGACAGCGACAGGTTCTCGTGGGCGTGGATGCCGATCTCGGTCCCGGCGTCGAGGACCTCGCGGTACGCGCGCACCCGCGCGGCCACGTCGTTCATCGTGAGCCGGCCGCCGGAGTCGGTGACGTAGACGCAGTGGGCGCCGTACGACTCCATGAGCTTGGCCTGCCGGGCCAGCTCCTCCGGCGGGGCCATGTGGGAGAGCATCAGGAACCCGGACACGTCCATGCCGATCTCCCGCGCCGCGGCGATGTGCTGCGCGGAGATGTCGGCCTCGGTGCAGTGCGTGGCGACCCGGACGGAACGCACGCCGAGGTCGTGGGCGCGCTTCAGCTCGTCGACGGTGCCGACGCCCGGCAGCAGCAACGTGGTGAGACGGGCGTTCACCAGCACCGACGCCGCCGCCTCGATCCACTCCCAGTCCGTGTGCGACCCGGGACCGTAGTTGAGCGACCCTCCGGCCAGGCCGTCGCCGTGCGCGACCTCGATCGCGTCGACGCCGGCCCGGTCGAGCGCCGTGACGATGCGCTTGACGTCCTCCGGAGTCATCCGATGGCGTACGGCGTGCATGCCGTCGCGCAGCGTGACGTCCTGGACGAAGATCGGAGTACCCATCAAAGGCCCGCCTTCCGTGCCGCGATGCGCTCCGCGACCCGCAGGGCGGCGGAGGTCATGATGTCGAGATTGCCGGCGTAGGCCGGGAGGTAGTGCGCGGCGCCCTCGACCTCGAGGAAGACCGACACCTGGTGGGTGGGCCGGGCGGCGCCGGCGGCCAGCAGCGTCCCGACCGGCTGGTCGGCGGGGATCTCGGTGATCTGCACCTGCTGCTTGAGCCGGTAGCCGGGGACGTACGCGGCCACGTCGGCGACCATCTTCTCGACCGACCGGCGGATCTCCTCGTGCGCGGCCGGGTCCGGAGCCGCGACCAGGCACAGGACCGTGTCCCGCATGATCAGCGGTGGGTCGGCGGGGTTGAGGATGATGATCGCCTTGCCGCGGCGGGCCCCGCCGATCTGCTCGATGGCGGCCGAGGTGGTCTCGGTGAACTCGTCGATGTTGGCCCGGGTGCCCGGACCGGCCGACTTGGACGCGATCGAGGCGACGATCTCGGCGTACTCGACGGGCACCACCCGGCCGACGGCGGCGACGATCGGGATCGTGGCCTGCCCGCCGCAGGTGACCATGTTCACGTCGGGCGCGTCGAGGTGCTCGTCGAGGTTCACGGCGGGGACGACGTAGGGCCCGATCGCGGCCGGGGTCAGGTCGATCAGCCGCTTCCCGAACGGCAGCAGCTTCGCGGCGTTCACCTCGTGCGCCTTGGCCGAGGTCGCGTCGAAGACGATCCCGATCTCGCCGAAGTCCGGCAGCGCGATCAGCCCGTCCACACCCTCGTGCGTCGTGCGGACGCCGAACCGGGCGGCGCGGGCCAGGCCGTCCGACTCCGGGTCGATGCCGACCATGGCCCCCATCTCCAGGTGGCGCGCCCCGCGCATCACCTTGATCATCAGGTCGGTGCCGATGTTGCCCGACCCGATGATCGCGACCTTCGTCCTGCTCATTCTGCTGCTCCTTCGGTGAAGCGGACCGTCACCGTGCCGAGGCCGGACAGGGTGGCGGTGACGGTGTCCCCGGCGGCGACCGGCCGCATCGGGCCGAGCGCGCCGGACAGGACGACCTGCCCCGCGCGCAGCGGCTCGCCGAGGTCGCGGGCCATGCGGGCCAGCCACACGACCGCCTCGATCGGGTCGCCCAGACAGGCCGCGCCGGTCCCCGCGGAGACCTCCTCGCCGTCCACGCTCATCGACATCACGACGTCCACCGGCTCGAACTCGCCGAGCGTGCGGCGTTCCGTCCCGAGCACGTACGCGCCCGAGGAGGCGTTGTCGGCGACCGTGTCGCCGAAGCTGATGTCCCAGCCGGCGATCCGGCTGCCGCAGATCTCCAGCGCGGCGACGCCGTACGCGATCGCGTCCCGGACCTGCGGGGCGTCCAGCGGGCCGTCGGCGAGGTCGGCGCCGAGCACGAACGCGATCTCCGCCTCCGCCCGCGGCTGGAGGATCCGCCCGACCGGGATCGTGTCCCCGTCGGCGTAGGCCATGTCGTCGAACAGCACGCCGAGGTCCGGCTGGTCGACACCGAGCTGCCGCTGCACCGCCTCCGAGGTCAGGCCGATCTTGCGGCCGGCGATCCGGGCTCCGGCGGCGAGGCGGGACCCGGTGAGCGCGGCCTGGACGGCGTACGCGGCGGCCAGGTCGTCCCGGCCGATCAGGTCCCGTACGGGGGCGCACGGCACGCCGGACGCGGCCGCGCCGGCAAGCCGCTCGACCGCGGCGGCTATGTCGGACGGGCTCGCGGCGGCCGATCCGATGGTTTCGTTCATACCCCCACTGTGCAGGCAGAATGGCGCACCAACCAGCACATCGTCTCGTTCAGCGATACGCTGGAGGGGTGACGGAGACAGCCGATCTCGACACCGTGCTGGGCAAGGCGGTGACGATCCTGCGTGCCTTCCGGCCCGACGACCGGGTCGTCAGCCTCGCCGAGCTGGTGCGGCGTACCGGCCTGCACAAGGCGACCGTCCACCGGCTGTCCGGCGATCTGGTCGCCAACCGCCTGCTCGACCGCGCCGACGGCGGCTACCGGCTCAGCGGCGGCCTGTTCGAGCTCGGGATGCTCGCCTCGGTGGAACGCAGCCTGCTGGAGCTGGCGATGCCGTTCCTCCAGGACCTCTACGAACGCACCCACGAGACCGTCCACCTCGGGGTACGGGAGGGACACGACGTCGTCTACGTCGCCAAGATCGGCGGCCACCGCCAGGCCAGGGCGCCCTCGCGCACCGGCGGGCGGATGCCGCTCCACTGCACCGCGATCGGCAAGGCGCTGCTCGCGTACGCCGGCGCCGACCTGCGGCGCGAGGTGCTGACCGGCCCCCTCGAACGCCGCACGCCGCACACCGTCGTCGCGCCGAACATCCTGCGCGGCCAGTTGCGACGCGTCGCGGAGACCGGCGTCGCGTTCGAGGCCGAGGAGTCGGCCGTCGGGCTCGTGTGCGTCGCCGCGCCGGTGCTGGGCCGCGGCGACGAGCCGCTCGCCGCGATCAGCGTGGCCGGCCCCAGCGGCAGGTTCCGGCCCGAGGGCCACGCGACCGCGGTGCGCGCGGCGGCGGCCGCCCTCGCCAGCACGCTCACCAGGCGCGACCTCCTGCGGTGAACCGGACGCTCAGAGGGCGCGGCTGATCGCGTCGGCCGCGGCCGTGAGCGCGGCGACGAGCGGTTTGATCTGCTTGGGGGAGTAGCGCACGCTGGGCATCGAGATCGACAGTGCCGCTTCCGTCGACCCGCTGCGCCCCTTCACCGGACATCCCACCGCGACCACGCCCCGCTCGGTGCGCTCCAGGTTGAGCGCGATCCCGCTCTGCCGAACGGACCGGAGGTCGCGGCGCAACCGTGCCAGATCCGGCAGCTCCTCGGCCGGGTCGCCGCGGTCGTCGGCGGCGTAGAGGACCTCCAGCTCCTCGTCCGAGAGCGCCGCCAGCGCCACCAGGCCGCCGGTGGCCTGGTGGGCCGGGAAGACCATGCCCTCGCGGCTGCCCACCCGCAGGGCCTGCCCGCACTCGACCGAGGCGATGAAACGCACGCTCCGGCCGGTGCGGATGCTGAGGTTCACCGTCTCGTCGATCCGGTCCACCAGCGCCCGCATCGCCCCGAGCGCCGCCGCGCGCAGCGCGCCGACGTCGGACTGGGCACGTTCGGCGAGGGCCAGAACGGGGCCCACCCGGTAGCTGCGGTCCTCGTTCTGCACCGCGAAGTCGCGGTACACCAGCGCGGTCAGCAACCGGTGGGCCGTCGATCGGGCCACCCCGAGACGCTCGGCCGCGGCCGAGACCGTGATCACCCCGTCGAGCTGGAGGATCTGCGCCAGCCGGAGGGCATGGTCGACGCTGTTCGGCGCGTAGGCCGGCGGGGTCTTCATGGGCTTCGCCATGCAGCCGATCCTGACACACCTTTTCCGTCTTACAGAATGCCCTTTTCCAACTCCGTCGGCCCGGCCCCCGCCGTCACCGGCTGCCCGCGAGGACCTGGGCCGACGGCGGCCGGCTCAGAGCGTGATGCCCTTGATGATCTTCGCGAGCTCGGGCACGAGAGGCTGGCTGGCCATCACGGTGACGACGACGCCCTTGCGCTCGACCCAGCCCGCGTACCGCCCGTGGCCGAGCGCGCCGTCGCCCTCCTGGGTGAGCACCTGACGGCCGCCGATCTTCACGGTCTTGGTGTCCCCGGAGAACGTCCCGACGCCGAACGGCGCGTTCTTGAGTTGTGCCAGTGTGCTCGCCTTCGGCCAGCACACCACCCTGATCCACAGCGACCGGTGCCGGCGGTCCACGTCGTCGCGGTCGTCCGACCACTGGTAGCCGTACTCGGTGATGCCGTCGTGCTTGTTGACGACGACCTTTCCGTACGTGAAGCCCTTCGGGACGTGGCCGGCGCGGACTCCCTTGACGGCGGTGGCGCCCCTCGGCGGCTTGTCGATCTTGCTGTCGGACGAGCGCTTCACCTCCGCCTTGGTGGGAACGGGACAGCCCGGTTGCGCCGCCGCCTGGGCGGGGAGTGACACGAGCGCCGCGGCGACCGGCAGTACGGACAGGGTGGCTAGCTTCTGAAGCTTGTTCACATCGGGGTTAGAGGTGACGGATGTGAAGAAAGTTCAGTAGTTCTTGATCGCGATGTGGCCGCCGGAGAGGAGAGGTCCGTCAGGCGTGGCTGGGCAGGCGGCCCTCGCCGGTCGTCATCTCGGGCCAGAACTCCCGGTAGCGGCCTGAGTGGAAGACCAGCGGCTCGCCCCCCGTCCGCTGGTAACACTCCACCGCCCCGACCACGATGTGATGGTCCCCGCCGTCGTGCACACGTTCCGTACGGCACACGAAGCTGGCCAGCGTCCCGGCGAGGATCGGCAGCGGCGTGCCGAGCAGCTCCACCCCGGCGAACTTGTCGGCCGCCGGCGTGGCGAAACGCCTGGACAGGTGGCCCTGGTCGGCGGCGAGGACGTTGACGGCGAACCGCCCGGCCCGCAGGAAGAGCGGCGCGCTGGGCGCCCGGTTCGACAGGCACCACAACAGCAGCGGCGGATCCAGCGAGACCGAGGTGAAGGAGTTGACGGTCACCCCGGCCCGCTCCCCGGCGGCGGTCACCGTCGTGACCACCGCCACCCCGGTCGCGAACTGCCCGAAGGCGTCACGGAGCGATCTCACGCCGTCACCCTGCCGAGATAGGACGCGGCCCGGTCGGCGTCCATGAACCAGTCGGCGTAGTCGGCCGGGTCGTCGAAGCCGTTGACGAACCGGGAGGCGACCTCCGGACACTGCCCGGCGGCCCCCAGCAGCGCCAGGTGGTGGGGTTCGGCGGGCGCCAGCAGGGCGTTGGTCCAGTTCGTGACGTGCTGGGCCTGCGTCCAGAACCGGTCGAAGGTCCGCCGCATCCAGTCCGCGTCGAACGGCTGCCCGTCCCGTTCCACGATGGCCCGCAGGTAGGTGGCGGCGCACTTGGCGGCGTTGTTGCTGCCCTGCCCGGTGATCGGGTCGTTGAGCACCACGACGTCGGCGACCCCGAGCACCGGCGCGCCCGACGGCAGGACGGCCACAGGACGGCGGACCGTGGGCGCGAAGCGGCCGGTCAGGACCGCGTTGGCGTCGGTGAGCTCGATCCCGGCGCAGCGCTCGGCCTCCCACGGGAAGAACGTCTCCAGGATCCGGCGGCTGCGGGCCAGGTGCTCGGCGGGGCCGCGCACGTCGCCCCAGCAGTCCATGGGCCCGTCCGGCACGCCCTCGAACACCATGATCTCGCAGGGTCCGGTGTGCGTGAGCGCGGGGAAGACGAAGTACTCGCCCACGCCGGGGAGCAGGTTGAAGCAGACCGCGGAATGATCGGGACGCGGGGCGAGGCCGTTGACGTACGTGACCGCCAGCGCGCGCTGCGGGGTGGCGTACGGGGAGCGCGAGGGGTCCCGCTCGAAGAGCGAGGCGATCTGCCCCTTGCCCGCCGCGACCAGGACCAGGTCGTACCGGGCCGCGTAGCTCTCCAGGTCCTCGGGCGTGGCGTCGTGCAGGACGAGCTTGCCGCCGAGCCGTTCGAACTCGCCCAGCCACGCCGGCATCTTCAGCCGCTGGTCGACCGAGCGCGCCGGGACGTCCAGCCGTGCCGCCCAGTCGAGCGCCTTGCCGCCCTCCGGGCTCGGGACGGTGAGCGCGATGCCCTCGACGGGCGGGCAGACGCCGGCCCACCAGTCCAGGCCGAGCTCGCGTTCGTGGGCCTGCGCGGTGCCGAACATGGCCTGGCCGGACATCACCCGGCCGTCGCGGATGGACTCGGGGGTGCGATTGGAGACCACGGTGACGTCGTAGCCGTGCTGGAGCAGGCCGATGGCCAGGTGGAGACCGGCCTGGCCGGCGCCGACGATGAGGATGTCGCGCATGGGTGGTGTCCTTCGGGTGTCGTGTGGAGGATCGGATCGGCGCCTGACAAGAACGGTACGGGCGGCGCGTCCACCCGGGCCATCCGCTGAGCGCGGATCTCATCCGCCTGACGCGGGCCCTCCGCGCAACGTCTCCGACGGCGGCTGCCCGTACCTCTCGCGGTACTGCGCGGCGAAACGTCCCTGGTGCAGGAATCCCCATCGGGCGGCCACCGTGGTCACCGTGGCTCTGGCGGGGTCGGCCGTTCTGAGCTCGTCGTGCACCCGCGCCAGCCGTACCCGCCTGAGGTGGGCCATCGGGGACATCCCGAGATGCGCGCGGAACCCCTCCTGGAGGGAACGGCTGCTGACGGCGACGGCGCCCGCGATGTCGGTGGTGCTCACCGGGAGGTGCGCGTGCCCTTCGATGAACTCCATCGCCCGTCGTACGACCTTCGGCAGCGCGGCCGGCCTGGGCGCCGTCAACCGTTCCAGGTAGTTGGACGGCTGCATGGTCAGCAGCAGGGTGATCAGGGCGTTCTCCAGGTGGGCGACGGCCAGCGGGTGGCCGGCCAGCCCGTCGTCCCGTTCGGCCTCCCGTACGAGCAGGTCGGCCATGTCGCGCCAGGACCTGGTCCAGCCCGTCGTCAGGTCGATGCCCAGGTCGAAGACGACCGGACCGTCGAGCTGCTCGCCGAGCATCTGTTCCAGGGATCGTTCGATCGCGGAGCGCTCGAACTTGACCAGCAGCTGGGGGCACCCGGCGGCCCAGCGCATGTCGAGGTGGCGCGTCGGCGACGGCAGCGCGGCCAGGGACGGGCTGGAGACGATCTCCTTGTCCCCGGCCCGGATCAGGCTGCGCCCGGCGAGCGGGATCATCACCAGGAAGAACGTGTCCAGGTCGCCCGGTTCGATGTGCACGTCGGCCCCGTAGTCGAGGTAACTGACCCGGACCGAGCCGAGCTGCACGGAGTTGAACCGGGCCGACAGCAGGCCCGCGTCCCCGGCCAGGTCCAGCCGGTGCGGGCAGAACACCTTGGCGACCTCACCGCGGACCTCGTCGAGGTCGGAACTGGCGAAGACGGCACGGTTGCTGAGGAGCACACCAGATGATCGGCCGTCCCCGCTCCGGCGTTCCATGTAAAAGTACGCACAAACCGTGGCCTGCTTGCGTGCAGCCCGAGATCGCCGCAATGTCGGAGTGCCTGGCGACGTGCCTGGCGATCAGTGCCGCGACGGCGACCGAGTGCCCCCGGTGGCACCGGGAACCAGGGCGCTCGCCTCAGACGCGGTCATGGAGCGTGATCTGATAGCCGTCGGGGTCGGCGAAGGTGAACGTCCGGCCGAAGGGGCCGTCGATCGGTGCGGAGACGATGGTGTGACCGTCGGTGACGAGAGCGTCGTGGATGGCCTGGACGTCGGTGGCGTGGAGCCAGATCGCGGCACCGATGCCGGGCTGGGCAACGGAGGCGAGATCGGTGCCGGGAAGGACGTCGCGCAGCGCGAACGCGATCGGCTTCGTCTCGAAGACGACGGCGTGCGGAGGTCCGGCCGGCGAGCGGACGAGTCCGAGGTATCGCTCGTAGAACGCCTGCGAAGCGGCGAGGTCGCGTGCCTGCAGCGAGATGAAGTCGGGGCCGGTTACGGGCATGACGATGCTCCTTCTGTTCGTGTCAGTTTCCTGACACGGGTCAATGTATGTCAGAATACTGACATGAGTCAAAACGGTGCCGGCATCGACCTGGACAAATCGCTGGGCTACCTGCTGAAAGAGGCTTCGAGCGCCCTGCGTGCGGCCATGGAGGAGGTGCTGCGGCCACTCGGGATGACCGTGACTCACTACTCCTGCCTCGAACTGCTGGCCCAACGGCCCGGCCTGTCGAACTCCGAGCTCGCGCGCGGCGCGTTCGTGACACGGCAGTCGATGAACGTCCTGCTCCAGACCCTGGAACGAGACGGCTACGTGACCAGGCCCGCCGAGGCGCCCGTCGGGAAGGCCCTGCCCGCGCGGCTCACGCCTCGCGGCCGACGGAGCCTGGAGAAGGCGAGCGCCGCGGTCCGGTCCGTCGAGGTCAGAATGCTGGGCGGCATGACCGAGACCGAGCAGTCGGACGCGTTCCGGATCCTGCGGGGCATGATCCATTCTTTGCGCGACGGCGCATGACCACAGACTTCGAGCCGCTTCACCGGTGTTGCAGGGTTTCGACCAACCAGTCGAACAGGGCCGCCGAACGCGGACCACAAGAGGGCCCTGTATTCACCTCTGGGAAGCCTGGCGAGCGCTTTCACGACAAACGTGACCGCTGTCGGGGCGCTCAGCACAAGAGTGAGCCAATTCAGAAATGTGGCCCAACCGGATCCCCGCAACGGGCCTGACGACAGAAGTGCCGTGACCACCGGGATGACGAGAAGCAGGCCGAGCAGGCTGGCCGAACAGCCGTCCCCTCCGCTCGCCCCTGACTGCACACCTGAGCGCGACGTGTCGGTCGACGGTCCGGGAGGTCCATGACGTCATGCTCATTCAGCCTCTCGATCAAGGCAAGTGTCCACATCCGGCCGCGATCCGCATGGCCGGCGAGCCGTCCCCGAGGCCCCGTCGGGCGGCTGCGACCGGGTGGCTCAGCTTGATGTGATGAGCTCGGCCCAGCGGTAGCGGTCAGAGGTGAGGTGCCAGTGAACGTAGCCCTGCAACTGGTGCAACAGGTGCGGCCGCTGCTCCGGGGTGCCCAGCTCGTGGATGCGGTTCATGCTTGCCACTGCCCGCCGGAAGGTCTCCTCGTAGACGTCCATCAACGGCATCCCGTTCTGGACGGCCTTGCGGAAGATGCGGTTCGTCGTGAACTGACCGCCCAGGATTTCTTTGTAGGAGGACATCACGTCATTGATGTCGATGAAGAAGTTCCCCCAATCGCCCAGCGCGGCGCCCCAGTACGCGACGGTGTCGTCGAACTTGAGACAGGGATAGGCCACACTCATCGCCGTGGCGTAGTACTCGCCGAATCCGGACCGTACGCGCACGTATTCGGTGTCGACGTCGTCGCGCGCATCGCGGGTGTTGTAGGCCGACTCCAGGACGACCCCGAAAAGCGACTGGTGAAAGAACGTCTTGTACAGGCTCAGGAAGTTCGCCGAGCAGAATCGGGAGAACTCGTTGAACATGTGCTCGGTGTAGACCGACTGCGGATGCAGGGCGGAGTCGAGGACGACCCTGGTGTGCCGAGGCTGGGTGACGCCCTTGAGCACGGCGGCCCGCAGCTCCCGGAACGCGGCCTCCGGCCCCTGGTCGCAGTCGTCGTCGACGATCGTCGGCAACAGGATGCTGCGGCTGAGCGCCATCCCCAGGTCGGCTTCGTCCACCGGGATCATCAGCTGGCGGTAGGTGCACATGATCTCGACATAGGCCAGATCGCGCGAGATCCCGAACTCCGCGAGTTCGGCTCGCAGGAACCGGGCCTCGGCCCGTACTCGGGCGGGGTCGGCGCTCGGGCGGTAGCCGTCGGTCAGCGCGGCGATCCGCCGCGGATACCCGGCCCGGACGAACTCCCGCCGGAACCGCGACAGGTCGTCGGGCGGCGGGGAACCGGCCTCCGAGGACGAGCCGGTGTCCGGGGATGATCCGGCGTCCTGGAGGAGGTCGAGCCGGGCTGCGGAGGTGCCGAGACCGGTGGGCCTGGTCGGCACAACGGGGGATCCCACACCCGGCTCCGTACCCGTCGGCCACCCTCAGTAATCGACAGCCACGATACGGCGATCGTTGCGGGTGCTCATCGGCTGACGGTCTCGGCCGGGGGCCCTCCCGATATGGGGGCAGAGGCGAATCGGCGGGTCGAGACGTACAACAGCAGGAGTGCGAGGGCGGTGACCGCTGCTCGGGAGAGAATGCGCCGGGCGGCCGAGCCGGTAGCCACAGCGGCACCACGCAGTGCAGATCCCACTCGACGCCTTGGGCATACTCTTGATGGCATCAAGAGTTGACGATATAAAGAGTCGGTGCATGAAGAGACGTCCGAGGACAAGTTCTTCCGCGAGCTCGGCGGCGTATGTGCCGATCTGCGCCAGGCGTTCGCCCGGCACGTGGGCATGAGCCCGCACCGAGTGCAGGTGCTCATCCGGCTGCGGCGTAACGGCGAGACCAGTCACAGCGATCTGCGCCAGGCGCTGGGCATCGACGGCGCGAGCGTCACCCGGCTGGTCAAGGAGTTCGAGGCCGAAGGGTTGGTCGGGCGGCGTCTCGACCCGGCTGACAACCGCTACACCCTGGCAGCCCTGACCCCCGAAGGTGAGCGGGTGGCGGCCGACCTGGAGCGATCGCATCAGGCGTACCAGGAGCGGCTGCTCGCCGGCGCCACCGCACAACAGCGAGAGGTCGTGCTGGACGTCCTACGGCGCGTCCGCGCGAACGTGACCGAACAGGAGAGCCGATGACCGACGCAGTGCGGGCCGCCGCGCGGCGCATGTACACGGCGTTCAACGCCCGTGAGTACACCTCCATGGAGGAGATCTTCACGACGGACTTCTTCAGCCATCCCCTGGGAACCACCGGTCCCGAGAGTGTCACCCGGGCATGGCGACGGTTCCACGAGGCGTTCCCGGACGTTCAGGTCGTCGTCGAGGACATGGTCGTCGAGGGGAACACGGCCGCCGTCCGTACGAGCGTGCGGGGCGTCCCCGGCGGGCAGCCGCCGACCATGCTGGAGATCTTCCGGGTGCGTGACGGGCGGATCGCCGAACTGTGGGGCCTGTCCTCCCTGCGCCGCGACTCCTGAAACCGGCCCCCACCGTCCGCGGTGACGGCCACCGTCGGCCGGTTCCCGCGCGAGCTGGCCGCCCTGCTGTCGGACCGGATGGACGGCTTGGCCGAGCGCAGCCGTCCGTTGCAGGACCTGGACGAGCGGCTCATCGCCGCACTGCAGCGGGCGTCACAGGCCGATGTTGGCCTTGGCTCCCATGTAGCTTCCGGCTCCTGGCCATCCGGCTTGGGCCAGCTCGACGAACCGGTCGGCGAACCCGAGCGCGGGCAACTCGGTCAGGGGTACGAACTCCACGCCGCGGATCGGGGTGGTGTCGGCACCCGCCGTGATGGCGCCGACGGTGCCGCCGATGCGGGCGGCCTCGAACGTCATGTGCACGACATGAGTGTCGCCGCCGGGTAGGTGGTCGCACACGTACAGCAGCCGGCCCACGCTGACCTCGACACCGGTCTCCTCGCACATCTCCCGCACCAGCGCGTCGCCGATGGGCTCGCCCGGTTCGACCTTCCCGCCGGGCAGGGAGTACGAACGGCCGGTGTCGGTGTCCTGGTCGAGAAGGAGGATCCGGCCGTCCTCGATGAGCACGCCGGTGACTCGTACCTTCATCACCTGCGCACGGTATCCCAGCGACCGGGGCCGGGCAGGGCGTTTGAACAGGCGAAGGTTGTGGTGGCCGCCGGAGGGCTGGGCACTCGCGTGCGGGGATGGGCGCGCTACCTGCCCAAGGAGTGGCTGCCGGTGGAAGGCGCACCCGGGATCGTACGGCTGCTGGAGGAGATCGCGGTGCTGGGCGAGGCCGGTGTGGTGATCGTCTACCAGCCGTACTACGAGCCGTTCGTCGCGTGGGCGGGTCACGCCCTGACCGGCGGCGGGGGCGAGCGGTATCTGCGTGCGGCCGACCTGTCCCTCTTGTGCGGCGGGCCGGTCGCTGAGATGACGGTGGAGTGGGTGGTCCAGGCGGGCGCCTACTGGCGGTCGAGCAGGGACACAAGCCGCTGTCACTGCTCGTCACCGCCGGCCACCGGCATGACAGCTTGCAGTTCCAGCTGGTCCTGGAGGCCGCCGCCGCGCAACCGAGGGCTCGTGAGGGGGCATCGCAGCATGAAACTACCCGCACCGGCACAGCCGCCCTACGACACGCCGACCTGACAAAGCACTACCAGTCCGCTGATCTTTCTGTGAGGACTTCCAAGGGCCGTACCTGACGAACCATCGTCCGTTCGGCCGATGCGGCAGGCCCGAAAGGCCGATGGCCGGGGGCTGGTGAGCCGGGGACGATCTAGATCATGAAATGGACCCCTCTCGTCACGGGCTTGGCGCTGATCGCGGTAGTGGTCCCGGCGGCGCCTGCCGCTGCGACCGGCCAAGAGACCCAAGCGGCACGTGTGACCAGTACAGACGCGATCGGCTGGCGAGCCTGCGGGAAGGAGCCCGGGGCCGAGTGCGGCACCCTCGCCGTGCCGGTGGACTGGGCGAAGCCGGACGGGCCGCAGGTCTCGCTGAACATGACGCGGCGCAAGGCCACCGGACAACGGATCGGGGTGCTGTTCTACAACCCGGGTGGACCAGGGACGGGGGCGGCTGATCTGGTGCGGGATTGGGCGCCGTACTACTTCTCCGAGGAGTTGCGCGAGCGGTTCGACATTGTCGGGATCGATCCGCGCGGGGTTGGTGGCAGCGAGCAGATCCAATGTGGGAAGGCGGTGCATGATCCGGCTGTCACGCAGTTTCCTGCGACGCGGCGGGAGTATGACCGGCTCGTCGCGCACAACCGGGCCGTGGGCGAGAGTTGCGGGCCGCTGATCCGGCACATGGACACCGGGAGCGTGGCGCGGGACTTCGACGCGGCGCGGGCCGCGCTGGGCGAGGAGCAGATCAGCTACCTGGGACGGTCCTACGGGAGCATGCTGGGGACCGAGTACGCGCGACAGTTTCCCCACCGGGTGCGGGCGATGGCTATGGACGGGATCGTCGATCACGGGATGAGCTCGCGCCAGATGGTGCGCGATGCCGCGGCGGCGGTGGAGGACGGGTTCAGCAGGTTCGCCGGGTGGTGCGAGCGGACGAAGGAATGTGAGCTGCACGGTCGGTCCGTACCGCAGGTGTGGGATGCGCTGGTGCGCAAGGCGGAGGAGACGCCGATCCCGGTGACCGGCGGGCGTCCGCTGACGGCGGACGAATTGCGCTACGTCGCGTACGCGATGCTCACGATGGCTCCTGACTTCAACGGTGGTCTGGCCCGGGGCATCGTTCAGGCGGAACGGGGCGATGCGGTGATCTTCGGGCAGATGCGGGCCGAGGCGCTGGACAACCCTGGGACGACCTCGGCCTACCGGGCGGTCCTCTGCCAGGACATCAACCCTGAGATCAACGGATTCTCACAGCTCAGGACGCGGGCTCGGGACGCCGTGCGGAAGGCTCCGCACATGCGCGGGACGTCGGAGTTCTGGGACATGACGACCGGATGCCTGGGATGGCCCGTCCCGCCGTCCAATCCGCAGCGGCCGGTGCACATCACCCAGGCGCCGCCCGTTCTGCTGGTCGGGAACACGCATGATCCGGCAACGCCGCTCGCCTGGGCCAAGAGCCTGGCCAGGGGCATCAAGGGGTCACAGGTGCTGACCTATGACGGCGACGGGCACACCTCATACCTGCGTAACGCCTGCGCGACCGGGAGCATCGATCGTTACCTGATCTCCGGGACGCTCCCTGTGCCCGGCACGGTCTGCCGCTGAACCCGGTGCGGCTCGGGTAGTCAGCAACAGCGTCCAACCTGCGGGTTCCCGGCTCGTTCCAGCTCCCCCAGGGGGTCCCCGCCGGGAGCCGCTCGGGTCGTGCGTTGTGTCCTGTTCGGTGTCAGCCGACAGCAGCGGTACGGCCAGCAGGTGGTCGACGGCCTCCTCGGCGGCGGGACACGCGGTCGGGTTCATCTCCTGACAGGCCGGGTGAGCTGAGGCGGCCCATGGCCCGAACGTGCCGACGCTGTTCGGCACCCCAGATTGGTGCAGGCGGGTGGCGAATGCCCGGGGTTCGGGCAACGTGACCTGCCAGCAGGCGCTGTAGCCGTTGGGTTCGTCGCCGTCGGCCAGGACGATCCGGCTCAGTTCGGGCATGTTCCCGACCAGGTCGCACAGCAGCAAGCCCTCGCGCTGCCATCGGCGGAACAGCCCGTAGACCGTCTGCCATGGCCCGTAGCATGCGGGCACATCCCGCCAGGGAGCGCCGGTCCGTACTCGCCATCGGATCCCGTCGATGAGCCGTCGTTTCGACCAGATGGCCGGGCGTCCTCGCCCGGCCGCACCCGGCAACAGCGGCTCCAGCATCGCCCATTGCGCGTCTGTCAGATCCCCGCGACCCACACCATGATCATCACATGAGAGCGGCACACCGAGATCACTTATGAAACACGCCCCTAGCCCCTCCAGCACCGGCGGACGGATCCCGGCCACCACTCCCCGAGGCCCGGTACAGCGCTATCCCCTGCACCAGCGCGGACACGTTGCTACCGACGCCGACCACGGCGACCTTCACTCGTTCGATCATGAACGCAAGGCTACGGCCGCCCGCCCAACGACGCCGGCTAGCAGTTGTAGATGCCGCCCCCGGCCTGCTTCAGCTCATGTTGCCGTACTTCCAGTCAGTCGTGTGGCGATCACCAGGGCACCACGCCGTCATCGTCGAAGAATCCGCCGGTCGGGCCGTCCGCGTCCAGGGTGGCCAGCCGCACCACGATCGCGGCGCCGTCGTCGGCCGTGCGAGTGACGGGGAGGCCGAGGTGCTGGGTGAAGTCCGTCGCGCAGGCACCCGGGGTGCAGGCGTTGATGAGGATGCCTTGTTCCCGAAGGTCCTTGGCGTACTGCACGGTCAAGGAGTTGAGTGCGGTCTTCGACGGCGGGTACGCCGCGTGCCCCGACAACCGGGACATGTAGTGATCCGGATCGGTCATATAGGCGAGCGAGCCGATACCGCTGGACACGTTGACGATGCGGGCCGCCGCCGATCGCGACAGCAGCGGCAGCATGGCGTTGGTCACCGCGATCACACCGAAGAAGTTGGTCTCGAACACCCGCCTGACCAGGTCGAGGTCGGCGGCCGCCGGCTCCGTAGGACCAGGGCTGCCGGAGATTCCGGCGTTGTTGACCAGTACGTCAAGGCGGCCGAAGCGTTCGCCGATCTGGACGGAGGCCGCCTCGATCGTCGCCGCGTCGATGACGTCGAGCGCGATGGCGTGTACGTCACCCCCACCGGACCTGAGCGCCTCGGCAGCCTCCTCACCACGCCCGAGATCCCTGGAGCCGAGAAGGACCGTCGCGCCGCGGTCCGCGAGCCGGCGGGCGACGGCCCGCCCCACTCCTCTGTTCGCCCCCGTGATCAGGGCGATCGTCCTGTCGGTCATGGGGACGACCTCACCACCGGGGGCCACGGCAGGACAATGCCCAGCTGAGTCTCGGCCGATACCCTCACGGTATGGATCGCTTACAGACCCGCGAACTCGCGTTCTTCGTGGCGGTCGCCGAAGAACTGCACTTCGGCCGGGCGGCCGAGCGGCTCGGCCTCGCGCAGCCGCCGCTGTCCAGGGCGATCAGCCGGCTGGAGCGCCGGATGGGCGTGCTTCTGCTGGAACGCACCAGCCGAAGGGTCACGCTCACCCCGGCCGGCGAGGTGTTCCTCACCGAGAGCCGCCGGGCCCTGGACGCGGTCGACGCAGCCGTGCGACGCGCCCAGCGCGCGGGCCGGCCCGCCGCGCGGCTGGTCGTGGTGATGAAACCCGGTGGTGACTGCGGCCTGATGCCCGACATCCTGGCCGCCTACGATGTCGACCCGGACGCGGTCCCGGTCGACATCGTCCTGTGCTCGGCCCACGAGCGCGCCGGGATGATCCGCGATGGCCGTGCCGACGTCGGCCTGCTGCACCGCTCGAACACCGACCTGACCGGTCTCGACTTCGCGGAACTCCTGATCGAAGACCAGGTCGTCGTCCTCCCCCACAACCACCGCCTGGCCAGCCGGGTAAGCGTGAGTCTCGCCGACCTGACCGGTGAGACGATGCCCCACTGGTCTGCCGACACCACCAACGGGCTGTCCGTACAAGACGTCGGCCAACTCATGCAGTTCGTCGCGCTCGGCCGCGCGGTCGCCGTGGTGCCCGCATCCGTACGCGGCCAGCTCCGCGCCGACCTGGTCTGCGTACCCGTCACCGACGCCGAGCCCACCACCCTCATCCTCGCCTGGCCACAAGGACACCGAACATCTGCACTCGCAGCATTCGTCCGCACCGCAACCACCGCCGCGGCCCACCGGCAAACCAAGCAGCCATACCGCGGGTGAATGTCAGCAGTCGGGGGTCGGGCGACGGCGGTGTCCAGGCGTTGCACGGGGTGGCAACTGCTATCCCCGGGGGACCGGCTACCGGCCGGCCGCGAGCTGGCCTCGTCGCTGGGGGTCAACATGCACACCGTCCTGCGCGCCCGCGCCCATCCCTTCGCCCAGACCTTTGGAGCTCGACCATGCAGCACCTGACAGAGTGGATCCCGCTGGCCACCGCCGCCGCGACCCGTGACCGCCACCGCCGACCCACCGATCACGGCGAGAGCAACACCGCCCATCCCGACCCCGACCGCACGCAAGGGCCCGTCGACCGCTAACCGCCCCGCACGAGGGTGGCTCCCCGAGCTCTCACAGCTCCGGGAGCCACCGCTTCTTGCGGGCACAGACGGGCTAACAGCAGCCGAAGGCGGGGGAGCGAAGGCTGGGGGGAGGTAGGAGTCGCCATCACGGGTGGTATCCCAGCAGCGGCTGGCAGCGCAGAAGCGGCCAGTGGTGACGGCGTACTCGTCGTTTCGCGTTCAGATCACGGCCCTCATCCCCTGCGGGCTGATCGGATGGCGGCAGTAGTATCGGGTTCGTCTGAACCGTCGAGCTTGTCCGTGATGATCAGCCAGGTTCTGCAGCACCTCGGCCCTGAGGTCGGCAATCACCGCGGCGGCATGGACGGCGACCAGTGCGGCCTACAGGCGTGGCGGTCCACGAGCCGAAGGCCCGTCCTCACCAGCACCCAGCCGAGCCGCTCCTCGAAAGCACTGATGACCGACGCCGGGGCGACCAGGCGGGCTTTGCGCTGCCGGTCAGCTTCCTCCCACAGCTCACGGGCTCGTACGCCTTCAACAAATAGGTATAAGTCTGGATGCATCGTGATCTCCTGGTGATCGTCACGGTCGGAACGGGAAGCCGTACGTGTGCACGGCGACGTACTCACGGCTCTGTGAGCGCGACAGCGGCCGTGGTCGGTGAACATGGGCCGGTAAGTGGGTCTGCGCGGACTTATGGGTAGCCCCCTCTGATCCTTCGGTCAGATGCGGGGCGGCGCATCCGCGCTCGGAGAGGGCGACACCGTGGTGTGCTGGCCTGTTGCCATGCCGGTCGCGGGAGTCGGTTGGCCGCGGTAGATCCATAGGAGGGCTCCTGTCAGCAATACGGCTCCTCCCAGCAACCAAGGAATCGGGCCGGGCGGCAGGACACCTACGAGTAAGCCAGTGAGGGCGCCGATCAGTTGCAGGGCGAGAGACTGGACGGATAAGGCGGTAGCGCGGCCCGCACTTGTGACCCGGCGGTGCAGGAGGTCATTTTCGCTCGGGCCCGCCGAGCCGAGCCCGAGGTACACCAGGCCATAACCGGTGGCCGCGAGGGCTGTCGCGGGTGCTCCGGTGGATGCCGCGGTGGCGCCGAGGAGGAGCAGGCCGCTGGCGCTTGTCCCAAGACTTGCCAGGACTGCGCGCTCGCCGCTGCCTGCCAGACGTGCGATGAGCGGTGCGAGGTGGCTCCCGAGACCCGAGCAGAGGAAACCGGCACAAGCAAGCGAGGCGAAGACCACCGCGCCAGACTCCGATGCGCCGGTCAGGATCGCAACACGGCCCGGTGTGAGCAGTTCGATGGCGGCCAGGGCACTGCCGGCAGCCCCCGCGCTGAGGAGGATACGGCGCACCATCGCGTCGCGTCCGCCCAGACGCAGTCCATCTGCGATGGTGACAGGGATGCCTCGCAGTACGCCGCGCAGAGTGGCCACCGACCGAGGTGGCTCGCGCAGGGCCGTCAGGACGTACAGCACGAAGATGATCTCGATAGCAGCGGCCAACAGTAGCGGGACCGATAAAGGAAGAACCAAGCCGGAGGTTGCCTGGCTCAGTTGCGTACCCACGTCCGGGCCGGTTGCCAGCAGCCAGGGCACGGCGCCGCCGAGCAGAGTGCCGGCGGCCAGCGCCGCCGATGTTGCGGACTTCCCTCGGGCTAGACCGGGACGCAGGTCGGCGCTGGGCCCGGAGTGCGCATGGACGATGTCGACGTACCAGGCCTCGGCCGGCCCGCTGGACAGGGCTCGGCCCGCCCCCATGAGGGCCATGCCGCAACCGAGCACCCAGGGCGCGGTGCCCAGGCCTTGGAGCAGGAAAGCAGCCAGATTCAGCAGACCGGCGGCGGCCAGGACGGTGCGCCGTCCCAGGACGTCGGACAGCCCTCCTGTGGGCAACTCCAGCGCGGCGGCGGTGAAAGAGTGCGCGGCGAAGAAGCCCGCGATGGCCGCGAGGGACATGCCACGTTCGGTGAAGAGCAGGATCAGGGGCGCGATGGTCAGCCCGGCCGGAAGCCAGAAGAGCACGCAGGCTGTGACATAGCGGCGACATGCGGCGCGCATGTTCAGCGGCTCGGTCACGATGCGTCCTCGCCCGTAGACGCGGGAACGGAGGCGTCCGGATCAATGTCGGGATCGTGCGGTGCGAGGGGCAGTCCGGCAACGAGGAGGACGACCTGAGCAGCGCGTGGGTCGCCCGCGTCTCGGGTGGTCAGTTCCTCCACTTTCCGATCGAGCACCTGCCGCAGCTCGGTGAGAGACTCGGGGGTCAGCCGGAGCAGCAGGTCGGATATATCCGATGGTTCCAGCCACTCTTGGCCGAGCCGCCCGGCGGCGATGTCGGCCTCATGCCGGGCAAGCGACTCCTCCAGGTGCTCGATCTGGCGCCTGCGTGCGAAGCTGACGAAGGCGCGGCTTTCCGGTGCCGCGTCCATCTCCTTGTTGCTCCAGGACGTCACCAGGTGCACCGCCCGCCAGCGGCGCTCTCGCCTGTCGCGGTGCTCGGCCTCGGCGGCGAACGCATACTTCGCCAGAACCCGCAGGTGATAGCTGGTGGAAGCGGATGTCTCTCCGGTCCTGACCGCGAGTTCGCTCGCGGTGGCAGGTCCGTCCTGCCGCAGCAATCCGAGCAGCCGGATGCGGAAGGGGTGCGTGAGTGCCTTCAACGCGGCGGCATCCTGCTCAGGGTCGAGAACGCGCTTGTGCTCTTCGCTGACCATGGCCAAAGAGTAGATCCACCGCCCATCTTTCCCAAAGTATTTTTGCAAAAAATCTTTTGGAAAGATGGGCGGTGGGAACTCAGTGCAAAGGCGGGCGGCGACAACCCGACCGAGTCAGGGGTCTCGGTAGCAATGAAGAGATTTCCAACGAAGTAGCACCTGACCTGCGGTATCGGAGTGCCGTCCGGCTGAGGTCTCAGTTCGATCACGGGAGAGATGGCCGCGAGGTCGGCCCTTGGAACGGCAAGGCGGCGCCAGTGCAAGGCACAGCGTCGGTCGAGCAGGGCGAAACTGTCGGCAGTTCGTGGAACGCTGCTGTGATGTCGGGATTTACGCGCGACACCCAGCGCTACGGCGACAGGCTCGTGTACGAGGCGCTCGGCTCGAAGTGGCGCCGCTACCACGACACCCACTGCAGGTGCGGCTTGAACTGGGTCACCGAGCACGCCGAACCGGGGATCAGCCCATATAAGCCCGGAACCCACATCCACGATCTTGAAGTGGAGTCGCAGGGCTCCCGGTCAGGTCACGAACTGGCCCATCGCTGGACGAAAGCCGTCCCCGGGTCAGGTGGAGGCTTGCCACTAACCTGGCGGGATGGGATGGGATCTGGGCGAGCTTGTCGCGAAGTACGACGTACCGGGCGCGCAGGTCGCCGTGCTGGCCAACGGGGAGATTCGGGATGAGGCTGCGGGCGTGCTGAGTCTGCGCACCCAGGTCGAGGCCACGACCGACTCGGTGTTCAAGATCGGCTCGATCGCCAAGATCTGGACAGCCACGCTGATCCAGCAACTGGTCGACGACGGTGTGCTGGACCTCGACCGTCCCGTTCGCGACTACCTGCCCGGCTTTCGGCTGAGCGACCCGGCCGCCACCGCGTCCCTGACCGCCCGCCATCTGCTCACCCACACGGGCGGTATCGACGGCAACCACTTCACCGACACCGGTCGCAATGACGACGCGATCGAGAAGTTCGTCGCCACCCTAGCCGAGGCGGACCACCTCCTCCCGCCTGACACCGTCTTCTCCTACTCCAACAGCGGGTACGTGGTGCTCGGCAGGCTGGTGGAGGTGTTACGCGACAAGCCCTTCCACGACGTGCTCCGCGAACGCCTGGTGGCACCGCTGGGCCTGCACACCGCCGCTACCGACACCTACGAGGCGATCCTGCACCGCGCCGCGGTCGGTCACATCCAGACCGGCGGACAGGTCGTTCCGGCGAAAGAGTGGGCGGTTTCCTACTACGCCGCGCCCAGCGGCTCGCACTTTGCGATCAGCGCACGCGACCTGCTGGAGTTCGTCCGCCTGCATCTCACCGACTCCGCGCTGGCGGCACTGCGCGAACCCCAGGTGGAATCCGTACCGGACTTCGGCGGCGGCGTCATCGGCTGGGGACTTGGCTGGATGCTCTACCAGGACGGCGTCGTCGGCCACACCGGCGTCGCCAAGGGGCAGAAGGCATGGCTTCGCGTGGTTCCATCGGCGGGTGTGGCGGTGGCCGTGCTGACCAACAGCACGGGCGGTGGGCCACTGGCCTACGACATCTTCGGTGCGGTGCTCAGGGACCTGGCCGGCGTCGAGACGGCACCACTACCCGTGCCGCCCTTGAACCCGACCGGGATCGACGCGGATCGCATGTGCGGCACCTACCGCTCCACCCTGTACGACATCACCCTGACCAGTGAGCACGACCGCGCGTTCCTCATCTACCGGCCACGCAATGAAATCGCCGAATCCTTCCTCGGCGGGTCCGAGGAGCGCGTCGAGGTCGTCCGCCTCAACGACAGCTCGGTCATCACCGCCGAACCCAAGTCCGACGGCCACCAGGTCCTGTCCCTGGTCGGCTCCGACGGGCACGGCCGCGCCCGCTTCCTGCACAACGGTGCCGCCGCCTACCGCATTGCCTGATGGTCACGGGCCCGGAACTCCCAAGGCCACGGTGAATCGCTACTCAGCTGAGATTGGCTGCGCGAAGGGGACGACCTCACATCTCCGAGCGCACCCTGGACGGCCTGGACGCAGCCCGCTCCGCTGACCGCGTCCGAGGGTGAGGTACCGGCAGACAACCGTGGACGCTGAGAGGATCTTGGCCGCGCGAGTGAAGTCTCTCTTGGTCGTGAAGGTCTTTCAGCGCGTTGCCCGGTCGCGGCGGCGGCGGGCGGCGCGGATCTCGGCGTCGGCGACCTTGTCGTCCAGCAGCGCGTACAGCTGGGTGGTTTCGGTGGAGGCGTGGCCGAGGCGGCGGCGGACGGCCTCGATGGAGACGCCGGCGTTGATGAGTTCGGTGGCGTGGGCGTGGCGCAGTTGGTGGATGTCGATCTCGACGCGTGCGGCGGTGCAGTAGGTCTGCCAGCGGTGGTGGGCGGCGTCGTAGGACAGTGGTCCGCCGCGGCCGTTGATGCTGGCCCGGAACAGCGGCCCGGCGGTGTAGCCGGTGCGGGCCAGGTAGAGCTTGAGCAGGGTGACGTAGCCGCGGTCGTCCAGCAGGACGGTGCGTACGCTGCCGCCCTTGCCGTGGATGCGGACATGTTCGTCGTCCAGGCGCAGATCGAGATCCTCCACGCAGAGACCGCACACTTCGGAGGCGCGGGCGCCGCAGACGTAGGCGGTCTCGAACAGCACCCGGTCGCGCAGCCGGTCCAGTGGCAGATCCTTGCGCGGCCGCCGCGAGCAAATCGCGGCCAAGACCTTGGCGACGTCGGCGGCCGCGGCCGGGCGGGGCAGGGCCTTCGGGACCTTGACGGTGTCGATCCGGTCCATCGGGTTGGCGGCTAGAGGTGTCTGAGCGGGGCGCATGCGATGGCCGGATGTGGCCACAGTATCGCGTTGACCTAGCGCTAGCTTCCGATCATCGTCAAGGGTGCTTCGGCGGGCGAGGAGGGGTGGTCATGGCGGCTGGGGATGCGATGGTCAAGGTCTACGGCGACCGCGCATACAAGTACACGGCGATGGTTCGCCACCAGGGCAGCACAGTGGCGTTCGCGATGGACGCGGCGCGGCGGATCGTCTACAACGTCCTGAATCTGGCCAAGCAGGATCCGGCCAAGGGAGAGCTGGACGCGGCCTACTGGGCCGACAACCCGGCCGAACTGCCGTTCCCGCGCGAGATCACCGAGGTCGGCTACGCAATCGCGGGCGCCACGATGATGCCCACGGTCAAGCGCGGCGGCCGCATCGAGGCGGGTAAGGACGAGCAGCTCGAACCCGAGGAGATCGACTCCTTCCTCTCCACGACCGCGCGGCTGTCGGCCGTTGCACCGTTCCAGGTGCTCTCGGACGGCAGCTACGTGATCGTCCTACGCCAGTCGATCGGCGACGGCCACGGCGACTCGGTGTTCAAGCTGACCGGCGGCGGCTGCTCGGCCGACGCGGCCAGGAAGGACTACGTGCTCAGCGGCGCCAAGCAGGTGCCGCTGGTGCGCGACACGCTGCTGGTCGACCGGTTCCTGCTGGTCGACGGCAAGCTCAAGCCGGTGCTCGAAGTGCGCTACCGGCGCAGCCGCCACTCCACCAAGCCCGAGTCGGCCAAGGACACCCTGGGCACCGAGGACATGGAAGGGCGGCCGTTCTACGAGCCGACCAGGGAGCTGTCCTTCATCAGGAACCTGAAGGAGGGCCGGTTCACCGCGGTGCACGTGCCGACCGCGACGAACGAGATGTGGCGCTGGCAGGTGTTCGCCCACAACGACGCCACGGGACGCGTCGACTCCTTCAACGTCGAGCGCGGCGCCGACGGCTGGTTCAACACCCAGGGCACCCGCTTCTACACCAGCCCCGACGCCAAGTACCGCGACGCGGTCTTCGAGCGCAGCCCTGGAACGTGCCCGTTCACCAACCGCGAGCTGGTGCCGGTCGCGGGCGCGACCGGTCACGCCGAGACCGCGCTGCTCTTCGACGGCAAGGCCGGCCGCGTCGACCTGGGCAGCCCGGCCGCCCTGACGTTCGGCGCCGGGCCGTACACGATCGAGGCGTGGATCAAGCCGGCCGCCCACGACGGGCTCGTCCTGGGCAAGGGCGTGGCCTGCCAGTTCGGAACGCGCCAAGACGGCACGCTCTTCCTCGCGCACGACGCCGTGCCCTTCTCCGTGGCCACCACCGACACCGTCACGCTGAACGAATACTCCCACGTGGCCGCGGTCTTCGACGGCGCCGACGCGACCGTGTACATCAACGGGCGGCCGAGCGCCACCGTTCGCCTGCCGTACCGGGCCGGGAAGGCCACGCAGGTCCTGATCGGCGCGACGGACACCGGCGGCCAGCCGAGCAAGCTCTTCAACGGCGAGATCGACGAGGTCCGCATCTGGGACCGCGCGCGCCCGGTGGCGGAGCTGAAGCGCGACCTCGACCACCGCCTCATCGGCAACGAGCCCGGCCTGGTCGCCTACTACCGCCTCGACGAGGGCCTCGGCGCCGTCGTTCACGACCAGAGCGACAATGGCCTGCACGGCACGGCGTACCTCCCGGTGTGGGTGGCGTCGCAGGCGCCCGTGGGCGACCACCCGGGCGTGCGCCGCGACAGCTTCACCGTCAAGGGCAGGAACGTCACCTCCGGGCTGGCCTCCGTCGTCTACCACCGGCAGCAGTCCACCACCACCGGGTACGGCACCGCCCCCAAGCCGGTCAAGATGCACACCCGTGTGCTCCTGGCCTTCGCCACCAAGGCGACCGGCGACAAGGAGGCCCAGGTGGCGACCCTGGACTTCGGCGTGGGGCGCGACGGACGGCTGACCCAGGTGAACGACGTCCTCGACTTGCCGGTGTTGCAGCGGCCCCTGGCCAGCCAGGACCTGGACGCGATCAGCGTGCTGGAGCAGCGGGTCGCCTCGCTGGAGGCCGAGATCCTGAGCCTGCCCAGGGACATCGACGCGCTCAGGGCGGACGCCGCGAACGTGCCCGCGTTCACGGCCGACCGCGACCGCCTCGCCCGTGACGTCAAGTCTATTCAGTCGACCATCGACAGGCTGCAGGACAAGCTGACGTCCTGGCGATATCGGCTGCGGTTCAACAGCAGCAGGGAGACCTGGCAGGAGCTCTACATCACGGTCCGGGGCGACAGCCTCGACAACGAGGCCCCTCTGAGCAAGGTGGTCGACGCCAGCTCGCGTTCCGGCCTGTGGGTGTTCGAGGAGACGGGCGAGACCCACAACGGCCGGACCGTCTACTTCATCAAGAACGTGCTGTCCGGCAAGGACATGAATGTGCAGGGCGACAGCGGCACGGACGGAACGGCCATCATCCAGTACCAGCGGATCTTCAAAGCGAGCTGTCAGTTCTACTTGGTGCCGGATGGTGACTGGGTCAGGATCTTCGCCCGCCACACCAACTATGCGATCAGCTCCGCACTCGGCAGGGTCAGCCAGATGAAGGCCGCCACGATCATGGAATTCGGCCAGATCAAGATGATCCGATCCGGCATGGTCGACGGCTGGGAAGAGCGGCTGAAGGACGTCCAGCACCAGCTGCAGAAGGCCCAGGCCGCCCTGGACGCGGCGCTCAGGGCGCAGACCAGGATCGACGAGCTGACCCGCCGGCTGGCGGCCAAGCAGGCCGAGCTGACCAAGGTCAGCGCCCAACTCGCCGCGATGACCGGCGCCACCAAGGGCGACCCCGACCTGACCGTGAACCTGCCGCTGCTCGACCTCGACCGCACCGGTCTGAGCTGCTCCGGCGCCCTGCTGGGCTTCGCCCGCTGCACCGACGCGCCCACCCTGCTGGACAGCGCCAACGGCAATGTCGTGCTGTACTACCGAGGCGCCAACGACCAGTTCTTCGCCGCCTACCTGGACACCCAGGTCAAGCCGTCGGTTCAGGAACTGGTCAGCGGCGGCGGCGCGGTCCTGTTCACGGCCAAGGACGCGGCCATCGACCTCGGCTCGTTCACGATCACGGTGACCGACGGCGAAGCCCCGAGCCGCTGCGACCTGACCATCACCGCCGGTAACGAGACCGAGGTCTGGAAGTCGCTGCCGCGCGACACCGCGCGCATGGCGGCCATCCTCGCCGGAACCGCGGCCGAGCCGGTCAAGCTCGGCCTGATCACAACAGCGGCCCGCGACACCATGACGCTGGCCGAGCCGCTGGCGGTCGACGTGCCGGAGCGGGCCCACCTCATGATCGGTACCGGGACCGGGTTCCGCGCGGCCTCCCCGCACGCCGTGGGCGAGAAGTCTCTCACCCTGACCTCGAGCGGCGGGGCGATCAGGTTCCCTGGGCAGGTCTTCCTGATCGCCTACGACTACGACCAGGCCACCTGTTCCCGGCAGGGGGCGACGCTGTCGTCGGGCTCGCGCCTGCTCACCCTCACACCCGGGAGCATCACCAGCATGCCGAACGGCAAGGCCAGGAAGCTGGTAACCGGGCACGGCAGCCGCTGGCGGGGCGAGATGCCCGGCCGCACCTACTCCTTCGACGGCCGCCAGCAGCACCTGCGCCTGCCCGCCACCCAGCTCGACCGCGTCACGACGACCGGCGACCTGACCATGGAGGCCTGGGTCCACGCCGCGCCCATGTCCGGCAGAGCCAGGATCCTGAACGCCAACGCCGGCGGCTCGCAGTACATGCTGGCCCTCTCGGAAGCGCCCCGGATGACCGCGCGGGTGTTCAAGGGCGCCCCCGAGGACGCCTACGAGCTGAGCGACAGCATCGACCTGGCCGGACGGGACTTCACCATCGAGATGTGGGTCCGGCGCACCACCACCCGCGCGGTCGTCGAACCGCTGCTGGTCCACGGCGAGATGGGCGGAGCGCAGAACCGGACCCTGCACCTGCAGATCACCTCCGACAACTCCTTCGGCTTCTGCCTGTACGGCGACGACCTGCACAGCCCCGCGAGCGCCCCGGATCTGAACTGGCACCACTGGGCCGCCGTGTACGAGCACGCCACCCGCACCCAGATCATCTACCGCGACGGCGTCGAGGTCGCCCGCCGCTTCTCCAAAGCTCCGTACTCCGGCAAGGGCCCGATGCGCCTGGGCGTCAGGAACTTCAGCACCGAGTACCTGAGCGGCGAGATCGACGAGGTGCGCCTCTTCGGCCGGGCCAGGACCGAGGCAGAGATCACCATCGAACGCAACCAGCGGCTGTCCGGCCGAGAGCCCGGCCTGCTGGGCTACTGGACCTTCCCCGGCCCCTCGGCCGTGCAGTCCCCGATCAAGGGCCACCAGGTGCTGGCCGGGGTCGGCAACCGGATCCTCCGCAGCCGCGACGTGTTCCCCTGCGGTGAGTGGGCGCACCTCGCGGCCGGTTTCGAGCAGTCGTGGGGCATCCGGTTCTCCGGCGGCGCGTACCTGGAGGTCGACAAGGACGAGGCGCTCGACCTGCCGGAGGACCTGACCATCGAGGCGTTCCTCAAGGTCGACCGGCTGGGGCAGCGCATGGGGCTGATCTCCAAGGGCGAGACGGAGATGGGGATCGGCGTGCCGTACCAGCTCTGTGTCCGGGAGGACGGCAAGTTGGAGTTCTCCTTCGTGGAGCCGGACGGCAAGGTTGTGCGCTTCACGTCCAACCGGGCGATCGGCGCGAACGCCTTCCATCGGATCGCCGTGGTCCGCCAGGGACGCCAGGTCGCGGTCTCCTCCGTGGCCCAGACGGCGGACGCCCAGCCCTGGGCGGACATCCGCTTCTACATCGACGGCCAGGGTGCGGGCGCCGAGAGGTACACCGGTCCCGGCGCGCAGGGCAACTCCGGAGGCCTGACGATCGGGCTGGCCCGCGACGCGGGCAAGGTCTCCGCGCTGTCCGGCTCGCTGGGCGAGGTCAGGCTGTGGCGGGTGGCCCGCAAGGACGCCCAGATCGGCCAGGCCGTCACCGGCCACGACAAGGGTCTGGTGGCCCGCTGGGGATTCGAGGAGAACACCGGCAACGTCACCTTCGACGACGGCAACACCTACCCGGCTCGCCTGCGCCGCGCCACCTGGACCGTCGACCCCGACCAGAACGCCAGCAGGCTCCGCGTGTACCGCAACGGCGAGCTCATCACCTGTGACCCGGCCACGGGTGTCGGCGACTACGGCGACCAGCAGCTCACCCTGGCCGCCCGGCTGTCCGGCGGGACGGTGAGCGAGCCGTTCGGCGGCAAGCTGGAGGAAGTGCGCATCTGGCGTACCGTGCGCACCTCCGAGCAGATCCTGGACAGCCTCTTCACCCGGCTCCAGGGCGACAAGCAGGACCTCATCGCCTACTGGCCCTTCGACCGCGACTCCACCACCGATGCCTCCAAGCAGATCCGTGACGAGGGCCTGCGCGGCAACTCCCTGGACTTCCCCGCGTCCCGTCCCACGCTGATGCTGTCCAACGCGCCCATCTCCACCGACAGCTCCCAGGTGCGCTCGGCGCTGGCCGCCATCCGCACCCCGTTCCACGACACGATCACCTCGTCCCCGGCCGTGGGCGAGTACGCCGACGCGCAGCGCACGGCCAAGGGCGTGTCGTTCGGCGTGCTCAAGCGCTGCTACGGCTACCTGCGTGACGGGCGCTGGCATCTCGTCACCGGGTACAAGGTCGGCAGCCTGGTGTCGGAGTGGGTGGGCCAGGTTCAGTTCGACCCGCAGCTCATCGGCTACATCGAGAGCGCGCCTCCGGTGCCGTCGGAGAACCTGACCGGCGCGGACTCGTGGGCCGGCGCCTCCAGCGTCGAGTTCAACGAGGCCAACCAGGTCGTCTACAGCCTGTCGTCCAACCGCACCAGCAGCGTCGACTTCGCCTTCAACCTGGCCCTCAGTGTCAACAACGCCGAGAACCTCCTGGCGATCACCGCGCCCGGAGGCATGGGAACCGCCACCCCGATCGCGAAGGTCACCCACACCGGGAACTTCAAGTTCGGCCTGGAGTTCTCCAACGCCTGGTCGAGCGAGGCGAAAGTGTCGCAGGGCCTCAACACCACGCGCGCGGCCAAGCTGCGGCTCACCGGCCATCTGGAGGATGCCACCAAGGTGCTCAACTCCGCCGTCGGCCGCCGCTACGTGCCGGCCAACATGGGATACGCGCTGGTGCAGTCGGAGACGGCCGACGTCTTCGCACTGCGCCTGGCCCACACGGGCGCGCTGGTCGCCTACCGGATGCTGGCCAATCCCGACATCCCCAAGGACTGGAACATCATCTCGTTCCCGGTCAACCCCCGCTACACCAAGCAGGGCACCCTGGACGGCGCGGTCGGCTTCAATGACCGCGGCAAGGTCTGCGATCCCGACTATCCGACCGCCGTCGACTACGGGCAGTACAGCTTCTTCAAGCCCCGGGAGGCCTACGCGCTCAAGCGCAGGATCACCCGCGAGCAGGAGCGGTTGCGCGCCTACTACGAGGGCGTCTCCACCGAGACCCACCACGCCGACCCCACGGGCAAGCAGGCCCGCAAGGTCCTGCGCGCCATGGGCATCAGCGAGCCGCCGGCCCCGCCCGCGCGGGACGCCAGTCCCAACCCCATTCCCGAAGGCTTCTCCCACCGCGACCTGGTCAACACCTACGTCTGGACCGCCCAGGGCGGCTTCTTCGCCGAGACCATCCAGGCCACTGACGCGGTCACGGAGACCCATACCGGCTCCTACTCGTTCAAGGCCACACTGAGCGCCGCCTACGAGGTGGGCTTCGAGATCAAGGGGAAGGGCGCGACCTTCGGCCTGGAGGCGTCCTTTGCCGGCGGCACCTCGGTGACGCGGGCCAAGAGCAAGGACGCCAGCCGAGGCTTCGGCCTGACCGTCGAGTGCGCGCCCTCGGGCGACCTGCAGCGCTACGACAACGGCAAACCCGTCTTCAACGCTCAGGGCAAGCCCGTGCTCGTGCCCGGAAAGGTGGACGCCTACCGCTTCCTCACCTTCTACCTCGGTGAGAGCAGCGCCAACTTCGACGACTTCTACAACAAGGTCGTCGACCCGATGTGGCTGACGAACAGCAGCGAGGCCAACGCCGCCGCGCTGCGTCAGGCTCGCCAGTCGGTCGCCAAGCCGCCCTGCTGGCGGGTCATGCACCGGGTGACCTACATCAGCCGGGTGCTCCCGCCCGTACCGCCGCCCGGCGCGCCGCCGCTGGAGAAGGCGATCAGGGCGGAGAACATCGACAGCAACTACGAACTGATCCAGCGCCTGGATCCGTACGTCCGCACCTCCGCGATCCGCGCGTCGGACCTGGCGGTGGCGACCCGGGCGGCGCTCGCCGCGCGCCTGCCCGAACTGCTGCCGCACGCCGACGACATCATCGCCTATCTGGCCCAGTACTACGGGCTGGACCTCTGATTCCACCACCTGCCGCCCCTGTTTGTCCGGGGGCGGCAGGTGCCATCTCCCACAGCGGCCGGCCGAAGCAGGCCCGCGTCCTGCTCCAGACGACTGGGTGGCCGCGGCTGCGGTGGTGTGGAGGAACATCTTCTCCATGCCGTCGGCCGTCACCCCGAACGCCGCCGTACGCGATGCCGCCCGCAGCATCCTCGAAGCAGCCAACAGCCGCGCAGCTCTGCCTGCTGACGTCGCCGTCGACCAGTTCCGGCCGCCCTGCACCAGCGACTGGCCCCTCGTCTGGCCTACCGGCACAGACATCGCCAAGTACGACACCAGCGGCTACCCGAAGCTGGTCCACTCGGCCACCGGCGACGACTTCTTCACCTACCAGCTCAGCCCCGAACTTCGCGACCGTCCCGGCATCGACCTTCCCTCCGCCGCGTGATGGAACGTCACCGAAGTCATACGCCTCGGGTACCAGCCCCGACTCCACGCGGCCTTCGCCGGGTACGTTCTTGGCAGGTTCGGCAGTGGCTGGCCCAAGCCCGCTTGGATCGAACGCATCGGCAAGAAGTACCAGTGGATAGCGCTCAACCGCCTCATCGGCGTCGTCTCCGACCATGCCCCCAAAACCCCCGACAGCTGGGACCCGCCGGCGCCCGCCGTCCCCGGGCCGCACACCGGCATCTCACGGCAGGCCGCCCCTACCATCCTCGAGTACGCCCCCGCCGACCAGACCCCCGCCCGTGGGTACCCATCTACGACTGGGCGCCCACCGTCGCGAAGACCGGCGCCGAGTGGATCGCCGACGAGACCGACCTTCCAGACGTGCACGAAGCCGTCTTTGACGGCCGTCCCTCCATCGTTTTGTCTGGTACCTACAAGTGGGACAACGGCCCCGACATCACGAAGAGCACCCGAGGCGTCTGGACCCACGTCTACACCCATCTGGTCGCGACCCAAGACCTTGCTACCGCCATCAGCGAACTCCAAGGGCGCGATCTCCTCGGCCAGTCCATCGCCGACAACCCAGAGATGCGCCACGGGTACGCCGGCGAATTCCCTTTCGGTCACCACCACGGGCGGGGCCTCCACGTGATGCGCCATGAATGGAGGCAGGTGCAGGGCCATGGAGAGCGTGGAGCTCGGTGCTCGCGGGTGGCCGAGTGGCGTCAGGGGGCCGGGTGTGGTGTGTCATGCCGGTCGAGGAGGGTCAGACCGATCTGGGTGGGGTGGTGCTCGACGCCGCCGTGATGGCGGCGGGTGGTGATCAGGCCCGCCTCGCGCAGCACGGCGGTGTGCTGGCTGATGGCCGCTGAGGAGACGTCCAGGCTTCGGGCCAGGACGCCGGTGCCGGTCACCCCCTCGGCGATGGCGGTGAGGATCGCCGCCCGGGTGCGGCCGAGAAGATCGGCCAGCGCGTTCGCCGGCGTGCCGGTCGTCCAGACGTTCGCGGCCTGGTCGGCGTCGAGCGTGGCCGGGTAGACCAGGAGGCCGCCGGTGAGGCACCTCGGGTCGTACATCACGGTGGGGACCCGCAGGAAGAACGAGGACACCAGCAGCAGCCCCCGCCCGTCGAGCGTCAGCTCGGCGGGGCTCTCGTCGCCGTTGCGGACGTGCAGCGTCGGCGGCGCCCAGCGGACGTCCGGATGCAGGCTGGACAGCAGGCCGTCGACGCCATGGTCGAGCAGGATCGTGCCGCGCCGGGCGCGTTCGGCGACGAGGTGGGAGTGGATGCGTGCCCAGTGCGGCGCGACGGCGGCCCGATGGTAGCCCTCCACCGTGGCCAGCGCCTCCCGGCGGGCGGCCAGGCTGTCGACGAGCCCGGCCAGAACCGCCGGCACCCGGCCGTGATGGTCGGCGTAGTAGTCGAGCTCCGCCTGGACCGCGTGCCGGCTCCTGGACAGGAAGCGCTCCGCGCTCTCGGCGAACTCGTGTCCGGGGCCGGCCAGGTTGACCAGGTCGAAGCTGGGTCCTCGGGACGGCAGGACGGCCCCGAGTATCGCGTGCCGGGAGTCCAGCCCGGCACGGGCCCGGCGCCGCCACGCGCCGAACGTCGCCTCTCCCGACCGTCCGCGCAGCATGGTCAGGCTGAACAGGGTCTCGGCCATCGGGCCCAGCGTCGGCGCCACCCTGACCCGCGCCAGGTCGTCGCTGGTGAAGTGAATCCTGTGCATTCGCCCCCCAAACACGTCGCCATATCCGTCACGGAACGCCGCCGATCGGCCACGCACGTCGCTGAGCGGCGGGATTAAGCCAGGACTTACAAGCCTCGCGGCAGCTGATTTCTTCCTGCGACAGTGAGCGGGCCGCCTTTCCGTGGAAAGGCGGCCCGACCCGACCTCAGGCGAGTCCACTTCGGGGGAATTCACGTGTCAGGACGACAGTTGAGGCATGCCCTGATCGGGCTGGCCGTGCTTGCCGGATGCGCGGTTGCGCCGGTTGCGCCGGTGGAAGCCGACGTTCTCCAGCAGGCCGAGCAGGTTCTCATCGGCGCCTGCATGAGCGGGCGGGGCCTGCGGTACTGGCCGGAGCCGAAAAGCAGGACTCCGGACATGGACCGTTTTCCCTTTGTCGTGGACGACGAGGAATGGGCGCGGAACAACGGGTACGGCAGGGCGGCGAGAAAGGAGCTGGAAAAGGCGGCCGTCCCCGCGCAGAACTACTTTCGCGGCCTGCCGGAGGGGAAAAGGCGCGCCTGGCTGACCGCTTACCACGGCGACCGGTCCGCCGTCCTGGAGGCGGCGCTGCCCGTCGGCGGCACGGTGGGTCACAGTGCCGGCGGCTGCGTGGCGCAGGCGTGGCAGGAGCTCTACGGGGACAAGGCGCGCTGGTTCCGCGCCAGCAGGGTCACCCAGACGCTCGTCCAGATGCGTATCGGCCAGACCCAGGCCGACCCCGCCTACGGGGCCGCGCGTCAGCGCTGGTCCGCGTGCATGAAGGCGGCCGGGTTCACCGCCGACACGCCTCTGGCTCTGCGCAGGGAGCGTCTGGCCGACCAGGAGGGCGGCGCGGAGGACCGCGACCGGCGGGCCGCGACGGCGGAAGCACGCTGCGCGGCCTCCTCCGGCTTGTCGAGGACGGCACGCGACCTCGACAAGGCCAACGCCGCCGCGCTGGAGGCGCGCTATCCGGCCGAGTACCGGAACGCGCGCAGCCTGCGCGAGGCGGCGCTGCCGAGGGCGCGTGCGCTGATCAGGAAATCGCTCATCGCTGAACAGGGAGAGGAAAACCCATCATGAAGGTTCTGAGGAACGCGTTGCTCGGCGTCATGACCGTCGCCGCGGTGCTGACCGCCTCGACGGCGGCCTACGCCGAGCCGGCCCCCGCGCCCACTTCCGAGGCGGCCAGGCCGGCGGTCGAGGCGGTCAAGCCGCAGCGGCCCGAGGGCAAGCCGAAGATCCAGTCGGGGCTGCCGGTGCGGGCGCTCAACGCCGACGGCAACTTCTACGTCTGGTCCGACGACATGAACAAGGCGCTGCTGTACACGGGCGACGCCTACAACGGCTGGCCGTCCGGCTGGAACAACACGGTGGACGTGGTGTGGAACAACGGCTACCCCGGCCCGTACGACGACGTGAACATCTACGACTACGCGCCCTGGTCGGGCAGCGCCTACGCGTGCATCGGCAACGGCGACTACTGGGACCTGCGCCGCACGGACATCAACTACGTGTTCTCCTGGGTCAACGACGGCGCCGACGCGTGGCAGCGCGAGCCGCTGGGCAGGCGCGTGCACGACAACGGCAGCGGCCACATCTGGGTCGACTGGTGCGGTAACAACAACCGCTAGACACGGATCCGGCCCGTCTTCCCACACGGTGGGAAGACGGGCCTCCAGCGTCATACGCCGAGGCCGGGGCAAGACGGAGACCGGGAGAACCTTGGTTGCGACGTGAGGCCGCGTGTTGTGAGTGACTGCGTTGAAGGAGGCTCGATATTGCGGGCAGACCTGGTATGACGACTACGTCGCGGGCTTCGCCAGCCGTATCCCCAACCCCAACCGGTGGACACCACGACATCTGCGGCGCGTCACCCCCATCAAACTCGTCGAGATGACTGCCGGCGGAACCTGGAAGCAATGCGCCGCGGCTCTCGGCATCTCCGTCACCGCCGCAGGAACCTCGTTCGTGGTGCTCCGCCGCCAGATCGCCGGAACCGGCCTATGGCCACAGTTCGAAAGCATCGTCGAGCAGCTCGCCAACAGCCTTGATCAGACCAGACGGCGCACCGACTACGCCCGCCGCAGACGAGCCCTCCACGACTGGGAGATCCCCGTCGACCACTGGCAGGCCATCTGCACCGACGTCTACCAGGCGGGCCCCTACCTCGGACCGCAAGATCCCGCGATCGGAACCGCCCTCATCCGGGCCGAGGCCACCCAAGCCGAGCACCTCCACAGCCCGAGGCTCACCAAACTTCGCCACCAAGAAGCCAGCGCCGCCCGCGCCCTCAAGAACAAGATCGCCCTGTTCCGCACACCAGCCACCCGCACCGGCGCCAACCTGACCATCCGCAATCGGATCAGCAAATACGCCCACGCACTCGCCGCACGCTGCGACGCTGACACCGAACCGACCCTCGACATCGCCGAACTCCAACCCTGGGAGCCGGAATCGCGCGGACGGCGCCGAAGACCGCAACCCGAGACTCAGCCATGATCAGGTGCCACTGCCACCTTGCTCGCAAAAGTGCCAAGTACCGGGAAAAGTCTCATCGACCATCGGCTGGGGCCCAATACCTGATGGTCCAGCTAGCCGTGCCAGCGGTTGAGGAGCGTCAGACCGGTCTGTGTAGGGGTGTGCAGGACGCTGCCGTGATGCCGGCGCGTCGTGATCAGCCCTGCCTCGCGCAGTACGGCGGTGTGCTGACTGACCGCGGCCGCTGAGATGCCGAGGCGCCCGGCCAGGGCGCCGGTGGTAGGCATGCCGTCGGCGATGGCGATGAGCACTGACGCGCGGGTACGCCCGAGGAGGTTGCCCAGCGCCCCCGAGGGCGCGTCGCCCGTCCAGACGTTCGCGGCCTGGTCGAGGCCTACCGTGGCCGGGTAGATCAGGATGCAGTCGGCCCAGTCGTTCGCGTCGTGCATCACGGCCGGCTTGCGCAGGAAGAACGACGGCATCAGCACCAGCCCTCGTCCGTCCAGGAGGAGATCGCCGTCGAGCGCCGGGTCGCAGTCGATGCGCAGGGTCGGCGCCGTCCACCGGATGGTGCGGTGCAGGCTGGACAGCAGGCCGTCGACGCCCCGGTCGAGCATGATCGTGCCACGTTGCGCGCGCTCGGCGTCGAGGTGCGCGCGGATGCCCCTCCAATGGGGGCCGACCGCGGCGTGAAAGTACGCCTCCACTGTGGACAGGACCTCCCGCCGGGCGCTGAGGGCGTCGGCGAGCCCGGCCAACAAGTCAGGCACCCTGCCGCGCCGACCAGCGTAGAAGTCCGGTTCCGCCCGGACGCTCCGGGGAGGGCTGACCAGGAAGGCACCGGCGCTCTCGGACAGGTCACGATCGGGCCGGGCGAGGAAGGTCTGGTCGAAGCAGGGCCTTCGCCCCGGCGTGATGTCGGCCAGGACCGAGAACCGGGAGTCGAGTCCGGCTCGCACCCGGCGCCGCCAGGCCCCGAAGGTCGGCTCCTCCACCCGTCCGCGCAGCGCGTTCAGGCTGAACAGGGTCTCGGCCAAGGCGCCCAGCGTCGGCACCAGGCGCACACGCGCCAGGTCCGCGGGGGTGAAGTGAATCTTGAGCATCCGCTCCTCCACGTCGCAGTCGTAGCGTGCGTCCAGCGGCCGCGGAGGGTGCTGGACAGCACGGTTGAGTCAAAACTGAAAAGCCTCGCGACGCGCGATCTCTTCCTGCGACAGTGAGGGCCCTTTTCCCGACGAGAAAGGTCCCCGGTTGCGAGCGCTGAACCCGCCGAGGCCGGTGCTCGGGCACGCCCGGCGAGAGTGGCACAAGGGAAAGAAATGAGAGCAGTGAGAATATCGCGGTAATCATCGAAGGTCGCCGCTGAGCTCGACCCACATGGGGAAGGCTGGACGCTGCATCAGCTGCCCCACCTGGCCGCCGCCGGCCGCATTGCGCCCGAGGTTGGACACCAGGGAATGGCCCTCCCCGCGCGTGAGGGCCGCTACTTGTGCAGCCATGCGCGGCCCGGCAGGCTGGGCAACTGAACTTGCCGGCCTGGGTCCATCTGGTACCGCGCGACGACCCGGAGACCGCACTGCGGTACACAGCCCAGGCGCTGGACCTGGCTCCCCGCAGTGGCGCCACGTGGCAGATCGCCACGGCCCACCACCACGCGGCAGGCGCGTTTCAAAGGCTCGGACGGCTCGACGAGGCCACTGCGTCGGAAACCGGGCGGCGGAGATGTTCAAGGCCGACGGCGACATCGATTCCTACAGTCAGTGTCCGGGTTCCCTCGGCAGCTGCCTTCGCGATGGAGGACGCTACACCGAGGCACTGGAACGGTACCTCGGCTTGTGGGCGCCGCTGAATGACGACCAGTCGGGGATGAGGCCCAACGTAGTGGCGTTCACCCGACCGATCGCGCTTGCCCGCATCGGCGAATGTCCGGGGTCGCTCGGCCGCCGCTCTGAGGCGATCACCAAGCTCACCGAGGCGAGCAGCCGCTGCCGCGACCTGGCGAACGCCACGCCCTGACCCCAGCCGGCGAGCTCGACGGGGGCCCGGGTTGCGCGCCACTTCTGCGTCCTGTTCTGCGTGGCCGGGCCGCGTGCGCGCGACTTGGATTAAGGGCACCAGGACAGGCGTTGGGTCTGTCCCTCCAGGTCAGGAGCGACCATGACCACCATCAGGAACATCGTGCTCGTGCACGGTGGTTTCGTGGACGGATCGGGCTGGCAGGGCGTCTACGACGAGCTGACCAGGCACGGCTTCCGCGTCCACGTCGTGCAGAACCCGACGCTGTCGCTGGAGGGCGACGTCGCCGCGACCCGCCAGGTCCTCGACGCTCTCGACGGCCCGGCCGTCCTGGTCGGCCACTCCTACGGCGGGGTCGTCATCAGCCAGGCCGGCACCCACCCCAACGTCGCCGCCCTCGCCTACATCGCCGCCTTCGCCGCCGACAAGGGCGAGTCGGTCAACACCCTCATCGCCGACCCGCCGCCCGGCGCGCCGGTGCCGCCCATCCTCCCTCCCGTGAACGGCTTCCTTTTCCTGGACCGCGACAAATTCCACGGCTCGTTCGCCGCTGACCTGCCCGGCCAGGTGGCCGCGTTCATGGCGGACTCCCAGGTGCCGTGGGGCGTGGACGCCCTCGGCGGTACGGTCACCGAGCCGGCCTGGCGTACCAAGCCGAGCTGGTACCTGGTCGCCACCGAGGACCGCATGATCCCGCCCCCGGCCCAGCGGACCATGGCCGAGCGCGCCGGAGCGACCGTTGTCGAGGTCGTCGGCAGCCACGCCGTCTACCTGTCCCGGCCCGACGCGGTCGCCGACCTCATCGAGCAGGCCTCCCAGGCATAGCCGCACAGGACACCGCCCGCGACCCCCCCCGCCGGACCCGTGCCCCGCCGCTTCCAGCGCCCCATCCACGGCGAACACCTCAATGCCGTACGGCACGTGCATGCATTCGGTGACATGCCCACACCGGCCCCGAGTACCGGCCTGACCACCTCGGTGGAGAACACCGAGCCCCTATGAGCACTCGCCCAAGGCAGGAGTCGACCATGCCCCGATACCACCGACGTACCCCGCCCAGACACGGCAGAATTCGCCGGGCACTGCTCGCCCTCACGGTGTCCGTGGCCGTCGTAGCCGGCCTGCTCTCCACTGCCGGGCCCGCCGCCGCGCACACCGGAGAGGGGTCGATCAACCATGTCTGGCTGGACCTGGGGGATGCGCCCAGCAGTCAGCAGACGATCGCCTACTCCACGTTCCTGGCCAGCCTGCGCGCCGCGGTCTCCGACACCTGGCGAGACGGTACGCAGTACACGCAGAACGCCTCTACAGGGGAGGGGATCGTCCGGGTCTCGCTGTCGGCCCATGACGACAGTGGCAACCGACGGGCGGTGGACCTGTGGGTCCAGCCCGACAACCTGTACGTCGTCGGGTTCTCCCCCCAGGGCAGCGGGACCTCCTACACCTTCAACGACGCCAGCTTCAACCGCGCCCCCATCGACACATCCCTCACCAACCTGCCCTTCGGAGGCAACTACCAGGCCCTCGTCCAGGCCGCCGGGCGCGACCGGTCGAGCATGCCGATCTACTGGAACGACATCCGGGCGTCCATCCTCCAGCTCGCCAACCAGACCTCGGCCAACACCAACACCCAGAACACCGCCCGCTCCCTCATGCTGCTCATCCAGATGACCTCGGAAGCCGCCCGCTTCAACGACCTCGAAGGCGTCTTCCGCGCCGCGGTCGGCGACTGGGGCTGGGGCCGCTACGGATTGGAGGCGTGGCAGCAGAACCTGGAGAACAACTGGGGTGTCTTGTCCAACTTCTACTGGAACCTCGTAGGAGCGGGTAACACCTCGACCCCGACCGTCCCCTTCATCCCCGGCATCGGGACCATCGAGAACGTCAACCAGGTCCGCCGGTACGTACGGGTCCTGCACACCTTCAACGCCGGCTGGAACTATCCCAACCCCTCACGCGACGAACTCTGACCTCGACCTCTCGGCCCTGCGCTGACGGAGGGGTGCCCGCTCCGCCATCGAGTGACGAGATCCCGTCGCCCAGGACCGTTCTGCGGCCCCTCTCCGGAGGGGCCCACCCCCTTTCCGGCTGATCACCTCCGGAACCCGTACGCCAATGCGATCGGTGATCACAAAGCGCCCCACGATTCATCAACTCGTAGCCAAGCCGAGCTGGGTGTCCAGCGGCTGGCGAACAGTGGAGGCGCGGGCGTAGCCGATCCGCGCATGCCCGGCCGGCTCGGCATCGGCCGCGGCCGGGCGGGGCAGCTGGGCCCAGGCCGTGCCCGGCTTGCGGACGGCCGGGATGGGGACGTTGAGCTCCTTGGCGAACAAGGGCACGAGCCGGAAACGGGGAGCAGAGCAAATAAGCCGGAAAGGCCAAGAGGGCTGGTCGGAGAGCGTGACAACAGCAGAAATGTGACCTTATGTGCCACGCGTACCCAGCACAGAAGCGGGTCACTGTGGGGGACGGCCCATCGTCTGATCATGAAAGGAGGTGAATCAGATGGAGCAGGACATGCGACCGGGCCTGGTGAAGGTGTACGAGCCGCCGCTGGTGGCCGAGGTCGGCGAGTTCGCCGCCACGACCCTCGGCAACCTCGACCCCGCCGCCCCGGAGGGCACCTTCTTCTACCGCGCGGCTCCAGCACCAGGCCCCCCGACGTGCCCTGCGACCAGTGTGAGCGCGGCGTGAGCACCGTCGCGGTGCCACTGGCGGCGCAGTGGGCGGAGCCGTTGTCGGCCTCTACGCATACGGCGAAGTGATCGCCGCAAATCCTGACACGCGCGACCCGGGTCTCGGCCTACCGTCATGGTCGTGACACACCCGGACGTGACAGCCGCCCCGTCACCCGTAGGCGCCCGCCCGGTGATCGCGCCGGTCGACGCCTACGAGGCCTTGACCAGCCACCTATCCAGGCTACGCCGGACACCGTGATCGCCTTCGAGAGCCGTCGGCCCGACACGGGACCACAGCGCACCCGTGGTCCCGTTGAGCGCTATGCCGGATGTCCTGACGGCGTTCGCGAGCCGGATTTTCTTACTTTTCTGACAGGATCACGCGCGCGGGCGCGATCGTTTACGAGCTGGGTGCGTGATCGGGGTAGGTGCTGTCGACCAGGCTGGTGTGGTCGGTGAAGGACAGGCCGCCGTTGGGGTCGATGCAGGTCCCGTCCGGGCGGCACGGCGCGATGATCGACTCGCGTGCCCACAGGGCGGCGTTGCTGTTGGCGGGGGCGGAGACGCTGTCGGTCACGGTGCCCGACATCATCACATCGACATCGGTGGTCGTGGAGTAGCCAAGCTGCCGGGTGGTGCTGGAGAAGAAGGAGAAGTGGCCGCCGACCGAGGCGTCATCAGATTCGATCGACAGTTCGACACCGACGTCGTAGCCGACCGTCACCCCGTAGGAGGCCGAGTAGGTCTGGCTCTGGGACTCGCTGACGCCGACGTCGACCTGGACCGACTCGGGCTCGGTCTGGGAGGCGCCGTGCTGGTTGTCGATGAAGCGGATGTTGCGGTACCCGGTGTAGTGCTTGAGGGTGTAGAAGGCGTTGCCGTAGACGTGTTGCTCCAGTGTCAGCTCGGTGTCGGTGATCGCCGCGAACGGCACCACCACCGAGTAGTCGTTGACGGGGGTGGTGTGGTCGTCCGGCGGGTCGAAGGAGTCCAGGTAGGGCGGTGCGGGCGGGTCGCTCACCTTGATCTGCGGCACCGGGACCATCAGCACCATGGGCGGCGGGTCGGTTGGCGGGCTGCTGTTCAGGTTGCTCTTGCCGATAAACCCGGTGATCCCGATCAGCGCGTGGTCTGCCTGCTGGCTGAAGGTCTGCCCGTTGAGGTCGGTGTTGACCGACCAGATGGTCTCGTCTTCCTTGGCCATCGCGCCCGCGCCGTCGGTGTTCCAGAGGATCGGGCCGTAGCTGCCGGTGTGGGCGTAGTCGGCGCGCACGCAGCGGAAGTTGTTCCACGGGGCCTTGCTGTTGTCGGGGGTGACCCAGTTGCTGCTGCCGCCGGTGAAGATGTCGCCCAGGGCGACGTAGCCGTCGGGCGGCGTCGGGCGGTACACCTTGCCGTACATGTCGGCACCGGTGCCGTCGTCGCAGTAGCACTCGCTCCAGCCGGTCGGCGCGGCCAGCACGCCGGTGCCGCCGTGGTCCTTGACGATGACGCCGACGCGGTAGCCGTTCGGGTTGCCGTCGTAGTCGCTGTTCGGCCAGGCCATCCCTCCGAGCCAGCACCAGCCACCGTCGTCGACGGCCCACTGCGGGAGCACCGGGTGCCAGAACCGGCCGTACATGGTGGCACCGCTGCCCTTGTCCTGGTAGTCCAGGGCGAACTGGTCGGTGAACGCGATCCGCAGGTCGCCGTAGTCGTACCAGTAGGTCTGAGCGGCCGGAGAGCCGAGCCGGGGTGAGGGCATCGTGGAGGCTCCTTTCGCGAACCCCGAGCGCCGATCCCTGTGGGACCGGTCACGGATGGGGGTCTGCTCACGAGCATCGCCCAACTCCTCCAGGCGGAACAGCCGTCAGTCCCCAACCGGACACCGATCCGGCGAACCAGGGAATTTGCGGTTGCCCGGACGCCGTGATCGGGGGAAAGCGGCAATACCAGGAAGGATTGCCTGCTGACACTCTGGCGTGCCGGCTGTTCGAGCTCGTGACCTTCACGCCCCAGATTGCGGGGAGAAGGCGGCGGCCGCGACCCCGGTTGCCGTCCCAACGGCCGGAATCAGCCGTCCCGGAAACGGTCGTTCGCGGGACGGTCGGCCGGGCCCGGGGGCGTGATCACGTTTCTGTCGATTCTCGTAATCGTGTTCACCGACGTCCTGGGGTCTAGCGGCAGTTGTAGCAATCGCGGATAATCCAACGAACCTATCTCTGACCTGGGATTATTTGAGCGGTCACTGTGCGCGTGGGCGTGCTGGTCGCCGCCGGGGTCGCTTGCCTGCCCACCGTCCTGGCCGTCGCCCCACTTCCGCAGGTAGGCCACCCAGGCGCTGCGCCGGTAGGGCAGCCGCTCGGCGTCGATGACCGCGATCGCGTCCTTGTAGCGCTCGGTGGTGGCGTCGGTGATGCGGCATTCGCTCCAGCCGAGCACGTCGTCCTTGGTGGCGGGCGGTTCCAGGCCCAGTTCCCTGGCCAGGCGGACGAAGCGCTGGTTGTGGAACCGGTGCTTGTTACCGGTGTCCTGGATGCCTCTCACGTCGGCGAGCCCATGGGCGGCCTCGTGCAGGAGGGTCTGCATCACCCGGCGGCCGACGAGTGCGATCGGTTCCCCGGAGATGAACAGCTCAGACACCTGCCCGCCGTCGGTGTCTCACAAGATCGCTGACGCGCCGATGTCCCGGAGCCCGAGACGGGCATCAAGCCATCGTGAGGTCATGCGTTCCCGCCGGCGCTTCGTCACGGGCCGCCCCGCCACGTCAGGGGGTGCCGTCGGCTTCAGGAGATGAGGATGCCGAGGCCGTCGCCGAGCAGTTTCAGTCCGAGTACGAAGAGCAGGGCGGCCATGACGGCGACGTTGTGCTGTGCCGCCCAGTCCTTCCAACTGCTGAGCACGCTCTTGGCTCGATCGCCCAGGAACAGGAAGACCGCGAGCGGGGCCAGGATCCCGAGAGAGCCGATGATCACGAAGACGGCCAGGGAGACGATCTGTTGTCCGGCCGCGAGTCCGGAGGAGCTGATCGAGGCGGCGGCGGCGAGGGTCAATGGCGCGTTCTTGAGGTTGGCCGCCGACAGAGCCAATCCGAGCCCGAAGACTTTGATCGGGTTGAAGCGATCGATCGCGGCCATCCACTTCGGCAGTTCGGCTTGTGAGGCGTCGGTGGGGCGGTGCCGCCATTGCCGGATACCGAATAGGACGAGCAGGACGCCCAGGACCAGCTTGAGCGCTCCCACCCAGGTGGCCGGCTGATGGTGGACAGAGGAACCTCCCGCTCCGCCGATCGCCAGCATCACGCCGCCCAGCGCCGACAGTCCTGCTACCCAGCCGAGGGTGAACAGCGGTCCGTTGAGACGTCCTTGTGGTGTGGCCAGAACGAGGATGATCGCGACGATCGGGAGCGGGCTGACCGCGACGCCGGCGGCCAGGCCCAGAATGTCCCCGAGAGCTTTATCCATGACGGTCTCCATGTGCCGGTCGGGATGACCTGGTCGGCTCGGCGCCGCGGACCTGACCCGCTGACCTGCCTGGGGAGCCCTTCCCCGCCATCGTCTCACCCGGCGTATCGCCCCCTGCGCGGTGCCCGATCCGGCGGCGAGTCGTTGGGCCAGCAAGCGACGGGTTCCCGGGGGCATGAATAAGCGATTCTTTGGCGATCCGCTGACAATTTGACGCCCAAATGGCTGTCTTCGAGCCCGCGTTCCTCCCGTCGACCTGCCTACGCTGAGCTGTGACCTGGGACTACACGTGATCCTGCCGCCCCCGGGTCTGGATTGACGGTGTTGTCCCGCAGTCGAGCGGCAAACAAGCGGAGCTGATCGAGCGCATGCCATCGCGATTCATCCCATACACCCCGGACATCGAAGCCGCCTGTCCACAATTTGACGAGATGCTGCAGACGGTGATCGCCAAGACCGAGCGATTCATCGCCGATTCGGTTGACGCCGAGGGCACCGGCCTGGCGGTCCGTGACGCGCACGCCAAGGGATACGGGATCGTCAGGGGCGAAGTTGAGATCCTCGACCGGCTTCCCGCCGCGTACGCGCAAGGCATCTACGCCACGCCGGGACGGCATGACGCGCTCGTGCGCTTCTCCAACGGCTCGCCGCACGCGGGCGCCGACGCGCGGCTCGGCCGCGCGACCGGGCTGGCGTTGAAGATGTTCGGCATCGGGGGCCCGACCCTGCTGGAGGACGAGCCCGACACCGGCACCTTCGACTACGCCCTCATCAACGCGCCGGTCTTCTTCTGCAACACCCTGGAGCACTACCTGTTCATTCAGGAGCTGTTCCTGGACGCGCCGAAGTACTTCGCCCAGGGCCCGCCCGGGCGGCATCGCTTCTACCGCGAATTCGTGACCGGCAAGGGCACCCTGGAGCCCGAGGCATGGGCGTGGGATGAGTTCCTGGCCTTCCTCACGGTGGCGGCGCGGCCGCTTGTGAACGTGCTGCTCTCGTCCTACTGGACGATGGGCGCGGTCCGGCACGGCGATCACATCGCCAAGGTCCGTCTTGCCCCCGACCCGGGCCGCGCGGCTGCGGTGGTCCATCGCGCCATCGACATGACCTCGGCGGAGGAGGTGTTCCGGCCGGCCTTGGTGGCCGAGATGCGTGAGCGGCCCTACGCGTTCGACATCCAGGTCCAGCTCTGCGCCGACCTGGAGCACATGCCGGTGGAGGACCTCACCGTCGAGTGGCCCGAGCGGCTGTCCCCGTTCGTCACGGTCGCCAAGTTGCGGCTGCCGCAGCAGGACATCTCAGATGAGGAAACCCTCACGAAGATGGACGCGCTCTCCTTCACCCCGTGGCGGGTCACGGCCGAACACGCCCCGCTCGGTGAGATCATGCGGGCCCGCAAGGAGGTCTACCGCCGCTCCTCCCTGCAGCGTCACCGGCTCAACCACCAGCGGCGCCGGGAACCACACAGCGCAGCTGAGGTGCTGCCGTGACCTTCACGCTGGACGACCTCCAGGGCAAAGGGGGCGGGCAGGCCCTCAGCCCTCCAGTTCGGCCAGCCAGCGCACAGCGCGCAGGCCCGGCACGAAGCAGTACTCACCGCCTCGGGTGACCACGAAGCTGGGCAGATTCTGCAGGCGGCGCCGGATCGGCTTGCCCGGGATGGTGACGATGCCGGTCCCGCCGTGATGCCCGGCTACCGGGTCCTTCTCGCCGGGGAAGCCGATGAAGTTGCCGTCGTTGACCCACTCGGCCTTGATGAATTCAAACTGCCGCTCGATATGGGCTCCGATGAAGACTCCGACCAGGCCCCGGTCGGCGCCGTCGTCTTCCAGCACGCCCTCCGGCAGCGGCGGACCGTAGCTGGTGCCGCGGCGGATGAGGCGGTGCATCCGCGCGTCGCCGATGATGGTGGCGTCGCGGGGGTTGGTACGCCGGATGTGCGCGCCGGCGGGGCACCTGAAGCCGCGATCGTCGTTCTCCCGGTACAGGAAGTCGTTGTTGCGGTGCGGGTCGGCGCCCAGTTCCGGATCGTCGTGCTCCGGGGTCAGCGTCAACGGCGCCCCGCTGGGCCAGCGCCCGACCATTTTCGCCGCCAGGAGCGCCTCGTCCTGGGCGCTGGAGGTGTTCGCGCGCAGGTATCGGCGCCAGGCCGCCACCTTGGTGTGAATCTTGCGCACAGCGACATAGGTCCCGTTGCGCCCCAGCACCTCGGGGCTGGGCATGGGCGGCAGATTGCCGGTTTCATCGGGGTAGCCGAGGATGAACTCGCCTGCCTTGAGCGGTGCTTCCCGGGGGTTGGAGCCGGGCAGCCCGAGGCCCTCGATGTTCGGATGACTGATGCCGTCGCGGAAGCCGAAGGTGGTACGCCCGGTCGGGAGCTGGCGGACCTCTTGCTGCCAGATCACCCGGACACCAGGGGTGTCCTGGTAGGCGACGCGGGCCCGTTCCAGAGCCTTGTCCAGCCGCGCCGCATCGGGAGACAGTGCGCTCAACGCGATATGCACCTCACCCGTTCCGAACGGTGGCTCCCAGTGGGCCGGGGCACTCTCGCCCACATCACCGATCAGGTCCGCACGCGCAGCCATGCCCTGGCGAAACGCCTGCGGAAAGCTGTCCAGCGACTCCTGCGGCACCCCCAGCGCCCTCAGCCCTTGGTAGGTGAACGCCACCGCGACCCAGGCATCCCGGCTCGGATCCACGCTGACGAAGCCACCCTCGATCGCCGGCAGCAGCCGCCGCAGCAACGAACGCCCGGCATGGCGGTCCTCCACGCGCAGGAAGACGAACCGTCCCACATACGGCATGGGCCGCGGATGCACCGCCCCGCTTTGGATGTCGTCAACCTCGATGCGCACACTGGCTCCGCTCGTGCTCGCCGCCGCGTTCATGATCGCTTGTGCCTCCGCATCGGTCTTTATCTGGACAACCCCGGCGACTGCCCGCCTCGAAGGTGGTCGTCTTCAGGGCTTCAGCCTGCGGCTTCCTCCATCAGTTTCTGGAAGGCCGGCGTGGCCAGCAGTTCGGCGTTGGCCGGGTTGTCCAGCGCCGCCCGGAACTCGGGGGTGTCCAGCACCGCCTGGAATGCCTCGTTCACGCGTTGGTCCTTCCAGATCCGCTGAACGGTCAGATCGGGATAGGAGCTGACGAAGACCCCCGCAGGCGCCTGCCGGGCGAGGAACCAGTCCTTCACCCCCGGATCGGCGACGCCAGGAAACCCTTCGGTATGCGAGAAGACCTTGTCGAAGCGGGCCCCGACTGCCGTCTTGCCGAAGTCGTCGATGTAGGTGTCCCAGGAACCGTCGAAGACGCTCGCGAACATGTGCCGGGTGTCGTTGTCGAATATCACGTGGCGTGCGTCGTGCAGGGTGCCGATCTGGCGCAGCGCCGCACGGGCTTCCACGTCGGCCGACCCTTCGGCGAGCTCGGCGAGATCCGCACGCAGCGCGTCCGCGTGGCCCGGCTTGATCTTGGAAAAGACGGTGAACTCGCTGCACACCCCATCCCTCCTGCCCGGGCGCTCGGGCTGAGCTGATGAGGTTGAGCCTGACACTCCAGCCATGATGAGCCTCTCCTGCTACGGATCCATACCAGGGGCACCAGACGCTCACGAATGAGGCGCCGTCACCCTGACCTCCTATTTTTGACCGCGTCGTGCCAGCCACGCGGAAAACGCTGGTCAAGCAGCGGGAGCCGATCCGTACCGATTCCGGGGGCCATGAGCGGCACCCTGACACGCGACACCACGCTCATCCCTCGGGGTGATCCGGGCTCGTCGGGGCCGCAGATGGGCGGGAGGCCGCGGGGCGGGGACGTCGCCGTCAGCGGTCTTGCGGACTCCGGCGTTCTGGGCCTCGACCGGGACGAGATCCGTTGGGGTGGTCTGGAAGATGTCGCAGAGCGCGGCCAGGAGCTGCAGGGACAGCCGTTCGGGGGTTCCGGTGACGAGCCGGTGGACCTGGGAGGCCGACAGCTTGATTCCGCGTCCGGAGAGCAGCGGGACCAGCCCGGTCGTGGCGAACATGCCGTGGGCGGCCATGATCTCCCGCAGCCGCCAAGAGTAGGTGACCTTGCGCTTCACGACGGGCCGTCCTTCGCGGCGACGGCGGCCAGCGCCACCGTGGTGTCCAAGGCTCGTCTCAGGGTGCGGGTGCGGAAGTCGGAGGACACGCAGGTGTAGATCGCCGTCGTCGAGGCGTGCTCGTGGCCGACCTGCTCCTGGACGAACCGGGGATCCCAGCCGTCCTCGATCAGGTGCGTGACGTACGACCTTCGCAGACTATGGAAGTCCAAGGCGGGAGCGAGGACGAGCGCGTTCCGGTAGGCGACGAACCGGGAGTTGAGGCGCTGGCAGCCGACGCGCAGGCCGCGCTCGGACGGCCAGGCCGCCGGATTGCCCTCGCGCGGATCCGGGCGACCTGCTCATCGGCGTGATCGAAGAACGCCTCCAGCTCCGGCCGGGTGAACGCCCGCTTGCCCGGGTCGCTGTCGTTGTCCTGGACGTGGACGGCGGTGTTCCATTCGTGCGCGACCTGGATCGGGGGTTGGCGAACCTGGCCTCGCGCTGCTGCGCCCACTCGTGTGCCGGATCGGTGGCATAGGCGCAGAACGCGCTGATGGCCTGCTCAGCTGTCCCACGCACGGGCGCCGCCTCGAAACCGAGCGGGCGTTCTGGCTCGCCGAGGCGCTGGGGGAGCCTGCGCCGGACCGTGCGGCGCCCGAGCACATCTTGGTTACGGACCGGCTCACGTTCCAGGGCCTGACATCCGGCACGGTCAGCCTGCCCCGCCGATCCGTGCACGTCGGCGTCTGGCTCCGGTTGCTGCGCACTCTGCTGGACGAGGTCAGCCTGTCCACCTCACAAGTCCGCCGACACTCGGCCGCCGCCCTTGAACAGATCTGGGTCACCGCCGGCTGGCCGCCTCGGGCCGGAATCACGGTATGGCGCCCGTACGAGACCTTCGACACCATGCGTCAGGAAGCGCTGCTGGAAGCCGCCGCGACCGCGCTGGACCTCATCCGGACCGGGAAGATCGCCGCGCGCGGTAGCCTCGGCCCGCTGCTGACCGTCCAGCCGTACCAGCCCGTCTACGAGGGCGACCGGCCCGGCACGGCGGAGCAGGCGCGCACGGCAGGGCGAGAGGCCATGCATCAGTCGTGGGCCGAAGCCCAGCAGGAGGTGAAGGAATGGTTCGACACCGCACGCAGCGACGCGGCCGCCGAGCGCCAGATCTTCGGCATCTTCACCTGTTTCCCCCGGACGCGGGAGGCCTACGACCGGGAACGCGACTTCATGATCGGCCAGGGCATCCCCGCCTCATTCTTTCCCGATCCCGAGCAGGGCCGTTTCGCCTCCCCCGGAGGTGTCCGTAAGGGGAACCTCTATCGGACAGCGCTGAGCCGGGCGATCAATCCGCCAGAAGTCGGCCTCACGCTTTGGGCGGTTTCCATTTCTGACCGCCGTATCTGGCGAGGGCCTGGGTCAGCTCGGCTCGCTGCTGCGCCAGCATCGGTCCGAGAACGCAGATGGGGAACTGGTTCCCTCGCCCTGCGACTGAGCCTGGCCAGGGATAGGGCCAGCCCGCTGGGTACATGTCCACGCCGGGACCGTACTTGGTCCGGATGTGGATCCCGGTGTACAGATACCTGGCCGTACCCCTGAGCTCCTCGACGTTGCCGCCTTGGGGCCGGATCGCCTCGATGGTGACGCGCTGGATTTGATCCCAGGCGAACTCGCGCCGTCCCGTGACGCTGGTGGTCGCCATGTAGTGCGGTCCAACGTACAGCCCCCAGCCCGCCCTGTTTTTGAGCAGATGCTCGCTGTAGGCACGGCCAATCGTCGAAATCGAAGTGCTGACGGCAAATAGGGCTCCGAGCACTCCGACCATGAGAGGAACAAACCCCGGAGGCATCTCCTCACCGGGCAGTTTCTCGAGGCGAAGCCCCGGCATCAGGGAAAAGCCGATGACCGACGCCAGCGCCCCGATCGCCGTCAAGGTCGCCAGCCCTTTCCAGCCCCGTTTGCCCAGCATGGTGGCGTAGGTGGACAAGGGTTCCTTGCCGGTCCAGGACATGTCGAACGGACCGTTGGTTTCGGTTCGTCCCTGCATCGCGGCCGCCGGTTCTGCGGCCGGCAGCGAATCGATTTCGGGGCCAGGTCCTTCGGCCTCTGCCTTGTGCGCGCTGTTCGGGGTGGTGGTTGCGGGCGTCTCGTGTGGCGGTGTGGATGTGATGTCGACCGGCTCAGGGGGGCCATCACCGTAACGTTGAAGGAGTGTGGCGAATGCGGGGTTGCCGGTGAAGGTCCGGGCCGGGCAGGCGTGCAGGCGGCGGTTCGCGAACGCGTGGTCATCGTGGATGACGACGCCGACGAGATGGTCTTGGCAGAAGACCGCGCTGCCGGAAGCTCCGGACCAGGCCTGCTCGCCATCTGCCCGCATGTCCGGTGCAGACTCCTGGTCCAGGACATAGAGGTCCTGGGCGCCGACGCCGCCGGCCTGAGGAGGGAGTTTCCCTCTCAGATGCTCCACCTTGTGCTGCCCGTCCTTGAAGGTCGCCGAAGGGTAGGCAAGACCTTGATAGGGCAGCGGGGTGTTGCCGACGGGGCGGCCCCAGCGGATTGTTCCGGGCACGTCGACCTCGTTGTCCAGCAGCAGCAAGGCAACATCGCGTTCTTCCGGGTCTGTCCAGCGCACCGATGCCAGGCAGCGGTGTACGTCGGCGTCGTGGGGGTGCCCCACACGCACGACGATCTGGGCCCATGGGGTGCCCTTGCTCGCCTCGACGACGTGCCGGGCCGTCAGCACCAGGCGACGCCCGATCAGATAACCGGTACCGACGCGGAGGAACCTCGTGGCGTCACCTCCACGGATCAGAGCCAGTCTTCGGCGGTCCAACTCAGCCCTCGTCATCCCAGGAGCCGGACTGCCGACGGCCGATTTCGGGGCTGTCTCCGCCCATGGCCCGGTCCTTGACCTTCAGTTTCAGGGTCAGCTTGTGCCCGTGGACCGAGGAGTGCGACCCGCCCCCGCCCACGGTCGCCACCCCGAACTGAAGCTTCCCCTCCCCCTTCACGTCATTGCGCAGTTCCAGCAGCAACTCCAGTTCGGCTTCCTCGATCTGAAAGGCGAATTGCTGCTGGGCCCCCTGCGCCTGGGCCTGGTAGAGCTCTTGCCGCAGTTCCTCGATCGCTGCGGCCAGCCCGATCGTCGCCATAGCCATTCCTCCCCGTCGACCATGAGATTCAGAAACGAGTGGTACCAGTCCCCGGTGGGCGAGTGCACGCGACTTCGGAAAAATGACATCTGGCGCAACACGACGAGAGCAGGGCGGGGGCCTGGGCCGTCATCGAGATCCTCCGGCACTCCGGGATCCGCGTGGAGGAGCTCCTGGAGCTCACCCATCTGGCGCTGGTCCCATACTCCCTCCCTGACACCGGCGAGATCATCCCGCTGCTGCAGATCGTCCCCTCCAAGACCAACCAGGAGAGGCTCCTGCTCGTTCCGCCCGAACTCGCCGGCGTCCTCGCCGAGATCATCACCCGACTTCGAGGCGAGGGCGGCCAGATCCCGCTGGTCAGTCGCTACGACCCCTATGAGCGGGTCACCGGGCCGCCGCTGCCGCACCTGCTCCAACGGCGCCGGGGCTGGCGCCGCGAAACCTTCGCCACCGATGCCGTCACCGGAGGGTTGCCCGTGCACATCGCCGCCAAGATCCTCGGACACGAACACCTGGGAACCACCGAGCACTACCTCGCCGTGTTCCAAGACGATCTGATCCGCACCTATCAGGCGTTCCTGAGTCGCCACCCGGCCTGCGGAGGAATACCGCGAGCCGACCGAGGAGGAATGGACCTCATTCCAGGAACACTTCCTGCTCCGGCGTGTCGAGCTCGGCACCTGCGGCCGCCCCTACCAGGCCCCTTGCCAGCACGAATTCGCTTGTGTCCGATGCCCCATGCTTCAGGTCGACCCCCGGCAACGCCCACGTCTGATCGAGATCATCGACAATCTCCGCGTCCGGATCACCGACGGCAAATCCTCCCCCGGGCGTCGGCCAGCAGGCAGGACATCGGAGGTCATCTGGGGTGTCGAGAAGGCGTCAGGCATGTGGGCTCTCGAGGAACGTGCCTGACAGGTTATCTAGGGTTGTCAGGCACGTTCGTCACCTGCGGAATCCTCTGCAAGCCCGCTTGGCGAACCTCCCCAGCGCTGTCAGCCGGGCAGCCAAGGGGGACGCCGCCCAGTTCCAGATGGCGCATTCATGTCGAGGCGGCCTCCCGCACTCTGATCATTCGTCGCCGTCGGCCGTCTACTGGCAGAGCGTGTGCGGCGTCGTTGTCGTTGACGGCGCAGTGACGGCTTCTACCCATGACCGCGGTGGACGCAGAAGAGCTGGTCTTCGGTGCCTTCGGGTTCGCGGTAGGAGACAATGGCGGGGCCTTGAGCGCTCAGATGGCCGGGCAGCCGGATGTCAGGGGTCCAGCTGGAGCCGTTGAAGCTGGTCCACCACAGGCTCTGGTCGCCGGAGCCGCGGTGCACGCAGTACAGCCTGTTGTTGAAGACGGCCAGGGCAGGGCCCTCCGCACTCCGGTGGGCGGGCAGCCGGGTGGCGGGGACCCAGCCCGTGTCCCTGAACTGGGTCCACCACAGGTGCTGGTCGTTGCCGCCGCCGCGGAACACGCAATACAGCACGCCGCCGTAGACGGCCAGAGCGGGGTTGGAGGCCGTGAAGTGGCTGCCGAACGGCTGGTCGTCGCTCCAGCGGGAGCCGTCGAAGCTGGTCCACCACATCTGATCGCTGTTGGCGTCCCGGTAAGCGCAGTACAGCCTGTTGTTGAAGGTCGCCAGGGCCGGGCCTCGGCTGGACGCTCCCCTCATGGGGGTGTCAGGGCTCCAGCGGTTGCCGTCGAAGCGAGTCCACCACAGGCCCCTGTCGTTGCCACCGCCGCGATGCACGCAGTACAGGAAGTTGTTGTAAACGGCCAGGGCGGGGCCGTCGGCGCTCCGGTGGTTGGGGAAGGCGACATTGTCGCTCCAGCCCTCGTTGTTGCCGGGGTCGTAGGCGGTCCACCAGAGGTTTTCGTCCCGGTCCCCGCGGTGCACCGCGTACAGCCGGCCGCGGAACTCCGCCAGCGCCGGATTGGACCTGGACAGGTGTCCGGGGAACCTCTCGTTGTCACTCCATCTGTGGGAGGTGTCCATGGCCGTCCACCACAGCGAGGTGTCCTGCCTGGGGGCCAGAGAGATGGGCAGGAGCATCCCCGGGGCGAACCAGGGCGACACCAGCCGACAACCGTGGTGCCTGCCGATGGCCTGGATGATAAGAGAACGGATCTGGAAGGAGAGCTCGACCAACCGGCCGATCGGCCTGGGGAGGAAGCGGCTGGCGATATCCCCTACCAGCTCCGAGATCTCGGCGGCGGCTGCGGCGGCTGCAGCGTTGAGGACGATCTCAAAGCCCCACCATCTCGGGTTGACGTACACCTGCATACCGTTGGCGTTCAGCTCCATCTCGATCTGGCGAGCCCGATCCTGGTCGGCGTGCGGGAGCTTGGCGGTCTGCTCCTCGAATTCCCTGCGGGCCTTGTCCAGATACTCCCGGGAGATCCGCTGCGCCTCCTCGTCGGAGACGGAGTACGAAATGGCCTGCCCAGCGGCGAGGGCGTCGGCCTCGGCTCTGGCTGGATCTTGGCTGGTGCTTTCCTCGGGCATGCGGTCACGTCCCGTTCCGTTGGAGGATCCGCCGCGCAGCTCGTCAGCGGCCCTGAGTATCCGCCCGTACCGCACCGCTGACAACAGCGTGCCCGTGGTCGTTTGCGGCCACAGGAACGCTGGACCGTCTCGGGCCGGTTGGACGTGTGGTCGCAGGCCCCTGGCAGGACCTCCGCCCTCCGGTCCGGCACCAGTGGCACCCCTCGAAGCGACATGCATTCCGGGCCAGGGACATGCCTTACGTGCCCGACAAGATCATATCGCTCTGACCTGCGATAAGAGGTCAAGAATCCAAGATAATCACCGTTATCTAGTGTTCGGCCGAACCGTCAGAGGGCGGATCGCGAGGCGATGACCCTTTGACAGAGCCTTCTGCTCGCCTGGCCGTCTTCACGCTGGATGTCCCGGCCATCCTCATTTTGGGTGACCGTTAACCGTGCTGACGCAATCGAGGACGGCGCGTTGGTAGAGGTCCCCCGCGCACTGCCGCGCGAAGCAGGGTTCCTTGCGCCCATGGCGCTCACCCGCGCGGCCTGGGAGGACTGCGTGGCCTAGGACGAGGCAGACAATAGCCGCAAGGGCATCGCCAACGATTCGACAGGCCGCCTGTGGGACGTGCTCCACATGGCCCGCTGGGCCGCCACGAGAGGGTCGGGCGGGCGGCTGGTTTCGTTTGCCCTCCTCCGAGTTCGAGCAGCCGGTGCGGATGTGCTGGCGGACTGCTGCAGGTACCGGGACATGGCCATGCGAGGGCGGAGCGCGCTGCCGCCGTGCGAGGGCGCGGCGGAGGTGACCCGACCCTAGCGGAACCCTGTCCGCAAGTGGCCGCAACCAAAGGGTGATTTCTCGCACGTAATCGTCTCTTATGGAGACGAGACGGCACACCGCTATCCCTCCCGCCCCAGTTCGAGAGGACCCCATGACCATCCCCGCCCGCGCCACCCTGATCAACAAGAAGTCCGGCCTCGCCCTCGACGTCATCTACAACGCCATGAACGATGGCGCCTGGGTGATCCAGTGGACCCCCACCGGCAGGACCAACCAGATCTTCCGCCTCGAACCCGCCGACGGCGGATACAAGTTCATCGCCGAACACTCCGGCCAGGCCCTGGACATCGAATTCGCCTCCCAGAACTCTAACTTCGCGATGCAGTGGCCCATCAACGGCAGCCCCAGCCAGATCTGGTATCTCAAGGAGCACGTGGCCGGCGTCTACCGACTCATCGCCAAGCACTCCGGCAAGGTACTGGCGGTCGCCAACGCCTCCATGGAACCGGGTGAGCGCGTGGTCCAGGCCAACCCCGGCTCCGAGGAGAACGAACTGTGGCTGCTCAAGGCCGCCCCGTAGCACCCGAAGGCGGCGCGGACGCCTGCTGAATCAGCGTGGCGCGGCCAAGCCAAGCGGCCAGGCCGAGCGGTTCCACGCGGCTGGCCGCTCCCTCAACGCTGTGAGAGGGCGGATCGCGAGGCGATGACCCTTTGATCACTTGCCCTGCGCGAGGAGCGCCGGTCGTAGGCCTCGGGGCCAAGCTAGGGACGCGGCTGGGTGAACAATCCGGGCTCGATCTCCACGAGGATGCCCAGAGTGACCAGGCGTTTCAGCTTGGCGCGAGTGTTCTCGATGTTGTTGCGCACCAACGGCAGGTCCAGCGCCAGGCATAGATCACGCGCCCGGGTGGGCTGGCCAGTGTCGGCCATGAGCGTGAGGATCTGCTGGTAGGCAGGGTGGCCGGGAAACGCGGGAGCCGGTAGCGGGGGTGCCGGATCGGGCTCGGAGGCCAAGGCGAGCAGGGTCTTGCGCGTGATCCGCAGGTGGTCGAGGTCTTGGTCGAGTTCCCGTAGGCGGGCGGTCAGCTCCTCGATCTGGGCCCGTGCCTGCTCGATCTGGCCGGTCAGCGCCTGCTCGCGGGCGTCGATCCGATCCAGCAGCCAGGTGCCGGGATCGGGATGCCCGCGCACGCCGAGCGTCAGGTGGAGGTGGAGGTCAACCGGCGGGTCATGACGTCGGTCATCGCCCAGAACACGCGTGATTCGGAGCTGGCCGGATCGTGTTCGTAGTCGCGTACCAGGCGGCGGTGCAGGGACAACGTGCCGTAGGTCTGCTCCACGATCCAGCGTTTCGGCTGGGGGACGAACCCCTGGTCAGCGGGGTTGCGTTCGACGATCTTCACGTGAATGCCGTGAGTGGCGCCGTGAGCGACCACGCTGGTCTTGAACCCCTGGTCGACCAGGGCGCTCTGGACGCTGCCGGGCACGGTGGCGGCCACGACCCGGTCCAGCAGGGCGGTGCCGATGGCGTTGTCGTGCACCGAGGCCGCCGTGACCACCACCGCGATGACCAGGCCCAGCACGTCGGTGGCCAGCCCGCGTTTACGACCCGGCACCTTCTTGGCCGCGTCCTTGCCGGTCGTGGCGGCCGGGACGCCGGCTGCGGCACGCACGCTCTGGGTGTCGAGCACTACCAGACTCGGATCGGCCGAGCGGCCCTTGCTCTCCCGTACCTGAAAGCGCAGCAGGTCGTGGATGGTCTGGTCGGTGCCATCCTCGCGCCACCGGCGGTAGTAGTAGAGCACCGCGCTACGCGGGGGTAGGTCATGGGGCAGCAGGTTCCACTGGCAGCCGGTCCGGCTCTGGTACAGCAGCGCGTTGACGATCTCACGCATCGTGTATCGGCCCTGGTGGCCACTGACCGATGGGTGGGCGGCCTTCCAGGCCGTGAGCACCGGCTCGATCAACGCCCACCGCTCATCGGATAAATCGCTCGCGTACGGCTTGCGCTCACTCACCGGGCCATCCCAGCACAACGACGACCACCAGCCAGGCGTAACGCTACAGATGCACTCGATCACACTGTGATATCGCGGGCATCGTCTCGCGAACCGTCAGGCAAGTATGGCAAGTGGCCTTCCTGGAACATGCCTGACGGGTTATCTGGGGTTTGTCAGGCAAGTAGGTCACGTCAGGGGACGCCCTGGGAAGCGCCCGAAACTCTGGGGCTCCTGGACTGAAGGCATCACTGCTGTCCGGCGGAACAGGTCTACATATTCTGGGCATCATGATCACACCGCATACGCCTGGGGAACCTCGTCCCGTTCAAGGAGGCGCCTTCTACGACGCGCCGCAGGTCGCGGACCGCTACCTGCGGCACCGCCACAGCGGGGTGCACAGCCCCAACCACGTCATGGAGGAACCAGCACTCCTTGACGAACTGGGGCTGGTCGCCGGCCTCCGCGTGCTGGACCTCGGTTGCGGGGACGCCGCCATCGCCCGCACCCTGCTCGCCGCCGGCTGTCGTAGTTACCTCGGCATCGACGGCTCCACCGAGATGACGCGAGCGGCCACGGCCACCCTCGCAGGAACCCCGGGCCGCG
>NZ_BMRC01000005.1:355039-414181 GCF_014648435.1 Nonomuraea spiralis
CTGGCGCTGCATTACGTCGACGATCTCGACGCCGTCCTGGCGGCCTGCCGGCACTGTCTATCACCAGGCGGACGACTGCTGATCACGGTCGTTCACCCTGTCATCACCTCCCACGAAGCTCACCAGAGCACAGAACAAGCACGCACCGACTGGGTCGTCGACGACTACTTCCACCCCGGAACCCGCCAGCGCGACTGGCTGGGCAACACCGTCACCTGGCATCACCGGACCATCGAGGACTACGTCACCGCCCTGGCACGCGCGCAGTTCGCCATCACCGCGCTGCGCGAATGCCCTCCTCGCCCCGATCGCTTCAATGGCGACATGGCCGCACTCGCACGTCGCCAGCGCGTTCCACTGTTCCTCCTCCTGGCAGGCTCACGAGCCTGAGCGACGGCGTTCCATGAAGGCACCAAACGGTTGCGACGTTGTTCTGGCGCGCCTACCTGACTGATCTCCACAGCTACTAGCTAGGGGCCTGGGAAGACCCTCAGCGACCTGCGGTGACCCGCTCCAAGACCGGCCCCAGTCCGTGGGTTCGCTCGGGAGGCGCCCGCTTCCGTTGAGGACGTCACCGAGCAGCTTGGGCAGGCCGGGTGGGAAGAAGGTCTGCGTGGCCTGGGCGGCGATCAGCTCCCCGAGTGGCCACCACCGGTGTTCGATGATCGAATCGTGTTCCGCGGGCTCCATATGCCTTCGGCTGATGCTCTGGTCGTTGTGGATCCGGGCGAGGAAGAACCGTTCCTGCGCATGGACGGGCCGGCCCGACCAGTACGCGTCCACATCACGAATCCACAGACACGGGCCCCAGTCGACGTCGGTCAGGCCGGTCTCCTCGAACAGCTCCCTGCGGGCGGCTTGGGAGAAGGTCTCGCCGGGCTCAAGGCCGCCGCCGGGCAGGATCCAGAAAAACGCCGGCGCGGGATGACCGGGGACGACGATGACGCCGTCGTTCTGGACCCGAATCATGAGCAGCCGGTCATCGGGATCCAGCAAGACGGTTCGAGCTCCTTGCCGTGTCCGCACCCGGGACGCTCCTTTCTCGTTCGGTCCGTGGATGTCGCAACAGGGCGGCGTCCGCCGTGGCGAACGCTCTCCGACGGCAGCGGCCGGGGAACGCCGACTATGCCCTCAACGTCCTAGTCGCCGTGGAGCCCGTCGGGGTCGCAGTAGTCGATCTGGTTCGTCGGCTTGAAGTTGGCCACGATGAGCTCGCGTTTGAACGCCCCGCCGCTCTCCATCTCCTCGGCGGAGGCCTCGTAGGTGAACTGCTGCATGGGGCGCAGCCGCTTGCCGCCGATGACCACCGGCCTGCGCACCTCGTAGATGGCGGGGAACGGACAGCAGTAGTAGCTGCCGAGCGACTTGCCCGCGGCGTTGACGGCGTACACGATGAGGCCGTCACGGAAGGCGGCGTCGATCTGCGCCTGGATGCGAAGAGTGGCGGCCGGGTCGGGGTCGTACTCCCACATCTCCTTGATGGCCTGCCGGGCCTTGGGGTCGGCCTTCCAGAAATCCCGCCGTTGCGGGTCGGTCAGGCACCAGGCGTCGAAGTCGCGGGCGTTCACGTTGAGGGATTCGTACGTCGTGGCGGACCTGGCGGCGGTGCCCTGGTAGGTGGCGATGTGCGTGGGCATCGCGATGAGCTGGCCCACGTGATAGTAGAGCTCCAACGATCGCTGGAGCCGCTGCTCGATCGCCTCGTGCAGGCTCGGCTGGGGATTGCCCTTGAGCAGCCCCTCGGCGTAGTCGGCGGCGGTGGCGGCCTCGGCCACGAGCTGGCGCAGACGTTGCAGGTCGGGCTGGTGGTCGTGGGTGTCCGCGATGCTCTGCTCGAACACGCCGAACGCCACCTCGGCGTGCTGGCGGATCGCGCGGGCGGCGGCCAGCATGCCGTGCAGATGAGGGAGCGGGCAAGGGTCCGCCTCGGCCCATTCGGGCAGGTCGGCGGGCAGTTGGAGCTCTGTCTCGACCAGGTAGCGGGTGTTGCCGGCCGCCTGCCGGGCCCGCGACACCCAGCCTTCCACCTGGTCGAAGCAGGCGGCCACCTGCTGGCTGGTGACCGGCGGCACGTAGCCCGCGGTGCGCGGGTCGGCGGTGTAGTCGGCGTCGAGCAGTTGTTCGCCGATGGTCTGCAGCACGAACGCGTTCCAGGTGCACAGCAGCTGTCCGGAGGCCGCCTGCGGGCCGTGCCAGAGGTTGACGCCTTCCTGGGCGAGGCGTAACCGGAGCTCTTCGGCATGCTCAAGCTCGGTGTAGACCAGGCCCCCCGCCCGCCGGTACGCCTCCAGCTCGTCCGCGCGTACCTCACCCTTGTACGCCGCGATCATCCGCGTCATCAACGTCGGCCGCGCCGGATCGTTTGCCATCATTTACGTCCCCGTCCTCTTCCCCGTGTCGGATGATGATCCGTACCCTAGACCGCCGCCCCCTCGGTGAGCCATATGCGGTGATTCTCCGTCGGGCTGAGCGACCTGCCTCCCGCCTTCGTGGTTCAACAGAAGGGGCGATGGCCGCACCTGAGGCCAGGCCGGGCAGGCGTGCGTCGGCACTGTGAGTAATCGTTCTGTCACTGTGAGGCGTCTTCGGGGGTTGGGTGGAGTGGCGGACAGTATGGGTGACCCGCCCTCGCCAGACAGGAGCGCACCCATGTCATGTCGGCTGCGAGCAGTGTTGGGCTCGCTCATCATGCTGGCCGCGGTGCCGGCCGCCGCACCCGCCGCCTCCGCCGCCCGCGCGGACTTCACCGTGTTCTGCGCCTGGAGCGATTCGGCACGGACGAACCCGGTCGAAGCGTACCGGTTCGTTCCGGCTCCGGCTCAGCCTCCGCGTCCGAGCGCCCGTACCCACTTCGCCGGCTACAACAACTGCACCGGCTCGGTGTCGTCGGGCACCGCGACGACCGGCCCCGTCACCGTGGACGCCTCCTGCGCCGAGCCGTTCCCGTTGGAGAGCATCGAGACCGTCACCTACACCTGGAACGACGGCCGGAGCAGCGTCGTCGACTACGTCCGTGTGATCACCACGCGCGAGGTCAGCGGGAACCTGGTCCGGTTCCGCCAGAAGAGCGTCGGCCTGGTCACCTCCGGCGCCGGACAGGGCAGGGAGGTCTTCCGCAACACCTTGTTCGACCCGGTCATCGACTGCGGCGCCGCCACCACCACCATGTTCGGCCGTACCGACCACTTCACCATCTGACCAGTCGACAGCATGCCGTCCCGAATGGACCGGCACCGCCGACATGGCCGAGGCGGCCTGTGGCGTGCGAGCTGCGCGAAGGCGCGGCCTCCAGAGAGATCAGCAACGACCGTGCCACCGCGTCCTCCTCCCGGTCGGCATCGACGCCGCCCCGCATCGGCTCCAGATCCGCCGGTCGGCCGATCTCCTCGGTGCCGCGCAGGCTCCGGATCGTACGTCGTCCTTCGTGGCGGGTGGGTGTCCGAGCCATCCGGCTCCCCGTCGGGTGCAAGCGTGACCCGGGACCGGTGGGTCCTCCAGGAGGAGGACGGAGCCGACCGGTCGGCCGCGGGGCCCGGCTCATGGGCGGAGGCAGGGGATCGACATCAGGCAGGAGTCGGCCGGACCGCCGCGTCACTAGCGTCGAGACATGCGATCTGATCTTGGCGTCTTCCTGAAGGCGGCCGCCAGCAGGCCCTTGGTGATCGGCGCGTTCGCGCCCACGTCGGAACTGCTGGCCGCGCAACTGGTCGAGGTGGTGCCGAAGCGCGGCGCGCCGACCGTGCTGGAACTGGGGCCGGGGACGGGGGTGATCAGCGGGCTGATCAGATCGCGGCTGCCGGCCCGGGCGCGGTTCGTGGCGGTGGAGACCGACCGTGCGATGGTCGACCATCTGGCGGTGACCCGCCCGTGGCTGGAGGTGCTGCACATGGACGCCGCCGACCTGGGGTCGCGCATCGGTGAGGGCGAGGTGGACGCCGTGGTGAGCGCCCTGCCGTGGACGCTCATCCCCGAACCGGCCCAGGTACGCATCCTCGCGGCGGTCTCGCGTGTCCTGGCGCCCGGCGGCAGCTTCACCACGATCGCCTACCTGACCGGCACTCGTCTCGGGCCCGGCAGGCGGTTCCGCGGACGGCTGGGCGCCGCCTTCGACGAGGTGCTGACCACCAGAACCGTCTGGCGCAACCTGCCGCCCGCCCGCACGTACGTCTGCCGGCGCCCGATCGTGGACCCGGAGCGGAAATGACACCGCGCAGCCGCAGGTGCTCCCAGGGAGGTGCGGCTGCGCGGGCGCTCCGGAGATCTTCTACGGAACGATCACAGCGGGGCGGTGGGGTCGTTCATCGAGGCCGTCTCGCCGTCGGCACGCCGGGCTCCTCGGGGGCCACGCGGGGGCGCGGAACCGGATTGGTACGCAGGTACTCGACCTCGGTGCGTACGCTCTCCAGCAGTTTGGCGGCGATGTCCTGGCTGAAGCCGTTGCGGATGACGAAGCGGATGACGGCGATGTGCTCCAGGTTGGGCGGCAGGTAGTACGTCGGGGCCTGCCAGCCGTGCATCTTCAGCCGGTCGGCCAGGTCGAACACGGTGAAACCGTCGTAACCGGGGGCGGTCCGTACGGCGAGCACCGGTAGTTCGGAGCCGTCGGCGATGATCGAGAGCTCGGGGAGCTTCGCGATCTCCTCCCCGAGGTAGGTCGCCACGTTCCGGCAGGTCTGCTGGACGGCCCGGTAGCCGTCGAAGCCGAGCCGCAGGAAGTTGTAGTACTGGGCGACGACCGGGGCACCGGAACGGGAGAAGTTGAGCGTGAAGGTGTCCATGTTGCCGCCGAGCAGGTCGCAGGAGAGCACCAGGTCCTGCGGCAGGGCGTCCGGCTCCTGCCAGACGATCCAGCCGACACCGGGGTAGACCAGGCCGAACTTGTGTCCCGAGGTGTTGATCGACTGCACGCGGGGGAGCCGGAAGTCCCACACCCTGTCGGGCTCCAGGAACGGGGTGATGAAGCCGCCCACGGCGGCGTCCACGTGCAGAGGTATCTTCAGGCCGCGTTCGGCCTCCAGCCGGTCGAGTTCGGCCGACATCTGCTCGATCGGGTCGTACTTGCCGCACTGCGTGGAGCCGAGCACGCCGATGACCCCGATGGTGTTCTCGTCACAGAACTCGGCGAGCCGGTCGGCGGACAGGGTGTAGGCCGGTTCCTCGATCGGTATCCAGCGCGGCTCCACGTCCCAGTACTGGCAGAACTTCGGCCAGCAGGTGTGGACGGCGGTGCCCATCACGAGGTTGGGCCTGTCGATGGACAGCCCCGCCGCTCTGCGCCGTTCACGCCACTGGAACTTCATCGCCAGCGCGCCGAGCATGGCCGCCTCGCTGGAGCCGCCCGTGGAACAGCCGACGCTGACGCCGTTGGGGTCGCCCCACAGATGGTCGAGCATGTTGACGCAGCGCGCCTCGATGTCGGCCGTCCGGGGGTACTGGTCGTGGTCGACGAGGTTGCGGTCGAGGGTCTCGGTGATGAGCTCGCGGGCCTGCGGCTCCATCCAGGTCGTGCAGAAGGTGGCCAGGTTGAGCCGGGCGTTGCCGTCGAGCAGGAGTTCGTCGCGGATGAGCGCCTGGGCGGCGCTGGGATTCATCGGACTGGTCGGCATCTTGAAACGGGGTACGCCGCCTTCCGGCACCAGCCCGTTGTACAGGGGATTGACGTCGAGCGCTTCCTGCCACCGGTCGGATTCGACTCGTCTGAGCATGAGTTTCCCCCCTCGATGAACTTGGGTCATGTCGAACACTGACGGTAGGCAAGTTTTTACTATGAGTCAACGATCGCCGTACCAAGAGCCGGTGAGCTGCCGCGACGCCCGCTCACAGCAACCGCGTGGCGAGCTCGTGCCATTGACGTAGGGGTGGCTGGTCCGGGGTGGTCGTCAGGACGTGCAGGCTGACGTGGTCGGCGCCGGCTTCGAGATGCTCCGCGACCCGGTGGGCGACGTCCTCGGGGTCGCCGGTGGCGACCAGGGCGTCGACCAGTCGCCCGTCGAGGGATTCGGCATCGTCGAAGCCCAGGCCGCGGAGCAGGGCGAGCCGGTTGGGCAGGGCGGCGGCCGCGTGGGCGCGGGCCAGCTCGGACGCGCGGGCCCGGGACGGGTCCACGACGACGAGCTGGGTGACCGCCAGCAGCGCCCGCGGCCCAAGCAGGACTCTGGCCCGGCGCGTGTGCTCGACCGGCATGCCCAGCGGGTGGGCGCCCTGCGCGCGTACGGCGGCGAGCTGGAGCATCTTCGGGCCCAGCGCGGCCAGCACCCTCGGCGGTGCGGGGACCGGCGGGCCGAACGGCGCGGAGTCCATCGCGTCCAGGTAGGCGCGCATGGTCGCCACGGGCGGGCCGAAGCGGTGGCCGCGTACCTCGGTGACCAGGCTGGGATGGCTGACGCCGAGGCCGAGCAGGAACCGTCCGGGGAAGGCCTCGGCGAGGGTGCGCTGCGCGGCCGCGGTGGTGATCGCGTCGCGGGCGTAGATGGCGGCGGTGCCGGTGGCGACGACCGTCCGCCGGGTGATCGACAGCAGCAGGGCGGCCTGGGCCATCGCCTCGCGGCCGGTCGTCTCGGGAAACCACAGGGCCGGAAAGCCGAGGTCCTCGACGGCGGCGGCTGCCTGGCGCAGGGCGGAGGCGGAAAGGCGGTCCATGTCGCCCGCCCAGATGCCGACGCGTCCGAGGTCGGGCGTGTTCATCGGGCCTGCCCGGCGGTGTCCCGCGCGGCCGGGAAATCGGCGATCCGGGCCGCTCCGGTGCGCTCCAGCCAGGTACGCAGATCCATGAGGCCCGGGTGCGTGGCGCGGGTGAAGGCGACGTCGGCACGGTAGCCGCGTTCGTTGAGCCAGGTGCGGGCGACGGCGAACTCCTGGCCTGCCTGCGCGATCACCTCGATCGGGATCTGGACGTACGGCAGCGGGCGGCCGATCGCCTCGGAGATGAGCGCGGCGATACGGCGTGGGGTCGGTTCGTCCCCGGCCAGGCCGACCGCGCGGCCGATCCACTCGCCCGGGTGGGCGAAGGCCGCCACGGCGCCGTCGTGCAGGTGGTAGGAGCCGGTGTGGTTCTCCATGAAGGGGACCGGGCGCAGGAAGGTCGCGGGCAGGCCGAGCCGGGTGATGTGCTGTTCGATCCGCCACTTGCTGACGGTGTTCCGCGGCGGTTTCTCGGTGTCGTGGCGGCCCGCGCCGGCGAGCAGCCGCGTCGTCACGGCCCGGCCCTGCGGGCCGGTGGCCCCGGTCACCACGATGGTCCTCACGATGTGTCTCCAGAAGGCAGGCGTGCGAGGGCCGTCCCACTTAACTGGGGTGGCCCTCCGGTTATCGCTGTGTACGATATGGAGGGCCACCCCGTTTTTGCAAGCCGGAGATCTCATGCCGCCAGACAGCCGTACGACCTCGACCGAGCGGCCGATGCGCGCGGACGCGCGCCGCAACTACGACCGCATCCTGGCCACGGCCGCCGAGGCCGTCGCCGAGCACGGGGCCGAGGCGTCCCTGGAGGAGATCGCCCGGCGCGCCGGTGTGGGCTCGGCGACGCTGCACCGGCACTTTCCTTCCCGGCAGCGACTGCTGGAGGCGGTCTTCCGGGGCAAGGTCGAGGCCCTGTGCGACACCGCCGTAGACCTGGCCGCCGGGCCCGACCCCGGACGCGCGCTGGCGTCCTGGCTCGGAGCCGTCGCCCGGCACGCCGTGTCCAACCGCGGGCTGGCCACCGCGATGATGCGGGGAGCCCATGACGGCGATCCCGCCCTGGGGGCCACCTGTCACAGCATGATCACCGATGCCGGAGCGGGCCTGCTGGCCCGTGCCCGTGAGGCGAACGCCGCGAGAGCCGACGTCTCCATCACGGATCTACTCAAACTGGTCAACGCCATCTGCCTGGCCGTTGAGCAGGAACCCGACGCCGGGGCTCAGGCCGAGCGGCTGCTCGGCCTGGCGTTGACCGGGGTGCATCCGTAGGCGAACCGGCCGCGAGCCTGGTCCAGGGGCGTGTTTCGCCGAGGATCGCAGGGCCGGGAGCGCGGGTCAGGACGGGCGGGCGGGGGGACCCGCCCAGCGGGTCAGGGCCTCGGTGAGGCCGGGGGTGCCGGTGGCGGAGCCGGCCCAGCAGATGTAGCCGTCGGGGCGGATCAGTACGGCGTCCGCGCCGAGGTCGGCCTTCACGTGCGCGCGGCCGATCCTGGCCGACCACGGCCCGGCGGCCTCGGTGAACGCGGCCTCGTCGGCGGTGGTCAGCAGCAGGCCGCGGCCGTCGCGCAGCAGCCGGGCCACGCGGTCCGGTCCGGACGGCGTCTCCAGGTCGAGGTCGGGGACGTGGCGTCCGAGCAGGTGGTGCCGGGGGCCGGGGAGGTCGTGGCGGATGTCGAGTCCTGAGATCATGCCGGCGACGATCCGGTTGGCCTGCGGCACCCGTACGAGTTGCTCGACGATGTCGCGCAGGGCCAGGTTCTCCTCGTCGTGGACGAGCAGGACGGCCTGGGCACGGGTGTTGGCGAGCACGCGGGCGGCGACCGGATGCCGTTCGGAGTGGTAGGTGTCGAGCAGCCCGTCGGACGCCCACCCACCGATCTCGCCGGCGAGCTTCCAGCCCAGGTTGAAAGCGTCCTGGAGGCCGAGGTTGAGTCCCTGGCCGCCCGAGGGGGAGTGGATGTGCGCGGCGTCCCCGGCGAGCAGGATCCGCCCGTGGCGGTACCGTTCGACCTGACGTGAGGCGTCGCTGAACCGGGAGGCCCAGCGGATGCCCGTGAGCCGTACCCCCGGGCCGAACTCGTGGTGCAGGGCCCGCTGCACCTCCTCCTCGGTGATCGGGGTGTCGCGGGGGAGCTTCTGCTGCTCGGGCCCGTAGAACAGGAACCGGTGGACGCCGTCGCCGATGGGAGCGATGTAGCCCTTGCCGTGCTTGTCGGGCGTCATGACGGGCAGGGTCCAGGTCTCCGGCACGGCGTCGTCCGGGTCGGAGATCGTGATGTCGGCGACCACCGAGAGCAGCTTCCCGTCCAGGCCGGGGAAGCCGATGCCCAGCAGTTCGCGGACGGTGCTGCGGCCGCCGTCGCAGCCCACCAGGAAGCGGGCCGTGAGCCGCGACTCGCTCTGGGGGCCGCGCAGAGTCGCCTCGACCTTGTCGGCGTCCTGCGACAGCGCGGTCACCTCGCGTCCGCGCAGGACCCGCACGCCCAGCTCGCCGAGCCGCTCTTCGAGCAGCGCCTCGACGCGCCCCTGAGGGATGCCGATCGAGTACGGGTACCGGGTGTCCCAGGCGGTGTAATCCAGTCGAAGCCCGGCGAAGTGCCCGCCGGCCACCCGCTGGATCGCCCGGTCCATGAGGGGCTCCAGGAGCCCCCGTAATTCGAGTGCCTCCGCGGAGCGGGGCTGGATGCCGAGCGCCTTGGACTGCCCGCTGCGCTGCGCCAGGCGTTCGACGACCACGGCGTTCACTCCGGCGAGGCCCAGTTCTGCGGCGAGCATGAGCCCGGTCGGGCCGGCTCCGACGACGATCACATCGACGTTCATCACGGACGCTCCGATCGACAGGATCGGCGATGAGGTCGCCGATCGCTGCGCCGACGGTAACCGCGGGGGTGCCGGTTTCCGCAACGATAGTCACCCCGGTGGCCTCGTCGCGGAAGCGTGCCGCGGTCGCCGTACGACACAGAGCGTACGGGCGAGTACGCCGTCACCGTCGGGTGCGCCGGATCGGCCGGGGCGGGACTACTTCCGCGGTCGTAGTCCGGCCGGAATTGTGATCCCGCTGGGGTAGCGGCAGATGAGTCCGCACGTGGGACGCGCCGCGGCCCCGCCCGGACGACGATTACTGCTCATGAGAACCGCTGTCAGGTACACCCAGGGCGCGGCGTTGGTGGCCACCGGACTGCTCGCGGGCGCGTTCGGGTACGGCGCGGCCAACGTGATCCCCACGTTCGACGCCGTTCCGCTCGATGTGCGCCTGACCTTCCACACCACGATGATGAAGGTCAACGAGCCGGTCATGCAGAGCGCGATGGCCCTGGCCATCCTCACCACGTTCGGCCTGGCCGTCGCCGGTCGCGGCCGGCCGCGCCTGCTGGCGCTGGGCGCGGGTGGGGCGGCGCTGGCCTCGCTGCTGATCACCGTGTTCGGCAACGTCCCGCTGCACGCGCAGTTCCGGAAGTGGGCCGCCGGCCCGGTCCCGTCCGGCTACGCCGAGACCTTCCAGCGGTGGGAGCTGTTCCACACCCTGCGCACCCTGACCGCGCTGGCCGCGTTCGTGCTGATCGTCACCGCCGCGCTCGTCGCCCGGCCCTCCACCCGCTAAGGAAGCCATCATGTTCTTGCGTATCGCGCTCGCCGCCCAGACCGTCGCCCTCCTGATCCAGGCGGTGACCGCCGGGCTGCTGCTGTCCTCGGCGGGCGGCCGGGCCGTGCACAGCGCCACGGCCCTGGCCGTCGCGGCCACCGTGCTGCTGTACCTGGTCGCCGCCGTGATGACCCGGGAGCGGGCCGCCATCATGGCCGCCGCGGGCATGCTGGTGATGACACTGGTCCAGATGGCGCTCGGCATGGCACACGTGAAGATCCTGCACGTGCCGCTCGGCGTGCTCATGTTCGGCGGCAGCATGGTGCAGATGACGCGGGTCTGGTCCGCCGCCCGCGCCCGGACGGCGTCGGCATGACCGCGACCCGGATGACGAGACGGCAGGCGCTGCGCCTGTTCGGCCTGGGCGCGGCGCTGACCGTCTCGGGCTGCTCACTGGTGGGCCGTACGCCGCTGCCGCAGCTCCTGACGAGCGGCGCGCCGCTGCCCAAGCCGTACACCGTGCCGCTTCCACTGCCCGCGGTGGCCAAGCCCGTACGGACCGACGCGGGCACCGACTACTACGAACTCGTCCAGCGACCTGCCGAGGCCGAGATCCTGCCGGGCCTGCGTACCCCGATCTGGGGGTACGACGGGCAGTTCCCCGGGCCCACCATCCGGGCGCGCAGCGGCCGAAGGACCGTCGTGCGCGTCACCAACCGCCTGGCCGCGCCGACGGTCACCCATCTGCACGGCGGGCACACCCCGCCGGAGTCCGACGGCTATCCCACCGACCTGGTCCAGCCGGGCACGCAGCGCGACTACGTCTTCCCGCTGCAACAGCGCGCGGCCACGCTCTGGTACCACGACCATCGCATGGACTACACCGGGCCGCAGGTCTGGCGCGGCCTGGCCGGGTTCTTCCTCGTCGTCGACGACGAGCAGGACAGGTTGCCGCTCCCGTCGGGCGAACGTGACGTGCCGCTGCTGATCTGCGACCGTTCCTTCCACACCGACGGCACCATGCCCTACCCGGTCAGGGACGACGGCCCCGGCGCCCGCATGGCGTTCATGGGCGGCGTGCTGGGCGACGTCATCCTGGTCAACGGCGCGCCCTGGCCGCAGCTCGGGGTGGACCGCGCCCGCTACCGGCTGCGGCTGCTCAACGCCTCCAACGCCCGCGTCTACGAGCTGGCCCTGTCGCCCGGCGGCACCCTGACCCAGGTCGCCAGTGACGGCGGGCTGCTCGCGGCGCCCCGCCCCTTGCAGCAGGTACGCCTGGCCCCGGGTGAGCGCGCCGACGTGATCGTCGACTTCGCCGCCTACCGGGTCGGCGACCACGTCGAGCTGCGCAACCTTCTGGAGGAGGGCCCGCAGGCCCAGGTGATGCGCTTCACCGTCGAGCGCGACGCCCGCGACGACTCGGCGATCCCGCCGACGCTCTCGCGCGTCGAACGTCTCGACCCGGCGCAGGCGACGGTGACCCGCGACTTCGAGTTCAACAGCGGCGACCTGCACGGCGAGACCGGCTGGCTGATCAACGGCAAGCCCTTCGACGCCCGCCGCGTCGACGCCCGGCCCAAGCTCGGCCAGGTGGAGATCTGGCGGGTGACGAGCGACGTCGCCCACCCCGTCCACCTGCATCTGGCGCCCTTCCAGGTGCTCTCGATCGGCGGCGAACGCCCGAGCGGGCCGGCGGAGTGGAAGGACACCGTCGAGCTGCGGGAAGCGCAGACCGTGGAGATCATCACCCGCTTCACCGGCTACCGCGGGCGTTACGTCATGCACTGCCACAATCTCGAACATGAGGACATGGCCATGATGAGCACGTTCGAGGTGGTCTGACCGCTCGCCGGCGTCGCCGCGCGTCTCAGGTGGTGCGGGTGTCGTAGGACTCGCGGTTGGCGAGGACCTCGTCCATGTGCCGCTCGGCCCAGGACTTGAGGCCGCGCGTCATCTCGTACAGCGACAGGCCGAGGTCGGTCAGCTCGTAGGAGACCGTGACGGGCACGGTCGGCGTCACGGTACGGGTCACCAGGCCGTCGCGTTCCAGGGAGCGCAGCGTCTGGGTGAGCATCTTCTGGCTGACGCCGGCCAGCAGGCGCAGCAGCTCCGAGTAGCGCATCGCCCGGGGCTCGCCGGCGCAGTCGGCGCCGGGCCGGTGCGGGGCGTCGCTGCCGAGCGCGGACAGGATCAGCGTGACCCATTTGTCGGAGATCCGGTCGAGCAGCCTGCGGCTGGGGCAGGCCGCCACGAAGGCGTCGTACGCCACCTTCGCCTGTGCCCTCTGCTGGGCCGCCGTCGTTGTCGCCATCGGCCGTTCCTCTCACCTGCGGGCGCCTTACGCACTCCGGAGTGCCTACTTCCCATCAGGAAGCTACACCCCAATGATGATGCAAGGCGCCACGAGGCACCACCCGCTGGCTCGACACGAAAGGCACGACATGAGCGGCACGCTTCCCGGCGGCACCTGGACCCTGGGCGATCTGACCGTCACCCGGTTCGGCTACGGCGCCATGCAGCTCGCCGGCCCCGGCGTCATGGGCCCGCCCGCCGACCGCGACGGCGCGCTCGCCGTCCTGCGCGAGGCCGCCGGCCTCGGCATCACCCACCTCGACACCGCCGACGCCTACGGGCCGCACGTCACCAACCAGCTGATCCGCGAAGCGCTGCACCCGTACCCGGACTCGCTGCACATCGTGACCAAGGTCGGCGCGACCCGGGACCGGGAGGGCGGCTGGCCTCCGGCCCGGCGGCCCGACGAGCTGCGCCGGGCCGTGCACGAGAACCTGGAGAACCTCGGCCTCGCGACGCTGGACGTGGTCAACCTCCGCCTCGGCGACGCCCAGGGCCCTCGGCCCGGCTCGCTCGCCGAGGCGTTCGGCACGCTCGTCGAACTCCGGCGGCAGGGCCTGATCCGGCACCTCGGCGTCAGCAACGCGACGCCGGACCAGGTCGCCGAGGCGCGGGCGATCGCGCCGATCGTGTGCGTGCAGAACATGTACAACCTCGCCCACCGCCACGACGACGAGCTGATCGACGAGCTCGCCGAGCAGGGCATCGCGTACGTGCCCTTCTTCCCGCTCGGCGGGTTCACGCCGCTGCAGTCCTCGGCGCTCACGGCGGTGGCCGCCCGGCTGGAGGCCACGCCGATGTCGGTCGCCCTGGCCTGGCTGCTGCGGCGCTCGCCGAACATCCTGCTGATCCCCGGCACCTCGTCGGTGGCCCACCTGCGCGAGAACGTCGCGGGCGCGGGACTGCCGCTCTCGGACGAGGACCTCGCCGAACTGGACAAGATCGGCCGCTGACCCCTTGGCCCGGGCGACGGTGACCTCGCCGCGCTTTCAGGCGATCCGTACGACGACCTTGCCGCGTACCCCGCCCTTCTCCAGCGTCCGGTGCGCCTGGGCGATGTCGTCGAAGGGGAACACCGTGTCCACGACCGGGCGGACGGCGCCGCTGTCCACGTACCGGGTGAGGTCGGTGAAGAGCCGGGTGGTGGGGTTGCCGCTGAAGAAGCGCACCCGCCGCCGTCCGTGGACGGCCGAGGCGGCGATGTAGGCCAGGGACGCCGCGATCCTGCGCTGGTCGAAGGCGATCGCCACCATCCGGCCGGACGGCGTCAGCAGGCGGCGGAAGGCGGCGTGCTCGGTGCCGGCGGTGTCCAGGATCACGTCGAACCTGCCCAGGTCCGCAGGGGCGGCGGCGTAGTCGTACGCCTCGTGCGCGCCGAGGTCGCGGACGAGGTCGAGGTTGCGTGCCCCGGCGAGGGCGGTGACGTGGGCGCCGAGCGCCCGGCCGAGCTGTACCGCGACGACGCCCACACCGCCGCTGCCACCCCGGACGAGCAGGCGTTCGCCCGGCCTGAGCGCGGCCAGGTCGCGCAGCGCCGTGATGGCCGTCGTGCCCACAGGGAGCGCCGCGGCCGTCACCAGGTCGAGTCCCGCCGGGGCCGGAGCCAGACGGCGGGGGCGGATCGCCACGTACTCGGCGGCGCTCCCGAACGTGCGTCCCAGCGCGCCCCACACCCGGTCGCCCGCCTTCGGGCCGGTCACCCCGGGGCCGAGGGCGACGATCTCGCCGGTGAGGTCGATCCCGACCCGTTTCGGGAAGCCCCGCTGCATCAGCCCGGTCACCAGGCGCAGCCGGCCCGTCCGTCCGTGCACCTCGCCGCCGTTCACGCTGACGGCGTGCACCCGGACCAGCACCTGTCCGGGGGCGGGGACCGGCTTGGGCACCGTGCCCACGTACAGCTCCTCCGGCGGTCCGTACCGGTCGAACAGGGCCGCGCGCATCTGGTTCGTCTCCATACGGACGACGCTAGCCCGCTAACCGGACGGGGCTGTCCACTTACGCTAATGTGAGAAATATGGCTGATCATCCCTCTCAGTTGGCGTCGGCCAGGGAATTGCGGGCGGACGCGCGGCACAACCGGGCACGCATCCTCGACGCGGCGCGGGAGACGTTCGCGGCGCGCGGTCTGGACGCGCCGATGGTGGCCATCGCCCGGCGCGCCGGGGTCGGGGTGGCCACCCTCTACCGGCGGTTCCCGTCCCGCGAGTCCCTGATCACGGAGGTGTTCGGGGAGGAGCTGGCGGCGTGCGCGTCGGTCGTGGACGAGGCGCTGGCCGACCCGGATCCGTGGCGGGGGTTCCGCGCGGCGATCGAGAAGGTGTGCGCGATGCAGGTCGCCGACCGGGGGTTCACCGACGCCTTCCTCACCGCGTTCCCGGACGCGGTCGACTACGAGCGGACGCGGGTGCGGGCCGAGCGGGGCCTCGCCGAGATGGTACGGCGGGCCAAGGCCACGGGCCGGCTGCGGGCCGACTTCGACGTCGCCGACCTGGTGCTGCTGTTCAGGGCCAACTGCGGCCTCATCGCCGGCGCGGGGGAGGGGGTGGAGGCGGCGTCGCGGCGGTTGGTGGCGTACCTGCTGCAGTCCTTCGGCGCCGGGCACGCCGAACCGCTGCCGCCACCGCCGCCGCTCACGCTCGGCCACCTGACCCGGAGGGCCTGACGCCGGCGCGGCGCCGCCTAGCTCGTGACGGCCGCGGCCGGGCTCCTGTCGCCACGGGGTTCGTCGCCGTTCAGCAGCCATTCCAGCGTGGCGGGGGTGGCGTCGAAGTGACCGGCGTGCCCGGCGTCGGGCTGGACGGTGAGGGTGGCGGTGGGGATGTGGGCGGCGAGCCAGCGGGCGTGCGCGACCGGTACGACCCCGTCCAGCGCGCCGTGCCACAGCCGGACCGGCACGGTGATGGAGGCGAGGTCCAGGCCCCACGGGCGGCCGAAGAGGGCGATGACGTCATCGGCCCAGCCGCCGAGTCCGGGACGAACCGCCTCGGCGTACGCGGCCGCGAGCATGGCGCTGATCTCGGGACGGGTCAGCACGGCGGCCTCGGCCGGGGGCAACTGCGGCGGCCCGGACGAGTCCGTCCCCAGGTGGGCGATCATGGCGTCGCGGTCCTGGAGGGCGACGGCGGCGCTGCGCTGATTGCCCTCCATCATCCCGGCCGTCCAGTCCAGCCCGTCGGCGTCGCGCGGGGCGAGCGCCGCCAGCGAGGCGACCCGGCTGACCCGGTCGGGGTGGCGGGCGGCGAACGCCAGCGCGTGCGGCCCGCCGCCGGAGACCCCGTAGACGGCGAAACGGTCGAGGCCGAGCGCGTCGGCGACGGCTGCGACGTCGTCCGCGCCGTCCACCACCCGCCGCCCCGGCAGCGGCGTCGAGCCCCCGAAGCCGGGCCGGTCGAAGGTGATCAGCCGGATGCCGAGCCCGGTGAACAGGGCGTCGTCGGGATGGCGGGCCAGACGTCCCATGGGGCTGCCGTGCAGGTAGAAGACGGGCGTCCCGTCGGGTACGCCCCACTGCTCCACGGCAAGGGTGCGGCCCGCTTCAGTGATCACTGTGTGCACCCCAGCCACGCTAGCCATAAGCGGCATCGGCACATCATGGTTTCATTCCGGGCGAAACTGGACCAACGACACCGAGAGTCAAGCAGATGTTTGAAACGCTTGTTCGCGGCGCTGATAAGATCACCGTGTGGGAGTTCCTGAGGATTTGCTGGCCGCGGCAAAGCAGTGCCTGTCCGAACGCGGATATGCCCGCACGACGGTCCGGGACATCGTCGCCGTCTCCGGCAGCAATCTCGCCGCGATCAACTATCACTTCCGCTCCAAGGACGCCCTGCTCACCCAGGCGATGATCGAGGTGACCGGCGAAGCGGTCGCGGAGGTGCTCAAGGCGTTCCCGGACGACTCCAGGGAATGGCTCGAGACGTTCCTGGCGGAACTGATCGTGTCCCTGCGGGCCAATCCGATGGTGTGGCGCGCCAACGTCGAGACGCTGGCGCAGGCGCCGCATCTTCCCGACGTACGCGCCCGCCTGGCCGAAGGGCAGGCGCTGGCCCTGCGTGAGCTGGCCCGGCGCCTGCCGCGCCAGGACGAGGCGGGCGCCCAGGTGGTGCTGACGCTGTTCATCGGCCTGCTGGTGCGCTGGCAGGTCGATCCGGACAACGCCCCGACGGCCCACGACCTGGCCGCCGGCATCCGTTCGGTGGCGGCGGCCGGCTAACGCAGCACGTGCCGTCCGGACTGGTCCGGGCGCGGTTGCGGCCGGGGCGCACGCCGTACCGAACGCAGCATGACCGGCGCGACCAGCGCCATCAGGCACAGGCCCGCGGCGGCGGCGATCATGGCCTGGTGCTGGCCCTGGGTGAAGGCCGCGCGGGCGGCGGCGGCCAGCGCGGTCCCGGCCGGTTCCGGCAGGTGCCGCGCCGCCTCCAGCGCGCCGCCGAGGGTGTCCAGCGCGGCGGCGGGCGCGCCGGCGTCGCCGAGGCGCCCCCGGTAGACGGCGGTGCCGATGCTCCCCAGCACGGAGATGCCGAGCGCGCCGCCGAACTCGGTGGCCACCTGCGACAGTCCGGCGACCGAGCCGGCCCGCTCCGGCGGGGCGGTGGCGATGATCAGGTCGGCGGAGACGGTCAGGACGAGGGTGACGCCGCCGGCCATCAGCATGATCCCGGCGACCAGCAGGCCGGCCTGGCCGGTCACGTCCAGCCCGGACAGCAGCGCGAACCCGCCGGCGCCGACGAGCAATCCGGCGCAGACCACCGCCCCGGGACGGACCCTGCGGACCAGGACGGGGGCCAGCCCCGCCGCGAGCATCGCCGTACCGGCCGAGGGGAGCGCGTACAGGCCGGCGACGAGCGGCCGGGCGCCCATGACCATCTGCAGGTACTGGGTGGTGAACAGGCTGGAGCCGACCATGGCGAAGACGCCGAGGGTGTTGGCGCCGACGGCGGCGGTGAAGGCGCGGCTGCCGAACAGGCGCACGTCCAGCATCGGATCGGGCATCGAACGCTGGCGGCGTACGAAGGCGACGCCCAGCGCCAGGCCGGTCACGACGGCCAGGACCGGCGGCAGGCCGAAGCCCTCCTGGGCGATGTGCTGGATCCCGTAGATCGCGGGCAGGATCGCGCCCAGCGACAGGACCAGGCCGGGCAGGTCGAACCGGCTCGGGTGCGGGTCACGCGACTCGGGGAGCAGCAGGGGCGCCAGGAGCAGCAGCAACGCCATCACCGGCAGGTTGACCAGGAACACCGAACCCCACCAGAAGTGCTCCAGCAGCGCGCCGCCCATCAGCGGGCCCAGCATGGCGCCCCCGGCGAACGCGCCGGTCCAGATGGAGATCGCGATCCGCCTCTGGCCGTCGTCGTGGAACATGTTGCGGATCAGCGACAGCGTCGAGGGCATCAGCGTGGCGCCGCCCAGCCCGAGCAGGGCCCGGGTGGCGATGAGCAGGTCCGCGCTGGGGGAGAAGGCGGCGATCGCGGAGGCGGCGCCGAACGCCGCCGCCCCGGCCATCAGCAGCCGTCGCCGTCCGACCCGGTCACCCAGCGTGCCCATCGGCAGCAGCAGTCCGGCCAGCATGAACGGGTAGACGTCGATGATCCACAGCAGCTGGGAACCGCTCGGCGCCAGGCTCGCGCTGATGAATGGCAGCGCGTACGACAACACGTGCAGGTCGACGGAGATCAGGAGAACGGGCAGGACCAGGACGGCCAGCCCGATCCACTGCTTGCGTCCGGCTTTCATGGGCGGCCTTTCTGCCTGAGGGGAGCACCGGCGTGGTGCAGGTGGCGGAGGGCCTCGCCGTGCGAGGCCAGGAAACCGACTTCGTGGTACGGCAGGCCCAGCCGGCGGCAGTGGGCTTGCACGATGGGTCGCGCCAGGCGGAGGTTGGGGCTGGGCATGCTGGGGAACAGGTGGTGCTCGATCTGGTAGTTGAGCCCGCCCATGGCGACGTCGACGAAGCGGCCGCCGCGTACGTTGCGGGTGGTGAGCACCTGCTTGCGCAGGAAGTCGAGGGTGGCCTCCCCGGTCAGCGTCGGCATGCCCTTGTGGCCGGGGGCGAAGACGCAGCCCATGTAGAGGCCGAACAGCCCCTGGTGCACGGCGAAGAAGACCAGCGCCTTGCCCGGTGACAGGACCCAGGCCAGCGCGCCCAGGTAGAGGACGAAGTGGGCGAGCAGCAGCGCGCCCTCCAGGGCGCGGTGTCTCATCCAGGGCCGGCGTAGGGCGCGGATGCCGCCCAGGTGCAGGTTGAGCCCCTCCAGAAGGAGCAGCGGGTAGAACAGCAGGGCCTGCCGGCCGCCGATGAGCCGGGCCGGCCCGCGGCTGTCGCGCGCCTGCCGCTGCGACCACACCAGGACGTCGGGGACGACGTCCGGGTCGAGGTCTTCGTGGTTGGGGTTGGCATGGTGGCGGGTGTGCTTGTTCATCCACCAGCCGTAGCCGAGGCCGATCCCGAGATTGCCGCCGAGGCGTCCGAGGGCCTCGCTCGGGCCGCGGGCGGCGAAGATCTGCCGGTGTGCGAGGTCGTGCAGGACGAGGGCGACCTGGGCGAAGACGATCGCGAAGCAGGCGGCCAGCGGCACCTGGAGCCAGGAGTCGCCGAGCAGGAAGAACGCCGCCACGCCCGCCAGGTAGAGGCCGGCCACCGCGCCGAGCCGGGACAGGTAGTGGCGGGGGCGGCGGTCGAGGAGCCCGGCCTGCCTGATGCGTCTGGACAGGTGGCTGAAGTCGCTCGCGGCCGGGGCCGTTGCGGTTGTTTGTGGCATGCCGCCGACCATACACACGTTTTGAACAAATGCGCAAAACATGTGTTTGTGACAACTGTTTGGACTGAGCGGCCGCACTGGACGGTGATCGTCGCGTGGCTATGCTGTGGCGATGCAGGTGGAGTTCAGCGGTGAGGTGTGGTTCTGGAGGGGGCCCGCGCCCTGGCACTTCGTCACCGTCCCCGACGAGGAGTGCCAGGACCTGGCGATGACCGCCGCCTCGGTGAGCTACGGCTGGGGCATGGTCCCCGTCACCGCCCAGATCCACGAGACCCGATGGCGTACGTCGTTGTTCCCCAAGGACGGCCGCTACCTCGTGCCGGTCAAGGCGGGGGTGCGCAGCGCGGAGGGGCTGGACGTGGGGGACGTGGTGACCGTCCGCCTGACCGTCGAACTCTGAGCTCCGCCTGGTGGAGGACGACCTGCGCCGGCGGTTTCTCCGGATCTGTGCGGTCCTGCTAGCCTGATCGCCGTTCTGCCGGAAGGCGGGAAGCCAGGCGGTCGTGTCACGCGGGAAGAGCCCCGGCGAGCCGCCCGGCCCACACCACCACGACGTTGGGGACACCACTGAGCATGAGCGCGGAAGAGGATTTCCAGCGGGTCGGCGCCGAGCTGGCCGACCTGGGTGTGCGGGTTTCCCGCATGATGGGCAGCCCCGCGCTCAAGGACCAGGCGGGGAAGGTGTTCGCGAGCCTGCAGCGTGACGGCGCGATGGTGTTCCGGCTGGTCAGGGACACCCCTGAGCACGCGGCCGCGCTCGAGCTGGCCGGGGCGTGCCTGTTCGACCCCATGGGGCAGGGCCGCGCGGTCAAGGACTGGGTGGTCGTGCCCCACTCCTCGGCCGGGCGATGGACGGATCTGGCCGAGGTCGCCCTCAGCCGCCCACGCTGATCAGCCGGCCGGCGGTCGTTCCGGCGGGCCGATACAGCTGGACCCAGCCCTTAGACCCAGCCGCGTTCGCGGGCCTCCAGGCCCGCCTGGAAGCGGGTGACGGCGTTCAGGTCGCGCATGACGGCGTGGATGCGGCGCTGTACGGTGCGCAGCCCGAGCCCCAGCGTCCGCGCGATGGCCTCGTCCGTCAGGCCGCCCGCGAGCAGCCCGAGCAGCTCTCTGGTCGGCTCGTCGGGCTCGTCGGAACGCGTGGTGCACTCGGCGGAGTGCGCGGCCGGCCGGGAGACCGCGCGTAGGGGCAACGCCCGCCGCCACTCCAGTTCGAACAGCGCGATCAGCGCGTCGAGCAGGGCGGACCGGTGCAGGACGAACGCCGCGTCGATGGAGTTGGACCCGTTGCGGATGGGGATCAGGGCGAGCGAGTCGTCGGCGATCCACATCTTGGCCGCCGCCCCGGCCACCACGCGGGCCTGCTCCCCGTGGGCGATGGAGTCCTGGATGAGGCGTAACTTGCCGGGGACCGCCAGGGACTCCCGGTCGTACACGGTCCGGTAGTCGATGCCCGACCTGAGCATCTGCCGCTCGCGCTCGACGTTGTCGCCGTGACCGCGCATGGCGTACGGGGGCTTGTCGATGTTGCGGAACATGGCCTGGACGCTGTCCTGCAGCGCGTACGCCCGGTTGATGATGTTGTCGGTCCCGGTGATGACCTCCACCTGCTCGGCCGGATGCGTCGTGTAGCGGGAGGCCAGGTGGAACGAGCCGGTCAGCTCGTGGATCGCCGTACGGACCTGCTGGAGCTGCTCCTCGTGCCGGGTGAGCAGCGGTCTGATGGCGATGTCGGGGGCGACGGCGACATAACGGGCGCGGCGGCCCGGCAGCCTGCTGGCCAGGCCGCGCCGCGCGAAGGAGGCCAGCGTACGGGCGGCGAGGAGCGTCGAGACGTCGCACTGCGCGGCGAGCTCGTCGGCGGATGATCGCGGGTTGTCCACGAGGTTCACGTACAGGCGGCTCTCGGCCGGTGAGAGGCCGATCGCTTCGAGCATCGACGACACCCTTTCTCGCGGAGACAGGGCGGCGGGTTACCGCCACCTGGCGGGTTTTGGCCCGTTCGGCGGACTTGTGCCCTGACTGAATCCCAGATTAGGTCAGCAAAGAAATGATCTCCATCGCGCACGGGCGACGATGGCCGGTGTTCTCACGTCTGGAGAAAGTTGTGCGCATGCTGTCCACCCCCCGGCGCCGCGGGCTCGCGGCCTTACTCGCGGCCGTACTCGCCGTGCCGCTCGTCGCGGCTCCGGCGGCGGCCACCGCGACGACCGCGCCACCCGGGGCCGCCAAGGCGGACGCGCGGGTGACCGGCACGCCTCCCGTCAAGATCACGCTGATCACCGGGGACACCGTCGTCTACGCCAAGGACGGCAAGGGCCGCGCGTCGGCCACGCTGGAGCCCGGCGACGGCCGGGAGGCGCGGACGTTCCAGGCCCAGCAGAACGATCACGGCTACTACGTCATCCCCGCTGACGCCTCGCCTTACGTCACCAAGGGACTGCTGGACAAGGAACTGTTCAACGTCGACTACCTGGCGGCCAACGGGTACGGCGACGCCAAGGCCGCGCAGATCCCCCTCATCGTCCAGTACGACCCCCGTACCAAGGCCGCCGACCTGGCCGGCAAGGCGAAGTCGCTCAAGGGCGGCGCGGAGCCGACGGTGCTGGACAGCATCGACGGCGCCGCGATCAAGGTGGACAAGAAGCAGGCCACCGCGTTCTGGCGCTCACTCGGGCCGGGGCAGTCGCTCGGAGAAACCCGCGACAACGCCAAGGCCCTGGCGGGCGGCCTGCGCAAGGTCTGGCTCGACGGCAAGGTCAAGGCGCTCGACGACGTCAGCAACCCGCAGATCGGCGCCCCCACCGCCTGGGCGGCCGGCTTCGACGGCACGGGCGCGACGGTGGGCATCATCGACTCCGGGATCGACACCGCGCATCCCGACCTCCAGGGCCGGATCGCCGCGGCCCGCAACTTCGTCCCCGCGGGCAGCCCGGGCGGCGGCAACCCTGACGAGGTCACCGACCGGGTCGGCCACGGCACCCACGTGGCCTCCATCGTCGCGGGCAGCGGCGCCGCCTCGAACGGCAGGTACAAGGGCGTCGCCCCCGGCGCCCGGCTGACCGTCGCCAAGGCGCTGGACGACAACGGGACCGGCAGCGACTCCGAGATCATCGCGGCGATGCAGTGGCAGGCGGCCACCGCGCACGTCCGGGTGGTCAACATGAGCCTGGGCAGCCAGACCGCGACCGACGGCACCGACCCGCTGAGCCAGGCGGCCGACGAGCTGACCGCCCGGTACGGCACGCTGTTCGTGGTCGCGGCGGGCAACTCCGGCCCCGGCCGGTACACCGTCGGAGCACCCGGCGCGGCGAACTCGGCGCTCACCGTCGGCGCGGTCGACTCGGCCGACAGGATCGCCTCGTTCTCCAGCCGCGGTCCGCGCGTGAGCGACGACTTCGCGATCAAGCCGGAGATCACCGCGCCCGGCGTGAACATCATCGCGGCGCGCGCGGCGGGCACCTCGCTGGGCGCGGGCAGCAGCGTCCCGGGCGGCGGCCCGATCGACGACAACTACACCGCGGCGTCCGGCACCTCGATGGCCGCCCCGCACGTGGCGGCCGCCGCGGGCATCCTCGCCGCGCAGCACCCCGACTGGACGCCCGAGCAGCTCAAGACCGCTCTGACCGGCACCGCGAAGCCGGGCGACGCCCCGGCCTACGACCAGGGCTCGGGCCGGCTGGACCTCGGGCAGGCCGTCACCCAGCAGGTCTTCGACGACCTGGCGACGGTCTACGCCGGGTTCACCGACCCGTACGCCGGCCAGACGCTCACCAGGAAGGTGACCTTCCGCAACACCGGCGGGGAACCGGTCACGCTGGACCTGTCCCTGGCGCTGAAGCGCGGCGAGGCCCAGGCGCCCGCCGGGATGGCCACGCTCAGCCCGTCGTCGCTGACCGTCCCCGCGGGCGGGTCCGCGAGCGCGGACCTCACCGTCGAGCCCACGCTCGGCGACCCCGGCTGGTACGAGGGACGCCTGACGGCCACGGCCGGCACCACCCGCCTGACGGCGCCGATCGCCTTCCGCAAGGGCGCCAAGATGGACACCGTACGCGTCAGGCTCGCCGGCAGGCCGGAATGGACGATCCTGCCGGGCGTCCTGTCCGCCCTGCGGGTCAGCGACACCGACCCCCTCCTCGAAGGGGAGCCGATGACCCTGGCCACCATGGACTGGCGGACCACCGACACGCCGGGCACGCTGGAGACCGACCTCAAGCTCGCGCACGGCGGCGTCTACTCCATCGGCGCCACGCCCACCTGGTTCACCAAGCCGGACCGGCAGCTCCAGTACACCTCGCTGCTCGCCCCCGAGGTCAAGCTCGACGGCGACACCACGGTGACCCTGGACGCGACCGACGCCGAGCCGATCCAGGTGAGCACCCCCCGCACGTCGGAGGGGGCGTTCATGAACGTGATGGTCCTGCGCACGACCGCCTCGGGCCAGATGTACGCCGACGCGTCGCTGCTGAGCTACGAGCCGGTCAACAGGGGCAGGTACTGCGTCACGCGGGTGCGGAAGGCGCCCGCGGTGGGCACCTTCACGGTGCTGTTCGACCAGGTCCGCCGTGCTCCCGAGGTCGAGCTGACCGTGCCGGGGCTCCAGCTCACCCCCCATTACGTCAGCGAGCAGGACGCGGCGGTGCCGAAGTTCGCCGCCGACCGGCGCCTGAGCCTGACCACGGGCGACGACCTGCGCGGCGGCGCGGACGCGCGCGGCAAGCTCGTCCACCTCCCCGCCAGGGACTCGCTCCCGCTCTTCCTGGCCGACCTCGACCTGGCCATCAAGGCCGGCGCCGCGGGCGTGGTCACCAGCGACCGGTTCGCCTGGCTGCTCACCGACCCGGCGTACGAGGCCCAGAACAAGATCCCGCTGTTGTGGATCGACAGCGGCGAGGCCGACCGGCTCGGCAAGGCCCTGGCCCGCAAGCCGTACCCGGGCGCCGCTCTGCACGTGACGCCCACCACCCCGTTCGAGTACAAACTGGCCTACTACGTGAAGGGCACCACGGCGGGCCGGCTGAACTTCGCCCCGAAGGCCCGCGACCTCACCGAGATCGAGACCACCTACCACGCGCAGTTCCCCGCGCCGGCGGGCACGTGGGGGTCGAGCGCGAACTTCACCGAGGTCAACCACACCTACACGCCCGACCAGCGCCTCAGCATCCGCGGCTCGCACAGCTTCGCCGGGCCCGCCGCCAGGACCGAGTACTACAACGCGCCCGGCCGGGACGTGTTGTGGCAGCGTGACTACGCCTTCCTCGACCTCGCCACGGGCGGCGCGCGCTTCGCCTCCTCCGCCCGCGGCTTCACCCGCGCCGCCAAGGAGCGGGAGGACTGGAACGAGGCCGTCGTCCCCGCGCAGTTCACCGCCGGTCCCGACCTGCCGGACTGGGCCGGCCAGGCCGTCTACTGCGACGGCTGCCGCCAGGGCGACCGGCTGAGGCTGCGCGCGCTCAGCCCGCTCGGCTTCGGGTACTACTCCGACGCCTCCGACCCGAGCCACATGTACCAGGGCGCGCAGGGGACCGAGGAGATCCACCTGTTCAGCGGCACCACCGAGGTCGAGCCGCAGTACGACGACCTGGGCCTGCCCTACTACGCCGTCCCCGCCGGATCCGGCGCGTACCGGCTCACGGACTCGTGGAAGGACGCCTTCGCCGGAAAGCACCCCGGTACGAGCGTCGAGACCACCTGGACGTTCCGCTCGGCCCGCCCGACGGCCGGCGACGCCCCGCAGCCCTGCCTGGACACCGTGTTGTGGGGCGACAAGCAGCCCTGCGCCCAGGCGCCGCTGATCCGCCTCAAGTACGGGCTCAAGCTGCCGGAGAACGACACGGTCCAGGCCGGCAGGCCCTTCACCTTCACCGTCAGGCCCGAGGGCGGCAGGTCGCCGTCGCTGGAGAGAGTCTGGATCTCCGACGACAAGGGCGCGCACTGGACGCCGGCCAAGGTGCTGCCCGGTGACAAGGTGCTCGCGCTCAACCCGAAGGGCCCGGGCAGCGTCTCGATCAAGGTCGAGGCGAAGGACCGGGACGGCAACTCGGTCCAGCAGGTTCTCGCCGACGCCTACCTCGTGAAGTGACCGCCGGAGCGGGGGCGGGAAGCTCTGCCCCCGCTCCGGCGGCCCACGCCTCACACTCCGACGAAGCTCACGGTCTCCGCCAGGTCCGCCCGCCCGGTACGCAGCCCCGGCACGTCCTCCTTCTCGAAGCCGACCGCGACCCCGCAGAACAGCACCAGCCCGTCATCGGCGCCGACGATCCGGCCGACCGTCTCGCGGTACATCGTCCACATCACCTGCGGGCAGCTGTGCACCCCTTCCGCCCGCAGCAACAACATGACTGTCTGCAGGTACATCCCGGCGTCCCCCCACTGCCCTGGGCCCATCGCCCGGTCCAGGTAGCAGAACAGGACGACGGGCGCCCCGAACGCCTCCGAGTTCAGGGCGGCGATCCTCGTGGGCCGGTCAGGGGCGTCGCGCTCGATCCCCAGCGCCTCGTACCGCTGGGCGGCCGCGGCGGCGAAACGGTCCAGGTACGGCGAGGTCAGCTCGGCCGGGTACATCGGATACTCCCGCTCGTCACCCGGGTCTCCCGCCAGCGCCCTGGCCGTCGCCAGCCGTTTCAGCTCGGCCAAGGGCTCGCCGGCCACGACGTACAGGTGCCAGGGCTGGAGGTTCCCGCTCGACGGCGCCCGCGTGGCGGCTGTCAGCACGCGTTCGAGCACCTCCTTGGGAACCGGCTCGTCACTGAACGCCCGCACCGCCCGCCGGCTGTCCACGGCTTCATACACGTCCACGTCTTCCCGTCCTCTCACTCAACGACGATCTCCATCGATGCCCGGCGGCGGGCCCAGAGTCGTGCGGCCGCCACCGCCGTGCCCGCGACCGCGCCCGTCACCAACCAGATCATGAACGTCGGGTAGAGGTAGACCACCTGGACCCACATGATGTCGCCGCCCCGGAGGAGCACGCGCATGATCGGGACGACCATGACGCACAGCACGAGCGGGACCATGTACGGCAGGAGCCGCCATCGACTGTGCGTGGCGGCCCACCGCCGGGCGCGGGCCACCCCCCGTACGGCCAGCCCGGCGGTCGCCAGGGTCAGGAGTGCGAACAGGATGTCGGTGACCAGGAAGGGCGGCGAGGAGGGGATCTCCGGCGTGCCTCCCTCGATCATGGCGACCAGGCCGTCCATGAGCGCGTCGGCGTCGCCGAAGGCCGTTCCGGTGTTGGCCATGACGGCGACGCCGTACCCCGACTCCGGCATCAGCAACTGGGCGGCCGTGGAGGTGAACAGGTCGCCGTCGTGCTGGACGACGGGAGTGCCGCGTCCGGTCCTGCCGATCATCCAGCCCAGGGCGTACTCCCCGCTCTGCTCGGACGGCGTGCGCATCTCCTTGACGCTCTGAGGCGAGAGGATGCCGTTGTTCTGCGCGATCAGCCAGCGGGCCATGTCACCGGCGGTGCTGAGGATCCCGCCGGAGCCGTTGCCGAACCCGGCCGGCTCCGGCACGGCGACGGCCCGGCCGAGGACGACCAGATGGCCGCGGGCACTGCCGGGCAGGTCGCGGTCGGTGTCGACGGTCCTGCTGTCGCGCATGCCGACAGGCGTGAAGACGTTCGCGTCGAGGTACGCCCCGAACGGCCGGCCGCTCACCACCTCGACGAGCCGCGCGGCGACCTGGTAGTTGGTGTTGTGGTAGCTGAAGGCGGTGCCCGGCTCCGTGGCGAGCCGCGCCGTCCTGAGCCGGGCCACGGCGCCTTCGAGCGTGTCGGGCTGGGGCAGGCTCTTCTCGCGGAAGGCCGAGTCGGCCATGCCGGACGTCTGGTTGAGCAACTGCCGCACGGTGATCCGCGCGGCCCTGGGATCCGCCATGGTGAACTCGGGCAGGTAGCCGCGTACCGGCCGGTCGAGCTCGACCTCGCCCTTCTCCACCAGTTGCATGACGGCGAGTGAGGTGAAGGACTTGCTGACCGAGGCCACGGCCATGGGCGTGTCGGCCGTCACCGGCTCGCCGGAGGCGGTCTCGCCGTACCCGGCGGCGTGGACGACCCGCCTGCCGTGAGTGATCGCGACCGCGGCCCCGGGGAGCCCCGTCGCCTCGCGGTAGGCCGCGACGAAGGCGTCCACCGACGAGGGGGCGGGGTCGTGGGGCGGGGCCGGGCCGGACGCGAGCGGCAGGGCGAGGCAGAGAACGGCGACAACGTTTCGGAACACCCGCCAACGCTATGGACAACCCTCATGCCGCGACCATTGCGGACTCCCTCCGCCTTTCTTACGGAAAACCGCTACTCCCTCACGGAAGACTTGGCTCCATCGAACGGGCAGGACTTGGCTCCATCGAACGGGCGGGAATTGGATCTGCCGGCCGGGCCACTTCGTCCTCTAGAGTCATGCCGCCCAGCTCGATCCACCGCAAGGAGCCGGTAACGATGTCCTATCCGCCGCCGCGATACCTGAAGGAACACGGCATCGCCAGCGCGACCTTCCGCCCGGCCGACGCGCCGCCGGACCTCACGATCGGGGTCAAGTCCCGGGTCGGCCACCTGGCCACCGGGGCGAGCACGGACGGCCAGTTCGGCCTCTACCGCTGGGACATGGCCGCGATCCCGAACGGCCCCGGCGCCCACTTCCACCGGACCATCTCCGAGTCGTTCTTCGTCCTGGAGGGCACCGTCTCGCTGTACGACGGCGACCGATGGCGGGACGCGACCCCCGGCGACTTCCTGTACGTGCCGCCAGGCGGCGTCCACGCCTTCAGCAACAACTCCGACGCGCCCGCCTCCATGCTGGTGCTGTTCACGCCGGGCGCCCCCCGGGAGGCGTACTTCCAGGAACTCGCCGACATCGTCGCGTCCGGCCGCCGGCTCACCGAGGACGAATGGACCGAGCTGTACGCCAGGCACGACCAGTACGCCGTCCCCTGAACCACCCCGGGAGACCCGAGCCGGATCGCGCCCGCGCGGTCGCGTACCCGTCATCCGTCGGCGGCCAGCTCCACCAGCGCCTCCAAGGACGCCAGCTCGAAGGGCCTCCCCACCGGGACGCGGCCCGCGCGCGGGTCCTCGGCCTCGCCGGCCCAGTGACGCAGCGCCCGCAGCGGGGTCACGCCGTTGGCCTTGGCCCAGCGCAGGCGCTGCGTCCAGGCGACGGCGGCGTCGAAGGCGGCGTCACCGGCCTGCTCGCGCGGCACGTACCGGGCCGCGTCGTCCGTGGTCGCGGCCCACAGGTAGCCGATGACGACCTCGTCCTTGAGGATCGGGACGTAGCGGACCGCGGCGGACGTCGTGCGCGGATAGGAGTCCGGGGCCTGGACCGTCCGGAAGACGGGCTGGTCCTTCAGTGACAAGGGGTCGTCTCCTCCATCAGCGGCCGATCTCCTCCGGCGTCAGCACCCGGCCGTAGATGTGCCATTCGCCGTGAATCAGCCGTACGTCCTCCCCGAACCACGCCAGGCTCGGGCCGAGCAGCAGTTCCTCCTCGTCCGGGAGCTTGCTGATCAGCTTCAGGAAGAAGGCCGGGGTGCCCTCGGGCACCCGCAGGTGCAGGTGCACGTCCCCCAGGTACCTCGCCTCGTCGCCGAGGCTGGTCGAGAGGAATCCCGGCTCACGTTGCACGGTTCCGACGAGCTCTTCGATGGGCACGCTGAACAGGTCCGGATGGAAGGTCAGCATCCGGATCACGTCGATCGTCTCGGGGACCGGCTGACGCTCCAGGAGCGAGGTCAGCATCTCGATCTGCTCGACGGTGCGTGCCCGCTCCGCCGGGATCTCGTGTTCGCGGTAGTGCTGGAAGGCGTCGTCGCCCATGCGCAGGAACCGGTTGATCAGGCTGTGTCTGCCCGAGGCGTAGCGCCGGGCCGCGTCCAGCTCGGCCGGCGACATGTCGTCGCGGACTCCCGTCCAGACCACGTCCCCGAACGTGGGGCTGACGGCCCGGCTGCCGAAGGGCGCGTCCAGCGGGACGTGCGGGGAGGGCGCGGTGTAGTACAGGCCCGACCCGGATCGTCGGATGGTCTGCCCCAGGCCCGGATGCCCCGCCCCCGCCCCGGTGTGCGCGGCGGTGGGCGCGCCCCCGTCGTCGTGGAAGCGGGCCAGCAGGTCGGGGAGGGCCCTGGCCAGGGCCGGATGCAGGTCGCCCTGGTTCGCCATCGCGGCGAGCTCCTTGAGCGTGAACCACTTGGCGCCACTGGCCTCGAACGAGTCGAGCCTCGGGGTGAACATCGGCCCGTCGGCGGCCAGGTTGGTGTACTTCCAGCCGGTGCCGCCGACCTCCGTCACGTGCTCGCCCCTGAGCTTCAGCCGGTCGAGGTAGCGCTGGCCGACGCCCAGTTCCTCACTGAGCTCGCGGGCGGCGGCGTTCACGGGACGTTCGAGGCTGTCGAGGGCTCCGCCGGGCAGTTGCCACTTGCCGGGGTTGGAGACGTACTGGCTCTGCTGCATGAGCAGGTATCGCGGCTGGCCCTGCTCGTCCATGCCCCTGATCAGGACGCCTGCCGCGCCGTACCTGCCCCACAGGTTCCCGTTCACGTATCCGTCGCCGGGCCGGCCGGAATACTCCAGGAGCTGGAACGGGCTGTGGCCGGACAGCGTGGTGTCGCCCGCGTGGGAGGACCCGGGCCGCTCCATGCTCCGAGAGCCGTTGATCAGGGCGTCGACGCCGGCTTCGTTCCTGAACGACACGTCCTGCCTGGCCCCGGCGTCGGCGAGCGTGGTGCCGTCACCGTCCCCGTGGACCCGCGGCCCGGAGTTCTCCGGGAGCGGATGCCCGGACGGCCCCGGGCCCGACTTGCCCTGCGCGAACGGGCTCCAGCTCGCCCAGTGGGCGTCCGCGCCGCCCAGCACGCCCGAGGTGAAGCTCTTCAACAGCCTGTCCAGGTCGAGCGGCTGCCCGCTCTTGATCTGCGTGGTCAGGTCGGTGGCGCTGCTCGCCAAGCCGGACCGGCCCATCAGCCCCCACATGGACCTGGCGGGCACGATCCCGGTGAAGCCCGTCAGAAAGGCGCCCAGGAGTGCTCCCGTGCCGGCCGACGCCATGATCTGTTCCCAGTCGAGGTGATCGCGCCGGGACTGGGACGCCTGCACCGCGAGGTCCATGCCGCCCATCAGGCCGCCGAACAGGGCGATGTTGATCAGCAGCCGCTTGGCGAGCTGGGCGATGGCCAGCCGGGTCAGCTGCACCCGGGCGCCGACCATGGCCGCGGCCGCCGGTCCCCAGGGGCCTGCGGTGGCGGCCAGCAACCACATGATCTGGAAGATCAGGAACCAGACTGAGACCTCGATCATCCGCTTGGTGTACTGGACCTGGACGCCGAGATCGTTGTACCGGAGCGCGGCCGAGACGAGCTGCTCGATCAGCTTGACCAGCGCCGGGTCCGACACCGACTGGACCCGCGTGACGAACTCCTTCAGCGCGTCGCCGTCCCAGTCGTCGCCGATCCGGGTGAAGTCCGCCAGACCCCAGCCGTCCAGGACGTCCTGCGCGGTGGCCGCGCACGCGTCGGCGAGCCGGAAACAGCCGTCCTCGTCGCCCTCGGGCCAGTCCATGCCGACGGCATAGCCGACGAACGGTTTGGCCCAGTCGGGCACGAGGAAACCGTCGAATCCCACGGCGGCTCACCCGCCCCGAGGGTAGGCCGGGTCGTCACCGGTGCCGTACCCGGGATCTCCGTAGCCCTCGGCGTCCTGGTAATTGGTCGCGCTGGCCCGTAATCCGTCGCGCAGGTCCTCCAGTTCGGCGATGTACTCGTCGAAGGCCACGAGGATGCCGTTCTCGATGATCCACTGGTTCTTCTCCAGCTCCGCGCCGTACTGGTCGTCGCCGAGCGGGTTGCCCTCGTGGGCGAAGACGGCGGACAGCCGGTCCTTCAGCTCCCACGCGCGCTCGACGCTGTCGTCGAGCTGCGCGGAACGTGACCGCAGGCCGCTGAAGACGGCCAGGTAGCCGCCGGCGCGGGTGTCACCCACGCACGTCCCCGTCCTCGGCCGGCAGCTCCACCGGCCGGGGCAGGAACGCGTCGATGCTCGCCCCCTCGCCCAGGACCTCCTCCAGAGGCAGCCCCTCCGGCATGAACGGCGCCATGAGTTCCTTCGTCAGGTCGGCCACCTGTTCCGTGGCGGCGCCGATCTGCTGCAGGATCTCGCGGGAGAGTTGCGACGGCGCGAGCTTGCGGTACACCCGGGGGTCGAGTTCGATCTCCTGCACCTGACCACGCGGGCCCACCGTCACGCGGACCAGGCGGTCTGCGGACTCGGCGGTCCCCGTCAGCTCGGAGAGCCTGCCGTAGGCCGCGCGCAGCTCTCCGGCCTGCCGGTTGTACTCCTTGGCCAACCCTTCGATGGTCAGCCGGAACTCGTCGTTCAAACAGCGCGCCTCTCATCACCTGAGCATCATGCGTTGCATTTTGCCACTTCCGTTACGCAGACGACATACCGTACTAAATCTGCGTAACGGGCAGCGGCCAGTGACTGAAAGACGCCAGAGCGCCTGCCGGCCGGTCAGCCGGCGAACGCCGGATACGGCGGCAGGGCGGGGCAGTCCCACTTCTCCGTCGCCGCGAGCAGGCCGCGCATGGCCTCCGCGACGGCGGAGTCGGACGGGAGGTCGGCCAGGAGGGCCTGCCAGCGGTGACGCAACAGCTGACGCATGCTCGGCGCCTGCCGCGTGGGATGCAGCGGCCGGTCCCCGGCCAGTACGCGCGGCACCAGCGTCGTCATCTGCACCGTCAGCGCGATCGTGCCCAGCCGCATGCCCGCCCGCCACACCTCGTCGTCGAGCAGGTCGGGGTGGCCCTTCGCCACCTCGGACCGGTACGCGGACTCGATCTCCTCCTGGATCGCCGGGGGCAGCCGGAAGACGCACCAGCAGGTGGAGAACGGCATGCGGGTGTAGACGGCGTCGAGGAACACGGAGTGGTAGCCGGCGCCCTCGAAGTCCAGCAGACGCATGCCGCCCGGGAAGATGAGGTTGTTGTCCGGGCAGATGTCACCGGGGGAGTAGACCGGGTAGGGCCCCTTGTCCAGATCGGCGATCGGTGCCAACTCTGCGGCCAGGCCGGGCGGGGTGGTCACGCCGAGCGCGTCGAGCACGCCGGGCAGCGCCTCGGCCGCCGCACGGAGCGCGGGGTCCTCGCCCCACTGCTGCTCTCCCCGGTCGTAGCGGGCGCGCAGCGCGGCGAGCTCGTCCTCGCGCCCGGTGGTCTCGGCGGCGAGCCGGCCGTAGGCGACCGCCCAGGCGAGCAGGGCCGCGCGGGCGGTTCCGGGGTTCTCCCCGAGCAGCGCGTCGGCCAGGCTCGGCGCCTCGCCGAGGTCCTCCATGACCAGCAGCGGATATGCGGTGTCCACCGCGAGCAACCGCGGGCCCGAGCCCGCGCCGAGCGCCAGCCCGGCGGCCTCCGCGGTGAAATGGCGGAAGGCATCCGGTTTGTACGCCTTGATCACCACGCTCCGCCCGTCACCCGTACGGCACCGGATCACCGTGGACCGCGAAGACCCTCCCAGATCGACCGCCTCCGAGAGCGGCACCCCAAATGACTCCGACGCCTTACGAAGAACCGTATCCATGGCTGCCATCTCACCACGAACCCGAAACACGGGATCAAGGCGGTGTACGTTCGGCGAGGCCTACCAGGACAGCGCGGAGAAGTCGATCGGCCGGGGCGCGAGTGCCGCGGTGCGGACGGCCAGGTCGCGCATCCGGCGGGCGAACTCCCCGGCGGGCAGCCGCCTGCGGTCGCCATGGCCGGGCAGCAGCCATTCGAAGCGGATCCGCGGCGCCGTACGGGCCAGCGACGTGGCCAGTTCGGTGATGGAGTACCAGGTGACCGACTCGGCGACGGCCAGGTCGCCGAGGGTGCGGGACCAGTAGAAACTGTCGCCGCTGAAGCAGTACGTCTCGTCGGCGACGTACAGCGTGCTGCCCTCGGTGTGTCCGGGCAGCGGGTGGGCCGTCACGCCGTCGGCGATCTCGACCGGCTCGGCGCCCCGGAGAACGCGGTCGGCGTCCGGGGCGGCGGACAGGTCTCCCTCGTGGACCCACAGGTGGGCGCCGAAACGGTCGGCGTACTGGCGGCCGTGCGCGGCGTGGTCGCGATGGGTGAGCAGCACGTCGGTGATCGGGCCGAGCGCGGCGTATTTCGCGGCCAGGGTGCTGCTCCAGCGCGGCGTGTCGATCATCATCAGGTTTCCGGCCGGGCGGCGCAGCAGATAGGCGTTCGCGCCTGCGGTGTGCGGCGAATTGTGCCCGCACAGGTGCACGTGCTCGGTGAGCGGCAGCGGAAAAGGGTCGAGCGCGGGGTCCGGCCCGCGTGTGCCGCGCCGGATCGATCGGGTGTGGCAGGCGAACGCCGCGGCGTACATCGCCTTTTCCTCCGCGTCCGTGCGCGGCTGGCGGACGACCGCGGAACGCCCGGCGACCTCGGCGAGGAGTTCGGGGGCCAGCTGCCGGGCGGTGTCGCAGTTGGTGCAGCGACGATCGACGTGCCAGGCGGCGTCGGCCGACGGCTCGTTCATGGCGTGGTCCTTCCGGGAATGGCGAGGATTGACGCCCAATTTGATATCACGCATTACCGGGACAGGCCACACGAAAAGCGCGGTTGACTTCTCCGGGGATTGCTGCTCTGAAATTCGGGCCCAATGTGGCTGATTTGCAGATGGCTGTTTCGGAAATTGTCAAGCCGGGCCCGGAAAGCGGCCGTCCGCCGGTGAATTCAATTCCTGCGCGTATCGGCGTTCGGCCCCGACAGAGGTGGAAGTCCGTAAGGATGGGGGATATGACCACCAACAAGGTGCTGGACGGCGCGGTGCTCGCCGTTCGACGCGACATGGAGGCGACCGGTGTCCCCGGGCGGCTCGGCTTCGACTCCCCGGAGTGGGACGACCTGGGCTACCTGCGCGTCGAGTACAAGGGGCAGTACTCCAGCTACGGGCTGCGTGCGGACGAAGCGCACGAACCGGTCGCCACCCTCGTGCTGATCGCCGATCTCGCCCAGGAGGTGATCGCCGAGCAGGAGGGCAGGATCTGGCCGACCTGTCCGGCGCATTCTTTCGGGTTGCATCCGGAGCGGGTGCGTGGGGCGGCGCTGTGGACGTGCAAGGCCGCGGGCGGGCACACCGTGGCCGCGATCGGAACACTGGCGGACGGCTCCTGACCACGGGATACGCCCCCCCGGCGTCCCGAGCACACAGGGCACGCCCCGAGGTCGTCCCGCGCCCGCCACCTCATCGTGGCGGTACGGGCGACTTCGGGGCTCGTCGTCCTACTTGAGGCTGCCCGCCGTGATGCCGCTCACCACCTGGCGGTTGAACACCACGTAGACCGCGATCATCGGCAGCGTGATGATCGACAGGGCCGAGAACAGCAGCCCGTAGTCGGTCACGTAGCGGCTGGAGAAGGCCAGCAGGCCGGTCGGGATCGTCTTGAGCGAGTCGTCCTGGATGTAGAGCAGGGCCAGCAGGAACTCGTTCCAGCACGACAGCGCCGAGAACACCGCCACCGTCGCCAGCCCCGGCCGCAACAACGGCAGCGCGATCAGCAGGTAGACCCGCAGGTCGGAGGCGCCGTCGATGTGCGCGGCCTCGAACAGCTCGCGCGGCAGCGCGTCCAGGTAGACCTTGATCAGGTACGTGGCCAGAGGCAACCCCATGGCCACGTACGGGATGATCAACGCCCAACGGGTGTCGCTCAGCGCCAGCTCGGTGAACATCGTGCTCTGGGCGATGAAGTACGACTGCAAGGGCAGCAGCAGCCCGAGCGCCAGCAGGCCCATGAGCAGCCCGCGCCCGCGGAACTCGTACCGGCTGAACGCGAACGCCGCCGCCGACGACAGCGCCAGGATCAGCAGCACCGACACCGAGGTCACGATCACGCTGTTGAGCGCGTACCCGCCGATGCCGCCGACCTCCCACGCCTCGGCCCAGCGGCCGAAGTCCAGCGTCGCGGGCAGGGCGAACGGGTCGGCGAAGATCTGCGCGTTGGACTTGAAGCTGGAGGCGACCATCCACAACAACGGCAGGAAGAACGCCGCCGAGACCACGGCCAGCAGCACGGTCGTGAGCCTTCTCATCGGGCCGTCCTCCTGCGCAGGCGCATGAAGGCCAGCCCGATGAGCACGACGGCCGCGGTCATCAGCACCGCCATGGCCGAGCCGTAGCCGACCTCGCCGTCGCGGAAGACGACCCGGGTCAGGTAGGTGGTGGGGATCTCCGTCGCGTTGTACGGCCCGCCGCCCGTCATGACGTAGAACAGGTCGAACGTCTGGAAACCGCCCGTGACGCAGAGCAGCAGGCAGACCTCGACCGCGTCCCTGATCATCGGCACCTTGATCCGGCGGAAGATGGCCAGTTCGCCGGCGCCGTCGAGACGGGCGGCCTCGACCACGTCCGACGGGATCTGGGCGAAGGCCGCGTAGAAGATCGCCATGTAGAACCCGGCGTACACCCAGCCGGAGACCGCGCAGACGGCCAGCAGCGCGGTGCTCTCGTCGCCCAGCCAGACCTTGCCCGGCAGGCCGACGACCTCAAGCAGGGCGTTGACCAGCCCGAAGTCGGCGTTGTAGACGAACGCCCAGAGCACGGCCACGACCACCATCGGCAACATGACCGGGGTGAACAGCGCCACCCGGAACCAGGGCGCCCCGCCGCGCCGGGTGACGAGCAGCCCGGCGAGGACGAGACCCACGGCGACTTCCACGACAATCGTGACAAGAATATAGATGCCGACATGAACGAACGAGTCCAGAAATATCGTGTCCTGGGCTGCTCTGAGGAAATTGTCGAAGCCGACGAACTCCATCGGCCCGAAACCGGTCCACTCGGTCAGGCTGAACGCCCCGGTCGCCAGCGCGGGCGCGAGCACCGCGAAGCCGAACACCAGCAGCGCCGGGGCGGCGAACGCGTACGGTATGAGCTTGCGTTTCATCCCGCGGCGGCCAGCGCTTCCTTGGGAGACTTCGCCCCGCCGAGCACCGCGGCCAGCGCGCGGTAGAGCGCGTCGGCGCGCTTGAGGTCGTAGCCGGTGTCGGGCGGGGAGACCACCGTCCTGGCATCCGCCAGCAGCTCGTTGAGCCGGGTGGTACGCGCGTCGACCTGCTCGGCGCCCTCCGCCTTGGCCTGCGGCACCGTGCCCGCCTTGACGAACGCGGCGGCGTTGGCCGGAGAGTTCAGCAATGCCAGGAACTCGGCCGACTCCTTGACCTTCCTGCTCTTGGCGTTGATCACGTAGCCGGTGACGACGCCGATCACGCTGTCCTGGTCACCGGCGCCGCCGGTCATCGCCGGCAGGTTGACGTAGTCGAAGTTCAGCTTGGGCGCCTCGTCCAGGGCCCAGCTGACCAGCCACGACCCGATCGGATGCATGGCGGCCTTGCCCTGGAAGAACAGCTGCGCGCCCTCGTTGTCGTTGGCGGCGTTGGCGCTGCTGTTGACGCACTTGTGGTCGCGGAGCTGGGCCACGTAGCCGAGCGCGCGTTCCCAGTCGGGGTTGGCCATGGGGGTCTTGCCCGACAACACGTCCTGGTAGGACTGCTCGCCGACGACCCGGGAGACCAGGTGGGACAGCCAGTTGCCGGCGGCCCACAGGTCCTTGTTGCCCGAGGCGATCGGGGTGAGGCCCTTGGCGTTGAGCGTGTCGCAGGCCGTGAGCAGTTCCTCGAACGTCTTGGGCGGCTGCACCCCGGCGTCGGCCAGGATCTTGGTGTTGTACCAGAGGACGTTGGTCACGTCGGCCGCGAACGGCACCATGACCGTCTTGCCGTCGACCGTGGTGCGCTTGTACGCCTCGTCCGGGATGACGCCCTTGAGCGGCCCTCCGGTGACCTGGGCGGAGATGTCGGCCGCGAAGCCGTCCTTGACCCGGGTGCGCAGCCGGTCGCCCGCCCACTCGAAGTAGATGTCGGGCGCCTGCCGGCCGTTGAGCAGGTTCTGCAGGCCGATGGTCTGATAGAGGTCGTCCTCCTGGAAGTTGAGCTCGACCTTGGCGCCCGGATGCGTCTTCTCGTACTGGGTCGCGACGTCCTTCCAGACCTTGATCTGCTCCTCGCCGGGGGAGCTCATCGCGATCCGTAACACCTTGTCGGTGGCCGAGCTCTGTCCGCCGCCACCGCAGGCCGACACCAGCAACACCAGGGCGAGCGCCCCGGCCGTCCTGTTCACCATGACAACTCCTCAAGACAGTCGCCGAACACCCGTTTGCGGGCGGGGCGACGGGGGTGCGGTCGTACGTCCTGTCGAGCGGCGGCCAGCAACGCCAGCGCGCCCCGCTCGAACTCCTCCAGCCAGGGCCGGGCCTCCTCCACCAGCGCGCGCCGCCGCACCGGCCCGCGCAGCAGATGCCCGGCCGCGTCCAGCAGCTCCTGCGCGTGTACGGCGAGCAGCCGCCCCGCCGCCGCGGCGTCACCGGACTCGCGCTCGAACGCCCACTGCTCCAGCACCCCCGTGAGCCTGGGCGCGTCGTGCGGCTCCAGGCAGGAGCCGCGCACGTTGTCGGCGAAGACCCGGTAGGCGGCCAGGTCCTCGCCGTCGCCGACGACGTCGGCCAGGGCCCGCTCCCAGCTCTCCTCCGGGTCGTAGCCCTCCGGGTCGCGCAGGTAGTCGGCGACCGTGGCGAAGGCGATCTTCGATGACTCGTAGAGCTCCATGCCGTTGGCCACCACCCCGGTCGCGAACCGGTACAGGTGCCTGTCCCTGCCCCGGTACGGGCCGATGTGCAGCTCGTGGCCCATCGCGACGTCGTTGACCGGGTAGTTGTCCCAGTAGATCGGGGACCTGTTCAGCGCCCGGGCGACGGCGGCGGCGTCGGCCAGGTCGATGGTGGGGGAGCAGATGCTCCGGCCGGTCCAGAACAGCTCGACCCGGGCGTCGATCAGGCCCATGGCCCGTACGTAGGGGTCGTCGGCGTCGCCGCAGTAGACGGTGGGGCAGACGATCAGCCGTCCGGTACGCGCGAAGACGGCGTCGACGAGCGCGAGCTGAGCCTCGGCGAGGTCGTCGAAGGCGCCGACGTCCTGGGGGTGCCGCAGCCGCATGGGGATGTCGTCGAGCAGCAGCCCCGCCCCGGCGGCCCCGGCCTCCATGGCCCGCTCGAACGCCTCGCACAGCGTCCGGACGTCACGGGCGTCGGAGTAGCGCAGCGACAGGCCGGGCGAGAGGCAGTAGACGACGTCGACCCCCGCCTGCCTGCCCCGCTCGGCCAGCTCGCCGAGCCCCCGCGTACCGGTCTCCCGCCACGACGGCCGGTCGGCCTTGGGGGCGTAGACGTAGGTGTTCATGCCCCGGGCGCCGAGGAAGCCGAGCAGGTCGAGCCGCTGCTCGTGACTCCATGGCCGTCCGTAGAACCCTTCGATGACCCCACGGACCGCAAAGCCTGCTGACTTCATGAAGACAGTAAAGAGTCTTTATTCCATCTAGGCAAGAGTCTTTACTAGACTCATGGGAATCAGGACATACCGACCGGGCGACGAAACAGCTCTGTACGAAGTCTGCCTTCGTACCGGCCTCGACGGCCAGGACGCCTCAGCCGTCTACCCGACACGCCACCTGCTGGCGGACATCTTCGTGGGCCCCTACCTGGCGTTGCAGCCGTCCCTGGCCTGGGTGCTCGACGACGACAGCGACGACGACAGCGGCGACGGCGGCGGCGACAGCGGCGACAGGGGGCGTCCCGCGGGCGGTCCCGGCGGTTACGTCCTCGGGGCCCTGGACACGCGGGACTTCGAGGCCGACTGCGAACGCCTGTGGTGGCCGCCGCTCCGCGAGAGATACCGGCACGTCACCGAGCCCGAACGCTGGCTGGCCGAACACCTCGCCGCCCCTCGGCCGGCCCCCGCCGAGATCGTCGCGAACCACCCCTCGCACCTGCACATCGACCTGCTGCCCCGATGGCAGGGCGCGGGCTGGGGGAGCAGGCTCGTCGCCAGGCTCCTCCAGGCCCTCGACGAACGCGGCTCCCGGGGCGTCCACCTGGGCGTCTCCGCGCGCAACACCCGGGCCGTCGCGTTCTACACGAAGCTCGGCTTCACCGAGCTCAAGCGTGAGGACACGGTTCTGTTCATGGGCATGACGGCCGCCGAGTGGCGAACCCGGCTCTGAGCCGCCGTTCCACCGCCTCGGAGGTCGCTCCGAGGCGGTCCAGCCCGTGCAGCGCCGACCCCACGATCGGCGGCGCGTCCAGCACCCGTACGTCCACCCCCGGCAGGCCCTTGCCGATCCGGGCCAGCAGCCGGGCGTCCCCGCCGGTCAGCACCCCGCCCCCGAGCACGACGGGCACGCTCACCTCACCCCAGTCCAGCCGCCCGAGCGCCGCGCCGGCCCAGGCGGCGACCTCGTCGCCCAGCCGCTCCACCAGAGAGACGGCGACGGCGTCCCCCCGTCCCGCGACCTCGAACAACACCGGCACCAGCTCGTGCAGCCGTTCCTCGGGCAGGTGCCCGAGGTGGAAGCCGACGCACACCGAGGTGACGTCCGCCAGGCCGTACCAGCCGGCCACGGCCTCGCGCAGCAGGGTGCGCGGTCCGCGTCCGTCCTCGTCGCGCACGGCCCACCACAACACCTCCTCGCCCAGCCATTCGCCGCCGCCCCAGTCGCCCGAACGTCGCCCCAGCGCGGGCCAGCGCGCGACCCGCCCGTCGGGGCCGCGCGCGACGCAGTTCATCCCGCCGCCGCACACGACCGCCACGCCGTACGGCACGCCCGCCCCCGCCCGCAGGATCGCGAAGGTGTCGTTGTCCACGGTGACCGCGGGCGCCCACCCCCGCGCTTCGACGGCCGTCTGCAGGATCTCCTGCTCGATCGGCAGGTCGCAGTGCGCCAGGAACGCCGACACCCGCTGGGCCACGTACCCGGCGCCGTCAGAGGGGGCGCCGCCGTCCTGCGCGAGCCGTACGGCCGCCGCCACGAGGTCGGCGAGCAGGCCGATCGCGGCGGGAAGCTTCGGCCCGTGCGGCTGGAAGCCGCCGCCGCGCACCCAGGCGAGCAGTTCGCCGGACGAGCCGACCAGGGCGACGTCGGTCTTGCTGTTGCCCGCGTCGACCGCCAGGACCGCAGGCCGGGTCACGAGGCCCAGACCTGGTGGGCCGCGAGCAGGCGGTCGGCGAGCCCCTGCGCCAGGTCGTACTGCCCGACCAGCGGATGCGCCAGCAGCGCCGCCTCCACGTGCGCCCGATCAGGGCGTAACGCCGCCCGTACCGCCAGCTCCTCGTACGCGCTGACGTGCGCGATCAGCCCGGCCTGCAAGGGCTCCACCTCGGGTACGGCCAGCGGCACGGCCCCGGCGGCGGTGATCTGCGACGGCGCCTCGATCACCGCGGACGCGGGCAGGAAGGGCAGGGTCCCGTCGTTGCGGACGTTGACCACCTGGACGTCCCCCCGATCGTCGAGCAGCGAGGCGAGCAGATCGACCGCGGCCGTCGAGTAGTGGGCCCCGCCCCGCTGCTCCAGGAGGTCCGGTTTGTCGTTCAGCGCCGGGTACATCGCCAGCAGCTGCCGTTCCAGCTCCAGCACCTCCTGCGCCCGCGTCGGACGTCCGAGCTGCTCGGCCACCACCTGGTCGTGCGCGTAGTAGAAGCGCAGGTAGTAGGAGGGCACGACGCCCAGAGCGGTGATCAGCTCGGCGGGCAGCTCGCACTCGCCGGCCAGCGCGGCGGCGTGGCGCTCGATCAGTCCGGGCAGCACGTCGACCCCGTCCACCCACGCGGAACGCTCCCACGACAAGTGGTTGAGCCCGACATGTCCCAGCGTGAGCTGCGACGGCGCGCAGCCGTACAGGCGGGCGAACAGGCGCTGGAACCCGATGGCCACGTTGCACAGCCCGACGGCGCGGTGACCGGCGTCGAGCAGGGCGCGGGTCACGAGGCCGACCGGGTTCGTGAAGTCGATCAACCAGGCGTCGGGGGCGAGGACGCGGACCCGTTCGGCGATGCGGAGCACTTCAGGAATGGTCCGCATCGCCTTGGCCAGGCCGCCCGCGCCCGTGGTCTCCTGGCCGACGCAGCCGCACTCCAGCGGCCAGGTCTCGTCGCCGTGCCGGGCCCGTTGCCCGCCGACCCGCAACTGCAGCAGCACGGCGTCCGCGCCTTCGACGGCGTCGTCGAGGTGCGTGGTGAGCCTGACGCGCGTCTTCCTGTCGTGCAGCATCCGGGTGGCCAGGCCGCCGACGACGTCGAGGCGTTCCCGGTCGGGGTCCATGAGGACGAGTTCTTCGAGCTCCAGCTCGGCGAGCCCCCCGACGAGCTCGGGCGTGTACGTGGAGCCGCCCCCGACGACGGTGATCTTCATCGTCCCTCCGATCCGGAACCCGTGATGGTGGCCTTCGCCGCCCCGGAGACCTTGGCCGCCGCCGAGATACGACGGGTGGCGACCGACGCCCTCAGCAGGCGGGTGCCGTGCGCCAGGCCGCCGGTCAGCACGGGGGCGTTGCCGAGCGCCGAGACCTCGACGCGGGGCGGGTGCCGCAGCATGCCCGCCAGCGCGGCGTCGATCTCGGGCAGGATGCCCGCGCAGGCCAGCCCGATGCCGCCGCCGAGCACGACCAGCTCGACGTCGACGACCCGGGAGATGGTGGCGATCCGCGACGCGATCCGCCGGGCCTCCTCGGCGACGATGGCCGAGGCCAGGCCGTCACCCTGGGAGGCGGCGGCGAAGATGGCCTCCGGCGTGGCGTCCAGCCGCAGCGTGGTGTCCCCGTCGCGCAGACCCGCCGCGATCCAGGTACGGGCCCAGCTCATCAGCGCGTCGCCGGAGGGGCTGTCGGGCAGCTCGTCCTCCCCGGGTGGGGGATCGTCGACCTCGCCCGCGGCCCCCCGATGCCCTCGATGCGCACGATCGCCCAGGATCAGCCCGGCCCCGACCCCGGCGCCGATGGACAGGAACGCGAAGTCGGCGACGCCCCGGCCGGCCCCCAGCGCGTGTTCGCCGATGACCGCCAGGTTGGCGTCGGTCTCGACCTCGGCGGGCACTCCCAGCGCGGCCTCCAGCTCGGTCCGGATCGCCATGCCCTCCAGCGCGGGCCGGTTGCTCTGCCGGATGACCCCTTCCTCGGGATCCACGACACCCGGCACCCCGGCCGCGACCAGCTCGATCCCCCCGCCCGCCGGGCCACCGGGCGGGACGCCGCCCGGGGGCCCGCCGGGGGACAGGGCGTCGCGGACGGCCACGGCGGCGCGCAGGATCGTCGCCGGGTCGGAGTCGTCGATGCGTTCGTCGTGCCTGGCCAGCATCGTGCCGCGCAGGTCGCTCAGCGCGCCGCGGACGAAGCGGGTGCCGATGTCCAGGGCCAGGACATGGGCCAACGTGTGCACCGGTTCGAAGTAGACCGCGCCGTAGTGCATCTCGCCGGGCGGCTCGGCCTGGCGGACCAGGCCGGCGGACACCAGGAGGTCGAGGGCGTTGGCCACGGTCGGCTTGGTCATGCCGGTGCGGCGGCTCACCTCGGCCCGCGAGATCGGCGGGTCGGCCCGGATGGACTCCAGGACCACGGAGGCGTTGATCTCGCGCAGGGTGGTGAGCGTCGCATGCTGGGACATGACGCGAATTCTAGTAAAGACTCTTGCCCGAATGCAATAAAGACTCTTTACTGTATCTCGCAGCCCCCTGATCCGGAGGAACACCCATGGCACGACTCCAGAACCTCCTGCTCGCCGCGACCGTCGCGCTCACCGTGGGACCGGCCGCCACGGCCGTACCCGCGGAGGCCGCGACGGTCGTCGACCCCTTCGTCCTCCAGGTCGGCGCCACGCTGCCCGCCCTGCAGGGCAAGATCACCGCACTCGCCGCGGGCCCCGGCGGCGTGGTCGCCGCCGCCCACGACAAGGGCGTCGCCCTGTACGCCTCGGGCGCCTGGACGTCCCTGTCGGCCACGCCCGCCCACAAGGTCGTCTGGCGCGGCGACGACCTCGTCGCCCTCACCGCCGACGGCCTGCTGACCATCAGGGACGCGGCCAAGGGCCAGGGCGGGGCCGACGCCACCAAGGGAGGCGCCGACCGGCTCCCGCCCGGTACCGACCCGGCCACGGCCCTGCTGGTCGGCGGCGACGACCTGATCCTCGTCCAGGGCGACCGCCTCTACCGCAAGGGACCGGGCGGCTCGTGGCGTCCCGACCGGCTGCCCGGCCAGGCCACCGCCGTGGCCCGCGCCAGGTCCGGCGCCGTCGCCGTCGCCACCGCCACGGCCGTCTTCGAGACGACCGGCCGAACGTGGACCCAGATCTCACCCGCCGTCGGCACCACCCACCTGGCCTACGACTCCAAGGGCCGCCTCTGGCTCGCAGGCGCCACCGGCCTCGGGCTCAGGGACGGCGCCACCCTCAAGCAGTACGGCCCCGCCGAAGGCCTGCCCATGCTCGGCTTCACCGCGATCGCCCCCGGCGCCGACGGCGACGTCTGGCTCGGCACGGCCAAGGGCGCCGTGCACTTCGACGGCACCACCTGGGAGTACCGCCAGGGCCGCCGCTGGCTGCCGGACGACACGGTCACCGCCGTCACCGTGGACGGGAACGCCAACGCCTACTTCGGCACCGCCACGGCCGCCGGCGTCATCGAGGCCCGCCGTACCACGCTGGCGGAGAAGGCGGCCGTCTACGAGCAGGCCATCCAGGCCAGGCACAAGCGCACCCCGTACGGATTCGTCGAGGGCATCGGGCTGGCCAGGCCGGGCGACCTCACCCAGTACGGCCAGGGCGCGAGTGACAACGACGGCCTGTGGACCGGCATGTACGGCGCCGCCGAGGTGTTCAAGTACGCCGCCACCAAGGACGCCACGGCGAAGGCCAACGCGCGGAAGGCGTTCGAGGCCCTGAAGTTCCTCGGCGACGTCACCCAGAGCGGCACCAACCCGGCGCCCAAGGGGTTCATCGCCCGGACGATCCTGGAGACCACGGCCACCGACCCGAACATCAAGGACAACGAGCAGCACGACCGCGACAAGCAGAAGGGCGACGCGTACTGGAAGATCCTGGTCCCGCGCTGGCCCAAGAGCGCCGACGGCAAGTGGTTCTGGAAGACCGACGCCAGCTCCGACGAGCTGGTGGGCCACTACTTCCTCTACGCGCTCTACTACGACCTGGTCGCGACCGGCACGGAGAAGGACGAGGTCGCGGGCGTCGTCACCAGGCTCACCGACCACCTGATCGACCACGACTTCTCCTTGACCGACCATGACGGCAAGCCCACCCGCTGGGGCTTCTTCAACCCGAAGGAGCTCAACGGCAACCCGTGGCGGAGGGAGGAACGCGGCCTCAACAGCCAGACGATCATCACATTCCTCACGATCGCCGAGCATGTCGCGAAAAATCCGGAAAAGTACGCGCAGGCCAAGGCCAAGCTCATCGAGGAGGACGGCTACGACCTGAACACCCAGCAGCCCAAGGTCACCCCGGGCGTCGGCGGCGGCAACCAGTCCGACGACGAGATGGCCTTCATGAACTACTACCACCTGCTCCGCTACGAGCAGGACGCCGGCCTGAAGGCCACCTGGGCCCGTTCCCTCTACGACTACTGGCAGCAGGAGCAGTACGAGCTCAACCCGTTCTTCAACTTCATCGCCGGCGTCACCCTGAAGGACCAGGTCTGGACCGACGCCTACGGCCCGTTCCCGCTGGAGATGAACGGGCCCTGGCTGCGGCAGTCGATCGACACGCTGAAGCGGTTCCCGCTCAACATGATCGACTGGAAGCAGAGCAACAGCCAGCGCCTCGACATCGTCAACCTCGGCCAGCACATCCGCCCGGACGCCGACCCGAAGAAGCTCGGCATGCTCCGTGGCGGCACCGTGCTCCCGGTCGACGAGCGGGTGGTCAGCCACTGGAACCACGACCCGTACAAGCTGGACCAGGGCGGCGACGGTTACGGCGAGAACGACGGCACCTCGTACCTGCTCCCGTACTGGATGGGCCGGTACCACGAGTTCATCGCCGAGAAGTAGCCGTCGCGCGGACGGCTGACCGGGAAGAGCCGGTCCGGCTCTTCCCGGTCAGCCGACGAAGGGGGAGGAGAAGGCGAACTGCTCCCGCCGGCCCGGCACGCTGATCTCGGTGGAGCCGATGGCGCGGTCGAACTGGAAGGGGTTGTTGTCGGGCACGACCTGGGTGGCGCAGAACGCCGTCTGCCCGTTCTGGAGGTCGATGGCGGTGCACCGGGCGTTCCCGGGCAGCGGGTCGAGCGCGGCGGTCAGGGTCTCGACCCGCACCGCGAAGCCCGTCCCGTTGAAGACCTCCGTCTGGGCCTGCTTCCAGGAGGCGCCGGTCCCCCAGATGCAGGCCCGGGCCGAAAGGCCGGGGAAGACCAGGCTGGAGACCCGGCTCCCGCACGTCGGGTCGGCCGCGGCCCGGACGACGCTCGCGCCGGCCGCGGCGGGCGCCAGCACCGCCGCCCCCGCCACCGCCGCCGCGATCAGGGCCCGGGACAGGGCCTTCGCCGATCTGTCGTTCATGCTGCTCGTCCTTCCGTGGAACGGCCCGCCCGCCTCGCGGGACGTCGCCGTATGTGAGCGATCACTTACGTCGCGTCCATGCTGTTGGCGGGCGCGGTGGACGGGCAACGTTCGGTCCACTCAGTGGACCGCCCCACCTGTCGCGGGCGCCAGGTCAGGGAGTGGCGGCTTCGGCGTGCTCCTGGGCGGGGCTCTGCGCCGACGACCTGGCCCTGGTACGCGCCAGCTCGGGCAGGAGGGACACCGTCCCCAGTACGGCCAGCCCGACGCCCAGCCAGAGCGGAGCCCGTAGCCCGAACCGGTCGATGACCAGCCCGCCGACCGAGGAGCCGATGATCACCCCGAGGGTGATGAAGGAGGCGTGGACGGTGTTGACCAGCGGCCCCGGGTTGCCCGCGCGCTGGACCCGTACGGCCATCGCCGGGTTCATGGTCACTCCGACCAGCCCGACGCCCAGCATGGCGAGCACCGCCGGGACGCTGAGATGGGCGAACAGCGCGAACCCGGCCAGGAAGACCGTGTTGAGGACCAGCCCGGACAGCAGGACGCCGATGGTGTGCCGGTCGGCCAGGCGCCCGACGACGAAGTTCCCGACCACGGTGGCCGCGCCGTACGCGACGAGCAGGAGGGGGACGGCCTTCGACGTGAACCCGGTGACCTGGGTGAGGATCGGGCTGAGATAGCTGAAGGCGGCGAAGGTCGCGCCGATGATGAGCGTGCTGGTCGCCAGCGCCAGCCAGAGCCGGCCGTTCCTGAAGACCGCGAGCTCCTGCCTGAAGTCGCCGTCGCCGCCGTCGGTGCGCCCGAGCCTGGGGACGCCCGCCATCGTGGCGAGCGCGGCGACGACGGTCAGGGCGCCGACGGCCCAGAAGGCGGCGCGCCAGCCGAACTGCCCGCCGATCAGCGTGGACAGCGGCAGGCCGAGCAGGGTGCCGAGCATCAGCCCGTTCAGGACGACGGCGAGGGCGCGGCCGCGTATCTCCGGGCGGCTCAGCTGGACCGCCACCGAGATGGCGACGCCGAAGAACGCCTGGGAGGCGACGCCGGTGACGAGCCGCGCGACCATCATGATCGAGTAGGAGGGGGCGACGGCGGCGAGCACGTTGCCTGCCAGGAAGACGGCGAACAGCAGCATGAGCGCGGGTTTCGGGCGGATCCGTACCAGTGCGACGGTCATCAGTGGGCCGCCCGCCGCCATGGCCACCGCGAAGGCGGTGATCAGATAGCCGACCTGGGAGATGGTCACGCCGAGTCCGCCTGCCAACTCGGGCATCAGGCCCCCGACGGCGAACTCGCTGGTCACCATGGCGAAGATGCCGATGGCCAGCACGTAGACGGCTCTGGGCAAGGGGACTCCTTTTTGCATCAATCGGTGTAGAACTCGGGCATGAAAAAAGCAGAGGTCAGGCCAGGGCGTCCATGGCCGTGGCCGCGACGGCCTCGATGGTGGCGTCGTCGGCGCCGCCCTGGGCGGCCACCCGGATCCCGGCGATCACGGCGTTGACGAACCTGGCGAGCTCGGCGGGATCGCGGGTGGAGCCGATGTCGCCGGCGCGCTGGCCGTTCCTGATGGCCGTGGTCAGGCCGGCGATCCGGCGTTCGGTGTCGCGGGCCAGCATCAGGGCGATCTCCGGGTCGCGGCCGGCGAGCTCCATCGTGGTGTTGACGGTCAGGCAGCCGAGACCGTGGCCGTCGCGCCGGTTCTCCGCCTCCGTCCGGAGGATCCTGGCGAACAGCGCGCGGATCCGCTCGGTCGCCGGCAGCTCGTCATCGTCGAGGATCCGCTGCTGGTCGGCGGTGGTGGCGTCCATGTAGCGGGTCAGCGCGCGTTTGAACAGCTCGCGCTTGTTGGTGAAGGCGTTGTACACGCTGCTGCGGTCCAGGCCGAGTGCCTCGCACAGGTCCCTGGTCGAGGTGGACTCGTAGCCGTTGGCCCAGAACGTGCGCATCGCAGTGTCCAGGACCCGGTCTTCGTCGAACGATCTCGGCCTTGCCATACGAGCACGCTACCGGTTTTGCATCGATTGGTGCAATATGCGACGGCCGGGTGGGCACCGGCCTGTCGTAGGAGGACGGGCGGCCAGTTGGCGGAGAAGCGGCCTCGTTCCCCAGAAGGAGGCAGGCCAAGTGAGGGTTGCTCATAGTTGACGGCATGACGCGAAGATCCTTACGCCGGCCCCTGCCCCGTGCCCTCACCGCGGGGGCCCTCGCCATCGCCCTGGTCGCGAGCTCCGGCTCCACCCCCGCGAGCGCCGCCCCCATCACCGACATCCCGCTGCTCGACGATTACGACGCCGAATCGCTGGCGAACCTCCCGGCCGTCGGCGGCCTGCAGTACCTGGCTCAGCGGTACGCGCCGACCGACACCTGCCCGCCGGTCGCCACCGGGCCGGGCGGACCGCTGTTCTGGGGGGACGACAAGCCCGTCCAGTTCCGCCAGGGGGTCCCCCGGCCGGGGCAGCGGATCGTGAAGATCGTCATCAATGGCGACTCGTACATGTCGGGAGAGGGGGCGGGAAACTACTACAACAAGCGCGGCTTCCTTCCCGAACCCATGCGCTTCCTTCCAGGGCCCAACGGCGGCCGCATCCCGGCGGAGGGTCACAGCGAGGCCGACTACGACGAGGACTTCCGTCACCGTTCGGCCAACGCCGCGGTTCTGCAGGCCATCGATCTGCTGCGTCGCGCCAATCCCGAGGTCTTCTTCGACGTCCGTTTCAATGCCTCCTCCGGCGCGGCCACCGAGCACTTCTTCGTGGGCCAGAACGACGAGGGCCGCGTCAACCTGCCGCAGAACGAGGGGCTGGACGCCGCCACCGACCTGGTGATCTCCGGCTTCGGCGGCAACGACGCCCGCTTCGGGCCCATGCTGAGGGCCGTGCTCGACAAGAGCACGAGCACCCTGAACAGCATCGAGGCGGAGATCGCGCCGCTGCTCGACGTCACCCGCACCTCCGAGCAGGAATGGGCGGACTCGGAACCACCGCGTCCGCCGTTCGTCCGTCCGCTGACGCAACCGTCGACCATCTCGGCGCGGCTGGTGCAATTGGTGCGGGCGATGAACGGCGCCACCAGCGGCAAGGCCAGGATCATGATGGTCAACTATCCCCAGCCCTTCGCGGACGGTCTCCAACCTGGAGGCCTGATGGGATGGGTGGTGCGTCCTGCGGACTGGGCGCATCTCCGCGCTCTCGGCCCTCGGCTGACCGCTGCCATCAAGAAGGCGCAACAGGTCCTGGCCGACCATGGGATGGCCACCGACATGCTGGACATCGCGAACGCCTTCGCCGGCCACGAGCTGGGAACCAGAACCCCCTACGTTCGTGGCGTCGCCTGGAGCCCCGCGGTGCAAGGAAACTCCTTCAACCGCACGCAGCAGTCAGGACACCCCAACCAGGAGGGGCAGAAGGCGCTGGCGGGCCACTACGCCCTGATGATCGCAGGCGAGCTCGGGCTGCGCCTCAAGGCGTCCGACGGGGCGCCTCCACCGGCCAGGGCGGCGGAGCCGTGCGACCCCGACCACAGCGACCGCCACTACCTGCCCGCCAAGGCCACCCAGAGCGGCGGCGGGTCGACCGGCGGCACGGGCGGCGGCGGGGGAGGCGGCACCAGCACCCCCAACGTGGGCCCGCGTTCGACCATGACCTACGTCAACATCGACCCGCCGCTGTCCCAGCCCACGAACCCCGGCCCCCGTCCCACCCCCGCCGACCCGCAACCCTCCCCCGGGACCCCGGAACCGGCGACCCCGCGATGGACCATCTATCCGGTCGACACCGTCCAGCCGACCAACCCGACCATCTCCTTCGACCTGACCCAGCCGCTGCCCTACCTGTGGCCCGTGGGCGGTGGGTCGAGCCCGTACCGCGACGTCTTCGAGGTGAAGATCAACACCGCCCAGCTCATGCGGTGAGGATCGACACCGGTCCGGGGACGGCCACGCTGTGCTACCGGCCCGGTGATGACCACAGTGCGTGTCCGAAATCCCAATAAATACGGGCTTGTGGTGGATTATGGCACTCGGCAAGATTGCTGGGACGTGGACGGTGATCCCGTCCGATCGCAGGCGAGACAAAGGACGCCGGATGACCCAGGCCGACGCGGTGGCATCTCTTGTGGAGCGCAGGTTAGGCCGCGCTCTCGATCCCGACCTCAACTTCTTCGAAGCGGGGTTCGACTCGCTCGCCCTGGTCGAGCTGCACGAGGAGATCACCGGCACGCTGGGCCTGAAGCTGCCGGTCACCGCCATGTTCACCCACCCGAACCTGCGTGCGCTCGCGAACCTGATCACCCAGGGCGAGGCGCCCGCCAGGCAGGACGGCGGCGCCCGTCGCCGTCCGCTCGGCGGCAGCCGCCGCGACGTGCGCGCCAGGATCCGTGAGGACGGTCGGTGACCTCGCACGATCAGCCCGTCGCCGTGATCGCGATGGGACGTTTCCCGCTGGAGGTGGGCGCGGCCGAGGAGGCCGGGCACGATCCCGGGGCGCAGGCCGTCCGGCTGTACGGCGGGGTGGGCAAGGCCTGCTCGGCGCTGCTGGCCGGGGAGTGCGAGCTGGCCGTGACCGACGCCGGCGAGCTGCCGCCGGGCACGCTGCGCGGCACCCTGGTCCTGCGGCTGCTCGACCGGGCGTTGCTCGACGGCGACCTGGTCCACCGGGTGATCTGGCCTGACGACCTTGAGGTGGAGGACGGTTATCCGCAGGTGCACGCCCCGGGCGACGGCCGCCCCCGGGTCGTGGTGTGGTCCGGCCGTACCCGCGAGGAGGCCGAGTCCGTACGGCGGAGCCTGGCCGGCTTCTTCGCCGGGCTGCCGGAGGACCGCTACGCCGACGCGGCCGGCACCCTGCAGCAGGGACGTGTCCACCACCCCGTGAGAGGTGCGGTGGTCTGCTGCGGCGCCGCCGAGGCCGCCCTCGCACTGGGCCGCGAGCACACCTACGAGCAGGGGCCGGTGCACCTGTCCGGCTCCGCCGAGGCGTCCGGCCTGTACGGCGTGGAACGCGTGTTCACCGAGGCCGTGGACGTGTGCGAGGAGGCCCTCGAAGCGCGCGGCGTCGAGGCGCCACCCGGCTTCACCGCCGCGTACGGGCTGGCCGCCACGCTCGCCGCCTGGGGCGTCCGGGCGCAGGCCCCGGATCCGGCGCTCCTCGCGGGCGACCGTCCGCTGGAGGACGTGCTCGGCACGCGGGAGACGGCCGGGACCGAGATCCCGGTGGGCGGCGACCTCGCCGGGCTGCTGGCCGCCGTGGCCAGGTTCTGGACGGGCGGCGGACGGGTGGACTGGGCCGCGCTCGACCCTGATCATCCGCTGCAGCGTGTGCCCGTCCCGCGTCCGCAGCCGGAGTTGCCCGCCCCGGTGGAGGAGCCGCGTCCGCTGTCGGCGGTGCCGTACTCGTTCTGGGTGCTGGAGCAGCTCGCGCCGGACAGCGGCGTCTCGAACCTGGCGGTGGCGCTCAGGTTCGTGACACCGCTGCGCAGGCTGCCGCTGCAGATCGCGGTGAACCGGCTGATCAAGCGGCATCCGGCGCTGCGCCTGCGGTTCCCCGTGGTGGACGGGACGCCCGTCAGGCACCTGGTGGCGCCCCAGGACGCCCAGCTCAAGGTCGAGACGCGGGCCACGACGGAGGAGACACTGGTCGCGGACCTGCGGTCCTTCCTGGACGAGCCCTTCGACCTGGGCCGCGACCTGCTCATCAGGGTGGGACACTTCACGCTGCCCGACGGCGCCGGGACCGTGGTGTGCCTGGCCGGCCACCACATCATCATCGACGGCACCTCCATGCAGCTCCTGGTGGAGGAACTGGGCCGCTTCTACGACAGCCAGACCGGGCACGGCACGCTGCCCCCCGAGCTGGCGGGGCCCGCGCCGATGCTGGAGCCGTCGGAGCCGTCGGAGGAGTCGATCGGCTACTGGCTGGACCGGCTCGACGGCGTGGACCCCGACGCCATGGTGCTGCCGGGGAGCAGGCACTCGCCGGTCCGTCCGACGTTCGCCGGTCACACCTGCTCGTGGCAGGTGGACGACGAGACGGTGGCGGCCCTGGACGACCTGCGGGCCAGGCTGCGCACCACCGGCAACATCGTGCTGGCCACCGCCTTCCTGCTGACGTTGCGCGGGCACGGCGCCGGTCCTGACCTGGTGATCGGCATGCCGGTCAGCACCAAGACGGGCGAGGAGCACCGGCGCGTCGGCTACGCCGTGAGCACGCTGCCGCTGCGTGTCCACGTCGAGCTGGACGACGACTTCGAGCAGGTCGCCAGGCGCGTGGAGGAGGCGTTCGCGGACGGTGTCGAGCACGCCGGCGCCTCGGTGGAGGCGGTGCTGACCCGCCGTGGGCACGGCACGGACGACTGGCGGGTCCCGCTGTTCCGGCACATGTTCAACTACCGGCCCTGGAGCGACGAGAAGGTGCACGTCCAGGGCGAGGTGCCCGGGTACGTCGACAACCTGATCGACCGCAGCCGCCTGGACATGCAGTGCAACGTCATCCAGGAGCCGGGCCGGCTGACCGTCCGCATGGTGCACAGCACCGAGGTGCACGACGAGGACGAGATCGCGGCGTTCACGGCCAGGATGTGCGCGGTGGTGCGGCGGGCGGCGCGCGGCCGGGTGCCGGACGTGCTCTCGCCGGCCGACCGGGCGCTGCTCGGCCGGGTCAACGACACACGCCGCGACTGGCCGGGCACGCTGGCCGGGCGCATCGTGCCGGGCCCGGCCGTGGCGGTGCGCGAGGGCGGCCGCGAGGTCGGCTACGACGAGCTGCTGGGGCGCGCGGCCGCGGTCCGCGACCTGCTGCGCGAGCGAGGGGTACGGCCCGGCGACGTCGTCGCCCTGGCCCTGGGCCGCTCGGCGGACCTGGTCGCGGCGGTGCTGGGCGTGTGGCAGGCCGGAGCGGCGTTCCTGCCGCTGGACGTGCGGCAACCGGAGTCGCGCCTGGCCTACCAGGTGGCCGACTCGGGTGCGCGGCTGGTCGTCGGGGCGGGCACGCCGCGGTGGGCGGGCGACACGCCGGTCACGCCGATGCCCGGCACGCTGGGGGAACCCGTACCGGTCGAGTACGGAAATATCGCCTATGTCATCTACACCTCCGGTTCCACCGGGCGGCCCAAGGGTGTGCAGGTCACGCACGGGAACCTGACGAACCTGGTGCTCGACTTCGCCGACCGGCTGGGCGCGCCCACCAGCGTCCTGTGGTCCACCACCACCTCCTTCGACATCTCCTGGCTGGAACTGCTGTTGCCGCTGGCCTCCGGAGGCACCGTGGTCGTGGCCTCGGACGAGGACCAACTGCAGCCGGACCGGTTCCTGGAGCTGATCGCCGACACCGGCGTCCAGGTCGTACAGGCGACGCCGACCGCGTGGCGGCTGGTCGCGCCGGAAGCCCGGCGGGAGCTGGCCGGGCGCACGGTGTTGTGCGGCGGCGAGCCGATGCCCGCCGCCCTGGCCAGGGACCTGCTGGAGCTGGGCTGCCGGGTGTTCAACGTCTACGGCCCGACGGAGACCACCATCTGGTCCACCGCCGCCGAGCTGCGCGAGCCGCCGCTCGATCCGGTCCCCGCGGGGGAGCCGCTGGCCAACACCCAGATCTTCGTCACCGATCCCGCGGGCCGTGAGCTGCCGCCGGGCGTGCCGGGCGAGTTGTGCGTCGCCGGCGCGGGAGTGAGCGCGGGCTACCTCGACCGGCCCGAGCTGACGGCCGAGCGCTTCGGGCAGCACGACCGGTACGGCAGGTTCTACCGGACCGGCGACCGCGCGCGCGTCCGCCACGACGGCACGCTGGAGCTCCTCGGCCGCGACGACCGGCAGATCAAGCTGCGCGGCCACCGCATCGAGCTCGGCGAGGTCGAGGCGGCACTGCACGAGCACGACGCGGTGCGGACGGCCGCGGTGATCCTCGACGGCGACCCGCAGACCGACGGACGGCTCGTCGCCTTCGTCGAGGTCACCGGCCAGGCCGCCGAGGAGGAGTTGTGGCGCTTCGCCAGGACGCGGCTGCCCGACTACGCCGTCCCCACCCGCTACCTCGTCACCGACAGGCTCCCGACCACCGCCAACGGGAAGATCGCCTATCGCGAGCTGGTGGTGCCCGCCGACGACGGCGCCCCGGCGCGGGAGGCCGGCGACGGGCTGGTCCAGCAGGTGGTGGCGCTGTGGCGGGACGCGCTCAAGCGACCCGGCCTGGGCCCGCACGACAACTTCTTCCTCAACGGCGGCCACTCCGTACTGGCCGTGCGGCTGATCGGGCCGCTGGAGGAGCTGGCGGGGCGTGCCGTCTCGGTACGGGCCGTGTTCGACCATCCGACGCCGGCCGAACTGGCCCAGCATCTGGGGGAGGCCCGATGACGCCGTGGTTCGTCCAGGTCAAGGAGGGGGAACGGGCGCTGGTCGCCTTCCCGCACGCGGGTGGGGGGCCGGCCTCGCTGGGCGAGCTCGCCGGACACCTCCCGCCCGAGGTGGGCCTGTGGTCGGTCAACCTGCCGGGGCGGCAGGCCAGGCTCGCCGAAGAGCCGCGGACCGACCTCGACGGGCTGGTCGAGGACCTGGCGCGCGAGCTCGCCGGGTGGCGCGAGCCGTACACGTTGTTCGGCTACTGCAGCGGGGCGTTGCTGGCCTACCTCGTCGGCCGTCGCGTGGTCGAGCTGGGCGGGCGGCCGGAACGGCTGATCGTCGGCTCGTTCGCCGCGCCGGACGTGACCCTGCTGCTGCGCCGCCTGCCGTCGCTGCCGTCGTGGTTGTTCTGGGAGCAGCTGATCGAGCTGGGCGGCGTCCCGCCGGAGCTGGCCGACCGGGAGGCGCTCTGGCCGGTGCTGGAGCCGGCGCTGCGCGCCGACTTCGGGCTGCTGGCCGGCTACCACCACCGCCCCGGGCCGCCGCTGCCGGTGCCCGTCTCCGTCCTGTACGGCGCCCGCGACGCCTCGCTGACCAGAGGCGGCCTGCTGGGCTGGCGGCGGCAGAGCGAGCACGGGCCCTCGCTGCGGGAACTCGACTCCACCCACTGGCTGGCCGAGGACACTCCAGACGTCCTGGCCGCCGCGATCTCTGAGGAGATGGGATGCGCCTCGGTTACAGCATGAGCTACTGGGGTGGCGCGGGCCTCGGCCCGGCCGACCACCTGGCGCTGGTACGGGAGGCGGAGGCCCTCGGCTATTCGTCCGTGTGGGCGGCCGAGACGTACGGGACCGACCCGGCCGGCCTGCTGGCCTGGATCGCGGGCCAGACCGAGCGCATCGCGCTGGGCACCGGCGTGCTCCAGATGACGGGACGCAAACCCGTGGTCGCCGCGATGACGGCGGCCACCCTCGACCAGCTCTCCGGCGGCCGCGCCCGGCTGGGCGTCGGCCTGTCCGGCCCGCAGGTGGTCGAGGGCTGGCACGGCGAACGCTTCGAACGGCCGCTGGCCCGCGCCCGCGACTACCTCCAGGTGGTGCGCAAGGCATTGCGGAGCGAGCCCGTACGGCACGACGGCGCCACGATGTCGCTGCCCCTGCCCGGCAGCGAGGGCAAGGAACTGACGCTGGCCGTCTCGCCGGTGCAGGAACGGCTGCCGGTCTACCTGGCCGCGATGGGCCCCAAGATGGTCGCGCTGGCCGGCGAGCTCGCCGACGGCTGGCTGGCCATCCACTTCCCGCCCGACCACCTGGCCGAGATGGCCAAACACCTGAACGGCGCCGACCTCGACATCGCGCCCATGGTGCTCACCCTCGTCGAGGAGGACCAGGAGCTGGCCTACGACATGATGCGGCCCATGCTCGCCCTCTACCTCGGCGGCATGGGCTCACGCCGGACGAACTTCTACAATCGCCTGGCCGCCACGCTCGGCTTCGAGCAGGAGGCCGCCCGCATGCGGGAAGCCTTCCTGGACGGGCGGCAGGGCGAGGCCATGGCGATGTTGCCCGACGAGCTCGTGGACGCGATGACCATGTGCGGCCCCGCGGGCAAGGTGCGCGAGCGGATGGCGGCCTACCAGGAGGCGGGCGCGACCACGCTGATCGTCGGCCTGGTCACGCCCACCCGGCGGCTGCGCAGCCGTCAGCTGCGGCTCATTGCGAGTCTGGCGCCGGCATCCCGATGAGCTTGGCCAGCGGCGACCAGGCCATCGCCGCGATCGGCACCAGCGCGCCGACGGCGATGACCACCCACAACGTCGTACGGGTCCCCAGGGCGCCGGCCAGCAGGCCCGCGCCCAGGGCGCCCAGCGGGGCGGGGATCAGGCCCAGCGAGTAGATCGAGGCCACCACGCGGCCCTGGAGGTGCGGCGGGGTGATCGTCTGCACCAGCGTGGTGTTGGTGACGAAGAAGATCTGCGAGCTGACGCCGCTGACCAGCTGCGCGACGACCAGCATGGCCACCGACGCCCAGACCGGCCCGATGGCCAGCGGGATGAGGAAGAGCGCCAGGTTGCCGTACACCATCGACCACACCAGCACCTTGCCGATCGCGTAGCGGCGCATCACCTTGACGGCGACCAGCGCCCCGATGATCGCGCCCACGCCGCCGCCGGCCAGGATGCTGCCGAACCACGCCGCGGGCACGCCCAGGTCGCGGATCACGTACAGGGCGTAGATCGAGTTCATCGAGCCCAGGATGAACAGCGAGTACACGGCCGAGGAGATGGCCAGCGGCCGGATCAGCTCGTGCCGCATCACCCAGCCCATGCCCTGCCAGATCGCCTTGTGCACCTGGCCGGGAGTGGTGTCGTCCGGCTCGGGGCGGGCTTCCGGCCGCTTGATCAGCGACACCGCCACCGCGGAGGCCAGGTACGACACCGCGTCGATGACCAGCAGCGCGGGCGCGGCGACCACCTTCAGCAGCGCCGCGGCCAGGCCGGGCCCGAACGTCTGGGCGGCCGACTCGGTCAGCTGCAGCTTGGAGTTGCCCTCCAGGAAGTTCTCCCGCGGCACCAGGAACGGGAAGTAGCTGCGGTAGGCCGTCTGGAAGAGCGTGCTGAGCAGCCCGAGGGCGAAGATGACGCCGTAGATCCAGGCCAGCGTGAGCATGTCGGCGAACCACGCGACGGGGATCAGCATCAGCAGCACGAAACGCGCCACGTCCGTCCAGATCAGGATGGGCCGCTTGCGCACCCGGTCGGCCAGCACGCCGAACAGGAGGAAGAACACCATCGGGAGCCGCAGCAGGAAGCCGACGACGCCCATCTCCGCCTCGGAGGCGTTCAGGACGGTGACCGCGATCACGGGGAACGCGAAGAGGCTGATCGCCGAGCCGAACTGCGACAGGCTCTGGCCCGCCCACAACCGCAGGAAGTCGGGGTACTTCCAGAGGCTCGTCTGCTCACTGGTCGGGGATGCCATGATCCATCCACCTTCTGATCTCGGTGGCCGCTCCGGCGACCAGGGGTTCGTACAGGATCGGGACGCGTTCCTCGGGGATCGCGTAGTGGGCGAGCCGGCCCTTGGCGACTGAGGGCCAGCCGCCGTCCTCGGGGGTGGGCGCGAAGAGCGCGACGTCGCCGTCGTAGGGCTCGTGCCGGTAGCCGCCGACCGCGTGCGCGTTGGCCCGGAACACGGCCAGGTAGCGGCGTGCCTGCTCGACCTCGGTGGTGTCGGGGGCCAGCCGGTCGGCGGCCGAGGCGGCGCCCATGACCGCCAGCAGCCGTTCCTCCGGCGGCTGGGCGGCGAGTTCGGCCGGATCCAGTCCGAGGGTCTCCTCAGGCCCGCCGGCCAGCGCGTGGAACAGCAGGACCGTGTCGTCCTCCAGCGACGCGCCGGCCACGGGCTCCTCGGCGTTGGCGTAGAGGAGCACGACGAGCGGCACCTGCTCGCCGCGCTCGCGCAGCCGCCTGGCCACCTCCAGGGCGATGTTCCCGCCGATGCAGAACCCGCCCAGCACGTACGGCCCCGACGGCCGCACCTCCAGCAGGTCGGCCACGTACGCGTCGGCCATCTCGTCGAGCGTGGCGTGCGGCTCCTCGCCGGGCACGAGCCCGCGCGCGGCGATGGCGTACACCGGCTGGTCGGGGCCGAGGCGGCTGGCCAGCGGGTGGTAGCGGAAGACCTGGCCGCCGAGCGCGTGGACGAAGAAGATCGGCGTACGGTCGCCGTCCGGGTTGAGCGGCACGACGTGGCTCGGCGGCGCGAGGTCCTCGGGCTGCCGCAGCACCCTGGCCAGCGCGCTGATCGTCGGCGCGGTCAGCACGGTGCCGACGGGCAGGTTCCGTCCCAGCTCCTGGCGGATGCGGGCGGCCAGCCGCAGGGCGCTCAGCGAGTGGCCGCCGAGCTCGAAGAAGTCGTCCAGGATCCCGGCCGCGGGCACCTTCAGCACCTCTTCGTAGAGCGTGGCCAGGCGCGCCTCCACCTCGTCGCGCGGCGGCACGTACGGCCGTCCGCCCGCCGCCTCGGGCAGAGGCAGCGCGGCCCGGTCGAGCTTGCCGCTGCGGGTGAGGGGGAGGGCGTCCAGGCGTACCCACCGGCGCGGGATCAGGTGGTCGGGCAGGAGGTCGTGGAGGTCGGGCACCTCGCCCACGACGTAGCCGACCAGGCTGTGCTCGTACGCCGTGACGGCCGCGTCGCGGACCCCCGGCTGCGCGCGCAGGACGGCCTCGATCTCGCCGGGTTCGACGCGCATGCCGCGGATCTTGACCTGCTGGTCGGTGCGGCCGAGGTATTCGAGTTCGCCGGTGGGGAGCCAGCGGGCGAGGTCGCCCGTCCTGTACAGGCGTCGGCCGCCGGGCGCGGGGACGAAGCGGTCGGCGGTGAGTGCCGGTTTGCCGAGGTAGCCGCGGGCGAGTTGTACGCCGCCGATGTGGAGCTCTCCGGGGGTGCCGATGGGGACTTCCTGGAGTTGCCCGTCGAGGACGTGCAGGGTGGTGTTGTCCACCGGCTTTCCGATGGGGACGTTCGGCTCGCCCGGTTCGCAGGGGTGCCAGGAGACGTCTACGGCGGCTTCTGTGGGGCCGTAGAGGTTGTGGAGTCCTGGGAGGTCGATGCCGGGTGGGAGGGCTTCGCCGGAGCAGATGATTCGTTGCGGTGGCTGGATGTCCTCTTCTTCGAGGAAGGCTTGGAGCATCGAGGGGACGAAGTGGGTGGTGGTGATGTTCTCGGTTTTGATGAGGTCGCGTAGGTAGGCGGTGTCGCGGTGTCCGCCGGGCCGGGCGATGACCATGGTGGCGCCGGTGATGAGCGGCCAGAAGAGTTCCCAGACGGAGACGTCGAAGGTGGTGGGTGTCTTGTGCAGGACGCGGTCTTCCGGGGTGAGGTGGAAGGTGTCCTGCATCCAGCGCAGGCGGTTGACGATGGCTCGGTGGGAGACGCCCACGCCCTTGGGGCGTCCGGTGGAGCCGGAGGTGAAGATGACGTAGGCCAGGTTGTCCTCGTGCACCCGTACGAC
>NZ_BMRC01000005.1:414345-582462 GCF_014648435.1 Nonomuraea spiralis
ACGCCGTTCCTCGGGATCGGCCGGATCGAGCGGCAGGTACGCGCCACCGGCGGCCAGCACGCCGAGGAGCACGACCGGGAGGTCCAGCCCGCGTTCCATGCTGACGCCGACCGGCTGGTCCAGCCGCACGTCCAGCCCGGCCGCCACCGCGCGGGCCCGCTCGGCCAGCTCGCGGTAGGTGAGCCGGTCGCCTTCGAAGACGAGCGCCGTCGCGTCCGGTGTCCGTTCCGCCTGTTCGAAGACCAGCTCGTGCAGGGTTCCGCCCGGGTGGTCGTGCGCGGTGGAGTTCCAGAGGGCGAGCAGGGCCGCGTCCTCCGGCGAGATGCCGACGTCCCCGGACAGCGCGCGGACGTAGTGATCCCGGATCGCCGCGATCTGGCCGGCGGGGAACTGCGTGGTGTCGTAGGAGATGGTCAGCGTCAGCCCCTGGCCGGGCGTCCGGACGAAGGCCGCGCTGAAGGCGAAGTCGGTCTGCTCGAAGAAGTCCTGGCCCTCGATGGGCGTGGCGGCGGCACCGCGTACGTGGAAGTCGCGGAAGTCCACGTGCGTGTCCAGCAGGCGGGCGCGACCGCTGGCCCGCTGGATCTCGAAGAGCGGGAAGTGCCGGTACGGCAGCGCCGCCACCTCCGCCTGGAACACCTGCTGGACCAGGTCGGCAGCGTCGGCCCGCACGCGCAGCGGGACGGTGTTGAGGAACAGCCCGAGCACCTCGTCGCCCGCCTCGCTCTCCGGACGGCTGTGCGTGAGCATCCCCGTCAGGACGTCCGGATCGCCGGTCAGCAGGGCCATGACGCGTACGTGCGCCGCGAGCAGCACCGAGCGCAGGGGCACCCGGGCGGCGGCCGCCTCCTCGGTGAGCGCCTTCGCCAGGTCGCCGGGCAGCGCCGTGGCCAGCACCTCGACCTTGCGCGGCCCGCCGGTGGGGTAGCCGGGCATCCGGGGCAGCCGGCCCTCCGGCGCCTCGGCGATCGCCTCCCGCCAGAACTCCGCGGCCTCCGGCCGGGCGAGCGCGGCCTTCTCGGCCGCCACCAGGTCGCGGAAGCGCGCCCCCGGCGGCCCGACCGGCAGCCCCGGTGTCGCGTAGCGCGCCAGCAGCTCGCTGACCAGCCTCGCGACGCTCCACCCGTCGAGGATCGCGTGATGGAAGTAGACGGTCAGCGCGAACCTGCCGGCCTCGGGCCGCACGTGGACGCGTAGCAGGGGCGCCCGCGTCCAGTCGAAGGGCCCGTACTCCGGCTCGCCGTCGGAGACGGTCAGCGGGATCTCCGCGCGGTCGTGCACGAGCTGGACGGGCTCGCTGAACCCGGTCAGGTCGAACGAGGTCCGCAGCACCTCGTGCCGCGCCGACAGCTCCTCCAGCGCCCTGACCAGCGCCGCCTCGTCGAACGTGCCGCGCAGCGTGAGCGTGGTGTGGTCGTGGAAGGTCACGCCGTCCAGCTCGCTGTGGTACAGCATCCCGGCCTGGAGGGCGCTGAGCGGGTAGGCGTCGATGATCATCGCGTGAGCCTCTCTCTGTCCGCCAGGCTGAGCAGGTCGAAGGCTCCCGCCGCGGGTTCCGGTACGGCCTGCCGCGGCCGCAGGACGGCGGCCAGTTCGGCGACCGCCTGATGGGTGAACAGGTGTTGCAGTTCCACGCCGTAGCCCATGGCGCGCAGCCGGGCCACGACCTTGAGACTGCGGATCGAGTCGCCGCCCACGGCGAAGAAGGTGTCGTGCCTGCCGACCCGGTCGAGGCCGAGAGCCTCCTGCCAGACCTGCGCGACGGCGTTCTCCGCCTCGCCGCGCGGCGGCTCCCAGGGCAGGTCGGCCGGGCGGTCGGGGGCGGGGAGGGCGGCGCGGTCGAGCTTGCCGTTGGCGGTGACGGGCAGGCGGTCGAGCCGTACCCACGCCGTCGGGATCATGAAATCTGGCAGTAATTCGGACAGGTCGGGGGTGTCGCCGACGACGTATCCGACCAGGCGGCCGTCCACGAGCTTGGCCGCCGCGCCCGTGACGCCCGGCTGTTCGCGCAGGACGGCCTCGATCTCGCCCAGCTCCACGCGCATGCCGCGGATCTTGACCTGGTGGTCGGTGCGGCCCAGGTATTCGAGCTCGCCCGAGGGCAGCCGGCGGGCCAGGTCACCGGTCCGGTAGAGCCGGCCGCCGCCGGGCGCGGGCAGGAAACGTTCGGCGGTGAGCGCCGGTTTGCCGAGGTAGCCGCGGGCGAGTTGCACGCCGCCGATGTGGAGCTCTCCGGGGGTTCCGATGGGGACTTCGCAGAACTGCTCGTCCAGGACGTGCAGGGTGGTGTTGTCCACCGGCCGTCCGATGGGGACGTTCGGCTCGCCCGGTTGGCAGGGGTGCCAGGAGACGTCTACGGCGGCTTCTGTGGGGCCGTAGAGGTTGTGGAGTCCTGGGAGGTCGATGCCGGGTGGGAGGGCTTCGCCGGAGCAGATGATCCGTTGCGGTGGTTGGATGTCCTCCTCCTCCAGGAAGGCCTGGAGCATCGAGGGGACGAAGTGCGCGGTGGTGATGTCTTCCGTCTTGATGAGGTCGCGCAGGTAGGCGGTGTCGCGGTGTCCGCCGGGCCGGGCGATGACCATGGTCGCGCCGGTGATGAGCGGCCAGAAGAGTTCCCAGACCGACACGTCGAAGGTGGTGGGCGTCTTGTGCAGGACGCGGTCTTCCGGGGTGAGGTGGAAGGTGTCCTGCATCCAGCGCAGCCGGTTGACGATGGCTCGGTGGGAGACGCCCACGCCCTTGGGGCGTCCGGTGGAGCCGGAGGTGAAGATGACGTAGGCCAGGTTGTCCTCGTGCACCCGTACGACAGGGCCCGGGGTCGTGTGCCCGTCCGCCGCCGTGAGCACCAGGTCGGCGCCCGCGTCGGCCAGCATGCCGCGCGTACGCTCCGCCGGGTGGCCCGGATCGAGCGGCAGGTACGCCCCACCGGCCGCCAGCACGCCGAGGAGCACGACCGGGAGGTCCAGCCCGCGTTCCATGCTGACGCCGACCGGCTGGTCCAGACGGGATCCCAGCCCGGCGGCGACGGCGCGGGCCCGTTCGGCCAGTTCGCCGTAGGTCAGCCGGTCGCCCTCGAAGACCAGCGCCGTCGCGTCCGGCGTCCGCTCCGCCTGCTCGAAGACCAGCTCGTGCAGCGTCCCGCCGGGATGCTCCCGGGTGGTGGAGTTCCACCGCGCGATCTGCTCCCGCTCCTCGGCCGGCAGGATGTCCAGACGCCCCACCGGCAGGTCGGGCGCCGCCACCACCGCACGCAGGAGGGCGCCGAACCGGCGTGCCAGCCGCTCGATCGTCTCCGGCCGGAACAACTCGGCGTTGTAGACGAAACGCCCCGCCAGCAGGTCACCCCGCTCGGCGGCGTAGAGCTCCAGGTCGAACCGGGTGGTCGTGCTGTCCGGCTCGAAACCCTCGCCGCCGTCGCGATAGGTCTGCAGCGCGAACAGCACCTGGACCAGCGGCGGGCGGCTGACGTCGCGTTCGGGGTCCAGCTCGGCGACCAGCTTCTCGAACGGCAGCTCCTGGTGGTCGTAGACCTCGATCGCCCCGTCCCGCGTACGGCGCAGCAACTCGGCGAACCCGGGATCGCCCGCCAGCCGCGCCCGCAGCGGGAGCAGGTTGACGAACAGGCCCACCATGTCCTCGAACTCCGGCCTGGTCCGCCCGGCCACCGGCGAACCCACCGCGAATCCGGTCGTACCGGACCAGCGGGCCAGCAACACCTGGAAGGCGGCGAGCAGCCCCATGTAGAGCGTCGCCCCCTCGGCCCGGCACAACTCGCGGAACTCCGCGATGTCCAGCTCCAGGTCGTGCCAGCCGCCCTGGAAGCCCTGCCGAGGCGGGCGCGGCCGATCCAGGGGCAGCTCGAGGACCTGCAACCCGTCCAGCTCGCCGCGCCAGAACGCCAGGTCGCCGGCCAGCCGCGCGCCGCTCAGCCGCTCGCGCTGCCAGGACGCGTAGTCGCCGAAACCCAGCCGGGGTCCGTGCTGCGGCGGCTCCAGGAGTTCGCGGAGGATGAGGTCGGCCGACCAGCCGTCGGCGACGATGTGATGGACCGCGACCAGCAGCGCGTGGTCGTCGGGCGCCAGCCGTACCAGGGTGGCGCGCAGCAGCGGGCCGGTCGCCGGCTCGAAGGGGAGCGCGGCGTCGGCGCTGAGCACCTGCCTGGCCGCCGCCTCCGTCGGCGCGTCCACAATGCGCAGCGGGACGCGTACCCGCTCGGCCACCCGTACCTCCGGCCGCCCGTCGGGGCCGGCCGGGAAGGTCATGCGCAGGCTCTCATGCCGGGCGACCACGGCGTCGAGCGAGTGCCGCAGCCGTTCGGTGTCGAGCGGGCCGCGCAGCCGGGCCGACACGGGCAACACGTACGCGCTCGTCCCGGGGGCGAACTGCTCCATGAACCACAGCCGCTCCTGCGCGAACGACAGCGGCGGATCGCCGCCCCCGGCACGCCGCGGGATCTCCTCGGCGTCGCCCAGGCCCGCGATCGCCTTGCGGAAGCGCGCCTCCACGCGCGCACGCCGCTCATCCACGCTCGTCGGCCTCCTCGGCCAGGTTCTCCAGCGCCGCGGCCAGCAGGCGTGGCGTCGGGTGGGTGAAGGCCAGCTTGAGCGGCACCTCCAGCTCGATGGCCGCGGCGATGCGGGCCGTGGTCCTGGTGGCCAGCAGCGAGTGGCCGCCGAGCTGGAAGAAGTCGTCCAGTACGCCGACCCGCTCCAGCCCCAGCACCTCGGTCCAGACCATGCAGACCAGCTCCTCGGCCGCGCCGACCGGCGGCTCGTACGCCGCGGTCCGCGTCTGACCCGGCTCGGGCAGGGCCTCCCGGTCGATCTTGCCGCCGGGGGTCAGCGGAATGCGATCGAGTGTGACGACCACACTCGGCACCATGTGCGGGGGCAGCTCGGCGGCCAGGTGATCACGTAACCCGTCGCCGCCGTCGTGCACGGCGTACGCGATCAGGCGGTCGTCGCGGACCACCACGGTGGCCTGCCGTACCGACGGGTGGGCGAGCAACACCGATTCCACCTCGCCCGGCTCCACGCGGTACCCGCGCACCTTCACCTGCCGGTCCAGCCGGCCGAGGATCTCCAGGCTGCCGTCCAGGCGGAAGCGGGCCCGGTCGCCGGTGCGGTAGAGGCGCGAGCCGTCAGGACCGGGGACGAAACGCTCGGCCGTGAGGGCGGACGCGCCCCGGTAGCCGCGGGCCAGGCCGCTGCCGCCGATGTGCAGCTCGCCCGCGACGCCGGGCGGAACCGGCAGCCCGTCGGGGGCCAGCACCTGAAGTGTGGTGCCGGGCAGGGCGACCCCCACGGCCGGACGGCGCAGCGCCTCGGCGGGGTGCATCTCGGCGGTGGCCGCGATGATCGTGGTCTCGGTGGGGCCGTAACTGTTGATCAGGCGCACGCCCGGAGGCGCGGACTCGTACCAGGCGGCCAGGGCGGGGCCGGGCAGCGGGTCGGCGCCCAGGATGAGCAGCCGCAGGCCGGACGGCCACGCGACCCCCATGGCCACCAGCTCCTGCCAGTACGACGTGGGCAGGTCCAGCACGGTGAGCGCCGAACCCTCCGGGGTCTTCAGGAAGTCCGGCAGCGGCTCGTCCGGGCACAGGACGAGCTCGGCGCCGGCGGCCAGCGCCGGGTAGATCTCCTCGGCGTGCGTGTCGAAGCTCGGCGAGGCGAACTGCAGGACGCGGTCGCCCGGCCCGAGCTCGTAGTGCGCCCGCATCCAGCCCACCCGTGAGGCGAGCGCCTCACGCGGCACCTCCACGCCCTTGGGACGTCCGGTCGAACCCGAGGTGTAGATCACGTAGGCCAGCGAGCCCGGCGGGGTGGCCTGGGGTGCGCCGCCGACGTGGGACGCCGGCTCGCGCAGGCCGTCCTCGTCGAGCACCAGGGCTGCCCCCGCGTCCGCCGCCATCCACCGCAGCCGCTCCGGCGGGTAGGCCGGGTCGAGCGGCAGGTACGCGCCGCCCGCCTTGCCGACCGCGAGCATCCCGGCGATCAGCTCCACCGAGCGCCCGGCGCGCAGGCCCACGACCGTGTCCGGGCCGACGCCGGCCTCGGACAGGCGCCCGGCCAGCGCGGTGGCCATGGCGTCCAGTTCGGCGTAGGTGACCCGGCGGGCGCCGTGGCTCACCGCCGGGGCGCCGGGCGAGAGCCGTACGCGCTCGTGGAAGAGGTCGAGCACGTCGCGCGCGGGCGGCTGCGGGTTGTCGAGGGCCGGCGGCCGGTCCTCGGGCAACATCATCGCCGCGCGCAACGCGGACAGCGGCGTGCCCGGGTCGCCCGCGACCGTCTCCAGCACCCGTTCCCAGCGTCGCAGCAACCGCGTCGCGGTCTCCTCCTCGAACAGGTCGCTGGCGTAGGACAACATCGCCCAGAGCGAGCCGTCGAACTGGGTGATGTCCAGCATCAGGTCGAACTTCGCCTGGGTCGCCCCCGGGTCGAACATCTCCACCTCGATGCCCGGCAACGGAAGGGCGGAGGCCGCCTTGTCCTGGATCACGAACATCGCCTGGAACAGCGGCGTCGTGCTCAGGTCGCGGCGGATGCCGAGGTCGTTGAGCAGGCGTTCGAACGGGATGTCCTGGTGCGCGAACGCGTCCAGGACCGTCGCCCTGGTCCGCGCGAGCAGCGTGCGGAAGGACGGGTCGCCGGACAGGTCGCCGCGCAGTACCAGCGTCTCGGGGAAGAAGCCGACGACGTCGTGGAGTTCCGGGCGGTCGCGTCCGGCGATGACCGAGCCGACCGTGAGGTCGTCCCTGCCGCAGTGAGCCGCCAGCAGGAGCTGGTAGGCGGCCAGCAGGACCATGAACAGCGTGCCGCGCTCGTCCCTGGCCAGCTGCTCCAGGCGGGCCGTCAGCTCGGGGCCGATGCGGCGCGCGCAGTAGTCGCCACTGGGCACCCGTACGGCCGGCCGCGGCCGGTCCGTGGGCAGGTCGAGCGGCTCCACGCCGTCGAGCTGGGCGCGCCAGTAGTCCAGGGACTTCTGCGACGGCTCGCGGCCCCGCTGCCAGGCGGCGAAGTCGCGGTAGTCGACCGAAGGAGCGCCCAGGCCGGCCGCGTTCCCGGCGTAGCAGGCGGCCAGCTCGGAAAAGATGATCTTCAGGGACCAGCCGTCGGCCACCAGGTGATGCAGGACCAGGCAGAACACGTGATCGGTCGCCGACAACGTGATCAGGTGCACCCGTACCAGCGGGCCCGTGGCCACGTCGAACGGCGTGTTGGTCAGCTCGGCCACGAGCGCCGTGGCGCGCGCCTCCCGTTCGGAGGCGGGCAGGTCCGCCAGGTCCACCAGCACCGGATCGAGCTTCAGCTCAGGCTCGACGACCTGGACCGGACTGCCTTCCACGGCGGGGAAGCGGGCCCGCAACATCGGATGCCGGGCCGCCACGGCGGTCAGCGCCGCGGCGAGGTCCTGGACGGACAGCTCGCCGCGCAACCGCTGCACCATGTACATGTTGTAGGAGGCGTCGGCCGGGTCGAGCTGTTGCAGGAACCAGAGCCGCTCCTGCCCGTAGGAGAGCGGCGCCGGCGCGTCCGGATCGCTGCGCGCGGGAATGCCGGTGGGCCGGGCCTTCGGCTGCCGCTGGAGCCTGCGCTCCAGCGCCGCACGCTGTTCCGGGCTGAGTCGGGCGAGCCGCCCTCGCACCTCGCTCATCCGTCCGCGTCCTCCGCCAGGAGATCGTCCAGCTCGACGTCGCCGAGCTGGAGTTCCAGTACGGCCAGCGCGTGCTCGGTCACCGTGGTGAGCTCGAAGCAGACCCGCAGGTCCATCTCGATCCCGTACTCCTCCCGGTACCTGGTGATCAGCTGGACGGCCAGCAGCGAGTGCCCGCCGAGGGCGAAGAAGTCGTCCTCGACGCCGACCCGGTCACGGCCCAGCAGCTCGCCCCAGAGCGCGCACAGCTCCTCCTCCAGCGGCGTCTCCGGCGCGACGTAGGTGGTGCCGAGATCGCCGCGGCCGGGCCCGGTGGGCGGCGGCAGCGCGGCGCGGTCGAGCTTCCCGCTCGGACTCAGCGGGAACTCGGTGACCTGCACGAACGCCTGCGGCACCAGGGCCGGCGGCAACGTGCGCGCCAGCCCGGTACGCAGCTCGTGCGAGAGCCGGCTCGCCTCGCCCGTCCAGTCCACGTAGGCCACCAGCCCGGGGCCGCCCGGCGCGTCGTCGCGCAGTGCCACGACGACCCGGCGCACCCGGGAGTCCTCGGCCAGCGCCGCCTCGATCTCGCCCAGCTCGACCCGCCAGCCGTGCACCTTCACCTGGTCGTCGATGCGGCCGAGGAACTCGATCTCCCCGTCGGCGCGCAGCCTGGCCAGGTCGCCGGTGGCGTACAGGCGCGCGCCCGGCGGCCCGTACGGGTCGGGGACGAAGCGCTCGGCCGTCAGCCCCGGCCGTCCCGCGTAGCCGCGGGCCACCTGGACGCCGCCGATGTGCAGGTGACCGGGCACGCCGACGGGCCTCGGCTCCAGGTGCTCGTCCAGGACGTGCAGGCGGCAACCCGGCATCGGACGGCCGATGGGGATCACCGTCTCGCCCGGCCGGCAGGCGTGCCAGGAGACGTCGACGGCCGCCTCGGTGGGGCCGTAGAGGTTGTGCAGCTCCACGCCGGGCAGGCGGTCGAAGAAGCGGGCCGCCAACCTGGGCGGCAGCTCCTCGCCGCTGCACACCACGCGGCGCAGCGACGTGCACGACTCGATGTTCGCCTCCTCCAGGAAGAGGGCGAGCATCGACGGCACGAAGTGCATCGTGGTCACCGAATGCCGCTTGATCAGGTCGCGCTGGTGGCTGGGGTCGCGGTGGCCGCCCGGCCGTACCGGGACGAGGCAGGCGCCCTGCAGCAGCGGCCAGAAGAACTCCCACACCGACACGTCGAAGCTGGTCGGGGTCTTCTGCATCACCACGTCGCCGGCCGTCAGCCCGAACGTCTCCTGCATCCAGGCGAGCCGGTTGACGATGCCGCGATGGGTGTTGACCACGGCCTTCGGCCGGCCGGTCGAGCCCGAGGTGTAGATCAGGTACGCGGCGTCGTCCGGTCCGGTCACCGGCTCCAGGTCGCCGGAGGCGAAGTCGTGGTCGTCCTCCAGCAGCACCGTCTCGATCGGCCCGCCGGGCACCACCAGGTGGCGCTGGGTCAGCAGCACCCGCGCGCCGCAGTCGGCGAGCATGAACTCCAGCCGGTCCCGCGGGTACTCGGGATCCAGCGGCACGTACGCGCCGCCCGCCTTGAGGACGGCGAGCAGCGCGACGACCAGCTCGGGCGAGCGTTCCGCGCAGACCGCGACAGTGCGGCCGCGTTCGACGCCGACGTCCCGCAACCGGCGGGCGAGCCGGTTGGCGCGGCCGTTGAGCTCGGCGTAGGTGAGCGTGACCTCGCCGAAGACCACCGCCGGGGCGTCCGGGGCGGCGGCCGCCCGGGCCTCGATGAGCGTGTGCAGGGTTCCGGGCGCAGCCTGGGGCGCGCCGGTCCCGAGGGCCAGCACCCGCGCACGTTCCTCCGCGGCGAGCACGGGAAGCGTGGGGACCGACCGGTCGGGGTCGGCGGCGGCCGACTCGACCAGCGTCCGCAGGTTCGCCTCGAAGCGTTCGATCGTCTCCGGATCGAACAGGTCGGTCGCGTACTCCAGCCGGGTGTGCAGCAGCCCGTCGCGCATGTTGACGTCGAGCTGGACGTCCACCTTCGCGGTGCCGTTGGCGATCTGCCCCTCGTTGGTACGGATGGCCAGGTTGAACATCACCTGGTAGAGGGGCGGCACGCTCAGGTCCCGGGTCGGCTGGAGATCCTCCACCAGCCGCTCGAACGGCAGTTCCTGATGGTCGAGCGCCTCGGCCACCGTCGCCCGTACGCGGGTGGCCGCCTCGCGGAAGCTGGGCGCGCCCGACAGGTCCACGCGCAGCGGCACCGCGTTGACGAACATGCCGATGACCGGCTCGGTCTCGGGCAGCAGCCGTCCCGCGACGGGGGTGCCCACCACGATGTCGTCGATCCCGGACCAGCGCGACAACACGGACGCGTACGCGGTGAGCATCACCGTGAACAACGTCGTGTTGAGCTCCTTGGCCAGCCGTTCCACGCCCGCCGACAGCTCGGGGGAGTAGGTGCCGAGCCGGATCCCGCCCCGATACGTACGGCGGGCCGGCCGCGGCCGGTCGCCCGGCAGGGCGAGGTCGGCGGGCACCCCGGCCAGCCGTTCGCGCCAGTGGACCAGCTCGGTCTCCAGGAACTCGCCGGACAACCTGCCGCGCTGCCACACGGCGAAGTCGGCGAACTGGATCGGCAGTTCGGGCAGCTTCGGCGCACGGTCCTCGCCGAGCGCGTCGTAGCACTCCTCCACCTCGTCCATGAAGACCATGGACGAGATGCCGTCGAAGATCGTGTGGTCGAAGACGATGGCCAGCCGCAGATCGTCCTCGGCCAGCTTGACGTGCCTGGCCCGGTACAGCGGCGCCCGTTCCATGTCGAACGGCAGCACCGCGTCCGCCTGGGCCAGGCGGGCCAGCTCCGCCTCGGCGCCGTCCCGCGGAAGGTGGGTCAGGTCCGTCTCCGTCAGGACGGTGGGCGGCGCGCCGGGGCTGACGAGCTGCACCACCTGCCCGTCCCGGAACTCGAACGTGGTGCGCAGCGCCTCATGGCGCCGTACGACCAGGTCGATCGCCCGTTCCAGCCGGCGCGGGTCCACCGGCTGCCTGGCCGCCATCGGCATGATCATCCCGATGTTGTAGACGGCCAGATCGGGCTCGAAGCGCGAAAGGAACCACATCCGCTCCTGGCCGGAGGACGCGGGGAAGGCATCACTCACTGTCCATGGCCTCTCGCAGGCTCTTCGGGCGCATGTCGGTCCACACCTGCTCGATGTGGCCCAGGCATTCGTCCTTGGTGCCGGAGAAACCGGCGTCGTACCAACCGGAGGGGTTGTCCCGGCCGGCGGGCCAGATGGAGTACTGCTCCTCGTCGTTGCGGACGACCTTGGTGTCTGTGCTGGTCTCTGCGCTCATGCGGAACTCCGGGGGAGACGGGGGATGGTCTGGGCGGCGGGCCCGGTGGCGGGGGCGGGCTCGGGGGCCGCGGCCGTGGCGGCGTCGATCAGGGCGGCGACCCCGGCCACGGTCGGCTCCTCGAAGAGGTTGCGCATCGGCAGCCGCACCCCCAGCTCCTTGCGGATGAGGGCGATGAGCTGGACCGCGATGAGCGAGTTGCCGCCCAGCTCGAAGAAGTCGTCGTCGACGCCGATGTGGTCGCCGCCGAGCACCTCGCCCCACAGGCGGGCGATCGTGGCCTCGGCGTCGTTGCGCGGGGCGACGTAACCCTCGGCGGGCGCCTTGTCCTGCCGGTCGGCGACCGCCGCCGGATCGAGCTCGGACTCCACGGTCTCCTGGGTCAGCGAGCCGACGCCGGCGACGAGTTCGGCCACCGTGGTGGCCGCCACCACGACCTGCGGGCCGAGCGGCGCGGCCAGCAGCCTGCGCAGGGAGAGGGCCCCCTCGGCCGGCCTGATGCCGGCCGCGTCGTCGGCCGTGGCCGCCGCCGGGGCGGCGAGCTGGGAGCCGGCGCTGGTGACGACCCCGGACACCACGGCCTCGGTGTCGATCCTGCGCAGGACGTAGTCGGAGACCTGCACCAGCACCGTGCCGTCGGGCGCGATCATCGTGACGTCCACGACCAGCACCTCGTCGGTGTCGGTGCTGGTGATGCGCAGATGGCTCCAGAACGCCTCGGGCAGGGCGCCGAACACGGTGATGCGGCCGTAGCCGAGCGGCAGGTAGTGACCCTCGACCTCGACCCAGCTGAACGTGGTGGCGACGTCGAGCAGGGCCGGGTGCAGCCCCCAGCGGTCGAGATCGGACAGCAGCGCGTCGTTGGCCTCGAACAGGCCGAGCGCCTCCTGCCGGCCGGCATGCGTGGCGGTCAGGGTCCGGTGCCAGTGCTCGCCCAGCGTGAGCAGGCCCGACAGGGGGACGCCGCCCTGCTCGTCCGTCGAGGGCACGCAGCGATCCATGATCGCCCGCAGGTCCACGCGGTCGGCGGCCGGCGGGTTCACCTTGGCCGCCGTGCCTCTGGCGTGGACGCGGTGCGACCCGCCGATGATGCTCTGCACCTGGAACTCCGCGCCGTCGGCCTCCGGGGTGAAGATCACCCGTACCTCGGCGGTGGCGCCGTCGGCCACCGACAGCGGTTCGACGAACACCACGTCCCGCAGCTCGACCAGGCCGCTGCCGGGCAGCACCGCCTCGGCGGCCGTCCTGGCCAGTTCGAGGTGACCGGTGCCCGGCAGTACCGACACGTCGGCGATGCGGTGTTCGTCCAGCACCCAGTGGGTGCTCGGCGAGAGGGTGCCGCTGCACCAGTCGAGACCGTTGCCCTCGCCGGCGTGCCGCGCGTCGAGGACCGGGTGGTCGATCGCCTTGATCCGGTCGCCGCGTTGCAGGGCGACGAATCCGGCGGGGGCCGCGGTCTCCACCGCCATGCCGACTTCCAGCCACCTGCCCCAGTTGACGCTGACGATCTGGGCGGCGTTCCAGCCTTGCCCGGCGCGGGCGTGCGCGTCGAGGAAGTTGTTGGCCGCGCAGTAGTCGATCTGCCCGAACCCGCCGGCCACCGCGGTGATCGACGAGCAGAGCACCACGGCCTCCAGCTCCAGCTCGCCGAACGCCTCCTGGAGCGCCAGCGTGCCGAGCACCTTGGGCCGGAGCACGGCCTCCGCCGCCTCCCGCTCCTTGATCTGGGCCATGCCCCCGCCGGGCAGGCCGGCCGCGTGCACGAGCACGTCCACCCGGCCGAACGCGGCGAGCGTCTCGTCCCTGACCCGGCGCATGTCCGCCGGATCCGTCACGTCGGCGGCGAGGGTCAGCACCCGCGCCCCGGCGGCCTCCATCCGGCGGATCGCCTCGGCGGCGCGCGCCTCGCGGGCCGACCGCGGCGGGCCGCCGGGCAGCCCGGTCCTGGACAGCAGGACGAGGTTGACGCGGGCCCGCGCCGCCAGGTCCTCGGCCAGCGAGACGCCGATGCCGCCCAGACCGCCGGTGATCACGTACACCTGGCCGTCGCGCGGCTCGCCCGGCTCGCTCGTCACCTCCACCTGCTCGTATCCGAGCAGCCACCGCTTCCCGCCGCGCAGGGCGACCGGGGCCAGCAGCCCGGCCTCGCCGGGCTCCGCCGCGCGGCCCAGCTCGGCGGCGAGGCCACGCACCGCCGCCTGCCAGTTCGCGTCCCGGTCGGGCGCGTCGATGTGGCGGACCCGCAACCACGGCGTCTCCAGGGGGACGACCCGGGCGAAGGCGGCCAGCGTCGCGTGCTCCGGCCTGGTCAGGTCGTCGCCGACGACGTCCATCGTGCCGGCGGTCACCAGGTCGAGCTGCACGCCGCCGGGCGGCTGGGCCGCCGACAACGCCTGCACGAGGGCCAGGACGCCGAAGAAGCCGCGGTCCTGCGCCGCCCACGTACGCTCACCGCCGGTGAGGGCCCAGGCGTGCACGATCCGCTCGGGGATCTCGCCGACCGCTTCGAGCAGCGCGTCGTAGTCCTCCCGTTCGGCGGGCCGTACGGTGAAATGTCCGTCGGAGGCGCTGAACGCGGAGCCCGGCCGTACCTCCAGGACCTCGGCGCCGGAGGCGCGCAGGGCGTCGGCCAGCGCGGCCGAGTCCTCGTCCACGAAGGCCAGGCAGCGCGTGATCGGCGACGCGGTCGCCGGACGGGCGGGCGCCTGGTGCCAGACGGGCACGCCGTACCACTGCTCGGGAGGCAGGGGCCCCTCGGCCTGCCGCGGCGCGGCGACGCCGCCGGAGAAGGCGCCCTGCGGGTCGGGGTCGATCCAGGCGCGCTGCCGCTCCCACGGGTAACCCGGCAGCGAGACGCGGAAGCCGGGGGCGCCGAAGTCGTTCAGCTCGACGCCGTGCACCCAGAGCGCGCCCACGGCCTGCGAGAGGACCGCGACGTCACCGGCCCGGTCGCGCGGGCCGGGCAGCGACGGCAGCGGGGCGATCGCGCCGGCGGGCAGCTGGGTGCCCGCCAGGCCGGACAGCTGCCGTCCAGGGCCGCACTCGATCATGATCCATTCGCCGTCGGCCAGGAGCGTCGAGACGCAGTCGCCGAAGCGGACCGGTTCGCGTACGTGGCGGGCCCAGTACGACGGGTCGGTGGCCTCCGCGGCGGTGATCCAGGTGCCGGTCACGTTCGACAGGAACGGCAGGCTCGGCGCGGCCGGCCCGACGGCGGCGACCAGCTCGCGGAACTCCCGCAGCATCGGCTCCATCATCGCCGAGTGGAAGGCGTGCGAGGTGCGCAGCTGGGTGCAGCCGATGCCCTCCTCCTCCAGCATCTCGGCCAGATCCCTGATCGACTCGGACGGGCCGGCGACGACGCACGTGCCGGGGCCGTTGACGGTGGCCACGGAGACGTCGTCGGGCAACATCGGCGCGATCTCGTCGGGCATGAGCTGCACGGCCAGCATGGAACCGGGCGGCAGGTCCTGGATCAGCCGTCCGCGCGCCGCGACCAGCCGCATCGCGTCGGGCAGCGTGAAGACGCCGGCGATGGTGGCCGCCGCGTACTCGCCGATGCTGTGGCCGATCATCGCGGCCGGTTCGACGCCCAGCGAGAGCCAGAGCCTGGCCAGCGCGTACTCGACCGTGAACAGGGCGGGCTGGGTGAGCGAGGTCTGCCGCAGCGCCTCGTCCGCCTCCTCGCCGGTGGCGAAGATCTGCTCGCGCACGTCCAGGACGGCCGCGCACTCGTCCACCGCCTCGCGGAAGATCGGCTCGTTCCGGTACAGCTCCGCGGCCATGCCGCCGTACTGGGAGCCCTGGCCGGAGAAGAGGAAGGCCACCTGCGCGGGTCGCTTCGGCTTGGCGCCGGAGACGACGCGCTTGGGGTCGGTCAGCGCGGCCACCGCGTCGGCCGGCGACGTCGTGACGACGGCGGCCCGGTGCTTGAGCTCGCGGCGGCCCACGCGCAGCGTGAGGGCCACGTCGGCGAGGTCCGTCTCGGGGTGCGCGGCCAGGTGCGCCGCCAGCCGTTCCCGCGCGGCGGCCAGCGCCGACTCGGTCCTGGCCGACAACTTCAGCAGGTGCGCGGGCCGCTCGCGGGGGAGCGGCGGACGCGGCGGCGCCTCCTCCAGTACGGCGTGCGCGTTCGTGCCGCCGATCCCGAACGAGCTGATCCCGGCCCGGCGCGGGAAGCCGTCAGGCTCCCACTTCGTCGGCGAGGAGACGACGTAGAACGGGCTCACCGGGAAGTCGATCTTCGGGTTGGGGCTCTTGAAGTGCAGCGTCGGCGGGATCAGCTTGTTCTCCAGCGCCAGCACCGTCTTGACCAGGCTGGGGATGCCGGCCGACTGGCCGAGGTGGCCGATGTTGCTCTTGACCGAGCCGATGCCGCACCACTGGGTGTCGGTCGTGTGCTGCGCGAACACGCTGGACAGCGCGGCCACCTCGATCGGGTCGCCGAGCGCCGTGCCGGTGCCGTGCGCCTCGACGTAGGTGACCGTACGCGGGTCCACGCCGCCCACGCCCAGCGCCTGCGCGATCACCGCGGCCTGACCGTCCATGCTCGGCGCGGAGAAGCCGACCTTGCCCGCGCCGTCGTTGTTGATCGCGTTGCCCAGGACCACCGCGCGGATGTTGTCGCGGTCCTCGATCGCCTCCGACAGCCGCTTCAGCACGAGGACGCCGCCGCCGCTGCCCCAGGCCGTGCCACCGGCGTCGGCGTCGAAGGAACGGGTGTGCCCGTCGGGCGAGACGATGCCGTCCTGGTCGTAGATGTACCCCTCGCCCTGCGGCAGGTCCAGCATGGCCGCGCCGGCCAGCGCCATGTCACACTCGCCGTTGCGCAGCGCCTCGCACGCGACGTGGAAGGCCACCAGCGCGGTCGAGCACGCGGTGTGCACGGTGTAGCTGGGGCCGCGCAGGTCGAGCTTGTACGAGGTGAGCGTCGCGCAGTAGTCGACGTGGTTGCCCACCATGACCGCGAGCCAGCCGGCGTTCTTGTGGGCCTGGGCGTTGCTGCGGATGTTGCGCCACTGGTAGGTGTCCGTCCCGGTCCCGGCGTAGACGCCGATCTCGCCCGGATAGCGGAACGGGTCGTAGCCCGCGTCCTCCAGCGCCGTGTGCGACAGTTCGAGGAACAACCGGTGTTGCGGGTCGCGGACCTCCGCCTCCCTGATCGACATGCCGAAGAACGCCGCGTCGAAACCCTCGTAGTCGTCCAGCGCCATGGCGGCCGGCACGAAGTTCGGGTCGGCCAGCAGGCTTTCCGCCGTGCCCAGCGCCCGTTGCTCCTCCAAGGTGTAGGTGGTCAGCGACTCGACGCCGTCGGCGAGGTTGCGCCAGAACTGCTGCGCGTCACCCGCTCCCGGGACTCGGCACGACAAGCCGATGATCGCGATCGGCTCAGCCGTGGGCTCGTCCGTCATGGGGCAATCCCCTTCTCGTTGCGGTTCCTCAACCTGTCTCGCCGTGAGGCCAGGCGGCGTGCCGCCCGGTCCAGCCCCGGACTGCCGCCCGCGCCATCGAGATGCGCGGCCAGCGTCCGGATCGTGGGATGCCTGAACAGTTCCGTGATCGGGATCTCGCGGCCGGTCGCCGCCTTCAGCCGTGCCTGCACGGCCGCCATGGCCAGCGAGTGGCCGCCGATCTCGAAGAAGTTGTCGTCGGGGCCGAGCCGCGGCATGCCCAGCACGGCCCGCCACACCTGGGCGACGGTCTTCTGCGTGGGACCGTCGAGGCCGCCGTCGGCCTTCGGCTGCTCGACCGGCCGCCCGCGCAGCGCGGCGCGGTCCACCTTGCCGTTGGGCGTCAGCGGCAGCGCGGGCAGCACCACCACCTCGGTGGGAACGGCGTGCTCGGGCAGCGCCCGGCGCAGTTCGTCCAGGATCCGATGCGCGGCCGTCCCCGGCCCGGCGGGCACGACGTAGCCGATGAGCGTGCCGCCCTCGACCTTGGCCGCAGCGGCCCGTACGTCCCGGCAGGCGGCCAGCGCCGCCTCCACCTCGCCCAGCTCGACCCGGAACCCACGCACCTTCACCTGGTCGTCGGCGCGCCCGGCCGGGGTGACCGTGCCGTCGGGGTTGCGCCGGCCGAGATCCCCGGTACGGAAACGGTCGCCGTCGAAGCGCCGCCCGGTCAGCGCCGGGTCCAGGTAACCGGAGGCCAGATGGCGGCTGCGGACCACCACCTCACCCAGCTCGCCCACCCCGGCCCGCCTGCCGTCCGGCGCCACCACGATGATCTCGCTGCCCTCGACGGGCCGGCCGATCGGCACGACCTCCGGGTACGGCTCCGCGAGCTCGTGCCAGGCGTGTGCCTGCGGCGTCTCGGTCGTGCCGTAGAAGGCGACGAGCCGGGCATTCGGTACGAGCGTCCGCAGCCTGCCCGCCTGGGCGCCGGTGAACAGGTCGCCACCCACGCCGGCCAGCCGTACGTCGGGCAGTGTCGCGCCGGTGCCCGCCAGCATCGCCGCGAGCTGCGGCGTCAGGTGCAGGACGGTGATCGCGTGCTCGCGCAGCCAGGTGACCAGCTTGGCCGGATCGCGGACCAGCTCCAGCTCGGGCACGAACAACTCGGCGCCCGCCGCGGCCGGGACGAACATGTCGCGCAGCGCCGGATCGTGGGCCGGCCCGGACAACAACGCGAACCGGTCGTGCGGCTCGACGGCGAAAGTACGGACGTACCAGGAGATGAAATGAGCCAGCGGCCTCTCGGCGGTGACCACCGGCTTGGGATCGCCCGTGGTGCCCGAGGTCATCGAGAGATAGCCGGACCCCGGCAGCTCGGCGCCGCCCTCGCGCGGCTCGATCGTCCCGTCCCGCAGGACCAGCCGGGCGCCCGCGGCGGCGATCTGCCGCTCCTGTACGGCAGGAGGATACGCCGAGTCGATCACCACCCACCGCGCCCCCGTGGCCAGCACGCCGAGCAGGATCCCCGGCAGCTCGGGCACCCGGGAGGCCACGACGGCCACCACGGCCCCCGGCCCGGCCCCCGCCTCCCGCAGCGCCGCCTCGGTACGCCGCCGCGCCCCCGCGTGGGCGTCGCCGGCCAGCTCCAGCAGCCCGGGGCCGTCCCAGTCCGGGAGCTCCACGTCGGGGGAGCCGGGTTCGGCCCGCCCGGTCAGCAACTCGCCGAGCAGCCCGACATAGCCGTCGACCAGCGCCGTCATGCGCTCGGCCGAGAACAGGTCGGGGTTGTAGACCAGCTCCAGCGCGTAACCGCCGCGCTGCTCGCCCACGTACATCGTCAGGTCGAACAGCGCCCCCGGCAGCCCCGGCCGCAACGGCTCACTCTCGCAACCGTCCAGCTCCAGATGGGCCTGCGCGAAGTTGTACATGTTGAACATGACCTGCGTGATCGGGTTGCGGCTCAGGTCGCGCGGCAGCCTCAGCGACTCCAGCAACTGCCCGAGCGGCACGTCCCGGTGCCTGATCGCCGCGCCCAGCTCGGCCGCGCACGCCGTCACCTGCTCCGCGAAGTCGCCCCGAGGGCGCAGCCGCAGCGGCAGGACCTGCACGCACATCCCCACCAGCGACTCGAACGCCACGTGCGGCCGGTCCGCGTACGCCGCCCCCACCACCAGGTCGTCACGTCCCGACAACCCGGCGAGCAGGCGGGCGAACGCGGCCAGCAACACCGCGTACGGCGTGCTGCCCAGCCGCGCAGCCAGCTCGGCCACCTGTCCGCCCAGTGCCGCGTCCAGCTCGCCCCGGCAGGAGGCGCCGCGGAAGGTCTGCGCGGGCGGCCTGGCCGCGTCCCTGGGCAGGTCGAGCACCAGCGGGGCGTCACGCAGGCGCTCCCGCCACCAGCCCAGTGTCTGGCCGTCGTCGTTCCCGCGCAGCCAGCGTACGTAGTCGGCGAACGTGTGCTCGGGCACCTCGACCGGCTCGCCCCGGTAGGCGGCGGACAGGCCGCGGAAGAGCACGTCCTGCGACCAGCCGTCGAACACCAGGTGGTGCGCGGTCAGGCAGAGCACGTGCTCGTCGGGGGCCAGCCGGATCAGCCGCGCCCGGAACAGCGGCCCGGCGGCCAGGTCGAACCGTTCCCGCGCCTCCTTCTCCAGCGCCGCGGCCAGTTCGGCGGCGGACAGGTCGTCGACCGGCAGCGGCACCTCGGCCGGCGGCGCGACCGTCACGTCGGGGATGCCGTCGCGCGAGCCCACCCGCCAGCGCAACGCCTCGTGGACCGCCACCACGGCGGTGAGCGCGCGCCGGAGCGCCGCGACGTCGAGCGGGCCGCGGATCCGTTCGGCCATCGCGATGTTGTGCGCGGTCGACTCGGGCGCCAGCTGCTCGACGAACCACATCCGGCGCTGGGCGGGCGAGAACGCCACCGGGCTCCCGGTGGGCGGCGCGGCGACGGCCGCCCGCGGCGCGTCCTCCACGAGCGCGCGCAGCGCGCCGTAGGTGCGGCCCTCGTACACGTCCTGGACCGACACCGCCCGGCCCAGCTCGGCGCGTACCGCGGCCACCAGCCGCATCGCCCGCAGCGAGTGCCCGCCGCGCTCGAAGAAGTCGTCCTCGTCGTCCGGGACGGGCGCCTCCAGCACCCGCGCCCAGATCCCGGCCAGCCCGGTCGCCGTACCCCGCTCCCACCGGGACCGCGCCTTGAGGGCGGCCAGGTCCACCTTGCCCGAGGGGTTCAGCGGGAGGATGGCCAGGCGTACCAGCTTGGTCGGCAACATGTACGGCGGCAGCCGCACCGCCAGGTCCTCGCGCAGCACGGCGAGGTCGGGCGCGTCCTCGGGCGTCACGTAGGCGACCAGCTCGCCGGTGAAGTCCACCACCGCCTGCAGCACGCCGGGATGCGCGCGCAGAGTCGTCTCCACCTCGCCGATCTCCACGCGCTGCCCCTGCACCTTCACCTGGCGGTCGAGGCGGCCCATGAACGAGATCTGGCCGTCCTCCCCCCACGCCACGTGATCGCCGGTCCGGTACAGCCGCGCCCCCGGCTCCGCCGAGAACGGGTCGGGCACGAACCGTTCGGCGGTCAGCGCGGGCCGGCCCAGGTATCCGCGGCTGACCTGCGGGCCGCCGACGAGCAGTTCGCCGGGCACACCCGGCGGGCACAGGTTCATGTCCTCGTCGACGATGTAGGCCCGGCAGCCGCGCAGCGGCCGGCCGATCGGCAGCGGCCGGTCCCACACGCCGTGGAACTCGCCGCCGACCACGACGACGGTCAGCTCGGTCGGGCCGTACAGGTTGTGGAAGCGCGTGTGCGCCGACCACCGCTCCACCTGCTCGGGCGGGGGCGGCTCACCCGCCGTCACCACGTCCCGCAGGTACGGCAGGCGGCTCGGATCCACCAGCGGGAGCAGCGCGGGCGGGAGGTATCCCCAGGTGACGTCGTGCGCCTCCAGGAAGTGTTGCAACCGGGCCGGGTCCACGCGGTCCTCGTCCGGCACGAGCTGCACGCAGCCGCCGATCGTCAGCGGGAGCACCATGTCCATGATCGAGGCGTCGAAGCCCAGGGCGGAGAAGGCCATCGAGCTGCAGCTCGCGTCCAGGCCGAAGTGCGCGACGGTCGAGGTGACGAAGAAGACCGCGTTGGCGTGGCTCACGACCACGCCCTTGGGCCGTCCGGTGGAACCGGAGGTGTAGATCACCCACGCCGCGTTGCCCGCCACGACGCCGCTCTCCAGCGGCTCGGCCGGCCCCGGCTGGTAGGCGTCCACGAGCGTGGAGGCGCAGCCGTCCAGGAGTTCGCGGCCGCGCTCGTCCACGACGACCACCGCGATCCCGGCGTCCTCCAGCACCTCCTCCAGCCGCTTGCGCGGATGCCCCGGATCCAGCGGCACGTACGCACCGCCCGCCAGATGGACGGCCAGCACCGCCACCGGCATCAGCGGAGTACGGCGGGTGCACAGCCCCACCCGTGCCTCCGGCCCGACGCCCAGCTCGCGAAGCCGGGCCGCCAGCGCCCACGCCCGCTCGACCAGCTGGGCATAGCTGAGCACGTCATCCCATTGCCGGACCGCCGGGGCGTCCGGGGTCCTCGCGGCCTGAGCCGTGATCAGACTGCTGAGGAGTGTCATCCTGCGGCCTCCACACCCGGCCGTACCAGCCGGCCTTGCCGAACCGTCTCGAAACGCAGCAGGAAGCGCGGCGCGCGGACGGCGATCGCGGCGGTCGCCCGGCCCAGCGGCAGGTGCGTCACCCGCCACTCCGCCAGCCACTCCGCCAGCTGTTCCGCCTGCTGTGCCGCTTCGGGCGCCACCTCGGGCACCCAGGTCGCGCCCGGCCGCTGCCCGGCGAACCCGAACAACGCCGGATCCACCCGCGGCCCGTCGCCGGTCGCCCGCGAGACCGCCTCCTTGGCCGTCCACGTGCGCAGCGCGCTGGGCAACCGCAGTTCCTCGGGCAGCCCGGCGTACTCGTCGCGCTCCCGCTCGTCCAGCACCCCGTCGAAGAAGGACTGCTCGTCGGCCAGCGGGCGGAAGCGCTCCAGCGCGGCGCCCACCCGGCCGGCCGCCAGCGCGACCAGCACGAGCCCGCCCGAGTGGCTGAGGCTGTGGCCGGCCTCGCTCCCGCCGCCGGGCAGGGGACGCGGCCCACCTGTGCCCGGCTCGATCCCGTACTCGCCGAGCAGCCGTCGCAGCAGCACCGACCTGCCGACGAACCGGCGCCGCTGGTCCTCCTGCCGGAACCGGGCCGCCCGTGCCGCCTCCTTCGGCGACAACTCGTCCACGGCCGCGCACAACTCGGGCAGTTCGTCGAGGTCGGCCAGCCACACGTGCACCTCGCCCGCGGCCAGGCCCCGATGAGGGCCGTCCGCGATCGTGCGCGCCACCTGATCGGCGTGCGTGGTGAGGAAGAGGTGCGCGGCGTCGAGCGTGTGCAGACGGAAGGTCGAGGAGGTGTGGCGGGCCCAGGCGAGCATGCCGGGATGGGCGACCTCCCGGTCGTGAGCCCCGGCGAAGGCGACGATGGGCACGTCGAGCGGCTCCTGCCTGGCGAAGCGGTAGTGGCGCAGCCACTCCATGTCCGTCCGCAGGGCGGGGATGAGCAACGCCTTGAGCTCGGGCTGCGTCCGCAGGTCCGCGGGCGCGTCCAGCCGGTGGATCAGCTCCTCGATCAGGTCCTCGTCGCCCAGGCCCGTCCACCGTCCCAGCGTCTCCTGGCGCTCCGGCGGGTGCGCGGCGCCGACGTAGAGGCATTCGGGCGCTCGTACGCCGAGCCGCCGCAGCTCGCGGACCACCTCGAAGGCGACCCGTCCGCCCATGCTGTGCCCGTAGATCGAGTACGGCGTGCGGGTGTGGGCGGCGATGGACCGCGCGATCAGCTCCGGGGAGAGGGCTCCGGGTTCAGCCACCCGGCCTTCACGACCGGGGAGCATCACCACCCGTACGTCGAAGACCCCGTCGAACGCCTGCTTCCAGGCCCAGAATGCGGAGACGTCCCCACCGGCGTAGGGGAGGCAGAACAGGAGCGGAGCTCCGGGCGGGTATCGCGTCAGCGAGGCGAACGGTGTCTCAGGTAGCACGTGTTCTTCTCGCCTTGCTACGCAAAGTCCCCCCCGGCAGGTTCGCTGCGCCGTACGAGGTCGTCGCGCGGGCAGCATGAAGTATGGGCCGCACGTCAGGGTTCGTCCTGACGAGGGGCGGCAAGCGCCTGAAGCCACGCCATTCCTATTATTTTGTCCGAAAGTCAGTCAAGGGATGAAATTTAAACCAATGTTGGAATGAGGGTTTCGGGCATCAGGAAAATTCGGTGCCCGGGGATGTGTTGACAGGTGACGGACCCTCTCCCGCTGGGCCGATGATCTCCGCCTGCCTCCGCGTCCTGGGGATTCGGCACCCTGTGTGATCATCTAGCTCCTCCATGGAATGCCCGTAATTGGAGTTTCGGTCATGTCCGAAAGAGGGTGTTCTGTCCCTATTGACTAATTGAGTCGAGACCGATTCCATATATCGGTCAGATCATGGACGATCTTGCTGGTAGCAGCCTTACAAGATGTTGACAGCCGTCGTTCCGCGCCCCGCGGGCATCCACATTCCCCCTGGTCAGACGCCTTCTACGGTGACGGCGTCCAAGGTGTCCGGTCAGCACGACGCCGTCCCGTCCGGACCGCCCGCCGTGTAGGCGCAGGCCGGCCAGATGAGCCTCCCCGCCTGCGGCTCGATTTTGATCAGGCGTCCGGAGGCGTCCATCATGGTGGCGGTCCTGTCGTCGTGGAGGCACGGCACGACTCCGCGGCCCCGTCCTCCTCCCACCGGCCCGGAAGGACCGCTCGTGACCGACCTCGACTCCCGCCTGCGTGCCTGGCGGCACGACCTGCACCGGCGCCCCGAACCGGCCTTCGCGGAGCACGCGACGAGCGCCTACGTCGCCGAGACGCTGGAGGCGGCCGGTCTCGACGTCGTCCGAGGCGTCGGCGGCACCGGCGTCGTGGCCTCCCTGACCAGGGGGGACGGCGACCGTGCCATCGGGCTGCGGGCCGACATGGACTGCCTGCCGCTCGACGAACCGGGCACGCGTTCCCACGCCTCGCGCAACCCCGGCTTCATGCACGCCTGCGGCCACGACGGGCACATGGCGATGCTCCTCGGCGCCGCCGCCGTCCTCGCCGCCGAGGGCGGCTTCGACGGAACCGTACGGTTCGTCTTCCAGCCCGCGGAGGAGCCCGGCCGCGGCGCGCGGGCCATGCTCGACGACAACCTGCTCGTACGCTTCCCCGTCCAGGCCATGTACGGCCTGCACAACCTGCCCGGCGTCCCCGCGGGCCACTTCCTGACCCGCGCCGGGAGCATCATGGCCGGCGAGGACAACTTCGAGATCCGCATCCGGGGACGCGGCGGGCACGCCGCCCGCCCGCACATGGTCGTCGACCCCATCGTGGTGGGCGCCGAGATCGTCCTGGCCCTGCAGACCGTCGTCGCCCGCAACGTCGACCCCGCGCTGCCCGCCGTCGTGTCCTGCACCGACTTCAGCACGGACGGCGTACGCAACGCCATCCCCGGCGAGGTCGTCATCAAAGGCGACACGCGCAGCTTCGACCCCGGCGTCGGCGAGCTCATCGAGGACCGGATCCGCCGGCTCTGCGAAGGCATCGGCGCGGCCCACGGCGCGACGTGCGCCGTCACCTACACCCACGAGTTCGCCCCCACGGTCAACGACCCCGCCTGCGTCGCCGCGGCGGTCGAGGCGGCCGTCGCGGTCGCCGGCGAGGAACGCGTCGACCCGGATTGCGCGCCCATCATGCCGAGCGAGGACTTCGGCGTCTTCGCCGAGGCCGTACCGGCCTGTTTCGCCTTCCTCGGCAACGGCACCGAACCCGGCCGGGGCGGCGACCCGCTGCACAGCAGGCAGTACGACTTCAACGACGCCGTCCTGCGGACAGGGACGGACTACTACGTGACGCTGGCCCGCCGCGTCCTGACGGGCGACGCTCCCTCGGGCCCGGCGACGCCCGGCTGACCGCCCGAGGGTACGGCGTGATCTACAATGTAAAGGCGGGGTTTCCGGTCTGCGGACGCCGTTCAGCTGTACCGTCTTCGAATCATGGCGAAAACCATTGCGGCGATGACAGGGCTCGTTCTGGCGGTGTTGTCGTGGCCCCCACCCACCTGGGCCGACGCCTCCGTCGCGGCAGATGGGGGCATGCTCTCCGGCGAGCAGAAAGTCACCTTCCATGAGTTCCGGCCGGAAAGAGGGTCGCTGGACGAGATTCCGATGTTCTGCGGCATTCCCGGCTCGGCCCTGGATCTGTCTCGAATCACCGCAGTGCAAGGTCTGACGGCCTCGGAGTGCGGAACCATTCTGAAAGTCGTCAATCCGACGCGCCCCGACATTCCGCCGCAGTACGTCATGGCGGTGGATCGCGGCGGCCGAGGCTTGGACCTGAACACGGACACCTTCAAAGCACTGAACGGAGGAAGCCTTTCGGAGGGATTGGTCCCCGCCAAGTGGGAGCCGGTGTCTTCGTCCTTCGGAGAGGGAATCCTCCTGGACGATCGCTTCGCCGGTGAACTTCCCGGTCTGGCATCTCGTGAATGACCGACGCCGGCCTACACGAGGTCGAAGGGAGCGGGGGAGTGGTCTTCCCAGATTCGGCGGGAGGCCTCTTCAGGGTAGGGCAGGGTGTTCGACTCGGTGTCCAGGACGCGGGTGAGGTGCCGGTCGGGTCGGTGGGCGGGCCATCCGGGGTCGCCGGTGGTGACGAAGCGGATCCATGCCTCCCTGAGTTCGCGGGAGAGGGCGACGGCCTCGGGCGTGGGTTCGTCGCCGATGAGCTGCGTGCCGATGGGGCTGTCCAGCGTGCCGAACGCCAGAGGGACGTCGAGGCTGTGGCAGGCGCCGAGGATGCCGCCGAGGGCCGGGGCGGCCCAGCGCAGCTCGAAGAGGTACGAGGTGCCGCCGGCTGCGGCGTTCGCCTCGGCCAGTTTCTGTGACGGCATGCGGAAGAGGGCGTCGGAGTAGACCGTCTCCACCAGCTCCTCCGGGCCGGCCTGCGGGAACGCGGCTCGGTAGGCGTCCGGGCCGTGCGGTCGGGGGGCGAGCAGTTCCAGGGCCGTGTGGGCGTCGTGCTCGGTGAAGGTGCCGTGTCGTCCGCTCATGACGCTGAAGAGCCGGAATTCGTCCCGGGTGTGGCCGGCGAGTAGTTCGGTCCCGTCGGCGCGTGCGCCGGCCAGCGCGGTCCAGGGTGTTTCGGGCAGGACGTCGCCGTCGATGACGGGGCACAGGGCGGTGCCGGTCTCGGTGAGCCGTCCCCAGCGTGCTCGGTGTGCGTGGAGGCCGGTGTTGAGGGTGGTGAGTGCCGCGGCCAGCCGCCAGGGGTCGGTGTCGCGCAGGGCCGCGGCGGTGGGGGTTGCCGCGCCGACCCGTTCCGCGAGGGTGGTGGTGACCTGTCGTGCGAGTGCGGGGGTGCTGTGCAGCCCTGGTACGGAGTGGGCGATGGCCCGCCGGAAGAGGCCGCGTGCCGGTTTCATCGTCAGGAGGGCGGCGACCGATCCCGCGCCGGCGGACTGTCCGGCCACGGTGACCTGGCCGGGGTCGCCGCCGAAGGCGGTGATGTTGCGTTGTACCCATTCCAGTGCCGCGATCTGGTCGAGGAGCCCGCGGTTGGGTGGTGCGTCGTCCAGGAACGCGAAGCCCTCCGCGCCGACGCGGCAGTTGAGGGTGACCACGACGAGTCCTGCCTCGGCGAGTGCCGCCGGGTCGTACATCGGGTCGCTCGACATCGCGGAGATGTAGCCGCCCACGGGGATCCACACCAGCACCGGTAGTCCTGCCGCGCCCGGATCGGGGGTGGCGATGTTGAGGGTCAGCCAGTCCGTGCCCTGCGGCGGGCCCGTGTCGACCGGCAGGGACAGGGGCGCGGCGGGGCCGAATTCCGTCGCCTGTCTCGTTCCTTCCCAGCGCTGCGGTGGGGCGGGCGCGGCGAAGCGGAGGGCTCCCACGGGGGGTTGGGCGTAGGGGATGCCGCGGAACACCGTGTGCCGGTGCCGTCGGCGTCCCTGTACCGCGCCTTCCGTGGTTCGCACTGTCGCTCGTACGGGCATGAGGTGGCCTTCCCTGAGTGGATCTCGAGGTTGTAGGTCAACTGTATTATGTCACTTGTATGGGAAAGGTTCCGGGGGGCGAGAGGGAGACCGGCGATGCCGAAACAGGTGGATCACCGCGGACGGCGCGAAGAGATCGCCCGCGCGCTGTGGCGGGTGGTGGAGCGGCGGGGCGTCGCGCACCTGACGATGCGGGTGGTGGCGCAGGAGGCGGGCATGTCGCTCGGGCAGCTGCAACACTATTTCGCCTCCCGGGCCGCCATGCTCTCCTTCTCCGTGGACTTCGCCTCCGAGCAGACCTCGCTGCGCGTCGGCCGGGGTCTGGAGCGGCTCGGTGACCGTCCGCACCCTCGTGACGTGCTGCGGCTGACGCTCGCGGAAATGCTTCCCCTGCATGCCGACGCCCGCGCGACCAGCCGGATGAGCGCCGCGTACGTCCTGGAGGCGTTGCACGACGAGGCCGTCCACGAGCAGGCACGTCGTGGCCTCGTCCAGGGGCGGGCGCTCGTCGAGCAACTGGTACGCCAGGCGGTCGTCGACGGACATATAGGCCCTGACCGCGACCCGGCGGTCGAGACCAACCTGCTCCTCGCCCTGACCGGCCTCACCCCCCTGATCGAACTGGGCGTGATCGAGCCCCAGGACGCGCTCACCGCGATCGATGCGCACCTGGACAGGCTGTTCGGCTGATTCCCGCAAGACCGCCGCCGGGCGCGTGCCCGGCGACCACGCCCGCCTGGCCGAGCTCAAAGCCGTCCACGATCCCGGCAACGTCTTCCGGATCGACTTCACCATCCCCCCGAGGAGGCGACACCATGAAGGCGGACCGCACCTCACCGGAGGAGGACACCGGATGACCAGCCACGGCTCCCTCGCGGACGGCGAAGATCCCTTCGGCACGTTGCGCCGCGCGTTGTGGATCGGTGGTGGCCAGTGGGCCGGTAAATCGACCGTGGCCCGGCTCCTGGCCGTCCAGTACGGCGTCACCGCCTACCACTACGACCACCACGACGCCCGCGGTCACAACGATCGCCGCATCGCCCGTCGTGTCGCGCTCGGCGAGCCCGCCGCCGAGCCCGACCCGGACGAGGTGTGGGTCCGTACCAGCCCGGAGGAGATGGCCGCCGCGACCCTGGCGGGTTTCCCGGTCCGGTTCGAGTGGGCCCTGGACGACCTGCGCGCGCTCGTCTCGGGCCGTCCGATCATCGCCGAGGGCTGGGGACTCCGCCCCGAACTCGTCGCACCCGTCGTCGACTCGCCACGCCGGATGGTCGTCATGGTGCCGACGCCGGGGTTCCGCCGGCATCAGCTCCGAGAGCTTCCGCGGGCCGCCTCGCTCGGGCACCCCGTCAGCGATCCGGCCCGCGCGCAGGCCAACCGCCTGGCCCGGGATCGTCTCGTCGCGGAGGACGCCGTCCGCGCCGCCCGCCGGCTCGGCGTCCGCGTGATCGAAGTCGACGGTTCCCGCGACGCCGCCGCGATCGCGGAGATGGTCGCCGACCATTTCAGCCCGTACCTCCCCGAGCAAGATCACCTGCTCTGACCCGCGGCGTCGGAGCCGCGGGTCAGATGGCTCCGGCGCGGGCCGCCGTCAGTGCCGCCGTGGCGGCCCGGTCGGCGGCGGCCTCGTCGAGGGGTTCCCCGGTGTTGAGCAGGGCGTAGTACAGGGGGGCGGAGACGGCGGCGATCACCCGGTGCGGGTCGGCGCCGGGCGGCAGTTCGCCGCGTTCGATCGCGTCGGTGACGCAGCCGGACCATTCCTCGATGCGGACGGCGTAGAAGCGGTGCAGCGCGCGGGCGGCCTCCTCGTCGCAGAGGGAGGCGGCGATCAGCGCCTTGAACAGGCGCCCTTGGCGGGGGTCGGTCAGTGTCCTGACGACCAGGCGGGCGTTGTCGCGCAGGTCCTGTTCCAGGCTGCCGTTGCGGGCGCGGGGCAGTGAGGTCGCCGCCATGTCCTTGAGGAGGTCGGCGGCGAGCGCGCCGGGCGTGCCCCAGCGGCGGTAGACGGTGGTCTTGCCGACCTCCGCGAGGCGGGCGATGTCGCCGAGGTCGAGCCCGGAGAAGCCCTTCTCGACCAGGGTGTCGCCGGCGGCCTGGAGGACGGCCTCGCGGACGCGGGCAGTACGCCCACCAGGACGGACGGCGCCGGGCGGTGGATCGGCGGCCATGACGGGCTCCTCCTCTTGCGAACGCTTATCGGGACGACAGTTCCCTTAGCGTGGATTCCAGTGCTACAGTCCTCTCATCTTAACGGAACCACAGAACCGTTTGTAGCGGCATGCCGACCGGCACGCCCGAGAGAAAGCCCTGCCATGACCACCACATCCCTGCCGTCGTCCGCCGTCCAGGCCCCGCCGCGGCGCCTGACCGGCCGCCTGCGCCTCACCCTCGCGGTGCTCCTGGTCGCCCAGTTCATGCTGGCCGTCGACTTCTCGATCCTGAACGTGGCCCTGCCCGCCATCGGCGACGACCTCGGCTTCTCCCTGTCCGGCCTCCAGTGGATCGCCACCGCCTTCGCCCTGTGCGCGGCCGGGTTCACCCTCTTCTTCGGCCGCATCGGCGACCTGATCGGCCGCAAGCGCATCTTCCTCGGCAGCCTGGCCCTCCTCGGCGCGGCCTCGCTCGCCGGCGGGCTCGCCCCCACCCCCGAGATCCTCATCGTGGCCAGGATCGCCCAGGGCCTGGCGACCGCCGCCGCCACCCCGGCCGGGCTCGCCCTGCTCACCACGTCCTTCCCCGAAGGGCCGCTGCGGCAGAAGGCGCTGGGTCTCAACGGCGCCCTCATGTCCGCCGGGTTCACCGCGGGAGCCGTGCTCGGCGGCGTCCTGACCGACGTGCTCTCCTGGCGCTGGGCGTTCTTCATCAACGTGCCCGTCGCCCTCGCCGTGCTCCTCGTGGCGCCGGCCGTCATCGCCGAGTCCCGCCCCGCCGTACGTCCCCGGCTCGACCTGCCCGGGGCGCTCAGCGTGACCCTCGGGCTGCTCGGCGTCGTCTACGGCCTGACGCAGGCCGGCGAACACGGCTGGACCCACCCCCTCGCCCTGGCCGGGCTCGTGGCCGGAATCGTCCTGCTCGGCCTGTTCTTCCTGATCGAACGCCGCGCCGCCCAGCCCCTCGTACCGCTGAACGTCCTGCGCAAGCCGACCGTGGCCTGGGGCAACCTGATCGGCCTGCTGGCCTTCGTCACGGAGACGTCCCTGGTGTACCTGCTCACCCTCTACCTGCAGAAGACCCTCGGCTTCACCGCCCTGGCCGCCGGACTGTCGTTCGGCGTGCTCGGTCTCGGCACCGTGGCGGGCGGGCTGCTCGCCCCGAAGGTGATCGCCCGTACCTCGACCGTGGCCGTGCTGGTCGGCGGCGGGGTGTTGCAGGCGGTCAGCACCGCCGCCCTGCTGCTCCTCGGCGACACCTCGGCCTCGATGGGGTTGCTGCTGCCCGCCACCTTCCTGGGCGGCGTGGGGAACATGCTGGTGATCGTCGGCTTCATGGTCACCGCCACCACCGGCCTGCCCGACCGCGAGCAGGGCCTGGCCACCGGGCTGGCCTCGATGTCCCAGCAGATCGGCATCACCATGGGCACCCCGATCATGTCCGCGATCGTCACCGCCGCGACGGCCGGCGTCGCGACCGGCGCGGCCGTCCTGCACGGCGTCACCGTCGCGATCGCGGTCAACGCCGCCCTCGTCCTGCTCGGCGTACTCCTCGCGGCGCTCTTCCTGCGCGGCCGGCGCGGCGCCTGACCCGCCCTTCCCTCTCCCGTCTCGGAGCAGATCATGGATCCTCAGCTCACGGCCCGCCTTCCCGGCCCCGCCATCGAGATCTCCGGCAGCGGTCGGCGGGCGACGTCCTGGTGCGGGCTCGTCCTGCCCGGCTCGCCGCCCGTGCCGGTCCGGGTCCATCGGCCGGCGGGCCGTCCTCCCGCGGGGCTGCTGGTCTGGGCGCACGGCGGCAGCTGGCAGCGCGGCTCGGCCGCCGACTGGCACGACGCCACCGCGGCCCTGGCCGCCTGGTCCGGCTGGACGGTGATCAGCGTCGACTACCGGCTCGCGCCGCGTCACCGTCACCCCGCCGCCGTTCAGGACGTTCTCACCGCCCTCGGCTGGGCCCGCGGCCAGGCTGCCGGGCGCCCGCTCGCGGTCGGCGGCGACAGCGCGGGCGGCACGATCGCCGCCGGCGCCGCCCTGGCCGCCCGGGACCGCGGCCTGCCGCTGGCCGCGCAGGTGCTGGCCTACCCGCCGTTCGACCCCGCCTGCGCCGCGCCGTCCTATCAGCGCTCGCCCTCCGCGTTCCCGCAGGCGGCGGCGCTGCGCCGGGCCTGGCGCACCCGGCTCGGCGACGGGCCGGCCGTCGTCCGCGACGCCGACGGCACCCGCCTGTACGCGACGCACTGGCAGGCGCCCACCCTGGCGGGCCTCGCCCCCGCCGTCCTCGCCGTCGGCCGCGACGACCCCGTGCACGACGACGTCGAGGCGTACGCGCACCGCCTGCGCGAGGACGGCGTCCCGGTACGGCTCCTGCGCCCACCGGGCGCCGTCCACGGCGACGTGCTGCGCCCCGACCGTCCCCTTCTCCACTCGCTCGCCCGCGCTCTGCGCGAGCTCCGGCCGGGCTCGACCAGCGAAAGGACTCACGATGACGACGAACGTTCCCCCTGCCCCGCTTGAGGCTCTCGTCCGCCACTTCACCGACCTGCGCGACGGCACCCATGCCGGGCACGCCACCCGCCAGGGCAAGCAGAACGCCTTCCGGCAGGCCGTCGAACTCCTCGACGCGCCCGTACGGCAGGTGCTGGCCGAGTTCGACCGGCACCTCCTCCTGGGCAGCGGCGCCGTCGAGGCCACCGGCGTACGTACCGACGCCGCGGGCGGCAGCTTCGCCACCTGGTCGCTGTCGTGGCCGGCCCAGCGGTCGGCGGGCATCGCGCCGATCACCCTGATCGCCCACTACGGCGCCGGTTTCCACCACCCGCACCTGCGGGGCGCCACGGTCGGAGAGTGGCCGCTCAACGTCGCGGACGCGCGGCAGGCGGCGGAGCTGGTCCCCGTCCTGCGGGCCATCGCCGCCGCCGACCTGCACAATCTGGTGTTCCAACGCGACTGGCGCATCGTGCCCGCCATCCACCCTTGACACGCCCAGCGTGCCGGTGCGGGGGGGCCGTACCGCGTGCGCTCGATGACTCCCGCAAGGCATATAGTGCAAAAGCTGAAACAGTGTGGGCGGCGGGGGAGACGTGGCGGAGCCGGACATCGATTGGCCAGACCCCGAGGGCCAGGAGATCGTGGAACGCCTGTTCGCCGCGGACGCGGCCCTGCGGGCCCACTTCGATGAGACCGCCGCCGCGGTCGGCCTGACCGTGCCGCAGGCTCACACACTGCTGCAACTCGGGCAACCCCGGCGTATGGGCCACGTGGCCGGTCAGCTCCACTGTGAGCCCTCCCACGTGACCGGGATCGCGGACGCCCTGGAACAGGGCGGTTTCCTGCGCCGGGAGCCGGACCCGGACGACCGGAGGGCCAAGCGGCTCGTGCTCACCGAGCCGGGGCAGGATCTTCGAGGCCGTCTGCTGACCCGCCTCTTCGAGAAGGCGCCGATCATCTCGGTGCTCGACGCCGACCAGCGCACCGCACTGCTGTCGCTGCTCCGTACGGCTCAATAGACAGCCGGCCCCCGGCTCCCGGGCGACGGTCCGCCCTTTCTCCACCTCATCGCCGCCCATAGCGGCTGTTCGCGCTCCGCGCCGTCGTTCGCATGGCGTTGTTCCCCCTTCCGGCACAGTGAGCCGGCCCCTTGGCGTTGCCACCGAAAACTTCTGGTAGAACATAGTTGCTTCAGTGAAGTATTGAACTTTCTACCTCAAGGACTCGCTTCCATGTTCATCGCCTTCGCCGTCCTGTCCGTTCTGCTGGCGCTCGCCTTCGCCGGAGCCGGTTACCCGAAGCTGTCCGGCCAGGACGCCATGGCCGCCCAGCTGGGCAAGCTCGGCGTGCCGGCCGGGTTCATGCGCGTCATCGGCGCGCTGGAGATCCTCGGAGCCGCGGGACTGATCGCCGGACTGTGGATCGAGCCCCTTGGGGTCGCGGCCGCGACCGGACTGGCGCTCCTCATGGCCGGCGCCGTCGTCACCCACGTCAAGGCCCGCGACGCCGCCAAGGGCACCGTGCCGTCGCTGGTCCTGTGCATCCTCAGCGTCGCCACGCTCGTTCTCGGCCTGGCCGGCCTCTGACCGCACCTGGAGATCATCCGGCCCAGGGGCGGCTTTGCCGGCTAGCGGTCCTGGGCGGGGGCATCGAGTGGTTCCGCCGGATGCGGCGAGTGGCGAGATGGAATGCCCGCGTTTGCCTTTATAGCGCGTGTGCAACTATTGTCGAGGCTTGCAAAGTGCATCAGCAATCACATGAAGGGCCGCGCGATGCCTCTCGCACTTCTCGCCCTGGCCATCGGGGCTTTCGGGATCGGTACGACCGAGTTCGTGATCATGGGCCTGCTGCCCGAGATCGCGGGCGACTACGGCGTGTCCATCCCCACAGCGGGCCTCCTGGTCACCGGCTACGCGATCGGCGTGGTCATCGGCGCCCCGCTGATGACGGCGCTCGGCACCAGGATCAGCCGCAAGACGATGTTGCTCCTGCTCATGGGCCTGTTCGTGGCCGGCAACCTGCTGTCCGCGCTGGCGCCGGGCTTCGGCGTGATGCTCGGCGGCCGCATCGTGGCCTCGCTGGCCCACGGCGCGTTCTTCGGCATCGGCTCGGTGGCCGCCGCCGACATGGTCGCCCCGCACAAGAAGGCCGGCGCCATCGCCACCATGTTCACCGGCCTGACCGTCGCGAACGTCGTGGGCGTACCGCTGGGCACCTTCATCGGGCAGGCGGTGGGCTGGCGCACCACGTTCGTGCTCGTCGCCGTGCTCGGCCTGGTCGGCCTGGTCGGCATCGCCACGCTCGTGCCCGCCGTGCCCCGGCCCGAGGGCACCCGCCTGCGCCGGGAGCTGACGGCGTTCCGCAACCCGCAGGTGCTGCTCGCGATGGCGATGACCGTGCTGGGCTTCGGCGGCGTCTTCGCCGCGATCACCTACATCGCGCCGATGATGACCCAGGTGGCCGGCTACTCCGCCGACGCGGTGACCTGGCTGCTCGTGCTGTTCGGCGTCGGCATGTTCCTCGGGAACCTGCTCGGCGGCCGGTTCGCCGACCGCGCCCTGATGCCCATGCTGTACACCGCCCTCGGCGGGCTCGCCGTCGTGCTGGCGCTGTTCACCCTGACTGCGCACAACAAGGTCGCCGCCGCCGCGAGCATCTTCCTGGTGGGGGCGCTGGGCTTCGCCACCGTGCCGCCGCTGCAGAAGCGCGTACTCGACCAGGCCCATGGCGCGCCGACGCTGGCCTCCGCCGTCAACATCGGCGCGTTCAACCTGGGCAACGCGCTCGCCGCCTGGCTGGGGGGCCTGGTCATCGCCGCGGGCCTGGGCTTCACCGCGCCGAACTGGGTCGGCGCCCTCCTCGCCGCCGCTGCCCTGGTCCTGGCGGTCTGGTCCGCGGCCCTGGAGCGCCGTGCCCCGGCGTCCGAACCGGCATCCGAACCGGCGGGCGAACCGGCCGGCGCCGCCCTTCCCGCGCCCGCGCTCGTCCACGACTGACCGTCCTCGTTCCACCTCCGTCTCATCGCAGGAGAAACGTCATGAACGCCACCGCCGTCACGCCACTGACCACCGCCGACGCCGAGACCCTGATCGCGGCCGCTCGTACCGCCGTGCTGATCTCCGGCGAGACCAGCACCCGCAAGGCGTACACCGCCCTCCAGCTGAACGCCTCCACCGCCGGCGTGCCGATCCACCGCGACGGCCGCGTGATCGGCGCGATCGGCCTCGGCGGCGGCGCCCCCGAGCAGGACCACTCCTTCGCCACCGCCGCACTGGAGGCACTCACCCGCTGACAGTGGACGAGGCCATCACCCGGCGGCGCCTCTCTACAATGGCCGGGTGAATCTGGATCGGGTCGTGAGCGGCACGTGCTGAGCGCGGCGGGGCTGGGCGCGGAGGAGGAAGCCGCCTACCGGCTGCTGGTCAGGACCACCGAGGTCGAGTCCGACGCCCTGGCCGAGGAGCTGGGCGTGGCGGCCGAGGTCGCGCGGCGGACGCTCGGCTCGCTGCTGGCCAAGGGGCTGGCGCGGGCCGTACCGGGAGAGTCCGGACGGTTCACGGCGGTCGCGCCCGACGTCGCGCTCGCGGCCCGGCTGCACCGGCGTCAGGCGGAGGTCGACCGGGCGCGGCATGCCATGGAGCAGCTCACGGGGGAGTACCTCGCGCACGCGCGGCGCCGCGAGGCGGCGCAGCTCATCGAGGTGATCACCAGCCGTACGGCGCTGCGCGAGCAACTGCGGCTGCTGCAGGACGGCGCCCGCCACGAGGTGGTCAGCCTCTGCCGGGCCGGACACGTGGCGATGACCTCGCAGGAGAACACCGAGGAACTCGCGGCGCTGCGGCGCGGCGTCGGCTTCCGCGTCATCTATGAAGGGGCGTTGCTGGAGGAACCCGGCATGCTGGTCAACCTCGCCGAGGGCATCACGCTGGGGGAGCAGGCCCGCGCCCTGCCTGCCCTGCCGGTACGGATGATCATCGCGGACGGCGAGCTCGGGGTGCTCCCGCTCATCCAGCACACCGACGGCCTGACCCAGCTGACGGCCGCGCTGATCAGGCCCAGCAGCCTGCTCGACGCCCTGAAGGCCCTGTTCGAGAGCCTGTGGGAGCGGGCCACGCCGGTCAGCCTGACCAGTCCGGGCAGCCCGCTCGACGCCGATCATCTCTATCTGCTGTCGCTGCTGGTCGCGGGTGTTCCGGACAAGTCGATCGCCACCCAGCTCAAGATCTCGCAGCGTACGGTGCAGCGCAGGATCGCCTACCTGATGGAGCGGGCGGGTGCGCAGACCCGGATGCAACTGGCCTGGCACGCCGCCCGCGAGAACTGGCTCTGACCGATCAGTAGGCCCTGATCACCGTCTGCCTGACCGTGTTGCCGGCCGAGTCGGTGGCGGTGACCCGCAGCGACGGGTGCGGGCGCAGGACGATCGCGGTGTAGCGTCCGCCGCCGAGCGCGAGGACCGGCTGCGCCCGCCACGTCGCGCCGTCGTCGTACGACAGCTCCAGCTTCAGGTCCTTGGCACGCGCCCCGCTCACGCCCTCCTGATGCCGTACGGCGAAGCCCACCAGACCGGGGCGCTCCGGGCGTACGTCATAGTCGACCTGCAGCAGCGGCAACACCCGGTCGCCCGGCTTGGAGCGGAACGTCCAGGCCGTCTCGGTCGCGGTGGCCGTGGTCCATTCCTCCGAGGTGCGGCTGGTGGACAGCTCCAGGCGGTAGGCGGCCTCCTGCGGCGCGGCGGGGAACGCGCCCCAGGCGGCGTCGCGCTCGGCCACCAGCGTGCCGTCACGGTAGAAGCGGGCCGAGGCGGTGTCGTTGTCGACGCCCGCGCGGGAGGCGTGACCGGAGGAGTCGACGAACTCGGGGATCCGGATCTCCATCGTGTCGCCCTCGCGGGTGGAGGGCGTGATCCAGGCGGGGATCGCCGGGCGGACCACCGGGGCGTGCCAGCTCTCGCTGGTCCGCGTGCGGGGCTGGTACGTGCGCGGCTGCTCGGTCATGCCGTCGAGCAGGCGGCCCATGTCGTCCCAGACGTACTGGTGGTTGACGAGGTGCTGCCAGTAGGAGCCGTTGGCGCTGACGTACTCGGTGCGTTGCAGCGGGGTCTTGACGATCCGCTGGGTCTCCATCTGCTGGCCGAGCGAGTAGGACTGCCAGGGGCGCCAGCCGAAGCGCTGCTCCTTGGCCCAGGCGAAGCCCCCGTTGTCGGCGTATGTCGTGGCCACACGCGCGGTGTTGCCGTCGTTCACCTCGTACACGATCTCGTCCGGCACGCGGCCGTCGGAGACCTGCATGACGTCGTAGAGGTAGGGCGAGTTCATCTGCCCGGTGACCTCGATCTTCGCGTTGCCCTTCGTCATCCGCTCCAGCATCCGCCGCCCGTCGTCGGCGGCGACCACCAGCGCCGGGATCGGCAGGTCGGCGCCGACCGGCCGCCAGCCGCGCCCGAACGGGTCGTCGGGGGTCATCACCAGGATCACCGCCGCCGCTCCCGCCTTGATCGCGGCCCCGGACGGGTCGGCCCAGTCGATGTCCTCGCCGCGGATGACCGCGGCCTTGCCCTTGGACCCGGCCGTCCCGTCGGCCAGCCGCCACATGTGCCGCCCCTCCACGCCCGGCGACCCGCCCAGGAACCCCATCGTGTACGGCTGCGCCGTACCGGGCACGCGGACGGTGAGCTTCGGCGCGACGAGCTGCCAGCGCGAGGCGAACTCGAACGAGCCGTCCCGCACCGGCTGGGTCGGTGAGACGTTGAGCCCCTCGATGACGTCGAAGTTCATGACGCCCTGGGAGATCTTGCGCGAGCCGAACGCCCGATAGGTGAAGTAGGTGTAGATGCCGACCTGCTCGGCGGGCTCCTTGGTCCTGATGATCACCGGGGTGGTCCTGCGGAAGTCGAGCACGACGTCCAGGTCGCGGTCGACCTTGAGCTCGGGGATGACGACCATGCCGTCGCGCGGGTGCATGCGTCCCCAGCCGCTGCCCAGGTTGAGCGACTGCGTCATGTAGGTGCCCTCGGACACCTCCACGGTCAGCCCGTCCTCGGGCAGCCAGGTGAAGAGGTCGTCCTGCTGCGAGGCGCCGAACATCGACAGCGTGTCGGCGCCGGTCGGCTTGCCCGCGGCGTCGATGGCGGTGAAGCGGACCTTGTGCTGCGGTCCCTTCCAGGTCAGCGCCAGCGTGGTGTGCACCTGCTCGGCGCCCGCCGTGGCGGTGACCAGTCCGCCGTACCGGCCGAAGGAGAGCGTGGCCAGGTCCACCGTGACCTTGACGTCGGCGGTGCCGCCCGCCGCGACCGTCACGGTCTTCGCGCCGAGCGCGGCCCCGCCGAGGGTGGTGGCCAGCTCCAGCGTGACGGGGGCGGCCGTGCCGTTGGTGTAGGTGATCGTGCCCTCGGCGGTGGCGGGGCCCTGGCCCTGCTGGTGCTTGCCGAGGTCCAGCACGCCGGTCGCGGTCACGCCCTGGCGCACCGCGCGGGCCACGTCCAGGCGGCCCGCGCCGGCGTCGTCGATCTGCTGGCCGGCGATGGGCTTGGCGGAGCCGATCAGCGCGTCCTTGATCTGCTTCGCCGTCCAGTCGGGGTGGCGCTGCTTGACGATCGCGGCGGCACCGGCCACATGCGGGGTGGCCATCGAGGTGCCGGAGGCGGCCGTGTAACGGTCGTCCACCGGGTCGCCCATGGTGGTGCCCGCCGCGCGGGCGGCGACGATGGCCACGCCGGGGGCGGTGAGGTCGGGTTTGGGCGCGTCGTCCAGGCGCGGGCCCCGGCTGGAGAACGGCGCGAGCGCGTCCTTGCCGTCGACCGCGCCGACGGTCAGCGCCGAGGTCGCCGCGCCGGGGGTGCCGACGGAGTAGGCCGCGCCGTCGTTGCCCGCGGCGACCACGAACAGGGCGCCGGTGCGCTCGGTGAGGGTGTCGACGGCGACGCTGAGCGGGTCGGTGCCGTCGGTGGCGCCGCCGCCGAGGCTCATGTTGATCACCGAAGCGCCTTCGGCGGCGGCCCATTCCATGCCTTCGATGACGCCGGACAGGGTGCCCGAGCCGTCGTCGCCGAGCACCTTGCCGACCATCAGTTCGGCGCCGGGGGCCACGCCCTTCCTGCCGTCGCCGCCCGCGATGGTGGCGGCCACGTGGGTGCCGTGTCCGTTGCCGTCCTGGACGCTCGGCTCGTCGGTGAACACCTTGGTCTGCTTGACGCGTCCGGCCAGGTCGGGGTGGGTGGCGTCGACGCCGGTGTCCAGTACGGCGACCTTGACGCCCTTGCCGTCGAACCCGGCCTGCCACGCCTCCGGCGCGCCCACCTGCGGCACGCTGTGGTCGAGGGTGGCCTTGACCTTGGCGTCCAGCCAGATCTTCGCCACGCCCTGCGACAGCGTGGCCCGTGGCTCGTCGAGCGACTTCCACAGCTTGCCGATCGTGCGCTTGTCGGCGGCGACGACGCGGCCGTTGACGCTCTCCAGCTCGGGCGCGGTCGCGCTCTTCGGCGCGGAGCCGTCGTAGAGGAACAGCAGCGGCAGCTTGTCCGTCTTCGCGTCGTCGTACCCCTGGGCGATCAGCCGGGTGATCGAGAACAGGGCGGGGTCCAGCCGCCTGGCCGCCAGGAAGGGGACGATGTCGTTGGGCAGGACCCGCAGTTCGCCGTTCTCCTCGGTGGTGTTGAAGGCCATCCGTTCCCGGCCGGGCCCGGGCTTCACCTCGACGGCGTTCCTGCCCGGCCCGGCCTGCCTGACGGTCACCACGTCCCCGGTGATCAGCGTGACCCGGTGGACGCTCCCGCCGGCGGGTTCGGCCACGGCCGCGGCTGCGGGTAACGGGGAGCTCAACAGGGCGGCGGTGGTGACTCCGGCCACCGTCACATGGGCGGACCAGTGCATGGGGGTGAAACCTCTCGTAGCAACAACAACCAGTGCACACGAGAGTGAGTGATCGGATGTGTGACGCGCCAGGTGTCACACGTGCCGTTTGTCTGCCATGTCGCAATTGCGACACCGTACGCCGGCCCGGAGAACGACGGCGCCACCCCCGGCGCGTCGTGCCGGGGGTGGCGGTCGCGGGCCCGCTACTGGTGCCAGGACTGGTACATGTTGGAGCTGCCCCGCAGGACGAACTCGCGGGCGTAGCCCAACAGGTGCATCTCGTAGAAGGGCCGGAAGTTCGCCTTGCGGTTCAGGATCGGGATCGACGCCGCGTCGTCGGGGTCGAAGTTCCAGTCCTTGTGCATGCGCAACGTGTACTGCGCGGTGATGACCCGCTTCTTGGGGTTGTTGCCGTTCTCGATGAGGAACTTGCCGTCCGCGCGGAACATGCTGCCGCCGAGCGTGTAGTAGGTGTCCTTGTCGTTCCCGCTGACGTGGGCGCTCTTCCAGAAGGAGTCGAACGACAGCTCACAGGTCGCCGCCCGGCACTTGGCGATCGCCTTCTTCGCCATGCTCCGCATGACCTGGTCCACCCGCTTCCCGATGCCATCGTTGTCGGAGTAGATCTGGTACGGGTCCACGATGAAGTCCTTGCCGCTCTTGCCGCGGTAGTGGTGCCAGGTGTCGCAGGTCAGCGACCACGCCGCCAGACAGGACCCTTCGGTCAGCGCGTCGTACTCGGCCAGCACCTTCATCATCTTCAGCACCCGCTTGAGCGTCTTCTTCCACGTCCGGTAGCCGCCGTGCTCGGGCTCGCCCGGGGAGCGGGGGGCGTAGTTGCCGCCGCCGGAGATGTCGGGGCGGTGGGGGCACGTGCCGCCGCAGCCGTCGAACCCGCCGCAGAAGCCGCCCGTCGGATGGCAGGGGTTGGTGGCGCAGCCGCCCTCCGGGCTGCACTCGCCCGACGGGTCGCTGTTGGTCGCCGGGTTGCTCTCGGCGTAGCCGTAACCGTTGAGCTGCCCCGGATTGTCGGCGTTGAACACCGGGTCCACCGAGATGAAGCGGCCGGTGTCCGGGTCGTACTCGCGGGCGCCGAGGTGGGTCAGGCCGGTGCTGTCGTCCGCGGTGCCGCCGACGAAGCCCTTGTCGCCCGGCCAGCCCGCCGCGGCGCTCCCGCGCGGCTGCCCGAACGCCGTGAGGCGGCGCTTGACGACCGCGCCGGTCCTGGCGTCGATGGCCACCTCGCCGGTGCCGTGCCGGTCGGCGGCCAGGAACGAGACGCCGGTCGTGGTCCTGACCGCCACCACCTGGTCGCCTTGCGTGTAGTAGCGGGTGGCGACCGTGGCCGTGGCGCCCTTGTTCAGCCGTACCTCCATGCCGTCCAGGTAGAGCGTGGTCCCGCCGGGGTCGCGGCGCAGCAGCCGGGCGCCGTCGGCGTCGTAGACGAAGGAGGTCTCGCCCTTGCCCGGGTCGGACACCTTGGCCAGCTCGCCCTCGGCGTCCCAGGTGAGGGTCTGGGCGGAGGCCCCGACCTGGCGCTTGGTGGTGTTGCCGGTCGCGTCGTAGGCGTAGCTCTCGGTGCGGGCGCCCGCGCCGGTCTGGGTGACCGTGCCGAGCTGGTGCCCCTTGAGCCCGGCCGCGGCGCCGTCGTCGCCCGCGTAGGCGTAGGCGCGGGTGACGGCCGGCCGGTTGGCCGCGTCATAGCGGGTCTCGCCCGTACGGTCACCCGCCTCGTCGTAGGTGTAGGCGTCGTGGTACGGCGCGGGCCCGCCCAGGACGGCCGCGGCCGGGTCGGCCGCGCACGCGCCCCCGCCCTGCGCCCACGCCTCGGTCAGGCGGGCCAGATGGTCGTAGCGGAAACACTGGTTGTCGGCGCCGTCCCTGGAGGCGTCGGCGATCTGCGTGACGTTGCCCGCGTCGTCGTAGCCGTAGGTCTCGCTGCGGTCGACGCCCGCCGCGCCCTCGTGGACCGTGGTCAGCGTGCGCAGCCGCTGGCTGCCGAACTCGTAGGAGTAGGTGAAGTCCACCTGCTTGCCGTCGGCGCCGGTGTCCAGCCGCTGGGCGAGCAGCTTGCCCGTCTTGCTGTAGTCGGTGCCGACCACGTACGACGACAGGTTGCTGGAGGCGGTCAGCGGATGCCCCAGCTCGTCGTACGAGGCGGCGATCACCTCGGCGGGCAGGCCGCCCGCGGCCGGGCTGCCGGTGGACTGCACCGTGCCGTCGGGGTTGTAGACCGTCGAGAAGGTGTAGCCGCCGGACGGGGCCAGCGCGCCCTCGACGGCGGGCAGCACCGCCGTGGTCCGCGTCGGCCGGTTCAGGTTGTCGTAGAAGTCCACCCGCTTGGTGTAGGCGGCGCCGCCCGACCAGCGTGTGGAGGTGGCCGGCTGGCCCTTGCGCACGGTGTCGTACGTCCACTCGGCCAGCTTGACGCCGGAGCCGTCGTACTGGGCGGTCTTGCGGCCCAGGCCGTCGAGCGTCAGCGTCAGCTTCTGGCCTCTCGCGTCCACCGACTGCACGAGCCGGTCGAGGTCGTCGTAGGCGAACGTGGTCAGCCCCTTGTCCGGGTCCAGCTCGCTCGTCTTGCGCCCCCGTACGTCGTAGGCGTAGCGCCACACGTTCCCGCCCGGCCCCTTGACCTCGGCCGGCCGGTCACCGCCGGTGTAGGTGTAGAACGTCGAGTCGTAGCCGCCGTCCGGGCGGTGCCGGCGCAGCTCCGAGCGCCTGCCGCGGGCGTCGGTGACGGTCGTGGTGACCACCCCGCCCGAGGGCGGCGTCACCCGCGACCAGTCGCCGCCGTAGGCGAAGGAGGTGCGCCACAACTCGCCGGTGTCGCTGTTGCCGGGCCGCAGGATCTCGGCCGTCTTGCGGTTGCGGCCGTCGTAGGTGTAGACGGTCTGGGTCTCGACCTGGCCGGTCTGGGCCACGCCGAACAGCGCGGGCGCGGGCGGCCCGTCGGCGAAGTAGGCGGCGTAGGTCCGGTCCACGGCGCCCTGGGCGTTGTAGAAGGTGTCGGAGATCAGCCTGCCGCCGCCGGGGCCGGCGTCCTGGGTCTGGCGGGCGCGCAGCCAGCCGTCCAGCAGCGACACCGACGTCTCCTGGCCGCCGTCCTGGTCGAGCTTCTTCGTGGTGACGGCGGTGATCTGGCCGGCGGCCACCCGGTAGGCGTACTCGCGGTCGGGCACCTGGCCGGTGGCGCGGGCGGGCGTCCAGACCTTGACCAGGCGGCCCAGCGCGTCGTACGCCATCGTGACCGTCTTGCCGCCCGCGTCGGTGGTCCGTACGGCGCTGCCCCAGGCCGGGTCGAGGTCCTTGGCGGTGGTCATGGCCGAGCCGGGCACCCCCGGCGTGGCCGGCGGGCCGGTCTCGGTCGTGCGGGTGGTCAGGCCCTGCGTGTCGGTGTACACGGTGATCGTCGGCCGCTCGACCGCCGGGGAGGAGGTGTGGTCGATCTTGGTCACGGCGGTCGGCCTGCCGTAGGCGTCGTAGGAGGTCCTGGTGTCGGAGACGTAGGCCAGGGCCGAGGCCGTCGTGCCGCCGGCCGACGCCTTGTCCGACGAGGTCGCCCGCCCCTTCGTCGGGGCCTGGCGGTACGCGCCGCCGTCGTAGGCGGTGCGCGTGGCCGAGACCACGTCCTTGGTGTGGTCGACGGCCGCGCCGCAGCGCCTGGCGACCTTCAGCTCCTCGGCGACCGCGTCGACCAGCCACGCGCCGGTGTTGCGCGCCGCCATCGTGGTCGTGGTGCACACGTCGTCGGTGTCCAGCGCCGCGTCGCCCTGGTCGTCGACCTGCAGCACCCGGCCGGTCACCTCGTCGAAGGACAGGTTGGCGGTCTTCGCCTCCCGCCAGCGGCCGCCGTCCAGCGCGGTGAGCGTGCGCGTGGTCTTCGGGGCCGACAGGTAGGCCGACACCGTCCCCCACGAGCGCGTACGGCTGGCCGTCCGGTGGTACCAGGGCGAGGTGAGCACCTTCTCCACCGCCGTGCCGCCGGCCCGGTCGTAGGTGACCTTCCGCACCTCGAAGCCCTGCAACGCCTCGCTGTCGGGGTAGGAGCCGCCCTCGCCGTCGGAGACGTCGACGTCCTTGCGCCCGCCGTCGACGCCGAGCCGGTCGCCGTCCATGCCCTGGAAGTACCAGTGGTCCACCTGGCCGGGGTTCGGGCCGGTCGCGCCCGAGACGACGCGCACCTTGTCGTAGCCGTGCCACTGCGACCACGTCTTGTACTTCTCCGGCGTCAGCCCGTCGTTGTCGTCGAAGTGCCAGGCGGGCCGGCCGATCGAGTAGTCGTAGGCGGTGACCTGGTCGGGCGCGCCGCCGGTCAGGTCGGTCTGCACGGTCTGCGTCACCACGTACTTGTGGAACCAGTCCAGCGTCGGATGGTCGTCCACGCCGCTGGTCTTCATCCAGTACACGGGGAAGCAGCGGCGCCGGTTCGACTGCGGCGAGGGCAGGTCGGACGTGGTGCAGTCGGCGGCCGAGTAGTTGACGTCGAGCACGCCCCCGAACTCGTTGTAGACCGTGCCCAGCCGGTTCTTCACGAACGGCCCCAGGTCGTCGCCGAGCTTGTCGACGCGGTTGGGCAACTGCGTGTACACGAACGACACCGGCGGCAGCGTCACCGGCGCGGCCCCGGCGTGCCCGGTCTGCACGATCGAGGTCAGCAGCAACTGGCGGTCGACATCGGCCATGCCCCAGGCGTGCTGGAGCGTCCAGGAGTCCACCGTACGGTGGCCGCTCCCGTCGGGCTTGGCCACTTTCGTCGTCACCTTGACCAGGCGCTTGCGCGACCAGAACGTGGGCGAGCCGGTGCCGTGGTCCTCCTCGCACTTCTGGCCCTCGTCGCAGTGCAGGTCCCAGGGCACGTCCTGCCAGTAGTCCGGATGGTCCTTGATCTCCGCCTCGGCGCAGTCGGAGGCCGTCTCGCGCATGCACCGCTCGGCGGTGGTGAAGTCCACCCGCGCCGGAGCCAGGGCGGGGAACAGGTCGCCCGCGCGCAGGCCGTACTCGGCGTAGCGCAGGTGGCCGCCGCGCACGTACGGGGTCTCGTCCTCGGACTTGAGGTTGCGGCCGTAGTGGTTGCGTTCCTGCTCGTAGAAGTAGACGACCGCGTTGCCGTCGGCGTCGACCACCTTGTCCAGGTTCCACCGCCAGGCCTGCTGGCACCACGAGTCCTTGAACTCGGCCTTGTGGCACGGCTCGCCGTCGTCGTCGCCGAACACCGGGACCGTCCAGGCCGACTTCGTCTGCGGCTTGCCGGCGGCCAGGGTGTTCAGCCCGAAGAAGTACTGGGTGCCGTCGGTCGTGGTGACCTTCCAGTACTCGCCGTCGTCGTCGCCGTTGTCGGTGCCCGAGCCGGTCAGCCGTTCGACGCGGGTGCCGTCGTCGCCCTTGGTGCGCCAGGTGCCGTCACCGGCCGGGATCAGCTCGCCGCCCTTGCCGTTCAGGCTCAGCGTGGCGTTGTCGTACCCCCAGCACAGGTCGCCGGGGTAGATGTTCCAGGTGGTGTTCTTGGGCGCCTTGTCGTCCTCGCAGGAGTTGTAGCGGCGCTCGATGTAGCCGGGCCACAACTCGAAGCCGTCGCCCACCCACGACGGCTGGCTGTTGCCGTTGGAGGTGCGGCCGTCGATCGAGGCGGAGCTGTAGGACAACGCCACCGACGGCGTCAGCCCGCCCGGCACCGGCGGCATCCGCATCGGGTACGACCAGGTGAAGTCGCCTGACTGGGCGCCCACCTGCCAGGTGTCGGAGGCGGTCAGCGAGGTCGCCTTGTAGTCGCCCTTCTCGCCGCCGCTCTGCGAGGTGGCCGCCAGCACGGTCTCGGCGGCCGGCACCTGGGCGCTCAGCGTGCCGGCGGCCGTGTCGTTGACGGCCGGCAGCGGACGTACCGTGCGGCATTCGTCCCGGCCGGGGGTGGTCAGCGCGCACGCGGGCAGGCCGACCAGGCGCAGCCGGGAGCCGTAGTCACCGCCGTAGGCGGCGGCGAATCCCGAGTAGTCGAGCCGTACGTCCACGGTGTCGCCCGTGGGCTGCTCCAGCGCGAAGACCACGCCGTCCAGCCCGGTCCCGGCCACGGCCGCGCGGTCGAGCACCCGCGCCCGCGCCGCGCCCGAGACCCGCAGCGGGCCCTTCCCCGCGGTCTCCCGGGACGCCCCCGCGGACAGTCCCGGGGACGCCTTGGGGGAGCCCTCGACCACGCCCGGTTCGGGCCAGCGCACCACCGGCGGCGGCGCCGGACGCGTCACCGACGCGTCCAGCACCCGCGGCCTGGCCTTGACCGGCCCGCCCGCCACGACCTTGTCGGGGTCCTTGGGGGCGGCGGCCCGGTCCGCGCTCGCCGGCGCGGCGGGTAAGGCGGCCAGCAGGCCCGCCACCAGCGTCAACGCCGTCGTCAAGCCGACGGCACGCCCTGACCTCGTCACGGCGCCCTCCCTCACAGCTCGTCGATCTCGGTCGGATTGGCCAGGTAGGCGACCTCGTCGTCGGTCGCCGCGCCGCGCAGCACCCACACGTCGTCGATCTGGCCGGCCCAGTTCTGTCCCGCCGGGTACGCGCCGCCGCTCCTGGCCCGGCCCAGTTGCAGCGAGGAGATCGGGGCGAAGACGCGGGTGCCCTCCCGGTAGGAGACCGTCGGCGCCTCCGCCGCGGCCTCCAGCACGCCGTTGACGTAGAGCGAGACCCGGCTGTCGAAGCCGTCGAAGACCACGGCCAGGTGGTCCCAGTCGCCGAACCCGCTCTGGTGGAAGGAGGAGTGCTCGACCGTCGCCACGCTCGCGCCCGCGCCGTCCTTGTTCGGGACCTCCAGGACGTACCGGCCCTTGGCGGCGTCGTAGCGGACGGTGATCGCGCTGTTGGTGGCGCCGGCCAGGCTCAGCACGGTCATCGACCGCGCCGGTACGCCCGCCGTCTGCGCCCAGGCCGAGACGGTGAAGCTCGCGGCCGTGTCCGCCACGGGCCCCGACGCCGAGGCGTAGTCGCCGTCGCCGCCCGGCAGATCGAGCGCCCCCGCCACCTGCCCGGACGGCGGCGTGACGATGCTCAGCCCCGGGCCGGTCACGATCCGCGCGCCGCCGGCCAGCGTCAGCGGGTGCCCGGGCGTGACCGGCGCGGAGTCCGCGCTGACCGGCGGCGTGCCGGTGGCCTGGTCGACCCGCCAGCGACCGGTCACGTCGGACTTGACGGTGAACAACGTCCTGGCCTCCTCCGCCGAGACGACCCGGTCGAACAGCCGTACGTCGTCGATCGCGCCCGGCCAGTAGTCGCCCATCACGCCGTTCCAGCGGGCCCGGCCGAGTTGCAGGCCGCCGGTGGAACGCCAGGGCTCGGCCATGTCCACGCTGCCGCTGTCGACGCCGTTGACGAGCAGGCGCAACTTCCTGGAGACCGCGTCGTGCACGGCGACCAGGTGCGTCCACTGGCCGGGGACCGCCGCGGCGGCCGAGTAGACCGTCGCCGTCGTGGGGGACATCGCGTCGGCGGCGGTGACCATGAAGCCCCACTTGTTGGTGCTCGCCCGGTACTTGAGGTAGAAGCCGCTCTGGGTGAGCCCGTCCTGGCTGACCACGCTGACGTCCTTGGCCGGGAGCGTGGCGGGCAGCCGCACCCACGCCGAGACCGAGTACGTGCCGCCGGTGTCCACGACCGGGTCGGCCGTGGCCGCGTAGCCGGTGGAGCCGTTGAACTGGGCGGCCTTGCCGACCTGGCCGGGCACGCCCAGGGTGAGGCCGGACGCGGTGGCCGTCGGCGGGGCGCTCTCGCCGTAGACGCGCGAGCCGCCGGCCGGCTCCTCCATCCGCCACATCGCCGCCGCGCCCTGCGGCACGGTCCCGGCCGCCAGGGCCGCGGCCTCCTCGTCGGACACGGCCCTGCGGAGTACGGCGACCTCGTCCACGTCGCCCGGCCACCAGTTGGCGTAGCCGCCGTCGTACAGGCTGCGGCCGATCTGGAAGGCGCCCTGGGCGTCCAGCACCGAGGCCACCGGGGTCTCGGCGACCCGGGTGCCGTTGACGTACAGGCGCAGCACCTTGGCCGTGGCGTCGTAGACGCCCGTCAGGTGGGTCCAGGTGTCCAGCTCGGGCAGGGCGTTCGCGCCGGCCCTGGTCCACGGGCCGCTGCCGCCGCGTACGTCGCCGGCCGGCGTCTTGAACACCCAGCCGTTGGGGGCCGGGTCCACGCCGAGCTGGAACCCGCTCTGGGTGAGCGCGTCCTGCGCCAGCACGTTGTAGTAGCCGTCGTTCCGGCGCAGCCGTACCCACGCCGAGACCGTGAAGCCCGCGCGGGTGCGCACCAGCGGGACGGACGTCGCCGCATACCCGCCGCCGAGTCCGTCCAGCCGCAGGCCGCGCCCGGTTCTGCCCTCGGCGCCGAGCGTCACGCCGGCTCCGGCCAGCGCCGCCACGCCCGGCGTGTCGGCGGTGAGCGCGGTCGCGCCCGCCGGTTCGTCGAGCTTGAGCCTGGCCTGCTCGGGCGCGCCCTCGCTGACCCAGAAGCTGTGGTCGCCGATGGAGAAGTTGCCGGCGGCGTCCCATACGGTCACGTACAGGGTGTTGATCCCCGGCCGGGTGGGCGCCTGCCGCACGAGCTGCGGGTTGGCCGTACGGGCCTGGGCCGAGGCGGGATCCGGCGTGGTGTTGAGCGCGTAGGCGAACTTGACGACCTCGGGGTCGAAGGCGAGGGAGAAGCCGCCGTACCTGCCGACGCCGTCGCGGGCGACCGTGTCCGGGTCGTCGGGGTTGAGCGCCGGGTACTCCGGAGAGCTGATCTGCGGCGTGCGCGGGGCGGTCGGGTCGTAGCGCAGGTAGCAGGCGGTGGCGTCGCCCGCCCAGCTCCACGGGCTCCACGCCGCGCCGTCGTAGGTGCGCACCATGTAGCTGAACCCGGCGCCGACCGGGATCAGCCCGGACGGGATCTGCACCGAGAACGACGACTTCTTCGAACCGGCGGCCGACTGCTTCTTCGGCGTCGTGGTGTGCCAGTTCTTCTCCACGCCCTGCGCGTCCGTCCACACCACCGCGAACTCGGCGCTCAGCTTCTCGCCCTCGGTGCCGCTGTTGTCGGGGTCGGTCAGGTTGTCGGCGTAGATCATCGGGATCCGGTTGACCGCCGTGGGCTTGCCGTACACGGCGCACGGGCCGCCGGGGCTGGAACGCAGCTGGCTCATCTTCGGCTGCGGCGGCGGGGTGTTGTAGTACACGCGCAGGACGGCGTCGCCGTCGAAGCGCTTCCAGCCGTACTCGTCGTCCTCGTGGCCGGCCCGCAGCCCGAACGTCGTGGCCGACCAGCCCTTGGACGCGGCGGCCTTGACCGCGCTCAGCACGTTGAACACCACGTCGCCCGCCGGACAGCCGGTACGGCCCTTGGCCACGTCCCGGTAGGTCAGGTAGTCGGCCCAGTTGTCCTTCGTGGAGTTCCAGGTGGACGTCGTACCGAAACCGGTGGCCCGGTAGATGTGCACCGAACGGCCGTCGCACGAGGGCGCGTACGTCTCCTTGACCGAGAACTCCGCCGAGATGATCTGCTTGCCGGAGAACCGGCTGGTCGGCATCCGGTAGAACAGCCGTTTGACGAACGAGCTGCCGCAGTACGCGCCGGCCGGCGGCAGGCTGATCGGGCAGCGGCCCATGCCCTCCTCCTTGAACCCGTAGTCCTCCCATCCGCCGCTGGAGACCATGAGGTTGGCCGACTCGCCGGGGGAGTACCAGACCGGGTCGATGTAGACGGGGAACACCGTTCCTGGCGAGGTGAGCATGCCCTGGTCGGGCGTGAGGGTCAGCGCGCCGTCCCCGGTGGCGGCGGGCATCACGGCGACCTTGGAGGTGTCGCCGGGCGCGGCGGCCGAGGCGGCGCGCAGGCCGTCGTCGACCGCGCCGGACCTGGCCAGCAGGCCGGCGGGAGCGCTGGAGTCCCACATGCGCGGCGGCGCGGCCGTGAACAGCTCGCCGCCGCCGGCCGCGTCGGTCACCGACTGGCGGCCCCGCGCGTCGGCCGACACCCGCAGACCGGGCGTGGTCAGCCCGAACCGCAGCCGGCGCAGCCGCGGGTCGCGGGCCGCGGCCGGGGTCTTGACGACCAGCACGTGCGAGGCGCCCCTCGCGCTCACCTGCACGCGCAGGTCCACGTCCGGGCCGAGCACGCCCCGGTACAGGGCCGTGTCGCCCTGGAGTTCGGGCGCGGGCAGCGTCCCCGGCCAGGTGAGCGACATGGTCCGGCCGGCCCTGGTCAACGCCAGCATCGCGCCGTCCCCGCCGCCCGACAGCCGTACGCCGACGGGCGCGGCCACCGGCCCCACCGAGCCGTCCTCGGCCTTGACCAGGGTGGTGTCGACCGGCGCCCAGGCGCCGTCCTTGAGCGTGCGGACCGGGAACAGGTGCTCGGTCGCGACGAAACCGCCGCCCGGCTGGGCGTACACCTCCCGGGCCTCGCCGCGCAGCCCGAGCACCTCGACGGGCCGGCCGCTGCGTACGGCCTCCGCCGCCGCCTCGGTCTCGGTCACGTGCGGCCCCGGCTCGGGGGCGGCCCGCCCGGCGGGCCCGGCATCGGCCCTGGACGGAACGGTCAGCAAGGACAGCGCGAGCACGCTCGCGAGTGCCGCGCTCCAACGTCTTCTCACGGGTGCTCCTCGGCTCCGGCCCTGTTGGAAGGCATGCCGGGACCCCGGGACGACCCGGGGCACGGCGATGCTGAGAGCTGCCAAGAAAGTAGGACCGAAGGCATGACGGTGGCGTCAGCCCGTGGGTTGAGAAGATCGTCAACTTTGGCGGTACGATCCCGCCGCCGTCGGGAGAGGGCCCGTCAGTCGCCGGCCTCGGTGCTCACCGCGTCGGAGGCCGGCGGCTTGATGGACACCTTGGCGCCCCAGCCGGTGAAGCGGCTGTCGATCGTGATCGTCCTGCCTTCGAGGGCGCTGGTGTCGAGCACCCCCGTGGCCGCGTACGACGACTTCACCCTGCTCACGAGCCCGGCGGAGGTCAGCGTGAGCGTGTAGGAGACCTTGGTGTCGTCGTGCATGCGCAGCGGGATCGAGGCCCCGAACCAGCGCGACGCCTTCTCCAGCTCCTTGAAGGTGATCCTGCCCGTGAGCGTGCGCCCGCTCAGCTTCCCCTTCTTCACCAGCGCCGCCAGCGTCTTGGGCTCGACGGGGTTGATGACCTGCCCGTAGAAGGCGCTGCCGCCGCCGAGCAGGCCGTTGCCCTTGTACCAGGACTTGCCCTCGGGCAGGCGGTCCGCCCACATGCCGCCCGAGGTGTAGCTGACGTTGCCGATGCTGATCGTACGCTCGCGGGGGCGGCCCACGGGGGTGGCGGTGATGTCGGAGGCCGCCACGCCCTTGGCGTTGAACTGGAACGTGCCCTTGCGGCTCTGGAACTTGTTGTTCTTGCCGCCCGAGAGCGTGGTCGTCTCGGTGAACCGCACGCCGTGCCCGGAGGTGAGCACGGCCTTGAGGGCGCGTACGGGATCCTTGGGGGCCGCCTGGGCGGGGACGGTCGCCGTCAGCAGGCAGCAGGAGGCCGCGAGGGCCGTGATCATGGTCTTCTTCACGAGCTGTGATCTTGCCGCAGGCCGGTCACGACCGGGGCACGACCGCCTCACGCCTGTAGGTGGCACCACGTCGGGAAGAGGCGTCAGCCTCATTCTCCGGCCCCTGCCGGCTTCCTAGCGTTGTCCCCATGAACGACGAACATCTCGGCGAACCCCGGCAACCATGGCGCCCCCCGCGGAAGAAGCGCATCTGGCCCTGGGTGGTTCTGATCATCGTGGTGGCCGGAGTGCTGATCAACATCACCCTGACCATCTGACCGCCATGGACAGCGACACCACCGAAGCCCTCGTCGCGGCCGGGATCGTACGGGTGCGCGGCACCGGCCGCCACGCCCGGCACGTCCTGCGCGATGTCGGCCTGACCGTCCGGCGGGGCGAGTTCGCCGCGCTGATGGGCCCGTCCGGGTCGGGCAAGAGCACCCTGCTCAACTGCCTGGCGGGCCTGGACCGGCCCGACTCGGGCACCGTGCGGATCGGCGGGACCTGCCTGACCAACCTCGACGAAGCCGGTCGTACGGCCTTCCGCCGGGAGAACCTCGGCTTCGTCTTCCAGGACTACGGGCTGTTCCCGAACCTCACCGTGGCCGAGAACATCGAGTTGCCGGCCCGGGCCGCGGGATCACCCGTCGACCCGGCCTGGCGGCAGGCCCTGCTGGCGCGTACCGGGGTCCGGGAGTGGACCGACCGGCGGCCCGGCACGCTGTCGGGCGGGCAGCAGCAGCGCGTGGCCATCGCCCGCGCCCTGCTCACCCGGCCGCGCGTCGTCATCGCCGACGAACCGACGGGCGCGCTGGACACGGTCACGTCGGCGCAGGTCCTGCGGTTGCTACGTGGCATGGTCGACGAGTTCGGGCAGACGGTGATCATGGTCACCCATGACCCGGTCGCGGCGGCGACGGCCGACACCGTGCACTTCCTCGCCGGCGGGACGATCGTCGAGACGGTCGCCGGGGCGACCGCCCGGACGCTCGCGCTGCGCCTGTCCGACCCGGTGGACGCCGCGTGAGCCCGCCCCTGATGATCCTGCTCCGCGACCGCCGGCACGTCGCGGTCCTGCTGTGCCTGGCGGCGGCCTGCGCGCTGCTCATCGCCTCGGGCAGTCTGCTGGAGTCCGGTCTGTCCGGCGCCGGGCGGCCGCATCGCCTGGACCGCGCCGACATCGTCGTCGGCGGCAGCCGGTCGGTCACCGTACCGGGCTCGGAACACCCGGAGTCGGTGGCGCTGCCGGGCCCGGCGCGCATCCACCCGGACACCGTCCGCACGGTGACCGGGTTCGCCGTCCGCCACCGCCTGGAGGTCGTGGCGGACCACACCGCCGCGGCCCTCGCCGGCCCCGACCTGACGGCTCAGGCCGAGACGCACGCCTGGTCAGCGGTACGGCTGGGCACGGCAGGACTCGTGGCGGGCGGGGCCCCGCGGGCAGGGCAGGTCGTCGTGGAACGTTCGTGGGGACTCGCGCCCGGTGACCCCTTCCCGATGCGTACGGGCGCCGGACTGTCCACCTACCGCGTCTCCGGCGTCCTCGGCTCGGCCGGCACACCACCGGCGGTCTACCTTCCCGACGCCCAGGCACGCGAGCTGGCCGGCTCCGACGACCCCACGCTGCTGGGACTGCTCCACGCGAACGGGCCCGCCCGCGACCTGCGCGATCCCGCCGACGACCTGCGCGACCAACTGGACGGGCTCCCGGTGGAGGTGGCCACCGGCGACGATCGGGCCGCCGTCGAGGCACCGGCCGCCGCCGCCGCGCGCGACGACCTGGTCAGCATCGGCGCTTCCCTGATCGCCGTCGTGCTGCTGGTCACCGTGATCGTCGTGGCGGCCACGACGACCTCCGTACTGGAGGCGCGCCGCCGCGAGATCATGTTGCTCCGCACCCTGGTCGTGACCCCGCGCGAGCTGGTCGGGCTGACGCAGGCCGTCCACCTGGCCGTCGCGGGAGCGGCCGTGCTGCCCGGCGTGCCGCTGGGCCTGCTGGCCACCCGCCTGTCGCGGTCGGGGCTGGAGCTGGCCGGGATCGTTCCCGAGGGGCTCGGGTTCGGCGCCGGGGCGGCCACGGTCCTGTCGGCCGTCGCGTTGACGGCGGGCATCTCGTCACTGGTCGCCTGGGCCACCGTACGACGCCTGGCCGGCCGGCCGCCGGCCGAGCTCGCCCGTGCCGACGACACCGGCTCCTACCGGACCAGGCCCGTCGTCGCGGTCGCCGGGACGCTGCTCGTCCTCGTGGGCGTGGCCGGCTCACTCGCGCCGCTGGCCTGGGACGGGATGGCCGGGGTCGCCGTGGGCGGCGCCGGCGGGCTGCTGCTCGTCTTCGGGGCCGCCGTCGCGGGCCGGCCGGTCCTGTCGTGGGCGATCCGGGCCGGGGCGCGGGTGCTGGGCCGCCGTACCGGGCACTGGCTCGCCGGCGCGCTGGTACGCGGGTCCGCCGCGCGGCTCGCGACGCTCGGCGTGCCGCTGGTGCTCGGCATGTCGCTGGCCCTGGTCCAGGTGTCGGTCCCGGCCACGCTGGCCTCCTCGGCCCGGAGCAACGCCGGCCGCGCCTACGTCGCCGGGGCAGCGGTGACGTCCGCCGCAGGAGTGCCCGCGGCGGGGGCCGGGGGAGTGCCGATGGCGCGCCAGCAGGTGTCGGCCTGGGTGGAGGTCCTCGGCAGCCCGGAGGACTTCGCCTTCTCCGCCGTCGGGTTCGCCGGGCCGGTCGAGGACGTGCTGGACGTCCCGGTCGTGGAGGGATCCTGGGACGGCTCGCCCCTGGCCCCGGGAACCGCGGTGGTGAGCCGGTTCGCCGCCGCCACCCTGGGGTTGCCGGCCGGCGGACGTCTGCGGTTCGTCCTCGGCGACGGCACCGTCACCGAGGCCCGGGTACGGGCGGTCCACGACGCGGGCCAGGGCGCGGCCGACATCGTGCTGCCGTACGGGCAACTGGTGGCCCACCGGCCGGCCGGCGGGATCGGCGCCGGGGCCGCGGACGCGGTCCTGTACGCCTCGCCACCGGCGGTGGCGCCCGGGTCACGGGTCGTGGACGTGGGCGACAGCCTCGGCACCCCGGACCCCGGCACCGCCGTGCTCGTCAGCGTGCTGCCGCTCCTGGCGCTGTTCTGCTACATCGCGATCTCCGTCGCCGGCGCCCTGGCCCAGGCGATGGGGGCGCGGCGCCGGGAGTTCCGGGTGTTGTGGCAGCTCGGGATCGACGCGGCGACGCTGCGCTCGGCGGTGCTCGCGGAGGCCGTGGTGCTGGCCGCGGCCTGCGTACTGGTGGGCACCGCCGTCGCCCTGATCCCGCTGACCGCGATCGCGGTGGGGCTGAGCGGCCGCCCGCTGCCGGGGGTCCCGATCTGGTTCCACGTCCTGGTCTCGGGCGCCGCCGGCCTGCTGGCTATCATGGCAACCCTGCTGTCAGGACGCTGGGCCGTCGCGCACCGTGATCATGTCTGACCGCGCGGAGAAGGGGATCCCGTCCATGGCTTCAGGGCACCGGCCCGCGCCCGGCGAGCGGTGGCTGGTCACCGTCCGCGGGGTCTCCTATCTCACGTCGGGGGCCTTCGCGTCCGCGGCGGCCCTGGCGCTCATGATCCCCGCCGCGGCCGGGGTCCTGCGCGGGCGCATGTTCTCCCCGGTGGCCGGCCTTCTGGGCTGGGAACGGCGGCGCGTCGGCGTCGTCCTGCGCAGCCTGGTGCCGGGGCGGCACGTCGTCCCCTGGCGCGCGCTGCTCTGGTTGTGCTGGCAGGCCACCGGCGGCCTGGCGATCGCGCTCGTCGCGGGCTACCTCCTGCTCGGCGGCATCAACGCCCTGACCTTCCCGATCTGGTGGGCGCTGATCGGCGCTCCTCCGGTGAGCCCCCTGCCCGGCGTCCTCGTGACCGGCTGGCCGACCGCGGCACTCATCCCGGTCATCGGCCTGGCGTACGAGGCCGCGCTCCTGGCGACCGCTCCCTGGGCCGCCGCCGGGCTGGCCCGGCTGTCGACGTCCCTGCTCGGCATCCCCCGGACGCGGGCACGCGACGAGCAGCCGGACCCGACCCGCGGCGCGGAGCTGCGGCGCATCGAACGCGCCATCCACGACGGCGTGCAGGCACACCTGGTCAACGCCTCCGTGCTCCTCGGGATGACGCGCACGCTGGGCCCGTCGACGCCGCAGGGGGCCGAACGGATCGACCTCGCGCGGGGGGAGATCGCCGCCGCCCTGTCCGCGCTGCGCGGCATCATCGACACGGTCTATCCGCCCGTACTCGCCGACCGGGGGATCGAGGGCGCGGTCCGCGCGCTGGCCGGGTCCTGCGGGATCCCCTGCGCGGTCGAGTCCGACGAACTCGGGGACGTACCGGCCGAGATCGAGGCGGCCACCTACTTCGGCGTCGCCGAATGCCTGTCCAACGCGGTCAAGCACGCTCGATGCTCGCAGATCCGCGTACGGCTGAGGCGGGACCCCGACCGGCTGCTGTGCGAGGTCGTCGACGACGGCGTCGGCGGGGCGGCCGTCGCCCGCGGGGCCGGCGGCGCGGGCCCTCAGGCGAGCGGGCTGGCGGGGCTGGCGGAGCGGATCGACGAGTTCGCCGGCGTGCTGCGCATCAGCTCTCCGGCCGGCGGGCCCACCCGGATCAGCTGGGAGCTGCCGTGCGTGTCCTGATCGTCGAGGACGACGTGCTGCTCCGCGAGGGGCTGCGGCTCATCGTGGAAGGCCGCGGCCACCAGGCCACCTGCGTGGGCGACGCGACCGCGGCCTCCGCCCTGCTGCGCGAGGCCGCGCCCGACGTGCTCCTGACCGACATCCGGCTGCCGCCCTCCCACCGCGACGAGGGCATCCAGCTCGCGTTGTCGGCCCGGGAACGGTACCCGGAACTCCACGTCCTGGTGTTGTCGGCCTACGTCGAGACCCGGTACGCCGCCGAGCTCTTCCACACCGGCCGGGCCGGCACCGGATACCTGCTGAAGGAGCGCATCGGCGACGTCCCGGACTTCCTGGCGGCCCTCGAACGCGTCGGCGCCGGCGGGTCGGCGATCGACCCCGACGTGGTGGCCAAGGCGTTCCGGCGCAGGAACTCCACGCTGGAGAGCCTCAGCGCCCGCGAACGGGACGTCCTGGAGGCCGTCGCCGAAGGGCTCAACAACGCCGAGATCGCCACCCGGCTCGTCGTGACCGAGAGCGCGGTGAACAAGCACATCAGCAACATCTTCGCCAAGCTCCGGCTGGTGGACGGATCGGGCAACCGCAGAGTCCAGGCCGTGCTGACCTACCTCAACGAGATGGGCACCTGACCCCGGACCGCACGGCCGCGGCCGGTCAGGGGCGGATGCCGAAGGGGCCGAGCAGGCCGGCGTCGATCCGCATGGACTCCAGCAGGCCGAAGGCGTTGTCCTCGGTGAACACGTCGGCGGCGGCCAGCGTGCCGAGGTAGCCGTCGACCAGGGTGCGCCACGGATACGTCATGGCGACGTCCTGGGCCCGCAGCCAGCCCGGGATGTCCTGGGAGATGGCGACGTTCTTGAACGGCACCCAGCCGGGATAGAGCACGTCGACCACCATCAGGGTCCTCTGCTCGGGGGCGTAGATGAAGATGTTGTCGGGTGAGTGGTTGGGGCCGTCCGGCGGCGGCGTTCGAGGAGGGCTCGCCCGTCGCGAGCTGGAAGACCCTGCCGTCCTGGTACGTCGTGGCGACCGCCGACCAGGCGATCCATCCCGCCGCCCAGCGGTTCACGGCCGAGCGCGCCGGGGCCGACACCATCGAGGTCGACGCCTCCCACGCGATCGCGCTGTCACGACCGGCAGCCGTGGCCGGTCACATCCGCACCGCCGTGACCGCCACCCGGGCGGCCGGACACCCCCATCCGGCCTGACCGCCGTGACCCTGAGGAGCAACCGATGACCGCACCGACCGTTCCCGTCATCTTCATCCACGGCCTCTGGCTGCACGCCACCTCCTGGTCCTCCTGGACCGAGCTGTTCAGGGCCGCCGGCTACGACGCCTCGGCCCCCGGCTGGCCGGGCGACGGCGAAAGCGTCGAACTGTCCAGGAAGGCCCTCGACAACATCGCCGACCACGGCATCGACGACGTCGTCGCCCTCTGCCGCTGTCGGCGTTGCGCTCGACCCTGCCGGTGTTCAGGAACCCGGCCAACAAGCACCGGGCCGTCTCCCTCACCCTCGACCAGTTCACCTACGCGTTCGGCAACGCCATCCCGGCGCAGGAGGCCGCCGAGCTGTACGACCGCTGGACCATCCCCGCGCCGGGCAAGCCGCTGTTCGAGGCCGCTGTCGCCAACTTCTCCCTCCATTCGCCCGCCGAGGTCGCCACCGGCAACGACACCCGGGGGCCGCTGCTGCTGATCGCCGGCGGCAAGGACCACACGGTCCCCGAGACGGTCACCGAGGCGACGCTCAAGCAGTACCGGGGCTCGGCCGCGGTGACCGAGATCCAGCGTTTCCCCGACCGCGGTCACTCCCTGACGATCGACCACGGCTGGCGCGAGGTGGCCGAGGCGTGCCTGACCTGGCTCGCCGGGAAGGACCTGTAGACCCGCGGCGTCACGGGCGAGATCCGGGAGGCGACGACCTGGCGACGGCGTCGAGGAAGCGGGTGCCCCAGTCGCGCAGGTGGTCGAGGAACTCCGGCGGTCCGAGCACCTCGAACTCGGCGCCGACGTTGCCGAGCGCCTGCGTGGGCCAGTCCAGGCTGGTGGAGATCATCGTGAGCCGGCATCGGTCGTCGGCGACCGGTTCGACCTCACCCCATTGGCCGACCATCCGGCGTACGTGCCCGGCGGGCGCGTGGACCAGCGCGACGACCGTGTGAGCGGCCGGAACCCGGGCCGCGGTGCGTACGAACGCGGCGGCGTCCCCGCCGGGCAGCGGCCGCGGCCGGAAGGGCACGCCGGTGTTGCGCGGCTGGGCCAGCCGGTCGAGGCGGAAGCTGCGCCAGTCGTGCCTGGTCAGGTCGTAGGCCACCAGATACCAGCGGCCCCCGAGCGCGACGAGGCGATGGGGCTCCACTTCGCGTCCGGTACGCGCGCCGCCGCGCGTGGTGTAGTCGAAGCACAGCCGTTCCTGGTCCCGGCACGACTGGGCGATCAGCGTCAGCACCTCCGCCGGGATGACCGGCCCGCCGGAGGCCGCCGAGACGGTCATCGCGCGCAGCGCGTTCACCCTGGTCCGCAGGCGGGGCGGCAGGACCTGCACCACCTTGGTCAACGCGCGCACCGCCGCCTCCTCCAGCCCCGAGATCCCGCTCTGCGCCGCGTCCCCCATGCCGACCGCCAGCGCGACCCCCTCCTCGTCGTCGAGCAGCAACGGCGGCAGCACGGCCCCGGGCTCCAGCTGGTAACCGCCGTCGGTGCCCCGGGAGGCGTGCACCGGGTAGCCCAGCTCGCGCAGGCGATCGACGTCCCGGCGCAGCGTACGTTCCGACACGCCGAGCCGGTCGGCCAGGTCCGCGCCCGGCCAGTGGCGGTGCGTCTGCAACAACGACAGCAGCGTGAGCGTGCGGGAACTGGTGTTGGCCATGTCGCCATTATCAGCGTACTTCCGGTCAAAAACTGGCCGGAAGCCCCCCTAATGTGGTCACCATGATGACTCACGAGATTCAGCTGACCACCCAGATCGCCGGCGTCCCCGGCCCCGAGCACTTCACCGTCGCCCGGACGGAGATCGCGGGCGAGGTCGTCGTCCGCACCGACTACCTGGGGCTGGCCGCCACCTACCTCGAACTCATGCGCCCCGACTGCCACCTGCCGATCCCGGCCTGGCAGCCCGGCCGGCGGGTGGGCGTCATGGCGATCGGCACCGTGCTGAGCTCCGCCGATCCCGGCCTGCGGGAGGGCGACCTGGTCCAGTCGATGAGCGGCTGGAGCACGCACTCGGCGGGACCGGCGGCCGCCTACGTCAAGCTGGACCGGGACGCCTACCCCGACCCGAGCTACCACCTGGGCCAGGGCCCCACCGCCTACCACGGCGTCGCGGACGTGGCCAAGGCCGGCGAGGGCGACGTCGTGTTCGTCTCCGGCGCGGCCGGCGGTGTCGGCTCGCTGGCCGGGCAGATCGCCCGCAACCTGGGCGCCAAGAAGGTGATCGGCAGCGCGGGCAGCCGGGCCAAGGCCGACTACCTCGTGGCCGAGCTCGGCTTCGACGCCGCCTTCGACTACCACCACGACCCGGCCGCCGCGCTCAGGGAACTGGCCCCGGAGGGCATCACCGTCTTCTTCGACACCGTCGGCGGCGCGCTGTACGACGCCGCGCTGGAGGCCGCCGCCCCGGGCGCCAGGTTCGCCCTGTGCGGATCGTTGTCCACCCAGCTCGGCGCCGCCCCCGACCGCTTCCCCGAGCCCGACCGCGACGCCGCCCGGGCCAAGGGGGTCGAGCTGCTGCCGTTCTCCTGCCACCACACGCCCGACCAGGTCGCCGCCTGGCACCGCCACTTCCGTACGGCGCTCGACCAGGGCCGCTTCGTCTACCCGCGGACCGTGGTCGAGACCGGCATCGACGGCGTGCCCGGCGCGTTCCTGGCCATGTTGCGGGGCGAGTACCGCGGCAACGTGTCGGTGCGGCTGCCATGACCACCCTGTCCCGCCGGACGCTCAACCGGGCCCTGCTCCAGCGGCAGTTCCTGCTGGAGCGGGCCGACCTGCCGGCCCTGGAGGTGATCGGCCACCTGGTCGCCATGCAGGCGCAGGAGCCGAACTGGCCCTACGTCGGACTGTGGACCCGGATCCGCCACTTCACCCACGCCGATCTCACCACTCTGCTCGCCGAGGGGCGGGTGGTGAGGTCCGGCCTGCTGCGCAGCACGATGCACCTCACCGTGGCCGGCGACTTCCGGCGGCTGCGGCCGGTGCTTCAGCCCGTCCTGGACCGCACCGCCGGATCGGCGCACTTCCGGCGCAACAACGCCGGACTCGACCCCGCGGCGCTGGTGGCCGAGGGGCGCGCCCTGCTGCGGACCGGGCCGCTGCCCAGAAGGGATCTCGCCAGGCATCTGGCGAGCCTCCACCCGGGCCGCGACAGCCGGATCCTGGCCGGCGAGATCGAACTGCGCACCCCGCTCGTGCACGACCCGGCCACCGCGTCCTGGGGCGGCTGGGGCACCCGCTCGTCGGTCGCCGTCAGCGACACCCCGGTCGACCCCTTCCACCCCGCCGCCCTCCGCGACCTGATCCGCCGCTACCTGGCCGCGTTCGGGCCCGCCACCGTGGCGGACGTGCAGGCGTGGTGCGGACTGACCCGGCTGGACGAGGTCGTCTCGGAGATGGGCGCCGGCCTGCGCCACCACACCGGCCCCGACGGACGGCGCCTGCTCGACCTGCCCGACGCCCCGCTCCCCGACCCCGACACCCCCGCCCCGGTACGGCTGCTGCCCGCCTACGACAACGCCCTCCTCGGCCACGCCGACCGCAGCCGCATCGTCGCCGACGCCGACCGCGAACACGTCGCCCCCGGCCAGGCCAGGGTCCTGCCCACGGTGCTCGTCGACGGTTACGTCCGCGGCACCTGGTCCTTCACCGCGGGCGAGGTACGGGTGACGCCGTTCCGTACCCTTTCGGCCGCGGAACGGCAGGCGGTCGACGACGAGATCAGCCGGCTGCTGCCGTTCCTGTCGCACCGCTGAGGCGCCGGGGTGCGGATGTCCCTCGGCGAAGGGGGAGGGGGCCGCGTGATTCGGGTGTTGCCGGCCGAGGACATGCGCATCCTGCGGGAGGCGCTGGCCGGGCTGCTACGGCTGGAGGCCGATCTGGAGATCGTCGCCGAGGTCGAGCACGGCGACGCGATCGTGCCGGCCGCGCTGGAGCACCGTCCCGACGTCGCGGTCATCGACATCCAGCTGCCCGGGATCGACGGTCTGGAGGCCGCCGCCGCCCTGCACGAGCGGCTGCCGTCGTGCAAGGCGCTGATCCTGACCGCCGTCGGGCGGCCGGACAACCCGCGGCGCCACGCCGCGCGAGGTGGCCCGGCAGCTCCACCTGACCTACGGCACCGTACGGAACTATCTGGCCTCGGCGGTCACCAAGCTGGGCGCCCGGCCACGACGCGGGCCGTGACGTTCGGCCGCGGCCACGGCACGGTGATCCCCGCCGGACGGGAGGCCGTCAGCGACGCCGTACGGCTGCCCGTCACCGCGCTGGACAAGCTGAGCGTCACCCTGTACGTCAAGGGCGCGACCGGCCCGGCGACCTTCCACGACATCGCCTCGGCCACCACCTTCCGCACCCGCGGCGACCACCGCTCGCGCGCCTTCACCGGGACCTCGTCCTCCTGGTACCACCTGACCGGCGTCGACGTGAAGGGCGGCGCGGGGTCGGTGGTCACGTTCGGCGACTCGGCCACCGACGGCACCGGCTCGACCCAGGACGCCGACAACCGCCACCCCGACCAGCTCGCCGAGCGGCCGGCCGCCTCGGGGCGGCGGCTGGGCGTGCTCAACGCCGGCATCTCGGGCAACCGGGTGCTGAACGACTCCGCCTGCTTCGGCGAGAAGGCCACCGCGCGCTTCCAGCGGGACGTGCTGGACCGGCCGGGTGTGCGTTCGGTGATCGTCATGGCGGGCATCAACGACATCACCTACCCCCTCATGGACACGCCGTGCAGCACGCCGAACCCCGTGGTGACGGCGGAGCAGATCATCGAGGGTCACCGCGAGCTCATCCGCGCGGCCCGCGCCCGCGGCGTACGGGGCGTCGGCGGCACGATCACGCCGTTCAAGGGCAACCCCTGGCTCTACCCCGCGGACAACGCCGCAGACGCTCGCCATGGAGAAGACCCGTGACGCCGTCAACCAGTGGATCCGCGACGGCGGCGAGTACGACGCCGTGGTCGACTTCGAGCGGGTCCTCGCCGATCCGCGCGACCCAGACCGGCTGCGCCCCGAGTACAACGACCGCGACGGGCAGGAGGGCGACTGGTTGCACCCCAACGACGCCGGGCTCGACGCCATGGCCGAGGCGGTCGATCTCGGCACCCTCTGAGCCCTCACGCTGAAACTTCCAGTTGCTGGAAATTTCTAGCGCGAGTACATTTGCCCGCATGGAGGAATCGCGGCGGGAGCGGAAGAAGCGCGAGACCCGCCGCCGCATCGTGGCGGCGGCCATCGCCCTGTTCGAGGAACAGGGGTACGAGCAGACCACCGTGACGCAGATCGCCGCGGCGGCCGACGTCGACCCCAAGACGTTCTTCAACTACTTCCGCACCAAGGACGAAGTGCTCTTCTCCGACCTGGAACGGGACTTCGACGTGCTGGTCGAGGCCATCGCGGCCCGCCGCCAGGACGAGGGCCCGGGTGAGGTGCTGGCCAGGGCGGTCGAGCGGTACGCCGCCCACCGCCGGCCCAAGGTCCCCGTCAAGGAGGCCGCGGAGCTGTCCGGCGTGACGCGGATGGCCCTGACCACGCCGGCGCTCCAGGCCAAGGGGCTCTACCTGCTGCTCGACCTCCAGCAGCGCGTCGCGGGCGAGCTGCTGAAGGCGTTCCCCGGCCTCGACCCGATCACCGCGGCCGCGATGACCGGGGCCCTGATGGGCGCCATCCAGCAGGCGGGCCTGGCCAGCGTCCGGCTCGGCCGGTCGCAGGAGGAGTTGTGGCAGGCCAGCAGGCACGGCGTGGAGATCGCCATGCGCGGCCTGCTCGCGGTGCCGCCGCCCACCCCGAACTCTTGACGCACCACCCGAGACAGGAGCGATGATCATGGGGGAAAGCATCCGGCGGCTCGCCCGCGACATGCGGCGCGCCGTACGGGAAGGCCCTGAGGCGATCGCGCGGCGGCGGCGGGCCCGGCTGGCCGAGCTGGTGGAGCACGCCCGCGCCCACTCGCCCTACTACCGCGAGCTGTACCACGGCCTGCCGGAGGGGGCCGACGACCCGGAGCTGCTTCCGGTCACCGGCAAGAAGGCGTTGATGGCCCGCTTCGACGACTGGGCCACCGACCGTGAGGTGACCCGTGAGCGGGTCGAGGCGTTCGTGGCCGATCCCGATCTCGTGGGCCACCGGTTCCTCGGCCGTTACCTGGTCACCACGACCACCGGCACCAGCGGGCAGCGCGGCCTGTTCGTGCAGGACGACCACTGCCTGGCCGTCCACACCGCCACCGGGCTGCGCACCGGCGCCGGGTTGTCGGCCCGCGACGTGCTGCGCACCCTCGCCCGCGCCGGCCGTACCGCCGTCGTCACCGCGCCGCGCGGCCACTTCGCCACCCTCGCCGGGCCGGCACGGGCGGCCCTGGACCGGCCGTGGCTCGGCCGGTTGATGCGGGTCGTCCCGACCGACCAGTCGTTGGAGAGCATGGTCGACGAGCTCAACCGGTTCGACCCGGCGAGCGTCGCCGGGTTCGTGGGGCTGCTCACGCTGCTGGCGGGGGAGCAGGAGGCCGGGCGGTTGCGCATCCGTCCGGCGCTCGTCATCCCCGGCGGCGAGACGCTGAGCCCGCAGGCCCGGGAACGCCTCGCCACCGCGTTCGGCGCGAAGGTCCGCGCCGCCTACGCCTGCGGCGAGTGCGGCTTCCTCACGTCCGGCTGCCGGGAGGGCTGGTACCACGTCAACAGCGACTGGGTCGTCCTGGAGCCGGTCGACGCCGACCATCGGCCGGTGCCGCCCGGGCAGCTCTCGCACACCGTCCTGATCAGCAACCTCGCCAACCGGGTCCAGCCGATCCTGCGCTACGACCTCGGTGACAGCGTCCTGATGCGGCCCGACCCCTGTCCGTGCGGCAACGCGCTCCCGGCCGTACAGGTGCAGGGGCGCGCGGCCGACCTGCTCACCTTCCCCGCCGAGGGCGGCGAGCGGGTCGGCATCTCGCCCATGTCCTTCAGCACCGCGCTGGCCGTGCCCGGCATGGACCAGTTCCAGCTCGTGCAGACCGCGCCCACCGTCCTGCGGGTACGCCTGCGGGCCGCCGGCGGCGCCGACGCGGACCAGGTGTGGCAGGCCGCCCGTGACCGGGTCGTCCACCTGCTCACCGAGCACAGAGCCGGTCACGTGACGATCGAGCGCGCCGGGGAGCCGCCCGAGCAGTCGGCCGGCGGGAAGTACCGCAAGATCATCCCGCTGCCGGGTCCCTGACGGCGTCCGGGGGCTTCTCAGGCTTTGTCCGTGGCCTGCCAGATGCGGCTACGCAGGTCCATGCCCCGGACGACCTGGACGCGCCAGGTGTCCAGGTCGTCCACCCACTCGGCCACGGGGGCGGGCGCATTCGAACGCGACACCCGGCGAGGCGAAAGCCGGCTCAGCCACGTTCACGCGCCGCTGCTCTCCGCTCCCACACGAAGGCCGGCACCAGCGAGACATCGCACGTCCCACCAGGACATTGACCTCGGCTTCGTGCGTGATCTCTCACACCGTACTCGGGCTCGCCGGGAAGGTCCGGGTGGGGGCTGAGACGTGCCGGTGGAAGTCCCGCATGGGGTCGTACGGAGGCGGGCGGGTGCGGCGGGCCGGGCGGTCCGAGGGCCGCCCGGCCCATCGGTTCAGCCTCCGACCACCGGCAGGCTCTCGGGTACGGGCTCCGTCGCCGGGGCCGGTTCGAGAGTCGCGAGCAGCGTCACCAGGTGGTCCGCGATCGCGGAGATGGTGGGCTGCTGCCACAGCAGCGTCGCGGGAAGACGGCAGCCGAAACGCTTCTCCAGACGCCGCCGGACCATGACGGTCATCACCGAGTCCAGCCCCTGCTCGACAAGGGGACGACGGATCGCCAGGTCCTCCGGGGCCAGCCGCATCACGGCCGCGATCTCCGCGCGGACCTCGGGCAGGACGCGGTCGCGCAGGACCTCCGGCGCCAGGCCGGCGAACGACTCACCGGGCCCCCGAAGGTCATCCTCGGCCGGGACGGGCGCGTCGATCACCGGGTAGCGCAGCCCCCTGAGGTGCCCCACCACCCGGCCGTCCACGTCGGCCAGGAGCGCCCGCACGGTGTCCTCGGCGGTCGGGTCCATCGCCGCGTCGATGATCACCGTGGACGGCGGCGCGCCGGTCAGCACCACCTCGTCGATGTGCACGACCATGCGCAACACCGGATCGCCGGGGAACACGCAGGGCGCCACGGACATGGCCGCGTCCAGCGCCGAGGCCCAGCCCTCGGCCTCCCCGGTGCGTACGGTGGCGCGCAGCACGCCGTCCGCGCCCAGCAGCGTCTCGATCGTCCAGTCGAACCCCGTCGAGGGCACGCCGACGGCGGCCAGCCGCTGGTGCACGAACCCGGGGTCGACCGGGCCGAGAGCGCCGGCGTCCGGCAGCACGTCGGGCTTCACCATTCCGGGGGCGGCGACGTCAGCGGTGACGTGCACCAGCCACGCCGGTTCCGGCTCGTCGGGGTCGCCCGGCGTACGGGCCGCGAGCCGGACCGCCGGAGGTTCGTGCACGACCTGGATCTGCCGGCGTTCCGCGGTCATCAGCGGATGCGTCATCTCCACGTCGGTGAGCGTGGCGTCCTCGTCCTCGACCGCGTGCAGGAACGTGTTGACCAGCACGGCGGCGGGCACGATCTCGACCCCGTTGAGGGTGTGGCTGCCCGGGTAGGGCCGGTTGGCGTCCTCCAGGCTGGTGCGCCACACGCGGGTCCGGCTGCCCGCGAGGCTGGTCCCGGCTCCGAGCAGGGTGTGGGAGTGCACGTCGTGCCCTCGGTTGTCGTCCTCGCCGGAGCTCTCACGCCAGTGGCGGCGGTGTTGCCAGGCGTACGGCGGCAGGTCGGCCAGGCCGCCGTACGGCTGCAGGCGGTGCCAGTCCACCTCGACGCCGTGACAGTGCGCCGTGCCGACCGCGACGAGGAAGGCCGGCAGCTCCGGCTGGTTCCGGCGCAGCGAGACGCCGACGAACACGTCCTCGAACCCGTTCTCCGAGAGCGTCTCGGTGACGGAGTGCGCGACCACGGGGTGCGGGGAGATCTCCAGGAACACGCGGTAGCCGTCCTCGGCGGCGGCCGTCGTCGCCGCGGTCAGCCGTACGGGGTCCCGGAGGTTCGCCGCCCAGTACGCGCTGTCCAGGACGGGCGTCGCCCGGGGGTCGGCCAGCGCGGTCGTGTACATGGGGATGCGGGGCGCGCCGAACGACAGATCGGCGGTGGCGGCGGCCAGTTCGACGGCCAGCGGGTCCATGTGCGGGCTGTGGAAGGCGACGTCCGAGGCCACCCGCCGGACCACGATGCCCTCGGCCGGCCACTCGTTCACCACCTCCTCGACCGCGGCGACGTCGCCGGACAACACGGTGGAGCCCGGCGCCGACGAGATCGCGGCCACCAGGTCGGCACGGCCGGCCAGCCGGTCCGCCGCCTCCTCGAAGGACAGGTCGACCATCACCATGGCGCCCTTGCCCTCGGCCTGCCGCAGCAGCCGGGAACGCCGGCAGATCAGGCGGGCGCCGTCGGCGACGCTCATCGCGCCGGCCGTCACCGCCGCCGCGATCTCGCCGACGGAGTGGCCGATGACGGCCTTCGGCGCGACCCCGTACGCGTTCCAGAGCCTGGCCAGGCCCAGTTGCATGACGAAGATCATGGTCTGCACGCGGTCGATCGTGTCGAGGTCGCCGTCGGCCAGGACCTGCCGCGGCGAGAAGCCGATCTCCGCGGCGAAGATCGGCTCCACCTCGTCGACGAGGGACGCGAACTCCGGTACGGCGAGCAGTTCCCGTCCCATGCCGCGCCACTGGCAGCCCTGCCCGGAGAAGACCCAGACCGGCCCGGGGCCGAGTTCGGGCAGCACGTCCCCGGTGAGGACCGCCTCGGCCGGCACGTCCTCCGCGAGTCTGCGCAGGTGGGCCGCCAGTTCGTCCTGGTCCGTCCCGATCACGACGGCGCGGCGGGCCAGGTGGGTGCGCCGGAGCGCCAGCGTGTGCCCGGCCGACGCCGGGTCGAGCCCGTTCCCGAGGTGATCGGCGAGCTTGCCGGCGTACTGCCGCAGGGCCTGCTCCGACGCGGCCGACAGCGGGAACAGCCGCTCCGACCGGGCAGGCGTCCCCTCGGCCTCGGGCGCGGGCGGGGCCTGCTCAAGCAGGATGTGCGCGACGGTGCCCCCGTACCCGAAGCTGGAGACGCCCGCCCGGCGGGGGTGGTCGCGCTCCGGCCAGGCGGTTTGCCCGGTCACCACACGCAGGCCCGAGGTCTCCCACGCGACGGCCGGGTTCAGGGTGTCCAGCACGCTCGGGGGGATCTCGCCGCGGTGGAGGGCGAGCACCGCCTTGATGACGCCGGCGATGCCGGCGGCGCCTTCGAGGTGGCCGATGTTGGACTTGACCGAGCCGATGAGGCACGGGTCGCCGGGGGGCCGCCCCGAGCCGTACACCGAGGAGAGCGCGCCCGCCTCAAGCGGGTCGCCCAGCCGGGTGCCGGTGCCGTGCGCCTCGATGTAGTCGACGGTGGACGGCGCGACGCCCGCCTGCTTGCAGGCCCGGGCCATCACGTGTTCCTGGGCCTCCCCGCACGGCGCCATGATGCCGTTGGTGTGCCCGTCCTGGTTCACGGCGCTGCCGGCGACGAGCGCGAGGACGCGGTCGCCGTCGCGCTGCGCGGCGGACAGCCGCTTGAGCACGACCACGCCGCAGCCCTCGCCGCGGCCGTAGCCGTCGGCCGACGCGTCGAACGACTTGGACCGCCCGTCGGGGGCCAGGGCCCCGGCGGTGCCGAGCGTGAGGGTCTGGCCGGGGGTGACCAGCAGGTTGACGCCGCCGGCGAGGGCGACGTCGCTCTCGCCGAGCCGCAGGCTCTGCGCGGCCAGGTGCAGCGCGACCAGCGAGGCCGAGCAGGCGGTGTCGATCGCCATGCTGGGGCCGCGCAGGTCGAGGGAGTAGGAGATGCGGTTGGCGACGGCGCAGGTCGCGGCGCCGATCCCGGTCCACGCCTCGATCTGGGGCAGATCCTCCAGCAGCCGGCCGCCGTAGTCGGCCGTGCAGACGCCGACGAACACCCCGGCGTCGGTCCCGGCCAGCTCGTGCGGCGGCAGGCCGGCGTGCTCCAGGGCCTCCCACGCGGTCTCCATCAGGATCCGCTGCTGCGGGTCCATCAGCTCGGCCTCGCGGGGCGACAGGCCGAAGAACTCGGCGTCGAAGCCCTCGATGTCGCTCAGGAAACTGCCATGACGTACGGCGTCGCGCAGCGCGGCGGCGTGTTCGGGGCTCCGGTTCTCGTACCGGCGCCAACGTTCGGCGGGCAGCGGCCGGGTCGTGTTCCGGCCGGCGCACAACAGGTCCCAGAACTCGTCCGGCGAGTGGACGTCGCCCGGAAGACGGCATCCGATCCCGACCACCGCGACTGGTTCCACCCGGGCTCCGCGCGGAGTGTCGACCATCTGTGTTCGTTTCCCTTCGATGTCAGACCCACTGAGGAGTTTCGAGGATTTTGATCACGGCACCGGAGACGGTCACTCCCGGCCCGGTGCCCAGCATCAGCAGGTGATCGCCGGGGCCCAGCTGCCCGGTCGTGAGCAGGTGGTCGAGCGACAGGACCTGATCGCTGGCCCCGCAGTGGCCGATGGTGCGGCCGTAGTCCCAGGTCGAGCGGGACATGGGCAGGTCGACCACGGCCATGCACCGCTGTTCGACGATCTCCTCGGAGTAGTTCATGAACGCCACCCGGGTGAGGTCGCCGGCCTCGATCCCGCTCTCGTCCAGCACGCGCTCGACGATCTCCATGAGCGCCCGCTGGATGTTGAACAACGCCGAGGTGGCCTCGCCCTTGGGCATGACCTGCTGCCGGAACTGCTCGTTCCGGGCCGCGAAGCTCATCCGGCGCCCGACCGTGACACCCGGCGGGAACAGGGGCTCGCTGCCCCGGTGCAGCTCCTCGGCCTCGGCCACCGTCGTCGTGCAGACCGACATCAGGCGCGCGAATCCGCCGTCCTTGGAGAGCACGAGCGCGCCGGCGGCGTCCCCGCCGATGTAGCCGGGGCCCATCCGCCACCGGTCCATCAGCGGGGTGCCGTAGTTGTCGGCCGAGACCAGCAGGGCGGCCTGCCGGTGCGGAGCGGCGCTCAGGTGGCCGGCCGCGAGTTCCAGGGCGATGAACATCCCGTTGCAGCCCTGCCGGATCTCGGTGGCCAGGACGTCCCCGCCGACGAGGTGACGCTGCAGGTAGGAGTGCGGGGGCCAGCCGTCGGGCCCCTGGTGCCAGGTCGAGGCGTACAGGAGGAGGTCCAGGTCGGCCGGGGCCCGGCCGCTGCGCTTGATCGCGCTGCGCGCCGCGTGCAGGGCCATCTCCGGAGCCGGTACGTCCCCGGCCACCACCGTTCCCGCCAGATTGTGCAGCTCGGCCTCTTCCGCCGGGTACCAGCCCTTGGCGACGGCCTTCTCGACGCTGACGACGGTCCGGGGGAGGTAGGCCCCCACGCCGCTGATGTACGTGTCCGCGTACCGCATGACTCTGTCCTCGTCCCGGTTAAGCGGATTGGAGTTCCCTGACCATCGTCACGATGGTCGCGACGTCCCTGAAGTTCTCGGGGTCGAGCTTCGCGGCGGTGATGGTGACGCCGATGTCCTTGCGGAGGAAGTTCAGCAGGCGCGCCGTGCGCAGGGAGTCGAGCAGCCCCGACACGAGGAGCGGGGTCGTCGCGTCGACCTTGATGTCGTCGCCGTCCAGGACGAGGTTCTCCTGCACGAAGTCGACCAGCCTCTGCGTGATGTCGCTCATGCGCGCGCCCCCTTCGTGACGGGCGAGGTGGACAGGACGCGGAAGGCCGCCGCGGCGACCGACGTACCGGAGCCGAACCCGACCATGAGCAGATGGTCGCCGGCGACGAGCCCGCCGGTCGCGATCAGATGCTCGAAGGCGATGAACTGGTCCACCGCGCCGCAGTGGCCGACGCGCCGCCCGTAGTCCCAGGTCGTCTGGTCCTCGTCGATGCCCAGCCAGGACATCTGCCCGTCCAGGTCCTCGCGGCGGCCGTGCGGGAAGGCCACCTTCGTGATGTCGGAGAGCCCGATCCCGGCCTCCTCCAAAGTCTGTTCGACCTGCTGCATCATCGTCTTCTGGATCGTCAGGTGGATCCCGGTCCCCTGAGCCTTGAGCAGCCGCTGGCGGAACTCCTCGTGCCGGTCCCCGAAGCTCAGCCCCCTGCCGACCGTGGCGTCCGGGGGGAACAGGGGATAGGCGCCGTCGTTGACCGCGTCGGCCTCCGGGATCACCGTCACGTTCACCGACAGGAGCTCGGCCATGCCGTAGTCCTTGCCGAGCACGATCGCCGCCGCGGCGTCGCCGATCAGCGCCCCGGGGGTCATCCGCCAGCGGTCCACCAGCGGTGTGCCGTGGTTGTCGGAGGAGACGACCACGGCCGTGTCCCGGTCCGCACCGGCCTGGAGGTAGCTCGCCGCCAGTTCGAGCGAGCTGATCATCCCTACGCAGCCGCTCCGGATCTCGTGCGCCGGCACGCCCCCGCCGAGCAGGTGCATCTGCAGGTAGTGCTGAGGCTGCCAGCCGTTCGGGCCCTGGTGCCAGACCGACGGGTAGAGCAGCAGGTCCAGATCGCGGGGGGAGGACTCACCCCAGCGGTCGTACGCGTCCAGGACCGCGAGCCGCGCCATCTCCGGCGCGGGCATGTCCCCGGCCACCGCCGCGCCGATCTGCCGGAATTCCTCGGCCTCCGCGGCCGGGTACCAGCCCTCGCGGACCGCCTGCTCGACGCTCACGCTGTCAGGCACATAAACGCCTAAGCTCCTGACAAACATGTTGGATGTACGCACACGTCCCCTTACTCATCGACGAATCCCGGACAGCGGCCTTCAGCAGGGGAAGGCGGCTTATCCGATTCATTTCGGGCCCCGGGAATCACGCGCCCCCGGCCGGTCAGCGAATACGACGCGAAATGGGCCGGCGGGCCGTCCCGGGTAAGGATAGGGCTGGCCCGTCGGATAAAGCAATATTTCGATCCGCGACCTTCCGTGACCGAGGATCGACGGAACGTGTCGCATTCAGGAAATAAGTATTTCCGCTTCGTATCGCGGATTATCCGAATGTAATTCTGGAGAGCGCGCCGGGCCGTCGCCATTCGGTCCCGCCCGGCGCGCGTCGTCTCAGGGCACTCGCGTGCAGGGGATGTTGTTCAGTTTGAACTGGGCGGGAATGGCATTCGTCCCGGTGACGTTCGCCGTGAAGCCGAGGCCCTGGCTGGAGCCGGGACCGATGTAGGTGTTGGTGCCGTCGTCGCGGGCGGTCACCTGCGTGCCGGTCTGGGTCACCGTGGAGTTCCAGGAGTTCGTGACCTGCTGGTTGCCCGCCCAGGTCCACGTGAGGGTCCAGCCGTAGATGGGGGTCGTGCCGGTGTTCCTGATGGTCGCGGTGCCGTTGAACGCGCCCGGCCAGACCTCGGTGGCGTAGGTGACCTCGCAGGAGGTGCCCATCTTGAGCCCGCCGCGCAGGAAGGTCGCGAAGTTGGCCCAGGTGGGGTTGATCGTGCCCGTGCCGACGGTCTCGGTGCAGTCCGTGGTGGTGGAGACGGTCTGCGAACCGAAATGGGCGGGGTCCATGACCTGGGGCACCATGTGGTCAGCGCCGGGCACCGAGATGAACGTGGCGTCACCGCACTGAGCCTTGATCCTGTTGTAGAGCAGGACGCTCTGCCCGTGCGGCACCAGGAAGTCGGCCTGGCCGTGCAGGAACATCAGCGGCGGATCGTTGCTGTCGACGTACGTCATCGGGTTGGCTTGGGCCACGGCGGCCGGGCAGGTCTGGATCGGGCAGCCGACCAGGAGGGACTCCGGGGAGGCGGGGGAGTCGTGGTCCAGCCCGCCGGTCGGCAGGTTCTGCGAGTTCATCTGCAGGAAGTTGGTCGGGCTGAAGAAGGCGACCCCCGTCTGCACGGCGCTGGAGACGCCGGTCGTGCCGAGCGTGCCCTCCAGCGCGGGCACGCCGGCGGACAGGGTGGCCATCTCCGTCAGCCAGCCGCCGGAGGAGTCGCCCATGATCGCGAAGCGGTTGGGATCGAGCTGGTACGTGCCGGCGTTCGCGCGCAGCCAGCGGATCGCCGACTTGATGTCGTGAACCTGGGCCGGGAAGATCGCCTGGGAGCTGGACCGGACGCTGACGCCGGCCACGGCGAAGCCGAGCGGGTTGAAGATCGCCGCGATGGCGTCCGCGCCGGCCTTGCCGTTGTCGCTGCTCCACGCCGAGCCGGTGTGCCAGATCAGCAGCGGCCGGGGCGTGATGCCGGTGGCGGGCAGGTAGAGATCCAGGAGGTGCCCCTTGCTGCCGGCCGGTTGTGCGGGCGCGTAAGCGATATCGGTGAACGTCTGCGTGGCGTGAGCCGGCGGCGCGAAGGCTGCCGGCACTCCGACGGCGGCCAGCACGGTCATCGCCAAGCCGATGAAGGCCGTGCGGATTCGAGCTTGCATGGTGCGACTCCGGTTGGTCGGATGATCGCCGCTTTCCGTGGCCGTGCGTGTCTCGTCCGGTGGCAGGGCAGCCGTGATCGGCGTGCCGACCGTAGCGCCTGCGAGAACAACGTCGTGCTCGAGTGTCGCGGCTCACATCGATATGGGCGGGGAGACGATATGACACGTATGCAACGATGGTCAAAGTTTTCGTGCTGCCGTTTCCAGGCGGCCAGAGAAGCGGCATAAATCGTACTTTGGGGGCGTAAGGCGCGGAGACGGCCCCAGAGCATCCATGGCATGCACAGGCGGTCGGATACGCACCCACGAGGTCTTTCGCGGCCGTCCGGTCCGCAATTGACAGCGGCCGCAACTCCGTGCGCCGTTCCCCGGCAACGCCGATGAAAGTTTCACGAACTCCGGCGGTCGATTCCGCCGTGACAATCATTCCGGCGCGGTGGGTGATAATGTCCTCCGTCATGATCTCCCCAGTCGCAGGAGGACGAATGCGAAAGGCACGCGCTGTTCTCGTCTCAGCCGTCATGGTTCTCGGAGTGACGCTGACGATCGGCGCCGCCCCGGCACACGCCGAAAGACTGGCCGGCGTCTTCCGGGAACACTCGGAGTGCGAGCGGACCGGCACCTACGGCATCACCCAGACCTGGTGGGACGACTATTCATGCGAGTGGCAGAGCCAGTACCTCTACTACTTCCTCTACGCGTGACCTCGTGAGACGCACGCGCCCCCGGTCCGATCCTCAGGGCCCGGGGGCGCGTGCGCCCGCACCACGAGCCCGGGCGGCGGACGTCCCGGCCGCGGAAAATCATCCCTGAGGGGGACGGGGAATCAAGGGTCGCTTTGACGACCGGGGAGAGGGACGACTTCTACCGTTCGGTCCATGGTTTTCAACACGAACACATTCCGCCGCGCCGCTGCGGGCGCCGGCCTTGTCCTCTCCGTCCTCGCCCTTCCCGTCGCGGCACAGGCCGCCACGGCGCAGACCTCCACCACCCCGGTCATGGTCGGTGTCTACCCGACGTCGGACGCGTGCGCCCGTGCGGCCGCCACGTACACCGCCGCCGGGAAGACCGCCTCCTGCCGTCCGAGCAGCATCTACGCGCGGCCTCCCTACTGGATGCTGTACGTCTCGTAGCCCGGTGCGATCGGGCGCGAAGCCCGGCGTTCGCCCAGGTCGACGCCTGGGCGAGCGCCCTGCCGGACAAAGGCGGCCGCGACCTCGCCCGACCGGTCGGCGACCGGCTACGCGGGGCGCAGCAGCTCCTCGCGCCTGGTCAGCAGCCGGCTGGTCTCGGCCAGCAGCTGGGCACGGCGCGCCTTGAGGTACGCACAGGTGTCGTGCACCCACCGCGCCAGCTTCTCCACTTCGGCCCGGGTCTTCTCGATGCGCTGATGCTTGAGCACATCGCTGATGATGTTGTCGAAGAAGGTGTCCACGAACCATCGGGTGTCCACCTTCGGCATCACCGGCCCGGCCGCGATCCCGATGTCGGCCAGCTCGCGGGAGAATACGTCCAGAGCTCGCTGGGCGTGCCAGGCGGCCTTGTCGGCGCTGGTCAGCTTGTCGTGCTCGTAGGCGTCGGCGAGCAGGCCGCCGCCGAACACGTCGAAGGTGGAGGCGGTCCTGGCGGAGTCGAGCAGGCGCAACACGATGCCGAGCGCCTCGTACGCGCCCTGACCCGCCCGGTGGGCCTCCTCGCACTCATGCGTGTCGGAGCTCGCCCGGTTGAGCGCGGCGCCCAGGTCGGCCAGCTCACGCGCGAGTGGATCACCGCTCCGGATGAGCTGCCGCTCCTTCTCGGCCAGCAGCCGGGCGTACTCCCGGGACGCGGGGTCGAGCACGACCAGCTCGGCGTCGGCCGCCGCCGCGTCGGCTTCGAGCCGCGCGAGCCGGGCCCGGTGGCCGTCCACGCGTTCCCTGGCCACCACCACCTCGGCGCGCTCGCGCTCCAGCCGCTCCTCCCGGTTGCCCACCAGGCGGGCCAGGACGGCGGACAGCCCGCCTTCCAGCCGGGCGACGTCACGCTCCTCCTCGACCAGCTCGAACTCCAGGTCCGCCAGGGTTTCGCGGACGTCCGCGATCTGTTGCGCGGTGGTCGCGCGCAGGCGCCGGACGTGCTCAGCACGGCGCATCCTGCCGGACGCCTCGCGCAGCCGTTCGTCAAGTTCCGGAGAGAGGGTCACACCATGACGACGAACAGGCCGGACCGGACGTTCCGCGCAATTCCCCGAGCGCGGCGTCTCCTGCCGCCCTGCACCCAGATCCAGCTGATCCACAAGAAGTGCTCCCGATGCTGCCGGACCTGCGTACGAACAAGCTCGTGTGGCCCGCGGTCGTGCTCACCCTGACCGCGCTCGTCACCACCCCCACCGCCCAGGCCACGGCGACCGGGAGCGGCAGCAGCGACTTCCACGGCGACGGGTACCAGGACCTGGCGCTGGGCACCTCCGGGGCGCCGGGCCCCGGGGGAGTCACGGGCGCCGTCACCATCCTGTACGGCGGCCCGAACGGCACCTCCGGCCACTCACTGCGCCGCCCGGCTGCCTGACGCCGAACAATACCCCCTGCACCGACTGGGGCAGACAGGTGGCCGCCGGCGACGTACACGGCACCGGCCGGCAGCAGATCGCCCTGATCACGAGCAGAACCCCGGGCGAGTCCCCGTACCTCTACCTGTTGGACGATCTCACCCCCGAGATCGCGACCCGCGAGAACAGCCCGCGGGCCTGGGGCGCCCTGTGCAACGCCGACAACCGGGACGTCCTCGGCTGCCCCAAGAAGGACTCCCGCCTGGCCATGGGCGACGTGGACGGCAACGGCCATGTGGACCTCGTCATGACCAATCCCAGCATGCGCGGCATCCAGATCTGGGCGCGCCCAACGCCACCGCGTCCGGGCAGGCGGGAGCCGGCGGGATCGTCGTGATCCCGGGGTCGAAGAGCTCACCTCGCGGCCCGGTGCTCTCCGCGGCCCGGATCATTACCCAGGACGCCATGACAGCCCCCGACGGGGGCGCCCCGGCCAAGAACGGCGGGGCGGGCATGCTCGTCGTCCTGCGCGGCTCGTCCGACGGCGTCTCCGCCACCGGCACCCAGGTCTTCCACCCGAGCCAGTACGGCATCGCCTCACCCCAGACCGCCTCCGGCCAGACCCTGGCCCGACAACCGTCGTCCTCGGACCGTCGCCGGGCCCGGCGCCCGGTGACCACCAGGCCGTACGCCGACGGTTCATGATGTCCCCGGGGCGACGCCACGCTCATGGCCGCCGAGGGGCGGGAGGAGGCGGAGATGGGCGCGTACCCGGCCCGCTGGGCGCTGTACGACGACGTCGGATCACATTCACGCCGGTTGTCCCGGTGAAGCTGACGGGGGTCGATGGGTGAGGTAGGCGAGGACGGCGAGGACGCGGCGCTGGCGGTCGCCGTCCTCGGCCATGTCCAGCTTCTGGAAGATGCTCCGCATGTGGGTCTCGACGGTGCGTTCGGCCAGGGACAACCTGGCGGCGATGCCCGCGTTGCTGTGACCTTCGGCCACCAGGGTGAGCACGTCGTGCTCGCGCTGCGTGAGCGCGGCGAGCGCGCCCCGGTGCCGGGTGGGGGCCAGGAGCCCGGGCCGAAGTGGCGCGGCACCGGCTTCCCCTTCGAGCTGGTCGCCCGGCACAGCGGCAAGTGCCTGGACGTCCAGGACGCCGGCCGCGCCCACGGCGCCCACGTCCTCCAGGCGACCTGCTCCGACCCCTCCCACCCCCGCCCCAACCAGGTCTGGCGCATGCGAACCCCCTGACGCCGTCGGGCGGCAGGACCGTAGAGCCGGGACGACCACCATTTCGGGTGGCCGTAATGTCCGTGACGCCGCCCGTTCAGTGACAGCGGTAATGATCTTCGCGTTGCTCTTTCCAGCAGATCAGGAGTTCTCGTGAAGCGCATGATCTCGCTCGTCGTCCCGCTGCTCGGCGGGGCGGCGCTGCTCATGGCGGGCGCCGCCCCCGCCTCGGCGGACGTCGACTACTACAAGATCAACGGATTCAAGACGATCCAGAGCCAGAACAACGGCGTGAACTTCAGCGCCAAGTCCGGCCGCTGCAACTACCAGGCGAAGTTCACCATCCAGACGGGAGGGGCCGGAGCCCCCAACACGCCGGGCGCCTACCTGTGGATCATGGGCAAGCTGCTGCCCGGCTATCCCGTGGTCAACGGCAAGCCCAACTGCCAGGTCATGGTCTCCGGCCACCTGTACGACTGGAGCAGCAACACCTTCGACTCGACGGACCTGACGATGGCTCCTCAATACGGAGACACCTCGAACTTCGACATGTGGATCAAGACGAAACTCGGGGACTACGCGAACTACTCCGGCAGGACGCTGCAGTACGTCGAGTTGCGCGTCACCGACCTGGGATGGCACGACTACCTCAACCAGAGCGTCGTGGCCAAGTTCTACGACACCAGAATGTGCTCGCCGGGTGGATCCAAGCCCAAGTGGGACTGCGGTTACTACCAGAGCGGCACCACCAACCAGTGACCCGGGATCGAGCTCCACACCCGTGAGACCCCCGACACCCCCACCGGCGTCCGCGGCCGGGGGTGTCGCCCCCCAGACCACGGCCGGCCTGCAGATCAGGGTGCGGGCCGTTCGATCCGGACGCGCCCGCGTGGTCATTCGCGCGGGCGATGGACGACCTTGTCGGTCGAACGGCCGGGATAGACCACGAGCAGGTGCTCCTCCAGCGGCGCGTCGGGGTCGTCCTCGTCCCACGGCACCGTACGGGCGTGCACGCGCAGGCGGTAGCGGCCCGGACCGGCGACGGCCAGGTCGGGCAGCGGCCCCGCCGCCCCGCTGTCGCCGCCCTCGGGGTACGCCGGCACGACCAGGCGGCCGCTGCGGCTGACGATGCCCACCTCGACCACCCGGTCCCAGCCGGCGAGCCGGAGCGGCGGGGCACGGTCGAAGGCCTTGACCGTCATGCACATCGGCGCGTTCTCCTCGGAGGTCACGACGGCGGCGCCGCTGCCGGCGGCGTCGATGAACCCGTCCTCGACGGCGTCGAAGATGTCGGCGGCCTCACCGTCACCGCCGTAGATGTCCCCGGGATCGCCTCCGCTGTCGTCGCGGTCGTCGTAGACGGCGTAGCCGCCCCCTTCGAACAACATGTACGCGGCCGTGCCCTGCCGCCTGGCCCGCACCTTGGGCCACGGGTCGGCGCACCGGGCGTTCGCCTCGGCCTTCCACCTGGCCTCTTGCAGGTCACGCTCGGCCTGAGCGCGGTACGCGTCGGCGGTCTGCCGGGCGACGACGCCGGGACACAGGTACTCAAGGGCCGCGGTCAGCTCGATGACGTCCCCCATGCCGCCGGCCCGCTCGTGCAGCGTTCGCCGTTCCCGGTCGCCGGGCAGGGCGCACAGTTGCGCGCCGTAGGCGAGGACGCGCTGGTCGGCCAGCCGTTCGGGGAACATCGTGCCCGCCGCGAAGGTCTCGTTCCTGGCCAGGCAGAGGAACGACCGCCGCCGTTCGCCGGGCCCGAGGCCGGTCGCGGGGCGCAGCCGGTCGCGGCAACCCTCGTCGGCGGCCGTGTAGGTGAGCCGGGCGTCCCGCTCCGCGCCGACGACCGCCATCGGCAGGACGAGCACGAACGCGGCGGCGGCGAGCAACCGCGGCGCCCGCCCGGTTCCGGCCGCCGCGCCGTCCAGGGAGGGCGCGGCGAGCTCGTGCGCGGTACGCGCCGCCCACACGACGAGCAGCCCGCCGAGCGCCTGCACGACGGGCGACAGGCCGTCGGACGTCAGCCATCCGCCCTGGAGCAACGCGAACGCCGTCGGGAGCAGCAGGGCGGTCCAGCCGACGGCGACCGTGACGGCACTGAACCGGCTGTCGCGTCGCTGCCCGGCGATGATCATCACCTTGCAGCCGACGGTCGCCATCACCAGCGGGAGCGCCGCCGCCGGCGGGACCTCGGCGAACGGCCGCAGCGCCGCGCCCAGCACCCCGGTCAGGCCGAGCCCGAGTGTGACGACCCGGAACCGGGCCGACACCCCGGAGAGGGCCCGTACCAGCAGGAACATCGTGGCGGTCCACACGGCCCAGCGCACGACGTGCTCCGCGACGCCGGACAGGTCGTCGAGCAGCTCCCAGAGCAGCAGGTCGCCGAGCACGTCCGCGTAGAGCAGGCGCCGCAGCCACACCACCTCGCGCGGCAGCGTCCCGGCGCGCGGCGCGGCGGGCCCGCGCAGGATCTGCCACAGCGCCCACGCGTTGAGCACGCAGATCGCCGTGGGCAGGAGCCGCGCCTCGTCGTCCGACGGCCAGAAACGCGCCGTCGCGACGACGACGAACCACCGCCCGCCGTCGTACCAGGCGGCGACGGCGGCGGTGGTCAGATAGAGCGCGACGGCGACGGCGGCCGGACGCCCGAAGCGGTGACGGGCGACGGCGGCCCGGAGTAGGACGACGATGCGGATGATCTTATTGGACCGGCCGCCGCCCGCTTGCCGCCTGTCGGGGCCCGTCCGGGACGGGCCCCGACGCCGCTACTTCTTCTCGCAGGTGCGGTGACCGAGGAACACGTCGTCGATCCCCCACCACCCGGAAAGCTCGGATTCACCTCGCGCACCCAGATCGCCGCCTGGTACTTCGACCACGTGGCGCCCCCGCCGCAGGAGTAGGCGTGGGTCCCGTGCTCAGAACGCCGCCTCGGGAACTTCCATGAGATGGTTGTCCGCCGCCTCGACGACCGCGCGGTGACCGTCGAGCAGGGGCAGCACGGTGAGCGCGAAGAACCGCGCGACGGCCGTCTTGCCCACGTAGAAGGCGTGCGCGTCGGGGGAGAGGTCCCCCTGGTCCAGCCGGCGACGGGCCGTCGCGGCCTGACGCAGGAGCAGGTAGCCGACCATCAGGTCGCCCGCGCACATGAGCAGCCGGGTGGTGTGCTGGCCGGCCTTGTAGTGTTCGCGAGGGTCCCGCGCGGCACGTCCGGTGTGGCCGAGCATCGCCTCGACCATGCCGGCGACGGCGTCCCGGGCCCTGGCCAGGGCCTCGCGCTCGCTCCGCAGGCGGTCGTCCCCTCCGACGGCACGCAGGAACTCGTCGATCTCGGCCAGGACGACGTCGAGCGCGGCCCGGCGGTCTCTGACGATCTTGCGGAAGAACAGGTCCTGACCCTGGATCGCGGTGGTGCCCTCGTACAGGGTGTCGACCTTGGTGTCCCGTACGTACTGCTCCAGCGGGTAGTCCTGGAGGTAGCCGGAGCCGCCGAGCACCTGGAGGGCGTGCGCGAGCTGCTCGTACGAGCGCTCCGAGCCGACGCCCTTGACGATCGGCAGCAGGAACGCGTTCACGGCGCGGGCCCCGGTGACGTCGGTGCCCGTGCGCTCGCCGGCCGCCACCCGGTCCTGCCAGTCGGCGGTGTAGAGGACCAGCGCCCGCAGCCCTTCGGCGTACGCCTTGGTGAGCATCAGGCTGCGGCGTACGTCGGGATGGTTGACGATGGTCACCTTGGGCGCGTTCCGGTCGCCCAGCCGGGTGAGGTCCGCCGACTGGATCCGGGTGCGCGCGTGGTCGAGGGCGTGCAGGTAGCCCGTCGACAGAGCCGCGACGGCCTTGAGCCCGACCATCATGCGGGTGTGCTCGATCACGTGGAACATCTGCGCGATGCCGTTGTGCACGTCGCCGAGCAGGAACCCGACGGCGGGCTCCCGCTCGCCGAAGCGGAGCTCGCACGTGGTGGAGGCCTTGATGCCCATCTTGCGTTCGAGGTTGGTCGCCCGTACGCCGTTGCGGGCGGACGGCTCGCCGCTCTCCTGGTCGAACAGGAACTTCGGCACGATGAACAGCGACAACCCCTTCGTGCCCACCGCCTCGGCCCCCTCCGGACGGGCCAGCACCAGGTGCACGATGTTCTCCGCGAGGTCGTGCTCGCCGGAGGTGATGAAGCGTTTGACTCCTTCGAGGTGCCAGGTCCCGTCCTCCTGCCGGACGGCTCTGGCGCGGCCGGCGCCGACGTCCGAACCGGCGTCGGGCTCGGTGAGCGCCATGGTGGCGCCCCAGCCTCGCTCGACGATGTGCGCGGCGATCCTGCGCTGCTCCGCGGTGCCCTCCCGGTGGACGACCGCGGCGAACGGCACCCCGGTGCCGTACAGGTGGGCCACGGGGTTGGACCCGAGGAGCAGCTCGGCCACCGCCCAGACGAGCGTGCGCGGTGCGGGTACGCCGCCCAGCTCCGGCGGGGCCTCCAGCCGCCACCACTCCGCGGCGCGCAGGGCGGCGTAGGACTTCTTGAGCGACTCGGGCACGACGACGTCCCCCGTGCCGGGGAAGAAGACGGGCGGATTGCGGTCGGCGTCGGCGTACGAGGCGGCCAGCGGCCCTTCGGCCAGCCGGGCCACCTCCGCGAGGATGTCCCGGCAGGCGTCGCGGTCCAGCTCGGAGAAGACGCCGGAGCCGAGGAACCGGTCGATGCCGAGCACCTCGAACAGGTTGAACTCGATGTCGCGGACGTTGCTTCGGTAGTGGCTCATCGGCCCGGCCTCTCCTCCGTCACGGGGGCGTGCGTCAGTGGTAGTAGCGGAAGACCGGCTGGGCGACGCAGACGGGCTTGTCGCTACCCTCGGCCGACAGGGTCACGTTGAGCACGAGCTGGACGCCGCCGCTGATCTGCGTGACGTCGGCGACCACCGCGTGCAGCCTGATCCTGGCCCCGGAGGGCACGGGAGCGGGGAAGCGTACCTTGTCGAGCCCGTAGTTGACCTTGGTGGTGGCATCCCGGACGTCGAGCAGGTCGCCCCACAGAGGGATGATCAGCGCGAGGGTCAGGTAGCCGTGGGCGATCGTGCCGCCGAACGGCCCGGCGGCGGCCGCGACGGGATCCACGTGGATCCACTGGTGGTCGCCGGTCGCCTCGGCGAAGAGGTCGATCCGGTTCTGGTCGACGGCGAGGTACGGGCTGTGGCCGAGGTCCCGGCCGAGCAGGCCGGGCAGTTCGGCGACGGTGACGGTCGTGGTCATGACGGATCTCCGATCATTGCGGCAGGCCGAGCAGGCGGCCCGCGTTCTCCTTGAGGATCTTGGGACGGACCTCGGGCTTGATGTCGAGCCGGTCGAAGTCGGCGATCCACCGGTCCGGCGTGATGAGGGGGAAGTCGGAGCCGAACAGCACTTTGTCCTTCAGCAGCGTGTTGGCGTAGCGGACCAGGTTCGGCGGGAAGTACTTGGGCGACCAGCCCGACAGGTCGATCCAGACGTTCGCCTTGTGCGTGGCGATGGCCAGAGCCTCGTCCTGCCAGGGGAAGGACGGGTGGGCCAGCACGATCTGCAGGTCGGGGAAGGTCGCGGCGACCTCGTCCAGGAGCATGGGGTCGGACAGGCCCAGCCGGATGCCGCCGCCGCCGGGAAGCCCGGCTCCGATGCCCGTCTGGCCGGTGTGGAAGACGGCCGGTACGCCGAGCGCGGAGATCGCCTCGTACAGGGGGAAGGCCGCGCGGTCGGTCGGGTCGAAGTTCTGCAGGCTCGGGTGGAACTTGAACCCGCGCACCCCGTGCTCGGTCACCAGCCGGGCGGCGGCGCCGACGCCGGCCTCGCCGCGCAGTGGGTCGATGCTGGCGAAGGGGATGAGGACGTCGGGGTGGCGGGCCGCCGCGCGGGCGACGAACTCGTTGCCGATGGGGGGATGGCCGGTGGCGCGTTCGTGGTCGACGGCGAAGACGACCGCGGCCATGGCGCGCTCACGGTAGACGCCGGCGACCTCGTCCACGGTCGGGGTGCGGTGCTCCGACTTGAAGTAGGCGGCGGAGGCCTCCATCAGGTCACCGCCGAGCGAGGTGTGGCCTTCGTCGTCCACCTCGACGTGGACGTGCACGTCGATGGCCGTGAGCGAGGAGAGGCTGATCGGCTGGGTCATGCGCGCTGCTCCAAGGGCTGGGGGACGGGCTCGCCGACCGTCTGGGCATGCGGGCGGAACGTGGCCGGCCAGGTCTCGGCCAGCGCGTCGGCGCTCCAGCCGTCGTCGGTGAAGGCGCTGACGATCTGCTGCGGGTGTGACCAGAGGCTGACCTTGTCGCCGCCGACGCCGATGGCCTGCCCGGTGACGTCCGCGGCGGCGTCCGAGGCGAGGAACGTCACCACGCCGGCGGCGTCCGCGGTCGATCCGAGCGCGACGGCGCGACGGGCGAAGGAGGACAGCTTCTCGCCTCTGTCCAGCGCCTCGACGTGCTCGCGCAGGAAGGGCACCGTCCTGGTCATCTCGGTGGCGGCCACCGGGATGACCGCGTTGACGGTGATGCCGGCCCGGGCCAGCTCCATGGCCCAGGTGCGGACCATGCCGACGATTCCCGCCTTGGCGGCGGCGTAGTTGGTCTGGCCGAACGTGCCGCGCTGGCCGGTGGGCGATCCCACGCAGATGATGCGCCCTCCCTCGGCCTGCGCGCGCATGTGCACGGCCGCCGCGCGGGCACAGGTGAACGTGCCGCGCAGGTGGACGTGGACGACGGTGTCGAAGTCCTCGTCGCTCATCTTCCACAACACCGTGTCACGCAGGACGCCGGCGTTGGCGACCATGACGTCGAGCCTGCCGAACGCGGAGACCGCCCGGTCGACGAGGCTCTGCGCGGCTTCGGCGGTCCCGATCGCGGCAACCTGCGCGACGGCGGTGCCGCCGGCCGCGGTGATCGACTCGACGGCGGCGTCGGCGGCCGCCGGGTCGATGTCGTTGACGACCACGCTCGCCCCGGCGGCTGCCAGGTCCTGGGCGTAGGCCAGTCCCAGCCCGCGTCCGGCCCCGGTGACCACCGCTACTTTCCCTGTCAGATCAGCCATCGGCCTCTGCTCCCGTCGCTCTCGCCTCTGTCGAACCTTGGGCTGGACCGTACGCAAAAATAGATGATAAAGTCAATAACTGAAAAGTTCCTTCATTGACAACCTCTACGAGAGGGTTGCCGTGAGTGCACAAGACGTGGGGCTGCTCGACGACACAGGCTTCCTGCTGGCCCATGCCAGCGGCGCGATCGTGCGGCTGACCAACGCCAGGCTCGCCCCCTTCGACCTGCGGGTCCGTCACTTCTCCGTCCTGTCGCTGGTGTGCGACCGCGACGGGCTGACCCAGCGCGACATCGCGGAGTTCCTCGGGATGGACCCCAGCCCAGTGGTCTCGCTCATCGACACGCTGGAGGCCCGAGGTCTGATCGAGCGGCGGCCCCACCCGGTGGACCGCCGGGCGCGCGAAGTGGTGGCCACCCCCGAAGGACACGCCGTGCGCGAACGGGCCCAGGTCGACGTCGCCGCCGCCCGCCAGGACTTCCTGAAGGTGCTGCCGCGGGACGAACAGGACCAGTTGCTCGTCGTCCTCAGGCATCTGGCCGTCGCCCACCTCGGCCAGGACCACGTGGACGCGGGCGCGCCCTCCGATGCGTAACCAGGGTCTGGGCTCCTGGGCCCTTCGCCGTGCTCGTTCCACCCCTCATCGGACCGCCCTCGTGGCGGGGAACGACGAACTGACCTACGCGCGCCTCGCGGAACGCTCCACCCGCCTCGCCCACGCCCTGCGCTCGATGGGGACCGGGCCCGGCGACCGGGTCGCCTACCTCGGTCCCAACGCGCCCTCGTTCGTGGAGACCATGTTCGCCGTCCACCTGCTCGGGGCGGTGTTCGTACCGCTCAACACCCGGCTCACGGCGGCGGAGCTCAGCTTCCAGCTCGACGACTGCGGCGCGTCCGTGCTGCTGTACGACGTCCGGCACGACGAGGTGGTGCGGCAGTTGCGGGTGGCCGCCGCCCCCGTGACCGTGACCATCGGCGGAGACCCGGCCGCCGCCGGCTACGAGACCCGGCTGCGGGCCGCCTCCGCCGAGCTCATCGACGAGCCGGTCGGGCACGCCGACCCCGCGATGATCCTCTACACGTCCGGGACGACGGGACGGCCCAAGGGCGCGGTCCTCACCCACGGCAACGTCATCTGGAACTGCCTCAACGTCCTCATCGAGATCGACATCACCGGCGACGAGGTCACCCTGGTCAGCGCCCCGTTGTTCCACGTCGCCGCGCTCAACATGACGCTCCTGCCGACCCTGCTCAAGGGCGGCCGCGCGGTGCTGATGACCGGCTGGGACGTCGAGAGCTGCTTCGACCTGGTCGAGCGGCATCGGGTCACCTGGATGTTCGGCGTACCGACCATGTTCGCGGACCTGGCCCGCGCGTCCCGCTGGAGTTCGGCCGACCTGTCCTCGATCCGCTCCCTGCTGGCGGGGGGCGCCTCCGTGCCCACCTCGCTGATCGCCGCGTACCAGGAGCGGGGGCTGCGGTTCCTCCAGGGGTACGGCCTCACCGAGGCCGGCCCCGGAGCGTTGATCGTCACGGCCGACATGAGCACGGTGAAGGTCGGCGCGGCGGGCGTGCCGCACTTCTTCTCCGACGTCCGGCTGGCGGGACCCGGCCCCGACGGCGGCGGCACGGAGGGCGAGCTGCTCATCAGCAGCCCGACGGTGATGGCGGGCTACTGGGGCAGACCCGACGCGACCGCCGCCGCCGTCACGGACGACGGCTGGATCCGGACCGGCGACGTGGCCCGGGTCGACGATGACGGCTACTACTCCATCGTCGGCCGCCTCAAGGAGATGTACATCTCCGGCGGCGAGAACGTCTATCCCGCCGAGGTCGAAACCGCGCTGCTGCTCCATCCCGCGGTGGCGGAGTGTGCCGTGATCGGCGTGCCCGACGAGCGGTGGGGCGAGGTGGGGCGGGCTTTCGTCCGCCTGAACCCCGATCGTCCGGCCGCGGAACAGGAACTGCTGGCCTTCCTCGACGGCAGGCTGGCCAGATACAAGATCCCCAAAACGGTCCGGTTCGTGGACGAGCTGCCACGGACCGGGTCCGGCAAGATCCACCGCGGCCTCCTGCGGTGACCGGCCCATGACGAAGGGAACATGATGTCGGACGTTTTGATCGTCGGCGGCGGCTTCGCCGGAGTGTGGAGCGCGGCCGCCGCGGCGCGCCTCCGGGGTGACGACGACCTGCGCATCACGCTCGTCGCGCCCCACGAGGACCTGGTGCTGCGGCCCCGGCTGCACAAGCTCGACCCGGCGTGGGCCCGCGTCCCCCTGAAGCGGATCCTGGAGCCGATCGGCGTGACCCACGTCAGAGCGGAGGTCACCGGCCTCGACGTCGGCGGCTCGACGGTCACCGCGGGCGGCGACACGATCGGCTACGACCGGCTGGTGCTGGCGGCCGGCAGCCGGCTCGTGCGAGCCGGCCTGCCGGGCGCGCGACACCTGTTCGACATCGACAGCGCCGACGGGGTGGCACGCCTGAACGGCCACCTCGGCGACCGTACGGGCCTCACCGTCGTGGTGATCGGGTCCGGTTTCACCGGGCTGGAGATCGCCACCGAGCTGGCCGGCCGCGGGCGCGTCGTCCTGCTGGAACGCGCGGACGTCGTCGCGCCCGAGCTGGGCCCGGGGCCCCGGCCCGTGATCGCGGCGGCCCTGGCCGAGCTGGGCGTCGAGGTGCGTCTCGGGGTGAGCGTGCGGTCGGTGACCGAGCAGGGCGTCGTCCTGGCGGACGGCGAGAGCGTCCCGGCCGACGCCGTCGTCTGGACCGCCGGGATGCGGGCCCACTCCCTCACCGAGCAGATCGCCGCCGAGCGCGACGGGCTCGGCCGCCTGCGGGTCGACCGGCATCTGCGCGTCTCGGGCGGGGTGTTCGCCGCCGGGGACGTCGCCGCGGCCATGGCGGACGCCTCGAACCACGTGGTGCAGAGCTGCCAGTTCGCCACCCCCATGGGCAAGGCGGCCGGTCACAACGCCGCCGCCGACCTCCTCGGCCTGCCGCTGGTGGACTTCACGCCCGACCCGTACGTCACCTGCCTCGACCTCGGCGCGGCCGGTGCGGTGTTCACCACCGGCTGGGACCGCGCGGTGGCGCTGACCGGGCAGGACGCCAAGGACCTCAAGCAGACGATCCTGGAAGTGATCCACCCGCCGCTCGACGACGCCGAGGAGATCCTCCGCCAAGCCGGTCAGCAGAGCAACGAGGTGACCGGCTGACGGGAGCGACGTCCGTTCCGGGCCGGGCAGCGGGGCCGTCGAGCCGTGCTCCTCGAGCTCCAGCCGCAGCACACCGTCGTCCTGCGACATACGGACGTGCACCGGCTCGGTCGTCCGCGCGACTGCGTTGGCGACCACTTCGGTGACGAGCAGTTCGGCGGTCGCTGAGTCGTCGAACCCCCAGCGCCGCGCCTGCGCGCCCACGCTGTGCCGCACCGCCGGCACCGAGGCGACGACGGGCGGGAAGACCCAGGCCCGGCGGCGGCGCCGGCCCCGGATCTCGCGATCGGAAGTGCTCATGGTTTCCCCCGCAGATGGTGTGAGCGGGCCCGGAGGCCCGGATGAATTCCTCACATCTCCAGCCTCCGACGCGGGGCCGGCGGGGATAACCGGGGAACTACGTGTTCACGATTCAGGTACGTAGGTAGCGGGCCACGTACGTCCGGTGGTCCGGATCGAGGTGGCCCGCCGCGCCGTCCGTCCTCAGGGTCTTCCGCGCCCGGACCGGCGCCTGCTGATGCCGGCCAGGCCGACCGCGATGAGGAGCGCCGCGCCGTTGAAGACCTGGCTCACCCATGAGGGCGCGCCGACCAGCGTCAGGCCGCTGACACTGACGGCGACGAACAGCACCCCGACGACGGTTCCCAGGACGGAGGGCCGTCCCACCTCGAAGACGATCGTGCTCAGGAAGACCGCCGTCAGCGCGGGGAACAACATGTTCATCCCGTTGTCGGAGGTCGCGGCCCCCTGACGGGCCAGAAGCAGCACGCCGGCGACACCGGCCACCAGCCCGGCCAGCGCGAACGACAGGAACGTGATCCTCGGGACGTTCAGGCCCACCAGGCGCGCCGCGCTCGCGTTGGAGCCCACGGCGAACAGGTGGCGGCCGAGCGGCGTGTGCCGCATCACGAACCAGACCGCCACGGCGATCACCGCCGCCGCCACCACGATCCGCGGAACCCCGAACACCGACAGGGATCCGAGGTCGGTGAGCGACTCGGGGATGTCCTTGCTGATCTGCAACCCGTTGGTGTACGCGAAGACGGCGCCGCCCAGCAGGGTCGCCATGCCCAGCGTGGCGATGAAGGGGTTGATCCCGTAGCGGGCCACCAGCAGCCCGAGCACCGCGCCCGCGAGCGTGCCGGAGACGATGGCCAGCAGGATCGCCACGGGAAGCGGCAGCCCGACATGGGACACCGACGCCGCCGCCACGACGGACGACGTCGCGGTGACCGCCCCCACGGAGAAGTCGAAGGAGCCGGCCGCCATGGGGAACAGCAGGGCGAGCGCCACCGTGAGCCCCACCGCCTGGCTGGCCAGCACCGAGCTGATGTTGGCCGCGCTGCGGAACGCCTCACCCGAGGACGGCAGGAGGGCGAACACCAGGATCATGGCGACGAGCAGCAGGAGCAGGCCGTACCGTTCGACGAAGCCGGCGACGGACCGGCCGCGGCCGGCGGGCGGGTGCTGCCCGCGCGACGTGGCCAGGTCGCTCGGCAGCGCCGCCGAGTCCGTTGAAACGTCAGTCACGTGTCGACTCCTTGCGGGCGGTCTGGGTGAGTCCGGCGATGGCGGCCTCCGTGAGCCGGGGGCCGTCGAGCTCGGCGACCTGCGTCCCGTCGCGCAGGACGATCACGCGATGGCACAGGGCCTCGAGCTCCTCGAAGTCCGACGAGACGACCAGCGCGGCGTTGCCCCTGGCCACGTGCTGCCTGACGAGCTCGTGGATGTCGGCCCTGGCCGGCGCGTCGACGCCCTGGGTGGGCTCGTCGAGCAGCAGCAGGCGCGGGTCGAGCCGGAGCCAGCGGGCCAGCACGGCCTTCTGCTGGTTGCCGCCGGACAGGTGGGTGAAGGGGGCGTCCGCGGTGGCGGAGCGGATCCCGAAGGTCTCGATCAGGCCGATGGCGTCGCGCCGTTCGGACGCGCGGGCCATCCGCCAGCCGGACCAGTACTTGCCGATGACCGTCGCCGAGACGTTCTCCCACAGCGGGAGATCGGCGAAGGCGGCGTCTGCGCCGCGGTCCTCGGGCACCAGGGCGACACCGCGCCGGATGGCGTCCCTGGGCGACCGGAACCGGGCGGGCACCCCGTCGACCTCGAACCCGCCGCCTTCGGGGCCGGCCTGGCCGAAGAGGGTCCGCAGCAACGTCGAGCGGCCGGATCCCAGCAGCCCGGCGATACCGACGATCTCGTGCCGCCGTACGGTCAGCGAGACCTCGCGCAGCGGAGCGGCCGCCAGCGCGCCCACCTTCAGGATCGCCGGGGCGCCTGTTCCCGGGCCGGAGCGGGCGGTCTGCCTGCGCAATTCCTGGCCGGTCATGAGCGTCACGATGCCGGACTCGTCCAGGTCGGCGACGTCCTGATCGGCGACCAGGACGCCGTCGCGCAGGACGGAGATCCGGTCCGCGATCGCGAGCACCTCCGGCAGGCGGTGACTGACGTAGACGATGGTCTGCCCCCGCCGCTGACACCTGCGGATCGCTTCGAGCAGGACCTTCGCCTCGTGCTGCGACAGGCTCGCGGTGGGTTCGTCGAGCACGAGCGTCAGGTGTTCGTCGCCGTCGCGCAGGGCTCGGGCGATGGCCACCAGCGTGCGGTCGCTGGGCCGCAGATCCCGGACCAGGGTCTGCGGATCGACGTCGACGTGCGCCTGTTCCAGGATCGTCCGGGCCGATCGGCGCAGCTCCCGCCAGGAGATGGCCAGTCCGGCCCGCCGCGGATAGCCGCTCTCCAGGGCGAAGTTCTCACTGACCGTCAGGTCGGGAACCAGCCCCAGGTCCTGGTGCACGAAGCGGAGCCCGGACCGGCGGGCGATCGCCGGTCCGTACGAACCCGTGGCGTGTTCCTGGCCGCGGATGGTGATCGTGCCGCCCTGGTCGGCCTGGTGGACCCCGGCGAGGATCTTCAGCAGCGTCGACTTGCCGGAGCCGTTGCCGCCCAGGAGGGCGTGCACCGAGCCCGGCGCGATGCCGCACGCCACGTCGCGCAGCACCGGTACGCCGTCGAAGGTCTTGGTGATCCCGCTCAGCCGGACGGCCGCAGCAGGGGCGCCGCCGGTCATCGCGGCGAGCCGTTCCACGTCTTGGCATACGCGGCGGCGAAGTCGATCGGGCCGACGTACTCGGCGCCGGGGGCGGGAAGGTTGCGGTCCTTGTCCACGATCTGGATCCCGATGCCGGCGGGGGCGACCTGTTCGCCGTTGAAGACGCGGTTCAGGGCGTCGATCGTGGCGTAGGCGCGGTAGCCGTTCGATGCGCCGAAGCAGTACTGCTGGCCCTTGCCGCCACGGATGTAGTCCAGGTTGTCGACCTGGCACTCGTTGCCGATGACGACCAGGTCCTTGCGGGGGCTCGACACCAGGGCCGGCTGGACGCCCGCCACGAAGAAGTGGTCGACGTCGACCGCGACGACGTTGGCCTGCGGCGCCTGCACCAGCGCGGTCTCGAACTTCTGCCGGAGGTTCGGCACGTCGGCAGGCGCGATCTTCACCGTGTTGACGATCTCGCACCCGCCGCAAGTGGCGATCCGATCCGTGAAGCCCTTGGCCACGTAGTCGCCGAAGGAGATGCCGTGGAAGGCGATGTGCAGCACCTTCGCCTTGCCCTGGGTCCTGGCGATGGCGAGATCGGCCCTCATGGCGCCGAGCCGGGTGTAGAAGTCGGCCAGTCTCGGCATGTCGGCGCTGTAGCCGGCCGGGGCGTCGAACTGCGGGGAACTGCCGTCCTGCGTGGGGTCGTCACAGTCGAACCCGCTGAACGAGGCGATCTTCACACCGGCCTTCCGCGCCTCCACCAGGGACTGCCGTACGGGGGCGCAGTCCACCGAGACCAGCACGATGCCGGTGGCCCCCGCCGCCGTGGCCTGGCGGACACAGGTGGACATGCCGCCGTTGACGTTGTTCAGGCCGTCGCACACCTGGGCCTTCCAGCCCAGCTTGGTGGCCGCTTCGGTGAGCTGCTCGGCCTGGTAGGCCAGAGCGCGGACCTGCTGCCACGCCGTGATCACCCAGACGTTCTCGTCCTTCGCGGGGGCGGGGCCCGACGATGGCGGTTCGGAGTAGGTGCCGGTGTAGCCGTTCTCGACGGCCTTCACCGCCGCGTCCAGCACGGCGGGGGAGGTGCCGGAGGTGCCGCCCGCCTCGCCCGGCGAGGCGGCGCCGCAGGCGGCCAGGGAGAGGCAGGCGGCCAGGAGGATGGACAGGAGGGAGGCACGGGAATTGAGGGGAGCGTTGACCATGACGAGCGTTCCTTGATCTGGCCATGCTCTCGTCCGGGGACGGCTGAGCGTGGGGGGTGGGGGGAGTCGATCAGATCGCGTAGCGGGGTGGGCGGGCGGCGGTCCAGCCGGTCGCCGCTTCCATGGAGTGGGCCAGGCGGATCAGCGTGGCCTCGTCGAACGGCGCGCCGATCAGCTGCGCGCCGATGGGGAGCCCGTCGGCCGAGGTGTGCACGGGCAGGCTGATGGCGGGCTGGCCCGTGACACTGGCCACCGAGGTGAAGGAGACCATGGCCAGCGCGCTGGGCATCGCGGTCTCGGGATGCCGGTTGGCGTCGTCGAGCACGGCGCCGAGCGGTGGTGGCGGCCCGGCCATGGTGGGGGTGAGCAGGACGTCGAAGTCGCGCCGCCACTGGGCGACCACCTGCCGCGACTCGGTCTGCAGCAGGGCCACGGCCTGCGCGTAGTCGCCGGCGTCGATGTCGCGAACCCGCAGCCACCGGTGCCGGTTGTACGGCTCGGCGAGCTCGGGTTCGTCGAAGGGATGCACGTAGAGGGACGTGGGAATGATCTTCTCCACGTACGCGTGCCCGCCTTGCGGGCTGAGCAGGAAGGGCTGGACGGGAAAGACGTCGTGACCCAGCTTTTCGAGCAGGCCGGCGGCGACCAGGGCGGCGTTGACGCATTCGGCGTCGACCGGGAGCCCGGTGGGGGCGTCGAGGAGCAGGCCGACGCGCAACCGGCCCGCCTCCCGGCCCAGCTCCGCCGCGAACGGACGGGCGGGGGCGGGCGCCTGGAACCAGGCGAGCGGGTCGGGCGCGCTGAGCGCGTCCAGGATGGTGGCGGCGTCCTCGACGTAACGGGTGATGACCCCTTCCGTCGTGCAGTACTCCCACCACGACTGAAGGTGCTGAGGGATCCGCGCCCGGCTGGGCTTCAGCCCGACCAGGCCGCACGCGGACGCCGGCATGCGCAGTGATCCGCCGCCGTCGTTGCCGTGCGCGACGGGCGCCATGCCCGCGGCCACGGCGGCCGCCGCGCCGCCGCTGGAACCCGCGGGCGAACGGGTGAGGTCCCACGGGTTGGCGGTCGCCCCGTAGCGGGCGTTCTCCGTCGCGGGCAGCGTGCCCATCTCGGGGGTGTTGGACCGGCCCATGAGGATGAAGCCGGCCTCCAGCAGCCGGTCGACGACCAGGTCGTTCACCGTACGGGGAACGCTGGAGACACCGTGCGAGCCCATCGTGTTGGGCTGCCCGGCGACCGAGGTCAGGTCCTTGACCGGGAGCGGCACGCCGTGGAACGGTCCCGTCGGCGCGCCGGACAGCAGTGCTCGTTCGGCCGCGCGGGCGGCGGCCAGGACCTCCTCGTCGTCGCGCCAGATGATCGCGTTGATCTCCGGGTCGAGTCTGTCGATCCGGTCCAGGTACGCGGTGGCGACTTCGGTCGGGCTGAGGTCCCGGGCACGGATCGCGCCGGCCAGCCTCACTGCGGACGCGAACAGGTCCATGAGTGTCCTCCCATCACGGCTCCGCGGCACGGTCCAGGCCGTGGAGCCGATCGATTGCCCCGATGGTCGGTGGCGTTCAGGTGTGTGGGCGGATCCGCCGAGAAGTGCTTGCGACCCTCGGGCGTCCGGGATGACGTGATGCGCTTACGACGGTGGTCGACGGCTCGTAGGGGCCTGTGTGTGGCCGGCTGTTCGGGCGAGCGAGTCACCCGGCACGTCGTTCACGTGCGTAGATGTGCTCGACATGCGGCCACGGTAAGCCCAATGTTCCACATAGGCGTACAGTATTCTGCTATGGAGAATCCGCGGCCTCCGTACCCTCTCAACTCCGTCGACAACGCGCTGCGTATCCTGCAGATGTTGCGCGACCAGGACAGCATCCGGGTGAGCGAGGTGGCCGACGAACTGGGCGTGGCCCGTTCCACCGCCCATCGCCTGCTCGCCATGCTGGTCTACCGGGGCTTCGCCGTTCAGGACGACAACCGCGGCTACCTGCCCGGCCCCTCCCTGTCGGCCCCCCACGTCTCCACCGGGATGCCGCTGCGCTCGCTGCGCCGCGTCCTGCTGCCCCACATGGACGCCCTGTGCGAGCGGGTGGGGGAGACGGTGAACTTCGTGGTCCGCGTGGGCACGCAGACCCGGTTCCTCGCCACGGTGGAGTGTCCGCAGGTGCTCCGCGTGGGGGACCGGCAGGGCACGATCCTGCCGGCCCGCCTGTCGTCGGGAGGCCAGGCGCTGCTGGCCCGCCTCAGCGACGCGGAACTGGCCGAGCTCTACCACACGGGCGAACCCGATCAGGCGGACGGACGGTGTCCGGGTACGGTCCGTCCCGGCGATTCGGACGCTCCCGAGACGATGTCGCCCGACGGCTTCCACCGGCTGATCACGTCCCTGGGGTGGGTGCGCGAGCGGGGGTACGCGCTCAACCTGGAGGCGACCGAGGTCGGCATCTGCGCCATCGGCATGTGCGTCGTCGACCGCTCCGACCAGGCGGTGGGCGCCCTGACCATGGCGATGCCCACGTCCCGGTTCTCCCGGGATCGGCTGCCCTCGCTGGTGGCCGAACTGCGCTTCACCGTGATGCGGGCCGGCGGGGACCTCTGACCCGCGTCCCGCCGCGCCTTCCGCGAGAGGCGCGGTGGATCATGGAGGGGTGGAACCACTGCCCTCGCCCCGCGGACCAGGCCGCGTGATCCTCCTCAACGGCGCGTCGAGTTCGGGGAAGTCGTCCCTGGCCCGGTCGCTCCAGCAAGCCCTGGACACCCCGTTCCTGCACGTCTCCTCCGACCAGTTCGTCGAGGCGGGCATGCTACCGCCGCGGCGCGAGCCTGATGGGCCGTTCGCGTGGTGGACCCAGGTGCGGCCCCGGTTCTTCGCCGGGTTCCACCGCTGCCTGCCCGCACTCGCCGACGCCGGCAACGACCTGATCGTGGAGCACATCATCGAGTTCCCCGCCTGGCGGGACGACCTGGCCCGCCTCCTGGGACACCTGGACGTCTTCCTGGTCGGCGTCCACTGCGACCTGGACGAGCTCGACCGGCGGGAACGGGCACGCGGCGACCGGCGGATCGGCGAGGGCCGCGGCCATGTCGAACACGACCGCATCCACACCTTCGGCCCCTACGACCTCGACATCGACACGACCTCGGGCGTCACGCCCGCCCTCACCACGACCGTCCTGGACGCCTGGCGACACCGCACCGCACCCCGCGCCCTGCGGTGACAGCCCGCCCCCGGACCTCGGGCGACCGTCTCGGCCGCTTCCGGCGTCGTCACCAGGTCACGGGGAGTTCGTACACCCCGTACACCTGGCCGTCGTGCTTGAAGGGGATCTTCTCGAACTCGGTGGCCAGGGTGAGGGTGGGGATGCGCTTGTAGAGGGTGCCGTAGGCGACCTGCAACTCCATCCGGGCCAGGGGCTGGCCGAGGCACTGGTGGACGCCGAAGCCGAAGGCCACGTGCCGGCGGGCGTCGCGGCGTACGTCCAGTTCGTCCGGGGCGGGGAAGATCTCGGGGTCGCGGTTGCCGATGTCGTTGGCCACGATGATGCCCTCGCCCGCGCGGATGAGCCGGCCGCCGACCTCGATGTCCTCCGTCGCGACCCGGCGGCGCCCACCGTGGGTGATGTTCAGGTAACGCAGCAGTTCCTCGACCGCGCCCGCGATCAGCGAGGGGTCCTCGCTCCCGCGCAGCAGGGCGAGCTGGTCGGGGTGGCGGAGCAGGGCGAGGGTGCCGAGGGCGATCATGTTGGCGGTGGTCTCGTGACCGGCCACGAGCAGCAGCACGCCCATCTGGGCCGCCTCCTGCCTGGTCAGCTCGCCCGCCGTGACCCGGGCGGCCACCTTGGACAGCAGGTCGTCGCCGGGACGGTCGAGCTTGTCGCCGACCAGCCCGTCCAGGTACTGCCTCAGACGCCCGCCCGCGGCGGCCCTCTCCTCGACCGACACGTCCCGCTTGACGATGATCTTGCTGTTGTCCTGGAAGAAGTCATGGTCGGCGTACGGGACGCCGAGCAGCTCACAGATCACCAGCGACGGCACCGGCAGCGCGAACGCCTCCACCAGGTCCACCGGCTTCGGCCCGGCCAGCAGGTCGTCGATGAGGTCGTCGACGATACGCTGCACGGCCGGGCGCATCTGCTCGACCCGTTTGACGGTGAACGCCCCTTGCACCATGCGGCGCAGGCGGTGGTGCTCGGGGTCGTCCATGAGGATGAAGCTGATCGAGCTGTCGGGGCGCTTGGGGGTCAGGATCGGCAGCGGGTAGCCGGGCCGGGTGATGTCGGAGCTGACGTGCGGATGGCTCAGTACGGCCTTCTGCTCGGCGTACCCGGTGACCAGCCACACGGTGCCGCCGTCGCGCAGCCGTACCCGGGTGAGCGGCGTGTCCCGCTGGAGCGCCTGCAGGGCCGGCGGCGGGTCGAACGGGCAGGCCGCCGCCCGCACGCCGGGGAACTCGGGCAACGTGCCGGATGTGTCCTGGTCCGGGATGGCCGTCATGACGGTGTTCCTTCCGCTTGATGGGTCCGGTCGGCCGCGCCGGTGGTGGCGGGGGCCGTCCAGATCGCCGCGACCACGTCGATCAGCCCGGTCGCGGCGTCGTGCCAGGTCGGCCGTACGGTGGGACGGCCCTCGGCGAGGGCGCGCTCCCGCTCTGCGCACATGTGCACGACGAGCCGGGCGGCCATGTCGGCACGTTCGGCGCGTACCTCGGGGGTCAGCCGGGGGAGGCAGCGCCGCAGGCCGTCCACGACGCGTTGCAGGGTCGGCGAGGTCAGCGCCTCCTCGCTCATGATCTGGCGCAGGGCGGGGTCGGTCATCATCTGGGCGGCGAAGCGGGCGTACCAGGTGGGGGTGCCGAGACCGGACAGGTACTCCGTGAGTGAGCGGACCAGGCACCCGACCCAGTCGCGTACGTCGGTCGAGCCCTCGACCTCGGCCAGCATGCGGCGGCGCAGGAGTTCGACGTCCTCAGTACGTTTGCGCACGATGGCGCGGACCAGGTCGGCCTTGGTGCCGAAGTGGTAGCCGACGGCGGCGTTGTTGCCCTGGCCGGCGGCCAGGCTGATCTGGCGGTTGGAGACGGCGTACACGCCCTGCTCGGCGAACAGTCGCTCGGCGGCGGCCAGGATCTGCTCACGGGTGGCGTTGACCCGCTCGGCCCGTACGGCGCTCATCGACATCCGCCATGACTCACCGGCACTCTCCTTTGTCATGTCCAGGTAACCAACGCGGACCGGTGTAAGTCAAGCGACTGCTTTAACGGGCGGCCTGCGATGACAAAGATCGTGGAATGCCGGACACTGACCGGATGGATGACGCGGTGGATGGAATGTTCGATCCTGCGGACCTCGCCCTCTGGGCCCTGCACTGCTACTGCCCCAACGCGATCCGAACGCCGCATCAAGTGGTGTCTGAGGGAAACAACGGACGGGCCCTGTACGCGGCACGTCACGGCGTCGCGAGACGTGATCTGGACATCTCCGACGAGCAGTTGGCCAAGCTCCTGGAGTTCCGCCTTGTGGAACGTGACGGCGAGCGGCTTCGAACCGCCTTCCCGGTGCTGGGCCCTGGTGAAATGAGCCCTTTGCGGGCGGCCCTGCGACGCCTGGCGATCCCGCTCGTCGACGCCGTCGAAAAGCCGGTACGACAGCTCGCCACGGAACTGCGGCACCGGGGGATCGGTCACAGCCTGTACGCGATGGTGTTCGGTTACGCGCTGGATCTCCTGTTGTGGCAGCGGTTACGCGCCGAGGAAGCCGTGCCCGACACCACGTTGACCGCCGAGCGCCCTTGGTGGAACGGGGCGTTCTGGGCCATCCACCCACCACGCGCCGACAGTTCCGGCACGAATTTCCACCGCCTGACCGAAGATCTCACCCTGGTGGCCGTCTGGTCGGACGCCACCCTGCGCCGCCTGTACGACCTGGCCGCCACACCCCGGATCGCGGAGGCGCTGCGAGATCGTCACGTGAGCGGGGTCACCGATCCGGAAGGACATCACTGGCGTGTGCGGCTCGACGACGGCCGCTCCGCTCTGCCGCTCGTCGGTGTGGGCGACGTCCTCGACGAGCTCGCCTCCGCGGTCGCCGCTCCCGTCTCCGCTTTCCTGCTGAGCCGTGCCTGCCAGGAGGCGCACCGGTACATCACCACCGGTGACCGGAAAGTGGCCACCGTGGTCATCTCCCATGAGCTGATCTGGGAGATCACCGAGCAGCTCATCGCGCGCGGCGCCTGCGCTCGCGCGCCCCAGGGCGAAGATCTGACCGGCCTGCTGTTCCTCCTGGCGGCCCGGAGTTCGTGATCGCCGTTGACGCTGTCAACCGCCTGCTGAGGGAGTGGCCTGCCACTGTACGGCGGGGCTCTGCGTGCCGGTGAACGACGAGGAGCTCCAGCTCGGCGGGGCGCCCGCGTGGTCTTCGTCCGCCGTTCCTGAGGTCGCGTACAGCGTGCCCTGGTCGGCGGGACGGACGAGGAACGGGCCGCAGGTCCTGATCTCGTCGGTGCCGTCGAAGTCGAGCAGGCAGTGGCGCAGCGTGAACCTGTTCCTGGTCAAGTGGTATTCGCGGGACCTGAGCAGGTTCTCCTTGAGGTTCATCGGCCAGAGCCACACGGTGACGCCGCCCTCGACCACGCCCCGCCCCACCGGCTTGGCCAGCGCCGAGATGACCAGGCCCTCGGGCTTGCGCTCGATGCAGGGCAGGAAGAAGATCTCGGCCTGCTCCACGTACGCCCACCCCGGCCGGCACGACGCGGTCGCGGGGGTGGCGGGCGGCGCCGGCGGAAAAGGTGCGGGCGGCCGGGGCCACACGCCGCGCGGCCACACGTCCGACACCAGGAGCCCGGCCACCACCGACACGGCGAGCAGACCGCCGATCGGCAGCAGCAGCCGGACGCGCCACCGGGAATTGGTCCGCCCACGATCTCGCCGGCTCTGATCAATCGGGCCGGCGGGCGTGTCCGGGACGGCCGGCTCAGGGCGATCGAGCGCGTTCTGAGCCGCCTGGGCACGTGCCAGGCGGGCCTTCCACTCCTCGACCTGGCCGTCGCAGGCGCGGACGTAGGCCACCAGTGCCTCCGTCGTGGGCAGGCGGTGCCCGGAGTCGGCCTGCGACAGGACGTTCGGCGCGACGTGCGTCTTCTCGGCCATCGTCCGATAGGGCGGGTCGCCCGCCTGGGCACGTAACTCGCGCAGCCCCAGCGCGAAGGCCGTCACCGGGGTGCCGTCGTGAACGAGTGGCTTCTTGCGCCTGCCGCGCCGCGAGCCGTCCGGCACCAGTCAACCTCCTGCTCGGCATTTGATCGCAATGATCGTAAGGCCTGGTGGAGATGTGTGATCAAACTTCTCGTCCCACATGATTCTGCCGCATGAACGTCTTCAAGATCGGCGGCGCCGTCGTCGTCGCCGCGCTCACCGTCGTCCCGGTGGTGCCCGCGTCGGCTCGGTCGCTGCCGGAGTGTTACGGCCAGCGGATCGTACGGGAGCAGATCCGGACCAACGGTGTGATCGGCACCTATCTGGACGTGTTCTACACCTCCTCCAACGCCACCATCTGCGCGTACGTCACCACCACCGAACAGTCGCAGAACACCCGCAAGCGCATGCTCGTCGCGCTTCGCCAGTGCGCGGAGCGGGGGTCCGGCTGCTCCACCTGGTCGACCCTCAGGACCGACAACGAGCTGACGCGCTCGGCGAGGCTCGCCGTCAAGCGGACGAAGCCCTGCTTCCAGGCATTCGGCGCGACCCAGTGGGGCGACCACCAGTGGGGCCACGTCACCACCTCGGCCATCTGCCCCTAAGGGACACACCATGATCACACGCCGCAACCTGCTCACGATCGGCGCGACCGCACTCGCCCTGGGAGCCCTGCCCGCGCGCGCCGCGTCGGCCACCGGGATCGTGACCGACGAACTCGCCCCGCTCGACGCGATGATGCGGGCCTTCCTCGCCGAACGCGACATCACCTGCGCGCAACTCGCCGTCGCCAAGGCGGGCCGGCTGGTGCTGGCCCGCGGCTACGGCTCGTACGGCCCGGCGAACACCGCGGTCCAGCCGACGAGCCTGTTCCGGGTCGCGAGCCTGAGCAAGCACATCACCGCCGCCGCGATCATGCGGCTGGTCCAGGAGGGCAGGCTCCGGCTCTCCGACTCCGTGGCCGACCTGCTCGGACTCTCGCTCGCCGCCGACCCCAGGCTGGTCACGGTCAGCGTGCGCCGCCTCATGCAGCACCTCGGCGGCTGGGACAAGACGGCCGCCGGACGCGACTACATCTTCTCCGACCGCGACATCGCCGCGGAGCTCGGCGTGCCGCTCCCGATCGGGCTGGAGCACATTCTCCGGTACGCCACCAGCCGTCCGCTCGACCACGACCCCGGCGCCCGCTACTCCTACAACAACTACAACTTCCTGCTGCTGGGCCGGATCATCGAGAAGGTATCGGGCCTGGACTACGCGACGTACGTCAAGAACAAGGTGATGGCCCCGCTGGGCGTGACCCGGCCGAGACTGACCACCAACCCGGGCACCGGCGAGGTGCCCTATCTGTCCAAGTACACCACCACAACCGTGCTCGACGAGTCCGGAAAAGTCGTGCCGTACCCCTACGGCGGCACCAACTACGCCAACTGCGACTCCTCGGGTGGCTGGGCGGCCTCCGCCGTCGATCTCGTCCGGCTCACGCGGATCTTCGACGGCACCACCTCGGTGCTCACCCCGGCCTCGGTCTCCGCGTTGCTGGCCAAGCCGGAGACCGGCGCGTTCGAGAGCGGATCCTGGTACAGCGGCGGCTGGTACGTCCGATCCGTGGGCAGCGGGCTCAACCTGTGGCATGCGGGTTCGATGCCCGGGGCCTTCGCCGTGCTGAGCAGGACCCACAACGGGATCGCGCTGTGCGCGACCTTCAACAGGCGCGAGGAGTCCGGCTCGCCCGACTTCGACGCCTTTCACGACGAGCTCTACGACGCCGCTCAGGCGATCAAGACCTGGCCTGCCGGCGACCTGTCCTCGCAGTACTTCTGACCAGGCTTTCGTCGACCCGCGGCGGCTGCCGGCCGTCTGGAACGGGTTCGCGTCCGATGTTGGACATCGCCTTCCGGTGGTGCGCGCCGGGGCGCGGGGCAGAGAAGTGGTACCCCGTCCCTTCGGAAGAAAGGGAACCTCGTGATCAGATCAGCGAGACGGCTCGCCATCGTCTCGGCCTTCGCCCTTGCCATGGCGGCTCTGCCTGCGTCGTCCGCCTACGCGATGAGCTCGTGGGTCTGCACCAGCGGCTCTCGTACCTATTTGGGCGGCGTCGTGGGCTACCACATACTGGGTTCCGGCTGCACCGGGGCAGGTTCGGGAGCCGGCTCGATCACCATCCCGTGGGGCACCTACGGCTGCGCGGTCATCAACCCGACACCCCAACTGGGCATCGTCAGCGGACTGAATTGCTGATCGCCGCGAGCGGCGACCGTCGTTCCACGCCGCACGCGGCGACCCAACCTATGATGATCCCCTTATGTGGCGAAAAATCGGGATAGTTGTGGTCTTGCTGCTGACCGGTTGTTCGACGGGGGAATCGAAGGACTGGCTGCTCAAGGATCCCAGTCGATGGCCCCTGGCGGCCTTGCCGGGTTCGGCCTCCAGGTCGGGCATGCCGAACGGGGCGGAAAAGGTGCTGGCGCGGATCCGGGTCGCGAAGTACGACATGGTGCCCTGGATCCACAGCAAGGGCGTGTGCGGGCTCGCCGACCAGGGATCCTCCGACGTCAACTTCAACATGAGCCAAGACCTGACGAAGTCGGAGGGCAACGTCGTCACCGCGGAAGCGGGCTTCGCGGGGCCCAGGGAACCCATGGTCGGAAGCGATTGGGAGAGCACGGTGACGCTGTGGTGCACGCCCACCCGGATGTTCGTCACCGTCGAGGCGAAAGATCTCGAAAAGGTGCAGTTGTTCGGGAACGCGGCGGCCAAGAAGACCAAGGGGAGACTGACGGTCGTGGTGGGCACGCCTGAGGCGGTCAAGGAATCACTCCCCGACGCGACCCTGATCGGTCGCTAGGCCGCGCGCTGGAGAGGAACGGTCACCGCCTGTCGAGAAGAAGCGGGAGCAGGATCAGCAGCCAGAAGACGGCGACGGCCGCCACGCTGAGCAGGACGCGGGCCAGGCGGACCGGGGCTCGCCGCCGGCGGGTCGGCGTACGCACGGCCGTCGTCACCGGGGCTCGGGCGTGGAGCCCTGGTTCTGCTCCAGGCGCTCGATACGTTCGACGAGCGGCTGCAACTGTTGCTGCACCGCCATGGCCAGCGCCTGCGCCGGATCACCGGCGGCCGAGGTCTGGGCACGAAGGTGCACGTAGCCGGCGAGGGCCGCAGTCACGGCCCGGCGGACCAGCCGCGGTTCGGCGCCCAGCGCCCGCAGTACCTGCCCGGCGGTGCCGTCGGGCTCGGTGATCAGTCCCAGGAGCAGGTGCTCGCAGCCGACGTAGTTGTGCCCGAGCGCGGTCGCCTCGGTGACCGTCAGTTCGAGGGCGGCGGCGGCGGGATCGCTGAAGTGGACCGAGGAGTCCCCACCGGCTCCGCCCTCTTCGCCGGACGCCTGCCGATCCAGGTCCCGCTGGACCTGTCCGGGGTCGATCTCGACCGCTTTGAGCACGTGCAGCGCCAGGTTCTGCCCCTCTGCGAGCATCCCGGCCAGCAGATGCCCGGTGCCGACGTTCGGCGCCGCGTCGGCGCGGGCCCGGTCGACGGCCAGCTTGACGACCGTACGGGCGCGGTCGGTGAACCGCGGCAGCCGTTCGGCCAGATCGTCGGCGCCCAGCTCGCCGAGGGCGGTCTGGCGGATGGCGGTGATCCGGCGTACCGCCTGCTCCAGCGCGCGCTGGCAGATCGCCGACACCGGGACGCCGGCGGCCTTGACCGCCTCGGCCAGTTCGTCGGGCAGGTACACGTTGATCTTCGGCACGGCGTCATCCTCCGAGCTTGGGGTTATCGGCGGGTTACCCTCTACTTATACATCCTCAGGGGTTATATATCGGCGAATCAATAACCCTAATCAACGGAAAGGCGGGCCCCGAAGCGCCCAAGGTCAGGACTGGGCAAGGCGTGGGGAACTGTGTGGTCACGGCTGAACCGGGCGACGGGAACTCCTGGAACGTTCCAGGAGATGCGGAGCTGTAGCCGCCCGGTCGCGCCCCTTCGGTCACCAGCTGGCGATGACGTCACGGCCCTGCGGGATGGCGAGGTCGAGAAGGCCCGGGAAGCGTGTGTCGAGGTCGTCTCGGCGCAGGCGGTTCAGTCGCCGGGTTCCCTCGTCCCGCTGGCGGATCACGCCGGCTTCTCTGAGGGCCTTGAAGTGGCCGCTCTGGGTGGACTTGCTGACCGGCAGGGCGAACGTGGTGCATGCCAGTTCGCCGTCGGGCTCGACGTCGGCGAGCCGGGCGACGATGGCCAGCCGGACCGGGTCGCCGAGGGCGGCGAGCACGGTGGTGAACCGCAGTTGGGCGCGGTCGGGGTGGACGAGTTCGGTCGCGGTACGGCTGGCCATGCCCCCAGGATAGCCAGACATGTTCGGGGTTCTCGAACATCTGCTATGTTCGGAAACTCCGAACATGTTCCGGAGGGAACGAATGCCGCTCGAACACTCCGCCGCCGACGCACCCGGCGGCACGCCACCGAACCGTCACCGTCCGGGCCCACGTGCCGGCGCGCTGGGCACGGACCTGGACGCGAAACCGACCCTGAGAGGGCGGTGGCGGTTCTGGGCCGTGGCTTATGCGTTGCTGATCCTGCTGACCGGCACGAACCTGCCGACGCCGCTGTACCGGGACTACCAGGCCAGGTTCGGGTTCTCGCCGCTGATGGTCACGCTGATCTTCGCCGCGTACGTCGCTGTGCTCATCCCCTCACTGCTGGTGGCGGGCCCGCTGTCGGACGCGGTCGGCCGCCGCGGAGTGCTGCTGCCGGCGGTGGCTCTGGCCGCGCTGGGATCGCTGGCGTTCGCCTTCGCCGCGAGTACGGGGTGGCTGTTCGCCGCCCGTATCCTGCAAGGTCTCGCGCTCGGCGCGGCCTCGGGGCCATTGACCGCGGCGCTGACCGAACTGGAACCCACCGGAAACCGGCGCAAGGCGGCGCTGGTGTCCACCGTGGCCTCCGTGGGTGGCCTGGGGCTCGGGCCGGTGCTGGCGGGCGTGCTCGCCCAGTACGCTCCGGCGCCGCAGGTGTTGCCGTTCGCGGTGGAGATCGTACTGATGGTTCCGGCGACGGCGGCCGTCGTCGTGCTGCCGGCGGCCCGCTCCAGGACGCGGTGGCGCCCACGCCGCCCCGAGATCCCCGCCGCCATGCGTACGGTGTTCGCCACCAGCGGGACGGCGAGCTTCCTCGGGTTCGCGGTGATCGGGTTGTTCCTCACCCTCATCCCCGCATATGCGGCGAACCTGTCGGGCAGCACGAACCTGCTGCTGGGCGGTGCGGCCGTGGCACTGATGCTGCTCTGCTCCGCGCTCGCCCAACTCCTCGGCTACGGCAGACCGGCCCGGACCCTGGAGATGGCCGGCCTGCCGCTGCTGGCCACCGGCCTGGTGCTGCTCGCCCTCGCCGGCGCGCTCGCCTCGCTGCCCCTGTTGCTCGCCGCGACCGTCATCGCCGGCACCGGCCAGGGCCTGGCGTTCCTCGGCGGCCTCACCGCGGTCAACCAGGGCGCGCCCGCCGGCCGCCACGCCGACGTCCTCTCCAGCTTCTACGTGATCATCTATCTCGGCGTCGGCCTGCCCGTCATCGGCGTCGGCTTCCTCGCCACCGTGGCCGGTCTTCTTGCCGCCGTGCAGTACTTCGCCGGTTTCGTCGCGCTGCTGTGCCTGGTGATGCTGTTTGTCCTCGTCCGAACGCGCCACCACACCTCACCCACCCCTCCCCAGGAGAAGCCATGAACGCCACCCGACTCGACGCGGCCTACCGCGACCTGCTCGCCGCGGCCGAAGCGATCGGCGACACCGCCACACTGGCCGCACCGGCACGCTCCGCGGCCGACTGGACCCTGAGCCACCTCGCGCTCAGCGACCGCATCCTCGCCGCCGCAGCACGCGACGTACTCGCCGGCCTGCCCGTCACCGTCGACAACCGCGAGGCCATGGACGACACCGCCGTCAACTCCTTGGTCGCCTCCACCACCCACGCCCAACGCGTCGACCTGGTACGCCGTAACGCAACCGACCTCAGCACCGTGATCAAGGCGATCCCCGACGACGACGCCGCCACACCCGTTCGGCTCCGCCTGGTCACCCGCGAGGGCGAACCGCTCCCCGACCGGCAGGTGTCCTTCGGCGAGCTGATCCGTCTACGGGCGACCGAACACGTCCCCGGGCACGCGGCCAGGCTCAGGACGCTCGCCACCACCGAGTAGCCCCCGCCTCGGCCCACCCCCGGTGCCACCGATCTCCAACCGGACGCCCACAGTGCGTCGATGCGAACGAATCATGCGCCCAGCGCTAACGACGTGGCCATGTCGATCATGTGAGGGTAGAGCGCGACATTTCACCTCATCACATGACGATCGGAGAGTTCGATGGCCATTTGGAAGCGCACGCTCGGCATCGCGGGGATCGCCCTCGCCTTCGCCGCCGCGGCACCGGTGACCACGGCGGCGGCCACGACGGCGGCCACGACGGCGGCCACGGCATCGGACTGGGAGCTCGCCGGGTACTACTACGGTCCCAACATGTACGAGGAGTGCCACCGGGACGGCGTACGGACCGGCCGCGGCTACAAATGCGTCTACTACCCCAGCAGCTGGGAGTACCCCCCGCGGCCGCACTACGAACTGATGATCCTCGTGTGACCTGACGAAACGCGACCGTGGCGGGCGCCGTCATGAGTGATCGGTGGGTGACTGCCGGGCCGGCTTGTCGTAGACGCCGATCGTCCACTCGCTGGGACGCCGGTCCACCACCTTGGCGAGGCGTTCCGGCGTCGTGACGATCGTGTCCATGTCGTAGGTGCCACTGCCGCCCTCGATCTTCTGGCCGAGCGGGGCGTCGGTAGGGAAGATCCAGATCTCCAGGTTCTGGGGCTTGCCGAGCCATCCCGGTCCGGCGGACTGCCAGTCGTACTGGGCGTCGAGACCCTCTCCACGACGATCCCCGCACCGGCCGAAGCCCGATTCGTTGCCCTGCCTGACCAGCACCCAGACGTCGGGATCGGCGCACCGGATGGAGTAGCCGGTGTTGGTGGTGGTCGGCTGGAAGGTCACCTTCACCCCCTCGCCGACCGCCGAGTGGCTCTCGGAGTGGATCAACTCCAGTGTGCCTCCGTTCGTGCCGACGGCCGTCCTGGGCAGATCGACGCCGCCCGTCACCCGCACCGTGGAGGCGGGGCCCAGCGCGGGCCCGCCGCCGTACGAACCGAAGAGCGCGACGACACCGATGGCCGCCGCGGCGGCCCCGGCCAGCGCCGCCCCGGCCGACCCGCTTCTGCGCCGGCGGGCCGCCCGTGCCCGCCGGGTGATCTCCTGCACGTGTGCGGGCCGGCCCGGCCCTGCGGCGCTGTACTTCTCGAACACCGCGCGCAGGTCACCTTCGGTGTACTGGGTCATCGCTTCGCCTCCACATTCAGTTCGCGCAGCGCCGGATCCACACGAAGTCGTGCCAGCGCCCGGCTGAGCTGCTTCTTCACCGTCCCGAGCGAGCATCCGAGCACGTCGCCGATCTGCTCGTGCGGCAGATCGGCGAAGTAGTGCAGGACGACGACCGCTCGCTGCCGAGCCGGGAGGGCGCCGGTCGCCGCCCACAGGGCGGCGCGGTCGGCCACCGCTCCGGCGATGTCCCGCTGCTCGGGTCCCTCCGGCATCGCCTCGGTGGGCACTTCACCCCGCCATCGGCGCCGCCACCAGGAGGCGTGCGTGTTGACGATGATCCGGTACACGTACGGATCCGGGTTGCTCTCGATCTTGTGCCAGACCCTCCACGCCTTGATCAGCGAGGTCTGCACCACATCTTCCGCCGCCGCCCAGTCCCGGGTGAGCAGGAACGCCGTACGGCACAGCCGCTCATGCCGCTGCTCGACATACCAGGCAAACTCATCCACCATCTCCCACTCCCTTACGACGCCTTCTCCGGAACTACCGTCCAGGAGGCGCCTTTGGGTGACAGGGAAATCGTGAGTCTCCCGAATCCGCCACGGTGAGGCTCGGGCGTCCCGCGACCGGGACGGACGTGATCAGCGCGCAGACGCCGCGAGCGTTTTGATCGTGAAGTCGATCGCTGTCGCGAGCCGCTGGGCGTCGTGCCCGGTACGTTCGCGTACGCGCAGCCCGAGCACCGTCGTGAACAGCAGCTCCACCGCGGCGTCGACGTCCAGTGCGGCGGGCAGGTCGCCCTCGCGGATGCCGCGCCGGAGCAGTGACGCCAGGGTTTTCCTGGTGACCTCGAACGCGGCCTCGGTCCTCTCCTGGACCTCGGGGTCGGTGGTGCCGAGTTCGGCGGCCGTGTTGACCACGAAGCAGCCGCGACCGGCCTCGTGACTGATCATCCAGATCAGCCACTCCCGCAGGATCTCAAGGCTGGGGCCAGGGGCGTTGAGCAGCTCTTCGGCCTGCGTGGACTCCGTCGCCCGATAGTGGTCCAGCGTCCGCAGGAACAGTGTGTGCTTGTCGATGAAGGTGCGATACAGGCTGCTCTGCTTGAGTCTGAGTTCGGCGCCCAGATCGCGCACGGACGTGGCGTTGTAGCCACGACGCCAGAACAGGTCGGTCGCCTTGGCGATCACCTCTTGCTCGTCGAACTCCCTGGGCCGTGCCATGGTGACCACTCTACCGAAGTTGTGGAGCGAGCGCTCCCGTATTAGGGTTCGGGGTCGTATGGGAGCGATCGCTCCCAAATGACAGAGGAGATCTCACGTGACGGCAACGGACTCCATGACGACCGGGCGGGACGCGACGGCGAGAAATCGTTGGATCGCGGTGTCCGCCGTGGCCTTTGGCACATTTCTCCTGGTGACTGCCGAGCAGCTCCCCATCGGACTGCTCACCCCCGTCGGATCGGCACTGTCGATCTCCGAGGGCGCGGCGGGCCTGATGGTCACGGCCCCCAGCATCGTCGCCGCCCTCGCGGCGCCCTTGGTCCCGGTGCTCGTCGGCAAAATAAACCGCAGGCTCCTGCTCGTCGCCCTGATGGGACTCATGACGCTCGCCAACCTGGCCTCCGCGCTGGCCCCGAACTATCCGCTCCTGATCACCGCCCGCGTGCTGGTCGGGGTGGCGATCGGCGGATTCTGGGCCATCGCCGGCGGTCTGGCCGTCCGGCTCGTCCCCGCCCCGCTCGTGCCCCGGGCCACGGCGATCATCTTCGGTGGCGTCGGGGCGGCCAACGTCTTCGGCGTCCCCCTCGGCACGCTGGTCGGCGGGCTGGCAAGCTGGCGGATCGCGTTCGGCGCGCTGAGCGTGCTCGCCCTGGTCGTGCTGGTCGCCCTGGTGGCCGTACTGCCGCCGCTGGCCGCCGACCAGCCCGTCGGCCTGCGCCGGCTGGCCGACCAGTTCCGCAACCAGGGCGTACGGATCGGAATCCTGGCCACCTTCCTGATCGTGACCGGCCACTTCGCGGCTTACACGTTCATCAGCCCGGTGCTGCAGGATCTGTCCGGCATCGACGGGCAACTCGTCGGGCCGCTGCTGTTCGGGTTCGGCCTGGCAGGCGTCGTGGGCAACTTCATCGCCGGCGCCACCGTGGCGAAGAGGCTCCACCGGACGGTCCTCATCATCGCCGCCGCCTTGGGCGTGACCGTGCTGCTCTACCCCATCGCCGGGGTCACCGTCGCCGGCGGGATGACGCTGCTCGTCGTCTGGGGCCTGGTGTACGGCGGGGTCTCCACGAGCCTCCAGACCTGGATGATCCGGTCAGCGCCGCAAGCGATCGAGGAAGCCTCCGCCCTGTGGGTGGCGGTGTTCAACCTCTCGATCGGTCTCGGCGCGCTGGCCGGCGGCACGATCGTCGACGCCCTGCCACTTGAGGGCATCCTGTGGCTCGCCGGCGTGCTCCTGCTGCTGGCCGGGCTCGCGGTATGGACCGCACGCCGAAACGCCAACCTTCGATGACACCCGTCTCACCAAGCCGGCGGTGATCACGGTGGTCGCGATGGGCGGGCCCGGCTCCTCCGTTACGCGTACGACGGCCATGATTTTCTCGCTCGCCGGCCGTGATCGAATGACTCCTCCGTACGGATCACCGCGCGCATGCTTCTCTGCACGACTTCCTGATCCACGGACCGACAGAAGATCACCATGCCCGGAGCACGTACGGCGGGGATCGCGCGCGGGGTGGCCGCGTGCCTGCTGTTCTTGTCGGCCGCCCTGCTGTCGGCGGGGCCGACAACGTCGACCTGGACCTGAACGGCCACACGATCACCGGCTCGGGCACCGGCAAGGGGCTGACGCTCTTCAGCCGGGTGGGCGCCACCGTCCGCAACGGCACGATCGGCGGCTTCACCCACAGCATCTACATCTCCTTCTGGTCGGGGCAGCCGCGTACCGACCTCACCGCCACCGACGCCCGGTCGCTACATATCCCCGTCGGGGGTCTCGCCCCACCCGGCCGGAGCGGCCGTCGACCTGACCCTGTGCGAGACCGACGGACCCGAACTGTGGCTGGGCACCGAGGTGAACGACACCGACACGGACGCCTGCCACACCGCCGGCACGGCGATCTCCGCGCAGGCACGGGAACACCGCCGTATCCTCGCCGAGGCGCTGACCACGGTCGGTCTGACCAACTACCCCAGCGAGTGGTGGCACTGGTCCTACGGCGACCGCTACTGGGCCAACACGACCGGCGCCTCGGCCGCACGGTACGGACCGGTGACCTCAGACCACCTCTGACGCGCCGCCGTCTCGTGATTGCCCGGGTACGTGCTCGGCCGAGGCTTTCGGGAGTGCGAGCATCACGAGTGCCGTGACCAGGTAGAGCACGGCGGAGACGATCAGGACGATGCCGAGCGCGTGCCCGTGGTCCGGCAGCGCCGGTGTTCCGGCGACGGTGGTGAAGAAGATCGTGCCGAGCACGGCGATGCCGACGGCGCCGCCGATCTGGTTGACGGTGGAGAGCACCCCACCGGCGGCGCCCGCGTCGCGTCCGGGCACGCCCGCGAGGACGACGTTCACGAGAATGGGCGCGGCCAGCCCGAGCCCGAGGCCGCCGATGAGGAGCGCCAGGGCGAGGAGCCAGTATCCGGGATCGTCGCCGTCCTTGACGATGAACCACAGGACGAGCTGGGAGGCCGCGACGGTGAGCGAGCCGGCGATCAGCAACGTTCTGCCCGCCCTGGCGGCGAGGGCGACGCCGAGGCCGGAGGTGATGATCGAGCCGAGCGCGTACGGGAGGATCACCAGGCCGGTCTCCCACGCGGTCCGGCCGGTGCCGTTCTGGAGGTAGATCGAGAGGGTGAGGAAGGACGCCCCGATGCCGCCGAAGAAGAGCAGCGAAGCGGTCAGGCCGACGGTGAAGGCGCGGATCCTCAGCAGGGCCGGGTCGAAGACGGGTTCGTCCCCGCGTCCGGTGAGCCGGCGCTCGTGGGCGAGGAAGATCGCGAACACGATGACCCCGGCTGCGAGGAGGGCGTAGGAGGTCCAGGTCCAACCCCATGTCCCGGTCTGGATGATCGGCAGCAGCAGGAGAAGGATGCCCGTGGCCGCGAGGAGCGCGCCTCGGAGGTCCAGCCGCGCGGTCGAGTCGGAACGGGACTCCGGCAGGACCTTCGCGCCGAGGACGAGTGCCGCGATCGAGACGGGCACGTTGATCCAGAAGATCGTGCGCCAGCCCAGATCGAACAGGTCGGCGTCGACGAGCAGCCCGCCCAGCAGCGGGCCGGCGACCGAGGCGAGGCCCTGGACCGCTCCGTACGCGCCGAACGCCTTGGCGCGCTCGCCCGGAGCGAACGATGCCCGGATGATCCCGAACACCTGCGGGACCATGATCCCGGCGGTCAGTCCCTGCCCGGCCCGCATGCCGATGAGCATCCCCGGATCGGCGGCCAGCGCGCACAGCGCCGAGGTGACCATGAACCCGGCCAGCCCGATCAGGAACAGCAGCTTGCGGCCGTACCGGTCGCCGAGCCGTCCGCCGGTGATCAGGCCCGCGCCCAGGGCGAGGGTGTACGCGGCGATCGTCCACTGGATCTGGGCGTCGCCGGCACCCAGATCCTGGGCCATCGCCGGGGCGGCGACGGTGACGATCGTGGCGTCCAGGAGGTCCATGAAGGAACCGAAGAGCACCACCGACAACGCCGCGGTCGCGCCGGCGCCGGCGATGAGTGCCTGCGATGCCTCAGTGGTACGGGTGCCCTCTCGAGGGCTTGGTGTGTCGGTCATGCCGGCCACCATCGACGGCATAGTTGCCACCGAGTGACCGCTATCGGTGAAAGGATCGGAGAATCATGGCTGTCACCTCCGCGCGGACGCTCAAACTGCTGTCGATCTTCGGGATCGGTGCGACCCTGACCGCCGGGGAACTCGCCACCCGCCTCGGAACGTCGGTGCGGACCGTACGTCGCGACATCGGCACGCTCCGGGACCTCGGGTACGAGATCGAGGCCGTCCGCGGGGTCGGGGGCGGGTATCGCCTCGGTCGCGCCACCCGCCTGCCGCCGGTCGTCTTCGACGAGGACCAGGCCGTCGCCACGGCCGTCGCACTCCAGACCGTGCCGACGGTCCTGTCCGGCATCCGGGAGAACGCGGCCCGTGCTCTCGCCACCCTGCACCAGGCGATGCCCGCGCGCAGCCGTGTGCACGCCGAGGCGTTCACCGTCTCCTCGGCCCGCAACTACTGGGAGTTCCCGGCGCCACCGATCGACGCCGAGATCGTCCGCGCCGTCGGCAGCGCGATCAACCGGCGGCACCTCGTCCGCGTGGACTACACCGGCGACGGTGAACCCGTCACGCTCACGCTGGAGCCGCACGACCTCGTGGTCTGGGCCGCACGCTGGTACCTGGTCGCCTTCGACCCGGACGCGGACCGATGGCGCGCGATGCGCGTGGACCGCGTCGAACCCCGCCTGCCCACGCACACCCCCTTCGTCCGGCGTGACATCCCGCACGGCGATCCCGTCGCCTTCGTCATGACCGCGCACGACCGCGGCGACGCCGCCGCCGAATGGCAATGCCGCGGCTCGGCCACCCTCGCCCTGCCGGCCTCCACCGTCGCCCAGTTCGCCCCCGGCGGATCGACGGTCGGGTACGACACCGAGACCACGTGCCGGCTCACACTCGGCGCATGGTCGTGGCCAGGGCTGGCCGGACTGCTCCTCACCTTCGACGCCGACATCACCGACGTCGAACCGGCCCAACTCAGGCAGGCCCTGCACTCCTTGCGCACCCGGATCACCCGGGCTCTCCGACCCGGCTGAACCCGCACCACCCACTGTGACGTTTCCGTACGGACGCCAGGGTCCGCAGCCGTCCGGGATCAGCGCCTCACCCATGGAGAGGTGCCGGCGCCCTCGTGATCAACCGCAGTGCGACCAGCCCGAATACCAGGAGGACGACGAGATTCTGCCACCCCAGTTGATGCACTGTCCCGGGGCGTCAATCTTGACCGGACCGGCGTAGTAGGCGTAGCTGCCTTCGTCCTCGACAGACTTCGCGTCGTTCTTTCTCGCGATCCAGACATCCATGGGGGTGGACTTCCCCAGGTTGGCGGTCTTCCAGGTGACCGCGCAGTTGGTACGGCCGTTGTACATCAGATAGATGACTCCACCGGTGATGTTGTGGTGATCGATCACGTGGTAACTACCGCCGCCGCACGCGGCGATCGGCGACGAGGCCGCGTTCGCCGGGCTGCTCACGACCACGGAACCGGCCAGCATCGCCGCGGTGACAAGGGGGAGCGCTACCTTCGTCCTGAACTTGCGCATGAGCCTCTTCCGCTTCTTTTCATGATCCTTCAGGGACGCGGGCGACTCTACGACGACCCTTGGAGCGAGCTGCGATGATCTTCCTCACCGGAGCCTGTACAGCACGTGAATTCTCGGTGTGCCGGAGGCTTCCGGCACGACCCGGCCCATGAGGACGACGCCCGTGCCGATCAGTCCCGGACCGGTCCTCGGGCGGGCGGGATGTTGTGGTTGAGACGGAAGAGGTTCGCCGGGTCGTGGACGGCTTTGAGGGCGGTCAGCCGCCGGTGGTCCGTGGGGTTGTAGGCGGAGCGGACCTGCGCGGCGGCGTTCTCGCCGTTCATGAAGTTGAGGAACCGGCCGCCGGTGCTCCACGGCCCGATCGCCTCGAACATGCGCGCGTGCGCCGGCCGGATCTGGGTGAGGCCGGCACGTTCCAGCCGGGAGATCACGTTGAGCAGGTATCGCGCGTCGCGGTTGCCGACGGCGTTGGCCACGGCGGGCGGGTGGGCGAGCCTGCCGCCGAGGTGGCGCAGTTCGACGATGTGCGGCACCGGCGCGTGGGGGCCCGCCAGGTCGAGGATGGTCCGTACGGCGGCGGCGTCGAGTTCGCCGAGCATGGCCGTGCCCGATTCGACCGCACCCGGCGCGACGGGGTCGTTGTAGATCGACCCGGCATCGGCGTAGGCCAGCTCACCGAGGGTGTCGAGCATCGGGCTGATGGCCCGTAACGGCGCCACCAGGCGTTCGCCGGCTCCGGGGTCACCGGCCGCGCAGGCGATGCGCACATGGACGGTGTGACGGCCGCGCATCGGCTCCGGGATCGCCGGAACGTCCGGCAGGGAGATGAGGGCGATCGAGGAGTTCATCGCCTCGGGCACGGTGGCGGCCCATTGCAGGTAGGTGCCGAACACCTCGGCGGCCTTCTCGACGGGAAAGATCAGCACCCCGCCGAACAGCGTGGCGACCGGCACCAGGTCGATCTCCATTCCGGTCACCACGCCGAAGTTGTCCCGGCCGCCGCGCAGCGCCCAGAACAGGTCCGGGTCGGAGTCCTGGGTGACGTGCCGCAGGCGGCCGTCCGCCGTGACGACGTCGAGGCCGCGTACGTGGTCGGCGGCGTAGCCGAAGCTCCGGGACAGCAGGGCCAGGCCACCGCCGAGGGTGTAGGAGACCGCGCCCACGCGCGGGGCCGAACCGGACAGGGGCGCCAGCCCGGCCGGCGCCGTCCTGTCGATCACCTGGTCCCAGCGTGTTCCTGCGGCCACCCACGCGGTGCGGGCATCGGCGTCCACCCGGACGGCGCTCATCCGCGCGGTGGTGATCAGCACGCCGCCCTCGGCGGCGACGGCCGCCGAGGCGTGCCCGGTGCCCTGCACCCCCACGGGGAGCCCGTGCTCCTGCGCGTAGGTCACCGCCGCCTGCACGTCGGCGGGTCCGGCGGCGCCCACCACCAGGTCGGGACGGTGCCGTCGGGCGGTCTGCCAACCGGCGCGTTCCTCGTCGTACCCCTTGTCGCGGGGCGCGAGCACCGGACCCGTCACGCGATCGGCCGGCCGGTTCATGATCCGTCCCTCTCGCCGCCGAGCCGCGCGGCCAGGAACCGTCCGGCCCGCTCCAGCGCCGCCGCCGCCTCGGCCGATCCGTCGTCGAGCTGGAACACGTGCGGTTGACGCGGAGCCACCTCCAACGTCACCGCGACCTCGTCGGCCCCGGCGCGTCCGGCCAGCCGTACGGCGTCGTCCAGCAGGAGTTCGCTCGAGCCGACCTGGATCAGCAGGGGCGGCAGCCCGGTGAGATCGGCGAAGAGCGGGCTCAGCTCGGGCGCCGATCTGTCACTGCCGGCGGCGTACTGGTCGAAGAGCCACCCGAGATCGGCCGGCGCGAAGAACGGGTCCACCCCGTCCTTGGACCGCATGCTCGCGCCGCTGAGGGTCAGGTCGACGGCCGGCGAGAACAGGACCGCCGCCGCAGGCATCGGCAGGCCCGCGTCCCGGGCGCGGATCAGGGTGACGACGACCAGAGCGGCACCGGCCGAGTCGCCCGCGACCACGAGCCGCCGCGGGTCGGCACCGGAGTCCAGCAACTCGCGGTAGGCGGCCAGGCAGTCGTCGGGCGCGGCCGGGAACGGGTGCTCGGGCGCCAGCCGGTAGTCGATCGAGACGGCCCGGCCGTCCAGGTGCCGCAGCAGCGCGGCGGTGACGTGGGCGGTGGCACGCGCCGACCCGACCACGAACCCGCCACCGTGGAGATACAGCAGTACGTCCTCGCCTGTCGTGCCGGGCACCGCCCTCCGCAGCTCCAATGCCGGCCGCCCGCCGAGTGTCGTCGCCGACGAGTCGACGTCCGCGGGCAAGGGCCGGGTGAACAACGCCGCGAACTGCTCGCGCCGTTGGGCAATGGTGAACATTTCGCCCCCAGAAATTAGTCAAGCGACCTAACAGTCAGGCGACCTTACCATCATGGAGGCTGGTATCGTCAAGCAGCCTGACGAAATTGCCCAGAAGGGGGAGCGCACGACGATGACGACGCGTTCGGGAGCGCGCGAGCGGCGACACGAGGCCAAGCTGCCGCTGTCCACCCTGCTCACGCGGGCCAGGGACATCGTGCTCGAAGGACTCCACCAGCAGCTGGTCGACGAGGGGTTCGAAGGGATCCGGCACGTCCACGGATCGGTCTTCCGGTTCATCGACGCCGAAGGGTCGCGGCTGACCACGCTCGCCGACCGTTCCGGACTCACCAAGCAGGCGATCAGCGAACTGGTCGACGATCTGGAGGATCACGGTTACCTGGAGCGGGTGGCCGACGAGGCCGACCGCCGCGCGAAGATCATCCGGCTCACCGATCAGGGCAGGACGGCCCAGGCCGCAGCCGAGAGGATCCTCGCGGACGTCGAACAGCGATGGTCGCGGCATCTCGGCTCGGACCGGGTCGCCATGCTGCGGCACACCCTGGAGCAGGTCGTGGCCCTCGAAGCGGTCATCGCTCCGAGCGCGCCGCCCCGGCGGTAGACGCACCAGGGCCGGGGCCTTCTATGCTCCGGGGCTCATCGTCTCTTACCGGCGAGCTTCGAGCGCGTCCAGGATCAGGTCCAGGCCGTAGCCGAACTCGCCGGTGTAGTCGTAGCCCGGCCGCAGGGCGTGGTCGCGGATCATCTCGGTGAGGTACGGCAACTCCTCGGCCGGCAGATGCCGGAGGATGCCCCCGGCCACCTCCTCGACGTCGTCCGGCGACGTCATCGGCAGGCTCGCCTCCTGCAGGACGAACCCGTAGACGTAGCTGTCGATGAGCGAGACGGCATGCGCGGCCATCGGCAGCGTGAACCCCGCCTTCCGGAGGACGCCCAGGACGGCGTCGTGGTGGCGCAGCGTCGCCGGTCCCGGATCGCGACGGGAGTCCATGAGGCCGAGAGCCCAGCTGTGCCGCGACAGGACCGCACGTGCGGAGCGGGCGCGCGTACGGATCGCGTCGCGCCAGTCGTCGCGTTCGGCGCCGGGTAGCTCGATCGCCGCGAACACCATGTCGACCACGCCGTCGAGGATCGCGTCCTTGTTCGGCACGTGGTGGTAGAGCGACATCGCCTCCACGCCCAGTTCCTGTGCCACCCGGCGCATCGTGATCGCCTCCACGCCTCCGCGATCCGCGACCCGGATCGCGGCTTCCAGGACGAGGCCTCTGCTGAGCGGTTGCGGGGGTGGTGACACGACGACTCCGGGGTGTGGACGGGTTGACAGCCTTACGAGCGTAAGCCAACCTTACAGCCGTAAGCGGCCTTACGAACGTAAGGCCATCCAGTTGGCCGGGGTTCGGCCGACACCTGACCCCTGACGCGCCCTGCCGGAGCGTAGAGAAGGAGATTTCGATGCCGATGCCGAGGTGGTGGGGGCACGTGAACAAGAAGGTGTTCAACCCCCGCGCGATATCCGGCGGGAAATGGCCGGTGCTGATTCATGTCGGTCGCATTTCTGGTGCTACATATCGCACGCCGCTCGACGCGCATCCCGTCAACGGCGGTTACGTGTTCGTCCTGGTGTACGGGTCGCGCTCCGATTGGGTGCAGAACGTCCTGGCGGCCAGAGGCGCGCGGCTGCGGGTCGACGGGCGGGAGGTGCGACTGACCGCCCCACGCCTTGTCGGGACGGACGAGGCGTTCCAGGCCCTTTCCGATGAGGTGGCACGCCCACCGAAGTTGCTCCGCATCACCGAATTCCTCCGCATGGACCTGCTCGCAGGCTGACCGTTGCCGCCGCCCGGCAAGGCGTACTCCGTCACCACGACAATCAGAGGACGAACATCGTGCATACAGACAGGCGGGCAACCGCGATCGCGGGAACACTGGTCATCGTGGGCATGGTCGCCGGTGTGCTGAGCGTCGTTCCCGTTCTCGAGGGGCCGCGCTATCTCGCTCTCATTTCCACCCGAGAAAGCCAGGTCGTGCTCGGCGCAGTCGCTCAGTCCATCATGATCCCCGTCTACGTCGGGTTCGCGTTGTACCTTTATCCGGCCTTGAGGGCCGAAAGCGAAGCGCTCAGTCTGGGTTTCCTCGGATTCAGGCTGATCGCAGCCGCGTTCCACTTCATAGGCGTGATCATCCTGCCCTTGTTCCTTGTGCTGGGCGACGGATTCACCCGAGCCGGCGCTTCGGGCGCGTCCCACCTCGAGGTCCTGGGCGAGTTGTTGCGGACGGCGCGCGACCTGGTCAATCACGTCGCATTGATCATCTCGCTCGGCATCGGAGATCTTCTGTTGTTCCGCATTCTGTGGCGGTCGAGATCCGTCCCTCGATGGTTGTCCGGGTGGGGATTTCTGGGAATCGGGGCAGCCATATCGGCGAGCTTCTTGGTATTGCTTGGCGTAACTGACGTGGTCACGCCGCTCTACCTGGCCATGAACGCGCCACTGGCCCTGCAGACCCTGGTCCTCGCCGTGTGGTTGATCGCCAGAGGCTTCGCCGCGAACACGTCGGTCACGTCCCATCGGCACGGCTGACGCGCAGGCCGTCCTGCTCTGTCGCGACGCCACGCCGCATGCGTCGAGGGCCTGCGTCGCGGTCCGGCCGGGCGCTCGTACACTAATGGTACTTCAAGGAGTTGACGCATTAGGCACGACCTCACTATAACTAACGCATCATTCCCTTGGAAAGGCATTAGCGATGTCGTCCCCCCTGGTGGCCCGTACCGCCCATCGCACCCTCGACGTCGATGGCGTCCGGGTCTTCTACCGCGAATCACTGCCCGAGCGGGCCGACGCGCCGGTGCTGCTGCTCCTGCACGGCTTCCCCTCGGCCTCGCACCAGTTCCGCCGGCTCATCGACGTGCTGGGCACCCGCTACCGGCTGATCGCACCCGACTACCCCGGTTTCGGCCACACCGAGGCCCCGGCCGACTTCACCTACTCCTTCGATCGGCTCGCCGACATCACCGAGGGCTTCATCCAGCGGCTCGGCCTGACCCGCTTCGTGACGTACGTCTTCGACTTCGGCGCTCCCATCGGCTTCCGGCTCGCCGAACGGCACCCCGAGTGGATCGCCGGCCTGGTGGTCCAGAACGGCAACGCCTACACCGAGGGCCTCTCGGACGGAGCCCGTGACTTCATCGCCCTGCGCCCCGGCACCCCCGGCGCCGAGGACACCATCCGCGACCTGCTCACCCTGCCCGGCACACGCGGCCAGTACGAGACCGGCGTCACCGACCCCGAGCTGATCGCCCCCGACGGCTGGACCCTCGACCAGCACTTCCTCGACCTTCCGGGCCGCAAGGAGGCCCAAGTGGCCCTGGCGTTCGACTACCACTCCAACGTCGAGCGCTACGGCGAGTGGCAGGCATGGCTGCGCAAGCACACCCCGCCCACCCTCATCACCTGGGGCGTCAACGACCCGTTCTTCCCCCGGCCAGGCGCTCAGGCCTACCTGCGCGACCTGCCCGACGCCGAACTCCACCTGTTGGACACCGGCCACTTCGCTCTCGAGGAGCACCTGTCCCAGATCGCCCCGCTCATCGCCGACTTTCTGGACCGTGTGTGGAGCTGACAGCGCGGCGTCCCGCCGTGGGGCTGGCGGTGTTGTTCACGGTGGCGTTGACCACCATCACCACCGAGACGCTTCCGATGGGCCTGCTGCCGCAGATGAGCGACGGCCTCGGGGCCTCGCAGGACCGGATCGGCTGGCTGGTGGGCGGCTACTCGCTGGTCATCATCGTGATCACCATGCCCCTCGCGACGATGACCGCGCGACTGGACCGCCGCCGGCTGCTGGTGCTGATCATGGGCCTGTTCGCCGTGGGCAACGCGCTGCTGGCCATCGCCCCGAACTATCCCACCGCCCTCCTGGCCCGCCTGGTGACGGCCTCCGGGCACGGGGTGCTGTGGTCGGCCATGGCCGGGTACGCCGCCTCTCTGGTCACCCGTGACAAGGCGGGCCGGGCGGTGGCCGTGGTGTTCGCCGGCAACTCCGCCGCGCTGACCGCGGGCGTCCCGCTGGGCACCCTCCTGGGGCAGGCGGCCGGATGGCGCACCGGCTTCGCGGTCCTGAGCGGCCTGTCGGCCCTGCTCCTGGTCGCCGCGAGGATCCTGCTACCCGAACAGTCCGCGTCCCCCGCCCCCAGCGGGCTGCGGGGAGCGCTGCGCCTGCCTTCGGTACGGATCGTCACGGCGGCCACGGCCCTGGTCATGCTGGGGCAGTTCACCCTCCACACCTACCTGGTGCCTTACCTCGGCGATGCCGATCAGAGCGGCGGGGCCACCACGGTCGCGCTGTTCGTCTTCGGCGCCGCCGGAATCCTGGGAGTCTGGGCCGCCGGCCTGCTGGCCGACCGCGGAACCGGCCGCTACCTGCTGGTCACGCTCGGCCTGCACGCGGCCGCCATCGCGGTGCTGCCGGCCACCGGCGGCGCGGTCACCGTCGCCGTGATCGCGGTGTGGGGCCTGGCGTACGCGGCACTGCCCACCCTGCTGCAGACGTTCGCGCTGAAGACCGCACCGCACGCCGTCGCAGCCGCCTCCACACTGTTCATCATCGCCTTCAACCTCGGCATCACCGCCGGCTCGACACTCGGCGGCCAGACACTGAGACTCCTGGGCCCCGGGCCGCTGCCGGTCGCCGCCGCGCTCCCGGTCCTGGCCGCCGCGGCCACCATCGCCGTAGGACTCCACCGGGCACGCAAACCCCCTCGCCCGGCTCACGCCCGTCAAACGGGCGCCGCGACAGGAGACCCGGCTGCCGCTCGCCAACGCGCCTGAGGCCAATAGGCTGGCCATGATCGCCTACGGCAGTGAGGGAGCCGCTCATGACCGCCGACCCGACGATGGCCAGGATCGGCCAGGGAGTGGAGTTGCATCACCACCAGGGTCAGCGTGAAGCCGCCCGCGAGTTGTTCGCGCAGATCTGGGACGACATCGGCGGCGAGCAAGGCGATCCGCTGCATGTCTGCGTCCTCGCCCACTCGATGGCTGACGTGCAGGACGATGTGGCTCAGGAGCTGATGTGGGATCTGCGCGCGCTCGCCGCCGTCGGCCTGATCACCGATGAGCGGGTGGCCCAGGCCGGGGTGCCGCTCTCGGTGGCCGGCCTGTATCCGTCCCTGCACCTGAACCTGTGCGACTGCTATCGCAGGCTGGGCGATCTCGACCGCGCCCGTGAGCACCTCCAGCAGGCGCGGGCCGGCATCGGAGCGCTGGGCGACGACGAGTACGGGCAGCTCGTCAAAGGCGGACTGGAGCAGTTGGCCGAACAGTTGGACGAGCGTCGGGGCCGCCCGCCATCGCCGCACCGTACGAACTGACGGCGCGTACGCGTTCCGTCGGCCGGGAGGGGGCTTCTTCCTCACGGGGTGGTGGAAAGGACTCCGTGAGGGACGATCCTTAGTCCGCTGCGGGGGCGACGCTCTCGTCGCGTACCCGAGCTGGGCATACTGCACAGGGCGAGCGCAGGTCGCCACGACACCTCCCGCCGGCCTGATGCTCCGGTGCCTTCGGGGGCCCAGAGCATCAGCCTCACGACATCCCACCTCTATGGAAGGCCCTGATGACCGCTGACCAGCCCATCTGCTGCCCCAGTTGCAGGGGAGTCCTCGTCGCCCGGCAGCGCAGCGACTACACATCCGCCCGCGGACGCCTCGTTGTCGCCAACGGCTACTGCCGGGGCCGCTGCCCGGCTCCCGTACAGGCATCTGCGCCCGAGGTTCTTGGCCGGGACTTCGCGGCGGGCGAGCCTGCCGCTCGGCGGACGGAGGGCGTACCGGCCTGACCCCTGCCAAAAGTAAGGGTCCGGGCTTGTCTTTCGGGCATGTGGGGCGTGGTGGCCTCGTTTCTACAGTTCTGTGCATGATCAGAACTCGCCGCAACCCCGCACCCCTCCTCCTCGCCCTGACGCTGGCCCTCCCGGCGGCGGCCGCGGCGGCCGGGGCGATGTCGTCGCCCGCCGCCGCCTCCACCGTGGACACCTCCGACGTACGCGTCGCGATCCCGCGCCCCACCGGCCAGTACGAAGTCGGCCGCGACACCCTGCATCTCGTCGACGCCGGCCGCCGCGACCCGTGGATGCCCGCAGCCGCACGCGAGCTGATGGTGTCGGTGTACTACCCGGCCCGCACCGGCGGGAGCGCCGCGCCGTACATGAGCGTTGACGAGGCTCGGCTCCTCCTCAAGGGGCAGAGACTCGACACCGTCTTCAAGGCCGAGCAACTCGCCGGCGTCAGCACGAACGCGCACCTGAACGCACGTCCCGTCGGCGGCCGGCACCCCTTGGTGGTGCTCTCCCCGGGGTTCACCCTCAACCGGGCCACCCTGACCACGCTCGCCGAAGACCTCGCCTCCAAGGGCTACGTCGTCGCCCTCGTGGATCACGCCTACGAGTCGTTCGGCACGACCTTCCCCGGCGGCCGTACCCTGACCTGCGTCGCGTGCGAGACGGTGGAGAGCGCCCCCACCGACGAGGCGGAGAAGGAACTGATGGCCAAGGCCGCGGTCAACCGGGCAGCCGATCTGTCCTTCGTGATCGACCGGCTGACCCGCCCCGTACGGTCCGCCCCCGCCTGGAGGCACTGGCAGATGATCGACCCGCGCCGGATCGGCGCCGCGGGCCACTCGCTCGGCGGCAACGCCGCGGCGAGCGTCATGGCCGCCGACCAGCGGGTACGCGCCGGCGTGAACCTGGACGGCTCGTTCTTCGCCCCGGTCGCGGTCTCCGGCCTCGGCAGGCGGCCGTTCCTCATGCTCGGCACCAAGGTCCAGCACTCACCCGGCGCCGCCGACACCACCTGGACGCGGGACTGGCCGCGCCTGGACGGCTGGAAGCGCTGGCTGACCGTGGCCGACTCCGGCCACTTCACCTTCATCGACCTGCCCATCCTGGGCGCGCAGGTCGGGATCGTCGACCCCTCCGCGCCCCTGTCGGGCAAGCGGTCGGGCGAGATCACCACGGGGTACGTCGGCGCCTTCTTCGACCAGCACCTCCGCGGCGAGAACCAGCCCCTGCTGAACGGCCCGTCCCCCGCCAACCCGGAAGTGGCCTTCCACAACCCCTGAGGCGAGGCCGCCGGGGAGGGACTGCCGTGACGTGACAGAGATCATCCCCTGCGATCATCCTCTGATGAAACGCATGAGCGTCGTGCTGGTGGTGGCCGGCCTGCTGGGTGTCACGATTCCCGGTGGCCCGGTTCACGCGGCTTCCGCTACGGACTCCCTCGACTCCGTCGTCGAGGCGATCGAGCGGCAGTTCGCGAAGAAGAGCAGCGTGCGGTTCTCCGTCAAGCGGCGCGGCGGGCCTCCGGCCACCTGGGACATCAAGGCGTCCGGTGCGTACCGCTTCAAGGCCTCGGGTGTGTACGCCGCCGACACCACGACGATCTCCCAGGAGGCAGGGGGGACGGGCCGGTCCCGGGAGATCAGCATCGGCCGGGCGTTCTACTCCCAGGCCTACGTACGTGCCAAGGACGGCAGATACACGTGGAAGTCGCCGTCAGCGCTGGGGAAGTGGTCCTACGGGCAGAACTTCCCCGGTGTCATCTGGGGAGAGGACCTGATCAACGGGATCAACCCGGGCTTCCTCAGGCTGGGCGCCTTCAACACCGCGTACAGCGCCGACGGTGGAACCTTCGAGGGAGTCCGGACCACGGTCTTCAACGGCGTCGTGACGGTTCCGGAGCTGGGGGAGCGGCAGGCCGGCATGTTCTTCGGGACCGAGCAGGAGGACGGCTCGTGGCGCGGGTCGATCACCTGGAAGCTGTGGGTGGGCCCGGACAACCTGCCGCGACGCTTCCACGCCGTCCTGAGGTTCACCCCGACGTACGGCGGTGGTGGGGTCGAGACCATGACGATGAACACCATCTACCGAGGATGGGGAAGCCCGGTCAAGATCACGGCCCCGCCCAAACACCTCATCACCGACGACTGGTGATCGAACGGGGGAGAACCGCGTGCCGGGGTAGGTCCACGGCACCGGCGATGACAGGTGTGACAAATCGGTGGCGGCGGCAGATGTCATACATGTGAGCATCGTCGCGACGATCGAGATGGACGCGTCGGCCGACCTGCGTGACCTGCACGCGTGGTTGACCCAGGATCACGAGCTGCGGGCCTGGGTGGAGCTGGTGGAGAGCCCGCCGCCGGACGGCGCGCTGGGGCCGGTGGCCGATCTGGTGCAGATCGCCGTGGAGTCGCCGGAGGTGGTGGCGGGGGTGACCAGTGTGATCATCGCCTGGCTGCGTTTCCGGCGCGGCGACGTGAAGATCAAGATCAGGAACACCAGGTCCACCAGTCAGGTCGACGTCAGTGTGACCCGGGTGAAGGCGCTCGACGGCGCTCGTCTGGGCGAGCTGATCGAGCAGATCAAGCGGGCGATCAGCGGAGAGCCTCCCGCCGAGCTCCCCCCTGACGGCGGGGCCGGTGGATGAGCCGCCGCTGCTGCTGTCGGCGGCCGACGCCCGGGTGCTGCTGGTCGGCACCGGCCGCCATCAGCAGGCGGCCAAGCTGGGCGACGTACCCGCGGTGGCGCGGACGGTCGCGGACCTGTCGGACGCGCTGGTGGAACGGGCCGGTGTCGCTCGGGAGGCGATCACCGAACTGATCGACCCGGACGACCCGCGCACGCTGGCCGACGCCGTCGACCGGTTCAGCCAGGGCCGGCCGGACGTTCTGTTCCTCTACTACGTCGGCCATGGGCTGATCGGTCCGCAGCACACGCTCCACCTGGCCACCAGCCGGACCGTCGACCTCACCAAGGGGTCGGCCACCTACCAGGCGCTGCCCTACCAGGAGGTCTACGACCTGCTGTCGCGCAGCCGCGCCCGGCTGACCATCGTGGTGCTCGACTGCTGCCACGGAGGCATGGCCGAGGCGTGGCCGGGCAGCTATCTGCTCACCGCGACCAGCCGGGAGGATCAGGCCTGGGCGGTGCCGGGAGAGGAGCACACGGCGTTCGGCGGGGCGCTCATCCGGGTGCTGCGCGAAGGCGATCCGGCCGCGCCGCCCGTGCTCACCATCGAGGACGTCTACCGCTGCCTGACCCGCGCTCTCGACGGGCGTCCTCGGCCGCACCGCGTCGCGGCCGACTCCGGCGCGCGCCTGCCCTTCGCCGTCAACGCCGCCCGGCCGCGTCAGGAGCGTGCGCTCTCCGCCGTCGCGTCCGGCGGGGACGAGCACTGCCCCTATCCGGGGGTCCGCCCGTTCGGTGTGGACGAGGAGGCGTTCTTCTTCGGCCGCGACGATCTGACCGGACGGCTGATCGACCGGTTGGAGCGGCGGGACGGCGTGCCGCTGCTGGTGGTCGGGCCGTCGGGGGCCGGGAAGTCGTCGGTGTTGCGGGCGGGGTTGCTCAACGCGTGGGGCGCGCGACCGTACATGATCATGAAACCGGGGGCGGAGCCGCGCGTTCCGGGTGGTGTTCCGGACGGCGGGCTGCTGGTCGTCGACCAGTTCGAGGAGGTCTTCACCCTCTGCGCGGACGAGCCGCGCCGCCGCGCCTTCGTCGCGGATCTGGTGCGGCTCTGTGACCGCGCCCATGTCGTGCTCGGGCTGCGCGCCGACTTCTTCAGTCACTGTACGGACTTCACCGAGCTCGTCCCGGCCCTGCGCCACCCCGAACCGGTCGCCGCGATGACCGAGGAGCAGCTGCGCGAGGTCATCGCCAAACCTGCCCTGGCCACCGGACTCACCCTGGAGGACGGCCTGGTCGGCCTGCTCCTGGAGGACGTGGCCTCCGCAGGGATCTCCCTGCCGCTCCTCTCGCACGCCCTCTTCGCCACCTGGCTCCGCCACGCCGACGGCGTGCTCACCCTGCGGGCGTACCGCGCGACCGGCGGCATCGCCAGCTCCCTGGCCGTGGCCGCCGACAGGGTGCTCGACTCGTTGCCGGAGGCGGACCTGCGCATCGCCCGCACGATCCTGCTCCGGCTGGTAAGGCTCGGCACGGGCACCGAGGACACCCGCAGCCGGGTGCCCATCGGCGAACTTCCCGGCCGCCACGTGCTCGACGTCCTGGTCGAGGCCCGCCTGGTGACCGTGGACGAGGACAACGCCGAAATCGTCCACGACGCGCTCATCCGCAGCTGGCCCCGGCTCCGCGGCTGGATCGAGGCCGACCGTGCCGACCTCACCGTTCAGCACCGGCTGGCCGACGACGCCGCCCAATGGAACGCCGCGGGGCGCCAGCCCGGCTACCTCTACTCCGCGCCCAGACTGGCCGCCGTCGGCCCGGTCCGCGACCGTCTCGCCGACGAGACCACCCTGAGCGCGACCACGCTGGCCTTCCTGCACGCCTGCGACCGGGCGGTCGCGCGGGCGGCCCGAGTCCGGCGTACGGTCATCGGCCTGCTCGCCGGGCTGACCGTACTGTCTGTGGCGGCGGCGGGCATCGCCGTCGTGTCGGCGAACACCGTGGCCGCCGAGCGGGACAACACCCTCTCCCGGCAGTTCGCCCAGACGAGTGCCGACCTGATCCAGACCGAGCCGGAGTCGGCCCGCTGGCTCGCCGCCGAAGCCTGGCACCTCGCGCACACCCCGGAGGCCCGGTACAGCCTGTTCAACGCGCTGGCCCACCCGATCAGGATCGTGCTCAACCCTGGTGTGCGGACCAACGCCGCGGTCTTCAGTCCCGACGGGCGTCTGGTGGCCATCGGGACCGACACCGGCGCCGTCGAGTTCTGGGACACCCGTACGTATCAGCAGGTGGGGGAGACCATCGACGCCCACGACCGGCCGGTGAACGCGCTGGCCTTCCGCCCGGACGGCCGGGTCGTGGTCAGCGCCGGTGCTGACGGAGTGGTCCGCCGCTGGTCGGTGCCCACCGGGAAGCCTGTGGGCGGCCCGATCGACGTGGGTACGGGCCAGCTCTTCGACGTGGCCTTCGGCCCTCACGTGCTGGCCACGGCCGGTGAGGACGGAGCCGTACGCCTGTGGGACGACCGTACGGGTGCGCCGACGGGCGCCGCGTTCGTGGGCGGCAGTCCCGTCAACGCGCTGGCGTTCAACGGGACCGTACTGGCCGGAGGCGACCGGAACGGCACCTTGAGGCTCTGGGACGTGGCCACGCACAAGACCATCGGGCGGCCTCTCGCCACGAAGGGAAGCCCCGTCACCGATCTCGCCTTCCGTGACCGAGCCCTTCTGGCCACGTACGCCGACGGGTACCTCCGGACGTGGGACGCACTCCGCCTTCGTCCGATCGGTCAGGCCCGGCAGGTCGGAGCCGTCAAGTTCAGCGCGGACGGCCAAAGTCTCGCAGTACCCTCGGACCGTCTCATCGAGATCCAGGACGGACTCTTCCGTACACGGGCCAGAATTCCGGCGAGCGCCCACGATCCACTGGGCTTCGACTCCAGTCCGGACGGCCGGACGTTGGTCACCGCGACCATCGACGGCAGCGCCCTGTGGCGTATCGACACCCATTACCCGCGCGGTGCTCCACTCGCGGTCAGCGACCAGCGGATCACCGCAACGGCGTTCAGCCCCGACGGGCGCCTCCTGGCGACGGCCGGTGCCGACGTCCGTCTCTGGGACACCACCACCTGGAAAGAGACCGGCCGGCTGACCGGCCACGCGAAACAGGCGACCGGGCTCACCTTCACCGCCGACGGTCGGCGCCTGGCGACCGTCGGCGACGACGGCACCCTCCGCCTCTGGGACGTGTCCACACGCCGGCAGATCGGGCAGCCCTTCTGGGGGCACAAGGGGTCGATCGTCGCCGTGGCGGTGAGCCCTGATCAGCGCACGCTCGTGACCGTGGGCGCCGGCGATTCGGTACGCCTCTGGAGCACGGCCACCCACCGAGAGGCGGCCCCGGGCATCGCCGGGCCCTCCGAGTCGTTCGACGACGTGGCCTTCAGCCCCGACGGACGCAGGTTCGTCGTCGCGGGAAGAACGATACGCGTGTTCGACGCGCACACCTTCCGCCCGCTCCTCACGGTCGACGCCCGCTCGTTCCCGGTGATCAGAACCGCCTTCGACGCCGACGGCAGCCGCCTGGTGACCGCCGGCGCCGACGGAACCGCCCGGATCTGGAAGGTGGACGGGTCCGGCCTGGTGGCGGAGGGCGAACCGCTGACCGGCCACACCGGCCGGGTGTTGTCGGCGGCCTTCGGCCGGAGTGGTCAGGTGGTCGTGACCTCGGGGGCTGACGGCACCACGCGGGTGTGGGACGTCACCACGCACCGCCAGATCGGCGCGTCCCTGACCGGCCTCCCCGGTGAGGCCCAGACCGTGGCCATCGACCCCGGCGAGACGACGGTCGTCACCGGGGACGCCAAGGGAAACATCCACCGGTGGGAAGTCGGCCGCTCGGCCGACCCGTTCGCCGACGTCTGCCGGATCAGCCGCCGGCCGGTCCTCGACGGCCGGGTGGACGACCGCCGGCTCGACATGACATTCGAAGAGGTCTGCCCTGATGAAGCCACGTCTCAGCCCTCTCGCGGCCTTGCCCTTGCTGATCGTGGCGGGATGCTCGGCACCGCCCGCCACGTCGGCCGCCTCCCCGCCCCGCCCGTCTCCGACATCGACGGAGAGCGCGCCGGTCACCCTGTCGGGACAGGTGCGCTCCGTCGGCGCCCTCTTCCGGGTCTCGAAGGGCGACACGGTGCACTGCGCGGCGACCGCCGTACAGTCCCGTAGGCAAAACCTGATCATGACCTCGGCACGCTGCCTCGTCGACCTGCGCACCCGCAAGAAGCACGAGGACCTGGTCTTCATCCCGCAGTACCATGACAAGATCGCTCCACGCGGCGTCTACCTGCTGAAAGACCTGTTCGTCCCGTCAGGTTTCCTGGACGACACCAGCGACCCCGCCTACGACTACGGCTTCGCCACCGTCTACAACGGCGCCGGCTCCCACCCGTCCGGCCGCGCCGTGGACCTGGGCCCCCTCGGCAGCAACGTGCCCACCCAGGGCCTTGCCTGGAACCGCCGCATCGGCAGCAAGTACCACGCCTTCGGCTACCCCCGGACCTCCACCGGAGAGCCCCGGCTCTTCCCCGGCAGCGCTTTGCAGTGGTGTGAGGGCCCCTCCGGCCGGATGTCCGGTCATGAGGCCCTCACCATCAAGTGCCGCATCGACCGCATGGCCTCCGGCGGTCCGGTGATCGACGATTTCGAGCAGCGCCGAGGCATCGGCAACGTGGTCGGCGTCGTCAGCGACCTTCTCGGCGACACCCCCGGCAACCGGCCGGACGGCCTGGCGTTCGCCTACTTCAACTCCCAGTTCGCCTATCTCTACGCGAAGGCCGCCGCCCGTACCACTGGACAGCCCGATTTGGCCGCCATGAAGCCCATCCTCGACAAACTGCACCTGAAGCCGGATTGACCCGCCGAGCGGGAACGGCTCGAGGCTGTGCTCACCGGGTGACCGCTCCCACGTTCCCGGACAAAACGCCCACGGAACGCTCGCCGACCCCCGCCGTCGTGCCCGTCGCCAGGTCGTACAGCATCGCGATCGGCACGCCGCTCTTGTACCGGTCCGGCTCGTACACCCTGAGTTGCACCAGCACGTGCTCGTCGAGCATCCCGACGCACCACTGCGCGTCGCACTGCACCGCCCGTCCGACGCGGTCATGACGCTCTCGGGGCCGGTCAGAGTCGGCGCGGCCCGTTCAGGCGCCGGACCAGAGGGCGGTGAGCAGGGCGTTCAGCCGCTCCGGCGCCTCGACGTGCGGGTAGTGGGCGCTGCCCGGCACCTGCTCGTGCCGGGCTCCGATCCGCTCGGCCGTGACCCGTGCGCAGGCCATGAGAGGTACGCCGCCGCGTTCCCGGTACGGCCCGGGGGCGTCCTCCCAGGTGCCCGAGACGACCAGCTTGGGGAAGGCCGCCGCCCGCAGCGCCGGCAGCGGGAGGCCCGCCTCCCAGCAGACACGTTCGCGCAGTGCCGTGGCGGCCGCGCGCAACCGCCGATCGCCCGTCTCCGGCTCCGGCGTGCCGGCCGAGCCGGCGGCGGCCCGCAGCCACTCCTCCGGCGTCAGGCCGGGAAGGTCGGGAAGGTCGGCGTAGGCGGCGCGGTTGGCACGCAGCGCCTCGGCCACGGCGGGGTGGTCGGCGGCCGCCTGGTAGCAGCCTGGCTCGATCAAGGTGAGCGAGCGCACCGCCTCCGGCCTGCGCGCCGCCGCGATCATGGCTCCGACGGCGCCGTAGGAGTGGCCGACCAGGTGCGCGCCCGCGCCGAGGAGTTCGGCGACGTCGTCGGCGTCGGCCAGGTAGTCGCCGGGGAACCTGTCCCCGGCGTCCGGGCTGCCGCCGCAGCCCCGGCGGTCCATCAGGAGCAGGCGGAACCGGCCGGCCAGCGGGCGTTGCGCCGCGAACCCGTACACCGGGTCGTCGCCCCAGCTCGTGGAGCCGTGTACGAAGACCGCCCGCGGCCCGGACTCAGGGCCGAGCGCGGTCACGTGTACGTCGCCCGGCAGCGGGCCGTTCGCTCTGAACAGCGGGGTGGGGATGGACATCCGACTCCTCCTTAAACAGTGTTTAATAGCCTTGAACGTTGTATAAGGCAGTCGGAAGGTGACGTCAAGGCGGGTAGGGTGATCGCGTGCCGTCGTCAGAGTCCTCCGGCGGGTCCGTGTGGCTGCGTCCCGAGCGGCCGCCGCGCGACCGCCGGCTCACCCGCGGGCGGATCGTCGACGTGGCGGTCGCCGTGCTCGACGCCGAGGGTCATCGCGGCCTGTCCATGCGCCGCGTCGCCACCGAGCTCGGGGTGACCGCCGGGTCGCTGTACTGGTACGTCGACACCAAGGACGACCTGCTGGAGCTGGCCCTCGACCGCGTGCTGGCCGAGGTCCGCGCCGGCGCCGGCACGTCCGACTGGCGTGACGGCCTGGCCGCGCTGGCCCGCAGCAACCGAGCCATGCTGCTGCGCCACCGGTGGGCCCTGTCCGAGCTGACCGTCAGGCCCAACCTCGGCCCCAACGCGCTCGCCCTGGCCGAGACCGGGCTGCGCCTGCTGGAGCGTGCCGGGTTCGCCGGCCCCGACCTCGACGCCGCCATGGCCGCCGTCAACGACCACGTGGTCGGCGCGGTCATCGCGGAGGCCGCCTGGCGCGACACGCTGGCCCGCATGAGCGGGACCGGGTCCGGCTGGGACGAGCGGGCGGCCGAGTACCTGCGCCAGGCCGCCGAACGCCACCCGACGCTGGCCGGCCGGATGGCCGCCACGGGCGAGATCGACGTCGAACGCGAGAGCGAGCGGCGCTTCGCGTTCGGCCTCGGCTGTCTCCTGGACGGCCTCGCCGTCCGGTGCGCGACCCCGTCCCCGTCATAGCGCCGGGGCGGGCGCGACTCCTGGTGGCCGGTCACGCAGAAGCGGCGCTCGATCAAGGTGCCATGATCAGGCCCTATGGACGTCGATGGCTTCTGGGCACTGGTCGAACGCTCCGCGCAGGAGACCGTCACCAAAGAGGAGAGGGTGGGCCGGCTTCGAGTCGTTCGCGTACGCGGCCTGCCAGGCGTACGAGCGGGTCATGGGGGACGACACGGCCCACCCGGGCGAAGCCGTCCAGGCACGCGGAATCACCAGCGTCTTCCCCTTCCTGAGCCATCTCGCAGAGCCCGAGGACGAGCCATGGGAGTTCAGCGACAGGGCCGAGTACACACGCCGGCTCCCCGGCCTGGCCCGCCGCTACGGCATCACCGACGAGCCTCAGGAGCACGACAAGCCGAGCCCCGCCCGCATCCGCCGCACCCCTTGGCCCTACGGCCCGGCACGGGGCGGAGCGTGAGGGTGTCCGGCCTGTTGGCAGCTCGAAGGTGCTCAGCGCAGTACGGCAGTCAGCAGGTCGGCGCCCAGCGTCGTCAGGTCGGGGAGATTGAGGGTGTAACGGACGTAACGACCGTGCCGCCGGGACGTGAGCAGGCCCGCGCGGCGCAGGACGGCGAGGTGGCGGGAGACCTCCGGGGGCGAGAGTTCCCAGGCGTGGGCCAGCTCACCGGTGGTGTGCGGGCCGCGGGCCAGGGTGCGCAGCAGCCGTAGCCGTACCGGATGGGCGAGTGCCTCCAGCCGTAGCGTCACCGTTTCCAGGGACACCGGCTCCGACGGACTCGCCTCGGCCACGGGGTACTGAACCACCGGCTGCCATCCGGGCGCGTGGACCACCACCAGGTGCGGGCGGCCGAAGACGCTGGGGAGGAAGGTGACTCCGGCACTGTCGGCGGCGGTCGCGTTGTCCTGCAGCTTGTCCACGATGATGCAGTTGCCGTCCGGCGCCAGGGCGATCGCGCCGGAGACGGACGCGAGTGCCGCCCCGATGCCCTGGCGCTTCAGCAGGTCGTTCTTCAGGCGCAGGTCGGTGGCGAGTTGCACGGCGACGCCCGCCCAGGCGGCGTCGAAGAAGGCCTCGGCGCACTGTTCGAGGGTGTGGCGCACCCGCGCCCGTACGGCGGCCGGGTCCGCGAGCAGCCGTTCCGCGAAGGCCTCCTGAAGGGGGCCGCGGGCCTGGGCCAGGTCGAGGGCCCGGTCGCGTGCCGTCGCGTCGGCGAGCGGCGACGGCGCGGCGAAGTGGACCCGGTTGCTGCCGCACGTGGTGATGAGCGCGGCAGTCACGTAGGTTTCGTCGTCGATCCGGTCCACGTCGTCCAGTTCCTCGGCGAGGGTCGGCCGAGGACGCGCGGGGACCAGAAAGTCGGCTCGTGAGGAACGCCAGAGGAACTCCGCCTCCCGCAACCGCTCGGCCAGCTCCGGCCGCAGCCCGGCCCAGACGTCCCCGGCCCAGCCGGCGAGTTGCGGGTGATGCCCGGGTTCGGCCAGCACGTGCAACATCGCGGTCAGCTCGGCCAGCGGGGAGGCGGCGAACCGCAGCCGCCCGGACGGCAGCCCGCCGATGTCGATCCTCAACGTCATCCCCTCATCATCGCTGGTCGGATGGCCGACGACCGCGTCGATTGACGGTGTCCGTCAACTGACACGGTCGAGCCCGGCGGCCGAACGCACTGTTGACGCCATGGCAACCACCACCAAGATCCGGCCCCGTGCCCTCGTCCGTGCCTCCGGAGGTCCCCGCTATGCCGTCGCCCTGGCCGTGGACGCGCTCGGCACCGGTCTGTTGCGGCCCTTCCTGCTGCTGTACGGGGTGACGGTGCTGGGGCTGTCCGCGCCGGCCACCGGCATCGCCATGACGGTCGGCGTCGTCATGGGTCTGGTGTGCATGCCCGCGGTCGGCCGATGGCTGGACCGGGGCGCACGCAGTACGGTCGTGGCGGCGTCGATGCTGGTACGGGTGCTGGGTGTGGCACTGCTGCTGGCCGCCCCGACGGGGCACGTCTGGCTGTTCGGGACGGCGGCGCTCTTCCTCGGCATCGGCAACCAGGCGTGGCCGGCCGCCCACGCCGCCCTCGTGGCCACGGTCGCCCGCGGCCGCGAACGCGACGCCGCCCTCGCGGGAGGCCGCGCGCTGCGTAACGCGGGTCTGGGCGTGGGCGCCCTTCTCGCCACCGCATGCCTGGCGGGGGGCACCACCGCGTTGCAGGCGCTGGCCGCCGTCACCGGGGTCGCCTATCTCGCCGCGGCGGCTCTGGCGTGGTCGGTGCACGTTCACGCTGAGCCGGCCGCGGCCGCGGACAGGGACGCCGAGCCCGCGCCTCGGATGCGCGCGCTGCTGGGCGCCAACGTGATCTACGTCTTCTGCCTCAACGTGCCCGAGATCGCGCTCCCTCTGGTGCTGGTGACGCAGATGCACGCCTCTCCGGTGTGGCCGGCGGCGATCTTCGTGGCCAACACGGTGCTGGTGGTCACCCTCCAGGTTCCGGTCACCGTCCTGATGTCCCGTTTCTCCCGGCGGGCCGTGCTGGCTCTCGCCGGCGTGGTGCTCGCCGCCTCCTACCTCGGCTTCCTCGTGGCCACCTCACTGGGCGGCGGCTGGGGTGCCCCGGCCGTCGCCGTGGTGTCCGTGGTCTGCACCATCGGCGAGATCATCTACGCCGGCAGCGCCACCGCGCTCGTCACCGCCCTCGCCCCGGCCCGTCTGCTGGGACGCGCCCTCGCCCGCTTCCAGCTCTCCACGGGCTTCGGCCTCGCCGTCTCCCCGGCGGTGATCACCGCTCTCGCCTCCCACGGCCCGGCCGCCCTCTGGGGCAGCCTCTCCGCCGCGACGCTCCTGTCCGCCTCAGCCGTTGCCGCCGAGAAGGATCAAAGGACGTGATCTACATTGTAAAGGCGCTGGCATATGACTAAAAGCCGCCGACCAGCCCTACCACGCACGCGGGTCCAGGACGAAGACGGGGATCACGCGGTCGGTCTGCTCCTGGTAGTCCGCGTACGTCGGAAACGCGGCGACCGCGCGCTCCCACCACTCGGCCCTCTCGTCCCCGGCAACCTCACGCGCGGTCATGTCCTGGCACACGGCGCCGTCCCGGAGTTCCACGTGCGGGTCGGACCTGAGGTTGAAGTACCAGTCCGGATGACGCGGGAAGCCGCCCTTCGAGGCGACGGCCGCATACCGTCCCTCGTGTTCCACGCGCATCAGCGGGATCTTGCGAAGCCTGCCGCTGCGCGCGCCGCGCGTCGTGAGAATGACGACGGGCAGGCCTGTGTCCCAGAGCGTCGTTCCCTGCGTGCCGTCCGAACTCTCGTACAGCTCGACCTGGTCGCGTATCCACTGAGCCGGACTCGGCCCGTACTCGTCTTCGAGCGGCATGGTGGCCATCCCGTCGTCGTTCGCGGACTGTGCCGCACAGTCCAGCCGTTCCAATCGTAAGTGCTGAAGACCGTTGCGCCCGAGGAACAGCGGTGGTGGGGGCCGCCTTCGCCTACCGGAGGGGGCCGGTGGTCGGCGGCGCGCTGTTCTGTGTCCATCGCGATCTCAGCCAGCTCATCGTGGCGCGTCTGGAATGTTCGCGCCGTTCGCGCAGGTGGGGTGCGTGGTCGGGGCCGGGGAGCGTGGCGGTGTGGGTCCAGTAGCTGCCGAGTGCCACGAGGAAGGCGTCCACCTGCAGGGGATCGGCGTCGCGTCCGGCGGGACCGGCAAGGAAGATCTTTTGCGGGTCGCGTGCCCCGAGGTCCGACTCCATCAGCAGGCATACGACGTCCACCCATGCGGGGCCGGTGCATGCGCGTGACCAGTCGACCAGGCGGGCGGTGCCGTGGTCGTCGATGAGGATGTTGTCGAACCTGGGGTCGAAGTGCAGCAGCGTGTCTCCGGCGACGAGTTCGTCCCAGTGGAGTTCGAGGTCGGCGAGCGGGCGCAGGTGCTCGCGTTCCCACCTGCCGAGTGCGGCGGTGGACAGCGTGTCATACGTGCCGTCGCGCTGGAGTGCCCGCCATGTCTCGCAGCGGCCCGCCATGCGTGCGGCGAGGGTGGGGACGCCGGTGACCGGCGACGGCGTCAGCGCCTTGGCGCACGCCTCCAGCATCGTCAGCGCGGCTGCCAGTTCGTGGTCGAGCCATGGCTCGTGCGGCAGCGCGCCTGGCGCGAGGTCGAAGCAGCGCAGCAACCAGCCGTCCTGTTCCAGGCCGAAGCGCAGCTTCGGTGCGGGTACGGCGGCGGGAAGCTGTGCGGAGACGCCGATCTCGGACCGGTGGTCGTCGACGGCGTCCGGGCCGGCCGGGATCGCCTTGACGAAGACCTTCTCGCCGTTGGCGAGAGTGGCGACGCCCGCGATCCCCGATGAGAAGCCGCCCTGCCGGTCCTCGACCTCTCGCACCGGGGACCCCAGGCGCCGCTCGACCTCGTGTCTGAGCGCGAGGGGAGCCTCGGTCCATGCCTGTCGTGCCGTTCGCATGTCCCCAGCCAACCAGTGGTCCCACTCGCCGATCGAGAGGTGGGCATGGGGAAATTGAGGTGCCGGAACCGGGTGCGCATCCCTACCCTCGGCCTCATGCGCCACGAATCCGCCCTGCTGAACGTCATCGACGTGGAGGCCACCTGCTGGGAAGGGCAGCCGCCGCCCGGCTCCGTGAGCGAGATCATCGAGATCGGTCTCACCGTCGTGGACGTGTCGGCGCGGTGCCGCGTGTCGCGGCATCGTGTCCTGGTCCGTCCTGTCCGGTCGGCGGTGAGTGAGTTCTGTACCGAGCTGACCGGCCTGACGCAAGCCGAGGTGGAACGGGGTGTCACCTTCGCCGAGGCGTGCCGGATCCTGGTCGGGGAGTTCGGGGCGGGGGAGCGCCCGTGGGCGAGCTGGGGCGAGTACGACCGTCGGCAGTTCGCTCGGCAGAGTCGGGCCGACGGGGTGGCTCATCCGTTCGGCCATCCGACGGAACGTACCCACACCAACGCGAAGGCCGTGTTCGCCGCGGCGTACGGGCTGCACAGGAAACCCGGCATGGATCACGCTCTGCGGATCGCCGGACTGCCGCTCGAGGGACGCCATCACCGCGGCGAGGACGACGCGTGGAACATCGCGGCACTCGTTCTCGATCTGTTGGGCCGCGGGGCATGGCCGGCGCCGCCAGGCGGGTTCACGAGTGCGTCCGGCCCCGGCGGGGTCGATCAGCCGATCGGGGGTGCGAGGTATTCCAGCGCGTAACCGTCGCCGGAGGGGGCTATGCGGGCGATGCCGGGGGAGTCGAGGTGGGCGCCGGCCACGAAGTGGTGTGGTCGGGTCAGTTGTTCGAGGAGGACCGCTCGCGCGGCGCGGGCCTGGGACTGGTCGCCGTCGAGCTCCCAGGACACCTTCGGCTGGTCGAATTGCAGCGTGGGAACGTGAACGGTGTCGCCCCAGACGAGAAGGTGGCCGGTGTCGCTCCTGATCTCGTAGACGGTGTGACCGGGTGTGTGGCCCGGTGTCGGGATCGCGGTGGTCCAGTCGTTGATCGCGACCTTTTCTGACACGGGTACGACCCGGTCGCGGATCGGCTCCAGCCGCCCGGTGAACACCGAGGTGTCGCCCGCGCCGATCCACACGCGCTCGAGTCCGGTGAACGCCTCTGAACCGTCCGGCGTGATCAGGCCGCTCACGTGGTCTTCGTGCCTGTGGGTGATGGCCACATCAGTGATCCGCGCGCGGTCGATTCCCGCTTCGTCGAGGGCGTCGTAGATCAATCCCATGGTGGGGTCGTGCCAGACATCGGACGCGCCGGTGTCGATGAGAACCGACCGCGTGCCGTCGGTGACGAAGAACGCGTTGACCGACAACCGCAGGTTGTCGCCGGCCAGCGGGACGGCGGCCGGCAACTCGTCGAGCGTGTGCCCGTCCTCGTCGCGGAGTCGTGTCGGCGGCATGTCGATGTACCCGTCTCGCAACGAGACCACCTGCAGATCGCCGAATTCGAACGTGGCATGGTGCAGGTCGCTCGAGATCAAACGCATGGAACCTCCGTAGTGTCGAGCGCACATCGCGCGTCTCCTAAAGAAGACTATATCTACTTTAGAAGAAACCCTACACTGTGGGCAGCGACATACCCATCGATCGAGGAGCACGGTGGTCGAGAAAGACGGAAACGCGGCCGAACCAGAGCATGGTGACGACCTGGCCGGCGCGTTCGGCGGTAACGTACGGCGACGCCGCGAGGAGGCGGGCCTGACGCTGGAGCAGCTGTCCACGCAGTCGTCGGTCAGCCGGGCGATGTTGTCCAAGGTCGAACGAGGTGAGAAGAGCCCGACGATCGGCGTCGCGTCCAGGATCGCCCATGCGCTCGACGCGTCGCTCTCGGACCTGATCGGCGCGCCTGCTGCTGCCGCGTCCGGCGTGGCCATTGCCATGCGCAAGAACGATCGCCCCGTCTTCCGTGACCCGGAAACCGGCTTCGAGCGGCACATCGTGTCAGCGGCTCCGGGCGCGGGAGGAGCCGAGATGATCGTCCACTACCTCCCCGCGCAGGTCTCCACCGGGCTGCTGCCCGCGTATCCGCCCGGTACGGAGAAACAACTCGTGGTGCTCGAAGGCACCCTCACCGTCGCGATCGGCGGCATCACCGAGACCCTGAACACGGGCGACTCCCTGTTCTTCCAGGCCGACGCGGACCACGGCTTCGCCAACCGAACGAATGCTCCCTGCGAATACATCATGGTCATCTCGCGCAGAAGCTGATCGGCCGCAGCTTGCGGGCCAGGACAACGCTGTGGGTCTGAGCGTGGGAACCGGCCCTGTCCGCGGAGGGATGACGGAGGCGGAGATGTTCGCTGCGATCCGAGATGCCGGAGTCATCCAGCCGCCGGCCGCGGCCGGTTCTTCTGCCCGCAAACCTCAATGGGAGAGCCACATGACAGCCATCGTCCCTGCCCGTGACGGGGAGCGGATGCTGACGCATTCGAACGGCCAGGATTGCTCGAAGAAGCGTGCGTCGCGGTCATCGGCAGCCGCCTGCTTGGATACTCGCGCAGCGAATGCGTGCGCGGGCGCGAGCTTGGCCTGGTCCTCATCCGCTCCTACTGGCGTGCGGAGGTCCGGCTCGAGGAATGGGCGCCGGAGTTCGAGATACAGCACCGGCGGCTGGTTCCGGAGTCCGAGGCGAAGACGTACGTCCGCGATCCCGACCTGGCCGCGACCCGGGTCTCCTTCCGTGCTCTGGACGCGGCGGCGACAGGTGACGGCCTCGGGCCCTCTCCAAGATCCGTTCCGGGAGGCGAATTCGACGAGCAAGGGAGCAATGCGTGAACATCGGACAACCCCCGACAGCCGGCCCGCGCAAGCACTACAGGCAACTCCGTTCCAGCCAGCCATGGCTCGACGTGGCCATGTGCTGGACCGTCGTGGTCCCCGACAGCGGACAAGCGCTCCCGTTGCACCAGCTCGCCGCCAGGCTCAGCGGAGACGCGCCGCACCGGCTCCATGAGCCGGCGCCGCCCAAGGCCGTCCTGCTTCCCTACGACACCGACAATCCCGTGTCCGCCGATTGGTGCGGAGCCGCCGCCATGCTGGTGGAGGGCGACTTCCTCGGATCAACCCCCGCCGTACTCCGGCGGCTCAGCGAGGGGGCCCGGGTCTACAGCGCCTGGTGGAACGTCAACGCCCACAACCGGCTGAGTTTCGCGTCATCGGGCGAGCTGATCCTGGCGATCGACGCGTTCGGCCCCGGCAGACCGGAGGACCACGCCGGCATCGGCCAATGGCCCGAACTGCAGGCGATGACGGACTTCTTCGTCGACTTCGAGGAACGCGGCGAGGACTACGACTGGCAGGCCGCCATGCTCGCGGTCATCGACCAGACCACAGGGGCAAGGCTGACCAGCGAGTGGCTGGAACAACCACATCCGTACATGACGGTCCGCATGCCCGACGCCCTACGCTGACTCCCCGCGATCAGGCGGACCTTGGACGACGTCCGTTCTATTCGATGGACAGCGTCATCTCCGGTAGGTATCTTCTCCGGGTCCCGCCCGACCTGTCCGGAACTGAGAGTGGTGCCTCAGGCCAGGTGACCGCCCCCGTATCCGAGGAAGACACTTCGTGACCGACATCGTCCCGCTGCGCAAGAACGTGCGGTTTCAACTGCTGTGGGTCGGCAGTGCGGTCTCCGAGCTGGGGTCGGAGCTCACCAGGCTCGCCATGCCGCTGCTGGTGCTGGCGCTCACCGGCTCGCCCGGGTTGGCGGGCATCGTCGCCGGCGCCCGCACCGTCGCCTTCGTCGCGGTCCAGATGCCGGCCGGCGTCTGGGTGGACCGCTGGGACCGCCGCCGTACGCTCATCACTGCCCAGGGCCTCCAGGCGATTGCCTCCGCACTGCTGACGGCGCTCATCCTCACCGGTCATGTGCAGGTCTGGCAGTTCGTCACACTGGCAGCGCTGGACGGGCTGTGCGCCGCGTTCATCGGTCCCGTCAAAGACACGGCGATCCGCGGCATCGTCCCCTCGGGCCAACTGCACAGTGCCTATGCGCAGGAGGAGGCTCGTACCCACGCGGCCGGGCTGCTCGGCCCTCCGCTCGGTGGCCTGCTGTACGGCCTGGGGCGGGCGGTGCCGTTCGTCGTCGACACCGTCACCTTCCTTGCCGCCACGCTCTTCTACGCCTTTGCGAAGGTGCCGCGCCGCCCGGCGGACGAGCCGCGACCCTCCGCCAGGGACGACGGCGAGGAGCAGCGGCCGGTCCGGCGCAGCATGCGCCGGGAAGCGGCCGAGGCCGTCACGTGGCTGTGGCGTCAGCATGGCCTGAGGGAGGTCACCGCAGCGGTGATGATCCTCAACCTGCTGGGCGGGGCGTTCCTCATCCCGCTGATCGTGCTCGTCGGCGAACGCGGCGGCGACGCGCGCGTCACCGGGACGGTCCTGGCCGGTCTCGGTATCGGCGGACTGACCGGTGCGCTGTTGTCGGGCCGCATCAGCAAGCTCCTGCCTCCCGGCAGACTCCTGCTGGCCGTCGTGACGGTCTTCGGTGCCGCGCTGGCGGCCACGGCGCTGCCTTGGGGAGCGTGGTGGCCGATGATCCCGCTGGTGTTCATCACCCTGTCGACGCCCTCTCTGAACGTAGTGATGAACGTGGTGATCGCACGAAGGGTGCCGGAAACGATGCTCGGCCGGATGGGCGCGGTCCTGAGCATGGGCGGGATGGCGCTCAAGCCCCTCGGGCCGGTGCTCGGCGGTGCGTTGGCCGCGGCACTGGGCGGCGCGGCGGCGCTCGTCGTGCTGGGCGGGCTGCTCGGCCTGACCGCCGCCTTGGCCGCGCTCAGCCCGCAGTTGCGCCACTTCACCGGAGAAGCCTCCACGGCCGGAGACGGCACTTCAGGAGACGGCAGTTCAACCGATGACAGGGCCCCGCACGCCCCCGCCTGACAGGCCGGCGACCTGTGCGCACCCGGAAGCCAAGAGACTGGGCCGAACCCACGGATCGCTGCGGACCACCAGGATGCTCCGCAGTCCGTCCGTCGTCATGACGCGGGCTCCTCAAGTGAAGCTGCGCGCGGTGTGTTCCCGGCGTCTTCCAGCTGTGCCCGTGGGACGCCGGGTGGGCCCTGGCCGCGCAGCCGGTCCATCTCCCGCCATTCGGGCCGCAGTCCCGTCAGGCTCGTGGTGAGCGCGTAGGCCGCCCCGCCCGCGAGCAGCACCGGCGCCAGCCCCGCCGCAGCGACCGCCACCCCGCCCACCAATCCGCCGAGCGGGATCCCGGCCCAGGCGAGTGAGTCCGACAACGCGTTGACCCGGCCCAGCAGGCGTCGCGGCACCCGCTCGTAGGAGATCGCTCCGAGGATCGGGTTCAGGAACCCGCCGGCGAACCCGCCCATCGCGAACACCGCCACGATGGCCCACACCGGCACGTCCAACGCCAGGACGAAGAAGCGCGACGGCCCGGCGAGCAGGAACGCCACGAAGAACACCGGCCTGCGCCGCATCCGGTGCGCCACGGCGGCCGCGACCAGGCTGCCTCCGACGGCCGTCAACCCCATCACGCTGCTGTTCAAGCCGACCATGGCGGGCCCGTAGCCGGACTCCTTGGCCCACACGGGGGCGAGCACCTGGCTGAAGGCCGCGTCGAGCAGGTTGGTGACGCCGACCATCACGATCACGGAGAGCAGCAGCGGTTCGCCGCGCAGGAACGCGAAGCCCTGGCCGAACCGCCGCCAGTACCCTTCCTGCCCCTCCTGCCCATCCTGCCCTTCCTGTGCCGACGCGCGGTGCCCCATGCCGCGCGGCAGCGCCCACGCCACGATCACGGAGCCGAGCGCGAAGCAGGTGACACTGATGCCCAGGCTGGCCAGCGGCCCGAGCAGCGCCACCACCGCGCCCCCCGCCGCGGGCCCCAGCGTCTGGGCCAGCCGCTCGGTCACGCCCATCAGCCCGGTGGCTCGCTCCAGCGGCACCCGCCCGCGCTCGGCCGCCTCGGGAACCATGATCTCCTTGGCCAGGTCCCCTGGACCGCGGGCCGCGCCGACCACCGCGACCAGGGCGATCAACGTGCCCAGGGGCAACAGGTCCAGCGCGTGCAGAAGGACGACCGCCCCGGCCGCCGCGGCGCTCAGCACGTCGCCGGCCCAGGAGATCCGGCGCGGCCCGACCCGATCGACCAGCGGCCCGGTCAGCGCCTTGACCAGCACGTACGGGGCCATCTCCGCGAACGCCACCAACCCCGTCTGCGCCGCGCTCCCGGTCGTCGTCAGGACGAACCAGGGCAGCGCGAGGGCCGACACCCGCGTACCGGTCAACGACACCGTCATGGCCGCGAGCAGGCCGGCCATCGGGCGTAAGGACCCGCGGGTTCCCATCACGAGTCCTCAGGCAGCTCGGGCAGGAGCTGCGTGATCAGCGAGACCCGCGCGGCGCCCTCGGGCGCCGCCGCGCCGGGCAGGTCGGGGCGGTAGCGGGAGACGACCTCCTCCAGCTCCTCGCGCAGCCGCTGCCCCTCCTGCGGGGTCAGGCGCAGCGCGATGGAGCTGAGGTCGAGCACGCGCCGCCACTGTCCCGGCATGGTCTGCAGCTCGTTCAGCGTCCGCTGGGTACGGAGGTTGTACAGGGCGGCGATGGACTGCATGTACGCCAGCACCGCTTCGGGCTCCTGCTCGGCCAGCTGGTCGTCGGTGAGCCGGGTGATGTGGTGGACCGAGCGCCACCAGCGCTCGCGGGCGTTGCCGCGCTCGGTGTCCTCCTCCACGAACCCGGCGGCGCCGAGCCTGCGCAGGTGGTAGCTGGCCGTGCCGGAGTTCACACCGAGGTGCTCGGCCAGGCGGGTGGCGGTGGACGGGCCGTGCTTGCGCAGCAGGTCCACGAGTTGCACGCGTACGGGGTGGGCCAGCGCCCGCAGTCCTTTGGCGTCGAGGACGATCACGTTCTCGCGGGGTTCGGTCATGCCTCGAAGGCTAGACCGCAAACATTCATTCGCAAAGACTCATTCGCGAAGAAATGTTGGCAATCAGTGCCGGCCGTCCCGGGCGAGCGTTCACCTGCCGAGTGAGCCCAGGGCGCGGCGGGTGACGTCGGCCGGGGCTGCGGCGATGACGTCGTTGAGCGCGTCCATGGAGGCCTGAAGGTCGCCGATGGCCTGGGCGATGCGGTCGCGCTCCTGGTGAAGGTCGGCCAGCAGGTCCGGGCAGGTCGGGACGAGGCGGTCGCCGGTGTCGCGCAGGCACGGCAGGACCGTGGTGATGGTCGAGGTGTTCAGCCCGGCCGCCAGCAGGCTGCGGATGCGGCGGACGACGGCGACGTCCTCTTCGACGTACTCCCGGTAGCCGCTGGCGCGCCGCTGCGGATGGAGCAGACCCTGCTGTCCGTAGTAGCGCAGCAGGTGCACGGCCACGCCGGTCCGCCGGGACAGCTCACCGATGCGCACAACGACCTCCTGACGACGAGACGGGCATCACCCCGGCTCGACTTGACTCTCATATCGATATGAGACTTTAGCGTCTACGCCATGAAGATGAACAAAGGTTTGGCGACGCTCGCGGCACTGTGCTCGAGCGTCTTCGTCGTGGGCACCTCGGAATACCTGATCGCCGGATTGCTGCCCCAGGTCGGAGCCGATCTTGACGTCTCCGTGGGAACCGCCGGTCAATCGGTGACCGCATACGCCCTCGGAGTGGTGGCCGGAGGGCCGCTCATGGCGCTGCTGACCTCGCGCCTGCCCCGCAAGGGACTCGCCATCGGCCTGATGCTGCTGTTCGCTGCGGGCAGCGCGATCAGCGCGGCGGCGCCGTCGTTCGGCCTGCTCCTGGCGGGCCGCGTGGTGTCCTCGCTCAGCCACGCCGCCTTCCTGGCCCTGGCCCTGGTGACGGCCACCCGCGTGGTCCCGGCCGAGCGGACGGGCTCGGCCATCGCCACCGTGGCCTCCGGTTTCACCGTGGCCACCCTCCTCGGAGTGCCCCTGGGAGCACTGCTCGGGGAGGCCGCCGGATGGCGGGCCCCGTTCGCCGTGCTGACCGTTCTGTCCCTGCTGGCCACCCTGCTCCTGGCCGCCGTCCTGCCCCGGGAGGACGCCCCGTCCACCCGGCTGCGTGAGGAGATACGCGTGGTGACACGCCGGCCGGTCATGCTCGCCATCGCCACCACCGCGGTGGGCTTCTCCGGCGTCGCCACGGTGTTCACCTACATCGCCCCGCTGCTGATCGGCGTCTCCGGCTTCTCCGCCGCGGCAGTCTCCGGCCTGCTGCTCGCCTACGGCGCGGGCAGCTTCATCGGCAACATCGCCGCCGGACGGCTGACCGACAAGTCGATGAGCGCCACCGTACGCGGGGTCTTCGGCGGGCTGGCCGGGACGCTTCTGCTCGTCCCGTTCGCCGTGGTGTGGCAGCCCACCGCCGTGGCCGCTGTCCTGGTGCTCGGCCTGCTCGCCACCGCGACCATCGCCCCGCTGCAGGGACTCATCCTGCGCCACGCGGGTGCCGCCCCGAACCTGGCGGTCTCCGCCAACGTCGGCGCGTTCAACCTCGGGGCCGCGGCCGGCTCGGTCATCGGCGGCGCGATCGTCGCCGCCGGCGCTCTGCGGTGGACCGGCCTGGCCGGCGCGGCACTGAGCCTGATCGGACTGGCCCTCACCTACCTCGTCCTCCCCCGGACACGGACGCGGACAGGGACACGGACGCGGACGTCGGAGAAGGCGGCCGGGCACGAAGCCCCGATCGTCGTCTGAAATCCCCCGTGCATCCACCTCGCAAAGTCACGGCGAGGAGAGGGGCGCGGTTCCTCGATCGTCCTGTCGATCTGTGGCTCAGCTCCTCGAAACCGTGCGGGTTCAGCGGACCCGGTCGTAGACCAGGGCCATCGCGCCCTGCTCGCCGGTCTCCTGGTAGGTGAGCTGCCACTTCGACGGCGGGAGGCCGTCGTCGAAGAGCCGCAGCCCGCCTCCGGCGATCTCCGGGATGACGACGAGGTACATCCGGTCGAGCAGGTCGGCCGCGAGCAGGGCCTTGGTGACGCTGGGGCTGGTGTTGACGAGGATGTCGCCCTCGCCGTCGGCCTTGAGGTCGGCGACGAGATCGGCGACGGGGCCGTTCACCACGCGGGTCCGTTCCCACGGCGCCTCGCTCAGGGTGGTCGACAGGACCACCTTCTCGGTCTCGACCAGCCACTTGGCATAGTCGCGGTCGCGCGGATCGGCGTTGTCGTCGGCGGCGACCGACGGCCAGAACGACATGAACCCTTCGGCGAGGACCCGGCCGAGCACGGCCGTGGTCGCGTTCTCCCGCATCCGGGTCATCTGGTCGCGTGCCACGTCGGTGGTTGCGTAAGTGGCGAACGCGGCGAAATCGGCCGGCCCGCCGGCGCCGTGGTAACGCCCGTCGAGACTGATGACCAGGTTGGCGGTTACTTTGCGTCCGGTGGTCTGCCCGGTCATTTCGTGCTCCTTGTGTCGGTGTCGTGCTCGGTGTCGTGGGTGTCGGCGGCGAGGGTCGCCGCGAGTCGGTCGAGGCTCTGGCCGAAGCCGATCTCGATGCCGGCGACGAAATCCGCCGAGTCGGTGGTGCTGTCGGTGATCCGGTAATGGACCTCCAGGTCGGCACCGGTACGGGTGGGCCGGAGATCGAAGTCGAGGTGACCGGTGAAGGCGAGGCCGCCGTCGGGCAGCAGGGGAGAGAGCCGGTAGGCCAGGTGCTCGCCGGTGCGTACGTCGTCGACGACCCCCTGTGCGCGCCCGACGACCACGTCGGAGTCGTCGAGGTCTTCGGCGTCGCGGTATTCCAGGACGATCCGCCCACCCGGTCGCGCCTCGAACACGAACTCGGACACGCGCAGGCCGTCGGGCGCCCACCAGCGGGCGAGCGATGACGTGTCGGTCAGGTGGTGCCAGACCAGCTCGGGGCGTCCCGTCAGGGAGCGGTGGAACCGGAACGAGCGGCCGTCGGCCCACCCCGGCTCCTGCGCGGCGTGCCGCTCGGTGTCGACGCCGGCCACGTAATGGTCGTACGCCTCGCGTGGGCCGCCGCGCCGGTCCGCGGTGTCGGCGAGCCGACTGAGTACGCCCGCCAGATCCCGTAGGGGACCGGGCTGGAGCGCGTAGACGCGACGCTGGCCGGTGCGCCGCGAGACGACGACACCGGCACGTTCAAGGGTCTGCAGGTGCTTGGTCGTCTGCGGCTGACGCGCCTCGGCGAGCTGGGCCAGAACGCCGACCGGCCGAGGCTGCTCGGCCAGCAGGGTCACGAGCCGCCAGCGGGCCGGGTCGGCCAGTGCGGTGAGGAGTGCCTCCATGGAGAGAAGTATTCACTGCAACGAATATTCGTGTCAAGGCATATCTTCGGCTCGCCGCTCAGCTGGGCGTGGGCAACTTGGCGCGCGGCGCCGGCGACCCTGATTCGGGAGAAGGGCTGGGGCCGGCCGTCGCCCTCAAGGAGACGAATCCGGCCGTACGCGGGTTGGGCACGGCGGCGGTCCAGCCGGATCCGGCCGGGACGGCGGGCACGGGCAGCCGGCTCGCGCCGTCGTCGAAGGACATCTCCAGCCTGAGCGAGGTCACCTGAGCCTGCGACGCACCGGGGTTACGCTCCACCCGGACGGGCACCCTGGTCACCGTGCCGCTACGGGCACGACTGAAGGCGTCCAGATCCGCCGGCGCGTAACGGGCGGCGAGCAGCGGGAGCGGCTTGGCCTCGAGCGTGCGTCCGGCAGTGCGGCTGTGAGCTCGCAGACCGCGTACACGCAGCCGGCGTCCCACACCCGGGACGTGCCCACCTCCAGGGAACTGTCCCAGGTTGCGGTAGTAGGTCGCGGTGGCGGGGAGCGTCACGTCCTGCTGGAGTGTCGCGGAGAAGTCGCCGCCCGCCTCGTCGCCGAACCTCGGCGCGAAGTACGGCCGGCCCTGGGCCGGCGGCGGCCGTTGCTCGAGGGGCGGTCGTGGTGACCCCGGTCCCGTCGGCGGTGCGGAGACCTCCGTCCACCCAGGTCTTCCGGGCCGTGGGAGCAGTCCGGCGGCGCCTTGATCCGGTGCCCATCAGGTGGCCGGGTGCGAGTGGGAAGGCCGCATGGAGGTCCACGATCCGGGATCTGCTGTGGCGAAGTCAGGAACTTTGCTGGTGGCGCCGCAGAGGCCGGTCCGCCGGTACGCCTTTCATGCGGGGGACCGGCGGGTCGGCCTGCCTCGCCGCGAGCGCTTCGCCGCCCCCTTGGCGGGTGCGTCCTTGCCGCCGAGCGCCGACAGGGCACCCGTCACCGGCCAGCTCGGCGAGTTCGGACGTGAGCGGGGAGAGTGGTTACCCGGCCGAGACGGTGATGTTTCCGGAACCCGTGGTCAGCGACAGCTTGCGGGGTGAGGAGCCGTCCTTCTTGACCGAGATGTTGGCGTCACCGGAGGTCGTCCTGGCGTTCACGTCATAGGTCTCGTCGGGGACGGTGAGCGCGACGTCGCCTGAGCCGACCGACAGCTTGACGCCTTCCGGCGCGACCGCGTACTTCAGGGTCACGGGGCCGGATCCTCCCTCCACGAGGAGCTTCTTGCCGCCCAGGCCGTCGCCCTTGATATCGCCGGAGCCGGCCTTGAGGTCCAGAGGGCCGGTGAGCGACCTCAGTGTCAGGTCGCCCGAACCGGTGTCCACGTTGACCTGTAGCCCCTTGGGGATCTCCACCTTGTACTCGACCCCGCAGGTGCCCCACGACTTCTGGCAGTCGTAGTAGACGGACAGCTTGTCGCCCTCCACCTTGTGCTCGGCCTGGGGCTTCTCGTTGCTCCAGTAGAGCCTCTCGGTCACGCTGACGTACGTCACGTCCGACTCGGTGACGGTCACGTCGCCGCTGCCGCTTCTGAGGTGAAGCTGCTGCACCTTCTCCTTGACCTGGTACGTACTGGTCTCCTCGTTCTTCGGTTTGGCGATGGCGTCCAGGCCGCACCCGGTCAGGAGTGCCGCGGAGGCCAGCAGGCCGCCCGCGAGCGCAGTGATCTTCATGCCGTCAAGCTTGTCCGACATTCCGTCCGACCGGCATCAGGGATGACCCCGACGGTTCCCCGGGAGAACCCCCACCTTGGACACCTCGATGGTCAGGCGGCGGAGCCGGTGCGGTCGGGGCGTTGGACGGCGTCGTCGGCGCGGGCGCCGGACAGGATGGCGTCGAGCAGGCCGGGGTAGCGGGCCTCCAGATCGTCGCGCCGCAGGACGAGCAGGTTCTCCCGCCCCGAGGGCTGCTGCCAGATGACGCCGCTGTCGCGCAGCACCCGCCAGTGGTGGGTCATGGTCGACTTCGCGGTGATCCCCAGCGTGTTCAGGACGCTGGTGCAGTTGTGCTCGCCCCCGGCGTCGAGGATGCGTACGACGGACAGGCGCACGCCGTTCCCCAGCGCCGACAGCACGTCTTCGATCCGGATCTGGTCGCGGTCGGGATGACGGAAGGCCATGGTTCAACTGTACCGCGACTGTCGAACAATCCCTCTCCGGTCTGGCATAGTACGACTGTACGTAAATACTCGTACTAACGCTGCCGTGCGGCGGGCTTCCGCGTGCCCGCTTCCCGGCTCCCTCCGAAGGGCGTTCCATGTCCACACCATCCACGCTGCCCGCAGCCCTCGCGGACGGCGTCAAGCCGCGACTCGGCTGGACCCTGGCGTTGCTCGCCCTGGCCCAGCTCATCTACGCGCTCGACCTCAACATCGTCTTCGTCGCGCTCCCGCAGATCGGCGCCGACCTGGGCTTCCCCGGCCAGACCCAGCAACTCGTGGTCAGCGCGTACGTCGTCTTCGCCGGCGGCTTCCTGCTGTTCGGCGGCCGGGCGGCCGACCTGTTCGGCCGCCGCCGTGTCTTCGTGCTCGCCCTGGCTCTCTACGCGCTGTCCTCGCTGGCCGGTGGCCTGGCCGGCGGTCCCGTCGTCATCATCGTCGCCCGCGCGGTCCAGGGCATCGGCGGCGCGTTGCTGCTGCCCTCGACGCTGGCGCTGCTCAACAGCCTGTTCGCCGAGGGGCCGCAGCGAAACCGGGCGCTGGCCGTCTGGGGTGGCGCGGGGGCCAGCGGGCTGACGATCGGCGCGCTGCTCGGCGGCGTCCTCACCGAGAACTTCGGCTGGCCCGCCGTCTTCTTCGTGAACGTCCCCCTGGCCGGGCTGGTCGCGCTGGCCGCCCTGGCCGTCATCCCGCGCGACCCGGCCAGGCGGGAACGGCGCAGGTTCGACATGCCCGGGGCGCTCACCGTCACCGGCGGATCCACCCTGCTGGTCTTCGCCCTGGTCGAAGGGCCCGAACTGGGCTGGGGCAGCCCCCTGGTCGTGGGCGCGTTCGCGTTGGCCGCCGTACTGCTGGTGATCTTCGCGCTGGTCGAGGCGCGCAGCGCGGACCCGCTCATGCCGTTCCGGCTCTTCCGCAACCGCAGCCTGACCGTCGGCATGCTGGTCACCTTCGTCTACATGGCCACGTTCGGCGTCCTGCCGTACTTCCTCACCGTGCTGCTGCAGAGCGTCCACGGCTACAGCGCCCTGCAGACCGGCTTGGCCTTCCTCATCCCCTCGCTGGCCATCGCCGCCGGCACCCAGAGCGGCGAACGCCTGGCCACCCGGATCGGCAACCGTCCCACCCTGCTGATCGGCTTCGCCGTCGGCGTCGTGGGGACCGCCGTCCTGGCCCTCGGCTTCGACGCCGACGCCGGGTACGGGCTGCTGATCCCCGGCCTCGTCGTCTCGGGTCTCGGCCAGGGCATCGTCTGGACCGCCATGTGGATCGCCGCCGCCACCGGCACCCCCGCCCATGAGCAGGGCGTCGCCAACGGCATCGCCTCCACCGCGCTCAACATCGGCAACGCCATAGGCCTGGCCGTCTTCACCGTCATCGCCGACGTGGGCACCGAGGGCAGGACCGGGCAGGCCCTCCGCGCCGCCACGGCGGACGGCGAGTTCCTGGTCGTCCTGCTCACCGCGGCGGCGATGATCGCGGGCCTTCTCATCACCCTCACCCTGCCCCGCCGCGCCCCCGCGCCCCCGGTGCCCGTACTGCCGGACGAGTCTCCCGCGACCGGCTGACCACACCCCGGCGCCCGCAAGCACCCGGCCCGAAACCCCAGGTGCTTGCGGCGGCGACCACCGGCAAAGGCCCGCACGCCGCTCGGGTCTCCCCGCGCGGCGATGGTCGCGCTCCCACGCCGCCGACTTCCGCTGACCACCTTCACCGTCCGAACCTGATCGGCAGCCTTGTCGTGAGCGTGATCGAGGCCCAGGTTCAGGCGACGCAGACGGTGGGACGTGTCCGCGTCAGCGGCGCGGGGGAGGGGTGTTCGGGCGAGAGCAGGCCGGTGTCTTCGGCCGGACGACACCGCTCCGCTCCGCTAATCGAGCCAGCCCAGCCGGGTCGCGCGGACACCTGCCTGAAAACGGCTGGTGGCGCCGAGCAGCACGCTCACCTCACCCACGACCCGCGTGACCGTCCGGGTGGACACTCCCAGCGTGCGGGCGATCGCCGAGTCCTTGGCGCCGACGGCCAGCATACGCAGGACGGCACGCTGCTGCTCGGTGAGCGCCCCCGCGTCCGAGGAGCCGGGGACGTCCTTCGGCTCCGACGCCGTCATCCAGCAGTTGTCGTACAGCGCCGCCAGGGACCTCACCACGCCTCCACCGCGGATCACCAGCGCGCCGGCGCCCAGGTCGGCGGGGTCGGCCTGGACGACGGCGGTGTGCCGGTCGTAGACGAGCATCCGGGTCGGCACGACGGGCGCGGCCCGTACCTCGCGGCCCTGGCGCGTCCAGCGATCCACGAACCCACGTAGTACCGGCTGGGAGAAGGAGCTCTGCGCGTGCAGGGCGCGTACCCGTACCCCTCTGGCGAGCGCGCGCTCAGATCTCTCCAGGCCCTCCGCCAGCGCCGCAGGTGTCCAGTCGGTGACCGGATGCATGCTGAGGATCTCGTGCCCGGCCTGTTCGCTCAGCTCCGTGATACGCCTGGCCAGGCGCGTCGCCATCTCGTCCAGGGTGAAGAACTCGACGTCCATGTCGCGCTCGGCGCGGACAGGCAGGCTCAGGTAGCTCCGGGCGACCGCGGCGGCCGTGACGTGCTGCTCCACCAGGCGGTCCAGGAGGCGGTGGCTCTCCTCAAGGCTCAGCCTGAGCGTCGCTGCGGCGTCCACCGGAACTTTGGCGTCGGGGTCGAGCAGGCGCAGCCGGATGAGGTGCTCCTGGACGCGGGCGATCTGCGCGGTGGTGACTCCCATCGCCACCGCCACGTCGGTGAACGACTCGGCGCGCTCCAGCATGCGCGCGTAGATCGCCCTGCTGACCTGGTCGTCATCCTCGTACGGCACGCGGCCGCTCCTTCCTGCTCGTCTTCGACGAGGCCGGTCTGTCATACGCCATGGCGTGTTGCGAACACCGTCGTACGGCTCCACGCTGCGGAGGGCGCTGGAGGAGACGGGCGAGCGGACACCCGGCGCGGGGATGAGCAACCGCCCTTCGCCACTGCGATTCGCCATAGGAGAAGCAGATCCCCCTACGGTTGGGTTGTTCTGCTCGGCGCCTACGAGTGGTCAGAGTGCGCGTGCTCCGCGTGGAAGGCGGGCGCAGAAGTTGGATGATGGTGACCGCTCTGGTCCAACGATGCTCCTTAGTAGTAAGGACTCCAGATTGTAGGGGGATGGGATATATACGGCGAAAAATGCCGGGGTTGCCGCAGTCGGCACCGGGTCGTCACTCGGAGCTTGACAGTTGGTCGCCTAGCCGCTCAGTGCCCGTAGAACCGGATTCTGTGTTGACGCGTCGAACTCACAACAATGGAGTCGATGGAGCTCCGAGGGGGCCCTGCATGGCGAGCGAAGATCCACATTCTATGATCTTCATAGCTCACGTCCGATGACGGAAGGACATGAGGATGCGGCTCAGCCTCCCTCGTAACGGCCTGCTGGCGGTGGCGGCCCTGGACCTGATCGTCGCCTTGTTGATGGTCGCGGGACAATTGACGCCCACACCGGCGGGAGCGGTGGCCGCGGCGGTGCTCGCGCCGCTGTCCGTCATGGGATACATGCACGCGTACCGGCTGTTGAGGGCCGCTCGTGAGGTCGGTGCCGCGCCAGGGGGCGCGCTGAGGACGGTCGTCGATGCTCTGGTGCCGCTTCAGGTACGCATGCTCATGAGAGCGGAGCACAGGAACCTGGCCAGCTTCGCTCTGTGGGTCAGGCGGCGTCAGGACGGGGTGCCGCCGGGTGGTGTCGCCGTGGCGTATGCGAAGAATCAGCGGCCGTTGCTGCTGATGCTGCTGTTCGCCGTGGCCGTGCAGGCTGTCGCCCTGGAGTGGATGCTGGCGGCCTCGAACGCCGCGGCCGGTCTGCGCGCCGTCGTCATGGTTGCCGATGTCTACCAACTCCTGTTCGTGCTGGCCCTCGGAGCGGCGTCCGCCACCCGGCCGCATGTCGTGACCGCGCAGGAGCTGCGCATCCGCTACGGCGCGTACGTCGATCTGCGTGTCCCGCGCGAGCTCATCGCCTCGGTCAAGATGAGCCGCAACTACAATGCGCGCGGTGTGATCGAAGTGGCGGACGGCCACCTCACGCTGGGAGTGGACGCGCAGACCAACCTGATCGTCAACCTGACCGGGCCGATCACCGTCACCAGACCCCTCGGCCGTCGCGAGCGCATCACCACGATCCGCTTCTACGCCGACGACCCCGGCTCAGCTCTGAAAAGCCTGACAGGGCGTTCATGAACCAGGTTCGACCACGATCACGCGGCTTCGATCCGGCTCCGCAGCCGCGAGACGGTGGATCGCCAACTCCTATGGCAACTGATGAGAGGTCACAAGGGTGAGGCCGAACTGCTTCAGAAGATGAGGAACTGCAGTTCGTATTGATTGGGGATCGCGTGGTCGTCCCAGAAGCACCTGTACGCGCGGACGCTCCGCTGGCCGTCCCGGTGACAGTTCTCGTACGCGTCGGGGCCCCAGTAGTACCCGACGGTCTCCCAGTGTGATGCCGCGGTTGCGGATGTCGCGGCCGACGCCGTGGTCAACGGGGCCGCGGCGGCGAGGGCGAGGGCGATCCCCGCGATGCCGAGACTGCGCTTCCATATGGTCATCAGGTTCTCCGATCGTCGTGAGACGGGACGAACTGGCTGCCACTTGACCATCACATGATCGACATCGTCGCGTCGTTGGCGTCGGACGCACATTTCGTTCGCAGCACCCGAATCTCCTCAGCGGGGCGGTTCCTCAGGACGTGGGGCGGCGAGCAGCAGGGCGGCGGCTCGGGCGAGGACCTGCGCCCGGGTACGGCCACCGTGGTCGGCGGCCAGGAAGTGTTCGCCGATCGCCACGCAGAAGGCGAGCAGGCTGCGTGCCTCGACCTCCTCGGGGTCGGAGCAGAAGCTGCCGATCATCTCGCGCAACAACGCCATACGCCGGTTGTCCACCCGCCGCAGGCGTACGGCGACCGCCTCGTCGCGCCTGGCCCAGTCGCGTACGGCGAGGTCGATGGGCAGCAGGCGGTCGTCGGAGAAGGTGAGCACGCCCGCACGCTTGATCTTGGCCCTCGGGTCGCCGCCCTCGCGTTCGACGCGCTCGATCACCTCGTCGGTGCTCTCCCGCTCCCAGGTGTCCAGCATCGCCTCAAGAAGCGCCTCCCGGTCGGCGAAGTACCCGTAGAACCCGCCCTTGGTGACGCCGAGCCGCTTGGCCAGCGCCTCCACGCGCACCGCGTCGGGGCCACCGGCGGCCAGCGCCCGCAACCCCTCCTCGATCCACCCGTCACGTGTCGTACGGATCGCACCCACAGTGTGTGCCACCTCACTCAGGATCCATATATACGCCACCGTATAACCATGGTTAACCTCAGTATATACGGTAGCGTATACATATGGAGGGATCATGAGGCTCCCGAACGCCGCGTACACCGGCCGCCCCTGGCGCATCCACGACATCGCCGGAGGTTTCGAGCTGGAGGACGTCTGGGCGATCCGCACCCCCGACGCCGGACGGGAGGACTTCCCCGCCGTGCTCGCCGCGATGCGCGACTTCGGCGGCGCCCCCCTGCCGCTGCGGTTCCTGTTCGCGGTGCGCTGGAAGCTGGGTGTCCTGTTCGGCTGGGACAGGGCGTCGGCGGGCATCGGGCTGCGTGTCCCGTCCCTGTGCGACCGCCTGCCCGCCGACCTGCGCCGGGGCCCGCGTGGCGCCGACGCGGGTCTGGCGCCCTTCTCTCCGGTGTACACGCTGGACGACGAATGCGCGCTGGAGCTGGCGAACCACACCGTTCACGCGGTGATGCACCTGGCATGGGCGCCGGCCTCCGGCGGCGGGTACGAGCTCCGCATGGCGGTCCTCGTACGCCCCAACGGCCTGCTCGGGCGGCTCTACATGGCCGCCATCACGCCGTTCCGAAGGCTCTTCGTCCTTCCAGCCTTCACCCGGCACCTGGAGCGCGCCTGGCGGGACCGCGACGCGGGCGTCGTGCACTCCGCCGTCGGGACGGGCCACATCCCGCCGTCCGTACGCGCGGCGACCTCCTTGCCCGTCATCGACTACGCCGACCACTTCAGCCTGGCCACGGACGTCGAGGCGACGGCGGAGCAGTGGGCGCGGGCGATGTTCGGCGACGTGCCCAGCGCGGCGGAACGGTTCATCTGGCGGGGCCTCCTGGGGCTCCGGCTCGCCCGCGGCCGATCGCCGGCCACCGTGGCCGGGTGGCGGATCACCGCGCGTGGCGGCGACTGGGTCCGGCTGGAGGCCGCATCCTGGTTCCTGACCGGCAACCTCGTCGTACGGGCGGCGGAGGGGCGGGTGTCACTGACCACCCTCCTGCGCTATGACCGGCGCGTCGGGCACGTCGCGTGGCCGCCCCTGTCGGCGATCCATCGCCGGCTGGTTCCCGGGGTGCTGCGCGGCGCCGTGGCGAGGGTGACCCGCAACGGCGTCCGGTAGTTCCCGGTCAGGCCCTTCGGAGCCGTACCTGACCGGGAACGGCGTGGTCAGCCGCGCTTGGCGGGCGGCCACCCGTGACCCCAGCCGCCCTGGACCATGGTCTGGAACGCCCACCCGTCCTCGGTACGCACCAGCAGGTCGGCGTAGTGCATGTGGTGCTTCTCGCCCTCGATCGTCATCGACGCCTCGGTCTCCACGACCACCAGGTTGGGGGTGAGGAAACGCGGGGTACGCGTCGAGCGCAGGTCGAGCCCGGCGGTGCCGCCGCCCATGGACTGCTTCATCGCCTCGACATACTCGGCTCGCGTCCACTGGCAGACGCTCGCGTGGCCGCCCGGCGCGTCGGTGGCCACGTTCATCGGGAAGACGGCCAGGTCGGCGAGCTGCTCGATCGCGCCCTGCTCGGCCAGTGCGTCGTAGTCGGCGAACCACTGCTCGATGTTCTTCAGTTCCGCGGTGCTCGGCTGGTACATGCGGCTCCTCCTTAAGTCGTACGACGTACCGTACACCATACGGGAAGGGGCGTGACAGGGACGCACGCCCGTATGCCGACGGTCGCGTCCCGAGGGCTCGCTCACCGGTGACTCCGGGCACTCACGCCCCGGTCACCACGACGTCCTCGCTCCTGACGAACATGACGCGGTGGCCGAACTGGATCTGGTGGTACTCCTGGGTGCCGCGGACCACCCGATGCTGCGTGGTGTCGAAGGTCGTCGCCTTGTAGAACTCGCCGACAGTGGTCAGGCCGACCGCGTACGACTGCCCGGCCGCGAACGTGTACTGCAGCGGGATCAGCGGCTGCACCTCCACGTCCGGCGGGTACGCCGCCGCCTCCGGGTACGCGCGGCCGTACACCGGAACGGAATCCAGACCGGGCCGGGGCGTCGCCATCCGGGCCCGGCTGGGCACGGCCACGGGACCGGACTCCGGATTGTGGAACCACGCCTTCTGGCCCAGGTACCAGATGGCGGTCCAGTCGCCCCGCCGCTCGGCGACGACGTAGCGCTGCCCGGTGACGGCGCGGGCGGCGTGATCGTACACGCTGAACGTGGACTGGTCCGTCGGGTGCTTGCCGATGTCCTTGACGAGGGGCGCTTCCTCGCGCGGCTCGGTGTGCAACCAGATCGAGGCCGACCCGTGGGCCGGGCAGTCGGCCGCGGGGTGGTCGTTGTCGCAGCCGATGTAGTGAGGACGGTTGCGGTCGTAGTCGGGCAGGATCATGACCGTGGCCGTGCCGGAATCGCCGTCGGGGCCCAGCGGAGCCCCCATCAGGTCGAAGAAGTGGGCCCAGTCCCAGTACGGTCCCGGGTCCTCGTGCATCTTCTGCACCTTCTCCGGCAGCAGGCCGGGCACGTTGTCATGGCCGAGGATGTGGGCGCGATCCAGCGGGACGCCGAACCTGTCGGCCAGGTACCGCACGAGCTTGGCGGACGTACGGTACATCGCCTCGGTGTACCAGGTGCCGCCGGCGGCGAGAAAGCCCTCGTGCTCCAGGCCGATCGCCTTGGCGTTGACGTACCAGTTGCCGGCGTGCCAGGCCACGTCCTTGGTGAGCACGTGCTGGGCGAGGTGGCCGTCGTGCGAGCGCAGCGTGTAGTGCCAGCTCATCTCCGCCGGGTCCTGTACGAGGTCGAGCGTCTTGGCGTACAGCTCCTCGGTGTCGTGGATGACGATGTACTGGATCGTCTGACTGGTGGGGCGGTCGGCGATGTCGTGGTTGCCGTACTTGCCGTTCGGCAGTTGGCTGTAGGGCGCCGGGATCCACTCGCAGGACAGCGAGTCGGGGCACTCCACGGCGTCCGCGCGGGCCAGCCGGGGCAGGTTCAGCCTGGCCAGCCAGGCGCGGGACGGGTACACCTCGGGAGAGGGCGGCAGCCTCACCTCGGTACCGGTGTCGGTCATCCGGGTGGCGCCCTCGTGGATGACCTCGTACACCTCGTCGGCGAAGTTCGCGGCGACCTCCTCGGCCGTGGCGCCCGAATAGCGGGCCACCGCGCCGTACCAGTCGGCGGGGTCGGCGCTCGCCGGGGCGCCCAGGGCGCGCTGGTAGTCGGCGAGCAGCGCCGCGCCGCCGTCGATGTTGGCGGCCGGATCCTTGCGCAGGCGCTCGACGCTCTCCCCGGTCAGCTCGGCGGCGCGTTCCAGGGTGTGCAGGGACGCGGGAAGGCCGCCCCGCCGCTCCACCGGCTCAGCGGGACGCAGCGCAGGCCGGGAGTCGTCGCCGCGGGGGTCCTCGTCCCCGTCGATGTGGTGGTGCCGCGAGATGCCCAGGGTGGCGCCGTCGGTGAGGTGCATGGGGCCGAACCCGGCGGCCGTACTGGGCTTGCCGCCGTTGCAGTCCCAACGCGACTCCATGTACGAGACGGCGAGCAGGACGCTCTCCGGTACGCCATGTCTCCTGGCGGCCTGTTCGAACGCCTTCGTCATCGTGGCCATCACCACCACCTCCACCTGCACCGTCGCATGGAGATGCGCCCAGCTGGCGGCAACATGTCATAGTTTTCCGCTTTCTTGCAGCAGCGCAACAAGCCACCGGTCGACCGCCGTACGATCCCGCCTGCCGGCCCCGACCGCCCACACCCGGGCGCGCACCATGGCGGTTCCTGGGCGCGCCGGCCGTCGGGAACATGAGGGAGACAGAAGGGGAGAACGTGGCTTGGGGCCTGAGGGTCAGCAGCCGCCGCAGCCGCACGCCGAGGGGCCGCACGCGCTCGCCCCGGCCGGGGCGCTGCGGGCGGCCGCGGTCAGCGCCACCGCGACCGGCGCGCGGATCGGGGGTGGGGATGGCCGCGTCGCCCGATGCTGGGCAACTCGGCCACCTCCTCCAGGACGAAGCCGAGCCGCTGCGTGGCCTTGATCACGGTCGGCAGGGTGACCGACTCCGGCGGGTAGGCACGATGGCCGCCGAGGCTGCGCCGGGTTCGTCGATCAGTCCGCGGCGCCGTGGGGTCGCAGGGTCTGCAGGTTGACCCCGGCCTCAGGGCATCCGCCCCGTTCCAGCGATGGGCATGGTCGCGCGACCGCCCTCGAAGGCCGGCCGGGCGAACGCGGCAGCGGCGACGGCGTCCGTCGGCAGGGCCTCCACCAGCCGCACGGTCCCGGTCTGAAGGAGGGCGAGCGGGCCCTCGCGGCTGATGCGCTCCATCACCGTCGTCACACCGAGCTCAAATAGCGGCCGCAGTACCGGCTGCGGTGCCGGCGCGGGCCTGCAATGCGTCCAGCACGTCGACGTGCTCGGGCGGCACCCTCACCTCCAGCGCGAGGCCGCCGTCGGCGATGGTGAGCGTGAAGGTGAAGAAGGAGCAGCAGCCGTTCTCCCGCGCCGCCAGCTCAGCGGCCCGTGCGGCGTTGTCCGGGCTGAAGACGAGATCGAGCCGCAGCCGGGTACCCTCCGGCCGCGTCAGGCCCTGCACTGCGCCGGCGAACAAGGCGTCGAACTCGGCCACGCGCAGCGGCTGCTCGGCGGTGGGCAGGGTGCAGGCGGAGGAAGCCCATCCCTGGTCAAGGGCGATGTCGCGTGTCATGCCTCGACGGTAAACCTGTACCCAGGTACCGAATGCAAGCCCCATCGGCACATCCGATGCCTCGAAGGAGTGTCCGCTACAGCACCGCCAACTGCTGGCGGCGCGAGCGGTTCGGGGGACCGGGGGATCTCTCCGTGTGTCAACAGCGAACGGGCCGCCCCCGTGAGCCTGACCAGGAGTAACGCTCTACACCCGGCGGCCGCGGAGGCCTCGCCGGCGACGAGCTCGATCAGGCACCCCAATGGTGACCCTCCTGGGGCAGGACACCGTGTCTCCGATTTATCTTGAACTGTTAGCGTTCTGGCTGGTCGGCACGCTGATGCTCCGGGACGCAACCCACGCGAGCACCTGTGTCGCCAGCCCGGCATGGTTTGCGCCGACGGAATGGAACACGGTCGTGATCAGCTCTCTGCCCTGCGCCGCGTCCGCCAGCGCGTCGTCGATCCACTCCTGCGGCGCATTGCGCTCACGCAGTCGGCGTTTCCGCTCGTCATCAGGGCAGTCCAGCAGGGCCCAATGGACCGGCCCGTCCCATCGCACGAACGCAGGCATTTCGCCGGCGTCGGGGATCGGACACATCAGCAGCACGGGATGACCGGCCCGGCGCACCATGGTCACGATGCGTCGCCACATCCGGTCGTAGGCCGGCCAAATCGGCGCTGCCTCGGGTGTCGCAATGGGCACGCCGATCAGCTCGCCGTCCTCGAGCAGCTCGTCCATGTCCGTCACGACCAACCCGTCCGCCGCCTGGAGGAGGTGCGGTAGCAACGTCGTCTTGCCCGCGCCAGGCGCCCCCGCGAGCAGGTGGAGGGGTGCGTAAACGCCCTTGAGACGATCTCCCATCCAGCCGATGGTAGCCAGCCGGACGTTGACTGCCATCTGGTTAATGGGCGGTCGCGGGGGAGATCCGCGTGACCAGCAGAGATCTCATCCCTCATATGCCCGCCCAACAACCCCCGAATACTGGTCAAGTACGTTCACGGACCGTCCGCTTGTCTTACATGCCTCACGGGCGGTGAGCCACCGAAGATGATCCGGCGAACTCCCCGCATTCTCAGATCCCACCAACCAAGCCTGCGGCTGTTCCTCATGATTGCGCTTCAGGCTGGCTGAACTCACTGGCGGCACGGGCGGTCGGCTCAGCGTGCCGATGACGACATGTACTCCGGCTGCCGGGCAGGACGGTCACCCAGTTGAGCCGTCCGTTCTGCAGTCTGCACCCGATGGGCACCTGCCGATGACGTTCGAACGCCGCTCATCCAAGTGGTCGGCTCCGGAAGTCCTTCGGGGGGTGACTTCGCATCCAGTGGTGCGCGTGTCGCCTCGTCAGCTGTCAGGGGTGGCGATGAGCCCACCCGCGAGCAGCGTCAACGGCACCAAGTGAACGCGAAGAGCTGCCTCGTGGCGTGATCGCCAGGCCGCGGCCACGGGCATCGGCCCACGATGGTCATCGTGGCTGCTGTTCCGCGATGACCGCCCAGTCGTCCGCCCCGCGACCGTCGGCGATGGCCTGATCGAAGACAGTCCGCAGGAGTTCACCGATCGGGAGCGGGATGTCGTGGTCGTTCGCGGCATCGAGCGCGAGGTGGAGGTCCTTGCGGCCCAGGACTGTAGTGAATCCGGGCGGCTGGTAGCGCCGTTCGGCAATCATCGACCCGTAGCCGTTGTAGACGGCTCCCGGGAAGAGTGTTGAGCTCAGCAGTTCGACGAACTGCCCCGAGTCGACACCGGCGCCTTCCGCGAGGCTGACAGCCTCGCCCAGCGACTGGATCGCACACGCGATCAGGTAGTTCCCGAGGATCTTCACGATGTTGGCCTGCTCCGGACGATCGCCGAGTCGCCAGGTCCGCGAGCCGATCACGTCGAAGAGCGGCTGCACGCGGTCGATCAGCCCCTGCTCGCCCGCCGCGAGGATGTTGAGTGCTCCGGCTTCGGCGACCGGAGCACGGCCGAAGACCGGTGCCGCGACGTACCCGACACCATGCTCGGCGTGCGCCGCGCCGGCCCGGCGAGCCAGGCCGGCGCTCACCGTCGCGAGGTTGACGTGAACGGTCCCGCCCGGGGCCTGAGCGAGAACACCGGAGTCGATGAACGTCTCGGCGACGGCCCGGTCATCGGCCAGGATCGAGAAGACCACCGGCGAGTGCATGGCCTCGGCGACCGAGGCGGCTCGCCGGGCACCCGCCGCGACAAGCTCGTCCGCGGGCCCGTCGGAGCGGTTCCACACCACGACGTCGTACCCGGCCCTCAAGAGGTTGCGTGCGATGGGCCGCCCCATTGCTCCCAGACCGATGACCGCGATGTTGCTCATACGGAGAACCCTCTCTGTGAACCGTCTAAGGCGGTTCCACGATGTCATAGGGATACCATCATGTCGAACTGGCTAAGACGGTTCGAAAGGTGTTGTCGCTCACTGCGGAGGTTGGAATGACCGAGGACGTACGTCGTGTGTTCCGAATGGACAACGAGGTCTTGGCGTTCCGGTTCACTGCCACCGTCAGCGATCGAGCCGGCATGGCGCCGCGAGAGCGGCTGACCGACCCTGCACGACTGAAGATGTGGCTGCAGGCGACAGGGCTTGACGTCACGGACGTGTCGCTGACCGATCTGAAGGACGCCGTCGAGCTGCGCGAGGTGATCTACCGAATCGGGTCGGCGATCGCCGCAGGTGAACAGCCCGATTCGAAGGATGTCCGCACTCTCAACACGGTCGCGGCCGCTGGGCAGGCGAAGGCCGCGCTCGAACGCGATCTCGCAGAATGGCACCTGACCGAGACGACGCCTGTCGGTGACGCCCTCGGGGTCCTGGCCACAGATGCCATCCACATCCTCGGGGGCCCCGACCGCAGCCGCATCAAGAACTGCGAAGGCCCCGGATGCGCGGGGCTCTTCCTTGACACCAGCCGCGGAGCCAACCGCCGTTGGTGTTCCATGAACACCTGCGGCAACAAGGTCAAGAAGGCACGACTCGCCGAGAGCTGACCCAACAGCCGTGATCAGGCCCGGCAAACCCGACCGTCCGCGCCCGAATGTAATCTACATTGTAAAGGCGCCGAGCTGGAGCTCATACGACAAACGCCACTCCAACCAAGCGGAACGGGCTTCGCCCGTACTCGCTCACCAAAACCAAGAAGCTGACGTCGCCTGAGGGGCGCTGAGCACGCCTCGTCCAGCGGGTCTGAGCAAATCGGTTCACCTGAAGCGGCATGAGCCGCTGGTACCAGCGACGTCCTAGGTCACCGCAGGCGGCTCTCGTGCCCTGGGGCGCCGGATTTGGCGCCCCTCGGAACCTTCGTGTCCGCCTCACGCGTTGATCAACGACACGGGAGGTGGGCATGGATGTGGTCCTCGTATGGTTGGCGGTGCTCCTCGGGGCGGTCACCGTCGGTACGGTTCTCGCTGCCGAGGTGGCGCACGTACGCGCCCGCGTGAGGCTCGGTGGGTTGCGTGATGTCGACCTCGGTCATTACGAGCTCGCCTATCTCGCGGGCGGTCCCGTACGGGTGGCGGACAGCGCGATCGGGCTGCTGGCCAGGGAGGGGGAGATCCGTGTCTCCCGGGGTGGGAAGATCCATCGTGTCTCCACGGCCGTGACGGCGGGATACCCCGTGGAGGAGCGGCTTGTCGCGATCCTCGCCGAGCGCAGGAGTTCGCCGGTCGTCCAGGTCAAGCGGCGCCTGGCCGTGAGTGCGGAGGTCGCCGGGATCAGGGGACGGCTCGCCGAACTGGGTTTGCTCGTCGATTCTCGGAGTGTGCCCGGCTTCCGTGTCTGCCGCGACGTCCTGAGGCTGATCCCCACGGTCGCGGTCGTCGCCGCCGGGGCTGACGTGATCTACATGATCGTCGCGCAGTCGCCGCCGCTGAGCGTGGCTGCCCTGTTCGGGTTCGGGGGCAGCTGGCTGGTGGCCAGGCAGATCCGGTCTCTGTACGTCAGGAACCGGCCGGTCCGGCTCGGCCGCGCGGGCCGCCATCAGTTGGAGAAGGCGCGCCGGGCGCATCCGTACGGGGCCGAGACCGAGGCCGTGGCCGTTCCGCTCGCGCTGTACGGACTGAGCCACCTCGGCGACCCGGACCTGTCGGCCGAGCTCAGCAAGCGTTCGATCCCGGACGGTCACCTCTACCGAGGCGAACCCAGCAGCCCGAGCACCCAGTGCGGCTCCGTCGGCTGGACCCCGGACGACAGCGGAAGCGGCACCTGGGACGGCGGAGGCGGCGGCTGGGACGGGGGCGGCGGCTCGGGTGACGGCGGAGGCGGCGGCGGTTGACGAGCGGCACGGCGCTCCTCCGACCACTCCGGATCCGTCCGATCACGACCCGCTCGTACGAAGCGAGCCACGGCCGTCCCGAGGGGCGAGCCGCGGCCCGCCCCGATCGGTCCCTGGGACGCCCTCGGGCTGCAAGGACCTCGCCTTGCCCAGGGAATCGACTGGTGGGAGCTGATCAAGCCGGCACCGGGACGCGGCGGGCACGCCATGTCCCGGTGCCAGGGCACGACAGCAGCGCGTGGCGAGACGTCCGTCGAGCCCGGCTTCAACTTCCGCAGTCAGGATGACGCCGGCCACCTTCGTGCGTAGGGGGTTGCTTCTTGAGCGGTGGTGAGGTCAGCGGTTGAAGTCGCGGGCCGTCACGCTCCCAAGTCCGTTACTCCCGTCCTTCGACAGGTAAACGGTCATCCCTTCGTCGTGGAGGTTGATCCACCCGCCGCCATGCCCATAGGGGGCATCTTTCGCGCGTACGGAGTCGGCGTACACAACGCCAGAGGTGGTGTTCGTCCCGCCCTGGTACACCTGCAGCCCAAACCTGGGGAAGGTGATCCGTCCGTCGTCGGTGCTTCTGCCCTGCACCCATTCGGTGTTGACGCCGTTGAGGTCGGCCTTGTCGGCGAACAGGGCGCCCGGGTCATTGGAAGCGAATTCGCGCCGTATGTGCATCGCGCCCTTGGAGAAGGTGACGGCTCCGTCGCCCGTGGCCCGCCCCTGTACCCACGGGGTGGTGACGCCATTGATGGCGGTGAGGGTTTCCAGGACGGGATTGCGCACCTGAACGGTCGTGGTGAAGGTGTGCCGCTGGGTGCCGAAGCTGGCGACGAGGGTGTAAGTGGTATCGCGTTTCGGGGCGTCGGCGGTGTCCAGCACCAAGGAGTACGGGCCATACGACCCAGTACGGCTGACCGTGGGCACGGGCTTCGGGCCGCCCGGGAACCGGATCTCGTATGTGAAGTCGTCGGATCCCTCCCAGCTCAGCGTGACCTTTGATCCGGCGTCCACTACGGCGCTGTCCGCGAGGAAGCTGTGCGGCGCCGGTATCTCCTTCGGCGCGGTCTTCACCAGCGCCACTGCCGCGGAGCTGGTGCTCGGGCGCCCGGTCTTGGTTCTGCCGGCCTTCTCGGTCACCTTCAGCACGGCCAGCCCGCGTTCGGCGGCGACGATGACGTTCTCCAGCGTCAGCACCATGTAGTCGCCGGGGGCGAAAGCGGTTCCGTTCAGGGGGGTGGCCTGGAAGGCGTTGGTGCCTTGCGGCTGTAAGTTCACCGACGGGGTGCCGTTGTGCTCGCCCTTGTGCTTGATCTTGTTGAAGTCCGAGGTGAGGTCACGGGCGCCGTTGCCCACGGGCACCTCCACCGTGATCGTGGACCAGTACGCCGTTTGCTGCCCGGTGTTGGTGATGACCAGGTACACCGTTCCTGTGGACGGCCGCCCGGACGCTGACGCTTCCAGGGGTGCCGGGTCGGTGATGACGGTGTAGGTCAGCATGGTCATGGTCACGACCCCTTTTCTTGGAGGGCGGCGCGGGCCGACGACCCGCCTGCGGCAGGAGGACCGGGCCGGGCAGGACAGGCGGCGACATCGGTGGCGTATCCGAAACCCGCCTGTGACGCACCACAGAAGATCACCTCTTGATCCAATCGTTCAGCGTTGGAGCGTGACAATATTGCTCAAGGCGGCCATTGCAGGGCGGTTCGGCAATATCATCAGCGTCTTGACAATCATTGGGACCATGCGTCACTGACCGTCCGTAAACTCCCGCCATTCCCATCAAACCTTCGCGCTCTACGACGAGCCCGGCGAGGCGGACTGACGAACGGCGGACGCATCCGCACCACCTTGGCGACCGAACCGACGCGCGGGATCTGCACACGGACGCTCATCAACTGGCGAAGAAGGCCGCCCTCGGTCTGGGGTGGGGGTGACCTCGATCGAGCACAGGACGATGGCGGGTCGCCCCGCAGGTAACGGGTGGGCCGCGGCATCCTGGGCCCTCGTCGGTGATGATCGGTGGTCGGCCACCGTGCTTGCCCTTGCGGGCGGCCTTGTCCAGGCCCCTCCAGGGTGGCCTCATGGATGTTCTCGCGCTCGGCCTCGGCCATCGCGGCGAAGGAGGCGAACAGCAGCCGGCCTGGGCCGCTCGGATCGTGCAGGCCGGGCATCGGTCCGCTGAGCATCTCCGGCACCAGGCCGTGCGCGGCCAAGGCGCTTCATCTCGACCATGGTGAAGATGACCCGGCAGTACGGGGCGTGCGCCTTGAACTGCCAGGCCGGCGCGAGCGCCGCCTCGAACTGCGGACGCACCTTCACCCGGGTCGAAATCGCGGCGAAGATCTTCTCGCGATGCCGTGCGCGGCCGGGGCATTGAGCTGTGACCGCAGTTCCTGGGTGAGGGTGGAGCAGGCGGGCGCGGCTGATGCGGATGTCGGCGCTCGGCGTATCGAGGGGCGGCGGGGCCGCCCGGAGTCACCGCCGAGGCCGCGACCTTCTACCCCTGGCCCAGCCTCGCCTTCGTCCCGATCCGCGACGCCCCGCCGTGCCGGTGGGCCTTCGCCTGGCGTACGGCGAGCGAGACGCCACTCATCCGCGCCTTCGCCCAAGCGGCAGCCGACACCCGGCAACCGGTGGAGTAGCACTCCCGATCAGCCAAGTAGGCGGGGCTCACCAGCGCTGGGCAGCCCTTGGAAGGCGAGCGGTCACGGGCTCGGCGGCGCCCCGCACAGGCCCCCACGAAGGAGCCCGCGCGAGGCGCGGGCTCAGGACAGGGGCACCTGTAGGGCGCGCCAGGTGGCTACCTTGACGGTCAGCGCGTCAGCCTGGGCGGGCAGGGCATACAGCGACCAGAACTCCTTCGTCTCCCCGGGCTCGAAGTTCATCGCCGACAATGCCACCCCGGAGGTGTTCGTGCATGCGCAGTACGTGCCCGGCTCCTCCCCCTTGGCCACGATCACGCGGGCCGGGCGGTACAGGCGGCGCGCGGCGGGGTCGGTCACCTGGATGTTCGTCGCCGCGTGGTACTTGAAGGCGTTCCAATCATCGGCCCAGTTGAGGTCGTGGTACCACGCCTTGCCGTCACCCCGGTTGGTGATCGTGTAGCGGAGCAGGCCCAGGTCACCAGGCATCCGGCGGAAGGCCGTCACCTTCAGGTCGAACGGCACCCCCTTCGCGCGCACCGTCGCCGTCGTCCCTTTGCCCTCAGGCAGCGGGGAGGCCGTGGTGCCGGTGGCCGGCACTTCGGCCGGTGCGGGCTTGGCGAACGTGATCGTCACCCGGCGGTTGCGGCGCCGTCCCTCGTCGGAGCTGTTGCTGTACAGCGGGCGGCGGGAGCCGTACCCCTGGGCCTTGAACGTCACCTGGTCGCGCGTGATCAGCTGCGTGAGGGCCTGGCGCACCGCCTCCGCGCGGCGGCGGGACAGTGGTTCGTTGATGGCGTCGGTGCCGGAGGAGTCGGCGTGGCCGTCGACCTCGATCGTCGTGTCCGCGGAGGTGTCGATGAGCTTGGCCGCCTTGGCCAGCACCGTGCGGGCGCGCGACGTGAGCGTCGCCTTGTTCAGCGCGAACAGTACGTCGGAGGAGAGGCTGACCTTGAGGTCGGCGCCGTCGTCGGTCGTCTCCTCGGTACGGTCGAGCGACTGCGACGGCGTCTCGATGAGGTGGCTGACGGTCTCGACCTGGGACGCGTCAGCGTCGGGCAGTTGCTGACCGGGTGGCGGCACGGGCGGGTCGTCGCTGATCGGGACGTCGACCATCGGCGGGCCGATCGGTGTGACGATCGTCGTGGTCGCCGGGTTGCCGGACGGCGCGGGCAGCACGGCGTAGACCGTCAGCGACTTGCCGGGGTCGATGATCGGTTCGAGATCGTCGCGGTCGGTGTCGCTGCACAGGCATTCGCCGTCGGCGGGCTTGTACGGCATGAGCCACCGGTGGGCCGGGGCGTCGAGCACCGCGATGCCGGAGGGCCAGCGCCACTTGAGCGGCCGCATCGGGTCGGCGAGCGGCGCCTGCCAGTGCAGCGGCTTGTCGGTGCTGGTGGACAGGCGCAACTGCACGATCAGGTGCTTGCCGCCGACGCGGTTGAGCCCGACGAGTTCGGCCTTGTAGTTCGGCTCGACCGTGCCCTGGACGGTGGCCAGCGCGGGGCGGGTGTCCTCGCCGCCGGACGTCGCGCTCCCACTCGCGGAGGGCGAAGGAGCGCTGGTCGAAGGCGCGGAAGGCGGTGCGGTGGTCTCGCTCGCCGAGGGCGCGGGGGGGAGCTGACCACATCCGGCGGCCGTTAAGGCGACGGCGGTCAGGGCCATGATCCGGATACGCATGCCGGGCATTGTGCCATGACCGTATCGATAGCGGTCAGTCAAGGTGCTCGTGGCCGGGCGCGCGGGGCCGGGCTGGCCGTTCCCACTCTGGTGGGGTTCGCGCCCTGCTGGAAGCGGTGCTGACCACCGTCGCCGACGGCGGCGACCCTCCGGCAGTCCTCGGTCCCGGGCGCGTCAAGATCCCTGGTTACGCGACCTGGCCGGCCAGGGCGTTGTTGACGGCGGCGACGTAGGCGTGGAAGGCGGCCGTCCGGTGGCTGGGGTTGTCGATCCAGGGCTGGTGGAGCTTGCCGTCTTCGAAGAAGAGTCTGCGCTGTCCCCTGGTGATTTCCAGCTGTACGCCCCTGCCGCGTACGTTGCGGTTGGCGATGTTGCGGTGGCTGGTGCCGGTGTAGCGGGGTGGCACGGTCGCGGCGACCGCGAATCCGGCGGCTGCCAGCCGGGCCTTCACCCGGTCGGCGAGGTCTCGGTCACGCCCGCCCACGTAGGTGGTGGGTTGCTCGCCGCGGGCGCCGTGCCAGGAGACGGTGGCGGACATCCTGGCCTGCAACGCCAGTGCCCATGGTTCGTCGAAGTGGTTGGAGGTGACGTGCAGGACTCCGTTGGCCGAGAGCTTGAGGCCCTCGAACGCGTAGAAGGCGTGCTGTCCCACGGTGGCGGCCTGGTCGGCGAGTTGCGAGGTGCCGGGCTCGATGCCGCCGCCGTGGATGGCGATGTGCGACACGATCGCCCCGTCGGGCAGGCGCGTCACGCGCCGGTAGTCGGTGCTCTCGTTCTCATGGGCGGCGAGGTCGGCGTAGCGGGCGTAGGTGTCGGCCTGGGGCATGTTCAGCTTCAGGGCGAGGGCGAGCATGCGGGTGATGGCAGCCGGCATGGCCTGGCTCCTTGATGTCACGGCCTGAAGACCCCTGAACGCTGGTGTCCACCCATCTTACTTACCGCATACGTGCGACTACTTTGAGTGGGTGATGGCTGGCGTCGTTGCCGAGGTGAGGTGGAGCGCGGCGCGGACGCGTGTGGGGGAGCGGCGGTCGTAACGGCCATCCCGAACGGAATCTGGCGCGAGCCGCGCACGAAAGAGAACCCGACAAAGGCTCGTTTACCAGCAGGAACTCCGTTGACGCCGAATCTCGTTCCATCCCGCGTCATTGACGGATTCCCAACCCCACCCTCCACGATGGCTACCTGCGACTGTGGTCGCAGACGGGCCGCGCAAGGTCATACCGGGATCGCATACAACTCTCGGCATTGAGCTCGATGTCTGGCTGAGGTCGTTCCGCCACGGTGATCACATGAATGTGACCGTATTCGGCCTGTCCCTCGCAGAGCTCTTGGTCTTGGCGGCCGCCGTGGTGCTGGTGCTGGCCCGCTGGCTGCCGTCCGGCGCGCGCCGACCCTCGACGCTGGCCGGTGGCGCGGTTCTCGCGGTGACCGGGATCGTGCTGGCCGTGCTCGGGATCCGCTGGCAACTCCTCCTCGTCCTCGCAGGTGGGGGCATCGTGCTGGTGTTCGCCGTTCCCTCCCTGCTGAGGTGGCGGCCCGCGCGGCGGGCTCGATGGTGGCTGGCCCTGCCGGGATCGGCGGCATGCCTGGCGCTGATGCTCGCGGGCGCGGCGGCGGCGTGGGCGCTGCCCCTGCCCGTGTTCCCCGAGCCTTCGGGTGCGTACGCCGTCGGCACCACCGTCGTGCAGTGGAGCGACCCCGACCGCCCGGAGATCGCCACGCCCCGGGCCGATGACGTGCGGACGGTCGTCGTCCAGCTCTGGTATCCCGCGCAGAACGGTCCCCGGGCCGCCCAGCGGGCGTGGTACCTCGGCCGTACGGCGCAGGAAGCCCAGCTCGTCGCCCGTGGCGAGGCCGACTACCTGGGACTTCCGCGCTTCGTACTCGACGAGCCGCCACGCGCCCGCACGCACTCGGTGCCCGATGCCCCGGTGGCCGGCGGAGGTGACCGGTTCCCCCTGGTGCTGTTCTCGCCCGGGCTCGGAGGCGTACGTACGCAGAACACCGCCTGGGCCGAGGAACTGGCCAGCCGCGGGTACGTCGTGGCGGCCCTCGACCACCCGTACGACTCGGCCCTCGTCACCCTCGCCGACGGCCGGACGATCCGTACCCGGGTCGCGGCCACCGGCGACCAGGCGGAGGACAACAGGCGCGCGGCCGGGTGGACGGCGGTCAGGGCCGCCGACCTCGGCTTCGTACTCACCCAGCTCGTCCGCCTGGACCGGGGAGAGATCCCGGGCCCGCTGACCGGGCGGCTCGACACCCGCCGCGCCGCGGCGACCGGCCACTCCCTCGGGGGCGCCGCCGCCCTCCAGGCCGCCCGCCAGGACCCCCGGTTCGCAGCCGTCATCGACCTGGACGGCTTCCCCCGCGACCCCGCGCCGCGGCCGTTCCACCAGCCCGTGCTCGCGCTCACCCACGACGTCGAACCGGGCGAGGAGCCGGACTACATTCCGCGCCTCACGCAGGTGCTCCAGCTCAGTACGGCGACGGGCTACCGGCTCACCGTCCCCGGCACGGCGCACCTCACCTTCACCGACGCCCCACTCTTCCTGCCGCCCCTGCCCGCGCTCACCGGCTCCCTCGGCCGGACTGCCGGGCCGCACATCACCGCGGAGGCCACCGCCGCCTTCCTGGACGCCGCACTCCGCGGCGAACCCGGCGACCTGACCGCGGCCCTGTCCGGGTACGGCCACCTGACCGTCCTTTAGCGGCTCCAGGGGGCTGGGGGTTGGATGCTGGAGGCGTCCGTGGCCGGTTGCGCCGGCCCCGGCACGTCCGAGCGGTCCGCGCCGCCCTGTGGTGCGGTGATGCCAGGACAGGACATAGATGCTGACCGCTGTGAAGGGAATCCAGCCGGCGTCGCCCGGGGACAGGTAGAAGGGTGCCCCTTGGCAGCCGGCCTCGGGGAACAGGATCACCATGGCGTCGGTGTTGTGGTAGGCCCGTACGGCAGAACTGACGGAATGGCATCCCGCGGCGGGGTTTTCGAGAGCGGATGCTCCTCCGTCGGAGGACCACAGGCCCACCCACCCTTGTGCGGCGGACGCGGCGACGGCGAGCGCGCACCCTACGGCCAGAGCGGTGACGATGACGGCGGTGGTGAGACGGCGTATGGGAACCTCCTCGTGGCTCGCTTGGAGGTTGGCTCATCTCATGGCGAGTTTGTGCAGTTGCAGCTGGCCGGTCTCCGCCCCGATGTGTGTCGCTACGATCCGAGGGTGCGCAATGGTGCTTTCCCCGCAGATCGGCTCGCGCGCTGGTCCCTCGTCGGGTTCTGGGTGTGTTCGGCCGTGCATCTCGTCCTGGTGGCCGTGGAGTTGGAGCCGTACGACTCGGTGACCAAGGCGTTGCTGATGCCGCTGCTGGCGGCCTGGGCGGCCAGTGCCGGCGGACCCGCCCTGCTGGTGGCGGCGTTGCTGTTCTCCTGGGGCGGGGACGTGCTGCTGTCCATCGATGGATGGTTCGTCCCCGGGATGATCCTCTTCGGCGCGGCGCACGTCTGCTACATATGGTGTTTCGTCCGCCGAGGCGCTCTGCGGCGACTGCGGCAACGCCCGGTGGTCCCGCTGCTGTACGGCCTGGGATGGGTGGCAGGCATCGCGGTGTTGTGGTCAGGGCTGGGTGCGATGCGACTGCCGGTGACGGCGTACTCGTTGCTGCTGTTCGCGAGCGCGACGGCCGCCTCGACCCGCAACCGCCGTACCGCCTTGGGCGGGTTGCTCTTCCTGCTGTCGGACACTCTCATCGGCGTCAGACTGGGCGGCCTGCCCCTCCTGCCGCTGCACGGTGTGGTCATCATGGGCACCTACGTCACCGCCCAGTACCTTCTGGCCTCCGGCCTCCTGCGTGACACGGAGCACGCACTCGTCGCCGCCCCTCGGTGAGCCGGGCCGCCCGCCCATTTACCACGTTATTGACCTCTTGTGGTTCATCAACTCAAATGCAGGTGACCCCAAACACCACCCCCCAGCGCGTCAGGAGCGACCACGTGAGACGCAATGCCGTGTTAGCCCTGGTCACGAGTGCCGTCTGTGTGCTCGTGGCCACTTCGGTCCCCGTCCCGGCGAACGCCTCCAA
>NZ_BMRC01000006.1 GCF_014648435.1 Nonomuraea spiralis
TGGCCACGCGCTATGACAAACGCGCCTACATCTTCCTCGGCACCGTCACCCTGGCCGCCCTGGCTATCTGGCTCCGGACCTGATCTAAGAAACAGCTCCTAGACGTACGCCTACGAGTGCGCCGCCGAGACCCAGGAGGCGTGCAGGTCGGCGTACACGCCAGGCTGGGTGACCAGGTCGGCGTGCGGGCCGCGCTGCACCAGGCGGCCGGCGTCGAACACCAGCACCTCGTCGGCGTTCTCGGCGGTCGAGAGCCGGTGGGCGATCGAGATGGCGGTACGCCCCCTGGTGACGCCTTCCAGGGCGCGGGCCAGGCGTACCTCGGTGGCCGGGTCGACGGCCGAGGTGGCCTCGTCCAGCAGCAGCAGGTCGGGGTCGGCGAGGTAGGCGCGGGCCAGGGCGACGAGCTGACGCTCCCCCGCCGACAGCGACTCGCCGCGCTGGCCGACGGGCGTGTCCAGGCCCGCGGGCAGGCCCTCGACCCAGTCGGCCAGGCCCAGCTCGGTCAGCGCCAGCTCGATCTCCTCGCGGGTCGCCGCCGGCCTGCCGTACCGGACGTTGTCCTCCAGGGTGCCGTCGAACAGGAAGCCGTCCTGCGGGACCATGACGATGCGTTCGCGCAGGGAGGAGAAGCGCACGTCGCGCAGGTCGTGGCCGTCCACGGTGACGCGCCCCCCGACCGGGTCCATGAGGCGGGTCAGGAGCTTGGCGAACGTGGTCTTGCCCGACCCGGTCTCGCCGACGACGGCGATGCGCGAGCGCGGCGGGATCTCCAGCGAGATCTCGCGCAGGACGGGCGGACCGCCCGGGTAGGAGAAGTGCACGCCCTCGAAGGCCACCGAGATCGGGCCGCGGGGCAGCTGTACGCCCTTCTCGCCGGGGTCGGCGACGTCCGGCGGGGTGTCCAGGACGCCCAGGATGCGGCGGTAGCCGGCCACCGCGTTCTGGGCCTCGTTCAGCACCTCGGTGGCGGTCTGCAGGGGCGAGACGAACAGCGTGACCAGGAAGAGGAAGGCCACCAGCTTGCCCGCCGTGATGTCGCCGGACACGCCGAGCCGGACCCCGAGCAGGACGATCCCGGCGATGGCCAGCGCGGCCACGATCTCGGTCAGCGGGAAGACGAAGCCGACGATGGTCTGCGCCTTGATCTGGGCGGTCCTGTTGGCGTCCACGGCCTTGTCGATGCGCTCGGCGGTGCGCCGCTCGGAGGCGTAGGCCCGGATGACGGCGGCGCCGACGACGGACTCGCTGACCGCGGCGAGCATGTCGCCGGTCCGCTCACGCACGGTCGTGTACGCCCGCGACAACAACCGCTGGAACCGCGGCAACGCGATCACCAGCGGGACGAAGCAGACCCACACCAGCAGCGTGAGCTGCCAGGAGTAGACCAGCATGAGCACGCTGGCCACGAAGAGCTGGCCGAACGCCACGATGATCATCAGCCCGCCCCACTGCATGAACGTGCTGATCTGGTCGATGTCGTTGGTGACACGCGAGACCAGCGCGCCGCGGCGCTCGCTGTTCTGGGTGAGCACCGACAGGTCGTGCACGTGCCGGAAGCCGCGTACGCGCAGGCTGGCCAGCGAGGACTCGGTGGCCTTGTACAGGCGCACGTTCATGATGTAGCCGGCCAGCGCGGTCAGCACCACGGCCGCGGCGCACACCAGGACAGCCCGGGTGATGTACGGCAGGTCGGGCGTGCCGCCCTTGATGCCGGTGTCGATCGTCTGCTGCACCGCGATCGGGACGATGATCTTGCCGACGGTCGCGACGACGGCCAGCGCCAGCGTGCCGGCCAGGCCCTTGCGGAACTCGGGGGTGAGCGACAGGCCGTGCCAGATGGTGGCCAGCGCGGACCGCTCGACGTTGCCCTGGAGCGCCTCGCTCATGCGCTGACCTCTTCCTCTTCCTCTTCGGCGTCCTCGGCCAGCGACAGGTCGATGGCGGCCCGCTCGGCCTCCTCGCGCTCGTAGGCGGTCACCAGGTTGCGGTAGCCGAGGCAGCGTACGAGCAGTTCCTCGTGGGTCCCGCGGTCCACGACGCGGCCGTGGTCCAGGTAGACCACCTCGTCGGCCAGGGCGATGGTGGCCATCCGGTAGGCGACGACCACGACCGTGGAGGCTTCGGCGGTGTCGCGGAGCCCGTGCAGGATCTTGGCCTCGACCTGGGGGTCGACACTGGAGGTGGCGTCGTCGAGGATGAGCAGGCGCGGGCGGCGGACCACCGCGCGGGCCAGGGCCAGGCGCTGACGCTGGCCGCCGGACAGCGACGCGCCGCGCTCGCCGACGCGGGTGTCGAGCCCGTCGCCGAGGCGGCCGACGAAGCCGTCGGCCTGGGCCAGGCGCAGCGCCGCCCACACGTCCTCGTCGCCGGTGTCCAGGCCGAGCGCGATGTTGCCGCGTACGGTGTCGTCGAACAGGAACGTCTGCTGCGGCACCAGCGCGGCGGAGTCGGCGATGGCGCCATAGGGCAGGTCGCGTACGTCCACGCCGTCGAGCAGCACCTGTCCGGCGGCCGGGTCGACGAGCCGGACGAGGAGCTGCACCAGGGTCGACTTGCCCGACCCGGTCGGCCCCACGAGCGCCACGGTACGGCCCTGCGGCACGTCGAAGGTGACGTCGTGCAGCACCTCGGCCTCGCCGTACGCGTACGACACGCCGGCCACCTTCAGCTCGGCGGGCCCGGACGGCGTCATGGAGGAGTCGCCGTACTCCATGGAGCCCTCGGCGTCGAGCACGGCCTGCACCCGCTGCCAGCCGACGACGCTGCGCGGCAGCTCGGCCAGCACCCAGCCGAGCGCCCTGATCGGGAAGGCCAGCAGCGTGAACAGGTAGGCGACCTGCACCAGGTCGCCGGAGTCGATCGCGCCCGTGGACAGGCGCAGCGCGCCGACCGCGAGCACGAGGAGCACGCCGATCGTGGGCAGCGCCTCCAGCATGGGGTCGAACAGCCCGCGCACGCGGCCGACGGCGATGTTGGCGTCGCGCAGCTCGTGGGCGCGGCGGCGGAAGCGGTCGGTCTCCAGTTCCTCGCGGCCGAGGGTCTTGACGACCAGGGCGCCGTCGAAGCTCTCGTGGGCGATCTCGCTGACCTCGGCGCGCAGTTGCTGGGCGCGGGTGGCGAGCGGGCTGAGGCGGCGCTGGTAGATCAGGTTCAGCACGGCGATGGCCGGGAAGATCAGGAAGCCCACCAGCGCGAGCACGAGGTCGGTGAACACCATCGCGACGGCCGCGGTGAACAACATGACCAGCACGCCGACGGCCATCGGCAGCGGCGCGAGGGGCGCCCAGGCGGCCTCGGCGTCGGCGCTGGCGTTCGACAGGAGCTGGCCGGTCGGGTGCCGGTGGTGCCAGGACAGCGGCAGGCGCAGGTACTGCTTGGTCACGTCCCTGCGTGACCTGGCCTGCATGCGGTACTGCACGACACCGGCCAGGATGCGCCGTCCGGCCACGCCGATCGCCTTCAGCAGCGCGGTGCCGATGATCAGCAGTGCCGCGGTCCACAGGGCTCCGGCGGCGGTCTGGCCCCGGTCGAAGGCGGGCAGCACCACGTTCTGCGTCGCCCAGCCCAGTGCCCAGGCCGAGGCGACGGTCATGCCGCCGTAGACCGCGCTGGCCAGCGCGGCCATCGCGAACACGGCTCTCTCCGTGCGAATGGCCACCCCAAGGACACGCAGCCCTTGACGCATGACGGCCGAGGTGACCTTGCTCGCCACTCGGTGTTTGTCCCTTCAAACGTCGAAATTTCTACCTATGTCCCTATCACGTCTGATCAGTTCCTTATTCCCACAGGTAGGGTTGGTCACGTGACTCTCGCTCGTGGCGAACGTTCCGCGCTCTGCGACCTGTTCGACCGGCTCGGCCCCGACGCGCCCACGCTGTGCGCGGGGTGGACCACCTACGACCTGGCCGCCCACCTCGTGCTGCGCGAGCGCCGGCCGGACGCCATGGGCGGCATCGCGATCGGCGCGCTGGCGGGTTACACGGCCTCGGTCCAGAACGGCCTGAAGGCCAGGCACCCCTATCCCGAGCTGGTCGGCGTCGTACGCCGGCCCGGTGGCGTCTACGGGCTGCTGCCCTTCCTCGACGCGGCGGTCAACACGCTGGAGTTCTTCGTCCACCACGAGGACGTACGCCGGGCCCAGCCCGGGTGGGAGCCGCGCGAGCTGCCGGCCGAGCTCGACCGGCTCATCTGGAAGCGGGTCGCGACCGGCGCCCGGCTCATGCTGCGCCGCTCGCCGGTCCGGCTGGTGCTGCGCCGCACCGGCGGCGGGGTGGCTCTCGGCGGGGCTCGGGACGGCGCGAAGGTGCAGGTGAGCGGCCCTGCCTCGGAGCTGCTGCTGTTCTGCTTCGGCCGGCAGGCGCACGCCAGGGTGGAGCTGACCGGTGACGACGCCGCCGTGACCCAGGCGGCCGGAGCGCGGCTCGGATTCTGACCGAACCCCTCGGCCCAGAAACCCTTCGTCTTAAACCTTCAGCCCGTACGATGGCACAGGAAAGAAGCCCCCCGGTTAGGATCTTGGACATCTTCACAGAAGATGACCGTGATCGCCCAGATCCGGGTATATACGGCTGGGAATGGACTGCAGGAGGCCCCCCATGCAGGTCAAGAAGGTGGCTACGTACGTTCTGGTGGCGTTCGTGGTCTTCTACCTGTTCACCCGGCCGGCCCAGGCGGCGGCCGCGGTCAACGGCGTGTTTGACGGAATTGTCCAAGGAGCCAACCAATTGGCGGTCTTCTTCACAAATGTTCTGACCTGATGGTTGCGTTCTGTCGGCGTTAGGTGCTTCCCCGCGCTGACAGATCGTGTTACGCAGGCAGGATGAGAGATCGCCCCAGCGGCACCAAGATCAATCAGCTCGATCCGCACGCCAGGCGCGTCCTGGAACGGGCGGAGCTCGAGGGCGTCGAGCTGATTCGTTTCCTGTACGCCGACCACGGCGGCGTGGTCCGTGGCAAGGCGGCGTCCCGGTCCCGGCTGGCCGAACGGCTCGGCTCGGGCATCGGGCACACGGTGGCCATGATGGCGATGAACATGCTCGACCAGCTTCAGGAGGTCGAGCACCTGGGTCCGGTGGGCGAGGTACGCATCGTCCCCGACCCGGCGACGTTCGTTCTGCTGCCGCATGCGCCGGGTGCCGCCGCGATGTTGTCGGACCTGCGCCGGCCCGACGGGTCGCCGTGGGAAGCCTGCGCGCGGACGTTCCTCAAGGACGCCGTGACCGAGCTGGCCGGTGACGGCTACCGGATCGAGGCCGCGTTCGAGCCCGAGTTCACGCTCGGCCGGCGCCTGCCCGACCCCGGCGGCGGCCCCGACCGGCTGGTGCCGCTCGACGACTCTCTTTGTTATGCCAACACGGGCTTCGACACCGCGCACGACTACACGATCAAGCTCATGCGCGCGCTGGAGACCCAGGGGCTGCACGTCGAGCACTACCACCCCGAGCTCGGCCCCGGCCAGCAGGAGTTGTCGGTACGCCACGCGCCCGCGCTGCGCGCCGCCGACAACCACGTGCTCTACCGCGAGACCGTGCGCGGCGTGGCCATGCGCATGGCGATGTGGGCCTCGCTGGCCCCCAAACCCCTGGCCGACCAGGCCGGCAACGGCGCCCACCTGCACCTGTCGCTGTGGCGCGACAACCAGAACCTGTTCGCCGAGGACGGCGAGGCGCGTACGCACTTCATCGGCGGCCTGATCGCCCACCTGCCCGCCCTAACCGCCCTGACCTGCGGCAGCGTCAACAGCTTCCGCCGGCTCGCGCCCCGCACGTGGTCCAGCGCGTACGCGGTCTACGGCCCCGACAACCGGGAGGCGGCCGTCCGGGTGTGCTCACCCCTGGGCGAGAGCGGCGAGCCGAACCTGGAGCTGAAGCCGTCGGACTCCTCGGCCAACCCGTACCTGTCGCTCGGGGCGGTCATCCACGCCGGGCTCGACGGCATCCGGCGCAAGCTCGACCCGGGCGAGGCCGTCGAGGTCGATCCCGACACCCGGCCGGGCCGCTACCAGCGCCTGCCCGCCTCACTGGAGGAGGCGCTCGACGCGCTGGAGGACGACGAACTGCTCATGGAGGCGCTCGGGCCGCTGCGGCGCAGCGCGTACCTGGCGGTCAAGCGTTCGGAGGCGGCCGCGTTCGCCGCCCAGGACGCCTCCTACGAGCTCTTCCACCACATGCGGGTGTTCTGACCGGCCGCCGGTCCGCGCGGACGGGACCGGCGGGCGGCCTCAGCGGACCGGGTAGCCCGCCATCCGCAGGGTCTCCTTGACGTCGCCGATCTTCAGGGTGCCGAAGTGGAACACGCTGGCCGCCAGCACGGCGTCCGCCCCGGCCGCGACGGCCGGCGGGAAGTCCTCCAGGCGGCCGGCGCCGCCGCTGGCGATCACCGGCACCCGCACCGCCGCGCGCACCGCGTGCAGCAGCTCCAGGTCGTAGCCGTCGAGGGTGCCGTCGCCGTCCATCGAGTTGAGCAGGATCTCGCCCACGCCCAGCTCCTCGCCGCGCGCCGACCACTCCACGGCGTCGATCCCGGTGCCGCGCCGGCCGCCGTGGGTGGTCACCTCGAACCCGCTGGGCATGCCGGGCGCCCGGCGGGCGTCGACCGACAACACGACGCACTGCGCGCCGAACCGCCGCGACGCCTCGGTCAGCAGCTCGGGCCGGGCGATGGCCGAGGTGTTCAGCGACACCTTGTCGGCCCCGGCCCGCAGCAGCCGGTTGATGTCGTCGACCACGCGCACGCCCCCGCCCACGGTGAGCGGGATGAACACCTGCTCGGCGGTGCGGCGCACCACGTCGAGCATGGTCTCCCGCTCGCCCGAGGAGGCGGTGATGTCGAGGAAGGTCAGCTCGTCGGCGCCCTCCTCGTCGTAGCGCCTGGCCAGCTCGACCGGATCTCCCGCGTCGCGCATGTTCTCGAAGTTGACGCCCTTGACCACCCGCCCGGCGTCCACGTCGAGACAGGGGATCACTCTTACCGCCACGGTCATGCTCGTAGTGCCTCGATTTCGATCTCGACCAGCATTCGAGGGTCGACCAGCCCGGCGACCCTCACTCCTGTGCAGGCGGGCCGCACGTGCCCGAAGACCTCGTAGATGGCCCGGCCGACGTGGTCGAAGTGGCGCTGCTCCACCACGTAGTAGCGGACCATCACGACGTCCTCGCGGGTCAGGCCGCCGATCTCGACCGCGTCGAGCGCGATGTCGATCGCGGTGAGGCCCTGACGGTAGGCGTCGCCGATGTGGCGCACCTCGCCGTCGATCGTGGCCGTGCACCCGGACACGATCACGCGCTCTCCCACGACAACGGCGCGCGCGTAGCCGTACTTCTCCTCCCAGACGCCGCCCGAAAACACCCTCGGACCGGTGCTTTCCATGCTTACGCTCATTCCGCCCCCTCCCGGCGAACCTAAACGCGTACCGCGGCCAGCGCGTTCTCCAGAGTGAACGCGTGAGCGTACAGGGCTCTGCCCACGATGGCTCCCTCCACTCCGTCCGGGACGAGAGAAGCCAGTGACACCAGGTCATCAAGAGTGGACACTCCGCCACTGGCGATCACGGGTTTGTCGGTGCGCGCGCAGATCCGGCGGTAGAGGTCGAGGTTGGGTCCTTGCAGCATGCCGTCCTTGGTGACGTCGGTGACGACGTAGCGGGGGCAGCCGTCGGCCTCCAGGCGGTCGAGCACCTCCCACAGGTTGCCGCCCTCCTCGGTCCAGCCGCGCGCGGCCAGGGTGGTGCCGCGTACGTCGAGGCCGACCGCGATCCGGTCGCCGTGCTCGGCGATGATCCGGCGGCACCAGTCGGGCTTCTCCAGCGCGGCGGTGCCGATGTTGACCCGGCGGCAGCCCGTGGCCAGGGCGGCGGCCAGGGACTCGTCGTCGCGGATGCCGCCGGACAGCTCCACGTTGACGTCGAGCTTGCCGATCACCTCGCTGATCAGCTCCTTGTTGGAGCCCCTGCCGAACGCGGCGTCGAGGTCGACCAGATGGATCCACTCGGCGCCCGCCGCCTGCCAGGCCAGCGCCGCGGCGAGCGGCTCGCCGAAGCCGGTCTCGGTCCCGGCCTCCCCTTGGACGAGGCGTACGGCCTGGCCATCGGCCACGTCAACGGCGGGAAGCAATACGAGCGACATTCAGGTCCTCCGGTCGAAAGCGAGAGTCACGACAACGGGTGCGAGCAGCAGGGAGAAGACGAACACGGCGAGGCTCAGCGCCGGCGAGCCCCACACCAGCCACGCGATCGCCTGCACGATCAGGAAGCCGAGCGCCACCACGACGTTCTGGGCGCGGCGGCGGCGGGCGATCAGGCCGCCCTGCCGGGCGAACCTGACCGGGCGCGGGACCAGGCGGGCGGCGAACGCGCGGCGCCGGGCCCGGCGCGCCTGCCGCTCCTCGTTGAGCCGGATCGCGCGCGCCCGCTCGGCCTCCCGCTCGGCCCGCCGGCGCGAACGCTCCTTGCTCACAGGGTCTGCAGCCAGTTTCCCAGCAGCGCGGCTCCCGCGTCGCCGGACTTCTCGGGGTGGAACTGGGTGGCCATGAGCGGGCCGTTCTCGGCGGCGGCCACGAACGGCACGCCGTGCTCGGCCCACGTCACGACGGGCTCGCCGAAGCCCTCGTCGGCAGGGTGGAGCTCCCACTCGCGCACGCCGTAGGAGTGCACGAAGTAGAAACGGGTGGCCGCGTCGAGACCGGCGAACAACACGCTGTCACCGGGCGCCTTGACCGTGTTCCACCCCATGTGCGGCAGCACGGGCGCCTCCAGCCGCTCGACCGTGCCCGGCCACTCGCCGCAGCCCTCGGTCTCGACGCCGTGCTCGACGCCCCTGGCGAACAGGATCTGCATGCCGACGCAGATGCCCAGCACCGGACGCCCACCGGCCAGGCGGCGGCCGATGACCTGCTCGCCGCGTACGGCCCTGAGCCCGGCCATGCACGCCGCGAACGCCCCGACCCCCGGCACGACCAGGCCCTCGGCCTCCAGCGCCACGTCGAAGTCGGCGGTCACGGTGACGTCCGCGCCCACCCTGGCCAGCGCCCGCTCGGCCGAGCGCAGGTTGCCCGAACCGTAGTCGAGCACCACGACCTTCTTGCTCACCACCACAACACCCCCGCCGTGATCGCCATCACCGCGCCGAGCCCGCAGATCGCGGCGCCCACCTTGAGGCCCTGCTTGGCCAGCGAGAACACGCCTCCGCCGAGGAACAGCCCGAGGAACACCATCACGCCGGCGAGAAGGTTGTCGGTCATAGCACGCCCTTGGTGCTCGGCACGCCCGAGGCGCGCGGGTCGAGCTCGGACGCCTCGCGCAGCGCCCTGGCCAGCGCCTTGAACTGGGCCTCGACGATGTGGTGGGCGTTGCGCCCGTACGGCACGTGCACGTGCAGGCAGATGGCCGCCTGGGCGACCAGCGACTCCAGGATGTGCCGGGTCATCGTCGTGTCGTAGTCGGGGCCGATCATCGGGGCCATGCCCTCGGGCTCGGTGTGCACGAGGTAGGGCCGCCCGGACAGGTCGACCGTGACCTGGGCCAGCGACTCGTCCAGCGGGCACGACGCGCTGCCGAACCGCCGGATGCCCGACTTGTCGCCCAGCGCCTGGCGGAAGGCCGCGCCCAGCGCCAGCGCGGTGTCCTCGATCGTGTGGTGGGAGTCGATGTGCAGGTCACCCTCGGTCTTGACGGTCAGGTCGAACAGACCGTGCTTGCCGAGCTGGGCCAGCATGTGGTCGAAGAAGCCCACCCCGGTCGAGACGTCGACCAGGCCGGTGCCGTCGAGGCCGACCTCGACCAGGACCGAGGTCTCCTTCGTTGCCCGCTCCACGCGCCCTACGCGACTCACAGAACCTCCTCCATCGCGGCGCGGAAGGCCGCCATCTCCTCGCCGGTGCCGATCGACACACGCAGCCATTCTGGCGGGCCCACCTCGCGGATGAGCACGCCGTGCGCCAGCAGCCCCTCCCACACCTTCCGCCGGTCGGGGAAACGCCCGAACAGCACGAAGTTGGCGTCGGAGTCGGCCACGTCGAGCCCCTTGCCGCGCAACCACGCCACCGTCGCGTCGCGCTCGCGGCGCAGCGCGTCGACCGTGCCGAGCAGCTCGTCGCGGTGCCGCAGCGCCACCAGCGCCGCCGTCTGGGTGAGCGTCGACAGATGGTACGGCAGCCGCACCAGCAGCAGCGCCTGCACCACGGCCGGGTGCGCGGCCAGGTAGCCGAGCCGGGTGCCCGCCATGGCGAACGCCTTGGACATCGTCCGGGTGACGATCAGCCTGGGGTGGCGCGGCAGCAGCGTGAGCGCCGACGGGGTGCCCTCGCGGGCGAACTCGGCGTAGGCCTCGTCGACCACGACCACGCCCGGCGCGGCGGCGAGCACGGCCTCGATCGTCGACAACGGCTGCGCGGTGCCCGTCGGGTTGTTGGGCGAGGCGAGGAAGACGATGTCGGGGCGGTGCTCCTCGATCGCCGCGACGGCCTTGCCCGGGGCGAGCGAGAAGTCGTCCTCGCGGGCGGCGCCGATCCACTCGGTGCTGGTGCCGGTGGTGATGATCGGGTGCATCGAGTACGACGGCTCGAACCCGATCGCGGTGCGCCCGTGGCCGCCGAACGCCTGAAGGATCTGCTGGAGCACCTCGTTGGAGCCGTTGGCCGCCCACACCTGCTCGGTGGTCAGCCCGTGGCCGAGGTAGGCGGCCAGACCGGCGCGCAGCTCGGTGGCGTCCCTGTCGGGGTAGCGGTTGAGCTCGGCCGCGTTCACGCCGACGGCCTCGGCCAGGTCGGCGACCAGCGCGGGCGAGGGCGGGTAGGGGTTCTCGTTGGTGTTGAGCCGGACCGGCACGTCGATCTGGGGCGCGCCGTAGGGCGAACGGCCCCGCAGGTCGTCGCGGATCGGCAGGTCGTCGAGCGTCACAGCGGCGGGGCTCACGCCGGGACTCGCAGCGGGATTCACAGCGGGTTTCACTCTGTCTCCGTGGGGACTCGCCAGTCGAAGCGGGCGCGGACGGCGGCGCCGTGCGCCGGCAGGTCTTCGGCGTCGGCCAGCACCGAGACGTGGGCGGCCGCCTGGGCCAGCGCCTCGCGGGTGTAGTCGACGACGTGGATGCCGCGCAGGAACGACTGCACCGACAGGCCGCTGGAGTGGCAGGCGCAGCCGCCCGTGGGCAGCACGTGGTTGGACCCGGCGAGGTAGTCGCCGAGCGACACCGGCGCGTACGTGCCGACGAAGATCGCTCCGGCGTTGCGGATCCGGGCCGCGACCTCGGCCGCGCCGGCGGTGTGGATCTCCAGGTGCTCGGCGGCGTAGGCGTCGACGACCTTGATGCCGTCCTCGATCGAGGAGACCAGCACGATGCCCGACTGCCGGCCGCCCAGCGCCTCGGTGATGCGCTCGGAGTGGCGGGTGGCCGAGACCTGGCCCGGCAGCTCCTTCTCGACCGCCTCGGCCAGCTCGGGGCTGGTGGTGACCAGGACGGCGGCGGCGATCGTGTCGTGCTCGGCCTGGCTGATCAGGTCGGCGGCGACGTGCACCGGGTCGGCGGTCTCGTCGGCCAGGATGGCGATCTCGGTCGGACCGGCCTCGGAGTCGATGCCGATGCGGCCCTTGAGCAGGCGCTTGGCGGCGGCGACCCAGATGTTGCCGGGGCCGGTCACCATGGTCGCGGGCGGGCACTCCTCGGTGCCGTAGGCGAACATGGCCACGGCCTGCGCGCCGCCCACGGAGTAGACCTCGTCGACGCCGAGCAGCGCGCACGCGGCCAGGATGGTCGGGTGGGGCAACCCGCCGAACTCCTTCTGCGCCGGGCTCGTCACCGCCAGCGACGCGACGCCCGCCTCCTGCGCCGGTACGACGTTCATGACCACGCTGGAGGGGTAGACGGCCCGGCCGCCGGGCACGTAGAGGCCCACGCGGTCGACCGGCACCCAGCGCTCGGTCACCGTGCCGCCGGGCACGACCTGCGTGGTGACGTCGGAGCGGCGCTGGTCGCGGTGGACCAGCCGGGCCCGCCTGATCGACTCCTCCAGCGCGGCCCTGACCCGGGGGTCGAGCTCGTCGAGCGCCCGCCGGATCTCCGCGGCGGGGACGCGGGCGGAGGCGATCTCGACGCCGTCGAACCTGGCGGTCAGCTCCCGTACGGCCGCCGCCCCGCGATGGCGCACGTCGTCGCAGATGGGCCGCACCTTCTCCAGGGCGGCCTCGACGTCGAGCTCGGCGCGGGGCAGCACGTCGCGCAGGTCCTCCGGAAGGGAACCGCGCATGTCAATACGGGAAATCACCCTGACAGTCTACGGAGTCCGGACCGCGGATCCGGTTCTGTCCACCATGCGGGACACACCTACAGGCCCCGCACGGGACGGGGCCCAAGAACGTTAGCGGGCGGCCGCGAGCACGGCGTTCGCCGACACCGCCTCGCGGCCGCCCGAGCCCCGGACCGGGCCAAGCCGGGGCAGGACGCCGTGGCCGCCACGGGGGCGCGGCCACAGCAGGGGAATGGCTTGTGGCCCCCTTCTGCCCTGCCCGGCAGGTGTCTAACACCTTGAGGCAAGAAAAACTCTGGGCGAGTTCAAATTAACCTTGCCCTGGTTTGCCCTGCTCGGCGCGGCAGCGGCCACCCCCTCACGCCTTTCGTATTATCTGTCCATTATGTCCGTTCGCCTACCCTGGCGGCATGGGACAGTGGCGAGGCCCGGGCGGCATCCTGGTGGAGGCGATCATCCTCGACGATCGTCCGCTGCTGCGCGTCTCACACCGCGTCAACGGCCGCAGGTACCTGCGCGGCTACTGCACGACCGTCTCCGAACTGGGCGAACACGGCGTAGATCTCGCTGAACTGGTAGAAGACACGCCACTTGACCATTTGTAGACCCCGGCCCGCCACTGTCGATCAGAGGCCCGGGGTACGGCATGGTCCATGGTGCGGCTGCCGGCCTACGCGCCGATGCTGGCCCAGCTGGGCACCCTGACCTCCGTCCAGGGCGCCGGCTGGGCCGTGGAGATGAAGTGGGACGGCGTCCGCGCCCTCGCCTACGTCGAAGGCGGGTCGGTGCGCCTGATGTCCCGCAACAACAAGGACATCACCGCCGCCTACCCCGAACTGCAGCTCATGGCCGGTTCGACGGGCAGGCGGGCGGCCGTGATCGACGGCGAGATCGTCGCCTTCGACGAGACCGGACGGCCCAGCTTCGCCGCGCTGCAACCCCGGATGCACCAGCGCAACCCCGCCGCCGTGGCCGAGCTGACCCGGGTCGTGCCGGTGACGTTCATGGCCTTCGACATCCTGCACCTCGACGACGACAGCGTGATCGGCCGCCCCTACAACGAACGCCGCGAGCTGCTGGAGAACACCCTGCGGCCCGGCTTCCGCTGGGAGGTGCCGGTCTGGTTCGCCGACCACGCCGACCGCGCCTTCGACTCCTCCCGCCAACTCGGGCTCGAAGGGATCGTGTGCAAGCGGCTCGGGTCCCCGTACCGGCCGGGGCGGCGCAGCGGCGAATGGACCAAGATCAAGAACGTCAGCGCCGCCGAGGTCGTGATCGGCGGCTGGCAACCCGGCGGCGGACGGCGGACCGGCATGATCGGCTCGCTGCTGCTCGGCGCCTACGACCGGCACGGCCGCCTGCTCTACGTCGGGCACGTCGGCACCGGCTTCACCCAGCAGATGCTGCGCGACCTCCACGACCTCCTCGCCCCTCTGGAACGCCCCGGCCCGCCCTTCGACGAACCCGTGCCGCGCGAGCACTCCCGCCACGCCCACTGGGTCGAGCCCCGGGTGGTCGGCGAGGTCCAGTACGCCGAGGTGACCGGCGACAACCGCCTGCGCCACCCCTCCTGGCGCGGCCTGCGCCCCGACCGCGAACCGCACGACGTCGGCACCGCCGAGTTCCTGCCCCCCGGAAGCCCCGGAGACGCCGCCGGGGACGCCGCCGCCGGCTGACCTCCTGACCGAAGGCGCCCGCCCTCACCCACGGCGACCGCCCTCACCCACGGCGACCGCCCTCACCCATGGCGACCGCCCTCGCCCGCCCCCCATCGAAGGCGGTCGCGACACGTCCCGCTTCGGCACTCTAAGCGATCAATTCGTGACTTACAGTGATCGGAATCGCTTGCGACCGTTCAAGGGGACATCGTGTCGAAGACTCTGGTCACCACGCCGGCCGCGCTGGCCGCCCTCTCGCTCGCCACCGCTCTCGCCACCGCTCTCGCCACCGCTCCCGCCGCCGCCGAACCGCCGCCCCTCAAGGCCCACGCCCGGCCCCCCGGCCAGAACGCCGGCGCCGCGTCCTCACCGCTCATGCGCCCCGGCCGCTCCGCCCGCTACTGGACACCCGGCAAACAGGCCAAGGCCAAGGCCGTCGACCTGCCCCTCAGCGCAACCGGGGGCGGGGCCGCCGGCGGGGCCGCCGAACGGCGCAGCGTACCGGGCGCCAAACGGCTCACCCCCGAAGGCGACGCCAACGGCTACGCGCGGGTACGCCGGCCGTACACCGCCGACGACAGCAGCCGCGTCACCGGACGGCTGTTCTTCGTCAACGGCTCCGGCCGCGACGACTCCTGCACCGCCTCCGTCGTCCGCTCGGCCAGCCGGCTCCTCGTGATCACCGCCGCCCACTGCGTCTACAGCAGTCCCGACGGCTCCGGGGAGGGCCGCTGGCACACCCACTTCGCCTTCGTCCCCGCCTACGACGGCCGCGCCGACACCGCGCGGCAGCGCGAACCGTACGGCAGGTGGGGCGGGCGGCGCGCCTGGAAGCCCGACGCCTACACCGGGCGGACCGGCGGCGACTGGAACTCCGTCTACGACGTCGCACTCGTCGAGGTCGGCGGCCGGAACCGGACGCTCCAGGACACCGTCGGCGCCTTCACCCCGCTGCGCAACGAGGGCGGCCGCTTCACCATCTCGACCGCCGGCTACCCCGGCGTGCTCGGCCGCCGCCCCTACGACGGCCGCGACCAGCTGTGGTGCCTGGGACGTACCCAGCAGGCCCGCGAGGAGGACGCCGAGGCCGACATGCTCGCCGCCCGCCTGGCCGGGACGGACGCGCGTACCGGGCGGATGGAGACGTACAACTGCCATCTGGCCAAGGGCCACAGCGGCGGGCCGTGGGTCGTGCGCGGCAGCAGCGACCTGGTCGGTGTGTTGTCCTCCGGCAAGGAGGACGGCGAGCCCGACGGCAACTCCGTCGCCACCGCACTCAACCTGGAGGGCTACGGCGCGATCGTGCACGAGGCCGACCCCCAGGGCGTCTACGACTCCCTGTCCCTCGACGCGACCGGCCCCGACGGGCCCGTACGCCGCGGCGGCACCGCCACCGTGACCGCGACCGTCACCATGCACGGGCTCATGGCCGCCGCCCAGGTGCCCGTCACCGTCACGCTCCCGCCCGGCGCCTCCCTGACCTCCGTCAACGGCGCCTCCTGCCGCCGCGGCGACCGGCGGGCCGAGTGCACGATCGACGTCATCCACCCCGGCCGGCCGGTACGCCTCACCGCCAAGCTCGCCGTCGGCCGCGACGCCGGCGCCGCCCTGCCGGTCACCATGCACGTCACCTCCACCCGCCTGGACCCCGCCCAGCGCGACAACTCCGCCGTCGTCCGCCTGCGCACCGCCGGTTAGGCGGGCTCCGGCGCCGGTTCCCGCAGCGTGCGCGCCAGCAGCCAGGCCAGCACCGGGAAGGCGATCAGGCAGGCCAGCGCCGTCCGCAGCGTGGTGGCCTCGGCCATCGCGCCCACCAGCGGGCTGGTCAGGCCGCCGACGCTCACCGCCAGCCCCAGGGTGACGCCGCCGGCCGTGCCCACGCGGTTCGGCAGGAAGTCCTGGCCCAGGGTCACATGCAGCGAGAACGGGACGTACAGGGCGACGGAGGAGGCCGCGACGAAGACGTAGACCAGCGGGCCCGGCGCCAGCACCACCCCGGCCACCGCGGGGACGGCCGCCGCGTAGGCCACGCGCATCGCCGGCACCCGTCCCCACCGCACCGCCAGCCGGCCGCCCAGCACCGTGCCCGCCGCGCCGCCCGCGAACAACACGAACAGCGCCACCGCGCCCGCCGCGCCACCGCCGACGTACAGGGCCACGAACGCGCTCAGGCCGACGTACACCACCGAGCGGAAGACGATCACCAGCGTCAGCCGGGCGAACCCCGGCCAGTCGTCACGGCCGCCGGCCCGCACGACCGCCCGCGACCCGCCACGCGCGCCGGTCAGCGCGCGCACCGCCGGCAGCGTCAGCGCCGCTCCCAGCACCGCCGGCGCCGCCAGCAGCGGCGAGGCCCCGAGCCCCCACACCGACAGCAGCGGCGTCACCAGTACGGGCGCCGAGGCGAACCCGAGCGTCCCGCCCAGGGAGAACCAGCTCATCGGCACGTGGCCGCCCTCGCTCGCGATCCTGGCCAGCCGCGCCGACTCCGGATGGTAGGCGGCCACCCCCAGCCCCGACAGCGCCGCCGCCAGCCACGTCAGCGCGTACGAGCCCGTCACCCCCGCGAGGGCCACCCCCGTCCCGGCCACCACCGTGGCCAGCGGGATCAGCCACGGCATCCGCCACCGGTCGGTCAGCACCCCGAAGAGCGGCTGCACGACCGACGACGACAACGTGGCCGCCAGCACGATCCCCGACACCGCCACATAGCCGTACCCCCGCCCGGCCACCAGGAACGGCACCAGCGCCGGCACCGCCCCCTGATAGAAGTCCACGCACGCGTGCCCCGCCGCCAGCGACCAGATCCTGTTCACGCTCCCGATGATTTCCCGGCGGAATCTGGCCTGCTTCCGATAAAATGCCAATCTATGCCGAACATCCGCCACACCCCGGTGGCGCCGACCGGCCGCCGCCCCCTGGCGCCCGGCACGGGCATCGACGCCCACCGGCACGACACGCACCAGATCGCGTACGCCCGCGCCGGCATGCTCTCCGTCACCACCGAAGCGGGCACCTGGGTCGCCCCCGCCAACCGCGCGATCTGGGTGCCCGCCGGCACCGTGCACGAACACCGCGCCCACGGCAGCACCGACCTGCGCCTGATCGGCCTCACCGGCAACCCGCTCGGCCTCGACCGGCCCGCCGTGCTCGCCGTCGGCCCGCTGCTGCGCGAGCTCATCATCGCCTGCACCGACGACGACGCCCCCACCGGCGACGAGCGCGCACGGCTGCTCGCCGTGCTGCTCGACCGGCTCAGGCGGGCCCCCGAGCAGCCCTTCCACGTGCCCACCGCCAGGGACGCGCGGCTGGCCGCCGTCTGCGCGATCCTGCACGACGAGCCCGCCGACGGGCGTACGCTGGCCCAGCTCGCCGTCCGGGCCGGCACCAGCGAGCGCACGCTCGCCCGGTTGTGCCGCCGTGAGCTCGGCATGAGCTTCCCCCAGTGGCGCACCCAGCTCCGCCTGCACCACGCCCTGCTGCTGCTCGCCGACGGCCTGCCGGTGACCGTGGTGGCCCATCGCTGCGGCTGGGCCTCGGCGAGCGCGTTCATCGACGTGTTCCGGCGCGCGCTGGGGTACACCCCGGGCCGCGCCTTTACATTGTAGATTCGCTACACTCGGGAACGTGAGCAAAACCAAGGGCAAGGGCGGCGGCACTCCGGCCACCATGGCGCTGACCAAGGCCAAGGCCGACTTCACGCTCCACCCGTACGAGCACGACGCGAGCGCCCAGGCCTACGGCGAGGAGGCGGCCGACGCGCTGGGCGTGCCGTACGAGAGGATCTTCAAGACGCTGGTGGCCGAGGTCGAGAGCGGCCTCGCGGTGGCGGTCGTGCCCGTGTCGGGCAAGCTCGACCTCAAGGCCCTGGCCTCGGCGCTGGGCGGCAAGCGGGCCGCCATGGCCGATGCCGCCAAGGTCGAACGCGTGACCGGCTACGTGGTGGGCGGCATCAGCCCGCTCGGCCAGCGCAAGCAGCTTCCGACCGTGGTCGACTCCTCCGCGCTCGACTTCGAGACGATCTACTTCTCGGCCGGCCGGCGCGGGCTCCAGATCGAGACCGCCCCCGACAACCTGATCACCCTCACCCGCGCGGTCACCGCGCCCATCGGCAAGGCGGGCTGAGCCCCCCGCCGGCCGCCTACCACATGCGGTGGCGGGGCCGGCGGAACCCCGGGTCGGGCCGGCGCTGCCCGCCCCTGCGGAACCCCGGATCGGCCGGGCGCTGCCCGCCCCGACGGAACCCCGGGTCGGGCGGGCGCTGCCCGAGCAGCCACTCGAACAGGCGCCGGTGGTGCCGGAAGAAGGCACGCTCGCCGGGCCGTTTCTTCTTCTCCTCCGCCGCCTCGGCCTCCTTCAGGCCCGGCGTGAACCCGCCGCCGAAGCGGCCCATGTCCGGTCCGGGGAAACCCCTCGGCTCGGTGTTGGTCAGCGCCTGCTCCATCGACTGCACCCAGATCGGGCCGGGCAGCGACGCCCCCTGCACCGCGCCGTAGTACTGGTCGCCGATCTGCACGCCCTGCAGCGGGTAACGGTAGGAGCCCCGGATGTCCCCCACGCTCACGGCCGCCGCCAGGTCCGGGGTGTACCCGGCGAACCAGGCCGAGGTGTAGCCGTTGTTGGTGCCGGTCTTGCCGGCGGCCGGGCGGCCGATGCTCTGCCCCTGCATGGTGCCCTTGTCGAACACCCCGGACAGGACGTAGTTGACGGCGTCGGCGACGGGCCGTTCCAAGACCTGCTCGCAGGAGGGCGGCACGTGCGTACGCCGGCCGCTCCGGTCGGTGATCTCCACGATGGCCAGCGGCCGGCAGTGCACGCCGCGCGCCGCGAACGTGGCGAACGCCCCCGCGACCGTCACCGGGTCCATCTCGTTGACGCCCAGCGTGAACGTCGGCACCTCGCGCAGCGGCCCACCGTCGGCCCGCACCGCGCCGAGCGCCTTGGCCGTCTTGACCACGGCGCAGAGCCCGACCTTGCGCTCCAGCATCATGTAGAAGATGTTCACCGACTTCCAGGTGCCGGTCTCGATGCTGTGCGGCCCGCCCGAGCCCTCGCCGCTGGCGTTGAGAATGCGTGCCTCGGGGTCGTTGACCGGGCGTCCGGCGCAGTTGCGGTAGCCCTGCGCGGGCACCAGCTCCCCCGGCGTCATGAAGCCGTCGCCGAACCGCCAGCCCTGCTGCAACGCCGTGGCCAGCGTGAACACCTTGAACGTCGATCCGGCCTGGAAACCCTGGCCACCGCCGTGCGCCACGTCGGCGGGGAGGTTGAAGGTGGTTCTGGGGCCGTTCTTCTTGTTGCCCCGGTTGCGGCCGAACTGCTTGCTCGCCGCCATCGCCCTGATCCGGCCGGTCGCCGGCTCGATCATGGCCTCGGCGGCGACCTCGGTGTCCTCGGGCGCGACGTGCCGCTGGATGGCGCGCTCGGCGGCGCGCTGCGCGATCGGGTCGAGGCCGGTCCTGATCACCAGGCCGCCCCTCGTCATCCTGGCCCGCCGTTCGGCCGGGGTGTTGCCGAACGCCGGGTTCGACAGCAGTTCGTGCTGGACGTACAGGCAGTAGTAGGGGTACGCGCTCTGCCCGCAGCCGCCGGGCTCGGGCCGCAGGCGCAGGGCGAGGGGGCTGCTCTTGGCGGCGCTCGCCTGGGCCTGCGTGATCAGCTTGAGCCCGGCCATGCGGTCCAGCACGAGGTCGCGCCGCTCCTTCAGCCGCGCCTGGTGCGACCTGCCGAGCGAGGGATCGGTCGAGTACGGCATCCGCACCGCCCCGGCCAGCGTGGCCGCCTGCGTCAGCGTCAGCTTGGAGGCCGTGGTGGAGAAGAACCGCCGGGCCGCCGCCTCCACCCCGTGGGCGCCCGCGCCGAAGTAGGCGATGTTCAGGTACCGTTCGAGGATTTCGTCCTTGCGGTACTTGCGTTCCAGGGCCAGGGCGTACCGCAGTTCGGTGATCTTGCGGGCCAGGTTGGGGGCGCGCGCCCGGTCCCGTTCGGCGTCGGTACGCGCGCTCTCCACGAGGATGTTCTTGACGAGCTGCTGCGTCAGCGACGAGCCGCCCTGCCGGATGCCGCCCGCCTGCGTGTTGGTGAGCAGCGCCCGCAGCGTGCCCCTGACGTCGAGGCCGCCGTGCTCGTAGAAGCGGGCGTCCTCGATGGCCACGATGGCCTTGCGCATCACGGGCGTGACGGCCCCGAGCGGCACGGCCGTCCTGTTGGCCTCGTAGAACTGGGCGAACTGCCTGCCGTCCTTGTCCAGCAGCCTGGTCACCTGTGCCAAGGGCTCCTCGCGCGGCGCGGGCGGCAGGTCGACGAAGGTGTCGACGACGTTCTTGGCGGCCAGCCCGCCGCCGCTCACCACTGGTACGGCCAGTGCCGCCGCCAGCACCCCGCCGAGCGCCCCCGCCATGGCGAGTCCGGCGATGGATCTGAGTACGGTCACGCAGATGATCTGCAACCAGCAGATCAGCGGCAAACGCCCGCTTCCTCGCTCTTTACCGTTCTCTACGGATGTTCAGACCAAGCGAGGCGAACTGCTCGTACGGCCTGTGGTACCCCCGCTCGATGTGGTGCACCCCGCGCAGCGTGGACGTCCCGTCGGCCACCGCCGCCGCCAGCACGGCCGAGAACCCGGCCCTGATATCGGGCAGCGTCACGTCGGCGCCCCGGAGCTTGGACACCCCGCGCACCACGGCCGAGTGGCGGGCGTTGGTGTCGTGGTAGCGGCAGGCGGGCCCGCCCAGGCACTGGTCGAACACCTCGATCTCGCAGCCCATCTTCTGCAGCGCGGGCACGTAGACCAGGCGGTTCTCGAAGACCGTCTCGTGCAGCACCGACATGCCCTGGCTCTGCGTGAACAACACCATGAGCGGCGTCTGCCAGTCGGTCATGAACCCGGGGTGGGTGTCGGTCTGCACGGCCGCCGAGCGCAGGCCCTCGGGCGGCGCGGTGGCGCACAGGTACTCGTCGTTGATGTCGAACTCGGCGCCCATCCTGGCCAGCGTGGTGATGGCGGTGACCAGGCGGTCCTGGGGGCAGCCGTGCACGCGTACCTCTCCCCCGGTGACCAGCCCGGCCGCCAGGTAGGAGAACGCCTCGATGCGGTCGCCGGTCAGCCAGGTCGAGGCGCCGCGCAGGTGCTCCACGCCCTCGATGACGATCCGGCGGTCGGGCGACAACTCGATCCTGGCGCCCATCCGCTGCAGGAACAGCGCCAGCTCGACCACCTCGGGCTCCATGGCCGCGTTCTTCAGCACGGTCTTGCCCTCGGCCAGCACCGCCGACATGAGGATCGTCTCCGTGGCGCCCACGCTCGGGTACGGCAACTCGATCCGGGCGCCGTTGAGCCGTTTGGCCTTGGCGGAGATGCCGCCGTCGCCCACCTCCACCTCGGCGCCCATCAGGCGCAGCGCCTCCACGTGGAAGTTCACCGGCCGCCGGCCGATCGGGTCGCCGCCGACCAGCGGGACGAACGCCTCCCCCGCCAGGTGCAGCAACGGGCCGAGCATGAGGATGGGGATGCGGTTGAGCCCGGTGAACGCGTCGGGCACCCGCGGCCTGATCTCCGCGCCGCGCGCGATGCGGATCTCGGAGCCGGAGATCTCGACGTGGATGCCGAGCGCCTCCAGCATCGCCGCGGTGATGCCCACCTCGCCCACCTCGGGGGCGTTGCCGATGATGCTCTCCCCGTCACCGAGCATGGCCGCGACCATGTGCTTGGACACACCGTTCTTGGAGCCCCGTACGACGACGTCCCCGCGGAGGGGGCCGGAGGGCTCGATCAGCCAGACCTCTTCTGCAATCACGAAGTGAGCCTAACCGGGAGATACCATCGAGCTGGTTCGGATGCAGTTGTGAGGGGGAGTGGCGTGACGAGGGAAGTACGCGCTTTTGCGGTAACTGTCCTCATACTCGCCACACTCGGGGTCGCCGCCGGGCTGAGCTGGTCCGCGATCTCGCCGCGGGCGCCGTACCAGCTGACCGAGCGCGGGCCCGTGCTGGCCGATCTCACCACGCAGGCGCTGATCGCGGCCGACGGGTGGTTCGCGGTGATCACGGGCGCGCTGGGGCTGCTCTGCGGTGGCCTGGCGTGGTTCGCCGGGCGGCGGTGGATGCTGGCGGTGCTGCTCGGGCTGTGCGCGGGCGGGGTGGCGGGGAGCTTCCTGACGTTGTGGGCCGGGTCCACCTTCACGATCGGGGCGGTCGTGGTGGAGGCCGCCGCGGAGCCCGGGGTGCGGATCGTCCCCGGGGCGCTGAAGCTGACCGCGCAGGGCGTGCTGGTGGCCTGGCCGCTGCTCGCGGTCGGCCTGTTCGGGCTGCTCGAAGGCATGCACGGCTACCGGGAGTCGCCGCTGCGGCAGCCGTACGGGATCGAGCCCTAGCCCCACAGCGGCGGGCGGCGCAGGCCGTGGCCGGTGGCCTGCTCGAACGCGCGGGCCACGCGCAACACCCGGGCGTCGGCGAACGGCCGCCCGACGATCTGCACCCCGACCGGCAGCCCCTCGGGCGTGAATCCCGCCGGCACCGACGCCGCCGGCGCGTGCAGCACGCTGATCCAGTACGCCGAGCGCATCCAGGCCAGGTAGTCCGGCAGGCGCTCACCGTTGATCTCGCTCACGTGCGGCTGATCGACCGGGAACGGCGGCACCTGGCTGACCGGCGCGATCAGCACGTCGTAGGTGTCGAAGAAGTCGGCCATCCGCTGGTAGAGGCCGCTGCGCAGCCGTTCGGCGCGGGCCAGGTCGGCGCCGGTGACCAGGCGGCCCCGCTCGACGTTCCAGCTCGTGTTGGGGCCGAGCCCGGTCAGGTCGCCGAAGGACAGGGCGTAGTACCAGGCCCGGTAGATCCGGAAGGCGTCCTCGGCGTCGGACAGGTCCAGCGCGACCTCCTCCACGTGCGCCCCGAGCCGCTCGAACACGGCCGGCGCCGTCGCGGTCACCGCGGCCGTACGCGGATCCACCGGCAACCCGCCCAGGTCGGGGCTCCAGGCCACCCGCATCCCGCGCACCCCCTGCTCGGGCTCGGGCGCGAACACCTCCTTGATCGCGAACGGCGACCGCGCGTCGAACCCGGCGACGGCCCCGAGCATCAGCGTGAGGTCGTCGACCGTCCGCGCCATCGGCCCCGGCACGGCCAGCGTGTACCAGGCGGCCGTGTCGCTCGGGTCGGGGACGCGGCCCGGCGTCGGACGCAGGCCCACCACGTTGCAGAAGGAGGCGGGGTTGCGCAGCGAGCCGCCCATGTCGGAGCCGTCGGCCAGCGGGACCATGCCGGTGGCCAGGGCCGCCGCGGCCCCGCCGCTGCTGCCGCCGGCGGACCTGCCGAGGTCGTAGGGGTTCCTGGTGGCGCCGAAGACCTCGTTGACGGTGTGCGAGCCGGTGCCGAACTCGGGGGTGTTCGTCTTGCCGATCGTGATCGCCCCGGCGGCGCGCAGCCGGCGCACGATCAGGTCGTCTCGGCCCGGGACGTTCGCGGCGAACAGCGGGGAGCCGTACGTGGTGCGGATGCCCGCGGTGTCCACCAGGTCCTTGTGGGCGACCGGGACGCCGTGCAGCGGCCCCACGGGCTCGGCGGCGTCGGCCCGTGCCGCCGCCTCCAGCGCCCGTTCGGCCACCAGGGTCACGATGGCGTTCACCTCGGGGTTGACCTGCTCGATCCGGTCGAGGTGGGCCTGGAGCAGCTCCACGGCGCTCAGCTGCCCGGTCCTGACGAGGTGGGCCATCTCCGTCGCGGTCAGATAGTGCAGTTCGCTCACCCTGCGATCCTGCCCCAGCCGCGCCCGCCTGACGACGGCAACATCACCCCACCCGCCCCACCTCCCTTGTCACCCCCCGACAACCGGCGGGGGCTCGGGGGGCGGAGGGGTCAGGCGCCGAGGCAGGCGGGGCCGAGGAGTTGTTTGAGGTCGCCCATCAGCGCCGGCGACGGCGTGACGCGCAGCCGGTCGTCGACCCGCATGACGGTGGTCCTGGGCCCGTTGTGCACCTGGAGGTGCACCTCGGACGTGCCCGGATGCGTGGTGAGGATCTCCTTCAGCCGCCCGACCACCGGCGGCGTGCACCGGGTCAGCGGCAGGCTCACCAGCAGCGGCCCGCCCGCCTCCTGGGTCAGGTCGGGCGCGGTCACCTCCATCGCGATGATCTTCGCGACGTCCTCACGCTTGTCGATGCGCCCCTTGACGAAGACGATCGCGTCCTCGGCCAGGATCGTCGAGCACAGCTGGTACGACGACGGGAAGATCATCACCTCGATCGCGCCTTCGAGGTCCTCGAGCTGGGTGAGCACCCACGTGTCACCCTTCTTGGTGACCTTGCGCTGCACCCCGCTCAGGATGCCGCCCACCGTCACCACGTGCCCGTCGGCCCGGCTCTCGTCCTGGACGGCGGCGATCGAGCAGTCGGCCCCCGCGGCCAGGATGTGCTCCACGCCGAACAGCGGATGGTCGGAGACGTAGAGGCCGAGCATCTCGCGTTCGAACTGCAGCAGCGTGTTCTTGTCCCACTCCCCCACCGGGATCTGCACGTCGAAGGTCTGGTCCTCGCCGCCGTCGATCGCGCCGAACAGGGAGTCCTGGCCGATGGCCTCGTTCTTCTTGATGTCGATGATGGCGTCGACGGCCTGCTCGTGCACCATGACCAGGCCCTTGCGCACGTGGCCGAGCGCGTCGAAGGCCCCGGCCTTGACCAGCGACTCGATCACGCGCTTGTTGCACACGATCGCGGGCACCTTGCGCAGGAAGTCCTTGAAGTCGCCGAAGCGGCCCTTGGACTTGCGCGCCGAGATGATGCCGTCGACGACGTTGCCGCCGACGTTGCGCACCGCCGACAGGCCGAAGCGGATGTCGGTGCCGCGCGGGGTGAAGTCGAAGTCGGAGTCGTTGACGTCCGGCGGGAACACCTTGATGCCCATGCGGCGGCATTCGTTGAGGTAGAGGGCCGACTTGTCCTTGTCGTCCTTCACGCTCGACAACAACGCCGCCATGTACGCGGCCGGATAGTTGGCCTTGAGGTAGGCCGTCCAGTAGGAGATCAGTCCGTAGGCGGCCGAGTGGGCCTTGTTGAAGGCGTAGTCGGAGAAGGGCAGCAGGATGTCCCACAGGGTCTTGACGGCAGCGGCCGAGTAGCCGTTGTCCTTCATGCCCCCTTCGAAGGACTCGAACTGTTTGTCCAGCTCGGACTTCTTCTTCTTGCCCATCGCGCGGCGCAGCAGGTCGGCCTTGCCGAGCGAGAACCCGGCGACCTTCTGCGCGATGGCCATGACCTGCTCCTGATAGACGATCAGGCCGTAGGTCGTGTCGAGGATCTCGGCCAGCGACTCCTTGAACTCCGGATGGATCGGGGTGATCTCCTGCTGGCCGTTCTTGCGCAGGGCGTAGTTGGTGTGGGAGTTGGCGCCCATCGGGCCGGGACGGTAGAGGGCGCCGACGGCCGAGATGTCCTCGAAGTTGTCGGGCTTCATCAGCCGCAGCAGCGAGCGCATGCCGCCGCCGTCGAGCTGGAACACGCCCAGAGTGTCGCCCCTGCCCAGCAGCTCGTACGTCTTGCGGTCGTCGAGCGGCAGCTTCAGCAGGTCGATCTGCTCGCCGGTGGTGGACTCGATCATCTTCTGGCAGTCGTCGATGATCGTGAGGTTGCGCAGGCCCAGGAAGTCCATCTTCAGCAGGCCGAGCGTCTCGCAGGTCGGGTAGTCGAACTGCGTGATGATCGCGCCGTCGGAGTCGCGGCGCATGATCGGGATGTGGTCGGTGATCACCTCGCGGGACATGATCACGCCGGCGGCGTGCACGCCGGTCTGCCTGATCAGGCCCTCCAGGCCCTTTCCGAGGTCCATCGTCGACTTGACGTCGACGTCTTCCTCGTAGAGCTTGCGCAGCTCGCCGGCCTCGTTGTAGCGCGGGTGGTCCTTGTCGAAGATGCCCGACAGCGGGATGTCCTTGCCCATCACGGCCGGCGGGAACGCCTTGGACACCTTGTCGCCCAGCGCGTAGGGATAGCCCAGGACGCGACCGGCGTCCTTGATGGCGGCCTTCGCCTTGATGGTACCGAACGTGGCGATCATGGCGACCTTGTCGGCGCCCCACTTCTCGGTCACGTAGCGGATGACGTCGCCGCGCCTGCGCTCGTCGAAGTCGATGTCGACGTCGGGCATGGAGACGCGGTCGGGGTTGAGGAAGCGCTCGAAGATCAGGCCGTGCGGGAGCGGGTCGAGGTCGGTGATGCCCATCGCGTACGCCACCAGCGAGCCGGCCGCCGAGCCACGGCCCGGGCCGACCGGGATGCCGTTCTGCTTGGCCCACATGATGAAGTCGGCGACCACGAGGAAGTAGCTCGGGAAGCCCATCTGCTCGATGATGCCGATCTCGTAGTCGGCCTGCTTCTTGTGCTCGGCGTCGTAGCCCTCGGGCCAGCGGCGGTCCATGCCCTCCCACACGGTGGCGCGGAAGAACTCGCTCTCCGTCATGCCGTCGGGGATGGGGTAGGTGGGCATGAGGTTCTTGAACTCGAAGAACCCGGCCGGGTCGACCTTCTCGGCCACCAGGAGCGTGTTGCGGCAGCCCTCGGCCCACAGGTCGGAGGAGTCGACCGCGCGCATCTCGTCGGCGGTCTTGATGTAGTAGCCGGAGCCGTCGAAGCGGAAGCGGTCGGGGTCGGAGAGCTGCTTGCCCGTCTGGATGCACAGGAGGGCGTCGTGGGAGGAGGCGTCGGACTCGTAGGTGTAGTGGGAGTCGTTGGTGACCAGCGGCGGGATGCCGAGGTCGGCGCTGATGCGGGTCAGGCCGTCGCGGACCCGGCGCTCGATGTCGAGCCCGTGGTCCATGATCTCCAGGAAGAAGTTGTCCTTGCCGAAGATGTCCTGATATTTCGCAGCAGCCTTGAGCGCCTCGTCGTACTGGCCGAGCCGCAGCCGCGTCTGCACCTCGCCCGACGGGCAGCCGGTGGTGGCCATCAGGCCGTCGGAGTGCTCGGCCAGGATCTCGGCGTCCATGCGCGCCCACTTGCGCACGAAGCCCTCGGTGTAGGCGCGCGAGCTGAGCTTCATGAGGTTGTGCAGGCCGGTCTTGTTGCGCGCCCAGATCGTCATGTGGGTGTAGTAGCCACCCGCCGAGACGTCGTCCTTCTTCTGGTGGGGCTCGCCCCACAACACCGGCTTCTTGTTGTGCCGCAACTCCGGCGCGACGTAGGCCTCGATGCCGATGATCGGCTTGATGTCGGCGGCCGTGGCCTGGCGATAGAAGTCGTACGCGCCGTGCATGTTGCCGTGGTCGGTGATCGCGATGGCGGGCATGCCCAGGTCGCCGACCTGTTTGAACATCTGCTTGAGCCGCGCGGCCCCGTCGAGCATGGAGTATTCGGTGTGCACATGCAGATGGACGAACGAGTCGCTGGACGACATGGAGCGGCGCCTCCCCGGGTCTGGATGCGATGGTGCGCTCCGACTCTAGTGGGCCGGACCGACATCCCGGAGCCGCCTCGCGCGCCCCGCCCGACCGGCGCGCCGGAAGCGGCGCGGCCACCGGCCTCGATATCGTCTCCCTCACGCAAAGTAATGAAGGAGACACCGGGTGCGCACGCAGTCCGACGAGGGATACAGCCACGCGCTGGGCAACCGCCAGATCCAGATGATCGCGATCGGCGGCGCGATCGGGGTGGGCCTGTTCCTCGGCGCGGGCGGCCGGCTGGCCGCCACCGGGCCCGCGCTCGTGCTCTCCTACGCCGCCGCCGGGCTGGCCGCCTTCTTCGTCATGCGGGCGCTCGGGGAGCTCGTGCTCTACCGTCCCGCCTCGGGCTCCTTCGTCGAGTACGCCGGTGAGTTCATCGGCCCCTGGGCGGCCTTCGCCAGCGGCTGGATGTACTGGGTCAACTGGGCCTTCACCGGCATCGCCGAGCTGACCGCCATCGCCGCGTACATCCATTACTGGGCCTCCGGCTTCCCCCAGTGGCTGACGGCGCTGCTCGCGCTGGGGTTCGTGCTGGCGGTCAACCTGCTGTCGGTCCGCCTGTTCGGCGAGCTGGAGTTCTGGTTCGCGATGCTGAAGGTGGTGGCCATCGTGATCTTCCTGGTGGTCGCGCTGGTGCTGGTGGTGTTCGCCGTCGGCGAGGCGGGGCCGGCCAACCTGGTCGCGCACGGCGGCTTCCTCCCCACGGGCTTCCCGCTGGTGCTGATGAGCCTGCAGTCGGTGGTGTTCGCCTACGCCTCGATCGAGCTGGTCGGCATCACCGCCGGCGAGACCGCCCGGCCCCACGAGGTCATGCCGCGGGCGATCAACGGCGTGATCTGGCGCATCGCGATCTTCTACGTGGGCTCGGTGCTGCTGCTGGCGATGGTCCTGCCGTGGACGGCCTACAGCGCGGGCACCTCGCCCTTCGTCACGTTCTTCGCCGGTCTGGGGGTGCCGTGGGCGGCCGACGCCATGAACCTCGTCGTGATCACGGCCGCGCTCTCGTCCTGCAACTCCGGCCTGTACGCCACCGGCCGCATCCTGCGCTCGATGGCCACCAAGCGGGAGGCGCCCGCCTTCGCCGCCGCGCTGAGCTCCCGTCACGTGCCGATCGGCGGGATCGTGTTCACCGCGGCCATGTTCCTGGGCGGCGTGGCGCTGTTCTACTACCTGCCCGAGCGCGCCTTCAACATCGCCACCGCCGTCGCCTCGCTGGGGGTGATCAGCACCTGGGGGGTGCTGGTGTACTGCCAGATGCGGTTGCGCGGGACGGGGCACCGGTCGTCGTTCCCGATGCCGGGGTCGCCGTACACCAACTGGCTGACGCTCGGGTTCCTGGCGCTGGTCGTCCTGTTGATGCCGTTCGCCGACCGCGATCAGCAGGTGGCGTTCTTCCTGATCCCGGCCCTGGTCGCGGCCATCGCGCTCGGCTGGACGGCCGTACGCCGCCGCCGTCGGCCGCGGCCGGCCACGCAGGAGGCGGGTTAGTCTCGTCCGGGCAGGAGTCGCCGCTCGGGGGAGGCCACACTGGACAAGCTGGACGACACACTGGATCCCGCGCCCCTTGAGACGGCGCCCCCCGAGACGGCGCCCGCGCCTCCCGAGGCGCCCGCCGTGAAGCGGTGGGGGGTCGTGCGGGTGGTGGCGGTGGCCGCCGCCCTGGGGGCCGCGCTCGCGCTGGCCGGCGTGCCGCTGGGCGTCTACCCGAAGCTCGCCTGCGCCGTGCTCTCCCCCGGCTGCGCCACGGACCCGCTCCAGGAGCCGCGCGGCCGCCTGCCGCGGCTGACCCGGCTGACGCCCGTCCAGGTCGCGCTGAGCGGCACGTACGTCGCACTCGGCGACTCCTACTCCTCCGGCGAGGGCGTCTACGAGCAGGACGGCAGCCCGGTCAACGGCGGCGCCGACCGCTGCCACCGCGCCCGCGGCTCCTACGTCCCGCTGGTGGCCGGCGCCCACGACTTCAGCGGCGGCAACGCCTTCTACGCCTGCAGCGGCGCCACCACCCGCCAGCTCCTGTCCGGCCAGTACGGCCAGCAACCCCAGATCACCCGCGTCGACCCCTCGGCCAGCCTGATCACCTTGAGCATCGGCGGCAACGACGCCGGGTTCACCGACGTCCTCACGGGCTGCATCGTCAAGCTGCCGTGGTCGTCGGCCTGCGTCGACCAGGACGCCGAGGTCGCCCGGCGCATCGACGAGCTGCGGCCCAGCCTGTTCAAGGTGCTCGGCGAGCTGCGCGCCCGCGCGCCGCGGGCCCGGGTCATCGTCCTCGGCTACCCCAGGCCGTTCCCCGCCTCTCCGTCCCAGGCCGTCGACAACCTGGGCGTGGCCGACCAGCGGTGGCTGAACACCGTGACCCGCAAGCTCAACGACACGGTCGGCGCCGTGACGGCCCAGTACGACCGCGGCCTCGACGGCCTCGGCGCCCCCGGAAGCGTGGAGTACGTGGACGCCTACGAGGCGTTCACCGGCCACGAGGCCGGCACCGCGCAGCCGTACCTCAACAGCCTGGCCCTGGACGTGGACGCCCTCACCGTCAACGCCCGCAGCTACCACCCGACCGGCGACGGCTACCGCCGCTTCGCCGAGCTGATCAACCGCCAGATCGCCGCCGGCCCCGGCCGGCCCCTCCACAACTTCCGGATGACCGCCCCTTGACCGGCTCCCGGGCGGGCCGGGTCAGGGGCGGGCGCGTTCCTCCGACAGGTGGAGGCCGGCCTCGATGACGGCGTTCATGACGGCCGCCAGCCGCTCCTCCCCGAGCTGGGGCGCCCGCGTCGCCATCCTGGCCACCAGCGCCCGCTCCCGTGCCAGGTCCCGTCCGGCGAACCCGCCGACGGGCTTGAGCCGCTGCACGACGCCCGCCAGGGCGGCCCGGCGCTCCAGGAGGGTGGCCAGCGCGGCGTCCACCCGATCGATCGCCTCCCTGCACTCGGCCAGCGTGCCGGGCGACTCGGGCCGCAGCAGCGCCCCGACCAGCGTCACGGCCTCCTCGGCCGCCCGCAGGTCCGCCACCCCGACAGCACCCGCGCCTGCCTGGCCGGCCGCGCCGCCTTCCTGCGGCGCGGTACGCGAGGGACCGGCGACGACGAGACCGTCCGCGCCCGCCGCCACCGCCGCCGCCGACAACCCCGGGTCGTGCGAGACGTCGGCCAGCACCGGGCGCCCCGACACCGCCCGCGCGGCCCGCAGCACCCCGAGGTCCAGCCGGCCGCCCTCGCACAGGACCACCTGGTCGTTGCCCTCGGCCGCGCAGTAGCCGGCCAGCTCCACCCACTCCTCCACCGAGGCCGACGGCCGCCGCTCCACCACCACCGGCAGGCCGAGCCCGGCCGCGGCGCGCACCAGCGGGATGTCCCGCGTCCACGACGCGCCCACCACCACGGCGTCGGCGAGCGCCGCGATCGCCGGCAGGTCCGCCGCCGAGTACGGCTCGGCCAGCGTGGCCCGCTCCCGCAGCACCTCACGCGCGTCCGCCTGCCCCCGATGAGGGCGCAGGCTCACCCGTCCGCCGAGCACCACGGCCGGGCCGTCACCCACACGCTGGCCGCCGATCGTCACCATGTGCCGTTCCAAGGTCGATGTCATCTCGACTCCCCACTCGGGCCGGCCCCGCGAAGCCGGCAGGAAAACCAAAAAGGCAGAGACGGGGCGTCTCTGCCTTGTGCCGACTCCAGGTGGTCGCTAGCTGACGACCGGCCCTCCCGGAGCCGGCTCGATAAACGTGTAGCGACAAGTCATGTCTGAACCTTACACCGCCCCTCCACCTGCTGGACGTTCCTTCTCACATCGCGGACTGACCTTCCGGCGAGTCGCCGATGATCCCTCGCTATGGGAGTATTTCTTGGCCGAGAGGGAGGGTTTGAGGCCGTTGATGTCGGATCGCAAGCAGGACGGACGCCGCATCGCCGGCCGGTACCAGCTCCAGGAGCCCATCGGCAAGGGCGGCATGGGAATCGTCTGGCGTGCCCACGACGAGCTCCTCGACCGCACGGTCGCGGTCAAGGAGGTCCGCTACGCCGCCGCCCTGGGCGACGAGGTGCAGCTGCTCAACCGGCGTACGATGCGCGAGGCGCGCGCCGCGGCCCGGTTCGAGCACCCCAACGTGATCGTCGTCCACGACGTGATCGAGGAGGACGGCCGGCCCTGGATCGTCATGCAGCTCGTGCAGTCGCGTTCCCTCGGGGCGGTGATCAAGCAGGAGGGGCCGCTGCCGCCCAAGCGGGTGGCCGAGATCGGCGTGGCCGTGCTCGACGCGCTGCACCGCGCGCACGAGTCCGGCGTGCTCCACCGCGACGTCAAGCCCGAGAACGTGTTGCTGGCCGACGACGGCCGGGTCGTGCTGACCGACTTCGGCATCGCCACGCTGGAGACCGAGACGCAGCTCACCGTGACCGGCCTGGCCGGCACCCCGGCGTTCATCGCGCCCGAGCGGCTCAAGGGCCTGCCCGCGCGCCGCGAGTCCGACCTGTGGTCGCTCGGCGCGACGCTCTACACGGCCGTCGAGGGCCGCTCGCCGCACGAGCGCGGCATGGCGCTGGCCACGATGCACGCCGTCCTGACCGACGAGCCCGACCCCGCGCCGCACGCGGGCCCGCTGACCGACGTGATCAGCGGGCTGCTGGTCAAGGAGCCGGTGCAGCGCCTGTCGTACGAGGAGACCGCGCGGCTGCTGCGCGAGGCCATCGAGGCGGCGAGCCCGCCGGAGACCAGGCGCTTCCCCAGGCAGAAGCTGCGCGTGCCCGCGCCCGTCGAGGACGAGGACGACACCCCGACCGACCCCGACCTGCCCAAACCCGTCCCCAGGCCGCGATCCAGGGCCGCCGCGACGCCGCCGCCCGTCGAGACCGGCCGGCGGCTCACGCCCTCGCCCGAGGAAGGCGCGCCCACGGGCCGGCCCACGGTGGCCTCCCGGCAGGAGGGACGCAAGTACGGGCTGATCGCCGCGGCCGCCGCGGCGGTCGTGCTGGTCGCCGGGATCGGCGGCTACCTCGGGCTGAGCTCGGCCCCCGAGGAGCCGGCCTCCAGGCCTCCGCAGGCCAGGCAGTCCTCCAAGGCTCAGCCCTCGGCCTCCGCCTCCGACCCCAAGTCGGGCACCGAGTCGCAGCCGGCCTCGCCGTCGGCCACGGCCACGGCCACGCCGACGGCCACGCCGGACAAGACCGACGAGGCCGGCCCGCTGCCCAGCGGCTGGAAGATGTACAAGGACAAGCAGCTCGGCTTCTCCATCGGGCTGCCCAAGGGCTGGGACGTCTGGGACCGCGGCGGCCGGCAGGTCAAGTTCAAGGGCCCGGGCGGCGCCTCGAACGCCTACCTCATGATCGAGGAGGCGGCCAAGCCGGGCAAGGACCCGTACAAGGACTGGAAGAGGCAGGAGCCGTCGCTCAAGAACAACTTCGGCGGCTACAAGAAGCTCGGCATCAAGAAGGTCGACTACATGAAGGCCGCCGCCGACTGGGACTTCACCTGGAACACCGACACGGGAAAGACCCGGGTGCGCGACCGCGGCTTCACCACCGACAACGGGAGGGCGTACGCCATCTACTGGCACACCCTCAACAGCCACTGGAAGAAGGACTACCACTTCTTCGAGGGCTTCGCCGCGACCTTCAAGCCCGCCAAGTAGGCTTCCCTGCGTGGAAAGGCAGGTCAGCAACCGGTATCGCCTCATCGAGCCCCTCGGAGAGGGCGGCATGGGGGTGGTCTGGCGTGCCTACGACGAGCTGCTCGACCGTACGGTGGCGATCAAGGAGGTCCGCTACACGGGCGTGGGCGATGCCAAGCGGGCCGACCTCAACCGCAGGACCATCAGGGAGGCCAGGGCGGCCGGCCGCCTCGACCACCCGTCGGTGATCGTCATCCACGACGTCGTCGAGGAGGACGGCCGGCCGTGGATCGTCATGCAGCTCGTACGGTCCCGCTCCCTGGCCGAGGTGATCGGCGAACGCGGCCCGCTCCCCGTCCCGCTGGTGGCGATGGTCGGCGGCCGGGTGCTCGACGCGCTGCGGGCCGCCCACGCCACCGGGGTGCTCCACCGTGACGTGAAGCCCGAGAACGTGTTGCTGGCCGACGACGGCCGGGTCGTGCTGACCGACTTCGGCATCGCCGCCATGGAGGCCGAGGCGGGCCTGACGGCGACCGGCGGGCTGGTGGGCACGCCCGCGTACATGCCGCCGGAGCGGCTGAACGGCGAGCCCGCCCGGCCCGAGTCCGACCTGTGGTCACTGGGCGCGACGCTGTACGCGGCGGTGGAGGGGCGCCCGCCGTTCAAACGCGACTCGTGGGCGGCCACGGTGGCGGCGGTGCTGCGCGACGAGCCCGAACCGCCGGTACGCGCGGGGGCGTTGCGGCCGGTCATCATGGGGTTGCTGCGGCGGGACCCGGCGGCCAGGATGCCCGCGGGAGAGGCCGCCCGCCTGCTCCACCAGGTCGCCACCGGCCAGCCCCTGCCGGCCGACCAGACCCCCATGTGGTCGACCCAGTTCCCACCCCAGGCCCCACCCACCCCCGGCCCTTCCCATCCGACCCCCGGTGGTCCGTACCCCACGCCCGGCGGCCCCTACCTCACCCCGCAGGACTCTCGGCCCGTCACGGGCGGGCAGCAGGTGCCGCGCCACACCGTCCCGGGTGGCCCGGAGCGGCGGCGCGGCAGGACGTTGCGGATCGTGGTGCCCGCCGCGGTGGCCGCCCTGGCGCTCCTGGGCGGTGGCGGCGTGCTGCTCTACGACCAGCTCGCGGGCGCCACCACCCCCACCCCGACGGCCGACGGCCGGACCGAGCCGGCCACGCAGAAGCCGACGCAGGAACCGACGAAGGACCCGACGCAGCAACCGACCGAGGAGCCCGGCGGGGAGCCCAGCGGGGACCCGTCGGACCAGCCGACGCCCACCGTCACGGCCCGCCCGGTGCCCGCCGGCTGGCGCACCCTCACCAGCGCCGCCGGCCACTTCTCCGTCGCCGTGCCCAAGGCGTGGCAGGCCGTCAAGACCCCGTCCAGGGACAGCATCCGCGTCTCCGGCCCCGGCACCACCGGCGTCATGATCATCGAGTGGACCGTCCCCGACATCCCGTGGAAGGACCCCGAGCAACACTGGATCGGCCTGGAGAAGGAGATCGAGGCCAAGGGCGAGTTCGACCGCTACACCCGGATCGGCATCACCCCCACCTCCTACCTGGGACTGCGCGCCGCCGACTGGGAGTTCACCCGCATGCGCGACGGCCGGCTCATCCACGTGATCAACCGCGGCTTCCACACCGCCGCCGGCCGCCCCTACGCCCTGTACTGGGAGACCTCCGACGCCCGCTGGGCCGCCGACCGCCACTGGTTCGACACCTTCGCCAAGACCTTCCGCCCAGAATGAGGCGGAACGGCTGGTATGAGTGCGGATGAGCCGGGAATGAGCGCGGCATGAGCCCGGCGGATGACGGCGCGACGGAACGGGCCCGGTTCTGGCGGAATCCGGCGGTCCCCGAGACCGACCTGCTCAAGGCCCGCTACGTCACCCACCGCTTCTCCCGTCACGTCCACGACGGCTACGCCATCGGCCTGATCGTGTCGGGCGTGGAGGAGTTCGACTACCGCGGCACCCTCCATCGGGCGGGCGCGGGCGAGCTGGTGCTGGTCAACCCGGACTCGGTGCACACCGGCCAGGCGGGCACCCCGGGCGGGTGGGCGTACCGGATGCTCTATCCGTCGGTGGAGGCGCTGGCGGGGATCGCGGCCGAGCTGGACGCGCCGCTCGCCACCCCGTACTTCCCCGAGCAGGTGGTACGCGACCCGGAGGTGGCGGCGCTGCTCGGACGGGCGCACCAGGCGGCCGAACGCGGCGACGCGCTGGCGGCGTCCACGTTGTCGCGCACGCTGTTCGCCCGGCTGCTGAGCAGGTACGCCGCCCCCAGGCCGAGCACGGGCGCGCCGGACGCGGGCCGGCAGGCGGTCCGCGAGGCCGTCGCGCTGCTGCACGAGAGCCTGCTCGACCCGCCCACCCTGGAGGCGCTGGCGGAGGCGGTGGGGGTGCGGCCGTTCCCGCTGCTGCGCGCGTTCAAGGCCGTGACGGGACTGCCGCCGCACGCCTACCTCACCTCGCTGCGCATCCGGCAGGCCCGCCGCCTGCTCCAGCAGGGTGTACGCCCGGCGCAGGTGGCCGCCGACGTCGGCTTCACCGACCAGGCCCACCTGAACCGGCACTTCAAGCGGGTCGTCGGCGTGCCGCCCGCCGCGTACCAGCGAGCCGCAGGAACGTACAAGACCGGACTTTTGCCCGTTTCATAGTCTTCATCCCATGCAACAGACAACTCACCGTTCCGCCGCGCTGCGGGACGGCCTGGGTGTGGGCCTGGCCGTGGGGCTGTCCGGCCTCGCGTTCGGTGCGGCGGCGATCACCGCCGGGCTCAGCGTGCCGCAGGCGTGCGTGCTGAGCCTGCTGGCGTTCACCGGCGCCTCGCAGTTCGCGCTGGCCGGCGCGGTCGGCGCGGGCGGGGACCTGATGGCGGCGGCCGCGGGCGCGCTGCTGCTCGGCGGCCGCAACACCCTTTACGGCCTGCGTCTGGCCGACCTGCTCAACGTCCGCGGCCCGCGCCGGCTGCTGGCCGCGCACGGCGTGATCGACGAGACCACCGCCGTCACGCTGGCCCAGCCGGACGAGCCGTCGGCGCGCACCGGCTTCGTCACCACCTTCGCCAGCCTGTACGTCGCCTGGAACCTCACCACCCTCGCCGGCGCGGTCGGCACGTCCTTCCTCGGCGATCCCCGCGTGCTCGGCCTCGACGCCGTGGGCCCGGCCACGTTCCTGGCCATCCTGTGGCCGCGCCTGGCGGCCAGCGGACGGCTGCGCGTACTGGCCGTGGCCGGCGCGGCGGTCGCGCTGGCGGCCAGCCCGTTCTTCCCGCCGGGCGTCCCGGTGCTGCTGTCGGCGGTGGCGGTGCTGGTGGTGATGGTGCGATGACGTTGTGGTGGGCGATCGTCGCGGTCTGCCTGGGCTGTTACGCGCTCAAACTGGCCGGGCTGGCCGCGCCGCGCCGGGTGCTGGACCATCCGGCGATGCGCAGGTTCGCCGAGCTGGTGCCGGTGGCGCTGCTCGCGGCGCTGATCGCGGTGCAGATGTTCACCGAGCAGGGCAGGCCCGCCTTCGACCCCGCCCGTACGGCGGGACTCGCCGCCGCCGTGGTCGCGCTGCTGCTCCGGGCGCCGTTCCTGGTCATCCTGGCCGCCGCGGCCGTCGTCACCGCGCTTGTCCGGATGTTTCTCGGGTAGTCGCCGTGCATGTCCGATTCTGCGGGGATCGTCGGTGGCCGCTATCGCCTGCTCAGGACGATCGGCCAGGGCGGCATGGGCACCGTCTGGCAGGCGCACGACGAGGTGCTCGGCCGGGACGTGGCCGTCAAGGAGGTGCTGCCGCCGCCCGATCTGACCGATCCCGAGCGCGAGGTGTTCGCCGTACGGACGTTCCGCGAGGCGCGGGCGGCCGGCCGGGTGGCGCACCCGGGAGTGGCGGCCGTGTACGACGTGCTGGAGGAGGGCGGCCATCCGTGGATCGTCATGCAGCTCGTCCACTCGCGCACCCTGGGCGAGACCGTACGCGCCGACGGCCCGCTGCCGCCGCGCAAGGTCGCCGCCATCGGGCTGCAACTGCTTGAGGCGCTGCGCGCCGCGCACGCGGCGGGCGTGCTGCACCGGGACGTCAAACCGGACAACGTGCTGCTGACCGAGGACGGCCGGGCGGTGCTCACCGACTTCGGCATCGCCACCACCGAGGACGAGGCCCCCGTCACCAGAACCGGCGTCCTCATCGGCACCCCCGCCTTCATGGCCCCGGAACGGGCGGCCGGCGGCCAGGCCAGACCCGCCTCCGACCTGTGGTCATTGGGCGTGACGCTGTACATGGCGGTCGAGGGCCACTCCCCCTTCCACCGGGAGCACGCGCTGGCCACGCTCGGCGCGGTCCTGCACGCCGAACCCGAGCCGCTGGCCCGCGCCGGCGTGCTCGCCCCCGTGCTGCTCGGCCTGCTGCGCAAGAACCCCGCCGAGCGCATGTCTCTGGAGGAGGCCGAGCAGCGGCTGAGCGTGGTCCTGACCGGCGGCGCGCCCGAGCAGACCGGCCCGGTCCCCGTGCCGCCGGCGGCCGTACGCCGCAGGCGCAGGACGCCGATCCTGGTCATCGCGGCGGGCGCGCTGCTGGTGGGCCTGGTCACGGGCGGCGCGGCCTGGTGGACCAAGCAGTCGGACCAGCCGGTACGGGGCAACGCGCCGACGATGCCCGCCGTCGCCACCCCACCCGCCGACGACTCCCCCTCGACCGGCGAGGACTCCACAAGCGGCGGGGAATCCGCGCGCCCCTCCGTACCGCGGCAGAGCGCCCCCTCTCCCACCAGCGGCGAACGCACGGGCACCCCCACCAGGTCCCCCGCGAAGAAGCCCACACCGACCAAGTCCGCCACCGAGGAGGACAGCCGCAACCCCTCCAGAACCCCCGGCGAGGTCGAGCCGTCGCAGGGCGGCGAGGAGGAGTAGCCCTGTCAGGTGTCGGCGGCGACGGCGTCGAGCGCCTTCTGCAGGTCCTCGGGATAGTCGGTGCTGAAGGACATCCAGTCACCGGTCGCCGGGTGCTCGAAGCCGAGCGCGACCGCGTGCAGCCACTGCCGGGTGACGCCCAGCCGGGCCGCGAGCGTGGGGTCGGCGCCGTAGAGCATGTCGCCGACGCAGGGGTGGCGCAGCGCCGACATGTGCACGCGGATCTGGTGCGTACGGCCGGTCTCCAGCTTGATGTCGAGCAGCGACGCCGCCCGGAACGCCTCGATCGTGTCGTAATGGGTGACCGACGGCTTGCCGCCCGCGACCACGGCGAACTTGCCCTCGCCCGAGGGATGCCGGTCGATGGGCGCGTCGACGGTGCCCCTGAACGGGTCGGGATGCCCCTGGACCAGCGCGTGGTACCGCTTGTCGACGGTGCGCTCCTTGAAGGCCCGCTTCAGCATCGAGTACGCGTGCTCGCTCTTGGCCACGACCATCGCGCCCGTGGTGTTGGCGTCGAGCCGGTGGACGATGCCCTGCCGCTCGGCCGCGCCGCTGGTGGCGATCGTGTGGCCGGCGCCGAGCAGGCCGCCGATCACGGTCGGGCCCGTCCAGCCGACGGTCGGGTGGGCGGCCACCCCGATCGGCTTGTTGACCACGATGATGTCGTCGTCCTCGTAGACGATCGTCATGCCCGGCACCGGCTCGGCCACCGGCATCGGCGTGGTGACCGGGGGCGGCAGCGTCACCTCCAGCCAGGCGCCCGCGTGCACACGGTCGGACTTGGCCGGCTGCCCGCCGTCGAGCTGCACCTCGCCGGCGGCGATCAGCTCGGCGGCGCGGGTGCGCGAGAAGCCGAACAACCGCGAGATCGCCGCGTCGACCCGCTCGCCCTCCAGCCCGTCCGGCACGGGGAGACTCCGGCGCTCAGCCATCCTGGGCCTCCTTGGCGCCGTCCTTCGCGGTGTTCCTGCCGTCGTCCTTCGCGGTGTCCTCCGGGGTCTCCACGGTGCCGTCGATCTGCACGTTGCGCCAGGCCAGCAGCACCGCCAGGATGCCGCCGCAGACGATCGCCGAGTCGGCGACGTTGAACACCGGGAAGTAGTCGATCACCGGGAAGTGCCCGGGCAGCACCTCGACGAAGTCGACGACGTGCCCCTGGAACTGCGAGGACCGGCCGAACCCCGACGGGTAGCGCAGCAGCCTGTCGGTCAGGTTGCCGAGCGCCCCGCCGAGGAGCAGTCCGAGGGTGATCGCCCACGGCAGGCTGCGGAGCTTGCGCGCGGTACGCACGATCGCCACCACCACGCCCGCCGCGATGAACGTGAACACGAACGTCATCCCGGTGCCGATGCTGAACGCGGCGCCCGAGTTGAAGATCACCCGGAACTGCAGGACGTCCTGGATGACGACGAGCGGCGCCTTGCCTTCGAGCGTGCGCAACACGATCGTCTTGCTGATCAGGTCAGCCGCGTAGACGACGACCGCCAGCGCGGTGAGGATCGCGAGGAGACGTCCGCGCGGCCTGCCTACCGGCGTTCCTCCTTCTGCTTGCAGGCCACGCACAGCGTCGCCCTCGGGAACGCCTGAAGACGTTCCTTGCCGATCGGCTTGTGGCACGATTCGCACACTCCATAGGTCCCTGCGTCGATCCTGGCGATCGCACGTTCGTTCTGCGCGACCAGGTCGCGCGCATTCAGGGTAAGGGCGATCTCGCGTTCGCGCTCGTACGTCTTGGCGCCGGCGTCCGCCTGGTCGTCGCCCGCTCCCTGCGTGACGTCTCCCGAGGCTATCTCCGACTCGTGGCGGAGGATGTCCGCCTCCAGCTCGTCGATCTCGTTCCGCAGCCTGCCGCGTACCTCGGCCAGCTCCTCTTCCGACCACATCGACGGTGTAGCGGTCTGCGTGACTGCCGCCATGGCTGCCTCCATGCTGATCAAGGCCGTGAATGGTGCGGGCAGCTTAGGATCCTCATAACGGAACGGCAAACGACCCGCCGGTTGGTTTACCTCACCCGTACTATCCCGCCTCGCGCATTCAACTCCTCCCCAGGGGCGTCCATTCCCACAAATTTCCTCCCCGTCTACCAACCCGCCGCACGCCCATGCGAAACCTGGAAGTCTTACGCTCCACTCTGCGTTATGGTTTGAGACTGCAAGGCGTTGATGGGGCCCCGCTGTGAGGGATATCACCCCGGAGCCGCCGGAAGAACGGCTCGGTTGAGCTCACTAGACCCGGCAGCAGAGCGAATGAAGAGGGCCTCCCCGGAGGCCAAGAAGGGTGGTACCGCGGAGCCGCGAGGCTTCGTCCCTTCACGCAAGCCACATCCGGCCGATCGCGTGGAGGTCCCGCCCGACATGTCTTCCCCATCATTCCGCTCTCTTCCCGCGCAGGTCGACCTGCCCGCGCTCGAGCGCGAGGTCCTCGACCGCTGGCGGGACGGGAAGATCTTCGAGCGGTCCGTCGAGCAGAACGCCGGCAACCCCGCCTGGGTCTTCTACGAGGGCCCGCCCACCGCCAACGGCCTGCCCGGCGTGCACCACGTCGAGGCGCGCGTGTTCAAGGACCTGTTCCCGCGCTACAAGTCGATGCGCGGCTTCAGCGTCCCGCGCAAGGCCGGCTGGGACTGTCACGGCCTGCCGGTCGAGGTCGGCATCGAGCGTGAGCTGGGCCTGACCGGCAAGAAGGACATCGAGGAATACGGCATCGCCGAGTTCAACGCCAAGTGCCGCGAGTCGGTGCTGCGGCACGTGGACGCGTTCGAGCAGATGACCGAGCGCATGGGCTACTGGATCGACCTGTCCCAGGCGTACCGGACGATGGACCCGTCCTACATCGAGTCGGTCTGGTGGTCGCTGAAGGTCGTCTTCGACAAGGGGCTGCTGTTCCGCGACTTCCGCATCACGCCGTACTGCCCGCGCTGCGGCACCGGCCTGTCCGACCACGAGCTGGGCCAGCCCGGCGGCTACGAGAACGTCTCCAGCCCGTCGGTCTACGTGCGCATGCCCGTGACGTCCGGGCCGCTGGCCGAGCTGGGCGCCTCGCTGCTCATCTGGACGACCACCCCGTGGACGCTGGTGTCCAACACGGCCGTCGCCGTGCACCCCGACGTCACGTACGTCGCCGCCAGGACCGCCGACGGCGAGGTGCTGGTGGTGGCCGAGCCGCTGCTGTCCGTCCTCGGCGAGGACGTGACCGAGGTGGCCCGCCACACCGGCCGTGAGCTGGAGCGCACCCGCTACAGCCGCCCCTTCGACCTGGTCGACATCCCCGAGGCCCACTACGTCGTGCTCGGCGACTACGTCACCGTCGAGGACGGCACCGGCCTGGTGCATCAGGCCCCGGCCTTCGGCGCCGACGACATGGCCGTCATCAAGCGGTACGACATGCCGATCGTCAACCCGATCGGCCCCGACGGCCGCTTCCTCGACGACGTCCCCATGGTCGGCGGCCGCTTCTTCAAGGACGCCGACGAGGAGCTGACCGAGGACCTGCGCCGGCGCGGCCTGCTGTTCCGCGGCAGCCACTTCGAGCACGCCTACCCCCACTGCTGGCGCTGCCACACCGCGCTGCTGTACTACGCGCTCCCCTCCTGGTACATCCGGACCACCGCGGTCAAGGACCAGATGTTGTCGGAGAACGCCAACACCAACTGGTACCCCGAGACCATCAAGTGGGGCCGGTTCGGCGAGTGGCTGCGCAACAACGTCGACTGGTCGTTGTCGCGCTCGCGCTACTGGGGCACGCCGCTGCCGCTGTGGGTGTGCTCCGAGGACGAGTCCCACGTCACGTGCGTCGGCTCCCTGGAGGAGCTGAGCGGGCTGGCGGGCCGCGACGTCTCGGCGCTCGACCCCCACCGCCCGTACGTCGACGACGTGACCTTCGACTGCCCCTCCTGCGGCGCGCTCGCCACCCGCGTGCCCGACGTGATCGACGCCTGGTACGACTCGGGCTCGATGCCGTTCGCCCAGTGGGGCGAGCGCGGCAAGCCCGAGGGCGTCTACCCGGCGCAGTTCATCTGCGAGGCCACCGACCAGACCCGCGGCTGGTTCTACTCGCTGATGGCGGTCGGCACGCTGGTCTTCGGCCAGTCCTCCTACGAGAACGTGCTCTGCCTCGGGCTCATCCTGGCCGAGGACGGCCGCAAGATGAGCAAGCACCTGGGCAACATCCTGGAGCCGATCCCGCTGATGGACCAGCACGGCGCCGACGCGCTGCGCTGGTTCATGGCCTGCTCGGGCTCGCCGTGGTCGGCCCGCCGGGTGGGGCACAACACTCTGGAGGAGATCGTCCGCAAGGTCCTGCTGACCCTGTGGAACACCTCCTCGTTCTTCACCCTGTACGCCAACGCCGAGTCCTGGACCCCGGCCGAGCCCGCTCCCCCGGCCGCCGAGCGCCCGCTGCTGGACCGGTGGGTGCTGGCCGAGCTGAACCGGACGGTCGCCGAGGTCACCGCGTCCCTCGACGAGTACGACACCCAGCGTGCCGGCCGCCGCCTGGCCGACTTCCTCGACGACCTGTCCAACTGGTACGTCCGCCGCTCGCGCCGCCGCTTCTGGCAGGGCTCGCGCGAGGCGTTCGCGACCCTGTACGAGTGCCTGGAGACGGTCACCCGGCTGATGGCGCCGATCACGCCGTTCGTCACCGACTACCTCTGGGACGTGCTGCGCGCGCCCGGCGCACCCTCCTCGGTGCACCTGGCCGCCTGGCCGCAGGTGCGCCAGGACCTGCTGAACCCGGCGCTGTCGGACCAGATGGCGCTGGTCCGCCGCCTGGTCGAGCTGGGCCGCTCGGCCCGCGCGTCCTCGGGTGTGAAGACGCGGCAGCCGCTGCGCCGGGCCCTGGTGGGCGCGCACGGGTGGCCGTCGCTGCCCGGCGAGCTGCGGGGGCTGGTCGCGGACGAGCTGAACGTCCAGACGCTTGAGGACATGTCCGGATTCGACGCCGATCTCGTGTCGTACACGGTGAAGCCGAACTTCCGGGCGCTGGGCAAGCGGTTCGGCTCGCAGACCAAGCTGGTGGCCGCCGCGGTGACCGCCGCCGACGCCACCCGCGTGGCCCGTACGCTCCGGGGCGGCACCCCCGTCATGATCGAGGCGGACGAGCTCGGCGAGATCATGCTCGGCCCCGACGAGGTGATCGTCAACGAGCAGCCGCGCGCGGGCTGGGCGGTGGAGACCGGCGCCATCGGCACCGGCACCGGCGAGACCGTCGCGCTCGACCTGGAGCTCTCCGACGACCTCCGCCGCGCGGGGCTCCTGCGCGAGGTCATCCGCCTGGTCCAGGAGGCCCGCAAGTCCTCCGGCCTGTCCATCACCGACCGCATCGACCTGTGGTGGACCTCCTCCTCGCCCGACCTGGCCGCCGCGCTGCGCTCCGACGGCCGGACGGTGTCGGAGGAGGTGCTGGCCACGTCCCTGACGGAGGGCTCGCAGGACGACCTCCCGTCCCACCGGGACGAGGACCTGGGGCTCGTCTTCCAGCTCCGCCGCGCCTGACGCGGGCACGGGGGCGGCACACGTCCGCCCCCGTGCACCTTTCGCTCCCGTGCGCATTTCGTACGGATCTGGCGCATGATGATCGGATGACGAGGATCGACACGCCGTGGGGCCCGTGGGAGGCCGCCGCGCTGGACGAGGTCGTCACGCTGATGCGCGGTCTGGAGGCGCCCTGGTGGGTGGCCGGCGGCCACGCCCTGGAGCTGGCCGTGGGGCGGCCGTACCGCGGGCACGACGACGTCGACATCGCACTGCTGCGCCGCGACCAGCTCGCGGCCCGCCGCCTGCTGACCGGCTGGGACGTCCACGCCGCCGTCCGGCCCGGCACCCTACGCCCCTGGCCGCCGGACGAGCTGCTGCCCGCCACCGCCCACGACATCTGGGTACGCGAAGATCCCGACGCCCCTTGGCGCTTCCAGCTCATGCTCGACGAGTCCGCCGGAGACGAGTGGACCTACCGCCGCGACACCCGCGTCCGCCGTCCTCTGTCCACCCTGACCATCGAGCGGAACGGCCTCCACCACCTCACCCCGGAGGTGCAACTCCTGTACAAATCCCAGGGCATCCGCCCGAAGGACGAGACCGACTTCGCCACCGTCCTGCCGCTATTGACCGAGGCCCAACGCCGCTGGCTCGAAACGGCCCTCAAAACCGTACACCCCACCCACCCCTGGCTCCCCCTACGCCGAACCCCGTGACCCCCGAGCCCCAAGACCGCGAGACACCGCCAGGCCCCGAAGCCCCTCCCAGGGCTCCCCTCGGGGAGACGACACCTCACGACGGCTCCCCGGCCCCCTGAGGCGGGTCGGAACAGGGCTGGTCAGAACAGGGTGAGCGTTACTTGACCGTCTCGCGGTCGTGCTGGCACACGGAGCAACTGGTCAGCCCGGCGGCCTCGGCCTCCGCGAGCGTCATGGTCTCCACACCCGACTCACCCGCGCCTCTGATCAGCGGGCAGGCGGTGCTGTGAAAACGGCTCGTACCGACGATGACCTTGACCGTCCCGCCCCTACCGCCCGCAGCATCGGCCCCACCCTTGCCACCAGCGCTTTCAGCGTCCTCATCGCCCCGAGCGGCCTTCTTGGCCCCCTCACCCGCTCCGGCGGACCCGGCCCCTTCCGCCGCCTTCTCCGCCTTGGACGCGCCACCTCCGGAGGGTGTGCCGCTCTTCGGGGGCGTACTGGGCTTCGGGCCTCCGCTCGATGCGGGGGACGCGGCCGTCTTGGGGGACGGGCCCGTCGTGCCGGGCTTGCCACCCGCGCCCGGTGTCTTGGGGACATCGGCGGGCTTCGAGGCCGTACCGGTTGTGGCGGGTGCTCCGGCGGGGAGCGGGCCCGTGGGCTTGGCCTCCGACTCGGCGGACGACGGGGGCCGACCACTCGACGGGGCCGGCGCAGCCCCAGAAGGCCGCTCAGACGGCCCGGAAGCCCCACCCGAACCTTCGGGGTGGACCGGCATCCCGGAAGACGTCACGCGAGGCTGCGGGGCCGTGTCCGGGCCGGAGGAGTCGTCGTCCTCGTCAGGGGACTGTCCGGGCCGGTCGGCGGGCGACGGCCGGGCCGCCGAAGACGGCCTCCCCGGCGCGCTCTCAGCCGACTTGCCCGAAGAACCGTCCGGCTTGCCCGAAGAAGCGTCCGGCTTGCCCGAGGTGGCGTCCGGCTTGCCCGAGGACGACGAGGCCGGAGCCGACAGGCTCTTGGCCTCGTCTGGGGAAGCGGGACGCGCGGGCCGCTCGCGGTCGTGCGGCGGCCGGAAGTACGAAGTCTGGATCTCCGCCTGCTCGTCACCGGAGTCGGCCCCCGGGTCGGGCGCGGCGGCGGCGGAGGGTTGCTTGGCCTGGTCGCCCGCCTGAGCGGCGGCGGCCGGACGGCCGAACCACCCGGTGGCGCCCTCCTCGCGGGAGGCGGGGGGCTCCGGGGTGGGGGTGGAAGCCTTCGTGTCGGGCTTCGGCGGGACGACCGGCGGACGCAGGTCCTGGGTCTCCGCGGAGGTCTCGGCCCGGCTCTGCGTCCGGGGCTCGGCCCGGTTCTCGGACCGGCTCTCTGCCTTGGGTTCGGCCCGGTTCTCCGCCACGGCGGAGGGGGTGGTACCGGGGCCGGGGGCGACGGCTGGCTCGGGGTCGGCGGCAGGGGGCAACTGCCGTCCGCCGAGCGCGGCGTCTGGAAGGCACGTCGTGCAGGGCGTGAAGCCCTCCTCGCGTGCCTCCTCGTAGGTGAGCTCCTCGTGATCCCGTCCGGCCAGCTGGCGACAGCCTGGCACGTGGTATCTCCTGCGACCCGGGATCACCAGCACGATCGCGTCCGGCGAGATGCCGCTCGCCGCGGGGCGGCGAGGCGCGGAGGCCGGTACGGCGGTCCGCTGGAGCGTCTGCGGGGGCGGCTGGTGCGGATGGGGCTGTGGCCGCGGATGCGGCTGGGGCCCGGCAGGACCGGTCTGGTTGTACGGCAGGCCGGGCGGCGGGAGCGGGGCCGGAGGGGTGGCCGGCGCAGCGGCCCGCCCACCACCGGGAAACAGCTCGTGACGCCGCAGCAACGCCCCGATCACCAGGAACAGCGCGGACAGCACGCTGACCACGATGGACCACATGATCAGGAACGGCTTAGCCAGTACGAAGCCCGCGATCAGCAACACGACCGCCGCGAGCACCAAACCAGCACTGATAAGGATCACAGGGGGCTCTTTCGAGTGACAGGTCCTAGTGACCCGCTACTTTACCGGCGGTCGTTGTGCGGACCGTCGCCGCCGGGGAAAACGCCCTGCGGGGCCTCGCCGCCGAACGGGTTGGGACCACCGGGGAGAGGCTGCTGGCCACCCTGGGGAACCGCGTGCGACATGGCGGGAGCCTGGGTCTGGGGACCGGACATGACGGGGAAGCCGCCGCTGCCCTCGGCCGAGACGTTGAGCTCGGCGAGCTGGTTCTCCAGGTAGAGCTTGAGGCGGCTGCGGTACTCGCGCTCGAAGCTGCGCAGCTCCTCGACCTTGCGCTCGAGCTCGTCGCGGGTCTGCACCAGCGAGCCCATGGCCTGGCGGTGGCGCTCCTGCGCGTCGCGCTCAAGCGTCTCGGCGCGGGCGCGGGCGTCGCCGATGACCTGCTCGGCCTGGCGGCGGGCCTTGGTGAGGATCTCGTCGGCCTCGCGGCGGGCGCGGGTCACCGTCTCGTCCGCCTCCCGGCGGGCGTCGGAGATCGCCTGGTCGGCGGTCTGCTGGGCGAGGGCCAGCACGCGGGCCGCGGTGTCCATGTTGTCCTCGGCGGGAGGCATGCTCATGGCCATGGGCTGCGGCTCGGGGGCTCGCATGGGCGGCGGCTCGGGGGCCCGCATGGGCTCCGGCTGCGGCGGCGCCATCATCTCTGGCTTCGGCTGCTCCTGAACGGGTGCGGAGGCCATGGGCATGCCCATGCCGCCCGGCACCTTCCCACGCAGGCACTCGGCCAGTTTGGCGCGAAGCTCCTCGTTCTCTTGGATCAGGCGGTCAAGCTCAGCCTCCACCTCGTCGAGGAAGGCGTCGACCTCTTCCTCGTCGTAGCCCGGCCGCAGCCGGGTGGTACTGAACTGCTTGTTCCGCACATCAGCGGGCGTCAGCGGCATTTTTTGGTCTCCTTGGCGCGCTTGGAGTCTGTCCGGAGGGACGGTGAACCCGAATCACTTCAGCGCGGACACGAGTTGGATCACGACCGGCACCCCACCAGCCCGCCTCACCGGCCGCCCAGTGACCCAGCGATCTGGATCAAGATCAGCACGACGATGAACAGGACAGTGAAGCTTAGGTCAAAGGCCACCGTACCCAACCGGAGCGGGGGAATGAAACGGCGGAGGAACTTGAGAGGTGGGTCGGTCGCGGTGTATGTGGCCTCCGCCAGCACCAGCACGACCCCGGAAGGCCGCCACTGCCGGGCGAACGCCTGCACCGTCTCAAAGATCATCCTGCCGATGAGCAACACCAAATACAGAGACAGGACTACGACCAAGATCCCACTCACGATCTCCACGGCCCGGCCGCGCCTCCACTTCTGATGTGCCCTACCGGCCGCGCACGGACCCGGTTGGGTGCGATGGACATACAGAGACTCTAACTCTGGTTGAAGAACCCGCGTTCCGCGATTCGGGCCTTGTCCTCGGCGGTCACCTCGACATTGGCAGGGGACAACAGGAACACCTTGTTGGTAACACGTTCAATGCTTCCATGTAGGCCAAAGACCAGACCTGCCGCGAAATCCACGAGCCGCTTCGCGTCGCTGTCAACCATTTCGGTCAGATTCATGATGACCGGGGTCCCGTCGCGGAAGTGCTCTCCGATGGTTCGGGCCTCATTGTAGGTCCGGGGATGGAGGGTCGTGATGCGCGCCAGGTCGGTCGTACGGCGCTCCAGGATCGTCGTGGCGGGCCTGGGCGCGGGCACCCCCGAGTCGGCCTCCTCGTCGCGGTCCTGGACCGCCACGGGCCGTTCCTCGCCGGTCCGCTGGACATCGTCGTCGTAGGCGTACTCGTCGGTGTAGGTCTCGTACCTCTCGTAGCGGTCGTCCTCCACGAGACCGAGGTAGACCGCCATCTTGCGCATCGCGCCGGCCATCGCTACGTCGTCCTCCTGCTCATGGTCGCACTGGCTCGGACCCGTCGCCGGGGCCGAGGCGGCAGCCGTACCCCCCTGGAGCTCACCGCGGATCGACCTCTACTTGATCATGGGCCTGAAGACCCACTTGAGGGGACATTACCTGACGAAGGGCCTGCGACGGCCGAGCAACGCCGTACCGATCCGCACGTGTGTCGCACCGTACGCGACCGCCTCGACGAGGTCCTGGCTCATGCCCGCGGAGACCATCGTGGCCCGCGGATGTTGCTCCTGGACGCGGGTCGCCACGTCGCGCAGAACGGCGAAGGCCCGGGCGGGCTCCTCCCCCAGCGGCGCCACCGCCATGACGCCGCCCAGCCACACGCCCTCGGTCAGCGCCACCTCGTCGGCCAGCGCGAGCACGTCGGCGGGCCGGGCGCCGCCCCTGGAGGGGTCGTCGTCGAGCGCCACCTGGATCAGGCAGCCGACCTTGCGGCCCTGCCGCACGGCCTCCTTGCTGATCGCCTCCAGCAGCCTGAGGCGGTCGACCGAGTGGATCACGTCGGCGTACCCGACGACCGAACGCACCTTGTTGGTCTGGAGCTGGCCCACGAAGTGCCAGGTGAGCGGCAGGCCGGCCAGCTCGTGAGCCTTGGCCGCCGCCTCCTGGTCGCGGTTCTCGCCGACGTCGCGCACACCCAGCTCGCACAGGATGCGCACGTCGTCGGCCGGTCTGGTCTTGGTGACCGCGATCAGGGTGACCTCGCCGCGGTCGCGGCCCACCGCCTGGCAGGCCTCGCCGATGCGGGTGTCGATCTCGGTGAGACCGGCCGCGATCTCGTCACTACGCACGCGTCTCTCCCTCTCCCTGCCTCCATCGTCCCGCACCTCGGCACGTGTGCCGTACGCCACGATGGCCCCCTTTCCGTGCCGCGGGTCTGCTCACGGCACACACGACGGCGCCGCTCCCGGATGCCTGCAGGGAGCGGCGGTGGGTGGTGAGCTACTTGAGGAAGTCGGGGACGTCGAGCTCCTCCTCCTGCTCCTCGAAGATCACCCGAGGACGTTTGGGAGGCTCCGACATGCGGGAGGTGATGGGCGTGGGCGGGTTGGCCGGTTCGGGCGTGGGCCTCGGGATGGAGACCGGGGCCTGCGGCTCGTCGTCGCCGAGACCGGCGCCGACGGGCTCGGCGGACTGGACCGGCTCCACCGGGCGGACCGGCTCGGGCCTGAACTCCTGGCGCGGCTCCGGCCGGGGCTCGGGACGCGGCTCCGGCCTGAACTCCTGCCGGGGCTCGGGCCTGAACTCCTGGCGCGGCTCCGGGCGAGGCTCGGCGCGGAACTCCTGGCGGGGTTCCGACCGCAGCTCGGCCCGCGGCTCCGGGCGGGGCTCGGGACGCGGCTCCGGCCTCGGCGCGGGCGGCTCGGACTTCACGCTGGGCGAGGCGGCGACACCGGGCCGTACGGCCGAGGAGACCGGCGCCGCGGGCGGCGTGGCCGGCCTGGCGGCGGGCCTCGGCAGCGGCTTCTCGACGGGCGGCGGCACGTCGTCGAAGCCCGCCGCGATCACGGTGACCCGCACCTCGTCGCCGAGGGCGTCGTCGATCACCGTGCCGAAGATGATGTTGGCGTCGGGGGCGGCGGCCATCGAGACGAGCTGGGCCGCCTCGTTGATCTCGAACAGGCCGAGGTCGGAGCCGCCCGCGATCGACAGCAGCACGCCGTGGGCGCCGTCGATGCTGGCCTCCAGCAGCGGGCTGGAGACCGCCATCTCGGCGGCGGCGACCGACCGGTCGTCACCGCGCGCGTGGCCGATGCCCATGAGCGCCGAGCCCGCGCCCGACATGACCGACTTGACGTCGGCGAAGTCGAGGTTGATCAGGCCGGGCGTGGTGATCAGGTCGGTGATGCCCTGGACACCGGACAGCAGCACCTGGTCGGCCGCCTTGAACGCGTCGAGCACGCTCACCTGCCGGTCGGAGATCGACAGCAGCCGGTCGTTGGGGATCACGATGAGGGTGTCGACCTCGTCGCGCAGCGTCTCTATGCCGGCCTCGGCCTGCGAGGCGCGACGCCGCCCCTCGAAGCTGAAGGGCCGGGTCACCACGCCGATCGTCAGCGCGCCGAGCGACCGGGCGATGTTGGCCACGACCGGCGCGCCGCCGGTGCCCGTGCCACCGCCCTCGCCGGCCGTGACGAAGACCATGTCGGCCCCCTTGAGGACCTCCTCGATCTCCTCCCGGTGGTCCTCGGCCGCCTTGCGCCCCACGTCGGGGTTGGCTCCGGCGCCCAGTCCGCGCGTGAGCTCGCGGCCCACGTCAAGTTTCACATCGGCGTCACTCATCAGCAGCGCCTGGGCGTCGGTGTTTATGGCGATGAACTCGACGCCCTTGAGTCCCTCCTCGATCATCCGGTTGACGGCGTTCACTCCGCCGCCGCCAATGCCGACGACCTTGATGACCGCGAGGTAGTTCTGCGGTGCTGCCACGACGAGGGGCCTTTCCGCTCGTTGACTTGCCATTTCGGTGCGGATCGTCTCCGCGTTTTCTCAGTTTGCGTAACTCTCAACCTCAGGTTGAGATTTAGATTTATGTCAACCTGAGGATTGATACGGACAGTAGGAGTCCCCTACCAGGCGGGTCAACTAACCGCGCCGCAAGCACGTCCGGCGTGTCGCGGGCTGTCCGATTCGCTCCGAAGTCGTGCCTGGTCGGGGCCTTCCTCTGCCGAAGGTCCGATCTACAGGCTCTCACGCCGCGACCCCCACCTCGCACAGGCACGCGATGCCCTTGCCACGGAGTTGCCAGACTCTGACACTCGTGATCACTTCAGGGTGACGACATCGGGAGAGCTGACGTCGTACAGGGTGGCCTTGCGCTTGAGGAGCGAGACCAGGATGCGGCCTTTCTCCTCCGGCCGGTCGGCTCCGCCCCACAGGACCGTACGCCCGTCGGACAGCTCCAGCGTCACGCCTTCGGCCGAGGCGGCGCGTACCAGCCGGACCTTGCCCGCCACCACGGGCGGGAGCGCCTGGACGACCTGGAGCGCCGCCATGGTGGCCGGGTCGCCCGCCGCCGGACGGTCGACCTTGAGCAGTGGCAGCATGAACGGCGAGGTGTCCTTGACCTCGATCACCACGCCCTGCTTGTCGACGACCGCGAACCGGCCGCCCGCCGGGATCACGGCGACGGGCTCGCGCTCGACCACCTCGATCCGCAGCGTGCCCGGCCAGACCCGGTCGACCTTGGCCGTCGCGAGCTGCCTGATGCCGAGCACGCGGGTCTCGACGTCGGCCAGGTCGACCGTGGCCAGGGGATGCAGGTCGGCCACGCCCGCCTGCTGCTCGATGCGCTCGCTGGGCACTGTGAGATTTCCCACGATCTCGATCGACCGCACGCCGAGGACCGGTGAGAAGAACACCAGCCAGGCGGCCGAGCCGACCACGCCCGCCGTCAGCAGCACCAGGAACGCCGTCCGCGCCTTCATCGCCCTCCTCGCACGCCGGCTTCGACCGTACGCCGACGGGCCGGCCGGCAGCGGCCCGCCACGCGCATACGGCTCAGGACAGGCGCGCCACGAGCTGCGGCCCGAGCTCGGTCACGTCGCCCGCGCCCATCGTGAGCACGATGTCGCCGGGCCGCGCCCGCCCGGCCACCAGGTCGGGCACCGCGGCCCGGTCGGGGGCGTAGGCCACCCGCTCGGCCGGCAGCGGCACGCGCCCGGCCACCATCGCGCCGGACACGCCCGGCTCGGGGTCCTCCCGCGCGCCGTAGACGTCGAGCACGATGACCTCGTCGGCCAGCGCGAGCGCGGCGCCGAAGTCGTCGGCGAAAAAGCGGGTACGCGAGTAGAGGTGGGGCTGGAAGATCGCGATGACCCGGCCCGTGCCCGAGTAGGAGGCCACCACGTCGCGCGCGGCGCGCAGGTCGGCGGCCAGCTCGGTCGGGTGGTGGGCGTAGCTGTCGAACACCGCGACGCCGCCCGCCTCGCCCTTGGCCTCGAAGCGCCGTTTGGCTCCTGTGAAGGCCGCCAGGCCGTCTCTGATGTCCTCGAAGGCCAGCCCCAGCTCGTCGGCCACGGCGATGGCCGCGGTGGCGTTGAGCGCGTTGTGCGCCCCGGGGACGGCCAGCCGCACGTCTCCCCTGCCCTCGATGGAGAACACCGTGCCGAAGCCGTCAGGTCGTACGCCGGTCACCCGGTAGTCCTCGCCCTGCTCGCCGTAGGTCCTGACCCGCAGCCCGCGCTCGCGCCCCCGCGCGGTCAGCTCGGCGGCCCCCGGGTCGTCGGCGCAGACGATGAGCAGCGAGCCGACCCGCTCGGCGAAGCGGGCGAAGCTGTCGTGGACCGCCCGCGGGTCGCCGTAGTTGTCGAGGTGGTCGGCCTCGACGTTGGTCACCACGGCGATGTCGGGGGCCAGCATGAGGAAGGAGCCGTCGCTCTCGTCGGCCTCGGCCACGAACACCCCGCCCGTGCCCTCGTCGGCGCCGAGCCCGGTGGTGACGAGCTGACCGCCCACGCAGTAGGACGGCTCGGCGCCGCACTTCTGCAGCGCCACGGTGAGCATGGAGGTGGTGGTGGTCTTGCCGTGGGTGCCGGCGATGGCCACGCCGGTGCGGCCGGCCATCACCGAGGCCAGCGCGGCGGCCCGCGGGATGATCCGCAGGCCCTGCTTGAGCGCCTCGCCCAGCTCGGGGTTGGAGTCGCGGATGGCGGTGGAGACGACCACGGTGTCGACGTCACGGATGTGGGAGGCGGCGTGGCCGATGTGCACGGTCGCGCCCAGCTCGCGCAGCTCGGTCACCAGCTCGGAGCTGCGCGCGTCGCTTCCGGTCACGCGGACGCCGCGCTTGAGCAGGATGCGGGCGATGCCCGACATGCCCGCCCCGCCGATGCCGATGAAGTGCACGCGGCCGAGCTCTTCGACGGCGACGGGATCGACCAGCTTGACGAGACTCATCGGGCTATCTCCAACACTTTCCTGGCAAGCATGATATCGGCGTCCTTGCGCCCCAGCCTGGAGGCGGCCTCCGACATGACGACGACCCGTTCGGGGTCGCGGAGGATGGGCAGCACGTTCTGGATGATCCAATCGGGTGACAGGCCGGCGTCGTCGACCATGAGGCCGCCGCCGCCGCGTACGACGCGCTCGGCGTTGACGGTCTGCTCACCGTTGCCGTGGGGCAGCGGCACGTACGCGGCCGGCAGCCCCACGGCGGTCAGCTCGGCGCAGGTCAGGGCCCCGCTGCGGCACAGGGCCACGTCGGCGGCGGCGTAGGCGAGGTCCATGCGGTCGACGTAGGGCAGGAGCACGTACTGGGGGTCGCCGGGCGGCGGCTCGTGCTCGACCGTGTTGTTCGGGCCGATGACGTGGAGCACCTGGATGCCCGCCCGGCGCAACACCGGCGCGGCGGCCAGCGCGGCCTCGTTGATCGACCGGGCGCCCTGGGAGCCGCCGAAGACCAGCAGCGTGGGCCGGTCGTTCTCCAGGCCGAACCAGGAACGTGCCTTGTCGCCGGTGGACAGGCGGTCGAGCGTGACGATCCCGCGGCGCAGCGGGGTGCCGATGAACTCGGCCTTGGGCAGCGCGGCGTCGGGGAAGCCGGTGAAGACGTGGTCGGTGAGCCGGGCGCCCAGCCGGTTGGCCAGGCCGGGACGCGGGTTGGCCTCGTGGACGACGATCGGCAGGCCCTTGCGCTTGGCCGCCAGGTAGGCGGGCGTGGCGACGTAGCCGCCGAAGCCGACCAGGATGTCGGCGCCGACCCGGTCGAGCACGCCCGACACCGCGTTGATCGCCCCGGCCAGCCGGCCCGGAACGGTCAGCAGGCTCGGGGTGATCGCCCTGGGCAGCGGCACGGCCGGCACCAGTTCGAGCTCGTAGCCTCTGGCGGGCACGAGCCGCGTCTCCAACCCGCGCTCGGTGCCCACGCAGGTGATGCCGACGCTGCGGTCAAGATGCCGCAGCGCGTCCGCAAGGGCGAGCGCGGGCTCGATGTGCCCGGCCGTCCCCCCACCGGCGAGGACCACCCTCATCTCGGTCACTCCCTAACGTCTCACTCGGCCTCTGGACGTACCCCCCAGGCCAAGCCAGCTTAGGGCCCGTACGGCCGGTCCGGGGCCACGGGCGGCCAAGGCTTCACGCGCGCCCGGCTCGCGTTTGGCGAACGACAGCAGGATGCCCAGCGCGGCCAGCGTGGGGAGCAGCGACGATCCGCCGTAGGAGACCAGCGGCAGCGGGATCCCGGTGATCGGCAGGACGCCGAGGACGGCTCCCATGTTGACGGTCCCCTGCCCGACGACCCAGGCCACCATGGCGGCCGCGGCCAGGCGTACGAAGGCGTCGTTGACCCGGATCGCCACCCGCAGCCCGGCGTAGCCGAGCAGGCCGAACAGCGCCACCACCATCAGCGTGCCCATGAGCCCCAGCTCCTCGCCGAGGATGGCGAAGATGAAGTCGCTCTCGCCGTGGGGCAGCCAGCTCCACTTCTGGCGGCTGCTGCCGAGCCCCAGCCCGAACCAGCCGCCCGAGCCCATCGCGATCTGCCCCTGGACGGCCTGGTAGCCGGCGCCCTGGGCGTCGGCCCACGGGTTGAGGAAGGCCCCGATGCGCGCCATCCGGTACGGTTCCACCTTGATCATGATGGCCGCGGCCAGCACCGCCAGCGCCAGGATGCCGCCGAACAACTTGATCGGCGCCCCCACCACCCACAGCAGCGACAGGAAGATCATGAACAGCACCAGGGTGGTGCCCAGGTCGCGACCGAGCATGACCATGACGGCCAGGATCGCGGTGCCGGGCATGAGCGGGATCAGCATCTGCCGCCACTCGATCCGGCCCTGCCTGGCCCGCCTGGCCAGCATGTCGGCCCCCCACAACACGAGCGCCAGCTTGGCCGGCTCGGACGGCTGGAGAGTGAACGGGCCCAGGTAGATCCACCGCTGCGCGCCCAGCTCGGACTCGCCGATGAACAGCACCATGACCAGTGCCAGCACCGACAGCGCCATGAGCGGGTAGCCCGCCCAGCGGAAGAACTTCAGCGGCAGGCGCGAGCAGGCGTACATGAGGGGCAGGCCGATGCCGGCCGACAGCGACTGCTTGATGAACCACGAGAACGGGTTGCCGGTCTTCTGCTGCGCCTCGACGGCGGAGGCCGACAACACCATCATCAGGCCGAGCGCGAGCAGCAGCGCGCTGCACATGATGATCAGGTAGTAGGTCGTCAGGGGCTTGTCGAGCAGCTCCTTCAGAGCGGCGCGCTGCTCGCGCATCCAGCTCGCCGGGCTCTCCTGCGTCTTGGACCCGCCCGCGGCGGGGCGGGGGCCCGCGGTCCCGGTGCTAGTGCTCACGCCGCCGCCTCAGCTCGCGGACGGCGCGGGCGAAGGCCTCCCCTCTCGCCGGGTAGCCGGGAAACATGTCGAGCGAGGCGGCCGCGGGGGAGAGCAGCACGGTGTCCCCGGGCGAGGCCAGGCGCGCGGCTTCGGTGACGACGGTGTCCATCACACCAGTGTCTTGGCCCGCGATGTCCACGACGGGGACATTCGGCGCGTGTCGCGCGAGCGCTTCGGCGATCGCGGCCCGGTCGACGCCGAGCAGCACCGCGCCGCGCAGCCGGGGCGCGGCCCGCCGTACCAGGTCGTCGACGTCGGCGCCCTTGAGCTGACCGCCGGCCACCCACACGATCGAGGAGTACGCGCTCAGCGCGGCCGCGGCGGCGTGCGGGTTGGTGGCCTTGGAGTCGTCGATGTAGTCGACGTCGCCGACCCGCTCGACGTGCGACAGGCGGTGGGGGTCGGGCTTGAACGCGCGCAGCCCGAGGCGTACGGCCTCCGACGGCACGCCGAGCGAGCGGGCCAGGGCGGCGGCGGCCAGGGCGTTGGCGACGTTGTGGGGGGCCAGGGGCCGGATGTCGGCCAGCGTGGCCAGCTCCTCGGCCGCCTCGACCGGGTCGTCCACGAACGCCCGGTCGACCAGCAGGTCCTCGACCACGCCGAGCTGCCCGCTGCGCGGCACCCGCAGGGTGAACCCGACGGCGCCCTCGTACGGCTCGGCCAGCCGGGCGCACTCGGGGTCGTCGGCGTTGAAGATCACGGTCCCGGCGCGTTCGTAGACGCGGCCCTTGGCGGCGGCGTACGCGGCCATCGAGCCGTGCCAGTCGAGGTGGTCGGGCGCGATGTTGAGGATGGCCGCCGCGTGCGGGGCCAGCGTGCTGGACCAGTGGAGCTGGAAGCTGGACAGTTCGACGGCCAGCGCGTCGTACGGCTCGGCGACCGCGCGGACGACCGGTACGCCCACGTTCCCCACGGCCAGGGCCTTGTGCCCGGCGGCCAGCAGGATCGAGGTGAGCATGCGTACGGCGGTGGTCTTGCCGTTGGTGCCGGTCAGCGCGAGCCAGGGCGCCGCGTGCGGCGGGCGCAGCCGCCAGGCCAGCTCCACCTCCCCCACCACCTCGACGCCGGCGGCCAGCGCGGCGGCGATCAGCGGGTGGTGCGGCGCCCAGCCGGTGGTGACGAGCCTGTCCACGCCCTGCGGCAGCGTCATCTCGCCGAACCTGGTCTCGACCCCTGCCATGGCCAGCTCGGCCGCGGCGGCGAGCTGCCGCTCTCCCTCGACGGCCTCCACCACCACGACCCGCTCCCCGCGCTCGGCCAGCACCCTGGCCACGGCGGTGCCGGAGACGCCGAGCCCGGCCACGCAGGTGTAGGTCATGGCTTGGGCATCCACTCGACGTAGAACAGCCCGAGCCCGAGCGCCGCGCAGAGCCCGGCGATCAGCCAGAACCGGACCACGATCGTGGTCTCGGCCCAGCCCTTCAACTCGAAGTGGTGTTGCAGCGGCGCCATTCTGAACACCCGTTTACCGGTCATCTTGAAGAACCCGACCTGGATGATGACGGACGAGGTGATGATCACGCACAGCCCGGCGAGGATGATCAGCAGGAGCTGCGTACGGGTGGCGATGGCCAGGCCGGCCAGCACGCCGCCCAGGGCCAGGGAGCCGGTGTCGCCCATGAAGATCTTCGCCGGCGGGGCGTTCCACCACAGGAACCCGACCAGCGCCCCCAGCACGGCCGCGGCCACCACCGACAGGTCGAGCGGATCTCGTACCCAGTAGCAGTTGGGGCCGAGCTGGTCGATGCAGTTGTTGCGGAGCTGCCAGTTGCCGATCAGCACGTACGCGCCGAGCACCACGCCCGTCGCGCCGCTGGCCAGGCCGTCGAGGCCGTCGGTGAGGTTCACCGCGTTGGAGAAGCCGACGATCATGAACAGCACCCAGATGGTGAAGCCCACGATGCCGATCGAGGGGCCGATGTCGCGCAGGAACGACAGGCGCGTCTCGGCGGGGGTGATGCCGTAGACGTTGGGCTGGCGGGTGATCAGCACCGCGAACACCGCGCCGACGACGAGCTGGCCGAGGGCCTTGGCGCCGCTGCGCAGGCCCAGGCTGCGCTGCTTGTAGATCTTGATGAAGTCGTCGAGGAAGCCGACCGCGCCGAGGCCGGTCATCAGGAACAGCACGAGCATGCCCGACACCGTCGGCGGCGTGAGCGTGGCCAGGTGGGAGCCGCCGTAGGCCAGCAGCGCGGCCAGCACGAACACCGTGCCGCCCATGGTGGGGGTGCCGCGCTTGCCGTGGTGGCCGGACGGTCCCTCCTCGCGGATCTCCTGGCCGTAGCCGCGCCGCGAGAACAGCCTGATCGCCAAGGGGGTCCCCAGCATCGACAGGACCAGGCCCACCGCGCCGGCGATGACGATGTTGATCACTTGGCGGCACCCCCGAGAAGGAGTTCCGCCGTGCGTTCCAGGCCCATCGCGCGCGGGCCCTTGACGAGCACCGCGTCGCCGGGGCGCAGCAGGCCGGTCAGCTCGGCCGCCGCCGCCTCAGCATCGGGGACGTGTACGATCCGGGTCATCTGGGGAGCATATGGCCCTCCAGCACCGGGCGGTCCCGCCGCGGCCGCCGCGGCCGCGTTCGCGCCCTCCAGCACGGGCCCCGCGTCGGGCCCGACGACGATCAGGCCCGTCAGGCCGGAACCGCCCGCCAGGCGCCCCAGCTCGGCGTTGAGCGCCGCGCTCTCGTCGCCCAGCTCGCGCAGCGCCGCGATGACCGCGAAGCGCCGCCGGTCCTGGCCCATCACGCCGAACATGGCGAACGCGGCCCGCATCGAGTCGGGGTTGGCGTTGTAGGCGTCGTTGACCACCGTCACGCCGTCGGGCCGGTCGGTGACCTCCATCCGCCAGCGGCTGCGCGGGGTGGCCTCCGACAGCTCCTCGGCGATGGTGGCGACCGGCAGGCCCAGCTCGTAGGCCGCCGCGGCGGCGGCCAGGGCGTTCTCCACGGCGTGGGCGCCGTAGAGCTGGAGCGAGACGTGCGCGGACCCGGACGGCGTGCGCAGCGTGAACGAGGCCCGCCCGCGCGCGTCGACCGTCTCCCCCTCGGCCCGGATGGCCGCGTCCTCGCCGCGCCCGAAGTACGTCACGCGCGCGTCGGTGCGCGCGGCCATCTGCGACACCAGCGGGTCGTCGGCGTTGAGCACGGCGACCCCGGTGCGCGGCAGCGACTCCACCAGCTCGCCCTTGGCCTTGGCGATGGACTCCTTGCCGCCGAACACGCCGAGGTGGGCGGTGCCGACGTTGAGCACCACGCCGATCGTGGGCGGCGCGATGCGGGTGAGCTCCTTGATGTGGCCGACGTTGCGGGCGGCCAGTTCGAGCACCATGAAGCGGGTGTCGGCGTCGGCGCGCAACACGGTCAGCGGGTGGCCGAGCTCGTTGTTGAAGCTGCCCTGGGGCGCGATGGTCGGCCCCATCCGGCCGGCCAGCCTGGCCAGCAGGTCTTTGGTGCTGGTCTTGCCGGCCGAGCCGGTCACGCCGATCACGGTGGCCTGCGGCAGCGCGGCCGCCTGCGCGGCGGCCAGCTCGGCCAGCGCGACCGCGGCGTCGGGGACGATCACCGCCGGCCCCTCGACCGGCCTGGTCGCCAGGACGGCGACCGCTCCGGCCCGGATCGCCTGCGCGGCGTAGTCGTGGCCGTCGACCCGCGCTCCGGCGAAGGCGACGAACAACGATCCCGGTTCCACCGCCCGTGAGTCGATCACTACGGGCCCGCGCACCACCGCGCGGGGGTCTGCCATGCCCGACAGGGCGCCCGAGGTTATCTCGGCGATCCTGGCCAGAGGCAACGGGATCATCGGTGCTTCCTGCTTTCCTTGCGTGCGTCGATCGCCTCGGCGACCACTTCACGGTCGTCGAAGGGGATCACTTCGCCTGAGACGTACTGGCCCTGCTCGTGACCCTTGCCCGCCACGACGATCACGTCGCCGCGCCCGGCCCGGCCGACGGCCAGGTCGATCGCGGCCGCGCGGTCAGGTTCCATGATCACATGAGCGCGGTCGCGGGGCGGAACGGCGAGCGCTCCCTCCATCATCGCGGCCAGGATGGCGAGCGGATCCTCCGAGCGTGGATTGTCGTTGGTGAAAATGGCCACATCGGCCAGCCGGGCGGCGGTCTCGCCCATGATGGGGCGTTTGCCGGTGTCGCGGTCGCCGCCGCAACCGAGGACGATCGTCAGCGTGCCCGCGGTCACCTCCCGCAGCGAACGCAGTACCGACTCAACGGCGCCCGGCTTGTGGGAGTAGTCCACGAGCGCCTGGAACTCCTCCTCGGCGGACGTGATGCGCTGCATGCGCCCAGGCACCCCGGTGAGGGTGCCCACGCCGTGCACGGCGGCCTGGAGCGGCACCCCCGACTCCACCAGGGACACGATCGCGCCGAGCGCGTTGGCGACGTTGAAGGGCCCCGGCAGCGAGATCTGCGCGTCGGCCTCGACCCCGCCGGGGCCGGCCACCCGGAACGCGCTGCCGTCGGCGCCGAGCCTGACCTCCAGCGCCCGCCACTCCGCCTCCGCGGCGCCGAGCGCCGAGAACGTGGTCATCGGCACCTTGGCCCGGTGGAGCAGCTCCCGGCCGTGGCGGTCGTCGATGTTGGTCACGCCGACGCGGCACAACTCGGGCTGGAACAGCCTGACCTTGGTGGCGAAGTAGTCCTCGAAGTCCTTGTGGAAGTCGAGGTGGTCCTGGGAGAGGTTGGTGAACAGGGCGACGTCGTAGAAGACGCCGTCGACCCGGCCGAGCGCCAGGGCGTGGCTGGAGACCTCCATGGCGGCCGCGCTCACGCCCTGCTCGCGCATCAGCGCGAACAGCGCGTGCAGCTGCGGGGCCTCCGGGGTGGTCAGCGTGGGCTCGAAGCGGAGGTCCGCGGCGTGGATCTCGACGCCGCCGACCAGGCCCGTCGTGTGTCCCGCCGCCCGCAGCCCGGCCTCCAGCATGAACGTGGTGGTGGACTTGCCGCTCGTGCCGGTCACGCCGATCACCTGGACGTCGTGGGCCGGCTGGCCGTAGACCCAGGCGGACACCTGCCCTAGCAGCGCGCGCGGGTCGGGCACGATCAGCACCGGCAGGCCGGTGGCCACGGACGCCTCCCGCCCCTCCCGGTCGGTGAGGACGGCCACGGCTCCGCGCGCCATCGCCTCGGCGGCGAAGGTCGCGCCGTGCACGCGGTTGCCCGGCAGCGCCACGTAGAGATCGCCGCGCTGTACGGCGCGGGAATCGATGGTGACGCCGGTCAGGGCGGCGTGGGGCGACCTCGACGTGCCGGAATCGGCGTCGAGCATGGTCGCGAGCCCGGTCAGTGGACGGGGCGGGCTGGTCTTGGGACGCATAGACGACGGGGGACGCACGGCGAGAGCGTACCTTCCCTGCTCACTGTCCCGCGCGCGTACGCACCGGTGGCACGTCCGAGCCTGTGGGAGGAATCTTCCTGCTCTTGATGGCGAACGTCATCACATCCTTGAACACGGGGGCGGCGAGCTGACCGCCGAAGTGGCCGTTCTTGGGGTTCTGGAGCACCGAGAGCACCACCAGCCGGGGCGCGTCGGCGGGCGCGAACCCGACGAAGGAGGCCGTGTAGCCGTCGTACCGGCCCAGCTCGGAGTCGTAGCGGTTGGCCGTGCCGGTCTTGCCCGCCACCCGGTAGCCGGGGATGGCGGCCAGCGTGCCGGTGCCCTCGGCGCTCACCGCGGTCTCCAGCATCGTCGCGATCTCCTTGGCCGTCGTCTCGCTCACCACTCTGGTCTGCCTGCCCGCGGGAGCGGGGACGAACCTGCCGGTCGCGTCGGTGGTGCCCGCGACGATCTGCGGATCGACGCGTACGCCGCCGTTGGCGATCGTCTGGTAGACGCTGGCCATCTGCAACGCGGTCACCGACACGCCCTGGCCGTACGCGACCGTGCAGCTCTGGCTGCCCGACCAGTTCTTGTAGTTGGGCAGCAGGCCCGCCTCGGCGCTCGGCACGCCGCCCGGCGGGGTCGCGCCGAACCCGAACGCCTTGAGCATCGCGTACAGGCGCTCGCTGCCGACCTTGCGGGCGGCCATGATCGTGGCCACGTTGCTGGACTGGGCCATGGCCTGGCGGAAGGTCATCGCCTCCGGCTTGTGCGGGTGCGCGTCGCGCAGCACGCGGTCGGCGCACTTGATGTTGTCGGGCACCTGGAACACCGTGTCGGGGGTGACCTCCTTGGCCTCCAGCGCGGCGGCGGCGGTGATCACCTTGTTGGTGCTGCCGGGCTCGAACACGTCGGCGGCGGCCTTGTTCACGTACGAGGACGCGGGGGCCCTTCGCCAGTTGGCCAGGTCGAGCTCCGGCGCGTTGGCCATGGCGATGATCTGCGCGGTGCGCACGTCCATGACGATGACCGCGCCGCTGCTCGCCCCCGACCGCCGTACCTCGTCGGCGACCGACTTCTGGGCCGCCCACTGGATGTCGCGGTCGATCGTGAGGCGCACGTCCTGGCCGTCGACGGGCGCGGTGCGCTCGCTGCTGGTCATGGGGATGCGCTGGCCGTCGCGGCCGGTCTCGACCCGCTGCTTGCCGTCGCGGCCGGCCAGCATCGTGTTCTTCGCCTGCTCCATGCCGCCCAGGCCGTTGCCCTCGTCGCCGACGAACCCGATGAGGCTGCCGGCCAGGTCGCCCGCCGGGTAGTCGCGCCGGTACGTCTTGGTCGAGCTCAGCCCCGGCACCTCGGCCTGCTGCATCAGGCGCGTGGCCACGACCGGGTCGACGTCCCTGGCCAGGAGCTGGTAGCGGGACTTGCTCTTGGACAGCTTGGCGGTCATCTCCTCCACGGTCTTGCCGAGCTGCCTGGCCAGGTACGCCGCCACGCCGGCGCGCGCGCCCTCGGGGATCTTGCTGGGGTCGATGGACACCTCGCGGGCCTCCGACGTACGGGCCAGGGCGTTGCCGTTGACGTCGGTGATCGTGCCGCGCTTGGCGGGGATCTCCTCGACGTGCTGGCGCTGGCCGACGGCGGCGGCCTCGTAGACCTTGGAGTCGAGGCCCTGCATCTGGATCAGCCGGCCGGCGAAGATCGACAGGACGAAGGTCATGCCGATCAGGCCGATGTTGATGCGCCTGCGCGGGCTGCCCAGGCGCAGCACCAGCGGGGGCCGGGGCGGGCGCGGCGGGGTGGGCGGGCGGCGCGGTCCCCTGGGGGGCGGCGTCTCCGTACCGCGGCGCAACACGCCTCGCTCGTGCCCCCGCGCCTGCTCCGGCCTGGCCCCTCGGGGCCCCTCCGGCCGCGAGCCCCGCGCCTGGTCCGTTCTGGAAGTCCGGGCCTCCGACCTGGAGCTCCGGGATTCGTCCGGCCTGGAGGTACGTGACTGGTCCGGCCGTGAGCCGCGCGCCTGGCCGGTCCTGGAGGTGCGTGACTGGTCCGGGCCGGGGCCACCCGCCTGCGTACGACGTGGCGCGGCGTCGTCCCGGCGGGTCCGCGGACTGCGCGCGCCGGCGCCGGGCGGCGTCTCCGGCCCGTCGCCACGCCGCCGGGACCGTTCCTGCGGAGCACTCCCCCGGGCCCGCTCGTCCCGCCCCTGAGAGCCGGTACGGCCGCGGGGACGGTCGTCGTCATCCCGCCCCTGGGAGCCGGTACGGCCGCGGGAGCGGTCGGAGTCGTCGCGGGGGCGGCGGCGGGGGCCGTCGCCCGGCTCGCGGCGCGAGCGCGTGCCCTCGTCGTCGTCTCGGGAACGCCCGCGGTCGCCGTCGTCGCGGCGCTGCCGGCCGCGTGAACCGCCCGCGGGGCCGCGGCGGGCGCCGCCGCGCTCGTCGTCGTCGCCGGAGTCCTGTGGCGGACGCCCGCGCGCGGCGTCGTCGAACGGCAGGTCGAACGGGTCCGGGGGCCGCTTGCGCGGCGAGTCGTCCGGCGACGCCGGGCGGCCCGCCCCCTCGGAACGGGCAGAGCCGTCACGCCCTGCCCGCCCCGGACCGCCCGGCGTACGACGAGCGGCGCCGGGCCCTCCTTGAGAGCCGGCGCCGCCAGCGCCGCGGCCGGGACCCTGTCCCCTGCCGCCTGATTCCCTCACCGCTCCGGATCCGCCTGGCCGCTCGGTTCGCCGGTGGTCCAGATGCCGAGCGTCTTGTCCAGATGGTCGCCCTGCGCCTCGGCCTGCCGCGCGAGGTTCTGGGGCTGCATCTTCTCCTCGTACTTCTTCTGGAGCGCTTCCTTCTCCTGGCGCGCCGCCGCGATCTCGTCGCGCAGCTTCGCGTCGGTGATGGCGTCGCGCCCGAGCATGGTGGTGAGCAGCAGCAGGCTCACCAGACCACCGCACATCAACCCGACGACGAGCAGCACGAACGGCGTCCGCTGCCGCTTGGCCGAAGGACGCCGTACGGCGGGACGGCGCGCGGGCTCGGCGCTCTCGCCGGGACGCGCGGCGGCCGGCCGCCGGCCGTCGGTGCCGGGACGGGGCCGCGGCTTGGTCTGGTGGGAGACGCCGGGCCTGCGCGTGCCCGGCTTGGGCACGGCGCGGCGGACGGGCGCGACCCGGCCGGTCTCCTGCTCAATCGTCAACGCGGATCCTCTCTGCCGCCCGTAGCCGGGCCGAGGCCGCCCGCGGGTTACGGGCGAGCTCTTCATCGCCGGGGAGCTCGGCTCCCCTCGTCAGCAGGCGGAACCTCGGCTGGTGTGCCGGTAGCGGAACGGGCAGCCCTGGCGGGCTGGTGTCCTTGGTTCGCGCCGTGAGGGCCTGCTTGGTGAGCCGGTCCTCAAGGGAGTGGTAGGAGAGCACGACGACTCGCCCACCCAGCGCCAGCGCGTCGAGCGCCGCGGGCAGCGCCGCCTCCAGGGCGGACAGCTCCGCGTTCACCTCGATGCGCAGGGCTTGGAAAGTCCTCTTGGCGGGGTTGCCGCCGGTACGCCTGGTCGCCGCGGGGATCGCGTCGCGCACGATGTCGGCGAGCCGTTTGGTGGAGCTGATGGGCTCCTTGGCGCGTTCCTTGACGATAAGCCCCGCGACCCTCGGCGCGAAACGTTCCTCGCCGTAGTCGCGCAGGATTCGTACCAGGTCAGCGGCCGGATAGGTGTTGACGACCACCTCGGCCGTCAGCTCCTGTTCGGTGTCCATGCGCATGTCGAGCGGGGCGTCGTAGGAGTAGGCGAAGCCGCGCTCGGCCTCGTCGAGCTGCGGTGAGGAGACCCCGAGGTCGAACAGCACGCCGTCGACCGTGGTGTGCCCGGCCTCGGCGATCACCTGGGCCAGGTCGCCGGAGGAGGCGTGCACCAGGGTGATGCGGTCCGCGTACGGGGCGAGCCTGCGGGTGGAGAAGTCGATCGCGAAGGGGTCGCGGTCGATCCCGATCAGGCGCAGGGAGGGGAAGGCGGCGAGCAGGGCCTCGGAGTGGCCGCCGAGCCCGAGGTTGGCGTCGACGACGACCGGCTCGGGCCCCGACAGTGCCGGGCCCAGCAGTTCCAGTACGCGCTCGAGCATCACCGGAACGTGACCGCTCGTGCCTACGTTGTCGTCCATCTCCAACCCCCCTCTCGCGTCCTGCTCGCGGATGACGCGTATCCGGTCCATCGTCAGTCATTCCTGGGTCCCCACCCGGCGCCGTCCGGCCAGGTCCCCATCCGCACCCTCTTCGTGGACGCCCGCCCTCTGACACCGGGGAAGGTGCATCAGTTGGCAGGCAGTGGTTGCGGGTGGAGACCTCGCCGAACGACATCACCGACGGATCGACCGTGATCACTACAAGATCCCTGGCAGCACCTCCTCCGACAGATCGGCGAACGCCTGCTCCTGCGCGTTGAGATAGGTGTCCCAGGCCTGCGAGTCCCAGATCTCCAACCGGGTGTTGGCCCCGATGACGACGCAGTCACGCTCCAGGCCCGCGTACTGACGCAGGCTCTGCGGGATCGTGATGCGTCCTTGCTTGTCTGGTTTCTCGTCGGACGCGCTGGCGAAGAAGACGCGGCTGTAGTCACGCACCGCTTTGGCGGTGACCGGGGCGGTGCTGAGAGCCTCGGTTATGCGCTGGAACTCCTCTACTGGAAAGACGTAGAGGCATCGCTCCTGGCCTTTGGTGATCACAAGACCCTCCGCCAGCTCCTCACGGTACTTAGCCGGCAGGAACAGCCGTCCCTTGTCGTCAAGACGCGGTTGGTGGGTGCCGAGGAACATCGGCGCCACCTCCCGTGCCTCAGCGAAGCGCTCAGCGCTGGCGCACCGGGCCCTCCACTGCGCACCACCATACTCCACTTCTCCCCACCGTCAACTGATTCGAACCGTCTTCATCATCAGTTTCCGTTGCGTTACCGCAGGTCAGGGGCCTGGTGCGGAGTGGGGGGCGGGCGGGCGCGGGCCAACCCTCATGGGCGTGTCGAGGGTTCTAAAGCCCGGCGAAATAGGGGCCGGGAGCGAGCGCGAAGGCCGCGGTGGAGGAAAGTGGGGCGGACCGGCGGGGGCAGTGTCACGGGATTCGCACTGCTATGCGACAAGAACAGGAACATCACCGGGGTTCCCTGGAATATCCACAAATGTCGCTCAAGAACCCACAGCGTCGTAGGGTCGTACAGACAATGGAAAAGGAATGGCATGGCTCCCGTAATGGCACCGTGCGGGACGGCCGTCGCACTATGGAGGCCTGGTGGCAGTAACCCGTGACGTCCCTCCCCAGCTCGACGAGCTGGTCTCCACAGCCCACCGAATCCGGCAGGCCATCGAATCGGTGATCGAGGGAAAGAGCGACGCCGTCCGCCTCACGCTGACGGTCCTGCTCGCCGAGGGCCACCTTTTGATCGAGGACGTGCCTGGCGTCGGCAAGACGATGCTGGCCAAGGCGTTGGCGCGGTCCATCGACTGCCCGGTGCGGCGTGTGCAGTTCACGCCCGACCTGTTGCCCAGCGACATCACCGGGGTGAGCGCCTACAACCAGCAGACGCGTGAGTTCGAGTTCAAGCCCGGGCCGGTGTTCGCCAACATCGTCGTGGGCGACGAGATCAACCGCGCCTCGCCCAAGACTCAGTCGGCGTTGCTGGAGTGCATGGAGGAGCACCAGGTCACCGTGGACGGGGTGACGTACCCGCTGGACGCGCCCTTCATGGTGATCGCCACCCAGAACCCCATCGAGATGGAGGGCACCTATCCCCTCCCCGAGGCCCAGCGCGACCGGTTCACCGCCAGGGTCGCGATGGGCTACCCGGAGCCGTCGGCCGAGCTGGAGATGCTCGACGTGCACGGCAGCACCTCGCCGCTGGACAAGCTGGAGCCGGTGGCCACGACCGCCGAGGTACGGGCGCTGATCGAGGCCGTGCGCGGCGTGTACGTCTCGCAGCCGGTCAAGAAGTACGCCATCGACCTCGTCGTGGCCACCCGCCACTCCCCCGACCTGCGGCTGGGCGCCTCCCCCCGGTCCACGCTGCAGCTCGTACGGGCGGCCAGGGCGCACGCGGCGCTGGCCGGGCGCGACTACGTCATCCCGGACGACCTTCAGGACCTGGCGGTGCCCGTGCTGGCGCACCGGCTGCTGCCCAGCGTCGAGGCCCAGGGCCAGCGCCGCCTGCCCGAGCAGGTGGTGACCGACCTTGTCCGGCGGGTGCCGGTGCCGGAGACGCGGGCGTCGTGAGAGCCGGACTGCGGGCGCTGACCTCCCGGGGCAGGTCGTTCCTCGCCTCGGGGGTCGCGGCGCTGCTGATGGCCCTGATCCTGGGCGAGAACGACCTGTTCAGGATCGGGGTGCTGGTCACGGCGCTGCCGCTGCTGGCCGCGCTGGTGGTGGCGCGTACCAGGTACCGGCTGAGCTGCGCGCGGCGGCTGGACCCGCCCAGGGCGGAGGTGGGCGGCGAGGCCACGGTGACGCTGCGCCTGGAGAACGTGACCAGGCTGCCGACCGGGCTGCTGCTGATCGAGGACACCGTGCCGTACGCGCTGGGCGTGCGGCCGCGGTTCGTGCTGGACCGGGTCGAGTCCAAGGGCGTACGCGAGATCGACTACCGGGTGCGGTCCGACCTGCGCGGCAGGTACACGATCGGGCCGCTGTCGGTGCGCATCGCCGACCCGTTCGGGCTGGTGGAGCTGACACGTGCGTTCACGATCAGCGACACGCTCGTGGTGACGCCGCAGGTGGTGGCGTTACCGCACGTACGGCTGTCGGGCGAGTGGACGGGCGGCGGCGACAGCCGCACCCGGAGCGTGGCCGCGGCCGGCGACGACGACGTGGCGCCGCGCGAGTACCGGCAGGGCGACGACCTGCGCCGGGTGCACTGGCGCTCGACCGCCCGGTACGGCGAGCTGATGGTACGGCGCGAGGAGCAGCAGTGGCAGAGCCGCGGCGCGCTCCTGCTCGACACCCGCAGGCACGCCCACCGCGGCGAGGGCCCGCGTTCCTCCTTCGAGGTGGCGGTCTCGGCCGCCGCCTCGATCGGCGTGCACCTCGCCCATGAGGGCCTGGGCCTGCGGCTGGTGACCGACCAGGGCGCCGAGCACCTGACGGACCAGGGGCTGAGCTACTCGCTGCTCGACACGCTCGCCGTGGTGCGGCACAGCTCGGCCCGTTCGCTGGAGATGGGCGTCTCGGCCCTGCGCCAGGGCGGCGGGGACGGCCTGATCGTGGCCGTGCTCGGCGCGCTCGACCCCGAGGAGGCCAGGGACCTGGCCCGGTTGCGGCACAGCGGCGTCACCGGCGTCGCGGTGCTGCTCGACGCGGGCACGTGGGAGGGCGCCGGCCGGGGCTCGCACGAGAACTTCGACGCCGTGCAGGGCGTCCTGGCCGGTTACGGCTGGCGCATCGTGCGCCTGCCCGCCGGCACCTCCATCGCCTCGGTCTGGCAGGACGCCGCCAACCGCGGCAGGTACGCGCTCGACTCCACGGGAGGTGCGGCATGAGACTGACGGCCGCCTCGGGGGTGGCCGCGTTCGCCGCGGCGATCCTGCTCTACCCGCTCTTCCAGGGCGGCGCCTGGTTCTGGACGTCGCTCGGCGCGGTGCTGGCCGTGATGGCCGCGGGCCTGCTCAGCTCCCGCCTGACGCTGCCCGCCTGGGCCGCGCCGCTGGTGGGGCTGGCCGCGCTGGGGATCTTCCTGACCGTGGTCTTCACCGCGGGCAAGGCGTGGGCGCTGGTGATCCCGACCAAGTCGTCGGTGTGGGAGCTGGGCAGGCTGCTGGGCGCCGGCTGGGCCGACATCCAGCGCTTCGCCGCGCCCGTGCCGTCCACGGACGGGATCACGTTGCTGACCGCGGGCGGCGTGGGCGTGATCACCGTCGCCGTGGACCTGCTGGCCGCGCGGCTGCGGCGGGCGGCGCTGGCCGGGCTGCCGCTGCTGGCGCTGGCCACGGTCCCGGCGACGATCCTGGCCGAGCCGATCAGCTGGCCCGCGTTCATCATCGCCGCGCTCGGCTTCGTCAGCCTGCTCATCGCCGACGGGCGCGAGCGGGTGGGCCACTGGGGCCGGGCGGTGCTCGTCCGCCGGACCCGCGTGGCGACCGGACCGCGTCCGGAGACCGGCGTGGCCAGGGCCGACACGAGCGGCCTGCGGTTGTCGGGCAAGCGCATCGGGTTCGCCGCCATCGCGCTGGCCGTGCTGCTGCCCGCCGCGCTGCCGGTGATGGAGCCGGTCTCCTTCTTCCAGTTCGGCGTGGGCGGACGCGGGGGCGGCAAGGGCAACTCGATCAGCATCGCCAGCCCGATCGCGAGCCTGCGCGGGCAGCTCGAACTGCCCGAGCGGCGCACGATCCTCACCTACAACAACAACGACAACAAGCCCAGATACCTGCGGATCTACGCGCTGGACACCTTCGACGGCCAGCAGTTCGGCATGACCGAGCCGAAGGGCTCGCCGGACAACAGGACGGAGAACGGCCCGCTGCCGGCCCCTCCCGGGCTGAGCCCGAACACGAAGGTCCGCAACGTCGTCACGAGGATCCGGATCAGCGACGAGATCGAGCGGCTGCAGTTCCTGCCGCTGCCGTACCCGCCGCGGCAGATCCGGGTGGACGGCGACTGGCGGGCCGACGTCGGCACGCTGATGGTCTTCTCCATCCCCGACGAGGCCGCCGGCCTGGAGTACGAGGTCGCCACCAGCGAGCCGGACGCCACGCCGGAGCTGCTGGAGTCGCTGGAGGGCGTCCAGCCGAGCGTGGACCGGCGGTACCTGAAGCTGCCGGACGACCTGCCGCCGGACATCGTCAGGCTGGCCCGTTCGCTGACCGCGGAGACCAACTCCAACTTCGAGGCGGCGGTGAAGCTCCAGCAGTTCTTCACCAAGGACGGCGACTTCCGCTACGACCTCAGGACGCAGGGGCACGGCAACTCCGCGCTGCGGGACTTCCTGCTGCGCGACCGCACGGGCTACTGCGAGCAGTTCGCGGCCTCGATGGCGGTGCTGGCCAGGATCGTCGGCATCCCCTCGCGGGTGGCGATCGGCTACACCGGCGGTACGAAGGTCGGCGACAACTGGACGGTCACGACCGGCGACTCCCACTCCTGGCCCGAGCTGTACTTCGAGGGCGTGGGCTGGCTGCCGTTCGAGCCGACGCCGGCCGGGACGCTGGGCCAGGGCAGCGCGCGGGTGCCGGACTACACGATCCCGCGGGCGCCGGCGACGACGCCGTCCACGTCCCCGAGCACCGGCGCGTCCGACTCGGGCGCCGACGACCCGATCAACCCCTCGACCCGGCGCAACCCGCGCGAGCTCGACCGTGAGGGCCTGATCGCGACGGGCGGGCTGCCGCCGGACGACTCGATGCCGCTGATCGGCAAGATCGGCATCGGCGCGGGCGCGCTGCTGCTGCTCCTGCTGGTCCCGGCGGCCCTGCGCCTGCTCACCAGGAACCGGCGGGTACGCGCGCTGGGCTGGAAGGTCGCGCGACCGGGCGACGACATGACGGCCAGGATCGCGACCGCTCACCATCCGTCGGTCGCGGCCGTGTGGGCCGAGCTGGACGACGTGCTGTACGACTACGGCATGGGCCGCGACGCCAGCGAGACCCCGAGGGCCCTGGCCCGGCGGCTGACCCACCAGTACGAGTTCGACGCCGAGTCGGCGGCGGCCATGACGGCCATCGCGACGACGGTCGAGCGGGTGTTGTTCGCCAGGGACCCGGGCACGATCGCGCCCATGAGGAAGGACCTGCGCAAGGTGCGGCAGGCCCTGGCGGCGACGGTGTCGCGGGGACGGCGGATGCGGGCGGTGTTGCTGCCCCCGTCGACGCTGCGGCGGCTGCGGGGGCTGGGCGAGCGCCTGCTGGACGGGTTCGACCTGCTGGAGAACATCAGGCTGCGGCGGACGGCGGCATCCAAGGGCGCCTGATCAGCCCGCCAGGACCGAGCGTGCGGTCGCTCCCCACCAGGGGAACGGCCGCACGCTTCGTGTTCGGTGAAAAGCGGGTCAGCGCTCGTCGTGACGACGGCGCCAGCGCTCTTCCATGCGCTCCATGAAGGTGCCCCGGTTGGCGCGCCTGGCCTGCCGGCCCGTGCCACCGGCGCCCGGGGCCGGCGGGGAGTCGCCGAATCCGTTCATGCGCTTCCAGCTGGACAGACCCCACAGACACGCGGCGAGCATGACCACGAAACCGCCGACGCCGAGCGGGATCTGACTCATGACCACGCCGACCATCATGATGACGACGCCCAGGGCAAAGCCGATGGAGGCTTTGATCAGGCGACGCTTGTAATGGCTGCGCGGGTCACTGATCCTTACGGTGTTGGCCCACTTCGGGTCCTCGGCGTAGAGGGCCTGCTCGATCTGGTCGAGCAAGCGCTGCTCGTGCTCAGAGAGCGGCACGGCGCCTCCCAAGGACAGCCCCAGGACGGGGAAGACGGCAACGGACGACCCGGGGTGTCCGAACCTCGCGGTCGGTTATCCCCAGAATACGAGGCTGTAGACGTAGGCGAAAGCAAACGTCCAACGCAGACCAAACCGGAGGTGACGTCATGGCTCCATTCTGGACCATCTCGCGCCCCTCTCCCCAAAATCGTGACATCCTTCTCCTACCCGACTGACCGATCAAGTAGGACATGGGCGTCATGTCTCTATTTCATCAAGCTTGCCACGTACCAGCGACGCTGGGAGCACCGCATCGGGACCAAATCTCCGGATCGCCTTGTCCATCGCCTGTTCGGCCTCGCGCCAGCCGGTCTCCCGCTCGCCCAGACTGAGCTGACGGGTGGCCTCGCCTGCCGGGCGGAGATTCTCCATCCTGACCCCGACCAGGCGCAGACGTACGCGCTCGAGACCGGCGGCCTCGAATAGCTCGCAGGCGGTGGCGTAGATCACCTGGGCCACGTCGGTCGGCTCCCGCAGGGTGCGCGACCGGGTGATCGTGGTGAAATCGGCCCGGCGCAGCTTCACACTTACAGTTCTTCCCACGTGACCGCCCTTACGCATCCTGGCCGCCACCCGCTCGGCCAGGCGCAGCAGCTCGCGCCGGATCACCTCGGGGTCGTCGATGTCGGCGGCGAAGGTCTCCTCGTTGCCGATGCTCTTGTCGGGCACGTGCGCGGTCACCGGACGCTCGTCGCGCCCCCAGGCCAGCGCCGCCAGATGGCCGCCGACGGCCTGCCCCAGCTCGCGCTGGAGCGTGTTCAGGGGCACTCTGGCCAGGTCGCCCACCGTGCGGATGCCGAGCCGTACGAGGGACTGCTCGGTACGCTCCCCCACCCCCCACAACGCCGAGACCGGCAGCGGATGGAGGAAGTCGACCACCTGCGTCTCGGGCACCACCAGCAGCCCGTCGGGCTTGCACTGCTTGGAGGCCAGCTTTGCCACGAATTTGCTGCTCGCCACCCCCACCGAGCACGTGATGCCGTAGCGGTCGAGCACCTGTTCCCTGATCATGGCGGCGATCGCCGCGGGCTGCCCCAGCCGGCGCCGGGCGCCGCCGACGTCGAGGAACGCCTCGTCGGAGGCGATCGGCTCGACCAGCGGGGTGATCGAATGGAAGATCTCCATGACGCCCCGGGAGACCTCGGAGTACTTGCCGTGGCTGGGCGGGATGATCGTCGCCTGCGGGCACAACCGGCGCGCCCTGCTCATCGGCATCGCCGAGTGCACGCCGAGGGCCCTGGCCTCGTAGGTGGCACTGAGCACGACGCCGCGCCCGGCCGGCGAGCCGACGATCACCGGGCGGCCCCGCAGCTCCGGCCGATCCAGCAGCTCGACGCTGGCGAAGAAGGCGTCCATGTCGACGTGGAGAATCGGGCAGCCGCTGTCATCGGCCCCGGTCCGCGGCGCGGGGCCGATGCCTGTGATCTGCTTGCGGGACACTCTTCCGAGTCTATCCGAACAGGCGTTCCAGTCTAGGCGCGGTGGCCGAGGACGTGGACCTGGGTGGCGACGTCCCGCAGCACGGGGTGGACGGCGGCGGCCTGCTCCAGCGCCACGAGCGCGTCGGCCGCGCCCGGCTCGCCGTCGACGAGCCTGCTGGGCACGAGGTCGGCGAAGACGCGTACGCCGTGGACGGCGCCGACGGCGAAGCCCGTGACGGTCAGCAGCTCCGACAGGGCCTCGGCGGTGAAGCGCCGGGGCGTGGGGTCGCGGTCGCCCCACGTGCCGCCCGGGTCGGCCAGCACGGCCCTGGCCTCGTCGAACTGCCCGGCCAGCGCCCGGTGGATCGCGCTGGCCACGGGGTTGGCGGCCAGCACGCTGACGGCCCCGCCCGGACGCAACACCCGGGCCACGGCGGTCAGCGCGCCGATCGGGTCGTCGACGTACTCGAGGACGCTGTGGCACAGGACCAGGTCGGCGCAGTCGCGGTCGAGCAGGTCGCCGAGGTCGGCGGCGTCGCCCTGCAGGCCGCGCACTCCGACGCCCTTCTCCTTGGCCCGGCGCTCCAGCGCGGCCAGCGAGTCGGGACTGGGGTCGACGACGGTGACGGTGTGGCCGAGCTCGGCCAGCGGCACGGCGAACCCGCCGGTGCCCCCGCCGGCGTCGACGATGTCGAGCGCGTCACGGCCGGTGGCCCGCGTCCGCTCGGCCAGGACCGACCGCAACGCGTCCCAGACGACGGCGGTGCGCACCGCCGGGGTCCTCGTGGTGACGCCTTCTGCTCGCAACGTCGGCTCGCCTCTCTCTCCTCCGCGGGCGGCCCTCGCCCTGTGCGGACGGGCCCAGCCTACGCGGTACGCGCGCCCGCCCGCAGGCCAGACCCTAACCGTCGAACGCCGCCACCACCCTCTTCGGCGCCCGCAGCCGCCAGGCGTCGGTCAGCAGCTCGGTCAGTTCGTCGGCCTCGACCGCCGCGAGGCGCACCAGGACCACGGCATGGCCGTCGTAGTGGGGCGTGGTGAAGAACGCGCCGGGGTCGGCGGCGATCAACTCGTGCTTGTGCTCCTCGCCGCCCACCGGCACGACGAGCACGTCGCCCTCTTCGCGCATCCGGGCGAACCATCTGCCTCGGACGTAGAAGGCGGGCGTGCCGTACATGGGCTTCTCGGCGGTCTCGGGCAGCGCCAGGGCGGTGGCGCGCACCTCGTCTTCCGTCACCATGCGTCGATGCTCACACGGGGACGGGGGTCCGGAAAAGGGCGCGTCGCGGCTGGTGACGCGCCGCTTCCCCGGACTGGCCGGTGGCCCCGCGGCCGGGGCCTCGCCTCTCGCGAGGCGTACGGGCCGTATGACTGGAACGTACCCCGAAACGGCCTTCGCGACCTTTGTCTAAAGGGTGAGGCTTGGCTTGAGTTGCTTGAACCGGGCCAGCAGGCCGTTGATGAACTGCGGCGACTCGTCGGTGGACAGCTCGCCCGCCAGGTGCACCCACTCGCTGATGACCACGCCCTCGGGCACGTCGGGCATCCACAGCAGCTCGTACGTGCCGCCGCGCAGCAGGTTGCGGTCGACGGCGGGCATGCGGTCGAGCGTCCAGCCCTCGGAGTAGGTGGTGATCAGCTCGTCGATGCGGGCGTGGTGGCGGGCCACGCCCTCGACGATGGCCGAGGTGTACTCGTTGACCGGCGGCTCCTGCCGCTCGACGCGCTCGGCGAGGATCCTCAGCGGGTCCTCCGAGCGCAGCTCCGCCTCGAAGAGGATGTCAAGGGCGCGTCTGCGTGCTTTGCCGCGTGCAGACACCTCAGGCCCGGCCGAGGTATTCGCCGCTGCGGGTGTCGACCTTGACCCTCTCACCGGTGGTGATGAACAGCGGCACCTTGATCTCGGCGCCGGTCTCCAGCGTGGCCGGCTTGGTGCCGCCGGTGGAGCGGTCGCCCTGAAGGCCGGGCTCGGTGTTGGAGATGGTCAGCTCGACGGCCGCGGGCAGGTCGACGTAGAGCGCGGAGCCCTCGTTGAAGGCGATCGTGGCGAGGGTGTTCTCCAGCATGTAGTTGGCGGCGGTGCCGACGGTCCGGGAGGGCACGTTGACCATGTCGTAGGTCTCGGTGTCCATGAAGACGAAGTCGTCGCCGTCCTTGTAGGAGTACTGCATCTCGCGCTTGTCGACGTTGGCCACGTCGACCTTCACGCCGGCGTTGAAGGTCTTGTCGACGACCTTGCCGGAGAGGACGTTCTTGAGCTTGGTGCGCACGAACGCGCCGCCCTTGCCCGGCTTGACGTGCTGGAACTCGACAACGCTCCAGAGCTCACCGCCCTCGAGCTTCAGCACCATGCCGTTCTTGAGGTCGTTGGTCGTCGCCACTCGTTCTCTCCCGCGTGTGGCCGCTCTAAAGGACGAGCAGCTCCTTGGTGGTCTTGGTGAAAAGTTCCGGGCCGCCCTCACGGGTCACGAGAGTGTCCTCGATGCGAACCCCGCCCCGCTCCGGGAGGTAGATCCCGGGCTCGACAGTGATCGGAACTCGATCCTCTAGTCTAGCGGTCCTGGAGGGGCCCAGGAACGGGTCCTCGTGGATCTCCAGGCCGACGCCGTGTCCCAGGCCGTGCCTGAAGTGGCCGCCGTGGCCCGCGGCCTCGATCAGCCCGCGCGCGGCGGCGTCGACCTCCTTGGCCTCGGCCCCCGGGGCCAGGGCGTGCCGGCCGGCCCGCTGGGCTCGGGCCACCAGGTCGTAGAGGTCGCGCTGCCAGGCGGCGGGCGCGCCGAGGCAGACCGTCCTGGTCATGTCGGCGTGGTAGCCGTGGTAGCGGGCGCCGAAGTCCATCGTGACCAGGTCGCCGGCGCGCAGCTCGCGGTCGGTGGGGGCGTGGTGCGGGATCGCGCCGTTCTCGCCGGCGGCGACGATCGTGTCGAACGCCGGCTTGTCGGCCCCCAGCTCGGTCATCCGGTTGTCGAGGAGCCGGGCCACGGCCCGCTCGGTGAGGCCGGGCGCGATCCTCGGCAGCACGTCGGCGAAGGCCTGGTCGGTGATGGCGCAGGCGGTGCGGATGAGGTCGAGCTCCCCCTCGTCCTTGACCGCGCGCAGCTCCTCGACCACCGGGCCCAGCGGCACCAGGCCCTCGCCCAGGCGGCGGAAGGTGGCCACGCTCATGGAGGCGGCCTCGATGCCCACGCTCGGCGCGGCCAGCCGGCCGACCACGTCGGGGGCCTCGACCGCGGGCAGACCGAGGGCGCGGGTCTTGTCGATGTAGCGGTTGTCGGTGGCCAGCAGGGCCGTGCCGTCGGCCCCGACCAGGACGGCGGCGTTCGAGCTGACCAGCCCGGTGAGGTAGCGGACGTTGACCGGGTTGGTGACGAGGAGCGCGGGCACCTGGTACGCCGGGAGCGCCGCGGCCAGCCGCGCCCGGCGCGCCGGGTAGTCGATGGTCATCCCGCCAATGTACGCGCGCCCGCGCCCCTCACCCACCCCCGATCAGCCGAGCATGAAGTCGTCCAGGAACGAGGCGAGCGGGCCGGAGAGCGGGGCCTCGCCCTTCTGCTGGGCGTGGCGCAGGTCCTTGTAGACGCCGGCGATCTGGCCGCGGGCGGGCCCCAGACCGCCCTCCTGGAGCTTGCGGGCGGCCTTCCTGAGCTTGTCGTGGGCCTTCTCGGCCACTTTGGGGTGGATGTCGCCGATCTGCTCCTGGGCCGTCAGCGTCTTGTCGAACTCCACCAGCCAGTGGTCCCAGCCGCCGGGCGGGGCCTGCCCGGCGTCCAGGGTCGCCTTGGGAGCGACGGTGGCGACCAGGCTGGTGGAGGTGTCGCCCGGGGTGAGGTCGGTGGGGGTGGGGTCGGGCTGCTCGGGGGCCGGGCCGGCGGTGAAGGTGATGGCCGGGGACAGGACGGGGCTGGGGCTCGCGCTCGGGGACTGAGCGGCTTCCGGGGTCTCCTCGCGGGAGCCCGCCCACAACACCATGGCGACCGTCACGGCGGCGATGGCGGCCACGGCGACGCCCATCTGGAGGAGCAGCTTGTTGCGCGCGGGGGCGGGGGCGGGGGCCAGGTCGGCGGCCTCATAAAGGGCCGTGTCGCCGGCGCGGGGGGCGTTGGCGAAGGCGTACACCTCGGTGTCGCCGGGGCGGCCGCCGGGCGTCGCGGCGGGGTGGCCGCCCGTCGGGGGCGCGCCCGGGGCCGCGCCGGGCCGGGCGATGGCCGCCAGGGCGCGGCGGATCGTCTCGCCGCTGGTGGGACGCCTGGCGGGGTCGGGCGCGAGCATGGCGAGGACGAGCCGGTCCAGCTCGGCGGGCACCTCGGGGCGCAACGCGCTGGGCGGGACGATCCCCTGCGCGCCGCCGCCGGGCCCCTGCGCGGCACCGGAAGGCCCCTGCGCACTGCCGCCGGGCCCCTGTGCGCCGCCCGCGGGCCCCGGCTCGGCGGCCCCGGGCGCTTCCGCGGGGGCGGGGGCGGGAGCGGGGGCGGCGGGGGTGGCTCGCATGCCGGTCACCGGCAGGTCCGGGGTGGCGCCGGGCGGGCGGCCGGTGAGGAGTTCGTAGCAGACGGCGCCGAGGGCGTACAGGTCGGCGGCGGCGGAGGCGGGGCGGCCGGCGGACCGTTCGGGGGCGAGGTAGCGGCGTTCGGCCTGGGACGGCTCCTCGTCCGGGAGCCCGAACCCGACCACCTTCAGCACGCCGCTGGCCGCCCGGCGGAAGCTGCCGGAGTCGATCTGCCCGTGGAAGACCCCGGCGCGGTGCGCGGCCTCCAGCCCCGCCGCCGCCTGGCCCACCAGGTCGCACACCTCGACGATCTTCAAGGGCCCCTCGGCCGCCAGGTCCTCGCCCACGCTGGTCCCGGTGAGGAACTCGGTCACGAGGAAGGGCGTGCCGTCCTGGTCGCCCACGTCGAGGACCATGGCCACGTTGGGGTGGATCACCCTGGCCACCGTCTGGGCGTGCTGCTTGAGCGCCTCCCTGGCGGCCTCGCCGGCCGCCCCCGCGCCCAGGACCTTCACGGCCACGACCCAGTCGGCGCGCGTGTCGTAGGCCCGCCACACCTCACCCATCGGACCGCTGCCGATGAGCTCGTCAAGCCGGTACCGGTCGGCGACCATCGAAGGCGTAGCGTCGGACATATCCCCGCCAAAACTCGAATATTGGGCTATTTCCGACCCACCATAGGCCCCCCTGACCCCTCGCCGCCCCATGATCCACACTTCGCGCGCCGCGCCACGCGTCGCCGCTCACCCCTCGACATAACGACTATCGTTATTTACGATTATCGTTATGGCAACGAAGTGGATCAACCGGCTCGAGATCGTGTTGAGCCTCGGCCTCGTACTCGGCTGTCTGGGCGCGCTCGCCGCCCTGGGCGCCACCGTCATGATCGCCTTCTTCGGCACGGCCACCGGGATCGGCGTCCCGCTGCACGTCCACGACGTGCCGGTGCCCGTGCTCCCGGTGCCGGGCGCGGAGATCGTCAGCGCCGCGGCGGAGGTGACCGTACGTCCCGTGGGGGCCTCGCCCGCGGCGGCGCTGTTCTACCTCCTGCAATGGGCGCCGCCCACGGCGACCGGGCTGCTCGCGCTGTTCACCGTGGTCCGCGCGCTGCGCAGGGCACGCTCGGGCGACCGGGCGCTGTTCTCCGCGACGACGGCCGGGCACCTGCGGCGGCTGGGCTGGATCCTGATCGCCGGTTCGCTCGTGTCGGCGGTGTCCGGCACGGTGGCGCAGGCGATACTCTCCGGCATGCTGCTGATGACCGGTCAGATGTTCGACCCGCCGCCGGGCGGGACGCTCGTGGCCCTCGTGGCGGGGCTGTGCGCGCTCGGGGTCTCGGAGATCGTCCGCCGGGGCGTGGTCCTGCTCGACGAGGTCGAGGCCACGATCTGATGCCCGGACGCACCATCCGGGTACGCCTGGACGAACTGCTCGCCCAGCGCGGCATGACGCTCACCGAGCTGTCGCAGAAGGTCGAGATCACCGTCGTGAACCTGTCGATACTCAAGAACGGCCACGCCAAGGCCATCCGCTTCTCCACGCTGACGCGCCTGTGCGAGGCGCTCGGCTGCCAGCCGGGTGACCTGCTGACCTACGACTGAGGGCGGGTGGCCGTACGGCCACCCGCCCTCAGCGGAAAAACATAGCGGAAAACACAGCGGAGAACTCGCTCAGGCCGTCGCCGGCTCCGGCCCGCGCGGCGCGCGGACGGCGACGGGGGCGTCGTCGAGCGGCTGCGGCGGCGCGTTGAACACCGCCTCGTCCAGGCGGCCCTCCGAGCGGGCCACCAGGACCGGGACGACCATCTGGCCCGCGACGTTGGTCGCGGTACGGATCATGTCGAGGATCGGGTCGATCGCCAGCAGCAGGCCGACGCCCTCAAGCGGCAGGCCCAGCGTGCTCAGCGTGAGCGTCAGCATGACGATCGCGCCGGTCAGTCCGGCCGTGGCGGCCGAGCCGACGACCGAGACGAACGCGATCAGCAGGTAGTCCCCCACCCCGAGGTGCACGCCGAACACCTGGGCCACGAAGATCGCGGCGAGCGCCGGGTAGACCGAGGCGCAGCCGTCCATCTTGGTGGTGGCGCCGAAGGGCACCGCGAAGGAGGCGTAGTCGCGGTCCACGCCGTTGCGCTCGACGGTGACGCGCTGGGTCAGGGGCAGCGTGCCGACCGAGGAACGGGAGACGAAGGCCAGCTCGATGGCGGGCCAGGCGTTGCGGAAGAACGTGATCGGGTTGACCTTGCCCCAGACCGCGAGCAGGGTCGGGTAGACGGCCAGCAGGACGATGAAGCAGCCGACGTACACGCCGACGCTGAACTTGGCCAGCGGGGCCAGCAGGTCCCAGCCGTAGGTGGACACGGCCTTGCCGATGAGACCGGCGGTGCCGATCGGGGCCAGGCGGATGACCCACCACAGGGCCTTCTGCACCAGCTCAAGGATCGAACGGCTGAGGTTGAGGAACGGCTCGGCCTTCTCCCCCACCGCCAGGGCCGCCGCCCCGAGGACGACTCCCAGGAAGACGATCTGGAGGACGTTGACCTCGGTGAAGGCCGTGACGATGTTGGTGGGCAGGATGCCGGTGACGAAGTCGAGCCAGGTGCCGGCGCCCTCGGTGTCCACGGCCTTGGCGGCGCCGGTGTCGAGGGTGACGCCCTGGCCGGGGTTGATGATCAGGCCGAGCCCGATCGCGAACGCGACCGAGACGAACGCGGTGATGAGGAACCACATCAGGGTCTTGGAGGCCAGCCGGGCGGCGCCGTTGACGTTGCGCAGGTTGGCCACGCTGACCAGTACGGCGGTGAACACCAGCGGCGGCACGGCCAGCTTGAGCAGCTGGACGAAGAGCTTGCCGACCTGGGTCAGCGTCTCGGCCAGCCAGGCCACGTCCCAGATCTTGGCGACGAACCCCAGGGCGATGCCGGCCACGAGGCCGAGCAGAAGCTGAAGGGAGAAGGTGAATCTCTTCACGGGAGGAAGGCTCCGGAAGTCAGGCACGCCAAAGCGAAGGGGGCATGCGGGTGAGGAAGGGGGGTCTGGGGACGCGCTGGTCAGCGACAGAGGGATCCGTGCAGACGGCACAGATCCACGTGCAGACGCTCGACGAGCCGCACGATCACCACGGAGAACCTCACAGGGACGTACAACACCATGCGAATCGGGGCATATTCCCCCACGCATTGTGACGTGCGTCACACCCTTCCGGAGCCGTCCGGCGTCAGCCCGCCAGTTCCTTGACCTTCTCCAGCAGCCGGACACGCTCCTCATGGGTACGCCCCAGCGGCGCCACGTTGAGCGTCGTCACCCCCGACTCCTTCAGCGCCTGGATCCGGTCGCGGACGAACCCCTCGCTGCCGATCAGCGACATGTTCTCCAGCAGCTCGGCGGGCACCAGCGCGGCGGCCTCGTCCTTCTTGCCCTCCAGGTAGAGGTCCTGGATCCGCTCGGCCTCCTTCTCGTAGCCGTAGCGCCTGGCCAGGTCGTTGTAGAAGTTCTTGCCCTTGGCGCCCATGCCGCCGATGTAGAGGGCCGCCATCGCCCGGCCGAAGTCGCGCAGCCCGGCCACGTCGTCGCCGATCGCCAGCGTCGCCTGGGCGATCACGTCGAGCTCGCCCAGCTCGGGGTCGCGCCTGGCCTTGCCGGCGGCCAGCGCGGGCCCCCACACCTCGGCGGCCTTCTCCGGGTAGTAGAAGATCGGCTCCCAGCCCTCGGCCAGCTCGGCGGTCATCTCGACGTTCTTGGGGCCGATGGCGGCGACCACGATCGGGATGCGCGGCCGTACCGGGTGGTTGATGATCTTGAGCGGCTTGCCCAGGCCGGTGCCCTCGCCGGCGGGCAGCGGCACGGTGTAGTTGCGGCCGGCGTGCTCCAGCCGCTCACGCCGCCACACCTTGCGGCAGATCTCGATGACCTCGCGGGTACGCCCGATCGGCGCGGTGTACGGCACCCCGTGGAAGCCCTCGATGACCTGCGGCCCCGAGGTCCCGATGCCCAGCGTGAAACGCCCGTCGGAGACGAAGTCCATGCCCGCGGCGGTCATGGCCAGCAGCGTCGGCGTACGGGAGTAGATCGGCAGGATGCCCGAGGCGATCTGCACGCGTTCGGTCTTGGCCGCGATGTACCCCATCTGGCTGACGGCGTCGAAGCTGTACGCCTCGGCGACGAAGACGATGTCGAGGCCGGCCTTCTCGTAGTCGGCCAGCTCGGCGACCGTCTCCTTGAAGCCGCCCGAGTAGTTGAGTGCCATACCGATGCGCATGCCGGGCTCCCGATGAACCGAATGTTGTTCCGTTGCGACGTCAACAGGTTAGCGTGTCGGCGTGTCGCACGGCGAAGCACTAGCCTGGTTCGGGTGCTGAGCCGGGTCGTCGTCATCGTCTCCGCAGTGGTCGCCCTGACCCTGGCGGGACATCAGCTGATCCCGGCTCTCGGCGGGTTCACGCCGGTGCTGGAGAGCCTGCTGCCGTGGATGGGGCTGGCGGTGCCGCTGCTGCTGCTCCTCGCCGTCCTGGCCCGTTCCAGGGCGGCCGCGCTCGCGGCCCTCGTGCCCGGCCTGGTGTGGGCGGCGATGTTCGGCTCGACGGTGCTGGCCACGCCGCCCGGCGGCCCCAGCGACGTGTCCGTCGGCACGGTCAACGTCGGCGTGCGCAACAGCGCCTCCGGCGAGGCGGTCAAGGCCATCGCCGAGGACCTCGGCCTGCTGGCCGCGCAGGAGCTGACGCCCGGCGGCCCCGCGGCCAAGCAGCTCAACAAGATGTTCCGCTACCACTACACGGTCAGCACGGTCGGCCTGTGGAGCCGCTACCCGCTCAGCGAGACCAGCCCGCTCGACGTCGGCATGGGCTGGCCGCGGGCGCTGCGCGCGGTGGTGAGCACCCCCAAGGGCAAGGTCACCGTCTACGTCATGCACCTGGCCTCGGCCAGGCCCGGCCACACCGCCTCCCGCGACGCCTCCCTGGCGCACGCCCGCAAGCTCGTCGACGCCGACCCCAGCAAGCGCGTCCTGCTGCTCGGCGACCTCAACACCGCCACCACCGACCGCGGCATGCACGGTCTGACCCCGCCGCTGACCGACGCCCAGAGCGTCGCCGGCGACGGGTTCGGGTTCACCTGGCCCTCGGAGTTCCCGATCACCCGGCCCGACCACATCCTGTTCAGGGGCATGACGGCGACCAGCGCGGGCGTGGCCCCGGCGACCGGCAGCGACCACCGCGCGGCCATCGCCTCCCTGCGCCTCTAGCGCGTCCCGGGCGGCTCCAGCGCTCCCGCGGCGGCTTCCAGGTCGCGTGGCGTGTCGATGTCGGCCGGGTCGCCGTGCTCGTCGCAGGCGACCTCGGTGACCAGCTCGGGATGCGCCTTCAGGTACGGCCGCGCCCCCACGTCGCCCGCCGCCAGCTGCGCCACCCCGGCGAAGTGCTCACGCCCGATCAGCACCGGGTTCCGCCGCCGTCCCCCGTACGTGGCCACCGCCAGCCGGGCGCCCGACTCCCTCAGGGCGCGTACCGCGCCGGCCCGTACGAGGGGCTGGTCCACCAGCGCGACCACCACGGCCTCCGCCTCCGGCGGCAGCGCGGCGAGCCCGGCCCGCAGCGAGGAGCCCATGCCGGAGCGCCAGTCCGGGTTGCGCACGGTGACCGCCCCGCGCACCTGCACGGTCGCCGCGCCGAGCACGACCACGACGGGATGGCAGCCGCCCTCCTCCAGCAGGCGCACGCCGCGGTCCACCAGCCGCTCGCCCCCGAGCTCCAGCAGTGCCTTGGGCCGGCCCAGCCGGGAGCCCTCCCCCGCGGCCAGCAGCAGCCCGGCGATCACGCGGACTCCCCGTGGATGCGCCCGCCCGTCCGCGACAGCGGCCGGCCCGAGCCGCCCCACCGGAGCTGGATCAGCTCGGCGGCGATCGACACGGCCGTCTCCTCCGGCGTACGGGCGCCGAGGTCGAGGCCGATGGGCGACCTCAGCCGGGCCAGCTCGTCCTCGGTGAGCCCCGACTCGCGCAGGCGGGCCAGCCGGTCCTCGTGCGTACGGCGCGAGCCCATGGCCCCGATGTAGCCCGCCCGCGTCCGCAGGGCCACCTCCAGCAGCGGCACGTCGAACTTGGGGTCGTGCGTCAGCACGCAGATCACCGTGCGCTCGTCCACCTGCACCGAGGCCAGGTAGTCGTGCGGCCACTTGACGACCACCTCGTCGGCCTCGGGGAAACGCTTGGCGGTGGCGAAGACCGGCCGGGCGTCGCAGACGGTGACGTGGTAGCCGAGGAACTTGCCCACCTTGGCCACGGCCGCGGCGAAGTCGATCGCCCCGAACACCAGCATGCGCGGCGGCGGCGCGAACGACTGGACGAACACCGACAGGTCGTCCAGCCGCCGCTCGCCGTGCCCGCCGTAGTGCCTGATGCCGGTCAGGCCCTGGGCCAGCATGCCGCGCGCGTCGTCGTCGACGGCCTCGTCGAGGCGGTCGAGCCCGAGCGTGCCCGAGGAGCGGTCGGGCCAGACGATCCGGCGGGCGCCGATCGTGCCGGGCCCGGCGACGATGGTGGCGACGGCGACCGGATGGTGGGCCTCGACGGACGCCCAGATCTCGCCCAGCTCGGGGAAGGTCTCGATGGAGACCGGCTCGACCAGGATGTCGATGATGCCGCCGCAGGTCAGGCCGACGGCGAAGGCGTCGTCGTCGCTGACCCCGTACCGCTGGAGGACGGGCGCGTCGGCCTCGGAGGCCAGCTCGAAGACCGCGCCCTCGACGCACCCGCCGGAGACGCTGCCGACCACCTCGTCGCCGCGTACGGCCATCGCGGCCCCGGGCGGGCGCGGCGCGCTGCTGAACGTGCTCACCACGGTCGCCAGCCCGAACCTGAGCCCCGACCTCCACCACCGCATGATCTCCGGGAGCACGTCACGCATGGGCGAGCCTTTCGCTGAGTTCCTCGTACGCGGCCAGGCTGTGCCCGGCCACCAGGTCGTCCAGGTACGGCAGGGCGGCCCGCATGCCCCCGGTCAGCGGCCGGTAGTCCTCATACCCCTTGTGTGGATTGACCCAGATGAGCCGGTGGGCCTGCCGGGACAGCCTGGCGAGCTGGGCGCCCAGGAGCGCGGGGTCACCCCGTTCCCAGCCGTCGGAGGCGATCACCACGATCGCGCCCCGCGCGCTGTGCCGGGCCAGGTACTCCTTGAACTCCTCGCCGAGCCGGGTGCCGCCGCTCCAGTCGGGGATGGCCTTGGAGGCCTCGTTCAGCGCCGTGCCGGGGTCGCGGTGGCGCAGCTCGGCGGTGACCTCGGTGAGCCGGGTGCCCACGGAGTAGACCCTCGTGGCCCGCGGCTCGCTCCTGACCAGCGCGTGCGCGAAGCGCAGCAGGGTCTCGGCGTAGGGGGCCATCGACCCGCTGACGTCCACGAACAACACCACCCGCCGGGGCCTGGTGGTGTGCCGCCGGTGCCGGAGCCTGGCCACCTCGCCGCTGCGCAGCGCCTCACGTACGGTGCGGCGCTGGTCCAGCCCGCCCCGGTGGGCCGGCTCGAAGCGGCGCGAGCGGCGCGCGGCCCGGCCGTTCCTGAGCATGGCCAGCATCCGGTGCACCTCGGCCCGCTCGGCCTCGGTGAGCCGGGCCACGTCCCGGTGCCGCAGCACCTCGGCGCGGCTGGCCGTGGCCGGCGCCGCGCTGTCCTCGCCGCCCTCGCTCCCGCCGCCGTCGTCCGCCGCCAGGTGCCTGGTGACGCTGGTGGTGCCGGTACGGGCCACCGCCGCCCGCCGCCCCCCGAAGTACGCGGCGAAGCAGCGGTCGTAGCGGGGCAGGTCGTCGGGCGTGGCGCACAGGGTGAGCCGGCCGGCCCAGTAGACCTCGTCCTGGTCGTTGACGTCGAGGTGACCGAGGGCCTTGAGCAGGCTCTGCGTACGCTCGTGGTCGGCGCCCACGCCCGCCGCGCGCAACGTCCTGACGAAGCCCGTCACGGTCCGGACCAGCTCATCCATGCGACAGCAGCCCGTTGCCCAGGACGGCGGCGATGTCCTCGCGGTACTTCAGCGCCGCGCCCAGCGTGGCCGCGGCCAGGTCGGGATCGAGCTCCCTGGCGCCCAGCGTGAGCAGCGCCTCGGTCCAGTCGAGCGTCTCGGCCACGCCCGGCGGCTTGACCAGCCCGGCCTGCCGCATCCGCTCGGCCGTCCGCGCCACCTGGGTGGCCAGCTCCTCGGTGCAGCCGGGCAGGCGGCGCAGCAGGATCGCGACCTCGCGGTCGAAGCTCGGGTGCTCCAGCCAGTGGTAGAGGCAGCGCCGCTTGAGCGCGTCGTGCACCTCGCGGGTCCTGTTGGAGGTCACCACGACCACCGGGGGCGTCCTGGCCCTGATCGTGCCCAGTTCGGGGATGGTGATGGTGAAGTCGGAGAGCACTTCGAGCAGGAACGCCTCGAATTCGTCGTCGGCGCGGTCGATCTCGTCCACCAGCAGCACGCTCGGCTGGGTCTCGACGGCCTTCAGCAGGGGGCGGGCGATCAGGAAGCGGCGGTCGTAGATCTCCCCCTCCAGCCGGGCGGCGTCGGTGATCCCGGCGGCCTCGGCGGCCTTGAGGTGGAGGAGCTGGCGGGCGAAGTCCCAGTCGTACAGGGCCTGGGCCGCGTCGAGGCCCTCGTAGCACTGCAGCCGGATCAGCGGCGCCTTGAGCAGCGTTCCCAGGGTCTTGGCCAGCTCGGTCTTGCCGACGCCCGCCTCCCCCTCCAGGAACAGCGGCCGTCCCATCCGCAAGGCCAGGAAGGCGGCCGTGGCCAGCCCTCGGTCGGCCAGGTAGGCGTGCCGGTCGAGGAGCTCGATGAGCTTGTCCGGCGACTCGATGTCCATTGCCCTGATTGTCCGCCGCAGCACGCCTTCAGGCTACGTCGCCACCCCGCTCCGGCGACATCGGCTCGCGCGGGCCGCGCGGCAGAAAGGGGTCAGTCGCCGGATTCGGACGCCTCACCGCGCTCGCGGATCAGCGCGGCCAGCTCGGCCGTGGCCCGCCGGGCGCGGGCCTTCTCCGAGCCCTGGATGCCCATGGCGCCGATCGTCCGGCCGTCGGAGAAGTCGATCTTCGGCCACGGGTCGCCCACCAGGAGGGTCACGTCGATGACCTCCGGCCAGGTGTAGCGGTGGACGCGCAGCGCGTTGACGACGGTCAGGCCCTGCTCGTCGGCCTCGACGCGGACCCGGCCCAGCAGGTGGAGCACGTACGCCACCGCCAGGCCGAAGGCCACGATCGCGATCCGGTCGGGCAGCTTGAACGGGTCGGCGATGAAGATCGCCATGATGACCGCCCCTGCCACGACCAGCACGGCGAAGCCGTAGGGCACGATCCGGCCCCGGCTGGGACGCCAGGTCACGGGCAGGGGCGGTGAGGTCACGGGCTCGGGCACGAGGGAAACCTACCGCAGCTCAGTGGAGGTCCCTCAGGAGGAGTGCGGTCTCCAGGGCCGCCATGGCCGACTCGTAGCCCTTGTCCTCCTTGCTGCCGGGCAGTCCGGAACGGTCGAGCGCCTGGTCCATCGTCTCGCAGGTGAGCACGCCGTTGCCGACGGGCGTCTCCTCGTCGAGCGAGATGCGGGTCAGGCCGCTGGTGACCGAGTCGCAGACGTACTCGAAATGAGCGGTCTCGCCCTTGATGACCGCGCCGAGGGCGACCACCGCGTCGCAGCGCCGGGCCAGCGCCTGGGCCACGACGGGGATCTCCAGCGAGCCGGCCACGCGGACGACGGTGGCGGTGGCGCCGCTGTCGTCGCACGCCTGCACGGCCCGCGCCACGAGCTGGTCGGTGATCTTGGCGTGCCAGCTCGCCGCCACCACGCCCACGACCAGGCCCGCCGCGTCCACCGCGACCGCGCCGGGACGGCCTTCTCCACTCATGACGCCTCCGGAATCTCACGCGGGATCTCGTGCGGGACGCTGGAGGAGATGTCGTGGCCGAGCCGGTCGCGCTTGGCCTCCAGGTACCGTTCGTTGTGCGGGTTCATGGCCACGGGCATGGGCTCGCGGCCGAGCACCTTGATGCCGTAGCCGTCCATGCCCTTGAGCTTGGCCGGGTTGTTGGTGAGCAGGCGCACCGAACGCACCCCGAGGTCGGCGAGGATCTGCCCGGCGTTGGAGAACTCGCGGGCGTCCACCGGCAGCCCGAGCTCGACGTTGGCGTCGACGGTGTCGCTGCCGTTGTCCTGCAGGCTGTACGCCTTGAGCTTGGCCAGCAGGCCGATGCCACGGCCCTCGTGGCCGCGCAGGTAGACGACGACGCCGCGGCCCTCCTCGGCGATCGCGCCCATCGCGTGGTCGAGCTGCACCCCGCAGTCGCAGCGCAGCGAGCCGAACACGTCGCCGGTCAGGCACTCGGAGTGGGCCCTGACCAGGATGTTGTCCCCGTCGCCGAGGTCGCCGTAGACGAGCGCGACGTGCTCGCCGCCGTCGAGGGCGCTGGCGTAGCCGTAGGCCCGCCACATGCCGTACGCGTTGGGCAGCCGGGTCTCGGCGACCCGGGTGACCATGCTCTCGGCCCGGCGGCGGTGGTCGACGAGCTGCTCGATGGAGACCAGCGCCAGGCCGTGCTCGTCGGCGAAGCGGCGCAGCTGGGGCAGCCTGGCCATCGTGCCGTCATCGTTGACCACCTCGGCCAGCGCCCCCGCCCCCGACAACCCGGCGAGCCTGGCCAGGTCGACGGCCGCCTCGGTGTGGCCGCGCCGGGCCAGCACGCCGCCCTCCTGGTAGCGCAGCGGGAAGACGTGGCCGGGCCGTACCAGCTCGTTGGGCTCGGTGGCCGAGTCGGCGAGGGTGCGGATGGTCCTGGCGCGGTCGGCGGCGGAGATGCCGGTGGTGACGCCGTCGCGGGCGTCCACGGTCACCGTGTAAGCGGTGCGCAGGCGTTCGCGGTTCTGGAACACCATGAGGGGCAGCCCGAGCCGGTCGAGCTCCTTGCCCTCCATGGCCACGCAGATCATGCCGCTGGTGTGCCGGATCAGGAACGTGCACAACTCCGGCGTGGCCTTCTGGGCGGCGAAGATCAGGTCGCCCTCGTTCTCGCGGTTGGCGTCGTCCACGACCACGACGGGCCGGCCGGCGCGGATGTCCTCGATCGCGCGCTCGATCGGGTCGAGCTGGATGTCGTTCATACGGCTGCCACCAGTTCGGGACGGGCCGCGCGGTACTCGCGCAGCCACTTGACGAAGCCCGCCAGGACCATGACGAAGAAGACGCCGTAGACGGCGCCGGAGACGTACAGACCGGACTTGAACGCGACCGGCACACCCACCAGGTCGACCAGCACCCACACGATCCAGAAGTCGACCAGGGCCCGGCCCTGCGCCCACGTGGCGACCGCGCCGCCGACGAAGATGTAGGCGTCGGAGGCCACCACGCCCAGCGGCGCGCCCGGGTACCACGACAGGTCGAACGTCTTGAACAACACGGTCACGAGCACGGTGCCCACCGCGAGCGCCGCGATCATCGTCGTCCGCTCGCGGCTCGTCGCCGGCCGGACGGTCAGGGCGTGCTCCTGGGTGCCGCGCCGCCACCTCCACCACCCGTAGATCGCCAGCGCGGCGAACAGGGCCTGCTTGAGCGCGTTGCCGGTGACGTGCGCGCTGATCGAGGCCAGGAACAGCAACACCGAGCCGGTGAACTGCACCGGCCACGTCCACAGGGACTTGCGCATCGCGAACGCCACCGTGGCGAGGGCGAAGACGTTGCCGAGCAGGTCGGTCCACTTCACCGGCAGACCGAAGATGTCAATCGATGCGTCCACCCAGCTCATCGGGTGCCCACCAGCCTCTCCACATACTTGGCGATCACGTCGACCTCGATGTTCACCACGTCGCCCACCTGGCGGTCGCCCATGGTGGTCAGCTTCAGCGTGGTCGGGATGAGACTCACGCCGAAGCTGTCGTCGTCAACCGTCGTGACGGTCAGGCTGATTCCGTCGATGGCGATCGAGCCCTTCTCGGCCACGTACCGGCTGAGCGGGCCGGGGAGGGAGAAGCGCAGGTCGTCCCAGTTCTCGCCGGGGGCGCGGGACAGCAGGCGGGCGGTGCCGTCCACGTGGCCCTGGACGATGTGCCCGCCGAGGCGCTGGTCGGCGCGTACGGACCGTTCGAGGTTGACCGCCGAGCCCGCGGTGAGGCCGCCGAGCGAGCTGCGGTCGAGCGACTCCCTGATGACGTCGACGGTGAACACCTCGTCCCTGACCTCCACGACCGTCAGGCACACGCCGTTGACGGCGATCGAGTCTCCGTGGGCGGCGTCGGAGGTGACGAGGGGGCCGCGTACGGACAGCAGGGCGCCGCCGCCCGCCGGCTCGATGGCGACGACTTCGCCCTTCTCCTCGATGATTCCGGTGAACATCACTTCTCCCTGCCTTGATGCGGAGCGGGCCGGGCGATCAACCGCAGATCCGGCCCGATGGGGGAAAACTCGTCGAAGGTGAGGTGGTGGATCCCGGTGATCGTCCGGACGCCCGCCGGGCCGAGCGCGGCCCTGCCCTCCCCGAGGAGGGCGGGGGCGAGATAGGCGACCACGCGGTCGATGAGGCCCTGCCGCAGGAACGCGCCGGCGAGGGTGGGGCCGCCCTCCAGGAACACGCTGACCACCTCGCGGGCGGCCAGCTCGCGCAGGAGTGCGGCCAGGTCGAGGCCGCCGTCGTGGCGGGGCAGGCGCAGCAGGCCGGCCTTGAGCCCGGTGGCGGCGTCGTCGGCGACGGCGACCAGCGTGGGCGCCTCGTCGTCGAGGACGCGGGCCGCGGGCGGCGTCCGGCCCTCGGTGTCCACGACGACCCGCAGGGGCGGGCGGGCGCCCAGGGGACGGGCGGCGAGCGGCGGGCTCCCGGCCAGCAGCGCTCCCCCGTCACCCGACTCGGCTCCCGACTCGGCACCGGACTCGGCGGGCGGCGCGGGTTCGGGGAGGCGGGCGGTGAGGTGGGGGTCGTCGGCGAGCACGGTGCCGATGCCGGCCACGATGGCGTCGGAGGCGGCGCGCAGGCGGTGGACGTCGGCCCGCGCCTGCGGCGAGGTGATCCACTGGCTGGTGCCGTCGGCGGCGGCCGACCGCCCGTCGAGGGTGGCGGCGAACTTCCAGGTCACGTGCGACCTGCCGAGCCGGGCGAAGGTCAGCCACTCCTCGTTGACCCGCTCGGCCGCCTCGGCCAGTACGCCGCGCGTCACGCTCACGCCGGCGGCCCGCAGGCGTGTCGCACCGCCCGCGGCCTTGGGGTTGGGGTCGGCCACGGCGACCACCACGCGGGCCACGCCCGCCGCCAGCAGCGCCTGGCTGCACGGCCCGGTGCGGCCGGTGTGGTCGCAGGGCTCCAGCGTCACGTACGCCGTGCCGCCCCGTGCCCGCTCCCCCGCCTGTGCCAGCGCCACGACCTCGGCGTGCGGCCCGCCCGCGTACGGGTGGAAGCCCTCGCCCACGACCTGCCCGGAGGGCGACAACACGACGCAGCCGACGACGGGGTTGGGGCTGGTGCTGCCATGTCCGCGCGCGGCCAGCTCGACGGCACGCGCCATGTGCGCGGCATCGGCGGCTGAAGTGTCCACCCGGGTCTCCTACTCGCCAGTAGCTTCAAGCCACGGCGGGCCCCGGGGGGTTGTACGGTGCCGTCACGGCACCACAACAGGCGCCCGGCTGGACGCCGGACACCTCGCGCGCTTCCTCCCATCCGGACTTTAACCGTCGGTCCCGGAATTTCACCGGGTCAACCGGCCGATGGCATCGGCCGGGTCGCGGACTGTAACCGCCGGTTCGGACTTTCACCGACCCCGGAGCACGCTAGCTCTCTTCTTGTACCAGTTTGCCATGCCGCGTACGGGAAATGCGACCGCCCCCGTGCTTTTGAGCAAGCGCTCGCTTTACGCGGCCATGAGCTTGCGCGCCCGGCGGGCCGAAGGCGCGTAGCGGACCTGGGCGGGGATCAGGCCGATGCCGGTGTGCAGGGCGCGCAGCGTGGTGGAGGCCCACAGGTCGCCGACGGGCGTGGCGGGCAGGCCGTACAGGCGGCGGGCCCAGCGCGGCAGGGTGGCCAGGGCCAGCACGGTCAGCGCGGGCACCGCCGGGCGCAGCGCGGACAGCGCGCCGGGCAGCGGGGTGTGCAGCGACAACCGCAGCGGATGGGCGGCCTCGGGCACGAGGCGCAGCTCCGGGCGCCGGGCGGCGATGTAGTCGCGCAACTCGGCCACCGAGCCGGGCACGTCGTCCGCGCTCAGGCCCACGACCTCGGCGGCCCGCCGCCACTCGGCCACGAACCTGTCGGCGTCGGCGTCGGACAGGCGCACACCCGCGCGGCGGGCGACCGTCAGGTAGGAGTCGACCTCGCCGACGTGCACCCAGCGCAGCGCTTCGGGGTCGTCGAGGTGATAGGTCTCGCCGGTGTCGGGGTCGCGGGCGGTCAGCGTGGCGTGGATCTTGCGCACCCGGCGGCCGGCCCGTTCCACCTCGGCGCGTGTGCCGTACGTGCGCACCCGGACGAACTCGCTGGTACGCAGGAAGCGCGCCCACGCCTCGGCCGGGTCGAGCAGCGCCGAGTTCTGCAGCACGCCGCGCATCGCCCTGGGATGCAGCCCCTGCATGAGCAGGGCACGGAAGCCGCCGACGAGCTGGATCGGCTCCCCCATCACGCGCCAGGTCACCGACTCGGGGCCGAAGATCCCATAGTCGTCGTCCATAAGTGAACAGTTACCCACGTATGGGGCGAATCATGCCGAAAACCCCCGACCGGAGCCCGGCCGGGGGTTTTCGCGCAGCTACGAGGATCAGCCGGTGAAGCCGATCGCCGTGTAGTCGCGGGCCTGGTACCCGAAGGCACCGTAGTTGGCCAGCGTCTTCTTGGTCGCCTGGATGTCAGGACGCTGGTACAGCGGGATGGTGTGCACCTGGTCCCAGATCAGCTTGTCGGCGGCGTTGGCCAGCTCGGCGGCCTTGGTCGGGTCCATCTCGCCGACCGCGGCGTCGATCGCGGCGTCCAGCGCCGGGTCGCTGCCCTTCGGGAAGTTGGACTCGGAGCCCGACTTGTAGATCTGCGGCAGGCCGCCCATCGGCAGCGGCGTGCCGATCCAGGAGAACGGCACCAGGTCGAAGTCGCCCTTGATGATGAAGTCGGTGAAGAACTTGTCATCGGGGACCGGGCGGATCGTCAGCTTGATCCCGGCCTCCTTGAGCATGGCCTGGGTCAGCTCGCCCTCGGTCTTGGCGTACGGCAGGCCCGCCGGGACGACGAAGTTCAGCGAGAACTCCTTGCCGTCCTTCTTGCGGACGTCGCCCTCGAGCTTCCAGCCGGCCGCGTCGAGCAGCTCCTTGGCCTTGGGCAGGTTGTACTTGCCCAGGTCGCCGGAGTTGTCGACGTACGCCTTGTGGTTGTTCATGAAGACGTGGTTGCCCAGCGTCTGCAGCGGCCAGTCCATGTCCTTGAGGTCGGACTGCGTGATCACGTCACGGTTGATCGCGTACGCGACGGCCTGGCGGACCGACTTGTCCTTCAGGAACTGGCTCTGGTTGTTGACGGTGATGTGCCGCCAGTTCGGGCTGAGCGCCTTGCGGACGTCCACGTTCGGGACTTCCTTGGCCCGCTTGAGGTCGGCGGGGCTGCCCGGCGGGATCTCCACCGCGTCGAGCTCGCCGTTGGCGAAGGCGTTCACCTGCGCGGCGGGCGTCTCGATGGTGCGGTAGATGACCTTGTCGAGCTTGGCCTTGCGGCCCCACCACTTGTCGTCGCGCACCACGGTCAGGGTCTTGGTGCCCTCGTTGATGCTCTCGACCTTGAAGGGCCCGGCGGTGACCGGGATCTTCTGCAGGTAGTCCTTCTCGTACTTCTCCGGGGTCTCCATGTGGGAGGCCGGGTAGAGGTGCGGCGAGCGGGAGAACTGCCCCTGCCAGTCGGGGTAGTTCTTGCCGTACGTCACGATGGCGACCTTGTCGGAGTCACCCTTGGTGACCGACTCGATGCGGTCCCAGCCGTCGGTGGAGGCCGGCTTGAACTTCTTGTCCTTGCCGCTGTTGGCCTTCCACGCCGCCTCAAGGTCCTTCCAGGTGATCGGCGTGCCGTCCGACCACTGGGCCTTGTCGCTCAGCGTGTAGGTGACGACCTGCTTGCCCGACGACAGGTCCATCTTGACGTCGGTGAGGTAGTCGGGGTTGGCCTTGAAGTTGGCCTCGGAGTCGGCGACCATCAGCTGCGGCATCAGCGAGTCGAGCATGTCCGCCGTGTCGCGCTGGTTGCCGTCGACGTGGTTGCCGTTCCACTGGCTCGGCCACTGGCCGACCGAGAGGGTGAGCGTGCCGCCGTCCTTGACCTGCTCGTACGCGACGGGGTTGATCGAGATGCCCGGGGTCTGCGACATCTGCTGCTGAGCCTGCTGCGACTGCTCGGCGCTCGGCTTCTTGGCCTCGCCGCCACCACCGCCACAAGCCGCCGCGGCCATGGCGAGGACGGCGATTCCCGCCGCCGCCCGGTAACGAACCTTCACTTTTCCTCCTGATCGTCCGAGGCCGTGATGACCTCGACTTCCTCCGCGTAGTGGCAGGCGGCGCCGTGGTCGACGGCGTTCGCGAGCCGGGCAACCGAGGGCTCTTCGTCCACGCAGCGCCGGCGTTCGGCCTCGGTGAGCAGGGCGAACTTGGGGCAGCGCGTACGGAACCGGCAACCCGATGGCGGGTCGGCCGGACTGGGCAGGTCGCCTTCGAGCAGGATCCGCTTGCGCGTGCGCTCCATCTCGGGGTCGGGCAGCGGGATCGCTGACAGCAGCGCCTGCGTGTAGGGGTGCGCGGGGCGGTCGTAGACCTCCTCGACCGTGCCGATCTCGGCGATCCTGCCGAGGTACATGACCGCGACGCGGTCGGCCAGGTGCCGGACCACGGCCAGGTCGTGCGCCACGAACAGGTACGACAGCCCCAGCGTGTTCTTCAGCTCGTCCAGCAGGTTGATGACGCCGGCCTGGATGGACACGTCCAGCGCCGAGACCGGCTCGTCGAGGACGAGCAGCTTCGGCTCCAGGGCCAGCGCGCGGGCGATGCCGATGCGCTGGCGCTGGCCGCCGGAGAAGCTCTGCGGGTAGCGCTCGGCGTACTCCGGCGCCAGGCCCACCAGTTCGAGCAGCTCGGCGACCCGCTCCTTGACGTTCGTACGCCCGTGGGCGCGCAGCGGCTCGGCGATGATGTCGCCGACCGGCATGCGCGGGTCGAGCGCCGCCATCGGGTCCTGGAAGACGATCTGCAGGTCGCCGCGGAGTGCCTTGCGCCCGGACGGGCCGAGCTTGGCGCTGTCCTGGCCGAGCACGACGATCCGGCCGCTCTGCGGCGGCGCGAGCTGCATGATCTGCTGCAGCGTCGTGGTCTTGCCGCAGCCCGACTCGCCGACCAGGGCCAGCGTCTCGCCCTCGGCGATGTCGAAGCTGATGCCGTCCACGGCGTGCACGGTGCCGACGCGGCGCTTGAACACCGCGCCCTTCATCAGCGGGTAGTGCCGGATGAGGTTGTCGAGCTCCAGCACGGTCGCGCGCTGCTCGCGCGGCACGCGGACCACCTCGCTGACCGGGATGACCGGCACCGGGAACACGTCGGCCCCGGTCAGGCCCTTGTACTCGATCTCGCGGGACCGGATGCAGGCCACGTGCCTGCCGCCGCCGACGTCGGTGAGCGGCGGCTCCTCGTCGTCGCACGAGTCGATCTTCATCGGGCAGCGCGGCGCGAACGGGCAGCCCGGCGGCAGCGAGGCCGGCGAGGGCGGGTTGCCCTCGATCGGCACCAGCGGCCCCTCCTCGCCGTCGATCCTGGGGATCGAGGCGAGCAGCCCCATCGTGTACGGCATCCGCGGCCGGTAGTAGATGTCGTCGACGTGCCCCTGCTCGACCGGCTTGCCGGCGTACATGACCAGCACCCGGTCGGCCATGCCCGCGACGACGCCCAGGTCGTGCGTGATCATGACGATGCCGGCGCCCGTCTCGCGCTGGGCGGTCTTGAGCACCTCCAGCACCTGGGCCTGGATGGTCACGTCGAGCGCGGTGGTCGGCTCGTCGCAGATCAGCAGGTCGGGATCGTTGGCGATGGCCATGGCGATCATCGCGCGCTGCCGCATGCCGCCGGAGAACTCGTGCGGGAACGCCTTGGCCCGTACGCCCGGGTGTGGGATGCCGACCAGGTCGAGCAGTTCCACGGCGCGCTTGGCGGCCTTGTCCTTGCCGAGCTTCTGGTGGATGCGCAGGGCCTCGGAGATCTGGTCGCCGATCGTGTAGACGGGCGTGAAGGCCGACAGCGGGTCCTGGAAGATCATGCTGATCGACTTGCCGCGGACCTTGACCAGGTCCTCTTCCTTCATCCCGATCAGTTCCTGGCCGTGCAGCTTGACCGAGCCGCTGATCTGGGCGTTGCGCGGCAGCAGGCCCATGATCGCCAGGGACGTCACGGACTTGCCCGAACCGGACTCGCCCACGATGCCGAGGACCTCGCCGCGGGCGACCTCGTAGCTGACGCCGCGTACGGCCTCGATGCCGCCCGGGAACGTCACGGTGAGGTCTTGGACCTCCAGGATGCTCATGAGTTGCTCCCCGGGTCGAGTGCGTCGCGCAGGCCGTCTCCGATCAGGTTGATGCTGAGCACCAGCAGCACCAGGAGCCCGGCGGGGAAGGCGAACAGCCAGGGGTAGCCGGTGGCGTTGCGGGAGCCTTCGGCGATCAGCGTGCCGAGAGAGACGTCGGGCGGCTGGATGCCGAAGCCGAAGAAGGACAGCGCGGCCTCGCCGATCACCGCGCCGCTGACGTTGAGCGTCGCGTCGATGATCAGCAAGGAGGACAGGTTCGGCACGATGTGCCGGAAAATGATCTTCCAGCGGGGGATGCCCATGTAGACGGCCGCCTGCACGTACTCGCGCTCACGGAGCGAGAGCGTCATGCTGCGCACCACCCTGGAGGTGATCATCCAGGCGAACGCCGCCAGCAGGACCACGAACCAGAGCCAGGAGGCGCCGCGCAGGCGCGGCGAGGCGATCGCGATGATCAGGAAGCTGGGCAGGACGAGGAGCAGGTCCACGCCCCACATGAGGACGCGGTCCACCCAGCCGCCGAAGTACCCCGCGAACGCGCCCACCACGGCCGCCAGGCCGGTGGAGATCAGCGCCACGAGGAGGCCGATGATGATCGACTTCTGCATGCCGCGCAGGGTGACGGCGTACATGTCCTGGCCGATCGTGGTGGTGCCCCACCAGTGGTCGGACGACGGGGCCGACAGGAAGGCGAGGAAGTCCTTGTCCGTCCAGTCGTAGGCGCCGAAGAAGGGGCCGATGTAGGCGAGGGCCACCAGCAGCAGGAGGGCGATGATGCCGTAGCGGGCCTGCCTGTTGCGCAGCATCCGCCCGAGAACAACCTTGGAACGCACTTAGCTCACCCGCACTCGAGGGTCGAGGGCCGCCACCAGCAGGTCCGACAGGAAGCCGGCGAACAGGACGCAGACGGAGGCGAACATGCTGACCGCGGCGACCGAGTTCACGTCGTTCTGGTTGATCGAGTCGACCAGCCAGGCGCCCATGCCGTTCCAGGCGAAGATCTTCTCGGTGAAGGTGGCGCCGGTGAGCATGGTCCCGAAGGCGAAGGCGAAGTACGTGGCCGAGGGGATCAGCGCGGTGCGCAGCGCGTGCTTGAACAGGGCGGTCCTGCGCCGCAGGCCCTTGGCCATCGCGGTGCGGACGAAGTCCTGGCCCAGTACGTCGAGCATCATGTTGCGCTGGATGCGGCTGTAGAAGGCGATCGAGCCCAGGCTGAGCGAGATGGTCGGCAGGATCAGGTGGTTCAGCCGGTTGGCGAACTGGTCCCAGCCCGACAGCTTGGGGTTGTACTCGCCGGTGAACTCGATCAGCGTGAAGCCGAGCCCGCGGTTGAGGTTGTAGGCGCCGATCGCGAGCAGCGTGGCCAGCACGAACACCGGCACCGCCATGATCACGAACGAGCCGACCCCGATCACCCGGTCGCTTATCCGGTACTGCTTGACCGCCGAGTAGGCGCCCAGTGCCACCCCCAGGACGAAGCCGAGGATCGTGCCGACCAGCAGCAGCCGGAGGCTGACGAAGATCCGGCGGCCCATCTCGTCGTTGACCGAACCGCCGTTCCAGGTCTTGCCGAAGTCCCCCGTGACGACGCCCTTGGCCCAGGTCGCGTAGCGCTCCAGGACGGGCGTCTTGTCGTTGAGGTTGTAGGCGTCGAGCGTGGCGTCGATGACTTCCTCGGCGACAGGAGGTTGGCGGCCCTCGTACGCACCGCGAGGGTTCATGGTCGTCGCGGCGAGCATGTAGGCCAGGCTGGCCGCGATCGCGACCAGGATCAGATTGATCGCCAACCTGCGCAGCAGGTACTTGCCCATTACCCTCCGTTCGCACTGAACGAGGGCCCGGAAACCCCGGTAGGAGAAGACCCCCGCAATGGTAAAAGACCGTCTTACGCCGCGAAAAATCATGACGCGGAACGGCGATCAAAAAGCAGGATATCTAGCGAAACATCACAGTCAGCAATAGTTCGACATAACGGTAAGGTCACTAAACGCCGGAGGGCCCCAGGTGGGGATGGGCCTCGATAGGGGTGCTGACCTGCGGAAACTCGCTCATTCAAGATCGGTAACGCGGGCTACCGGATCAGCTTGTGTCACAGAATCCTGACAAAAAATAACCCAATCCCTAAGTGACCCACGTCATACTGACCAATAGGTACGGGATTGATATTTCGCGATGTTGCGGGTTTTGATCTCAGGCGGGCGACCGACGTGGATCGGTCCGAGGGCACGCTGCCGCCCGCCCCCGTCGGCGTCCCCGCGCGACCACCCCTCGCTCACGCTCCGCTCACGGACACACGGCGAGGCCGCACCCCGCGGAGATCCAGACGCCCCCGCCCCCGTGTACGGATGAGCACGCCGTCCGAGCGGCACGAACCCAGCCAGAGTGACCCGGACTCGGTCAGAGCGACACGAAACCGGTCAGAGCGGCACGGACGGGTGCCCGGCGAGGGCGCCGGGCACCGTGGAACCGGGGAGCGTCAGTGGGTGGCGGCGGCGGCCCGGAGGGCGTCGATGGCCGCCTTCGGGTCGGCGGCCCCGTAGACGGCGCTGCCGGCCACGAACACGTCGGCGCCCGCCTCCGCGCACCGCTCGATCGTCTCGGCCGTCACTCCCCCGTCGACCTGGAGCCAGACCGAGCCGCCGTGCCGCTCGATCATCGCCCGCGCCGCACGCACCTTCGGCAACACCATGTCGAGGAACTTCTGCCCCCCGAAGCCCGGCTCCACCGTCATCAGCAGCAGCATGTCGATCTCACCGAACAGCCCCTCGAACGGCTCCACGGCCGTGGCCGGGTTGAGCGCCAGCCCCGCCCTGGCCCCGAGCGAGCGGATCTCCCGCAGCGTACGCACCGGCGCCTTGGACGCCTCCGCGTGGATGGTCACGCTGCCCGCGCCGGCCTCGGCGTACTGGGGGGCCCAGCGGTCGGGGTCGGCGATCATGAGGTGGCAGTCGAGGGGGATCTGCGTGGCTTTGCGCAGGGACTCGACCACGGGCAGCCCGAGGGTGAGATTGGGCACGAAGTGGTAGTCCATGACATCCACGTGCAGCCAGTCGGCGTTGGGGACGGCTGCGGCCTCGTCGGCCAGCCGCGCGAAGTCGGCGGCGAGGATGCTGGGCGAGATCTGTACGGCCATGATGCGCCAGTCTATTGAATCGCCCGTTCCCCCCTCGACGCCCCCTCCCGCCCGATGGACGGCGGTCAGGGGCGTTTGCGCAGCAACGACAGGAACATGGCGTCCGTGCCGTGGCGGTGGGGCCAGAACTGCGCGTGCGGGCCGTCGCCGAGCCCGTCGACCTCCGGCAGGTAGTCGCGCGCGTCGAGCTCCTCCACGTCGTCCCTGCGGCCGACGACGTCGCCGACCACGACGCGCGTCTCGGCCAGATGTGGCGAGCACGTCACGTACGCCACCACCCCGCCCGGGCGCACGGCGTCGAGGGCTGTGCCGAGCAGCCGCCGCTGGAGCGCGCCCAGCTCGGCGATGCTGGCCGGGTCGCGCCGCCACCGGGCCTCCGGACGCCGCCGCAGCGCGCCCAGCCCCGTGCAGGGGGCGTCGAGCATCACCCGGTCGAACACCCCGGGCCGCCAGGCGGGTTCGGTGCCGTCGGCGGTGACCACCGAGGCGTTCCTGGTGGTCTGCCAGACCAGCCGCGCCCGGTGGTACTGCACGTCGGCGGCCAGCACCCGCGCCCCACCCGGGAACGCCACCCCGCCGCCCGCCTCCGGGCCGTCGTCCGTACGGCGCTCACCGTCGAGGCCCTCCAGGTCGCCGTAGGAGGCGACGGCGTCGAGCAGGCCGGCCTTGCCGCCGGGGCCCGCGCACATGTCGAGCCAGAGCTCGTCCTCGCCCTCCAACGGCACCCGGGTCAGCGCGAGCGCCACGAGCTGGCTGGCTTCGTCCTGGACGGCCGCGCGGGTCTCGGCCACGGCCTCGATCTGCCCGGGGTCGCCCTCACGCAGGTAGGCCGCGTACGGCGAGTAACGGCCCGGCGTGGCGCCGGACTCGGCCAGCTCCGCCACCGAGCTGCGCCCCGGCCGGGCGACCAGGGTCACCAGCGGGCGGGCGTTGTCGGCGTCGAGCAGGTCGGCCAGCTCGCCGCCGCCGCCCAGCGCGTCGCGGAAGGCCGAGACGATCCAGCGGGGATGGCCGTAGGCGACGGCCAGATGGCCGACGGGGTCGCGCTCGGCGTCGGGCGCGACGATCGGGATCCAGTCCTCCAGCTCGCGCGAACCGATCTTGCGCAGCACCGCGTTGACGAACTTGGCCGCGCCCTGCCCGACGCGCAGGCGTACGAGATCGACGGTGGTGCCGACGGCGGCGTGCGGCGGGACGCGCATGCGCAGGAGCTGGTGGGCCCCCAGCCGCAGGGCGTCGCGCACGTCGGGATCGGGGGTGCGGTCACTGCACATCTCGATGATCGCGTCGTAGGTGCCGAGGCCGCGCAGCGTGCCGTAGGCCAGCTCGGTGGCCAGCGCCGCGTCGCGCCCCCGGATGCCGCGCTCGCGCAGCATCCGCGGCAGCAGCAGGTTGGCGTAGGCGTCGCGCTCGTCGACGGCCCGCAGCAGGTCGAAGGCGGCGTTTCGGGCGTGGTCGCGGGCCGGACGGCGGGGACCGCCCGCGCCGCGCGGCTTGGTGCCCGTGGGCCCGCCCCGGTCACGCGAAGGCATCGTCACCCTCGATCCGCACGCCGCGCGCCCACTCGCCCGCGCTCATCAGCCGCTTGCCCTGGGGCTGGACCTCGCCCAGCTCGACGGGCGCGGTGGCGGTGCCGACGAGCACGTGGTTCTTGGTGGCCAGGATCCGGCCGGGCGCGAGCCGCTCGGCCTGGACGGCGACCTTGGCCGGCCCGAGCTTGACCCGCTGGCCCCTGAACTCGCTCCACGCCCCCGGGTTGGGGGTGCAGGCCCGGATGAGGCGGTCGACGTGCATGGCGGGCTTGGTCCAGTCGACCCGCGCGTCGGCGACGCTGATCTTGGGAGCGGTCGTCACGCCGTCGAGCGGCTGGGGACGGGCCTCAAGGGTGCCGTCCTCGACGCCGTCGAGCGTGGCGGCCAGCAGCCCCGCGCCCGAGACGGACAGCCGTTCGAGGAGGGCGCCGCTGGTGTCGTGGGTCAGGACCTCCTCGGTCACGACCCCGTAGACCGGGCCCGCGTCGAGCTCCTTGACGATCCGGAACGTCGTCGCGCCGGTGATCTCGTCGCCGTGCAGCACCGAGTGCTGGACGGGGGCCGCGCCGCGCCAGGCGGGCAGGACCGAGAAGTGCAGGTTGATCCAGCCGTGGCGGGGCACGTCGAGCGCGGACTGCGGCAGCAGCGCGCCGTAGGCCACCACCGGGCAGCAGTCGGGCTCCAGCGCGCGCAGCGTGTCGAGGAAGGCGGGGTCGCCGACCTTGGCCGGGCGCAGCACCTCGATGCCGGCCTCCTCGGCGAGCTCGGCCACCGGCGAGGGGTGGACCTTGCGCCCCCGCCCCGCCTGGGCGTCGGGACGGGTGATGACGGCCACGACCTCGTGCCGCGGCGAGTCGATCAGCATGCGCAACGACGGCAGCGCCGTCTCGGGTGTGCCCGCGAAGACCAGCCGCATCGTCAGAGCGCCCTTCCGCCGGTGGCGTGCGGCGACATCCTGATCACGGGGGCGGACAGGCCGCTCCACTCGGCCTCTCGGATCGCCTTCATGGCCAGCTTGCGTTGCTTGGGGTCCATCCGGTCGATGAACAGGATGCCGTCGAGGTGGTCGGTCTCGTGCTGGAAGCAGCGGGCCATCAGGTCGGTGCCCTCCAGCGTGACCGGCTCGCCGTGCATGTCGACGCCCTTGGCCACGGCCCGCACGGCGCGCGGCGTCGGGTAGGACAGGCCGGGGAAGGACAGGCAGCCCTCCTCGCCCTCCTCGTCGAGGTCGGCGGACAGGTCGAGGTCGGGGTTGATGAGGTGGCCGAGCCGGTCGTCGACGTAGTAGGTGAACACCCGCAGGCCGACGCCGATCTGCGGGGCGGCGAGACCCGCGCCCGGGGCGTCCATCATCGTGTCGGTGAGGTCCTTGACCAGCTTGCGAAGCTCCTTGTCGAAGTCGACGACCGGGGCCGCCGGGGTGCGCAGCACCGGATCTCCGAACAGCCGGATCGACTGGATCGCCAAGGGGCTCACTCCTGTTCTCGAACGTGGATCAGCCCAGTTTACCGGCGGTGGGCCGGCGGGCGGTCGTGCCGCAGGGTGCGCGCCTTCATCGCGGCCTTGCGCGCCGCCTTGGCCACCGCCTGGTCGTCGTGGGCGCCGGCGAGCATGTCGAGCACGGCCAGCGTGTCGGGGTGGCCGACCGCGGGCATCTCGCCGACGAGCTTGATCAGGTCTTCGCCGGGCTCGGGCATGTCGAGGCGGCCCGCGGCGGGCCCGGACAGGTGCATGAGCGCGGCGAGGTTGTCGACCGCGATCCAGGTGTGGTCCTCGGGGCTGAGCGGCGGGGCCTCCAGGTCGCGGATGTGCAGCCAGGAGGCGGCGTAGCGGCGCGTCAGCGGGTGGTCGAGCGCCCGCCGCACGGGCTCCTCGGCCTCCGGGCCCAGCTCCTCCAGGATGGCGCCGACCGCGCCGCGCTGCCCGGCGGTGCCGGAGGCGGCGATCTCGATCAGGTCGCGCGCCGCCGCCTCGGGCGGCCGGCGCTCCAGCCAGCCCGCCACCGCGCTCTGCGTGGCCGTGCCCCGCACCAGCGCCTCGACCAGCTCGGCCGCCGACAGGTCGGCGAAGACCTGCACCTCGGCGGCGGTGGGCGCGTCGTGGCCCTCGCGCAGCAGGTCGCGCCGCACGGCCCAGACCCCGAGCGGGGTGAGCGCCGTGCGCCCGGCCTCGGTCTGCTCGACCAGCCCGCAGTACGTCAGCAGCGACACCGCCTCCAGCAACTCGGCCGGCAGCGCGGCGGCCAGCCGGCGCATCTCGACCGGGCCCGGCGCGCAGGCCACCTCGTGGGACTGCAGGATGCCCCTGGCCAGGTTTCCCACGGCCACGCCGGAACGCACCGAGTAGATCGTGGCCAGCATCTCGGCCAGGTGACCGTCGACCACGGCCGAGCCCGTCAAGCCGTCGTCGGCGCGGTCGAGGACGTCCATCACCACGCCGTCCCAGAACTCCAGCGTGGCCTCGACGGTGAGCTGCATCGACAGCGGCCCGCGCGAGGCCCGGCCGCCGAGGATGCGCAGCAGCCCGGTGTTGACCGCGACGATCCAGATCAGCCGCAGCCGGGACTCCTGGAGCCCCAGCTCTTCCGTGGCGGCCCTGGCGTCGGACTCGCCGAGCATGCCGTCGGCGCCGACCTCGCGGCTGCCCGTCCAGGCGGTCAGGCGGATCGCGTCGGCGACGAGCGGCACCGCGGGCACCGCCCGGGCCAGCTCGGCGTCGCTCGCCAGCAGGACGGGCGGGAAGGTCAGCGCCTCGTGCTCCACAGAGGTCTCCTCAGGTGACCGTGGAGGCACGGCGGCCTGCTCATCGATCAGCTTGCGCAGCTCGGCGAGGTCGAAGACGTTGTTTGCCACCCAGGAAACTTACTGCACAGCAGTCACAAGGGCGTACTCAACGGATGGCCCGGGAGCGTGCCTTGAACGCCGCCTTGCGCGCCGCCTTGGCCACCGTGTCGTCGGCCAGGGAGCGTCCGAGCAGCTCCAGGACCTCGACGACGTCGGGGTGGTCGACCCGCCACATCTCCTCGATGAGATGGGCCGGCGGACCGGAGGCCGCCATGTTCTCGGCGAAGATCTCCGGATCCTCGCGCGCGGCCGGCATCGCCAGCGCGAGCATGTCGACGCTCACCCACAGCAGCTCGTCCTGGGTGAGCGGCGGCGCACCCAGACCACGTGCGGCAAGCCAGTGTATGGCGTGCGGGCGCAGCTCCTGGTCGTCGAGATGGTCGCGGACCTGCTGCTCGGCCTCCGCGCCGAGCCGGTCGACGATGGTGATCGCGATGCCGCGGGCCACCGCGGGCGCGCCGGAGGCCGCGCTCAGCAGCTCGGCCGCGGCCTCGCCCGGGGTGCGGCCGGACAACCAGCGGGCGATGTCCTGCTCGGCCAGCTCGGCGGGCAGCCCTTCGAGCAGCCCTTCGACGAGGCCGCGCGCGTCGGCCTCACCCAGGTCGGGGGCCAGCGGGGCGTCGAGGCCGAGCGAGAGGTAGTGCTCGCGCAGCCCCCAGACCGCCAGGGGCGTCAGCTCGGCGGCCTCGCCCGTCAGGCGGACCATGCCCCACGCGGCCAGCCGGTCGAGCGCCCCCGCCACGTCGACGCCGCCCTCGCCCGAGACCTCCTCCAGGTAGTCGGCGACGACCTGGAGCGGCACCGGCGCCTGAAGGCGGTAGAGCATGTCGAACAGGTCGTAGAGGCCCTCGTCGAGCTCGGCGTGGCCGGTGATCTCACCGCCGGTGTCGTCCTCCAGGAGCCGGGCCACGGTCTCGGCCCAGGCGCTCAGCGGCTCACCGTCGCCCGGCGGCGGGCCGCCGCCCAGCACGGGAACGCTCCGCAGCGCCTCGGCCAGCTCCTCCTCCGAGGCCAGCCGTACGCCGGGCAGCGGGGTGCAGCCCGGGCAGTCGCACGGCGCCTCGCCCAGGTCGGGCAGCTCCCCGGACGGGATCGGCACCGCCTGTTCGAGGGATTCGGGCCCGATCGAGCTGAACAGGCTCTTGGCCATGCCGAAGTTGGCCGTGTCGGCCAGAGCCTCGGGCATGCGGGGCGCGATGTCGTCGAGCCGGGCACGCATGCCGGCCGCGGTGGCCGGGCTCGTGTGACCGGCGTCGCTGAGGTAGTCGACCAGCATGCGGGCCGCCGCCACGGTCTCGGACGCGCTCTCCGGCGGAGCGATCACCTTGCGCGGGTAGATGGACAGCAGCAGCTCGTCGAAGGTCTCCGGCGTGAAGTCGCGCAGTTGATTGACATTGAGATAGTCGCTGGCGTAGTCGCAGAGCAGGCGGACCTCGTCCGCGTCCACTTCGACTTCCCGCGCGCGCCCCCATGCGCGCAGGTCGTCGATGGCCTGGTTCACCCATTCGATCGACACAGAGGCACGCTAACGGCTGTCAAAGAGATGAGCGAATCGGGGAAACGGTCTAAATCAGGTCGAGTGGGTCGACACTCACCCTCACGACATCTGGCGTCTTACGCGCCGCACGCACCCCACTGGCCCCCTTGAGCGCGGCCGACAACGCCGCCCCGCCGCCGCGCCGTACGCGGATCATGGCCCGTTCCAGGCCCGACTCGTCCACGGGGACGGGGCCGAGCACCTGGGCGTCCGGCGGGAGGCGTACCTCGTCGAGCATCTGGCGTACGGCCCCGGGCGAGCCCGTCAGCGTCGCCATCCGTACGGCCGGCGGGAAGCCCAGCTCGGCGCGGTCGCCCAGTTCGCGCTCGGCGTGCGTGATCGGGTCCCACCGCAGCAGCGCCTGCACGGCGGGCAGCCCGGCGTCACCGAGCACCACCAGCTCGGCGGACGGCCGCAGCAGCGCGGCGGCGTTCATCCACCTTCGCACCGTCTCCTCCCCCGCCCGCAGGTCGGCCCGGCCCAGCAACGCCCACCCGTCGAGCAGCACGGCCGCCGCGTAACCGCCCTCGGCCACGGGCTCGGCGCCCGGCGTGGCGACCACCAGGGCCCGGGCGGCGGGCACGCGGGCCAGCACCCCGTCGCGGCCCGACGTGCGCACCTGAACCGAGGGGAAGGCCCGGCCCAGCTCCTCGGCGGTGCGCCTGGCGCCGGTCACGACGGCCCGCAACCTGGGGCTGCCGCACGACGGGCAGCGCCAGCCGGCGTCCACCCGGCCGCACCAGCGGCAGTAGGGGGCGGCGTGGCCGGCTCTGAGCGCGAGCGGGCCGTGACACAACGGCTCCCCCGCCGCGTACGCGCCGGTCCCGGGCCCTTCCGGCGAACCGGCCGTCACGTCGTGACCGTACGACTGAACCCCGGCCCCTGCTCCTGCCCCAGCCATCACGCCCCCGGACATCGAGGTCCCGAGCATTGGCGTACCGGGCATCGGGGTGGCCGCCGCCACCGGCAGCCTGAGCGGGACCCCGCCGGCCGCCGTCATCCCGTTCAGCGCCTCGGCTCCGCCATGGGTCTCAGGCATTCCGTGTGGGCCCGCACCGCCCTGTGCGCCCGGCCGGCTCTGGGGGGCCGCTCCCGGCGCGGCGGGGGCCAGGGTCGCGGCGAGATGGGGGGCGATCCGGGTGGGCGGCAGGACGCAGCGCGCCGGGGCGCGGCAGTGACCGCAGGCCAGCGCGGGCAGGTAGCCGCGCCTTGGCACCTGCACCAGCACCGGCCCGCTCTCCAGCCCCTGCCGCAGCGCCCGCCAGGCCAGGCTGGGCAACCTCGCCTGCCGGGCCGCCTGGTCCTTGGCCAGCTCGGCGTCCTCGCCCGCGGGACGCACCCGCGGCGCCAGACCCCTGATCACGGTACGCGCGGCCACGATCGGCCGGGCCCAGCGCGTCGCGATGAGCTGGGTGGCCTCGGCGGTACGCGCGTAGCCGCCGATCAGCATGGCCGCGTCCGTCCTGAGGGCACGCAGGCCGAGCACCTCGCGGGCGTGAGGATAGGGGGCCAGGCGTTCGGCGTGCAGGTCGTCGCCGTCGTCCCAGATGGCCACCAGGCCGAGGTCGGCGACGGGGGCGAACATGGCGGCCCGCGTACCCACGACGGCGCGCACCTGGCCCCTCAGGACCTTCAGCCACCGCCTGTACCGCTCGGCGGGCCCGAGGTCGGCCGTCAGCGCGACGTGCCTGCCGGGGCCGAGCAGCCGCTCGAACTCGGCGTCGGCCAGCGCGACGTCCTTGCCGTCGGGCACCACGACGACCGCGCCCTTGCCGCCGTCCAGCGTGGCGAGGACGGCCTCGGCCATCGCCCCCGCCCAGCCCGTGGCGCCCGGCAGCGCCGACCAGACGGCCCGGGGCGTACGGCCGTGGCGCAGCGCGTCCAGGAAGGAGGCCCCGGTGGGATAGGCGTCCCACGCGCTCGTACGCCCTTCCCCGGCCTCCGCCTCCCGGCTCTCCCCGGGGGATCCGGCAAGCTCGTCCGCGCCCGGCGCGACGACGGCGCCCTCCTCGTCGGCGCCGGGAGCCGGGCCCGGCCGCTCGGACGGCGACGGCTCGGACCGCGACGGCTCGGACGGCGACGGCTTGGCCTCGGCCTCGGCCTTGGCATGGCGCGGCGGGACGGCCAGGCGGAGAACGTCGGTGAGTGTGCCCGCGTAACGGTCGGCCACCGCACGGGCCAGACCGGCGATCTCCGGCGTGAGCACCTGCTCGGGTGAGACCACCCGTTCCAGCGGGGTCAGCTTGCCCTCGTGGTCGCTCTCGTCGGCCCGTTCCAGCAGGAACCCGTCGATCAGCTTGCCCGCGAACCGCACCCGTACCCGCACCCCCGGCCGGGCCGCCTCGTGCATGGCGGCGGGCACCAGGTAGTCGAAGGGACGGTCGAGGTGCGGCAGCGGGCTGTCCACGACCACCCTCGCCACCGGCCGCTCGGGCGCCGGGACCACCGCCCCCTTGGTGTCCTTCGACGACGCCGGGGGCCGCACGGCGTCGAGCGGCAGAAGGGCGTCGTCGGAGTGGGTCACGCCCTAACGTCTACCAGACCCCGACCCCCGCCATCCCCACGACCACCCCACCCCCACCGAGCCCCCCGCAGACGAACGCAGGGAAAATCCGGCACGAGAAAGCAGTCGTGAGACGAAACAAGCACAGGAACGACCCCAAGACGAAACGAGCCCGACGCAAAGACCACCCGACGCAAAGACCGCCCGAGGCAAGGGCCCGAGGCAAGGGCTGCCGGGGGAAGGGCCGCACCAGAAAGGCCACGCCAGGAACACGGCGCACGGCAGCCAGCCCGTCGCCAGGCCGTACCCACGGCAACGACAAGTGCCGCATCCGCGCCCCTCAAGGGCCGGATGCGGCACTTCACGTCAACACTCGCCCCTGAGGGGGGTCAGAGACCGGCGGCCGTCCGAAGGGCCTCGGCGCGGTCCGTGGACTCCCAGGAGAAGCCCTCACGGCCGAAGTGACCGTAGGCGGCGGTCTCGGAGTAGATCGGGCGCAGCAGGTCGAGGTCGCGGATGATCGCGGCCGGACGCAGGTCGAACACGCGGAGCACGGCCGCCTGGATCTGCTCGACCGGCAGCTTCTCGGTGCCGAAGCACTCCACGAACAGACCCACCGGCTGAGCCTTGCCGATCGCGTACGCGACCTGCACCTCGCACCGGTCGGCCAGCCCGGCCGCGACGACATTCTTGGCCACCCAGCGCATGGCGTAGGCCGCCGAACGGTCGACCTTGGACGGGTCCTTGCCCGAGAAGGCCCCGCCGCCGTGGCGGGCCATGCCGCCGTAGGTGTCGATGATGATCTTGCGGCCGGTCAGGCCGGCGTCGCCCATCGGGCCGCCGATCTCGAAGCGGCCGGTCGGGTTGACCAGCAGGCGGTAGCCCTCGGTGTCGATCTCCAGCCCCGCGAGCACCGGGTCGACCACGTGCTCCTTGATGTCGGGGGCGAGCATCTCCTTGAGGTCGATCTCGGCCGCGTGCTGGGTGGAGACGACCACGGTGTCGAGGCGGACGGGCTTGTCGCCGTCGTACTCGATGGTGACCTGGGTCTTGCCGTCGGGGCGCAGGTAGGGCACGGTGCCGGTCTTGCGGACCTCGGACAGGCGCTGGGCGAGCCGGTGCGCGAGCGTGATCGGCAGCGGCATCAGCTCGGGGGTCTCGCGGCAGGCGTAACCGAACATGAGGCCCTGGTCGCCCGCGCCCTGGCGGTCGAGCTCGTCGGCGTCGCCGCTCACGCGGTGCTCGTAGGCGTCGTCGACGCCCTGGGCGATGTCGGGCGACTGCGCGCCGATGGACACCGACACGCCGCAGGAGGCGCCGTCGAAGCCCTTGTGGGAGGCGTCGTAGCCGATCTCCAGGATCTTCTCCCGGATGACGCCGGGGATGTCGACGTAGGTCTCGGTCGTGACCTCGCCTGCGACATGGACCTGGCCGGTAGTGATCAGCGTCTCGACGGCGACCCGGCTCTTGGGGTCGTCCTTGAGCATGGCGTCGAGAATCGCGTCACTGATCTGGTCGGCGATCTTGTCCGGGTGGCCCTCGGTGACCGACTCGGAGGTGAACAGGCGACGTGACAACTCAGTGGCTCCTCATGCAGCGGCTGCTGACGGATGTTGGGCCCGGGACGGAAGAACACGCCAGGGCCTCGCCGAAGTCTAGCCCTACCGGGTGCCCGGTCGCGAAACCGTCCCGTGTCCGTGTCCGGTCACAGGTCGGGAAGGGGATCGGGCGGCAGGGTCTCCGGCGCGAAGACCTCGGCGTCGGCGGCGCACACCACCGCCGCGTACTCCTCGTCGAACTCGAACGCGGTGTGTCCGAGCTCGATGATCAGTCCGGGCAGGATCGGGCCGAGCCTGGTGTGCCGCGGGTACGTGGCGTACACCGCGACGGGCCGGTCGCTCCTGAGGGTTCTGGTGGTGAGCACGGATACGGATAAATCAGTGACGACGATGAGGAAGTGTCCCGTTCCCGTCGGCCCCACGGACAACGCGGGAAAGACGTAACGGATTCCTCCTTGGTCTTCCAGTAGTCTCCTGCAACGATCCCTGACAGCGGAACCCACCGGCATTCGTCCCCCTTTGCCTCAAGTATCCGTAGGCGTCCGGGGGTGTCGCAACTGGTGATCGGGTAATCGTTCGTACGGATCGGCCGGGCTAGGACAGGCGGGGCGCGACGAGGTCCCAGACCGCGTCGGCGACGTCGTCCTTGGGGCCGCGCGGCACCTCTACGGGCTCGCCGCCCGCGACGAGGACGGTGGCCGCGTTGTCGGGCGTGCCGAAGGCCAGCCCCTCCCCCACCTGGTTGACGACCAGCAGGTCGCAGCCCTTCCTGGCGAGCTTGGCCTGCCCGTTGGCGAGCACGTCGTCGGTCTCGGCCGCGAACCCGACGATCACGCGCGGGCCGGCGCCGGCCTCGCGGCGCAGCCGGCCCAGCTCGGCGAGGATGTCCGGGTTCTTGGTCAGATGGATGGGGTCGGGCTCGCCGTCGGTCTTCTTGATCTTCGACTCGTGCCGGGACGCCGGGCGGAAGTCGGCCACCGCGGCGGCCATGACGACCGCGTCGGCCTTCTCCGAGGCGGCCAGCACCGCCTCGCGCAGTTCGGCCGTGGACCCCACCCGCACCACGGCGGCCCCCGCGGGGTCGGGCAGCGAGACGTTGGCGGCCACGAGGGTCACCTCGGCGCCGCGCGCGACCGCGGTGCGGGCCAGGGCGTAACCCTGCAGCCCGGACGAGCGGTTGCCGATGAAGCGCACCGGGTCGATCGCCTCGCGGGTGCCTCCGGCGGAGATCACGATCTTGTGCCCGGCCAGGTCGCGCGGCCGGCCGCGCAGCACACGCAGGCAGACCTGGAAGATCTCGGCCGGGTCGGGCAGGCGCCCGGGGCCGGTGTCGGCGCCGGTGAGGCGCCCCACGGCCGGGTCGATCACGACGGCGCCGCGCTCGCGCAGCGTCGCGACGTTGGCGCGGGTGGCCGGGTGCTGCCACATCTCGGTGTGCATCGCCGGTGCGAACACGACCGGGCAGCGCGCGGTCAGCAGCGTGTTGGTCAGCAGGTCGTCGGCGAGCCCGTGGGCCGCCTTGGCCAGGGTGTTGGCGGTCGCCGGCGCCACCACGACGAGATCGGCCCGCTGGCCGATGCGTACGTGGGGCACCTCGTGAACGTCGTCCCAGACGTCGGCGGTCACGGGGTTGCCCGACAGGGCGGCCCAAGTGGGCTCGCCCACGAACCGGAGCACCTCGCGGGTCGGCACGACCCGCACCTCGTGACCGGACTCGGTGAACAGCCGCAGCAGCTCACACGCCTTGTACGCGGCGATGCCGCCGCTGACGCCGAGGACGACCTTCATCGAAGGGGTCAGACCGCGCCTTCGATGGGCTCGGCGTTGAGCAGGCCCTCGGAGACCTCGCGCAGCGCGATGGACAGCGGCTTCTCCTGAGCATGCGTCTCGACCAGCGGTCCGACGTATTCCAGCAGGCCTTCGCCGAGCTGGGAGTAGTAGGCGTTGATCTGGCGGGCGCGCTTGGCACCCATGATCACCAGGGAGTACTTGCTGTCGACGATGTCGAGCAGCGCGTCGATCGGCGGGTTGGTGATGCCCTCCGCGGCCGGGGTGGTGCCTGCCACGATTGTCAGACCTCTCGGTTGATGGTGGTGGTGACCCCCTGAGGGTCAGTCATCAAGGCTATCAGCCGGTGGCACACTTCTTGGACACTCGTGTTCACCAGTGTGAGGTCGAACTCCGATTCGGCGGCCATCTCGACCCGTCCGGCCCGCAGCCGGCGCTCGATGACGTCCTCGGGCTCGGTGCCGCGGCCGCGCAGCCGCTTCTCCAGCTCCTCCCACGTCGGGGGGGCCAGGAAGACCAGCAGGGCGTCCGGCATGGTGGTGCGCACCTGCCTGGCGCCTTCCAGGTCGATCTCCAGGACGGTCGGCACACCCTTGGCGAGCTTGTCCAGCACCGGCTCGCGCGGGGTGCCGTAGCGGTTGCCCGCGAACTCCGCCCACTCCAGCAGCTCGCCGGCCTCGACCAGGCGGTCGAACTCCTCGCCGTCGACGAAGAAGTAGTGGACCCCGTTGACCTCGCCGGGACGGGGCCTCCTGGTGGTCACCGAGACCGACAGCCACACCTCGGGGTGTGCCCGCCGGAGCTCGGCGACGACCGTGGACTTGCCGACGCCCGACGGCCCTGACAGGACCGTCAGACGCCTCTTGCTCAAGGGCGGGAAGCCGACCTTCGCTCCCGATCCGACTGCCTCGTGGGCCCTTGCTTCGCCGGACCAAGACCTGTCGGTCACTTCCTACCCCCCGTTGAACCTGCGCTTTCTTGTGGAACAGAGATTAGCTCTCGTTGCCACCGAACTCGCGCTCGAGGGAAGCCCTCTGGTTCGCACCGAGACCCCGCACGCGGCGGGACTCGGCGATGGCAAGCCGCTCCATGAGCTGCTTGGCGCGGACCTTGCCCACGCCGGGGAGCGATTCCAACAGAGCCGACACCTTCATCTTGCCGATGACGTCGTCGGTCTGCCCATCCTTGAGCACCTCAGCCAGAGAAACCGCGCCATGCTTGAGCCGGTTCTTGACCTCGGCACGCTCTTTACGGGCCTTGGCAGCCTTCTCCAGGGCTGCGGCGCGCTGCTCAGGGGTCAGGGGAGGAAGAGCCACGCCGGGTCACCTCGAATTTCTGTCGATGTACTCGGACGGGAAGGGAAACTAGCTGGTCATCGCCCCCTAAGCAACGTCAAAGGCAGTTTCTCTCGTCACAAAATCCACTTCATCACTGTCCGTGATCGTAAAATTACACACTGCCGATCAAATCGCCCCCACTTCCCGCTTCGCGGCCCTTCCCGCGAGGGGGTCGCGGAACGCGGCGGTGATCATGTTCACATCGGCGGATCATGTCCGAAATCACGGCTGGACCAGGACCGAAACCCGGAACGGGAAGGGTGCGCGAGCGCCCGTCCGATGCATTACGATCTTGTGAAGCGAGGGCTCGCGGACGGCACGGCGGCGTCTGCCGCCGTGCCCGCTCCGGGGTGGCCGCGTCCGCGCACCGGGGAAGCCATGGGCGCGCGCGGACGGCGGGCACCCATGGGGTGGGTTCGCCCTTCGGGGCGGGTCAGGAGGCGGTCGTACGGCGCAGCGAGGCGGCGATGGCGGCGGCGGCCGCTCCCGGGTCCGCCGAGCCGGTGATCGGGCGGCCGATCACCAGCAGGTCGGCCCCGTCGGCCAGCGCCTGCTCGGGCGTCGCCACCCGCGCCTGGTCCTGGACGTCGGCACCCTGAGGCCGCACACCGGGCGTGATGAGGGTGATGTCCGGCCCCACCTCGGCCCGTACGGCCGCGACCTCGTGGGGCGAGCACACCAGCGCCGTGGCGCCGGCCTCGACCGACAGGGACGACAGTCGCCGCACGGCCTCGTCGGCGGGCCCGGCCAGACCCATGCGGTCGAGGTCGGACTCGTTCAGCGAGGTGAGGATCGTCACAGCGGCGATCTTGGTGTGCGGGGCGGACTCGACCGCGGCCCGGATCATGGCGGCGCCCCCGGTCGCGTGCACGGTCAGGATCGCCGGGCGCAGCCGGGAGACGGCCTTGGCGGCGCCGGCGACGGTGTTGGGGATGTCGTGCAGCTTGAGGTCGAGGAAGATCTGGACGCCGCTGGCGCCGCGCACGGAGGCGATCACGTCCGGGCCGTAGCGCAGGTACAGTTCGAGGCCCACCTTGATGGTGCTGACGTGCGGCGTCACCAGGCTCGCCCACTGGGCGGCGGTCTCCAGGTCAGGGGCGTCGAGGGCGACGGCGATGGGTGCGGGCGTCAAGGGGAGCTCTCCTCCGAGTCGACTAGAAGGTGCCGGGGAGCGCTCCCCGGCGGGCGGTGGGCCAGGCCGACGGCGTCGGCCAGGCGCTGGAAGCCGCGGGCCCGCAGCAGGTCCTCAAGCTCGCGCTCGATGCGCAGGCACGCGTAGGGGTCGTGGAACAGCGCGGTGCCCACCCCGACCAGGCAGGCGCCCGCCAGGATGAGCTGGAAGGCGTCCCTGCCGGTCATCACGCCGCCCATGCCGATCAGCGGCACCCCTGGCAGGGCCGCGTGCACCTGCCACACGCACCGTACGGCCAGCGGCAGGACGGCGGGCCCCGACAACCCTCCGGTGACCGCGGCCAGCGACGGGCGCAGCGCCTCGGTGTCGATGGCCATGCCGAGCGGGTTGTTGATCATGGACAGGGCGTCCGCCCCGGCGTCCACGCAGGCGCGCGCGACGGAGACGATGTCGGCCACGTCGGGCGCGAGCTTGGCCACCACGGGCACGTCGTAGCGCATGATGGACCGCACCGAGGCGATCACCTCGGCCGCGGCGCTGCCCTCGCGGGCGAAGACACGCCCTCTGTCCTCCATGTTGGGGCAAGAAAGGTTGACCTCAAGTGCGGTCACCCCGGGCGCGTCGGCGAGCCTGCGGGCCAGCTCCGAGTACTCGGCGACGGTGCCGCCGCCGATCGAGACGATGGTCTTGATGCCGCGCTGGGCCAGCCAGGGCAGCTCCCGCTCCAGGAACGCCTCGATGCCCGGCCCCTGGAGCCCGACGGCGTTGAGCATGCCGGAGGGCGTCTCGGCCATGCGCGGGGTCGGACGGCCCGCGCGCGGGGCCATGGTGATGGACCGGGTGGTCAGCGCGCCGAGCCGGTGGAGGTCGAAGAACTGCGCGAGCTCCCGGCCCGAGCCCGCGCAGCCGGCGGCCGTGGTGATCGGGTTCGCCAGCTCCACGTGCGCCAGAAATGTACGCATATCAACTGACATGTCGTGCACCGCCTCCGGGGGCGCCGAGTGCGTCGAACGGGATCGTTCCCACGTCCTCGAACCGCACCCGCTCTCCCCGGAACACCGGTCCCTCCGCGCACGCGCGGACCATCCTGGTCGCGCCGTCGTCGCCGATGACCGGGATGACGCACGTCATGCAGACCCCGATGCCGCAGGCCATCGACTCCTCGACGGCCACCTGCACCGGGATGTCGAACTCCATCGCCACCGCCGTCACCGCCCGCAGCGCCGACATGGGCGCGCAGGCGTAGACGGCGTCGGCCCGGGTGTCGGCGATCACCGAGGGCAGCGCGTCGGTGACCTTGCCGCGTACGCCGAGCGAGCCGTCCTCGGTGGTCAGGGTCGTCGTCTCGGCGATGCGGCGGGCCCGCATGGCGCCGAACACACGGTCGGCCCCGGCGCCGCCGAGCACGAAGTCGACCCGGCAGCCGCGCGCCAGCAGCGCGTCGGCCAGCGGGAACAGCACGGCCGATCCGTACTCGGCGCCGACCAGCACGCAGTTGACCGGGTCGCGCGGCAGCGGGAATGGCCGGCCGAGCGGCCCGACCAGGTCGAGCGTGTCGCGGGCGCGCCGTTCGGCCAGCCAGGACGTGCCCGGCCCGGAGGCGGTGAAGACGAGCTCGACCGTGCCGCCGTAGTCGGACTTGACGTCATGGATGGACAGCGCGCGCCGCGTCACCATCGACGTGTGCGCCCCGCCGACCGCCACGGAGACGAAGTGGCCGGGGCGGTAACGCTCGGCGATGCCGGGCGCCACCACCGTCAGCGCATGGTAGGCGTCGACCCGGCGCGTCGTCAGCACCGTGCCCGTCACCTGCACAGGTGTGCCGGCCAGTCGTCTTCACCTCCCGCGCGGGTCAGCCGCGTAGTGCCTGTGCGTGCTCCTGGAGTGAACGCACGCCGACGTCGCCGCGGACGATCGCCTGGATGCCGGCCGCGGCCGCGGCCAGCCCCGAGATCGTGGTGATGCACGGGATGCCGCGCAGCACCGCCGCGGTGCGGATCTCGTAGCCGTCCAGGCGCGGCCCGGACTGGCCGGGGCTGCCGAACGGCGTGTTGACGATCAGGTCCACCTCGCCGTCGAGAATCGCCTGCACGCTCGTAGGCTCCCCTCCGGGCCCGGTCCCCTCGCTGTGCTTTCGCACGATCTTGGCATGGACACCGTTGCGGCGCAGCACCTCGGCCGTGCCCTCGGTGGCGAGGATCTCGAAGCCGAGGTCGGCCAGTGCCTTCACAGGGAAGATCATCGCACGCTTGTCCCTGTTGGCCACGGACACGAACGCGCGTCCCTTGGTCGGCAGTTCGCCATAGGCGCCCGCCTGGGACTTCGCGTACGCCACGCCGAAGAACGCGTCGATGCCCATGACCTCGCCCGTGGAGCGCATCTCGGGCCCGAGCACGGTGTCGACGCCCCGGAAGCGGTTGAAGGGCAGCACGGCCTCCTTGACCGCGATGGACGCCTCCAGCGGCAGCGTGCCGCCGTCGCCGGTGGCCGGCAGCATGCCCTCCGCGCGCAGCGAGGCGATCGAGGAGCCGAGCATCACCCGGGCCGCCGCCTTGGCCAGCGGCGTGGCCGTGGCCTTGGACACGAACGGCACGGTACGGCTGGCCCGCGGGTTGGCCTCCAGGACGTACAGGACGCCGGCGGACATGGCGTACTGGACGTTCAGGAGCCCGCGTACGCCCACCCCGGCGGCGATGGCCTCGGTGGCGGCGCGGATGCGCTTGACGTCGTGGCTGCCGAGCGTGAGCGGCGGCAGCGCGCAGGCGGAGTCGCCGGAGTGGATGCCGGCCTCCTCGATGTGCTCCATGACGCCGCCGAGGAACAGCTCCTCGCCGTCGTAGAGCGCGTCCACGTCGATCTCGATGGCCTCGTCGAGGAACTTGTCCACCAGGACCGGGTGGCCGCCCTCCTGGGCCGCCATGTACGTCGTCAGCGTCTCGTCGTCGTAGACGATGGCCATGCCGGCCCCGCCGAGCACGTACGAGGGCCGGACGAGCACCGGGTAGCCGATCTCGCCGGCGATCTCCAGCGCCTCCGACACCGTCAGCGCGGTGCCGTGCTTGGGCGCGGGCAGCCCGGCCTCGGCCAGCACCCGTCCGAACGCGCCGCGCTCCTCGGCCAGGTGGATCGACTCCGGCGAGGTGCCGACCACGGGCACGCCCGCGTCCTTCAGCGCCTGCGCCAGGCCGAGCGGCGTCTGGCCGCCGAGCTGCACGATCACGCCCGCGACCGGGCCGGTCTGCTGCTCGGCGTGCACGACCTCCAGGACGTCCTCCAGCGTGAGCGGCTCGAAGTAGAGCCGGTCGGAGGTGTCGTAGTCGGTCGAGACGGTCTCGGGGTTGCAGTTGACCATGACGGTCTCGAACCCGGCCCGCGACAGCTCGAACGAGGCGTGCACGCAGGCGTAGTCGAACTCGATGCCCTGCCCGATGCGGTTGGGCCCGGAGCCGAGGATGATGACCTTCTGCCGGTCCCCGAGGGGGACCTCGGTCTCCTCGTCGTAGGTGGAGTACAGGTACGGCGTCCGGGCGGCGAACTCGGCGGCGCAGGTGTCGACGGTGTTGTAGACCGGCCGCACGCCGAGCGCGTGACGCAGGTCGCGCACGCGGGCCTCGTCCACGCCGCGGATCTCGGCGATCTGCGCGTCGGAGAAGCCGTGGTGCTTGGCGCGGGCCAGCGCGTCGGCGCCCAGCTCGGCCGCGGCGGCGATCTCCTGGGCCTCCTCCTCCAGCAGGAAGAGCTGGTCGAGGAACCAGGGGTCGACGCTGGTGGCCTCGTACAGCTCGGCCGCGCTCGCGCCCGCGCGGACGGCCTGCTGCATCGTGCGCAGCCGCCCGTCGTGCGGGGTGCGGCACGCCTCCAGCAGCTCGTCCTTGTCCTGTACGGGGCCCGCCCAGGTGAAGGAGGAGTCCTTCTTCTCCAGCGAGCGCAGCGCCTTCTGCAGCGCCTCGGGGAAGGAACGCCCGATGGCCATGGCCTCGCCCACGGACTTCATGTGCGTGGTCAGCGTACGGTCGGCCCCGCGGAACTTCTCGAAGGCGAAGCGCGGCACCTTGACCACGATGTAGTCGAGCGTCGGCTCGAAGGAGGCCGGGGTCTCCTTGGTGATGTCGTTGGGGATCTCGTCGAGGGTGTAGCCGATGGCCAGCTTGGCGGCGATCTTCGCGATCGGGAAGCCGGTGGCCTTGGAGGCCAGGGCGCTGGAGCGGGAGACGCGCGGGTTCATCTCGATGACGATCATGCGTCCGGTGCGCGGGTCGACCGCGAACTGGATGTTGCAGCCACCGGTGTCCACGCCGACCTCGCGGATGACCGCGATGGCGACGTCGCGCATGTTCTGGTACTCGCGGTCGGTCAGCGTCAGCGCGGGCGCGACGGTGACGCTGTCGCCGGTGTGCACGCCCATCGGGTCGATGTTCTCGATGGAGCACACGATCACGACGTTGTCCGCCTTGTCGCGCATGACCTCCAGCTCGTACTCCTTCCAGCCGAGGATGGACTCCTCAAGGAGCACCTCGGTGGTCGGCGAGGCGTCGAGGCCGGCGCCGGCGATACGGCGCAGGTCGTCCTCGTCGTAGGCGAAGCCGGAGCCGACGCCGCCCATGGTGAAGCTGGGCCGCACGACCAGCGGGTAGCCCAGCTCGCCGGCGGCGGCCAGGCAGTCGCGCATCGTGTGGCAGATGACCGATTTGGCCGACTCGGCGTTGAGCCCGTGCTCGCGGGCGACCTTGGCGACGATCTCCTTGAACTTCTCGCGGTTCTCGCCCGCCTGGATCGCGTCGAAGTCGGCGCCGATCAGCTCGACCTCGTACTTCTCCAGCACGCCCGACTCGTGCAGCGCGACCGCGGTGTTCAGCGCGGTCTGGCCGCCCAGGGTGGGCAGCAGCGCGTCGGGGCGCTCCTTGGCGATGATCTTCTCGACGTACTCGGGGGTGATCGGCTCGACGTACGTGGCGTCGGCGAACTCCGGGTCCGTCATGATCGTGGCGGGGTTGCTGTTGACGAGGATCACGCGGAAACCCTCGGCCCGCAACACGCGGCAGGCCTGGGTGCCCGAGTAGTCGAACTCGCACGCCTGGCCGATCACGATCGGCCCGGAGCCGATCACCATGACCGACCGGATGTCCTCACGCTTGGGCACGGCTCATGACCTCACAGAACTCGTCGAAGAGATAAGCGGCGTCGTGCGGCCCCGCGGCTGCCTCGGGGTGGTACTGGACGCTGAAGGCCCGCCCGTCGAGCAGGCGCAGGCCCTCCACGCAGCGATCGTTGAGATTGACGTGGCTGACCTCGGCCGGCCCGTAGGGGGTCTCGAACGACTCGCCGATCGGCGCCTCGACCGCGAACCCGTGGTTGTGGGCCGAGATCTCGACCTTGCCCGTGCGTACGTCCTGGACCGGCTGGTTGACGCCGCGGTGGCCGTAACGCAGCTTGTACGTGGACAGCCCGAGCGCGCGGCCGAAGAGCTGGTTGCCGAAGCAGATGCCGAAGAAGGGCACCCGCGCCGCCAGGACGGCCTGGAGGGCCGACACGTCGGCCGTGGCGGGGTCGCCGGGGCCGTTGGAGAAGAACACGCCGTCGGGCTCGACCGCCATGATCTGCTCGTACGTGGCCGTGGCGGGCAGCACGTGCACCTCGCAGCCGCGCTCGGCCATCCGGTGCGGGGTCATGCCCTTGATGCCGAGGTCGACGGCGGCGACGGTGAAGCGCCGGGCGCCGACGGCGGGCACGACGTAGGGCTCGGCCGTGGCCACCTCGCCGGCCAGGTCGGCGCCCTCCATGGCGGGCGCGCGCCGTACGCGCTCGACGAGCTCCTCGACCGTGGCCGAGGGCGCCGAGAAGATGCCGGCCCGCATCGCGCCCCGCTCGCGCAGGTGGCGGGTCAGGGCGCGGGTGCCGGTGATGGCGATGCCGACGACGCCCTGCTCCTTGAGGTAGTCGTCGAGCGAGCGGTTGGCCCGCCAGTTGGAGACGACCCTGGAGGGCTCGCGCACGACGTACCCGGCGACCCAGACGCGGCCCGACTCCGGGTCCTCGTCGTTGACGCCGGTGTTGCCGATGTGCGGGGCCGTCATGGCGACGATCTGCCGGTGGTAGGAGGGGTCGGTGAGGGTCTCCTGGTAGCCGGTCATGCCGGTGTTGAAGACCATCTCGCCGAACGTCTCGCCTTCGGCGCCGTAAGAGGTTCCGTGGAAGACGCGGCCGTCTTCCAGGACGAGCACCGCGGTGTTCAAACCAGCTTCCCTTCGAGAACGGTCGGCGTGCCGCGCAGGAACGTGGCCACCACCCGGCCGGGCAGCGTCATCCCCTCGTACGGGGTGTTCCTGCTCTTGGAGGCGTAGGCGGAGGGGTCAACCTTCGTGCGGGCCGACGGGTCGTACAGCGTGATGTTGGCGGGCGCGCCCGGCTCCAGCGGCCGGCCGTGTCCGGCCAGGCGGCCGATACGGGCGGGGGTGACCGACATGCGCTGGGCGACCCCGGCCCAGTCGAGCAGGCCGGTCTCGACCATGGCCTCCTGGACGACGCTCAGCGCCGTCTCCAGGCCGATCATGCCCATGGCCGCGGCCGGCCACTCGGTCTCCTTGTCCTCGACCGGGTGGGGGGCGTGGTCGGTGGCGACGACGTCGATCGTGCCGTCGGCCAGCGCGGCCCGCAGCGCCTGGACGTCGGCGTCCGTGCGCAGCGGCGGGTTGACCTTGTAGATCGGGTTGTAGGCGCCGACCGGGGACTCCTCGACGAGGTCGTCGGTGAGGAGCAGGTGGTGAGGGGTGACCTCGGCGGTGATGTCCCAGCCCTTGGACTTGGCCCAGCGGATGATCTCGACCGAGCCGGCGGTGGAGACGTGGCAGACGTGCAGGCGGGAGCCGACGTGCGCGGCCAGCAGGCAGTCGCGGGCGATGATCGCCTCTTCGGCCACGGCCGGCCAGCCGGTCAGGCCGAGCCTGCCGGAGACGACGCCCTCGTTCATCTGGGCGCCCTCGGTGAGCCTGGGCTCCTGGGCGTGCTGGGCGACGACGCCGTCGAACGCCTTGACGTACTCGAGGGCGCGGCGCATCAGCACGGCGTCGCTGACGCACTTGCCGTCGTCGGAGAAGACCCGTACGCGGGCCGCGGAGTCGGCCATCGCGCCGAGCTCGGCGAGCTGCCTGCCCTCCAGGCCGACGGTCACGGCGCCGACCGGCTGCACGTCGCAGTGGGCGAACTCGCGGCCGAGCCGCCACACCTGCTCGACCACGCCGGCGGTGTCGGCGACGGGCGAGGTGTTGGCCATGGCGTGCACGGCGGTGTAGCCGCCGCGGGCCGCGGACTGGGTGCCGGTCTGGACGGTCTCGGCGTCCTCGCGGCCGGGCTCGCGCAGGTGGGTGTGCAGGTCGACCAGGCCGGGCAGCGCGATCGCGCCGCGGCCCTCGACGACATCTCCCCCGCCGTCGAGGCCAGTGCCGATCTCGGCGATCAGCCCGTCGGCGATCCGGATGTCCACCGGCTCCCCGCCGAGTACCCGCACGTTCTTGATGATCACTGGGTCTCTCCCCCGAGCAGCAGGTACAGGACGGCCATGCGGATGGTCACGCCGTTGGCGACCTGCTCCACGATCGTGGATCGCGGTGAGTCGGCCACCTCGGCGGCGATCTCCATGCCCCGGTTCATCGGCCCGGGGTGCATGACGATCGCCTCGTCCGGCATCTTGGCGAAGCGGTCGCGGTCGAGGCCGTAGCGGCGGGAGTACTCGCGCTCGCTGGGGAAGTAGGCGGCGTTCATCCGCTCCTTCTGCACCCGCAGCATCATGACCACGTCGGACTTGGGCAGCACCGCGTCGAAGTCGTAGGAGACCTCGCACGGCCAGGTGGCGACCGAGACGGGCAGCAGCGTGGGCGGCGCGACGAGGGTGACCTCGGCGCCGAGCGTGTTGAGCAGCAGCACGTTGGAGCGGGCGACGCGGCTGTGCAGCACGTCGCCGACGATGGTGACCCGGCGGCCTTCGAGGCCGCCGAGGCGGCGGCGCATCGAGAAGGCGTCGAGCAGCGCCTGCGTGGGGTGCTCGTGGGTGCCGTCGCCGGCGTTGACGACGCTGCCGCGCACCCAGCCGGCCAGCCGGTGGGGCGCGCCGGAGGAGCCGTGGCGGATGACGACGGCGTCGGCGCCCATGGCCTCCAGGGTGAGCGCGGTGTCCTTGAGCGACTCGCCCTTGGACACGCTCGACCCCTTGGCCGAGAAGTTGATGACGTCGGCGGACAGCCGCTTGGCCGCCGCCTCGAAGGAGATCCTGGTGCGGGTGGAGTCCTCGAAGAACAGGTTGACCACCGTACGACCGCGCAGCGTGGGCAGCTTCTTGATGGACCGTTCCGAGACCCTCGCCAGTTCCTCGGCGGTGTCGAGGATGAGCAGCGCGTCGTCCTTGGTGAGGTCGCCCGCCGAGATCAGATGCCGGTTCACCTGGCGTCCTCCTTCATGAGCAGGACGGCGTCGCGGCCGTCGATCTCCGAGAGGTAGACCTTGACCTTCTCGCTCTTGGCCGTGGGCAGGTTCTTGCCCACGTAGTCGGCGCGGATCGGCAGTTCGCGGTGGCCGCGGTCGACCAGCGTGGCGAGCTGTACGGCGGTGGGCCGGCCGAGGTCGTTGAGCGCGTCGAGCGCGGCCCGGACGGTACGGCCGGAGTAGAGCACGTCGTCGACGAGGACGACCACCTTGCCGTCGATGCCGTCGGGCGGCAGTTCGGTGCGCCCGAGCGGGCGGACGGGACCGCTGCGCAGGTCGTCGCGGTACATGGTGATGTCGATCGAGCCGACGGGGATCTTGAGCCCTTCGAACTGCTCGACGCGGTCGCCGAGCCGGCGGGCGAGCGTGGCGCCACGAGTGGGGATGCCGAGAAGGACGACGTCACCGGCGCCCTTGGTGCGTTCGAGGATCTCGTGCGCGATTCGGGTCAGCGCCCGGTGGATGTCCGGGCCTTCGAGTACGGCCCTGGAATCGGACATGGAGGGATCTCACCACCTTTCCCGCCTCACGGGACGGGTCTTAAAAGGGTGTTGGTCGGGACACACAGTACCAGGCGCTACCTGGTACAACGTGAGCGCCCCGCCCTGCCGGCCGGGCGTGGCGGACGTCCCGACCGGCCGTCCGTCCCGCGTGACAGGCGAATTTGGCAATTACCGACATACAGGTATAAAAACTCCTCTAGGTCTTCTCGGGGGAGGTTTCGTATGGCGCTGTCGGCACGCGATCGGTCGGTGCTCAAGGCCATCGCCCGGCAGGTCAGGGAAGAGGACCCCGCGCTGTTCGCGGCCATGTCCCGGCACGGCGCCCGGTCACCGCTGGCCTGGCCGGTGGCGCTGATGGCGTTGTGCCTCGCGGTGTTCGCCGTCGTGCTGCTGCTGTCGGGGTCACCCGACGCCCTGCCGCATACCGTGATCAGGTAATTTCCCCGCCAGGCCCCGTGTCGGCGTCCTCCGCGTAGGGCACGTCACCCAGGGCCGTACGCGCTCGGCGTCGGCCCTTCCTGGGGACTCGCGCGGGGGCACGCATGCGGGAACGACGTCCGCCCTCGAACGGGGTGACGACGGCGGCGCGCCGGACGCAGTCCTCAGCCGCGGGCGGCCTGGGCCTCGGCGCCGCCGTCGCGCTGGTCATGGGGAACGTCGTCGGCACCGGCATCTTCCTGCTGCCCGCCTCGCTGGCCGCGTTCGGCACGGTGAGCCTGGTCTCCATGGTCCTGGTCACCGCGGGCGCCATCGCGATGGCCATCGTCTTCGGCCGGCTGGGCGGGCGCGTACCGGCGGCCGGCGGCCCCTACGCCTACGCGCGGGAGGCGTTCGGGGAGTTCGCCGGGTTCTGGATCGCCTGGTCGTTCTGGCTGACGGCGTGGATCGGCAACGCGGCCATCGCCGTGGCCTGGGTGGGCTACGTCCAGTACCTGGCCCACGGGCTGTTCGGGCTCCACTGGAGCGGCACGCTCGGCTCGATCCTGATCGGCCTGGCCGGGGTGTGGATCCCGGCCGTGGTGAACCTGGCGGGCGTGCGCAACGCGGCCGCCTTCCAGGTGGTCACCACGATCCTGAAGTTCGCGCCGCTGCTGTTCGTGTCGGTGGTGGGCCTGTTCTTCGTGCACAGCGGCAACTACCCCTCGTTCAACGCCACCGGCGGGAGCTGGGTCTCGGCCGTCTCCATGGCGGGCGCGGTGACCCTGTTCATCTACTCCGGCGTGGAGAGCGCGGCCATCGCCGCCGAACGGGTCAAGGACCCCGCCCGCACCATCGGCCGGGCCAGCGTCATCGGCGTGCTGGTCTGCGCCGTCATGTACATCCTCAGCACGGTCGCCGTCATGGGCACCGTGCCGCAGGAGGAGCTGGTCGGCTCCACCGCGCCCTTCGCCGCCGCGCTCGACCACATGTTCGGCGGCACGGGCGGCGGGCTGCTCATGGCCGCCTGCGCGATCGTCTCCGGCATCGGCGCGCTGAACGGCTGGACCCTGCTGGTGGCCGAGATGCCGCTGGCCGCCTCCAAGGACGGCATGTTCCCGCCCGCCTTCGCCGTCGTCACGCGGCGCGGCGCGCCCCTGACCGGCATCCTGGCCGGGACCGTCCTCACCTCGCTCATGCTGCTGGTGGGCTACACCTCCGAGAACGCCTTCGACACGATCGTGTTGCTGGCCTCCTTCACCACCGTCATCCCCTACTTCTTCTCGGCCGCCGCCCAGCTGTTCTGGCTGGTGACCCGGGAGCGGCGGGTCGAGCGGGGGCGGCTGGCCCGCGACCTGGCCGTCGCGGTGCTCGCGCTGCTGTTCTCGTTCTGGATGGCGTACGGCTCCGGCCCCTCGGCCGTGCTCGGCGGGACGCTGATGTTGTTGGTCGGGGTGCCCGTCTACATCTGGCTGAAGGCCAGACACGGGGAGTACGGGCCGCGTGATGTCCGTCGCCCTGAGGGGATATCTGAAAAATGACCTTTCATGTCGATTCAGAGGTGGGCCGGCTGCGTCAGGTCCTGCTGCACAAGCCGGAACTGGCCCTCAAGCGGCTGACGCCGAGCAACAAGGACGCGTTCCTGTTCGACGACGTGCTGTGGGTGCAGCGCGCGGTGGAGGAGCACGAGGAGTTCGAGCAGGTGCTGCGCGGGCGCGGCATCGTCGTCCACATGCTGGCCGACCTCCTTCGGGAGGTGGTCGACATCCCCGAGGCGCGCAAGCACATCCTCGACGCGGTCATCGACGAGCGCTGGCTCGGCCCGGTCGCCATCGACGACATCCGCAACACGCTCGACGGCATGGACGCCGCCACCCTCCAGGTGCACCTGACCGGCGGCATCACCAAGCGCGAGCTGGTCGAGATGGGCTGCGACCCCAAGTCGGTGGCCTTCCACACCACCGCCGAGGACGACTTCATCCTGCCGCCGCTGCCCAACCACCTGTTCACCCGCGACACCTCCTGCTGGATCTACGACGGCGTGTCGATCAACGCGATGCGCAAGAAGGCCCGCATGCGCGAGACGGTCAACCTGGAGGCCGTCTACATGTTCCACCCGATGTTCGCCGCCGGCTTCGACCGGCCCGGCGAGGGCGGCTTCCACTGCTGGCTGCCGGGCCAGGCGATGGCGCCGGCGACCATGGAGGGCGGCGACGTGCTGGTCATCGGGCGCGGCGCGGTGCTGATCGGGATGAGCGAGCGTACGCAGCCGCAGGCGGTCGAGATGCTGGCCCAGCGGCTGTTCAGCGCCGGCTCGGCGACCCGGATCGTGGCGCTGGACATGCCGAAGGCGCGCGCGTTCATGCATCTCGACACGGTCATGACCATGCTCGACGTGGGCGTGTTCACCAAGTACGCGGGGCTCGGGATGTTGCCGGCGTACACGATCGAGCCGGGCGAGACCCGTAAGGAGCTCAGGGTCGTGGACCACCCGCCCGAGGACATGCACAAGGCCATCGCCCGCGCCCTGGACATGGACGACATCACCGTCCTGACCCCGCACCAGGACGTGTACGCCGCCGAACGCGAGCAGTGGGACGACGGCTGCAACGGCCTGGCCGTCGAGCCCGGCGTCGTCGTCGCCTACGAACGCAACACCACCACGAACAACCACCTGCGCGACAACGGCATCGAGGTCATCACGATCCGCGGCAGCGAGCTCGGCAGGGGCCGGGGCGGCCCGCGGTGCATGAGCTGCCCGCTGGAGCGTGACGGCGTCTAGAAGGGGCGACATGGCGTTCAACCTGCGTAACCGCAGTTTCCTGAAGGAGCTGGACTTCACCCCGGAGGAGTTCGGCTTCCTGCTGCACCTGTCGGCTGAGCTGAAGGCCGCCAAGTACGCGGGGATCGAGCGACAGCGGCTCCGGGGCAAGAACATCGCGCTGATCTTCGAGAAGACCTCGACCCGCACACGCTGCGCGTTCGAGGTGGCCGCCCACGACCAGGGCGCGCACGTCACCTACCTCGACCCGGCCGGCTCGCACATCGGGCACAAGGAGTCGGTCAAGGACACCGCGCGGGTGCTCGGCCGGATGTTCGACGGCATCGAGTACCGGGGCAGCAAGCAGTCCTACGTCGAGGACCTGGCGGCGCTGTCCGGCGTGCCGGTGTGGAACGGCCTGACCGACGAGTGGCACCCCACGCAGATGCTGGCCGACATGCTCACCGTCCAGGAGCACACCGACAAGCCGCTGCGCGAGGTGTCCCTCGCCTACCTGGGGGACGCGCGCAACAACACCGGCCACTCGCTGCTGGTCACCGGCGCGCTGCTCGGCCTGGACATCCGCCTCGTCTCCCCGCCGTCGCTGCGGCCCGACCGGGACCTCGCGGTCGGGCCGGCCGTGGAGCTGGCGAAGTCCACCGGCGCCCGGATCACCCTCACCGACGACGTGGCCGAGGGCGTCAGGGGCGCCGACTTCCTCTACACCGACGTGTGGGTGTCGATGGGCGAGCCGAAGGAGGTGTGGGACGAGCGCATCAAGCTGCTGCTGCCGTACCAGGTGAACGAGGCGGCGATCCGGGCCACCGGCAATCCGGACGTGAAGTTCATGCACTGCCTGCCCGCCTTCCACGACCGGGAGACGAGCGTCGGCGCCGACATCTACGCCAAGACCGGCCTGGAGGCCCTGGAGGTGACCGACGACGTCTTCGAGTCGCCGCGCTCCATCGTCTTCGACGAGGCCGAGAACCGGCTGCACACCATCAAAGCGGTCATGGTCGCAACCCTGGGGGACTGAATGCGGGTCATCGTCGCACTCGGCGGCAACGCGGTGCTCAAGCGCGGTCAGAAACCGGACGCCGACGTCCAGCGGGACAACATCGCAACCGCCGTCAGGACACTGGCCCAGCTCGCCGACAAGCACGAGCTGGTCATCACTCACGGGAACGGCCCCCAGGTCGGCATGCTGGCGCTGGAGAGCGCCGCGGACCCCAGCCTGAGCCGCCCCTACCCGTTCGACACGCTGGGCGCGCAGACGCAGGGCATGATCGGCTACTGGATGCAGCAGGCGCTGCAGAACGCCCTGCCCGGCCGCCAGGTGCTGGCCATGGTCACCCAGACCCTGGTCACCGCCGTCGACCCGGCCTTCGCCGACCCCACCAAGTTCGTCGGCCAGGTCTACGAGGAGGACGAGGCCCGCAAGCTGGCCGCCGAGTACGGCTGGACGGTCAAGCCCGACGGCCAGTACTGGCGCCGCGTCGTCCCTTCCCCCACCCCGCAGCGCATCGTGGAGACCCGGCTGATCCGCAAGATGATCCGCGAGGGCGTCGTGGTGATCTGCGCGGGCGGCGGCGGCATCCCGGTCGTACGCGACGAGCGCGGCCGGCTGACCGGCGTCGAGGCCGTCATCGACAAGGACCTCACCGCCTCGATGCTGGCCGAGGCGCTGGAGTGCGACGCCTTCCTCATCCTGACCGACGTCCCCCGGGTGATGCGCGACTTCGGCGCGCCCGGCCAGACCGAGATCGCCCACACCACCCCGCACGAGCTGCGCGGCCTGAGCTTCCCGGCCGGCTCGATGGGGCCGAAGGTGGACGCGGTGTGCCGGTTCGTCGAGACCACCGGCGACATGGCCGCCATCGGCAGCCTCGACGACGCCGAGGACATACTCACCGGCTCCGCGGGCACCATCGTCACGCCCAATGGGATGTGGCCGCTGACGAGCACCCTCTAGGAGACCGACGTGACACTGGCCGCACGGCTGCTGCGCACCAAGCCGACCGAGCGCATCGTGGCCGAGGGCGGGCAGGGCGAGGGCGGCGAGCTGCGGCGCACGATGACGTTGTGGCAGCTCACCCTGTTCAGCGTCGGCGCCACGCTGGGCACCGGCATCTTCGTCATCCTCGGGCAGGCGGTGCCCAAGGCCGGGCCCGCGGTGGTGCTGGCGTTCGTGCTGGCCGCGATCACGGCGCTGTTCTCCGCCCTGTCCTACGCCGAGCTGGCCGGCACGATCCCGGTGTCCGGGTCGTCCTACTCCTACGCGTACGCGACGCTGGGCGAGCTGGTGGCGTGGGTGTGCGGCTGGTGCCTCATGCTGGAGTACGCGGTGTCCGTCGCGGCCGTGGCGGTGGGGTGGGGCGAGTACCTCAACGCGTTCCTGCGCAGCCTGTTCGGCTGGACGCTGCCGGCGGCGATCACCCACTCCCCCGGCCAGGACGGCGGCGTCGTCAACGTCACCGCGATCGTCATCGTGCTGCTGGCCACCTGGCTGCTGCTCTACGGCGCCTCGGAGTCGGCCACGGCCAACGCCGTGTTCGTGCTCATCAAGATCGCGGTGCTGGTGTTCTTCTGCGCGGTGGCGTTCACGGCGTTCGAGGCCGGGAACTTCACCCCGTTCGCCCCCCTGGGCGTCGCCGGGATCACCGCGGCCGCCTCGCAGGTGTTCTTCTCCTACATCGGCTTCGACGCCGCCTCCACCGCCGGCGAGGAGGCCAGGAACCCCAAGCGCGACCTGCCGCTGGCCATCCTGTTGTCCCTGGCCATCGTCACCACCGTGTACGTCCTGGTCGCCGTGGCCGCCATCGGGGCCAAGCCGTGGACGGAGTTCGACCCGGAGAGCACCGAGGCGAGCCTGTCGCAGATCGTCGACCAGGCCACCGGCGCGACCTGGCCCGGCCTGATCGTCTCCTTCGGCGCGGTGATCGCCATCGCCAGCGTCGTGCTCACAGTCATCTACGGCCAGACCCGCATCCTGTTCGCGATGTCCCGCGACGGGCTCATCCCCCGCGTCTTCCAGCGGGTGAACCCGCGCCACCAGGTGCCGGTCGCCAACACGCTGATCGTGGCCCTGTTCATCTCGGTCCTGGCCGGGCTGGTGCCGCTCGGGCAGCTCGCCGAGGCCACCAGCATCGGCACCCTGTTCGCCTTCTTCATCGTCAACGTCGGCGTGCTGGTCCTGCGCTACCGCAGCCCCGAGCTGCCCCGCAGCTTCCGTACGCCGCTCTTCCCCCTCACCCCGGTGCTCGGCGCGCTGTTCTGCGTCATCGTCATGGCCGGGCTGGCGGGCGTCACGTGGGCCGCCTTCGGCCTGTGGATGCTGCTCGGCCTGATCTGCTATTTCCTGTACGGCTACGGGCATTCGCGGCTGAATGCCGAGGTGCGGTGACATGAAGTTCGACAAGGTGCTGGCTGGCTACATCGCCGAGCCGCGGAGCATGGACGGGCTCGCGCTGGCCGTCCTGCTGACCCGGCAGACCGCGGGCAGCCTGACGGTGGCGACCGTCCAGCCGCCGGTGGCGACCACGCCCGGCCCCGCCCGCGCCGACGAGGGCGCCTGGCGGGCGTACCTGCGCGAGCAGGCCGAGAACGCCCTCGCCCAGGCCCGCGAGCTGGCCGGCGACCAGGCCGAGTACGTGCGCAACACCAACAAGGGCAGCGGCCGCGGGCTGGTGGAGGTCGCGCGCAGGCTCGGCGCGGACGTCGTGGTGATCGGCTCGGCGCCCGGCGGCGGCCGGTTCCGCATCACCGTCGGCAGCACCGCCGACCAGCTCCTGCACTCCTCGCCGGTGCCCGTGCTGCTGGCGCCGCGCGGCTACGGCGACGAGCCGCCGGCCGCCTTCGAGCGCATCACCGTCGCCTACCGCCGCGGCCCCGGCGCCGACGCCGCCGTCAAGGGCGCGGCCAAGGCGGCCGTCACCCTGAACATCCCGCTGCGGCTGGTCACGCTGGTGCTCAGGACCGGCCGCCGCGTCAGGATCGAGGAGGAGATGCTCGTACGGCTGCGCGACCAGGCCGCGGCGGACCTGCGTGCGGCGGCACGGGGCCAGCGGCGCAGGCTCCAGGTCGAGGTGGAGCTCCTGGAGGGCCGGAACGTGGCACAGGCCCTCGGCACGACCACGTGGCTGCCCGGCGAGCTGATCGTGTGCGCCTCCAGCGAAGCCGGGCCGCTGCGGCGGGTGTTTCTGGGCGACACGTCCATCAAGATCGTCCAGGCCGCGACCTGCCCGGTCATGATTCTGACCCGCGAGACCTGACGTTCGATTTCACTCGTCAAACTATGACGAAGTAGTGTGGCCATCGGTACAAGAGGGGCGTTTGTTGCGTTCCCTCCCGGACCGGATTCGGCATCTTTTTTCCAATCAGCTTGACCTTAGGCTCCCACCCCTTTACCGTCACTGTGCGTAACCACACCGCGCGGCGTTCTGGGGTAAACCCAGGGCCACGGCTACCGATGGTGCCGAGCCTGGCACCGTACCCCCCGGTGGCTGGGGCATATGCCGCAAGGGAGCACAATCTACTGAGAGCGCTACATACGAGAGCCGGGGGGCCAACACGATGCCGTCTGAGTACGCAAAGTCGCTGGGTGCACGACTCCGCGCCATCCGCACCCAGCAGGGCCTGTCCCTGCACGGAGTCGAAGAGAAGTCGCGCGGCAGGTGGAAAGCCGTGGTCGTGGGCTCTTACGAGCGTGGCGACCGAGCTGTCACGGTGCAGAAACTTGCCGAGCTTGCCGACTTCTACGGGGTGCCTGTCTCCGAGCTGCTGCCCGGAGGCGCCGCGCCGAGCCCGCTCGGGCCGACTCCCAAGCTTGTGATCGACCTGGAGCGCCTGGCGACACTGCCGAAGGAGAAGGCCGGAGCTCTTGCCCGTTACGCCGCCACCATCCAGAGCCAGCGTGGCGACTACAACGGCAAGGTCCTGTCGATCCGCCAGGAGGACCTGCGCTCGTTGGCCGTGATTTATGACAAGTCGCCCAGCGAGTTGACCGAGGAGCTCATCAGCTGGGGCGTGCTCGACGCTGAGGCCCGCAGGGCCGTCGAGTCGTTCTAGGTTTCACCGCTTCACCCCCGAAGGGCCCGTCAATTCCCCTGGCGGGCCCTCCGTCATACCAGGGCGCCTTCGCAGGAGAACTCCCCGCACGGAGCAACGGCGATCATCACGACGCCACCTCGAAGGCGCCCACGTACGCCACCGACGCCACCTCGAAGGCGCCCACGTACGTCATCGGCCTCGCGTATGCCGGCAAGGACGCGGGCGTGCGTCAGCGCCGGCCGCCTTTCCTCGCGTCGTCGGCCTGCTGGACCCCGCCACCCACGCCCCTCCGCGCGGCGGCCTCGCCTGGAGAGCCGGGCGGCGGGGTCAGCCCGCCAGCGGGACCTCTGCGGGAAGCTGGGGCTGGACGGGCACGCCGAGCAGGTCTTCCACCGTGGACACGAACGTCTCGGCCTCGGCCAGGATCTCGTCGGCGTCGGCCGCGCTGATGCCGCGGACCACGCCCGCCTCCGCGGCCGCGCGCTTGGCGGCGCTCACGGAGAAGTAGGCGGCCCACTCGGCGAGATGGGGCTCGGCCTCGGGCAGCAGCTCCCACGCGCTGCGCAGGCGGCGCCTGCGGCCTTCCATGGGACGTGGCCGGGCGGCCAGGATCGCCGCCGCCGCTCGGAGGGCCGCCAGGTGGGCGGCCACGTATCGGGATGCCGGGGTGCGGGCGGTGGTCGCCTCCACCAGGCAGGAACGTGAGTCGGTCAAGTGTGCCCGAACCGCAGGCGACAGCCGGGGCCCGGGAGTGTCTCTAGGCCGTGGTGCCATCTTGCGCGCCTCCTTGGAGTCGTGGGCGGCGGCCGGCGTCTCCGCCGGTGAGGCCAACAATCGCAGACGCCACCGACATTTCCGCCGAGCCAGCCGGACGAGGAGCTTCCCCTCTCCCCGTCCGGCCAGGACACGCCCAACTCGTCTCCGCCGACGACGAGGACGCGCCCTTCGCCCGTGGAGCCCGGCCGCGGGGATCGCTTGGGGAAGCGAACGGCCCGCGACCAGGTCCTGGGGTGACGTTGAGCCGCGAGCCTCACCGTCACTAGGTCGAACATAATTTCGATCACGCTCGGTGTCAACCTGTTCCACGAACACAGGTTCGATGACCATGGACGCCAAGCGCCGTTCCGTACCACAACCTCCCCCTGTTCGCGGCACGATCATCAACAGGCGTCCCGGGCAAGGAAAAGCCGCCGCCACCGGAGGACGGTGGCGGCGGCGGAACGGTCAGACCCGCACGGACGCCAGGCCAGGAGACGGACCAGGCGCCAGGTCGGAGGTTGGGCAGAACGCCAGGTCAGGAGACGGACAGGGCGCCGGACGGGCACAAGGACACCGCGCGCCGCACGGCCTCCTCCTGCCCCTCCGCGGGAACCTCCTGAAGCAGCACCACCGTGCCTTCGTCCTCACTCTGGTCGAACACCTCCGGCACGGTCAGGGCGCACATGCCCGCCCCGATGCACACCGACGTATCCGCTGTGATCTTCATCGTGACCTACCAAGTGACAGGGAGGCGGTGCACTCCATAGATGCTCATGTCCGAGCGCATCGGCACCTCCTCGGGTGTTACGGCCAAGCGTAGGCCAGGCAGGCGCCGCAGCAGCGCCGGGTACGCGATGCGCATCTCGGCCCGGGCGAGCTGCTGCCCGAGGCACTGGTGGATGCCGTGGCCGAACGTCAGGTGCCCGCCGGCCGGCCGGTGGACGTCGAGGCGGTCGGCGTCCTGGAAGCGGGAGGGGTCGCGGTTCACCGCGGGCAGGTGGAAGGCGACCGAATCGCCCGCCCTGACCAGGTGGCCCTCGATCTCGACGTCCTCCAGGGCGCTGCGCACCGGGCCGAGGTGGATGATCGTGAGGTACCGCAGCAGTTCCTCGACGCCGTTGTCCACCACCGAGGGGTCGTCGCGCATGGCGGCGAGCTGGTCGGGGTTGGTGAGCAGCGCGTACGTCCCCAGCCCCAGCATGTTGGCGGTCGTCTCGTGCCCGGCCACCAGGAGCAGGAACGCGACCCCGGTCAGCTCCTCGTGCGTCAGCTCCCCGCTCTCGACGAGCCCGCTGAGCAGGTCGTCGGCCGGCTCCACCCGCTTGCGCCCGATCAGCCCCGACAGGTACGCCCCGATCCGGGAGAACGCGGCCATGGCGTCGTCGGCCTTGGTCTCCAGGTTGACCAGGACCTTGGTGTCCTCCTGGAACTCCGCGCGGTCCTCGTACGGCACCCCCAGCAGCTCGCAGATCACCAGCGACGGGATCGGCAGCGCGAAGGACTGCACCAGGTCGGCGGGCGGTCCGGCGGCCTGCATGGCGTCCAGGCAGGAGCCGGTGATCTCCTCGATCCTCGGTTCGAGCTCCTTCATCCTGCGGACGGTGAACTGTCCCATGAGCAGCTTGCGGAAGCGCGTGTGGTCGGGCGCGTCCATGCGCAGGAAGAAGCCGGGGGGCACCTCCCGCTGGAACTGCATGCGCGAGGGCACCACGGGGTGGTGGTTCTCGGGGCGGTTGCTGAAGCGGGGGTCGGCCAGTATCGAGCGGGCCGCCGAGTAGCCGGTGACCAGCCAGCCGAGGTGGCCGTCGGCGAAGGTCAGGCGATGCATCGCCCCCTGTTGTCGCAGCGCCGTGGCTTCGTCCGGCGGGTCGAACGGCCGCCGGCGGGCGGTGGGAAAGGTCAGTTCGGACATGCTGCGGCTCCTTTCCGAGCTCGCTCTCCAGAAAACCTCATTCGATGCAAAACTTCAATGCATGAAATTCGTTTACCGGTGTAGAGTTCCGTCATGGTGGGACTGCGGGAGCGCAAGAAGCAGCGCACGCGCCGGGCGCTGATCGAGGCCGCGCTCCGGCTGTTCGACGAGAAGGGCTACGAGGAGACCACGCTGGCGGAGATCGCCGCGGCGGCCGAGGTCTCCACGCGCACCTTCTTCAGCTACTTCGCCAGCAAGGAGGACGTGCTCTTCTACGACTCCGAGTACGGGATCGAGCGCGCGCTGGCGTTCATGGCCGCGCCCGCGCCCGGCCAGGAGCCGGCCGGCCTGCTGCGCGACTTCATCGTGGGCACGCTGTCGGCGTCGGGCGAGGGCCAGGAAGTCTGGTCCGAGCACGTCTCGCTGCGCCTGCGGCTCATCATGAGCGAGCCGCCGCTCCAGGCGCGGGCGCTGCACCTGCTGTACGACAGCCAGCTCCGGCTCGCCCGGGTGCTGCGGGAGGCCTACCCCGACCGGCTCGACCCGGTCGAGGCCGCGGCGGTGGTGGGCGCGCTGATCGGCGCGGTGAAGCTGGCCGTGATGTCCACGCTGGCCGACGGCCTCACGGTGGAGGAGGCCCGCGACGCCGCCCGCCGGGCCGCCGACGTCGCCCTGCACGGCCTCTCCCGCTAGCTCGGCCCCGGTGGCGCGGCCCGGGTGGCGCGGGGCCGCGGCGGTCTGACAGGCTGGCCGCACGGGAAGGCTGCGTGAGGGGAGATCGATGCGGGCACGGCCGGGCAGCCTCGCGCTGTTGCTGTCGGGACCGGTCCTGGTGGCGGCGTACGCGGCCGTCAATCACGCGGCGATCAGCACGGCCTCGCGGGCCGCGGGCGGGCGGATCACGTCCGGCGGGCTGACCGCGCTGGGCGCGGACCTCTGGTGGGTGGTCAAGGGCGTCGCGCTGGTGGCCGGGCTCGCGGCGGCCGGGCTCGCCGTGGTGGGCCTGCTGCTGCGCCGCCGTGGCCGGGGCAGGAGCCCGCTGCTGGTCCTGTCGGGCGTCCTCGTCGTGCCGTACGCGCTCGGGGTCGCCGTCGCCCTCTACAACCCCGTGCCGAGGCTGGCGGCGTTCTACCGCAGTCCGGCCTTCGCGGACGCGCTGCCGCCGTGGCAGGCGGGCTCGGCCCTGCTCCTGCTCGCGGCGGCCCTGGCCCAGGCGGTCGGCGCGGTCCGTACGGCCGCCCGGGCGCACGGCGCGGCGTCACCGTCCGCGCGCTGACGTCCCGTCCCCGGGGCAGCGGTCGTTCACCCAGGTGGTCCAGCCCTGGCGGACGCCGCCCGCGCCGGTCGCGGCCCACCCCTCCGGCGGCGGCCCCGCGTCGGGCGGTACGACGGCCGTGCAGACACCGGCCGGCGGCGTACGGTCGTAGTGCTCGACCTCGGTCCAGGAGACGCGGTAGGACAGCGGGACCCAGACGTTCCACCGCACCCGCCGGTCCACGGCCACGCGGCCGGGGGCCGTGAGCGCGGGCAGCCAGTCGGCCCCGGCGGCGGCGGGCGCGGACTTCGGGGCCAGGTCGGCGGCGAAGGCGACGTTGATCACCGCGAGCACCGCCACGACCGCCGGCCAGGCCCGGCGGGCCGTCAGGAGGGCCGCTCCCGTCAGGGCCGCCAGCAGGGCGAGCGCCACGGCCGAGGCCGCGACCAGGTCGAACGAGTCCCGCACCCGGGTGAGGAAGATCACCTCGGGGAAGTCGAACGCGATGTAGGCCGAACCCCGCAGCCGGTCCCCCGCGTACCAGGCCACCACGCCGCCGGTCGCCGTGAGCAGCCCGGCCGCCGCCAGCGTGTGCCATACGACCGCCCGGCGACCGGTTCTGGCCAGCACGAGCAGCCCGGCCAGCGTCCAGGCGAGCGCCACGCAGGCCAGGTACCGGCCGTAGGCGTGGTTGCCGACCCGGTGCTCGTCGGGCAGCGCGGCGGAGGAGGCGTACGCGATGCCCAGGGTGGTGGCCAGCAGGACGGCCGCGAGCAGGCGGTGCGGCCCGGGTGCGGACCGTCGCGCCACGAGGGCGGCGGCGCCCGCGAGCCCGACCCCGGCGAGCCCCCAGGTGGCCGCGATCAGGTACCAGAGCTGCCCGGCCGCCCCCGCCAGCGCCCACGCCTGCCCGGCCAGCCCGCCCACCCGTTCGGCCAGCAGGCCCGACAGGTCACGCGCCCCGCCCGGGTACAGCGCCCCGGACAGCACCCGGTTCAGCAGCACCCCGGCCGCCGCCACCACCCCGGCGACCGCCAGCCCGGCCACCGCGCCCGCGCGGCGGCGGGCGACGTACAGGCCCGCCAGCGCCAGCACGGTCACCGCCAGGACGACCGTCCCCCGCAGGTGCACCGCCATGGCGTACGCGCCGAGGCCGCCCGCCAGCGCGCCCGCCCGAGCCGACCCCCTGGCCGCCAGGTCGTGCAGCGCGACCAGCCACGCCAGGACGACGGTGGGCAGGATCGCGTCGGCCAGCGCCAGCCCCGAGAACACCAGCAGCGACGGCGCCAGCCCGCCCGCGAACGCCGCGACCGTCGCCGTCCGCCCGCCCGTCCCGAGCCGCCGCAGCAGCAGGTACGCCAGCGGGAACGCCCCCGCCGCCGCCATCGCCCCCACCACGACCACCAGCCGGTAGGCCACCACCGGATCCCGTACGAACCAGAGCACCGGCACCAACACCAGCGGATAACCGCCCTGGTAGAAGGTGGACCCGCTGAGATCGGCCCCCGGCCCCCCGGCCAGCCAACGGGCGGCGATCAGATAGCCGGTCTCGTCCGGGTTGGCCACGGGCCCGGCGTGCTGCCGGAACAACCAGAGCCGCAGCGCGACCTGCGCGGCCCACCCGGCCGCGAGCAGCCACCACGTACGCGACCGGCCCCCGCGCCGCCTCAGCGGGACAGGGGCCGGAACACGGACCATGGACATCGTCATGGAATCCCCCTTGAAGTCGGGGGAAGTCCAGCAAAAGGCGGATAATCCGGCCGTAACCGGATCCGGTTATGCGGACGTCACACGCGCCTGAACGCACCTCGCACGTGCACCGGAACACCCTTGCCGAGCAGTCCGGGCAGCACCTCGGCCACGTTCATCGGCATGCGCACGCAGCCGTGCGAGGCCGGGTAGAGCGGCACCGACAGCGCGCCGTGGAAGGCGATGCCGCCGTTGAAGAAGATCGGGTTGTACAACTGCCCCAGGTACGACTTGTGCCAGCCGCTCGCGCGCCACGTGGTGCGGAAGTCGCCGGTCGGCGTACGGGCCGAGCCGCAGAAACGCTGCTCCTTGCCCTGCCAGGTGGTGGTCTCGCAGTAGGGGACGCCGCTGCCGGAGGAGACGTGGGTGATCAGCTTCACCTGGCCGCCGACGTAGAAGACCATGATCTGCTTGGTCAGGTCGACCTCGGCGCGGGTGGGCTTGCCGTTGCGCACCAGGACCTTGGGGGTCTTCGGCTGCTCCAGCGCCTCCCACGTCCCGCGGGCGATCGTGCTGGTCGGCTTGATGCCGTTGACCTTCTGGAAGGCCCAGACGGCGGCCAGGGTGGTGCCGCCGTAGCGGCCGTCGGCCTTGCCGGGCAGGTAGCCGAGGGCGGCCAGGCGCCGCTGGAGCCAGGCGACGGAGGTGCCCTTGGCGCCCAGCTTCAGCGTCTTGCGCGGCGCCGCGACGGGCGCGGCGGCAGGCGCGGCGGCGGGTGCCGCGGCCGGGCCCGCCTGGGAGCCCGCCGTGCCGGTCGTCGTACCGGTCGTCGCTGTGGAGAGGGGCGGCGTCGCGGCGGATGTGACCGGCTGCGCGCCGCAGCCCGTGAGTACGACGGCTCCAGCCGTCAACAGAGCAGCCATTCCGGGCAACCGTCGAGCCCCCACCCGTACCACCTCTCTTTATCACGAAAAATCCGGATCGAAGGACCCTACACCACCTACCATGAACAGGTAATAAGGCGGTCAACCTGTTTAGAGTGTCCTCATGTCTGAGAAGTTGCCGTCGAACGCCGTCGTCGTGGAGGCCGCCCTGCGCGCGCTGGGGGCCGCCGGGGAGATCGTCGTCCTGCCCGAGAAGGCGCCGACCGCGGCGACCGCCGCCGCCCAGCTCGGCTGCGAGGTGGGCGCGATCGCCAACAGCCTGATCTTCGACGCCGACGGCGCGCCGCTGCTGGTCCTGACCAGCGGCGCCCACCGCGTGGACGTCGAGCTGATCGCCCGCACGGCGGGGGTCGACCGGGTACGCCGGGCCACGCCGGAGTTCGTCAGGGCCGCCACCGGCCAGCCGATCGGCGGTGTGGCCCCGGTCGGCCATCCGGCCCCGGTCCGCACCCTGGTGGACAACTGGCTCGGCAAGCATGAGGTGGTGTGGGCGGCCGGCGGACACCCGCTGACGGTGTTCCCGACGACGTTCGAGGAGTTGGTGACGATCACCGGCGGCGCCCCGGTGGACGTCGAGTAGTGTGCGACGGGTGATCGAGTTTCGCGGGGCGGGGCCCGCCGAGTTCACCGAACGACTGGACACGGTGATCGACATTTACACGGCGGCGATGAACCCGCCCCCCGAGCAGATCGCCGGCCGCAAGACAATCATGCGAAATCACGGCACATATCCGCATTTCCAGTGCTATTTCGCAGAATTGCGGGACTCGTCCGGTGAAACGCCCCCGCAGACCGTCGGCTTCGCGTACGGCTTCCGCGGCACGACCGGGCAGTGGTGGCACGACGTGGTGATCAGGGCACTGGCCGACCACGCGGGCGAGCAGGCGGCGCATGCCTGGATGGGCCACGCCTTCGAGCTGGCCGAGATCCACGTGCACCCCGACCACCAGGGCAAGGGCGTCGGCCGGGCGATGATCAGGACACTGTGCGCCGGCCGCGCCGAGCGTTCGGCCGTGTTGTCCACCCACGACCGTCCCACGGCGGCCCGCCACCTCTACGCGAGCATGGGATTCGCCGACCTGCTGACCCGTTTCGTCTTCCCCGGCGGCCACGAGGAGTACGCGATCGTGGGCCGCCCGCTCCCCCTCGGCTGACGCCGGCCCACATCGCCGCAGGTAAAGCCAGCACTTGCGGGGTTTGCCGGGCCATGCCCAAGGGCATCTTGATGACGGAAAGTGACGGACACGTTACCTAGTGGATACCGCCCCCTGCCCGTCACCCGCCCGGTCCCCCTGCGGGCGGGTGGCGGGACTCCGCTCGTGCCCGTCGTACCGGTCAGGCGGTCGCGGCGACCGGCGTCAGGCGCTGGAACACCTCACGCGAGGCGCTGGAGCGGTTGAACGTGATGAAGTGGATGCCCGGGGCGCCCTCGTCGAGCAGCCGCTGGCACAACTCCGCGCCGTGGTCGATGCCGAGCGCCCGCACCGCGGCCGGGTCGTCGGCCACCGCCTCGAAGCGGGCCGCCACGTCCGGCGGGAACGGCGCGCCCGACAACTGCTCGGAACGCGCGATCGTGCTCATCTGGGTGACCGGCATGATGCACGGGATGATCGGCGTCTCACAGCCCTGGGCCGCCACCCGGTCGCGCAGGCGCAGGTAGTCGTCGGCCTGGAAGAACATCTGGGTGATCGCGTAGTCGGCCCCCGCGCGGCACTTGCGCACGAAGTAGTCGGTGTCGGACTCGATGGAGGCCGAGCGCGGGTGCTTGTAGGGGAAGGCGGCCACGCCGACGCAGAACTCGCCCGCCTGCCGGATGAGGCGTACCAGCTCCTCGGCGTAGAGCACGCCCTCGGGGTGCTGCACCCATTCGGCGCCCGGGTCGCCGGGCGGGTCGCCGCGCACGGCCAAGATGTTGCGCACCCCGGCGTCGGCGAAGCGGCCGATCAGGTGGCGCAGCTCACGCACCGAGTGGTTGACCGCCGTGAAGTGCGCCACAGGGGTGAGCGTGGTGTCATGGGCCAGCCGCTCGACGATGTCGACCGTGCGGTCGCGGGTCGAGCCGCCGGCGCCGTAGGTCACCGAGACGAATGTGGGCCGCAGCGACTCCAGCTCCCTGATCGCCTTCCACAACTGCCGCTCGCCCTCGTCGGTCTTCGGCGGGAAGAACTCGAAGGAGAACGACCGGCCACCGGCGGCGAGCAGCTCGCGGACGGTGGGGACACGATCGGGCAGGATGGAGGGTCGACCAAGCGCCATGTGCCAAGCGTACAGGCCGGTGTCCGGATCGGCCGCCCCTAGACCGGGGACCCGACCCTTAGCCGGGGCCCACTAGTCTCAAGGCATGACCACTCACGCCGCGAGCATGGACACCCTGCGCACCCAGGTGGAGCGCGCACTCGGGGAGTTCGTCGAACGGCAGCTGCCCGCCTCCGGCGACGCCGAGCTCGAACCACTCCGCAGCGCCGCAGGCGACCTGCTGGCGGGCGGCAAGCGCCTGCGTCCCGCGTTCTGCTACTGGGGCTGGCGCGGCGCGGGCGGCGCCGACGTGCCGGGGATCTTCACCGCCGCCGCCTCGCTGGAGTTGTTGCAGGCCAGCGCGCTCGTGCACGACGACGTGATGGACAAGAGCGACCTGCGCAGGGGCATGCCGGCCGCCCACCGCCGCTTCCAGACCCTGCACGAGAAGGAGGGCTGGCACGGCTCGCCCGAGCAGTTCGGCGAAGGGGCCGCCATCCTGCTGGGCAACCTGCTGCTGGTCTGGTCGGGCGAGATGTGGCGCACCAGCGGCCTGCCGCCGGCGTCGCTGGCCGCCGCGCAGCCCGTCCACGACCACATGCGCACCGAGCTGATGTGCGGCCAGTACCTCGACCTGCTGGAGCAGGCCCACGGCGAGAACACCTTCGAGTCGGCGCTGCGGGTGGCGCTGTTCAAGAGCGGCAAGTACTCGGTGGAGCAGCCGCTCAGGCTCGGCCTGGTGCTGGCCGCCGGCGCGCTCCACCCCTGGATGGACGAGCTGTGCACCGGCTACGGCCGCCGCGTCGGCATCGCCTTCCAGGTCAGGGACGACATCCTCGGGGTGTTCGGCGACCCGGCCCAGACCGGCAAGCCGGCCGGTGACGACCTGCGGGAGGGCAAGCGCACGATGCTGGTGGCCCGTACCCTGGCCGGGGCCGCGCCGGAGGCGGCCGCGACGGTGCGCCGGCTGCTCGGCGACCCCGCGCTCGACGAGGACGGCGTGCGCGTGCTGCGCGAGATCATCGAGGACAGCGGCGCGCTCCAGGAGTGCGAGGACCTGATCGCCGGCTACCTCGCCGAAGCCCTGGAGGCGCTCGACCAGGCGCCCGTCACGGCCGAGGCGCGCACGGCGCTGACCGGGCTGGCCATCGCCGCGACGTCCCGCAAGACCTGACGCGCCGGAGGCGGGCGCCCGCCTCCGGACGGACGTCCGGTGCCCTCAAGGGGCCGGTTCTAGGGGGTCAGGCGTTTGGCGAACTCGGCCGCCGCCGCCCCCGGGTCCTCCGCGTCGGTGATCGCGCGTACGACCACCACGCGGCTCACGCCGTGGGACATGACCGCGTCGAGGTTGCCGAGGTCGATGCCGCCGATCCCGAACCACGGCCGCGCCGTTCCCAGCGAGGCCACGTGCCGCAGCAGATCGGGGCCGGGCGCGTGGCGGCCCGGCTTGGTCGGCGTCGGCCAGACAGGGCCGCAGCAGAAGTAGTCGACGCCCTCCTCCACGGCCGCGGCGGACGCCTCGGCGGCGGAGTGGGTGGACCGGCCGATGACGATGTCGTCGCCGAGTATCTCTCGCGCGACCGTCACGGGAAGGTCGTCCTGCCCCAGGTGGAGCACGTCGGGCCGGGCGGCGTAGGCGATGTCCGCCCGGTCGTTGACGGCCAGCAGTTTGCCGTGCCGGTCGCAGGCGTCGCGGAAGACTTCCAGGAGCGCGAGTTCTTCGCGTGCCTCCAGGCCCTTCTCCCGCAGCTGGATGATGTCCACGCCGCCGGCCAGCACCGAATCGAGGAACTCTGCAAGGTCACCGCGGTCGCGGCGGCCGTCGGTGCAGAGATAGAGGCGGGCCTCAGAAACCGAGGGCCTGGGCACGCCGCTTGACCTCCGTGTGACGGCCGGCCTTGATCGCCTCGATGGGCGACCCCGGCAGGGACTCGTCTGGGGTGAAGAGCCAGCGCAGCGACTCGACATCGTCGTAGCCGGCGTCCTGCAACACGGTCAGTGTGCCGGGCAGGCCCTTCATCACGTCCTTCCCGTCGAGGAACACCGCGGGCACCTGCGGCCCGCCGCCGCCGCGGCGCACGCCGAGCAGCTTGTGGTCCTTGAGGAGTTGCTTGGCCCGCCCGATTGAGAGGTCGAGGCGCCGGGCCACTTCGGGGAGAGTGAGCCACTCGCTTACGAGCTGGTCGGTCTCCCGGTCGATCTGTGCAACAGAAAGCGTCACGAAACCACAACTACCACATGCCGTCCTTGCTCAAACAACACAATCCCGTAGGGGGACATCTGGATCTACCAGGCGTTCCGTGTCGAGGCGGTGTCCGCCCTCGATGATCCTACGGCCCTGCACGTAGTCCCGGGGCCGGTCGACGGCGAGCACCGCGGCGAGGGTGTCGCCGGGCGTCAGCCATACGGCCGACCACTTGCCCTCGGGCCCGCCGCGGAAGAGCAGGCGGTCGCCGGAGGGGTGGTGGCCGATGTACTGGACCATGTGGCCGAACTGCTCGGACCAGAAGTACGGCGCCGGGTCGTAGACGGCCTCCTCGCCGAGCAGGGTGGCGGCGGCGACCTCGGGCGAGCCGAGCGCGGTGTCCCAGTGCTCGACCCTGAGCCTGGTGCCGTAGCGGCGCGACCACCAGGCGGCGCAGTCGCCGGCGGCGACCACACGGGGCATGGACGTGCGCAGGTGCTCGTCGGTGACGACGCCGTTGTGCAGGTCGATGTCGGAGCCGGCCAGCCATTCGATCGCCGGGCGCACGCCGATGCCGGTGACGACCACGTGGGCCTCGACGAACTCGCCGCCCACCAGGCGTACGCCGCCCTCGTCCACCTCGTCGACCATGGTGTCCAGGCGCAGGTCGATGCCGTCGTACCAGCCTTGGGTGCGGGCGCCGATCTCCGGGCCCACGGCGTTCGCGAGCGGGGTGGGGCCGGCCTCGATCACGGTCACCGCGCAGCCGGCCTTGCGGGCGGCGGTGGCGACCTCGGCGCCGATCCAGCCCGCGCCGATGATCGCCACGCGGGCCCCTGGAACGAGCCTGGCGCGCAGTTCGTGGGCGTCGTCGAGGGTGCGCAGGACGTGTTGCGGGCCGTCGCCGGGCACGGTGATCGGCTCGGCTCCGGTGGCGATGACCAGGCCGTCGTAGCCGAGCTGGCCCTCGGTCGTCTCCAGGACGCCCTCGCGCAGCGCCTTGGCGGTGACGCCCGGCCAGAAGTCCACCTCCAGCGACTCCAGGTCGGCCTCCAGGAAGCTGGAGTCGGCGGCGCCGGACAGGACGGCCTTGGACAGGGGCGGACGGTCGTACGGCCGATGGCGCTCCTGGCCGATCAGCGTGATCCGTCCGGCGAATCCGCGCCCGCGCAGGGCCTCGACGCTGCGCAGCCCGGCCAGGCCCGCTCCCACCACTACGACATGGTTCACGTTCACGACCATAACGGGGGCCGTGCCGGCTCGTCGCGCCGAGGCCGTAGGCTGGAGGCGCAAGACGCGCGGGAGTCCGGCCGTGACCGGGCTGAGAGGAAGGCTTGACCGGGCCTTCGACCGCAAGACACCTGATCCGGATCATGCCGGCGAAGGGAGCGCGGATGAATGTGATCGTGGGCGGCGGGGTCATCGGGCTGTCGGTCGCCTGGCGGCTGGCCCGCGAGGGGCTGCCCGTCACGGTGGTCGACCCGGCCCCGGCGCGCGGGGCCTCCCACGCGGCGGCCGGGATGCTGGCCCCGGTGAGCGAGGTCTCCTACACCGAGGAGCCGCTGCTGCGGCTGGGGGCCGCCTCGCTGGGCCGCTGGCCGGCGTTCGCCGACGAGCTGGCCGCCGACGCGGGCCTGGATGAGGAGTTCGGCGGGAGCGGGCCGGGGGAGGCCGCGCGGCGTGGGCTCGACCTGCGCGCCGACGGCACTCTCGACGTCGCCTTCGGGGCCGACGACCTGGCGGCGCTCGACGAGCTGGCGGCGTTCATGGACAAGCTGGGGCTGCGGGTGGAGCGGCTGACCGGGCGCGAGTGCCGCCGCCTGGAGCCCATGCTGGCCCCCTCGGTGCGCGGCGGGCTGCTGGCCCCCGGTGACGCCTGGGTCGACCCGCGCCGCGTCACGGCGGCGCTGCTGGCCGCGCTCGACCGGCTGGGCGTGCCCCTGGTGCGGGCGCGGGCGGCCGGGCTGCTGCGCGACGGCGAGACCGTCACCGGCGTACGCCTCGATCCCGCCCCCGGTGTCGCGGCGCGGGAGCTCGCGGCCGAGCGGGTGGTGCTGGCCGCCGGGGCATGGAGCGGGGAGCTGGCCGGCGTGCCCGTACGGCCGGTCAAGGGGCAGATCATGCGCCTGCGCTCGCCGCAGCCGCTGCTCGGCCGGTGCGTACGCGGGACGGTGCACGGCGCCCCCGTCTACCTCGTCCCCCGGGGAGACGGTGAGCTGGTGCTCGGGGCCACGCAGGAGGAGCTGGGGTTCGACACCCGGGTGACCGCGGGCGGGCTCCACGAGCTGCTGCGCGACGCCAGGGAGCTGGTGCCGGGCGTCACCGAGCTGGAGGTGGCCGACGTGGTCGCAGGGCTGCGGCCGGGCACCCCCGACAACCTGCCGCTCATCGGGGCCGGCGAGGCTCCGGGGCTCGTGCTGGCGACCGGCCATCACCGGGGCGGGGTGCTGCTGGCCCCGCTCACGGCGGCCCTGGTGACGGCGGGCCTGTCGCCGGGCGCGGAGATTCTGACGGGTGAGGAGGGCGAGCTGGCCGAGCTGTGCTCGCCCGCGAGATTTCGGGAAATTTCATGATTGTGATGATCAACGGCGCCGCGCACGAGGTGGCCGACGGCACGACCGTGGCCCAGGCCGTACGGACGCTGACCACCGCCACCACCGGGGTGGCCGTGGCCGTGAACGACGAGGTGGTCACCCGCAGCACGTGGGAGACCACGGCGCTCGGCGACCGCGACCGCGTCGAGGTGCTGACGGCGGTGCAGGGTGGATGAGCTGATCATCGCCGGGGAGAAGTTCTCCTCCCGGCTCATCATGGGCACCGGCGGCGCGCCCTCCCTCGACGTGCTCGACCAGGCGCTGGCCGCCTCGGGCACCGAGCTGACCACCGTGGCCATGCGGCGGCTCGACCCCGGTGCGCGCGGCTCGGTCCTCGACGTGCTGCGCCGCCGCGACATCAAGGTGCTGCCCAACACCGCGGGCTGCTTCACCGCCGGCGAGGCCGTGCTGACGGCCCGGCTGGCCCGCGACGCCCTGGGGACCAACTGGGTCAAGCTGGAGGTCATCTCCGACGAGCGCACGCTGCTGCCCGATCCGATCGAGACGTTCGACGCGGCCGAGCGGCTGGTGGCCGACGGGTTCGTGGTGCTGCCCTACATCGGCGACGACCCGGCGCTGGCGCGGCGGCTGGAGCAGGCGGGCTGCGCGGCCGTGATGCCGCTGGGCGCGCCGATCGGGTCGGGGCTCGGCATCAGGAACCCGCACAACATCGAGCTCATCGTGGAGGCCGCCTCGGTCCCGGTGATCCTCGACGCCGGCATCGGCACGGCCAGCGACGCCGCCCTGGCGATGGAGCTGGGCTGCGACGCGGTGCTGCTGGCCACGGCCGTCACCCGGGCGCAGCGGCCCGACCTCATGGCCGCGGCGATGAGGTCGGCCGTGGTGGCGGGCCGGCAGGCGCGGCAGGCGGGCCGGATCCCGCGTCGGCGCTATGCGGAGGCATCCTCGCCGACGACCCCGTAAGATCCCCGGAGGGTCCCGGTGCGAGCCGGGCCCCTTCCCCCCGGTCGGAGCCACTCGCATGGGCACGTCTCCGCATCGGTTTCGGGCGGTCGGGCCTTGCGGGTGGCAAAACGCCCGTAAACTCAGGGGGGTGGATAAGGTGACTGCGGACCCCTTGGTCGGTCGGCTCCTCGATGGGCGCTACCGCATCGAGAGCCGGATCGCCCGGGGCGGTATGGCGACCGTCTACCTGGCGCTCGACGTCCGGCTGGACCGCACCGTCGCGCTGAAGGTCATGCACCGCTCGCTCGCCGACGACCCGGCGTTCGTCCGGCGGTTCATCGGCGAGGCCAAGTCCGTCGCCAGTCTGTCCCACCCCAACGTGGTGCACGTCTTCGACCAGGGCACCGACAACGACGTCGTCTACCTGTCGATGGAGTACGTGCCGGGCCGGACGCTGCGCGACATCCTGCGCGAGCGCGGCAGGCTGCCCGCCCGCGAGGCGCTGGAGATCATGATCCCGGTGCTCGCCGCCCTGGGCGCGGCCCACCAGGCCGGCATGGTCCACCGCGACGTGAAGCCCGAGAACGTGCTGATGACCGACGACGGCCGGGTCAAGGTCGTCGACTTCGGTCTGGCCAGGGCCATCGAGGCGACCAACCAGACCCGTACCGGCGTGATGATCGGCACGATCGGTTACATGTCGCCCGAGCAGGTCACCACCGGCGGCGCCGACGTGCGCAGCGACGTCTACGCCGCGGGCATCATGCTGTTCGAGCTGGTGACCGGGCAGCAGCCCTACGACGGCGAGACGCCGATGTCGGTGGCCTACCGGCACGTCCACGACACGGTGCCGCCGCCGTCGGCGCTGGTGCCCGAGGTGCCGCCGCTGATCGACACGCTGGTCGCGCACGCCACGGCCCGCGAGCCCCACGACCGCCCGGCCGACGCCACGGCGATGCTCGTCCAGGCGGTCGAGGCCCACCGGATGTTGCCGCGGCTGAGCACCCCTCCGGCGATGACGGCGGTGTTCAACCAGTCGATCCCGCCGCGCCCGAGCGGCGCGGGCGCGCCGTCGATGCCCATGGCCGCGCCGGCCCACACGCTGATCCAGCCGCGCGCCGAGGTGCCTTCGCCGCCCCCGCCGCCGTCGTCCGCGCCCAACCGTTCGTTCAAGCCCAACTGGTTCCTGGTCGTGCTCGCCGCCGTCATGGTCGTCGCGGTCGGGGTGACCGGCTGGTTCTTCTCCCAGACCAAGTACGTGCAGGTGCCCGACCTGGTCGGCCAGGACATGCTGGTCGCCGAGCGGGCCGCCACGGGCAAGGGCTTCAAGATCCGCAAGGTCCAGGGCGAGTACGACGAGAAGACGGCCGAGGGGCTGGTGCTGCGTACCGACCCCGAGGGCAGGAGCGAGCTGGAGAGCGGCGGGACGATCACGCTGGTGCCCTCGCTCGGCCCCAAGCGGGTGATCGTGCCCAGCGTGAAGGGCCTTACCAGCGACGAGGCCCGCGTCAAGATCGCCGAGGCCGGGCTCACCGTGGGCAGCGTCAGGCGGCTGCCCAACATGGAGGTCGAGCGCAACAAGGTGATCCGCACCTCCCCCGAGGCCGGCGAGAAGGTCAAGGAGGGCGCCAAGGTCGGCATCTTCGTGAGCGCCGGCCTGGTGATGCCCGACGTGACCGGCATGCCCAAGGACGAAGCCGCCGCTTACCTCGGCGGCCAGGGCTTCCAGGTGCAGGTCAACGAGGTCGACGACGACGCCGAGCCGTGCACGGTCATCGCCCAGACGCCGAAGGCCAAGTCCGAGGTGGACAAGGGCACCCCGGCGATGGTCACGGTGTCCCGCTGCCAGACCGACTTCTGGGACTGGTTCAAGGGCGACAACGAGGCCCGCGACGACCAGGAGTTCCGCCTGGTGCCCGCGGTCATCGGCAAGAACGTCAAGGACGCCCAGGCCGAGCTGCAGGCGCAGGGTTTCCGCGTCCGGGTCAACCGGCTGGGCAACGGCGGCGTGGTGCAGTACCAGCGGCCGCTGCCCAACAGCGAGCGGCCGCCCGGCACCATGGTCTGGCTCTGGCAGTAGGGCCGCGGGGTCAGGCCAGGTGCCCGTGCAGGCGCACCCTGGCCAGCCCGCCGTCCGGATAGACGTCGACCCGTACGTGGGTGACCGGCTCGGTGTGGGCGAGGCGGAAGCGGTGGGGCGTGTCAGGTTGCAGGCGGGTCTTCGGCAGCAGCTCGACCTCGTGCACGCCGGTCAGCCCGGTGAGTGCGACGTGGCCGGGGGCGTTGAAGATCAGGTTCGTGGTGTCGATCTCGGCCAGGCGTACCAGGCCGGGGCCCGCCAGGCGGATGAGCAGCCAGTCGTTGCCGGGGTCGCGGCGGCGCGCGGTCTCCCAGCCTTCGGCCTGGTGGCGGGCCAGGCCGGGGGCGATGACGTTGTTGGGCGCGGAGTAGAACTCGTCGGAGCAGGCGGTGACCAGGCCGCCGTTCTGGAGGGCGGCCAGGTCGAGGCTCAGGCCGTCATAGACCGACAGGTCGGGGCGTACCTCGCCGTGCACGCGCAGGCGGGCGATGCCGCCGTCGGGGTACATGTTCAGCCGTACGTGGGTGTAGCGGGTGTCGTCGCCGGTGACCTCGACGTGGTGCTCGGCGTCGCCCTTGAGCGCGGTCCTCGGGACGATCTCCGTCCAGACGGCGGCGGCCAGCTCGGCGGGTGAGGGATGGCCGGGCACGGCGGCGGCCTCGACCGAGGCGTACGGCGGGTAGTTGCCCTTGAACCAGGCCGTGTCGATCACCACCCCGCGGATCGCCCCCGGCAGGCCCAGCCGTACCAGGGCCCAGTCGTGGCCGGGGGTACGGCGGCGGCGGGTCTCCCACCCGTCGTACACCTGGCCCTTGTTGCCGAACGTCTCGGCGCGGAAGCCAGGGCGGCCCGGCCTGATCAGGCTCTCCTTCTCGGCGAAGGACTCGTCGCTGGCCGCCACGACCGAACCGCCGAGGGTGCGCAGGGCCAGGTCGGGCAGGGTGGTGAAGCCGGGCATCTACTGCTCTCCCAGGATGAGTCGGCCGTGCGGCTCGCCGTCCACGGGACGTCCGCGCAGCCAGGTGGTCAGGACCACGCCCTTGAGCACCCGGCCGTGGTAGGGGGTGACCGGGTTGCGGTGGTGGAGGCGGGCGGCGTCCACCGGGTTGTCGGCGTCGGGGTCGAAGGCGACCAGGTCGGCGTCGTACCCGGGCCGGATCGCGCCCTTGCCGGGGATCCGCGCCATCGCGGCGGGGTTGGCCGACATCCAGCGGACGACGTCGGCGAGCCCGTGGCCGCGCCGGGCGGCCTCGGTCCAGACGGCGGACAGGCCGAGCTGGAGGGAGGCGACCCCGCCCCAGGCCGCGGCGAAGTCGGGCACCTTCAGGTCGGCGGGCGAGGGCGAGTGGTCGGAGACGACGCAGCTCAGCACGCCTTTGGCCAGGCCCTCCCACAGCAGCTCGCGGTTGGCCCGCGACCGGATGGGCGGACAGCACTTGTACGCCGTGCCCCCCTCGGGCACCTGCTCGGCCTCCAGCGTCAGGTAGTGCGGGCAGGTCTCGGCGGTGACCGCCACCCCGTCCGCCTGGGCCGCCTCCAGCACGCCGAGGCATTCGGCGCTGGAGACGTGCAGGATGTGCACGCGCGCGCCGGTCTCGGCGGCCAGCGCGACGACCCGCGCGACCGCGCTGCGCTCGGCCGCTCCCGGCCGCGACTCCAGGAACTCCCGGTACGTCGGCCCGCCCGGCTCGGCCAGCAGCTCCGGGTCCTCGGCGTGCACGACGACGAGCCCGTCGAACCCGGCGACCTCCGCCAGCACCGCCCGCAGCTCCGCCGTGCCGAGCGGCGGGAACTCCTCGACCCCGGACGGCGACAGGAAGCACTTGAAACCCCGCACGCCACGCTCGTGCAGCGGCCGCAGCTCCTTGAGGTTGCCCGGGACCGCCCCGCCCCAGAACCCCACGTCCACGTGGCACTGCCCCCGGGCGGCCCGCAGCTTGACCTCCAGCGCCTCCACACTGACGGTCGGCGGCACCGAGTTGAGCGGCATGTCCACGATCGTGGTCACGCCGCCGGCCGCGGCTGCCCTGGTCGCCGAGGCGAACCCCTCCCAGTGCGTACGGCCCGGCTCGTTGACGTGGACGTGCGTGTCCACCAGGCCGGGCAGCAGGGGCAGGTCGCGCAGGTCGATGTCCTCGGCGGCGTCGAGGGGGTCGGCGTAGCCGTACAGGGCCTCGACACGCTCGCCCCGTACGGCCACGGCCACGGGCCGCTCCCCCTCGGGCGTGACGGCCCGGCGGGAACGGACGACGAGGTCGTAGTCGGTCATCTGCCCTCCAGATGGTCGGCCAGGTGTTCGGCCGCCACGCGGGCGGCCAGGCGTTCGAGGAGCGGGCCCGCCTCGGCCATGCAGCGGGCCGGGTCGGGCTCCAGGTCCGTCAGGGCGTAGGCGGCCTCGATGCCGGCGTCCTTGAGCTGGGTGTCGCTGAGGGTGCGCCGGCCGCAGACCGCGACCACCGGCACGCCCGCCCTGGCCGCCGCCTGGGCCACGCCGACCGGCGCCTTGCCGCGCAGGGACTGCTCGTCGAGCGACCCCTCCCCCGTGATCACCAGCCGCGCGTCCCGGACGAGCTCGCCGAAGCCGAGCAGGTCGAGCAGGTACTCGATGCCGGGCCGCAGCTCGGCGTGCAGGAACGCCAGCGCCGCGAACCCGACGCCGCCCGCCGCGCCCGCGCCGGGGGCTCCGGCCACGCCCATGGCCCTCGGGGTGTCGTCGTGCTCGACGGCGCCGAGCAGGCCGTGGGTCTGCGTGGCGACGGCGGCCAGCCGGGACAGGCCGGCCTCCAGCGTACGGACGTCTTCGGGGGTGGCGCCCTTCTGCGGACCGTAGACGGCGGCGGCGCCGTGGGGGCCGAGGAGCGGGTTGTCCACGTCGCCGGCGACCACGAACTCCACGTCCTTGACGTCGGCGAACCCGGACAGGTCGATGCGGGCCAGGCCGCGCAGCGCGGCGCCCCCGTCCGGCAGCTCGGCGCCGTCACCGTCCAGCAGGCGCGCGCCGAGCGCCCGGACCATGCCCGCTCCCCCGTCGGTGCCGGCGCTGCCGCCGAGTCCCAGGACGATCCGCCGGGCGCCCCTGCGCAGGGCGTCGGCGATCAGCTCTCCGGTGCCGTACGAGGTGGCCGTCAGGGGCGCGGGCCCGGCGGGCAGCCGCCGCAGTCCGGACGCCTCGGCCAGCTCGATCACCGCCGTCGGCGTCCCGTCCGCCTGCCGCCAGGCGTACGAGGCGGCCACGCGCTCTCCCGTGGGCCCGGTGACCTCCACGGTGACCTGGTCGAACCCGCAGGCCACGGCCGCCTCGACGGTGCCGTCGCCGCCGTCGGCGACCGGCAGCTCGACCGCCGGCACCCCGAGCCCGGCCGCCACCCGCGCCGCGACCTCGGCGGCGGTGAGCGAGCCCTTGAACTTGTCGGGTGCCACCAGAACCTGCTTAACCACTACGAACTCCCACAAGATGCTGAACAATGGCCGGACACGCCTTCCTGCCCGGTGCGAGCGGGCAGGAAGGCGTGACTCATCATCACATCAGGCGACCTCCCGGTCCTGCCGCAGGGTGCACCCTTGCTGACCGGTTCTGAGGTGTCTGGTCCGCCGATTAGGCTCAGATCCCTTAAGGAGGCGTTTATGCGCATTTCGGAGCGGGAGCGGCGGCGGCGGCTGGGTGTGCGCCACAGCCTGGCGGCCAAGGCGGCGACGCCGGAGGAGGCGACGGCGTCCGTGGTGGTGCTGCACGCCACCGACCCGGCGACCGTGTTCCTGTCGGCGGGCGCGCGGCTCACCGCGCCCGGCCCCGCGCCGGTCGAGCGGGCCCTGTACGAGGACCGCACCCTGGTACGCATGCACGGGATGCGGCGCACGGTGTTCGTGGTCCCGGCCGCGCTGGTCCCCGTCGTGCACCACTCCTCCACGCTGGCGGTCGCCACGAAGGTACGCAAGGCGCTGGTCAAGGAGCTGACCGGGGCCGGCGGGTGGGACGAACCCTGGCTGGCGGAGGTGGAGTCGTCGGTCCTGCGCGTCCTGGCCGGCGAGGGCACCGCCACCGCGACCCGGCTGGGCGTGCTGGAGCCGCGGCTGCGCGAGCAGTTCCGGGTGGCCGTGGGCAAGCCGTACGAGGCCGTGCACAGCGTCGGGCAGCGGCTGATCACGTTGATGGGCATGGAGGGCCGGCTCGTCCGCCGGGGCCGCCCGTCCGGCTCGTGGACCAGTACGCAGCACCTGTGGGCCGTCGCCCCGCCCATGGCCGAGCTGACCGTCCCCCAGGCCCAGGCCGAGCTGGTACGCCGCTGGCTGGCCGCGTTCGGCCCCGGCACGGAGGCCGACGTCAAGTGGTGGACCGGCTGGACGCTGCGCGAGGTGCGCGCCGCGCTGGCCGCCGTCGGCGCGGCCGAGGTCGAGCTGGACGAGGGCCCGGCGTACGTGTTGCCGGACGACCTGGACGAGACGCCCGAGCCGGAGCCGTGGGCGGCGCTGCTGCCCGCCCTCGACCCGACGCCGATGGGCTGGCAGGGCCGCGACTGGTACCTGCCGAAGGAGCACCGGGCCGAGCTGTTCGACCGCAGCGGCAACGTCGGGCCGACCGTGTGGTGGAACGGGCAGGTCGTGGGCGGATGGGGGCAGCGGCCCGACGGCGAGGTCGTGTGGCGGGCGCTCACCGACGTGGGCTCCGACGCGGTGGCCGCCGTCGAGGCGGAGATCGCCGGGCTGGCCTCCTGGCTCGGCGGCGTCCGCGTCACGCCGCGCTTCCGTACGCCGCTGGAGCGCGCGCTGGCGCAGTAGGCCGCCCGCGCGCGCCCGTCAGGACACCACGCGGATGAACTCCTCCAGGGAGTAACGCCCGTCCTGGTCGGTGTCGGCCTCCTGGCTCAGCGCGCCGAGCGCCTCGGCGGGCAGGGCCGGGAAGTGCCGCTTCAGCTCGGTCTCGCTGATGAAGCCGTCGCCGTCGGAGTCGATCTCGGCGAAGGTGCTCTTGAGCTGCGTCAGCCGCTCGTCGGGGAGTTCTGGCGACACGGGACCGCCTTTCGGTGCTGGCTACCACGTTTCCGGACATTCCCACCCTAGTGATGGATCTCCCTGGCCGCCGTGAACCCGTGCTCGGCCGCCAGCCGCGTCAGCCTGCGGTGCGCGTCGGCGCCCGCCCGGCCGGCGGCGTCGTGGGGCGTCGTCCGCAGCTCGCCGTCCTCGACCACCGTACGGCCGCCGACCAGCACGAGGGCCACGGGCGGCGGCGGCCCGAACACCAGGGCGCACACCGGGTCGGCCACGGCGGCGGCGAAGGGCCCGCCGGTCCGCCACAGGACGACGTCGGCCAGCTTGCCCGGCTCCAGCGAGCCGAGCTCGGCCTCGCGGCCCAGGTTGCGCGCGCCGCCGAGGGTGGCCAGTTCCAGTGCCTGGCGGGCCGACAGCGCGTGGGGGCCGTACCTGGCCCGCTGGAACAGCAGCGCCTGGCGCATCTCCCCGGCGAGCGACGTCAGCTCGGAGGAGGCGCTGCCGTCCACGCCGAGCCCGACGTTCGCGCCCTGGCGCAACATCTCCGACACGCGGGCGATCCCGGCTCCCAGGCGGGCGTTGGAGGAGGGGCAGTGGGCCGAGCCCGTGCCGGTGCGGGCGAGTTTGACGATGTCGCCGTCGCTGAGGTGCACGGCGTGCGCGAGCCACACGTCCGGGCCCAGCCAGCCCAGCTTGTCCATGTAGTCGACGGGACGCATGCCGAACTGCTCCACGCAGTGCTCGTCCTCGTCGAGGGTCTCGGCCAGGTGGGTGTGCAGGCGTACGCCCCTCGCCCTGGCCAGGGCGGCCGACTCGGTCATCAGCCGGGCGCTGACCGAGAACGGCGAGCACGGCGCGACCGCCACCCGCACCATCGAGGACGGCGAGGGGTCGTGGTGGGCGTCGATCGCCTCGGCCGTCGCGGCCAGGACGTCGTCGAGCTCCTCGACCACCTCGTCCGGCGGCAGCCCGCCGTGCGACCTGCCCCGGTCCATCGAGCCGCGCGCCGGGTGGAAGCGTACGCCGATCTCCCGCGCCGCCTCGATCCCGGCCGCGAACAGGTCTCCCCTGCCCTTGGGGAAGACGTAGTGGTGGTCGCTGGAGGTGGTGCAGCCCGCCAGCGCCAGCCAGCCGAGCCCGGCCGTGGCGGCGCCCCTGACGACCTCGGCGTCCATGGCGGCCCATACGTCGTAGAGCGCCACCAGCCACTCGAACAGGGTGGCGTCCTGGGCCAGCCCCTGCGAGGCCCACTGGTAGAGGTGGTGGTGGGTGTTGACCAGGCCGGGGGTGGCCAGGCAGCCGGAGCCGTCCACGCGCCGGGCGCCGGGGGTCAGCGGCGCGGGGCCGGGGCCGAGCGCGGCGATGCGGTCGCCCTCGACGATGATATGGCCGGAGGGGATCTCGGGCCCGGCGACGGGCGCGATGTGCACGTTCTCGATCAACAGCGTCGTCGGCGGGGTCGGCGGCTCGCTCGTCGGGGTCATCGGGCCGCCTTCCGGGCCGCGGCCAGCCGTACGGCGTCGAGGATCTTCTCGTAGCCGGTGCAGCGGCACAGGTTGCCCGCCAGCGCCTCGCGGATCTCGGCGTCGGAGGGCCGGGGCACGCGGTCGATCAGGTCGTGGGCCTGGACGAGCAGGCCCGGGGTGCAGAAGCCGCACTGCACGGCCCCGCATTCGGCGAACGCCTCCTGCACCGGGTCGAGCCGGTCGCCGTCGGCCAGCCCCTCGACGGTACGCACCCGCCGCCCCTCGGCCTGCCCGGCGGCGACCAGGCACGAGCAGACCGGCAGGCCGTCCAGGTAGACCGTGCACGAGCCGCATTCGCCCTGCTCGCAGGCGTTCTTGGAGCCGGGGAGCCCGACGCGCTCGCGCAGGACGTACAGCAGGCTCTCGCCCTCCCAGACGTCGTCCACGGTCTCGTCGCGGTCGTTGACGGTGAAGGTGAGGCGCATCAGGCCGCCCTCCTCGTGAGGTGGTCGTTCCAGGCCCAGGTGAGTGTGCGCCGGGCCATCACGCCGACGGCGTGCAGCCGGTAGGCGGCGGTGCCGCGCACGTCGTCGATCGGCGCGGCGGCGGCCGCGCACAGCTCGCCGAAGCGGGCCAGCAGCGCGGGGTCGAGCGGCGCGGTCCAGTCCAGCTCCCTGGCCAGCAGGTCCTCCGCCTCCAGGGCGCGGCGCGGTGTGGGCGCGGCCGAGCCGATCCCGGTCCCGACCCGCCGCTCGCCCGGGTGCAGGGCGACCGCGAACGAGCACACCGCGATCACCATGGCGTTGCGCGTGCCGACCTTGGAGAAGTACTGGGGGCCGGGGGCCGGATCGACGCGTACGGCCCTGATCAGCTCGTCCGGCTCCAGCGCGTTGCGCTTGACCCCGAGGTAGAACTCGCCCGCGGGGATCAGCCGGGTGCCCCGGTCGCGCGACTCGACCTCGACGACCGCGCCCGCCGCCAGCAGCGGCGGGTGGCTGTCGCCCGCGGGCGAGGCCGCGCCGAGATTCCCGGCGACCGTGCCGCGGTTGCGGATCTGCGGCGAACCGACCGTACGCGCGGCCTGCGCGAGCCCCGGCAGCACGCCGCCCAGCTCGTTCACCACCGTCGTGTACGTCACCCCGGCCCCGATCCGGCAGACCCCGTCGGTCATGTCCCATTCGCGCAGCTCAGCCACCTGGTTGAGGTCGAGCAGCGCCTCCGGCCTGCGCACGTCGAAGTTGATCTCGACCATCACGTCGGTCCCGCCCTGGACGGGCAGGGCACCGGGCCGGTCCGCCTTGGCGGCCAGCGCCTCAGCCCACGTGGTGGGCCGCAAGAAGTCCATCGTCCTCACTCCCAGGCGAATCCCGCGTCGGGGGCGTCCTCACGCAGCACACTGCCCTCGATCAGCCCGTACGGGCGGTCGGCGGCGTAGAAGACCTCGTTCTCGTTGTCCAGGCCGAACGGCGACAGGTCGACCAGGAAGTGGTGCTTGTTCGGCAGCGCGAACCTGACCTCGCAGACCTGAGGCCAGGTCGTCAGCACGCGCTCGCCCATGGCGTACAGCGTCTGCTGCAACGACAGGCTGTGCGTCTGGGCGAAGGCGTCCAGCAGGCATTCGCGCACCCGCGCGTACGGCGGGCGCTCCCCGTCCCCGGCGTGCCGCCACCGGGCCGTGACCGCCGTGGCCAGGATGCGGTCGGTCGTCGGCCGGAGGGTGGTGTACTCGTCCACGATGTAGCCGTGGAACTCCGAGCCGGTCGAGTTCAGCACGACCAGGTCCGTCAGCCCCGACACCACGGTGGTGCGGCCGTCCCCGTCGTGGTGCACGACACAGGTGCGCACCTCGCCCCCGTCGCGCACGAACGAGTGCCGCGACCGGCCCGGGATGCGGTTCCAGGCGTACTCCTCGATCTCCACCCGCGCGTGGTGGATGGACGGGTACGCGGAGACGTAGTGGCGGGCCAGTAAGAGGGCGAAGTCCTCGATCTCCTCGACGCCGTGTTTCCTGGCGAAGGCGTAGACGAGGTTCTTCTGCGTGTCGGTGGGCAGGACCGCGGCGTTGCTGCCGGTCCGGTGCACCTCTTCCATGTCGCCCGACAGGGCGGAACTGACGTTGATGTCCTTGATGTGGTGGGTCGTTCCGTCGCGTACCACGCGGACGAGCCGGGTCTCCGCCTTGCCGTAGCGGTTGGGGCCGAGCTTGACGGTCATCTAGCTCCCTCGGTAGGTGGAGTACGCGTACGGGCTGAGCAGCAGCGGCACGTGGTGGTGCGCCTCCGGGTCGGACACGGTGAAGGCGATGACGACCTCGGGGTAGAAGGTGTCGGCCAGGTAGGCGCCGGTGTCGAAGACCACGCGGTGCACGCCTTCCCCGGTCTCCCAGCCCCCGATCCGGCCGTCGTCGTCGGTGCTGCCCCGCGCGAGCACGCGGCCCCCGTGCTCCAGCCGTACGCCGACGCCGGCGGCCGGTCTGCCGGTGACCGCGTCCAGGACGTGCGTCGAGAAGCTCATCTCCCCTCCTCCTCCATGAGCTTCCCCAGCCGGAGCCGGGTGATCTTCGCCAGTTCGTCGCGGACGACGCCGCGTTCGGTCTCCTCGTCGTTGCCCAGGCGCGCGCGCAGCCGGGCCAGCAGCTCGGCCCCGCTCAGCCCGGTGGCGCACACCAGGTAGACATGCCCGAACCGCTCCTCGTAGGCGCGGTTCCCGTCGGCCAGCGCCTCCCGCAGCCCGGCACCGCCCTCACCCGCGCCCGCCTGTTCCTGGCGGGACCAGCGGGACTCCCTGGCGTCCCCGGGCGCGCGTTCCCCGATCCTCGGGTGGGCGGCCAGCGCCTCCAGCACGTCGGGCCACTCCAGCGCGCGTACGGCCGCCGCGGCGGTCTCGGCCAGCCGTTCGCGGCCGGTGTACGGCCTGCGGGCGGCCACGTCCGCGGCGAAGGCGCGGGAGGCGCAGCAGGCCAGCAGCTCCGCCTCCGCCTCCGCCCGCGGCCGCCGGTTGAACCCGGCCAACGAGTTGGGCATGTCAGCAGTACACACAGGGGCCTGCTCCCCGGTCCATCCGTGAGAACTCCCAAGTACGCAACGGGATGGCCAGGACTTTTCGTGTCATGCTCCAACCACGCCCCGGCCGGGCCGCCCTGAGCTGCGCCTACACTGGGAGCCATCATGAGCCCGACATCCCTGATCGGCGGACACGTGTCCGTCACCGGCGGCCTGGCGACCGGCGGTCTGAAGTACATGGCCGAGATCGGCGCCGAGATGGTCCAGGTGTTCGTCACCAACCCGCGCGGCTGGGCGCTCAACGACGGCAAGCCCGCCGAGGACGCCAAGCTGGCCGAGTCCGGCGTCGACGCCTTCATCCACGTGCCCTACCTGGTCAACTTCGGCTCACCCAGCCCCGAGACGCTGGCCAACTCCATCGCGGTCGTCCGCCACACGCTGCGGCGCGGCGTCGAGACCGGCGCCAAGGGGGTCGTGGTCCACACCGGCTCGGCCGTCACCCAGTCGCGCGACGACGCGCTGCGGCAGGTGCGCGAGACGCTGCTGCCGCTGCTGGAGGAGATCCCCGACGGCGGCCCCGACCTGCTGCTGGAGCCGATGGCGGGCCAGGGCGCGATGCTCTGCGCGACCGTCCAGGATCTGGAACCCTATCTCGCCGCGCTCGACTGGCACCCGCGGGCCTGCGTCTGCCTCGACACCTGCCACGCCTTCGCCGCCGGTCACGACCTGGCCGCCGAGGGCGGGGTGCGGGAGACGTTCGACGCGCTCCACGCCATCGCGCCCGGCCGGCTCAAGCTGATCCACGCCAACGACTCCAAAGACGTGTGCGGGGCCAAGAAGGACCGCCACGAGAACATCGGCGCGGGTCACATCGGCGCCCGGCCGTTCGCCGAGCTCATGCGTCATCCGGCGGTGGCGGGTGTGCCGATCTGCATCGAGACGCCCGGCAAGGCCGACAAGCACCGCGAGGACATCGAGCTGCTGAAGAAGCTCCGCGACGAGGACTGACCCGGCTTTTCCCCCGTAACGGGGATGAAGAGCAAGCCCGGTCGTCAATCGTGATAGGGGCGCCTGCTCTCGCGATCCGGCCGCCCCCGAAGGCCGGATCGCGGGGCCGGGGTCCGTGGCCTCCGCAGGCGCCCCCTCACCTGATCGGCAGGCGGGCCCCACCCCCCGGTCAAGGGCCCGACAGCCGAGGTGACCTGCGCGGTCACCGGTGAAGCCGGCGCATCAGGCCCTTACTTGGGCCTTGCGGCCCGTCCCCCCCCGATGCGCCGGGTGGCTTCTGATGCGGAAACACTACGGTCGCGATCTTGTGCGCGAAACCCTGTTTACGGTCAGCGCGTCGAACGGTCTGTAGTCATCGCCATACGGAGAGCGGTCATCCGGCGAGCGGTCTTCCGCGAGCGACGAGCGGTAGCTTCGTGGGTCCTCCCGGGGCCCGGCGGCTGCCTGCCGACCGTCGTCCGGCCGGCCCGTGGCGGGTCCGTACCCGCGTGACCTGGGAAGTCTTTACCATCGCGACACCGCTACCAGACCCGGCGCCCCACCGGGCACGACGTCGGCACGCCCAGCTTCACGCCCGCCCGAACGCACCAGCCCCCCGCGTCCCGGGGGCGCAGGGGGCCGTACAGGGCCGCCAGAGGGCCGTTGGCCGGGGGCGGGCGGGTGAGGTCAGGAGAAGACGCCGCGGTGCTGGCGGACGAGTTGCTCGCGGACCTGGCGGCTGTGCCTGCGGCTGACCTGGAGGGTCTCGGTGCCGACGGTGAGCGTCACCCGGCCGCCCTCGAAGCGCAGCTCGCTGACGTGCCGCGCGGAGACCAGCGTGCTGCGGTGGACGCGGATGAACCCGGCCTCCGACCAGCGGCGTTCGAGCGCGGCCAGCGACATGCGCACGAGGTAGCTGCCGTCGACCGTGTGCAGGCGGACGTAGTCGCCCTTGGCCTCGGCGAACCAGACGGCCTGCTGCGGCACGAACCTGGTGCGCCCGCCCAGCTCGACCGGGATCACGTCGTCCTGGGCCGGCTCGGCGGGCGGCGCCGAGGCCGCCTCCAGCCTCCTGACCGCCTCCGACAGGCGCTCGGCCCGGACCGGCTTGAGCAGGTAGTCGACGGCCTCCAGCTCGAACGCCTGCACCGCGCACTCCTCGTGCGCCGTGACGAACACCAGCTTCGGCGGACTGGGGAAGCCGCCGACCAGCCGGGCGAGGTCGAGCCCGCCGAGGCCCGGCATCCTGATGTCGAGGAAGATCCCGTCGAGCCGCTCGCCGCCGCCGATCATCTGGACCATGTCCTGCAGCGCGGTGACGCCGTCGGCCGCGGTCGCGACGTGTTCGATTCTCGGGTCCTGGCGCAACAGATAGGCCAGCTCCTCAAGAGCGGGCACTTCGTCGTCGACCGCCAGGACCCTCAGCATGGCCTCCACGCTGGCCTATGAAAGCAAAGGTCACAAGCGACACGCCAGCCCTGCGTAAAGAAACGACTACAATGCGCTAATTTGTGTCTTCGGTACGCGCAGCCGCACCTTGGTGCCCGCGCCGAGCGCGGTCTCCACGACCAGGCCGTAGCCGTCGCCGTAGATCTGGCGCATGCGCAGGTCCACGTTGGCCAGGCCGATGCCGCCGCCCTCGCGGGCCGGCTCGCCGTCGAGCATGCGCCTGGCGCACTCGGGGTCCATGCCGGTGCCGTCGTCCTCGACCGTGATGTGGGCCTCGGGGCCGGCGTCGCGGATCACGACCCGCACCTCGCCGCCGCCGCGCCGGCCGCGCATGCCGTGCTTGATCGCGTTCTCCACGAGGGGTTGCAGGCACAGGAACGGCACCGGCACCGGCAGCACCTCGGGCGCGACCTGCATGCTGAAGCGCAGTTTGTCGCCGAAGCGGGCCCGTTCCAGCAGCAGGTACCGGTCGACGCAGGTCAGCTCGTCGGCCAGGGTGGTGAAGTCGTGGGCCCTGCGCAGGGCGTAGCGGGAGAAGTCGGCGAAGTCGAGCAGCAGGTCGCGGGCCCGTTTGGGGTTCGTACGGACGAACGAGGCGATCGTGGTCAGGGCGTTGTAGACGAAGTGGGGCGAGATCTGGGCGCGCAGCGCGCGCATCTCGGCCTCCAGCGCCCGGCGGCGGGAGGCGTCGAGGTCGGCCAGCTCCAGCTGCCCGGACACCCAGCGGCCCAGCTCGGTCACCGTACGCACGAGCGTCGCGCTGACCTCCTCGTCGAAGGCGGCCAGCGTGCCCACGACCGTGTCGTCGACGGTCAGCGGCACGACGACGGCCCCGTACGGCTCCCCGGCGAACACCTGCGCGCGCCCGGCGGCCAGCGTCGTGCGGGCGTAGGTGAGCACGTCGTCGGTGCAGGGGCCGTCCCAGGCCAGCGCGGCGTCGGTGGAGGTGATCGCGACGGCGCGGGTGCCGAGCAGCGTGCGCAGATGGCGCACGGCCTTGCGCGCCGACTCGCGGTCGAGCCCGGCTCTCAGGGCGGGGGCGGCCATCGCCGCGACGTGCAACGCGGTGAAGGCCGCTTTGTCCTTCCTGTCGCCTTCGGGGAGCGCATGGCGGCGCGTCCTGGCGCAGGCGTAGCCGAGGGCGAAAAGCAGAAGGGAGAGCGCCACGCAAGCGGTGGTCTGCATGCGGGAAACCGTAGCCAATAACCCACCGTGTTCGGGTGAAAACCCTGAGCGAAGTCTACGGTGGACCCTCGCCGGGTTCCTCCTGGTAGGAGTAACGCTGTTCGCGCCAGGGATCGGCCAGGTTGTGGTAGCCGCGTTCCTCCCAGAAACCGCGCCGGTCCTCCAGGAGGTATTCGATGCCGCGCACCCATTTGACGCTCTTCCAGGCGTACAGGTGGGGGACCACGATGCGCAGCGGGTAGCCGCGATCGGCGCTGAGCGGCTTCTCGTCCAGTTCGGTGGCGAACAGGGTGTCGGGGGCGGCGAAGTCGGACATGCGGAGGTTGGCGCTGTAGCCGTACTCGGCCCAGATCATGACGTGGCGCACGCCGGGGTCGGGCGGCGCCAGCTCCATGATCGTGGCCGGGGTGACGCCCCGCCATTCGTTGGCCATGAGGGAGAACTTGGTGACGCAGTGGAAGTCGGCCAGGCGCGTGACTCTGGGCAGCAGCTCGAAGTCCGACCAGGTCAGGCAGTGTTCCTCGCCGGAGGCCGTGGCGCCGAAGACGCGGAAGTCCCAGCTCTCCGGCTTGAACGAGGGCACCCTGCCGTAGTGGATCACGGGTCGGCCGCGCGGGACGTACTGGCCTGGAGGCAGGCGCGACTCCTCCACGATCACTCCCCTCACCGATCTCGCGTCTTGAGCCATCCTGCCATCGGCCCGCCCACGCCCCGCGCCCGGGGCTGGGGCGGGGCCTTGCGTACTCAGGAGTAACTTGAGTACGGCACCCCATGCGGCGGCCTGGCCTGCGGAGTCACGATTGGCCCATGAGCAAGCCCATCCGCCCCACGCAGACCACCGCGTTCTACGTCCAGGCGATCCTGTCGTTCGCCGTCTCCGTGTCGTCCGTGGTGATCGCCCTGATCTACCTGCCGGCCTCCGGCTGGATCAGGGCGTTCCTCGCGCTCGGCCTGCTGTACGTGGTCACCTCCACGGTCAACCTGTGCAAGGTCGTACGCGACCGGCAGGAGTTGTCGGAGGTGACCAACCGCGTGGACCAGGCCAGGCTGGACAAGCTGCTGGCCGAGCACGACCCGTTCAGGGTCGACGCGGCCTGAGCTACAGCTTGTACTCCTGGATCGAGTCGGCGAGCTGGACGCACAGCTCCTCGGCGTCGAGCCGCTTCTCGATCTGCTTGAGGTCCTCGATCTTGGCCCGGGTCTCGGCACGCTTGGGAGCCAGCAGGGAGCAGCAGTCCTCGTCGGGCAGCTCCGAGATCTCCAGCGTGCCGATGCGCCGGGCCTCGGCCATGATCTCGGTCTTGTCCCAGCCCACCAGCGGGCGCAGGATCGGCAGCTCGACCGCGTTGTCCTGGGCGGTGATGTTGGCCAGCGTCTGGGAGGAGACCTGGCCGAGCGCGTCGCCGGTGATCAGCGCGCCGGCGCGGATGCGGTGGGCGACCTCCTCGGCCGTCTTCAGCATGAGCCGCCGCTGGGCGATCACGGCCAGGCGGTCCTGGCCGGAGGTGCGGATCGACTGCTGCGCCTTGCCGAACGGCACCACCCACAGGCGCGACCGCCCCTGGAACCGGTCGAGCTTCCTGACCAGCGCGTACGCCTTGTAGATCGACTCGGAGGTGGTGAACGGGATGCCGGAGAAGTGCAGGAAGTCGACGTGCAGGCCGCGCTTCATCATCCGGTAGGCCGCCACCGGCGAGTCGATGCCGCCCGACATGAGCACCAGCGCCCGGCCGCTGCTGCCGACCGGCAGGCCACCCTGGCCGGGGATGCCGCCGGTGAAGATGAACACCTCGTCCCTGTCGACCTCGATGAAGACGGTCAGCTCGGGGTTCTTCAGGTCGACGGGCAGGTTGTACTCGTCGTTGATCGCGCCGCCGACGAGCCGGTCGAGATCGTTGGAGCGCAGCGGGAAACGTTTGTCGCGGCGGCGGGAGCGCACCGCGAAGCGCGCGCCGCGCCGGACCTCCTCGCTGTCGCGGATCAGTTCGAGACCGGCCTTGACCACGGTGTCCGGGTCTTTGGCCACCTGCCAGGCGCGGTGGATCCACACCAGGCCGGGCACGTCGGCGACCCGCTGGGCCACGGCGTCGGCCCGCTCGACGCCCGACCCCTGGGGCAGGAAGATCGCGATGACGCCGTGGCGGCGGCGTACGTCCGTCTTGAGGTCGAGATCCTTGAGCGCGAAGCGGATGTTGTCGATCAGGCGGCGTTCGAACAGCTCGCGGTTCTTGCCCTTGAGAACGATCTCGCCCAGCTTGAGCAGAACACATGGCTCGCCCAGGGCGGACATCGTCATGGTGGAACCTCCGGGAAGACGGGGAAAGCGCGGCCGTAGGAAGGCAACGCCGCGACCCATCGAGTTTAGTCCGCGTCGAGGCCCTGCTCGATCGCATATCGGACCAGTTCCACCCGGTTGTGCAGCTGGAGCTTGCTCAAGGTGTTCTGCACGTGGTTCTGGACCGTGCGGTGCGAGAGCACCAGGCGGTCGGCGACCTGGCGGTAGGTCAGGCCCTTGGCGACCAGCCTGAGCACCTCCGTCTCGCGCTCGGTCAGCCGGGGGCCGTCGTCGGCCGCCGCCGCCGGGCGTGCGGCCAGCCGCCGGTACTCCCCCAGGACGAGCCCGGCCAGGCCCGGCGTGAAGACCGCGTCGCCGTCGGCGGTGCGCCGGACGGCGTCGAGGAACTCCTCCCTGCTCGCCGACTTCACCAGATATCCGCACGCGCCGGCCTTGACCGCCTCCAGCACGTCGTCCTGCTCGGCGCTGGCCGACAACACCAGGACCTTCGGCGCGGGCTCGGCCCCGGCCAGCCCGGCGGCCACCTCGGCGCCGGACATGTCGGGCAGGTGGAGATCCAGCACCACGACCTGGGGGCGTACGGCCGCGGCCGCGCGGATCGCCTGCCGCCCCTCCCCCACCACCGCCACGACCTCGTAGCCGGCCTCGGACAGATCCCTGGCCACGCCGTCGCGCCACATGGGGTGGTCGTCCACGACCATGACCCGCACCATGACGCCACTCTAACCGCGCCCACCGGCCCCCGGTCCGCGCCCCAATCCGAGCTACCCGCCCCTCGTTCGCGTCCCTATCCGTGCGGGAGGCTGATCTCGATCTCCGTCCCGGACGGCGCGGAGGTGACGGTGACCGTTCCGCCCAGGTCGGCGACGCGCCCGCGGATGGACTGGGCGACGCCGAGCCGGCCCTCGGCGGCGGCCCGTTCCAGGCGGCCCTCGGGGATGCCGGGCCCCTCGTCCCGTACGGTCACCATGACGACGTCGTCGCACGACTCGGCGAACACCCAGGCCCGCGCGTCCGCGCCGCAGTGCTCCCGTACGTTGTCCAGGGCGGCCCGGACGGCGGCCGCGGCGCCCTCGGCGGCCGGGGTGGGCAGGACGAGCGGCGTGGCCGGGGTGGAGACCGTCACCAGCGGCGAGCCGTGCCGCATGAGCAGGGAGCGCAGGTCCGTGGAGCCGGTCGGGGCGGGCCGGGAGGCGATCAGCTCGCGCAGGGCGGCCTCCTGCTCACCGGCCAGGCGGCCCAGCTCGGCCGCCTCGCCGCCGATCTGCCGGCCGCGCCGCTGGACCAGGGCGAGCACCTGGAGCACCGAGTCGTGGATGTCGCGGGCCAGCCGGTCGCGTTCGCGCTGGGCGGCCTCCATCTCGGCCGCGCGCTGCATACGTTCCTCGGCCTCCTTGGCCAGCCGGGCCACGTGCCCGACCACCACGCCCGCCAGGAACAGCAGGACGGCTCCGTTGAGCATCACGGGCGCGTCCGGGGAACGCGCGCGCAACCACAGGTCCGCGGCGGCGACCACGCCCGCGGCCACCGCGCCCGCGCGCCGGCCGCCGTGGACGGCCCAGGCCAGGACCGGCGCGGCCACCCAGGTGGCGGGCACCGGCATGGTGCCGGCCGCGCCCTGCCGGACGCCCTCCACGTACGGCGAGGCCAGCAGGCAGGCCAGGGCCACCAGCAGGTCGATCGTCAGCAGTGGCCACCCGCGCAGCCCCTCGGCCGCGTACGCGTACGTGGCCCCTGCCGTCCACAACGCCATCACGGCGATCACCAGCCAGCCGATGACCGGCTCCTCGTAGCCCCGGTACTGGGCCATCAGCACGGCGGCGTACACGAGCGACGCGACGCGGAAGACCGCGATCGCGCGCCAGAACGGGCCCTCGATACCCATGAGTCCTTTTCATGTTTTCCGACATCGCGGTTGACAGATAGTTGCGTTATCCATGCGATAGGGACAGGGCGGATGCCACAATCCGTGAACCCCTAATCACAAGGAATGTCGATATATGACCGCTGTTAATCATTTCACCCACGGACCGCTCACCCCGGTGCTCGCGTACCTGATGTCGTGCCTGGGTTCGATGCTCGGACTGCGGCTCACGGCTCAGGCCCACGCGAGCCGCGGCGGTGCGCGGATGCGCTGGCTGATCGGCGCGGCGATCTCCATCGGCGGCACCGGCATCTGGGTCATGCACTTCGTCGCGATGATGGGCTTCGAGGTGGAGGGCACGCAGATCAAGTACGACGTGCCGCTCACCGTCGCCTCGGCCGCCGTGGCCATCGTGGTGGTCGGCACCGGCCTGTTCCTGGTCTCCTACGGCCGCGGCCGGGCCCTGGCGCTGCTCGGCGGCGGCCTGCTCACCGGGCTCGGCGTAGCCAGCATGCACTACCTCGGCATGTACGCCATGAACATGAGCGCCCACGTCTCCTACGAGCGCACGATCGTGGCCGCCTCCGTGGGCATCGCCGTCGTGGCCGCGACCGTCGCGCTCTGGTTCACGCTGCGGGTCAGGAAGCCGGTCTGGATCACCGGCGCCGCGATGGTCATGGGCGTGGCCGTCTCGGGCATGCACTACACCGGCATGTACTCCATGCACGTCACCGTCGACGCCGAGCCCGGCGTGGTCACCGGCGCCGACGCCCTCGACTTCCTCGTCCCCCTGATGACCGTGATCAGCCTGATCACGCTGACCATGTTGCTCATGGTGATCCTCGCGCCCTCGGCGGAGGAGCTGCACGAGGACGCCGAGCTGGTCGCCCGCCTGGAGCTGCGCCGGCGCACCGCCCAGCAGCAGCCCTTGGCCTACCCCGCGCCGCCGGCCGCCGCGCGTACCCGGCGGCAACAGCAGCAGATGATGCGGGCGCCCCGGAGGTAGGCGGCGCTGCAGGTTCCTGCAGCGGTGGACGCGGCTGTTGCGGCCCGTCAGAGGCTTTGCCCATACTCCCTATCAGTGAGCGAGGGATGGATGGTGACATGTCGCCGATCGACCACTTCTCCTTGGGGCTCCTGACCCCTGTCCTCGCGTACGCCATGTCCGGCGTCGGCTCGATGCTGGGGCTGCTGCTGACCGCGCGGGCCCGGCTGACCGACGGCGGCGAGAGCCGGTTCTGGCTGGTGGGAGCGGCCTTCGCGATCGGCGGCACGGGCATCTGGACGATGCACTTCATCGGCATGCTCGGCTTCTCGGTACGCGGCTCGGTGATCCGGTACGACGTCCCGCTCACCGCCGCCTCGGCGGTCGTCGCCGTCGCGGTCGTCGGGATGGGACTGTTCCTGGCCGCGTACGGCGGCGCGCGGCGCGGGAGCCGCCTGCTGGGCGGCGGCGTGCTCACCGGGCTCGGCATCGCGGGCATGCACTACCTGGGCATGGCCGCCATGAACCTGTCGGGCCACGTCCGCTACGACGCCGCCATGGTGACGCTCTCCGTGCTGATCGCCGTGGCCGCCGCGACGGTGGCGCTGTGGTTCGCGCTGCGGGTCGAGGGCGTGCTCAGGATCGGCGGCGCGGCACTGGTCATGGGCGTGGCCGTCTCGGGCATGTACTACACCGGCATGTACGCGATGTCCGTCGAGCTGAACGCCGGCATGGTCCAGGTGCCGGGCGCCAAGGCCATCGACTTCCTGCTGCCGCTGATCGTCGGGATCAGCGTGATCACCGTGGGCCTGCTGCTCACCTTCATCCTGTCGCCGTCGGAGAAGGAGTTGCGCCACGAGGCCGAGTTCCGGGCCCGTCTGGCCGCACGCGACGGGGGCGCGCCGGAGGTGGATCTCTTCGGCACGCCCCACGGTTGAGCTATGTCCTAGGTACGGCTTGCGGCACCAAGTGGGCCGCCGACTCGCTGCGCCGCAAGCCGTACCCTGAGGGGGGTTTCGTAGCGGTAACCCCGCTGCCCAGAAAGTACGGCCGGGCGCTTGCAAGCCGCTTTCAGCCAGCCGAAGAACACCTCAGCCGAAGAACACCTCGGCCTCGGAATACCTGGACGCCGGCACGGTCTTCAGCTCGGCCGTCGCCTCGTCGAGGCCGACCCGTACGATGTCGGTGCCGCGCAGCGCGACCATCGTGCCGAAGTCGCCCTCGTGCGCGGCGTCGATCGCCTGGAGCCCGAACCTGGTGGCCAGCACCCGGTCGTAGGCCGTCGGGGTGCCGCCGCGCTGGATGTGGCCGAGCACGGTCGTACGGGCCTCCTTGCCGGTGCGCTTCTCGATCTCCTTGGCCAGCATCTCGCCGATGCCGCCGAGCCGTACGTGCCCGAACTCGTCGAGGGTGCCGGTCTGCAGCTCCATCTGGCCCTCGACAGGGTGGGCGCCCTCGGCCACGACGATGATCGGCGAGTAGCGGGTGCGGAAGCGGGACTCGACGTACTCGCAGACCCGGTCGATGTCGAAGGGCTTCTCGGGGATGAGGATCACGTTCGCGCCGCCCGCCATGCCCGCGTGCAGCGCGATCCAGCCCGCGTGGCGGCCCATGACCTCGCAGATCAGCGCGCGGTGGTGGGACTCGGCGGTGGTGTGCAGCCGGTCGATGGCCTCCATCGCGATGTTGACCGCGGTGTCGAAGCCGAAGGTGTAGTCGGTGCCGGACAGGTCGTTGTCGATGGTCTTCGGCACGCCCACGACCTTGACGCCGCGGTCGTAGAGCTGCTTGGCGACGCCTAGCGTGTCCTCGCCGCCGATGGCGATCAGCGCGTCGACGCCGGTGGTGGCGAGGTTCTCCTTGATGCGGTCGACGCCGCCCTCGATCTTGATCGGGTTGGTACGGGAGGAACCGAGTATGGTGCCCCCCCGCGGCAGGATGCCCCGTACGGCCCGGATGTCCAGCGGCATGGTGTCGCCCTCCAGGGGACCGCGCCACCCGTCGCGGAACCCCACGAACTCATGGCCGTACGTGCTCACCCCCTTACGCACCACGGCCCTGATGACGGCGTTGAGACCCGGACAGTCTCCGCCTCCGGTGAGCACTCCTATACGCATGGCGGGTTCCTCCCGATGGGGTTCACGAACCATTGCTCGGTGACAGCTCGCATTGTGCCCGGAGGGGCGCTCAGTGGTCTAGACCAAACGCGAGCCGCGGAGGATTTCGTCGGACGGGCGATCATGCGGCTCCTGGAAATGCCTGTCACCGGGCATCGGCAGGGGCCGTCGACGCCACCGCTGGAGGTCGCTGACCTGCGCCGCCTTCTCAAGCTGCCGACCCACCTCCTGAACTTGATCTAACCCGGGCGATAGGCGCTGAAACCCCACTAATTCGATCTTGGCGAATCAGATCGGCTCGCCTGGCCGGCTTCGAGAACGAAGAACAAGAAGCACAGGAACCTCGTACGGGTGGGCTCGATCTCGCGGAGCTCCTCGGAGAACAGTTCGCGGGCTTCCGGCGCGAACGGCGGTTCGCTGATGACGCTGACACGAAAGCCGGCCGCGGCGAAGGCGTCGGTCATCGCGTGCAGCGGCCGACTCCAGAACTTCAACTGGGCGGTCTGCCCGCCCATGGTCCATTCTTCGGTCCGGCTGCGGGTCTCGAAGTAGTTGGGCTTTTCCCCGGCCATGTGCTGAAAGAGGACGACGGAGAAAGGATGGTCGACCGAGACGAGGAGTCGGCCGCCAGGCTTCAGCACGCGTCGCAGCTCGGCCAGTGTCGGTCCCCAGTCCTCCAGGTAGTGCAGCACCAGGGACGCGGTGACGTCGTCGAACGCCTCGTCGGGGAAGGGCAGCGGGCCGGCCAGGTCGGCGACCCGCAGCTCCGCGTCGGCGCCCAGCCGGCGTCGGGCCTGCTCCAGCATCCCGGCGCTCGCGTCGATGCCGGTGACGACGGCGCCTCGATCGCGCAGCGCGGCGAACAGTGGACCCGAGCCGCAGCCGGCGTCGAGGATTCGCCGGCCGGTCACGTCCCCGGCGAGCTCCAGCATCGCGGGCCGCTCGTAGTAGGCGTTCAGGAGGCTCGTCTCGTTCTCGGCCGTGTACCCCTCGGCGATCATGTCATAGGCGTTGAGTGCGGAGGGGTTCGCGGTCTCAACGTGATCTTCGGGCGTCGTAGGCATGCGGGCCATTTTGGCCCAGCGGTCTCGGCGGCACAGACATATGGCAGATCCGGAAGATCGAGGACCGAAGCCGCCTCTCCTCGCTCCTCGTACGCGCGGAACTCGCCTGGCGGAAGCGCGGGGCCGACCAGCGCCCCCAACGTCGACCGTCAACCAAGGGTTGACGCTGCAGAATCGTCAACCTATGGTTGACGCATGGATGCAACCGTACGTCTCGACGACCTCATCGCCGCCATCAAGAGCCGTCACCCCGACGGCGACCCCCTCGGGCAGCTCTCCGACGCCGTCACGCTGGGCGAGCACCTGGGGGACGTGGCCGACCACCTGATCGGCCACTTCGTGGACCACGCCCGCCACTCCGGCGCCTCCTGGACGGAGATCGGGCGCAGCATGGGCGTCACCAAGCAGGCCGCGCAGAAGCGGTTCGTGGCCAAGGAGAGCGGCTCGCTCGCCGACGACCTGCGCAACTACGCCCGGTACACCGACAAGGCGCGGGTCGCGGTGGTCAAGGCGCAGGAGGAGGCGCGGCTCTCGGGGCACGACCACATCGAGGTCGGGCACCTGGTGCTCGGGCTGCTGCACGTGCCGAAGGCGCTGGCCGCCGCCACCATGGCGACGCTCGGCGCCTCCCCCGAGGCGGTCAGGGAGGCCGTCACGGCCGCCATGGGCCCCGGGGGCGGGCAGTCGCCGGTCACCCTGCCGTTCGCCGCGCAGAGCGCCAAGGCGCTGGAGCTGACCCTGCGCGAGGCCCTGCGCCTCGGGCACAACTACGTCGGCACCGAGCACCTGCTGCTCGGCGTGCTCTCCCTGGAGGAGGGCCCGGTGGTGCAGGCCCTCGCCGACCTCGGCGTACGCAAGGAGCCGGCCGAGCGGGAGATCAAGAAGCGGCTGGAGGAGATCCTGCGCGAGCGGCACCCCTAGGCGGTCCCGCGTGATCCCGGGCGGCGCGGTGGGGGGCCGGGGCGGGGCGTTCGGCGGGCGGGTGTTCGGCGGCGGGGTGTTCTCCGGCGGAGTGTTCGGCGGCCGGGCCGGCGGCGAAGCGGGTCAGCACGTTCGTGGTCGCGCGGCGGGTGAAGGCGGCCGCCGACTCGGGGACGCCGTGGCCGCACTTCTTGCCGCGCATCGCGCACACCCAGCGCATCGTGCCCGACGCGAACACCCCGGCCCCGCTCGGCGCCGTGTAGTACGTGCTCTGCGACGTCGTCGTCCGTCCCGCGCACGAGAAGGGCGAGTCGGCCAGCACCTCGACGCCCTTCGGCGAGCCACGCGAGACCTTGTCGGTCTCCGGGCCGACCATGCCGGGGAAACGCCGCCCCCGGGTGCCCGCGAAGATCCAGTGGCCGGGCCTGCTGACCGTGTAGGCGCCCTGGGCCGGGAAGCAGTCGTACATCTGGCCCACCAGGGCGCTCTCCGGGCGGGAGTCCCGCCACAGCGGGCACAGCCGTTCCTTGTCGCAGGCGACCGTCCTGCCCTGGATCGCGATGCGCCAGTAGATGGCGTTCGCGCCGAGGAAGGCGAGGTTCGTCCCGCTGTCCCGGGCGCGGGTGACGGCCGTGCGCATGGCGGGCGACCAGTACTCGTCGTGGCCGAGCGAGACCACCGCCTTGGCGCCGTCGAGCACGCCGGGGCCGAGGTCGAGGCTCGTGAGGTAGGCCAGGGGCACCTTGCTGCGTTCGGCCACGGCCAGCGCCGACTGCTCGAAGTCGAGGAACAGGCGGGCGCCGCCCCCGTCGTACGGGCGGTCGAAGGTGACCGCGCGCGAGCGGTCGGCGAAGCCGCCCGGCCCCAGGTACAGGCTGCGTCCGCCCCACAGGTTGTACGCCTGCCAGGTGGTGACCGCGTTCACCAGCACCACGCGGCCCCGGGTGGAGGCCGAACGTACCGTGACGGGCACGTACCGCTGGGCGCCGGTGGAGGCGTCGAGCCTGATCAGGTACGCGCCCTCCGCCCAGCCGCCGGTGTCCACGGTGAGCGAGGGTTTCCAGTGGGCGGCGGTCACCGTGCCGTGCACGGTTCTGGCCGGGGACTGGCGTACCCCCTTGACCTGGGACGACTCCCACACCTTGACCGGGTGCGCGCCCATCCTGAAGGCGCTGGCGGTGAAGCGCGGCGCGGTGGTGGAGACGCGCAGGCCGAAACGTTCGCCGGGCAGCACGCTGACGTGGTCGGCGTAGCCCTCGATCTCGTGGTCGGCCCCGCGGGTGGTGATCCGCCACGACTGCGCGGCGTCCACCGCCGTCGGCTCCGGGCTGGGCTCCCGGCTGGGCTCCGGGGGCCGGGGCGCGGACGGCGCGGGCGGCGCGGGGCGTACGGGTGGGCCGCCGCAGGCCGCGGCCGGCAGGACGGCGATCAGCAGGGCGAGAAGCAACAGGATCTTGCGCACCCCGCCATCGTCCACGGCCCGGCGCCGGACCGGGCCGCGACTTGGCCAACTTCTTACACGACCGGCGACTCCCGCCGACCCCCGTACGACCTGCGGCTCCGGGCCCGGCTCCGCCACCGGGCCCGGCCTGTCACACGGGCAGCACGCAGGCCGGGCTGGGCACCTCGTACGCCTGCCCGGCGGGTTCCGGCACGCCGTCCTTGAGCGTGAACACGATGACCTCGCCGGACTTCTGGTTGGCGACGTACAGGCGGTCGCCGGTGATGGCGAAGTGCCGGGGCCAGTCGCCGCCGGAGGGCACCTCGGCCACCGGGGACAGGTCGGCGGCGCGCAGCACCGAGACCGTGTTGGGCCCGCGGTTGGCGACGTAGACGAAGTCGCCGTCGAGCTGGAGGTGGGAGGGGAAGTTCTGGCCGCCGTCGCGGGAGGCGGGGACGACGGTGCGGCGCTCGCCCTCGACGAGGGTCACGGTGCCGTCCAGCTCGCCGGCCACGTACAGGCGGTCGCCGTCGAAGGCGAGGTGGCGCGGGCCGCTGCCCGGGGCCAGGGTGATCGGGTCGAGCGGGGCGCCGTCCAGGCGGTAGCGGCGGATCTCGTCGGTGCCGAGGTCGGCGACGTGCAGCACGTCGTCGTGGAAGACGCACTGGTGGGCGTGCGGGCCGGCCTGGCGGTCGATGTCGGGGCCCGAGCCCACGTGCCGCAGGACGATCGGGTCGCCGGTGAAGGCGCCCCGCTCGTCCAGGCGGTGCAGGCTGGCGGTGCCGTCGCCGTAGTTGGCCGCGGCCAGCAGGCTGCCCGAGGGGTGCACGGCGACGTGGCACGGGCTGTCGCCCTCGCTGGGCCGTTCGTCCAGCGGGGAAAGGGCTCCCTGGGTGGTGTAGGCGGTGAGCCGGCCGCGTTCCAGCTCGCCGGCGGCGTACAGCACCGGCAGGGTGGGGTGCGCGGCCAGGAAGGACGGCGAGGCCACGCGGGTCAGCTCGCCGCCGACCGTGAAGATGCCGGGACCGTAACCGCCTATGTACAGCTTCACAATGGGATCCTTCTTATGGTTGACTGTGGCAATGAGTTCGTTGACGGAGGCAAGGGTTTCTGAGATCAGAGCCTTCAACCGGTTCTATACGAAAGTGATCGGCGTCCTCCAGGCGGGCATGCTCGACTCGCCCTACTCGCTGACCGAGGTGCGGGTGTTGTTCGAGCTCGCGCACGCCGACAGCATGGAGACCGGGGAGCTGCGCGGCCTGCTCGACCTGGACGCGGGCTACCTGAGCCGGATCCTGACCCGATTCGAGGGCGACGGGCTGATCACCCGCGAGCGGTCGGCCGCCGACGCCCGCAAACAGCTCGTACGGCTGACCGCGGCCGGCGCCGCCACCTTCGCCGGCCTCGACCGCCGCTCGGCCGAGGAGATCGAGCGCCTGCTCGGCGGCCTGCCCGAGGAGGACCGGGCGCTGCTGGTCGGCAGCATGGCCACGATCAGGCGGCTGCTCGGGGAGGGCTCTGACCGTTCGTACGTGATCAGGCCCCCGCGCACCGGCGACCTGGGCTGGGTCGCCTACCGCCACGGCGCGCTCTACAGCGCCGAGTACGGGTGGGGCACCGAGTTCGAGCAGCTCGTGGCCCGGATCGTGGGCGCCTACGACCCCGCCCGCGACGCCGGCTGGATCGCCGAGGTGGACGGCGAACGCGCCGGCTGCGTGTTCTGCGTGCACCAGGACGACACGACGGCCAAGCTGCGCATGCTGCTGGTCGAGCCGTCGGCGCGGGGGCTGGGGATCGGGCGGCGCCTGGTGGCCGAGTGCCTGCGCCACGCCAGGGCCAGGGGCTACGGGCGGATCACGCTGTGGACGCGCGACTGCCTGGTGAGCGCGCGGCGCATCTACCAGACGGCCGGGTTCGAGCTGGAGTCGGCGGAGAAGGGCACGGAGAACGGCGCCGAGGTCACCGAGGAGATGTGGTCGCTCGACCTCGCGGCCACCAGTTGAGCGGCCCGGCCAGGCGCATCAGGCTCGGCACCAGCACCGCCCTGATCACGGTGGCGTCCACCAGCACCGCCACCGCCATGCCGACCCCGAGCATCTGCACGAACACCACGCGCGCGGTGGCGTAGGCGGCGAACGTGAGCGCCAGGATGCCGCCCGCCGCGGTGATCAGGGGCGCGCCGCGTTGCAGGCCGGTGGCGACGGCCCGCGCGGTGTCGCCCGTCCGGTCGTACTCCTCCTTGATCCGGGACAGCAGGAAGACCTCGTAGTCCATCGACAGGCCGTAGGCGACGCAGAGCATGAGGATCGGGATGCTCGGGTCGAGCGTGCCGGTCGGGGTGAAGCCGAGCAGCCCGGACAGGTGGCCCTCCTGGAAGATCCATACGACGGCGCCGAACATGACGCCGAGGCTGAGGACGTTCAGCAGGGTCGCCTTGAGCGGGAGCACCAGGCTGCGGGTCATCAGGAACAACACCGCGAACGTGACGCCCAGCATGAGCGCGAGCACCAGCGGCAGGCGGTCCACGACGGAGGCGCGGTAGTCGGCCAGCTCGGCGGGGTAGCCGCCGACCAGCACCTCGAAGGGCGGCGGCACGGCCCGTACGGCCGCCACGAGCCGCACCGGGTCGCCCGCCAGCGCCTCGGCGGACGGCACGACCGACAACCACGCGCCCTCGCCGCGGAAGCGGGCCGGGTCGCCGTCGCCGACGCGCCGGCCCGCCGCGTACGAGCCGACGGCGGAGTCGACCTGGGCGACGCCCGGCACCCGCGAGAGCCGCACCGCGTACGCCGGGACGTCGCCCGGTGTCGCCCCCTTCGAGATGATCTGGATGGCGTCGGTCTCCTCCGCCGGGAAGGCCCGCCTGATGACCTCCTGGGTCTGCCGGGAGGACGCCTCCGGCGGCAGGATGCGGTCGTCGGCCGTACCGAAGCGCAGGCCGAGGAACGGCGAGGCGAGCACCAGCAGCAGCGCCGCGGCCAGGCCGCCGGACACCAGCGGGCGGCGCATGACCCGGGTGGCCAGGCCGTGCCAGAAGCCGGTGTGCCGCTCGGGCCGCTGCCGCCTGGGCACCATCGTGCCGCCCGCGACGGCCAGCACGGCGGGCAGCACGATCACCGCCGAGAACAGGCCGCCGGCCACGACCGCGATGCCCGCGTAGGCGAAGGAGCGCAGGAAGTCGAAGGGCAGCGCGAACAGCACGGCCAGCGAGGCGGCCACGGTGAGGCCGCTGAACAACACGGTCCTTCCGGCGTGCTCGACGGCCCCGGCGACGGCCGCCGCGCGGTCGCGCCCGGCGCGGACCTCCTCACGGAAACGCTGGACGACGAACAGGCAGTAGTCGATGCCGAGCCCGAGGCCCATGGCCAGGGTGAGGTTGAGGGCGAACGTCGAGATCCCGGTGAACGGCAGCACGCCCCGCAACAGGGCCAGGCCGACCACCATGGCCAGCACCCCGGCCAGGATCGGCACCAGGGCGGCCATCGCGCGCCGCTGGTAGAGCCAGAGCAGCACGAACGCCAGCGGGAAGATCACCAGCTCGGCCCGGACGAAGTCCTGCCTGGCCAGCGGCACGGTCTCGCGGAACACCTCCTCCCCTCCCCCGGCCCTGACCTGGAACGGGCCCTGCTCGCCGACGATCCGCGGGACCAGGCCGGGCAACACCCGCGTCCGCACGTGGTCGGCGTCGCCGGGGACCCGTACGACGACGAGCGCGTGCCTGCCGTCCGCGCTGCGCAGGGTGGCGGGCCTGCCCCTGGTCCAGTACGAGGACGCCTCCGCGACGCCCTCCGCCCGGCCGATCCGCGCGGTGAGCTCCCGGCCCGCCGCCTCGGCCGCGGGGTCGTCGACGGTTCCGGACGTGACGGCGCCCGATCTGACCGTTGCCAGGAAGACCAGGTCGGGGCTGCCGGTGGCGAACCGGCGTACGAGCTCGGCCTGCGCCCGGTCGGACTCCGAGCCCGGCGCCTCGAAGCGGGCCAGCGACAGGCGGGACACCGTCCCGGCGGCCAGCGTGCCCGCGACGACCAGGACGAGCGCGGCCAGGGCCAGCACGAGCCGGCGGCGGCGGACGAGGAGGTGGCCCAGCCGGCGCAGCGGCGGCCCGCCGGCCGTGGCGCGCGGGCTCCGGGCGGCGACGTTCACGGCCACGCCCGCACCGCCCGCGCCCGCACGGGGCCTGATGGGCCTGATGGGCAGGTTCTCATGGGATCTCCCGATGGAAACTCGGTAAACTACTCGTGTTTCGCTGTCGAACCCAGAAATACAAGTAAATGCTCGCATTTGTCAACGAGGTGGCCCATGCCTGAACGCACGGTCCGCAGGCAGGCACGCGGCCTGAAGCGGATGGCCGAGATCCTCGACGCCGCGGAGTCGATGATCGCCGAGGTCGGCTACCCGGAGCTGACGACCAACCAGGTCGCGGCGCGGGCCGGGCTCTCCCCCGGCTCGCTGTACCAGTTCTTCCGGAACAAGGAGGAGATCCTCGACGGCCTGGTGGCCCGGTACACCGACGACCGGGAGGAGTTCTGGGCGGCCCGGCTGTCGGCGGTGACCCCGGATGTCCCGCTGGAGGTGCTGGTGGGCGCGTTCGTGGACGAGAGCGTGGCGTTCAAGGCCGAGTCGCCGGCGTACTGGTCGCTGCTGTACGGGTCGGCGACGGGCGACCGGCTCGCGGCGGCCTCGCAGCGCATGCACGCGGCGCTCGCGGAGCAGATCGCGGCGCTGCTGCGGCGGCGTTCGCCCGGCCTGCCGGAGGAGCGGGCACGGCTCAACGCGACGATGGCACTGGCCATGGTGAAGGCGGTGCTGCCCATGCTGGGCCCGGCCACGCCGGAGCACGGCGCGGAGCTCGTGGCCGAGCTGAAGCTCATGCTGGTGCGCTACCTGGCCTGACCCCGGGGGCTGCCCCCGGGATCAGGGCCGGAAGGGGCCGCTCACCTCGAACGTGTGCCCCTCGGTACGGCCGCGCCTGGCCGAGAAGTAGAGCCGGTCGCCCCTCGGCGAGAACGCCAGCCCCGTGAGCTCGACCCCGTCGTGCCCGCCGAGCCGCAGGAACGGCGTGACCGCCCGGTCGGGCGCGATGACGTCGATCTCCGTGGTCTCCCTGGCCACGTAGAGGTCGCCCGAGGGGGCGGCGGTGATCGCGCGCACGCCCTCGCACAGCCGCTCAAGCGTGGAGGTCTGGGCGTCGTAGGCCCACAGGCCGGTGTCGCCCTTGGTGGTGAAGTAGCAGACGCCGCCCGCGTAGTGGCAACCGTCGCCGCCGTCGAAGTGGCGGGCGTCCTCGACCTGGTGGCGGGCCGCGATGAGCAGCGCGGCCGGGGACGGCACCGGACGCCAGCCGCCCGACGCGCACAACACCTCCAGCGCGCCCTCCGTCAGGTCACCCCAGTCGCCGGGACGGAACCGGTAGAAGCAGCCGTCGGGCTCGTCCTCGGTCATGTAGACCACGCGCCGCTCGGGGTCGCAGGCGGCGGCCTCGTGCCGGAAGCGGCCCATGGCCAGGCGGGGGCGGGCGGCGCGGGCGCCGTAGGGGTCGCACTCGAAGACGCGGCCGCGGTCGCCGAGCTCGCACGACAGCCAGGTGTGCCACGGCGTGGCACCGCCCGCGCAGTTGAGGTCGGTGCCGGACAGGATGCGGTAGGCGTCGGCGACCGTGCCGTCGGGGCGGAAGCGCAGCGCGGAGGCGCCGCCGAGCAGCGGCAGCTCGGAGTTGGACACGTAGATCCAGCCGGCGCCGTCGGGGAAACAGGCGCCGCCGTCGGGCGCCGCGTGCCAGGTGAGCCCGGCCACCTTGTCACCGGAGCGGGCCACGACCCGGCCGGTGAAACCCGGCGGCAGCGCGAGCCCGTCGGCGGACGCCGGCGCGAGCGGCCCGTACGGGCTGATGCCGCCCTGCAAGAGCGGGCCCGTGCGGAGGAGAGTCTTGTGGGACATCGTGGGGCCTCCCTCTAGGTGCCACGCTAGTCGACCGCACCGACATGAATGGCAAGGACTCGCGACGTCAAACTCTGCGCAAACCCCTCGCTCCCAGAGCAGGATCGTCGACGCTTCCCGGACGATGCGTGACAGTCCGTACCCATTGCGCGGAAGATCGCCCATCTTTCTTCCCGGGAGCGGGCACACGAAGGCCCAGGCGCCGTGGTGGCGCCCGGGCCTTTCGTATGCCGTCGCGTCAAGCGCCGGCGCCCTCGCGTCAGCGCTGGGCCTGGAACATCCAGTGCTGCTTGTCGATGTCCTGGGTCACCGCGATGAGCAGGTCCTGGCTGACCGGGTCGGGCTCGTCGGTGGCCTGGATGCGCTCGTACATGCGCTTGCTGATGCCGTCGAGGATGTCGGTGATGGTCGCCACGACCTTGCCGTCCTCGAGCCAGCCGCGTTCGGGCTGCTGGAGTCGCGTGGACTTGGCGACGGTCGCCGAGCGCCCGTCGGGGTTCACTCCGAGCGCGACCGCCCGCTCGGCGATGGTGTCCATGTGGGTACGGGCCAGGTCCGTCAGCTCGTCGAGCTGAAGGTGGATCGGGCGGAAATGGGCGCCGACGAGGTTCCAGTGCGCCTGCTTGGCGATCAGCGAGAGATCGATCAGATCGACCAGGGCACCCTGGAGGGCTTCGGCGACGGTGTTCTTGGCATCACCCGAGAGCGGACCGGTGATCGTAGCCATGTCGTATTTCCTCCCCTTCACGTCATGCTTTTCCCCTTTTGTAACGCTATTCGGGGCCGGATTCTTCCGATCTTCACCTCATTGACAGTGCAACAGTGACAGTGTCATTGTGAAGGTATGAGCGACACCTGGACCATCGGCGAGCTGGCCGAGCGCGCGGCGCGGGCGCTGCGCGCCGGGGCTCAGCCGGTCAACGGCCGGGTCCGCGATGTGCCCGGAGAGCGCCTGATCAGGTGGTACACCACCATCGGCCTCGTGGACCCGCCCCTGACCCGACGCGGCAGGATCGCCCGGTACGGCCGGCGGCACCTGCTGCAACTGGTGGCCGTCAAGCGCATGCAGGCGGCCGGCCACTCGATCGCCCAGATCCAGACGGCGCTGGCCGGGGCGACGGACACGACGCTGGAGGCCGCCGCCGGCGTCGACGGCGCCCACGTCCCGCACCGGCCGGGCGAGGGTGACGCGCCCCGGGCGCGCTTCTGGGCCGAGCGGCCGGGCCGCCCCGCCCCCGCCGAAGAGCTGGGGAGTGAAGGGCCGCTGGGCGACGGCCGCGTGGAGGGCGGGCCGGCGGGCGATGGTGTGGTCGCGGGGGTCGTGCTCCAGGACGGGGTGCGGGTTCTGTGGGACGGGGGGCGGCCTCCGTCCGAGGAGGACGTCCAGGCGGTGCTGGCGGCGGCGGGACCGCTGCTCGCGGTGCTCGTAGAGAGGAGACTGCTGTGAAGATCACTTCGCTGGAGCCCGCACGGTGCCTGCCGGTGCCGGACTCCGGGTTCGGCGCGCTGCTGACCGAGCGCGGCAACCTGCCGCTGGAGAGCGTGGACGTCCACGCCGACATCTCGGGGCTCGTCGCGGGGGTCGAGGTCGAGCAGGGGTTCCGCAACCCGTTCGACGTCACGCTGGAGGCCACGTACGTCTTCCCGCTGCCCGAACGGGCGGCGGTGACGGGGTTCAGGATGGAGGCCGACGACCGGGTCGTCGAGGGGGTGCTGAAGGAGCGCGCCCAGGCCAGGGCCGACTACGACCAGGCGTTGCGCGAGGGCAGGCGGGCGGCGATCGCCGAGGAGGACCGGCCCGACGTGTTCACGATCAGGGTGGGCAACATCCTGCCCGGCGAACGGGTCTCGGTGAGGCTGACGATGAGCCAGCCGCTCCCCTACGAGGACGGCGCGGCGACGTTCCGGTTCCCGCTGGTGGTGGCCCCCCGGTACATCCCGGGCACCCCGCTCGACGGCGCCCCGGCCGGGCCGGGCGTCGCGCCGGACACCGACGCCGTGCCCGACGCCTCGCGGATCACGCCGCCGGTGCTGCTGCCGGGCTTCCCCAACCCTGTACGCCTCTCGCTCACGGCCCGCGTCGACGCCTCCGGCCTCGACCTGCGTGAGCTGGCCTCCAGCCTGCACGTGGTCGAGGAGGAGGGCCACACCGTACGCCTGCGTCCCGGCGAACGCCTCGACCGCGACTTCATCCTGCGCCTGTCGTTCGAGGCGTCCTCGTCGTTGCAGTTCGACGGGCGGGGCACGTTCGCGCTCACCGTCGTGCCCCCGGCGCTCCAGGCCGCCCGCACGCCGCGGGACGTGGTGCTGGTGCTCGACCGTTCGGGCAGCATGGGCGGCTGGAAGATGGTCGCGGCGCGGCGGGCGGCGGCGCGCATCGTCGACACGCTCACCGCGCACGACCGCTTCAACGTGCTGACCTTCGACTCGGTGGTCGAGGCGGCGTTCGAGGGGCTGGTGGAGGCCTCGGACCGCAACCGGTACCGCGCCGTCGAGCACCTCGCGCGGGTCGACGCGCGCGGCGGCACCGAACTGCTCGAACCGCTGCGCCGCGCCATCACGCTCCTCGGCGCGCCGGACGGCAGGGAGCGGGTGGTGGTGCTGGTCACCGACGGCCAGGTGGGCAACGAGGACCAGATCCTGGAGCAGACCGGCGGCGCGCTGTCGGCGATGCGGGTGCACACGGTCGGGATCGACAGGGCGGTGAACGCCGGGTTCCTCGGCAGGCTCGCCGGGCTGGGGGCGGGCCGGTGCGAGCTGGTCGAGTCCGAGGACCGGCTCGACGCGGCGATGGAGCAGATCCACCGCAGGATCGGCGCACCGCTGGTCACGGACCTGTCCCTGAAGGGGCTGGAGACCGAGCCGGACACGGTCACCCATCTCGGCTCGATCTTCCCCGGGGTGCCCCTCCGTGTGTACGGGCGGTGCCGCGAGGGCGCCGAGGCCGTCACCGTACGCGGGATGTCGGCCGAGGGGCCGTGGGAGGAGCGGGTGGCGGGCGTGACCGCGGACAGTCCCGCCGTACGGGCGGTGTGGGCCCGTGCCCACCTGCGCGAGCTGGAGGACCGGTACGCCATGGGCGAGCACGGTCTGGAGTCGCGGATCGTGCGTACCTCGCTGGAGAACGGCGTTCTGTGCAGGTTCACGGCGTACGTGGCGATCGACACCCGGCAGGTCGCGGAGGGCGGGCCGGAGCACCGGGTCATCCAGCCGGTCGAGCCGCCGAGCGGGTGGGAGCTGCCGCCGAGCCCGTCCATGACCGGGGGGTTCGTGGCGCAGGCGATGACGATGGGACGTCCGGCGAGCGCCCCGCGGATCGTGCCCCCGGCGCCCACGGCGTTCGACCAGGGCCTCGACCAGGGCTTCGGCGGGGCGGGCGGGCCGTCCGGGCCGGCTCCCGAGTCGGCCTTCCCGGCGCCGCCGTTCGTCCCGGGACCGGCCGGCGGCCCGCCGCCCGCGCCGGGTTCCGCCGGTCCGCCGGCCGCGCCCGGTCGCGGGTTCCGGCGGGGAGGCTCGCCGAAGTTCGCGCCTCCGGCGGCGCCGCGTCCGGCCGTCGGGCTGGAGACGGTCAGGCCGCAGCTGACGGTCGAGCTGGAACGGCTCAGGGCGATGCGCGTGCCCGACGCCCTTCACCTGGCGGACCTGGGCTCGCGGCTGGCGGCGCTGGCGGCGTACCTGGGCGGGAACGAGGCGCTGGCGGCGCTGGCCCGCGACCTGGAAGCGGCCGAACGCCCCGGCACCGACATCCGGTCCCTGCACGCCCATGCCGTCGAGGTCCTCACCACCCTCACCGGCACACCCGCCGACGGGCCGGTCGCGCCCGGCGATCCCACCCTCCCCACGCCGCCGGACGGCCCGATCGCCCCCGGCGACCCGATCCCGCGCGGCGGCCCGGAGGCCCCCGGCGATCCCACCCTGGGCGCTCCGGCCGGTGACCCCGCTCCCGAGAAGCGCCGCGGCCCCTTCTGGAAACGCACCTGACGGCCGTACGGCGTGGTGCGGCAGTGCGACGTGGATGACCGCGTCGCACTGCCGTCCACCCCTCGGCCACCTACGGGCGAATGGCGAATACACGGCCACCCGGCCGGTCAGGGCGCCCCTATCGCCTCCCTTTCCATCAAATGCTGAAATCTTGGATTCTTCACCGATTTCGACCGCATAATCGCCATGACAATGCGGGACACCGACGAATGAGCACATGTCCCGACGGTCTGCCTGGCGGCGGGTCGCCCAAGGCATGCGTCGCGAGGCGAAACCTGTGCTGGACGCGTCACACCCGCCCGTGAACATTTTGAATTCCTCGCCCGGCGATATCCTTGTCGCGATATTCATGCGCCCCACGGAAAAGGTGCGCCATTCCGCTGCGCCATCATCCCCCGCGGCCTCCTATTCTGGACGGGTGAGCACACTCGTCCTGGACGGCGGCCTGTCCACCCATCTGGAGTCGCTCGGCGCGGACCTTCGCGACGAGCTCTGGTCGGCGCGCCTGCTGCTGGAGCAGCCCGAGCTGATCAGGCGGGTGCACGCCGACTACTACGCCGCGGGCGCCGACGTGGCCACCACCGCGAGCTACCAGGCCACCGTCCCCGGCTTCCAGCGGCGCGGGCTCGACCGGGCCGAGGCCGAGCGGCTGATCAGCCTGTCGGTCGAGCTGGCCGGGCAGGCCCGCGACGAGGCGGGCCGCGGCCTGGTGGCGGCCTCGGTCGGCCCATATGGCGCCTATCTGGCCAACGGCGCCGAGTACACCGGCGACTACGACCTCGACGAGGACGGCCTGCTGGCCTGGCACCGCCCGCGCTGGGAGATCCTGGCCGCGGCCGGCGCCGACCTGCTGGCCTGCGAGACCATCCCGTCCTACGCCGAGGCGCGCGCGCTGGCCGGGCTGCTGGCGTCCACGCCGGAGGTCAAGGCGTGGGTGAGCTTCTCCTGCCGCGACGCCGAGCGGATCAGCGACGGCACCCCGATAGACCGGGCCGCCGCGTTGTTCTCCGGCAATCCGCAGGTGGTGGCGGTGGGCGTCAACTGCACGGCGCCGCGGCACATCCCCGGGCTGATCGGCCGCCTTTCCGGCGGCCTGCCTGTGGTGGTCTACCCGAACTCGGGCGAGACGTGGGACGCGGAGCGGCGGCGGTGGCTCGGGTTGTCCGACCCGGTGGAGTACGGCCTGGCCGCCAAGGAGTGGGAACGCGCCGGGGCGTCGCTGATCGGCGGCTGCTGCCGTACGACCCCCGACCACATCCGGCAGATCCGCGCCCACCTGACCTGACCCCGGCGCGAGCCACCCCCGCGCAAGGCCCTCACGCGGGCCTTGCGCAGGGGTGGCGGCCGGGACGGGTTCTAGGCGGTGGCCGTGGCCGTGGCCGTGTCGCGGCTCCGGTTGAGGACGCGGTCGAGGCACAGGGCGCCGCCGCCGGTGAATCCGACGGCCAGGCTCGCCGCCGCCAGCGCCAGCACGAACTCGTAGCCCCCCTCCCCCGCGCCGAACCCGTTGGAGGCGTGGACGAACACCATCGCTCCGATCATGTTGAGGGCCAGCAGCGTGCCCGCGATCGGCAGCGCCACGCCGAGGATCAGCGCGAGCCCGCCGACCACCTCCAGCACCGCCACGGCGGGCGCGGCCAGCCCCGCCAGCGGAATGCCCGCGGACTCGAAGAACTTGACGGTGCCCGCGATGCCCATGTCGGCGAACTTCTGGTAGCCGTGCACCAGGAAGATCGCCCCGATGGCGATCCTGGCGAGCAGCAGGGCGAAAGGACGCGCCCGGTCGATCATGGAATCCCCCCAGGGAGTTGTTCAGATTTGAACAACCACTCTACCGGTAGTTCAAAAGTGAACAACAAGTACACTTGGGACGTGACGGACACCCGCTGGCTTGACGAGACGGAGATGGCCGCCTGGCGCGCCTTCCTGACGGCCTCCCACCTCCTGGAACGGCGCATCGAGGAGCAGCTCAAGAGCGCCGCGGGGCTGACACACCCGCAGTACGAGATCCTGGCGCGCCTGTCGGAGGCCCCCGGCCGTCAGATGCGCATGACGGAGCTGGCCAGGGGCGTGGTGGTGTCGAAGAGCGCGCTGACGTACCAGATCACGCAGTTGGAGAAGGCGGGGCTGGTGGAGCGGGCCACCTGCCCGTCCGACGATCGCGGGGTGCTGGCCGTGCTCACCGAGGCTGGCACGCGCTGCCTGGAACGGATCGCGCCGGGGCACGTGGCGGTCGTGCGCGACTACCTGATCGACCGGCTCAGCCGGGCGGAGCTGGCCTCACTGACCAGCGCGATGACGAAGAGCGAGCAGGCCCTCAGGAGCTAGCCTTGGCCGCGGCCCGTGCGGCACGTTCCATCTCGACCCTGGCGCTGGCGGCGTACTTGTCGACGTACTCCTGACCGGACAGCTCCATCAGGGCGTACATGATCTCGTCGGTGACCGCGCGCAGGACCAGCCGGTCGTCCTCCATGCCGTAGTAGCGGGAGAAGTCGAGCGGCTTGCCGAACCGGACGCCAGGACGGATGCCGAACTTGGGGAAGATCCGGCCGGGCGGCATCATCTCGTACGTGTTGACCATGGCCCACGGGATGACCGGCACCCGCGACTCCAGCGCGAGCCGGGCCACGCCCGTCTTGCCCTTGTAGAGGCGGCCGTCGGGCGAACGGGTGCCCTCGGGGTAGATGCCGAGGATGTGGCCCTCGCGCAGGACGCGCAGGCCGGTGCGGAGCGCGGCCTCGCTGGCCTTGCCGCCGGAGCGGTCGATCGGCACGGTGCCGACGCCGCTGAAGAACAGCCGGGTGAAGAAGCCCTTGATGCCGGTGCCGGTGAAGTAGTCGGCCTTGCCGAGCGAGATCACCTTGCGGCGGATCTGCAGCGGCCCGAAGAAGTGGTCGGCGAAGGAGAGGTGGTTGCCGGCCAGGATCGCGGGCCCCTCCTTGGGCACGTTGTCCCCGCCTTCCGTCCAGGGACGGAAGATCGTCAGGAGGAACGGCGTCAAGATGGCCTTGACCACCCAGTAGAACACCCGGCCACCTCTTCCTCAGGACATCATGATGGAGCAGAGTCATCTTCCCATCCCTGGCGAGATGCAACTACACCAGCTCTCGCACAATCACCCCGGATCGTGCGACGATCGGGCAGTTCCGGGATGAAATTGCGTGGAGGAGCTGTTATGCCGCTCATGCCAGGCGCGGAGCCCTACCACCACCAAGCGGGTCAGGTCGGTGTGCTGCTGTGCCACGGGTTCACCGGCACGCCGCAGTCCCTGCGGCCGTGGGCCGAATATCTGGCCGGCCACGGGGTCAGCGTGTCGCTGCCCCGCCAGCCCGGCCACGGCACCACGTGGCAGGAGATGAACCGCACCCGCTGGGAGGACTGGTACGCCGAGGTCGAGAAGGCGTTCGCCGACCTCCAGGGCCGCTGCGCGGAGATGTTCGTGGCGGGCCTGTCGCTGGGCGGCTGCCTGGCCCTGCGGCTGGCCGAGGTGCACGGGGACGCGGTCAGAGGCGTGATGGTGGTCAATCCCTCCATCGCCAGTGACGTGCCGCTGATGAGGCTGGCTCCGCTGCTGAAGTGGTTCCTGCCGTCGGTGCCCGGCGTCGCCAACGACGTCAAGAAGCCCGGCGTGACCGAGCTGGCCTACGACCGTACGCCGGTCAAGGCGGCCGCGTCGCTGCCGGGGCTGTGGTCGCTGGTGCAGGCCGACCTGGCGAAGGTCACCCAGCCGCTGCTGGTCTTCCACAGCCGCGACGACCACGTGGTGAAACCGACGAGTGTGGCGATCATTCGCCAGAAGGTCCCGCAGGCCACGATCGAGGAGCTTACCGATAGCTACCATGTTGCGACGCTTGACAACGATGCCGACAGGATCTTTGCCGGTAGCCTCGACTTCATCCGGACACATGCCTCGGTACCCTTGCAGAGGGACTGATCGCACCCAGGGGGAAGTCGCGATCGCTGCGGAGAGGCCCATCTAGGTGACGCCCCAGAGTGACGAGGACGAGGTCTGGCGGCAGATCGTCGCGTCCTTCAACGACACAGCCGAGCGTGACTCGGCCGACCAGCCATGGCCGGACAGCGAGAACGTGCCCGCCGAGCCCACCCGCAGGGTGGTCAAACCCTCCGAGGAGGCCGAGCTCGACCAGGACGAGCCCGAGCGCGACCAGGACGACGAAGACGAGGACGAGGGGCACTTCGAGCCGCCTCCCCCGCCCCCGCTGCCCAAGCTCGACCTGCCGACCAAGCTCGCGTGGGTGGCCCTGTTCGGCGGGCCGGCCTATCTGCTGGTGGCGGCGATGGCGAGCTGGCAGATGGAGGGCTGGGCGCTGTTCACCGCGGTGGCGGCGTTCATCGGGGGGTTCGTGGCGCTGGTCGTGCGCATGGGCGACGGCCCGCCCAACGACTCGGGCTGGGACGACGGCGCCGTCCTGTAGAACGGCCCAGTAGAGCGGTCCTGTTGAACGGCGCCGTCCTGTAGGGCGGCGCGCTACAACTTGGCGGCGCGCTACGACTTGGCCGTGGTGGTCCTCGGCGCGAAGGACTCCACGACGTCGGTGTACCGGTCGGCCGTGTCGACCGCGTGGCCGACCGCCCAGAGCGTGCCCTTGCCGGCCAGGTAGGCCGCCGCCTGGAGGCGTACGCTGCTGCGGCCCTTCTCGGCGGCGCCGCGGATGATCTGGCAGGTGTCCTTCTCGCAGCGCATCACGAACGGCTGGGCCGCCTGCGCCGGGTCGTAGCCGGTCATCCAGTAGCGGCCCTTGCCGTCGCCGGTGACGCCGTAGAGGCGGGCGTCGGTGGCGGGGATCGTCAGCCGCTGCCAGCGCTTGCCGTTCCAGGTGAGGACGAGCGGCGAGATCTCGCCGGGGCCGTGGTAGACGCCGCCGACGGCCACCGCCCGCTTGGAGCTGTCGACCTGGATGTCGCGCAGGTAGCCGCCGGGGACGGCGGGCACGGACATCGACTTCCAGGTGCCCGACGTGTAGTGCATGATCAGCGGCGCGCCGCCGGTGTCGCCGACGGCGAAGCCGGAGGAGACCGCGTAGAGCGCGCCCTTCTCCTTGGTCTCCTGAACGGTCCAGGTGTTGCCCTGGCCGGTGAGGATGAGCCCGTTCTTCTCCCGGCTGCCGACCGCGACCACCCGGCCGGGCTTGGCGTCGATGCCGCCCAGCCAGTCGCCGGCGTGCAGCCCCTGGGGGCGGACCCGGTCGAAGCCGGTGACGTCGCCGTTGGCCAGGTAGGGCAGGCCGTCGTGGCCGTCGCCGACCGCCCACACGTCGGAGGCGCCGGCGGCGGCCAGGCCGCGCAGGTTGCCCGAGGCGGTGGCGTCGCGCACGCTCACCTCGCTCCAGGCGGAGCCGTTCCAGTGGCGGATCGTGCCGCGGTTCTTCCAGACGTCCCAGATCTCCTGCTGGCCGACGGCCCACACGTCTCCTGGCGAGACGGCGAGCACGTCGGAGAGCGAGCCGTCCGCGTCGAGGCGCGCGCTCGTCGACTTCTGCCACGCCTCTGCGGCGGGGCGGGGCTCGGCATGCGCGGCGGGCGTGACCTGCGGCAAGGCCACGGACGTCGCCAGAAGGATAGAGAGCGCACGCCGCTGAGAGCGACGGGTCATGAACAAATGCTACGGGTTGGCCCGCGCGACTCGCCCGTCAGAGTCCAACCTGCAACTCCGCGAGCACCGGCAGATGGTCGCTGGCCCCGGCCAGATCGGCGTTCCCGGCCACCACTCCCCCGCAGGACACGACGTGTGCCTCGCGCGCGGCGAAGACCGCGTCGATGCGTTCGGCGGGCCGCGCGGCGGGGAAGGTCAGGCCGTCGCCGGCGGGCGCGGCGGCGTGGCAGTCGGACAGCCGGGCGGCCAGGAAACGCCAGGCCGGCTGGTGCCGCCCCTCGTTGACGTCGGCGCCGACCACGATCGCGGCGCCGTGCGCGGCGGCCGTACGTTCCAGGTGGGACATGGCCTCGCCCGCGTGCCGCAGCCGGGCGGCGTGGTGGAGGTCGAGGTGGAGCGAGCCGACGGCCAGCCGCGCGCCGCCGATCTCGACGACGGCGACGGCGAGCACCCGGCGTTCCAGCCCGGGGAACGCCTTGAGCCGATGGAGCCGCGCTTCCAGCACGCGGGCGCGCGACCCGGCCAGCACGCACACGCCGCCCGCCCGGCCGGGGGTGATCACCCGCAGCCCGCCGGCCTCGGCCAGGGCCCGGCGCCTGGCCCGCCACCGGGCGAACCTGGGGGCCTCCTGGACGCAGACCAGGTCGGCCCGCATCGCGGCGACCACCCGGCGCAGCGCGGGCACGTCGTCCCGCATGCTCCGCACGTTGTACGAGGCGACCCTGACCAGCACGCGCTAACGCCGTCTGGCCAGGTCGGCGGCCCCCACGACACCCGCGGACGCGCCCAGCTCGGCCAGCCGGATCTCGGCGAGCGGCCGGTGGCCGTGGCCGGTGAGCTGCCTGGCGAACACCTCGCGGGCCTCGTCGAGGAACAGGTCGGCGGCCCGCGAGACGCCGCCGCCGACGATGAAGCAGCCGGGATCGAGCACGGCGGCCAGGTCGGCCATGCCCTGCCCGAGCCAGTCGGCCAGGCTGCGGAAGGCGGCCAGCGAGACCTTGTCGCCCAGCCGGGCGGCCTCGGTGACCTCCTCGCCCTCGATCCGGCCGCCGGCCAGGCCGAGCAGGATCTCGGCGCGTTCGGGCTGCCTGGCCGCGATCTCCCTGGCCTCCTTGACCAGGGCCTGGCCGCTGGCGTACTGCTCCCAGCAGCCGATGTTGCCGCAACCGCACACCCGGCCGTCGGGCACGACCTGCATGTGGCCGAGCTCGGCGCCCATGCCCCAGCGGCCGCGGTAGAGGGCGCCGTCGATGACGATGCCGCCGCCGATGCCGGTGCCGAGGGTCAGGCACACCACGTGGGACTGGCCGCGTCCGGCGCCGAACCTGGTCTCGCCCCAGGCCATGGCGTTGGCGTCGTTCTCGATCACGACGGGCAGGCCGACCAGGTCGCTGATCTTCTTCTGCAGCGGCTCCTCGCGCCAGGCGAGGTTGGGGGCGAAGCGCACGACCGAGCGGGTCTCGTCGACGAACCCGGCCGCGCCGACGCCGACCGCCTCGACGTCCCTGCCCCTGGACAGCTCACGGACGACGTCCGCCACCGTCTCGGCGACCACGTCGGGCTGGTCGGCCGCGGTCGGCCTCAGGGTGTGTTCGACGATCTCTCCGTTGTCGTCGACCACGCCCGCGGCGACCTTGGTACCGCCGATGTCGACACCGATCGTGAGCATGCCGCGTGTCTCCCTATCCCAGATCTATGTGTTCCACGTCGCCGCGATCGCGGTCGCGGGTGTCGCGCGGCCCGCGGGGGGCGGGCCTGCTCAGCGCGTCGAACGCCCCGCGTACCGCGGCGAACAGCTCGCCGCCCGCGGCCACCAGGTGCCCGGTCACGTCGGAGCCCGACTCACGCTGGGCCGCGATCGCCCGGCACACCGGACAGGCGCGGCAGATGTACTCGTCGTGGGGCTCGGACACCGCCTCGCTCCACACGTCCTTCTCCTTGCGGGCGCCGCCGCCCGTGAAGGAGTTGTAGACGGTCTTGCCGACCTGGCGCGTGGCGCGCCCCTGGATCGTCTCGAACAGCTTGCGCGCCTCGTCGGCGACGGTGCCGATCGGATCCCTGTCGTTGTTCTCGGTCATCTTGGCCCTCCCTGCGTATGGGTCGCTCATCCTGCTCAACTCATTCGGCGGCGGATTCGCTCCCCACACTGAACCGTATTCTCAGCACGCCGCCGCGGAGCGCGGCAGAGCCGATCTTCCTGCGGGCCAGCGCCGCGGGCAGCGCCAGGATCCTGCGGTACGGGCCGGCGGTGATGATGAGTTCGTCGCCCTTGCGGGCCAGGTCGATGTCGTCGCGGTCGGCGCCCGGCAGCGAGAGCGTCAGCTCGTCGGCGCTCAGCCGCAGCGGCGGCTCGACGGCCGGGGCCGCGAACGGGTCGGCCGCGCCGTAGAGGGCGGCGCCCACCTCGGCCAGCGCGTGCCGGCCGACCGGCTCGGCGGGCAGGTAGGGGATGGTGTGCACGGGCAGCGGCGCGAACGACTCCTCGGCCTCGGCCAGCAACCTCGACTGGGCCTCCACCCAGGTGGCCCGCCACTCGTCGGCGCCCTCGGCGGGGAAGACGCGGTTGGCGACGACCGCGTCGACGCGGTAGCCGTAGAGGTTGAGCGAGGTGAGGGTGCGCCTGGCCTCGGCGAGCACCACGGCCTCGGGGGTGAGCACGAGCCGCACGGACGCGCTGTCGCCGGTGAGCAGCTCGCGCACCTCCATCAGCCCGCGGTGGAAACGTTCGGCGGCGCTCATGACGTCCTCGCCCGGCGCGCTGACCCGGGCCACGCTGCGCACGAACGGCGAGATGACCTTGACCAGTTTGCGGCCGACCGGCATGAGCCTGGTGACGTGCCAGTCGAGCGCCTCGGGCAGCGCGAGCAGGCGCAGCGTCTCGGCCGTGGGGGCGCAGTCGATCACGATGACGTCCCAGCCGCCCTGGCGGGCGTGCTCGCGCAGCTCCAGCAGGGCGATGACCTCCTCCGCGCCGGGCAGCACGGTGATCTCCTCGGAGGTGATCTCGTCGAGGCCCAGCTCGCTCAGCACGCCCCTGGCGTAGTGCTGCAGCTCGCCCCAGTGGCGTTCCAGGGTCTTCTGCGTGTCGACCTGGTGGAGGTGGAGGCCCGGCGCGATCTCGCCCGGCTCGACGGCGAGCGCGTCGGCCAGCGAGTGGGCGGTGTCGGTGGAGACGATCAGCGTCTTGAGCCCGCGCTCGGCGGCCAGCGTGGCGGTCGCGGCGGCGGCGGTGGTCTTGCCCACGCCGCCCTTGCCGGTGAAGAGCAGGACCCGCGGGCTCACCGGGGACGGCCCTCGACGCGCTTCTTCAGTCCCTTCAGCGCGGTGTCCACGATCACCTTCTCGGCCTTGCGCTTGATCATGCCGATCATGGGCACCGTGAGGTCGACGGTGAGCTCGTACGTCACGTCGGTGCCTCTGCCCGTCTCGGCGAGCTGGTAACTTCCGCGCAGGTCGCCCACCATCCGGCCCGGCTCGACCACCTGCCAGCGCACGCCCTCGTCGCCCTCCCAGGTGTAGGCGAGGGTGTAGGTGTCGTTGATCACGCCCGCGTCGAGGACGAACCGCACCTGCTCGGCCCGGCCGTCGGCGCCCGTGGTGACGACCTCGGCGCTCTTGATCGAACCTGCCCATTCCGGATAGGCGGGGAAGTCGGCGATGACCGCCATGACCTCGGCGCGACCGGCGCCGATGGTGGTGCTCGAAGTGGTGCGATCAGCCATGCGACCACCGTAATGCAGAAACCGCCCGTTGCGGCGGAGCGCCGGTCACCGGCCGCCCCGCTCACCATTCCAGGACGAACGGCTCACCCCTGCCGCGGAAGTGGCCGACGTTCACGCACTCGGTACGGCCGACGCGGGCACGGCGGTGGAGGGGCTGGTGCACGTGGCCGAACAGGGCGTAACGCGGCTGGGTACGCCGGATCGCCGCCAGCGTCGCCTCGCTGCCGCGCTCGAACCGCCGGGCCACGACGTCGTAGAGCAACTCGGGCAGGGCGGGCGGGATGTGGCAGCACAGCACGTCGACCTCGCCGACCGCCTCGACCTTGGCGGCGTACTCCTCGTCGCCGATCTCGTACGGGGTGCGGTAGGGGGTCTTGAGCCCGCCGCCGACGAACCCGAAGCGCAGGCCGCCGATCTCCACCACCTGCCCGTCGAGCACCTGGTGGCCGGGCCTGAGGTAGTCGGGCCACAGGCGGGGCAGATCGACGTTGCCGTAGGTGAGGTAGGCGGGGGTGGGCATGGCGGCGAAGAGGGTGGCGTACTGGGCGCGGACGTTGCGTTCGACGTGCTCGCGGGGGTCGCCGTCGAGGGTGGCCCACAGGCGCGCCGACATGGCCCTGGCCTCCTCGAAGCGCTTGGCCGTGCGCAGGGCGATGAACTCGGCGGCCCGCTCCTCGCCGAACAGGTCGGCGAAGATGCCGTTGGCGTGGTCGTCGTAGTCGATGAAGAGGATCAGGTCGCCCAGGCAGATCAGCGCGTCGGCGCCGTCACCCGCCCTGGCCAGCGCGTCGGCCCTGCCGTGAACGTCACTCACCACGTGGACCCTCATGGGGAAATCCTAGGTGGGGCGGCTGCTAGCGTGATGAATGCCCTTCATAACGCTCCCATGACGAAGCTACCGGTGCGTAACTTAAGGCGGTAACGTCCAGGCCGTCCCCGAAGAGGAGTTGAAAGTTCGTGCGCGAGTACAGCGTCCCCGTCCTGGTCGATGTGCCTGCCTCAGCGAGCCTGCCCGACACGGTCTTCGACCGGGCCGAGCGGGAGCCCGGCACCGTGATCATGCGCCGCAAGACCGACGGCGGCTGGCCCGTCGTGACCGCGGGCGAGTTCCGCGACCAGGTGGTCGAGGTGGCCAGGGGGCTCATCGCGGCCGGGATCGAGCACGGCGACCGGGTCGCGCTGATGTCGCGCACGCGCTACGAGTGGACGCTGGTCGACTACGCCATCTGGTCCGTGGGCGGGGTCACCGTGCCCATCTACGAGACCTCCTCGGTGGAGCAGGTCCGCTGGATCCTGGCCGACAGCGAGGCCAAGGCGGCCTTCGTCGAGCTCGACGCGCACGAGGAGACCGTACGCGAGGCGGCGCCGGAGCTGAAGGCGATCTGGCGGGTCGAGGGGCGGCTGGAGGCCGACGGCGTGCCCGACTCGGCCGTGGAGGAGCGCAGGAAGAAGGTCGTCTCCGCCGACCTGGCCACCGTCGTCTACACCTCGGGCACCACCGGCCGTCCCAAGGGCTGCCGGATCACGCACGACAACCTGCTGTTCACCGCGCTCAACGTGCTGCGCGGGCCGCTGGACCGGCTGTTCAGCTCGAAGGACCCAGCGGCGCTGCTGTTCCTGCCGCTCGCGCACATCTTCGCGCGGATGATCCAGGTGGTGCTGGTCGAGTCGGGCGCGATCATGGCCCACACCCCGAACATGAAGAACGTCGCCCCGGATCTCCAGGACTTCAAGCCCACGTTCCTGCTGGGCGTGCCGCGGGTGTTCGAGAAGGTCTACAACGGCGCCGAGCAGAAGGCCCTCGCGGGCGGCAAGGGCAAGATCTTCGCCCGTGCCGCCGACGTGGCGGTGGCCTGGAGCAAGGCCGAGAGCTCGGGCGGCGCGCCGCTCGGGCTGCGGCTGCGCCACGCGCTGTTCGACCGGCTCGTCTACGGCAAGCTGCGCGCGGCCACCGGCGGCCGGCTGTCGGCCGCGGTCTCCGGCGGCTCGGCGCTCGGCGAGCGGCTCGGCCACTTCTTCAGGGGCGTCGGCATCGAGGTCTTCGAGGGTTACGGCCTGACCGAGACCTCCGCCCCGGTCTCGGTCAACATGCCGGGCGCCAACAAGATCGGCACGGTCGGCAAGCCGCTGCCCGGCGTCACGATCCGCATCGGCGACGACGGCGAGATCCTGGCCAAGGGCCGTAACGTCTTCCAGGGCTACTGGAAGAACGACGCGGCCACCGCCGAGGCGGTCGACGCCGACGGCTGGTACCACACCGGCGACGTGGGCGAGCTCGACGCCGACGGCTACCTGCGCATCACCGGCCGCAAGAAGGAGATCCTGGTGACGGCCGCGGGCAAGAACGTGGCCCCCGGCCCGCTGGAGGACGCGCTGCGCGCCCACCCGCTGATCTCCCAGGCCATGATCGTCGGCGAGGGGCGCCCGTTCGTCGGCGCGCTGATCACGCTCGACCCCGAGGCGAGCCCCGCCGGACAGAGCGCGGCCGAGCTGCGTACCGATCCGGCGGTCCTGGCGCAGATCCAGCAGGCGGTCGACCGGGCCAACGGCACGGTGTCGAAGGCCGAGCAGATCAAGAAGTTCACGATCCTCGACGGCGACCTCACCGAGGAGAGCGGCCACCTGACGCCGACGCTCAAGGTCAAGCGCAACCTGGTGATGCGCGACTACGCCAAGGAGATCGAAGAGCTCTACGGCCACTGACCCGCCGGGTGGCGGCTCGGCCGGTCCGCCGTGCTCACGGTGGGGGGCCGAGCCTGGCGCGCAGGCTCCTGACGCCCGCGTGCAGGACGGGAGGCACGGTGATGAGGGTGACCACCGCGTCGGCCGGGCTGTTCCGCGCGGCCGCCAGCACCACCCAGGCCAGCAGCAGCGTCAGCGGGGTCCACGTACGCAGCTCCGACCGCAGGATCCAGCACAGGACCCTGCGCCCGGTGGCCCGGAGCTGCGCGATCGGCAGCGGGGCGGGTGTGGCGCCGGAGGGTGGGCGGCGCAGGGTCAGTGACAGCGCGGGCAGGGCGCGTACCAGCCCGAACGCGAAGCGGGCGCGGGCCCGGCGGTCCCGCAGCACGTCGAGCTCGCCCAGCCATTCGTCCAGGTGAGTGTCCCTGTGGGCCCTGGGCAGGAGCAGCGAGCCGAGGGCGAGCACGCGACAGGCCGTGTCCCCGGGCAGGTTGCGGCGGGCGATCGATTCGAGCTCGGCCGCGACGGCCCGCAGGCCGAGCCGCGCGGCGACCGGGGCGACGACGGCGAGGGTCTGCCGGCTCTTCAGCTCCCGCCTCGCCTGGTCGAGGGGCTGGAGGGTACGCATGTTGTGCAGCCGGTCGAACACCTTCAGCGCGAGGACGCGGTCGTCGGCCACGTCGAGAACCGCCTGCTCGGGCCCGCGTTCCAGCGCGGTCATGCCCTCCACCAGGGCCGTCACCTCGTCACCGAACTCCGCGCGGATCAGCCCGGCCTCGCATCCGGTGTCCTCGATCACGTCGTGCAGCAGGGCGGCGCAGACGACGTCGCAGTCGAGGCCGGCGTCGAGGGCGATCTCCGCCACGGCGACCGGGTGGGTGATGTACGGATCGCCGCTCTTGCGTACCTGACCGGCGTGGCGGCGGGCGGCGAACTCGTGGGCGCGCCGGATCCTGTCACGCTCGCCGGAGGTGAATCTGGCCGTGAGCCCGGCGCGGAGCCAGGGCGGCGGGGTGGGCGGGCCGGTCATGTCGTCGCCGTCCGGAGGCTGGGGACCGTACGCGAGCGCTCGGCCTCGTCGAGGGCGGCGCGGGCGCGTACGGCGCCTTCCTCGGTCAGTACGTAGTAGTGGCGGGCGCGGCGTCCTTCGGGCAGGTGCTCGGCCGGGGACTCCACACGGCGTTCGAGCCAGCCGAACTCGCGCTCCAGCCGGGCCAGGATCGGGTAGACGGTGCCGGAGTGCTGGCGTGTGAGCTCGCACAGTTCCAGCCCGTAGCGGCGTTCGGCCGGGTCGGCCAGCAGCACGCGCAGCACCAGCATCGTCGGCAGGGTCATCCGGGGGCGGTCCGCCATGTGTCGAACTCTAGACATCAGGCACAGAGCGTGACATCACCCCTCAAGGTGACACTCGTCTGCCCCGGCCCCGGATGTCAGGCGGCGGCTCCGGCCAGGGTGCCGGCGCGTTCGGTGGCGGTCAGGATCGCGGACAGGGCCTGGCGGGTGGCGGTGAGCTCGGCGAGCTGCTCGTCCAGGCCGGTGAGCCGGCCGCGGAGCCGGTCGAGCGTGCACGCGTCCAGCACCTCGCCGGAGCCGGAGGCGCACGGGAGCACGTCCTTGATCACTCTGGTCGGCAGGCCGGCGGCGAGCAGCGTACGGATGCGCCGGACCACGACGGGCGCGTCCAGGTCGTAGCGCCGGTGGCCGCCCTCGGCCCGGTACGAGGTCAGCAGCCCCTGCTCCTCGTAGTAGCGCAGCAGCCGGGGGCTGACCCCGGTCTCCGCGGAGAGCGTGCCGATCTTCACGTGATGCTCCTCACACCCGCTTGCATCTCACATCTATGTGAGCTTCTAGCGTGACGTCCATGAGAGAAATTCCTCGCGAAACTGTACAGACGTTCACTATTGGCGGAGACCTGGAGGTACGCCGCATCGGCTACGGGGCCATGCGGCTGGCCGACGCCCCCGACCCGGCGCGTTCGGCTCTGGAGGCGCCCATCTGGCGGGCCCCGGCGGACCGGGCGGGGGCCGTGGCCCTGTTGCGCAGGGCTGTCGAGGTGGGCGTGAACCTCTTCGACACCGCCGACTCCTACGCGCTCGGCGCCGGCGAGGAGCTGATCGCCGAGGCGCTGCACCCGTACGGGGACGGGGTGGCGGTGGCCACCAAGATCGGCGTGCTGCGGCCCTCGCCCGCCGAGTGGGTGCCGCTCGGCCACCCAGCCTACCTGCGCCAGCAGGCCGAGCTGAGCCTGCGGCGGCTGCGGGTGGAGCGCATCGACCTGCTGCAGCTCCACCGCCTCGACCCCGCCTACCCGCTCGCCGACCAGATCGGCGCGCTCAAGCAGCTCAGGGACGAGGGTAAGGTCCGGCACATCGGCCTGTCGGAGGTGAGCGCCGAGGAACTGCGCCAGGCGGCGGAGATCACGCCGATCGCGGCCGTGCAGAACCTGTACAACCTGGCCGCCCGGCAGCACGAGGACGTCGTGGAGCACGCCACCACGCACGGCATCGCGTTCCTGCCGTTCTTCCCGATCGCGGCGGGCTCCCACGCCGGGCCCGGCACGCCGCTGGCGGCGGTGGCGGCCGAGATCGGCGTCACCCCGGCCCAGGCGTCGCTCGCCTGGCTGCTGCGACGCTCCCCCACCGTGATCCCGATCCCGGGCACGTCCTCGATCGGGCACCTGGAGGAGAACGTGGCCGCCCTGTCGGTCAAGCTCTCCGACGAGCAGTACGACCGGCTCTCGGCGGCGGCCGCGTGAGGCCGGGTGTACCGCCGACGCCGACGGCGCGGCCCGTCATCTGGTGACGGGCCGCGTGTCCGCCAGGACGAGCCGGCCCGCACGCTCCGACAGCGCGTCCCTGGCCGGCCCCGGCAGGCCGGTGTCGGAGATGACCACGTCGGCCTCGCCGAGTTCGGCGATCGTGCTGATGCCCACCGTGCCCCACTTGGTGTGGTCGGCCAGGACCACCAGCCGGGAGGCCGCCTCGACCAGGGCCCGGTCGGTCTCGGCCTCCATCATGTTCGGGGTGGTGAAGCCCGCCCGGACGGTCATGCCGTGCACGCCCAGGAAGAGCAGGTCCACGTTGAGCTGCCGGATCGCGGCCACGGCGACCGGGCCGACGAGCGCGTCCGAGGGGGTGCGTACGCCGCCGGTGAGCACGACCGTCTGGTCGGGCCGGCCGGTGTGCTGGAAGACGTCGGCGATCCGGACGGAGTTCGTCACGATGGTCAGGCCGACGACCGAGCCCAGGTGGTGGGCGAGCGTCCAGGTGGTGGTGCCGGCCGACAGGGCCACGGCCGTCCCCGGGCGTACCAGTGTGGCCGCGTGGCCGGCGATGGCCCGCTTCTCCTCCTCCTGCTGGACGGACTTCGCGGCGAAGCCGGGCTCGTTCGTGGAGCCGATGGTGGTGGCGCCGCCGTGCACCTTGGCCAGCAGGCCCCGGTCGGCCAGCGTCTCCAGGTCGCGCCGGATCGTGATGTCGGAGACGCCGAACGTGCGCACCAGGTCCACGACCCGGACGCCGCCGTTCTGCCGGACGAGGTCCAGAATCGCCTGCTGACGCTGTGGGGCGAGCATCGCATCACCAGATCCCAACAGGTTCCGACACCATCCCGTTCGCATCATGACATGGCACCGACCCGGTGAATGCGTCGAAACCGTCATGAAAACGTGCGTTGACAGTCGTAGATGTTCGTCTTTCGATGAATGGGTGTGAGCGAACTCGGGGGAATCTGAAGGGTCCGGCAAGGAGGAACCATCATGGACCAACGCATGCCGATCTCCCGCCGCCATCTACTTCTCGGAGCCGCCGCGTTCGGCGTGCCCGCCGTTCTCGTCGGCTGCGGGTCCGACAGCACCTCCACCGCGCCCGGCAGGTCCTCGAACGGCCTGGGCACGGTCACGATCGGATCCAACGCCTCGGACGAGATCCCCAAGAAGTCCCTGGAGACCGTGCTCAAGGGCTTCACCCAGGCCACCACGAAGATCAACACGGTGGACCACAACACGTTCCAGGAGAACATCAACCGCTATCTCAAGGGCACGCCCGACGACGTGTTCACCTGGTTCGCCGGATACCGGATGCAGTTCTTCGCCGAGCAGGGGCTCGCGACCGACATCTCCGACGTGTGGCAGGAGATCGGGGGCGACTACACGCAGGCGTTCAAGGACCAGTCGACCGGCGTCGACGGCAAGCAGTACTTCGTGCCGTTCACCTACTACCCGTGGGCGGTCTTCTACCGCAAGAGCGTGTGGCAGTCCAAGGGGTACGAGCCCCCCAAGACCCTGGACGAGCTCACCGCGCTGGCCAGGAAGATGAAGGCCGACGGGCTGATCCCGTTCGCGTTCGCCGACAAGGACGGCTGGCCGGCGATGGGCACGTTCGACATCCTGAACATGCGTACGAACGGCTACGACTTCCACATCTCGCTCATGGCGGGCAAGGAGTCGTGGACCGACCCCCGGGTCAAGCAGGTGTTCGACACCTGGCGGGGGCTGATGGAGTACCACCAGCCGGCCGCGCTCGGGCGTACGTGGCAGGAGGCCGGGCAGTCGCTCGCGCAGAAGAAGACCGGCATGATGCTGCTCGGCATGTTCGTCGCCCAGCAGTTCCCCGAGGCCGACCGCGACGACATCGACTTCTTCACCTTCCCCGAGATCAACCCCGCCTACGGCACCGACTCGATCGACGCCCCCATCGACGGCTACATGATCTCGGCCAAGGCCAGGAACGTGGACGGCGCCAAGGCGCTGCTCAAGCACCTGGCCAAGGGCTCCTCCCAGAACGAGGCCACCAAGCTCGACCCCGGCACGCTCGCGGCCAGCTCCAAGGCCGACACCGGCGGCTACAGCGCCCTGCAGAAGCGCGGCGCCGAGCTGGTCTCCCAGGCCACCCACCTGGCCCAGTTCCTCGACCGCGACACCCGCCCCGACTTCGCCTCCACCGTGATGATCCCGTCCCTGCAGTCGTTCGTCGGCAAGCCGGACGAGATCGACTCCCTGCTGGTGAGCATCGAGAAGCAGAAGGCCAACATCTTCCGCTGATGACCGTCAAAACCCGTCGCTACTCCGCCCGCGACGTGACCATCCTGGTCATCGGGCTGGGGATGGCCGTCATCGTCAACGTGGGTCTCATCTGGGGGCCCACGCTGGCCTCCGCCGCGCTGTCCGGCACCGACTGGAACGGCATCGGGCCGATCGAGTGGGTGGGCGGGCGCAACTACCACGACCTGGCCACCGAGTATCCGCCGTTCTGGTCGGCCGTCCGCAACAACGTGTTGTGGCTGGGCTTCCTGGGGCTGGTCGCCACGCCGTTCGGGCTGTTCTGCGCGGTGCTGCTGGACCGGCGGCTGCGCCTGTCGCGGGTCTACCAGAGCGCCCTGTACCTGCCCGTCGTGTTGTCGCTGGCCGTGGTCGGCTTCATCGCCCAGCTCGTCTACTCCTCCGACTACGGCGTGCTGAACGCGGTGACCGGGCTGACCGTGGACTGGCTGGGCGACCGGTCGATCAACATCTGGGTCGTGATGGTCGCGGCCGGCTGGCGGCACGTCGGCTACGTCATGATCATCTACCTGGCCGGGCTGAAGGCCGTGGACCCGGCGCTGAAGGAGGCCGCCGCCATCGACGGGGCCAACGAGTCGCAGACGTTCTTCCGCGTGGTGTTCCCGACGCTGCGGCCGGTCAACGTGATCGTGCTGGTCATCACCGTGATCGAGGCGCTGCGCGCGTTCGACATCGTCTACGCCATCAACAAGGGCAGGAACGGCCTGGAACTGCTGTCGGTGCTGGTCACCGAGAACATCGTGGGCGAGGCCAGCCGCATCGGCTTCGGCTCGGCCATCGCCGTGATCCTGCTGGTGATCTCGCTCGGGTTCATCGTCACGTACCTGTCGCAGCTGTTCAAGGAGGAGCGATGACGCTCACCGCGCCCGCCCCCGCTCCCCCGGCCCAGGACCGGCGGGCGCCCGCGCGCCGGCCCGTCCGGCCGCTGCGGATCCTGCTGCACGCCTTCCTGGCGCTGGTCGCGCTGGGCTGGCTCCTCCCGCTGGCCCTGTCGGTCTACGCCTCGCTGCGGCCGTACGAGGAGACGGCGAGGCTCGGCTACTTCTCGCTGCCCGAGCACCTCACGTTCGACTACTACGCCAAGGCGTGGGGCCAGGCCGAACTGCCGCACTACTACCTGAACACGCTGATCATCGTCGTCCCGGGCGTGCTGGTCACGCTGTTCCTGGCCTCGTTCACGGCGTTCGCCATCGCGCGGCTGCGCATCCCCGGGCGCAAGGTGCTGCTGATCGTGTTCACCGCCGGGAACCTGCTGCCGCCGCAGGTGCTCATCACCCCGCTCTACACCCTGTACACGCTGGTCCCGCTGCCCGCCTGGTTGTCGGACTCCCAGTCGCTCTACGACTCCTACCTCGGGCTGATCCTCATCCACGTGGCGTTCCAGTTCGGCTTCTGCGTCTTCGTGATGGCGAACTTCATGCGCACGATCCCGGAGGAGATCACCGAGGCGGCGCTCGTGGACGGGGCGAGCGTGTGGAAACGCTACTGGCGGCTCACGCTGCCGTTGTGCCGGCCGGTGCTGGCGGCGCTGTCCACCCTGCAGTTCACCTGGATGTACAACGACTTCCTGTGGGCGCTGGTGCTGATGTCCTCGGGCGACAAGCTGCCGGTGACCTCCGCGCTGAACAACCTGCGCGGCCAGTTCTTCACCGACTACAACCTGCTGGCGGCCGGGTCCGTGCTGGTGGCGCTGCCCACGCTGATCGTCTTCCAGCTCCTGCACAAGCAGTTCGTCGCCGGGCTCACGCTGGGGTCCACCAAAGGTTAGGAGGAGGGCTCAGAGGAGGGCGTGGAAGCGGGCGGCGGCCTGGTCCCACGTCCACTCGCGGGTGATCCAGTCGCGGCCGCACGTGCCCATCTTGCGGGCGCGTCCGGGGTCGCCGAGCAGGTCGACGAGTGCCTGCGCCACGTCCGCGACGTCCTCGCCGTCCACGACGAGCCCGGTCTCCCCCGGCCGTACGGCGTCCGGCGCGCCGCCGGAGTTGCCCGCGACCACCGGCAGGCCGGTCGCCGACGCCTCCAGGAACACGATCCCGAGGCCCTCCACGTCCACGCCGTTCCAGCGGGTACGGCAGGGCATCGCGAAGACGTCGGCCGCCGCGTAGTAACCGGGCAGGCTCGCGGCGGGGACCGTGCCGGTGAACCTGATGGACTCGTGCCCGCCCGCCAAGCGCTCCAGCCGCGCCCGGTACGGCCCGCCGCCGACGAGCAGCAGCACCGCGCCCGGCACCGCGCGCAGCACCCGGGGCCAGGCCCTGATGAGCTGGTCCTGGCCCTTGCGCGGGACCAGCCTGGACACGCAGGCCACCACCGGCCGGCCGTCGAGGCCGAGCGCCGCCTTGGCCGCGTCCGGGTGGAACTGGCCGGTGTCCACGCCGGGCGCGAGCCGTACGAGCTTGTGCGGGGGGATCGCCGCCGCCAGGCGCTCGCGCGTGTAGTCGCCCAGGTAGGTCACCACGTCGGCGTGCGCGCCGATCCGGCGCAGCACCGAGCGGAAGCCGGGCGCGCCCGCCCACGACGCCTCGTGGCCGTGGGTGAGCATCACCACGCGCCGCGCGCCCGCCGCCCGCAGGCGGGGGGCGAGCAGGCCGAGCGGCGCGGCCGCGCCGAAGACCACGGTCGTGGCGCGGTGCTCGGCCACCAGCCCGGCCGTCGCGCGCGCGACGGCCGGGGTGGGCAACATCAGCCGCGTCGGGTGCCGCACGACCCGGTACGGCTGACGCCGGTCGAACTCCTCGCAGCCCGGCCAGGTGGGGGCGTAGACGGCCACACCCGGCGTGCGGAGCGCGAGTCCGTGCACGAACGACTGGATGCCGCCCGGTCTGGGCGGGAAGTCGTTCGTCACGATGACCACGTCGGTCACGGCTCGGGGACGCCGTTCAGTCTCGCCCACGAGCGGGCCATGGCGATGCGCTCGGGGCTGGATGGATGGGAGGCATAGAGCACATATTCCACCGCATCCGGCGACAAGTCGGAAATGTTGGTTATCGCCAGGCGCTTCTGCATCGCGACGAACGTGGCCGGATCCCTGGTCAGGTCGAGGGCGTGCACGTCGGCCCGCGCCTCCACGTGGCGCGTGATCAGGTTCTGGGCCGGGTCGGAGACCAGCGAGGCCAGGGTCATCACGCCCATGAGCACGCCGACCGCGCGCGGGTCGGCCACCGACGCGATCCCCGTACGCCGCCGCAGCGGGCCGACCAGCAGGAACAGGCCGATCGCCCCGAACCCGGCCAGCAGGCCGCCGAGCAGCGTGCCGTCGAGCACGTCGGCGTGCTTGGCGTGGCCCAGCTCGTGCGCCACCACCAGCTCGACCTCCGACTCCGGCGCCTTGAGCAGCGTGTCGTAGACGACGATGCGGCGCGTGGCGCCGAAGCCCGACACGTACGCGTTGAGCGCCGTGGTACGCCGCGAGGCGTCGGCGACCAGCACGTCCTCGACCGGGACGCCGTCCCGTTCGGCCATGGCCAGCAGCTCCGTCCGGAGCGTGCCCTGCGGCATGGAGGTGAAGTCGTTGAACAGCGGCTCGAACACCACCGGGTAGACGTACGACACGCCCACGGTGAGCGCGAACGCGCCCACGGCGGCCGGGATCCACCAGCGCCGCACCTTGCGCGCCAGCGCCACGAGGGCGAGCAACATGATCGCCAGCAGCACCACGCTGACGCCGGTGTTCTTGAGCCGGTCGGCGGTCCAGCCGGCCCAGTCCTGGGTGGACAGGCCGTAGTCGCGCATGATCGTCTCGAACCACATGCCGAGCGGCCACCTGAGCGCTTCGGTGATCGCGGTGAGCACCACCACGCCGAGCACCACCCGCAGCCACCACGGGCCCCTCAGCACGCCCAGCACCTTCGCCGCGAACGGCGTCAGCACCAGCAGCCCGGCGAACAGGACCGTGAGGCCGAGCGAGAGGTAGCCAGGCAGGCTGGTGGCCGCGTCGAACGCCTGCGACCTGGCGATCTGGGCGGCGCTGAAGTCGCGGGCGGGGTCGGGGGTCACGGCGGGCGCGCCGGCGGCCAGGACCCGCCAGGGGGTGGTGAACGCGGCCACGGCCAGGATCACGCCGCCGACCAGAGCCAGGGCGGCGCCGGCCGCCCGCCTGGAGCGGGACTCGGCGCGCCGGCGCTCACGCTCCACCAGATGCTCCGCCGCCCCCACCAACTTCCCGTCCCCACCCGGCCCCTCAGCGTCCTTCCCTGAGGTGTCCTTCCCTGAGGCGCCCTTTTCCGGGGCGTCCTTTCCTGGGGTGGCCGCCGCGTGGGGGCGGTCGTCGGGGGTGGGGGGCGGGAGATGGCGCGGGTCCTCGGTGTCCGGGTCGGCGTCCGCGTCGGTGTCCGGGGCCGCGGCCGGGTGGGTGTCGGGGTCCTCCGCGTCGTCGGGGTGGCCGGACGGCTCCCCAGAGCCGGAACTTGCCGAGCCCACCGAGCCCACCGAGGCCGCTGGGGCCGTGGGGTCGTTTACGGGGGTTGGGGGGTCGGTGGGGTTGTTGTCGCTGGCGCTGCCGTCGTCGTCTCTGATGGCCACGCCTCCACCGTGCCCCGCCTCGACCGCCGTACCGGGCTCGTCGGCCACTCTGGCGACCGCCGCGGGCTCGTCCGCCTCCCTGGGCGGGTCGTTCCCCTCGCTCATCTGCCTCCCCTTCACGCGAGCTGCTCTCGTACGTACTCGCGCCACCGTGCCGCCAGTGTCCCGGCGGTGAGCCCCACGGAGGCGAGCGCCTGATCGACGCCGGCCACGCGGGCATCACGGTAGAGCCGTACCAGGGTCCCGTCACCGAACCGGTCCGCGAGGAATCGACACGCCAGCCACGCCTCCTGGTACGCCCGCGCGAGCCGTCCGGGATCCGCGGCGGTCGGAGCGAAAGCCGCAGGTCCGGGCAACTCGCTCGGCAGTCGTCCGGCCCGCACCTCGGCGGCCAGTTCGGCGGCGGCCGTCCCGACGGGGAGCCCGGCGTCGCGGTAGGCCACGTAGTCGGCGAAGCCCTCGTAGAGCCAGACGGGCAGGCGGTCGGTGCCCGCGGCGACGTGGGTGAGCTCGTGGGTGAGCACGACGTCGCGTCCGGTGGGGGTGAGCCGCGCGAAGGAGCCGGGCACGACGATCACCCGGCCGCCGTCGGCGACCGCGGCCAGCCCGTCGAGCCGTCCCGTGCCGGCCAGCCCGGCCGCCTCGGCGTCGGAGTCCGGTACGACGACCAGGGGGCGTACCGGCCGGCCGAGCACCGCCGAGACCCGGCGACCTGCGAGGTCGGCACGGCGGGCCAGGTCGGCGAGCAGTCCGGGCGCGGCGTGATGCCCGACGACCACGGAACGCCCGGCTCGGGCCACCTGACCTCCCTCGCCCCACAACCCGCGCGCCCCGGCGGGCAGGACGGCGGCGTACGGCACGTCGGCGGCCGTCAGCAGCGCCGCCAGCAACAGGACGGGCAGGAGCAGCCGCGCGCCGCGAGGGGACGGACGCACCTGCGAGGACACGGCCCGATGCTAGCCGCCCCCACCGACCGCACGCCCCGGCCTTCGCGGGACGCCGGGCACACGAGTCCTCCAGGAGGCCGGACACGCGACAGGCCCCCGCCCGGACCGGGGAGGGTCCGGGCAGGGGCCTGTGGTCACGCACCGGGTCGCACCGCGCCGACGAACGACGACTTCCGCCATCCGCCCAGTTTGTCGATGCGCACCCGCTGGCCGGTACGCGGCGAGTGGATCATCTTGCCGTGGCCGACGTACATGCCGACGTGGCCCAGCCCGTTGAAGAACATCAGGTCGCCCGGCTTGAGGTTGCGCCAGGAGACCTTGTGCCTGATGCGGGCGAACTGGCTGCTCGTCACGCGCGGGAGTCTCACCCCGGCCTTCTTCCAGGCGTACTGGACGAGACCGGAGCAGTCGAACGCACCTGGACCCGTGGCCCCGTACCGGTACGGGTCGCCGATCTGGTGCTTGGCGGCGGAGACGGCCCTGCGGGCCTTCGACGCCTGCCGGGCGACTCGTGCCGCCTTGGCCGACCTGGCGGACCTGGCGGTCTTCGCCGACTTGGCGGTGGCCGCCCTTGCGGTGGTGGACACCGCCGTGAGCGCCGATTCGCTCGCCGTCTGCGCCCCGGCCGGTACGGCATGGAGAACCGCACCTCCGGCCGTCACGGTCATCGTGAGTGCGACGCCCTTCAGGGCGAGACGGGACAGACGGGGGTTATGCAGGGAGGTAGACAGGATTTCTCCTCGTGTCTTCCACGAACGCCTACCGGGTTAGCTGACGGATTCGGGCCTGGAAGTCGCCCTACGGCGCGATGAAGCGCCGATTCACCCCTGATCCCGGGGGATTACGGGATCTTTGGGTCCCCGGCTCCGTGCCTCCTGGCTGCACGGACTCGGCAGGTCGCCACCTGATGGGTTTGCCTGAATGGGGATATCGGTGGCGACCGACGGATTTTTGTTGATCACAGCGACCATGGCGTGTTCGCCGCGACGCCAGAAGCTACGCGGAAGGGTCAAGGTTGGGCAAAGTCCCAGTCAGGTTGTAAAGATCAGATAAAGGGGTGAGTAAAGAACGGAAGTCCTGCTGGAGAAGAGGTTCCGTTATTCAAATGTGACCCTTCTCACACTTCCTGGAGCACCCGGTTGTCAGGACCCGTTCGTCCCGTTCGCACCTTTCGTCCCGTACTGACCGACAGCGCTGTCAGCCGCCCCGGAGGGCACGCCCGAGGGCGGTCTCAGGGGCGGATGGCGCCGACGAGCGGGCGGCCGTAGTCGGCGAGGCGGACGACCTTGACGACGTCGCCCGTCTGCGGCGCGTGCACGATCTTGCCGCCGCCCGCGTAGATGCTGACGTGACCGAGGCCCTCGCTGAAGATGAGGTCCCCCGGCTGGAGGTCCTTGATGTCGACCTTCCGGCCGGCGCCCCACGCCCACTGCTGCCACGTCGTACGCGGCAGGGAGACGCCCGCCGCGTGCCAGGCGGCCTGGGTCAGGCCCGAGCAGTCGTACCCGCGCGGTCCCGTGCCTCCGTAGATGTAGGGCTTGCCGACCTGAGCGAAGGCGAAGCGCAGGACGGCGGCCGCGCTGCCCGAGGCGGGCCCGGTGTACTTGATGCCCGTGCTGTTGGGGTTGCCGGGGTTGTACGCGTCCAGCTTGTCCAGGAGCTTCTTCTGCTCGCCGATCAGCTTCAGCACCTCGGCCCGTTCCTTCTGGACCGAGTCCCGTTCCTCGTCCGCCTCCGCCAGCGCGGTCTGGGCGTTGTCGCGCTCGTCCTTGAGGCCCCTGTTCTCGCGGTCGAAGGCGGTCAGCTTCTCCAGCCGCTCGCGCGAGATCTGCCCGGCCATCGCCAGCCCGGACAGCAGATGGTCGGGGTTGTCGGCGCCGACCATGCCGGGCCATGACGTGACGTCCCCGCCCATCTTGTACGCGTCCACCGCCACCCTGATGACCTCGGCGCGCAGCTCGGCGACCGTCTGGAGCTTCTGCTTGTAGCGGTCGTTCAGCTTGGTGTAGGCGTTCTTGGCCTTCTTGTACTGCTCCGTCGCCGTGTTGTACCGGTCGACGACCTTGTCGGCCTTGTCGTTGAGCTTGTCGAGCTTCGCCTTGACCTGCTTGACCGTGGGCTTGGGATCAGCGAGTGCCGTACCCGCCGGAACCGTCATCAGTCCGATCGCGAGACCCGCGGCCACCGCCACCCGGCCAACCCTCACAGCGTCGCCTCCCAGGGGATTCCACCTGGGGCGAAATAGTACAGAAGTGGCGAGTGGGGTCTCACCAAAGGTGCTAATTCGTAACTTATGCGCGGCCCAACCGGCGCAGCAGCAAACCAGACGGAACCGGTCTGGCGCCCATCCGGCGTACGGACTCGGCCACCTCGCGGTCGGAGGAGACGACCGCGATGGCCCGCCCGGGCGGCTCGGCCCGGACGAGCTGGCGGATGAGGTCGTCGGCGATCTCGCCCGGCGCGCTGAACAACACCCGCACCCCGCGCGGCGCCACCACCTGCACCGGCGCGTTGAGCTCGGCGCCGTCGAAGACCACCGTCACCTCGACCCTGGTCTGCGCGACCAGCCCGCCGAGGCCGGTCATCAGCCGGTTGCGCTGGTCGGCGAGGGTGAGCGTGCCGTAGCCGGTCTTCGTGACGTTGTAGCCGTCGATGATCAGGTGGACCTGCGGCAGCGCGAGCAGCTGGTCGAGGAGCTGCGGGTCGTCGTCGGCCAGCGCCCGCGCGGGCACGCCGCGCACCCCGGGCCGCTCGCCGGTGCTGGCGGCGACCGAGTCGGCGGGCCTGCTGATCGTGGTGGGCAGGGCCAGCTCCCTGCGCAGCCCGGCCGAGGCGTCCTGGAGCGCGTCGAGCAGCACCCTGATGCGGGCGTCCTCGATGCTGCGGCCCTCGCGGGCGGCCCGGCGTGAGGCTTCGAGCTGTTTCTCCACGTCGGCCACCCGCTCGCGCAGCCGCCGCAGCTCGGCCTCGCCCGCGTTGCCGGCAGTGGAGGCGGCGTGGCGGGCGTCGTCGGCGGCCTGCTCCATCTCCTCGGACCTGCGGGTGGCCGCCTTGGCGCGCTCGCGGGCCTCGTGGAGCTTGCGTCTCAGGTCGGAGTTCTCGGCGCGGGCCGCCTTGATCTGCTCGCGCAGCCGGTCGGCCTCCTCCTTGGCGGCGGTCTTCTGCGCGGCCAGCTGCTCGCGCAGCCGCGCCACCGCCTCCTCGCGCTCGGAGCCCTCGGCGGCCACGGCGGACTGCTCAAGGTCGGCGCGGGCGGCCTCGATCATCTCCGCCCAGCCGGGCGGCCTGGTCAGATAGGCCGCCGCCGCCACCAGCACGGGATCGGCGGCGGGCGGCACGTTGCCCTCGGCCAGGGAGGCGACCAGCTCGGGCCAGCCGGCGGCCACGGACTCGGCGACCAGCTCACGGAACTTCTTGTCGTTCTCCAACTGCGCGGCGATCGGCGCACTGCCGAGCTTGGCGCGCTTGCGGGGGTCGAACTTGGCGATCCCGCGCAGCGGCGCCGGCACGGAGACGGCGGGCATCGTCCCGAGCACCTGCGCCGCCAGGTCGACGACGTTGAGGCGCACCTGCTCAGGAAGCGGGCGAGACAGGCCTTCACCCGCTGAACTCATCCCACTTGTCCCTTCGTGACATGCCCTTTCAGACAAGGGTACGGCTCTCCCGTACCTGACCGTAACGGTCCCTTGAACCTAGACAAGCGCTTGGTAGGGGGTATACGACTGAGCCGGGGCAGCGGCCGGGCGTGGAGGTGAGTGGTGACGGAACAGATGCGTACATCAACCCGTGACCTGGACGAACTGCGCGAGCGCGCGTCCCGCTGGCTACGCGGCCGGGTGGGCGGGGACGCCACGGTCTCGGAATTGTCCCGGCCCTCCGGCAACGGGATGTCCAGCGAGACGCTCTTCTTCACCGCCACGTGGGACGGCGCCGGCAGGCGGTGCGTGGCCAGGCTCGCACCTGCGCGGGAAGCCGTTCCGGTGTTCCCCTCCTACGATCTGCGAGCCCAGTTCGAGGTCATGCGGCTGGCCAGGGAGAAAGCTGGGATCCCAGCGCCCAGGCCGCTCTGGTTCGAGCCCGACCCCGGGCCGCTCGGCACGCCGTTCTTCGTCATGGAACGGGCCGAGGGCGAGGTGCCGCCCGATGTCATGCCGTACACGTTCGGGGGGTGGCTGCACGACGCCGCCCCCGGGGACCGGCGGCGGCTCCAGGACGCGAGCGTCGGGCTCGTGGCGGCCCTGCACGAGACGCCGTTCACGGCGGAGGACGTCGGGGTGCTCGGCCCGGTCGTCCCCGGCGGCGCGGACGGCCTGCGCGCCCACGTCGAGGCCCAGCGTGCCTACTACCGGTGGGCGCATGGGGAGCGGCCGATCCCCGTGCTGGAGCGGGCCTTCGACTGGCTGGACTCACACTGGCCGGACGCCCCCGGTCCCGACGTACTGACCTGGGGGGACGCCCGGATCGGCAACGTGATGTACCAGGATTTCCGTCCGGTGGCGGTGCTCGACTGGGAGATGGCCGCCGTGGGCCCGCGCGAGCTGGACGTCTCCTGGATGATCTTCCTGCACCGCTTCTTCCAGGACCTCGCCGTCACGCTGGGCGTGCCCGGCATGCCGGACTTCATGCGCCGCGACGACGTTTGCCAGAAATATCGCGAAATAACGGGCTACGAGCCCCGCGACATGGACTTTTATGAAATGTACGCCGCCCTCCGGCACGGCATCATCATGGCCAGGGTGTGGCAGCGCAGGATCCACTTCGGCGAGCAGCCCATGCCGGACGACCCCGACGACCTGGTGCTGCACCGGGCCGCCATCGAGGAACTGCTCACCCGCTAGCGTCGTAGACCAGCAACGCGATCTGCACCCGGTTGTTCAGGTCGAGCTTGGTCAGGATGCGCGAGACGTGCGCCTTGACCGTGGGCACGCTCATGAACAACTCGCGCCCGATCTCGGCGTTCGACCTGCCCTGGCCCACCGCCAGCGCCACCTCGCGCTCCCGCTCGCTGAGCCGTCCGAGCAGCCCCCGCGCCCGCTCGGTACGGTCGCGCCCGCCCCCGTCGGACACGTGCGAGATGAGCTGCCGCGTCACCGCCGGCGACAGGATCGGCTCCCCCGCGGCCACCCTCCTGATCGCGTCGACCAGGTCGCCGGGCGCGATGTCCTTCAGCAGGAACCCGGCCGCCCCGGCGCGCAGCGCCCGTACGACCTGGGCGTCGGCGTGGAACGTGGTCAGCACCACGACCTCGGGCGGCGAGGCGGTGCGGCGCAGCGCCTCGGTCGCGGCGAGCCCGTCGACGCCCGGCATGCGGATGTCCATCAGGACCACGTCGGGCCGGTGCTCGGCCACCCGCGGCGGCACCTCGGCCCCGTCGCCCGCCTCGCCCACGATCTCGATGTCGGCGGCCCCGCCGAGGATCATCGACAACCCGGCCCGCACCATCGCGTCGTCGTCCACGATCAGCACCTTGATCGGCGCGTCCATCCGCCCTCCGTCGCTCAACTGTCGTCCCCGTCCGTCTCCCGCGGCCACGGCAGCCAGGCGCTGACCCGGAACTCACCGTCCCGCACGCCGTGCTCCAGCCGCCCGCCGGCCAGGCCGGCCCGCTCGGTCAGCCCGATGAGCCCGGCCCCCGCCCCGGGCATGCGCGGCGCGTGCCGCGTCCACACCGGGTTGCGCACCTCCGCGGAGACGCCCTCGCCCCGCTCCCCCGCCACGGTCACGCTCACCGGCGCGCCGTCCGCGTGCTTGCGCGCGTTGGTGAGCGCCTCCTGCACGATGCGGTAGACGTTGCGGCCGAGCGCCGCCGGGGCGCCGTCACCGGCGCTGAGGTCGAGGCGTACGTCCATGCCCGCCTGCCGGCATTCCTCGACCAGCGTGGGCAGGTCGGCGAGCGTCGGCTGCGGCCGGTCGGGCACCGGGTCGCCGGCGCCCGGCGGGGTGTGGCGCAGCACGCCGATCACCTCGCGCAGGTCCTGGAGCGCCAGGTGGGCGTTGCTCCTGATCGCCCCGGCCGCCCTGGCGACCTCCGCGGCGGGCGCGTCCGGCCGGAACTCCAGCGCGCCGGCGTGCAGGCTCAGCATCGAGATGCGGTGGGCCAGCACGTCGTGCATCTCGCGGGCGATGCGCTCGCGTTCGAGCCGTTTGGCGTCCTCGGCGGCCGTCTCGGCCCGCTGCCGCAGCGACCAGACGAGCTGCCGCCTGGCCCGGATGACGATCCCCCAGCCGTACACGGCCACCACGACCGTCACCCCGAAGGCCGCCCCCCACAGCGGCCCCAGGTCCTCCTGCGGCCGCAGCAGCACGTACGGAGCCAGCGTGACCAGCGCCAGCAGCGCGATCGGCCCCGACACCTTGAACGGCCGGTGCACCGCCACGGTGAACAGCGCCACCAGCGAGGCCCCGCCGACCAGCTCCAGATAGGACGACAGGAGGATCGTCACCAGCGCGAACCCCACCGGCCAGCGCCGCCGCAGCCACACGCCCGCGCACGCCAGCGCCCCCACGATCTGCTCGATGGCCATCAGCGGCTCGGGCGTGTTCCTGAGCTCCTCCATGCTGATGAACGTCAGGCCGCTGGCCAGCAGGAACAGCATGATGTCGGACACCCAGTCGAGGGTCGAGCGCCGCACCCGGCCCCCGCGGCCGTCGCCGAGCAGCGTCGACGGCAACGCCCACCGGTATTCCAGGGCCGGATCGCCCTCCCCCCGCAGCTCCCTCACATTCGTCGAGGTTATGCCCTGCCGAGGACCGGGCGACAGCGACCAAAGTCGGTGTCGCCGCAGACCGATGGCCGAGGCGGGGCCGCCGCCCGCGGGACGAGGGTGGTGGCATGAAAGCGATCGCGGAGGTGTTCGGCTGGCTGCTGGTCCTGCAAGGGATCGGCGGCCTGATGAACACCCTGTTCGGATGGTGGCAGTGGGCGCACGGCCTGCTCGTGGTCAACCTGCTGCCGTTCCTCGACGGTTACGAGGTCTTCGCGGCCGTCGTCATAGGGGTGCTGGGGTTCGCGGTGCTCGCGGTGGCCGGCTCGGCGGGCCGGGCGGGGGAGGGGCGATGAGCACGACCTCGCTGCGTCCGCCCCGGAACCGGCCCGACCGCCGGGCGGTGTCGTGGTGGACGGTGCAATGGCTGCTCCTCCTGGTGCCGGTGGCGGTGGCGGCCGTGGGGGCGTACCTGCTGTTCACGGAGCGTCCGGTGGGGTTGGGGGTGGCGGCGGGGGCGTTCGCCGCGCTGTGCCTGCTGATGGCGCTGGCCGAGCCGCGGGCGGCCTACCGGGTGCAGCGGTGGGAGGTCACCGACGAGGCGGTCTACACCCGCCAGGGGTGGCTCACGCACACGTGGAGGGTGGCGCCGATGTCGCGGATCCAGCGGGTCGACACCGCGCGGGGGCCGGTGCAGCGGCTGTTCGGGCTGGCCGACGTCACGGTGACCACCGCCTCCTCCGCCGGGGCGATCAAGATCACGGCGCTGGACCACCGCCTGGCCGCCGACCTGGCCGAACGGCTCACCGCGCGGACCCAGGCGACGCCCGGGGACGCGACGTGACCGGCTGGCGGCGGTTGTCCCGCCGGAGCCTGTGGAACGCGGGCGCCAGGTCGCTGGCGCTCGTGGCGGGCGCGGGGGCCGGGCTGGCGCGTTTCCTGACCGGCCGCGACTGGGAGCTCGGCGGCATCGTGGCCGTCTGCGCGGGCGCGGCCGTGCTGATCGTGGCCGCGGCGCTGGCCTACGAGACGGCCCGGCTGCGTACGACCGCCTGGCGGCTCACCGCCGACCGGCTGGAGCTGCGCTCGGGCGTGACCGTACGGCAACACCGCTCGATCCCCCTGGACCGGGTGCGCAGCGTGGACCTGCGGGCCGATCCGGTACGCCGGGCGTTCGGCCTGACCGTGGTCAAGGTGGGCACCGGCGAGCACGCGGCCGAGGGCTCGGAGCTGGTGCTGGACGCCCTGGACCGGCACTCGGCCGAGACGCTGCGCCGTACGCTGCTGCGCCAGGACGCGCCCGCGCCCGAGGACGGCCCCCTGGCCGAGCTGCGCTGGTCGTGGATCCGGTACGCGCCGCTGTCGGTCTGGACGTTCACGGGGGCCGCGGTGGTCCTGGGCGCGGCCTACAAGGCGCTGGACGCCATCGGGCTCAAGGACGTCACCACGCGGACGGCGTCCGGCCTGTGGGACTGGGTGAGCGGGCAACCCTGGCTCGCGGTCCCGCTGCTGCTGGCGCTCAACGCGGCCGTGGGCGCGCTCGGGGCGTTCCTGCTGTTCGCCGAGTCCTGGGGCCGCTACCGGCTGGAACGCGAGCCCGGCCGGCTCAGGCTGCGCCGCGGGCTGCTCACCACGCGCTCGCTGACGCTGGAGGAACGCCGGCTGCGCGGCGTCGAGATCAGCGAGCCGCTGCTGCTCCGGCTGGGCGGCGGCGCGCGTGTCAAGGCCGTCGCGACCGGCCTGGCCAAGAAGGAGGACGAGACCGAGGACGTGGCCGCGCTCACGCCGCCGCTCCCCCGTGCCGAGGCGGTCCGCGTCGCCGCCTCGATCGCGGGCGCGGGCGTCCCGCCGCTGACGGCGCACCCGCCGGCCGCGCGGCGGCGGCGGGTCGTGCGGGCGCTGGTGACGGCGGTCGTGCTGGCGGCGTGCGCCGGGCTCGGCTGGTGGCTGCTGCCCGCGTCGTGGTCCCGCGCGTGGGTCTGGGCGGTGCCCGTCCTGGCGCTGCCGGTGGGGTTGTGGCTGGCCGCCGAGGGGCATCGGGGTCTCGGGCACGCGCTCGGCGGGCGGCACCTGGTCGTGCGCGCCGGCGCGGTCGTCCGCCGTACGGTGGCGCTCGACCGGGCCGGTGTCACCGGCTGGACGTTCAGGCAGTCGTACTTCCAGCGGCGTTCCGGCCTGCTGACCGTCTCGGCCTGCACGGCCGCGGGCGGGGGCCACTACGAGGTGCTGGACGTGGGCCGCGGCGACGGGCTGGACCTGGCGGCGCACGCGGTCCCGGGGCTCCTGGAGCCGTTCCTGACCGGCGCCCCGGACAACGGCCCGCACGGCGGCCCTCACGGCGGTCCGGCAAGCGGCTCGAACGGCTACCCGGCAGGCGGTTCGCACGGCAAGCGGCAGGCCGCGTGATCTTCCACGGTCTTGCCCATGCCCCTGCGGTGGGCAAGCGTGATCGCGCGGCCCGGCGGCTTGCTTACCGATAACGCTATTTGTCGCGCTTGCAGCCAGGTTGCAGCCTTATTAACCACACGTTGTCAGAACCGGGGCCCCGCCCGGCCGGTCAGCTGCCGACGGGCTGCTTGGCCAGTTCGGCCACGTAGGCCCTGGCCAGGGCGAGGGCGCCCGCCTGCGCCTCCTTCTCCGGCATGAGCTGGGCCTTGGGCGAGTTGGGCGGTTCGTCCTTGGGCCGCTCGGCGCCGGAGTAGTCGACCCTGACGACCAGCGCGCCCGTACGGACCATGACCGTGCCGCTGGAGGCCGACACCTCGCCCTGCCGGGTCTGCACGTACTGGCCGTAGGCCTGGTCGCCCAGTCCTTCGACGTCGAGCAGCTTGCCCCACGTGATGCCGCCGATGACCGACCCGGCGCTGTTCTTGTCGCCGCCGTACTCGCCCGCGTAGTACGCCTTGGCCCCGCCCGGGTCGACCGCGCCCGCCCGGTTGGTGAAGCGGTGGGTGGTGATCAGCACACTGCGGATCTTGACGTTCCCGGCCGCGCCGGGCAGGGCGAGGTTGAGCCACCGGCACTCGGTCTGGTCGTCGTTGCCCGCCTCGGTGCCGCGCGCCCGCGTGGTCGGCTCCGGAACCAGGCGGGTGGCCGCGTCCGCGACGGCCTGGCAGGCGGGCGGGAAGGCGGCCAGCACCGTGGGCGAGGACGTCGGGCGGGCGGTCGGCGTCTGTGTGGCGGCGGGCTGGTCGGGCTTGGCCAGCACGCCGGGGTGCTGGGCCTGCCAGGCGGCCACGCCCTTGGCGAAGTGCGCGGCCAGGCCGCTGACCTCGCGGAGCGCGTTCTCCTCGGTGATGGACCTGGTGCTCTCGTTGGACAGGATCTGGGCGTCCTTGCGCTGCTGCCCGGCCTGGAACTTGACCTCGATCGTCATGTCGCCGACGCGGGCCTGGGCCTGGCCGTAGGAGTACCAGAGCAGCTTGCCGGCGCGCCGCCAGGTGTACTGCGCGAACGCGCCCTCACCCGCGCCGGTCACGTCCTTGACCGGGGAGACGTACTCCTTCTCGTCGGGGTCGAGCGAGGGCTTGGCGGTCGCGCCGTACTTGGCGCCGCGGTAGTCGATCTCGTACGCGTTCTGGGCCATCGAACGCCCGGTCTTGGCGCCCTCGCCCTTGTGCTGCTCGATCCTGACGTCGATCTCCCTGGTACGCCAGAACTCCCCGTACGAGATGCGCTGGTTCTGCCAGTTGCAGGTGAAGTTGACCGTGTAGTCGGAGTCGCGGGACGACTTGGCCACCGTCGCTCCGGGCACCAGCCGTTCGGCCTCCTCCTTGGGCAACATCGAGCACACGTCCGGGCCCGCCGCGGCGCCGGCCGGAACGGCCGAACGCGCGGCCGACGACGTCGGCCCGGTCGCCGTACCGGCGGGGCTCTTGCCGGAGAGCAGGAGGTACGCCCCGACGCCGCCCGCGGCCACGACCACGACGAGGGCCGCGGCGAGCACGGGCAGCACCCACGACGGCCGCCCCCGCGACGGCCCGGCAGGCGGGCCGGACGGCGGGCCGGACGGCGGGCCCCACTGCTGGGCGGGCGGCCCGTAGGGGACCGTGGGCGGCGTTCCCTGTGGCTCGAACCGCCTGCCCGGCACCGGATGGGGGGTGGTCGGCGGCTCGTACTCGCTACCGGGATTCACTGGGACTCCTGAGGTTGCCCTGACTTGCGGGGAAACATGGTAGTGACGCCCCTTGCAAAACGCTTGCCGGGCGTCATCTCGGCAACGCCCCGGACACCATCCGGGCGGCCTTCAGCACCGTCTCCTTGTCGGCCGCCGCCTTGACCGGCACGTCCTCGCGGTTCCAGATCACCTCGCCGAGCAGGTTGCTGGAGCGGAAGAGCACGACGCTGTCGGACCGGCCGACCTCGCTGGAGCCCATGGCCAGCTGGAACCGGCTCTGCACGAACGCCGCCTCCCCCACCCCCGTCACGTCGCCCACCTTGCCGACGGCGGCGCGCGCCCGCGTGCCCTCCGCCGCGCTCCTGGTGTCCTTCTCGCTGGTGAACCGGCGCAGCGCCACCTGCGGCCCGCCGAGGTCCCCGTCGGGCTTCTCGATCCACATGCGGACGGTGATGCGCCGCGGCCGCCGTTCGTCCTGACCGGCGAACCACTGGCACTCGCCCGCCCGCGTGGCGCTCCGCACGGGGGTGCCCTTGACGAGCTCGGCGGCCTGGGCGTCGCCGAGCAGGGCGCAGGGGTCGGGGGCGGTGGCGTACCGGCCGGTCTCCGGTGTGCCGGCCAGGGCTCCGACGGCGTACCAGCCGCCCGCGGCCAGCACCGCGACGCCCGCCGCGACCGCCACGGGCAGGATCCACCGGCGGCGGCGCCCGGGAACCGGGCCGGAGCGCACCGGCGCGCCGCTGAGCACCTGCCGGACCTGCGCCGGCGTGGGACGGGCGGCGGGGTCCTTGGCCAGCATGGCCATGAGCAGGCCGCCGAACTCGCGGCCCGCCCGCTCGGGGAACGGCGGGTCGTGCAGCAGCACCGCCGCCGCCACCGCCGCCGGAAGCTGCCGCTCGAACGGCGCCCGCCCCTCCACGGCGGTGTAGAGGCTCGCGCCGAGCGACCACAGGTCGGCCGACGGGTCCGAGGGCTGCTCGTTGAGCCGCTCGGGGGCCATGTAGCCGGGCGAGCCGGCGCTGCCGTAGCGGTCGCCGTGGCCGCCCATGGGGGCGGCGATGCCGAAGTCGGTCAGCATGGCCGAGCCGTCGGCGTCGAGCAGGATGTTGGCCGGCTTGACGTCCTGGTGCAGCATGCCGTGGGCGTGCGCGACCTCCAGCGCCGACAACACCTGGAGCCCGATGCGGGCCGCGTACGGGGGCGGCAGCGGGCCGTTCTCCTTGATCACCTTGTCGAGGGAACGGCCGGTGACCAGGTCCATGATGATCCACGGCTGGTCGCCCTCCAGCACCACGTCGTGCACGAGCACGATGGCCGGGTCGCGCAGGCGTCCGGCCGACCTGGCCTCGTGGATGGCGCGGTCGGCGAACTCGGCCCGCTCGTGGGGGCTCAGGCCCGGCGGCACGCGTACCTGCTTGACCGCGACCTCGCGGCTGAGCGTCTCGTCGACCGCCCGCCACACGGTGCCCGCGCCGCCCTGCCCGAGCTGCTCGACCAGGCGGTAGCGCCCGGCCAGCAGGTAGTGGTCACCCCGCACGGCGCAACGCCTGTTCGGTCGCCCGCGCGGCCTTCAGGGCCGCCTGCCTGACGTCGTCGTCGGTCGGCTTGTCGGCCAGGGTGGCGTACTCGACGGCCACCACCAGGTTGGCGATCCGGTAGTAGACGTGGGCGGAGTGGACGCGGCCGGTCGTGCCCTTCAGCTCGAACGCGAACGCCTCCTCGCCGAGGCCCGGCAGGTCGCGCAGCGGAGTGCGCTTGGAACGCATGCTGGACTTGACGCCGATCTCGGGCCACGTCCAGTCGATGTCGTCGTACTTGGCCCAGTAGCGCTTCTGGTTCTGGAACAGGGTGGCGGCGGTGGCGGCGGTCATGGACCACGGGTCGACGGTGTCGGAGTCCTTCTGCACCTGGAGGCCCACTCCGGTGCCGGCGGCCGGCCAGCCGCACTCGGGGCCCACCTCGTCGGAGTCGGGCCGGGCCTTGGGCGGGCTCTGGGTGCGCAGCAGGCCGCCGACGTCCTGCGGGGTGAGCAGGGTGCACACGTCCATCGGCACGGTGAAGGCGGCCGGCGTCCCGTCGTCGTCGCGCAGCAGGTAGAAGCCGGTGGCCGCGGCGGCGACGACGAGCACGAGGCCCGCGGCGGCCCACAGCAGCGGCTTCCGGCCGCGCCGCCCGACCCGGCGGGGCGCGGTCGCGTGCTCGCCGGCCGGCAGGACCGGCGGCGGGCCGCCCGCGGCCACCTGCCGCAGCGCGTGCACGACGGTACGCAGGGCGGGACGGGCCGTTGGATGGCGGGCCATCATGGCGGCCAGCAGCGGCCCGAGCGGCCCCGGCGCGACCGGCACCGGCTGTGTGACGGTCGCCCTGACCCGTTCGGCGACCGAGCCCTGGTAGGCGTTCCCGCCGGTCACGGCGACGAACAGGGTCGCGCCGAGCGACCACAGGTCGCTGGCCGGGCCGCCGGGCTCGCCCTCCAGCCGCTCGGGCGCGATGAACCCGGGCGAGCCGATCATGAGCCCCTGCTCGGTGAGCGTGGACTGCCCCTCCTGCCGGGCGATGCCGAAGTCGGTCAGCACCACCCTGCCGCCGTCGGTCAGGAACACGTTGCCCGGTTTCACGTCCCGGTGCTGCAACCCCTGGGCGTGGGCGGCCTCCAGCGCCTCCAGCACGTCGGCCCCGACGCGGGCCGCGTACTCGGGGGGCATGGGGCCGAACTCGCGTACGGTGTCGGCCAGCGTACGGCCCCGCAGCAGCTCCATGACCAGCCACGGCCGGTCGTGCTCGACGATGACGTCGTGCAGCGCCACGATGCCGGGATGGCGCAGCCGCGCGGTGGCCTGCGCCTCGCGTACGGCCCTGGTGACCGAGTCGGCGCGGTCCTTGGGCGGCATGCCTTCGGGCAGGGTGAGCTCCTTGACCGCGACCTCGCGGTCAAGCATCTCGTCCTTGGCCAGCCACACCTTGCCCATGCCGCCGGCGCCGAGGGGGCGCAGCAGGGCGTAGCGGCCGGCGAGTCTTCCCGCGGACATAAAGGGAAGGGTAACTAAGGATCAAGAAAGATGGTTATTCGAGCATCGTTCCCCTTCTGCCCCTCCTGCCGTTCCCCGCCGTCGGCGTGGTCCGCCGGAGTAACTGTCGGTCCCCCTCTCTATGGTCTTGGAACGTGGACGCGGTTCAAGGCACCCTCGACGAGCTCGGCACCCCGCTGAGCGACGTCACGTTCGTCGTGTTCGACCTGGAGACCACCGGCGGCTCGCCGGCCGAAGACTCGATCACCGAGATCGGCGCGGTCAAGGTGCGGGCGGGTGAGGTGCTGGGCGAGTTCTCCACGCTGGTCGATCCGGGCGGGCCGATCCCGCCGTTCATCTCGGTGCTGACCGGCATCACCGACGCCATGGTGGTGGCCGCCCCGCGCATCGAGGCGGTGCTGCCGAGCTTCCTCGAGTTCATCAAGGGCGCCACGCTGGTGGCCCACAACGCGAGCTTCGACACCCGGTTCGTCAAGGCCGCCTGCGCCGCCCACGGCTATCCCCCGCCGCCCAACCCGGTCGTCGACACCGTCGACCTGGCCCGGCGGGTGCTGACCCGCGACGAGACGCCCAACGCCAAGCTGTCCACGCTGGCCAGGTTCTTCCGCAGCCCGACCGAGCCGTGCCACCGCGCCCTCCAGGACGCCAGGGCGACCGTCGACGTGCTCCACGGGCTGATCGAGCGGGCCGGCTCCTTCCAGGTGCACACCCTGGAGGAGCTGAAGTCGTTCGTCCGCGCCCCGACGCCCGAGCAGCAGCGCAAGCGCCACCTGGCCGAGTCCGTCCCGCACGCCCCGGGCGTCTACTTCTTCGAGGACGACCGCGGCGAGGTGCTCTACATCGGCAAGAGCACCAACCTGCGCAACCGGGTGCGCTCCTACTTCACGGCCGGCGAGACCCGTCCGCGCATCCGCGAGATGATCGGCATCGCCGAGCGCGTCCGCCACATCGTCTGCGCGACGGGGCTGGAGGCCGAGGTCAGGGAGCTGCGGCTGATCGGCGGCGCCAAACCCCGCTACAACCGCCGTTCGCGTTTCCCGGAGAAGGTCGTCTGGCTCAAGCTCACCGCCGGTCCCTTCCCCCGCCTGTCGATCGTGCGCGAGCTGAAGGACGACGACGCCACCTACCTCGGCCCGTTCGGCAGCGCCCGCCTGGCCGACGAGGCCCGCATCGCCCTGCACGAGGCGGTGCCGCTGCGCCAGTGCACCCAGCCGATCAGCCTGCGCACCCGACGGGCGGCCTGCGTCCTGCACGAGATGGGCCGCTGCGGCGCGCCCTGCGCGGGCCAGGAGAGCCCGGAGGAATACTCCGTGCACGTCGAGAGCGCGCGCCGGGCCATGACCTCCGACGCCTCCCTCGTCTACACCGCGGTGTCGGCCCGGATGGAGCGCCTGTCGGTCGAGCAGCGTTACGAGGAGGCCTCCGTCGACCGCGACCGGCTGGCCGCGTTCGTCCGGGCGGCGGCCCGCATGCAGCGCCTGAGCGCCATCACCCGCATCCCGGAGCTGGTGGCCGCGAGCCCGGCCTTCGACGGCGGCTGGGACATCCACGTGGTCCGCTACGGCCGCCTGGCCGCGGCCGGTGTCATGCCGAAGGGCGCACATCCGACGCCGTTCGTCGCCTCGCTCAAGGCCATGGCCGAGGCCGTCATCCCGGGCCCCGGCCCGGTCCACGCCGCCAGCGCCGAGGAGACCGAGTGCATCCTGCGCTGGCTGGAGTCGCCGGGCGTGCGGCTGGTCGAGGTCGACGGCGTGTGGTCGCTGCCCGCGCGCGGCGCCGCCCGCCACAAGGCCCGCATCGATCTGGCCTACCGCGGCCTTGATCAGCGCCGCGACCGAGAGGGGCGACCTTTGCGATGACCCGATACAGTTAATGCATGGTCACGGCAATTGTCCACATCAAGGCCGAGGTAGACCGGATCCCGGAGGTCGCCCAGACGATCGCCGAGATCGACGGGGTCAGCGAGGTCTACTCCATCACCGGCGAATGGGATCTGCTCGCCATGGTCAGGGTCGCCCGTTACGAGGAGGTGGCCGAGGTCATCCCCGGGCGGGTCAACAAGGTCGACGGCGTCGAGCACACCGAGACCCACATCGCCTTCCGCACCTACTCCAGGCACGACCTCGACGCCGCCTTCTCCATCGGCTTCCCCGAGAGCGACTGACCCCGTCCCCGCACCACCCACGCGCGTCCGTACCCCGGGCCCGGCCGTCCCCCGGCCGGGCCCGCGGCGTTTCCACGGCTTTGCTCGAACAAGGCCCCCGGAACGCGGATCGGCCCGGACGGGGCGAACCCCGTCCGGGCCGATCTCACGAAGCATCCCTAGTGGGTGAGGCTCCGGTCGTCGTCGGAACCGATGGCGGCGTGCTCGCCGTGCTCCTCGTGGTGCCCGTCGTCGATCGGGATCTTCTCCCCGCCGTACGCCTTGGACATCCGCCCGCGCAGCTTGCCGAGCGGGCCGCGCATGCCCTTGGGCGGGATGCCGGCGGCGTCCTCGTCCACGGGCAGGGCCGGCACCGGCTCCTTGCCACGCATGTGGGCCTCGGTGTCCTCGGACGGCGGCGTGTGCACCTCGATGAACTCACCGTGCGGCAGCCGCTTGATGACACCCGACTCGACACCGTGCCCGATGACCGCGGCGTCGCTGCGCTGCAGGCCGAGGCACATGCGGTAGGTGATCAGGTAGGCCAGCGCCGGTGCGACGAAGATCAGCACGCGTCCCGCGTACGTCGTCCAGTTGAGGCTGACGTGGAAGTTGGCGGAGATCTCGTCGTTCGCGCCGAGCAGCCACAGCACCCCGTAGAACGTCATCGCCGAGATGCCGATGGACGTGCGGTGGGGGTTGTTGCGCGGCCGGTCGGCCACGTGGTGCTCGCGGTGGTCGCCGGTCACCCACCGTTCCAGGAACGGGTAGAGCGCCAGACCGGTCATGATGATGCCCATCGGCACCAGGGCCGGGATGATCACGCTCATCGGCAGCGTGCCCGCGTGGGCCGTGCCGAACAGGTTCCACTCCCACGGCGGCATGATGCGCAGCGAGCCTTCGAGGAAGCCCATGTACCAGTCGGGCTGCGAACCCGCCGACACGTCCGCCGGTGTGTACGGCCCGAACAGCCAGATCGGGTTGATCTGCGCGAACGTCGCGAGCCCCGACACCACACCGAGCGTGAACAGGAAGTACGCGCCCGCCTTGGCCATGAAGGCCGGGTAGAACGGCGCGCCCACCACGTTCTTGTTGGTACGCCCCTTGCCCGGCATCTGCGTGTGCTTCTGCACCCACATGAGCACCATGTGGGCCGAGACCAGCGCCAGCAGGATGCCCGGGATGAGCAGGATGTGCAGCGAGTAGAACCGGGCGACGACGTCCCCGCCGGGATACTCCCCGCCGAACAGGAAGAACGTGATGTACGTGCCCACCAGCGGCAGCGAGATCGCCACGCCCTCGGTGATCCGCAGACCGGCGCCGGAGAGCAGGTCGTCGGGGAGGGAGTAGCCGGTCAGGCCCTCGGCCAGCGCCAGGGTCAGCAGCAGGACGCCGATGATCCAGTTGAGCTCGCGCGGCTTGCGGTAGGCGCCGGTGAAGAACACCCGCAGCATGTGGACCGTCATGCCGGCCACGAAGAGGAGGGCAGCCCAGTGGTGCATCTGCCTCATCAGCAGACCACCCCGGACGTCGAAGCTGATCTCCAGCGACGACGCGTAGGCCTCCGACATCATGACGCCCTTGAGCGGCGCGTACGAGCCGTCGTAGACGACCTCGCCCATGCTCGGCTTGAACCACAGCGTCAGGAACGTACCGGTCAGCAGCAGGATGATGAACGAGTAGAGCGCGATCTCGCCCAGCAGGAACGACCAGTGGTCCGGGAAGATCTTGCGCAGGTTGCGCTTGAGGAAGTTGGCCCCGCCCAGGCGGTCGTCGAGGAAGGTCGACGGCCCGGAGATGGCCTTCGGTACGGCGTTCAGGTCGCTCATGCCTGGGCCCCCTTCTCCCTGGCCTCGGCCTCGGCGTCGCCGCGCTCCCAGTAGCTGGGACCGACGGGCACGTTGAAGTCACCCTGGGCGATCAGATAGCCCTCGCTGTCGACGGTGATGGGCAGCTGCGGCAGCGGCCGGGCGGCCGGACCGAAGATGACCTTCGCACCGTCGGCCGCGTCGAACGTCGACTGGTGGCACGGGCACAGGATGTGGTGGGTGGTCTGCTCGTAGAGCGCCGCCGGGCAGCCGACGTGCGTGCAGATCTTGGAGTACGCGACGATGCCGTCGTGCGTCCAGTTCTGCTTGACGCCGCCCTTGAGCTCCTCCGGACGGAACTTGATCAGGATCAGCGTGGCCTTGGCGAGCGCGTTGAGGTCGTGCTGGTAACCCTCGGGCACGACCGACAGGATGCCGCCGGGCGAGTTGAAGTCGGCGGCGCGGATCGGCTGGCCGGTGCCCTCGACGACGAGGCGCAGCGGCTTGCCGTCCTTGGTCTTCTCACCCCAGACGGTGTGGCGCAGCAGCTTGTTGAACTTCGCGGCGGGCATCTTGGAGTTGTCGAGGTCGCGCAGCAGCACCACCGGCACCAGGCCGAGCGGCGCGGCGGCCAGCAGCAGCGTGCGGCGCAACATCTTGCGCTTGACGAAGCCGCTCTCGTTGGCGCCCTCCAGGAAGGTCTCGGCGACGACCTCGCGGTCATCCTCGTCCGAGGCCATCGAGTGGCGCTCCTGGACCAGCGCGTACTTCGGCATGATCTGGCGGACCCAGATCACGATGCCGACCGCGAGGCCGAGGATCGCCAGCGTCAGCGTGCCGCCGAGCGCGAGGTTGGAGGTCCCCGTCGCCTCTGGGCTGCCGACCTGGAACACCACGTAGGAGATGATGAAGGCGATCGCGGCGAGGAACGTGATCGTGAAGCAGAGCGCCACGATCTTCTCGGCCTTGCGGGCCTTGGTCTCGTCCTGCAGCGTCACGCCGGGGACGTCGCGGTCGGCGGCTTCCTCCGCCTCCGCGGCGCCGAGCATCGAGGTGCCCGGCGCGGGAGTGCCGATGACGCGCTTGGGCACGCGTTCGTCCGGCTGCTCGATCTCGTGCTCGTTGTCTGTCATGACTTCTGTCGCTTCTTCGCGGTGATCCAGATGGCGGCGAGGGCAAGGGCGGCGATGCCCGCCACGAACGCTACGAGACCTTCGGTGACCGGGCCGATGCGGCCGAGACCGAACCCTCCGGGGTCCTTCTGCTCACGGACCTGGGTGATGTACGCGATCATGCTGCGCTTCTCTTCAGGCGTGATCGTCGAGTCGTTGAAGACCGGCATCGCCTGGGGGCCGGTCACCATCGCCTCGTAGATCTGCGTCGGTGACGACTCGTTCAGGTTGGGCGCGTACTTGCCCTGCGTCAAGGCGCCGCCCGCGCCGGCCCAGTTGTGGCACTGGATGCAGTTGGCCCGGAACAGCTCCCCGCCCTTGCCGGCGTCGCCGAGCTTCGGGTCGACCTGCTCCTTGCCCGGCACCTGCGGGCCGCCGCCGAGCGACTGCACGTACGCGGCGACCTGACGGGTGCTCTCCTCGTTGACCCAGTGGGCCAGAGGCTTGCGGGGCGCCTGCGGACCGGGGTTGCCGGCGGGCATGCGGCCGGTGCTCATCTGGAAGTCGACCGCCGCGGCGCCGACGCCCACGAGCGTGGGGGCGACGTTGGTGCCCTCCGCGTTCATGCCGTGGCAGCTGGAGCAGTGGGCCACGAACAGGCTCTTGCCTTCGGCCACGTCGTCGACCTTGCCTGCAGCCAGCGCCGCGTCAGCAGGCTTGCTCGCCTGGACAAAGGCGGCGTATACCATCCCGACCAGCGCCAACGCCAAAATCAGGACGGCGTATCTCGCGAGGGGATGCCGCCGCCAAGCGGTGCTCCTAGTCACAGAGATCCCGTTCCTTAACGAATGATGTAGATGGTCGCGAAAAGACCGATCCAGACGACGTCTACGAAGTGCCAGTAGTAGGACACGACGATCGCGCTGGTGGCCTGCTCATGCGTAAAGCGCTTCGCGGCGTACGTGCGTCCCAGCATGAACAGGAACGCGATCAGGCCACCGGTCACGTGCAGGCCGTGGAAGCCCGTCGTCAGGTAGAACACCGAGGTGTAGGCGTTGGCGGACAGGGTCGCGCCCTCTGACGCCAGCTCGCCGTACTCGTACAGCTGACCGGCGACGAAGATCGCGCCCATCAGGAAGCTGACGATGTACCAGAAGCGGAGCTTGCCGACCTGCCCCTTCTCTGCGGCCCACACGCCCAGCTGGCACGTCACACTCGACAGGACCAGGATGATCGTGTTGACCGTCGCGAACGGGATGTTCAGGTGAGCGCCTTCTGCCTCAACGCCTGCAGGAAGGAAGGCAGGGCCCCACTCGATGCCCTTCCCCTCGCTCACCGACCGGATGGTGAAGTACATCGCGAACAGCGCCGCGAAGAACATGAGCTCAGAGGACAGCCACACGATCGTGCCGACACTGACCAGGTTCGGCCGTCGGTACGACTGGGCTGTCGTCGTCGAAGTTATTGCGGATGCTGTCGCCACGGGCAGCATTATTGCGGCTCCGGTGTTCGGTCCGGCCAACGACCCCCCGTTAGGAGGAACAAACCGGCCATCAACCTGGGATAATTGGGACAAAACGCCTGTCAGACCTGGTGGCCTGGGATTGCATGCCGGGGCACCGGTACGATCCAGGTGACCATACAGCTTCGAGCGATAGTGAGCGCGAAAGTGACGTCCTCTGGGAGCACCGACGACACGATGAGGGTCCTCGTCTACAGCGACGACGCCACCACCCGGGCCGAGGTCCGCCAGGCCATCGGCCGGCGACCGGCGGCCGATCTGCCCCTCGTCGAGATCGTCGAGTGCGCCACCGAGCCCAAGGTGCACCAGTGGCTCGGCTCCGGCGAGATCGACGTGGCGATCCTCGACGGCGAGACCCAGCCCGCCGGCGGCATGGGCGTCTCCCGTCAGGCCAAGGACGAGGTCTACGACTGCCCGCCCATCTGCCTGATCATCGCCAGGCGCGACGACCGGTGGCTGGCCGACTGGTCCAAGGCCGACGCCGTCGTCCCGCAGCCTCTGGAGCCCATGGTCCTGGCCGACACCGTGGCCGACCTGATGCGCCGCCGTTCCGCCACCCGACTCAACGCGAAGTAGGTGCCCATGGACTCCCGAACGACCTGGCCAGCCTTGTTCTCCGCTCTCCTTTCGGGCGAGCATCTCACGGCCGACGAGACGGCCTGGGCGATGCGGGAGATCTTCTCGGGCAACGCCACCTCCGCCCAGATCGCGGGCTTCGCGCTGGCCCTGCGGGCCAAGGGCGAGACGGTGGCCGAGGTGGTGGGCCTGGCCCGGACGATGCTGGAGTTCTCCACCCCCCTGACCGTCGAGGGGCCCGTCCTCGACGTCGTCGGCACGGGCGGCGACCGCGCCCACACCGTCAACGTCTCCACGATGGCCGCCATCGTGGCCGCCGCCGCGGGCGCCAGGGTCGTCAAGCACGGCAACCGCTCGGCCTCCTCGCTGTGCGGGGCCGCCGACGTCCTGGAGCACATGGGGATCAGGCTCGACCTGACGCCGCAGCAGACCGCGCGGGTGGCGCGCGAGGCGGGCATCGCCTTCTGCTTCGCCCCCGTCTACCACCCCGCGCTGCGGTTCGCCGGGCCCGCGCGCAAGGAGATCGGCGTCCCCACGGTCTTCAACTTCCTGGGCCCGCTGACCAACCCAGCCCGGCCGAGCGCCCAGGCCATCGGCGTCTTCGACGCCCGCATGCTGCCCGTCATCGCCGGCGTCTTCGCCGAGCGCGGCGTCTCGGCCCTGGTGTTCCGCGGCGACGACGGCCTCGACGAGCTGACCATCACCGGCACCTCCACGGTCTGGGTGGTCAGGGACGGCACGGCCACCGAGACCACGTTCGACCCCGCGATCCTGGGCATCCCCCGGGCCGACGCGGGCGCGCTGCGCGGCGGCGACGTGCAGTTCAACGCCCAGGCCGTCCACGACCTGCTGGGCGGCAAGAAGGGGCCGGTGCGCGACGCGGTGCTGCTCAACACCGCCGCCGCCCTGGTCGCCCTCGACGGCGCCGGCGACGACCTCGACACGGCGATGATCAAGGGTTACGAGCGCGCCACGCAGGCCGTCGACTCGGGCCTGGCCTCCGACACGCTCCGCCGCTGGGTCGAGGTCAGCAGCTCCTGCCGCCCGTCGTGACCGTGAGCGCGCCCGTGAGGCGCGCTCACGTCTTTCGTGGGTCCGAGGTGCCCTCACAGCCCCTCAGGGCGTCCAGGGGCAGCTCAGAGCCGTGTACGCGGTGACTGTGTTCGGACCGGTCAGAAGGTGATGCTCGGGCCCGCCTTCAGCGAGCTCCACTTGAGCCATTCCTTCCAGTTCTCCTGCCAGTGACCCCACCCGTTGGTGGGCTCCAGCTTCCGCGGCGATCCGGTGATGATGATCGGGTCGCCGATCAGCGTGTTCTTGATGAACCAGGCCGCGTTCTCCGGGCTGACGTTCACGCAGCCGTGGCTGACGTTGGAGTTGCCCTGCGAGCCCACCGACCAGGGCGCGCTGTGCACGTACTCGCCGCTGTTGGAGATGCGCACGGTGTTGTAGACGGTCAGCTGGTAGTAGCCCGACTGGCCGGGGCCGATGCCGGGAGAGGTCATGACGGTCACCGGCTCCCGCGACATCGCCAGGTGCACGCCCGAGGTCGTGTAGTACTTCCACTGGCCGCCCTGCCCGGCGCTCATCGGCATGGTGCGGATGCGCTTGCCGTCCCGGCGGACCGTCAGGACGTGCTCGTCGGTGGTCCCCTTGGTGATCTGGGAACGGCCGATCTTGAAGTCGAGGGTGACGTCGCGCTTGCCGTACAGGCCCTGGCCGCCGCGTACGCCGGCCAGCTTCGCCTCCAGCCGGACCTTGGTGTACGCCGGCCAGTACTCCTGCGGCCGGAAGTCCACGTGGCTGTCGTCGAACCAGTGCCAGGCCCCCTCCACCGGCTTGGAGCTGCGGATGGTGAGGTTGCGCTCGACGGCGATCCGGTCGCTCACCGGCTTGTCGAAGGCGATCATGACGGGCATGCCGATGCCGACCGTCAGGCCGGTGTCGTCCCGGTTCGGGGTGATCGACTGGATGTCGAACGTCTTGTCGCCCTTGACCGTGGTGAACGAGCTGGTGGTCTCGCTCTGCTTGCCCGCTGTGTCCACGGTGACGGCGGTGACGGTGTAGCTGGCGCCGGGCCGGGCGGTGGACGTGCTGCGCCAGCGGGTGCCGTCGCCGCTCAGGACGCCGCGCAGCCGGCCCGCCTTGCCGCCGTCCACCCGTACGCTCTTGAGCGTGGCGCCCTGGGCGGAGACCACCACGGGCTGGTCGGTGGCCACGTTCGCGGCCTTGTCCACCGGTGTGACCGCCACCGGGGGCTGCCGCTGCACCGCGCCGGGCAGTTCCTTCGACTCGTTCGCCGCGCCGCTCAGCGAGCACGCCGTGAGCAGCGCCAGGGCCAGCAGGCCGGCCGATCTATTCGCAACGCGCCCCACGAGTGACTCCCTCACCCAAGATCCAACCTTCTCCCCCCTTATTACCCTGAGTGATCGATTCACCACATCCGTGACCTGGTAAAGAACGCGAAAAAGCGGGCGTCCTCCCGTATGGGAAGGACGCCCGCTTCGAGCCGCTTGTCAGTGCGAGAAGTTGCCCCGGTAGTACTGGAACACGAACCCGATCATGGCCATGATGATCAGGAACACGCCGATCAGGAACATCCAGAAGCCGATCACGAACCCGGCGAAGGCGAAGGCCGCCGCGAGGCACAGGAACAGCGGCCACCAGCTGCTCGGGCTGAAGAACCCGATCTCACCGGCGCCGTCGCTGATGTCGGCCTGCTTGTCGTCCTCCGGCTGGGCCCCGATGCGCCGCGCGGTGAACATCAGGTAGTAGCCCACCATGAACGCGAACCCGACCGAGATCGCCATGGCGGTGGTGCCCACGGGCTCACCGTGGCCGGTCGCCGACTTGGTCCAGAACCAGTAGCCGACGTCGACCCCGGCGAAGAACAGGCCGCACAGCAGGAACAGCCAACCCTGGACCTTCATCAGGCCTCCACCTCCTGGGCGGACTTGGCGGACAGGTGCGGGTAGTGCAGGTCGAACGCCGGACGCTCGGACCGGATGCGCGGCAGCGAGGTGAAGTTGTGCCGCGGCGGCGGGCAGGAGGTCGCCCATTCGAGCGAGCCGCCGTAACCCCACGGGTCGTCGACGGTGACCTTCGGCGCCGAACGCCAGGTCTTCCAGACGTTGTAGAAGAACGGCAGCGTCGAGGCGCCCAGGATGAACGCGCCCACCGACGAGATCATGTTCAGGTCGGTGAAGCCGTCGGCCGCGCTGTAGTCGGCGTAGCGGCGCGGGAAGCCGACCATGCCGAGCCAGTGCTGCACCAGGAACGTGGTGTGGAAGCCGATGAACAGCAGCCAGAAGTGCAGCTTGCCGAGCTTGTCGTCGAGCATCTTGCCGGTGAACTTGGGCCACCAGAAGTAGAAGCCGGCGAACATGGCGAACACGACCGTGCCGAAGACCACGTAGTGGAAGTGGGCGACGACGAAGTAGGTGTCGCTGATGTGGAAGTCGAGCGGCGGCGAGGCCAGGATGACACCGGTCAGGCCACCGAGCAGGAACGTGATCAGGAAGCCGACGGAGAACAACATCGGCGACTCGAACGACAGATGCCCGCGCCACATCGTGCCGATCCAGTTGAAGAACTTCACGCCCGTCGGCACCGCGATGAGGAACGTCATGAACGAGAAGAACGGCAACAACACCTGCCCGGTCGGGAACATGTGGTGCGCCCAGACCGTGATGGACAGACCGGCGATGGCGATGGTCGCGCCCACCAGGCCGATGTAGCCGAAGATCGGCTTGCGGCTGAAGACCGGCAGGATCTCCGTCACGATGCCGAAGAACGGCAGCGCGATGATGTAGACCTCCGGATGGCCGAAGAACCAGAACAGGTGCTGCCACAGGATCGGCCCGCCGTTGGCGGGGTCGAAGATGTGGGTGCCGAGCTTGCGGTCGGCCTCCAGGGCCAGCAGCGCCGCGGCCAGCACGGGGAAGGCCATCAGCACGAGCATGCTGGTCAGCAGGACGTTCCAGGTGAAGATCGGCATGCGGAACATGGTCATGCCGGGGGCGCGCATGCAGATGATCGTCGTGATGAAGTTCACCGAGCCGAGGATCGTGCCGAGACCCGACAGGGCCAGGCCCATGATCCACAGGTCGCCGCCGATGCCGGGCGAGGCGATCGCGCTCGACAGCGGCGTGTAGGCGAACCAGCCGAAGGAGGCCGCGCCGCCCGGCGTGAGGAAGCCGGACACGGCGATGATGCTGCCGAACAGGTAGAGCCAGTAGCTCACCATGTTCAGTCGCGGGAAGGCCACGTCGGGGGCGCCGATCTGCAGCGGCATCAGCTCGTTGGCGAAGCCGGCGAACAGCGGCGTCGCGAACATCAGCAGCATGATCGTGCCGTGCATGGTGAACAGCTGGTTGAACTGCTCGTTGCTGGTGATCTGCAGCCCGGGCTGCGCCAGCTCGGCCCTCATGATCAGCGCCATGACGCCGCCGATCAGGAAGAAGGCGAACGACGTGATCAGGTACATGTGCCCGATGATCTTGTGATCAGTCGAGGACAGCCACTTGGCGATGATCTGGCCCTTGGTGACGGGCCGGACCGCTACGCGAAGTGGTTCTTGGATGGCGGTCACTGGGCACTCCCAGCCTGGGTCGCGATGTACTGGTCGAACTCAGCCTGCTTGACGAGCTTCACCTTGAACAACATCCGGCTGTGGTCGACGCCGCACAGCTCGGCGCACCGGCCCGCGTAGATGCCCACACGGTCGTCGCCGAGGGTCTTGATCTCGAACTTGCGTCCGGGGTTGCCCTCCGGGATGCCGGGGATGATGTCCCGCTTGAACAGGAACTCAGGCACCCAGAACGAGTGGATCACGTCGTCCGTGGACAGGTCGAACTCGACCTTGGTGTTCGTCGGCAGGACCAACTGCGGGCCCTCCCGGTAGTCGCTCACCGGCATGCCGGGCACGGGCTGCGTCGTCTTGCCGTTGTAGGTCGTGGTGAAGCGCCAGCTCCACTGGTACGCCTCGACCTTGACCTTGACGGGGGCGTCACCCGCGACGTCCGTGAGGGCCTTGCTGTCGCGGGCGGTGAAGAAGAAGAACACCGACACCATGACGAGCGGGATCACCGTGTAGAGGATCTCGATCGGCAGGTTGTAGCGCACCTGGGGAGGCAGCTCCGCCTTCGACCTGCGCTTGCGGTGGAAGATCGCGGCCCACACGATCAGAACGATGACGACGAGGCCCGTGGCCAGTGCGGCGATCCAGGCCCCGTTCCACAAATGCTGAACGACCTCGGCCTGCTCGGTGACGCCCTCGGGCAGCAGGCCGTTGGACCAGTCGAACTTGGGAACGTCATTAGCACACGCCGTAGCAGTGGCCAGCAGCAACGCCAAAGCGGCGGCGCGCGGCACCCTGCGCCGGGCCAACGAACGCCGCGTCGTACGGCGAGTCGGACTCACGGATCGCCTACCCCACAGATGAAGCCCAAGAGTCTTTCCCTTGGGTGCTCGTATTTCCAAATGCACAGCTGATTGCAGACACATTAGCGTGCAGGTGTCCCGCCCTACCGCGCGACCCCTCGATGGTGCCGCAAGTGGGACGATAGGTCTCGTGGCGTATTTCGACGCGGCCTCGAGCGAGCCGCTCCACCCTCAGGCACGCGAGGCGCTGCTGGCGGCGATCGACGTCGGCTGGGCCGACCCCGCGAGACTGTACGGCCAGGCCCGCCGTGCTCACCTGCTGTTGGAGCAGGCCCGCACGGAGGTGGCCGAGGCGCTCGGCGCGCGACCCGACGAGGTGTCGTTCACCTCGTCCGGCACGCAGGCCGTGCATCTCGGCGTCCTCGGCACCCTACACGGCAGGCGGAGGGTCGGGCGTCATCTGGTCACCAGCGCGGTCGAGCACTCCAGCGTCCTGCACGCGGCCGGCGTGCACGAACGCGACGGCGGCACGGTCGAGACCGTGGGCGTCGACCTGCGCGGACGGGTCGATCTCGACGCGTTCGCCGCGGCGGTCGCGCGACCCGGCACCGCGCTGGCCTGCCTGCAGACCGCCAACCACGAGGTCGGCACCGCACAGCCGGTGGCCGAGGCGGCCGCCGCGTGCCGGGCCAACGGGGTGCCGCTGCTGGTGGACGCGGCCCAGACGGCCGGCCGGATGCCGGTCCCGCCCGGCTGGTCGGTGCTGACGGCCAGCGCCCACAAGTGGGGCGGCCCGGCCGGGGTGGGCGTGCTGGCGGTGCGCAAGGGCACCCGTTTCCGCTCGTTCCTGCCCGAGGACGAGCGCGAACGGCGGCGGGTGCCGGGTTTCGAGAACGTGCCCGGCATCGTGGCCGCGGCGGCGGCGCTGCGCGCGATGAGCGCCGAGGCGGCCCAGGAGCAGGCGCGGTTGTCCGAGCTCGTCACCCGGATCAGGGAGACCGTCCCCGCGATCGTGCCGGACGTCGAGGTGATCGGCGACCCGGTCGGCCGGGCGCCCCACATCGTCACCTTCTCCTGCCTCTACGTCGACGGCGAGGCGCTGCTCACCGAACTGGACAAGGCGGGATTCGCCGTATCGTCCGGAAGTTCATGCACCGCTAGTACGCTTCGTCCATCGCACGTTCTCGAAGCGATGGGCGTACTGACGCATGGGAATGTCCGGGTGTCGCTGCCCAGGGGCACCTCCGCGGCCGAGGTCGACAGGTTCCTGGCCGTGCTGCCCGACCTGGTTCACCGCATCCGGCACGACGCAGGAGTCGCATGACCGAGGTAACTCAGCCGGCATTGACGATCGACGCGCTCGGCAAGAAGTGCCCGATCCCGATCATCATGCTCGCCGAGCAGATCAATCACGTGCCGCTCAACGCCGTGGTGGCGGTGCTGGCCGACGATCCGGCCGCCTACACCGACGTACCGGCCTGGTGCCGGCTGAAGTCCCACCGCCACGTGGCCTCCTACGAGCTGCCCTCGGGCGGCTGGGCCATCCACGTGATGCGCAACTACTGACGGTTTGTGGGTAGGGCCCTCCCCTGAGGGGACATCGACCTTTCGGGGGAAACCATGGCCAAGGGGAACGAGACCGCCCGCGACGTGATGAGCACGGGCACGGAGTGCATCGCCGCGCACGAGACGCTCGACCGGGCGGCGCAGATGATGCGCAACAGCGACGTGGGGGCACTGCCCGTGTGCGGGCCCGACGACCGCGTGACGGGCATCATCACCGACCGCGACATCGTGGTGAAGTGCGTCGCGGCCGGTCACGACCCCGCGCAGGTGACGGCGGGCGAACTGGCGACCGGCCTGGTCTGGGTGCCGGCGGACGCCACCGTGCAGGAGGCGCTCACGCGCATGGAGCAGAACCAGATCAAGCGGCTGCCCGTACTGGAGGGCGAGCGCATCGTCGGCATGATCAGCGAGGCCGACCTCGCCCAGCACCTGCCCGACGACCAGCTCGCCGAGTTCGTGCACCGGGTGTACGCCAAGCACTGACCGTGAGGGAGATCGCCCCGCCACGCCTTCCGGCCGGCGGGGCGTTCGGCTGTCAGGGGTGGTAGCAGCGCACGTGGTCGGCGATCTCGGCGGCGGCCTCGGCGCCGTACGCGGCCGTGAAGCGCTCCAGGAAGACCTTCTGCCCCAGTTCGTACTCCTGGCCGCCGACGCGCTCCAGCACGTGCGTGGCCGTCAGGTTGCCGATCTGGCCACAGCGCTCCAGCGGCAGCCCCCACGCCAGCCCGGACAGGAACCCGGCGCGGAAGGCGTCGCCGACGCCCGTGGGATCGGCCTTGCCCCGCTCGGGAGCCGGTGCGACCTGCACGGACGGCTCGCCCTTGCGGTCGATGACCGCGCCCTTGGGGCCGAGCGTGGTGATCCGGACGCCGACCCGGTCGAGGATCTCCTCGTCGGACCAGCCGGTCTTCTGCTCGATGAGCCCCTTCTCGTAGTCGTTGGAGAACAGGTACGCGGCGCCGTCGACGAGCTGCCTGATCTGCTCGTCCTCCATACGGGCGAGCTGCTGGGAGATGTCGGCGGCGAACGGGATGCCGCGCTGGCGGCACTCGTCGGTGTGGCGCAACATCGCGTCGGGGTCGTTGGGGCTGATCAGCACCAGGTCGAGCCCGCCGATCCGGGCGGAGACCGGCTGCAGCTCGATCAGCCGCGCCTCGGCCATCGCCCCGGTGTAGAAGGAGGCGATCTGGTTGTGGTGCTCGTCGGTGGTGCAAAGGAAACGCGCGGTGTGCTGCGTCTCGGAGACGTGCACGGATTCGCAGTCGACGCCGTGGCGCTCCAGCCAGGAGCGGTAGTCGGCGAAGTCGTTGCCGACGGCGCCCACCAGGATCGGCTTGAGGCCGAGGCAGCCCATGCCGAAGGCGATGTTGGCCGCGCAGCCGCCGCGACGGATCTGAAGGTCGTCGACCAGGAACGAGAGCGACACCCGGTCGAGCTGCTCGGCGATGAGCTGATCGCCGAAGCTTCCTGGGAACGTCATCAGGTGGTCTGTCGCGATGGAGCCGGTTACGGCGATGCGCACGGGATTCTTCTTCCTCGTTGTCAGCAGGCCAATGAGCCCCACGAGAATACGCGAAGGTCCCGCTCGCACAAAGGCGGGCGGGACCCCACAGGCCGAAGCCGTGACCCCTTAGTTGAACGAGTCGCCACAGGCGCACGAGCCGGTGGCGTTGGGGTTGTCGATGGTGAAGCCCTGCTTCTCGATCGTGTCGACGAAGTCGATGCTGGCGCCCAGCAGGTAGGGGGCGCTCATGCGGTCGGTGACCACGCTCACACCACCGAAGTCCGTCACCACGTCACCGTCCATGGAACGGTCGTCGAAGAAGAGCTGGTAGCGCAGGCCGGAGCAACCACCCGGCTGCACGGCGACCCTCAGCTGCAGACCTTCCTCGCCCTGCTGCTCCAGCAGGCTCTTGACCTTCGCGGCGGCCGCGTCAGTCAGGATCAGACCCTGCGTCGTGGTCTCGCTGCTCTCAACCGTCATCTGCTGACTCCCTAACCCGGCTGTCTGATTCCGACGTCCTACTGATGACGCTACCAACACATGGCCCATGCCACACATTCCCGGGTCCCCAACCTCCGGAATAACCACATTCGTCCGTGTGTCATAGTGAGTATCGTCAAAACGACGATAAGGGGGTATGGCGATGGCCACCCAGACTGGGCTGCCGCTCTTCGTCCTCGGGCAGGGCGCCGATCCGCACAGCGAGAAGGGCGTCGAGTGCCCCGGCGAGCTGCCGCCGGCGTCCGACCCGGACCTGGTCGAGCGGGCCCGCAAGGCCAAGGAGGCGCTGGGCGACCGCCTGTTCGTGCTGGGCCACCACTACCAGCGCGACGAGGTCATCCAGTTCGCCGACGTGACGGGCGACTCCTTCAAGCTCGCCCAGCAGGCCGCGGCGCGTCCCGAGGCCGAGTTCATCGTCTTCTGCGGCGTGCACTTCATGGCCGAGTCCGCCGACATCCTGACCGGCGACGGGCAGAAGGTTGTGCTGCCCGACCTGGCCGCCGGGTGCTCGATGGCCGACATGGCCACGTTCGACCAGGTGGAGGAGTGCTGGGAGGCCCTTGAGGACGCCGGTCTGGCCGGTGAGGTGGTCCCGGTCACGTACATGAACTCCAGCGCCGACATCAAGGCGTTCTGCGGCCGCAACGGCGGCGTGGTGTGCACCTCCTCCAACGCCAAGAGGGCGCTGGACTGGGCGTTCGAGCAGGGCCGCAAGGTGCTGTTCCTGCCCGACCAGCACCTCGGGCGCAACACGGCGGTCCTGGAGATGGGCATGTCGCTGGAGGACTGCGTGGTCTGGAACCCGCACCGTCCCGGCGGCGGCCTGACCCGCGAGCAGCTCGACCGGGCGCGGATGATCCTGTGGAAGGGCCACTGCTCGGTGCACGGCCGCTTCACGCCCGAGTCCGTCGACGACGTACGCGCCCGCATCCCCGGCGTGAACGTGCTCGTGCACCCCGAGTGCCGGCACGAGGTGGTGCTCAAGGCCGACCACGTGGGCTCGACCGAGCACATCATCAAAACCCTCCAGGCCGCTCCCGCCGGTTCGAGCTGGGCCATCGGCACCGAGCTGAACCTGGTCAAGCGGCTGGCCACCATGTTCCCCGACAAGAACGTCTCGTTCCTGGACCGGACGGTCTGCTACTGCTCCACCATGAACCGCATCGACCTGCCCCACCTGGTGTGGGCGCTGGAGTCGCTCGTCCTGGGCGACGTCGTCAACCGGATCACGGTGGACGACGACACCGCCCACTGGGCCAGGGTCGCCCTCGACCGCATGCTGGCCCTCCCGTAACCGGCCGAGCCTGGCCGCGGCGAGGAGCGCCCGCCCTCGCCGCGGCTAGGCGAAGTCGTAGCCGACGCGGACGGTGACCGTGAGGGTCTGGCGGCCCGGACTGACCGAGGGGGCGCTGTCGGCCGCCGCGAAGGCCATGGTGGTCAGCGGCTGGGCGCCGCCCTTGACCTCCTCGGCGATCGAGACGACCGGGCCGAGCGGGCGGCCGGCCAGCCCGGCGTACTGGGATGCCTTGGCCGCGGCGTCCGCGAACGCCCTCGACCTGGCCTCGCCGAGCACCGACGCCGGGTCGGACAGCTCGAAGGCCACGCCGTTGAGCCGGGCCTCCTCGCCCACGCCCGCCACCGTGTCGATGACGGCGTCGGCCCGCGACAGGTCCCTGACGACGACCTCGACGCCCTGCGCCGCGCGGTAGGCCGACACCTTCGGGAAGACCTCGTACTCGGGGCCCAGGGAGAGCTCGACCGTACGCACGTCGTGGGCCGCGACGCCGGCCTGGCGCAGCGCGTCGGCCAGCCGGGCCGCGGCGGCCCTGACGGCCGTGAACGCCTCGGAGGCCGACGGCCTGCGCACCTCGACGCCCGCCAGCAACCGCAGGACGTCGGGAGCGGCCTGCACGCTGCCCTCACCGACGACGGAGATGTCCACTCCTGCCCCCCTCGACTGGGTTCGCCTCGATCCTACGGGCGTGTCCTGCCCCCGCCTACGGGAAGCTCACACGGCGCCGGCGATCGCGCCCGGATCGTCCAGCTCGACCTGGTGCCCGGAGGCGGGCAGGAGGACGAGCTTGGCGTCGAAGGCGACGGCCAGCCGCTCCTGGCGGGCGTCCCGGGCGCCGGCGGCGATCACGGTGACCGGGATGTCGGGGAAGGGGTGCCCGTACCGGATGCGGCGCAGGTCGGCGGCCATGTCGCGGCGGGCCAGCCACTCCCCCGCCACCGCCGCGGGCACCTTGCCCATGCGGTACACGCCGAAGGGGTCGCCCGTACCCGTGACCAGGCGGTGTGTCAGGGGCCCGGCCAGGCGGGCCAGCGCGTTGGCGCCCCACGTGCCGCCCAGGGCGGGCAGCCACGCGCCCAGGGCGGCGGCGAGCGCGAGCGGGCGGCGCAGGGGCGGCGGGCACGGGTCCACCAGGACGAGCTTGGCCACGCACAACGGGTGCAGCCGGGCGAACGCCTCGGCGTGCCAGCAGGACGCGCCGTGCGCGACCAAGGTGACCTGGGACGGGTGCGAGGGGGCCAGCGCGGCCAGCCGGGCGACCTCGCCGTACAGGGTGGGCCGGTCGGGGGCGGGCGGGCTGAGGCCGAGCCCCGGACGGTCGAAGCGGACGACCCGGTGACCGGCGGCCAGCGCCGCGGCCACGGCGTCCCAGTGGAACCAGGCGCCGCCGAGCCCCGCCGTGATGAGCACGCCGGGGCCCGCGCCCTGGTCGACGACGTGCGGCGGGCCGCAGGAGCTCTCGTCGCCGTCGTGGACGAGCAGCCTGAGCGCCACGTACACCAGCCAGACGGCGATCATCGTGAGCTGGGCGCGGTGCGCGAGGCCGGCCCACCGGCCGGCGGCCAGGGCGGCCAGCATGACCAGGGTGGCCGCCACGTTCAGGCCGGTGAGCGTCCATGACACCACCGAGCGCCAGCGCGCGGCGAGCAGCGCCATCGCGGTCAGCAGGGCCACCACGCCCAGCGCCCCGACGACCAGGTGGAACAGGTGGGAGGCCCCGTCGCCACGGCAGGACGGATCGCTGAGCACGGCGCAGTCGAGCGGGAACAGGCCGGACAGGACCGTCAGCAGCCCGAACGCGGTCAGCGCCAGCCAGCCGGCCCACTCGCGCGCCACCCGCGGCACCACGGCCACGGCGGCCAGGCAGGCCAGCCCCGACAGCACGTCGCTGACCCGGAACAACCGCGTCCAGGGCTGGTCGCGGGCGGCCAGCTCGCTGACGTAACCGTCGGTCCTGTCCACGGCGGGCGTGGTGAACTGCCCGGTGATCCACGCGCTGTACAACACCGCCGCCACGATGAGCACCGAGGCGGCGGCGACGAACAACCTTCGCTCCACGTGACGATTACACCACTATGGGTGTTCAGAGGCCCGGAGCACCCCATACCGGGAACCATCGGCTGAGGTCGGACTCCAGCGGCAGCTCGCCCTCCAGAGCGCCCCTGGCCTGCAGTTCGAGCGCGTTGTCGCGCCGCTGCCCGGGCAGCGGCGCGAACGGGTAGAACGTGCCGCGCTTGTACAGGTAGACGACGGCCAGCCGCCTGCCGTCCGGATCGGCGAACGACACCAGCGAGCACAACAACGACGGCCCGAACCCGGCCGACTCCAGCGAGGAGTTGACCGCGTGCAGCTCGGTGACCAGGTCGCTGACGTCGTCGGGCGAGCGCCGGACCAGCAGCCAGGTGTAGCCGTAGCCGTCGTCGGACTCCTCGACGCGCTCACCGAGCAGCGCCTTGACGTCGCGTTCCAGCGTGGCGAACGCGCCGCCCTCCGCCGCCCGGAACGACACCGAGCCGAGACCGGTGGGGACGAGACCGGTCGCGGCCTGGAGCGTCACGGCGGCGGACGGCAGCGCGAACAGCGCGTCGAGATTGGGCTTGGCCGGCTTGGACCGGCCCAGCAGCGCGTCGAGCCAGCCCATACGGTCTCAGCCCCTTCCGAGCTGCTTGGAGATGGACGCGAGGAGTTCGAGCCGCCGTTCCAGCGGCGGGTGCGTGGAGAACAGGTTCGCCAGCGTCTGCCCCTTGGCCAGCGCCGGGGCGAAGTAGAAGGCGTTGAACGGCTCCGCCTCGCGCAGATCCCTGGTCGGGATCCTCGCCATGTCGCCGGTGACCTTGGTCAGCGCGCTGGCCAGGGCCGAGGGACGCTGCGTGAGCAGGGCTCCGGCCCGGTCGGCGGCCAGCTCGCGGTAACGCGACAGGGCCCGGGTGAGCAGGAAGCTGACGGCGTACACGATGATCGAGACCAGCATGATGATCAGCCCGACCGGGATGCCGCCCTGGCCGTTGTCCCTGCGCCCGCCGAAGCCGGCGTAGAGGGCGAACCGGGTCATGAGCCCCGCGACGATCCCCAGGAACGAGGCGATCGTCATGACGGCGACGTCGCGGTGGGCGACGTGCGACAACTCGTGGGCCAGGACGCCTTCGAGCTCCTGCGGCTCCAGGCGGCGCAGGATGCCCGTCGTCACGCAGACGACGGCCCGCTTCTGGTTGCGGCCGGTGGCGAAGGCGTTGGGGACGTCGGAGTCGGCGATCGCCACCCGCGGCTTGGGCATGTCGGCCAGCGCGCACAGCCGGTCGATCAGGCCGTGGAGCTCGGGGGCCTCCTGTGGGGAGACCTCCCGCCCGTGCATCGCGAACAACGCGATGCGGTCGGACAGGAAGTACTGCACCAGCAGCAGCCCCCCGGCGAGCACCAGCACGGTCAGCGCGCGCACGCCGAGGGCGATCAGCACGCCGACGAACACCACGTAGAGCAGCCCCAGCAGGAACATCGTCACGACCATGCGGCGGGTCAGGCCGCTGTCGGACGCGAACCGCGTACCCACGGGACTCAGCCCGGAATGAGGCCTTGGTCGCCCAGCATCTCCCGGACCTCCTCGATCGAGGCGTCCGCGGGGGGAAGGATCAGCTCTGACGGCTCAAGGCTGTCGTCGGGAAGCGCCTTGCCCACATGGCGCACCTTGTCGAGCAACGCGTGCAGCTTGACGCGGAAGGCACTCTCGTCGCCGGTCTCGATGGCGGCCTCGAGCTCGCTGTCGAGCTCGTTGAGCACCGCGATGTCGTCCGCCGAGATCTCCACCTGGCCCTCGCCCATGATTCTGACGATCATGCGCCCTCCCCGGGCTGACGCAGCTGCTGGGTGTGACCCTGCTGCTGCGGCTGGGCCTGCTGCTGCGGCTGCCCCTGCTCGATGGCGCTCTTGGGCGCCGGGCCCTGGCCCAGCTCGGACTTCATCCGGGCCAGCTCCAGCTCGACGTCCATGCCGCCGCCCATGCGGTCGAGCTCGGCCTGGATGTCGTCGCCGCGGGTGCCGCTGAAGTCGTCGAGCGCGCCGCTGGCCAGCAGCTCGTCGATCGCCCCCGCGCGGGCCTGCATCTGCGCCGTCTTGTCCTCGGCGCGCTGGATCGCCAGGCCGACGTCGCCCATCTCCTCGGAGATGCCGGAGAACGCCTCGTTGATGCGCGTCTGCGCCTCGGCGGCGGTGTAGGTCGCCTTGATCGTCTCCTTCTTCGTACGGAAGGAGTCGACCTTGGCCTGCAGCCGCTGGGAAGCCGTGGTCAGCTTCTCCTCCTCGGCCTGCAGGTTGTCGTGCTGGACCTTGAGGTCGGCCATCTGCCCCTGCAGATTGGACCGCCGCTGCAGGGCCTCACGCGCGAGGTCCTCGCGCCCGACGGACAGCGCCTTGCGGCCCTGGTCCTCGTAGCGCCTGGCCTGTGCCTCCAGGCCGTTGATCTGCAGTTCTACCCGCTTGCGCGAGGTGGCCACGTCGGCCACCCCTCGACGCACCTTCTGCAGCAACTCGAGCTGCCGCTGATAGGAGTAGTCAAGCGTCTCGCGCGGATCCTCCATCTTGTCCAGGGCCTTGTTGGCCTTGGACTTGAAGATCATCGAAAGTCTCTTCATCACGCTCATGCGCGTCGGCCGTCCCCTTCTAGGTCGTGCTGGTGTTCACCCAATGCAGCGCAGCCGCCTTGGGATTACCCTACGCATAACGCACGGGGGCGTCACTAAGTTGCAGTCCAGGTAGGGTTGACGTGTGTTGCGACGCCGATCCCAAACCTCCGTGGACGACACCCCCGTCCCCGTTGACGATCCTAAGCCCCAGGGTAAAGGTCGTCCCACACCCAAGCGCCGGGATGCCGAGGGCAGACGACGCCAGCCGGTCTCCGCGCCGAAGGACCGCAAGGAGGCCTATCGGCAGATGCGGGCCAAGCAGGCCTCCGAGCGTGACCGGGCCCGCAAGGGCATGCTCGCAGGTGACGAGCGTTATCTTCCTGTTCGCGACAAGGGTCCGGCGCGCAAGTTCGCGCGCGACTGGGTCGACTCGCGGCGCCTGCCGAGCCAGTACTTCCTGCCGTTCTCGCTACTGATCCTGCTGGCGACCTGGGTGCCGTGGCCCATCGAGATCCGGGCCAAGGTGCTCAACATCGTGATCGCGGTCGGCTGGCCCATCATGATGGTCGGCGTCCTGTTCACCTCCGTCTACGTGGCGTGGAAGGTGAAGAAGGAGGTCGCGGCCAAGCTGCCCAACGAGAGCGTGAAGGGCGTCGGCTTCTACGCGGCCATGCGGGCCCTGCAGATCCGCAAGCTGCGTTTCCCGCCGCCCACGGTGCTGCCGGGCGGACGGCCCGCGCCGCCCAAGAAGTAGTCCAGGTTTCCCGATTTTTCGGGAAACCGCCTAATCGGCGACGCTCCGCGTGCCCATCACCGTTCCCGGTGGTGGGCACGTGCGCGTCCCGGCGTGGCCCCGCGACGCGCGTCCCGGGTCAGCCCGCCGGCTTCCAGCGCAGGAGGCCGCCGCTGACCGCCGGGCGCCGGCCGTCGATCGTCCCGCCCCGTTCGAGGGCGTCGGCGACGGTCCGCAGCAGCGTGTACGACGACTTCAGCCGCCTGCCCGTCGCCCCGGTGACCGTCCCGTCGGCCGAGCTCACGACCGCGTACGCGACGCCGCCGTCGGGGGCGGTGTAGGACAGGAACGGGATCAGCAGGCCGTCCCAGGAGCCGGGCTGGTCGCGGGCACACATCTCGCGCCAGGCGTCCCTCATGCCGCGGACCGTGAGGTGGGCGCGCGCTCCCGGGCGGAAGCCGAAGACGCCGGCCCCGCGCGAGCCGTTGTGGCGCAGCAGTGAGGCGCGCAGGGCGTCGGGGAAGTCCAGGCCCGTCTGCGATTCCGCCACCGCGATCGTGCGCGCCCTGACCGGGGCGCCCAGCGTGCGGTAGGTGCGGGGAGCGTGCGTCCTGAGCCAGCGTTCGATGCGCCGCCATTGGGCGTCCACGGCCCGCTTGACCTCGGGGGCGACCCTGCGGGGGTCGATCGGGCGGGGGCTGGGCGCGCAGTTGGGCGGGGTGGCCGTGGCCTGGGTGGCCGTGGCAGCGTCGGTGCGCGTGGCCTGGGCGGTCGTGGCCGGGGCGGTGGCGCGGGCCGTTGCCGCGGGCTCGGTCTTCGTCGCGGCCGCCTGCTGCTGCTCGGTGGCGGCGCGCGCGAGGGCCTGGGCGTCGCGCTGCTCCGTCGTACGGGTCAGGGCGAGCACCAGCGCGACGACCGCGACCGCGGCGACGACCAGCCACAGCAGGGCCGCCCTCCCGCCGCGGGCCCGCCGGACGGGCACGGGTACGGACGGCGGCGGCTCGGCCCTGGGCAGGCGGGCACGGCGGCGTAACCGCACCGCGAGGGCGATCAGGACGGCCGCGGTGAGAGCCTGGCGGACGAGCTTGAGCACGTCGCGCACCCTATCCCGAAACCAATCGGTTCATGTGACGCCTTAAGGTCGGACGTATGGAATTCCGACACCTCGGTCGTAGCGGTCTCAAGGTCAGCGAGATCAGCTACGGCAACTGGCTCACCCACGGCTCCCAGGTCGAGGAGGACGCCGCCAAGCTGTGCGTGCAGGCGGCGCTCGACGAGGGCATCACCACCTTCGACACCGCCGACGTCTACGCGGGGACGAAAGCCGAGGAGGTGCTCGGCCGGGCGCTGAAGGGCGTCCGCAGGGAGTCGCTGGAGATCTTCACCAAGGTCTACTGGCCCACCGGCCCCGGCCAGAACGACCGCGGTCTGTCCCGCAAGCACGTCACCGAGTCGATCAACAACTCGCTGCGCCGCCTGCAGACCGACTACGTCGACCTCTACCAGGCCCACCGCTTCGACAACGAGACGCCGCTGGAGGAGACGCTCAAGACGTTCGACGACCTCGTACGCCAGGGCAAGGTGCTCTACGTCGGCGTCAGCGAGTGGACGGCCGACCAGATCGCCAGGGCCCTGAAGATCGCCGACGAGATGGGCTTCGACCGGATCGTGTCGAACCAGCCCCAGTACTCGATGCTCTGGCGGGTCATCGAGGCCGAGATCGTGCCGCTGAGCGAGCGCGAGGGCGTCGGCCAGATCGTCTGGTCGCCGATCGCGCAGGGCGTGCTCACCGGCAAGTACCTGCCCGGGCAGCAGCCCCCGCAGGGCTCGCGGGCGACCGACGCGAGCGGCAGCGCCATGATCGCGCGTTACATGAACGACGACGTGCTCGCCCGCGTCCAGGAGCTCAAGCCGATCGCCGCCGACCTCGGTCTGACCATGGCCCAGCTCGCAGTGGCGTGGGTGCTGCAGAACCCGAACGTCTCCAGCGCCATCGTCGGCGCCACCCGCCCCGAGCAGGTGCGCGACAACGTCAAGGCCGCCGGCGTCAAGCTGGAGGACGAGGTGCTGAAGCGCATCGACGACGTCCTCGGCACGGTCGTGGAGCGCGACCCCGCCAAGACGGTCAGCCCGAGCACCCGTCCGTAGCGCGGGCCGCGAAAAGCCCCTTGAGCCACAATGCGCTCAAGGGGTTTTTTCTTTTCCGGGAATCACTCGGGGCGCAATGACAATCCCGTGTATTCGACGCGGTCCTCGTCGAGCAGCGCCACCCGCTCGACTCCGGCTTCGAGCAGGTCACGCCAGTTCTCCCCGAGCCAGGATTCCGCGTCGGCCTGGCTCGGGAACACCTCTCGCGGCAAAGGGCGTTCGGTCACCTCACCACCATTTGCATTTTCATAACGCCACCGCCATGTCATGCCATACGCTCCTTTTCCGCGGGTTCGCCGGCGCGTTCCCTCCGACCGCACTGGAACCCTACTCCCGAGCTCGGAGGTCCATCGATGCCGCGCGCGTGCCGTGTTGCGGCCGGGGTCGGCGTGGGGGCGTCCGTCTTGGTTCTTCTCCCCCTCTCCGGTGCTCGCCTCACCCTTGCGTCGGATGGTGGCGGCTTGTCGGGTGGGTTGCCGGTGCTGTCGGTGGGAGGTGGTGCGGGTGCGCTGCTGCTGTTCGGCGCCGCCGCCTGGGCGGCCACCAGGCGCCGCGCCGGCACCCCTCGCAGAGAACGCCCCCCGACCATCGCTTGCTGAGGCCCCTCCAGCTCGAAGACGTCCACCCGACAAGCCCTCGCGCCCGGCAACCCCTCCCCCGGCTCCAAGCCCCCCGGCCTGGCAGCCCCTCTGCTCCCGCCCAAGCGCCCGTCCCCGGCAGGCCCCTCTCGGGCCAGGCGCCCGCTCCCGTGCGCCTGCATTCGGTGCCTTCCCCTCTGGTGGGGAGGGGCTGGGTCCGTTCAGGCGCTTCTGGGGGCGAGCGGCCCATGGCTGAGCGGGCCCGGGCTCTGGTGGTCGGTAGCCTCTGGGCGGTGAAGCTTCTTTTCTCCGGGACCGCTGGTGAGGCCGGGTGGCCGGTGCCGGGGTGCCCGTGTGCCTCGTGCGTACGGCTTCCCCCTGGGCATCGCCGTCCCTTCGAGCTGGTCGTGGACGACGTCGCGCGGTTCCCGTTCAGCGGTGCCGGCGCGTTCGGCGGTGGGCTGGGGATGGTGTGTCCCGATGGCCGGGCGGTGTTGTGCCTGCCTCCTGGCCGCGAGCCCCCGGCCGGCGGCCCGGCCCGGTACGACGCGGTCGTGCTCGACCTGCTCGACCGCCCGCAGCGGCTCGGCGAACTGCGCCGGGCGGGGCTGGCCGACGACCGGACCCTGGTGGTGGCCGCCTGGCTGGATCACCGCGTCCGGTCGGAGGAGGAGCTGGCCAGACGGCTGCGGCTCTGGGGAGCGGTGGCCGTACCGGACGGGACGGTTCTGGAGGGCGACAGGGCGGAGGCCGTACCGGACGGGACGGTTCTCGGGGGTGGTGGGCGGGAGGTGCCGGCGCGGCGGGTGTTGTTGCTCGGTGGGGCGAGGTCGGGCAAGTCGGCCGAGGCCGAGCTGCGGCTGGCGGCCGAGCCGTACGTCACCTATGTCGCCACCGGCGGCGACGGCGCGGCGGACGGCGAGTGGGCGGCGCGGGTACGGGCGCACCGGGAACGGCGGCCCGCCCATTGGGACACGGTCGAGACGACGGACCTGGCGGCGGTCATCGGGGCGGCCAGGACGCCGCTGCTGATCGACGGGCTGGGCACGTGGGTGGCGGCGGTGTTCGACGAGTGCGGGGCATGGGAGGGCGAGCGCGCGCCCGTGGCGGCACGCTGCGCGGAGCTGGTCGCGGCCTGGCGTGCCACGCCGGTGCCGCTCGTGGCGGTCTCGGACGAGGTGGGGATGGGCGTGGTGCCCGCCACGTCCGCCGGACGGGCCTTCAGGGACGTCCTCGGCCGCCTCAACGAGCAACTGGCCGCCGAGTCCGAGTACGTCGCGCTGGTGGTCGCGGGACGCCTGCTGGAGCTCTGACCCGAAGCCGTGATGTCTCGAAGCCCCGAAACCCCGAGCCGCGGGGGCTACGGGCGTACGGCTCGGGCGTACCAGCGGCCGTCGAGGCGGTCGACGGCCAGCGGGCGGCCGAAGCAGTCGGACAGGTTGTCGGGGGTGAGCACCTCCGACACCGGCCCGGCGGCCAGCACCCGGGCGTCGCGCATGAGCAGCGCGTGCGTGGTGGTCGCGGGCACCTCCTCCAGGTGGTGGGTCACCGTCACCGTGGTCAGGACCGGCCGGGTCTCGGCCAGGTGCTCGACGGCGGTGATGAGGTCCTCGCGCGCCGGCAGGTCGAGCCCGGCGAACGGCTCGTCGAGCAGCAGCACGGCCGGTTCGGCCATGAGCGCCCTGGCCACCCTGACCCGGGCCCGCTCCCCTTGGGAGCACACCCGGAACGGGCGTTCGGCCAGGTCCTTGCAGCCCAGGTCGGCCAGCAGGCGGGTGGCGCGCTCGCGTTCGGCGTCGCCGTACTTGTCCCACAGCGGGACGCTGGTACCGGTGTGGCCGGTGAGGACGACGGTGTGGGCGGTGGCGCCCTCCTGCTCCATCAGCTCCTCGTCGATCAGCCGCTGGCTGGCCGCGACCAGGCCGATGTGGCGGCGCAGCTCCCGCAGGTCGATCCGGCCGAGCCGGTGGCCGAGCACGCTGACCGTGCCCTCGCTCGGGTGCCGCACCGCCCCCGCCAGCGAGAGCAGGGTGGTCTTGCCCGCGCCGTTGGGGCCGAGGATCACCCAGTGGTCGCCGTACGCCACCTGCCAGTCGATGCCGTCGAGCAGCGTTTTGCCGACAACCCGGACACCTACACCTTCGAGTTCAAGCACGTGCATTCCCGTCACATTAGTCGGCCCTAGGATCGGTCGTTATGCGGCTTGCTGAGCTGACCCATGGGTTGCGCTTCGCGATCGGCACGCTCAGCGCCGTTCCCGTACGGGTCGAACGGGTGGACCGGGAGGTCGCCGGGCGGGCCATGGTGGCGGCTCCCGCGGTGGGGCTGGCGCTCGGCGCGGCGGCCGGGCTGCCCCTGCTGCTGCCGGGGCCGCCGCTGCTGGGCGCGGCGCTCGCGCTCGGGCTGCTGGCCGTGCTCACCCGCGGGCTGCACCTGGACGGGCTGGCCGATCTCGCCGACGGACTGGGCAGCGGCAAGCCCGCCGCCGCGGCCCTCGACATCATGAAAAAGTCAGACATCGGGCCGTTCGGGGTGATGACGCTGGTCATCACGCTGCTCGTCCAGGCGGCGGCGCTGACCGGGACGGGCTACGCCGCCCTGGTGACCGCCTGCGTGGCCGGGCGGCTGGCGCTCACCTGGGCCTGCCGGGCGAGCGTGCCCGCCGCGCGTCCCGGTGGGCTGGGGGCGATGGTCGCGGGCACCGTGAGCGACCTCGCGGCCTGGCTCACCACGCTGGCCGCCCTCGTGGTGACGGCCGGGCTGGGGCTGGCGGCCGGGACGTGGGTCCCGCCGTTCGCGCTGGCGGCCGGGCTGGGGGCGGCGCTGCTGCTGCTCCGGCACGCCCGGCGGCGGCTCGGCGGCATCACCGGCGACGTGCTCGGCGCGCTGGTGGAGACCGGTACGGCGACCGCCCTCGCGGTGTCCGCGCTGGCGGCCTGACCCGTACGCGGGACGTTCAGCCGACCGGCTCCGGGGTGCGGGCCGGCAGGCGCCGGAGGAGGAACACGCAGAGCAGGGCGAGCGGGACCCAGCCGACCAGCCCGGTGAGCCCGGCCAGCGTGGTGTCGGGCGGGGCCGCGGCGTCGCCGAGCAGCAGCACCGCGGGCAGGACGGCGTTCAGCGACCCGTGCGCGACGACGCAGGGCCACACGCTGCCCGTACGCAGCCTGAGCCAGCCGATCGCGATGCCGGCCAGCACGCAGAAGCCGATGAACTGCAACGCCGCCCACGACCCGATGCTCGGGTAGTTGTAGCCGAGCAGGGTGAGCGGGGCGTGCCACAGGCCCCAGATCGCCCCGGACAGCGCCAGGCCGCCGAACGCGCCGTACGTCGAGGAGAGCCGGGGCAGCAGCCAGCCGCGCCAGCCCCACTCCTCGCCGAGCGAGGGCACGGCGTTCAGCACCGGGCCCACCAGCACGGCCACGGCGATCTGCAGGTAGAGGGCCGGGCCGGGGTTCGCGGGCGGCTGCACGCCCTGCGCCTCCAGCGCCGCCGCGAACAGGCTGAACCGGTCGAGGTCGAGCGGGAACAGCCCGACGGCGGTGCTGAGCCCGGCGCTGACGGCGATCAGCAGCGGCACGCCCAGCCAGGCGGCGAGGACGTACCGGCCGGTACGCCCCTTGCGCTCGCCCAGCGTCAGACCGGTCTCGGCGGCCCACCGCCGCCAGGGCGCGCGCGACAGCGCCCACACCCCGAGCACCCCGGCGGTGGGGGTGAACATCATGATCGCGGCCAGCCCCTTCGCCGCCGGCGAGCCGAGTCCGGCGCCGAGCCAGATGGGCAGCGCCACCAGCCAGGACAGGCCGAAGGCGAGGACGAGGTAGACGGGAAGTTGTCTTCTCATGACCGGGCACGCTCCGCGACGAGGGCATTGATGAGGGACGCGCCGCGCTCGGCGTCGTCGATGCTGATGGTCAGCCGGCCGCCGGACCGGTAGGCGAGGACCAGGCACTCTCCGCCGCGCAGCATGATGGTGGCCGCGCCGGGCAGGCCGCGGAAGCCCCATCCGCCGACCTCGCTCGGCCGGCGGTCCTCCGTCCAGGCCCGGTCGATCCTCGACAGCGGGATCCGGCGGGCCAGGACGCCGAGCGGGCCGAAGCCGATGACGACCGTGTCGTCGCCGGCCCGTACGGACAGTGTCGAGGTCGCCACCCCCGCGACCAGCACGATGACGGCCCCGGGCAGGACCGACGCCAACGTCCCCGCCTCGACGACCCCGGCCAGGCGCAGCCCGCACAGGACGACGATCACCGCCGCCGCCGTGACCGCCAGCGCGACCAGCCACGGGTTGACCAGGTGGCTGACCCAGACCGTACGCCGGCCGGGACGCAGCCGCATGGCCGGGGGCGCCTGCACGCCCTCGACCGGGTCGGGCCCGCCCCTGCCGAGGTACCCCGCGAGCACGCCCACCCCGGCGGAGGCGAGGACGACCAGCACGACGTGGCCGCCGGGCAGGCTCGCGGCGCTCCAGTGGGGCACGTCGAGGTTGGCCGACACCGTGGAAGCCTGGGTGCCGAGCACCAGCGTGCCGCCGCCGAACAGCGCGCCCCACCACAACATCCGGCCGTTCCTGCGGCGCAGCGACCAGCCGCGCGCGGTGGCGGCCAGCATCGCGACCCACACCACGGTCCACACCGCCGCGACGGTGAGCACGTGGGTGGTGAAGGACGCCATGCCGTCGGGCCCCGACCCGGTCCAGTGGGTGGCCAGCGGATCGGGCAGCCGGTCGCGCAGCCCCATCGGGACCAGGACCAGGGCCGCGGTGACGACCGCGCCCCACATCGCGGCGACGATTCTGGGGTTCATGGCAGATCCTCCAAAATGGTGATGAGGTCCTCACGGCGGTAGCCGTGCTTCTTGGCCTCCTCCAGCAGCTCCCGGGCCCGCTGCACGAGCAGCGCGCGCCCGTCGGCCCGGCCCGCGACGCTGACCCCGCGCCCCCGCCGGAACTCCAGCAGCCCCTCGTCGCGCAGGTCGCGCAGCGCGCGCAGCACGGTGTTGGGGTTGATGCCGAGCGCCCTGGCCAGGTCGCGGGCAGGGGGGAGGCGTTCTCCGGGGGCGTAGGAGCCCTCTCCGATGGCGCGGCGGATGGCGCCGGCCACCTGTTCATGGAGGGGACGTGCGTCGTTGAGGTCGAGAGCGAGCAGCATGATGCTAATGACACTAGCACCATGTCGCATAACGGGCGCGACCTGCGATTTGTAGGATGAACCCCTGTTTGTGAGTACCCAGAAACCGTGGATAGCATCGGTTTACGTGACCACTGTGCGGTTGAACTCAGCAGACCCAGCCTCCGTCGACACCGACGCGTTGATCGTCGGCTTCCGGCCCGGCCAGAACGGCCCCCGCCTCACGGGCGCTGAGTCCCTTGACGCGGCCTTCGGCGGCAACCTCGCCGCCTCCCTCAGCTCCGTCGGCTTCTCCGGCAACCCCGGAGAGCTGGCCAAGCTCCCCACGTTCGGCGCCATCGCGGCCCCGGTGCTCGTCGCCGTCGGCCTGGGCGACTCGCCGGATCTCGAGTCCCTCCGCCGCGCCGCGGGCGCCGCCGTCCGGTCGCTCGCCGGCACCGGCCGCGCCGCGCTGGCCCTGCCCGCCGACGACGCCGCGCAGGCCGAGGCCGTCGCGCTGGGCGCGCTGCTCGGCGCCTACGGCTTCGCCCGCTACCGTACGGGTGAGGACCAGAAGGCCCCGGTCTCCGAGATCACGGTCCTGTCGGGGCAGTCCGACTCCGTGGCCGAGCGGGCCGGTGTGCTGGCCGAGTCCGTCGCGCTGGTCCGCGACCTGGTCAACACGCCGCCGTCCGACCTGTGGCCGGCCAAGTTCGCCGAGATCGCCGAGCAGGAGGGCGCCAAGACCGGGCTGACCGTCGAGGTGCTCGACGAGAAGCAGCTCAAGGACGGCGGCTACGGCGGCCTCATCGGCGTCGGCCAGGGCTCGGTCAACCCGCCGCGCCTGGTCCGCGTCTCCTACAACCACCCCGACGCCGCCAAGACGCTGGCGTTCGTGGGCAAGGGCATCACCTTCGACTCCGGCGGCCTGTCGCTCAAGCCGTCCGCCTCCATGGACTGGATGAAGTCCGACATGGGCGGCGCGGGCGCGGTGCTCGGCGCGCTGATCGGCATCGCCAGGCTCGGCCTGCCGGTCAACGTCGTCGGCTACCTCTGCCTGGCCGAGAACCTGCCGAGCGGCACCGCCCAGCGTCCCTCCGACGTCATCCACAGCTACAGCGGCAAGACGGTCGAGGTGCTCGACACCGACGCCGAGGGCCGCCTGGTGCTCATGGACGGCATCGCGCGCGCCGCCGAGGACTCCCCCGACCTGATCGTCGACATCGCCACGCTGACCGGCGCGCAGATCGTCGCGCTCGGCTGGCGTACGTCCGGGGTCATGTCCAACGACGACGCCGTCAGGGAGCTGGTCGTCGAGGCCGCCACCGCCGCGGGCGAGGGCGCCTGGGGCATGCCGCTGCCCGAGGAGCTGCGCAAGGGCCTCGACTCGCCGGTCGCCGACATCGCCAACCTCCACCCCGAGCGCTTCGGCGGCATGCTGACCGCGGCCATCTTCCTCAAGGAGTTCGTGCCCGACGGGGTGCGCTGGGCCCACATCGACATGGCCGGACCGGCGTTCAACAAGGGCGAGCCGTACGGCTACACCCCCAAGGGCGGCACCGGCGCGATCACCCGCACCCTCATCGGACTCGCAGAGCGGCACGCGAGCATCTGAAACAAATGAAAAGATGACGGCATCACGAACACCCCGACAAGGAGCTTTCCTGTGGCCTATGACATCGTCGTCCTAGGTGGCGGCAGCGGCGGTTACGCCTGTGCTCTCCGGGCGGCCGAGCTGGGCAAGTCGGTCGTCCTGATCGAGAAGGACAAGATCGGCGGCACCTGCCTCCACAGGGGATGCATCCCCACGAAGGCCCTGCTGCACTCGGCGGAGGTCGCCGACGAGACCCGCGAGAGCGCGTCCTTCGGCGTCAAGGCGAGCTTCGAGGGCATCGACGTCCAGGGCGTGCACGCGTTCAAGGACAAGATCGTCACGCGGGCATGGAAGGGCGTCCAGGGCCTGCTCAAGGGCGCGGGCGTGACGATCGTCGAGGGCGAGGGCCGGCTGGTGGGCCCGCGCAGCGTGCAGGTGGGCCAGGAGGTCTACGAGGGCGCCAACCTCGTGCTGGCCACCGGCTCGGCCCCGCGCACGCTGCCCGGTCTGGAGATCGACGGCGAGCGGGTCATCACCAGCGAGCACACGCTGCGGATGGACCGCGTGCCGTCGTCGGTGATCGTCCTGGGCGGCGGGGTGATCGGCGTCGAGCTGGCCAGCGTCTACCGCTCCTTCGGCGCCGAGGTCACCATCGTCGAGGCGCTGCCGCATCTGCTGCCGACCGAGGAGGAGTCCAGCTCCAAGCTTCTGGAGCGGGCCTTCCGCCGCCGCGGCATCAAGTACGAGCTGGGCGTCTTCTTCGACTCGGCCAAGACCACCGAGACCGGTGTCGTCGTCACGCTGGCCAACGGCAAGACCCTCGACGCCGAGATCCTGCTCGTCGCGGTCGGCCGGGGCGCGGTGTCGTCCGGCATGGGCTTCGAGGAGCAGGGCGTGGCCGTCGAGCGCGGCGCGGTCGTGGTCGACGACCACTGCCGCACCTCGGTCCCGGGCGTCTACGCCATCGGCGACCTGATCCCCACGCTGCAACTCGCGCACGCCGGGTTCGCCGAGGGCATCCTGGTGGCCGAGCACATCGCCGGCCTCAACCCGCCGCCGATCGACTACGCCGGCGTGCCCCGCATCACCTACTCCGACCCCGAGGTCGCCTCGGTCGGCATCACGTCGGCGCAGGCGGCCGAGCGCGGCATCGAGATCGTCGAGCAGGTCTACGACCTCGCGGGCAACCCCAAGAGTCAGATCCTCGGCACCTCCGGGGCGGTGAAGGTGATCGCCCAGAAGGACGGCCCGGTCGTCGGTGTCCACATGGTGGGCCGGCGCATCGGCGAGCTCGTCACTGAGGGCCAGCTGATCTACAACTGGGAGGCGCTGCCCGCAGAGGTCGCCCAGCTCATCCACGCACATCCGACCCAGTCCGAGGCAGTCGGTGAGGCGATGCTGGCCCTGGCCGGCAAGCCGTTGCACGTACACAACTAGTCCAGCCCTCGAGATCAGAACGCGAGAGAAGAATAACGATGCCGGTCTCCGTACAGATGCCCCAGCTCGGCGAGAGCGTGACCGAGGGCACGGTAACCCGTTGGCTGAAGAAGGAGGGCGAGCGCGTCGAGGCCGACGAGCCGCTCCTCGAGGTCTCGACCGACAAGGTCGACACCGAGATCCCGTCGCCTTCCGCGGGTGTCCTCACCAAGATCGTCGTGGCTGAGGACGAGACGGTCGAGGTCGGTGCCGAGCTCGCCATCATCGACGAGAACGCCCAGCCGGGCGCCGCCGCCCCGGCCCCGCAGGCCGCTCCGGAGCCCGAGCCGCAGCCCGAGCCCGCCCCGGCTCCGGCGCCCCCGGTCTCCTCCATCCCGCAGCCGGCCCCGGCCCAGGCCGCGCCGCCGCAGCCCGCGCCCCAGCAGGCCGCTCCGGCCCCGCAGCCGTCGCCGGTCGCGACCACGCCGGCCGCCGAGCCCACGCCGCTGCCGTCCTCGGGCGACAGCCCCTACGTGACGCCGCTGGTGCGCAAGCTCGCCAACGAGCACGGCGTCGACCTCGACTCGATCAACGGCACCGGCGTCGGCGGCCGCATCCGCAAGCAGGACGTGCTGGAGGCCGCCAAGTCCCAGCGCGAGCAGGCCGCGCCGGTCGCCGCCGCGCCCGTCGCCCAGCCCGCCGCCGCGCCGGCTCCGGCCGCCGCCCAGGCGCCGGTCGCCGCCGCTCCCGAGCCGGTCGAGGTCGACACCACGCTGCGCGGCCGTACGGAGAAGATGACGCGGCTGCGTCAGACCATCGCCAAGCGCATGGTCGAGTCGCTGCAGACCGCGGCGCAGCTCACGTCGGTCGTCGAGGTCGACGTCACGAAGATCGCCCAGCTCCGGGCGCGGGCCAAGGACGACTTCTTCCGCCGCGAGGGCGTGAAGCTGACCTTCACCCCGTTCTTCGCGATGGCCACCGTCGAGGCGCTCAAGCAGCACCCGAAGCTCAACGCCACGATCAACAACGAGACCAACGAGGTCACGTACTTCGACGTGGAGAACCTGGGCATCGCGGTCGACACCGAGCGCGGCCTGCTCGCGGCGGTCGTCAAGAACGCCGGCGACCTCAACCTCGCCGGCATCGCCCGCAAGGTCACCGATCTGGCCGAGCGCACCCGTAACAACCAGGTGACGCCCGACGAGATCACCGGCGGCACGTTCACGCTGACCAACACCGGCAGCCGTGGCGCGCTGTTCGACACGCCGATCCTCAACCAGCCGCAGGTGGGCATGCTCGGCACCGGCGCGGTCGTCAAGCGGCCCGTCGTGCTCGACACGCCCGAGGGCGAGGTCATCGCGGTGCGGTCGATGGTCTACCTGGCGCTGACCTACGACCACCGCCTGGTCGACGGCGCCGACGCCGCCCGCTTCCTGACGACGATCAAGCGTCGCCTGGAGGAGGGCCGCTTCGAGGCCCAGCTCGGGCTCGCGTAGTCATCGCGGACAAAGGCCGGGCGGCTCCTTCCGGGGGCCGCCCGGCCTTTGGCGTACTGTGAGGCCATGGCGATCATCGTGACCGGGGCCTCCGGCCTGCTCGGTACGGCGCTGGTCGGGGCGCTGCTGGACGAGGGGCGCGAGGTCGTCCGTCTGGTCCGGCGGCAGCCCGAGGGGCCGGGAGAGGCGTTCTGGGACCCGGCGGCGGGGGCGATAGACCGGGCCGCGCTCGAAGGGGCCGAAGGCGTGGTCCACCTGGCCGGGGCCTCGGTCGGCGACCGGCGCTGGACCGCCGCCTACAAGACCGAGCTGGTGCGCAGCCGGGTGGAGGGCACCCGGCTGCTCGTCGACGCGCTGCGCGCCCTCGACGCCCCGCCCGCGGTGCTGCTGTCGGCCTCCGGGGTCGACTTCTACGGCGACACGGGCAGCCGGGAGATCGACGAGGGCCAGGGCAGGGGCCGGGGTTTCCTGGCCGAGTTGTGCGAGCGCTGGGAGCGGGAGGCCGAGCGGGCCGGGGAGGCCGGGATCCGGGTCGCGCGGCTGCGTACGGCGATGGTGCTGAGCCGGCACGGCGGGGCGCTCGGCCGCATGTTGCCGATCTTCCGCATCGGGCTCGGCGCGCCTTTGGGGACTGGACGGCAGTACTGGTCGTGGATCTCCCAGGACGATTGGGTAGCCGCCGCCCTACATATCCTGAAAAATCAGGAAATCTCAGGGCCGGTGAATCTCGGCTCGCCTTCTCCGGTCACCAATGAGGAATTCACCCGAACTCTCGGTAAATGCCTGCGTAAAGGCACTGTGCCCATGCCGGTTCCGGCGTTCGCCCTGTCCATGGGCGTGGGGGAATTCGCCCGCGCGGGGCTGCTGCCGAGCCATCGGATGATTCCGCGGAAGCTGCTTGACAGCGGTTACGGCTTCACGCATACGCGTCTCGACGAGGCGCTGAGGGCCGTACTGTAGGGTGCCGTTCGTCCTTCAGCACGCAGGAGATCCGACATGAGCAGGTCAGGACAGTCACACATTCTGGCGATCGGGGGCGGGTCGTTCCGCCAGAGCGAGCGCCACAACTTCATCGAGGCGAGCGGCCTGCTGCGGTACGGCCTCGACCTGACCGGCCAGGACCGCCCCAAGCTCGGTCTGGTGGCCACGGCCCTCGGCGACTCCTCCGACTGGCTGCTGAAGATGTACGGCGCGTTCTCCGGCTGGGACGTCGAGTTGAGCCATTTGACCGTGTTCCCCATGCCCAACGTTGAGGATCCGCGGTCGTGGGCGCTGGAACAGGACATGATCTACGTCAGCGGCGGCAGTGTGGCCAACCTGATGGCGTTGTGGCGGCTGCACGGCCTCGACGACGTCTTCGAGGAGGCCTGGCGGGCGGGTGTGGTGCTGGCCGGGCAGAGCGCGGGCGCCCTGTGCTGGCACGTGGGCGGCAACACCGACTCCTTCGGCCCCGGGCTGCGGCCGTGGGCCGACGGGCTGGGCCTGCTGCCGTACTCGTGCGGGGTCCACTACAACGCCGAGCCGCAGCGCCGCCCGCTGTTGCAGGAGTCGGTGGCCTCGGGCGAGCTGCCCGGCGGTTACGCCGCCGACGAGGGCGTCGCCCTCCACTACGTGGGCACCGAGTTCATCCAGGCGGTCACGGTCGACCCCGCCGCCTACGCGTACAAGCTGGAGTACGACGGTGCCACGGGCGTCAAGGAGTTCAGGATCGAGCCACGCCTGTTGACCCCCTGATTACCCTGACTGGGTGAGGGAACGGCACAATAGGCTCATGCGCCCCACCCATGGGGACGATCCCCACGCGCTCGCCGTCGTCCGCCTCGGTGTCGACGTCCCCTACGAGCAGGCCTGGTCGCTGCAGCGCTGGATGCACGCCAAGCGGATCGCCGGCGAGCTGGGCGACGCGGTCCTGATCCTTGAGCACGCGCCCGTCTACACCGCGGGCAGGCGCACCCTGCCCGCCGACCGCCCCGCCGACGGCACGCCCGTCGTCGACGTCGACCGGGGCGGCCGGGTCTCCTGGCACGGCCCCGGCCAGCTCGTCGCGTACCCGATCGTCGGCGTGGCCGACGTGACCCGGTACATCTGCGCGCTGGAGGAGACGATGATCCAGGTGTGCGCCGACTTCGGCGTCACCGGCCGGCGGGTGCCGGGGCGTCCGGGGGTGTGGGCGGCGGGCGACGTCAGCCTGGGGCTGCCCGACCGGCAGCTCGGCGCGGTCGGCATCCGCGTCGCGCGCGGCGTGACGATGCACGGCTTCGCCCTCAACTGCGCCAACGACCCCAGGTGGTTCAACCGGATCGCGCCGTGCGGCCTGACCGACGCGGGGGTCTCCTCGTTGTCGGCGGAGACCGGCCGCCGGATCGTGGTCGAGGAGGTCGTGCCGATCGCCGAGAAGCGGCTGGCCGAGGCGCTGGGCATGGAGCCGTACGACCTGCATGAGGAGGACCTGCTGCGCAGGTGACCGAATCGGCATCGGACAGCGGTCAAATCTGGATCTTTCCGGCCTACCATCGGGAGTGTGAAGCGTTTAGCCGCTCTTGTTCTCGCGCTGCTGGTTCACCTGCTCACGCTGGCCTTCCTCGTGCTCGGGGCCTGGGCCGTGCTGGCGCATCTCGACTCCCTGCTCGGGTGGCTGCTCGGCGGCGTGAGCCTGGCCGTGGGCTGGGCGCTGCGGCCGCGACTGGCCCGCCTGCCCGCCGACGCCGAGGTGCTCGACCGCGCCGCCGCCGGTGAGCTGTACGCCCTGGCCGACCGCGTGGCCGACCGGGCCGGCGTCAAGAGGCCGCGCAAGGTCGCGCTCAGGGACCTGGCCACCGAGACGGTCTACGACCATGTGGGCGTGCTGCGCACCCCGGTGCTGGTCATCGGGCTGCCGCTGTGGCTGGCCCTGCCGCCGCGGGAGCGGGTGGCGCTGCTGGCCGCCGCGTACGCCCGGAAGCCGGCCGGCGAGGAACTGGTCGTGGACGGCGCCCTGTTCACGCTGGCCTCCTGGCACGACGCGCTGCTCGGGTCGAACGTGCCGCTGAAGATCAGGGAGGAGGCCCAGACCACGATCGCCAGGTCGTCCCTGGGCGCGATCGACCAGCCGGGCACGACGTACGAGGTGATGGGGGCCTTCGGCCGGTTGATCGGCCGGGTGCTGGGCGGGCCCGTGCTGCTCGCCGAGTACGCGCTGACCGGGCTGGCCCGCGCCGGGCGTCCCCGTACCGAGGAGCGGCGGGAGGCGATCGCGCGGCGGGTCGTGTCCGAGGCCGAGCTGGCCGAGCTGCGGGACGTGGCCGCCGGCGGCTACCTGGCGCCCATCCAGGCGGCGGCGCTGCGCGGCGAGAGCGTCACGGCGATCCGGCAGGGCGCGCTGGCCCGCCACCGGCTCACCAACGACGGCGTGCTCACCTCCGCGCCCCACTCCGAGCTGCTGGGCACGGCCGCGTCCGCGCTGATCGACGAGGAGCTGCTGCGCCACTACACCCGGGCGATCCGCGGGTTCGGCCTCATCACCTGACCCTCGAACGGTCCGGCTCGCGGGCGGACGTAAGCTGGACGGGTGACCGTTGCTCCTGAAGGCCGAAAGCTCCTCCGCCTGGAGGTGCGTAACGCCGAAACCCCTATCGAGCGCAAGCCCCCGTGGATCAAGACCAAGCTGAAGACGGGCCCCGAATACACCGAGCTGAAATCGCTCGTGCGCCGGGAGGGCCTGCACACGGTCTGTGAAGAGGCGGGCTGTCCCAACATCTACGAGTGCTGGGAGGACCGCGAGGCGACCTTCCTCATCGGCGGCGACCAGTGCACCCGCCGGTGCGACTTCTGCCAGATCGACACGGGCAAGCCCAAGGAATACGACCGTGACGAGCCGCGCCGGGTCGCCGAGTCCGTCCAGCAGATGGGCCTGCGCTACGCGACCGTGACCGGCGTGGCCCGCGACGACCTGCCCGACGGCGGCGCCTGGCTCTACGCCGAGACCGCGCGGCAGATCCACTCCCTGCTGCCGGGCTGCGGCGTCGAGCTGCTGGTGCCCGACTTCAACGGCAACCGCGAGCAGCTGGAGGAGGTCTTCTCCAGCAAGCCCGAGGTGTTCGCCCACAACGTGGAGACCGTGCCGCGCATCTTCAAGCGCATCCGCCCGGCCTTCCGCTACGAACGCTCGCTCGGTGTGATCACGACGGCCCGCGAGGCCGGTCTGGTCACCAAGTCCAACCTGATCCTGGGCATGGGCGAGACGCGCGAGGAGATCGTCGAGGCGATGCGCGACCTCCACGCCGCGGGCACCGACCTGCTGACGATCACCCAATACCTGCGGCCGACGCCGCGCCACCACCCGGTGGAGCGCTGGGTCAAGCCGGAGGAGTTCGTCGAGCTGCAGGCCGAGGCCGAGGCGATCGGGTTCGCCGGGGTGCTGTCCGGCCCGCTGGTGCGCTCGTCCTACCGCGCGGGCAGGCTCTACCAGCAGGCCATCGAGGCCCGCCAGAGCGCCTGACCCCCACGTGAGCAAGAGCCCCGGGCCTGGATTGCCCGGGGCTTCTCGCGTCCCTACCATGGCCGCAGCGGCCGAGGGAGGGGCGAAGGGCGATGGCGACCGTGATCCGCACGAGCGACCTGCCCGCCCGCAGCCGGCACGACGCCTGGCGCGGCATCGTCTGCGACACGCTCGGCCCGCTCGACCTGCGCATCGACCTCGACGCGCCACTGCGGGGCGAGATCGAGCTCGGGCAGCTCGGCCCGGTGGGCGTGGGCCGGGTCGCCACCACCACGCCGCACAGCGTCCACCGTACGGCGCGGCTGATCCACCGCGACAACCCCGAGCTCTACCGGGCCGTGCTGGCCGTCTCGGGCGAGCCGGTACTGCGCCAGGACGGCCGTGAGATCCGCCTGGCCAAGGGCGAGTTCGCGATCTACGACTTCACCCGGCCCTACGAGGTGGCCTACGACGCGGCCGTGCGGCTGGCGGTGTTCAGCTTCCCGCACGAGCTGCTGCCCCTGCCCCACCACGACGTCGCCCGGCTGACCGCGGTGCCCGTCTCGGCGCGTTCCGGCGCCGGGGCCCTGGCCGTGCCGCTGTTGCGCCGGGTCGCCACGGACCACGACGAGTACACCCCGGCCAGCGCGGCCCGGCTGGCGACGGTGGTGATGGACCTGGTCACCACGGCCCTGGCCGAGCGCGCCGAGCAGGGTGAGGCGGTGCCGGAGGACGCCCGCCGCCGTACGCTGCTGCTGCGCGTACGCGCCTTCATCGACCAGCGGCTGGGGTGGGGCGACCTCGATCCCGCCATGGTGGCCGCCGCCCATCACGTCTCGGTGCGTTACCTGCACCGGCTGTTCGAGTCCGAGAACACGACGGTGGCCGCCTGGATCAGGCACCGTCGTCTTGAGCGCTGCCGCGCCGACCTGCTCGCCGCCCGCCACCTGACGGTGAGCGAGGTGGGTGCCCGGTGGGGGCTGCCCGACGCGGCCCACTTCAGCAGGCTGTTCAAGCGCGCGTACGGGTTGCCGCCCGCCGAGTTCCGCCGCGCCCATCCCGTGCGCTGATCGTCAACTCCCCTGGCGCTGTGATCCAAGACGCGCGGAGCGGCCCGCAGCAGACTGAGGGTGTCGCACATCCCCTCTGAAGCGAAGGACCAGGACATGCAGCTCTTCGTCAACCTCCCGATCAAGGACCTCGACCGGTCGCAGAAGTTCTTCACCGAGCTCGGCTTCACGATGTTCGGCATGGCCGAGGGCATGGCGTCGGTGATCATCAGCGAGCAGACGCAGGTGATGCTGCTCACCGAGCCCACGTTCGCCACGTACGTGAGCAAGGAGATCTCCGACGCCACCACCAGCACCGAGGCGATCCTGGTGCTCGGCATGGAGAACCCGGCCCAGGTGGACGAGCTGGTCGACAAGGCGCTCGCGCTGGGCGCCACCCCGGCCGGCACGCCGCAGGAGGGCGGGTTCCGCTACCAGCGCGGCTTCGCCGACCTCGACGGCCACCACTGGGAGGCGCTCTGCCTGGTCCAGCCCGCGTGAGCGGCCCGATCAGCGGCCCGGTGAGCGGTGCGGTCACCTCGGCGGACGGCACCGTGCTGGCCTTCGACTCCTGCGGGGCCGGGCCGGCGGTCGTGCTGGTCAACGGCGCGTTCGGCGACCGGGCGCACCCGACGCTGGCGGGCGTGGCCGCCGCCCTGTCGCCCTGGTTCACGGTGGTCAACTACGACCGCCGGGGCCGGGGCGGCAGCGGCGACACCCTCCCGTACGCGGTCGAGCGGGAGGTCGAGGACCTGGCGGCGGTGATCGGCGCGGCGGGCGGTACGGCCATGGTGTTCGGCGGCTCGTCCGGGGCGGCGCTGGCGCTGGAGGCCGCCGCGAGCGGTCTCGGCATCACCCGGCTGGCGGTGTGGGAGCCGCCATACCACGTGGACGACAGCGCTCCCCCGCTGCCGGACGACTTCGCCGAGCGGCTCGCGGCGCTGGTCGACGCGGGCGAGTGGGAGGAGGCGGTCGAGCGGTTCATGGTGGCGGCGGCGCAGGTGCCGGTCGAGGCCGTGGCGGCGATGCGGGCGGACCCGTCCTGGTCGTACCTCAAGGGCGTGGCCCGCACGCTGGCCTACGAGGCGGCCGTGCTCGGGCCGGGCAACCGGCTGCCGGGCGCGCGGCTGGCCGCGATCACGCGGCCGGTGCTCGTGCTCAGCGGGGAGCGCAGCCCGGGGTGGATGGCGGCGGCGGCCCTGGCGGTCGCGGCGGCCGTGCCGGGGGCGCGGCACCGGGTGCTGGAGGAGCAGGCCCACGCCGTGACGGCGGAGGCGCTGGTGCCCGAGTTGCTGGAGTTCTTCGCCCGCTGACAGGTTTTGTGCAACGTAAAGGTCACAAACCTATCGAGTACTCGGTTTTCTGATGAACACTGTTGCCGTGGAACTCGACGAACTGATCAACCGGCTCGACCTCGCCACCAAGATCCGCCTGCTCACCGGGGCCGACATGTGGTCCCTCCCGCCGGTCCCCGAGATCGGCCTCGACCGGCTCGTGATGAGCGACGGCCCGATCGGCGTACGCGGCGAGCAGTGGACCTCCGCCGACCCGTCGATCGCGCTGCCCAGCCCGACCGCGCTCGCCGCGACCTGGGACGTGGACCTCGTCCGGCGGGCCGGGGCGCTGCTGGCCCAGGAGGCCCGGCGCAAGGGTGTGCACGTGCTGCTCGCGCCCACGATCAACCTGCACCGCTCCCCGCTCGGCGGCCGGCACTTCGAGTGCTTCTCGGAGGACCCGTACCTGACGGGCGAGATCGGCGCGGCGTACGTGGAAGGCGTGCAGGAGGGCGGCGTGGCCACCACGCCCAAGCACTTCGTGGCCAACGACTTCGAGACCGACCGCTTCACCGTCGACGTCGAGGTCGGTGAGAAGGCGCTGCGCGAGGTCTACCTGCGGCCCTTCGAACGGGTGGTACGGGCCGGCGCCTGGGGCCTGATGACGGCCTACAACTCGGTGAACGGCACCACCATGACCGAGCACTCCGCCCTGGTCAACGACGTGCTGAAGGGCGAGTGGGGGTTCGACGGGTTCGTCGTGTCCGACTGGACGGCCGTACGCAGCACCGAGGCCGCCGCCATGGGCGGCACCGACGTGGCCATGCCCGGCCCGTTCGGACCGTGGGGGGACAAGCTGGAGGCCGCCGTACGGGAGGGGCGGGTGCCCGAGTCGGTGATCGACGACCGGGTCCGGCGCATCCTGCGGCTCGCCCGGCGCACGGGCGCGCTCGGCGGCGGCGACCGGCCCGAGCCCGGCGTGATCGACGGCGTCGCGCTGGCCCGCGAGGTGGCCGTGCGCGGGTTCACGCTGCTCGCCAACGACGGCGTGCTGCCCCTGCGGGACGTGCGCACGCTGGCGCTCATCGGCTCGGCCGCCGGCGAGGCCCGGGTCATGGGCGGCGGCAGCGCCCAGGTCTTCCCCGACCGGGTGGTCTCCCCGCTGGACGGGCTGCGCGGGCTGGAGGGCGTCGAGGTGCGCCACGCCCTCGGCACCGACCCGCGGGTCCGCCTGTCCCCGCTGGCCTGCCCGGCCGTGGCGCAGTTCCTCGACGAGGACGGCGGCCTGCTGGCCGAGCACCCGCTGGCGGCGGCCGAGGCCCGGTGGGTCGGGCAGCTCCCGCCGGACGTGGACGGCGAACGCCTCAAGGCCGTACGGCTGCGGGCGTCGTACACGCCGGGCAAGGGGGGCCGGCACGAGCTGTCGGTGGCCGGGGTGGGGCCGTTCACGGTCACGGTGAACGGCGAGACCGTCTTCGACCAGGCGATCGAGCTGGAGGGCGGCGACCCGGCGGCCGCGTTCCTGTCGCCGCCGGAGCGGCGGTTCGCGGTGGAGATGGCCGCGGGCGAGCCGTACGAGCTGAGCGTGACGCATCCGGCGGGGGCCTTCGGCGGCATGGCGTTCGTGGCGTACACGCTGGGGCACGCCGACCCGATGCCGGGGCCGGACGAGCTGATCGCCGAGGCCGTACGGGTGGCGGCGGACAGCGACGTGGCCGTGGTCGTGGCCTCGACCACGCCGGAGGTGGAGAGCGAGGGCTTCGACCGCGCGAACCTCCGGCTGCCCGGCCGCCAGGACGAGCTGATCCGCGCCGTGGCCGCGGCCAACCCGCGCACGGTGGTCGTCGTCAACGCGGGCTCGCCGGTCGAGATGCCGTGGGCGGAGGAGGTCGCGGCCGTGCTGCTGACCTGGTTCCCCGGGCAGGAGGCCGGGACGGCGCTGGCCGACGTGCTGTCCGGCCGTGCCGAACCCGGCGGCCGCCTGCCCACCACCTGGCCCACGACCCTCCAGGACGCGCCCGTCGTGAACGTGACGCCCGTGGACGGCGTGGTGGCCTACGACGAGGGCGTGCACATCGGTTACCGGGCCTGGGAGCGTTCGGGGCGGGCTCCGGCGTTCTGGTTCGGCCACGGGCTCGGCTACACGACCTGGAGCTACGACTCGATCGCCGCCGAGGGCGACACCGTGACCGTGGCGCTGACCAACACCGGCGACCGCTTCGGCCGCGAGGTCGTGCAGATCTACGCCTGCCGGGGCGGCGAGCGCTGGCTGGCCGGGTTCGACGTGGTCGAGGCCGAGCCGGGGCAGACCGTGATCACGACCGTCTTCCTGCCCGAACGCGCCTTCCAGGTGTGGGAGGACGGCTGGCGTACGGTCGAGGGCGAGTACACGCTGCGGGCATCGCACCACGTCGCGGACCCGAGGCTGTCGATCACGGTGAAGATCTAGCGAAAAGGCCAGGCGCATTTTCCATAGTGCACCAGTTGGTTTGTATCCTTCTGAGCATGGCAAAGTCCGAGGATCCAGAGAAGCCGGGGCGCATCAAGCAGCTCCGCATGATCGCGCAGATCATCAAGCAGGCCAATCCCAAGGGGATGCCGATCGTCTTCCTCTCGGCGGTGGGCACGCTGGCTGTGGTCGTCGTGATCGGCCTGGTCACGGACTACCTGTGGTATTCGGTGTTCATCGGCGTCCTGGCCGCGCTCACCGTCGGGCTGGTCGTCTTCGGCCAGCTCGCCCAGAAGGCCCAGTACTCGATCCTGCACGGCCAGACCGGCGCCGCCGCCGCGGTGTTGCAGGGCATGCGGGGCAACTGGCAGGTCACCCCGGCCATCGCCGTCAACCGTGACCAGGACCTGATCCACCTCGTCGTCGGCTTCCCGGGGGTCGTGCTGGTCTCCGAGGGGCCCGGCAACCGGGTGGCCAAGATGCTCGCGGCCGAGAAGAAGCGGGTCGCGCGCGTGGTGCTGGGCGTCGAGATCTACGACATCCAGTGCGGCGACGGCGAGGGCCAGGTCCCGATCAGCAAGCTCCAGCGGCACATCATGAAGCTGCCGCGCAACCTGAAGAAGCCCTCGGTCAACGAGGTCAAGGACCGGCTGCGCTCGCTGCCGAAGAACCTGCCGATGCCCAAGGGCCCGATGCCCAAGGGCGCCCGCATGCCGCGCGGCCCGAAGATGCGCTAGTGCTGTCGGTCTCCTCGCGGGCCAACCGCCACTGGTGGGACGGCAACGCCGACGACTACCAGGTCGAGCACGGCGAGTTCCTGCGGGACACCGGGTTCGTCTGGTGTCCCGAGGGCGTCGACGAGGCCGACGCGCACCTCCTGGGCGAGGTGCGCGACCGGCGCGTGCTGGAGATCGGCTGCGGCGCGGCGCAGTGCGCGCGGTGGCTGGTCACGCAGGGCGCGCGGGTGGCCGCGTTCGACATCTCCCACCGGCAGCTGCGCCACTCCCGGCGCATCGACCTCGACACCGGCCTGCACGTCCCCGTGGCGCAGGCCGACGCCGAGTCGCTGCCGTACGCGAGCGGGGCCTTCGACCTGGCGTGCTCGGCGTACGGGGCGCTGCCGTTCGTGGCCGATCCGCTGGCGGTCTTCCGCGAGGTGCGCAGGGTGCTCAGGCCCGGCGGCCGGTTCGTGTTCTCGGTGAGCCATCCGATCCGGTGGGCCTTCCCCGACGACCCGGGCCCGCGGGGGCTCACCTCCGACCGGTCCTACTTCGACCGTTCGCCGTACGTCGAGCACGACGACGACGGCACCCCCGCCTACGTCGAGCACCACCGCACGATGGGCGACTGGATCGGCCTGCTGGCCGCCTCCGGGCTGACCCTGACCGGCCTGCTGGAGCCGGAGTGGCCGCAGGGGCACGAGCGGGCGTGGGGCGGCTGGAGCCCGCTGCGCGGCCGGCACATCCCCGGCACGGCCATCTTCACCTGCGCGAATACCTAGCCGCCAGCGCGGCGAAGACCTCCTTGGGCTCCCAGCGGGTCTCGTCGAGCATCCTGACCACGCCGTAGGAGCCGAGGTCGGCCGCGCCGCGCCGGTTGTATCCGGCGAAGGTGAACCAGAACGCCGCGTCCAGGCCCTCGGCCTCGAAGACGTCGAGCAGTTCGTCCAGGTAGCGGACCTGCTCGCCCTCGTCGGGCACGGCCCCCTCGGGCACGACGTACGCCGACCCGCCCCGCTCCCCCGCGCCCTTGTAGGCGCACGTGCCGAACTCGGTGGCGGCGACCGGCTTGCCGTGGGCGAAGTGGGCGCGCAGCTCCTCGGCGAAGCCGCCGGCGTTGTAGGCGGCCCGGTAGGCGTCGACGCCCACGATGTCGAAGGGCGTCCAGTCGATCAGCTCCCACGGGCCCGACGCGTACGTGAGCCGGCCGCCGAACCTGGGCCTGACCACCGCGGCTGCCTCGGCCAGGAAGGCGTTGAAGCGCGGCACGATCTCGGCCAGCGACTGCCACCACGCCAGGTCGGCCGTCATCATGGCCTCCAGGCGCTCGCCATAGGTGGCGCCGGGGATGAAACCGTGGCAGAAGGCGCTGGACTCGCAGCCGATGACGAGCACGACCTCCGCGCCGGTCCGGCGCAGGGCCTCGGCGCGATCGGCGCAGTCGGCGTAGAGGGCGAGGGCCTCCTCGGGGGTGGCGTCCACGGGGAAGGGCGCGAACCACACCTCCAGCCCGGCCGCCGCCGCCCGTTCGGCCGCGACGGTCAGCCGTCCGGGGTCGCCGCCGGAGACGCGGACGGCCGTGCAGTGGAGGTCGTCGGCGATCACCCGCATCTCGCGGGCGACGACGTCGGGGTCGAACACCGGCCGGGTGAGCTGGGGGCCGTTCAGGAAACCGATATCGTAATTGATCCCTTTTTTCACGATTTTTCCTTTTTTATGGATGAGAAGCCGTATTCGAGGAGGTCGAAGGCTGTTTCGACGTCCCTGGCCAGGAGCAGTCCCGCCTCCTCCAGCGGGACCCCGGCGGCGAGCCGCTGGAAGAACGACTCCTGGAGCGTGGTGATCGCGGCGGTGATCTGGCCGGCCATGAGCTGGGCCGTCACGTCCCCGGCGGGCACGCCCGCCGCCTCGGCCAGCGCGGCGGCCAGCTCGTGGCGCGCCCCCGCGTGGGTCTGGTGGACGGCGGCCAGCAGCGCCGGGTTGGCCGCGATCACCCGGACCCTGGTCAGCAGCTCCTCGACGTCCACCTCCCGCGCGCCGGCCATCGACCGGTAGTGCTCGCGCAGCGCGCCGAGCGGCGAGCGCCCTTCCCCGCGCCCCACCACGATCGCGGCCGTGTCGTCCTTGACGCCGTCGAGGGCCAGGCACTCCTTGCTGGGGAAGTACGCGAACAACGTGACCTTCGCGACCCCGGCCGCCTCGGCGATCTCGTTGACCGTCACCGCGTCGTAGCCGCGCTCGGCGAACAGCCGCATCGCCGTCTCCGCGATGCGCCGCCGGGTCTGCTCCTTCTTGCGCTCCCTGAGCCCCGCCATCATGCGACCCACAATAACCGTACCGAGTATGTTTTCAAACCCGGTACGGGTTTTTCATTCCGCGGTGCTCATCGGCGCGCGGGCGGCGAGCCCGGCGGTGGCGGCGAGCATGGCGGCGCTGAGCGAGAAGACCCCGAGCACGCCGGTCGCGCCGGCCACCACCCCGGCCAGGGCCGGGACCAGCACCTGGCCCAGCCGGTTGCCGGTCAGGCGCAGCGCGAGCGCCGTGCCGCGCTCCCCCGCCCTGGCCCGGCCGGCCACCCACGACAACGTCAGCGGCTGGCCCAGCCCCAGCGCGAACCCCATCAGCGCCACCACGGGCACGGCGGCGGCCGGCCCGCACAGGGGCAGGGCGGCGACGGTGACCGCGGCGACGACGGTGCTGGTCACGAGGACGGCGCGGCGGCCGTACCGGAGGACCAGGCGTTCCATGGCGAGCCTGCTCGCCATCGTGGTGGCGGCCCGCAGCGCGAGCAGCGCGCCGACCGCGACCACCCCGGCGCCGCGGCTCTCCCCCCAGGCCGGCAGGTACGCCAGCACCAGGTCGATCGTGGAGACGGTGGCCAGGCTGGTGACCAGGGCCTGCCACATGCCCTCCTGGCCGAGCGTGCCCCGCAGCGGGAAACGCCGGCCCGCGGCCCGCTCCCGTACGGCGCCCCCGCCCGCGGACGGCAGGCTCGCCAGCCCCGCCACCAGCCCGAACCCGGCCGCCACGACCAGCGCGGGCCCGACGTCGGCCGCCTCCCCCCGAGAGGCGAGCGTGCCGCCTGCCACCAGGGCCGCCGCGGCCGGTCCGGCGAGCTGGCCGAGCGAGGTGAACACCGTGAAGCGCGCGTAGGCGCGGTCGTGACCACCCGCGGCCACCCGGTTGGCGATGACGGCCTGCTGGGCCACGACGGACAGCAGGTGCCCGAGCCCGAACAGCGCGTTGAGCAGCACCAGCGCCCACAGGGAGTGGGCCACGGCCAGCGCCAGGGCACTGCCGGTGATCAGCGCGGCGCCCAGCAGCGCGGCCCCGCGCTCGCCGGAGGCGTCCACCCAGCGGCCGACGGAGACGGCCGCGAAGAGCGGCAACAACGAGAACCCGGCGGTGATGAGCCCGATGCCGAGGTTGCCCGCGCCGATCTCGATGGCCCGGTAGCTCACCATCGGCCGGGCCGCGAACGTGGCCGCCTGCACGCACACCGCCGCCACCATGAGCGGCCCGAACCACCGGCCCGAACCGGCCCGGGGGTTCGTCACATCCGGACGACCACGGTGTTGGACACCCGGTCGTGCACGCCGCGGTGGTCGCGGTCCCAGATCAGCGCCGGCAGGGCCAGGCCCAGCAGCACGGTACGCACCAGAACGGGCAGCAGGCGCGGGGCTCCGCCGTCCATGGCGGCGACGCGGATGCCGGCCAGGCGGTGGCCGAACGTCTGGCCCATGAAGCCGACGAGCAGCAGGTATTGGAGCGCGAAGACCAGGACGGGTGCCCATGGGGACTCGGCCGGGTTCATCCTGAGCAGCAGTTGCACGACGACCCAGGTGCAGATCATCCAGTCGATCACCAGAGCGGCGATCCTGCGCCCCCATCCGGCGACCGATCCGCTGCCCTCCTCGGGCAGCCCGAGGCGCTCCCCCGGGTATCCGAGATCGATCCCGGCCGAGCGGAGGCCGCCCAGCCAGGTCTGCGTCCACCGCGGCTCGTTGCTGCTCATGCCTTCAACGGTATCCGGCCCCCGGGCCGGTCGGCATCGTGACCCAACCGCGCTCTGCCGTCGCCATCATGGTCGCCATGCCACACGGGGATGACCTTGACGCGCGCTTCAACGAGGTGGTCGCGCAGATAGGACAGGACGAGCGCCGCAGGATGCGGTCCGCCGCCGCCAAGGCGGCCAAGGAGGGCGCGACCAGGCAACGCGCGCCAGGCGAGCCGGGCGGGCCGCGCCGGTCACGTCCGGGGCGCGCGCCCGCCGACCGCGCGCCGCGCCGGCTCGGCCGGTCGTCGGTCGTCCTGATCATGTTGTGCGCGCTCGTGGGCGCCGCCGGGATCATGATCACGTACCGGCCCGACCTGCTCGGCGCGAACCCGGGCCTGGAGGGCGTGCCGGTCCTCGCCGACCCCGTGCCGGCGGCCGACCCCTTCGCCGGCTCGCCCGCCGAGAAGTACGCCGACGGCGCAGCGGGTTTCGTGATGCCCGAGGCGAAGGCGCTGGGCGGCCTGTCGAAGGCGGACGTGGCGGGCGGCCTGGAGCGTACCCGCGCGCTGCTGGCGGCGGCCCTCCTCGACCGCAAGACGCTTCTGGGGGGCCGTCCCACGGCCTTCGCCCGGCTGCTCGACCCCGGCCAGCGCGAGAGGTTCTACGAGGAGCTGGGCGGCAAGCCCTACGACAGCCGCTACATGGTCACCAGCTTCGCCCCGCGCAGCGCCGACCTGGCCACCGACGTGATCAAGGTCAACGGCGCCGCCCGCCTGGACACCTTCCGCGAGGGCGGGCGGCACGGCGTCAAGATCGACGTGAACTACCTGGTCGCCTACGCGGTACGCCGCCCCGGCGCGCCGTCCACCACCATGCGCCTGGTCGCGCACCTCTCCGGCGAGGTGCAGCTCTACCGCTCCGGCGGCAGGACGGCCCTGTTCGTGAACTGGTCGATGAGCCCGACCCCGGCCAGTTGCGACACCCACGACGGTTTCATCCACCCCGTCTACGCCGACGACCCGCCCGGCACCGTCCCGGCGACGGGCCCGCCCATCGACCCCTACGACCTGGCGGATCGGCCGCGCTCCGGCGAGGGCTGCGACACGGCCCAGGGGACGTGACCTTGCGTAACACATGCGAAACAATCGAGACACCGTATGGAAACGGCCTCGGCCTAGCGTCGGCATGATGGCCAGTCCCTCAGGGAGGTTCGAGAGTGTTCAACTCCGCCGACGACGTCCTGAAGTTCATCAGTGACGAAGGGGTGCAGTTCGTCGATGTCAGGTTCACCGACCTGCCGGGGACGACCCACCACTTCACCTTCCCGGTAGAGAACTTCGGCGCGAACGTCTTCACCGACGGGCTCATGTTCGACGGTTCGTCCATCCGCGGCTTCCAGGCGATCCACGAGTCGGACATGCTGCTGCTGCCTGACCCGTCCAGCGCGGTGGTCGACCCGTTCCGCCAGCACAAGACGCTCAACCTCAACTTCTTCGTGCACGACCCGCTGACCGGCGAGGCCTACAGCCGCGACCCGCGCAACGTGGCACGCAAGGCCGAGGAGTACCTCAAGGGCACCGGCATCGCCGACACGGCCTACTTCGGCCCCGAGGCCGAGTTCTACATCTTCGACGACGTACGCTTCGAGACCCGCCAGAACGCCGGCTACTACTACATCGACTCCATCGAGGGCGCCTGGAACACCGGCAAGGCGACCGAGGGCGGCAACCTGGGCTACAAGCCGCGCTACAAGGGCGGCTACTTCCCGGTCCCGCCGATGGACCACTTCACCGACCTGCGCTCGGAGATGGTGCGCAACCTCATCGAGTGCGGCATCGACGTCGAGATGCAGCACCACGAGGTCGGCACGGCGGGCCAGGCCGAGATCGACTTCAAGTTCGGCACGCTGCTCAAGACGGCCGACAACCTGATGCTCTACAAGTACGTCATCAAGAGCACCGCCCTGGAGTACGGCCACACCGTCACGTTCATGCCCAAGCCGCTGTTCGGCGACAACGGCTCCGGCATGCACTGCCACCAGTCGTTGTGGAAGGACGGCTCGCCGCTGTTCTACGACGAGGTGGGCTACGCGGGCCTGTCCGACACCGCCCGCCACTACATCGGCGGCCTGCTGCGCCACGCGCCGTCGCTGCTGGCCTTCACCAACCCGACGGTCAACTCCTACCACCGCCTGGTCCCGGGCTACGAGGCCCCGGTCAACCTGGTCTACTCCCAGCGCAACCGCTCGGCCTGCGTACGCATCCCGATCACGGGCTCCAACCCGAAGGCCAAGCGCATCGAGTTCCGTGTGCCCGACCCGTCGTGCAACCCGTACTTCGCGTTCTCGGCGCAGCTGATGGCCGGCATCGACGGCATCCGCAACAAGATCGAGCCGCCGGAGCCGGTCGACAAGGACCTCTACGAGCTGCCGCCGGAGGAGGCCCGCTCGGTGCCGCAGGTGCCGGGCTCGCTGCCCGAGGTGCTCGCCGCGCTGGAGGCCGACCACGACTACCTGCTCGAAGGCGGCGTGTTCACGCCCGACCTGATCGAGACGTGGGTGGCGTACAAGCGGGAGAACGAGGTCGACCCGATCCGCCTGCGCCCGCACCCGCACGAGTTCGAGCTCTATTACGATGTGTGACGTCGCGATGGCGTGACGATCGCGACCCGACCGGCAACCACGCGGGGGCGCCACCGATCATCTCGGCGGCGCCCCCAGCCGTGCCTGCGCGCAGGTGTTCGTGGCCGCCTCCACCGTCGACCTGGCCGGCGAGGACCTCGTGACGGAGTTCGAGTGGGACATGACCGCGACGACGGCGACCCCGTCGAGGAGTACCTGATCCAGGTGTGGCCCGCCCCGCTCATCGCCAAGTCCACCAGCGAGGTCGCGGCCACGTGGAGAGCGCGCTGAAGCCGGGTTCCCGGACGTCCTCGCCGGACACCGGCGGTCCCCCGCACGAAGCAGAAGGATGATCTGGCGGGCTTGGCCGAACGCGGTTACGGTGATCCCAGATCGCGCGGCCGGCCTTCCGCCGATCGCGCCCGACGGATCCGGAGGACCTTCATGAAGATCAGGCGAGGGGTCTTAGCCGCGGTGCTGGCCGCCGGCGTGCTCAGTCTAGGTGCGACCCCCGCTCACGCCATCCCCCCGCCGCCGCCCGGCGGCGATCTCCTCGTCGTCTTCGCCTACTTCAACGGCGACCAGCTCGTCGGACAACGCTGGTTCGGCTGCGGCCAGCCCGCCGGTGAGTGGGGCACGTTGTCGGGCACCCAGAAGGTCTACTTCACGCCCTGCTGAGCCGAGGGCGTGAACCGCCCTGTGGCCGGGAGCCGGGTCAGAAGTCGAAGCGGGGCGCCGACGCGGTGAGGATCTCCGACTTCGGCGACACCGGCCACAGGGCGGTCAGCTCGTCGTAGAGGGCCGTGGCGAGGCGTTCGACGTCCGCGCGGGCGCTCTCGTGCAGCGCCTCGGCCACGATGAGCACGTCGGCGGTCGTGTCGCGGACCGCCGACAGGCCGCTCTGGCGGTTCGTCCAGCGGCGCGCGTGCGCCCGGCCCTCCGCGTCGGCGAAGATCACCTCTTCGGCGGCCGGGTGCTCGGTCTCGCCGGAGAAGGTCAGATACGTCTCCTCGCCCGTCGCGTACCGCACCTCCAGGGGCCCCGAGACGTACGCGACGTCGAACACCGCCACCGGGACGGCGAAGGCGATCGAGACCGCGTTGCACAGGTCGATCAGCGGGTGCAGCCGCGGCAGCGCGCCCTCCTTCCTGAAGCGGCGCAGCAGCGACTCCGACGCGCACCGGTACTGCGTCGGCTTGAGCCCCATCCGGGTGAACGCCCGCCGCCACGCCTGGATCTCGGGCAGCTCGCTCTCGGGGGCGGCCCGCCGCGCGGCCAGGTCGCAGTAGCGGGCCACCTGGTCGTCGACGGACACGCCGGGGCCGACGCCCTCCACATGGAGCGCGAAGGGGACGAGGGCGGGGAAGTCCCGCCAGATGTCGTCGGAATGCTGGAAACGCACTGTCACCTCGCCGGTCGTCTCGCTGGTGCCGATCACGATACTGCGGCGGGCGCCCGCCTTCCGCTCGCGGCATGCCGGGCGCGGGCGGCGGCCAGGCCGTAGCAGACGAACGTCAGCGCGGTCAGGACGGCCGCGACCAGCAGGGGCCGCCCGGCGACGCCCAGCACGGCGACGCCGAGGGTGGCGCCGACCTGGCGCGCGGCGTTCAGCACACCGCCCGCGGTGCCGGCCGTACCGGTGGGGGCGGCGTTCACCATGCCCGCCATCAGGGCCGGCAACACGAACGACAACCCGAACCCCATGACCACCAGCCACGGCGCGAGCACGTCGGTGAGGGCGACCCCCGCCAGGCCGGTCGCGAGGAGGGCCAGGCCGCCCAGGATCGGCGGGCGGGGGCCGTAGCGGGCGACCAGCCGGCCGGTGAGCAGCGGGTTCACCGTCATCGGCAGCGTGAGCGGCAGGAAGGCGAGCCCGGCGGCGACCGGGGACAGGTGGCGGGTGTCCTGGAGGAGGAGGGTGAGCACGAACAGGGCGCCGGAGAAGGCGAAGTTGGCCACCGTGCCGGCCAGGAGTTCGGGCCAGGTGGCGGTGAGCAGGCCGCCGGGCAGGGCCGGGGCGTGGCTGCGGCGCTCCACCAGGACCAGGGCCACCAGGACGGCCGCGGCCGGCGCCCCGGCGAGTACGGAGGAGTCGATCAGGGCCTCGGCGACCAGGCCGAGCAGTACGCAGGCCAGGGCCTGGACCTGCCAGTCGATCCGCCGGGAGCCGCGCGGCGAGGAGACGCGGCGCATGATCAGCAGGCTGGCCAGGGCGACGGGCACGTTGATCAGGAAGACCGCGCGCCACCCGTACGAGCCGACCAGGAGGCCGCCGAGCAGGGGGCCGGCGGCGAGCGCCGAGCCGGTGATCGCCGCCCACAGGCCGGTGGCGCGGGCGCGCGCGGCGGGCACCGGGAACATCTCGGCGAGCAGGCCGAGCGAGCCGCCCGTGCACAGCGCCGCGGCCACGCCGAGCAGGGCGCGCAGCGCGACCAGTACGCCGAGTCCCGGCGCCGCCGCGCTGAGCAGCGAGAGCACGCCGAACGCCGCCACCCCGGCCTTGAACACCCGGGCCGCGCCGAACCGGTCGGCCACCGCGCCGCCGGTGAGCAGCGACGCGGCGAAGGCGACCGTGTAGGCGTTGACCGCCCACTGCTGTCCGGCCAGCGAGCCGCCGAGCGAGGCACGCAGGTCCGGCAGCGCGATCGTCAGCACGGTCGTGTCGAGGATCACCAGGAAGTAGGCGAGGGAGAAGCCGAACATTCGCATGCCCACAGCCTGCTGAAACCCGACATTCCCCCTCAACAGGCGCCGCCGCATGGGGCATTCGGCAAAACCGTATGCTGCCTTATATGGACTTGCGGCAATTGCGGGGCTTCGTCGCCGTGGCGGGGACGGGCACCGTCACCGGCGCCGCGAACGCGCTCGGCCTGGCCCCCGCGTCGGTGTCGGAGCAGGTACGCAGGCTGGAGGGCAGCCTCGGCGTGGCGCTGTTCGAGCGTACGCCTCAGGGCATGCGGCTGACCGACTCCGGCGCCGCCCTGCTCACCCGCGCGCAGGGCCTGCTCGACCACGCCGAGGAGGTGCGCCGCGCGGTCACCGGCCGCCGCCGCCGGGTACGCCTCGGCGCGCTGGAGATGCTGGCCGCCGTCCGGCTGCCCGCCGTCGTCCGCCGCCTGTCCGAACGCCGCCCCGACCTCGACGTGGACGTACGCTCCCTGATGCGGCAGGACCTGCTGGCCCAGGTGTCCCGCGGCGACCTGGACGCGGCGCTGCTGCTGGACCTCGGCCCGCGCATCGGCGGCCTCGGCTTCACACCGCCCGCCGGCATGGACTTCCTGGACGTCGGCGAGGTCGCGCTGCAGCTGGTCGTCGCGCCGGGCGGCGAACGGGAGCCGCTGCTGGTGAGCCCGTCCGGCTGCTCGATCCGGCTGGCGACCGACCAGGCGTTCGGCCCGGGGGTGCCGCGCAGGGAGCTGACCAGCATCGCCACCGCCCGCGAGTGGGCCAGGCAGGGCCTCGGTCAGGCCCTGCTGCCGGACTTCGCCCTGGGCTCCGACCTGGACTCCGGCGCGCTGGTCGCGCTCGACCACCCGGCGTCCGCGCTGGCTCTGCGCCTGGTCTGGCTGCGCGGCCGCGAGGAGTCCCTGCGCGACGTCCTGTACGCCATGAGCGCCTGAGCCGCGGCTCTCACTGGTCCTTGCGCCGGGACCTGATGCCGGTGATGCGGCGGAGCACGTCCCACCAGAAGGACGCGCCGAACAGCAGGGCCACGTACGTCAGCAGGAACCCTGGCCAATGGCTGGGCGTGGTGAGCCGGTCCCACCAGGTGGCGCCGTTCCAGTGGAGGGTCGGGTCGCCCTCGGCCGGGATCTCGATGCTGACCAGCGCGTGCTGGAGCATCTGGACCATGGCGGGCTCGCTGAGCGTCTCGGTGATGCACGGCACGGGGTCGGACCCGGCGCACCGGGCCTTGAGCTCGTCGTACGCCTCGGTGCCCGCCCCGGCCACGGCGGTGACCGAGGCGCGGAAGGCGTTGTCGCGCAGCAGCGTCTTGCCGTACTCCAGGCCGTCCATGGTGAACAGCAGCGTCACCAGGATGCCGAGCACGGCCACGACCCACTTGACGTAGCGCTTGTACAACATGGACAGGCGCTGCATCTCGCCGTCGAACCAGGTCTCGACGCCCGCCCTGAACCGGTCGAGGTCGCGCTGCGCGGTCTCCCACACGCCGCGCAGGTGGCCGTACAGGGGGCTGCCCATCTCCTTGAGCTTGGCCAGGAAGCCCTCGACGCCCTCGGGCTCGGCCGCCGCCATCTCCATCAGGGCGACCGCGAAGCGCCCGGGCGGGATGTTCGCGATGCTCGTACGTCCCTTCGTCGGATGGTCGATCTCCTGGACGCGCTCGTAGAGCAGCTTGACCATGGCGTCCTGCGCCTTGGTCTCGCCGATCGGCAACGTCCCGGGCTCGGCGGGCGAGGGCTGGTCGCTGTGGACCGGCCGGGGATCGCGGGCGAACGGCAGTGCGGCGAACACGTCGCGCACCTTGGCGGGCAACCACGACCTGCCCTGCGCGTCGGCGCCGTCGAGGGTGTCCCTGAGGTAGGCCCACAGGAACTTGCTGCGGATGGCGAGCAGGCGTACGAACGCCTCGTTGATCCCGCTCACCAGCAGTGAGAGCAGCAGGAACGACACCACCAGGCCGAGGGCCAGGTCCACGTAAACGGATAACACCTGCGCCTTGATACACCCGGGCGAGTGCCCGGATCAACCCCCGTAGAAGACGCGGTCCACGACCTGCCGGGCGCGGCGGGTGACGCGGCGGTAGTCGTCAAGGAAGTCCTCCGAGCCGTCGGGCGGGTAGCCGAGCGTACGGGCGATGAGCCCGCGTTCGCCCGCGTCGGCGGGCACGCTGTCCCCGGGCCGCCCTCTGACCAGCATGATCGCGTCACGGACGCGGGAGGCGTAGCGCCACGCCTCGGCCAGCACGACCTCGTCGGCCGGGTCGAGCAACCCCTCGGCCGCCGCCGCCCGCAACGCCCCGACGGTACGGGTGGTGCGCAGGGCCGGCACGCCGCCCGCGTGGCGGAGCTGGAGGAGCTGGGCCACCCACTCCACGTCGGACAGCCCGCCGGGCCCGAGCTTGGTGTGCAGCGCGGGATCGGCGCCGCGCGGCAGCCGCTCGGCCTCCATACGCGCCTTGAGCCGCCTGATCTCCCTGACCGCGTCGTCGCGCAGCCCGCCGGCCGGGTAACGCAACTCGTCGATCATGGACGTGAACGCGCCGCCGAGCGAGGGGTCACCGGCGGAGAAGCGGGCGCGCAACAACGCCTGCGACTCCCACGGCGCGGACCAGCGGGCGTAGTAGGCGCGGTAGGAGGCCAGCGTGCGCACCAGCGGCCCCTGGCGGCCCTCGGGACGCAGGTCGGGGTCGATGAGCAGCGGCGGGTCGGGCGCGGGCAGCGAGAGCAGCCGGCGCAGCTCGTTGGCCACCGCGAAGGCGGCGTCGGTGGCCTCCCGCTCCTCGACGCCGGGCAGCGGCGAGTGGACGAACATCACGTCGGCGTCGCTGGCGTAGGAGCACTCCATGCCGCCGAGCCGGCCCATGGCGATGACCGCGAACCTGGTCACGTCGGTCGCCTTGCCGAGCGCGGCGTCGAGCGCGGCCTGGAGGGTCACGTCCGTGAGCGCCGACAGGGCCGTGCCGACGGTCTCGATGTCGATGAGCCCCGAGATGTCGGCGACGGCCGTGCGGAACAGCTCCCTGCGGCGCAGCGCCCGCACGGCCGCCACCGCCGTCTCCGGGTCGCCCGCGTGCCTGGACACCGCGGCCGACGCCTCGCCGCGCAGCGACTCGGGCGGGCGTACGGCCAGCTCCTCGTCGGAGCCGAGCATGGCGACCGCGTCGGGGGCGTGCATGAGCAGGCCGGTGGCGTAGCGGCCGGTGCCGAGCACGCGCGCCATCCGCGCGGCCACGGCGGTCTCGTCGCGCAGCAGCCGCAGGTACCACGGGGTGCTGCCGAGCTTGTCGCTGACCTGGCGGAAGCCGAGCAGCGCCGCGTCGGGGTCGGGTGTGTCGGCGAACCAGCCGAGCATGACCGGCAGCAGCGTGCGCTGGATGGCCGCGCGCCTGGACACGCCCGTGGACAGCGCCGCGATGTGCCGCAGCGCGCCGTTGGGGTCGAGGTAGCCGAGCGCCTCCAGCCGGGCCGCCGCCGCGGCCGTGGACAGCCGCGCCTCCGACTCCGGCAGCCGGGCCACGGCCTGGAGCAGCGGCCGGTAGAACAGCTTCTCGTGCAGCCGCCGCGCCTCCATGGCGTGCCGCCGCCACCTGGCGGTGAACTCCCCCACCGGGTCGGGCTGCATGCCGAGCGCGCGGCCGAGCCTGCGCAGGTCGGCCTCGTCGGTGGGCAGCACGTGCGTACGCCGCAGCCGGTGGAGCTGCAGCAGGTGCTCGACCTGGCGCAGGAACGTGTACGCCTCGGCGAGCCCGCGCGAGTCGTCGCGGCCCACATAACCCCCGCGGGAGAGCGCGGCCAGGGCGGGCAGGGTGGCCCTGCGGCGCAGCAGCGGGTCGAGCCGGCCGTGCACGAGCTGGAGGAGCTGGACGGCGAACTCGATGTCGCGCAGCCCGCCGGGCCCGAGCTTGAGCTGCCGCTCCCCCTCGGCGCGTACGTGCGACTCGACGCGGCGGCGCATGGCCTGCACGTCCTCCACGAAGTGCTCGCGGGTGGCGGCCGTCCAGACCAGGTCGTTGACCGCCTCGACGTACGCCGCGCCGAGCTCCAGGTCGCCCGCCACCGGCCGGGCCTTGAGCAGCGCCTGGAACTCCCAGGTCTTGGCCCAGCGGCGGTAGTAGGCCAGGTGGCTGGCGAGGGTGCGGACCAGCGGGCCGGAGCGGCCCTCGGGACGCAGGCCGGCGTCGACCTCCCACAACGAGCCTTCCTGGGTGGCCGTCGTGCAGGCCCGCATCATGGCCTGGGCCAGCCGGGTCGCCGCGCGCAGCGCCTTGGTCTCGTCGGCGCCCTCGCGCGGCTCGGCGACGAAGATCACGTCGACGTCGCTGATGTAGTTGAGCTCCCTGGCGCCGCACTTGCCCATGCCGATGACGGCCAGGCGTACCTCGGAGTCGTCGACCTCCGCGCGGGCGACGGCCAGGGCGGCCTCCAGGGCCGCGCCCGCCAGGTCGGACAGCTCGGCCATGACCTCCGACAGCGTGGCCTGGCCGGTGAGGTCGCGGGCGGCCAGGTGCATCAGGCGGCCCCGGTAGGCCACCCGCAGCGCCACCAGCGCGTCGGGCCCGGCGGCCCGGGGCTCGGGCTCGTCCGGCTCGGCGCCGACGGCGCGCAGCAGCCCCGCCCGCGCCTCGCCCGGCTCGGGCTCGGCCAGCAGGGCCGTCTGGCCGGGGTGGCGCACCAGGTGCTCGCCGAGCGCGGCGCTGACGCCGAGCACGGCGAACAGGCGGGTCCTGAGCCGTTCGTCGGAGCGCAGGGCGCCGAGCACGGCGGGCTCGCGCTCGGCCAGGCGGGTCAGCGACACGAGGGCCAGGTCGGGATCGGCCACGTCGACCAGGAACTCCAGGAGGTCGCCGAGATCGGCCGGGGAACGGTCGAGCAACTGGGCGGCCCTGGCGCCGTCGGCGAAGCCGAGCTTGGCGAGCCGGGCGGCGGTCGATTCGATCCTGGGCACCTGCCCATCTTGACAGGTGACATCTCGGAAGCCGTAGAGTACAACGCGACGTTGCGTTGCGTTTTGCGGGAGGGGATGGACATGAGCCGGGTGTCGGCGGCGGTGACCTGGGGGTTGCTGGGGGCGTGGGTCGTGCACGACGCAGAGGAGCTGGCGACGATGGCCGGATGGGTGCGCCGGGCCCGGCCGCGGCTGGAGCGGCTGTACCCGGGGGTGCCCTGGGAGCGGTTCGAGTTGTCGCAGGCGCAGGTGAACGTGGCGATCGGGCTGATGGGCGGGGTGATGGCCGGGGTGTCGGCGCTGGGGGCGCGGACCGGCGGGCGCAGCCCGGTCTTCCAGTCGGTGCTGGCCGGGTTCGGCCTGCACGGGGTCGTGCATCTGGCGCAGGCCGCGGCCACGCGGGGGTACACGCCGGGGGTGGCGACGGCGCCCGTGGTGGTGATCCCGTTCTCGGTGTGGGCGTGGCGGCGGCTGCGGCAGGCGGGGGTGGTCGCGGCGCCGGGGCGGGCGGGCGTGGCCGGGCTGGCGGCGCTGCCGCTGGTGGTGGGAGGGGTGCACGCCGCGGCCCACCTGCTCACCCGCCGCCGTACGAAGGCCCCGCGCGTCCACGACCGCTGGTTCTGACCCGTACGGACGGGGTGGGGGCTCAGCCCGCCCTGACCACCTCGGCGAACGCCTGGACGACCGGCCGCCACGTGGAGACGAGGGCGTCCCTGGCGGCCTCGACACCGGCGTTCAGCTCCTCGGCCGCCGCCAGGCCGGACTCGGCCGTCCACGCCGTGAAGATCTCCGGCGTGGCCTCGGGGTGGAACTGCACCGCCCAGGCGCGTTCGCCGACCCGGTAGGCCTGGTTCGGGTACTGGGCGCCGGTCATCAGCGGCACCGCACCCTCGGGCAGCCGCGTCATGGCGTCCTGGTGGTACTGGACGGCCGTGGCCGTGCCCGGCACGCCGGACAGCAGGCGGTCGGAGGCGGCGGCGGGCAGCGCGACGACCTCGCACGCCCCGACCTCAAGGCCGGCGCCGCCGCGTTCGACGGCGCCGCCGAGCGCCAGGGTGAGCAACTGGGCGCCGAGGCAGATGCCGAGCGTGGGGGTGCCCTCCTCCACGGCGCGGCGCAGCAGGGCGCGGGTGGCGGGCTGCCAGGGGTTGCGCTCGTCCTCCCAGGCGGCCGCCGCGCCGCCGAGCACGATCAGGCCGTCGGCGGCCCGCCCAGGGATCTCCTCGCCCAGGTACGGGCGCACGACGTCGCAGGTCAGCTCCAGCCAGTCCGCGAGGTACCCGAGCCCGGCGTCGGCCTCGTGCTCGACCACGGTAATGCGCATAGCGGGTAATTTATCCGTATTTTTGACTGAACGTACCAACCTGTCCGCGTCACGTGGGTGGTGGCCCCGATCGCCCATGGGCCGTGTCCCTAGGATCCGGTTATGAGAATCGATGAAGTGGGCGGGCTGCGGATCGCCACGTTCGGCGACGGGCCGCGGACGGTCATCGCCGTCCACGGCATCAGCGCCTCGCTGATGGCCTGGGGAGCGGTCGGGCGGCGGCTGCCCGAAGGGTGGTCGCTGGTCGCCATGGACCTGCGCGGCCGGGGGCACAGCGCCTCGCTGCCCGGCCCGTACGGGCTGCCCAGGCACGCCGAGGACGTGCTGCGCGTCGCCGAGCACGTCGGCGCGGGCCCGGACGCGGTGCTGGCCGGGCACTCGATGGGCGCGTACGTGTCCGTGCTGGCCGCGGCGCGGCGCGACTTCGCCAGGGTCGTGCTGGTCGACGGCGGACTCCCGCTCCCGCTGCCCGAGGGCGTGGACCCGGACGCCGCCCTGGAGGCCACGCTGGGGCCCGCGCTGGCCCGGCTCCGGCGCACGTTCGCCACGCCGGAGGAGTACGTGGACTTCTTCAAGGCCCACCCCGCCTTCGTCGGCCGCTGGAGCCCGGACGTCGAGGCGTACGTGCGCTACGACCTGGCCGGCCCCGAGGGCGCGATGCACTCGCGGGCCGTCGGCGAGGCCGTGATGGAGGACGGCCGCTGGATGCGGCTCAGGACCGCCGAGATCGAGGCCGCGCTGACCGCGATCAAGGCCCCGACGTACCTGCTCAGGGCGCCGCGCGGCCTGCTCGACCAGGACACCGGCATGCTCCCCGACGAGATCGCCCGGCCCTGGGCGGCCCGCCTGCCCGGCCTGCGGGACGAGGTCGTGCCGGACTGCAACCACTACACGATCCTGTTCGACGAGGACCCGGTGACGACCGTACTGGCCCGTATCACGGAGTCCTGACGGGCCCCGCGGACATGCGAACGGCCCCCGGAGCGGCTGCTCAGGGGGCCGTTCGGCAGTGGGTCAGCGTGGAGCGATCCACGTGGCGCGGGCGGCGGCGACCAGCGTGCCGTCGCCTTCGTAGATGCCGCTCTCGCCGTACATCTTGCGGCCGTCGCGGCCGGTCGGACGGGCCACGACCGAGTAGCGGCCACCGGGCAGCACCGGGCCGTTGATCTGCACGACCAGGCGGCCGAGCAGGGCCGACTCGCCGGGGCCGAAGTGCGCCCAGCCGGTGATGCAGTCGAGCACCGCGCCCACGATCGAGGCGGGCACGCCGTCCTCCCCGCTCACCGTGAACGGCACCCGCCAGCCGGCGGCCACCAGGTCGGATCCCTCCACCGGGCCGGGGAAGATGCGCAGGCCGTCGCCGGGCTCACGCAGGCCGCAGGCGAAGCACTCGGCGAACGGGTGGGCCTTCAGGCCGACGAACCCGGCCTCGGCGCGCGCGGCGTCGGTGAACGGGACGAACCCGGGCCCGGCCAGCGTCTCGGCCACGGGGATGGCCTCGACCAGCACCTTTTCGGCGTCGGACAGCGAGACGCTGTTGGCGACGTGCTCCAGGCGCAGTTCGGTCTCCAGGGGCGTGGGCGCGTGCAGCGTGACCTCGACCGCTGATCGGCCACCGTTCAGCGCCTCCGCCATGGTTCCCGCGATCCAGCCGCCGTTGGCGACTCCCACCGGGCCCCGGAAACGCTCGGGAACGGTCAACACGGTCTGCAGGGCAGCCGTCGTCATGCCACACCCTCCAATATCGCCACACAAGGCGAGAAGTCCGGAAATATCGTAAAGAGCAGGCCGATTTTACTGGACTCCCGGTTTAGCACGATGGCGGGGGTCCCTGAGCGCCGACCGACTCCCCCATAACGCCACAGGCGGGGCCGAAACTTCCCCGACCGCCCCCCGGCCGTCCCTCTCCCAGGGTCGATGCCGTCGATGGCACGGGGGTGACTCAGGGGTGAGGAACAACGAAAATCGGCCTCAACCCGGAGCGGTGTCCGGGGTGAGGCCGATCAAGGCGTCGGCAGTACTTTATCCCGTGATTTCCCCGTCCCGGGCCCATTCCCGGTGAATCCCATGGGACCGTTCCGCGCACCCGCCGCGCACCCGCCGTGCGCTCGCGCGCCCTATGCTGGCGCGACAGGGGTCGAAGCGAATCCTGATCGGGCGGGGTGGGTCTGTGCAGCGGGCGACGTTACGCTATCCGCCCGGGTCGCTGGTCGTGCTGACCGGGCTGCCCGGCGCCGGCAAGACCACGCTGCTGCGCCGCCTGTACGGCCTCCACGGCGCCGAGAGCGCGCCCGTCGCCGCCGGCGCGGTCGTGGTGATCGACTCCGGCCAGTCCCGCCTGCGCTGGGACGGCCGCATCACCTGGGCCCCGAGGCCCGTCCGCCGCGCCGTGGTGTTCGCCACCCATCTGAGCCGCATCCGCCGGGCGCTGATCCGCGGTCAGTCGGTCCTCGCGCACAACCGGGGCTGCGCCACGTACGTGCTGAAGGGGTTCGCGTGGCTGGCCCGCAGGCAGCGGGCGAGCTTCCACCTGCTGCTGCTCGACGCGCCCGCGGAGGCCGCGATCGCCGGGCAGCACGCCAGGGGCAGGGTGGTCGCGCCCCGCACGTTCGCCCGCCACCGCCGCCGATGGGAGAGCCTGCTGGCCCGGGTCGCGGACGGCGACCCGGCGCCGGCCGCCACCGCGCGCGTGGTCACCCGCGCCGAGGCCGACCTGCTGGAGCACATCGTCTTCGACAGCGTCGCAGGGAGCGTCACGGGGAGCGCCGTCGACAGCCGCGCGCACGGGACATGAGGGAGGACCCGCGATGAACCAGTACCTGCTCACCCTGTTCGAGCCCGACGGCCCGCCGCCCGAGCCGGCGGTGCTGGAGCCGATCATGCGGGACATCGCCGCGGTCGAGACGGAGATGCGGGAGGCCGGCGTGTGGGTCTTCTCCGGCGGTCTCGTCCCGGCCGAGCGGGCGTCGGTGATCCGGATGCGCGCCGGCGAGGCGTTCACCACCGACGGCCCCTACACCGAGGGCAAGGAGCACGTCGGCGGGTTCACCGTCATCCGGGCGCCCGACCTGGAGGGCGCGCTGGAGTGGGGGCGCCGGCTCGCGCGCGCGGTGGGCGTGCTGCCGGTCGAGGTGCGCGAGTTCAAGGGCTGAACCGGGCGGGTCTCCCCGCCCGGCCTCACAACACCGGCAGGTAGCGGCCCAGCTCGAACTCGGTGACCGTACGGCGGTATTCGCGCCACTCGGCCCGCTTGTTGCGCAGGAAGAAGTCGAAGACGTGCTCGCCCAGCGTCTCGGCGACCAGTTCGCTGCGTTCCATGACCGCGATGGCCTCGTCGAGCGAGCCGGGCAGCGGCCGGATGCCGAGCGCGCGGCGTTCGGCGCTGGTCAGCGTCCAGACGTTGTCCTCGGCGGCCGGGGGCAGCTCGTAGCTCTCCTCGATGCCCTTGAGCCCGGCGGCCAGCACCAGCGCGAAGGCCAGGTACGGGTTGCACGCCGAGTCGAGCGAGCGGAACTCGATGCGCGTCGAGCCGCCCTTGTGCGGCTTGTACATCGGCACCCGGACCAGCGCCGAGCGGTTGTTGTGGCCCCAGCACACGTACGAGGGCGCCTCGCCGCCCTGACCCGCGATGGCCTCGGCGCCGCCCCACAGCCGCTTGTAGGAGTTGACCCACTGGTTGGTGATGGCGGTGATCTCGGCGGCGTGCCGGAGCAGGCCCGCGATGAACGAGCGCCCGATCTTCGACAGCCGGTAGTCGGACCCCGCCTCGTGGAAGGCGTTGCGGTCGCCCTCGAACAGCGACATGTGCGTGTGCATGCCCGAGCCCGGGTGCTCGGTGAACGGCTTGGGCATGAACGAGGCCCAGATGCCCTGCTCCAGGGCGACCTCCTTCATGATCAGCCGGAACGTCATGATGTTGTCGGCGGTGGTGAGCGCGTCGGCGTAGCGCAGGTCGATCTCCTGCTGACCGGGGGCGCCCTCGTGGTGGCTGAACTCGACGGAGATGCCCATCGACTCCAGCATCATGATCGCCTGGCGCCGGAAGTCGTGACCCGAGCTGTGGGGCGTGTGGTCGAAGTAGCCGCCGGAGTCGATCGGCTCGGGCCTCTGACCGGCCTCGGGACGGTTCTTCAGCAGGAAGAACTCGATCTCGGGGTGGGTGTAGAAGGTGAAGCCCATGTCGGCGCACTTGGCGAGCGTGCGCTTGAGCACCCAGCGCGGGTCGGCGTGCGACGGGGTGCCGTCGGGCATGAGGATGTCGCAGAAGATGCGCGCCGCGCCCGGCGTCTCGCTGCGCCAGGGCAGGATCTGGAACGTCGAGGGATCGGGCTTGGCCAGCATGTCGGACTCGTAGACGCGGGCGAAGCCCTCGATGGCCGAGCCGTCGAACCCGATGCCCTCGGCGAAGGCGCCCTCCAACTCGGCGGGGGCGATGGCGACGGACTTGAGGAAGCCGAGAACGTCGGTGAACCAGAGCCGGATAAACCGGATGTCGCGTTCCTCAAGCGTGCGGAGCACGAACTCCTGCTGGCGGTCCAAGGCATCCCCTCGTTGAAGACAGTGCGGGTCTTCTATCAGGATGCCGTGCCCGTGTTTCGCACACGTTACGGGGGGTGCCGGTGCGAGCCTCACTGACAAAGGGGCCGCCCAGATCTACTGTGATCACGCAGTGAGTCTCGGGGGAGGCATTGGTGGCTATCGACCTGCTCAATCACAAGCTCGATCGGGCGTTCGACCACATCGACGCGAACGGCAACGGTGTCGTGGAGAGGGAGGACCTGCTGGGGCTGGGCGCCCGTCTGCTGGTGGGCTTCGGGGAGTCCCCCACCTCGGTCACCGGCAGCCGGCTCGTCGGCAGCTTCGACGGCATCTGGTCGACGCTGGCCGGCACGCTCGAACGCGACGGCGACGCGGGCATCGCGCGGGCGGACTTCCGCGACGGCATGGCGGCCGCGTTCGTCATCGGCGAGCACTACGAGCCGGTGTTCCGGCCCGCGACGGTGGCGGTGGCCCAGCTCTGCGACGGCGACGGCGACGGCCTGATCCGGCCGGGCGAGTTCCGTACGATGCTGAGCGCGTTCGGCACCGCCTACGACGACGTGGACGAGGCGTTCGACCGGCTCGACAGGGAGGGCAGAGGGACGCTCACCGTCGAGGAGCTGATCATCGCGGCCGAGGACTTCTACCGCAGCTCAGACCCGAACGCCGCGGGCAACTGGCTCTACGGGCCGCTGTGAACACCGCCGTGAGCACCACCGTGTTCGCCACGGTACGCACCGCGCTCCGCTCGGTCCTGCACTGGAAGCCGATGTTGCCGCTGCCGCGCAAGGGCGGCTCGCCCGCGCTGGCGCTGTTGCCGCTGGTCGAGCGGGTGCCGGCGATGGCGGCGCCGTGCCGCATGCACCCGGCCGTGTACGCGATCGAGGCCGCGGTCATCGACTGGGCCAGGCGCACGGGGCTGCGCGCCGACGCCGGGGTGGGCTTCCACCGGATGGCCGGGCGCGCCTTCGCCGAGTTCGATGCGGCCGCCGCCGCGCTGTTCGCGCAGTGGCTGACCTGGCTGTTCCACCTCGACGACGAGCTCGACGAGGGGTCGTGCCCGCTGGACATCTTCCACGGCATGCTCAAGGGCGCGGCCCGGCATCCGCTGGAGGCGGCCTTCGCCGACCTGTGGCGGGTGACCAGCGCGCGTATGAGCGACCAGTGGCGGGCCCGCTTCGCGGTCAACCTGCGCCGCCAGGCCGACGCGTGCCGTACCGAGGCCGACAACCGGGCGGCCGGGCGCATGCCGACGCTGGAGGAGTACCCGGCGCTGCGCAGGGGCACGGTGGGGCCGTACCTGTACGACCTGGTGGAGCCGTGCCTGCGGGTCGAGGTGCCGGCCTGGATGGTCGAGTGCCAGCCGTGGCGGGAGCTGGTGGACGCCTGCAACGACGTCACCGCCTGGTGCAACGACGTGGCCTCGCGGCCCAAGGAGCGCGGCGACGTGCACAACCTGGTCGTACTGGCGGTCCGTCAGCTCGGGCTGGGCGAGCGCGAGGCCGTGGCGTGGGTGCTCGACCGGATCGCCGACCGCTGCCAGGACATGAACCGGGCGGCCAGGCTGCTGCCGCTCGACGACCTGCCGCCCAAGGCGGCCCGGGACGTCAGCAAGGTCGCCTGCGCCTACCTGGCCGCGCCGCGCGCCCACCTGGACTGGCTCCTGGAGACGTCCCGCTACACCTGACGCGACGGACCCCGGACGCGGCGCGGGCCCCAGCTCCGACAGGGGCCCGGCCGGAAAGGGGTGTGGTCAGGCGGCGGTGGCGGCGAGCATGTCGCCCGCGGCCGTACGCCGGTAGACGACCTGCTTGCCGAGCCGCAGGCCCACCGTCAGCCCGCCGTCGCTGAGCACCCCGAGGTGCTGGCTGACCGCGCCCGGGGTGAGCGACATCCGGGTGGCCAGCGCCGAGGTGGTGCTCGGCTCGGCCAGCGCGAGCAGGATCTGCGCCCGGCTGCGCCCGATGAGCGCGGCCAGCGCGCCGGGCGCGGGCGGCGGCCCCTGCTCCCACAGCGTGCCCACGCCGAGCACCGGGTAGACGAGCATCGACTGGTACGGCGCCGCCATCACGGCCACCGACGGCCAGTAGAACGCGCTCGGCACCAGCACCAGCCCGTCGCCGTGCAGCCCGCCCGCGTCGCACCAGGGCCGGTCGATGAGCAGCCGCTCCCCCGTCCACTCGACGGCGGGGCCGAGCCCGGCGAACAGTTCGCTGGCCCCGCCCTGGGTGAGCTGGCGCGACCGGCGCAGCACGTCGCGTTCGAGCAGCCCGTAGACGCGGGGCCAGAACTCGGCGAAGCACTCCCGCCAGTACGTCTCCAGCGCGTCGGCGACCCGGGCCACCCCCGCCGCCGGATCGGCCGTGAACCGGTCGAGCACCGTCCGGTCGGTGCCCGCGATCTTCGCGGCCTCCTCGGCCGCGCGCTCGGGCGGCGTGCGCCGGACCTGGTCCAGCTCGGCGGCGAAGTCGGGCAGCGGCGTCCGCGGCGGCGGCGTGATGAAGTCGGCCAGGTAGCCGCTCGCCGGCACCAGCGCGAACAGCTCGTCCAGGTCGAGGCCGGGCAGCCGGGGCCGGACGGCCTTGATCCACGGCAGGTGGAGCGACTGCCTGGCGGGGTCCTGGAGGGTGCGCAGGCTCGCGACCAGCTCCCACAGAGGCGAGAACGCGAACCGGATCCGCGCCATGTCCTCCGGCTTCAGCACCCACGTGACGGCCATGGTTTTAGTGTGGGCTAAATCGTTGGCGACTCCAAAACGGAAGCCCGACTCTGTATCCGTGTCGAGCACCACTGTTGAGAAGCCCTCTTTCCTCCGCTCACAGATCGGCGGCCTGCCGCGCCCCTTCTGGGCCCTGTGGAGCGGCACCCTCGTCAACCGGCTGGGCACCATGGTCATGCCGTTCACCGGCGTCTACCTGACCCAGGCCCGCGGCATGTCGGTGACCGCCGTCGGCCTGATCATGGGCGTCTACGGCGCAGGCTCGCTGGTGTCACAGTTGCTCGCGGGCGTGCTGACCGACCGCGTGGGCCGCCGGGTGACGCTGTCGGGCGGCATGCTGGCCACCGCCGCCACCATGCTGGCGCTGGGCTACAGCACCTCGCTGCCGGCGATCGTCGCCTCCATGTTCGTGCTCGGCCTGGTGATCGACATCTACCGGCCGGCGTCCAACGCCCTGGTGGCCGACCTGGTGTCCCCGTCGGAGCGGCCCCGCGCGTACGGGTTGCTGTTCTGGGCGATCAACCTCGGGTACGCGGTCGGCATGACGAGCGGCGGCTGGCTGGCCGGGGTCGGGTTCGTCTGGCTGTTCTGGATCGACGCGGTCTCCTGTGTGATCTTCGCCGTACTGGTGTGGCGGGCGGTGCCCGAGACCAGGCCGCCGGCGCGCGAGTCGGGCGGCGGGTTCGGCGTGGTGCTGCGCGACCGGCTGATGGTGGCCTTCACGCTGGTCGTGCTCGGCAACGCGCTGGTCTACCTGCAGACCATGACCATGCTGCCGGTCGCGATGACCGCGGTGGTGAAGCTGACGCCCGCCCAGTTCGGCCTGGCCATGGCGCTGAACGGGGTGCTGATCGTCATCGTGCAGCCCCTGGTCTCCGGCTGGCTCGGCCGCCGGGACGCCTCCCGCACGTTCGCGCTCGGCCTGGCGATCATGGGGGCCGGGTTCGCGATGACGGCCTTCGTCACGAACACGTTCTGGCTGGCCGTCACGATCGCCGTGTGGACCGTGGGCGAGATCATCGTCGCGGGCTTCTCCGGCACGATCGTCGCCGCGCTGGCTCCCGAGCACCTGCGGGGGCGGTACTCGGGGTTGTTCGGGTTCGCCTGGTCGCTGGCCGCGATGCTGGCGCCGCTGCTGGGCGGGCCGCTGCTCGAACGCGGGTCGCACGTGTTGTGGTTCACCGTGGGCGGCGTGGCGCTGGTGTCGGCCGCGGGCATGCTGGCACTCGGCCCGGCGATCAGACGGCGGTGACCCGGGCGCGGTGACGCGGGCCGGGTTGGCGGCGGGCCCGGGGCGGACCGGGGCGGCCCGGGGCGGACCGGGGCGGACCACGGAATCCGCCGCCGTTGAGAGAATTTTGATCCGATGTTGGCATTTTCCCGATAATTTCCTGCCGATCACGGAAGGAATCGGTGGGATGCGCCACGCAGGCTGGGCGCGCCGGGCGGTGACGAGACTGGCCACGCCCCGCGTCGCGATCGGGATCGCCACGTTCGCCGTCGTGCTGGAGCTGGCCGACATCTGGGTGACCGCGCAGCTGCCGCCGTCGCCGTACACGCCGCTGCCGTTCGCGCCCGAGGACATGGCGGGCACGGCCTTCCCCGTCTTCGGCGCGATCCTGGTCCACAGCAGGCCGCGGCTGGTCATCGGCTGGCTGCTGTGCCTGGGCGGGGTGAGCGCGGCGGCCAACATCCTGTCGGCCAACCTCTACCAGCTGCTCGACGGCTCGCCCGGCCCGCGCTGGCCGGTCGTCAACCTGACCTGGAACGTCTGCGAGCTCACCCTCGGCGTCCTGCTGCCCCTGCTGTACCCGGTGGGCCGGCTCCTGTCGCGGCGCTGGCGGACGGTGGTCGCGCTGGCCGTGGCCGGGCAGGCGCTGGACTGGGCCGGGCTGCTGGCCGGCCGGCCGGAGCTGCGGGAGGCCGGGCACGGCACGCTGTCGGCGAGCATGGTGCTGGCCTTCGCCTCGCTCGTCGTCCGTTTCAAGCGCGGCGACGCGGTCGAACGGCGGCAGCTCCTGTGGCTGCTGGTGGCGCTGCCCGGCCTGCTGGTGCCCTGGATGCTCGGCGCGGACGTCTGGTGGGTGGCCTCGCTGGCCATCCCGCTGATCCCGGCGGCCATCGCCGTGGCGGTGCTGCGCTACCGGCTGTTCGGCATCGACACACTGATCAGCCGGGCGCTGGTGGGCACCGGCCTGGCCATCGTGATCACCCTCGTGTACGTGGCCGTCAGCGCCGCGCTCAGCGTGTTCCTGTCGGAGGTGGACCGGATCGCCGGGATCCCGGCGGCCCTGTTCGCCGGGGCGTTCTTCCAGCCGATGCGCCGCGGCCTGCAACGCGGTGTGGACCGCCTGCTGTACGGCAGCACCGGCGTGCCCGGCACGCTGGCCCGGCGGCTGCGGCACCGGCTCCAGCACACCGACCCCGTGCACGGCCTGCTGACCACGCTCGACGTGCTGCGCGAGGGCCTGTCGGTGAGCGGCGTGGCGGTCGAGGCCGACGGCGCGGTGACCACGTCCGGCGTGCTCGGCACGGCGGCCAGGACGGTCCCCCTGGTCTGGCACGGGGAGCCGGTCGGGCTGCTGCTGATCGGGCCGACGGACCGGCGCAGGTTCCCCGCGGCCCACGACGAGCGGGTGATCGCCACGCTGACGCCGTACATCGCCGACGCCGCGCACGCCGTACGGCTGACGGGGGCGTTGCAGCGCTCGCGCGAGCGCATCCTGACCGCGCGGGAGGAGGAACGGCGGCGGCTGCGCCGGGACCTGCACGACGGGCTGGGCCAGTCGCTGAGCGGCATGGCCATGTCGATCAACGCCGCCCGCCTGACCATGCACAGCGCTCCCGACCAGGCCGACCGGCTGCTCGCCGGGCTGCGCGCCGGCATGGACGCCGTGACCGGTGACATCAGGCAGCTCGTCTACGGCCTGCGCCCGCCCGCGCTGGACGAGCTGGGCCTGGCCGGCGCGATCGAGGAGCTGGCCGGTGCGCCGGTCGAGACGTCGGGCGAGCTGACCGGCCTGCCCGCGGCGGTCGAGGTCGCGGCGTACCGCATCGTGCAGGAGGCGCTCACGAACGCGCGCAAGCACGCCGCCGCCACGCGGATCTCGGTGACGCTGCGCCGCGACGACCGCCTGTACGTCACGGTCGCCGACGACGGGATCGGCCTGCCGCCGGACGTACGGCCCGGCGTCGGGCTGGGCTCGATGCGCGAACGGGCCGCCGAACTCGGGGGCACCTGCGCCGTACGAACGGGACCGGGAGGTGGCACGGTTGTCCACGCCGAGCTTCCGCTGTGACAATTCGCCATATACCCTGACGTGTTCTCCCTCTACGCTTACCCCTGACATGCTGACATTCACCGCACTGGGACCGTTCCACGCCTGGAGCGAAGGCGTCCCCCTCGACCTCGGCGGCCAACGGCAGCGGGCGGTGCTCGCCCGTCTGCTCGTGGCGGGCGGCCGGGCCGTGCCCGTGCACACCCTCATCGACGAGTTGTGGCCGGGCGATCCGCCCGCGCAGGCCCTGTCCACCATCCAGGGCTACGTCTCCCGGCTGCGCCGCGCGCTGGAGCCGGGGCGGGCGCCGCGCGAGGAGGCCGAGGTGCTGGTCTCGGCCGCCCCCGGCTACGCGCTGCGGGCCGCGACCGAGCAGGTCGACTCGTGGCGGTTCGAGAGCCTGGTGAAGTCGGAGGGCCCGCCGGAGCAGGTGTGGGCGTCCATGGAGAGCGCGCTCGGGTTGTGGCGCGGGCCGGCGCTGGCCGAGTTCGCCGAGCTGACCTGGGCGGCGACCGAGGCGGGCAGGCTGGAGGAGCTGCGGCTGATCGCGGTCGAGCGGCGCGCCGGCGCGGGTCTCGCGCTCGGCCGGGCCACCTCGCTGGTGGCCGACCTGGACGCGCACGCCTCGGCCCATCCCCTGCGCGAGGAGGGCTGGCGGCTGCTGGCCCTCGGCCTGTACCGGATGGGCCGCCAGGGCGACGCGCTGGCCGCGCTGCGCCGGGCCCGCGCCGTGTGGCGGGACGAGCTGGGGCTCGACCTGTCGGCCGGGCTGCGCCGGCTGGAGGCCGACATGCTGGCCCAGCGGCTGGAGGAGCCGCCGCCCCCGCCGTCCGCCACCACCACGACCGGCGTCACGACCGGCGTCACGACCGGCGCCGCGGCCGGGGAGAAGGTGCTGCGGGTGCTGGTGGCCGACGACCAGGCGCTCGTACGGGCCGGGCTGCGGGCCATGCTGGGCGCCGAGGAGGGCGTGACGCTGGCCGGCGAGGCGGCCAACGGCGAGGAGGCCATCGCGGGCGTCCGCGAGCACCGGCCGGACGTCGTCCTGCTCGACATCCAGATGCCGCACCTGGACGGCCTGGCCGCCGCCCGCCGGATCCTGGCCGGGGAACGCCCGCCGAAGGTCGTCATGATGACCACGTTCGGCAGCGACGAGAACCTGTACGCGGCGCTGCGCGCGGGCGTGAGCGGCTTCGTGCTGAAGACCTCGGCCCCCGAGCAGTTCCTGGCCGCGATCAGGGCCGCCGCGGCCGGCGACGCGCTCATCGACCCGGCGGTCACCACGCGGCTGATCTCGGCGTTCGCCGGCCGTACCGACCCGGCCTCGCCGCCGGCGCTGGCCGGGCTCTCCGACGCCCGGCTCGACGTGCTCAAACTCGTCGCGCGCGGGCTGACGAACCGGCAGATCGGCCAGACGCTCGCGCTGCCCGAGGAGGAGGTGGCGGTGCTGGTGAAGTCGCTGCTCGACCACCTCGGGCTGTTCGACCGGGCGCAGCTCGTCATGGCGGCGTACGAGTCCGGACTGGTGACTCCCGGGGACAAGGGACACTTTTCGTCGCTTTGACGATAAAAATCAGGTCGTACTAGGCTAATGACGTGGCACAACTGCGCATAGCCCTCGCACAGACCAATCCGACCGTCGGCGATCTGGCCGCCAACGCCGAACGGCTGGTCACGTGGACCCGCGACGCCGCGGAACGGGACGCCCACCTGGTCGTCTTCACCGAGATGTTCCTCACCGGCTACCCCGTCGAGGACCTGGTGCTGCGCACGTCCTTCGTGGACGCCAGCATCAGGACCCTGGAGGAGGTGGCGCGCCGGCTCGACCGCGAAGGGCTGGGCGACCTGCCGGTGGTCGTCGGCTATGTCGACCGCGCCGGGCTGGCGCCCAGGGTCGGCCAGCCCAAGGGCGCGCCGCTGGACGCCGCCGCGCTGCTGCACAAGGGCGAGGTCGTCGTCCGCACGGCCAAGCACCACCTGCCCAACTACGGCGTGTTCGACGAGTACCGCTACTTCGTGCGCGGCGACCGGCTGCCGATCGTCCGGCTGCACGGGGTGGACGTGGCGATCGCGGTCTGCGAGGACCTCTGGCAGGACGGGGGCCCCGTCGCCGTCGTCGGCCAGGCGGGCGCCGGGCTGCTGGTCGTGCCGAACGCCTCGCCGTACGAGAAGGAGAAGGACGACGTACGGCTGGAGTTGTGCGCCCGCAGGGCGCGCGAGGCCGGCTGCGCGCTCGTCTACGTCAACCAGGTCGGCGGCCAGGACGAGCTGGTCTTCGACGGCGACTCGATCGTCGTCGAAGCCTCGGGCGAGCTGGTCGCGCGGGCCGGCCAGTTCCGCGAGGAGCTCCTGGTCGTGGACCTGGACCTGCCGGTCTCCGAGGCCGAGCCCGGGACGTTCCCCTACGACGCGGGCGACGGCACCACGATCACCGTCGAGCGCCGGGTGTTGTCGCAGGCCCCCGTGGAGCCCTATCAGGCGGTGCCCGCCGGCATCGCCGAGCGCCTCGACCCGCACGCCGAGATCTACTCGGCCCTCGTGCTGGCCGTACGCGACTACGTGGCCAAGAACGGCTTCCGGTCGGTCATCCTGGGCCTGTCGGGCGGCATCGACTCGGCCCTGACCGCGGCCATCGCCTCCGACGCGATCGGCCCCTCCCGGGTGAACGTCGTGCTCATGCCCTCGCGCTACTCCTCCGAGCACTCCCTGGCCGACGCCGAGGACCTGGTGGCCCGCCAGGGCATCAACTCCGACATCGTGCCGATCGTCCAGATCGTCACGGCGTTCGAGAAGGAGATCGAGCTGTCCGGCCTGGCCGCCGAGAACCTCCAGGCCAGGGTGCGCGGCATGATCCTCATGGGCCTGTCGAACGAGCACGGCCACCTGGTGCTGACCACCGGCAACAAGAGCGAGCTGGCGACCGGCTACTCCACCCTCTACGGCGACTCCGCCGGCGGCTTCGCGCCGATCAAGGACGTGCCGAAGACGATGGTGTGGGCGCTGTCCGAGTGGCGCAACGCGCACACCCGCGAGGACTTCCTGATGACCGCCGAGCGGCCGATCCCGGAGAACTCGATCACCAAGGAGCCCAGCGCCGAGCTCCGTCCCGACCAGCGCGACACCGACTCGCTGCCGCCGTACGAGGTGCTGGACCGGCTGCTGGACGACTATGTGGAGAAGGACATGGGCTCGCAGGAGCTCATCGCGGCCGGGCACGACCCCGCGCTGGTCACGCGCGTGATCAGGCTGGTCGACCTGGCCGAGTACAAGCGCCGCCTGTACCCGCCGGGCCCCAAGATCACGCCGAAGAACTTCGGCCGGGACCGCCGCCTCCCGATCACCAACCGCTGGCGGGAGACGACGGGCTGATCCGCCCGTCCCCAAGGCAACTGGCCAGGCCGAGCCGCCCGTCCCCAAGGCACGAGCCAGGCCGAGCCACCCTGCCCCCTTCCCCGAGGAGCGGGCCGCGCGGATTGTCGGTGGCGACTGGCAGGGTGGTGCCCGTGGCACAACCGCTCAAAGACATGATCAACGCCCGGTCCGTGTCGGTGCTGGCCGACGGCCTGGCCGCCGTCTGGCCCGCGTTCCCGCGCGCCCGCTTCGCCGAGCGGGCGGAGGCCGGGCTCGGCCCGCTGGAGCTGAAGGACCGGGTCAGGCACGTCTCCGCCGCCCTCCACGACGCCCTCCCGCTGCCCTACCCGCGGGCCGCCGAGCTGGCCCGCGCCTGCGCCGCGCGCGGGGAGCTCGACCTGTGGAGCGGCTGGCCGCTCACCGACCACACCGCCGTCCACGGTCTCGGCCATCTGGAGGAGGCGATGGCGACGCTGGCGGCGATCACGCCGTACTCGACGGGTGAGTTCGCCGTGCGCCCCTACCTCGACCGCCACCGCGACGACGCCCTCAAGATCATGTACAGCTGGGCGGAGTCGCCCGACGAGCACCTGCGCCGCCTGGCCTCCGAGGGCTCGCGGCCCCGGCTGCCCTGGGCCGGCCGGGTCGGCTGGCTGATGGCGCCCGGCCCCACCCTGCCCCTGCTCGACCTGCTGCGCGACGACCCGAGCGAATACGTCCGCCGCTCGGTCGCCAATCACGTCAACGACCTGGCCAAAGACCATCCCGACGCGGCGCTCGCCCTGCTGGCCCGCTGGGTCGGGAGCGGCGGCTCGCACGTCGAGCGCGTCGTACGCCACGCGGCGCGCGGGCTGCTGCGCGCTGGGCATCCCGAGGCGCTCGAACTGCTGGGCGCCACGCCGGGCAGCGGCTCGGCCGACGCCCTCACCCTCGACTCGGCCGTGGTCCCCGTCGGCGGCAGCCTGGCCTTCACCGTCACGGTCACGGCGGGCGCGCCCGGCCCGCTGCTGCTCAAGTACGCCGTGCGCCGGGCGGGCTCGCGTCGCGTGTTCCATCTGGGCCGGCGCGAGGCCGCCGCCGAGGGGACGGCGTTCACGGTGCGCAAGAGCCATTCCTTCCGCCCGGTCACCACCCGCAACGAGCCGCCGGGGCCGCGTGAGCTCGACGTCATCGTCAACGGCCGGGTGGCCGCCACCGTGCCCTTCACCCTGGTCGAGGCCGCTCCCGCCGGTCAGGCGGCGAACAGCAGCGTCAGCCCGCCGACCGTGTAGCAGATCATCAGCACGAACAACGGGAGCTGGCCCGCGACCGCCCGCGCGGGCGGCAGCAGCCGTACCGAGCGGTCGTGGGCGGCCACCACGCCGACGACGTGCCCGATCACGATGGCCGCCACCTGCACGACGGCGACGGTCGCCGGGGAGACGGCGTTCTGGTCCACCCGGGCGTCCAGGCCCAGCGCCAGGATGACCGCGCGCCGGCCCTCGACGACCAGCAACGAGAAGTAGTGGGCGACCAGGTAGCCGACCGCGATCGGCACCAGCGAGTGGGCGAAGCGGGGGGCCAGGCCGCGGGTGCCGCCGATCAGCCCGGCCGCGCCCAGGCAGGCGGCGTACAACAGCGCCACGCCGGTGACGGCGGTCAGCAGGCCGATCGTGCCCAGGCCGGTGCGGCCCAGCGGGCCCGACTGGAGGGCGTCCACCCAGGCGGGGGCGGAGGAGAAGCCGTCGTAGCCGGTGCTGCCCAGCAGCACGCACACGGTCGCGACCAGGCCGGGGGCGGGCACGACGGCGTCCAGGCCGTCGAAGGGGTTGCGCAGCACGCGGGTGCCGTCGGCACGCCTGCCGACGGGTGAGAGCTGGCCGATCAGGGTCGAGTACACCTCGAACGGGTCGCCGCGTTCCAGCCAGGCGTGGCCGTACACGGTGGTGCCGGCGAGCTGGGCGGCGCCGTACAGGGCGAAGAAGAGCAGCAGGGTGGCGGGGGCGGCGGGCTCTGGCGCGACCAGCTCCATCCAGGTGAAGGCGAGCAGGCCCGCCGCGGCGGGCCGGTAGCCGAGCCGCGCCGGGAGCGGCCGGCGCGGCCGGTCGGGCAGCAGCCGGAACGGGTTCAGCCCCCGCCACACCGGCCCGAACAGCAGTGAGGCGGGCACCAGCCCCACCCAGAACAACACGTAGACCAGGTACGGCCCGGCGTTCCCCTCCTCGGGGCCGACCGCGAGCAGGCCCAGCGTGTAGCCCGCGACCAGCAGCGTCAGCACCCGCGCCGGCCGCGCGGGCAGGCGCAGCGCGATCACCGTCCCGGCCCGGTCCCCCCGGAAACGCGAGTCCGCCCAGAGCAGGCCGAGCGCCAGGAACGACACCACCAGCGCCGCGAACGCCCCGGCGTAGGCGTAGAACAGCGGGATCGGCAGGTCGCTCCGGCCGCCGACCCCGTGCGCGAGCAGGTACGTCATCGCACCGCCACCTGGGTCAGCACGAGCCGGCTCCGGTGCGTCTCCACCTCGAACACGCCGGTCAGGTCCGCCGTGAAGCGCACGGTCTCCGGCACGCCGGGCCGCAGCTCGGCCTCGATGTCGTAGCCGTGCACGTGCAGTTCGTCGGCCACGTCGCTGGTGACCGTGATGCTGACCGGCCGCCCCTGGGCGACCTCCAGCCAGCCGGACGGCGGGCTCACCCGGCCGCCCGCGACGGTGATGACGGCGACGGCCTGCCCGTCCGGCGCGGACGTGGCCACCTGGTGGCTGTTGCCCGGCACGTGATGGGTGTCCGACAGCGGTCCGCAGCCCGCCAGGAGCACGGCCGCCGCCGCCCAGGCCGCCCTCCTCACGCCCGTGCCCCGGCGGCGGGCGCGTCCTCCGTACGGCCGCGCCGCGGCGCCAGCACGACCACCGCGCACAACACCCACACCCCGGTCAGCAGCCCGCGCACCCACCCCGGCCCCACCGGGACGAACGGCACCGAGTACACCACCCGGTCGAAGGCGTCCACGCAGGCCAGCAGCCCGAGCACGATCGTGAGCCAGCCGAACGCCGGCCGCCTCGGCCGCAGCGCCACGCCCAGGCACAACCACCAGTCGGCCATGAGCAGCAGCGCGAGGGCCGCGAGCAGCGTGCTGTCCTCGGTCGCGGCCACCACGTCCATCGTCAGCCCCGCCAGCCCGCCGAGCGCCCCGGCCACGATGAGCGCGTGCCTGCGGGCGCTGACGTACGTCACCGCCGGGGCCACCCCGTTGGCCGACGGCCCGGCCCCGCGTCCGCCCTTGTGGAGCCGTACGGTCGCGCCCGACCGCCGCCAGAACAGCACCGCGAACAGCGCGAGCACCACCGAACCGCCGAGGGCGAGCTGGGCCTCCACCTTGCCGAGCCCGGACTCGCCGAACCAGTCGCAACCGGCGGGCAGCCGTGCCTCTGCCGCGCTGAAGTCGGCGCACAGGTAGAGCTTGGCCAGCTTGACGGGCTCGGCCAGCACGCGGCTCGTCCCGGCGGACAACTCCGGCGCGCGGGCGGCGCAGACGGGCAGCGCGGCGGGCGTCGAGCGGCCCGCGTCGCCCTGCCAGCAGTTGCCCGTGCCCTGGCCGTCCCACCACACGTCCAGGCCGTTGGGCCGCCGCTCCCCCGCCGGGCCGACGCCGAACACGTTGCCCTCGTAGCGGTTGTGGTTCGAGGTGTCGGCCTGCTTGGCCAGGTCGTTCTCGCCCCTGATGAACGCGGGCACCCCGAAGAGCTGGAACGCCGCCCGCCGGTGCCCCCAGACGCGGTTGTTCCTGAAGACGTTGTAGTTGCCGCCCGCGACCAGGATGCCCGTGCCCGGCGGCACGCCCACCTGGGAGCAGACCACGCCGTGCTCGTAACCGCGCTCGGCCGGAGGTCTGGCGCAGGTGCCGTCCCGGGTGTAGCGGTTGTTGTCGTAGATCTTGTTGTTCTCGAACTTGGCGTGGTTCTGCGGCAGGCCGGGGTGGCCGGGCCAGAGGCTGTCCATCGTGGCGCCGACCATGTTGTCGTAGAACTCGTTGTCGTGCACCCACATGGAGTCGCCCGCGGTGCCCGAGTAGCCGAGCGCGTTGTCGTGGCTCTTGCAGCGGCGGATCTCGATGGCGTACCTGGGCACGTCGTGGCCGCGGCCGTCGTTGAGGTTGGAGGCGCTGCCGGGGTACAGGCCGCCGTCGCCGTTCCCGTACGCCTCGCAGTCGGTGTAGAGGCCGTGGTCACTGGCGAAGGTGAGGAAACCGTACTCGTCGTTCCAGCGGGTGAGCACGCGGTCGATGACGAAGCCGTCGGTCTCCAGCACGTACAGGGAGTTGAACGTGGTGCGCTGGGCGGTGAAGTTCCGGAAGTAGACGCCGTCGGTGCGGTCGGCGCGGATGGCGTTGAGCTTGCGGTACTCGGCGTCGACGATGACGTCCAGCGGGCCGGCGCCGGTGCCCTCGATCTGGAGGTCCTTCTTGCCGAGGACGGCGACCAGGTTCTGGTTGTGCGGGCACTGCAGTTGCTGCTCGAAGGTGAGGATCTGGTAGCCCCAGCTCGACCAGCGGGCGGGCAGCCTGGCGCAGGCGCCGGTGGGGGCGGCCTGGCTGGGTTCCTCCCGGTAGAGTCCGGGCAGGATGGCGATCGTCATCCCCGGCCGCTGAACGCGATCGACCGCGTCCTGTAAGTTCCTTACCCCTTGCTGCTGACATTTCGCGAAAAGGTCGAGATTGCGCTGTCGCAGCTCCGCCGGAAAATTCGCGATTCGACGCTCAAAGTCGGCTTTGTCGTCCTTGCAGACGAGCAGGTCGGGTTCGCCCGTCCGTAGCGCCGGCACCGTCCCGGTCCCGTCCGGCAACGTCACCGGACGTTCCTCGTGGGCCAGCGCGGCGCCGCCGGGTAACAGCAGGCCGAAGGTGAGCACGCCGAGGATCGCGATTCTTCGCATGGGGGGCATGGCGCGAGATTAGAACAAGGCTCACCTTCTGAACAGGCCGCCTGAGGCTCGTACGGACGGCCCCTGCGCCGCGGGGCCGACGACTCACGGAGGCGCCTCGGTGCGCGCCTCCGTGGGAGTCAGGACGTCTCAGGACGTGGCGCGCTCTCCGGCCAGCCCGAGCAGGACCGTGTCGACCACCCGTTCGGCCAGGTCGAGCGGCAGGTCGCCGGGCGGGCCCCACTTCGTGTGCCACATCATGGCACCCGAGAACAGCGCCATCGCCAGGTCGACGTCGAGGTCGGACCTGAGCTCGCCGTTGGCGACACCGCGCTCGATCACCGAGCGCAGCGCCTGCCTGCGCGGCTCGACGGCCCGCTTCACGAAGCGTTCCATCAGCCGCGGGTAACGATCGGCCTCGCCCAGCGCGATGTTCATCACGCAGCGGGTACGGGCCTGCCCCGCCTCCTTGCGCATCGCGTCGAGCAGGGAGATCAGGTCGTCGCGTACGGAGATGCCGGACAGCGGCGGAAGCGGCGCCTTCAACGTGGAGAGCGCGTCGACGACCAGATCCTCCTTGTTGGACCAGCGCCGGTAGATCGTGGTCTTGCCGACGCCCGCCCGCGACGCGATGGCCTCGATCGACAGCTCCGACACCCCCATGCCCTCGCCGATCAGGTCGAGGGTCGCGTCGATGATCGCCTTCTCGGCCTTCTCGCTGCGCGGACGGCCCGCCGGGCGGGCAGTCCCTGAATCCTGGATCGTCATCGCGGCCTCACACTACCGCTGGTTCCTTCTGTTCCGCCTGCTGGACCGGACGCGCCTTCCCCGGCATCCACTTGGCCACCACCGCGACGCCCACCAGGGCGATCACGGCCGACACGATCGCCGTGACGTGCATGCCGTCGACGAAGGCGGTGAAGGCGGACTTGACCAGCGCCTGGCCCTGCTCGCCGAGCCTCCCGGCGAAGCCCATCGTCGCCATGATCGACTCACCGGCGGCGTGCGGTGCGCCCGCCGGCAGCGCCGAGGCGATCTCGCCGCGGTAGCTGCTCGACAACACCGAGCCGAGCACGGCCACGCCCAGCGCGCCGGAGACCTGGCGGACGGTGTTGCTCATGGCCGAGCCCACACCGGCCTTCTCCCTGGGCAGCGCCTCCATGATGGCGGTGGTCGCGGGCGGCATGATGTTGGCCATCGCCGCGCCCTGGACGAAGAAGATGATCTCGATCAGCACCACGGGCGTGTCCACGTCCATCAGGGCGTAGCTGCCCAGGGCCGCCGTCACCACGAGCATGCTGACCGTGGCCGACAGCTTGGCGCCGAAGATCTGGTGCACCCGCTGGCTGAGCGGCGCGAAGATGAGCTGCGCGGCGGCGAACGGGATCATCAGGGCCCCCGCCTGGATCGGGCTGAAGCCCAGCACGATCTGCAGGTAGAAGGTCAGGAAGAACATCCCGCCCATCATCGCGAAGAAGACGATGCCCATCATGCCGATGGCCGAGCTGAACCGTACGTTGCTGAAGTTGCGCACGTCGAACACCGGGTTGTCGATGCGGCGCTCCCACCACACGAACACGCCCAGCACCAGCACGCCGACCACCGTCGGGACGATCACTTCGGCGTCGACCAGGGTGGCCAGGTCGCCGCCGCGGATGATGCCGTAGACCAGGGCCACCAGGCCGATGATCGACAGCAGCACGCCCACCGGGTCGAGTTTGGACGGCTTCGGGTCCCGCGACTCGGGCACGAAGACGCCGATGAGCACCATGCTGATCACCACGATCGGCACGTTGACCAGGAAGACCGAGCCCCACCAGAAGTGCTCGATCAGCAGGCCGCCGGTGATCGGGCCGATCGCCACCGCAAGCCCCACGCCACCGGCCCAGATGCCGATCGCCTTGCCGCGCTCGCCGGGCGGGAACACGTTGGAGATGATCGCCAACGTGGCCGGCATGATCGCCGCGCCGCCGATGCCCATCGCCGCCCTGGCGAAGATCAGCTGCGTCGGGTCCTGGGAGTAGGCGCTGGCCAGCGAGGCCAGGCCGAACAGCGCCATGCCGATGAACAACATGCGCTTGCGACCCGTACGGTCACCGATCACGCCGAAGGTGAACAACAAACCGGCGAACACCAGCGTGTAGGAATTGATCGCCCATTCGAGCTGGCTCTGCGTCGCGCCCAATCCGACATGGGGGTCGGAGATGGTCTTCATCGCCACGTTGAGGATCGTGTTGTCCAGCACGACCGCCAGGAGGCTGAACACCAGCACTCCGAGGATCCCCCAGCGCCGTGGATGCCCTTCGTTCGGGTCCATGGAAACATCCTTAATTTCGATACGTCTGAGTTTCGCAACGACACCGTATCGCAAGACATTCCGATACGCAACGGTCCCGTTTCGTAACTTCCACATGACGGGAGAAGTGCGCACGAGGAAACAACCGGCAAACCAGATCCGCCGCCCGCACGGGCCCTCACGGACACACGCCGACCCTCAGTCCGGCCCCTCAGCCGGCAGTCAGAAAACGCCCCCGGCTCAGCCCGCCGTGGCCGCCGAAGGTGCGGACTGCTCCTCGGCAGAGACGGGCACGGCCACCGCCGCCGGGCGTCTGCGCCAGAACGGGAGCGCGACCACCACCATGGCCACCCCGGTCAGCCCCGCCACCACGAACGCCCACGTCGGACCGCCGCCGTCGATGATGGCCCCCGCGATGGGCGAGGACGCCGCGCCGCCGATGAGCAATGCGGTGCCGTGCAGGCCCATCGCCTCTCCCCTGGCCCCGGTCGGCACCCAGCGGCTGAGCACGTCGACCGTCGAGGACAGCGCCGGGGCACACAGCAGGCCCGCCGGCAGCAGCGCCAGGATCAGCCAGCGCCAGTCGGCCCCGGCCAGCCCCACGGGGATGGTCAGCAGGCCCATGCCCGCGATGAGGGCCAGCGGCGAGAAACCGCGCGACAGGCCGCCGTAGACGAAGCCGCCGACCAGCGAGTAGAGGCACCAGATGCCCACGGCGACGCCGACCCACCCGGTCTCGCCCGCGGAGTTGATGGTGGCGACCAGCCCGAGCTCGGTCGCGGTGAGGATGAACGTGGCCGCCGCCGTCGTGCCGAGCAGCGCGACGAACCCCGGGGTGAGCCACTGCCGCCGCGGCACCTTCACCACCGGCTCCTCCAGCTCGACCGCCGAGCGGACGGGCGGGTTGAAGGCGATCAGGCCGATGCCCGCCGCCGTGATGCCGACGCCGATGACGATCAGCGTCGTCTTGCTGCCCAGCGTGGTGATGCCGGCGGCGGCGAGCGCGGGACCGGTCATGTACGACAGCTCGACCAGCATCGAGTCGAGGGTGAACCCGGTACGCCGCTGCTCCGGGGGCACCAGCGCGGCCAGCGACTGCCGGGTCAGGCTGAACACCGGCAGGTTGAGCAGGCCCGCGACCGCCGCCGCGACCGCCAGCGCGGGCAGCGGCAGCGCCCACGCGCACGACCAGAACACCGCCTGGGCCAGCGTGGTGACGACGAGCACGGGACGCACGCCGTGGCGGTCGACGAACCGGCCCGACAGCGGCGAGCCGATCGCCATGCCGACCGTGCTGGCCATCGTGACCACGCCGGCCTCGACATAGCCCAGGCGCAGCCCGAAGACCACGTGCAGGGTCAGCGCCATCCCCATCGCGGTGGCGGGGACGCGCGCGAGCATCCCCACCAGGAGCAGGGTGCGGACGCCTGGGAGCCGGAAGAGCCGGCGATATTGGTCGAGAGCCATGGTGTGTCGTTTACCTCCGCGTCGATTGTGTCAAGAGGCACCGACAGTTTCGCCACTGGATTTCCCTCCATGACATCATCGAAGGAGTCCGGGGACGTCACTGGGACGCCTCGAGACGTTTCTGGAGGTTGTCCATGTCTTCGACCACGCTGTACGGCGGTGTCTCAGGGCGCAGGGTCACCGTCCGCGACCTCGCGGCGGCCAAGGAGCGCGGAGAGCGGTGGCCCATGGTCACCGCCTACGACGCGATGACGGCCGGGGTGTTCGACCAGGCGGGGGTGCCCGTCCTGCTGGTCGGCGACTCCGCGGCCATGGTCGTCTACGGCTTCGACTCCACCCTGCCCGTCACCCTCGACCATCTCGTCCCGCTCACCGCGGCCGTCGTCCGGGGCTCCTCGCGGGCGATGGTGGTGGCCGACCTGCCGTTCGGGTCGTACCAGGGGTCGGCGCAGCAGGCGCTGGAGTCGGCGGCCAGGTTCATGAAGGAGGCGGGCGCGCACGCGGTCAAGCTGGAGGGCGGCCGGCGGGTGCTGCCGCAGGTCGAGGCGCTGGTCTCGGCGGGTGTGCCGGTCATGGCGCACCTCGGACTCACCCCGCAATCGGTCAACGCGCTCGGCGGCTACCGGGTGCAGGGGCGCGGGCAGTCGGGTGACGAGCTGATGGCCGACGCCAAGGACCTAGAGCGGGCGGGGGCGTTCGCGGTGGTGCTGGAGTGCGTACCGGCCGACCTGGCGCAGCGGGTGACCACGTCGCTGGCGATCCCCACGGTCGGCATCGGCGCCGGGCCCGCGACGGACGCGCAGGTCCTGGTGTGGCAGGACCTGATGGGGCTGACGCCGCGCCCGGCCAAGTTCGTCAAGCGCTACTTCGACCTGGCCTCGGAGATGGACCGCGCGGTGCGCGCCTTCGCCGCCGAGGTCAGCTCGGGCGCCTTCCCGGCGCCCGAGCACACCTACAGCTGAGCACACCTGCAGCCGGTCACCCCGCCGCGCCGGACAGCGTGGCGGGGTCGGTGTTGGAGCCGCACACGACGACGGCCACCCGCTCCCCGTCGGCCGGCCGGTGGACGCCGGACAACAGCGCCGCGTACGCCGCCGCGCCGGCGGGCTCGGCGACCAGGCGGTGCCGCTCCCACAGCGCGCGCCGGGCCGCGATGATCGCCTTGTCCTCCACCAGTACGCTCTCCACCCCCACACCCGACAGCACCTCGAAGGCCAGCGCGCCGAGCTGCGTGGCCCCGAGCGCGTCGGCGGCCACGCCGCCCACCTGCACCGGCACCGGGCGGCCCGCGCGCAGCGCCTCGTGCAGCGTGGGGATGGCGTGGGGCTCCACCGCCACGATCCGCGGGGCGTCGCCCCCGGCCCGCGCCCCGAGGGTGGTGCCAGCCGCGAGGCCGCCGCCGCCCACGGCCACCACGATCGTGTCCACGCCCCCGGTCTGCTCCATGATCTCCAGGCCGGTCGTGCCCTGCCCGGCCAGCACCTCGGCCTGGTCGTAGGCGTGCACGGCCAGCGCCCCCGTCTCGGCGGCGCGCTTGGCGGCGGCCTCGGCGGCCTCGGAGTAGATGGCCCCGACCTGGGTGGTGTGCGCGCCGAGCGCCCTGAGCCCGGCCACCTTCACCGGGCTCGTCACCTCCGGTACGAAGATCTCGGCCCGCACCCCGAGCGACCTGGCGGCGTGGGCGACGGCCAGGCCGTGGTTGCCGCCGCTGGCCGCGATGACCCCCGCGGCGGGCAGCGTACCGGCCGACAGGATGCGGTTGAAGGCACCGCGCACCTTGAAGGAGCCCGAGTGCTGCAGCAGTTCGAGCTTCAGGAACAGGCCCGGCGAGATCTCCAGGACGGGCGTGCGCAGCACGTGTCCCGAGATCCGTACGGCCGCGTCGAGGACATCGTCGTAGGTGACGGCGGTCACGGCTCTCCCTTGGTCATGGCTCGGAGCCCCCTTGGTGAAGGCTCCGGAGGGGTGGTCACGGCTCGGAGACGGCGAGCACACGCCGAGGCTATCCGAGCGCCTGGGCCACGTCGGCCCACAGGTCCTCGGGATGCTCGATGCCGGCGGCGATGCGTACCATGCCCTCGCCGACGCCGTGCCTGGCCAGTTCCTCGGCGTCGAGCGTGCGGTGCGAGGTGGTGGCGGGGTGCATGACTCGGGTCTCCACGCCGCCGAGCGAGGGGGCCAGCAGCGCCAGCCGTACGGACTTCATGAACGCCTCCCCCGCCGCCCGCCCGCCGGCCAGGTCGAAGGAGAACACGCCGCCGAAGGCGGGCAGCAGCTTGGCCGCCAGCTCGTACGAGGGATGCGAGGGCAGCCCCGGCCAGTGCACGGCCGACACGGCGGGGTGCGCGGCGAGCCGGGTGGCCAGGAAGTCGGCGTTGGCGCAGTGGCGTTCCATGCGCAGCGGCAACGTCTGCAGCCCGCGCAGCGTCAGCCACGACGTGAACGGCTCGGCCGCCGACCCCAGCTCGGTGGCGAAGTGCCAGACCTTGCCGTGCAGCTCCGGGTCGGCGAAGACGGCGATGCCGCCGATCACGTCGCTGTGCCCGGACAGGTACTTGGTGGTGGAGTGCACGACGACGTCGGCCCCGTGCTCCAGGGGGCGGCACAGCACGGGGGTGGCGAAGGTGTTGTCCACCACCGACAGCACGCCCAGCTCGCGGGCCGTGGCGCACATGGCCGGCAGGTCGGCGACCAGCGCCATCGGGTTGCTGATGGTCTCCAGGTAGACGAGCCGGGTCTCGGGCCGTACGGCGGCGCGCAGCGCGTCGGGGTCGTTCTCGGGCACGTGGGTGACGGTCATGCCGAACCGGCCGACCAGCTCGTTGATCATCGCGGCGGTCCCGCCGTACAGGGAACGCTGGGCGATCAGGTGGTCGCCGGGCTTGAGCAGAGCGAGCAGGACGGTGTTGATCGCGCCCATGCCGGAGGCGGCGGCCAGCGCGGCCGCGCCGCCCTCCAGCCCGGAGACCGCCGTCTCCAGGGCGCGGACGGTGGGGTTGGTGTAGCGGCCGTAGACGAAGGCGCCGTCGGGGTCGCCCATCGCCGCGCCCATCATCTCCGGGTCGTCGAAGGCGAACCCGGCGCTCTGGTAGATGGGCATGCCGAGCGGGCGACTGCCCTCGACGGCGGGCTGAGGCAGGTGTACGGCACGCGTCTCAGGGCGAAACTCAGTCATGTCATCAAATATCCCCCGCTTTGGCATCTTCTTGCAGAGCCAATACGCCAGAATTGGTCCATGAACAGGGCCAATCCCGACGACCTCGTCGACCTGCTGGGCCGGTGGGCCTCCGGCCGCGGCCCGCTCTACCTGCTGCTCGCCGCCCGCCTCCGGACGCTCGTGGACGACGGCGTGCTGCCGCCGGGCGGCCAGTTGCCGCCCGACCGGGTCCTGGCCGCCCGGCTCGCGGTGGGCCGCGGCACCGTGGTGGCCGCGTACGAGCTGCTCCAGCAGGAGGGCCGGGTGGTGCGCCGCCAGGGCAGCGGCACCCGCGTCGCGCCGTCCGACCTGTCCGCCACCAGGACCGCCGACGGCGTCGCGGCCAATCCGCTGATGTTGCACCTCCTGGACGCCCCCGACGGCGTGCGGCTGCTGACCTGCGCGGCGCCCGACGACCCGCCGCAGGCGCTGTTCGAGGCGTACCAGGAGGCGGGGGCGCGGGTGGCGGAGCTGCGCGACCTGGGATACCAGCCGGCGGGCGAGCCCTCGCTGCGGGAGGCGCTGGCCCGCTACTACAGCGCGCGCGGCGTGCCCACGACGGCCGGACAGATCATGGTGACGACGGGCGCGCAGCAGGCCCTCACACTGCTGGCCGGGCTGCTGGTCGCGCCGGGCGACACCGTGCTGACCGAGTCGCCGACCTATCCGGGGGCGCTGGAGGTGTTCCGGCACGCGGCGGCCGTCGTCAAGCCCGTGGACCTGACGCACGACCAGGCGCGGCCGGCGGTGCGCGAGCGGCCGGCGCTGGTCTACTGCGTGCCCACCGCGCGCAACCCCGACGGCGCGATCATGGACGACGCGGGCCGCAGGCGGCTGGCCGCCCTGGCCGCCGAGCACGACGTGCCGCTGATCGACGACGAGGTCCGCGCCGAGCTGTGCTTCTCGGGCGGGACGCCCGCGCCGGTGGCCGCGTTCGGCGCGGGCGAGCAGGTCGTCACCGTCGGCTCGCTGAGCAAGCTGGTGTGGGGCGGGCTGCGGGTGGGCTGGATCCGCGCGGCGGCGCCGCTGGTCTCGCGGCTGGCCAGGCTGCGGGCCGTGCACGATCTCGGCGGCGAGGTCTTCAGCCAGCTGGCCGCCGTCGCGCTGCTGCGCCGCCTCGACGAGGTGCGCGACGCCCGCGTACGGGTCCTGCGGCGGCGGCACGACCACCTGTGCGCCGAACTGCGCGCGCGGCTGCCGTCCTGGACGTTCGAGCCGGCCCGCGGCGGCCAGACCATCTGGGTACGCCTTCCGCGCGGCGACGCCGACTCCTTCGCCCAGGTCGCGCTCCGGCACGGCGTCGCGGTGCCGCCGGGCCGCTCCTTCGATCCCCTGGGCGGCCAGGCCGACCGCCTGCGCCTGCATTTCCTGTTCTCCGAGGAGGAGTCGTCGCGGGCGGTGCGCGATCTGGCGGCGGCCTGGGCGGCCTACGACGGCGGCCGGAAACCCGTCTCCCGGCACGCGCTCGTCGTCTGACAGGGTGGGGCCATGGAAACGACCTTCGTGCTGGTGCACAGCCCTTCCGTCGGGCCCTCGACGTGGGCTCCGGTGGCCGAGTCGCTGGAGCGGCGCGGCCGGGCGGCCGTCGTCCCCGACCTGACCGGCGTGGCCGCGGGCGGGGCGCCGTACTGGCCGCGCGTGGTCGCGGCCGTGCGCGAGGCCGCCCCCGCCGAGGGGCCGCTGGTGCTGGTGGCCCACAGCAACGCCGGGTTCTTCATGCCGGTGATCAAGGAGGGGCTCGGCGACCGGGTGGTGGCCTGCGTGTTCGCCGACGCGCACGTGCCGCCGGCCCGGGGGCTGGTCAGGATCGCCGAGGAGGACTTCCTGCCGTTCCTGCGCGGCCTGGCCGGTCCCGACGGCGTCCTGCCGCGCTGGACCGACTGGTGGGACGAGGAGGACGTGGTGGCCATGCTGCCCGACCCCGCCGTCCGCGTACGGGTGACGGTCGAGCAGCCGCGGCTGCCGCTCGACTACTACACGCAGTCCGTGCCCGTCCCGGCGGGCTGGGACGCGGTCAGGTGCTCGTGCCTGTGGTTCGGCCCCCCGTACGAGAAGGCGGCCCAGGACGCGGCCGGCCGCGGCTGGCCGGTCACCCGGCTGCCCGGCCTCCACCTGCACCAGGTCATCGACCCGGAAGGCGTCGCGGACACGCTGCTGAAGCTCTCCAGGAAGTCGTGAATTCTTCACTGTCGAGCCCCTGACCTGTCCGGTCATAGTCGGACACATGATTGAGGTGAACGAGCTCAGGAAGAGCTACGGGAGTTACGCGGCGGTGAAGGGCGTCTCGTTCGAGGTGGCGCCGGGCGAGATCTTCGCCCTCCTCGGCAGGAACGGCGCGGGCAAGACGACCACGGTCGAGGTGCTGGCCGGCTTCCAGCGGCCGGACGGCGGGACCGTCCGGGTGGCCGGCCTCGACCCCTGGTCCGACCGGGCGGCCGTACGGCAGCGGGTCGGGATCATGCTCCAGGAGGCCGGGTTCTTCCCCGACCTGACCGTCGCCCGGACCGTCGCGGTCTGGCGCGACTTCACCGCCGCGCCGCGCCCGGTGGGCGAGGCCCTCGACCTGGCCGGCCTGTCGGACAAGGCGCGGACCAGGGTGCGCCAGCTCTCCGGCGGCGAGAAGCGCCGGCTCGACCTGGCGCTCGCCCTGCTCGGCCGCCCCGACGTGCTGTTCCTCGACGAGCCCACCGCGGGCATGGACCCCGAGGCCCGCGCGAACACCTGGGAGGTCGTCTCGGCCCTGGCCGCCAGGGGCACCACGATCCTGCTGACCACGCACTACCTGGAGGAGGCCCAGCGCCTGGCCTCGTCCATGGCGATCATGGACGAGGGCGAGATCGTGGCGGCGGGCGGGATCGCCGAGACGCTGGCCGGGCGCGGCGGGCGGGTGGCGTTCCGGCTGCCCGCCGGGGTGGCCGCGGACGACCTGCCGCTGCCGGTCACGGTGGAGGGCGGCACCGCCGTCTGCCGCGCAGAGGACCCCGACCTGGCCGCGCAGACGCTGCTGACCTGGGCGGCCGGGCGCGGGCTGCGGCTGTCCGGCCTGGAGGTCCGCGCCGCGACCCTCGAAGACCTCTTCCTCGACCTGCCCAGGAGCGCCCGATGAGCCTGACCGCCACCTACCGTCTCGGCACCCGCCTGTTCTGGCGCGACAGGGCCATGCTGGCCGCCTCGGTGATCACCCCGGTCGGCCTGGCGGTGGGCATGCCCGCGCTCATGCGGCACGTCACCTCCGGCGGCGTGCCCTTCGCCACCACGATGTTCCAGAGCGCGCTGGCGATCCTGCTGGCGCTCACCGCGTTCATGAACATCGCGGTCGCCCTGACCACCCGCCGCGACCAGCTCGTGCTCAAGCGGCTGCGGGCCGGGCTGCTGACCGACGCGCAGATCCTCGTCGGCCAGATCGCCGGCACGGCCACGCAGACCTTCGTCGTGATCGTGTTGTGCACGGTGGCCGTGCGGTTCGCGGCCGGGGTGCCGCTGCCGGACGACCCGCTGCTGTTCGCCGCCATGACCGCCGCGGGCTCGGCCGTGCTGGCGCTGCTCGGGGCCGCGTACACGGCGGCGATCCCGCGCAGCGAGCTGGCCGGCGCGTACACCATGCCGCTCTTCCTGGCCGCCGGGGTGTCGGCGGGCGCGATGGGGCCGATCCCGCTGCCCTCGTGGCTGAGTACGGCGCTGGACCTGCTGCCCACCTCGGCCGTGGTGCACGCGGTGAAGACCGGGGAGGCGGTCGTGCCCGCGCTCGTCCTGGCCGGGTGGGCGGTCGTCGGCGTCGTCGCGATCAGGTTGTGGTTCCGCTGGGAACCGCGCCGGTCGTGACTCGGCGATAATCGCTGCTGTGGTGGTCTCGTCCTCGGCCCAGAGGCTCGCGCGGGTGCTCATCACGGGCGTCTCGGTCGTCTACTCGCTCATCGGGCTGCTCTACTTCATGGGAGGCCCGGGCGTCGGCCTGCTCGCGACGGCCGTGCTGGTCGCCGTCGTCTCCACCCACTACGTCAACATGCGGGCCGCCCTGCGCGGCGGGCGTCCGCCGCTGTTCCCCGCCACGCTGCCGCTCCAGGCCGTCGCCACCTACGCGGGCGACTATCTGCTGCCGAGCGGCTGGTCCGCGATCGCCGCGCCGCTGCTGGCCGGGACCCTGCTGGTGTTCCTCTCCCTCCGCTGGGCCGTGCCGCTGATCGTCCTCATGATGCTGTACGAGGGCGCCAACACGTGGATCGGCTTCCCCCTGGCCGTGGTCACCCTGTTCTACGTGATCACCATCCCCATCACGGGCTCGATGATCTACGTCCTCGTCCGGCTCGTCCGCGTCGCCGCCGACCTGGAGGAGGCCAGGGCCGACCTGGCCGACGCGGCCGTGCTCAAGGAACGCCTGCGCATCTCCCGCGACCTGCACGACGGCCTCGGCCGCAGCCTCACCGCCATCGCGCTCAAGGGCGACCTGGCCGGACGTCTCATGGACCGCGACCCCGCCTCCGCCCGCGGCGAGGTGGGCGACCTGGTACGCGTCGCCAGGGAGGCCGCCCAGGACGTGCGCCAGGTGGCCCGCGGCTACCGCGCGATGTCGCTGACCGGCGAGACCGACCGCGCGGCGGCGCTGCTGGAGTCGTCGGGCGTGAGCTGCCAGGCCCATCTGGCCGAGGTGACCCTGTCCCGGCGGGCTGAGGAGGCGCTGGCCTGGGGCGTACGCGAGGCGGTCACCAACGTCCTGCGCCACAGCAGGGCCACCACCTGCACGATCACCACGTCGCTGCGGGAGGGCCGGGTCCGCCTGGAGGTGGCCAACGACGGCGTGGAGAGCGGGTCCGGCGAGCCGGGCGGGGGCCTGACCGGGCTGGCCGAACGGGCCTCGCAAGCGGGCGGCGCCTGCTCGGCCGCCCCGGCCGGCGGCGGCTTCCTGCTGACCATGGAGGTGCCGGCGTGATCCGGGTGCTGCTGGCCGAGGACATGCACATGATCCGCGCCGCGCTCACCGCCCTGCTCCGGCTGGAGACCGACATCGAGGTCGTGGCGGAGGTGACCCGCGGCGACGAGATCGTGCCGGTCGCGCTCGACGTCCGGCCCGACGTGGCGGTCGTGGACATCGACCTGCCGGTCACCGACGGCATCACCGCCGCCGCCGAGCTGCGCGAACGGCTCCCGTCCTGCCGGATCCTGGTGCTCACGGCCATGGGGCAGCCCGGCCACCTGCGCCGGGCGCTGGCCGCGGGCATCGAGGCGTTCCTGGTCAAGGACGCGCCCGGCGACCGCCTGGCCGACGCCATCAGGCGTACCGCGGCCGGGCTGCGCGTGCTGGAGAGCGAGCTCGTCTCCTCGGCCATGGAGTACGGCGAGAGCCCGCTCACCCCGCGCGAGTCCACCGTGCTCAGGCAGGCGGCCAGGGGCGCGACGGCCGAGGAGATCGCCGCCCGCCTGCACCTGTCCCCCGGCACGGTACGCAACTACCTCACGGCGGCGATCACCAAGACCGGCGCCCGCAACAAGATCGACGCCATCCGCGTCGCCGAGGACGCGGGCTGGCTCTAGACGCTCCGGACGCTCTAGACGTCGGTGACGCGCAGGCCGGCGTGCGCCTTGTAACGGCGGTTGATCGAGATGAGGTTCGCGGTCAGCGCCTCGACCTGGTGGGCGTTGCGCAACCGGCCGCCGTAGACACCGCGTACGCCCGGGATCAGCTCGGCCAGCGCCTGCACGGTGTCGGTGGCCTCGCGGTCGTCACCGAGCACCAGCACGTCGAGGTCCACCTTCTCCACGGCCGGGTCCATCAGCAACACGGCCGACACGTGGTGGAAGGCCGCCACGACCCGGCTCTCGGTCAGCACCGCGGCCGCCTGCTGGGCGGCGCTGCCCTCCTCCACCGGCAGCGCGTAGGCGCCCTGCTTGTCGAAGCCGAGCGGGTTGACGCAGTCGACCACGATCTTCCCGGCCAGCTCGGCGCGCAGCGACTCCAGCAGCGCCTTGTGCCCCTCGTACGGCACCGCCACGATCACGACGTCGGCCTCGGCCGCCACGTCGGCGTTGGCCCCGCCCCGCGCGCCCGAGCCGATCGACCCGGCCGCCTCCTGCGCCCGCTCCGCGCTGCGCGACCCGATCAGCACCGTGTGCCCGGCCAGCGCGAACCGTCGCGCCAGCCCCTTCCCCTGGTCGCCGGTGCCGCCGAGGATCGCGATGGAAAGCCCGTTCACATCTGTCATAGCCCCGATCATGCCAGCCCCGCCGGTGCGTACGGCAGGCCGGGGCGGCCCGGGCGCCGGACGTCCGAATCGGCCTCCTTCGTTCCCGTTCCTCGTGCACCATGGAGGCATGGACTCAGGTTCGGTGGCATTCCTGCGCGAGATCCTGGCCCCGACGGGCTGGCTCGACCGCACCCGCGAGCTGGGCCTGGCCCTGCGGGCCACCCGTTCGCCCGGCGGCCTGCTGCTCGTGGGCCCGCCGGACGACGAGCCCTGGCACGTCACCGCCCACCTCAGCGACGAGGCGAAGTTCTCCGGCCTGCCGCAGCTCACCCCCACGCTGGTCCGCTGGTCGCCGCCCGCCGACGCCCCGGCCCACCTGCGCGTCGGCCTCGACCGGCTGGAGCAGGCCGGACGCGGCGAGACCCTGTTCGTTTTGTCGGAGCAGGCGGCGCCGGTCCCGCTGCTGGAGCGCGTCGACGACGCCCGCCGTACGGGGGCGACCATCCTGGCGATCGGGGGCGCCGACTCCGAGCTGAGCGGGCTGGCCCACGACGCCATCGCCGTGCCGGCGAGCGGGCTGATCACCTTCGACGGCGCCCAGCACCTGGTCAGCGCGGCGGCGGGCGAGGTCGAGCAGCGTCCGGGCCTGCGCGAACGCCTGGCCCGCCTGCTGGAGAAGGTCAGCGGCCCCCACCTGACCGAATGACCCCGCCGAGTGGCCGAACGTCCGGAGGTCAGGGCTGGGTGGCGAGGCGGGGGCCGAGTGCCGCCCGCAGGCTCTCGGTGGCCTCCTCGATCGCGCCGATCACCACCGCCTGCACCGGGTCCGGCTCGCCCGACCGCGTCCTGCTCACCCGCGTGACCGCGTCCAGCCGGCGCGCCCCCACCTCCCGTACGTCGCTCACCCGCACCTCGCCCTCCGGCACGTCGAGCAGCGCCAGCGAGGGCACGATCGCCACCCCGTGCCCGGCGGCCACCAGCGCGAGCACCGGCGAGAAGTCGGTGACGACGTGCGTCCTGCGGGGCTCGACCCCGTGGATCCCGGCGAGCCGGTCGAGCGCCTGCCCGCACGCCTGGTCCGGCTCGGCGGCCACCCACGGCAGGCGCATCAGGTCCGCGGTCGACTCCGGCTCGGGCCAGTCCGGCGGCAGCACGACGCGGAACTCGTCCACGTGCAGCGGCCGTACGGTCAGCGAGGGCTGCGCGGGGACCGGCAGGCTCATGTCCTGCTCGGTGATGAGCAGGTCCACGGCGCCGAGGCGCAACTCCTGCAGCGCGGGCTGCCCGTAGACCTCGTGGATGACCGGCGTGATCCTCGGATGGCGTTCGGCCAGGGCGCGCATCGCGGGCACCAGCATGTGCTTGATGGCCGTGGGGAAGGCGGCGATCCGCACCGGCCCGGCCAGGCGTTCGGTGAACCTGGTCAGCTCCTTCCTGGCCTCGGTCAGCTCCTCCTCGACCCGCTCGGCGTACCCGGCGAGCACGCGGCCCGCCGGGGTGAGCGAGACGCGGCGCTGCGAGCGGTCGATGAGCGCCAGGCCGACCTCCCGTTCGAGCTGGGCGAGCTGCTGGGAGACCGCTGAGGGGGTCAGGTACAGCGCCTCGGCCGCGCGCATCACGCCGCCGCGGCGGGCGACCTCGTGCAGGACACGCAGACGACGAGGGTCGATATCCATGCAGGTCAGCTTACGTCCACCTTTAGCTTTCTTTATTTGTGCTTTAAGCCCAAAAATCCAGAGAATATCGGCCATGGATCTCCTCCTCGACGCCGTCGGCTGGGCCGGAGCCGCCCTGCTGCTGACCGGGTACGCCCTGGTCTCGTCCGCGCGGTTGTCCGGCGACGGCGTGGCGTACCAGCTCATCAACCTGTTCGGCGCGCTCGGCCTCATGGTCAACAGCGCCTACAACGCCGCCTGGCCCTCCACCGGGCTGAACCTCGTATGGGCCGCCATCGGAGGGATCGCCCTCGTCAAACTCGCCCGGGTGGGAGCCGCCAAATGATCGTCGAACTCAGCCACCGCATCACCGACGGCATGATCACCTATCCCGGCGTCCCGGGCCCGGTCCTCGGTACGCACCTGAGCAGGGAGGACTCGCGCGAGGTCTACGCCCCGGGCACCGAGTTCGAGATCGGCACGATCACGATGGCCGCCAACACCGGTACCTACCTGGACACGCCCCACCACCGCTACGCCGACGGCCCGGACCTGTCGCAGGTGCCGGTGAGCAGGCTGGCCGACCTGCCCGGCCTGCGCGTACCCGCCTCGGGAGGGCGGGAGGTGGTGCTCGACACCACACTGGACGTACGCGGCCGGGCCGTGCTGATCCACACGGGCTGGGACCGCCACTTCGGCACCGGCGCCTACCTGCGCGACCATCCGTACCTGGCGGCGGAGTCGGCGGAGTGGCTGGCCGAGCAGGGCGCGGCGCTGGTCGGGATCGACTCGCTCAACATCGACGACACCCCGCCGCACGGCGAACGCCCCGCCCACACGATCCTGCTGAGGGCGGGGATCCCGCTGGTCGAGCACCTGACGGGGCTCTCGGCACTGCCGAGTGAGGGCTTCAGGTTCCATGCCGCGCCCCCGATGATCGCGGGCATGGGCACCTTCCCCGTACGCGCCTACGCCGTCGTGCCGTAGGCGGGACGGGGCGTCACTCGTCCTCCTGATCGGCCTCGTCCCACGCCTTGTTGCGGTCGGCGGCGCGCTGCAATGCGCCCGCCGCCTCCTCCTCCGAGGCGTAGGGACCCATCCGGTCCTTGTTGGGGCAGCCCTGCTCGGGCTCGACCCGCATGTGCTTGAGACAGAACCACCACTGGCCTTCGCTCACGAGGTCAATTCTGCCCCGTAGACTCGTGTTTCATGACGACACTGCTCCAGCCCGGGCGAGTCTCGCCCATGCGAAAGGTCCCCGCCCACATCGAGCGGCCGGAGTACGTCGGCAAGAAGCGCCCCAGGACCGGCGAGTCCGACGTGAAGACCCCCGAGATCATCGAGCGCATGCGGGTGGCCGGCCGCATCGCCGCCCAGGCCCTCGAAGAGGTCGGCAAGCACGCCGTCCCCGGGGTCACCACCGACGAGCTCGACCGCATCGGCCACGAGTTCCTCCTCGACCACGGCGCCTACCCCAGCACGCTCGGCTACAAGGGTTATCCCAAGTCGTTGTGCACGTCGATCAACGAGGTCATCTGCCACGGCATCCCCGACGACACCGTGCTGCGCGACGGCGACATCGTCAACGTCGACATCACCGCCTACATCGGCGGCGTCCACGGCGACACCGACGCCACCTACCTGGTGGGCGAGGTCGACGAGGAGTCGCGCCTGCTGGTCGAGCGCACCCGCGAGGCCATGATGCGGGCCATCAGGGCGGTCGCGCCCGGCCGCCAGCTCAACGTGGTCGGCCGCGTCATCGAGGCGTACGCCAAGCGCTTCGGCTACGGCGTCGTACGCGACTTCACCGGCCACGGCATCGGCACGACCTTCCACTCCGGCCTCATGGTGCCCCACTACGACGACCCGTCGCTGCGGGTGGAGCTGGTGCCGGGCATGACGTTCACCATCGAGCCGATGCTCACGCTGGGCACGATCGACTACGACATCTGGCCCGACAAGTGGACGGCCGTCACGAAGGACCGCAAGCGCACGGCCCAGTTCGAGCACACGATCATGGTCACCGAGACCGGCAGCGAGATCCTGACCCTCCCCTGAGCCTCACCCCAGGGCACCCCGGGCCCTGGACGGTCATCGTCGCCTGGGGATCACTCCGCTCACCGTGGTGCCCTCGCCGGGCACGCCCTTGACCGACAGGCTGCCGCCGAGCTCGGCGAAGGCGGCCCGCATCCGGGCGATCCCGCGCCCCGTGCGCCCGTCGGGCAAGCCCTGGCCGTCGTCGCTGACCGTCAGCCGCAGGCCGCTCGGGCCCGTGGTCACGGCGACCGAGACGGTCTTGGCCCGGCTGTGCCGCTCGACGTTGGACAGCGCCTCGCGCATCGTCTCCATGACGCCGCCCGACACCCTCGACGGCACGTCGGTCCCGGGCAGCGCCCACGTCTCGACCGCGATCCCCGTCTGCTCCGACCACTGCGCCAGAAGGCTTTCGAGCGCCTCGGCCAGGCTCTGCCCCCCGCGCATGCGTGTCTCTTCCGACAATGGTTCTCGCCTTCCTCGGCACCCCGGGGCCCGCGCCGGTCCCCACGCCGGCGCCCCGCACCGCGTCGCGCGATCCCCCCTCAAGGTTCGCAGACGCTGCTGATGAGGTTATGCCCTTCTCCCCTGTGAGACAGGCTACCCGGCGCTTCTGAAACCTGGAGTCGGAAGATAGGGTGCCCTGGCCGAACCGCTACTCGCCCTTGTCAGCGCGGTTGAGACGGGCGAGATAGGCGTTGTAGGAGTCGAGTTCGGTGTCGCCGGCGGCGCGTTCGGCCTTGCGGTCGGTGCGCCGGGCTTGCCGTTCGTCGTCGCGGTACCACTGGAACGCGATGGCCAGCAGCACGAGCAGCGTGGGGATCTCACCGAAGCCCCACGCGATGGCCCCGCCGTCCTGCTGGGTCTGGAGCAGGTTGTCGCCCCACGTACGGCCGAGCTGTTCGTACCAGCCGGAGGCGATCACCGAGCCGGTCATCATCAGCGCGATGCCGAAGAAGGCGTGGAAGGGCATGGTGACGAAGAGCATCAGCAGCCGCCCGACGTACGGGAGCCTGCTCGGCCCCGGGTCGACGCCGATGATCACCCAGAAGAACAGGGAGCCGCTGAGCAGGAAGTGCAGCGTCATCCAGATGTGCCCGAGGTGCTCCTGCATGGCCGACTCGAACAGCGGCGTGAAGTACAGCGCGTACGTCGAGGCGATGAAGATGGCCGTCGCCACGACCGGGTGGGACAGGACCTTGACCACCCGGCTGTGCAGGATCGTCGTGATCCACTCCCGCGCGCCCCGGTCACCCCGACGGGCCGCCGGCTTGAGCGCCCGCAGCGCCAGCGTGACCGGGCCGCCGAGGACCAGGAAGATCGGCACGATCATGGAGAGCGTCATGTGCTCGATCATGTGCACGTCGAACATGACCTTGGCGTAGCGGGCCAGGCCGCTCTGGGTGGAGAACACCAGCAGCGCGATCCCGATGAACCAGGCGGCGGTGCGCCCCCACGGCCAGGCGTCGCCGCGCCGGATCAGCCGGTAGACGCCGGCGCCGTAGAGCCCGGCGAGCACGGCGGCCACCGCGGCGAAGAACAGGTCGAACCACCACAGGGAGAACACGTTCGCGATCGTGAGCTCCGGCGGGACGGGGAAGCCGAGCAGCTCGAACGCCCGGTCGGCGGGCACGCTGAACTCGGGCGGCGGTGTACGCGACAACGCGACGGCCAGCCCGACGGTGGCCAGCATGAGCAGCGTCTCGCCGCCGGCCAGGCGGGTGAACGCCCTGGGCTTGCCCGCCTCCAGGTCGACCAGCGTGCGCTGGCGGTGCCAGTAGCCGACGTAGCCGAGCAGCACGAAGGCGACGATCTTGGCCAGGGCCAGCAGGCCGTACTGGGTGGTCCAGAGGTCGGACAGCGCGCCGAGGCGGGCGACCAGGCTGAACACGCCGGACAGGCCGACGGCGACGAAGCACCACACCGCCATCGTGGAGAACCGGGCGGCGGCCACGTTGAGCTGCGGCTGCCCGCGCATCGCGTGCACGGCCAGCACCACCAGGCCGCCCACCCACAGGGCGAGCGCGAGCAGGTGCAGCGACACCGCCGAGGTGGCCAGGTCGTGGTTGGGCGAGGAGGAGGTGTGGCCGGTCAGCGGCGGCGGCAACATCGTCACGAGCGCGAACACCAGCAGGGCGGCCGCGGCCCCGGCGGTGATGGCCCCGCGCGAGAACAGCGCGATGGCCACCCCGAACAGCACCACCAGCGTGAGCGCCACACCCTGGGTGGTCTGGGTGGCGGTGCTGGTCAGGTATTCCCGGTTGAGGATCTGGGGCACAGTACGGCCCCACGAGTCGGCCGTGGTGAACACGATGGCCAGGAACGCCGATCCGGCCCACCCGAGCGCGGTCCAGGAGGCGGACCTGACGTAGAGCAGGCCCGCCTTGCCGAGCATGCCTTTGTCGTTGGGCAGCAGCAGCGCCGCCGCCAGCAGCAGGCCGACGGTGAGCACGCCCGTGACGTCCATGAGCAGCTTGGACACCGGCAGGCCCCACCTGACGACCGCTCCGGCGTCGGGCAGCCCGGGGATGATCCGGGGGAAGGCCCTGCCGCCGGCGATCATGCCGATCACCAGGGCGACGACCGCGGCCGCCCCACCCGCGAGCGCGAGACGCGCCGTTCTGCTCATGGCTTCTTCTTCCGCGCGCTGAACAGGAACCCGATGCCGATGCCGACCAGCGCCCCGATCCCGATGATCAGCCACGTGGGAAAGCCGACCCGCGCCGCCGACGCCTGGTCGGCCTCGGCCGCGGCGGGAGTGGCCGCAGGAGCGGACGAGGCGGCCGTCGCCGGGGCGGCCGAAGCCGGGTCGGTGGCCGACGCGCTCGGCGAGGGCGCCGCGGCCGCCTTCACCGTGAAGGGGATCTCCCCCTCGATCGGGTGGCCGTCGGAGGAGACGACCCGGTAGGCGATGGTGTACTTCCCGCCCGGCAGCGGCCCCTTGACCGCCTGCCGCACGACCGCGCCGTCGACCTCGGGCTTGCCCTCCTGGAAGACGGCCTCGCCCGCGCCCCGGACGATGACGAACGGCATGCGCACCTTGGCGGTGAACTCCAGCCTGACCTCGTCGAGAGCCTCGACCTCGGCGCCCTTGGCCGGGTCGCTGCTCTTGAGTGAGTCGTGGGCCAGCGCCGGGGTGGCGGTGCCGAGCACGAACAGGGCGGCGAGAATCGCGGTGAGTGCCGCGAGCGGGGAACTCTTCATGGCACCACCAAGGCTACCGACGCCACCGCCCGGTCCTGACCTCGCTACAGCCCCGCGCAGGCGAGAGCCCGCTGGTAGGCGTCCACGGCGCCGTCGGAATCGCCCAGCTGGTCCATCGTCTCGGCGGTGGCGTACCAGGTGGACGCCGAACGCCGGGAGTCGGGCAGCGGCGCCAGCCAGTCGCGCACGGGGCCCACATGGGCGCGGGCCTCCTCCATCCGGCCGACCCCGCCGTAGACCCTGCTGAGCAGCAGGTCGGCCTCGGCGCCGAGGGCCGATCCCGGGTAGGGCAGCAGGTCCTTGCCCGCCTGGGCCTGCTTGACGGCCTCGTCCAGGTTGCCGGTCATGGCCTCGGCGACGCCGAGCTCGATCCGGACGCGGGCGCGCTCGATGGGGCTGGTCGAGGTCTGCTCGTGCTCGACGACGGCCTGGCGCAGCACGTCACGGGCGGCGGCCGCCTCGTGCGGGCGGGCCTTGAGCCGCTTCTGCGTGAGCGCGAGGCGCATGATCGCGATGCTGCGCGGCTGCCCGTGCTCCAGTTGCACGGCCATGGCCCGCTCGGAGAAGGACAGCGCCTCCTCGGTGTGGCCGGTCATGGCCGCCGTGTTCGAGGCCATCCAGTTGGCGGCCACGATCGAGCGCGGCGTGCCGAGGGCGTCGGCGGCGTTCAGCAGCTCGGCCGCGAACTGGCGGGCGCGCAGCAGGTCGCCGCGCTCCATGTACGCCGCCAGCAGGCTGCCGCCGAGCTCCACGAGCAGGTCGTTCCAGACGGGTCGCGTCGTTGCGTTGAGTATCCGCTCGGCGACCTCGACCGCCTCCGTGAGGCGCTCGCTCTCCCGGTAGCTGCGGCACAGGTTGATGGCGATCTCGATCCGGCGCTCGGTCGACAGCTCCTCCTCGCGGAGCCGCAGCAGGATGGCGATGGCGCCGTCGAGGTCGCCGCTGGCCTGAGTGGCGAGCGCGAGGCCGAATTCGGTGTCTTGACGAAGAGCCGTCAAGCCTGTCAGGTTGTTGTTCGCCAGCAGCTCGGTGTAGCGCGTGCGGGCCTCGGCGACCTCACCGTTCTCGAGCGCCAGACGCGCGTAGCCGAGCGCCAGCTCGATGTCCTCCATCTGCTCGGCGGTCACGCCGTTGATCAGATAGGACAGCGAACAGTCGAGTTTCTGCGCCAGCAGCTCCAGGACCGCAGGTGTCGGGGTACGCTTGCCACTCTCGATCAAGGAGACGTAGCTGTCCGACAACTCGGGGTGCGCCAGCTGTGCCTGTGACAGGCCACGCTGCCGGCGAACGGTCTTGATACGGAGTCCGACCAGGTCAGATGTGGTCACAGTCGTTGCTCCCTGAGATGATGAAGTCCGAGCAACCCCACACAGGCGAGGGAGAACCCCCATGCGCATGCGTATTGCCCTGTCTGCGCTAGCCACCGTGCTCATCGCAGCGGTGACTCTCGCAGGCAATGTTACGGCGGCGAACGCCGACACGTCTGCACTCTATTCAGGCCAGGACATGGCGCACTGCTGCTGACCGGCTGACTTCACCAAGAGGGGGTGCATCGCGCACCTCTGAGACTTGAACCGCACCAAGCCATCAAAGGTATTAAGTCACACAACGAGGACATGACGTCCTCACCCCGTCGATGTGCCCCCTCTTCCGACATCTGGCCAGAGCCTACCTGACGCCGTCTACATTCGATCTACAGTCGTCTGACCGCTTTACCGCCACAAGATTCTGATTACGCTGCCTTCGTGAGGGGGACGTAGGGCCGTACCGGGGAGGACGCGTGAGCGACGACATCTACATTCGCCTTCTCGGCGACGTTCACGCCGAACGCGGCTTCCAGCCCCTCGATCTAGGCCCGGCCCGGCAGCGGGCCACTCTCGCCATCCTCGCCTCGGCCGCCGCCCGGCCCGTACCCATGAGCCAGCTCGTCGACGGGATGTGGGGCGACGAGCCGCCGCGCAACGCCGAGCAGAGCGTCTACACCTACGTCTCCGGCCTGCGCCGCGCCTTCGAGCCCGACCGGGGGCGGCGCGCCCCGTCGCGGTGGTTATCCGGCACGGGCGCCGGATACGTCTTACATGTCGGGCCCGCGCAGGTCGACTCCCTGTGCTTCGCCACACGGCTCGACGAAGCCCGTGAGTGCCGGGGCGACGGCGACGACCGCCGGGCCGTACGCCTGCTGGACGAGGCCCTGGCGCTGTGGCGCGGCCCCGCGCTGAGCGGCCTGACCGGCCCGTTCGCCGAGCGGGAACGCTCCCGTCTTGGGCTGTTACGGCTGACGGCCCTGGAGCAGCGTTCGGAGAGCCTGCTGCACCTGGGCCGTCACCACGAGATCACCGAGGACCTGCGTGACCTGACCGCCCGCCACCCGCTGCGCGAGCGCACCCGCGAACTGCTGATGCTGGCCCTCTATCGGTCGGGCCGCCAGGCCGAGGCGCTGGAGGTCTACGAGGAGGGCCGGCTGCTGCTCCTGGAGGAGCTGGGCCTGACGCCGGGCGAGGGCCTGCGCAGGTGCCACGAGCTGGTGCTGCGCGGCGAGCCGGCGCCGTGGCGGGGGGACGGGGTGCCCCACCAGCTCCCGCGCCACCTGGCGGGGTTCGTCGGCCGGTCGTGCGAGCTGGACGAGCTGGCCAGGCGGCTGGCCCCGGACGACGGAAGCCCGCCGACCCCACTGGTGATCGTCTCAGGGCCGCCGGGCGTCGGGAAGTCCACGCTGGCCGCCCAGGTCGCCCACCTGGTCCAGGACCGTTTCCCCGACGGCCAGCTCTTCGTCAACTGCCGCGGCGCGACGCCGGAGCTGCCCGCGCTGACCGCGCTCGACGTGCTCGGCCGGTTCCTGCGCGGGCTGGGCGTGGCGGCCGACGCCGTACCCGCCGATCCGGACGAGGCCGCGGCGATGTGGCGCAGCCTCCTGCACGGCCGCAAGGTCCTCGTCCTGCTGGACGACGCCGCCGACCTGACCCAGATCCGCCCGCTGCTGTCCACGCCCTTCGGCACCGCGCTGCTGGTCACCAGCCGCGAGACCATGACCTGGGGCGAGGACTCCTACCAGCTCGAACTCGGCCGGATGTCCCCCGCCGAATCGGCCGCGATGTTGGCCGGGCTGGCCGGGGAGGAGCGCGTGCGGGCCGGCGCCGGCGACACCGCCGAGCTCGTACGGCTCTGCGAGGGCCTGCCCCTGGCGCTGCGCATCGCGGGGGCCCGCCTGGCAGGTCGCCCCGACTGGAGCGTCGCCACCATGGCCGGCCGGCTGGGCGACGAACGGCGGCGCCTGCACGAGCTCGTGGCCGGGGACCTGGCCGTACGCTCCAGCCTGGCGGCCGGTTTCACCGCCCTCGAACGCAGCCCCCGCCCCCTCGACCGGCTGGCCGCCCGCACGCTGTCCCTGCTGGGCCTGCTGCACGTGCCCGAGATCACCGCCGAGGCGGCCGCGGCGCTGCTCGCCGCCGACCCCGCGGACGCCGACCTGGCCCTCGAACGGCTGACCGACGCGCACCTGCTCGACCGCCCCCGGCCGGGCCGCTACCAGCTCCACGACCTCGTCCGGCTGTTCGCGGGCGAGCAGCGGCCCGGCGACGCCAAGAAGCCGGTGCTGCGCGCGCTCGCGTACTTCGCGGCCTCCACGCGCCTGGCCAGCGGCGTGCTCGATCCGCACCGCGCCCAGCGCGGCACCGCTCCCGAGTCGGCCGTGCACATGGTGACCGGCCAGGAGGAGGCGACGGCCTGGCTGCTGGAGGAGGAGGGCGTCCTGACGGCCGCGGCCCGCCAGGCGCTCGCCGCCGAGGACGACGACGTCGCGGCGATGGGCGTGGCGCTCACGCTCGCCCTGGAATGGCCCTACCAGCGCAGCTACCGGACGCTGGAGATGATCGAGCTCAGCTCGATGGCCCTGGCCGTGTGCGAACGGCTCGGCGACGTGGAGAACACGATGCACGCCCAAGGTCTGCTCGCCAACGCCCTGCGCATGCGGGGGCGGATCGAAGAGGCCGTCGAGCACCTGCGGACCGAGCTGGCCATCGCCAGGCGGCTCGGCGACACCTTCTCCGAGCAGCGCGCGCTGGGCAACCTCGCCAACGCGTACTTCAACGGCGACCAGTACGAGCAGGCGATCGTCTTCGCCGAACAGCAGCTCGCGATCGCCGACCTGATCGGCGCCCGGGTCGGCGCCCGGTACGCCATGCTCATCATCGGCGAGGCCCACCAGGCACTCGGCCGGCCGCAGGAGGCCCGCAAGATCCTGGCCCTGGGCCTGGCCGAGGCCGAGGAGGCGGACGACAGGACGCACCAGGCGCAGCTGCGCGCGGTTCTCGGCCGGGTGCACCTGGATCTGGGCGAGCCGGAGCACGCCCTGCCCCACTACCTCATCGCCCTGGAGCTGATCGAGCGGGCCGGCTACCGGGTGGGACGGCTGCGCGACCTGGTCGGGCTGTCGCGCACGTACCGGGCCATGGGCAAGCTCGATCTGGCGCTCGCCCACGTCACCGAGGCGGTGGCCGGCGCGGACGGGCTGGCGGAGTGGGAGACGGAGGCCAGGGAAGAGCAGGCCGCCGTGCACGAGGCCCGTGCGAGGCGCGGGTGATCGACGGCATCGGCATCCGCCTGCTCGGCCCGGTGACCGGCGTGCTCGGTGACGCGGAGATCGACCTCGGCGCCGCCCGGCAGCGTGCGGTCATCGCGATGCTCGCCTCTCCCCCGGGCCGCGTCGTGACCAAGGGCCGGCTCGTGGAAGGGCTGTGGGGGGACGACGCGCCGGCCAGCGCCGAGCAGAGCGTCTACACGTACGTGGCCGGGCTGCGGCGCGCGCTGGAACCGGGTCGCGAGCCCGGCCGGCGTTCGACGGTCCTCGTCGGGGAGGCGGGCGGGTACCGGCTGCTGCTCGCGCCCCGCCAGGTGGACTCCTGCCTGTTCACGGAGCTGGTGGAGGAGGCGCGCCTCCTCGATCCCGGCCGTGGCGACGACGCCCTGCGCGTGCTGGAGCAGGCGCTGTCCCTGTGGCGCGGCGTGGCCCTGAGCGGCCTGGCCGGCCCCTTCGCCGAGGCCGAGCGCTCCCGGCTGGAGCAGCTGTTCCTGGGCGCCACCGAGGCCCGCGCCGAGACCCTGCTCCGTCTCGGCCGACAGCGCGAGGCCATCACCACCCTGCAGGACCTTGTCGGACGCCATCCGCTGCGGGAGCGCCTCCACGAACTGCTCGTCCTGGCCCTGCACGGCGCCGACCGCCAGGCGGAGGCGCTGCTGGCCTACGAGAGGGCCAGACGCACCCTGGACGAAGAGCTCGGTGTCCTGCCCGGCGAGGGCCTGCGCGCGGCGCACAGGGTGGTCCTGTCCGGCGGCGCCGAGGAGCCCCCATCCGCCACCACCTCCGTGCCCCGGCAGTTGCCGCGCGATCTCATCGGATTCGTCGGCCGGTCCGAGGAGGTCGCCCGGCTGAGATCGTTGCTGGCGCCGCAGGCGGGGCAACCCCACCCGGTCGTCGCCATATCGGGGCCGCCGGGTGTGGGCAAGTCGGCGCTCGCCGTGCACGTGGGGCACGCGGTCGAGGACCGCTTCCCGGACGGGCAGCTCGCCATCGCCCTGCGCGGCGGCACCCCGGGCGTCGCGCCGCTGCCGGCTCACGAGATCGCCGGACGGCTGCTGCGCGGCATCGGCACCTCGGACGAGGACATCCCCGTCGACGTGGACGAGGCGGCGGCGATGTGGCGGAGCAGACTGCACGGCAGAAGGCTCCTGGTGCTTCTGGACGACGCGGCCGGCCTGGCACAGATCAGGCCGTTCCTCGGCACGCCGCTGGGCGTGAGCGTGCTCGTGACCAGCAGGGAGTCCTTCACGGCGGGCGACGACTGCGTGCAACTCCGGCTCCGTCCGCTTTCCGGGCCCGAGTCCGCGGCCATGCTGTCCAAGCTGGCCGGCGACGAGCGGGTGGCGGCCGACGCCGGCCACACCGCCGCACTGGTCGGCCTGTGCGACGGCCTCCCCCTCGCGCTGCGGATCGCGGGCGCGCGCCTGGCCGACCACCCGGAGTGGAGCGTGGGCACACTCGCCGGGCGGCTCACCGACGAACGCGGACGGCTGCGGGAGCTGGCGGCCGGAGACCTGGCCGTGCGCTCCAGCCTCAGCGGCAGCCACAGCGGTCTGGCGGCGAGCCCGCGCCCCCTGGACCGGATGGCCGCCGGCACCCTGCCGCTGCTGGGGCTGCTGAACGTGCCGGACGTGACCCCGGAGACGGCGGCGATGCTGCTCGGCACCGGAGCGGAGGAGGCGGCGCGCGCGCTCGACCGGTTGGCCGACGCCCACCTGATCGATCGGCCCAGACCGGGCCGCTACCAGCTGCACGACCTCGTCAGGCTCTTCGCCGGCGAGCTGCGCCCCGAGGACTGGAAGCGTCCGCTGGCCCGGACGCTCGCCTACTTAGCCGCGTCCACGCGGCTGAGCAGCGTCATCATCGACCCGCACCGGGTGCAGCTCGCCCAGGACGTCGACGGGCCCAGGCACGAGTTCTCGGACGCCGAGGAGGCGCAGTCCTGGTTGCTGGAGGAGACGCACGTCCTGAGCGCGGCGGCCGTCCAGGCGCTGAACTCGGCGGACGACGAGATCGCGGAACTGGGCGTGCGGCTGACCTTCGCGCTCAAGTGGCACCAGCAGCGAGCCCGTGCGACTCAGGAGCTCATCGAGCTCAACACGCTGGTGCTGCGGGTCTGCGCGCGGCTCGGCGACGAGAAGGCGGCGCTCATCTCCCATGACAACATCGCCAACGGCATGCGGCTGACGGGCAGGACCGAGGAGGCGGTCGTCCACCTGGAGGCGGAGCTGGAGCTCGCGACGCGCCTCGGTGACGACTTCGGCGAGCTACGCGCGCTGGGCAACCTCGCCAACGCCTACGTCACCGGCCTGCGCTTCGAAGAGGCGCTGCCCTACGCCGAACGCCAGCTCGCCGTGGCGCGCGCCGCCGGCTCGCAGGTGGGGGTCCGCTTCGCCCTCCTCATACTCGGCATGGCCCACCATGGCACCGCACGCGCCGTCGAGGCGAGCCGGGCCCTCATGGAGGGCCTGGTCATGGCCCAGGAGGCCGGGGACATCACCCACGAGGGGCTCTTCCGCCTGTCGCTCGGCGAGGTGCTGATCGAACTCGACGACGCCGAACGGACTCTGGAGCACATCCACGCCGCCACCGACATACTCAACTCCGGGGGCTACAGGTTCCAGGTGCGCGGCCTCGTCTCGCTGTCGAAGGCCTCGCGCGTCCTGGGAAAGCTCGACGACGCGCTGGACTACGTGACACAGGCCCTGGATCTCATCCGGCGGCACGGCTTCACGACCTGGGAGCAGCAGGCCGAGGCCGAGCTGGCGGCCGTGCGGGCGGCGATGAGGATCGCGGCGGACGGCTCGTGAGCGCGCCGGATCTCGGCCTGCGCCTGCTCGGGCCGGTCTCGTGCGTGCTCGACGGCGAGGAGGTCGACGCGGGACCGCCGCGGCAGCGGGCGGTCCTGGTGATGCTCGCGGCGTCCCCCGGGCGGGTGGTCACGCAGGACCAGCTCGTCGAGGGGCTGTGGGGCGGGCGGCCGCCGGCGAGTGCCCGGCAGAGCGTCTACACCTACGTCGCGGGACTCAGGCGCGCGATCGAGCCGGCCCGGGACCCGGGCGCGCGGCCGGGCCTGCTGGTGGGCGCAGCGGGCGGGTACCGGCTGCTCGTCGAGCCGGACCAGGTGGACGCGATCGCCTTCACCCGTCTCGCCGAGGCGGCCCGCAGGTCGGCCGGGGCCGGTGCGCACCCGGAGGCGTTGCGCGTCTACGAGCAGGCGCTGGGGTTGTGGCGTGGACGCGCGCTCGGCGACGTGCCGGGACCGTTCGCCGAGGCGGAGCGGCTCAGGCTGGAGGAGCTGCGCGCGGGCGCCGTCGAGGGGCGGGCCGCGGCCCGGATCCGGCTCGGCGCCGCGGACGAGGCCGTTCCCGAGCTGCGGGCCCTGGTGGCCCGGCATCCGCTGCGCGAGCATCCGTACGAGCTGCTCGTGCTGGCGCTCGACGCCTGCGGGCGGCGGCAGGAGGCGCTGCGCGTGTACGAGGAGGCGCGGCACGTCCTGGACGACGAGCTGGGTGTGGGGCCCGGTGAGGGGCTGCGGAGGGCGTACGCGCTGGTGGGCGGCGGAACCGAGGTCGCGCGGGAGGAAGGGCCGGTCCCCAGGCAGTTGCCGCGCGATCTCAGCGGGTTCGTCGGCCGGCCGCGCGAGATCGCCAGGCTGCGGGCCCTGCTCGCGCCCGGTGACGACGAGCCGCCGCCGATGGTCGTGATCTCGGGAGCGCCGGGCTCCGGCAAGTCCGCGCTGGCCGTGCATGTCGCGCACGGCGTACGGCACCGCTTCCCGGACGGGCAGGTGTTCGTCAACCTGCGCGGCGGGACGCCGAACGTGCCACGGCTGACCCCGCAGGAGATCGCCGCCCGGCTGCTGCGCGCGATCGGCACGCCGAACGAGGACGTCCCGCCCGGCTCTGAGGAGGCGGTGGCCCTGTGGCGCGCCAGGGCGCAGGGCAGAAGGCTCCTCGTGCTCCTGGACGACGCCGCCGGCCTCGCGCAGATCCGGTGGCTGCTGCCGGTGCCGGAGGGCGTTTGCGTCCTCGTGACCAGCAGGGAGTCGCTGAGGGTGGGGGACGGCCGCGTCCGGGTCCGCCTGGGCCGGCTCCCGCGGGCCGAGGCCGGGAGCATGCTGGCCGGACTGGCCGGGAAGGGACGGGTCCGGTCCGACCCCGCCGGGACCGCGTCGCTGATCCGCCTGTGCGATGGGCTCCCGCTGGCGCTGCGCATCGCCGGGGCGCGCCTGGCCGACCGCCCGGACTGGACCGTCGGCGAGCTGGCCGGAAGGCTCGCCGACGAACGGACCCGGCTGCACGAGCTGGAGGCGGGCGATCTCGCGGTCCGGTCGGGACTGGCGGCGAGCTGGAGCCATCTCACGCACAGCGACCATGCCGTCGACCGGGCGGCCGCGCGCATGCTGGCCCTGCTCGGGCTCGTGCACGTCCCCGACCTCTCGGCGGACGCGGCCGCCCGGCTGGCCGGCGTACCCGAGCGGGAGGCCGGGTGCGCGCTGGACCGCCTCAGCGACGCCCACCTTCTCGAACGGGACGTTCGTGGCCGCTTCCAGCTGCACGACCTCGTCCGGGTGTTCGCCGGGGAGCTGGTCCCCGCCGAGGGCCGCAAGGCCCCGCTGCTGCGGCTGTTCGGCTACTACGCGGCCGGCTTGCGGTCGGCCGCCCGCACCGCGGACCCCAACCGGGTCCACCCGACGCACCTCCCGGTGGCCGAGCCGGGCCGGGCCTTCCGGGACGCCGACGAGGCGAACGCCTGGATCGAGCGGGAGGAGCCCACCTTGCTGGCCGCCGCGGCGCAGGCCATGGCCGACCCGGACGACGACCTCGCGCGTACGGGGGCCGCCCTCGGCCTGGCGATGCTCTGGCCCCAGCAGAAGGCCTACCGGGTCGCCGACCTGATCTCCATCGGGAACCGGGCGCTGTCGGTGGCCGAGCGCCTCGCCGATGACGAGACCGCCATGCACGCCCACAGCCAGGCCGGGGTCGGCGAGTACTTCAAGGGCGACCTCACCGCGGCGCTGGAGCACATCGACCGGCACCTGACCCTGGCCAGACGGCTGAACGACCGCTTCGAGGAGCAACGGGCCCACGGCAACCTGGCCGCCACGTACGCCAAGGCGCAGAGGTACGACCGGGCCCTCGAACACGCGCTGGCCCAGCGGGAGATCGCCAGGGAGATCTCCTCCGAGGTCGGCGAGCGGTACGCCCTCCTGCAGATCGGCAACGCCCACCGGCAAATGGGACGTCTCGGTGAGGCGGCGGCCGCTCTGGAGGAGGCCGCGGCGATGGCCGGGCGGGCCGGTGACGCCGCGCTCGAAGGGCACATGCGTCACGCGCTCGGCGCCCTCCAGCTCGACCGCGGTGACCTGGAGGCCGGCCTCGCCCAGCTCGAACGGGCGCTGGGCCGCGCCGTGGCGGGCGGCACGAAGCTCATGCAGGTGCAGTGCCTGATCCAGCTCGCCCGGGCCAACCGGCTGCTGACGCGGCGGACGGCGGCGGCGGAACGCCTGGCCGAGGCGGAGTCGCTGGCGCGGGCCCTGGACAGCGCGTCCTGGCTGGAGCGCGTCGCGGAGGAGCGGGAGGCGATGGGGGCGGCGGGGCCGGAGGGGTGAGGTCAGGCGGGTGGGGTGGTGTCGCGCAGGGCGAGGAAGAAGTCGACGCGGTCGGCCATCGCCGACAGGTCGCGGCCGGTCAGCTCCTCGATCCGGCGGATGCGGTAGCGGACGGTGTTGACGTGCACGTGGAGCCGTTCGGCGCAGGCGTGCCAGGAGCCTGAGCAGTCGAGGAAGACGTCGAGGGTGCGGACCAGGTCGGACTGGTGGCCGCGGTCGTAGGACAGCAGTGGGGACAGCAGGCGGTCGGTGAAGGAGCGGCGCACGTCGCCCGGGACCGTGGCCAGCAGCAGGGCGTGGGTGTAGATCTCGTCGCTGGTGACCACGCCGCCGTCGCGCGCCTCGGCCAGCCGCCTGGCGTGCCCGGCCTCCTCCACGCCGCCCTTGAGCGCGGCGGCGCCGGTCAGCGCGCCGCTCAGGCCGACGGCCACGCGGGTGGCGGGCAGCGCGGCCAGTACGGCGGCCCCGGCGCGCAGCCGCGCGGCCAGCTCGCCGGTGGTACGCCCACGCAGCGGGACCACGGCCACCGCGCCCTCGCCGCGGACGGCCGCGACCGTCTCCCGCCCGAGCAGCTCCTCCACGACCTGCCCCCCGAGCACCCCGGTCCCACCGGGGGAGGCGCCGTGGGATGCGGCGGTGGCGTCGAGCACCGCGTACGGCTCGGCGGCGTCGAGGCCGCACGTGCGGAGCCGGGCGTTGAGCTCGGCCGCGTCGGCCCCGGCGAGGGCGGCGGCGACGAGCTGCCCGGCCAGCCGGCGCTCGACCCGGCGGCCTTCCTCCAGGCGGCCGCGTTCGAGGGCCACGCAGGCGGCCAGCTCGTAGCCGAGGTCGGCGCGGCCGAGCAGGTCGCCGTCGCAGGCGAGGACCCAGCCGGCCGCCCGGTGCCCGCGGCCGACGGCGAAGAGCGTGACGCCCTCGGCGAGCACGGGCAGCCGGGGCGCGGTCAGGTACGCCTCGGCCAGCAGCGCCGGTTGGGCGGCCGTACCGACGATGACCTCGCCGGACGCGGACAGGACGGCGCCCGTGACGCCCAGCTCGGCGGCGGTCAGCTCGAACAGCTCGCGCAGGTCGGCGCCCTCGGCCAGGGCCGCCACGAGCCTGCGGTGCCGCCCGAGCGCGTCGCGCGCGTCACCGGACAGCCGGGGCGCGACCAGCTCGGCCAGCGTACGGAAGGAGACCTCGACCGGCACCTCGACCAGCGGCAGCCCGGCCCGGCGGCAGGCCGCGACGAGGTCGCCGGGCACGTGCCCGAGGCGGGCCTCGCCCGCGCCGAGCGCGGAGACCCCGGCCTCGACCAGGGCGGTCACGAAGCGGGCGGAGTCGGCGGCGGTGTGGCGCCACATCAGACCGGTCAGCACCAGCTCGCCGCCGGACAGGTAGCGCCCCGGCTCGGGCAGGTCGGTGACGCAGACGCTGCCGAACTCGCGATCGGGGTCGCCGGCCAGCAGCCTGAGACCCAGCTCCTCGATCGCCAGCAGGTCACTGATACGCACTTGGAGGAATATACAAGGCCGGTGTGTCAAGGTATGACCGGGATTTCACGTCACGGGCATAGGAGGCCGGGCCCGGCCGGTGCTCTACTCGGAGGATGACGGAGACCGCCCATTCCACCAGGTCCGCGGGGGTCGGCGCGAGCGCGCGGCGGCCGGACGCGACGCTGAAGGTGACCGGCGAGTTCGCCTACGCCTCCGACCTGTGGCTCGACGGCATGGTGTGGGGCGTGACGCTGCGCAGCCCGCACCCGTCGGCCTGGATCCGTTCGATCGACGTGGGCCCGGCGCTGCGGATGCCCGGCGTGCTGGCCGTGCTGACGCACGAGGACGTGCCCGGCGAGAAGTTCTACGGGCTCGACCACAAGGACCAGCCCGTGCTGGCCATCGACCAGGTCCGCCACCAGGGCGAGCCGGTGGCGCTGGTGGCCGCCGACCATCCGGAGACCGCGCGCCGGGCGGCGGCGGCCATCGTGGTCGGGTACGAGCCGCGCCCGGCGGTAACCGATCCGCGCGAGTCGCGGGAGTTCGTCAGGCGCCAGCCGGTGCGCAAGGGGGACACCTTCGAGGCGGAGGTCGTCGTCACCGGCGAGTACGAGGTCGGCATGCAGGACCAGGCGTTCCTCGGCCCGGAGTCGGGCCTCGCGGTGCCGGCCGAGGACGGCGGCGTGGACCTGTTCATCGCCACCCAATGGCTGCACGTGGACCGCGACCAGCTCGCCCCCTGCCTGGGCCTGCCGCCGGAGAAGGTACGGCTGACGCTGTCGGGCGTGGGCGGCGCGTTCGGCGCCCGCGAGGACCTGTCGATGCAGGTGCACGCGTGCATGCTGGCGCTGCGCCTGAACCGCCCCGTCAAGATCGTGTACGGGCGGGAGGAGTCGTTCTTCGGGCACGTGCACCGCCATCCGGCCAGGATGCGCTACGAGCACGGCGCCACGCGCGACGGCCGCCTGGTCTACGTCAAGGCCGACATCCTGCTGGACGGCGGCGCGTACTGCTCCTCCTCCCCCGCCGTGGTGGGCAACGCGGCCTCGCTGGGGGCGGGGCCGTACGAGGTGCCGAACGTGTGGATCGACGCCGTGGGCGTCTACACCAACAATCCGCCGTGCGGTGCGATGCGCGGGTTCGGGGCGGTGCAGGCGTGTTACGCCTACGAGTCGCAGATGGACCGGCTGGCCGAGGCGTGCGGCCTGTCGCCGGTCGAGATCCGGGTGCGCAACGCCGTCTCGCAGGGCTCCGCGCTGGCCACGGGCCAGGTGATCGACTCCCCCGCGCCGCTGGCGGACATGCTGCGCGACCTGGAGGCCATGCCGCTGCCGGGCCCCCGTACGGAGGCGGACCTGCGGGCGCTGCCGGGCGGCGTCTCCCAGACCACGCACGGCGAGTCGGTGCGGCGCGGCGTCGGCTACGGCGTCGGCCTCAAGAACATCTGCTTCTCCGAGGGCTTCGACGACTACTCCACGGCCAGGGTGCGGGCCGAGCTGGTGGGCGACGAGCCGCACGTCACCGTGCACACCGCCGCGGCCGAGATGGGCCAGGGGCTGATCACCGTCCAGGGCCAGATCGCGCGTACCGAGCTGGGCATCGAGGACGTGACCGTGGCGACCGCCGACACCTCCGTCGGCTCGGCGGGCTCGTCGTCGGCCTCGCGGCAGTCCTACGTGACGGGCGGCGCGGTGAAGGCGGCCTGCGAGGCGGTGCGCGAGCGGTTCAAGGGGTTGCCGCCTCGGGAGGCGCTGGCCAGGTTCGGGCCGATCGAGGAGACCCGCGAGTACCGGCACCGGCCGACGTACCCGATGGATCCGGTGAGCGGGCAGGGCGACTCGCATACGCAGCTCGCGCTGTGCGTGCACCGCGCGGTGGTGGACGTGGACACCGAGCTGGGGCTGGTCAAGGTCGTGGAGCTCGCGGCGGTGCAGGACGTGGGCCGGATCCTGAACCCGCAGGCGCTGGAGGGCCAGATCCACGGCGGCTCGGCCCAGGGCCTCGGGCTGGCGCTCATGGAGGAGATCCAGGTACGCGACGGCCGGGTGCTGAACCCGTCGTTCACCGACTACCTGATTCCCACCATGCTCGACATGCCGCCCATGCAGCTGAAAATCCTGGAAAATCCAGACCCGTTCGCGCCGTACGGCCTCCGCGGCGCCGGCGAGCCTCCCACGCTCTCCTCCACGCCCGCCGTCGCCGCCGCCGTACGCGCCGCCACGGGTCTCCGGTTGACTCGCGTTCCGATCAGGCCGGAAGATATCGCCTTGTCCAATCACGGGGAGGTATCCGATGGCAAGCGGTCGTGAAGCCGCCGAGGCGGAGTTCAGTCGCTTCGACACCGACGGCGACGGTCTGCTGACCGCGGCCGAGATCAGGAAGGCCAACGAGGCTCTGGGGGTGCACGGCGCCTCGGAGGACGAGATCGAGGCGTTCATCACGTCCGCCGACACCGACGGCGACGGCCGGATCGGCCTGGAGGAGTTCGTCGGCCTGCTCGGCCACGGGCGGCACGAGAAGGCGTGATCTTGTCCCCCGCCGGGTAGGTGACCCGCACTCCCCTCGGTCATGACGAGGGGGATCGTGTGGTGCTCGACAGACTCTTCGAGCTGACCGGGCGGGGGACGACCGTCGGACGCGAGGTCCGCGGCGGCCTGACCACGTTCATGGCGATGGCCTACATCATCCTGCTCAACCCGATCATCCTGGCCGGCGCGAAGGACGTCACCGGCGCCCGGCTGTCGATCTCCGAGCTGACCACCTCGACCGCGCTGGCGGCCGCGATCTCCACGCTGCTCATGGCGTTCATCGGCAACGCGCCCTTCGCCCTGGCCGCCGGGCTCGGCCTGAACGCGGTGGTCGCCTACCAGGCCGCGCCGCACATGACCTGGCCCCAGGCGATGGGCTTGGTCGTGCTGGAGGGCGCGGTCATCATCATCCTGGCCGTGACCGGCCTGCGAACCCTGATCATGAACGCGATCCCGCTGGCGCTCAAGCACGCGATCAGCGTCGGGATCGGCCTGTTCATCGCCCTGATCGGCCTGGTCGACGCCGGGTTCGTCGCCTCGGGCACCGGCACGCCCGTACAGCTCGGGGCGACCGGCCACCTCACGGGCTGGCCGGTCACGCTCTTCTGCTTCGGCCTGCTCCTGATGATCGTCCTGTACGTGCGCAGAACCCCGGCCGCCATCCTCATCAGCATCGCGGTCACCGCCGTCCTGGCCGTCGTGGTCAACTCGCTGGTGCCCGTCAAGCCCGAGTCGTGGGGCGTGGTCGCACCGCGTATGCCCGAGTCGCTGATCTCGGCGCCGAGGTTCGGGCTGGTGGGGCAGTTCGACCTGTTCGGCGGGTTCGTCACGGCGGGCGCGCTGACCGCGACCGTGGTGCTGTTCACGCTGGTGTTGTCGGGGTTCTTCGACGCCATGGGCACGATCATCGGCGTCAGCGACGAGGCCGGCCTGGTGGACCGGCTGGGACGGGTGCCGCGGCTGGGCCGCATCCTGACCGTCGACGGCGTGGCGGGCATGGTCGGCGGCTCGGTCAGCGCCTCGGCCAACACCGTGTTCGTCGAGTCGGCCGCCGGTGTCGGCGAAGGGGCGCGTACCGGTCTGGCCAGTGTCGTGACCGGGGCGCTGCTCGGGCTGACGCTGCTGTTCACGCCGATCGCCGCGGTGGTGCCGGCGGCCGCGGCGGCGCCCGCGCTGGTGCTGGTCGGGGCGCTGATGATGACCCAGTCCAAGAACGTGCCCTGGGCCGACATCGACGTGGCCATCCCGGCGTTCCTGACGATCGCGCTGATGCCGTTCACGTACTCGATCACGAACGGGGTGGGGGCCGGGGTGATCGTGTACACGCTGATCAAGGCGGCCCGGGGGCAGTTCGCGCAGATCCCCTGGCTGCTGTGGATCGTGTCGTTGATCTTCCTGGCGTACTTCGGGATCAACGCGCTCGAGAGCCTGTTCGGTTAGCGGATGTCACCGCTGTTGCAGGCCACGCCGTTCTGGTCGAGGTCGGGATACCAGGAGTACTCCTCATGCCGTCCGCGTGTGTAGGGGCCGTCGCCGGCGGCCTGGGCCTCCTTGCAGCTCGCGTAGCGCTTGTCGGGCACGCGCGCGACACCGTTGGTGGTCCCGGTCGTGCCCGTCGTGCCGGTGGTCCCGGTGGTCCCGGTCGTGCCGGTGGTGCCCGTCGTCGTGCCGTCCGGCTGGGTCGTGGTGGCGGGCGGCTGCTGCTGGGTCGGCGGCTGGGCGGGGTCGGACTGGGCGGGGTCGGACTGGGCGGGACCGGTTGGGGCGGGCTGCGACGGGGACGCGCCGAGTATGCGGGTCACCAGCGCGTCGGCCTCCTCCTTGGTGAAGCCCGCGATGCTCATGCTGTCGCCGTCCATGCCCTGCGTGACGACCGGCGCGGCCAGGACCGTCTTCGGCGTCTGCTCGCCCTCGGGCGCCAGTACGACCGCGACCTGCCGCTGCGCGGGCTGCAACTCGTCGATGAGCCGGACGAGCCGGTCCTTGAAGGCGGGCGCGACGGCGACGCGCACCGAGTACGACCCGTCGCTCTCCCGCACCGGCTCGATCCGCTGCACGGCGCCGACCGTGACGCCGTCCTCCAGGAGGTAACAGGTGGTCTGCCCCTCGTCGAGCACGGCCGGGTCGCCCGGACAGGGCGCGGTCTTCGTCTCCTTGACCGGCGCGAAGTGGATGGGCACGGCCAGGCGCGTCGGCGGCGCGCCGCCGAGCAGCGGGCTGTCCGGGCTCTTGGTCATCAGGACGGCGACCGTGCCGAGTACGCCCGCCACGGCGACGACGAGCACGAGCGAGACGGTGAGCACGACGGTGGTGAGGCGGCTGGCCTTCGGCTCCTCCGGCTCTCCCGGCTCCGCGGGCGGCGCCTCTACCGGCTTGTCCATCGTCGAGACCCCATCCTCACGTTCGGGCTGCCGGTGAGCCTATCGAGGACGGACGGAACCGGGGTAATCAGCCGAAGAATCATCACCTTTCCGTGAGATCGGAGGAAGAATGGAAATGAGAAGGCAGGTTGTCGGCAACTTTCCACGCGAACGAGGGATGACCCCATGAAGGTCGGAGTTCCCCGCGAGGTCAAGAACAGCGAATACCGTGTCGCACTCACCCCGGCGGGCGTGCACGAACTGGTACGCCACGGGCACCAGGTCCACGTCGAACGAGAGGCGGGCCTCGGCTCGGCCATCCCCGACGACGACTACGCGGCGGCGGGCGCCGTCATCGTGCCGCACGCCGACGAGGTGTGGGCCGCGGGCGACCTGATCATGAAGGTGAAGGAGCCGGTGGCCGAGGAGTACCACCGGATGCGCAAGGGCCAGGTCCTGTTCACCTATCTCCACCTGGCCGCCTCGAACGCCCTGACCAGGGCCCTGCTCAACTCGGGCGTCACGGCCATCGCGTACGAGACCGTGCAGAACAGGGACGGCTCGCTGCCCCTGCTCGCCCCCATGTCGGAGGTCGCCGGACGGCTGGCGCCGCAGGTGGGCGCCTACCACCTGATGCGCTCGCAGGGTGGCAGGGGCGTGCTCATGGGCGGCGTGTCCGGGGTGCGCGCGGCGAACGTCGTCGTGATCGGCGCCGGGGTGTCCGGCATGAACGCCGCCGCCATCGCGCTCGGCATGCAGGCCGAGGTGCTGCTGCTCGACCGCAACATCGACAAGCTCCGCCAGGCCGACATGATCTACCAGGGCCACTGCCAGACGGTCGCGTCGAACACCCTGGAGATCGAGAAGGCCGTGCTGGAGGCCGACCTGGTGATCGGCGCGGTCCTGGTGCCGGGGGCCAAGGCGCCCAGACTGGTCACCGACGACCTGATCCGGCGGATGAAGCCGGGGTCGGTGCTGGTGGACATCTCGATCGACCAGGGCGGCTGCTTCGAGGGCTCCCGGCCGACCACGCACGCCGCGCCGACGTACCGGGTGCACGAGTCGGTCTTCTACTGCGTGGCCAACATGCCGGGGGCGGTGCCGCACACCTCGACGTTCGCGCTGACCAACGTGACGCTGCCGTACGCGCTGGCCGTCGCCGCCAAGGGGTGGCGCGAGGCGGTCCGTACGGACCCGGCCCTGGCGGCGGGCGTGAGCACCCACGAGGGACGCCTGACCAGCCGGCCGGTGGCCGAGGCGCACGACCTGGAGTGGACGCCGCTGGAGGAGGTGCTCGCCTGAGCGCGGAACACGACGTGAACGCCGAAGGGCCCGGCCGGAGCCGGGCCCTTCGAACGTGTCACGGGGTCACTTGGACTGGGTGGGCGAGGGAGCGAGGGTCTCCATCGGCGTGTTGCCCGTGGGCTCGGGCGGCAGCGGGGCCTGGTCGGCCGTGGTGGTGATCGCGTCCTGGCCGCCGCAGACGGCACCCGGCTCAGGGGTGTCGGAGCCGTTCTGGTACTTCTTGATGAAGGCTGTCAGCTTCGGGTCGGACGGGTCCTGCAGCTTGAGCTGGTGGCCCCACGTGGAGGCGACCACCGGTGCGGGCAGCCCGGGGTAGGGGCTGACCAGCATGTAGTCCTGCTGGCCCGTGGAGGTCGCCACTTCCTTCAGCGCGTCGACCTGCGCCTTGGGCAGATCGGGGCGGTAGGTGATCCAGACCGCGCCGTGCTCCAGCGAGTGGACGGCGTGCTCGTTGTGGATCGGCTTGTCGTAGACCGCGCACTGCTGCCAGTAGTTGTTGTGCTCGCCGCCCACGGGCGGGCTCTCCTTGTACGTCACGGTCTTGGCGACGTGCTGGCCGGCCTCGTACTTGTAGCTGGTGACGGCGTCGAGTGAGGTCGCGCGGGCCTGGTTGACCAGGTAGACGCCGACCACGCCGACGAGGACCACGACAATGAGACCGCCCGTCCCCCACATGAGCAGTGCGGCGCGGCGCGCTTTGCGCTGTTGCTCGGCCCGCATCTTCTGCAGATGCTCGCGCCTCGCCTGCGCCTTCTCCTTCGTCATCGTCCCTCCATCGGCGTGCTGACTCCGGTCACCCTATGCCCTCCGGGCGTATGCGGAGAATAAGTGGCGCATAAGCCGTTGATCGGGAGTCTGAGAGGCGCGCGCTCGCGCCTTATCTTCCCTGCTTAAGGGCCGGGTTCAACCGCGTGTAGGGAGCAAGTGGATCTTCAAACAGTTTGCATGCGGGTGATGGGCAGCATAATCGGCGCTCCCCGGCGTAAGCCGAATGCCGTCTATCCCCCTCATCGGAGGAGGCGCAGCCATGCCCACAGTCGTCCCCATCACATCCGCCCGCGGCCGCGTCAGCAGCGGGCGCCGCCGCAAGCCTGCGGTCCCGGCAGGCATCCCGCTCGGCGACCTCATTGCCTCGTGGGAGCTCGCGCTCCGCTCGGCCAACCGGAGCCAGAACACCATCACGATGTATCTGCGCGTGGCCCGCCGCTTCGTCGCCTACCTCACCAAGCACAATGAGCCGGCCGACGCTGAATGCGTCGGCCGGGACCAGGTGCGTGCGTTCCTCGTGCACGAGCAGAATCGGGCAGGGGTGCCGACCGCCCTGGCGGCACACTCGTACCTCGGCGTCTTTTTCAGCTGGCTGATAGAGGAGAAGGAGCGCACCACGGTCTCCCCCGTGCTGGCCAAGGACCGACCTCACATGGTGAGGAAGGTGCGGGAGTACGTCTCTCTGGAGCAGTTCGGTGCGCTGCTGGAGGTATGCCGGGGCGGCGACTTCGCGTCCCGTCGCGATGCCGCCATCGTCCGCGTGCTGTTCGACAACGGGATGCGAGTCTCAGGACTGACCGGCCTGCGCCTTTACGACGTAGATCTGCCAGGGCGCAGGCTCCGGATCACGCTGAAGGGGGGCAACGAGCACTGGGCGCCCATCGGCGACAAGACCGCCCAGGCGATCGACCGATACCTCCGAGTCCGGAGCCGACACCCGGCGGCGAGCCTGGAGTGGCTATGGCTGGCGGTGAAGCATCGGCAGCGCCTGGGGGTGTCCGGCGTCCAGCGAATGCTCAAGGCTCGCGGCGAGGCGTCCGGGGTGGCGGATCTGTTCCCGCACCGCTTCCGGGGCAGCAGCGCGCACGAGCTGCTCGCGGCCGGCGCGAGTCCGGATGACGTGAAGCGGATTTTGGGCTGGAAGTCGGATGCGATGCTCCGGCAGTACACCGAGGCTCTGGGTGATGAGCGGGCGCGGGCGGCGCATGCCCGGTACTCCCCCAGCGACCGGGTGTAGGCATGCGACGGGCCCGGAGCCTCCACCGTTGGCTCCGGGCCCGTCTGCGTCCCCGAGGTGTGCGGGAGCGCGCATCGTCACCTACGCGCCACCCGTAATCCGTTTACTGGTCTCTGTCTTGCTGCCCCTGCCGGTAGCCGATCCTGTACTCGATGCCCTGCTTCTCCAGAAGCCAGGCAATCGTGAATACGATCATGGTGCCGATGAGCAGCCGCTGCCCCGATTCCCATTCGCCGAGGGTGGGCCATGCCGTTCGTTCGGCGGCCACGTAGGCGACGTTCAGGATCCACAACAGCGCTGTTGTGGTGGGCAGCAGCATGTGACGCATGGGTGAGGGCCCCCTCGTGTTGCTCGGTCTGTCGTGCGGTTGGCGCAAATACCCCTTTTCGGGTTGGTGCGACTTGTTGCACGAAACAGAGAACCACGAGGTTTAGTCACGTTCCAGTGTTTCCTTTAAGTTAACCCAAAATTACTCACTGTGTAATTGTTACGCTACGTACCGTCGCAATCACGCTTCCGATATGTCGGATTCTTCCACTTCAATGCGGACAAGGCGCGCAAAACGGTCGTTAGCCTCTCGCGCCTCACGCGCCGCATCCTGCGCAATCCGCGCCAATCGCTGCCGTTCCGATTCTCGGATCTCCTCCAGGAAGCGCCGGCGCCTCGGCGACAACCGCGCGAGCAACTCCTGAGTCTCTGCATCACCCTCGACAGCGGCACTTACCACCGGTTGCGGCGCCGTGACAGCTTCACGGAGGACGCGCTCCACAGGGCTGGTGATCAATCCGGCTAGGGCCAGAAGTTCTTCTCGCGGTAGGCCGAGGGCGTCGGCGAGCGCATTGACCGTCTCGGGAAGTGGGGCGCGTTTCGCGTGCTGCCACCGGGACACGGTCGCTCGGTCCACCCCGGAGCGTTTTTGCAGCTCAAGTGTGGTCCAGCCTCGTTGATTGCGTTCATTCTCAACGCGCTCCCAGAGTCGGCGCGCGGGGGGAAGTCCGCTGCTGTCGCTCATGTTGCAAGTTGTAGCACAGACGGATATCGGAATCCTGCTTCGCACGACAATCTGCCTCACCAGGCAGCAAAATGTGGCGTCATGGCGCGAGTTGTTGCGTGATGTGCGGCGCGTGTTGTAGCGTCTTGTTGCACGACAGAACAAGGTGCAACAACGAGAGATGCTGATGACCGAAGACCAATACCTCTCCATCCAGCAGACGTGCGAGCGTCTCGACCGCACCCGCTGGACCGTCCACCGCCTTATCAAGGCCGGCACCCTTAGGGCTCGGAAAATCGGCCCGGCGCGCAACGCTGAGGTCCAGGTCGCTAAGGACTCCGTCGACGCCTACCTGGCCGGGCGGCCCGTCGAGGCCAACGCCGACATCAAGGCGAAGAACGTCGACCTCCCCCCGAGGCGCGAGCTTTCCGTCGCCGACGCCATCAGGGCTAACGCCTGATGGCCGCCGACCCGGCCCGCGTCACCGCGGTACGCCAGATCGCCGCCGACATCTCCTGGGCGCGCACCCCCAACCGCACCGAGCGCACCGCGCCCGGCCACCGCGCCTCTCCCCTGTCTCTCGACTACTGGATCGCGCAAGTGCGCGCCGAGGGCGTCGTGCGCGAGGAGGACGTCGAGGCCGCCGCCCAGTCCGCGTTCCGCGCGAGTCAGCGCGCCCGCTCGCTCAAGGCCGCCGAGACGCGCAAGGCCAACGCCGAGCAGCGCCGAAAGCCCAACACGGCGCGCCGCACCGCATAGCACCAGCAGAGATGCGGCGAGGCCCAGCCCTGCACGGCCGGACCTCGCAGAACCCGCAACCCCCACACTCACAGAAGGGCGCGAGTCTCATGAACATCTTCCCACCGTCGGCCCCGACGTTCGCCATCCGCGTCGTCGACGGCGACAAGCTCGTCGGCATCCTGCACGAGAACCACCCGGCGGCCGAGGCCGAGCGCCTCCTGCGCCGGATCCGCGACAACTTCCCGGCCTCCACCTTGGCCGAGTTCGACGGCAGCAAGTGGCAGACCGTCGACGACGAGCAGCTGAAGAGCGCGATCTACCAGCACACGATGTACGTGCTGTCCGAGCTGACGAGGGCGCGGCTCCCGCTCGCACACTGGCAGCTGGCCCCCTACCAGCCGGACAAGCTGACGGGCACCCTTCACATCTCCGACGCCGACAAGGCGCGAAAGGCGATCGAGGCGTACGCCGCTGTGCTCGGCGTCACCGAGATCAGCGAGCGGGAGTCCGAGCACGCGGTCCAGCTGGAGCTGGGCGAGGTGGTGTGGGCCGGCGTCCGGATCGAGCTGTCGACCTACACCAGGGCGAACGCCGACGCTGCCTCGGCCGCCACGACCCTGTCGGTTGGTGCGTGATGGTGGCCGTCGACCTCAACGCCTGCATGGTCGTCTCCGCCCCCGAGTGGAACCACGGCGAGCCCGTGCGCATCGCCCAGGTGCACCGCGTGCACGGCGGCCGGATCGCGGTCCGCTACCAGGACGCCTACTGCCGTCGCGCGGGCCCGCGCCGTGGTGGTGTCGATCGGGATGGAGCTGACGCTCGTGTCCGGCGGGTGCGTCAGGAGGCCCGCGTGACGCGCCCCGCTGAGCAGTCGCCGACAGCCAGCGGCGTGCTCCGCCGGGCCGCCGACTACATCGAGACGCACCAGCTCGACCGCTTCAACGTCACGCACGTGATCCGGGCGGCCGCCGCTGAGCTCACGCCCTTCGGCCCAGATGCCTACGAGCAGGCTGACGCCGCCCTGCGCGCCCTGGCCGCGCATCTCGGCTACCGCATCGACCGTGACCCCGTACGCGACCTGACGCGCTGGTCGCGGATCCGCGCCACCGAGTGGATCGTCATCGAGCTCCGCCGGGCTGGTGCTCGGTGACGCGCCTGCTCGCGCGCTTCCGCGCCTACCTGCGCCCCGAGGTCCCCACCGACGCCGACATCACCACCTACCTGACGTCTCTGGCCGCCCCCGCCCACCCGGCGGGGGCCCACCCCTACCAACCCCCCACCACCGAGAGCAGGAGCGCGTGACGAGCATCCGCCGCACCACCTGGACCCCGCTCGGCCGCCCCCACGCCGGCGACCTCGACCACGGCGAGGCCGGGCCCGTCGTGCCCATCACCCTCGGCCCCGGCGAGGTGCTCGGTCTGGACGACCCCGTCTGGGGCCGCGACCTGATCGCTGCCCTGGCCGTCGGCGTCAGTGTGCTGGAGTCCGAGCGCGGCCTCCCCGCGCCGACGCCGCCGCCGGACCTGGTCGCGGAGGAGCGGGACGTGTACCGCGACCTGCTGCACCGGCTCATCCACGCGGAACGGCCGTCCGAGCTGTGGCCCGCGATCCGGGACGCGCGGCTGGCGCTGGAGCACTGGGCAGGCCAGCCGTGAGCCGCGACACGATCAGCGTGGGCCGGGTCTACTTCGGCAAGAACCCGAGGCTGCACGAGAAGACCCATGTCTACGTCAATGGGATTCCCGTCCGCAGGATCGGACGCCGCATCCAGCTGCTGCACGAGGACTGGCCGATCGAGACGGCCCGCATGGTGGCCGCCGCCCTCCTGGAGCTGGCCGAGGCCGCCGAGGCCGAGCCCGACCCCGAACTGCTTGCCGCGCTGTCCGAGACGATCGACGACGCTATCGGCGGCGACCCGGGAATCGACACCGAGCTGCTCGCCCGCGATGTCCTGGCCGCGTTCAAGGTCGAGAAGCGGGGTCATCCGTGAACCTCCGGGTCTTCTTCGCGCTGCTGATCGGCGTAATTCTCGCCGCTCTCGCCGGCGGCCTGCTCGCGTTCGCCGTGACGCGGGCAGCAACGCCGGTCCCCACCTCCAGTCCATCCCCCGTCAGCCTGTGGGAGGCGTGATGGCCCCGCACGTGGTCGGCCTCGACCTCTCCCTGACCGGCACCGGCATCGCCACCGCCGACGGCACCCTCTCGCGTGTCCGTACGGGGGACCTCCGCGGCGGTCCGCGGATGTCCTGGATCGCGTCGCACATCTTCGGCGACGGCCTGACCCAGGCGGCGGACCTCGTTGTCGTCGAGGGCCCGTCGTACGGGAGCCAGTCCGGCGCCGGGCATCACGAGGCGGCCGGGCTGTGGTGGCACGTGATCTACCGGCTGCACGTGTTCGAGGTGCCGTACGCCGTGATCCCGCCGAGCACGCTGAAGAAGTACGCGGCGGGCCGCGGGAACGCGACCAAGCCCGACATGCGCGTCGCCCTCCTCCAGCGGGCCGGGCTCGACGAGCGCGACGACAACAAGGTCGACGCCTGGTGGCTGCGCGCCGCCGGCCTCGACCACCTCGGCCACCCGCCCGTCGACCTGCCGAAGGGGCAGCGTGAGGCGCTGGCCAAGGTGGACTGGCCAGGTGCGGCATGCCCCGCGTGAAAGCCCCCCTCGACTACCTGCCGAAGTGGCAGGGGGTCGGCCCCTGCGTCGGCCAGCCCAACATCATGTACGGATCCCCAGGACGTGCCCGCGCCACCTGCTACAGCTGTCCCGTCCTCGACGACTGCTGCGAGTGGATCCTCTCCTTGCCGTTCAGCGCGGACCCGGGCGGCGTCATCGCCGCCATGACCCTCGAAGAGCGCGAGGCGATCCACCAGAACGTCACCACGAGAACGTGCCGGACGTGCGGCGAGCCGAAGCCGCTGACGGCCTTCTCCAAGTGGAAGCCCCACGCACCATCCCGGCGCCCCGACTGCAAGCCCTGCGACAAGCACCGCCGCAACACGATGAGAGGAACCGAGTGACCACCACCGAAACCGAGCCGGGCCGGGTGCGCCCGTTCGCCGACGTGCTCCGCGACATCCAGGGCGGCGAGGTCGCCGACGAGGCCGCCATGCTCATGCAGCAGCTCGTCGCCGCCGTGCAGACCCACGGCAAGAAGGGGTCGATGACGCTGGCCATCGAGGTGCAGCCGATGAAGGGCAACACCTCCGCGCTCATGGTGTCCGCTCAGGCCAGCATCAAGCCGCCGAAGGGCGAGCCGACCGCTGCCGTCTTCTTCTTCGACGGCGACAACAACCTGGTCCGCGACGACCCCCGCCAGCTCGCCCTGCCCGGCGTGCTGCGCGAGGTCGGCCGGGCCGTCAACCACGACAACATCAAGGAGCTGTAGGTGACCGAGGTCATCCGTACGGAGAACGACGCCATCATCGAGATCGCGGAGGAGGCGGCCCGCGCGCAGGCCGAACCCGCGGTGCTCGCACCGGGCACGATCTACGCCTTCCCCACCGAGCGAGGCCCCGAGATCGTCGACCTGGCCGCCGACGGCTACCTCCGCCGCCTGCCCGCCCCCGCGCGCAAGCAGGGCCTGACCGTGGTCGAGGACGTCGCGTCGTTCCAGGCGTACTACACCAAGCACGGTGACGAGGACAGCGAGACGTTCGTCAACATCGACAGCAGGGCGATCACCGCCGTGCTGAACGCCCACAGCCAGGAGGGCCCGCGCTGGGGTGACCACCGGCTCATCCTGCGCCTGCGCACCACGAACGCGTGGGCGGAGTGGATCGCCAACGACCGGAAGTGGCTGTCGCAGAGGGAATGGGCCGAGTTCGTCGAGGACCACCTGGCCGACATCCGGGAGCCGGCCGCCGCCGAGATGCTGGAGATCGCGTCCACGTTCCAGGCGAAGACGACCGTCAAGTTCTCCTCCGCGACCCGTCTGTCGAGCGGTGACGCGAACCTGGTGTGGGAGGAGACGACGGACGCGGCCGCGGGCGCGAAGGGCCACCTGAAGGTGCCGACCGAGTTCAAGATCGCGGTGCGGTGCCTCGAACTGCCGGTGGCTGAAGGCGAGGACCCGACGTTCTACGCGATCGCGGCGCGGTTCCGGTTCCGCGTCGAGCGCGGCGGCGAGCTGCGCGTGCAGTACCTGCTCGACGACCCTGACGCGAAGCTTCGCGATGCCGTCCTGGACGTCGTCCAGCAGGTCGAGCGGGGCCTGGGCATCGAGGTGCTGCGGGGCACGCCCGCATGAAGCTGAGCACCATGGAGGCCCTCATCGCACACGGTGGGGGCCTTCCCACATCCCCGCCCGGGGCGAGCATCACCGTGACCGAACGCCGCAACGGCCAGGTCGTCGTGTCCACCTGGGAGACATGCATGGGCGTGGCCGCGTTCGTGGCGTCGCTGCTGGGCGAACCGACTGCCCGCGCCCGAACCCTCACGAAGCCGGCGTGCTGCCGCTGCGACCCCGTCACGTGCGCCGCGGACGAGTCGGGCGAGCACTGCGCGACCGCCGGATGCGCGTACTGCGTCGACGGCTGCCCGGCCGCCGACGGCACTCCCTGCTGCACTGGAGGAACAGCGTGATCTTCGACTGGTTCAGGAGCCGGGCCGCGTTGGTGGCGGAGCTGGTGGAGGCGCGCGAGCAGTGCGCCGACGTCGCTACCGCCTTGGAGACGTCGCTCCGAGAGACGGCCGGGGCCAAGCGGGAGCGGGACGCGGGCCGACGCACCATCGGCGACCTCCTGGCCCGGCTGGAGCTCGGCGACCGCGCCACCATGCCGGCCCCCACACCGCTGACGCCGGGTGTCGAGGTGTTGCGTGAGCGGTCGCGTGCGGACGCTCTGGCGGAGCGGCTGGCCCTGTTGCAGGAGGCGAACATGCGGGCGGACTGCATGCACAAACTGCCTGCTTGGAGGGCGGTTTCGGCGCGGTAGGCGTCTTTCGTATTCGATCTTGTGTTGCGCCTTGCGGCGTGATGTTGCATGTTGTAGCGTGTATGCATCGGGACGCCACAAGGCGCAACACGGATCCCAGGGAGCACAGCAGCCATGACCGGTGAAAAAGAAGAAAGAAGCCCCCGACCGCAGGTCGGTGACATCGTCGATATCACGCTCAAGGGCGCACGCGTCGGCCACCGCAGCGACCCGGGGTGGCTGAACTTCTTCCTCGGCGGCACCCCGCACAGACTGCTGACCGCCTGCCCCGGCATCACCATCCGGCCCGCCACTCCCGCCGACGAGGTGTGGCCGCCCCAGGCGGGCGACGTCTGGCAGGACCGGGACGGCGACCTGTGGTTCGCCACTGACATGAACGCCGACGACGACCCGACTGGCCCCTGCATCGAGTTCGTCTCAACGCGCGGCGCAAGCCACGTGGACCCAGAGGGCGCTCGCCGTGCGTGGGGGCCGATCGGCCTGGTGTACCGCTGGCAGGGCGACCGGTGAACATCTCGCAGAAGGTCCTCGACCAGCAGGCCGAACTCGACGCCCTGATCGAGGGCCACATCCTTAACCAGCCCCGGTCGCTGCAGCGCGAGCCCGGACCCAGCGAGCTCGGCATCCCCTGCGACCTCCGCCTCGGCTACAAGCTCGCCGGCCACCCCGAGGTCAACGCCAACCAGACCCTGCCGTGGAAGGCGTGGATCGGCACCAACGTCCACACCGGCCTGGAGGAGCTGCTCACCCGCGCCAACATGGCCCGCCCCGGCTGGGCGGCCGACGGCGTGGACCGCTACCTCCTGGAGCAGCGCGTCACCGCTGGCGGCGTCGACGGCACCGACATCTCTGGCAACAGCGACCTGTACGTCGATGGCATCGTCTGGGACTGGAAGATCCCCGGCGGCACCACCCTCCGCAAGTACAAGAAGGAGGGGCCCGGCGAGCAGTACGAGGTCCAGGGTCACGTGTACGGCCTCGGCCACGAGCTCGCCGGCCGCCCGGTGACCGACATCGTCATCTACTTCCTGCCCCGCGACCAGGAGTGGAAGCAGCGCTTCCTCTGGTCCGCGCCGTACGACCGGCAGCGCGCTCTCGACGCCCTCTCGCGCGCCGACGGCATCGCCAAACTCGTTCGCGCGCTCGGCCCGGCCGCCTTCCCGCTGCTCAAGCGGAAGGCGTCCTGGTGCCGTTCCTGCCCCTGGCTGTCGCCCGGCAGCACTGATCTCGCCCGGGGCTGCCCGGGTGACCCCGACGTCGTCGATGAAGCGGCGTCGGACCTGCTCGACCTCATCTCTCAGTAACCCAACATCACAGGAGCACAGAACCATGACCGACCTCATGATGAGCGCCAACGACTTCCTCATGGGCGGCGGCATTCCCTCCGCCAAGTTCGACACCATCGGCACCACCGTCGGCGGCCCCATCTCCACCCCGCCCAAGGTCGAGCAGCAGAAGGACCTCGACACCGGCGAGCTGAAGTTCTGGAACGACGGCAAGCCCATGATGCAGATGGTCGTCACCGTCCAGACCGAGATCCGCGACCCGGAGATCGTCGACGACGACGGGCAGCGCGCTTTCTACATCAAGGCCAACTCCCTGAAGGCCGTCCGCGACGCCGTCCGCCGGGCCGGCGCGAAGGGGATCGAGGTGGGCGGCACGCTGACGCTCACCTACACCGGCGACGGCGAGCAGAAGACCAGGGGCAAGAACCCGCCCAAGCTGTACTCCGCCACATACGCCCCGCCGTCGGCGGTGGCCGCGAACGACTTCCTGACCGGCGGCCAGCCCGCCCCGCAGGCGGCGCCCGCTGCTCCCCCGGCCGCCGCGCCGGCGGCGTCCACCGCTCCGGGGGCGTGGACGCCGCCGCCCGGTATGACCCCCGAGCAGGCCGCCGCCCTCGCCGCGCTCGACCCCACCCAGCGCGCCGCCCTCGGCTTCGCGTAACCCCTGAACCGGCCCCCGTGTCCCGCACCCCTCCGCGGGGTCCGGGGGCCACCCACTTCCACCGAGCCAACCAGGAGAGCAGGACGACATGACGTACGTGGACGACCTGTACGAGCCGAACGACCGCGAGCCCACCGAGCCCGACATGGACGACGAGAACGACGACCAGGAGGAGCCCCCGGTCTACCCCGCACCCGGCAGCCAGATCCCCGACCAGCCCGGCTACGTCGTCGGTACGTGCGCCCACCGCGTCGCGGGCAGCGAGTGGCGCGCCGGATTCCGCACCTGCGAGCGCTGCCCGCACGACGAGGAGGCCGACGACGAGGACCTGGACGACAGCGGCTACTACGACCCGCACGCCACCTGACCCCTCGTAGACCGCCCCCGGGCGCGCCGCATCATCCCCTCGACGGCGCACCCGGGGGCACCCAGCTTCACCGGCAGACACCTCGGTTCGAGTCCGAGGAGAAGCACCAACCACCGCTCGCACCAGCACCAGGAAGGGGCCCACGATGGACTTCACACAGGTAGACAACCCCTTCGACCCGTGGCACAGCCGAGATGCCGTGGAGCGCCAGATCGCCGAGTGCGCCGCCCGGCCGGCCGGACACGCCTGGACCATCCAGGGCGACACCGGAGAGTGGCCCTGGCTGGCGTGCGACGACTGCCCGGCCAGCGGTGACGACCTCTACGCGGACATCCTCGACCTGCTCGACGGCCAGACGTACGAGCTCGGCGGGCGCACGATCGTCATCGGCAAGGAGCTGCCCGACGACGAGACGAGCATGTTCAAGATCCCCGTCGACGTACGCATCGCAGAACACCGCTACACCTCGATGAACTCGATCGGCTACGAGTACGACGTCGAGATCCTCATCACCGACCGCGAGACAGCCGCCTGACGTGACCCTGCACATCCCCGACATCACCCCCGAGCAGGACACCCTCTCGGCCGCCCTCGCCTACGCGCGCGCGGGCTGGTACGTGCTCCCCGTCAACCAGCAGACGAAGCACGCCGGGTCGGTGCTCGGCAAGGGCTGGCCCGCCAAGAGCTCGCGTGACGTCGAGACCATCATCGGCTGGTTCGCCGGGCAGAGCCACGCGCTCGCGTTGCACGTCGGCCGGTCCGGCGCGGTCTGTTTCGACGTCGACCGGCCGGCCGAACTGCCGCCGCTGCTGCGCGCCGCCCTGCTCACCGTCCCGGGCCCGATGCAGTCGACGCGCGAGCAGGACCCCGACCGCGGGCACTACCTGTACGCCGTCCCCGACGGCCGTTCCCTCGGCAACAGCAACGGCCAGCTCGGCAAGTCGTGGGGTGAGGTGCGCGGCCGGAACGGCATCATCGTCGTCTCCCCCTCCGAGCACGAGAAGCACGCCGACGGCGGCCGGTACGAGTGGACCCGCACCGGCCCCCTCCCCCAACTCCCCCAGGCGCTCGCCGAGCAACTGCCCTACGCATCGGACGCCAGCGACGCGGCCACCGACCGCGAGGTGAAGGCGTTCCTCAACGCCCACACGGCCAGCGCGCGGCCCGAGCTGCTCGCCGGCGTCCTCACCCGCTTCACCACGGCCGTGGCCGCCGGAGAGTCCCGACACGCCGCCGCCCTCTCCGCCGCCGCCTGGGCCATGCGCGAAGCCGCGGCCGGCCTCTACCCCGCCATCACCGCCGCCCACGCACTCCAGCAGGCGTTCGTCGCCGCGCTGGCCGCCTCGAGGGACGGGGTCGAGCGCACCCTGCCCGCTGCCCAGGCCCGAGCCGAACATCTCGGGATCCTCGCCTGGGCCATCGCCCAGACCGCCCAGGCGGACACCGCCGCCGTGCGCGACGCCGTAGACGAGCGCGCGCCCCGCGACGACGACTTCTCCGACCTGCTGCCGCCCGGCCACCCCCAGGCGCCGCCCCCTTTCGAGGAAGACAAGTCCGGCGTGGCCGCCGATGAGCAGTCGGCCGACGGCGTCGACCTCGAGGCCCTGGCGTTCGAGCGCGAGGTCTCCCACGAGCTCCACCGCATCCGCGTGCGCGAAGAGGCCGCCAGACGCGCACGGAAGGCCCGCCAGGGGCCCATCCAGCGCCCCCGCATCGTCCCCCTCGACGAGTTCCTCTCGATCCCTGACGAGCCCGTGGCGTACCGGATCGACCGGCTGTGGCCCAAGGGCGGCCGCGTGGTCCTGTCCGCCCAGTACAAGGCCGGGAAGACCACCATCATCGGCAACCTGATGCGCAGCCTGGTCGACTCGCAGCCGTTCCTCGACACCTTCGCCGTCGAACCCTTCGCCGGCAAGGTGGTGCTGCTCGACGACGAGCTCGACGAGACCATGGTCCGCCGGTGGCTCCGCGACCAAGGCATCCAGCACACCCCGGCCGCGTCCGTGGTCAGCCTGCGCGGACGCCTGTCCTCTTTCGACCTGCTCGACCCCGAGACCCGCTCCGAGTGGGCCGCAGACCTCCGCCAGGCGGGCGCCACCGTGGTGGTGCTCGACTGCCTCGCCCCCATCCTCGACTCCCTCGGCCTCTCCGAGGACAAAGAGGCCGGAAGATTCCTCGTCGCATTTGACGAGATGCTGAAAGAAGCAGGCGTACAAGAGGCCGTGCTCGTCCATCACATGGGGCACACCGGCGAGCGCGCCAGGGGCGCGTCACGCCTGCGGGATTGGCCCGACGTGGAATGGCGTCTCGTCCGCGAAAAGAATGACGATGGTGAATCCGAGCCGAATGCGCCACGGTATTTCTCAGCGTTCGGGCGGGACGTCGATATCGCCGAAGGGCTGCTGTCGTTCGACCCGCCTACGCGGCGCCTCACGCTCGCCGGCGGCTCCCGGAAGGACGCCAAGCACCGTGGCGTGTCCGCGGCGATCGTCGAGTTCCTGACGCTCTCTCCGGGCGTCTCCGGGCGGCAGATCGAAGACGCGTACATGGCGGCCGGGCACGACCAGAAGGCCGGCCGGGCGGCGCTCAAGGCGCTCGTGAAGGAGGGCCACGTGAAGACCTCGCGGGGTCCCGGGCGGGCCGTGCTGCACTGGCTGGTCTCGGACTCGGCCGCCTCGTTTGATGCGTCACAAGATCAAAACGTAAGCGATGTCAATAACGTCTTTGCAGGTCAAGGCCGGTGCGTCAGTGCGTCACAAGATCGCGTGTCAATAAGAGAAAACGATCACTCCTCCGCCAACAGTGCGTCACAAGATCAACGCACTAAAACACCAGGTCACAGCTTTGATGCGTCAGCGCGTCGCAATGCGTCAACGCACCGGGCGGGTGATGCGTCAGTGCGTCCCCCTAAAGGGGGCCGACGCACTGACGCATCACCACCCGCCCACGACCCCCGAGACCCCCACGACCTACTCCCCCCGACCGCCACCGACGAGTGGATCCAGATCGACGGCGAATGGGTCAACACCGAGACCGCCGAGATCCGAACCGAGGAGCCACGGTGACCGCCGCCTGGCTCCAGGCACGCCGAGCCGAATGGGCACGCGCCGCCAACCTCAAGCCCTGCCCCTCATGCAAGGCCACGGTGCTGGCCGGCCTCGACGCCGACCACACCGCCATGCCCGTCCGCTGCGACCCCACCCCACTCACCGAAATGGGCGAAGCCGTCGCCCTCCTCCAAGACCGCACCACCTACGACCTGCTCCCCACAAAAACCGGCCGCGAATTACACGAACGCACACCACACTTCATTTCAAAACCACGCCGCTACCAAGTATTCGCCACACACAAATGCAATAACCCACTAATCGCATTCATCCAGCACACCGAACAGAAAGCCACGGTGCACAATGACGACCGCCCCCCGTTCTGACGCCACAACGTTGGCTCCGGCCGCCGCGCGCGAAGAAGAGTTCCTGAAGATCGGCGAGATCGCCGCCCGTCTGCGCGTCTCCAAGATGACCGTGTACAGGCTGATCCACGACGGTGAACTCCAAGGAGCGGTGCGGGTTGGGAGATCGTTCAGGGTGCCTTCCAGGGCTGTGGAGGCGTATCTGGCGGCGGGAGAGATCGGCCAGTGATCCCGCTCATCGCCGCCCTCGCCGACGCCCGCCGCGCCGTCGGCCTCCGCCAGCAAGACGTCGCCGCCGCAATCGGCCTCGCCGTCAAATCCGGCCCGTCCATGGTGTGCAACTGGGAACGCGGCCGCTCCGCGCCGCGCGTCGGCCACACCTGCGCGTACGCCGAGCTCCTCGGCCGCCGCGTCGTCGCCGTCCGCGACGGCCAGCTGGTGGGCGAACTGGACGAGCTGATGCCCCGCCTGCGCGCCCTGCTCGACGACGCCGGGCTTAGTGTGCGCCAGGTCGCCGACGGCCTGTTCGTCACCCCAGCCTCGATCACCAGCATCATCCGCCTGGCCGGGCCGGGCACGCATCTGCCTACGGCGATCAGTGTGCTGGGCGCGATCCGCTGCACACTCGACCTGAGCGAGGCTGACCATGGCTGACGACTACCGGGAGCGCTGCGCGGACGCCGCCATGAAGGCATGGGGCGAGCAGGCCACCATGCTGTGCGACCACAGTCAGATCATCCCCATCGGGGCAGTCGTGGACGCCGTCCTTACGGTGCGCGACCAGGACACGGAGACGCTCCGCTCCGAGAACGAGGACCTCCGCAAGCGCCTCGGTGCGGCCGAGGCCAACGTCGCCCGCATCCGCACCTACATCGACGAGAAGTTCCGCTTCTGGTGCTCCCCCTTCGGCGTGGCTGCACAGTACGCCAACGACCTCATCTCGTTCATCGACAGGGAGACTCGCCGTTGAGCACTGCCGTCGTCGAAACCCTCGCCTGGCTGATCGAGTACTGGCCGGACTTGGTCGAGGCGCGCCTGCCGATGGCCACCCGGCGCCCGCAGCACGCCGGCGAGCTCGGCGAGCAGGCCCGCGCTGAGCGTGACGTCCAGGCCCGGCTGGAGCGCGTCGAGCGCTCCGTGCTGGGCCTGGGCGAGTCGCCGGCCCCCGTCGACGTCACCGTCCTCTCGACGATCCTCGACGTCCTCGTGCGCGCAGACGACCTCGCCGCCGAACTCACCGAGCCCACCATCGCGCCCGTGCTCGCGCCGCCCGGGCCCGGCCAGCTCGACGCCCGGCCGTACCTCGCCCGCGCCCGCGCCTGCCTCCTCGCCGAGCTGCACGACCTCGACGAGCCCGGCCCCTGGTACGCCCTCGCCGAACCCACCGTGCACCGCATGTACGAGCAGGTCGCCAAGGCCCTGGCCATGCTCTACACCGGCCAGGTGGTGCGCGTCACCTGCCCCTGGTGCCACGGCGTCACCCCCGAACACCCCGCCGGCGGCGCGCACACGTGGCGCGTCCACGAACTCCCCGGAGGCCAGATCGCCATCGTCTGCCACGGCGCGTGCGAGCCCCCGGCACGGGAGGTGGGCACGTGGTGGGGCGGCGCGCCGTGCTGGCCGATATCGGAATGGCCGCGGCTGGCTAAGCTGGTGCGGGCGAGCGAGGCCGCATGATGCGAGATGATTACTCTCGTGCCGTTTTCCTGGGAAATGCTGATTGCGCCCGCTTCTGCGTTGGCTGGCGTCGGCATTACAGTCCTCTGGACCTCGTTTCGGGAGACCGCCAAGTTCCACCGCGAACTGCTCCTAAAACACATGGACGAGAACCGAGAGGCAAGCGCGGCCTACCTGACCGCGGTAGCTGCTCTGGAGCAGCGAGAAGCACAACTTCTGCACGCGCTGGCGAAGCGGCAGCGCATCGGGAGGGACTTCACTGAACGAGAGCTCGAACTTCAGCGCGCTACAGCAGAACTCGTAGCGGATCTCCGCAGGTCGCTAGCGACACTCGATCTGCTCGCTACCTATGAGGTCAGAGCAGCAGCACGGCGCATATATGACGCTCATGCTTCACTCGAGGACGTGCTGCGGGATGCCTGGGACACCAAGCAGTTCGATACCGAAGGAGCGTGGGCGTCCTTCAAGGCGCTGGAGGAAACACGTGAAGCTCTGGTCACTGTATGCAGGCAGCAGCGCGCTGCTCAGACGATGAACATGCGAAGATCGCACTGGGCACGGAACAGGCATCTGGACGATTTAAGACGCTGAACTGCGCTTGACGCTGGTTATCCACAGGTGCGATCATCAGGCCACGCGCAGCATGCCCCGCCATCGAGCGGGCTTTCGCACGTCCGGGAGGTGCACGATGCCCTCTCCCCCGCTCACGGACGACGAGCGCCAGCAAATCCGCGACCTCCACGCCGCCGGCCACGGCTGCAACGCCATCGCCCGCCAACTCGGCCGCGACCGCTCCACCATCTCGCGCGCCGCCCAGGGCATGGGTCTCGACTTCGACCGCAAGCAGACCCGGGAAGCCACACAGGCCCGCCGCGATGACAACGCCGCCCGCCGCACCCGCATCATCACCAACCTGTACGACGTCATCGAAGACGACCTCGTACAGCTCAAGACCGCCGGCCACCAACTCGCCGAAGTCAGCATGGGCAAGGTCGTCCGCTACGAAGTCGACCGGCTCCCCGCCCAAGACCGCAAGGCGCTCCTCACCGCCATCTCCTCGGCAGCCACCACGGCGGTGCGCCTGGAGCAGGTAGACGCCAGCGACGGAGCGGACCAGGTCGCATCCCTGCTCGGCACCCTCTTCGACGGCCTCCGCGCCAAGCACGGCACCAGCGACGATGACCCCGCGGCTGAGTAACCTGCAAGAGCGGTCGATCGCCCACAGCACGGCCCGCATCAACATCTGGTCGGGCGCCGTCCGTTCCGGCAAGACCATCTCCAGCCTGCTGCGCTGGCTCGAATACGTCGGCCGAGCACCCCGCGGCGGCGCCCTCGTCGTCAGCGGGAAGACGTTCGACACCGTCTCCAGGAACGTATTCGGCCCGCTCCAGGACCCCGCCGTCACCGGCCCGGCCGCCAAGCACATCAAGTACACGCGCGGCGCATCCACGGCCACCATCCTCGGCCGCCAGGTCGAGGTCATCACCGCCAACGACGAGAAAGCCGAAGGACGCCTGCGCGGGCTCACAGCCGCCGGCGCCTACGTCGACGAGCTCACCCTCATCCCCGAGAGCTTCTTCCAGCAGCTGCTCGCCCGCCTGTCCGTGCCCGGGGCGAAGGTGTTCTGCACGACGAACCCGGACGGGCCCGCCCACTGGGCGCGGAAGAAGTTCATCCTCCGGCAGGGCGACCTCGACCTTCGGCACTGGCACTTCACCCTCGACGACAACCCCGCCCTCGACCCGGCTTACGTGGCCGCCCTCAAGTCGGAGTACGTCGGCCTCTGGTACCGGCGCTTCATCAAGGGCGAATGGTGCCTCGCGTCCGGCGCCATCTTCGACACCTGGGACGAGACCACGCACGTCGTCGACGTGCTGCCGCCGATCGTCCAGTGGATCGCGTGCGGGGTGGACTACGGCACCGTCAACCCCTTCGCCGCACTCATGCTCGGCCTGGGCGCCGACGGCCGCCTCTACTTCACACGCGAATGGCGGTACGACTCGAAGCTGCAGCGCCGCTCGCTGACCGACATCGAGTACGCGACCCGCATGGTCGCCTGGATGGACGCCGGCGGACATCCGCGCCCCACCTATGTGGTCGTCGACCCGTCCGCGGCATCGTTCCGGGTGCAGTTGCACCAGCCGCCGTTCGGTATCGCTTCCAAGCTCGGCGACAACGAGGTCGTGCCCGGCATCATGACCATGTCGTCGCTGCTCGCCACCGACCGGTTGAAGGTGCACCGCTCATGCCAGGGCTGGCTCAACGAGGTGCCCGGCTACTCGTGGGATGACGAGAAGGCGGAGAAGGACGGCGAGGACGTACCCGTCAAGGTCGACGATCACAGCCTGGACGCCGGCCGGTACGCGGTCCACACCACGCGGTCGGTGTGGCAGTTCCAGCTGCGCGAGCCGACCCTGCTCGCTGCATAAACGGACTGCATGACGACTGCATAAACGGACATTCGAGAACGTTTCTCTGCCGTTGCGGGACTCGTTCTCGGCGCAACGCTGCGACCTGCGGAAACTCCGAACGCCGACCGAACAGAATGCACATTCTGTTCTGTTACCAGCAAGTAACCACATTCGAGCCTGTGGAGATCCACATCATGATCCCGATCACCGGCGACATCGTCCGCTATCGAGGCAAGATCGGCCACCAGGCCGTGCGCGCCGCGATCGTTACCGCCGACACCCGCACCCTCGACCCGCGCGGAGTCGAGGCCGGCCACGTGCCCGCCCTCAGCTCCGACCGGCACGTACACCTGTGGGTCTTCACCCCCGGCGACTCGGGAGGCTGGGCCGAATACAACGTGCCGCCCGGCGACGAGCCAGGTGAGTGGTCCCCACAGCCGACTGCACACCCCGCCGGGTGATGGTCTGCACGCACTGCGGGCTGCCTCTCACCGGCGGCACGGCAATGTGGATGTGGAGCGACGACCTCGACCGCGACCCGTTCTGCTCCGACGAGTGCATGGCCGCCGAGCTGACGTTCCGCGAGCTGGCCGAAACCCACGTCCGTCCCTGAGGGAGGCAAGTATGCCGCTGCCGAGCGGCGGCACCTGGCCGCCCCGCACCCACCAGCCCATCCAACAGCAATACGCCGTCCTCGACGCCTGGTACCAAGGCGACAACGAACGCCTGGCCGCCCTCTACGGTGACCCGCGCGGAAACGGGGTCCCCGCTAACCGGCCATCGCAGTACCGGGGCGGCGTCATCGGCCGGGCCGCCCGCTGGTTCTGGGGCGCACCCACCCCGGCCGGCGAGAAGCTGACGAAGCTGCACATCCCGGTGGCGAGCGACATCGCCACCATGTCCAGCGACCTGCTGTTCAGCGAACCCCCGTCGATCACCGTCGAGAACCCGCAGACGCAGGAACGCATCGACGACATGCTCCCCAGCCTCCAAGCCACCCTCCTCGAAGGCGCAGAAGTCGGGGCAGCCCTGGGCGGCTACTACCTTCGCGCCGTCTGGGACACCTCGGTCGCCGAACGGCCGTGGCTCGCCGCGGTGCACGCCGACGCTGCCGTCCCCGAATGGCGGTGGGGGAAGCTGTTCGCGGTCACGTTCTGGCGGATCATCGAAACTGAAGACGACGTGTGCCTCTGGCACCTGGAGAGGCACGAGCCCGGGGCGATCCTCCACGGCCTCTACAAGGGCAAGCCCTCCGACCTCGGCAACTCGCTCCCGCTCACCGCGCACCCCGAAACCGCCGCTCTGCAGCCGGCCATCCCGACCGGCCTGGAGCGCTGCACGGCCGTCTACGTGCCGAACATGAAGCCCAACCGGGCCTGGCGAAACTACCCGGCCGGCGCCAACCTCGGCCGCTCTGACTTCGACGGCCCGGTGCTCGGCCTGTTCGACGCGCTCGACGAGGTGTGGACGTCGTGGATGCGCGACATCCGCATCGGCAAGGGCCGCGTCCACGTCCCCGCGAGCTATCTGCAGTCGCAGGGCCGCGGCCAAGGCTCATACTTCGACCCGGACCGCGAAATCTATGAGGCGATGAACGTGCTCGGCGGCGACGACCGCATGGAGCTGACCGCCACCCAGTTCGCGATCCGCGTCGTCGAGCACAAGGAGACCGCGGCCGAGCTGCTGCACGCCATCCTCCGCGCCACCGGCTACAGCGCCCAGAGTTTCGGGCTCGACGGCGAGGTCGCGATCACCGCCACCGAGGTCGCCGCCAAGGAGCGCAGGTCGCTCACCACACGCAGCAGGAAGGGCCTCTACACGGTCCCCGAGCTGGCGTCCGCGATCGAGATGCTGCTCGAACTGGAGGCCAAGCTGTTCCCCGGCCAGGCCGTCACCCCCGAGCTGCCCACCATCGTCCTCGCCGACTCCGTGTCGCCGGACATGCAGCAGCTGGCGGCCACGGCCGAACTCATGCGCCGGGCGGAGGCCGCCTCCGACGAGACCCTCGTACAGATGCTGCACCCCGACTGGGACGACAAGCAGGTGCAGGCTGAGGTGAAGGCGATCGCTGACAGCAGGCCGGACCCGGTCGCCGACCCGTTCGCGCTGCCGGGCGACATGGTCGGGCCTGGCCAGGAGGGCGAGGATCCCGGCCAGCAGGACGGGCCGCCGGCCGGACAGGAGTAGCCCGTGGCGGAGGAGAGGACGCGCATCTCGCGCAACGTCGCAGAGCTGCTGGGCATCCCGCTGGACGACCCAAACGTCGAGCAGGAAGACGATTGCCGACACGGATGCAACGGCGACTGCAGCACCTCCGGCTCCGACGTGTGCACCTTCATCTGCCACGAGTTCTAGTTCGGGGAGGTCGTGGTGGCTGTCGACCAGGACCTCCTCGACCAGATCGCCGGCAGCGTCGCCGACCTGTACCGCGAGGTCGAAACCGCGCTCGTCCGCGCCGTCGCCCAACGGCTGCGCGCAGACCTGCCCCTCCCCTCACCGTTCGAGGAGGGCAAGCTGGCCGCCGTCCGCCAGCTGCAGGCCGCCGCGCAGGCGATCCTCCTGCGCTTGCAGAAGGCGCGCGTCCAGGTGATCCGTCAGGCGCTCGCGGACGCCTATCGGACCGGCCAGCAGGCTGCTCTCGTCGGCGTGACGAAGGCTGTGGCGGGCAGGGCGCGGGCGGCCGAGCAAGTGATCCCGAACGCGCGTCTGATGGAGAACCTGGCCATGGCGTTGCATCGCGACGTCGGCAGGGTGGACGCCAACATCCTCAGAGCCCCCGTCGATGCCTACCGGGCGGTCCAGGCCGGGGCCGCCGCCCGCATCACCAGCGGAGCGTTCACCCGTCGCGAAGCCTCGCAGGCGGCCTGGCAGAGGCTGATGGATCGCGGCATCGTCGACTTCACGGACCGGGCCGGCCGCCGCTGGAAGCTCAGCAGCTACGTGGAGATGCTCGCCCGGTCGAACGCCCAGCGCGCCGCCGTGCAGGGCCAAACCGACCGGCTGCAAGATCTCGGCATCGACCTCGTGTACATCTCGGACAACGTCCAGGAGTGCAAGAGGTGCCGGCCCTTCGAGTCGAAGGTGCTGGCGCGCGGCTCCGGCCCGGTCGGCAAGGTGAAGGTCGAGCACGCCACCCGCGACGGCGAGATGGTCACGGTCGACGTCATCGACACCCTCCAGGGTGCGATGGCGAAGGGGCTCTTCCACCCGAACTGCCGCCACAGCGCGTCCGCGTACCTGCCCGGCGTCACCAAGCTGCGGAAGAACACCGCTGACCCCGACGGCGACAAGGCCCGGCAGAAGCAGCGCGCCCTCGAACGCCGCATCCGGGCCGAAAAGGAGAAAGCGCTCGGCGCGCTCACACCCGAAGCCAAGAAGGACGCGGGCGCCCGCGTCCGCGCCGCTCAGGCCGCCCTGCGCGCCCACCTCGCCGCCCATCCCAAGCTCAAGAGGTTGCCCTACCGGGAGCAGATCGGCGCCGGCAACATCCCGCGCGCCGGCGGCCCGAAGGGCGGACCCGTCGGCGACCTCGAACCGCCGAAGGACAACGGACCGACGCTCGACCGCGGCGCCGAGCTGGAGACCTCCGCGGAACGCCAGGCCGTCGAGGAGAAGCCCAAGCAGAAGACCGCGGCGAAGACCGGCAGGAAGGTCGGCGTCGACGCCCGCAACGCCGTACTCCGCGAAGGCGACCCTGTCACCGTCGCAGGCAAACCCGGGCGCGTCATCGGCAAGGGCAAGCACGGCGCGATCAAGGTAGAGGTGGCCGGCCAACAGCAGGACGTGTCCCCGGTGGACGTCCGATCCACGCGGGACGCCGACACCTCCGGGCAGGCAAACGCTGCAACCCAGGCGGGAGCAGCGAAGCAGGCAGACACGACGTCAAGGGTGAAGGAACTGGAGACCCGCTACGGCGGACGCCTCCGAATCCAGCACAGGTCGCAGCTCGGCGCGAAGCACGCCGCGGACTTCGCGAGAATCCCCGACGCCTTCCACGACCTGCTCGCCAAGCATGTCCGCTTCGTCGACTTCGGCGACGGCGCCGTCCCCGACTTCAAACCGGAGCTGCGCGGCGTACAGCCTCGCGGCTGGCCAGCAGGGAAAACGTGGGATGACGTGCCCGCCGCCTACGATCCGAGCACACGGCACATCATCGTCGCCGGCGGGCGCGGGCTCGGGCACGGGTCAGCATCGGTGGCAGCGCACGAGACGGGCCACGCGGTGGACGACGCGCTAGGCCACGCATCCTCCAGCCCTGAGTTCGGGGCAGTGCATGCTGACGCAGTCTCCCGGGGCGTCCTGCCTTACTTCGCGCAGGCCGGAGCCGCCGGCCGCGAGGAGATGTTCGCTGAAGCGTTCGCGGCTTGGGTGATGCACCGAGACGACCCTCGCACTGCACGGGATGCGGCGGTCGGCCAAGCTGTTGGCGTTCCGCCGGCGGTCGCAGCCGAGATCGGTGGCCGATTGTCCGAATACTTCAGTAACCTGCTGTTGAGGCTGGAACGCTGAACCGGGAGTCTGGAGTGCAGCTGGTGGATGCCATCCGCAACGCCGACGGCACTATCACCATCCCCCGGCGCGCCGAAGGGCCCGGCGGGATTGTCGGCGACGCGATGGTCACCATCGGCCCAGACGATCCCGAGTACGCCGTCTGGGACGAATGGCTGAAAGGCCGAGACCAGACCTAGATTCTTCCCCTCAGGGCTCACTCCGGTGGGCCTTTTTTCATGCCCTATCGGCTCTAGGCCTAGGGCTTGCACCACACCTTCACAGCCTTGATCACCTGCTTGGCCTGGGCCTCGTTGATCGTGGCGTTCCCGCCCGACAGCTCCGCCACCGTGTACTCCTCCAACGACATGGTGCCGCCGTCCGAGCCGCGCAGGATCCGGTCGCAGACCCGCTGCCCGCGGCGCAGCGCGCGTTCCTCATTCACCACCAGGCCAGGGTCGATCGCGTCTAACGCGGCCAGGTAGTCCGCCTTCTGCGCCGTCAGATAGTCCGGCGCCGGCGCGCTCTGGGAGGTCGTTGCTCCGACATCGCTGCTCGGCGACGAGGCCGCGGGCCCTGTGGAACTGCAGCCGGTGAGAGCGAGTACGCCGAGCATGGCGGCGATCAGGGTGTTTCGCATGGCGTGCACCGTATTGCCCCACCAGAATCTTCCGCCCGGATCGTTCCAGACGGATGCCCGAAACCCGCCTGCACAGGCACCCAATCCCGCACGGGAGACAACAGCATGTCCGAAACCATCCCCGAGAGCACGCCACCCACCGACGACCCGAAGGCCCCCGAGACCGCCCCGCCTCCTGCACAGGAGGAGACGGACTGGAAGGCGATGGCCCGCCAGTGGGAGAAGCGCGCCAAGGAGAACAACAAGGCCGCCGACGACCTCGCCAAGCTCAAGCAGCAGTCCATGAGCGAGCAGGAGAAGGCCGTCGAGCAGGCGAAGGCCGAAGGACGCGCCGAAGCCGCGCGCGAGCACGGCCGGCAACTGGCCGAATCCAAGTTCGAGGCCGCCCTCGCCAAGAAGGGCATCGAGCTCGGCGACGTCGCCGACCTGATCGACGTCGGCAAGTTCGTGAAGGACGACGGCACCGTCGACCAGGACGCCATCACCAAGGCGGTCGCCAGGCTGGCGAAGCTCGCCCCCAAGGCCCCGTCCACGTCGGGCGGCGACTTCGGCGGCGGCAACGGCGGCGGCGCCCCCTCCAAGAGCCTCGACGAGCAGATCGCCGAGGCCGAGAAGACCAAGAACTTCGCGCTCGCCATCGCGCTCAAGCGGCAGCGAGCCGCCCAACCCACCACCTAGGAGTAGACGATGGCCGGCATCACCGGAATGGGCACGACGTTCAACCTGCCCAACTACGTCAACGAACTGTTCGGCCTCACGCCGGACGACACGCCGCTCCTGTCGGCGATCGGCGGCCTGACCGGCGGCGGCATGACCACCGCCACCGAGTTCGAGTGGCAGACCTACGACCTTCGGGACCCGTCGCAGCGGACCAAGGTCGAGGGCGCGACCGCGCCGACCGCTGAGGAGCGGGTGCGGGCGAACGTGCGGAACGTGTGCCAGATCCACATGGAGAAGGTGTCGGTCTCCTACACCAAGCAGGCCGCCATCGGCCAGCTCGCCACCCCGCAGTCGGCGCCGTACACCGGTGTGCCCGGCTCGAACCCGGTCGGTAGCGAGCTCGACTGGCAGGTCGCCCAGGCGCTGAAGTCGATCGCGCTGGACGTCAACTGGTCGTTCATCAACGGCCAGTACGTGCTGCCCACCACCAACTCGACCGCGCGGCAGACGCGCGGCCTGCTGCAGGCGATCAGCACGAACAGGATCGCCAAGGGCACCAGCGTGACCGGTGCGACCAGTGCGACGGACACGATCACCTCGACCGGGCACGGCCTGGTCGACGGCAACAAGATCGTGTTCACCGCTGTCGGCGCCGCGACCGGCATCATCCCCGGCCGCGTCTACTACGTCGACCAGATCGACACCAACACCTTCAAGGTGTCCACCTCCAGCGGCGGGTCGGCGATCACGCTCGGCACCGCGACCGGCATCGCCTTCACGAAGGTGTGGGCCACTGCGCTCACCTCCGACCACGTGAACGACCTGCTGCAGCTCGCCTACGACAACGGCGGCATCAGCGAGCAGGCCACCGCCACCCTGCTGGTCAACAGCATCCAGAAGCGGGCCATCACCAAGGCGTACATGACCGCCTACGGCCAGTACCACGAGACGTCCCGCACCGTCGGCGGCGTCGCGGTGAACACCGTCGTCACCGACTTCGGCACCCTCAACCTGATGCTCGACCGGCACGTCCCCCAGGACACCATCATCGTCACGTCGCTGGAGCAGCTCACCCCGGTGCTGCTCAGCATCCCCGGCAAGGGCGTCTTCTTCGAGGAGCCCCTCGCCAAGACCGGCGCCAGCGACGAGGTGCAGCTGTACGGCGAGATCGGCCTCAAATACGGCAACGAGCGCACGCACGCCGTCATGACCGGCCTGGTCATCTGATGGCCGTCTACGTCCGCGGCGCCGGCGGCCATATCGCCGAACGCGTCCAGGCCGAGCCCGGCAGCGACGACGAGACCCGCTACGAGCAGCTGGCCGCCGACCCGGCCTCCGGGTGGCGGCGGCTCGACGACGTGGTGGGGGCGGGGACTCGCGGCTCCGCCCCCACCACCCAGGAACCCGTCCAGGAGCCGGTCGAGCTGGGCAAGCGGCCGCCCCAGGCCGCTCCCAAGCAGGCATGGGTCGACTGGGCTGCCGCTCACGGTATGGACGCCGACCAGGCCGACGACCTCACCAAGGCCCAGCTGATCGAGCTGGCCGACCAGCTCGACAAGGAGTAGCCATGGCGCGAGTCGTCATCACCTCACCCACCGTCCCCTCAACCGCTGGCGTCGCCGTCACCCCGACCACGTTCACGGTTGACGGGATCGCCATCCCGAACGGCGGCAAGCGCGCCCTGCGGGTCACCAACGGCTCCGGGGCGAGCGTCAACATCACGGAGAAGTTCGGGCCTGCCGCGGCCGTCGACGGCGTGGCTCCCGCCGACCGGGTCGTCGCCGTGGCGGCCGCCGCCACGAAGTGGTTCGGGCCGTGGTCGGGCGCGTACGCCCAGGACGACGGCTCCGTCTACATCGACATTTCGCTGCCGACGACGGTGACGTACGAGGTCGTCGAGATCACCCCCAAGTAGACGTGCGGGCGGGCTCGGGACTGTGAGGGTGCGCGCCCGCCCGCGCCCAACCAGGAAAGGGAGGCCGTCATGGTGCCGTACGCGACCGTCGCCGACCTGGTGCCGAAATACCTGGCGACCGCTCCGGCCGACGCCGACCTGCTGCTCGAACGCGCCACCACCGTCGTAGACGACCACATCATGTCCGCCGTCTACGAGGTCGACGCTGACGGCCTGCCCGTCAAGACCGAACTGGTGGACGCGTTGAAGCGCGCGGTGTGCGAGCAGGTGGCCGCCTGGAAGGCGTCCGGTGTCGAGGACGGCACCGGCGCCGCCGCCCAGTGGAGCAATCTCGCCATCGGCAGCGCCTCCCTGGGCCGGTCCACGAGCGGGGGCGGGGCGGCCGGCGGAGGCTCGGCCGCCGACTGCCTCGCCCCCCAACCCGCCAAAATCTTGCGCCTGGCCGGACTCCTCGGCCAGGAACCCCGGACGTACCCGCGGTGCGAGCCAGCCGATGGGTGAGCTCCCCGCGTGGCTGCTACGCCACCAGGTGCTGGTCGAGCCCTTCGAGGGGGAGGGCCCGTTCGGACCCGAGTACGGCGAGCAGGTGACCGAGTCCGCGTTCGTCGACGACAAGCGCCGCCTGGTGCGGGACGCGGAAGGCGCGGAGGTCGTGTCCGAGACCACCGTCTACATGCGGCTCGACGCCACCTGCCCCACTGGCTCCCGCGTCACCGTCAACGGCCGCGTCACCTACGCCATCACCGCCTCGCGGCGCGACGGCGGCGGCCTACCCACCCCAGACCACCTCGAAGTCGCACTCCAGTAGGAGGTCCCGGTGGCGCAGCGTTCCACGCTCAAGCTCGACATCGCCCCCATCGACAAGGCGATGGAGGCGGGCGCCGTGAAGGGCCTGAAGGTGGCGATGGAGCACCTCCTCCAGAAGTCGCGCGAAGAGGTGCCGCACGAGGAAGGCACCCTCGAAAGGTCCGGCACCCCGTCCGTGGACGAGTCCACGCTGACCGGGGCCGTCTCCTACGACACCCCGTACTCGGTTCGCCAGCACGAAGACCTCACTCTCCGCCACGACGAGGGCCGCAAGGCGAAATACCTGGAAGACCCCTTCGACGCCGAGCAGCAGACGATGCAGGAGCTGATCGCAGCCCAGATCCGGCGGTCCCTGCGATGAGCTGGACCACCGACCTGATCACCACCATCGCCGAACGGCTGCATGCCCAGGGCGCCGGCGCCTGGCGCCCGTCCGGCCCGCCGTACTCGCCCGGGGAGACCGCGATCGTGTTCGGCCGGCTCCCCTCGACCCCGGACCGGGCCATCGCCCTGGCCGCGTACGGCGTCGACCAGTTCGCCGACGACCCCGTCAACACCGACGGCACCCAGGGCGTCCAGCTGCGCATCCGCGGCACCACCGACCCGCGCGTGGTCGACGACATCGCCGACGCCTGCTTCGACGCCCTCCAGAGCTGGCAGGCGCCTGCGGCCGGGATCCTCCTGTGCACGCGCCGGATCAACGCCCCGATGGGCGTGGATGGCAATCAGCGGTGGGAGCGGGCCGACTCCTACCACCTGCTCGTACACCGGCCCACCAGCAACCGCCCCGGATAGGGAGATCACTTCATGGCTACGCAGAGCCTCCTCGCCAGCGCGTGGGCGCTGGACGTCAACACCGGCACCAGCGGCGCGCCCGTCTGGACCCCGGTCAAGGGCATGACCTCGTTCAAGGAGACCATCGACACCACGATGGAGGACGACTCCGACTTCGACTCCGACGGCTGGGGATCCGACCAGGTCACGCAGCGAAAGTGGAAGTTGGAGTGCGAGGGGAAGAGGAAGCGCGACGCCGCCTCGCCCTCTTCGTTCGTGGCCGATCCGGGCCAGCAGGCCATCCTCGACGCCGGCAACCTGGTCGGCGTCGGTTCCAACATCGAGGTGCGCTACTACCGCCGTGACGGCGCCCCGGACGCGTGGCAGGGCAACGTGTCCGTCCAGTACGGCGGCGGAGGCGGCGGCGTGACCGCGCTGGAGCCGTTCAACTTCACCCTGAGCGGTCAGGGTAAGCGCGCCTCCATCACCAACCCCGCAGCCTGACAGAAGGGCGTACCGAGCCATGCCCAAGTTTCCCGAGCTGAACGCCTCCCTCGGCGAATCCCTCGAACTCCCGGTGCCGCTTCCCAGGGGGCAGGTGAAGACGTACTACGTGCCCCCGGTGGACGCGGAGACGTGGGAGTGGTTGTCCGCCCGCTTCGCTGCCGGCGACGACGAAGAGGTCGACGACCGATCCGAGAAGACGATCTATCAGCGGTGCCTCGGCCCCGTCTACGACGAGCTCTACGCCGACAAGGCTGGCTGGGAGCAGGTCCGCCGATGCGGTCTCACCGCGCTCTCCTGGCACGTCCAGGGCGAAGAGGCCGCCATGAAGGTGTGGGTGGGCGGACCCCCAAAACGACGGTCGACGTCGGAGACGGACGAGCCGACGGAGACACCGGCGGAGGACCCGTCGACCCCGACACCGGACTCCGAGAGTGGTACGACCCCGAGCCGGAGACGCCAGGCATCACCTGGGCGGACATCTTCGAGCGGTGGGCGCTCGTCGAAGCAGACCTCCACCAGCTCTACGGGATCGACCTCGGACAACCCGGGCTCCTCCGGGAGCGCACCGGCCACTGGCTGAGAGTCCGCGTGATCGGCCTCCTCTCCGAACCCCGCACCCGCCTGTCCCGCGCCTTCCGCGCCCGGGACGAAGAGCACACCAGCACCGCACGCGCGGCCGACGTGTCCTTCGACGACTACGACTGATCAGGGGGTGAGTCGTGGCGCTCACGGTCGGCGAGCTCGTCGCCTACGCCCAGCTCGACCGCAAGGACTTCCAGCGCGGCACCAAAGACGTCGCGAACGACATGCGGTCCCTGCAGTCGTCCACCACCAGCTCCATGCAGTCCATGGAGACAACCGTCACCCGGTCGCTGAAGGACATCGAGCAGGCGATCGCCGACGGCCTCGACCCCGCCTCGGCGATCGCCGACCTCGACCGGCTCGAAGCCGCCCTCAACGCCTCCCTGACCGATATGGACGCCGAAGCCGACCGGTTCGCGGCCGAGCTCGACGCAGCAATGGAAGAGGCATTCGGCGACCTCGACGGTCCGGCACGGCGTGGCGGCCAAGAGGCTGTGGACGGTCTCCGCGCGGGCCTGGACGGCGCCGACGACGTCGCCAAGCAGTCCGGCAAGGAAGCGGGCGAGAAGCTGACCGACGGCCTGGAGGACGGGCTGAAGGACGCTCCAGACAAGGCCCGCGAGCAGGGGCGGAAGAGCGGCAAGGAGTTCGGCGACGGGGTTGAGGACGGCGGCGGCGGTAAGGGTGGCGGCGGCCGGATGGCCAACATCGGCTCCAACCTGATCGGCGGGTTGAAGGTCGGCGCGATCGGCCTGGCGGCTGGCGTCGGGTCAGCGATCGGCGACAAGCTGATCGAGGGCATTCAGACCGCTCTGGAGCGCGAGGACCTGTTCGCCACCCTCGCCGTCAAGGTCGGAGCGTTTGGCAAGGAAAGCGAACGGCTCGGCAGGATCGCGGGCGAACTCTACGCAGACGCGTACGGCGAGAGCCTCGAGCAGGTCACCGACGCCCTCGCCCGGGTGATCCAGAACATGGACGGCGCGGGCAAGCTCGGCGACTCCGCGCTGAAGGACATGACCGCCCAGGCGCTGACCGTCTCCAAGGCGATGGACGAAGACGTCAGTGCGGTGACGCGCGCCGTCTCCCAGATGCTGCGCAACGACCTCTCACCCAGCGCCAAGGACGCGTTCGACGTCCTGATCCGGGGCCAGCAGGAGGGCGTCAACAAGAGCGAGGACCTGCTCGACACCTTCAACGAGTACAGCACGATCTTCCGTGATCTGGGCCTGAACTCGAAGGACGCGCTTGGCCTCATGGCCCAGGGGCTCAAGGCCGGCGCGCGCGACAGCGACACCGTGGCCGACGCCCTCAAAGAGTTGGACATCCGGGTCAAGGACCTGTCCGCGAAGAAGGCGCTCAAGGCGCTCGGCCTCGACGCCACTGAGATGGCCAGCGCCTTCGCGAAGGGCGGCCCCAAGGCGCGGGCGGCGCTGCAGCAGATCCTGGAGAAGCTCGGCGCCGTTGAGGACCCCGCCAAGCGCAGCCAGCTCGCGGTCTCGCTGTTCGGCACCAAGGCCGAAGACATGGCACGTAGCATCAACGCCCTCAACCTCGACAAGGCGAAGAGCTCGGTCGGTGATTTCAAGGGCGCCGTCGAGACCGCCGGAAAGTCACTCGGCGACACCTCAGCAGCGGATGCTGACCGGTGGTCGCGCGGCTGGGAGACAGCCTTCTCAGGCGTGGGCGAGGTCGCCCTCGAAATGATCAAATCCGTGTTCCCGTCCCCGGCAGACATGGACGCGGGATGGGCAGAGGTCGGCGCTTGGTTCACCGGAACGGTGGGCCCGTTCTTCGCCGATACCTGGAACTCCGTCAAAGACACCACCGTGGAGATCTGGGACGACATCGGCGACTGGCTGAGCACGAAAGCGGGCGAGATCGCCGATTGGGTCGGCGAAACCCCAGGCAAGATCGGCGAATTCTTCTCGTCCGGCTGGGCCGATCTGAAGGCGAAAACGATCGAGTCCTGGGAAGGGCTCAAGTCCGGGGCGACGCAGAAGGCGTCCGAGCTGGTGTCGTGGCTCGAGTCCGTGCCGGGCAAGATCGGGGGCTTCTTCTCGTCCGGCTGGGCCGATCTGAAGGCGAAGACGCTCGAGTCCTGGGAGGCGCTCAAATCGGGGGCCGTGGCCAAGGCGGCGGAGCTGGTGGCGTCGGCGAAGGAGATCCCGACCAAGATCAAGGCCGTTTTCTCCTCTGCCGCCACGTGGCTGCTGCAGGCTGGCAAGGATCTGATCCAGGGCATGATCAACGGGGTTCAGCAGAAGGCATCCGAGCTCGCCTCTGCGGCGAAGAACGTCGTCAGCGGCGCTGTCCAGACCGCGAAGGACGCTCTCGGCATCCACTCCCCGTCGAAGGTGTTCGAGGAGATCGGCCACTGGACTGTGAAGGGCCTCATCCAGGGCCTGCAGTCGGAGGAAGGCAACGTCAAGTCGACCGTCGACAAGATGGTCGACACCGTGAAGAAGGCGTTCACGAGTAAGCCAGACGTGGCCGAGGGCTTGATCGATTTCATCCGCACCGGCAACAAGAATCTCGAGGATCTCGCCCTCCAGCGCGAGGCCCTCGTGCAGAAGTTGGCCGATGCGAAGGAGATGGCGAAGAAGGTCGCGGGGAGCGCCGAAGAATGGGCGGCCATCACCGGCCTCAAGAGCGAAGACTTCGCCGGCGGCGGGGACCTCGCCAACGAGCTGAACTCGAAGGCGCACGCGATCAACGACTTCGCCAACAACATCAACACCCTGGCGAAGCGCGGCCTGAACAAGAAGATCATCCAGGACATCATCGACGCCGGCGTGGAGCGCGGCGCGACCTGGGCCGAGATGCTGGTCGGCTCGGACGGTAGCGAGATCAAGGCGCTGAACAAGGCGCAGGCCGCCGTCGACAAGGCGTCGAAGAAGCTCGGGAAGAGCTCGGCGGACGCGATGTACGACACCGGTAAAAAGGCTGGTGAGGGCTACCTGAAGGGGCTTGAGGAGTCTCTGAAGGAGCTCGACAAGGAGATGAAGAAGATCGTCGACGCCCTCGTGCGAGCGATCAAGAAAGAACTCAAGATCAAGAGCCCTTCGCAGGTGATGGCCGACATCGGCACCATGACCATGGAGGGCTTCGTCGTCGGCATGCAGGCCATGACGTCCGCCGTACAAGGTGCCGCGCAGATGGTCGTCTCCCAGGCCGTGACCGGCGCCCAGGCCGCCGCCGGCGGAAGCCCAACCGCCAGCCTCGGAAGCCTCGGCACGATGGCTGGCCGCGTCGGCAGGACCGGCGCGACGGCCGGGCTGGGCCTGGACGGGTACACGCCGGCCGCACCCGCCCAGCCTGGGACCGGACCGGTGATCAACAACAACTTCAACATGCCGAACGCGACCATCCGCGAAGAAGCCGACATCACCAAGCTCGGCGATCGGGTCAGCTTCGAGCTGGCCGTCCTATGAGAAGGGAGAGGGCATGGCCGACATGTCGTACGCCGAAGAGCTGCGGGCCAAGGCGGTGGGGCAGATGACACGCACCAACGCCACCCGCGACCAGGTGGTCGAGGGCAGCCGCGAGGACGGCACCCGCTACCAGGAGCGGACCGACCAGGCCGGCACCACCATCACCCGGGAGACCGCCCCGGACGGGCGTGAGCGGCAGCACGTCCGCGTCCGGCTCGGATAGGAGACGAACGTGTCGATCACCCGCGACATCGTGTTCGTGGACACCCAGGTCAAGTGGCACAACGCCGACATCACCCTGGACCTGGGCACCACCACGCCCGGCGTCTACAAGGCCGCCCTGTGGACCGACGCGGTCACCCCGAACGCCTCCCAGGCCAACCCCGCCTACGGGACCTCGCCCTGGAACGGCACCTCGGGAGGAGAGGCGTCCGGGCCCGGCTACACCACCGGCGGACAGGCCCTCGTCGTCGTCAGCTTCGCCGAGCTCGTCTCCACCCCGGGCAAGACCGGGTGGATCGTCAACGATCTGTTGTGGACGGAGACGACGATCACTGCCAAGGGCCTGCTCGTCTACCGCGCCAGCGACGGCGTGGCGATCCTGCTGCGCGCCTTCGCCCAGTCCTACCCGACGAACGACGGCGACTTCGAGGTCGGCATGCCGACCGACGGCATCCTGCGACGCGCGCACGTCGGCCCCATCCTCTGACCCTGACCTGAACCTCAACCCCGCCCGCGTGCGGGGTTTCCGCATGTACGGGAGGGCCGATGCCCACTTACACGGTAGAGACCAACGGCGATATCGCGCTGACCGCAGCCACTGCCAAGACCGTGCTCAACGTCATCAACTCCGGGCGCACGCTCAAGGTCACCGAGCTCAGCGTGTCCTTCGACGGCGTCACCGCCAACGCGGAGCCCGTCACCGTCGAGCTGTGCGCCTCCACACAGGCGACCGCAGGCACGCCGGGCGCGACGCCGACCCCGGCGCAGGTGTCCGGCGCGGCGCGCAGCGCGGTGGCCACCGCCGGCCGCGCCTACAGCGCCGAGCCGACCGTGCTGACGGTGCTCAAACGGTGGCTGATCCACCCGGCCGGCGGCGCGCTGCTGATGCAGTACCCGCTCGGCCGGGAGCCGCTGCGTGACTCCTCCGGGCACGGGCTGGCGCTGCGCTGCACTGCCCCAGCCGCGGTCAACTGCCAGGGCTACATCGAGATCGCCGAGAACGAATAGGAGCTGACCATGGTGTATCTGTTCTGGCGGTGGCCCGACTCGACCGAGCACGCCGAGCGCAAGGCCGCCTACGAGAGCCTGGAGGCGGCGCTGGGGCAGGCCGAGGCTGATCTGGCCCGGTGCGCGTCCGAGGGCGACTACAGCGCGGCCCCGGTGCGGATCGAGGACGAGCTGGGCGGTCTGCCGTGGACGGCTGATCTGCCTGATGGCGGGTAGCGGTGGCGATCGCTCTGGGCACCAGCCCCGCCACCGTCGTCACCCCCAGCAGCACGTTCCCGACCGCGCTCACCACCGCGGCCTTCAGCCCGCCCGACAACAGCCTGCTGGTGGCCTGCTGGTCAGGAACGCTGACCGGCACCAGCCCACCGACCATGTCCAACAGCGGCACGGCCCGCACCTGGTCGCTGCTGACGTCGCGAGTGTTCGCCGACCAGCCGTTCGCCGCGATCTACGCCGCGCCGAACCCGACCGCGCTGACGAACATCACCGCCACAGCGACCGGCACAGACCTGCTGGCCGGACTGAAACTCTACGTTCTCACCGGCGCCGACCTGGGCAGCCCGGCCGGAGCGACCGGCAACGGCAACACCGTCGACGACAACGTGACCGCCAACGGCTACACCTCCACCGTGGCCGGTTCGCGCGGGGTCTGCGCCGCCTACGACGCCAACAACCGCGGCCTGCCCGCCTCGACCGACTCCGGCTCACCGTGGAACATCACCACCCCGGCCCGGTCGGGAATCCTGGTCATCAAGGCCGCCAATACCCCGGCCCCGGCCACGGTCACGTTCAACATGAATGCGTCGGGAACGCTGGGCGGCGACTGGCAGTGGTGCGCGGCCGAGATCAAACCCGAAGCCGAAGGCCGGCCGATCCGCATCCTGCAAGCTCTGACAGCGGTGCACCACGCCGCCACCTGGTAGTGAAGGGGGTGCGCGGTGGCGCATTTCGGACGCGGATACCCCAGCAAGTCGGCGATCTACCGGCGGCGCCGCTTCAGCATCCCCGCCACGGTGCCGCTTGGCCCGTTCGAGATCGCCGACGAGTTCCCAGCCCTGCTCGTCACCACCCCCGACGCCACGGTGCCGCTTGGCCCGTTCGAGATCGCCGACGAGTTCCCGGCCCTGACTCTCTCCACCGGCCAGGCCGTCACCCTGGCCGCGTTCGAGATCGCCGACGAGTTCCCTGACCTGGTGGTTTCGGTGCCGATCCGGCCCGGCGACGCCATGGACGGGGCAGCTGGCCAGCTCGAATTCAACGGCTTCCTGCTCGGGAGGACGACCGCGTACCGGTGGAAGGTGCTGGACGGGTGGCGCACCAGGCCGCCGAACGAGGCCCAGGACGTGCCCGACCCCGACTCGCACGGGGCACTGTCGGTGCGGCCCCTGCTCGCCCGCAGGACAATCATCTACACCAGTCTGATCCGCGCGCCCCGGGAAGAGATCGAGGCCGCGGTCAACGCACTTGAGCAGGCGCTGCCGGTGCTGGAGACCGAGGAAGAACTGCCGCTGGTCATCAACGACCTCGGCACCCCGTACCTCGTCTACGGCAAGATCAACGACCTCGCGCTGCCGGACGACCAGCAGCTCAGGTTGGGCCTGGGCAAGCTCGGCCTGCAGTGGACCTGCAGCGACCCCAGGCGCTACAACCTGGAGCGCACCGGCATCAACCTGGAGCTCGGCGTCCCCACCGCACTGCCGAACGCCGGCAACGCGTCCACGTGGCCGATCATCCGCATCGACGGCCCGGTGACCAACCCGACCATCGTCAACTCGACGATGAGCCGCCAGCTCGTCTTCAACCTCACGGTCACCTCTGGGCAGCGGCTGACGATCGATCCGAAACGCAGGGTTGCCTACATCACGCCCGGGGACACGATCGTCACGGGGAAACTCGTCGGCACCAGCGTGCCGATCAGGGCGTTCGTGCTGCGCCGCGGCGCCAATCAGGTGACGTTCACGGCCGCCTCGGGCGGCGCTATTCCGGCGGTCGCCCTCTACCGCGACGCCTGGCTATGACCGGCTGGAGGTGAGCATGCCCGCCGACATCCGTTCCTCCTCCATCGGCTCGGCCGCATCCGGCGGCGTGACCGTCGACCGGCCCTCCCCGATCCTGGCCCACCAGGATGTGCTGTGGGCCGTCCAGGTGACCAACAGTACGCTCGGCGACCCGCCGCCGGGCTGGTCGGTGGTGCGGTCCGACACCAACGACCTGGTGTCGGTACGGCAGCTCCGCCGCACCGCCAACGGCGCCGAACCCGCGACCTGGACGTTCGGCACGTCAGGCGTGACCATCATCGCCTGCGTCCGCGACAGCGACCTGACCATCAGCCCGCGGATCGCGGTCGACCTGACCGCGCTCGCCGGAACCCTGGGCGACCAGATCGCCACCCCGACCGTCGCCCCCGCCGCACCCTCCCACCTGGAGATGCGGATCGCCGCCTCGTGGACGAACACACTCCCGAGCTCCCCGGCAGCGACCACCAAGGCGCCCGCCAGCTACCAGATGCGCCGACAGACGCACCTGCCAGCCGCGCAAGCCCTGGCCGCGCTCGCCACCCGGCAGCTCAACTCCTCCACCGGCAGCGGCGAGAAGATCTTCGACGTCGACCCGGACGACACCGGGCTCAGCCCGATCGGCATCACCATCTCGTTCGCGTCTGCGGATCAGGAGCCGACCCCGGACCCGGTGCCGCCGCTGCTGCCCGGCGTCGGAGACGCCCTGTACGTGTATGAGTTCCGGCACGTGCTGACCGGCGAACTGATCGACCACTTCGCGCTCCGCCAGGTGTCGTTCGAGCACCGCATCAACCGCGGCAACATCTCGCCGGGCCAGTTCTCCGCCGAGCTGCCGATCACCAGCCCGGACATCGCACGGCTCGCCCACCAGCTCGTCCCCCGCGACCCCGCCGACCTCACCCGCGGACCCGGCGTCATCACCTGCGACGTGTACCGGGCAGGGGACCCGTGGGGCAGCTTCTGGATCAACGGCTCCTACGTCGGCCAGCAACGCCGCCAGGTGCCCGTCCTGCAACTGCGCGGCGCCACCCTCGACGACTACCTGATGTGCGTGGAGATCCAAGACGACCTCGACTTCGAGGGCGAAGACCAGATCGAGATCGCCCGCCAGCTCCTGGAGTACATGCAGTCCGATCCGCGCTCCGACATCGGCCTCATCCTCCAAGCAGGAGCGTCCGGCACCCTACGCGACCGGCACTACAAGGCCAGCGAGCAGGCCAAGGTCGGCCAGCGCCTCCAAGAGCTGTCGGAAGTGATCAACGGATTCGAGTGGCACATCCTCACCAAGCTCGGTCCGGCCGGCCTGGAACGGCACTGGCGATGGGCCGCGCCCAACCTGGGAGACCCGGACGCCGCCCACTACTTCAGCAAGTCGTTCGAGGGTGGCGACATCCTCGACTGGGGCATCGAACGCACCCCCAAGCGGGGCGGCAACCGGTGGCGCGCCCGCGGCGACACCCCGCAAACGGATGCCTCCGTCGAGGCCGTGCCGCTCATGTCCACGGTGCACGAAGCGTCCGCGTACCTGGCGGCCGGACACCCCCGCCAGGACCGCACCGTCGACCGGCCTGGCGTCAACCAGGTCGAGACGCTGGAGGAGTACGCGGCGTCGTGGGCGGCCCGCTCCGCTGTCCCCAGCGTGTTCAAGGCGACCGTCCTGTTGGGCGAGAACCCCACCATCTCACCGGCCAGCCTGGGCGATCACGCCACGTTCTCCATGACGAACGAATGGTTCTACCAGGTCGGATCGGGGCCGGGCTACCACGAGCGTCACCGCATCATCGGCATGCGCATCACCCCCGTCGGCCGAGAGAACGGCAAGGACGAGGCCGAACTGATCATCGAGGAGACCGAGGTGGTCGAGTAATGGAGTCGATCCCGAAAACCGGCTGGCAGTCGGTGAAGGAGTTGCAGCGCGATGTGGCGACCGCGCAGGGCTCGACCGCGCGCCGGCCCGCCCTTATCGAGGCGTCCGCCGGGTGGATCTTCACCGACCGGACCACGCCACCCACCCCGCCCGCCGGCAAAACCCACATCTACAGCCAGGGCGGACGGCTGTGGGCGACCAGCACCGCGGGGGCGGTGCCGCTGCTGTTCCCGCCGCAAGGAAGCCCGGTGCCCGACGCCGACACGATCGACGCCCCCATCCTGTCCAACGGCGCCACGGTGGTCGGCTCCGACTACAACACCTTGAGAGGCGACGTCGTCGATCTGCGCTCCGACCTGATGGATCTCATCTCGTCGCTGCGCGGCGGCGACGTCATCGACACCTGAACTGGCCGCCCGCGCGGGCTCGCGCTGTCGCCCCCAAGGGAGCGCGGGCGGCCCATCCCTCCACCCATCCAACCCATGAACGGAGCGCGCCCTGTGACGCAGCTCGACCCGCTCGGCCCCGTCACCATCGGAGCGAGAGAGATCTACGACCAGCTCCTGCAGACGGACCGCAAAATCGACGGTGTTCGCGGTGAGGTCGCCCAGGTCGCGCAGGCGCACGGAGAGCTGGTGAAAGACGCCGCCGACCATGAGGCCCGCATCCGGGCTCTCGAACGGAGCCGGTGGCCCCTCCCGTCCCTGGCCGCCGTAGTGTCGATCATCAGCGTGGTCCTGGCCGTCATCTCGTTCATCGCGACCAGAGGAGCCTGATCATGCCCTGGCTTACCAGGCTCGCCACCATCGCCCGCCGGACCGGCTTCCCCGTCGTCGAGGTCGACGGCTGGAAGACGCGCGGCCACGGCCCGCAGCCGTGCGTGGAGGGCGTCGTCTGCCACCACACCGCCGGCCGGGACGACATGCACATCGTCCGCGACGGACGCCCTGGCCTCGACGGGCCGCTCTCCCAGTTCTGGCTGCGCAGGGACGGCACGATATTCGTGGTGGCGGCGGGCCGCTGCTGGCACAACGCGCCGTCCACGAGCGAGCACCACGACAACAGCTCGTCGATCGGAATCGAGGCTGAGAACAACGGCCGCGAAGCCTGGCCCAGTGTGCAGCTGCTCGCCTACCGCATGCTGTGCGCCGAGCTCTGCCGCGAGTACGAGCTGCCCGCCTCCAGGGTGATGGCGCACCGCGAGGTCAACCGTGGCAAACCGGACCCGCACTCGATCGACATGAGCGCGTTTCGGGCCGACGTCGCCCGGCTGCTCGCCAAGCGCCAGCCTGCTGCGCCGCGGCTGCCGGAGCTCCGGCCGGGCGACCGCTCCGAGCACGTCGTCACGCTGCGGCGGGCGCTCGGCGCCGCCAACCAGACCAGCACGGCGTACACGGCGGAAGACCCCGACCTGATGGCCCTCGTCTCCGCCTTCAAGACCAAGCACCACCTCGGCCCCGGCCCCGACTGGACCGCCGACTGCTGGACAGCCCTCAACCGATCGGAGAAACCGTGAAGAAGCTCATCGTCGGCCTCGTGGCCGGCGTCGCACTGCTGCTCGTCGGCGCCAGCACCGCCGCGGCGGTCGCCGCCTGGACGGAGCCCGCCAAGAGCTACGGCGGCTGCGTCTCCAAGAGCACCGGATACCTCCGCGTGCTCGAGCGCAACAACCTGGCGAAGAGCGTGAACGGCGGCTGCAAGAGCACAGAGCGGAAGGTCACCTTCTACAGCCGATCGGGCGTCGACGCGCTCGTCAAGCCGCTGAAGGGCTTCGAGATCAGCCTCGGCGGCGACACGGCCACCTGCAAGCCGAACGGCTCCAACGCGGCCGGCCTGCCCCGGTTCGCCTGCGTCAAGGTCACCCCCGCCCCGTCTCCCACCCCCACGTCCTGAGGAGGACCCGTGCACGGAGAGCCCGTCAGCTACAGCAAGCCGCCCACCGAGACCAAGGTGAAGTGGGCCGCGTTCGGCACCTTCGTCGGCAGCGTGGCCGCCACCGCGGTCCTCCAGGCCGTCGACGCCGACCACAGCCTCATCGAGGTCCTCCCCGACTGGCTGGAGGCCGTCACCATCCCGCTGATCCCGACCGCCCTGTCGTGGGTGGCCGGCTGGCGGGCCCGGCACACGGCCCGGCCAGACCTCCCGTCCAGTCAGCGATAGTTCGACACGAAACGGCCCCCGCTTCCTCATTGAGGAGGCGGGGGCCAGCCTTTCTTGTTTACGCTGATCGCTCGTCGAGTTTCTTCCAGGCTTTTTCTGCAAGCTGCAAATCATGAGGGTGGACTGGATATTCTGGATCATTGCTATAGGTGATGAAGTTTTCCGGGTGGAGGATTCGCCCCCCGTGGAGAGTAAACTCCAGGAGTTCGGCCCATGTGCTTTTGTGGCCCAACTTAACTTGGACTTGAATCTTGTAATCCATGCGTTGCACTCGGACCTCATCCCAGAGCATCCAGAACTCCACAAACAGCTGCTGCGCCTTGCGGCCCTCCAGAGAGAACACGGCGGGGAACTCGTGGCCATCAGGCTTTTCCGGCTTCAGTTGAGAGCGCGTGCTGTGCCAGAAGAGCACGCCGACCAGTGTTCCATCTTCGCCTAACCATCGAATCCGCAAATCCGTCACAACGATGGGTTTGGCCCCAGTGTTGTAGAACACCAAAGGGAGGCGTAGCTGCAACCTTTCCTTGTTTATGGCCGCCGAAAAGGTGTGTGGCGCGAAGGAGCGTAGGCGACCTTGCCGTACATTCATCCACCAGAACGTGCCCACCGTGAAGAACAGGGCGCATGTTGCGATGATCCCGGCTGTAGTGATTTCTAGAGTCGAACCGTTGCTCATGAGCCATGGGACGCGCAGGGGGGCTGGGAGGTTCACACCTAGTATGTGCTCGATTCTTCTAAGGGAAGAGGGAGAGGGGGCGGCATGGGTAGCCTGAGAGGCGTGGCGCCCGGTGCGTGGGGAAGCGACCCGGGCGCCACCCCCCTACCGACGCACCTCGCCCTTCCCCCGGCAGCGCCGGCACAGCCCGTACGCCTTGCCGTTCCACCGCGACGTCTTCCGGCCCGACCCGACGCACCGAGGGCAGGCCTTCTTCGGATGCCGGTAGTGGTCCCAGACCAGGTAGATGACGAGCAGGGTGAGGGTGATGATGGCGAGCTCCATGACGGCTCCTTCAAGGCCCGGAGAGAGTCAAGTTGAGGGGCGGTCGGACGGGTCTACCGCCCCTACCTCGCAGGTGGGAGCGGGTAGAGGCGAGGTAGACCCGGCGCGGCCGGTAGAGGCCGGATAGACCTCGGTCAGGCGGCGACGAAGAGCGCTTCGAGGTCGGTCCGCCGGTAGCCGTTGCGGTTGACGCCGTCGATCACGACCTGGCCCGGCGTGACCCCGTGCGGCTTCAGGACCTGGGCGACACGGCCGGCCGTCCAGCCCGCACCGAGCGCTTCGATCAGGTCGGCCGTGTGCATCCGGTCGGCGTCGCCGAACGCGGCCAGGATCTCCTCGACCGGATCCGTCGCGGCTTCCTGCTCGGCGGGCGGGAGAGTTCCGGCTGCGCGCCGCAGTTCGTACGCGACCGCGGCCAGGTCCTGGAGGTCGGTGCCGGCGTCGTCGAGAAAGTAGCTCCTGATCTTGACCGGGTCGGAGCCGTCGGCGTCGAGGATGCCGACACCGCGGTGCGAGCGCGGGATCTCGGAGGCGTTGTATCCGGCGCCGGCCGCGCCCTGCCCGAGCACCGCGTTGCTCGCGGTGGTGTCGGGGCAGCGCATCGCCCACCGCAGCGAGCACACACCCTTCAACGGCCCGGGGATGGCGTCGGTCGTCATCCGCTGCGTCGCCAGCACGAGCAGGATCCCGGCCGCCGGGCCCCGGGACGCGATGTCCACCATCGCCTCCACGATCTCCGCGCCGTGCGGGGAGGTCACGTAGTAGCGGGTCTCGTCCACCACCGTCAGCTCGACGTCGACGCCGAACTGGCGGCACAACTCGGGGGTGAGCTTCGTACTGCCGCCGGCCTCGTCGAGCATGTCGAAGACGCGCTCCATCTGTGCCTGCATCTTGCGCAGGTGGGCGAGCAGGCCCTGGGCGTTGCGCTTCACCGTCGTGTGAGCGATCTTCCGCCACGGCCGGTGATCCCCGGCCCCCTTCCCGTCGAACAGGTGGATCTTCGGGGTGACGGCGAGCGCGGCCGTGCCGATGATGCCGTTCACGGCCGCCGACTTCCCGGCCCGCGGCTCGCCGGCGACGAGCAGGGAGGCGTCGACCAGGCGGAGCCGTTCGGCCCGGCCGCGGCCGTTCACGCCGGCCGGGACACCCGCCCAGAAGTCCAAGGGTTCGGTGCGGCCGATCAGCGGCGACGGGTACAGCTTGAGGAACGGGTCGGACTTGGCCACGAAGATGGCCAGGCGGCCGGCATGCTCAGGCAGCAACTCGAACACGACTTGGCTCTCTCCAACGCCGAGCGCGCTGGCGAAGTCGGCCTCCTTCCCCAAGGCGTGGCGGGCACGCTGGCCGGGCGGCAGCTGCAGGATCGTCGACCAGCCGCCATCCTCCGTCAGCACCGGCGACGCCAACTTCATGCCCTCGACCCGGCCGAGCTTGGCGTCGATCGCCGCCCGCACCACCTGATTCTCTTGCGGCGTGCCGCCCTTCCTGCCGGGCAGCTTGAACGGGAGCGGCCGGTCCTTCACCCGCCTACGTACTTCGACCGCGGTGCCGACCGCGGCCAGGGCGGCGGCCGCGAGCGCGGGCGCGCGCGTGTCCCACCAGGCGGTCGCCGCGACCGTCCCGCCCAGGTAGGTGAGGCCGGCCATCCACGCCTGACGGCGCCGCCGAGTCCGCACCCGCTCCCGGAAGATCAGGTCGTCGGTCGCCGCGTAGTCGTCGGCCCGGATCCACCGCCACCCGGCCTGTGCCAGCAGCGTGGTCCCAGCGACCGGGGCGGCGGCGCACCTGAAGGAGAACTTGGCCGTGCGACGCCCGTACTTGCCCTGCCGCAACGTCCGGAGTACACGCCGGGTGCGCGTAGGCCCGGACCAAAAGTCCGGCGGCGTCTGCGGGCGCTCGAACGTGTCGGCCGCCGTCATGACGCCACTTCCAGAGGAAGGGTCCGGGTGTCGGCAAGTGCGGTCAGGTGCGCGTGCACCTGCTTGGCCTTGTCCTGGCCGATCCGCAGTTCCTTCTTCAGCTGCCGCACCGACGGCACCTTCCCCGCAGCGAGCATCACACGGTAGTGCTGACCTGCGGAGGTGCACAGCGGGTCCATCTCAGGTGCGCCTTCGGGTGCGCGCACCTCGACCCCGGCCGGGATGGGCGGAAGGCCGTCGCCGACGCGGTGCGTCCATGCGATCAGCTCGGCGACCGCCTGCTCCGCCGCCGGGTCTGGCTCCGGCTCGGCGGCCGGTTCAGGTACGGGCTCGGGTGCGTGCACCTCGTCGGGTGCATGGAGGTCTCTGGCGATCATGTGGGAGAGGCCGGCGCCCATGCCGAGCACCAGGACGGGGAGTGCGGACACGACGGTGGTCACCTGCCAGGGGGCGTGCTGGATCCCGGCCTGCTCCAGCAGGTGGTAGGCGACCTGGCCGAGCATGCCGAGCAGCAAGCTCCCGATCGCGGACCACTTCGCGAACCTGCGCGTGCTGGCCGAGATGCGGGGGGAGCGGTTCAGCCACGCGCCGAGCGCGTAGGCCGCATACGTTTCGACGCCGATTGGCAGGGTGATCGCCGTGTTGATCTCGAAGGTGTCGAGCAGGCCGGGCAGCGGTTTGACGACGCCGAACCCGGTGCGTTCGCCGAGCCCGACCCAGCCGGACCAGGTGGCGACGCCGGCGGGGAGGGCGAGGAGGATGAGGGGCCACCGTGCGGGCGGCTTCGCCTGTAAGGCTGGCGCAGCGGTGGGCGTAATCGTAGGGTCGTGCATGGTTCTGGACTCCAAGGAGAGTTGGTGTCTGGGCTGGAAGAACCCGGCCGGCGTTGGCGCGCTGGCCGGGCCTTCTTCGTTTACGGGGGCGGTGCCGCGTCAGCGCAGCAGGTGTCGGAGCAGGATGCCGAAGCCTTGCGTCTGGAAATTCAGTAGGAGCGCATCCTGGTCGGCCTTGTCCGTCTTGGCGGCGATCGCGTCAGGGATGGGCACCTCGCCGGCCTGGTTGAGCTCGTAGAGGATGACAACCACGGCGTAGGCGTCCATCTCGTTCGCCGGCCGCCATGGTGTGCGAGTGCGGCGAAGTCCGTGCTGGGTCAGCCGCCAATTGCCCTCGTTGTCGACGTTGATCTGCCACGACCAGCTGTCCATGTCGGGTGCCCAGTCGTCGAGGATGTAGCGGAGGCCAATCACGCCGGTCCCTCCGGGTCCGGGATGACCTGCTCGACCAGGTGGCCGTCTGTGCGCTTGCGGCAGGCAGTTCCGGTTGCGCTCTCCCAGTCGCCGTCGGCGTTCTCCTCGACGGTGGCCCCGCATGCCAGGCAGAACAGGAAGCCCATCACAGGTCTCCTGCTGCGATCGGCGTGTGGCGCCGCGTGAGCTGCTCGCCGTAGGCGGCGGTCTCTTCCTCGTTCACGGCCGCGGCCTCCAGGCGGCGAGGATCCGCAGGATCATCCCGGCGATGACCGCGTGCTCTTCGTCGGCCGCGACCGCGGCCTCGCCGGTCGCGCGGTGAGTGACGAGCAGCTGGCCGTCGGCGTCGAGCTGGACGTCGCAGGAGGGGATTTGGGGGAGACCGGGAGGGGTTTGGGCGGGGCTGGGCGTGCCCGTAGGCTGTCGCATAGGTCGCACCTCCAGTGTGCGATCAGGGCCCGAGCCTGGCGCGCGAACGCCGTAGGCCGGGCCCGACTCATGAGTGGCCCTGCACCGCAAGGCTAGACCAAACGTTTCCCAACGTCTGCCCCTGAAGGCAAACGTGGGCGGCTGATGGACCATCTTGGGGGACATCTACGGTCCATGGCCATGACGATCGACCACGACGGGCCGACACCTCTGTACGTCCAGCTCGCGAACCTTCTGCGAGCTCAGATCGAGGACGGCACTCTCCCGCCGAACAGGCCGATCCCGACGGAGCAGCGGTTGATGCACGATCACGAGCTGGGCCGCGACACGGTACGCAGCGCGGTCAAGATTCTGCGCGACGAGGGGTTGCTCATGGCGGTCCGTGGACGCGGCACGTTCGTCGTTGACCGGAAGGCCGGCGGCGACATCTGAGGGATGGTGGGACCGGTCGTGTGACGCCGACCCGGCCCCACCATGCGCTTTGGTCTACCCCGGTCTATAGGTACCTATGCGCCCGTGTGCGCCCGCGTGCGGCCTCTTGCGTACGGGGGTGCTGGCGTGAGCCCCTACGCTCTCGTCATGATCATGTGGCGGGACGATTTGCCCAGGTGGGAGCAGATCGTGAGGGTTATCGGGCAGCGTGTCGAGTCCGGCCTCTACCCTCCCGGGCGCCGCATAACCGAACGCGATCTGATCGAGGAGTTCGGGGTCGCGAAGGTGACGGTTCGCAAGGCGATGGCCGGTCTCCGCGATCGGGGATACGTGTACACGAGGCCGAACCTGGGTTCGTTCGTGGGCCCGGATCCGGACGCCGACTAAGACCGCCGATAGGCGGTTTAAGTGTTCTGTATGCGGGTGAGCAACGTGCTGCTTAGACTGGCGTTTGCACGCGGGTGGCTGGCTTGTAGGTGGCGCATAAGCGTCGGATCACAGCTTGCGCGGGGGGTGGGTACGCTGGACTGGCCATGGAAAAGTCCGCCAGAAAACCCGTTCTGATCGTCTGCGCCGTGCTGGTGCTCGTCGCCGCGGCGTTCCTGCTGTTCGGCAGGGACGGCACACCCGGCGACTCCTCGCCCGAGGCCGGGTTCGCCCGCGACATGGCCACGCATCACGCACAGGCCGTGGAGATGGCGTTCGTCGTGCGCGACAAGAACCCGGCGAGAGAGATCAGGAACCTCGCCTTCGACATCATCACCACGCAGTCCAACCAGCGCGGCATGTTCCAGGGCTGGTTGCAGCAGTGGGATCTCAGCCAGGCCACCGACCAGCGGCCGATGGCGTGGATGGCGGGCCACGGCCACGGCGCCACGCCCACGGCGCCGGGCGCGATGCCGGGCATGGCCTCGCCGCAGGAGCTGGCCAAGCTCAAGGAGCTGCAGGGCGCCCAGGCCGAGGTGTTGTTCCTCCAGCTCATGATCCGCCACCACGAGGGCGGCGTGGAGATGGCCGAGGGGCTGCTGAAGCTGTCCAAGCGGGACGAGGTGGTCAGCATGGCCCAGAAGATCGTCCAGGGGCAGAGCGGCGAGATCAAGCTGATGACCGATCTGCTCAAGCAGCGCGGCGCGCAGCCCTACCCGTCGATCCTGGCCTCCTGACCCCCGCGACGCCGTGATCACCGCAAGGGCCGAGACCGTCGTCGTGGGATCGGGCCCCAACGGGCTGATGGCCGCGGTCATGCTGGCCCGCGCCGGGCGCGAGGTGCTGCTGCTGGAGGCGGGCGACCGGTTCGGCGGCGGGCTGCGTTCCGGCGAGCTGACGCTCCCCGGCCGGGTGCACGACCTCGGGGCCACCGTGATGGCGATGACGCTGGCCTCCCCGGCGTTCCGGGCGCTCCGCCTCGAAGGGGTCGAGTTCGTCCATCCGCCGGTGGCCTTGGCCCATCCGCTCGACGACCGTCCGGCCGTGCTGCTGCACCGCGACGCCGCCCGTACGGCCGAGGGGCTGGGCAGGGACGGCCGGGTGTGGCAGGCGACGGTCGGGGCGGCGGCGCGGGCCGGGTTCCCGCTCATGGAACTGCTGCTCAGCCCGCTCGGGCCGTGGCGGGCCACGCCGCGCGAGTTCGCTCGGGCCGCCAGGTTCGGGGCCGCGGCCCTGCTGCCGGCCACGGTGCTGGCCCGGGGCGCGCTGCGTACGGTGGAGGGCCGGGCGCTGCTCGCCGGGCTGGCCGCGCACTCGATGCTCGACCTGCGCTCCCCCACCAGCGCCGGCTACGGGCTGGCGCTCGGGGCGCTGGCGCACCTGGTCGGCTGGCCGCTGGTACGAGGCGGCTCCCAAGTGCTGGCCGACGCCCTGGTGGCCGAGCTCCGGTCGCTGGGCGGCCAGGCGGTCACCGGTCACCGGGTGGAGCGGCTCGACGAGCTCGACGCCCGTACGGTGGTGCTCGACGTGACGCCCCGGCAGTTCCTCGCGATGGCCGACCTGCCTCCCCGGTACCGCCGCGCGCTGAGCCGCTACCGCTACGGGCCCGGCGTCTTCAAGATGGACTGGGCGCTCGACGGGCCGGTGCCGTGGCGTGACCCGGAGGTCGGCCGGGCCGCGACCGTGCACCTCGGCGGCACGCTGGAGGAGATCGCCGTGGCCGAGGCCGAGGTCGCCGCCGGACGGCACTCGATGCGCCCGTACGTGCTGGCCGTGCAGCCGTACGCGGCCGATCCGACCAGGGGCGGGCACACGCTGTGGGCCTACTGCCACGTGCCCAACGGCTCGACCGCGGACCTGACGGACGCCGTCGAGGACCAGATCGAGCGCCACGCCCCGGGTTTCCGTGACCGGGTGCTGGCCAGGCACACGATGACCACCGCCGACCTGGAGGCGGTCAACCCCAACCTGGTCGGCGGCGACATCGGCGGCGGGCTCAACAGCCTGGCCCAGTTCCTGAGGCGGCCGGTCTGGTCGCCCGCGCCGTGGCGCACCCCGCTGCCGGGGGTGTTCCTCTGCTCGGCCTCGACGCCGCCCGGGCCCGCCGTGCACGGCATGGGCGGCTGGCAGGCCGCCCGCCTGGCCACCCAGGCGGAGCGGCACGCCCGCTGACCTCAGGTCAGGCTCGCATCTCCTCGGCGACCGCCGCCGCGAACGCGTCCACGTCGGCCTCGGTGGTGTCGAAGGCGCACATCCAGCGCACCTCGCCGGTCGCCTCGTTCCAGGTGTAGAAGCGGAAGCGTTTCTGCAGCCGCTCGGTCACGTCCTTGGGCAGGATCGCGAAGACCGCGTTGGCCTCCACGGGCCGGGGCAGCGTGACGCCCGGGATGCGCGACACGGCCTCGGCCAGCCGCCGCCCCATGGCGTTGGCCTGCCGCGCGTTGCGCAACCACAGGTCGCCCGACAGCAGCGCCTCGAACTGGGCCGAGACGAACCGCATCTTGGACGACAACTGCATGAACGTCTTGCGGATGTAGTCGACGCCGGTGGCCGCCGACGGGTTGAGCACCACGACGGCCTCGCCGTACAGCAGGCCGATCTTGGTGCCGCCGAAGGAGAGCACGTCGACCCCCGCGTCGGTGGTCAGCGCCCGCATCGGGACGTCCAGCGCGGCGGCCGCGTTGGTCAGGCGCGAGCCGTCGAGGTGGACGAGCAGGCCGAGATCGTGCGCGTGGGCGCAGATCGCCGCGATCTCCTCGGGCGTGTAGAGGGTGCCCCACTCGGTGGTGTTGGAGATGGACACCACCTTGGGCTGGGCCCGGTGCACGTCCCCGAAGCCCCACGCCTGGCGGTCGATCAGCTCGGGGGTGAGCTTGCCGTCGGGCGTGGGCACGGTGAGCAGCTTGATGCCGCCCGCCACCTCGGGGGCGCCGCCCTCGTCGGTGTGGATGTGGGCGCTCTCCGCGCAGATGACCGCCTCCCAGTGGGCGGTCATCGAGCGCAGCGAGACGACGTTCGCCGCCGTGCCGTTGAAGACCGGCCAGACCTGCGCCGAGTCGCCGAAGTGCCGCTGGAAGACCTGGCGCAGCGCCTCGGTGTAGACGTCGTCGCCGTAGGCGATCTGGTGACCGCCGTTGGCCTGGACGATGGCCTGGAGGATCTCGGGGTGCACGCCGGCGTAGTTGTCGCTGGCGAACGCCTTGAGCTGGGGGTCGTGCCGGGGGATCAAGAAGTGAGGTCCAATCGGGTGCCGTTGATGTCTGCGGCGGGACGGTCGTAGAGACCGGCGATCGCCTCGGCCAGGTCGCCGACGTCGGTGAAACCGGCGAACCTCGCCTCGGGCTTCGCGGCCCGCATCGCGTCGTTGACCAGGGCCTTCACCACCAGGATGACCGCCGCCGCGTCGGTGCCCGACAGCGCGTCGGCCAGGGAGAGCGTCCACGCCTCCGAGGCCGCCTTGGCCGCCGCGTAGGCCGCACCGCCCGCGGTCGGGCGCTCGGCGGCCTTGGCCGAGACGATCACGAACCGGCCGTTGTCGCTCTTGCGCAGCAGCGGCTCGAAGGCCAGCGACACGTGCTGGAGCGTACGGATCAGCAGGTCGTGCAGGTCGTCCCAGTCCTCCAGGCGGGTGTCGGCGAAGGTGCGCGAGCCGCGCCAGCCGCCGACCAGGTGGACCACACCGTCCACACGGCCGTGCTCGGCGTCGATCCGCGCGGCCAGATCCTGTACGGCCGCGCGGTCGAGCAGATCGACGTCCTGCTTGTCGACACCGATCACGGTGTGACCCTGCTTGCGGAAGTGCTCGGAGACTGCCTCTCCGGTGGGGCCGCCGGCCCCCGTCACCAGGATGATCATGCGCGGATCCCCTTAGTCGAATCGACCACGTCCGTCAGCTTACGGCGCAGGGCCTCGTAGAACATGCTGAGCGGGAACTCGTCCGGCAGCACCGCGTCCACCTTGGCCTTCTGCTCCTCCGGCAGCGCCTGGACGCCCTTGGCCCACACCGAGCCAGGGGCCGGCGGGACGTACGCGCTGACCAGTTCGTGCGCGGCCAGCCAGTGGGCCAGCTTGGACCGGTCGATGCTGTCGCGGTACAACTTCTCGACCTCGCCCCGCAGGTCGGCCACGCCGTCGGCGACGCGCTCCCAGTCGATCGTGAGGCGGTTGTCGGTCCAGCGCACGATGTCGTTGCGGTGCAGGTAGGCGAAGAGCAGCTGGCCGCCGAGCCCGTCGTAGTTGCGCACCCGGTCACCGGTGACCGGGAACCGGAACAGCCGGTCGAACAGGATCGCGAGCTGCACGTACCGGGCGTGCGGGACGCCCTTGCCCTCCAGCTCCACGGCCTCGCCGAACGCGGTCAGGTCGCAGCGCAGCTCCTCCAGCGAGTACAGCCAGTACGGCATCCGCTGCTTGATCATGAACGGGTCGAACGGCAGGTCGCCGTGGCTGTGCGTACGGTCGTGGATCAGGTCCCACAACACGAACGTGTCCTGGGCGAGCTGCTGGGAGTCCAGCAGCCGGGCGGCGTCCGGCGGCAGGTCGAGCCGCAGCGTGGCGGCGGCGGCCGCCGAGACCCGGCGGAACCTGGCCGACTCGCGGTCGGCGAAGATGCCGCCCCAGGTGAAGCGCTCGGGCGTCGTCCGGACGGCGACCGTCTCGGGGAACAACACGGCCGAGTGGGTCTCGTAGCCGGAGGTGAAGTCCTCGAACGCGATCGGCACGAACATCGGGTTGTCGTAGCCGCCCGCCTCCAGCCGGGCCAGCCAGTCGGGCCAGATCGTCCGGATCCAGACGGCCTCGATGTTGCGGGTGAGGTTGCCGTTCTGGGTGTACATGGGGAACACGACGACGTGCTCCAGGCCGTCCACGCGCTGGGTGTCGGGGTGGAAGAGGTTCAGGGCGTCCAGGAAGTCGGGCACGCCGAGGTCCTGCTCGACCCACGCGGCCAGGTCGTTCTGGACGGCCTGGAGGTACGCGGCGTCATGGGCGAAATAAGGCGAAATTTCGCCCACGCAGCGGCCGATCTCGGCGACCAGCGCCTTGGCCCGCTCCTTCTCCTCCGGCACCGAGCCGTCCTTGACCTGCAGCGGCCGCAGCTCCTCCACGGCCGCCTTGAGCCGGGCGAACAGGGCGGCCTTGGCCTCGTCCCGGGTTCCGGCGGCCTCGTCACCGCCGGGTACTCGGGCGGCCCAGGTGACCACGTTGCCCCACAGGGTGCGGTGGTCGTAGTCCTCGATCGAGTCGTCGCCGAACAGGTCGGAGTCGGCGAACACGACGACCCGGCCCTTGCCGTGCCGCAGTACGACGGCCAGCGGCGCGCCCGCCGGGTCGGCGGTGGCCGAGGTGGCGAACAGGACCGTTCCATGCTCGGGCGCGGTCAGCACGCCGGAGCGGTAGAAGCAGGCCCGCTGCACACCGGCCAGCACGCCGTCGCCCGTGGCGCGCTCGGCGAGCACCCAGGTGGCGACCTCGCGATGGGCGTTCCTCGGGTCGCGCACGGTGGTGTGGCCGACGCCGACGCCGAAGCGGGCGAGCAGGTCGGCGAGGTTGTTGCCGTACTTGTCCTGCTCCTCCTCGGCCAGCACCACGAGCCCGCCGCCCTCGGCCACGAACGACTCGACCGCGTCCAGCTCGGCGGCGGCGAAGACCGGGCTGCCCTGGCCGGTGGTGCGCTCCCACCGGTCGCCCGACGGGTGGGCGATCACCAGGACGTCATGGGCGGACAGCGTCTCGTGCGTGAGAGCGCCCTCGGTGTGGGCGAGCACCTCGTGCCCCAGATGGCGCAGCGCGCCGGCGGCGCGCGCGTAGCTGTTGTCGTCGGGATGGGCGGGATTGATGGTCTCGGCGACCTCGCGGCGGATGGTCCACGACTCGCTGTGGGCCTCGTCGAACAGCACCCGGGGGAACGATGGCATGAAATATCTCCTGTTACTACCGCCTTCTCACGGAAAATATACACATAGATACCCCCCTATCCGTCAAACCTCAGGCGTCTCCTGGACGCACAACCCCTGATTCGTAGGCGAAGACGACCGCCTGGGCGCGGTCGCGCAGGCACAGTTTCATCAGCACCCTGGCCACGTGCGTCTTGACCGTGGCCTCGCCGACGTACAGGTCCCTGGCGATCTCGGCGTTCGTCAGGCCCCGGGCCAGCAGCCGCAGCACCTCCAGCTCGCGCGGCGTCAGCTCGGCCAGCATGGGCGAGGGCGTGGGGTCGGCGCGCCCGGCGAAGGTGGCGATGACCCGGCTGGTCACGGCCGGGTCGAGCAGCGCGTCGCCGGCGTGCACCACCCTGATCGCCTCCAGGAGCTGCTCGGGCGGCGACACCTTCAGCAGGAACCCGCTGGTGCCGGCGCGCAGCGCGGCGTAGAGGTTCTCGTCGGTGTCGAACGTGGTCAGCGTGATGACCTTGGGCGGCGACGGCGTGTCGAGCAGTTCCTTGGCCGCCGCCAGCCCGTCGAGCCGGGGCATGGAGATGTCCATGAGGACGATGTCCGGTCTCGTGCGCCGGGCCACCGCGATGGCCTCACGCCCGTCGCCGGCCTCGCCGACGACCTCCATGCCGGGGTCGCTCTCGACGACCATGCGCAGCCCGGCCCTGACCATCGCCTGGTCGTCGGCGATGACGATTCGAATGCCCACACGCGGAGGGTAGACGCCGGATGCCCGGCTTGAACACCCAGGTCAAGCCGGGCACAAGTCAGTTACAAGTCTACGAGGGCCGCACGCTCTGCCGCACGCGCGTCTGGACGGCGTCGTCGCAGGTGTTCTTGGCGCAGAAGTACATCACGAGCATGGTCTTGGGCTGCCGGTCGATCACGTAGCTGACGAAACCGAGCCGGGTGCCGCTCGCCGGGTCGTGCAGCGCGCCGTCGAAGCGGGTGGCCGGGCTGTTGCCCGCCTGGTCCTGGACCGGCTTGCCCAGGTCCACCTGGCCGGGCAGCAGGTTGTCCATCTTGCTCTTCATCTGCTCGGAGTCGCCGCCCGCGTCCAGGGTGTCGGAGACCTGGACGTACACGCCCGTGGCGCTGTCGGGGTCGTCGGCGACGATCTGGGAGACCGCCGACCAGTCGGCGCCGGGACCGGCCACGAACAGGGACTCGAACTCGGTGGCGTGCGGCGAGGCCAGCGCGAACAGGTCCTGGTGGGTGCGCGCGGTCCAGTCGCCCGGGTACTCGAAGGTGAGCGGCGCGGCGGCGCTGGCGGCGTAGCGGGACCAGGTGTCGCCGCGGTGGTTGAAGATGATCATCGCGACCAGGGCCAGCGCGGCCACGGCGGCCACGAGCGTGACGGCCACGATCGGCAGCCGTCCGGGGCGTTTCGCCGGCGCCGAGGGCTGGGTGGGCGCCCCCTGCGGATGCCCGCCCAGTGCCGCGTGCGGCCCCGAGGGCCGCCCCAGGCCGCGCGGGCCCGTCTGCGGCACTCCGTACGGGATCTGCCGCGCTCCCGTCTGTGGGGCCGCCTGAGGGCCGGTACGGGGCCCTGTGGACGGGCCTGTGTGCGGACCCGTGGGCGGGACGGCGTGCGGGATCAGGTGGGGGCCGGAGGAAGGCCCGCCGCCGGGCCCGGCCTCCTGGTCGCTGATCGCGTCGCGCAGCGCGGTCACGAACTCGGTGCAGGTGGCGTAGCGCTCCTCGGGCGCCTTGGCCAGCGCCCGCGTCATCACGACGTCCACCTGCGGCGGCAGTTCCGGTCGTAGCTGCGACAGCGGCGCGGGGTGCTCGGCCAGGTGCGCCCACAGCAGCGCGATGTCGTTCTCCCGCTGGAACGGCAGCCGCGCGCTCAGCGCCTCGTAGACCACGCAGGCCAGCGCGTACTGGTCGCACCGGCCGTCGATGTGCTCCTTGTTGATCTGCTCGGGCGACATGTACCTCGGCGTGCCGATGAACTGGTCGGTCTGGGTCAGCCCGGAGATCGACGAGCGGTGCTTGGTGATGCCGAAGTCGGTGAGGTAGACGTGGTCGCCGGCCAGCAGGATGTTGGCCGGTTTCACGTCGCGGTGGATCAGGTCGTGGGCGTGCGCGGCGTCGAGCGCGGCGGCCGTCTGGGCGAAGATCTGGTTGGCCTGGGCGAGCGGCAGCGGCCCCCGGTCGTAGATGAGCCGGCGCAGGTCGAGGCCGTCGACGTAGCGCATGGCGATGTACAGGACGCCGTCGGCGTCGGCGTTGGCCTCGTAGATGGGGATGATGTTGGGGTGCTCGATGCTGGCGACGGTCCTCGACTCCAGGATGAACCGCTGCCGGAACCTGTCGTCGACGGAGAGCACCGGGTTGAGGATCTTCAACGCCACGCGGCGGCTGAGCCGGGGGTCGAGCGCCAGGTAGACGACGGCCATGCCGCCCTTGCCGACGATGTCCTCGATGTAGTACCCGGCCACCTCCTGGCCGATGAGCGATCTGTCGTTCAATTGCATCACGTCTCGATGGGATGGCCGCAGTAGCCGCAGAAACGATGGGCCGGGCCGAGCCTCATCCCGCACGAGGTGCAGTACTTGACCGGCGGGGAGTCGGGGGCGGTCATCACCTGCTGCTGCTGGGCGGCCACCTGGAACGGCTGCGAGCGCCGTACGACGACGGTCTGGCTCGCGCCCTCGTCGAACGGCCCGGCCGCCGGAAGGGGTTGTGGCAGCTCGATCGGTTTCTCCGGCGCGCGCCGCCGCCACAACAGGTACGCCCCGCCGCCCGCGGCGAGGAACAGCACCCCGGCCGCCAGCAGGAACGGCCACAACGGCGTGGACCGCGACGGGGGCGCCGCCACCTGTTTGGTGCCCTGGTCCTCGGGCCCGCCGCGCTTGGCCAGCGACGTCTTCAGCAGGTTGGCGGCCACCACGTTGCCGGGATAGAGCTCCAGCACACGCTGGAAGCCCGGCGCCGCCTCCGTGTAGTACTTGGTGTGGTAGCGGGTCAGCGCCGCCTCGAAGGCGGTGTCGATCGCGCCCCTGCGCGGCGCGACCTTGGCCGCGGCCAGGGTGGCGGTGATCTCCCTGACGCCCAGCATGGTGGCTTCCTTGCCGCCGCCGATGAGCATGCCGATGACGTGCCCGTCCTTGTCGCCGATCACCGGCGCCCCGGCCAGACCCTGGTCGGCCAGCGCGCCCAGCTTGACCGGCTCGTCGACCTTCTTCTCCGGGTCGGCGAACGGCCTGCCGGTCGCGCCGGCCTGGCCGCCCTTGGACAGGTGGGCGATCTGCACGGTCTCCTGGACTTTCGGGCCCGGCCGGCCGAGGAAGCCGGCCACGTTGGTCGGCGAGCCCTCCTGCTCGGGCACCTTGTCGGCGAGCGGCGCGGTGGGCACGCCGACGCCGCCGGAGGCGGGGGTGAGCGGGATCAGCACGGCGGGGGTGTCGGGGGTCTTGCCGGCCTTGATGCACTTGTACTTCAGGCCGGTCTCGCTGGCCGGCGAGACGTTGGGGAACACCGTGATGTCGGTGGTGACGTCGATGATGCAGGTGGCGGTGCTGGTCTTCGGCGGGTAGCACTCCTGGAGGTGGTGGTTGAGCTGGTCGTCCTTGAGCGTGTGCTTCTCGTAGTCCAGCGGGATCTTGACCTTGTGGTGCTCGGCGAAGATCTTGTTGGCGGCGTACACGGCGACGTCGTCCGGGTTGACCGCGTTGCGTCTGAGCGTGACGACGTCACCCTCGGGGTTGACGACCGTCCCGGTGCCCGACGCGAACGGGATGTCGTAGGAGCGCTCCACGTGTTTGAGCTCGCCGATGTGGTCGAGCAGGGTGATCTCGACGTGGGACACCGCCTCCACGCGCACCACGGCGGGGGTCACCAGATCGGTGATGCCGCTGGGATGGTTGTGCGCCGCGGCGGGGATCGAGGGGATCGCGAGCAGCACGAGCAGCGCCGCCACGCCGCCCGCCAGAGCTGTGATGCGCGCCATCTTTGCTCCAAACACTGAATAGGTCCAGGTTCCCAATCAGATGCGGTAAGTCAAGAGATCGATACATAGACAAGCGCTTGCTCGGGGCCTTAACGTACCGGGATGGGGTACGCGATCGGCGTCGATGTCGGCGGCACCTTCACTGACGTGGTCCTGAGCGGCCCGGACGGCGTCGCCGCCGTGGCCAAGTGTTTGAGCACCCACGACGACCCCATCGCCGGCATAGTCACCGGTGTTACTCGCGTGCTCGGATCCGCGGACCCCGCGCGGGTCACCCGGGTCGTGCACGCCACCACGCTGGCCACCAACGCGGTGCTCGAACGTACGGGCGCGCGGGTGGCGTTCGTGACCACCCGGGGCTTCCGCGCCGTCGTCCCGCTCGGCCGCTACGCCCGCGTGGAGGAGGACCGGTACGACCTGCGCTTCACGCCGCCCCCTCCCCCGGTCGCACCCGGCGACTGCTTCGAGGTGGACGAGCGCGTCTCGGCCCGCGGCGACGTGCTGACCCCCCTCGACCCCGCCTCGGTACGGCGGGCCGCGGCGGAGATCGCCCGGCGCGACATCACCTCGGCGGCCGTCTGCCTGCTGCACTCCTACGCCGAGCCCGCCCACGAACGGCAGGTGGCGGCGATCCTGCGCGAACGCGTGCCGCACGTGGTGGCCTCCTGCGAGATCTGGCCGGAGATCCGCGAGTACGAGCGCGCCACCACGACCATCATGTCCGCCTACATCGGCCCGCTGATGGCCTCCTACCTGTCCCGCCTGCGCGAATGCCTGGCCGCGATCGGGATCCACGCCCCCGTCCACGTCATGGAGTCGGGCGGCGGGGTGATCTCGGCCGAGCTGGCCGCCGGACGCGCCGTGGCCGCCATCGAGTCGGGACCGGCCGCCGGGGTGCTGGCGGCGGCGGGCACCGGGCTGCCGGACGTGATCTCCTTCGACATGGGCGGCACGACGGCCAAGGCGTGCGTGGTGCGCGGAGGCCGTCCGGAGATCACCCACGAGTTCCACGTGGGCGGCAAGGGCAGCTTCGGCGGGCGGCGCGCGGGCACCGGCGTGCCGATCAAGACGCCCGCCATCGACCTGGCCGAGGTCGGCGCGGGCGGGGGCAGCATCGCGTGGCTGGACCCGGCGGGCGCGCTGCGCGTGGGCCCGCGCTCGGCGGGCTCCTCCCCCGGCCCCGCCTGCTACGGGCTCGGCGGCGGCGACCCCACCGTCACGGACGCGAACCTCGTGCTCGGCTACCTCTCCTCGGCCTCGATCCCGCTCTCCGCGCCGCTCGCGGCCAAGGCCCTGGACCGGCTCGCCGGGCCGCTCGGGGTGTCGCGGGAGGCGGCGGCGCACGCCGTGCACGAGATCGTGAGCGCCGCCATGGCCTCGGCCGTGCACGTGGTGACGGTCCAGCGCGGGATCGACCCGCGCGGGTTCGCACTGGTGGCGTTCGGGGGCGCGGGGCCGATGCACGCGGCCGGGGTGGCACGGCGGTTCGGGATCACGACGGTGGTGGTGCCGGCGTACTGCGGGGTGGCCTCGGCGGCGGGGCTGCTGGCGGGGGCGCTGTCGACGGACCGGGTGTTGTCGCGGCTGGACGCGGGCGACCCGGAAGGGATCTTCGCCGGGCTGGCCGCCGAGGCCGCCGCCGACCTCGGGGTCCCGGAGGTGCGGGTGGCGCGGTCGGTGGACGTGCGGTTCAGGGGCCAGTCGCACGAGCTGACAGTGGAGTGGTCGGAGTCACGGGAAGAGCTTGAGTCCCGATTCTTCGCGAAATATGCGCAGGTGTACGGGATCGCGCAGCAAGGGGAGATCGAGCTGGTCAGCTACCGCGTCCGCGTCACCGACGCCTCCGCGCCCGCCGTCCCCGCCACCCCGCCGCCCGCCACGGGCGCGCGGGCAGGGATACCCGGGCGGAGGAGGGCGTACTTCCCCGAGGCCGGGGGGTACGCCGACGTCCCCGTGCACACCCGGGCCACGCTGGATCACGTGGCCGGCCCGGCGATCGTCGAGGACGCCGAGTCCACGATCGTCGTCCCGCCCGGCTGGCACGCCGCGCCCGGCGCCGCCGGAGCCGTGCTCCTGACCGGGGACGGCGCCGCGTGAACGACTCGCTGACCGCCGAGGTGCTCAGGAACGCGCTGGTCGTGGCCGCCGAGGAGGCCGGCATCGTGGTGGTGCGCTCGGCGTGGTCGACGTTCGTCGTGGAGGGCTCCGACGCCTCGGCGGCCGTCCTGGACGCCGGGGGCCGCCTGATCGCGCAGTCCATGGCCACCACGCTGATGAACAGCATGGCCCTGAAGGTGGCCCTGCCCGAGCTGCTGAAGGACTTCCCGCCGCACACCATGCGGCCCGGCGAGGCGTACGCGCTCAACGACGCCTACCGGGGCGGCGTGCACACCAACGACCTGCTGGTCTACCGGCCGGTGTTCGCCGGCGGCGTCCCGGCGTACTTCACCGCGACCATGATCCACGTCTCCGACCTCGGCGGGCTGTCGGCCGGCGGCATGGCCCCGCTGGCCACCGACGTCTTCCTCGAAGGGCTCCAGCTCCCGCCGGTCCGCCTGGCCACCCGGGACGGACTCGAACCGGCCGTCGAGGCCATCCTGCGGGCCAACAGCCGTACACCCGACAAGGTGATGGGCGACGTACGGGCGCTGGTGGCCGGGACGGCGGTGGCCGCCGCCCGCCTGGAGTCCCTGATGGCCGAGCACGGCGAGGACGGGCTGGCCGCGGGCGTCGAGGACTACCTCGACCACACCGAGACCCGGACCCGCGCGGCGCTGGCCGAGCTGCCCCGGGGGCGGTTCGAGGCGTCGTACCCGATCGACGACGACGGCGTGCGTCCCGGCGTGGCCCATCACGTCCGCGTCGCCGTGACGCTCGGCGGCGACGCGGCCGTACTCGACTTCACCGGCACCGGGCCGCAGGTGCCCGCCGCGATCAACGCCTCGGCGTCGCAGTCGCTCGCCGCGGCCGTCTTCGCGGTGCGCTGCTTCCTCGATCCCACGATCCCGATGAACGACGGCTGCCTGCGCGCGATCGAGGTCGTCCTGCCGGAGGGCTCCCTGCTGAACGCCCGCTCCCCCCACCCCTGCGGCGGCCGGTACGTCCCCATCTACGCCGCCATGGAGGCCGTGTTCCAGGCGCTGGGTGACGCGGTGCCGGAACGGGCGATCGCGGCGAGCGGGATCCTGCAGCCGTTCTCGATCGCGGCGGTGGGGGCGCCGTACTGGATCCATCTGTCCTACGACTTCGGCGGGGTCGGCGCCCGGCCCGGCCTGGACGGTCCCGACGCGACGGGCGTGCACTTCGGCATCGGCCGCAACTCGGTGCCGCAGGCCGAGCCGGTGGAGAGCCGCTGCCCGCTGATCGTGGAGTCCATCGGCACGATCCCCGACTCCGGCGGCCCCGGCCGCTTCAGGGGCGGGCTCGGCTCGCGTACGGTCTACCGCTTCCTGGCCGACTGCCACGTCACCACCCGCGGCGACCGCCTCCGCCTGCCGCCCCCGGGCCGGGACGGCGGCCTGCCCGGCCGCGTGGGCGGCTTCCACCGGCGTCACCTGGACGGGCGGATGGAACGCCTGGCCTCGAAGGTGAACAACGTACGGTTCGCGGCGGGCGAGGCGTTCGTCGTGGAGACGACGGGCGGCGGCGGCCTCGGCCCCCCGTCCGAACGGGACCCGGCGGCGATCCTGGCCGACCTGGAGTCGGGCCACGTCACCCCGCGCGGCGCGTACGAGGACTACGGCTTCGAGGCCGCGGGGCCGGTCAGTCCGGCCGGATGACCCCGTCGGGGCCGTCCCCGCCGGAGGGACGGGCGCCCGGGTAGTCGCCGGGACGCCACGCCTCGGCGCCGCGGCGGACGGCGGCGTGGACGGCGCGGGCCGCGCGGGCTCCCCACTCCGAGCGCGGGCCGCCGAAGAGCTCCTCGGGCCCGTGGTCCGGGACCACCGCGCAGACGGCGTCCGAGGCCGTGCCCGTGCCGGGGAAACCGGCCTCCAGCAGCGCCTGGGTCTTGGCCTCCGTGACGGTCATGACCAGGTTCACCAGGGCGGCGTCGGTCATGGCCACGGGCAGGACGGTCACGATGTTGACGGTGCCGACCTTCATGGGGGCGAGCTCGGGGTCGGCGGCGCCCTCCGGGGCGGCGGCCCAGGTGGGGACGCGCAGCCCGACGGTGGCCACGGCCTCGGCTCCCCCGTCGGCGGCCCGGACGTACCGGTCGACCGAGGCGGCGGTCAGCATGCCGACGCCGGGTCCGGACGGGCCCAGCGAGATCAGGTGGTCGACCGGGTCCATCCGCGCGTAACCGGCGACCACCTGGGCGTTCAGCACCCACTCGCGGGGGCCGATGCCGCCGCCGAGCATGGCCGAGGAGATCATGCGGAAGCCCGGCCCGAACTCCCACAGCAGGGAGCCCAGCCGGGTGCCCTCCTCCACGCGATAGGTCAGTTTCACGTTCCCCCTCGTACCAGGTGGACCACGGGCCGGCCGTCCGGGCCCGGCTCGATCTTGACACGGGCGTCGAAGTGCCGTCCGATCAGGGACTCGGTGAGCACCTGGTCGGGACGGCCCGCGGCGGCGGCGCGGCCGTCGGCCAGCAGCATGAGGGAGTCGGCGTACAGGCCGGCGACGGTCAGGTCGTGCAGGGTGGTGACGACGGTCAGGCCGTCGGCGCGCCTGAGCCGGTCGACGAGTTCGAGCACCTGCTGCTGGTGGCCGAGGTCGAGCGCGGTGGTGGGCTCGTCGAGCAGCAGCACGGGGGCCTGCTGGGCCAGAGCCCTGGCCAGCACGACGCGCTGGCGCTCGCCGCCGGACAACTCGCCGACGCGGCGTCCGGCGAAGGAGGTCAGGTCCAGCCGGTCGAGCACGGACGCGGTCACCTCGCGGTCGTGCCGGCTCTCCCGTCCCAGATAGGGGATGTACGGCGTGCGCCCCAGCAGCGCGTAGTCGAAGACCGTCATGTCGGGCGGCAGGGCGGGCGCCTGCGGGGCGTAGGCCAGCAGCCTGGCGCGCTCGCGGGGCTTGAGCCCGGCGGCGGGCCGCTCGTCCACGACGACGTCGCCCCGGTGCGGGGTGACGGCGCCGACGACGGTCTTGAGCAGCGTGGACTTGCCCGCGCCGTTGGGCCCGATGATCGCCAGCCATTCGCCGCGCCGTACGCGCAGGTCGACGCCGGTCAGCACGTCACGCTCGCCGAGGCGCACCGACAGGGCCCGCGCGCCGATCACGTGGCGACCCGCCGGGTCATGCGCAGCACGCCGACGAAGAACGGCGCCCCGACGAACATCGTGACGACGCCGATGGGCAACTCCGCCGGCGCGATCACGGTACGGGCGATGAGGTCGGCCAGCACGAGGAACGCCGCGCCGCCGATCAGCGACAGCGGCAGCACGATCCGGTACGAGCTGCCCGCCAGCCGCCGGACCACGTGCGGCACGACCACGCCGACGAACCCGATCAGCCCGCTCACCGCGACCGCCGACGCGGTGGCCAGGGAGGCGGCCACGAGCACGGTCAGGCGCACCCGGCCGGCGCGTACGCCGAGGCTGCCGGCCTCCTCGTCGCCGACGCTGAGCACGTCCAGCATCCGGCCGTGCAGGAGGAGCAGCGTGGCCGAGACGACGGCGTACGGCAGGACCAGCGTGAGCTGGTCCCACCCGCCGCCGACGTCGCCGAGTATCCAGGAGTAGATGCGCTCCAGCTGCTCGACCTTGAGCTGCTGGACGAACGTCTGGATCGCGGTCAGGAACGACGTCACCGCGACCCCGGCCAGCACCAGCGTCGCGGTGCCGCCGCCGGAGCGGCCGGCCGCGTTGCCCAGCGTGTACGCCAGGAACACCCCGCCCACCGCCCCCGCGAAGGCGGCGACGGGGATGCTCGCGCTCGTCCCCGGCAGCAGCACGATGGCCAGCGTCGTGGCCAGCCCGGCGCCGGAGGCGGCCCCCAGCAGGTACGGGTCGGCCAGCGGGTTGCGGAACACGCCCTGGTACCCGGCCCCGGCCATGGCCAGCAGCCCGCCCACGACCGCGGCGACGAGCACTCTGGGCAGGCGCAGCTCGTACAGCAGGCCCTGCTCGACCGGCGCGAGGCCCGAGTCGGCCGAGACGAACGGCAGCCAGTCCACCACCTGGAGGACCACCTGCCACGGCGAGATGTCCGCCGCGCCGCCGAGCAGCCCGGCGACCATCGTGACGGCCAGCAGGACGAGGGCGCCCGCCACCCAGACCGGCCGCGCCCGCGACGGCTGCGCCTTGCCCGTCACGTCAGCCCGCGCCGCCGGCCTTGGCCACGGCCGCGCCGATCGCCTGGGCCAGGTCGACGACGCGCGGCCCCCAGCGGGAGGCGAGGTCGTCGTCGAGCTGGATCACCTGGTCGTTCTTGACGGCCGAGAGGTTCTTCCAGCCGGGCCGCTTGGCCAGCGTCTCCTTGCTCTGCTGACAACACTTGACGTCGGCCAGGAAGATCAGCCCGGGGTCGGACTGGGCGACGAACTCGGCCGACAGCTTGGGGTAGCCGCCCGCCGCGTCCGGGGCCTTGTCGGCGATGTTGGTCAGGCCGAACATGGCGTAGACCTGGCCGATGAACGTCCCGGACGTGGCGGCGTACGGCGTCTGGTCGAGCTCGTGGTAGTAGGTGAGCTTCTTGTCCTTGGGGGCTTCGGCGGCCAGTTTGTCCAGGGCCGACTTCATGCCGGAGACGACCTCGTCGGCCTTGGCCTTGTTGCCGGTGGCCGCGCCGATCTCGGCGATCTCCTCGTACGCCTCGTCCAGCTTGGTCGCGGCCGGTTCGAGCAGGACGGGGACGTTCACCTTGGCCAGCTCGGCCACGATCTTGTCCTGGTCGTTGGAGAGGATGACCAGGTCGGGCTTCTTGGCGACGATGGCCTCGACGTTCGGCTTGAAGCCGGACAGGTCGCTCTTGGGGGCCTCGGGCGGGTAGTTCGACTGGTCGTCCACCGCGACGACCTGGGGGCCCGCGCCGATCGCGAACAGCGTCTCGGTGTGGGTGGCCGAGAGCGAGATGATGCGCTCCGGCTTCTTGGCCAGGGTGACCTGGCCGTTTCCGGCCTCGACGGTGACCGGGAAGTCCCCGGTGCTCGCCGCCGCGGCGGTCTGGGCGGGGGATTCGGAGGGGGCGACATTGGCGCCGGTCTGGCCACATCCGGCCAGGACGAGCGTTCCCAGCAGCGCGCCCGCGAAGGCCGTGCGTACGGGCCTCACGAGTAGTCCTTTCACACTGTCGGAACCGAGAGACCCGCGATGAGCGACGGATCACCCTTTTCCACGAGGGTTGATGACGTCGGCGCAGAGGCAGGCGACCTGGCTATGACAGTTGCGGGACAGCGCCGGATTCGCACCGGACTTCGCTGCAGCACTGCGCGTCGGACAAACGTTATCAATCCCCCGGAAATCCTCAACGTCAAGGGGGCCGGACCTCAAGAGACGAGCCAGACCTCAGGGGGCGGGCCTGGCCTCAGGAGGCGAGCTGGGCCTCCGCCTCGGCGATGATCTCCTGGAGCCGGAGGCCGTGCGCCGCGTCGAGCGGATGGCCGCCGCCGCGCCGGACGGTCCTCGCGAACTCCTCCGCCACCGTCTCCAGGGGGTCCTCGTCGCCGGGCAGCAGGACGGCGTTGCCGGTCCGGCCGTACACCTCGACGGTCGAGGGCGGCAGGTCGCCGACGGCCGCCATGCACAGGGACGCCTCGCTGACCGCGCCGCCCTCGTGCTCCAGCAGCAGGCCGGTCCAGCCGAGCGGATGGCCGTGCGCGCGCACGCCGGTGATCCGGCCGAGCGCGGCGTCCAGCAGGTCGATCACGTGCGGGCCCACGTCGAGCAGCGCGCCGCGTTCCAGCCGCCAGGGGGTGGCGAACGGGTGGTCGCCGAGCAGCGCGCCGGAGATGTTGGCGGCGTGCCCGCCGAACGGCTGGATCTCGGCGCAGCGGGCCAGGAAGGTGCGGGTGGGGGTGGCGTAGCGCAGGGTGAGCATCATCTGCGAGGGCACGCCCGACTCCGCGACGGCCTCGGCCACCCGCATGGCGCCCGCCACCGAGTCGGCGAGCGGCTTCTCCAGCAGCAGCGCCTTGCCGGCATGGGCGGCGCGGACGGCCAGCTCGGCCTGTACGCCGGGCGGCACGCAGAAGGCGACGGCCTCGCAGGCGTCGAACAGCTCCTCGACGCGCTCGTACACGGGGGCGCCGAGCCTGGCGGCCTGCTCGGGGCGGCGGGCCCAGACACCGGCGAGCCTGGTGTGGGGGCCCCTGGCCAGCATCGGCGCGTGCGCCATCTCCGCCCAGGGCCCCGCCCCGATCAGACCGACAGCGACAGGCTCCATACATCCCCCTTGGTCCGCTTGCTGCCACCGACCCTAAATCCCCCCTCCCGCCCGCGCCCCACCGCCCCACACCCAGATGTACGGAGGGCACTCGGGGCACGCTCAGGCACCGGACCGGTCGATGGCATGTCCGGGGCGGCGGACGAGGGGCCGCCGGCCCCGACATCGTCAGGGGCGGGAGCGGTGGATGGCGTGTTCGGGGCGGTGGGTCAGGGTGCCGCTGTCGAGGGCGACGGTCTGGCCGGTGATGCAGCGGGACTCGGAAGAGGCCAGGAAGGCCACCAGGTCGGCCACGTCGCCGGGGACGCAGGGCCAGGGCAGGAGGCGTTCGGCGGCCTTGTCGGCGAGTTGCCGCGGGCCGAGGGCGCGCTCGGCGGCGGCGGTCATGACGAGGGCTGGGGCGACGGCGTTGCAGCGGATGCCGCGCGCGCCGTACATCGTGGCGACGTAGCGGGTGAAGCCGATCAGGGCCGCCTTCGAGGTGCCGTACGCGGCGTGGTCCACGTCCCCGGTCAGGCCCGACACCGAGGACGTCAGGACGATCGCGCCCCCGTCCGGCATCACCGGGATCACGTGCTTGACCAGGAGCATCGCGCCGCGCAGGTTGACCTCCATCGTACGGTCCCAGACGGCCGCGTCCATGGCGGCCAGGTCGCGGTCGCGGCCGTAGACGTCGCGGTCGAGGCAGGCGGCGTTGGAGTGCAGCACGTCCACGCGCCCGAAGGAGGCGACCAGCTCGGCCACCGACTCCTCCACCTGCTTCTCGTCCGATACGTCGCAGGTCAGCGCCATGGCGGTGCCGCCGTGGGCCCGGACGGCGGCGGCCGTGGCACGGGCGCTCGCCGCGCGCAGGTCGAGCACGCCCACGCAGGCGCCCTCGGCGGCCAGCCGCGCCGCGCACGCCGCGCCGATCCCGGACCCCGCCCCCGTCACCAGCGCCACCCGCCCGTCGAACCGCCCCTCGGACCGCCCGTCGAACCGCCCATCGGACCGTCCGGACGCGGCCGTGCCGTACGTCACCACTCCACCTCCAGCGCGCTCAGCCCGCGCCCCACGAGCGACCTGCGGTAGGCGACGGGCGCGTCCGGGACGAGCCGCAGCCCCGGCAGGCGCCGGCCGAGTACGTCGAGCGCGGTGCGCAGTTGGAGACGGCCGAGCGCGGCGCCGACGCAGAAGTGGATGCCGTACCCGAAGACCAGGTGGTCGGCGGCGTTGGGACGGTCGATGCGGAAACGTTCGGGATCGGGGAAGACGGTCTCGTCGTGCCCGGCGGAGTCGGTGGACAGCAGGACGAGCGAGCCCGCCGGGATCGTCACTCCGTGCAGGGACACGTCCGCGACGGCGTGCCGGAACGAGCCCAGCGAGGCGCCGTCGATGCGCATGCACTCCTCGACCGCGCCCGGGACCAGCGCGGGCGGCACCGGCCAGGCGTCCTCGCGCAGCAGCCGCAGGACGCTGTTGCCGAGCTGGTTCGGGACGGTGTCGTTGCCGCCGAGCAGGATCGTGGAGATCAGTTCGACGACCTCCCGGTGGGTCAGCTCGTCGCCGATCAGCGAGGTCATCAGGGACGTGAAGTCGTCCTGGGGATCCTTGGCGCGGGCGGCCACCAGGCGGTCGACGTAGTCGAGGTAGGCCAGGAAGCTGTCGGCCAGCTCAAGCTGGCGGGCGGGCGGCTGCGGCGACAGGAACAACATGAACCAGTCCTTGACGTGCGCCTGCACGAACGCCTCGTCGGCCTCGGGCACGCCGATGAAACGCGCGGTCAGCTTGATCGACGGCTCGTGCCCGATCTCGCCGACGAAGTCGGCCCGGCCCCGGGGGGCGACCCGGTCGAGGACGTCCTCGTTCAGCCGTCTGAAGCGTTCCTCCATGGCGGCGACCGCCCGGGGCGTGAATGCCCTGGAGACCGAGCGGCGCAGGCGGGTGTGGTCGGGCGGGTCCACGTTGGCCACGAAGCTGGACAGGAACGAGCCGTGCTCCCCCAGCTTGGCGCGGGTCTCCGGGGTGAGGCTGCGGGAGATCGTCAGGGAGCCCTCCGAGGAGAGGCGTCCCGGGTCGCCGTACGCGGCGCGCACGTCGGCGTGGCGGGTCAGCACGTACGCGCCCAGGTGCTCGCTGCGGAACACCGGCCGCTCGGCGCGCAGCCGGCGCAGGAAGTCGTACGGCGCGGCGACGTGCCAGTCGGAGTCGACGTCGAAGTCCTCGGTCATCGGAAGATCCTCCGGGGGTTGCCGACGAGCATCTGGTGGAGCTGGTCGCCGGTGACGCCGCGCCTGCGCAGTTCGGGCACGACGTCGCGGGAGATGTGGAGGAGGTGGTAGTTCGGGTGCCGCCGCCGTACGACGTCGGCGTCGAATCGGTCGTTAAAACAGTAAGAATCGTGACCTAACACCATTTTTCCGGCGTGACCGCGTTCGCACATCGCGGCCACCACCGCCACTCGGTCCTCGAACGGGCTGATCGTCTCGATGCCGAACCGGTCCATGCCCAGGTATGAGCCGTTCGCCACCAGTTCCTCCAGGTAGGCGAGGTCCGTCGAGTCGCCCGCGTGCCCGATGACCACCCGTTCCAGGTCCACGCCGAGCGAGCCGAGCAGCCGCTGCTGCTCCAGCCCGCCCCTGGACGCGCTGTGCGAGTGCGTGGTGATCGGCACGCCGGTGGCCAGGTGGGCCTCGGCCACGGCCCGGAACACCCGCTCACAGCCCTTGGTCATCCCCAGGTGGTCGGAGGCGCACTTGAGCATGGCCGCCTTCACGCCGGTCCGCCCGATCCCCTCGGCGATGTCGCGGACGAAGAACTCGGCCAGCCGGTCCGGGCCGCCGAACAGCGACCCCGGCCCCCGGTTGCCGAAGTACGGCGGCAGCGCGTCGTAGGTGTAGAGCCCGGTGGCGGCCACGATGTTCACGCCGGTCAGCTCGGCCACCCGCTGGACGGCGGGGACGTACCGGCCGAGACCCACGACGGTCAGGTCGACGACGGTGTCCACGCCCTCGGCCTTGAGCGCGTCGAGCTTGGCCGCCGCCTCCCGCGCCCGCCTCTCCAGGTCCCAGCCCTCCGGCACGTCCGGCCAGTTCCAAAGGATCTCCGGGCTGAGCCCGAACACGTGCTCGTGCATCAGCGTCGCCCCGAGGTCGGCGACCGGTCCCCTCACGGTCTCAGGCACGGGAACCTCTCGTGCTCGAAGGGCCGGTTGACCTCCAGCCCGAGCCCGTCGGTCTGCCGGTACGGCAGCCCGGTGTAGAGGGCGTCGGCGTCGAAGTAGGTGACGGTGAACGACAGGCGGTCGCCGTCGCGGCGGTTGGCGGGCGCGCCGTGCACGGTGAGCGCGTGGTGCACGGTCGCGTCCCCGGCCTTGAGGTCCAGGGGCGGCGACAACTCCAGCCGCTCGATCCAGGGATGCTGGCTGAGCTGGTCGTCCCCGGCGCGGGTGAAGCTGCGCCCGAGCAGGCCGCAGCGGTGGGAGCCGCTGTAGAAGCGCAGCGCCCCCATGTCGGCGGGCACGTCGGCCAGCGCCAGCCACACGGTCAGCATGGCCGAACGGTCCATGGGCATCCACGGGAAGTCCTGGTGGAACTCGGTGGCGCCGTGCTCGCCCGGCTCCTTGACCAGCAGGTTGGTGACCTGTACGCGCACGGCCCGCACCCCGCCCAGCAGCCGTACGGCGTTGCGGCCCATGGCCGGGCTGGTGCTGAGCGCGCCGAACAGCGCGTCCTCGGCGGCGATGTCGCGTGACTGGCCGAACGCCTGGTCGACCAGTGTCTCCCTGGCCCGGCTCCGGGCCCGCAGGCGCTCGCGCGCCCGTTCGCGCAGCGCGGCCACCGCGCCGGGATCGACCAGCCGGTCCAGGCGGACCCAGCCGTGCTCGCCGAAGAACGCCACCTCGTCGTCCGTCGCCTGGCGTACCGGGATCTCCATGGCGACCAGTCTGCCACTCCAAGCAAGCGCTTGGTAAGATGCCGGGCGAGGAGGATGCCGTGCGGCGGTTCAGGTTCGGCGCGGTCATACGCGAGGCGGAGTCCGGCAAGGCGTGGGCCGAGAAGGCCAGGCGGCTGGAGGGGGCCGGCTTCGACGTGCTGCTGGTCCCCGACCACCTGGTCGGCCCCAGGTTCGCGCCGATCGCGGCGCTCACGGCGGCGGCGTGCGCCACCACCCGGCTGCGCGTCGGCACGCTGGTGTTCGCCAACGACTTCCGGCACCCGGCCGTGCTGGCCAAGGAGGCCGCCACCCTGGACGTCCTGTCCGGCGGACGGCTGGAGCTCGGCCTCGGCACCGGCTGGATGGCCGGCGAGTACGCGGGCGCCGGGCTGCGCCTGGACCCGCCCGGGACCCGCCTCGACCGGCTGCGCGAGGCCCTGGAGGTGATCAAGGGCCTGTGGCGCGGCGGCCCGCTGACGTACGACGGCGCGCACTACCGGCTCGCCGGGCTGGAGCAGCAGCCACGGCCGGTCCAGCGCCCCCACCCGCCGATCCTGCTGGGCGGCGGCGGCCCCCGCATGTTGCGCCTGGCCGCCGAGCACGCCGACATCGTCAACCTCGGCACCCGCGTCAGGGCCGACGGCAGCGGCCCCGACCCGCTCGACGCCGGACCGGCGGCGTTCCTCGCCAAGCTGGCGCTGCTGCGCGACAGCCCCCGCCACGACCGGCTGGAGGTCGGCACGAGCGTGGTCCAGGTGGGCGAGCGCAAGCCGGAGGAGTCGTGGAGCGCCGCCGACAGCTCCGGGCTGGGCGGCACGCCGCAGGTGCTGCTCGGCACCCGCCGCGACATCGCCGACAAGCTGCGCCACTGGCGCGACGAGCACGGCGTCACCTACTTCGTGCTGCACCACGAGCGTGACCTGCCCGCCTTCACCCCCGTCGTCGAGGAGCTGGCGGGCCTGCCGGATGATGGGGCACATGGATGAGTTGTTGTTGTTGAGGCACGGAGCCACCGAATGGAGCACGGCCGGCAAGCACACCGGCCGTACCGACCTGCCGTTGACGTCGGAGGGGGAGGATCAGGCGAGGGCGCTGGCGCCACTGGTCAAGGGGAACACGTTCGGGTTGACGCTGGTCTCCCCCGCGCAGCGGGCCCGCCGTACGGCGGAGCTGGCCGGATTGACGGACTACGAGGTCGACCCGGATCTGTGGGAGTGGGACTACGGCGGCTACGAGGGCATCACCACGCCGGAGATCAGGAAGACCCGGCCCGGCTGGTACCTGTGGCGTGACGGCGTGATCCCCGGCGACGCCGAGCATCCCGGCGAGAGCGCCGCGCAGGTGGCCGCGCGGGCCGACCGGGTGATCGAACGGGCCAGGCGAGCCGAGGGCCGGGTCGTGCTGGTGGCGCACGGCCACTTCCTGCGTGTGCTGGCCGCCCGCTGGCTGCGCCTGGACGCGCGGGACGGCCGCCTGCTGAAGCTCGACACCGGCACCTACTCGCGGCTCGGGTTCGAGCACTCCGAGCCGGTGCTGGTGAGCTGGAACTCGCCGGTCAGCTGACCTTGGCGCGCATCGCCGACTCGTGCAGGGCCCGGCTGACCAGCCAGCCCCGCAGGGAGCCGAGGGCGGGGTCGTAGGACTGCGGCCGCGCCCACAGGTCGGCGAACAGGTTCTGGGTGATCTCCTCGGCGGTCGCCCGGCTCCCGGTCACCCGTACGGCGACCCCGTAGACGTACGGGCCGTGGCGGTCGTACGCGTCGGCGAGCGCCCCGATCTCCCCGGCGACCAGCCGGGCGCGGATCTCCCCGTCGGTGTTCATCGGCGGCACTCCCTCGCCGGGCCCATCAGTCGCAGCCCAGGGTGGCGGCGGCGTGGATGAGGTCGCGGGCGAGTGCGGGGTCGCCTTCGGCCGCGTACGGGAAGGTGTCCGGCGGTCTTCGGCCGGCCAGCAGACGGCAGAAGCCGACCGCGTCGGCCGAGACGAGCGTGGCGACCCGGCCGGCGGCGCGCGAGAGCGGGATGGTCCACGTGCCGCCCCCGGGCCCGGTCAGCACGACGGTGACCGAGACGTCGCGGCGCGGCCCCTTCAGCGCCCGCGGCAGCAGCGCCAGGCCGAACTCGGCGATCAGGTGCACGTGCTCGTCGCGCGGCGGCGCGGGCGGGCGGCCGGTGGCGGCCCTGATGTCGTCGGCGTGCGTCCAGGTCTCGAAGGTGCGCTGGATCATGGCCTGGCGCAGCGGCGCGCGGGCCGGACGCACCCCGGCCAGCGCCACCTCGACGCCGAGCAGCACCTCGCCGGCCCGCGAGACCCGTTCGAGCAGCGAGCCGGCCTGATCGCGCCAGCGCCGGTGCTCCCTGGCCGTCCCCGCGCCGGGCAGGCCCATGAACGCCGCCACGGTGGCGTCGTTGGCCGCCAGGTGCCCGACCAGGTCGCGGACGGTTCCGTGCCGGGCGATCGGCGCGTCCCACTGGGGCAGGCTCAGCTCGGCGAGCAGGTCGTCCATGAGCGCGACCTGCTCGGCGTACGGCACCGTCACGGACGCCACGCCGAGCGCCGCGGGCGCGCGCCGGCGGCGGGCTCCCGACAACACCGCTTCGCGCAGCGTCGGCGGCGGCTCGGCCGCCGTCTCCGGCAGGCCCACCAGCGCGAGGGCCGCGCTGCACTCCGGGCACGCGGCGAGGTGATCGGCCTCGCCCGGCCCGTCGTAGAGGTACGAGTCCGTCATGGCTGCCTCCGCAGCCGACGCTAACCCGGCGGGGGCCCGTACGCCAGACGGCTGCCGGGAAACGGCGCGAGCAGCGTCTCGCGCCAGGGGCCTTCGAGGTAGCGGCGGGCCCGTTTGCCCCAGTCGAGCAGGCGGGGGTCGGGCCGGACCTCGTCGTCGAGCCCCAGGGCGGCGTCGCGGGCCCGCTGGGTGGCGAGGTGGTCGTCCAGGGAGACGGCCCACATGGTGACGGCCTCGGTGTCGCAGAACAGCACCTCGTACAGGCCGGTCAGGGTGTGGCCGTGCTCGGCCAGCAGGGGGGCGCGCTCGGTGCGTACGGCCTCCAGGTAGTCGAGCGCGGCGCCGGGGCGTACGCGGGCGCTCTCGAAGAGGTAGAACTCGGCGGCGGGCGCCCGGCCGAGCGGCGGGCAGCCCGGCGCGGCGCCGAGCGGCCTGGAGAAGGCGGAGAAGCGCAGGTCGTCGATGTCGGACAGGAACAGGCGCTCGTCGACGCCCTGGTAGATGCCCATCATCTGCCGCCAGCCGCCGTCCCACCCGCCGTGGCAGTCCCACAGCGTGACGGCCTTGAACTGGGGGTGTCCGGTGATGCCGACGGCGTAGAAGGCGCCGACGAGGTCGATCTCGCGGGACCTGATGGACATGCCGGAGGTCAGGGCGGGGGCGTCGCGGCTCTCGTCCTCGCGTTTGTAACGGGTCAGCCAGGTCAGGTACTCCAGCGGGCGTCTGGAGTTCATCGGCCGGAAGTCGACCTCTTCGAGCAGGTGGATCGCGCGCCGCACCACGCCTCCTCTACCAAGCATTTGCTTGGCACGAGGATAGCGATCAGGTCACCGCCTGGGAAGGCTGCGGACCCCTGCCGGTGAGCCATTCCAGCACCCGGCGGTGCCCCGAGGCGGCGTCCTCGAAGTGGCCCCAGTGCCAGTAGCGCGGCTGGTCGCGCAGGCCGGTCACCCAGGTGCGGTAGGAGACGGAGGCGCCCGCGGGCGCGACGCCGTACGTGCGGATCACGACCTTGCCGCCCGGCGCGAACAGCACGTCGTCGGCGATCGGGTACAGAGTCATCTGGTCGAGCATGTGCCACATCCTGACCGGCGGAAGGACCACGCCGGTTACGCCTCCGGCGCGCCCCCGTTAAGGAAGCGCGCCGGAGATGAACGGGCTGTTACACGAGAAGGCCGTCGAACTCGCCGTCCTTGGCCCCGAGCACCAGGGCCCGGATCTCGTCCCGGGTATAGATGAGAGCAGGGCCGTCGGGGAAACGCGAGTTGCGGACCGCGATCCCACCGTCGGGAAGCTTCGCGAGCTCCACGCAGTTGCCCTGCGAGTTGCTGTAGCGGCTCTTGCGCCAGGCGACCTGGGTCAGGTCGGCCGCGGGCATGCCGTTGTAGGTGTGGTTCATCTACATCTTTCTGAGAAGACCGCCGATGAGCTCGACGGTGCCCCCTGGCGTGGTGCTTTCCACGCACAGTTGCTCCATGGCCGTGAGGTACGGGTCGACGTCCTCACGTTTGTCCAGGTACAGGGCACCCCAGAGCTGCTCGACGTAGACAACGTCCGACAAGTCGGACTCGGGAAACCGCAAGATGCTGAACGCGCCCCCCTCGGCGGCGTGCTTGCCGAACCTGAAGGGCATCACCTGGAGGGTGATGTTGGGCAGGGCGGCGACTTCCAGCAGATGCTGAAGCTGCTCGGACATGACCTCTCGCCCGCCGATGGTCCGCTTGAGCGCCGCCTCGTCGATGACGGCCCACAGCTTGGGGCCGTCCTTCTGGGTGAAGCGCTCCTGGCGCTGCATGCGCATGTGCACGCGGCGCTCGATCTTGTCCGGACTCGCGTCGGGGTTGCCGAGCTGGAAGACCGATCGCGCGTACGAGGCCGTCTGCAGCAGGCCGGGCACGAACTGCACCTCATAGGTGCGGATCACGCTCGCGGCCTCCTCCAGGCCCACGTACGTCGTGAACCACGAGGGCAGCTCGGCGGAGTACTTGTGCCACCACCCGGGGGTGTTGGCCTCGCGGACCATCTCCAGCAGGGCACGGCGTTCGGCATCGTCGACGACGCCGTACAGGGTGAGCAGGTCTTCAACGTCCCGTGTCTTGAATCCGACACGCCCGAGCTCCATGCGGCTGATCTTGGATTCGGACGCCCGGATGTGGAATCCGGCCTGGCCGCGGTCGAGTCCACAGGCCTCGCGCAGACGCCTGAGGCTCGCACCCAGCATGATGCGCCGAACGGTCGAGCCGGAGCCGGGCGGATCAATGGACACGTGCTGCTCCTTGTGTCGTTTCCTTGAAGACACAGTCTGTCACTTAGCGGCCGAAAGATCATGGGCCGCGGACAAGATCCCCTTTCCCCCATATTGACCACTTGGGGAGAACCGTAGCGCCTGCACGACATGTCTGCACGTGCATTCGCTCTTGCACCTGCACGAGAGATTGCCGCAGAATGATCACGTGCAATTCACCACGGCGCCCGGCCAGTGGACCACGTTCGACTGGTGGCCGCCCGTCGGCTGGTGGCCGGAGGCGGCTCGCGATCTCCTGGTCACCGGACCGTCCGCGAGCGCCACGTACGTGCTCCCGCCCACCGCGTCCTCGGTCCATTCCGCGCGCAGCTTCACCACCGGCACCCTTTCGGGCTGGGGCCTGGGCGAGCTGGTCGAGAACATGGAACTCGTGGTCTCCGAGCTCGCGACCAACGCCCTGCGCCACGGCCTGCGCCTCGACGAGCCCCGCTGCCAGCGCCCGGTCCACATGTCCCTCGTACGCCGGGGGTCGCTCGTCACCAGCGCGTTCACCGATCCAGGCACCTCGGTGCCCGTGCTGCGATACCCTGGCCCCCTTGACACCGGCGGCCTGGGTCTCCACATCGTCGAATCGCTCAGCCTCCGCTGGGGGTGGTCGGCACTCGCGCCCCACGGAAAGATCGTCTGGGCAGTCCTCTCCTGACGAGGGGTGCTCTGCATTACCGTGGATGGTCATGGCTCACGGTGAGTCCCAAGCGACCCCATGAGAGTGCTGACAGATGGAAGATCACCTGCTCGGCTGGCTGCGAACACTAGACGAAAACAGGCTTGCCCGCATCCTGGCCAACAGGCCCGACGCCATCGCGCCGCCCTGGCCGCGGCGGCTGGACACGCTGGCCCAGCGCCTGGGCAACGGCTTCGCCGTCATGGAGGCCATGCGCGGGTTGCCGCTGCCCGCCCTGCAACTGGCCGAGGCGGGCCTGACCATGAGCCGGCCGACGGCCGAGGGGCTGGCCGCCTTCCTCGGCGTACCGGGCGAGGCGCTGGCCCCCTGGCTCGACCATCTGTGCGACCACGCGCTGGCCTGGCCCGACGACGACGGCGTGATCCATCTGGCCGAGGGTGTGGCGCGGTGGTGGGCGGCCCCGCTCGGCCTGGGCGAGCCACTTGAGCACTACCTCAACTCCTGGACGATCAGCAACGACGCCCTGCGCGCCCTGGCCCGCTCGCTCGGCCTGCCCTCCCACGGCAACAAACGGCGGACGATCGCCCGCGTCATCGAGGTGCTGTCCGACCCCGTACGCCTCGACCGGCTGACGGCCACCGCCCCCGAGGGCACGCTCGCGCTGCTGGGCCGCTTCGCCTGGGACGGCCCCTCGCGCGACGTCGACGGCGGCCGGTTCGTCATGCACGGCACACCCGAGAAGTGGTGCGCCGACCACGGCCTGCTGTTCCGCCCGAGCTGGCACGTCGCCGAGGTCTCCCGCGAGGTCGCGCTGTGCCTGCGCGGCCCCGGCTACCATCCGCCGTTCCAGCCCGAGGCGCCCGAGATGGCGGCGATCCCGGTCGATCCCGAGGAGGTCGACCACCTGATGACGCTCGCCGCGCCGCACGTCGTGGAGCGCTGCGCGGCCCTGCTCGACAACACCTCCAAGACGCCGCTGCCGCTGCTCAAGACCGGCGGCGTGGGCGTGCGCGAGGTCCGCAGGGTGGCCAAGGAGACCGGCTGCGACGAGGACGAGACCCGCCTGCTGCTGGAGGTCTGCGCCGTGGCCAGGCTGCTGGCATGGGACGAGAAGTCGGCCGGCATGATCCCCACCGAACGGTTCGACCGCTGGCGCCTCGACGAGGGCTCGGCCCGGCTGCGCGTGTTGCTGTCGGCCTGGTGGCGCATGGAACGTTCGTCCCTGCGCAAGATCGACGGCAAGTACGCCACCGTGCTCGGCGACGACCCCTCGGGCAGCGCGGTGGCCAGGGTGCGCAGGGCGGTGCTGGCGGCGCTCGCCCACCTGCCCGCGGGCACCGCCATGGCCGGCCGCGACAGCCTGGTGCGCAACGTCCACTGGCACGCCCCGCTGCTCGACCAGGCATTGCTGGCCGAGTGCGCGCCGGCCGTGCTGGACGAGGCCACGCTGCTCGGCCTGCTGGCCAACGGCGCGCTCACCGACCTCGGGCGCGCCCTGGCCGGGCTGGGCGCGAGCCCCGGCGACGAGAACGACGACGCCGTGCCGCAGGTCGAGCACGATCCGGTGCTGGCCGAGGCGTCCACCAGGGCGTTGGCCAGCGTACGCAGGAGCGCCCTGTTCGGCCCCGACCTGACCGCGGTCGTCACCGGGCCGCCGTCGGCCGAGCTGGCGGCGCTGCTCGACCGGGTGGCCGAGCGAGAGTCGCGCGGCGCGGCCTCGGTGTGGCGATTCACCACCGAGAGCCTGCGCGGCGCGCTCGACCACGGCTACGACGCCGACGAACTCCTCGACGAGCTGGCCGCGGTCGGCACGATCCCGCAGCCGCTGGAGTACCTGGTCCGCGACACCGCGCGCCGCCACGGCGAGGTGACGGTCACCACGGTCGGCTGCGTCGTGCAGGCGGGCGACACCGGGCTGCTCGCCGAGATCGCCGGCCACCGGCGGCTGGCCCGGCTGGGCCTGCGGCTGCTGGCGCCCACGGTGCTGGTCAGCGCGGCCCCTGCCGAACGCACGCTGGCCGCGCTGCGCGAACACGGCTACTCCCCCGTGCCCGTCTCCGACACCGGCGAGATCACCATTCACCGGGCCAGGGCCGAGGAACCGCACCACGGCAAGCTGATCCTGCTGCCCGGCGGGCAGGTGGCCGAGTTGTCGGAATTCGCGGCCGGCGCCGATCCGCAGGCGCCGTACGTGCTCGCCGAGCCCGCGCCCGACCCGCACGAGCACGCCCGCCGCCTGGTCGCGGCCGGCCGGGAGGAGACCGACAAGCACGGCCGTACCTGGGCGGTCATCGGCCGGATGGCGACCAGGCTGCCGACCGCCCAGCAGTCGCTGCTCGGCTTCGTCGTCGACCGCGGGGTACGGGCGGCCATCACGCTGGCCGACGGCCTGACGGCCACGATCAGCCACGGCGAGCTGCGGTCCGGCACCCTCGACGCCTGGTGCGAGGAGGCGGGCGACTACCTGGAGTTCCCCCTCGCCGAGATCACCGAGGTGCGCGGGGCCTACTGAAGCGGCTTCGCCTTCTTCAGGTTCGACACCAGCTCCTCCAGGAACGTCGCGTAGCCCTGGTAACTGAAGGGGGCCTCGGCGCGCCACGGGTACAGCTGGCCCGCCTTGACCGCGGGGAGCTTGGCGAAGGTGGGCTTCTTCAGCATCTCCTCGGGCTTGAGCGACTGGGTACGGGTGTCGTAGAGGATCACGTCGGCGTCGTAGGTGTCGGCGTTCTCCCAGCTCAGGGTCTGGAAGAAGCCGCCGTCGTCCACCTTCGAGGGCTTGACGACGTTGAGGCCGTTCTCCGTCAGATGCACGATGTCGGGGTACTCGGGCGGGTTGACGACCCACATGGCGTCGGCGCCGCCGGACATCATGAGGATCTTCAGGTCCTTGAAGGCGGCGAGCTCCTTGGTCGCGGCCTCCATGCGGGCCTTGGCCTCCGGCACACCCTGGAGGTCGGCGCCGAGCGACTTGGCCAGTTCCTCGTACTTGCCGATCACCTGGGTGGCGCTGCGGCCGGTGAGCATGACGCCGGCGGTGGGGGCGACCTGTTCGATGGTCTCCTTCGACTTCTCCGGCACGTACCAGAGGGCGCCCTTGACGTACATGCTGCTGACCAGCAGGTCGGGCTGGAGGGAGATGTACTTCTCGACGTTGAACTCGTCCCAGACGTTGCCGAGGCCCTCGACCTTGGTGATGTCGACGTTGCCGACCTGCGGGTCGCTGGATCCGTCGGCGAGCTTGTGGGGGCCGAAGACGGCGACCGGGCGCACGCCGAAGTCCCACAGCGCGGCGGCGGCGCCGACCTGGGCGACGATCCTGGACGGGGCCTTGGGCAGGTCGATCTTCTTGTCCCGGTCGTCGGTGAACGTCCAGCTCTGGGCGGCGGCGGAGGAGGCGGGCGAGGTGGACGTACCGCTGCCCGCCGCCTCGGTGCCGCCGCCGCAGGCCGACAGCGTCAGGGCCGCCGCGAGCCCTGCCGTGGCGGCCAGGAAGCCTCTGCGCGACCCGCTCCCCCGGCGTCACGATGGGCGCCTCGGCGCTCATGGGGGCCGTGCTGCTGACCGCCTCCGACCTGGTCGCCCAGCGGCTGCTCGCGCCGACGCAGCTTCCCGTCGGCGTCCTGACCGCCGCCGTCGGCGGCACGTACCTCGCCCTGCTCCTGCGAAAGGACCGCCACTGATGGCCGCGTCACCCGGGGCTGCCCGCCTCACCGGAACCGACCTCACCCTCGCCTACGACCAGCGCGTCGTGGCCACCAGCCTCGGCGTGGCGATCCCGGACGAGTCCTTCACCGTGATCATCGGCCCGAACGCGTGCGGCAAGTCCACCCTGCTGCGCGCGCTGGCCAGGATGCTCAAACCCAGGAAGGGCGCCGTGCACCTGGACGGGAGCGTGATCACCTCGCTGCCGTCCAAGGAGGTCGCGCGGCGGCTCGGCCTGCTGCCGCAGAGCTCGATCGTGCCCGACGGGATCAGCGTGGCCGACCTGGTGGCCCGCGGCCGGTACCCGCACCAGCGGCTCATGCGGCAGTGGTCGAAGGCCGACGAGGCGGCCGTGGCCGAGGCCATGCGCGCGACCGACGTCGCCGAACTGGCCGACCGGATCGTGGACGAGCTGTCCGGCGGGCAGCGGCAGCGGGTGTGGCTGGCCATGGCGCTGGCGCAGGAGACGCCGATCCTGCTGCTGGACGAGCCCACCACGTTCCTGGACATCTCCCACCAGATCGAGGTGCTCGACCTCTGCGCCGACCTGCACGAGGCCGGACGGACCATGGTGGCCGTGCTGCACGACCTCAACCAGGCCTGCCGGTACGCCACGCACCTGATCGTCATGCGGGCCGGCGAGGTCGTCGCCGAGGGTGTGCCGGCCGAGATCGTCACCCCCGACCTGGTGCTGCGGGTGTTCGACCTGCGCTGCGAGATCATCCAGGACCCGCAGACGGGCACGCCGATGATCGTGCCGGAGGCACGCCGGCGGGTGTCGGCCCCGGCCTGAGCCGGGCGCGTGACGACTCCGGCCCCGGCCTTAGCCAGGCGTGTGACGGCCCCGGCCCGGCCCCGGTCAGGCCGGGTGCGCGAGGGCGGCGGCCAGGGCGGTGATGCCCGCGGCGGCGCGCTCGCGGCCGTACTGCTCGCGCAGCACGCCGGCCGCCTCCGCGCCCATCGCGGCCAGCAGGGTGTGGGCGAGCACGTCGGCGTCGGCGTCCGGACGGGCCTCGGCCAGCAGGATCGCCACGTGGCGGTGCCAGAAACGGTAGGCGCCGATGCGGTAGCGGGCGCCGGGGCTGGCCGTCTCGGACATGCGTACCAGGTCGAGGTGGGCGAAGAGGTAGTCGAGATAGGCGGCCGTGAACGCGGTCAGGCGCTCGGCGGCGGGGGCGCCGGGTCCGACGGGCGGCGGCCCGGACAGGACGCGCTGTTGCAGGTCGCGTTCGCGGGCGTCCAGCAGCGCCACCGCCAGGCCCGACTTGTCGCCGAACCGGCGGAACAGCGTGCCCTTGCCGACCCCGGCCTCGGCGGCGACCGCGTCCATCGACACGGCCTCCACGCCCTTCTCGGCGAACAGCCGCGCGGCGGCCGCGAGCACCTTCTCCCTGTTGCGCGCCGCGTCGGCACGTTCGCGCACCGGTTTGCCGGTCAGCAGCTCCAGCGGCTCACTTGACGAACCGGACCGTGGTCCGTTAACTTCCTGGCCATCCACACATCCGGACTTTAGTCCATTTCGTACGGAGGCCACAATGACCATCACCCGCGAGGAGCTGCACGCCAACCTGGGCGGCCTGACCGTGCTCGACACGCTCGGCGGCTCCTACTACGCCCAGCAGCACCTGCCCGGCGCCGTCGCCCTGGTCGAGAGCGAGGTCGCCGAGCGCGCCGCCGAGCTGCTGCCCGACAAGGACGCGCCCATCGTCACCTACTGCTCCAACCCGGCCTGCGGCAACAGCAAGGCCGTCGCCAACCGGCTGACCGCGCTCGGCTACACCGACGTCCGCCGGTACGTCGAGGGCATCGAGGACTGGGTCGGGGCCGGGCTGCCGGTCGAGTCGTCCCTGTGACGGACGCCGCTCAGAGGACGCCGCAGCGGCGTACCGCGAGCAGCGCCAGCGCGCGGGTGACCTCGCGCAGCTCGGCCAGCTCCACCTGCTCCCTGGGGGCGTGCGCGAACCGCACGTCGCCGGGGCCGTAGTGCAGGGTCGGGATGCCGCCGGCCGCGTACAGGCGCAGGTCGCTCCCGTACGGCGCGGCGGCCTCGGCCGGACGCCGGCCCGCGACGTCGCCGACGGCCCGGTTCACCTCGTCGAGCAGCTCGTGCCCGGCGGGCAGCCGGCCGCTGGCGAACTGCCCGCCCGGCCAGGTCACCACGGGCGGGTTGTCCCGCAGCCACGGGTGCGCGGCCGAGGCGACGGCCTCCTCGAACGCCGCCCGCGCCGCGGCCGGGTCCTCCTCCAGCCGCACGCCGAGGCGTCCCTCGGCGACCAGCAGGTCGGGCACGGTGCTGGCCCAGTCGCCCGCCCGTACGGTGCCGACCTCGATCGGGTACGGCATCGGGTTGCCGCCGAAGACCTCCGGCACGTCGCGGTTGCGCTCGGCCTCCAGGCGCCTGATGGCCTCGAACACCGGCCAGAAGACCTCGATCGCGTTGACGCCCTCGTACCGGGTGGCACCGTGGGCGGCCCGGCCGGCCAGCTCCACGCGGAAGGTCAGCGCCCCGGCGTTGGCCGTGATCACCGTGCCGCCGGTGGGCTCGGTGATCACCGCGGCCTCCGCCGTGTGCCCTCTGGCCAGCGTGGCGAACGCGCCGAGGCCGCCGTCCTCCTCGCTGATCACGCAGTGCACGGCGAGGGGCCTGGCCAGGCGCACCCCCGCCCGCTTCAGCGCCCGAACGACGGCCAGATTGGCCACCAGGCCGGCCTTCATGTCGCAGGCGCCCCGGCCGTGCAGCACGTCGCCGGTGATCCGGGCGGCGAACGGGTCGCTGCCCTCCCACTTGGCCAGGTCGCCCGTCGGGACGACGTCCACGTGGCCCTGCAGGGCGAGCGCGGGCACACCCTCACCCTCGGTCACGGCCGCGACGCCGTAGCCCTCCTGCCTGGGGGCCTCGGTGCCGGGGAAGCCCGCGCGGGCGGTGAGGCCGGCCAGGTCGAGCTTCCAGACGTCCACGTCGAGGCCGGCCTCGGTGAGCAGGCGGGCGAAGCGGTGCTGGAGGTCGGACTCGGCGTCGGTGCCCGTGACGCTGGGGACCCGTACGGTCTCGGCCAGCAGGGCGACCGTCTCGGCCTCGTCGATGGCGTTGAGGACTCTGGCTTCCACGTCGCGCATGGAGCACACTTTCTCACGCGGTTTCCTGGGCCGTGAACGCGAATCCCGACATATGGCGATACAGGGCGTGCGTACCTGGATGAGCTGGATCGCGGTGACGCCGTTCGCCTTGTGGGCGGCGGTGCGGGTCAGCGGGTTCGAGCCGGACTGGCCGTGGGTGCCGGTGGTCGCGTTCACGCCGTACGCGGCGGTGGGCGCGGCGCTCAGCCTGGCGCTCGCCGCGCTGTTGCGGCGGTGGGCTCCCGGCGCGGTCGCGCTGGTCACGGTGCTGGCACTCGGGGCCGCGGTGCTGCCGCGCGCCCTCCCCGACTCCGGGCCCGACTCCGGGGCCGGTGCGCGCGGCCCGGCGCTGCGGGTGCTGGCGGCCAACCTGCTGGTGGGCACGGCCGACGCGGCGCGGCTGGTCGGCCTGGTCCGGTCGCTGCGGCCGGATGTGCTCACGCTCCAGGAGTTCACGCCCGCCGCGCGGCGGCGCCTGGATGCGGCGGGACTGCGCGAACTGCTGCCGCACGCGGTGACCAGGCCCGTCCGGGGGGTGGGCGGCTCGGCCGTCTACGCCCGATATCCGCTGGCCGCCGGCGAGCTGATCGAGCTGGGCGGGTTCGGGCAGGCGACGGCCGTGCTCACGCATCCCGGCGGGGCCCAGGTGGAGATCGTCTCGGTGCATCCGTGCGCGCCGAAGCGGGTGGGCCGGCAACCGTGCTGGCTGGCGGGACTGGAACGGCTGCCGCGCGGCGGCGAACGGCTGCGGGTGCTGGCCGGCGACTTCAACGCCACCCTCGACCATCTCCCGTTGCGCGACCTGCTGGAGGCGGGCTACCGGGACGCGGCCGACGTCATGGGCCGGGGCCTGTCGCCGACCTGGGGCGGATGGGGCCCGCTGCCCGGCGTGACGATCGACCACGTGCTGGCCGGCGAGCGCATGGCGGTACGGGACTTCCGGGTGCTCCCGCCGGTCGGCAGCGACCACCGGCCGGTGTTCGCCGAGCTCCTGCTGCCGTGAGCCGCCTGCCGCGCCGGGTGGGACCTGGGACGATCGTGGGCCGGCGGGGGTTCGGCGGCTCGTAAACTGTCCCCGTGGAAGCGCCCAAGTTCGAGATTCAGATGCTGCACGACCGAGTGATGATCCGGCTGGAGCAGGAGGCCGAGGAGCGGCGCAGCGGCTCCGGCATCGTCATCCCCGCGACGGTCAAGATGGCCAACCGGCTGGCATGGGGCGAGGTCTGCGGCGTCGGCACGAACGTGCGCTCGGTCAAGGTGGGCGACAAGGTGCTGTTCAACCCCGAGGAGCAGTTCGAGGTCGAGGTGCACGCGCGCGTCTACCTGGTCATGCGCGAGCGCGACCTGCACGCGGTGGCCACCCAGGAGACCGACCACGGCACGGGCCTCTACCTATGACACGCGGGTCCTGGCGAAGCTGACCCACAACTCGGCGGCCCAGGTGGCGGCGGGCACGTCCGCGAGCACCCGGGTCGTCCGGCCCGTCAGGTCGAGCACCGACAGGCGGTAGCCGCCCTTGACCGGCATGACGGCGATCAGATGGCCGTCGTCCCACCATCCGAACAGGGCCTCGGGCTTGACGGCCACGCGCTGGGCGATCGCGCCGGTGGCGAGGTCCACCAGGCAGACCTGTTCCTTGAAGCGCGACGGGCACCACGTCGTCAGGCGTTTGCCCGAGGGCGCGTAGGAGTCCTCGGGGCCGGTCGGCAGGCCCACGTTCGTGTACGTGCGCAACACCGTGCCGTCCGAGGGGCGGTAGACGCGCAGGCCGGTGCCGAACATGGTGACGAGGTTGCCGTCAGGGCTCCACCAGAAGCCGGCCCGCCGGGGCAGGCCCGCGACCCGGACCGTGCTCGCGGTGCCCGCGCGCACGTCCACGACGGTGAAGCCGAGCACCTGCCAGGTCCCGCCCGTCTTCTGCTCGACGGTGAGCGCGACCTTCCTGCCGTCCCTGGACCAGGAGGCATAGGAGGCCGTCATGGGCTTCTTGACGGTACGGATCCGGGCGGTCTTGCCGGTCGTGCGGTCGGTGACGATCAGGGAGTCGAAGCCCGCCCGGTACGAGGACGGCACCCCGGCGGTCAGGCGGCCGTCGGGCGAGACCGACGCCTCGGACAGGCTCTTCTGCCAGGTGAAGGCGTCGCCGGTGGCGGGACGGAGATAGGTGTGCTTGGTGCCGAGGCCGTAGGCGGTGAGCCGTACGGGATCGCCCGATTTTTCGTGATATTTCATGCCACCGGTGCCCGGCAATACGAGGTCCGCCTGAGCGGCGGCCGGGGCGAGAAACGTCAACGACAACGCGACGGCGATTTGAGCGATCACGCCCGCAGAATAGGCGGGGAAATCCCCCGATCCCGGGAACGATAACGACCCGGTCTGAAAGCGTTCAGCGCTGGACGAACCGCTGGGCGATCTCCAGCAGGTCGACGCCGAGCGTCCGCATGCCGAAGTAGACGATCACCGCAGCGGCGGCCACGGTCACCAGCAGCACGAGGATGCGCACCGTCCAGCCCTGCCGCTTGTACCACTGCGTCCAGGCGTGCAACGTCTGCTTGCCGAACTCCAGCACCTTGTGGGCCCAGTGGAACTCGGTGGCCAGCACCGCCAGCCCGGCGAACACCACCAGCCAGCCCGGCCCCGGGAACGGCACCATGATCAGGCCGCCGGCCACCATGACCGCGCCGATGACGCCGATCACGATCTTCAGCGTGAGCGCGCCCGCGCGGGTGGACCTGACGCCGTCGAGCCAGCCTTTGAGGCCGCCGCGGCGGGCGGGCATGGCGGATCGCGCGGCGGCGTCGTCCTTCATCACGTCGGCGTCGCCTGTCTCGGAGTTCTGGATCGGCACGTCTCCCCCGTGTCGGTCGGATGCTCCCAAGGATACGACTCAGACCCATAGGAACAGTTGCAAGGCGCTAGCAGTTCACCAAACCGGATAAATGGTAAAATTTCGGGACACAGGGGACGGGATTCAGGCAACTATCGGTTAATGTCTGCTATGCCCGAGGTCATCCTTCGCACCGTCACCGGCCCCATCCGCGCGGCCGCAGTCAACGGTGCCGTACTCCCCCACGAGCACCTGCGTACCGACATGCGCTGGGCGGTCGGCATCGACTCCGACCCGCACCGCTGGCTCGACGAGGAGACCACAGTCACCGCGGAGCTCCGCGAGCTGCGCCAGTCCGACGAGCTCAACCTGGTGGTCGACCTGACCTGTCTCGGTATGGGCCGCGACGCCGCCGCCCTGGCCCGCATCGCGGCGGGCAGCCGGGTGCCGGTGATCGCCTCGACCGGGTTCTTCGCCGAGCCGTTCACCGACGCCGGCGACGACGACGTCGAGCAGCTCACCCGGCGCCTGATGACCGAGATCTCCAGCGGCGTGGACGGCACCGGCGTCTTCCCCGGCGTGATCGGCGAGGTCGGGAGCTGGGGCCCCGAGCCCACCGCCCGCGAGGAGCGCTGCCTGCGCGCCGCCGCCCGCGCCTCCCGGCAGTCGCGCCTGCCCGTCGCCACCCACGGCCAGAACGCCCTCGCGCTGCTGGAGATCCTGCTCGGCGAGAACCTGCCCGGCTCCCGCGTGGCCGTCGGCTACTCCGGCGACCTGGGTGGCGCGCGCAAGATCGCCGAGGCGGGCGCGTACGTCAGCCTGAGCGCCCTGGCGCTCGGCCCCGACCAGGCGGCCAGGATCGCACTCGGCCTGATCGAGGACGGCCACGCCGGACGCCTGCTCCTCAGCACCGGCCTGAGCCGCGTCGCCCAGGTCCAGCGCTACGGCGGCTGCGGCTACGCCCACCTGTTCCACAGCCTGCTCCCCCGCCTGCGCGAGGCCGGCACCGGCGAGGACGTCATCCGCCTGATCACCCGCGACAACCCGGTGCGCTGGCTGACCGACGGAATGAGCTGATCCCGCACCCCCGGCCGTGATCGTCCCGCATGGCGTAGAAGTCGCTAGGATCGGGGCGATACGAGCTTGGCCGGGTGGGGGATGGTGAGCGAGCACAAGCGACGCGGCGGGCGCCTGCGCGGGTCGCTCGCCACGCTGTCACGCCTGAACCGGCTGGGTGACATCCCGGTCGTGGTCATGCTGGCCTGGGCCGGGTGGCTGGCCGTCCCGTGGTCGTTCAACGGCCTGGCCCAGGCCAGGGCCGCCGCCGCGGCCGCCGCCGACACCGAGCCCCCTCCGTCGGCCCACGCCGCCGACACCGGGTCGTTGCTGGGGGCGGCGGCGTGGGGCATCCCGGCTCCCGCCGCGCCACAGCCCGCCACCACCGTCCGTCCCACCGCAGTTCATCCCGCCGCCGTTCATCCCGCTGCCACCGTCCGTCCCGCCCAGCCGCTCGCCGCGGCCTCCTGCGCGTCCGCCGGGGACCCGGAGGGCGAGGTGGCCGAGCTGGCGCGGGCCGCGGAGCGGGCGCGGATCGCCGGGGAGGTGCACGACGCCGCCGGTCACGGCCTGGCGGCCATCGCGATGCAGGCGGGCCTCGCGCTCGTCGCCCTCGACGACGACCCCGAACAGGCGCGCGCCTCGCTCCGGGCGATCAGGGAGACCAGCACCGCCGCCCTCGCCCACCTGCGCGCCGCGCTCGACGGCATCGACCCGCCCGCCGCCGACCTGCCCGCTCTCATCGCCGGCGTACGGGCCGCCGGCCTGCCCGTGGACGTCGATCCCGCCGACCCCGCCGTGCCCGCCCACCTCAGGACCGCCGTCTACCGGGTGGTCCGCGAGTCCCTCACCAACGTGCTCCGGCACGCCGGTCCCACCCGGGCCTCGGTACGCCTGGCGCACGATCCGTACGGGTTCGTCCTGGAGGTCGCCGACCGGGGCGCGGGCTGGGACGGCGCGGCCGAGGGACGCGGGCTGGCCGGGATGCGCGCCCACGTCATCCAGGCGGGCGGCCGGTTCGCCGCCGGGCCGCGCGAGGGCGGCGGTTTCCGGGTGACCGCCCGGTTCCCCGAGGTCCGGGCATGACCACGCACGATCCGGGCCCGGAGGCGGCCGTCCACGACCCGGGGCGCCCGATCAGGGTGGCGGTCGCCGACGACCAGGCCGTCGTACGGATGGGGCTGCGGGCGTTGCTGGAGCGGGAGCCCGGCATGGAGTGCGTGGGCGAGGCGTCCGACGGCGCGGCGGCGCTCGACCTGATCCGCCGTACCCACCCCGACGTGCTGCTGCTCGACATCCGCATGCCCGGTACCGACGGCCTGGCCACGTTGCGGGCCGTCGCCGCCGATCCCGGGCTGGGCGGCACCCGGATCGTGGTGGTGACCACGTTCGCCGTCGACGAGTACGTCTTCGCCGCCCTCCAGGCCGGGGCCAGCGGTTTCCTGCTCAAGGACAGCGCGCCCGACGAGCTGGTCAACGCCGTGCGCGTGGTGGCCGCGGGCGAGGCGCTGCTGTCGCCGTCGATCACCAGGAAGGTCATCGGCCTGTTCGGCCGCAGCGGCGCCGAGCCGGTCGAGGGCCTCGGCACGCTCACCCCGCGCGAGCGCGAGCTGGTGGCCTGGGTGGCGACGGGCCGCTCCAACGACGAGATCGCCGCCGAGCTGGTGATCAGCCCCGACACCGTGCGCACGCACGTCAGCCGCGCCATGGTCAAGCTGCGTGCCCGCGACCGGGCCCAGCTCGTGGTGTTCGCCATGCGGGCCGGGCTCGCGCTGCCTACCTGAGGAAACCTTCGTAGTTGCGCTGCTGGAGCTGGGACTCGATCTGCTTGACGGTGTCCAGGCCCACCCCGACCATGATGAGCACGCTGGTCCCGCCGAACGGGAAGTTCTGCTGGGTGCCCGGGTCGCGCAGGATCGCGAACGCCACCAGCGGCAGCAGCGCCAGCACGCCCAGGTAGACGGCTCCGGGGGCGGTCAGCCGCGACAACACGTACGCCAGGTAGCGGGCCGTCGGCGCGCCCGGCCGGATCCCCGGCACGAACCCGCCGAACCGCCGCATGTTGTCGGCCACCTCGACGGGATTGAAGGTGATCGCGACGTAGAAGTAGGCGAAGGAGACGATCAGCAGCACGTACGCGCTCATGTAGAGCGGATGCGTCCCGGCGGTCAGGTTGCGTGAGACCCACGCGCCCGCCTCCGCGCCGAGCAGCGGCGCGGCCAGCGACGGCAGGTAGAGCAGCGACGAGGTGAAGATCACCGGCACGATGCCCGCCTGGTTCACCTTGAGCGGGATGTACGTGCTGCTCCCCCCGTACATCCGCCGGCCCACCATGCGCTTGGCGTACTGCACCGGCACCCGGCGCTGGGCCTGCTCCACGAACACCACCGCCGCGACCAGGCACAACCCGGAGGCCAGCATCACCGCGAACCCGAACGGCGTGAGCACGAAGATCTTCGCCATGTACCCCGGGAACACCGCGACGACCTGCGTGAACATCAGGATCGACATGCCGTTCCCGATCCCCCGGTCGGTGACGAGCTCGCCCATCCACATGACCACGCAGGTGCCCGCGACCATCGTCAGCACGATCACCGACACCGTGAGCAGCCCCTGGTCGCGCAGCAGCGGACGGGCGCAGCCGGGCAGCAGGTTGCCCGAGCGGGCCATGGCGACGATGGTGGTGGCGTTCAGCAGCGCGAGGCCGACGGTCAGGTAGCGGGTGTACTGGGTGATGCGCGCCTGCCCGTTGTGTCCCTCCTTCCTGAGCGCGTCGAGGCGCGGCACCAGGACGGCGAAGAGCTGCATGATGATGCTGGCCGTGATGTAGGGCATGACCCCCAGCGCGAACACCGAGAGCTGGAGCATCGCACCGCCGCTGAGCATCTGCATCATGTCGAAGAGCCCGCCGCTGGCCGAGCCCACGCACTGCCGCACTGCCAGGACGTCCACACCGGGCGCCGGCATGATCTGGCCGAGGCGGAACAACACGATCAGTCCCAGCGTGAACAGCAGTTTCTTACGCAGTTCCGGCACCCGGAACGCCCTGGCGAAGACGGTCAGCATGACCACGAAGTCTGTCCGCGGGCGCGCGTGGCGTCGTCCGTCCAGGCGAGGCACCCGTGTACGCAGATCCGCGTAGGTTGATCGCATGACGACGGTGTGGGTGGTCAGCGGGCCGCCGGGGGCGGGCAAGTCCACGGTGGCCGCCGAGCTGCTGGCCCGCCTGTCGCCGGTGCCCGCCCTGCTCGACAAGGACACCGTCTACGGCGACCTCGTCGCGGAGGTCCTGCGGGCCCACGGCCGCGACCACGGCGAACGCGAGGGCCCCTGGTACGACCGGCACGTCAAGCGGCACGAGTACGCCGGCCTGACCAGGATCGCCGCGCAGATCCGCGGCCACGGCTGCCCGGTGCTGCTCGACGGCCCGTTCACCACGCAGGTGCACGACGCGGCGGTGTGGGCGCGGTGGGTGGCCGAGCTGGGCGGGCCGCCGGTGCGCCTGCTGTGGGTGCGCTCGGACGGGCCGACGCTGCGCGCGCGGCTGGAGACACGCGGCCTGGCCAGGGACGCGGGCAAGCTGGCGGCCTTCGCGGACTACCTGCGCGACATCCGGGTGGACGAGCCGCCCGCCGTGCCGTACCTGGAGATCGACAACCGGCGGGGCGCGCCGCCGGTCGGGGGCCAGCTCACGGCGGCGGGTATACCGCCGCGAACACGGCCGGCAGCCGGGGGACGAGCCGGGTGAACCGCCCCTCCTCGTAGGAGGCCCCGGGCTCGTTGCTGAGCTGCTGGGAGAGGGGCCCGGCGATCAGGCTCGCGGCCAGGGCCAGCCCCTCCTCCCCCGCCGCGTCGGGATGCAGCTCGCCGCGCGCGACGGCGGCCCCGATCAGGGCGGCGAAGTGCTCATGGACGGCCAGCGCGGGCGCGTACGACTCGGGCGAGGGCGCGAACCCCGGCACCGGCCGCCAGAACATGAGCTGGGCCAGCACCTGGTGGTCCATCACCCACCGGGCCCCGGCCTCCAGGGACGCCCCCATGGCCGCCAGGCCCGGCTCGTGCGCCCCGGCGCCGCGCCGCACGGCCTCCAGGTAGCCCTCCTGCCCGCGCCTGAACAGCGCGTCGTAGACCGCGTGCCGGGACGGGAAGTACTTGTACAGCGAGGGCGGCTGGATGCCGAGCCGCCTGGCCACGGTCGCCAGGCTCAGCCCCGCGACGCCCTCCTCCGCCATCACGTCGAGCGCGATGCCGAGGATCTCGGCCTGCGTCTCGGCTCGCCGTCGTGCCCGCCGGTCGGGAATGTCTGCCACAGGAGTTAGCTTAGGCTATAGGCAGTAGCCAAAGCTAATAGGGGTGTGGAACGTGTCGCGTGACATCGAACTGACCGGCCTGCGGCAGAACAATCTCAAGGACGTCTCGCTGCGGCTGCCCAAGGAGCGGCTCACGGTGTTCACCGGGGTGTCGGGGTCGGGCAAGTCGTCGATCGTGTTCGGCACGATCGCCACGGAGTCGCAGCGCCAGCTCAAAGAGACCTTCAGCTTGTTCGTCAGGAACCGGCTGCCCAAGCACGAACGCCCGCGCGCCACGCGCATGTCCGGCCTGACCGCCGCCGTGATCGTGGACCAGAAGCCGGTCGGCGGCGGCGTGCGCTCGACCGTGGGCACGATGACCGAGGTGCACGCGATCCTGCGGGTGTTGTTCTCGCGGCGCGGCGAGCCGTCGGCGGGGCCCGCGACGGCGTACTCGTTCAATGATCCGCAGGGCATGTGCCCGGTCTGCGATGGTCTGGGGAAGAAGGTGGAGGCCGACGTCGGCAAGATGCTCGACGAGGACCTGTCCCTGAACGAGGGCGCGATCCGCATCGCGGCGCCCGGCTCGTACGTGTGGCAGCTCTACGCCCGGTCGGGGCTGTTCGACCCGGACAAGCCGTTGAGCGACTTCACGCCCGAAGAGCGCGACCTGCTGCTGCACGGCAGCGGCTTCAAGGTCAGCCGGGGCAAGTACACCAACACCTACGAGGGCCTGGTCACCCGTTTCGAGCGTGTCCACCTCAAACGCGACCTCGACCAGCTCGACCGGGCGGCGGCGCCGTACGTGCGCCAGGCGACGTGCCCGGAGTGCGGCGGCCGGCGGCTCAACGCGGCCGCGCTGGCCTCGCTCATCGACGGGCGGTCCATCGCCGACCACAGCGCGATGGAGGTGACCGACCTCATCGGCGTGCTGGAGGAGCCCGGCGACCCGGTGGCGGAGGCCGCGGTGGAGTCGTTGCGCAGGATCGACGCCATCGGGCTCGGCTACCTCAGCCTCGACCGGGTGACGCCAACGTTGTCCGGCGGCGAGGCGCAGCGGCTCAAGACCGTGCGGAACCTGGGCAGCAGCCTCACCGGCGTGACGTACATCTTCGACGAGCCCAGCGTGGGGCTGCACCCGCGCGACGTGCACCGCCTCGGCGACCTGCTGGTGGAGCTGCGCGACAAGGGCAACACAGTCCTGGTCGTCGAGCACGACCGCGACCTGATCGAGCTGGCCGACCACGTGGTGGACATGGGACCGGGCGCGGGCACGCACGGCGGCCGGGTGGTGTTCGAGGGCACGGTGGCCGGGCTGACGGCCGGCGGCACGCTGACCGGCCGCATGCTGCGGCGCGTGACCGGGCTCAAGGACGCCGTGCGGGCGCCGTCCGGCTGGCTGACCGTCGCGGGCGCGAACTCCCACAACCTCAAGGACGTCACCGTACGGGTGCCGCTCGGCGTGCTGACGGCGGTCACCGGCGTGGCCGGGTCGGGCAAGAGCACGCTGATGCGGCAGGAGCTCGTCGCCCGGCACCCGCACGTGGTGCTCATCGACCAGTCGGCCATCGGCGGCTCGCCGCGTTCGACCCCGGCGACCTACCTCGACGTCATGGACCCGCTGCGGAAGCTGTTCGCCGAGGCGAGCGGGGTGCGGCCGGGCATGTTCAGCTTCAACTCGACCGGGGCCTGCCCGCTGTGCAAGGGCCGCGGCGAGATCAAGACGGACCTGGCGTTCATGGACCCGGTGACCCGGGTGTGCGACGCGTGCGGGGGCAGCCGGTACAGCGAGGAGGCGCTGTCGTACACGGTGGAGGGCCGTACGATCGCGGACGTGCTGGCGATGACGGCCGAGGAGGCCGCGGGCCGGTTCGAGCTGCCGGGCATCGGCGGGCTCGGCGTGCTGGGGCTCGGCTACCTGACGCTCGGGCAGCCGCTCAGCACGCTGTCGGGCGGCGAGCGGCAGCGGCTCAAGCTGGCGCACCGGATGCGCGAGCGCGGCCAGGTGTACGTGTTCGACGAGCCCACGACCGGGCTGCACATGGCCGACGTGGACACGCTGCTGGCCCTGCTCGACCGGCTCGTGGACGAGGGCGACACCGTCATCGTCGTCGAGCACGACCTGGACGTGGTCAAGCACGCCGACTGGGTGATCGACCTCGGGCCCGAGGCGGGCCGGCACGGCGGCGAGGTGATCTTCGAGGGCACGCCGGCCGAGCTGACCGATGCGTCCACCTACACCGCGAAATATCTCGTTAAATCACTCGGAAGTCGTTAAGTCGCCCGATAGCCGTTAAGTCACTCGATAGTCGTCGTCCCTGACGTCCAGGACGGCCATGTGGCCGGGCAGGTGGCCGATCGCGTACTCCACGCCGCTCGCCATGATCGCCGCCTGCGGCGTCACCCCGCAGGCCCAGAACAGCGGCACGTCGCCCGGCCGCAGCTCCACCGGGTCGCCGAAGTCGGGCCGGTCCAGGTCGAGCACGCCGATCGCGGCCGGATCGCCCACGTGCACGGGCGCGCCGTGCACCCGCGGATACCTGCCGCTCACCTCGACGGCGGTGCTCACCAGCTCCTCCGGGACCGGCCGCATCGAGACGACCAGCGGGCCCGACAACGAGGCGGTGGACTCGCACGGCACGTTCGTGCGGTACATCGGCACGTTCCTGCCCTGTTCCAGGTGCCGCAGCGGCACCCCGGCGGCCAGCAGCGCCCCCTCGAAGGTGAAGCTGCACCCGATGAGGAACGGCACCAGGTCCGCCCGCCACTGTCCGGTCACCTCGTCCAGGTCGGCCACGGGCTCGCCGCCGCGGTAGAGGCGGTAGCCGGGCAGGTCGGTCCGCAGGTCACCGCGGAACAGAGTGGTCGACCAGGCCCCCGGCTCGCCCACGTCCAGCACGGGGCAGGCCCGCGGGTTGCGGTGGGCGAACAGCAGCAGCTCGTACCGCAGCGGGGCGGGCACGGCGATCAGGTTGGCCTGCGTCCAGCCCCGGCACCAGCCCGCCGTGGGCACCCGCTCACCGGCACGGAAGCGCGCCCGCGCCTGCGCGGGGCTCAATGCGGCGACGTCCACCCCTCGACACTATGGCGGCCGGCGCACGACGGTCCACAACGCGGCTATCACGGTGTTTTCCGGGTAGCGGGCCGGACGGGCGATGAGACGTCAACCTCCTCGACTACCTCCTCATCGCGATCTACTTCGCCACCGTGCTCGCGATCGGGTTCGCCGCCCGCCGCAAGATCAGCTCCAGCCTCGACTTCTTCCTGGCCGGACGGGGGTTGCCCGCCTGGGTCACCGGGCTGGCGTTCGTGTCGGCCAACCTGGGCGTGATCGAGATCCTCGGCATGGCGGCCAACGGCGCCCAGTACGGCGCGATGACCGTCCATTACTACTGGATCGGCGCGGTCCCGGCGATGGTGTTCCTGGGCGTCGTGATGATGCCGTTCTACTACCGCTCGAAGGTGCGCAGCGGCCCGGAGTTCCTGCGCCGCCGTTTCAACGGCGCCACCCAGCTGCTGAACGCGATCATGTTCGCGGTCGCGCAGATCCTCATCGCCGGGGTGAACCTGTACGCGCTCGCCCTGGTCATGGAGGCCCTGCTGGGCTGGCCGCTGCCGGTGTCCGTGGTGGTCTCGGCGCTGATCGTGTTGTCCTACATCACGCTCGGCGGCCTGTCCTCGGCCATCTACAACGAGGTCCTGCAGTTCTTCGTGATCCTCGCGGGGCTGATCCCGCTGACCGTGCTCGGGTTGATCAAGGTCGGCGGCGTCTCCGGACTGTTCGACCGCGTACGCCGCAGCGCGCTCGGCGAGGGCGGCCTGCACACCTGGGCCGGGACCGCCGGCGCCAGCCCGATGCAGGCGCACTGGATCGGGATCGTGTTCGGGCTGGGGTTCGTGTTGTCGTTCGGCTACTGGACGACGAACTTCGCCGAGGTGCAGCGCGCCCTTTCGGCCCGGAACACCAACGCGGCCCGGATGACGCCGATCATCGCCGCCTTCCCCAAGCTGTTCATCCCGCTGGTGACCGTACTGCCGGGGATGATCGCGCTGGTGCTCTTCGGCGACCTGGGCAAGGGGCAGGACTACAACGACGCGATCCCGCTGCTGATGCGTGACCTGCTGCCGAACGGCGTGCTCGGCGTCGCGGTGACCGGGCTGCCGGCCTCGTTCATGGCGGGGATGGCGGCCGACATCAGCGGGTTCAACACGGTGTTCACCAACGACATCTGGCAGGCGCACGTACGGCCCGACCAGCCGGACGGCCCCTACCTGCCGGACGGCCACTACCTGAACGTGGGGCGCGCCGCCACCGTCGCCGGGGTGGCGCTCGGCGTGGGCACGGCGTTCATCGAGGCCGGCTACTCCAACATCATGAACTACCTCCAGGCGTTGTTCAGCTTCTTCAACGCGCCGCTGTTCGCGACGTTCGTCCTCGGGCTGTTCTGGCGGCGGATGACGCCGTGGGCCGGGTTCTGGGGGCTGCCGGCGGGGACGGGGAGCGCGTTCGCGTCGTACTTCGCGTACAAGGCCGGGGTGGTGGACTTCGGCACCGAGCTGAACGCCGGCTTCTGGGGCGCGGGACTGGCCTTCGCGGTGGACGTACTGGTGTCGGTGATCGTCACGCTGGTCACCACGCCCAAGCCCGAGGAGGAGCTGCGCGGCCTGGTGTACGGGCTGAGCAACGTCTACCTCGCGGGCGACAGACGCTGGTGCCGCTCGCCGGTGCTGCTCGGCGGCGGCGCCGTGATCCTCGCCGCCCTTCTGTACGAAGTGATCCTGTGAGCGACATCCGAATGGTGATCGGCGCCCTCTTCCTGGTGTACGGGGTGATCCTGGTGGTGGCCGGCCTGCTGGGTGACGCGGTCAACCTGTGGACAGGCATCCCCATGGCCATCTTCGGCACCACCTTCATCCTCTGGTCCCACACCCACCCCACCTGACCCCGACCCCCAGTGCCGACCGGTGGCTCACCAGAGACCGACCGAGCCAACCGCTCCCTCTGGACCGTCCAACCACCCACCCCAACCGAACCGAGCCGCGCGGTCCCTCCGGCCGGATGGCCCCGGTCCAGTCCTTCCCAGCCAAGCCGGGTGGGCAGAGCTGCCTCCCGAGCCGAGCACCTGAGCCGAGCCGTCCGAGCCGTCCGAGCCACGCGGGCGGGCGGGGGCGGGCCGTTTGCGCCGGGCTGGGCCGTCCGGCGGCCGGCGGCTCGGCATCTGCCCCGGGTCAGGGGAACGCGATTCGAGGACCCCAGGGTCAGGGGGCACGGCGGCGTGGACCGCCGTGACGCGGGCGCCCGGTTCAGCGTTCGACGAGCACCCGTTCGGTTTTCGACGGGCGTCCGTTCAGTATTCGACGGGCGTCCGTTCGGTGTTGTTCGACGAGCGCCCGTTCAGGGTTCGGTGTTCGACGGGCGCCCGTTCAGTATTCGACCTCGAAGGTGTGCGGCCCCAGCCCGTACCTGTCGTCCCCCTGCGGGACGACGTACCCACGGCCCGCGAGGACGGCCAGGCTGTCACGCACCTCGTCCCCCTCCAGACCGGTCGCCCGGACCACCGCCTCCAGGCCCGCGGCGCCCCCGGACTCGACCACCTGCGAGGCCACCGCCTCGTACACGTGGATGTCGACGTCCGACAGCTCCTGCACATCGTGTCCTTCGGACATCACCGTTGCCTCGCCCCCTCCCTGAGCCTGGCCGGATCGACCTCGCGATCGGGGAACCTCCGGAGGTATTCGGCCTCCAGCTCCTTGGTCCGGGAAGTGTGACGTGCCAAAGCATCGTCTGATCCGTGGAAGAATGTGTCACTACGAGTGGCATGGAGTTGCCGCAGCTCGCGTACCACATCTTCGTCGCTGAGCTGGGCCGGATCGATTCCCATCGTCGTCATGGGTTCCCCCTACCCCAGACACCCCCGACAATATCTGTCACAATTCCTGACATATAGCCATTGTTTGGGAGCGGATCGTCGCCTTACCTTCCCGTTATGGACCTCGAGCTCAGGCACCTCAGGATCGTCCGCGCGGTAGCGGACGCGGGAAGTGTGAGCAAGGCCGCGTCCCTGCTCGGGCTGGCACAGCCGGCCCTCACCGCCCAGCTCAAACGTATCGAGAGGGTGCTCGGCGGCGCCCTGTTCGAACGTGACCGCCACGGGGCGCGGCCCACGCGGCTTGGCGAGCTGGTGCTCGCCAGGGCGCGCGTGCTGCTTCCCGCGGCAAAGGAACTGCAGGACGAAGCCGTACGATTCGCCCACACCCCCTCCCCCGGTTTCCGCATCGGCGCCACCAACGGCCCGATACTCGGCGGCCTGGTCGACCGGCTGGCCGCGGAGCGCACGGTCACCACGTTCACGTCGTGGTCGACGCACGAGCTGATCAACATGGTCGAGCTCGGCCGCCTCGATTACGTGCTGACCGGCGCCTGCGGCGACTCCGGCACCCCCACGGGAACGCTCCTGTGGGAGACGATCAGCCTCGACCCGGTCTTCTGTCTCGTCGGCGAGGATCATCCGCTCGCCAAGGAGAAGGAGGTGGAGCTGGCCGATTTGGCCGGCGAGCAATGGGCGGTGACGCCGGGCGACGGCTGCTTCGCCGACTGCTTCGCCATGGCGTGCGCGCGAGCCGGCTTCACCCCCGGAACGATCTACGAGACGGACGTGCCGACCTGCACCCATCTCGCCCAGGTGGGCCGCGCCGTGGTGCTCTGCCAGGCGACCCACCAGGCCCTGCCGGGGCTGGCCATGGTCCCGCTCTCCGGCGCGCCGCTGCGCTGGCGGCAACTCCTCGGCCGGCACCCCACCGCCCCCGACGCCACCTGGGTGGTGGCACAGGCCAAACAGGCACACACCGAGGCCGTACGCCGCAGTCCCGTCTATTCCGACTGGCTTGTACGTAACCCGGCGTACGGCACCGCGCCATAACACGCTGATAGGAGTGAACTAATACTCCTCCGCTCCTGGGCACGCCGTTACCGTGACGGCACCCCCAGCAGCCAGGAGACAACCATGCTGCGCACCCCGGCGCTGATCGCGACCGCGATCGGCGCATCAGTCATGTCAGCCCCCAGCCGGAACCCCACCCGCAAACCGGGCTAAACCACCTCGTACTCCCACCCGGGCCGCCAGTCGAACGGCGCGTCCACCAGTTCCTCCAGCGGAGTCCCCTCCAGCAGGTTCTGCAACGCCCACCGATTGGCCGAATGGGACACCACCAAAACCGTGGCCCCCTGCCACTCCTCCCGCAGCTCCCCGAGGAACCCGGCCGTCTCCGCCACGACCTGCCGATAGCTCTGCCCACCGGGCCACGGCGTGTCGACGTACCGACTCCGCAAGGCCGCGACCTCGCTCACCGGCCGCCCGTTGTAGATGCCGTAGTCACACTCCCGGAGCCGAGCGTCGAGCCGGACCTCCTTCCCACCCCCGAACGCCACCTCCACCGTCTCGACCGCCCGGCGAAGATCGGAACAGTAGACGACGTCCACCCCCCGCCTCCGTACACCGAGTTCGGCGGCCAGCTCCCGCCCCCGCTCGGACAGCTCCCCAGGAAGCCACCCGGTGGCGACCCCGGTCTCGTTGTCCACAGTGATGGAGTGCGTCTCGTACACCACGTTGACAGCCATGATTCGCACCGTACCTCCCGCCATCCCGCCCTCCCCCTCCCATTCCGCCCACAGCAAACACAACCCCCCGTACCTCCGCCTCTGCGTACAAGCCCCCAACCGAGACCCGAATATGATCGACACAGACGCCATCCACCTTGCCGGGCATGGAATGATGTCCGCGGGACCTCGTCCCCATCCGGCCGTACGGCACACCGGGATCCGATGCTCTAGCCTTGACATGCGCGAGCCTCACCAAGATCCCCTCGCCGCACACCGCATGTCACAACTGAATCCAGGGGCGGTAGCTCAGCCGGTCAGAGCATCGGACTCATAATCCGTGGGTCGTGGGTTCAAGTCCCACCCGCCCTACTCACCAAAACCGCGTTCGACCTGGGGTTTCTCGCTTCTCGCTACCCTCGGATCTTGCTATTGATCATGGTTGGTTGCTCCATGGTTGCTCTTGTGTACGGACCGTGTACGCCGGTAGATCATTTAGACCGCCATCGTCAGTTCAGACCCCGGTGACGACCAATAGAAGACCAAGCCAGAAGGCCTGCACGGCCCTGCCCGTCAGCGATGACTTGTTGCGCGGTCAAGTCTCGCCCAAGCCGCCCCGTCGGGCTCGACAGGCATTTCCAACCAGCAGATAAAAGATCCGCTGCTACTCGCGCCGATCCTTTAGCCCCCTTGCAGCGCAAGCAAGGAATCAACCGGCTGAACCGGCCGTGCGCCGGCCCTGGAGAACAAGCACGCAGGCCCACCGATGAATCGGCGGGCCTGCTGAGTTCGGTGGATCAGGTAATGGCGTCGCCGGTGTGGTTCGGCAGGGTGATCAGCCGGGCGCTCTGGGCACCTGCGGCTGCGGTGTTGATGAGGGCGGCGGTGGATTCGGCGGCGGCGCGGGCCACCTCGGGGTAGACGCTGGTGTACGTGTCTCGGGTGAAGGTGGACGACACGTGCCCGAGCGTCTCCTGCACGACCTTCAGATCGACCCCCGCGGCCAACATGATCGACGCGGCCCCATGCCGCAGATCATGCAGCCGCACCGGCGGCAACCCCGCTTGGAAGGCCAACTGGTAGAACTGGTCGCTGACCTGCTGCGGATGCAACGCCCGGCCGACCTCGTCGGTGAAGACGAACCCGCTGTCCGTCCACGCCTCCCCCGCCGCCAGCCGCTCAGCCGCCTGCCGCTTGCGGTGCGCACGTAGCGCAGCGACAGTGTCGGCGTCCAACGCGATGGTGCGATCACTGGCCTCGGTCTTCGGCCTGCCCTGCACCGGCTCCCAGCCCAGCTGGGTGATCTGCCAGTGCACCCCTGCGGTCCCGGCGGCCAGGTCGACGTCCTTCCACCGCAGCCCGACCGCCTCGCCCCGGCGCAGCCCGCGCAGAGCGATCAACCGATACAGCGCGAACAGCCGACGGGTCGCCGCCTGGGCGAGGAAGGCGAACGTGTGCGAGGGCGTCCACACCATCACCGGAGACGGACGCGCCACGGACGCGTACACGTTGACCATCTGAGCGCGGCTGAGCCGAGCCCCGCGCCGCCGCTGCTCGATATCGAGCCGCTCCTGCAGGTCCCGGTTCCAGGCGGCCACCCGCTCATCGGTCCACACCAACGCCTTGGGCCGCTCGGCGTCAGGGAGTTCGACCACCGCAGCCGGGTTGAAACCGATCAGCCGATCCTGCTTGATCGCGATGTTCAGCGCATGCCGCAAGGTGGCGCGGATGCGATGCATAGTGGCCGGACCGGCCGGCCGCCGATACCGCACCTTGGCCCGCTCCTCGGGATCGGCGCTGGCGCGGGCGGTGGTGATGACGTCGTTGAACTCCTCAATCGCATCGAACATGCCTGCCACATCCGACACCCGCAGCCGGTCCAGCCGGATGTCTCCGAGGTAGGGGGTGAAGTACAGGCGGATGTGCGCCTCGTACGAGCGGCGCGTGGTCGGGTCGATCTTCCGCTTGCGGCGCAGGAACTCGTCCATCCATTCGGCGACTGTGACGGTGGGGTTGAGGTCCTGGCGGGTGCGGACCTTGCGCCGCACCTCCTCCACCGGCGGCAACGCCTTGGTGTCCTTGAGCGTGGCCAGCATCAGCTCAGCGATCTTCCGCTGCACGTGCGGGTCCTCATCCAACGCCAGCAGCGCCCGAGCCTGCTCCAGTTCGGCCTCCACCTCCTCCAGCGTCGCAAAGCCCCGGCGGCGAAGCGGATTGCGTCGCTGTCCGTCGGCGTGCGCGGGCAACTCCAGCTGAAAGGCCCACGTACCGTGGGTGCTGCTCCACCGCTCCCCACCGCCAGGGCGGCGCAGCTTCGGGCACGCCTTGCCCAGCCTCTTCCCCGTAGCCTCGTCCCGGCAGGAACACGTCTTGAAGGTGGTTCCGTTCATCGTCGCGTTGCGCCTTCCTTGTTCGCTGACTTCGCGTCGCCAACCGCTTGACGTCGCGCTTCCCGCGGCGCTCCCCCGTCCCCACGCCCCGTGGGGTACGAGGGATGCTGGACGCTCCTGGCGGCGCTCGGCGTACCGTGTCCATCACCGCGCGGGTCGCCGTCGGCGGCCCGGAAGGGGGATTGCCGCGCCCCGGCACGGAGGGCGGCCCTGGTCGGCCCGTACAGACCCGTTAGGGGCCTATAGCGGGGGACCTGCGGTGCCATCGACCGGCCCGGGGCGGTCGGTATCGACGCCCACCTTCACCACCCATGTCAAGCGATATCCGCTGGTCACAATGCCCCGGTGCACGTCGCGACCAGGACTGGGGGCATCGGATTGCATGCCTCGCCGGAGGACGCCGGCCTCACGCAGAGAGTCCCTCGCCGATCGCACGGTGCAGCCTCAGCTGGTGCGGAAGGCGCATGAAGAGTCGGCGAAGTAGCTGGACTGTACGGTCACCATCAGACGCCCCGATCTAACGAGCGAATCATCCCTGTCACTGATCTAAATACCGGCCAGAAAGGCCGAGTAAGGACAGGACGGGAGGCCAACTCCTGGTCAAATCGGCATCGGACTCCGAACCGAGCAGCTCGAGCAATCAGCAGCAGCGCATAGCTTAAGACTCGCAACATATGGACGGATCGCCACCGGTCGCTTCGTGCATGCGTGTCTCGATATCGACCCATTCGCGCTGACACCTTTTGAACGCGCGGGACAGAATGCGGCACGCGCTGACATGCATAAACAGAGCTGGGGACTTTTAATCCGTAGGTTCCGGGTTCGAGCCCCGGGCGCCCTACCACTCCATACCCCATCTGACCTGGGCTTTCTCGATTCTCGGCTCGTCTCCGAGAGGTGAGAATGGCCGAGATCATGCTCGTCACATGCTCTTCGGCACGGGTTCGGCATGTCAGTGGGCTGTGTCCAGGGATGGAATGCCCGCTTCGCGTAGGCGGCTGCCGGGCGGCCTGGCCCCGATGGGTAAAGCCGGACCCGCCAGGCATTCAAGGCAAGGGGTGCGATGCAAGGGGCGCACGGCAGGCCGCGCCCGACTTACCCTCAGGCCCGTCCAGGGGCTCGCAAAGCCGCTCTCGGCCGAGATCATCCGGCTGGTCGGCGCGGTGCTGGTCGAGCAGACCGACGAATGGACCGAGGCTCGCCGCTACATGGGCCTGATGTGCTTGCCAAGGCCCGCGTCCGGTTCCTCGCGAGTGACACACCAGCCCCGAACTCACTCCCGCAGGCACTTACCGCTTAACCCGCAGAAACAGGATCACGCGAAGGCTGATTCATGCACCACCTCCGTGGACGTGACCGGCCGGTGGACCAGCAGTGGTGTGCGATGTCGAGGTGGAGGGCCTTGGCACGAGCGGTCGGCAGCGCCGCACTTCCTGGTCATTGACTCACACAGCCGGAGTGGATGGTGCAGGGTGAGGCATCCGTCGGGACTCGCGAAGAGCTCGATCTGTGTCAGAAGCCGGGCTTGGGCGCCGGGTTGCGTAGGCTTCGTCACAAGAAGGCGAAAGGAGTTCCGCATGACGGCGAAGCAGCCCAGGACCGAGCTCGATGCTCGCTACAGCTCGGCGTTGAACCCGCGCCCGGGCGCGGAGAACGTCACCGCCACCGAGTGGGCCGAGGCCCAGCGCCGGCTGCGGGCCGCCGAGATCTTCTGGATCACCACGGTCAGGGCGGACGGCCGGCTGCACGTCACGCCGCTGATCGCCGCCTGGCACGACGGGGCGCTGCACTTCAGCACCGGGCGGGACGAGCAGAAGGCGAAGAACCTGGCCGGCAACGCCCACTGCGCACTCACCACAGGGCACAACTCTCTTTCCGAAGGTCTCGACATCGTGATCGAGGGCATGGCGGAGCGGGTGACGGATCCGGCGCGGCAGGATGAGGTCATCGCCGCGTTCGAGGCGCAGTACGGGGACCACATCACCTCGCCCGAGGGGACCTTCTACGGCTACGGCGACAGCATCCGCAAGGGCGACGACCTGCTGTTCGCGGTGGCACCCGGCACGGCGTACAGCTTCGGGCACGACAGCCAGGTGTTCAGCCACACTCGCTACACCTTCTAGCCTGCGCACAAGGAAGCCTCTGTTCGCCAGGGGAAGGCATGCCGCGGGAAGGGCCCTTCCATCGGATCGATCCTCATTTGCACCCTCTGGTCTGGCTGGTCCTCCCCACGAACCATGCGCAGCGCAGCACGCCAGCGATCACGTCTGTCCGCCTCGCCGCCAAGTACCGATACGACCAGAGGCCTCGCTAGATTCGCGACCTCCTGCCACGACCGAAGGAGCCGCTGCGCCTCGGCGACGTCATCGCCCAGGCTCCCATGGGCGCTCCGCGCCCCCATGACCCTGTTCCCGCCAGCCGGAATCACCGGATGAGTTCCCGGATGGGTTCGACGCGCGGATCGTCGATATCCGCATGGTAGTCGTCGGCCGAGGTCTCATCGCGGCCCGCCGGCCGTTTCGCCACACGGAACGCGAGGGTGGCGGCCACGCTCACGGCCGCGTTCAGCACGCAAGCGGTCAGGGCGACGTAGCCGAGACGGCCGCCGCCGATGACCGGGATCTCCGCGAGCGATCCGCCGAAGTGCCTGCCGGTTCCGGGGTTGACGATGCCGTAGGCGGTAACGGTGCCGTACACCATGCCGGACGCCCAGCCGGCGAGCAGCGCACCGGGGTGGAACCAGCGGGTGTAGAGCCCGACCACGATCGCCGGGAAGGTCTGCAGGATCCAGATTCCGCCGAGGAGCTGGAAGTCCAGCGCGAACTTCCTGTCGAGGAACAACACGAAGGCCAGCGCTCCGAACTTGACGAAGAGGGAGGCCGCCTTGGAGACGCGCAGCTCGTCTTGGGAACTCGCGTCCGGCCTGATGAACTCGCGATAGACGTTACGGCTGACGAGGTTGGCGGCGGCGATGGACATGATCGCGGCGGGTACGAGAGCGCTGATGGCTATGGTGGCCAGGGCGATGCCGGTGAGCCAGCTCGGGAACAGGTCCGCGAAGAGCCGCGGGATCACGAGTTGGGGGTTGGGCTGACCGTCCATGCCGACAGGGCGCGTACCGGCCGCGATCGCGAAGAAGCCGAGCAGCGCGAACAGGCCGAGAACCAGCGTGAAGGCCGGCAGGAGTGCGGCGCCGCGGCGCACGACGTCGCGGCTTCTGGTCGCGAGCACGGTGGTGACCGTGTGCGGATACACCACCAGGGCCATCGCCGACCCGAGAGCCAGCGTGGCGTACGGCCAGAAGCCGCTCGCTCCCGGGATGAAGACCCCAGTGGGGCGCCCGGTCTTCGGATCGGGCGCGGCCATCCTCTCCTGGGCCGAGGCGAAGATCGTCTCAAGGCCGCCCAGCCGTGGGAGCAGGACGACGAACGCGGCGGTCACGACGAGGAACAGCAGAAAGGCCTTCAGGACGGCGATGAACGCGGGCGCCCGGAGCCCGCTGACGTAGGTGAAGGCTGCCAGGACGGTGAAGGCGACGGCGAGAGGCAGGTCGTTGACGAGAGGGTTGCTGCTCCCCAGGCCGAGCACCTCGAACACGGCCTGGATCCCCACCAACTGCAGCGCGATGTAGGGCAGGGTGGCCAGCAGTCCGGTAAGGGCCACCGCGAGCGTGAGCCCTCTGCTCCGGTAGCGGCCGCGCACGAAGTCGGCGGGAGTGACATAGCCGTGACGATGGGCCACTGACCACAGACGTGGCATGACTGTGAAGATCAACGGATACACGATGATGGTGTAGGGGACGGCGAAGAAGCCGCTCACCGCGCCCGAGGCGAACATCGCCGCCGGTATCGCGATGAAGGTGTAGGCCGTGTAGATGTTGCCGCCCAGGAGCAGCCACGAGGTGAGGGTGCCGAAGCCCCGGTCGGCCAGCCCCCACTGGTCCAGCGCGTTCACGGTGCCCGTGATGTGGCGGCCTTTCCTGCCCTGGACCGCGGCGAACCCCGTGACCGTGACGATCAGGAAGAAGATCACGAGGATCGTGAGAGCGGTCCAGTCGATGCTATCTCGGTTCATCGGCTTCTCTCTCCGGGGCCGGCGGGCCGATGCGCGCCGGTTCGAGCCTGGCGGGTGGGGGTCGTGTGAAGGTAGGCGCACCAGGTGAGGCTGGAGGACAGGAAAATCCACAGGAACTGGTACCAGTAGAAGAACGGGAGGCCGAACAGCCGTGGCTCAGCACCCGCATAACCTTCGATCCAGAGCAGCGCCGGGAAGGGCAGCCACAGCGCCCCGATGCTCAGCTTCGCCCAGGGCCCGGAGGTCCTGTGTCTGACCGGCCGGGCCGGCGGTGACGATGGGGTTGCCACGTCGTCTCCTGAAGTGTCGTCGTCTCTCCCGAGGTGAGGACAGGACGCCGGCCCCTCCCACCCGCTCGCCCGAGAGTGGTGGGCGAGCAGGTGGGAGGGGGCCGGCGGGGATAGCGGATCAGGTGACGGATCCCGCCTCAGCAGCACCGGATGCCGGGACTCTTCTCCCGAAGGTCGGATCGGTGCCGCTCGAACTCCCGCCGTGACAGCGGCGGCGAGTGCGGATGGGATCGGTGCTGGGCGAGGTACCGGTCGTATTCACCGGAACCCGTGAGTTCGCGCAGGTACCAGCGGGCGAAGCGCAGCAGTGAAACCACGGTCATGATCGCTGACCGTCCGCTCCGTTGTTCCCCGCACCCACCTCGGCCAGCTCGCGCCGTTCCGCCGCGGTGGCGAATAACCCCGCAGGTGCCACGATGCTGGATTCGACATAGGGCGCCTCTGCCATCGGCAGGGGGTCACGGGACCGTAGGGCGCGCCGGCACACGACCACGGCGTTGCCGACGACGATGATGACCAGCAGCGCGAACATCGCCGCCAGCACGCCGTCGACGGTGGAGTTGACGACGACCGCCTGCATGTCGTCGAGGTTCTTGGCGGGCGCGATCACCTTCCCCACGGCCAGCGCGTCGGCGTACTTTTCCCGCTGGGCGAAGAAGCCGATCTTGGGGTCATCGTGGAAGACCTTCTGCCAGCTGGCGGTCATCGTCACCGCCAAGTCCCAGGCCAGCGGTACGCCGGTGACCCACGCCCACTTGAGCTTGCCCGACTTGATCAGGATCGTGGTGCCGAGGGTCAGCGCGATGGCGATCAGGAGCTGGTTGGAGAGGCCGAACAGCGGGTAGAGCTGGTTGATGCCGCCCAGCGGGTTGGTGACGCCGGTGTACAGGAAGTAGCCCCAGGCCAGCACGACCGCGGCGCTGGCGCCCCACAGGCCGGGCTTCCAGCTCACCCGCCCGATCGGCTTCCACAGGTTGCCGAGGGAGTCCTGAAGCATGAAGCGGGCGACGCGGGTGCCGGCGTCCACGGTGGTCAGGATGAACAGCGCCTCGAACATGATCGCGAAGTGGTACCAGAACGCCTTGAACGCGGCGCCGCCAAAGATCCCGGACAGGATCTCAGAGATGCCCATCGCGAGGGTGGGGGCACCGCCGGTGCGGGCGATCACGGTCTGCTCCTGAACCGCCGCCGCGGCGGCGCGCAGGTCATCCGGGGTGATGACGAAGCCCAGTTTCGCCACGGCGGCGGCGGCGCTTTCCGGCGAGGTGCCGAGCAGACCAGCGGGAGCGTTCATCGCGTAGTAGAGACCGGGTTCGAGCGCGCACGCGGCGATCAGCGCCATGATGGCGACGAACGACTCCATGAGCATCGCGCCGTAGCCGATCAGCCGGACCTGCGACTCCTTCTGGATCATCTTCGGCGTGGTGCCGGAGGCGATGAGCGAGTGGAAGCCCGACATCGCGCCGCAGGTGATGGTGATGAACAGGAACGGGAACAGCGACCCGGCGAAGACCGGCCCGGTGCCGCTGAGCGCGAACGTGGTGATCGCCTCGTTCTGCAAGTGCGGCGCCGCGATGACCACGCCGACCGCGAGCAGCCCGATCGTGCCGATCTTCATGAACGTCGACAGGTAGTCGCGCGGCGTCAGCAGCATCCACACCGGCAGGACGGAGGCCAGGAACCCGTAGACCACCAGGCAGATGACCAGCGTCTGCGGGCTCAGCGTGAAGGCGTCGGCCCAGGCCGAGTTCTGGACCCAGCCGCCGCCCGCGATGGCCAGCAGCAGCAGCACGACCCCGATCACCGTGGTCTCCATGACCTGCCCCGGCCGCAGAACGCGCTGGTAGAAGCCCATGAAAAGGGCGATGGGGATGGTCATCGCGATGGAGAAGGTACCCCACGGCGAGTGTGCGAGCGCGTTCACCACCACCAGGGAGAGCACCGCGAGCAAGATGATCATGATGGCGAACACCGCGACCAGCGCGGCGGTCCCGCCCACCGGGCCGATCTCCTCGCGCACCATCTGGCCCAGGCTCTTGCCGTCACGGCGCATCGAGAAGAACAGGGTGACCATGTCCTGGACCGCCCCGGCCACGATGACCCCGACGATAATCCATATGGTCCCCGGCAGATATCCCATCTGCGCGGCGAGGACCGGGCCCACCAGCGGCCCGGCACCGGCGATGGCGGCGAAGTGGTGGCCGAACAGCACCCGCCGGTCGGTCGGATGGTAGTCGACCCCGTTGTCCAGCCGTTCCGCGGGAGTCGCGCGACGGTCGTCGATGCCGAGCACCCGGCGGGCGATGAACCGGGAGTAGAACCGGTAGGCGATCGCGTACGAACCGAGGGCGGCGGCCACCAGCCAGATCGCCGAGATCTCCTCTCCTTGTGACAGGGCGACGACCCCCCAGGCGACCGCACCTACCAGGGCGACTGCCGTCCATATGAGGATCGACTTGGGGGTTGGTCTTGATTTCGCGGTGCCGTTTTCGGGCATGGCTGATTCTCCTGAACTCAGGGCATGGCAGAGCAGCCGGTACTACGAGGGAAAAATCGCCCGGAGATCCGAACGAGGTGATGTGGTCGGTGTTACCGGCGACGCCGGTCGTAGGTGAGATGACGATCGCGAGGCGGGCGATCCGCGCCACGTCTCAGGACGTAGGCAACGGCCATGAACACCACGCTCCCTGGCACCCAGATGAGCTGGTACCAGAAGAAGAACCTCATTCCGGCCAGATGTGGCGCGTCGTAGGAATACCAGGGCACCCACAGGAGTGCCACGATGGGCAGGACCAGACAGATACCGGCCGCGAAACGTCGCGCCCGCCGCGTCGGCTTCACCATCGTCGTCCTCCGGAATGTTCCCGCGTTCTTGTTGCAAGGGTTGCGGACGGTTCCGATCTGGTTTACGCCGATTTCGAGGAGATTTCGTGTCAACCAGCAGTGCGGATTACGCAACCTAGAAGTACTTCCCGGGCGTTGTGGACGGTGGCCGATGATTGAGCCGATGAGCACGGTGACGTTCCTCGCCGTGCTCGGCGGCACCTCCCTGCTCGCGGTCGCCGCGCGCTGGTTCCGGCCGCCTCCCGAGCTGCCCACGTTGGAGGACTGGGCGCTGGCGCGCCGCCAGTTCGGCACCCCGACGACGTGGTTCCTGCTCGGCGGGACCATCTACACGGCCTACACGTTCGCCGCCGTACCAGGTCTGGTGTACGGCACGGGCGCGCTCGGGTTCTTCGCCCTGCAGTACACCGTGATCATGTGCCCGCTGGCGTTCGTACTGCTCCCCCGGCTCTGGTCGGCGGCGCGCCGGCACGGGTACATCACCCCCGCGGACTTCGTCCGGGGTCATTACGGCTCCCCCGCCCTCGCACTGGTCGTCGCGGCGACCGGCGTGCTGGCGACCATGCCCTACATCGCGCTGCAACTGGTGGGCATCCGTTCGATCCTGTCCGCCGTCGGGCTGTACCCGAGGGGGGCGCTCGGCGACCTCGCGCTGGTCGCCGTGTTCGCTGTCCTCGCCGTGGCGACCTACCGGCACGGGCTGCGCGCGCCGGCGATCATCTCGCTGATGAAGGGCGCGGCCGTCTTCTGCTCGATCCTGGCCGTCTCCTTCCTCGTCCTCGATCGGTTCGGCGGGCCCGGGCCGATGTTCGACAGCGCGGAGCGCGCACTGTCCGGCGGGGAGACGACTCAGGCGTCGTTGACGCTCGATCCGAGCCAGTTCCCCGTCTACGCCACCCTGGCCCTCGGCTCGGCCCTCGCCCTGCTGATGTACCCCCACGTGCTGACGGCCGCCTTCGCCGCGTCCGGCCCGGACACGCTGCGCCGCGCGGCGGTCGCGCTGCCCCTGTGGACGGCGGTGCTCGGACTGTTCGCCATGCTCGGCGTCGCTGCGCTCGCCGCCGGCATCCAGCCCCCATCCACCGGCGCGGAAACCGCCGTCCCCCTGCTCGTCAAGGACCTGATGCCCGCCGCCCTCACCGGTCTGGTCTTCGGCGCTCTCACCGTGGGCGCGCTCGTACCGGCGGCGGTCATGTCGATCGCAGTGGCGACCTCGTTCGTTCGCAACATCTACGTCGAGTACTTCCATCCGAGGGCCACACCCAAGCACCAGACACGGATCGCCCAGATGGTCTCGCTCAGCACCAAGGTCGGGGCGGTCGTCTTCGTGTTCGGACTGCGCAACCAGGACGCCATCAATCTTCAACTGCTGGGCGGCGTCTGGATCCTGCAGACCTTCCCCGCCGTGGCGCTCGGCGTGTTCACCCGCCGTCTGCACCCCTGGGCGTTACTGGCCGGGTGGATGAGCGGTATGGCCGCGGGCACCCTCCTGGTGGTGCACAGCGGATTCTCGTCGCTGGTGCCCCTGGGCGTGGGCGGCCAGGAGATCCAGGCATACGCCGCGGTGGTCGCCATGACACTGAACCTCACCGTCGTCGTGACGTTGACCCCGCTCTTCAACCGGGTGGCCAGAACGCACACTCCGGCGTCGAGCTCTCCGGTCCCCCTACCCCCCGAAGCGGAGACGATCACATGACCGGGATTCGGCCACCCATACCATTGCCGACGTTCGCCGAATCCGGCTCCGTATCGGTCGACACGCCGCCCCCGGCACGGACGGACGGGCCGTCCGCCGGGGGACCGCCCACCCCCGGCCCGCCGGACGCCGGACGCGAGGCCGCGCTGACGCAGCTGTTCGAGACGCACTACACCGGCCTGCTCCGGCTGGCCGTGCTGCTCGGCGCCGACGACGCGGAGGACATCGTCGCCGAGGCGTTCTGCCAGCTGCACCGCCGCTGGAGCAGGCTGCGCTCGGCCGAGGCCGCCCTGCCCTACCTGCGCTCGGTGGTGTGCAACCTGGCCCGCATGAGACTGCGCCACTTGCAGGTCATCCGCAAGCACACCGATTGGACCACTGACCTCGAGCGGTCGGCCGAAAGCGTCGCCCTGCTCCACGACGATCAGAAAGCGCTCATCGAGGCCCTGCAGCGGCTCTCGGCCCGGCAGCGAGAGGCCCTCGTCCTGCGCTACTGGCTCGGTCTACGCGAAAGCGACATAGCCGAAGCCATGAGCATCTCCTGCGGTGCGGTCAAGGCGCACACCAGCCGCGGCATGGCCACCCTCACCAAGATCATGCAGGAGCGACGATGACGACCGGCCCCGCCAGCACCGAGGACCAGCTACGCGAGGTTCTCGACAAACTCGCCAACGGCGTCCAGCCGGCCCCGGACGCCTACCGCCGGGTCCAGGGCGAATGGCGACGGCGCGAGCGCAGACGCCGGCTCATCCTGGTCATCCTCGTGGTGCTCGTCCTCGCGATCGCCGACATCGTGGGGCTGTGGGCGCTGAACCAGTACCAGGACCGGCCGCACGTGGCCCCCAGGGAGCCTGTACCGGCCCGATCGCACGTGCCGCCCGCCAACGACCTGCCAGACCTCCCGGTACGGTGATCGGCACCAGGTCCGCACCCTCGCGGACCTGGTGCACCTGCGGTGGGCGGCTACGGTCGAGTCATGCAGTCCGAAGCCCTTGGGACGTTGTAGACCGCCCTTTGGGGATTGGCCGACGGGCCTCGGCCGGACTACCTGACGCTTCAACATGGCAACTTCGTGTCGGAACACCATGATCTCGACATCCTTGGATGCCTGGCTACGCCCCAGCAACACCAGCCGGCCAAACACCCTGTACCGCTTCAAAATTCATCGGGTAGGGCTTGAGCTGGGAGTTCTCCGAAGCGGCAATGCGGCTCGGTGGTACTCGTTGATCAGCCCGTCGAGCACCTTCCGGCGTTCGATCCGGCCTTCCAGGGGTACTTTGGTCCGCTCCTCGTGATCGGGTGGTCGCTGCGAGCGGGACTGGTGCGGCCGATGGCCGTTGTAGTGAGCGGCATACTCCGGCAGAACCGACTGCAGGTGCCGTTCGCCGTAGATCAGCATGCGGTCGGTACACTCGGCCCGTACAGTGCGCACCCACCGCTCGGCATAGCAGTTCGCCCGCGGCGTGCGCGGCGGGATCTTCACCTGTACCGCTTCAGAACTCGTGCACATGGTCTGAGCTGGTGTCTCTTCGGGTTGGTCAGGCGGCGCGGTGGTACTCGTTGATGGCTCCGCTGAGCACCTTTCGGCGCTGAATCCGGCCCTCCAGCGGCACTACTACGTCCTCATCTTGATCAGGTGGGCGTTGTTGGCGGGACTGGTGCGGGCGGTGCGCGTTGTAGTGCTCGGCGTACTCGTTCAGGACCGATCGAAGGTGGCGGTCGTCGTAGATCAGCATGCGGTCAGTGCATTCGGCTCGGACGGTGCGGATCCAGCGTTCGGCGTAACCGTTGGCGCGGGGCGTCCGACGTCCTTGGACGCCTGGCCACGCCCCAGCAACACCAGCCAGCCGAACACCCGGACCAAGGTCAGATACAGCAGACGAACAGACACAGGCCGCGATCTTGCCCGCACGGCGGCTGGGAGTCAAAGCCGCAGATCAAGCACCACTGATGAGTTATGAAGCGGTACAGGCTGCTCGGTGGTTGCTCGTACGCGTTCGATCCGCCGAGAAGCTCGGGCTTTCCCCACGAAGGCCTGACCATACGCCATCCTGCTAAAGCATGGACAAATACCATATAATGCCGATAGCAAAAACACGCGGTTGCTCGGTGGTTGCTCGCGTGAACGCGGTACGGCACAGCATTTACCGTCACTTCCCGACACGGCAGCGGGGAGAATTCCGGCCACAGCCACAGAAAACAGCACCCCGCGACACTGAACGGCATCGAGGGAACCGACTCATAATCCGTGGGTCGTGGGTTCAAGTCCCACCCGCCCTACCATCTCCACCCAGCCCGAACCTCGTCTCACCTGCACCGTTGCGTTTGGCCTGAGGTCCGGCACGTCCGACTGTCTACGGCCGGTATCGAGTGTCGGCGGGCAGTCCTCCCCAATGCGTACCCAGAGTCCAGCATGGCTTGGATCAGGGGTTCGCCCCGGCGGTATGGTTCTCCCCCTGCTCATCGCCCTACGGGCACGCTGAACCGGGCCCTGATGAAGCTCCCCGCATACTTCGCTGGAATTAGGTCCAAGTCTTCCAGTGAGCCGTTTTCATCCTCGGCGGGTCCCTGCCGATCACAGCATGATCGCGAGTCCGACGTTCGCCTGAAGACGCAGAGAACCCCTGGTAGACGGGTGGATCACCACAATCAACACCGTCACCACCAGAGGTCCGGATGCTGTTCTATCGTGCTGCGGTCGATTTGTCGCGCTCAACGCTGAACTACGTGGCCGGCATCATCCGCCGCCACCGCAAGGCCATCGGCTCCACGTGGCGACGCCTCAACCCCGCCCAGCAGGCCCTACTGGTCCTGGTCTACCTGCGCAAAGGCGAGACCTACACCGAGCTCGCCGCCGGATTCGGCGTTTCGGTCGCCACCGCCTGTCGGTACGTGGAGGAGACCGTCGCCCTGCTGCGCACCCGCGCTCCCAAGCTCGGCCGCGCCTTACGCAACGCCGTACGGGATGGTCTGCACTACCTGGTGCTGGACGGCATGCTCATCCCCACCGACCGGGTGCGCGCCGACCGGCCGTACTACTCGGCCAAGCACCGCAGGCACGGGATGAACATCCAGGTCATCGCCTCTCCGGACGGCAGCATCGTCTGGACCTCCGGCTCGCTGCCGGGCAGCACCCACGACCTGACCGCCGCCCGCACCTGGCGCATCCTGCGTACGCTGGCGCAGGCGGGCGTCCTGACCCTGGCCGACAGGGGTTACCAAGGCGCCGAAGGTCCGGTGGCCACGCCGTACAAGGGCCGCAACAAGCCCCTGTCGCACAAGGCGGCCAACCGCTCGCACGGCTCCGCGGACCGGGCGAACGCGCCAACGCCCAGCTCAAGAGCTGGCGCGTCCTCCGCAAGCTCCGCTGCTGCCCGCACAAGGCAGGTCAGCTATGCAAGGCGATCGCCGTCCTGCAGAACTACGAGCTCGCCTACAGATGAAAAAGCCTCACTGTTACGTACCTTCTGCCTATTGTCGCCATCGCCCTCGGCTGGATCACTCTCAGAGAGGGAATCGCAGGCACTTCGCTCATCGGCACGGCCATAGTGCTCGTGGGGGTGGCTGCGACACGTCAGAGGGTGCACGAAAAGAATACTTAAGTCAGGCGTACGGCGAACATCTCAGATGGCCCTTATAGACCAGATATTTCGGGGACCCTAAAACACAGAGCGGAGTCTATTTTACCTGCGGACTACCGACAAACTACCGACTTCCAATTAGGCCAAGTCAGTCGTCTCCTAGAACAAACCGCTCGATTATATGGCCTATCGAAGACTACATGTTCCCAAGTTGGCTCCAGAAGCCCGTCAACCGTTGGTGCATTGTCGACAAGATATTTTCCGCGTATGAGAGTCTTGTCTTTCGAGACAATAAGTCGCTTCATCCATGCTCGCCCAAGATGGCGCTCAATCCATTCATATTTTTCTTCTACGTTATTTCCATAGGGAGACAGAGGGCTCGTGCATATGTAAACCGAAAATCCGATTGCCAGCATTTCACCAAGGGCGTGGACCGCCCCGTCAACCTCGGGAAGGCTACGAATGAAGCCGCGAGAAGTCAGAATATCATAAATGTCGGCCATGTATTGTTCGGGGTAGTCGTCAGATATCCTCACAGACCGGCGCTCATCAAAATGTATCAGTTTGCGCTCTGGAAATCTCTCACTCCAGGCCACGTTGAAGCCGATGTCGAAGTCGGCAATAACACCATCCATGTCAACCAGAACGACATCAGACATTGTTGTCATCTTCCCTCGTGTCTCAAGTTACAGTGAAGCGTTGAACAGACAATCGAATAGCCATGTTATGCATCGCCTACTCGCCTCCGTCGCTTCATTTGAACCACGCTCAGCAAGTAGTTAAAAATGACTGGCGCGCTTGCCTCAATCTTAATCATTACTCTTTCTCGTGCTGGATTCTTCCTTAAAACAGCAGCCCCCTCCTCTAGATTCCACGGGTATCTTCCAATAAAGACTGTCTCATTATTTACCACGACTCCCCACTCTAGCGGCAATGCGGCGAAGTGGTACACACTTACCGCTCCTATCCGTCCGATCGCGGCCACTCGCCTCCATTCCTCCACCCTTCCTTCAAGTTGACTGACACGAAACTTTATATCCTTTTCCTCACGACAATTATTGCAAACATAGCTCGCATCGGGTACGAGAATTTCCACAGTAAGGCTTGGCGAGTGCGCCGTTTGGAGATGTATTCGCAGAGGCTCCGCCCAGCTCAACGAGTAACCGAATATCGTCAATCGTGTGATACGTGAAGCACGTTTGCCAATATATTCAACTACGTCATCACATGTATAGCCAGCATTCCCGTCTCGCTGCCGAGGCAACCTCTTTCCCACGTAAAGTCGAATAACAAGAACTATCGTCGCGATCGCCAGCAAGAGAGAGGTACGGAAAAGCGAATCAACCCATGCACCAAGTTGACCAGCATCATTGAGATTGGTACCGGAAATCGTCGCCAACGACCTAATGACAGGCCACAAATCAGCCACTGCAAGAGTTATAACACCTACAGCTACAGAAACAAGCGTCACGACAAGTTCTAAGCGCTTCATAGCTCACAAGGCCATTTCCAACGGTTGGCGCACACTTCGACCCCCGCGCCAGACGGCTCTGATTTTCGCTTACCCCTCCTCACATGTCATGTGAGCATGCCCGTCACTCTCTTGGCAACCATAACGGTAGCGCCGAGGGGACTCGCGCGCTCACTGGCAGGCGAATGCGGGCACTGAGGTGGAATTGGTACGTAGCTCGCTACGTATCGAGAGAATGGCTCTCAGGCTTGATCGTTCCCCAACCCCTCCCCACTGAGCCGTGCCGAACGCATCCCCTAGATAGTTTTCGCAGGGCATGGATATGATCGAGCCGCCCTGACTGCCTCTCATAATCCGTGGGTCGTGGGTTCAAGTCCCACCCGCCCTACCACGCCGACCTACGGCTTCACCCGGAACCGTAGTCGCGTCATCTGATCGTGAGTCACGTCGAATCCCGGACCTTGCCGATCTTCCGGTTGGTCGCCCGCACCGCCTTCAGCACCAGCCGCGCGGTCGCGCGGGCGCTGTCGCGGTACAGCTGCGGTAGCACCGAGACGTAGGTGTCGGCGGTCAGCACGATGCTGGCATGCCCCAACGTGCCCTGCACCACCTTCAGCTCGGTGCCCGACGCCAGCGCCAACGTCGCAGCTCCATGGCGCAGGTCGTGCAATCGGACCGGCGGCAGCCCACTCGCACTCACCAGCTTGTGGAAGCGGTGGGTGAGATAGCTCGGCTGCACCGCGGCTCCGCTTCCCGCGGTGAAGATCGGACTGGTCGGTGACCACCGCTCTTCCGGCAGTCGGCGCTGCGCACGCTCGTGGCGGCGCAACAGCCGCACGGTCTCCGGATCGAGTGCCAACGTCCGCCGTCTGGCCGCGCTCTTCGGCTCGCACAAGGCCTGGCCGCGCTCTTCGGCTCGCACAAGGCCAGCCCCTCGTCGGTGTGCACCAGCTGATGGGCGATGGTGAGCTCACGCCGCTCCAGATCGAGGTCCACCCAGCGCAGCCCGGCCACCAGCCACCACAGCACGAACAGCGGATCCTCACGTGCAAAGCACAGGAAGGCGGCCAGCTGCTCGACCGTCCACACTGCTACCGTCGGACGCTCTCCCCCGCGCCGCCAGGCCGCCTCCCGACGAGCTGTCCACACCACTGGATGCGTCCGCACCGGCGACGGCAACCGGACGCCCTACGCCGGGTTGACGGCGGTCAAGTCCTCACGCACCGCGTGGTTCAGCGCCGCCCGCAAACTTCGCCCGGATCCGCTCCAAAGTGGAGGCGCTGATCGGCTGGCCGTACCGATTCCGCCGCCGCCCCAACGCCACGAACACCCGCGTCACGTCCCGCCGGGACAACTCCGCCAGCTTGACCCGGCCCAGATACGGGATCAGATGCAGCCGCACGTGATCCCGGTAGGCCCGGTGTGTGGTCGGCCGCAACCGCGACTCCACCACCGACAACCAGTACCTCAACCACTGCCCCACCGTGCACCCCGCAGAGAGCGGCCCATCTACCTCCGCCGCCAGCAACTCACCGCCCGCTGACCGCGCCGCCTCAGCACTCGCGAACCCACCACGCCGAACCCGCTCCCGCCGGCCCGACGCCCCCAACCTGAACCGCGAATCACCAGCTCCCATGCCCCACCTCGGCCAACCGGCCGAAACGGCCACCCAGCCTCCTGCCGCTGACCACGTCGCTGCATCCGCACCGCTTGTACACCACGCAATGCCTGACGTCGCTGCCCGACATCGCCTACCTCCAGGTCCGCCTCAAAAGCAACGCACGAGCCGAGCAACAATAGACCCAGACAACAGGAACGTTTAGGTAGGCAACACACTGGTGGCGGGAGGGCCGGGAGCCGCCCCCGCCTCGATCAGGGTGTACGACGTCAGCACCGCCACGGCCACCCCGCGCGGTGAGATCTGCACCGACACGTCCCTGCGGGACCTCGCCCTCGCCGACCACGGGTCAGCGGCACTGTCGGCGCTGGCTGACACCCACCGGTTCGACGCCTGGGAGACGACGACCCACGCCTACGACAGCGGCGAACTGAGCGAGCATGGCCTCCCCACCGCCATCGCGGCCAGCCCGCGCAAACGTAGCGGTGTCCGAGGAGTCAGGTGCACAGGACTACCTCAACCGAATCAAAGCCTACTTCCAGGCACAAGACGCTGTTCGAGAAGGACGAGCCGCTACCATCTGGGACGCACCGGGCGTCTTCGCGAACGCTCCAAGTGCGGCGAAGCTCTCGCTCCTGAACGCCCCGCTTGTTGAACAGCGCGAAGCCATGGCGCAACGAGGCACCACCCGCACAGCATCAGCGGTCGAACTATCTAACCCAGCCATTCACGCGATGCTGAACGGAAACGTCGAAGTCACCGTTAGCGTGAAGCGCGCCTGGACCGAACAGGACTCTGGAAGTACTGTACGCGCTGGACGGTCGCCTCGAGACGGTGGTCATAGCAGATCACGAGGCGCTCGCCAGTCCCTGCCTTCGAATTGACGGGGGCCAGTTCTGCGATGTCGACCGCGTTCACCAGAGCCTGCAACTCCGACTCGAAGCGGAGATCGAGCGGGTACGGCTCCTTTGCGGCGCCTAATCATTTTTAGCGAGTCGCCTTACGGCAGACTCGGTGGTTGGTAGCCGTCTGGCGGGTGCGCAGTTGGGGTGCCTGGACTTGGAGACCTGGAGAAAGACAGTGCCCCCGCTGGTTGGCCGGGGAAGTTGATCGCTTCTGTGTTCCCACCCGCGCAGCCGCCACCTCCGGCCCAAAGTTCCGGTCAGCGAAGGGCTCTCTCCATTGACCGGTAGGGCCGGGTCGGCCACACCAGCCAGTCAATCCTGTCTTTGGTCGTCGCGGTGCAATCGGTCGCGAACCGAAAGAACCAGGCTCGTGATGAGAAGGGTCACCGACACCAGTACGAGTGCGAACGTGCCCGGTGGGACGTCCGGCAGTGTGGAGAAGATGAACGCCGCCGTCACGAAACAGAGCACCGCCGCCGCCATGCCCAGTGCCTTGGTAAGAGGCCGAAGTCGTCCGCCGGGCTTCATTGGGATCCCCAGGTGACGACTGGATCTCCCTGATGCGGTACGCCTCGATATATGTACGGCGGGGTGATGGTGACCTTAATCCAGATGCCGTGGTTGTTCCTGTTGAGGTAGCCCAGCGCGCCGCCGGCCAATCCGGCTATGACCCCTACGACGGTGCAGATTGCCGACAGCGGCAGCCCGATCACAGTTGCCGCGGTAGACAAGGCGCAGACGCCGGCCGCTCCTCCCACCGCGAGCAGCATTCCCGCGATCAACCACGTGTCGGCGTTGTTGAGGGAGTACGTGCAGATGGAGCCGTCCTTATTGCATTGCCTACTGGTCACGCCGTCCTCCCCGGTGCACTTTCCTTCACTACCCGCCGCCTTGGCGCACTCCATGTACGAGTTGTGGATCCATGCGCAGTCCGGCATCGCATACTTGTCGATGCACCGGAGCTTCGCCTCCTGGACTTCCGAGCAGAACTGGTCGTTGTGCTTTCCGTACTTCTGCGACGAGCGGCATGTCAAATAGGACTCCGCATACGACTCGCAGTTCACGTGGCCTTGCTCCGTCGTGTCCCGGCACTTCCCGTACGAGGAGGAAACCGGCGTGCAAGTGTCCTTGTTGTTGGATTCGCGGCACTCCCGGTAGATCCGCTCGCTGTTTTCACAGATATCTCTGGCCACGGCGCGGTTCGCGCTGTGTCCTGCGCGGCAGGTCTGGTAGATGTCGCTGCCCTCCCCGCAGGTTTGTCTGCCGTTGCCTCCCGCGACGCAGCTGGCATACACCATTGCCCCTTCCCGGCATTCGCCGCGCCCATACTTCGCGGAACGGCACTCCTTGTAGTCATCGACCGTGTACGTGCAGGTCCCATGCTCGTAGGGCTGGTGCCGGGCGCCGTTGGCACACTCCGCACGGACCTCGTTCTGCTCACACTTCGACATACTGCCGTTCTTGCGGCAGCCGAGGTACGTGGACCTGTGGACGGCCGACCCGACCGGCGCCCGCTCGTGTCGTAGCCGAACGATGTGGTGATCGTCTCGGTAGCCGAGACCGGTTCCTTGCGTTCGATCATCCAGTCCGCGGCATCGAATACTTGAGTGGTGGCGTGACCTTCCGCGGAGGTCTGGCTGGTCGGGTTGCCGGCCAGGTCGTAGCCATACTTCAAGGTGCGCACCCCGAGCATCGGTGGAGGTGATCAGATCACCGGCTGCGCTGTAGCCGACGCTGGTCTTGGGATCGCCTCGCCTGGACAGGTGACGTCCGGGATCTGGAGCCTGCCGTCCACGCAGCCGAGCTTCTACGCGTACGGCGGCGACCCGGAGTCGCGGACGTTGCGCCTGGAGGCGCAGGTCGAGCACGACCCGTCGGTGGCGACGCAGGGTACGGGTCCATTTCGTCCGAGGCCGAACCTTGCCCGGCCCAACACACCCGCACCTGTCCGAGCACGCCGCATGGCCACGCCCACGCTCCCCGCAGACCAGGCGCATCCCCGTAAGCGCCGCATAAATAACGCCACAGATATACACAGAAGAGTCGAACCAGGAATAGGCCTTGACAAGGTGATCACTGGTGGTGCAGCAGGCCGGAAATAGTCCCAGCCAAGGGGATTCGGCCAGCTCATGCACAGGAGCCCTAAAATCGAAGTGTGACGTACATCACACAGGAATTCTTGATTTCCTCAAGGGGGTGGACGAATTCTGTAGCGTCCCCGTCACCATGCGTCTCACCTGGCCGGCACCCGCGCCTGCGCGAGGGACTCCGGGGCGGGCAACCAGACAAGAAGGCGCGGTCCGTTATTTTGGCGGAAAGCAGCTGAGGCATTCGCGTGGAGGTGGAAGCATTCGGTCCCCGCGCTTACCGGCTGCTCACGACAAGGGCGGGACCGATTTTCTCTACGGCATCAAGGGTCACGCGAGCGGTTCAGAGCCGTTTTCGAATTCCGATGTCGTCGCGCCCGTTTATGGCCCAACGAGAAGAACAACACAGGCGAACGGCTGACACCCTGATTCGATCATCACAGGTGGCGCCACGCCGAAGAATTCTCCGTCAGTGCAAGTGGGCACTACGTACAGATGGCGGTCAGCGTGCTCGGCACGTGCTCCAACACCTGGACGAAGGGGTAAGCGGCACATAATGGTGATGGTCAAGAACACATGGTTGCTCGGTGGTTGCTCGCGTGTACGCGATGCAGCACAGCACCCGTCATCACGTCCCGACACGACGGTTGGGAGAATGCCGTCCACAGCGATAGAAAAGGTCACTCCGCGACGCTGAGCGACACTCAGGGAACCGACTCATAATCCGTGGGTCGTGGGTTCAAGCCCCACCCGCCCTACTCACCAACACCGCGTCCGACCTGGGCTTTCTCGGTTTCAGTCGGCCTCTGATCGCGTTGTTGATCATGCTTGGCTGCTCGGTGGTCGCTCTTGCGTACGGACCGTCGGCCCCCGGAGCGGCACCCGCAAACGGCAACTTGCCGCCGGCAACACCATCAGCCGCAGCACTGGCGGAGGCCAAAGCGGCCGAATCGGGACACCTCACCCTGGATGGCACCGTGATCCGCACCGACCGGATCAGCACGCCCGGCCCCAACGGGGCTGACCTCTGGTGGAGCGGGAAATATGAACACCACGGCGGCAACATCCAGGTTCTGTCCGATCCCAGCGAGAACGTCAGCCCGGCCATCCGCACCCCGGCCAAGAAGCCCAAGAACGCCCAGCTCACCGATGAGCAGAAGGCATACGACCAGGTCATCCGCGGCGTTCATGCCATCGCCGAACGGGCGAACTCCCTGCTCAAGACCACATGCAAAGCGTTGCGGCGAGCCAGTCTCGATCCCTGGCGGATCGGCGCGATCGTCGCCGCCGCGCTCGTCATCCTCCGTCTCGGGCACAGCAGGCACGCCTGACCGTAGATCACTCTCCTCGGTGATCCGTTACGCGGAAAGGCTCAATGGCTCAGTGGCAGCGCCCTCGCCGGGATCACATCGCAACTCGTACCCGGACGGAGGCCGCCGTCGGGGGAGGTGCCCCAAGCTCTTCGACGGGTATGTCGATGGCAGGCTGAGTGGTGAGACTCGCGCGTTCGATGCGATCGAGGCGGAACCACCGGATGGCCTCGCGGCGGTGGCAGCGCGCCAGGAGGAACCAGTGCCCGGCCGTGAACGCGAGCAACTGGGGGTCAACCCGGCGCGTTGTCTGCGCACCGTGACGATCGCGGTAGTGCAGCGAGAGGACCTTGCGCTCCTGAAGGGCATGTTCGATCGCGTTGCGTCGGCGCGAATCAGCCGCCTCGGTCGTGCTGTGGTCGAGCCAGATGCGCTCGGTCAAGTCGTCCGCGTACCGCCGCGCCTGCGGGTCCATCACCGCCAGCACCTTCACCAGGGCGGCTCGGGCCTGCCTGTCGAATGGTTGTCCACGGTGTGCTGCGATCGCCGCAGCGAGCGCGGAGGCTTCGGCGGCGGTGAAGTTCACCGGCGGCAGGGTGGCGGCACGATCGACGACGTATCCGCCGATCCGGCCCGTGCGTGCCCAGACTGGGAAGCCGCCCTGCTGCAGAGCGGAGATGTCGCGCTTGACGGTGCGGACACTGATCTCGAATGCGGTGGCGAGCTGTTCGGCAGTGCGGCCTCGGGGACCGGCACGGCGGAGATCTTCGCGCATCGCGTAGAGCCGGTCGGTGCGGTTCACGCATAAATGGTGCCATAACGGTGACATCCAGCGTCTCCAGAATCGGAGCATGACACAGACGCGAGAACCCATCCTGTTGTTGAGCGGTGCCGGTCTTCCCGTCTGGATCTGGGATCAGGTGCGCGAAGAACTCGCCGCATCGCACCCGACGGTGGTCGCTGAGCGACCGCGTCATGATCGCGCTTCGCTCACGGAATACGCCGCCGCGGCACTGGATTCGGCACCGTGGGAGCGATTCGCGATTGTCGCGCACTCCAGTGGCGGGCCTGTCGCAGCGGAAATCGTCACCCTCGCACCTGACCGGGTGGGCGCGTTCCTGGCGGTCACGGCCGTCGTGCCGAAACCGGGACGCAGCTTCGTCACGTCGATGCCGTTGCCGAACCGGCTCGTGCTGAGCCTGGTGATGCGGCTGGCCGGCACCCGACCGCCCGATGCCGCTATCCGGCGAGGCGTGGCCGGCCGGGTCGACACGGAGACGGCCGATCGCATCGTGACGGAGTTCAAGCCCGAGTCTGTGCGTCTCTACCGGGACGCGCCGCAAGGCGGCGGTTTTCCCGAACGCCGAGGCTACCTCTCCACCAGCCAAGACGCTGCGCTCCCGATCGGGCTGCAACAGCGATTCGCGCGCAACCTCGACACGAGCTGGAATGAATCCCTCGACAGCGGACACCTACCCATGCTCGAAGCACCCGCCGCTCTCGCCCGGCGCATCGAGAACTTTCTCGCCAGAAGACCCGGTTGACCAAGAGCCCGGACAACGCTGGGCCGATCATGACACCTGGGTCTGGACCGGCCTGAACCCATGAGGCATCGGAAAGATCGTCGCCGCGGCTCTCGGGCTCCTACACTTCGACCACACCGCACAACATGACAACGTTCAGTAACTAATCCGTTGCGCGGAATGACTCATTGCGAAAGAAGAGATGAAACTATCCCTTTTGTCCCTCGTCGGTACGGGCGCCGTTCTGCTCGGCGTCGTGGCGACGGCCGTCATCCCCGCCTCCGCCGCCGCCGAGGAGACCCTGCGTACCGTGGCGGCGGCCCGAAACCTGCGCATCGGGGCGGCCGTCAACGACCGCGCCCTGGAGACCGACAACGGCTACCGCGACAAGCTCAAGTACGAGTTCAACAGCGTGACCCCTGAGAACGCCATGAAATGGGTGAACGTGGAGCCCGAACCCGGCGTGTACACCTGGGCCAGGGCGGACGCCATCGTCTCCTTCGCCCAAGAGAACAAGCAGATGGTCCGCGGCCACACCCTGGTCTGGCACGGCGGTCTGCCCACCTGGGTCAGCAACGGCTCACTCAGCGACCAGGAACTGCGCGCCGCGCTCCAGCGGCACATCCAGACCACCGTCAAGCGTTACGCCGGCCGGGTCGCCGTATGGGACGTCGTCAACGAGGTCCTCGCCGAGGACGGCACCCTCAGGCAATCCATCTGGCTCAAGCGCCTGGGCCCCGGCTACATCGCCGACGCCTTCCGGTGGGCCAGGGCCGCCGACCCCTCCGCCAAGCTGTACATCAACGACTTCGGCGCCGAGTGGAGCACCCCCAAGCGGGCCGGCCTCTACAACCTCGTACGCGACCTGCGGGCCCAGGGCGTGCCGATCGACGGCGTCGGCTTCCAGACCCACTCCCTGATCCAGGACCCGATGCCCGACACGACGCCGCTGACGCAGCTCAAGAGCACTCTGCAGTTGTTCGCCGGGCTGGGCGTCGACGTGGCCGTCACCGAGCTGGACGTCCGGCTCAAGCTGCCGGTGGACGAGGGCAAGCTGGCCGCCCAGGGCGAGGTCTATCGCCGGGCCGCCGGGGCGTGCCTCGCTGTCGCCCGCTGCGTGTCGCTGACCATGTGGAGCCTCACCGACAAGTACTCGTGGGTGCCGTCCGGGGTTCCCGGCTGGGGTGCGGCCCACCCTCTGGACGAGAAGCTGGGCAAGAAGCCCGCCTACCTCCAGCTGCGGTCCGGACTGACGGACCGGGACTTCACCTCGAACGCCGTCGCGAGCCACTCCGGCAAGTGCCTGTCCTTCTCTGGCACGCAGGCCGTCCAGGCGGTGTGCGGGGCGGACCAGCGGCTGCTGTTCCGCCGCGTGGCGACGAAGACCTACCAGATCTCCGACCCGTCCGGAGACCAGTGCCTCAAGGTGGGGACCCCGAGGGCGGGGATCCAGAACACCCTGACCCGCGCCCGGTGCGCGCCCGGGATCACCGACTACCAGTTCGAGCTGCGTCCGTCGGGGGACGGGCAGCAGCTCGTGTCCCTCAGCAACTCCAGATGCGTCGCCGCCAAGGACCAGAGCACCGCCGCGGGAGCCGTCCTTGAACTGGTGCCGTGCTCGGGCACACCGGTCTGGCAGCTGGCCGACATGCCGGGACACCCGTAGCCGACCGGCCGCCTCGACTCCACCACACGGCAGGCCGCGGCCTCCAGGGGCGCGGCCCAGGGGCAGTTCGCAGCTCCGGCCGGGTCAGCCACTCCCGCTACACCGGCGGGAGGTGCGGAACCCGCCGGAGCGCTCCAGGAGAAAGGCCGGCCTGGCCGCTGCGAGAGGCATCGGCGCCGAGTCTGTCGTGATCCATGGTCGATGTCTCATCGCGGACTCTCACGCGCCGGCCGGGGAGTCAGATGACGGATCTCCGCGGAGATCGTGGGCCGTGATCCGGTACCCCACCCCGGGCGTGGTGGTGATGGCCGAGGGCTCGCCGAGTTTGCGGCGGAGGCGGCCGATGGTGACCGTGACGGTGTTGGTCAGGGGGTTGGCGTGCTCGTCCCACACCTGTTCGAGCAGGTCCTCGGCGCTGAGGAACGCGGGAGCGGCGCGGAGGAGGGCTTCGAGCAGGGCGAACTCCTTGACCGACAGATCCAGGTGGCGGCCGTCGCGGGTGACGGTACGACGCAGCGGGTCGAGCTCGATGCCGGCCGCGCGCAGCGTGCGGGGCCGGGCGGCAGGCTGGCGGCGGGCCAGAGAGCGGATGCGCAGCACCAGCTCGGGGAAGTGGAAGGGCTTGGCCAGGTAGTCGTCGGCGCCCATGGTCAGGCCGGTGACGCGGTCGACGGGCGCGTCGGCTGCGGTCAGCATCAGGACCATGACGCGGTCGTCCCGTTGAGTGATCATCTGGCAGAGGGTGTCGCCGTGGATGCCCGGCAGGTCGCGGTCGAGGACGACCACGTCGTAGGCGTTGAGGTCCAGCTTGGCGGCGGCCTCCAGGCCGTCGTGGGCCACGTCCACGGCCATGCCCTGATCGCTCAGACCTTCGACGAGCACGGCGGCCAGGGAGCGGGCGTCCTCCACCACGAGCACCCTCATGCCGCGACCTCCGCCGGCACGGCCGCCGCCGGCAGCGAGATGGCGACGCGGAGACCGCCTTCTGGCCGGGCCCGCAGGTCGAGGGTCCCGCCGTGTGCGGCGGCGATGGTCGCGACGATCGAAAGGCCGAGCCCGGAGCCGTTGCCGGAGTGGGTACGGTCGGCGCCGAGTCGCTGGAAGGGCTGAGCCAGCCGGTCGACCTGATGCTGGTCGAGGAGGCGTCCGCCGGTCTCGACGACGAGCTGAGCTGTTGTGCCGTCGGTGGTGGCGGCGAGGCGGATCCAGCCGCCTTCGTGGTTGTGGGTGATCGCGTTGTCGATGACGTTGTCGATCATTCGGGTGAGGAGTGTGCCGTTTCCCTGCGTCCACGCGCTGTCGTCGACGACGCCCGCGGAGTGGACGGTGAGGTTGCCGGCGGTGATGTCGGCGGCCCGGGCGTCCAGGGCGTCGGTCGCCAGATGGCGGAGCGAGAGCGTCGTGCGGTCGGTCAGGGCGACGTGCTGGGTGCGGGCGAGCATGAGGAAACCTTCGAGCAGCCGGTCGACCTGGTCGAGCTCGGTGCGGAGCCGGTCGGCCAGCGCGGCGGTCTGCACCGGTACGGGCTCCGGCTTGGCCAGAGCCACGTCCAGGGACGCGCGCATGGTGGCCAGCGGGGTGCGGAGTTCGTGGGAGGCGTTGGCGACGAACCGGCGTTGTGCGGCGAATGAGTTCTCCAGTCGTTCCAGCAGTTCGTCGATGGTGTCGGCGAGATCTTTGACCTCGTCGGCCGGGCCCTGGGCGGCCAGCCGCTCGTGCAGGTTGTCGGCGGAGATCCGGCGGGTGGCCGCGGTGATCATCCGTAGGGGGCGCAGCACCCGGCCGGCGATGAGGCGGCCCAGGACGAGCGACAACACGGCCATGACCGCGAGTGCCAGCGCCGAGCCGATCAGGAGCTGGCGTGCCTGAGCCGCGTGGGTATCCGACAGCTGAGCCTGGAGCCATGCGATGCGATCGGTGGCGGCGGCGAGCGTGGCCGGCTCGACCGGCAGGGCCTCAGGGGGCGCCGACCGGCTGACTCGCGTCCCTCCGAGGCCCACAAGATTGGTGATGGCCAGCAGCCCGACGGCGGACAGCAGGAACATGGCACCGTACAGGAGGGTGAGGCGCAGTCGTACGGTATGCGCCGGTCGTCGCCACTTTCGCATGGGTCCAGGATGCCGTGCCGGACCTAACAGCGATGTGACAGCCTCGGTTCGGCCCGTGTTAGAGCCGGGTCCGTACAACCGATCGCATGCGAGCAACCATCGAAGTCAGCGGGCTGCGCAAACGATTCGGCCCGACCCTGGCGCTGGACGGCATGTCGTTCACCGTGCTGCCCGGCCAGGTCACCGGGTTCGTCGGCCCCAACGGGGCGGGCAAGTCCACCACGATGCGGGTGATCCTCGGCTTGGACGCGGCCGACGAGGGCCACGCGCTGATCGGCGGACGGCCGTACGCCAGCCTGCGCAACCCGCTCACCCACGTCGGCGCGCTGCTGGACGCCGGGGCTCTGCAGCCGAGCCGCACCGCGCGCAACCACCTGCTGTGGCTGGCCCACTCCCAGGGCCTGGACGGCAGGCGGGTCGATGAGGTGCTCCAACAGGTGGGGATGCGGTCCGCCGCCCGGCGCAAGGCGGGCGGCTTCTCGCTGGGCATGCGCCAGCGGCTCGGCATCGCGGCCGCGCTGCTCGGGGACCCGCCGGTGCTCATGCTGGACGAACCGGTCAACGGCCTTGATCCCGAAGGCATCGTGTGGATGCGCGGCTTCCTCCGGTCGCTGGCCGGCGAAGGGCGGGCTGTGCTGGTGTCCAGCCATCTGATGAGCGAACTGGAGGACACCGCCGACCATCTCGTGGTGGTGGGCAAGGGCCGTGTCGTCGCCGACACCAGCGTGGCCGATCTCATCACGACCGCCTCCCGCGGCCGGGTCACGCTGCGGACGGCGGCGAGCTCGGCGGCGATGTCGGCGCTGGGCCACGCCGGCGCCACGACGGCCGTCACCGATCGCGACACGATCGTCGTCTCAGGGCTGCCGCCGGAGCACATCGTGGCCGTACTCAACGCCAATGAGGTGCCGTTCTCCGAGGTGGCGACGCACCGGGTGACGCTGGAGCAGGCCTACATGGACCTCACCGCCGACGCCGTCGAATACCGGGGAGCGGCACGATGAGCACCATTTCACCCCGCTCCTCACCCCGCTCCTCACCCCGCCCGGAACCGCAGGCCGGGCGCGGGGGGTTCGGGCGGTTGCTGCGCGCCGAGTGGACCAAGTTCAGGACGGTGCGCGGCTGGGTGGTCGCCCTGACGGCAGCGGCGCTGGTCACCGTGCTGCTCGGGTTGTTGTCGGCGTCCAGCAACCACGCCTCGTGCGGCGCCGGTCCGGTCGAGGTCGCCTGTCCACCGCCTCCGACGGGGCCGGACGGCGAAGCGGTGGACGACAAGTTCTACTTCGTGCATCGGCCGCTGGCCGGGGACGGCGGCATCACCGTCCGCCTCACCTCCATGACCGGCAAGATCCGTAAGCCCGACGTCACCCCAGGGGTGCGGAACGAGGTTGCCGGGCTCGTGCCGTGGGCGAAGGCCGGAGTCATGATCAAGGAGAGCACCGAGCAGGGCTCCGCGTACGCGGCGGTGATGATGACCGGCGCGCACGGGGTGCGGATGCAGCACAACTTCACCCGCGACATGGCCGGCCGGCCGGGCGGCGTCTCCCCGCGATCGCCGCGCTGGCTGCGGCTGACCCGCGCCGGCGACACCCTCACCGGGTACGAGTCCGCCGACGGCACGCACTGGACCGAGATCGGCACCGCAGCCCTGGCCGGGCTACCGGCGACCGTCCAGATCGGGTTGTTCGCGACCTCCCCCGGGGATCTGACGGTCACACAAGGGGATCTCGGCGGGTCCGTCGCGGCGGCCCGCTTCACCGAAGCAACCGGCGAGTTCGACCAGGTCGAGCTGCAGGGCAACGCGTCCGGCGCATGGCGCAACGACGACATCGGCGTCACCGTCGCGCCCGACGGGGCCGAGCACCACCCGGGCCGCGCCGGCCGGTCCGGCGGCACCTTCTCGGTCACCGGCGTCGGCGACATCGCGCCGGCCATCGAGGGCCCGACCCCCGAACGTCCCCTCAGCAGCGCGCTGACCGGGCTGATCCTGGTGATCGTGGTGGCGGTCATGTTCATCACCGCCGAGTACCGGCACGGCCTGATCCGCATCACCCTGCTGGCCGGCCCGCGGCGCGGCCGGACGCTGGCGGCCAAGGCGCTGGCGCTCGGCCTGGTCACCTTCGCCGCCGCCCTGCCCGCCACCGCGATCACCTTCACCGTGGGCGGGCGGATCCTGCGCGACAACGGCAACGCCGTACTCCCGGTGTCCGGGCTCACCCAGGTGCGCATCGTGGTCGGCATGGCGGCGCTGTTCGCGCTGGCCGCCGTGCTCGCCCTCGCCCTCGGCGCGCTGCTGCGGCGCAGTGTCGCGGCGGTCATCACCGCCATCGCGGTGATCGTGGTCCCGCACGTCCTCGCCACCACCTCGGTCCTGCCCGACAGCGCGGCGCAGTGGCTGCTGCGCCTCACCCCGGCGGCCGGCTTCGCCACGCAGCAGAGCATCCCGCAGTACGGGCACGTGCTCGGCCATTACGCGCCCATCGCCGGGTTCTATCCGCTGCCGCCGTGGGCCGGTCTGGCCGTGCTGGCCGGATATACCGCGCTCGCCCTCGGCTTGGCCGTCCTTCGACTCCGCCGGAGGGACGCATGAGACATCCCCATCGGGACCTCTTCCGGTGCCGCGGGAGAAGCGCGTGAGAGAGCACCTGCATGCGGAGTGGACGAAACTCCGTACCCTGGCCGGCACCGGCCGGCTGCTGCTCGCGATCGTGGTACTGACCGTCGCCGTCAGCATCGCGGCCTCCGCCGTCGTGTCCTGTGCCTCGCAGGGTTGCGGCTACGACCCCGCCAAGATCGGCCTCTTCGGGGTCCAGGTGAGCCAGGCGGTCGTCGCCGTCCTGGCCGTCCTGGCGATCACCGGCGAATACGGCACCGGCATGATCCGCCTCACCCTGACCGCCATGCCGCGCCGGACAGGCGTCCTGGCCGCCAAGGCGATCATTCTGGCCGGCCTGACCCTGATCGCCGGGAGTGTCGCCGTGCTCGCCTCCGCGCTGGCCGCGCGGCGCATCCTGCTCGACAACGGCTTCCCCGCCGACGTGCTCCTCCTCACCAGCGGTCCCATGCTGCGCGCCGCCGTCGGCTCGGTCCTCTACCTGGCGCTGATCGCCCTGTTCAGCGTGGGGGTCGCCACCGCCGTACGGGACTCCGCCACCGCCATCGGGGTCGTACTCGGCCTGCTCTATCTCTTCCCCGCCCTCATCCTCATGATCGCCGACGATGACTGGCAGCGGCTTCTCTGGCAGATCTCCCCGATGAATGCCGGGCTCGCCATCCAGGCCACCACCGACCTCGCCGGTCTCCCCCTCAGCCCATGGGCCGGCCTGGGCGTACTCGCCGCTTGGGCCACCGCGGCGCTCCTGGCCGGCGGGCTGCTCCTACGCATGCGCGACGCGTAGCCGCCGGCCGGATCCCGGGCGACACGTCCGGCTCCAGAGAGCCGGACGTGAGCCGGGGGACGTCAGGAGATGGTGAGCGTGCCGTTCGCGTTACGGGCGCACGTGACGATCGTGCGGGGCGCCGCGGCCAAGGCGCCGGTCAGGCACTGGCCGAGGACCGTGTGGCCCGCGACGTTGGGGTGCCACGACTCCTGGCAGGTCTGGAAGTAGGTGACGCAGGTGTTCGCCGCCCGCTGGATGCCGATCTTGTCCCAGCCGGACAGGCTCGTGATGAACGTGCCGGACGGCCCGTCCTGTACCCGGACCGGCGTCGCCAGCGCACCCGCCGGGCTGCCGGGGTTCTCGCAGAGCCGGGCCCCGTCGAAGGCCTTCTGGACGTCCAGTACGCGCAGGTCGGCGGCCGGGCGTTCGGCTGCCAGCGTGGCGTACGCGTTCTTGACCAGGGAGCCGAGGTTCTGGGAGAACACGTGCCCGGGGACGAGGCTCGCACGGTGGATCGGGCACCCGGCGGCGTAGCGCTCGGCGCCGAGGGCGCGGAACTTGTCGCGGGTGTCGGTGCGGCCGTCCTCGTCGTAGTACTGCGGGGCGATGTCGGGCGGCAGCGGGTTGGTGTAGGTCTGCAGAATCACCTGGTGGGTGCCGTCGGCGTCGATCTGGTCGAGAGTGTCGAGGATCTGGCGAAGGGCCGCGGTGGTCTCGGTGGTGGCGGCGGCGACCTCGGTGTCGGTGGCCAGGTCCGAGGCGGTGCAGGGTTTCTGCGGCACCTCGCCCTTCAGGTAGGCCCAGAACTCCCACCAGCCCGTCCAGGCGTCGGCGATGAACCGGTTGGCGCACAGCGTGGCCACGTCGCCGAAGGTGAACTGGGTGTTGTTGGAGCCGAGGCCGACGAGGACGACGTCGATGTCGTACGTCTGCGCGAGGGCGCGCAGCTGATCGAGTTGCGCGGCGACGGTGCGGCCCTCGGGCCGCACACTGGCGGGGGCGGCGATGTCGGCGGGCTGGGCGCCGGAGCACGCGAGGTTGAAACGTTGCTGAATGCCCGGGAGCGACGCCTTGAACACCGAGGCGTTCGCCGACCGGTGACAGAAGTAGGCGTTGCTGTTGGCCGCCGACCAGCCGGGGAAGGCCTGTGCCGTACCGGAGGCGTCGACGACGGGCTGGTAGTCCCCCGCGCCCTCCCCGCTGATGAAGCTGTCGCCGAGCGCGACGGCGGCGGTGGGCAGGGCCGCCTGCGCCGGTCCACTCTGCACGGCCTGGATGCCCGCCGCGCTCACCAGGAGCATGACAACCGCGGCGGCACGCTGGAGGAACCCCACAACCGCCTCATTTCCTACTAAATAAGTACGAAATTCGCATGTGTGGATCACAACACGCCGCACCAACGGCGTCAACATGCCCACCCCGGCAAGAGCAGCCGAACGAGCGCGGTGAGGCCCTGTGCGCGAAGCTGCGCGCACAGGGCCTGATCCTCCAGCGCAGGTCGTACGCAAACATCGGGTTAATCGATGCGGGCGGCGGCTACCCGCAGGTCACCCGCCAACCTGCCCATGATGGTGGGAGTGGGTAATAGCCGGCCAGCAGTGACGGGTTCACGTCCACAGTGGCCATGGCACCAGACCGGGCGACGCCCGGGGAGTTCGCTCTGCTCGAATGCCTGCTCGCCGTACCCGGCCTGGTCGTCTCCGCCGAGGAACTTCGGGGAGGCGTGCGAGGGCACGACGCTTGTGGAGCAGGTCAAGGGCTCGACCGAGCGGTTCGCCCGCCGCGCACCGAGACTGCGCCGCTCGCACCCGACGCCGTGCAGGTCGCCGGCCGTTTCCACGCGCAACCTGTGCGACGCGGTGAAGAAGTGCGTCCTGCCGCACCGCGCCCGCCTGCCCGAGTCAGCCGGCGAGTCTGAGCAGCCGCCGTCGGTTTCGCTACTCTCCCCTGATCAGGGTCTTCACGGATTGGAACGCCCGCTTCAACGCCGCGGACTTCAACCGTGGACCACGGGCTACCGGGCTGTCTGACGGCCAGAAGTCCGGGGGTGGGGCGGGTCAGCTGCGTTTGCTGCGCCAGCGGGAGGTGCGGAAGCCGTCGGAGCGCTCCAGGAGGAAGGCCAGCCGGGCCGCTGTCTGGCGTACGCCGTCGTCGTGCCGGTGGCGTTTGTCGGGAGCGAGGCGGGAGCGCAGGTCGAGGATGTGGGCCAGCTGCCCGGCGACCTCCGAGACCACCCGGTAGCGGATCCCGAAGGAGTGCAGGTCGCCGTGGACGTCGTCGACCAGGTCCTCGTCCACGTGCCGCAGCAGCGGCTTGAGCTTGACGAGCAGTTTGGCGTCCATCCCGGCCACGGGCGCCTTGCGGCGGCTGTCGTCGGCCGGCATGGCGACCAGGGCGCGGACCCGCGTGAACGCCAGCGCCCGCTCGGCGTCCGGAGTGGAGGGGTGTTCGGCGAGGTCCAGCAGGCGCCGCAGGGTCTCCTGCGTTTTGTCGTCGAACATGACGACAAGTCTATTCACTCCAGCTCGGACGCTGCCCGTCCGCGCCGACGCGAGCCATCTCGGGACAGACGCTGGTGCGAGTGGAGGAGAAGTGGCGGGTTCGCCGTCCCGGCCGCCTGTAGCGGCGACTGCGGGTGTGACCCCGTGCCTGGCCCGCGCCGTCGCGGGCCAGGTGCGGCGTCAGGTGGAGAACGGGCGGACGTAGATCAGGTTCTCGGCTCCCCTGCCGTACGTCGTCAGCACCGGGGTCGCGTCGGCCCGGCTGCGGTCCAGCAGCGCCTGGTGGAACTGGCGGTAGTTGCCGGTGAAGCCGCCGCGGTCCCAGGCGGTGATGATGTTGTAGGTGAACAGGCTGTACACGCTTCCGGCCGGGGTGGTCTGCGCGTCGTTGCAGGCCGACAGGGTGATCATGGTGGCCTGGATCTCAGCCTGCTCCTTGGGGCCGGCCGCGTCCCGGACGGAGTCGTAGAGGTCCTGGCTCTTGTCGTAGATCCCGGTCAGGGAGTCGAGCAGCTTGCCCTTGCCGGTCGTACCGTCGGCGTAGAGATCGGCCAGCACCTCCAGCCCCTCGCCGACGGCGAGAGGCGCGAGAGGGGCGAGGTCCGCGCCGTCGGCCGCGGGCGCCGGCGGCAGGTCCTCGTCCAGCTGGGAGCGCAGCTCCTCCTCGGTCAGCGGGACGGCGCTGTACGCCTCACCACCCGAAACCACGCTTCTGAAGCTCTCCTCGTAGGCCGTGGCGGCCTTCTCCATCTGGTCCAGGCGCTCGGCACGCCGCTGCCGGCGATCCTGCTCCACGCCGAGGGACCCGATCTTCTTGGCCGCCGTGCCGCTGTGGCAGGAGTCGAAGACGCCGATGATCCGCACCCCCTGCTGCAGCTCCGCCACCAGCGCGTAGAACTGGTCGTCGACCAGCATTCTGTCGTGGAAGCAGAAGGTCTCGTCGAGCCCGTCGGCCTCGGCGTCCGAGCCGGTGTCGGGGATCTGCGAGCCGTGACCGGAGAAGGTGAACAGGAGCGTGTCGCCGGCGAACAGGTTGACCGCCGCGTAGCGCATGAACGCGCTGAAGTTCGCGACGGTGGCGTTCTCGTTCTCGAAGATCGTGGCGCGGTAGCCGAGGGCCTCGGCGAGCGCCGCCATCCCGCGCGCGTCGTTGACGCAGGAGGAGAGCGGGAACGACTCGCCGTAGTGGCCGGCGTCCAGTCGGTCCACGCCGATGTGCACGCTGATCCCGATCGGCTCGCGGTTCACGGCGGTCGAGTAGATGGCGTCCAGCTGCACGATGGTCTGCTTGCCGACGACGCCGTCGGCGAACAGCCCGTAGTCGCGCTGGAACGCCTCGACCGCCGTGGCGGTGCGCGCGCCGTAGAAGCCGTCGGCTTCCACGGGCAGCATGTAGGACGAGTTCAGGTCGGCCAGCGCGGTCTGTACGGCACGCACCGCGCTGCGCTGCGTCTCGCCCCGGCCCATGGGCTTGTCGTTGCTCGCCACGAGTTCCAGGCGGGCACGGGTGTCATCGGTGGGCGTCACGGTGAAACGATGCGACGTCAGCACGGGGACCACTCTTCTTTCTGATCGTGGGAAGGTCACCAGGTGTAGGCGGGGTTCGGGCGGGGTGAGGACGGCAGCTGCGCGCAGCCGAACCCCACGACCAGGCACTCCGACGGCGCGGACGGCACGGGGGTGGCGGTGCCGAGCCGGGCCAGCTTCCTGATCCGGTCGATCTGCTCGATCCAGTCGGCACGTCTCAGTACGGGCGAACCCCACGAGACCGGCCGGGGCGGCCCGATCACGACCGGCGGCCGGTCCACCCGCGGCAGCGGACCGCCCATGACACCTGGCCGGAGGCCGCCCACGACGCCCGGCCGTGGGAAGGCCGGGCCGTCGACCGGCGGGCGCGCGACGATCGGCCGGGACGGCCCGCTCACCCCTTTGCCGCCGCCGGCCTGCGGGCGTACGACGTAGACCGACTGCACGTACCCCGGCATGCGCCCGGCGCCGCCGAAGCCGTCGGAGACGATCTCACCGGGCGCGAGCCGCCAGTCGTCCGCCTCGTAGAGGCTCGCGGAGAACCAGGGCCGGCCGAGCTCCAGCACGGTGTGGCCGAACTCGCAGGTCCCCTCGGCCTGGCTGCTGAGGAAGGTGCCACCCAGCCCCGTCAGCTCGCCGGGTACGGCGGCGCGCAGCTCGGAGAAGGAGACCGCGTTCCTCGCCCAGGTCGCCTCCTGGACGGCGGCCAGCGGCGCGAAGTACGTCGGCGCGAAGCTCACCTCCCCCGCCCTGGGCAGGGCCTCCTCCGCCAGGTCGCCGCGCTCGCGTACGGCGTCGTCGACCGACGAGCGCCGGGCCAGCCGGGCCAGCAGCGCCAGCGCGCTCTCCACCTCGGACTTGAACCCGAGCACCAGCCAGTCGGCGTACGCCTGTTCGATCTCGTCGGCGGGCCGCCGGTCCAGCTCCAGCCGGTCCACCACGGCCTTCATCTCGCGGTAGGCCAGCAGCTTCTCCGAGATAGCCGGCCGTCCCGAGGCGTCGGGCGGGTAGAGCAGCGCCCGGGCCCGAGCCAGCGCCGCGGCCTCCTCGGGAGTCAGCGGCTCCAGCGCGAACCGCATGCCGGCGAGCGTCTCCCGGTGGACGATCCAGAGAGCACGCGCCGGACCGTACGGCTCGGCGGGGCGACCTCGGCGCGGGACGAAGTTGGCCATCAGCGCGAAGTCGGCCTCCACCGCCGGATTCTGCCGCGTCACCAGCGCCTCCAGCAGTGAGGGCTGGATCGGCAGCGGCCGCGGCGGCACCGACAGGAAGCCTGGATAGGTTCGACGGGCGTCGATCCAGGCGGCGATCGCGACGTGCATGCCGTCGGGGAGCATCGGTGGTCAGAGCCACTTCTTGACGTTCGGCGAAGGGTCGGGGCCCATCGGGGTCAGCGCGCTCATGAAGGCCACGAGCTGCAGTCCGCGCATCGTGATCGAGGTGTCGGTCAGGTCGAAGGCGGACTCGCGGCTGACCCGCGACTGGTGGTAGCCGCCGCCGACCACGAAGGGTCCGATGGCGACCGCGCCGCCGGCGACGATGTCGTCGCGTTTGGTGTGCATATAGCCGGCCAGGTCGCTGGAGTGGAAGGTGAGGTTGCGGACGAACAGCGCCTTGGTCGGGTAGCCCACCAGGGCGCCGGCCGGCTGCTCCGCCTTGCCGTCCGAGAGCCGATCGGTACGGTACCTGTCCACGAACTCGGTCTTGAGCCGCCAGCCGCGCGAGGCGAAGAAGCCGGGGTTGAACCACGGCCGCACGATCTCGACCTGGGTGTACTCGAACTCCATGCCGAACGTGCTGGACTTGAACCTCAGGTCCGTCTCGGTCTGACCGGCGCTGCCGCCGCCGGAGAAGTTGACGATCCCGAGGGGGAAGCCCGCGTGCGCGGCGCCGCCCCGCGAGCTGGCGGTGTACTGGCTCGACGAGTGCAGCTCAAGGTTCTTGAACGTGGTCCAGCCGTCGTTCCTGGCGAAGCTCCCCGGCACCACGGTGGCGGGGAAGAAGGGGTAGCCGAACGCGCCCTGGACGTTGTCCTCGATCGCGTCGACGTCGGAACGGAGCTTGGCCACCCACTGCACCATGCTCGTGCCGAGGATCTGGTCGAGGACGGCCTGGGCCCGTTCGACGTCGTTCTTGTAGCCCTGTGCCTCCCAGTCGGCCCTGGCCCGCTGGGCCCGCGAACGGTAGATCCCGCCGCTGCGCGACCACTCGATGAGGTCGGCGGCCGATCCCGACTGGGAACGGGCGAGCCTGCCGGCGTAGTCGATGACGGCGTTCTCGTAGCGTGTGCGGTAGTCGGCGTACGTCTTCAGGATGCGCGACTCCTGGATGACCGTACGCTTCTCGCCGGTCAGGAAGTCGGTCGTCTCCACGGTCTCCTGGAGCAGGGCGCGCATCTTCTGGATGAGCGCCAGCTTCTCCGGGCTGAGCTCGTCGTCGGCCACCTCGCAGAGCGAGAGCACGTCGCCGTAGACCTGGGAGAGGGTACGGCCCTCCTGCCCGTACACCACCTGGGCGTGCCGCTGTCTGCCCTGGTCACGGTCGAGCCGCCAGCTGTGTTGCGCCGGGCCGGGCTGGACGAGGGGGATGAAGTCGACGAGCCTGGACCAGTTCTCCCAGGTGCCCAGGAGGAACCCCTGGTACATGGCCTTCGCCTGTTTGATGACCTCCTCGCGGGCGATTTCGGGGTTGTCGCCCTGGATGGTCTCGGCCAGCTTCCTGAAGAAGTCGAGGGTCAGCGGCGACGGACCCGAGAAGGGGCCCGCGACGGCGAAGTCGAATTCGCTCGGGTGGAAGACCATTCCGGGTTGGATGAAATTGATGACCATGTTGCCGGGCAGGGGGATTTCCGCGTCCCCTCCGGTGAGACCGGAATAGAGCTCGTCTATCACCCGAGCCATCATGTTCTTGAGATCCATCGTATGCTCCCGCCCCTGGTGAAACGATGGTGGCCTCAACACAAGCACTCCAGCGGGAGTGTGCCAACGTCCGATTTGTGACACGCCGCCGGGCGCTTTCCCCCTGGTTCGTCTACGACTCTCTCTTCTCATTCGTGCTCTGATGCCGACCGACGACAAGCCGTCCGGCAGGCGGCGCGGAACCCCCGAGCCGCCCCGGCGAGGGGCTGAAATGTGATATGATCATTTTGTCATGAGTAGTCATGACAATTCCCAGCCTCAGATGCTTCTCGCCGGAGACCCCGACGGCCCCGTGGCCCGGTACGCCGCAGCCATGAACGCCGGTGATCCTCACGCACTCGACCAGGTCTACGAGGACGGCGCGGTCCTCGTACCGGTGCCCGGCCATCCCGTCACCGGCCCCGCGCGCCTCGCCGCCAACCAGCACCTGCAGAGCTTCGGGCTGCCGATCGAGGCCCGTACGAGGCACACGTACGTGGCCGGCGACATCGCCCTGCTCGTCGTCGACTGGTCCATGCGCGGCACGGCAGGCGACGGCAGCGAGATCGACATGAGCGGCACCGCGACCGACGTCGTCCGCCGCGGCCCCGACGGCCGGTGGCGCTACGTCATCGACAACCCCCACGGCACAGCCTGACGGATCCCCCTCCGACCCGGATTCCTCACATACACTCCTGCATGTCGCGCTGGGCCAGGCCCGGACCCGGACCCGGGCCGGGCGCCGTGCACCACCGCCGACATCCGATGCGGCCGAGCCGGCAAAGGACATATTTATGATCACCCATGTCAACGTCGCCGTCATGTACGTGGCCGACCAGCAGCGGTCGGTGGACTTCTATGTCGACAAACTCGGCTTCGCCAAGACCGTCGACGCCGAGATGTGGCCGGGAGCGCGCTGGGTCGAGGTCAGACCGCCGGACGGGCAGACCTCGATCACCCTGCACAGCGCGGAGGCGTTCGGCAAGAAGCCGGGTGAGGGCGCGTACCTCACCTTCGCCTGCGACGACATCGACGAGACGGTGCGTCAGTTGCGCGCGGCCGGCGTCACCGTGACCGACCCGGTGAAGGAGCCCTGGGGCACCTACATCAAGGCCACCGACCCGGACGGCCACGAGGTCATGATCTCCAAGAAGTGACAGGCCAGGGCGGATCCCTACGGACCGCGGCCCCGGATTCGCTGAGGGCGTGTCCGGGGTCGTGGACACGTGGCCGGAAAATGGTTGGACGGGATGACGCGCGGGCTTGTAGCTTGCGAGCGACCGTGACATCGCCCGAGGAGGTGAGCCCCATGAACGACGTATCGATGCGGGTGCTCCCCCTTCCCGTCACGGCCGGCGACTGACGTAGGTGTCGCCGGGAGCGCCGAGCCACAAGGCACTCCCGAAGGGGCAACACCGATGAACTCTCAAGTCACCGCCGGACCTGCGTCGAACGACGTGATCATCGCCGGGTGCGGGCCGACCGGCGCGATGCTGGCCGCCGAACTGCGGCTGCACGGCGTACGGGTGCTCGTGCTGGAGAAGGAGACCGAGCCCAAGTCGTACGTCCGCATCGTCGGTCTGCACGTTCGCAGCCTCGAACTGATGGCGATGCGCGGACTCCTGGACCGCGTTCTCCAGCACGGAAGACGGCGTCCGGCCGGCGGCTTCTTCGCCGCCATCCACAAACCCGCCCCCCAGGGCCTGGACTCCGCGCACGCCTATCTGCTGGGCATCCCGCAGCCGGTCATCGAACGCCTGCTCGAGGAGCACGCGATCGAACTGGGCGCGCAGGTCCGGCACGGCTGTACGGTGACCGGTCTCGCGCAGGACGACGAGGGCGTGACCGTAGAGCTGGCCGACGGGCAACGACTGCGTGCGCGCTACCTCGTCGGCTGTGACGGCGCCCGCAGCACGGTACGCAAACTGCTCGGCGTCGGCTTCCCCGGCGAGCCCTCCAGGACCGACACGCTCATGGGCGAGATGGAGGTGGGCGTGCCGCAGGAGGAGATCACCGCCAGGGTGCGCGACCTCGGCCGGACCCATCACCGTTTCTGGCTCCGGCCCTTCGGCGAGGGGATCTACAGCGTGGTGGTCCCCGCCGCGGAGGTCGGCGATCGCGCGCAACCGCCCACCCTCGATGATTTCCGGCGGCAGCTGCGCGCCGTCGCCGGGACCGACTTCGGCGTGCACTCCCCGCGCTGGTTGTCCCGCTTCGGCGACGCCACCCGGCTGGCCGAGCGGTATCGGGCCGGGCGGGTGCTGCTGGCCGGCGACGCGGCGCACATCCATCCCCCCATCGGCGGACAGGGCCTCAACCTGGGCGTTCAGGACGCGTTCAACCTCGGCTGGAAGCTGGCCGCGCAGGTCCGCGGCTGGGCGCCGGAACCGCTGCTGGACACCTACCAGGCCGAACGCCATCCGGTCGCCGAGGACGTGCTGGACAACACCCGCGCCCAGATGGAACTGCTGTCCGCCGAACCGGGCCCGCAGGCCGTGCGCAGGCTGCTCACCGAACTCATGGACTTCGAGGAGGTGAACCGCCACCTGATCGAGAAGATCACCGCGATCGGCGTCCGCTACGACTTCGGCGCGGGCCCCGACCTGCTCGGCCGCCGCCTGCGCGACATCGACGTCAAGGCGGGCCGTCTGTACGGTCTGCTGCATCGTGGCCGCGGCCTGCTGCTGGACCGTACCGAACGCCTGACCGTCGGCGGCTGGGCGGACCGGGTCGACCAGCTCGCCGATCCCACCGCGGCGGTGGACGTTCCCGGCCTCCTGCTGCGCCCCGACGGCCACGTCGCCTGGATCGGCGACGATCAGCGGGACCTGGACGACCACCTCGCCCGCTGGTTCGGCGAGCCCGCCGGCTGATTCCGCTCGCCCTTGAAAGCGGCCGCCCTCACCCGTGTCTCCGAGCCGCTCTCCCTCCTGTGAGGGAGGCGGAGGTTCGCACTGCTCGGCGATGTCCCCCGGTGTCGCTCTCGGAAGGACTTCCAGCGCCACCGAAGGGCTGGTGGACGTTCAGGGGCCGGGCGGCCCACACCCTGACCACGGTCCGCGCGCTGCTGTTCAGCGTCGTCGCCGTCACGTACAACCTGGTCCTCCCCTTCGCCGGTTGACCTTCCCGCGAACCGGCTCGCGGATGTCGCTCCCGGATCCCCGTCCCGGCCTCTCCGAGAATGGGGACGTGCGGACGAAGCCGGCGGGGCGGCCATGGGTGCACGGCGTCGAGGTGGCCACGCGGACGGCGGTCACGCTCGGGATCGTGCTCGTCGCCCTGGCCTGCGCCGGGCGGCTGGACCTCGCCTCGTACGGCATGTTCGGCGCGTTCTGCGCGGTGTACGGGTTCAACGAGCCCTACCGGGTCCGGGCGCGGACCGTGGGCGTCGCCGGGGCGGGCATCCTCGTCGCGATCGTCGCCGGGATCCTGCTCTCGGCCACCTCGGCGCCCCTGGCGGTGACCGGGGTGGTGACGCTCCTGGTCCTGGTGGGCGGGGTCGTCGTGAACACGATGATGGGCCTCGTGCCGGCGCCGCCGTTCTTCGACGTCATCGCTCTGCTCATCTGCGCGGCGATCCCGACGCCGCCCGGGGAGGTGGGGCTGCGCGCCGGGGTCGCCGCGGCGGCGACCGTGCTCGCGTGGTTGCTGAGCCTGTCCGGATGGGTGGTCAGGCGTGCCTGGCCGGGGCACGCTGAGACGTCGAGCCGGGTCTTCCGCCCGTTCTTCAAGGACCTGAGCCGGGTGCCGGTCGTCGACCGGACTGTGTTGCGGGACCCGCTGGTGTGGCGGGCCGTCGCGGAGAACGTGGCCGGAGCCGCCCTCGCCTACGCGATCGGCGTGGCGCTGGGGGGCGCGCATCCGTACTGGGCGGTCCTCACGGTCGTCTGCGTGATCGCCCCGGCGCGGGCCCGGCCCTCGGCCGCGCACGCGATCGAACGGGTCATCGGCACGGCGGTCGGGCTGGGGGTCGTCTGGCTGCTGGAGCCGCTCCGGCTCCAGCCCGCGCCGATCATCGTGATCATGGTCGTCTGCCAGTTCTTCACGCAGCTCTTCGTCGTGAACGCCTACGCGCTCGCGCTCGTCTTCATCACCGTCATGGTGTTCATGAGCATGTCCTTCATCATGCCGATCACCGGTCCGCTGTTGCTGGAACGGCTCGCCGAGACCGCGATCGGCTCCGGCGTCGGCCTGCTCCTCATGGCCCCCGACTGGTTCCGCGCACGCCTGCGCCGCGCGTAGGGCGGGAGCGGCACGCACGGCCGCGGGTCAGCGACGGGGCGGGAGCATGGCCTTGCGGCCCGGCGCGGCCGGGGACTGGATCGTCATCCCGCCGTCGACGACGAAGAGCTGGCCGGTGATGTACCGCGATTCGTCGGAGGCGAGGAAGACCATGGTGTGGCCGATGTCCTCCGGGCTGCCGAGATAGGGCAGGGCGTTCGTACGTTTGAGCCCCTCGACGACCTCCTGGGGCAGGTTGTCCAGGAGCGCGGGCGTGACCACCGCTCCCGGCGCCACGGCGTTGCAGCGGACGCGGTCCGGGCCGTACTGCACGGCGATCGACTTCGTGAGGTTGATGACGGCGGCCTTCACCGCGCCGTACGAGATCTGCAGGACGTCTCCCATCAGGCCCGCCACCGAGGCGGTGTTGATGACCGAGCCGCCGCCGCCCTGGATCATGTGGGGAAGGGCGTGCCGGGTGCCCAGCAGCGTGCTGCGTACGTTGAGGTCGACGGCACGATCGAACTCGGCCATGTCCAGCCGCATCAGGTCCAGGTCCAGGCGCGGGTTCGTGCCGCCGACATGGTTGCAGAGCACGTCCAGGCGGCCGAACTCGTGCACGGTGGCGCTCACCATGTCGGCCACCGAGCCCTCGTCCGTGACGTCGACCGTCATCGCCAGCGCGCGGCCGCCGGCGGACTCGATCAGCCGGCCCGTCTCCTCGACGGCGCTCCGATCACGGTCGGCCACGGCGACCAGCGCGCCCTGCGCGCTCATCAGCTGCGCGGCGGCGCGGCCGATGCCGCTGCCCGCGCCGGTGATCAGTGCGGCCCTGTCCTTCAGACGGTCCATGAACGGTTCCTCACTCGGCGGCGGCGGTGGCGGGCGGCTGATGGCGGCGGGCTGGCTCGCGGCCGGGTGGCTGGTGGATCTCCTGTTCCGGCGCCGGCCGCTGCGGGTTGAGCCGGGTGATCTCCGTCCGGTCCAGGTGGATCTGCTCGCCGTGGTGGGTCAAGGCGAGCGGCGGCCCGTGCAGCAGCCGGTACGACGTCGCCTCCCGGGTGGCGACGACGCTCAGCAGGCTGCCGCGGTAGCGCAGCCGGAAGGCCAGCCGGGTGATGTCGGCCGGAAGGGACGGGGCGAAGCAGAGCCGTCCGTGTCCCGCGCGCATTCCGCCGAAGCCCGCGACGAGGGCGATCCACGCGCCGGCCAGCGAGGCCATGTGCACGCCGTCCACGGTGTTCTTCTCCAGATCCTCCAGATCCATCAGGGCCGCCTCGCCGAGATAGCGATAGGCGAGCTCCAGATGGCCCACCTCCGCGGCGATCACCGCCTGGGTGCAGGCCGACAGGGACGAGTCGCGTACGGTCAGCGCCTCGTAATAGGCGAAATTTCGGGACTTCTGGTCGGCCGTGAAGGCGTCCCCGCGCAGATGCATGGCGAGCACCAGGTCCGCCTGCTTGACCACCTGCTTGCGGTAGAGATCGAAGTACGGGAAGTGCAGCAGCAACGGGTACTGCCCGGCCCCGGTGGCGGCGAAGTCCCAGAGCGCGTGCTCGGTGAAGCCCTCGCACTGCTGGTGAACCCCCAGCCGCTCGTCGTACGGCACGGACATCGCCTCCGCCGCGTCACACCAGCGGCGGGTCTCCTCCGCGGTGACCTGGAGCCGCTTCGCCTGCTCCGGATGGCGGGCCGCGGCCTCGGCCGCCGCGCGGAGGTTCCGCTGGGCCATCAGGTTCGTGTACGCGTTGTCGTCGACCACGGCGGTGTACTCGTCGGGGCCGGTCACACCGTCGATGCGGTAGCGTCCGGCGGCGTCGTGGTGGCCGAGCGCGCACCACAGCCGGGCCGTCTCGACCAGCAGCGGCAGGCCGGTCTGCCGTTCGAACGACATGTCCTGGCTGGCGTCGACGTACTGGATGACCGCGTGCGCGATGTCGGCGTTGATGTGGAAGGCCGCGGCTCCGGCGGGCCAGTAGCCGGAGCACTCCTCGCCGTGGATGGTCCGCCAGGGGAAGGCGGCGCCGTGCAGGCCGAGTTGCCTGGCGCGGGCCCGTGCCAGGGGGATCGTGGTCCGCCGCCACGACAGCGCGTCCGCGACGGCCGTCGGATGGGTGTAGGTGAGCACCGGCAGTACGAAGATCTCGGTGTCCCAGAAGGCGTGCCCGTCGTAGCCGGAGCCGGTCAGGCCCTTGGCCGGGATGGCACGCTCTTCCAGGCGCGCGGCCGACTGCAGCAGGTGGAACAGCCCGAAGCGGACCGCCTGCTGCACCTCGGGGTCGCCCTCCACCTCGACGTCCGCGCCCTGCCAGAAGTCGTCGAGGAAACGCCGCTGGTCCGCGTACAGGCCGTCCCATCCGTCCAGGCGGGCGGACGCCAGCGCCCCGGCCACCTGGTCGTGCAGCGCGGCCCGCGAGCGCTGCGCCGACCACCCGTAGGAGAAGAACTTGACGAGCCGCAACGTCTGGCCGGGCGTCAGCCGGGTGGCCACGGTGACCCGGCTGACGTCGTCGGTACCCTGCGCCTCGACCAGGGTGCCGTCCGGCCCGTCGATCTCGTGGCACATCCCGGCGGCCACGCGCAGGCCGCTGGTCCGGGTGCGATGGACCATGATCGCCGTTCCCTCGCTGCTGGGGACGTTCTCCTCCGCGACCAGCGGCGCCTGCAACGGGGCTCCGGCGCGTGGGTCGCCGCCCGCGTAGGTCTGGGTCTCGTTGGCGATGAGCTCCGACTGCACGGCGACGCGCAGCGGCCGGTCGACGGCCTCGACCTCGTACAGGATGGCGGCGACCGCGCGATGGGTGAAGGACACCAGCCGGGTGGACCTGATCCGGACCGGGGCCCCGGTCGGGGAGCTCCAGTGGGCCGTGCGCGTCAGGGTTCCGGCGCGCAGGTCGAGAACGCGTTCGTGCCGGTGCAGCGTTCCGTACCGCAGGTCGAAGGGCTCGTCGCCGACCAGCAACCGGATCACCTTGCCGTTGGTGACGTTCACCACCGTCTGCCCGGATTCGGGGTACCCGTAGCCCGCCTCCGCGTACGGCAGCGGCCGCCCCTCGTAGAACCCGTTGAGGTAGGTGCCCGGCTCGCCGTTCGGCTCGCCCTCGTCCAGGTTGCCGCGCAGCCCGATGTGCCCGTTGGACAGCGTGAACACCGACTCGGTCTGCGCCAGCACCCGCAGGTCCAGGTGCCGTTCCCGGACCGCCCACGGCTCGACCGTGAACGCGGGGTGCCGGATCATCCGGCCCTCCGCGACGACCTGCCCCGGCCCAGCAGGTCGGCCAGGTCGTTGACCACGACGTCGGCGCCGTGGTCGCGCAACGCGTCCGCCTGTCCCGTCCGGTCGACGCCGACGACGAAGCCGAATCCGCCCGCCCGTCCGGCGGCCACTCCCGCCAGGGCGTCCTCGAACACCACCGCCTCGGCCGCGGCCAGGCCCAGCGCCTCGGCGCCCGCCAGGTACATGTCCGGAGCCGGCTTGCCCGCGAGGTGGCGCTCCCGGGCGACCACGCCGTCTATCCGGGCCTCGAACTGCGCGGCGAGCCCGGCGGCCGCGAGGACTTGCTCGGTGTTGGCGCTGGAGGACACGACCGCCCGGCGCAGTCCCGCGTCCCGGACCGCGGCCAGGTAGCGGACCGAACCCGGGAACACGTCCACGCCTTCCTTGTCGATGATGGCCTGCACGAGGGCGTTCTTCCGGTTGCTCAGCCCGTACACGGTCATCGTGCCGGGCGGGTCGTCCGGCGTCCCCTCCGGCAGGCCGATGCCTCGCGACTGAAGGAAACTCCGCGCGCCGTCCAGCCGTTTCTTGCCGTCGACGTAGCGGTCGTAGTCGGCGACCGCGTCGAAGGGCACGAACTCGGTCCCGTGTTTCTCGGCCCAGGCCCGCAGGAAGTCGTCGAACATCGTCTTCCACGCCCTGGCGTGCACGGTGGCGGTGCGCGTCAGCACGCCGTCCATGTCGAACAGGCACCCCCGGATGCCCTCAGGCAGCCCCAGCATGGATCCTCCGTTCACCGTCCCCCGGCCCCCACCTGCGCCTACCCCTCCACCTCCACTTCTCACCGCGTCTCGCCGAGCCGCCGGGACCCACCCGCGGGACGGTGCAGTGGGGCCGCTCTCATCGACTTCGATCTCGGCGGTTGCCGTGCCGGCGGCGCCCTGGTTCCGCGGGGTCGCCTGCCGCCGGAGGCGTGACGGTCGGGTCACCCCGCCCTGCCGGCAACGCCGACGGTGTGGTCGGCGTGGCCGGTTCGGTGGTCATGACCCGAGGGTGGACACCCTCAAGCCGATGCACCTAGTTGATGCAGCCCGGGACCGGTGTGGGTGAGCAGTTGGTCGGGACGTTGCCCCGTACGACCGAGGCCGTCAGCGTCACGGAGCCGGGAGCGCCCTCGTTGTCGATCCCGCCCGGGGCGTTGTTCGCCCTGTTGTTGTTGATCACGCTACGGCTGATCGTCACGGTGCCGGGCCCGAAGTTCGCCACGCCTCCCCCGACGTTGGCCGTGTTGTCGTTGATGACACTGCGGATCACGGTGAGGATCCCGTCGTTCGCGATCCCTCCGCCTCTTTCTCCGGCGCGGTTGTTGTTGATGACGCTGTTGGTGAAGGTCATCCGACCGTCATTGGCCGCGCCGCCGCCGTTCCTGGTCACCGAGTTGAACTGAATAGTGCTGTTCGACACGTTGACGATGGTTCCGCCGATGCCGCCGATGCCGCCGGAGAATGTGCCGGTGTTCTTGAGGACAAGAATTCGGTCGAGGTTCGTGGTTCCGTTGTTGACCGCGACGGCTCCGCCGAATCCTCCCGGGGAGGTCGTCGCGTCACCTCCCATGAGCTTGACCCGGTCAAGGTTGAAGTTGGTGTTGACGGTGAACAGGCGGAACGGGGCCGCCGTCGGGTCCCGCCGGATCGTGCTGTTCTGGCCGTGGATGGTGAGGGGCGTGTTGATGGAGGGCAGCGGACCGGTCGAATTGTTCAGGACGTACGTGCAGCCGGGCGTCAGAAAGAGTGTGGCGCCCGGCGCGGCGGTGTTGATCGCGTTGACCAGCGCGGCCCCGGCGCATGGCACGTTGGCGACATTCGCGCCGGCCGCTGGTGTTCCGGCCGCGAACGCGGCAGCCGTGAGAACGGCGCCCCCGATAACCCGGTAGGCCCTGGTTGCCTGCATAGAACTATCTCCCCCGAAAGGACTCATGGTGGTTGAGTAGCGAATAGCTGGATTTGTCATCCCCGGGGCCAATAAGCACTACACGTACGACTTATAGGGCATAAAAACGAAAACGGGCATTTGGGGCATCACCATTCTCCGAGCCCTTTCGGCAGCATGAGAATACTTAGCCTCGTGCTTACGAAATCCGGTCGAACAGGCCGGCCGGGAGTTGAGGCCGGGACCGGCCCGGGGGATCAGTCCGCCGTGTCCGGTCCGGCTCTCAGGATCGCCTGGCCGACGATCCGGTCCAGGTCCGCGGCGGTCACCATGCCGACCAGGACCCCGGCCTCGACCACCGCGATCAGCTGCCCTCCCGCGGGCTGAAGCAGTTCGGTGGCCTCGCCGCCGGCTTCCACGGCTCGTACGGGACGCCGGGTCGGGAGTGCATCGATCCGGGTGACGCCGCGGCTCTGGCGGGGCACCGCCATCAGGGCGGCCAGCGTGACGCTGCCGATCGGGGCGCCGGTGAGGTCGACGACCGGGAAGATCGACTGGCGGGAGGTGAGCGCGGTCTTCCCGATGAACTCCCCCACCGTCATCCACGCGGGCGCCCGGTCCGGATCCGCGGTCATGACCTCACGTACCAGCATGCCGCGCAGTCCCGCGGAGGCGATCGTGACGGTGAGTTCCTGACGGGCGGCGGCGACGATGAACCAGCCCACGAGCACCAGCCACAGGCCGCCGAGCCAGCCCGCGAACACGGTGCCGAACAGCCCTGCCGCGACCAGCGTCGTACCGACGAAATGTCCCGCCCGCGCCGACGCCCGGTCCGCGCGCGAGCGGTCCTTGAACCGCCACCACAGCAGCCCGTGCAGGACGCGCCCGCCGTCCAGCGGGGCGCCCGGCAGCAGGTTGAACGCGCCGATCAGCAGGTTCATGCTGGAGAGCCACGTCACCGCGGAGGCCGTCAGGCTCTTGCCGGGGATGATCATGAGTACGAGGAAGCCCAGCCCGCCGAGGGCCACGCTGGCCAGCGGTCCCGCCGCCGCCACCACCAGTTCGACGCGCGGGTTCTTCGCCTTCTCCTCCACCTCGGTGTAACCACCGAGGCCCCACACGGTGATCGACCCGACCTTGAGACCGCACCACCGCGCGACCAGCGCGTGGGCCATCTCGTGGATCAGCAGGGACAACATGAACACGCATCCGCCGACCACGGCCGTCGACCAGTACTGCCCCCGCGCGAGCCCGGGTACGGCCCGCGGGAGCACGGCATCGCCGAGCAGCACCACGATGAGCGCCGCGAGACCGAGCACCGACCAGTGCGCGCGCACCGGGACCCCGGCGACGGCGCCCAGCGAGAATGTCCCTCTCACGTCGTCATCGTCCAGCGGCGGCGGTACTTACCGGTAGAGCACTTAGATCCTCATCGCCCAAATTTGACCCGCAGGCGATCACACCCGGTGCCGGTACCTCTGGGTGCGTGGCCCGTCACCCCGCCGCGCGGCCCACTGAGACGGCGGGGGGCGGGCGGAGCGGTCAGGAGTGGTCGGTGATCTGCTGGAACTTGGTCAGCACGGCACGCGGGTCGCTTGCGGGGGCCAGCGCGGCGCCCAGTTCGGCGGCCAGCGTGCCGCGCAACTCCGCCCAGACCGGCTCGGAGGTCGGGTCGAAGCGGGCCTTGGCCACCATGTCCACGATGGAGCTGACCTTCGGGTCCTGGCGCATGAGCGCCGAGGCGGACGTGGTCGTCGGCAGCAGGCCCTCGACCTTGAGGTACTTGGTGTAGTTGTCGGCCTGGTAGAAGTAGTCGAGGAACTCGCGGACCAGTTGCTGGTTGCCGTCCTTCTTGAAGGCCATCAGGTAGTCCTGGATGCCGTGCGTGGCCTGCTCGGCGCCGTTGTTGGTGGGGAACGGCGCGGTGCCGTACTCGATGCCGGCCTTGTCCACCTGGTCGAGGAAGGCCCGCGTGCCGAAGGAGGCGTACACCATGGCCGCCTTGCCCTGCGCGAACAGCGGCCAGGTGCCGTCGGCGCGGTTGGTCTGGCCCGGGTTCGGCTGGGTGTAGCCGTCGTTGGTCAGCGACTTGAGGAACTGCAGCGTCTCGACGGCCCGCTCGCCGTTGACGGTCCACTTCCCGTCGGTACGCCAGTCGCCGCCGTCGGCCCGCAGCCAGGTGCCGAACTCGTAGCCGCCGGCCTCGGCGCCGAGCGCCAGCGCGTACGGCACGTACCCGCCGGGCAGCGCCTTGATCGCTTTGACCGCCGCGCGGAGTTCGTCCCAGGTGGCCGGGGGCTTGTCGAGGCCGGCCTCCTTGAGGATCTTCTTGTTGTAGTACATGCCGTTGACGGTGGCGACGAACGGCAGGCCGTACTGGGCGCCGTCGTAGGAGGCGTTCTCGGCGAAGGACGGCAGGAAGTCCGCCAGCACCTCCTTGGAGACCACCTCCTCGGCCCGGTAGAGCAGGCCGGCCTCGGCGTAGTCGGCGAAGACGTTGATGTTCAGCAGGTCGGGGAGCTGCTTGGTCTGGACCATGGTGTTGACCTGGCTCTGCAGGTTCCCCCAGTCGATCACCTGGAGGTCGACGTTCTTGCCGGGGTGCTTGGCCTCGAACGAGGCGATCAGCTCGTCCCAGTACGGTCGCGTGCCCTCGGTGTACTGGGCCACGACCAGCTTGATGGAGTTCTGTCCGCCGCCGCCCGAGCTGCCACCCGACCCGCCGCCGCAGGCGGTCAGCGCGAGAACGAGACCGGTGAACGCGGCCAGGCCGCCGAGCCGTCGTCGTCTTGTGGGGGTCATCTCACACCGATCTTTCTCGTTGTCACTTGGTGCTGCCCGCGGTGAGGCCGCTCACCAGATGCTTCTCGATGAGCGCGAAGAGGATCACCGCGGGCACGATCGCCATCAGCGCCGCGGCGAAGAGGTACTGGTAGTTGGTCTCGTACAGGCCGATGAACTGCTGGACGCCGACCGTCAGCGGCACGCGGCCGCCCGCCGGGTCGTTGAAGAGCGTCAGCGCGATGACGAACTCGTTCCACACCTGGATGAAGGTGAAGATCATCACGGTGACGAGGCCCGGCGCGGCCAGCGGGAGGATCATGCGCAGCATGATCCGGAACTTGCCGAGGCCGTCCATCATGGCGGCCTCGTCGATCTCCTCCGGGATCGCACCGAAGTGGGCGTGCAGGATCCATACGGCGAAGGCGAGGTTGAAGGCCGAGTTGATGGCGATGATCACGAAGTAGCTGTTCACGCCGTCCACGAACACCGCCTGCCGGTACAGGCCGATGAGCAGCGCGACGGCGGGGAACATCTGCGTCACGAGGATCACGCTGAGGAACGCCGTACGTCCCCTGAACCTGAAGCGGGCCAGGACGTAGGCGGCGGGCGCGGCGACCACCAGCACCAGGGCCGTGGAGGCCAGCGCGACGGTCAGGCTGACCCGGAAGTAGTCGGCCAGCGGGATGCGCCGCCACACGTCGGCGTAGTTGGACCACGCCCAGCTCTTGGGCAGGTAGTCCGCCGGGACGGCGAACAGCTCGGCGTCGGTCTTGAGCGAGCCGAACAACATCGCGGCGTACGGGGCGAGGAAGAACAGCGCCACCGCGAACCCGATGATCGGGAGCACGACGGGACGGACCCGCGCCCACTCGCGCCCCGCCCGCACCAGCACCGGCCTGCTCCGCCCGGCGGGGGCCGGGACACGCGGCGCGACGGCGGGAGGCTCCTCGACAGAGGACTCCCCGCCGGCGGACTCCTTCTTGGCAGGTTCCGCCGCCGGGTTGCGATAGGGACGCAGGACCAGCACGAAGGCCAGGATGAGCAGCAGCAGGAAGGCCACGTTGAGCACGCCGAGCGCCGCCGCCTCGCCCGAGTCGAGCTGCGCCGTGAACGCGATCTTGTACAGCCACGTCACGGTCGTGTCGGCGTGGTTCCCCGCCGTCTTCCCCATGATCACCCAGATCACGGTGAACGCGTTGAAGACGTGCAACATGTTGAGCACGAGCGCGATCATGAGCGAGGGCCGCAGGATCGGCAGCGTCACCCGCCGCCAGGTCGCCCACGCGCTCGCGCCGTCCATCCGCGCGGCCTCCAGCACGTCGTGCGGCACCGTCTGCAACCCGGACAGCAGCACGTACGTGGTGAACGGCATCGAGGTGATGATCCCGACCGCCATGATCGCGTACAGGGCGGTGGCCGGGTCCTTGTACCAGTCGACGGGCGCGGAGATGATCGACAGGTCCATCAGCAGCCGGTTGAGCAGCCCGTTGCCGCCCTCGTAGATGAAGCGCCACACGGTCGCGGTCATCACCAGCGAGGTCGCCCACGGCACCACCAGCGCGAGCCGGACGAACTTGCGGCCGAAGAACGGCTTGGACAGGAACTGCGCCAGCGCCAGCGAGAGCAGCATGGTCAGCCCGACGACGATCACCAGCCACAGCAGGGTGTTGCCGACCACCGGGCCGAGCGCGTCCTCCTTCAGCAGCCTGGCGTAGTTGTCCAGCCCGGCCATGCCCCTGACCTGCCCGATCCTGCTGATGTCGAGGAAGGACATCCAGACCATGTACAGGGCCGGGAAGCCGACGACACCGGCGATAAGCAGCGTGCTCGGCGTCAGCCAGCGCCAGGGGACGGTGCGCTCCCACAGGTCGGCGATCCGGCCTGCCGCGAGCGTCTTCATGGCGCGTTCCTGAGGTTGGCGGTCCAGGAGTCGAGCGTCGCCTGCCACTCGTCGCGCCCGGCCGGCATGCCGGGCACCCCGGGGCGTCGCTGCCAGGGCAGCGGGCCGGACTCGCGCCGGTACTCCACGCCGATCGCGTCCAGGCGCTCAAGGTGCGCGGCCAGGCGGCGGCGGAAGTCGTCCAGGTCCCGTTCGGGTCCCGACCATACGGTCTCCGCGAACGCCGCCAGCCGGGGGAAGGCCATGTAGTCGACGTGCCGGGTGGAGTCGATCAGCTCCGTCCAGACCCCGCACTGGGCTCCCAGGACGCGTTCCGCGGCCGGGTCGCCGCGCAGCTCCGGCGGGACGGGTTCGAAGGCGTAGACGTCCTCGACGGTCAGCACGGTCCTGAACGGCATCGGCTCGTCGTCGCGTTCGCTCTGCCGGTAGTCCAGGTAGACGGCGGTGTTGGAGCAGTTGATGACGTCGTGCCCGGCGCGGGCGGCGGCCACCGCGCCCAGGTCGGCCCGCCAGGAGGCCACCACCGCGCCGGGGGCGAGCCCGCCCTCCAGGATCTCGTCCCAGCCGACCAGGCGCCGACCGCGTTCGGTCAGGTAGTCGTCGAACTGGCGGATGAACCAGCTCTGCAGCTCCTCCTCGTCACGCAGGCCCAACTCGGCGATGCGGCGGCGGGCCGCCGGGCTGTCGCGCCACTGCTCCTTGGGGCACTCGTCGCCGCCGACGCAGACGTACGGGCTGGGGAACAGGTCGAGCACCTCGTCGAAGACGTTCTTGAAGAAGGTGATCGTGGAGTCCTCGACGTTGAGCACGTTGTGGCCGACACCCCAGGTCGTGCCCACGCCGATCGGGGTGTCGAGGTTGCCCAGCTCGGGGTAGGCGGCGATGGCCGACTGGGTGTGGCCGGGCAGGTCGATCTCGGGCACGACCGAGATGTGGCGGCGTGCGGCGTAGGCGACGATCTCGCGGAGGTCGTCCTGGGTGTAGAAGCCTCCGTGCGGCCGGCCGTCCATCTCCCCCAGCCAGCCGACCTGGCTCTCCTCGCGCCAGGAGCCGATCTCGGTGAGGCGCGGGTATCGCTTGATCTCGACGCGCCAGCCCTGGTCGTCGGTCAGGTGCAGGTGCAGGACGTTCAGCTTGTGCAGGGCCATCAGGTCGATGAAGCGCAACACGTCCGCCTTGGTCATGAAGTGCCGGGCCACGTCGAGGATCGCGCCGCGCCAGGCGAAGCGCGGGCGGTCCTCCACGTGGACGGCCGGCAGTTCCAGCGGCCCGCCGGCGCCCGCCCGGCGGAAGGCGGCGGGCGGCAGGAGCTGGCGCAGCGTCTGGGCACCGTAGAACGCGCCGGCCGCTGATCCGGCGTCGAGCGCGACCCCGTCGGGCGCGACGGTCAGCCGGTAGGCGTCGGGGGGCAGGTCGTCGAGGCCGAGCCTGATCATCGCCGCTCCGGGATCGCCGGGCAGCAGCTCGCCGCCGGTGACCGCGCTGAGCTCGGCGCGCAGCCAGGCGGCGACCTCGCCGAGCGCGGGATCGGCGGTGAGCGCGGTGTCGCGGTCGATGACGAAGCGGCCCGGTCTGACCTCGTGGTGCAGGGGCTTGGGGACGATCATTAGGCGGCCTCTCGGAACTGATGAAGGAGACTCTTCGCCTCGGGCGCGTTCCCGGGCGTGACCGACGGCGGGAGGTCCGCGCCGAACTGCGCCCGACCACCTTTACGAAGGAGCACTTCATTAGTAGCACTGGCCTGACGGGAGGGTCAATGCTCATTTATGCTCGTATCAGCCCTCGTTGATCACCCTTGGAGCTCCGGGCGGGCATAATGAGTGCCGTACTTATCGAGGAGACCTGCGTTAGGACGAGACGATGGTCCCCACACTCCGCGGCGGCGGGCTGTCACGGCTCAGGCAGCTCAACGTCCTGACCGCGATCGCGGCACTGCGCGCCGCCGGACCCCTGACACTCTCGGCCCTGGCCGGACGGACCGGATTGTCGCGCCCCTCGACGAAGGAGGTCGTGGACGAGCTGATGAGGCTCGGCTGGGTGGAGGAGACCCCGCCCGCACAGGGCACGCTCGGCCGACCGGCCCGCCGCTACCGGTTCCGCGCCGGGAGCGGCCACCTGGTGGGGCTCGACATCGGAGGTCACAACATCCGGGCCGCCCTGGCGGACCTGAACGGCGTGATCATCTCCGAGACCCGCCGGCCCGTGGAGCCGGACACCCCCCTCGACGAACGGCTGGCCGCGATCGAACACGCGGTCGCGGGCTGCCTCGCGCTGGGCGGCAAGACCATCGAGGACGTCTGGGTCCTCGCCGCGGGCACGATCGGCGTGATCACCCCCGAAGGCCGCATCCTGTACTGCGCCGCCGTTCCCGCCTGGACCGGGTTCGACCTGGCCGGGCACCTGCGCCGGCTGTTCCCCTGCGAGGTGCTCGTCGAGAACGACAGCCGCCTGGCCGCCAGGGCCGAGGCGGTCCGCGGGGCCGCACGCGACGTCGCCGACGCGGTCTACCTGCACGTCGGCCGCCGGATGGGCACGGCCGTCATCATCGACGGCAAGGTGCACCGCGGGTTCGGCGCGGCGTCCGGCGAGATCGCCATGTTGCCGCAGGCGCGGTTGTTCGACGCCTCCGAGCATCTGCAGAGCTGCGCGGTCATCCCCGAGGGCACCCCGCCCGCGGACGCCGCCGGTTACACCCTGGCCGCCGCCCGCGCGGGCGACCCGGTGGCGCTCGCCGCGGTCGAACGGTACGCCGGCGACCTGGCCGTCGGCACGAGCGCGATGGTGTTGCTGCTCGACCCGCAGGTCGTCGTGCTGGGCGGCGGGTTCTCCCGGTCGGCCGACGTACTGCTGCCGCCGCTGCGCGCCCGCCTGGAACGCGCCTGCATGCGCCTGCCCGACCTGCGCGCCTCGACGCTGGGCGACGAGTGCGTGGTGACCGGCGCCATCGACTACGCCGTCGCCCACCTCGACGACCAGCACTTCACCCCGGACGCCCCCCTCCCCACACCCCGCTGACCCGCGCGCCGGGAGGCAGGCGGTGGCAGGCGGCGCGTACGGTTCCGGCGCGATGCCGGGCCCTGCGACGGTGTGCCGTCAGCAGCTGGTGCTGGTGTCACCCACGTCGGTGGCCAACCGCGCCTCCCCGTACGCGGAGCCCTTGCACGCGCTCCCAAGCGGGCGCACCATCGGGCGGGCGAGACGACATCGAAGCGGTGACGATCCCCTCCGGGAGGGATTTCACGGCCAGGTCGTGTGTAGGGACGGGGCTGCCGCCAGGGCACGAGGGAGGGGCGACCCGCAGCGGGCCGGTGATCCGTACCTCGGGGGGGCGCTTCAGGCCGGGGAGAAGATCCCCGAGGGGAAGCTGTCGCAGCTCGGGAAGCCGGTTCGCGCTGAGCGGTGAAGGCTGCCCCGGGCGGAGCCGATCGCGCAGCGGATGATCCTCGGCCGCGTCCGGCTCCGGGGCATGGCCGTCAACCCGGAGCCGGAGGTGGGCCCCGTGGACGCCGACCGGGCCGTACGGCCCGGGGCCCGATGGACGCGAGCGCTTACCTCGCGTCCGGGCGGCGGCCCATGGGGGACGCATGGGCCGCCGCCGCAGCGGCCTTCCGGCGGCGGCCCTCGCTGAGGGGGCGCGGCCGCAGAACAGTTCGCCTGGGTATCAGTCCGTCGGGTGGTCCGTCGCGGGAAGCTCGTTGAGGCGCAGGCACTCCTCATAGACGATGAGCGCCTCGGCGGACGCCTTCTCGTGACTCCAGCCCTTCTGGATCAGGTGCTGGTAGTTGTTGTTGTAGATCTGATAGCACTCGGCGGAGGCCTGGGCGGGAACGGTGGCGGGGACGACCCATGCGGCGGCCAGCAACGAGGCGATGACGAGGCGACGTACGTGACGCATGACGATCCTTCCTGCTACTTGGTGCCCCAACCGGGCGAATGGCACGCGGGACCGTTCGGGCCGGTGGTGCACCACTCGCTTCCGGTCGCCTGGGCCGGCAGGGACACTGCCCCCGCGAGGGCCGCGGCCAGCAGCGCGACGGTGATTGCGGGACGGAGACGGGTCACATGGACTCCTGCGGTGAAGGTCGCGACGTACGCGAGGAGCGGGTCCTGCATCTGTGGCGGCCACCGGATGCCCCGATCATCTCCGATGCCGTCCTGCCGATTTTCGGCCAGTGATCGCGACCCGGACTCCTCCCAGAGGTCGATCCTGCGGCCTGAGGGAGGACCCGCCTCCGGCCAAAGGAAGGACGACACCCGGCGACACCCCTGGGGCCCGCGCACCGATACCGATCCGCAACCTCCGCTACGTATTGCACGGCTCACCCAGCGCGTCCATGCTCATGCACATGTGAGCTTCGTGGACCGTCGTCGGCCGCAGGGGAGCCGCAGTTGACTGCCATGCCTTCATCCCAGAACGGTGCCGGGTTGTTCTTAGAGTCGGCGGGCGCCAGGGCGCTCCTCGTCGGCAGTGGGGCGCATCGTGAGGGTTCGCGGTTCCCCGAGGTGCCGGCTGCGGCCCCTACGGTGATCCAGCTCGGCCGGTGCCTCACCGAACATGCGGGGCTGGCCCCCGCCCGGATGAAGACCCTCCTCGACCCCGAGGACCCGGCGCGGCTGATCAACGCCGTCAGCCGCATGGCGGCGGCTGCGACGACGGTCATGCTGTTCCACTTCGTCGGCCATGGCGTCATCGGCCCGGACCGCAAGCTCTACCTGGCGACGCAGGCGAGCATGGATCTCAGCGTGGGCGACCCCGCATACCAGGCGCTGCCCTTCTCGTCGCTGCGGCTCACACTGTCGCAGTCACCCGCCGAGCTCGTCGTGATCGTGCTCGACTGCTGTTTCGCCGGCAGGGCGAACCCCATCGGGTCGCCCGCGGGGCTGGATCTGCTGGACACCCCGTGGCCGGGGGCCTATCTGTTGAGCGCGTCGAGCGCCGGCGAGCGGGCATGGGTGTTGCCGGGGAAGCCGTACACGGCGTTCACCAGTGCACTCATCGAGTTGCTCGACTCCGGTGATCCAGCCGGGCCTCCCGGGCTCACGCTGGACCACGTCTACCGGCACCTCGCCCGGGTTCTACCGGAGATGGGACTGCCGCGCCCGCGGCGGCAGGCGTTCGATCTGGGCGGCATGCAGGTGCTCGCGCCGAACGTGGCCTACCGATCACCCGAGCCGCCGCCGGTCCCCTCTCGGACCCCGGGGGACGACGACAGCCCCTATCGAGGACTGGCCGCGTACGGGGCGCAGGACGCCCGGTACTTCTTCGGCCGGGACGAGCTGACTCAGAACCTGGCGGCCAGGATCGGTACGACCGACCCGGGCCACGGCCCGATCCTGGTCACGGGACCTTCGGGCTCGGGCAAGTCGTCGCTGCTGCGCGCGGGGGTGGTCCCCGCGCTCCGGGCCGCCGACCCGCGTGCGAGGTCGCTGATCCTCAGCCCCGGCCCCGACCCTCTCACCTCCTTTGTCAGGCGCGTCACAGCGCTCGGACGCGGCCCGGAAGAGTCGCAGCCGTCCACCGCGGAACTGGTCCGGCAGATAGAGGAGAACGCCGCCGTCGCAGACCGGCTCCTCGCCGAGGCGATCAGCGCCAACCCCGCCGTCGACCGGCTCCATGTGATCGTCGACCAGTTCGAGGAGACGTTCACGGACTGCTCCGACGAACGCCGGCGCAGGAGCTTCGTCGCGGCCCTGGCGGCCCTGACCAGCTCCGTCGTGGTCATCGCCCTGCGCTCCGACTTCTTCGGCCACTGCGCCGCCCATCCCGAACTCCTCGCCGCCATGGCGAGCCCGTTCATCGTGAGCGCCATGAACACGGCCGAGCTCTGCGAAGTGATCGAGAAACCGGCCCAGGTCAAAGGTCTCGCGCTGGAAGCGGGCCTCGTCCAGCTGCTGTTGGAGGACCTCGGCGCGTACAGCGAGGCACCCGGCTCCCACAGCAACCTCCCGCTGCTCTCCCACGCCCTGCTCGTCACCTGGCAGCACCGCGTGGGCGACGTCCTGACCCTGGCGGCCTACCGGGCGACCGGCGGGATCACCCAGGCCATCGCCAACACGGCTGACGAGGTCATGCGCAGGCTGGGCACGTCCAGAGAGCTGCTGGCACGCCGGATCATGATCCGTCTGGTACGCCTCGGCGACGGGACGGCGGACACACGCAGATCAGTGGCGTTGACCGAGCTCCTGCCCGCCTCCGGGACGGTCGCGCGGACCGAGGCGGAGCGCGTGCTCAGCGCGTTCGTCACCGCCCGGCTGATCACCCTGGACGCGGGCACCGCGGAGATCGCGCACGAGGCACTGCTGCGGCACTGGCCGACGTTGCGGGGCTGGATCGAGAACGACAGGGCTGGAGAGCTCGTTCGGCAACGTCTGGAGGACGCGGCCAAGGCCTGGCACGACGACGGACGGCATCCCAGTCTCCTCGACCGCGGCCCGCGCCTGGACAACGCCCTGGCCTGGGCGGAGACCCGGGCGGGCGAGCTGGATCCGAAGACGCAGGAGTTCTTGCACGCCGGCGTCCAGAACCGCGAGAACGAACGGCGACTCGAGCGCAGGCGGGTGGTCCTGCGCCGCTGGGCGATCGCGGGCCTGGCCATGCTGACCGTCCTCGCCTCGGCGGGCGGCGGAATCGCTCTGAAGCTGCAGGCCGATACCCGGCGCGAGCAGATTCTCACGCTCTCCCGGCAAGGGGCCTTCCGCGCCGACGCCATGCGTGGACGCGACCCCGGGACGGCAGCGCAGCTCAGCCTGATCGCCTATCGCATCTCCCCCACCGAGCAGGCTCAGAGCAGCCTCCTCTCGGCGTCCGGCACCCCCACAGGCATCAAGCTGAGCGGACACACCGGTCCGGTGATCGGCGTCGCCTTCCGGCCTGACGGCCGCGTGGTGTCGAGCATCGGCTCCGACAACACGGTGCGGTTCTGGGATGTCGCGCGGCAGCGCCAGGTGGGCATGCTGAAGGAGCCTGATCTGCCGCACGGCACCGTCTACGAGGCCGTCTGGTCGGGCGACGGCAAGTCGGTCCTGGTCAACTACCGAGGGGACGCCGCCTCCCAGTTGTGGGACGTGAGCGATGTCGCCCGTCCCAAGCTGATCGGCCCGTTGTCGCAGACCAAGGGCGCCTGGACGACGGCCGTCCGCCATGACGGGCAGCTGATCGCGGCTTCGGGGCCGTCGGGGCCGACGGTGTTGTTCGACGCGAGAACCCCGGACCGGATCGCCGCCCAGCTCGGCGGGTTCTCCATCGGCGGGTCCTGGTTTCTCGCTTTCTCGCCGAACGGGCAAACGCTCCTGGTAACCCAGAGCTCGTGGAACGCGGAGCTCTGGGATGTCCGCGACCCTTATCGTCCGGAATCTTATTCACTATTGCCGAGCTCGGCCGGGGCGGGCACCGCCGACTTCTCAAGCGACGGCACCAGGCTCGCCGTTGCCGATATGCTCGTCTCACTGGCCGTCTTTGACGTAGAGAATCCCGCCGAGCCGAAGAAGCTGGCCGATCTGAAACTCAATCAGAAAACATCGGAACGACCTACGAGCGTCTCGTTCAGCCCGGACGGATCCCTGCTTGCCGCCGCCTACCAGAATGAGGACATGGTGCGGATCTGGGACGTGGCCGCCAAACGCGTCGTCTACTCGCTGCCACAGGTCGGACCGGTTCAGGCTCTTGACTTCTCTCCCTCCGGAGACTCGGTCGCCACAGCGGGGAACGACGGGGCGGTGCGGATCTGGACCTTGGCCCAGTGGCCGATCGCCTCGCACTCCGACCTCCCCAATGTGGTCACGTTCTCGCCGGACGGAAAGTCCCTCGCATCGGCGGGAATGGACGGCGTGCGAATCTGGGACATCACGCCGGAAGGCGGTTTGCACTCATCAGCAATGTTGGAGGGAGGAACCAACAACACCGAATCCGTGCTCGCCTTCACGGCGGACGGCAAGCGCCTGTATTTTTCCGGAAGCATCGGCCAGTCATTGTATGACTCCTCAAAAGACGGGAAGCCGTCAGAGATAAGGCAACGTAAAACAGTCGACTTCGGGCAGGCGGCCGGCCTGGTCGTGGCGAAGGACCGGCGGATCCTCGCGCTCGGCGCCGAGCCGAGCGGTGGCACCGGAACCACGCTGCGCGGAGCCGTGCCCATCCAGATCTGGTCCCTCGACGCACAGGGCCGCCTCGATGGCCAACTGTCCTCGATCAGTCTCGGAACGGGCGACAATCCACCGGCTCCCGTGTCCCTCGCCATGGACCCGACGGGACGCATCCTGATCGGCGGCATAGACGACGGCTCGATCCGCGTCTGGGATGTCTCCGACCCCAAGCGGCCTCGGGGCATCGCCAATCTCACCGGCGGCAAAAGGGCGATCAACAACATCGCGATCGACCCGGCGGCCAAGGTGCTCGCCGTGGCGGCGGACGACCAGCCGGTGCGGCTCTGGGACATCTCCGATCCCGCGCGGCCGGCGCCGAAGGCCGTGCTCCCCGACGTCATGGGACGTGCCCTGAAACTGGCCTTCGACCGGCGCGGCACGTTGCTCGCGGTGGGAGGCGACGACAGATCCGTCCGCGTTTTCGATGTGGCCGGCAGCCCCCGCCTGGCGATCACACTTCAGGCGCACGAGGGGCCGGTGCGCGCGGTGTCCTTCAGCCCGGTGGACGATCTCCTGGCCAGCGTCGGCGAGGACAACACCGTACGACTCTGGGACCTGGACGAGAACCGCGTGGCCGCCCGCATCTGCGCGCTCAACGTGACCATGATGACCGAGGAGGAATGGCAGCGCTACGTTCCTGGCCTGCCGTATGACCCGCCCTGCGAGAACGGAAGACTCACCCCGATCACCGACGAATGAAGGAGTCTCCTTGGCCGTTCAGCTGAGCCTCCAAAGCGACGACACCGCCGACATGACATGGGACCTGCACACCTGGCTGTCCGACGAGCCGGAGTTGCGCCGCAACGTGCGGGTCGTGCAACACGATCCCGAGCCGGGCGCGCTGGGCCCGGTCGTGGACGGCCTGCAGCTTGCGTTGGGCAGCGGTGGAGCGTTCGCAACGGCGGCGACCGTCATCATCGCCTGGCTGCGGGCACAGCGCGGATCGGTGACGGTCAAGTTCACCCGCGAAGGACAGTCGAGCCTGGAGGTCTCCGCCACCGGAGTCAAGAATCTGGACGCCGCAGGGATGCGGGAGCTCACCGAGCATCTCACCCGCATCCTCGACGAAACGGCGAACAAGCCGTAACGAGCGGTTTCCCGTCTCTCGGAACCGGGGCGTTCACAAGACGGTCAAACCGTACTGCGGCAGTCCGGTGGCGGTCTTGCTACGGCGGGTCCGGGATGCCGTCGCGGATCCCCGCGAAGACGGGCGGCGTCGTCTTCGCGGCTTCACGTAGATCGTCAGGTGGTCGCGCGCTGGTGGAGGACGGGTTATTCCGTCAGTGCGCCGAAGACGTAGGAGCCGGGGGCGTTCGGGTCGTCGCCGGACCAGAACTCGGTCCAGTGGGTGCGGAACTCGTCGCGGGTGAGGTGGCCGTCGCCGTCCAGGTCGAGGCGCGGGAAGATCTCATCGGTCGCCGAGGGCGTCCCGTTCCACGTCTCGATGAGCGCGCCGTACTCCGAACGGGAGATGCGGCCGTCGCCGTTGAGGTCGATGGCCTCGAACATCGCGTCGGCGGTGCCGGAGACCGCGTCGGCCATGTCACCGAGCCCTTCCACGACGCGAAGCACCTCGTCGAGGGAGACGCCCTCGTCGCCGCCGGGGACGGAGGCGGCCCGGAGCACCGGCCACCAACCGGTCATGACGGAGGCCAGTCGCTCCGGGTCGACGGCCCCCGCGACGGCCGTCCAGCGCTGGGCGAGCGCCTGGAAGTCGGCCTGGGTCAGCAGGCCGTCGCCGTCCGCGTCCATCGCCCGGAAGACTCCGCCGACCTTTCTCCGCTGGAACTCACTGGCCACATTCGCCTCCATTTTTCGGGAGACTCAATGCTGTCGAGAGATCACTAAACGTGACCATAGCCATTTGAGTGACGAACTTGTCACGCAGTGTGGAAGGCTCACATCCGGGAGCGGAGTACGTCGACCTCGCAGCCCGGCGCGAACGGGTCGAAGCCGTGCTCGACCAGCCAGCGGACCGCCACCAGGCTTCGCAACGACCACCACGCGCGGATCACGTCGAGGTCGACGTCGGTGCCGTAGCCGGCCAGGACGTCGCCAAGGCGCTCCTCGTGCCCGAGCGTCAGGATGGCCAGGTCGAACATGGCATCGCCCCGGCTCGCCTCGGACCAGTCGATCACGCCGGTGACCTGGTCACCGTCGACGAACACGTGGGTGATCTGCAGGTCGCCGTGCGTGAACACCGGTGTCCACGGCCGGAGTGCGGCCTCGGCGACCTTGCGGTTGCGGGTGACCAGGTCGGCGGGAAGGACGTCGTCCGCGAGGAGCCGTTCGCATTCGCCGTCGAGGCGCGAGGCGATCTCGTCGAGGCTCGGGCCGGGCCAGGGCGGCAGGGGCGCGTCGTGCAACGTCCGTATGGCGGCGCCAGCGGCGGCCCAGGCCGCCGGTGACGCGGTGGACGGTTCGCCGAGGCGGCCGAGCGCCGTCCCGGGGACGGCGGCGAGCGCGAGCACGGGCGGCCTGCGCCACAGGACCTCCGGAGTCGGGATCGGCGCGATGGCCATCGCCTCGACCTCGACGTCGGTACGTGTCTGATCGGTATCGATCTTCAGGAACACGTCCCCAACCCGCAGCGTCGCACGCTCGTTGTGGGCGACGACGACCTCCAGCTCCTCCATGCCGGCCATTGTCTCGGGGCGATCATCGATGTCGCCACGGGTTTTCGCGCGGGAGGGCACGCCTGACCGCGTGCGATCGTCCGGCGGCCTCGTGCACGGCGCCGGCGGGGTGGTGTCCGAGCGATCACCCGCGCCCGGTCGGCCCGTGAAGAAGGGACGCGCGTCCCGCCAATAGGGAATGTGATCTTCAGAACGACAGCGATCTCGCTGACCGTCATGCTCCTCGGAGCCACCCAGCCCAGTGCGGCGGCGCCGCCGCCGCCGGGCGGCCCTGCCCGTACCGTGACGTTGATCACGGGCGACCGGGTGACCGTCACGGCCGACGCCGTGCGCGTCTCGCCGGGCAAGGGCCGTAAGAACGTCGTCTTCAGTACGCGCAAGTTCGGCGACCGGCTGCGCGTCGTCCCCGGCGACGCCTCTCCCCTGCTGGCCGGCGGCCGGCTCGACCCGCGCCTGTTCGACGTGACGACCCTGCTGGAGTACGGCCCCGGCGCCCTGCCCCTCATCGTCGCGGGCCCGGACGGCGCCCGGCGGCCCGGCCTGGCCGCCAAGGGCATGGCGGTGACCCTCGACCTGCCCGCCGTGAACGGCGCCGCCGTACGCTACGACGCCGCCGCCGGCTCCTGGGCGGACCTACGGAACTCGTTGTCCGCCGGCACCGCCAAGGTCTGGCTGGACGGCCGGGCGACGCTCTCCCTGGACGCCAGCGTCAAGCAGATCGGCGCGCCCACCGCCTGGGCGAAGGGCTACACGGGGGCCGGCGTGAAGGTCGCCGTCCTGGACACCGGCATCGACGACACCCATCCCGACCTGGCCGGCAAGGTCGTGGCCCGCCGGAACTTCGCCGGCACCGACACAGACGCGGACGTCGTCGGGCACGGCACCCACGTGGCCTCGACCATCGCCGGGACCGGCGAGCGCTACCGCGGCGTCGCGCCGGGCGCCACGCTCCTGGACGCCAAGGTGTGCGCCGAGCGCTGGTGCGCCGACTCGGCGATCCTGGCAGGCATGCAGTGGGCCGCCGAGCAGGGCGCCAAGGTGGCGAACCTCAGCCTCGGCTCGCCGGACTCCCCCGGCCTGGACCCTCTGGAGGAGGCCGTCCAGACGCTTTCCGAGCGGTACGGCATCCTCTTCGTCGTGGCCGCCGGCAACACCGGCAAGCCGGGCAGCGTCTCCTCGCCCTCCACCGCGGACGCGGCCCTGTCGGTCGGCGCGGTGGACCGGTCGGACCGGGCGGCCCTCTTCTCCAGCGCCGGTCCCCGTCCGGGCGACTCGGCGCTGAAGCCCGACCTCACCGCGCCGGGTGTCGCCATCACGGCGGCGCGCGGCAAGGACTCACCCGGCGACGGCCCGTACGTCGCGATGTCCGGCACCTCCATGGCCACCCCGCACGTGGCCGGGTCGGCCGCGATCCTGGCCGGGCTGCGCCCGGACTGGACGCCCGAGCAGCTCAAGGGCGCGTTGACGGCCACAGCCCGGCCGCAGCCGGACACCGGGATCTTCACCCAGGGCGCCGGCCGGGTCGACGTGGCCCGCGCGATCGGCCAGACGGTGACCACGTCGCCGGCGTCCGTGAGCTTCGGCCGCGTCGCCTGGCCGCACGACGACGACGAGCCGGTCACCAGGAAGATCGCCTACCGCAACGACGGGCCCGAGCCGGTGACGTTGCGCCTGTCGCCGCGGGCCGGCGCGTCCGTGTTCACGGTGACGCCCAGCACGCTGACCGTGCCCGCCGGCGGCCGGGCGGAGGCGACCGTCACCGCCGACACCCGCGGCGACGCGCCCGACGGGCCGCTCGGCGGGTACCTGGAGGCCACCGCCGAGGGCGGCACGTCGGTGAGCACGCCGCTGGCCGTGGTCAAGGAGGTCGAGAGCTACGAGCTGACCCTCGACCGGACGGGCGCTGCGGAGGCGACGACCACTGTCTACCGGACCGACGTCGACAGGAAGGACCTGAACCCGGTCACCGTCCCGCCGGGCGGCAAGGTCACGCTGCGGCTGGCCAAGGGCACCTACGTCATCGACAGCCAGACCGTCGACGACCAGGGCTTCACCATGCTGGTCCACCCCGGCCTGCGCCTGGACCGGGACCGGTCCGTACGGCTGGATCCGGCCGAGGCGCGGCCGGTGTCCATCGCGGCGCCGGACCCGGCGGCCAGGCACCTGCTGACCGATGTGATCTACAGCGGCCGTACGCTCGACGGCGCCCCCTACTACATGAGCGTGACGGCCACCTTGTTCGACGCCGCGCCGCGCATCCGTACCGCGCAGGTCGGGTCCGGCCGGTACGACCTGCTGACCACGGTCGCGGGGAACTGGGCGGTGCCAGGGCCGGGCGGTGACCTGACGGGCAGCGCCGAGGCGTACCGGCTGGCGTGGTTCGTCCGGGGACAGGTGCCCACGGGCTTCAGCCGCCGGGTCGGGCGCGAGGACCTGGCCACGGTCCGCAGGGACTACGGCGCGCCGATGCCCGACACGTACGCGGAGATCGCGAGCGGCGCCTGGCCCGCGGACCGGCCGTACTTCAACATCGTGTTCTCGACCGACTTCCGGCCGCCGTTCAGGCACACGGAGTACGTCAACACCGACGGCGGGATCCGCTGGAAGAACGGCTATATGGAGATGGGGCCGACCTGGGGAGGCTTCCTGGACTCGGCCGCCACCAGGTACGAGGCGGGACGCGCGTACGACGAGATCTGGAACCGCGGCGTCTTCGGCCCCGCGCCGATCGACGAAGAGGACACGCCACTGATCTCCCGCGAGGGTGACGTGATCTCCGCGTTCCCGCTGCTCTACGCCGACGGGGCCGGGCATCCGGGGTTGTCGGAGGTGTCCAGGGCGCGGATCGCCCTCTACCGTGACGGCGAGCTCGTGGCGGAGGAGCCGTACATGGGGGCCAAGTTCGGGGTGCCCGCCGGGGAGGCGGCGTACCGGCTGGAGGTGGAGGCCGAGCGCGGTTCGCGGCCGATCTCCACGCGTACGGCGGTCACCTGGACGTTCCGCTCGGCCGGCGGCCGGGACGGGGCGCTGCCGCTGCCGGTCGTCGCCTTCTCGCCCGCGCTGGACCCGGCCGGGACCGCGCCCGCCGGGCGGGCGTTCGCGGTGCCGGTGGTGGTGCGCGGACCGGCGGGGACGGTACGGAAGCCGTCCGTGGACGTCTCCTACGACGACGGCCGCACCTGGCAGCCGGCACCGGTCACCGGCGGCGCCGTACGGCTGCGCCACCCGGCCGCGGCGGGCTTCGTGTCCCTGCGCGCCCGCGCCACCGGCGGCGGCGGCACCGTGGAGCAGACCATCATCCGCGCCTACCGGATCGCCTGACAGCGGGCGGCTAGTCGCTCAGCGCGCGCAGAGCTCGGGGACGAGCACACCGGGAATCCCGCTTGATCATGCAAAGCTCCGGGACGAGCACACCCGGAATCCCGCTTGATCATTACGGCGGTGCGGCTTCCCGTTAAGCTCTGCGCGCATGCGATTAAAGACGATCTGCATGCTGCTGCTGGTCTACGCCGTCACGGCGGCGCCCCTGTTCCTGCCCGGCGAGCTGCGGGTGATCGTCCAACCGGCCACGGACGAGGCGGCCGAGGTCTACTACGAGCCCGTCTCGCCCGTGCTGCTCAGGTCGTACGCGGACATCGAGTCCTTCAACCAGGCGCAGTTGCTCGCCGAGCAGCGGGCCGAGGCCAATCCGTACGACCTCGCTCCCCCGTACATCGCCCACGGCGGACGGTACCGGCTCGTCGCCCCCTACGTCACGGCACGAGGGCGCGCGCTGGCCGCTCCGGTGCTCTCGGGGACGTATTGGTCCGAGGGACAGCAGGTCAGATACGACATCGTCCCGGAGGTACGGCGGGTCACGAACAGTCAGGCCGCGCTGAAGCAGCTGTTCGAGGACAGGCTCGGCCTGCGTGAGGAGCCCAGCGCCCTCGGCGCGGGGATCGACGCGGAGACGAACCGGATCGTCCTTGAGACGAACGACTTGGACCAGGCTCTGCGCCGCAGGCTGGCCGAGCGGTACGGCGGGCTCGTGGCGGTGAAGTGGGATCCGTTCCTGAAGCCGTGGGTGCTCCTGTGAACCGGGATCCGCGTCATGCGGCTTTACCGGCGCCGAAAAGCAGCGGTCAATCCATGCGACACGACATGAAGGAGTGCTCATCGTGACTTCCGAGACGGACCTCGGCGGGTGGGGCGCCGCTCTGGACGGCGCCTTCGAGATCCTGCTCGACGGAAAACCGGCCGCCGACCCCGCCGCCGGATACGGCGTGTATTACGCCTCGGACCCCCTCGACGAGTTCCTGTTCCCGAATCCCTGGGCCACCCCCGACGCGCTTTCAAGCCGGGAGCCGAGACACCTTCCGGATTCGGACGGCGAATATCCCTTCTCCCCTTGGACATGGCGGTTCAACCTGAGCGAGTCGCTGTTCTGCTTCGACGCCGATCTCCTGGCGGGAACGGGACCGTGGGGCGACGGCGGGCACAAGGGCCCCCGGCCGTTCGACGACGCGTTCGTCGCGGACCTGCGGACCGTCTCCTCGGTCGCCGAGTCCGGTGAATCGCTGGTGCTCGGCGCGGAGTTGGGACCGCTCCTCGGCCGCCATGGCGTCGACCTGACCGGCACGAACTCCGGGAAGCTGAACAGCTGGCTGACCGTGTTGCTGCGCGTCGCCACCGACGGCACTCTGACCGACGCGATGCGGGCCGCCACGTTCACCGAACGCGGGCCCGAACACCTGGTGTCGATTCACGACATGAACCGCGTGCGTTCCGCCGGCGAGCCGTGGGAGGAAAGGCTTGGCGCGGTCACGCATCCCGCGCTCCGCGACCATCTCCGAATGCTCTGCCTCTCCGAGGACGACGCGCGTAGCGAGGGCGGCTTCTACTGCGGCACCGGGCACTGGCCGTGGGCCGATGTCCTGGAATTCGCCGGCTGTTCCGTTGTCGCGGGCTGGGGGTTCGGCGAGTCCCAGTCCGGTGCCGCCGTCGTTCGTTTGCCGGACGCATTCATGGTCGTTCGCTGAGAACATCTCAGTAAGAAATCAGCGCCTCCCTCAGGCCGATGCTTGATCGGCCGGGAGGCGCTTTTTTTTCGGGCCCGGTAGCCCTTTTTCTGGACGGCGTTCCGGAAACCGCGACTGCGCGTGGCGGGTCCACGGCGGTTGGGGCGCCGTGGTCCAGGGGTGGGGTGTGAGCGCGTCGCGTCCTGTCCGAGTGTTGCCGTGTGCGCAACGATGGCAAGCGATTGCCAACCGGCTTTGTGCCCAGAAGCGGGCTATCTGAGACCTCTATTGACAATATAGGCAAGCGCTTGCGATCGTGTGCCCACCCCCCGACGAGCGGGCGATCACGAAAGGACGTGGCGACCGTATGGACGCAAACCGACTGGGCAGGCGGCAGCTCCTGCAGGGCGCGCTCGGGCTCGCCGCGCTGGGCGCGCTGGGCGCGCTGGGCGCGTGCGGCTCGGGCGGCGGTGGCGCGGGCAGCGGTACCAGTGGCGCTCGGGCCAACGCTCAGGTGACGTTGCCGCGCCACGTGCCCTTCACCGGGCTCAAGGCGGATCTGCCGGCCACGGCCGACGGCGTGTTGCCGGCGTTCTTCGCCTATCCGGCGGACCCGGTGAAGTTCACCACCGAGGTCCCGGCGCGCGGCGGCACCGTGCACGCCCTCTGCACCATGAACACCCCGCCCACCCCCTTGGCCGGCAACCGCTACTGGCAGGCGCTCAACCAGGCCCTCGGCGCCGAGCTGAGGATCACCGGCGCGCCCACCGCCGACTACGTCAACAAGTTCCAGACCATGATGGCCGGCGGCGACCTGCCGGACACCATGGAGGTACGGGCCAACACCCCGCAGCTCCCCGGCCTCCTTGAGGCGAAATTTCAGGAATTATCGGAATTCCTCTCCGGCGACAAGATCAAGGACTACCCCGGCCTCGCCAACATCCCGACCACGAGCTGGCAGTCCACGGTCTACAACGGCGGCATCTACGGCATCCCCATCCACCTGCCGGCGATCCGCCTGGCCGCCTCCGCCCGCGCCGACATCGTCGCCGCCAAGGGCCTGAGCCTGGACGTACGGTCGGGCGCCGAGTTCATCGCCCTGCTCAAGGGCCTGACCGAGCCCTCCGCCAACAAGTGGGCCATCGACGAGCCGCTCAGCACGCTGGAGTTCGTCGGCGCCATGCTCGGCGTCGCCAACAACTGGAAGGTCGAGGGCGGCCGCTTCACCAAGAACTACGAGCAGCCCGAGATGAAGAAGGCCCTGGAGGTCGTCGCCGGGTTGTGGAAGGACCAGGTCTTCCACCCCGACGCCTTCACCGCCACCGGCGCGCAGAAGGTCGCCTGGATGTCCAGCGGCGCCACCAAGATCCACGTGGGCGCGTCCACCTGGTCCAACATCGCGATCGCCGCCCGCGCCGCCGACCCGAAGGCCGAGCTCAAGGCCCTGCAGCCGCCGAAGTTCGACGGCGGCGGCCCCGCGCCCACCTACCTCGGCCCGGCCGTCTTCTCCATCACCGGGCTGAAGAAGGCGCCCAAGGAGCGCATCGAAGAGGTGCTGCGGGTGCTCAACTGGCTGGTCTCGCCCTTCGGCACCGCCGAGCACCGCCAGCGTGTCTACGGGGTCAAGGACTGGGACTTCACGCTCAAGGGCAGCGACCCGATCCACACCGACGCGGGCAAGTCGGAGACCACCGTGCCCACCCTCTACATCGCGGCCTCGCCGGTCGTGCACTACGCGCCCGGTTTCCCCGACATCACCAGGAACGAGTACGAGGCCGAGAAGGCCGCCCTCGTCAACGCCGAGTCCTGGCCGATCGGGGGCCTCTACTCGGCCACCGACCAGAGCCAGGGCGCCACGCTCGACAAGCGGATGCGTGACCTGCAGGCCGACATCATCCAGGGCCGCAAGCCCGTCTCCGCGTGGGACGAGGGCGTGGCCGCCTGGAAGTCGGGCGGCGGGGACAAGACGCGCGCCGAATACCAGGACGCGCTGCAGAAATCAGGGAGGAACTGATGATCCGATTAGTGCTGGCCGCCCTCGCCGTGACACTCGCGCTGCCCGGCACCGCGTACGCCGCCCGCGGGCCCGCCCTCGTGCTGCCGGACCCGCCCGCGAACGGCATCGCCCGCGCCCAGGTGTTCGACAGCCAGGTGCCGGACAAGTCGGTGTATCAGGGGAAGGTCTCCTTCACCTGGGGCGCCTTCCCCATCACGGGACAGCCCGCCGGACTGGTCCCCAGCCGCTACATGCCGGTGATCCGCGACAACAGCCCCGACCGTCCCCTGTCGTGGTACCAGGCCAACCACCCCGACTGGATCATGTACAAGGAGGACCGGGTCACGCCGGTCTTCCAGTCGGGCAGCTCCCAGGCCGTCACCCTCGACATGGCCAACCCGGCGGCCCGGCAGTTCATGCTGGACAACCTGGTCAAGCCGGCCGCCGCGCTCGGCTACAAGGTGATCGCCATGGACAACGTGGTGCCGTGGAACTGGACCGCCGCCTCCGGGCACTACGACCAGAACGGCACCTGGGTCCAGCAGTACGCCTCCGGCACCGACGACCCCGCCTACGCCGCCGCCTTCCTCGACTACCTGTGCTGGATGAAGAAGGAGATGCACAAGCTGGGCCTGGCCCTGGCGGGCAACATCAGCCCTCTGGGCGTCAACGCCTGGCAGCGTCAGCAGTCGGCGCAGGCCGTACAGATCGTCGACCTGTGGCTGCACGAGGGCGGCTTCACCCGCGCCCGCGACGCCAACATCACCGACGACGAGTGGGCGCAGACCTTCGCCCTCTACCGCTCGGTCGTGGGCGTCAAGCCGGTCGTGACAGTGAACCAGACGACCACCACCGCGCTCGCCAACGCCAGTCAGCAGCAGGTCGACTGGATCATCGCCAACTACCTGCTGGTACGCGAGCAGCAGACGATGCTGACGCTGTGCGGGCGCAACGAGTACGGCGTCTGGCTGGACCGGCCCGAGCTGAACATCGACCTCGGCACCCCGGCGGGCGCGCCCGTCCAGGACGCCTCGGGCGCCTGGCGGCGTGACTACCAGCTCGGCAAGGCGCTGGTGAACCCGTCCTCGACGCAGAGCGCGACCGTCACCCTGCCGCCGGGCACCTGGACCGACTCGCACGGCGTGGCCCACACCGGCCAGGTCACCCTGATCCCCAATTCCGGCCTGATCCTGACCAGCTAAGGAAGACCACGTGCGCCTCCACCTCACCTCCTCCGGCGAGCCGCTGCCCGGTCTGGCCGAGATCGCCGCCGAGTACCCGCATCGCTTCGGCGACGGGCCGGACGCCACCCGGATCCGGATGGTCCCCGGCGACGCGCCCGGCTACGCGATCGAGCGGGAGGAGGGTGGCTGGCGCCTGACCTACGACCGCCCGCGCGACGCCTACCGGGCCCTGGGCGTCGCGATGGGCGGCCTGTCACCGAGCGCCGGGTCCAGCCCGTTCCGATCGCTGGCCCTCATGCTGGACGTGTCGCGCAACGCCGTCATGCGTCCCGCGTCGATCGCCTCCTACCTGCGTAGATGCGCGCTCATGGGCATCGACACCCTCTGGTTGTACATGGAGGACGTCTACGAACTGCCCGGCGAGCCCATGTTCGGCTACGCCCGCGGCGCGTACACCGCCGACGAGTTGCGTGCCATCGACGACCAGGCGTACCGGCTGGGCATCGAGGTGATCCCGTGCGTGCAGACGCTCGGTCACCTGGAACAGATCCTCCAGTGGCCGCGCTTCTGGCCGCTGCGCGACACCGAGCGCGTGTTGCTGGCCGCGGACGACGACGGCTACGCGCTGATCGGCCGGATGATCGAGACCGTCTCCTCCTGCTTCCGCAGCCGCCGCGTGCACGTCGGCATGGACGAGGCCCACGGCATCGGCTCGGGCCAGTACCGCCGCCGCTTCGGCGAGCGGCCCTCGTTCGAGATCCTGTCCGCGCATCTGGAGCGCGTGGTGGCGATCTGCGAGGAGCGCGGGCTGCGGCCGATGATCTGGAGCGACATGTACTTCCGGCTCGGCTCGGCCCTCGACCACTACTACGACCCCGGCTCCGAGATCCCGTCCTGGGTCGCGGGCGGCATCCCCGCGCCGGTCGAGCTCGTCTACTGGGACTACGAGCACGGCGAGCGCGCCTTCTACGACGAGTGGATCCGCAGGCACCGCGAGGGCCTGGGCAAGGACCCGGTCTTCGCGGCCAGTGGGTGGACGCATCACCGCATGTGGGCCGCGCTGCCGAAGGCCCTGGCGACGTTGTCGGCCGGGATGGCCGCCGCCCGCGACGCCGGCCTCGCCGAGGTGGCCATCACCATGTGGGGCAACGACGGCACCGAGTGCGACCTGTTCTCCGCCCTTCCCGCCGTCCAGTCCTTCACCGACCTGGCGTACGGCGGCACGGACGCGGACCTGGCGGCCAACTTCGCCGGGTCGTGCGACGCCACTTTGGACGGCTGGCTGGCCGCGGCCGAACTGGACCTGCTGCCCGGCTCCGGCGACCCGGTGGCCTGGCGCGGCAACCCGGCCAAGTGGCTGCTCTGGCACGACCCGGTGCTCGGCTTCCTCACCTCCGCCCTGCCGCCCTGGCTGGCCGGTCACTACGACGACCTGGCCGTCCGGCTGAGGAAGGCCGCGCGGGTCAGGCCAGGCGACGCCCGGCTGGACTTCCCCGCCCTGCTCGCCGAGGTGCTGGCCGCCAAGGTCCGGCTGCACACCGGTGACGGCGCCGACCTGCCCGCCCTGGCCGACGGGGTGCGCCGCCTGCGCGAGCTGCACCGCCGGGTCTGGTGCGGCGACAACAAGCCGTTCGGCTGGGACGTGATCGACCGCCGCTACGGCGGCCTGCTCGCCCGCCTGGACCACCTGGCCGAGCACGGCTCCCCCGACTACGAACGCCACGACCCCTACCCGGACGGCGGCGCGATCGCCCAGTGCCTGCCGTACGCCAGGGTCGCTTCGGCCAGTTTCATCAGCTGAGAAAGGGTGCGCATGCTGCTCAGAAGGCCGCCTGCCGTACGTCAGGAGAGCCGCTGGCGGCGGGACAGGTTCCTGTTGCTGCTGGCAGTGCCCGGCATGACGATCGTGATCCTGTTCCACTACGTCCCCCTGCTGGGGAACGTGGTGGCCTTCCAGGACTACCAGCCCTACATCGGGATCTTCGAGGCGCCGTGGGTGGGCCTGCGGAACTTCGAGGGCATCTTCACCTTCGACCCGGCGTTCGTCAACGCCCTGGTGAACACGCTGGTCATCTCCTTCCTCCAGGTCGTGTTCGTCTTCCCGGTGCCGATCGCGCTGGCGCTGCTGCTGAACTCGCTGCTGTCGGAGCGGATCAAGCGGGTCGTGCAGTCGGTGTTGTACCTGCCGCACTTCATGTCGTGGGTGATCGTGGTCGCGATCTTCCAGCACATGCTGGGCAACGGCGGGCTGCTCAACGCCTGGCTGCGCAGCAAGGGCATGGAGGGGTTCGACCTGATCGGCGACCCCGAGCTGTTCAAGGTCGTGATCACCTCACAGGTGATCTGGAAGGACACCGGCTGGGGCACGATCCTGTTCCTGGCCGCGCTGTCCCGGGTCGACCTGGCCCTCTACGAGGCGGCGGCGGTCGACGGGGCGAGCCGGATGCGGCAGATGTGGCACGTGACGCTGCCCGCGATCCGGGGCGTCATCGTGTTGCTGCTCATCCTCAAGCTGGGCGACGTGCTGACCGTCGGGTTCGAGCAGATTCAGCTCCAGCAGCGAGCGGTGGGCGTGGACGCCTCCGAGGTGCTGGACACCTACGTGTACAACAACGGCGTGACCGGCGGGAACTGGGGCGTGTCGGCCGCGGTCGGGCTGGTCAAGGGCGTGATCGGGGTGGCGCTGGTGCTGGCCGCCAACAAGATCGCGCACATCTTCGGCGAGAGGGGCGTGTACTCGCGATGACGAGCGCGCACATCACCAGGGCGGCCGGCCGCCGCGACGCGCGTCCCAGGGAGCTGCGCAACGGGCTGGAGCCGGCGGGCCGTCCGATCAGGGCGCTCAAGGGCGTCGTGCTGCTGGCCGCGTGTCTGGTGGTGATCCTGCCGTTCGTCGCGGTGATCGCCACCAGCCTGGCCGACCAGGTGCAGATCAACCTGGCCGGCGGGTACGTGTTGTGGCCCGAGCACCCCACGCTCGACGCCTACCGGGCGATCTTCGCCGGAGGCGTGGTGTCGCGGGCGTTGTTCGTGTCGCTGGGCGTCACGGTCGTCGGCACGCTGCTCAGCCTGACCTGCACGACGCTGCTGGCGTACTCGCTGTCGCGGCCGGGCAGTTTCGGCTCCCGGCCGTTGCTGCTGCTCGTGCTGTTCACGCTGCTGTTCTCGCCCGGCATGATCCCGAGCTACCTGATCGTCAAGCAGCTCGGGCTGCTCGAGTCGTACTGGTCGCTGATCCTGCCGGTGCTGATCAACGGCTTCAACGTGATCGTGGTGCGCTCGTTCTTCCTCGACCTGCCCAGGGACCTGCTCGACTCGGCGCGCATCGACGGGGCCGGCGAGTTCCAGGTGTTGCGCCGGGTGGTGTTGCCGCTGTCGAAGGCGGTGCTGGCCGTCGTGGGCCTGTTCTACGCGGTGTCGTACTGGAACAGCTTCTTCTCGGCCATGCTCTACCTCAACGACTCGGCGAACTGGCCGTTGCAGCTCGTGCTGCGCACCTACGTGGTCGACAACGCCACGATGGGCGTGGACAACACCGCCCTGACCGGCGAGCTGCCGCCGCCGCAGCAGGCCCTGCAGATGGCCGTGCTGGTCATCTCGTTGGTGCCGATCCTGATCGTCTACCCTTTCCTGCAACGTCATTTCGCCAAGGGAATTCTGATCGGGGCGGTCAAGGGATGAGCACGGTGTGGCTGTTCACGGGCGACAGCGTGACCCAGGGCGCGCTGCACACCTTCGGCTGGCGCGACTACACGCAGTTGTTCGCCGAGCGGGTGCGCTTCGAGCTGAACCGGCCGGCCGACGCGGTGATCAACACCGGTGTCAGCGGTCAGAAGGTCTCCGAGCTCGACGTCGAGGGCGCGGTGCTGCGCCACCGGCCCGACGTGGTCGTGCTGATGTTCGGGCTCAACGACTGCGCGGCCGGGCCCGCGGGCCTGCCCGCCTTCGTCCGCGACTACGCCGCGGTCATCTCCCGCGTACGGCGGGCGGGCGCGAAGGTCGTGCTCCAGACGCCCAACCGGGCCCCGGAGTCCGGCTGGGCCGACCTGCCCGCCTACGCCGAGGCGGTGCGTTCGCTCGACGCCGACGTGCTGGTGGACCACCACGCGACCTGGGACGGCGGCGAACACTGGATGGGTTCCGGCTGCCACCCCAACGAGTACGGCCACCGCGCGCTGGCCAGGAACCTGCTGCGGGCGCTCGACCTGTGGGAGCCGGTCGGGGTGAGCGGGTCGCTGTTCATCCCGTGACGCCGGGGATGACCGACTCCCAGCCGTCCACCGGGTCGCGCAGCTCGACGGCCGCCACCGCGTCGTCGAGTCTGGCGGCCCATCGGGCGTAGACGGCCTGGCCCGCCTCGCCGTACAACTCGATCCTGGCGCCGAGGCGCTCGTGGCGGGCGAAGGCCAAGGCGCGCAGCACGTCGTGGATCCGGGCGGCGCCGAGGCTGTCGCCGAGCCAGAGCAGGTCGGTCATGAGCTTGTACGTGGTGCCGAAGTAGGCCCCGTCGGGGCGGGCGGTGACGGGGGCCGGTGCGAGGGCGCCCACGCCGCGAACGTCCAGGGCGAGCACGGCCCGGCCGCTGCCGAGTCTCGCGCCGATCCACTCCTGGCGTTCGGGGAGGGACGCGGTGCCGTGCTCGAACAGGGCGATGACCAGGGTGCCGGCCGGGTCCGGCGGTCCCGCCAGGACACCCGCGTTCCACACGTCGCGCTCGGAACGCCAGAAGACGTGCCGTACGGGTACCGGCGCCTCGGGGCGGTCGAACCAGCGAGGGAAGAACTCGGCGGGCGGCTCGCGGTGGGCGTGCACGAGCGCCTGGACCTGCTCGACCGTGGCCGGCCGCGCGGGCGGCTCGGGCACGTGCGTCGTGCCGGGGCGGTCGTGGAAGACGCCGTCGCGGGTGCAGGCCAGGGCCTCGGCGGGAAGGATCTCCGGTTCGGCGTCGGACAGGACGGTGCCGCCCAGGTGGCGGGCCAGGAACGCGGTCGCGGCGCGGGCCAGCTCCGGGTGGTAGCCGTGGGCCACCGGGGCGCGGGCGACGGACAGCGCGTCGGGGGCGTCCAGGAGGGCGTACGCGCGGGCGGCGCGGGACACCGTCTCCAGCGTGCCGTCCAGCGGGAAGAAGTCGTAGTCGGCCGCCAGCACCAGGGCCGGGCGCGGGGCCATGGCCAGCAGGAGGTCCTCGTGGCCGACGCCCAGCAGGGTGCCGCCGGGCAGGATCTGCTCGGCGTCCTGGGCCTGCCCGGCCCACAGGTAGGCGCGCCTGCTGGTGACGAACGTGCCGGGCGCGGCGGCGGCCAGCCGGGGTTCGAGGGCCATCATGAGCGTGGTGAGGACGCCGCCGCCGCTGTTGCCGGTGATGCCGACGCGCGCCGGGTCGACGTCGGGGCGGGCGCACAGGTAGTCGATGCCGCGCCGGGCGTCGTGCACGAAGTGGGCGGCCAGGGAGTGTCCGGCCCGCCAGCAGGTCACCCCGGCGTCGGTGTGCTCGGCGACGCCGCCGTCGCCCCGGTCGGCGAGGGCGCGTTCGCCCTGGCCGACGGGGTCCATGACGAGGACGACCAGCCCCGCCCCGGCCAGGCGGGCGCAGACGGCCTGGTAGGTGGGGTGCGCCTTGGCCTGCCCGCCGTGCCCGCAGACGAACAGCACGGCCCCCGCGGGCTCGGACCGCCGCGCGGGCCGCCAGAGGTTCGCGGGCACGAGGACGCCGGGCGCGGTGCGTAACACCATGCGTTCGACGACGAGGTCGCCGGCGCGCACGCTGCCCAGGTGCTCGGCCTCCGGCGGGGCCGCGCCCTCGGCGAAGGGCGGGAGGGACGTGCCGTACAGGCTCGTGGTGAGGGCGGCGCGGACGGCCGCCTGCCGGGCGCGGACCTCGGCCGGGCTGGACAGCGCGTCGTTGACCGCCTCCCACCGCGACAACAGCCGCTCGGTACGCCGGTAGACGTGGGCCTGGAGGTCGTGCGTGACGTCGAAGCGGCCGTCGAGGAACGGCCCGAACCCGGGGATCACCGGCGCGGCGCCGGCCCGGTCGAGCTGCGCACCACCAGGTACGTCTCCAGCTCCACCAACGGCGGCGGGGGCTCACCGTGGAGCCCGTCGAGGACGTCGAGCAGCAGGTCGACGGCGGTGGCACCGGCCTCGGCGCCGGGCACGTGGATCGAGGTGAGCGTCGGGTAGGCCATGCCGGACAGCGGGCTGTCGTCGATGCCCATGACGCTCAGGTCGCGCCCGACGCTGAGACCGCGCTCGGACATGCGGGCCATGACGCCGAGCGCGATGAGGTCGTCGTAGGCGATGACGGCCGTGGCCGGGCTGCCCTGGAGCAGGTCGGCCGCCTGCACCCCGGCCTGCACCTGCGGCTCGAACGGGCCGAACGTCACCAGCTCGGCCCCGAGCTGCGCGCACGCCTCGGTGATCGCGGCGTGGCGCTGCTGGTTGGACCACGAGCGCCGGGGCCCGGCCAGGTAGCCGATGTGCCGGTGGCCGAGCGCCACCAGGTGCTCGACCGCCTGGCGCATGCCGTCGGCGTTGTCGATCAGCACCGACGGGTGCTCGGGCACGCGCCGGTTGACGAACACGGTGGGCCCGAGCCGCCCGATCTCGGCGATGCGCGGCTCCGGCGAGCGGGGCGAGACCATGATCAGGCCGTCGACCTGCTTGCTCAGCACCCGGGCCCGGTCGAGCTCGTCGGCGGCCCGCTCGTCGGTGTCGGCCAGCACCACGACGAGGTCCTTGCGCGCGGCGCGGGCCTGGACCGCCTTGATGATCGGCGGGAAGAACGGGTTGGCCACGTCGGGCACGATGAGGCCGATCGTGCCGGTACGTCCCATCGACAACGACCTGGCGACCCGGTTGGGCGTGTAGCCCATCTCGCGCGCGACCCGCGCCACCTTGTCCCGGGTCTGCGCGCTGACCCTGCCCGGATCGGACAGGGCGCGGGAGACCGTGGACGGCGACAGGCCGCATGCCTTGGCGACATCGGCCAGCGTGACGGTCATGGACATCTTTCCTTCATGGGTGCAACGCTAGCGCAAGCGGTTGCGCATGGTTTCCGATTCGGCCGCTCGATCTGCCGCGCTCATGTCGGGCAACCGCTTGCGAGAAGGGCCTCGACGTCCACGGGCTGACCCGTACGCGACGACAGCCGGACGGCCTCGCCGACGGCCACGGCCCTGGCTCCGTCCAGGCTGCCGGCACGCAGGCCGAGCGGGTCGTCGCCGCCCCCGGTGAACAGGTCGCGCACGAGGAGTTCGTCGGCGCCGAGATGGCCGCCCACCTCCCCCTCGACCACGAGCTCCCGCCGGTCGCCGAACATCGGGAAGACGACGATCGGCTCGGGCGGGCCCGACGCCTGCCTGCCGTATTCGAGTGTGGCCTCGATGCGGCCGTGCGTGCCGTTGATCCCCAGGCGGTAGCCCTCCCACGGGGCGGAGAACTGGATGCTGTACGACAGATGAGCGCCGCCACGGTAGCGCACGAGCGCCGCGTAGTTGTCCTCGATGTCGATCTCCGTGTCGTAGATGTGACCGAGGGGGCTGTCGGGCAGCGACACGCCTTCCTCGGCCCAGCGCCGCCGGTAGGGGTCGTCGGCCGCGTGCGGGCTGCCGGCGCCGTAGTAGGCGCGCGAGCCGTACCCGAAGACCTGGACGGGCACGTCGGCCAGCCACCAGCCGACCAGGTCGAAGTGGTGGCAGCTCTTGTGCACCTGGAGGCCGCCGGAGAGCTCGGCGCGGCGGTTCCAGCGCTGGAAGTAGCTGGCGCCGTGCAGGGTCTCGACGTTCCAGACGAGTTCGACGCTGACGACCCGGCCGATCTCGCCCGCCATGAGCAGCCGTTTGACGGCCTGGTGGCGTGGGGCGTAGCGCAGGTTGTGGGTGACGCGGACCCTGCCACCGGGGTCGGCCGCGACGATCCTGGCGGCGTCGCGGGCGGTGGTGACCATGGGCTTCTCCGACACCACGGCCAGGCCGCGGGCCAGGCCGGTGAGGATGGCCTCGGCGTGCGTGTGGTCGGGCCCGGCGACCAGCAGCGTGTCGGGGCGGGTCTCGGTGATCAGGTCGTCCAGCCGGTCCGGCGGGTACCAGGGCAGGGCGGGGTCGAGGTCGCGCACCCGGGCCTCGTCGGGGTCGCACACCGCGACGATCTCGCCCGACTCGGCGTAGGCGCCGCCCAGCGGGCGGGTGAACACCGACATCGCCCGCCTGCTCAGCCCGGACAGCGCGTAGCGCCGGCGCTCAGCCACCGCTCACCACCGGCTCGTCCATGACCAGCGCCGCCGACTCACGGTCGAGGAAGAGCCGCGCCCCGGCCTGCCCGCGCAGCCACGTGGCCGGGCAGTGCGCCCCGACCTCCCCGCGCAACGCCCGCTGCACGGCTCGCGCCTTGCGCGCCTCGGGCACCACGGCCTGTACGTGCCGCGCCCCGAGCAGGGCCGGAACGGTCAAGGTGATGGCCGTGGCCGGAACCGCGTCGAACCCGGCGAAATGCCCCTCCCCCACCTGCTGGTGCCGGGAGGCCGGGGTCAGGGTGATCACCCGCGCCCATCGGGGGTCGTCACGGTCGGCGTCGTACGGCTCGTTGAAGGCCAGGTGCCCGTTCTCCCCGATGCCCAGGCAGACCAGGTCGAGCGGGGCTTCGCGGAGCAACACCTCGTAGCGGGCGCACTCGGCCTCGGGGTCGGCCGCGTCGCCGTCGATGTAGCAGACCCGGGCCGGGGCGAAGGGCTCCTCGACGTGCTCCCTGATCCAGCGGCGGAACGAGGCGGGATGCCGGTCGTCGATGCCGACGTACTCGTCCATGTGGAACACGGTCACCTTCTCCCACGGCACCTGCTCCTCGCGCAGGGCGGCGACGAAGGCGAGCTGGGAGTTGCCGGTGGCGATCACGACCCGGGCGGCGCCGGTGGCCGACACGCACGAGCGCAGGATGTCCGCCGTGTGGCCGGCCGCCGCGACGGCCATCGCCTGCCGGTCGTCGTACACGCCGACCGGCAGTCCTTCCGCGTCGAATCGGGCGAGGGGCTCGTTCACGTGGTGGTTTCCCTTCTGATGACGGCCGCGGCGCCGTGCCGGGCCAGGTCGCGCAGGTCGGCGAGGACCTGCCCGGTGAAAGCGGGCTCGTACGGCAGGTCCTCGCCGAACACCTCGGGCACGGTCAGCAGTTCCTCGGGCGGCATCGAGCGCAGCCGTCCGGCGAGCGGGTCGGAGACCTCCAGCGGCCGCCCGCGGTCGTCGGCGCCGCCGGAGACGTGCCGCAGCCAGGCGGCGACGGCCAGGCACGCCCAGCGCGGGTGCGCCCCGGCGGCCAGCCGGTCCCTGACCGTGCCGAGCAGCCGGATCGGCACCTTGAGCGAGCCGTCGATCGCGACCTGGGCGCAGCGGTGGCGCAGCGCGGTGTTGCGCATCCGCGCCAGGATCGCGGCGGTGTAGACCTCCAGGTCGAGCCCGTCCGGCGGGGTCAGCGAGGGCAGCACGTCCTCGGCGGTCAGCCGGTGGGCCAGCGCCTCCAGCGCGGGGTCGGCGAGCGCCGTGGCGATGTGCTCGTGCCCGATGAGCGCCCCGGTGTAGGCGAGCGTGCTGTGCGTGCCGTTCAGGATGCGGATCTTGGCCCGCTCGTGCGGGGTGACGTCGCCGGTGAACAGCGCGCCGCCGCGCTCCCACGCCGGCCGCGCCGCCGGGAAGCCGTCCTCCAGCACCCAGTGCGTGTACGGCTCCGCCACGACGACGGCGGGGTCGCCGGTGAGCTCCCGGTCCGCCCGGGTGGCGGCGGGCACGATGCGATCGACGACCGTGCTGGGGAAGGTGACGTTGGCCCTGGTCCAGGCGTCCTCCTCGAAGAGCTCGCGGAGGCGGCGGCCGTTGCCGGGCAGGTTGTCGCACGAGACCACGGCCAGCGGCCCGGCGTCCCTGCGGGCCCGCGCGGCCAGCCCCTCGGTGAGCAGGGCGACGACGGCGCTGCCCGGCCGGTACGCCTTCTCGGTGACGGTCAGCGTGACGACCGTGGTCCCCGGGTCGGCGAGTACGGCGACGACCCGGTCGCGTTCGGTGGGGGCGTGCAGGGTGGCGGTGATCGAGGAGACCGTACGGGCGGTGGCGTGTTCGCCGTCGCGTACGAGCAGCGTGTAGCGGTGGCCGCGCTCACGCAGGGCGCGCACGACCTCGGCCGAGCGGGGCGCGACCGCGCACACCTCCCACCCGGCGTCCTCGGTGTAGATGGCCTGGTGGGCGCGGTGGAAGGCGCCCAGGCCGACGTGGACCACGCGCGGCATCACATCACCGCGCCGAGTTGCCAGGGCACGAACTCCTCGGCCCCGAAGCCCAGTTCCTCGCTGCGCGTCGGCTCACCCGAGGCGACCCGCAGCACCAGGTCGAAGATCTGCCTGCCGACGGTCCGCGGATCGGCGCGGCCGTCGGCGATGGGCCCGCAGTCGAGGTCCATGTCCCCGGCCATGCGGCGGAACAGCTCGCTGCTGGTGGCCAGCTTGGCGCTGGGCACCGGGCGGCAGCCGTACACCGAGCCGCGGCCGGTGGTGAAGCAGATGACGTTGGCGCCCCCGGCGACCATGCCGGTGGCCGAGACGGGGTCGTAGCCGGGGGTGTCCATGAAGACCAGGCCCTTGGCCTCGACGCGTTCGGCGTATTCGTAGACGGCGGTGAGCGGGGTGGAACCGCCCTTCGTGACCGCTCCGAGGGACTTCTCCAGGATCGTGGTGATCCCGCCCTCCCGGTTGCCCGGTGAGGGGTTGTGGTCCATGCTGCCGCCGTGCGCGGCGACGTACTCGCGCCACCAGGCGACGCGTTCCATCAGACGGGCGGCGACCCGCGGGGTGGCGGCCCGTTCGGCGAGCAGGTGCTCGGCGCCGTAGATCTCCGGGGTCTCCCCCAGGACGGCGGTGCCGCCCTGGGCGACCAGGAGGTCGGCGGCCACGCCCAGGGCGGGGTTGGCGGTCAGGCCGGAGTAGCCGTCGGAGCCGCCGCACTGCAGGCCGAGGATCAGCTCCGAGGCCGGTACGCGGGTGCGCCGGGCCCTGGCGACGTCGGGGAGCAACTCCTCGATGGCCCTGGTGGCGGCGTCGACCGTCTTCCTCGTGCCGCCGAGTTCCTGGATGGTCAGCGTGGGGATGTCGGTGGCCGGCTGGTTGACCTCGCAGCCGAGGCCGAGCATGAGGATGGCGCCGAAGTTCGGGTGCGCGGCGTAGCCGTCGAGGGTGCGGCGCAGGATCGCCAGGCCCTCGCCGTCGTCGGCCAGGCCGCAGCCGGTGTTGTGGGTCAGGGCGACGACGCCGTCGATGCCCTCGTGGTCCTGGAAACGCCGGGCGACGAGCCTGGCGACCGTGGCCGAGCAGTTGACCGAGGTGAGGATGCCGATGTGGTTGCGGGTTCCCACCCTGCCGCCGGGCCGTACGTACCCGTCGAAGTAGGACGTCTCCTGCGGTGCGGGCGTCGCCGACTGTGCGGCCGGAGCCGTCCGGCGGGGGGCGGTGTCGTCGTGGCGCAGGTTGTGTGTGTGCACGTGCGCGCCCGCCTCGATCGCGGCCGACGCCACGCCGATGTGCTGACCGTACTTGAGCACCGGGTCGCCCGCCCGCAACGCGCGCAACGCGATCTTGTGCCCCCTTGGCACGTCACCCGCGACGACCAGCCCGTCGTACCGCTCGCCCGCGCGCAGGTCGCGTAAGGCGACCGCGACGTCGTCCCCCTCGCGCAGTCGCAGCAGATCCTCGCCCATCACGCAGCCCCTTCCCGAAGCCCGTCCTCGTCCAGCAGCCAGCGCCCGCCCACGACCGTGGCCCGTACGCCGAAGTCGTCGTCGAACAGCGCCAGGTCGGCCAGGCACCCCGCCCGCAGCGCCCCCTGGTCGCGCAGCCCGAGCACCCGCGCGGGCGTGGCGGTGGCCATCGCGACCACCTCCGGCACGCCCAGCCCCAGCTCGCGCCGCAGGTGGCCGAGCATCGGGCCGAGCCCGGTCGTGCTCCCCGCGAACGACGCGCCGCCCGGCGCCATCCCCACCCCGTCACGTACGACACAGTCGAGCGCCCCCAGCCGGTACGGCGACCCGTCCGGCAACCCGGCGCCCGGGGTGGCGTCCGACACGACGCACAACCGCCCCGGCAGGCAGCGCGCGGCGATCCGCAGGAGTTGCGGCGGCAGGTGCCGGCCGTCGGCGATCACCTCGGCGGTCAGCCCGTCGCTGGCCAGCGACTCCTCCAGCAGCCCCGGCACCCGCCACGGCCCCCGCCTGGTCAGCGCGGACTGCCCGCTCCACAGGTGGGTGAGATGCGTGACCCCGGCCGCGACGGCGGCGGCGAAGACGTCCCCGGCGGCCTGGCTGTGGCCGATCGCCACGACGCTCCCGGCGGCGGCGAACCGCCGTACGGCCTCGATCCCGCCGGGCAGTTCGGGAGCGAGCGTGACCATGCTCGGCGTCCCGGCGGCCAGCAGCGCGCCGACCGCCTCGGCCGACGGCGGCACGAGCAACGCCGGATCATGTGCCCCGGCCTGCTCGGGCGCCAGGAACGGCCCCTCCAGGTGCACCCCGAGCAGCCGGGCGCCCTCGCGCGGCGGGCCGTCCGCCGGATCGTTCGCGATGTCCGGTTCGGTGATCGTCCGGGCCAGGGCCAGCCGGTCGGCCAGGTCCGCCGGCGGGGCCGTGGCCAGCGACGCCTGCACCGCGGTCACGCCGAAGCGCGCCTGCGCGGCCAGGACCGACGTCCAGGCCACGGCGTCGCCCTCGTCGAACCCGCGCCCGCCGGCTCCGTGCGTGTGCAGATCGATCAGGCCCGGCGTCAGGTACGCCCCGCCGGCGTCCACCCGCCGTACGCCGACCAGTTCGGCGGCGGGCAGCACCGCCTCGATGCGGTCGCCGGACACCACGACGGCCAGGTCCTCCCGGACTTCCCCCGGCAGGACCGCCCGGGCCCCGGTCAAGGCGTATCTCGCCATGCACTCCCCCTCACCGCAAGCGGTTGCGCAACTTGTTTATCCCATCGATGACGCCATCATCAAGAGCTTGTCGGCAATTGCCGCAAACGCTTGCCTTTCGTATGATCGACGTCACGCGAAGCAGAGAGGAGCCCACGTGTCCCCCACACGACGCTTCGAGGGCCGCCACGCCCTCGTCACCGGCGCCGGGTCCGGCATCGGGCTGGAGATCGCCGCGAGGCTCGCCGCCGAGGGCGCGCACGTGACCGTCGCCGACCGCGACGCCGGCCTCGCCGACCGGGCCGCGGCCGAGATCGGCGGCACCGCGCTGCACCTCGACGTCACCGACGCCGAAGCCGTCGCCGCCATCGACCTGACCCCCGGCGTCCCCGACATCCTGGTCAACAACGCCGCCGTCTGCTCGGACACGCCGCTGCCGCGCATGAGCGAGCAGGAGTGGGACACCGACCTGGCCACGGTCCTGAAGGGCCCGTTCCTGGTCTGCCGCACCCTGCTGCCGCGCATGGCCGCGCGCGGCTCCGGCAGCGTCGTCAACATCGGCTCGATCAACGCGAGCGCCTACTACGGCAACGACGCCTACAGCGCCGCGAAGGCGGGCCTGGAAAGCCTCACCAGAAGCCTCGCCGTCCGGTACGGCAGAGCGGGCGTACGGGTCAACCTCGTCGCCCCCGCCACCATCCGCACCCCGATCTGGAACGAACGCCTGGCCCGCGACCCGGCACTCATGGAACGCCTGGCCCGCTGGTACCCGCTGGGCCGCATCGGCTCCCCCGAGGACGTGGCCAACGCCGTGCTGTTCCTCGCCTCGGCCGAGGCGGCCTGGATCACCGGCACGGTGCTGCGCGTCGACGGCGGTCTCAGCGCCGGCAACGCCCAGCTCGTGACCGACATCCTCACCGAGGACTACCTGGCGTGAACGACCTGCGCATCGCGGTGATCGGCGCGGGCCAGCGGGTCAGCGTCGCCCAGGAGGCCCACCGCCCCGGCCGGGGCGCCCGGGTCACCGCCGTCTGCGACCTCGACCCGGCCCGCCTCGCCCATGCCAGAACCCTGTTCGGCGACGAGGTGCGCACCACGACCCGCCTGGAGGACGTGCTCGACGCGGACGCCGTCATCGTGGCCACCCCCGACCACCTGCACGCCGAGCACGCCGTCGCCGTCCTGAGCGCGGGCCTGCCCACGTTCGTGGAGAAACCGCTGGCCACGACCGTGGAGGACGCCGACCGCGTGCTGGAGGCGGCCCGCGCCCACGGCGCCCGCCTGTACGTCGGCCACAACATGCGTCACATGCCGGTCGTCCGCGAGATGCGCTCACTGATCGGGCAGGGCGCGATCGGCGAGGTGACAGCCGTCTGGTGCCGCCATTTCGTCGGCCACGGCGGCGACTACTACTTCAAGGACTGGCACGCCGACCGCCGCAACACCACCGGCCTGCTGCTGCAGAAGGGCGCCCACGACCTCGACGTCATCCACTGGCTGGCCGGGTCGCGTACCGGGCTGGTGACGGCCATGGGCGCCCTGGGCGTCTACGGCCGCGTGGAGGACCGTTCGCCCGGCCTGGACGAGCACTGGTTCGACCCGGAGCGCAACTGGCCGCCGCTCGGCCAGCGCGGCCTCAACCCGGTCATCGACGTGGAGGACCTGTCGATGGTCCTGATGCGCCTGGACAACGGGGTGCAGGCCAGTTACCAGCAGTGCCACTACACGCCCGACTACTGGCGCAACTACACGGTGATCGGCACCGAGGGCAGGCTGGAGAACTTCGGCGACCACCGGGGCAGCAGTGTCGTACGGGTGTGGAACAAGGGCCGGCGCGACTACGACGCCGACGGGGACCTGGTGGTCGCCGTACCGGAGGCCGGGGGCGGGCACGGCGGGCACGGCGGGGCCGACCGGGCGCTGATGACGGAGTTCCTCCGCTTCGCCAGGGAGGGCGGGGCCACCGACACCTCACCGGTGGCCGCCCGGGACGCGGTGGCGGCGGCGTACCACGCGACCATGTCACTCCGCTCGGGGTCGACGCCGCGCGCGGTGCCGCCGGTCTCACCCGAGATATCGGCCTATTTCGCAATTTAGGACAGCCGTTTCGCGTAGGGCGGCGTTGGGCGGGTATCGGGCGAATGATTATGATCAAGATCGCGACGGAATGATCTACTGTTCCGCCGTGCTAGCCGCCCCACCCCCGAAGGGATGCTGATGCCCAAGCTCACCCGCGCCGCCGCGACCACGTTCGCGGCGGTCGCCCTGGCCGCCACCTGCTCCGCAGTGACGGCGCCCGCCAGCTCCGCGACCACCTCGGTCGCGGCCTCCACCTGGATCAAGTACGGCGACTACTCCAGCGAGGCGAAGTGCGTCGCCAAGGGCAAGCAGCTCAGGGCCAGCGGCGCGTACCTGTCGTACTCCTGCGAGTACACCGGCTTCTTCACGCTGATGGTCCTGACCAGGTAGTCGCCTGACCACCCGCGGCCCGGAGGTCATCCCCTCCGGGCCGGCGGGCTCACGGCGTCCGGCCGGTGGACCCGTCGAAGATCATGGTGTGCCCGAGCGGCCAGCCGGGGTCGCCGGTGCGGACGAAACGTACCCAGGCGGCGTGCATGGCGTCGGCCAGGGCCTGGGGCGCGTCCGGTCCCGCGGTGCGTTCGACGCCGGGCGCGTCGAGCACGTCGAAGACGAAGGGCAGGTCGAGGTTGTGCACCGCGCCCACCCGTCCGCCGCCGACCGGGCTCTCGACCGGCGACTCCCACCGGAACTCGTAGCCGTGTGCGGGCCTGGCCTCGCGGATCCAGCGGGTCTCCCGGGTGAACAGGTGCTGGGTGAAGGCACGTCCGACGCGCTCGGCGGGCGTGAGACCGGGTTCGTCGACCGTGACGCCGAGATGGTCGAGCGCGGCCCGCGCGGCGGCCTCGTCGAGCCCTTCGGCCAGGCGGCGGACGAACACGTCGGCCTCCTGCGAGGTGCAGCCGACCAGCAGCGGGACGTGCCGGCTCGCGCCCGCGCGCAGGGCGGCCAGCGGCACGGCCGGGATCAGGTCGCCGTCGACGACCGGCTTGACCGGCACCGACTCGTTCAGCCCGCCGGAGTCGCCGGTCAGCGGCGGCGGCTGTTCGGCGACGAGCGCCTCGGGGGACAGCGCGGCGAAGGCGGACCTGGTCGGGGCGATCCCCAGCCGGGCGGCGAGCGTCCTGGCGTAGTCGCGGGCCTCCTGCTCGGTGGCGACCAGGGTGGCCGAGCCGCTCATCACGATCGCGCGCCGGAACAGCCCTTCGGCGCGCGGCATCGTCAGCAGGGTGGCGACGGCGGCGGCGCCCGCCGACTGCCCGGCGATCGTCACGTCGCCGGGGTCGCCGCCGAAGGCCGCGATGTTGTCGCGTACCCATTCCAGCGCGGCCAGCCAGTCCAGGACACCCCGGTTGAGCGGGGCGTCCTCCAGGGCCAGGAAACCCTCGAAGCCGAGCCGGTAGTTGACGGCCACGCAGACCACGCCGTCGCGGGCGAAGCGGGCGCCCTGGTGCCAGGCGGCCCCGTTGCCGCCGATGGAGAACGCGCCGCCGTGGATCCAGACCAGGACGGGCAGGTTCGCCCGGTCGGTCCGGGGGGTGCGTACGTCGAGGTTGAGGCAGTCCTCGCCGGTCTCGAAGACGTCGGGCGCGTACAGGCCGACGTCCTCACCGGCCGCCTGCGGGGCGGCGGGACCCCGCGTGACGGCCGGCCGTACGCCGTCCCACGCGGGCGGGGGTACGGGCGCGCCGAAGCGGTTCTCGCCGAAGGGCGGGGCGGCGTACGGCACACCGAGGAAGGCCAGCACGCCCTCCTCGGCCCTGCCCTCGACCAGCCCCGACGTGGTACGCACGATCACCGGCGACGCCATCCGGCCGTCCCTTCGACGATTCTGACCGCCGCCCGGGTGAGCGGCTCAAGACGGGCCTCGTCCACCTTGTCCAGGGTGTCGGCCGAGTCGAACAGGTACATGGGAGCCGACAGGAAGTGCACGAGCGGCACCCCCTCGGGGTGGAAGAAGGCCCCGTCGGTGGGCGGCATCGGGGAGAACACGTCCGGCGGCAACACGAACGAGCGCCGAAGGTCCTCCGCGACGACGGCCGCCGCCACCAGGCTCTCCAGCTCCGGTTTCCTCGTGGTGAACCACCAGCCGGGTTCGGGGTCGCCGGTGGGCACCAGCTCGCCGTCCACGACCACGCACCGCCGGGCGGCGTGCTCCAGGTGGAGCTGGAGCACGACGTCGTCCAGCAGGGCGCGGTTCTCCTCGATGAAGGCCCGGGTGCCCGCGGCGTGCGCCATGTGGCCCGCGGTCAGCAGGAAGATCAGGTTGTGCGGCCGGTCCCGTTCCGGCACGCCCGCCCAGTACCGGGCGGCGGCCAGCACCAGCGCGATCCCCGAGGCGTCCTCGACGGCCGAGGCCCAGGGCGCGTCGTGGTGCGAACCGATGATCACCCACTGGTCGGAGCGGCCGGGGAGCGTGCCGATCACGTTGTGCGACAGGCCCGGACCCGTCTCCGACTCGACGGTGAGCGTGCCCGTGCAGGGGCCCTCGTCGACCAGGTCGAGCACCCGCCGCGAGTCGGCGCCCGACAACCAGACGGCCGGGAGGTCCCGGTGCACGGCGTCGTAGGGCACGTAGTAGTCGCGGGTCTCCCACGGCACGCCGGTCAGCGCCCCCGCGAAGGCGGCGGCGCCGGCGTCCATGACGCCCTGGATGACGTCGAGGTAGTCGAGCTGGAACGGCAGCGTCTGGACCAGTTCGCCGAAGACGCCCTCGGGGTCGTGCACGGCCGTCGCCAGGTCCCTGACGTAGGACTGCGGCAGCTCGGTGAAGGCGTACTCGGGCACGACGATCGCGCCCGGCACGACCTCGCGGCTGACCGGCGCGGTCACGGTCGCCTTCGGCGTGGTGTACGGCAGCGCGGACGCCGCCACCCGTACGACTCTCGACGGATCGGCGTCCAGCCGCACCACCAGGGTCGCCGTGACCGGCCGCCAGACGGGCAGCTCGACCGGCGCCAGCCGTACGTCGTGGAGCCCGAACTCGGTGAAGCGCCCGGCGGCCCACTCGGCGGTCCAGTCGTCGGCCGGGTAGCCGGGACGCCTGACGCCCCGCGAGGTGACCGTCTCGATCCACCCCATCATCCGCGCGGCGTCGGGGATCAGGTCCGGGATCATCGTTTCAGCCCTCCGAAGGTGAGCCCCGCCACGTAGTAGCGCTGCAGCGCCACCATGAGGACGAACGGCGGCACGGCGGTGACCAGTGCCGCGGTGGTGGTCAGGTGATAGGTGATGCCGACCTCGCTCTGGAAGTTGGCCAGCCCCACCGGCAGCGGCCACAGCGACTGCTCGTTGGCCACGATCAGCGGCCACAGCAGGTTGTCCCACTGCGCCAGGAAGTGCACCAGGAACAGGGTGATGAGCGCGGGCTTAAGCAGCGGCGCGGCGATGCGGGCGAAGATGCGGAACTCCCCCGCGCCGTCGACCCGCGCGGCCAGCAGCAGCTCCTTCGGGATGCCGAGGGCGAACTGCCGCACTAGGAACACGCCGAACGCGCTGATCATGCCGGGCACCATCATGCCCTGGAAGGTGTTGACCCAGCCGAGTTCCTTCACAATGAGGAAGACGGGGATGACCAGGACCATCGGGGTGAGCGCGAGCGTGCCGATCACCAGCGCGAACAGGACCCGGCGGCCGGGGAAGGAGAGCTGGGCCATCGCGTACCCGGCGGCGGCCGAGAAGATCACGTCCAGGAGGCCGGTGCCGACGCACAGGACGAGGCTGTTGCGCAGGTACGTGGGCAGGTTGCCCTCGCCTGCCAGCCGCCCGATGTTCTCGGGCAGGTGGAAGCCGTTGAAGACCAGCCCGCGCAGGTCGGTGTCGTCCGGCGCCGAGGCCACGACGATCATGGAGTAGACCGGCAGCAGCATGCACCCGACGGCGGCGACCAGCCAGACGGTACGCAGAACCTTCATTCGTCGCCGCCCTTCAGGAACCCGAACTGCAGCGCCGAGACGATCACCATGGCGGCGAGCAGCACCATGCCCATCGCGGCGGCGTAGCCCATGTGCTCGTAGGGGAAGGCGTTGGCCCAGATGTAGTACGGCAGCACCTGGGTCGCGTCGGCGGGCCCGCCGCCGGTGAGCAGGAACGCGGGCACGAACGCCTGCATCGAGCCGGCCACCGAGATGACCAGGACGAACAGCAGGGTCCTGCGCAGCAGCGGGAGCGTGATCCGGGTGAACGTGGTCACCGCCCCCGAGCCGTCGATGGCGGCGGCCTCGTACACCTCGCCGGGCAGCGCCTGGAGCCCGGCGGTCAGGATGATCACGAACAGCCCCATGCTCTTCCAGACGACCATCACGACCAGCGCCCAGATGGCCAGGTCGGAGCTGGTCAGCCAGGACTGCGGCGGGATCCCGACCAGGCCGACGAGGGTGTTGGCCAGGCCCCGGTCGGAGTAGATGATCACCCAGACCATGGACGTGGCGGCCAGCGGCATCACGGCCGGGATCATGACCAGCGCCCTGAGCCAGCGGTTGATCCGTCCCGGCTTGCTCAGCGGCACGGCCACCAGCAGGGCCAGCACGATCGTCGGGACGACCGTGCAGACCGTGTAGACGACGGTGATCCACGCCGAGTTGAGGAAGCCGGGGTCGGCGAACATGCGCTCGTAGTTGGCCAGGCCGATCCAGTTGGGCGTGCCCGCCATCTCGTAGTCGGTGAAGCTGAGATAGATGGCCGACAGGAACGGGACGAGCCAGAACACCACGAAGAACACGGCCACCGGAAGGGTCAGCGCCACACCCGCCGTGGCCTGGGGCCGGGTCCTGACCGCGCCGAGCACCCCGCCGGGCCCCCCTCCGCGAACTCCGCCGCGAACGCCGTCGCGAACCTCGTCGAGCACGCTCACAGGACCGGTCGCACGGTGGCGTCGAAGGTCGCCGCGGCCTGGGCGGGGGTCGCCTTGCCGTGGGCGACGGAGTCGACGGCACTGGACGCGGCCTTCGCCAGTTCGAGTGTGCCGGGGACGACCGGGCCGAAGTCGACGTGCGGCAGGCTGTCGGCGACGATCCGCATGATCTCGGACTTGCCGCGCGGCCCGGCCTCGCGCCAGCCCTTGGTCGGGATGATGATGCCGTTGTCGAGGTTGGCGGCCACCGACGGGGCGCCCTGAAGGTAGTTCACGAGGTGCCAGGCGGTGAACTGGTTGGGCGAGTCCTTGGCCACGCCCCAGCCCCAGGTGTAGGCGGGAACGACGGACGGGCCGCCGGCCCAGGTGGGCATGGGCGCGACGCCGTACTGCTTGCCGAAGGTGAGCTGGTCCTTGCCCAGCTTCTCCAGCGCGGGGCCGAGGAAGGCGCCGCTGACGACCATGGCGGCCTGGCCGGAGTAGAACAGGCCGAGCGCTCCCAGCGGGTTGGACAGCTTGGGGTTGCCGAGCCCCGACATGTACGCCAGGGCGGCGAGGCCCTGCTCGGTGGCCAGCGACGCCTTCGTCCCGTCCGCCGTGACGAGTTCGCCGCCCTTGCCCCGGACGAGGGCGGTCAGCGTCATGAGGGCCCACTGCGGGTCGCCGTAGAGCCATTGGAGGCCGACCCGCCCGCGGTCCTTCGAGGTCAGCCTGGCGCTGTACTCGGCGACCTCCTCCCAGGTGGTCGGCGGCTTGTCGGGGTCGAGTCCGGCCTCCTTGAACCGGTCCTTGCGGTAGTAGAGCATGCAGGGGTTGAAGTCGATGGGCACGCCGTAGGGCACGTCCCGGTAGGTGAGCGGGGTGGTCGTGCCCGGCTCGTAGTTCTGCAGCGGGAGCGCCTTGGTGTCGACGGGCGCGAGCCGCTGCTTCTTGGCGTGCGCGGGGAAGCTCCAGTGGCCGATCTTGAAGACGTCGGGCGGGGCGCCGCCGCTGAAGGCGGTCAGCAGTTTGGCGTCGAGCTGGCCCACGGGCAGGTAGAGCAGCTTGACGTCGACCTTGAACTCGGCGATGTAGCGGTGCACGAGATCCTGGAACTGCTGGCCGGTGTCCTGCGAGCCGTGCAGCCAGACGGTGACCTCACCGTGCGGCCTGCCGTCCGCGGCCTGCTGCCGGGGCTGGTCCTTGCCGCATCCGGCGAGCAGGGTGAGCGCGCCGGCGGCGAGGAGCCCACGCCGCGTCAGATCCGCCATGGTGGTTCTCCTAGGTGAGGTTCTTGAGGGCCTGGTTCTGCCAGGCGGTGTTGGTGGGGAGCTCGGGGGCGCTGCCGGCGAACGCCCCGCGGGCCTGGAGGTCGCCCTGGAGGCGGTACTTCAGCCAGGCGGTCACGTAGCCGAGGAAGCCCCCGCCGGAGTTCTGGATGTCGTTGTGTCCCGCGCCCTTGAGCAGCGCCCTGCCCGCTCCGGCGGTGGCCTGGTCGTAGTAGCCCTGTACGGTCCCGGCCGAGGAGATCAGCCAGTCGTCCGCGCCGCTGAGGAAGAGCACCGGGCAGGTCAGGGCGGTGACGGAGAACTCGTCTCCCGGGCTGGCCATCCACTGAGCGGGCACGGCGATCGGCACGACGGTCTTGATCAGCCCGGCGGAGTGGTTGGCCGCGTTGATGGATCCGCCCGCGCCCTGGGAGTGGCCGACGGCGGCGACCTGGGTGGTGTCCAGCTTGCCGTGGAAGACGCTGGCCGGGTCGCCGCCGAGGCCGACGAGGTGCTGGGCGGCGGCGAGGATCTCGGCGCCGGTGCCCGTGGTGGTGTCGGTGGAGGCGACCACCGCGAAGCCCCACGAGGCGAGGTGGTTGAGCAGCCCCGGGTAGTTGTCCGGGGTGGCCCACGAGCCGTTGCCCCAGGTGACGATCGGGTGGGTGACGCCGCCCGAGCCCAGGTTCTGCGGGTAGTAGAGCCGGTGGCCGCCCGAGGTGCCGGTGGCGACCTGCCACGGACCCGTCGCCTTGTAGGTCGTCTCGATGGTGGAGGCGGCGCCGGCCTCGGTGGTCCACGACAGGAAGCCGGCCGACATGAGGCCGAGCGCCCCTGCCCGCAACGCCTGCCGACGGGTGAAGTTCTCCATGGTCACCTCGATGATTATTTGGAGACGTGAACGTCTCCTAAGAGAGGGAAGTACGATCGGTGAGCGATGTCAAGAGATGAACAGAAGGAAGTTCCAGCGGCCCGGCCACTCCCCAGAGGGCGCCACGGACTCTCCCCCGACACGGTGCGCAGCTCCCAGCGGGACCGCCTCGTGGAGGCCATGCTGAGGCTCGTCGCGAGACGCGGCTACGCGGCCACGAGCGTCCCGGACGTGATCGCCGCCGCGCGGGTGTCACGCAACGCCTTCTACGCCCAGTTCGCCGACAAGGAGGCGTGTTTCCTCGCGGGATGCGAGCGCGACCTGCCCGACATGATCCACACGATCTACGCGGCCGCGTCGGGGGCGGGCGACGGGTGGCGAGAAGAGCTCTGGCTGGGGACGACCGCCTACCTGCGCTGGTGGCAGGAGCGCCCGGAGTACGCGCAGGCGTACTTCGTGGAGTTGCCGAGGGCGGGTGAGCGGGCCGTCGAGCAGCGCGACGCCGCCTACCGGCCCTTCCTCGACATGTTCGGGGCACTGGCCGCGCGGGCCAGGCTGGAGGATCCCGCGCTGCCTCCGCTGCGCGCCGCGGTGCCCCGCCTGATCGTCTACGGGACCACCGAGTACATCGCCGCGGAGGTGCGTGAAGGCCGCGTCGCCACGTTGACGTCGTCGGCCGGCGACCTCTACCACTTCGCGGTCGCCCTGCTGGCCGGCCCCGATCACGGCATCGCGACCACCCCTTCCGCCTGAACCAGCCAGCCCTCGGGGAAACACCCCTCCGCCGCCATGTGAGCGACGGCGGCCAGCAGGCCGCCGTTGCCCGGCAGGTAGAGGGGCAGCAGGCCGGGCCACTGGTGGTTGTGGCCGCTGGCCAGATAGGTGTTCTTCGGTACGTCCAGCAGCAGCGCGTCCACGGCGGTGCCGGGCTCGCCGAGCCTGGCCGCGCACATGGCGAGCATCGGGTAGTCCCAGCCCCAGGTGCTCTCCAGGTCCCAGTCGGCGAGCACGTCGTGCAGCGTGGCCCGCATGGTCTCCGGGTCGATCAGCGGGGTGGGCGGCACGAACCCGAGCGCGCCGGTCATCGAAGGGTGGTCGGTCCTGATCGTGTACGGCTCCACCCCGATGGCCGCGTACACGCCGTCGCGCACCGCCGGCCGGGCCAGGCCGTCCAGGACCCGCGCCCACTCCGGGTCGGGGCCGAGGCCGAGCAGCCCCCGCCACCGCTGGGCCGTCTCCAGCCCCCACCACCAATAGGCCAGCTCGAACGTGGGATCGCGCACCGACCGCCGCGACTCGTAGTAGGACTCCTGCGCCGGGACCAGCGGCGGCCCCAGATGCCCGTCACCGGCGAAGGAGGCCATGAACTCGGCCGTCTCGAACACCAGGTCCCGGTAGTCCTCCAGCGCCCCCGGGCGGACCCGGCGGAGCAGCTCGGCGAAGTAGATCAGGTGCGGCTGCTGCCAGACGATGAACGCGCCGATCTCGCTCGGGCTCTCCCTGCCCTCCGGCCCCACCTGCTTGGGCCAGCGGGCGCCGCGGAAACCCTGCCGCGCGGCCGTGGCCCTGGCCCGCGGCAGGATCGAGCGGTACCACGGCAGGCTCCGCTCCAGCAACTCGGGCCTGCCCCACAGGGCGAAGTGGGCGGCGTGCCACCAGTGCATCTCCAGGTGGAACTTGCCGCTCCAGGAGTTGACGGCCAGCCCGGTCTCCTGCGGCGGGGTGGTCCCCGCGCAGTTGACCGCGGTGAGGTACTGCGAGAGCACGACCCGGCGTTCGAGCTCGGGCGCCCGCGGGTCGGCGCTGCCCTCGAAGCTCACCGCTCCCCCGCTCGTCCAGAACCGCTCCCAGTGGGCGGCGGCGGCCGTACGGACCTGGGAGAAGGACGGGAGGGCGGCGCCGACGGGCTCGCGGGCGAACTCGACGACGAGTTCCAGCTCGTCGCCCTGGATCAGGTACACGTGCGCGCCGGGCGAGGTGAGCCGCGCCGGTCCCGTCCACTCGGCCGCCACGTGGTAGCCGTCCTGGTCCAGGACGCGGGTGAAGTCGCAGCGCGAGCCACGCCGGATGTACGTGGTGGTGTGCCGATCGGGTTTGTCCCAGTCGGCGGTGGTGTGCCAGCCGTCACTGGCGTAGGGGAAGGCGATCCTGATCCCCGCCCCGCCCACCACGCGGACGGCCAGCAGATCCCGCTCGGGGTGGCAGACCGTCTCCACCTCGTACGGCAGGCCGCCCAGCTCGAAGGAGCTGGACAGCGTGCCGGTCCACAGGTCGAGGGTCTGCGCCGACCGGCCGAGCGGGGCCGCCTCGTCGACGTCGAGGCCGATCCGGCCGAGATGCAGGCGGTGCGGGTTCACGTGCAGCCAGCCGCCCGCCTGGGTGGCCGGGTAGAGGTCCGGGTAGCCGACGCCGTCGTAGTCGGTGAAGGCGTCCTCCAGCACGTGCCCCTCGGGGTTGGGCATCGTGTGCCAGCCCCACTGCGCCTGCGTGCCCAGCGGCGCGAAGGTCTGCAGCCCGGTGGCGTCGGCGGTGAAGGCGAACTCCCCGTTGCCGACGGTGAGCGGGCACCCGGCGTCGGCGACGGTGTGCCGGCGCACGAGTGCCCTCCTGTCCACGCTCACGCACACCCCGGCGTGCCGGAGGCGCGCTGCTGGCGCATCGCGGTCACGTCGCCCGCGACGTCCGACTGGGCCATCGGGCCGAGGTCGAGCACGACGTCGGTGAAGGCGAGCGACGCCTTGCGCATCACCGGCAGGTCGATCGCCTCGGGGCCGAACTGCGGCGAGAACAGCGTCTTGGGCGCGGCGATGGGCGCGATGACGGGCAGCAGGTGCTGGTTGTACGGCGTGCCCTCGCCGCCGAAGCTGCAGTGGCGCGGCACCGTGGCGAGGTCGGCCGCCGACAGGCCCTTGAGGATCGCGGTGCGCCGCACGTCCCAGTACTCGATGTGGCCCTTGACCAGCTCGCGCAGCGGCGTGCTCTCGCTGACGGGGACCCACAGCAGCTCGGTGAGGGTGGGGCTGGCGACGAGCTGCTTGCCCGGCAGGCCGTTCGGCCTGGCGACCGCGTCGTAGCGCTTGGCGCCGAGGTGTTCGAGCACGACGACGGAGGAGACCTTGCCCTGGTCGTACTGGGCGTCGAGCTGGGCGGCGAGCTGGCCGGCGCCGCCCTCGCGCACGTCCGGACCGGTCAGGTGCTGGTAGAGGTGGCCGGTCACGAACGCGAACTGCACGGTACGCGGACGGCACTCCACCGGCAGCGACGACAGGTAACGGGCCATCTCGATCATGGTGAGCGGGCCGTTGTCCCACACCGCGCTCATGCCGTCGGTGTGGCTCTCCACGACGATCTTCTGGTCGCTCCCGCCGGGAAGCGTCGCGAACAGGGTACGGGTCGTCGTCGGCGTCCAGGCGGCGTTCACGGTCAGCGCGCCCTGGACCGGCTGCCCGGCGGCCAGCGCGGCCTTGATCTGCTTGCCCTGGTCGGCGCCGACGTACGCGCCCGGCACGCCGTACGGCAGGCCCTCGTAGGGCGCGTACATGTCCTTGATCTGGGCGTGCGGGAGCTGGCTGATCTCGATCACGCCCAGCGCGCCCGCGGCGGCGGCCGCCTTGAGGTCGGCGTCGGCCGCGGCCGGGGCCTCCATCGACTCCGAGCCGAGCAGGTTGATCGTGAGCCCCGGGTCGTACATGGAGTAGCCGAGCGTGGGCGGATAGAACAGCAGGTTGGGCACGCTGGTCCACGGCAGGTCGCGGACGACGATCTTCCCGGCGGCGTTGGCCGCGGTGATGTTCGTCCCGGCGGCCAGGTGGACGAGCGGCGCCGACACGCCGCCCGCGCCGGTCGAGGAGGAGAACGGCACGGGCGCCGCGACCTGTACGGCCGCGCCGCCGACGGTCAGGCCGGTGCCGAGGTTGTCCCAGCGGTCGATGGTGTAGGGCTGGGAGGAGAGCTGAAGGCCGGGGATGGCCCCCATCTCGTCCTCCAGCCAGTCGACGTAGCCGGCGTGCGCGGCGGAGCCGGTCGGCCGGGGGCCGAACGCCGCCTGCTGCCCGGCCAGGGTGCTCAGGCGGGCCTCGGAGGCGAACGCGGCGGGATCGACTCGGACCGGGCAGACCGCTGGGGCGGCAGCCTGGGCGAGGGCCGGTTGCGCGGGCGCGACCAGCGGGAGGAGAAGGGCGAGGAGAGCGAGTCGTCTCACGTGGGGGGTCCTTCCATCGAATCGTTTTAATGCATGGCCCGCGACAATCCCCCGAGGTGCGGCCGGTTTCTCAGAGGCGAGGCGGTCCCGTGGTTCCGCGGACGATCAGCGTCGGCGACACCGACGAGGTCACCGATCGTGCGCGCCCCTCGATGCGTTCGAGGAGCAGGCGGGCGGCGGTCGCGCCGATCACCTGTCCGTCCTGGTCGACGCTGGTGAGCGAGATGCGCTTGAGCGAGGCGATGCCGATGTTGTCGTACCCGGCGACGGAGAGGTCCTCCGGCACCGACAGGCCCGCCTCGTCGGCGGCGCGCAGCACGCCGAGCGCCGCGATGTCGGCCCCGGCGAAGATCGCGGTGGGCCGGTCGTCGCGCGCGAGCAGTTCCCGCGCACCCTCGAAGCCGCCCTCCTCGGTGAAGGAGGTGGCCAGTACGTCGTCGGCGAGCCCGTGGGCGCGCATCGCCTGGCGGTAGCCTTCGGCGCGCACCGTGTGCGGCAGTCCCTGGGCGCGGGCCCGCTCCAGGTGGGTGATGTGCGCGATCCGGGTGTGCCCGAGCCCGACCAGGTGGTCGACCACGAGCCTTGCGCCCATCACGTCGTCGTCCACGACCGAGTCGTAGGCCGCGGCGCCGCCGTGCCTGCCCACCACGACGGCCGGGATGGCCGTCGCGATGGCGGCGAGCTCGGTGTCGGTCATGACCGGCGAGATCAGGATGAGCCCGTCCATGCTCCGGTCGATCATGGCGTCGGTCATCCGGGCCTGCGTCTTGGGCTCGATCCCGCCGGGTCCGAGCAGCACCTGGTACTCGGTGTCGCCCAGCCGGCCGGTGACACCCTCGATGATGTCGGGGAAGAACGGGTTGCGGGTGTCGGAGAGCATGACGCCGAGGGTGTAGGTGCGTCCGCGCAGGGCCCGGGCCGCGGCGTGCGGGCGGTAGCCCAGCTCGTCGATGGCCTGTGACACCTTGGCCTGCATCTCCGCGCTCACGCCGTAGGCCCCGCGGACCACCTTCGACACGGCGGCCGTGGAAACCCCGGCCCGCCTGGCCACGTCGGCGATCGTCACCCGTCCGCTCGTCACACGCCATCCTTTTGGGTTCTCGTAGAACGAACTACACACATTGCCGAGAGCAGAGGCTAGCCCGTCGATGCTCCTCGGGTCCACCCCTTGACGGACCTTTCTACCATGCCGTAGAACGTTCTACACAATTCTCCCCACATGAACAGGAGCACGGGCGTGAGAGCACCATCTCGTCCGCTCGGCGCGGCGATCGGCGCCGTCCTCGCCCTGTCCCTCTCCGGCTGCGGGTCCTCCGCCCCGGAGGGGACCGGTCAGGTGAAACTGACCATCTGGCACAACAGCGCGGACCCGGCGCCGCTGCTGGAGATGTACAAGAAGTTCGAGAAGCAGTCCGGCCACAAGGTCGAGCTCGTGTCGATCCCGTCCGACGGCTTCGAGGACACCACCCAGACCAAGTGGGCCACCGGCGACCGCCCGGACGTCCTGGAGTACCACGCGACGACGAGCGGCCTGCTGGCCCTCAACCCGGCCGAGAACCTGCGCGACCTGACCGGCGAGGCGTACATCGCCAGGTCCGGCGACCTCTACAAGTCCGCCGGGTCCGTCAACGGCAAGGTCTACGCCGCCATCACCGGCTTCCCCCAGGTCTTCGGCCTCTACTACAACAAGAAGGTCTTCACCGCGGCCGGTCTGACCCCGCCCGCGAACTTCACCGAGCTCGCCGCCGCCTGCCCCAAGCTCAAGGCCGCCGGGGTCACCCCGGTCTTCGAGTCGGGCGGCTCGATCTGGCCGGTGCAGATCCTGCCCATCCTCTACCTCGCCGGCGCCAACCAGGGCAACGCGTACGGCAAGGCCATCGCGGGCCACAGCAGCACGCTGGCCGACCCGGGCTCGCCCTTCGTCTCCGGCCTGACCGCCTACGCCAAGCTGAAGGCCGACGGCTGTTTCAACAAGGACATCGTCACCGCCAAGTTCGAGGACTCCATGAAGGCCCTCGTGACCGGCAAGGCCGCCATGGTCGCCCAGCACTCCGACATGCTCCCGGCCCTGCTCGCGGCCGCGGGCGGCGACCAGAAGACCGTCGACGACGCCGTCGGCTTCGTCGGCCTGTCCAGCGACAAGCCCCTCGTGACGTACGCGCCCGGCCCGATCGGCACGTTCTACCTGCCCAAGACCGGTGACGCGGCGCGCGAGAAGGCCTCGCTCGACTTCGTGCGCTTCATGACCGGCCCGGCCTACGCCGAGTACATCGCCGCGTCCAAGACCTTCCCCGTGCTCAAGGACGTGCCCGACCCGCAGGGCGTCTCGTCCGTGCTGCAGGACGTCAAGAAGGCGTACGACACCGGCGCGGTCATCGCCTTCAACTCCGACATCCCGGGCATGGGCGGGCTGGCCCAGCTCATGTCCGAGCTGATCGCCGGGCAGAAGGACCCGCAGAAGGCGGCGACCCAGTTGCAGGGCCAGGTCGAACAGGCGGCCAAGGCGGCGGGACTGCCCGGATGGTGATCCGGAACAGGGCGGCCTGGCTGCCGTGGGCCCTGCCCGCCATCGTGCTGGTCACGGTCTTCTTCGTCGCCCCGTTCCTGCTCAACGTACGGTTCGCGTTCTCCTCCTGGACGAGCTTCCGGGCCGAGATCACCTGGAACGGGCTGGAGAACATCCGCACACTGATCGACCAGGACCTGCTGGCCAACGCGGTCACCGTGACCGTGCTGTACGCGATCCTGTGCATGGCGATCCAGAACACGGTCAGCCTCTCGCTGGCCCTGGCCCTCCAGCGGACCAGCAGGATCAACACCGTCTTCCGTTCGGCGTTCTTCCTGCCGACGCTCATCTCGCCGCTGGCCGCCGGGTACATCTGGCGCGGGCTGCTGGCCCCCGACGGCGCGGTCAACTCCTTCCTCGGCATCGAATGGGCGTGGCTGGGCGAACCGTCCACCGCGCTGGTGGTGGTCGCGTTCATCGACGCCTGGAAGTGGAGCGGGCTGATCACCCTCGTCTACATCGCGGGCCTCAACTCCATCCCGAAGTCGTTGCTGGAGTCGGCGACCGTCGACGGGGCCGGGCCGTGGACCCGGCTGCGGCGGGTGGTGTTCCCGCTGCTCGCCCCGGCGCTGACCTTCAACGTGGCGGTCACGCTGGTGGGCGCGCTCAGTGCGTACGACGTGATCGCCGCCACCACCGGCGGCGGGCCCGGCGACCACACGCGGGCCCTGAACGTGGTGATGCGCCAGCAGTGGGGTCAGGGCTTCTTCGGCTCGGCCAGCGCGCTGGGCTTCACCGTGACGCTGCTGGTGATCGCCACCGCCGTGCCCCTCGTGTGGTGGCTGCGGCGCAGGGAGGTGACGGGATGAGAGCGGTCCTGAAGTACGCGGCGCTGACGCTCTTCGCGATCCCGTGGGTGCTCGTGCCCGTCTGGCTCGTGGTCGTCAACTCCTTCAAACCCGCGGGCGAGGCCGCCGAACTGGGCCTCGGCCTGCCCAGGACGTGGGCGATCGCCGAGAACTACGGCATCGTGCTCGACCGGGGCGGCTACGTGATGGGCCTGGTCAACAGCCTCAAGGTGACCGTGCCGATCGTGGTGGCCGTGGTGCTCCTCGGCGCGGCGGCGGCGTGGGCGTTCGGGCGCAGCCGGTCGCGGTGGTTGCAGGCGGCCTACTTCGTGATGGGGTTGTCGATCCTGCTGCCGCCGTCGATCATCCCGACGGTCTACCTGCTGCGCGCCCTGTCGCTGGACGGCGGCTCGCTCGGCTACGTGCTGACGATGACCGGCTGCCGCCTGGGCATCGTGATCTTCCTGGCGACCGGGTTCGTGCGCTCGTTCCCCCGCGACCTGGAGGACGCCGCGGCCATCGACGGCGCCTCCCGTCCGCAGGTCTTCGTCCGCGTCCTGCTGCCCCTGCTGCGGCCGGTGTTGTTCGTCGGCGGCGTGATCCTGATCATCAACGTCTGGAACGACTTCTTCTTCGCCCTCTTCCTGCTCCAGGGCAGCGACAACGCCACGCTGCCGCTGAGCCTGTTCCAGTTCGCCTCCGGCACCCTGCAGAGCCTGAACTGGAACCTCGTCTTCGCCCACGTCCTGCTCACCACGCTGCCCCTCGTGGCGGTGTACGTCGTCGCGCAGAAGCGCGTCCTGGCCGGTCTTACGGAAGGTGCACTCAAGGGATGACCACTCACGACATCGCGCTGGACTGGGTCAGGCGCGAGATCAAGGAGGGGCGGCTGCCGTGCGCGGTGTTCGGCGCCGCCACCTCCGACGGTATCCAGGTGCTGGAGGCGTTCGGCGAGCACGACGGCCGCGGGACGAGGACCGACGACCACTTCGCGCTGTTCTCGGTGACCAAGCCGCTGGTGGGCCTGGCCGCCCTGCGCCAGGTCGAGCGCGGGCTGCTGTCGCTGCGCCGCCCGCTGCGGGACGTCCTGCCCCACTTCGCGCGGCCCGACGTGACGCTCTGGCACCTGCTCACCCACACCAGCGGCATCGCCGAGCAGACGCTGACGCCCGACGACCTGGTGGAGCACCTTCTCACCGCGCCGTCGATGTTCGAGGCGGGCACGCTCAGCCACTACTCCAACCTGGCCTTCGCCGGGATCGCGGAGATGGTCCGCGACGTCACGGGCCGCGACGTGGCCGAGGTGATCGACGCCGACCTGAACACGCTGGTGCCGGGCGGCGGGCGGATCACGTTCGACCCGGCGTGCGACGCGGCCGAGGTCCACGGCCTCGACCTGCTCGGCCCCGGCTTCGACTTCGACAAGTTCGTACGGCTGCGCCACCCGGCGGGGGCGCTGTTCTCCCGCGCCGAGGACCTCCTCGCGCTGGGCGGCGCGCTGCTGCGCGGCGACCGCCGGCTGATCCACCCGACCACCCTGGCAGCGATGACGACCCCGCAGACGACGGGCCTGGTCAAGCTGCAACCCGACCCGGTCAACGCCGGGCAGGACTGGGGACTGACCTGGAACCTGCGCCACTCGGCCCCCGGTCTGCTCGACCGCCGGCTGTACGGCCACGGCGGCGCCTCGGGCTGCCAGTGGTGGATGTACCCGGAGCAGGACGCGTGCTTCGTGCTGCTGATCAACGTGATGGCGCCGAGCCTGTCCGGCGTCGACGTGGACGGCCTGCACAACGCCTTCACCACCGGGCTAGATGCGTGAACCGGGATTCGGGGGTACGGGTCTCGGGCGCGCAGACGCCCTACATCCGTTCGGCTCCAAGCGGGGTGCGGGCGGGCCTGACGTGCGGTCTTGCGGATCCGGTGGGCGTGGACGAGCCGTCGCCCCGGCTGTCGTGGGACGCCCGGCTGCCCGGTGAGGCCACCGTGGTGGTCCGCGCGGACGGGCGCGAGGTGTGGCGGTCGTCCGCGCCCGCCGGGTCGTACGGCGTGGACGTGCCGGACGATCGGCTGGCGCCGCTGACGCCGTACACGTGGAGTGTGGAGGGGCACGCGACCGGCGCGTTCACCACGGGCCTGCGGGCGCGCGGCACGTGGGAGGCCCCCTGGCTGGCCGGCGACCCCAGGGCGGCGGTGAGCCTGCGCGGATCGTTCACCTGGGATCCCGCCGCCGGGCGCGCCTGGCTGGCCGCGACCGCGCTGGGCGTCTACCGGGCGCTGCTCAACGGCGTACGGCTGGGCGAGGAGGAGCTGGCCCCCGGCTGGACCGACTACGCCCACCGCACGCGCTACCGGCTGCTGGAGCTCACGGACCTGCTGGTCCCCGGCGAGAACGAGCTGGAGTTGTGGCTCGCCCCCGGCTGGTACGCCGGTCACGTCGCCGGCGGCGGCCCGCACCGCTACGGCGACCGGCCGGCCGCCAGCGCCCAGGTGCTCGTACGGGACGACGACGGGATCCGCCGCGCGTTCGCCACGGACGCGGCCTGGACCCGGCGGGATCTCGGCCGCCCGCGCGCCGACCTGGTGATGGGCGAGACCGTCCAGGCTCCTTCCCAGGAGGCCGGGCCCGCCGTCGAGGTCCCGGCTCCGGAGATCCCGGTCGAGGCCGACCCCGCTCCCCCGGTACGGGTGATCGGCACGGCGCCCGCCGTGACCGTCACCGAACCCGCGCCGGGCGTCCAGGTGGCCGACTTCGGGCGGAACGTCGTCGGGCGCGTACGGCTGCGCGTCGACGCCCCGGGCCCCGTACGGATCGAGGTGCGGCACGGGGAGGAGCTGACCGCGACCGGGCGGCTCTACACCGACAACCTGCGCAGCGCGGACCAGCGTGACGAGTTCGTCCTCGGCCCCGGCTCGCACGTCGTGGAGCCCGCGTTCACCCTGCACGGGTTCCGCTACGCGGAGATCACCGGCTGGCCCGGCCCGCTGACGCCGGACGACCTGGAGGCAGTGCTGCTGTCCTCCGCGCTCGCCGTCACCGGCTCGCTGACCTTGAGCGACCCCGCCGTACGGCAGCTCGTCGCCAACATCGGCGCGTCGGCGGACGGCAACCTGGTGAGCGTGCCGACCGACTGCCCCCAGCGTGACGAGCGGACCGGCTGGACGGCCGACATCTCGGTGTTCGGCTCGACGCTCAGCTTCCTGCGGCACACGCAGGCGTTCCTGTCCGGCTGGGTGACGACGCTGATCGACGGGCAGCGGGCCGACGGCGCGGTCCCGCACGTCGCGCCGGTCCTGCCCGAGTACGGATACGACTCCCCCGTCTGGTCCGACGCCCTGGTCGAGGTGCCGTGGCTGCTGTGGCGGCGCTACGGCGACGACCGCACGCTGCGCCGCGCGTACGAACCGATGCGGCGATGGGCCGACTACTGCCTGGCCCAGGCCGAGGACGGCCTCAGACCGGGAAGGGCCCTGGGCGACTGGCTGGCCCCCGGCACGGTCGAGACGCCCAAGAGCCTCATCGCCACCGCCGCCCTCGCCCGCAGCCTGCGCCTGATCTCGTACGCGGCCGACGTGCTCGGCGAGCCGCACGCGCCGGAGTACGGCGAGGCGTTCACCCGCGTGTCGGGCGCCTTCCAGCGGGCCTTCCTCAACGGGCCGAGGCTGCACACCGAGACGCAGACCGGCTACGCCGTCGCCCTGGCCTGGGACCTGGTCCCGCCCGAGGACCGGGCCGCGTCGGCGCAGGCGCTGGCCGAGCTGGTCCGCGCCGACGGGCACCGGCTCATGACGGGCTTCGTCGGCACGCCCCTGCTGCTGCCCGTGTTGTCGGAGACCGGCCATCACGACCTGGCGTGCCGGATCTTCAACCAGGAGGGCTATCCGTCCTGGCGCTACCAGCTCCGCGCCGGGGCGACGACCATGTGGGAGCGCTGGGACGCCTGGCACCACCGGCACGGCCTGCAGACTCCGGCCATGAACTCCTTCAACCACTACGCCTACGGCTGCGTGGGCGACTGGCTGTTCCGGCACGTCGCGGGCCTCGGCGACGACCCGCGCGGCACCGGGGGCGGCTTCGGCGAGCTGCTGCTGCGTCCGGGCCCGGTCCCGCTGCTGCGCCAGGCGCACGCCCGCTACGAGAGCGCGTCCGGGGCCGTCGAGTCGGGCTGGCGGGCCGGGCCCGACGGGGTCCAGTTCACCTTCGCCGTCCCGGAGGGTGTGACCGCCCGCGCGGTGCTGCCCGTACGCGGCGCGTGGGACGGGATGACCGTCAACGGCACCTTCCTGATGGGCCTCAGCGAGCAGTTGCCGACCACCAGGCTGGCCGACGGGGGCTGCGCGCTGAACCTGCCGCCGGGCCGCTGGTCGTTCACGGCCCCCGCGGCGGCCACGGCCCACCTGCTCCAGGAATGGGACGACCTGGGCTAGCGAGCCTCAGCGCAGCGAGCCGGCCTCCGGGCTGTGGTCGACGCGGTGGGTCGTCAGACGGTCGGGGCTGGGCCAGCGTACGCCGTGGGCCCAGCCCGCCCGCTCGAACCAGCGGATCAGCCGCGCGCTGGGGTCGAACTGGCCCTTGAGCACGCCGTGGCGGGCGCAGGTCGGCTCCACGTGGTGCCAGTTGTGCCAGCCTTCGCCGAGCGTCAGCATCGCCACCCACCACACGTTGGACGAACGGTCCCGCGTACGGAACGGGCGGTCGCCGAAGGTGTGGGCGATCGAGTTGACCGACCAGGTGACGTGGTGCACCACGGCGTAGCGGACCAGGCCGCCCCACAGGAACGCGCTCCACGCGCCCGACCACGACATCGACCACAGCCCGCCGGCCGCCGCCGGAAGCGCGAACGACAGCAGGACGACCACCGGGTAGGCGGCGTCGAAACGTCGCACGTCCGGGTCGGCCAGCAGGTCCGGCACCCAGTGGCGGCGGCTGGAGCGGTGACGGGCCGTGTAGAACCAGCCGATGTGGGCGTGCAGCATGCCGCGCAGCAGGGCCGGGCCGGTGTCGCCGTAGCGCCACGGCGAGTGGGGGTCGCCCTCGCGGTCGGCGTACTTGTGGTGGCGGCGGTGCTCGGCGCACCACAACGTGAGAGGTCCCTCGACGGCCATGCCGCCGGCCAGCATGAGCGCGATCCGCAGCGCCCGGTTGGCCTTGAACGCGCGGTGGGTGAAGAGGCGGTGGTAGCCGATGGCGATCCCGAAGATGCTCACCAGGTACATCACGACCGCGACGACCAGGTCGCGGGGGCCGATGCCCCACCCCCAGGCGGCCGGCACCGCGAGTGCCAGCAGCAACACCGGCAGGACGACCAGCACGACCAGGTACGCGGCGCGGCGGCCGGTGGTGACCGTCACCGTCTCCGCCGTGCCGGGCTGCGGCATGGGTGACGTCACGTTTTCCTCCCATGAGCGGTACACAGGCTCCTTATTCAACGGCCAGGCCCATGGACTGCGGCAATGTCCTGAGAGTGACGGGATGATTACCGTGAGGAAGCAAAACAATGCACCCGGCCGTCATGAAGAAACGGCGTGACGCCTCCCTAGATTGTGATTGCACAACGTGATCATCACTGTGCGCTCCGGCATCAGGCGGAAGGTCCAACGGAATGGGTGTTGTCGATCGGGCGACCACGGGCGGCTATCTGGAGAGATACGACGACGCCCTGGCCAAGGACCCGATGTCCGCGTTCGGCCTGGTCAGGGAGTGGATGCGGACCGACTGGCGGAGCCTGTTCGCCGAGTTGCGCGAGCGGCGTCCCGTCTTCGTCACCCCCGCCTTCACGGTCGTGACCCGCTTCGCCGACGTCACCGAGGTGCTCTCCCACGAGCAGGTCTTCTCCGTACGCGCCTTCGGCCCCCGTCTCGACGCCGCCCTGGGCGCGCCGTTCATGCTGGGCCGGGACGCCACGCCGATGAACTGGCGGGAGAAGGGCCTGATGCAGTTCGTGCTCGACCCGCGGGACGCGGCCGACGTGCGCGAGCTGACCGGCCGCCTCGCCGACGAACTGCTCGACGCGGCCCGGCCCGGCGGGCGCCTCGAAGCGGTCCACGGGCTGTTCCGCCCGGTCGCCCTCGGCGTGTGCGCACGGTACTTCGGCGTCCCCGGCCCCGATCCGCAGACCCTGGGCGGGTGGACGCGGGCCATCGTCGCCGACGGCTTCGCCAACTTCGGCGGAGATCCGCACCTCCAGGCCGCGTCCGTCAAGGCGGGCGGCGAGCTGGTCGACCACCTGAGCGACCGCCTCGCCCAGCACCGGGCCGCCCTGCGGGCCGGCCGTGACCTCCCCGACGACGTCTTCGCCCGCCTGGTCCGCGCCTCCCCGCCCGCCGTGACCGACGACCGGATCGTGGTCAACATGGCCGGGCTGCCGCTGGGCTTCGTGGAGAGCGCGCCGGGGGCCATGGTCGAGGCGGTCGAGCAGCTCCTGCTGCGCCCGCGGGTGCTCGCGCAGGCCGTGGCCGTCGCCGACGACCCCGGCCGGTTCGATCCGTACGTGTGGGAGGCCCTGCGGTTCAGCCCGTTCTTCAAGCTGCTTCCCCGGCTGTGCGAGCGCGACCACGTCCTGGCCGCCGGCACCCCGCGCAGCACGGTGATCCCCGCGGGCACGTTCGTGCTGGCGGCGCCGGCCTCGGCCATGTTCGACGCGGACGTGGTGCCAGAGCCCGAGGAGTTCCGCCTCGACCGTCCCCGCCACCATCACCTGTTCTTCGGCTCCGGTCATCACGCCTGCCTCGGCGTGCACCTGGCCGGCGTGGTGATCGCCGAGACCGTACGCCGGCTGCTGCTGCGTCCCGGCCTGCGCCCGCTGCCGCCGCCTGCGGGCCACGTCGAACGCACACTCGGGATCTTCCCCGACACCTTCAACATCGGACTCGGCGCCGAGAGGCGGGAAGGCTGACGATGGGAAGCAGCGCACGCGGCATCGCCACGGACGGCCTGTCCAACCGGCTCAGGTTCCTGGCCCTGACCAACGGCCGGCCGGTCTGGGACCTCCTCCAGCGCAGCCGGCCGCTCCGGCGCCGGATCAACGCCTCGCTGATCGACCACGCGATTCGCGAGATGCCGCCGCGCCCCGAGCCGCTGAGCACCATGGCCGACTACACCTCGTGGGCCTCCCTGACCGACCGCACCTTCAGCGGCAGGCACCTGCCCCCGGTCGCCGGCATCGAGGAGAACCGGCCCACTCCCGAGAGGGCCGGCGACCTGTTCGCCCGCGGCGAGTCCATGATCCTCTGCCCGCGTTCCACGGTGCTCTTCGCGTACTTCGCCCAATGGTTCACCGACGGGTTCCTGCGCGGCGACACCAACGTCCCGCGCGACCCCCGTAAGAACAGCTCCAACCATCACATCGACCTCAACCAGGTGTACGGCCTCGACGAGGCGGCGTCGGCGGCGCTGCGCGCGTTCGACGGCGGGCTGCTCAAGAGCCAGCTGATCAACGGCGGCGAGTTCCCGCCCTACCTGTGCGAGAACGGCAAGATCAAGCCGGAGTTCGCCCCGCTGCGCGTGATCCGCTTCGAGCACCTCACCGACGCGCGACGCGACACGCTGTTCGCCACCGGCAGCGACCGGGGCAACGGCCAGATCGGCTTCACGATGCTCACGGTGCTGTTCCTGCGCGAGCACAACAGGGTGGCGCGGCTGCTGGCCAGGGAACATCCGCGCTGGGACGACGAACGGCTGTTCCAGACGGCCCGCAACATCCTCATCGTGCTGCTGATCAAGCTGGTCGTCGAGGAGTACATCAACCACATCACCCCCTACCACTTCCGGTTCGCCCTGGACCCGCGGCTGTCGGCGATGCTGGACCACGCGCCCTGGCACCGGCAGAACTGGGCCTCGGTGGAGTTCAACCTCGTCTACCGCTGGCACAGCCTGATCCCGTCCCGGCTGACGGTGGGCGGGCACCAGCTGCCGATGGCCGATACCTTCTTCAGCGGCGCGCTGCTGCCCGGCCCCGGCCTCGGCCGGCTCTTCGAGGACGCCTCCCGCCAGCGGGCCGGCCGCATCTGCCTGTTCAACACCGACCCCGTCCTGCGCGAGATCGACGTGCTCAGCGTCGCCGACTCGCGGGCGCTCGGCCTGGCGCCGTACAACGACTACCGCGAGCACTGCCGCTTCCCCAGAGTGCGTGCCTTCGAGCAGATCACCGGCGACCGGCGGGTCAGCAGCGCCCTGAGCGACCTCTACCGCGACGTGGACGACGTCGACCTGTACGTCGGGCTGTTCGCCGAGGAGCCCGGATCCCCCGACGCGATCCTGCCGCCGCTGCTGACCAAGATCATCGCCATCGACGCCTTCTCCCAGGCGCTCACCAACCCGCTGCTCGCTCCGCGGATCTTCAACGCCGCCACGTTCTCCCCGCAGGGCCTGCGGATCATCGCGGCCACCCGCACGCTGTCGGACGTGTTGCGCCGCAACACGCCGGAGGACCAGAGCCCCCGCTTCGTCAGCATGTCCCGGCGGCCCCGGCCATGACCGGGGACGACGACCCGGCCGCCGAGCCGCTGCGCGCCCTGGCCAGGGAGCTGGTGGACATCGCGGTCACGATCCAGGACGCGGCGGCCCACGCCACGGCCGCGCTCACCGACGACGCGCTGCTGCGCGCCGCCCCGAACGCCCCCTCGGCGGCCCGGCCCGCCTACCGCGCACTGCTGCGGGCCACGACGAACGGCCGGGGCCTCGGATACGCGTTCACCGGCGGCCGGCTGGCCACCGCGGCCGCCAAGGCCGGCGCCATGCTGGGGGCCGAGAGCCTGGCCGTACGGGTGCTGGCCACGTCGCTGCGGTTGCGCGTGGCGGCCGTGGCGCTCGCCCACCCCGAGCTGACCGGGGACCCGATGCTGGTCCGGCTCATCGACGCGGCCGCCGCCGACCGGGACGTGGAGGCCGTACGGGCCCTGCGCGCGCTGGTCAAGGACCGTGGCGCGGTGCGCGCGCTCAGCCAGCTCGCCCCGGTCTTCGGCGAGGTCCTGGCGCTGCGCGCGCTGCTGGACGAGAACCCGCTCAACGACGCCACCGCCTGGCTCATCGCGACGGGACGCGGTTTCGCCACCGCCGATCCGATCACCGGCATGAGCAACCGGGCGATCGCCGTGCTCGACACCGGGGAAGGCGCCGCGCGCCGGATCGAGCTGACCGCGGCCGAGTCGGCCCGGCTGTGCACACGGGGCTCGTTGCTCGGCTTCCTGGCCAACATCGGCACGATCGGCACCACCGGGCGGGCGCTCGTCCAGAGCGTCGAGGGGCCCGACGGCGTGATCCGTCACGTCCTCCAGGCGCCGGGCATGCGCACGGGGCGTCCCGACGGCGACTCGCCGCAGGACCTGCTCGGAGCGTTCAGCAGCGCCGTGCTGGCCAGCAGTCCCTACAGCCGTGCCCTGGCCGAGGCCGTCGCCGACTACGGGCCGCCGCCGGGCGCCGAACTGGCGCTCGTCGGACACAGCGCGGGCGGTGCGGCGATCATGAACCTGGCACAGGACGCAGGATTCTGCGCCCGGCACACGGTCACCCACGCCGTCGCCGTCGGCTCGCCCGTCGACTTCAAGCGCCCCGCCGACCCGCGTACCTGGGTGGCCAGCGTCACCAACCGCCACGACATCATCCCCACCCTCGACGGCCAGGGCGCCGGCACCTGCTTCGACCTCCACCCAGGCTGGTACGTGGTGGACTACAGCGACTCGACCCATCTGTTCCCCCACTGCCACAGCATCGAGCGCTATCTCGCCAACCTCACCGACGACCTGCCCGAGGCCCGCGAGCACATCGAGCAGCGGCTCGCGCCGTTCCGGGGGCGGGTGGTGCGTTCGCAGGCGTACCTGCTGTTCGACCGTCCGCCGGATCCGGTGGGGTTCCCGTTCCTGGCCGTGCCCACCCGTCGTGTGGACGGGCCCGGGGGGAACGTCGAACTGCCGATCAGGTGCCGTGACGGCGACGCGCTCACCGCGTACTTCGCCGTGCGTCCGGCGGCGGCGGCGGAGTTGCTGGAGGGCACGGGGCTCGGTCCCGCCGTACGGGTGGCGGGCCGCGCGCTGGTCGCCGTGCACGCCGCCTGGAACCGGCGCACCAGCGCGGGCGGCTACGCGGAGCTGCACGTCGGCGTCGTCGTTCCGGGGCCGTCCCGCCGGAGCTCGCGTTCGGCCGTCCGGCCCGACCTGCTGCGGGCGGCCGAGCTGCGCCGCTCCGGCACGTTCCTCGTCGGGTCGGCGGTCGACACCGTGGCCGTACGCGCCCTCGGGTCGCGGTTGTGGGGCGGCGAGACGTACCTGACGCCGCTCGAACTCCGGCTCGGCGGCCGGTCCGCCCACGTCACCGCCGGCCAGATCCTCACCCTGCGCGGGCGGCTCGGTCCCGGCCTGCCCGTGAACGATCCCGGCCTGGTCGGCTACACCGGCGCGGCGGGTGCCGTGCTGCGGTCCTGCGTACGGGCCCGCGGGCGGGCCCGGCTGCACGCGGCGCCGTCACTGCGGCTGCTCGTCGAGCCGCGGTCGGCCCACCCGCTGGCCGGCCGGCTCCGCGAACTGGCGCTCGACGGCGCCCGCCCGCTGCTGTGCCTGTCGTCCACCACCCGCCAGACGCTCCGGGACGCCGCCGTCCCGGTGCCGCGGGCCTGACGGAGGAACCATGCCCACCCGGATCGCCGCGATCATCGCCCACGCCGAGGTCCTGCGTTCGGACGCCCGCGCCCTCGCCGCCTGCGCCGAACGCCTGCGCGCGATCGAGGCGGAGCTGAAGGCCGCCGACGGGACGCCGCCCTGGTTGCGCGCCTCGGTGACCGCCCACCTCGCGGCCTGCGCGGCGGCCGCCGCCGACCTGGAGACGTCCGCACGACGCCTGAGCCGGTACGCGGACGAGGCGGGCGACCCGCCCCGTACGGGCCGCCGGCGATGACGGAAGGCCCGGCGCCGCCCTTTCGGAACGTTCGGCGGACGTCCGCCGGGATCGGTTGACAAACTGGATGACCCGCTGAGTTGACACCATCGACAGGGACGGGTATCCGGTGAGTAAGTGATCTTCATGGCGGAGGCGGCATGAGTGAGGTGGGCCGCCCGGGGCGTCGGCCGGCGCCGGTCCCCGATCCCGACAGCGTCCTCGGGTGCTTCGCCCGGGCATTGCGTGAGTTACGGAACCAGGCCGGTGGCCCCAGCTACGCGACGCTGGCCCGGGAGGCCGCCCGGCTGGGCTCACCCTATTCCGAGACGTCGTTGCGGAACGCCGCCTCCGGGCGCGTCCGGCCGTCGTGGGACGCCGTCGCGGCGTTCGTCCAGGCGTGCGCGGCCTTCGCGCGGACGCATCCGCAGCGGGCGGAGGAGATCGCCCGCGACTGGAGCCTGCCGGTGCTCCTCGACCTCTGGGCGGTCCGCTGGCGCGAGGCGTCGGCCTCGGCCGGGCCCGAGATGCCGGACGAGGCCCCCGGCCCGGCCGCACCACGCCGCGACCTGCCCGGAAACCTGCCGTCGGCGCTGACCGGGCTGGTGGGCCGAGGCCAGGAACTCGCCCAGGGCACCGGGCTGCTCCGGACGGCCCGGCTGGTGACCCTGACCGGCGTCGGCGGCGTCGGCAAGACCAGCCTGGCGTTGCGCGTGGCCGAAGAGGCGGCCCCCTGGTTCCCCGACGGGCTGTGGCTGGTGGAACTGGCCGAACTCACCGAGCAGGCGATGGTCGGCCGGGCCGTCGCCGCCGTACTCGGTGTCCAGTCCAACGCGGGGCAGGAACCGCTGGAGGCCATGGCCGAGGCGCTCGGCGGCCGGCGGGTCCTGCTGGTGCTGGACAACTGCGAACACCTGCTCGACGCGACCGCCGCGGTGACCCGATCGTTGCTGCGGGCCGTACCGGGCCTGCGGGTCCTGGCCACCAGCCGGCAGCCGCTGGACGTGACCGGCGAACGCGTGCTGGCGATCGGCCCGCTCCAGCTGCCGGAGGAGACCGGGGCGGACTCGGCGGCCGTGGACCTCTTCGTGGGGCGTGCCCAGGCCGTCCTGCCCGGGTTCCGGCTGACGGCGGAGAACCGCGCCGCCGTGGTCAGCGTGTGCCGGCTGCTGGACGGGCTGCCGCTGGCGCTGGAGCTCGCCGCCCGCCGCCTGCGCACCCTGTCCGTCAACGACCTGCTCGACCGGCTCGACCGGCGTTTCCTGCTGCTCGGCTCGGCGGGTGCGGAACGTACGGCGCATCCGCGGCACCGGACGTTGTCGGCGGTCTTCGACTGGAGTTACGAGCTGTGCTCGCCGGCCGAGCGGGCGGCGTGGGAACAGCTGTCCGCGGCCGCGGGCGGCGTCTCCCTGGCCGACGCCGAGGCCCTCTGCGCCGGCGGGAGCACCGGCCAGGACAGCGCGTTCGAGGCGATCGCCGGACTCGTCGACAAGTCGCTGCTGCGGCGGGTCGAGACCCAGGGACGGACCCGGCTGCACCTGCTGGAGACGGTCCGGCTCTACGGGCGGGAACGGCTGGCGTCCTCGGGACGTGAGCACGAGGCCCGGCGCCGCCATCAGGACCGCTACCTCGGCCTGGCCCGGCGGGCGGAGGAGGAGTACGCCACCCCACGGCAGGCGGAGTGGCTGGTCCGGCTCGCGGAGGAGCACGCCAACCTCCGGCTGGCCCTCACCCACGTGCCCGCCGAGGACGGCACGCTCTTCGAGGGCGCCTACGCCCTGTGGTTGTACTGGGTGGCCAGCGGGAAGGTGGGCGAGGGCGTCCACTGGATGCGCCCGCTGGCCGAGCGTCACCCGCGGCCGCCCCGCGCCGAGCCGGCCCCGTCCTGGTGCCGGGCGCAGTGGTCCATCGCGTTCGTCCTGCTGTTGCACGGCGACCGGGCCGCCGCCGAACGCGTACTCGACCGGCTCGAACCGGTCATCGGCCGCGAGGGCGACGAGTGGGCCGGGATTCGCGCGGCCCTCCACCAGTTGCGCGGATTGTCCGCCATGGTCCGCGGCGACGTCGAACAGATCGAGAAGCACTCCTCGACGGCGCTGCGGCTCGACGGCCACCGGCCCGGCATGCTGACCGCCCAGCAGGCCTTGGCCCAGCTCGGGGTGGCCGCGTCGATCCGCGGCGCCCGGGAGGAGGCCCGCGACTTCTTCCGGCGGGCGCTGGAGCTCTCCGAGGCGTGCGGGGAGATCTGGCACCGCTCCTACCTGCGCTGGACACTGGCCATCGAGTGCGCGGAGACCGGCCGGGTCGAGGAGGCCACCACCCTGCTGTGGCGCAGCCTGGACCTCAAGCGGCGGCTTGGCGACCGGCTCGGCGCCGCCACGGTGAGCGAGACGCTCGCCGGTGTCCTGGCCCAGCGCGGGGAGCCGCGCGTGGCGGCGCTGCTGCTCGGCGCCGCGCACGCCACCTGGCAGGTGGCCGGGGCTCCCCAGCTCTGGGGCATCTCGCACCTGGTGCACAGCCGGGCCCGCAACATCGGCCGGATCCAGCGGATGCTCGGTGACGGGTCGTACCAGAAGGAGTACCGCCAGGGTGAACGCCTGGGCCTCGTGAGAGTGCTGACCGCGCTGGCCGACGAGCGGTCGTAGGCGGGCGGTACGCCGAGCCGTACGTTCGATTCCGCAATTCCGCAGCGAATGCGCCGCCCTGCCGCAACGGCGGGGCCCCGGCCGTCCCGGTCTTCCAGAATTGAGGAACTTCGCCGGGAAACGCCTGGCAGAAGGATCGCGGGCGAGCCGCTGTGAGCGCGGCTTTGGAGGAACGTCATGGAGATCGAACTGGCCAGCGTGCTCAGGGCACTGCGCGAGGAACTCGCCAGATCCGTCAAGGAGAGCGAGGGCGAGGCGGTCCGGTTCCGGCTGGAGAAGATCAACCTTGAGGCGCAGATCGCCGTGACGAAGGGGCAGGAGGGCGGCCTGGGCCTGAAGCTCTGGGTGCTCTCCGGCGACGGCAAGCGGTCCTCGCAGACCGTGTCCACGCAGTTGCTCAAGCTGGAGCTCTCGGCCGAGACCGCGGACGGCGGCTACGTACGGACCAGGGCCCACCGGGGCTGAGCCGGCCCGCCGCGCGACCTCCGCTGACCTCCGCGCCGTGCCGGGAAGGGACCGACGACACTCTTGGCCAGTCTGACGAAACTCGACAGGGTCGTCTCGTTCGAGGAGAAGGGGCGCTCCTTCATCGGCAGCGGCTACCTGCTCGCGCCGGACCTGATCCTGACCTGCGCGCATCTCTTCGGCAAGCCGCCACGGCACGGCACCGCCTTCGCCCGGCTGTCGAACGACGAACGGCGCCTGGAGATAGACACGGTCTTCCCGCACCGGGAGTACAGACCGAACGACGACCGGTACGACCTCGCCCTGGTGACGCTGCGCGGCCCGGCGACCCAGGACGGCTCGACCGCCCGCATCGGGAAACTGGACAAGGGCACCGGGCGGGTCCCGTGCGACGTAGTCGGCTTCACGACCTTGAACCCCCAAGAGTTCAAATGGCACCGGAGGCACGTGTTCGTGAACATCGCCCTCGGCACGTTCGAGGACCCCGAGTTGCTGGACCTGAACGTCGAATCCGGCCTGCCCGAATGGAATCACGTCTTCTATCAGGCTCGTCCATACCCGAAGGGTAAATCACCTTGGGCGGGGATCTCCGGCGCTCCCGTCCTTCCCGTGGGAGAGGACCTGGTCGTCGGCGTCTGCACCGGCCACGCCTCGCCGTCACTGGTCGCCGCCAGCACCGTCGGCCTGGAGGAGGATCCCACCCTCAGCGCCCTGCTCGCGGAACGCGGCCTGCGGGTGGAGAGGTATCCCGCGACGGCCGGGACGGTGATCGCCGAGCCGCCGGATCTCGTGCCGTACGAAGAGACGGCCGCCGCGCTCACCGGCGCGGACGCCTACCTCAAGGGCCTGCGGTTCGTCAGTCCCGGGCACCAGCACCGCGCCCGTCCCGCGAACCTGCTCGCCGCGCTGGAGTCGGAGACGCACGGCGTGCTCGTCACGGGCCCGGCCGGGTCCGGCAAGAGCCGCATCTGCCTGGAGACCGCCTCCAAGGCGCGGCAGGACGGCTGGCTCGTGCTGCACCAGCACCTGGCGGCCCGGCCGACCGTCGAGCGCCTGGTCGAGGCCGCGGTGAACTCCGGGAGTGACCGGGTTCTCATCGTCGCCGACGAGGTCTCGCCGGACTTCTCCCTCGACCCGCACGCCATCCCGGCGGCGCTGGCCCAGGCCGGGGTGACCGACCGGCCGCGGCGGGTCGCCGTCCTCGCCGCCGCGGGCCCGACCACGTTCGCGGCACTGCGCGGACGCGAGGTGGCCCAGCGCTTCAGGCACGTGACCGTGCCGGACGCGGAGCCGTACCTGCGTGACGTCCAGGACGTGGTCCTGCGGACCGTCGCGCCCGAGGCGCTGAAGGTGCCGCAATGGGGGTTCGACGGGCTGGCCGGGCTGTGCGGGCTCAGGCCGGGGCTCGCCGTGCTGATCGCCTCCGAGTTCGAGACGCGGCGGGGTGGCCAGTTGCTCGTGCCGCGCAGATCCCGGCTGCCCGGTGGCGAGTTGTCGAAGTGGCTCCTGACGCACCTGCGCACCGACGGCCTGCTGCCCGCCACGGACGAGGGCTCCGAGACCGGGGCCGCGCCGGAGCCGTACCTGCTCGCCGCGGCGGCGGCCGTCTGCGCGTGCCCGCAGCCGCGCGCGGACATCGAGGCCGCCGCCCGGCGTCTGCTGCTGTGCCTGCGCGAGACCGCGCTGACCGCCGAGTCCGTGGTGGACCTGCTGCTCAGCCGGGGCTGGCTGGAGGAGCGGGACGGGCGGCTGCACAGCCTGCACGACGTGGTCACCGAGGAACTGCTGCGGTCCTGCCTGCTCACGCCCTCCGGCGAGACCCTCCAGGGGACGCAGGCGGACCTGCTGATGGACGCCGTGCTCACGGGCGCGACCACGTTCGCGCACTTCGCGCACCGGCTCCGCGCGATGTCGGCCGGCTACCCGGAGGAGAAGCTGCCGCCGCTGCTGGAACGGCTGTGCGGGCAATGGCTGGAGCGGAACGCGACGAACGTGGGCGCGCTCCTGAGGGCCGCCGGCGGCGCGCAGGACGCCGAACAGGCACTTCTGGCCCTGGTCGCCGGACCACCCTGGCAGGACGCGACGACACGTCACTGGGACGCCGTCGCGGGCCCGTGCCTCCGGGCGGCGGAATCGGAGCAGCGGGCGCCCGTCATCCTCAGGAACGCGCTGCGTTCCTGCCCCAAGGCCGCCCCCGTCCCGCTTCCGCTGGTCGAGTCGGCGCTGGACTGGCTGGAACGCTCCCCCGGGCACACCGGCACGCCGGAACTCCTCGGCGCGCTGCTGGTCCGCCTCCGGCCGGGCGCCGCCGGGGAGGACCGGTGCCGGGCCCAGGCTGTGGCGTGGCTGTCCGAGCACAGCCTCCGGCCGACGGCCTCCCACGTACTCCAGCAGTTGCTGACGAGCACCGCGCTCTCGGCCGAGGAGTCCGAGCAGGCGGCCACCGCCGCTGTGCGGTGGCTGGCCAGGTACGGCGACAAACCCGAGGCGAGCTTCGTGCTCGGGCCCCTCCTGCAGTGCCCGGGACTCGCCGAACCGCTGCGGGCGCAGTCGGCCGAGTGCGCCCTGGCCTGGCTGCGCCGGCACGACCGGCATCCCAACGCGACCTTCGTGCTCAGGCCGATGTTGTCGATGGACGGCATCCGGGCCCGGCACTTCGACGCGGCGGTCACGCACACGCTGAACTGGTTCGTCGCGCACGGCACGGAGAACTCCGCGTTCCAGATGGCCAAGCTGCTGCTCAAGCCCAGGGCCGGCAGGTCGGCGACCGACGCCGTACTGACCTGGCTGGACACCCACCACGCCCGGTGGGAGAGCCTGCACGTGGTCAAGGAGGTGGCGCGGCTCAAGGAGAAGGACATCAGCCCCGCCCAGGCGCGGCGTGCCATCGGCCACGCGCTGGTCTGGCTGGGCGCCCGTTCGGAGCCGGAGCGGGCCCACTGCGAACGCCGGGAGGCGAAGGAGGTCATCCACGCGCTGGCCGCGCGGGGCCGTCGCAGGAAGGCCTCCGAGGAGGGCTCCCGCGTGGTGGACCGGATGGAGTTCAGGTCGGGTCAGGCCGACGAGGTGGCCCGCTACGCCGCGAACTGGATGGACGTCCACGGCGTCGGCATGGTCCCGGCGCTGCTGCTGAGCTCGATGCTCGGCTTCTGGCACTGCGGGCCGGAGCAGGGGCAGCGCATTTCCGCTCATGCCCTCGCCTGGCTGAACGCCCACGAGGACGACCTGGAGTACGGCGTCGTCCTCGGCGAGCTGCTGCGCCGGGGGCAGCTCTCGGGCCTCCAGGCGCGGCAGGCGGTGGAACGGGCGCAATGGTGGCTGCGGCAGCCGGACCGCCAGTACGACGCGGTCTTCTACGAGGGCCTGCTCAAGCTGCTGAAGAAGTACGCCGCGCAGGATCCCGAGGTGGCGGCACGGGTGCCCGGTCTCGCGGACGCCGTCCTGGGTGTCCCGCACCCGGTACGGCTCAGCCTGGACCGGGCCCGCTTCCTGCTCGGCGTTCCCGGTCTGACCAAGGACCAGGTGGACCGGATCGTCCCCGCCGTCCTCGACTGGCTCGAACTGCACGTGGAGCATCCCCGTTCCGACTTCGTCCTGCGTTCGCTGCTGCGGCGGGACGACCTGCGGCGCGCCCATGCCCGGGGCGTGATCGACCTCGCCTTCGCCTGGCTGCACCACTGGAACGACATGGCCCACGCCAAGACCGTCCACGACGGTCCCGCGCTGGTGCTGACCGGGCTGCTCCGGCGTCCCGAGCTGGCCGGTTCGCTGGTGACCAGGGCGGTGAAGCTGGCGTTCGACTGGATGTCGGCGTGGTTCAGGCAGAACTCCGGGCTCAACCGCAACCTCCTGGGCGCGCTGCTGAGCAGGCCGGAGCTCCCGCCGGAGACCATGGCGGACGTGCTCCAGCGCGCGCTGCACTGGCGCGGTCAGGACATCGTCCTCTCCACGCCCGGCGAAGGCGAGGAGTCCGGGCCCGAGCTCGAAGAGCACGCGTTCGCCTGGCTGGACGCCCACCACGGGAGCCAGGCGGCCGGCCGGGTGATCGGCGCCCTGACCGCCCGCCTGCTGCGCGCCGCGGACTCCGACCCCGCGAGCCTGGACCGGGCCGCCGGTCACGCGCCGGCCTGGCTGAGGGATCATCCGGAGGACTTCGACGGCCGGTTCATCCTCCCCTCCCTCCTTGACCACCATGACCGTTTCCCGGCGTACTCCCGCGAACTGGTGGATCTCACCCTGCACTGGCTCGTACGGCATCACGCGGCCTTCGGCGCCCGTCAGGTGCTGCGCCACCTGCTCGACCATCCCGGGCTCACCCGGGAGGAACGGGAGCGGGCGACGCGGTACGCCTTCGCCTGGCTGGCGGAGTTCGGGACGAACACCAAGGCCTCCTTCGTCCTGCGGCCGCTGGCACAGATCCCGCTCGACCACGACCAGGAACGGCTGCTGACCGACCTGATCGTCACGTGGTCCTCCCTGATGGTGGGCAGGCTCAGGAGCCTCGGCGAGAACAACCAGCTCCGGAACCCGAGCGTGGAACGTCCCGATCCCCGGTACGTGCTGCGCGTCCTGCTCGTGCGGGCCGGCCTCGCGCCGGAACACCTGGCCAGGGCGCTGGGCGCGGCGCTGGCCGCCCGGTTCCCGCCGGGGTTGCCGCCGCGCTTCGAGTGGGAACTGCCCGGTCCGGAGGGGAGCGGCGGATCCCTGCCGGAGTTCGCGTTCGCCAGGATCGGCACGATCGCGCGGCTGCCGGAGGCCGGCGAGGTGATCGCCGAGCTGCTGAGGAGCTCCGACCTTGAGGACCGCGGGCCGTACCTGATCGACGTGGCGCTCGGCTGGCTCGGCGTGCACGGCGGCGGCCCGGAGGCCGTCCAGGTCTGCTCCTGGCTGCTGAAGTCGCTCAGGCCCCCGATGGAGGGGTACGACGCCGCGGCCCGGTTCTCGGTCCAGTGGCTTGAGTCGCATCCCGCCGACGCGAACAGCACGCATCTGCTCCAGCACCTGTTGCGCCGGACGATCCCCCGCTCCGCCGCCGCCGCGGCCTCGATCGGACACGCCGTCGCCTGGCTGGGCGTCCACGGGGGCGAGTACGCCGCCGGCCGCGTCCTGGCGCCGCTGCTCAGCCGCGCGGACCTCGCCCCTGACGACGCCGCGATCGGGCTGCGGCACGCGATGGACTGGCTGGCCGCGTACGGGTCCGACGCCCGGGCTCATCATGTGCTGCGCGGCGTGCTGGCGTGTGACGGGCTGAGCCCGGCGCAGCAGGAGCAGGCCGTACGGATCGCCCTCGCCTGGGTACGGGCGGACGACGTGCGGCCCGCGGCGGCCGGGCTGCTGGTCGGCTGCCTGGGGCGGGCCGGGCTGCCCGCCGGTCTGCTGCGTGACGCCTGCGGGCTGGCGCTGGCCTGGCTGGGCGCGCGGGCCGGGTCGCCCGCCTCGCCCGCGGTCGTCCTCGCGTTGTTGCGCCGTACCGATCTCGACGGCGAACAGGCCGCCCAGGTACGGCGGTGCGCGGACGCCTCGCTGGCCGGGCGGCTGCTGAACCGCTCGGCCGGCGCCGTGCTGGCCGCCTACCTGGCCCGCCCCGACGCGCCACCGTCGCTGATCGCACAGGCTCTGGCCTGGCTCGACGAGTGGAGCGAGACCCCGGAGGCGGACCAGGTGCTGATCGCGCTGCTGGACCGGCCTGAGCTGGGCACCAAGGACGCCCGCCACGCCGCCCGCATGGTGTTGCAATGGGCGGGCGAGCACGACGGCAGCCCTTCGGTGCCCAGGCTGGCCGGGCTGCTCACGGCACGCGGCGACCTGACCGCCTACCAGCGCGAACAGGTCCTGCGACTGCCCACGGAGGGCGGGTCCTCGTGAGCAGGGCTCGGGTGTTCGCGTCGGCAGGCGTGGGGGGTTCCGGGGCTAGCGGACGCGGATGAAGACCGGGTTGGAGTAGAACCACAGGTCCTGCCACGGGCTTTCCTTGCCGTCGGCGGCCGGCTCCATCTCGTCGGTGCCGGTGCCGCGTACCCGGAGGTAGCTGTCGGCGCCCACCTCGCGCAGGGTGTGCCGGATGACGTAGTCGCAGCCCTGGCGGCGCCAGTCGTTCGGGCCGAAGCGGGCCACGACCTTGGTGGTGGGGTTGGTGTCGGCGTCGAGGTTCGAGCTCACGCCGGTGACCTGGCCGACGATCAGGTCGACGCGGCGCACCTCCGGACGGTCGCCGTTGGCGTTCTGCCCGTCCAGGGGGCGGAAGCGGATCTCCACCTCGACGTCGGTGCGGTTGCGGCTGCTGACGACGAGCGTCTCGCCCACCGTGGCGCGGCGGCCCTGGTTGGCGGCGGTGACGTCGAGGGCGGTGACCAGGTCGCCGGTGGTGACGAAGATCCGGCCGTTGCGCAGGGCGTCCATGATGTCGCCGTAGTCCTGGCGGGCGGCCACGTAGGTCTTGCTGTACTCGCCGGGCCAGAAGTCGGAGCCGCCGCGGGTCCAGTGCACGTGCGAGTCGGAGGTGGCGGTGATCCACCAGTGCCGTCCCTCGCCCAGCAGCGAGTCCCACAGGCCGCCGACCCGGGCGGTCATCTGGTCGAAGCCGCCGTAGGTGGGGTGGTTGCCGTAGCCGCCGCGCGCGCCGCCGTTCAGGGGGCCCGCCTGGTGGCCGGGCGCGCCCTCGAAGCCCACGTACACGTCGGGGGCGGTGTTGTTGCCGTTACGGAACTCGCGCGGCGTGTCCTGGCCCCACACGCCCAGGCCGGTCGCCGAGCGGGACGCGTGGTGGGCGATCACCAGCGGCTTCTGCCGCATGTCGCGGGCGGCCTTCAGGAACTCCACCATCTTGGCCTCGGTGTCGCGGCCCGGGTCGGCGGGGAAGGCGTCGTGCTTGGCGAAGCGGCTCTCCAGCTCGAACAGCTGCTGCGCCTCCCCGTCGTGGTGCGGGATCATCAGCGTGTGGTGGTCCAGCGCCGGCGCGTCGAACTCCATCCCCCAGAACTGCAGCACCTCCGGCACCAGCACCCGCGACCGCAGCAGGTCGGGGTAGGCCTGCTCCAGGTTCACCTTCGAGTGCGTCGGGCCGCCGTGGTCGGTGCACATCGCCCAGGTCAGGCCGAAGTACTTGGCCATGATGGCGTTGGTGACGATCGGGTAGACCGCGTCCGCGCCCTTGTGGAAGGTCGGCGGGTTGGTCTTGGTGTCGAACTCTCCGCTGTACTCCGAGTGGACGTGGTGATCGCCCGCCCGCCACATCCGGCCGTTCGAGCCGCCGTTGCCGAACCTGCGCTCGTCGTCGGCCTGCGCCGGGGTGCCGCCCACCAAGGGGGCCGCGGCGGCCAGGGTGGCGCCGACGCCGGCGTACTTGACCAGCCGCCGGCGGGACAACCGGGCCTGCTCGGCCTGCTCAGCCTTGTTCTCGCTCACGGTGAAGCCTCTCGTGCATGCAAATCTGGGTGCCGACCCGCAAACCTCGAAGAGTGGCCTGAACGCCGTGTGAATGCCGTTCGGGTGGAGCACGAACAGTGCGTTGCCCGGTCGGCCGAGCCGTACGTCAGGAGCGTGGGGTGGGGGGCTCGTCGCTGAGGGCGGTGAGCAGGAGGTGGCGCTGGAACAGGGTGAGCTCGCCGACGCTGGTGCCGTTGCCGATCTTGGCGGCGCGCAGCGTACGGCTGATCTGGTCGGTGGTGTGCTCGGGGAGGGCGCGCAGCAGGTCGGTGGCGTCGGCCGCGATGGTGGCCGGGTCCCGGCGGGCCAGGAGCTGTTCGAGGGTGAGCTGCCCGGCGGTGACGGCGGCGCGCAACTGGGCGGCGCTCATCGGCTGGGGCGACGGGTTCGGTGAGGGGGTGGGCCGGTTCGGACGGGGTGCGGGCGCGGTGGTGAGCCCGCGGGCGGCGGCGATCGGGGCGGACCGCGGCCCGTCCGTGAGCAGGGTCTGCGTGGTGACCAGCAGACCGCCGATCACGGCGACGGCGAAAGCGGCGAGGACGAGGTGGCGGCGGGTCAGGCGGCGGCTGTCGCGGGCGATGGCGAGCCCGATGAGGCCGGTGCGCAGCAGTACGCCGGTGACCATGCCCAGCAGGATCGGGACGCTCTGGGCGGGCAGGGGCGCCACCGTCGCCAGGACGACCCCGGCGGCGGGAGCCAGGCAGGACAGGGTCAGCCAGGGTGCCGCCGGTCTGCGTGCCAGGTCGAGCATGGCGGTCAGGGCGAGCCCTTCGCTGGCCGAGTGGATCACCAGGGCCGCCACCACGACGGCGGACGCGGCCAGCGCCAGGGTGGCGCCCTCGATCATGCGGTGCAGGGACAGCGCGGCCGCGGTGCCGACGCCGCCGTAGACGGCGGCGCTGACCGCCTGCTTGACCCGGCGGTGCAGGCCGGGCGCGTGCCGTCCGCCACCGCCGCCGCCGTGGCTGTGGCCGCATCCCTTACGGGTGAAGAAGGTGATGACGAGGAAGCCGAAGACCCCGGCCAGGCCCACCAGCCACAACGGCACGCCGGTGACCTCGGCCTCGTGCCAGGCGTCGGGCAGCAGGTCGACCAGTGCGGTGATGAGCATCAGCGCCGAGGCGATGGCCAGCCAGACGCTGATCGTGGCGTTCTTGCGGCGGGCCAGGGTGGCGCCGGTCAGCGTGGACAGCGTCACCAGGGACACCGCGGCCCAGGTGGTCCAGGACGGCAGCGCGGCGTCGAGGCCGGCGCCACCCGGGTTCAGGTCGAACTGGGCCAGGACGGGCGGGGATGCTGGTAGCAGCGTCGTTCCCCCGAGCGGCACGAACATGACACGGCCTTTCCTGCGTGAGGGCGGTGCTTGGGAGCGGAGGGCTGCGTGGTGACCCGCGAAGGCGTACGGGACGGGTACGCCGGTCGGGTGGCGGTCGGCGAGTCGGTGGGTCAGTGGGTCAGTGGCGGTCGGCGGTGTCACGGACGGGAAGGTGCGGCTGTGCGGAGAACGGCCGGGGCGACGACGCGGCTTCATGGGCGCCGTGGCCGGGCGGATGGTCGTGCGTGGTGAGCTGTTCCAGGGCGGCGCGCAGGTGGCCGAGCTGGGTGTGGAGGTTGTGCTGGAGGTGCCGGCCCTGGTCGGTGATGGCGCGTTCGAGGTGGCCCAGCTGCTCGTCGAGCGCCTGGCGGGTGGCCTGGGTCAGCGCGCCGGCCGCCGATTCCGCCTCCTGGCGCAGGTGTTCGGCGTCGCGGTGGGCGGTGGCCAGGATCTGGCGGGCCTCGTGCTGGGCGGCCTCCAGGGTTTCCTGGGTGGCACGGTGCGCCGCGGCCAGGGTCTCGGTCCCGGTGGACACCTCGGTGGTCCGGACGCGTTCGCGCAGCTGGGCATTGTCCTGCCACAGGAGGCTGAGCGTGGTCTCCACCCGGGCGAGGAAGGCGTCCACCTCGGCCAGGTCGTAGCCGGAGCGCAGGCGTACGACGGTGAAGACCTGGTGGTGCACGGCGGTGGCGGTCAGCAGGGCGAGCTGGCCGGGCAGGTTCGCCGGAAGCGGCGGCGAGGTGACACCGTCGGGGGCGGCGTGGCTGTGGGGAGAGTGGGGACCATGGACGTGGTCGTCGTCGTGGTCTTCGTGCTCGCTGTGCATGGACTGATCCAGCCTTTCACCGTCGTCTCGGTGGCCTGACTCGGCAGCGGGCGGGAACGCTCCGGCGTTTCCGTGGGGGGCGACGCCGGAGCGTGGGCCGGCCTGCGCCGAGCCGGGGGCGGCGGCCCGGCCGTCAGGGGTGGGCCGCCATGGTGGCTAGGACGAGGTGGCGCCGTGGTCGTCGCAGTGCCCGGAACCGCAGTCCTGGGCCTGGCCGGTCAGCGCCGCGTGGTCGCCGGCGCAGTCGCCGGCGCCGCCGGGCGCGCAATGGGAGCCGTCGTGGGGGCCGTCGTGCGCGTGGACGCCGCCGTCGTGGTGGTGATGGTCGTGGTGGTGGTAATGGGGGTGCGCGTGGTCGTGCGGCTCGGTCATCGGGGGTCCTTTCGCTCGCTCAGAGGGGCTTGCGGGGGGCTCCGGCGGTGCTCCTGCGCAGGTAGCCGTTCCAGGCCCAGCCGTGCGCGCCGGTGGGGGTGGTGATCCGCAGCCAGCCGCGCGTGCCGGTGCAGGTCCCGGTGACGACGTCGCCGCCCGGACGCAGTACGGCGATCGGGTGGTGGCGGCGTCCGGCGCCGGAGCGGACGTTCAGGTGGCCGGCGCGGCGGACGCCGGTCACGACGTAGCGGCAGGTGTTCGTCCGGGTGGCGGCGCCGATGCCCGTGGAGGTACGGGCGCCGGCGGGGACCTTGCGCAGGTGGTGTGCCGATGCCCAGCCGTGCGCGCCGGTGGAGGTGGTGACCCGCAGCCAGCCGTTCCGGCTTGAGCAGCCCCCGGTGACCGGACGGCTGCCGGCGTCGAGGCGGCCGAGCACCCGCCCCTGCCGCCGGGGCGTCGAGCGGACGGCGATCGTCTCGCCGCGCCGGAGGTGGTCGGGCTGGTAGCGGCAGGAGCTGACGGGCCGTGCGGTGGACGTCGTGACGGCGGCGGAGCCGGCGGGGACGGCCTGGGCGGGCAGACCGGCCAGTGCCAGCCAGCCGGACATCGCGGCCAGCAGCGCGGCGGAGGTGGGAACGGTTCTCATGGTGAACCCCTTCCTGGTACGGCGGGTCGGGTCCCGGAACTTCTACGTTCTGTAGTTGACTCATTACTGTTTGTTTAAACATCTGATCAGATATTCATGGGTACAGATGTTTTTGTGTCCGGCCAACCCGGCCCCCTTGACCTACCGGACCACAGGAGCCAGCATTTGTACATATGAACATCCCGTCAGATGTGCGTGACGGGTCATCTGCTGCCGCACCCGGCCGTCACCCACTCCACGAGGAGCGCCAATCGTGTCCGAACAGCAGGATCACCAGCACGAGCACGCCGGACGGCACCCCCAAGGGCACGGACATGGGCATGGACATGGGCACGGGCACGCGCTGAGCGCGGATGCCGACCGGCGCTACCTGCGCGGCGCGCTCATGCTGATCACCGGTTTCATGGCCATGGAGGTGGTGATCGGCCTGATCGCCGGCTCGCTGGCGCTGATCTCGGACGCGGGGCACATGCTCACCGACGCCATGGCGATCGTGCTGGCGCTGGTCGCGATGCGGATCGCGGCCCGGCCGCCCCGGGGCGGCTTCACCTTCGGCCTCAGGCGTGCCGAGATCGTCTCCGCCCAGGTGAACGGCATCACCTTGCTGCTGCTGGCGGCGTACTTCACCTTCGAGGGCGTGCGCCGCCTGGTCGACCCGCCCCCGGTCGAGGGCCTGTACGTGGTGGCGACCGGGCTGGCCGGCATCGCCGTGAACCTGGCCGCCACCTGGCTGCTGTCCAAGGCCAACCGGTCCAGCCTCAACGTCGAGGGCGCCTTCCAGCACATCCTCAACGACCTGTACGCCTTCATCGCCACCACCCTCGCCGGTCTGACCGTCTGGCTGACCGGCTGGAACCGGGCCGACGCCGTCGCCGCCCTCGTGGTCGCCGCCCTGATGCTGAAGGCCGGCTGGGGGCTGGTCCGCGACGCCGGGCGGGTGTTCATGGAGGCCGCGCCCGCGCAGATGAACCCGGGCGAGGTGGGCCGTCAGATCGTCGCCCTGGACACCGTGGTCGAGGTGCACGACCTGCACATCTGGGAGGTCACTTCCGGTTACCCCACCCTGTCTGCGCACGTGCTGGTCACCCCGGGCGCCGACTGCCACGCCGCCCGCCTGGCCGTCGAACGGCTGCTGCGCGAGCGTCACCACATCGAGCACACCACGTTGCAGGTCGACCACGCCGTGCCCGGCAGCCACGCCTTCGACGACGAGGGCCGGCTGCGGCGTCTCGTCGAGCACTGCCCGGACCCGCACGGTCCCACCCACCACGCCCTGCACCCCGACGCGGCCGCCGTCATGGCCGCCGGGCCCGCCCCTCTCGGCGAGGCCGAACCACGACCGGCGTCCTGCCACGACAACGAGCAGGGCGCATGATCGACGGCGCCCGCTCGTGCCGCGTGCTACCAGCCGACCTCGTCGCAGCCGGTGTGGTCGTCCGGCTCGACCTGGAGGGTGGCGTGGGCGATGCCGTGGCGGGTGCGCAGCAGGTCGCGGGCCTCGTCCAGGACGGCGTGGTTGCTGTTCTGGTCGACCGTGACGAGGTGGGCGGTGGCGACGTTCATGCCGGACGTGAGCGTCCACAGGTGCAGGTCGTGCACGTCGCGCACACCCTTGATGGCGGCCAGGTCGGCCGCGACGGAGGAGGCGTCCATGCCCTCGGGCACGTGCTGGCCGAGCACCGCGAAGACCTGGCGGCCGAGCGAGATCGCGCGGACGGCGACGAAGATGCCGATGGCCAGGGCGACGACGGTGTCCCAGAACGCCTGCCCGGTCGTCGAGACCAGCCAGCCGGCCACGATGACGCCGACCGAGCCGGCGGTGTCGGCCACGACCTCCAGGTAGGCGCCCTTGACGTTCAGGCTCTCGCTCGCGCCCGAACGCAGCAGGAGCAGGGCGATGAGGTTGACCACCAGGCCGATGGCGCCGACGACGAGCATCGGGCCGGAGGAGACCTCGGCGGTGCCGCCGATGCGGCCGATGGCCTCGGTGACGACGTAGAGCGCGACGCCGAGCATGAGGACGACGGCCAGCAGCGAGGCGAACACCTCGGCCCGGTAGGAGCCGTAGCTGCGCCGTCCGGTGGTGTCGGGGCGGCTTGCGATCCGGGTGGCGACCAGGGCCGCGCCGAGCGTGACGACGTCGGCGGCCATGTGGCCGGCGTCCGACATCAGGGCCAGCGAGCCGGAGATCAGCCCGTAGGCCAGCTCGACCAGGAAGAAGGAGCCGATCAGGGCGAAGGAGACCGCCAGCCGCCAGCGGTGGCGGGCTCCGGCGTGCCCGTGTCCGTGTCCGGCGCCCATCACGCTCTCCCGTCGCGTTCGGGGTGGATGGCCTCGGTGTGCTCGGTGTGGGCCAGCGCCAGGTCCAGCAACATCCGTACGTGCGGGTCCTCCAGCCGGTAGTAGGCCA
>NZ_BMRC01000007.1 GCF_014648435.1 Nonomuraea spiralis
GCCGGCATCGAGAAGGCTGCCGCTGACCTGGGCCATCGATTGATCCGGCCGGCCCGTCAGGACGAACCCGCGCCTGCTCTGCCGTTCCCCGGCTGGCTACGCCAACGCATCGAAGCGATCATCTGGACGTTGAAGAACCAGCTCGGCCTCGAACGCCACAATGCCCGCACCACCGACGGCCTTTGGGCGCGGGTCAGCCAACGCGTCCTCGCCCTCAACGCCGTGATCTGGCACAACTGGAACACCGGCGCACCCGTCAAACGATCACTGACCGCCTACGACCATTAACCCAAATTCACATCAGTGATCTAGGGGGTGCGCGTCCTCAGCGGAGTGTGTGGCTCTGTTCCCAGCGGTGGAGCAGGCCGGGTAGTTCGCTCAGCAGGAACCGGTAGAAGTCGCGCATCCGCGCCAGCCGGGTGTGGGCCGGGTCGCCGGAAACGGTGGTGGCGATGCCGGTCTCGGCGGCCTGCAGCATGACGTCCACCATGGTGTTCTGGGTGGAGAACAAGGTGGGCCAGGCGTTGTCGCGTAGCCGGTAGTGCTCCCGGCGGCTGCCGGGCGCGGGCAGGCGTTCGATCAGGCCGGTCGCCAGCAGGGCCTTGACCGCGCCGGACACCGAGCCCGCGCTGGCGCCGAGCCGGTCGGCGATGTCGCCCATGGTGACCGTCTCGGCGTCGGTGAACAGGAAGAACGCCAGAACGCGTGCCGACATGCGCTGCAACCCGCCCTCGGTCAGCACCAGCGCCAGCCGTTCGGCGGCCTGCCGTCGTTCCTGGTCGGTCACCTCGTCACCTCCTGGCATGGATCATAGCCGAACTACCCACTCTTCAGAAATTTCTGAAATTTCGCTATATTGCCGTCATTCGGCCCTTCGCTGGGCCGGTGGTGTGCCGGGAAGTCTGGTCGGCGAGCGTGACAGTCCTTTCGAACAAGGAGCGCCGATGAAGGTCCTCATCCTCACCCACGGCACCCGCGGCGACGTCCAGCCGTACGCCGCACTGGCCCTCGCCCTGAACCGGGCCGGGCACGAGGCCGTCCTGGCGGCCCCCGCCGCCATGGCCGGCCTGGCCGGCCCGCACGGCATCGTCTTCGCGCCCCTGCACGACGGCCCGAACACGCTCATCGACGACCCCGGCATCCGCCAGGCGATCGAGACCAACTACCGCGGCCTGCGCGGCAAGATGGTCGCTCTGCGGGTGATGCGCCGCAGCAAGCCCCTCATGGCCGAGGTCTTCGCCGACATGGCCGACGTGGCGGTGGACGGGGACGGACAGGGCGCCGACCTGGTCGTGCACGCGCCCGGCATGCCGGGTCGGCACATCGCCGAACGGCTCGGCGTGCCCGCGGTGCCCGCCGCGTTGCAGCCCATATGGGTGCCCACCGCCGCCTTCCGCAACCCGATGCTGCCGGTGCCGTTGCCCAAGGTGCTGAACCGGGCGTCCTACCTGCCGATCAAGCTGATGCTGCGCTCCTTCGCCGGCATCGCCGACGACCTGCGCACGCGGCTGGACCTGCCGCGGCGGCGCGGCCGGCACGACATCCTGCGCCGTCCCGACGGTGGCCCGGCAACCGTCCTGCACGCCTTCAGTCGTCACCTGCTGCCCCACGACACACCGGGCGGCCTGGACTATCCGGCATGGGTGCACACCACCGGCTTCTGGCACCTGCCCGCCCCGCCGGACTGGACGCCCTCGCCGGAACTGGCCGCGTTCCTGGCCGACGGGCCGCCGCCGGTGTACATCGGGTTCGGCAGCATGGCAGGCACCGACCCGCTGCGGCTCGGCCGCATCGTCGCCGAGGCCGTCCGGCGGGCCGGGGTGCGTGCCGTGCTGGCCACCGGCTGGGGCGGCATCGAGGCTGCCGACCTGCCCGACGGCGTTCACCTGCTCGATCAGGCGCCGCACGACTGGCTGCTGCCGCGCATGGCCGCGATCGTCCATCACGGCGGCAGCGGCACCACCGCCGCGGCCCTGCTCGCCGGACGACCACAGGTGATCTGCCCGTTCGTCGCCGACCAGCCGTTCTGGGCGGCCCGCGCGCACGCCGCGGGTGTCGCCGTGCCGCCTCAGCCGCAGCGGCGCCTGACCCCGGACGGCCTGGCCGCCGCCATCCGCCTGGCCGCCACCGATACCCGGATGGCGACCACCGCCGCCGACCTCGGGCGGCGCGTACGGGCAGAGAACGGCCTCGATCGTGCTGTCACGATTCTGGAAGATCACACCAAGGACGGGGCAAGGGGACAGTCGCGCCTCTGACTCGAAGGCGTCGTGGCCGCGTGGGCAGTCCGGGCTCGACAGGGATTCGCTACTCTGTGGTACTGTGTAGTGGTACTTGGTACTACAAGGTACCTGGGGCGGCGAAGAGGACCACGATGGACGACCTGACGGAGATGCTGAAGGGCACGCTTGAGGGCTGCGTGCTCGAAATCATCGGCAGCGAGGAGACCTACGGGTACGCCATCACGCGCCGGCTGAACGAACTCGGCTTCGCCGACGTCGTCGAGGGGACGGTTTACACCATTCTGCTGCGGCTGGAGAAGAACGGGCTCGTCCAGGTGACGAAACGACCGTCCGGGATGGGCCCGCCGCGCAAGTTCTACGCGCTCAACGACGCGGGGCGCAGAGAACTCGCGACGTTCTGGGCGAAATGGGAGTACGTCACATCGCGGATCGACAAGCTCAAGGAGGGCGGGAGATGAACATCTGGGAGACCATGACAGGCAGCGATCTCACCAGGGACTGGAAGGCGTTCGAAGTCCGGGCCGGGGCGTTGCCGGCCGACTACCGGGCCGCCTGGGAAGAGATCAAAGGTCACCTCTTTCCGTACGGGGACTTCTCGGGCCGGAACCTGATGCCGATTCTCGACGGTGTTCTGGGGCTGCTGGAGGAGACCGCGGCCGACGGGCAGAGCGTTCACGACGTGCTGGGCGACGACGTCGGTGGCTTCTGCGCGGCGCTGGCCGGCGGAGAAGGGGCCCGGAACTATCGCGACCGATGGCGCGAGCAGTTGAACAGGAACGTCGCAAGGAAACTGGGCCGGCTGGGAGGCTGACGTGGGCATCCAGGACATCATCGAAGGCAAGAAGCAGTGGCGGGCGCACATGGCGCGGGTGAAGGCGCTGCCGCCGGACTATCAGATCGTCTACAAGGAGATGCAGAGGTACCTCTTCAAGGTCGGACCGGTCGACCTGCTCGGCGGGTCCCTGCTCCCAGGGTTGCTCGACTTCTTCGAGGAGGGCGTCGTGGCGGGCAAGGGGGTTCTGGAACTCATCGGCGACGACGTCGCCGCCTTCTGCGACGACCTGGTCAAGGACTCGCGTACCTACGCTGACCTCTACCAGGAGTCCATCGGCAACGGCCCCGGCACGGCCGGGAAGTAACACCCAGCCATCACCGCTCGCCCAGCGCCCGTGCCGCCGGGCGCCACGGAACGGATGACGTCCTCGCCCGTTCCGGTCCTGGTGAACCCGCTCCCGACCTCGCGAGACCACCGGCGACATCGCCCCCAAGCCTGCGTACGGCGCGCTCACCGCGAATTCCCTCTCCGAGGCTGCCCGGCACGGAGAGGTTCTCCTCCATGCCCGAAAGAGGCCGAAAGAGGCCGAAAGACAGAGGCGAGGAAACCATGACCAATGCGAAGTGGACCGGCATGCTGCCGGTCGACGACACGGCGCTGGCCCTGACCGACACCGGCGGCCCCGGCATCCCTGTCGTCTATCTCAACGGCGCCTACGCCGACCAGTCACACTGGCGGCGCGTCATCGCCGACCTCGGCGGTGACTACCGGCACATCACCTACGACGAGCGCGCCCGCGGCAGGTCGAAGCGCTCGGCGGACTACTCGTTCGAGGCGTGCGTCCGTGACCTCGACGAGGTGCTCAAGGCGAGAGGGGTGGACCGGCCGATCCTGGTGGGCTGGTCCTACGGCGGGGTGCTGGGGTGGCACTGGGCCGACCGGCATCCGGACCGCGTCGCCGGCCTGGTCACGGTCGACGCCTTTCCGGTCGGTCTCACCGGCGAGGCCGGCGCGGAGCGGATCCGCAAGCTGTTCCGCCGCATGCGGTTCCTCTTCCCGATCGCCGCCCGGCTGGGCCTGGCCGCGCGGATGAGCGCCGGCCAGCACGCCGAGGTCAACATCGAACTCAACGAGATCGCCGCCGCCGGCGTGCCGGTACTCGAACGCCTGACCTGCCCGGTGCGGTTCGTCCTGGCCACGGGTGACAGCCTCGGGAGCGAGAAGGGGGAGATGGAACAGGGACGGACCGTGCTCGACCCGGTGCTCGCCCGCAACCCGAACGTCAAGATCAGCGCGAAGGTCGCGAGCAACCACAGCAAGATCCTGCGCAACGACTCCCACGCGGTCGCCCAGGCCGTACGCGAGCTCGCCGCCACTACGGCCGGGCGGCCGGCCAAGCCGTGACGTACGCCGTCACGATCGACCGGCCGAGCACGGGCCGGGCCGTTCCCGCGACAGGGGACCACCTGGGCTGCGGTCCCGGAGGACACTTCTGCGTGCTGTTCTGCGTGGCCTGAAGTCACGTCCCCCACTTGGATCGGGCGTACGGGGACAGGCGCCGGGCCTGTCCATCCAGGTCGGGAGTGACCATGACCACCATCAGGAACATCGTGCTCGTGCACGGTGGCTTCGTGGACGGATCCGGCTGGCAGGGCGTCTACGACGAGCTGACCAGGGACGGCTTCCGCGTCCACGTGGTGCAGAATCCGACGTTGTCGCTGGAGGACGACGTCGCGGTGACCCGCCGCGCCCTCGATGCCCTGGACGGGCCCGCCGTACTGGTCGGCCACTCCTACGGCGGCGTCGTCATCAGCGAGGCGGGCACCCACCCCAACGCCGCCGCGCTCGCCTACATCGCCGCGTTCGCGCCCGACAAGGGCGAGTCGGTCAACACGCTGATCGCCGACCCGCCGCCCGGCGCGCCGGTGCCGCCGATCCTGCCGCCCGTGGAGGGGTTCCTGTTCCTCGACCGGGACAAGTTCCACGGCTCGTTCGCCGCGGACCTGCCGGACCGGGCGGCGGCGTTCATGGCCGACTCGCAGGTGCCGTGGGGCGTGGACGCGCTCGGCGGCACGGTCACCGAACCCGCCTGGCGGCACAAGCCCGCCTGGTACCTGGTGGCCACCGAGGACCGCATGATCCCGCCCCCGGCGCAGCGCGCGATGGCCGAACGGTCGGGCGCGACCGTGGTCGAGGTCATCGGCAGCCACGCGGTCTACGTCTCCCAGCCCGCCGCCGTCGCCGACCTGATCCGCCAGGCCGCGGCCTGACCACGCCTCTCACCGGGCCGGCGGCCTGACCACGTGCCTCACCGGGCCCGCGGCCCAGGCCGCCGGCTGACCGGCGGACGGCTCCCAGTGGTGTCCGCCCGGCGATGGGCAAGCCAGGCCGGATTCCTTACGATGAATGATCGTTCGGGGTGAGAGAGGGGGACTCCCATGGTCGCTCCGGCCAGCTTCGCAGAGGTGCTGCGCCGCCACAGGCGGGCCGCCCGGATGACCCTGGAGCAACTCGCCGAGGCCTCCGGGGTCAGCGACCGGACGCTGTCGGACATGGAACGAGGTCGGAGCACAGGGCCCCAGCATCGGACCGTCACCGCACTGGCCGACGCTCTCGATCTCACGGGCGACGACCGCGACCGGTTCCTCGAACTGGCCCGCGAAGGCCGCCTGCGCGACCACTGGACCCGTCCAGCCGGTCCGCGCGATCAACCGAACCGTCCAGCCGGTCCGCGCGATCAGCCGAACCGTCCAGCCGGTCCGCGCGACCACCTGGCCCGCGGCCTGTGCGAGCCGCCCCCGCCGGTCGACGACTTCACCGGCAGGGCCGCCGAGCTGACCTGGACCACCGAACTGGTCCGTCCCCGGCAGGCGCCCGGCGCCGCGGGCGTGGGACTCATCACCGGAGCCGCCGGGCTGGGCAAGACGACGTTCGCCGTTCGCGCCGCGCACGATCTGCGGCCGGACTTCCCCGGCGGCGTGTTGTTCCTCGACCTGTTCGGCATGTCGTCCCGCCCCGTGCCCGCGGCGGAGGCCCTGGCGCTGCTGCTGCGCGCGCTCGGCGTCGTCGAGCAGGAGATCCCCGCCGACGTCGCCGGGCGCGCGTCCCTGTACCGGTCGTTGCTGCGGGAGCGGCGCGTGCTCGTCGTGCTCGACAACGCGGCCTCCGAGGGCCAGGTGCGGCCGTTGCTGCCCGGCGACGGCGTGGGCCGCGTGCTGGTGACCAGCCGCCGGCTGCTCGCCGGGCTGGAGGGCGTACGCAGACTCAGCCTCGGTCCGCTGCCCCTGCTGGAGGGCGCCGAACTGCTGACCGGGATCCTGAAGGGACGCGACGCCTCCGACGACGGTACGGCGATCTCCAGGCTCGTCGAGCTGTGCGGCGGCCTGCCGCTCGCGCTGCGCATCATCGGCAACCGGCTGGTCAGCAGGCCCGGCTGGAAGGCCGCCGAGCTCGTCGCCCGCCTCGGGAACGAGCAAGGACGCCTGGAACAGCTCAGGGCCGGCAACCTGCGGATCGCCAACGCGTTCGCCATGTCGTACGAGCAGCTCACCCCCTCCTCGCGGCAGGTCTTCCGGCGGTTGTCCCTCATCCCCGGACGGGACTTCGACGGCACGCTCGCCGCCGTCGTGGGCGGGGTCGACGTCGAGGACGCCTGGGACGTGCTGGACGAGCTGGTCGATCTCGGCCTGCTCCAGGACAGCGCGGGGAGCCGCTACCGCTTCCACGACCTGGTCCGCCTGTTCGCCGGCGACCGCCTCCGGCAGGAGGACACGCCGGCCGGCCGGGAGGCGGTCACGGAGGCGGTGACGTCGTGGTTGCTGCGGACGGCCACCGCCGCCGGGAGGTGGTTCGAGTCCGCCGGCGGACAGGCCGCCGATGGACAGGTGGCCGGTGGCCCGTCCTCCCCGGAGGAGGCCGACCGCTGGCTGCGCGTGAACGTGGACAACTGGATGGGCGCGTTGCGCGCCGCGGCGGGCACGGGCCGGCACACGGAGGTCCTGGACTGCGCCGAGTCGCTGGACTGGTACTCCGACCGGTGGATGCACGCGCCGCACTGGCACGAGATCTTCACCCTCGGCGCCGAGGCCGCCGCCGCCCTGGGCGACCAGGCCCGGCAGGCCAACCAGCTGAACCTGCTCGCCTGGGTCCATCTGGTCCCACGGGACGACCCGGAGACCGCGCTGCGCTACACAGCCCAGGCGCTGGACCTCGCCGTCCGAGAAGGCGCGCTGAACGAGACGGCCTCGGCCCACCACAACACGGGAGGCGCGCTCCGCCGTCTCGGACGGCTCGGCGAAGCTGTCGAGGCGGAGACGCGGGCGGCGGAGATGTTCAGGGCGGGTGGCGACATCGATTCCTACAGCCAGTGTCTGGGCGCCCTCGGCACCTGCCTGCGCGACGCCGGACGCCACGCCGAGGCGCTGGAGCAGTACCGCGTCCTGTGGGAGCTGCTGAACGACGACCGGTCGGGGATGAGGCCCGGCGTGGTGGCGTTCACCAGGCCCATCGCACTGGCCCGCATCGGCGAATGTCTGGCGCTGCTCGGCCACCGGGCCGAAGCCGTCCTGAAGCTCACCGAGGCGATCGGGCTCATGGAACAGGCCGGGCTGCCGTCCCAGCAGGCCCGTTCCCTGGAGACACTGGCGGCCCTGCTGGCCGAGGAGGACCGGAACGACGAGAGCCGGGCCGCGTACGCGCGGGCCGCGGAGGCGTACGAGGAAGTCGGGGACGCCGAGGCGAGCAGACGTTGCCGCGACCTCACCTGACGGTTCCGCAGGCTCCGGCATCCCGGACGCCACCTGCGGGCCGGCACGCTGGACCGGGCGAAACCCGGGCGTAAGGTCGGTATGTGGTTGCGATCACAGGTGGTCCGCTGATCGGTCGTGAACGGGATCTCGCCAGGATCGCCGACGCCGTCGGCCAAGGCGGCGCGTTCGTCCTGCTGGGCGAGGCGGGGGTGGGCAAGTCCGCGCTGCTGGAGGCCGCCGCGGGGCGGGCGCTGGCCGCCGGTCACCGCGTGCTGCGCGGCTCCGGCTCCCAGTTCGAGGCCGAGGTGAGCTTCGCCGGGCTCCACCAGGTCCTCTACCCGCTCTTCGACGACCTGCCGCGCCTGGGCCCGGCACACGAGAGAGCGCTCAGCGTCGCACTCGGGCTGGGCGAGGGAGCGCCGCCGGGCCGCCTCCTGGTCGCCAACGCGGCCCTGCTGCTCCTGCGCCAGGCCGCCGCCTCCCGGCCGGTGCTGGTGGTGGTCGACGACATCGCCTGGGTGGACCGTGCCAGCGCCATGGTCCTGGGCTTCGTGGCGCGCCGCCTCGCCGGCAGCCGCGCCGGGCTGCTCGCCGCGTCCCGCTCGGGCGAGGAGGGCTTCTTCGAGTACGGCGGGCTGCCCGGCCACGAACTGCGGCCGCTCGCCGACGCGGACGCCGCCGCCCTGCTGAACGCCCGATTCCCCGCGCTCGCCCCACGGGCCTGCCGGCGACTGCTGGCCGACGCCAGGGGCAACCCGCTGGCCCTGCTGGAGCTGCCGGTCGCCCTGGGCGACTCGCCCCCCAGCGTGCTGCCGCAGGTTCTGCCGCTCAGCGGTCGCCTCCAGGCCGTGTTCGCCGCCCGGATCAGGAACCTGCCGGCCGCCTCCTACGACCAGCTTCTGCTGGCCGTACTGGAGGGCGGCGGTGACGTGAGCGTCCTCGACAGAGCGGCGCTGGCTCCCGCCGAACGGATGGGCCTGGTCCGGATCGAGGGAAGACTGCTGTTCCGCCACCCCCTGATCGGCTCGGCGGTGGTGGAGCTGGCCACGGGCGAACAGCGCCGCCACGCGCACCAGACGCTGGCCGTACTGCTGGCCGACCGGCCCGAACGGCGGGCCTGGCACCTGGCGGAAGCGGCCGAGGGACCCGACGAGGAGGTCGCCGCGCTGCTGCAGGCGGCGGCGCACGCCAACCTGCTACGCGGCGACGGCGTACGCGCCATCACCCTGCTGCTGCGCGCGGCCGAGCTGAGCCCGGACGGCATCGGCCGGGCCGGGCGGCTGGGGGAGGCGGCCTACCTCGGCTCGGTCGTGAACGGCGACCTGCGCGACGCGCCGCGCCTGCTGGAACAGGCCCGCCACGCCGACCGGCGGGGCGAGTCGCTGCCCACCGCGGTCGCGGGCACGTACCACCTGCTCAACGGCGACGGGGACGTGGACAGCGCGCACCGCCTGATGACGGGCGCGATCGGGACCCTGGCCGACGCCCGCGACAAGCCGCTCATCGAGGGCCTGTACACCCTGCTCATGGTGTGCTTCTTCGGCGGCCGCGCCGAGTTGTGGCAGTCCTTCCACGTGATGATCGACCGGCTGAAGCCACGCCCTCCCGAACTGCTGGATCTCCTGGGCAGGACCTTCTCCGACCCGGCGCGCCTGGCCCCGCCGGCGCTCGACCGCCTGGACGCCGTCGTCTCCGGGCTGGAACGGGAGATCATCCCGGCGCGCATCTCCCGCGTCGGCATCGCCTGCGCCTACGTCGACCGGCTCGGGCAGTGCCGCGAGGCGCTGTGGCGGGTCGTCCAGCACGGCCGGGACGGCGGGGCCGTCACCTCGGCGATCGAGGCGCTGTTCCTGCTCGGCAACGACGCCTTCCTGACGGGCGAGTGGGACGAGCTCCGGCAGGTCGTGGACGAGGGCCTCGCGCTGTGCGACCGGCACGGCTACCGGCTGCTGGCCTGGCCGGGGATCTACCTGAAGGGCATGCTGGCCGCCGCCCGCGGCGACGACGACGCCGCCACGGCGCTGGCCGACCGGATGACACGATGGGCGGGCCCGCGCCGGGCCCGCGCGATCCAGTACTACGCCTGGCAGGTCGGCGCGCTGGCGGCGCTGGGCAGGGGCGACCACGAGGAGGCCCACCGGCAGGCGTCCGCAGTCAGCCCGGCGGGCGAGCTGGCGCCGTACGTCCCCCATGCGCTGTGGACCATCACCGACCTGGTCGAGGCCGCCTGGCGCAGCGGCCGCCACGCCGCGGTGGCCGCCCACGCCGCCGCCGTACGTCCGCTGGCCGGGGTCTCACCGCGGCTCGCCATGGTCGCCGGCGCCACCGCGGCCCTGGCGTCCGGCGACAACCGGCTGTTCGAGGCGGCCGTGGCCACGCCGGGCGCGGAACGCTGGCCGTTCGAACGGGCCCGCCTGCAACTCATGTACGGCGAACGGCTGCGCCGCACCCGGACCGGCGGCGACGCCCGCGTCCACCTGGTGGCGGCGCTCGGCACCTTCCGCGGCCTCGACGCCCGGCCCTGGCTGGCACGGGCGAGCGCCGAACTCCGCGCCACCGGCCGCCCCGCCGGGCCTGGCTCGGCCGAGCTGACCCCCCAGCAGTGGGAGATCGCCGCGCTCGCCGCCACGGGACTGACCAACAAGCAGATCGGCGAGCGGCTGCTCCTGTCGCCGCGTACCGTCTCCAACCACCTGTACCAGGTCTTCCCGAAGCTCGGCGTCACCTCCCGGGCGGCGCTGCGCGACGCGCTGGACAGGAATCCGAGTCAGATGACTCAAGAGAGCCCTCCGCCCTGACACCTAGCGTGCTTGGCATGACCACACCTCCCGTCGTCCTGGCCCACGGCGCGCCCGGCCGGGTGGGGCGCGGTGGCGGGCGTGATCCTCAGGCGGCCGCGCGTTGACCAGTTTCGCGGAGCTGTTGCGCGGCCACCGGCACGCGGCCCGGCTGACCCTCGAACAGCTCGCGGCGGTCTCCGGGGTCAGCGCCCGTACCCTGTCCGACATGGAGCGCGGGCGCAGCACCGGACCCCAGCACCGTACGGTCGCCGCCCTGGCCGACGCGCTCGCACTCGACGGCCACGCCCGCACGCGGCTCGGCGAACTGGCCAGGGAAGGCCGCCTGCGCGACCACGGCACCCGCTCGAATGCCCTGTGCGAGCTGCCCCGGTCCGTCGGCGACTTCACCGGCCGCACCGCCGAGCTGGCCTGGACCAGCCGCGTCGTCCAGGCGGGGGCGAGCCTCATCACCGGCCCGGCGGGGCTGGGCAAGACCACGCTCGCCGTACGCGCCGCGCACGTCCTGCGGCCCGGCTTTCCCGACGGCGTGTACTTCCTGGACCTGCACGGCATGTCCGCCCGGCCCGTCGGCGCCGGTGACGCCCTGGCACGGCTGCTCCGCGCGTTCCGCGGCGCCGACCGCTCCCCGCCACGGGACGTCGCCGCGCGCGCCTCGCGGTACCGGTCGCTGCTGCGGGAGCGGCGGGTGCTGGTCGTGCTGGACAACGCCGGGTCGGAGGAGCAGTTACGCCCCCTGCTCACGGACGGGGGACCCAGCAGGGTGCTGGCCACCAGCCGGCGGTTGCTGGCCGGGCTGGACGGCCTCCACAGGTTGAGGCTCGGCCCCCTGCCGCCGGCGGAAGCCGTGCTGCTGCTGACCGGGATCCTGGGCGGGCGCGGCCCCTCGGAGAGCGGACCGGCGATCGCGGAGCTCGCCAGGTTGTGCGGCGGCCTGCCACTGGCCCTGCGCATCGCCGGGAACCGGCTGGTCAGCAGGCCGGGGTGGACCGCCGCCGACCTCGTCGCCCGGCTGTCCGGCGAGGAGCGCCGCCTCGACCAGCTCAGGGCCGGCGACCTCAGGATCGCCAACGCCTTCGGCGTCTCCTACGAGCAACTGGGGGAGGCGGGACGGCGGGTCTTCCGGAGACTGTCGTCGGTCCCCGGCAAGGATTTCGACGCCTCCGTCGCCGCCGTCGTCGGCGACACGTCGATGGAGGAGGCATGGCGGGTGCTCGACGAGCTCGTCGATCTGGGATTGCTCCAGGAGGGGCCGTCAGGGCGTTACCACTTCCACGACCTGGTCCGGCTCTTCGCCCGGGACCGGCTCCGGGACGAGTCCGCCGCCGGACCGGAGCCCTGATCCGGTGACGAGGGCGTCGCCGAGTTCCGAGCGCAGATAGAGGACCGAACGGCCGTGGCGGGCGCCGGCGAGGAGGCCGGCGGCGCGGAGCGTACGGAGGTGCTGGTTGACGGCCGAGGGGGTGACGCCCAGGCGGCCGGAGAGCTCGGTCGTCGAGGCGGGGGTCTCCAGCATGGTGAGCAGGCCCGCCCGGGTGGCCCCCAGAAGGTCGGTGAGCACCCCGGGGGAGCGGCGGGGCTCCGCCTGCCAGAGCGTGCCGGCGCCGCGGGTGCCATACATGATCAAAGGGGGCTCGGACGGTGAGATGGGGACGGTCGCGGCCCGGCTGAAGAGGGTCGGGACCAGGGTGAGGCCCTCGCCGCTGGTGGCGCGCCGGTAGCGGGCGTCGCTGATCAGCCGCATGCGTACGACGCCGTCCTTCAGCTGGACGCGATCGCTGAGGTCGCCGAACATCGCGGCCAGCCCGTGGGCCGAGATGACCTGGCCGCGATGGACCACGTCGGCTTGCAGGACCGCGCGCATCCTCGGCCACCAGGGCGCGAAGCAGGTGCGCCAGTACTCCCGCAGGGCGTCCAGGATGCGGGCCGAGGGGTCGCCGCGCAGCGGCTCGGGGAGCCGGGGGTGGACGGCGCGCAGGTCGTCGAGCATGCGGTCCACGGGTACGCGGGCGACCGCGGCGAGTTCGTCGTCGATGCGGGTGAGCGGGGCGTGGGGGCGGGGGTTCAGGAAGTCCGGCGTCCACATGTCATCGTTGGTGAGCGCCAGCAGCAGGGGCACGTCCAGCGCGGACCGGGCCCGCTCCGTACGGCGCAGCCAGGGCAGGTGCACGGGATAGCGCCCGGGGTCGCGGAACGTGCGCAACGACAACGTGAGCTCGTTGAGCGGTGAGATGGCGAAGCGGACGTCGGCCACGTCCATCCCCGCGAGCTCGTACTCGATCAGCCCCGGCATGAAGCCATACGCTACATCAATTGGCCCCAAAGACCCCGTCGCGGGATAAAGGCCCCGTGATCCAGACCTTCCTCCCGACGGACCGCGTCGCCCGCTCACTGACCGTCAGCACGATGGCGTTCGCGCTCTCCAGCGGCGTCTTCTACGCCGTCAGCACGCTGTACTTCACGCTCGTCGTCGGGCTCGGCACGACGACGGTGGGTCTCGGACTGGGCATCGCGGGCGGCACCGGGGTGCTGGCCTCGTACGCGGGAGGGTGGCTGGCCGACCGGGTCGGCGCGCACCACGTCCAGACGGTGGCGACCGGGCTCAACGGGGTCGCGCTGCTGGCGTACTCGTTCGTCTCCGACGCCGTCGCGTTCACGCTGATCGCCTGCCTGGCCGTGATCATGCGTTCGGCGGGCTCCGCGTCGAAGCAGGCGATGCTGGCGCGCTGGTACACCGGTCCGGAGCGGGTCGAGGTCCGGGCCCGGATGCGCGTGGTCACGAACGTCTTCATCGGCCTCGGCACGCTGGCCGCCGCGGCGGCGCTGCTGATCGGCACCGCGCAGGCGTACCGGGTGGCGGTGGTCGTCGCCGGGGTCCTGCTGCTGGCGGCCACCGTGCCGCTGGCCGGGCTCGGGCGCCGGGTGCCGGAGCTCGCCGCCAGGATGACCGCCGCCAGGACGGCCGCCGCCGGGGAGGGCGCCGCGTCCGCCGGGCCGTCGCCGCTGCGGGACCGTAGGTACCTCGCGAGCGTGGCGTGCAACGCCGTGGTGGCCACGCAGTTCGGGCTGCTGACCGTCGGCATGCCGCTCTGGGTGGCCACCACCGGCGCGCCCACCGCGATCATCTCCGCGCTCCTCGTCCTCAACACCGTGCTCGTGGCCGCGCTCCAGGTGCGCGCCTCGCGCGGCACCGGCGACGTACGCGCGGCCGGCCGTACGGTCAGGCGCGCGTCGTGGCTGCTCGCGACGGCATGCGGCCTGTACGCCCTGGCCGGCTACGGAAGCGTGATCGTCGCCTGCGTCCTGTTCGTCCTGGCCGCGTCGGCCCACACCATGGGGGAGATCCTGGGCGAGGCGGGCGGCTGGGGCATGGCCTTCGAGCTGGCCGACCAGCGCAGCGCCGGCGCCTACCAGGGCCTCAGCCAGGCCGGTTACGCGATCGCCTCCATGCTCTCCCCGATCCTCGCCACCACCGCCGTCGAACACGGCACCCCGGGCTGGGCGGGCCTGGCCGCCCTCTTCGTCCTGGCCGGGACGGGCGCCGCCGCGGTGACCCGCCGCGCGGCCACACTGGTCCCCGCCGGCCGGTGAGGGGTCAGCGCCGTGCCGCCACCGCGGCCGTTTCCCTCGTCGCCTGCGCCGACAGGTGGAGGCAGGTGGAGATCAGCCTGATCAGGTCCGTCGCGTTGCCGACCTCGCGTACCAGGCCCTGGCCGCCGGCGCGCCGCGCCTCGGGCACGTACATGGCGTAGTCGCAGGCCAGCGGTGTGGTGAAGTCGATCTCGACGTGCAGGGTGTCCTCGACCGGCGGGCACTCCAGCCTGGCGTGGCCCGAGACGGCGTCGCGGGCGGCGGCCCTGATGCGTTCGGTCGCCACGGAGGGATGCAGGGAGGTCGCCGCGTGAAAGCCCACCGCCCGCTTGACCGGTACGGTCACCACTCCGGGCAGCGTCTTCGCGGCGGCGGCGCACACCAGGTCGTCTCCCGTGACCAGGCCCACCGGTACGCCGAGCGACGCGGCGTAGAGCGCGTTGACCTCCAACTCGCCGACCGGCCTGCCGTTCACGCGGATCTGGCGGAAGGTGCCGGAGAAACTGTGTGCCAGTACGCCCTGCTCGCCCGCCGCCGCGTGGTAGCCGACGAACAGCGCGACCGCGTCCCCCTCGGCGATGCCCTGCATCATGGCCAGCGGCTTGGGGGAGCCGGTCACCACCTGGGCCCGCGGGTCCAGCCCGGCGTGCAGAAGGTTGTCCATGGTGCCGTGACTGTCGTTGACCACGACCTCCTCGGCGCCCGCGTCGAAGGCGCCCCGTACGGCGGCGTCGGCCTCGGCGGTCATCAGCTCCTGGGCCCGCGGGTAGCCGGTGCCGCCGCGCACGGCCTGGTCGAGGGTCGCGACGCCCGCGACACCCTCCATGTCGATCGAAACGAATACTCGCATACCCGCCACCGTAGTGACCGGCCACCCGCCGAGGGCCGAGCCGCCTGTCGCCGGGGCCCGCGGGGTGTTTGGATGGGCGTCATGGCCCTCGACGAGCTGCGCGACCTCCTCATCCGCCACGCTCGGCCCGATCTCGGCACGCCCATCGAGGACGTCGTGATCTTCAAGGCCGAACGCCCCCGGCCCCCGGCCCCGACGACCTACGGCAAGGTGCTGGCGGTCGTCGCCCAGGGAACGAAACGCTTCGCGCTGGGCGACCGCCTGTACGAGTACGGAGCGGGGCAGTACCTCGTCGCCTCGGTCGACCTGCCGGTGACCGCCCACTTCGCGAGGGCCGACGCGGAACGACCCGGGTTGGGGGTCGGGCTGACCCTGCATCCGGAGGCCATCGCGGAGGTGTTGCTGCAGGCGGCTCCGGGCGCTCTGCCGGAACTCGGCGACGACGCGCCGCCCGGCCTGGCGGTCAGCACCGCCCCGGCCGAGCTGCTCGACGCCGTCATCCGTCTGCTTCGCCTGCTCGACCGGCCGAGCGACATCGCCGTCCTCGCGCCGCTCGTCAAGCGGGAGATCCTCTGGCGGCTGATCACCGGCGAGCAGGGCGCGATCGTGCGCCAGTTCGGGCTGCCCGGCAGCAGCCTCAGCCATGTCGCCCGCGCGGTGCGGTGGATCCGCGACCACTACGCGCAGCCGTTCGGCGTCGAGGACGTGGCCAGACTGGCGGGGATGAGCGTCTCGGCCTTCCACCGCAACTTCCAGGCCGCCACCGCGATGAGCCCGATCCAGTTCCAGAAGCAGATCCGGCTCCAGCAGGCGCGCCTCCAGCTCGCCGCGGCCCCGGGCGACGTGGCCGGGGTCAGCCGTCGTGTCGGCTACTCCAGCCCGTCGCAGTTCAGCCGCGAGTACCGCCGCCAGTTCGGCGTGCCGCCGAGCCAGGACGCCAGGCGCCTCACTCCAGCACGCGATCGAGACGGATCGGCAGGGATCTCTGCCTGACCCCGGTGGCGTGCCAGACGGCGTTCGCGATCGCGGCGGCCGTGCCGACGTTGCCGATCTCGCCGGCGCCCTTGACGCCCATGGGGATGCCGGGCTCGTGATCGGGTACGAAATCGGCTTCGATGTCGGGTACGTCGGCGTGCGCGGCGATGTGGTACCCGGCGAAGTCCGCGTTGACGTGCCGGCCGGAGACCGGATCGCGCAGGCCCTCCTCGTGCAACGCCATGGAGAGCCCGCCGATCATGCCGCCGACGACCTGGCTGCGGGCCATGAGCGGGTTGACCACGCGGCCCACGGCGAACATCCCGAGCAACCGGCGTACCCGCACCTCGCCCGTCATCGGATCGACGGTCACCTCGGCGAACACGGCGCTGAACGAATGTCGTTCGCGTGCCGGCAACCCGCCGAGCGACCCCGTGGTGTCGGCCGTGACCGTACCGCGGCACCCCTGGGCGCGCAGCTTCTCCGCGGCCTCGATGATCGCCCACCCCCAGGACGTGGTCCCCCGGGAGCCGCCCGCGCCCCACGCGGGACCGAGGCCGCTGTCGGAGATCCGCAACCGGATCCGTTCCGTGCCGACCGCCAGCGCGTCGGCGGCGATCGCGGTCAGCGCGGTGCGCGCGCCGGTGCCGAGGTCGGTGGCGCCGATGGCCACGGTGAAGGTGCCGTCCGGCTCGGCGGTGATCGTGGCCGACGAGGGGAACGCCCCGGCGCTGAAGGATGTGGCGGCCAGCCCCGTGCCGGTCAGCAGCGCTCCCTCCCGCCGCCGCCGGGGCCGATGATCGCGTGTGTCCCAGCCGAACCTGCGGGCGCCTTCGCGCAGGCACGCGACCAGGTTGCGGCTGCTGAACGGCAGGCCGGACACCGGACCGGTCACCGGCTCGTTGCGCAGTCGCAGTTCGAGCGGATCCACGCCCAGCCGCTCGGCCACCTCGTCCATGGCCGATTCGAGGGCGAACGACCCGGGCGCGGCCCCCGGCCCCCGCATCGAGTACGGCGGCAGGATGTCGAGCGGGACCGCGCTGAGCCGGGTACGGATCGCCCGCGCCGCGTAGAGCGTCTTGGTCAGCTCGGTGCATCCTTCGAGGTATTCCACCAGCGGCGAGATCTCGAACGCCGCCTCGTGGTGGATCGCCCGCAGGCGGCCGTCCGCGTCGGCGCCGATCCGGACGAGCTGATCGGTCGCGGGCCGCATCGCGGTCGCCAGGAACACCTGGGGACGGGTGAGTGTGACCCGTACGGGCCGGCCGAACAGCAGAGCGGCCATCGCCGCCAGGATCAGCTGCGGACCGCAGAGCCCCTTGGAGCCGAAGCCGCCGCCGACGTGCTCGGTGCGTACGTGTACCAGGTCCGGGCTCAAGGAGAACAGCGTGGCCAGGGTGCGGGCTATGGAGAACGGCGCCTGGTCGGAGTCGATCGCCTCCAGCCGCTCTCCCTCCCACCACGCGGTCGCCGAGTGCGGCTCCATGGCGCTGCAGTGTTCCTCGGGGGTGCGGTACCGCTCCTCGACCACCACCGAGGACGCGGCGAGCTCCGCCTCCACGTCGCCGACGTCCACGGGCTCGTCGAAGATCGTCACCGCCGGACGGCTCGCCGGGTGATCGGCGGAGAAGGCCGTGTCGTGCGGCTCCTCGTCGTAGGTCACCGGCAGCGCCTCGGCCGCCGTCCGGGCCTGCTCCAGCGTCTCGGCCACGACGAGCGCGACGGGCCGGCCGGCGAAGGGGATCACCTCGTCCTGCAACAGCTGTAATTGGCCGTCCGGGCCGAAGAAGCCGCCCGCCGCCGGGTCGAGGCGGGGCGCGTTCCGGTGGTCGATCACGCCCAGCACGCCGGCCATGTCCTGGACGGCGGAGACGTCGACGTCCAGGACGCGGCCACGCGACACGGTGGACAGGACGACCACCCCGAAGGCCAGACCTGGTACGGGCACGTCGGCGGCGTAGCGGGCGGCGCCGGTCACCTTGGCCCGGCCCTCGACGCGCGGCTGCGCGACCCCGACCGCGTTCTTCATGGCCGCAGCTCCTTCAACACGGTCTCGATGAGATTGCCGGCCAGCCGCACCTTGTAGCCGTTGCCCGGCAGCGGTTCGGCGGCGGCGAGCTCGGCCTCGGCGGCGGCCCGGAACACCTCGGCCGACAGGGGCGCGTCCAGCAGGAACGCCTCGGCGGTCCGGGCGCGCCAGGGCCGCGAGGCGACCCCGCCGAGAGCGATCCGCGCCGAGCCGCCGTCCAGGTCGAGCGCCGCCGCGACGGAAACGGTGGCGAAGGCGTAGGACGCGCGTTCGCGCACCTTGCGGTAGCGCGAGCGCGGGGACACCGCGCTCCCCGGCAGGACCACCGCCGTGACCAACGCCCCCGGCGGCAGCGCCGTCTCGCGGTGCGGGGTGTCACCGACCGGCGGATAGAACTCCTCCAGCGGGATCTCCCCGGGGCCGTCGAGCGTCTCGTACCGCACGACCGCGTCGAACGCCAGCAGCGCGACCGCCATGTCGGACGGATGGGTGGCCGCGCAGCTCTGTGTCCAGCCGAGGATGGCGTGGTTGTGGTGCTCACCGGCGATCGCGGGACAACCCGTGCCGGGGACGCGCTTGTTGCACACCTGCGTGGCGAAGTAGGCGCACCGGGTCCGCTGCAGCAGGTTGCCGCCCACCGTGGCCATGTTGCGCAGCTGGCCGGACGCGCCGGCCAGCACCGCCTGGCTCAGCGCCGGAAAGCGCCGCCGTACGTCCGGGTGGGCGGCGAGGTCGCTGTTGGTCGTGGTGGCGCCGATGACCAGACCGCCGTCCGGCGCCTCGCCGACGCCGGCGAGCGGCAGCCGCCGTACGTCGACCAGCCTCGTGGGGGCCTCCACCCCCGCCTTCATCAGATCGACGAGGTTGGTGCCGCCGCCCAGGTACCGGGCGCCGCCGCCGGCCGCGATCAGCGCGTCACGGACGTCCGCCGCGCGTTCGTAGGCGAACTCCTTCATCCCGCGGTCTCCTCCCGGGCAGCCGTGCCGAGCACGGCGCGGACGATGGACGGGTAGGCGCCGCAGCGGCACAGGTTGCCGCTCATCCGCTCGCGCACCTCCGCCGCGTCCAGTGCCGGCGCCGGGCCGTCCGGGGACACGTCGGCGGTGACCGCGCTGGGCCAGCCCGCCCTGTGCTCGGCCAGCATCCCGACCGCCGAGCAGAGCTGCCCGGACGTGCAGTATCCACACTGGAAGCCGTCGAGCCGGACGAACGCCCGCTGCAGCGGCAGCAGTTCGCCGTCATCGGCCAGTCCTTCGACGGTCGTGATCCCGGCGCCCCCGGCGGCCACCGCCAGCGTCAGGCAGGAGACCACCCGCCGGCCGTCGAGGAGCACGGTGCACGCGCCGCACTGGCCCTGGTCGCAGCCCTTCTTGGGGCCGGTGTGGCCGAGGTCCTCGCGCAGGGCGTCCAGCAGCGTCCTGCGATTGTCGACGTCCAGCCGGTGCGGCACGCCGTTGACCTGGAGCGAGATGACGCTGCGGTGACAGCCGGTCATGGTCCTTCCTCTCTTGGGGTTACGGTGCTCTCGACGGCGATCAGAACGGCCAGGACGGCCACCACGACGGCCGGTCCGACCGGCGGCGGGAGAACCGCGGCGAGCGGCGCGGCGGCCAGGACGGCGCAGGCGGCGACCAGTCGCCGGCGGCCGAGCGTGCGCCGCATCCGGAGCCTGAACAGCAGATGGCCCACGAGGTAGAGCGCGACCCCGCCATGGAGCGCGAGTGCGGAGAACACACCCAAGGGCGCACTCCCGCCGGCGTGCGCGACCACGCCCTCGACGCCCAGAGCGGTGAGCAGGATTCCGGCGATCATGGGGAAGTGCCCGTAGGTGTAGCCCTCGACGGCCAGCATGACCTGCCGCTCGCCGCGTACGCCGCGCAGCCCGCGCTCGGCCGCCTCGGCCGCCACGTCGAAGTAGAGCCACCACAGGCACACCGCGAGGGCGATGCCGAGGACGGCCGCGAGCAGCAGCGCCACGCTGACGGGCCGTCCCGCGGCGCCGGCGCCCACGGCGACGATCGACTCGCCGATCGCCAGGATCAGGAACAGCCCGTGCCGCTCGGTCATGTGCGCCGGGCTGCGCAGCCGCCAGTGACCGTTCCTGGCCGTGAGATAGATGCCCGCCCAGTCCACCACCAGGGCGGCGGCGAACAGCAGCACCTGCGTCCAGCTCCCCAGCAATGTCCCCGACACCAGGAGCGCCGCGCTCGCCGTCATGGGCAGCCAGGTGATGGCGATCTGACGCCGCAGCCCGGTGTCGCCGTCCGCGGCCACGGCGAAGACCACGAGGTGCACCCAGCGGACCAGCAGGTAGGCGCCCACCAGCACGAGGGCGCCCGGCCCGCCGGCCCACGCCTCCGGGATGGTCAGGCCGACCACGAACATCGCCGCCATCGCGACGACCATCCCGCCCCGCAGCAGACCACCGTCGGCCCGGGAATGGTTGCCCAGCCAGGTGTAGCCGGACCAGGTGCCCCACAGCAGCGCCAGCATCAGCAGGCCGCGGAGCACGCCGCCGGCGTCGCGTTCGCGGGCCATGGAGCCGGTGAGCTGCGTGATCGCGAAGACGTAGACGAGGTCGAAGAACAACTCGAAGGGCGTCGCCCGGTGGTCCTCGCCGACCGGTCGTACGGCCGGCCGGGCCTTCCGCGGCAGGGTCACGACCGGCCCCGCCAACCGAAGGCCAGGGCCGGGACGCGGGGCCGCCGGCAGAAGTAGACGAACGCGGGCGGCACGTTGGCCCACACCGTCCGGCTGACCACGACCTCCTCGAACAGCCCGTCCAGCGACCGCCGCAGCCGCCGGGCCGGCGGAGCCCATCGCGTGTGCGCGTACGCGAACGTGGTGAACGCGCCGTGCGGGGCGAGGACGCCGGTGAGGGCGTCGAGCAGGTCGTGTTGCCGGCTCGCGGTGAACGCCGCCCAGGGCAGTCCGCTCACGATCACGTCCGCCTGGTGGTGGCCGCGTTCCGCGAGCATCTCGCGAAGGTCCCGGGCGTCGGCCACGGCGACGTCGATCTCGGGGTACCGGGTGGCGAGGCGTCGCGCGAACCGTTCGTTGACCTCGACGGCCAGGTGGTGGCCACGCCCGCCGAGCCGGTGCTGGATCGCCGCCGTGAACGCCCCCGTACCCGGCCCGAGCTCGACGACCAGCGGGTCGCCGTCCCGTGGCACGGGCGCGGTGATCAGCTCGGCCAGCGGCTCGCCGCTCGGCGCGACCGCGCCGACCGTGAAGGGTGCGCGCGCGAACTCGTGCAGGAACGCGGCACGGTCGTGGGCGCTCACCGACCGGCCCCGGCAGACGTCCGCAGGACCCGGGCGAGCCAGTCGTTCCTGGTACGGCGGGCAGCGACCGAGATCCGGGCCCCGGGGAACAGCGCGTCGAAGCCGTGGCAGCCGCCCGCCCAGATGTGCAGTTCCGCCTGGCCGCCGGCGGCCCAGATCCGAGTGGCGAACGCGACGCCCTCGTCGCGGAACACCTCGGCCGTCCCGGCGTCGACGTACGTGGTCGGCAGGCCGGACAGATCGTCGGCGATCGCCGGCGACATGTAGCCGGACACCTCCCCCCGGCCGATGAGCGACCGCCAGCCGAACTCGTTCATCTCGCGGGTCCAGACACCGGGGTCGCCGGCGTACTGGTGGCTGGAGGTGGTGTTGTCGCGGTGGTCGAGCATGGGACAGACCAGCACCTGTGCGGCGATCGAAGGCGCGCCCCGGTCACGGGCCAGCAGGGTGAGCCCGGCGGCCAGGCCACCACCGGCGCTGGCTCCGGCGACGATGATGCGGCCCGGGTCGACACCCAGCTCGCCGGCGTGCTCGGCGACCCAGAGCAGGCCCCGGTAGCAGTCCTCGACCGGGGTCGTGCCGGTGGCCTCCGGCGCCAGCCGGTACTCCACGGAGACGACGGTGGCGCCGAACAGGTCGAGCCAGTCCAGGGGGATGTCGATCTGCGAGAAGCGGTCTCCCATGACCATGCCGCCGCCGTGGACCCAGTAGACGCACGGGGCCGGCGCCTGATCGGCCCGAGCCGGAGTGAAGATCGACAACGGTACGGGGGCGCTGATCTCGCGGTGGTCGGCGGCGTGGCCGCGCAGGATCGCGTCGACCGGCGTGGACGGCAGCCGGCGCAGCCGGGCGAGCGCCTCCGCGTCGAGCCCGGACGTGAGGGGCAGGTCGGCGAGGAGCGCGCGCAGCTCGGGGTCGAGGCCGGGGCGGGCCGTGGTGGTCTCGTTCACAGCGCGGCCTTGCCGCCGACGGGGACCTCGTCGGTGTACCGCGGTGGCCCGGCCAGCAGCGGACGCAGGGCGGCGGTGAACGCCTGGGCCCGTTCGCTCGCGAAGAACCTGGCGTGGGCCTCCTCGCTGACCCAGCCCTCGGTGACGTGGACGGTGTCCGGATCGCCGGCCGAGCGGCCGACGAGGAAGACGACGCAGTCGTCGTCCGGCAGGGACGGCGCGTCGAGCAGGGCCGCGACCAGGTCATCGCCTCTGCCGGGCGGCGCGGTCATGGTGGCGTGGAAGCCGTGGCTGATGATCATCGCATCACTCCTCACTGGTGGGGTCCGGTCGCAGCCCACTGTGGGCGCCGCCCCCGCCGTGCCACATCAGTCATCCGACTCCCGCCTTGAGCGCCCACGGCGGCCGATGACCTAACCGCCGATGCGGTTAGGTCATTTGACGGATGCGCCGCTCCGGCGGGTGCCCGACCATCGACACGTGACGAGTCCTCCAGAGCCGCCGGCCGTCCTGCGCATGCGGGAGATCCGGGACCGGGCCCTGTTCGACGCGGACGACGGCGCGGTCACGCCGTCGAACCGGGCCGAGCTGAAAGCGGTCGCGCACCTGCTGAACGTGCTGCTGGCCAGCCTGGTAGTGTCCTCGTTGCAGTACGAGCAGCACGCACTGCTCGTCCGCGGGCCCTCACACCGGCCGGTCGCGGACTTCCTCTACGGCTGCGCCGACCGTGACCGCGCCGGCGCGCGGCTGCTCGCGACCCGCATCGCCCAGCTCGGGTTCACCGCCGGTCATGACCCGCGGCACCTGCCCGAGCGCTCGCGCGTCACTTACCAGACGTTCCAGGACGGCGATCTGACCGGCGTCGTGACGCAGGATCTCGTGGGCGCGCGGATCCTCATCCAGTCGCTGCAGGAGGCGGTGCGCTGGGTCGGGGCCGACGACCCCACCACCCGCCGCCTGCTGGAACGGCTGCTGGAGGACAAGGAGGCGCAGGCCGACGAGCTCAGCGCGGGGCTTCGGCATCCGGGGAGAGCGCATCCCTGAGCCCCGCGCGCGAGGTGACGCCGAGCTTGGGGAAGATGCGGTACAGGTGCGCGCCCACCGTCCGGTGCGACAGGTACAGCCGCTCCGCGATCTGTTTGTTGGTCAGACCGCTCGCGGCCAGCTCGGCGATCTGCAACTCCTGCGCGGTCAGGGCGACCGGGCCGCCGGACGGCGTCTCGGCCGGCCGGTGTCCGGCGGCACGCAGCTCGTTCTGCGCCCGTTCGGCCCAGGGGGCGGCGGCCATCGCGGCGAAGCCGTCACGCGCGACGAGCAGGTGCCGGCGCGCCTGCGACGCCGACCTGTCACGACGCAGTCTCTCGCCGAGGACGAGCCGGGCGCGGGAGGCGTCCCACAACCACCGTTCGGCCGCGTGGCCCGACAGCAGCGACTCCAGCCGCGCCCCCGCCTCGTCGTCATCGGAGACGAGGAACTCCGCCGCCGCCTGGAGCAGCGTCATCCGGGTCGACAATCCGGCCACGCCGGCGGCCCGCATCCCCTCGACGTGCGCCCTGGCCTCGGCCATCCGCCCGGTCCGCACCGCCGCCTCGACGAGGTCGAACATGACCCACGTGCAGTGAGGCACGTACGAGGCGAGCGCGCCGGGCGGGCTCAGCGCGGCGGCGTGGTGGAAGGCGGCGCCGAAGTCTCCCTGGCCCAGCGCCGCGAGGGTACGCGGATGCTGGGCGAACAGCGCCGCGGCCGTCACACCGCGCGGCAGCGCCCAGTGGGTGATCTCGTCGGCGAGCGCGTACGCCTCGTCGAAGCGTCCCCGTCCGGCGGCGAGGATCGCGCTGTTGTACCGGAAATACCAGGCGAAGAAGGAGAAGCCGCTGGTGTCGCAGACCTGCTGTCCCTCGCGGGCGAGCTCCTCGGCCTCGTCCCATCGGCCGACGAGGTAGTCGTCCAGGCACAGGTGCATGAGGGCGCCGAGGTGCCTGCGGGGCGCGCCCCCCTCCCGTCCCTGCCGGACCAGCCGCCACGAGGACTCGCGGCAGTCACCCAGGCGGTCCAGATAGACCGAGGCCGTGCCGACCCGCATGATCCGCGTGGGGTCGGTCTCGTCCGCGAGGGTGTCGAGGATGACCTGGCTGCTCGCCAGCGCCGACGCCCCCGTGCGGACCGGGTCGGGGAAGGTCCTGCTCGCCAGCGACAACACGTCGGGCGGTCGCGGCTCCAGCCGGCCCAACGCCCGGTAGAACGGCTCCCAGTACTCGGGCGCGCTGCCGTACCAGCACAGCAGCATCAACGTGTGCATGGCCTCGACGAGCGCGGGATCCTCGGCCCGATAGCCGTGCTCGGCGGTCTCGATGGCGCCGACCAGGAGCCGGTGGGCGGTGGCGACGTCGCCGTCCCCGTTGAGCATCAGGAACGCGGCCGCGTTGGCGGCGTGCAGCGAGCCGGTGGAGTCGGGAGCCGCCCGCCGCGCGTCGGTCAGGAGCGTCTTGGCGTCGTCCAGGGCTCCGCTCGCCTCGGCGCCGATGTAGGCGGCCTCGGAGAGCCGCCGCCCCCGATCGGCGCTCGTCACGCTCAGCTCGGCCGCCCGGATCAGCGCGGCGACCGCGGCGAACGCGTCACCGCGCAGCATGATGCGATGCGCCGAGTCCTCAAGCAGCGCCGCCACCGTCTCGTCGGGGCCGACGGCGGCTGCCGCGAGGTGCCACGCGCGACGTTCCTGGTCACCCGTCAGGGCGCCGGCGAGGGCGACGTGCGCGGTACGGCGCTCCTCGTGCGTGGACCCCGCCACGATCGCCGACCTGATCAGCGGGTGCCGGAACGCGATCCGCGCCGTGGCGTCGTCCACGCGTACGAGCTGCGCCCGCTCAGCGGGGGCCAGGTCGGCCAGCCCGGCCTCGTCCGGCAGGGCGGCCCTGAGCACCCGGACGTCGCCGGTGCCCTCGAACGTGGCCAGCAGGAGCGTTCTCCGGGTCGGTTCCGGCAGGTCGGCGATCCGCGCGGCGAACATCGCCTGGAGCCGGTCGCTGAGCGGGACCACCTCCGAGTGCGCCACCGCGGGATGCGTCGCGCCCAGCAGCGTCGAAGGTAACTCCGTCAGCGCCAGCGGATTGCCCTGTGCCAGGTCGAGCAGCCGTTTCCGGACGCGTACCGGCATGTCCGGGAAGTTGTCGTCGACCAGTTGCCCCGCCGCCGTCCGTTCCAGCGGCTGGACGACCATCTCGGTCAGCCCCCGTGGCGCCGAGGAGCTCACCGCCCCCGTCCTGGCGGAGATCAGCAGCGCGGCCCGTACGCCCTGCAGACGGCGGGCGACGAACCCCAGCACGACCGCGCTGGCCCGATCGATCCATTGGACGTCGTCCACGAGAAGGGCGAGCGGCGTCCCGGCGGCGACCTCCTTGACGAGCAAGAGGGCGGCGTTGCAGACCAGGAGCGCGTCGGTGGGCGCGCCGGCGCCGAACCCCAGCGCCACCGACAACGCCTCCCGAAGCTCCGGCGGCAGGCGCCGGATGTCGGCCTCGACCGGCAGGAGGAGCTGGTTGAGGCAGGAGTAGCTGACGTCGGCCTCGAACTCCGACCCGGACGCCCGCAGCACCCGCATCCCCGCGGTGACGGCCAGCTCGGCCGCGGCGGCCAGGAGGGCGGACTTGCCGATGCCGGGGTCACCCCACATCAGCCGCGCGTCGCCCTGCCGCCGCGCCGCGCCGAGAAAACCGGACAGCTCCTCGAGCTCGGCACGGCGGCCGAAGAGTGTGTTGCTGGCCACGGATACCTCACGGCGTCGGAGAGTGCCTCACCAGCTCCGGATGAAGGCTGCTGCGATCATAGCCGCCACCTGATCATCGTCCAGGTCCGCCGCCGTCCCTCTCCGCAGAACGGCGGGATCGGGCAAGGGAACGCGACCATCGAGCAAGTCCGGCGCACCCGAGCCGTGGCCTATGGGCAAGCGGCCTATGACGACCCGGACCGTTTCGACATCACCCGCAAACCCGCCCAGCACGTGGCCTTCGGTCACGGCATCCACTACTGCCTGGGCGCCCCGCCGGCCCGCGTCGAGGGCGAGATCGCCTTCCGGCAACTGCTCGAACGTTTCCCCGTGCTCGAACTGGCCGTGCCGGCGGACCGGCTCGCCTGGCGGGAGGGAATGCTCATGCACGGCCTGACCGCCCTGCCGGTACGCACCCGTGCGACTCCGGACCCGCGCCTGTTACGACCCCGAACGGGGTGAGGTGCGCAGAGCCCTCGCCCGGTCGCCCGCATCGTCTGGCAGCCTGAGCGGCGCCCGCCCAGACGGCGGGCGTACGGCTGCTGGTGCTCGCGCCGGTGACGGCGGCCGTCCGGCGACTTCCGCGGCGGCCTGAAGGCTGCCGGATCGGCCAGGCGGGTTGCCACCTCACGTTCCGCGTCCCCGCCGGTTTCCAGGGCCCGGTACGGGCACAACTCGGCAGACCCGCCGCGCCCGGGCAACCGCCGGAGGTGACCGGCCTTCAGATGGTCAGTCGTCCGGATCGTCCGGAGCGGCGGCCGGTGCGATCTGCAGGGGTGCCGCCGTGCCGCCGCCGGTGAGCTCGCGTCCCTGGTTCAGGGTGTGGTCGAGCTGCCTGGCCAGGATCGGGAGGGTCGCCGGAGGCAGGTACGCGTCGGCGCCGGCGTCCAGCAGGCGCCGGATCGGGCCGTCGTACCGGACACCGAGCTCGGGGTCCTCGATCTCGGTGACGACGACGCGGGCCTTCGGGAACATCGACCGGAGACCCGCGATCAGCTGCGGGCTGCCCGCGGGCACCAGCAGCACATCGGCCGTCACGGGCGCCGCGTGCAGGTCGAGCACGACGTAGTCCGCCCCGAGCTGTGTCGAGAGGGCGACCCGGGCCGCGGCCGACAACTCCATCGCGGTGGCCACGACCGTCACGCTCTCGTAGTCGACCGGTGGCTGGTCGTCGGTCTCGTCCGGCGCGGCGCGATCGACGACGGCGCCTTGGACCACGGCGACGGTGCTGGAGATCGTCGCGATCGAGGCGCCGTCCCGGGTGAGGATCACGTTCTCGCCGGGCTCAAGGGCGTCGACGATCGCCACGACGTCGTCGGGCAGGCGGGTCACGTCGATCTGCTGTGGGGAGCGCGGGGCGCGCCTGCGGGTCATCGTGCCCGGGGCGCGCTCACGGTGGCGCGCGCGTTCCGGGCCGTGGGCGGACGCCCTGCTGTGGGCCTGCTCGCGGCGGTGTGGTCGCCGCTGCGGAGGCGCCGGTCCCGGCAGATGATCACGTGGGTCCCCTTCCCAGGCTGTGATCTTGTTGGATGCCGCAGCACGACGGTTGGTTCGCGGCCGTCCCGGAGTTTCTTCCCGGCCGACGGCTGAATAGCGGGGGCGTCACGGGTGGCTTGTGGCCGGCTTGTGAACGCACTACGGCGTCCTCGCCGGGTGGGCAGGCGGCCACAGGTGAGTCACAAGGCCGGTGGTGAACAGTCGGCCGCATGGAACTCGATATCTCCGCCCTCGACATGCTTCCCGCCCTCGAGGAAGCCCAGCTCTCCGGCTGCATGATGTCCTGCGGGTTCACCGGCTGCGGCAGGACGGTCGTGGAAGGTCTGGGTGATGTGACTGACCTGCTCTGACCTGCTCTGAAGTCAACCGGCCCGCGTGTCCGCCCCCGGCGCGCGGGCTTGACTCGTTCGGGGCGTCATACGGTCCCGGACGAGCCGGGCGAGCGTCGCCGTTCGGAGGTGGCGTGCGGAACCTTGTGGCCGGGTTGCGGCACCGATCACCCGGCGCACCCCAGGACTTCAAGCGGCGGAGTTCGGCCACATGTCGGCCACAAGTCGCCGCCGTACCGTCGTCGCAGGCCGAGTGCCCGGACGTCGCAGGCGACGCCGGGACCGGTCATCTTTCGGGCACGGATGTGAGGACGGAAGTGAGTCCATGGACAACGGTGAGCGCCGCGAGGGGGATCGTCCCCTGCTCCAGGACGTCGCCAGGGCGGCGCTGGCGCGGGCGACCGGGCAGCCGGTGACCGGACAACCGGCGACGGGGCAGCCGGCGACGGTCGGCGGCTGGGAGATCCGCACCGGCACCCCGTGGACGTACGTGACGCCGGTGGACTCCGCCGGGCGGTCGCAGGGCTGGAAGCTGCACGTCTCGGCCACGCCGCTCTCGGCACCCTTGGTGCTGGCCCGGGTCGTCGACGTGCTGGGCCGCCACGGGTGCGCGTTCAAGTTCGCCTCCGACCTCCAGGAGGTGGCCAGGCTCCTGTCCCGGGAGACGCCGCGCGGCTCGGTCGGCAAGTTCGTCACCGTGTACCCGCCGGACGACCGGGCCGCCGTGGCGATCGCCGCGGAGCTGGACGCGGCCACGTACGCGCTGAGCGGGCCGCCGATCCTGTCCGATCGCGCGTACCGGGCGGGAAGTCTCGTGCACTACCGGTACGGGGTGTTCTCCGCCCCGAGCGAACTCGGCCACGACGGCACCTACGAGTCCCGGCTGACCGCGCCCGACGGCACGAAGGAGATCGACCGGCGCGACCCGTGGTACTCGCCGCCGGCGTGGGCGGTGTGCCCGTTCGAGCCGGAGCCGCCGAAGGCGGGCCGCCCGGAGCAGGTGCTGCTGGCCGGCCGGTTCGTGGTGCGCAAGGCGATCCGGCACAGCGCGAAGGGCGGGGTGTTCCTGGCCGAGGACCGGCGCGAGGGGGGAGAGGTGGTCGTCAAGCAGGCCCGCCCCCACCTCGGCGCCTCGATCGACGGGCGCGACATGCGTGACCTGCTGCGCCATGAGGCGCACATGCTCGACCTGTTCGCCCCGCTGGGCGTCACGGCGCGCAAGGTGGCCCTCTTCGAGCAGGACGACAACCTGTTCCTGGCCCAGGAACTGCTGCCCGGGACCGCGCTGAGCACCTGGGCCGGCGAGCACCGCCGCGCCGGTCGCGGCGCGGCGTGGCCGGAGACCGTCCTGCGCCTGTCCAGAAGCCTGCTGGCCCTGGTCTCCACCGTGCACGGCCAGGGGTACGTGCTGCGCGACCTGACGCCGAACAATGTCATGATCACTCCCGGGCTCGACTGCCGGCTGATCGACCTGGAGCTGGCCGCCGTACCCGGTGAACCCGTACAGCGGAGCTTCACCCCGGGGTACGCGGCCCCCGAGCAGCGTGCCGCGGCCGTGCACGCGCCCGCGCCCGGCCATGCCGCCGACCTGTACGCGCTGGGCGCGACGCTGTACCACCTGGCCACCGCGTCCACGCCGATGTTGCTGGACGACGAGCCCTCCGGCGGGCGGTCGCGCGACGCGCGGCTGTCCACGCTGGCCGGCGTCGCCGCCGCCGGTGATCCGACGATGACCGCGATGACCCCGCTGCTGCTCGGCCTGATGGCCGAGGACCCCGGGGAACGCTGGGACCTGCGCCGGGCGGCGGACTTCCTGGACGAGCTGTCCACCCGGGGCGTGCCGTCCGTGGCGCCCGGCGCGAGCCGTCTGGGCACGGCCGAACAGGACCGCCTCCTCCAGGACGGCCTCGCCTACCTCCGGCACGCCATGTCGCCGGACGCGCTCGCCGCCGCCGACCCCACGGGTGCCCTGTGGCCCGCCCCCGGATTCGGCGCGACGGCCGATCCGTGCGCCGTCCAGTACGGCTCGGCGGGGGTGCTCCACCTGCTCGCGTCGATGTCGCGGACGGACCCCGGCCAGGCGCTCACCCCGGAGGCGCGGGCCGACGCCGTCACGGTCCTGCGGGAGGCCGCGGCCTGGACGATCCGCCGCCTGGAAGGCGAGCACCGGCCCTCCCCGGGCCTGTACTTCGGCCGGGCCGGGATCGCCTGGGGCCTGTTCGAGGCGGGACGCCTGCTCGGCGACGAGCCGGTACGGGCCGCCGCCGTCGAGATGGCGCTCACCCTGCCGGTCACCTGGCCCAACCCGGACGTGTGCCACGGCCTCGCCGGAACCGGGACGGCCCTGCTGCACTTCTGGCGGGAGACGGGCGAGGCCCGGTTCGGCGACCGCGCGGGCGAGTGCGCCGACGCCCTGCTCAAGGCGGCCCGGCACACCGACGGCGAGGTGTTGTGGCCCGTTCCCGCCGACTTCGACTCCACGCTGGCCGGCGTCGTGCACTACGGCTTCGCCCACGGGGTCGCGGGGATCGCGACGTTCCTGCTGGCCGCCGGTGCCGCGCTGGATCGTACGGACTGCCTGGAGATCGCCGTGGCGGCGGGGGAGACGCTGCTGGCCGCGGCCGAACACCGCGACGGGACGGCCTGGTGGCCGGAGTCACCCGGCGGCGGCGGCAGGCTCCCGCACTGGTGCAGCGGATCGTCGGGGATCGGGACGTTCCTCGTCCGCCTGCACGCGGTCACTGGCGACCCGCGTTTCCGGCAGGCCGCCGAGGGCGCCGCCGCCGCCGTGTACGAACGCCGCCTGGTCTCGGGCACCTCAGCCTGCCACGGCCTGGCCGGTGACGGTCATTACCTGCTCGACCTGGCCGATCTCCTGGACGAACCCGGCTACCGGACACAGGCGGAGGAGCTGGCCGCGGTCCTGTGGAGCCGTGCCGTCGTCCGCGCCGGGTCGCTGGTGACGCCGGACGAAGGCGGGACGGCGATCGGCGTCGGCTGGAACACCGGGCTGGCGGGCGTCCTGAGTTTCCTGCACCGCCTCCGTCACGGCGGCCCGCGCCCCTGGACGGCGGACGGCACTTCCGGGCGGTACGTCCGATGAGCCCGAGCATCACCACCACGGCGGACCGCCTGCCGGACGTCACCCGTATCAACTTCCGCTTCTCCGGGCACGGCCGGTTTGCCGCCTGCCTGGCCCGGCGCGGCCGCGGCCACCTCGTACCGGAGACCTGGGACCTCGCCGGCGCCCGGCCGCGGGTCCTGCGCACCCGCGCCGGCGAGACCCTGACGAGCGTGCCGACACCCACGGACGGCGGCGACGTGCTGCTGTGCCGCTTCGGGGCCGGCGCGCACCGCCTGACCCTGGTCACCGCGCCGCCACGCGAGGACGAGGACGCCGAGGAGCACGAGCTGGCCGTCTTCCACGGCGGTGTGGTCAGGGTCGTGGCGGGCGCGGCCCCGGGGATCGCCGCCCTGGCGCTGGCCACCGGCCCTGACGGGCGTACGGCGGTGTGGCGGTTGTCCGGCGGGCCGGAGCGGCCTGAGCGGATCGCCACGCTGCCCTGCCCGGTCAGGGGCGGGACCTGGCTCGACGAGACCGGCCGCCGGCTCGCCCTGACCAGGGCCGGGACGGGACCGGTCACTGTGGTCCTGGACACGTCGGACGGCTCCCTCACCCCGCTGGCCGGCCCGGCGGACGACGAGTACGTGTTGCTGGCGGCGCCCCGCGCGGGCGTGCTGCTGACGGCCGTGCTCCGCGAGGGCGCGTACCGGCTGGGCGTACGCGACCGCGACGACGACGGCCCCACCCGTCACCCCGAGCGGCTGAACGCCTTCGAAGGCGAGGTGACGCCGCTGGCGCTGAACCCCTCGGGACGGCGGCTGGCCCTCGCGGTGAACCGCCGTACCCGCTCCCACCTCGTCCTGCACGACCTGGCGGAGGACGCCGGCGCCGAGGTCGGCCTGCCCGCCGGGACGATCTTCCCGGTCGCCCGCTGGGGCGCCGGCGGCCTGCATCTCGTCCACAGCACGCCCGACCGCCCGCCCGGCCTGGTCGACATCGCCGGTTGCTCCGTGTCCCGCCCCACGGGCGAAGACGGTGCTCCGGCTCGCGTACTGACCTATCCGGGCGCGGCGGGACCGATCGAGGCGATCGTGTACGGCGACCCCGCGACCAGCCGTCAGGTGGCGGTCGCGCTGCACGGCGGCCCCGAGTCCGCCTGGCGGTTCGCCCACGATCCGCTCTTCCAGCGCCTCTCCAGGGCGGGCGTCGCCGTCGTCGCGCCCAACCAGCGCGGCAGCACCGGCTACGGGGACGCCCACCGCGACGCCATCCGCGACGCCTGGGGCGGCCCCGACCTCGCCGACCTCCTCGCCCTGGGCCGCGCCCTGGCCGCCGCCCGCAGGCCAGGCGCACCGCGGCCGATGTTGTACGGCGCCAGCTACGGCGCCTACCTCGCCCTGCTGGCCTGCGCCGCGCGGGCGGACCTGTGGTCCCGCGCCGCGGTCGTCGCGCCCTTCCTGTCCGGACGGGCGCTGTACCGCGACGGCCCGCCCCCGGTACGCGCCCTGCTGGACCGGCTCGGCGGGCACACCGACATCGACGACGACCTCGGCCCGCGCGACCTGCTGAGGTTGGCCGGGCGCCTGCGATCGCCGCTGCTCATCGTGCACGGCGACGACGACCCGATCATCCCCGTCGCGCACTCCCGACGGCTGTACGCGCGACTGCGCCTGGCCCGAGGGCCGATGGACGCCGAACTGACCTACATGGAGGTCCCCGGCGGCGGCCACGACCTCCAGCACGGCGTCCGCGACGCCGCCGTCCTGGACCGCGTCGTCGCCTTCCTCCGCGCCTGACCGGGCGCGGAGCTCACCAGCTCGGCCGGTACGGGCATCCGGCACCGGCCGTGAAAGGGGCGCCGCGCAAGGCGGTCGCCCGCTCAACCCCCAGAGGAAGGAATGCCATGGAGCTGAACGTCTCCGCCCTGGACATGCTGCCGACCACCGAGGAGGCCGGGCTCATGTACTGCGACATGACCTGCTTCGACGTGAGCGTCAACTGCGGCGGTTCCACCATGAACACCCAGACCGTCACCACGACCGGTGGCTGGTACTGAGCCGTCCGGACGCCTCCGCGTTCCCGGTGAGAACCGGATGACACCTTGAGTGAGGCCCGGGGCGCCCGCCCCGGGCCTCACCGCACATCGGCGCGCTCACGGCCTGTGGGTGAGCCGGCCCACCGATCACGAAGCGGGATGTCCGGAAGGGAGACGATGTCGGAGCAGGTAGCGGGCGCGCCGCGGGATCAGGCGACTTACCGCCACGCCGACGGGGTTCCGAGGTCCACCGACGGCGTTCTGCGGTCCGCCGACGGGGTTCTGTGGTTCGCCGCGCGGGGAGCGTGGGGGCCGTTGGCGGTTACGGCGCTGTCCGCCGTCGTGTGCTCGGCCGCCGCGCTGGCCACGCCCGCCGTGCTCGCCGCGGCCGTGGACGGCGTGCTCGCCGGTGAGGGCGGGCGGGCCGCCTGGCTCCTGGCGTCCCTCCTTGCGGTCACGGTGTGCGCGGACCTCGTGCTGGCCCTGGCCGGTGCGGCCACCGCCGCGTCCGCCACGTCGGCCCTGCGCCTGCGGTACGTCACGCACGTCCTCACGCTCGGGGCCTCCGGCGCCCGGGCCCACCCCGTCGGCGAGCTGACGAACCGCCTGGTGAACAACACCGCCACCGTCGCCTCCGTCCCGCTGACGCTGCTGTCCCTGGCGACGGGTCTCCTCACCTCGGCGGGCGGGATCGTCGCGCTGCTGGTGACCGACTGGTGGACGGGCGTCGCGTTCCTGGCCGCCGTGCCCGTCGCGGCGATCATCACGCGGGTGTTCGTGACCCGCCTGTCCGGGCTGTACGGCCGCTACCAGGAGGCCCAGGGCCGGCTCGCCGCACGGCTCACCGAGGCTCTGGCGGGCATCCGTACGATCCGGGCGTCGGGGACCGCCGAGCGCGAGATCACCCGGGTCCTCGCGCCGCTGGCCGACCTGTCCGGCGCCGGGCACGGGCTGTGGCGGGCCCAGGCGCGCGGCGTGTGGCAGCTCGCCCTGCTGCTGCCGCTGGTGGAGGTGCTGGTCCTCGCCGTGGCGGGGCTCGGCCTCCTGGACGGCCGGCTGGAGCCGGGACAACTGCTGTCCGTGGCCGGCTACACCGCCCTCGGCCTGGGGCTCCTCGGCCAGATTGACGGGCTGACGGGCCTGGCCAACGCCCGTTCGGCGGCACGGCGGGTGGCGGAGGTGCTGGCGCTGCCGTCCCCGGCGCCCGGCACCCGCCCGTTGCCGGCCGGTCCCGGGGCGCTGTCGTTCCGCGGCGTCACCGTCATCCGTGCGGACGCCGTCCTGCTGGACGGCATCGACCTGGAGATCCCCGCCGGGGCGCTGACCGCCGTCGTCGGCCGGTCCGGGGCGGGCAAGACCACGCTGGCCCTGCTGGCCGGGCGGCTGACGGACCCCGACCGGGGAACGGTGCTGCTCGACGGGCACGACCTGGCCGACGTACACCCGGACGCGCTGCGGGACGCGGTCGCCTACGCCTTCGAACGGCCCGTCCTCCTCGGCGGCGACCTCGCCTCGGCCATCGGCTACGGCGACCCGGGGCTCGACCGCGAGGCCGTCCGGCGGGCCGCCCGCGCCGCGTACGTCGACGAGGTCGTCCTCCGCCTTCCGCACGGCTACGAGACCCCCGCCGACGCCGCGCCGCTGTCCGGCGGCGAGCTCCAACGCCTGGGCCTGGCCCGCGCGCTGGTACGGCGCCCCCGCCTGACCGTCCTGGACGACGCCACCTCCAGCCTCGACACCGTGACCGAGGCGCAGGTGACCCGCACGCTGGTGGCGGGCATGCGCGGCTCCACCCGGCTCGTCGTCGCCCATCGCGCCACCACCGCCGCCCGCGCCGACCTGGTCGTCTGGCTCGACAGCGGCCGGATCCGCGCCCAGGGCACCCACCAGGACCTCTGGCGTCACCCCGACTACCGCACCCTCTTCAGCCCTACCCCCGAGCCCCCTGCCCCCGAGCCCCCCGCCCCCGAGGCGATCAGCGGTGGTGTGGCGGGGAAGGAGGACCCATGGCCGGCCCGTCCCTGACCCGCCATCGGCGTGCGGCCCGCGGCCGTCCCTCGCCGGACCCGTCCACCGCGAGCGGACGCGGGCTCCTGCTCACCCTGCTGCGCCGCCGCAGGCGTCCGCTCGTCATGGCGACGGCCTGGTCCCTGGTCGAAGCCGGTCCGGCATGGTTGTCCGGGCTGCTCATCGCCCAGGCCATCGATCAGGGCTTCCTGACCGGGAGCGCGGGCACGGGGCTGGCCTGGCTCGCCCTCCTCGGACTCGCGATGCTGGGCAAGGCCGTGGCCACCCGGCTGATGTTCCCGCATCTGGCCGCCGTCGTGGAGCCGCTGCGCGACGACCTCGTACGCGCCGTGGTCACCGCCGCCGTCACCCGCGCCGCCCGTACGGCCGAACCTCCCGACGCGGCCGCCGCCACCCGGCTCACGGAGCAAGTGGACACGCTGCGCAACCTCGTGTCCGCGCTGCTGCGCAGCAGCCGCGCGCTGGGCATCGCCCTGATCGCCGCGCTCGGCGGACTGCTGGCGCTCTCGCCGCTCGTCGCGGCCATGACCGCCGGGCCCGTGCTGGTGGCGCTGGCCGTGTTCGCCAGGCTGCTCCCGGTGCTCATGGCCCGGCAGCGCGAGCTGATCCTCGCCGACGAGGCGCTCACCGCCCGGGCCACCCCGATCCTCACCGGGCTGCGCGACATCGCCGCCTGCGGGGCGGGAAGCCAGGCGTACGCGGACGTGGAGCCGGCGGTCACCGCCCAGGCGGCGGCTGCCAGGGCGCTCGCGCGGGCGGCGCTCGGCCGGCGTCTGGTCGTCGCCCTCGGCGCGCACGTTCCGCTGCTCGGCCTGCTGATCGTCGCCCGGCCGCTGATCCAGGACGGCCGGCTCAGCGCCGGGGAGGTCGTCGGAGCCGTCACCTATCTGGCCACCGGGCTGGATCCCGCCATGCGGGCGCTGGTCGGCACGGTGGGCGGCTGGGGCGTGGCGCTCGCCGTCACCGCGCGCCGGATCGCCGAGACCGTCACCGTCCCCGACGTCCCGGTCCCGCCCGGCGGGCATCTCTCCCCGAGCGGCCACGAACTACGGGCCGAACAGCTGAGCTTCGCCTACGCGCCGCAGGCGACACCCGTCGTACGCGACCTCGACCTGACGATCCGGGAAGGCGAGCACCTGACCCTGGTGGGCCCCAGCGGCATCGGCAAGTCCACGTTGTCCATGCTGCTCACCGGGCTCCGGCGGCCCACCGGCGGCGAGATCCGGCTCGGCGGCGTCCCGCTGGCCTCGATCGCCGAACGGGAGGCGCGGACCATGATGGCGCTCGTCCCCCAGGAGGCGTACGTGTTCAGCGGGACGGTCCGCGAGAACCTCGCCTACCTCGTTCCGGACGACGCCAAGAACGACGCCGAGGACGACGCCCGGGACGACGCCCGGGACGAGCGGCTGCGGGAGGCGGCGGAGCGGGTCGGGGGCGGGCCGCTGCTCGAACGGCTCGGCGGCCTGGACGCCGTGATCGCCGAACCGTCCGCGCTGTCGGCCGGCGAGAAGCAGCTCGTCGCCCTGGCCAGGACGTACGCCGCCCCGGCCCGGCTGGTCGTCCTCGACGAGGCGACCTGCCACCTGGACCCGGCCGCCGAGGCGCGGGCGGAGCTGGCCTTCGCCGCCCGGCCCGGCACGCTCGTCGTGATCGCGCACCGGATCAGCTCCGCGCGCAGAGCGCGGCGGATCGTGTTGATGGACGGCACCGCGGTGCTCACCGGCTCCCACGACGACCTGATGGTCAGCTCGCCCCTGTACGCCGACATGGTCGGCCGCTGGCAGCCCGAGGGCTCCACCTGAGGAAGGGCCACCACGGCCGGGGCCCACGAGCCACGTGCCGTCGATCGGCCGGCTTCCTGAGGGTTCACCGACTGTGGGGGAGCGACCACTTTCGGACATGGCGCGGCCGCGAGCACACGATTACGCTCCTTGCGGTGAGTGCCGTCGCCTCGACGGCGGCCTGGCCCAGCACATCCGGATTCTGGTGCGAGGAGCGGCGGCGCGATGAAGAACAGATCCAGAAGCGGCTCCCGCAAGTCCTCCAGGCGGGGCAGCCAATCCGAGTCCGACAGCATGGACGCCGAGATCGCGAACCTGCTGAGCGGGCTGATCGAGATCGACCCGGACGCGCCGATCATCACCAAGACGAAGCAGCGGACCAGCATCACCCTCAGCGAGGTCTCCCCTTCACCGCCCGTCGAGGCGGACAGCGAGAGCAGGCCGAAGAGGGTCGCGCTGGCCGCCCGCCTCGTCGAGGCGCTGGCGAAACGGGATCCCAAGATCGACCTCCGTCTGATCGAGAAGGATGATCGCGCGTCGCGCGCCACCGAGGACGACTTCTTGGGCGCCTTCCTGATCGACAACGAGTGGACCCGGCTGCGAACCCCGCTGAACGAGGCCGCGGAGCTGATGTACACACACCCGTTGCAGCGGCATACCGTCCTCGACGGGCTGACCAGGTTCGTCACGATGGACATCGACAAGGACTACCCGGCGCTGCTGAAAGACCTCGCCGAACAAGGCGCGCTGAAGGGGAAAGAGGCCATCAAACGCGTCCTCGCCGGCAAGCCGGAAGAGCTGCAGGCGCTCCCCCTCGAAGCCAAGCGCGACCTGGTCCGCGACATCGTCGCCGCCGCGGCGACCGCCGACGACAACGACTACTACACGGCCCTCGCCGCCCTCTATCCGCACATCGAGCTGGATCCGGACTTCGCGCAGCGGGACGCCGCCATCCGGCGCAGGGTCGAGAACCGGATCCGTGACGCCCTGGGCCCGGACATCCGCCGCTGGATCAGTCTGGAGAACAAGGACCGGGTGGTCCTGCTCGAAAAGGCCCTGAAGATCCACGCCGACGAATACGGCATGGGCGACCGGATACCGAAGATCACCCTCAGCAACACGAACGAGCCGGGCGTGAAGTCGTGCGGCATGTTCGACCGCATAGAGAACGAAATAAAGATCAACAGCGAGTGGCAGAGGAAGTGGGACGACCTCGACGAGGCGCTCGACACGGTCATCCACGAGAACACGCACAACTACCAGAACTGGCTCGCCACGAAGCTGGCGGACGGGAGCATCCAGCCCGATGACCCGGATTACCTGCAAGCATCCCTGTTCGCTCTGAACGACGGCTACGGGTACGTCCAGAAACAGGTGCCCCACGAGACCTACAAGAGCCAGCCGATGGAACGTCATGCCTGGCTCGCCGGCGGCGACATACGGAACCTGTGGTTGACGGAGGCGCAGGCCGAGGTCCAGGTCGCGGTGAACGAACTCAAGCAGGCCAAGCTCCACGAGCGGTATCCGACCTTCGAGCGGCTGGAGGAGGCCGCGACGAGCAAGAACACCACGACGATCTTCTCCCTGATCGAGGGCGCCAGGAAGTACATCGTCGACACGAAGAGGGACGACGAGGACACAGCGGTGCGCGAGCGGTACGTGGAGCGGCTGCGGAACTTGCAGGCTCATCCCGCTCTCAAGTACGACGTCGCCGCGATCAGCCTGCTGATCACGAAGATCCGGACACAGGACATCGCGACGACGGACATCCAGCAGGAATTCGAGCAGTTCCAGCAGAAGGCGGACCGCGACCGGACGTGACGGCGGCGGACCGCGACCCCGGCCCGGCCTGGCCCGGCCGGCATAGGCGTGCGGCGCCGCGTTTCGGCGTGCCCGAGGTGGATCCCGGCCTGCTCAACGAAGGGTAGTCACATCACCTGACTCGATAAAAATTACAGCGGGGCATTGCTGATATCTTAACTCGCTCGTACTGTGATCCCAGTCGCTCGTTGAACGAAGGAGATCCAGTGCCCCCCAGTCACGACCCTCGACCGGCCGGCTGGCGAGTCGGCGCCGACATCGGCGGCACGTTCACCGACGTCATCGCGCTGGGGCCGGGCGGAGAGGTCGTCCCGATGAAGGTCCTGTCCACCCCGCCCGACTACGGTGCCGGCGTGGTGGCGGCGACCACCGGCGTGCTCGCCCTGGCCGGCGCCCGGCCGGAGGCCGTGGTCGCGATGCTGCACGGCACGACCGTGGCCACCAACGCGATCCTGTCGATGAACGGCGTCCGCACAGCCGTGGTCACGACCCGCGGCTTCCGCGACGTACTGGAGATCGGGCGCCTGCGCCGGCCGGTGCTGTACGACCTGTCCTGGTCCAAGCCCGAACCCCTGGCCCGGCGGCGGCACCGGTACGAACTCGGCCAGCGGATCACGGCCGACGGACGCCTCGCCCCGCCGGCCGGCGAGGAGGAGATCCGCACGCTGGCCGCGCGGCTGCGCGCGGACGGGATCGAAGCGGTGGCCGTCTGCCTGCTCAACTCCTACGTCCGCCCCGACGAGGAACGACGGGTCGCCGAGCTGCTGCGCGCCGAACTGCCCGGCGTGTACGTCACGGCGTCGGTGGACGTCTCCCCGCAGCCGCACGAGTTCGAGCGCATGAGCACCGCGACGGTCAACGCCTACGTCGGCCCCACCGTGCACGGCTACCTCACCCGCCTGGAAGCGGGGCTGCGAGCCGAGAGGGTGAGCGCGCCCCTGCTGGTCATGCAGTCCAGCGGAGGGCTGCTCGACGCGGCCTCCGTCGGGCAGCGGCCGGTGCAGATCATCGAATCCGGTCCCGCGGCCGGCGTCACCGCCGTGCAGAAGCTCGCCCAGCTGATCGGCCTGTCCACGGTGGTCGCGTTCGACATGGGAGGGACGACGGCGAAGGCGTCCCTGATCGAGCACGGCGAACCGTTCGTCTCGGCCGACTACGAGGTCGGCGGCGGCATGAACGGCGCCCGCGGCCTCAGCTCCGGCGCCGGGTACCCGGTGCGGGCGCCGTCGATCGACATCGCCGAGGTCGGCTCGGGCGGCGGCAGCATCATCTCCGTCGACGCGGCGGGCGCGCTCCACGTGGGACCCGTCAGCGCGGGCTCGCGCCCCGGCCCGGCCTGCTACGGCCAGGGCGGCGAGCTGCCGACCCTGACCGACGCCAACGTGACGCTCGGCTACCTCAGCCCGGACGCGCTGGCCGGCGGCCGCGTGGCGATCCACCCGCAGCTGGCCGTGAAGGCGTTGTCGCCGGTGGCCGAACGGCTCGGCGACGACGTGGCGGGCACCGCGCGCGGCGCGTACCAGGTGGCGGTGTCGAGCATGACGACCGCGGTCAAGGCGGTGACCAGCGAACGCGGCCGCGACCCGCGGGAGGCCACCATGGTCGCCTTCGGCGGCGCGGGCCCGCTCTACGCCGCCGCGCTGGCCCGCGAGCTGGGCATCTCCACCGTGATCGTGCCCGTGTACCCGGGCCTGTTCAGCAGCCTGGGCCTGCTCGTGGCCGACACCGAACGCCAGGAGCTCACCCCGTACCGGCCGGGCTTCGCCGACGTGGGCGCGCTCGCCGCCGAGTTCGCGCGGCTGTCCGACAAGGTACGCGACGACCTGGGCGCGGACGCCGTCGTGGACCGGCTCCTGGACATGCGCTACCGCGGCCAGCGTTTCGAACTGCGGATCCGGGTGCCCGACGGCGACCTCACCGAGGACCTGCTCGCCGAGACGCGGGCCCGCTTCCACGCCGAGCACCAGCGCACCTACGGCCGGGCCGGCATGGACGAGCTGGTCGAACTGGTCAACCTCCGGGTACGCGGCCGGCTGCCCACCCCCGTGTCCATCGCGGACGTGCTGAGCCTCCCCCTCGCCGCCGGCGCCGAGCCCGCCACCCGCGAGTGCCGGTTCGCCGAGACCGTGCCCACGCCCGTCGTCGGACGGTCCGACCTCGGCCCCGAGCCCGTCGAGGGCCCGATGGTCATCGAGGACATGGACGCCACCACCCTCGTCCCGCCCGGCGCCCGGGTGCACCGCGACCGGCTCAACAACATCGTCATCACCTGGAGCGCCTCATGATCCGCGACGCCGTGACCTTCGAGGTCTTCCGCAACGCCGTCACCGGGATCGCCGACGAGATGGCGATCACGATCCTGCGTACGGCCCACTCGCAGCTCGTCGCGTCCAGCATGGACTTCTCCGCCGCCCTGTGCGACGCCCGGGGACGGGTGATCGCCCAGGCCAACACCCTGCCGGTGCACCTGGGGTCCATCCCGGACGCGATGGAGGCGATCCTCGACGAGTTCGGCGACCAGGTCCGGCCGGGAGACGTCTACCTGCTCAACGACCCGTCCCTGGGCGGCATGCACCTGCCCGACATCTTCGCCGTCGCCCCGGTGTTCGCCGGCGAGGACCTCCTGGGGTTCGCGGTCACGGTCGTCAACCACACCGACGTCGGCGGCTGGGCGGCCGGTTCGATGGCCGTGCAGTCGACGAGCATCTTCGCCGAAGGGGTGCAGATCCCGCCGTCCCGCCTGGTCGAGGCCGGCACCCTGAACGAGACGTTCCTGCGGCTGATCCTGCGCAACGTGCGCGAACCCGAGCTGCTGCGCGGCGACCTGGAATCCCAGCTCGCGGCCTGCCACACCGGCGCCGAGGGCCTGCGCGCCCTCGCGGCGCGGCACGGCGTCGAACGACTCGCCACCCTCATCGACGAGCTGCTCGACTACGCCGAGACCCTGCTGCGCGCCGCGCTCGCCGAGGCCGTCCCCGGCACCTACGAGTTCCTCGACCACATCGACGACGACGGCCTCGGGTCCGGGCCGATCCCGATCCGCGTCAAGGTCACGCTGTCCGGATCGGGGATCGAGCTCGACTTCACCGGCTCCTCGCCGCAGGTCGGCTCCGCGCTCAACGCGACGGCCTCGTTCACCCGCTCGGCCGCCTACGCCGCACTGCAGGGGGTCCTCGCCTCCGACATCCCGGCCAACAGCGGCTTCTACCGGCCGCTCAGCTTCGTCATCCCGGAAGCCTCCATCCTCAGCGGGCGGCGCCCCGCCGCGCGCGGCGCTCGCGGGCTCGTCGGCTTCCGGATCATCGACGCGGTGCTCGGGGCGCTCGCCCCGGTGTTCCCCGCCCGGGTGCCGGCCGCCGGGGAGGGCGGACCCGACGGCATCGCGATCGGCCTCGTCGGGCCGGACGGCGAATCCATGGTGTTGTGGGACCCTCTGGCCGGAGCGTGGGGAGCCCGTCCCGACCGCGACGGCGTGGACGGGATCAGCTCCCTGGGCGCGAACCTGACCAACACGCCGGTCGAGGAGCTGGAACGCTCCGGCCACATCCGCATCGACGGCTACGGCTACCTGCCCGACAGCGGGGGAGCGGGCCGCTGGCGCGGCGGCCTGGCGACCTTCCGGGACATGACGCTCCTGGCGCCCGAGGCGCAGGTGCAGATCAGGTCCGACCGGCGCACGTTCCTGCCGTACGGGCTGGCCGGCGGCGCGGAGGGGACGCCCTCGCTCAACGTGCTCGACCCCGGCGGGCCCGGCGAGCGCGTGCTGGAGTCCAAACCGCACTTCGTGATGACCGCCGGAACCCGCCACCGGCACGTGACCGCCGGCGGCGGCGGGCACGGCGACCCCTTCGAACGCGCCCCTGAACGGGTGCTCGAAGACGTCCTCGACGGCAAGGTCACCCACGAGGGAGCCGAACGGGACTACGGCGTCGCGATCACCCCGGACGGCCTGATCGACACGGCCGCCACTACCGGGCTCCGCGCCCAGGCGCACTAAGGCCGGACGAAGAACGCGCGCCCGGCACCTGGTCGAGCTCGGGCACCGCGCGACGATCCCACCCCCCCTGACCGATTGGAACCCCCCATGAGTTCGAACCTCGCCACCCACGACACCGTCACCCCACGCACCTGGCGCAAGGTCGGCATCCGGATCATGCCGCTGGTCGGCCTCGCCTACGTGGCGAGCTACATCGACCGCGCCAACGTCGGCTACATCGCCGCCCCCATGTCGCGTGACCTGCACCTCGGCAGCAGCCAGATCGGCCTGGCCGCCGGACTGTTCTTCATCGGCTACGTCCTGTTCGAAGTGCCGAGCAACATGATGCTGAGCCGGTTCGGCGCCCGGAAGTGGATCGCCCGGATCATGATCACGTGGGGGCTGGTCACGGCGGCGACCGCCGCCGTGAACTCCCCTGCCACCCTGTTCGCCGCCCGGCTCCTGCTCGGGTTCGCCGAAGCCGGTCTGGCCGCCGGGATCCTGCTCTACCTGACGTTCTGGTTCCCGCGCCGCCAGCGTTCCTGGGCGTTGTCGGCGTTCATCGTGATGATCCCGCTGTCCTCGATCATCGGCTCTCCGCTGGCCGCCGCGCTGCTGGGGTGGGGCCAGGACCTGTTCGGCATCGCGGGCTGGCGGGCGCTGTTCCTCGTCGAGGGCGTGCTGACGGTCGTCGTCAGCGTCCTGATCTTCGTCTTCCTGCCCAACCGCCCGGCGGACGCGCGCTGGCTCGACGACGAGGAGAAGGCCGCCATCGAGAACATCCTCGCCGCCGAGGCCGCCGAACAGCGTGCCCACGGGGCCCTGACCGGGCTTCGCCAGGCGCTGACCAGCGGCCGGGTGTGGGCGATGGCCGTGACGTGGTTCGCGATCGCGTTCGGGCTCTACCCGCTGCAGTTCTTCCTGCCCACGATGATCAGGTCCATCACGAACAGCGTCGGTGACGCCGCCGACGTCAGCAGTGTGCTGCTGTCCGCGATCCCGTACGTGGTGGCCGCGGTCGCGCTGCTCGGCTGGGCCCGCTTCGCCGCGCGCCGGACGGCGGTCATGGCCACGGCCGTGCCGATGGCCCTCGGCGCGGCCGGTCTGCTCCTGGCGACCGTCACCAGCAGCGGCACGCTGTTCGTGCTCGCGGTCTGCCTGAGCGTCGCCGGGATCATCACCGCGATGCCGCAGTTCTGGCGCATCCCGGCGATCGGCCTGACCGAGGCGGCCGCCGCCTCCGGCATCGCCCTGATCAACTCCGTCAGCAACGTCAGCGGGTTCGTCGGTCCGTACTTCACCGGGAGCATCGCCGCCGCGACCGGGAGTTTCACCTACGCGCTGCTGGCCATCGCGATCATCATGGCCGCCGGACTGGTCGTCCTGCTCACCGCGGGACGCCGGATGGAAGGGCTGGACGGAAGCCTGCCCACCGCCGACCGGCACGGAGGAACAGCGTGAACACCGCCCTGCTGGACCGGCTCCGGACGGAGCTCGACGAACGCCGGACGACCACCGGGCCGCGCGGCGACCTCGTGGTCTCGGGCGCCCAGGGGCCGACGCTCGACGTGAGCGGCCGGACCCTGGTGAACCTCGCCTCCAACGACTACCTCGGCCTCGCCGGCGATCCGGAGGTCCTCGACGCGGCGCGGCGGGCGCTGCGCGACCTGGGCCTCGGGGTGGCCGCCGGTCGGGTGCTCTGCGGCACGCGGGCGGTCCACGGCGAGCTGGAGGCACGCATCGCCGAGCTGGTCGGAGCCGAGGACGCCGTCCTGCACACCTCGTGCTTCGACGCGAACCTCGGTGTCTTCGACGCCCTGCTCGGCCCGGAGGACGTCGTACTCAGCGACGCGCTCAACCACGCCAGCCTGATCGACGGCATCCGCCTGACGCGGGCCCGGCGGCGCGTCTTCGCCCACGCCGACCTCGACGAGCTCGAACGCCACCTCGCCGAGAACGCGCACGCCCGCCACCGGCTCATCGTCACCGACGGCGTCTTCAGCATGGACGGCGACGTCGCCGCGCTGCCCCGGCTCTGCGAGCTGGCCGAACGCCACGACGCGGTGCTCATGGTCGACGACTCCCACGCCACCGGCGTCCTGGGCGCGACCGGCGCGGGCACCGCCGAGCACTTCGGCCTGGAAGGCCGCGTCGACGTGCTGACGGGGACGCTCGGCAAGGCGCTGGGCGGCGGGGGAGGGGGCTTCGTCGCCGGCGCCCGCGCGGTCGTGGACACGCTGCGCCAGGTCTCGCGGCCCTACATCTTCACCAACGCCCTGGCGCCCGCGCTGGCCGTCGCCGCGCTGACGGCGATCCGCATCGCACGGGAACGTCCCGAGCTGCGGGAACGCCTGGCCGCCAACACCGCCTGGCTCCGAGGTACGCTGCGCGACCTCGGCTACGAGGTGCCGCCCGGAGAACATCCGATCATCCCCGTGATGTTGCGCGGCGGCACGCTGGCCGCCGACGTCGCGGCGGCGCTCCGCCGCGAGGGCGTGCTCGTCTTCGCGCTCGCCCATCCGGTCGTCCCGGCCGGCGAGGAGCGCATCCGGGTGCAGGTCTCCGCCGCGCACACGGCCGGCCAGCTCGAACGCACGGCGGCCGCCTTCGGCCGGGCGCGTGCCGTCCTGGCGGGCTCATGAACGCCGCCGAGGGGCTGCGGGCGCCCACCAGCGCCGACGCCCACGAGTTGGAGGGCCGGGTCGCGGTCGTCACCGGCGGGGCCCGCGGCATGGGCCTGGCGACGGCCCACGCGCTGGCTCGCCGCGGCGCGACCGTCGTGGTGTTCGACCCGGCCGCCCCCGGTCCCGGCCTGCCGGAGGCGGAGGGCCGCGTCCGGGCGGTCGCGGTGGACGTCGCGGACGGCGACCAGGTCGAACGGGCGTTCGCCACGCTGCTGGCGGCCCACTCGCGGCTCGACATCCTGGTCAACGCCGCGGGCATCGCGCCGCCGACCGCGTTCGAGTCCATCACCCAGGCCGAGTGGGACCGCGTGCTCGCGGTCAACCTGCTCGGCACGTTCCTCTGCTGCCGGCAGGCGCTTCCCGCGATGCGCGGCGGCGGCTGGGGCCGCATCGTGAACTTCTCCTCCACCGCCGGCAAGACCGTCAGCACCGCCGGCGGCGCCCACTACACGACGGCGAAGCACGGCGTCCTCGGGCTCACCCGCCACCTGGCGAAGGACTGCGGAGCCGACGGGATCACGGTGAACGCCGTCTGCCCGGGGCTCATCGACACGCCCATGGCCCGCGCCCTGCTGCCCGGCGAGGCGCTCGAACGCGCCACCCGGTCCTTCCCGGTGCCCCGCGTCGGGCAGCCGTGGGAGGTCGCCGAGCTCGTCGCGTTCCTCGCCTCGGACCGCGCGGCGTACATCACCGGCGCGGCCATCGACATCAACGGCGGCGACCTGATCGTCTGACGCGGCACCGCCGGACACACAACCAGTAACCCCACGAAAAGGTGAACCTTCTGTGAGCACAGGGACAGTCAGGACGATCCGGCACCGGATCGACGGCCGCGACACCGCCGGCCAGTCGGCCCGTACCGCCCCGGTGTGGAACCCGGCGACCGGCGAGCACCAGGCCGACGTGCTGCTGGCCGAGCCCGCCGACGTCGACGCCGCGGTACGGGCGGCGCGTGCCGCCCTGCCGGGCTGGGCCGACACCTCCGTCATACGGCGGTCGCGGTTGATGTTCGCCTTCCGCAACCTGGTCGAGAAGCACCTGGACGACCTCGCCCGGCTGGTCTCCGCCGAGCACGGCAAGGTCCTGGACGACGCCAGGGGCGAGCTCGTCCGCGGTCTTGAGGTGATCGACTTCGCCTGCGGGATCCCGCATCTGCTCAAGGGCGAGTACTCCGACCAGGTCTCGACCGACGTCGACCTCTTCACGTTCCGGCAGCCGCTCGGCGTGTGCGCCGGGATCACGCCGTTCAACTTCCCGGCGATGGTCCCGATGTGGATGCACCCGATCGCGATCGCGACCGGCAACACGTTCGTCCTCAAGCCCTCCGAACGCGACCCGTCGGCGTCCAACCTCGTCGCCGAGCTCTACGCCGAGGCCGGGCTGCCCGACGGCGTCTTCAACGTCGTCCACGGCGACAAGGTCGCGGTGGACGCGATCCTCGACCACCCGGACGTCGCCGCGGTGTCGTTCGTCGGCTCGACGCCGATCGCGCGGTACGTCCACGAGCGCGCGAGCGTCGCCGGCAAGCGCGTGCAGGCGCTGGGCGGCGCCAAGAACCACGCCGTCGTACTGCCCGACGCCGACCTCGACCACGCCGCCGACCACCTGATCGCGGCCGGGTACGGCTCGTCCGGCCAGCGCTGCATGGCGATCTCGGTCGCCGTCGCGGTCGGCGACGTGGCCGGGCCGCTGGTCGAGCTCATGCGCGAGAAGGCGCAGGCGATCAAGGTCGGGCCGGGTCTGGACGCCGGGTCCGAGATGGGCCCGGTCGTCTCGCCCGAGGCGCTCGACCGGATCAGGGGCTACATCGCCTCCGGCGTCGCGTCGGGCGCGGCCCTCGTGGTCGACGGGCGCGAGCTCGACATCGACGGCGACGGCTTCTTCGTCGGCCCGACGCTGCTCGACCACGTCACACCCGAGATGGACGTCTACCGCGACGAGATCTTCGGCCCCGTGCTCGTCGTCGTGCGCGTCGGCTCGCTCGCGGAGGCGATCGACCTCATCAACGGCAACAACCTGGCCAACGGGACGGCGATCTTCACCTCCGGCGGCCACGCGGCCCGCCTGTTCCAGCGTTCCGTGCAGGTCGGGATGATCGGCGTGAACGTGCCGGTCCCGGTGCCCATGGCGTTCCACTCGTTCGGGGGCTGGAAGGAGTCGTTGTTCGGCGCCCACCACATGCACGGTCCCGAGGGCGTCGCGTTCTACACGCGCGCGAAGGCCGTCACCACCCGGTGGCCGGAGGAGACGGAGGACGGCGCGCGCGACCGCGGCGACCTCTCCTTCCCGACGGCGGTCTGACCGGCCGGGCCCCCGGACGGTCTCGTGCCGGGGGCCGCTCAGCCGTCGCCGGCTAGGCGGGCGGGAGCGAGATGGGCAGTTCGATGTGCGCCCGGCTCACGGACGTGCTCTTCGCCAGCACCTGGAGCAGGTCGCGGCGTACGCGCTCGCACCGCGTGCGCATCGCGTCCTGGGCCGCGTCCGCGTCGCGCGCGCGCAGCCCCTCGAAGACGGCCCCCAGCTCGCCGGGCGGGCTCGCGATGCCGGGATCGATCAACGCGGCCATCCGCAACACCCGTTCCAGCTCGTCGAGCACGTCGACGATCGCCTTGCCGAGGCGGGGGTTGCCGCTGAAGTTGGCGATGATGCCCTCGAACTCGATGCCGGCCTGGAGCGACTCCTCCTGTTCCACCTCGCCCGCCGCGAGCGCGACGGGCACCTGGGACAGGGCTTCGAGCCGTTCGAGCGCGGGCGCGGTGACGCCGAGGCGCGCCGCGGCGGCGGCGGCCTCGCCGGACAGCAGCGTACGCAGGGCGCACAGGGCGTCGGTGTCCTGGAGCGTGATCGGGCTGACGACGTAGCCGGCACGCGGGAGCGCGGTCACGAGCCCGTCGCGCCGGAGCCGCGCGAGCGCCTCGCGCACCGGCGTCTTGCTGATGCGCCACTGCTCCGCGAGCGACGTCTCGGTGAAGCTGCTGCCGGGCGGGAGCGTCAGGTCGATGATCTGGCGCCTGATCGCCCGATAGGCCTGACTCGTACGGTCGAGGCCGCTCTCGTCCCTGCCGACCAACAACAACGCGGGGATGTGCGGCGTTCCGCTGACCACGCTATGGATATCGGACATCGCGTCAGGATACCAATTCGCAGCGTTGATACAGCAGCTCGCCAAAGAATGAGCGATAAGAGATATTTATTCTTGTTGTTGATATCTCAATCTGCCATGCTTCCCTCATGCAGCGACGCAGCTCGAACTCCTGGGCCCTCCCCGCCGCGAGCGACTTCCCGGCGCTGGGCGCGATGAGCACCCGCACCCGCGCGGAGCGCAGCGCCCGCGACGGCGTACGGATCCTCCCGCTCGTGGGCGCCCCGGTCCTCCCCATGCCCGAGCACGTACGCCGGGCCGTCGCCGAGGCGATGGACCAGCCCGACCCCCGCGACACCCGCGGCCTGCCGGAACTCCGCGCCGCGATCGCCGCCGAACTGGAACGCGAGCACGGCCTGCGCGTCGACCCCGAACGCCGCCTGCTGATCACCCACGGCGCCATGCAGGGGCTGTCCCTCGTGCTGCGCACGGTGCTCGCGCCGGGCGACGAGGTGATCGTGCCGACCCCCACCTACTTCTTCGACGGCGCCGTCCGCGAGGCGGGCGCGACGCCCGTCCACGTACCGTCCCGCGAGAGCGACGGCTGGGCGATCGACCTCGCCGGTCTGGAGGCCGCCGTCACGAGCCGCAGCCGGGCCGTGCTCCTGTGCAACCCGAACAACCCGACGGGCCACCTCCCCGACGCCGCGACCCTCGCCGCTGTGGTCGACCTCGCCGCCCGCCACGGGCTCCTCGTCGTCTCCGACGACTCGTGGCAGCACTTCGCCTACGACGGCCGCCGCTACCACCCGGTGGAGGCGTTCGCCGACCGCTGGCCGCACCTGGTCACCGTCACCAGCCTCAGCAAGTACTACGCGCTCGCGAGCTGGCGGCTCGGCTACGTCCTCGCGCCGCCGCCCGTCATCGACGCGCTCCACCGGCGCTTCGAGTGGGAGGCGGTGTGCTGCGGCGTGGTCCCGCAGCGGGCCGCGGTGGCCACGCTCGACGGGCCGCGCGACTGGCTCGACCGGGCGCTGTCGGCGTACCAGGCGAAGCGCGACCTGGTGTGCGACGGCATCGCCGCGAGCGGCCTCACCCCGCCCGTACGGCCCACCGGCGGCGCCTTCCTGCTCGCCGGCTGCTCCCGCCTCGGCGGCACCCCGGACGCCATCGACCGCGCACTCCTGCGGAACGGCATCGCCACCGTACGCGGGGCCGACATGCACGCCCCCGCCACCCACGTCCGCATCACGTACGGCGCGGACGAGCGAACGCTCGGCGAGCTGATCGACGGCCTCGCCCGCGCCTGCCGGGATCAGAAGGCGTAGCGGATCCGGCAGAAGGGGAGCCGGGCGGCGAGCAGGCCGGTGAGGGCGGCGACGTAGCCTCCCTTGTGGCCGTTGCGGTAACGGACGTTCCAGCCGCCCGTCTCCGACCGTTTGGCCTGTTGCAGCTCCGGCCGCCAGAGCACCTCCTCCGCCTTCGGGTGCCAGCCCAGGTTGACCTGGTGGAGCCGGTCGTTGTGGGTGAGGAAGATCACCTCGGCGGCGAGCTGGGCGCGGGCCTCGGCCGACAGCGTGTCACCGAGCCGGTCCAGCAGCTCGGCCCAGTCGGCCAGCCAGCCGTCCCGGACGACCACCGGGCTCAGGTTGACGTGCACCTCGTAACCGGCGGCGACGAAGTCGTTGATCGCGTCGATGCGCTCGGCGACGGGGGAGGTGCGGATGTCCAGCAGCTTGGAGTCGGCGGCGGGCATGAGGCTGAAGCGTACGCGCGTACGCCCCCGCGGGTCCCAGCCGAGCAGGTCGCGGTTGACGTACTTGGTGGCGAAGCTGGCCTTGGCGTTCGGCAGGCCGCGGAAGAGCTCCACCAGGTCCCGTACGTTGGCGGAGATCGTGGCGTCGAGCGAGCAGTCGGAGTTCTCGCCGATGTCGTACACCCACAGGCGGGGATCGACCTGGTTGGGCTCGGGCTTGGCGCCCTGGCGGCCGGCGTGCCGCCGTACGTAGCCGGTGATCTGGTCGATGTTGGCGAACACCGTGATCGGGTTGCTGTAACCCTTGCGGCGTGGCACGTAGCAGTAGGCGCACGCCATCGCGCAGCCGTTGGCCGTGGACGGCGCGATGAAGTCGGCCGAGCGGCCGTTGGGGCGGGCGGTCAGCGACTTCTTGACGCCGAGCACCAGCGCCTCGGTCTTGATCCGCACCCAGCGGGCCACGTTCGCCTCGTCCCCGTACAGCTCGGGGATGCGGTGGTGGCTCTCCACCTCGACGATCTCGGCGCCGGGGAAGTTACCGAGGATCTCGCGCCCGCGCGGCAGGGCGGCGGCCTCGGGCTCGACGTAGACGCGCCGGATGTCGAGGAGGGCGCTCACGGCCGCTCCGGCTGTTCCATGGGGCAACCCTATGCGCTCCCGTCCGCGAGTCGCCAGGTCAGGACGGGTGCGCCGGAGCGCCGGACGCCCACCGGTCCACTGAGTGGACCGAACGTTGCCCGTCCCTTTCCACGCCAACAGCATGGACGCACAGTCAGCGATCGATCACATTGAGCGATCGGTCGCGTGTGTGAAAGGTCGAGCAGCATGAGCAACAGATCGGCGAGGGCCCTGTCCCGGGCCCTCATCACGACGGCGGTGGCGGCGGCGACCGTGCTGACACCGGCCCTGACCGGCACGGGCAGCGCCCGGGCCGCGGCCGACCCCACCTGCGGAAACTGGGTGCCCAGCCTCGTCTTCCGCGGCCTGTCGGCCCGAGCCTGCATCTGGGGGACCGGCGCCCCCTGGAAGCAGGCCCAGACGGAGGTCTTCAACGGCACCGGCTCTGCGGTGGAGGTCGAGAGACTGACCGTCCTCATCGAGTCCCTCCCGGCGGACGCCCGCTGCGTCAACATCTCTCTGCAGAACGGGCAGACGGCGTTCTGCGGCACCCGCAGCGTGCCCGACAACAACCCCTTCCAGTTCGACCGTGCCCTGGGCTCCGCCCAGGTCACCGACCTGGCCAGGCGGGAGCAGTTCTCCTTCGAGTCCCCCTTCGTGGGCTGAGCGGTAAAGGGTGGTGAAGCTGTGACCGCTCCCGGGGAGGGGCCGGAGCAGGTCCGTCTGGTCCGTGTCGCGGACCTGGCGGACCTGCGCTTCGGATTCGCCGGCCTGTCGTTCCGGCGTCCGGCGGCACGCCGGGTCCTGGTCCGGACCGTGCCGGAACGCGAGGGGCTGATCGTCGTCACGTTCCCCGCGCAGCACGTCGTGGAGCAGGCGTTCTTCGAGTCGGCGGGGACCGGGCTGCCCGATCCCGTCCCGGTGCAGCCTCATCCGGCGCCGCCCGTCGTCTCCCGGATCGGCGGGCGCAGCACGCTGGTGTTCGTCGTGGGGCCGGACGACGAGGTGCCGTACACCGCCGAGGGCCTGCTGGAGGCCATGCGCCGGCTGCCGCTGCGTACGGTGGGCGAGGAGGGCCCGGCGAACCCGCTGCGCGACCCGGCCGGCGATCCCCGTACCGCGATCGAGTTGCCGTACCGGCTGTTGTTGTCGCCGCCGCCGGACGTGCGCTGGACCCACCGTACGGCTCCGGCCGGCACGGGCGGCGCCGGCCGGGTGGAGCTGTGGCACACGCGGGTGCACGACACGCGGGCCAGGGCCGTGTGGACCAGGGACTTCCCGGGCGACACGCCGGTCGAACCGCCGCCCGACCCGCTGACCACGTCGCTGACGCCCGCCGACCGGGCCGCGCTGGTGCACCTGACGAGCGACCGCGGCCTGTTCACCGAGCCGGGGCACCAGCCGTACGTGCCGGTGCCGGTCGAGGTCGGGCACCTGATCCTCTCCGCCCTGGGCGGCTGGCTCGACGCCCTCGGCAGCTGGGACCCGCGGCCGACGATCACGAACATCAGCCAGTGGCGGCACCGCGCGGCCATGGGCCGCGACCACTACGTACGGGTGCTCTACTCGGGCTTCCTGTGCCCCTTCGGGTACCGCGCCGACCTGGTGAAGGTGACCGAGCGGAAGTTCGACCCGGAACGTCCGGAACATCCCGCGTATCTCGCCCAGCGGCTCTTCATCACCTGCCGCGAACCGGTCAGGGAGTTCCAGCCCGGCACGGTCCGCCGGGACGCCGCCGGCCGGCGCCTCGACGCGCTGTTCCCGTTCCGGCGGGTCGAGCTGCTGACCCTCGTCACCCCCGACCTCTCGCCGCCCGCCAACATCCTGACCGCGCGCGACGGGCAGTACGCCTTCTTCCCCGCCGTCCGCGACCAGGACCCGTTCCTGTTCAAGGTGCGCGCGACCGACCTGGCCGGACGGGAGACCGAGTTCAGCACCCCGCTGCTGTTCCTCACCGAGAACTTCAACAAGGGCGCCGAACTGGTGGCGGCGGCCGAGGCGTACAACGCCCTGGACCCCGAACCGGTGGACCCCGGCGCGCCGCCCGCGCGGCTCAGCGCCGCGCTGCGCGGCGCCCGCGTCGCGGTCGCGCCCACCGCCGCGCCCGACGACACCACGGTCGAGGCCGCCCACCTGGTCTGGGGGACCGCCCTGCCGACGGACCGCGACGACCAGTTCTACCAGCGTGTCCCCGGCTTCCTCCCGGTGCTGCGGTGGGCCTCCGCGGTGGTGCCCGCCGTGAGCCGGCTCACCGGCGCGCTCGGGCCCCGCCCGGTCCGGTACGCCCAGCGCTACCAGGTCGCCGCCTTCGACCGGACCCCCGCGGGGCCGGGTGGTCCCGTCAACCCCGGCGAGGTGTTCCTGGAGCTGATCCCGGCGGCGGGCACGTCCCCGCTGGTGATGGACTTCGACGACCAGCGGGACCGCTCCGGCGGGCTCGCCGCCCCCACGCTCACCGTGGCCGGCCTGTCCCGGCTGACCGGGCCGGTCAGCGCCGCCAGGACGCCGCCCGCCGCCGACGCGGGCGACCCGCTCGCCACGGTGGCCGACGGCACCTTCCGCCCCTCGGACTTCTTCGACGCCATCGGCGCCAAGCTGTTCGGCGTCATCCCGCTGTCCGCCCTGGTCAAGGCGGCCGGCCTGGACAAGGAGCTGAAGGCGCCGCGGTTCGTCACCCAGACCGTCAACGCCGCCACCGGCTTCCTGGCCGACCTGCGCCGCGTCGAACGCCAGCTCACCGGCGTCGCCGCCCGCTTCCCGGCCGTCGCCGCCGCGGCCGATCGGGTACGTACCACCGCGCTGACACTCGTACGGACCGTCGAGGCGTTCATCGCGGGCACGGCCGACCTCGGCCAGGTGGACGCGGCCTTCCGCGACTTCAGCGCCGCCCTGGACGCACTCGGCGCCGGGCTTCCCGCCGACGTCGACCACGCGGTCGTCGCGCTGCTGGACCACCTGCGGCAGGCCATCGCCATCTGGGAGAACGCCCCCGCCGGGGTGCTGCCGCTGCGGCAGGCGATCGAGGCCGCCAAGGCCGGGATCCGGCTGCCGGAGTCCGTCGCCGCCCGCCTGGAGTGGACGCCCGACATCCAGCCCTGGTCGCTGCGGGAGGGCGACCCGCCGATCTTCGTGCCGCACGACGGCCACGGCGACCCGGCGCGCGAGGGCCGCTTCTCCGTGGTCGTCGACCTGCGCGCCGGGCTGCGTCCGGACGTGCGCCCGGCCGCCGACGTGACCTGCACGCTGGAGGAGTTCGACCTGGTGCTGCTGCCGGGCGTGCTGGAGGCGATGCGGCTGGACTTCCGGCGGATCAGGTTCACCGTGCGGGCCGGCGAGAAACCCGACGTCGAGGTGGCCTTCCGGGACGTCGAGTTCATCGGCGCGCTGTCGTTCGTCGAGACGCTGCGCCGGATCATCCCGCTCGACGGGTTCAGCGACCCGCCGACGCTCGACGTCTCCCCGAAGGGCGTCCTCGCGAGGTACGGCATGCCGCTGCCGAACCTCGCGATCGGCGTCTTCAGCCTGGAGAACATCTCCCTGAACGCCTACCTGGACCTGCCGTTCGCCGGCACCCGCCCGCTGGAGATCGGGTTCGCCTTCTGTCGCCGGGACGCGCCGTTCCGGCTCACCGTCTCGCTGTTCGGCGGCGGCGGCTGGTTCGGGATCGTGTTGTCGCCCGACGGGGTCCGCGCGCTGGACGCGGGCCTGGAGTTCGGGGCCGCGGCCTCCATCGACTTCGGCGTGGCGAGCGGCAGCCTGTCGGTGATGGCCGGGATCTACTTCCACCTGGACGCCGCGACCGGGCAGGCCGTCCTGTTCGGCTACTTCCGCGCCCGCGGCGAGGTGGACGTCCTCGGCCTGGTCTCCGCCTCGATCGAGCTCTACCTGGAGCTGGGGTACGAGGGCGGCGACGCGGTCGGGCGGGCCAGGATCACGATCACCGTCGAGATCGGGTTCTTCGAGGAGTCCGTCGAGATCAGTTGCGAGAAGCGGTTCGGCGGCGCCGGCTCCTCGCTGTCCCGCACCGCCTCGGCCGGAGTGCTGGAGAGCGGAGTGATGGAGGGCGGGTCGGCGGCGACCTTCGCCCAGATGATGGCGCCGTACCGGGATCCGGTGACCGGCGCGCGACGGGACCCGGTCACCGAGTACTGCGCGGCCTTCGCGGAGGTGGGCCGACCGTGAGCGAACGAGCGGAGCGTACGGACATGGGCACGTTCAAGGTTCTGTGGACGGTGTTGCCGGCCGGGCCGGCCGGGACGGGTGAGGTGCGGCTGTCCGTCGCCGTCGGCCCCCGGCTGGAGGCGCCGCGCGGCCGGCTGGACGACGTCGGGGAGTTCGTCGACTGGCCGCGGACCGTGCGCGAGACCGTGCTGCCGGCCCTGCGGATCGTGTGGGACGGGCACGCCGATCCGGTGGTCCCGCGCCCCGACCCGCGATCGCCCGTACCCGACTCGGAGTTGTGGGGCCGGATGTTCCCGGGCGCCTCGCCGGTGCGGTCGCGTTCCGTGGCTGTCGCGGGCGCGGCGGACACGGCCGGGCCGCCGGGGGTGCGGCTGCTGCGCTCGTTCCCCGCGGCGCTGGTCCACGAGCGGATCGCCACGCTGTACGACGACATCGGCAAGGTCGTGGTCGCCGAGCGCCTCACGCCCCCGGGCAGCGGCAACGGCGCCGCGGCCCGCGCCGAGCCGCCGTCGCGGCCCTGGCGTCAGCCGTACACCGGAACCGTCCGGGGCATCCCCGTGGTCACGGAGATGAGCAGGTTCACCGGCGATCCGCAGGCCGCCTACCGGGCCATCGACGGCATGATCGGCCAGGCGGGTGACGCCGCGGCGCCGTACGCCCGGACGTCCGGCGACCGGGCCGCCGAGCTCCGCCCCGCCACCGTCGACCGGACGAGCGACGCCTACCGGGACGACGAGACCAGGTTCGCCCTGGCCGAGGCCCTGCGCTTCTACGACCGGCCGAAACCCGCCGGAAGCGGCGGCCCGGCGGGCGCCGAGGCCGTTCCGGGGCGGCCGGAGCCGCCTGACGTGGAGTTCCACGGTGTCTGCGGCTTCCTGGCCGACTATCCGGAGTTGTGCCGCCGCCTCGGGCTCGTCCTCGACCTCGTGGTCCCGGTGCCCGCCGGGCTCGCCGCGACCGGCCGGCTGCGGGTGGCGTTCGAGGGCGTGCCCGCGGCGTTCGACACCGGCGTGTTGCGGCCGTGGACGCTGTTCGAGCACGTCGCGGGGGAGCGGTTCACCGCGGCGTCGCCGCCGGGCCACCCCGTCCAGGGCGGCTGGCTCGGCCTCGGCGGCCCCGACTGGACGGTCACCGACGCCGACATCGACGGCGCGGTCATCAAGGCGGCCGACTTCACCGCGCTGATCGAGCGTATGCACGAGCTGACCGGCCCGAGCGGCCAGCCGAGCGCGCGGGAGCTCGGCACCGGCACGACGGCGTTGCAGGGCGCCGGGCTCACCGTCTTCCACCGGGGACGGGACGCCTGGCTGGCCGCCCAGATCGGCGATGACGCCGCCCACCAGGCGGGAACGGGCGGGACGCCACCCGAGCTGCACGCCGGGCACCTGGTCCGCGGGTTCCGCGTCGACGCCGGGATCGTCGGCCCCGAGGGCGCGGTCACCGGCTGGTTGTCCCTGTGCCGCCGCCGCGGGTCGTACCTCATCCGCCGGAGTGGGCAGCAGCCGTACCGGATCGAGGGGATCGCCGACGACGAGGGCGCCGTCCGCGCCAGCGCCGTCACGCGGGACGCGACGCGGACCGACGAGCTGTACGTGCACCAGGCGCTGTTCGGCTGGGACGGCTGGAGCCTGGCCGCCCCGCTGCCCGGCCGCACGCTCGACCGGTTCGGCAGGCCGGTCGTCGCCGATCCGGAGGTGGACGAGCACTTCCCGCTCGACACCAAGTTCACGCCGGTGCCGGGCTCGCTGCCGGCGCTGCGGTACGGCCGCGCCTACCGGCTGCGCGCCCGCGTGGTGGACCTGGCGGGCAACGCCCTGGAACCGGCCGCCGAGGCGCCCGCGTCCGCGTTGTCGCAGGAGATCACGTACTCGCGGTGGGAGCCGGTCCCGCCGCCGGTGATCGTCGAGCGCGGACCGTTCAACGAGGGCGAGTCCAGCCGGTGCCTGGTCATCCGCAGCACCGTCACGGCCGCCGGCCGGGACGTGCCCGCCTGGGAATGGGCCCTGGAACGCCAGGACGTCCCCGGCCACACGGACGACCCGCCCGCCGCGGACGGCCTGAGCCGCCGGTACAGGCACTTCGACGAGCGGTTCGTCGCCCCTCCCAAGACGTCGTTGCAGATGGCCGAACGGCACGGCCGCTTCGACGACGCCATCGGCGGCGAGCGTCCGCCCGAGGTGCGAAGGAGGTTCTTCGCCGCGGCCGCGCGCGAGGCCGGCACGTTCCTCGACACCGTGGTCAGCCACGCCGACGATCCGAGCCGGACCCGCGACCTGCTGTTCTTCGGCGAGATCGCGGTCGCCAAGCACGACGCCGCCGACCCCGAGCCGCTCACCCCGCTGCCCGTGACGCGCGGCGCCGGGCTGAAGCGGGGCGAGTTCGTCGTGCACACCGCCGCCGAGCTGATCCTGCCGTACCTGCCCGACGTCCTGGCCAGGGGCGTCACGCTGTACGGCCTGCCCGGCGCGCCGCCGATCCATCCCGTCCCGTTCTACGACGACTTCCACGAGAGGTGGCCGGACGCGGGGCCGTTCGCGCTGCGGATCGAGGAGGGGGAGGAGGAGCCGCGCTGGCGGAGCTTCCCCCGGCGGCTCACCGTCCACCTGCCCAAGGCCGAGATGGCCACCGTACGGCTGAGCTGCCGGCTCACCGCGGCCGACCTCGGCCTCTTCCCCGTCTGGCGGCGCTTCCTCCACTCGGACTTCTGGCGCGACCTGACCGACGCCGAGCGGGCGCTGATCGCCGACGAGACCGCCGCCGGGCTGAACTGGCTGCTCACCCCGTACATCGAGGTCAGCCTGGTGCACGCCGTGGAACGTCCGCTGACGCCGCCCGAGCTCGCCGGGCTGAGCTTCGTACGGGAGCCGGACCAGCCCTTCGCCGACCTGCGCGGCACGCTGCGGTCGCACCCCCGCAGCACCGGGCACGTCGACGTCGACGCCACCTGGACCCGCTGGATCGACGACGTCGCCGAACCGGCCCCCCGCCGGATCAAGGAGCACGCCCACGTCGGCCGGGTCGAGCTGTCGTACGCCGACAAGGACGAGGTGCGCCTGCCGCACTCGGCGACCCCGCTCCGGCACGACTTCGGCGACACCCTGCACCGCAACGTCGCCTACCGGCCGACCGCCACCACCCGGTTCCGCGAGTACTTCCACCCGTCGATCACCGCCGACCCCGGGCTCGTCACCAGCCCCGGCGAGTCGAGCGCCGGGCCGGACGGCCTGGGCTGGCCGGTGCCCGCCGCCCGGCGGCCGGAGCCGCCGAAGCCGTCGTACCTGGTGCCGACCTTCCGGTGGAGCCGCCGGGTGGACCGCCGCGCCCGGCGGTTCGTACGGGTGCGCGAGGGGGCCGGTGTGCGCGTCTACCTGGACCGGCCGTGGTTCTCCTCCGGCGACGACGAGCTGCTGGCCGTCGTCCTCGACCCGCCCGCGCCGTCCGGGGGCGGGCCGCTGCCCGGCCATCTGGCGACCCGGTGGGGCACCGACCCCATCTGGTCGGACACGACCGTGCTGCCCCCGCCGGCCCCGGTGAACTTCCCCGGACCCATCGCGGCCGCCGACGGGCTCCGGCTGGCGGAGTCGGGCGAGGGCCGCGAACTGGTCGCGGCGGTTGTGGCCCACGAGCCGTCGTACGACGCGGCCAAGGGATTGTGGTTCGCCGACGTGGACGTCGACCTCGGGGCGGCCGGGCGGGACTCGGCCTACTTCCCGTACCTGCGGTTGGCCCTGGCCCGCTACCAGCCGTACGCACTGGCGGGGCTGGAGCTGTCGCCCGTCGTGCAGGCCGAGTTCGCGCAACTGGTGCCGCGCCGCACGCTGGCGGTCGAGGAGACGCCGGACGGGGGGCTGCGCGTCACGCTCTCGGGGCCCGCCGCCGCCACCGAGTTCGGCGCGCAGGCCGGTCCCGGGTTGCCCGGGGTCGCGGCGAGCCACCGCGTCACCGCGACCGTCCAGCGGCGTCCCTTCACCAGCGACGAGGAGCTCGACTGGGCGGACACCCCGGTCAGGACCGAGCTGACCTGCGGCGCGGCCCCGGGCGGGTTCGAGTGGTCCGCGGTGATCCCGCCGGCCGGGATGGACATCGTCTGGCAGTACCGGCTCCTGGTGGAGGAGCGGGAGCGCTACCGCACCGACCCGGGCACGGCCGACAAGAGCGTGGTGGTGGGCGGCGCGGCCCAGCCCGTCCCGGTGGGGGAGCGGCTGGCCCACGTGGACAGCGCGCCGCTCCGCGCCGGCCTCGGCAGGCTGGTCATCGACTTCGACGGCTGACCGGACGCGGCGCGGCTGCCGGCCCGGGGTTCGTACGCGGGCCGGCAGGTCAGGGCTCGGCCAGCAGGCTCAGGGCCCGGCCGGCGCCCGGCACGCGGGCCAGGTTGGCGCTGATGCACGCCGCGGTGTCGCGTACGGCGTCCGCCAGCAGGGGCAGCCGTTCCGTGCCGACCACCACGACGGCCGCCGCGGCCACCACGGCTCCCGTCGGCGCGCGTACCGGCGCGGCCACGCAGCCCAGGGGCGGCAGGGCGGCCTCGAAGTCGAAGGCGAGCCGCCGTTCGCGGGCGTCACCGATCCGCCGCGCCCACTCGGCCCGGGAATGCCCCTCCGGCAGGCTCCAGCCCGGATCGGGACGGAGGGCCGCCGGGTCGCCCACCGACAACACGACCTCGGCCGCGCTGGCCGCCGGCAGCACGACCCCCGGACGTATCCGGAAGACCTCCTCCACGGCCGGGTCGCCGATGCCCGCCACGACGATGACGTCGCCGCCGTCCCGGACCGCGATGGTCGCGCTGCACCCGGCGGCGGCCAGCCGCCGCAGCGGCTGTACGGCGGCCGTGCTCAGCACCTGGGCCGGCGTCCAGCGCTGACCCCAGCGGAACATGCGCGTGCCGATGCGGTAGCGGCCGCCGTGCTCGCGGTGCACCACGCCCAGGTCGGTGAGCCGGACGAGCAGCCGATGGGCGGTCGCCTTGGGCAGGCCGGTGGCCAGGGCGAGCTGCGTCAGCCCCGCCTCCTCGACCCGGGCCAGCTCCTCCACCACCGCGAAGGCGCCGTGCAGCACCCCGCGGCCGGGCACGGCCTCGATCCCACCCGCATGACCACAGCCGCCGGTCGAGCCGCCGGCCTCTTCCGGGCCGATTACCATCGCGCACCCCCGGGCCGCAGTGATCCCACCCGTTCGTATCACCGGGCCGCCGGGGACCCCAGGCTCCCCGTAGCCATATGTGACTTACTCGGCACTCTCCGTAGCGGCCAGGTGATCCCGCAGCTCGGCGTGGCGGAACTGGTAGAACGGCCCCACGGTCCGCAGGACGCCCAGCCGGTGCAGCTCGTCCAGGAAGCGCATCAGGCGGAACGGCAGCCGGCCCGACGGCCCGAGGTGGACCAGGGCGACGGCGGACGTCAGCCACATGTGCTGCCGCTTGTTCACCAGGCCGAACGACACGCCGAAGACGATCCCCATCCCAGCGTCCACGGACGGGGACGGATGGAACGCCACGACGGACACCTCGTTCATGAAGTCGACGGCGAAGCCGACGATCGCCCCGAGGAGCAGCGCGTTCATCAGTTGCAGGCCCACCAGGCCGCGGTTGACCCGCCAGGTGGACTGTGGGGTGAGCGCGGCGGTGAACGGCGGGAGCCGGTTCTCGTCCGCCGGGCCAGGAGCGCCGTCCTGCTGCCGCAGCACCCGCAGGCCCACCCAGCCGAGGCCGAGCCCCGCCAGCAGCGTGGCCAGGCCCGCCCGCCAGCCGTCCGTCCACGTCGAGTAGATCACCGCGGGCAGGCCGAGGCCGAACGGCAGGACCAGCAGGATCGTCGGCACGTCGGACAGCAGGCCGCGGGTGAAGTCCCGCAGCCGCCGGCGTACGCGCAGGGGGGCGAAGTCGGGCGTGCGGACGGCCTGCGCGGCGGACAGGCCGAAGCAGAGGCCGAAAGCCGCGCCGAAGACCGGCCCGTAGGTCAGCATGGCGGTCAGCGCGGCGGGAACGGCGAACACCAGGCCGCTCAACCAGCCGATCCAGGTACGGGCCACCGCCCGCGGCGTCCGGGACGCGGGCAGCGCCTGGTCGGTCAGCCGCCACCAGGCCAGGTCGGGCCCGCCGGGTCCGGACGGGAGGCGGGCCAGCCGGTGCGTCCACGCGGTGACGGCGGCCGGGTCCCAGGTGGCCTGCCGGATCGTGCCGTGCGCGTGCAGCAGCGCGGGGAGCAGGTTGTCGAGCAGGTGGACGCGCAGGGCCCGCTCGTCGTGGGCGTACTCGGCCGCCAGCGGGGCCGGGTCGGCGTCCGGCCGGTCGATGTAGACGGCCCGTACCAGCCACAGGCCCAGGGCGGTGGAGGTCACCTCGGCCAGGGCCGGCGCGGCGCCGTTCCTGAGGGCTCGGAGGACCTCGGTCCAGGCGGGGGAGTGCGCGGACACCCAGTCGCCCAGGTAGTCCGCCACGACGTCGGGGACCAGCGCCTTCGGCGCGATGACGGCGGCGGCCTTCAGCGGACGCCGTGCGGCGGTGACCGCGTCGCCGTACTCGGTGGTGCGCGAGGTGATGATCACCTGGTCGCGTTCCGTGAGCGTGCCGGACAACTTCTCGATCACCTTGGCGCGGGCCGGTTCGGGCAGTTCGTCGAGGCCGTCGAGTACCGCCAGGATCGAGCCGCGGGAGGCCAGGACGTCGGCGCCGTCCCGCCGGCCGCCCGGCGGGCGCAGGGCGGCGTAGTCGGTGCGCACGCGCTCGGCCACCCAGTCCTGGAACCGGGGGTGGGCGTCGATGTCCCAGTCGGCGACGGGCAGGAGCACCGGGACCGGGTCGTCGTCGGCCCGCGTACGGATCAGCTCCAGCGTCAGCAGGATGGCCAGGGTGGTCTTGCCCGTACCCGGACCTCCGGTGATGACCAGACGGCGGCGGCGCAGCGAGCGGAAGGCGACGGCGAGCGCGGCGACGTCGTCGGAACGGCCCGACACCGCCGGCTCGCGGTCGGCGATCAGGTGGGGATGGTCCATGAGCCTGGCCCGGCGGGTCATGTGCCAGGAGACCGGGATGCGCGGATCGCCCAGGGAACGGGTCACCACCTCCTCGCTCCACCGGTCGTGGACCAGCCGGGCGAGCTCCCGCATCGTCTCGGCGACGGTCCCGGAGGCGGGGGCGGCCACCCGCGCCGCCCGTTCGGCGACCAGCCCGGCGAACACCGCCGCCACGATGGTGCCGGCCAGCCAGGGGCCGCTCCACACACCGTCGTTGAGCACCTGGTTGGCGGCGACCGACACCGCGACCGGCGCGAGCACGGTAGACAGCCATAACGGCCAGGTACGCCACTTCCGCCCGGCTGCCATCCGGCCATGGTAGTGATCGTGATCCCCGGGCCGGGGGCATTCCGGCCCACCGGCCGGGGCACGTGATCAGGAGGCGGGCGGGGGCGCGCTGCCGTTGTAGAACGGGTTCTCGGGCAGCCGCTCGGAGGTGACGAGCAGCCGGATCACGCCGGCCTTCACCTGCCAGGCGTTCCAGACCGTCCAGTCCGGGCCGACCTGGCCGTCGGGCAGCGGCTCGAAGGACAGGCCGCCCGTCGCCGCGTCGACGCGGACGAGGCTGAACGTCGCCGACAGGCCGCGCCTGCGCGCCTCGGCCAGCACGTCGGCCACGGGGCGGCCGTTCCGTAGCCGGACCCCGTCGAACATCTCGCCGGGCGCCATGGCCGAGTCGAAGTTCGTGTACTCCTCGCCCGGCCTCGCCTGGCGTCCCAGCCTGACGTCGACCTGGCCGGTGAACGCGGCGGGGATGCGCATGACCATGACGCATCCGGCGTCCTGCCCCGGCTGACAGTCCTTCGGAGTCGTCCCCATCGAGAGCGGGACGCCGTCGAAGCGGGGACCGGAGGGGTCAGGCTCGGTCGTCGGGTCGGGGCCGGAGGATTTCCCGCCCGTGATGATCGCGCCGAGGATCTTCCCCACGCCGCCCGGCGAAACGGGCACCGGGCGCAGGCTGACGTTCAGGCCGACCGCATGGAACGCCTGTGTGTACGCACTGTGCTCGGCGAACGGGTCCTTGATGCGGGCGACGTACTGGTCGCCTTCCCTGCGGATCTCCATGGCGGAGTTGGCGTAGGACGCCGCCACGCCGCGGCCGTCCTCCAGCAGGCTCGGGCCCACCACGATGCCCGCGGCGAGCACGGACGCGGCAACCAGGCCCAGCGCGAGACGCCGGGGCGGGCGCTTGGCGGCGGGCGTCCGGGTGATCGTCCGGGCGGGCCCACCGGGCTCTTCGGACCTGATCGAGGTCAGCAACGCGCGTGCCCCCGTGCCCGCCGCGTGGCTGTCCGGCCTGCCGGGCTCCACCCGCGACAGCGGCCTCAGCAGCTCGTTGATCTCATCGGTGTTCCTCACGACGACCTCCCCGCCGGGATCATCCGGCTTGCTGTGGTGAACAGGACACCGGCCTCGTCGAGCGCGCGCGAGAAGCGCCTGCGGGCGCGGTAGAGCCTGATGCGTACGGCGTTGCGGGACAGGCCCAGCATCGCGGCGATCTCGTCGCGACCCAGGCCCTCCCAGGCGACCAGTGAGAGCAGCTCGCGGTCGTCGTCGGACAGGCCGCGGAACACCGTGCCGATCACGTTCAGCTCGACGCTGCTGCCGCTGTGGTCGCCGTACAGGTCGGCGAGCTCGGTGTCCAGCTCGACGCTGCTCAGCCGCTGCCGGGCCGTGCTGCGGCGGTGGTCGGCCAGCACCTTGCGCGCCACGCCGTACAGCCAGAGTTTGGCCTCCTGTCCGGGCGGCAGGTCGGCCACCCGGCGCCAGGCGATGGCGTAGGTCTCCGCGACGACGTCGGCCGCGTCCTGCGGGGAGTCGCAACGGCGCGCGGCGTAGGCGGCGATCTGGTCGAATGTCTCCCGGTAGACGGCCTCGAACCTGGCCGCCCCGTCGTCGTCATCCACGGGCGACTCCCATGGTTGATCTCCTTGTCAGTACGAAACCACGGACATCTCCTTACATGGCGAGAGATGGCCCACCATTTCGTACGAACCTTGGAAATCTCCGGGAAGTCGCCCTACTCCGGGATCCTGGGCTGGTCGATCGCCCACAACCACGTGCCGTCGGGCTGGCGGCGGGCCACCTCGACGGTGACGCCGCCGTCGGGCAGGCGGACCGAGGTGAGGGCGAGGTCGCCGTTGCGCAGGGTGGGCTGCTGCCGTCCGGGGGTGAAGACGGGCCTGTCGGCGACCAGGTGGGCATAGGCCCGGCGGATCTCGTCGCTGCCCGTGGCGACCCCGCCGTCCGGCAGGGCGAGCACCGCGCCGGGCTCGTAGAGAGCCACCAGGCCCTCGACGTCGCCGGCGTTGAGCCGCTCCACGACGAACCGGCTCAGGTCCTCCGGCCGCTCGGCCCGCTTCCCGCTGTCCGTCACCTGTGACTCCCGTCCGCCGTGCTGGTCCTGACGGCAGGTGATCATGCCAGGCGGGTACGACAAAGCCGCCCGGTCAGGGGCTCGGGCCGGTCAGAGCGCTCCCGGGACGACGAGGCCCGACTCGTAGGCGAGCACGACGAGCTGGGCCCGGTCGCGGGCGCGCAGCTTGGCCATGGCCCGGTTGACGTGCGTCTTCGCGGTCAGCGAGCTGATCGTCATACGGTCGGCGATCTGCTCGTTGGACAGGCCCTGGGCGACCAGGGCGACGGCCTCGCGTTCGCGCTTGGTCAGCTCCTCCAGCCCCCTGCCGGCGCCCGTGCGGGGCGGCTGGGTGACGTACCGGTCGATCAGCTTGCGGGTGATCGACGGGGCCAGCAGCGCGTCACCCCGGGCGGCGACGCGTACGGCGTGCAGGAAGTCCTCCGGGACGATGTCCTTGACGAGGAATCCGGCCGCGCCGGCGCGCAGCGCGTTGAAGACGTACTCGTCGAAGCCGTAGTTGGTGAGGATGACGACGTGCACCCCGGCCAGGGCCGGGTCCGCGGCGATGCGCCGGGTGGCCTCGATGCCGTCGACGACCGGCATCTGGATGTCGATGAGCGCGACGTCGGGCCGGTGCTCCCTGACCAGGGCCAGGCCCTCCTGCCCGTCGGAGGCCTCGGCCACCACCTCGATGTCGTCCTCCAGGTCGAGGAGGGCGCGGAACCCGCTGCGGAGCAGGGGCTGGTCGTCGACCAGCAGGACCCGGATCATGACGGCCGGTCCACGGGAAGCTCGGCCCGTACGCTGAACCCGCCCTCGCCGCGCGGCGCCGCGCGCAGGCTGCCGCCGAGGGCGGTGACCCGTTCCCGCATGCCGAGCAGCCCGACGCCGGGCACCGGGACCGTGTCCGGCGAGGCCGTGCCGTCGTCCTCGACCTGCACCGCGAGGGCGCCGGGACGGTAGTGGATGCGGACCGACGCGGTCGCGGCGGCGGCGTGCCGGGCGACGTTGGTCAGCGACTCCTGGACGATCCGGTACGCGGTCCGGTCCACCGCGGCGGGCACCTCCCGGCGTTCCCCCTCGATCGTCAGGGTCGCGGACAGGCCGGTCGCCCGAGCGCGTTCGACCAGCTCCGGGACCTGGTCGAGCCCCCTCGGCGGGCTCGGGGCGTCCTCGCGCAGCGCCTCCAGGGTCGCGCGCAGCTCCCGGGTCGCCTCGCGCCCGGCCTCCTGGATGGCCAGCAGGGCGTCGGGCACCTGTTCGCCCCGTTTGCGTGCCACGTGCACGGCGACCTCGGCCTGCACCTTGATGATCGAGATCTGGTGGGTGAGTGAGTCGTGCAGCTCACGGGCGATGCGCACCCGTTCCTCCTCGGTCCGCCGCCGGGCGGTCTCCTCGCGGGTGCGCTCGGCTTCCTCGGCCCGCCGTTCGGCCTGCCGCAGCGCCTCGCCCGCGGCGCCGGCCGCGACCAGCCAGGCCAGCTCAAGGGCGCCCCTGGCCTGGGCGAACGCCTCGCCGGTGTCGTGCAGGCCCGAGGCCAGCGCCGCGAGGGGGAGCAGGGCCAGCACGAGCACGCTGGTCACGACGGTGACGACGGGCCTGCCCGCGCGTACGGCCGCGTACACGGCGAACAGGTACGCGACCGCCGGGACGTCGAAACCGGCCGCCTGATAGGCCACGGCGCACAGGCCGGTGACGGCCAGGACGGCGACCGGGGCCCGGCGGCGCGCGGCCAGCGCCAGCCCGCCGCCCGCCAGCAGCGCGTAGCCGAGCAGGTCGAGGTACGTCGTGGCGCCCCCGCCGGAAAGGCCGGTGACCAGCAGCGCCGCGGCCACCCCGGTGGCGATCACCCAGTCGGCGGCGGCGGGCGGGACACCTGACCATCCTGTTCTCATGCGCGCACCCTAGCCTGGCGCGCGCCCCGGGTCGCTCCCGCGCGGGGATGATCCTCCGGCTACCGCGGACGCGGTATCCCCGCTGCTCCTACGGCGTCCGCGGTAGCCGGCTGCGGCGGCGGCAGCAGCGCGGAGGGCCGCCGAGCGCCGGACGACCCGGGGCGGGGCCGGGGGACATGCTCGTACGACAGCCGAAGTCCCGGAGAAGGAGCCGTCCATGTCCGCCCGCCATCTGCTCGCCGCCGTCCAGCCGGACCCCGCCATCTCCTACCTGACCACCGGACGCACCTGGTCCCTGGTGGCGATCCTGCTGGGCCTGGCGGGCGCGGTCGCCGGAGGTCGCGCCCTGGCCCGCTCCCGAGGCCGGGCCGCGAACGGCCGGCGCGGCGCCGTCGTAGCCCTGGCGGGGGGACTGGCCGGCGTGGTCATCGGCGGGCTGGTCGTGGCCGCCGCCAAGGGCGGCCCGGGAACCGGTTACGGAATCGTCGGCGGCTACGTGGCCCTCGTGGTGGGGGTGGTCGCGCTGGCCCTCGGCGGGCTGACCCTGGCCCGTGCCCGCCGCCTCACCGACGGGCGCGGCCGGCCCGGCGGGTCGTGAGCACGCGGACGCCGAAGTGCGGCGGCCCGGCCGGTGCGGTCACCGGGCGGGGGCCCGTACGGAGTGGAACGTCGTGGTGCGGCGCAGCCGGAAGCCGAGCCGTTCGTAGAGGCGGATGGCGTTCGTGTTGCTCGCCGCGGCGTGCAGGAACGGCGTCTGCCCGCGGGCCCGGACACCCGCGGCGACCGCGCGGACGAGGCGCGCCGCCAGGCCCTGCCCGCGGTGGGCCGGATGGGTGCAGACGGCGCTGATCTCGGTCCAGCCCGGCGGGCTCAGGCGTTCGCCCGCCATCGCGACCAGCTCGCCGCGGCGGCGGACGCCGAGGTAGTGGCCCAGCTCGATGGTGCGCGGCAGGAACGGCCCCGGCCTGGTCAGCTCGACCAGGGCGAGCATCTCCGGCACGTCGGCCCCGGTGAGCCGGACCGCCTCCTCGTCGGGAGCCGCGGCCACGGCGTCGCCGGTCAGCTGCACACCCGCCCCGCGCGCCACGACCTCCCATCCGGCGGGCGGCGTGAGCTCCGCGGCCGAGCACGAGACCAGCCCGCCCGGCCCCACCAGCGCCGCCGCGTCGGCCCAGTCGCGCTCGGTGAGGGACTCGGGCAGGGCCACGAAGGGTGAGACGTCGGGAGGGTAACGAAGCACGTCTCCGCGCCGTTCGGCGAAACGGGCGTGCGGACCGGTCAGCGAGGAGCGGGCCGGGTTGTCCAGCGGGTGCGGCGGCGCGCCCTCCAGGGGCGCGGAGGTCCGTACGGAGGAGTCGCTGCCGAAGAGGGGGCGCACACGGAGACAATAACATGTATAGTCAGTAGGGAATGTCGATTATTCTCGCGCATCGTCAGCGCGCGACAGGAGGACTCCCCCCATGAGCGTCACCGACCAGCTGATCGCCAACTCCGAACGCTATGCCGCCTCCTTCGACGCCGGCGACCTGCCGCTGCCGCCCGCCCGGGGCGTGGCCGTGCTGGCCTGCATGGACGCCCGGCTCAACGTCTACGGCCTGCTCGGGCTGCGCGAGGGCGACGCGCACGTGATCCGCAACGCCGGCGGCGTCGTCACCGCCGGCGAACGTCGCAGCCTGGCCATCAGCCAGCGCCTCCTGGGCACCCGCGAGATCATCCTCATCCACCACACCGACTGCGGCATGCTGACGTTCACCGACGACGGCTTCAAGAACGACATCTACCAGGAGGTGGGCGTCAAGCCCGACTGGTCCGCCGAGGCGTTCCAGGACCTGGAGGCGGACGTGCGTCAGTCGATCAGGCGCATCCAGGCCGACCCGTTCATCCCGCACAAGGACTCCGTGCGCGGGTTCGTCTACGACGTGACCACGGGCGGCCTGAGCGAGGTCAAGCCGGAAACCGCCTGATCAGCCGGGTGTGTTCGGCCGGGATTGCGATCCTAGGAGTATTAGGTTTAAGCTAGCAACATTAGCTTGGACCGAACATGACTAGGTGAACCCATGATCCGTGCTGGACTGACAGCCGATCGCGTGACGCTCGCGGCCGCCGAACTGGCGGACGAGGTCGGGCTCGACCACGTGACCATGTCGGCGGTGGCGCGCCGGCTCGGCGTGAAGGACGCCAGCCTCTACGTGCACGTACGCAACCTGGAAGACCTGCGCGGGCGCGTCGCGCTGCTGGGCGCCGACGAGAAGACCATCCGCATCGCCGAGGCCATCGCCGGGCGGGCCGGGAAGGACGCGCTCGTGGCGTACGCCGACGCCTGGCGAGCCTACGCCCACGAGCACCCGGGCCGGTACACGGCGACGCAGATCCCGATGCGGATCGACCCCGACCTCGCCGCCCAGGCCGCCGGGCCCCGGCGCGCGATCGAGCTGACCTACAGCATGCTGCGCGCGTACCGGCTGGAGGAGCCCGACCTGACGGACGCGGTCCGGCTCATGCGCAGCATGCTGCACGGTTTCGTCAGCCTGGAGGCCGCCGGCGGGTTCGCGCACGCGCGCCCGGCGGAGGACTCCTGGCGGCGGTGCCTCGACGCCGTGCACAACGCCCTGGAGCACTGGCCCGCACCCCGTGAAGGAGACTCGGAATGACCGGCCCGACCATCGGCCACCTGCGCGTCGACGGCGCCACCCTGCGCTACGAGGTGCGCGGGAACGGCCCCCTGCTGCTGCTGATCCCCGGCGGCACGGGCGGCGCGGCCGCCTTCGACGGCGTCGCCGACGCCCTGGCCGCCGATCACACGGTCGCCTCCTACGATCCGCGCGGCCTGTCCCGCAGCCCGCTGGACGACCCCGGCGAACCGCAGCGCGTAGAACAGCACGCCGACGACGCCTACCGGCTGCTGGAGCTGCTGTCGCCCGGCGCGCCCGCCCTCGTGGCGGCCTGCAGTTCGGGGGCGATCGCCGGGCTGCACCTGCTCACCACCCGTCCAGAACGGGTGGAACGCCTCGTCGCGCACGAGCCGCCGGTGGTGGAGGTGTTGCCGGACGCCGCCGAGCATCGCGCGCTGCTGGCCCGCGTCCAGGACACCTTCCGCCGGGAGGGGCTGATGCCGGCGGCGGCCGTGTTCGCGGCCGGTCTCAGGCGGCCGGGCGACGATCCCGCCGACGTCCCGGCGGCCACCCCGCAGCCTGAGCTGTCGGCGGAGGCGGCGGCCCGGGTGCGGCGCACGATGGGGGACATGCCCTACTTCCTCGGGCAGATCGTGCCGAGTTTCATGGCCTACGTCCCCGACCTGGATCGCCTCCAGGAGGTGTCGGGGCGGCTCGTGCTCGCGGGCGGAACGGACTCGCGCGGCGAACTGCCCTACCGGCCCGCCGCCTTCCTGGCCGAACGACTCGGCACGTCGTTCGTGCACTTCCCGGGCGGGCACACCGGTCTCAGCACGCACCCGGCCGAGTTCGGGGAACTGCTCGCGCAGGTCCTGAGGAGCGGCGAGCGGTCAGTGGTGTCGAGGTAGCCGACGGCGGCGGCGAGCAGGGACGTCCCCCACAACAGGAACACCGGGTAGGTCGCCGCGAACCCCCAGCTCCCGTCGAGGATCCCGGCTCCGCCGCCGGGCGCGCACGTACGGGTGACGCCGAAGGCCAGGCAGGTCGTCATCATGGCGCCGTACTGACCGACCAGGAGGCCGACGGCCGCCGCCGGGACGACGGCCAGGGCACGCGGCACCCGCCGCCCTCCGGCGAACGGCACCCGTTCCGGGACGACCTGCCCCCAACGGCTGATCAGCCCCAGCGTGAGCAGCCCGCCGAGCACCGGCCCGGCGACGAGCAGCACCCAGAACACCGCCGAGCCGCCCAGCTCCGCCAGGCCGGCGCGGGAGCCGCCGCCCACACCGAGCGGCACGCCCACTCCCCACAGCAGGTGCGGAACCGAGAAGCCCAGCACCGGCACGGCGGCCGCCGTCCAGGTCGCCGCCCTGGCCCAGGGGGCGGGACGGACCGTCCCGCCGTCCCGGGACACGCGCGCCCGCGCGGACGTACGCGAGCCATGGCGGACGGTCGCCAGGGCCAGCAGCACCCCCAGTACGGCGAGCAGCGACTGCCGGGCGAGGGCGGGGTCGTCGAACTTGCCGAAGGCCAGCCGCATGACCAGGTTCCCGGGCGCCACCAGCGCGAGCGCGGCCGAGGCGGCCCAGCCCGCGGCCAGCAGCGCCGGCCGTACGTGTGCTCTCATGGCCGCCCACGCTAGGACGCGGCCCCTGCTCCCGGTCTCCCTCCCGCGGGTGAGAATGCTCCCTCGCAGGGGTCACTTCAGCGCGCCCGCCGTCATGCCCGCCTGGATCCGGCCCTGGAGGAGGGCGTAGACGATGAGGATCGGCGCCATGGCGATCGTCAGGCCCGCGAACAGCCCCGAACGGTCACCGGCGTAACCCTGCTCGACCGCCAGGTTGGCAAGTCCCTGCGACAGGACGAACTTGTCGTCGTCGCTGACCAGGAGCAGGAGGATCAGGTACTGGTTCCACTGGCCGATGAAGTTGAAGATCCCGACGCTGATGAGCCCCGGCCGGGCCAGCGGCAACATGACCCGGAAGAAGATGCGTGCCTCGCCGCACCCGTCGAGCTTGGCGGCCTCGGCGACCTCCTCGGGCAGCGTCCGGAAGAAGGCCACCAGGAAGAACATCGAGAACGGCAGCGAGTACGCCGTGTACACGAGGATGAGCCCGGGCAGCGAGTTGCCGAGCCCGAGGTTCTGGACGACGAAGAACAGCGGGACCAGCGCCATGAAGACGGGGAAGGTCATCCCGGCGATGAAGAAGTAGTACAGGGCGTTCTTGAGCCGGAACTCGAAGCGGGCGAAGATGTAGGCGCCCATGGCCGACAGCAGCAGCCGTCCGCCCGCTCACCCGCTCATGCGTGGCGATGGCCATCAGAGTTCGAGATCGGGGACGCGCCCGAGGTCGTCGCGGCGGTGCAGGCCGCGGTCCGGCCGCTGCACGAGTTCGTGGCCGTGTCCGGCAGCGTCGTCGGCGCGCTGGCCACCACGCTCGGCGCGGCCGTCCTCAGCCTCGAACAGGCCCACGGCCAGCTCCTCGGCGAGTACGCCGTGCACGCCGCGCCCGCCGTCGACCGCCTCGGCCCATCCCCGGGAGACCGCCCGGCCGGATGATCAGTGGGCTCGCGGCGGCGTCCCCTCGGCGAGCCTGCCGTCGCTCATGGTCAGGACGGTGTCCACCGCCGCCAGCGCGGCCAGGTCGTGCGTGACCATGACGGTGGCCAGGTCGTTCTTCCTGGTCAGGTCGGCCAGCAGGGAGACGACGCGCTCGCCCCGGTGGTGGTCGAGCGCGCTGGTCGGCTCGTCGACCAGCAGGACCTCGGGGGAGTTCATCAGCGCGCGGGCGATGTTGACACGCTGGCGCTCGCCCCCGGACAACTGGTGCGGGCGCTTGTGCTCCTTGCCGCCCAGGTCGACGGCGAGCAGCAGCTCCCGCGCCCGCTCGGCCGCCGTACGGGGGGATTCGCCGGCCAGGTGTGCCATCACCAGGAGCTGGTCGAGCGCGGTGAGCGAAGGCAGCAGGTTGGCCTGCTGGAACACGATGCCTACGTGGTCGCGGCGCACCTTGGTCCGGGCCGCCTGACCGGCCCGCGAGACGTCCTGCCCGGCGATGCTCACGCCGCCCGACGCGGGCGTGACGAGCGTGGCGGCGACGGCGAGCAGGCTGGACTTGCCCGAGCCGGACGGGCCGACCACCGCGGCGAACTCGCCCGGCGCGACGGCCAGGCTGACGTGGTCGAGCGCGGTCAGCGTACGGTCGCCGTCGGGGTAGGTCAGGACGACGTCCGTGAGCTTGAGGGTCATCGGGAGGCTCCCAGGGCGGTCAGCGGGTCGACGGAGGTGATCTTGCGGATGGCCAGCGCGGCCCCGGCGGCCCCGAGCAGGACCAGCACGGCCACCGGCACGACGGTGGTGGCCGCCGACAACACGAACGGCACGGTCCCCTCGGCCAGCGCGCCGAGTCCCGCCCCGAGCAGGCCGCCGGCGGCCGCCCCGGCGAGCAGCACGACGACCGCCTGGGCGAGGGCGTCCCGCAGCAGGTAGCCGGTGCTCGCGCCGAGCGCCTTGAGCACGGCGACGTCGCCACGCCGCTGGATCGTCCAGACGGTGAAGAAGGCGCCGATGACCAGGGCCGAGATCGCGAACAGGAAACCGCGCATGAGCTGGAGCGAGCCGTTCTCGGAGGAGAACGAGCCGATCGCGGCGGGCGCCTCGGACAGAGGGACCGTCGTGGTGCCGATCCTGGCGTCGGCGGCGTCCAGGTCGGCCGCGTTCGGGCTGGTCGGGGCGTCGGTCGTCAGGGCCAGGACGGTCGCCACGGTGGCGGCGTCCCCACGGCGGGCCATCCGCTGCCAGTCGCCGATCTCGATCCAGGCGACGGGAGTGTGGCTGTAGGACGCCTCGTCCCCGATGCCGGAGACGGTGAAGTCCTCGCCGGCGATTTGTAGCGTGTCGCCGGACTTCAGCCCGGTGCCGGTCGCGAGCGCGGTGGACAGGACGATCCCGCCCGCGCCGACGGGCCGCCCCTGGGCGAGCGCGCCGCCCGGCTGGACGCCGAAGAGCGCCGCCGCCGTGCTCCGCTCGTCGCCGTAGGCGAGTCTCGACATGGAGACGCCGAGCCGTTCGACGGCGTCGCCGGCCACCTGCCGCCAGTCCTGCCAGGTCCGGTCGGTGATACGGCTGTCGGCGAAGGCGGGTTTCTCCGCGCCGTCGAAGACGAGGTGGGCGGCGGGCAGGCCCTCCACGGCCGAGACGTTCTCCCGGGCCAGCCCGGCGGTCAGGCCGGACAACATGGTCACCAGGAGGGTGATGAGGAAGACGACGGTGCCCATCAGGGCGAACCGTCCCTTGGCGAAGCGCAGGTCTCTGAGCGCCACGAACACGGCGCATCCCCCGTTGCGGTTGAAGGGAATGTTGACGGTTCTCAGCGTGGGTTCGCCTGGTTCGTCCGCACATCGTGCATGCGGGCCGCCCGAAATACTTCTTTTGGACGATTTGCTGGTGGGAACTGTCCCATACTCTGGGTGAGAGATGTCTGACTATCCGTTCCCGCCCACCCTCCGGCTGCTCCGATGGACCGTGCACGGCACGTTCGCGATCCTCCTGGTGATCGCGCTGGCCGGGGTCGCCGGGAAGGGGCGGCCCGCGCTGGTGCTGGGCGGGGTGCTCCTCGGGGTGCTCTACGCGGCGGGCATCGTGATCGAGGGACGGCTGCCGCACTTCGGCGGGACGACGCACCTGCGGCTGGGCCGCGTCTGGCTGGTGCTGACCACGGCCGGATGGGCGGCGCTCGCCCTGGCCGCGCCGCAGTTCGTCTGGCTGGCCTTCCCGCTCTTCTTCGCCCACCTCCACCTGCTGCCCCTGGCGGTCGCGTTGCCGGGCGTGGCGGCGCTGACCGTCGCGGCCGTCCTGGCCGCCGCCTGGCACGAGGGCCGGCTGACCGCTGCCCTGGTCGTCGGGCCGACGATCGGCGCCGCCGTGGCCACCCTGATGGCGATGATCTACAAGACGCTGCACGCCGAGAGCGAGGAACGCCGCCTGCTGATCGACGACCTGGTCCGCACCAGGGGCAAGCTGCTCCAGGCGGAGGGCGACGCCGTACGGCTGGCCGAGCGCGAACGCCTGGCCAGGGAGATCCACGACACGCTGGCGCAGGGCATGTCCAGCATCATCCTGCTCCTGCGTGCCGCCCGGAGGGACCTGGCCGACGACCTCCCGGCCGCCGAACGCCGCATCACCGAGGCGGCGGACGCGGCCAAGGAGAACCTGGAGGAGGCACGCAACTTCGTCCGGGCCCTGGCTCCGCCGGCGTTGCAACAGGCGTCGCTGGCCGCGGCCCTGCGCAGGATCAGCGACTCCGCCGTGGCGGGCACACCCGTACGGGCCCGCTTCGAGATCTCCGGCACGCCGGCGCCGCTGCCCGCCGACTACGACGCCACGCTGCTCCGCATCGCCCAGGGCGCGCTGGGCAACGTCAGCCGGCACTCCGGAGCCGGTCACGCCGGGGTGACCCTCACGTACCTGGACGACGTGGTCATGCTGGACGTCTACGACGACGGCCGGGGGTTCGACCCCGGCAACGCGACCGGCTTCGGCCTGCGCGCGATGCGCGAACGGGTGAGCGCCCTGGGCGGCAGCCTCACCGTGGAGTCGGCTCCCGGCGAGGGCACGGCCGTGGTGGCCACCCTGCCGTTGCCGCCCAGAGAGCCGGCGTCGTGATCCGGATCGTCCTGGTGGACGACCACCCCGTCGTACGCTCCGGGCTGCGCGCCATGCTCGCCGGGCAGCCCGACTTCGACCTGGTCGGCGAGGCCGCCACGGGGGAGGAGGGCGTGGAACTGGCCGGCGCGCTCGCGCCCGACGTCGTGCTGATGGATCTCCGGCTCGGTACGGGCATGCACGGCAGCGAGGCGACCCGCCGGATCGTGGCACTGGGCGGGCCGCGGGTCCTGGTGCTGACCACGTTCGACACCGACGCCGACATCGTGGCCGCCGTCGAGTCGGGCGCGACCGGCTACCTGCTCAAGGACGCCCCGTCGGACGACCTGCACGCCGCCATCCGCTCGGCCGCCGCGGGCGCGGGCGCCCTGGCGCCGAGCGTGGCCGCCCGCCTGATGGGCCGGGTCCGGGCGCCCGACACCGCCCTGAGCCCGCGCGAGCTGGAGGTGCTCGCGCACGTCGCCGCCGGGTTGTCCAACCGGCAGATCAGCAAGGCGATGTTCCTCAGCGAGACGACGGTCAAGACCCATCTGGCGCACATCTACACCAAGCTGGACGTGGACTCCCGTACCGCGGCGGTCGCGGCGGCCTCCAAGAGGGGGCTCATCCGTACCCCTTGAACGGGGGCGATCACTTCCCGTTGGACGGGCCCGCGGCGCGGAAGGCGAGGATCGCCGCGGCGAGCAGGAGTATCCCGCACACGCCCTGCTCGGCGACCATCCAGCCCGGCAGCGGCAGGAACAGCAGCACGCCCACCACCGCGACGAGGATCACGACGAGCACGATCCGCAGGCGCAGGAGCGCCCGGTCGCCTCCGTGCTGGGCGCGGCGGGCGAAGGCGAGGGTGAGGATCGACGTCGCGGCCACGATGATGCCGCGCCCCCATGCCTCGTCGGTGACGAGCGAGGGCGCGACGCCGGACAGGACGGCGATCGCCACGATGGTCAGCAGGCTGAGCGTGGTGTAGGCGGCGACCAGGAGCATTGCCGCGTGCAGGCCGGGACGGGGCAGCGCGTCGGAGGAGTTCGGGTTGCTCATGAGGCGTCCTTGGAGGTGAGGGAGGCCGGCTGGACGGCGCGCAGGAAGAGCGCGGCGGCCTCGCGGATGTAGTGCTCGTGGTCCAGCTCGGGGTGGGCGAGGAAATAGGACGCCGCCCCGTCGACGATGGCGCGGATCGACAGAGCGGTGACCTCGGGGTCGAACTCGCCGAACTCGCCGCTCTCCTGCCCTGACTGCAGCAGCCGCCGCAGCGGGGCGATCGCGTCGTCGAGTTGCACGGCGTGGACGGTGTCGGAGTTCATCAGGATCTGCTGGGTGGCTCCGACGTGCGCGGGGTGGAGCGTGATGAAGCGCAGGTTGGTCTCGATGTACGTGCGGAGCTTGTCCGTCGCGGTGTCGGCGGCGAGCAGGCGCTCGGCCATGTAGGTCGCGCCGGTCTCGAACAGCGCGCTGACGACCGCCTGGTAGAGCTCCTCCTTGGAGGAGAAGTGGTAGAGCGCGGTGCCCTTGCTGGTGCCCGCTTCGCGGGCGATGCGGTCCACCGAGGCGGCCCGGTAGCCGTCCCTGGTGATCACCTGGATCGCGGCGGTGATCAGGTCCTGGTGTCTGGCCCGCTGGGTACGCGTGGGCGCTCCCGATTCCTTTGACCGCATGGTCCAAAGTTAGACCGAGTGGTCGAAAAACGCAAGAGGGGTCGCGCGGCTGGACTCTCCCCCATTGGGAGGCCCCAGGCTGGGCGCACGAACGAGGGGCCGCCGGCCCCCCTGCCGATCTTCTGGAGAAGTCATGACACCGCGATTGGTGCACTGCGCCCCCGTCACCTGCCTCAACGTCACGGGTATGGGAGAGCCCGGCGGCCCCGAGCACGTCTCGGCCATCCGCGCCCTCTACACCGTGGCCTCCGCCATGGGCGGCCCGGCCGGGCCGCTGGAGGGGCGCTGGTGGGTGGAGGACAGCTCCCTGCCGCCGCTGGAGACCCCACGCGACCTGTGGCGGTGGCACCTGCTGCTGCCGCTGCCCGGCGTGCCCGAGCCGGGGACGGCCGAGGCGGCCCGGGAGCGGGTACGCGCGTCCGGCGCGGCAGTCGACCGGGTCCAGGTGGTCACGTTCACCGAGGGTGAGTGCGTGGAGCTGCTTCACGAGGGCCCCTTCAGCGAGGAGAAGGCGTCGCTGGAGGTGATGGAGGCGTACATGGCCGAGCACGGGCTGACGCGCACCGGCCTGCACCACGAGATCTACCTGACCGATCCCACCGACCCCGAGCCCAGGACGATCCTCCGGCAGCCGGTCACCCGCCCCGCCGGGGAGCTCCCGCGAGAGGGCTGAGACACGGCTTTACGGGAGGTGGAAACTGGTCCACGATCACTGCGAGGGGGTGCCGAAACGATCAGAAGGGAGCCCCATGCGGCTCGGCAGGCGATCCTTGGGGGCGGTTGTGCTCACCCTCGGATTTCTCACTTTGGCATTGTTCCTCTCGGCACTCGTGATCGGCCCGACCGGGGAGACGGCCCTCGCCTCCGTCCCCTTGGCGAAGGGCGCCGCCGCGAAGGGCGCCGCGTACGCGATCGTGCCCGCGGCGGCCGACGACGCGCCGCCCACCCGGCCCGGCGGGCTGCGGCCCTGCCCGGTCCCGTTCGCCGCGAATCCGACCGGATACGCCTCCATCTGCTGGGCGGCCTCCTCGGACGACATCGGGATCGCCGGCTACGACCTGTACCGTCTCGACCCCGGCGGCTTCGTCCTGGCCGCCACCACGACCAGCACGGTCGGCGGCTTCTCCGGCGAGCTGAACCACCTGTACACGATGTACGTCGTGGCCAGGGACCTGGCCGGGCACCTCAGCCCGCCCTCCGCCCTGATCACGGTGCCCGCGCTGCTCGGGATGACCCCCAGCACCTCGCCGACCCCGCTGCCGGGCGACCACGTGCCGCCGTCCAAGCCGGCCGGGCTGCGTGACGCCTGCCTCCAGGACTACGCGGGCGTCACGTTCTGCTGGCAGCCGTCCACCGACAACGTGGCCGTGACGGCGTACGACGTCTACCGCGAGACCGCGACGTCGTACAGCAAGGTCGGCACGGTGGTCCCGCCGAGCACGAACTTCGCCGAACCCGGCCTGGTCGTCGGCCGGCGCTACACCTACGTCGTGGTCGCCAAGGACGCGGCCGACAACCTCAGCACGCCGTCCGACCCGCTGTCCGCGCTGGCCAGGGAAGGTCTGCCGAGCCCGACGCCGACGTCCGGCGCGGCGTGCTCGGTGTCGTACCGGGCGATGCCGGCGGGGTCGCGGCTGGACGCCGAGGTCACCGTGCGCAACACCGGCACGGAGGCCGTCGACGGGTGGACCCTGACCGTCGGCTACCCGGCCTCGGCCGGCGTGCGTCTCGTCTCGGGCTGGTCCGCGAACTGGACCCAGGCCGGTACGGGGCCGGCCGGCACGAACAAGCAGTGGAACAAGGTCATCGGCGTCGGCTCGGCGGTCCAGGTCGGGTTCACCGCCGCGTACGGCGGCCCGCTGCCCGCGCCCGAGAGCTTCGCACTCAACGGGAAGACCTGCGCCAGCGGCTGATACCCCGCCGTACGGGCATGCGGCCGCGCCCCTCGATCCGGAGGGCCGGCCGCATCGCCCGTACGGGCCGCGCCGCGGAGGTCACGGGCCGTCGTCGCCGAAGGGCAGCGGCAGGCGCAGGCCGAGCGGCGCGTAGATCTCCAGCTGGTCGTAGTAGAAATGCTGGCCGGCGACCAGGTCGTCGCGCAGGTGCGAGAACCAGCAGCCCCGCACGCTGATGTGACCGCCCGTGGGGGCCAGCAGCTCGCCCCCGACCGTCAGGTACGGGCCGGTGTGCGTGCCGGTCGCCGTCAGCACGGTCGCCACCATGTCGTGCGCGGCGACGGTGTCCCACGGGGTGAAGCGCAGGTCGGGGAAGCCGTCCCATATCTGCCTGAAGTACGAGGCGATCTCCTCGGGATCGTGCGCCTCCATCTCGGGACTCACGACGATCGCGTCCGGCGCGTAACACCGCAGCACCGCGTCGAGGTCGTGAGCGTTGGCGGCGTCGAGCAGCCGGCGCACGACGTCGCCCGGCGATGGCGGCACCTGTTCCATGCCGGCTACGTACCCGTGCCGGTACAGCTCACGGGCAAACCATCGCCACCGCCCGGAATACCTTTCCTGAAACGCGTCCGATGCCGGGCTCGGGACCAACGGCCCGGTCATGCGGGACCTCCTCCTCCGGTACGCCGCCGCCACCCGTACGAGGGTGAAGGCAGAGAGCTTCGACCGGTGAAGGAGACGCGTGATGAGCACTCACATCGTCGTCGGCGTGGACGGGTCCGCCCCGGCGACCGAAGCGGTGGAATGGGCGGCCGCCGACGCCCGGCGGCGGGGTCTGGACCTGCGGATCGTGCACGTGTGCCCCGAGTGGTGGCACGGCGAGAACGTCGAGCACTGCGCCCGCGCCCTGGAGGCGGCCGCCGAGCGGGCCCGCGAGCGGGCCGGCGACGTCAAGGTGACCACGGAACTGCTCTCCGGGAACGTCGTCGAGGAGCTGATCCGCGAGTCGGCGACGGCCGACAGCGTGGTCCTGGGCAGCCGGGGGCTCGGCGGGTTCGCCGGGATGGTGGTCGGGTCGGTGAGCGTCGGCGTGGCCGGGCACGCGGCCGGGCCGGTCGTCGTCGTCCGCACGGCCGCCACGGCCGGGCACGCCACGGTGGTGGTCGGCTACGACGGCTCCGACGACGCGCGGGCGGCCATGGAGTACGCCGTCGAGCAGGCCCGTTCCCGCGGGGCCCGCCTGCACGTGGTCTCGGCCTGGCAGGTGCCGGTGTTCTCGCCGTACGCCGTCGCGTACAACAGCCTGATCGAGGAGGCGGTGCGGCAGGCGCGCGAGGCCGCGCACGAGTGCGTCGTCCCCTGGCGGGCGGCCAACCCCGACCTGGTCATCACCGACGAGCAGCCGTGCGCGCACCCGGTCTCGGCCCTGATCCAGGCGGCCGGATCGGCCGACCTGGTCGTGGTCGGGTCGCGGGGCCGGGGCGGGTTCGCCGCCGCCGTGCTCGGCTCGGTCAGCCAGGGCGTGCTGCACCACGTGACCTGCCCGGTCGCGGTGGTCCGTCCCCGGACGGAGGAGCGGTCATGAACGGCTCGCCGACCGCCGGACAGGTGATGAGCCGCGTGCTGGTGGCCGTCCGGCCGGACGAGTCGCCGCTGATGGCCTGGGAGCTGATGCGCCGGGCCGGGGTGCACCACCTGCCGGTCGTCGACGGGCGGCACCTGGTGGGCATCCTGACCCGTGAGCGGCTGGCCGCGTCCTGGTCCGGCGGGCCGCAGGAGCAGGCCGGGCGCGAGGTGCGCGACCTGCTCGCGGGCGTCCGTACGCCCAGGGTCGGGCCCGGCACCTCGCTGAGCCGGGTCGCGGCCGTCATGCTCGACGCCGACGTGGACGCGGTGCCCGTGTTGTCCAGGGACGGCCTGGTCGGCCTGATCACCGCCAGGGACGTCCTGTCGGTGGTCGCCGGGCGGCTCAAACCGCGACACGAGCCGAGCGAAGTGGTGACCGGGATGTTCCACCTCGAACCGGTCCTGCCGGAACGGCGGGAGCCGGCCCGGTCGTCCAGGAGCTGGCGGGAGGCGTGACATGAAGGCGCTGGTGGTCTACGAATCCATGTACGGCAACACCGAGAAGATCGCCCAGGCCGTGGCCGAAGGGCTGGCCACCCGGATGCGGGCCGAGGTGGCGGAGGTCGGCTCGGCCCCCGCGCACGTGGATGGCGACGTCGCGCTGCTGGTGGTGGGCGGCCCGACACACGTCTTCTCCATGAGCCGGGCCTCCACCCGCGAATCGGCGGCCCAGCAGGCCACCGGTCCGCTGGTCTCCCGGAGCCGGGGCGTACGCGAATGGCTGGCCACGCTGAGCACGTCGTCGGCCGGGCTCTGCTCGGCGGCGTTCGACACCCGCGTGGCCAGGCCCCGCCTGCCGGGCTCGGCCGGTGCCGCGGTCGCCAAGCGGCTGCGCCGCCTCGGCGTCCGGCAGGTCGTGCCGCCGCAGAGCTTCTACGTGACCGGCACCCAGGGGCCGCTCGCGGCGGGGGAGCTGGAGCGGGCCAGGCAGTGGGGCGAGAGCCTGGCCGCCTCGTTCCCGGTCCCGGCGTCCTGACGGCCCACGAAGCGGCGCCCGGCGGTCATCCCGCCGGGCGCCGCTTCGTCGTCAGGCCGCCGCGGGGCTGGGGGACGGGTGCAGGATCCGGTCCAGGCGGGCGGCGGCGTACCCGAGCGTGGACAGCGCGACGACGATCAGCAGGTCGCCCGGCGGCAGCGGCTCGGTGCCGAGCAGTTCGCGCAGCGGCGGCAGGTAGAGCCCGGCCAGTTGCAGGACGAGCGCGCCGGCCACGGCGAGCGGCAACATCGGGTTGGCCGGCGAACGCGGCCGGGTCCGGGTGCCGAGCGCCACGCCGAGCTGGGTGGCGCCGAGGGCGAAGAAGGCCATGCTCTGCCACGCCCGCCCGGTCAGCGAGGCCCAGACGGCCACGCCCAGGGTGACGGCGGTGAGCACGACGGCGATGCGGAGCACCCGCTGCCACAACCCCGCCCCCATGATGCTCTGGCCGGGCGGCCGGGGCGGGCCTGACATGGTTCCCGGCACGGTGGGCTCCCCGCCCAGCGCCACGCCGGGCAGGCCATGGGTGAGCAGGTTGATCCACAGGATCTGGGCGGGCAGCAGCGGGAGCGGAAGCCCGACGAACGGCCCCAGCACCATCACCGCGATCTCGGCCGCGCCGCCCGACAGGCCGTAGACCAGGAAACGGCGGATGTTGGCGTAGACCCGGCGGCCCTCCTCGACGGCCGCGATGACGGTGTCCAGGTTGTCGTCGGCCAGCACCAGGTCGGCGGCCTGCCGGGCGACCTCCGTGCCGCGTTTGCCCATGGCCACCCCGATGTCGGCGCGGCGCAGCGCGGGGCCGTCGTTGACGCCGTCGCCGGTCATCGCCAGGACCTCGCCGCGATCCCGCAGGCCCTGGATGATGTCGAGCTTCTGCTCCGGCGTGGCCCGCGCGTACACGCCGGCCGGCTCCCCGGCGAGCGCGCCGGGCTCGCGGCAGTCGACGACCCGGTCGCCGGCCTCGACGATGCCCAGGTCGGCGGCGACGGCGCGGGCGGTGCCGGGATGGTCCCCGGTGATGAGCACGGGCCTGATGCCGGCCCGCCTGCAGTCGGCCACGGCCGCCGCCGCGGCGGGACGCGGCGGGTCCAGGATCGCGACCAGCCCGAGCAGCGACAACCCGCTCTCCCGTACGGGGGACGGGACGGCGTCCAGGTCGGCGCTCGCCACGGCCAGGACGCGGTAGCCGTCGCGGGCGTACCGGTCGGCCTGGGCGGCGGCGCGGGCCAGCAGCGCCGGGTCGTCGGTCAGCACGGCCGGGTCCAGCAGCGCCTCGGGAGCGCCCTTGCAGAGCAGCCGGGCACCGCCTTCCGGCAGGAGATGCACCGTGCTCATCCGCTTGCGGCCGCTGTCGAACGGCAGCTCGGCGGCCCTCGGGAAACGTGCCTGGAGGCTCTGGCGGTCGAGGCCGAGCCGGGCGGCGGCGGCCAGCAGGGCCGCCTCGGTCGGGTCGCCCAGCGCCGTCCACTCCTCGCCGGCCTCCAGCGGCGGGCGCAGCCGCGCGTCGTTGCACAACGTCGCGGCCGTCAGCAGCGCGGCGAACGCCTCCGGGCCCGCGCCGCCGGCGATCTCGCCGTCGGGCGCGTAGCCGGAACCGGTGACCGTGGCCTCCGCCGCCGGGGTCCACAGGCGCCGGGCGACCATCCGGCCCTCGGTGAGGGTGCCCGTCTTGTCGGTGGCGAGCACGGTCACCGAGCCCAGCGTCTCGACGGCGGGCAGGTTGCGTACGAGCGCGTCCCGCGCGGCCATCCGGCGGGCGCCGAGGGCCAGGCTCAAGGTCACGACCGCGGGCAGCGACTCGGGCACGGCGGCCACCACCAGGCTGATCGCGGTCACCACCATCAGCTCGACCGGCTGGCCGCGTACCAGGCCCAGCGTCAGGACCAGCGCCGACAGCAGCACCGCGACGGCGGCCAGCATCCGTCCGACCCCCACCAGGCGGCGCTGCAGCGGCGTGAGCCCGGCCCCCTTGACCATGAGGGCGGCGATCCGGCCGCTCGCGCTCGCCGCGCCGATCGCGGTGACGACCGCCCGGCCCCTGCCCCGCGCCACGACGGTGCCGGAGGAGACGGCCGCGCCCTCGGCCTTGTCCACGGGTACGGACTCGCCGGTCAGCGCCGACTCGTCGACCAGCAGCGCCGCCGACTCCACCACCTCGGCGTCGGCCGGGACGATGTCGCCCTCGGCGAGCACCAGCAGATCCCCGGCCACGACGTCGCCCGCCGGGATCTGCCGCTGGTGACCGTCGCGCACCACGCGGGCCTCGGGGGTGGCGAGCTCGGCCAGGGCCGCGATGGCGCGGTCGGCGCGTACCTCCTGGGCCACCCCGACGGCCGTGTTGACCACGATCACCAGCGCGATCACGGCGGCGTCGGTCCAGTCGCCGGTGGAGACGGTCAGCGCCGCCGCGATGAGCAGCACGATGATGAGCGGGTCGCGGAGCTGCGTGACGACGCGCCGCCACAGCGGGGTGGGCGGTTTGCGCGGGAGCAGGTTGGGGCCGTCCCGCTCCAGGCGCGCGGCGGCCTCGGCCGACGACAGACCGGGAGACGATGGCGTCACGTGGGTGTCCTTCCTGCCCGCCGTGGTCTTGCAGGTCGGCGGAGTCGATACGTGGGTCTCAGGACTTAGTCTTGGCGAACGGCGCGGCCGTAAACAGGGACGGCGACGCCGCCCGCCCGCTCCAGCCTCCAGGCCCCGGCCCGTACGGCATCAGGGGCGAAAGTCACGAAAGGCGGGACCTTCGGCCGCTCCGCGCACGGGTACGGCGGGCCGAGGATGAGGGCATGGACGATCGTCGTGTCATGGTCGGGATCGACGGCACCGGTGACTGCGAGGCCGCGCTGCTGTGGGCCGCCGAGGAGGCGGACCGCCGCGGTGCGCGGCTGGTCGTGGTGCACGCCTGGGAGCCCAGGACCGAGCACAGGGCGCCCTACGCGCGTCATCCGGCGGAGCCGGCTGGACTTGAGGAGGCCTGCGCGGGGGTCGTACTCGATCGCGCGCTCGCCCTGGCCCGGGAGCGGATCCCCGGCGTCGCCGTCGAGGGACGGCTCGTACGGGGACGGCCCGAGGCGGCACTCGCGGAGCGGGCCCGCGGGGCCGGCCTGCTGGTGCTCGGCTCCGCCGCGCGGCGCGCGGGGGACGGCAGGCTCGGCGCGGTGTTGCTGACGTGCCTGCGCCTGCAGCCGTGCCCGGTGGTCGTGGTGCCGGCGGCGGGGCCGGGCGGCGTCCGGCCGGCCGGCGCCGACCTCGCCCTGGCCCACTGAGGGCTGCTGAGGGGCCGCTGAGGGTTCTCCGGAAGCGCCGCGCGCCGCCCGGGAAGGCGGTGCGACGCGGGCGCGGACGTCGTCCTGTTACGACTCGGCCGTGACGGCGGCGGCCAGCCGGCGTACCTGCTCCTCCAGTTCGTCGACCCGCTGTTTCAGGGCCAGCAGCTCGGCTTCGAGCGCCGGTGACTGCATGAGCACACGTCCACCGATCACGACGGTTCACCCCTTCGTCTCTTCCGGGACAAGCACCATCGTGCGCCTCCGGACGCGCTTCGGCCAGCGGCGAACGTCCCGGACCCGGGGGACGACCGCACCCCACCGGGCAGGGTCCTTCGGCCCTGTCCCTGAACGACCTCCGGCCCTGCGAGGAACGGGGGCCGGTGGGGTCCCCTGGGAGGTGACGAAGGAGGGAACATCATGATCGTTGTAGGAGTCGACGGCTCGGTGGCCGCGCGGGCGGCCGTCGTGTGGGCCGCCAACGACGCCTTCCGCCTGCGGACGCCGTTGCGGATCGTGCACGCCGTGGACCGGACGCCGTACCAGATCCACCGGTTCGCCACGGCCTGGATGCCCGACATGCTGATGGACGAGGGACGGCGGATCCTGCGCGAGGCCGAGGCGCTGGCCCACGAGCGTCAGCCGTCCGTCGAGGTGACGACGCTGGACGTCGAAGGTGTGCCCGCGACGGTCCTGCGCGCGCAGGAGAAGGAGGCCACCGAGATCGTGCTCGGCAGCCGCGGCCTCGGCGGGTTCGCCGGCGCGCTGCTGGGCTCGGTCAGCACGAACGTCGCCGGGCACGCCCGCTGCCCCGTCGTGGTCGTACGCGGCGAGCACCAGCAGGTGCGCGGGCAGGTCGTGGCCGGGGTGGACGACTCGCCGGAGTGCGAGCCCGCCCTCGCCTACGCCTTCGAGCAGGCCAGGCTGCGGGGCGCCACGCTGCGGGTGCTGCACGCCTGGCAGCTGCCGGTGCACGCGTTCGCGCCGGAGGCCGCCTACGACCTGGACGAGGTCCGCGCCGCCCAGCACCAGGTCGTCGCCGAGCGGGTGAACGGGTTCGCCGCCGACTACCCGGAGGTGAACGTCCTGCGGGAGGCCCCGACGGCCCATCCGGTGGACGCGCTCACGGCGGCGTCCGACGAGGCCGACCTGCTGGTCGTGGGCTCGCACGGACGCGGTGGCCTGGGGTCGGCGCTGCTCGGCTCGGTCAGCCGCGGCGTGCTGCACCACGCCCGCTGCCCGGTGGCGGTCGTCCGTGCGCGGGACTGACGCCGCGCGGGACCCTCTGCCCCCCGAGGACGGGACCAAGGGCCCTAGGGAACGCGCACAGCTCAGGAAATCATCGTCGTCATGACCACGTTGCAGCACATCGACGCCTACTGGCGGGCGGCGAACTACCTGTCCGTCGGGCAGATCTACCTGCTGGACAACCCGCTGCTCACCGAGCCGCTGCGCCCCGAGCACGTCAAGCCGCGCCTGCTCGGCCACTGGGGCACCACCCCGGGACTCAACTTCTGCTTCGCCCACCTCAACCGGATCATCGCCGAACGCCGGCAGGACATGATCTACATCGCGGGCCCGGGACACGGCGGGCCCGCCGCGGTCGCGCACGCCTGGCTGGAGGGCTCGTACTCCGAGAAGTACCCCGAGGTCTCGCAGGACGCCGAGGGCATGCGGCGGCTGTTCCGCCAGTTCTCCTTCCCCGGCGGCATCCCCAGCCACGTCGCGCCGGAGACGCCGGGGTCCATCCACGAGGGCGGCGAGCTGGGCTACTCGCTCGCGCACGCGTTCGGCGCGGCCTTCGACAACCCGCGGCTCGTGGTGGCCTGCGTCGTCGGCGACGGCGAGGCCGAGACGGGCCCGCTGGCCGCGAGCTGGCACTCCAACAAGCTGCTCGACCCCTACCGGGACGGCGTCGTCCTGCCGATCCTGCACCTGAACGGCTACAAGATCGCCAACCCGGCCGTGCTGGCCCGCATCCCCGAGCAGGAGCTGCTCAAGCTGATGGAGGGGTACGGCTACCGTCCCCACCTGGTCGGCCCGTCGCACGAGGAGATGGCCGCCACCCTCGACGCCGTCTTCGACGAGATCGCCGCCTACAAGGAGGGGCGCGTGGACCGCCTCCCCATGATCGTCCTGCGGACGCCGAAGGGCTGGACCGGCCCGCGCGAGGTGGACGGCAAGCCGGTCGAGGGCACCTGGCGGGCCCACCAGGTGCCGCTGTCCGGCGTCCGCGACAACCCTGAGCACCTGGCCATGCTGGAGGAGTGGATGCGCTCGTACCGGCCGGAGGAGTTGTTCGACGCCGACGGCCGTCCGGCGCCCGCCCTGTGGGGGACGGTCCCCGACGGGCCGCTGCGGATGAGCGCGAGCCCGCACGCCAACGGCGGCGAGCTGCTGCGCCCGCTGGCCCTGCCGGACTTCCGCGACTACGCGGTCGAGGTCAAGTCGCCCGCGACGCGCTCCACCGAGCCCACCCGGGTGCTGGGGACGTTCCTGCGCGACGTGATCGCCGCCAACCCGCACAACTTCCGGCTGATGGGCCCCGACGAGACGGCCTCCAACCGGCTGTCGGACGTGTTCGAGGTGACCGACCGCGCGTGGGAGGCCGAGATCCTGCCCACGGACGAGAACCTGGCCCCGGGCGGCCGGGTGATGGAGGTGCTGAGCGAGCACCTGTGCCAGGGCTGGCTGGAGGGCTACCTGCTGACCGGCCGCCACGGGCTGTTCAACTGCTACGAAGCCTTCATCCACATCATCGACGCCATGTTCAACCAGCACGCCAAGTGGCTGCAGTCGTCGAAGAGGATCCCCTGGCGGCGGCCCGTCGCCTCCCTCAACTACCTGCTCTCCTCCCACGTCTGGCGGCAGGACCACAACGGCTTCAGCCACCAGGATCCCGGTTTCCTCGACGTCGTGGTCAACAAGAAGGCCGAGGTCGTACGGGTCTACCTGCCGCCGGACGCCAACACCCTGCTGTCGGTGGCCGACCACTGCCTGCGTTCGCGTGACTACGTCAACGTGATCGTCGCGGGCAAGCAGCCGGTGCTCGACCTGTTCACCATGGACGAGGCCGTCGCCCACTGCACCCGCGGCCTCGGCGTCCTGCACTGGGCGTCCACGGACGAGGGCAGCGAGCCGGACGTCGTCCTCGCCTGCGCCGGCGACGTGCCCACCCTGGAGACGCTGGCCGCCGCGGCCATCCTGCGTGAACACCTGCCCGAACTGAAGGTACGGGTCGTCAACGTCGTGGACCTGATGCGGTTGCAGCCGCCGTCGGAGCACCCCCACGGCCTGCCGGACGCCGAGTTCGACACCCTGTTCACCACCGACAGGCCGGTCATCTTCAACTTCCACGGCTATCCCTCGCTGATCCACCGCCTCACCTACCGCCGCCACGGCCACCACAACCTCCACGTACGGGGGTTCAAGGAGGAGGGCACCACGACCACGCCGTTCGACATGGCGATGCTCAACGACATCGACCGCTACCACCTGGTCATGGACGTGATCGACCGGGTCCCAGGGCTGGGCGCCACCCAGGCGCACCTGCGCCAGCGGATGGCCGACGCCCGGCTCCAGGCGCGCGCGTACACCCGCGAGCACGGCGAGGACGCGCCCGGCACGCGCGACTGGACCTGGTGACCTCGGCGCGGCCCTCGTAGTTGCCCTCCTCGCCAAGAAGTCCCAGGACCAGGGGTGGTCACGGCGGGGGTCGCGCGTGTGGTGGCGTTTACGTGGTGAGGGCGGGCGGGTAGGCCAGTCATCGGCCGTCAGGTGTGCGGCGTGGCTGGTCGGAGGGGGTTTTCGGTCCGGCCGGCGCGGCGCGGCGACACCGGCGGCCTTCATGGGGAGCGGCGCCTTCGGGGCGGGCCTGCCGCGCGGTGAGGGGGGCTGATGGAGCCGACGGAGCATGCCGCGTTCAGCCTGCGCAGCCAGGCATGGTGGGACAACGCGGGCAACCCGGAGATGACGGCCCTGTACCTCGAACGTTTTCTCAACTTCGGACTGACCCCGGATGAACTACAGTCCGGCCGGCCGATCATCGGCATCGCCCAGACGGGCAGCGACCTCGTCCCGTGCAACCGCCACCACCTGGCCCTCGCCGACCGGGTCAGGGACGGGATCCGCGACGGCGGCGGCATCCCGCTGGAGTTCCCCGTCCATCCGCTCCAGGAGACCGGCAAACGCCCCACCGCCGCGCTGGACCGCAACCTCGCCTACCTCGGACTGGTCGAGGTCCTGTACGGATATCCGCTCGACGGCGTCGTCCTGACGACGGGCTGCGACAAGACCACGCCCGCCTGCCTGGCCGCGGCGGCGACCGTGAACATCCCGGCGATCGTCCTGTCCGGCGGGCCGATGCTCAACGGCTACCACCAGGGCGAGCGGATGGCCGCCTCGGGGTCGGGGCTGGTGATCTGGCAGTCGAAGCGATTGCTCGCCACCGGGGAGATCGACTACGCCGAGTTCATGGCGCGGGTGGCGGCCTCCGCGCCCAGCGTCGGCCACTGCAACACGATGGGCACCGCGCTGTCGATGAACAGCCTGGCCGAGGCACTGGGCATGTCCCTGCCGGGCTGCGCGGCGATCCCGGCCCCGTACCGGCGGCGGGCGCAGATGGCCTACGACACCGGCCGCCGGGCGGTCGACCTCGTACGCGAGGACCTCACCCCGCGCAAGATCATGACCAGGGCGGCCTTCGAGAACACGATCGTGGTCGCCTCGGCCATCGCCGCCTCCACGAACGTGCCCATCCACGTCAACGCCATCGCGCGGCACGTCGGGGTGCCGCTGACCATCCAGGACTGGCAGCGGGTCGGGGGCGACGTACCGGTGCTGGCGAACGTCGCCCCGGCAGGCGAGTTCCTCGGCGAGGACTTCTACCGCGCCGGCGGGGTGCCCGCGGTCATGCGGTCGCTGCTGGCGGCCGGGCGCCTGCACGGCGACGCCGTCACCGTCTCCGGCCGTACCGTGGCCGAGAACCTGGCCGGCGGCCCGGCCGCCGATCCGGTGGTCATCCGTCCCTTCGACGACCCGGTCGCCGCGCGCGGCGGGCTGCTCATCATGACGGGCAACCTGTTCGACTCCGCGGTCATGAAGACCTCGGTCCTCACCGACGACGCCCGCGCGGTCGCCGACTACCGCGCCGTCGTCTTCGACGGGCCCGAGGACTACCACGCCCGCATCGACGACCCCGAGCTCGGCCTGGACGAGGGCTGCATCCTCGTCATCCGCTACACCGGGCCCATCGGCTACCCGGGCTCGGCCGAGGTGGTGAACATGGAGGTGCCCGCCGCGCTGCTCCGGCGGGGTGTCACCACGCTGCCCACGCTCGGCGACGGTCGCCAGAGCGGCACCTCGGACGCGCCGTCCATCCTCAACGCCAGCCCCGAGGCCGCGGCCGGCGGCAACCTCGCCATCCTGCGCACCGGCGACCGCATCCGCGTCGACCTCGGCAACGCCCGCGTGGACGTGCTGCTGACCGACGAGGAGATCGCCGAACGCTGGGCCGCCCACACGCCTCCGGCACTGGAGAACCAGACTCCGTGGCAGGAGATCTACCGCGCGACCGTCGGCCAGCTCGACAGCGGCGGATGCCTGGAGCTGGCGCTGTCGTACCAGGATCTCGTCCACACCAAGGGGATTCCCCGTGACTCGCACTGACGCCAGAGGCACCATCATGATCGCCGACTCCGACTTCGGCGACGTGGACATCGAACGCGCGATCATCGAGGGCGCCGGCTTCGACCTCCGCGCCGAACAGTGCAAGAGCGAGCAGGAGGTGATCGACAAGGGCCGGGACGCCGACGGCGTCCTGACCCAGTACGCCGAGGTCGGCACCCGCGCGATCGAGGCGTTCACCCGCTGCCGGGTGATCGCCCGCTACGGCACGGGCGTGGACATCGTCGACGTGGACGCCGCCACCCGGCGCGGCATCCAGGTCACGAACGCGCCGAACGAGTGGTGCGCCGACGAGGTCGCCGACCACGCCGTCGCCCTCTGGCTGGCCACGGCCCGCAAGATCTGCGAGTACGACCGGGCGACCCGGCGGGGCCTGTGGCAGTGGCAGACCGGGCAGCCGATCTGGCGGCTGCGGGGACGGGTGTTCGGGCTGCTGTCCTTCGGCGCGATCGCCCAGCTCATCGCCGAGCGCGCGCGGGCGTTCGGCGTCGAGGTGTGGGCGCACGACCCGTACCTGGACGACGCCGCGATCCGGGAGCACCAGGTGCGGCCGGTGTCGTTCGACGAACTCGTGGAGGGCGCCGACTACCTCGTGATCCAGGCGCCGCTCACCCCGGCGACGCACCACACCTTCGACCGCGCGACGCTGCGCCGGATGAAGCCGACCGCCGTCCTGGTCAACACCGCGCGCGGCCCGATCGTCGAGGACGCGGCCCTCCACCAGGCGCTCGCCGAAGGATGGATCGCCGGGGCGGCCCTGGACGACCTGGAGGAGGAGCCCGCGAAACAGCGCGGCTGGCAGCCGCGCAACCCCCTGTTCACGCTGCCCAACGTGATCGTCACCCCGCACGCCGCCTACTACTCCGAGCAGGCCGTCGCGACCGTGCGGCGCTTCGCCGCCGAGGAGGCCGTACGGGTCCTGACCGGGCAGGGCGCCCGCAGCCCGGTCAACGACGTACGGGCCCGGCTGTCGCGCTGAGGGACGCCATCCGGCTCACCAGGTCTTGCCGGCCTGCTCCCGGATGGTGTGGTTGATGCGGTTGTAGAAGTTCGTCAGCGCGATCTCCAGGATGAGAGCGTTCAGCTGCTCCTCGGTGTGGTGGTCGGCGGCGGCCTGCCAGATCTCGTCGGTCACGCCGGGGGCGCCGTCCTGGATGCGGGTGGCGGCCTCGGTCAGCGCGAGCGCCGCCCGTTCGGCGTCGGTGAAGAACGGCGTCTCGCGCCAGGCGGACACCGCGTGCAGACGTTCGTCGCTCTCCCCGGCCTTGCTCGCGGCGGCGACCGAGGTGTACACACAGGGGCTGCAGCCGTTGATCTGGCTGGCCCGCAGGTGGACCAGCGACAACAGCCGCCCGTCGACGCCCCCGGCGGCGATGGCCTTGTTCAGATGCTTGATCGCGGTGTAGATGTCGGCGTTCGGCGCGCTGGTCAGACGGACCGGCATGGTCTTCTCCATCATGGTCGGTTACCCGGGCCCGGCCGGGCCCGTCATCATCCATGACGGAGTGGAACCGAGAAAGGTAACAGCATGTCCGGAACCAGCCCGGGGGATCCGACGGCCGAGGCGTTCGAGGCCCAGCGCGGCCGGCTGCACGCGGTCGCCTACCGGATGCTCGGCTCGCACGCCGACGCCGAGGACGCGGTCCAGGAGGCGTGGCTGCGGTTGTCCCGCCACGACCCGGAGGAGATCGGCAACCTGGCCGGCTGGCTGACCACGGTGGTCGGCCGGATCAGCCTGGACGTCCTCCGGTCGCGCAAGGCCCGCCCGGAGGCGTCCTACGACGACCGCCTGCCCGAGTTCACGGTGATCCTCGACGACGCCCCGGCCCCCGACGAGGAGGTGGCGCTGGCCGACTCGGTCGGGCTGGCGCTGCTGACCGTGCTCGACTCGCTCGGGCCGGGGGAGCGGCTGGCGTTCGTGCTGCACGACCTGTTCGGGGTGCCGTTCGACGAGATCGGCACGATCCTCGGCAGGTCCGGCGACGCCGCCAAGATGCTGGCCAGCCGCGCCCGCCGCAAGGTACGGGCCACGGAACGGCCGGCCGCCGGCGGGCCGGAGCAGCGGGCGGTGGTCCAGGCGTTCCTGGCGGCGGCGCGCGACGGCGACTTCGAGGGGCTGCTGCGCGTCCTCGACCCCGACGTGCGGCTGACCGTCGAGGCTTCCGGCGGCACGACGGTCGTCCTCGGCGCCACGCAGATCGCCTCCGGCGCGCGGGTGGCCTCCGGCGGGGCGACGCGCGGGCGGGCGGCCCTCGTCAACGGCCTGCCCGGCTTCGTCGCCTGGCACGAGGACGGCACCCCGCTCTCGGTCCTCGCCTTCACCATCGTGGACGGCCGGATCACCGCCATCACGGCCGTGGTGGACCCGGCCCGGCTCGCCGCCCTGGCCCTGCCGGTCCCGGAACGGGAGGCGGGTGGCCCGGCGGACGGCGCGTGAGGGACGCCGGTCCCCGCCTTCGCCGGGTGCCCTGTCAGGCGCTTCCGACGGGGTGGTGACCGCCGTTCTCCTCGCGGGCGGCGGGCACCACGTGCTCTTCGGCGTCCTTGTGCCGGTTCACCCAGAGGTGGACCAGCGCGCCGGCGAACAACACGATCGAGGTCCACTGGTTGATCCGCAGCCCGAGCAGCGTCACCGCGTGGTCCACCCCACCCACGGGGTCGATGCGCAGCCCCTCGATCCAGAACCGGCCCAGGGTGTAGCCGGCGACGTACAGGGCGAACAGGCGTCCGTGGCGCAGCGTGAACCGCCTGCCGGCCAGGATCAGGGCGAAGCCGAGCGCCACGTCCCACAGGGACTCGTACAGGAAGGCCGGGTGGTAGAGCGTGCCCGGCACGCCGCCGTGGGCCTGGTCGATCTCCAGGCCCCACGGCAGGGTGGTCGGGCTGCCGTACAGCTCCTGGTTGAACCAGTTGCCCCAGCGGGCGATCGCCTGGCCGAACGCGATGCCGGGCGCGATCGTGTCGGCCACGGCGCCGAGGGACAGGCCACGGCGGCGGCAGGCCAGCCACACGCCCACGCCGCCCAGGGCGACCGCGCCCCAGATGCCGAGCCCGCCCTCCCAGACGAACAGCGCCTGGTACGGCTCCTTGATCGCGCGCGGGCCGAAGTAGGTCTGCCAGTCGACGATGACGTGGTAGAGGCGTCCGCCGACCAGCCCGAAGATCACCGCGGGGACCGCGATGTCGCCGATCACGCCCTTCTCGCCGCCGCGGGCGCGCCAGCGGCGTTCGCTCAGCCAGACGCCGAAGGCGATGGCGACGATGAAGCACAGGGCGTAGGCTCGGATCGGGATGATTCCGAGATGCCAGACCCCCTGGGCGGGGCTGGGAATCGAGGCGAGGGGCATGCCGGTGAGGCTAGCCAACGACAGGCCGCCCGGCCGCTTTCGTGATCCGATCGCGAGCATCCCGCGACGTGCCGCCGACGGGCCGGGCGCGCTCGCCGGTCAGCGGGCGCGCACCACCGCCACGGTGCAGTGCGCGTGGTGCAGGACGCCGCGGGTGACCGAGCCGAGGACGATCGCCTCGAGGCCGGTCCTGCCGTGCGACCCGACGACCAGCAGGGCGGCCCGCTCGCCGGCGGCGGCCAGCGTCCTGACGGGGTGGCCGCACTGGACGTCCGCGATCACCTTGACCCGGGGGTGCCGTTCGCGCCAGGGGGCGAGCTGTTCCCTGGCGACGTGCAGGTGGCTCTCCCGCAGGGCTTCGAGGTCGCACGAGAAGTCGGGCGCCAGCGCGAACGGCAGCGGCCATGCGTGCACCGCCCGGAGCGCGGCGCCGCGCAGTTCGGCCTGGCGGAAGGCGTAGGCCAGGGCGGGCTCGCTGGCGATGGAGCCGTCGATGCCGACCGCCACCTCGTCCTGAGGGGCGGCGTCCCCGTCCCGGACGACGACCACCGGGCCGGGCGCCTGGCCGGCGACGTTCATGCTGACCGAGCCGAGCACGGCCCCGGCGAAGCCGCCCACCCCCTTGCGGCCGACCACCAGCTCGGCGGCCTCGCCCGCCTGCTCCCGCAGGGCGACCGCCGGCTTGCCGACCAGCAGCCGGGTGCTCACCTCGACTGTGGGCCGGCGTTCGCGGACGATCTCCTCGGCCCTGGCCAGGGACGCCCTGGCCCGCTCGGCCACCGAGTCCTCCCATTCAGGCACGGCGATCTGCGGCACCTGGTACGGCCAGGTCTCCACCACGCACACGGCCCGCAGCGCCGCCCCCATCCTGAAGGCGTCGTCGGCCGCCCACGCCACCGCGTCGAACCCGGCCGCCGACCCGTCCACACCCACCACGACCAGCTCGGACATCGCATCTACCTCCCCCTCTCATTCAGCCGGTCGGCAGGTGAGCGGACAGGATGACAAGTTCCAAAACTTGGAGAAGATTGGCGGCCCGGGGACCCGGCCGCCCGGCGTCCGCGCGCGTCTTTCGGGAACTTGGGGATTTTTCGCCCAATCCTGGCTTTGGGGTGGGCAGGGCCGAGGAAGGTCCACCGAGGGCGCTGTCGTACGGGGGAGACACCATGGCCGGGCTGATCGTTGCGGGGGCGGACGGTTCGGCTCCCGGTGCCGCGGCGGTCGACTGGGCGGCCGACGACGCCGCGCGTACGGGCGCCGAGCTGCTGATCGTGCACGGCCTGGACCGGCAGCCGTACAGCAGCACCCGCTTCCCCGACTTCGGGCAGGGGAACTACCTGCTGATGGGCGCGGCCAAGGTGCTGGAGGCGGCGGAGGCGGCCGTACGCGCCCGGCAGCCGTCGGTACGGGTGCGCGCCGAGATCGTCGAGGGGACGCCCGCGGCCGTCCTCCAGGACCAGGCGCGGCGGGCGGACGAGGTGGTCATCGGCAACCGGGGGATGGGCGGGTTCGCCGGGGCCCTGCTCGGCTCGGTGACCATGCAGGTGGCCGGGCAGGCCCGGTGTCCCGTGGTGGTCGTGCGCGCCGAACCGCCCGAGCCGGTCGGCGAGATCGGGATCGGGATCGACGACTCCGGCACCTGCGAACCGGCGATCGGCTACGCCTTCGAGCAGGCCCGGCTGCGGGGCGCCACGCTGCGCCTGATCCACGCCTGGCAGCTGCCCGTGCACGCCTTCGCCCCGGAGATCTCCTTCGACCTGGACGAGGTCCGCGCCGGGCAGCGCGAGGTGATCCAGTCCCGTACCACCGGGTGGCGGGAGCGGTATCCGGACGTGAACGTGGTCGAGGACGTCCAGAGCGCTCATCCCGTCGAGGCGCTCACCGGCGTCCCGAGCGACCTGATCGTGGTCGGCTCCCACGGGCGGGGCGCGTTCGGCGCGCTGCTCCTCGGGTCGGTCAGCAGAGGCGTGCTCCACCACGCGCAGTGCCCGGTCGCGGTGGTCCGCCCGCCCGAGCACCGCGACGGCTAGGGTCGCCGCTCCAGCGACGGCAGGACGGCTAGGGTCGCCGCTCCAGTGACGGCGGGACGGAGTCCGACGGGCCGGCGGGCTGCCCGGTGCGTCCCGCCGCGTCGTAGATCTTGACCCACCTGATCGCCGGGAACTGCTTGAGCGTCGGCCTGATCTGGTCGGCGACGGTGAAGGCCGACCCGCCGCCGGAGACCGGCCCGGTCAGGTAGACCCTGGCGATCCCGTCCGCGACGGTCAGCCTGCTGAAGCCGGTGGCCTTGGAGGCCGCGAAACGCAGCCCCCGCGCGCGCTCGGCCTGGGTCGGGCCGGCGAACAGCCGCAGCAGCGCGCCGGCGGCGGTGGCCGGCGGGATCACCGGGCGCGTCACGGCCGCCGTCCGCGGCCCGCGCCCGGTGGTGTCGAGGAAGTAGGCGCGCGCGGGCACGGTCCGGTAGGACGTGATCAGGTCCACGACGACCCTGCTCGGACGGGTGAGCGTACGGACCCGGAACGGTACGCGCCGGGCGAGGCCGGCGCCGAAGGTGAGCGTGGCCTCGAAGTCGCCGGTGTTGACGACCTGGACGAGGCCGGGCAACGCGTAGGTACGGCGGGCGGGACCGTAGGTGACCCGGCCGTCGCGGTCGTGGCCGTCGGCCCGGTCGAAGCTGATCCGGAGCACGGCGTCACCGGCCACGCCGACCGCTTCCCCGGAGCCGTCGGCGATCAGCCGGGACACGTAGCGGACGTCGCGCCGGGCCGGGAGCGGGCCGCGGAACTCGAAGACCAGCCGGTCCAGGCCGGACTGATGGGCGGCCCGGACGTCCACGAGGACGGGGACGGCGGCCCGCCGGACGGCCTGCGCCGGTAACGCAGGCAGGACGGCGACGCAGACCGCCGCCGCGACGGCGACGAGGGGACGGATCGGGAGCATGGTCATCATCTCTCTTCCAATGGGAGCTCCTGATCCCAGACTGGCCCCTGCGACCGCCCGGCGACACCGCCGGACGTCCCCGAAAAAGCTCCTCAGAGGCCGTGGACGCGGCGACCGGTGATCTGGTGGGGTACGACGCGGATGTACAGATGGCGTTCCCCGCCCGCCCAGGGCGTGACGCCGGCGTCGGCCAGCTTGGCCACCTCGTCCTCGGGCACGTGGTGGGCGGGCCCCTGGACGAGCACGCTCCAGCCCTCCTTCCGTGCCTCGTCGATCCGGTCCACCTGGAACCCGATCTTGATGTCCACGCCTTCGAGCCCGCTGCGCAGGTCCTGGTCCATGGGCCCGCCGCGGGCGGTGCGGAACAGGACGGCGCCGTCGTGCAGCCTGTAGTTGACGGGCAGCACCGTGGGCCCGTGCGAGCCGCTGAACGCGATCCGGCCGATGCCGCCCGGCGCGATCAGCCGCAGGCACTCCTCGGGGTCGAGGTTCTCAAGGACCGGCTCGTCCGGGCCGGGACCGGTGCCCGGCGGGCGGTCGCGGCCGCCGCCCAGCAGGTCCTGCGGGATGGTCTCAAGGGCGGTGGCCAGGCGGATCACCGTGTTCCTGTCGGGGGTGCCCAGGTGGCCCTCCAGGTACGCGACATAGCCGGGGGACATGTCGGCCCGCTCCGCGAGCTGGTCGACCGTGAGGCCGAGCCGGTCGCGGTGATAGGTCACCCGGCGTCCGAAGTCACCACTGTTCGTCATGATCATCTCCTTCTCCGTGAGGACGAGGCCGGCGCCGCCCGGCAGGGGGACGCCGTCGACCCGCGTGCTCGCGTGGTCGGCTTCGACGGTGATCAGGCGGCCGCGGAAGCGGATCGGCAACGACAGCGTGCCGAGCCGTCCGGGCAGCAGGGGATCGAGATAGAGGCCGTCCGGGCGCAGGTCCAGGCCCAGATAGCAGCGTTGCAGCATGTCCACGGTGCCGGCCATGGCGCCCAGGTGGATGCCCTCGGCGGTGGTGCCGCCCTGGACGTCGCGCACGTCGCCGAGCAGCGCCTCGGCGAAGAACTGCCACGAGCGCGCCCGGTCGCAGCGCGACAACACCCAGGCGTGGACGACGGCGCTGAGGGTGGACCCGTGGCTGGTGCGGTCGAGGTAGTAGCCGATCGTCCGGGGGATCAGGGCGGGGTCGGCCGGGTAGCCGAGCCCTTCCAGGATCTCCAGCAGCTCGCCCGCGGTGAGCAGGTAGCACAACATCAGCGTGTCGGCCTGCTTGGAGGCCTTGTAGCGGTTGACGTCGTCGCCGTCCGCCTCCAGGGCCCGGTCCAGGCGGCGCACGCCTTCGTACCGTTGCCAGTCGAGCTCGGCCAGGCCGTCGTAGCCGGTGAACTGGCTGATGACGCCCTCGTGGAAGTCGACCCGCATGCGCCGGGTGATGTCCTCCCAGCGGGCCGCCTCCTCGGGGCCGGCCACGCCGAGCTGGAGGGCGTGCCGCAGCAGCCACACGGTCATGACGTTGGTGTAGGCGTTGTTGGACAGGCCCGGTTCGGCGGCGCCGGGATAGGCGGTGTGGTACTCGTCCGGGCCCATGACGCCGCGGATCTCGTACCGGCCGGAGCCGGGGTCGGGCACGGCCAGCGAGGCGAAGAAGCGGGCGATGGCGATCAGCAGGTCGGCGCACCACGACGGCATGGAACCGGTGGCCAGGTGGTACTGCCAGACGTTGTAGGCGATGGCCAGGCCCACGTGGCGCTGGAGGTGGGAGACGTCCGGCAGCCAGCGTCCCGAGTCGGGGTTGAGATGGTAGGTCTGGGTCTCCTCGCGGCCGTCGCTGCCGCTCTGCCAGGGGAACATCGCGCCGTCGTACCCGGCCGCGCGGGCCGCCGCCAGCGCTTCGGGCAGGCGCCGCCAGCGGTAGCGCAGCAGGCCGTGGGAGATCTCGGGGAAACGCAGGTTGAGCCAGGGCAGGACGAACAGCTCGTCCCAGAACACGTGCCCCCGGTACGCCTCGCCGTGCAGGCCCCGCGCGGGCACGCCGGCGTCGAGGTCGGCGGTGTGCGGGGAGAGGGTCTGGAGCAGGTGGAAGATGTGCAGGTGGACGATCTGCGACAACTCCGGGCCGTCCACGTCCAGGCAGGCCCGCTCCCACAGCCGTTCCCAGGCCGCGGTGTGCGCGGCCAGCAGGTCGGCGAAGCCGGGGGCCGTCCGCGCCCGGCGCAGCGCGGCCGAGAGCGGGTCGTGCACGGCGGGATCGCGCGAGATCAGCAGCGCGACGACCTTCGTGAGCGTCACCGGCACGCCCTCCACGACGTCCAGCACGTGCTCGGTGGCGACCAGACCGGGCTCCTCGGCACGGGAACCCGATGCAGGGGCGTCGACGCGTGCGGCGAGGGCGACCGTGACGCGGGAGGAGCGGGTGGCCGCGGTGAGCCAGGTCAGCCCGTCCCGGCCGCCGGTCGCGTGTTCCGTCAGGTGGTCGCCGCGCAGGTCACGGTAGCGTTCGACGCCGTCGTTGGTGACCCGTCCGTCCAGGGCGGCGCGGACGCGGAGCGGGCCCGACCAGTTCTCCGCCGTGAACGTCGTCTCCAGGGCGGCCAGCGCGGGATCGGCCATGGAGACCAGGCGGCGCTGGCACACCCGGGTGACCCGGCCCTGCCCGTCCCGCCAGCGCAGGTCGCGCAGCAGCACGCCGCGGCGCAGGTCGAGCTCCTGGGTGTAGTGCAGCAGTTCGGCCAGCTCCGGCGCGAACCAGTCCGAGCCGGGCGTGGCGAACGTCAGCGGCAGCCAGTCGGGCAGGTTGACCAGGTCCTCGTTGACGACCGTACGCCCCGCCACGTCGGAGGCCAGACGGTCGTAGCAGCCAGCGTGGTAGGTGCCGGGCGTGCGGATCCGGCCCTCGGGCGTGGCGCCCCGGGTGGCGAACCGGCCGTTGCCGAGCGTGCACAGCGCCTCGCGCAGTCTCGCCGAGGCGGGGTCGAAGCCCTCGTACGAGAGCGTCCACGGGTTCATCCCGTCCCCTGTCGGGGCGGGTCGAAGGCGGCCATACCGGTGACGCTACCCACGTGCCATCCGCGCAGACAGGGTCCTTCGGCCCTTGAGGCACCGAGATCAGGTGAAGCTCTGGAAAAGAGGACAATGGCCTGAAAGGACAGGACTTCCTACCCACGCTGACGGGCGGCCGACGTGCCCATGCTGGTACGGAAGGTTGAAGAGAGGAGCGCGTCCGGTGCGCTGGAACGAGATGTCGAACAGGCAGCGGAGCTGGCTGGCGGTGCTGGCCTCGGTGGAGCTCGCGGCCACGACGGCCGCGGCGGTGGACCTGTGGCGCCGTCCGAAGGGGGACGTACGCGGGCAGAAGGGACTGTGGTGGCTCGGCATCTTCGTCCAGCCGTTCGGCCCGGTCGCCTACCTGCTGTGGGGACGACGCCGCCGCCCGGACGCGTTTCCGCAGGTGTAAGGGCGGGTCTGCGTCACTGGGCGGCCCGGATGTGATGCGCTGACCTCATCGTCTCCTGGAGGTGGACCATGACCACGCGCTCGCCGAAGCAGGCGCTGGACGCGGCGGTGGAGGCCGGTCGACTGGCTCCTTCCGTGCACAACACCCAGCCCTGGACCTTCGCCGTCACCGGCGAGGAGATCGGCCTGAAGGCCGACACCGCGCGCAAGCTCGCGGTGAGCGACGCCGCCGGCCGGGAACTGCTGATCAGTTGCGGCGCCGCGCTGTTCACGATGCGCACCGCGATGCGCTGCCAGGGGTACGAGCCCGTCGTCCGGATCCTGCCCGATCCCGACCGGCCCGGCCTGCTGGCGACGATCAGGCCGGGGGCGGAGAGCGAGCCCGACGAGCCCACCCGGGTGCTCGGCGACGAGATCGAACGACGCCACACCCACCGGGCGGGGTTCGCCGACGTCCCGGTCCCCGATCAGCTCGTCGAGTCGCTGGTCAGGGCCGCCATGAGCGAGGGCGGCAAGCTGACGCCCGTACGCTCCCCGGAGGCGGTGGACGTGCTCGCCGCGCTCACCCGGGCGGCGCAGGGCGTCCAGACGCAGGACCAGAAGTTCAGCCTGGAGATCGTACGCTGGTCCAGGCCGCCCGGCAGCGCCCGCGCCGACGGGATGCCGGCCGACGACCGGCCGCGCGAGTCCGCGCCGGCGGAGTCGGCCTTCCCACAGCGCCGCTACTCCTGGCGGCACGGCTGGAGCGCGCCGAGCGACCGGGACGAGGCGGCGACCGGGGTCGTGGCCGTCATGACCACGCGCGACGACGGCCGGGCGGAGTGGCTCGCCACCGGGCAGGCGCTGCAACACGTCCTGCTGCACGCCTCCGCGCACGGCGTCAGCGCCGCCTTCCACACCCAGGCGCTGGAGATGGACCTGCTGCGCGAGTTCCTGCGCCAGGAGCTCTTCTCCGGCGAGTACCCGCAGATGATCATGCGGCTCGGCGTCGCCCCGGACGGCGAGGAGACGTGTGACGCACGTCGCCGCCGTCGCCAAGGCGGCGCACGCCCCGGTCGACTACGTCTGGGCCGCCGCCCGGATCGCGATCGGCTGGATCTTCCTGTGGGCGTTCCTGGACAAGACGTTCGGCTGGGGCTTCGCCACCCCCGCCGCCAAAGCGTGGATCAACGGCGGCAGCCCGACGACCGGGTTCCTCAAGGGCACCGGCGAGAACGCGCTCGGCGGCCTGTTCGGCGCGCTGGCCGGCCAGGCGTGGGTGGACTGGCTGTTCATGACCGGCCTGGCCGGTATCGGCCTGGCGCTGGTCCTGGGCGTCGGCACCCGGATCGCCGCGGTCACCGGCACCCTGATGCTGGCCCTGATGTGGGCCGCCGAACTGCCCCTGGCCACCAACCCCTTCCTCGACGAGCACATCATCTACGCCATCGTCCTGGTCGGCCTGGCCCTGACCGGCGCCGGCACCACCCTCGGGCTCGGCAACCTGCCGATCGTCCGCCGCAACGCCTGGCTCAGGTAACCGCCCAGGCCACGGGCCCGTCTCCCGCGCGGGGGGCGGGCCCTCGGCGTGTCCGCACTCCTAGAATCCGCAGGTATGGGAACCGACAGGCTGCGTCGCAAGCCGTACGAGAAGGAACTTCTCCGCCTGCAGGCGGAACTCGTCAACCTTCAGGAGTGGGTGCGGTCCGAGGGGCGGCGGGTCGTGGTGATCTTCGAGGGACGCGACGCCGCGGGCAAGGGCAGCACGATCAAGCGGGTCGCCGAGTACCTGAACCCGCGCGTGGCCCGGATCGCCGCGCTGCCCGTGCCGACCGGGCGGGAACGGTCGCAGTGGTACTTCCAGCGGTACGTCGAGCACCTGCCCGCCGCCGGGGAGATCGTGTTGTTCGACCGGAGCTGGTACAACCGGGCCGGGGTGGAGCGGGTGATGGGATTCTGCACGCAGGAGGAGTACACGCGTTTCCTGCACCAGTGCCCGATCTTCGAGAGACTGCTGGTCGAGGACGGGATCCTGCTGCGCAAATACTGGTTCTCGGTCAGCGACGACGAGCAGGAGCGCCGCTTCCGCGACCGGCTGGAGGACCCGATGCGCCGGTGGAAGTTGTCGGAGATGGACCTGGAGTCGATCACCAGGTGGGAGGAGTACTCCCGGGCCAAGGACGAGATGCTGGTGCACACCGACATCCCCGAGGCCCCCTGGTACGAGGTGGAGAGCGAGGACAAACGGCGGGCCAGGATCAACATGATCTCCCACCTGCTGTCCACGATCCCCTACCGCCAGGTGCGGCGGCCGCCGCTGGAGATCCCCGAGCGACCGCCCGCCACCGGCTACCGGCGCCCGCCGCGCCGCCCCGAGTCGTCCGTGCCCGACGTGACCGCCGAGCTCTGACGGCCGGGCGTAAGGGGGCCGGCCCGCGCGGCGGGTCAGCCGGCCGTGTGCGCGAGGACGGCGGCGGCCAGCTCCTCGTGCGTCTCGGGCGGCAGGGTGTGTCCCATGCCCGCCACGATCACCAGCCGCGCCCCCGGGATCTGCTCGGCGATCACCGCGCCGTGCCCCGGCTTGACCGGCTCGTGACTGCCCTCGATGACCAGCGTGGGCGCCTTGACCTGGTGCAGCACGCCCACCGGCTCGAAGTCGGGCTTGCCGCCCGCGGCCAGCCGGTGGTTGGCCGCCGCCGACAGGTCGCGGGCCCGGTCGAAGATCCGCTCCTGCGCCCGGCGGGCCGCGTCCTCGTCGAAGGGCAGCCCGGTGCCGTGCAGCACACGCTGCTCGGCGATCATGCCGTCGATCACCGCGCGCCGGTCCTGCGGCGGCGGGGCGGCCATCAGGGCGCGGTAGAAGTCCACGAACTCCGGCGCCGGCTCCGGCAGACTGCCCTCGGGCTGCGGCTGTCCCAGCAGCGCCCGCATGAGCACCTGGCCCTCGCCCCCGCCGAGCGGCGAGGAGGCGATGACGGTCAGCGAACGCACCCGCTCCGGCCGTTCCACGGCCACGAACTGGCCGAGCAGCCCGCCCGCCGAATGGCCGACCAGGTGGGCGCTCTCCAGGCCGTGGGCGTCCAGCACGCGGTAGACGTCGTCCTTGATGTCGTCCCACGTGTACGGATGGGCCTCGAAGTCCACGGTGTCCGACATGCCGGTGTCGCGGTGGTCGTACCGGATGACCCGGCGGCCTCCGGCGGTCAGACGGCCGACGAACTCGTCCGGCCACAGGACGCCCTGCGACATCGAACCCATGATCAACAGGATCGGCGTGGCGTTCTCGGCGCCGAACTCTTCGCTCCAGATGTTCACGTTTTGCATGCCTCAGATCATGCCGTCGCCGGTTACGGGCGCCTTCTGTAGAACTACTAGCCGCGCCAGATCCGTACGGGAGCCGATGCCCAGCTTCGGATAGATCTTGTACAGGTGGTACTCGACCGTGCGCGGGCTCAGGAAGAGCTGGGCGGCGATCTGCTTGCTGGACAACCCGTCGGCGACCAGGCCCGCGATGCGCAGCTCCTGCGGGGTCAGCGCGTCGAGCACGGCCGCGGGCGGCGCCTGCCCGCTCTCGCCCGCCGCCCGCAGCTCCTCCTGCGCGCGTCGCGCCCACGGCCGCGCGCCCGCTCGTTCGAATGTCTCCCACGCCGTCCGCAGGTGCGCCCGCGCCTCGCCGGGCCGCTGACCGCGGCGCAGCCGCTCGCCCAGCAGCAGGGCGGTCCTGGCCGCCTCGAAGGGGTTGGTGTGCAGGCGCAGCGCCTCGCCGAAGGCGTCCTCGCCGGCGCCGGCCAGACCCCGGCAGCGGGCCAGCAGCGCGCGCGACTCGGGCGTCGCGGCGTGCTCCGCCCATCGTTCGTACGCCTCCAGCGCCGCCAGCGCGCCCGCCTCGTCGCCCGCGCCCACGGCCGCCTCGACGCGGTCCGGGGTCATCCGCCACACCACGGCCGGATGCCCGGCGCCCGGCCCCGCCGCCGCGATGGCCGCGAAACGGTCGTTCGCCGCCGCGTACCGGCCGAGGCACAGGTCGAGCAGCGCCGGCGCGTACGCGGCCACCCCCGCCCGCAACCCCACCCGGTGCGGTACGGCGATGGCCAACGCCTCGCGGGCCTGCCGCTCACAGGACTCCTGCTCGCCGCGCAGCGCCGCCAGCACCGCCAGGTTGGCCAGGTGGGCGGCCACCGTGTTCGTGTACCCGGCCTCGCGGGCCAGCTCCAGGCCCTCCTCGGAGATGGCCTGACTGCGCGCCAGCCGTCCGGCCAGGCGTTCGGCGGTCGCCACGAACTCCAGCACCACGGGGAGCTGCCCGGCCATCCCCGACACCCTGGCCACCCGGCCGGCCCGGTCGGTCATCTCGCCGGCCAGGTCAGGCTCGCCGAGCTGGCTGGCCGCGGCCGTCGCCCACAGGTAGCCCGCCGCGTCCTCCAGTTCGCCGCTCCTGGCCAGCGCGCGCCGCAGCAGGGCCGGGCCCGCGGGGTCGCCGTCCAGGGTGAGGCCGATCCCGGCCACGGTGTCGCGCAGGAAGCCCTCGGGGTGCGCGGTGGCCCGTCGGCCCAGCTCGACCATGGCCGCCGTGTCGCCGACGTACGAGGCCGCCTCCACGGCGTCGGCCAGCATGTCCAGGCTGTCGCCCGCCGCCAGGATCCGTACGGCCTCGGCGGCGTTGCCCGAGTTCAGCTCGAAGCGGCCCCGGAGCCGGGCGATCTCCATGGCGAGGACGGCGTCCGCGCCGGCACGTTCGCGGGCCTCGGCCAGCAGAGAGTCCGCCTGACCCGGACGGCCGCCGAGCCAGGCCGCGACGGCGGCGTCCTTCAGGCGTACGGCGCGGTCGCGCGGGCCGGGGGTCAGTTCGGCGGCCCTGGCCAGGGCGGTGGCGGCGGCGCCGTACCCGCCGCGGTCGCGGGCCCGTCCGGCGGCGGCCACCAGCTCGGCGGCGACCCGCTCGTCCTGGCCCATCGCCGCGCCGGCCAGGTGCCAGGCGCGGCGGTCGTCCGCGGTCAGCTCCGCGAGGACGGCGTGCACGCGGCGGATCTCGGCCGGCGCGGCCGCTTCGTGCACCGCCGACCGGACCAGCGGATGCCTGAACCGCACCCCGGCCCCCACCACCTCGACCAGCCCCACCTCCTCCAACTCCGCCACAGCCCTCCGCGCGCCGTCCGCCGGATCCGCCGCAACCGGCCCGGCCTCCTCCCCGCCCTCCGGCCCGACCGCACCGCGCGGGGCCGAGGTCCTGTCGGCGGGGAGGGAGTACGAGGCCAGGGGGGCGTCGGGGTGGGGGACGGGTGGGGTGGGGGTGGGGAGGAGGTGGGTGGTGGCGTGGAGGATTGTGGTGAGGTCGGTTTCGGCGGTGGCGATCAGGGCGGCCAGGCTGGCGGGGGCGGACAGCGCGGCGACGCGGTCGCCGAAGAGCCGGGCGCCGCCGGGCAGCGGGTCGGGCAGCGGTTCGCGTCCGGCGAGCTGGGCGGGTGTCAGGCGGGCGGCGATCTCGCCCAGGGCCAGCGGGTTCGCGCCGGTCAGCGTGACCAGCTCCCGCCGCACCCGTACGGGCAGCGCGCCGTGCCGCGACTCCAGCAGCTCGGCCGCGGCGGGCTCGGCCAGGCCGCGTACGTCCACCGTCAGCGGCACGCCCTTGACCGGAGCGTCACCGCGTACGGCGAGCAGCATCGCGACGCGTTCGGTGCCCAGCCGCCTGGCGGCGAACAGCAGCGCGTCCGCCGAGGCCCGGTCGACCCACTGGAAGTCGTCGACCACGCACACCAGCCCGTCCGGCGCGGCGGCCTCGGCCAGCAGCGAGAGCACGCCCGCCGCCACCAGGAACCGATCACCGGTCCCGCCCGCGGCCAGCCCCAGGGCCGCCCCGACGGCGAGGCGCTGCGGCTCGGGCAGCGCGCCGAGCGAGCCGGTCACCGGCCACAACACCTGGTGCAGCGCCGCGAACGCGAGGTCGGACTCGGACTCGACGCCGGTGGTCCGCAACACCCGCATCCCGCCGGCCCGCTCGCACGCCGCGTCGAGCAGGGCGGTCTTGCCCGCCCCCGCCTCGCCCCGCAACACCGCCGCGCCGCCGGAGCCCTCGCGGGCCCGCGCGATCACCTGGTCTATTGCGCTGATTTCCGCCGATCTGCCGTAGAGCACAACACCACACTCTAGGAGGCCCCCAGGCGGTCCCGTCCCGCCGAGCCGGACGAGCGTACGTCAGCCCCGCGTCAGGGCCGAGATCACCTGTTCGGCCGTCAGACGGGGATCCGGGACCGCTGGACCGTCCGGCTCAGCTCGCCGCCGGCGCGATCCAGGCGTCGCAGACGGCCAGATCGGCGAGCACGCGCGGGTCGGCCAGCTCGCCGAACGGCGGCAGGTACACCCCGCGGCGCATCACAGCAGCCCCTTCAGATGCGGCGCGGTACGGCTGCGCGGGCTGGCCGCGACCCGCGCCGGCGTCCCGGCCGCCACGACGGTGCCGCCGGCCGAACCGCCGCCGGGCCCGAGGTCGATGACGTGGCCGGCGGTCGCCACCACGCGCATGTCGTGCTCGGCGACCACGACGGTGCCGCCGCCGCCGACCAGTTCGTGCAGCCGGTCCATGAGCACGTCGGTGTCGTGCGGGTGCAGTCCGGTGGACGGCTCGTCCAGCAGGTAGATCGTGGACTCGGCCCGGCGGCCCTGCAACTCGGCGGACAGCTTGATGCGCTGGGCCTCGCCGCCGGACAGCTCGGTGGCCGGCTGGCCCAGCCGCAGGTAGCCGAGCCCGACGTCGTGCAGCGTCTCCAGCGGGCGGCGTACGGCGGGGACGTCGCCGAAGAAGCCGGTGGCCTCGTCGACCGTCATCGCCAGGACCTCGGCGACCGTCCGGTCGCGGTAGGTCACCCGCAGGGTGTCGGGGTTGTAGCGGGCGCCGCCGCAGTCGGGGCAGGGCGCGTACGTCGTGGGCAGGAAGAGCAGCTCGACCGCCACGTAGCCGTCGCCCTGGCAGGTCTCGCAGCGTCCGCCCGCCACGTTGAAGGAGAAGCGCGCGGGGCCGTACCCGTGGGCGCGGGCGCCGTCCGTGGCGGCGAACAGCTTGCGTACGGTGTCGAACAGCCCGGTGTAGGTGGCCAGGTTGGAACGCGGGGTGCGGCCGATGGGCTGCTGGTTGACCCACACCACCCGCCGGTCCACGGCGGCGGCCTCGGCGATCGCCTCCAGCAGGCTGCTCTTGCCCGAGCCCGAGACCCCGGTGACCGCGGTGAAGACGCCGAGCGGCACGTCCACGTCCACGTCGCGCAGGTTGTTGCGGGTCAGGCCGCGCAGTTCCAGCAGGCCCGACGGGCGGTGGGCCGGGCGTTCCGGCACGACGGCGGCGAACAGGTAGCGGCGGGTCACCGATCCTTCGACCTCGCGCAGCCCGGCGACCGGCCCGCTGTACAGGACGCGCCCGCCGTCGCCGCCCGCCCCGGGGCCCACGTCGACCAGCCAGTCGGCCTGGCGTACGACGTCCATGTCGTGCTCGACGAGGCAGACGGTGTTGCCGCCGTCGCGCAGGCGGCGCAGGAGCTCCGACAGCGCGGCGCAGTCGGCGGGGTGGAGGCCGGCCGAGGGTTCGTCCAGCACGTACACGACGCCGAACAGGCCGGCGCGGAGCTGGGTCGCCAGCCGGATGCGCTGCAGCTCGCCGCTGGACAGGGTCGGCGCGGGCCGGGCGACGCTCAGGTAGCCGAGCCCCAGCTCGTCCAGCACCTCGATGCGGTCGAGGATGTCGCTCGCGAGCGCCCCCGCGGGGCCCGGCTCGCCCCTGGACGGGCCCAGCACGCCGGCCAGCTCGCTCATCGGCAGCGAGGCCAGCTCGACGACGGTCCTGCCCGCGTACGTGACCGCCAGCGCCTCGGGACGCAGCCGCCGTCCCCCGCACGTCGGGCAGGTGCGGCGGGTCATGAACCGCTCGGCCCGCAGGCGGCTCTTCTCGCTGGCCGAGGAGGCGTACGCCTTGAGCACCAGCCGCCGCGCGCTGGCGTACTTGCCCTGGTAGGGGCGGTGGATCCGGCCGGCCTCGCGCACCGGGTGAACCGTGACGACCGGCTCGTCCTCGGTGAACAGGATCCAGTCCCGCTGCTCCTGGGGCAGGCTGTGCCAGGGCTGGTGGATGTCGTAGCCCAGCGTCGCCAGGATGTCGCGCTGGTTCTTGCCCTGCCAGGCGCCCGGCCACGAGGCGATCGCGCCCTCCGCGATGCTCAGCGCCGGATCGGGGACCAGCGACTCCTCGGTGACCTCGTGCAGCACGCCCTGCCCCTGGCACTCCGGGCACGCGCCCGCGACCGTGTTGGGGGAGAACGCGTCCGAGTCCAGGCGCGGCGCGCCCGCGGGGTAGTCGCCGGCGCGCGACATCAGCATCCGCAGCGAGTTGGACACCCTGCTCAGCGTGCCGACCGTGGATCGCGCGGACGGCGTCGAGCGCCGCTGGCCGAGCGCGACCGCGGGCGGCAGGCCGGTGATGTCGTCCACGTCGGGCATGGGCAGTTGTTGCAGCAGCCGCCGCGCGTACGGGGCGACCGACTCCAGGTAACGATGTTGCGACTCGGCGAAGATCGTGCCGAACGCCAGCGACGACTTGCCCGACCCCGAGATCCCCGTGAACGCCACGAGCGCGTCGCGCGGGATCGCGACGTCCACGTCCCGCAGGTTGTGCACCCGCGCGCCGCGCACCCGGATGCCGCTGACCACATCGTCTTCCACTCTGCGCAATCTACCCATCGCCCGCCGTACGCCCCCCGGCCGGTACGGGATGAGGGGGACAGGTACCAGGGGATGACCCGGTTCTCCTACTCCAGTCGGATGGTCTTGTCGGGTGAAGTGACCGATGATCAAACCCCCGACGATTGGAATCGCGATGCGAAGACCAGTCCTGATCCTCACCCTCTTAGCGGCCCTGGCGGCCCCGCTCGCGCCGGTCCCCGCGGCCGCCGCGACACCGTCCCAGGCCGTCAGGTGGGCGCCGTGCGCGGAGGATCCCGCGGTCGACTGCGGGACGCTGACCGTGCCGATCGACTGGAACAACCCGGGCGCCGGGACGTTCGAACTGGCCCTCGCCCGCCGCAGGGCGAGCGACCCGGCCGCCCGCATCGGATCGCTGGTGATCAACCCCGGCGGCCCCGGCGGCTCGGGCGTGACCAGCGTCCTGAACAACTGGCTCAGCTTCACCCCCCAGATCACCAGCCGCTTCGACATAGTCGGCTTCGACCCGCGCGGCGTGGCCCGCAGCCACCCGATCACCTGCTCGCTGGAGCTCGCCCAGCAGGCGCCCGACCCGCTGTCGATCAAGGACCAGGCCGGCTGGGACGCCCTGCTCGCCTTCAACAAGCGCTACGGCGACGACTGCCGCCGGCGCACCGGCCCGCTGTTCGACAACGTCCACACCGGGTACGTGATCCGCGACCTCGACGCCCTGCGCGCCGCGCTCGGCGACGACAAACTGACCTACTACGGCGTCTCGTACGGCACGCTGATCGGCCAGCTCTACGCCGAGCGTTACCCGCGCCGCGTCCGGGCCCTCGCGCTGGACAGCAACATGGACCACAGCCTCGGCACCCAGGCGTTCCTGGAGACCGAGACGTGGACCTCGCAGGACTCCTTCGACGAGTTCGTGTCCTGGTGCGAGCGGACCGCGTCGTGCGCGCTGCACGGCCGGGACCTGCGCGCGGTCTGGCGCGACCTGCTGGGCCGGGCCGAGCGCGGCGAGCTGACCTTCCCCGGGCAGCCGGGCGTCGTGCTGCGCAAGCTCGACCTGATCGGAGTGGCGTTCAGCGCGTTCTACGGCCCCGCCTGGAGCGAGCTGGCCGACCTGCTGGCCGCCATGGAGAGCGGCGCCCAGGTGGCGAGCCCGCTCCTCGCGCCGCCCGTGAAGGCGGCGGGGGAGACCGTCAACGACGCGACGTTCGTGTTCTGCCAGGACTACGCGCTGCCGGTCCGCGGCTACCGGGAATGGGACCGGCTGCTGCGCCGGTCGGCGGCCATCGCGCCGGACATGCTGGTCAGCGCCGCGGCGCACCCGCTCACACTGGCCTGCCAGGGCGCGGCCACGCCCAACCCGCAACACCGGCTGAAGCTGGACGGCTCGCCGGGGCTGCTGCTCGGCAACGCGCTGCACGACCCGGCCACCCCGTACATGTGGGCGACCGGCACCGCGCGGCAGGCCGGGCGGGCGGCTCGCCTGCTCACGTACGAGGGGTGGGGGCACGGCATCTACGGCCGCGGCGACTGCCCGACGGCCGCCTTCGACCGTTTTCTGCTCTCCCGTGACCTGCCCGCCAAGGGTGCCCGCTGCCCGGCGGTCCCGCCCGCCGAGGTGACGCTCAAGCGCCTCCAGCCCTTCCCGGGCCCGCTGCCCGGCCGTCCCGGCTGGACGTCCGCACTGCGGTGACGTACGGCGGCGCGGCCCGCGGACGCCTTCCGCGGGCCGCGCCGTCCGGTGAACGGGCTGGGTCTGGCGTGGCGGCTATATCCCAGTGATAGGTGCGATTCGCTACTTCTCGGACGACCGAAGGCATGCATACCGTGACAGAACCCCCCAACTCCAGGAGGAGGATCCGTGTCAAGGTCTCTCCGGCATGTGCTTTCCGTCGTCCTCGCCCTCTCCTTCCTGCTGGTCACCTCCCCGGCCCAGGCCGCCGTCCTGGTCAGGGTCGTACGGTACGACGCCTCCCGCGCGGCCGAGTTCGTCAGCGTGGTCAACCAGGCGGCCCAGGTCTGGAACGCCAACGTGGTGAACGTCCGGCTGGTGCAGGGCACGCCCGCCAGCTTCGTCGTCCTGGCCGACAACAACTGGCCGAGGACACTGCCCACCAGCCTCGGCCGCGGCACGATCTGGATGGGCCGGCAGGCGGTCAACCAGGGCTACTACCCGCTCCGGATCGCCACCCACGAGATCGGCCACATCCTGGGCCTGCCCGACCGGCGTACCGGTCTGTGCAGTGACCTGATGTCCGGCTCCAGCGCCCCCGTGAGCTGCACGAACGCCAACCCCAGCACGGCCGAACGGGCCGAGGTGGACCGCAACTTCGCCGGCAGCGCCCCGGCGGTGGAGTTCGGCCGCGTGCACGAGAACCGCTGACCCGCGACCGCCGTCCCGCCCCGGCCCCGGCGGCCACGGGCGGGACGGCGGCGGCGACGGGGTTGGCCGAACGGCGTTGATCGTATTGTCTGGGGGCATCGCCCCCGACGTGAGGATCAGAGCATGCCTCGTCCGAGAGCCGTCCTGCCAGTCCTCGCCGCCGCCGCCTCGATCCTGCTGATCAGCGGGTCCGCGGAGGCGGCGGCGGACGTGCCGTTACCCTCGGCGATCTTCCGCGCCACGCACAACAGCTATTCGGGCAACATCTCCGGCGCCAGGAACTCGATCGCCTACCAGCTCGACCACGGCGTCCGCTTCATCGAGCTCGACATCCACGACAACGGCTACGCCACCGCCCTCGACTACTCCGTCGGCCACGACGCGCCCGGCGACGAGGTCGACCACGCGGGCAACCCGGCCTCGAACCTCCTGCGCGACTGGCTCGCGGTCATCGACACCTGGTCCGCGGCGCATCCCACGGCCGCCCCGATCGTCGTCGCCCTCGACATCAAGGACGACCTGACCGACAACCCCTCCTACGCCGCGGGCAACCTGGCCGCGCTCAACCAGAAACTCGTCTCCGCCTTCGGGCCCCGGCTGTTCCGCGCCGAGGACTACCCGGCCACCCCGCCGACCGTGGACGCGCTGCGCGGCCGCGTGCTCCCCGTGATCTCCGGCGACGGCGTGACCCGCACCCTGTACAAACGCGACATCGGCTCCAACCCGGCCGTCGCGGCCAACAACCGCGGCCAGGTCGTGGAGGTGCACGACTCGGGCGACGGCGTCCTGTGGTACTGGACCGGCACGTACGGCGCCGACGGCCGGGTGAGCTGGCTGCGCCACGGCCGCTACGACAACGGCGTGACCCCGGCCGTCGCCCTCTCCGACAACGGCGACCTGGTCGAGGTCCACCAGTCCCAGAACGCCACCACCCTCTGGTACCGCGTGGGTCGCCTCGGCGCCGACGGCGAGATCACCTGGTCCGCCAGCCGCCAGTACGACAACGGCGTCCTGCCGACCGTCCGCTTCACCGACGCGGGCGGGACCCGGCTCCGCGAGATCCACCGCAGCCAGAGCAACAACCAGAACTGGCAGTGGACCGGCGCGCTCGACGGCGGCGCGATGACCGTCGCGTGGAGCGGCAACGCCAAGACCTCCGACGCCCGCTACGACAAGACCACCTCGGCCGGCGGTACGCCCCGCGTGCACGTGTGGACCGGCGCGGACGGCCCGACCCCGGCCAGGACGCTGCGGGTGGACACCGACGCGGTCACCGGCGACCGCATCCGCTACCGGCAGGTCGCCTTCGACGAGTTCCAGCGCGGCGACAGCGCGGAGCTCCAGCAGGGCGCGCTGTTCTACGCGGCGCCCGCCGGGGAGTCGGCGTTCATCACCTCGGCACGGCAGGCCGGACGGCTCGTACGCGGCTGGGACTTCGACTCGGCGGGCCAGGCGACCGACCCGCCGGCCAGCTACCTGGCGACCAACCACCCGTACGACACCTGGTACCGGGACCTCCTGACGCGGGCCGGGGCCGTCGAATGACCGCCGGCCGCGCCGCGAACGCGGGAACGAGGGCCCGGTGACGGCCTGACTGCCACAATCCGGGACGCCGCCCTGTCTCAGTGCCGGAACCCGAGCGACAGGAGCGGGATCCTGGCGGCAGCCGGCATCAGGGTTCGGATCAGGATGAGCGCACGTCCGATCGACGAGCGCTACGGCCTGTTCACGATCATCCTGCTCGGCGAGAGCGTGCTCGCGGCGTCCAGGGGCGTCGCGGCGGCGGTCGGGACGAACGGGATCAGCGGCCGATTCGTGGTGATCGCGGTGTCCGGCCTCGTGGTGCTGTTCGCCCTGTGGTGGCTGTACTTCCTGGTGGAGGCCGGTGACGGGCTCGGCGACCGCCGCGATCGCTCGTACCTGTGGGGTACGGCCACTACGGCGTCTTCGCGGCGATCGCGGCGACCCGCGTGTCGTCGGCCGGGCTCGCGGTCGCCCTGAACGCCGGTCAGGCCGGTCGGGGGCGGACCCGGTCGCGGTTCTCGCGTACGACGGTGAACCCCGCCGACCGGTAGAGCGCCACCGCGGCCTCGTTCGAGGACGGCGTCAGGACGGCGACCGCGCTCGCGCCCAGGCGGACCAGGGCCGCGCACGTGCCCAGCACGGCGTCGCGCCCGTGGCCGTGCCCGCGATGGTCCGGATGCGTGCCGACCGGTTCCAGCAGCCCGCACCGGCCCACCCCCGCGAACCAGCCGGTCGCGGCGGCCGCGGGCGCCCCCGACGGCGTACGCACGAGCGTCTCCACGGCCATCCCGCCCGCCGGTGACCGTTTCATCGTGTCCCAGTGGCCGACGCTGAACGTGGATCCCGCGAAGGCCGACCGGTGCACCAGCGCCCGGTCGGCCGCGGTGGCCGCGCCGACCGGCTCGGCGCGGCTCGACACCGGCCGCGGGGCCCACGACATGACGAGCCAGGACTCCTCCTGATCGTGCCCCCACCCGGGCACGGGCAGGCCGTCGGACCAGTCCTGGCCGGGTTCGAGCAGCTCGTCGGCGTCGGCCGCCAGCGCCCCGAGGTCGGCCCCCGGCGCGGCGGTCACCCGCAGCACCGGACCGTCGAGGAAACCGGCCGCCACCGGCAGCGCGTCCTCGGTCCAGAGCAGGACGGCCGCGTCGTCGTACCGTAGGTGCCAGCCCACGTCCCCGGGATGCACGCCGCCTTCGGGCGCGTCGGGCGGTGTCCACTCGCGCAGCGCGCGCAGCGCCGGGCCGGTCTCGGCGGAGGTCAGGCGGCGCCGTACGAGCGAGATCATGCACGGCAGACTAACCAGCCCCCCACACCGTCATCAAAGGGTTTACCCGCCCGCCCGTACGGAAGGAACCGATGCGGCACGCTCCCCACCTCGACACCTCCGGCAGGACTGGGCCGGCGTTCGGGGGGGCGGGGGTCAGGCGTCCGGTGCGGGGGCGGGTGGGTCCAGTTCGTCCGCGCGGCGGAGGTCCTTCGGGCGGCCCAGGGCGCGGCGCATCCGGACCAGGTCCTCGCGGGAGACGTAGTGGACCGCCAGTCCGCTCGGGCTCACGGCGGTGACCGCGCGGTCGAAGCACTCCCGGACCGGCAGGCCGCCCCAGGGGAGCGCCGGGGTGCAGCAGTCGCCGCCGGCCCCCGGCGAGGTGAACGGCACCTTGGGCCGGAGGAAGGACTCCGGGCGGAGGGGCAGGGGCTCGCCCGTCTCGCCGGTGAGCCGGGCGCCGACGGAGGCGAACGCGGCAGCCAGGGCGGGGGCGTGGGCAGGGGTGCCGTCCCAGAGCACGTCCAGGTCGCCGGTCAGTTCGGTGGAGCCGTGCATGATGCCGGCGACCTGCCCGATCACCACGACCCGGACGCCGTGCCGCTGGAAGGCTCCGAGCAGGGGGAACGGGTCGAACCCGAGGGCGCCGTCCGTGTCGATCGTGCCGGCGTCGTCGTCGGCGTCCTCGTGGGACAGGCCGGTGGGGGGCCGTTCATGTGCCAGCTCGCGGATGCGGCGGGCGGCGGCGCTGAGGCGTTCCAAGGGGTCGTCGGTCATCTGATCATGCAACCACCGCTCGTGCCCGCGGCGCACGCGCCTTTCTCGTACGTGTTAAATTGGCCGTATGACCAACTTGGCCGATCGACCAAATTCGGTGCGAGGGGACCGCCGCCGCGAGCAACTGGTGGAGACCGGCGTCGCGCTGCTGCGTGAGCACGGATGGCCCGGCGTCACCACGCGCGCCGTGGCCGAGCGGGCCGGCACCAACCCCGGCCTGATCCACTACCACTTCGGCGGGCTGCCCGGCCTGCACGAGGCGATCTTCCGCCGGGCCACCGACCTCGTCGTCACCCCGCTGGTCACCGAGCTGCTGAACGCCGAGGACGAGCGCGCGGCGCTGGCCCTGATGCGCGACATGCCGGACCGCGCGGCGGCCGACGAGCCGACGACCCGGCTGGCGGCCGAGCTGATCGTGGGCGCCACCCGCGATCCCGCCCTGGGCGTGGTGCTGCGCGACGAGCTCCGCCGGGCCCGCGGCCTGATCGCCACCCGCCTGGCGAGCCTGCGTCCCGGCTGGACGGCCGCCCGGCTGGACGGCGTCGCCACGCTCGTCACCGCAGCGATCGACGGCCTGATGTTGCACTACATGATCGATCCCGATCTTCCCGTCGGCGCGGCGCTGTCGGCGGTGGAGGACCTGCTGGAGGAGGGCGGCTCGTGCGGGTCCTGATCTGCGGGGCCGGCATCGCCGGTCTCACGCCGGCGTACTGGCTGCGGCAGCGCAACGCCCCGCCCGCCGGCCTCGGAAGGGACTGAGAACGATGGAGATCGTCAACCGGCCGGACCCACCGGCCGGGCTGCGGCGGCGGTTGTGGCGCCTGCCCATCCTGCTCTACCGGCTGGGCCTCGGGCCGCTGCTGGGAAGCCGCGTCATGCTGCTCACCCACACCGGACGCGTCTCGGGCCTGCCCCGCCGGGCGGTCATCGAGGTCGTCCGGCACGACGGCCACGGCTACGTGGCCGCCTCCGGCTTCGGCCCCAAGGCCGACTGGTACCGCAACGTCATGGCCACCCCACGGGTGACCGTCCAGGTGGGGGGCCGCCGCTTCCGGGCGACCGCCGTGCCGATCGAGGCCGCCGAGGGCGCGGAGATCATGGCCCGGTACGCGCCCCGCCACCCGGCCGCCGCCCGGCGCCTCTGCCGGATCATGGGGTTCGCCGTGGACGGCAGCGTGGCGGACTACCGTGAGGTCGGCAGGCACATCCCGTTCGTGCGTTTCATTCCGGGTGATGCCGCTTCTTCGTGAGCCGTCCGCGGTGGACCTCAGGACGCGGCGAAACCGTCCAGCGCCTTGAGGATCTCGTCGCGGTAGGTGCCGCTGCCGGTGTGCCCGGAGTCCTCCACGACCACCAGGCGCGCCTCGGGCCACGCCTGGGCCAGGTCCCAGGCGTACTCCAGGGGCGCGCCGAGGTCGAAGCGGCCGTGCAGGAGCACGCCGGGGATGCCCGCCAGCTTGTACGCCTCCCGCAGCAGCACACCCTCCTCCAGCCAGGCGTCGTTGGAGAAGTAGTGGGCGCAGACGCGGACCAGCGCCGCCAGCCGGTCCGGCGGCCGGTCGCTGTAGGCGTTGGGCTTGCCGTTCGCCTCCAGCGAGATGACCGTGTCCTCCCACGCCGTCCAGTCGTGGGCCGCCTTGACGCGGACCGCCGGGTCGGGGTCGGCCATCAGGCCCGCGTAGGCGCTCAGCACCTCGCGCAGGCTGCCGCGATCGGCCTCGGGCACCCCCTCGCGGAAGCGCCGCCGCTGTTCGGGGAAGAAGCGGCCGACGCCGTCGTACAGCCAGTCGATCTCCGAACGGCGGGTCATGGTGACGCCGGTGACGACGATCTCCGAGACCCGCTCCGGATGGGCCTCGGCGTAGGCCAGGATCAGCGTCGAACCCCAGGAGCCGCCGTACAGCAGCCAGCGGTCGACGCCCAGGTGCTCGCGCAGCCGTTCCATGTCGGCCACCAGGTGGTGGGTGGTGTTGGCGGACATATCGGTGGCCGGGTCGGCGGCGTGCGGCCGGCTGCGGCCGCAGTTGCGCTGGTCGAACAGGATGACCCGGTAGCGCTCCGGGTCGAAGCTGCGCCGCTGGCCGGGCGTGCAGCCCGACCCGGGCCCGCCGTGCACGACCAGGGCGGGTTTGCCGTCGGGGTTGCCGCACGCCTCCCAGTAGACGAGGTTGCCGTCGCCGACGTCGAGCAGGCCATGATCATAGGGTTCGATCGCGGGATACATCCGGCCACCGTACTAGCGTCGCCGACGGCCCGGACCGGCCCCGTGCGGCGCGGTCACGGCCGCGCCGAGGGGAACAGGATCGCGCTGAGCAGGTAGGGGGCGCGGCCGGGCTCGGGGGTGTTGGCCAGCCGGTCGCGCAACACCGTGAGCAGGTCGGCCAGCATCGCGTCGAGCTCGTCCGGGCTGAGCCACAGGGTGCCCTGCCGGTAGGAGACCGAGTCGGCGACCGGGTCGGCGCCCTCGCGGCGCAGGTAGGCGTCGAACTCGGCGATCAGGACGGCCATGGCCGCGGCGAAACCCCGGCGGTGGTCGTCGAGCGACATCGCGGCGGCCGCGCCGGCCTCGATCGCGGGACGGTCCTGGCGCAGCCGGTAGCGGCGCTCGGTGGCGCCGCGTACGCGCTGCTCGCCGTCCACCTCCAGGAAGCCGCCCTCGGTGAGGTGGGCGACCTGGCGGTACATCGTGATCTTCGGAACCTCGGGCATGCGGGCGCACAGTTGCGCGATCGTCATCGTGCCCGCCGCGGCCACGGCGTGCACGATGCGCAGCCGTACCGGGTGCAGGAGTTGTTCCACAGGGTCCATGGCCTGACGATTTCATATGAGATACCGTTATCCAAAATGAAAACGTAGGGGGTCGTCATGCGGGAGACGCAGGGGCGGGCGGTGCCGGTGAACGGCGGGCACGTCTACGTCGAGGAGTTCGGGCAGGGGCCGTACCAGGTGGTCTTCGAGGCGGGCGGGGGGTGTGGCCGTACCTGCTGGGACCGGTTGACGCCGCTGCTGGCCGGGAAGGCCCGGCTGGTCGCCTACGACCGCGCCGGGCGGGCGCGCAGCGGCCGGGTCGCCGGGCTGGACATCGACGACCTGGCGGCCGACCTGGTCGCGATGACCGAGGCCGTCGTGCCGGGGGAGTTCGTGCTCGTGGCGCACAGCATGGGCGGGCTGGTCGCGCGCCGCGCCGCCGGGCGCCTGGGGTCCCGGCTGCGGGGTCTGCTGCTGGCCGACGTCCTGCCGGAGACCTCGCCGGTGTACGACACGTGGGACGCGACCACCGAGCGGATCGACCGCATGCTGGCGGTCTCGCAGACGCTCAGCCGGTTCCGCCCGGTGGCGCGGCTGTTCAGCGGGAACGTCCGGCGGCTCTACCCGGCCGACACCTACCGGACCATGCTCACCGAGGACTTCACCCCCGCCGGGGTCGCCCAGACCCGCCGGGAGATCCGGGCGGTGGCCGCCGCCGTACCGAGGTTCCGCGCCGAGCCGCCCCCGCTCCCGGAGTGCCCGACGATCGTGTTGTCGGTCGAGCGTGCCGCGAAGGGCCGGGAGCGGCAGCACGCCGAGAACCGCGAGCACCAGCGCCGCTACGCCGAGAGCCTGCCCGACGGGCGCCACGAGGACGTCGCCTCGGGACACCTCGTCCAGGCCGAGCGGCCGGAGCTGGTCGCCGACCGGATAGAGCGGCTGCTCAACCGCACTCCCTGACCTGCTCGGGAGCAACGCCGCCGGGCGCCGTACGTCCCGGCCGCGGACGCGCGGGGGCGGCGGTGAGGCGTCTGTCCGCCACGGCGACCACCGCGGCGACCAGCACGAGCGCCGCCCCGGCGGCCAGCAGCGGCCGGGGCCCCAGGACGAGCGCCGCCCCGGCGCCGGCCGCCCCCACCGAGGACAACCCCATCTTGAGTCCCGCGATCGACACGAAGACCTGCGCCCGCGCCCCGGGCGGCGAGTACGCCGACCGCGCGGCCAGGCTCGCCGCGAACAGCGGCGCGTTGGCGAACCCGGCCAGCCCGAACGCCGCCACGGCCACCGGGTAGACGGGCGACAGCGCGCACAGGGCCAGCGCCACGGCCAGGATCACCACGTGCCGGACCGTCAGCCGCTCCGGCTCTCCCCGCAGCGGGAAAGCGGTCACCGCCAGCGAGCCCGCCAGATTGCCCAGGCCGTACACGGCGGCCAGCGCGGCGCCGGCCGCCTCCCCGTGGCCGAGCCGGGCGCCGAACTCGACCGCCACCACGGTCAGCCCCCCGGCGGTGACGGCGGTGAGCAGCGTCGCGACCAGTACCCGCCGCAACGGCCCGAGCGTGACCATGAGCCTCAGCGCCTGGCGCACCGTCAGAACGCCTTCGCCCCGGCGCCCCTCCCGAGAGGCGACCGTCTCGCCCGGCAGGCCCGCTTTTCTGGGGTCCGATTCGCCCGGCAAGGTTGGTTTCCTGGGGTCGTCCGGCAACGTCAGTACGACGGCGCCCGCCACCACGGCGGCCACCCCCAGGCCGAGTACGGCCGACAGCGGGTCGGCCACCGCCGCCAGCCCGGCGACCAGGGCCGGACCGGCCGTGCCGCCCACCCCGTACGTGACCGCGTCCCAGCCCTCGGCCCGACCGCGCGCCATCCGCGCACGTACGGCGATCTCCGGCAGCCGGCTGCTCAGCCCGCCCGTCACCATGGGACCGCCGGCCCCCGCGAGCAGGAGCAGCGCGCCCACCACGGGCAGCGGCGCGACCCCCATGAGCGCCGCGCCGGCCGCCAGCGCCGCCCCGTGCAGCACGAACGCCCCCGCCAGCAGCCGCCGCCCGTCGGCGGAGCGGTCCAACTGGCGGGCCAGCCACGGGCCGAGCAGGTGCGGCACGGTCAGCAGCGCCACGAACAGCCCACCGGCCGCGGCCCCCTGGGGGAGACGCCGGACCGCGAGCAGGACCAGGCCCACGGTCGCGCCGCCGTCCACGCAGCGGACCAGCGTCGCCGCGCCGACGTAGCGGACCACGGGCCAGCCGGTGAAGGAGAGGTCTGTGAGTGTGCGGGGCAAGGGTCAGCCGTCCGCGCGGGTGACGGCGGCGGCGCGTGGTCCGCGTTCCCGTCCGGTGCGGGGCACAAGGGTGATCTTCATGTCGACTCCTTCGGTAACTGACAAAAGCAATTACAACAGTCACCGACTTTAGGAGTCGCCGAGGAGACCGGTCAAGAGGGTCCGGCCGGTCGTACGGGTGCGGCGGGCTCAGGCGTGGCCGGTGAGGGCGCGGCGGACACGATCCACCAGCCCGGCCCACGGCGTCCCGGAAGAGCCCGGGGTGCCGGATGTGGTGGGGTGTGACTGGTCCGGTGTGGCGTGCCTGGCCCGTACGGCCTCGGCGCCCAGCTCCAGCAGCCGCTCCCGCGGGCAGGACTCCCGTACGAGGGGGAAGATGTCCGTCTCCGCCTCGTCCACATGGTGGCGGACCTGGCCCCTCAGCTCCTCCAGCGTCGTCCAGTATGCGGCGTCACCGGGCTCCAGCCCCTCCAGCCGCCTGATCGTCCGCTCGGTCTCGGCGTGCCCGGCCAGCTGCCGGTCGGCCGCCGCGTCGCCGCCGGGCACGTGCTCGCGTACGGCCGGATACAGGTACTCCTCCTCGGTCACGGAATGGCGTACCAGCTCGATGAGCACCTCCTCGGCCAGCTCCTGCGGACGCTCGTCGAGCCGGCCGGTCATCCCCTCCAGCTCCGTGAACATCCGCTCGATCTCGCGGTGATCGGAGATCAGCACGTCGATCAGGTCCTGTCGTTCCTCCACGCCATGCCCCCGCCGGCTCGTTCCCCTGTGGTTACGCACTGTGACAGTGCCCGGTGCGGGCGGCGCAAACCTGGCCGCCCCACCGAGCCCTGCGCGTACGTCGCTCCGGGACGGTCAGTTGGCGTCGATGAACCGCTGGGCGAGGGTCCTGCCCAGCGTGACGGCCTGGTTGTGGTTCTCGGCGGCCGAGACCTTCGTGCCCGAGCCGGTGAACACGATGTACGTGACGCCGGCGTCGGTGCCGCCGTTGCTCGGGTCGGGGTTGATGCCCAGGTCGGCGGCGGTGCGGTAGGAAGCCTCACCGATGATCCCCGACGGGCCGGTGTCACCCATGACCGCGTACTCCACCTGGCCGTTGTAGACGACGGCCACCACCGTCCCGCAGCCGATGCCCTTGGTCCGGTAGTCCCAGATCGAGCTGGGGCTCGGCACCACCACGTACGGGAGCTGCGCCGCGTTCAGCGGCGTGTCGGACGTGGTGTGGCAGAACGTGTCGGCCTGGAAGCAGCAGTCGGTGCTCTCGTTGCACTGCGTGGTGCGCACGCCGTCGCAGTCGATGTCCATGTCGCCCTTCCAGAACACGCCGCCGGTCTTGCCGCACACCGCGACGGTCCCGGAGGAGACGTCGGAGTCGGTCTTGTACGTGCCGTTGGAGATCTGAGCGCACGAGGTGACCTTGGCGAGGAGCTGGTCGGCGGTCGGCCCGGAGGTGCCGCCGGTCGCGGTGCCGGTGACGGCGGCGCTGTGCCCCGACTCGTTGCCCGCCGCGTCCAGCGCGGTGATCGTGTACGTGTGCGCGGACCCCGAGGCCAGCCCGCCCACGGTCGCGCCGGCGGTCGGCGAGGTCGCCACCACGGTGGTGCCCTCGTAGACGCGGTAGCCGGTGACGCCCACGTTGTCGGTGGAGTCGGTCCAGGCCAGCGAGATGCTGCTCGCCGACACGCCGGTCACCCGCGGGCCCGCCGGGACGGTGGGCGCCTGGCCGTCCGCGCCGCCGGCGCCGCTGACCGACAGCCGGTCCACGTTCGGGCCGCCGTCGGCGCCGGTGCCGGTCGCGCGGACGGTGTTGACGCCGGCGTTCAGGGTCACGGTGGCGCGGCCGTCGGCCCAGGTGTCCCAGCTCCCGGTGCCGGGGAAGGCCATGCCGGGCACGGCGGTGGCGCCGTTGACGGCGATGTCCATCGGGCGGGTGACGGCGGTGCCGTTGGCGTAGCGGAAGGTCAGCGTGTGGCTGCCGGCCTCGGCGACGTTGACCGACCATTCGATCGAGCCGCCGGCGGCGTTGACGTAGTCCACGAACCCGGTGCCGGTGTAGCCGGTGTGGTTGGTGGCGACGGCGGCCTGCGCGAGCGTCGCCGCCTCGGCCTGGTACTCGGTGGCGGGCGCGTCGGCGGTCGTGGCCTCCAGGTAGTCGAGGTTGGGGTTGCCTCCGGCGGAGGTGGCGGTGACCCGGATCGTGTTGTCGCCCGCGCGCAGCGTGGCGGTGAGGGTGGAGGTCGCCCAGGTGTCCCAGTTCGCGGTGGCCCCGAACGAGCGCCCGGCCGACACGACCGCGCCGTTGACGGAGACGTCGGCGACCCGGGCCGAGCCGGTGCCGTTGGCGTACCTGAGGGCCAGGGTGGCGGTCCCGGCCGCCGGGGCGTTGACGGTCCACTCCGTGTACGGGCCCGCCGCGTTGGCGCTGTTGACGAACCCGGTGCCGGAGAACCCGGTGTGGTCGGCCTCGACGGCGCCCTGGACGTTGGTGGCGTTCTCGGCCTCGTAGCGCACGGTCGCCGCGCGGGCGGGCAGCGCCACCAGGGGGGAGACGGCCAGGCAGGCGGCGGCGACCGGGACGAGGGCGCGTAAGCGGGATGGGAGCACGGTCCTACCTCGGGGGGTGTCGAAGGGGCAGGTCAGGGTGATCGGGGGTGCCGGCGGCCGCGCGCCGGCGCGGCCGCCGGTGGCCTCACTGGATGGCGGAACGCCGGATCGTGTCGGCGCTCCCGTCGCCGTTGTTGTCGGAGTTGGTCGAGCCGAACCAGATAGCGGCGGCGTTCGGCACCTTCTCGACCGCGCGCAGCCGGCCGTACGTGCCGTTGAAGTAGGAGTTGACCGACGAGACGTTCTCGCCGTTCAGCACGATGCGCCACAGCCGCTGCCCGCGCAGCGCCGCCATGAAGATCGTGTTGTTGACGATCGCGATGCCGCTCGGCGAGGCCTCGGCGACGCCCCAGGTGTACTTGGGGTTGGTCATGCCCGAGGTGGTGCAGGTGCCCTCGCAGGTGGGCCAGCCGTAGTTCTTGCCGGGCTGGATCAGGTTGAGCTCGTCGCGCGAGGAGTTGCCCAGTTCCGAGGACCACAGGCGGCCGGCCGAGTCCCAGGCCAGGCCCTGCGGGTTGCGGTGGCCGTAGCTGTAGACGCGGGTGCCGAACGGGTTGCCGGGCGCCGCCGCGCCGGTCCTGGTGATGCGCAGGATCTTGCCGTTGAGCGAGTTCAGGTTGGGCGCGTTGGCGGACTGCTGGGCGTCGCCGGTGGTGGCGTACAGGTAGCCGTCGGGGCCGAACCTGATGCGGCCGCCGTTGTGGTACCGGTTCTTGTCGATGCCCTGGAGGATCGAGGTGTAGCCGCTGAGCGTGCTGCCGTTGAAGTTCATCCTGGCGATGCGGTTGCCCTCGGCGGCGGTGTGCATGAAGAACACCTCCTGGTCGGTCGTGCCGTTCCAGGTGGGGGAGAGGTCCAGGCCCATGAGGCCGCCCTCGCCGTCGGTGGTCTGCACGTTCGGCACGGTCCCGACCTGCGTCTTGACGCCCGCCGGGGTCACCTTGAACACCTTGAACGTGTCCCGCTCGGTGACCAGCGCGTACGAGCCGTCCGGCGTCCAGGAGACGTCCCAGGGCACGTCCCAGCCGCCCGCGACACCGGCGGGCGTCTGCGGCACGGTCCCGCAGGTCCCCGTGGTGAACGAGGCCGAGGCCGCGCTCGGCGCGGAGAGCTGCCCGGCGGTGTCCCGGGCGACGACGTCGAGCTGGTACGTACGGGCGCACTCCAGCGGCACGCTCGCGGTGGTGGCGGGCGGGGCGCCGGTGACGGTGGCCAGCACGGTGCCGGAGGCGTGGTCGCGGACCAGGTAGGCGCGCACGCCGCCGTCGTCGGTGGAGGCGGCCCACGTGACGGTCGCCGACGTGGGCTGGACGCCGCTGACGGCGGGCTGACCCGGCTGCGACGGCGGGTCGTCGGGCGGCGCGGGCAGCGTGTGGCAGGCGGCCTCCGGGCTGCTCAGCGAGACGTTGCCGGAGGCGTCGCGGGCGAACACCGAGAGCTGGTACCCGAAGTCCGGGCTCAGCCCGGTCAGCGTGGCGGGCGGCGCGGGGGCGGTGGCGATGAGCTGGCCCTGCTGGTAGATGTCGTAGGCGGCGACGCCGATGTCGTCGGTGGAGGGCGGCCAGTCCAGCTTCAGGCTGTTGTGGGTGATCTGGCTGCACACCGGCTGGCCGGGCGCGGTCGGCTTCTGGGTGTCGCCCGGTCCGCTGACGCGCAGCCGGTCGAGGTTGGGGCCGCCGTTCGCGGTGGTCGCGGTGGCCCGTACGGTGTTGGCGCCCGCGTTCAGGGTGGCGGTGAGCGTGACCTCGTTCCAGGTGGTCCACGCGCCGGTGCCGGGGAAGGAGCGGGTGCTCGCCGTGCCGTTCACGGAGACGCTCATCGGCCGGTCGATCGTGGTGCCGTTGGCGAAGCGCAACGTCAGGCTCTGCGGGCCGGTGGCCGCCGCGCTGACCTGGAACTCGACGTACGAGCCGAGCGCGTTGTCGTAGTTGACGAACCCGGATCCGGTGTAGCCGGCGTGGTTGGACTCCACGACGCCCTGCGCGATCGTGGCCGTCTCGGCCTGGTAGTCGGTGTAGCCGCTGACCTTGACCTCGGCGTCGAGGTAGTCCCAGTTGGGGTTGCCGCCGGCCGTGGCCGCGGTGACCCTGATCGTGTTGGCGCCCGCCTTGAACTGCGCGGTCATCGTGACCGTGGCCCAGGTGTCCCAGTCGGCGGTGGGCGCGAAGGCCCGCGAGGCGGCCACGACCGAGCCGTTGACGGCGATGTCGGCCGGCCGGTCGGCGGCGGTGCCGTTGGCGTAGCGCAGGGCCAGCGTGGCGGTGCCGGCGGCGGGCGCGTCGAGCGTCCATTCGACGTACGAGCCGGCGACGTTGTCGCCGTTGACGAAGCCGGTGCCCGAGTAGCCGGTGTGGTTGGACTCGACGGCTCCCTGCGAGACCGTGGCGTTCTCGGCCTCGTACCGGGTGGGCGCGGCGCCGGCGGGCCCGGCGGGTACGGCCAGTGCGCCCGCGACCAGCACGAGGACGCATAACCGGGACTTCCACAGGTTCATCGGGTGGCTCCTGGGGGGTGAGCGGCTTTTCATCGTGTTCCCACAAGGAGTCACACCCGTCAACAAGTTGCCGATCTTGGAACGATCCAAGTTTAGGAAACTTTCCTAACTCTCAACTCGGAAGAGGCAGCAAGACATCCGATGTGCCAAGGACGCTGGACAGGCATTTGCCGGAGATGTATGCCTGAAGCAAGGATGAGATCGGATCTGTGTTCGCCGCCGTACGACAGGAGGGCAAACCGTGCCGCTCAGAAACCGACATCGTACGGCGGGCCGGTTCGGCACGCCCCCTTCACACGGCGGCCTCCCGGCACGACGATCGGAGGCCGGAACCCTGCCCTGACGAGGAGGCGCGATGGCGCATCTCTGGCGCGGCTGGTGCTCGCTCCGCCCCGGCCTCCTGCTGTACGGCGGCACCATCGGCACGAACCAGCTCCACGCCCACCACGCCGTCCACCTGATCGTCGCCGCGGAGCCCTTCACCATGGCCGACGCCCGAGGCCGCCGGCTGACCACCCTGGCCGCGGTCGTCCCGCCCGACACCGGCCACACCCTCCTCGCGGGAGCGCGCGGGGCCCTGCTGGCGCAGCTCGAACCGGGCGGCTCGGCGGGCCGCGCCCTGCTCGCCCGTTCGGGCGCCGGCCCCGACGCGCCGACCTGGGGTCAGCCCTTCACGGACGCGGCCACGCCCCCGTTCGCCGACCCCGCCGAGGCCGCGCACGCCCTGGAGCTCGTCGAGCACTGGACCGGCCGCCCCGGCGCGGCGGAGGCCCCGGCGCACCCGGCGGTGGAACGGGCGGTGGCCGTCATCCCCGCGCTGCTGCGCTCGGGACCGGTGCGCCTCGACACGCTCGCGGCAGCGGTGCACCTGTCGCCGAGCCGGCTGGCGCACCTGTTCAGCGCGCACGTGGGGATCCCGCTGCGCCCCTACGTACGCTGGCGGCGCGTCCAGCACGCGATCGCGCTGGTGGCCGCCGGTGAGACGCTGACGGACGCCGCCCACAGCGCCGGGTTCACCGACGGGCCGCACTTCACCCGGGTCTTCAGGCGCACCTTCGGGACCGCGCCCTCCACGCTGGCCGCCGCCGTCGAATGGCTGCCCTGAGAACGGCACGTTCGTACAAGCCCTGACGGCCCCGGCCCCGCATCCTTGGGGGCGTACGCCCAGCGCCCCGAGGAGAAGGCCGCGATGCTCAATCTGTCGATCATTCTGGAGGACAGCGCCCGCAACACCCCGGACCGCACCGCGCTGGTCCTCGGCGACCTGCGCCTGCCGTACTCCATGCTGGACTCCGTCGCCGGCCAGGTCGCCGCTCTGCTGGCGGCCCGGGGGATCGGCAGGGGCGACAAGGTCGCGCTGCTCTGCCCGAACCTGCCCTACTTCCCCTTCGTCTACTTCGGCATCCTCAAGGCGGGCGCGGCGGTGGTGCCCCTCAACGTGCTGCTGCGCCCGCGCGAGATCGCCTACCACCTGACCGACAGCGACAGCAGGGCGTTCTTCTGCTTCGAGGGCTCGGCCGAGCTGCCCATGGGCGCGCGGGGGCGGGAGGCGTACGACGCCGCCGAGGGCTGCGAGCACTTCTTCGTCCTGCCCGCCACGCCCCTCGCCACCGAGTCGGAGCACGGCGAGTCGTTCTGGGCGGCGCTGGAGGGCATGCCGGCGCGGTTCGAGACCGTGCCGACCGCGCCGGACGACACCGCGGCCGTCCTCTACACCTCCGGCACCACCGGCCGGCCCAAGGGCGCCGAGCTCACCCACCTGAACCTCCTGGTCAACACCATGGTCAGCGACGAGATGTTCCCCGCCGACCCCGAGGGCGACGTCGCGCTCGCCGTGCTGCCGCTCTTCCACTCCTTCGGCCAGGTCGCGGTGATGAACGTGAGCGTGCGCCGCCGTGCCACGCTGGTGCTCCAGCCGCGCTTCGAGGCCGGCGCGGCGCTGGAGCTGATGCGCGGCGAGAAGGTGACCATGTTCGCCGGGGTGCCGACGATGTTCTGGGCGCTGCTGTCGGAGCTGCGCGCCGGCGGCGCGGCGCCGCCCCCGGCGCTGCGGGTGGCGGTGTCGGGCGGGGCCGCCTGCCCGGTCGAGGTGCTCAAGGACTTCGAGGCCGCCTTCGGCGTCCCGATCCTGGAGGGGTACGGCCTGTCGGAGACCTCCCCGGTGGCCTGCTTCAACCGGCCGGGCCGGCCCACCAGGCCCGGGACCATCGGCCTTCCGGTCTGGGGCGTGGAGATGCGTCTGGTGGACGGCGACGGGAACGTCATCGAGGGCGGGGGCCCCGGTGAGATCGCCGTTCGCGGTCACAACGTCATGAAGGGCTACTACGGGCGCCCCGAGGAGACCGAGGAGGTCCTGCGGGACGGCTGGTTCCTTACCGGCGACCTCGCCACCCGCGACGAGGACGGCTACTACGCCGTCGTCGACCGTACCAAGGACATGATCATCAGGGGTGGGTTCAACGTCTACCCGCGCGAGCTGGAGGAGGTGCTGATGACGCATCCGTCCGTGTCGCTGGCGGCGGTGGTCGGCGTCCCGCACGCCTCGCACGGCGAGGAGATCAAGGCGTACGTCATCCCGGCGCCGGGGGCGGCGGCGAGCGAGGACGAGCTCATCGCCTGGTGCCGGGAGAACATGGCGGCCTACAAGTACCCGCGGCTGATCGAGTTCCGCGAGAGTCTGCCGATGACGGTCACCGGCAAGATCCTCAAGCGCGAGCTGCGCTGACCGCCCGGCCCCCTCGCGGCCCGGACGCGGTCACCGTACGGTGCGGTCGTGCGGCTGCGGGGGGAAGCGGAGGACCCAGCGACGCTGCCACGGGGTCTCGACCGCCCGGTGATGGTGGTGCTCGCGCGTCCAGGCGACGGCGTCGCCCGGGGCGACGCCGGCCAGGACGGCGAGGCAGGCGACGACCGTGCCGGTGCGGCCCACCCCGCCGCCGCAGGCGACCTCCACCGCCGCGCCCTCCCGCGCCTTGCGGTGCAGCTCGCGGATCTGCCGTACGGCCGCGTCGCGGTCGCGGGGCAGCAGGAAGTCGGGCCAGTCGATCCAGGCGTGCGGCCACCGCAGCCCGTCCTCGTGGCGGCGGGCGAGCCGCGCGGAGCCGAGGTAGAGGCCGAAGTCCGGCAGCGGTCCCGCCGGCAGCGGGTTCCGCAGGCCCCGGCCGCGGATCCAGGAGCCGTCCGGGAGCCGGAAGGCGCCCAGGAGCGGCGGCTCGCCCGTCATGTCGTCCATCGGACCTTCCATGGGGAACAACTCCTCGTGATCTCTGCGACGTCCCGCCGCCGGAGGCCCTGTCGTCAGCTTCCGGTCCCGCAGAACACCTTGACGGCGATGCCCATGATCTCCTGTGTGGACGGGTTCCGCGTCGAGGGGTTGAGCGACAGCGTCAGCGACTTGCCCGAGTCCGAGCGGAACGCGAACGTCAGATACCCGATCAGCTCCCCGCTGTGCCCCCACACCGTGCCGCACGGCAGCGCGTACGCCTGGAGCCCGAGGCCGTAGCCGAACCCGGCGCCCGTCTCGACGGTCGTGCGCATGGCCTTCAGCGACTCGGCGCTGGTCAGCCTGCCGCCGAACAGGGCGGACATGAACCGTTCCAGGTCGCCGGCGGTCGAGATCATCTCTCCCGCGGCCCAGTCGAGCGAGGGGTTCATCCGGGTGGCGTCCACGAGCTCGGGCATCGCCTCGTACCCCTTGGCGTGCGGGGACGGCAGCCCTGCCCGGTCGCCCGGGACCACCGTGTGGCGCAGCCCCAGCGGGCGCAGGATCCGGCTCATGACCTCCGCGCCGTACGTGTGGCCGGTCAGCTTCTCCACCAGCAGCCCGAGCACCACGTAGTTGGTGTTGGAGTAGTGCCACGCGCCGTCGTCGGGCAGCTTCTTGGCGAAGGCCACCTTGAGCAGCTCGCGCGGCTGGTAGGAGCGGAAACGGGCCTCGCCGCGCCAGCGGTTGGTCGAGTAGCCGGGCTCGCTCATGTAGTCGTACAGGTGGCTGGTGTGGTTGAGCAGGCGGCGGACCGTGACCTGCCCGCCGTCGGGGACCAGGCCGGGCAGGTGCCGGTCGATCGGGTCGTCGAGCTTCAGCTTGCCCTCGTCCACGAGCTGGAGCACCACCGTGGCCACGAAGGTCTTGGTCACGCTGCCGATCCGGAAGTACCCGTTGGGGGAGGGACGGCCGCCGCGCTCGATGTCGCGTACGCCCGCCGAGCCCGTCCAGGTGCGCCCGCCGTCGGTCACCCGCGCCACCGCCGCCGTGGCGCCCTTGGTCGCCACGATCTTGTCCAGGTCGGGGCCCACGCCGGCGCCCTGGCCACCCAACGCGATCGTCGCCGCCATCAGCACGTTCATCATCGTCTGCGTCATGTGGACAACGCTAGGGAGATCGACTTCGCGGCGTAATGCGGTGCGCCGTCCACCCGGGCTGCGGAAAACCACAGCCCGGGGGTGCGGGGGTGGTCCCTACCGCGAGTTGACCTGCTGGCGTACTGACCCCGACATTTCCCCGCAGATAGCGTTATTTCGTCTTAATTGCCCACAAAAAGGAATAAATCAGTTGTTTGGGAAGAAATCGCTTCGTCGTGTCGCCACCCGCTCCGCCGTCGTCGTCCTGGCGGGCGCGGCCTGCCTGGCCGTCACCGCCGGGAGCGCCGGAGCGATCGTCAACGGCAGGAAGGCCGGCGAGGCGTACCCGTTCATGGCCACGATCCCGATCTCGGCCCCGGCCATGGGGCTCACGGACGGTGTGTGCGGAGCGGCGCTGATCGACCCGCAGTGGGTGGTGACCGCGGCCCACTGCCTGGACATGGAGATCGGCTCGATCCCGCAGGGCACCGTACGCGTCGGCAGCGACAAGCGGACGTCCGGAGGCTCGGTACGCAGGATCGCCCAGGCCGTCCTGCACCCGCGCTACGACCAGCACACGCCCAACAGGAACGACATCGCGCTGGTCCGCCTGGACCGTCCCGTCGACCAGAAGCCTGTCACGATCGCCGCGCGGCCGGGCCGGCCCGGCACCCCCACCCGGATCCTCGGCTTCGGCATCACCGAGTTCAGCCAGAACCCGGCCGACTGGAAGATGTCCCCCCGGCTCAACGAGCTCGACACCCGCAGGGGCACGAAGTCCGAGTGCGGCCCGGGGTACGCGAGCCGCACCCGGCTCTGCACGGTCAGCCGCGTGCCCAAGGCGATGGCCTGCAACGGTGACTCCGGAGGGCCGCAGGTCCAGCGTGGCAGGGGCGGCCGGTGGGAGCTCATCGGCGTCACCTCGGGGCCCGGCGCCAAGAGCCCGTCCTGCGGGGAAGGGCCGGGCCTCTACACCAGCGTGCCCGCCTACGCGGACTGGATCCGTACGACGATGCGCGCGTACGGCTGAGCGGGCGCGCGCGGGGTTCGGCCGCGGGTTGAGGCTTCGCCGTCCGTAGGCCCAGCCCGGCCCGTGGGAGGCGGCGAAAAGCTTCCGGGAACAGTTCAACGACAGCCTTGAAGTCATGAGTGCTGACCACCACGAAAGTCCCGGTCCCGCGACGCCCGACGCCGGCCCCCGGGACAGGCCCGGTTCGCGAGGAGCGCCCGGGGCCGTCGAGCCCGCCACCTGGCGGGAACTGCTGGGCCGGGAGCATCTCGGGGCCGCCGTCGTGCTGGCCGGGGGAGTGCTCGCCGGCGCGATCAACATCTACCTGGCGGCGAGCCTGCTGCCGACCGCGGTGGCCGATCTCGGCGGCGCGAGCTTCTACGCCTGGAACATGACGGTCTACCTGGTCGCCATGGTGGTCGCGACGATGCTCACCGGCCGGTCGTTGTCCCTGTGGGGGCACGTCGGCTCCTACCTCGCCGGGTTCGGCACGTTCGCCGTGGGCTCGCTGGCCTGCGCGGTGAGCCCGGTGATGGCGGTTCTGCTGGTCTCGCGGGGGATTCAGGGGCTCGGGGCGGGGTTGTTGTCGGGGCTCGGGTTCGCCGTCATCCGGTCGGCCCTGCCGTCCCGGCTCTGGACGCGCGGCACCGCGCTCATGTCGGCGATGTACGGCGTCGGCAACTTCGCCGGTCCGGCGCTCGGCGGGTTGTTCGCCCAGTTCGGGGCCTGGCGGCCGGCGTTCGTCGCGATGGCGGTGCTCGGGGTCGGCTGCGGCGCGCTCGTCCCCCGAGCCCTGCCGCGCACGCAACGCCCCGAACGCTCCGAACGGCCCGGGGGCGGGCGGGGGTCCGTGCCGGTCGGGGCGTTGTCGCTGGTGACGGCGGCCGCGGGGGCGGTGAGCGTGGCGGGGATCGTGACCGGCACGCTGGCCAAGGCGGCCGTCATCGGCGTGGCGCTGCTGCTGATGGGCGGGTTCGTCCTCCAGGAGCGGCGCGGCGGGTCCAGGATCCTGCCGCGGGCGACGTACCAGCGGGGGTCGTCGTTGAAGTGGGTCTATCTGACGATCGGGGTGCTGACCTTCGGGGTCGCGGTCGAGTCGTTCCTGCCGCTGTTCGGCCAGCGGCTGGCCGGGCTGCCGCCGCTGGTCGCCGGGTTCTTCGCGGCGGCCGTCTCGCTCGGCTGGTCGGTGACCCAGATCGCCGGCTCGTCGGTGACCGGGCACCGCGCGGTACGGCGGCTGCGGGTGCTCGGCCCGGTGCTGCTGGCGGCCGGGCTCCTCGTCCAGGGGCTGTTGCAGCGCGCGGACACGCCGGGGTGGCTGGTGCTGGTCTGGGTGCCGGTGTTGTTCGCCGCCGGAGCGGGGATCGGGCTGGCGTACCCGCACCTGTCCGTGGCGGCGATGTCCAGCACCCGGGATCCGGAGGAGGGCGGACGGGCGGCGGCGGCGATCGCCACCGTGACGAGCCTGTCCATCGCGTTCGGCACGGCGATCGCCGGGATCCTGGTCAACCTCGGCGACGGCTCGATGCTCGACGCGGCCAGGTACGTGCTCTTCGGCTTCGCGGCCATCTGCGCGACCGGCGCCCTCACCGCCCACGCCGCCAACCGCTCGAACCGGGCGGAATCCATCGCGGCCGCCCCGCTCCCGCAGGACCGGTGACCCCGCCGCGTTGGACTCTCCCATTGTGGGAGGGGTCATGCTGGTCCCGGCGGTCGGACCGGCCCGCGGCTCCGCGCCCGCCGCCCGACCCCGCAACCGAGGAGAACGACGCATGACCATCGTGGACGGCATCGACGCGCGCGGCCTGGAACACTGCGAGACGACGACCCTGGGCGTGCTGCTGCGGCACCAGGGGCTCGATCTGTCCGAGCCGATGTTGTTCGGGCTCGGCGCGGGTCTGTCGTTCGTCTACTGGGACGCCAAGGCCATGGACTTCCCGTTCATGGGCGGGCGCGTCAAGCCGTTCGAGCTCACCAGGAACCTGGCCGCCAGGCTGGGGCTGACCCTGCTGGTGGAGGAGACCGGCTCGGCGCGCAAGGCGTGGCAGAACGTGGCCGCGCGCATCGACGCCGGGCAGCCGGTCGGCCTCCAGCTCGACTCCTACCACCTGGACTACTTCGGGACGAAGGTGCACTTCGGCGGCCACGTCGTCGCCATGTACGGCTACGACGAGCAGCAGGCGTACCTCGTGGACACCGCCCCCCAGGGCGGCGCGGTCCGCACGAGCCTGGCCGGGCTGGCGGCGGCGAGGGCGGAACGCGGCCCGATGACCGCCAGGAACCGTTCCTTCGCCGTCACCCTGCCGGACGGCCCGCCCGCCTGGCAGGAGCAGGTCGTCCCGGCGATCAGGGCCTGCGCCGAGGGTTTCCTCGCCGCGCCCATCGCCAACCTGGGCCATCGCGGCATCGACAAGGCCGCCCGCCTGGTGCCCGGCTGGCTGCTCCGGGCGCAGGAACCGGCCCGGGACCTGCGGCAGGCCGCCCTCCTCATGGAGCGGGGCGGCACCGGCGGCGCGCTGTTCCGCGCCCTGTACCGCGACTTCCTCGCCGAGTGCGCCGACCTCGTGGACGACGACCGCCTGCGCACCGGCCACCGGCTGTACGCCGAGGCCGCCACCTTGTGGACCGACGTGGCCGCCCTGATCGCGAAGGCCGGCGAGGGCCACGACCCGGCGTACCTGGAACAGGCCGGAGCCGTCCTGCGCGACCTCGCCCGCCTCGAACGGGACGCCATGTCCGCGCTGCGCGACCTGTGACCCCGATCGGCAGCGGCCGGCGACCCCGATCAGTACGGCCGCACCACGGCCCGGTCGACGTACGTGAGGCTGCCCGCGCGACGGGCCGGGAGATCGTCGAGCACGGCCTCGGCGGCCCGCCGCCCGGACACCAGCGCCCCCTGGAGGGAGCCGGTATCGCGGTGGTCGCCGCACACGTACAGGCCGGCGCGCAGCCGCACCGGCCGGCGCAGCGGGTACGGCGCCCGCATCGCGGGCAGCGCCGCCGGCACCGGGTACGTGGCCACGTGCTCCCAGCCGGAGGTGTCGCCGTAGATCTCGTCGAGGCGCCGCCGGACCGGGCCCTCGTCGGTGGTCAGGCCGAGGACCGACGTGGACACCAGCGCCCGCCCGTCGGCGGAGTACTCGGGGGCCGCGTCCGTGAGGACCAGCGTGTCGGTGACGGCCCCGGTGGCGTCGATGATCTGGATCGGCTCGCGTACGGGCGAGCGGGGAGCGGCGTGGTAGAAGGTGGTCACCGCGCGCATCGGCGGCACGTCGATCTCGCTCAGCAGCTCGCCCGCCACCCGCGGGTCGGCGGCCACCACGACGGCGGGGGCCTCGACCGTGGCCCCGTCCGCGAGCCGCACGCCGTCGGGTGAGACCTCGGTGACCCGGGCGCCCAGGGTGACGGCGCCCAGCGGCAGCCGGTCGGCGAGCTGCTCCGGGATGCGGCCCATGCCGAGCGCGGGCAGGCCGATGGTGCCGCGCGCGAACGACCGCCAGAACAGGTGGAAGATCCGGCTGGAGGTCTCCAGGTCGCGTTCGAGGAGCACTCCGGCCAGGAAGGGACGCATCAGGCAGTCGATCATCCTGTCGGACATGCCCCATGCCCGCAGCTCGTCGTCGGTGCGCCGGTCCGGCCCGCCGCGCAGCGCGGAGGCGGGAAGGAGCAGGTCGCGTGCGGTGAGGGCGGCCAGCACGGCGTCGTCGCGCGGCGTGCCGAGACCGGTCAGCAGCCCGCTCAGCGCGTGCAGGGGGTGCCGCCACGGCAACATCACCCTGGCCTTGGCCCCGGCGGCCCCTTGGACGATCACGCCCGAGGCCAGCGGGCGCAGGTCGAGCGCGTCGAGATCGAGCACCCGGCGGGCCTCGGGATAGGCGGTGTTGAACACCTGGTAACCGCGTTCCAGCCGGAAGCCGTCGACGATGTCGGTGCGCACCCGGCCGCCGACGCCGTCGGACGCCTCCAGCACCCGTACCGGCACCCCGGCCTCGTGCAGTCGCACGGCGCAGGCCAGCCCCGCCATTCCGGCCCCCACGACGATGACGGCCCGCGTTCCCCGATTGTCCATGTCAGGGCACTACCCGTGACCTCGCCGCTCAGACACCGGCCCGGCCGTAGGGCGGCGAAGGGGGCGAGCGGGCGCGTACGGTACTCCCAGAGGAACCGTGAATCCGGCGCCCTCGTTCGTCTCAGGGGATGTGTTCTTCCGCGCGGCGCAGGGGTGTGAGGATGCTCAGGGTTCCGCTCAAAGGGTCGTTCCGCTACATCCACGAGCCGCTGCGGCACGACGAGCAGTCGATGCCGCTGCTGGGCAACGCGAAGCTCATCGACGAGCTCGACCAGCGGCTGCGCTGGTCGCGCGGGGGCACGTTCCTCATCACCGGGTTCCGGGGCGTGGGCAAGAGCACGGTCGTCATGCGCGCGGTGGAGGAGATCTCCGCCGCCCGGCCCAAGGACGAGCTCGTCGTGCCCATCGCGCTCAACGTGGCCCGCCCGATGACCCCGGACCAGCTGCTCTTCGCCGTGGTCAGGCGGACCTACGAGGCGCTGCACGACCGGCGGGTGCTGCAACGCCTCGACGCGGGCGCGCGGCGCGCGCTGCTGCTCGCGCACGTACGGACCTCGTTCGGGCTCAAGCAGACGCAGTCGGACGCCTCCGAGCGTACGGCGACGTTCAACGTGGGCATGGGCCCGGCGGCCAAGAAGCTGACCGGCCCGGCCGGGTGGTTGTCCCCGAGCGCGGGCCTGTCCGGCAAGCGCACCCGTTCGCTGGCGCTGGAGGCTTCGTACCTGACCTATTCGGACACCGACGTCGAGCACGACCTGGCCCGCATCATCGGCCTGCTCGCCAGGCCGGCGACCCGCCGGCGGCGCTGGCGCCCGTGGTCGCGCGCGACGCGGCGGGTGCATCTGATCATCGTGCTCGACGAGGTGGACAAGCTCACCGCCGACCCCTCCGGGCTCGACGAGATCGAGAAACTGCTGGGCAGCCTCAAGAACACGCTCACCACGCAGGGCGCGCACTTCCTCGTGGTGGCCGGTCCCGATCTGCACGACCACGTCGTCCGGGACACCAGCCGGGGCAACAGCGTCTACGAGAGCGTGTTCGCCTGGCGCTGCTACGTCCCCTGCTCGTGGGAGGCGCCCGGCCTCCTGCTGGAGGCGGTGCTCGACGACCGGCCGGCCGAGTTCGAGCAACTGGCCCGCTACCTGCGTTTCAAGGCGCGCGGGATCCCACGCCGGCTGCTCCAGGAGTTCGGCGAGCTGGTCCGGTGGGAGGGCGACCGGCCGTTCCTGGTCATCGACGACCAGGACGCGCAGCGTGTCGCGTTCTACGCCCGGCTGGAGGAGCTGCTGGAGCGCTTCTTCCTGGACAGCGGCCGGGACCGGCTCTTCCAGCTGCCGATCGACGAGGACCGGTGGCGGCTCACGGGCTACTACATCGTCGACTGGATCCTGAAGAAGCAGGGCGACTCGTTCACCGCGATGGACATCGTCGGCTCGGCGGACCAGCCCGAGCTCGATCCCCTGCTGCACGTCGGCCGCGCCAGCGTCGACCGGCTGCTGCTGCACCTGGAGGCGCACGGGGTGCTGAGCGTGGCCCGCGATCCCGGCCGGCCGGACGCGACGAACTACGGGGGCGATCCGGACGCGGGGCTGGTGTCGTACAAGCTGGCGGACGGGCTGACGCAGGCCCTGCTCGGCATCGCCCTGGGCAACGAGGGCGAGCGGGCCGCGCTCGACGTGTCGCTGCGCGTCCCCGCCGGGGACGTCACGCTGGTCCGTACGCCGGATGCGCGACCCGCGCCCCTGGTCGAGTCCGTGTTGCGGACCATCGGCGACCGTTACGAGCTGGTCGAGCTCATCGGCGAGGGCGGCCAGAGCACCGTCTACCGCGGACGGGACGTCGTGCTCGCCCGCGACGTGGCCGTGAAGGTGCCGCGCCGCTTCCACTTCGGCAACGCCGAGGGGGTGGAGCGGATGCGCAGGGAGGCCGCCATCGCCATCCGGCTCGACCACCCCAGGATCGTCCGCACCTACGACGTCGCCGGCGACGACGAGGGCCGGCCCATCCTGGTGATGGAACTGGTCGAAGGGCGTACGCTCAACGAGGTCGTGCGCCGGCTGGGCCCGCTGGAGCCCGCGGACGCGGTCCGGCTGGGCGCGCAGCTCGCGCAGGCGCTCGGCTACCTGGAGAGCCGCGGGGTCAGCCGCATCGACCTCAAGCCGTCCAACATCATGATGAAACCGTCGAAGGACGCGGTCATCGTGGACTTCGGCATCGCCAAGAGCACGGGCGCGGCCGAGATCACCGACCCGGGGACCGCCGGCGTCGGGACGCCCGCGTACATGTCGCCCGAGGCGCTGCGGAACCTGGCGGTGGACATCAGGTCCGACATCTACTCGCTGGGCGTCATCCTCTACTTCTCGCTGACCGGGCAGTCCCCGTACCCGAGCGGGAACAACATCCCCGCGGTCATCGCGGCGATCCTGGGAAGGAGGCTCGACCTGTCGCCGCTGGCCGACCTCCCGCACCTCCAGGAGATCGTGGCCAAGGCGATGGCGGCCGAGCCGGAGGAACGTTTCCGGCGTCCCGCCGACCTGCTGGCCGCGCTGGCGGGCACCCCGGAGGGCCGCGCGCTCGACCTGGCGGCGACGCCCGGTCCCGTCCGGCCGCGGTCCGTGGAGGAGACCACGCCGCTGCCCGACGTGCCCGCGGACGACGCGCAGGTCTACGGCGTCGACTGCGACAACGGGCACTTCAACGACCCCCGGCTGGTCGCGTGCGCGGTGTGCGGGGTCACCCTGGCGCGGCGCGGGCCGGTGCCGTACAAGGGGGCCCGGCCGCCGCTCGGGACGCTTGTCCTCGACGACGGGACGTCGTTCCCGCTCGACGCGACGTACCTGATCGGGCGCGCGCCGGAGACGGCGCCCGAGGTCGCGGCGGGCGAGGCCCGCCCGGTCACGGTGACCGACCAGGAGGGCACGGTCTCGCGCCGCCACCTGCGGGTGAAGCCGGACGGCTGGGACGTCAACGTGATCGACCTGGGCTCGGCCCACGGCACGCATGTGCGCTTCCCGGACGAGGCCGCGGCGAAGGAGATCCCGCCGAACGAGCCGGTGACGCTCCGGCCCGGCAGCACGGTCACCCTGGGCCGGTCACGCCGGCTGCGCCTGAAGAACGACCGTCCGGACCAGCCGGCCCCACCGCCGCCCCCGGACACCGATCCACTGGACGACGGCCCGCTGAAGGACGGCTCACTGAAGGGCGGCCCGCTGAGGGACGGCCTGCGCGCGGGCCACCTCGGCCACTACCGGCTCGTCCGGCTCCTCGGCGAGGGCGGCACCGGCCTGGTCTACCTCGCCGCCGACCCCCGTTCCGGCAGGCAGGTGGCCATCAAGGCGCTGCGCCCCGAGGTCGCCGGGGACAAACTCGCCCGGCAGCGCCTGGCCCGGGAGGTCTCGGTGATGCGCCAGGTCCGCCACGAGTTCGTGGCCGAGGTCCTCGACGTGGACCTGAGCGACGACCCGCCCTACATCGTGACCCGGTACGTCCCCGGCAGGTCCCTGGACGTCACCGTCAAGGAGGACGGCCCGCTGGAACTCGGCCCGCTGCTCCGCGTGGCCAGAGGCGTGGCCGAGGCCCTGGCCGCCATGCACGGCGCAGGGGTCATCCACCGCGACCTGAAGCCCACCAACGTGGTCCTGCTGGACGGCGCCCCCGTCGTGATCGACTTCGGCATCGCCCAGGCCATGGACTCCACCAGGCTCACTGGCACGGGCATGTTCATCGGCACGCCCGGCTACGTCGCCCCCGAGATCATCGAGGGCGCCAAGGCCGGACCGGCGGTCGACGTGCACGCCTGGGCGGCCACGCTCCTGTACGCGGCCACCGGCCGGCCGCCGTTCGGCAAGGGGCCGCTCGAGGTGATCTTCTACAACATCACGGCGGGGAAGGCCAACGTCGGAGAGGCTCCGGCGTTGCTGCGCCCGCTCCTGACGGCCGCCCTCGCCAGGAACCCCGCCGATCGGCCGACGGCAGCCCGGCTGGCCGGACGGCTGTCGCAGCTCGAACAGGACCTGAGCTGACCCCCGGCCGCGGTGTCCCTACGCCCAGCCGTAGACCGACCTGACGGCCGCCGCGACCTCGTTGACCAGCGCCGCGTCGCTGCCGTTGGCCAGGACGGCGTAGCCCGCGCCCAGCTCCGGATAACCCTTGAACACCGACCTGAAACCGTAGTTGGAGCCGTCGTGGGTGTAGGAGAAGTTCTGGGTGCCGGAGCCGGCGATGAACAGCCCGCGGCCCATGCCCGGCTGCGGCCCCTGGGTGAGCAGCGTACGCGCCGAGGAGCGGCTGAGCGGGCCGGCGATGTCGCCGGTCGCGGTCCAGGCCCGGTTCAGGTACGACACCAGGCGGCACAGGTCGAGCACGTTCGTGTACAGGCCCGCCGCGGCCGACTCGGGGTGGCGGTTGCGGGCGCCCGGGATCACCGCCCCGGCGGCGGTGTGGCCGGAGGCCAGCTCGAACGAGGGCGAGAGCGCGTACGAGCTGGTCGTCATCCCGAGCGGGGCCAGCACCTCCTGGCGCATGTAGTCGGCCAGCGGCATGCCGGCCGTCTCCTCGACCATGCGCTGGAGCAGCACGTACCCGGCTCCCGAGTAGTGGTACTCGGCGCCCGGCTCGGTGGTCAGCTCGATCTTGGGGGAGTTGCCCTCGCCGTTCATGACCTCCAGCAGTGACGGCACCGTGGCCGAGGCCGCGTACCCGGCGAAGCCGCCGCCGCCGGCGTCGAAGCCGGAGCAGACCCCGGCGGGCGAGGTCGAGCCGCGCCCGATCACCCCGGCCCGGTGCGTCAGGAGCTGGTCGACGGTGGGCGCGGCCGACGACGGGACACACGAGCGGCTCGGCAACGTCCAGCCGAGCAGCGGGCGGACGTCGTCGGTGAGCGCGATCTTGCGCGTCTGCAGCAGGCGCAGCACGCCCACCGCGGCCACGGCCTTGCTGATGGAGGCCGCCTGGAACGCGCTCTCCGGATGCGCGGCGGCTGCGCCGCCGGCCGCCAGCCGCCCGTAGCCGGTGGACCAGGCGATCTTGTTGCCGACGACCACCGCGACCGCCACACCCGGCGTCTTGTACGCGCTCATCCGCTGCCAGATGGTCGAGCCGCCGACCGCGTTCTCGAACTGCCGCACCCGGTCGGCGGGCAGCGCGGGCACCTTGCCCCGGCTGCACAGCGCCCAGCCGCCGCCGGGGGCGAAGGCCACGTTGTGCAACTGCCAGCCGCCGCCGGCCAGGGCGTTCATCTTCTTGAAAGCGGCGTCGTCGATGCCGCGCGCGAAGAACTCGTCCTGCGCGACCACGGTCCAGCCGCCCGCCTTCGGGAAGGCGACGCGGGTCACCCGGCGGCCGCCCTGGGTCAGGTTGCGCATCATCTGGTAACACTCGTCGTCCACGCCGTTCGCCTGGAAGGCGTTGGCGGCGACGACCACCCAGCGGTCGCCGCCGGCGGGCGGGAAGGCCACGTCCACGACCTGCTGCCCGGCGGTGTAGTAGGCCTTGACGCGGGTGAGGCACGCCTCCGGCAGGCCGCGCGCCGACACCCCGCGGTCGGTGGTGATCACCCAGCGGTCGCCGCCCGCCGGGGGGAAGGCGATCGCGTTGATCTTCCGGCCCGCCTTGAGCAGCGCTCCCAGCTCCGTGTAGCAGGCGTCGGGGATGCCGCGGGCGAAGTAACGCCCGTCCTGCGTGACCATGACCCAGCCGCCGGACGGGGTGAAGGCCAGCGCCGTGACGCCGTAGGGGGCCAGCTCGATCAGCTTCGCGTGTGCCTCGGCCGTCAAGCCCGAGTCCGCGGACGGGTAGGCCGCCGCCAGCGCGGGCGTGGCCGGCACGGCGGCGGCCGCCAGTCCGGCCACGCCGGTCAGCGTGAGAAAACGTCTCCTGTCCACAGGACTCCTCGCTCAAAAGACGGGCGAAACAGCATGGATCTTGGCAGAGATGCTCACCGAGGACCAACCGCCGGCCAGGCCGGGGGTGTACCTGGATACACCCCGAGCCGGTTGGCAGATGCAGTGCCCGCGGCCCCGCCGGGCGGGATCGTCGTCCTGCAGGTACTGGACCTGTCGACTGGACGAAAGCGTGATCACATGGTTCTGACAGAACGTGGGACGGCCCGGGGCGTGGTGGCGCCGACGGCGGTGTTCACCGCCGTCGCCTTCGTGGCGGCGGGGGCGCTGGGCGTGGCCCAGGCGGCCACCCCGATCCCGGCCGTGGTCATCCAGCTCACCCAGTTCGGGCCGGCCCTGGGTGTCCTCGTCGTGGCGGTGTTGTGGCCGGGGCTCGCCCGTACGGTGTTGTCCGGCGCCGTGGGCCGCGGCCGGGTGGGCGCCACCGGGCCGCTGCTGCTCGCCACGGCCGTGCTGATCCTGGTGCTCGGCGCGGGCGCGTACGGGCTGCTGACCGGCGACGTGCGCTTCACCGCCCCCGGGGCGTTGAGCAGCCCGTTCGCGCTGATCGTGGTCGCGCAGTTCATCGGGGCGTGCGCGGAGGAGATCGGCTGGCGGTGCCTGCTGCAGCCGCTGCTGCGCCGCCGGCTCGGCCCACTGGCCACGTCGATCACGGTGGGCGTGTTGTGGGGGGTGTGGCACGTGCCGGTGTTCGGCCAGTCGCCGGCGTACGCGGGCGCGTTCCTGCTGGCGACGGTGTCCATGTCGGTCGTGATGGGGCTGGCGCTGGAACGGGTGCGGGCCCACCGGCTGCTGCTGAGCGGCGGTTTCCACACGCTGATCAACCTCGGCCTGCTGCTGCTCATGGACGAGGAGAGCGGCGCGGTGGCGCCGATCACGGCGTTCGGCGTGTCGTGCCTGGTGGCGGCGCTGATCTGGGTATGGAGGGCACCGGCTAGAATCCACCTCCGATGAGGGGGAAAAACACACTGGCCGCCGTGGCGCGCTGCCAGCTCGCGGGGCTGCTCGCCGTGGCGGCGCAGGCGGTCGGATCACTCGTCGTCCTGGCTCTCGTCCTGCTGCCGGTCGGCGCCGGTCTCTGGCTGCTCGCGCCGGCCGCGACCAGGCTGCGGTCGTTGTCGGACCGGTCCCGCGACCGTGCCCTCCGGTGGACGGGCACGCTCGTCGCCCCGTCGGAGCCGCTTGCCGGCGACCGCTCGTGGAGCAGGCGCAGGCGGGCCGGGGCGATCCTGGCCGCGGAGGGGTTCTGGCGGGACCTGGTCTGGGCGTGGCTGGAGCCGTGGATCGGCGGGGGCCTCGTCGCGATCCCGCTCGCCTTCCTCTGGTACGGCGCGTTCGGCGTGCTGGTGCAGCCGTTCGTGTGGCGGCTGCTCGGCGACGGCAACTGGTACGCGTTCATCCCGCTGAACGACACGCCGACGATGCTGGCGTCCGCCGTCCTGGGGGCCGTCTTCATGGTCACCGGGCTCCTCCTCGCGCCGCCGATCCTGCGCCTGCACGCCCGCTGGACCCGGCTGGTGTTGTCGGCGCGCCGAGTCGAGCTGACCCGGCGGATCGCCCACCTGACCGACACCCGGGCCCAGGTGCTCGACGTGCAGGCGGCCGAGCTGCGGCGGATCGAACGCGACCTGCACGACGGCGCCCAGGCCCGGCTCGTCTCCCTCGGCCTGACCCTGGACGCCGCCACCCGGCTCCTCGACAGCGACCCGGCGGCGGCCCGCCTGCTGCTGCTGGAGGTGGGTGAGACGTCCGCGCGCGCCCTGGAGGACCTGCGCAACCTGGTACGCGGCATCCACCCGCCGGTCCTGGCCGACCGGGGGCTCGGTGACGCCGTCCGGTCGCTGGCGCTGGACAGCCATCTGGACGTGCACGTCGAGGTAGGGTTGACCGGCCGCCTGCCCTCACCGGTCGAGTCGGCGGCCTACTTCGCGGTGGGTGAGCTGCTGGCCAACGCGGCCAAGCACGCCGCCGCGCGGACGGTCGCCGTCGTCCTCGACCACGACGGGCGGCGCCTGCGCGTCACCGTCACCGACGACGGCCAGGGCGGCGCCGACCCTGCCAAGGGCACCGGCCTGCGCGGGCTCCGGCGCCGCCTGGAGTCCTTCGACGGCGTGCTCACCCTGCACAGCCCGCCCGGCGGGCCGACCACTGCGACCCTGGAGATCCCGTGCGCGTTGTCCTCGCCGAAGACCTCTTCCTCCTGAGGGACGGGCTGACCAGGACGCTGCGCGAGCACGGCTACGAGGTGGTGGCGTCGGTCGACAACGGGCCGTCCCTGCTGCGCGCGCTGCTGGAGGAGAAGCCGGACGTCGCCGTGGTCGACGTACGGCTCCCGCCCTCCTACACCGACGAGGGCCTTCAGGCCGCGCTGGAGGCCCGCCGCCGGCGGCCCGGCCTGCCCATCCTGGTGCTCTCCCAGTACGTCGACCAGCTCTACGCCAACGAACTGCTGGCCGGCGGCGACGGCGCGGTCGGCTACCTGCTCAAGGACCGGGTCACCAACACCGAGCAGTTCGTCGACGCCGTAGCCCGGGTCGCGGCGGGCGGCACGGTGATGGACCCGCAGGTCATCACCAAGCTGCTGTCCCGCAGCCAGGCGCGCGGCATGATCGACAGCCTGACCCCGCGCGAGCTCGACGTGCTGGAGATGATGGCCGAGGGCCGCTCCAACGTCGCCATCGCCGCCACCCTGCACTTCAGCGAGAGCGCGGTCGCCAAGCACACCGCGAGCATCTTCGCCAAGCTCCGGATCGCCCCCTCCACGGATGACAACCGCCGGGTCCTGGCGGTCCTGGCCTACCTCAAGCGCTGACGCCCGCGCGCAGCCCGCCGCGCCCGGGTTGACTTCGAGCGCGCGCGAATCCCTAGCGTCGCGCCATGACAACAACACTGATCACCGGTGCGAACAAGGGCCTCGGCTTCGAGACGGCCCGCAGGCTCGTGGCCGCGGGCCACACCGTTTACGTGGGAAGCCGTGACGCCGGGCGCGGACGACGGGCCGCCGAGCGGCTGGGCGCGCGGGCCGTGCCGCTCGACGTCACCGACGACGACTCCGTGGCGGCCGCGGCCCGTGCCGTCGAGGCCGATGGAGGGCTGGACGTGCTGGTCAACAACGCCGGCGTCCAGGTGGAGATGGGGGACGGTCACGTGGTCGGCGCGCCCGATGTGACGGCCGACATGATGCGCCGGACGTTCGAGACGAACGTCTTCGGCATGGTGCGCGTGCTGCACGCGTTCCTGCCGCTGCTGCGGCGGTCCGGCGCGCCGGTCGTCGTCAACGTCAGCAGCGGCCTGGCCTCACTCAGCCGCATGACCGACCCCGCCGCCATCGGGTACGCCTACCCGGGCGTCGCGTACCCGGCGTCGAAGGCCGCCGTCAACATGGTCACCGTCCAGTACGCGAAGGCGTTCCCCCGGATGCGGATCAACGCGGTTGAACCCGGCTTCACCCGTACCGACCTGAACGGCAACACCGGCCACCAGACCGTCGGGCAGGGCGCCGAGATCATCGTCCGCATGGCGCTGACCGGCCCCGACGGTCCCACCGGCGGCTACTTCGACGCCGAGGGCGCCCTCGGCTGGTAGCCCCGGCCGCCTGACCTGGGGGTCAGGCGCGGGCGGTGGGGAAACGACGGAGGGTCGGGCTGAGCGTGGTCGCGGTCGCCACGAGGGCGAGCGCGGCGGCGCAGGCCAGGATGCCGCCGGTCCCCGCCGTGACCAGCGCCCCGCCGAGCAGCGGCCCGAGCGCCGCCGCCCCGCCGCCGCACAACCCGGTGATGCCCGTCAGCCGGCCGCGCAGCGCGTCCGGGGTGACGGTGATCTGGTACGTCAGGATCGTGGTGTTGGCCACGGGGACGAAGAAGGCGGCGCAGCCGAGCAGCAACCCGAGCGGCAGCCCGCTCGGCACGACCGCCATCAGCGCCGTCAGCGCGGCGGTGACCCACGAGAAGCCCACGATCACGACCGGCGCGGGCAGCGCGGCGTGCAGCCGGTCGGCCAGCGCGGCGCCGAGCAGCCCGCCCGCCCCCATGCAGGCCATGCTCAGCCCGATCACCCCGGCGCCCACCTGGTCCTCGTGGGACGTCGCCAGCACGATGATGATCAGGGCGGTGAAGACCAGGTTGGACAGCAACATCCACAGCAGCGTCGTCCTGATGACCCGCCGCCCCAGCACCCACCGGAACCCGGCCACCAGGTCACCGCCCGGCCCCCGGGCCTCCTCCCCGGCCGCCGGTTCCGGACGCGCGGGCAGCCGCAGGAAGAGCAGCGCCACGGAGGAGAACGCGAGCATGACGGCGTCCACCACGAAGGGGATCGCCCGCTGCACGGCGAACAGGAAACCGGCCAGCGCCGGCCCCACCAGGGTCGCGATGAACGGCCGCGCGGTGTTGGCCGCCACCGCCCGCGACAGCTGCGAGGCGGGCACCACCTGCGGCAACGCGGCCTGCTCGGCCGGCTCGAACGCGGCCCCGAGCAGGCCGTCGAGCAGCGCCACCAGCAGGATGTGCGGGAAGGAGTAGGCGTCCAGCCACACGGCGGCGGCGACGGAGGCCATCGCCAGCGCCCGCCCGGTCTGGCAGATCAGCAGGGTGCGCCTGCGGTCCCAGCGGTCGGCGATCACCCCGGCCGGAAGGTTGGCGATCATGTGACCGGCCGCCACCACCGATGAGGCCAGCCCCGCCTCCAGGGCGGAGCCGGACATGGCCAGGATCAGCAGGGGGATCGCGATGAAGTTGATCTCGTTGCCCAGCTCGGAGAGGAACTGCCCGCTCCACAGCGTGGCGTAGCTCCTGTTGCGCGACAGCGGGGCCGGCTCGGGCTCGACGGCGGAATCCTTCATGGTCGACGTGTTCCTCCCGTTCAGGACTCCGGCGGCAGGCGGCGGGCCAGCCGTCCGGTCACTTGGATCAGGCCGATCCGGCCGCCGCCGCCGTTGCCGCCGAAGCCGCCGAAGCCGTTGCCGCCGGGGGCGTCGGCGATGAACCTGCCGGCGTGCGCGGTGCGGCCGTGGGGCGGCGGCTCGCCGACGGCGAACACCAGGCCGGGGAAACACGTGATCGCGCCCGTGGACCGCAGGCTCAGGCGGCCCGCGCCGTCCTCGGCCACCTCGAACCTGGCCGCGCCGTTCGCGTACGCCCCCGCGCAGCCCGGCGGACCCGGCACGGGCGGACCGAGGGCGGCCAGCGGGCGGTGGTCGCCCACCTCGACGCCCACCCCGGCGCCCGCCGCCGCCAGCCGGTCCACCAGATCGCGCCACACGGCCAGGCCGGTGTTCGCGTTCGTGGTCAGGGCGACGACCGTGCCGCTGACGGGATCGGCACGCAGGTGGCACGAGGTGCCCTCGCCCGTGCCGTCGTGGCCGAACCACTCCACGCCGTCGCGGCGGTGGATCGCCCAGCCGAGTCCCCACCCGTCCGCCATGCCGTACGGGCCGATCGCGGCGCCGGCCAGCCGGTCCACGCGCATCCGCAGCAGCGTGTCCGCGCCGAGCAGGGCGGGCAGGGACGGGTCGCCCAGGTGCAGGCGGGCGAAGGTGACCAGGTCGGCGGCGCTGAGCGCCAGCGCGCCGTCCGGGGCCTCGACGGGCGACTCCTCATCGGCCACCGCCACCGCCACGTCCCGGGACGGGTGCACGCTGTGGCCGGTCACCGCCCGCCGGGCCGTCGGCGGGCCCGCCACGTACGCGGGCGTGATCTCCAGCGGGGCCAGCAGCAGGTCCTCGACCGCCTCCCACCAGGTCATCCCGGTGACGGACTCGATCAGGTGACCGGCCAGGACGTACCCGGCGTTGGAGTAGGAGAAGGCGGGGACGATGCCGGGCCAGGCGGGCCCGCAGTGCCCCTCGGCCCACGCCCGCCTGCTGGGCGCGCGGTCGGCGTCCTCGGCGTTGGCCGCCAGGCCGGCGGTGTGGCTGAGCAGCCGGCCCAGGGTGAGGTCCGCGGCGTACGGGCCCAGCTCGGGCAGTGGTCCGGCGAGCGGCGTGCCGAAGCCCACGTCGCCGTCGTCGGCCAGCATGGCGGCCAGCGTCGCGGTGAACGGCTTCGTCAGCGACCCGAGCGGGAACGCGGTGCCGGCCGTCACCGGCGGGCCGCCGGGGGTCTGGACGCCGTACTCGGCGGTCGTCGTCCGGCCGTCGCGGTGGACGGCGAGCTGGGCGCCGGGGACGCGGTGCCCGCGCGACAACTCGGCCAGCAGGCCCGGCAGGTCGAGGCGGTCCATGTCAACCCTCCCCGCCGGAGCCGGAGCCGGGGCCGGGGTCGGGGGCGAAGCCGGAGCGGGGGCCGGGGCCGGTGGCGTGGCGGGGGCCCGGGTGGCGGGCCAGCGAGCGCAGGCAGGCCAGGAATTCCGCCATGAGCCGGTCCACCGTGGCCCGGTCGTGCACGTTCCGCGAGTGGTACCAGTCGAACGACAACCGGCCGTCCCGGATCGCGCCCACGACCTCCAGCAGGTGGTCGGCCCGCTCCAGCGGGCTCTGCTCGCGGCCGATCGGGTCGTGGAAGGCGTGCAGGAGGCCGCCGCCGGGGCCGCCGGCCGTGTCCGCCTGCCCGTGGTAGTTGAAGGCCACCTGCGGGACGGCCCGCGACGACAACTCCGCCCCCGCGGATCCCGGCGGGCCGAGATGGCGCAGCAGGCCGTAGCCGAGCCCGTTGCCGGGGATCGCGCGAAGCTGCTCGCGCACCGACCGGACGATCTTCACCCAGTCGTCGCCGCCGGGCAGCGTGAGGGCCGCCGGGTACTCCGTGGTGAACCAGCCGACGGTCCTGCTCAGGTCGAGGTCGTCGAACAGGTGCTCGCGACCGTGGCCCTCCATGTCGATCACCACCCGCTCGTCGCCGCTCCACCGGCTGAGGGTCCAGGCCAGGGCCGCGACCAGCAGCTCGTGGAGCCGTACGCGGAAGGCGGCGGGGGCGGCGCGGACCAGCGCGCGGGTCTCCTCCTCCGACAGCGCGCCGGGCACGGCGTCGACCGAGCCGACCAGGTTGTCGCCGTCGCGGTCCACCGGCAGCGGCGGCGGCTCCGGCAGCCCGGTCCAGTACGCGGCCTCCCGGCCCGGCCCGTCGCCCGCGGCGTACCCGGCCAGCCTGGCCGCCCACGTGCCGAACGGCGAGGAGGCGGGGCCGAGGTCGATCGGCTCGCCGCCGGCCGCCTGCCGGTACGCGGTCTCCAGGTCCTCGGTCAGGACCCGCCAGGAGACGGCGTCCACGACCAGGTGGTGGGCGGTGAGGTACAACCACGGCCGGCGGCCGGGGCCGGTGTCGAACAGCAGGGCCCGGCACAGGGGGCCGTGGGCGAGGTCGAACCCGGCGTCCGCGGCGGCGGCCTGTTCGTCCATGGCCGCCCGCAGGTCGGCGTCCGCGTCCAGGTGCGCCAGGTCGTGCCGGGTCAGCGGCACCCGCGCGGCGTCGGCGGGGGCGATGTGCTGCCGCCATTCGCCGCCGTCCCGTTCGTGCTGATTCCGCTCGCCGCCGTCCCGTTCGCCGCCGTCCCGTTCGTCGCCGTCCCGTTCGAAGCGGGATCGCAGCGCGTCGTGGCGCCGCGCCAGCGCGGCGAGCGCGGCCCGCAGGGCCTCCTCGTCCACCGGGCCGGTCAGCTCGGCCAGCATGGACTGGTTGTAGTGGTGCGGGGCGACCCGGTGACCGGCCAGGAACGCCCGCTGCACCGGCGTCAACGGCACCGGCCCACCGGCGTCCCCACCGGCCCCGTGAACGGCCCCACCGGCCCCGGCGCCCGTGGAGGCGGGGGCGGCCCTGGCCACCGGGGCCAGCTCGGCGATCGTCTGGTTCAGGAAGAGGTCCTTGGTGGTGACGCCGATCCCGGCGCGCCGGGCCCTCGCGACCATCTGCATGCTGAGGATGGAGTCGCCACCCAGGTCGAAGAAGTTGTCCTCGACCCCGAACGCCCCCGGCTCGACGCCCAGGACCTCCGCCCACACCTCCACCAGCGCCGACTCCACGCCGTCGCGCGGCGCGAGCCGCCCGTCCGCGCCCGCGCCCACGGCGGTGGCGGACGGCTGCGGCAGGGCCCGCCGGTCCACCTTGCCGCTGCTGGTCAACGGCAGCTCGTCCAGCGTCACGAAGAAGTGCGGCACCATGTAGCCGGGCAGGCGGCCGCGGGCGAACTCGCGCAGCGCGGCGGTCTCCGGCGCGGCCCCGGCCACCGGCACGACGTACGCGGCGATCCGCGGCACGCCCTGCCCGTCCCCGAGCACCACGACGGTCGCCCGCGCCACCTCCGGGTGTTCGCCGAGCACCGCCTCGATCTCGCCGGGCTCGATCCGGAACCCGCGCACCTTCACCTGGTCGTCGGTCCGGCCTAGGTACTCCAGCGTGCCGTCGGGACGCCACCGCGCCAGGTCCCCGGTGCGGTACATGCGCCCGCCCGCCTCCTCGAACGGCCCGGCGACGAACCGTTCTGCGGTGAGCGCGGGCCGGCCGAGGTAACCGCGGCCGAGCTGGTCACCGGCGAGATACAGCTCCCCGGCCACACCCACGGGGACCGGCCGCAGCCCCCCGTCCAGCACGTACGCCCGGGTGTTGCGCATCGGCCTGCCCACGATGGGCCGTTCGCTGTCGGACAGGCGGCAGTACAGGGTGTCCACGGTGCACTCGGTCGGCCCGTAGTAGTTGTAACCGGCGGTGTCCGGGGCCGTACGCAGGTCGCGCCAGAGTGCTTCGCCCACCGCCTCGCCGCCCAGCATGACCACCGCCGGCCGGTGCCGTTCCCCGGTGAGCAGGCCGAGCGGCACGAGCTGCTCGGCGTAGGACGGCGTCAGGTCCAGCACGTCGATCCGGTGCCGGTCGATGTAGGACAGCAGCGCCTCCGGGTCGCGCCGCGTGAGGTCGTCGATCACGTGCAGCTCGTGGCCGTCGGCCAGCCACAACACGCCCTCCAGCGAGGTGTCGAAGCTGAACGCCGCGGTGAGCCCCGCCCTGAGCCGCCCGCCGCCCGCCTCGGGACGGATGAGACCGGCCCGGTGGTCGAGGAACAGGTTGGCCAGCCCGCGGTGTTCGAGCACCACGCCCTTGGGCCGGCCGGTCGAGCCGGAGGTGTAGATCACGTACGCCGGGTGCCCGGGGAGCGGCGCGGGCCAGTCCGGCGGGCCGTCCGGCTGCCCGTCGAGCAGCGCGGGATCGTCCAACATGATCAGCTCGCCGGGCACGGGCGGGCCGAACGCCGCCTCCCGGTCGGTCAGGACGATCACCGGCGCGGCATCGTCCAGCATGAACGACAACCGTTCGTCCGGCAGGTCGGGATCCAGCGGCAGGAAGGCGGCCCCGGCCTTGAGCACCGCCAGCAGGGCCACGACGGTCCGGTCGCCACGCGAGCAGGCCAGCCCCACCAGCGTCTCGGGACGGGCCCCGCGCGCCCGGAGCAGCCGCGCCAGGCGGTCGGCGCGGGCGTCCAGCTCGGCGAAGGTGAGCGTACGGTCGCGGAAGGACAGCGCGGGCAGGGCGGCGTCGGCGCGGGCCCGTTCGGCGAACAGGTCGGCGAAGAGCGCGGACGACGCCGGGGCGCGCGTGGCGTTCCAGCCGGTCACGACCTGCTCCCGTTCGGCGTCCGTCATGATCGGCAGGTCGGCCAGGAGGGCGCCGGGGTCGGCCGCGACGGCGTCGAGCAGGGTCGCCAGGTGGCCGGCCAGCCGTTCGGCGGTGGAATGGTCGAACAGCGCGGTGCTGTAGCCGATGGCCGCCCTCAGCCGGCCGCCGTGCTCGTGGAAGTCGAACGTCAGGTCGTGGCTGACCTGGTCGGAGACGGCCGGCAGCGGCGCGGCGCGCAGGCCCGGCAGGTCCGGGTCGGCCGACGGCGTGTTGTCCAGCACCACCATGACGTCCACCAGCGGGTTCCTGCTCGGGTCCCGCTCCGGCCGGAGCAGCTCGACCAGCCGCTCGAACGGCACGTCCTCGTGCTCGAACGCCTCCAGCACGGTCGAACGCACCTGCGCCAGGAACGCGGCGAACGACGACGAGCCGTCGACCGTGGACCTGAGCACGACGGTGTTGACGAAGAACCCGACCAGCCCCTCCAGCTCGGCCCGGCCGCGTCCGGAGGTCGCCGTGCCGACGGCGACGTCCCGCCGGCCGCAGATCCGGGAGAGCAGGAGTTGCGTCACGGCGGTCAGGACCATGAACAGTGTGGCGTCGTGCCCGCGGGCCAGCGCCTTGAGCCGGTCCAGCGTCCCCGGCGCGACGTCGAGCAGCCGCATCGCGCCGTCGGCCACCCGTACCGGCGGGCGGGGCCGGTCGATCGGCAGCGCGAGCGGCGTGAGGCCGGCCAGCCGGCGTTCCCAGTAGGCGGGGTCGGACGGGTGCCGGCGCTGCCAGGAGGCGAAGTCGGCGTACCGCAGCGGGAGCGGCGGCAGCTCGGCCCGCTCGCCCCGCAGCGCGGCGGCGTAGCAGGCGCCCAGCTCGGCGCCGAGCACGCCCATCGACCAGCCGTCGGTCGCGATGTGGTGCATGACCAGCGCGAGCGCGTGCTCGCCGGCGCCCAGCCGGACCAGCGTGGCCCGCAGTACGGGTCCGCGCCGCAGGTCGAACGGCCGGGACGCGGCCCGTTGCACGGCCTCCCGCATCGCCCGTTCGGGATCGCCGTCGCCGGACACGTCGGTCACCGGCAGGGGCACCGGCCCGGGAGGCAGGATCGTCTGCGTGCCGCGGCCGTCCACGTCGCCGTAGACCGTGCGCAGCGCCTCGTGCCGCTCCACCAGCCGGTCGAGCGCGGTACGCAGCGCCGCCACGTCCAGTTCGCCGGACAGGCGCAGCCCGTACACGGTGTTGTACTCCGAGCCGCCGGGCTCGAACTCGCTGAGGAACCACAACCGCTGCTGGGCGAAGGACAGCGGCAGGCCCTCGTCGCCCGTGACCCGTTCGACGGCGTCGGGCACGGGCGCGGCGGTGAGCGTGCCCGCGAAGGCGGCGATGGTCGGGGTGTCGAAGAGCTGGCGCGGCGAGGGCGCCGCGCCGAGCGCCGCGCGCACCCGCGAGATCACCCGGATGCTGAGGACGGAGTCGCCGCCGAGGTCGAAGAAGTCGTCCTCGACGCCCACGTCCGCCACGTCCAGCCCCAGCACCTCGGCCCAGATCCCGGCCAGCAGCGACTCGGTGTCGTCGCGCGGGGCGACCCGGGGCACGGCCGCGTCGAGCGGCCCGTCGGGCACGGGCAGCGCCCGCCGGTCGAGGGTGCCGCCCGCGGTCAGCGGCAGGGCGTCCAGCCGGGCGAACGCCGACGGCACCGCCTGCGCGGGCACGTGCGCGGCCATGAACGCGCGCAGCTCGGCCGGACCTGGGACGTCCTCGCCGGCCGGCACGACGTAGCCGACCAGCCGCGTGCGCCCGGCCTCGTCCCGGTGCCCGGCCGCCGCGGCGGCGGCCACCCCGGGATGGCGGGCCAGCGCGGCCTCCACCTCGCCCAGCTCCACGCGGAACCCGCGGACCTTGATCTGGTCGTCGGCCCGTCCGACGATCTCCAGCTCGCCGTCCGCCCGGCGGCGGCCCAGGTCGGCGGTACGGTACACACGCTCCCCGGAGGCGTCGCGCACGAACCGGCTCGCGGTCAGTTCGGGACGCCCCCAGTAACCGCGCGCGACCCCGTCGCCCGCGACGCAGATCTCGCCGGTCACGCCCACGGGCACCGGACGCAGCCCGGCGTCGAGCACGTGCACGCGGGTGTTGGCGAACGGCCGCCCGATCGGCGCGTACGCCCCCTGCCCCATGGGCGCCGCGCCGAGCCGGAACACCGTCGAGTCCACGGTGGTCTCCGTCGCGCCGTAGGCGTTGACCGCGATCGTCCCGGGCCCGAGGCGGGCGAGCACCCGTCCGGCCTCGGCCACCGGCCAGCCCTCCGAGCCGACCATCAGCACCCGCAGCGCCTCCGGCCGAAGGCCCGCGCGCTCCAGCTCCTCGGTCACCGCCGCCGCCAGCGACGGCACGGTCACCATGAGGTGCGCGCCGCTGCTCACCAGCAGCTCGGCCATGGCACGGGGGTCGCCGACGCGGTCGGCCGGGCAGATCACCATCTCGCCGCCGAACATCGCCGACAGCAGGAAGTCGCCGAAGAACAGGTCGACCGACTGGCTGGAGACCGCCAGGCAGCGCGGCCGGGTCCCGGCCAGGCCGTAGCGGGCGTCCCAGGCGTGGGTCATGTGGTGGACGTTGCGGTGCTCGACCATCACGCCCTTCGGCCGTCCCGTCGAGCCCGAGGTGTAGATCACGTACGCCAGGTCGTCCGGCCCGACGTCCACGCGCGGCGGCCGGGCGGGGGCGGTGGCGAGGGCGGGATCGTCCAGCAGGACGGCCCGCGTCCCGCCCAGCCGGTCGAGCAGCGCCGTACGGGTGACCACGAGCGGGGCGGCGCAGTCGGCCAGCATGGATTCCAGCAGGGCAGGCGGGTAGTCCGGGTCGAGCGGCACGAACGCCGCCCCCGACTTGAGCACGCCGAGCAGCGCGGCCACGGCGTCCACACCGCGTTCGACGCAGACGCCGACCAGCGTGCCCGGCCGCGCGCCGCGCTCGATCAGCAGGTGCGCCAGCCGGTCGGCCCGCCCGTCCAGCTCGGCGAACGTCAGGCTGTCGGGGCCGCAGCTCACGGCGGTGTCGCCGGGGGTGCGCGCGGCCTGCTCGGCGAACAGCTCGTGCACCGGGCGGGCGGCGGGGAAACGCGCCGCGGTGTCGTTCCAGGCGGCGAGCTGCCCGCGTTCGGCGGCGGTGAGCACCGGCAGGTCCGCCGTCCGCCGGGCGGTGCCGTCGGCGAGGGCGTCGAGCAGGGTCTCCAGATGGCCCAGCAGCCGGGCCGCGGTGGACTCGTCGAGCAGCGCCGGGTCGTAGTCGGCGGCGATGGTCAGCTCGTCGCCCGCGTGCACGGTGATCATGAGCGGGTAGTTGCTGCGCTCGTCGCCGAGGTGCTCCAGCACCCGTACGCCGTGCCCGTCGCGCCGGCCCTCGGGGTAGTTCTCGAACACCAGCACGCTGTCGAACAGGGGCACGCCGCCCGGCAGCTCGCCGCACCGGTGGACCTGGGCGGGGGACAGGTAGTCGTACTGGCGGCACTCGGCCTGGTGGTCCTGGAGCCGGCGCAGCCAGCCGAACACCTCGGCCTCGCCGTCCACCTCGACCCGGACGGGCAGCATGTTGATGAACAGCCCCACGATCGACCCGGCGTCCCGCAGGCCGGCGGGGCGGCCGGAGACGGTGGCGCCGAAGCACACCTCGCGCTCTCCGGCGTAGCGCGACAGCAGGATCGCCCACGCGCCCTGGAGCAGCGTGTTCACCGTCAGCCGCGCGTTCCTGGCCCGCTCGTACAGGCGGGCGGAACGGTCGGCGGGCAGGCTCACCCGTACGGCGGCGGTGGAACGCGACCGGTGCGCCCGCGCCGGAGGCCGGTCGTACGGGATCGGCGTCGGCGCGGCGAACCCGGCCAGCTCCCGCCGCCAGTGCTCCTCGGCCGCCGCCACGTCCTGCCGCCCGAGCCATTCCAGATAGTCCCGGTACGGCCTGCGCACCGGGGCCGGACGGCCCGCGTACCGCTCGAACACCTGGGTCAGCACCTGCGCCGCGCTCCAGCCGTCGAGCATGAGGTGATGCGCGGTCCAGAAGACCCGTACCCGGGTGTCGGTCAGGCGGGCGACGACCAGCCGGGCCAGCGGCGCGGTGGCCAGGTCGAGGCGCCGTTCGGCGCGGCGCGCCCACAGCCGTTCGGTCTCGGCCCGCCGCCCGGCCTCCGGCAGCCCGCGCCAGTCGTGCCGCTCGACCGGGAGGCGCACGCCGCGCCGCACGACCTGCACGGGCTCGGGCACGTCCTGCCAGACGATCGCCGTGCGCAGCGCCGGGATCTCGTCGGTGACCTCCTGCCAGGCCCGTACCAGGCGTTCCGGGTCGTCCACGCCGTCGAGCAGGAGGCTGAAGTGCGAGGCGTAGGTGTCGGCGGCGGGGTCGGCCAGCGAGTGGAACAGCAGGCCGCCCTGCAACGGCGTGAGCGGGTAGACGTCCTCGACCGAGCGGCCGTCACCCGCGACGCGGTCCACGGCGGCCTGGTCGAGCCGGGCCAGCGGGAAGTCGGAGGGGGTGCAGCCGCCCGCGCCGGGCTCCGCGCAGTGCTCGACGATCTCCGCCAGCGCCGCCGTCATCCGTTCGGCCAGGGCCGCCACGGTCGCCTCCCGATGCCGCCGGCACGAGTACGACCAGCGCATCTCCAGCCGGTCCCCGCGCACCACCGCGTTGACCTCCAGCAGGTGGACGCGCTCCTGCCGCGGGTCGCGCTCGGTGCCCTCGGGAGTCGGCAGCATGCCGCGCGACTCCATCCGGCCCAGGTAGTTGAAGGCGACCTCGGGCTGCCGGTCGTCGCGCAGCTCGGCGCCCGCCGGGGACAGGTGGCGCAGCGCGCCGTACCCGAGTCCGCGCAGCGGGACCGCCCTGACCTGCTCCTTGACGGATCGGAGCAGGTCGCCCCACCCGCCGTCCGGGAGCTCCAGCACCAGGGGCGAGACGGTGGTGAACCAGCCGACCGTGCGCGACAGGTCCACCTCGGGGAACAGCTCCTCGCGGCCGTGCCCTTCCAGCTCGACCAGGACGCGGGCGCCGCCCGCCCAGCCGGCCAGCACCCGGCCGAGCGCGCCGAGCAGCACCTCGTCGATGCGCGTCCGGTAGACCTCCGGCACCTCGCGCAGCAGCCGGCGGGTGAGCCGGGCGTCCAGCGTGGCCGTCACCGTACGCAGGTCGCCGGCGACGTTCGCGCCCCCGGCGTCGTCCACGGGCAGCGGGGGGACCCCGGAGGCCAGCTCACGTACCCGCCGCCAGTGGGGCAGCTCGTGGTCGAAGCCGCCCGAGGCCGCGTGGTCGCCCAGCCGCAGCGCCCACTCGCGGAACGACGTGGAACGCGGGCCCAGCCGGATCGGCTGCCCGGCGGCGGCCTGGCGGCAGGCGATCTCCAGGTCCGACAGCAGCACCCGCCACGACACGCCGTCCACGACCAGGTGGTGGGCGGCCAGGAACAACCACCGGGGGCCGCCGCCGGTGAACAGCAGGGCCTTGATCAGCGGCCCGCGGTCGAGCGCGAACGAGGTCTGCGCCTCCACGGCCGCGCGGTGGGCGTACGCGGCGCGCTCGTCCTCGGGCACGCCGGACAGGTCGACGCGGCGCAGCACCCGGCCGTGCTCGGCGGCGGCGTTGTGCTGCCGCCACCCGGCGCCGTCCCGCTCCAGCCGCAGGCGCAGCGCGTCGTGCCGCTCGACCAGGGCCGTCAGCGCCGCCTCGACGGCGTCGTCGCCGGCTTCGGCGGGCGGTTCCAGCGCTATCGCCTGGTTGAACCGCGGCAGGCTGCCGGCCAGGTTCTCCAGGAACCAGTGCTGGATCGGCGTGAGCGGCACGTCACCGCTCACCGGGCCGTCCTCGGCCTCCCGCGCGCCCGGCAACTCGTCGGGCAGGTCGGCGGGCAGCTCGGCGGCCAGGTCGGCGACGGTCTGGCGGAGGAACATCAGGCGCGGGGTCAGAGCCAGCCCCGCCGCCTGCGCCCCGGCGACGACCTGGAGCCCGAGGATGGAGTCGCCGCCCAGGTCGAAGAAGTTGTCGTGCACGCCCACCCGCTCGACGCCCAGCACCCGCGCCCACACCTCGGCGAGCGCGCGTTCGGCCGGTGTGCGCGGCTCGGCGTACTCCTCGCCGCTGTGGCGGGCGCCGGTCGGCGCGGGCAGGGCCCGCCGGTCCACCTTGCCGCTGTGCGTGAGCGGCAGGGCGGCCAGGATCACGAACGCCGTCGGCACCATGTGCTCGGGCAGCCGCCGCCGCAGGGCCTCGCGCAGCTCCGCGGGGTCCGCGCCGCCCTCGGCCGGTACGACGTACCCCACCAGCCGCCTGGTCCCGTTCGCGTCCTCCTTGACCGCGGCGGCGGCGGCGACCACGCAGGGCTGCTCCGACAGCGCGGCCTCCACCTCGCCCGGCTCGATCCGGAACCCGCGCAGCTTGACCTGGTCGTCGGTGCGGCCCGCGTGCTCCAGCCGCCCGTTCGCCAGCCAGCGGGCCCGGTCCCCGGTGCGGTACATGCGCGTGCCCGGCGGCCCGTACGGGTCGGCCACGAACCGCTCGCCGGTCAGGCCGGGCCGGTTCAGATACCCCCTGGCCAGGCGCGTACCGCCCAGGTACAGCTCGCCCGGCACGCCGATGGGCGCGGGCCTGAGCCGCTCGTCCAGCACGTACGCCCGGATGCTCGGGAACGGCCGCCCGATGGGGACCGGCCCCGGGTCGGCGTCCGCCGGGGTCAGCGGCTCGCTCAGCGTGGCGCCGACCATGGTCTCCGTGGGCCCGTACCCGTTGAACACCCGCCGCCCCGGCGACCAGGCGCGCACCAGCTCCGGCGGGCACGTCTCGCCCGCCACCACGACGACCGCGCCGCGCGGGACGCCGTCCTCGGGCAGCGTCGCGAGCGCGGTGGGCGGCAGCGTGACGTGGGTGACCCGCTCGCGGGCGATCAGCCCGGCCAGCGGCGCGCCCGGCGGGCGTTCGTCGTCGGCGGCGACCACGAGCGTGCCCCCGGACAGCAGGGCGAGCACCAGCTCCCAGAACGCGCCGTCGAAGGAGAGCGAGGCGAACTGCAGCACCCGCGCGCCCGGCCCGGCGTCCATGCGCTCGCGCTGGACGCGCACCATGTCGTGCACGCCCTCGTGCGTGACCACCACGGCCTTGGGCCGGCCGGTCGAGCCGGAGGTGTAGATCACGTAGGCGGGGTTGTCCGGCCGCGCGGCCGGGGCGCCGCCGGACGGTCCGGCGGGCGCCGGGGCGTCCGGCTCGACGAACGGCAGGCCGGCGGGCAGCGCGGACGCGCTCTCCCGGGTGGCCACCGCCAGCACGGGATGGGTGTCGCCGACCATGGCCGCGATCCGGCCGGCCGGCTGCCCCACGTCCACCGGCAGGTACGCGGCCCCGGACTTGAGCACCGCCAGCACCGCCACGACCATGTCGATCGACCGGGGCAGCGCCACCGCGACGTACCGCTCCGGCCCCGCGCCCCTGGCGGCCAGCAGCCGGGCCAGCCGGTCGGCGCGCTCGTCCAGCTCGCCGTAGGTGAGCGAACGGCCGCCGCACACCACGGCCTGGGCCCGCGGCCGGGCCGCCACCTGCTCGGCGAACAGCCGCGTCACCGTCAGCGTCTCCGGCCCGGCGCCGGTCCCGGCCCACAACGAGGTCAGCAGCCGGTGCTCGGTCCGGCCGAGCAGCGGGATCCCGGCCAGCGGCCGGCCTGGCGCCGCCGCGATCCCGGCGAGCAGGCGCACCAGGTGGGCGGTCATCCGCTCGGCGGTGTCCGGGCCGTACAGGCTCGTGTTGTAGGCCAGGCTCCCGGCCAGGGCGCCGTCCCGTTCGGTGAAGTCGAACGACAGGTCCATGCTCGCGGCCAGCACGGGCGGCGGCAGCTCGGTGACCCGCAGGCCGGGGAAGGCGGCCGTGCCGGGCGGCAGGTTGCGCAGGTTGACCGCCACCTCCGTCAGCGGCGGGCGGCTCGGGTCGCGTTCCGGGCGCAGCGCCTCCACCAGCCGCTGGAACGGCACCCGGTCGTGGGCGAACGCGTCCAGCACCGTCGTGCGCGTACGGCCCAGCAGCTCCTCGAACGGGCGCGACTCGTCCACCTCGCCGCGCAGCACCAGCGTGTTGACGAAGAAGCCGACCAGGTTCTCCGTCTCGACCCGGTCCCGGCCGGAGACGACGGTGGCCACGGCCACGTCCGGACGGCCGGTGTAGCGGGCCAGCAGCGTGTGCACCGCGGCGACCAGCGTCATGAAGAGCGTGGCGCCGGCCCGCTCGCCGATCTCCCGAAGCCGCCCGGCGACGTCCGCCGGCACCTCGAACGCGCACGCCGCCCCCGCGGAGCTCCTGACCGGCGGGCGCGGCCGGTCCGTCGGCAGGTCCATGGGGGCCAGCCGGTCCAGCCTGCGCCGCCAGTACGCGAGCTGCTCCCCGGCCTGCGGCGCCGAGGCCCGCTCCCGCTGCCAGACGCTGACGTCGGCGTAGCTCACCGGCAGCGGCGGCAGGCCGGCGGGCGGGCCGCCGGCGGCCTCGGCGTACAGGGCGGCCAGGTCGTCGAGCAGCACCCGCGAGGACCAGCCGTCGGTGACGATGTGGTGGGCGTGGGCGGTCAGCACGTGCTCGCGCGGGCCGAGCCGGATCAGCCGGGCCCGGAACACCGGCCCCACGCGCAGGTCCACGGGCCGGCGGGCCTCCTCCTCCAGCAGGCGGTCCAGCTCGCCGGGACGCTCCGACAGGTCCGTCAGCGGCAGCGGCACGTCGGCGGCCGGCATGACCCGCTGCGTGCCGCGCCCGTCCAGGGACCCGAACGTCGTGCGCAGGGTCTCGTGCCGGGCCACCACCCGGGTGAGCGCGGTCCGCAGCGCGGGCACGTCCAGGTCGCCCCTCAGCCGTACGGCCAGCGGCACCAGGTAGTCCACGGCGTCCGGGTCCAGCTCGTACATGAACCAGAGCCGCTCCTGGGCGGGGGAGAGCGGGACCGGGCCGGTGGTGTCCGTACGCGGGATCGGGTCGGCGGCCGACCGGCCGGACAGTCTCCGCAGCATCTGGTCACGGAGGTGTTCCGGCAGTGCCGCGATCCGCTCGTCCCGCTGGGAAGAGATATGCATCGGGGTGTCTCCAAGCCCTCCGGTTGACGGTCGGCCGCCCGCGCCTGGATAACGTTTCGATGAACTGCGGTAAGCGCGCGGCCCGGCCCTCGCGGGCGTCGTCCGAGGCCGCCCGCCGCCTCCTCTTGATGTTGTCAACGGCCGCCCGGCCGCTCCAGAGCATTGAACCGACGGCTAAAGAACCAGCTCAGAGGCCGGTACGGGCGGCGGGTGCGGAGGTGGTTAGGCCGGCGGCCCAAGGGGCAGAGCAAGCACGACGTTGTCACGGTCGAAGCGGATGCGACACGATCGTGATCGGATGTCGATGCTGAATTGTTAGCCCTGGAGAGGTATGACTCCCGCCGGCAAGAAGTTCAGGCTCATGCGGCGTCGCTGCGCGGAGATCGCCCGCCGATTACCGATGCCGCGGCCCTATCGCGTCAGAACGCTCTGCGACCTGGTCGCCGCCGAGCGGGGGCGTCCCATCCGGCTCCTGGAGCTGCCCGGCGACGACGAGATGCTGGGCGCCTGGCTGGCCACCGAGGCGACCGACCTGATCTTCTACAAGCCCGACACGACGCCGCCGCACCAGGACCACATCATCCTGCACGAGCTGAGCCACGTGATCTGCGGCCACTACCCCGAGGCCGACCCGAGGGCACAGCGGCACGTGTTGTTCCCCAGCCTTAACCCCGCCCTCGTCCGCCGCGTGCTCAGGCGTTCGATCTACGGGTCGGAGGAGGAGCAGGAGGCCGAGCTGCTCGCCTCGCTCATCTGGCAGCGGGCCTGCCGCGAGTCGCGCCCGCGGGCGTCGGACGTCCGGCGTGTGGACGCCGCGCTCACCGGGACCGTGGACGCCCTCCACGGCGGGGTGTCCGGCCTCGCCCGTGGGTGAGTGGCTGCGGCTCAACGGCCCTGCGGTGCTGGCCTGCGCGCTGACCGTGTACCGGCTGGCCGCCGTGCGCTCCTGGGCGCGCGACCCGGCCGGGCGGGCGGTGTTCGTCATCCTGGCCGCGATCGCCGCCTCGACGACGGTCAACACGCCCTGGGCCTACGACGCCGTCTGGCGGCTGACCGGCGTGCCGAACCTGGCCAGGCTGGTGTCCCACGCGTTCATGCTGGCCGTGGCCTGGTCGGTCGGGACGTTCGTACGGCAGGTCGGCCAGCCGCCGGAGGGGCCGCGCCGCCGTACGTGGGGGGAGGCGGCATGGCCGGCGCTCGTGCTGCTCGGCATGTGCCTGACCTTCGCCCTGGCCCGTACGCCGGTCAACAGCCCGCGCTTCGCCGTCCGGTACGGGGACACGCCGGGCGTGCTCGAATACTGGCTCGTCTTCCTGTGCTACCTCGTGCCGGTGTTGTGCCACGCCACCTGGTTCGCCCTGCGTGAGGCCCGCCAGACGGAGAACCGGGCGGTGAGCGCGGGGCTGCGGCTGATCGCCGTGGGCGCGTCCCTGACCGTGCTCTACCACCTGCACAAGGCGGCCTACTTCGCCTGCCGGCGGATCGGCGCCGACTACCCCGACCTGCTGCGGGCGCCCCTGGACATGCTGCTGGTGCCGCTCGGCGTGCTCGCGGTGCTGCTCGGCCTGGCCCTGCCGTCGTGGTGGCCCGCGCGGCTGCGCTGGTTCCGCGACTTCCGGCTGCACCTGCGGCTGCGTCCGCTGTGGCGGGCGCTCTACCGGGCCAGCCCGGACATCGCGCTGCTGGCCCCGGCCCCCTTCCTGACCGAGCTGGTCACCTTCCGCGACCTGGACCTGCGGCTGTACCGGCGGTTCGTGGAGATCCGGGACGGCCGGATCGCGCTGGAGCCGTACCTGGACGCGCGCGTGACGGACGCGGCCCGGCGGGAGGGCGCGCGGTCCGGCCTGCGCGGGCAGCGGCTGGAGGCGTTCGCCGAGGCCGCCGCGGTGGACGCGGCCATCCGCGCCCGCGCCCGCGGCCTGCCGCCCGACGGGGGCGCCGGGACGGCGGCCGTGCCCGGCGGCGTCGACCTGAGCAGCGACGCCGCCTTCCTCGGCCTCGTCTCGCGCGCCTACCGGCGGCTGGGCGCGCGCTGAGCCGCGGTCACGACCGGTGGACCGCCTCCTCCAGGGAGTCCAGGATCCTGTCCTGCACCACCTCCGACAGCCCGGCGACGGTCGGCGTCAGGAAGATGTCGCGCGGCGACAGGTCGACGCCGAAGGCCGGTCCCACCCGCGACGTCACCCGCAGGCTGGTGATCGAGTCGCCGCCCAGCGCGAAGAAGTCGTCGTGCACGCCCACCCGGTCCAGGCCGAGCACCTGCTCCCAGATGCGGCCGAGCGCCTCCTCGGTCGGATTGCGCGGCGCGACGTACGACTCCGCCTTCTCCCGCGGCGGGGCGGGCTCCGGCAGGGCGGCGCGGTCCACCTTGCCGTTGGCGTTCAGCGGCAGCCGGTCCAGGGATACGAACGCCGCGGGCACCATGTACGCGGGCAGCCGCGCGCCCAGGCTCGCGGCCAGCTCCTCGTGCGAGGGCGCGGGCCCGCCGGCCGCCGGCACCACGTACGCCGCCAGCGTCCGGCGTCCGGCGGCGTCCTGCCTGGCCATGGCGACGGCCTCGGCGACCCCGGGATGCGCCAGGAGCGCGGCCTCCACCTCGCCCGTCTCGATCCGGAAGCCCCGGATCTTGACCTGGCCGTCCACCCGGCCGAGGAACTCCAGATCGCCTTCGGGCGTCCAGCGGACCCGGTCCCCCGTGCGGTAGAGCCGCCCGCCGCCGCCGAACGGGTCGGCCACGAAGCGTTCGGCGGTCAGCGCCGGCCTGCCGAGATAGCCCCTGGCCAGGCCGGAGCCCGCCAGGTACAGCTCGCCCGGCGCGCCGACGGGCACGGGCGCCAGGGCGGCGTCCAGCACGTAGGCGCAGGTGTTGTCCATGGGACGGCCGATCGGCGCCCGTCCCGCCTGTACGAGCTCGGGGGTCATCTCCCGGGTCGTGACGAACGTGGTGGTCTCGGTGGGCCCGTACCCGTTGTGGAACGTGGTCCCGGGGCAGCGGCCGATCACCCGCGCGAGCGCCTGCGGCGAGGCCGCCTCGCCGCCCGTCCACACCTCGCGCAGCCCGGCGAAGCACTCGGGCAGCTCCTCGGCGAACAGGTTGAACAGCGCCGCCGTGAGGAACATCCCCGTGACGCCGTGCTCGGCCGCCAGCGCCCGCAGCCGCCGCGCGTCCAGGTCGCCGGGCGCGACCACCACCTCGCCACCCGCCAGCAGCGGCACCCACATCTCGTACGTGGCCGCGTCGAAGGCGTGCGGCGAGTGGAACAACACCCGGTCGTGACCGCCGCCGCGCCAGCGGTGGTCCCAGGCCAGGCTCACCACGTCCTCGTGGGTGACCGCGACGCCCTTGGGCAACCCGGTCGAGCCCGAGGTGTACATCACGTAGGCCAGCGAGCCGGGCAGCGCGGTGGGCAAGGTGGTGGGCGGGGGGCCGGGGGCGGGCAGGTCGCCGTCCACCTCGACGGCGGGCAGGCCCAGGTCCGCGGCGCGCCCGGCCAGCGACCGGTCGGTCAGCACCGCGACCGCGCCCGTGTCCCGCAGGATCCACCGCATGCGTTCGGCCGGGAAGTCCGGATGCAGCGGCACGTACGCGCCGCCCGCCCTGAGCACGGCCAGCATCGACACCAGCGCGTCCGGCGAGCGTCCCTGCAACACCGCCACCCGCGACTCGGCGCGTACGCCGAGCCCGGCCAGCACCCCCGCCAGCTCCCCGGAACGGCGGTCGAGCTCCCCGTACGTCAGCTCCGCGCCGCCGCCGCGCACCGCCACCGCGCCGGGCATCTCCCGCGCCCGCTCGGCGAACAGCTCGTGGACCGTCCGGCGCGGGTAGTCGCGCGCGGTGTCGTTCCACTCCGTCAGCGTCAGCCGCCGCTCCCGCGCGCTCACCGCGCTCAGCGACCCCACGGTCCCGCCGGGGTCCGCGGCGAGCTGCCCGAGCAGCGCCGACAGGCTCTCGCCGAGCCGTCGCACGGTCGCGGCGTCGAACAGCTCCTCGTCGTGGAGCAGGACGAACGACAGCTCCTCGCCCGGGTAGACGACCAGGCCGAGCGGGTAGCCGTTCGCCTCGGCGGCGTCCACGTCCCGCAGGCGCGGGCCGGGGGCGGCGTAGTCGATCGGGTAGTTCTCGAAGACCACGATGTTGTCGAACAGCGCTGTCCCCGGCGGCACGTCGCTCCACGCGCGGATCCGGGTGAGCGAGGCCGCCTCGTGCTCCCGCGCCCCGGCCTGCGACTCCTGGAGCTCGCGCAACCAGGGCAGCAGCGGGCGGGCGCCGTCCACGTGCACGTGGACGGGGAGCGTCTGGATGAAGATGCCGATCATGGACTCGGCGCCGTCCAGGTCCTCGGGGCGGCCCGACACCGTGGCGCCGAAGCACACCCGCGGCTCGCCGCTGTGCCGGGACAGCAGGATCGACCACGCGCCCTGGACCAGCGTGTTGAGCGTCAGGCCGGCCGCCGCGGCCCGGTCGGCCAGCCGCCGGGTCAGGTCGGGCGGCAGGGCGGCGCGGACCCGTCCGGCCGCCTTGGGCCGGTGTTCCCTGCCGGGCGGCCGGTCGTAGGGCAGCGGCGTCGGGGCGGTGAGCCCGGCCAGCGCCTCCCGCCAGTACGTCTCGTCCGCGGCGAGGTCGCGCCCGGCCAGCCACTCCACGTAGTCGCGGAAGGGGCGGCGCGGCTCGGGCGCGCCGCCGTCGCCCTCTCCGGAGAGCCGGGCGTACGCGGCCAGCACGTCGCGCAGCAGCCGGTGCACGCTCCAGCCGTCCAGCAGGATGTGGTGCAGGGTCCACACGACGCGCACGGTGTCGTCGTCCAGCCGGATGACCGCCAGCCTGGACGGCGGCGCGGCCGTCAGGTCCAGGCCCTCGGCCCGGTCCGCGGCGAGGAGGGCGGCCAGCGCGGCCCGCCGTTCGTCCTCGGGCAGGCGGCGCCAGTCGTGCCGGACGACCGGCAGACGGGCCCGCCCGTGCACGATCTGCACGGGATGGTCCAGTCCCTCCCAGGCCAGGGACGTGCGCAGCACGGGCGTCCGGTCCACGACCGACTGCCACGCCCGCGCCAGCGTCCCGGGGTCGTCGACGCCGTCGAGCAGCATGCCGAACTGGGCGACGTACAGGTCGTCGCCGGCCGCCAGGCACTCGTAGAGCATGCCGGCCTGGCCGGGGGTGAGCGGGTAGACGTCGGTCACGTCGCGTCCGTCGCCGATCAGCCGGTCCAGGCTCGCCTGGTCCAGCCCCGCCAGCGGGTAGTCCGACGGGGTACGCCCGCCCGCGCCCGGTTCGGCGCAGTGGCGTACCAGCCGGGTCACGTTCGCGGCGAACCCGTCCGCGAGCCGGGCGACGGTGGCCTCGTCGTGCAGGTCGGCCGAGTACTCCCAGGTCACCTCCAGGCGGCCGGCGCGCACCGCGGCGACGACGTCCAGGAGGTGCGGCCGGACGTCGCCGGGGTCCTGGAACAGGCCGATGGGCGCGACGTCCCGGTAGAGGTCGCCCAGAGGCGGGTCGAACCGGCCGAGGTAGTTGAAGCAGACGCCGGGGTGGCAATCGGGCGCGGTGCCGCGCAGGTGACGCAGCACGCCGTACCCGAAGCCGCGGCCCGGGACGGCCCTGACCTGCTCCTTGACGCTCTTCAGCAGTTCGCCCCAGCCGCCGTCGCCGGGCAGGCGCAGGGCCAGCGGGAAGTAGGTGGTGAACCAGCCGACCGTGCGGGACAGGTCGGTGCCGGGGAAGATCTCCTCCCGGCCGTGGCCCTCGGTGGCCAGCAGCAGGTCCGTACGCCCGGTCCAGTCGCCCAGGGTGCGGGCCAGCGCGGCCAGCAGCACCTCGTTGACCTCCGTACGGTAGACGCCGGGGACGTCGCGCAGCAGGGCGCGGGTGGTCTCCTCGTCCAGCGACACCGTCGTACGCCGTCCCGACGCCACGAGGTTGGCCCCCTCGCGGTCCAGCGGGACGTCCGCCGCGCCCGGGGCGTCGGTCGCCCGGGTCCAGTGGGGGAGTTCGCCGTCGAAGGCGGCGGCGTGGGCGGCCAGGGCGCGGGACCAGCTCACGAAGGAGGCGGTCTCCGCGCCCAGGTCGACGGGCTCGCCGCGGACGGCCTGCCCGTACGCGGTGTGCAGGTCCTGGAGCAGCACCCGCCAGGACACGCCGTCCACGACGAGGTGGTGCGCGGTGAGCAGCAGCCGAGGCGAGCCGGAGCCGGTGAACAACACCGCGGCGAACACGGGCCCGCGCTCGGCGTCGATGCCCCGCTGCACGGCCTCGCTCTCCCGCGCGATCACGCCCCGCGCGTCGCCTTCGTCGGTCTGGTCAGTCTCGCCGGTCTCGTCGTCGAGGCGGACGTGGCGCAGGACGTTCCCGGCCGGTGGCGGAGTGACGTGCTGGGATCGTTCGCCGTCGTGCCGGGTGACGTGTGTCCGCAGCGCGGCGTGCCGGGTGACCAGGGCGGACACCGCCACGCCCAGCGCATCTGCGTCCACGTCCGCCGCCAGCTCGGCCTCCACGTACTGGTGGAACGTCCCCGGCACGGTGAACCGGTCGTACAGGAAACGCTGGATCGGCGTCAGCGGCGCGGACCCGCCGTCGGCGGCATCCTCGGCGGCGGCGTTCGCGGGCTGCTCGGCCCGCCGCACGTACGGCGCCAGGGCCGCCACGGTCTGCCGCCGGAACAGGTCGCGCGCGGTGAGCCGCAGCCCGGCGCGCTGCGCCCTGGACACGACCTGGATGGCCAGGATCGAGTCGCCGCCCAGCGTGAAGAAGGAGTCCTCGGCCCCCACGCGCTCGACGCCCAGCACCTCGCCCCAGATCGCGGCCAGCTCCCGCTGCACGGACCCCGAGGGCGCGACGTAGGCCGCCGTTCCCGCCCGCGCGCCGGGCTCGGGCAGCGCCGCCCGGTCCACCTTGCCCCGCTCGGTCAGCGGGAACGCGGGCAGCACCATGATCACGGCGGGGATCATGTGGTCGGGCAGCGACCCGGCCAGGAAGGCCCGCAGCGCGGCCGGGTCGGGTTCGGCGTCGCCCGCCGGGGTGACGTACCCGTTGAGGCGGTCGCGTCCCGGGGAGGCCAGGACGACCGCGCCGCCCACCGAGGGGTGGCGCTGGAGGGCGGCCTCGATCTCGCCCGGCTCCACCCGGAAGCCGCGGATCTTCACCTGGTCGTCGCTCCGCCCCAGGTACTCCAGCTCGCCGCCGGGCAACCGGCGGACCAGGTCCCCGGTCCGGTACATCCGTCCGCCCGGAGGGCCGAACGGGTCGGCGACGAAGCGCTCGGCGGTGAGGCCGGGCCGGTTCAGGTAGCCCCTGGCCAGGCCGGGCCCCGCCAGGTACAACTCGCCGGGCACGCCCTCCGGGACCGGGTTGGCGTAGGCGTCCAGGACGTACCCGGCGCTGCCGGTCAGCGGGCGGCCGATCGGCGGCAGCCCCTCGCCCTCCCGGCTCACGTCCCCGGCGGTGGCCACGACGGTGGCCTCGGTGGGCCCGTAGTTGTTGACCAGCCGGAACGGGACGCCGGGCCGCGGCCGGCGGCGCAGCACGTCGCCGCCCGTCAGGACGGTACGCAGCGCCGTCCCGTCGATCGCGGGCAGGTCGAGCACGGTCTCCAGCCGGGGCGTCGGCAGGAAGCAGATCGTGGTGCCCATGGCGGTGAACCAGGCCACCAGCGCGTCCGGGTCGTCCAGCGCGTCCTGACCGGGGAAGGCGACGCGGGCCCCCGCGCACAGGTAGGGCCAGACCTCCCACACGGCGGCGTCGAACCCGAGCGAGGCCACCTGGGACGCCCGGTCCCGGGGCACCACCCCGAACGCCGCCACGTGCCAGGCGCACAGGTCGGCCAGGCCGCGGTGCTCGATCATGACACCCTTGGGACGGCCCGTGGAGCCGGAGGTGTAGATGATGTACGCCAGGTCGCCCGGCTCCGCCACGCAATCGGGCCCGGCGCCGGGGCGGTCGCCCGCTTCCGTGTCGCCGGGGCGTACGACGGGCAGCCCCTCGTGGTCCTCGTCGGCCAGCAGGATCGGCGCGCCGGTGTCGGCCATCACGTACGCCAGCCGCTCGGCCGGGATGCCGGGGTCGAGCGGCACGTACGCGCCGCCCGCCTTGAGCACGCCGAGGGCGGCGGTCACCATGTCCGGGCCGCGTTCCATGCACACCACCACGGGCACGCCCCGGCCCACGCCGAGGCCGCGCAGCCGGTGCGCCAGCCGGTCGGCGCGCCGGTCGAGGTCGGCGTAGGTGCGGGTGCCGCCGTCCCACTCCAGCGCGACGGCGTCGGGCGCGACCCGCGCCCACTCACTCACCTGCACATGCACCGGCCGCCCGGCCGGCCCGCCGCCGCGACCGGCAGCGGGAGCGGCGGGATCGGTCATCGCGGGGGCGGTCCGGGGAGCGGATGGCAGGGGGAGGCGGGCCAGGGGGCGGTCCGGGGTCGTGGTCACCGCTTCCAGCAGCGCGATCAGGTGCGCGGCCATCCGCTCGGCGGTCGCGGCCTCGAACAGGTCCGTGCTGTACTCGATCATCGCGTCGAGCGCGCCGCCGTCCTCGCGTTCGACGAACTCCAGCGTGACGTCGAAGATCGAGGACACGTGCGGCAGCCGGTACGGCTCCGTACGCGCCCCGGCGAAGCGCGGCGTCTTCGGCGGCGCGTTCTGCAACGCCACCATGGCCTGCACCAGGGGCGTCCTGCTGGGATCGCGTTCGGCGTCCAGCTCGCGCACCAGCCGGTCGAAGGGCACGTCCCGGTTGGCGAACGCGTTCAGCACGGTCTCCCGCACCGCGCCCAGGAACTCGGCGAACGTGGCGCGCTCGTCCACGGTGGAGCGCAGCACCAGGGTGTTGATGAAGCAGCCGATGAGCGGTTCGAACTCGGGCAGGTCGCGTCCGGAGACGGGGGTGCCGACCGAGACGTCCCGCTGGCCGGCGTACCTGGACAGGAGCACCTGGCAGGCCGCGACCAGCACCATGAACGGCGTCGCCCCGGTACGCGCGGCGAGGTCCCCGAGCGCGGAGGCCAGCTCCGCCGGGACGGTGAAGCGGTGCGCGGCCCCCGCCGAGCCGCGTACGGCCGGGCGCGGCCGGTCGGCGGGCAGGTCGAGCGGGGTGATCCCGTCGAGCCGGCGACGCCAGTGGTCGAGCTGGTCCGCCAGGCTGTCGTCGGTCCAGCGGTCGCGCTGCCAGGCGGCGTAGTCGGCGTACCGGACGGGCAGCGGCGCGAGGGTGGCCCGGTGGCCGTGGCGGGCGGCGTCGTAGAGCAGGCCCAGTTCGTCGGCCAGGACGCGCATGGACACGGCGTCGATCACCGAGTGGTGCAGGCTCAGCACCAGCAGGTGCTCCTCGGCGGACCGGCGCAGCACGGCCAGGCGCAGCACTGGGCCGTGGGCCAGGTCGAAGGGCCGGGTCACCTCGTGCCGCAACATCCGGTCCAGCTCCTCGCCGGGCAGGCCGGCGACGTCGGTGACGGTCAGCGGCACCTCGACGTCCGCGTGCACCTTCTGTACGGGTTCGGCACGCGTGGGGTCGGCGCCGCCGTCCTCGATCGTCGTGCGCAGCGGCTCGTGCCGGGCGATGAGCTCGCCGAGCGCGGTGCGCAGCGCCTCGGGGTCGAACGGCCCGCTCAGCCGGTAGCCGAACCGGACGTTGTACTCGGTGCCGCCGGGGTCGTGGGCGTGGAAGAACCAGAAACGCCGCTGGGCGTAGGAGAGCGGCGCGTCGCGTCCGGGCGGAAGCGGGGTGACGACGTCCGCACCCTCCACGTGCGCCCCGGCGCGGTTCTCGTCCGGTTTCAGGGAGGCGGCCAGGGCGGCCACCGTGCGTTCGCGGAAGATCGCCCGGGGGGACAGGCTCGTGCCGAGCGCGGCACGGATGCGCGGCACCACGCGGAAGGCCAGCAGGGAGTTGCCGCCGATGGCGAAGAAGTCATCGGTCACGCCCACCCGGTCCAGGCCCAGCACCTCGGCCCACAACTCGGCGATCACCCGTTCCTCATGATCGCCGGGGGGCGTGTAGCCGGTGGCGCCCTGGGGGCCCGTGGCGGGCAGGGCGGCGCGGTCCACCTTGCCGCTGGCCGCGAGAGGGAGCCGGTCGAGAGGCTGGAACACCGAAGGGATCATGTACTCGGGCAGGTCCCGCGCGAGGAACGCCCGCAACTGCTCAGGCGACGGCCCAGCCGCCCCCTCAGGGGACACACCGCCCGGGGTGATGGGGACGATGTGGGCCACCAGGCGGTCGCCGTCGGCGACGACCGCGGCGGCGGCCACGCGCGGATGCCGGGTCAGGGCGGCCTCGATCTCGCCGGGCTCGATCCGGTGCCCGCCGAGCTTGACCTGGTCGTCCGCCCGGCCGAGGTATTCGAGCTCCCCGTCCGGCAGCAGGCGCACCACGTCCCCGGTGCGGTACATGCGCTCGCCGTCCGTCCCGTACGGGTCGGCGACGAACCGTTCGGCGGTGCCGCCGGGACGGCCCCGGTACCCGCGGGCCACCCCGGCGCCCGCGACGTACAACTCGCCCCGCTCGCCCGGCGGGACCGGCCGCAGCCGGGCGTCGAGGACGTAGGCCCGCGACCCGGACATGGGCCGGCCGATCGGCACCGCGCCGCCGGGCGTGCCGTCGCCGGGTTCGAGGCGGAAGGCCACGCAGCCGACCGTCGTCTCCGTGGGGCCGTACTCGTTGACCACCGTCACGCCGGGACGGTCCGCGCGCCAGCGGCCGATCGCGTCGCCGTGCAGCGCCTCGCCGCCGATCACCAGCTCGCCGCGCTCCGGGGAGGCGTCCGGCGACCCGCCCTCCAGCAGCGGCAGGTGGCTCGGGGTGATCTTCAGGAAGGACGGCCGGACGCCGCCCGGCTCGTCGAGCGTGCCCGCGTGGACGCGCCCGCCCGCGACGAGCGGCCCCCACAGCGTGGTCACCGACAGGTCGAACGAGATCGACGAGTGCAGCAGCGCCGTGCCCGCCAGCCCCGGGTAGTCCCGCAGGCAGCAGGCCAGGTAGGCGGCGAGCTGCCGGCGTTCGACGAGCACCCCCTTGGGACGGCCGGTGGAGCCGGAGGTGTAGATCGCGTACGCCAGGTCCGCCGGACGGCCCGGGGGAGCGGGCGGCGCGTCGGCGAACGGCGCGGGATCGTCGTCCACGCACACCACCCGCGCCGCCGTCACGGGCAGCCGCCCGCGCAGCGCCCGCTGGGTGACGACGACGGGCGCGCCCGCGTCGTCGATCACGACGGCGAGGCGGCTCGCCGGCACGCCGGGATCCAGCGGCAGGTACGCCGCGCCCGCCTTGAGCACGCCGAGCAGCGCCACGACCAGGTCGAGGCCGCGCTCGGCGTAGACGGCGACGAGCGTGTCCGGACCGGCCCCGAGCCCGCGCAGGCGATGGGCGAACCCGTTCGCGCGCGTGTCGAGCTCCCGGTAGGCGAGCGAGCCCGCGGCCGAGGAGACGGCGGTGGCGCCGGGAGCCAGCCGGACCCGCTCGGCGAACAGATCGAGGACGTCACGTGTCGAGTTGTCCATCACCCGGTGCTCCTAGCCTCAGTAGATGACGCGGGAACGCGCGTCCAGCCGGAACTCGCGCGACTTGCGAAGATCCCTGGCCACGTTCAGCCGGCGCAGCCACCGGTCCGTCCCGTCGAACCGGGCGCGGAAGGGCTTGCGCCCGTGCACGGCCTTGTAGTTGTCGATGACGCAGATGTCGCCGGGTTCCAGCACGATCCCGGTCATGGCCGCGTCCACGGTCGCGGCGAGGGCGGCGAGCGCTTTCTCCTCGTCCTCTCCCTGTATTCCTTGCATATAGTGCGGATCGACGCAGAGATACGGGTCGTCCGGGGCGCCGAAAAGCACCGGCATCGGCTGCGGATCGGTCAGCGCGCTTTCGACCTGGCGATAACTGCGGCGTTTCAGGTCGGCCACCCTCGGGTCGTCGTCCCGGTCCGGGGCGCGATTCTCAGGACGGTGCGAGTCGTCCGGGAGAATGAGAAATCGGTGCTCCCGGAGCAAGGCTTCTGTGGCCTCGTCGAGATGTATCGAACCGACCTCGGCGAAGGTCGTCTCCACCTTGTCGGGATTACGCAGGCAGAACAGCCCGAGATAATCCGTGCGGAGCGGGTGGAAGGCGTCCTCGGTGTGCCAGACCAGCGTTTCCGCGCTGCTCCAGCCGATTTGCTCGCGTTCGAAGCCGCGCATCGGGAAAACGTCGTGCATGATGCGTCCGTCCTGCTGCGTCACCCAGCCGATCGGCTCGCCCAACAGGCTCATGACCAGGTAGAACGCGATGTCCAGCGACAGTGTCGGCGACGGCGTGGGCCGCGATTTCCAGTCCTCGGGAGTGGGGCCGAGCGCGGCGTCGTCCACCGGTAGGCCGGAGATCACCAGCAGGCCCGACGGCTCGGCCAGGCGAAAATCGTGCAACTCCGCGCGGAGGCGTCTCGGCAGCTCGTCGGCATAAACCCGGCCGATTTCCTGGAATTTCGCGGACTCTACTCCCGGATGCTGCCGGGCGAGCTCGCCCGCCAGCTCCGTGATCGCGGTCACCTCGTCTTTCCGCAGTTCGAAAGTCGACACAACTCGCTCCCTTCCTCGGCGACACCCGTCCGGTCAAGGTTCGGTCGTCGGCGGGCCGGAGCTCAATGTGTTTGAGCCTCAAGCTAAACAGGGCAGTCACGAAGCCGGTGTGCTAGCGTCGAAAAGGTATCAGCGAGCGTCCCGTGCCGGTGTCGGCCCCCGGGCGGAAGCGCCGCGCAAGTGAAATTCGCCGACGACCCGGCTCCTGGTCGGCGCTTCCCACGACGTCATTGACAGCGGAGGAGGACCCGGTGCGCCGATCACGTCTGGCAAGGATCACCAGTGCGGCGGCTCATTTACAGGTGTTCGCCATCGCGGGGATCAGCGCGGTGTTGCTGATCAGGACCTGGCTGGCGAGCACGGGCTACCCGAAGCTCGGCGCCGGAGACCTGCACATCGCGCACGTCCTGTGGGGCGGCCTGCTGATGGCGGTCGGGCTCGGCCTCACCCTCGCCTTCCTCGGCGAGCGGGCCAGGACGTGGGGCGCGCTGCTCGGCGGAGCCGGGTTCGGCACGTTCCTCGACGAGGTCGGCAAGTTCGTCACCGAGCGCAACGACTACTTCTACCGGCCCGCCGCCGGCATCATCTACCTGGTCTTCGCCGTCCTGGTCGTGCTGGCCCAGTGGCTCAAGGGCCGCACCGGCTACACCGCCGCCGAGCGGACCGCCAACGCGCTGCACGCCGCCCTCGTCGGCGTCACCTCCGGGCTGACGGTCGAGCAGCGGCGCAGCGCGATCCGCCTGGTCCAGGACTCCGGCGACCCGCTCGACGCGGCCACGGTCCGGCTGCTCGGCATGGTGCCCCCCAGCGAACCGCCCCGCTTCCCCGCCGTGCGCGCCGCCCTGGCCTGGCTAGAGCGGTTGTGCCGGCGGCCGGTCGTGGTGGTGCTCGCGGTGGTCTACCTCGCCGTACGGGCCCCGCTGCCCCTGGTCGGCCTGGCCCTGGAGAGCTCGTACGACTCCCTCGGCCAGGAACGGGAGTGGGGAGCGGTGATCGGCCTGGCGGCGTCCGCGGCGGTGACGGTGCTGCTCAGCCTGTGGGGGGCGGCCCGGTTACGGTGGAACCGGCCGGCCGCCTTCCAGGCGCTCTACCTCGCGCTCCTGGTCGACATCCTGTTCGGCCAGGTGTTCGCGTTCATCGTGAACCAGTTCTCGGCGGTGCCGGGGCTGGTCGCGGACCTGCTGGTGCTGGCCGTGCTCGGCACGACGAACCGGCACCTGCGCAGAACCGCCCCGGCCCGCGACCCCGGCGACGGGCCGGGGGCGCGGGCCGGGAACGAGGACCGGGACGGCTGAGGTTCCGGGAGCTACGCCCGCGACGGTTCCGCCATGGCGACCGCGATCCGCCGCGGCCCCGTGTACGGCTCCCGCCCGTGCGAGGTGAGCATGTTGTCGATGACGAGCAGGTCGTCGGCCGCGTAGTCGAAGCGGCGGGAGGCCGCCCGGTAACACTTGCGCAGGTGGTCGGTGACATCGTCGGGGATGGCGCCGCCGTCGCCGTAGTAGGTGTTGCTCGGCAGCCCGTCCTGCCCGCACATCTCCAGCAGCCCCTCGCGTACGGCCTCGGGCAACGTCGTGACGTGGAAGAACGTGGCGTGGTTGAACCAGACGGGCTCGCCGGTGACCGGATGCCGGTGCACCGCCGCGCGTACGGCCTCGGTGCGCAGCCGCCCGTCCCCGAGCCAGGTCGCCCGTACGCCGTTGCGCTCGCAGTACGCGGTGACCTCGTCCCGGTCGGAGGTGTTGAACGCCTCCGACCACGGCATGCCGAGCTCGTCGTCGTAGGTGCGCACGACCATCCAGCCGCGCCGCTCGAACTCCTCGCGCACCGCCGGGTCGAGGGTGTCGTGCACCTCCCGGGTGGAGGCCAGGGGAGTGGCCCCCTGCGACTCCGGCGGCCGCATGCAGTGGAAGAACAGCACCATGGGCCAGACGGCCTGGTAGGAGTTCTCGTTGTGGAGGAAGATCTCCTCCTCGGGCGGGTAGTCGGTCGAGGTGTAGACGTTGCCCTTGATCACGCTGCGCGGCGACGACCGTTCGGTGTAGGCCAGCGGCGTCCCGGAGAACGCGCGTACGGCGGCGTCGAACCCCTCGACGCCGCCCACGTCGAAGCCGCGGAACAGCAGCGCCCCGTGGCTGGTCAGGCTCTCGCGCAGCGCGCGGTGCCCGGCCCTGATCCGGTCCTGGACGGGCTCGCCGGCACCCTCGATGATCAGCACGGCTCACTCCTCCATCGCCGCGATGAGGCTCTTGGGCCGCATGTCGGTCCAGTTCTCGTTGATGTAGCCGAGCGCGCGCTCCCGGTCGGTCTCGGGCAGCGCGACCGCCCATCCGGCCGGCACGTCCACGAAGGCCGGCCAGAGCGAGTGTTGTCCCTCGTCGTTGACGAGCACCAGGTAGATGCCCTCGGGGTCCTCGAAGGGGTTCGTGCTCATCGTTCGTCCTCCAGGGAAGGTCAGTTGCGTTGTGAGATGAGGTGGCCGCCGCCGCGCAGCAGCGCCATGCCCAGCGACGTCAGCGTGTGCAGGGCCGTGTTGCGGTTGCGGGCGGTGGTGATGAGCCCGGCCTTGCGCAGCACGGTGGCGTGCTTGCTGGCGCCGGCCAGGGAGATGCCGAGCCGCTCGGACAGCGCGCCGGTGGTGCAGCTGTCCATGAGCGCCTGCATGGCCGCGGCCCGGGTGTGCCCGACGAGCGCGCCGAGCGCCTCGTCGTCGGCCATGGGCTCGGCCACCAGGTCCGACAGCACGGCCGGCGTCCAGGGGACCGAGACCACGAGCGCGGGCAGCCCGGTCTCGTGCTCCCTGTCCAGGAACAGGCAGTGCCTGACCTGGAGGAAGAACGAGGGACTGAGCAGCAGGCCCCTGCCGTCGAGGTACACGTCGCGGTCCTCGTCGTGCGGGACCTCCAGGACCGGCGGGTTCCAGACCAGCTTCGGGTGCAGGGTGTCCAGCAGGCATTCGACGCCGTTGGTGATCGTGATACGCCCGAACGTCTCCCGTTCGAGCTCCAGGTAGGCACGCACCCGCCCCCAGTACGGCAGCACCGCGGCCCGGCAGAACGCCAGCACGGTGGCGGTCGCCCACGGGACGGCGGCGTCCCCGGCGCGGAAGCCGGACTCGCCGGGTGAGCGGTCGAGCAGTCCGAGCAGTTCGCCGAGCGGCCGGCGCTCGCGGGCCAGCCGATCCACCTGGCCGGCCGTGCCGTTCATGCGTTCGCGCACGTCCCTGCGCCACTCGCCGTGGACCGCGCCGCCGCTTCTGGCGAACAGGTCGAGGGCGAAGACGCTCTCGGTCACCGGGCCCAGCGTCGCCGCCATGCGCAGGCGTGCCAGGTCTTCGACCGTGAAATGAATCCGCAGCACCGCGGCTCCCATTTCGCATTTTCCGGGTTCGTCGATCACGCCGCGGCGCGGGGAAAATGCGCACGACGCGGTGGCCGCGTGGATCAGGGCGGCTTGGGCGAGGAGGGGCGTCCGCGGTGGGAGCCCCCAGTTTTGCTCAAGCTAACTCGGAGGCAGTTGGGAAGTCAACTGGCGTTGGAGGATCAAGAAATTTGCATCTACGCCAGTTGATGACCGCCTGTGGGCAACCGTGAACGCCCTGCACAGGGGCGCATGCCGAGCTGCCGGGCCGCGCCGCCGCCACCCGTCTGACCGCCCTGTTTAGCTCCGGCGTCAATGAGCTGGAAATCGGCAGGGACCGTCCGGCACGCTCGGAAAAGGGCGGTCGGAGCACTGCCCAATCCTTTTTCCGGTTCTTCCGACGCGCGTTTCCCAACGCCATGGACAAGGGCTCAAGAATGGTAAAGAACGTCGTCATCGTGGGCGGCGGCACCTCGGGCTGGATGACCGCCGCATATCTCCGGGCGGCATTCGGCGACCGAATCGCCGTCACTCTGGTCGAGTCGAAGAACATCGCGACGATCGGCGTGGGAGAGGCCACGTTCAGTACGATCCGCCACTTCTTCGACTATCTCGGGCTGGACGAGCGGGAGTGGATGCCCGAGTGTCACGCCACGTACAAGCTGGGGATCCGGTTCGAGAACTGGCGCGCCCCGGGCCACCACTTCTACCACCCGTTCGAACGCCTGCGCGTCGTGGACGGCTTCCCCCTCACCGACTGGTGGCTCGGCACCCGCCCCGGCGGCGACTTCGACCGCGACTGCTTCGTCATCAGCTGGCTGTGCGAGGCCAAGCGCTCGCCCCGCTACCTGTCGGGCGAGCTGTTCGAGCAGGACTTCACCGAGAACCCCGACGAGCGTGCCTACCGCACCACCCTCACCGAGCAGAACACCCAGTTCCCCTACGCCTACCACTTCGACGCCGCGCTGCTGGCCTCCTACCTCACCCGCTTCGGCACCGAGCGCGGCGTCCGGCACGTCCTGGACGACGTCGTGGACGTCCGGCTGGACGAGCGCGGCTGGATCGACCACGTGCTCACCAAGGAGCACGGCGAGCTGGCCGGCGACCTGTTCATCGACTGCACCGGCTTCCGCGGCATGCTGCTGAACAAGGCGCTGTCCGTCCCCTTCGTCTCCTACCAGGAGAGCCTGCCCAACGACCGGGCGGTGGCGCTGCGCGTGCCCGCCGACATGGCCGCCCGGGGCCTGCGCCCCTGCACCACCGCCACCGCCATGGACGCCGGCTGGATCTGGACCATCCCCCTGTACGGCCGCGTCGGCACCGGCTACGTCTACGCCGGCGACTACTGCACCCCCGAGGAGGCCGAACGCACCCTGCGCGAGTTCGTCGGCCCCGAGGCGGACGACCTGGAGGCCAACCACATCCGCATGCGGATCGGCCGCAGCGAGCGCTCCTGGGTGAACAACTGCGTGGCCGTCGGCCTGTCCAGCGGCTTCGTCGAGCCCCTGGAGTCGACCGGCCTGTTCTTCATCCAGAACGCCATCGAGCAACTGGTCAAGCACTTCCCCGCCGACCGCTGGGACGACCGGCTGCGCGAGTCGTACAACCGCCAGGTCGCCAACGTCATGGACGGCGTGCGCGAGTTCCTCGCGCTGCACTACCACGCCGCCGCCCGCTCCGACAACGACTACTGGAAGGACGCCGCCACCCGGCCCGTCCCCGACGGGCTGGCCGAACGCCTTGAGCTGTGGCAGGCGCGCCTGCCCGACAGCGAGACGGTCTTCCCGCACTACCACGGCTTCGAGTCCTACTCCTACATCGCCATGCTGCTCGGGCTCGGCGGCGTCCCGGTGCAGGCCCCGCCCGCGCTGCGGCACTTCGACCACGGCCGCGCGGAACGCGAGCTGCGGCTCGTCCGCGAGCAGGCCGAGGCGCTGGTCGCCAACCTGCCCAGCCAGTACGAGTACATCGCCGCGCTCAACGGCGACACGCTGCCCGGACGGCGACCCGAGCTGAGCCGGACACGATGATCCCGGCCGAGGGACCGGCGCGGATCGCCCTGTTCGGCGTCGTGCTCGCGGCGGTCCTCCTCCTCGCCTGGGCAGGGCGGCTGCTGGCCGGAGCATTGCGCCAGCCGGCCGTGATCGGCGAGGTGGCGCTCGGGATGGCGGCGGGCCCGCTGGTCGTGGCCGTGGCCGGTCCCGGCGCCGCGCGGGCGCTGCCCCTCGACTGGCTGAGCTGGTGCGGGCACGCCGGCCTGGTGCTCTACCTGGTCGGCGTGATCCACGAGCTGCGCCTGGCCGCGCCGCTCGTACGCGGCCGGGCGGTGGGCTGGACCGCGGCGGGCGCGCTCGCCGTCCCGATGCTGGCCGGATCCGCCGTGGCCGTGTGGGCGCTGGCCGGGGACGAGCCCGGCCTGCGCGGCACGGCCCCGGCGTCCGCGCTGGTCGTCTTCCTGGCGGTGTCGCTGTCGGTCACCGCCGTCCCCGTCCTGGCGCGGATCCTGTCCGAACGCGACCTGGTCGGCACCCGGGCGGGCGTGTTGTCGATGACGGTCGCCACGGTCACCGACGCGGTGGCCTGGCTGCTGGTCACGCTGGCCGTGAGCCTGGCGACCGGCGGCCTCGGGAACGTGGCCGTGCTCACCGCCGTCACCGCCGCGGCCCTGACGGGGGCGGTCGCGGTACGGCGGGCGCTGGGCACGGCCCCGCTGCTGCGCCTGCCCGCCCGCCTCCCTCGGGCCGCGGCGGTGCTCCTCGCCGTGTGGGCGCTGGCCGCCGCGGCGGCGATGCGCTCGTGGGGGCTGACCGAGATCCTGGGCGCGGCCCTCGCCGCCCTCGCCCTGCCCCTGACGGCCCCGGCTCCCGCCGACGGGCCTGCCAGAGGCGGCGGCGCGGATCCGTGGGCGCGGCCCGTTCGGCTCGTCGCGGGCGCCGGGCGGCTGCTCGTCCCGGTGTTCTTCGTGGTCACCGGGTTCACCGTGTTCGCCGAGCCGTTCGCGGTCGCCCCCTGGGCGGCGATCGTCCTGGTCACGCTGCTCGGCATGGCGGGCAAGGTCGGGGGCGCGTACGCGGGGGCCCGTCTCGGCGGCGAGCCGCCCGGGATGGCGCTCCGCCTGGGCGTGCTGCTCAACACCCGGGGCCTGACCGAGCTGGTCGTGCTGCAGATCGGCCACGAGGCCGGGATCCTCACCCCGGCCATGTTCCTCGCGCTCGCCGTCATGGCGCTGGTGACCACGGCGGCGACCGGCCCGTCGTACGCCCTCCTCCAGCGGCCGCGACGGCCGCGCGGGACGGCCCCGGTACCCGTCGCACAGAACGGAGGCTTGCGATGACGGATCTCCCGCTGGTGGAGGCCCTGCCCATGACGCCGACGGTCGACCCCGACCGTTTCCGGTCGCTGATGTCCACCTTCCCGAGCGGCGTCGCCGTCGTGACCGTGACGGACCCCGACGGCAGCCCGCGCGGCATGACCTGTTCGTCGGTGTGCAGCGTCACCCTCGACCCGCCGACGCTGCTGGTCTGCGCCCGCAGCCTCAGCCCCACGCTGCACGCCATGCTCAAGACCGCGCAGTTCACCGTGAACCTGCTGCACGCCCACGCCCGCGACACCGCCGAACTGTTCGCCTCGGGCGCCGCCGACCGCTTCGACCGGGTCCGCTGGTCCGCCCGCCCCGCCTACGGCGGGCCGCACCTGGTGGAGGAGTCTCACTCCGTCGCCGACTGCCGGGTCGCGCGGACCGTGGAGGCCGGCGACCACGTCGTGGTCTTCGGCGAGGTGTACGGCATCGAGCGGTGCGCGCCGGCCGTACCCCTCCTGTACGGCCTGCGCGCCTACTCGTCCTGGCGTCCGGGGACCGAGCCGTCATGACCGGCTCAGAAGGTGCCCGTCCACCGCAACCGCTGCCAGGTCTGCTCCCACGGCAGGCGCGGCCCCCGGCACACCAGCAGCTCCTTGCCCTCCTCGAAGTGCGGGACGTCGAAGGTGAGCCGCCCGCGCGCCTCGCACCGGTCGAACAGCGCCGAGAACGACGCCCGGTCCACCCCGACCGCGACGACCACGTCCACGTCGTCGGCCGGACGCCCGAAGTCGGCGTAGGAGTTCTGGGCGCTGTAGGTCCTGGGCAGCCCGTACGCGCCGCCGTACCGGGCCAGGGCCCCGGCCTCGCCGTAGTTCTGGGCGTACACGACGGCCCGCCGCCGTTCGTCCGCAGGCAGCGCGCGGTGGACGGCGGACACCTGCGCGGCCAGGTCCGGCCAGCCGGTCTCCCCGAACTGCTCCTCGCCGAGCACGGCCAGCACCGGGTTGCCGGCGTACGTCGCGATGGACAGGACCGGCAGCACCATGAGCGCCGCGAGCACCCCGTTGAGCACCGCCGCCGCCCCCAGCCACAGGCGGCGGCCGAGCGTCGCAGCCCGCACGCACCCGGCCGCCACCAGCACGGTCAGCAGCCCCTCGGTGTAGCGGGGCTCGGCCCCGAGCAGCATCAGCAGCGGCGCCACGACGAGGTACGCCGCCGCCACCAGCCGGTACGGCCGCCACTCGGCCCGCCGGAGCAGGGCCACCAGCCCGATCACCCAGACCGGCGTGAGGAAGGGCCCGATCATGAGCACCTGACCCACCAGGAAGTTGACGGCGCCCGCCGGCCCGGCCGACATCTCACCGGCCATCGTGAACTGCGGCCAGCCGTGCGCGGCCTGCCAGACGAGTCCGGGCGAGGCGATCAGCAGCGCGACCCCGGCGCCGCCCAGGAGCCACCCACTGCGCAGCACGCGCCGCGGCCCGGCGACGAGCAGCCCCGCCGCGAGGGCCACGACCAGCAGCACGACCAGGTACTTGGCCAGCAGCCCCACGCCGACGACCGCGCCCACGGCGAGCCACAGCCGCTCGTCGCCGGTCCGCAGGACGCGGATCACCAGCCAGCACGCCGTGATCCACACCAGGTGGTCGACGGCGGTCGGGTGCAGCACGTGCCCGGCGGCGAGCGTGGCCAGCGTGGCGGCGCAGACGCACGCGGTCAGCACCTGGAGCCGGCGTCCCGCGCCGAGTTCGCCTGCGATCAGCCCGGTGACCAGCACCGACACGGCGGTCAGCAGCGCCGGCACGACCCGGATCGCGGTCAGCGAGTCGCCGAACAGCACGATCTGCAGCCGGGCCAGCAGGGGGACGAGCAGCGGCTGGTCGACGTACCCCCACGCGAGGTGCTCGCCGGCGACCCGGAAATAGAGCTCGTCGACGTAGTAGCCGGGGCCGCCGGCGAACGCCAGAAAAACCACGACGACGGCGACGGTGACCACGGAAAGACCGATGACGGCCCTTTCCGGAGATGTTTCCGCCCGTGGCGGAGCAATAGCTGCGACGGTGTCCACGAAAACCCCTTCCAGCGTTTGTGGAGGTGTAACCGCTGGTCGCAGCCTTCCACCGAGTCGATGAAGACACAACAGAATTGACTCGTCCGGAAAACACACAGCTCGTCGGCGGAGTCCTTCGCCATGCATTGACGGAAACGAATTGCGCGACTTATTTTGCGTCCGGGTATCCCACTCCAAAACGCACGTGAGGTGAATGTGATGCAGGAACTCCAGGCGATCAATCTCACCGAATTCGAATGTCTGGCGCTGAACAGCCCGCTGAACCTCGCCGACGGGCACGCCCGGCAGGCGCTCACCGCGAGCCAGGCGCGGATCATCGACGACCTGCCCAACCTGTTCGCCAAGGCCGCCGCGCGGGCTCCCGAGGAGGTGGAGCTCGACGCCTGCCGCGCGTACCTGGGCCTGCTCGGCCAGCACAGCCACCCGGTCGGCGAGAGCCGCGTGTTCGCCTGCTACTCCTCCTCGGTGGCCATGGAGATCTTCGCCAGGGCCCTGGCCCAGAAGGGCGACGCGGTCGCGCTGATCCACCCGACGTTCGACAACATCCCCGACATCCTGCGCGGCGTGGGCCTGAACCTGCTGCCCCTGGAGGAGGACGTCCTGCACGGCGGCGACCTGCCCCGCGCCCTGCTCGACGCGGTGAGCTGCGTCTTCGTCACCACGCCCAACAACCCCACCGGCCGCGTGGTGACGGAGGAACGGCTGCGCGCCCTGGCCGCCCAGTGCGCCGAGCACGACGTCGTCCTGACGCTGGACACCTCCTTCCGCGGCTTCGACACCCGGGCCCACTTCGACCACTACCGGGTGCTGGAGGACAGCGGCTGCCGCTGGGTCGTCATCGAGGACACCGGCAAGCTGTGGCCCACGCTGGAGCTGAAGATCGGCTGGCTGGTGACCTCGGCCGAGCCGGGCCTGCCGGTCGCCAAGGTCTACTCCGACATCCTGCTCGGCGCCTCGCCGCTCGTACTGGCGCTGGTGCAGCGCTTCGCCGAGGACGCCGCCGACGGCGGCCTGCCCGACCTGCACCGCTTCATCGCCGGCAACCGCGTGCTGGTGCGGCGCTCGCTCGCCGGCCTGCCGGACGTCGACTTCCCCGACCCCGGCAGCCGGGCCAGCGTCGAACGGGTCCGACTCGGGCGGCGTTCGTCGCTGGAGGTGTGGTCGGCGCTGCGCGAGCACAACGTGTACATGTTGCCCTGCCAGAAGTTCCACTGGGCCGACCCGTCCGAGGGCGACCACATGCTCCGCGTGGCGCTCGCCCGGCCGGCCGCCTCGCTCGACGAGGCGACCCGGGCCCTCCGCCTCGTCCTGTCCTCCCGATGAACCCCACCCCCGCCCTGTCCCCGGTGCGGGGGCGGGCCGGGCCCGGGTCGCACGCGCTGCGGTGGGAGCCGGGCGTCGTGCAGTCGGTGGCGCCGTCCGGCACGACCGACCTCGGCCCCGGCTACCTCGGCCCCGGCCTGCTGCCCGTGGACCTGCTGGCGGAGGCGTACGCCGAGGCCATGACCGGGTACGGCGCGGCCGCCCTGGCCTACGGCGACGACTGCGGCGCCCTCCCCCTGCGCACGTCACTCGCCGCCCGCTCGAACGCATCGTGCGGTCCGGACGCGTGCGGGCCGGACGGTGTGGTGGTCACCGCGGGCACCTCGCAGGCGCTTCACCTGCTCGCCACCGCCCTGGCCCGCCCGGGGGACGCGGTGCTCGTCGAGCAGTCCTGCTACGACCTGGGCAGGCTCATCCTCACCGACTGCGGCCTGCGGCCGTACGGGGTGCCCGGCGACGCCTCGGGCATGGACCCGCGCGCCCTCGACGCCGCCCTGACCCGCACCCGCCCGGCCTTCGTCTACCTCAACCCCACCTTCCACAACCCGACCGGCCGCGTCATGCCCCTGGCCCGCCGCCGCGAGCTGCTGGCCATCGCCCGCCGCCACGCGACGACCGTCGTCGAGGACGACGCCTACGCCGACCTGCGCCTCGACGGCGACACCGGGCCCCCCGCCCTGGCCGCCCTGGACGGGCACCGGGGGGTGATCAGGCTGGGGACGTTCTCCAAGTCCCTGGCCCCCGGGCTGCGCCTGGGCTGGCTGACGGCCGAGCCCGCCGTGGCCGACCGGCTGGCCGCCCACGGCGTGTTCCAGAGCGGCGGCTGCCCGAACCACACCACCTCGCTCGCCGTGAGCACCCTGCTGGAGCGGGGCCGCTACGACCAGCACCTGACCTGGCTGCGCGAACGGCTGCGCGAACGGCGCGACGCGCTGGTGGACGTCCTGGCGGCGCGGCTGGACGACGGTTTCGTCCTCGAGCGGCCCGCCGGCGGCCTGTTCGTGTGGGTGCGCGCCGACCGCCGCGAAGCCGCCCTGGTCGCCGCGGCCCGGCGCGCGGGGGTCCTGGTCGCCGCCGGGTCCCGCTTCACCCCCGACCCCGTCCCCGGTCCGGCGGCTCGCGGCGGCGGGGTGGCGGGCGCCGTGCGGCTCGCGTACGGCCTCAACGAGCCGGACGAGCTGGCCGCGGCCGCGGAACGACTGGCGGCGGCCTGGAACCCGATCCCCCGCGAGACCCCGATCCCCCCCTGCCCCCGAAGGACCCACCACATGACCGCCCCCACCCACACCCCCACCGACGCCGCCCCCACCCCCACCGCCCGTACCGCGTCCCCGCACGGCTACACGCTCCCTCTCTCGCCCTCGGGGCGTTCGGCGATGGTCACGCCGCCGCCCTGGCACTTCTCCGGCGACGTCGTCATGGCCGACTACCGCGTGGACCCCGAGGCCGCCGCCCGCTTCCTGCCTCCGGAGCTGACCCTCGGCCCCGACCCGGGAGCCGCCGCCGCGGTCTTCGCCGAGTGGCAGTGGTGCTCCGACGACGGCGCCGAACTGGCCGACCCCGCCCGCTGCCGGTTCGCCGAGTTCCTGATCCTGCTCGCCTGCGAGTACCGCGGCCGCCCCCTGGCCCGCTGCCCGTACGCCTGGGTGGACGAGCCGGTGCCCCTGGTACGCGGCTGGATCCAGGGCATGCCCAAGCAGTTCGGCCAGGTGCACCAGATCAGGCCGGCCCAGGTCGGGAAGGCGGGGCCCAGACTCGCCCCCGGAGGCCGCTTCGACGCCGCGCTGTCGGCGGGCGGCAGGCGGGTCGCCGAGGCGGCCGTGACCGTCGAGGGCCGCGCCGACGGGCCGCCGTTCCTGCACACCGTCCCGCTCGTGCACACGCGGCTGTTCCCGGCCTGGCTACCGGGGGAGGAGCCGGTGACGCGGCTGGTGACCTCGGAGGTGAGCGACGTGGAGTTCTCCGAGATCTGGACGGGACGGGCCGAGCTGCGCTTCCCCGACCTGCCGGACGCCGATCTCGCCGGACTGGCGCCGGTCGAGGTGGGACGGGGGTACGTGTTCTCGTACGCGGAGACGCTGCAGCACGGCCGGGAATTGGAGCCCGCATAACTGTCGTTAACGGAACGCCATTCGGTCGTCAACTGAAGTTAATTCCTCTGGTATGCTGGCGGCAGCATCCCCTTCTCCCCCCAGCCGCCTCCGTCCATCCGGCAGAGGAAGTATGCCCGACACCCCACCCGAGGGACGCCGCACGCTGGCGTCGAAGCTGGACCACCTGTTCCGCACGGTCCATCCGCGAGAGGGCGGCGAATACAGTTTCGAGGACGTCGCCGACGCGCTGCGGGCGGCGGGCGGGCCCACCATCTCGGGCACGTACATCTGGCAGCTCCGCAAGGGGTTGCGCGACAACCCCACCAAGCGCCACCTCGAAGCGCTCGCGGGATTCTTCGGCGTCCCGCCCGCCTACTTCTTCGACGACGAGGCGGCCGAGCGCATCGACGCCGAGTTGTCGCTGCTCGCCGCCATGCGCGACGCCTCCGTACGCGGCATTGCGCTGCGCGCGGCCGGCCTCTCGCCCAAGTCCCTGACCGCGATCAGGGAGATGATCGAGCGCGTACGCGAGCTCGAAGGGCTGCCCAACGCGGCCGAGGGTGACGCCGCCGAAGGGTGACCCCAGCGGGACCTTTGGCGGCGTACCGGGCAAACCATGACCGAATGGCAGTTGTCCTGTCCTGGTTTGTACTCGAATACTCGGTTTCAGGGAGAGGGGGACCGAGATGTTCACCTGTCAGATGCTTGCTGCCACCTTCACGCCGGTCAGCGGCGCGGACCTCCCCCCGCGCGCCCAGGAGTGCGACGACCCGTCCTGCCCGGAGAACACCTGCCCGGACGGCACCTGCCCGCAGAACACCTGCCCCGGGAACACCTGCCCGGAGGGCACCTGCCCCGACGGTACGCAGTGCGAGGACTTCACCTGCCCTTCGGAGACCTGCGCCGACTCCGGCTGCCACGACGCCAGCTTCTGCGAGGGCGACACCTGCGGGGGCCTGCTGACCTGCCCGGGGACGACCTGCCCCGGCGGCGACTCGTGCGAGTCCGCCACCTGCGGCGGCGGCCCGTCCTGCGACATGGCGAGCTGCCACGGCGACAGCTGCGGCAACACCGACTGCATCGGCGTCACCGACCCCGGTCCGGGCTGCGTCGCGGGCGGCACGTGCGCCAACACGGGGGAGTGCCTCAACACCAACGGGTGTGACAACACGTTCCTGTGCGTCGACACCGCCAAGTGCGTCAACACCGAGCCGATCTTCGTGACCTCGGAGGGCGACAGCCTGACCTGCGACGTGAACCTCCGAGCGCTGCACGAGCGCATCGACGCCCTGCTCGCGGTGCCCTCCTGATGGACGCCCGACCGCTCGGCCACGTCTCGCGGGATGCGCTCCTGACCGCGGCGGCCATCGCGCCCGGCGGCGACAGCGAGGCCACGGCCGGATACCTGTATCACGCCAACTGGCTCCCGGTGACGCCCGCCTGGCTCGCCCGCTTCCCCGACGAGGACGCCGTGACCCGGTACGTCGTCGGCGAACGCGCCGCGCGCGTCCTGGACAGCCGCTGGCTGCGCTCCCAGGACGCGAGCTGGAACCACTGGCGGGCGGTCCGCCGCGGCCGGCTCGCCGGGCCGTACAAGGTGTACGTCAGCGTGCTGCCCGGGGCGCTGCCCGCGGCGTTCGAACGCTGCGTGCACGTGCTGGCCGACCACCGCGCGCACAGCTTCAAGCTGGCCCGGCACCCGCGCGGCCTGCCGCGCCCCGACCGCTTCGTGATCTACTGCGCGACCCGCGAGGAGACCCGGGAGCTGGCGGCGGCGCTGGCCGGGGCGCTGGCCGGGCAGCCGGCCCAGGGCGTGCCGTTCACGCACGCCCCGCGCCACCCGGCGGTGTCGTGGGCCTGCGACCCGCCGCCCGACGCGGCCGGTTACGGGCCGAGCTGGCGCAAGTGGGTGACCCGCAAGCTGGCCGCCCACCTGCACGCCTCCGACGCGCCCGACGCCGGGGGAAGGGCCGAGTACGCCTGCCTCCGGCTGCGCGAGGACGGCGTGGACACCGGCACCTGGTCGCCGGGGCCCGGCCTGTGGAGCCTCGGATGACCGACGAGCTGTTCGCGCTGCCGCCCGAGGTCATGTTGTTCCCGGCGGACCGGCTCGCCTCGACCGTGCAGGCCAAACTGGACATCAGGGCCGGTCAGCACTGTCTCACCAAACCCTCGGGCCGCCAGACCACGATGCTGGTGAGCGCCGAGACCGCCGCGCTGGTGGAGCTGTTCCGGCAGCCGATGTCCCTGACCGAGGCGGTCGTGACCTTCGGCGTACGGCACCGGGCCGACCCGCACCTCGTCCTCGACGACGCCTTCCCGGTCGTCCGCGAGCTGATCGGCGCGGGGTTCCTCGTCCCGGCGGGCGGTGGCGGGGACGCGTCCGGCGACGTGCCCGACCAGGTGGGGGACTACGCCGTCCAGCGGCTCGTCCAGCGGCTTCCCGACCTCACGGTCGTGCGGGCGCACGCCCCGGACGGGACCGAGGTCGCGATCAAGCTGCCCTCCGACCCGTTCGACGAGAACAGCCGCGCGGCGCTCCGGCACGAGGCCGCGGTCCTCGGGCTCGCCCAGGGCTGCCGCGTCCCGGCGCTGGCCGGTGACGACACCGGGGAGGAACGGCCGTTCCTGGCGCTCGGCTGGGTCGAGGGCGCGAGCGTGACCGAGCACGCCGCGCGTGTCCGCCGGCCGTGGGACCCGTCCTGGCCCGCGGCGGCGCTCGCCCTGGCCGGCGCGATCCTCGACGCCTACGCCGGGCTGCACGCGCGCGGCATCGTGCACGCCGACGTGCACCCGAGGAACGTCCTGGTGTCGGCCGCCGGGGAGGTGACGCTCATCGACCTCGGCCTGGCCCGCGTGCCCGGCGACCCCGGGTTGTCGCAGGGGCGGCGCGGCGGCGTCCTGCCCTACTGCGAGCCGGAGTGGGCCGTGGCGCGTCGGCGCCGTACGGCCGCGCCGCCCGCGACGTTCGCGGGGGAGCAGTACGCGGTCGGCGCCCTGCTCTACCAGGTCTTCACCGGCCACCACTACGTGGAGGCCACGGCGGGCGCGGGAGCCCTGCTCGCGCGGATCGCCGAGGACGACCCGGCGCCCTTCAGCACGCACGGCGTCCCGGCCTGGCCGGCCGTGGAGGGCGTCCTGGCCCGGATGCTGGCCAAACGGCCGCAGGACCGGTTCCCGTCGATGGCCGCCGCCGGCTTGGCGCTCAAGGACGCGGGCGGTCCCCGCCGGTCAGCCGCTTCTCCGGCCGCCGGCCTGCTGCGGGAGACCACCGAACGGCTCGGCCGTCCCGGCGGCCCGGTGGACACGGGCCTGACGGCCGCGCCACGGGTGTCGGTGAACTACGGCGCGGCCGGGATCGCGTACTTCTTCTACCGGCTGGCCTCGATCAGCGGGGAGCCGCGGCACCTGGACACCGCGCGGCGGTGGCTGGCCTGGGCCGCCAGGCAGGCCGGCGACCGGCACGCCTTCCACGCCGCCGAGCTCGGCATCCTGCCCGACAAGGTGGGCCGCGTGTCGATCTACCACTCGCCGGCGGGCACCGCGTGCGTCGACGCGCTCGTGGCCAACGCGATGGGCGACCGGCGGCGGGCCGTGCACGCGGTCGGGGCCTTCGTCACCGCCTCGCTGCTGCCGTGCCACACCCTCGACCTGACCCTCGGCCGCGCGGGCACCGTGCTCGGCGCGGCGATGCTCGCCGAGGCGCTCCAGGGGACCGGCGTACCGGACCGTTGCGGGCTGGCCGGTCTGGCCGACCAGACGCTCGCCTCCATCCTGCGCCGGTTGCCCCCCTCGGTGACGGACGACGCCGGGCTCCGCTACCGAGGCGTCGCCCACGGCTGGGCGGGCATCCTGTACGCCGCCCTGCGCTGGTACGCGGCGACCGGGACCCAGGTCCCCGACGTGGTCCGCGACCGCCTCGACGAGCTGGCCGCGCTCGGCCGCACCCGCGACGGCCGCACCACCTGGCAGGGCCCCCACGACATCCCCATGACCGGCTGGTGCCACGGCCCCGCCGGATACGTCCACCTCTGGGCCACGGCCGCGGCCGTACTGGGCGAGGACGCGTACGCCGGGCACGCGCTGCGGGCCGCCCGCGCCTGCGCCCCGGCCCACGTACGGATCCCGACCCTGTGCTGCGGGCTGGCCGGGCAGGCGTACGCCATGCTGGCCGCCCACCGGCTGTCGGGCGAGCCGTGCTGGCTGGCCGCCGCCCACCGGCTGGCCGGCGCGGCGACCCGCGAGGCGGGCGGCGGCGACAGCCTGCCGAACAGCCTCTGGAAGGGCGACCTCGGCGTGGCGCTGCTGATCGGCGACCTCGACCGCCCGGACCTGGCCTGCATGCCGCTGTTCGGCCACGAGGGCTGGCCCGGCGGCGGCCGCCCGTAGCCGAGCGGGCCCGTCAGCGGCCGCGTCTGGGCGTGCCCGAGATGATCAGCTCCTTGAAGCCGGTGAGGAAGGTCGATCGCACCCGGACCGGTTCGGCGGCCACCGCGACGTCGGCGAACGTCGCGAAGAGCGTGGCGAAGAACAGCCGCAGGGTCAGCCGGGCCAGGTGGGATCCGGCGCAGTGGTAAGGCTCGTCACCGAACGCGAGGTGGCGGTTGGGCGTACGTTCCGGGTCGAAGGCGTCCGGGTCGGGAAAGACGGCGGCGTCGCGGTTCGCCGAGCCGATCCAGGCGACCACCGGCTCGCCCGCCGGGACGTCGACGCCCGACAACCGCACCGGCCGGGTCGTGTGCCGCATGAAGTGGCTGCCGGGCGACGCCCAGCGCAGCGCCTCCTCGACCCCGGTGCGCAGCAGGTCGGGCCGGTCGGCCCAGGCGCGGTAGGAGCCGGTGCGGGCCAGCTCGTACACCGTCGAGCTGGCCGCGTCCGGCAGGGTCACGCTCGCCCCGAGCAGCAGGTCGCGGCAGCCGGCGACGGCCGTTTCCGGGTCCATCCGGCCGCCGGCGTCGGAAACCATCAGGCTGACCAGGTCCTCGCCCGGCGTGCGGGCGCGCTCCCGTACCAGGGGGAGGAAGTAGGCGGACAACTCGCGGTGGGCCCGGCGCGGCGTCCCTGGCGCGGCGTCGCCGATCCGGTGGCCGGGGTCGTCCTCGGCGCCGGCCGCCATGGCCAGGCCGGACAGGTACGGCCAGTCGGCGCGGGGCAGCCCCAGTAACGGCCCAGCCAGCGCCAGCGGCAGCCCCCGGACGGCCGCCGCCAGGTCGAACGACTGCTCGTCCAGCCCGGGGGCGAGCAGGCCGGTGATCGCCGCGATCAGGGACGGCTCGTAGCTCCCGGCCGGACGCATGCCCATGACCTTCCGCAGCGCCGCGCGCGCCCGGTCGGGCCCGGTCGGGCCGGTGGCGGCGGGCTCCCGTCCGGCGGCCGGGTCGGCGTGGCCGGGCGAGGTTCCCCGCTCGCCGGCGAAGGACGGGTGGTCGCGCAGGACGCGGTCCACGTCCGCGTACCTGGTGACCGACCAGAAGCCTCGTTCGTGGCGGTGCACCGGGTCGTGCTCGCGCCACCACCGCCAGGCCTCGTACTGACCGCCCGCCTCGAACAGGCCGGGGTCGGCGAGGTCACGCATGGTTCGGGGGAGCCGGCGAGCCGGCCGGTCTGCGCGGCCGCGGCCCGGCCGGCCGCCGTTCGATCTCGGTGCGCGGAGCCTCGTACGCCGATCCCGGCCCGAGGTCGTCCCGCGACGTGCCAGTGGTCATCACAGCTCCGTGTCGAGGTGGGGTCGCCGATCGGACACAGTCTCGTCGGCCCGTGTTGAGTTCTCGTTGAGAAGACGTTGACCACCCCGGGTCGCGGGGAGAAGCTTGACGGGCCCGGTGTCGTCGTTCCATAGTGGGCCGGTCAACTCCATTTGATTTCTCCGGAGGTTTTCAGCGGAAATTATGTTAGCGATAACACGATAACCCTCCTCTCGTGTGATCGCAGATCAGCGGGCATAAGCGATCGGCGCCCTTTTGTTCGCCGGTGACCCGTGCCCGCATTTTCCCGGCGATTCACGGCGCCCCCCAAGAAAGGCGTAGATCCATTCATGATCGCCCGGTCCGGATTACGTCGTCTCCATTGGCGGGTTCTCCGGCCCGGCCGTGGGCGGGTACGACAACCTCGCCCTCGCCACCGCGGCGCCCACCCTGGTCAACGGCCACAAGGCGTACGGCGTCCGCGTGACGGCGGCTGCTGCTTCGACCACGGCAACGCCGAGACCGACAGCCGCGACAACGGCAACGGCACGATGAAGGCCGTCTACTTCGGCGACATCAAGGTCTGGGGCCACGGCACCGGCAACGGCCCCTGGGGCGTGGCCGACCTGGAGAACGGCCTGTTCTCCGGCGTGAACCCGGGCTGCAACGCGGGCGACCCCAGCGTCAGCCACCGCCACCTGACCGCCGCCGTCAAGGGCGAGCCGAACCAACTGGGCGATCCGGGCCGGGAACGCTACCTGCGGCACCAGAACTACCAGCTCCACCGGCAGCACAACGACGGCGGCACGCTGTTCGCCGCGGACGCCGCCTTCTGCCCGCAGCCGGGCAGGAGCGGCCAGGGCACCTCGTTCGCCTCCGCGAACTTCCCCGACCGGTTCCTGCGCCACTACGACAACACCGTCCACCTCGCCGCGAACGGCGGCTCCGGCCGGGGACGGCTCACCGCACGTCGGCCGGGCGTTCCCCGCCGCCGAAGGGGTAGCGGGCGCGGAAGTCGCTCTCGGCCTCGGCCATCGACATGAACGTGACCCCCCTGTGCCCGCGCATGTACGCGATGAGCCGTTCCAGCATCAGCAGCACCTGGGGACGCCCGCTGACGTCGGGATGCAGCGTGATCGGGAAGACCGCGTAGTCCAGCTCGCGGTAGACCCAGTCGAACTGGTCGCGCCACTGCTGTCCGAGGTCGCGCGGGCTGACGAAGCCGTGGCTGTTCGGCGAGCTCTTGATGAACATCATCGGCGGCAGGTCGTCCAGGTACCAGCTCGCGGAGAACTCCACCAGGTCCACCTCCTCGCCGTGCACCAGCGGCTTCATCCAGGTCGAGGCGTCCTGCTCGTAGTCGATGCGGGTCCACTGTTCGCCCTTGCGGGCGTAGAAGGGCAGGAAATCGCGGTAGGACTGCGAGTGGTCGTAGCTGAAGCCGTAGCGCAGCAGCAGCTCGATGGTCCGGGCGGACATCTCCCACCACGGCGCGACGTAGCCGCGCGGCCGTACGCCGAGGACCCGGTCCAGCACCTCCAGGCTGTGGGCCAGGACGTCCTCCTCCTGCTGGGCCGACATCGACACGGGATTCTCGTGCATGTAGCCGTGCGCGCCGACGTCGTGCCCGGCCTCGACGATCATCCGCATCTGGTCGGGGAACGACTCCGCGGAATGTCCGGGCACGAACCAGCTCGTCCTGATCCCCTCGCGGGCGAACAGGCGCAGCAACCTCGGGGTCCCGACCTCGGCGGCGAACACGCCCCGCTGGATGTCGTTGGGCGAGTCCTGGCCGCCGTACGAGCCGATCCAGCCCGCCACGGCGTCCACGTCCACACCCAGGCACACGTTGATGGCTTTCTCCATGGCCCGGCACGTACCCCCAGCGTGCGGGCCGTCACAGGTCCGGCTCGCCTACAGTGGCGGCGTGAACATCTGCGTCTTCTGCTCCGCCGCCGACCTCGACGACCGATACACCCGCCCGGCCCGCGAGTTCGCCGGGCTCATCGGCAAGGGCGGCCACACCCTGGTGTGGGGCGGCTCCGACTCCGGACTGATGAAGGTCATGGCCGACGGTGTCCAGGAGGCCGGCGGACGGCTGGTCGGCGTATCGGTCGAGTTCCTGGCACACAAGGCCAGGCCCGGCGCCGACGAGATGGTGATCACCCGTGACCTGGCCGAGCGCAAGGCCCAGCTCCTGGCCCGCGCGGACGGCTTCGTGATCATGGTCGGCGGCAGCGGGACGCTCGACGAGGCCACCGAGATCCTGGAGCTGCGCAAGCACGGCCTGCACACCAAGCCCGTCGTGCTGCTGAACACCGCCGGCTTCTACGACGGGCTGAAGCAGCAGTTCCAGCGTATGGAGGCGGAGGGATTCCTGCCGCTGCCCCTGACCGAGCTGGTGTTCTTCGCCGAGGAGGGCGTCGGGGCCATCGCGTACCTGGAGGAGCAGTCGGGCCTGGTGCCCCCTGTCGTCCAGGGCTGACGGCGGGGGCCGGACCGGTAGGGTGGGTGCCATGGGAGCCGGCGACGTCGAGATCCGGATCCTGGGGCCGATCGAGGCCGTCGCCGGGGCGCGGGCCGTGCGATTAGGCGGCCCCCGCAGCCAGGCGGTGCTCGCGCTGCTGGCCGAGGCCCACGGCCGGGTGGTCTCCATCGACCGGCTGACCTCCCTGTGGGGGCACGACCCGCCCGCGTCCGTACGCAACCAGGTGATGATCGCCGTGAACGGCCTGCGCCGCGGCCTGCGGGAGGCCGGCGCCGACCCCGGCGTCATCGAGACCGTGGGCTCGGGCTACCGGCTGAACGGCGGCCTGGTCGACGCGCGCCTGGCCGAGGAGAGCGTCGAGCTCGGCCGCCGGGCCGCGGCCCAGGGGCGCGAGGAGGAGGCCGGCGAGCTGTACGGCCGGGCGCTCGGCCTGTGGCGCGGCCCGGTCCTGGCCGGGCTCGACGCGCCGGACGTGCGGGCCGTCGCGAGCCGCCTGGAGGAGCTGCGGCTGACCGTGCTCGAAGAGCGGGCCGAGCTGGAGCTGACGCTCGGCCGCCACCACGGGCTCGCCGCGGAGCTGCCGGCGCCCGTCGCCGAGCACCCGCTGCGCGAACGGCTGCGCGGGCAGCTCATGCTCGCCCTCTACCGCTGCGGACGCCGGGCCGAGGCGCTGCGGGTCTACCAGGACGGCAAGCGGCTCCTGGCCGACGAACTCGGCCTCGACCCGGGCCCGGCGTTGCGCCGGCTCGAAGCCGACATCCTGGCCGACGCGCCCACCATCGCGGCCCCCGGCGACGATCCGGAGCCCCGTCCCGTCCCCGCCGAGCTGCCCCCTGACGTACGCGGCTTCACGGGCCGCGAACACGCCCTGGCCTGGCTGCACGACCTCGCCCCGCCCGCCGGCACGCAGGACGAGGGGGCCTCGGAGGTCAGGGTGGTGGCCGTCACCGGGGCGGCCGGAGTGGGCAAGAGCGCGCTCGCCGTACGTGCCGGGCACCGGCTGGCCGCCCGGTTCCCCGACGGGCAGCTCCACCTCGACCTGCGTGGCCACGCGGCCCAGCCGCCCGTGACGCCTTCGGCCGCGCTCGCCCGCCTGCTGGCCTCGCTGGGCGTGCGCCCCGAGCACATCCCGGCCGAGCAGGAGGCCGCCGCCGCCCTGTACCGCTCGCGCCTGTCCGGCCGGCGCGTGCTCGTCGTGCTCGACGACGCCCACACCGCCGACCAGGTGCGGCCCCTCCTCCCGGCGGCCTCCGGCTGCCTCGTACTGGTCACCAGCCGCGACACCCTCACCGGGCTGGTCTCCTCGCACGGCGCCCGGCTGCTGCCGCTCGGCGTCCTGGACGAGGCCGCCGGCCTCGATCTGCTGGGCTCGATCGCCGGGCACGACCGCGTGGCCGCCGAGCCCGCCCACGCCGCCGAGCTGATCCGCCTGTGCGCCCGCCTGCCGCTCGCCCTGCGCGTGGCGGCGGCGACCCTGGCCGCCCGCCCGCGCTGGTCCCTGGCCGAGTACGCGAGGGCCGTCGCCCTGGACGGGTTCGACGCCCTGCGCATCGACGGCGACCTGGCGGTGCGCTCGGCGCTCAGCCTGTCCTACGCCCGCCAGCCGCCCCCGGCGCGGCGCCTGTTCCGCCTGCTGGGCCTCCTGCCCGGCCAGGACGTCACCGCCGAGGCCGCCGCAGCGCTGGCCGGCGTCGAAACCGCCGAGGCCCGCCGGCTGCTCGACCGGCTCGCCGCCGCGAACCTGCTGGAGGAGCGCCGGGCACGCCGCTACACCTTCCACGACCTGCTGCGCCTGCTCGCCAAGGAACTGGCCGAACGGCAGGAGGAGCCCGCGGCCCGGCGGCAGGCCCTCGACCGCCTGACCCACTGGTACGCCACCTCCGCGGCCCGCGCCGCCGCGCTCGCCCACCCGTTCATCACCCGGCTGCCCCACGGTCCGGCGTACGAACCGGCCCTCACCCCGGACGACCGGGCCGGCGTCGCGGCCTGGCTGCGGGACGAGCAGGCCAACCTGATCGCCACCGCCGTCCACGCCGCCGCGTACGGCCCCCGCCGCCACGCCTGGTCGCTGGCCGACTCCCTGCGCGGCCACTTCGTCCTCCACCCCGCCGTCGCCGACTGCTTCGTGACCGGCGAGGCGGCCCTTCGCGCCGCGTCCGCGGAACAGGACGAAGAGGGCCTGGCCGTCGCCCACCTCACCCTCGCGACCGCCCACCACCTGCGCTTCGACCTGGCCGAGGCCCGCACCGGCTACGTCGGGGCGGCCCGCCACTGCGAACGGGCCGGCTGGGCGCGCGGAGCCGCGGCGGCGCACAACAACGCCGCCGCGACCTGCCACGACCTGGGCGAGCTGCACCGCTCCATCGAGCACTTCCAGGTGGCCCTGAGCCTCAGCCGCGACGGCGGCGACCGGCAGGGCGAGGCCAAGGCGCTGGCCAACATGGGTGTCGTCGAGATCGAGCTCGGCGCCCTGGAGGCGGCCGAGGAACGGCTGCGGCGCGCGGTGGAGCTGCGGGAGAGCATGGGGGAGGCCCAGATCAGCGTCCCGCTCGGCGGGCTCGCCACCGTCCACCGGCTACGGGGACGGCTGGCCGAGGCGGGGGAACTGGCTTCGGAGGCGCTGCGCTCCGACCGGGCCGCCGGGTCGCGGGCCGGGGAGTCGCGCAGCCTGACCGTCCTGGCCGAGGTGCGGCGCGACGAAGGGCTCCTGGAGCAGGCCCTGGACGACGCGACGCGGGCGCGGCGGCTGGCCCGCGAGACCCATCACACCTACGCCTGGTGCGGCGCGGCCAACACGATCGGCACGATCCACCTGCTGGGCGGGGACTACCGGCTGTCCCTGCTCGCCCACCAGGAGGCCCTGGACCACGCCGACAGCGCGGGCATCCAGTTCATGCGCGCCCGCGCCCTGATCGGCCTCGGCCGCGCCCGCCTCGGCCTGGGCGACCTCGACCGGGCACTGAACGCCGCCGGACGGGCCCTGGAGATGGTGTGCTCCAGCGACTTCCGGCTCCTGCACGGCCCGGCGCTGTCGCTGCTGAGCGAGATCCACCTGCTCCAGGGCCGCCGCTCCCTGGCCGCCGACTACGACCGTCAGGTCCGGCTCGTCTCCTGCTCGCCGGTCGCCCGGTGGCGCCTGGCCGCCGTCTGAGCAGCGGAAACGGTTCGCGGTGGATTGTGCGCGGGTAGGGTGGTAAGGAGGCTGTGACCGTCGGGGGAGGTCACGATGGGGGCTGACGACGGGCCCGGGGGCAGCGGGCTGGCGTTCGAGGTGCTGGATCCGGCGCCGGTCGGCGTGGCGGTGGCGCGCGGCCCCGATCACCTGCTGGTCTACACCAACGCCGTGTACCGGTCGCTGTTCGCCGACGAGCGTACCGGGATGCCGGTGAAGGAGGCGTTCGCGGAGTTCGTCCAGGTGCACTTTCGTGAGCAGTTCGACCGGGTCTACGCCACCGGCGAGCCGTTCGTCAGCACGGCCGAGCCGGAGTGCGTCGTCGGCGGGCAGGAGGGCCCCGGGGAGCGGTTCTTCACCTCCAGCCTGTCGCGGGTCGTCTTCGGGCCGGGCGACTACGGCGTGCTGGAGGTGGTGATCGAGGTGACCGACCAGGTCACCGCGGCGCGCCGGATCGAGACCATCGCCGAGGAACGCCGCCGCATCCTGCGCCGCTACGAGAGCCTGATGCAGGTCAGCGCGCAGATCTTCTGGGTGACCACCCGCGACGGCTACGTGCACGAGCCGAGCCCGAGCTGGGCGCGGATCACCGGGCAGCCGTGGGAGGAGTACCGCGGCCAGGGCTGGCTGCAGATGGTCCACCCCGAGGACCGGCCGGCGACGGTGAGGTCGTGGTCCCGGGCGGTCAGCAGGGCCACCGACACCTGGGACCACGTCTACCGGCTGCACACCGCCGACGGCTCCTACCGGCACTTCCAGCTTCGCGCCGTGCCCGTCTGCGAGAGCGGCCGGGTCTTGGAATGGGTGGGATCGTGCACCGACATCGAGGAGGAGTGGCAGGAGCAGCGGCGGCAACGCCTGCTCGACAGCGCCGCCGCCACGGCGCAACTCTCCAGCCTGGAGGAGATGCTCGGCGCGCTGTCGGACGTCATCGTGCCCGAACTCGCCGACGGCTGCGGCGTCTACCTCATCACCGACCTCACCGGCGAGCGGCGCGGCGCCGCGCCGTTCATCGTCGAGCGGCTGGCCACCGCCGTTCGCCGCGGCCTGGCGCCCCTGGCGCCGTACAGCGAGGAGCAGCTCGACGAGGGCAACGCCTTCGTGATGGCCGTACGCCGGCGGCGGCCTCTGCTGCAGACGTTCCCCGCCGGGTCGCCGCCGCCCGACCTGGCACCGTCGGGCACACGTTCGTGGCTGGCGGCCAACGGCGCCAACAGCATGCTGATCCTGCCGGTCGTGGTGGACGGGGCGGTCCCGGCCGTGGTGGGGGTGGTGACGTGCGGGGATCGTCCCGCGATCAACAGGGCCGACATCACGCTGCTGGGCAACATGTTCGGCCACGCCCACGACGCCCTGAGCCGGGCCATCCGCTTCCAGCGCACCCAGCAGGTCGCGCTGGCCCTGCAGTACAGCCTGCTCGTCGAGCCGCCGCGCCTGCCCGGCCTGCGGATCGTGGCCCGCTACCGGGCCAGCCCGAGCGCGGCGGAGGTGGGCGGCGACTGGTACGACTCCTTCGTCCTGCCCGACGGCGTCCCCGTCATGGTCATCGGGGACGTGTCCGGGCACGACCTGTCGGCGGCCGTCCTGATGAGCCAGTTGCGCAACATGTTGCGGGCGCTGGCGATGGACCGCCGCGAGCCGCCCGGCGAGATCCTGACCCGGCTCAACGTCGCGATGGAGTCGTTGTCCTCCGACGACGTCACGGCCACGTGCGTGTTCGGCCGCGTGGAGGAGTGGAACGGCGGCCACCGGCTGCGTTACGCGGTGGCCGGCCATCCGCCGCCCCTGCTGGTCACCGCCCAGGGCCACGGACGTTTCCTGGAGGGCGCCGTCAGCCCGCTGCTCGGCCTCCCGGACGACGAGACCCGCGCCTCCGAGGCCGTGCCGCTGCCGCCGGGCAGCACGCTGCTGCTCTACACCGACGGCCTGGTCGAACGGTCGGGCGAGCACCTCGACCTCGGCCTCGGCCGCCTGCGCCGGGTCGCGGAGTCGCTGGCCGCCGAGCCGGTGGACACCTTCTGCGACCACCTGCTCAGCGCCCTCCCCTTCACGGGCCTGGACGACATCGCCATCATGGCCCTGCGCCTCCCGCCCGCCCCCTGAACCCGTCCCGCCGGGCACGTACTCAGCCGGTGGGCAGCCCGCTCGTGACGACGCACAGGTGGCGCAGCGCGTCGTGGGCCCGGTACGCCCGCCCGGAGTCCCCGGCCAGCAGCGCGGCGGCGGTCTCGCGGCCCATGGCCTGGATCGCCGGTTCGCGCACCGCCATGGCGTACCCGGCGCTCCTGGCCATGCCGGCGAAGACGCCGGACTGGTCGAAGGTGTCGGCGAACCCGAGCCCGGACACGACCGCCCCGGCCGCCGAGCAGGCGCGTACGGCCGGCAACGGCCCTCGCGGAGCCGCCTGGAGCTCGCGCTCCACGACCGCCCGGTCGACCGGCACCGACCCGCCGTCACTGGAGGCGAGCGCGGAGACGGACAGGTAGCCGAACAGGAGCATCCCGAGGACGGTGGGGACCAGCGAGAGCAGGGCACTCAAGGGCCGGCCGACCGCGCCGTCCCACGGCCGCGCCCCCCACGGGCGGGAACCGGCCCCCGACAGCGCCTGCGCGCCGCCGCGCAGGGCGCTGCCCAGCCAGGCGGCGGCGGTGCCCGCGACGATCAGCACGGCGAACCCGACCGTGAAGATCGGCCCGCTGCGCGACAGGTCGAGGAATTCCGGCAGACGGGACAGGCAGGACCACATCCCCTCGGCCCCGCACGCCGCCGCCGACAGATGCGCGAAGACCAGCGGCACGATGCCGAAGACGGCCAGCAACATGAGCACCCCCGCGCCCGCCAGGGCCGGCGCGGTGCCGCCGCGCCCTCCGGCGACCAGGCCGAAGCAGAACGCCCCGGCCAGCGCCACGACCATCCCCACGACGAGGAGCGGGGCGAAGACACCGGCCAGGGTCCCCGCCGGGACGGCCCCGGTGAGCGGCACGTCGCCGAAGGTCGAGCGCAGCCGGCCGTAGAAGGGGATCATCACCCCGGCGTACGCCAGGACGATCGCCAGCGCGGTGACGTTGACGGCCGGCAGCGGCAGGCGCGGTGCCGCCAGACGGCTCGGCGGCGCGTCGCGCCAGACGGCCGCGTGGGGCCTGGGCGGCAGGGCGCGGCGGACCGCCCAGCCGGCCGGCGCGGCGGCGCAGGCCAGCAGCACGCAGAGCTGCAACGTCGGATTGAACGCGGTGCTGAACAGGCCGAACCAGAGCAGCCCCCAGTTGGTCGCGCTGCCGGTCATCCACGCGATGATGTCGAACCACAGGCTCAGCCACGCCCCGAAGATCAACGCCGACAACGCCGCCCCGGCCAGCGCCGCCGTACGGACCCGCCGGGCGAGCGGCAGCCACACGGACGCGCACAACAACGCCCACCTGAGCATGAGCTGGAACAGCACGGTGAGCAGCACGGCCAGCGCGGCGGCGATCACGGGGTTCGCGGCGAGGACCGTGGCCCACGAGCCGTCGGCGGTCACCAGCGGCGGCGCGACGAGCTGTCCGGTCACCACCCCCGCCGACAGTGCCGACGCGGCGAGCAGCGTGGACGGCGGGCGGGTGTGGGTGGCCTGCGCGAGCAGCCCGGCCCGCCACACGGTGCCCGCGACCGCCCCGGTGGCCAGCGCCCCGAACAGCACCCCCACGGCCAGGCGCTCCGGGGTGAACAGGGTGGCCATGGTGTCCGGGAGGAGCATCGTCACGAGGTTGACGCACGGTGAGTAGCCGAGCCCGAGCAGCATGCCGGCGGCCGCCGACTCCACCACGCCGATCCGGAAGAGCCGGGGCGCGCCGCGCAGGACGCCCGCCCGCTCCTCCTCGCCCGGATGGAACGACAACGGCCCCCGGCGCCACCGGCGCCGCCCGCCCTGCGGACGCCGGGGACGCAGCGCGTCCAGGAGCGCACGCTCGCCGTCCGGCGTGGAGCCGGAGCGCAGGTCGGCGTAGTACTCCCTGGTCCTGAGCACCGAGGTACGGGCGAGCCACAGGAGAGCCAGCACGACAGCCAGCCGCCACGGCAGCAGGGGCAGCAGAGCAGGCGTGACGGCCGAGACCAGCAGCAGCGGCAGGGCGACGACCAGCAGGTACGACCACCAGATCGCGAACGCGAACGTGGTCAGGCCGACGTCCTTGTTGCGCAGATGGGCCAGCTCATGGGCGAGTACGGCGTCGAGCGGCCCCGGATCGGTGTCGGCCCCGCGCAGCAGCCCGAGGTCGAGGATGATCCGGAACCGGGGACGGCGGCCGAACACGCGCCCGCCCGCGCTCGCCCGCAGCGTCGCGACGTACACCTCGGTCCCCGGGGCGAGGGCCCGTACGGTGTCCTCGACGCGCCGCACCACGGCGGCCATGCCCTCGTCCACCGCGAGCTGGGCCAGCGGGCGCGGACGGGACAGCATGACCAGGCGCGGGTGGAGCAGGTGGATGACGACGGCCACGGCGAGCAGCACGACCACCATGCCGACCAGCGCGATCCCGGTCCGCACCGACCCGCTCCGGACGCAGCCGACGTAGGAGGTCACGAGCTCGCGGTCGGGCACCCGTCCCGCGCCGGACCGCGCGGCCAGGGCGCAGGCGCCGGAGACGGTGTCCGGCCTGCCGGTGACGTACGGGTCGAGCAGCGTCAGGTACAGGTGGATCGAGCTGGTGACCGCGACCACGATCAGCAGCAGGAATCGGGCCGTGGTCGCCGCCGGCAGGGCGAACGGGTCCAGCCTGGGCGGGGGCGGGGCCGCGTACTGGAACGGTCCGGCGGGGGCGCGCACGTCAGGGCCGGGGGTCGATGAGGGCCGCGGCGAGCAGGGTGCTCACCCGCTGGGCGGCCTCCTCGGGCAGGCCCGCCGCGCGGACGATGTCGGCCGCCTGGCGGCCGATGGCCGCGGCGTCGACCGCGCTGACCCTGGGCAGCGGCGTGCGTTCGGCCTGCGGGGCGACGGAGGAGGTCAGCGCCCTGCGGCGGCGCCGGTCCCGCCATCCGGCACGCAGCCGGTCGACCCGTTCGGTGGCCATGCCGGTCAGCACCTCGCAGGCCACGCCGTTGAGCAGGGTCAGGACCACGCCGAGGACGAGCTGCATCCCCTCGCCCGTGGCGAAGCCGGTGGGCTGGTCGCGTTCGCGGCCCCGGAGGGTGGCGCGGACCGCGCGCCGCCGGGCGGCCGGGTCGCCGAAGAAGTCGGCGCAGGCCAGCGGCAGGAATCGCACGTCCTCGGGGGCCACGTCGAGCAGGATCGTCCGGGCGGCCTCTTCGATGGTCGGCGCCGTGCCGAGAGGGCCGTCGGAGGGTGCTGGGGAGGCTGTTTCGGGCATGGCTCCTCGCCTGACCTGAGCTGGATCCCCGAAACATCCCTATGAGAGCACATCTGCCGGTCCGTCGTCACGTGACTGCGGAATGCGAGCGACCTCTTTCGCGGCGGCCCTTCGGGAGGTTTTGCGCTGGGAGTGAAGGAGGGAGCCCGGCAGGGGCGGGTGGGCCAGGATGAGGGGATGCGGACACTTGTTCTGGGTGGCACGAAGTTCTTGTCCAGGGAGATCGCGCGTCAGGCCCGCGACCGCGGGCACGAGGTGGTGTGCGCGGCGCGCGGGCTCGCCGGGGACCCGCCGCCCGATGTCGAGTTCGTCCGGGTCGACCGGAGCGAGGACGGCGGCCTCGCGCCGCTGGAAGGATCGTTCGACCTGGTCGTCGACGTCGCCAGGCATCCGAGCGTGGTCCGGCGGGCGGTCGAGGAGCTGGCGGGGCGCGTGGGCCACTGGGCGTTCGTCTCCACGTGCAGCGTCTACGCCGACTTCGGCGAGGTCAACCAGAAGCTGCACGACCCGCTGCCGGCCGATGCCGACGAGAACGACCCGGAGAACTACGGGCCGGCCAAGGTGGCCTGCGAGCAGATCGTCGGCGACGGTGCGCTGCTGGTGCGGGCCGGGCTGATCGTCGGCCCCGAGGACCAGTCCGACCGGTTCACCTACTGGGTCGAGCGGCTGGCGCGCGGCGGGCCCGTGCTGGTTCCCGGCTCGCCCGCCGACTCCGTCCAGCTCGTCGACGTACGCGATCTGGCCGCCTGGACGCTCGACGCGGGACAGGCCGGGCTGGCCGGGCCGTACGACGCGATCTCCATGCCCTTCGGCAGGGGCGAGCTGCTGGCGGGCATCGCCGAGGGCCTGGGGGTGGAGCCGGAGCTGGTCTGGGCCGATCAGGAGTTCCTGACCGAGCACAAGGTCGAGCCGTGGATGGGGCCGCGTTCGCTGCCGATGTGGTTGCCGCTGCCGGAATATGCCGGATTCCTGGTCCGGGACACCTCCGCCACGCTGGCCGCCGGCCTGCGCGTCCGCCCGGTCGCCGAGACCGCCCGCGACACGCTCACCTGGCTGCGCGACTCCGGCCACACGGTGAGCCGGTCCGGCCTCACGCCGGACGAGGAGGCCGAGCTGCTCCGCCTGCTCGCCTGATCCCCGCCCGAGCCCCGGGGCCGTTGCCCGGGGACTGTTAGGGTGTGAACGTGCCTAAAACGGACAAGGTGCGCCGTCGCTGAGAGCGGCGGCGCAAACCCCCGGTTCTCGCTGCCGCTCCTGACCTCTGGCCAGGAGCGCCGTCGTGGCGCTCGGAATCCTCTTGTCCCGGAGCGCACCCTTGTTCGTCCTGTCCACCCGTCAACGACGGCGGGTGCTCGCCGCCGAGCTCGTCTCCACCGCGGTGTTCCCGCTCGCCATCACCGGCGCGACGGCGGTCGTCCCGGAGGTGACCGCCCGGCTTCCCGGCCCGGACGCCTTCGGGCCGTGGGTCGTCCTCGCCTACAACGGGCTCTTCGCCGCCGCCCTCCTGCTGGCGGGCGCGACCGCTGACCGCACCGCCCGTACCGGGTTCTTCGCCGTGGGCAACGGCCTGGTCGCGGTCACCGGCGTGTTGTCCGCGTTCGCTCCTGACCTGCCGTCCCTGGTGGCGCTGCGGGTGCTCGCGGGCGTCGGCGCGGCCATGTGCGCCGCCGGCGGGTCGTCGATGATCCTCGCCGTCTACCCGCCGGAGGAACGGCGCCGCGTGTACGGCTACTCCGGCGCCGTACTGGGCGGCAGCCTGGCGCTGGGACCGGTCGTCGCCCAGGCTCTCATGGCCGTCGGAGGCTGGCCCCTGGTCTTCCTCGCGCCCGCGGCCGTCGCCGCCCTCGCGGCCCTGGCCACGTCCGGACTGCCGGGCCTGCGTGCCCCCGGGACGCCCGGCCGCTTCGACCTGGCCGGCGCCGTCCTGTTCGGGGTGACCGTGGCCGCCGCGGTGACCGCGCTCGGGCTGGGCCTCGGGGGCGGCGTCCCGTGGTGGGGGCCGGGCGGGCTGATCGCCGTGGCGGTCGCCGGCGCTGTCCTGCTGGTCCGCGTGGAACGGCGCGCCGCCGAGCCCGCCATCCCCGTGGATCTGCTGCGGATCCCTGCCTACCGGGCCTACGGGCTGGCCACGGGCGCCTTCATGGGGATGCTCGTGGTGGGGCTGACCGTGCTTCCGCAGCTCGGGGCCGTCCAGGGCATGGGTCCCGGCACGGCGGCGGTCATGCTCAGCCTGCTGACCGTGCCGTCCACGGTCCTGCCGCTGGTCGCCGCGCGGCTCGCGCGCCGGCTGGCGCGGGCGCAGGTGACCGTCGCCCTGTTCGCCTGCGCCGCCACCGCCGTCGTCCTGCAGCTCACCGAGCGGCCCGCCGCCCTGCTCGGGGCGGCCGCGGTCGTCGGTCTGTGCCTCGGCCTGACCGAAGGCGTCCCCGACGGGCAGGCTCTCGCGTACGTGCCCGCCCGGCGCGGCGGGGCGGGCGCGGCGCTGTTCAGCACGACGCGGATGAGCCTGGAGACGCTGGTCCTGGCCGCCGCCACCGGGGTGATGGCGGCCCTCGGACCCGCCGCGGGGCTGGCGGTCGCCGGGGCGACGTGCCTCGTCGCGGGCGTCGTCGTCCGTCGCGCCGTGCCCGGCGGCCGTCGTGACCGGGGCCGCCCGGTCAGGCGGCGGACTCCTGGTGGTAGACCGCGTGCCACACCTCGTTCCTGATACGGGCGAACTCCGGCGACAGCCGGATCTCCTCCGTACGCGGGTAGGGCAGGTCCACCTCGACGACGCGGTGGATCCGCCCCGGCCGGGCGGCCATGACGACGACCTTGTTGGCGAGGTAGACCGCCTCGTCCACGTCGTGGGTGATGAACATGACCGTGCGCCGTTCCCTGCTCCAGGTGTCGAGGAGCTGGTCCTGCAACTGCACCCGGGTGAGCGCGTCGAGCGCGCCGAACGGCTCGTCCATGAGCAGCACCTGCGGGCCCACCGCGTACGCGCGGGCGATCGCGCAGCGCTGCTTCATCCCGCCCGACAACATCTTGGGCAGGGCGTCGGCGAAGTCCGTCAGGCCCACCAGGTCGATGGCGTGCTGGGCCCGCCGCCGGCGTTCGTCGGCGGGCAGGCCGGCCAGCTTGAGGCCGAACTCGACGTTCTTGCGCACGGTCAGCCACGGGAAGAGCGCGTACTGCTGGAAGATCACGCCGCGTTCCGGGCCGGGCCCGGTCACCGGGACGCCGTCGAGCAGGATGCGCCCGCCGCCCGGCTCGGTCAGGCCCGCGGCCATGCTCATCAGCGTGCTCTTGCCGCAGCCCGACGGGCCGACGACCGTGACGAACTCGCGGTCGGCGATGTCCAGGTCGACCCGGTCGAGGGCGACGAACTCGGTGTCCTTGAGCGGGAACGTCTTGGAGACGGCCTCGAAGGAGATCTTGGGGGTCATCGGCGCTCCTGCCATCCGGTCAAACGGCGCTCGGCGAGCAGCAGCAGCCGGTCCATGACCAGGCCGAGCACGCCGATGCTGATCAGCCCGACGAAGATCGTGGGCAGGTCGTAGTAGAGCTGCGCCTGCTGCATGCGGTAGCCCAGCCCCTCCTGGGCGGCGATCAGCTCGGCGGCCACCAGCGTGCCCCACGCCGCGCCCAGCCCGATCCGCATGCCGACGATGATGAACGGCGTGGACGCCGGGACGATCACCTTCATGAAGATGGTCCGGTCGCCGGCGCCCAGCACCCTGGCCGCGTTGATCAGGGTCCGGTCGACGTCGAGGACCCCCTGGAAGGTGGAGACCACGCTCGACAGGAACGCCGCCAGGAAGATCACGAACACCTTCGGCGTCTCGCCGATGCCCATCAGCACGATGGCCAGCGGGATGATCGCCAGCGGCGGGATCGTCCGGAAGAACTGCACGTACGGCTCGATCAGCGCGCGGGCGGTGGCGTACCAGCCCATGAGGAAGCCGACCGGGACGGCCAGCGCGGTGCCGAGCGCGAAGCCGGTGAACACCCGGCGCAGGCTGGCCAGCAGGTCGGCGGGCAGGGTGCCGTCGGAGACGAGCTCGGCGGCGCGGGCCGCCACGTCGGCCGGGCTGGACAGGCCCTGGATGCCGGCCAGCGACAGCCCGCTCCAGGCGGCCAGGCCCGCCACGACGGCGGCCGCGTTGAGCACCAGCGCGCGGCGGGGGCGCGGCAGGCGCCGCCGGGGGGCCGGGGGAGGGTCGGTCACGGTCACGGCGGTCATGGTTCGGGGCTCGTCATCGTCGCAGGGATCCTTCCGGGCAGCGCTTGTCAGGGGTGGTCGGGGAGATCAGGGGGCGGACGGGCGGAGGTGGGCGGGGATCGAGGGCTCCTCGTGCACGAGGAGGGCGATGGCGCCCATGGCCGAGGCGTTCACCCCCAGGTCGGCCTGTGCGACGGCGATCTCGCGGGGGGAGCGGGGCAGGGCCAGCCGGGCGATCGCGTCCCGGATCGGGTCGAGGACGAGGCTGCCCAGGCCGGCCAGCTCGCCGCCCACCACGATCAGCGCGGGGTCGAGCTGGGCGACGGTCCCGGCCAGCACCCGGCCGAGGTCGGCCGCGGCCGAGACGATGACCTCGCACACGGCCGGCACCCGGTCCTGGGCGGCCGCGACCAGCGCGTCGAGGCCGGACAGCCGGATCCCGCGCGCGGCGCACGCCCTGAGCAGGCCCTGGCCGCCGATGCCGCCCTCCAGGCAGCCGCGGCTGCCGCAGTGGCAGGGCTCGCCGCCGGGATCGAGGGAGACGTGGCCGATCTCGCCGCCGGCGCCGTGCGCGCCGCGCAGCAGCCGGCCCGCGACGATGAAGCCGCCGCCGACGCCGACCGACCAGCGTACGTAGACCATGTCGCGCACCGACCGGCCGACGCCCCACGTGGCCTCGGCCAGCGCGGCGAGCCTGGCGTTGTTGTCCACGGCCACCCGTACGCCGAACTCCTCGGCGACCCGCCTGGCCACCGGGAGGTAGCAGGCGGGGAGCGTACGCGGGATGCCCGGCAGGTCGAGGGGGGCCGGTGCGGTGGTCTCGTCCACGACGCCGACCAGGCCGAGGCCGACGGCCTCCAGCGCGCCGAGGCCGATCCCGCGCTCGGCGGCGACCTCGCGGGCCAGCCGGATCGCCGCCTCGGCCTCCTCCAGGGGGGCCGCGTCCTCCGGAAGGGAGGCGGAGGCGGTGGCCACCACCTGGTGGGCGGCGTTGGCCACGGCCAGCCGCACCCGGCCCCGCCCCAGGTCGAGGCCGAGCAGCAGCCCGGCGGCCGGGTTGAGCGAGACGAGCGCGGCGGGCCGGCCACGCCCGCGCGGCTCGGCGGGCACCGCGTCCGTCTCGATCACCGCGCCGCGGTCCATCAGGTCGGAGATGATCGCGAACAGCGTGCTGCGGGACAGTCCGGTGCGCTCGGTGAGCTGGCCCCGGCTCAGCGCGCCGGACGCGCGCAGCGTGGTGAGCACGGCGTCCTCGTGCACCAGGCGCAGCCGCTGAAGCGCGTCAGTGGGTGACGACATGGGACCATGATGGTGGGCAGGGGAACAGGGTCAACTTTCCGGCCATCTCATCCGGCGGACGCCGACGCGTACAGGTCGGCGGTGAAGTACGTGGACGGGTCGGGCGAGTCCTGGAGCTTGCCCATCGTGACGAACAGGTCGGCCAGGCCCTTGTACCAGCCGCCCGCCGTGCCGTCCTTGGCCAGCTTGACCAGCTCGGGTGTCGGCAGGATCTTCGTCACCGCCGAGGCGCCCTTGAACTGCTGCGGCGGCGCCTTGAGGAAGGTGGCGGTCAGGGTCTCGGCCTCGGCCGCGTGCCCGGCGACCCAGTCGTTGGCCTCCTGGAGCACCTTCACGACCTTGGTGACGGTGGCGGCGTCGTCGGCGACCAGCTCGTTGCGGGCGACGAACGAGCTGGGGAAGCTGAGCTTGGGGTAGTAGTCCTCGCTCTTGGTCAGCTCCACCAGGTCCGGCACGTTCTTCTTGATGGTGTCGATCAGCGGGTACCAGATGGCCGCCGCGTCGATCTGCTTGGCGCTGAAGGCGGTCACGACCGTGCTCGGGTCCATGTTGACCTTCTGCACGTCCTTGCCGGACAGGCCGGCCTCCTTCAGCGCCAGCTCCAGGATCATGTCGCCGGACGTGCCCTCGGGCACGCCGACCTTCTTGCCCTTCAGCTCCTTGATCGAGGTGACGCCGGACCCCGGATAGGTGATCACCCGGTCGGCCTGGCCGAGCATGTTCGGCGCGATGATCTTGGCCTTGCCGCTGGCCGCGAGCCAGGTGGCGCCGGAGCCGATGTAGCCGAAGTCGAGGTCGCCCGAGCCGAGCGCCTGGATCTGCAGCGGGCCGTTGGTGAACACCTTCAGGTCGGGCTCCAGCCCCTGCTTGGCCCACAGGCCCTGCTTGTCGGCCGCGGCGAGCGCGGCGGCGCCGGAGAAGTCGGCGATGTAGCCGAAGCGCACGCTCTTGGCTTCGGGACCACCCTCGGAGGAGGAGCCGCAGGCGGCGGCGGGGAGGAGGACGGCCAGCGCCGCCAGGGCGCTGACCAGGGTGCGAGGACGCCTCATCGTGGGGTCCTTTCTCGTCTCACGGAGGGATCGGGGGGTGACGCGGGCGGTCTCATGCCACCTCGTCGGCGACGCCGTCAACGTCGGGGGCGCGGCCCTCGCCGATGTCGGCCATGTAGCTCATCCAGGTGTAGGCCGGGTCGCCGCGGCGCAGCAGTTCCCGGTACAGCCGGACGGTCAGCTCGCGCCGGACCGCCGCGTAGGCGGGGGCGGCGTAGACGTTGCGCAGTTCGTGCGGGTCGGCGTCCAGGTCGTAGAGCTCGTGCACGCCTTCCGGGTTGAAGACCAGCTTGTGGCGGCGGTCCCGGAGCATGCGCTGGGAGTAGGGGAAGTGGTGGCCGTGGAACTCGGCGACCACCGAGTCCCGGCCCTCGGCGGGCTCGCCGCGCAGCAGCGGGAGCAGGCTCTCGCCGTCGCAGGGCTGCTGCGGCGGCAGGCCCGCCAGGTCGAGGATGGTGGGGTTGAGGTCGATCAGGTTGGCGAACGCGTCCACGGTCGCGGCCGTCGTGCCGGGCACCCGGACGATGCCGGGGATGCGGTAGATGTCCTCGTACATGGCCGGGCCCTTGTCGTTCAGGCGGTGGGCGCCGGTGAACTCGCCGTGGTCGGCGGTGAAGACGACGGAGGTCTCGTCCCACAACGACAACTCCCGCAGGGCCGTCAGGAGCCGGCCGATCTGGTCGTCGATCATCGTCACGTAGCCCCAGTAGACGGCGATCAGCTTGCGCCAGGCGTCGGCGTCGAAGTGGTCGGCCGACCAGTACTCGGAGTAGCGGCGCTGCACCTCCGGCTTGCCGGCGAAGGTCTCGGCCATCGAGGCGGGCAGCGGCACCAGGTCCGGGTCGTACATGTCGTAGTAGTGGTCGGGGATGAGGTAGGGCAGGTGGGGGCCGTACCAGTGGCAGGACAGCAGGAACGGGCGGCCGGTGCGGTGGAACTCGGCGGCGTAGCCTTCCAGCAGCTCCAGCGTGCGGTCGGCGAGGAACGCCTCGATCGTGGCCTCGGGGGGCTGCCGCAGCCGGCCGGCGATGAGGTGGCCGCGGCCGGTGCCGTTCGGGGCCTTGCCGAAGACCGGGTTGTCCACGGCGAAGGGCGGGTGGCCGTTCTCCTTCAGCCAGCGTTCGTAGGAGGGGTGGTCGAACGGGTTCAGGGCCCCGGGCAGGTGCTCGCCGTCCATGCCGTGGAACTCGGGCCCGCGTTCGCGGCCGATGTGCCACTTGCCGACGTGGCCCAGGTTGTAGCCGGCGGCCCGCAGCGGCGCGGCCAGGGTGGGGTGGTCGTCGGCGAGCTCGTCCCGGCCGCCGCCGTTGCGCTCGGGGTTGACCAGCAGCCCGTGCCGGAACGGGTGCAGCCCCGTGAACAGCGACGCGCGGGCCGGGGTGCAGATGGCGGTCGGCGTGTAGAACCGGTCGAAGCGCGTGCCCTCCGCCGCCAGGCCGTCCAGCGCAGGGGTGCGCACGACGGGATTGCCGTAGCAGCCGAGGGTGTCCACCCGATGCTGGTCGGTCATCAGGAACAGGACGTTGCGGGGACTGGTCACTCGCTCTCCGATCGCTAATTTTTCTTGAGGGTTTACGTTAAAAGAGGATCTTGTGCTCCGCAAGAGGTCAACACGGGGGAGATGTCGCTTTTTATTTCCCATGTCTTGACGTAAATCCGTGAGGGTGATCACACTGTGCGATGACCACCCCCCTCCCCGAAGGAGTCCGATGCGCCGACATCTCGTGACCGCCGCGCTCGTGGCCTCGTTCCTCGTGCCGCTGTCGGGCGCGCACGCCGCCGTCGCCGACGACGAACCCGTCAACCTGGCCCTCGCGGGCACCGCCACCGCCTCCAGCGTCGAACTCGACCGCGCCGACTTCGTCGCCGCGCAGGTCAACGACGGGAACACCGCCACCCGCTGGTCCTCCAAGTACGCCGACGACAACTGGATCCAGGTACGGCTGGCCGCGCCCGCCAAGATCGACCACGTGACCCTGCGCTGGCCGAACGCCTGCGCCCGCGACTTCGTCCTGCAGACCTCCGCCGACGGCGCGACCTGGACCGACGTGGCCTCGCTGCGACGCGACACCTGCCCGCGGACCGACGTCATCGACGTGGCGTCGCAGGCCCCCGTCTCCTACGTCCGCATGCAGGGACGCCAGCGCTGGTCCACCTACGGCTACTCCGTCTCGGAGTTCGAGATCTGGGACCGGCCGCCGGCGCCGCCCAAGCCCGTCCTGGGCCTGGTGCCCAGGCCGGTCGAGGTCCAGGAACAGGGCGGGACGCCGTACACGCTGCACAAGAACACCCGTGTCGTCGCGGCCGGACGGGACGCGCGGGCGCCCGCCGAGTACCTGGCCAGGGCCCTGCGCCCGGCCACCGGCCACCGCCTGCCGGTCGTCACCGCGGGCGAGGGCGTCGCGCCGATCGTCGTCGAGGTCGGCCCCGGCAAGGGGCCGGCCGGTCACGAGGACGAGGGCTACCGGCTCAGCGTGGCCCCCGGCCGGATCGCCATCGCCGCGAGCACGCCCAACGGCGCGCTCAACGGCGTCCAGACGCTGCGCCAGCTCTTCCCGCAGTGGGTGGAGTCCGGCTCGGCCGTGCCCGCGCGGTGGACGGCGCCCGCGGTGACGATCACCGACTACCCGCGCTTCGCGCACCGGGGCATGATGCTCGACGTCGCCCGCAGCTTCTACCCGGTCGCCGAGGTGAAGGCCGCCGTCGACGCCGCCGCCCGGTTCAAGATCAACCGGTTGCACCTGCACCTGACCGACGACCAGGGCTGGCGCATCGCCGTCGGCGACCCGGCCACGAACCCCTCGGGCATCGACTACGGCCTGCTCACCCGCGTCGGCGGCGCCACCGCGATGACCGAGCGGGGCACCGAACCCGGCATCACCGGCTTCTACACCAAGGCCGACTACGCCGAGATCGTCCGTTACGCAGGGGAGAACGGCATGACCGTCATCCCCGAGATCGACCTGCCCGGCCACGTCAACTCGGCGCTGCACTCCGTCCCGCAGCTCAACACGGCGGGCGCGCAGCCGCGGCTCAAGCCGGGGGAGACCACCGTCCCGCACAACGGCACCGGCTCGGTCGGCTACTCCTCGCTGGACGCCGCCGCCCCGGTCACCTACGAGTTCGCCCAGCACGTGCTCGCCGAGATCGCCGCGATGACGCCCGGCCCGTACCTGCACATCGGCGGCGACGAGGCGCACGTCACGCCGCACGCCGACTACGTCAAGATGGTCGACGCGTTCACGGCCGCGGTGAAGGGCCTCGGCAAGACCGTCGTCGGCTGGAACGAGTACGCCGGCACCGCCCTGCCCCAGGGCGACGCCGTCGTGCAGTTCTGGAACGGCAGCCTGGCCGCCGTCGCCAAGGCGGTCAACGAGCGTGGGGCCAAGGCGATCCTGTCCCCGGCGGCCAACACCTACGTCCCGCAGAAGCAGGATTCCCGGCAGCTGCAGGGCGGCACCTGGGCCTGCGGCGGCGTCTGCGGGCTGGACCGCCACTACAACTGGGACCCCGGCACGTACGTGCCCGGCGTCGCGGAGTCGTCCGTGCTGGGCGTGGAGTCGGCGTTGTGGGGCGAGTTCATCAGGCGGATCGGCCAGGCGCAGTACTACTCCTTCCCGCGCCTGATCGCGACCGCCGAGGTCGGCTGGACCCCGCAGAACCAGCGTGACTACGCCGGATTCAGCACCAGGTTGTCGGTGATCGGCGGGCGGCTGACGGTCGCGGGCGTCAACTTCTTCCCCACCGCCGACGTCCCGTGGAGGTTGCAGGTCCTCGGCCTGCCGGTCACCGTCCGCGCCGGCCAGGCGGCCGGGGCCACGTGGACGGTCACCGCGCCCGGCCACGCCGCGGACGGGCTCAAGGCGTCGATCGCCTGGAGCGACGGGGTGACGGAGGAGGTCACGCTGACCACGCCGCGCGCGGCGAGCATCCCGGACATGCGGGTCAACGACGCCTTCACGGCCCGGTCGGACCGCTCGTTCGCCGGGCCCGGCCGGTACACCGGCACCCTGACCGTGCGCCCGACCGGCCTCGCGCCGGTGCAGGGGGCTCTGACGGTCACCGTGAAGGACTGAGCCGCGACGCGGGCCCCGGCCTCCGGGGCCCGCGCCCGGCGGGCCCCGCCTCCCGTCCGGCCCTCAGCGGGACGGGAGGCGGCGGCCGGTGAAGGCCAGGAGGCGGCGGTGCGCGGGGTCGGCGGGGTCGGCCGGTACCTCGGGGCCGAACATGCCGGGCCGCCGGAAGGCGGCGAAATCCATGGCGAGCATGATCGTGAGGAGCTCGTCGCACGCGGCGTCGTCCGCGAGGGCTTCCTGACCGGTGGCCAGGGCCAGGCCGGTGCCGTGGACGAGCACTTCGGTGAGGTGCACGAGCGCGGCCATCGGCCCCGGCAGCTCGCCGAACCCCAGGCGGACGGTCCCGTCCAGGGCTCCGGGGCGGTGCCAGGCGTCGCGGTCGAGGCTGTCGGCGAGGGCGAAGGCCGCCCGCGGGTCGTCGCCGAGCCAGTCGTCCTCGTGCGCCGCGCCGGCGTCGGTGCCGGTGAGCTCGGCGGCGAAGATGCGCATGCCGCCGACCAGGTGGTTGAGCTCGGTCCGTACGTCCCAGGCCGGGCAGAGGGCGGGGGCGGCGAGCCGGTCGCCGGTGAGGCCCTGGACGACGAGGCCGGTCATGGTGAGGGCGCGGTCGATCTGGTCGATCACCGAGGTCATCGTGGGGCTCCTTCGAGGGGGCTCGGCGGCTGGTCGCGGCGGACGCGTCGGCGCCCAGGGTCTCGTCCCGCCTCTAAAGCAGGTCGTGACTGCGTTTACGGCGAGGACTCTAGGGCTCGATCCACCGCAAACGCAAGTCGTGGCTGCGTTAGGGTTGGGGCATGGAGGAAGAGCGACAACCCGCCCGGCGTCCCGGCGGGCGCAGCGCCCGGGTCCGCACGGCGGTGCACCGGGCCGTCACCGACCTGATCGCCGAACGCGGCTTCGGCAACTACACCGTCGGCGAGGTCGCGGCCCGCGCGGGCGTGGCCGACACCAGCGTCTACCGGCGCTGGGGCACGCTTGAGGCCCTGACCATGGACGTCGCGATCACCTGGCTCACCACCACCTCGCCCGTCCCCGACACCGGCAGCCTGGACGGCGACCTGCGCGCCTACGCGGCCAACGTGGCCAGAGACGTCACCGGTCCCGACGGCCTGGCCGTGCTGCGCCTGGTCATCGCCCTGTCGTCGGCGGGCGACGACGGCGTACGGGCGCGCGAGGCGTTCCTCGCCGAACGCTCCCGCCAGCTCCAGGTCATGCTCGACCGGGCCCGCGACCGGGGCGAGCACCCTCCGGAGGTCCTCGACGTGGTCGATCACCTCCTGGCCCCGATGTACGTCCGCGTCCTGTTCGGAGCCGTTCCGCTGACTCCCGACTACGTCGACGGCCTGACCGGCCGCCTGCTCGCGCGCACGCCCTGACGGGACGCGCCCCCTCGATGAACGGGTGTGGCGGTGGTGTGAAGGTTGGGGACGGGTACCGTGCAGGCGGCGCCACGGGCGGCGGAACGCGCCTAACGTCCAGAAATATGCAGACAGTGGACGTCCTGGTCGTGGGAGCGGGGCTGGCCGGGTTGAGCACGGCCCGCCTGCTGGCCCGGCGGGAGCTGAACGTCATGGTCGTCGATCGCCGCAGGTCGTTGTCGGCCGGCATCCGCACCACGGGCATCTTCGTACGCCGCACCCTCGACGACTTCGACCTGCCGGACCACCTGCTCGGGCCCGGCGTCCGGGACGTGCTGCTGTACCCGCCGTCGCGCCGCTCGCCGATCCGGCTCACCAGCGACCGGGACGAGTTCCGGGTGGCCGACATGGCCGCCGTCAGCGAGCACGCCCGCCGGGCGGCGGAGTCGGCCGGGGCGCGGGTCCTGCTGGGCGTGCGGTACGCCGGGACGTCGGCGGGCGTTGTACGGCTGGAGGGCGCGGAGCCGGTGGCGGCCAGGTTCGTCGTGGGGGCGGACGGCGCCCGGTCGCGGGTGGCCCGCGATCTCGGCCTCGACGTCAACCGGCGCTTCCTGGTGGGCGCGGAGATCGTCCATCCGGTCGCGCCGGGCGGGGGCGTCCCGGCGTTCCACTGCGTGCTGGATCCGCGGGTGGCTCCGGGGTACCTGGGGTGGGTGGTCGACGACGGGCGGCACGCGCACGTCGGCGTCGCGGGCGATCCGGGGGCGATGCGGGCGGGCGTCCGCCACCTGCTGGACGCCTTCGCCGCCGACGCGCCCGGCCGTTCCGCGCCCGCCGGGCCGGTCGAGCGGCGGGGCGGTCCGATCCCGGTCGGCGGGGTGCTGCGGCGGCTGGCGTGCCCGTCCGGGCTGCTCGTCGGGGACGCGGCGGGCGCGGTGTCGCCGCTGACGGCCGGTGGGCTGGACCCCTGCCTGCGTATGTCCGAACTGGCCGCGGCGGTCGTCGCCGGGTTCCTGCGTACCGGTGACGAAGGGGTGCTGGGGCGGTACGACGGGGCCGCGTTGCGGGCCCGGTTCCGGGGGCGGTTGTTGTTGCGGCGGGTGTTCGCCGGGGTGCGGTCGCCACTGGCGGCGGAGGCGGCGGTGGCCGCGCTGCGCGGTCGCGCGGGCCGGGCGGTGGCGGCCCGGATCCTGTTCGGCGACGGCTCCTTCCCCGAGATCGAGCCCCGCCCCACGACCAGGAAGCCCCTGCCCGGCTGACCCCCTGCCCGGCTGACCCCCTGCCCGGCTGACCCCCTGCCCGGCTGACCCCGTGTCCGGTTGATCCGCCCGTACCCGGGTGTGGCGCGACCCCGTGCGGTGGGCCGCACGGGGTCGCGGAGTGCACGGTCACGGCCTACCGCGACGCCCGTGCAGGCGGGTCGTCAGGGCCTGGTGCGACGCCCGTGCAGGCGGGTCGTCACGACCTGGCGTGGCCGTTGGTGCAGGTGGAGCAGGTGGGTCACGGCTTGGTGTAGCCGCCGGTGTAGGCGCCGGATCCGCTGTAGGCGTGCACGCGGATGCGGTAGGTGCCCGCCGTCCCGTTGTAGGTCAGCGACTCGTCGGGCCCGGTGCCGCTGCTGCTGGCGACCGTGCTCCAGCCGAGGATGCCCTGCTTCTGCAGGTACAGGTCGAAGTCCACCCCGGTGGGCCCGTCGAGGCAGGCTCGGTGCGTCCCGGCGGCCGCCGTGTAGCCGGTGCTGTTCGGGTAGTACACGTTCTGCCCGCTGGTCAGGTTGCCGGAGAACGGCGTCGTGTAGCCGGTGCAGTTGCCCGGAGTGGTCCCGACCGTGATGCTCGCGCTGGTGGAGTTCGTGGCCCCGCCGTTGTCCGTCACGGTGAGGGTCACGGTGTAGGTCCCGGCGGCGGCGTAGGTGTGCGACACGGTCGCGCCGGTGCCCGAGGAGCTGTCGCCGAAGGTCCACGCGTACGAGGCGATGGTCCCGTCCGGGTCACTGGAGCCCGACCCGTTGAACGAGCACACCCGCGTGGTGTTGTCGCACGACTGGGTGAAGCTGGCGACCGGCGACTGGTTGCCGCCCGTGGTCGGCGGGTACTGCGTGGCGTCGTGCACGTCGAGCAGCCGTTCCTTGACCCCGTCGGTGGCGTCGTCGGTCCAGTTGAGGTTGCCCGTGGCCTTCAGCTTGTCCCGTACGGCCAGCGCCCCGGCCCGGTTGGTCGTCTTGTGCGTGCCGCTGGTCAGTACGGCCGCCGCGCCGGCGACGTGCGGGCTGGCCATCGAGGTGCCGCTGATGGTGTTGTAGCCGCCGTTCATCCACGTGGAGTAGATGCAGGTGCCCGGGGCCGCGACCTCGATGGTGGTGCCGTAGTTGGAGAACCAGGCGAGCGTGTCGTCGGTGTCGACGGCCCCGTCGGTCCGGCACGGGACGGTGATCGTGCCGGCCAGGCCGCCCGGCTGCCCGTCGAAGTCGGTCACGGCCGAGACGGTGACGACGTCGGGGTGGTTGGCCGGGAAGAACGTGGCGGCGTCGGAGGAGCTGTTGCCCGCCGCCACGACCACGACGATGCCCGCGTTGGTGGCGTTCGTGATCGCGCTGCTGATCGCGGAGCTGGTGCAGCCCTCGCAGCCGAGGCTCAGGTTGATGACCTCGATCGTGCTCGCCCTGGCCACGACCCAGTCCAGGCCCGCCGCGATGCCGGCCAGCGTGCCGGAGCCCGCCGAGTTGAGCACCTTGACCGCGTGGATGCGGGCGCCGGGGGCGACGCCGACCGCGCCGATGGAGTTGTCGATGGCGCCGATCGTGCCGGCCACGTGGCTGCCGTGCCCGTTGTCGTCGTCACCGGTGCCCGAGCAGACGCCGCTGGTGCAGTTGGTGCTGGCCACCACGTTCAGGTCGGGGTGGTCGAGGTCGACACCGGTGTCGACGACCGCCGCGTCCACGTCCACACGGACGTCGTCGGTGCCGTCGATGTCGAGGTTGGCGTTCTGGTCGGCGAAGATGCGCTTGATGCCGGACGGCACGGTCTGGGCGAAGGCGTGCACCTCGTGGTCGGGCTCGACGGAGACCACGCCCGCCTCGCCCTTGAGCTTGGCGGCCTCGTCGGGGGTGAGGAGCGCGGTGTAGCCCTGGAAGGCGTACCGGTAGGTGCCCACCAGCACACCCTTGTGCTCCGTGACCTGCTGCTGCGCCTCGTTCGCCACCTGAGCCCGCGACACGCCCGAGAGCTGGACGATGTAGCGCTGCTGGTCGGCGGCGGCCGGGGAGGTGGCCTCGGCGGCGGTGGCCCAGCCGGACAATGCCAGGCAGACGCCGGAGGCCAGGGCTAACAGGGTTGAGATTCGACGCATGGTGACGCCTTTCTCCGGGGGTGACATGAGCTGCGCTCATGCGGCTTGTGAGCGGAACATCGCATATGACAGCGAGTCAGGCAATACTGAAATATCTGTCATAGATCATCGCTTCGGTCGTCCCGACGAACGGACGTGGCATGCGTGATGGAATCGAACGAACGGGACGATCCCCGCCGGCTCTAAGGTCGTGTCGAATCGAGCCAGGGGGGACACCGGTGCCGGAGCTGGACGGGATCGGCGCGTGGTTGCGGCGCCGGCTGGCGGGGCTGCTCGCCGACAACCAGGTGCCCGGGGCCGCCGTGGCGGTCCACGCGGGCGGGGAGACGGTCGAGGTCGCCGCCGGGACGCTGAGCACGGCCACGGGCGTCGAGGCCACCCCCGACTCCCTCTTCCAGATCGGCTCGATCACCAAGGTGCTCACCGCCACGCTGGCCGTGCAACTGGCCGAGGAGGGCAGGCTCGACCTCGACGCGCCCGTACGGACCTATCTCCCGCGGTTCCGGATCGGCGACGAGCGGGCCGCGCGGCGGATCACCACCCGGCAGCTCATGTGCCACGTCGCGGGCTTCGAGGGGGACGTCTTCACCGACACCGGCAAGGGCGACGACTGCGTCGAGAAGTACGTGGACCTCCTGCGCGAGGTGCCGCAGCTGTTCGAGCCAGGGGAGATGTTCTCCTACAACAACGCCGGCTACTGCGTGCTGGGCCGGATCGTCGAGGTCGTGCGCGGGCGGCCGTTCGACGACTGCATGCGGGATCACCTGTTCACGCCCCTCGGCATGACCCACGCCGCCTGCGACCCGTACGAGGCGATCGTCCACCGTACGGCGGTCGGGCACGTGCAGCGGACGCCGGACGGCCCGTACGAGCCGACCCCGGTGTGGGCGCTGGCCCGCTCGAACGCGCCCGCCGGGTCGATGCTGGCGATGCGCCCGCGCGACCTGCTGGCCTTCGCCCGCATGCACCTCGCCGGCGGCACCGGCCCGGACGGCGTCCGGGTGCTGAGCGAGGAGGGCGTCAGCGCGATGCGGCGGCCGCAGGTCAGGCTGCCCGACATCGCCCAGGGCACGGCGTGGGGCCTGGGATGGGAGCTGTTCGACCTGCCCGGAGGCATGGTCGTCGGCCACGACGGCAGCACGATCGGACAGTCGGCGTGCCTGCGCGCGGTGCCGGGACGCGACGTGGCCGTGGTGATCGTCGCCAACGGCGGCCGGTCGCGGCCGGTGTTCGCCGAGATCGCCGGCCGCGTGCTGGGCGAGCTGGCCGGGATCGAGCTGCCCGCGCCGCCGGCGCCCGGCCCCGCCGTGCCGCCCGCGGACGCCTCCCGGTACGTCGGCACGTACACGTCGAGCACCTGCGAGACGGCCGTGACCAGGGACGAGACGGGCCGGGTGTGGTTGCTGCGCACGCCCGTCGGGATCACCGCCGAGCTGGACGAGGTGCCGTACCGCACGGAGCTGGTCGGCTGGCGCGGCGACGTGCTGCTCCCGCTCGAACCCGAGCGCGGGGTGCACGCGCCGATCGCCTTCCTTGGCGACGACGGGACCGGCCGCGCCCGATACCTGCACGACGGCCGCGCCGACCGCCGCACCCCCGACTGAGCCCAAGCACCAGGACCATCCGCACCCGGGGACGACCCGCCCGCGCCGCGCGCCGGGCGGGTCGTTCCCATGTCCGGCCCCCGCCGATCAGTTGGTACGCCCGGACGAACGCGGGCCCGAACGTTCGATGACCGCGACGAACACCGCAGGTGGCACGGGTCCCACTATCGTCGGATGGATTTGGAGAGCGATCGCGTGCTGGCGATCCGGGATCTGTCGGTCGAGATCCGGCGCGGGGACAGGGTCGTCCGCCCGGTCTCGGACGTCGGTCTGGTGCTGAACCGCGGCGAGACCCTGGGGGTCGTCGGCGAGACCGGGTCCGGCAAGTCCATGACCGGCCTCGCGATCATGGGCATGCTCCCGGCCGGCGGCCGGGTGACCGGCGGCTCGATCGACTTCGGCGGCGAGGAACTGGTCGGACTGCCCGCCGCCCGCTACCGGGCCCTGCGCGGCAACGAGATCGCGATGGTGTTCCAGGACTCGATGACGGCGCTGAACCCGACCCGGCGGATCGGCGAGCAGGTCGCCGAGCCGGTACGGCTGCACCACGGCGCGTCCAGGCGGGCCGCCCGCGAGCGCGCCGCGGAGGTGCTGGCCCTGGTCGGGCTGCCGCGCCCGGCCGAGCGGATGGACGACTACCCCCACCAGCTCTCGGGCGGCATGCGGCAGCGCGTGATGATCGCGATGGCCCTGGCCTGCGAGCCGCGGGTGGTCATCGCCGACGAGCCGACCACGGCCCTCGACGTGACCATCCAGGCCGAGATCCTCGACCTCCTCGACGACCTGCGGTCCCGGCTCGGCATGTCGATGATCCTCATCACGCACGACATGGGGGTGATCGCCCGGCACGCCGACCGAGTCGCCGTCATGTACGCCGGCCGCGTCGCCGAGACCGCCCCCACTCCCGTGCTGTTCGGCCGGACCCGCCACCGCTACACGCACGCCCTGCTCTCCTCGATCCCCTCGCTCACCCACGACAGGGACGAGCGGCTGTTCAGCATCCCCGGCGCGCCGCCCGACCTGACCGTGGCCGCGCCCGGCTGCCCGTTCGCGCCGCGCTGCGAGGCTGCCACGGACCGGTGCCAGGAGGAGCGCCCGGCCGCCTCGGCGGAGGACGGCGGGCACGTCCACGCCTGCCACCACCCGGCCTCCGGCCCGGCCGACCTGGTCAGGAGCCGGTTCACGGCCCGCCCGGCCGCGCCCGCCGAGCGTCCCGCCGAGCCGCGGTTGCGTGTCGTGGACCTCAGGCGCGAGTACCCGGTGGGCGGCAGGGGGCTGTTCGGCGGGCGCCGTACCCTCAAGGCGGTCTCGGGCGTGAGCTTCGAGGTGGCGGCGGGGGAGACGTTCGGGCTGGTGGGCGAGTCGGGCTGCGGCAAGTCCTCCCTGGGCAGGATGCTCGTGGCCCTCGACCGGCCCACGTCCGGTGAAGTGATCTTCGACGGCGAGCCGGTCAGCCGGATGAGCGCGCGGGCGCTCGGGGAGCGCCGCAGCCGGCTCCAGATGATGTTCCAGGACTCCGGCGCCGCCCTCGACCCCCGGATGCGCATCGGCACGATCCTGCGCGAACCCCTCGCGATCCAGGGCGCAGGCGGTCGCGCCCACCGGACCGCCCGCGCCCGCGAGCTGCTGCGGGACGTCGGCCTGCCCGAGAGCGTCATGGAACGTTACCCCCACGAGCTGTCCGGCGGGCAGCGGCAGCGGGTGAACCTGGCCCGCGCGCTCGCCCTCGACCCGGCGGTGCTGGTCGCCGACGAGCCGGTCAGCGCGCTGGACGTGTCCATCCGCTCCCAGGTGCTCAACCTGATGCGCGGCATCCAGGCCGAACGCGGGCTCTCCAGCGTGGTGATCTCGCACGACCTCGCCGTCGTCCGGTACCTGGCCGACCGGGTCGGTGTCATGTACCTGGGCAAACTTGTCGAGACCGGCACCACCGAGGAGGTGTACGGCACCCCCGCCCACCCCTACACCGCCGGGCTGCTCGCGGCCGTCCCCGACGCGGACCCGCAGGCCCGGCCCCCGCGCGGCGCCCGGGTACGCGGCGAGCTGCCGAGTCCGATCGACCCGCCCAGCGGATGCCGGTTCCGCACCCGCTGCGCCCTCGCCGACGAGCTGTGCGCCCGGACCGAACCCCTCCCGCGGCCGGTCACCGGCACCCACCAGGTCGCCTGCCACCACCCGCTGCGGCCGCTCGAACCCGCGGGCATCTCACCGAAGGGGGTCTCCCAGTCATGACCTGGTACGTGGTCCGGCGGCTGTTGATCTCGGCCGTCGTCCTGCTCGGGATCTCCGCCGTGGTGTTCCTCATGCTGAACCTCGTCTCGGACAGCCCAGGCCGGGTCGTCCTGGGACAGCGCGCCTCGCCGGAGGCGGTCGCCGACTTCAACACCCGGCACGGCTTCGACCGCCCGGTCCTCGCTCAATACGTCAGCTACCTGGGCCAGCTCGCCCACGCGGACCTGGGCAGGTCGTACAAGCTGAACGAGAACGTGGCGACCCTGCTCGGGCAGAACGCCGGCCGCAGCGCGATGTTGTCGGCGGCCGGACTGGCGGTGGCGCTGGTGATCGCCGTGCCGCTCGGCATCCTCCAGGCCGTCCGGCGCAACAGCCTGGCCGACCGGCTGCTCACGGCCGCGTCGTACGTGCTCTACGCGACGCCGTCGTTCCTGCTCGGGCTGATCCTGATCGCCGTCTTCAGCCAGGCGCTGCCCGTCTTCCCGGCAGAGGCGTCCCAGTCGCACTCGCCGTGGGTGGTCTTCACCGATCCGCGGGCCATGGCGCTGCCGGTCATCACGCTCGCCGCGGCCAGTGTCGCCGTCTTCGCGCAGTACCAGCGTTCCTCGGCCCTGGACCAGCTCGGCCAGGACTACATCAGGGTGGCGCGGGCCAAGGGCCTGCCGGAGCGGCTGATCCTGCTCCGCCACCTGCTGCGCAACGCCTGCCTGCCGCTGGTCACGCTGGTCGGCACGCTCATCCCCACGCTGCTGGCGGGCAACCTGATCGTCGAGTCGCTGTTCAACTATCCCGGCCTCGGCCTGCTGTTCCTCAACAGCCTGCAACGCGAGGACTATCCCGTGCTGCTCGCCTACACCCTCATCGGCGGTGTCCTGACCGTGGCCGGCAACTTCGTCGCCGACCTTGTGGTCGCGGCCGCCGACCGCCGAATCGAGCTGAGGAAATGACCGCACAGAACCTGCACGCACGGTCCGGTGACGAGACGGCCGGGATCGCTCCGGCGCGGAACCGCTTCCCGTCGCCGCGCGTGATCCGGCGCAGCCCGCTCGGGCTGGCGGGCGGCCTGATCCTGCTGCTGATCTTCGGCTTCTGCTTCCTCGGGCCGCTGCTCCACCCCACCAACCAGGTCGACGTGGACCTGGTCAACGCGGCCCTGCCCCCCGGCCCCGGGCACCCCCTCGGCACGGACGCCAACGGGTTCGACGTGCTCGGGCGGCTGATGGCCGGCGGCCGGCTGTCCCTGCAGATCGGGCTGCTCGCCGCCCTGTTCGCCACCACGATCGGCACCCTGTACGGCGCCGTCGCCGGGCTGGCCGGGGGAGTGGTGGACGGGTTCCTGATGCGCCTGGTCGACGTCATGCTCTCGGTGCCGTTCCTGTTCTTCGTCCTGATCCTGTCGGCCCGCTTCCACGCCGACGCGCTGTCGCTGAGCCTGGTCATCGGCGGATTCTCCTGGCTGGTCTCCGCCCGGCTGGTGCGCGGCGAGGTGCTGACGCTGCGGGTGCGGGAGTTCGTGCTGGCCGCGCGGGTCATGGGCGCCTCCCGGCGGCGGCTCATCCTCACCCACCTGATCCCGAACGCGCTCGGCGTGATCATCGTCAACATCACCTTCCAGGTCGCCGACGCGATCCTCGTCGTCGCCGCCCTGGGATTCCTGGGGTTCGGGCTGACGTACCCGACCGAGGACTGGGGGAGCCAGCTCGCCGGCGGCGTCGCCTACATCTCGGCCGACTACTGGTGGCTGATCTACCCGGTCGGCGGCTGCATCGTCCTCACGGTGCTGGCGCTCAACCTGCTCGCCGACGCCCTGCGCGACGCCGTCGGGCGGCGGGCCGACTGAGCCCGCCCCTCTGCCCTCCTCGCGCACTTCCACCCCACATGTAGGGAGCCTGTCATGACGCACGTGTCCGGAAAGCAGCGAGCACGCCTGGCGGTGGTGCTCGCCGCCGCGGTGGTGACGGCCGCCACCGCGTGCACCGGCGGCGGGGGCGCCGCGAAGGACGCCGCCGCCGGCTACGCCAGCCAGCCGGCGCAGTCGGGCAAGCCCAAGGACGGTGGCGCGGTCACGGTCGCGCTGACCCCCGGACTCAGCCCGAACTACATCTACCCCTACCCGCCGGCCTCGGCCAACGGGACGGTCATCGCCCGCGGCCTGATGTGGCGCTCCCTCTACCGGCCCAGCGGGGAGGGCGACCAGGTCGCCGACGCCGAGCTGAGCCTGGCCGAGCCCCCCGCCTACAGCCCCGACCGCAAGACCGTGACGATCAAGATGAAGGACTACAAGTGGTCCGACGGCACCCCGGTCACGGCCGAGGACGTCGTCTTCTCCCTCACCCTGCTCAAGGCGGCGCTCGCGGAGAGCCCGGCCAACTGGAGCTTCTACACGCCCGGCCAGTTCCCCGACGGGGTCACCGCCAAGGCCGCCGCGCCGGACACGCTGACCCTCGCGCTGGAGACCGCGTACAACCCGTCGTACCTGATGTCCATGCTCACGCTGCTGTACGTGATGCCGTCCAAGGCGTGGAACGTCGACCGCGCCGGCGGGCCGCACCTGGACTACACCGAGCCGAAGAACGCCAAGGCGATCTACAAGTACCTCACGAAGGAGTCGGAGTCCCAGTCCACGTTCGCCACGAACCCGCTGTGGCAGGTGGTCAACGGGCCGTTCCGGCTCAAGAGCTTCGACCCGACGACGGGGTCGTTCTCGCTGGCGCCCAACGAGTCCTACAGCGGGCCCGGCGAGTCGCGGCTCGACCAGGTCGACTTCAAGGCGTTCACCTCCGCCTCGGCGGTGCTCAACCAGTTCAAGGCCGGCAACCTCACCGTCGGCACGCTGGACTCCAGCTTCATCGCCCAGATCGGCGCGCTGAAGGCGAAGGGGTTCAACGTCTACGGTGCGCCCGCGCCCGCCCGGTTCGACGCGCTGACCATCAACTTCGGCAACACGGTGAACGGCTTCGACAAGATCATCGCCCAGCCGTACGTCCGGCAGGCCCTCCAACAGCTCATCGACCAGCCGGGCTACATCGCAGGCCGGGGCATCTACAACGGCGCCGGGTCGCCGAACTACAGCACGGCGGGCAGCGGCTCGCCGTACCCGCCCGCGTTCGGCGGGACGCCGCCGTACCCGCACGACCCGGCGGCGGCGGAGAAGCTGCTCACCGGCAACGGCTGGCAGGTCACTCCGAACGGCGCCACCACCTGCGCGCGCCCCGGCGACGGGCCGGGCGAGTGCGGCGCCGGCATCCCGCGCGGCCAGAAGATCAGCTTCACCCTGGCCTCCGCGAACACCCCCGCCTACGTCGGCGCCCGGGACGTCGCCTTCGCCTCGGCGGCCAAGAAGCTCGGCATCGAGGTCAAGATCGTGACCAAGTCCCTGACCTACATGTACAGCAACTACGGCAACACCTTCGCGCCCGCGAGCAGGAACGAGTGGGCGATGCAGGACTACGGGCCGCTCTACCTGGCGGCCGGTTACCCCAGCAGCAACACCGTGTTCAACACCAAGGGCAGCTTCAACCTGGGCAGCTATGGCAACGCCGAGGTGGACCGGCTGATCGACGCCTCCACGTTCGGGGCCGACGCCAAGGCCCTGTCGGCCGAGGTGACCCGGATCGCCGAGGACCTGCCCGTGTTGTTCTTCCCGACCCCCCACACCCTGGTCGTGTGGAAGGACACGCTGTCCGGCCCGCAGTCGTCGTTCCGGGCCCTGCTCAGCTACCTGTACACGCCCGAGCTCTGGTACTACCACGCATGATCCAGGAAGCGTTCGCCCGGCCGCTGCGCCACCTCGCCCCGGAGGCCGCCGACCTCGACGACGCCCGTACGGTGCGGGACCTGGTCGGGGACGCGCGGGTGGTGGCCGTCGGCGAGGGGGCGCACAACGTGCCGGAGTTCTACCGGCTCAAGGACCGGCTGTTCCGCATCCTCGTCCGGGAGCTGGGATTCTCGGCCTTCGTGATGGAGTCCGGCTTCGCCGAAGGGCTGGCCGTGGACGCGTGGGTCCACGGCGGGCCGGGGCAGGTCGAGGCGGTCGCCCGCGACGGCATCACCTACCGGTTCGGCGAGTGCGAGCCGATGCGGCGGCAACTGGACTGGATGCGCCGCCGCAACTCCGGCGAACCGGCGAAGGTGTCCTTCTACGGCATGGACCTGCCCGGATCGTCCACCTCGCCCGGTCCGGCGGTGCGCGCCTGCCTGGCGCGGATGCCGGCCCGGCCGGGCGACGAGGAGCTGCTGCGGCTGAGCGACCTGGGCGGCCGGACGGAGGCGGCGGTCCGCTACGCGGCCATGCCCGCCGACGCCCGAGCCCACCTGCTCGCGGGGCTGCGCGACCTGGCCGGACGCGCGTTCCCGCTCGGCGACCCGGTGCTGCGCCGCTGCGCGGCCTCCCTCCTGGCCTTCGCCGAGGAGGCCGAGGAGGGTGTGCCGCCGGACGGGCCCTACCCCCGGGAACGGTTCATGGCCGAGACCGTCGCCTGGGTGCTCGAACGCGAGGAACGGATCGTGGTGAGCGCCCACAACTCCCACGTCCGGCGTACGCCCTTCCACGGCCGTCCCACGCTGGGCGGGCTGCTCGCCCCGTCCCTGGGCGCCGGCCTGGTCGTCATCGGCAGCACCTACGGCCACGGCCCGGAGGTCCGCTTCACGCAGCGCTCGCCGCGCCCGTACGACTGCGACGTCTCCCTCGTGACGCGGACCCTGCCGCCCAACTGCGTCGAGACGCCGCTGGACCGCCTCGGCCCGCCCGTGACCGTCGTCGACCTCCGCCGCGCGCCGGGCGAGCTGTTCGACGGGATCGACGGCACGCTCGCCAGCGGCGGCCTCGACCCCGTGGACGACTTCCCGGCGGCCTACGACGCCCTGATCCACGTCCGCCGGGTCGGCCGGGTCCCCGGCGCCTTCGAACGGCTCCGCGCGGAGTTCGGGTCCGCCGCGCCGCCGGACGCCCACCAGCCCCCGCACCCCGAACAGCCGGAGTCACCGTGACCCTTCCCTACCCGCCCGCGCGCACCGTCGAGGTCGTCGAGGACGTCGCGGGCGTCCGCGTGCCCGATCCGTACCGCTGGCTGGAGCCCGAGACGCCCGAGGTGCGGCGGTGGCAGCGGCGGCAGGCCGAGCTGGCCGCCTCCGTCGTCTACGACGGGCAGGACCCGGCGGCCGTCCGGGACCTGATCCGGGCCTACGACAGCGGGTCCCGCCCGGCCCTGCCCAGGTACGCGGCCGGGCGCTGGTTCCGCGCGGTCACCCCGCCGGGCGGGACGGCGCCGGTCGTGGTCGTCGCCGACCGGCCGTACGGCGAGGGCCGGACCGTCGCCGATCTCGCCGTGCTCGGGACCGGGCGGGGCCCGGCGGTGTTGTCCTGGCTCGCGCCCTCGCCGGACGGCCGCGTCCTGGCTCTGGGCGTGTGCACCGACGGCAGCGAGCACAACACGATCCGGCTCGTCGAGGTGGACACCGGCCGGCCGCTCGGCGGCGCGCCGGAGCAGGTCCTGCACAGCGCATGGACCGGCGGCGTGTCGTGGCGGCCCGACAGCGGCGGCTTCTCCTTCTTCGCGCTCACCGGGCCACCGGAGGAGTTCGAGCAGGCGGTGTTCACCCACCGGCTCGGGCCGCCGGGGGAGACCGTCGTGGAGCCGGTCCCGGTCCCGGCGGGCTCCCGGGAGTACACGCTCGTGCAGTTCTCGCCGGACGGCCGGTGGGCCGTGGCCGCCCACCGGGTGGGCAGCCCGATCCCCGTCGCGGTCCGCGACCTGTCCGAGCCAGGGGCGGCCTGGCGTCCCTTCGTCACCCGGTGCGCCGGCACGGTCGCCGGGCACGTCGTCGGCGACCGCTACGTGGCCGTGACCGACGTCGGCGCCCCGCGCGGCCGGGTGGTCGCCATCCCGCTCGACGCCGCCGACCCGGACGACCCGTCGGGGTGGACCGAGCTGGTCCCCGAGGGCGACACGGTGTTGCGCTCCCTCACCCCGGTCGGCGAGCACCTGTACCTCAGCGAGTTCGACCGCACGTTCGCCAGGGTCCGGATCATCGACCGCGCGGGCGCCGTCACCGGCGAGGTGCCCCTGCCCGGCCGGGGCGCGCTGGCCGCCCCCTTCTTCGCCCTGACCGCCCTGGCCACGGGCCTCCCCGCCGACGACTTCGTCTTCGCCTTCTCCACCCTGACCAGCTCCTGGGGCGTCTACCGGCACCGCCCCGGCGAGAGCGGGCCGCAGACGCTGGCGGCCCCCGCCGTCACCCTCGACGCCGAGGTGGTGGAAGGCCGCGCGCTCGCCGCCGACGGCGTCGAGGTGCCGTACCACGTGGTGCGGCCGGCCGGAGTCGACCCGGCGCTGCCCGCGCCGACGCTGATCTCCGCGTACGGGGCCGCCAACGTGCCCCTCCTTCCCCAGTACCAGCCCGACCTGGCCGCCTTCGTGGCCGCCGGGGGCGTGCTGGTCCAGGCGTACCTGCGCGGGGGCGGCGAGTTCGGCGGCGACTGGTACCGGGCCGCGCACCGGGAGCGGCGGCACGTACGCGACTCCGACCTCGTAGCGGTCGCCGAGCACCTGATCGCGCAGGGCGTGACGGCCGCCGACCGGCTCGCGCTGACCGGCGGCTCCGACGGCGGGCTCATGTGCGGGATCGCCGTCACCACGCGGCCCGAGTTGTGGCGTGCCGTCCTGCCGCGGGCGCCGCTGCTGGACCTGATCGGCGGCACCCGCGACCCGTACCTCGACTTCGTCATCCGCAAGGCGTGGGCCGACCCGGACGACCCCGAGGAGGTCAGGCGGTTGCTGCGGATGTCCCCGTACGAGCTGGTCCGTCCCGGTGTCTTCCCCGCGGTCTACCTCCAGGCGGGGGCGGCCGACCCGCGCTGCCGTCCCTGGCACGCGCGCAAGTTCGCCGCCCGCCTCCAGGCGGCCCAGCAGGGGAGGGAGCCCGTCCTGCTGCACGTCTTCGACGACGCCGGGCACGGCGCGGCCACCCCCCATGACGTGGCGGTCGAGCAGGACGCCGAATGGCTGGCGTTCCTGATCGGCACGCTCGGCCTGCGCGGCGCGGTCAGTCGTCCGGGGCCGACCTGATCGACATCAGGCGCAGCTGCAACATGGCCGACAGGCGCGCGTCCGGGGCGCCGAGGTCGAGGCGGCCGACCTCGGCGGCCCGCCGCAGCCGGTAGCGGAACGTGTTGGGGTGCACGAACATCGCGGCGGCGGCCACGGAGACGTCGCCGAACGCGTCGAGCCAGGCGCCCAGCGTCTCGACCAGGCTGCTCTGGTGCTCCCTGTCGTAGGCGACGATCCGGGCGATCGACCCGCTCGGCACGTCGTCCCGGGGGACGAGGTCGGCGAGCTCCAGCAGCAGCGCGTCCACGTGCACGTCGTCCAGGCGGGCCACCTGCCGCCCGGCGGCCCCGGAACGCAGGACGCGCAGCGCCCGATCGGCGCCCGAGCGCGACCGGGCGAGCGCCGAGCAGTCGCCGGCCGGGCGGCCCACCCCGATCAGCGGGCGCAGGCGGGAGCCGACGCGGGCCAGGAACTCGGCGGCGACCCAGACCGCGCGTTCCTCGGCGTCCTGCCGGTTCTGCGGGAGGGGCAGGATGCCGTACGCGACGTCGCCGACCAGCGCGGCGGCGGCCCGGGGATGCACGGCCGACAGGTGCATGGCGAAGGCGTCGGCGAGCCGCTTGCGTTCGGTGGCGAGCTGCGCGGGCAGCGGGTTCTCGCCCGCCGGGCCGACCACGGTGAGCGCGAGCACGACCGCGGGCTCGTCCTTCAGGCCGAGGCGGCGCGCGGCCTCCAGGGCTCCTGGCCCGCTCTCCAGCGCCGTGCCCAGCAGCTCCACGCGCAGCCGGCGTTCCATGTCGGCGTCGGCGCGCTGCCACACCATGTGCATGGCGACCAGCTTGGACGCCTCGTAGAGCGCCTGGCCGCGCTCCTCGTCCAGGGGCGCGGGGACGACGACCCAGATCGTGCCGAGGATCTCGTCGCCGGCGCGTACCGCGATCGCCGTCCGGGGCAGGGCCGGCGGTTGCATCGTGCCGTCCGGGTCGGGCAGGGGCGCCACGAAGACGGGCCGGTCGCTGCGGTAGATCGCCTGGAACACGCCGCGTTCCTCCAGGATGCGGGTGTACTGCTCCGGGACCTGCCGGCCGAGGATCGTCCGCACGCGAGAGGTGTCGGTGTCCTCCTGGCGGCTGGAGAAGGCCAGCAGCCGCGAGTTGCGGTCCTCGATGGTGACGGGCGCGTCGAGCAGCGCGGCGATGGCGTTGGCGACGGCGAACAGGTCGCCGGACCGGATCCGGCCGACGGTGGGGGCGTCGGCGTCGTTCCGGCCGCTCTCGGACGTCAGCGTGCGCAACATGCCCGCCAGGTGCGTCCAGGACGCGCCGCGGGCGAAGGCCAGCACCGTCACGCCCGCCTCGCGCGCCGCCGCGGCCAGCTTGTCGTCGGCGACGACCGGGGCGCGGACGATCAGCGCGGCGGCGCCGTGGCGGCCGAGCCGGGTCACGACCCGGGTGATGTCGGCCGGGTCGTGCAGGCCGACGCCCAGGACCAGCGCGTCGCGGGGCAGCTCGGGCTCGTCGAGCGGGTCGTGGATGACGACGCCGCCGACGTCCTGGGCCAGCCGGGCGTCGCCGCAGACGACGTCGAGCAGGGTGGTACCGAGCTCCTCCAGGACGCGGCCCAGGCTGGCGCGCGGGAGGCCGGTCACGGGGACAAGCACGCTCCCGAAGCTAGCGCCGCCACGGTGGGGCGTCGTTCGTCCGGCATGACGAAATGCTACCCGCGCATCCGTCCAAATGGACGAACCCTGACGAACTGCTCCCCGCACCTCCGTCCGGACGGACGAAGCATCAGGACGGACGAGCCGGTCAGGACGGCAGCGGGACCCAGGTCGTCCTGACCGTGACGTCGTCCAGGACCTCCGGGATCGGGGTGACGCCGATCCCCGGCCCCTCCGGTACGGCGAGGTGCCCGTCCACCAGGCGGAACGGCGGCGTGAGGTCGGTCCGGTAGTAGCGGTCGGAGGCCGAGGTGTCGCCCGGCAGCAGGAACCCGGGCAGCGCGGCCAGCGCGATGTTGGCGGCCCGGCCCACCCCGGTCTCCAGCATGCCGCCGCACCACACCGGCACGCCGTGCGCCGCGCACACGTCATGAATGCGCCTGGCCTCCAGGTGACCACCCACGCGGCCCGGCTTGATGTTCACCACCTGGCAGGCCCCGAGCGCGATCGCGTCGGCGGCGGCGCGGGCCGAGACGATCGACTCGTCCAGGCAGACCGGCGTGGTGATCCGCTCGGCCAGCCGGGCGTGCCCGATGAGGTCGTCCTGCGCGAACGGCTGCTCGATCAGCAGCAGCCCGAACGGGTCCAGGCCGGTCAGGTGCCGCAGGTCGGCGCGCCCGTACGCGGTGTTGGCGTCCACCTGGAGCGGGATGTCGCCGAACCGCTCGCGTACGGCCCGGACCGGCTCGATGTCCCAGCCGGGCTCGATCTTCAGCTTGATCCGCAGGTAACCCGCGTCCAGGTATTCGGCCACGGCGTCGAGCAGCGCCGGGATCGACTCGGTGATCCCCACCGAAACCCCGCACGGCACGGTGTCGCGTACGGCGCCGAGCGCCTGGCCGAACGGGACGCCGCGGGCCCGCAGGTCCGCGTCCAGGACGGCCGTCTCCAGCGCGGCCTTGGCCATGCGGTGCCCCTTGAACGGCGCCAGCGCCGGGGCGACCCGGTGCGCGTCCAGGTCCGGCACCCCGGCCAGCGCCGGGATCAGGTAGCGGGCCAGGACGTCGGCGGCGGCGTGCGTGTACTCCGAGGAGTACAGGGGCGCCGTGCCCGCGCCGCACTCGCCCCAGCCCTCGGCCTCGCCGGTGACCACGCGCACCAGCAGCGCCTCCCGTACCGTCTCGGTGCCGAACGACGTGCGGAAGGGCGTCACGAGCGGCATCTCGACCGTACGGATCTCGACCCCAGTGATCTTCACTCCGACTCCTGTCTGTCCACGATGTACCAGCCTGTCCGGTCGAATCCGCGTACCCGCGCGCCCCCGGCGAGCAGGTCGCCCAGCACGTCCCGCAGCGCGCCGCGCCAGTCCGCGGCGCGGGCCGGGTCGCTCTCGCGCATGGCCTCCACGTCGCCGGGGATGCCGACCAGCACCGTGGGCGTGCCGGCGTACCGGACCAGCGGGCCGCCCGCCGCCGAGACCTCCAGCGCCACGGCCGCGCCCGCCGCGCGGGCCGCCGCCGCGTCCGCCTGCCTCGGCCGGCCCGCGCAGGCCGCCTCGACGCCGGGCGTCTCCAGCCGCCACCGGACCAGGACGCGGTCGGTGTCGTCGGCGCGGTTGATGTCGTCGTCCATGGGGCCGTAGAAGTTCGGCAGGTACTCGGCCGGATCGGCGCCCAGCTTGGCCAGGTTGAAGTACGCGTTGCGGCGTACCAGCGGATCGTAGGTCCAGGAGATCTCGCCGACGCCGCGCGACATCGCCCAGGCGCGCTGGTGCAGCTTCATCGCGAAGCCGACGTTGCGGCCCTGCGTGCTCGCCAGCACGCCGGCGATGTGACTGTGCAGCGCCCCGCGCGCCGGCGGGGAGAAGAAGCCGAAGCAGGCGCCCACCATCCGGTCCCCGTCGAAGGCGCCGCTCACGTAGCTGCCCGCCTTCGCCATCGCGCGCAGCAGGTCGGCCGTCACCGGCGGGTTGTTCTCGCCCGTACGCCAGATGTGCTCGTACAGGCGGCGGACGGCCTCCAGCTCGCCGACGCTGTCCAAGGGGCGGATGTCGATGCCCGCGCCGTCCGCGGCGGCCCGTGCCGCTTCGCAGGCGGCCTCGACGAGCCGGGACTCGCGGCGGTCACGGATGAGATCAGTCACGCCGGTCATGGTCGCAGCCGCTTCCGTCCCGTAGCTGGTCGGCGAGCACCGGGCGGTGGCGCCGGTTTCGTCCGGGTGGACAACCGGCGGCGTCGCCGCCCGGCCGGGCCCTCTCCGCCGCCAGCAGCTCGGCGACCAGCGCGGCGAGCAGCCGGGTCCGTCCCGGCAGCTCCGCGACCAGCACGTGTTCGTCGTCGGCGTGGGCGCCGCCGCCGACCGCGCCGAGTCCGTCCAGGGTGGGCGTGCCGGTCCCGGCGGTGAGGTTGCCGTCGGAGGCGCCGCCTACGGCGACCGAGGCGAGCGGGCCGATCCCGAGCGCGCCGGCGAGCCGGCGGGCCCGGTCGAACAGCTCCCGCGACGCCGAGGCCGGGAGCGGCGGCCGGTTCGGGCCGCCGCCGACCGCCACACCCGCGCCGGGCAGCACCGGCCGCAGCGCCCGCATCGCCGCGTCCACGCGCCGCTGCTCGGCGGCGTCCCGTACGCGCACGTCCACCTCGAAGCGGGCCCGCGCCGGGACGGTGTTCACGGTGGTGCCCGCCTCCAGGCGGGTCGGGGTGACGGTCGTGCCCAGCGCGGGGTCGGCCAGCGCCGCCACGGCCGCGATCTGGTGGCCCACCTCGACCGTCGCGTTCACGCCGCGCTCCGGCTCCAGCCCGGCGTGCGCGGCCCGTCCACGTACCAGGACCTCGTAGCGGGACACGCCCTTGCGCTCGGTCTTCAGCGCGCCGCCGGGACCGGCGGCCTCCAGCACCAGAGCCGCCGCGCACCCGCGTGCCTCGTCCTCGACCAGCTCCCTGGACGTGGGGGAGCCCGGCTCCTCGTCGCCGGTGACGAGGAGGGTCACGCCGTCCAGGTCGTCCAGGGCCGCCAGCGCGTGGAAGGCCATCACCAGCCCGGCCTTCATGTCGAAGCAGCCCGGCCCGCGCAGCACCCCGTCCCGCACCTCGAACGGGAGCCGCTCCAGCGAGCCGACCGGCCACACCGTGTCGTGGTGGCCGAGCAGCAACACCCGGGGCTCGCGGCCGAAGCGCCAGCGCAGATGGGTACGCCCGTCCAGGACGATCCGCTCGGGCCCGGCCCCCAGGAGGGCGGCGCCCACCTCGGTGACGGCCGCGGCGCTGCGGGCCACCGCGGCCAGGTCGTCCGAGGGCGACTCGCAGCGTACGAGCCGCTCGATGCCGGCGATCAGCGCGGCCTCCTGGCCCGGCGCGGTACGGCGTGGTGTCATGATGGCTGCCTCCGGTCGACGGACCGCCCATCATCGTGAACCACGACCAGGACGGGCCTGTCGGACCGGCCAACATCGCCCGCCCGGGTTGGGCCGCCACGACGACCGCGCCCGGCGGCTAGGGCAGCTCGGCGAACCGTTCGACGTCCTCCGTACGGCCGGAGACGATGATCACGTCGCCGTAGGCCAGCTCGGTGTCGGCGCTGGCGTAGGTGAACTCCTCCTCCCGGCTCTTCACGGCCACCACCGTGACGCCGTACTTGCGCCGCAGGTTGGAACGGCCGAGCGGGACGCCGATGTAGTCCTTCGGCGGATGGGTCTTGGCCATCGCGAAGTTCTCGTCCACCTGCATGAAGTCCAGCATCCGGCCACTGACCAGGTGGGCCACCCGCTCGCCCATGTCGTGCTCGGGGAAGACGACGTGATGGGCGCCGATGCGGCGCAGGATGCGGCCGTGCTGGCGGCTGACGGCCTTGGCCCAGATGTCGTCGATCTCCAGCTCGATCAGCAGCGACGTGGTCAGGATGCTGGCCTCCAGGTCGCCGCCGATGGCGACGACCGCCCGGTAGAAGTCGGGCACGCCGAGCTGGCGCAGCGTCTCCAGGTCGGTGGAGTCGGCGGTGGCGATGTGGGTGATCTGCCCGGCCAGGCTCTGGGCCACCTTGGGCCGGTTGTCGATGGCCAGGACCTCGGTGCCGCGCCGGGTGAGCCCCAGGGCGAGCGAGGTGCCGAACCGGCCCAGGCCGATGACCACGACGGGATCCGTCTTCTTGTCAGCCAACGATGACACGTTCCTCGGGTAGTTCGTAGCGGCGGGTGCGCTCCTTCAGGGCGAGCGCGGAACCCAGCGTGAGCGGGCCGATGCGCCCGATGAACATCAGCGCCGCCAGCAGCAGGTGCCCGGCCGGCGTGGTGTGGGCGGTGATCCCGGTGGACAGCCCGTTCGTGCCGAACGCCGAGACGACCTCGAACAGCACCTGGTCCAGGCTGTGCGGGGTGATGGCGAGCAGCAGGTAGGTGGAGACGGCGACCAGGACGACGCCGATCATCGTGATCGAGATGACCTGGCGCTGCGCGGACTCGGCCAGGCGCCGGTGGCCGATGTTCACCCGAGGCTCGCCCCGCAGCTCGGCCCAGATGATGAACGCCAGCAACCCGAACGTGGTGACCTTGATGCCGCCCGCGGTGCCGGCGCTGCCGCCGCCGATGAACATCAGCAGGTCGGTGGCCAGCAGGCTGCTCGGGTAGAGCTGGCCGATGTCCAGGCTGTTGAAGCCGCCCGAACGCGGCATGACCCCGGTGAAGAACGCGGCCAGCAGCTTGCCGGAGTCGTCGAGCCCGCCCAGAGTCCTGGGGTTGCGCCACTCGGTCACCAGGAAGATCAGCGTAGCCACCGCGAGCAGCACGAGCGTCACCCCGACGGTCACCCGGGTGAGCACCGACCAGCGGCTGGGCCGGCGCCAGGCGCGGGCCAGCTCGAACACCACGGGGAAGCCCAGCCCGCCCACGATCACCGCGAGGGCGATCGGCAGGCAGATCCAGGCGTCGGTGACGAAGCTCATCAGGTTGTCCGGCCACAACGCGAACCCGGCGTTGTTGAACGCCGACACCGCGTGGAACCAGCCCAGGTACATCGCGCGGCCCGGCGGCTCGCCGTAGCCGGTCATGAAGCGCCCGGTGAGCACGGCGGCGACGACCAGCTCGGAGACGAGGCTGAAGATGACCACGTTGCGCACCACGCGCCGCACGTCGGACATGCTCAGCGTCTTGGTCTCGGCCTGGGCGAACATCCGGGCGCGCAGGCCCAGCCGGCCCGCGACGAGGACGGTGAACAGCGTGGCCATCGTCATGATGCCCAGGCCGCCCACCTGCACCAGCCCGGCGATCACCACCTCGCCGAACACCGACCAGTGCGTGGCGGTGTCCACCACGACCAGGCCCGTCACGCAGACCGCGGACGTCGCCGTGAACAGCGCGGTCAGCCAGCCGGCCGACTCGCCGGAGTTCGTGGCCATGGGCGAGGTCAGCAGGGCCGTGCCGACCAGGATGAGGGCGGCGAACCCGGTCGCGATGACCTGCGCCGGGTGGTGGAACCGGGACAGGAAGACGCCCGTCAGCCGCAGTTGGTGCTTCATGGCACAGTCCGGCCGTTCTCGTGGCCCCGGACGCCGGACCGGGACGGCAGGCCGCGCGGCGGCGCGACGGCGCGGGCCGGCGGGCGGGGGACATGACGTGAGGCGAGCACGATCAGACGGTAGACCACCCACCGACCGCACCGTCACACGATGCCCCCACTCCCCCCGAACGGAACCCCGGCTCAGGGGACGAGGTCAGCGGGGTGGGCCGGTTTCGATGGTTCTGCGGGCGTCGGCCACACCGCCGCGCCACCACCCCATGGCCTCCACCCACCACGTCATGCCCGCCGCCGCGTACCCCTCCACCAGGCCGTCGGCGGCGCGGCCCTCAAGGGCGAGGTCGAAACCCTCCAGCGACCCCCGCTGAGCGGCCAGGAAGTCGGCCACCCGGGCGAACTCCCCGACCGGCACCGGCCGCTCCCGCCCGAAGTCCCGGAAGGTCGGCATCGCGCCGTCCCACCGGGCCGCCCGCCGGAAGCCCGCCAGGACCGGCCAGCGCCCCGGGCACCACACCGGGATGCGCGGCTTCTGGACGGGCCCCGGCGGCAGCCGTTCCCACAACCGCGTCAGCTCCTCCAGCCCCTGGTCCAGCCGGGCGGCGCGGGCCTTGAGGTCGGGGTCCTCGCCGAAGTCGGCGTACTCGGCGTCGAGCGAGCCGAGCCCCGCGCCGAAGACCAGCCGCCCCCCGGACAGCACGTCGAGCGTCGCGGTCTCCTTGGCCACCGTCTGGACGCGCCGCCGCGGCAGGGCCGTCATCAGCACCCCGAGCCGGATCCGCCGGGTGCGGGCCGCGATCGCCGACACCACCACCGTCGGGCTCACCACCGGCCAGCCGGGCTGGTGGTAGAGCAGGTGGTCCCAGACGAAGACGCCGTCCCAGCCGTGCTCCTCCGCGCCGACGGCGAGGTCGGTCAGCAGGGCGGGGTCACCGAACTCGCCGACGTTGGGCAGCCCGACAGCGAAGCGCACCATGGGGCAAAGGCTACGCCCGCGTCCCGCGTGGCCGCCCACGCTAAAAATGCGACAAAGACGATTCGGCGTCGACAAAGCCCCGAAGGTCACGTCAGTAGAGTGACAATCTCGTAGGCGATCACGAACGGGGCGCGATCGGCATGCTGGGGGAGGACACGCCGTACCCGATGCTGGTCGCCGACGCCTCGGGGACCGTCGAGCAGGCGAACGCGGCCGCCCGGTCGCTGCTGGGCGGCGCGACCCGCCTCACCCCCGACTGGCTCGCCCGAGCCCACCACGACCTCCTCGCCCGCCTGCCCGCCGCCGGGGGCGGGACGCCCGAGCCGGTTCGCGGGCCGGTCGGCGGGCGGGTGTTCGAGGCTCACGCCGTACGCGCCGGCCGTGACCGCGTCACCTGGTGGCTGGTCGACGTCACCGCCCGCGAACGCGACATGGAGGTGCTGCGGGCCGAACGGGACTCGGCCGCGTCCATGGTGGAGGCCGCCACCGAGCTGCTGTCCTCGCTCAACCTGGACCGCTGCCTGGAGGTGGCCGCCCGCCTGGCCGTACGGCATCTCGCCCACGCCGCGCGGGTCGTCATTCCGCTGGGCCGACGCCGGTACACGATCGCCTGCCACGACGCCGGCGGCGAGGGGGTGCGCAGGGACCTGGACATCGACCCGCAGGAGATGCCGGGGCTCGCCGAGGCGCTGCGCGCCTACCCGCCGGTGCCCGCCCGCTGGGTGGACCCCGCGCTGACCCCCGCCTGGGTACGGGGCGAGAACCAGGGCGAGGCGCGGGCCGCCGTGGTGATCTCGCTGCCCGGCTACGGACTGCCCGCGGGCGCCCTGATCCTGCTGCGCGACACGGCCGGCTTCTCCCCGGCCGAGGACGTGTTCGCCCGCCTGTTCGCCGCCCGCGCCGGCACGGCGATCGCCATCGCCCGCCTGTACGCCGAGCAGGCGGCCATCACCGAGACGTTGATGGCCGACCTGCTGCCGCCGATGACGCCGTACCTGGAGGTCGCCGACGTGGCGGCCCGCTACCGCGCGGCGGGCCACGGCGCGCAGGTCGGCGGCGACTTCTACGACGTGCACCCCGTCGCGGGAACGGGCGGGGCGTCGCTCGTGGTGCTCGGCGACGTCTCCGGCAAGGGACTGGAGGCCGCGGTGCTCACCGGCAAGATCCGCAACACGCTGCGGGCCCTGCTGCCGCTGGCCGACGACCACCAGCGCGTCCTGGAACGGCTCAACGACGTGCTGCTCGCCGGGCCCAGCCCGCGCTACGTCACGCTCGTGCTGGCCGGGGTCGAGCGCCGGGGCACGCAATTGGCGCTGCGGCTGACCAGCGCCGGGCATCCGCCGCCGATGATCGTGCGCAACGACGGCCGGGTGGAGGACGCCCGTACCCGCGGCACCCTGATCGGCCTGCTCGAACAGGTCACCAGCGTGACCGAGACGGTGTTCCTGGACCCCGGCGAGACGTGCCTGCTCTACAGCGACGGCGTCATCGAGGCCAGGGGCGGGCCGCTCGGCGACGAGATGTTCGGCGAGGACCGGCTGCGGGAGGAACTGCGGCGGTGCGCCGGCATGCCGGCCGACGCCCTGGCCGAACGCGTGCAGATGCTCGCCTCGCAGTGGGCCGGCGAGCGGGAGCGCGACGACATCGCCATCGTCGCCGTCGGCGCGCCGCGCGAGGCGCCCGGCCCGTCCGAAGGGCCGGGGACGTGAACGACGAGGCCGAGCGCTACGCGGAGGCGCTGCGGGCGGCGGCGACGGCCGGAGACGAGTACGCCGCGATCGACGCCGCGCGGGCCGCCCTCGACGCCGGGGTGCCCCTGGAGACCATGCTCCTCGACGTCGTCGCCGTCGCGCAGGCCCGCGTGGGCCTGGACTGGGTGGCCAACCGGCTCACCGTCGCGCAGGAGCACACGGCGACCGCCGTCCACGAGCGGGTGCTGGCCGTCCTGGCGCACGAACCGGCCGCGCACGGCCACCGGGCCGGGCCGTCCAAGGGACGGGTGAGCGTGGCGTGCGTGGACGGCGAGTGGCACACCTTCCCCGCCCGGCTGCTGGCCGAGGTGCTGCGGCTGCGCGGCTGGCAGGTCGACTACCTGGGCGCGCACGTGCCCACCGCGCACCTGGTCGTGCACGTGCACAGGACCGCTCCCGGCACGGTCGCGCTGTCGGGGTCGATCGCGACCCGGCTGCCCGCCGCGCACGCGGCCATCACCGCCTGCCAGGCGGCGGGCGTGCCCGTGCTCGTCGGCGGCGCCGCCTTCGGCCCGGACGGCCGCTACGCCCGGCTGCTCGGGGCCGACGCCTGGGCGCCCGACGCGCGGGCCGCCGCCGACCTGCTCGACGCCGGGCCGCTGCCGCGCCGGTCCGCGGCCGGGCTGAGCGCCGACCGGCCGCCGCATCTGGCCGGCCACGAGTACACCCTGCTCACCGAACGGGCGCCGGAGCTGGTCAGGGGCGTCATGGCCGACCTGGACGAACGTGTGCCGGTCGCCGAGGGCACGGAACCGGCCGGGCACACCGCCGAGGAGGTCGCGTACGCCGTCGACTTCCTCAGGGCCGCCGTGTACGTCGACGACCCCGCCCTGTTCGCCTCCTTCACCGGCTGGACGGCGCGCATGCTCGCCACGCGGGACGCGCCCGCGCGCCTGCCGGCCGTCATGCTCGACGCGCTGGACGCCCGGCTCGCCGGCCTGCCGCGCACCCGCGAGATCGTCGCCCTGGCCCGCGCCGGGCTGCGCTGACCGCCGTCGCGGATCAGCCGCGCTCCTCCCACGTGCACAGGCAGGCGTGGTTGCCCTCGGGGTCGGCCAGCACCCAGTAGCTCGGCGCCTCGCTGTCGCTCACCAGCCTGCCGCCCGCGGCCACCGCCGCCTCGATCCGGGAGCGGACCTGCGCGGGCTCCACCCACACGTCGAGATGCCAGCGCTGGCGGGGCTCCTCGTCGCCGGACGCCTGGAACCACACGTTCGGCAGCGTCCCGGCCGGGTCGCGCAGGTCGCCGCCCGCGTCGGGCTCCATCCCCGTCATCGCCGCCCAGAACGGCCGCACCGAGGCCCGGTCGGGCGTGTCGAGGCCGAGTTCGAGCAGCGAGACGGCCGAGGAGTCGAGCCGTACGCCCGCGTCGGCGGCCAGGGTGGAGATCGCGCGCGCCAGCCGGACGTCGCGGCCGGTGACCCCGCCCGCGTCGTGGCTGGTCAGCCGGACGTCCACATGCGTGTAACGCAGGTCGAGGTCGGGATGGTGGTTCATCTCCTCGGCCACGGCCCCGACGGCGTCGACGAGCGCGAGCCCGGCGGCGAACGTCTCGGTGTGGATGCGGGTCTGGAGGCCGCGGAGCAGGTGAGCCCACCCGGTCAGCCCCTCCTGCGCGATCTGCGGTCCGGTCAGCTTGGCCATGGCTCATTCTCGCAGGCGCCCGTCCCGGCCGGCGGCCGCCTCAGTCGAGGCAGAACTCGTTGCCCTCCGGGTCGGTCATCACGATGTGGCCGGCGCTCATCGGGGGAGCGGGCTCGTGGCGGGCCACCCGCGTCGCCCCCAGCTTGACGAGCCGTTCGCACTCGGCCTCCAGCGCCGCCATCCGCTCCTCCCCCCGCAGCCCGGGAGCCGCCCGTACGTCGAGGTGCACACGGTTCTTGGCGGTCTTGCCCTCCGGCACCCGCTGGAAGAACAGCCGGGGGCCGCGCCCGTCGGGGTCCTCGATGGCCGAGCGTGTGTCGCGTTCACCGGCGGGGACGCCGATCCCGGCGAGGAAGTCGTCCCAGGCGGCCAGCGGGTCGGCGCCCTCTGGCAGCTCGACCCCGGGCGGGCCGGGGTGCACGTAGCCCAGCACGTCGCGCCAGAACGACGACAGGGCCTTGGGGTCGTGGGCGTCGAAGGTGACCTGGACGTCGCGGCTCATCTGGTTCTCCGTCTCGTGACAAAGGGGTACGGGGGCTGCGTACCCCTTCCGCCACTCTGACACCGGCGGCGGACAGGTCGGGTCCGCCATCAGCGGCCGGGCAGGGCTTCCGCGGCCTCGCGCAGCCACTCCACCAGGATCGGCACCAGCGGGTGGTCCTGCCGCCGCCGGCGGGTGGCGATCCCGATGTAGCGGGCCGGACGCGGCGGGTTCAGCGGCACGAAGGCCAGCCCGGGCGTCTCGCGCGCCAGGCAGATGGACGGCACCAGGCTGACCCCGAGCCCGGCCGCCGTGAGCGCCTGGGCGAGGTGGTAGTCGCTGGTGGAGCCGCTGACCCGCAACCCGAACCCGGCCGCGGCGGCGTAGCCGCGCAGGAACGCCTCCGTCTTCGAGCAGCCGATCACCCACGGCTGCTCGGCCAGCTCGGTCAGGTCCACCGACGCCCGGCCCGCCAGCGGATGGGCGGCGGGCAGCGCCACCGACATCGGGTCCTCGGCCAGCGGCGTCCAGCTCAGGCCCGTACGGTCCCCCGGCAGCACCGGCAGCGGCCCGTCGAAGTGGTAGGCGACGGCCAGGTCGGCCTCGCCCCGCCGGACCAGGGGCAGGCTGTCCTCCGGCTCCCGCTCGACCACGTTCGTCTCCACCTGGGGATGGGCGGCCACGAACCGCGACAGCACGCCGGGCAGCAGCACGCGGCCCCCGCTGGTGAAGGTGGCGACGGTCAGCCGCCCCCGGCCGGAGGCCAGCTCGTCGATGCGCTCCCGGGCGTGCCGCAGCTCGGCCGCGATCGTCTCGGCCGTCTCCACGAGCAGCCGGCCCGGCTCGGTGAGGGCCACGCCGCGCGTGCTGCGGGTGACGACGGGCGTGCCGAGCTGCCGTTCCAGCGCGGCGATCTGCTGGGAGACGGCGGACGGCGTGAGCAGCAGCGCGGCCGCCGCCCGGTTGAAGCTGCCGTGCGCGGCCACCTCCCGCAGCACCCTGAGCCGGTGGGCGTCGATCAACAGTTCTCCTTAATACGGGGCCAGCAAGTCACCACTACCACTGTGGACCCCGTTCGGGCCAGTCTTGGCCGCATGCCCCAGATCTGCGTCATCGGCGGCAGCCGCTACTTCGGCCGCCACCTGATCCGCCTGCTCCAGGACGACGGACACCACGTGACCGTGGTCAACCGCGGCTCGGCGGCGCCCCCCGCCGGGGCCGACCACGTCGTCGCCGACCGGGCGGACGCGGCGGCCCTCGCCCGTGCCCTGGCCGGCCGGACCTTCGACGCGGTCGTGGACCAGGTCTGCTACACACCGCTGCACGCCGACGTCGCCCGCCGCGTGTTCGCCGGCCGCACCGCCCGCTACGTGATGACCTCCACCATGGAGGTCTACGACCCGGCCACCTCGCCGTCCCTGCTGCCCCCGGCCGCGACGCCGGTCCGGGAGGAGACCGTCGAGGCGGCGTCCTGGCCGGTGGACCCGGACCTGCCGTGGCGGTCGCCGGAGGCCGTGTCCCGCCTGCTGGGCGAGGCGGGCTCGTACGCGGAGGGCAAGCGGCAGGCCGAGGCGGTGTTCGCCCGGGACCCGGTCTTCCCGTTCGTCGCCGTACGCAGCGCCCACGTCCTGGGCGGCGGGGCGGCCGACTTCACCGGCCGCCTGCGGCACTACGTGGACCGCGTACGCGCCGGGCTGCCGGTCGTCGTGCACCGCGACCCGGCCCCCACGTCGTTCGTGCACCACGAGGAGATCGCCGCGTTCCTGCACTGGACGGCCACCCGGTCCGTGGCCACCGGCGCGCTCAACGCCGCCTCCCACGGCGCGCTCACCGTCACCGGCCTGTGCACGGCGATCGCCGCCGCGACGGACGCGCCCGCTCCCGCCTACCGCGTCGTGACCGGCGGCGAGCCGGCCTCGCCGTTCTCCTTCGACCGCCCGTACGCCATCGACAACGGCCGGGCCGCCGCGCTCGGCTTCCCGTTCACCGAGGTCGCCGGCTGGCTCCCGCGGGCCGTCGCCGACCTCCTCCAGGAGAGCTGAACCACCATGATCACCCGTCGCCTCGGCACCGCCGACGTCAGCGCCGTCGGCCTCGGCGCCATGCCGCTGTCCATCGAGGACCGTCCCGACCGCGCCCGCGCGATCGCCACCGTGCACGCCGCCCTCGACGCCGGCATCACCCTGATCGACACGGCCGACTCCTACCACTGGCACGCCGGAGAGCTCGGCCACAACGAGGAACTGCTGGCCGAGGCCCTGGCCGCCCGGCCCGGCGACGGCGTGCTGGTCGCCACCAAGGGCGGGCGCGGCCGTCCCGGCGACGGCACCTGGACGGTCGACGGGCGTCCCGCCCACATCAGGGCCGCCTGCGAGGGCTCGCTGCGCCGCCTGCGCGTGCCGGAGATCGGCCTTTACCAGCTGCACAAGCCCGACCCGGCGGTCCCGTGGGCCGAGTCGGTGGGCGCGCTGCGCGACCTCATCGACGCCGGGCTCGTCCGCGCGGCCGGCGTCTCCAACGTGACCCGCGACCAGATCCGCGAGGCCAGGGACATCCTCGGCGACTCCCTCGTCTCGGTCCAGAACCGCTTCAGCCCCCAGCACCGCGACAGCCTGCCCGAACTGCGGCTCTGCGACCGTCTCGGCATCGCCTTCCTCCCATGGAGCCCTCTGGGCGGCATCGCCCGCAGCGCCCTGGACGGCCCCGGCTCCGCCCCGCCGCGCACCCCGTTCCACGAGGTGGCCGAGGAACGCGGCACGACGCCGCAGCAGGTCTGCCTGGCCTGGCACCTGGCCCAGTCCGAGCACGTCATCCCCATCCCGGGCGCCACCCGCCCCGAGTCGGTCCGCGCCTCGGCCCAGGCGACGTCCCTGACCCTGACCCAGGAGGAACTACGCCGGCTGGACACCTTCGGTAGTTGACCGGCCACTCTCCGCTTGCCATGGGAGGGCCGGACGTGCTGACGTGGGCCCGTGAGTTCATGCCTGGACCGTGCGGTCCGCGAGTTGCGCGCGCTCCTGGGCCGGGGCGTCGCCGCCGAGCACGTCGGGGCCGCCGTGTCCGCCGCCATCGCCCCGCTGCTGCGGCACGACGCCCTGCGCCTGGTCGGCACCAGCCCGGCGACCGGGCTCGGCCAGGGCTCGTTCAGCTTCTGGCACCGGTACGAACGCGAGCTGGCCCTGTCGCTGCTCGCCCACCGCCGTGCCCACGGCGACCCCTGCCGGCCCGCGTCCCTGGCCCGGCTGCGGGTGCCGGTCGCGGTGGCCGGCGCCGCCGGGGGGAGGGCGCGGCGGGCGTTCGTGGCCTGCGGGGCCTCCGGCGAGCTGCGGCTGCTGCTGCGCGACCCGCGCGGCGGCGTCTGGGGCCTGCTCGGGCTGGTACGCGCCTGCGACGAGCCGCCCTTCACCGAGGACGACCTGCGCAGGGCGGCACTTCTCGCCCCCGCCCTGATGACCGTGCTGCGCGGGTACGTCACCGCCGCCCCGCTGGCCCCCACCATGCCCGCCCTGCCCGCCGGGGTGATCGTCGTCGGCCCCGACCAGGGGATCCGCGCGGTGACCCCGCAGGCCCAGGCGTGGCTCGACCGGCTGCGCTGCCCCGACCGGCACGGCGTGCACGCCTGGCTGGCCGACACGTTCGTCACGGCGCTGGCGGCCGACGCCGTCGAGCACGTACGCGGCGCCGCCGCCGACCGGCCGATCATCTGCGCCCCGGCGGCCCGCTACGGCCGCTGGCTCGCCGTCGAGGGCCAGGCCCTGGACCAGGACGGCACGGGCGACGTGGCCGTGGTGATCCAGTCGGCCTCCGGCGCGCTGATGTTGCCCTCGTTCTGCGACTGGTACGCCCTCACCCCCCGCGAACGCGGCGTACTGGACCTGCTGTGCCGGGGAGCCGCCCCGAAACAGATCGCGCGGCTGCTCGACCTGTCCGGGCACACCGTGCACGACCACCTCAAAGCGGTCTTCCGCAAGACCGGCGCGAGCGGCCGGGACGAGCTCATGGCCGCCTTCACCACCTGAACGCCATCCCCAACACTGGGGGGCTGTCCGCGCCGCCGCCCCGCCCGACCATGAAGGAGCACACAGCACTACCAGGGGAGGCACCCATGACCCAGATCTCAACCCCCGCCCGCCGCCAGGTCGAGCGTTTCCTGGAGTTCTCCGACCAAGTCGGGGGCCTGGAGGAGGCCGACGTACTGGCGCTCCTGCGCGACCAGGGCATCACCACGCTGGAGGCGCTCGTCGGCAAGGCGGTCCGGGCACCCCGCTCGGCGCCGCCCACGCCGATGGACCCCGCCCGTACGCCGGCCCGGGCCGTCCGGGCTAAGATCGCGCCCGTGCAGCCCGTCACCCACCCCGCGCCCGCCATGGCGGTGGTCGTGGACGGCGTCGAGCACGACCCGGCGGACCTGACGCGGTACGACGGCCGTCCGCTGACGTACCTGTACCACCCCGAGCGCCTGACCGCGCTCACCGACGACACCGCGATCAACGGCGCCCTGTGGGCCTCGGCGCAACTGCGCGACCCGCGCCCGGCCACGCAGGGCCAGGTGCAGATGTTCGAGCACGTGGAGTACGGCGGCGACTGGTTCTGGTGCGGCGCGCGCCTGGCCCACAACGACCTGACCGACGTCTACCACGGCCCGCTGCACCTGCACGACTGGAACGACGTCATCAGCTCCATGGGCGCCACGAACTGCACGGTCCGCTACTACGAGCACATCAACTTCGCCGGCAGCTCCATCATCGTCTCCCCCTACTCCGACATCCCGACCCTCGTCCCCAGCGGCTGGAACGACCGCATCTCCTCGGTCTGGAACCACGGCTGACCCCTGACCCGCCGGCCCGCTGAGGGCCCTCTCCCCGGCGGGCGGCGGCACCGCGTACCCGTGTCGCGCGCGGGCACGCGGCGCCGCCGCGCCTTCAGGCGGCCTGGACGCGGTGCGAGCGGAGCGCGGCCAGGACGGCGGGCGGGTTGACGATGCCGTAGCCGTAGTCATGGTCGAAGCCGACCGTGCTGCGGTCCTCGGCGGTGCGGTCGAGCAGCGTGCGGAGCTGCGCGGGCGACAGCTTGGCCGAGGTGTGGCGGGTGCGCAGGGCGGCGATGACGCCGGCGACGACCGGGCAGGAGGTGGAGGTGCCGGTGTCGGGCGTGCCGGGCCCGCCGATCTCCGAGCCGATGTAGTGGGTGTACGCGGTCAGGTCGGGCTTGTGGTCGCCGAGCCGGGCCGGCCCTTGCGAGGAGTAGCCGACACGCTCGCCGTGGGTGTCGACCCCGGCCACCGTGACCACCTTGGGATGGCCGTTGCCGCCGACGATGTCGGTGAACCCGCAGTCCGCCGCCGGACAGTCGCGGCCGCAGTTGCCCGCCGCGAACACGATGTCGGCCCCGGCGTGCTCCAGGTTGGAGATCATGACGTTGAACGGGTGCGCCGGATTGTCGGAGTAGTTGCCGGGATGGCCGGGCGGGAAGTCCTGCTCCGGGTTGTACAGCCCCCAGCTGTTGCTGACGACCATCGAACGGGACTCGGCGGGCATCGCCTCCAGCAGCCCGCGCAGATGGGTGTAGGCGGCCACGGCGTCGGACAGCATGCCCTCGACCGAGCCCTTCCTGCTCCGCAGGACGGCGATGTCGAGCAGCGTCGAGCGCGGCGCGGCGAGCTGGGTGTTGAACGCGCACAGGCTGCCGTGCTCGACCGGGTAGGCGCCGGGGGTCGGGGTGACGCCCGGCGGGGCCCAACTGCGCGCGGCGTCCAGGGTGACCTGGCGGCCGAGCTTGCCGCTCACGTGGTCGGCGTTGACGCCACCGTCCACGACGGCCAGGGTGACGCCGTGGCCGTCGTAGCCGGCCGCGCGCAGGTCGTTGACGCGCAGCAGCCGTTCGACGTCGTGCCAGTCGCCGACGGGGCCGGTGTCGGCGCAGGTGAGGTGCGGGCGGATGACCGGGTCGGCGAACACGCCGACGATCTCGCGTACGGACGACGACAGCAGCGCCAGCCTGGACGTCAGGTCGTCGTCGGCGAGCTCGCCGCGCACCAGCACGCTGGCGTGCTCGGCCGACAGGGAGAAGCCGCGCGGCCGGCTCAGCGCCGACAGCAGGCCGCCCGAGGGCGAGCTGGGCATCGCACGCGCCAGGGCCAAGGGGGCGAACGCCTGGTCCAGGACGATTCCCGGCAGGTCACCTGCCACGTCGGCGACCGTGGCGGTGACGCCGGGGTCGAGGACGGCTTCGACGGTTTCGCGGGCGGGGCGGAGCTGGATCAGGACACGCAAGGCTCCACTCCTTTCTCTGGACGGGATGGGAGAGTCGTTGCCTTCTCCTTGTAAATACCCGTTGTAGTTAATCAACTACTTATGGTAGCGATAGCACTGCCTTGCCAGAGAGGTCACCTCTTTGTCGCCGCCCTGCCGGGACGGACGCCGCCGGGTCGCGGTCTGGGCGAGCAGCGCCCCGGACAACATGACCGCGCCGCCCGCGACCTGGAACCCGCCCATCCCCGCTCGCGACCACCACCATCCACAGGAAGGCGGCCAGTACGGGCAGCGTCCGGGCGCCGGCGGCGGGCGTGACGGACACCGTGAACGCCCCCCACCGCAGATCCCACGGACGCGCGAACGGGATCAGCGCCAGGGCCGCGCCCGCCATCCCCCAGGCGATCAGCCCGAGCGGGTGCCCCTTCCTCCGCTTCCCCCGCAGGCGGCGGCCTGTGCCCTCGCGGCCGGGATCGCCCGTTCCGCCGGCGGTCGCCACCGCGCCGGGCGGGTGACCTCTAGCATTTCCCTGTGACCACCTACGACGACCATGACGTGTTCGAGCACCTGAACGTCTCGGCCCTGCCTCAGCGCCAGCAGCGGATCCTGGCCGCGATCCGCGACTGGGTGGTCGGACACGGCTACGCGCCGAGCGCGCGCGAGATCGGCCAGGCGGTCGGGCTGCGCTCGCCCTCGTCGGTCTCCCGGCACCTGAGAAGCCTGGAGGAGAAGGGCTTCCTCAGCCGCGGCCGGGCGGCGACCCGCCCGATCGACGTACGCCTGTTCCTGCGGCCCCCGTCGTCCGGGTCCGGGGGAGACATGGTGAGCGTCCCCGTGGTCGGCGACATCGCCGCGGGCGCGCCGATCCTGGCCGACGAGCACCTCGACGACACCCTGACCCTGCCCCGCGACCTCACCGGCCGCGGCACCGTCTTCGGCCTGCGGGTGCGCGGCGACTCGATGGTCGACGCGGCGATCTGCGACGGCGACATCGTCGTGGTGCGCCAGCAGCCCGAGGCCCATTCGGGCCAGATCGTCGCCGCGATGATCGACGGCGAGGCCACGGTCAAGGTGTTCCGCCGGCGCGGCGGGCACGTCCTGCTCGAACCGCGCAACCCCCGCTACGACGTCATCGACGGCGACGAGGCCGTGGTGCTGGGCATCGTGGTCTCGGTCCTGCGCAGCGTGTAGCGCTCAGCCGGCCGCGGGGGTCCAGAAGCGTTCGTGGTTGGCGGTGGTCGACAGCGAGCGGGGATCGGCGCGGTCGAGGTAGAGGGTGCCGTTCAGGTGGTCGGTCTCGTGCTGGGCGATCCGCGCCGGCCAGCCGGACAACTCCGTCTCGTACGCGCGCCCGCCGCCGTCGAGGGCCGACAACCGTACCCGGGCGTGGCGGGAGACGACCGCGGTCAGCCCCTCCACGCTGAGGCAGCCCTCGTGGAAGGCGCGGTAGCCGGTGCCGATCGGCGTGACGACCGGGTTGACGAGTTCCAGCGGCGGTTGCGGCACACGTTCGCGCTCGGCGGCGAGGCCGGGCGGCAGTTCGGCGGGATCCTCGATGACCGCGAGCGCCAGCGGGATGCCGACCTGCGGCGCGGCGAGGCCCACGCCGACGCCCGGAAGGTGCCTGAACATCGCGTCGAGCAGCTCGCGCAGGAGTCCGTCGGAGAGCTGGCCGTCGTACGGCTCGGCCGTCCGGCGCAGCACGGGGTCGCCGATCTGGGTGACGGACCACGGCCTGGGGGCCGCCAGCAGGGCGTGCACCCGCTCGGTCAGCTCCTCGGCGCTCACGACCGGCCGCCCGCCGGGCCGGGGATGTAAGGGATGTTCATGGGCTAAGGGGGTCCTTTCGCTCGACGGTCACCCAGCAGACGGTAGAGCATGCGGGTGCCGCGAGCCCGCGCCCGGCCCGTTTCATCCGGTTTGAACTGCAGAAACGCGGCTACCATCCGAGTGCATGAGCATCTGGTTGCCGCTCGACGCCGTACCCCGCCTCGCGGGCGCGGTGGCCGTCGGGATCGCGGCCGGCGTGGCCGTCGGGCTGCCGGCCGACGCCCCGCTGGGCGCGCTGACCGCCATCGCCGTGACCGAGCTGGTGTTCGTCGTGGCGGGCTGGGCGGTGATGTGGCCGATGGACGCCGACGCCACCCACCGCAACGTCCGGCGCGAGGACTTCCGGCCCGTCGCCGAGGAACTGGTGGTCGTCGGGGTCGCGTCGTGCGGGCTGGTCGCCATCGTGCTGCTGCTCCTGCGCGGCGGGCCCGACACCGGCCACGTCGCCGCCGCCACCGCGCTCTGCGGCGTGTTCATGGCCTGGGCCGCCCTCCACCTCATGTACGCGACCCGCTACGCCTACGCCTACTACACAGGAGCCGGCGGCATCGACTTCAACTCCGAGCAGCCGCCCGCGTACCGGGACTTCTTCTACTTCAGTTACAACCTCGGCATGACGTACCAGGTGTCGGACACGTCCGTTTCGAGCTCGGCGATCCGCGCGGTGGTCCTGCGGCACACCCTCCTGTCGTACGTCTTCGGCACCGGCATCCTCGCCACCGCCATCAACCTCGTGGCCGGGATGATCACGGGCTGAATCGCCGCACGTCGGAGCAGGCCGGTTGTCTTGGGTAAAGAGGGCTGGAAACAATCATAGAGTAGTTGATCCACTGCTATGGGTAATGATCGCTGCGGATGATCACGTAATGCCACAGGGAGGCACCCATGTGCAGAAGAACGATCGCCGTCGCCGGTCTGGCCACCATGGGCCTGCTGGCGGCGGCCGGCCCGGCGACGGCCGAGGAGGGTGACCGGAGCGCCGCGCCGTGCGTCGCCGCCAGGGTCCAGGTCGCCGGAGGGCAGTCGATCACGCTGCTCGACACCCCGATCGTACGGGCGCTCCTTCAGGGACTCGTCCGCCCGGCGGAGGAGACCGGACCGACGGACGAATTCGGTGCGACGGGGGCCACCGGCCAGGCGTTCCTCACGGCGGAGACGTCGTTCGCCGCGACCGCCGAGTTCCCCGGCCTGCTCGACGACTTCCTGCTCGACGACTTCCTGCTCGACGATTTCCTGCTCGACGATGACGACCCCGGCACGGCGGCAGGTACGGCGGCCGGCACGGACACCGGAACGACGGCCGGCACAGACGTCGGCACGGCGGCTGACACGGCGGCCGGCACGGACGCCGAGCAGGTTCTCGAACCGCTCGTCATCACTGCCCTGGGATGCGGCCAGGCCGAGGACACCTTGGAGGCCGGGGCGGAGCCGGCCAGGGCGGAGCCGGCGTCCCTGCTGGACGCCGCGGGCGCCGCGGCGGTCCTCGAAGCGCTGGTGAACCGGCCCGCGATGTGCACCGCCGACGGCGCTGCGGCCGACACCGCCGGGGCCGACACCGCCGGGACGGCGGGCGACGTCAGCGCGTCGCGGATGTCGCTGCTCGACGCGATCGGCGTCAGGAGGACCCTGGACATGCTGATCGGCAGGCCGTCGGTGGTCTGCGCGGCCGACGGGACCATGTCTCTGTACGACACCACGTCCCCGTACGGCACCGCGTCTTTCAACGGCACCGGGTCGGCCGGTGTGCCTCTGTCCGCCGACATGCCGATGTCCTCGTACCAGCCCATGTCGGCCGTCGCTCCGCAGGAGCGGCGCTCGGTCCTGGACGCGCTCGGGATCAGGGGCCTGCTCGACGGGCTCCTGGGCTGAGAAGGCGGGCCGGCCGCGATCCCGGGAAGGGCTTGCCCGGAGGGCTCCTGCGGCGGCCCTCCGCGTGGTAGCTTGCGGGCGGGCAAGCCTTGATCCCATGGGAAGAGGGGGCTGCGGCCGTGACAGGCACCGGCGAAGAAAGCGCTCGTCCGACGGAGTGGGAGGCGGCATGGGCGGTGCTCGCCCCCGTGACCGACATGGTCACCCCGATGGCCGTGCGTGTGGCGGCCACCCTGCGTCTGACCGATCTGCTGGCAGGTGACGCGCTGCCCGTCGAGGAGCTGGCCCGCCGTACCGGCTCCGACGCCGACGCGCTGGGCCGCGTGCTGCGCCACCTGGTCTGCCACGGCGTCTACACCGAACCCGGGCCCGGCGTGTTCGCAGTCAACGGCCCCGCCGAGCTGCTGGCCTCCGGCCACCCGTCCATGATGCGCGAACGGCTCGACCTCGACGGCTTCGGCGGGCAGATGGACGTCGCGTTCACCGGCCTGCTGCACACCGTACGCACCGGGGGCCCGGCGTGGGAGGCGGTCTTCGGCGTCCCCATCTGGAGCCATCTGGCCGAGCACCGCAAGCTGGGCGAGTCGTTCGACGGCCTGATGGCCGGCGGCGCCGAGGACCTCAGCGACGTCGTCGAGGGCTACGACTGGTCCGGCGTGGGCCACGTGGTCGACGTCGGCGGCGGCACGGGCGCCCTGATCGCCGAGGTGCTGAGTGCCCGTCCCGGGCTGCGGGCCACGCTCGTCGACCTGCCTGACACGCTGGAGCGGGGCCGCAGCTTCCTGGCCGGACGCGGGCTGGACGGGCGGTGCGAGTTCGCCGGGCAGAGCTTCTTCGAGCCGCTGCCCGCGGGCGGCGACGTCTACGTGCTCAGGCGGGTGATCCACGACTGGGGCGACAAGGACGCCGAGCGCATCCTGCGGCGCTGCGCCGACGCCGCCGGGCCGCGCGGACGGGTCGTCATGATCGAGTCGCGTGGCGGCTCCGGCGACGACCCGGCCATGTTCGCCGAGATGAACCTGCGCATGCTCGTGCTCAGCGGCGGCCGCGAGCGCACCGTCGGCGACTACGCCGCCATCGCCACCGGCGCCGGGCTCGACGTGGCCGGCGTCCACGACACCCCGCTCGGCAACGTCATCCTCGACTGCACCCCGCGGAACGTCTGACACCCCGGGAAAACCATTCGACGGCCCCCTGAAACGCGGTGCCATACTCGGTCACCTGTACGCGAAGGAGGTCATGGTGACCATCGAATGGGCCGCGCTGTCCGCCGCGGATCTGCCGGCGATCGCCGCCCTGGCCCGCCGGTGCGCGGCGCACGACGGCGGGCTCCCGGCGACCACGTCGGAGTCCTTCCTCGGACGCAGGTACACCGCCGGTCCGGCGGTGGGCGCGTTCTCGGAGGGCCGGCTGGTGGCCTGCGGAGCGGTGCGGCCCGTGGGCGCGGTGTCGGCGGCGACCGGCCTGGTCGACCCCGACCACCGAGGGCGGGGGCTGGGCTCCGGCCTGCTCGACCGGCTGACGGACACAGCGGACGCGACGGGGACGGCGGGGAGCGTCCGGGTGGAGGTCGAGTCGGTGACCCCGCAGGCGCACGAGCTCTTCCTCGCGCGCGGCTACCGCCAGACGTTCGCCGAGGACGTCTTCCGCCGCGACCTGACCGCGCCGCTCCCGGCCGCCCCGCTGCCGCCGGAGGTGACGGTCGAGGAGTGGTCGCCGGACACCGAAGAGGACTTCTACCAGGCGTACTCTGCGTCCTTCGCCGACCGTCCAGGCTTTCCCGGGTGGTCGCGGGAGGAGTGGATCGACTGGCTGGTCGACGACGAGTTCCAGCCCGGTTGCTCGCTGGTGGCGCGGGACGGGGAGACGGCCGTCGGCTTCGTGACGTGCGTGGAGGAGTTCCTGGTCCAGGTGGGCGCCGTACCCGCCTGGCGGCGGCGCGGCCTGGCGCGGGCGCTGGCCGTGGCCGCGCTCGGCCGTATGCGCGCCGCCGGCGCGACGCAGGTCTTCCTGGACGTCAACGTCAACAACCCGGCCTCGGCCGCCCTCTTCCGCGGCCTCGGGTTCGAGCTGATCGCCCGCCGGGCCCGCTACGAGTGAGCCCGCCGGGCCCGCTGCGAGTGCGTCCGACGGACGCCGTCATGCGGGCTGGACCGTTTTGGCGCGGGCGAACCCCCGTGCCAGGACGATCCAGGTCGAGACGGTCATGAACGCGCAGAGCGGCGTGTAGAGGAGCAGGTTGAGCCAGTAGAACGGGGTGCCGGTGTCGGCCCCCACGCCGAGGATCCACACCAGACCGGCTGCCGCGCGTACGGACGTGCCCGCCGCCACGGCTCCCGTGACCAGCAGTGCGAGCCGGCCGCCCCGGCCCCGGGAACACGCGATCACCGCCCCCGCCGCCACGCTCAGCAGCAGGACGAGCGGCGCGAGGACGCGGAAGGTGAACGGCACCTCGAAGTTCAGCACGGCCAGCGACAGCGTGCGGGTTCCGGAGGCGGGCCAGGTGCGGCCGGTGAGCCAGTACAGGTGCGCGGCGGCGTCGGTGAGCAGGATCGCGCCGGTCAGGGCGCCGAGACGTGAGGTGTTCATGCCCTGCAAGAGGCGGCGGATCCCGAGATGGTTCCATGGAACCTTTCGCGTCCCGACCGCCTCTGGATGGACATGAGCTGGCCTGTTGCCGAATTGGACCCCGTACGGAGGCTGCGCGTGCTCGCCGCCGCCATCCCCGGGGCGTACGTCGCCGAACGTGTCATCCCCGCCCCCTTCGCCGCCGTCTGGGCCGTGGCGGGCGATCTGGAGAGAGAGTTCGGGACCTTCGAACCCGACATGCGTCGCCTGACCCTCGAACCGGCCGGTACGGACGGGCGCCTGGTGGCCAGGGCCCGCAGCCGGTACGGCATGCGTGCCAGGTTCGACGTCGACCTGCGGCCGGGCTGGTGCTGGATGCAGAGCCGGTTCCTGCTCGTGGGGCTGGCCGCGACCGCCGTCCCGGGGGGCACGCTGGTCGCGCAGACCGGGGGAGTGCGTGTCCCGGGACGGGCGGCGCTGGTGCCCTGGGGTGTGCGTACGGCCGGGGAGAAGGCGCTGGCCAGGCTGGCGGCCAGGTTCGCCGAGCGCACGTCATGACGGCCGCGCTGGTACGGGCGGCGCAGCGTGGGGACACGATGGCGATGAACGAGCTGCTCGGGGAGCTGACGCCGTACCTGGGGAAGATCTGCGGGCCCATCGCGCTGGACGCCGGGGCCGACGCCGTCCAGGAGTCGCTGATCGCGATCTTCCGGCACCTGCGGGAGTTGCGCGATCCCGAGGCGTTGCACGGGTGGGCGCGGGCGATCGCCGTACGGGAGGCGGTCAGGGTGGCCAGGCGGGCCGGCCGTGCCCGTCCGGCGGAGCTCGCCGACCTGCCGTCGCCGTACGACGTCGAGCACGCCGTCGACATCCGGGACGTGCTCGGACGCCTGTCGCCCGAGCACCGCGCGGTGCTGGTCCTGCGCGATCTGGAGGGGCTGCCGGAGGAGGCGGTGGCGCGGCTGCTGCGGGTGCCGTCGGGCACCGTCAAGTCACGCCTGCACCGCGCACGGGACAGCTTCCGCAGGGCGTGGCGTTCGTGAGCCCCCGGAACCGGCGGCACGGGCCTCAGGTTTCCAGGGCGATCCGCTTGAGCCGCACCCGGCGGCCGGTCTTACTGTGAGGTCGGCCGGATCCGTCCCGGGGCCGGATTGCGGCCGGCGAGCAGCCAGGCGGCTGTCAGCAGGGCGATGGCGAACACCAGGGGGCCGATCGTCTGAGGGACCTGATGGTGAGCCGCGCCGATCGCCGTGTCGCCGATCTGGACCGCGCCGTTGAAGGCGAGCAGCAGGGCAAGGGCACGCCAGGCGCGCAGGGCCAGTAACCAGGCCATTCCGCCGAGCAGCACCACGCTGCGGACCACCATGTAGGCGGCATAGGTCTTGGGTGCGGCCTGATCGCCTCCAGGCACCAGGGCGCCCGGGTCCACCAGGCTGGTGACCGCGAAGTAGCCGGAGGTGATCACGTTGAGGACGGCGACAAGCGCGCCGAACCGACGCGCATTTAGTGAGGGGGCCATATCATTCGGCTGCCGAATCATGTGGTTAGGCTAGCATTGGCGGCGTGACGGTGGAAGGGTCGTTGACCAACACGGTGGGGTTCTTGCTGGGCAAGCTGGGCCAGCAGGCGAACGGGCAGTTCGCGGATCGCCTGGCCCCGCTCGGCCTGCGCCCGCGACACTGTGCCGTCCTCGAACTCCTGGCCGGCGGACCCCGGGCACAATTGGAGCTGGCCAAGGCCGTCGGGGTGACCCCCAGTGTCGTCGTCGACATGCTCGACGAACTGGAGACCCTCGATGCCGTACGACGAGTACGAGACACCGCGGACCGCCGGCGTCAGCTCATCGAACTGACATCGACCGGCCTGGACCTGCGACACCAGACTCTCTCGCTGGCCCGGCAGAACGACGAGGAACTGCTGAGCGCCATCGACCCCACCGAGGTGGCGGCCCTGCGCCAGATCCTGGGCCGGATCGCCGCCGCGACCGGCCTCGTGGAGAAGTGACCGGGCACTATGCCGAGCAGTGGGGCGGCGCCGGCACATGGCCCGCCCGCTGCCACGAACGCCGAACGGGCCGTCGATGCGTTCTTCGACCTCGCCGACCCGTCATCACAATCCATGGCCTGGCCCGCCGCGCCTGACTCACCCGTCGCTGGATCACCCGCGCCGGCGCCGCCGCCGACGATCACCCATCGGCTCGGACCTTAACCGCACGTTAGGGTTCTCGCAGCTCATCGCTATCGAGTCATGGGCCAGCCTGGGAGGCGTCAGGACGACACCCGAACGCACCGGAGGGTTCCCGAATGCGCAAGCCTATGATCATCGCTGGACTGGCCGCGGCCGCCGTACTCGCCGCGGGCGCCGGCACGGCCCTCGCCACCACCACCCCCGCCGCCCCCACCACCCCCGCCACCCCGGCCTCCGCCCCGGCCCCGGCGATCCCCCGGGAGCAGGCGGAGAAGACGGCGCTGGAGAAGGTGCCGGGCGGCAAGGTCACGTCCGTGGAGCTGGAGGACGAGGACGCCGGCCAGGTCTGGGAGATCGACGTCACGACCGCCGACGGCGGCGAGCGCGAGATCACCGTCGACGCCACCAAGGGCACGGTCCTCACCGACGAGGCAGACGACCAGGACGACGACAAGGCCGAGGACCACGCAGACGGCAAGGCCGAGAACAGCTCGGACGACAAGGCCGAGGACCGCTCGGACGACAAGGCGGAGAACCAGGCGGGCGACCGTAAGGACGACCAGAAGGGCGGCCAGGTCAGCGACGACGACGACCACGACGACGACCACGGCGGCAGCGAGCACGAGGACGACTGAGAAAGCACGCCGGAAGCGGCTCACCCCGGGGCACAGAAGCCCTGGGGTGGGCCGCTTTCTTGATGAGACGCCCCTTTGGTGAGACGCCGGTGCGGCGTCGACGCCGCACCGGCTCGGCAGGCTGGAGCTTGGCGGTCTCCGGGGCGTGGGCGTCCCCAGGAGCAGCGCCGGTTCCGGCCGCCGGAGCCCGGAGCCCGCCGGAGCGGATGGGTGGAACTGGGGTGTTAGTCGGATTTGGGGGAGTTCGGGGGCTTGTAGGGTGGTGGGGGACGTGATGGGACGACCGGGGAGGGCGAGGGTGCGCGAGATCCGCTGCTGCCTTCGTCTCGTGCGCGAGCGGCACGCCCGCCCGCTGCGCCCGCTGGAGTTCCGCCCGGTCGGTACGAACGGTTACGTCAGCAGGTGGGGCACGATCGCGGCCGTATGCCCGCCGCGGGACCGCTGACGCGCCTCGCCAAGCGCAGCCATCCCACAGCCCTCCACGGCCACCCCCAGCCCCCGCAGCCCCGCACAGCCGAGCGAAGTCGTGCGGTGCAGGTGCGTGATGGCCTGGGCAAGCCGGTGGCCCGACCTCTTCGTACTGTTCTGGAGTTTCTTTTCGTATGTCTGTCCTGTCGCGGACCGTTGCCGCCCTGCGCTTGGACGCGGTCGGTGGCGTGCTGCTCATCGGCGCCGCCCTGACCGCCCTGATCTGGGCCAACTCGCCCTTCGCCGCCTCCTACGAGGCCCTGCGTACGTGGTCGTTCGGCCCGGAGGGGCTGGGCCTGCGTCTGAGCGCGCAGGCGTGGGCCGCCGACGGGCTGCTGGCGGTGTTCTTCTTCATCGTCGGCAACGAGCTCAAGCAGGAGCTCGTGCACGGGGAACTGCGCGACCCGCGCCGCGCCGCGTTGCCCGTCGTGGCCGCGATCGGCGGTGTCGTGGTGCCCGCGCTGGTGTTCCTGGCGGTGAACGCCGCCGCGTCCGGCGAGGCGGCCGCCGGCTGGGGCGTGCCGATGGCCACCGACATCGCCTTCGCGCTCGCGGTCCTGGCCGTCGTGGGCCGTCGCCTGCCCGCGCCGCTGCGGACGTTCCTGCTGACGTTGGCGACCGTGGACGACGTGTGCGCGGTCGTCGTGATCGCCGTCGGCTACACCTCCGGACTGAACCTCGCCGCCCTGGCCGGGGCCGCCGCCGGGCTGGCCGTGTGGGCGTACCTGCAACACGGGCGGGGGCGCGCGGTCACCGCCGTGCGCCGCGTGCTGCCCGCCTGGCTGCTGTACGGGCCGCTCGCCGTGACCATCTGGGCCCTGGCGCACGCCTGCGGGGTGCACGCGACGATCGCGGGCGTGGCGATGGGCCTGCTCATGCGCACCCGGCCGCGGGACGGCGAGCCCGAGCCGCCCTCCCAGCGCGCCGAGCACGCGCTGCGGCCGTTCTGCGCCGGGATCGTGTTGCCGGTGTTCGCGCTGCTGTCGGCCGGGATCCCGCTGTCGGGGGCGGGCGGCTTCTGGTCCGGGACGGTGACCTGGGGGGTGCTGGCCGGACTGCTCGCGGGGAAGCCCGTGGGCATCGTCGGCGCCGCCTGGCTCACCGCGCGTCTCACCAGCGCCCATCTCAACCCACGGCTGGCCTGGACCGACATCGCCGGTGTCGGCGTCCTGGGCGGGATCGGGTTCACGGTCTCGCTGCTGATCGCCGAGCTCTCCTACACCGGCCAGACGCACCTGACCCAGGCCAAGGGCGCGATCCTGCTGGCCTCGGCCGCGGCGTCCGTACTGGCGGCCGTGATCCTCGGCGTACGCGGCCGGCGGCTGGCCACCGCCTGACCACCTGCCTCCGGCGGCGCTTGCGTCCGGTCCGGGACGGTGTCCGTCTCGATCGATGAAGTGGTGGTCAGTCGCGGTAGAAGGTCTGGACGGCGACCAGGCAGGCGAACGCCGCGAGCGCGAGCGCGGTCCGGACGAGGTGCAGGCTCAGCTCAGGGTGAGGACCACGGTGAGGATCACCATGATCAGGGCGACCGTGCTGACGCCGAGGACGAACCATCCGGGATCCTCGCGGCCACCCTCCTCCAGACCTGACGATCACGTTCACCCCGGGTCCCGCGGCTGGTCCGTCAGGGCGGCGGTGAGGCGGGTGGCGAGGTGGGCGACCGCGGCGCGCAGCTCGGGCCCGCCCTCGACGCGGAAGGCGAACGGCACGACCGGCAGCCACTCCTGGGCGTACATCGCCGGGTTGCTCGTGCTGCCGACCAGCACGCAGCCCTCTCCGTACGGTTCGAGCCGTCCCATGGGCGGGCGGACCCAGGGCGCCACCTCGGCCAGGGGCGCGTCGAAGACCACGCGGGTGGCGTACTCCCAGCCGGTGCCCAGGTTCTCCTCCAGCGCCGCGACCGGGTCGAGGCCGTCGGGCGGGCAGAACGTGTGCGTGCTCTGCCGGACGGCGCGGACGCGGTCGACCCGGTAGGTGCGGATCGCGTCCGCGCGGCGGGAGTGGCACAACAGGTACCAGCGCCCGTGCCGGACGACGACCGCCCAGGGGTCCACCTCCGCCTCCCACTCCCGGCCCGACTCGCTCCGGTAGGCGATCAGCACGCGCCGCCGGGCCGCCGACGCGGCGACCAGCGCGCTGGTGATGGCGATGTCGGGACGGGCCGCGTACCGGTCGGGGGCGGCCGAGGCGTGTTCACGCAGCGCGGCGGCCTGGCGTCCGACGCCCTCCGGCAGGGCCCGGATGACCTTGGCCAGGGCCGTACCCACCAGGTCGTCGCTGTCGGCGGCGGCCGGTTGGCCGTCGAGCACGGCCATGACCAGGCCGAGCGCCTCGGGCTCGGTGAAGGCGACCGGCGGCAGCCGCGTGCCGCGGCCGAGCCGGTAACCGCCGTACGGGCCCCTGGCCGACTCGACGGGGATGCCGGCCTCCCGCAGGATCCCGACATAGCGGCGGGCGGCGCGTTCCGTCACGCCGAGGGACGCGGCCAGCTCCCCGGCCGTCACCCCCGGACGCTGCCGCAGGACCTCCATGGCGCGCAGGGCGCGGGCGGTGGGGCTGAGTTCGGCGGGCACCCGGGCCACATTAGAGCGGCCACGGCACAATCCGGAAGTAGAACGTCCGGAATGGGCTCTAGCCTGGCCTGCCATGACCGAGTTCCGAGATCTGGACCTCACGGGCGCCACCTTCGAACGTGTGCGCCTGCGCGACGCCCGGGTGCGCGCGGCCGACCTGTCCGGCCCGCGGGTGCGCGGCGCCGAGCTGAACCGCCGCATGCCCGAGCGCGCCAAGATGCGCCCCGAGGACCCCGAGGGGTTCCGCGAGGCGTGGGCCGTCCTCGGACGGTTGTGGGAGGGCACCCTCGCGCGCGCCGCGACGTTCCCCGAGGCGGCGCTCCACCGTGGCGTCGACGGCGAGTGGTCCTTCATCCAGACCCTGCGGCACCTCAACTTCGCCTCCGCCGCCTGGGTCGGCCGGGCCGTCCTCGGCGAACCCTCGCCGTGGCACCCGCTCGACCTGCCGTGGGACGAGGCGCCCGGCTGGGACGGCGTCCCGTGGGACCGCGCGGCGCGGCCCTCGCTGGAGGAGGTGCTCGCGGTCCGCCGCGACCGCCGGGCGATGGTCGGCCGGGTCGTCGCCTCGCTCACCGCCGGGGAGCTCGCCTCCGAGGTGACCCGCACCGAACCGGGCTGGCCGCGGCTCGCCGGATTCCCGCTCAAGGAGTGCCTGCACATCGTTCTGCACGAGGAATGGGAGCACCGGCTCTACGCGGAACGCGATCTGAACGTACTGAAGAAGGAAGACTGACCATGGACATCCTGCTCATCGGCGGCCTCTGGCTCGACGCCTCCGCCTGGGACGAGGTGGTGCCCGCGATCGAGGCGCTCGGCCACCGTCCCGTGCCGATCGCCCTCCCCGGTCAGGGGGACGGCGCCACCTCCGCCACGCTCGCCGACCAGGTGGCCGCCGTGCTCGACGCCGTGGACGCGGCGCCCGGTGAAACCCTGGTCGCCGGGCATTCCGCGGCCTGCACCCTGGCCTGGCTGGCCGCCGACGCACGCCCGGAACGGGTCGCCAAGGTCGCCTTCATCGGCGGTTTCCCCGCCGACGACGGCGCCGCGTACGGCGACTTCTTCGAGGTCGTGGACGGCGCGGTGCCCTTCCCGGGGTGGGGACCGTTCGAGGGGCCGGACTCCGCCGACCTCGACGAGGAGGCCAGGCGGAGGTTCGCCGCGGCCGCGATCCCCGTCCCCGAGGGGGTGGCCAAAGGCGTCGTACGGCTGACGGACGAGCGGCGGTTCGGCGTGCCGGCCGTCGTCGTGTGCCCCGAGTTCACCCCCGGCCAGGCGCGGGAGTGGATCGACGGCGGGGACGTGCCCGAGCTGGCCCGGGTCAAGCGGCTCGACCTGGTCGACATCGACTCGGGCCACTGGCCCATGTTCACCCGGCCGGCAGAGCTGGCCCGGATCCTGGCCGAGGCGGCCGACGACGTGCGGCCCTGAACCCTCCGTACCGGGAGTGCACCTCGTGCACGTGCGTGCCGGGTGGGCGCGAACGTGGGCGCCGCCCGGCCGCCGGTGCTTTCGTATGGGGGGCTTGGCAACAAGGTGACCGTTTATGTCCGGGGGCTTGATCGGCAGATGGGCTGTCCGGATGCGACCGGTTCCTAGCCTTGTGGAATGGCAAGGCTGACAAGGACGGCCAAGTCGGTCCTGGTCGTCGTGCTCGTTCTGGTCGCCGGAGCCGCCGCCGTGGCCGGGGCCGTGGTCCTGAGCACGAGCAACGAGGAGCAGCCCGCCCCCGAGCCGGTCGTCGCGTGGTTGCGCGGTTCGGGCTCGACCGCGCAGAAAGGGGCGATGGACGCCTGGATCAGCGAGTTCAGCCGCGTCCACCCCGAACTGCGGGTGACCTACGAGCCCAACGGCTCCAACTCCGGCATCGAGGACTTCATCGCCGGACGCAGCGCGTTCGCCGGTTCGGACGTGCCGATGACCCCGGAGGAGCAGGCGCGGGCCGACCGGCGCTGCGGCGGGCGCGCCGAGCACCTGCCGATGGTCGTCGGGCCCGTCGCGGTGGCCTACAACCTGTCCTCCGTGCCCGGCCTGCGGCTGTCGCCCGCGACCCTGACCGGCATCTTCACCGGACGCCTCACCGAGTGGAACGCTCGCGAGATCGCCGCCGACAACCACGCCCGCCGCCTGCCGGGCACCCGCGTCCACGTCTTCCACCGCTCCGGCGAGTCCGGCACCACCCAGAACCTCACCGACTTCCTGCGGGCCACCGGCGGCTGGCCGTACCCGCCGTCCAGGACGTGGCCCGGAGCGGGCCGGGGCGTGACGAGCTCCAGCGGCATGACCCAGGTCCTCCAGCACACCGGCGACTCGATCGGGTACGTCGAGTACGGCTTCGCCAGCAGCGCCCGCCTGAGGACCGCGGCCGTGCGCAACGCGGCCGGGGAGTTCGTCGAGCTCTCGCCGGAGAGCGCCAGCAAGGCCGTGCAGGGCGCCCGGGTCGTGGGCCGCGAGGGCGACCTGGTGCTGGCGTTCGACCATCGGCGGAAGGTCCCCGGCGCGTACCCGATCGTCCAGGTCACGTACGAGATCATCTGCGCCGGCCGGCCGGACCCGCTGGTACGGACCTTCCTCGACTACACCGCCAGCGACGCCGGCCAGTCCTACCTGGCCCTGTACGGCTACGCCCCCCTGCCGCACGACCTGCTGACCCAGGTGCGCCTCCGCCTGGGACCCACCAGCTGAACGGGCCGCCGCTTCCGGGAGAATTCCCGGAGTCACGGGCGCCGGCACGATTAGCGGGGCGGCGTCCGGTGAAGAGAGGATGCCATGAACGCGAACATCCCGCCGCGGGCCGCATGACCGGTCCGGAGCACGAGCAGAAGGTCGTCGTCGGCCCGTTGGCGGCGGCCGAGCAGAGCGAACTGCTCGACACCACTCCCGGGTTGTGGGTGGACGACTCCGACGACGACGATCCGGTGTTGCTGCGCGCCGACGGCCGGCCGGTGGACACCTGGCGGCAGCACTACCCGTACGACGAACGCCTGTCCAGGGAGGTGTACGAGCGGGACAAGCGGCTGCTGCAGATCGAGCTGCTCAAGCTGCAGTACTGGATCAAGAGCAACGGCCGCCGGCTGGTGGTGCTGTTCGAGGGGCGCGACGCGGCCGGCAAGGGCGGCACGATCAAGCGCTTCATGGAGCACCTCAACCCGCGCGGGGCGACCGTCGTCGCGCTGGAGAAGCCGAGCGAACGCGAACGCGGCCAGTGGTACTTCCAGCGGTACATCGCCCACCTGCCGGCCAACGGGGAGATCGTGCTGTTCGACCGCTCCTGGTACAACCGGGCCGGGGTGGAGCGGGTCATGGGCTTCTGCGACGAGGGCGAGTACCTGGAGTTCATGGAGCAGGTGCCGCGCCTGGAGAACCTGCTGGTGCAGTCGGGGCTGCACCTGGTCAAACTCTGGTTCTCGGTCTCACGGGCCGAGCAGCGCACCCGCTTCATCATCCGCCAGGTGGACCCGGTGCGGCAGTGGAAGTTGTCCCCGATGGACCTGGCCTCCCTGCGCAAGTGGGACGAGTACACCGAGGCCAAGGAGGACATGTTCCTGCACACCGACACCGAGTGCGCGCCGTGGACGGTCATCAAGAGCAACGACAAGAAGCGCGCCCGGCTGGAGGCCATGCGCCACGTGCTCAGCCTCTTCGACTACGACGACAAGGACCACGACGTCGTCGGCGTGCCCGACCCGCGCATCGTGATCTCGGCGGGCGACATCTTCGACGAGGACCACGTCGCCTCGCACGGCGCCGAGCCGTTCGGGACAGGGTGAGTCGTTCGGGACCGGGTGAGCCGGGCGGGCCGGGAGGACCGGCCCGTCCGGTCACGGGAGCGCGTCCTCAGGCGGGCAGGACGTTCTGGGGGTACTCGCCCTCGTAGTTGCCGGGGGTCTCGAAGACGAACACGATGTACGTCTCGAATCCGTCGGCGCCCTGGCCGGCCACCCGGGCCGCGCCGACCCTCGTGGTGTCCTTCCAGACGAGCTGGCTGAAGTGGCCGGTCTTGGCGAAGTCGCCCGGCGGGGTCGTCCAGTTGTAGTCGGCGATCTCGTTGTACCAGGCGCTGACGGCGTCACCGGCGGCCTTCGGCGTGGCGCCGGTGCTCGTGCCCCAGAAGATGTTCTCGCCCGTGGTGTCGCGCAGGCCGTCGTGGCCGGCCGACAGCTTCGCGTACTCCGAGCGCGAGGAGGCGCGCTCCTTGGCGTACTCGACGAGCTTGGCGTCCATCTCCATGGGGGGCGCGTGGTGCTTGGCCCGGTAGGCGTTGGCCTCGTTCAGTGCTTCGGCCAGGAAGCTGGCGCTGGTCGCGTCCGGCAGTGCGGGACGGGTTCCGGCCATCACGATCACCTCGTCGTGAACGGAAGTTGGGGACCTCCGTAGCCTGCGCCGGGGCGGGCGGCCGGTCAACGTCCGGATGCGGCCACGGCCCGGGGCGAAAGGGCCACGGCATTTGCCGCATGAATTCCTGCCATTGATTCGTGAATCATTTCCGGCATGCTAGATTCGGGACGCTGAAATGCCGGTGGAAGCATGAATTCCTGCCCTTTGGAGAATGATGGAATCGCTGGTCGTGGAGCGGATTGAGATATTCGTCGTGGAATTGCCGTCGATCCGCTCGTTCAGTATTTCCGGCGGAAACGTCACCACTGCGGGAAAGCCCGCCGAACGGGTTCTCGTCAAGGTGACGGCCGGCGGGGTGACCGGTTGGGGCGAGGCGACGCCGACACCCGCCTGGACGTACGAGACCGTCGAGTCGATCTCGACCACGATCGCCGGCTACCTGGCCCCCGCCCTGCTCGGCCGCCCCGCCTGGGACCTGGACGGCGCCTGCGCCGCGTACGAGAAGGTGATCAACCGCGGGCTGACGATCGGGTCGCCCATCGCCAAGTCCGCGCTCGACATCGCGCTGCACGACCTGCTCGGCCGGGCGCTCGGGGTGTCCGTCGGCGTGTTGTGGGGACAGCGGCGCCTCGACCGGATCACGCTGGGCTGGATCGTGGCAGGTCAGACGCCCGGCGAGGTACGCCAGGCGGTCGAGGAGGGCCGGGCGCAGGGCTACGGCGCGTACAAGGTCAAGGTGGGCCTGCACGACGAGGCGACGGACGTGTCCGTCGTCGCGGCGGTCAGGGAGGCGGCCCCGGACGCGCCCCTGTGGGTGGACGCGAACCAGGCCTACACCGTGGACGGCGCGCTGCGCATGGCCCGCCGGCTCGCCGACCTGGACGTGACGGCGTTCGAGCAGCCGCTGCCCGCCAACGACGTCACCGGGCTGCGCCGCCTGCGCGACCACAGCCCGCTGCCGGTCGCGCTGGACGAGAGCCTGCGTCACCCCTCCGACCTGGCCACGTTCGTCAAGCTCGACGCCGTCGACATCGCCATCGCGAAGGTTCAGCGGTCGGGCGGCCTGACGTTGTCACGCCGGTTGTGCCAGCTCGCCGAGGACGCCGGGCTGCGCGTCATGGGGTCGGGGCTGACGGACACCGACCTGGGGTTCGCCGCCTCGCTGCACCTGTTCGCGGCCTTCGGCGTGGACACCCCGGTCGATCTGAACGGCCGCCAGTTCGTGCACTCGGCGTACGTCGGCGGCCGGACGGTGGAGGTCTCGGACGGGACGGCCCTGGTGCCCACCGGCCCCGGCCTCGGCGTCGAGGTGGACGAGGACGCCGTCCACGCCCTGGCGACGGCCCACTGGACGGTCTGACCCACGCGGCGGGAAGCGTCACGACCGCCGGGCCGGGGCAGGGAGAGGTCCCGGCCCCGGCCCGGCGGTGGTCAGCCGAGCCAGGGCTTCGCGGTGGTCAGCGCAGCCAGTCGTCCAGGTGCGCGGCGACGAACTCGTCGTCCACCAGCCACGGGTAGGCCGCGCGCACCCGCGCGATCTCGCCGGCCTGCCCCGGTGACAACCCCTCACGCGGGTCGAGGCACCACGTCCCGGCCAGCAGCCCCTGGCCGCGCAGCACCTCGTGCACCCCGGCGATGCAGCCGTGGAAGCCGCCCGCCACGTCGAACACCGCGCCGTTGGCGTCCGTGAGGTCGGCCGCGCGGGCCAGCAGGGAACGCAGGACCTCGTCGTCCCCGGCCCACGCCCGGCGGACCTCCTCGAACATGAGCACCGCGGCCCGCGTCCACACCGCCCACTGGCCGAGCAGCCCGCCCACGACGCGGCGGCCCGCGACGGGGGCGAGCAGGTCGGCCAGGATGTTGTCGTCGTTGCCGGTGTAGAGCGCGATGTCGTCGCCGCGTCCCGAGGCGGCCACCGCGCGGACCACGTCGACCGTGCGGTAGCGGTCGAAGGGCGCCATCTTGATCGCCACGACCGACTCCTGCTCGCTCAGCGACCTCCAGTACGACGGGCTCAGCCGCCGCCCGCCCACCGCCTCCTGGAGGTAGAAGCCGATCACCGGCAGCACCTCGCCCACCGCCCTGGCCCGCGCCAGCAGCTCAGGCTCGCCCGCGCCGGGCACCTTGGGCGACAGCAGCACGGCGTGGTAGCCGAGCGAGGCCGCCAGCTCCGCCTCCGCCACGGCCTGGGCGGTGTCGCCGCACGCCCCCGCGACCATGACGAACGGCCGGTCCGCCTCCTTCGCCACGACCTCGGCGGCGATCTCCAGCACCGGCCGCAGCAGCCCCGCCTCGCGGATCTCGAACTGCGTGGTGTGCACCGCGACGGCCACGCCGCCCGCCCCCGAGGCGAGGTAGTAGCGGGTGAGCGCGCGCTGGCGGCGTTCGTCGAGGGTGCGCCCGCCGGTCAGCGCCAGCGGGTGGGCGGGGATGACCGTCCCCTCCCGCAGCAGGCCGATCGACATCTCAGAACCTCCCGTCGCGTACCGCGAACTTGGTCGGCTTGCCCGACAGGGGCAGCCCGCGCGACAGCCAGCCGGCCTGCCACGCGATCAGGGTGTCCAGCGGCACGTCCGGGTAGCCGAACAGGCCGTGGCAGCGAGAGGCGTCGCTGAGCAGCGCGGTGCCGCTCTCGCCGCCGGTGAAGGACGCCTCGGTCCCCATCGCGGCGGCCAGCCGGGCCGCCGTGCGCCGCACCGAGGCGGTCTCCGGCCCGGTCAGGTTCAGCGTGAACGCCTCCGGGGCGCGCGCGTGCCGCAACGACCGCAGCGCGACCTCGTTCGCGTACCCCTGCCACACGACGTTGACGTGGCCGGTGGTGAGGTCGACCGGCTCGCCGGCCGACACCGTGGCCGCGAGGTCGGCCAGCACGCCATAGCGCAGGTCGACCGCGTAGTTCAGGCGCAGGATCGCGACCCTGGTCCCGTACGCGGCGGCGGCGTGCTCGAAGACGCGCTCCCGGCCGAGGCAGCTCATCGCGTACTCGCCCACCGGGTCCGGCCGGTCCTCCTCCGCGCTGCCGCCGCGGGCCACGTCCACCAGCGGGTACACGTTGCCGGTGGAGAACACCGCGATCGAGGAGCCCCGGTAGCGCCGGGCGACGGCCGCGGGCAGCGCCGCGTTGACCGCCCACGCCTGGTACGGCGCCGCCGACGTGCCGAACTTGGCGCCGACCATGAACACGACGTTCGCCGCGTCGGGCAGCCCGGCCAGGTCGTCGCCGCCCATCAGGTCGTGGGCGACCACGTCGGCGCCCTCGTCCGCCAGCGCCCGCGCCGCCCGGCCGTCCGACCAGCGGGACACGGCGTACACGCGGGCCGAGCCGCGGCCCGCGGCGTCCAGGGCGCGGCGGGCCAGCCGGACCAGGCTCGGGCCCATCTTGCCGCCGGCGCCGAGCACGACGAGGTCGCCGTCCAGGTGGGCGGCGTCGGCGACCAGCGCGGCCGAAGGCGTGGCCAGCCGCTCCTCAAGCTCTTGTTCAGAGGTGAACACGCGCAGTCCCTTCAGGCCGCCGGTAGGCCACGCCCAGCCGGTCGAGGAGCGGCAGGTGATCGGCCAGTCGCCGGGTGAATCCGCCCAGGTCCCGTCCCGCCGACCAGGCCGCCTCGGCCACGGCGCACAGGCGGGGGAAGGCGTTGTAGTCGAAGCGGTCCCTGGTGGGCAGGTACTCGCCCCAGAGCTGGGCCTGCATGCCGAGGACGGACTCGCCCGCGTCGTAGCCGTACACCGTCTCCAGGGGGAGCGGGCCGGCGATGCTGACCGGCTCGCCCGGCCCGTCGGACTCGGCGTAGTCGAGGTAGGTGTGCGTGTGCGGCGCGGCGACCACGTCGTGCCCGGCGCGCAGGGCCGCCTCGATCCGGTCCACGCCCCGCCAGGCCATGATCACCATGTCCTCGGGCGGGTCGTGGTCGAGCATGTCGTCCCAGGCCACCGCGCGCCGGCCGAGCCCGCGCAGGTGATCGGCCAGGAGCCGGCCCCACCAGCCGAGCAGCGCCTGCGGCCCGTCGAGCCCGGCGCTCGCCACGCGCCGCGCGGCCTCGGCGCTCGCCGCCCACTCCGCGCCGCGCACCTCGTCCCCGCCGATGTGCACGTACGGGGACGGGAACACCTCGCACAACTCGTCGAGCACGTCCCGGGCGAACCCGGCGGCCCGGTCGCCGACGCCGAGCACGTGGGAGGAGATGCCCCACGAGGTCCGCACCCGTACGGGCGTCGCGGAGGGGTGCCCGAGCCACGGGTACGCGGCGATGGCGGCCTGCGAGTGGCCGGGGAACTCGATCTCGGGCACCACGTTCACGCCGCGCGCCGCCGCGTAGGCCACCAGGTCGCGCAGCTCGCGCTGGGTGTAGAAGCCGCCGTGCGGGGTGCCGTCGAACCTGCCCTCCCGGGCGTGCCCGGCGGGGGACTCGGCGCGGTGGGCCCCGACCTCGGTCAGGCGCGGGTGGCCGCGTACCTCGAACCGCCAGCCCTGGTCGTCGGTCAGGTGCAGGTGCAGCACGTTGAACTTGTGCAGCGCCAGCAGGTCGACGTACGAACGCAGGAACGACATCGGCCGCCACCAGCGGGCCACGTCGATCATCACGCCGCGCCAGGCGTACCTGGGTATGTCCCGTACGGTCCCGCAGGGCACGCCGTCCGGGCCGTCGAGCTGGCGCAACGTCTGCACGCCCCAGCGCAGCCCGGCGACGTCCGCCGCGGAGATCACGGCCCGTTCCGGGGTGACGGCCAGGGTGTAGCCCTCCGCGCCGAGCGACGGGTCGGACACCAGGCGGAGCTCGATCTCGCCGGAGGCGTCGCCGCCCGTGGCCGGTCCGAGCAGCTCCCTGGCCAGGGCGGCGTGCGGCCCACGTACGGGCGCGCGCACGCCCGGCTGGAACGTTCCCTCCGCCGGACGCGCCGAGGCGGCCGGCGGGATCATCGGCCCAGCACCGTTCGGAAGGCGGTGAGGGCCTCGCCGACGGGCGCCGCGTCGGGGTACCAGGCGCGTTCCCACTCCAGCGCCAGGAAGCCCGCGTACCCGATCCGGTCCAACTCGGCCAGCACGCCGGGCACGCCCACCGCGCCCCGGCCCGGCAACACCGGCGCCAGGTCGGCGGGCGAGGCCGCGTCCTTGATCTGCACGTGCCGCAGGTACGGCGCCAGCGCGTCCGCGGTGTCCGCGGCGCTCTCACCGGCCCGCCACGGGTTGACCACGTCCCACAACGCGCCCACCCGCGGCGAGCCGACCCCGGCCAGCACCCCGGCGACCGCCACGCCCGTCAGGAACACGTCGTGCGTCTCCAGCAGCACGTCCACGCCGTTGTCCGGCAGTCGGCCGGCCACCTCCGCGAGCCTCCGAGTCGCGGCGGCGGCCGGGTCGTCCTGCCCTTCGACCCCGCCGAAGACCCGTACGAACGGCGAGCCGAGCGCCTCGGCGATCTCGACGTGGCGCAGCACCTCGGCCACGGGGTCGCCGTCCGGACGGGCCACCCGGGTGTAGGAGCACACGGCGACGATCCCGATCCCGGCGGCGGCGAACGTACGGGCGATCGAGGCCAGCTCGCCGGCGGGCGTGTCCGGCGCGACGATCTCACCCTCGGCGCAGCGCAGCTCGACGGCGGCGCAGCCGTACCGGGAGGCGGTGGCGATGACCTCCTCGGCCGGTGCGCCCGGCATGCCGAGCGTGCTGAACGCGAGCGGGTTCATGGTTGTCCCTTCACTGTGACGGTGGAACCCCGGCGGGCGGACTCGTAGACGGCCAGGGCGACGTCGAGGACCGACAGGGCGTACTCGGGGGTGACCTCGGGGGCGGTGCGCCCGGCGCAGGCACGCGCGAAGTCGGCGAGCTGCGCGGCGAACGCGGTGGCCATCTCGCCGATGCCGGGCGCGGCGACCTGGGTGGCGACGCCGCCGCGGAAGGACCAGACGCCCTCGCCCCGGCTGATGCGCAGCGCGCCCTCGCCGCACACGATCTCCGACTCGTCGGTGAACGGCAGGCCGGTGCCGGTGACGGAGATCGCCGAACGGGTGCCGTCGGCGTGCCGGGCCAGGGCGACCGCCTCGGTCTCGACCGCCGCGCCGGGCGGCCCGGCGACGTGCGCGGTGACCTCGGTGATCGGCGAGCCGACGAGCATCTGGAGCTTGTCGATGCTGTGGGTGCCGACGTTGAGCACGATGCCGCCGCCCGCCATGTCGGCGTCGAGGAACCAGCGGGGCCGCGAGGGGTCGGCGTAGTCGGCGGTGCGCCGTTCCGAGGCCACCACGACCCGGCCGAGCTCGCCCGAGGCGAGGAAGCCGGCCGCCGCGCGCAACATCGGGACGAAGCGCAGGACGTGCCCGACCGCGAACACGACGCCCGCCGCCCGGCACGCCTCGATCATGCGGACGGCGTCCTCGCGCGTGGTGGCGATCGGCTTCTCCACGAGCACGTGCAGCCCGGCCGCGGCGGCGTCGAGGGTGATCGGGGCGTGCAGCGCGTGCGGGACGGTGATCACGACCGCGTCGAGGCCGCCCGCGTCGAGCATCGCCCGGTGGTCGGTGAAGACGCGGGCGCCCGCCTCGGCGGCCAGCTTCTCGGCCGCCTCGGCCCGTACGTCGCACACCGCGGTGACCTTCACCTGCCCGGCGCTCTGGCGGGCGGCGGCCACGTGGAACTCCGCGATGGTGCCCGCGCCGATGACGCCCAGGCGCAGCCCGGATGTTGTGGTCACGATTTCCTTTCCGGATCGGACGGAGGGCCTGATCTCAGCCCTTGAGACCCGCGGACATGGTTCCGCGGACGAAGTAACGCTGGGCCAGCACGAACACGATCAGCATCGGCAGCAGGCTCATCATCGCCGCGGCCGTCACGAGCTGGTCATTGCCGACGAACTGCCCCTTGAGGCTCAGCACGCCGACCGGCAGCGTGTAGTTCTCCGGCGAGGTGAGGTAGATCGTGGGCTCCAGCACGGCCTTCCACGAGGTGGTGAAGGTGAAGACCGCGAGCGTGGCCAGGGCGGGCTTGGCCAGCGGCAGGTGGATGCGCCAGAACACCTGCCAGGGGTTGGCGCCGTCCAGGCCCGCCGCCTCCTCGAAGTCCTTGGGGATGCCGAGGAACGTCTGCCGCATCAGGAAGATCCCGATGGGCGTGGCCAGCCAGTACGGCACGATGAGCGGCAGCAGCGAGTCCAGCCAGCCCAGCGACCGGAACAACAGGAAGTTCGGGACGATCGTGATGACGGTCGGCAACATCATCGTCCCCAGGGCCATCGTGAGCAGCGCCTGCTTGCCCGGCAGCCGCATCCTGGCCAGCGAGTGGCCGACCATGGCGCTGGTCAGCACGTTCCCGGCGACCGCGAGCACCGCGATCACGAGGCTGTTGACCAGGTACAGCCCGAACGGCGTGCGCCGCCACACCTCGGCGTAGTTGTCCCACTGGACCGGGTCGGGCAGCCACACCGGCGGCACCTGGATGTACTGGGCGAAGCTCTTCAGCGAGTTCCCCAGCGCCGCGGCGAACGGCAGCAGCATGACCGCCGCGCCCGCCAGCACCAGCACGTACGAGACGGTCTTACGCATAGTGCACCCACCTGCGCTGGAGCCGGAACTGCACCAGGGTCAGCGCGAGCACCAGCACGAACAGCACCCACGCCACGGCCGAGGCGTAGCCCATCTGGAAGAACTGGAAACCCTGCCGGTAGAGGTAGAGCACGGTCAGCTCGCTGGCGCCGTGCGGCCCGCCGTCGGTCATCACGAAGACCTGCTCGAACGACTGCAGCGTCTCGATCGAGGTGAGCACCAGCACCAGGAACGTGGTGCCGGAGATACCCGGCAGGGTGATGTACCGGAACCGGTTCCAGGCCGAGGCGCCGTCGATCCTGGCCGCCTCGTAGCGTTCCTCGGGGATGGCCTGCAGGCCCGCCAGGAAGAGCACCGTCATGTAGCCGACGCCCTTCCACACCGCGACCGCCGCCAGCGTGGGGATCACCAGCGCCGGATCCTGCAACCAGTTCTCGGCCGGCAGCCCGAGGAGGCCGAGCACCTGGTTGGCGATGCCCGTCTGCGGGTTGAAGACCGCGTCGGCGACGTAGGCGACCACCACCCAGGAGGACACGACCGGGACGAAGTAGGCCGCCCGGAACAACGCCATGCCGCGCAGCCGCTGGTTGAGCGCGACCGCCAGGGCCAGCGCCAGTGCCGTCTGGGCCGGTACGAACAACACCGCGAAGTAGGCGGTGTTGCCCAGCGTGCGCCAGAAGACCGGGTCGCCGAACAGGCGGGTGAAGTTGCCGAACCCGACGAACCTCGGCGGGGACATCAGGTCGTACTCGGTCATGCTGAAGAACAGCGAGGCCAGCAGCGGCCAGGCGGCCAGCGCGACCAGGTGCAGGAGGTAGGGCGAGGCGAAGGCGAAGGCCCAGGCCCGCTCGCCCGAGCGCCGCTTGGGCGCGGGTGGCCGCGGCTCGGCGGCCACCCGCCCGGAACGCCTGGTGAGCACCGTCACTGCGTCTTCCCCGCGTAGAAGCGGTCGATGACCTCCTGGGCCTCCTTCTGGCCGGTCTGGAGCGCGGTGGCGACCGGCGTGGCGCCCGACAGGGCCTCGTTCATGCGCTTGGCCAGGGCCTCGGTGTACTCCGACCACACGGCGTTGGTGCCGAGGTCGGTGGCCGCGTCGAGCGACTCCAGGAAGACCGGGCCGCGGTCGGCGGGCAGGGCCGTGGAGGCGACCTTCTTGTTGATCGGGATCGCCTCGCCGAGCTCGGCCCACTTGCGCTGCGGGCCCTCGCCCGAGAAGAACGTGATCCACTTCCACGCCGCGTCGGCCTGCGCCGCGGAGGCGGCCTTGCTGACCACCCACGAGTTGACGATCGCGACGTTGCCGCGCCCGGCCGGGCCCTTCGGCAGCGGCGCCACGCCGAAGTCGACGCCCGCGCTCACCGCCGGCAGCGTACGGGCGTAGATGCCGTACGACATGGCGACCCGGCCGGTGGCGAACAGCGTGTGCACGACGCCCTTGCCCATGGCCTCGGTGGTCACGTAGTCGGGGGCGAAGCCGTCCTTGCCCATGGCGCGCAACATCCAGTCGAGCCCGGCCGTGGACTGCGGGCTGTCGACGACGACCTTACGGCCCCCGTCGGTGACGACGTCGCCGCCGAACGCCTTGACGATCGGCCACCAGCTCTCGGTGAAGCCCGGAGAGTACGCGCGGAAGCCGTAGGTGTCGGGTTTGCCGTCGCCGTTGGCGTCCTTGGTGAGCTTCTTGGCCGCGGCGGCCAGGTCGTCGTAGGTCCACTCGGCCGTCGGCTCGGCCACCTTGGCCTCGGCGAACAGCTTCTTGTTGTAGAACAGCACCGGCGTCTGGGCGCCCTGCGGGAAGCCGAAGACCCGGCCCTGGGCGTCGCGGTTGAGGTCGATGCCGGAGTAGTCGGCGGCGCTGACGGTCTTGACCCGGTCGCTCAGGTCGGCCAGCGCGCCCCGGGCGGCGAACTCCTGCACGAGCACGCCGTCGGACAACCACACCTGGGGCGCCTGCCCGCCGGCGATCTGCGTCCTGAGCCGTTCGAAGAACTTGACGTACGGCGCGACCTCAAGTTGCACCTTGATCGAGGGATTGGCGGCCGTGAACTCCTTGACGAGCTCCCGCATGGTCGTGTCGGCCGGGTCACCGGCGGCGGCGTAGAAGCCGAGCTTCAGGGTGACCGCTCCGGAGTCGTCGGCCTGGCCGCCGCACGACGCCGTGCCGGCCACGGTGAGGACGGCCACCGCGGCAGCGGCGAGCACGCGCACTCTCATTGGATCCTCCAACAGGAACGAAGAGGGGGAAAGGGGGGTGAGGGGGAGGCCGGCGTCACGTCGGGACGCGGACCTCGACCAGGCTGCCGGAGGCGGCTCCGCAGGAGGCGCGCACGGCCAGGCGGGGCTGCAGCACGACCCGGCAGACCGGGGCGACGGGGCCGAGTTCGATCCGGCGCAGCAGCAGTTCGGTCGCCATGCGGCCCACCTCGGCCTTGGGCGGCGAGACCGCGGTGAGCGGCACCTCCGACAGGTCGGCGACCTCGTCGTCGTAGGCGACCACGGCGATGTCGTCGGGCACGGTCAGGCCGACCCGGCGCAGGTAGGGAAGGAGCGCGGTGGCCTCGCGGTCGCCGAGGCACACCACCGCGCGCACCTTCTCGGCGACCAGCGAGTTGGCGTAGGCCAGCATGTCGGGCCCGGTCCAGACGGGCTGCCTGGCCACGGCCTCCGGGATCTCCGGAAGCCCGAGGTCGGCGACGGCCTGGCGGTATCCCGCGAAGACCTGCTCGGAGCTGGCGGTGCCGCTCCGGCCGAGGTAGCCGATCCGGCCGCGGCCGAGCCCGCTGAGGTGCTGCACCGCGGCGTAGCCGCCGCCGTGCACGTCGGTGCAGACGTAGGAGGTGGGGTCGGCCGGGCGGGGGTCGGCCGGCCGGCGTTCCACCAGCACGTACGGCACGGGCAGGCCGCGCAGGCCGGCCAGGTGGGCGTCGGGGTCGGCGGTGAGGTGCAGGTTGGGCACCAGGAGCAGGCCGGCCACGCCGACGTCGACGAGCTGCTGGATCTGCCCGGCCTCGACGTCGGGGTCGTAGTTGGAGCAGGCCAGCACGAGCTGCACGCCGACGGTGGTGGCCGCCCGCTCGATGCCCTGCACGACCTGCGGGAAGTAGTAGGTGGTCGACGGGACGAGCGCGCCGATGAGACGCGGCCTGGCCCCCGGGGTGACGGAGCTGGTCACGAAGGTTCCCGACCCCTGCCGGCGCCGGACGAGGCCCTCCTCGACCAGGAGGTCGACCGCGCGGCGCACGGTGTTCACCCCGACCGAGTACGTCCCGGCCAGCTCCGACTCGGTCGGCAGCCTGCCGCCGACCGGCCAGCGGCCCTGCACGATCTCCTGCCGCAGGCGCGCCGCGAGGGTGCGGAATCGCCTTCCCCTTGGGAGGGAATTCATTCCTTCAGGTGGCTCCATGACGAGATTCTTCTCGTCATTCAGAAGTGCTGTCAACCCTAAATTCACTCCGTTATTCGGTGCTTATAAGGAATGAATTCACTCCTCAAGAGTGATTACCAGCGGGCCATGACGTCCTTGTCGCGGTCGTAGGCGGCGGCCCAGTAGCGGCCGGCGGCGGTCAGGCGGTGACCGGCGAAGCCGACCTCGCCGGTCGGCTGCTTCAGCGCCTCCGACGTCGCGGTGGCCCAGCCGTCGGCGCCCGCGGTCACGGTCACGTACCGGCCGGCGGAGAAGGTGAAGCGCCCGCGTACGGTGGCGGCCACCGGCTGCCCGCTCTCCCTGTCCACCACGCGCAGCCGTACGCGGGCCACGCCGTCGTCCACCGTCACCGCCATCGACTCCACGACCATGGGACGCAGCTCCGTCGTACCGGTCGTCACGGTGACGGGCGCGGAGGGCGGGCCGCGGTGCCCGGCCACGTCCACCGGGACGATCCGGTAGTGGTAGGCGGTGGCGGGCAGCAGGCCGGCGTCGGTGTGGGTGAGGCCGCGCGCCTTCCCGGCCAGCGTGCCTGGGCCCGGGGTGAAGTCCGGCTCGGTCGAGCGGTGCACCTCGTAGTAGGCGACCTCGGTGTCGTCGCGCGCCCGCCCGTACGTCAGGTCCACCGTGGCGTGGTCGAACGCGACTGCCTGCGGCGGCGAGGCCACCCCGGTGGGCGGCCCGGAGTCGGCGGGCGGCTCCGGCCACCGGGCCGACGGGCCCCAGACCGTGGGCAGCTCCCGGTAGGAGTCGTAGTGGTGCAGCGCGATCCCGGCGAAGGCCGGGCTGCCCGCGAACGCCTGGGAGACCTTGGCCAGCTCGGCCTCCAGCGCGTCCCTGCCCTCCTCGCGGAAGGTGATGCTGGAGGGATCGCCGCTGGTCGCGATGTCCAGGGTCTCCACGCCGACCACCACCGACAGCGGCTTGCCGATGCGCTCGGCGTAGGCGAGCTCGCCCGCCGCCTGCGCGATGATGCCGACGCCGCCGTCCGCCTGGTCGCGGTAGTCCATGATCGCGACGTAGTCGCTGAGGTCCTGGATGTGCTCGGCCATGGTGCGGGTCGTCCCGCCGTACGGGATGCCGGTGCAGCAGGCGGAGGTGTCCAGCCAGCGCGGCACGGCCGGGCCGAACAGCAGCGGCTGCCCGGAGGCGTCCCGGCGCGCGATCATCGCGCGCAGCGTGTCCAGCCACTGCACCTGCACGTCGGGCTTGCCGCTGGTGAACCAGGGCAGGCTGTACGGCTCGATGTCGACGTTGATCCCGTCGAACCGCGCGCCCGGCTTCGAGGACAGGTTGTAGTCGAGCACCCGCTCCATCTCCCGTACGGCGCGCTCCCGGTAGCGCGACAGCGCGCCCAGGTACGGCGGCCGCGTCCCACCGGCCACGGTGGCGTGCACCTTCATGCCCCGGCCGTGCGCCCAGGCCACCAGGTCGCGCAGCTCAGGACGGGCGTCCTCCAGCAGGTCGCGTCCGGCGTAGGTGTCCACGCCCAGGTAGAGGGTCGATCCGGCGGGCAGGACGGTCTCCAGCAGGCGGCGCGAGCCCGGGTTGAGCACCAGGTTGTAGGACGCCTTCTCCCAGATCCACATCGCCCGGTCCTGCCGGTGCGGCACGGGAGGCCGCTTCGCCGCCGCGCCGAGCGCCACGTACGTGGTGGACGACCTGGCCACGTGGCCGCGGGCGTCGACCGCCTCCGCCTCCAGGCTCGCCATGACGTCGCCGTACCGCGCCGGGTCCACCAGCGTGACGTAGCGGCCCCTCGCCCCGGCGGCGCGCTGCCAGGGGCCGCCGTTGACACGCACCCGGACCGTACGCACGTCCGCACCGGTCACGTCCACCCTGACCGGCGTGGGACGGGTGAGCCGGACGCCGTCGGCGGGCTCGGCGATGGCCACTTGCGGCGCTCTGGCCCGCGGGTTGTCCACGCTCAGGGTCAGTGGCCGGGACCAGGCGCCGTAGCGGGTGTCGGCGGCGGTCGCCTTGGCGTAGACCTCGATCTCGCCGTCCAGCGCGCGGGTGTCGAGGTCGTAGGTCCAGGTCCCGCTGTCGTCGGCGTCGGGGTCGCTGACCGTGGCCCGCTCGACGCGCTCGCCGTCCACCACGAGCGTCACGTCGTAGGCGCCGGTGAAGCGGCCGGTGAGCCGTACCAGGCCGGGGGCGGGCTCTGAGGAGTCGATCACCACCGACGGGGGGTCCGCCGCGTGGGCCGTGCCCGGCGTGGTGATGGTCAGCGGTAGGGCGAGCAGGAGTGCGCCCGGGATTCTCCACAGCCCTGCGGGCATGAAGCCACCTCCATAGGAATGCATTAATGCCGGAAATGGATAAGTCCGGGCATCAAATCCGTGAGATGGCGAAACCATAGCCTCGAATTCCGGCGACAAAAATGGCATGAATTCCAGCCACTCTTGCGCGGGGGGTTCCCGGGGTGGAGAGGTGCGGGGGTGTTCGCGGGGTCCCTCTGGTGGGGGAGGGGGTTCCCGCGTGATGGGGAGTGGGGGTGGCCGGGCGGTCTCTAGCGTCGCAAGCATGGTTGACATTCATCGTCCGCGACGCTGGCCGGCGTACGCGCTGGCGGCGCTGATGCTCGGGTACGCCGCCGGAAAGGCGGACTTCGCCGCGCAGGGCAGGCTCGGCTTCCCCGGCGGGCCGCCCGTGCCGGCGGCCGAGGCCGCGGGCTACTTCCTGGACCCGTCCCTCGCGCAGTGGTTCGCGGCGGGCTCGGGAGTATTGGGCGCGTGCGTCGCCCTGGCCACGGTCACCGCGGCGGGCCGCCGCCTCCCGAGGGGCCCGTTGCTCGCCGTGCTGGCCGTGATGCTGCTGGCCGTCGGCGGGGGCGCGGCCATCATGATCCTGGACGGCTTCGTCGGCATCGGCATCGGCTGGCGCTGGTACCACGGGGTCGCCGGGATCGTCGTGATCGTACTGGGCCTGGAGACGGCCCGCTCCTACCTGTCGTCGCCCCGCCGCCCGTAGCCGCCCGCCGCCCCCGGCGGGGGTCAGGCGAGGACGGGGAAGTTGCTGCGGAAGGTGTCGCGGGGGTCGCGGGTGCGCTTGATCTCCTGGAGCCGGGCCAGGTCGGCCGGGGAGAAGGCGGCGGCCGCGCGTTCGCCGGGCGCCAGGAACGTGAACGGCTTGCGCCCCGACGTGTACGGCACCAGCGCCCCCGTCAGCCGTTCCATACGCTCGCGTACGGCCGCGCCGCCGTCCTGGCCGGGGATGCCGAACAGGTACAACGCGTACGGCTCGTCCAGGTGCCCGGCCGGGGTGCCGGACGGGCGGGCCAGCGCGCCGCCCAGGTGCCGGAGCTGGACGCTGAGCAGCGGGTCGATGGGCTCGTCCAGCAGCGCCGCCGCGACCTCGTCGGTCAGTCCGGTCAGCAGCTCGGCGCGGGACACGCCGGGCCCGGGGTCGGTGGGCTCGGCGGTGATGCCGCCCAGTTCGGCGACCGGGAGCACGGCGCGGGAGTCCGACAGCCGCCCCGCGACCTTCTCCAGCGGGCGCATCAGCGTCTCGGCGTCGCCGCCCGCGCCGAGGAACGTGGCGTCCACGGCGACCAGGGGAGCCGCGCCGGGGAACTGCAGGAGGTCGTACCAGAGGGTCAGCTCCTCGGGCGCGGTGGCGGTGACCTCGCGGTAGGCGTCCAGGACGGCCGGGGCCATCGCGGCGGGCCACAGCAGGCGGCCGCCGTACAGGGTGGGGGCGGGGTGCAGGTCGAACTCGATCGCGGTCACGACGGCGAAGTCGCCGCCGCCGCCGCGCAGCGCCCAGAACAGGTCGGGGTCGCTGTCCGCGGTCACCCGGACGAGCTCGCCCGCGGCGTCCACGGCCTCGAACGCGCGCACGCTCCGCGAGGCGAAGCCGTGCCTGCGGCCGAACCAGCTCAGGCCGCCGCCCAGGGTGTAGCCGGTGACGGTGACCGCGGGGCTGCTGCCGGCCAGGCCGGTCAGCCCGTACGGGCTCGCCGCCTCCAGCACGCGCCCCCACTTGACGCCCGCACCGGCTCTGGCGACCCGCTCGACCGGGTCCACCCGCAGGTCGTCCAGGCGGCCGGTGCGCAGCAGGACCACGCCGTCGTTGTCGCCGGTGGCCCCGTGGCCGCTCGGCTGGGCGGCGACGGTCAGCCCGGCCAGGCGGGCGTGCCGGACCAGGGCGGCCACGTCCTCGGCGTCGGCGGCCTCGACCACGGCCCGTACGGGCTGCTCGACCGCCAGGTTCCAGGGCCGCCTGGCCTGCTCGAAACCCTCGTCGCCGGCCGTGAGCACCGTGCCGCGGAGCACGCCGCGCAGTTCGTCCCCGATGTTCATGTTCTTGCCTTTCGTCACTGTTTCCTCGTCGATGGCTCTACTGTGCAGGGGGCGAGCTGGGGCCGAGCTGGGATCGAGTTGAGGTGCCGTAGGGTGGGGACGGACATGACGGGGTTGGAGTTTCGGCTGTTCGGGCCGCTTGAAGTCACCGGCGGCGGGCAAGGCGCGCTGGATCTCGGCACGCGCAAGCAGCGCGCCCTGGTCGCGATGCTGGCCCTGGAGCCCGGCCGGGTGGTCTCACTCGACCGGCTGATCGACGAGCTGTGGGCCGGGGAGCCGCCCGCCGGGGCCACCCGCACCCTTCAGGCGTACATCGCCCACCTGCGCCGCGTCCTGGAGCCCGACCGGCCGCCGCGCACGCCCCCGCACGTCCTGCTGACCCGCGAGCCCGGCTACCTGCTCGCCGTCGCGCCGGGACAGATCGACCTGTGGCGCTTCGCCGCCTGGGCCGGCGAGGGCCGCGCGGCGCTGGCGGGCGGCTCACCCGGCAAGGCCGTCGAGCTGCTCGACCGGGCACTCGGGTTGTGGCGCGGCGACCCGCTGGGGGAGTTCGCCGGGCAGGAGTTCGCTCAGCCCGTGGCCGCCCGGCTCGCCGAGACGCGCGTCACGGCGCTTGAGGACCGCTTCGACGCCCGGCTGGCGCTGGGCGAGGACGCGCCCCTGGTCCCCGGGCTGGAGGCGCTGGTCGAGGCCGAGCCGTACCGGGAGCGTGCCTGGTCGCTGCTCGTACGCGCGCTCTACCGGGCCGGACGGCAGGCCGAGGCGCTGGCCGCGCTGCGCCGCGTACGGGAGCGGTTGTCGGCCGATCTCGGGCTCAGTCCCGGCCCCGACCTGCGGGAGCTGGAACGGGCTGTGTTCGAGCAGGCGCCCGAGTTGCGGCCGTCCGTGCCCGAACCGGTGGCGGCTCTCGTACCGGCCGCGCCCGAGCCGGAGCAGGATGGTCTCATCGCGCGTTCGGCCGAACTGGAGCTCGTGGCGCGGCGGCTGGGCGGCGTGCGGCGCGGCGAGGGCGGAGCCGTGCTGGTCACGGGGGAGGCGGGCATCGGCAAGACCCGGTTCGTCCGGGCCGCCGCCGACCTGGCCGCGGCGCGCGGCTTCCGGGTCGCGTGGGGACGCTGCGCCGACCGTACCGCCCCGGCCTTCTGGCCCTGGACGCAGATCCTGCGCGAGGCCGGCGACACCTCCGGACTGCTGTCCGGCCGGTCGCCCGCCCCCGAGCAGGACCTGTTCGGCCTGTACGAGCGGGTCCTCGACGTCCTGACCGGCCCCGACACGCCCCTGGCCGTCGTCCTGGAGGACCTCCACTGGGCCGACGTGTCCTCGTTGCGACTGCTGGAGTTCGTCGCCGAGTCCGCCCTCCGCCGCCGGCTGCTCGTGCTGGTCACCTGCCGTCCCGAGCCCGGCGACCATCCCCGCGAGCTGCGCGAGACGCTGGCCGGCCTGGCGCGTTCGGGTGAGCGGCTGGAGCTGCCGCCGTTCACGCCGGGTGACGTGGCGTCCTTCCTGCGGGCCAAGCGGGTCGCCGACGCGCCCGGCCTGGTCGAGGCGCTGCTCGACCGCACCGGCGGCAACCCGTTCTACCTGGGCGAGGTCCTGCGCCTGCCCGGCGGCGAGCGTACGGTCCCGAGCGGCGTGCGGGACGTGATCGAGCGCCGCGTCGCCCGCCTGCCCGAGGAGACCCGCGACCTGCTCGCCGCCGCCGCGGTCGCCGGTCGTGACGTCTCCGCCGCCGTGCTGGAGAGCGTCACGGGCAGCACCGCCGAGCAGGTGATGGCCGCTCTCGAACCGGCCGTCGCGACCGGACTGCTGGTCGAGCCGCGTTCCGGGGCCGACTACCGCTTCTCCCACGCCCTCGTCCAGGAGGCCCTGTACGCCGGGCTCAGCCGCCTCGACCGCGCGCGCCTGCACCTGCGTACGGGAGAGGCGCTCGAGCCCGTCCTGCCCGAGTCGCAGTCGGCCACGCTGGCCCACCACTTCTCCCAGGCCGGTCGCCTGGCCGACGCGGACAGGACCGTGCGGCACGCCTCCCGCGCCGCCCGCCACGCCGCCGCCCAGCTCGCCCACACCGAGGCGGCCGGCCTCTGGACGCTGGCCCTGTCCGCGCTCGCCCCCGGCCGCGACGCCGAACGCGCCCGCCTGCTCACCGAGCTCGGCCACGACCACCGCGCCGCCGGACACCCCGAGGACGCGCGCCACGACTGGGAGGAGGCGATCCGCCTGGCCAGGGCGGCCGGCGACCGGGACGCGCTCGTCCCCGCGATCACCGCCGCCGGCGGCCCGGCCCTGTGGAACTGGCGCCCGTACGGCGTCGTGGACGCCGACCTGGTCACCGTCATCGAAGACCTGCTGGCCGGCCCGCTCCCGGACGCCGACCGCGCCGGCCTGCTCGGCACCCTCGCCCTGGAGCTGCACTACGGCCCGCGCGGCGCCGAGGGCGAACGCCACGCCGCCGAGGCCGTCGCCCTGGCCAGGAAGACCGGCGACACGCCGCTCCTGGCCCGCACGATGAACAACTACCTGCTCGCCGCGTTCCGCCCCGGCCGCAACGCCGAGCGGCGCGCCATGGCCGAGGAGCTGGCCGCCCTGCCCGGCCTGCCGGTCAGCGGCGAGGTGATGGCGCGGGTCTTCCTCATGTCCTGCCTGCTGCGCGACGGCGACCTGCCCGCCTGGGACCGCGAGCTGGCCCGCTGCGAGGCGCTGCTGGCCGCGACGCCGCGCCCGGAGCTGGAGTCGATGGTCCGCATCGCCCAGACCGCCCGCAGCACTCTCGACGGCCGGTGGGAGGAGGCCGAGCGCCTGCTCGCCGAGCACGGCGACATGCGGTTCGGCCCGACGGTGTGGGGCGGCACGTTCCGGCGGCTGGTGACCACGTTCACCTGCCGGCGCGGGCAGGGGCGGGTGGCCGAGACCGTGGAGGAGCTGGTGGCCACCGCCGGTGAGCCGCACCTCGTGCCCCTGCGGCCGGTCGCCGTACTGGCCGCCGCCGAGGCGGGCCGCCCGGAACTGGCCCGCGACCTGATCGCGCGCTGGGGGACCGACGTCCCCGACGACTGGGTCGCCGACTTCCTCGTGCCGGTCTGGGGGCTGGTCGCCGCCCGGCTCGGCGTGCCCGACCCGCGCGCGCTCTACGAGCGCCTGCTCCCGTACGCCGATCAGTTCGTGGTGGCCGGAATGGGCACCGCCTGCTGGGGCTCCACCCACCTCGTACTGGCCCGGCTGGCCCGCCGCCTCGGCGACGAGGACGCCGCCCGCGCCCACACCCTGGCCGCCGGCCGCGCGTAGGTCCCGGTCGTGACGTCCGGACGCTCACTTGCCGGTGGTCAGGACCATGCGGAAGCGGGCCTGGACGGAGGAGGTCCCGCTGGTACGCCCCGGCGGCCTCCTCCAGCGGGACCTCCTCCGTCCACGCCCGCACGCCGCTCCGGGCGGCGAACCGCATGGTGTCCTGGGTGTCCACGGCGATGCCGGAGGCGTGCCCGTACACCCGCCGGGCGCCGCTCACGAGCTGGAGGGGCGCGACGTTCAGCGGTTCGGTGTCGATGCCGACGGTGATCAGCTCGCCGCGCCTGCCCAGCCCGTCGATCGTGGCCGACATCGCCGCGGAGCTGGTCACCGTGGCCAGCACCACCTTGGCCCCGCCCAGCTCCAGCAGCTCGCCGGCCACCTGCCCGGCGGCGCCGTCGATGTAGTGGGAGGCGCCGAGCTCGCGCGCCAGCGGTTCCTTCTCGGGGCCGCGGGCGATCGCGACCGTCTCGAAGCCCATCTTCGCGGCGAACTGCACGCCGAGGTGCCCGAGGCCGCCCAGGCCGAGGATCGCGACGGTGTCGCCCGGCCGCGCCGAGCTGCGCCGCAGCGCGTTGTACACGGTCACGCCCGCGCAGGCCAGCGGGGCCGCCTGCACCGCCGTCAGCTCGTCGGGGATCGCGGCCAGGGCCACGGCCGGCACCACGACGAAGTCGGCGAACCCGCCCGGATAGGCGGCGCCCGGCACCTGGAGCTCGGGGCACAACACGCCGTCGCCCTCGCGGCAGGCGTCGCAGTGGCCGCAGCTGCCGCCGTACCAGCCGACGGCCACCCGGTCGCCGACGGACCAGCCGGCGACGCCGTCGCCGATCGCGTCGACGCGCCCCGCGATCTCGTGGCCGGGTGTGACGGGGAAGGTGGTGTCCCGGATCGCGCCGCTGATGATCAGCGCGTCGGAGTGGCACACCCCGCACGCCTCGACGGTGACCCGTACCTCGCCGGGGCCCGGGTCGCGGGTGTCCACCCACACCGGGGACAGGTCGCCGCCGGGCTCGGCGACCTGGATGGAACGTTCCAGGGCGGAGGACGGCATGGCGTCTCCTTCGTACGGGAAGCGGCGGCCTCACCGGAGACCCTCACAAGGCCACCTTTTCCACTTCCGCCCCGTTTACCCCACGTACTTTCCCAATATCTGTTGGGAAAGCTAGGATCACCGGCATGTCCACGGAAGAGGACGACGGCCTGGTGCCGTTGCGGGCGCTGGCCAACCCCCTCCGCATCCGCATGGTCTCGCTGCTCACCGGCGTCGCCATGTCGGCCACGGAGGTCGCCGAGGAGCTGGGCATCGCCCATGCCTCGGCCAGCTACCACCTGCGCCGGCTGGCCGAGGCGGGCTTCCTGGAGCCGCTGGACGACCCGCCCGCGCCCGGCGGCAAGGGCAGGCCCCGGCGGCGCTACCGCTACGTCCTCGCCGACGCCGCCCGGCTGGACGGCGCGAACGGCCGGCGGCTCCTCCACGAGGCGCTGAACGAGGACCTCGCGCGCCGCCTGGCCCAGGCCAGGGCCCAGCGCCTGTCCGTGGACGCCGAGGTGTGGCTCGACCGCCCGGTCTGGGAACAGGTCGCCGGCCTGCTCGACCAGGCGGTGACCCTGGTCCACGAGCACGCGGGACCGCCCAGGACCGGCGGCCGGATCAAGGTCAGCATGACCGCGCTGCTGCTGGAGCTCGACGACGACCGCCGGCCTCCCCCGGCCGGCCACCCGAGGAGACAGCCGTGACCATCCCCCCATCCGAACTGGCCGGGTACGCCGACCTCGTGCTCGACGTGGCCGTACCGGTCCTGCCCGGCGACCGCGTGCTGGTCAACGCCGAGATCGAGCACGCCCCGCTCGCCCGCGCCCTGGCGGAGGCCGCCTACGCCCGGGGCGCCCGCTACGTGGACGTGTGGTACTTCGACCCCTACGCCAAACTCTCCCGGGTACGGCACGCGGCCCCGGACACTCTGGGCGAGGTGCCGTCCTGGCTCGACGCCCGCAACGAGGAGCTGGCCCGGCACGGCGGCGTCCTGGTCAACCTGCGCGGCACCGCCACCCCCGACCTGCTCGCCGGTCAGGACCAGGTCCGGGCGGGCCTCGACCGCATGCCGTACCTGTCGTCGCGGCAGCGCCTGCAACTCGGCAACCTGGTCCGCTGGGTCATGGTGCCCTGCCCGACGGAGGAGTGGGCGCGCGCGATCTTCGGGGAGCCCGACGAGGACCGGCTCTGGGGGCACCTGCGTTCCGTCCTGCGCCTCGACCGTCCCGACCCCAGGGCGGCCTGGGAGCAGCGCATCGCCGAACTGCTCGCCCGCGCCGCGACACTGAACGCCATGCGCCTGGACGCCGTCCGCCTCGAGGGGCCGGGCACCGACCTGACCATCGGCCTGCTGCCCGGCGCCCACTGGACCGCCGCCCGGCTGGAGACCCCCGAGGGCCACGTCTTCCAGGCCAACCTGCCGACGGAGGAGGTGTTCACCACGCCCGACCACCGCCGCGTCGAGGGCACCGTACGCGCCACGCGGCCGCTGGCGCTCGACGGCAACGTCATCCGCGACCTGGAGCTGACCTTCACCGCCGGCGTGGTGAGCGAGGTACGGGCGAGCAGCGGCGCGGACGTCGTCCGCACCCACCAGGCGACCGACGCCGGGGCGGCCCGCCTGGGCGAGCTGGCGCTCGTGGACGGCTCCTCGCCGGTCGGCCGCTCGGGCGTCACCTACCTGGAGACCCTGCTGGACGAGAACGCCACCTGCCATCTGGCGTGGGGAGCCGGCCTGCCGCCCGGCGTGCCCGGCCCGCTGCGCGCCCTGGACCCGGCCGCGCAGGAGGCCGCCGGGGTCAACGTCTCCGGCGTGCACGTCGACTTCATGGTGGGCGGCCCCGAGGTCACCGTCACCGGCATCGGCCACGACGGGGGCGAGGTCGAGCTCCTGCGCGCCGACGAATGGCAGGTCTGAAAACCGGCGAATGGCAGGTCTGAAAACCGGCGGATGGCAGGTCCGGACGAGCGGCGGATGGCAGGTCCGGACGAGCGGCGCAGGTCCGGGCCCCGAGTTCGGAGCCCGGACCCGGGCGGGACGCCGGTCGGCGGGCGAAGGTGACCGGGAGGCCGGTCAGCGGGTGAAGGTGACCGGGACGCCGCCGAAGGTCACGACCAGGCGGCCGTCCGCGGCGAAGGACCACGTCAGGGTGCCGCCGTAGGAGGAGCAGCGGGACCCGTTCGAGCCCGACCAGAACTGGTTGGAGCCGTCGGCGTCACCGACGATCTTGTCGTTGCTGCCGCTGCCGCCGCGGCACGAGGTGTCGTCGCGGAAGACCGAACCGCCCGCGTCGAAGGAGAAGTTGCGCTCGGCGTTGTCGATGCTGACATTGCCGCTGACCGTCATCGTGCCCGGGTTGCGGTTGTAGGTGAACCCGTGCTTGCCGTTGCGGTAGGCGATGTTGCGCTGGACGACGTGGTTGACCTTGATGTCCTCGCCGCCCAGCTTGTAGCCGTTGCGGTCGCCGTTCCCGGCCTGGCTGCCGTCGCTGAGGGTGCCGTTGTCGTAGGCCAGTGAGTCCTCGATGGTGACCGGGCCGATCGGGCCGGTGTCGGGCTTGGTGTAGAGGTCCCAGCCGTCGTCGATGTTGTTGCGGGACACCGCGTAGCGGAAGACGTTGCCGGGCCCGACGGTCAGCTTGGCGGCGAAGCCGTCGGCGTCCTCGCCGTCGGAGTCGGCGTTGTCGTGCGAGACCGTGCTGAGGACGAGGTTGCGGGCCGGCCACTGGCTCTGGGGCGTGTCGGAGGCGATCCGGGAGAGTTGCAGCCCGGTGTCGCGGTTGCCGCGGGTCTCCGAGCGTTCGATGATGTTGTCGCTGCCGCCGACGAAGATGCCGTTGTCGCCGGCGCGCTCGACGGTGATGCCGTACAGGTGCCAGTACGAGCCGTTGAGGGCCAGCCCGCGGTTGGCCGGGTCCTCGCTCTGGGCCGCGAAGTTCAGCACCGGGGTCTCGCCGGGGTAGGCCGACAACTTCTTGCGGGCGGCGGCCGTGCCGTTGTTGCCCGGGGCGATGGTGACCGTCTGCGAGAAGGCGTACGTGCCGCCGCGCAGGTAGATCGTGCCGCCGGGGGCGACGCGGGTGATGGCCGAGGTGAGCGTCGTCGGGTCGGACCGGGTGCCGGTCGCGCCGTCCCTGCCGCCCGGGGCGGCGTACAGGGCGTCGCCGGTGGGCGGGGTGGTCGGCGTGACGGTCGGAGTCGGCGTGGGGGTGGGGGTGGTCGTGGGGCCGCCGCCGGCGGGCTTCAGGGTCCACTGCTTGGTGGCCGCCGAGTCGCACGAGTTCTGCTGCAGGAGCGTGCCGGGGGAGGTGGAGTTGTCCTTGACGTTGAGGCACTTGCCGCCGTTGGTGTTGACCACCCGGTAGGCGGCGCCCGAGGTGGTGAGCTGCCAGGTCTGGGAGGCGGCGCCGGTGCAGCCCTCCTGTTGTACGGGCTTGCCCGCGCTGGTGGAGGCGTCGCGTACGCCGAGGCACTTGCCGCTGTGCGCGGCCTTGATCTGGTAGCCGCTCCCCGAGGCGGTGAGGGTGAAGACCTGCCCGGCGGACTCGGCGCAGGCGTTCTGCGCGAGTTGCACGCCGTCGCCGGTGCTCTGGCCCGGCACGGTGGCGCACAGGCCGCTCGCGCCGTTGACCAGCGTGTAGTTCCCGCCGGCGGGGGCGGCGGAGGCGGGGGTGTTCAGCACGGCGACCAGGCCGGCGGCGGCGAGCAGGCCGGTGGTCAGCACGACCGCCGGCCGCCTTCCCGAGGGATGGTTCTTACGCACGTCCAGCTCCGTTTCGTGGAGGTGTGCCGGATTCGAGGATCAGGGAGGTGCGCGCGCTCGTAACAACCGGTTGCGGTAACAGTGGCTTCACGTGGAGGAAACGTCAATACGTCCAGGTAAAACTGCAAACCCGCTCGGCGTTCTGCCTGGTGGCGTGGTTATTTCTGCAACAACCGATTGCAGGATTCATGCAGGCGGCCTTCTCCGACCGAGGCAGGCGGCTCAGTTCGGGCCGAGCAGGGCGAGGCCGCCGACGGCGACGCTCACGCCCTGCGGGCCGCCCTCGGCGGTGGCGGTGATGGTGGCGGTGATGGTGGCGGGCCGGGACAGGGAGTCGCCCATGTCCACGGTGAGGGCGGTCAGGCCCCGGCCGGCCAGGTGTGCGGCCAGGCAGGCGGTGCTGTTGGCGTTGGCGACGTCCTCGGGGACGCCGATGGAGGGGGCGAACATGCGGGCCGCGACCCGCCCGTCCGCCGTCGGGACGGTGTGGACGTAGCAGCCGAGCCGGTCGCACGCCGCGCGCAGGCGGTCCAGGTCGGGCGTCAGGGCGGCCAGTTCGGCGCGTCCCGCGACGGGCACGAGCAGCCGGGGCCGTCCCACGGAGGCGACGACGGGAGGCCCGGCGAGCGCGGGGAAGAGCGGCCGGATCAGGTCGAGTTCGGCGGCCGTCGTCTCCCGCACCGCGACCGGCCCCGGGTCGAACACCCCCTCGAATCCCTCGCCCCGCCGCACGACCCTCCCGCCGAACACCCGCCCCCCGGCCCGCAACACGAACCGCCGCTCCGCGTCGCCCGCGTGCGGTGCGACCCGGTGGTCCGGGGTCGTACGGGCGGCCAGGACCGCGAGCGCGGCCACCGTTCCGTGGCCGCAGGCGGGCAGCTCGCCCTCGGAGGTGAAGAACCGCAGGGACACCGGCCCGTCGCCGTCCGCGGACACGAACACGGCGTGCGAGGTGCCGCATCCGACCGGCACCGCCCGGCGCTCGTCCTCGGTGAACGGGCCGTCCGCCAGTACGGCGGTCGGACTGCCGCCGACCCCGTCACGCACACAGGCACGCACGATCACCGCAAGATCGGACATCACCGGATGACCTTACCGAAACCCCTGGCACCACCCCTCGGCCGGGCCGGACGGAGTGGTCAGCTCGGGTTGGCCGCCTGAAGGAGGATCTTCAGGAGGGCGTCGGGGGTGTCGCGCATGAGGTTGTGGCCGCCGTCCAGGGCGTGGGCGGTCCAGGCCGGGTCGTCGCGCAACCGGAGGTAGGTGGGGGTGAAGGGGGACTCGCCGTCCCAGGCCGCCGCGTAGACGTAGACCAGGCGCCGGACGGCGGACAGGCCGCCGGTGAGCCGGAGCGGCTGGAGCAGGGAGGCCAGCGGGTGCGGCGTCGCGCGGGGGTCGAAGAACGGCAGCGGGCGCACGCCGTAGCCGTTCTCCACCACGTCGGCGTACCACGCGCGCTCCCGGTCGGACACCAGGCCCCAGCAGGAGTCGCCGTCGCCGGGGACCATGGCGTCCATGTGGACCAGCGCGCTCACGCGTTCGGGCACGCGGTCGGCGACCCCGGTGATCACCATCCCGCCGTAGCTGTGGCCCACCAGCACCGCGTCCCGGACGTCGTACGCCTCCATGTAGGCGATCACGTCCTGGAGGTGGGTGTCGAGGTTGACCCCGGCGTGCAGCAGGTGGGCGCGTTCGGCGAGACCGGTCAGCGTCAGGGCGTGCACGCGGTGCCCGTGTGCGCGCAGCCCCTCGGCGAGGTCGTCGAAACACCATCCGCCGTGGCACATGCCAGGGATCAGGACGTACGTGGCCATGGGCCGCCCTCCTCGTCGTTCGTCGATCGGCTGATGCTAGCAGCAATCGAACCGATCGGTACGATCTCAGCGCGTGAGCGGCAGCGGACCCCGTTCCGGCGTGAAGAGCTGCTCGTCGAGGTGGTCGACGGCGTAGTCGATCGCGCCCGCCACCACGCACTCGTCCCCCAGCGTGGACGCCCGCACCTCCGGCATGCGCATGCACCGCCGCTCCAGCTGTTCGCGCAGCGGCCCGAGCAACACGTCCGCCGACCGCGAGAACCCGCCCCCCAGCACCACGACCTGCGGATCCAGCACGAGCACCATGGCCGCCGCGCCCAGGGCCAGGTCGTCGACGAAACGCCCGACGGCCTCCAGCGCGACCGGGTCGCCGTTCCTGGCGGCGGCCAGCGTGAAACCGGCCGCGTCCTCCGGCGGCGTGCCCTCGGGGACGACCGCGCAGCCGTTGAGGTGCTCGGGGGCGTCGAACCAGCGGGCCTCGGGCAGCATGGAGATCTCCCCGGCCGCCGCCCCGAACCCCCTGTGCACCTTGCCGCCGATGATCAGCCCGGCGCCCATGCGCCGGCCGACGTGCAGGAAAACGACGTCCTTGGCGCCCTGGGCGACGCCGCGCCGGGTCTCGGCCATGGCGGCCAGGCGGCTGTCGTTCTCGATCAGCACCTGGCACGGGAACATCTCGCGCATCCGGCCCGCCAGGTCGAGGTCGCGCCAGGAGGGGACCGCGGCCGAGTAGATGACCCGCCCCTCCACGTCGATCATGCCGATGGTGCCGACGGCGATCATCCACAGGTCGGACACCGCGACGCGGCCGAGCGTCAGGCAGCCGGAGACGGCCCGTTCGATCGCGGCCAGGCGTTCCTCCAGCGGCGCGTCGAGCGACACCGGCTGCCGGGTCTCGGCCAGGATCTCGCCGTCGAGGTCGGACAGGGCGGCGCGGATGTTGTGCCCGCCCACGTCGACGCCGACCAGGTAGCCGCTGTCGGCGCGGAAGCGGTAGCGGCGGGCCGGCCGGCCCATGGTGCCGGGACTCGGCGGCACCTCCTCCACCCAGCCCAGGTCGATCAGCTCGCCGGCGACCTCCTTCATGGACGGCCGCGACAGGCCCGTACGCTCGGCCAGTGCCGACAGGGTGAGCGGTCCGGCCCCGCGCAGCGCCCGGATGGCGGTCAGCGAGTTGAGCTGTCTCAACCGGGACAGGTCGCCGCCGCGTAGATCCGCCATCGCCGTCCTTAACGTAGGTTTCCTCTGTAACCCCAGGATATGCCAGGGGTCGACGTGCCGGTCATCTCTCCCGCGCACGCCACGAAACTGGCCGTTGACCCTCCGGAAGGGCCGGTGCTACTAATGAAAGATTCCTTCGAAAGTTGAGAGAGAAGAGGGACTGATGTCGGTCGTCGACGCCGGCGAGAGCGGCAGCCGCCAGGACCGTACGCGGGTGCTGGAGTGGCCCGGGTGCGCCAACGTACGCGATCTCGGCGGACTGCCCACCGCGGACGGCGGGCGGATCCGGTGGGGCGCGCTGGTGCGCGGCGACCGTCCGAGGGCGGAGAGCGTCCCGGCGCTGCTGACCCACGGCGTACGGCTCGTCGCCGACCTCAGGCTGGCCACAGAGTGCCTGGCCGACCCGCCCCCGCCCGTGCCGGGCCGCCGCCACCTGCCCGTCCTGCGGGACGAGGACACCGTCCTGGAGGCACTGGGCGACACCCTGCCCGCCATCTACCGGGTGATCCTCGACCGGGGCGCCCATCGGTTCGCCGCCGTCCTGTCGGCGATCGCGCACGCGCCGCCCGGCGGCGTCCTCCTCCACTGCCACTCCGGCAAGGACCGCACCGGCCTCGCGGTGGCGCTCGCACTCTCGCTGGCCGGCGTCGCCCACGACGACGTGGCCGCCGACTACGCCGTGACCGCCGCCTGCCTGCGCCTCGACGACCACCTCGCCGACCTGCGCGAGGAGGACGTACGGGACCGGTCACGCCGCCTGTTCGCCCAGATCACCGCCGGCACCATGCTCGCCGCCCTGGCCCACCTGGACGCCCGGCACGGCGGGGCGGAGGCGTACCTGCTGGCCGGCGGCCTGCCACCGGCGGACGCCGACCTGCTCCGCGCCCGCCTGACCGACCGGTGACGACCGCCCGGGATCAGCCCGTACGGCCCCAGAAGTCGTACGGGTCCCGCCCCGGGCGGAAGCCGTGCGCCCACGCCAGGTCCGCCGCCTCCCGGAACCGGCGCGCGACGACGGACGGCTCATGGGCGTCGCTGCCGAACGTCACCGCCTGGCCGCCCTCCTCGCGCCACCACCCGAGCAGGGTCGCGTGCAGCGGCACCACCGTGTTGATCTCCAGCGCCCGCCCGGACCCGGCCGTCACCCGCAGCGCGTGCCGGAACTCCTCCTCGAACGCCTTCGGGTCGAACGGCCCGGCGGTCTCCACCGGCCAGTAACGCACCGGGTAGTCGACGTGGGCCAGCACGGCGAACGCGTCGCTGCCCGCGACGACCTCGGGGATCTCGGCCAGGTAGTCCCGGACGACCTCGGCCGCGGGGCGGCTCGCGTACAGGCCGGGCGGCTCGCTGAACCCCTCCCCGGCGGGCAGGCTGTGCAGGGAGCCGAGCACCCGGTCGAACCCTCCGGCGGCGAGCACGCCGGCGACGGCGTCGGCGTGCCGGTGGGGCTCGCCCACCTCCAGGCCGCTCAGGATGCGCAGGCCGGGGAAACGTTCGCGGCATCGTTCGACGGCCGCGAGGTAGCCGGCGGCGTCGAAGGCCGGGGGAGTGAGGTGCCCGTCCGGGGAGGTCAGGGCCAGCAGGTGGTCGTAGCCGTCGAGGGCGCCGGGGGCGACCGTCCAGACGGTGTGGTCGACGTGCTCGGTGAAGGCGATCGCGGGCAGGCCGAGCTCCACCGCCCGCGCGCAGGAACGCTCCATGTCGCCGTTCGGGGCGTCCCAGGACCACTCGCTGTGCACATGGCTGTCGGCAGGCAACGTCACAGGACTCACTCCAGGGGAATCAGGCTCCAGGGGGAATCAGGCGAAGATCATCACCGACTGTACCCCGCGGGGGCCGCCGCGTCCCGGGGCGGCGCATCGGGAAAGTCGTCTGATCTGCCGTGAGATGCTGCATTCGTGACGACGACCGAGCCCGCCGGGCCGCCCCCGCGCCGCGGGCGCGGCCGCCCTGGCTACGACCAGGCCGCGATCCTGCGCGCCGCGGTCGAGCTGTTCAACCGCAAGGGGTACGACGCCACCAGCATGGGCGACCTGGCCAAGGAGCTCGGCCTGACGAAACCGGCCATCTACCACCACGTCACGAGCAAGGAGCAACTGCTCGGCCAGGCCCTCGACGACGCGCTCGACGAGCTCACCGCCGCCGTGACCGCCGCCTCCGGCGAGGCCGCCGACCGGACCGCGCACGAACGGCTGCGCGAGGTGGTGCGGCGCAGCGTCGAGGTGCTGGTCGCGCACCAGCCCGCCGTCACGCTCCTGCTGCGTGTGCGCGGCAACAGCGAGGTCGAGCTGGCGGCCCTGGAACGACGCCGCTGGCTCGACGACCGCCTGGCCGCGCTGGTCGCCGACGCCGTCGCCGAGGGCGCCCTGCGCGACGACGTGCCGCCGACGCTGGTGAGCCGGCTGCTGTTCGGCATGGTGAACTCGCTGGTGGAGTGGTACCGCCCGGACGGCAGCTACGACCGGGCGATGGTCGCCGACGCTGTCACCGCGATCGCGTTCGACGGCCTGGCCAGGCACGCGTCCTGACCGGGGCTCACCAGGTGTAGAACCCCTGGCCCGTCTTGCGGCCGAGGTGCCCGGCCGCCACCAGGTCGCGCAGGATGCGCGGCGGCTCGAAGCGCGGCCCGAGCTCGCGGGCCAGGTGCTCGGCGATCGCCAGCCGCACGTCCAGCCCCACCACGTCGGTGGTGCGCAGTGGGCCCGTCGGATGGCGGTAGCCGAGGGTCATGGCCGTGTCGATGTCGGCCGCGCTCGCGACGCCCTCCTCCAGCATCCGCATCGCCTCAAGGGCCAGGCAGACGCCGAGCCGGCTGCTGGCGAAGCCCGGCGAGTCCGCGACCGTGATCGGCGTGCGGCCCAGCGCCGCGGCCCACTCCTGGGCCCGTTCGACCAGCTCGGGAGCCGTACGCGGCCCGACGACGATCTCGATGAGGTCGCTCACCGGGACGGGGTTGAAGAAGTGCAGCCCGATGAAACGCTCCGGCGCGGCCAGGCCGGTCGCCAGCCCGCCGATCGACAGGCTGCTGGTGTTCGTGGCCAGCACCGCGCCCGGCGCCTGCCGTTCGACCAGGGCGAACACCTTGGCCTTGAGCGCCGCGTCCTCCGGCACCGCCTCGACCACCAGCTCGCACGGGGTCAGCTCGCCGGGGTCGGCCGTCGTACGCAGCCGGGCGAGGACGTCCTGGAGGGGCAGGCCCAGTCTGCCCTTCTCGGCGGCCTTGGCCAGGCTGCCGGTCACCCGCTCCAGCGCCCGGCCGGCGGCCTCCGGGTCGCTCTCCACGACGATCACGTGGCTGCCGGCGGCGAGGAAGGCGTGTGCGATCCCCGATCCCATCCGGCCGCCGCCGAAGACGCCGACGAGCTCTGGCAGATTCGGTGGCAGGGTCATGGGCGTCGTTCCTTCCGCCGGTCCAGGAATGCCGTCATGCGCGCGTGTTTCTCCTCGGTCTCGAACAGGACCGCCTGGGCGAGGTCGTCCACGAACGGGTGCGCGGCGCGCGGCGCGTGGAAGACGGCCTTGGTCAGCCGGGTCGCCAGCGGCGCCCGCGCCGTGATGCGGTCGGCGAGCCGGTGACCGGCGGCGAGCAGGTCCTCCGGCTCCACGACGTCGTTGAGCAGGTGGACCGCCCGCGCCTCCTCGGCCGTCATGACGCGGCCCGCGAGCAGGATCTCCTTGGCCAGCGGCTCCCCGACCAGCTCGGCCAGCCGCCAGGCGGCCCCCGCCGCGGCGATGATGCCGAGGTCGGTCTCGGGGTTGCCGATCCGGGTGCGCGGCGTGCCGATGCGGAAGTCGCAGGCGTAGGCCAGCTCGGCGCCGCCGCCCAGGGCATAGCCGTCCACGAGGGCCACGGTCGGCATCGGCAGCCGGTGGATGCGGTCGAAGATCCTGGAGTTGATGCCGCGCAGCGCGTCGCCGCGGTCCCGCTCGCGGAGCTGGGCGATGTCGGCCCCGGCGGCGAAGGTCGTGCCCTCGCCGGTGAGCAGGACGACGCGCGGCTCCTCCTCGACGGCGGCGCACGCCTCGTGCAGCGCGGCGACCAGCTCCCGGTCGATCGCGTTGCGCACCTGCGGCCGGTTGAGCCGCCACACCACCCGGTCGGCGCCCTCCTCGACGATGAGGGTCATGGGCGCTCCACCGGGGAAGCGAAGGCGTCGGTCACGGGAAGCTCCTCTGCGTCGGGAACAGGCGTCGGGATCAGGCGTCGGGATCAGGCGTCGTGGCGTACGGTCAGGCGTCGTAGTCCACGGTGACACGGTCGCCGGCCGGGAACGTCTGGCAGGTGAGCACGAACCCGGCGGCCACCTCCGCCGGTTCGAGCGCGTAGTTGCGGCGCATGTCGGCCGCGCCCTCGCGGACCACCGCCCGGCACGTGCCGCAGACCCCGCCCCGGCAGGCGAACGGCAGGTCGGAGCGGGTCTTCTGGGCGCCGTCGAGCAGCGTCGACCCGCGCGAGACGGTGGCGGTCGTCCGGCGGCCGTCGAGCACCGTCGTCAGCACGGTCGTCGCGCCGGCCGGGACGCCCTCGTACCGCCTGGGCACCGGCGGGGGAGCGTCGACGTAGAAGAGCTCGACGTGCACGTTCTCGGCGGGCACGTCGAGGTCGGCCAGCACCCGCCGGGCGTCCTCGACCATGCCCAGCGGCCCGCAGAGCCAGACGTGGTCGAACGTCTCGATCGGCACCAGCTCGGTGAACAGGCGGCGCAGCCGGTCGCCGTCCAGCCGGCCGGAGAACAGCTCGACGTCGCGCGGCTCACGGGAGAGCACGTGGACGAGCTGGAAGCGGGGGCCGTACCGGTTCTTCAGGTCGCCGAGCTCCTCGGCGAACATCACGGTGCCGCTGGTCCGGTTGCCGTACAGGAGCGAGACCCGCGCGCCGGGATGGGTCAGCACCGTCGAGGCGACCGACAACATCGGCGTGATGCCCGATCCGGCGGCCACGCACAGGTGCCGCTCGCCGCGCCCGGGGTCGGCCCGCCAGGAGCCGGTCGGGGTCTGCACCTCGATCCGCGTCCCCGGCCGTACGTCGCGGACCAGCCAGGTGGAGAAGAGCCCGTCCGGGATCTCCCGTACGCCGATGCGCGGCGCGTCCCCGGCGGGGGCGCAGATCGAGTACGACCGCCGCTCCTCCCGCCCGTCCACGAAGCGGCGCAGGGTGAGCGACTGGCCCGCGTGGAAGGCGTACGCCTCGCGCAGCTCCCCGGGCACGGCGAAGGTGATCGCCGCGGCGTCCTCGCACAGGTGGTCGACCGCCGCCACGGTCAGCGTGTGGAAGGCGGCGTGCGCCCGGGCCGGCGCGGGCGCGAGCGTGGTCATCTCATATCTCCTTGACATGCTCGAACGGTTCCAGGCAGTCGGCGCAGGCGTAGAGCGCCTTGCAGGCGGTGGCGCCGAACTCGGAGGTCAGCCGGGTGGCCCGCGAGCCGCAGCGCGGGCAGGCCGGAGCGGGACGCGCCGGCCCGAGCGTGAGCGGGACGGGCCCGGACACCCGGCGCGCCGGACCGGGGGCCGACAACCCGGACTCGCGCAGGGCGGCCCTGCCGCGCTCGGAGATCCAGTCGCTCGACCACGGTGGGTCGAGCACGACGCGCACCTCGACCCGCGGGAACCCCGCCTCCCGCAGCCGGTGCACGAGGTCGTCGCGCATGGTCGCCATGGCCGGGCAGCCGGTGTACGTCGGGGTGATCGAGGCGACCACGACCTCGCCGTCCGCGTCCGGCCCCACCTCGACGCCGCGCAGCACGCCGAGGTCGGCGAGGGTGAGCATCGGCATCTCGGGATCCCGCACCCGCCCGGCCGCCTCGACGGCCCGCTCGCGGGGGGTCACCAGAGGCCGCCCGGATGTGCGCGGGCGACCGACTGCATCTCGGCGAGCAGGTCGCCGAGCGCCGGGGTGTGCCCGCCGTCCCGCCCGGTCCCTACAGAGCCGTCGCTTTCGCCGCCAGGTGGGCGGGGTACGCCGCTCACGGCGAGCACCTGGCCGAGGACGGCGTCCACGTCGGCCCGCAGCGTGGCGGGATCGACGCCGGCGCCCGAACGCGCGAGCGCGAGCTCGACGGGATGCGCGGTGACCAGCTCGGCCAGCAGCGGCCACAACCCGGCGAGCGCGTCGTCGAGCCGGCGGCGCGACTCCTCGGTGCCCTGGGCCAGGGTGAGGAACCAGCGGCCCGCCCAGTCGCGGTGGTAGGCGACCTCCTTGACGCCCTTGGCCGCCACGGCCGCCAGCACGGTGTCCACGCTGCCGGCCAGTCGCTCCAGCAACGCCAGCCGGGCCGTCGAGAACAGCAGCAACCGGACGACGACGTGCGCGAAGTCGCCGTTGGCCACCTCGGCCAGCCGTACGTTCCTGAACTGCCCGGCGTCGCGGAAGAAGGCCAGCGCGTCCTCGGGAGGCACCGGCGAGCCCTCGGGCAGCGCGGGCACCACGCCGGGGTCGGCCGCGGCCGCCCGCGCCAGCAGCAGGCGCGCCTGCCCGAGCAGGTCGAGCGCCACGTTGGCGAGCGCGATGTCCTCCTCCAGGTCGGGGGCGCGGCTGCACCACTCCGTGAGGCGCTGCGACATGATCAGGGCGTCGTCGCCGAGCATGAGGCAGTACGCGGCCAGCTCGGCGTGGCCGACGCCCTCGGGCACCGTCGTGTCCACGCCGGCCAGCGGGTCCTCGAAGTCGGTGCCGAACGCCCACTGCGCGGAGTCCCCGCCGGCCAGGCCGTCGAAGATGCTGCCGTGGTCATCGTTCACGCTGGTCCGCCCTTCTCACATGTGCGGGACGTCGTCGGGAATGTCGTAGAACGTCGGGTGGCGGTAGACCTTGTCGCCACTCGGCGCGAACAGCGGGTCCTTCTCGTCCGGGCTGGAGGCGGTGATCGCCTCGGAGCGGACGACCCAGATGCTCACGCCCTCGTTGCGCCGGGTGTAGACGTCCCGGGCGTGGCGCAGGGCCATGGCGTCGTCGGGGGCGTGCAGCGAGCCGACGTGGACGTGGTTGAGCCCGCGCTTGACCCGGACGAACACCTCGTAGAGCGGCCATTCCCGCCGGTCGGGGCTCATCGGGCGCCCGCCTCGGCGGCCGGCCGGCTCGCGAACGCCGAGGCGGCCTCGCGTACCCAGGCGCCGTCCTCGTGGGCGGCCCGGCGGTGGTTCATCCGCTGGGTGTTGCACGGCCCGTCACCGCGGATGACCGCGGCCAGCTCCGACCAGTCCGGCTGCCCGAAGTCGTGGTGCCCGCGCTCCTCGTTCCAGCGCAGGTCGGGGTCGGGCAGCGTCACCCCGAGCGCCTTGGCCTGCGGGACGCTCATGTCGACGAACTTCTGGCGCAGCTCGTCGTTGGAGTTGCGCTTGATGCCCCAGGCCATCGAGCGTTCGCTGTTGGGGGAGCGTTCGTCCGGCGGGCCGAACATCATCAGCGAGGGCCACCAGAACCGGTTCACCGACTCCTGGACCATCTCCCGCTGGGCGTCGGTGCCGCGCATCATCGTCATCAGCAGCTCGTAGCCCTGCCGCTGGTGGAAGGACTCCTCCTTGCAGATGCGGATCATGGCCCGCCCGTACGGGCCGTAGGAGGTGCGGCACAGGGGCACCTGGTTGCAGATCGCGGCGCCGTCCACGAGCCAGCCGATCGTGCCGACGTCGGCGTAGGACAGCGTCGGGTAGTTGAAGATCGAGGAGTATTTCTGCCTGCCGGTCAGCAGGAGTTCGGTCAACTCGGCGCGGGAGACGCCCAACGTCTCGCACGCGGAGTACAAATAGAGGCCGTGTCCGGCCTCGTCCTGCACCTTGGCCAGCAGGATCGCCTTACGGCGCAGCGACGGGGCACGCCCGATCCACTCGCCCTCGGGCTGCATGCCGATGATCTCGGAGTGCGCGTGCTGGGCGATCTGGCGTACGAGCGTCCTGCGGTACGCCTCCGGCATCCAGTCGCGGGGCTCGATCCGGTCGTGACCCGCGATGGTCGCGTCGAAGGCGGCCTGCAGCCGCTCCTCCTGGTCCGGCTCCGCCGGCGTCGTGGTCATCGTCCCTCCGAGACATCGGTCTTATTTACTTATCGCTCGGTCAGTAATACGGTTGCATGAGTCGGGGCTTCCGCGCAAGAGAGGAGACAGCGTGAGCGCGCTGCTGGAGAGTTACGCCGCCGGACGATGGTTCCGGGCGGCGGACGACGGGGAACCCCTGCTCGACGCCGCGACGGGCGAGGAGGTCGCGCGGATCTCCAGCCGAGGGCTGGACGTCGCCGCCATGGTCCGGTACGCCAGGGACACCGGCGGTCCCGCGGTGCGCGCCCTGACCTTCCACGAGCGGGCCGCCCTGCTCAAGGCGCTGGCCAAGCACCTGCTCGAACACAAGGACGCCCTGTACGCCCTGTCCACGCGCACCGGCGCCACTGCCCGCGACACCATGGTCGACGTGGACGGCGGCATCGGCACCCTGTTCAGCTACGCCGGCAAGGGCGCGCGCGAGCTGCCCAACGACACCGTCGTCCTCGACGGCGCCCTGGAACGCCTGGGCAAGGGCGGCACCTTCGCCGGCCAGCACCTCTACACCTCCAGGCCGGGCGTCGCGGTGCAGATCAACGCCTTCAACTTCCCCGTCTGGGGCATGCTGGAGAAGCTGGCGCCCGCCTTCCTCGCCGGGCTCCCGTCGATCGTCAAGCCCGCCGGCCAGACCGCCTACCTCACCGAGCTGGCCGTCCGGCAGATCATCGAGTCGGGCATCCTGCCCGAGGGAAGCCTCCAGCTCCTCGCGGGCAGCGCGACCGGGCTGCTCGACGAGCTGAGGGTCCAGGACTCCGTCGCCTTCACCGGCTCGGCCCACACCGCCGGCATCCTGCGCCGCCACCCGAACGTGCTCGACGGCGGCGTCGTCCTCGGCGTCGAGGCCGACTCGCTCAACTGCTCGATCCTCGGCCCCGACGTGCGACCCGACGATCCCGAGTTCGACCTGTTCGTCAAGGGCGTCGTCACCGAGATGACGGTCAAGGCGGGCCAGAAGTGCACGGCCATCCGCCGCGTGCTCGTCCCGGGGAACCTGGCCGACCAGGTGGTCGAGGCGCTGGCCGCGCGCCTGTCGGCGGTGACCGTCGGCGACCCGCGCAACCCCGACGTACGGATGGGCCCGCTGGCCAGCCTCGGGCAGCGCGACGAGGTGCGCAAGGCCGTCGAGGCGCTGCGGGCCGGCGCCGAGGTGGTCTACGGCGACCCGCGGGGCAAGTCCCTGCTCGACGGCGACCCCGAGCGCGGCGCGTTCATGACGCCGCTCGTGCTGCGCGCCCGTCCCGGCGCCGCCGAGGCGCACGACGTGGAGCCGTTCGGGCCGGTCGCCACCGTGCTCGCCTACGACGGCGTCGAGGAGGCGGTCGCCCTGGCCGCGCGCGGCAAGGGCAGCCTGGTCGCCTCCGTCGCCACCCACGACCCGCAGGTGGCGCGGTCCGTCGTGCTCGGGCTGGCGCCCTGGCACGGCCGGGTCCTCGTCCTCGACCGCGACGACGCCAAGGAGTCCACCGGGCACGGCTCGCCGCTGCCGGTCCTCGTCCACGGCGGCCCCGGGCGGGCCGGCGGCGGCGAGGAGCTGGGCGGCGTACGCGGCGTCCTGAGCCACATGCAGCGCACCGCCGTACAGGGCTCGCCGGACCAGCTCACCGCGATCACCGGACGCTGGACGACCGGCTCGGCCCGCGCCGAGTCCGACGTCCACCCCTTCCGCAAGTCGCTGGCCGAGCTGCGGATCGGCGACACGATCGCCTCCGCGCCGCGCACGGTGTCGCTCGCCGACATCGAGCACTTCGCCGACTTCACCGGCGACACCTTCTACGCCCACACCGACCCCGAGGCCGCCGCCCGCAACCCGCTGTTCGGCGGCATCGTCGCCCACGGCTACCTGGTGGTCTCCCTGGCCGCCGGGCTGTTCGTGGACCCGGCGCCGGGCCCGGTGCTGGCCAACTTCGGCGTCGACGGCCTGCGGTTCCTCACGCCCGTCAAGGCCGGCGACGCGATCAGCGTCACGCTGACCGTCAAGCAGATCACGCCGCGCGGCAACGCCGACTACGGCGAGGTCCGCTGGGACGCCACCGTGACCAACCAGGACGACGTCCCCGTCGCCACGTACGACGTCCTGACCCTCGTGGCCAAGACCTGGCCCGGAGGACTGACGTGACCGACACCCCGGTCCTGCTCGAACACGACGGCGGCGTGGCGGTGGTGACGCTCCACCGTCCCGAACGGCGCAACGCGCTGGACGCCGCGTGCAAGAACGCCCTGCGCCGGGCGCTGGAGGAGGTCGCGGACGACGACTCCGTCCGGGCCGTGCTGCTGACCGGCGCGGGCGGCGCGTTCTGCGTCGGCCAGGACCTCGCCGAACACGCGGAGGCCCTGCGCGCCGACCCCGGCCACGCCTTCGACACCGTCGAGGCCGACTACGCGCCGGTCGTGCGGCTCCTCGCCACGATGGGCAAACCGGTCGTCGCCGCCGTGGAGGGCGCCTGTGTCGGCGCCGGACTGGCCCTCGCGCTGGCCTGCGACCTGCGGGTCCTGGCCGAGGACGCGGTGCTCGCCACGGCGTTCACAGGGGTCGGGCTGACCTGCGACTCCGGCCTGTCCGTGACGCTCACGCGCGCGGTCGGGGAGTTGAGGGCCAAGGAGCTGGTGCTGCTCGGCGAGCCCTTCAGTGGCGCGCAGGCGGCCGCGTGGGGCATCTCGGCGCGGGTGGTCCCGCATACCGAGGTGGCCGTGGCGGGACGGGAGCTGGCCGCCCGGCTCGCGGCCGGGCCGACCGCCGCCTACGCCGCGTCCAAGCGGCTGATCGCGCAGTCGTGGGAGCAGGACCTCGGCGCGGTGCTCGCCGCCGAGGCCCAGGCCCAGGCCCGCTTGGGCCTGACCGCCGACCACGCGGGCGCGGTCGAGGCGTTCCTCGCCAAGCGCAGGCCCGTCTTCGAGGGCCGCTGAGCCGGCCCGGACGCCCTCGCGGGACGTCCGGGCCGCCGCGTCAGCTCTCGTGCGCCCCCCACTCCGCGCCCCGGCCGCGGGCCTCCTCGAACACCAGCCAGGTACGGGTGGCCCGTACGCCTGGGATGTCCTGGATGCGTTCCAGCACGACGTGCCTGAGCGCCGCGTTGTCCGGCGTCCTGACCAGCACCAGGACGTCGTAGTCGCCGCCGACCATGGCGAAGTGCTCCACGTACGGGGTCTCGCGCAGCCTGGCCGTGACCTGCCGCCAGGAGTTCTGCTCGATCGTCACCGACACGTACGCGCTGGTGCCCAGCCCCGCCCGGTGCGGCGCCAGCTCGGCGGTGAAACCGGTGATCACGCCGTCGTCCATCAGCCGGGTGAGCCGGGCGTAGACGTTGGCGCGTGAGACGTGCACGCGTTCGGCGAGGGTGCGCATCGACATGCGGCCGTCGCGCAGCAGCTCGGCGATGATCGCCCGGTCCACCCCGTCCAGATGTGCGGCCGAACGTCCCGGCCAGCCGCCTTCAGCACCCTCGTTGGTCGACAATTGGCCCTCCCAAAATCCGATATAAAGCCATTTGTCGCTCATCATGCCTGATGTCTTGAACGGATGGTTCCGGAAGCGGACGCTTTCCCTCACAAACGTCCAGAGAAAGTGAGCGTCGCCATGTCCGTGAGGAGGAGTCCCCAGACGGTGGACGACCTGCTGCCCTCACCCCTGCCGGTGCGCTTCGTCGCCGAGGACGGCACGGCCGTCGAGCCGCCCGCCGGCTATTCGGCGCCCGCGGACGGGCAACTGGTGGAGGCGTACCGGCGGATGGTCCTGGGCCGCCGCTTCGACCGCCAGGCGACCGCGCTGACCAAGCAGGGCCGGCTCGCCGTGTACCCGTCCAGCCGAGGCCAGGAGGCGTGCCAGATCGCCGGCGTCCTCGTGCTGCGCGAGGACGACTGGCTCTTCCCCACCTACCGGGACTCCGTCGCCCTGGTCTCCCGCGGCCTCGACCCCGTCGAGGTGCTCACCCTGCTGCGCGGCGGCTGGCACTGCGGCTACGACCCCGCCGCCACGCGCGTCGCGCCCCAGTGCACGCCCCTGGCCACCCAGACGATCCACGCCGTCGGCATGGCCGAGGCCATGCGCCGCAAGGGCGAGGACGGCGTCGTCATGGCCTTCATCGGCGACGGCGGCACCAGCGAGGGCGACTTCCACGAGGCGCTCAACTACGCCGCGGTCCTGCGCGCGCCCGTCGTGTTCCTCGTCCAGAACAACAAGTACGCCATCTCGGTGCCGCTGGCCAAGCAGAGCGCGGCCCCGGCGCTGGCGTACAAGGGCATCGGCTACGGTATCCCCTCCGAGCAGGTGGACGGCAACGACCTCGTCGCCGTGCTCTCGGTCCTGACCGCCGCCGTGACGCACGCCAGGACCGGCGGCGGCCCCTTCCTCGTCGAGGCGCACACGTACCGCATGGACCCCCACACCAACGCCGACGACCCCACCCGCTACCGGGAGCGCGAGGAGGTCGAGCAGTGGGAGTCGGCCGACCCGCTCGCCCGGCTGGAGACGTACCTGCGCGAGCGCGGCCTGCTCGCCGCCGAGGACGTCGCCGCCGCCCACAAGGCCGCCGAGGAGTACGCCGCCCGCCTCCGCGACGAGATGAACGCCGACCCGCGGGCCGACCCCTTCGAGCTGTTCGACCACGTCTTCGCCGAGCCGACGCCCCAGCTGAACGAGCAGCGGGCCCTGCTGGCGTCCGAGCTGACCGCGCGGGAGGACTGACATGACCGCGATGACCATGGCCCAGGCGCTGAACGCCGCCCTGCGCGACGCCCTGCGCGAGGACGAGCGTGTCCTCGTCTTCGGCGAGGACGTGGGCCTGCTCGGCGGCGTCTTCCGCGTCACCGACGGCCTGACCAGGGAGTTCGGCGAGGAACGCTGCTTCGACACGCCCCTGGCCGAGGCCGGGATCGTGGGCCTGGCCGTCGGCCTGGCCATGGGCGGGTTCCGCCCGGTGATCGAGATGCAGTTCGACGCCTTCGCCTACCCGGCCTTCGAGCAGATCGCCTCGCACGTGGCCAAACTGCGCAACCGCACCCGCGGGCGGCTGTCGTTGCCGATGGTGATCCGCATCCCGTACGCGGGCGGCATCGGCGGCGTCGAGCACCACTGCGACTCCAGCGAGGCGTACTACGCCCACACGCCGGGGCTCAAGGTCGTCACGCCCGCCACGCCCGACGACGCGTACTGGCTGCTGCGCGACGCCGTCGCTGACCCCGACCCGGTGATCTTCATGGAGCCCAAGCGGCTGTACTGGTCGAAGGACGAGACGTCGGCCGCCGACCGCCGCGCCGCCGGGTTCGGCCGGGCGGTGGTACGCCGCGAGGGACGCGACGCCACGCTGGTCGCCTACGGTCCCAGCGTGCCGGTGGCGCTCCAGGCCGCCGAGACCGCGGCCCAGGACGGCCTCTCGCTGGAGGTGGTCGACCTGCGGACGATCGTCCCGTTCGACGACGAGACCGTGGTCGCCTCGGTACGGAAGACGGGCCGCTGCGTGGTCGTCCAGGAGGCCCAGGGGTTCGCCGGGGTGGGGGCGGAGATCGCGGCCCGCGTACAGGAGCGGTGCTTCCACTCGCTGGCCGCGCCGGTGCTGCGCGTGACCGGGTTCGACATCCCGTACCCGCCGCCGATACTCGAACACTCGCACCTGCCCGACGTCGACCGCGTGCTCGACGCCGTGGACCGGCTGCAGTTCGACGACGAGCCCGACCTGCTGCACCTCGCCGGGGAGGCGTCATGACGGCGACCGCCGCGCGGCAGGTGTTCCGGCTGCCCGACCTCGGCGAGGGCCTGACGGAGGCCGAGATCGTCGAGTGGAAGGTCGCCCCCGGGGACACCGTGGAGATCGACCAGATCGTGGTGGAGGTGGAGACCGCGAAGGCGGCGGTGGAGGTGCCGGTGCCGTACGCGGGGACCGTACTGCGGTTGCACGCGGACGCGGGTGCCGTCCTGGCGGTGGGGGAGCCCCTCATCGAGATCGGCTCCGCGACCGTACCGCCCGAGACCTCGACGGGGGAGGACCCCGCGGCGGCCCGATACCGGGAGGAGGAACGCGCCGGCTCGGGCAACGTCCTGATCGGGTACGGCACCGCCCCCGCTTCCCCCACCCGCCGCCGCCGTTCCCCCCACCCCAAGTCCCCCCAACCCACCTCCGCCCCGGCCCTCACGCCCGCTCCCACCCCCGCGCCCGCTCCCACCTCCGCTCCCGCGCCCACCTCCGCGCCCGCGCCCGCGACTGGACCTTCGTCCTCGGGCGGGCCGGAGCGTGCGGCTCGCGTGATCTCGCCGCTGGTCCGCCGGATGGCTCGCGAGCACGGCGTGGACCTGACCGCGATCCTCCCCACCGGACCTCACGGCGTGATCCTGCGCCGCGACGTCGAACACGCCCTCGCCACCCCCGCCCCGGCAGCCGTCACCCCGGCGGCCCCCACGACGCCGCCCCCCGGCCCGGCCACCACAAACCCTGGAGCCTTCACGGCGCTGACGGCGGAACGCATCCCCCTCCGAGGCGTGCGCCGAGCCGTGGCCGACAAGCTGACCCGCAGCCGTACCGAGATCCCCGACGCCACCACCTGGGTCGACGCGGACGCCACCGACCTCCTCGCCACCCGCGACACCCTCCGCCGGACCAGCCCGGACCTGGGCATCGGCCTGCTGGCCCTCCTGGCCCGAGCCTGCGTGGCCGCCCTGCGACGCTTCCCGGAACTGAACTCCTCGGTGGACACGGCGAGAGCCGAAATAGTCCGCCATGGCCACATCAACCTGGGCTTCGCCGCCCAGACCGACCGCGGCCTCGTCGTCCCGGTCGTACGGGACGCGCACCTCATGACGACCGCGCAACTGGCCGCCGAACTCACCCGCCTGACCACCCTGGCCCGCTCGGGCGGCCTCCCACCGGCGGCCCTGACCGGAGGCACGTTCACCCTCAACAACTACGGCGTCTTCGGCGTGGACGGCTCCACCCCGATCATCAACCACCCGGAGGCCGCGCTCCTCGGCGTGGGTCGCGTCATCGACCGCCCCTGGGTGCACGGCGGCGCGGTGGTGCCCCGCAAGGTCACCCAGCTCTCCCTGACCTTCGACCACCGAGTATGCGACGGCGGAGCCGCCGGAGGTTTCCTCCGCTTCGTCGCCGACTGCGTGGAGAACCCCGCCGTCCTGCTCGCCCACGTGTAGTTCACGGTTACCCCGGCAGAACGGGGTAACCGACACGTGCGTACGTCCCGCCACCGAATCCCCGGCCCCGAAGACCAGCCGCTAGCCACCTTCCTCCCGACCTTCCGCGAATCCGCCCATCCCACGCCCAGCACGAACGCCTTCCCGCCGAAGACACCCGGCCCCTCACCCTGACCGCTGTGCACCGGCTTGCGTTCTGGTGATCAAATAGTGCTATTCTTACCTTCCGGCCGGATGTTGATTTCGGCCGGAAGCTGCTTGTATGACCACTCTGCAAGCAACCGTGCGGCCCGCGAGCGCCGCAGATCTCCCCACAATCGAACGACTCTGGCTCATGTTCCGCCACGACATGTCGGAGTTCCAGGGCGGTCTTCCCGCCCCTGACGCCACCTATCACAGTGACCGCCTGCATGCCGCGTTCCAGGACGCCGACTGGGCGTCCTACCTGTTCACCAGCGACGACCACCCGGTCGGGTTCGCGTTCGTGCGCGCGCTGTCCGGCCCTGAGCGGGTCCTGAACAGCTTCTTCGTCGTACGGGGAGCGCGCCGCTCCGGCATCGGGATGGTGGCTGTGCGAGAGGTGATCTCCCGGCATCCCGGCCCCTGGGAGATCGCCTTCCAGGACTCGAACGAGGCAGCCGTGGCGTTCTGGAGGCGCGTGGCCACCGAGATCGCCGGCGAGGCGTGGACGGAGGAACGCCGAGCGGTCCCGAACCGCCCTGACGTCCCGCCGGACGTGTGGATCTCCTTCACGGCCGCCTGACCGGTGAACCAGGCGAGCGTGACCGGCGGGGTTCGACGCGGCCCACTCGGGCCGCCGAAGAACACCGCCGGTCACGCTCGCCCCCGTCGGCCGATCGCACCGCGCCGAACGACGAGGTACGACCGCTCATGGCTGCGCGCAATCGCCTGCCTAGGCCGTGAACGTCAACACCAGGACCGCCACACCGAGCGGCAGATCGAGTGCGGCACAGAACTCGGCCAGCGATCGAGCCACCACCTTGTTCCTGCGCCAGACGATCACGTCCAGCGTGGCGTGCCCGATCAGGGCGGCGGCGACGAGACAACCGCCGAGCGCGGGCGACAGGGACAGCGCGGCCACCGACGCCGCGCCGAAGACCAGCATGGCGGGAACCTGCACGGCTCCGAGCCACGGCGTATGCAGCAGTCCACCCCCCAGGCCCACGGCCGCGACGCACACCGCACCCCCGACCAGCCCCGGCCACGGATCGAGGTCGAGCAGCCGCAACACCAGCACCGCCACCACCGACGCCCCGAACATCGGCCAGACCACGCCCGGCCTCCCCGTCACCGCCGTGGCGAGATAGATGAGCGCGGCCAGAAACACCACCAGAGCCGCATCCCGACCGTCCTTCAGGTCCAGAACGGTGAACCCCATGAACGCCAGCCCAAGCCAGGTCGGCCATCGACGCGCGACAGCCATGAGCACCCGACCCACGGGGGAGCGGCGACCCTGCGCCTCGCCCTGCACGGACGAAATCTCAACCATGCCCCGACTCTGCCGACCAGCCCCCGGCCGCATCGAGCCCCGCGAAGCGAGAGGTCCAGAATCTTGGGCTCCTGGTCCATCCGGACCGGCCCGCCGCAACCGCTGCCCCCGTGAACGCGACCGTCAGCGACGTACCGAAGCCGCGAGAGGAGAACCAGCCCCGACTCAGACCTGCCTGAGCGACCGCAGCCAGACCGCCGACGAGTACGTGCTGCTGAAGCGGAGCACCCGCAAGGGAGCGAAACGCGGGTCGCGAGCACGCCGCCGGATCTCCGCCCGCCGGGACGCGTGCTGCGACCACGCCCACCAGGCCGGATGGTCACCCCGGAACCATCCCGCGACCGTCTCCCGATTGCCGTTGAAGACCGGTTCGCGCAGAAGCGTCCTGCGCAGCGAACGCCGCAGAATACGCGGCATGACGACCCGGCGCGGATAGTCGAGCCAGACGACGGTGTCGGCACGTTCCCACAGCAGGTCGCGCACCTCCGGATAGCCGAAGGAATCGAAGATCCACGCCGGGCTCCCGGCGATCTCGGCGACCCGCGCGGGAAACATCTCGTCCACCGCCCAGCCGGGACCGGCGAAGTACAGGGCGTCCATCTCGTGGTAGGGCACGGACAGACGACTGCTCAGGGCCCGCGCGAGGGTGGACTTGCCCGCCCCGCTGATGCCCGCCACCAGGATCCGACGCATCCCCGCAGGCTAGCGCACCCGCGAGCCGGCACCCTTCCGTCCGCCACGCCGAAACGAGCAGAGAAGCCCCCGCAGTCCCACCCGGCCTGCGGCGCTGACAGACCACGGTCTGACAACCCGTGGTAGGACTTCACCTCCTCAAGACCAACCCCTGGTCCGACGCGCTCCCGACCCCCGCGCCGCAATCATGACCGCATGCTGAAACCTCTCGCCGTCGTCCTGACGGCTGTGCTGGTCACGTACGGCCACCCCGCCGCAGCCGCCACCCCCCGCACAACAACGATCGGAGACAGGACCGCGATCACGGGCGAGAGCCGAACCTTCGTCTCCTCGGCCACCCTCCCCACCCCACCCGCCAAATCCTCCCTGACCTGGCAGCCCTGCCCCAACGACAAGATCGGCATGACGTGTGCCGACCTCCAGGTCCCGGTGGACTGGCAGAAGCCCGACGGCCGCAAGATCACACTGAAGCTGGGCAAACTCAACGCGACCGGCACCTCCGAAGGCTCCGTCCTGGTCTCCTACGGCGGCCCCGGAGGCCCTGGCATAGCCACCACCGAATCCGTCCCCGACTGGTGGACCCGGCTACGCGAGCGCATGGACATCGTCACCTGGGACACCCGCGGCTACGGCGAGCAGTTCGGTGGCCTGAGCACCGGCCTCCCGTGCCTCTGGACCCGCCTCCCCATCCCGGAAGGCCCGCAGGACGAAGCCGACTTCGGCCGCCTGTCCGACACCGACCGCGGCTACGCCGAGCCCTGCCGCCGCAAAGACCCCGAACTGTTCGCCAACATGAGCTCCGCCGACCAGGCCAGAGACATGGAAGCGATCAGGAAGGCCCTGGGCGGCGCGAAACTCAACTACTACGGCGCCTCCTACGCGGGCTTCTACGGCCAGGACTACGCCCGCCTCTTCCCCGGCCAGATCCGCACGATGGTCCTCGACGGCACCTGGAACCACAGCACCGCCGACTGGCCGCGCGAACTGGAGGAGATGGCGAAGTCCAACGACGAGGCCATGCGACGCTTCTTCACCTGGTGCGCCACCCATGACTGCCAGGACACACCCGGCCTGTGGCGCAAGCTCGTCGACCGTGCCCGCCGCATGCCCATCCCGACCACGACGGCCAACGTGGCATACGACACCCGCGACCTGCAGTCCCTCGCCCTGTTCATGGCTCGCCAGGGAGCGCCGTCCTGGCCCGCCCTGGCGAAGGCGATCCGCAAGGCCGACAAGGGCGACGCGTCCGACTTCGTCCCTGCCCAGGGCCTTCGCTTTCCGGACCAGTCCACCCCCGTCACCGAATGCCTCGACTGGCCGCGCTACCCGAACCTCAAAGAGCTGACGACCACCGACGCCCGCCTCCGCAAGATCGCCCCTCTGACCGGCACCGCCAACACGCTGGCCTCGGCAACTCTCGCCTGCATCGGCTGGCCGGCAGCGGTCACCAACCCGCCCGCCCCTCTCCCCAAGGGCGTACCGCCCATCCTGGGCGCGGGCGCCTGGGGCGAGTCGGACGCGGTGCAACGCGCCCTGGCCGCCGTCCCCGGCAGCACCACCATCCGCCACGACGGCCCCGGCCACACCCTCTACGGCTTCAACCCCTGCGCCCGCGACCTCATCAACCGCTACTTCACCGACCAAACCATGCCCCCTCAAAACACCCAATGCTGACAACCACAGAAACCCCAGCGACCCACAACCCCTGAAACGAACAAGCAGCCCGCCGAAAATCCGATGCCGCACCGTCCGGAGCTGCACCGTCCGGAGCTGCGCCGTCTGGGGTCGAGTTGTCGGGGGCTGAGCTGCCCGGGTCCCGGCGTCGTCCTGGGCTCCGCGTCGTCCGGGTCCCCGCGTCGTCCAGGGCCCCACGTAGTCCGGGGTGTGCGGTCTGGGACCGTAGGGCTTCGGCGAGGTGCCCGCCGCCCCCATGTGAACGGCCATCTTCGCGGGTATGGGCGACTCACTGATCGCGCCATCGTGCCACGCAGATCCGTCCCCTTGGGCCGAAGGACGTCGGGTGAACCGGCTTGGGCCCAAGCCGACTGAGAGCCCAGGCTGCCGGCGCCTGTGGCCGAGCAAGTTCAAGGCATGTAGACCCTCAAGGCAGTTCCGGCCGCACGGGCAGAGGCTGCACAGGCGGAGGCTACACGGACCCACATCGTCCCTGCCTTCTCCTGGAGGGGCAGGTATCCCGCACCTCAGAGCGAGACCGGTGACAGGAAACATCCGGACATAACAGGCTTCGAGGATCAGGCAAGCGCGCCGGTTACAGAAAGCTGCTACGAGGGATCTGAGCGTAGGCACACGGCTGAGCCGATCGCGCGTTACGGTTGGGCGTGAGGGCCTTTTGGTTCGGTGCTTGCTGGCGCAATCTGCACTGAGCCGGAGGCCCTCACCCTTTGCAGGATCATTCCTTTCCCGTCCGTAGGCGGTCTCCGCTCGGCTGCCGGCTGTAGGTTGCCGAGCCCCCCTACGCGAAGGGGCATGCCCGTCGGCGCACCCAGGGTTCGCCGGTCGCCGGTCAGAAGCCGGGAATCTCGATCTCGCGTACAGGCGACAGCGCGGCCGGTGGGAAGTCCGGCCACTGCTGTCCTCGGTGTCCCTTGCCCTGTAGGTGCTTGTCGGCGAAGGCTTGGGCGGCGGCCAGGACGTGCGCGACCTGCGACGTGGTGAGCTTGCCCGACGTCAGCGCCTCGCCCAGCTCGTGTAGATCCAGCACCCGGTAGGGAAGTCCGGGCGGGCCGACGATGAAGTCGACGTAGTGGTCGGTCACGCGGACCGTGTCGCCGCTCTCCCGGATCTCGACCAGGTCGATGTACCACCAGCCGGCGTGCTCCGGTTTGAACACCACCGGCTGGTTGAGCTGTACCGACTCGTCCAGCAGCAGGAAGGCACGTTGTCGGCGCCCCGCGTCCGGGCGAACGTACATGCTTCCGGGATGTCGAACTCGTACGCCGCGACCCGGCCGATCCGGACACCCGGGCACGGCAGCTCGCCGCGCAGCACAGTGATCCGCTCCGGGATCGCTTCCATCTGAGGAGGTTGGTCCGCACTCACACAAATGGATCGTATTGGGGTAAGCCGTTGCCCGCCCCAAGAAGGGGAGCGCTCTGCTCATCGACTGGACGGAGAACGTTGACTCGGGCACCAAGGGGGCGTTCACGTTCGTGGTCCTGGCGGCAGCCACAGAACATGAGCTGGAATCGCGGGCCGGGCGGCGCGCGTTTTGCAGGGCTGGGTCAGGCGGGGGAGGGGGTGGGGCCGGGGTCGGGGGGTGGGGTGGCGGTGGGATGGGAGTGGCCGGGTCTTACGAGGCCGGCGTCGTACGAGACCACCACCACCTGCGCGCGGCTGCTCAGCCCCAGCTTGGCCATCAGCCGGTTGAGGTGGGTCTTGACCGTGCCCTCGCTCACCGACAGCCGTTCGGCGATCTCTTTGTTGGACAGCGCGTGCCCGACCAGCCGCAGCACCTCCGTCTCGCGTCCGGTGAGCCGGTCGAGGGAGGGGGAGGGGAGCGGGGCGGGCGGCTCGGTGAACGCCTCGATCAGGCGGCGGGTCGCGGCCGGGGCCAGCAGGATGTCGCCCGCCGCGACCGTGTGGATGGCGGCGATCAGGCGCTCGGGCGGCGTGTCCTTGAGCAGGAAGCCGCCGGCGCCCAGGCGCAGCGCGTTGTAGACGTATTCGTCGAGGTCGAACGTGGTCAGGATGAGCACCTTCGGCGGCGGGTCGGGTGCGGCGGCGAGGATGCGTTCGGTCGCGGTCAGGCCGCTGATGCCGGGCATCCTGATGTCCATCAGGATGACGTCGGGGCGGAGCGTGACGGCCAGGCGTACGGCCTCCTCGCCGTCGGCTGCCTCGCCCACCACCTCCAGGCCCGCGGCGCGAAGGAGCGCGGCCAGACCGGCGCGGATGAGCACCTGGTCGTCGACCACGAGAACTTTGATCATGCACCTGCTTCACGGTCGTCACGGCGGCCGATCATCCTCGGCGGGTGAGGAGAGCGGGAAGGTCGCCAGCACCTCGAACCCGCCTTGCGGCAGCGGCCCGGCGGTGATCGAACCCTGGTAGAGCCTGACACGTTCAGTCATGCCGATCAACCCGTGGCCCGCCGGGCCGGGGTGGTGCCCGTCGGCGGTCGTGCCGTCGTTGCTGACGCGTAAGGTCAGCGTGTTGGCGCCGTAGCCGATGTGGATGTCGACGCGGCCGGGGGTGGCGTGTTTGAGCACGTTCGTGAGTGATTCCTGGACGATGCGGTAGGCGCACAGGTCGAGGCCGGGTGGCAGCGGCCTGGCCCGGCCCTCGACGGTGACCTCGGTGGCCAGGCCGGCGCCGCGCATGCGTTCGACGAGCGGGTCGAGGCCGAGCAGGCCGGGGGTGGTGGCGTAGAGGCCCTCGTCGTCGTCGTGGGCCTCGATGCGCAGGATCGACAACATGCGGCGCATCTCGGTCAGGGCCTCGTGGCTGGTGTCGGCGATGACGCCGAGCGTGGCGTGCGCAGTGGTCGGGTCGGTCAGCGCCACGTAGCGGCCAAGCCCGGCCTGTACGGAGATGACCGACATGTGGTGTGCGACGACGTCGTGCAGCTCACGGGCGATGCGCACCCGTTCGCGGGTGACGGCCCGATGGGCGGCCGCGTCCTGCTCCCGGTGGAGTTGCGCGGCGAGGTCGGCCAACTGCCCGGTACGCTCCGACAGCAGTCGTACGCTGGTGCCGGCCCCCACCGCCCAGGCCCCCACCACCAGCGACTGCGCCGTGGCCGACCAAACGGCGATGCCCGGCTGCTGGCTGGAGGCGTAGGTCCATTCGGTGACGACCAGCGCCGCGCCGATCGCGCACCACACCCACGACCGGTGGGCGGCCACCGAGTAGAGGGCCACCAGCGGGCCGATGCTGTTGAGCCCGAGGTGGTAGCCCAGCGCGTGGTAGACCAGCGACGTGCCCACCGAGACCATCAGGACGGCCACCGGCGCCATCCTGCGCAGCGCCAGAGGCGCGTTGACCAGCAGGGTCAGGACCATCGACAGGGCGTCGCCGGGGCGGCCCCGGCCCGGTTCGAACTCCTCCCACAGCCAGGTGCCGACGACCAGGGTCAGGGCCAGGGCGCCGTCGAGCAGCAGGGGGTGAACCGCGAATACCCGCCGGACGAGGGATGAGGCGGTGAAGTGCACCCGTCACGCTAACCCCGGCGGCGTCCCCGGCGCATCAACCCGGGGTTGGACTTCGACTGCCGCGGAAGTTGCAGAACGGCGGCGCCGGAGTCGTGCGGCCCTCGGTCTTGACTGGGCCGGTCAGATCGACTAGACCACAGGAAGCCCGGCGATCATCACGCAGTGGAGGACACGATGTCCGGCAGAGCGTTGGTACGACTCGCGGCCCGCGCCGCGTTATCCGCCGTCACGACGGGCGCGCTGGTCGCGGCCGTCGCGATGCCGGCCTCCGCGACGGCCCTGGAACGGCCGCCGAGGACCACCAAGGGGCCGTGCGCGTACACCGAGACCCCCGACGACCCGGCCGTGCGCAAGGTGCCGTTGCCGCCGGACCCGCGCCGCACCCCCACCCGCCCGGTCTCGGCGGTGCTCAGGACCAACCACGGCGACATCGGGCTCGCCCTCGACGCGGCCAAGGCGCCGTGTACGGTGCAGAGCTTCGTGCACCTGATCCGCCACCGCTTCTACGACGTCACGTCCTGCCACCGGCTCACCGCGTACGACCGGCTGAAGGTGCTGCAGTGCGGCGACCCCAGCTTCACCGGCGAGGGCGGGCCGGGCTACCGGTACAAGGACGAACTGCCCACCGACCTGCCGCCGTGGCCGGGCGACCCGACCGGTACGCGCAAGACGTACGCGCGCGGCGTGCTGGCCATGGCGAACGCCGGGCCCGACACCAACGGCAGCCAGTTCTTCCTGGTCTATGGTGATTCCGGCCTGCCGCCCAACTACACGGTCTTCGGCACGGTGGACGCCTCCGGGCTCGCCGCGCTCGACCGTATCGCCGCCGGAGGCATCCAGCCGGAGCCCGACGGCCCCACGCCGCCCCTGGACGGCAAGCCCGTCCTGCCGGTCGACATCCGGGACGCCAAGGTCTGCCGCAGATAGGCGCTGCGCCCAGCCCTCCGCTCACGCCCCCTGCTCACGCCCCCTGCTCACGGCGCCTGCTCGCGGCTGCCGCCCCGTTCCGCCGCCGGTGGAACGGGGCGGCACGGTTTGGAACGGCCTCAGAGGTGAGGGCTCCGACCGGGAGCCAGGAGCAGGGAGAGATGCATGAACCTCGGACGAGCCTTAGGCGCGGTGGCGGGGCTGGTGCTGGCCACCGCGGGAACGGCGGGGCTGAGCGGGCCCGCCTCGGCGACGACGCCCTTCATCACCCCCACCACCTGCACGATCCAGACGGTCGACACCAACAACTACCTGACGGCGGTGGGCGGCGGAGGCCGTACGACTGACGTGATCCACAGCGACGCCACCGTGGCCCGCTCGTGGGAGCGGTTCACACTCGTGGACGCCGGCGACGGCGTGCACGTCGGCATCAAGACGGCGACCGGCCATTTCCTCACCGCCGTGGGCGGCGGGGGCCGTACGACCGACGTCATCCACTCCGACGCCACGGTCCTGCAGGCGTGGGAGAAGTTCGAGCTGGTGCGCCAGGGCGGCGACGGATACACGATCCAGACGATCGACGGCCACTTCCTGACCGCCGTGGGCGGCGGCAACCGGACCACCGACGTGGTGCACAGCGACGCGACCCAGGCTCGGTCGTGGGAGCTGTTCCGGGTGCAGTGCGGCCTCACCTCCGTGCCGGACGTCCGGGGCTTCAGCGACAGCGGCGCGCGGAGCGCCATCGCCGGCGCCGGCCTGACGGTGGGCTCGGTCACGTTCGACAACACCTGCGTCGACGTCTTCGGGACTGTGCTGTTCAGCAGCCCCGGCGCGGGGGCGACCGTGCCGCGCGGCTCGGCGGTGAACCTCAGGGAGTCCAGCGGCAGGGACGCGAGCGGACGGCCCTGCGTGCTCAAGTGACCCCGGCCCGCGCCGCCCGGGGTGTTCCGGCCTCCGGGCGGCGCGGGCTCAGCCCGTGACGTCGCCGCCGCGCCGCGCCTGCCAGGGCAGGCGGTTCCCCAGCTCGACCTCCAGCGAGAAGCTGAGGAAGGTCCGTACGAGCACGATGAGGGCGAGCACGCCGACGCTGGTGAACGTCGGCGCGACCGCCACGGTACGGATGATGTCCCCGGCCACCAGGAGTTCCAGCCCCAGCAGGATCGCCCGCCCGAGCCCCTGCCGGTACGAGCGGTAGGCCTCCTGCGGCGTTCCGCCCTCGCGCAGCCGCTGCACGAAGAGCACGGTGGCCGTCAGCGCGCCGAGCACGATGATCGCCACGCCCACGAGATCGACCGCCTGGCCGACCGCCTCCACGATCCGCGCAAAGTCCATGAGCACCCTCTTTGCCCCGCCTTCAGCAAGGATCGGCGCAGCCGCCCTGGCGCGCATCCCCGACACGCCGGACCGGCCGGGCTCTTTGCCCAGGCCCTCGGGGGGACCCCTCGTACCGGCCTCAGGCGGGGGCGTCGCCGAGGGAGTCGAGCCAGCGGGTCAGGCGGGCTCCCTGGCGGCTCATGATCTCCGGCTCGCGCAGGGCGCTGGCCAGCAACGACATCCCCTGGTACGCGCCCACGAAGGTGAGCGCGAGGTCGTCGGCGTCCGGCAGGCCGAGTTCGCGGAACTGGCGTTCGGACCAGTCGAGGAGCAGCCGGACGACCCGGCCCGCCTCGACGTCGAGGCCGCCCTCGGCGCGCTTGTCGAGCTCGACGGCGAGGGTGCCGGTGGGGCAGCCGTAGCGGGCGGCGACGTCGCGCCGGCTCACCCACGCCTCGACCATGGCCTTGAGGCGGGCCCGCGGGTCGGGCAGCCGGTCGAGCTCGGCCGTCAGCTCGGCGAGGTGCCCGGCGTGCTCGGACAACGCGGCCAGGACCAGTTCGTCCTTGGTCTTGAAGTAGTAGTACACGTTCCCCACGGGCACGCCGGCGGCCTCGGCGATGTCGGCGATGGTCGTCCGCTCCACGCCCTGCTCGTGCAGGACCTGGGCGGCGGCGGCCATCAGCCTGCGCCGCTTGTCGGCCCCCCGGGCCCGTGTCCTCGTTGAGTCAGTCACCCAACTGACTATACGTCGGCGAGAGCTCCCGCGCGCGCGATCAGCCGTTCGTGGCGCGTGGTGAGACCAGGCCGGCGTCGTAGGCGGCGATGACGAGCTGGACCCGGTCGCGGGCGGACAGCTTGGCGAGCAGGCTCGCCACGTGGGCCTTGGCGGTGCCGGGGCTGATGTGCAGTTCGGCGGCGATCTCGGCGTTCGACAGGCCGCCGCCGACCAGCGTCAGGACCTCACGCTCGCGTACGGTCACGCCGGTCGGCTCGCGCGGCGGAGGACCGGCCCCGGCCGAACGGGCCGACCCCGCGAAGTCGGCGATGAGACGGCGGGTGACGCTGGGCGCGATCAGCGCGTCGCCCGCCGCCACGACGTGTACGGCGGTCAGGATGTCCTCCAGCGCCATGTCCTTGACCAGGAACCCGCTGGCCCCGGCCCGCAAGGAGGCGTAGACGTTGGCGTCGTCGTCGAAGGTGGTCAGCATGATCACCCGGGTGCCCGCGGACTCGGCCGTGATGGCCTGGGTGGCCTCGATGCCGTCCATGCCGGGCATGCGGATGTCCATGACCACGACGTCGGGGCGCAGTTCCCGGACGAGCCGGACCGCCTGGGCGCCCGTACCGGCCTCGCCGGCGATCTCGACGCCGGGCGTGCCCTCGACGACCATGCGGAGGCCGGCGCGGATGAGCGGCTGGTCGTCGGCGAGCAGCACACGGACGGTCATCATGCCTCCAGTCGCTCGGCGGGGAGGGGGAGGGGGAGCGTGGCGGCGACACGGAACCCGCCCTCGGGACGTGGTCCGGCGGTGAGGCCGCCGTCCAGCAGCGCGGCCCGCTCCCGCATGCCGGTGATCCCGTACCCGGTGGTGCCGGTGACGGTGGGGGTGCCGTCGTCCGTCACCTCGATGCGCAGGTCCGCGTCGCCGTAGTCGAGGACGACCCGGCAGTGGCGGGCGCCCGCGTGGCGTACGACGTTGGTCAGCGACTCCTGGACGATGCGGAACGCGCACCGGTCCACGGTGGCGGGCAGCGGGCGCGGACGGCCCAGGCGCAGCACCTCCACCCCGACACCGGCCGCCCTGACCGTCCCGGCCATCCGGTCCAGATCCCCGAGCCCGTCCGGGTCCCCCGGCCCGTCCAGGTCCCCCAGTCCGGTCAGGAGCACTGCCGCTCCTGGCCCGGCGGCCCCCGGTCCGGGGTCGTCGGCAGGAGGTGGTTCGCGAAGGAGGCCCAGCATGTCGCGTAGTCCTCGGAGGGTCTGCCTGCTGGTCTCCTCGATCGCGGTCAGCGCCTCGCGCGCCTGCTCGGGACGGCTCCCGATCACCCGGGCGCCCGCCCCCGCCTGGATGGCGATGACGCCGATGCTATGGGCGACCGTGTCGTGCAGGTCGCGGGAGATGCGCAGCCGTTCGGCGGTGACGGCCTGCCGGGCGTCGTGGGCGCGCAGCGCGGCGCCGTACTCGCGCCGCTGGCGCAGGGCCGTGCCCGCGGTCCAGGCGGCCAGTACGCCCAGGCCGAGCAGCACCGACACCGCGAGGAACCCCGGCGCGAGGACGCGCAGGCCCTGGGACAGCAGGGCAGCGGTCCAGGCGGCCTCCTGGACGACCAGCGTCACCACCGCCGCGACCAGACCGGCGGGTGCCGTCCTGGTGGCCTCGGCCAGGCGGGTACGCGCCGTCCGCACGGCGGCCGTTCCAGGAGGTCTGGTCAGGCGGGTTCGGGTGGTGGTGAGCAGGCAGAGGACGAGGTCGGCGGCCGGGAGGAGGGGCCAGACCCGCTCGTGCGGCTGGCCCAGCGCCACGGCCGCGACCGTCTCGGCCAGCAGCACCGCCAGCACCCCGACCGGCCGCCGCCTGGCCCACACCAGGGGGACCGCCATGGCGACGGCGAACGCCGCGTGCGCCCCGACCACCGGCAGCAGGGGCTCGCCGTCGGCCATCGTGGCGGCGTACAGCAGCGGGAGGCCCGCGGCGACGGCGCACCAGGCCAGCGCGGTCCGTACCCCGCGCGGCAGCCGCTGCGTCAGGGGCGGTTCGGGCGTTTCGTGGCGCATTCCGCAGATCGTAGTCAAGGCCGCTCGCGGCGGGCATCGGCCTGCGGGCCTATGCCCGCGGGCCACCCCGCCGCGCCGGAAACGGGCCCGCGGCCAGATGTGCCGCCCGCCCCCGCCACGGCAGCGTTGGACGGGTGATCGAAGTCAACGCACTGACCAAACGCTACGGCGACGTGACCGCCGTGAACGGCCTGACGTTCACGGTACGGCCCGGCCACGTCACCGGCTTCCTCGGCCCGAACGGCGCCGGCAAGAGCACCACGATGCGCATGATCCTCGGCCTGAACCGTCCCACCAGCGGCAGCGCCACCGTCGGCGGCGTCCCCTTCGCACGTCACGGCGCCGGGCTGCGGCACGTCGGCGCGCTGCTCGACGCCGGCGACGCCCACCCCGGGCGCACCGCCCGGGCGCACCTGTCCGCGCTGGCCGCCGGCAACGGGCTGCCGCGCGGACGGGTGGGCGAGGTGCTGGCGGAGGTGGGGCTGGAGGAGGCGGCCCGGCGCCGCGTCGGCGGGTTCTCCCTGGGCATGCGGCAACGGCTGGGCATCGCCGCCGCGCTGCTGGGGGATCCGCCGGTGTTGCTGTTCGACGAGCCGGTCAACGGGCTGGACCCGGAGGGCGTGCGGTGGGTGCGCGGGCTGTTCCGGCGGCTGGCCGGGGAGGGGCGTACCGTGCTGGTCTCCAGCCACCTGATGAGCGAGATGGAGCACACGGCCGACCGGCTCGTCGTCATCGGGCGCGGTGAGCTGATCGCCGACGAGAGCCTGGCCGAGTTCGCGGCGCGGGGCGGCGGCGCGTCCGTCTCGGTGCGTACGGCCGACCCCGCCGAGCTGGCCGCCGTCCTCACCCAGGAGGGCGCGGCCGTACGGCGGGACGGCGGCGACGCGCTCACCGTCACCGGGCTGAGCGCCGCCCACGTGGGCCGGCTCGCCCATGAACGGCACATCCAGCTCCGGGAACTCGCGCCGCGCACGGGCTCGCTGGAGCAGGCGTTCATGCGCCTGACCACGGCCCACGCCGACTACCGCGCCACTCCGGAAGACGCGGAAGGTGTGCGCGCCGGCGCATCGACGGGGGAGGCGGGATGACGCGCGCCCGGTTCCGCGACCTGCTGGCCGCCGAATGGATCAAGCTCTGGTCCCTCCGCTCGACCTCCCGGCTGCTCGTCCTGGGCACGCTGGCGATCGTGGCCGTCGCCGTCCAGCGCAGCCTGGAGGACTACAACGCCTGGCCCGCCCTCCCCCCGATGGACAGGGCCAGGATCACCCCGCTGACCGAGGCGTTCAGCGGCCTGACCGGCACCATGCTCATGATCGGCGCGGGCAGCGTGGGCGCGCTGACGATCGTCGGCGAGTACGCCACCGGCCTGATCCGCACCACCTTCATCGCCGTCCCGGCCCGCCATCGTGTCGTGGCGGCGCGGCTGACCGTGGTGGGCGCCGTCATGCTCGCGGCCGGCGCGCTGGTCTCGGCCGCCGCCTTCGGCGTCAGCCAGGCCATCCTGGCGGGCCGCGGCGTGACCGTTGCCGTGGGCGACCCGGCGGTGTTGCGGGTCGTGGCCGCCAACGCACTGCTCGCGCCGGTGTCGGCCCTGGTCGGCATGGGCGTCGGCGCCCTGGTACGGCACACCGCAGCCGCCGTCGTCACCGTCTGCGCGGTGCTGGTCGTCGTGCCGACGTTCTTCCGCCCGACCGTCCACCAGTGGCTCAACGACCTGTACGCCCTGGTCCCCTTCTACGTCTGGCGTACGTGCCTGGGCCTGCCGGTACTGCGCGAGGATCCGGCGCTGCCCACGGTGGCCGGCTCGTGGGCGGTGTTCGCGTCGTGGCCGCTGGCCGCCGCCGTCCTGACCCTGGTCGCCGTACGCCGCCGCGACGTGTGACCGTACCGATGAGAGGAACCTCCATGACCAAGCGCACCCGCCTGCTCGCCGTCCCGCTGACGGCGGCCTGCCTCGCCCTGACCATCCCCGCCTGCACCACGGCCGGCGCCAGCACGGCCGCCGCCACCCCGGCGCCCGTCGCCTCCGCCACCGGGCGCCCGGCGGCCGGGCGGCTGGAGCTGCCCCGCCCGACCGGCGCGGCGCCGGTCGGGCGCGACGTCCTGTACCTGGTCGACAAGACCCGCACCGACCCCTGGGTGCCCGAGAGCGGCCCGCGCCGCCTGATGGTCTCGATGTACTACCCCGCCCGCTCGGCCACCGGCGCCCCCGCCCCCTACATGACCACCGCGGAGGCCGCCTCCCTGCTCCAGCGCAAGGCCCCCGGCGCCGGCGTCCCGCCCGAGCTGGTCAGCACCATCCGTACGCACGCCCGCGAGGACGCCCCCGCCGGCCGGGGCCGCTTCCCGCTGATCGTGCTCTCGCCCGGTTTCGGCCTGCCCCGCGCCAGCCTCACGTTCCTGGCCGAGGACCTGGCCAGCCGCGGCTACGTCGTCGCCCTGGTCGACCACGCCTACGAGTCCTCCGGGACGACCTTCCCCGACGGCCGGACCATCACCTGCGCCCCGCTGTGCGACCAGCCCAAACCGCCGGAAGGCGGGCAGGCGACCATCACCCGCAGCCGCGCCAAGGACGTCTCCTTCGTCATCGACGAGCTGACCGGCCGCCACCCGGCCTGGAAGAAGTCCCGCCTGATCGACCCCCGCCGGATCGGCATGGCCGGCCACAGCCTCGGCGGGGACGCCGCCGCCGCCGCGATGGCCGCCGACCGCCGCGTACGCGCGGGGGCGAACCTGGACGGCACCTTCCACCCGGAGGTCACGCTCGACCGTCCGTTCCTGTTGCTGGGCAGCAAGGCCGACCACGTCCCTGGCAAGGACGACACGTGGGACCGGGGCTGGTCCGGGATGACCGGCTGGAAACGCTGGCTGACCATGGACCGGACGAACCACGGGAGCTTCACCGATCTGTCCGTCATCCAGGAGGCACTCGGCAAGCAGGGGGAGGGTTTGCTGACGCCGGGGCGATCCCTGGGGCTCACCCGCCTCTACCTCGCCGCCTTCTTCGACCGGCAGCTCAAGGACCGCAGGCGGCCGCTGCTCGACGGGCCCACGCCGGACAACCCCGAGATCGCCTTCCACGCTCCCCGGTCCTGAGCGACCGCCAGATGTCGCCGCGGGGTCACATCGTGCTTACCCCGGACGTACGGAGGAACAAGGGCGTCGTCGCGGGGTAGGGACGGGCGATGTCCGATTTCGCCGTCGATGTGCCGGACGTGGGCAGGGCGGCGCCGAGCTCTGGAATCCCCTCATGACAGAGTTAGCGATCAACGTCCAACGTCTGCCGGGCTGTCACGTCGTGCACCTCGACGGCGAGCTCGACCGCGTGACCAGGATGCAGCTGGACCGGACCCTCGCGAGGCTCCTGGAGGCGGACCGTCCCAAGGTCGTGATCGACGTCACCGACCTGGACTTCTGCGACTCGTGCGGCCTGTGGGCCCTCGTCGTGGGCCGGCGGCAGGCCGAGCGGCGCGGCGGCACGGTCCGCCTGGTGGGTGTGCACGGGCCGCTGGCGCGGCTGCTCACCCTCACCCGGCTGACACACCTGTTCCCGCCGGACGCCGACCCGGCCGACGCCACCGGCCGGCCCGCAGACCGGGCCGTGACCAGGACCAAGGCCAGGCCACGCGGCTGGCCGTGCTGACCCCATCAGGACCCGTCAGGACCCGTCAGGGGCCGTCCGGGCGGGCCGTCAGGACGGTGGCGAGGGCGCCGGGTCGGGCCCGTGCGGATGTGACTCGCCGGCCACCGGATACAGGTGATGGCCGGGGCCCAGACGCCATCCGAGCAGCGCGAGCAGTTCGCGCACGGAGGCCGGGGCGTGCTGGAGCACCAGCCTGCGGGGCGGCGGCAGGTCGGTTGCCGTCCCGATGATCAGCCGCAGCCCGCCGGCGTCGATGAAGGTAAGCTCGGACAGGTCCAGATGGATGTCGGCCTCGCCGATGCGTGACGCCCAGGCCAGCGCCCGGGCCAGCGCGGGGCGTCCATGGCGGTCGAGCTCGCCGCGTACGCGCAGGCCGAAGGGGTGCACCATGGGCAGCACATCGGCAGGGCCGCCGGTTCGGTCGGTCATGTTTCTCACACCAATGCGGTCGTCTCAGGGCAGAGCCGAGCCACGCCGCGTACCGGTCATGGGAGGGCACGGGCGTCCCTGACAGATCGCCGGAAAACAAGAGCGCCCGGCGCGCCGCGCTTCCGTCCAGCGTCGGCACATCGGGCAGAGGGGAGACACAGATGTCGGGTGATCAACCTTCCCCGCCGGGCACCGGTCGGGCCACCGCGGCAGGGGCCGCCGGTGATCTGATCGGGTGCGCCCACTGCGCGCCCGGCTCGGCTCGTTTACTCGGTCGCCTTACCCCCTGCCCCGGCTGGCGCGCTTTACGCGGCCGTCGTCCCCGTACGAGGTAGGGGCAGCGCATGCACGTACCCTTCCACCTGCGGTGCACCATCACCAACAATCTGGCGCTGACCCGGGACCTGGTCCGCGTCTACGCCCGCCACGCGGGCCTGTCCGGCACGCGGCTCGACCATCTGGTGCTCGCCGTCAACGAGGCCGCCGCGAACGTCCTGGAGCACGGCGGCGCCCGCGGCACGGTCACCGCCTACACCGACGCCGCCGTCCTGACGGTCGAGGTCTGCGACACCGCCGGTCGCCTGAGGCCCGAACACCTGGCCGACGCCCGCCTCACCCGTCCCTCGGCCTCGGCGCGGCAACTCGGCCTGTGGCTGATCCACCACCTGTGCGACGAGGTCGGCCTCGACCATCCGCAGGGAGGCAGCAGGCTGCGGCTGAGCATGCGCCTGCCCCTGGCCGCCCATCTGCGCCCCTGGGAGGGCGGCGACTCCTCACCCGCGGTCAGCTAGCGTCCCCACGGGCGGTGAGCCGCCGGTGAGAGCACGGTGAGCGGCCCCCGCCACTGTTGACCCGTCTCCGCGACCGCGGAGCAGAGGCCACACAGGTGGGGAGCGGAACAATGAGCATGCTGAACGGCAGGACGGCGCTGGTGACGGGTGGCTCGCGGGGGATCGGCCGCGCGGTGGCGCTGCGGCTGGCCGCTGAGGGGGCGCTGGTGGCCGTCCACTACGGCGGCGACGACGAGGCGGCCAAGCGGACCGTTGCCCTGATCGAGGACGGCGGCGGCCAGGCGTTCGCGGTGCGGGCCAGGTTCGGCACGGACGGCGCGGTGGACCGGCTGTTCGAGGGCCTGACCACCGGACTGGCCGGACGCGGGCTGGACATCCTGGTCAACAACGCGGGCATCGCCTCGACCAGCCCGGTCGCGCACCTGACGCAGGAGGAGTTCGAACGGGTGATGTCGATCAACGTCACCACGCCGTTCTTCGTGGTCCAGCGCGCGCTGCCGCTGCTGAACGACGGCGGCCGCATCATCAACATGGGCTCGACGGCCAGCCGGTTCGCGGTCACCACGCAGATCGGCTACACGATCAGCAAGGCGGCGCTGGAGTCGATGGCCCCGACGCTGGCCAACGAGCTGGGCCGGCGTGGCATCACCGTGAACACCGTCGCGCCCGGCGCCGTACGCACCGACATGACGGCGGGCTACACCTCCATCCCCGAGGTGGTCGCCGGGCTGGAGTCCATGACCGCGCTCGGCCGGCTCGGCGAGCCCGAGGACGTCGCCGACGTGGTCGGGTTCCTGGCCGGTCCGCGGGCGCGGTGGGTGACCGGCCAGACCATCGACGTCTCGGGCGGCACCTACCTCGGCCCGCTGGTCTGACCACCGGCGATCCGACCACCGGGCCATCCGCCGCCACCTCCCGGCCACGCGGACGGCGCCGCCCGCGTGGACAGGCTGCTGCTCGGCGCGGCCGTCACCGCGCGGGCGCACGTGTGCGTGCTCTTTCTCCTGGCCGAGGAGGGGCGCGTGCTGATGATGGAGGCCGAGGCGGGGCTCCCCGAGCCCTTCTCGCGCTCGTGGGTCCTGATCAGGACGACCGACCAGTCGCCGATCGCCATGGCGGTGCGGCAGCGGCGGCTGGTGTGGCTGCCCGACCGGGAGGCCATGGCCCGCGAGTTCCCGCTCGTGGCGCTCGCCTTCCCGTACGGGTTCGCCATGGCCGCCGCGCCCCTCATCGACCACGGGGGCGAGGTACGAGGGGCCCTCATGCTGCTCTGGCCACCGGCCCCGGCCCGCCGGCCCGCCGGCCATCAGCTCGACGTCCTCACCGCCACCTGCGAAGACCTGGCGGAGATCGTCCCCCGGGGGAACCGGCCGGTGCCGCCGGGGCACCAGCCGCGGGTGCTGACCAGGGAGCCGCCCGTCGGCGACGACCTCCTGCTGGCCGGCCTCAACCGGCTGCCGGAGGGCTACTGCATGCTCGACGTCGAGGGCCGGCTCGTCCTGCTCACCGCCCCGGCGGCCGACCTGCTGCAGGCCGACGCCGGGGAGCTGATCGGCAAGCGGCCGTGGGACGCGCTGCCCTGGCTGGCCGATCCCGCCTACGAGGACCGCTACCGCGCCGCCGTGGTCGGCCAGCAGGTCACCTACTTCACCACCCGCAATCCGGGCGGCCAGTGGCTGGCCTTCCACCTCTATCCGGGCATCGCCGGTGTGACCGTACGCGTCACGCCGAGCACGATGGCCCGCGACCCCCGCCCGGTCATGCCGGACCGGCTCGCCGCCGCCGACCGGCCGCCGCGACTGGTCGCGCTGCACGAGATGCTGCACCTGGCCACCACCCTCGCGCGGGCCGTCACCGCCCAGGAGGTGATCAACCTCGTCGCCGACCACGTGATGCCCGCCTACCACGTACAGGCCCTGGCCATCCTCACCTCCAGGGCGGCCGCATGTGCGTGGCCGCCTCGCGCGGATACAGCAAGAAGGCGATCGAGGACTACGACGGCCGGCCCCTCATGCGCCTGCCGCCCACCCACCCCCTGGCCGCCGGGGCGCCGGCCTTCTTCGGCGACTGGGCCGAGCTGCGCGAGACCTACCCGGACGCGATCCGCTCGGACGGCATGTCCGCCTGGGCGTTCCTGCCGCTGACCGCCGGCGGGCGGACGGCCGGGATGTGCATCCTGGCCTACGACCGTCCCCACCGCTTCACCGCCGACGAGCGGGCGAGCCTGACGGCCCTCGGCGGCCTCATCGCCCAGGCGTTCGAACGTGCCCGCCTCTACGACATCAAGCACCAGTTCGCGCAGTCGTTGCAGTCGAGCCTGCTGCCGCGCACGCTGCCCGGCATCCCCGGGCTGGAGGTGGTCGCCCGCTACCTGCCCGCCACGCCCGGCATGGACATCGGCGGCGACTTCTACGACCTCATCCGCCTGGAGGAGACGGTGGCCGCCGCCGTGATCGGCGACGTACAGGGGCACGACGTCACCGCCGCCGCGCTCATGGGCCAGGTGCGTACCGCCATCCACGCGCACGCCACCGCGGGCGCCAACCCCGGCGAGGTGCTCGCGCACACCAACCGCCTGCTGACCGAGCTGGCCCCGGACCGGTTCACGAGCTGCCTGTACATCAGCATCGACCTGGCCCGGGGCATGGCCTGCGTGGCCAGCGCGGGCCACCCGCCGGCGCTGCTGCGCCGGCCGGGGGAGCCCGCCCGGATGGTGGCCTCCGCGCCCGGCCTGCTGCTGGGCGTCGACCCGCACACCGAGTACGTCACCGCCCAGGTCGCGCTGCCGCCCGGCTCGGTGCTGGCCCTCTACACCGACGGGCTCATCGAGATTCCCGGGCATGACATCGGCGAGGCGATCGGCGACCTGGCCGCCGGGTTCGCCCCGTCACCGCGGCGGCCGCTCACCGACCTGGCGGAGTCGATGATCGGCCCCGTGGCGGCCGTCGAGCACCGCGCCGACGACATCGCCGTGCTGCTCCTGCGCACCACCCAGCCCTGAGAACCGGCCCTGAGGACCTGCCTTGGGAACCGGCACTGAGGACCGGCCCTGAGAACCGGCCCTGAGGCTCGCCCTTCAGGCCCGCCATTCCGACGTGCGTTCCTGCCGGGCCTGGCCGAGGGCCTCCCTGACGCCTTCCGCGTCCTTGTCGGTGGTGTAGACGGGCGAGCCCGGCTGCTGCCGCCAGGACTCGTCCAGGCCGCCGGCGTCGACCGGGTCGAAGCCGAGCGCGTCGACCAGCCCCATCACGATCTTCTTGCCGCGCTCGTCGTCGGCGGCCACGGGCAGGGCGATGCGCCCCGGCGCGCCGGACGGGCGGCCCGCGTTGCCGAGATGGTCGGCGTAGATGTTGTTGAACGCCTTCACCACCGGATGCCCGAGCTGCTGCTCGACCCACCGGCTCTCCGGCATGCCGGCCTCGATCTCGTCGATCCTGCCGTCGCGCTGGGGGTAGTAGTTGCCGGTGTCCACGACGGTCACGCCCTCGGTGACGTCGCCGAACAGGTCGTCGGGCAGCTGGGGCACCTTGCCCTGCGGGATCGTGACGACGACCAGGTCGGCGCCCTGGGGCGCCTCCTCGACGGTCACGGGCGTCGCGCCGGTCTCGGCGGCCAGGCCGGCGAGCGTCTGCGGGCCCCGCGAGTTGGCCACCGCCACCTGGTGCCCCAGCTCCGCCAGGCGCCGGGTGAGCGTGCCTCCGATGTTCCCTGCGCCGATGATGCCGATCTTCATGCTCCGCCCCCGGATCGTGCCGCTTCAGCTACCGTAAGCCAGGATATCCTCACTGTCCGTTATCGCTGGTCGAGGGTGCTGTCGGCGCGCCGGGGCCGCGGATGGCATCAAGTGGTCACCGGTACGCAACTTCCTGGTCGTTCCCGGCCGGATTCTCCGCGCGGTGAACCCGCACACTGGTTCCCATAGGCAGGCAAACGGACGTTGGAGGGCCGAATGGGAAATTCAGGGGTGCAAACGGTCTCACGCGACGGGGACCGGCGTGAATTCGTCAATCACGCGGGCGGGAAGCGTTCGCATATTCAGCTGATATCCGATGAGCCTGGTATCCGGGGGTTGTTCCGCTATCGCCCGGAGGCGGCCGAACCGCTGACCCTGCTCTCCGAGGTGCTGCTGTGCGGGGACAGCCCGCTGTCCCGCGGCGAGCGCGAACTGATCGCCGCGTACGTGTCGTCGCTGAACCGGTGCCGGTTCTGCTTCCACACCCACGCGGCCTTCGCCGCCGTACGCGTGCCGGACGGCATGACGCTGGTCGACCAGACCTGCGCCGATCCGGGCACGGCCCCCCTGTCCGGCAAGCTCAAGGCCCTGCTCGCCATCGCCGCGGCGGTTCAGCGCGGCGGACGCGAGGTCGGTGACGAGCACGTGCGCGCGGCCAGGGCCGAGGGCGCCACGGACCTGGAGATCCACGACACGGTGCTGATCGCCGCGGCCTTCTGCATGTACAACCGGTACGTGGACGGCCTGGCCACGCTGGCCACCGACGACCCCGGCCACTACGCCGACAGAGCCCGCCTGACCAGCGGATACGTCAAGGTGTGGAACGACGAGGCACTGGACGAGGCCGGCTGAGCGGCCCCGTCCGGCGCCGGACGGTCAGCCGAAGAACTCGTCCACCGAGTAGGGGTCGAGCGGGAAGCTCCAGCGCTCGCTGATCTTCCCGTCGGCGATCCTGAAGAGCTGCATGCCGCGGTCGTCGAGCGTGCGGCCGTCCCGCTCGCCCCGGATCCGCAGGACCGCGGCGACCTGGTCGTCGCCGACGAGGTAGGACTCCGGCTCCAGGCGCAGTGTGCCGGTGGTGGCCTTCAGCAGCTCGGCCAGGTAGCCGAGGACCGCGTCCTTGCCGGAGTAGTCGCGGGCCATCGGGCCGCGGCCGGGGACGTGGAAGACCACGTCGTCGGCGAGCAGCCGGCCAAGGTCCTCCAGGTCGCCCTTGGCAATGGCGTCGTAGGTGTTGCTGGCAACGGTGATGTGGGGATGCTCATCCATGACGACCGCCCAGTCACAAACGGGGTTTAAGTGGCGTCCGTGACATTACGCGGATCAGTTGCGGGAAGACAAGAAGGAGGCGCATTTAACGGGATCTTGCGCAATTTGCGGGAGTGTGCAGACTAGGAGAAAACCGCATCGCTGGGAGCGTGCATGCCCCATATTGCCCTCGATTCCGACGAGCCAGGGATCCGCGGACTTTTCCAGTTCAGCCCGGAGACGGCCGCGCCGATGAACGCGCTGGCCGAGGTCCTTCTCCGCGGGGACAGCACGCTGTCCCGTGGCGAGCGGGAGCTGATCGCGGCCTACGTGTCGGGGCTCAACGAGTGCCGGTTCTGCACGGCCTCGCACGCCGCGTTCGCCGCCGCGCAACTGCCCGAGGGCATGGCGCTGGTGGACCAGGTCCGCGCCGACCCCGACGCGGCGCCCGTGTCGCCCAAGCTCAGGGCCCTGCTCGCCATCGCCGCGGCCGTGCAGCGCAGCGGCAGGGACGTCACCGACAAGCTCGTGGCCGCGGCCAGGGCGGAGGGGGCCACCGACCGGGAACTGCACCACACCGTGCTGATCGCGGCCGCGTTCTGCATGTTCAACCGGTACGTCGACGGCCTGGGCACGTACGCGCCCGACGACCCGGCCGGCTACGACCTGGCCGCCCAGCGCATCCTCGCCCACGGCTACACGACCGTCCCACCGGCGCCGGGACAGCAGGGCTGATGGCGGCGGAGGAACACGAACACCGGTTCCTGATCATCGGCGCCGGCCCCGCCGGCCTGCAGCTCAGCTACTTCCTGCAACGAGCCGGGGTCGACTACGTCACGCTGGAACGCGAGGACGCGCCCGGCGGCTTCTTCCGCCGTTACCCGCGCCACCGGCGGCTCATCTCGCTGAACAAGGTGCACACCGGCGAGAAGGACCGGGAGATCCAGCTCCGCTGGGACTGGAACTCCCTGCTCAACGACGAGCCCGACGTGATGTTCCCGCACTACTCGCAGGAGTACTTCCCGCACGCCGACAGCCTGGTCCGCTACCTGGCCGACTTCCAGCGCGTCCACGGGCTGCGCGTGCGCTACTCCACGGCCGTCGAGCGCGTGGAGAAGGAGGAGGGCGGCCGCTTCGCCGTCCACGCCGGGGACCAGGTGTTCCGCGCCGACTGCCTGATCGTGGCGACCGGTTGGGGCGGCCCTCACATCCCCGACATCCCGGGCATCGAGCTGGCCACCGGCTACGAGGACGTCTCCGTCGCCGGCGAGGACTTCGCCGACCAGCGCGTCCTCATCATCGGCAAGGGCAACTCGGCGTTCGAGACCGCGCAGGCGCTGCTCCCGCACGCCGCGGTCATCCACCTCGCCAGCCCCAGCCCCGTACGGCTGGCCTGGACCAGCAAGCACCCCGGCCACGTACGCGGCCAGTACGGCGCCTTCCTGGACAGCTACTGGTTCAAGACCCTGCACGGCGTCCTGGAGTGCACGGTGGACCGCCTGTGGCGCGAGGACGGCGGGATCAAGGCCGCGATCACGTACACGCTGGCCGACGGCGAGCGGGCGCTGCTGGACTACGACGCGGTCCTGCGCTGCACGGGCTTCACCATGGACACCGGCCTGTTCGGCGACTCCTGCCGCCCGGCCCTGGCCCCCGGCGGCCGGATGCCGGCGATCCGCCCCGACTTCCAGTCGGCCGACGTCGACGGCCTCTACTTCGCCGGCACCCTGATGCAGGCCCGCGACTTCAAACGGGCCTCCTCGGCGTTCATCGACGGCTTCCGCTACAACCTGCGCTCCCTGACCGCCCTGCTCCTCGAACGCTACGAGGGCAGGCCGCTGCCCGTACGCGAGCTGCCGGCCGAGGCCGGGGCGCTGACGGAGTCCATGCTCGACCGGGTCAACCACAGCTCGGCGTTGTGGACGCAGTTCGAGTACCTGTGCGACGCCTACGTCGTCGGGCCCGGCGGCGTCGTACGGCACTATGAGGACCTGCCGGAGGACCACGCCCGCGAGCGGTTCGCCGGCGAGGAGTTGTGCCTCACGCTGACCCTGCGCTGGGGGCCCCGCGACCGCGGCGACGTGTTCGCCATCCAGCGCCACCCCACCCCCGAGCGGGCCGACGAGTGCGCCTTCCTGCATCCCGTCATCCGGGCCTGGCGGCACGGGGAGCAGGTCGCCGAGCAGCACCTCCTGGAAGACCTCCAGGCCCGCTGGCGCCACCCGGCCCGCCACGCCGACCCCCTGCGCGCCTTCCTGGCAGCCCGGCTTCAGCCGTAGAGAAGCGCGCGACGACGTCCGGCTTCAGTCGTAGAGAAGCGCGCGACGACGTCCGGCTTCAGTCGTTGGAGGTGAAGCGGGCGGCGAGGTCGTCGACCACGTCGGTGAGCGCGCCGCGCCGGGCGTGCGCGGCTCGTTGGCGGTCGGCGCCGCTCCCGCCCTCGCGCAGCAGCCGCCACCCCGTGTCGGCCGCCTCCAGGTCGCCGGCGGCGGCCAGCGCGGGCCCGACGTGGTCGAGCAGCTCCTCCACCAGCTCGGCGACCGGCCGCGGCGCACCCGTGAACGGATCGACGCCGAACCCGCCGAGCCCGTCCCTGGCGGCCCGCCAGTAGGCCACGCGCAGCAGCTCCGCCGGCGGCTCGGGCCCCGGATCACCGTCCTCCACCTTGCGCAGCGACACCGTGACCAGCGCCCGCACCACCAGCGCGAGGAACACCGACTCCCGTGTCGAGGCCGGCACGTCGCCCACGCGCACCTCCACCGTGGGCAGCCGGGCCGACGGGCGCACGTCCCAGAAGAGCGTCCCGGGATCGACCAGCGCGCCACTGGCCGTGAGCGCCGCGACCGTACGCTCGAAGTGCTCCAGCGAGCCGAAGTACGGCGGCGGCCCGGCCACCGGCCACTTGCTCCAGGCCAGGATGCGCCAGCCCGCGTAGCCGGTGTCGCGGCCGGACCAGAAGGGCGAGTTGGCCATGAGCGCGAGCAGCACCGGCAGCCACGGACGCACATGGTTGCAGACCAGCACGGCCTGCTCCCGGTCCGGCACGTGGATGTGCACGTGGCCGGCGCAGATGGCCTGCTCGTCGTGGAGGGCGCGGTAGTTCTCGATGCCCACCCCGTACCGGGGGTGCTCGGTGATGGGCGGCGGGACGACGTCCCCGATGACCGGCGTGCCGGAGGCGACCACGGCCAGGCCCTCCTCGCGCGCGGCGGCGGCCACGACCTCGCGCATGCGCCGCAGCTCCGCGTCCAGCTCGGCCCGGCTCGCGCACGGGGTCGTCTTGGCCTCCACCTGGAACTGCGTGATCTCCGTGCAGACCCGCTCGCCCAGGGAGGCCGCGGCGCGTCCGACGACGGCCGCCGCCCGCGGCGCCACCGCGCGGGTGACCGGATCGACGACCAGGTACTCCTCCTCGACGCCCATCAGGCGCGCGGTCGCCTCCCTGAGGGCCTGCCGTAACGACTCGGCGGTCGCCGTCATGTCCACTCCACTCGGTCCGGGTACGCTTCACCCGATCTTGCCCGTTCGAGGCGCGACCGGAGGGCCGAATGGCGTGCTCGCCCCGGGGGAATGGCTCTCGTGGCCGTACCGCCGCATCGAGAGGAGGGCCCGCCCGTGACCGCGACCCTGTCCGTCGAGGAGGCGGGGCACGTGTTCGCCACGCCCGCCGCGTACACCGACGAGACCCGGCTCCACGAGGCCCTGGCGTTGTTGCGCCGCGAGTCGCCCGTGCACCGCGTGGAGGTGCCCGGCTACAACCCCTTCTGGGCCGTCACCCGGCACGCCGACGTACTGGAGATCGAGCGGAACAACGCGTTGTGGCTGAGCGCACCGCGTCCGGTGCTGAGGAGCGCCGAGATCGACGCCCGCCTGGCCGAGCAGCGGGCGCGCGGCACCGGACTGAAGACGCTCGTCCACATGGACGACCCCGAGCACCGCGTCGTGCGCGCCGTCGCCGCCGACTGGTTCCGCCCCCGGGCCATGCGCGCCCTTGAGGTACGTGTGCGCGACCTGGCCCGCCGCTACGTCGACGGCATGGCCGCCCACGGCGGCGCCTGCGACTTCGCCCGCCAGGTCGCTGTCCATTACCCGCTCTACGTCATCCTGTCGCTGCTCGGCCTGCCCGAGTCGGACTTCCCGCGCATGTTGCGGCTCACCCAGGAGCTGTTCGGCCAGGACGACGACGACAAGCGCCGCGGCGGCACCGCCGCCGACCACACCGCGGTGCTGGCCGACCTGCTGGCCTACTTCCGCGAGCTGACCGCCGCCCGCCGCGCCAGGCCCACCGGCGACCTCGCCTCGGAGATCGCCAACGCCCGCGTGGACGGCCGCCCGCTGAGCGACCTCGACGCCGCCTCCTACTACGTCATCATCGCCACCGCCGGGCACGACACCACCAGCTCCACCATCGCCGGCGGCCTGGAGGCGCTCATCAGGCACCCCGGCGAGCTGCGGCGGCTGCGCCGCGACCCCGGACTGCTGCCCCTGGCGGCCGAGGAGATGATCCGCTGGGTGAGCCCGGTCAAGGAGTTCATGCGCACCGCCGCCGCCGACACGCACGTACGCGGCACGCCGGTCGGGGAGGGCGAGTCGGTGTTGTTGTCGTACCCGTCGGCCAACCGGGACGAGGAGGTGTTCGCCGAGCCGTTCCGGTTCGACGCGGGCCGCGACCCCAACCGGCACATGGCCTTCGGGTCGGGGGTGCACTTCTGCCTCGGGGCCGCGCTCGCCCGCATGGAGATCCGGGCCCTGTTCGCCGAGCTGGTGCCCCGGCTGGAGAACGTCGAGCTCGACGGCGACCCCGCCTGGGTCGCGACCACGTTCGTGGGCGGGCTCAAGCAACTGCCGATCCGCTACACCCTGCGCGACCGGCCGGCGCGGGAGTGAGCCCACCGGTCGCAACGGGGCTCAGAACAGGGTCGGGGGCTCGGCGGGCATCGGCTCGGGCAGCGGCCGCAACTCGGGCACCCGGGCGCGTACCTCGTCGTGGAAGCGGCGGGCCAGCGTCAGCGCGTCGGCGTTGTCGGGCGTGTGGATGAACACGGTCGGCGAACGGCCCTCGCGCAGCCAGCCCGCCACCGTGGCGACCCACTCCCGCCAGCCTTCCACCGTGGCCTCGACGGAGTCGCGGCCCAGGTAGCGCACGATCGGATGGCCGGTGAGCGCGCGGGTACGGCGCGGCACCCGCGGCTTCTTCGTCCAGGCGTCGCGCTCGGCGTCGCTGGTCGGCGGGCTGCGGAACAGCGTCACCGTGTCGAACGGCACCCACTCGGCCCCGGCGGCGCCCAGCACCCGTTCCAGCAGCGCGGCCGGGCGCGCCTCGTCGAAGAAGGCGCGGTGGCGCACCTCCACGGCGTAGCGGTGGGAGCTGGGAAGGCGGCGCAGGAAGGCGGCCAGCGTGCCGACGTCGGCGGGCCCGAAGGAGGACGGTAACTGCACCCACAGGGCGTGCGCCCGCGGCCCGAGCGGCTCGATGGCGTCGAGGAAGGTGTGGAGGTCGTGCTCGGCGCCGGTCAGCCGGTGGTGGTGGGTGATGGACTTGGGCAGCTTGACCACGAAACGGAAGTCGGGGTCGATCTGCCGGGCCCACGACTCCACCGTGGCGCGGGCAGGGGTCGCGTAGAACGTGGTGTTGCCCTCGACCGCGTCGCACCAGGTCGAGTAGGCGCGCAGGCGCTCTCCCGGCGGGAGCGGATGGGGCAGGAAACGTCCGTTCCACGGTGTGTGCGTCCACATCGCGCATCCCACATGAAGCCGCATGCCCCCGACGTTAGCGGAGCCGCCGCACCGCCGGAGCCCGCCTCCGATGTCCTGGAACCGTACCGTTTAGGCTGTTCGTATGGGCATGGTCGGGACGGTCGGGCTGGTGTTGCATCCCCAGCGCGACTCCAAGAAGGCGATCGACACCATCCTGCGGTGGGCCGCGGACAAGGGCGCCACGGTGCTCGGCCTGCCCGAGGAGGTCGGGCGCATCGACTGCAGCGCCGTACCGGTCGACGCCGTCGCCCTCGTCGAGCGGGCCGACCTGCTGGTCGGGCTCGGCGGCGACGGCACGATGCTGCGCACCATGCGGCTGCTGGCCGGCCGGCCCACGCCCATCCTGGGGGTCAACCTGGGCAAGCTCGGGTTCCTGGCCGAGATCGACGTCGACGAGCTGGCCGGCACGTTGTCGGCCATCGACCGCCACGAGTACACGATCGAGCCCCGGATGGCGGTCAAGAGCGTGGTCGCGGGGGTCGCGGTGACGGCGTTCAACGACATCGCCCTGGTACGCATCCCCGGCGAGGGGCTGGCGGCCGTGTCCGTCAGGCCGTCGGGCAGCTCGTTCGTGAGCCTGTCGGCCGACGCCGTGATCGTGTCCACCACGACCGGATCCACCGCCTACAGCTTCTCGGCCGGCGGCCCGATCGTCTCGCCCCGGGTGGAGGCGATCCTCGTGGTGCCCGCCGCCGCCCACTCCTCCTTCAACCGGGCGCTGGTGCTGCCCGCCGACGAGGAGGTGACGCTGGAGGTGCTGCCCACCAGCGGCAGGCTCGCCGTCGAGGTGGACGGCCGGGTGGTCGGCCACCTGTGCTCCGGCGACAGCGTCACGGTCACCGCCTGGCCGGGGGCGGCGAAGGTGGTCCGGCTCGGTACCACCTTCTATGAACGTGCCCGCCGCAAGCTGCGCGTGGACGGCAGCGCCGAGGTCGGCTGACCCTCGCCCGGCGACCGGCGGGTGGCGACCAGGGCCGACAACGCGGTCGTGATGGGCACGGCGGCGATGAGCCCGAGCGTGCCCACGACGCTGCGGACGATCTCCTGGGCCACGACCGGCGTGGTCAGCACCTCGCCGAGCGGCTGGGAGCCGATGCTGAACAGCAGCAGCAGCGGCAGCGACGCCCCCGCGTACGCCAGGATGATCGTGTTGATCACCGAGGCGATGTGCGCCCGCCCGATGCGTCCCGCGGCCCGGTACAGGCGGGCGAAGCCGTAGGAGGGGTTGGCCGCGGCCAGCTCGTTCACCGTGACCGCCTGGGTGACCGTGACGTCGTCGAGCACGCCGAGCGCCCCGATGATGACGCTGGCCAGCAGCAGCCCCCGGGTGTCGATCGACAGGCTCATGCCCAGGGTCAGCGCGCTGTCGTCGGTGACGCCGTTCAGCCGGGCCAGGCCGAGCGCCCCGTACGACAGCAGCCCGGTGAGCGCGAGGCTGGCCAGCGTGCCGAGCACGGCCATCGACGTGGTCAGGGAGAAGCCGTGGGTGAGGTAGAGCACCGCCAGCATGATCGCGGCCGAGCCGACGACGGCCACCAGCATGGGCGGCTCGCCCGCCAGGACGGCCGGGATCACGAACGTCAGCAGCAGCCCGAACGTCACCGCCAGCCCCACCAGCGCCGTCACCCCGCGCCACCGGCCGAAGGCGATCACCGCCAGCGCGAACGCGCCCCCGAGCAGCCACAACGGCGTCGAGCGGTCGTGGTCGGAGAGCTGGTAGGCGCCGTCGCCGGCCCGCAGCAGCAACACGTCGTCGCCCACCGCGAACCGCTGCGCCCCCGGCCCGCCCGGCAGGCGCAGGGTGACGTTCCTGCCGGTGTCGGGCCCCGAGCCGACCGTCACCGTCGCGTTGCCGCAGGTGGCCGGGTCGGGCACGGGCATCCCCTCCTGGACGGTGGGGCAGCGCCTGAGCGTGATCGAGCTGATCGTGCCCTCGACGCGCTCGGCCGCCCGTTCCTCCCGGCCGGCGGACTGTCCGGCGGGCGTTCCCTGCCCCGCCTGTCCCGACGGCCAGAGCCACACCAGACAGGCCAGCGTCGCCACCGCCAGCGGCACCAGCACGGCCAGGCTCGCCAGCACCGCGCCGCGCGAAGGCGGCGCCGAACCATGGGAGTGGCCGTGGAAATGGTCGGCGCCCATCGCGTGAAAGTTCCTCCTCGGCTTCCGGGACTGCGACAGTAACGCACCCGGCCCGGGGTAGGAGCCCCGATGTGGCGAGGCTGGTGGGCACCTCCGGGTGGCAGTACAAGGACTGGCGCGGCGTGCTCTACCCGGACGGGGTGCCGCAGCGGTTGTGGCTGGAGACGTACGCGGCGGAGTTCCCCACGGTCGAGAGCAACAACGCCTTCTACCGCCTGCCCACGCCCGAGACGTTCGCCGCCTGGCGGGAGCGTACGCCCGCCGGGTTCGTGATGGCGGTCAAGGCCAGCAGGTACCTCACCCACATCAAGCGGCTGGCCGCGCCCGAGGAGCCGGTCGCGCGGCTGATGGCGGCGGCGGGGGAGCTGAAGGAGAAGCTGGGCCCGATCCTGCTGCAACTGCCGCCCACGCTGCGGGCCGACCCCGCCCGGCTGGACCGCTGCCTCGGCTGCTTCCCCGACGGCGTACGGGTGGCGGTGGAGCCCCGGCACGACTCCTGGTGGACCGGCGAGGTGCGCGAGGTGCTGCTCGCCCGGCGGGCCGCGCTGTGCTGGACCGACCGGCTCGGCCGGCCGCTGACGCCGCTGTGGCGCACCGCCGACTGGGGATACGTACGCCTGCACGAGGGCCTGGCCGCCCCCCGTCCCTCCTACGGCGACGCGGCGCTGAGGAGCTGGGCGAGGAGGGTACGGGAGGCCGGATGGCACGACGTCCACGTGTACTTCAACAACGATCAGGGGGGAGCGGCCGTGCGGGACGCGCGGCGATTTGCCAGACTCGCCTAGTGCGTACCCGTCTCTACAGGAACGGCGCCCTCGAAAAGGAGGGCTTCCCCGTCGAGGAGGTCTCCGACCACGTCGGCGACCCCGAGGCCACCGTCTGGTTCGACCTGTGCTCGCCCACCCCCGAGCAGCTCAACCTGGTCGGCGAGGAGCTCGGCCTGCACGAACTGGCCGTCGAGGACGTGCTCACCGACCACCAGCGCCCCAAGGTGGACGTCTACGACAACCACCTGTTCATCACCGTGTACGGCATCCACCTCGACGAGGGCCGCCTCGTCCCCGTCGAGGTGAACGTCTTCGTCACCCCCAACGCCCTGGTGACCGTCCGCGAGAACGCCTGCTTCGACATCGACGAGGTGGTCCGGCGCTGGGACGCGTCCTCCCGCCTGGCCTCGCACGGTGTCTCCTTCCTGCTGCACGGCCTGCTCGACTACGTCGTGGACAGCCAGTTCGAGCTGGTCCAGGACCTCGACGGGCAGGCCGAGGCCATGGAGGAGTCGCTGTTCGACGACACGCCGCCCGACGGCAGGGAACTCCAGCGCGCCATGTACGTGCTGCGCAAGAACACCGCCAGGCTGCGCAAGATCTCGATGCCGATGCGCGAGGTGCTCGGCACCCTGCTCCGCCGCGACCAGGAGATCGTGGCCGACCCGGTGATGACCCCCTACTACCAGGACGTCTACGACCACGTCCTGCGCGCGGCCGAGTGGGTCGAGGCGATCCGCGACATGCTGGCCAACGTCCGCGAGACCCGGCTGGCCCAGCAGGGCTTCCGCCTCAACGACATCATGAAACGGGTGACGAGCTGGGCCGCCATCATCGCGGTGCCGACCGCCATCACCGGCTTCTACGGCCAGAACGTGCCCTACCCCGGGTCCGGGGAGCTGTGGGGGTTCTGGGGTTCGACGGCGCTGGTGGCGGTGGCGTCCGTGGCGCTGTACGCGGTGTTCAAGAAGAAGGACTGGCTCTGAGGGCTCAGAACCGCGAGAAGGACCGGCTCTGAGGGCTCAGAACCGCGGCCGGCATTCCTCCGCCAGCCGCTCGACCGGCACCGGGCCCGCCTGGCCGCCGTCCCGCAGCCGTACCGAGGGCACGCCGTCCGCCACCTCGCGCCGGCCCACGACGAGCTGGTACGGCACCAGCCGGTGGGCCCTGATCCTGGCGCCCAGGGTGCCCCGGTCCGCGGGCGCGAGCTCGGCCCGCAGCCCGGCGGCCACGGCCCGCCGCAGCACGTCCTCGGCCGCGGGCAGCTCGGCGTCCGACAGCGGCAGCACGACCGCCTGCACGGGCGCCAGCCACGCGGGGAACGCGCCGCCGTGCACCTCGATCAGGTGCGCGACCAGGCGTTCGAGCCCGCCGACCACGCTGCGGTGGACCATGACGGGACGCCGCCCGCCCGCGTACGACAGGTCGAAGCGTTCGGGCTGGTAGAGGTCCACCTGGACGGTCGACAGGGTGCTCTCGCGGCCCGCCGGGTCGGCGATCTGGATGTCGATCTTCGGGCCGTAGAAGGCGCCCTCGCCGCGTTCCTCGTCGTAGGCGCGGCCGCGTTCCTTCAGCACATCGCGCAGGATCGCCTCCGAACGCGCCCACATCGCGGGGTCGTCCACGTACTTGCCGCCCTCGCCGCGCAGTGAGAGGCGGTAGCGGGCGGCCTCGATGCCGAGCCTGGCGTGCGCGGTCTCGATCAGGTCGAGCGCCGCCGACACCTCGGCCGCGGCCTGCTCGGGCGCGCAGAACACGTGACCGTCGTTGAGCTGGATGGCCCGTACCCTGGTCAGCCCGCCGAGCACGCCCGACAACTCCGAGCGGTACATGCCGCCGAGCTCGGCCACGCGCAGCGGCAGGTCGCGGTGGCTGCGCCCGCGCGAGCGGTAGATCAGCGCGTGGTGCGGGCACAGGCTGGGGCGCAGCACGAACTCCTCGCCGCCCACGTTCATGGGCGGGAACATGTCCTCGGCGTAGTGGGCCCAGTGGCCGGAACGTTCGTACAGCTCGCGCTTGCCGAGCACGGGGGAGTTGACGTGGACGTAGCCGTGGCGGCGTTCGAGCTCGTGGACGTAGTCCTCCACGGCCTTGCGCACGGCCGCCCCGGCGGGCAGCCAGTAGGGGAGGCCGGCGCCGATGAGCGGGTCGGTTCCGAAGATGCCGAGCTCGCGGCCGAGCCTGCGGTGGTCGTTCATGATCGTCCTTTGCGAGGAAAGGGCGAACGACCAGCTCCCGGGCGTCCGCCCGGGATGCGTGGAATCAGCGCGCCGGGAACGTGTCCGGCGTCGTCGTGACGAGTGCGCGCTGCATGCGTTCGACGATAGCACCGCGGACGGCCGTGAAGAAAATCTTCAACAGCCGGTCAAGGAATGGCAAATGATATAAAAGAGCCGTGGCTGAGATCACCTTGAGCGTCCGCCAGTTGCAGGCGTTCGCCGAGGTCGGCTACGAGGTCGCGGGCGGCGGCGGCGCGCACGCGGCGATGGCGGCGCTGCGCCGGGTCGTCCCGCTCGACGCCTACGAGTTCGTCGCCTTCGACCCCGCCACCGGCCGCCACCACAGCGTCGTCTCCGACGGCCACCGCCGCATCGACCGCGACGCCGCCGAGGAGTACGCCGCGCTCGACGCCTGCCGCGAGGCCATCGCCGCACGGCGTCCGGTGCCCATGCCGCAGCCGGGCACCGAACGTTACTTCCGCCGCCACCTGGCCCCCTACGGATGGCGGGCCGGGCTGACCGCGCCGCTGTTCCTCGCCGACGGCGGCCGCTACACCGGCCTGCTGCACCTGGCGGCCAGGCACGCCTTCCCGCTGCTCACCAACGCCCTGGTCGGGGCCGTCAGCCCGATGCTCGCGCACGTCACCGACCTGACCCGGTGCGTGATCGACCCCGTCGGCCTGCCGCCCGACTTCCGCGCGGTCGCCTTCGACCGGCTCGGCGAGCGCCGCGCGGTGCCCGGCCACGAGGTCTCGCACGAGTTGTGGGACGACCCGGCCGTGGCGGCGTTCGCGCGGGCGTTCATCGACTCGCGCGAGCTGAGCCGGCGCGGGCTGTGGCTCGACGGCGGCGGACGCTGGCACGAGGTGCGCCTGCTGCGGGCCGGCGTCGGCTACCAGGGCTCGCTGCAGGGCGCGGTCGCCGCCGAACGGCCCTGCCCGCTGCCCTACGAGCTGACCGGCCGCGAGGTCGACGTGCTCACCAGGGTCGCGGCCGGCGACTCCAACCCGCAGATCGCGGCCTGCCTGGTGCTGAGCGTGCGCACGGTGACCACCCATCTGGAGCACATCTTCGCCAAGCTGGGGTGCGACAGCCGTACCAGGCTGACCACCAAGGCGCTGGCCGAGGGGTTGTGCCGGCTCGACGTCTGACGGCCGTCCTCCGGACGGCCACCCTCTAGACGGCCACCCCGGCGGCGACGCGCGCCTGCGTCAGCTCGAACCAGACGGTCGTCGAGCCGGCCTCGCGCACGAAACCCCAGCGGTGGCTGAGCGCCTCGATCAGCGGCAGCCCCCGGCCGCTGGTGGCCTGCGGGGCCGCGTGGCACACGCACGGCGGGCCCTCCGCGCCGCCGTCGGCCACGCACACCCGGACCGTCGTGTCCGAGCTGAGCACCGACACCGTGAACGAGCCGCCGTCCCCCGACCTGGAGTGCAGGATGGCGTTCGTGGCCAGTTCGCTGGTGAGCAGCACCACGTCGTCGTGGAGTGGATGGTCGCGGCCGAGCGCGGCGGTCACGAGCCCCCTGGCACGTGACACCTGGGAGGGAATCCCCGGCAACCGGACCGCGACGTCGCGGAACCCGGGCGATTCACCCCCGTCTGCGTGGTGAGAGTCCGGAGCCACGATGACCTCCCCCGAATCAGGTGACGTCACTAGACGCGCGAGAGGGGGGCGAAAGATTATCGCGAAAAGGTAGGAACTCTCTTTCCCAAGGTCGCCTGCACGGCCCGGCGCGCCGACCGAGTACGCTGCGATCGACGAGTCGTCTAGGCCCCTGGGGGAGCAAAGCGTGCACAGCAGCCTACTCGCCCGGCCGTCGGAGGAGGTCGCGTGAGCAGCCTGGAGGCCGTCTGGGTGGAGCCGTACGACCGGCCGGGGGCGGCCGTCGTGACCGGCGTCTTCGACATCCTGCACGTGGGCCACGTGCGCTACCTGGGCGCCGTGGCCGCACGCGGGCTGCCCCTGGTGGTCGGCGTGGAGGACGATCCGCGCGTGCGGGCGTGGAAGGGGCCCAGCCGGCCGTTCAACCCGGCGGTGGAGCGGGCCGAGGTGCTGGCCGCGCTGCGCTGCGTGTCCGGCGTCTTCGTGGTGACCGGGCCGTCCGAGGCCCACGGCCCGGAGGACTACATCGACCTGCTCGCGCCGATGCGGCCCGGGGCGCTCGCCCACACGGCGGGTGACCCGCACGCGGGCGCGCGGGCCGCGGCGGCGGCCATCCTGGGAGCCGACTGCTGGGAGATGGCGGCCATTCCCGACCGCTCCACCACCCGCATCGTCAACGCCGCAGGCAAGGGCTGACCCCTCTCTCCCGAGAGCCGGCGGTCCGCCCGCTCCCGAGGGGGTGGGTCCGGTGGAAAGAGCCGGGGGCATGATCGCGTAATCTTTCGTCACATGATGGCCGACCTGGTGGCGAAGCGGGTGACCAACCTGCTGGCACCGCAAGTGCTGGTGATCGTCATGCCGCCCGCCGTGGGCCTGCTCGCCCAAGGATGGACGGGAGCCGCCTGGGGCCTGGTCGCGTCGGCGTTCTGCGGCGGCGTGCCGGCGGCGGTGATCGCGCTGGGCGTGCGCTCGGGCCGGCTGGACTCCCACCACATCGTCGACCGCGCCCGCCGCACCGGCCCGCTGCTGGCCGCCGTGGCCGCCGTGCTGGTCGCGCTCGCGCTGCTCGTCGTACTGGGTGCGCCGCGGCTGCTGGTGGCCACCGTGACCGCGATGCTGGTCGCCCTGGCGGTGACCGTGCCGATCACGACCCGCTGGAAGATCTCCTTCCACGCCGCCGTCTCGGCGGGCACGGTGGTGGTGCTGGCGCACGTGCTGCCCGTCCTGCCCGTCGCCCTGGTGGGCGCGGCCGTGGTCGCGCTGGTGTGCTGGGCCAGGGTCCGCCTCGCGCACCACACGTGGGCGCAGGTCGCGGCGGGCGCGGTCACCGGGACGCTGACGACGTGGGCGACGCTGGCGCTGTTCGGGGTCTGAGGACCGGAATAGCCCCGCCGCCACGGGGGTTGGCGCGAGCATGGATGCCACGAACCGGGGCCGGGTCCGCGTCGAGCGGTCGGCCAAGCGCGTGCGGACCTACCTGGGCGGCCGGCTGATCGCCGACACGACCCGGGCCCTGCTGGTGTGGGAAGGCCCCTTCTACCCCACCTACTACCTCCCCCTCCAGGACGTCGACGAGGCGGCGCTCAAGCCGACCGGCACGTCCAAGCACTCCCCGAGCAGGGGCGACGCCGCCGTCCACACGGTAAGTGCGGGCACCGCCGAGGCGCCGGAGGCGGCGCTGGTCTACCACGACTCGCCGCTGGAGGAGATCCGCGGGCACGTCCGCCTCGACTGGGACGCGATGGACGCCTGGTTCGAGGAGGACGAGGAGGTCTACGTGCACGCGCGCGACCCGTACACGAGGGTGGACATCCTGCCGAGCTCGCGGCACATCCGGGTGGAGGTCGACGGCGTGACCGTGGCCGACTCGCGCAACGCCCGCATCCTGTTCGAGACGGGCCTGCCCGCCCGCTACTACCTGCCGAAGACCGACGTACGGCTCGACCTGCTGGAGCACACCGACACCGCCACGCACTGCCCGTACAAGGGGACGGCGGAGTACTGGACGGTCAACGGGAAGAAGGACCTCGCCTGGTCCTACCGCACTCCGCTGCCCGAGAGCGAGCGGGTGGCCGGGCTGATCGCGTTCTACAACGAGAAGCTGGACATCTTCGTCGACGGCGAGCGCGAGGAGCGTCCGAAGACCAAGTTCTCCTGAGCCCGGCCGGCGCCCCGCCGGGCGGCGGGGCGCGTACGGGGGATCACGCGGCCGGGGTCCAGCGCGGGTCGCGGCCGAGGTAGCGCAGCAGGGAGGCGACCTCGTCGCGGGCGGCGTCGTCCGGCAGGGCCTCGGCGTACGCGCCCCACGGGCGCAGCGGGTCGACGATCTGCTTGGCGACCTCCAGCAGCGGCCCGGCCAGCTCGGGCGTCAGCGGCGAGGGCTGCCCGGTGGCCATCGCGAGGTCCCAGGCGTGCACGGCGGCGTCGAGCGCGCACGCCGTCGAGCCCATCCACGGCGTCATCGTGTTCGGCGGCACCGGCGTCGGCACCTCGGCGGCGTCCCGGTCGACCGCGGCCCACGCCCTGGCGGCCCGGGTCAGGGCGTCCTCCAGCTCGGCCGACGGATCCGCGCCCGGCTCGGCGGGCGGGTCGAACGGGTTGAACGCCGGCCCGTCCCCGCCCGTGAGCGTGGCGGCGAAGCCGAGCTGGTCGCCGACCGCGTGCTTGAAGACCTTGGTGACGCTCCACTGGGAGCAGGGGGTCGGCAGGTGCCACCCGTCGGCCGGGATGCCGCTGACGGCCTTGCGCAGCGCCTCGTGCGAAGCGTCCAGAACGTCCCAGCCGCTGGTGAAGTCGTTGCTCATGGGAGCCCCTTTCGTGATGCCTCCACTATAGCAGAACGGAATAGTTTGTTCCACTAGTTGGCGGCGGCCGCGACGAGTCCGTCGATCAGCAGGTCCAGGGCCTGCTCGAAGTCGGCGGCCGGGTCGACACCGCCGCCGCGCGTCCAGCGCAGCAGCCTGGTGAAGTGCGGCAGGCGCACCGGATCGAGCGCGTGGATGTAGAGGCCCACCTGTTCCTCGCCGGCGTGCGTGCCCGGGTCGCCGGTGAAGCCGCCGGTGGACAGCAGCAGGGTGCCGAACACCAGGCCGTTGACGGCGGTCAGCGCCCGCCAGGCGCCCAGGTCGTCGAAGCCCGCCGCGTACAGCGTGCCGACCAGGCCGTCGAGGACCGTCATGGCCTTGGGCGAGGTCGGGTTGGCCCGGTCGGTCGCCAGCGCCAGCGGCACCACGGGGTGACGGCTGAACGCCGCGTGCATGTTGCGTGCCGTGACGCGGAGCTGCTCCTGCCACGGCAGCTCCGGATCGGGCGGCTCGACCTGGGCGAACACCAGCTCCACGATGCCGTCCAGGAGGTCGGCCTTGCTGGAGACGTGGTTGTAGAGCGACATCGCCTCCACGCCGAGCGTCTTCGCCAGCCGCCGCATGGACAGGCCCTCCAGCCCCTCCTTGCCGGCCAGTTCCAGGGCCGCGTCCAGGACTTTCTCGCGGTTCAGCGGCTCGCGCCGTGCCATCGGCTCTCCCTTCGTGCTTGACAGAGCTTACGGCGTATGTGCTCTACTTACGGCGTAAGCATACGGCGTAAGTAAGGGAGTCGGGATGACCGACGTGATCATCGTGGGCGGCGGGCCGGTCGGGCTGCTGCTGGCCTGCGAACTCAAGCTGGGCGGCGCCGAGCCGCTGGTCCTGGAGGCGGCCACCGGCGAGGAGCGCGTGACGCGCAGCCTCGGCCTGCGCTCGCTCAACGCCCGCAGCCTGCACTCGCTGGAGCTGCGCGGGCTGGTGGAGCCGCTGACCGAGGCGCAGTGGAAGCTGTTCGACGAGCTGGCCGGCGGCCCCGGGCCGGACCGTTCCGACATGGTCGGCATGATGACCGAGCTGCTGAAGAAGGGCATGATGCGCGGCCACTTCGCCGCCCTGCCGCTGCTGGAGGAGAACGGCAGGGCCGAGTACGCCATGCTCAAGCAGCACCAGATCGAGGCCGTGCTGGCCGCGCGCGCCGCCGCGCTCGGCGTACGGATCAGGCAGGGACGCGCGGTCGTGGACGTCACCCAGGACGCCACCCGTACGGTGGCCACCCTGGCGGACGGCGAGCGGGTCGAGGCCGCCTACCTGGTGGGCTGCGACGGCGGGCGGAGCCTGGTACGCAAACGCAGCGGCATCCCCTTCTCCGGCACGCCCGCCACCCTGACCGGTAGGACCGCCGTGGCCACGCTGACCGGCCCCGGCACGGTCACCTCATCGCTGCGCGGCCCCGGCGGGCTGGTGAACCTGTCGCTGGTGCCCGGCGAGATCGCGACCATCGAGTTCGGCGACGGCCCCGGCGACCGGGACGCGCCCATGACCGCCGAGGAGCTGGCGGGCAGCCTGCGCCGGGTGACGGGGGAGGACGTCGGGGTCGCCCGGCTGGAGGCCGGCATCCGCTACAGCGACAACACCCGGCAGGCCGACTCCTACCGGAAGGGACGGGTCCTGCTGGCGGGCGACGCGGCCCACGTGCACTCGCCGATCGGCGGCCAGGGGCTCAACCTGGGGTTGCAGGACGCCGTCAACCTGGGCTGGAAGCTCGCCCTGGTGGCGCGCGGCGCGGCCCCGGAGAGCCTGCTGGACACCTACACCGCCGAGCGCCACCCGGTGGCGGTCCGGGTGCTGCGCAACACCCGGGCCCAGGTGGCCATGATGCGCCCGGGGGCGCAGGTGGACGCGCTGCGCGAGGTGTTGTCGGAGGTGATGGCGCTGCCGGACGCCAAGGGGCACTTCACCCGCATGGTCGAGGGCACCGACGTGGACTACGCGCCCGCCGCGCCCGACCCCCGCGTCGGCCGCTTCGTCCCCGCCCTGACCGCCGTCCCGCTCCCGTTCGCCCGCACCCCCGCCGACGACCGCCACGGGAGCGAGCCTGCGGCGGCGGGCCGGCCGGTAGGTGAGCTGTTGCGGGACGGGCGCGGCCTGCTGATCGTCCCGCCCGGCGGAACGGACGCGGCCCACGCGGCGCTGGCGGGGCACCGCGACCGCGTGCGCCCGGCCGCCGCGCAGGCGTCCGCGGGCGACGGGGGTGCTCTGCTGGTCCGGCCCGACGGTTACGTCGCCTGGGCCGGTACGGCAGCCGACGGCCTGGGCGAGGCCCTCACCACCTGGTTCGGCCCCGCCGCCTGAGCACGGTTAGGCGAGCAGCCGGGTCAGCACCCGGGTGCCGAACTCCAGCCCCTCCACCGGCACCCGCTCGTCCTTGCCGTGGAACATGCCGAAGTAGTCCAGGTCCGGCCGGAGCATGAGCGGCGCGAAGCCGTACCCCTGGATGCCGATCGTGGCGAAGGACTTGGCGTCGGTGCCGCCGCTCATCACGTACGGGACCGGCCGCGCCTGCGGGTCCTCGGCCACCAGCGCCCCGGCCAGCTCGTCGAAGAACACCGACGGGTACGGCGCCGCCGGCGCCTCCTCCAGGTTCACGAACTCGCGGGTGATCTTCGGCCCGAGCAGCTCGTCGATCGTCGCCAGGAACTCCTCCTGCAACCCCGGCAGGTAACGGCCGTCCACGTGCGCCGAGGCCGTCGAGGGCACCACGTTCACCTTGTACCCGGCCGCCAGCATCGTCGGGTTCGCCGAGTTGCGGATCTGGCCGTGGAACAGCTCGCCGAGCACGCCGAGCCGGTCGGCCTCGGCGTCCAGCCGGTCCAGGTCGATCGGCCGGCCGGTGATCTCCGACAGGCTCTCCAGCAGCGCGGCGACCGACGGCGTCAGGCGTACCGGCCACTGGTGGGCGGCCACCCGCGACAGGGCGTGGGCGAGCGTGGCGACCGGGTTGTCCACGGCGGGACGCGAACCGTGGCCCGCCACGCCGTGGGCGGTCACCTTCATCCAGGCGGTGCCGCGCTCGCCGACGGCGATCGGGTAGACGCGCCGCCCGCCGGAGTCCACGCTGAAGCCGCCCGACTCGCTGATGGCCTCGGTGACGCCGTCGAACAGGTGCCGGTGCTCGGTCACCGCGTGGCGGGAGCCGTAGTCGCCGGTCGCCTCCTCGTCGGCCAGGAACGCCAGCACCAGGTCCCGCTTCGGCCGTACGCCGCGCGCCGCCAGGCCGAGCACGGCCGCCAGCGTCATCGCGCACGAGCCCTTCATGTCCACCGCGCCCCGGCCGTACACGCAGCCGTCGGTGATCTCGCCCGAGAACGGGTGCATCTGCCACTCGGCCGGATCGGCGGGCACCACGTCCAGGTGGCCGTGGATGAGCAGCGCGTCGGGCGAGTCGCCGTCGATCCTGGCCACGACGGTGGTGCGCTTCGGCGCCGACTCGAACACCACCGGGTCCAGGCCGGCGTCGGCCAGCAGCGTGGCGACGTACTCGGCCGCCGGGCGCTCGCCCGAGCCCGGGTTGGTGGTGTCGAACCTGATCAGGTCCGAGCAGATCTCGGCGACGCTCTTCACGCTCTCCCCTTCAGCGTCAGCGGCGGCACGCCGGGCGTCTCCAGGTCGAAGATCAGCCCGTAGAAGGCCAGTTCGGCCTCCAGCACCGCCACGATGGTCTCTTCCCTGCGCCAGCCGTGCTGCTCGCCGGCGAAGGTGAGCAGAGCCCACTGTTTGCCGTGCTTGTCCAGTTCGGCGGTGAATCGCTCGGCCTGGCCCACGTCCACGATCGCGTCCTCCAGACCGTGCAACATGAGGCATGGGCCCGATGCCCGGGCCGCGTTCAGGAGCGGCGAGCGGTCGGTGTACCGCTGCCGCGTCTCGGGCAGCGGGCCCACCAGGCCGTCGAGGTAGCGCGACTCGAAGTCGTGCGTCTCGGCCGCCCAGCTCTCCGGGTCGGTGATCGCGTAGTGCGCGACCCCGCCCGCGAACACGTCGCTGTGCACCAGCGCGGCCACCGTGGTCCAGCCGCCGGCGCTGCCGCCCCGGATCGCGATCCTGGCGGCGTCCGCCCGGCCGAGCTGCACCAGGCCGCGCGCCACCTTGGCGCAGTCGTGCACGTCCACCACACCCCACTGGTGCCGCAGCCGCTCGCGGTAGGCCCGGCCGTAGCCGGTCGAGCCGCCGTAGTTCACCACGGCCACGCCGATGCCCCTGCTGGTGAAGTAGGCGATCTCCAGATCCAGGACGACCGGCTGGTTCCCGGTCGGGCCGCCGTGCACGAAGATCACGTACGGCGCCGGGCCCGCCACCCCGGCCGGCGGGTAGAGATGGGCGTGCACGCCCTCGACCGTCACCGCCTCCGGCGTGGGCAGCAGCGCCCGGTCGGGCAGCGACTTGGGGGCCGAGACGACCTCGTGCCCGCCGGTGCCGAGATCGACCAGCGCGACCTCCAGCGGCGTGTACGGCGTCGCCCCCACCGCCGCCGCCCTGCCCCCGGCCGCCGACACCGTCGAGGCCCAGTACGTGTGCCCGTCCCCGCCGATCTCCCGCAGCCCGCCCGTCTCCGGGTCGAGCACGCCCAGGCGGCGGTGGTCGGCGGTGCCGTACACGACGACCAGGCTCTCGCCCGCCGGGGCCAGGCAGGCCAGGCCCGGCTTCCACGCCGCCGCGCCGAACTCCAGGTCGAGCGGCGTGAGGTTGCGCGAGGGGGAGCCGTCGAGGTGGACGAGGTGCACGTTCCACCAGCCGGTCGGGTCGGTGACGGCGTACAGGGAGCCGTCGTCGCGCCACTCGGCCTGGGCCACCGACTCCTCGGGGCCGCCCGCCACGACCCGGTGGGGGCCCGCCACGCCGTCCGGGGACAGGGGGGCCACGCACAGCTCGGTGCCGTCCCAGGGCATGTTCGGGTGGTTCCAGCCGATCCAGGCGATCTGCGTGCCGCCGGGGGACAGGCGGGGGTTCATCAGGAAGTGGTGGGCGCGGGCGACGACCCTGAGCGGGCCGCCGTCCAGGGGGACCGCTACCAGGTCACGCGCGTCGTCGATCTCGCGGACCGCCCACACCTCCGCGCGGCCGGGCGGCAGGTAGAGGTCGCCGTACCGGGCCGGGCCCTCGGGCGTGAGGGCGACCGGTTCTGCGGCCTTCCCGGAGGAGGCGTCCAGGCGGTAGAGCCGTTGGTCGGACCAATTGGTGAAGACCAGGCCGCCGCCCGGCAGCGGGCGCCAGGAGCGGCCGCCGTACTCGACCAGGCGGTTACGGGCGTTCCAGCCGGGAGGCAGCGCGTCGGCGCGGGAGCCGTCGGGCAGGCGGCGCACCACGCAGCGCCGGCCGCCCTCGTGCGGGCGCGGCTCGTCCCACCACACCTCCACGCCCTCGGGCGTGGCCACGGCCTCCACCCACTGGGGGCCGCCGTCGGTACGCGCCACATCGATCGGTCGAATACTCATGAAGAATCACCAATTGCCGTTGGTACAGGGGGGCAGGGGGTGCCCGGGCGGGTGGAGGACGTACACGATGCCGCCGCTGCCCGAACTCCTCAGCCACACGTTCTCGAACGCTGCCCGCGGATAGACCCGGCGAACCCCGCCGTCCGCGGGCGCGGCGGGGTCGTTCACGACGACGTCGCCCCCGGCGGTGAAGCCGGTGACGACCAGGATGTGACCGTTCGTGGAGTAGCCGGAGCCGGGCAGCTCGTGCGCCCTGAACGATAGCGAGGCGATCACCGGGATCCCGGCCAGCACGAACGCCTCCAGCTCGGCCGCCGACAGCAGTCTCGTCACGAAGCCGGTCAGCCCGTAACGGCCCGCGTAGGCGACGTTGAACGGCCAGTTGCCGGTGCCCTGGTAGCTGTCGTCGTAGGTTCCCATGGCCGCGTGGTCCACCGCCGGGGCGGGGTCGCCGGCGCCCACCCAGGTCAGCTCGCCGGGCTCCGGGCCGCGGCCCCAGAAGGCCAGCGTCATCGCCACCGAGGCGGGGCCGCACCAGTTGGCGCCGCCGCCGTCCCAGCGCGGGTGGTGCCCGGCGTGCGCGTGCTGGGAGTAACCGGGCACGTCCAGCTCGACGGGCCCGGTCACCCCCGGCGTGCTCGGCACGACCGGACGCCTCGGCAGGGCCGAGGCGAGCACGCCGAGCGAGGTCATCCGCGCGCCCTCGCCGCGCGCGGTGACCCGCGCCTGGAACGCCACCACCGGCCGCCTGGCCACGAACGTGTCCACGGCCACGTCGCCGTCCTCGTCACCCTGACCGGGCACCGAGGTACGCGGTCCGTGCTCGGACCAGCGGCCCATGACGTACCACCTGGTCAGCGTGCCCGCCTCGGTCCTGGCCCGCAGCTCCACCTCGACCTCGGCGCCCGGCGGCGTACGCGCGGTCCAGGAGGGCACGAGCTGGGTGGCCGCGAAGCCGACCCGGTGTTCCTCGCTGGTCCACGTGCCTCCGGGCACGGTCAGACGGGTGAAGGCGACGCGCGCCAGATCGACGGTGAGCACCAGCCCCATTGTGGTTTCATACCCGGTGTCGCACATCGGTTGGTTTACGTACCGGCCTGAGGGTGCGCCCCCGGGCCGGGCCCGCGCCCGGCGGGCTCACCTCACAGGTACAGGCCGGTGGACTCGTCGGCGCCGGCCGGGCTGATCTGACGGCCCGCGCGCAGGGCGAACAGTTCGGCGAGGGTCGCGCCCGAGGCGCCGACGCCGTTCGGCGAGCCGAGCCAGGAGACGGCCTCGTCCCTGGTCAGCGGGCCGACCTCGATCTGGGCCAGACAGCGGCCCGGACGGATCACGGCCGGGTGCAGGCGGGTCAGGTCCTCGTTCGTGGTGATGGCGACCAGCACGTCGCGGCCCTGGCCGAGCAGGCCGTCGGTGAGGTTGAGCAGCCGCGAGAGCCCCTGGCCGGCCTGCGCCTTGGCGCCCGAGCTGATCAGCTCGTCGCAGTCCTCCAGGACCAGCAGCCGCCACCGCTGGGTGTCCTCGTCGGTGTCGTAGCCGACCGCCACCTCCATCAGGTAGCCCGGGTCGTTGAACAGCCGCTCGGGGTCGAGCACGCAGTCGACCTGGCACCAGTCGTGCCACTGCTTGGCCAGCGTGCGCAGCAGCGTGGTCTTGCCGGTGCCGGGCTGGCCGTGCAGCAGGATGAGCCGGCCGTTCACGTCGGCGGGCGTGGTGGCCATCAGGCGGCCGAGCGCCGGGCGCACCTGCGCCGAGTAGTTCGTACCGATCTCGTCCCAGGGCTGGGCGGTGATCGGCTTCTCCGACCGGTTGCCGCCGTGGGAGCCCCGCCACCAGAAGCCCATCTCGACGTGGTCGGCGTCGGGCATCGGCTCCTCGGCGCCGTCGATGCTCTCCTTCATCACCGAGGTGGCCAGTTCCTCGCTCACCGCCGTCACGCTCACCGTGGCGGTGCGGTTGCGGTGGCGTACGACCCGCAGGGTCCAGCCCTCGCCGCTGATGAGCCGCGACTCCGAACCGTCCTCCACCTGCGCGGTGCGCAACACCCGCCCCTCGGCCGGCCGCAGCCGCGCGTCCGGCCGCACGCGCTCCAGGTTGGCCAGCCGGGACCAGGGCTGGACGCCCGTCGCGAACGGCGACAGCGCCAGGGCGTCGATGACGTCGATCGCTGAGTCGGCGTCGTCGATCCAGATGTTCATCGGCAGCTCGGACGAGGAGTCCGGGCTGGGGAACGGCACCTCCCTGATCACAGACATAGGTAAAGGATCTCCTTCGTGGGCTCGGATGTCGAAGGGTTATGTGAGCGGTCGTTCACTTCTGCCGGGGCCGGGCACGTCATGCCGGGTGCGGGCGAGGGCGCCGCCTTTCAGCTCCAGCCAGACAGTACCCGGGATGCGGCCGCCAGTGGTCGCCCCCAAGGGAGAAAGTCGGTCACTCCGGCCGCACCCGGAGAAGACCGCCATGATCCGCCATGCGCGAACCAAGATCGCCCGGTACCTTGTGTCCTCGTGTCAAATCACTCCTTACGTGGAGGTATCGGGGAAGTGTCGAGGGTCACGTTCCGCGAACGGGCGCGGTACTGGTTCGACAACACCATGTCGAGGGGGACGGCGTCGCTCATCGGCTGGCTCGCGCTGGTGTCGGTCGCCCTCATCCTCGTGGTGGCCGCGTTCACGCTCTGGCTCGCGCCCGACGAGCCCGACGGCGTCAGCGGCGCCGGGCAGGTGCTCTGGATCGCCCTCATGCACGCCCTCACTCCCAGCAAGGTCGCCAGCGACAAGGGCTCACTCGGCTACATGACCGTGATGTTCGCCGGGTCGCTCGGCGGCATCTTCATCGTCAGCATGCTCGTCGGCCTGCTGTCCAACGGCCTCAAGCAGAAGGTGGACCGCCTGCGCAGGGGCCGCTCGCGCATCGTCGAGTCCGGCCACACGGTGGTGCTCGGCTGGTCGGACCAGGTGTTCACGATCATCGCCGAACTCGTCAAGGCACACGCCAGCCAGAAGGGCTCGGTCATCGCCGTCCTGGCCGACCACGACAAGCTGGCCATGGAGGAGGACATCCGCGAGCACGTCGGCGACCTGGGCAGGACGCGGCTGGTGTGCCGTACCGGCCGTCCCACCGAGCCGCGCGACCTCGGCCTGATGAACCTGGATGACGCCCGCTCCGTCGTCGTGCTCTCCCCCGAGGGCGAGGACCCCGACGCGCACGTCATCAAGATCCTGCTGGCCCTGGCCAAGCGGGCCGGCTCGCACCCGCCCGTCGTCGCCGCCCTCGCCTCCGGCCGCAACCTCGCCGCCGCCCGGCTGGCCGGCGGCAAGGACGTGCACCTCGTCGACTCCGACGACACCGCCTCCCGGCTGATCGTGCAGTCCTCCCGCCAGTCCGGCATGTCCGTCGTCTGCATGGACCTGCTCAACTTCGACGGCGGCGAGATCTACCTGCGCGCCGACGAGGAACTCGTGGGCGCCACCTACGGCAAGGCGCTGCACGCCTACCAGACCGCCGCCGTCATCGGCCTGCGCAGGCCGGCGGGCGTCGTGCTCAACCCGCCCATGGACACCGTCGTCACCGCCGAGGACCAGGTCATCGTCATCGCCCACGACGACTCCCACATCAGGCTCGCCACCGGCGAGCCCCCCGTGGACGAGCAGGCCGTCACCGCGACCGGCGCCACGCGACCCGAGCCAGAACGCACCCTCCTGCTCAACTGGAACGGCCGCGCCGAGCAGATCGTGCGCTACCTCGACGGCTACGTCTCCCCGGGCTCGGTCCTCGACATCGCCGCCGACCATCCCGACGCCGGCGCCGGCCTGACCGGGCTGCGCACCCTCACCGTGAACGTCAAGGACTGCGACACCACCGACAGGTACGCGCTCGAATCCCTCGGCATCGGCCTCTACCAGCACGTCATCGTGCTCTCCGACGACCGTTTCAAGCCCCACCACGCCGACACCCGTACGCTCATGACCCTGCTCCAGCTCCGCGACATGCAGAGCACGCTCGGCGAGCACTACTCGATCGTCAGCGAGATGCACGACGAGGGCAACCGGGCGCTCGCCGAGGTCACCGAGGCCGACGACATCGTCATCAGCGACACCGTCATCGGCCTCCTGCTGGCCCAGCTCGCCGAGAACCGGCACCTCGCCGACGTGTTCGGCTACCTGTTCGACTCCCACGGCTCGGAGATCTACCCCAGGCCCGCCGCCTCCTACGTCAGGACCGGCACGCAGGTCACCTTCGCCACCGTCGTGGAGGCGGCCCGGCGCAGGGGCGAGACCGCCATCGGCTATCGCGACAACCTGTCCAGGAACGTCCCGCCGCACTACGGCATCGTGCTGAACCCGGACAAGAGCGACCCGGTCGTGCTCGGCGGCAAGGACTCGGTGATCGTCCTGGCCGAACGCTGACCCCGGACCCGGCGCCGATCCCCGGACCGGCGCGGTGGGTTACGGTGTGCGGCGTGAGGACCATTGACTGGGCCGGCGACGCCGTCGAGCTCGTGGACCAGACGCTGCTGCCCGACCGGTGCGTGACGCTCCGCGTCGAGACCGTGGCCGAGCTCGTCGCGGCGATCCGGCGGCTGGCCGTGCGCGGCGCCCCCGCCCTCGGCGTCGCCGGGGCGCTCGGCGTCGTGCTCGCCGACGGCGACCCCGCCCAGATCGCCGAACTGCGCGCGGCCCGTCCCACGGCCGCCAACCTCGCGTGGGGCGTCGACCGGGCCGCCGCCCACCTGCGGGAGGGCAGGGAAGCGGTGTTGCGCGCCGCGCTCCGGGTCCGTGACGACGACATCGCCGCCTGCCGGGCCATGGGCGAACGCGGCGCCGATCTGCTGGAGGGCGACCGGCTCCGGATCATGACCGTGTGCAACAGCGGAGCCCTGGCCGCCGTCGAACGCGGCACCGCCCTCGGCGTCGTCCAGACCCTGCACGAACGCGGGCGACTGACCGAGGTGCTCGCCCTGGAGACCCGCCCGCTGCTCCAGGGCGCCCGCCTGACCACCTGGGAACTGGCCAGGATGGGCGCCCCCCACCGGCTGGTCGCCGACTCGGCGGGGCCGTACCTGCTGGCCAAGGGCGAGGTGGACGCCGTGCTCATCGGCGCCGACCGCATCGCCGCCAACGGCGACACCGCCAACAAGATCGGCTCGTACGCGCTCGCGCTCGGGGCCGAACGCGCCGGGGTGCCGTTCATCGTGGTCGCCCCCGAATCCACCATCGACCCCGCCACGCCCACGGGCGACCACATCGTGATCGAGGACCGGGACCCGGAGGAGATCCTGACCGTCCGGGGTGTACGCCTCGCCCCTGAGGGCACTCAGGCGCTGAATCCCGCGTTCGACGTGACGCCGCACGACCTGATCACCGCGATCGTGACCGACCGGCGGGTGATCAGGCCGTGAGCGGATGATCGAGCCCTGAAAAGGCGCGATCCCCGGACCTGCTCGCACCGCTCGCGTTACGCTCGGTCGTCCCGATATCTACTCTCGGAGAGCATCCGTGGCCATCGATCTGGTGTTACGCCGCGACTGGCAGGCCCGCGCGCCGCGCGGCGCCTACACCCAGCTTGACTCGACCAAGGGCGTCAAGGTCCACTACACCGGCGGCAGGGTCGATCCCGCCATCGTCTCCGACCACGCCGGCTGCGTCGAGCTGGTGAGATCCATCCAGGGCTATCACATGGACGGCAACGGCTGGATCGACATCGGCTACTGCGTCGACGAGGAGACGGAAATCCTGACGCGGCAGGGCTGGAAGCGGTATCGCGAGCTGGAACCGGGGGAGAGCGTGCTCACCCTCAACCACGAGACGGGCGCGTCCGAATGGCAGGGGCTGCTCGACGTGTACGTCTTTCCGGCAGGCACCAGGGAGATGGTGCGCATGGAAGGCGCGTCCCACTCCTCCCTGACCACGCCGCAGCACCGCTGGCCCGTCGAGCGCCGTAGACGGCGTACCGGAACCGACCGGCGCAAGGGCCGTGACGGTGGGCCGCCCGCCGGCCGAACGCCCCGGGCGGTCACCGAGCACGAGCGGCTGTGGGTGACCACGGAGACGATGGGGTACTGGGACAGAGTGCCGTTGGCGGCGCCCTGTGCCGATCTTCCCGCCGAAGCGAAATGGTCGGACGCCCTCGTGGAGCTCGTTGCCTGGTTCTGGACAGAAGGGCATGTCAAGCCGCTTCGGGGCAGCCCGACCACGAGTGTGGCCATTTACCAGTCGCAGAAGAACCCGGTGTACGTGGCCAGGATCCGCGAGGCGCTCATGTCGGTCTTCGGCCCTCCTGTCCCAGGCTTCCCGCGCACCGGCCGGGGCACCGACGGGGTGCCTCGGTGGCGGGAGACCGTCAACCGGCACCTCACCGAGTTCCACCTGTCCTCCGACGCCGGGCGGCGGCTGCTGGAGATGGCGCCGGGCAGAGTGCCGACCTTCGAGTTCCTGCTTTCCCTCACCCGGGCACAGCTGTCCCTGTTCATCGAGACCTCGCTCGCCGCCGACAACAACGGAAAGGACAAGCTGGCGCAGCAGAATCGGGCGGCGGCGGAGGCGTTCATGTTCGCCGTGCTTTTGACGGGCAGTTCCGCGTCCTTGCGTCGCAGGCCGCCGACGGCGACGTGTGCGAGCGACATGTGGTCGGTCACCATCCGGCGGCAACAGTATTTCGCGCCGCGCGCAGCCCGGAAGGGCGCCGGCTTCAAGATCAGCCGGGAGGTCTACCATGGTGAGATCTGGTGTCCCAGGACCGAGAACCAGACCTGGCTGGCCAGGCGCGCCGGCACCGTCTACTTCACGGGGAACTCCTTCGTGGCTTGTCCGCACCGGAAGGTGTTCGAGGGGCGGGGGCTGCACCATCTGCCCGCCGCCAACGGGCCGGGGCTCAACTCCGGTCATTACGCCGTGCTCGGGCTGGTGGGCAACGCCGGTCTCGTGCAGCCGCCCGACGGCGTCCTGCACGCGATCCTCGACGCCGTCCAGTACGTACGCGACCGGGGCAACGCCGGCAAGGAGATCAAGGGCCACCGCGACGGCTACTCCACCGACTGCCCCGGCGACCCGCTGTACGCCTGGATCAAGCGCGGCGCCCCGCGCCCCGGCAGCACGACCCCGCCCACCAATCCGCCGACGACCCCGCCCTTCCCCGGCCGGCTGCTGAAGTACCCGCCGGTCATGGAGGGAGAGGACGTGCGCACCTGGCAGCGGCAGATGCGCAAGCGCGGCTGGGACGTGACGGTCGACGGCGCGTACGGGAGCCGGTCCCGCGACGTGTGCCGCAGGTTCCAGCGTGAACAGGGCGTCGACGACGACGGTGTCGTGGGCCCGGTCACGTGGAGACTGGCCTGGGAGGCGCCGCTCGCCGACGGGTAACCCCCGGGTTACTGCCGCCGTCCGGCAGCGCCTACTATCCGTTGCATGGAACTGGCAGCGGGGTTTCCTCCCACCACTCGCGACGACTGGCGGAGGCTGGCGGTCGAGGTCCTGCGCAGGTCGGGGGTCGAGGCGCCCTCGCCCGAGGCGGCGCTGTCCAGCCTGACCTGCGACGGTGTGACGGTCGCGCCGCTCTACGACGCGGGCGACGTCCCGGGCGATCCGGGGTCGCCGGGCGCGCCGCCGTTCGTGCGGGGGGCGCGGGCGGTGCCCGGCTGGGACGTACGGCAGCGGCACGCCGTGGCCGACCCCGAGGCGGTGCTGGCCGACCTGGAGAACGGGGTGACCTCGCTCTGGCTGGTCGTCGGCGACGGCGCGATCCAGGTGGGCGACCTGGCGGCCGTGCTGAAGGACGTCTACCTCGACCTGGCGCCGATCGTGCTGGAGGCGGGGGAGCACACGCGGGAGGCCGCCGAGGTGCTGTTCGGCCTGGCGGCCGGGCAGGGGGTCGCGCTCAGCGGCAACCTGGGCGCGAGCGGCGACGTGGGGGCCGAGCTGGCCGCACGCTGCGCGGCGTTTCCGGGGTTGCGGGCGGTGCTGGTCGACGGCACGCCGTACCACGACGCGGGTGGCGGTGACGTCGAGGAGCTGGGGTGCTCGATCGCGCGGGGCGTGGCCGAGTTGCGGACGCTCACCGGCGCGGGGCTCACGGTTGAGCAAGCGCTAGGTCAGATCGACTTCCGTTACGCCGCCACCGCCGACCAGTTCGCCACCATCGCCAAGCTGCGGGCGGCGCGCCGCCTGTGGGCCAGGGTCGCCGAGGTGTGCGGCGCGGCCGAGCACGGCGGGCAGCGCCAGCACGCCGTCACCAGCTCGGCCATGATGACCGCGCGCGACCCCTGGGTGAACATGTTGCGCACCACCGTGGCCTGCTTCGCGGCGGGCGTCGGCGGGGCCGAGGCGGTCACCGTCCAGCCGTTCGACGCCGCGCTCGGCCTGCCCGACGCCTTCTCCCGGCGCATCGCCCGCAACACGCAGTCGCTGCTGCTGGAGGAGTCGGGCATCGGGCGGGTGGCCGACCCCGCGGGCGGCTCCTGGTACGTCGAGCGCCGTACGGCCGACCTGGCCGAGCGGGCGTGGGCGTGGTTCCAGGAGATCGAGGCCGCCGGGGGAGTGGAGGCCGCCGGCGAGCTGATCGACGCCCGCGTCGCGGCCACCAGGTCCCGCCGCGACGACGACATCGCCCACCGCCGGGCTCCGATCACCGGCGTCAGCGAGTTCCCCGATCCCGGCGAGCGGCCCCTGCGCCGGCCGCCGGCTCCGGCCGGGCGGCCCGTGGCGCGTCACGCCCAGGAGTTCGAGGCGCTGCGCGACGTCGCAGACGCCCTGCCCGAGCGTCCCAAGGTGTTCCTGGCCACCATCGGGCCGGTCGCCGCGCACACCGCGCGGGCCTCGTTCGCGGCCAACCTCTTCCACGCCGGCGGCCTGGCCACCGAGACCGCCGGGCCGGGCGCCGACCCCGAGCAGATCGCCACCGCCTTCGCCGTGAGCGGCGCCGCCGTCGCCTGCCTGTGCTCCACCGACAAGCTGTACGCCCAGCACGCCCGCGCCGTGGCCGCCGCCCTGCGTCACGCGGGGGCGAGACGGGTCTGGCTGGCGGGGAAGGGAGACTACGAGGGCGTGGACGCCTGCCTGTACGCGGGGTGCGACGCGCTCGCCGTGCTCCGTCAGACGTTCGAGGACCTGGAGGTGCTCCGATGATCCCCGACTTCACCGGCGTCCCGCTCGACGGGGGCTCGGGCCCCGGCGCGGGCGCCGTCCCTGAGGGCGAGGTGTGGGAGACGCCCGAGGGCATCGGGGTCAAGCCGGTCTACACCGCCGCCGACCTCGACGGGCTCGACTTCCTGCGGACCTACCCCGGCGCGCCGCCGTACCTGCGGGGGCCGTACCCCACCATGTACGTCAACCAGCCCTGGACGATCCGCCAGTACGCCGGCTTCTCCACGGCCGAGGACTCCAACGCCTTCTACCGGCGCAACCTGGCGGCCGGGCAGAAGGGCCTGTCGGTCGCCTTCGACCTGGCCACCCACCGGGGCTACGACTCCGACCATCCGCGTGTGGCCGGCGACGTGGGCATGGCCGGGGTGGCGATCGACTCCATCTACGACATGCGGCAGTTGTTCGACGGCATCCCGCTCGACCGCATGTCGGTGTCGATGACCATGAACGGCGCGGTCCTGCCCGTCCTCGCGATGTACATCGTGGCGGCCGAGGAGCAGGGTGTCGCGCCGGAGGAGCTGGCCGGGACCATCCAGAACGACATCCTCAAGGAGTTCATGGTCCGCAACACGTACATCTATCCGCCGGCGCCGTCGATGCGCATAATTTCGGATATTTTCGCTTATACGAGCGAAAAGATGCCGAAATTCAACTCGATCAGCATTTCTGGGTATCACATCCAGGAAGCCGGGGCGACCTGCGACCTCGAACTCGCCTACACCCTCGCCGACGGCGTCGAATACCTGCGCGCCGGCATCGCCGCCGGCATGGACGTCGACCGGTTCGCCCCCCGGCTGTCGTTCTTCTGGTGCATCGGCATGAACTTCTTCATGGAGGTCGCCAAGCTGCGCGCCGCCCGGCTGCTCTGGGCCAAGCTCGTCGCGCGGTTCGGGGCGGCCAACCCCAGGTCGCTGAGCCTGCGTACGCACAGCCAGACCTCGGGCTGGTCGCTCACCGCCCAGGACGTCTTCAACAACGTCGCCCGCACCTGCGTCGAGGCCATGGCCGCCACCCAGGGCCACACGCAGTCGCTGCACACCAACGCCCTCGACGAGGCGCTCGCGCTGCCCACCGACTTCTCCGCCCGCATCGCCCGCAACACCCAGCTCCTCCTCCAGCAGGAGTCGGGCACCACCCAGGTGATCGACCCGTGGGGCGGCTCCTTCTACGTCGAGCGCCTCACCCATGACCTCGCCGAGCGTGCCTGGGCCCACATCGAGGAGGTCGAGGCCGCCGGCGGCATGGCCAGGGCCATCGAGGCGGGCCTGCCCAAGCTGCGCATCGAGGAGGCCGCCGCCCGTACCCAGGCGCGCATCGACTCCGGCCGCCAGCCGGTCATCGGGGTCAACAAGTACCGGGCCGCCGACGACGAGCCGATCGAGGTGCTCAAGGTCGACAACAGCGCCGTACGCGCCCAGCAGCTCGACAAGCTGGCCCGGCTCAGGGCCGAACGCGACGGCGAGGCCGTGCAGCGAGCGCTCGACGCGCTCACCAAGGCCGCCGAGAACCCCGCGCCCGGCCTCGACGCCAACCTGCTCAAGCTGGCCGTGGACGCCGCCCGCGCCAAGGCCACCGTCGGCGAGATCTCCGACGCCCTGGAACGGGTGTTCGGCCGCCACGCCGAGCAGGTGCGTACGATCTCTGGGGTGTACCGCGACGAGTCCGGCCCGGCCGAGAGCATCGAACGCGTCCGCAGCGCCTGCGCCGACTTCGAGCGGCACGAGGGCCGCCGGCCGCGCATCCTGGTCGCCAAGATGGGCCAGGACGGCCACGACCGGGGCCAGAAGGTGATCGCCACCGCCTTCGCCGACCTCGGCTTCGACGTCGACGTCGGCCCGCTGTTCCAGACGCCGGAGGAGGTGGCCAGGCAGGCGGTCGAGGCCGACGTGCACATCGTCGGCGTCTCGTCCCTGGCCGCCGGGCACCTCACGCTGGTGCCCGCGCTGCGGCGCGCGCTGGCCGACCTGGACGCCGAGGACATCATGATCGTGGTGGGCGGCGTCATCCCGCCGGGCGACCACGACGAGCTGCGCGCCGCCGGAGCCGCGGCCATCTTCCCGCCGGGCACGGTGATCGCCGACGCCGCCCTCGACCTGATCCAGACCCTCCGCGAGCGCCACTAGACCCCCGCCCGGCGGGGGTCAGAGCGGAGTGTCGTCGCAGAGGGTGACCGCGATCGTGCGCTGCCGGGTGACCGGGGCGGTGATCCGCAGCGTGACGGTGTGGGGGCCGGAGCTCGTCAGGGTGCTCGGGGAGGTCAGGTAGCGCCGGCCGTTCTCGGTCACCGTGGCCGAGGAGCGGGTGGTGACCGCGCCGTCGATGATCCAGGCGTACTGGAGGGTGACCGGGTCGCCGGTCCTGGCCACCGCGGCCTGGAGGCGTACCGCGCCGTCCCAGCAGTCGCCGTTCCTGGTGCCGCCGGAGGGGCGCAGGGAGCCCAGGGTGAGGCGGTCGGGCAGCGGGCTCGGGGTGCTCTCCGACTGCGGCTCCGGCCCGCTCGTACGGGTGCGCCTCGGGCGTGACGTGGGCGAGGCGGCCCCGGTCGTGGCGGGGGCGCCGGTCGCGTCCGCCGCGTCGGCGGCCTTCGGCGTGGGCGTCGAGGGTGTGAGCCACACGATCGCGCCCGCCAGCACCAGCACGGACACCCCGGAAATCCCGGCCACCACCGCCGTCTTCACCCGCCTGCGCACCCGGCCGGGACGCCGCGCCTCCGGACCGGCCGGTTCCGGGACATGCTCCTGCGGCTCGGCCTCCCCGAGGGCGTCGGCCTCGAACGACCGGGGGTCGGTGAGGTGCGGCTCAGGGATACCCGGTTCGGTGAAGTGCGGTTCGGGGAGGTGCGGGCCGTCGGGGTGAAGGCGTGGAGGCGGTGGCCCGAAGCCGTGCGGGGCCGCCGGTTGCGGATCGGGATGCTCCGGCAGGGGAGCGGGCATCGCCGGGGGGCCGCCCGCGACCAGGCGCATGCCGGGGATCGCCGGAGGGCGGACCACCGCGGGCGTCTCGTACGAAGCCGCGCGGGGAGCGGCGGCCGGCGGGCCGCCGAGCAGGCGGAGAAGCACGTCCCGCATGGCCGGTCGCCGCTCCGGGTCCTTGGCCAGGCAGTCGAGGACCGCGCCGAGCAGCGGTTGCGGCAGGTCACCGGTACGGGGTTCGTCGTGCAGGATGCGGTTGATCACCGCGGGCAGCGAGTCGTCGCCGAACGGCGGCACCCCCGTCGCGGCGAACACGATCACCGAGGCCCACGCGAACACGTCCGCCGGTGTGCCCGCCCGCCGCCCCGAGAGCTGCTCGGGCGCCATGTACGCCGGCGTCCCCGTGATGGTGCCGGTCGCCGTCACCCCCGCCCCGAACGCCGCGGACATGCCGAAGTCGGTCACCCGCGGCCCGCCCGGCCCGAGCAGCACGTTGGCCGGCTTGAAGTCCCGGTGCACGACGCCCGCCTGATGCACGGCGGCCAGCGCCGTCGCGGTCGCCACCGCCAGCCGCTGCAGCTCCGCCCCGCCGCGCGGCCCCCCGGCCTCCTGCAACGAGCGCCCGTCCACGTACTCGGTCACGATGTACGGCCGCCCCCTGGCCGAGGCGTCGAGCACCTGCGCCACGCAGGACGGCTCCACACCGCGCGCGGCGGCGATCTCCCTGGCGAACGCCTCGCCGGCGGTCACGCCCTCGGCCAGCACCTTGACGGCCACCGGACCGCCGTCGCGGCCGCGCGCGAGGTAGACCACACCGTGGCCGCCCGCGCCGAGCCGCCCGGCCAGCCGGTAGGGTCCCACCGCTGCCGGGTCGCCCTCGCGGAGGGGTTCGACGTTGGGCATGAGGGGAGTGACTCCTGTGACGGCTGTGATCAGAACTCCAGCACCTTACTGGCAAATATCAAGACTTGTCAGAAGTTAGGCTGATCATGCAGATGAAAGAGGTGAACCGGGTGCGTTCGCTGGAGGACTACGCCCAAGGCGTACGGGCAGGCTCCCGTACGTGGATCGCCCGCGCGATCACGCTGGTCGAGTCGACCAGGCCCGACCACATGGCACTGGCCCAACGGCTGCTCGTCGAGCTCACCCCGCTGTCCGGACGGGCCCGCCGGGTCGGCGTCTCGGGCGTGCCGGGGGTGGGGAAGTCCACGTTCATCGACGCGCTCGGCACGTACCTCACCGGCCAGGGGCACAAGGTGGCCGTGCTGGCCGTCGATCCCTCCTCGACCAGGACGGGCGGCAGCATCCTCGGTGACAAGACCCGCATGGCCCGGCTGTCCGCCGACCCGGCCGCGTTCATCCGCCCGTCGCCGACCTCCGGCACGCTGGGCGGCGTCACGAAGGCGACCAGAGAGGCGATGGTGGTCGTGGAGGCCGCCGGGTTCGACGTGGTGCTGGTCGAGACCGTCGGGGTCGGGCAGTCGGAGACCGCCGTGGCCGACATGGTGGACACGTTCCTGCTGCTGACGCTGGCCCGTACCGGTGACCAGCTCCAGGGGATCAAGAAGGGCGTGCTGGAGCTGGCCGACGTGATCGCGGTCAACAAGGCCGACGGCGAGCACGGGCTCGCGGCCAGGAAGGCGGCCAGGGAACTGGCCGGGGCGCTGCGCATGTTGCGTTCGGACCCGCGTCCCGGCTTCGGGCCGCCACCCGTACTGACCTGCAGCGGCCTGACCGGGGACGGCCTGGAGGAGTTGTGGCGGCGGGTCCTGGCCCATCAGGACTCGCTCGACCTGGCCGCCAAGCGCCGAAGCCAGCAGGTCCAGTGGACCTGGACCCTGGTACGCGACCGCCTGCTCGCCGAGCTGCGCCACGACCCCGAGGTGGCGGCGATCACGGCCGAGGTCGAACGGGAGGTGCTGGCGGGGGAGCTGACCCCGTCGCTCGCCGCCGACCGCCTGCTGTCGGTGTTCAAGCGCCCCTGACCCGGCGGCGAACCCGGGGTTGTCTCCACCCCGGGATGAACAGACTTGTGCCCCGGGCAGAAATATCCATATCCGCAGAGTCATCGCCGATCTACACATTGTGTGGGACATGTCACGATGTCCCGCAACCGACGTGGGGAGAAGCGCGATGTGTGCGGAACCGATGTTGCCCGAGACAGTCGCCGGGGCCCTGGAGGAGTACGCCGGACTGCTGGCCGGGCACGGCATCACCTGGGGTGAACCCGAGATCCACTACGTGAGGTTCTTCGCCAGGCGCCGGGTGCTGCCGCCCGCGCGGGTCGGTACGTTCTGGCGCCTGGCCTTCGAGGAGGCCGCCCGGCTGCACCCGGGCGAGCCGATCGACCGCCTCGGCGCCCACCTGGCCGAGGCCGACTTCGACCGGGTGCTGCGCGACACCCTCGACGGCGAGCTGCCGCCGCACCTGGTCGCGCTGCGGATCGGGCCGGAGGGGATCGAGCTGCGGGGCGCGTCGAGAACGGTCCTGACCCCGGCGGCCCCCGCGCCCGCCGTCCCGCCGCCGCCCGGACGCGGCGAGGAGAAGATCTTCCTGCTCGTCGACTCCGCCCGCGACACGCCCTGCCCGGTCACCGTGGACGACGCCCGCCGGGAGCTGGCCCCCCACGGCGCCTGGCTGGTCGAGGCCGACGACGACAGCGTGATCGTGGCCGACGGGCGGCGTGTGCGGCTCGACCTCCTGCTGCGCCTGGTGCCCGCCGCCCGGCTCACCCTGGTGGCGGGGGAGCCGTGCCGGTGGAGCGTCGCCTCCCGGGACGGCCGCGGCTGGTACCCGCCCGGCTTCCCCAGCCGCCACGACTACCACGGCAGGCCGTACTTCCACGGCGACGGCCTCACGCTCGACGTCCCGGCCGAGCCTCTGACGATCACCGTCACGAGAGGCATGGAGTACGCCGAGTCCGCCCTGGAGCTCACCCTCGACCCGGGCGAGGAGCGCGTGGTCCGGATCGCCCCGCAACGCCTCTACGACGCCGCCGCCCGCGGCTGGTACGGCGGCGACCTGCACGTCCACCTCAACTGGGCGGGCGACGTGGTCGGCCGGCCCGCCGACGCCGCCGCCGCCCAGCACGGCGAGGACCTGCACGTGCTGAACCTGCTGGCCGGCAACGTCTCCGGCGCCCGCGTCTACGACCGGGAAGCGCTCGACCACTGGGCCGGGAAGGACCTGCCCTGGTCCGACGCCACGCACGTGGCGCGCATGGGCGTCGAGTACCGCAACGACCTGCTCGGCCACGTCTACGCCTTCGCCCCGGACCGCGCGCCGGGCCGCTTCCACACCGGCTTCGACGGCGACGCCGACTGGCCGCCGAACGCCGACGGGCTGCGGGAGCTGCGCGGCCTCGGCGCGGTCCTCGGCTACAGCCATCCCTTCTCCGTCCCGGTCGGCGACGGCGACCCGCCCAAGGCCGTCGTCTCCCCGGTGCCGCGCAACTGCGCCGCCCGCGAGCTGGTCGCCGACGCCGCGCTCGGCCTGGTGGACAGCCTCGACGTGCTCACCCACGCCTCGATCGCGTCCACCGCGGCCGTCTACCGGCGGCTGATCGGCGCGGGCAACCGGCTGGCCGTCACCGCCGGGACCGACTCGATGATCTCCTTCACCCGTTCGGACAACCAGTCCAACCCGCCCGGCTGGGCCCGTGCGTACGCCCGCGTCGAGGGCGGGCTGAGCGCCCGGACGTTCGCCGACGCCGTACGGGCCGGCCGCACGTTCGCCACCACCGGCCCCTGGCTGGAGTTGTCGGTGGACGGGTACGGCCCCGGCGACGTCGTCGACGCCCGCCCCGGCGACCACGTCCGCGTCACCGCCACCGCGATCGGCCCCGAGGTGGCCGCCGTGCGCATCCGTACGGCCGAGGGCGTGCGCGCGGGCGCCGAACGGCTGCTCGCCGACGAGCGGCGCCCGGACGGCGAGGAACGGCTGACCGTGACGGCCGAGCTGCGCGTGGACGAGCCGACGTACGTGATGGCCGAGGTCGTGTGCGACCCGCACCCGCGCACGATGACCGGCACCGGCTACGCCCTGACCAGCCCCGTCCACGTGGACGTGGCCGGCCGCCGGGTCGCCAGGCGGGAGGACGTGCTCTGGTGCCTGGAATGGCTGGACCTGCTGGAGGAGCTGATCAGGTCGCACGCCCGCCTGACCACCCCCGGCCAGCTCGCCGACCACGTCACCCTGCTCGACCAGGCCAGAGAGGTCTACCGGAGCCGCCTGTCCTGAGGCCTCGCCACCGAGCCGTCTGGCCGAGTGTGCTAGATTTTGGCCATGCGGTCAGAAAATCAATCGAGCGGCCAGAAATCACGGTCGTTCATCGAAGAGGCCAGGCGGGCGCAGATCATCGCCTCGGCCGTGGAAGTGATCGCCGAGGTCGGGTTCGCCCAGGCGTCGCTGGCGCGCATCGCCCAGCACGCGGGCATCAGCAAGGGCGTCATCTCCTACCACTTCGCCGGCAAGGAAGAGCTGATGGAGGAGGTGGTCAACAGCGTCTACGGCGAGATCGCCGCGCATGTCATGGCGCGGGTCGAGGGCGTCGAAGGCCCCACCGCGCTGCTGCGGACGCACATCCTCGCGGTCACCGAGCACATGCGCGACCACCGCACACGGCTCAAGGCCCTCGGCGAGATCTTCTACAACCTGCGCACCGCCGACGGGCAGCCGCGCTACGGCGTCAAGGCCAACGAGGAGCTCTATCAGGCGATGGAGCAGATCTACGCCTACGGCCAGCGCACCGGCGAGTTCCGCGACTTCGACCGGCGCGTCATGGCCGTCACCCACTCCTCCGCCATCGACAACATGTTCGCCTACTGGGTGGCGAACCCCGACCACGACCTCGACGCGCACGCCGCGGAGCTGGCCGACCTGTTCGAGAGGGCATGCAGACGATGACGACCGTCACCCGGACGAGGCTCCTCGCGATCGACAACCTGCGCGTGGCGCTGACCGCGCTGGTCGTCGCCCACCACGTCGCCGTCACCTACGGCAACATCCCGATGTGGTACTACACCGAACCGGCCCAGGACCCCTCGGGCGCGGTGCTGGACATCCTGGTGGTCTTCAACCAGGCGTTCTTCATGGGGTTCTTCTTCCTCATCTCCGGCTTCTTCACCCCCGGCTCCCACGACCGCAAGGGCGGGCGCGCGTTCGTCCGCGACCGGCTGGTCAGGCTCGGGGTGCCGCTGCTGGTCTTCCTGCTGGTGCTGCGGCCGCTGGTCACGCTCGGCGACCACGGCATCCCGTACTGGAAGTTCTATCTGGCGTCCTGGGACCCGGGGCCCATGTGGTTCGTCGAGGTGCTGATCGTCTTCGCCCTGCTGTACGCCTGGTGGCGGCGGCTCGGCCGGTCCGACGGGCAGGGGGCGGGCGGCGCGCTCACCCTCAAGGGGGTCGTGCTGTTCACCGCCGGGCTGGCGGCGGTCACCGTCCTGTGGCGCATCCCGGTGCCGCAGGGCACGTACGTGCCGGTGCTCGGGCTGCCCACGCCCTACTTCCTGCCGCAGTACGCGGCCATGTTCGTGGCCGGCTTGGCCGCCTTCCGGCGCGGCTGGTTCGAGGCGCTGCCCAGGCGGGCGGGCACCGCCGGGTTCGTCGCCACGGGTGTGGCGAGCCTGGTGCTGCTGCCGCTGTCGGGCATGACCACGGGCCTGGTGTCGTCGGCGGTCATGGCGCTGTGGGAGTCCGTGGTCGCCGTCGGGATGATCGTCGGGCTGGCGGTGTTGTTCAGGGAGCGGTTCGACCGGCAGGGGCCGCGCGGCAGGTTCCTGTCCGAGCACGCCTACGCGGTCTACGTCATCCACCCGCTGGTGCTGGTCGCCGTGGCGTGGGCGGTGAAAGGGCTGCACGCGGCGGCGATCGTCAAGTTCGTCCTCGTGCTGGCGTTGTCGTTGCCGCTGTGCTGGGCGCTGGCGTACGCGGTCCGTTCGTTGCCGGGGGCACGGCGGGTGCTCTGACGGCCGGCTTGACTCCGGGCTTGACTTTGGGCCTTGCCGGGCTCTGGCGGGCATGTCACCATCGCGCTAACTCTTAGGAAACTTTCTTAAGAGATTCCGCGAAGGGATGTGATCTGGTGCGACGGAGCCTGACGCTGTTCGCCGCCGCGCTGCTGGTGGCGGGCCTGTTCTCGGTCGTCGTCCCGGCCCCGCCGGCCGGGGCGGCCGCCTGCGCGACACCATGGAGCGCCTCGACCGTCTACAACGGCGGCGCCGTGGTGTCCCGCGGCGGGCACAACTGGTCGGCCAAGTGGTGGACGCAGAACGAGACCCCGGGCAGCGCGGCCGTCTGGGCCGACCAGGGCGCCTGCGGCGGCGGCACGCCCACCCCGGGCTGCGACCACCCCAACTGGGTGGCCGGCCAGTGGTACGCCACCGGCAGCATCGTGCGGTACACCGACGGCAACTACTACATCGCCGTCCACGACAATCCCGGCTACGACCCGGTGATCAGCACCTGGTACTGGGACCCGTACGCCTGCGGTGGCGGCGGCGGGCCGACCGACCCGCCGGACCCGGGAGGCTTCGTGGTGAGCCAGGCGCAGTTCGACCAGATGTTCCCCGGCCGCAACTCCTTCTACAGCTACAGCGGCCTGACCACGGCGATCGCCGCCTTCCCCGCCTTCGCCGGGACCGGCTCCGACACCGTCAGGAAGCAGGAGGCCGCCGCGTTCCTGGCCAACGTCAACCACGAGACCGGCGGGCTGGTGTACATCGTCGAGCAGAACACCGCCAACTACCCGCACTACTGCGACGCGAGCCAGCCGTACGGGTGCCCCGCCGGGCAGGCCGCCTACTACGGCCGCGGGCCCATCCAGCTGAGCTGGAACTTCAACTACAAGGCGGCCGGCGACGCCCTCGGCATCAACCTGCTGAACGACCCCTGGCAGGTGGAACGGAACGCGTCCGTGGCCTGGAAGACCGCCCTGTGGTACTGGATGACCCAGAACGGCCCCGGCACCATGACGCCGCACGCCGCCATGGTCAACAGCCGCGGGTTCGGCGAGACGATCCGCAGCATCAACGGCAGCCTGGAGTGCAACGGCGGCAACCCGGGCCAGGTCCAGAGCCGGATCAACGCCTACCAGCGGTTCACCCAGATCCTCGGGGTCGCCCCTGGCGGCAACCTGTCCTGCTGACCGCCTTCCGGCGCGCGCTCAGGCCGGCTGCTCGCCGGGCGCGCGCCGTTCGGTGGTCTCCAGGTAGGCGCGCAGGGCCCGGCGGGACCGGGTGAGGGTGTCGATCTGCTCGTCGAGGCCGCTCAGCCGGGCGCGCAGGGTGTCGAGGAGCTCCGGGCAGGGGACGAGGTCGGGCGCGGGGCCGGTGACGCACGGCAGCAGGTACGCGATGTCCTCGGTCGACAGCCCGGCGTCGAGCAGCTTCCTGATCTGGCCCACGGTCAGGACGGCCTCGTCGGAGTACTCGCGGTAGCCGCTGGCCCGGCGGTCGGGCTCCAGCAGGCCCTGGGCCTCGTAGTAGCGAAGCTGGTGCGGGCGGACGCCGGTCCGGCGGCTCAGATCCCCGATCAGCACGATCGTCCCCCTTGACCTTCATACCGGTCTCAACGTTGACGATTCTTCCATAGCTGCCGAACCACCTTGGAGAGCACTGTGATGACGAAGAATCCGCGCACCCCCGTGACCGTCCTGGGCCTGGGCCTGATGGGGGAGGCGCTGGCCGGGGCGTTCCTGCGCGAGGGCCACCCGGCGACCGTCTGGAACCGTACGGCGGCCAAGGCCGACCGGCTGGCCGGGCGCGGCGCCACCCGGGCCGGCTCGGCCCGGGACGCGGTGGCCGCCGCGCCGCTCGTGCTCGTCTGCCTGACCGGGTACGACGCCGTGCACGAGGTCCTCGGCCCGCTGGGCGACGTCCTGGACGGCCGGGTGGTGGTCAACCTCACCTCGGGCACCTCCGCCGAGGCCCGCGACACCGCCGCCTGGGTGGAGCGGCAGGGCGGGACCTACCTCGACGGCGCGATCATGGCCATCCCCGACGCCATCGGCACCCCGGACGCCGCCGTCCTCTACAGCGGCCCCCGGGCGGCCTTCGACCTGCACGAGCGGGCGCTGGGCAGCCTGGGCGGCACGGCGACGTACCTCGGGGCCGATCACGGCCTGTCGGCGCTGTACGACGTCGGCGTGCTGAGCCTGATGTGGAACATCCTGAACGGCTTCCTCCAGGGGGCCGCGCTGCTCGGCGCGGCCGGGGTGGAGGCCACGGCGTTCGCCCCGGTCGCCAGGAACGGGATCGAGACCGTGGCCGGCTGGCTGGCCGGGTACGCGCGGCAGATCGACGACGGTGTGCACCCGGCCGCCGACTCCACCCTCGACACCCACCTGGCCGCCATGGAACACCTCGTCCAGGAGAGCGAGTCGCACGGCGTGGACGCCGGGCTGCCGCGCTTCATCCGGGCCCTGGCCGCCGAGGCGGTCGCCGCCGGGCGCGGCGGCGAGGGCTACACGGCGCTGATCGACCGGTTCCGCAAGCCCTCGGACCACGCCTGAGCCAGAGGCCGCGGACCGGCGGGCCCCGGCCGTCACCGGGGCCGGTCGACGGGCCCGCGGTCAGTCGGCGTAGAAGGCGTTCAGGGTCTCGGCGTGGCGTTCCTCGACGGCCTTGCGCCTGATCTTGAGGCTGGCGGTGAGCTCGCCCGTCTCCACGGTGAAGTCCTCGGCGAGGATCGCGAACTTCTTGACCGTGGCGTAGCTCGCCTGGTCGGCGTTGACCTGCCGGATCGCCCGGTCGACCTCCTCGCGCATACGCGGGTGCCCGCGCAGCGCCTCGGGGTCGGCCGGCAGCGACTCGGCCTCGGCCCACGGGCGTACCACGTCCATGTCGAGGGTGACCAGCGCGGTCACGTAGTTGCGGCGGTCGCCGTGGACGAACACGTGCGAGGCGAACGGGCAGGCGGCCTTGATGCGGCCCTCCAGGTGGGTGGGCGCGACGTACTTGCCGCCCGAGGTCTTGATCAGCTCCTTCTTGCGGTCGGTGATGAGCAGCCGGCCGGCCTGGTCGAGCTCGCCGATGTCGCCGGTGCGCAGCCAGCCGTCCTCCAGCGTCTCGGACGTCTCCCGCGGCAGGCCGTGGTAGCCGCGCATCACGCCGCGCCCGCCGATGAGGATCTCGCCGTCGTCGGCGATGCGGACCTGGGTGCCGGGCAGGGGCGGGCCGACCGTGCCGAACCGTACCGACTCGGGCCGGTTGAGGAAGCTGCCCGCCGAGGACTCGGTCAGGCCGTAGCCCTCCAGGATCGTCAGCCCGGCGCCGTCGAAGAACTCGGCGACGTCCCGCGACAGCGGCGCGGCCCCGGAGATGAAGAAGCGGATCCGGCCGCCGAACCGGGCCCGCAGCTTGGCGAAGACCAGGCGGTCGGCCAGCGCGTGCTCGACCCGGGTGGTGAGCGGGACGGCCGCCTCGCGCTGACGTGCCCTGCTGACCCTGATGCCGGTCTCCCGCGCCCACTCGAAGATGCGCAACTTGATGCCGCCCTCGCGGCGCACGGTGGCGACGACGGTGTTGTGGATCTTCTCGAAGATCCGCGGCGCGGCGGCCATCACCGTCGGGCGCAGCGCGCCGAGGTTGTCGGCGATGCGGTCGAGGCGGCCGTCGATCGCCGTCGGCACGCCGATGTCGATCATCACGACCTCCAGCAGCTTGCCGAACGAGTGGGACAGCGGCAGCCACAGGAAGTGCAGGTCATCCGGGGTGATGAGGTCGATCTCACGGACCGAGCCGGCCGCGAACAGCCAGTTGTCGTGGGTCAGCTCGACGCCCTTGGGGCGGCCGGTGGTGCCGGAGGTGTAGATGAGCGTGGCCAGGTCGTCCTGGGAGATGGCGTCCACCAGGGCGTCGTAGTCGCCCTCGCCGCCGCTGACCGAGTCGAGGGTGACCACCCAGCCGTCGTCGCTGGAGGAGCCGTCGACGACGACCACGTGGGTGACGTCGGGCAGCTCCTTCTGTACGGACCTGAGCTTGGCCACCTGCTCGTCGTTCTCGGCGATGACGATCGTGCTGCCGGAGTCGGTGACGACGAAGGCGCACTCGGCGGCCGTGTTGGACGGGTAGATCGTGGTCGTGGCCGCGCCCGTGGACAACACGGCCAGGTCGGCGAGGATCCATTCGAGCCGGGTCGAGCAGAGGATCGACACGCGCCGGCCGGGCCCCGCGCCGAGCCCGGACAGCCCCAGCGCCAGCCCCCGGACCCGCTCGCCGACCTCCCGCCACGACATCGAGACCCATGTGTCGTCCGACGGCACCCGGTAGGCCTCGGCGTCGGGGGTGGCCGCGATCCGGTCGCGCAGCAGGGAGGGAATGCTGGACATGCCTGACCTCCTGAGGGGTGTGCTGCCGACTCTAGGACGAGTGCGCCGGGTCAGTCGATGCCCTTGATCGGCCGGCCGCCGCCCTGGCGCGGGGCGGCGTACGCGACCGTCGCGGTCGTACGCACCTCCCACGCGCCGCAGGCGCAGCGCAGGTAACTGACCAGGCCCTCGGACGTGCGGTGGGAGGAGACGAGGGTCAGGGCGAAGGGGTCGTGCGGCTCTCCGGGATGCATGATTCCAACCTGATGTAATGACCTTATGCATTTCAACACTTACGGCGGCAACGGGGCCGAACTCGCGGCGGCACTGGTCAACGCGGACGACTTCAGCCCGGCCGCCGTACGGGAGACGCTCACGGCCAACGCCATGTGGCGCACGGACGTCACCCCGGCGCAGGCCGCGGAGCTGGCGGCCTGGGCGCGCCGCCTCGCGCCCGTGTTCGGCGAGCCCGACACCGGCGCGCAGGTACGGCTGATCAACGAGCTGCTGGAGATCACCGCCTCGAAACCGCACATCAGCACGCACGACGGCCTGGAGCCTCACCTGCACTTCTTCTCGACCGAGGCCGACATCGTCTCCAGGGCCAAGGACACCACCGCGGGCGGGCTGGCCATGGCGGTGTGCTTCTCCGACGGGCGGCGGCTGGGGCGCTGCGACCGGCAGGGTTGCGAGATCGTCTACGTGGACACCTCGCGCAACGGGCGCCGCCGGTTCTGCTCGCTGACCTGCGCGAACCGGGTCAACGTGGCCGCCCATCGGGCGCGCGGCCTTGTCCGGCGGCCGCGAAATGGGTAATATGTCCGGGTCGTATCGCCGACCCATGGGGGCAGTTGACGTGAGGATCTGAGGCAGCGGGCACCGCGCCTTTCCGCCCTGTCCTGGGCGTCGCGCGCACACCTGAGCCTCGGCGACCTCCTCGCCCTCCTTCCAGCCCCGGCTGTCCGGTTCGCTGTGTGCGCAGCGGTGTTTCCCGCCAAGTCACGAAATTTCGGGTTTTGTGATGGGAGCCGCCTTATGTCTTTTTCTATTGTCGTCGATCACGTGTCCTTCGGCTGGCCCGACGGGACCAAGGTGCTCGACCGGCTCGACGCCGCCTTCCCCGCCGGGCGTACCGGGCTCATCGGGGTGAACGGGTCGGGCAAGTCCACCCTGCTCAAGGTCATCGCCGGGGAGCTGGCGCCGGGCTCCGGCTCGGTCTCGGTCACCGGCGAGGTGGGATACCTGCCGCAGAACGTGCCGCTGGAGGGCGGCCGTACCGTGTCCGACCTGCTGGAGATCAGCGGGAAGCGGGCCGCGCTGCACGCCATCGAGGGCGGCGACGTCGCCGAGGAGCACTTCACCGCCCTCGGGGACGACTGGGACGTCGAGGAGCGCGCCAGGGCCGAGCTCGACCGGCTCGGGCTCGATCACGTCGGGCTCGACCGTACGGTGGCGACGCTGTCCGGCGGCGAGGCCGTCATGGTCGCGCTGGCCGCGCAACTCCTGAAGCGTCCCGGCGTGCTGCTGCTCGACGAGCCCACCAACAACCTCGACCTGGACGCGCGACGGCGGTTGTACGCCGCGGTCGCCGCCTGGCCGGGCGTGCTGGTGGTGGTCAGCCACGACCGGGCGCTGCTCGACCTCGTCGACCAGATCGCCGACCTGCGCGACGGCGCCGTGCACCTGTACGGCGGCAACCTCGCCGACTACGAGGAACGGCTCGCCGCCGAGCAGGAGGCGGCCGAGCGCACGGTCCGGACCGCCGAGGGCGAGGTACGGCGGCAGCAGCGCGAGCTGATCGAGGCCAGGACCAAGCTCGACCGGCGCAGGCGCAACGCGCGGAAGGCGTTCGAGAACAAGAAGGTGCCCAAGATCGTCGCCAACGGGCTGAAGATGAAGGCCCAGGTGTCGGCGGGCAAGCACCGCGCGCTGCACCAGGAACGCCTGGAGGAGGCCAGGGAGAGGCTGACCGAGGCCGAGCTGGCCGTACGGGACGACGCCGAGATCCGCGTCGAGCTGCCCGGCACCGCCGTCCCGGCCGGCCGGACTCTGCTGACCCTGCCCCTCGACCCGCCGCCCGGCCGGCCGGACGAGGTGGCCGAGGTGGCCGACGGGGAGCGGGTCAAGGTCCTCGACCGGCTGGTCGTCCGGGGCCCCGAGCGTATCGCGCTGCTCGGTCCCAACGGCTCGGGCAAGACCACCCTGCTCAGGAGGATCGTCGAGCACGGCGCGCACGTCCCGGTGCGGTACCTGCCGCAGCGGCTCGACGTGCTCGACGACGCGCTGAGCGTGGTGGACAACGTCCGGGCGGTGGCGCCGTCGGCCTCGGTCAACGACGTACGGGCGCGGCTGGCCCGCTTCCTGTTCCGGGGCGAGCGGGCCGACCAGCCCGTGGGCACGCTGTCGGGCGGCGAACGTTTCCGCGCCACCCTGGCCGCCCTGCTGTCGGCCGACCCGCCGCCGCAGCTTCTCCTGCTGGACGAGCCGACGAACAACCTGGACATGTCCAGCGTGCGCCAGCTCTCCCAGGCGCTGGCGGCCTACCGGGGCGCGCTCGTCGTGGCCAGCCATGACCTGCCGTTCCTGGAGACACTGGGGATCACCCGGTGGCTGCGACAGGATCGGGACGCGGGACTGGCCGAATCGTAATTGACGTCTGGGGATCAACCGGGCGATAGTGTGGCAGGTGGCTTCACCCCGGTTGATCTCCTGCGTTCTCGCCCTGGCGACGGTGACGCTCGCCGCCTGCTCCTCCCCTCCACCGCTGACCGGTGGTGAGCCGAAGGTCAGCGGCGTGGCGGACGGCAAGGGCGGAGGTCCCGGCGGCGACCCCGGAGGCGACCCCACGGCGGGTCCCAGCCCGAGCGCGAGCGGCCTGACGCCGGAGGCGTACAAGGGCGAGCTGGACAGCAGGCACAAGTCGATGCTCGCCGCGATCAACGCCATGGCCGGCGCGCGCGGGGTCCAGGCGCTCAACCAGCGCGTGGACAAGGCCGAGCAGGCGCTGAGCGGCGCCGCCGACGCCCTGGCCGCGCTCACCCCGCCCGACGCCGTACGCGCCCAGCACGACGCGTACGTCACCAGCCTGCGCGACTTCGCCACCGAGCTCGGCTCCACGGCCGGCAAGGTCGGCAGCCGCGAGCTGTGCACCTCCTCGGCCGTGCTGAGCGACGTAGGCACCCAGCTCACCGCCCTGAACAAGGCGGGCGAGGCCCTGCAGAGCGCCGGCGACTACCCGGCCGACGTCGTCACGGTCAAGGCCGGCGGCAAGCAGAACAGGCGGCTGAAGAACGGCGCGTTCATCCGCAGGTCCGCGATGGGCGGCCGCAGCTCCCTGGAGATCGACAACGGCGGCACCCGCGACGCCGTCGTCACCGTGGTCAAGGGCGGCAGCAAGACCTTCAGCGTGTACGTGCGCAAGAGGACCAAGTTCAAGGTCAGGGGCGTGCGCGACGGCGCGTACAAGATCTACTTCACGCACGGCGTGGACTGGGACGGCAAGAACAAGTCCTTCACCCGGCAGTGCAGCTTCGAGCGTTTCCAGAAGTCGGTGAAGTTCAAGACCACGGTCACCGCCACCCAGATCCTCTGGCACGACTGGCGGATCACCCTGCACGCCATCACCGGCGGCAACGCCCGTACGGCGCCCGTCAACCCGGACGACTTCCCCGGCTGACCCGGCACGCCGACCCCCGGCAACGCGAAAGGGCCGCGCGGGAGCGCGGCCCTTTCGCGTGTCAGGACGATCAGGTGGAGAACAGCATGCCCACCCAGCTGCGCTGGCGGTGGTGACCGTAGTGGTGGCCGCCGTGGTGGGGAGCACCCCAGGCCGGGCCGGGGGCGGGAGGCGGGGGAGCGGCGTTGTACTGCGACTCCATACGGGTCAGGGTCTCGAGCTCGCCATAGTCGAGGAAGATCCCACGGCAGTTGTCACACTGCTCGATGTGGACGCCGTTGCGCTCATATGTCCGCATGTTGCCGCGGCACTTCGGGCACTGCATCTAAGTCGCTCTCCTTGGATCCAGGGTCTCAGGCTGAAACCTACCGCGTGCGGCCCCCGTCACGCTCGGACGATTCTGCTGCACGATTCGATTAACGAATGCTCCACCTCGTCCAGTTCCCGGTTCTCGCGCTCGGCGTTGAGCACCGCCACGGCGGCGAGCTGTACGGTCAGCGCCCGGGCGGGCAGGTCGAGCCGCTGCCAGGGATCGTCGCCCTGGCCGAGCGCGGGGCCGCCCGAGGCCAGGTAGGCGCCCAGGAAACGTTCCCAGACGGCCGGTTCGAGCAGGCCGGCGGCGTACCAGGCGGCCGGTCGCGCCAGGTCCCAGGCCGGGTCGCCGACGCCCAGGTCGTCGACGTCGATGAGCAGCCACCGGTCGCGGCAGACGAGCTGGCCCAGGTGCCAGTCGCCGTGGGTGAGCAGGCCGGGCGCCGGCTCGGGCTCGGGCAGCTCCTTGAACGCGTGCCTGACGAGCTGCTCGACCGGGCCGTCGCCGTTCATCCTGGACACCGCGCGGGCGGCCCGCGCCGGACCGCCCGCGGCCGGCATCGGCGGCACCAGCGTCAGGGGGACGGCGTGCAGCCGGGCCAGCAGCCGCGCGCCCTCCTCCCAGGGGGCCGAGGCGGGGTCGTCGTGGGCGACCGGGAGCCCGGCCGGCCAGACGGTGACCGCGCGGCCCGCCGCCGTCAGCACCTCGGGGTCCAGCGGGGCCAGCAGCACGCCGCTGACCGCGGCCGAGGCGGCGGCCCTGAGCCGGAAGCGCAGCGGGTCCACCTCGTCGCGGGCGGAGTGGGCCTTGACCACGACCTCGCCCATCCGTAACACGACCACGTCGGTACGCGTCTGGTGCCGTACGGGCTCGCCCGTGCCGCCGTATGCCGCGGCGATGCCCGCAAGCTCCTGCTCTAGACCCACTCGTACAGACTATTGGGCGGTTATGGGGGTCGCGCCCCACAGCGGCGGCCCGCAAGTCGCCACAAGGGCACCACAAGGGGCGTTCGGCACCATGGGCTCCCTTCCTCTTGCTGAGAAAGGGACATCCTCTATGAACAGGACAGCGTTGCTGCTGAGCACGCTGCTGCTCGGCGGCCTGCTGACCGCTCCTCCCGCGTTCGCCGCCGCCTCCACCGAGACCGGCGCCGCCGCGGTCACGACGGCCGCCACGCGGGTGAAGGCGAATCCGGCCAGGCACTCCGGCGAATGCCCCGTCACCGTCGGCTTCTCCGCCGTCCTGGTGGCCAGGGGCGCTGGCACTGTCCGCTACCGGTGGGTACGCGGCGACGGAAGCAAGAGCGCGTACAAGAGCGTGCGCACCCGCGGCGTGCGCAAGATCACGGTGAAGGACCGCCAGACCTTCGACCGGACCACCTCCGGCTGGCAGGCTGTGCAGATCCTCGGGAAGAAGGGGTTGTCGGCCAAAGCCCGCTTCCGCGTGGACTGCGCGGGCGCGCCCCAGGTGTGGGACGCCGCCCGCCCGCTGCCCGCCGCGCAGGACGAGCCGCTGGTCACGGCAGCCGCCGTCGAGGCCGCGCCGCCGGTCTACTCCGGGGCCTGCCCCACCACGGTGAGGTTCACGGCCACCGTCCAGGTGTCGCGTATGCCCGCCAGGGTCGACTACCGGTGGATCGACAGCGCCACCGGCGAGGGCCCGCGCGAGTCGCTGTACTTCGCGGCCGGCGGACCCCGGCTGCGCCAGGTGACGCTGCCGCTCAGCGTCGGCTCCTCCGCCTCCGGATGGAAGGCCGTCGACCTGCTCACCCCCGGCGGCCACGACTCCGGACGGGCGACGTACCGGGTGACCTGCGGCGACGCCCCGCGACCCACGCCGACGCCCACACCCACACCCACCACGACCCCGCCGCCGGCGCAGAAGCCGGAGCTGGAGATCGTGAGCCTGGACCCGGGCGACTACGCGGGCGACTGCGCCGAGCCCGTCGAGTACCACGCCCTCGGCCGGGTACGCCTGCCCGCCGGCCCGGAGCAGCAGGTCACCTACTGGTGGACGCAGAAGTCGGCCGAGTGGAAGGGACAGCTCACCTTCCCCGCCAGCACGCAGCCCCGCTCGCAGGACGTCAGCGCGACCTGGACGTTCGGCCCCAAGGACGCCGGCTCCCAGCAGCTCACGCTCACGGCCCAGGGCGCCGCCGCACCGGCGACGCGCTCGTTCGCGTTCACCTGCCAGAAGCAGCCGGACGAGCCGACCGTGTCCATCCGGTACCTGACGACTCCCCAGTACAAGGGCGAGTGCGCCGCCGGCCACAACAGCCGGTCGTTCGCGGCGGTCAGCGCGGACGCCGAGGTCGAGATGGAGTACCGGTTCATCGTGGACGGCGTCGCCGAACTGCCGCAGAAGATCCGGCTCAGGCCCGGCGCCCCGGAACAACTCGAAATCCTCCGGTACGACACGCCGGCGAGCAGCGGTTCCGGAAAGGTGCGGTTCGAGGTGCTCAGCCACAACCGGCCGGTCCTGGAGGCGCCGTACACCTGGACGTGCGTCCCCCGGGACACCTCCGACGTGGTGCGGATCACGGGTGTCCAGACCTGGTCCTACGTCGGCGACTGCGTGCTCAGGCCGAGCGTCGCCGTCCACGCCTGGGTCACCGGCACCGAGGGGACGCGGGTCGACCACCGCTCGCTCAGGGACGGCGGCTCGCCCCAGTCGGGCACGATCACCCTGAGGAAGGGCGGCGTCACCGCCATCGGGGCGGACTGGAGCTGGGGCGACAAACCCAGCGGAACCCTCACGTTCGAGGTGCTCAGCCAGCACAGGCCGAGCCTGGCGCTGCCCTACTCGGCGACCTGCAAGAAGTGACCGTCACAGCACGATGACCGCGGCCCGGGTCCGGCGAGGGTGACACCGTGTCGGACACACTGGGGGCATGAGAATCGGTTTCGCCGTACCCCAGTCAGGGCCGTGGGCCACGCCGGAGAACATGCGGCGGATCGCCGTACGGGCCGAGGAACTGGGCTACCACGAGCTCTGGACGTTCCAGCGCGTGTTGTACCCGGTCGGGCATCCCATGGGACCGACCTACCGAAGCGTCCACGACCCGCTGATCACGCTGGCGCACCTGTCCGGCGTGACCGGCACGATCCGGCTGGGCGTGGCCGTGGTCAACGTCTACGTGCAGCCGGTCCTGCTGGCCAAGCAGCTCGCCACGCTGCAGACCGTCTCAGGAGGCAGGCTGAGCGCCGGGATCGGGCTCGGCTGGCTGCCGGAGGAGTACGAGGCCGCGGGGATCGGCATGGACCGGCGCGGGCGCAGGGGCGAGGAGTTCGTCGAGGTGCTGCGCGAGGCGTGGACGGACGAGGTCGTCGAGCACGACGGCGAGTTCTACCGGGTGCCGCCGTCCCACATCGACCCCAAGCCGGCGCCGGGACCGCCGCCGATCCTGCTCGGCGGCACCGCCGAGGTCGCGCTGCGCCGGGCCGGACGGCTGGCCGACGGATGGATCAGCTCCAGCAGGGAGGACCTGTCGGCGGTCGCGGGCCGGATCGTGCTGATCAAGGAGTCGATCGCCGCCGCCGGGCGGGACGTGGCCTCGTTCCGCTTCGTCTGCCGCGGCGTCACGCAGGTGCGGCCCGCCGGTGGCGAGGACGGGCGCCGGCCGCTGACCGGCACGTACGAGCAGATCCGGCGGGACGTGGACGCCCTGGCCGCCGCGGGCGTCACGGAGGTCTTCCACGACCTCAACTTCGACAAGGACTTCGTCACCGCCGGAGCCGGGGAGGCGATGCGCCGCGCCGAGGAGGCACTGGAGGCGCTGGCCCCCAGGGCCTAGCCGCCGTAGGGGACCGTGATGATCTCCAGGTTGTGCCCGTCGGGGGCCGACCAGTAGAGCCCGCGGCCGCCGTCGTTGGTGTTGATCACGCCGGGCCTGGTGTGCCCGGGATCGGCCCAGAACGGCAGGCCGCGGCTCTTGATCCGGCCCCAGATCTGGTCGAACTCCTCCTCGCCCACGAGGAACGCGTAATGCTGGGGAGTCACCTCCCCGGTCGTGCGCATCACGTCGAGGGAGACGCCGTTGGCCAGCGTCACGACCCGGAACGGGCCGTAGACCGGCGCGGGCTCCAGGCCGAGGACGTCGACCAGGAAGGCGGCCGTGGCGTCCCTGTCGGTGGCGCTGACGATGGTGTGGTTCAGCTGGACGGGCATGTTCTCACGCTACGTGCCGCAACGCCTCGGCGGCGACCGCGCACCGCAGCTCGCGCATCCCCGGCCGCCCGCGTACGGGATGGACGGCGTTGGTCAGCAGCACCACGGTCAGCCCGCGCGTGGGATCGACCACCAGCGACGTCCCGGTGAACCCGGAGTGGCCGAACGCGCCCTCCAGCGGGCCGACGATGCCGGGGTCGCCGATCCGTACGCCGAGTCCGTGCCGGAACGCCGCCCCCTCCGCCCCCTGGTCGCGGGTCATCTCGGCCACGCTCTCCCGGCCCAGCATCGGGCCCCCGCCAAGGCGCAGGGCCTCCCCGAAGGCCAGCAGGTCGTCGGCGGGCGCGAACAGGCCCGCGTGGCCGGCCACCCCGCCCAGGGCGTGGGCGGTCTCGTCGTGCACCTCGCCGCGTACGCAGCCGGGGCCGGGGCGTTCGGGCTTGAACTCGGTCGCGGCGACCCGGTCCACCGGCCCGCGGTCGGGGACGGGACGGTAGCCGGTGCCGGGGAGGGCGAGGACGTCCGTGATCCGGGTGCGGACCAGGACGTCGAGGGACGCGCCGCCGGCCAGCTCGGCGATCCGGCCGGCCATGATCATGCCGACGTCGCTGTAGAGGTAGGGGCCGCCGACCGGGCCGGTGACGGGCGTGGCGAGCATCGCCGCCATGCGCTCGGCCGGCCCGGTGTGCGGGAGTTCCAGGTCGACGCGGCGGGTCGGCGTCAGGCCCGCCGTGTGCGTGAGCAGACGGCGCAGCGTGAGCCTCGGGTCGCCGCCGGGGACCCGGGCCGCGATCGGCTCGTCCAGGTTCAGCAGGCCCTCCTCGGTGAGCGAGAGCACCACCGCGGTGGTGAACAGCTTGCTGACCGAGGCCAGGTCGAACACCGAGTCCCGCCGTACGGGCGGACGCACGGCGGCGAGCGCCCCCGGTGCGCCCCCGCCGCCGTGCCCGTCGGCGTCACGGGGGACGGGACCTGCGTCGGCGTAGCGCACCAGTTCCCCGGCCGTGGCGGCGGCGACCACCGTGCCGTGCGCGGCGATCAGCGCGACCGCCGCCGGGCACACCTCGGGCACCGCCGCGGCCAGCAGCCGCTCCAGCCGGTCCGACATCCCCGTTCCCCCCTCGTCGAGCCCTCGGTCGAGCCTTGTGCGGAGCCGGCCGTCAGCCGCTGAGGGCGTCGCTGAGCCGCTCTCCATGCGACTCCAGCAGCGCGCGCGCCGCGTCCGCGTCCAGCCCGTGCTGGATCATCACCACGGCCGTCTTCGCCTGCCCGCCGGCCGCATCGAGCGCCGCCTCGGCCGTCGTGGCGTCGGCCCCGGTGATCTCGCTCACCATACGCAGCGCGCGGGAGGCGAGCTTGCTGTTCATCGGCGACATCTCGATCATCCGGTTCCCGTAGGTCCGGCCCAGGCGGACCATGGAGATCGTCGAGATCATGTTGAGCACCAGCTTCTGCGCCGTGCCCGCCTTCAACCTGGTCGAGCCCGCCACCACCTCGGGCCCCACCACCACCTCGATGCCGTGCTCGGCGGCGGCCGACAGCGGCGCGCCCCGGTTGCACGACAGCGCCGCCGTCAGCGCCCCCCGCGCCGCGGCCTCGCCCAGCGCGCCCAGCACGAACGGGGCCCGCCCGCTGGCCGACACGCCCACCACCGAGTCGAGCGCGCCCACCTCCAGGTCCTTGATGGCCGCCGCGCCCGCCTCGGCGTCGTCCTCCGCGCCCTCGATGGACCGGGTCAGCGCCTCGGACCCGCCCGCGATGACGCCCTGGACCAGCGAGGGGTCGGTGCCGAACGTGGGCGGGCACTCGCTGGCGTCGAGCACGGCCAGCCGTCCCGAGGTGCCGGCGCCGACGTACAGCAGCCTGCCTCCCTCGGCCATCCGGGCGGCGATCGCGTCGATGGCCGCCGAGATGGCCGGGACGGCCGCGGCGACGGCCACGGGCACCTCGGCGTCGGCCTGGTTCATCAATCGGGCGACCTGCTCCGTCGGCAGCCGGTCGATCTGGCTGAAGCGGGGATCGCTCTGCTCGGTGGACAGCTCGGGTAGCGGATCAATCATGACGCTAATTTCCACCCTTTACTTCTCAGTTGTAAATATCTTTCAGAGAATGGATCCATGTCATACGTACGCACCGGAGCTGAACGGCTGGCCGCGGATCCCGCGCTGGCCGGAGGCGCCCGTCTCGGCCTGATCACCAACCCCACCGGAGTCCTGCCCGACCTGACCCCCACGCCCGACGCCCTGCTGGCCGCCGGCGTGCCGCTGACCGCGCTGTTCGGCCCCGAGCACGGCCTGCGCGGCACCGCCCAGGCGGGATCGAGCGAACACGACGCCGTGGACCCCAGGACGGGACTGCCGGTCCACGACACCCACGAGCTGTCGGGCGAGGACCTCGACCGCGTGGTGGCCGCCTCCGGCGTGGACACGCTGGTCTTCGACATCGCCGACGTGGGGACCCGCTTCTACACCTTCGTGTGGACCATGTACGACCTGCTGGCCTCGGCCTCCCGGCTGGGCCTGCGGTTCGTGGTGCTGGACCGGCCCAACCCCCTGGGCGGGACCGTGGAGGAGGGGCCGCCGCTGGACCCGGCGTTCGCCAGCTTCGTGGGCCGCTTCCCGCTGCCCGTACGCCACGGCAGGACCGCGGGGGAACTGGCGGAGCTGTTCGGCTTCGACGCCGACCTGCGGGTGGTCACGATGGAGGGCTGGCGGCGGGACATGACGTGGTCCGCGACCGGCCTGCCCTGGGTGATGCCCTCGGTCAACATGCCCACCCCGGACACCGCGCTGGTCTACCCGGGCACCGGGCTGTTCGAGGGCACCAACTTCTCCGAGGGGCGCGGCACCACCCGGCCGTTCGAGCTGGTGGGGGCGCCGTACGCGGACGAACGCTACGCGGTCACCCTGAACGGGATGAACCTGCCGGGGGTGCGGTTCAGGGACACCTGGTTCACCCCGACCTTCCACAAGCACGCGGGCGTCCCCGTACGCGGGGTGCAGGTGCACGTGCACGACCCGGTGGCCTTCCGGCCGGTGCTGACCGGGTTGTCGATGTTGCACGCGGCCCGGGTCCTCTATCCGGACGACCTGGTCTGGACGGGCGACGACCTGTTCCTCGACCTGCTGTGGGGCTCCGACACGCTCACGCGCTGCCTGGAGGCCGGGGACGACCCGCGTGAGCTGTGCCCGCCGCCCGGCCGTCCCGAAGGACATCTGCTCTACAGCTGACATCAGGCCAGATCGCGCCGGTAGAGCCAGAAGACGCGTTCGGCTCGCGCGCCCACGGCGCGCGAGTAGAACCGCAACGGCCCCACCCATCCGATCTGGGCGCTCGCCTGGCCGGCGGCCCGCTGGTCGGCCAGGCAGCGGCGCAGCAGCACCCCGCCCAGGCCGAGGCCGCGGGCGTCGGGCGCGGTGCCCATGGGGCCGAACCACGACGGCCGCGCCCCCCAGGCGGCGAAGGCCAGCACGCGCCCGTCGCGCTCGGCGTAGTGCAGCCCGGTGGCGTTGAGCGCCTCCCAGGCCCACCGCTCGTTCCAGTGCTCCTCGACGAACGCGGCCACGGCCGAGCGGTCGGCGCCCGCCGACCTGACCGCGACCCCCGCCCGCTCCAGCCGAAGCAGGTCGTCCTCGACCGACAGGTCGGCCGACGACAGGTCGGCGGTCATGTTCCAGGCGACCTGGTAACGCTCGTAGCCGAGGCTCTCGGCCAGGCAGGCGGCGGCGGTGTAGCGCACGTCGATGCCGGGCCAGGCGTAACAGGGCGGGTTCCCGGCGAAGCGGGCCTGCCGGGCGCCGTGCCCGCGCAGCCAGTCCTCGGCGGCCCGCACCAGCGCGCGCCCGTGCCCGCGACCCTGGGCCGAGGGATGCACGGCCAGCAGGTCGATGTGCCCGACCTCGGGGTCCTTCGACGACAGGGACGTCAGCACGACCCCGCCATCGGTGGCCAGCGCCGTCCAGCGGCGGTCGGCGGGCGGCTCGGCCAGGCGCCGGACCAGGTCGGGGGCCTCCGGGGCGTCCAGCGTCAGCGCGGCGGCGGCCACCCGGGCCGCCTCGGCCAGGTCCGCGCCGCGCACGGTGGGCGACATCACACCTCGCTCATCGGGCGCGCGATGACGTTGCGCCGCTCGGGGTAGAAGCACGCGTGCTCCTGCGGCACGCCTTCCGTGAGCTGCAGCAGCGGCCGCTCGCCCGTGCACCGCTCGCCGCGGAAGGGGCAGCGGCGGGCGAACAGGCAGCCCTCGTCGGACTTGCTCTCGTCCAGCGACTCCAGCGGCGTCACCGGCTGCTCGCCGGGCTCCTCCAGGCCGTGCAGGACGGGGATGGCCGACAACAGCGACTGCGTGTACGGGTGCACCGGGTCGGCGATGACCGTGTCCACCGGGCCGCGCTCGACGACCTGGCCGCGGTAGATGACGTACAGCTCGCCGTCGTCGCCGATGTAGCGGGCGGTGGCCACGTCGTGCGTGATGAACAGCACGCTCACGCCCAGCCGCTCGCGCAGGTCCTTCAGCAGCGCCAGGATGCCCAGCCGGAGCGAGACGTCGATCATCGAGACGGCCTCGTCGGCGACCAGCATCTCCGGGTCGACGGTCAGCGCGCGGGCGATGACCACGCGCTGCCGCATGCCGCCCGACAGCTGGTGGGGGTAGCGCCCCAGCACCGAGCCCGGGTCCAGGCCCACCATCGACAGCACCTCGGCGGCCCGCTCCTCGATCCACTCCTTCGACCGTCCGGTCTGCCCGGCCCGCAGGCTGAGCGGCGCGTACAGCGTCTGGTGGATGGTGCGGGTCGGGTTCAGCGCCGAGTACGGGTCCTGGTGGATCATCTGGATCTTGCGGAAGTACGGCTGGCGCTTCTTCAGCTTGATCCCCGACATGGGCACGTCGCCGATGACGATCTCGCCCTCGTCGTAGGTCTCCAGCCCGGCGATGATCCGGCCCAGCGTGGTCTTGCCGCAGCCGGACTCGCCGATGAAGGAGGCCGCGCCGCCCTTGGGGATGGCGAAGTCCACCCCGCGCAGCGCGCGCACCTCCCGCCCGGCGAGGACGTTGCCGCGCTGCTTGTACGTCTTGACGATGCCGGTCCCGGTGATCACGCGTGCTCCTTCACGGTCACGGCGTGGCAGGCCACGACCCTCGATCCATGCGCCACGGCCTGCGGGTCGACGGTGTCGCACACGTCCATGCGCAGCGCGCAGCGCTCCCTGAACACGCAGCCCTCCTTCGGCACCGTGGCCAGCGTCGGCGGCCGGCCGGGCAGCGCCTGGGCCTCGGCGATGTCGCCCACGAGGCGCGGGATGGCCCTGATCAGGCCCTTGGTGTAGGGGTGGGTGGGGGAGCCGAGCACCTCGCGGGTGGGGCCCTGCTCGACCAGGCGGCCGCCGTACATGACGACCAGGCGGTCGGCGACCTCGGCCACGACGCCGATGTCGTGCGTGATGACCAGCGTGGTCAGGCCGCGCTCGGCGTGCACCTCGCGGACGATCTTCAGGATGTTCGCCTGGGTGATCATGTCCAGCGCGGTCGTCGGCTCGTCGAGCACGACCAGGTGGGCGTTGAGCACCAGGGCCAGCATGATGCCGACCCGCTGCCGCATGCCGCCCGACAGCTCGTGCTGGTGCGAGTCGAGCACGCGCGCGCCGTCCAGGCCCATGCGGCCGAGCAGTTCCTTGGCCTCGCGGACCAGGCCGCGCAGGTCCTCGACGCCGTGCGAACGGCCCAGGTCGAGGAGCTGCTTGCCGACCGTCTTGAGCGGGTTGAGCGAGTTCTGGGCCGCCTGGAAGACGTACCCGATGTGCCGGCCGCGGGCCTTGCGCAGCTCCTCGCCGGCGAAACCGGTCACGTCGCCCAGGCCGTCGATCTCGACGCTGCCCGCTGCGATCCGGCCCGGGGGCTGGACCGCGTTGAGCAGCGACAACGCCAGCGTGGACTTGCCCGAGCCGGACTCGCCGACGATGCCGGTGATCGTGCCGGGCTCCAGCGTCAGCGTGACGTCCCGGACGGCGGGCAGCTCGCCCGCGGGGGTCTTGTAGACGACCGTCAGGCCGTCGATGCGCACTCCCGGCGCTTGTTCGGCCACTTGTTACTCCTCGCGCAGCCGGGGGTTGAAGATCTCGTCCATGGCGTCCACCACGAGCACGATGCCGAGCGTCAGCAGCAGGATCGCCAGCAGGGGGGCCAGCAGGTAGCCGAGCGCGTTCGGCGTGATCATGGCGCCCGCCTGGAACACGGCGAGGTTGAGCATCACGCCCCAGTTGTCCGACTCGTACGGCAGCACGCCCAGGAAGAACAGGCCCACCTGCGAGTAGACCGCGCCGGTGACCGCGATGAGCATGTTCATCGCGATGTAGGGCGCCATGCTCGGCAGCAGTTCCCTGCCGATGATGTGCGTGGTGGAAAGCCCGAGCCCGCGCGCCGCCTCGATGAAGCCGCGCTCGCGCAGCGACAGCGTCTGCGAGCGCACCGCCCGCGCCACGCCGCCCCAGCCGAGCAGGCCGAGCACCAGGCCCATCTGGATGGGGTTGCCGAACTTCCAGACCGTGGCCAGTACCAGCAGCAGCGGCAGGCCGGGGATGGTGAGCTTCATGTCGGTCAGCCGCATGAGCACGGTGTCCCAGCGGCCCCGCTTGAAGCCCGAGAACAGGCCGATGGCGGTGCCGGCGACGACCGTGATGATCGCGGTGACCAGGGCGGTGAGCAGGACGTAACGCGAGCCCTTGATCACCAGCGCGGTCACGTCCCGGCCCTGCGGGTCGGTGCCGAACCAGTGGTCCCAGCTCGGCGGCTGGGTGATCGCGCTCGCGTTGCCCGGCAGGTGCTCGGGCAGCAGCAGCGGGCCGACCACGGCCATGACGATGAAGCCGGCGATGATGACGACCCCGGCCATGCGGCTGGGCTTGCGCTTCATCACCCGCCACACGCCGTTCCAGAAGTTGCGGCGCATGGCCGACGCGGCCGGCGCCGCCTCCGGGATGAGCGTGGCGCTCACGAGCCCTCCTCTCCGCTGCGCACCCGCGGGTCGATGACCGTGTAGAACAGGTCCGCCACGATGTTGGCGATGATCGTGCCGACGGTGATCAGCAGGAACGCCCCGCCCATCAGGCCGTAGTCGCGGTCCTGCACGCCGCTGATCAGCAGCCAGCCGAGCCCCGGGTAGTTGAAGATCTTCTCGATGAAGACCGCGCCGCCCAGCAGCAGGCCGAGCGAGAGCGCGAGCATGGTGAACAGCGGCAGGATCGCGTTGCGCGCGATGTAGCGGAACACGATCGAGCGCTTCATGCCGCGCAGCTCGGCGGCCAGGATGAAGTCGTCGCCGAGCACGGTGACCACGCTCGACTTCATCGCCAGGATCCAGCCGCCGTAGGCCGACAGCGCGTACGTGACGACCGGCAGCACCGCGTGCTCGGCCAGCGAGCCGATGTAGCCGGCGTTGAAGCCCGGCTCGAACAGGATGTCCACCGTGCCGTCGGCCGGCAGGATCGGGATGAGCGTCGCGAAGATCACCACGAGCAGCATCGCCAGCACGTACTGCGGGATGCCGTGCAGCAGCGAACCGGAGATGGCCAGGGCGTCGCCCAGCTTGCCGGTGCGCTTGATGGCCGCGTACACGCCGAGGATGATCCCGACGAGGAAGCTCAGCAGCGTGCCGGCCAGCACCGGTAGAACGGTCCACTTGGCCGCGTCGGTGAGCACGTCGAGCACCGGGGTGCCGGGCCGGCTGACCGACATGCCGAGGTCGAGGTGGAGCAGCCCGGTCATGTAGTCGGTGTACTGCTGCCACAGTGTGCCGTCGGGCAGGAAGCCGTACAGGACCTTCACGGACTGCGCGGCGGCCTCGGGCGACATGCCCTGCTCGACCAGCTTCTCGTAGCGGGCGGCCATCGGGTCGCCGGGGATGTTGTTGATGATGAAGAAGCTGATCGTCGCGACAACGAGGATCATGACGAACCCGCGGGCCAGGTGGCCCGCGAGTCGCCGTGTGATGAGCGTCATGAACTACGACTTCGCCTTGATCATGCCGAGCTGGATCCACACGCCCGAGGGGAGGACGCCGGTGCCCATACGCAGGATCTCGTCGTCGTGCGGCCAGCCGGTGAAGCGGCTGTTGTTGACGAACTGGGTGTTGACGTAGTCCCAGAGCTGGATGACCGGGAGGTCCTGGTTCGCCGCCTTGGCGAGCTGGGCCATGATCGGCTTGGCCTCCTCCTCGGTGGCCGAGTTCAGCTTGCCGGTCAGCTCACCGGGGTTGATCTTGGCGCCGTCGACCTCGATCTTCTCGGGGCCGCCCATCCAGTTGCCGGCCTTGCCGGGCTCGGAGTGCTTGACCTTGCCCGCGACGTTGGTCCAGCCGTTGGAGGCGCCGTAGAGGCGCTGGTAGATGTCGTACGGCGCGGGGCCGAGCGCCATCAGCCAGAAGCCCGCGTCGTACTTGCCGGCCGCCAGTTCCTCCAGGTAGAGGGGGTAGTCGGCGGTCGTGACGACCTCGGCGTCCACGCCGGCCTTGATCAGCTGGCTCTTGATGTTCTCCTGGGCCGACAGCCAGTCGGAGAAGCCGGCGGGCGCGTGCATGGAGACCTTCCACGCAGAGCCGTCGGCCAGCGTCCACTTGCCGTCCTTCTTGGTGAGGCCGGCCTCCTTGAACTCCGCCTCGGCCTTGGCCGCGTCCGTCGCGTACGGGTCCAGCTTCGGCAGCGTGTCGGGGATCCAGGCCTGCGCGGCCTTCTGGTGGATGCCGGTGGTGGTGACCGCGGCCGTGCCGCCCTCGGGCGAGGCGACCTTGGTGACCTCCTCACGGTTGATCAGGTAGGCCAGGCCGCGACGCACGTGCACGTTGTCGTACGGCTTCTTGGCCTGGTTGAAGGCCAGGCTGACCGCGACCGGCGAGTAGCCCTTGATGACCTCGTTGCCGGCGGCCGCCTTGATCCGGTTCATCACGTCCGTCGGGGCGGCGGTGAAACCGGCGTGGTCGAGCTTGCCCGCGGTGAGGTAGTTCCAGATCTGCTCGTTGCCGGTGTAGTTGAGGAACTTCACCTGCGCCGGAGCCACGTTCGCGGCGTTGTAGAAGTACTTGTTCTTGACCAGCAACGCCTCGGACGGGTTGACCCGCTCCAGCACGAACGGGCCGGCCGAGGTGTCCTTCGGCGGGGCGAAGGTGAGCACCTTCTCGCCGAGGCCGGTGATCGTCTCACGCGCCTTGTCGGCGTCGGCGCCCTCGGCCCTGGAGGCCTTGAGCTGGTCCCAGAAGTCCGCGGGGAGCACGCTGCCCCACACGTGGGCGGGCAGGACGAACGTGTCGAGCACGCCGCGGGCGAACTTCGGGCTCGGGTTCGCCATGTCCTGGGTGATCTTCAGGGTGTGCTCGTCGACCACGGTCACGTCGGCCGCCGCACCAGCCGCGCCCGGCGTGATCGAGAAGGCCGTGCTGCCCTGGGTGTAGGCGATGCCGATGGACATCTTGACGTCCTCGGCGGTGACGGGCTTGCCGTCGGACCACTTGGCGTTCGGCTGGAGCTTCAGGGTGATGGCCGAGTTGTCCGGCGCGATCTCCCAGCTCTCCGCGATGCCGGGGAGTGCCTGGTTGGGGTCCGTCAGGTGGTTCTTCACCCAGCCCAGCTTCATCGCCGTGTAGCCGGGGAAGGAGTTGCCCTTCGGGTTGTACGGGTTGGCCGGGGCCGTGGCCTCCAGGCCCGGCCTGTTGACGTCGATCGTGGTGAAGAGCCCGCCACCACCACCGCTCGAGGCGCCGGACTTGTTGTTGGTACCACCACTGCACGCCGCTGTGGCGGTGGCGAGGCCCAGCAACGCCACTACCGCTGCCAGTCGCTTCATCTGCCGCTCCGGGGGATGTCGGACCTGTTGAGGATCTGTAGGGAATTGACCGGACCCTACGGTCGCCAGCAGGCAGCGTCAATAATCTCCAGATGTTGTGAGTGTAATGTAACTTTCCTTCATAGAGGTCCGGCGTGGCGCCAATCTCCATCGTGCGCCCGATGCCGGGCTCAGCCCATGACCAGCACAGCCGCGCCCCTGACGCGGTCCGCGGCCAGATCGGCCAGCGCCCGACCGGCCGCATCCAGCGGGTAGATCTTTGTCTCCACCCGCGGCGGATGGGCCAGCGCCAGCTCCAGGTAGGCCCGCCCGTCGGCCCTGGTGTTGGCGGTCACGCTGCGCAGCGTGCGCTCCTGGAACAGGTGCCGCTCGTAGTTCAGCGGGGGCACGTCGGTCAGGTGGATGCCGGCGATCGCCAGCGTCCCGCCGCGGTCGAGCGCTTCGAGCGCGGGCGGCACCAGGTCGCCGACCGGCGCGAACAGGATGGCCGCGTCGAGCGGCTCGGGCGGCCGGTCGCCCGCCGAGGCCGCGCCCAGCTCCAGCGCCAGCTCCCTGGAGGCGGCCGACCTGGTCACGGCGTGCACGGTGGCGCCCCGCGCGATGGCCGCCTGCGCGGTCAGGTGGGCCGAGGAGCCGAAGCCGTAGATGCCGAGCCGTCCGCCGGGCGGCAGGTCGCAGCGGGCCAGCGCCCGGTAGCCGATGATCCCCGCGCACAGCAGCGGCGCCAGCCGCTCGGCGGGTACGTCGCCGGGCAGCGGATAGACGTAGTCGGCGGGGGCCATGACGTACTCCGCGTAGCCCCCGTCGGCGTCCCAGCCCGTGTACGTGGAGTCCGGGCACAGGTTCTCCATGCCGCGCAGGCAGTAACGGCACCGGCCGCACGTCGAGCGCAGCCAGGCCACCCCCACCCGCTCGCCGGAGCCCTCGACCCGGCCCACCACCTGGTGCCCGGGGGTGGTCCGCGGCCGCCGCGGCGCGAGGTCGCCCTCGGCCAGGTGCAGGTCGGTCCGGCACACGCCGCACGCCTCCACCCGTACCAGCACCTCGCCGGGGCCGGGCTCCGGGACGTCCCGTTCGACCGGTACGAGCGGACCGGTCGCCATCGGTCCCGGCGTGTCCACCACCCAGGCGCGCATCACGACCCCGACAGGCGCCCGTGGGCGAGGGAGGCGTACAGGGCCGCGCCGTCGGGGAGCACGGAGTCGTCGAAGACCGCGTCCGGAGAATGGTTGTACGGCGCCGTGGCCGGGTCCCGGTCCGGCGGGCACGCCCCCAGGAAGACGAACGCGCCCGGCACCTCCTCCAGCACGTACGAGAAGTCCTCCGACCCCATCACCGGCTGCGGCGCCACGAAGTAGCGGCCGGGGCCGAACAGTTCGTCGGCGGTCCGGGAGACGAACCCGGCCTCGTCCTGGTCGTTGACCGTCACCGGGTACCCCGTCCCGAACGACGTCTCCACCGTCAGCCCGTGCGCGGCCGCGATGCCCTCGACCACCTCCACCAGGCGCCGCTTGACCAGCACCCGGTGCTCCTTGCTGAACGTGCGCACGGTCGCCTCGAAGCGCGCCTCGTCGGGGATGACGTTGTCGGCCGAGCCGCCGTGGAAGGTGCCCACGGTGATCACCACGGGGTCGAACACGTCGAACGTCCTGGTCACCATCGTCTGCAGCGCCGTCACCATCTCGCACCCGGCCGCGATCGGGTCCTTGGCGCGGTGGGGGCTCGACCCGTGGCCGCCGCTGCCCTTCACCGTCACGCAGAACACGTCGGCCGCCGCCATGATCGGGCCGGGCCGCGAGGCGAACAGCCCCGTCGGCAGCATCGCCGAGACCACGTGCATCCCGTACGCCGCCACCGGCCGCGTCCCGGCCGCGTCGAGCACGCCCTCGCCGATCATGTGCTTGGCGCCCTCGTGGCCCTCCTCGCCCGGCTGGAACATGAAGATCACGTCACCGGCGAGCTCCGCCCGCCGCGCGCTGAGCAGCCGGGCCGCGCCGGCCAGCATGGCGGTGTGCAGGTCGTGGCCGCAGGCGTGCATCTGGCCGGGGGTCTGGGAGATGTAGGGCAGGTCGTTGCGCTCGGCCACGGGCAGGGCGTCCATGTCGCCGCGCAGCAGCACCGCGGGACCCGGCCGGCCGCCGCGCAACACCGCCGTGACCGAGCTGAGCGTCTTGCCGGTCGTGATCTCCAGGGGAAGCCCGTCCAGCGCCGCCAGCACCTTCTCCTGCGTCCGGGGCAGATGCAGGCCGAGCTCGGGGGTGGTGTGCAGGGAGTGGCGGAGCTGGATGAGTTCGTCCCGCATGTCCAGGGCGGATTCAGTGAACGACATGATGAATATTGTTCACGTGTGCGGCGAGAAGTCGACAAGGCACGCTCGATACCATGAACGGGTGACTCAGCGTAAGCGGATCGACTCCTGGTTGTCCGACATGGACGGCGTGCTCGTCCACGAGGGGCGGCCGATCCCCGGTGCGGACGAATTCATCAAGCGGCTCAAGGAGTCCGACAAGAGGTTCCGGGTCCTGACCAACAACTCCATCTACACCCAGCGCGACCTGTCGGTGCGCCTGGCCGGCGCCGGGCTCGACGTGCCCGCCGCGTCCATCTGGACCTCCGCCCTGGCCACCGCCCAGTTCCTCGACGACCAGCGGCCCGGCGGCTCGGCGTACGTGATCGGCGAGGCCGGCCTGACCACGGCCCTGCACGAGGTCGGCTACATCCTCACCGACCTCGACCCCGACTACGTCGTGCTCGGCGAGACCCGCACCTACAGCTTCACCCAGATCACCCGCGCGATCCGGCTCATCGAGTCCGGCGCCCGCTTCATCGCCACCAACCCCGACCCGATCGGCCCCTCCACCGAGGGCTCGCTGCCGGCCTGCGGGGCCGTCGCCGCGATGATCACCAAGGCCACCGGCGTCGAGCCGTACTTCGTGGGCAAGCCCAACCCCCGCATGATGCGCAGCGCGCTCAACGCCATCGAGGGCCACAGCGAGACCACCGCCATGATCGGCGACCGGATGGACACCGACATCATCTCCGGCATGGAGGCCGGCCTCTTCACGATCCTGGTGCTGACCGGCGTCACCCAGCGCGACCAGATCGACCGTTTCCCCTACCGCCCGTCCCTGGTCGTCGACTCGGTCGCCGACCTCGTCGACCTCATCTGAGGCCGCCCGGGGTGACAACTCTCCTCCCAGGTCGCGAAGGATCGTGCGTACGGGATGAGAAAACCACTCCCGCCGTCCGCCGCCCGGTCGCGGGCCCCCGCCTGCCTGAGATCCTTGGTGGCGGACGGTGACTTACCGATGGTGAGGAGGGCGTGCACATGGGGGCGGACGCTGGGGCGGAGACGGCCGAGGAGCTGGCGACGTTGCGCAGCGAGGTGACCGAGGAGCTCAAGTTCGTCCGGGCGGCGCTGGCCGAGGAGTTCAACTCCGTACGGTCGGAGATCCTCGATCTCAACATCAACTGGACCGCTTGCTGCAACGTGTTGGCATTTAGGACATCAAGGCAGACTCCGCACCACATGTCCTTCGGGTAGCCTAACCTACGGTCCCGTAACCTGAAGGAGAAGATCTTTATGGCGATGTCTCAGACGGAACTGCTGCACGAGCTCGAGCCCGTGGTGGGCGTCGAGCTCGATCGCCACAACTCGATGGCCAAAGAGTGGTTCCCGCACGAGTACATCCCGTGGAGCGAAGGGCGTGACTTCGACGGCATCTACGGCGGCCAGGCGTGGCAGGAGGGCGACTCGAAGATCCCCGAGGCCGCCCGCGTCTCGCTCATCGTCAACCTGCTGACCGAGGACAACCTGCCCAGCTACCACCACGAGATCGCGACCACGTTCGGCCGCGACGGCGCGTGGGGCACCTGGGTCCACCGCTGGACCGCCGAGGAGGACCGCCACGGCACCGCCCTGCGCGACTACCTCACCGTCACCCGCGCGGTCGACCCGGTCGCGCTGGAGCGGGCCCGCATGTACCACATGGAGCAGGGCTTCACCACCGAGTACGGCACCATGCTCCAGCAGCTCGCCTACGTCTCCTTCCAGGAACTGGCCACCCGCATCTCCCACCGCAACACCGGCCGGGCCTCCGGCGACGAGGGCTGCGAGCGCCTGCTCGCCCGCATCGCCGCCGACGAGAACCTGCACATGCTCTTCTACCGCAACCTGCTCAAGGCGGCCTTCGAGCTCGACCCCAACCAGACCATGCGCGCGGTGACCGACGTCGTCACCACCTTCCAGATGCCCGGCACGGGCATGGACGGCTTCGCCCGCAAGGCCATGATCATCGCCAATGAGGGCATCTACGACCTGCGTCTCCACCTCGACGACGTGCTCATGCCCGTCCTGCGGCAGTGGGCGGTCTTCGACAAGACCGGGCTCGACGCCGAGGGCGAGGCCGCCCGCGAGGAGCTGTCGGCGTTCCTGGCCAAGACCGAGGTCACGGCCGCCCGGTTCGTCGAGCGCCGCGAGGAGCGCCGCGCCCGCGCCGCCGCCAGGGGCTGACGCGGGGGCCGCCGCCGTCCGCGCGGCCGTGGCATGATCCCTCCTCATGGAGTTCCTGGGCACGCTGTTCGTCTCGCTCGCCATCCTGGTGATGATCCTGCTGCTGGCGACGGCGGCCCAACGCCTGCTCGGGGTCAGGTTCGGCGCGTTACGCACCTTCCTGGCCGCGATGGTGGCCTGGGGCCTGGCCCAGCCGATGCTGACGCCGGTCATCGCCTCGTTCGGGCCGGTCGATCCGGACACCACACCCGACGCGGGCGCGCTCGGGCTGCTGCTCCTGATCGCCATGTGCATGGTGCTCATCCCCATGGTGATCCTGGTGCTGGCCGAGGCGCTGGTGCCGCCGGGCTCGGTGCCCGGGCCGCTGGAGGTCCTGCGCTCGCTGCGCGGCCGGCTCCGCCGGGCCAGGCGCTACTCGCAGATCACCAGGATCGCGTTCAGGCACGGGCTCGGCCCCTACCTGCGGGGCCGCGGCGAAAGCCTGGAGGACAGGTCGGGCAAGGTACGCCTGGCCCGGTCGCTGCGCGAGGCGCTCGACGACGGCGGCGTCACCTTCGTCAAGCTCGGCCAGGTTCTGTCCACCCGGCGTGACCTGCTGCCGGCCGAGTTCATCGACGAGCTGGGCCGGTTGCAGGACCATGTCGCCCCCGCGCCGTGGGAGCGCGTCGAGCCGGTGCTCGCCGCCGGGCTGGGCGGGCCGGTCGAGGAGGTCTTCGCCGCCTTCGACCGTACGCCGCTGGCCGCCGCCTCCATCGGCCAGGCCCACACGGCCCGCCTGCACACCGGCGAGAACGTCGTGGTCAAGGTACGCAGGCCGGACATCGAGCGCGTCGTGGCCCAGGACCTCGACATCGTCCGCCGCCTGGCCGCCACGCTGGAGTCCAGGACCCGGTGGGGGCGTGCGCTGGGGCTGCGCGACCTGGCCGAGGGGTTCGCCACCGCCATCCGCGAGGAGCTGGACTTCCGGGTCGAGGCCGCCAACATGGCCGCCGTGGCCGCCTCGGGCAGCGGCGGGGTCACCTACCCCGAGCCGTTCCCCGCGCTCTGTTCCGAGCAGGTGCTGGTCATGCGGCGCCTGTCGGGCGGGCCGGTCACCGCGGCCACCTCCGAGCAGGGCCCGGCCCTGGCCCGCGACCTGCTCGACTGCCTGCTGCGGCAGATCCTCGTCGAGGGCGTCTTCCACGCCGACCCCCATCCGGGCAACCTCATGCTGCTCGACGACGGCACGCTCGGCCTGCTCGACTTCGGCTCCGTCGGACGCCTGGACGGCTCCGTACGCTCGGCCCTGCAACGCTTCCTGCTCGCGATGAACCGGCAGGACCCGCTCGGCGTCACCGACGCGCTGCTGGAGGTGGTGCCGCGGCCGGAGGAGATCGACGAGGCCGCGCTGGAGCGGGCGCTCGGCCAGTTCATGGCCAGGCACCTCGGGCCCGGCATGGACAGCGTGCAGATGTTCACCGACCTGTTCAAGATCGTCTCCGAGTACGGGCTCTCCATCCCGCCCGAGGTGGCCGCCGTCTTCCGGGCCCTGGCCACCCTGGAGGGCACGCTGGTACGCCTGTCGCCGGGCTTCAACCTGATCGGCGAGGCCCGCGCGTTCGCCGGCCGCTATCTGGCCGAGCGGGCCGGACCCGAGTCCGTCAAGGAGGCCGTCGGCCAGGAGCTGGCCGCGTTGCTGCCGATGTTGCGCCGCCTGCCCCGCCGGGTCGAGCGCATCGCCAGCGCCGCCGAGCACGGCAGGTTCAGCCTGAACGTACGGCTGCTGGCCGACGACCGCGACCGCCGCTACGTCACCGGGCTGGTCCACCAGGTGCTGCTCACGGTGCTCGGCGCCACGGCCGGGCTCATGGCCGTGTTGCTGCTCGGCATCGAGGGCGGGCCGATCGTGGTCGGCACCACGAGCCTGTACCAGCTCCTCGGCTACAACCTGCTGGTGATCGCCTCGATCATGGTGCTGCGGGTGCTCGCACTGATCTTCCGCCGCCCCCGTGACCAGGACCGCCACCGGGACTGAGACGAAGTCGGGACTGCTCTTGACTCGGAGCTGGTCTTGGACATCCGAGGCATCGGGCACGTTTCCAGGTGACACCGGAACGCCTGGGGAGCAGTGGGTGAAAATCATCGGGATCGCCGCCAGTCTCCACGTGGGGTCATTCATCAACCGATTGCTGGACGCAGCGGGCGGCGAACTGCCGGAGGGCGTACGGTTCGAGATCTGGGCGGGGCTGGGGGATGTGCCGCCGTACCAGGCGGGCAAGGTGCCGGTGACGGCCAGGGAACTGCTCGGACTGGTCTCCGAGGCCGACGCGGTGTTGCTGACGGCTCCCGAGCACAGCCTGCTGCCGATGGAGCTGACGTACGCGCTGCAGTGGTTGTCGGCCGGTGACGTACTGGCCGGGAAGCATGTTGCGGTGATGAGCGCGAGCGCGCGGGCGTGCGGCGCGATGTGGGCGCAGGCGGAGCTCTACAAGCAGCTCCAGGGCGCCGACGCGGTCGCGATGGGCGCCGAGCTGGTCATCTCGCCGGCCTGCCCGCACTTCGACGACCACGGCCGGCTCATCGATGCCGAGCTGCGCGACCAGGTACGGGCCGTGATCGGGCAGCTCTGCCCGGCCGGGGCCAGGGAGCCGGCGTTCTCCCTGTGAACGACGCGGCCCGGGCCCTGGGCGGGTTCAGTGGGGGTCGCGGCGCAGGCGCTTGACGTCGGAGCGGAGCTTCTTGCCCGCGATGCGGCGTTCGACGGAGCCGCGGCTCGGCTTGGTCGGACGGCGGTGCTTGGGCGGCGGCGCGACGGCTTCCCTGATGCGCTGGGCCAGCCGGTGACCGGCGGCCTCCCTGTTGCGCAGCTGGGAGCGGTACTCCGAGGCCACGACGGTGATCGTGGTGGTGCCCAGACGGTCGAGCGCGCGGGCCTTGAGCGCGGGCGGGATCGCGGTGCTCGCGGCGACGTCGAAGATCAGCTCCACACGACTGTCGGTGGTGTTGACACCCTGGCCGCCCGGACCTGAGGAGCGGGAGAACCGCCAGCCCAGCTCGGCGTCGGGGATGACGATCGAGTCGTTGACGACCAGCGGGCCAGTCATGGGTGAGGCTCCTGTTTCCTGATTGCGGCTTGTTTATATGAATGTCACCGTATATGAGCGACATATGCCGTTCGCAACGGCATTTTCAATGTCTGCCCTCGCTGCGAATATGGAGAAGAACATTCCGCGGGAGGGGCACATTCCATGGACCCGAAGTGGGTCGCGCAGGCGGCGCTCACCGTAGGACTCGCCGTGATCTCCGCCGTCGTCTTCCTGCTGCTGAGGTGTCAGGGCAGGGGGCGGCCCTTCGGACCAGCGGGATGGCGGCTCGCGCTCACCGTCAGCCTGCTCACCGGGGGCCTGTCCGCCGGCGTCGCGCTGGCCGGCCACGCCCTGCTGGACGACGCCCTGGCCACCGTCCTGGGCGCGGTCGCGCCGAGCGGCCTGTGGCTCAGCCAGATGCGGGCCAAGCAGGACGAACGCCGCTCGCTGGGCCGGGAGGTGGCCACGTTCTGGCTGGTGTCCCTGCTGACCCGGCTCGACCAGGCGATGGCCGAGGACGAGCGCGTCTGGTGCGAGAAACGGGTGGACCCGTCCTGGAACGTCTACGAGCTGAGCCTGGCCGCGGCCCGCTACCACGAGCGCATCCGCGACCGCCTGTCCGCCGACGACCGGCGGCGCGAGCGGGTGCACGCCCGGCTGGACGCCGTCGAACGCAGGCTGGACGTGGCGGCGCTGATCGAGGACGGCGCCGCCCGCTCGAAGGTGGCCACGGCCCTCACCCTCTCACGCCACACCAGGACCCCGAGGTACGAGCGCTACCTCGGCAACCTCAACCGCCTGCACGGAGTACTGCGGCACGACGCCGAGAACGACGTCCTGCGCCTGCTGGCCGCGGCCTACCGGGCCGGTTACCGCTCGCTGCCCGGGTACGTGCCGCCCTCGCGGGCCCGTGCCGGCGAACGTGCCATCCGGGCGCGCTGACCCGCCTCGGGCGACGGCGGACGATCCTCCGGCGTCAGGTGAGGGCGGAGGGAGATCCCTCGGCGTCGCCGAGCGTGAACGCCAGGCGGGCCCCCAGCGCGTCGACCACCGCGCCGAGCGTGCGCAACGTGAGGTTCTCGTCGCCGGAGAGTATCTGGCTCACCCGGCCGGGCGACACGCCCAGCGACGTGGCCAGGTCGGCCCGGGTGATCTTGTGCTCCCGCATGTACCACGTGATCTCGTCGACGACCTCTTGGGCGAGACCGCCCACCTCTTCACGGGGGTTTCGGCGAAAGGCCATCTCGGTCTCGCTCTCGACGCTGTCGTTCCCTGTGCTCCTACTTTAGCTCTACCTAAACCTTTAGGCAAGACTAAACCTGAGCCTGCTCTTGACGGCCGGGGACGAGCGGCGTATTCCAATATCCGCGGAAGATCAAGCGGTCAGGGGTGGGGGAGGCGCAGTGACGGCCATCGTCGGCGTGCACGGGATCGGCAAGTACAACTACTACCTGGAGGCCGGGGGATCGGCCACCGGGGCCGCCGACGCCATGCGCCTCAAATGGGACCGCTACCTGGGCGCCGCGCTCGGCGGCGAGGCGGCGGCCTACTTCAGCGAGATCGCCTACTTCTCCCACCACCTGCGCGACGCCCGGCCGGGGGAGAGCGCGCCCCAGGCGGCGGCGCGGGTGGAGGCCGCCACGCAGCAGGTGCTCGTCGAATGGGCCAGGAACCTCGGCCTCGGCGAGCACGTCACCGGCGCGCTCAAGTCGTTCACCGGATGGCTGCTCGGCAAGCTCGACGGCAGGTCCGCGGCGTTCGCCAAGCTGTTCGCGCCGGAGGTCGCGCTCTACCTCACCGACCAGGAACGGCGCGAGAGGTGCCGGCGGGCCGTGGCCGACACGATCCGCAGGAACCGCCCCCGGGTGGTGATCGCCCACTCGCTCGGCAGCGTCGTCGCGTACGAGACCCTGTGGGCCAACCCCGACCTGCCCGTCGACCTGCTCCTGACGCTCGGCAGCCCGCTCGGCATGCGCAACGTCGTCTTCGAACGCCTCTTGCCCGCCCCCGTCAACGGCCGCGGCGAGCGTCCGAAGAACGTCGCCCGCTGGGTGAACATCGCCGACAAGGACGACATCGCCGCCATCCCGCCCGCCCTGCGCGCCAGCTTCACCGGCGTGGACGTCGAGGAGCTGGTCAACCTCGACTGGATCGACTTCCACACGGCCGAGAAATACCTAGGCTGCCCGGCGCTCGACCCGCATCTGCGACCATTCCTTGCATGACGTGGATTGTGTTCGACTACGGCAATGTCCTGTCCCTGCCTCAGTCCGAGTCCGACGCCGAGGCCATGGCGCGGGCCGTCGGCGCCGAGCCGGAGACGTTCGCGCGCGGCTACTGGGAGCACCGCCTGGAGTTCGACCGGGCGAGCCTGTCACCCGTCGACTACTGGGCGGCCGTGCTGGGCCGGCCCGTCACCCCGTCGGAGGTCGCCCGCCTCGTGGCGATGGACGTCGCGAGCTGGGCCTACCCTGACGAGGGCACGATCGCCGTCCTCGGCGAGATCCTCGACGCTGGCGACGGCGTGGCGCTGCTGTCCAACGCGCCCGTCTGCATCGCCGACGGCCTCGACGAGCTGCCCTGGATCGCCGCGATCGGCCACCGCTTCTACAGCGGCCGGATGGGCCTGGTCAAACCCGACCGGGAGATCTTCGACGCGGTCGCCCGCGAGCTGGCCGCCGACCCGTCCGAGATCGTCTTCATCGACGACCGCGCCGAGAACGTCGAGGGCGCCGAGCGCGCGGGCATGACCGGCGTGCTCTTCACCACCGCGGCCGCCCTCCGCAAGTCCCTGCGCGAGCTGCCGCGCTGACCTCCCGCCGGGACGACCGCCGCTGTTCACCCACGCTTGACTCCACTGTCACGACGGGGTCAGCGCGGGCGGACATACCTGGAGCGTGGACCGCAGAACGTTCCTGACAGCGGCGGCAGCCGGCCTCCTCGCGCCCCAAGCCGCCACCCCGTCCGCCATCACCCCGTCCCCCACTCTGTCCGCCGTCCGGCCCGCCGCGGCCAGGACCCTCAGATCCGACCCGTTCACGCTCGGCGTGGCCTCCGGCGACCCCGCCGCCGACGGGTTCGTCCTGTGGACCCGGCTGGCCGTCGAACCGCTCAGCGGCGACGGCCACGGCGGCATGCCCGCGCGCGACGTCGAGGTCGACTGGCAGGTCGCCACCGACGAACGTTTCTCCTCCGTCGTACGGTCCGGCACCGCCACCGCCCGGTCGCGGGACGCCCACAGCGTGCACGTCGAGCTGAACGGGCTGGATCCCGGCCGCGACTACTTCTACCGGTTCAGGAGCGAGGGCAGGCTCTCGCCCGTCGCGCGTACCAGGACGACGCCGGCGGGGGAGCGGCCGCTCACCTTCGCCGTGGCCGCCTGCGCCCACTACGAGCACGGCTACTACACCGCCTACCGCCGCCTGGCCGAGCAGGAACCCGACCTGGTCGTCTTCCTCGGCGACTACATGTACGAGTACGGCCCCAGCGGCTACACCGCGCTGGCCGGCCGGGTGCGTACGCACACGCCGGGCAAGTGCGCCACGCTCGCCGACTACCGGCTGCGGCACGCCCAGTACAAGAGCGACCACGACCTCCAGGCCGCGCACGCGGTCGCGCCCTGGCTGGTGGCCTTCGACGACCACGAGATCGAGAACAACTGGGCCGGCCCCGTCTCCAGCACCGGCGCACCCGGCTTCGCGCGGCGCCGCGCCGACGCCTTCCGCGCCTACTACGAGAACATGCCGCTGCGCCGCGCCAGCCTCCAGGGCGCGGTGCTGCGCATCAACCGGCGCATCTCCTGGGGCACCCTGGCCCGCTTCCACCTCCTGGACACCCGCCAGTTCCGCGACGACCAGGCATGCCTGGACGGGGTACGGGCCGGATGCGACGAACGGCTGTCCGACCGGCGCACGCTGCTCGGGTCCGGCCAGTGGCGCTGGCTGGAGGAGGGACTGAGCGGCTCGGACACCCGCTGGAACCTGCTGGGCCAGCAGATCCTCATGGCACAGCGCGACTACAAGATCGGGCCGGGCCGCGAGGTGAACCTGGACTCCTGGGACGGCTACGCCGCCGAGCGCACCCGCCTGCTCGGGTCGCTGTCCACCACCTCGAACCCGGTGGTGCTGACCGGGGACGCCCACATGCACCACCTGGCCGATCTCAAGGCCGACTTCGACGACCCGGACTCGCCGGTGGTGGCGAGGGAGCTGGTGACGTCGTCCATCGCGAGCGACGGCGACGGGTACCGGGACCGGACGTGGATCGCCGAGGCCCTCCAGGAGAACCCGCACATCTCCTTCATCGACCAGCGGCGCGGGTACCTCATGGCCCGGCTGACCAGGGACGAGCTGTCGGTGGACTTCCGGACGCTCGACTACATCTCCCGCCGCGGCGCCCCGGCCCGCACCGCCCACCGCATCACCGTCCCGGCCGACCCCGACCGCTCGGCCGCCCGCGCCGCCGCCCGCCCGCCCGTCGTTGGCTGAACGTTCGCTGGGAACGGGCTGAGGGTCCGCCGGGAACGGCGGGCGGGGGCGTTGGGCGGCGGCCGGTGGGTCAGGCGCCGGGCCAGGTGCCGTCGGGGAACTCGCCGGTGGCGGTGCCGGTCATGACGACCTGGTCGCGTTCGCCGAGGCCGGAGGTGATCTCCACGTACTGGTCGCCGCGGACGCCGGTGCTGACCACCTTCGCGGCGTCGTGCCCGCCGGAGCGTACGGTGACCACCTGGGCGCCGTCGGAGCGGCTGCGTACGGCGGCGGCGGGGATGAAGATCGTGTCCCTGGCCTCGCCGGTCGTCACCGAGACCGTGGCGGTCTGGCCGAGCATGAGGCCCTTGGGCGGCTCGTCGAAGGCCAGGGTGACGGAATAGCGGACGAGCTGGTTCTCGACGGTGGCGGTCGGGGCGATGGCGGTGACCGTGCCGTCGTGGCGCTCGCCGGGGCGGGTGGCGAGGGTGATGCCGGCCTTCTGACCTAGTTTGAGGCGGTTGACGTCGGATTCGGTGACCATGGCCTGGACCTGGAGCTCGTTCAGGTTGCCGAGGCTGATGAAGGTCCCGGTGCCGGCGGTGTCGCCGACCGTGCCCGCCACCGACAGGACGGTGCCCGAGGTGGGAGCCACGATGCGGGTGGCGCGTACGGCGTCGGCGGCCTGCTCCAGGGCGGCTTCGGCACGGTCCACGTTCGCGGCGGCCTGGTCCTCGCCGAGCCCGCCGGTCTTGGGGGCGGTGGTGGTGGTGCGGGAGGAGGTCTTCGCGGGTGCGCAGGCGCCGGTGCCCTGGGTGGGGCGGGGGGAGCCCGTCGTCCGGGGCTTGGCCGGGGTCTTGGAGGTGGGCTTGGCGGCTGGCTTGGTGCTGGGCTTGGTGCTGGTGGACGGGGTGGTGGAGGGCTCGGCCGTGGCAGGCGGCTTGGCAGGGGAGGTGGACGGCGTGCCGGGGGAGGAGGTGTGGCCGCCTCCAGGGGGGTTGCCGTCGCCGGGTGGGGTGGCCGTCACGGTGACCGTGGCCGTCACGGTGACGGTCACGGTGGGCTGGGGCTCGGGGGTGTGGTGAGTCGGGGGTGAGGTGCGGGTCCTGCTGGGGGTGGCGGTCGGGGTGGGCGTAGGGGTGGGAGTGGCGGGCCCGTTGAGAGGCGCGTCGGTGCCCGTGCCAGGGGGGACGGTCGGGCCGAGGACGCCTTGACCCGTGGACCCGCGACTGTCCGGGCCCGGGACCGTGCCGGTGGGCGCGGTGATGGTGGGGGTGGCAGTGGGCGTCGCCGGGCTCCCCGCCGGGGTCCCTGCCGGGGTCCCTGCCGGGGTCCCGGTCGGGGTGCCGGTCGGGGTGCCCGCGGGCGTGGCGGTGGGGGAGGAGGCGGCCGGGGAACGGGCGCCGGTGGGGGAGGTCGCGGGCGGGCAGGTGGCGGTGCCGCCCGCACGGCTCTGGCCGGTCCCACTGGAGGAGGTGCCGCCGCTGCGGGTCCCGGTCCCTGTCCCGGTCCCACTGGAGGTGGTGCTGCCGCTGCGGGTGCCGGTCCCCGTGGCGGTCGCGGTCCCGGTCCCGCTGCTGGTGCCGGTGCCCGTGGCAGCGGTGGGGCCGGTGGCGGGGGTGCTTGTGGCGGTGGTGAGGGCTGATCGGGCGGCGGCGAGGTCGGCCTTGGCGGCTGTGTACGTCTCGCGTGCCGAACGCCCGTCGATCCTGGCCAGCACCTGGCCCTTGGTGACCTTGGTACCGACCTTGACGTACACCTTGGTCAGCGGGCCGGACGAGCCGAACGCCAGGTCCCGCCGGGCCCCGTCCACCGTGTTGCCGGCGGCGCTGACCAGGGCCGTGACCTGGCCGCGCTGGGCGGCGGCGAGCCGTACCCGGACGGCGGGAGGGGCGTCGTCGCGGAGTGCCAGCGCCAGGCCCGACCCGGCGACGAGCACGGCGAGGGCGAGCCCGCCCAGCGCGAAAGTCGGTCTCATGGGCGTCCATCCTGGCCGACCAGGTTCGCGGCAGCCTGCGAGCAGCCTGAGAGTTACCTGTGTGACCCCGTACGGGCCCAGGTTGTCAGCGAACGTTCAGCTACGTCACGGCTGCGGCGCAGGCTGGTGTGCAAGGGTCACCGGCTGTGAAGGTGTCGACAAGGCGCAGAGCGCTGATGACCAACGGAGCACTGGGCGTGCTCCTGCTGGGCGGTGCCGTGCTCGCCTATACCCAGCTCGGCACGGACCGGGCGGCCGGCGAGACGACCGTACGCACGGTGGGCGCGAGCCGTGGCTCGGTGACCGCGACGGTGTCCGCGTCGGGCGCGGTGGCCAGCTCGAAGACCAGAGCCCTGTCGTTCGGCACGAGCGGCACGGTCGAGCAGATCTACGTGAAGGCCGGGGACAAGGTAGACAAGGGCGACATCCTGGCCAGGCTGGACGACTCCGCCGCCCAGGAGAGCCTGTCGGCGGCCAAGGCCACGTACCAGAGCGCGCTCGACGACGGCACCGGCACGGCCGCGCTCTACGCCTCCTACGTCAAGGCGCGCAACGCCTACCGCGAGGCCCAGCGCACGGTCGCGGCCACCGTCCTGCGGGCGCCGTTCAAGGGCACGGTCACGGCGGTGAACGGATCCGTCGGCGGCACCGCCTCCGGCTCGGGCGGCGGAGGCAGCCAGAGCCAGTCCCAGGGCCAGTCCCAGAGCACCACCGCGGGTACGGGCGGCTTCGTCGACCTGGCCGACACCGGCAGGCTCCAGCTCGTGGGCACCTTCACCGAGTCCGACGTCGGCAAGCTCGACCAGGGCCAGGCCGCCACCGTGACCTTCGACGCCCTGCCCGGCGTGACCGCGAGCGGCAAGGTCACGCAGATCCAGCCGGTGGCCTCCACCAGCAACAACGTCGTCCAGTACCCGGTCACGGTCACGTTCACGAAGGTCCCGGCCCAGGTCAGGCTGGGGCAGACCGCCACCGTCGAGGTCGTCGTCGGCCGGGCGGACGACGTCGTCACCGTCCCCTCCACCGCGGTCTCCACCAGCGGCGGCCAGACCACGGTCACCCTGCTCCAGAACGGCCGCCAGGTCAGGACTACGGTGGAGGTCGGCGTCCGGGGCACGGCGCTCACCGAGATCAAGTCGGGCGTGTCCGAGGGCGACCAGCTCGTCCCCCCGGCGACCGGCACGCAGACCGGCACGCAGGGCGGCACCAACCAGCGCGGCGGGCTCGGCGGCGGGTTCCCCGGCGGCGGCATGCCGGGAGGCGGGCGATGACGGCCCCCGCCCCGGTCCTGCGCGTACGGAACCTCGTCAAGGAGTACGGCGAGGGCGACGCCAGGGTACGCGCCCTGCGCGGCGTCAGCCTGGACGTCGAACGCGGCGACTACGTCGCCATCATGGGCGCCTCCGGCTCCGGCAAGTCCACCCTGATGAACATCCTCGGTTGCCTGGACGTGCCCAGCTCGGGCACGTACCTGATCGACGGCGCGGACGTGGGACGGCTGGACGAGCACCAGCTCGCGATCCTGCGCAACCGCCGGGTGGGGTTCGTGTTCCAGTCCTTCAACCTGATCCCGCGCATGAGCGCGCTGGCCAACGTCGAACTGCCGCTCGTGTACGGCGGCGTCGGCCAGGCCGAGCGGCGCTCGCGCGCCCTGGCCGCGCTGGATCAGGTCGGGCTGACCGACCGCGTGCACCACGAGCCGAACCAGCTCTCCGGCGGCCAGCAGCAGCGCGTGGCCGTGGCCAGGGCGCTGGTCACCGCGCCCGCGCTGCTGCTCGCCGACGAGCCCACCGGCAACCTGGACACCGCCTCCACCCGCGACGTGCTGGAGATCCTGGACCGGCTCAGCGAGTCGGGACGCACGATCGTGCTCATCACCCACGAGGACGACGTGGCCGCGCACGCCGAACGGGTGATCCGGCTGGTGGACGGCGAGATCGTGGAGGACCGCCGCCAGTCGCCGGTCGACGGACTCCCTCCGAGGGCGGCGGCCAGTGAACCAGTTTGAGATCCTCCGCTTCGCGCTGCGCGGCCTGCTGGCCAACAAGATGCGCAGCGCCCTGACCACCTTGGGCATCCTCATCGGCGTCGCCGCGGTCATCCTGCTGGTGGCGGTCGGCGAGGGCTCCTCGCAGAGCATCCAGAAGAACATCCAGCGGCTCGGCGCCAACACGCTGACGATCTCCCCGTCCTTCTCGGGCGGGGGCGGCGGAGGCGGCTTCGGCGGGCGCGCGCCCGGTGGCGGCGGCGGCAACACCGGGCCGCGTACGCAGGCCAGGCAGCTCAGCCTGGCCGACGCCAAGGCGCTGACCGACCGGACGCTCGCGCCGTCGGTCAAGTCCGTCTCGCCGATGGTCAACGCCTCCTCCTCGACCGCCGCGTACGGCGCCGCCAGCCACACGATCGCGCAGTTCGTCGGCACCTACCCCAGCTACTTCGAGGCCATGAACAAGCCCGTGGCCAAGGGCACGTACTTCTTCAACGACGACGTGCTGGCCGCGCGGAAGGTCGTGGTGCTGGGGCAGACGGTGGTGGAGGAGCTGTTCGGCACGGTCGACCCGATCGGCAGGCAGGTCAGCGTGTCCGGGGTGCCGTTCACGGTGGTGGGGGTGCTCAAGGAGAGCGGCTCCACCGGCATGCAGGACGCCGACGACGTGGCCGTCGCGCCGCTGCCGGCCGTGCAGCAGAGCCTGAGCGGGTTCGGCTCGCTCGGCTCGATCGTGGTGCAGGCCACCGGCGCGCAGGCCACCACGGCGGCGCAGTCGGAGGTGAGCGCCATCCTCAACCAGCGGCACGGCATCACCGGCGGCAACCCCGACTACCGGATTCTCAACCAGGCCACGTTGCAGGAGACGGTCAGCGAGGCGACCGGCACCTTCACCGTGCTGCTCGGCGCCGTCGCGGCGATCTCGCTGCTGGTGGGCGGCATCGGCATCACCAACATCATGCTGGTCACCGTGACCGAGCGGACCCGGGAGATCGGCATCCGCAAGGCGATCGGCGCGCCGCGCGGCGCGATCCTGGGCCAGTTCCTGATGGAGGCCACGCTGCTCAGCCTGGTCGGCGGGCTGCTGGGGGTGCTGGTGGCCTTCATCGGCACCCGGTTCACCGTGGCCGGCATCGAGCCGGTCCTCGTGCCGTCGTCCGTCGCGCTGGCGCTGGGCGTCTCGGTGGGGATCGGGCTCTTCTTCGGCAGTTATCCCGCCAACAGGGCGGCCAAGCTCCGGCCGATCCAGGCCCTGCGGCATGAGTAAGGAGAATGACATGGACCGGCTCGACTCCTCGCCCTTCCCCGACGACCTCGGGGAGGAGCTCGCCGTCCGGCCGCGCAAGGGCGTCTCGAAGCTGACGCTCGGGCTGGCCGCCGGCGTCGTGCTGGTGGCGGGCGTCCTGATCGGGATCCAGGCGGGCAAGCTGTTCGGCACGTCCTCCGCCGCGCCCGCCGCCGCGCCGCTCCAACGTACGAACGGCCAGCAGCCCGGCGGTTCCGGGCAGCGCATGGGCGGCGGAACGGTCGGCACCGTCGAGAAGGTCGACGGCGACAAGGTCTACGTCAAGACGATGGACGGCTCCACGGTCACGGTGACCACCAGCGACCAGACCACGGTCCAGATCTCCAAGCCGGGCAAGGTGGCCGACCTGGCCGCCGGCACCACGGTCGTGGTGCGCGGGCAGCAGTCCGGCGACGGCACGGTCACCGCGACCGCGATCACGCAGGGGACGCAGGGAGGGGGCCCGCGATGAACGAACCCGAGGCCAGGCTGCTGGTGGTCGACGACGAACCCAACATCAGGGAGCTGTTCTCGGCCAGCCTGCGGATGGCCGGGTTCGAGGTGCTGACCGCCGCCGACGGGCGGGAGGCACTTCGGGTGGCCGAGGAGAGCACGCCTGACCTGGTGATGCTCGACGTGATGCTGCCCGACCTCGACGGCCTGGCGGTCGCGGGAAGGCTGCGGTCCCGTGGCCGCCGGGTCCCGGTGTTGTTCGTGACGGCCAAGGACACGCCGGAGGACAGACTCGCCGGCCTCGGGCTCGGCGAGGACTACGTGACCAAGCCGTTCAGCCTGGAGGAGGTCATCGCCCGGATCCGGGCGGTGCTGCGCAGGACCCGCAGGGGCGCGCCGCCGCCCCACCGGATGCGGATCGCCGACCTGGAGCTGGACGAGGAGAGCCACGAGGTCTGGCGCGACGGCATCCCGGTGCGGTTGTCGCCCACGGAGTTCCGGCTGCTGCGGTACTTCATGCTGAACGTCGGCCGGGTGCTGTCCAAGACGCAGATCCTCGACCACGTCTGGAACGGCGACTGGCGCACCGACGTGGGCCTGGTGGAGTCGTACGTGTCCTACCTGCGCCGCAAGATCGACACCGGTGACCGGAAGTACCTGCACACGCTGCGCGGAGTGGGCTACATCCTGCGCCCGCCCCGGATATGAGGAAGCACCTCGCGCGCACCCCCCTCTGGATGCGCCTGGTCTCGGCCACGCTGCTGCTGGTCACCCTCGCCATCACGCTGACCGGCCTGTTCGCCGTACGGCTGCTGCGCGGGTACCTGGTCGAGCGGGTGGACCGGCAACTGCTGGCGGCCAGCGCGCCGCGCGACCTCCCGCCGCCGCCCGACGCCTGGCCGGCCGGGCACCAGCCGCAGCGCTTCTTCGGGCTGTTCCACTCGGTGCTGGTGGACGCGGGCGGCGCCACGGTACGGGTGATGAGCGAGTCCACCGAGCAGCACACGCCCAGGCTGCCCCGGCTGACCAGCGCGGACGTCGCCGCGCGGGGCGGGCGGCCGTTCACCGTCGAGTCCATCGCGCCCGGCGGGCCGAACTGGCGGGTGGTCGCCGTGCCCGGCCGCGACGGCGGCAGCCGGATGATCGCCATCAGCCTCGGCGACGTCGAGGGGACCGTGGGCAGGCTGGGTCTGATCGTGGCCTTCGCCGGCGGCGGCACGCTGATCGTGCTCGGCGTCGCCTGCTATTGGCTGGTCCGGCGGAGCCTGCGCCCGCTGCGCGAGATCGCCCGTACGGCCAAGGACATCGCGGGCGGCGACCTGTCGCGCCGGGTGCCGATGTGGGCGAACACCACCGAGGTCGGCAAGCTCGGCCGTTCGCTCAACGGCATGCTGGCCCAGATCGAGTCGGCGGTGCGCGAACGGGAGGCGGCGGCGGAGTCGGCACGCGAGTCGGCGACGGCGGCGCGGCGTTCGGAGGAGGTCATGCGCCGGTTCATGGCCGACGCCTCGCACGAGCTGCGCACGCCGCTGACCTCGATCAGGGGGTTCGCCGAGCTGTTCCGGCTGGGGGAGGAGAAGGACCTGACCGAGGCCGTACGGCTGCTGAGCCGCATCGAGGGACAGGCCGCGCGCATGGGACTGCTGGTGGAGGACATGTTGCTGCTGGCCAGGCTCGACCAGCGGCGCGAGCTGGCACGGCGGCAGGTGGACCTGCTCAGCCTGGCCGCGACCGCCGTGATCGACGCCCAGACGCTCGCCCCCGACCGGCGGATCGAGCTGGTACGCCTGGACGGCGGCGAGGGCGAGGTGCCGGTGACCGGCGACGAGTCGCGGCTCGGCCAGGTGCTCGGGAACCTGGTGAGCAACGCGCTGCACCACACGCCGCCCGGGACGCCGTTCGAGGTGCGCGTGGGGCTGGACGGCGAGCGGGCCGTGGTGGAGGTGGCCGACGAGGGGCCGGGGTTCCCGCCGGAGGTGGCCGAGCGGGTGTTCGAGCGCTTCTACCGGGCCGACCCGGCGCGCGGCGTGGGCGGGGCCGGGCTGGGGTTGTCGATCGCGGCGACGCTGGTGGAGGCGCACGGCGGGATCATCATGGCGGAGGGCGCGCCGGGCAAGGGCGCCGTCTTCCGCGTGCTCCTCCCGGCCGCGCCCCGGCCGTAGCCGATCCCCGTTCCCCGCTCCCGCTCCCCGGGCCGCGTGGCGCGTGCGCGCGGGGGCCTGGTGGGGGTCAGCCGAAGGTGTAGCCGTACAGGCCGGTGCCCTTGGAGAGCTCGCGGAGGCGGCCGAGGCGCAGGCCCGACTCGCGGACGCCGGGGGCGTACATGACCAGGCCCTGGTCGGGGGCGGCGACCATGAGCCCGTACAGGGGGCGTGCGGCGTTCAGCGTGCGGTAGCGGCCGCCCCAGCCGGGCAGCGCGGCCAGCGAGGCGCCGAAATCGCGTCCCTTGCCCTTGATCAGCAGGTTCCCCACCCGGGTCAGTCCGCCCGACGCGCGTCCCTGGAGCACCTGGACGGCGTGCTCGCCGGGCACCCCGATGGCCAGCTCGTCCCGGCCGTCGCCGGTGAAGTCCCCGGCGGCCAGCGCCGCGCCGAACCGGTCGTAGTAGCGCGGCTCGCCCTTCAGTGAACGTTGCGACCACGCCTCGCTCCCGTGGGTGCGCAGGCCGGCGCGCGAGCCGTACAGGACGTCCACGGTGCCGTCGCCGTAGTCCATGGCCCGCTGGTTCTCGCTGAGGCCCTCGCCGGGGACGCCGATCGCCAGGTCGTCGCGTCCGTCGCCGTTGAAGTCGCCCACGGCCAGCGCGGCGCCGAAGGCGTCCCACTTCTCCGAGGCGCCGGCGATCCCGGGCGCGCTCTGCGTGAGCTGCCGGGCCCGGCGGGCGCGCGGGTCGAGCACGGTCACCGAGCCCTGGCCGTCCAGGGGCGCGCTGTCGGCGGGCGCGCCGACGGCCAGCTCGTCCTTGCCGTCGCCGTCGAAGTCCCCGGCCGCGAGCGCCGCGCCCCACTGGTCGGTGACGTTCGCCGCCTGCCGCACCCACCGCGTCTTCTGACTGATCTGGTACGCCTTCCGCCCCTTCATCCCATAGACGGTGACCGCCCCGCCCGAGGCATGGCTGGGCGAGCCCACGGCCAGCTCGTCCACGCCGTCGCCGTCGAAGTCCCCGGCTGCCAGCGCCGCGCCGAACCGGTCGCTGCCCCGCCTGGCCGGCGCCAGCTCCTTCCCCGCCACCAGGCCGCCGGGGGAGCCGTCGAAGATCTGCACGACGCCGTTGCCGTCCGCGCCCGGCACCCGCGCCCCGGTGAACTCCTCCGACACGCCGACCGCCAGATCGGCGCAGCGGTCGCCGTTGAAGTCGCCCACGGCCAGCGCCGAGCCGAAGGAGTCCCCGGGTTCCGCGCCGGGCTGGGTGAGCTTGACGGTCCGGCCCGATCCGTACATGACGGTGACCGAGCCGGCCCTGGAGTCGTCGTACGGGGCGGCGACGGCGAGGTCGGCGCGGCCGTCGCCGTCGAAGTCGAGGGGGTGCCCGCCGCACGCGCGCGCGGCGGCGGGTCCGGTGCCGGAGACGAGGGGGACGACCAGGCAGACGGCGAGCAACGCGTTCATACGGACAGTCATGTCCGTCCAGGTCGAACCCGGACTTAACACCACGAGAACGGGCCAGGAGGGCATGATGCACATCCGCTTCGGAAGGGACTTTCGACCCGTCCGCCCGGCGGCGGGAACGTGCCAGGATAGACGGGTGGACATCGACCTCGCTGATCTGGACTTCTGGCGCAAACCGCTCAAAGAACGGAACGAGGCCTTCGCCCGGCTCCGGCAACTGGAGCACCCGGTGTTCTTCCCGGAGAAGAAGGTGCCCCTCCTCCGCTCCGGCAAGGGCTTCTACGCCCTCGTCCGCCACGCGGACGTCGTCGAGGCCAGCCGCAACGCCAAGATCTTCTCCAGCGAGCCCGCCGTGACCAACCCGGAGCCGCCCGGCTGGGTCAAGCAGGTGTTCGGCGAGTCCATGGTCAACATGGACGACCCCCGCCACGCCCGCCTGCGCCGCATCGTGACGCGCTCGTTCAGCCCCAAGATGCTCGCGGGCCTCCAGGGCGACATCGAGGCCGCCTGCGCCCGCATCGTCGACGACGTGGTCGCCGAGGGCCCCCGCGACTTCGTCGCGCAGGTGGCCGCCCGGCTGCCCATCCACGTCATCTGCGACATGCTCGACATCCCGCAGGAGCTGCGCGCCAAGGTCCACCAGCACGTCGACATCTCCACCGCCTACACCGGCGTACGCCCGAGCCTGGCCCGCAGCGTCCAGATGGCCGGCCAGAACATGCTGGCCCTGCTGGCCCTGCAGCGCATGGTCATCAAGCTCGGCCACGAGCGCGTCGCCGAGCCCAAGGGCGACCTGGTCTCGCTCCTGGTCAACGCCAACCCCGACGGCGAGAAGCTGACCGACAAGGAGCTGGGCTCGTTCTTCTCGCTGCTGCTGGTCGCGGGCAACGAGACCGCCCGCAACACCATGGCCCACGGCATCCGGCTGCTGACGGAGAACCCGGCCCAGCGCGAGCTGCTGACCGCCGACTTCGACGCCCACATCAACGGCGCGATCGAGGAGATGGTCCGCTACGTCTCGCCCATCATGCAGTTCCGCCGCACGGTCACCGAGGACTACACGCTGCGCGGGCTGGAGCTGAAGCAGGGCGACAAGGTCGTGCTCTTCTACGGCTCCGCCAACCGGGACGAGTCGGTCTTCCCCGACCCCGACACGTTCGACATCACCCGCGACACCAAGCCCCACGTCGGGTTCGGCGGGCCGGGCCCGCACTTCTGCCTGGGCGCCAACCTGGCCAGGCAGGAGATGCGCACGATGTTCAGGGAGCTGCTGACCAGGCTGCCCGGCATCCGCTCGGTGGGCGAGCCCGACCTGCTGCTGTCCAACTTCGACAACAGCGTGCGCGGCCAGGCGTTCACGTACTGACGGCTTCGGGCTCTCCGGCCAGCACGTTCGTCCTGATGGTGAAGAAGGTGATGGCCGCGGCGACCGCCATCATCACGGCGCTGATCAGCATGGCCGACCGGAACCCGGCGTTGAACACCGGCGGGTTCTCGAACGCGTCGCCCACCAGCCCGACCAGCGGCGGCACGGCGGCCACCGCCAGCAGGCTGCCGGTGCGCGCCACGGCGTTGTTGACGCCGCTGGCCGTGCCGGCGTACCGCTCGTCGGCCGTGGCCAGCACCGTCGCGGTCAGCGGCGCGACCGCCGCCGACAGGCCCAGCCCGAAGACGGTCACCGCGGGCAGCACCAGCAGCGGGTAGGAGGCGTGCGGGCCGATCATGCTCATCAGCACGAACCCGGCCCCCGCCAGCAGGATCCCCAGCGTCATCGGCCAGCGTGGCCCGAACCGCCGGGCCGTCTCCCCGGCCCTCGACGACAACAACATCATGAGGATCGTCGTCGGCAACATCGACAGCCCCGCCGCGATGGGCGAGAACCCGGACACCACCTGGAGCTGGATCACCAGCAGGAAGAACACCACGCCCATGGCGGCGTACATGATGAGCGTGACGACGTTGACCGCCGTGAAGACGTGGTTCCTGAAGATGGCGACCGGCACCAGCGCGTCGGGCGACCTGCGCCGCTCGGTCACCACGAACGCCACCCCGAGCAGCGCGCCCGCGATCAGCGGCACCGGCGCGCCCCTCTCGATCAGCCCGTACGTGATCCCGGCCAGCGCCAGCGCGGCCAGCACCGAGCCGAGCACGTCGAAGCGCCCGGCCGCCTGCTCGTCCCGGCTCTCCGGCACGTGCCGCAGCGTGACCAGCACCACGAGCAGCGCGAACGGCAGATTGATCAGGAACGCCCACCGCCAGCCCGCCGTCTGCACCAGCCAGCCGCCGAGCAGCGGCCCGATCGCGCTGGCCACGCCCCCGAGCCCGGACCACACCCCGACGGCCCGCGGCCGGTCCTGCTTGACGAACGACGCCTGGATGATGGCCAGCGACCCCGGCGTGAGCAGCGCGCCGCCGATGCCCTGCAACGCGCGCGCCCCGATGAGGAACTCGATGTTCGGCGACAGGCCGCACAGCGCCGAGGCCACGGCGAACCACACCGTGCCGATGAGGAAGATCTTGCGCCGCCCGTAGCGGTCACCCAGCGAGCCGCCCAGCAGGATCAGGCCGGCCAGCGTGAGTGTGTAGGCGTTGACGGTCCACTGCAGGCCGTCCATGGCCGCGTTCAGCTCCTTGCCCAGGAAGGGCAGCGCGACGTTGACCACGGTGCTGTCGAGCAGGGCCAGCCCCGACCCGAGCACGGTCGCGCTCAGGATCCATCGCCCTCGTGCGGACTTGACCTGGATGTGACCGTTCTGCTCCATATGGCAATCTTGTCACCGGTTCCGCCGCCCTCCGGCGGCCACCCCGGCGTTCGCGCCCTACGGGCGGGCGCCGAGGGCCCGCAACACGAAACCCGACACCGCCGCCTCGGCCTGCTCGGGCGTGACCTCGCCGCTGATCAGCGGCACCCGCTCGGCCCCGATCACGGCCAGCACCATCCGGGCCGTCGCCCCCACCTCGGCAACCTGGAAGTCGCCCGACTCCGCCCCGCTGTCGAGGATCTCCACCAGCACCCGCTGCATGGGCGCGACGTGCTCGGCGAGCTGCTGGTAGGCGTCGGGTCCGAGCGCCGCGCCGAGGTCGGCCGCGCCCGGGTGGGGGTGGGCGAGCAGCCCCGCGAGCTGGAGCCGGACGAAGGCGCGCAGCCGGTCGGCGGGCGAGGCCTCCTCGGGCAGCTCCCGCTTGTAGCTCTCGATGAAGTAGCTGGTCACGCGCTCGGTGAAGGCCAGCAGCAGCGCGGCCTTGTCGGGGAAGTAGTTGTAGAGGACCGTGCGGGTGATGCCGGCCTCGTGGGCCACGTCGGTCAGGGAGATGGCGTCGATGCCCTGGGCCCTGGACAGGCGCGAGACGGCCTGAAGGATGCGGTCGCGCGTCTGGGCACGATGCTCGCCGATCGTGGCGGCCGAGATGCGGGGCATGGGCCCATGGTAGGCCGGATCCTCCCGCCCGTGCCCGCGACGGCCACCGCAGGCCCGCGCCCACGGCCCGGAACCCGCCCCGGAGCCGGTCCCGGCAGGCCCGTCGGAAGGCCCGGCGAAAGGATCGGGGGGTCAGGGTTTGCGGCGGTCCGGGGCCGGGGCGCCGGTGACGGCGCGGCGCGCGAGGTCCCACAGGCGCTCCAGGGTGGCGAGTACGGGCGGCGACTCCGGGCCGAGCAGTCGTACCCAGGCGCCCGCGCCGTTGGGCAGGGTGCTGGCCCCGCCCGCCAGCCCGCTGCCGACCGCCGTCTCGTGCAGCGTCCCGGCCAGCTCGTCGGCGGGCACGGCGGAGGTGATCACGTACAGGGTGGACAACACGCCGTGGCCGCCGAACATGGCCGGGCCGGTGACCGGCGCCCGTTCCGGCACGAGCCTGATCGGGTCGGCGAACAGCAGCCCGCCGTCGGCGCCGTGGACGTCCAGGTCGGTGCAGAACGCGGTGTACGCGTGCCGCTCGCCGCGGGCCAGCCGCCCGGCCATCACGGTCTCGCCGAGGATCACCGTCGCCCCTGGCCCCGCGCTCACCCGGGTCCGCTGGTAGAAGCGGGACCCGGCGAACGGGATCACCGGATCCGGCAGGTACTCCAGGTAGCCGTCCCGCTCCACGGCGATGGACACGAGCTGGGTGGCGTAGTCCTGCTCCATCCGGTAGAGCTTGGTGGCCGCCTGCGTGGTCACGTGCACGGCCGCCCCGGGGCCGCAGGTCAGGTCGAGGCGGAGACGGTCCGCCTGGAGCACCCCGCCGCCGGTGGACATCACGATCACGTACGGCAGGTCGGGCCGGGCCGCGTCGTAGTAGTGCGGCCGCATGATCTGCAGCGGCGCCTTCTGGTAGTGGCCGGTCAGCTCGGTACGCCCGCCGCGCCGCTCGAAGGCCAGCTCCAGCACGCCGACCTTGCCCGGGCTGCCCACCGGCAGGGTGTCGGGCACGCCGGCGTGCCGGGCCACGTCCGCCGGGATCGAGTCGATCGTGTAGTGGCCGGCGGCCAGCCGGTCTACCGGGCCGGCGAGCATGCCGGTCTGCCGCTGAGCACGAAGTCGGCCACCTCGGGCACGCCGGTCCCCTTCAGGGAGTCGGTCAGGATGACCGGCCGGCCCTGGCGGACCCGGTCGGCGTCGCGCGCCATGACCTCCAGGTCGGCCCGCACGTACGGGGCGATGTCGATCTTGTTGATGACGAGCAGGTCGGAGTCGGTGATGCCGGGCCCCCGCTTGCGCGGCATCTTGTCGCCCTCGCCGGTGTCGAGGACGAACACGTACACGTCGGCCAGGGCGGGGCTGAAGGTGAGGGTCAGGTTGTCGCCGCCGCTCTCGTACAGCAGGGTGTCGATGTCGGGGAAACGTTCCAGCAGCTCGGCCCCGGCGGCCAGGTTCATCGTCGGGTCGTCGCGCACGGCGGTGTGCGGGCAGGAGCCGGTCTCGACGCCCACGACCCGGGCGGGGTCCAGCACGCCGTCCAGGGTGCGCCGGACGTGCTCGGCGTCCTCCTGGGTGTAGATGTCGTTGGTGATGACGGCCACGTCGCGGCCGCGTTCGAGCAGGATGGGCACCAGCGCCTCGATGAGCGCGGTCTTGCCGGACCCGACCGGGCCGCCGACGCCGATCTTGAAGACGTGGTCCAGGGCGGTGCCCGTGGGCCCGCTCACGGTGGTGTGCGGGTGGTGGTGCTGGTGCATGCGGATGCCCTCTTCCTCGGGTCTTTCTCAGGTGGCGAACAGCCGGGCCTCGGCCCGTTCGTGGGCGGCGCTCATCGTGTCCGCGAGCGGCGTGGCGGCGTGCAGGTCGAGCGGGCCGCGGGCGGCCAGGGCGTGCGCGGCGGCCCGCCCGATCGCGCCGGCCGCGCCGTGCAGGGTGGCCTGGGCCTGCCGGAAGTCCAGCCGGCGCAGTCGTACGGCGGCGCTGACCCAGCTCGCGGCGAAGGCGTACAGGTCGCCGGTCACCGCGTCGCCCTCCGGGACGCCGAGCCCGGCGTAGGCCGTGCCGAGCACGACGGCGTGGTTGCCCGGGGTCGTCCTGGCCTCGACCAGCTCCGACAGGCGTGCCAGCTCCGGCGTCGCGAAGACCAGGGCGGCCGTCCGCAGGACCTGGTTGCCGGTCCTGGTGGCCGCGGCCCGGATCTCCCGGCCGAGCTTGACGGCGTGCAGCCGCCGGTCGACCTCCACGACCGCGTCCCAGTCGCCCGCCGTCACCGCCCGGTGCACCAGCACCAGCGCGGTGGCGTCGCCCGGACCCGCCGCGTGCAGCAGCAGGTCCTCCAGCAGCGCGGTGACGTCCACCGGACCGGCCTGCGCGTACGCCTCCAGCCCGTGCGAGAGCGTGTAGAGGCCGCCCGGGAAGGCCGAGTCGGTGAGCTGGAGCTGGGCGAGCAGGCTCATGCCAGGAAGAACAGGTGGTTCAGCGGCAGCTCCTGCGCCGGCGCGATCGTCGCGTGCTCGCCGTCCACCGTGACCTTGAACGTCTCCGGGTCCACGGTGATCTTCGGCAGCGCGTTGTTGCGGATCATGTGCCGCTTGTCCACCGTACGGGTGTGGCGCACCTTGGCGATCAGCCGTTGCAGGCCGAGCCGCTCCGGCACCCCGGCGGCGATGGCGACGTCCGGCAGGAACGTCACGTTGCTCTTGCGCTGGGCCATCCCCATCGCGCCGTACATCGGCCGGTAGTAGACGGGCTGCGGCGTGGGCAGCGAGGCGTTCGGGTCGCCCATCTGCGACCAGTTGATCAGGCCGCCCTTGACCACGAGGGCGGGCTTGGCGGCGAACGAGGTGAACGGCCACAACACGATGTCGGCCAGCTTGCCGTCCTCCAGCGAGCCGACGGTCTCGGCGATGCCGGTCGTACGGGCCGGGTTGATGGTCAGCTTGGCCAGGTAGCGCAGCACCCGGGCGTTGTCGTTGCGCTCGGAGTCCTCCGGCAGCCTGCCGCGCTGGTCCTTGCAGTGGTGGGCGGTCTGGAAGGCGCGGGTGAAGGTCTCCCCGACCCGGCCCATCGCCTGGGAGTCGGAGGAGAACATGCTGATCACGCCCATGTCCTGCAACACGGTCTCGGCGGCGATGGTCTCCACCCGCACCCGGCTGTCGGCGAAGGAGACGTCCTCGGGGATGTCGTGGTTGAGGTGGTGGCAGACCATCACCATGTCCAGCAGCTCGTCCGCCGAGTTGATCGTGTACGGCAGCGTCGGGTTCGTCGAGGACGGCAGCGCGTTCGGCTCGCCGGCGATGCGGATCATGTCCGGCGCGTGCCCGCCGCCCGCGCCCTCGGTGTGGAAGGTGTGGATCGCGCGGCCGTTGATGGCGCTGATCGTGTCCTCCAGATAGCCGGCCTCGTTGAGGCTGTCGGCGTGCAGCGCCACCTGGACGTCGAACTCGTCGGCCACCCGCAGCGCGCAGTCCACCACCGCCGGGGTGGAGCCCCAGTCCTCGTGCACCTTCAGCGCGCACGCCCCGGCCTCGATCTGCTCGGCGAGCGCGGCGGGCAGGCTCGCGTTGCCCTTGGCCATGATGCCGATGTTGACCGGCAGCGCCTCGACGGCCTGCAACATGCGGCCGATGTTCCACGGGCCGGGCGTGCAGGTGGTGCCACGGGTGCCGTCGGTGGGGCCGGTGCCGCCGCCGATCAGCGTCGTGATGCCGTTGGTGAGCGCGGCCTGGGCCTGCTGCGGCGCGATCAGGTGCACGTGCGGGTCGATGGCCCCCGGGGTGGCGATCATGTTCTCGCCCGCCAGCACCTCGGTCCCGGCGCCGATGACCAGCCGGCGGTCCACGCCGTTCTGGGTGTGCGGGTTGCCCGCCTTGCCGATCCCGACGATCCGGCCGTCCTTGATGCCGATGTCGCCCTTGACGACGCCGAGCACCGGGTCCAGGACGACCGCGTTGGTGATCACCAGGTCGAGCGCGATCGTGGCGTTCTGGGAGCCGGGGTCGGACGCCATGCCGTCGCGGGCGGTCTTGCCGCCGCCGTAGACGGCCTCGTCGCCGTAGTAGCCGGCCGAGTGGTCCTTCTCGATCTCGATCACCAGGTTGGTGTCGGCCAGCCGGACCCGGTCGCCCACGGTGGGGCCGAACATGGACACGTACTGCTTGCGGTTCATCGTGCTCATCGGTTCAGGCCTTCTTCTTCCTGGCGGCCGGCTTCTTCGCGGCGGCCTTCCTGGCGGGCGCCTTCTTCGCCGGCTTCTCCTCGCCCGGTGCGCGGACGGTGGCCGAGGGCTCGGGCTGGTCGGAGTAGCCCAGCTCGGCCAGGCGCAGCAGCGCGTGCGTACGGCTGTCCCTGGCCCGCAGGCCGCCGTCCACCAGGCCCGCGAAGCCGACGACGCGCATGCCGCCGGCGAATTCGACCAGGTTGACCTGGTGGGTGTCACCCGGCTCGATGCGTACGGCGGTCCCGGCCGGGATGTCGAGATGCATGCCGTACGCCTTCTCGCGGTCGAAGCTGAGCGCCCGGTTCGCCTCGAAGAAATGGAAGTGCGAACCCACCTGGATGGCCCGGTCCCCGGTGTTGCGCACGGTCAGGGTGACCGAGGCGCGGCCGGCGTTGATCTCGATCGGGTCGTCCCCATACATGATCCGGTCCGTGTCCGTCATGTCGAACCGCTCCTTTCTGGTCGAGACGGTGTCAGCCGCCGATGGGGTCGTGGCAGGAAACGAGCTTGGAGCCGTCCTTGAACGACGCCTCGACCTGCATCAGCTTGAGCATTTCGCGCACCCCGGGCATGACGTCCCCGGCGCCGAGCACCTGCTTGCCGAGCTCCATGCACTCGGCCACGGTCCTGCCGTCGCGGGCGGCCTCCAGGACCGCGACGCTGATCAGCGACACCGCCTCGCTGTAGTTCAGCTTGAGCCCGCGGGCGCGGCGCTTGGCGGCCAGGTCGGCGACCACGTAGATCAGCAGCTTGTCCAGTTCGCGTGGTGCGAGGTTCATGAGCTCTCCTTAGGTGGAAGCGCGCCGGACGCCGGAGAACGCCGGGACCGCCGCCAGGAAGATCCAGGTGACCAGGACGAACGGCCAGGTCAGGGTGTGCCCGCCGACCGGCTCGAACAGGTGGCCGACGAACGCCGTCAACACGGTCGCCGACACCACGCCGGCCAGGGCGTACAGCAGCCCGAGGGTGGTCGGGGCGACGAACGTGCCGCACAGGGCGATGCCGGTGAGCACCGCGTTGTAGCCGTACAGGCCGGCGCCGATGTCGGCGGCGGGCGCCCCGAGCAGGACGGCCACCAGGATCCCGGCGGCGCTGGAGGCCACCGCGGCCAGCGCCACCCGCCATCCGGCGATCGCCAGGCCGATCAGGAAGATCAGCCCGACGTACCACTTGCCCTGGAAGAAGATCTGGCCGACGCCGTTGAGCAGGCCCTGCCACAGGTCGGTGAAGGTCACCGTGGTCCCCGGGGAGGTGGCCGACGGCGGCACCGCCAGCGTGTGCCCCCGCCAGACCCGCTCGTAGGACGGGCCGCCGACCACCATGATCGTGGCCACCACGCAGAACGGCGCGGTGAGCCCCGGCAGGTCGTGCGGCCCGAGCAGTGTCTTGAGCGCCGACGTCAGGACGCTGCCCATGATCGCGCCGACGACGACCAGCAGCACCGTGATCCAGCGGGCCTCGAAGTACAACACCAGCGCGACGCCGATCAGCGTCCCGTTGAATCCTTCGAGCCCCGTGGTGACGCTCTCCCGCGCCGCGCCGAGGAACCAGGCAGCGGCCGTGCCCACGGCGGCGCCGAGCAGGCCGAAGAGCGCGAACCGCCATCCGGCGGCGAGCAGCGCGACGACGAAGCAGGCCGAGGTCCAGATGTTGTTCTGCAGATCGACCTGACCGACCCCGCGCAGCGTGGCGAGCGGCAGGTCGGGCACCTCGGCGCGCATGTCCGCCTGCCTCTCTCGCCGGGAATCGGGTTCGACGAGCGGCAACATTCCCCAGCGGCCGGCGGGCCACGCGGCGGCGGCAGGTTCATGGACATTCTTTGCGAATGCCGTCGAAGACTAAGAGTGCCTCAACAATGAACAGGCCCGGCAAAGGCGTGTGACCAGGGCGTTTTGCTCCCGCTCCGGCCGATCATCTCTGGTGGGGAACAGGAAGCGAGGTCGCGCGATGCCGCCAGGGCTCAACACCGGGGACTCCGCCTGGGTGCTCGTGAGCGCCGCCATGGTGCTGCTCATGACCCCCGGGCTGGCCTTCTTCTACGGCGGCATGGTCCGCGCCCAGAACGTGCTCAGCATGCTCTTCATGAGCTTCGTCTCGATCGCCCTGGTGACGATCCTGTGGTTCGGCTACGGGTACGGCCTGGTCTTCGGCCCCGACGTCGGCGGCGCCGGCGTGATCGGCTTCGGCGACCTGCGCTTCGCCGACATCGCGCCCACGATGCTGCACGGCCGGGTCCCCACCTACGCCTTCGCGCTGTTCCAGCTCACCTTCGCCATCATCACGGTGGCCCTGATCAGCGGGTCCGTGGCCGGCCGGACCCGGCTCGGGCCGTGGATCGTGTTCTCCGTCGTGTGGGTGACACTGGTGTACTTCCCGGTCGCCCACTGGGTGTTCGACCGGCAGGGCTGGATCAGCAAGTGGGGCGTGCTCGACTTCGCCGGCGGCCTGGTCGTCGAGCTGAACTCCGGCATGGCCGGCCTCGCCCTCGCCCTCGCGCTCGGCCCCGGCGTACGGTTCCGCAGGAAGGAGCCGCCCCAGCCGAGCAACGTCCCGTTCGTCATGCTCGGCCTCGGCCTGCTGTGGTTCGGCTGGTTCGGCTTCAACGGCGGCTCGGCCATGGCCGACGGGAGCATCGCCGTCAACGCCTTCCTGACCACCATGATCGCCGGCTCGGCCGGGATGCTCACCTGGCTCGTCATCGAATGGTTCCGGTACCGGCACTTCACCCGGCTCGGCTCGGCCACCGGCGCGCTGGCCGGGCTGGTCGCCATCACGCCGTCCTGCGCCTACGTCAACTCCGAGGGCGCCCTGATCATCGGCATCGTGGCCGCCGTCGTGGTGTCGTTCGCCGTGACCTGGAAGCTCGTCCTCGGCTACGACGACACCCTGGACGTCGTCGGCGTGCACGGCGCGGGCGGCATCGTCGGCACGGCCCTCATCGGCCTGCTCGCCACCGGCGTCGGCGCCAGCACGACCAAGGGCCTGTTCTACGGCGGCTCGATCCAGGTGCTGCTCAAGCAGCTCGCCGCGATCATCGTGGTCGCGCTCTACTCCTTCATCGTCACCTACCTGATCGGCCGGGTCGTGGACCGGCTCTGCCGGATGCGCGAGACCGAGGCCGAGCAGCTCGCCGGCACCGACGTCCAGCTCGGGACGGAGGAATGATGGCCGAGCCGCGGCATCCGGCCCGCGCGCTCACCCTCATCGCCGTGGGCGGCGGGATCGGCGCGGTCGCCCGGCACCTGCTCACCCAGACCCTCATGGGCGCCGACCACCCGCTGCCCTGGCCCACGCTGGTGGTCAACGTCGTCGGCTGCCTGCTGATGGGCCTGCTCACCGGCGAGCTGACCCGGCACCCGCTGCACCGCATGCCGGTCAAGGCGCTGCTCGGCACCGGCTTCCTGGGCGGCTTCACCACCTTCTCCCACCTGGTGGACGGCGTCCGCGAGCTGACCGTGGACGGCACCGCCGGCTGGGCCGCGGTCTACCTCGTGCTCAGCGTCGTCCTGGGCCTGCTGGCCGTCTGGGCGGGTCTCACGCTGGGGGGCCGGCGATGATCCTCGTCCTCGTCGTGTTCGTCGGCGGCCTGATCGGCGCGCCCGCCCGCTACCTCGTGGACGCCGCCGTGACCAAAGGGGCCGGCAAGGCGATGCCCTGGGGCACGCTGGCCGTCAACGTCATCGGCTCGGCCATCCTCGGCGTGCTGATGGGGATCGCCTCGCGCGGCATGCTGCCGGCGGTCGTGTTGTCGCTGGTGGGCACCGGGTTCTGCGGCGCGCTCACCACGTTCAGCACGTTCAGCACCGACACCTGGAAGATGCTGGCCGCCGGGTCCACCGGCAGGGCGCTGGCCAACATCGCCATGAACCTCGTGCTCGGCCTGGCCGTCGTCAGCCTCGGCTACCTGCTCGGCAGGGCACTCGCCGGCTGACCGGAAGGAGGCTGGAACGCCCATGACCACCCCCTGGGAGCGGGTGAAGCGGACCCTGGTCGGCCGGCCGCTGCGGACCAAGAGCCTGGAGCGGCAGTTGCTGCCCAAACGGCTGGCGCTGCCCGTCTTCTGCAGCGACCCGATCTCGTCGGTGGCGTACGCGACCGAGCAGATCATCATGGCCCTCACCCTGGGCGGGCTCGCCCTGCTGCACGTGACCGGCTGGATCGCGCTGGCCATCGTGGCCATGCTGGTGATCATCATCGTGTCCTACCGGCAGACCTGCTACGCCTACCCGGGCGGCGGCGGCGCGTACGTCGTCAGCCGGGAGAACCTGGGCGTCAACGCCAGCCTGGTCGCGGCCAGCGCGCTGCTGGTCGACTACGTGCTGACCGTCGCCGTCTCGGTCGCCGCGGGCGTGGACGCCATCACCTCCTACGCGCCCGGCCTGGAGCGCTGGTCGGTGGCGCTGAGCGTGTTGTGCATCGTGCTGCTCACCCTGGCCAACCTGCGCGGCAGCCGCGAGTCCGGCCGCGGCTTCGCGGTGCCCACCTACGCCTTCATCGGCTCGGTCTACGTGTTGTTCCTGGCCGCGGCCTGGCGGCTGCTGTCCGGCGAGCGGCCCCGAGCGGTCAGCGCCGACTTCACCATCGAACCGCTCTACCAGCCCGTCGGCGTGGTGGCCGTCTTCCTGGTGCTGCGCGCGTTCGCCTCCGGCTGCACGGCGCTGACCGGGGTGGAGGCGGTCAGCAACGGCGTGCCCGCCTTCCGCCGGCCCAAGAGCAGGAACGCGGCCGACACGCTGGCCATCATGGGCGTGTTGTCGATCACCATGTTCTCCGGCATCACCGTGCTGGCCCTGCTCACCCACGTACGGATGACCGACCCCGACCACCCCGGCAGGCTCGCCGGCATGCCCGCCGGGTACGTCGAGCCCACCGCGCTCGCCCAGATCGGCGAGGCGGTGCTCGGCCACGGCTTCCTGTACGCCCTCCTCCAGGCCAGCACCGCGGCGATCCTGATCATGGCCGCCAACACCGCCTACAACGGCTTCCCCATGCTGGCCTCGATCCTGTCCGCCGACTCCTACCTGTCCAACCAGCTCCACAAACGCGGCGACCGGCTCGTCTTCAGCAACGGCATCCTGCTGCTCGCCACGGCGGCGGCCGTGCTGCTCGTCGTCTTCGAGGCCAACAGTTCCCGGCTCATCCAGCTCTACATCATCGGCGTCTTCATCTCCTTCACGCTGAGCCAGGCCGGCATGGTGCGCCACTGGCAGCGCACCGGCCCGCGCACCCCCGGCGTGCGGCGGCGCCAAGCCGTCAACGCGCTCGGCGCGACGGTGACCGCCGCGGTCCTGGTGATCGTCCTGATCACCAAGTTCGCGAACGGCGCCTGGCTCGTCTGCCTGGCCATCCCCGGGCTGTTCGCCCTCATGAAGGGCATCAGGCGGCACTACGACCAGGTACGGGCGGCGACCACGCCGGACACGCCCGTCGAGCTGCCCGGCGGCGCGCACGCCATGGTGCTGGTGTCCCGGCTGGGCAGCCCCGCGCTCCAGGCGGTCGCCTACGCAGCGGCCACCCGCCCGGCCGGGCTGGAGGCCGTGCACGTGTGCACCGACGAGAACGTCAGCCGCGAACTGCGCGAGGGGTGGGAGCGCTACGCGCCCTCCTCCGTGCCGCTGACGATGATCGACTCGCCGTACCGGACCAGCGTGGGCCCGGCCCTGCGGCACGTACGGGACTGGCTGGCGCTGCACCCCGGCCAGATCGTGACCGTCTACATCGTCGACTACGTGACCGGCCGATGGTGGGAGCCGGCCCTGCACAACCGGCTGACCGCGCGGCTGCGGGACCGGCTGCTGCTGGTTCCCGGCGTGCTGGTCACCCTGGTGCCGTACCGGCTGGCCTCGGGCGAGCTCCGGGCCGAACGGCAGCCCCGCGACGCCACCCGCCTCGCCGTCCTGGCCAGGCAGCCGGCCGACGACGGGGACCAGGCGGGGACGCCGGTCGAGGACTAGGCGGCGGCCCTGACCACGTGCATCAGCTCGGCCAGGACCTCGGTGTTGAGCTGGTAGGCCAGCCGCACCTCGCCGATGATCCGCCGCTGCTCGCGCTCGTCCAGCTCCGCGCCGAGCGCGTCGAGGCGGGCGCGGTAGTCGTCCTTGAACCGGGGCAGGCTGCCCACCTCGTCGAAGATGTAGAAGTCGACGCCGCCGCCGGGCCGGTAGCCGAAGATCTTCTGCAGCTCCATGCGGATGAACTGGCCGCCGGAGAGGTCGCCGAGGTAACGGGTGTAGTGGTGGGCGATGTAGCCGCCGGGCCAGTCGGTCATCTGGTGGATCCTGGCCTGGAGGGTCCTGGTGGCCTTGGAGGGGGCGACGCGCTCGCGCCAGGCGGGGCCGTAGATCGTGGCCAGGTCGCGTTCGAGGGCGGGCTCGCGGTAGAGCTCGGGGAAGACGAACCGGCCCGCGACCGGGTGGCCGGCCAGTTCCTTGGACACCCCGTCGAGGGCGAGGTAGGCGAAGTAGTGCTGGGCGACCATCTCGCCGTACTCGTGCTCGCTCAACCGGCCGCCCATGAGCTCGGCGAGGTAGCCCTCGGACTCGGCCGACTCGTGATCGCCCCAGGTGGCGGCCCTCAGGGTCGCGGAGAACGACGTCGTCACAACACTTCCTCAACTCGCGGGTACGTTTCTGACACAGTGTCACAAACCCTTGGAGGTCGCGTCAAGGTGATGGCGACAGCATGTCAGCAAAACGCGCCTCGCCCTTCATCTACCCCGTGAGAAGGGCCTCAAGGGGCCCCCGGGTGACGGGTGTGGAGGGGGTGTCGTCGCGTACAGTGGCGGACGCCAAACGGTCCGCTACCTGGAAAAATCGCTTTAACATACCTTGACACCGTCACTCGCCCGTCAACCCAGGAGTGATCTTGACCGTCCATTCCGATGTCGCCAGGCGACGTGTAGAAGAGCTGCTCCAGGAGCACGAGGAGCAGGTCATCGCCCGCTGGGTGCAGATCGCCAAGGCCCCGTCGGACGAGCTCCTCGACATCTACCGGGCCCTTCGGTCCGCGCTCGACCAGGGCAAGGGAGACCTCGCCGACGTCCGCGGCCTGCTGGCGGAGCTCTCCCGCACCCGCGCCCGCGCGGGACACTCCCCCTCCGACACCGCCCGCGCCGTGTTCGGGCTCAAGGAGGCCCTGTACGAGGTCGTCGAGGCCGACGGCGAGGCCGAGGCCCTGCGCGGCTTCATCTGGTTCTCCCGGCTCATCGACGACCTCGGTCTGCTCACCTTCGAGATCTTCGCCGACGCCCGCGAGAAGATCATCATGGACCAGGCCGAGCAACTGCTCGAACTGTCCACCCCGGTGGTCAAGCTCTGGGACGGCATCGTCGCGGTCCCGCTGATCGGCACCCTCGACTCCGCCCGGACCCAGGTCGTGATGGAGAAGCTGCTGCAGACCCTGGTCGACACCGGGGCCGAGCACGCCGTGATCGACATCACCGGCGTGCCCGCCGTGGACACCCAGGTGGCCCAGCATCTCCTCAAGACCGTGGTGGCCGCCAGGCTGATGGGCGCCGAATGCGTCATCTCCGGCATCCGCCCGCAGATCGCCCACACCATCGTGACGCTCGGCATCGAGTTCGGCGACATCGTCACCAAGGCGTCGCTGGCCGACGCGCTCGCCCACGCCTTCAGGCGCAGCGGCGTCCAGGTGACCGCGTCCAGGAACTCGCGCATCGCCGTAAGGGCGGAGGGCATCTGATGGACCGGGTGCCCGTCCTCAAGCTCGGCGACATCCTGATCGTCTCCATCCAGATCGACCTGGAGGACCAGAGCGTGCTGGCCCTCCAGGAGGACCTGGCCGAGCGGGTCGTCGCCACCGGCGCCCGGGGCGTGATCATCGACATCACCGCGGTGGAGATCGTCGACTCCTTCATCGGCCGCATGCTGGCCACGATCGCCACCATGTGCCGCATGCTGGACGCCCAGACCGTGGTGGTCGGCATGCGTCCCGCGGTCGCGATCACCCTGGTCGAGCTGGGCCTGTCGCTGGGCGGCGTACGAACGGCACTGAACCTGGAGAAGGGAGTGGCGCTCCTCGACCACGTCAGGGGCGCCGCCACGTGACCAGGGCGATCACGATCGCGGGCAGCGGGGACGTCGTGGCGGTACGCCAGATCGTACGCACCCTCGCGATCGAGGTCGGCCTGTCCCTCGTCGACCAGACCAAGATCGTCACTGCCGCCAGCGAGCTGGCCCGCAACGCGCTCGTCTACGCCGGCGGCGGCGACGTGCGCATCGACCACGTCGAGAACGGCCGCAGACGCGGACTCAAGCTGGTCTTCAGCGACGAGGGCCCCGGCATCCCCGACCTCGACCAGGCGCTCACCGACGGGTTCACCACGGGCGGCGGCATGGGCCTCGGCCTCGGCGGCTCCCGCCGGCTGGTCGACGAGTTCGACCTGATCTCCGCCCCCGGGAAGGGCACGACCGTGACGGTGATCAAGTGGGTCAGGTGAGCCCCGCCTGGGTACGCGCCGAGGACCCCAGCGCCGTCGGCGCCGTCCGGCGGCGGGCCGTCGAGCTGGCCGAGCAGGCCGGATTCGACGCCACCCGCATCGGGCAGACGGCCGTCGCCGTCAGTGAAGCCGTGTCCAACCTGGTCAAGCACGCCGTGGAGGGCGTCGTCCTGGTCCGTCCGCACCCCGAGGCCCCCGCCACCGTGGAGCTCGTCGCGGTGGACAAGGGGCCCGGCATGGCCGACGTGGCCCGCGCCCTGCGCGACGGCTACTCCACCTCCGGCACGCTCGGCATCGGCATGGGCGCCATCGCCCGCATCGCCAGCGGGTACGACGTCCACTCGGTGCCCGGTACGGGCACCGTGCTCGTCATGCACTTCACCGCCGACGACACACCCGGCCCCCCGCTGCGCGCGAGTGGCCTGACCCGGCCGATCGGCGACGAGGTGAGCTGCGGGGACGGCTTCGCCATCGCCAGGAACGGCGAGTCGACGACGGTGCTGCTGTGCGACGGTCTCGGCCACGGCCACATCGCCGCCGTCGCGGCGCAGACGGCCGTCGAGCTGTTCGAGCAGGTGCTGGAGCAGGAGCCCGTCTCCATCCTGGAACACCTGCACCGCGGCCTGAACCGGACCCGCGGCGGCGCCGTCGCGGTGGCGCGCGTGCGGCCGGGCGCCGTCACCTTCGCCGGGCTCGGCAACGTCTCCGGCTGGGTCGCCGACGCGGAGGGCCGGCAGGGCATGGTCTCGCTCCCCGGCATCGCCGGCCACCAGGGGCGCACGCTGCGCCAGTTCGAGTACCAGGTCCCCTCCTACGCCACCGTCGTCCTGCACTCCGACGGGCTGACCGACCGCTGGGCCCCCGGGAGCGTGCCGGGGCTGTTCGCGCGCACCCCCGCGGTCATCGCCGCGACCCTGCTGCGCGAGGCCGGCAGCAGGCGCGACGACGCCTGCGTGGTGACGGTGAGGCCCGGCGATGGCGGGAACTGAGCTCATCCGCGTCCGGCTCGACACCGACCAGGACGTGTTCGTCCTGCGCCGCGTCGGCCGCGCCGCCGCGGAGCTGGCCGGGATGGAGTCGCAGGACCAGATCAGGGTGGCCACCGCCCTCAGCGAGGTGGGCCGGGAGGCGTACGGCCAGGGCGCGACCGCCGTGATCACCCTCGGCCACGACCAGCTCGTGATCACCATCAGGCACACCCGGCCCTCCGGCCTGGACCACTCCGAGGGCCTGGAACTGGCCGGCCGCCTCGTGGACGACGTCGCCGTCGGCGACGGCAGCGTCACCATCACCAAACGGCTCCGGCCGCGCCCCGCCACAGTCCCGCTGGACGTCATCCGCGCCGACCTCGCGAAGCTGGCCCCGATCAGCGCGTTGGAGGAGTTGCGCGAGCAGAACAGGGAGCTCGCCGAGACCCTGGAGGACGTGCTGCGGCTCAACTCCGAGCTGCAGGAGACCAACACCGGCGTGCTGGCCATGTACAACCAGCTCTCGGCCGAGCTGGAGGAGACCAACAGGGGAGTCGTCGCCCTGTACGCCGAGCTGGACGAGAAGTCCGGCCAGCTCCGCGAGACGATCGAGGCGCGCAACCGGTTCTGGGCCACGGTCAGCCACGAGCTGCGCACCCCGCTCAACTCGGTCATCGGCCTGGTCAGGCTCCTGACCGGCCCGGGCGGCGAGCCGCTGACCCAGGAACAGGGCCACCAGGTCGGCCTCATCGGCGACTCCGCGCAGACGCTGCTCGAACTCGTCAGCGAACTGCTCGACATGGCCAAGGCCGAATCGGGCCGCCTGGACCCGCAGCCCACGCTGGTCGACCTGGCGCGGATGGCCGGGCAGCTCCACGTCACCATGCGCCCGACCAGCGAGCGCGCCGGTGTGACCCTGAGCCACGAGATCGCGCCCGAGGCCGCCGAGCTGTACGCCGACGAGAGCATGTTGCTGAGAATCCTCCGGAATCTGCTCTCAAACGCGCTCAAATTCACCCAGAGCGGGCAGGTAGTGCTGGCCGCGCATGCCGACGAAGCCAGAGGCGAGATCGTCATCACGGTCACCGACACCGGCATCGGCATCTCGGAGGAACATTTGAGGCGCGTGTTCGAGGACTTCTACCAGGTTCCCGGCTCGCTTCAGGTCAAGGCGAAGGGCACCGGACTCGGGCTGCCGTACGCGCGCAGGCTCGCCGAAGCCCTCGCCGGCACGCTGGAGCTGACCAGCACCCAGGGCGAGGGCACCACCGCCACCCTGCGGCTGCCGCACCAGATCGGCACGCCAGAGGTCGAACGCGTCCTGATCGCCGACGACGACGAGGTGTTCCGCGCCGCCGCCCGCCGCATGCTCTACGGCTTCACCGTGCACGTGGACGAGGCCGCCGACGGCGCCGCCGCGCTCGACCTGATGGCCGCCACCCCGCCCGACGTGATCCTCGTCGACCTGCTCATGCCCCGCGTGGACGGCAACGTGCTGCTGCACGAGATGGCCGAGGACGAGCGGCTGAGCGGCATCCCCGTCGTCGTCGTGACCATCGCCCCGCAGCGGGCCCCGGGCAACCGGCCGGTGTTGTCCAAGCACGGGCTGCGCAGGGAACAACTCCTCCAGGCCATCCGCAGTGCCCGCGGGGGCGGGGAGGGCGGCGGGGGAGAAGAGAACCGCGATGGCTGAGCCCGCCTGCGTGCTGGTCGTCGACGACACCCCCACCAAGCGTTACATCCTGTCGAGCTGGCTGCGCAGGTCCGGGCACCAGGTGCTGGAGGCGAGCGGCGGCGAGGAGGCCCTGGGCATGCTCGCCGCGCACGAGGTCGACCTCGTCGTCCTCGACGTCCGCCTGCCCGACATCGGCGGCTACGAGGTCTGCGAGCTGATCAAGGCCGACCCGGCCACCGCCGCGATCCCCGTCATCCAGGTGTCGGCCAACGCGATCACCCCCGCCGACCGTACGGAAGGGCTGGAACGCGGCGCCGACGCCTACCTGACCGAGCCCATCGAGCCCACCGAGTTCGCCGCGACCGTCGAGGCCATGCTGCGCTACTACCGGGCGCGCTGGCGGGCCGAGCTGATGGCCGAACGCCTGGCCAAGCTGGCCGAGGTGACGCTGCGGATGAACGAGGCCGAGACGTTCGACGAACTGCTGACCGTCGCCGTCGAGGGCACGGCCGAGATGCTCGGCCGCTACTGCGGCACGCTCGCCCTGCCGCCCGACGGACGGCTGCGGCGCTACCGGGTCCGGCCCGGCGAGCCCGCCCAGGCCCAGCCCGCCGCCTCCGACGTGCTCGACCGCCTCGCCGAGCTGGCGCTGAAGGACGCCTCCAGGGCGCGGGTGTTCACGCTGATCGCCGGCGAGTGGCAGGGCCTGCTGCCGGACGTACGCGTCGACGGCGCCGCGACCGGCGTGCTCTGCCGTACCAAGAACTCCCCGTCGCCGGTCTACCTGGGGGCCGAGGCCGTACCGCCGCTCGACGCCGACGAGGTGAACCTGCTGCGCCAGCTCGGCCAGCAACTGGCACTGGCGCTGGGCGCGCTGCGCGCCTACACCGAGGAGCACGACATCGCGCTGACCCTGCAGCGCAGCCTGCTGCCCAGCCGCATCCCCGAGGTGCCCGGCCTCCAGGTCGCGCTGCGCTACCAGCCCGCTGTGGACAACGTCGAGGTGGGCGGCGACTTCTACGAGGTGCTGCAGGTCGACGGGCGCGTCCTGGTCGCGATCGGCGACGTGGAGGGTCACTCGCTGCACGCCGCGACCGTCATGGCCGAGCTGCGCCACGCCCTGCGCGCCTCGCTCATCGCCCAGGTGGACCTGAGCGCGTCGCTCGACCTGCTCAACCAGCTCATGCGGCGCTACCACCGGGGCCTGACCGCCACCGTCTGCCTCATGCTCATCGACCCGGCCACCGGCGAGATCGAGCTGGCCAACGCCGGGCACATGCCGCCGCTGTTCGCCGGGCCCGGCAGCTCCTACCACACGCTGGGCAACCTGCTGCTCGGCGCGGTGCCCGAGGAGTACCAGGTGGACCGGCTGAAACTGCCGCCCGGCGGCACGATGATGTTGTTCACCGACGGACTGCTGGAGGACCGGCACGTCCTGCTCGACGACAGCATGGAGCGGGCCAGGCGGCTCGCCGAGACCGTCGAGGACGATCTGGAGGAGTTCGCCGAACGCATGCTGGGGGCGTTCGGGGCGCGCGAGGACGACGTGGCGCTGGTCGTCGTACGCCGCACGCCCGCCTAGCCCCGCGCCCTACCGCGTGTAGCGATGTTTGGCGCCCGGCGGGAAGTACTCCGGATCCCCGGCCTCCCGCAACCGGATGAACGGCGTCTGCTGCGCCACCGGCACATAGTTCGCGAACTCGCTGTTCAGCCGCAGGAGCTGGGCCAGGATCGAGGTGCCCACGGCCTGCGCCACCTCCTCGGACGGCTTCTCGCCGGGCATCAGCTCCACCGTGACCGTCAGATGCCGGTCGTGGTCGGCGTCCACCGCCGCCTCCATCACGAACTTGCCCGTCACCGACCCGCTGACCTCCGGCTGCTCCAGCCCGACCGCGACGTTCTCCGGGTAGACGTTCGCGCCGTAGTAGGACAACGTGAAGTGGCTGCGGCCGAAGACGTAGACGAACGGGTGCCGCGGGCCGGACGCCGTGGAACTGAAGCCGCGCCGCTGCGCGAACTCCAGCATGCGCTCGTACGGGATCACGCCGCCCTCGTCGGCGATGTGGTACCTGACCAGCGGGACGCCGTTGTCGCCGGAGAACAGCAGGGTGCCCTCGTGCGCCTCGAAGAAGCGCACCCCGGGGTCGTACTGCACGAGGGTCGGCAGCCGGGACTCCCCGAACAGCTCCCTGGCCGCCTCCGGCCGCGCGGACAGGAAGCGGCGCAGCTCGACCGAGAGCGGCGTCTCGTTGCCGAGCACGCCGGCGTCGGCGGTGCCGTACAGGGAGGCGATGCCGCGTACCGGGTCGGCCATCCCGGCGCGGCCGGCCACCAGCGTGCGCCACTCCTCGCTGAACACCTCGCCCGCCGTGACCAGCTTGACGTCCCAGTCGGCCCAGGGGAGCGGCTCGGTGTCGATGACGTTCTTCAGGAACGGCGGATAGCCCAGCAGGACCACCTGGTCGAAGTGCGGCGCCAGCTCCGGCAGCACCCGCGCGATCTCCCTGCGGTCGGTGCCGGGCGCGACGACGGTGATCGGGTAGCCGCGTTCGGCCAGGTGGCGGCAGCAGTCGATGGTGAACAGGCCGCCGACCCAGGTGCCGAGGGCGAAGCAGACCACGGCCAGCGTACGGCGTTCGCGGGCGCCGAAGGAGTCCCTGAAGACCTCTTCGAACCGGGCGGCGATCACCCGCTCGTCGGCCACCGTACGCGGCCAGAACGACGGCGTGCCCGTCGAGCCGGAGGACACGGCCACGAGGTCGCCGATCACGCCGTCCCTGCACAGGTCGGGGAGGGGGTGGCGGCGGATGTAGGTGTCCTTGCTCGTCATCGGCAGGCGGCTGAAGTGCTCCAGGGTGGTGACGGTCGCGGGCTCGACACCGTGCTCGGCCAGGAACGTCCGGTAGGCGGGCACGGTTTCGGCCACCTGGTGGAAAAGCTCTAGAGGTTCCATGGGCTATGCGCGTCCGCCCGCCCCCGTCCGGAGACCGGCCCCGCGCCTCCTCCCTCCGAAATACGCCGACTCCACCCCATGGTGACACCCCCACCCCATCCAGCCCATCACCCACACCCCCGCCCATCTCTGGCCCGCGCGGCCTCTCGGGGTGTGCGCCGGTTCCCCTACCCCCGGTTCGCCCGTCCGCCGCCCCCGGGGTGTACGTGGGCCCCTCGGAGGGCGGGTCATTCGCCGGGGCGGACGAGGCCGGATTCGTAGGCGAAGACGATGGCCTGGGCGCGGTCGCGCAGCCCCAGCTTGGTCAGCATCCGCCCCACATGCGTCTTGACCGTCTGCTCGGCCACGAACAGCTTCTGGGCGATCTCCTGGTTGGACATGGCCTGCGCGACCAGGATGAGCACCTCGGTCTCGCGCTCGGTCAACTCCTCCGGCCGCCTGCCCGTCGGGGTACGGGGGCCGCCCAGCCGGGCGAACTCGTGGATCAGCCGCTTGGTGATCGCCGGGGCGATGAGCGCGTCACCGGCGGCGACCACCCGGACGGCCTCCGCGAGCTGCGCCGCCGAGGCGTCCTTGAGCAGGAACCCGCTGGCCCCGGCCCGCAGCGCCTCGTAGACGTAGTCGTCGAGGTCGAACGTCGTCAGGATGAGCACCTTCGAGGCCGGGCTCGCCGCCAGCACCTCCCGGGTCGCCTCCAGCCCGTTCATGACCGGCATGCGTATGTCCATCAGCACGACGTCGGGGCTCAGCTCGACCGCGCGCGCCACCGCCTCGCGGCCGTCGGCCGCCTCGCCCACGACCTCGATGTCCGGCTGCCCGCTCAGGAACACGGTGAAGCCCGTGCGCACCATGCCCTGGTCGTCGGCGATCAGCACGCGGATCACGCGCGGCCCTCCCTCTCCTCGGCCGCCTTCCCGGTCGGCTGCTTCCCGGTCGGCTGCTTCTCGATCGGCTGTTCCCCGGTCGGCTGTTCCTCGATCGGCAACACGGCGCTCACCTGGTAGCCGCCGCCCCTCGCGGGCCCGGCGTCGAGCGTGCCGCCGAGCAGCGCCGCGCGCTCGCGCATGCCCACCAGCCCCTGCCCGGCCCCGGGCGTGGCCGCGGGGGACAGGCCGAGGCCGTTGGCGACGCGCAGGCGCAGCGTGGCGTCGTCCCGCGTGATCTCGACGGTGACGCTCGACCCCGGCGCGTGCCGCATCGCGTTGCTGAGCGACTCCTGCACGATCCGGTACGCCGACAACCCCACCGCGGGCGGCAGCCCGCCGACCGGCCGCCGCTGCCTGACCACGACGGCGAGCCCCGCGTTGCGGGCGTTGGCCACCAGCTCCTCCAGCCGGTCGAGGCCGGGCTGCGGCGCGGTGTCGGTGCGGCCGTCCTTGTCGCGCAGGACGCCGAGGACCTGCCGCAGCTCGGTGATGGCCTCAAGGGACAGCGCGCGGATCTCCGCCAGCCCGGCCTCCAGCTGCGTCGGGTCGCCCGCGGCCTTGAGCGGCACCGCCTCCGCCTGGATGGCGATCACCGACATGTGGTGGGCGACCACGTCGTGCAACTCGCGGGCGATGCGGGCGCGCTCCTCCAGCACCGCCTGGGCGCCCTCGGCCTGCCGGGTGCGCCGCTCCTCCTGGATGAGCCTCGCCGTGGCGTTGCGGCGGGCGCGCACGTTGTGGCCGAACAGCAGGACGACCGCCGCGAGGCCCCCCACCACCGGCATCGAGTCGCCGTCGGCGGCCCACAGGAACAGGGCCGTGACGACCCCGGCCCCCAGCACGATCCGCCGGTCACAGCGGACGCCCACGGAGTAGAGCGCCAGCAGGAACGCCACCCCCACCGTCATCGGATACGGCGCGTAGCCCTCGTCGCGGCCGATCGTCAGGTCGGTGCATACGGCGACCGGGGCGAGGACGATCGCGACCCGCCACGCCGCCAGCGGCCACCGGTTGCGCAACGCCACGGGCAGGCCGGCGGCCAGGCCCGTCAGGAGGACGAACCCGCCCCAGACCGGCAGCGGATCGCCCGGCGTCAGCGCGGCCTGATCGTTCCACTCCTGGGCCGTGGACAGCGTCACGCCGAACAGCTCCACGGCCAGCACGAGCTCGGCCACCTGCACCAGGCTGAACGTCTTGACCGGGACCAGCCGCGCGAGCCACCGCGGCACCGGCATCATCAGCCACCGGGAACGGGGCCGTGGCGGGGGATCGGCGCTGCCGGTGAGCAGCGCGAGCGTGAAGGGCCGCAGCACGGCCAGGAGAGCCCGCCCCAGCGTGACCGCGAGGCGCGACGCCACCGCCCCGGCCCCGCCGCTCACGCCATCCGGTTCGGGAGAACCAACCGGTTCGGGGGACGGGGACGCGCCGGCACGCGCGCTGCCCGCGGGGGCGGGGGGCGAGGAGCGCCGGTCACGGTGATTCACCTGGTCAAGGATACGGAAGGCCGGCCCGTCCGGCGTCAACCCCAGGTCTGATCCGGACCTCACTCTCAGGTATCGCTTACATCATTACGATCGCCGTGAGCGAACATCGGCAAGGTTGGGAACAATGGCCCGCTCTGATGAATTGAGTCGGTATAACTCAATCCTTTGGAGTTCGCATGAGTGAGAGCTTGATCCTCCCGGTCCTGCCGCTCGACGACGAGGTCGTCCTGCCGGGCATGGTGGTTCCGCTGGACCTGTCCGACTCCGAGGTGCGTGCTGCGATCGACGCGGCCCGCGCGTCCGGTGGTAACAAGCCGCAGGTCCTCCTCGTTCCCCGGATCGACGGCCGTTACGGCGCCGTCGGCGTCCAGGCCGTGATCGAGCAGGTCGGGAGGCTGCCGGGCGGTGAGCCCGCCGCCGTGGTGCGGGGTGTCAACCGCGTCCGCGTGGGCACCGGCACCACCGGCCCCGGCGCCGCACTGTGGGTCGAGGCCGACACGATCGACACCGTGGCGGCCGGCGAACGCGCCCAGGAGCTGGCCAAGGAGTACAAGGCCCTGGCCACCACCATCCTGCAGAAGCGCGGCGCCTGGCAGGTCGTCGACCAGGTCAACCAGATCGACGACCCCTCGGTGCTGGCCGACAGCTCCGGCTACACCCCCTGGCTGACCACCGCGCAGAAGGTCGAGCTGCTGGAGGCCGCCGACCCGGCCGACCGCCTCGCCAGGCTGATCGAGTGGTCCCGCGAGCACCTCGCCGAGCTCGACGTCGCCGAGACGATCCGCAAGGACGTCCAGGAGGGCATGGAGAAGCAGCAGCGCGAGTTCCTGCTGCGCCAGCAGCTCGCCGCGGTGCGCAAGGAGCTCAAGGAGCTCAACGGCGACACCGCCGAGAGCGAGGAAGAGGACTACCGGGCCCGCGTCGAGGCCGCCGACCTGCCGGAGAAGGTGCGCGAGGCCGCGCTCAAGGAGGTCGACAAGCTGGAGCGCACCTCCGACCAGTCGCCCGAGGGCGGCTGGATCCGCACCTGGCTGGACACCGTGCTCGACATCCCGTGGAACGAGCGTACCGAGGACAACTACGACATCACCGGCGCGCGGGCCGTGCTCGACGCCGACCACACGGGCCTCGACGACGTCAAGGACCGCATCATCGAGCACCTGGCCGTGCGCAAGCGCCGCCAGGACAAGGGCGTCGGAGTGGTGGGCGGCCGGCGCAGCGGCGCCGTCCTGGCCCTCGCCGGTCCTCCCGGGGTCGGCAAGACGTCCCTGGGCGAGTCCGTGGCGCGCGCGATGGGCCGCAAGTTCGTCCGCGTCGCGCTCGGCGGCGTACGCGACGAGGCCGAGATCCGCGGACACCGGCGCACCTACGTCGGCGCCCTGCCGGGCCGCGTCGTCCGGGCCATCCGCGAGGCCGGCTCGATGAACCCGGTCGTCCTGCTCGACGAGGTCGACAAGGTCGGCGCCGACTACCGCGGCGACCCCACGGCGGCGCTGCTGGAGGTCCTCGACCCGGCCCAGAACCACACCTTCCGCGACCACTACCTGGAGGTCGAGCTCGACCTGTCCGACGTGCTGTTCCTGGCCACGGCCAACGTGCTGGAGGCCATCCCCGGCCCGCTGCTCGACCGGATGGAGGTCGTCACCCTCGACGGCTACACCGAGGACGAGAAGGTCTCGATCGCCCGCGACCACCTGCTGCCCAGGCAGCTCGAACTCGCGGGGCTGACCTCCGAGGAGGTCAAGGTCGAGGACGCGGCGCTGCGGAGGCTGGCCGGCGAGTACACCCGCGAGGCCGGCGTGCGCTCGCTGGAGCGGGCGGTCGCGAGGATCCTGCGCAAGGTGGCGGCCAAGGACGAGCTGCCCGTCACGGTCGGCGCGGACGACCTGGTCGGCTACATCGGCCGGCCGCGGTTCGTGCCGGAGTCGTCGCTGCCCGAGTCCACCCAGCGCACCTCGGTGCCGGGCGTGGCCACGGGCCTGGCGGTGACCGGGGCCGGCGGCGACGTCCTCTACGTGGAGGCGTCCCTGGCCGACCCGGAGACCGGCGAGACCGGCCTGACCCTGACCGGCCAGCTCGGCGACGTGATGAAGGAGTCGGCCCGGATCGCGCTGTCCTACCTGCGCTCGCACGGCGCGGAGCTGGAGCTGCCGGTCACCGCGCTGAAGGACCGCTCGGTCCACGTGCACTTCCCCGCGGGCGCCGTTCCCAAGGACGGTCCCTCGGCGGGCGTGACGCTGACCACCGCGCTGGCCTCGCTCCTGTCGGGCCGCCAGGTCCGCGCCGACGTGGCCATGACCGGTGAGATCTCGCTGACCGGGCGGGTCCTGCCGATCGGCGGCGTCAAGCAGAAGCTGCTGGCCGCCCACCGGGCGGGCATCACCACGGTGCTCATCCCGGCGCGCAACGAGCCCGACCTGGACGACGTGCCCGAGGAGGTCCGCAACGAGCTGACCATCCACGCGGTCAGCGACGTGCGCGAGGTCCTCGACATCGCGCTCGCCCCGGCCGAGGTCGCCTCCACGGTAGCCGCCTGACCCGAGAGGGCACGGCCCCTTACGCCGCCCCGCCGCACCCGGCCCCTCCGGGTGCGGCGGGGCGGTCGCATGTCCGACTGAGGAGGTCAGGCGGTGATCAGGAGCGCCTCCAGCTCCTCCAGCAGCGCCACGACGCGGGCGGCGCGTTCCGGGTCGCCGACCGCGGCGCGCACCGCGTCGTCCACCGGCCTGCCCGCGCGGCGGTGGACCGCGTTCATGGCCAGGTCCGTCGCCGTCACCCGAGTACGCCGCCCGTCGCCGGGATCGGGCGCCGCCTGGACGAGGCCGCGCTCGCGCATCCTGGCCACCGAGGCCGACACGTGACTCTGGACGAACCCCGTCCTGGCCTGGATCTCGCCGACGGTGCTGCCCGGGTGGCGCAGCACGTCCTCGAAGACGGCCTCCTCGCCGGGGGTCAGGGGCGGGCCCTTGGTCTCGCCGGCCGCCGCCTTCGACAGCTCCACGAGCCGCCGTCCGAGCCTTCGCATCCGTGCCACGTTCATGGTCGCCAATCTTATCGCTGGAGATGTATCGTTGGAGATATGAATGGAGTGGCGAGGACGGCGGTGGGCGCGGCCTGGTTACGGGCGCGCGAGAGCGAGCGGCCCGACCGGCTGTTCGACGACCCGTACGCGGGCGCCTTCGTGGCGGCGGCGGGCGCCGGGCAAGGGAGCGGGGCGGCCGGCGTCTTCGGCGACCACCTGGCGTTCAGGACCAGGTTCTTCGACGACTACCTGCGGGAGTCGGGCTGCGACCAGGTGGTGTTGCCGGCGGCCGGGCTCGACAGCCGGGCCTACCGGCTCGCCTGGCCGGCCGGGGTCCGGCTGTTCGAGCTCGACCAGCCCGAGCTGCTGGCGTTCAAGGACGGCGTGCTGCGGGAGCTGGGCGCGACGGCGCGGTGCGAGCGCGTCCCGGTGCCGGTGGACCTGCGCGAAGACTGGCCGGGCAGGTTGCGCGCCGCCGGGTTCGACCCGGCGCGGCCCACGGCCTGGCTGGTCGAGGGGCTGCTGATCTACCTGAGCGCGGCCGAGGCCGGCCGGCTGCTCGGCGAGATCGGCGCGCTGTCGGCGGCGGGCAGCAGACTCGCCTTCGAGCACGACCGGGCCGCGGCCGCCGCGCTCATCGAGCGGGCGCGCACGATGCCCGCGCTGCGCCGCGTCGCCACCCTGTGGAAGGGCGGCCTCGGCGAGGACGCCGTCGCCTGGCTGACCACCCGCGGCTGGCGGGCCGACGTCGTCGAGCTGTCCGCCCTCGCCGCCCGGTACGGCCGCCCCGCCCAGGGCGGCGGTTTCCTCACCGCGGTACGAGGTGACGCAGATCACCCCGATTCCCCGGAATAGGAGTATGGAAAGGCGGCGTTAGCACCGGCGTGAACGAGGCATACGCGAACGACCACCGCGCCCACCGGGACGCCATGTGTTGTCGCATGCGTATGGGGCGAATGCCGGCCCGTTAGAGACCAGATCCCGCCCGTTCTCCTCGAAGGTCACCATGATCCACACACCTTGCTTCGTGCTGCGCAGGCTGAGTCACCTGCCGTTCCCTCCGGGCAGCCACTAGATCCCACCGCTCCGACGGTGATGTTCGTGTCAAGAAGCGGCCGCGTACCGGCCGCTCTCAGTCGTGGGGAATTTCCGTGATCCAGGCTTCCGGCCTGCGCAAGCAGTACGGCCAGACCGTCGCGCTCGACGGCGTCGACCTGCACGTGCGCGAGGGCGAGATCTACGGCGTGCTCGGCCAGAGCGGCGCCGGCAAGAGCACGCTGCTGCGCTGCGTCAACCTGCTCGAACGCCCCACCGCGGGCACGGTCACCGTCGCCGGGCAGGACCTGACCGCGCTGCCCGGCCGCGAGCTGAACCGCGCCAGGCAGCGCATCGGCATGATCCACCAGCACTTCGCGCTGCTGTCCTCGCGCACGGTCGCCGGCAACGTCGCCTTCCCGCTGGAGGTCATGGGCGTGCCCAGGGCCGAACGGCAGCGGCGCGTGGCCGAACTGCTCGACCTCGTCGGCCTGTCGGGACGCGGCGGCGACCGCCCCCACCAGCTCTCCGGCGGCCAGAAGCAGCGTGTCGGCATCGCCAGGGCGCTGGCGGGCAACCCGTCGGTGCTGCTGTCCGACGAGGCCACCTCCGCGCTCGACCCGGCCACCACCCAGTCGATCCTGGCCCTGCTCAAGCGGCTCAACGCCGAGCTGGGCCTGACGATCCTGCTCATCACCCACGAGATGAACGTCGTCAAGAGCGTCTGCGACTCGGTCGCCATCATGGCGCGCGGCCGCATCGAGGAGTCGGGCGCCATCGCCGACCTCATCAGGACCCCCGGCTCCCGCCTGACCAGGGAGATCTTCCCGCTGCCCGAGCCCGCCCCGGCCGGCTCGGTCACGCTCACCTTCACCGGAGACCCGGGCCGCCCGCTGGTCTCGGAGATGGCGCGCAAGTTCGACGTGGACGTCAACATCCTCGGCGGCTCGATCGAGGACCTGGCCGGCGGCTCGGTCGGCCGCCTGCGCGTGGCGCTGACCGGCGCGGAGTCGTCCTCGGCGCTGTCGTTCCTGCGGGAGTCGGGGCTGCTCGTCGAAGTCGCGGGGGAGGCCGCATGACCTGGGAAGAGATCGTTCCGCTGCTGTGGCCGGCCACGTGGGAGACCGCGCAGATGGTGGGCTGGGCCACGCTGTTCACCGTGCTGTTCGGGCTGCCGCTCGGCGTGGCGCTCGTGGCCTTCGACCGGGGCGGGCTGCGTCCGTTGCCGGCGCTGAAGTCCGTGCTCGGGATCGTCGTCAACATCGGGCGGTCGTTGCCGTTCATCGTGCTGATGATCGCGATCATCCCGTTCACCCGGCTCGTGATCGGGACCACGATCGGGACCGCCGCCGTGGTGGTGCCGCTGACCGTGGGGGCCGTGCCGTTCTTCGCGCGGCTGGTCGAGACGGCGCTGCGCGAGGTCGGTACGGACGTCGTACAGGCGGCGCAGGCCATGGGGGCGAGCCGGACCGCCATCGTGCGCAAGGTCCTGCTGCCCGAGGCGCTGCCCGGCCTGGTGTCGGGGCTGACCGTCACGATCGTCGCGCTCATCGGGTACTCGGCCATGGCGGGCACCGTCGGCGGAGGCGGGCTCGGCGACCTGGCCGTGCGGTACGGCTACCAGCGGTTCGAGACGCTCGTGATGATCGTGACCGTCGTCCTGCTCATCGTCATCGTGCAAATTCTGCAGAGTCTGGGCGACTGGGTCGCTCGGCGTATTTCACATAAGTAAGGAAAAATCATGAAAATTCGTTCGATATTGGGTGCTGCTGCGCTGTCCCTGTTGCTCGCCGCATGCGGTACGTCGCAGTCCGCTACCCCGACCCCCGCGGCCGAGTCGGCCGACATCGTGCTGAAGGTGGGCGCGAGCCCCGTCCCGCACGGCGAGATCCTGAAGTTCGTCAAGGACAACCTGGCCCAGGCCGCCGGGCTGAACCTGGAGATCGTCGAGTTCACCGACTACGTCCAGCCGAACGTGCAGCTCGACGAGGGCCAGCTGGGCGCGAACTTCTTCCAGCACAAGCCCTACCTGGACGACTTCAACGCCTCCAAGGGCACCAAGCTGAGCTTCGTCACCCCGGTGCACCTGGAGCCGCTCGGCCTGTACTCCAAGAAGATCACCTCGCTGCCGGCGCTGGCCGAAGGGGCGACGGTCGCCCTGCCGAACGACGCCACGAACCTCGGCCGCGCGCTCAAGCTGCTCGCCGACAACGGCCTGGTCAAGCTCAAGGACGGCGCCGGCACCGCGGCCACCGAGCGCGACGTCACCGACAACCCGAAGAAGCTCCAGTTCAAGCCCCTTGAGGCGGCCCAGCTCCCGCGCTCGCTCGACGACGTGGACGCCGCGGTGATCAACGGCAACTACGCGATCGAGGCCGGGCTCAAGCCCGCGAGCCAGGCGCTGGCGCTGGAGAAGACCGAGGGCAACCCGTACGTCAACGGCCTGGTCGTGCAGACCGGCCACGAGAAGGACGCCGCCGTCGTCACCCTCGGCAAGCTCCTCCAGGACCAGAAGGTCAAGGACTTCATCAAGCAGAAGTACGAGGGATCCGTCATCCCCGCGGAGTGATCCCGCCACGGTGTGATCCGCCATGGAGCGGTGCCTCCGGTACGTCACTGAAGCCGCGGTCCCGGCGCCGGGACCGCGGCTTCGGCGCGCCCTAGCGCCGCCGCCAGGCGACCGAATACTGTTCTGGTCATGTACCCGGGAGCCATCGCAGCCGTCACCCCCGACAAGCCCGCTGTGATCATGGCGGGCTCCGGGCAGGTCATCACCTACCGCGAGCTGGAGGAGCAGTCCAACCGCCTGGCCCACGCCTTCCGCGCGGCCGGGCTCGCACCGGGCGACCACGTCGCCTTCATGCTCGCCAACCACCCGCTCTTCCTGGCCGTCGCCTGGGCCGCGCACCGCGCGGGCCTGTACTACACGCCGATCAGCTCCCGGCTGCACACCGACGAGCTGGCCTACATCGTGGACAACTGCGGCGCCCGGGCGTTCATCTCCAGCGCGGACCTGGCCGAGGTGGCCACCTCGATCACCGGCGCCACGCCGCGCGTGGAGCTGCGGCTCATGCTCGACGGCGTCGCCGAGGGCTTCACCTCCTACGAGGAGACCGTGGCCGGCTGCCCGGTCACCCCGATCGCCGACGAGTGCCAGGGCGCCGACATGCTCTACTCCTCCGGCACGACCGGCCGTCCGAAGGGTGTCAAGGTGGCCGCCTCGCTGGCCCCGCTCACCGAGTCGAACACGCTGGTCAAGCTCATCCAGGGGCTGTTCGCGCCGTCCGCGGACAGCGTCTACCTCTCGCCCGCGCCGCTCTACCACGCCGCCCCGCTGCGCTACTGCCTGTCCTTCCAGCGGCTCGGCGCGACGGTGGTGGTGATGGAACGCTTCGACCCCGAGGAGTACCTGCGGCTGGTCGAGCGGTACGGGGTGACGCACTCGCAGCTCGTGCCGACGATGTTCATCAAGATGCTCAAACTGCCCGAGGAAGCCCGTAAGAAGTACGACCTGTCCTCGCTGACCTGCGCCATCCACGCCGCCGCGCCCTGTCCCGTACCGGTCAAGGAGCAGATGATCGACTGGTGGGGGCCGATCGTCCACGAGTACTACGCGGGCACCGAGGGCAACGGCTTCCTCTACGTCGGCTCCCGGGACTGGCTGGAGCACAAGGGCACGGTCGGCCGCTCGTTGCTCGGCGTCGTGCACATCTGCGACGAGGAGGGCGAGGACCTGCCGCCCGGCGAGCACGGCACGGTCTACTTCGAGAACGGCGCCCGCTTCGAGTACCACGGCGACCCCGGCAAGACCCGCTCGGCACAGGACCCGAAGGGCCGGGGCTGGACTACCCTCGGCGACATCGGCCACCTCGACGCCGACGGCTTCCTGTACCTCACGGACCGCCGCTCGTACATGATCATCTCGGGTGGGGTGAACATCTACCCGCAGGAGGCGGAGAACGTACTGGCGGTGCATCCCAAGGTGGCCGACGTGGCCGTGTTCGGGGTGCCGGACGAGGAGATGGGGGAGCAGGTCAAGGCCGTGGTCCAGCCGATGACGGCGGCCGAGGCGGGGCCGGGGCTGGAGGCGGAGCTGATCGCGTACTGCCGGGAGCGGCTGGCGCACTACAAGTGCCCGAAGTCGGTCGACTTCCGCGACGAGCTCCCACGCCACCCCACGGGCAAGCTCTACAAGCGTCTCCTCAGAGACGAATACTGGCCCACCAGCACCTGAAGGCTGCCGAACAGCGCCGGCCGTCGGCGGCGCCGGGTCAGTGCCGGCTCAGCCGCTCGGTGACCAGCGCGGCGACCGCGTGTAGAGCAGGCCCTTGATCAGGCCCCAGACGATGAGCAGCGTTCCCACCGCGACCAACAACCCTGTGATCGTTCGCATGGTGGGAATGTTACGAGGGCGGCGCGCCCGGGTCGTGATCAAGGGAGCCTTCACACAGGGCCGCGGAAAGCTGAAGAATGGGGGTTGTGACGAAGACCTCCGGCGCCATGTCCGCGTCAGGACTTGCCTCCACCCGGAACGGCTGGATGGTTCCCGCCGCGATCTCCGCGGCCGGATTGTTCTGCTTCCTCGCTGCGATGGTGCTGATCGGAGTGTCTGGTCACACCCAGCCATGGCTGCGGATCGGCCTCGGCGCTCTGATGTTCACCGCAAGTACGTGGGCCTGGTACTTGGTATTGACCCGCAGGCGGAGGCGGAACGTCACCGGCTAGTCGGCCTCACGGGGCATCGAGGGTCCCTGTGGCTGCGCCTCCTCCGGTCGAAGGGATGGCTTCTGCGCGGACCTGAGGAAGCGCCTGAACCGTCTTTAGATCTTTTTCTCCTTTTTGTGCGGACAAACTTGGGCCGTTGAGCAGCGGAGATAAGGTGTGAGTGAGCCGTCTCACAGAGTTCCGATCAACGCCTTAACCAGCTCTTACGCCGGTCTTGGCACCCTTGAGGCATAGGGACTTGAGGGAGATGACAGATGAACGCGAACGAGCCTCACGAGCAGGGCACCGGTGGGTGGAGCCAGTTCGGCGCCACGCCTCCGGCCGCCGGGGGCTTCCCCCGTCGGGACACGATCGCCATGGAGCAGCCGCCGCCTCCTCCTCCGCCGTCCGCCCCCGTCAAGCCGCGTCTGACCGCCGGGCAGAAGGCCGTGGCCGGGCTCGCCCTGGCCGCGATGGCCATCGGCGGCGGGGTCGTGGGAGCCGCCGCCGCCACCGCGTTCCAGCCCCAGCCGCAGCAGGTGGTCAGCGCGCCGAGCCCGAAGTTGCGGCAGGCCTCCAACCAGCTCTCCACCGCCGAGGTGGCCGAGCGGGTGCAGCCGTCGGTGGTCATGATCCAGGGGCAGACGGGTGAGGGGTCGGGCGTCGTGCTCTCCGAGGACGGCCTCATCCTCACCAACAACCACGTGGTGGTCGGCGCGGCGCAGGGCGGCGGTCAGATGACCGTCAAGTTCAGCGACGGCAAGACGGCCAAGGCCACCGTCGTCGGCACCGACCCGCCCACCGACCTCGCGGTCATCAGGGCGCAGGACGTCTCGGGGCTGACCAAGGCCGATCTCGGCGACAGCGACCAGCTCAAGGTCGGCGACGACGTACTGGCCATCGGCAGCCCGCTCGGCCTGGACGGTTCGGTCACCAGGGGCATCATCAGCGCCCTGAACCGTACGCTCAACCTCGGCGGCGAGCAGCGTCAGCAGTTGCCGCCCGGCTTCGGCGGCGAGCAGCAGCAGAGCCCGGTGCAGGGCACGACGATCGGCGACGTCATCCAGACCGACGCCGCGATCAACCCCGGCAACTCCGGCGGCGCGCTGGTGAACGCGGCCGGCCAGCTCGTCGGCATCAACACCGCCATCGCCTCCGACGCGGCCGGGGGCGGCGTCGGGTTCGCGATCCCCGTCAACACCGCCAAGCAGGTCGCCGAGCAGCTCATCAAGAACGGCAAGGTCAGCCACGCCTTCCTCGGCGTGAGCGTCACCGACGCCACCGGCGACGTGCCCGGCGCCCTGATCAGGCAGGTGACCGCGGGCAGCCCGGCGGCCAAGGCCGGACTGAAGGAAGGCGACCTCATCACCAAGATCGGCGACACGCCGGTTGACTCAGGCGATACGGTTGTTGGACAGGTCAGAGGTTTCAAACCGGGCCAACAGGTCAAGATCACATATATGAGGGACGGTCAGTCGGCCGAGGCCACCGTCTCCCTCCAAGAGAAGAAGTAAACACAAGGACCCCCTCCCGGAGACGGGTGTGCCGTTGAGATCGCTGCGGACTCGGCGGCACACCCCCCCATCAGGAGAACCCTCAGGCGAACCGGCGGCCTTCGTCGTGGCGGTAGGCCCACGTGGCGGCCGCCGCCGCGATCACCGTCCACACGCCGAGCATGATCAGCGCCACCGGGTCGGGGCGCACGTCCGAGATCGCCGCCCAGATCAGCTCGGCCGCGCCCCTGGAGGGCACGTACGGGGAGATGCTCTCGACGATGTCCGGCATGATCTGCGGCGGCAGGATCAGCCCGCCCACGATGGCCACGGGGAAGAACACGATCTGGGCCACCGCGAGCGCCGCCTTCGACGGCAGCGTCAGGCCGATGAACAGCCCGATCAGCATGAACGGCACACCCCCGGCGATCAGCGCCAGCAGCCCGAGGACCAGCCGCCCAGGCGTGATGACCGCCTCGGTCAGCAGCGCCCCCACCACCAGCACCGGCACCACCGACAGCAGCATGAGCACCACGGTCGAGATCATCCGCCCGGCCAGGCGCGGGAACGGCCCGGCGGGCAGCGTACGGGTGTAGGGGTCCCACGGCTGCTCACGGTCCTGCGAGACGGTGGCGCTCAGCCCGATCACCGCCGACGACATGGCGCCGAAGAACATCAGCGACCCCGTCGCCGACGTCGCCGCCACCGGGTCCTCGCCCGCGAACGGCACCACGAACGCCAGCATCGAGATCGCCGGGAACAGTGAGCTGGCCAGGATCCCGATGGGCACCCTGAACTGCTCGACGAGCCGCAGCCGGGTGTGGGCCAGGATCAGGCTAGACATGCGCGTTCTCCTTCGCGGTGATGGTGAGGAAGGCCTCCTCCAGCGTGGTCGGCCTGACCTCCAGGCCCGAGAACGGCGTGCCGCTGCGCACGAGCTCCACCACCAGCCGGTCGGGGTCGGTGGTCAGCAGGCTGACGCGGCCGTCCTGGCGTTCGGTGCTGAGCACGCCGGGCAGATCGGGCAGGTCGCCGGCGTCGAGCGAGACGCGCCGTACCCCCACCATGTCGCGTACGGCGCGCACGGTGTCGTCGGCCAGCACCCGTCCTTGGCCGACGACCACCACGCGCTGGGCCAGCGCCTCGATCTCCTCCAGGTAATGGCTGGTCAGGACGACCGTGCCGCCCTCGTTGTGGAAGGCCTGGATGCCGTCCCAGAGGGTGCGCCTGGCCTCGACGTCGAGCCCGGTCGTGGGCTCGTCCAGGAACACCAAGCGCGGCCGGCCGACGAAGGCCAGCGCCACGGCCAGGCGCCGCTTCTGACCGCCGGACAGGCTGCCGACCTGGCGCTTGACCAGCTCGCTCAGGCCGAAGCGGTCGAGCAGCTCGTCCTTGCCGAGCGCGTCGGGGAAGTGGGCGCGTACGAAGTCGGTGATCTCGCCGACCTTCAGCGAGTCCGGCAGACCGGTCTCCTGCGGGGTCACGCCGATGCCGCGGCGTACCACGGGATTCTGCGGCGAGCCGCCGAGCAGCTCGACCGTGCCGGAGGTCGGGCGGCGCAGCCCGACGAACAGGTTGATCAGGGTGGACTTGCCCGCCCCGTTCGGGCCGAGCAGGCCGACCAGCTCGCCCGCCCGGATGTCGAGCGAGACGCGATCGAGCGCGAGCACGTCCCCGTAGCGGCGGGTGACCTCCACCGTTCTGGCGAGGGCCGTCATAAGGTTCCTCCAGCGTTGTCGAGCAAGGCGCGGATCGCCTTGGTGTAGTCCTCGAATGCCAGGCGTCCGCGCCGGGTGAGCGCCACGTACGTGACGGGGGTGCGGCCCTTGTGCGTCTTGGTGATGCGGACGTAACCGGCGTCCTCCAGCTTGGTCAGGTGCACCGAGAGGTTGCCGGCCGTCATCCCGAGCAGGTCCTTCAGCGACGGGAACGCGATCTCGTCGCGCTCGCCGAGGGTGTTGAGCGTGGCGACCACCCGCAGCCTGGCCTGCGCGTGGATCACCGGGTCGAGCTCGGGCACGGCGCCGTCGGGGCTCACATCCGCCGCCGCAGCACGATGCCGGCCGCGATGTAGCCGCCGCCGGTGAGCACGGCCGTCAACAGCGCGTGCCAGCCGGCCCCGAGCATGACGCCCACCCCGTTGACGACCGCCGTCCACACGCCGACGAAGAACATCGGCCAGTACGTCCAGATCGCGCCGCCGGCCATGTAGAGCAGCGCGACCAGCATCATGAAGCCGCCGCCCCACAGCAGGCCGCTCTCGCCGGGCGGGAGCTGGGGGCTGATCCGGATGGCGATCACCGTCATGGAGACGATGCCCGCGGACCAGGCGTAGCCGTACATCATGCCCTTGGCCGAGGTCTCGCCGCGGACCTGCGCGCCCATCTTCACCATGCCGAAGACGGCGATCGCCCCGGCCAGCGACATGCCCGCGAACAAGACCGTCAGGGCCTGCGCGCTGGAGATCGGCGCGTAGGGGACGCCGTCGAGGCCGTAGTGCAGGAACAGCGCCGTGAAGCCGAGGGCCCACGCCACACCCCAGGGCGTGTAGAGCAGCAGAGGGTCGCCGTGCAGCCGCTTGACCGTGGCGGTGCGCTGCTGCTCGATGAGCCGCAGCGTCTCCTCGGGGGTACGCGCGTGATCATCCTCAACCATGCCAACTCCTCTTACTCGCAAACAGGTTTGTATCGTAAACCTGATGGCAAAGCAAACCCAAGGAGTGGTCGATCGACAGACGCTTACCGCCTGGTGAGGGCTTCGGACTCCCAAAGATCGCGGTAGTAGCCCGGCACGGCCACGAGCTCGTCGTGGCGGCCCCGCTGGACGACGCGGCCCTCGTCGAGCACCACGACCTCGTCGACGGACTCCAGGCCCTTGAGCCGGTGGGTCACCAGCACGGTGGTGCGGTCCCTGATGACGTCCAGCAGGTCGGCCATCAGGCGGTCGGCGGTCTCCTCGTCCAGCGCCTCGGCGGGCTCGTCCAGCAGGAGGACGGGCGGGTCGTACAGCAGTGCCCTGGCCAGGGCCAGGCGCTGGAGCTGGCCGCCGGAGACGGTCCTGCCGTCCTCGCCGAGCTCGGCGTCCCAGCCGGTGCGCTCGACCCACGGGCCGAGCCTGGCCTCCCGTACGGCCGCGCCCAGCCGTTCGTCGTCGGCCTCCGGCCCGGCCAGGCGGAGGTTGTCACGCAGGGTGGTGCGGAAGATGTACGGGTCCTGGGTCAGGCCGGTCATCAGGGTGCGGACGTCGTCGCCCGACAGATCACGCAGGTCGGCGCCGTTGACGCGGATGTTGCCCGACTCCGGCTCGGCCAGGCGCATCAGCGCGGCCAGCAGCGTGCTCTTGCCCGCGCCGCTCGGGCCCACGATCGCGACCCGGCGGCCGGGCGTCAGACGCAGGGAGACGCCGTCGAGGGCCGGCCTGGCGGCGCCGGGGTGCCGTACGACGAGGTCGTCGACCTCGACCGTCAGGGGAGCGGAGGGCACGGGCGCGGGCGCGGCGGGCTCGGCGACGGCCGGGGCGGCGGCGCGCACCTCGCGCAGCCGCCGGATCGCCGCGGTGATCCCGGCCATACGCTCGCCCGCCGCCGCCAGCGGCAACACCGGCTCGAACGACACCAGCGCGGTGAGAGCGAGCACCGCCGTGGCGACCGAGCCCGCGCCCGCCCCCTGGGCGAGCAGCACGATGGCCGCCACCGTCAGGCCCTGCGTCAGCGTGCCGACCGCCAGGGCGGCGGCGTGCACGCGCGACTGGCGGCGCTCCAGCGCGGCCAGCGTCTCGTCGGCGGCCAGCGCGCCGGTCAGGGCCCGCTCGCCCGCGCCGTAGGCGGCCAGGTCGGCCGAGCCGTGCACGAGGTCGGCCACGCGGGCCGCCAGCGCGGCCCTGGCCGGGGCGATCCGCGCCGACCAGCGGCGCGCGGCGGCGGCGGTCGCGGCGGGCAGCAGCACCCCCGCCACCACGAGCCCGGCCAGCAGTACGAGTGCCGTCACCGGCAGCACGGTCAGCCCGATGACGACCGCGGCCAGTCCGGTCAGGAGGGCCGCGGCGGCCGGGAGCAGCGCGCGCACCAGCAGGTCCTGGACGGCCTCGGTGTCGTCCACCATGCGGCTGAGCAGGTCGGCGCCGCCGTGGCGGGGACGCTGGGGCGGGATCAGCGCCTCGTAGAGCCGTTCGCGGGTGCCCGCCTGGGCGCGCAGGGCCACGTCGTGCCCGGTGAGCCGCTCGGCATAGCGGAAGACGCCCTTGCCCGTCGCGAACGCCCTGGTCGCCACGATGGCCACGCTCAGCGCGGCCAGGGACGGCTGCTGCGCGGCCCTGGTGATCAGCCAGGCGGCGGCCGCGATGAGCCCCAGCCCGGCCAGGTCGGCGGCGGCGCCGGCCAGCACCGCCCAGGCCAGCCGCGTGCCCATGCGCCGGCTCATCGCCCGCTCCCCTCAGGAAGGGAGGCCACGCCCTGCGGCTCCCTCATCGTGCCGCCGTCCGGGTCGGCGGGTGGCCGGTCGCGGGTGGTGTCGGCGACGATGCGGCCCTCGTGCACCCGTACGACCCGGTCGGCCAGGTCGATCATGGCGGGCCGGTGCGCGACGATGACGGCGGTGCGTCCCCGTGCCAGGTCCGCGGTGGCGGCCACGACGGCGGCCTCGCTGCGTCCGTCGAGGCGGGCGGTGGGCTCGTCCAGCAGCAGCGCCGTGGCGTCCGGGCGGCAGAAGGCGCGCGCCAGCGCCACCCGCTGCCGCTGGCCCGCCGACAGGTTCGCGCCGCGCTCGCCGACCACGGTGCCGAAGCCCTCGGGCAGGCCGTCCACGAAGTCGGCGTGCGCGTCCGCCGCCGCCTTCCTGACCTGCTCCTCGGTGGCCCTGGGCGCGCCGAGCCGGATGTTGTCGGCCACGGACGTGGTGAACAGGTGGGGCCGCTGCGGCACGTACGCCAGGGCGGCGCGCCAGCTCTCCAGGTCCAGCTCGCGCAGGTCCGTGCCGCCGACCAGGACGCGCCCCTCCTGCGGGCGTACGAAGCCGAGGACGAGGCTCAGCAGCGTGCTCTTGCCGCCGCCGCTCTCGCCGACCAGCGCCACCCGTTCGCCGGGGGCGATGGTGAGGGTGACGTTCTCCAGGGCGGCCTCGTCCCTGCCGGGGTAGCGGACGGTCACGTTCTCCAGGCGGATCTCGGGGGCGCCGTGGCCCTCGTACGGGCGCGCGGCGCCGGGGGCGTCCCCGGCCTCGCCGTCCAGGACGGAGAAGGCCGCGTCGGCGGCGGCCACCCCCTCCATGGAGGCGTGGAACCGGGTCCCCATGGCCCGCAGCGGCAGGTACGCCTCCGGCGCCAGCAGCAGCACCAGCAGCGCCGTCGTCAGGTCCAGCGACCCGCCGAGCAGCCGCAGCCCGATGGGCACCGCCACCAGCGCCAGCGACAACGACGCGCACAACTCCAGCACCAGCGACGACAGGAACGCCACCCGCAACGTGCGCATGGTCGCGCTCCGGTGGGCGTCGGCGACCTGCCGGATGACCGTCGCCTGATAGCGGGCCCGCCCGAAGGCGCGCAGCGTCGGCAGCCCGCGCACGACGTCGAGGAAGTGCCCGCCGAGCCGCGACAGCGCGTGGAACTGCCGCTCGGTCACGGTCTTGGTCGTCATGCCGACCAGCGCGCCGAAGACCGGGATCAGCGGCAGCGTGATCAGCACGATCACCGCGCTCCCCAGGTCGGCGGTGAACAGCCGGACCAGCACCGCCACCGGCACCACCGCCGCCACGGCGATCGAGGGCAGGTAGCCGGTCAGGTAGGCGTCCAGGCCGTCCAGGCCCCGGCCGGTCAGGGTGACCAGCTCGCCCGACCGGTGGCCGGTCAGCCTGGACGGGCCCAGCTCGCCCAGGCGGGCCAGCAGCCGGTGGCGCAGCGCGGACTTCACGCCCGTCGCGGTGCGCCCGGCGAAGACGCCCTGCGTCCAGGCGAGCAGCGCCCGTACGCCCACCACGGCGGCGAGCGCGCCCAGCGCGGCGGCGGTGAACCGGCCGGACAGCACGCCGGCGAGCAACTCGGCCTGCGCGAGCACGAGCAGCCCGGCCAGTACGGCCGCCACCATGGTGACGGTCAGGTGGCGGCGTACCGAGCGCTCGGCCCGCATGAGCCGCAGGAGATCCTTGTGCACGTGGCCTTCAGAAGAACGAGGGGAGTGGGACGGCGCCCTTACCTGGCCGGAAAGTCCGCCATACCCATACTTGCGCGCCCAGCATGACCGGCGCGAACGGCAACGCCATGACACTGAGCACATTCAACGTAGCCGCAGGAGCGCTGTGCTCCAGCAGGTACGGCATCGCCCCCACGAGCAGCCCGGCCGCCGGCAGCGCCGAGACCAGGCCCGAGAGCAGCAACGCCCGCCCCGACCGTACGGCCCCGAACGCGCCCGGCGTGCGCCAGGCCAGGAACGTCCACCCGTGGAAGGCGAACAGCAGGGTCACCAGCACGCCCAGCAGCACCCCGACCGGATTCACCGGCGAGGAGGTGAACCCCGTGGCGGCCGCGTACAGCGTCATCCCCCATCCGAACGACAACCCCAGCGACCCGAACGCGATCAGCGCGTCCCAGAACCCGCGCCAGCCACCGCCGTCCAGCCGGCGCCGGAACCACAGCCCGGCGTCGCGCACGATCCAGCTCAGCAGCATGGCCACGACCAGCGGGTAGAGCCCGAACAGCACCTCGCCCTCCAGCCGCGGGTACACCCCGAACAGCGTCCCGGCCACCGCCACCAGCCACACCTCGTTGGCCAGCACGAACGGCGCCATCGCGGCCACCATGCGGTCGCGGCTCTCGCGTGTCCTGCCCAGCACCGGCAGCAGCAGGCCGACGCCGAGGTCGAAGCCCTCCAGGGCGAAATACCCGGTCAGCAGCACCGCGAAGAACAGGAACCAGATCACTTCCATGTCAGCACTCCTAGTGGCTCAGCGCCGGGGCGGGCTCGGCGCCGGCGGGTGACGCCCCGAGGTCGAGGCCGTACGGGCCCCGCCGGATCACCCGGGCGATGAGGACGTAGTCGACGACCGCGAGCAGCCCCAGCACGGTGGCGAACCCGATCAGCGAGGCCGTGACCATGCCCGAGGTCAGCCCCGGCGTCAGCGCGTCGGCCACGGTGAGCTTGTGCCACACCATCCACGGCTGGCGGCCGATCTCCCTGGCCATCCAGCCCAGGATCGCCAGCACGAACGGCAGCGGCGTCATGATCATCAGTACCGGATGCGTCCAGCGCCAGCGCGGCAGCCAGTAGATGATCGGCAGGATCAGGAACAACAACACGAACGCCAGGAGCTGGCCGATCTCGATCATGAGACCGAGCGGCACCGCCCCTCCGCCGCCGCCGTCGAACTTGCCCTCCTGGATGCCGCCGAACTGCGCGTATCCGAAGCCCATGGCCAGGAAGGCGCCGAGCGCCGCCACGCCGACCCCGGTGCGCAGCGACTTGCCGAAGAAGAGCGTGTCCTGCGTACGGCGCCGCAGCCGGTACGCGCTCGCCCCGGCCAGCACCAGGCCGCCGGTGAGCAGTCCCGCGCCGATGACGTGGGGGAAGGAGAAGACCAGCGTCTTGTTGGTCAGCAGGGCGCCGAAGTCGACCAGCTCCAGCCGTCCGTTCCTGACCACCGAGCCCGCCGGGTTCTGCAGGAAGGAGTTGGCGACCATGATGAAGAACGCGCTGGCGTACGCGGTCAGCGTCACCAGCCAGATGCAGGCCAGGTGCAGCCACTTGGGCAGGCGTCCCCAGCCGAAGATCCACAGTCCGAGGAAGGTGGACTCCAGGAAGAAGGCCACCAGCGTCTCCATGGCCAGCGGCGCGCCGAACACGTCTCCGGCGTAGTCGGACAGCCCGCTCCACGACAACCCGAACTGGAACTCCATCACCAGTCCGGTGACGATGCCCAGGGCGTAGTTGATGACGTAGACCTGCCCCCAGAACCTGGTCATGCCTCCGTGCAGCGCGCTGCCTGAGATGACGTGGCGGGTGTGCATGAGCGCCACGATCGGCGCCAGCCCGAGCGTGAGCACGACGAACAGGAAGTGCAGGCTTCCCGTCACGGCGAACTGCGTGCGGGCGAGTTCGAGTACGTCCATTCCATCGACTCCGTTGTTGTGTCTACCTACATATAGGCAGCCTACATGTAGACTGGCTACATGCGAACCGGTTGTCTAGGATCTAGGGCATGAATCCAGACGCGCTGCGCGGGCACATGGACGCGTTGCTGCTCTCGGTGCTGGAGCGGGAGCCGCTGCACGGCTACGCGATCATCGAGGCGCTCCAGGAGCGCAGCGGGGGTGCGCTGAGCGTGCCCACCGGCACCGTCTATCCGGCGCTGCGGCGGCTGGAGCGCATCGGCTACCTGGCCAGCGAGTGGGCGACGGTGGGCGGGCGCAAGCGGCGCACGTACCGGCTGACGGACTCGGGCAGGAAACAGCTCGAAGGGGAGCGGTCGGCCTGGCGGGAGTTCGCCAGCGTGATCGGCAGCGTGCTCCAGGGCGAGGCGCGCGCCTCAGGGTGAAGTGCGGGCCTCAGGGCTGACGGGGTCGGTGACGGGTCAGCGGGCGCGGGTGACCCGCAGGCAGCGGGTCGCGCCGTAGATCTGCAGACCCCAGAACGCGGTCGTGACCAGATTGGCCAGGAACGCGGGCAGGTAGCTGGTCATCGTGCCCGGCCCGGAGGGGCCGTAGGACAACGCCAGGCTCATGGCGCCCGCGATCGGCAACATGCCCCACACGACGACGCCCAGCGACCGGGTGACCAGGCGCGGGCGGCGGATCCAGCGGGCGCCCCGGCCCAGCGCCAGCAGGGCGACGCCGCCGTAGAGGCCGGTCGCGAGCTGGCAGATGTCGAGCAGCCGCGAGACCACGTGGTACCAGGCGGGCCGGCCCACCCAGACCGACGGGTCGGTGGGGTAGACGCGCCACACCACCGACCACATGAGCGCGGTCAGCGGGACGCTGATGAACAGCAGCAGTCCGAGCCGGCGGCCGGCCACGGCGGTGAGCTCGGTCTGGTAGCTCGGCGCGATCTCGGCGACCGGGCCGAACTCCGCGACCGCCAGCCGTTCGGCCTCGGCGCGTTCGAGGCCGTCGGCCTCCAGGGCGTCGGCGGTGTCGGACAGGCTGTCCCGCGCTTCGACGACCAGGTCGCGCTTGGGGCCCGACGGCCCGGACAGTGCGCGATCGAGGTCGGCCACGTAGTCGTCGATACGCATGATCCCCAGTCTACGGAGAACGCCGCCCGTGGCCTATCGGGGATATCCCCGATATTTCGCCCGGCGACTTGATATGTCGGAAAAATCCTACGTATAGTGGCTGACGTGCTGATTTCTGGGATCCTCACTGTCACCGTGCCCGTCGCCGACCAGGCGCGGGCGCTCGACTTCTACACCGGCGTGCTCGACTTCGAGGTACGCACCGACAACCCGTTCCCGATGGGCCGCTGGCTCACCGTCGCGCCCAAGGGGGCGGCGACCACGCTGCTGCTGGCCTCCTGGTTCCCCGGCATGGCCCCGATCGGCGGCCTCGTCGTGTCCGCGCCCGACCTCGACGCGCTGGCCGCCCGGCTCGCCGCGAACGAGGTCGCCCACGAAGGGCCGAGCGAGGAGGCGTGGGGCCGCCAGCTCCTCTTCCAGGACCCGTTCGGCAACGGGTACGTGGTCAGCCAGGCATGACCGCCGACCACGTCTTCACCGCGCTGGCCAGCCCGGCCAGGCGCGAGCTGCTGCGGCTGCTGCTCCAGGAGGGGCCCCAGCCCGCCGGGCGGCTGGCCGAGCGGTTCGACATGAGCCGGCCAAGCGTATCCGAGCATCTCAAGGTGCTCAGGGACGCCGGGCTGGTGGCCGAGGCCCGCAAGGGCCGGGAACGCCACTACCACCTGGAGGCGGAGCCGCTCATGGAGATCCGCGACTGGCTCACCCCGTACGAGAGGTTCTGGCGCGAGAAGCTGGCCGGCCTCTCCTCGCTGCTGGACGAGATGGAGGAGGACGATGGCTGAGGACCGGAGCGCGATCCGGCTGGACGAGTTCCTCGCGCACCCGCCGGCCAAGGTGTGGCGGGCGCTGACCGATCCGGAGCTGATGGCCCGCTGGCTGATGCCCAACGACTTCCGGCTGGAGGTGGGGCACCGGTTCACGTTCACCACGCAGCCGAAGAAGGCGGTGGGGTTCGACGGGGTGGTCCACTGCGAGGTGCTGGAGTTCGAGACGGAGAAGCTGCTGCGGATCAGCTGGAGCGACCGCAAGCAGGCCGACTGGACGGTCACCTGGCGGCTGGTCCCGGAGGGGCGGGGGACCCGGCTGTTCCTCGACCACGAGGGCTTCGATCCCGACGACCCCGTGCAGCAGCTCTCCCGCAAGATCATGGGCGGCGGCTGGCCCCGCCACTTCACCACCATCGCCACCCTCGCCGAATCCCTCTGACCCTGACCCGCCCCGGGCCCGGCGCGCCACGGGCGGGCGGGGTCAGGTGCCGGTCGGGAGGCCGAGGTGGGACAGCACTTGTGCGGCCAGCTCGGGCGGCGGCCGGTCGTCGGTGTCCACGCGCAGGTCGCCCGCTCCCGCCCGGTCGAGGGCCGCGGCCTCACGCGCCGCCCTCGCCGCCACGGTGCGCAGGGCGTCCCGGCCCAGCCCTCTCAGCTCGTCGCCGGGCGTCGCGGGCCCGCCGCCCCGGCCGCGCAGCAGGACCCGTTCGAGCAGCGTGGCCGGGGAGGCGTGCAGCCGGAAGACGGTCGGCGCCAGATCCGGGAGCAGGCGGGCGTACGCGCGGACCGTCTCGTCGGAGTCCGCCTCGCCCGAGACGACCAGGTACGCGGCCCCGTCCGCCCGGTAACCGGCCCACAGCGCGGCGAGCCCGCGGGCCTTGAGCCGGCGGCCCTCGTCCGCACTGGACGGGCGCAGCGCGGCGATCTGCCGGAGATCGACGTAGGCGGCCCGTACGCCCGACCGGTGGATACGGCTGAACACCTCGTAACCGACCGTCGACTTCCCGGACGCCGTCGCACCCGAGAACCACAACAGAGGCACCCGCGCCCGCCCGGCGGCGGCGACACCACCGCCCTGAACGACGGGCACGCGTCCGGGGGCGGGCGCGGCGGTTCCGAACGCGGCGCCGAGCCGTCCGAGCACCAGCTGGGCCGCCTCCGCCACCGTACGGCCGCCGGTGTCCACGCACAGGTCGGCGTACCGGCTGCCCTCCTGCGCCGCGGCCTCGGCCACGGCCGCCTCCACCAGGTCAGGACGCCACCCCCGCCCCAGGAACCGTTCCCGCAGCTCCTCGGACGGGACCCGCAGCCGGCACACGGTGAACGCCGCGCCAGGCAGCAGCTCGGTGTACTCGCGCACCTCCTCCGGCGTGTCCACGAACCCCGCCAGCACCAGGCACCGCATCCCCTCGCGCAGGAACCCGGGCCACAGGGCCGCCAGGTTGCGCGCCCGGACGCGGTGGGTGCCGCCCTCCGGCTCGGGATGGCACAGGCTGATCTGATCGGCGTCGACGAACGCCGCCTTGACCCCGCCACGACCGAGCCGATCGAAGATCTCCCAGCCGAGCGAGGACTTCCCGACGCCGGTGGGCCCCGACAACCAGAGCAACGGCACGCGATCAGTACGCATCGGCCGCGACCCTAGCGAGCCCGCTCCGTCGCCCGCCACCACATTTCCGGCCCCGGAGCCACAAACCCCGAGGCCGGCGCGGCTACTGGTGGATGACCGGGTTGTGCTGGTCGGCCTGGCGGGCGGCGTGGGAGGCGGAGCTCCACAACACCGCCGCCACCGTCAGCGCCGCCAGCAGCGTGAACCAGGCGACCGCTCGCCCGAGCCGCATCCCGTACCCCCACAACAGCCACGACAGGGACAACCACCAGTGCTCACCGGCCTGGCGGCGCATCTCCATGGCGGCGAAGGCGAAGTCCGCCGAGGTGTCGCGGTCCTCCACCCGGCCGCGGAGCTCGGCGTAGAGGGTGGCCAGCCGGTCGGGGGTGGTGGCCGAGCCGCCGGAGTCGTCCCAGCCGCGCAGGGCGCGCTCGTCGGCCAGCGCGCTGCGCCGGGAGAACCAGCGCACCATCGGGCGGCGCAGGCTGACCCGCACGCCGCGCGGCGTGAGCGCGAACGTGCAGTCCCTGACCCGTACCCCGGCCGGGTGGGTGAGCCCGGCGAAGCCGCATCCCGACAGGTCGAGGCCGGTCAGCGTGAGGCTTTCGGCGTCCACCTGGCGAAGGGAGCTCAGCGTCGACAGGCCCTTGCCGGTCACCGACGCGGGCCCGTGCAGCACGGCGCCCTCCACGTCGGCGCTGGAGTCGGTCAGCCGCACCGTGGTGGCCCCCGTCACCTCGACCCGCCGCAGGTCCACGCCGCAGCGCGCGACGGTCACGTCGAGCAGGCCGTCCGCGCGGGCTCGCGCGACCGAGAGCCTTCCGGTGGCCGACAGGTACGCGTCACCGGCGAAGTGCGCGTACTCGAACCCGGCCTGCCCGCGCACCTTGCGGAAGGAGACGGTACGGCCGAACCTGGCCCCCCGGAACGTGCCACCCGTGCCCATACGCGCGTCGTCGAAGGTGGCGTACCCGTCGAAGCGGGCGCCCTCGCACGACAACCCGCGCTCGAAGACGGCCTGGCCGAACAGCGCGTCGCGGGACATCACGGCCCGGTCGAGCGAGACGTGCCCCCGGGCGCGTACGCCGTGGAAGGACAGCTCGCGGGTGAACCTGGCCCCCGCCAGAGACACGTTCCCCTCGAAGAGCGCCCCGAAGAACGAGGCCAGCCGTTCGAACCTGGCCCCGTCGAGCGACACGTCACCGGCGAACGTCACGCCCGACAGCCGGACGTCGCCGGTGAACCTGACCCGGTCGAGCCGGGTACGGCCCGGTCTGCAGCCCGTCGCCTCCAGGACCCGCGACAGCAGGTCGGCGGTGACGGTCGTGCCGCGGAGGTCGAGCAGCCTGCCGGGGGACAGCCGGGTGAGGACGGCGGGCAGATCCTCGGCCGGCAGGTGTGCCATGCATACGCCGGACGGCTGTTGGGCGATTCCGGGGCAGGCAGCAGAAAACGCGCAGGTGACCCAGTCCATGCACTGGTCATACCCGCGCGCGCGGATGTCAAGGTTCGATGATTTAATGTTCTATCCACTTTTGTGTGGAAATATGCGGTCAATAATCCCTCTAAAGTGCCGGTCATGCGCGTTTTATCCCGAGCAGCACTCGCCGCCCTCGTGGCGGGCACCCTGACCGCCACCCCGGCCATCGCCGAGACGGCGGCGGCGCCCTGTGACACCCCGGCCGACCGCCGCGTCGCCGAGGTGCAGGGCAGCGGCGCGGCCAGCCCCCTGGCCGGCCAGACCGTACGGGTCGAAGGCGTCGTGACCGGCGACTTCCAGCGGACCGACCAGCTCAGCGGCTTCTTCCTCCAGGACCCGAACCCGGACGACGACCCGGGCACCTCCGAGGGCCTGTTCGTCTTCGCCCGCGAGTCCTTCAAGGACGTCAAGGTCGGCGACCGCGTCCTGGTCACCGGGAAGGCCGTCGAGTACAACGGCTGGACCGAGTTGTCCCCGGTCACCGCCGTGGACGTCTGCGGCACCGGGAACGTCGCGGCGCAGCCGTACACGCTGCCGCCCGCCGGGTCCGCGGACGGGCTGGAGCCCGTCGAGAACATGTTGCTCACCTTCCCGCAGCCGCTCACCGTGGACGACAACTACAACCTGGGCCGCTTCGGCGAGGTCACGGTGTCGGCGCACGGGCGGCTCTACCAGCCCACCGACCGGCCCGGCGTGGACCCCGCCCAGGACCTGCGCCGTTCGCTGCTCATCGACGACGGCTCCAACCGGGAGAACCCGGCCACCCTGCCGCCCGTCACGCGCGCGGGCGCCGTGGCCGCCGGCATCACCGGCATCCTCGGGTACGGCTTCGGCGAGTACCGCCTCCAGCCCACCCGGCCGATCGCCTACCTGGACGCCAACCCGCGCACGCCGCGCCCGTTCCCGGTGGTCGGCAACGTGAAGGTGGCCTCGTTCAACACCCTGAACTGGTTCACCACGATCGGCTCGCGCGGCGCGAGCAACGCGAACGAGCAGCAGCGGCAGCTGGCCAAGCTGGTCGCCGCGCTGAAGGGCCTGGACGCCGACGCGGTCGCCCTGATGGAGGTCGAGAACAACGGCCAGACCGCGCTGCAGGCGCTCGTGGACGCGGTCAACGCCGAGGTCGGCGCCGGCACGTACGCGGCCCTCACCCACCCCTACCCCGGCACGGACCTCATCCAGGTCGGCCTGATCTACAAGCCGGGCAAGCTCACCCCGGTCGGCGAGACGAAGGCCTCCCAGGACCCCGTCTTCAGCCGCCCGCCGCTGATCCAGACCTTCCGCAGGAAGGGCGGCGGCCAGCCGTTCACCATGATCGTCAACCACCTCAAGTCGAAGGGCAGCTGCCCGGCCGACGGCCCCGACGCCGACCAGGGCGACGGCCAGAGCTGCTGGAACCCCACCCGCGTCAAGCAGGCCCAGACCCTGCTGGACGTCATCGGCGACCAGGACCTGCCCAACCCGCTCGTGCTCGGCGACCTCAACGCCTACGGCGAGGAGGACCCGATCGACACGCTGGAGGCCGGCGGCCTGACCAGCCTCACCAAGCGGTTCGTGCCCGAGCGGCAGCGCTACAGCTACCTGTTCGACGGCCTGGCCGGCGAGCTCGACCACGCCTTCGCCGGAAAGCAGCTGCTCAAGCGGGTCACCAGCACCACTATCTGGCACATCAACTCCGACGAGCCGCGCATCCGCGACTACAACACCGAGTTCAACCCGCCCGGCCTCTACCAGCCGGACGCCTACCGCTCCTCCGACCACGACCCTGTGGTCATCGGCCTGACCCTGCCCGGTGGTCACTGACCTCCGGCACCGATCTCCAGCCGAAGGCGCGGCCTTCCGGCCGCGCCTTCGGGCGTTCCAGAATCGCCTGCGGGACGGGGCTTGAGGGCGCCCAGGGCATGGAATGCTGATGACGGGTACGTGGTTGACACGGTTGCAATTTCACCGAAGAGCGAGGAGCCACTTGTGGCGACCATCGAAGTAACAGAGAAGAACTTCAACGACATCGCCGACAAGGGCATCGTGCTGCTCGACTTCTGGGCGACGTGGTGCCCGCCCTGCAAGAAGTTCGGGCCGATCTTCGAGACGGCCTCCGACAAACACGAGGACATCACCTTCGGCAAGATCGACACCGATGCGGAGCAGGCGCTCGCCCAGGGCTTCGACATCACCTCGATCCCCACGCTGATGGCGATCCGCGACGGCATCGTCGTCTTCGCCCAGGCCGGCGCGATCCCGAGCCCGGCGCTCGAAGACCTCATCCGTCAGGTCCGGGCCCTCGACATGGACGCGATCAGGGCCGAGCTCAGCGAGGAGCTGAAGAACGCCGAGCAGTCCTGACCCTGGCGGGCCCCGCCGGCACGGCGGGGCCTTCGCGTCCCGCGACCCCCGCCAGCGCGGCGACCAGCGGGAACGCCGCGATCACCACGAGCGTGCCGGGCAGCCCCAGCCCGCGTGACAACGCCCCCGCCACACCGAGCCCGATCCCGCCGCCGACGAAGAACGTCAGGTTCAGCAGGCCCATCGCGCCGCCGCGCCGCTCCACCGGGAAACTCGCCGACATCCGGGCCGTGATCACCACCTGAGCCAGCGAGAACGCCGGGAATCCGAGCGAGGCGGCCACCACGAGCACCACCGCCGCGACCGCCCGCCCGTCGCCCAGCACACCGGCGATCCCGGCCGTGACCAGGCTGCCGGCGAAGACCGCGGCCACCGCCGGCAGCAGCCAGGCGCGGGTGCCCGCGACCCTGGCCAGCACCACGCCCACCAGCGCCCCGGGCAGCAGCCAGGCGCCGATCGTCAGCACGCTCCACCCGTGCACGCCGGCCAGGAGCTGCGGGGCGGCCCACATGGTGGCGAACAGGCCGCCGTACACACCGACGCCGATCAGGGCGGCCCTGCGGAAGACGCGGTCGGCGGGCAGGTCGCGCGGGACGAACCCGTCAGGGGTCGTACGCCCGCGCCGGACCAGCGCCGCCCCGGCGAGCGCCGCCACCACCCCGGCCGGCGCCGCGACCGGCCAGGTCAGGCCCAGGTTCGCCGCCTGCACCAGCACCAGGAACGCCGACACCGCCGCCGCCAGCAGCCCGGCCCCCACGACGTCCACCCGCCCGCGCGAGCCCGCCCGGCGCGCCAGCGGCAGGCAGAACGGCATCGCCACCAGCGCCAGCGCGGGCAGCGCCAGCGTGAGCCGCCACGACAGCGCCTGGGTGACCAGCCCGCCGGCCAGCGTCGCGCCCGCCGAGAAGACCGCCATCGCGCTGCCGAACCAGGCCAGCACCGCCGGACGCCGCTCCGGCTCGGCCGTGGCCGCCAGGCTCAGCGCGACCGCCGACAACGCCCCCGACCCGGCCGCCAGCAACGCCCGCGCCGCCACGAGCGCGCCCAGCGACGGCGCCACCAGACAGGCCAGCGCCCCCGCCGCCAGCACGGCCGAGCCGAGCAGCAGCGTGCGGCGCACCCCCCAAGCGTCCGACAATCGCCCGAACAACGCCGTCCCGATCCCCAGCGCCAGCGCGTGCGCGGTCAGCACCCACACCACCGCGCCCGGACGCGCCTCCAGGTCGGCGGCGACGTCGGGCAGGGCGACCCCGGCCGCCGTGACGCCGAACACGGCCGGGCCGAACAACGCGCCCAGCCTGATCCCGATGAATCCACTCCCGTTCATGCGGGCCAGTCCATCGCGGGAAGAGCGGGCGAACCAGGAGACGTTCTCCTGGACAGCCATCACGAATCATGATGAATGGAGACCCAGTGGAGCTGCGCCAGCTCGCCTACTTCGTCGCCGTCGCCGACGAGGGCGGCTTCGGCCGGGCCGCGGAGCGGCTGCACATCGTGCAGCCCGCGGTCAGCCAGCAGGTGAGCCGGCTGGAACGGGAGCTGGGCGCGCGGCTGTTCGACCGTTCGACCCGGCACGTACGGCTGACGGAGGCGGGGGAGCGGCTGCTGCCCGAGGCGCGCGAGGTGCTCGCCGCCGCCGACCGGGCCCGCCGCGCGGTCACCGGCCACCTGGCCGAGGCCACGTTGCGCCTCGGCGTGTCCTCCGCGCCCGGCACGCGCCTGTACCCGATGCTCGACCGGCTCGACCCCGGCCTGCGGGTCCGGCTCAGCAAACAAGGGCTGGCCGAACGGCTGGCGGCGGTGCGCTCGGGCGACCTGGACGCCGCCCTGGTCCGTCTCGTGGACGCCGCGCCCGGCCTGGAGTTCTTCCCCGCCTGGACCGAGCCGCTGGTCGTGGCCCTGCCCGCGGACCACCCGCTCGCCACGGCCGGACCGCTCAACCTCGGTGATCTCGGCGACCTGCCCGTACGGCTCGCCCTCCGCGAGCGCAACCCGCCCTTCCACGACCTGGTCACCGGGGCCCTGGCGCGGGCGGGTGTGGACCCGCCGCGCGGCCCGGCCTTCACCGGCCTGCACGACACGCTCATCGACCTGGCCGCCGGGCCGCCGTCGTGGACGTTGTTCTACCCGGTCTTCGACGAGTTGCCGCCGGTGCGCGGGGTGGCCTACGCCGTACTGGCCGAGCCGGAGGTGGCCACGTACCTCGCGGTGCCGGCCGGGCCGCCGACGCCGCGGATCAGGCAGCTCCTCGCGGCCCTGCCGTGATCGCGGGTTGTCAGGGCCTGCGTCAGGGCCTGCATCAGGGCCTGCGGCCCACGCCGACGTAGCCGACGTCGGTGCCGTTCGTCAGGGCGGACGGCTCGGTGGGCCGCCAGTCCTGCGGGAACACCAGGCCGGGCGCGGCCAGCTCGTAGCCGTCGAAGAAGCGCAGGATCTCCTTGTCGGTCCTGAGGCTGAGCGCGGCCGTGGCCTGGTTGTAGACCCGCATGGCCTGCGGTGTGGTGTCGGGCCTGGCGTCGATGGCGTGGCTGATCACCAGGTGGCTGCCGGGCACACTGGCCTCGCGCAGCCCGGCCACGATGGGGTCGGCCTGCTCGTCGGGGATGAAGTGCAGGATCGCCAGCATCAGGAAGGCGACCGGCCGGCTGAGGTCCACCAGGTCGCCCAGCTTGTCCAGCAGGACGTCGACCTCGCGGATGTCGGCCTGGAGGAAGTCGACGTCCGCCGCCCGGGCCAGCAGCGCCCGGCCGTGCACGCACACCACCGGGTCGTAGTCCACGTAGACCACGCGCGCCTCGGGGGCGATCTCGTGGGTGTTGCCCTGGGTCGGCAGCCCGGCCCCGAGGTCGACGATCTGCCGTACGCCCGAGTCCACGACGTGCCGGACGGCACGCTGCAGGAACGCCCGGTTGGAGCGGGCCGCCTCCTTGGTGTTGGGGAACACCTTGAGGATCTGCTCCGCCGCCGCGCGGTCGGCGGCGAAGTTGTCCTTGCCGTCGAGGTAGTAGTCGTACATTCGCGCGACGTTGGGGACGTTAGGGTCGACCCCCTCGGGGGCAGTGTCCACGTTTTCTCCCGAAATTTCGGTCTTTCGGGAGATCATAGCCTTGCCGGGGTCACCCGCACCGGAATTCCGTTCGGTTGCTTCCCGCCGCGGCGCGCCCCGGAGGACGCGCCGCGCGGAAGGGCTCAGCGCCGGTGGCGCACAGCCCCGACGAAGCTCCCCCGATGAAGCTCCCCGACGATGCTCAGCCCCGGTAGAGCTCAGCCCCGGTAGAGCTCGGCCACGCGGAAGGCGAGGTCGAGGGACTGGCCGCGGTTGAGGCGCGGGTCGCACGCGGTCTCGTAGCGGGTGCCGAGGTCGCCCTCGACGATCTCGTGGCCGCCGCCCACGCACTCGGTCACGTCGTCGCCGGTGAACTCGATGTGGATGCCGCCCGGGTGCGTGCCGAGCGCGCGGTGCACCTCGAAGAAGCCCGCCACCTCGTCGAGCACGTCGTCGAAGTGGCGCGTCTTGTGGCCGCTCGGCGCCTCGAAGGTGTTGCCGTGCATCGGGTCGCAGATCCAGGCCACCTGCGCGCCGGAGGCGGTGACCTCCTTGACCAGCGCGGGCAGGTGCTCGCGGATCTTGGACGCCCCCATCCGGGTGATGAAGGTGAGCCTGCCGGGCTCGTTGTCCGGATTGAGCCGCTGGATCAGCGCGAGCGCCTCGTCGGGCGAGGTCGTCGGCCCGAGCTTGACGCCGATCGGGTTGCGGATGCCGGCGAAGAAGTCGACGTGCGCGCCGTCGAGCTGGCGGGTGCGCTCGCCGATCCAGACCATGTGCGCCGAGACGTCGTACGGCAGGCCCGTACGGGAGTCGATGCGGGTGAGCGCCCGGTCGTAGTCGAGGATGAGCGCCTCGTGGGAGGAGTAGAACTCGACCGTGTGGAACTCCTCGGGCTCGGCCCCGCAGGCCCGCATGAAGGCCAGCGCCTGGTCGATCTCCCTGGCGAGCTGCTCGTAGCGGCGCCCGGCGGGCGACTCGGCCACGAAGTCCTGGTTCCAGGCGTGCACCTGGCGCAGGTCGGCGTAGCCGCCCTTGGTGAAGGCCCGCGCCAGGTTGAGCGTCACCGCCGAGGAGTGGTACGCCTTGAGCAGCCGCCACGGGTCGGGATTGCGCGACTCGGGGGTGAACTCGAACCCGTTGACCATGTCGCCCCGGTAGGCCGGCAGCTCCACGTCGTCACGGACCTCGGTGCCCTTCGACCGAGGCTTGGCGAACTGGCCCGCCACGCGCCCGATCTTCACGACCGGCACCTTCGCCGCGTAGGTCAGCACGATCGCCATCTGCAACAACGTCTTGAGCTTGTTGCGCACGTTGTCGGCGGTCGCGCCGGAGAAGGTCTCGGCGCAGTCGCCGCCTTGCAGGACGAACGCCTCGCCGCGCGAGACGGCGGCCAGCTGCCTCTTGAGCTGGTCGCACTCACCGGCGAAGACCAGCGGAGGCAGGCCGCCGAGCTCGGCGACGACCTTGTCGAGCTCGCCGCGGTCGGGCCAGTCGGGCTGCTGCGCCGCGGGAAGTGCTCGCCAGGAATCGAGATCCACGAGATTGCTGCTCACGAGATACGAGGGTATTTCATCGGGTCGGCCCCACCGACCCTCTTGTCCACGTTGTGAGAATGCATTTATCAGGCTTCGGGAGACTTCACATGCTCAGGCAGCACTCCCAAGCCGATGAAACGCCTCGGCAGCCGGTTGAACAGCGGAATTTTGGTCACGTCCCGAGGCATCCGGGAGGCGTTGAACCCGCGGCCCAGCGCCGGGGTGATCACCCGGTTCTGCACCAGCCTTTGGGCCGCCTGTGTGATCCGCGTGGGCAGCATGCGCCGGCGCTGCAACCGGTGCAGCGTGGACTCCGGGATCGGCACGCCCGCCGCGAGCGGCGCGGCCAGCAGGTTGGCGGCGGCCACCGCGTCCTGCACGGCCAGGTTGATGCCCACCCCGAACACCGGCGACATGGCGTGCGCCGCGTCCCCGATGCACAGGAACCCCGGACGGTGCCAGCGGCGCAGCCGGTTGAGCGCGACCGTGAGCACGCTGACGTCGTCGAAGCCGTCGATCTCCCCGACCCGATCCCGCAGGAACGGCAGCAGCGTGGCCACCGGCTGCCTGAGCGCGTCGATGCCCTGCTCGGTCAGCCGCCCGAACCCGCCCTTGGGGATCAGGTACGCGAGCTGCCAGTAGGTCTCCCGGTTGATGGCCACCATCATGTGGCCGCTGGAGATGCGCAGGAACGTGTCGCCGGGGTCGTCGTCGTGCCGCGGCAGCCGGAACCAGACCACGTCCATCGGCGCGCCCAGGTCCTGGGGCACCAGGCCGGCGCCGGCCCGCAGCGTCGAGTGCCGCCCGTCGGCCGCCACGGTGAGGTCCGCCCTGATCTCGTGCTCGCCGGACGGGTCGCGGTAGCGCACCCCGCGTACGACGCCGTCCTCGCGGATCAGGTCGTGGGCCTCGGCGTTCATCAGCAGCCGGAAGTTCGGGTAGGCGCTCGCGGCCGTCGTGACGAGCTTGAGGAAGTCCCATTGGGGCACGAACGCGATGTAGTCGTAACCGCCCGGCAGGTCGCGCAGGCTCGCGAGCCGGATGTCGCCGACGTCGGTCGCCAGCCTCAGCTCGTGGGTCTTGCGATGGGGCAGTTTCAGGAACTCCTCCACCAGCCCGAGCTCGTCGAGCACGCGCAGGGTGGAGGGATGGATCGTGTCGCCGCGGAAGTCACGCAGGAAGTCGGCGTGCTTCTCCAGCAGCGTCACCTCGACGCCGGCCCTGGCCAGCAGTAGTGCGAGCACAGCGCCCGCCGGGCCACCCCCGGCTATTACACAAGTCATAATTCATCACCCAATGAGATTGTTGCACATCTGCGGAATTGGGCAAGCGCGGGGGCCATCCGGGGTGCCCGAACGGCCGAAGTAATGGCGTGAGCCGCCTGTCACCGCGGGAGTCGACGATGGACGACGACCTCCATCCCCTTTCCGGGGCCTACGCCGTGCACGCGCTGCCGTACGGGGAGTGGATGCTGTTCGAGAGGCATCTGCGTGGGTGCGAGGGGTGCGCGGCGGAGGTGCGGCGGCTGCGCGAGACGGCCGCCAGGCTCGCCGAGGCCGTGGCCGAAGCCCCACCCCCAGCCCTCCGCCCCCGCCTCCTCACCACCGCCACCCGCCACCGGCCCCCTGCCCCCGCCCAACCACCCCTCCTCCCTCCTCACAGCCCCCGCTCCCATCCGCCCCTCCCCGACGCGCCGCCCTCCGTCGGGACGGCTCCCGCCGCGCCGCACCCGCCCGGCGCGGTTCTCCCGGCACCGGGTTCCTCCGGGGGCGGTGTGTCGGAGGGCGAGCCGGGGACTCTGGTCCTTCCGCCCGGGGTCGTTGAGGGCGCGCGCCGGCGGAGGGGGAGGCCCGGCACGGGCGAGGGCAAGCGGATGCGCCGGGGCAAGAGGACGGCCCGGGGCGCTGCGGCGGGGCGCGGCACGGCGGCTGCCGAGGCCGGAGCAACCGAGTGGGCGCGGGGAACGGCGGAGGTGGTGAAAGACGGGCGAAGGATGTCTGGGGTGGTGAAAGGCGGGCGGGGGGCGGCCGGGGTGGTGGCTGTGGCGGTGGCGGTGGCGTGCGCCTTCGGGGTGGTCGCCTACGCGGCCCGCCGGGACCTGGCCGAGCTGCGCGTACGGCAGGCCGACCTGACGGCCGTGCTCGCCGCCCCCGACGCCGAGACGGTACGCGAGCCGGCCACCCCGGGCGGGACCGGCACCCTGGTGGTCTCCCGGGCCAGGGGGCGAATGGTGTTCACCTCCTCGGGCCTGCCCGAACTGCCCCGGTCGAGAAGATACGAGCTGTGGCTGATGGGCCCGGACGGCGCGCGTCCGGCCGGGTTGCTGGAACGGACGCCGGGCGGGATCACCGCGCCGGTCCTGGCCGCGCCCGGCCGCGCGGATGACCGGATCGCGCTCACCATCGAGCCCGCCACGGGCTCGCCCCGCCCCACGACCACCCCGATCCTGCTCGCCGCCCTCCCCTCCACCTGAACGAACCGGGTCCGCCTGAACGAGCCGGGTCCGCCTGAACGAGCCGGGTCCGCCTGACCGAGGCGGGGTCAGGAGGGGAGAGGCGGGCGGCCGTAGCGGGTGGTCCAGGTGGTGTAGGCCGGGCTCCGGGACGCGACCGCGGCGTGCGCGGCCCGCGCGCTCTCCAGCAGCGCCGGCGCGTGCGCCGCGAACGACGACCGCCAGATGAGCACCTGCCGCATCCACAGCGGGTTCCCGCGCAGCGACAACACCGCCACCCGCTCGCCCGGGTCGTAGAGCGCCTGGCAGGCCGACACCGCGTGCCCGGCCGCGATCAGCTCCCGCCGTACCCCGGCCTCGACGAGCTGGTACCGTCCGCGCGGCGTGAAGCCGGCCCGCCCGCACGCCTCCAGCAGGTGCTCCGGCCAGCCCATCCCGTCGGGCGGCGGCAACACCCACGGCTCGCCGGCCAGCTCGGCCAGCTCCACCTCCGTACGCCCGGCCAGCGGATGGGCGGCGGGCAGCGCCACGAACACCGGCTCGACCGCCACCACCCCCATCCCCATCGACGGGCCGGGCCGCAGCTCGTGGTCGGGGTAGTCGGCCACGAGTGCCACGTCGAGCCGCCCGTTGGCCACCATGTCCACCAGGACCCGGACGAAGTGCTCGGTCTGCAGCGTGATGCGCGCCTCGGGCAGCGCGCCGGCCAGGTTCGCGACGAGGGGCACGACGACGGGGTTCTCGAAGCTGCCCACCCGGATCGCCTGCCCGGCCAGCTCGTACGGCCCCGCCGCCAGCAGGTCGTCCACCCCCGCGAGCACCACCCGCGCCCTGGCCAGCACGAACTCCCCGAACGCGGTCGGCGCCACCCCGCGGTGGTCCCGGGTGAAGACCGCGCCGCCGAGCAGGCGTTCGATCCGGCCGAGCTGGGCGGTCAGCGCGGGCTGCGAGACGCCGAGCGCAGCCGCGGCCCGGGTCACGCTGCCCTGGTCGGCAATGGCCCTGAGTGTCCGGAGATGTCGCAGTTCGAGCTGCATCCCGCTGAAGGTATCACTCCGGAGTTATGCCCTTATGGGATGAGACTGCCGGATCTAGGGGGCCGATAGTGCATGACATGCGTAAATTCGCGGCCCTGGTGCTGGCCGCCGCCGTCTTATATGTCCCATCCGCCCACGCGAGCGCGGCCGCCGCGCCCGGTACGGCCACGGTCGCGCCGGTCCAGGTCACCGGCGCCCCGGCCAAGCGGTTCAACCTGATCGTCATGGGCGACGGCTACACCGAGGCCGACCAGGCGAAGTTCCGGGCCGACGTGGACCGGCACCTCAACGTGATGTGGTCGATCGAGCCGTTCAAGACCTACCGGAACTACATCAACGTCTACCGGATCGACATCGTCTCCGGCGAGTCCGGCGTGAGCTGCGACCCCGGCCTGGACGCGCCCCGCCGTACGACGCCGCTCAGCATGGGCTTCTGGGGCGGCTGCAACCCGGGCAGCGTCCAGCGCCTGATCACCATGGACAACGCCGCCGCCAACCGATTCGCGAACCTGGTCACCGGCACCGCCTCGGGCAACCGGCAGATCCTCGCCCTGGCCAACAGCGGCACGTACGGCGGCGCGGGCGGCAGCTACGCCACCGCCTCCGGCAGCAACTCCATGTCCGCCCTGATCAGCCCGCACGAGCTCGGCCACTCCCTGGGCGGCCTCCAGGACGAGTACGACTACTACCAGCGCGGCGTCCCCGGCGGCACCTACACCGGGTCCGAGCCCTCCAGCGCGCACCACAGCCTGCTGACCGAGCAGCAGATGCTCGACCAGCGCAGGAAGTGGTGGCGATGGCTGGGCGAGGACAGCGAGTCGGGTGGCCCGATCGCCCGCTACGAGGGCGGCATGTACTACACCGCCGGCGTGTGGCGGCCGAGCCGTCACTCCATGATGAAGACCCTCGGCTACTACTTCGACCAGCCCAGCCGCGAGGTCATGACCCAGCGCATCACCGCCAAGACGACGCTGATCCAGGACTCGGCGCCCACGTCCGCGCCCGTCGGGGCCGACCGGGTGCTCTGGATCGAGCCGATGCGCCCGGTCGGGCACGCGCTGACCACCACCTGGACCGTGGACGGCAAGGACCTGCCGGGCGACGCCGACGCCCTCGACCTGCGCACCCTCGGCCTCACGCCGGGCACGCACACGGTCACGGCCACGGTCGCCGACCCGACCGCGTTCGTCCGCGACCCGGCGATCCGGACCGCCATGACCAGGTCGCGTACCTGGACCGTGGACACCGCGCTGACCACCCCGCCCGACGGCGTCGAGGCCGGCGTCGTGTCCTCCACGCCGACGGACCGCCCGCTCGGGCGCGCCGACGTCGCCTACGTCGAGACCACCCACCCCGCGGCGGCCGTCCCCGCCGTCACCTGGGCCGTGGACGGCCGGCAGGCGGGCACCGGCACGGACTTCGACCTGGGCGCGGCCGACCTGCCGGCCGGCTCGCACACCCTCACCGCCACGCTCGGGTCCACGACGCTGACCTGGCAGGTGGACGCCACCGCGCCCGCCACCGGCTACGAGCTGTCCGAACCGCTCGCCCGCTCCGGCGACACCTACGTCTACAACGCCCCCTTCACCATGAAGCTCACCGGCGACGACGACCGCGACGGGTACGTGGTCTCGGAGTCCCGGGTGGACGGCGACGGCTGGTTCAACTACTTCGGCTGGCCCACCTCCTCCGAACTGCCCTGGACGTTCACCGAGGAGGGCACGGTCATCGACTCCCTCGTCTACGGCAAGCTGCCGCGCGGCCGGCACACGGTCGAGTACCGCTCGATCGACGCCGCCGGCAACTACGGGCAGGCCAAGAGCTTCACCGTCACCACCATCGCCCCGCCGCCCGCCTGCGACCGCACGGTCACCGGCGCGCACCGGGGCCCGCTCACCGTCGCCAACGGCGTCACCTGCCTGAAGGACGCCCAGGTCACCGGCCCGGTCACGGTCAAGGCGGGCGCCTCGCTCGTGACCGACGGCGGCCGCATCAGCGGCACGCTCACCGCGGCCGGGCCCGCCGCCGTACACCTGATCAGGACCCGGGTGGACGGCGCGCTCAGCGTCACGGGCGCGCGGCAGCTCACCGTCGTGGGCGCCGAGCTGCGCGGCGCGGCGGTGCTCACCGGCAACACCGCCCCGATCCTGTCGGGCGCCACGGTCAAGGGCGCGCTCGCCTGCACCGGCAACAGCCCGGCGCCGGCCGACCTCGGCGTGCCGAACCAGGTCACCGGCGCGGGCGCAGGTCAGTGCGGCAAGCTCTCAGCGGGCGTCAAGGGCAAGCCGTACGAGGCGGTCCAGGACCTCCGCCAGTGAGCTGACGGCCAGATCGCGGACCCTGGCGTACTCCGACTCGGGGTACTGCCGGGGTCCGTTCTCGACCAGCAGGATCAGGTAGAGGTAGGCGCGGTAGAGGTCGAGCCGGGCGCGGGCCGAGGGGGTGAGCTCCAGCGGCGTCACCTCGCGGTAGCCGGCCAGCAGCGGGTCGTCCTCGCGCAGCTCACCGAAGATCGTCGGGGTGACGAACTCGGCGATCGGGTCACCCCAGAACGCCCGCTCGTGGTCGATGATCGCCTGGATGCGCGGCTCGCCGGTCAGGTCGAGGAAGACGTTGCCCGCCCACACGTCGAAATGCACCAGGCACGGCGTCGTCACCTCGTCCAGCACCGGCGCGGCCCGCTCGAACACCGCCATGATCTCGGCCGCCGGGCGCGGCAGCGGCGCCGGGTAACGCTCGGTGTCGCCCAGCAGCGCGCCCGCCATGGCCAGGAACGCCTCCCGCCAGGTCGCGCCGACGATCCCGGCGTGCGGGTAGCCGAACACCTCGCCGGTCACCGCGTTGAACGCGGCCAGATGGCGGCCGAGCTCCCGGCGCAGCGCCTGCTCGCCCTCGGGCTTGACGTCGTTCCAGGAGACGCCGTCGAGCGCGGTCAGCATCAGGTAGTCGCCGCCGAGCACCGGATCGTCGAACCCGGCCACCAGCAGCTCGGCCATCGGCACGCCCGCCGCGGCCGCCAGCTCGTAGGCGGCGGCCTCCATGCGCAGCAGGTTGCGTTCGTAGCTGAGCTGGTCGAGGTCGGGCGAGGGTGACAGCTTGAGCACCACCTCGCGGCCGTCCTCCAGGGTCAGCCGCCACACGGCGTTGGCGTAGCCGTCGGTCAGCTCGGTGGCCGTGAAGACGCCCGCCCCCACGGCCCGCCGGGCCAGCGCGTCGAGCTCGGCCGGCGATAAGCGGCGCTTGGTCCTACTGTCCACGCGGGCCCCTTCCGGGTTCAGGCGGCGCTGATCGTCCAGCTCGCCACGTGTTCGTCGCCCGGCCGCAGCACGACCAGGTCGGTGCCGGAGTTGAAGGCGTCGGGCGGGCAGATCATCGGCTCGACCGCGACGCCCTCGTAGCCGAGCTGCCGGCTCGTGCAGACCTGCACCCAGGGCAGCACGGCCGCGTCCCAGGAGATGCGTACGCCGCCCACCCGCACCTCGCCGCGGTCGAGATCGGTGAAGGCGTGGTCGATCACGGTGTCGCGGACCGGGCGCGGCTTCCTGAAGTCGTACGGGGAGCCGGCGACGTCGGCCGGGCCGGCGGGCAGCAGCCGGTCGTCGCTCCTCAGGTAACGGGCGGCAGGCAGCTCCAGCTCCTCGCCGAGCAGCCACGGGTGTGGCCCGCAGCCGTAGGGGGCCTCGGCCTCGCCGGTGTTGCGGGCCGTGACCGTCGTGGTCAGGCCGCCCTCGCCGAGGCGGTGCTCCACCGACAGGCCCAGCGCGAACGGGTAGCCGGGCGCCGTGGCGATCTCGTACGTCAGCCGCGCCCGATCGGGCCCGGCCTCGGCGACCTTCCAGTCGACGACGGCGACCAGGCCGTGCAGCGCGTGGCCGCGTTCGGGCTCGGTCACCTCAAGCCGATGCTCGCGCCCCTGGAAGGTGTAGCGGGCGCCGCCCACCCGGTTGGGCCAGGGAGCGAGGACGGTGCCCGCGAAGTAGGGGACCGGGCCCTGCTCGGGCCAGGTCGTCACCAGGTCACGCCCGCCGTGCCGGAGCATCCTGAGCGCGGCGCCGCGCGGGCTGATCTGCGCGGTGTAGCCGCCGCCTTCGAGCTGGGGCACGGAGCAGGTCCTTTCGTCGGGCATGATCGGGCCGGGCCAGGATATCCCCTGGTCAGACGGATGGTCAGGCGGACTCCCGGCGAACCAGGTGCGTGTCGAGGATCACCACGGGCTGGCGCAGCTCCTCGCCGTTGATGCGGGCCACGAGGAGCTGGGCCATCTGGCGGCCCATGGCCTCGGTCGGCTGGTGGACCGTGGTCAGCGGCGGGTCGGCGTGCAGCGCGGCCTTGGAGTCGTCGAAGCCGATCACGGCGACGTCGCCCGGGATCGCCTTGCCCGCGGCCTTGAGCACGCGCATCGCGCCCAGGGCCATCGGGTCGGAGGCGGCGAACACCGCGTCGAGGTCGGGACGGCTCTCCATCAGCTCGTGCATCGCGGTGGCGCCGCTCTCCTCGGAGAAGTCCCCGAACGCCACGATCTCCGGCAGGCCCGAGGGCAGCAGCGCGTCGCGGTAGCCGGCCAGACGGTCGACGCCCACGCCCATGTCCTGGGGGCCGGCGATCGTGGCGATCGCGGAACGGCCGAGGCCCAGCAGGTGCTTGACCGCCTGCCGGGCCCCTGCCCTGTTGTCCATGTCCACGTAGCTGTAGGGGTCGAGGCCGACGGGCCTGCCGCCGAGCACGGTCGGCACGCCCATCTCCTCAAGCCTGCCCGGCAGCGGGTCGGCGCCGTGCAGCGACAGCAGCAGCACGCCGTCGACGTGCTGCCCCGTCAGGTAGGTCTCCAGCCGCTCGTGCTCCTCGGGGGAGCGCGCCATCGCCAGGATGAGCTGCAGCCCGGTCTCGGCCAGCGCCGAGCCGATGCCGCGGATCGTGCCCGCGAAGTACGGCTCGTCGAAGACCCGGAACTGGGACTCGGACACCACCAGGGCCACCGTGTCGGTGCGGCGCGTGACAAGGGCACGCGCCGCCCTGTTGGGGACGTAGCCCAGCTCGCGGATGGCCAGCTCGACGGCCTCGCGGGCCTTGGCGCTGACGTTGGGCGAGCCGTTGATGACTCTCGACACCGTGCCCCGGCCCACACCGGCCCGAGCCGCGACTGCCTCAAGAGTCGGTCGGTTCATGTCGCCTATTCTGCCGGATGATCTCCGAGTACCAGAGCGCGCTGTCCTTGAGCACCCGCTCCTGGGTCTCGAAGTCGACGTGGACCAGGCCGAAGCGCTTGCCGTAGCCCCAGGCCCATTCGAAGTTGTCCATCAGCGACCAGGCGAAATACCCCTGAAGGGGCACGCCCGCGTCGATCGCCTGCCGGCACGCGCCGAGGTGCGCCTCCACGTACGCCCGCCGCTCGGCGTCGTGGATCCGGCCGTCGGCCGGCACGTCGTCGAAGGCGGCGCCGTTCTCGGAGACCACCATCGGGATCGGCGGGTAGTCCCGCGCCACCCGGGTGAGGACCTCGACCAGGCCGCCCTCGTCGATCTCCCAGCCCATCGCGGTGACCGGCCGGCCGCCGTTGACGAACGACACGTGCTCGCTGCCCACCCACGGCGAGGCCGTGTCCGTGGGGGCCGCCGCCGCCGACGCCTTGCCGCCGGGCTCGCCGGAGACCGTGAAACGGCTGTAGTAGTTCACCAGCAGCACGTCGATCGGAGCGTTGACGATCTTCATGTCGCCCGGCTGCACGAGGTCGTCGTCGAACGGGAGGTCGTTCAGGACGTCCTCGGGGTAGCGGCCGGTCAGCAGCGCGTCCAGGAAGAACCTGTTCTGCAGGCCGTCGATGCGGCGGGCCGCCTCCAGGTCCGCCTCGCTGCCGGTCGCGGGGGAGATCGCGTACAGGTTGACGCAGCCGCCGACGCGGCGGGCGTCCATCGCCTGGACGGCCAGGCCGTGGGCGAGGTTGAGGTGATGCGCGCCCCTGATCGCGTTGCGCGGCTCACGCCGCCCCGGGGCGTGCTCGCCCGAGGCGTAGCCGAGGAACGCGGCGCACCATGGCTCGTTGACGGTGCTGAAGGTGTGCACGTGGTCCTTCAGCGCCTCGTGCACGATCGCGGCGTACTCGGCGAAGCGGTAGGCCGTGTCGCGGTTGGGCCAGCCCCCCTTGTCCTCCAGCTCCTGGGGCAGGTCCCAGTGGTAGAGGGTCAGCCAGGGGTCGATGTCGTGCCGCCTGAGCTCGTCGGTCAGCCGCTTGTAGAAGTCCAGGCCCTTCTGGTTGACCGCGCCCGAGCCGGTCGGCTGCACCCGGGGCCAGGACACCGAGAAGCGGTAGGCCGTCAGGCCCAGGTCCGCCATGATGGCGACGTCCTGCCGGTAGCGGTGGTAGTGGTCCATGGCCACGTCGCCGTGGTGCCCGTTGAGCACCCGGCCCGGGGTCTTGGTGAAGGTGTCCCAGATGGAGGGGCCGCGCCCGTCCTCGGTGACCGCGCCCTCGATCTGGTACGCCGACGTCGCCGCCCCGAACGCGAAGCCGGCGGGGAAGCGCAGCCCGGCACGAGTCTGTTCCTCTTGAGTCGTCACGCCTTGACCGCACCTTCCATGAGTCCGCCGACGATCTGGCGGCCGAATGCGACGAATACCGCGATGAGCGGAATGATGGACAGCGCGGTACCCGCGAAGATCAGCGAGTAGCTGGTGGAGTAACGCGCGTTGAGCGAGTTGATGGCGATCTGCACGGTCGGGTTGTCGGGGGTCAGCACGATCAGCGGCCACATGTAGTCGTTCCACATGAGCATGAAGGTGTTGATGCCCAGCACCGCCATGCCCGGACGCACGGCCGGCAGCACGACGTTCCACCAGATCCGCAGCGTCGCCGCGCCGTCGACCCTGGCCGCCTCGACCAGTTCGTTCGGCACGGCCTGACGGGTGTACTGCGTCATCAGGAACACGCCGAACCCGTTGAGCAGGTACGGCAGGATGATCGCCTTGAGCGTGCCGGTCCACTCCAGGCTCACCATCATGCGGTAGAGCGGGACCACGCCCATCTGCTGGAGCGGCACCGCCATCGTCAGCAGCACGAGCAGCAGCAGGATGTTGCGGCCCTTGAACCGCAGGCTGGCGAAGGCGAACCCGGCCAGGGTGGAGATGATCACCACGGAGACGGTGACGATCGCCGCGCTGAAGAAGGAGTTGGTCAGGCCGAGCAGGAAGTGCGCGTCCTCGTTCTCGAGCACCGCGACGATGTTCTCGCCCAGGTTGCCGCCGGGCAGGAACTTCGGCGGCACCGACACGGCGTCGGAGTTCGTGCGCGAGGCGATGACCAGCATCCAGTACAGCGGGAACGCCGACAGGAAGATGGCCAGCCCCAGCATGACCCGTGTCATGACGGTCGGTTTCCAGCCGGTCACTTGGCGCCTCCGATCCGCCGGACGAACAGGAAGTTGACGGCCGCGCCGATGAGGATCAGCAGGAACAGCAGCCAGGCGGCCGCCGCGGCGTAGCCGTAGTCGAACTCGCGGAAGCCCTGCTTGACGACGAACATCGCCACCGTCTGGAACTGGCCCTGCGAGCCGCCGTCCACGTTGCCGTTGTAGAAGGTGGTCGGCTCGGAGAACAGCGTCAGGCCGCCGATCGTGGAGTTGAGCACCACGAAGATCATGGTCGGGCGCAACATCGGCAGGGTGATCTGCCAGAACTGCCGCCGCCGGGAGGCGCCGTCGATGGCGGCCGCCTCGTACAGGTCCTTGGGGATCGTCTGCATGCCGGCCAGGAAGATGATGGCGTTGTAGCCCGTCCAGCGCCAGTCGACCATCGCGGCGATGGCCAGCCAGGACGGGAGGCGCTCGGCCCGCCAGTTGATCTTCTCGACGCCGAACATGCCGAGGACCCAGTTGACCAGGCCCCAGTCGCGCGCGAACAGCTGGGTGAACACCACCGCGACCGCGACCACCGAGGTGACCAGCGGCAGCAGCACGCTCATGCGGATCGGCAGGCGCCAGCGGAACTTCTTGTTCAGCGCGTTGGCCAGGAACAGCGCCATCAGCATCTGCGGGATCGTGGCCAGCAGGAAGATGCCGACGGTGTTGGTGACGGCGTTCCAGAAGTCCTCGTCGGTCAGCAGCGCGGTGTAGTTGCCCAGGCCGGCCCACTCGGTGTCGCCGGCCAGGTCGTAGTCGTAGAGCGAGTAGTAGAGCGTGAAGGCCAGCGGGAACAGCCCGAAGGCGGCGAACAGCAGGAAGTACGGGGACACCAGGGCGTACGGCATGGCCTTGACGTCGAGTCGAGAACGCCAGAGGCGGCCGGGCGGGCGGTCGCGGCGATGGTTGTTCCGCGCCGCCCGCGGAAGGGTGTCGAGGCTCATAACAGACCTTTCAGCGGCAAGCCCGGCCCGCGCTCGCGGGCCGGGCGGGGGAAGATCAGCCCGCGGCCTTCACCGCGTCGTCGACCAGTTGCTGCCAGGCCTTGTCGTAGGGGACCGAGCCGTCGTCCATGCCCTGGACGACCGACTCGACCGCGTTCTTGACCTGCGCGTGCTTCACGCCCAGGAAGACCGGCTGCAGGCTCTCCGCGGACTTGGCGAAGATCTCACCGATCGGGGCGTCGCTGAAGAACTCGTTCTTCGCGCCCTGCACGGCGGTGTCGGCCTGCGCCTTGCTGTTGCTCGGCATGTTGCCGAAGTCGGTGAAGATGCTCGCCTCGGTCTGCGCGCCGGTCAGGTAGTCGGCGACCTGCGCGGCCTCCTTCGGGTGCTTGGACTGCTTGGGCACGGCCAGCCACGAGCCGCCCCAGTTGCCGCCGCCGCCGGGCACCGAGGCGACGTCCCACTTGCCCTTCATGCCGTCGCCGGCGTTGCCGGAGACCACGCCGAGCATCCAGGACGGGCAGCCGACCGTGGCGAAGGCGCCCTTCTGGGTGCCCGCGGCCCACTCGTCGGTGAAGTTGCGCAGCTTGGCCGTCAGGCCGGACTGGCTGAGCTTCGAGGCGAAGTCGAAGCCCGCCTTCACCGCCGGGTTCTTGTCGACGATGAGGTTGTTGTCCTTGTCGAAGTAGGCGACGTTGCCGTTCTTGGCCGCCTCCTGGTACAGCACCACGTTGTAGAGCGTGTTCGTGCCGTCGGTGAACTTGGTGTCCTTCACCTTCGCCTGGAACTGCTGGCCGACCTTCATGAAGTCGTCCCACGTCGGCCACAGCGCCGCGACCTTCTCGCGGTCCGTGGGCAGCCCGGCCTTCTTGAACAGGTCCGCGCGGTAGCAGAGGCTCATGCCGCCGATGTCGGTGCCGAGGCCGAAGATCTTGCCGTCGGCCGTGACGCCGTTCTCCCACTTCCAGGCCGGGAAGTCGGCCTTGCGGCCCTCAAGGCCGTACTCCTTCAGGTCGGCCCACCACTCGGGGTGCGCCTTGGCCAGGCCCATGCCGCCCTCGTCGATGCCGACGACGTCGCCCGCGCCGTTGCCGGACTGCAACCACTGGATCATCTGCGGCCAGTACTGCTGCTCGAACTGGTCGGTCAGGTGCTCTTCCTTGATCTGGATGTCCTTGTGCTCGGCGTTCCACTTCTCGATGGCGTTCTTGTAGCCGAAGTTGGAGCCGCCGCCGAAGGTCTGCACCCGGATCGTGACGGGCTCGGCGGCCGCGGAGGAGGCGGGGGCGTTGCTGGCGGCCGGCGTGTCGCCGCCGCTGCCGCACGACGCGACGGTCAGCGCCGCCGCGGCCAGGGCTGAGGCCGCGGCCAGACCGCGACGCTTGCTGATCATCATGGTGGGACCCCTTCTCGGGTGAATGGTGGGGAGGTGCACCGCGGCACGCGCTCCGCCGCGGTGGGAGTGTTTGGGAGCGCTCCCACAAAGGGTGCACTTACCGGCTGTCTCCGTCAATCCGCCGAAACGGAACCGTTACCAACCGTGCGATTTGCCACCCCTAATCAGGATTTATCGGCATGAAGGGTGTAAAGGGCTGCTTGGGAGCGCTCCCACCTCAAGAGACATCTTTTGTGCCGCATCAAGGGCATGTCGCCCGGACAGCCTGGCCTTGCTCCCGGTTGCGCCCCGCTGTCACCCTGTGTGACGGCCGTCTGGCACGTTCCAAACCTCCCGCCCGCCTCAGCAGGCGGCGGCGCGCTCGCCCAGCAGGGCCCGCTCGCGGGCGTTGCGCGTCATCGAGGCCGCCCGCTCGAACTCGGCCCGCGCCTCGCCGCGCCGGCCCAGCTTGAACAGCAGGTCGCCGCGGACGCTCGGCAGCAGGTGGTAGCCCTTGAGCGACGGCTCGTCCACGATCTGGTCGAGCAGCTCCAGGCCGACCGCCGGGCCGTAGGCCATCGACAGCGCGACCGCGCGGTTGAGCTCGACGACGGGGGAGCGCGCCAGCCGGGCCAGCGACTCGTACAGGGCCGCGATGCGTACCCAGTCGGTGTCGCCGGGATCGACCGCGCGGGCGTGGCAGGCGGCGATGGCGGCCTGCAACACGTACGGGCCGTCCGTGCCGCCGCCCAGCTCCTCCGCCCGCGCCAGAGCCGCGAGCCCGCGGCCGATGAGCAGCCGGTCCCATACGCTGCGATCCTGCTCCAGCAGCAGCACCGGCTCGCCGGACGACCCCACGCGCGCCGCCGCCCTGGACGCCTGGATCTCCATGAGCGCGACCAGCCCGTGCACCTCGGGCTCGGCGGGCATCAGCCCGGCCAGCACCCGGCCCAGCCGCAGCGCGTCCTCGCACAGGGCGGGCCGCATCCAGTCGTCGCCCGCGGTCGCCGAGTAACCCTCGTTGAAGATCAGGTAGATGACCTCCAGCACGGACGACAACCGCCCCGCCAGCTCCGCCCCCTGCGGCACCTCGAACGGCACCCGCCGCTCGGCCAGGGTGCGCTTGGCACGCACGATCCGCTGGGCCGCCGTCGATTCGGGGATCAGGAACGCGCGGGCGATCTCGCCGGTGCTCAGCCCGCCGAGCACCCGCAACGTCAGCGCCACCCGCGCCTCCGTCGACAACGCCGGATGGCAGGCGGTGAAGACCAGCCGCAGCAGGTCGTCCTCGATCTCGTCGGCCTCGGGCGGCTCGTCCCCGGCGCTCTCCAGCCGGTGGCCCAGCTCGGCCAGGTTGCGCGCCATCCGTTCGTTGCGGCGGATCAGGTCGATGGCGCGGCGCTTGGACACCGTCATCAGCCAGGCGCCGGGGTTGCGCGGCACGCCGGACTCCGGCCACTGCTCCAGGGCCGCGACCAGCGCGTCCTGGGCCAGCTCCTCGGCGAGGCCGACGTCGCGGACCAGCCCGGCGAGCCCGGCGATGAGCCGGGCCGCCTCGATCCGCCAGACCGCCTCGATCGCGCGGTGGGTGTCGGAAGCCATCACCGGCCCATGACACCAGCCCGCGCCCGCGGCCCGCAAGCGGAGGTCAGTGCTCCCGTCCGCCCAGACGCCGGCGCATGGCCTTCTCCCGTTCGATCTCCGCCGGGTCGGAGGAGCCCGCGTCGGGCGCGTCGGAGGGGTCGTGCACCCGCCACACGTCGAGCCCGATGCCCTCATGGCCACCGGGTACGGGCAGGCGCAGCGCCCACTCGATGGCCTCCTCCCTGGACTTCACCTGGATCAGCCAGAACCCGGCGATCAGCTCCTTGGCCTCGGCGAACGGCCCGTCGATCACGCTCGCCCCGCCGGCGCTGTAGGCGATCTGCGCACCCTGCGAGCTGGGGTAGAGCCCTTCGGCGGCCAGCAGCACGCCCGCCTTGGCCAGCGCCTCGTTGTAGGCGTGCATGTTGTCGACGATCTCCTGGCTGGGCAGTTCCCCGGCCTCGGTCGCCGGATTCGCCTTGCCGACGATCATGAATTTCACGCTGCGGTCCCTTCCGTCGCACGGCCCCCGCTCCGGGGCCGGTCCCGTATGCGCGTCGAACGGGCGCCGGCCGGATCGACACGCGGGCCGTCCCGTCTCAGGGCACGGTACGGGAAACGCCGGTGAAAGGCAGGCCCGGGATGTGCCATTCTCGACCCATGTCCGAACCCGCCGGGGACGTCCTCGCCCCCAACCGAGCCCTGTGGGACGAACGCGCCCGGATCCACGGCTCCACCGCCGCCGACAGGTTCTACGACGTCGGCGCCTTCCTCGCCGGCCACCAGACCCTCTACGCGCTCGAACGCCGTCTGGCCGGCGACGTCGCCGGCCAGGACCTGCTCCACCTGCAGTGCCACTTCGGCATGGACACGCTGAACTGGGCGCGTCTCGGGGCGCGGGTCACCGGCGTCGACTTCTCCCCGGTGGCGGTCGCGCGGGCCCGCGACCTGGCCGCGCGGGCCGGGCTGGCGGCGACGTTCGTGGAGGCCGACACGCAGCGGCTGCCCGAGGAGCTGGCCGGCGGCTTCGACGTGGTGGTGGCCACGTACGGCGTGTTGTGCTGGATCGGCGACCTCGGCGCGTGGATGCGCGGCGCGGCCATGGCGCTGCGGCCCGGCGGGCGGCTGGTGCTGGTCGACCTGCATCCGGCGTACCAGACCGTGGCCTCGGTCGACCCGCTGGTCGCCGACTGGCCCTACGGCGGCGGCGAGGCCCACCGGGAGACGGTGACCGGCACGTACGCCGACGCCGGGGTGGTGACCGAGGCCCAGGAGTCGGTGCAGTACCCGTACTCGGTGGGGGAGATCGTCACCGCGGCGGCGCGGGCCGGGCTCACCGTGGCCGAGCTGGGCGAACACGTCGCGACCGAGATCGACCCGCGCGGGCTGCTGGCCGCGGGCGCCGACGGCCTCCACCGGTTCCCCGTCGACGGGACGAACCTGCCGATCCTGTACTCGCTGCTCGCGGTGCGGCCCTGAGACGCGGCGAGCGCGCGTCCCCCACGGGGACGCGCGCTCGAAAGCCGGGAGGTCAGCCCGCGTACTGCGGGTAGCCGTAGCCGACGACCTGCGACTTCGGACGGACGCGCTCCTCGACCTTGCCGTTGCCGGTGTTGCCCTCGATCGTGGAGATCGTGCCGTCGTGGTTGTCCTTGACGACGAAGCCGACGTGCTGGATGGCGCCCAGGTTCTTGCTGCCGCTCCAGGAGAAGAAGACCACGGCGCCGGGCTTGGCCTCGCTGCCCCAGCGCTTGTTGGCGGCGAACCACTTGGCGTGGGCGACGGTCCAGGCGTCCCAGCCGACCTGCGGGCGGGCGCCGGTCTCCGCGCCGACCCAGGAGACGAACATCGAGCACCAGGGGGCGTTGATGTAGTCCTGGCGGCTGCCGCCGTCGCGGGCGATGGTCTCGGCGGCGCGCTGGGAGTCGGCGTACCACTTCTGGAACTTGGTGCCGCCGCCGTAGGCGTTCTCCGAGGTGCCGACCTGGGCCTTGGCCATGGCCAGCACCTGGGCTGCGGTCACGTTGACCGTGGTCTCGGTGGGGATGCGGGCCTGGGTGGCGGCCTCGGGCGCGACGGCCGCCTGGGCGGAGGCGGCGGCCGGGTCGGTGGTGTCGGCGCTCGCGGCGGTGGCGTGGGCGCCGAGCGCGGAGGCGATGACGGTCACGCCGAGCGCGGCGCGGGCGTAGTTGATCTTCGGGGCACGAGAGAGACGGTGTATGGCCATCGAGGGCATTAACTCCTTGCTTCCATGCCGCTTACCGGGTTAGCTGACGGGTTCGGACGTGGAAGCTGCCCTACGGCACCGAAGTGCCGATTCACCCCAAAGGACGTGGGTCCCCGGTTCCGCCCGGAGGCGGATTCAGCGGTCACAGGACGATCCTGTGAAATGTCATGCGATGGTTGGACAAAGTCGGACAAACCGGACGTCTGCCGCGAGATGCCCCACAAGGTAATACATCGGGCAAGAGTGTGGCAAGTGCCTAAAGGTCCAGCTAGGAGAGTTGTCCGCGCGCGTCGGCCAGAAGTCCCATCATGGCAAGGGATTCGTCAAGCGGCATGATCGTGCTCTCGGTACGACCCTCGGCCGTGGCCGCGCGTACCTCGCGCAGCTCCCCGGCGTAGCCGTTGTCCGCCGGATCGAGCACCAGCTCCTCCGGCTCCATCGACGGCCCCGACAACAACACCCGCTCCGGCGCCCAGAACGGCGCCCGGATGTCGGCCCGCATCGACGTACCCACCACGCTCGCGTCGTTGGGGTGGTGCGCGAGCAGCGACACGTCCACCAGCGCCCGCCGTCCGCCCGGGTAGAGCAGCACCCCACCCGCCTCGGCGTCGACCCCGCTCGGCGCCAGCGAGCCGGTCACCCGCGGCCCCTCCGGCATGCCGAGCAGGAGCTGAGCCAGCCCGAACGGGTAGATCCCCAAGTCGAGCAGGGCCCCGCCGCCCAGCTCCGGCGCCCACAACCGGTGGGCGGGATCGTAGGGCAGCGCGAACCCGAACGAGGCCCGCACCGAACGGATCTCACCGAAGCGCGGATCGGCCGCCACCCGCTGGATGAGCGGGTTGAAGCGCATCCACATGGCCTCCATGAGGAAGACCCCGGCCGCGCGCGCCAGCGCCACCATGCGCTCGGCGTCGGCCACGCCGGCCGCCAGCGGCTTCTCGCACAACACCGACTTGCCCGCCGCGATGGCGGCCTCGGCCACCTCCAGGTGCTGGGCGTGCGGGGTGGCGACGTAGACCGCGTCGACGGCCGGATCGGCGCACAGGGCCTCGTAGGAGTCGTAGGCCGACTCGGCGCCCAGCTCGTCGGCCAGCGCCCGCGCCCTGACCAGGCTCCGCGAGCCGACGGCGGCCACCCGCATGCCCGGCTCGGCCACGATGGCCGCCCCCACGGTACGCGCGATGCCGCCGGTCGCCGCTATCCCCCACGTGAAATCTCGCACGCCCGAGATCGTAGAGCGCTCAGGTCAGGTTGAACGAGTCGGGGTCGGGCCCGATGCGCCGCCCCGCGTTCATCGCGCCGATGGCCGCCATGTCCTCGGCGTCGAGGATGAAGCCGAACACGTCGAGGTTCTCCTCGATCCGCGCCGGGGTGACCGACTTGGGGATCGCCACGTTGCCGAGCTGGAGGTGCCAGCGCAACACGATCTGCGCGGGCGTCCTGCCGTACTTCTCCGACAACACGCCGAGCGCCGGGTCGGCCAGCAGCCCCTTGCCCTGCCCGAGCGGGCTCCACGCCTCGGTCAGGATGCCGTTGGCCTCGTGGAAGGCCCGCATCTCGCGCTGCTGGAAGTACGGGTGCAGCTCGATCTGGTTGATCGAGGGCGTGATGTCGGTCTCGTTCATCAGCCGGGTCAGGGTGGCGACGGTGAAGTTGGAGACCCCGATGGCCTTGGCCCGGCCGTCCCGGTAGATCTTCTCGATCGCGCGCCACGCCTGTACGTACTTGTCCTGCTCGGGCACCGGCCAGTGGATCAGGAAAAGATCTACGTAGTCGAGGCCCAGCCGGGCCAGGCTCTCGTCGAAGGCCTGCTCGGCCCGGCCGTGGTCGCCGTTCCACAGCTTGGTGGTGACGAACACCTTCTCCCGGGGAACCCCGGCGGCGCGCACGGCCCGGCCGACGCCCTCCTCGTTCTCGTAGGCGGCGGCGGTGTCGATATGCCGGTATCCGGCGCGCAGCGCGGTCGTGACGGCCCGCTCGGCCTCGTCGGCCGGGACCTGCCAGACGCCGAAGCCGAGCTGCGGGATCTGCACACCGTCTGTGTTGAGCATCAGCGAGTTCATACCCTCCATTGTTCACGTGTCGTTTCTTGCGGCTTAAGCAGGCCGGGCTACCTTGAAGCGGGTCGTGCAAGGCCATCCACCGGCTGGGGGAAACAGAGTGGTCAGACAGGCGTCGGCCTGGGTGGAGTCTCCGCTCCAGATGCTGTGCGCCGTCGAGGCCCACCATGCCGGGCTCCTCGGTCCGCAGACCCTCGTCGTGCCGCGGGCCGGGCTGCGTCCGCTGCGGGCCACCCGCAAGGAGCTGCGCCGCCTCGACCTGCCCGCCGGCCTGGTGCTGGACGAGCCGCGCGAGGGCATGCCGCGCCGCGTCCAGGCCGTCGGCGACGCCTTCTCCGGCAAGGTCCAGATGCGCTGGCTGACCTCCAACCCCGGCCGCATCGTCATCGTGGACGACGGCCTGGCCACGCTCAGGCTGCTCGAACTGCTGGCCGCCGGGCCGTACCGGCCGCTGCTGCGGGCGCGGGCGACGCCGTCGCGGACGCGCGCGCTGCTCGGCCTGGCCGCCGCGCTGCGGCTGCGGATGAGCCGCGTGTCGGTCTTCACCGCGTTGCCCGTCCCCGACGAGCTGGCCGCCGCCGTCCGCGAGGCGGGCGTCGACCTCGTACGCCACGACTTCGCCTGGCTGCGCGCCCAGCCGCCCAGCGTCCACGGCCCCGCCGAGCGCACGGTCGTCCTCGGCACCTCCCTGGTCCGCAACGGCCTGGTGCACCGCGACCACTACCTGCGCTGGCTGACCGAGCTGGCCGGCCGCGAGCCGCTGGCCTACTACCCGCACCGCCGCGAGGACCCCGTCGACCTCGCGCTGATCAGGGAGCGCCCCGGCATCACCGTGCACGACGCGGGTGTGCCGGCCGAGCTGACGCTGCGCGGCCTCGACGCCGGGCAGCGGGTGCTCAGCCTCCCCTCGACCGCGATCACCTCGCTGCGGGTGCTGCTCGGCCCGCGCGGTGTCGAGGTCGAGCCCGTCGAGGTGCCCGACGATTGGTGGACCAGCAGGGCGGCCCCCGACCTGCGATCGCATTTGACAGGAGCTTCCAGGTGAGGGTGCTGGCGGTAGCCGACTCCGACTCGTATCTGAAGTGGGCGGCCTGCCTGCTCGACGACCTGCCCGCGGGCTGCGAGACGGAGCTGGTGGTGGTGCGTACCCCGATCGCGCCCTCGGCGGAGCAGATCGCGGCGGCGGTGGGCGGGCGCGCGGCGCCCCCGGTGTTGTCGGCGCGGTCGCTGCGCCGCCTGGCCGAGCGCACCCGGCCCGACGCGATCCTCGTCGGCTGCACCGGCCCGGTCGTGGACGTGCTGGTGGCCGACGTGCTGGCCGGGCTGCGGCCGCGGCCGGTGTTCGTCAGCGGGCTACCGGGCATCTCGGTGCCGGCGACGGAGAAGGCGTGGTTGTTCCGCAGCGGCTGCGACCTGTTCGTGGTGCACAGCGAACGCGAGGTGGCCGAGTTCTCCGGCCTCGCCGCCCGGCTCGGCGGGGGAGGGGCGGTCGGGCTGGCCCGGCTGCCGTTCCTGCGGCCGGGCGCGGCGGCCGGCATCGGCGACCGGATCGTGTTCGCCACCCAGGCCAAGGTGCCGCGGGCGCGCGAGGAGCGCGAGCGGGTGCTGCTGTCGCTGGCCGAGCTGGCCGCACGCCGGCCCGGCCTGGAGGTCGTGGTCAAGCTGCGCGCGCTGGAGCACGAGCGGCAGACCCACAACGAACGCCACCACTACCAGCGGTTGTGGCGCGAGATGGGCGAGCCGGGCCGGCTGTCCTTCGCGGCCGGGTCGATGCACGAGCAGCTCTCGCGGGCGGCCGGGTTCGTCACGGTCAGCTCGACGGCCGCGCTGGAGGCCATCGCCATGGGCGTGCCGTCGCTGGTGCTCGGCGACTTCGGCGTCAACGCCGAGATGATCAATCTGGTGTTCGAGGGCAGCGGCCTGCTCGGCACCCTCGACGAGCTGGCCCTGGGCGACTTCCGTACGGCCGAGCCGGGCTGGTGCGAGGCCAACTACTTCCACCCGGCCGGACGCGACGACTGGGCGCGGCTGCTGACCGGCCTGGCCGCGGCCGGGGAACGGGAGCCCGCCCGCTCGCTGCTGGACGGTCCCGAGCACGCCGCCGCCCGCCGCCGGGCCCGGTTGCGGGTCGAGGTGCCGCCCACGATGTTGCGGGCGGGCTACCGGGCCAAGCGGCGGGTGCGCCGCTACCTCAGATCGCTGACCTGATCTTCCTGCGCAGCCTGGAGAGCGCCGAGGGCGGCTCGGCCAGCCCCAGCGTCTCCAGGCGCTTGCGCTTGAAGTAGCGCCCGTCGAAGGCCAGGCCCGACGGGCGCAGCTCCGGATAGGCGTCGGCCTGCATGCAGTAGCCGACCGCCCGTACCAGCGCGGCCAGGTCGGTCCGCGGCGGCTGGTCGATCACGCCGTCGGCGCCCAGCCGGGGCAGCAGCGCGTCCACGATCGTGGCCGGGATCCTGTTGCTGTTCTCGTACGGCGTGAGCCGGTCCAGCACCAGGTCCGCGCCGAAGGAGGCGACCGGCAGGTCGAAGTAGCGGCGGGCGGTCATCAGGCCGGTGGAGAAGCAGCCCACGACCAGCTCGGGCCGCAGCGCCGCGAAGCACACCTCGGCGGGCACGCTCTCCCCGGCGACCGTCAGCCGTACGCCCAGAGGCTCGGCCGCCGCGCGCAGCAGTTGCGCGTGCCGGCGTCCGGCCGCCGGGTGCGGCTTGAACACCACGCTGGTGTGGCCCCGGGCGACCAGCGCGCGCAGCATCGCGGTGTGCAGCTCGGCCTCCTCCTCCGGCGTGACGATCTCCAGCGCCGACAGGTACTGGCCGAGGATGACCGCCTGCCCGGCGAGCATGTCGGGCGCGGTGGAGGCCACCTCGCGTACGACCGAGAGGAAGCGTTCGCCCGGCAGGACGACGGGCGGCACGCCGTACTCGCTGAGCAGCAGCGGGGTCAGGCCCGGCACCAGGTCCAGGTGGAGCAGGCGCTCGATGCGGCGGGAGATCTCGGCCGGCAGCGGGTCGCGGGTCGGCCCGTAGCTCATCAGCCCGTCGGAGTAGACGGTGATCGGGCAGTCGCGCACCAGACCGGCGATCGTCCGCGCGGGCGGCACCGCGATCGACTCCAGCACCAGCTCCTCGACCTCGTCCAGGGCCAGGTACGAGCGGATCAGCCGCTCGAACATCGGCACCTCGATGACCCGCGCCCGCCAGTCGGAGGGGTGCAGCGGCGCGATCAGCTCGTTCCAGGAGTGCACCTCGTCGAAGCGCGAGCGCAACACGGCGAAGCCCGGCGTGTTGTCGAGCGGCACCGACACCTCGGGGATCGCCGCGTTGTTCGACACGAGGAGCACGCGCCGGCCGTCGCCGAAGCGGCCGTCGTCGATGGCCGCGGCCAGCGACATCGCGCCGAACAGCGTCGAGGCGTAGAAGACCTTCATCAGGAGTCCTCCCGATCCCGGCGGATCCGGACGTGGGGGCTGGGGGGAATGTCGGGCACCAGGGCCCGCAGCGCGGCCTCCCGCTCGACGGCCATCCGCGACACCGCGTCGGCCACCAGCTCGGCGGGCAGGCCGCGGACCATCTGCGCGCCGCGCTCCTCGAAGCGGGCGCGCAGCGCGGGCGTGAACCGGCCGGCCAGCTCCAGGTGGTGGGCGAGCAGCGCGCAGAAGTTCCGCGCCGCCTTGGGCAGGAACTCCGGCTCCAGGTCCTTCAGGACCAGCTCGAAGGCGTCGAAGAAGTGCAGTTGCCGCTCGTCGCCGACCTGCGTTAGCGAGCCGGACACCAGGCGCCGGTAGAACACCCCGGCCAGCGACACCACCGCGAACGTGGCCGCCTCCCGGTGCAGCCGCCAGATCCACGGCCGGTCCTCGGCGGTGTGCAGCGAGCCGGGGAAGTGCAGCAGGTCCCGCAGCGAACGCCGGTAGACCCCGGCCCACGCGTACGGGTAGTCCACCATGGTCCGCATCCCCGCGGGCAGGATCGCCCCGCGGGGGTCGAGCACCACGCCGCGCCGCGACAGCGGGGCCCGGTGCACCACCCGTTTGCGGCCCTCCACCTGGACGTGGTCGACGCGGACGAAGTCGCAGCCGAGCCCGTCGATGGCCGCCACCAGCCCGGCCAGGTAGCCGGGCGCCAGCCAGTCGTCGCCGTCCATGAACGTGACGTACCGCCCCGAGGCGGCCGACAGCCCGGTGTTGCGGGCGTCGGCCAGCCCCACGGGGGCGGGGTTGCGCAGCACGGTCAGGCCGGGCAGGTCGCGGGCGAAGTCGGCGATGATGTCCGGGGTGGCGTCCACGGAACCGTCGTCCACGACGATGAACTCGAAGTCGCGCCGGGCGTTGCGGCCGAGTGAGGTGAGCGCGTCGGCGATGAAGCGCTCACCGTCACGCACCGGCACGACGACGGAGAGAGTGGTCGGCGTCATGACTCAGACGGTCACCCGGCGCAGCCGGGCCTTGGGCGCCTCCTCGCCGGGGAAGACGCGCTTGACGCCGTCGCCCATGGCCTGCTCGATGATGCGGATGTCGCGTACCAGGTGCTCAAGGCCGGACGGCTCCAGGGAGGCGGCGTGGTCGGAGCCCCACATGGTGCGGTCGAGCGTGATGTGCCGCTCCACGCACACGGCGCCGAGGGTGACCGCGGCCAGGGAGATCTGCAGGCCGCGCTCGTGCCCGGAGTAGCCGACGGGCACGCCGTAGCGCTCCTTCAGCGTGGTGATCGTGCGCAGGTTGGCCTCCTCCGGCGGCAGCGGGTACGTGGAGGTGGCGTGCATCATGATCAGCCGGTCGGTGCCCAGGATCTCGACCGCCTGGTCGATCTCCGACAGCGTGGACATGCCGGTGGACAGGATGAGCGGCTTGCCGGTGGCGGCCAGGGCACGCAGCAGTTGGTGGTCGGCGACGCTGGCCGAGGCGATCTTGTGGGTGAGCACGTCCATGCTCTCCAGGAACTCCACCGACGGAACGTCCCAGGGCGAGGCGAACCAGTGCAGCCCGCGCTCGTCGCAGTACTTCGCGATCTGCCGGTACTCGTCGTGGCCGAACTCGGTGCGCTCCTTGTACTCCAGGTACGTCATCTCGCCCCACGGCGTCTGCCTGATCTGGCCCTTCTGCTCCTCGGGCACGCAGATCGCGGGGGTGCGCTTCTGGAACTTGACCGCCTGGCAACCCGCGTCGGCCGCCACGTCGATCAGGCGGCGGGCGATGTCGAGGTCGCCGTTGTGGTTGATGCCGATCTCGCCGATCACGTACACGGGCTCGCCGTTGCCGACCAGCACGTCGCCGATCGCGACCGGGCCGAGCCGCGGCCGGACCTTGGCCTCGGCGACCGGCGCCTCGGGCCGGGCGGCCACGACCAGGTCGCACAGCTCGCGCACCGCGCCGGAGCCGCCGGGCCTGGTCAGCACCACGCGGGCGGCGGCGCGCACGCGCGGGTGCGCGTCCGGGGTGGCGATCGGCCAGCCGACCTCGGCCATCGGGCCCAGGTCGTTGACGTCGTTGCCGACGTAGGCCACGCGCGCCGGGTCCAGGCCCTCGATGGTCAGCCAGTCGCGCAGCACCGTGCGCTTCTCGGCCAGGCCCTGGAGGACGGGCACGCCCAGCTTGCGGGCGCGGGCGGCCACGACCGGGTTCTGCTCGGTGGACATCACCAGCACCTTGACCCCGGAGCGGCGCAGCAGCGAGACGCCCATCCCGTCCGAGCGGCTGACCAGCACCATCTCGCGGCCGTCGGAGTCGATGTAGGCGCGGTCGTCGGTGTGCACGCCGTCGAAGTCGGTGATGACCGCGTCCACGTCGATCGGCTCGGGCTGGTCGATGAACGGCGCGAGGGCGCGGACCAGCTCCAGGTCCTCGGGGTTGTCGACCTCGATGGCGTGCTGCGGCGGCACCGGCTGCACGGCGACCTCGCCGAAGAAGCGGTGACCGTGCTCGCGCAGGCCGGCGGTGCGCATGACGTAGAAGGCGCCGTTCTCGCGGAACTCGGGCTCGCGGTCCTGCCTGCGCTGCCGTACGGCGGGGTCGTGGTTGACGCCCGCGCCGGCGGCGGTCCACAGGAACTCGTGCGTCGGCAGCCCGGACACGACCGAGTCGGCCTCGCCGTCCAGGACCTTGCGCACGGCGGCCGACAGGTCGGCCGGGTCGATGAACGCGCTGGTGCACTGCACGAGCACGACCACCTCGGGGTCCTCGCCGAGCGCGTCGAGCGCGTGCAGCACGGCCGACTCGCTGGAGGCGGTCGCGCCGCTCAGCTCCTCGGGCCGCTCCACCACGGACGCCCCCGCCTTGCGGGCGGTCTCGGCGATCTGCGGGTGGTCGGTGCTGACCACGACCTGGTCGACGAGCTCGGCCCGCAGGCACGCCCGTACCGCGCGGGTGACCAGCGGGACGCCCCCGACCAGGGCGAGGTTCTTCAGGGGTACGCCCGCCGAACCTCCGCGGGCGGGAACAACGGCCAAGACTCGCAAGTGTCTTCTCCTCAGTGCATCGGATCGCACCCAGAAGCTAGAGGGCCGGATTGAACGGGCAGCGTCACCGCCATTAACTTTCCATGGGGATCCGGTAGAGCAACTCTGGCCGGCCCACCCCGCCGTACTGCGGGACGCGGACCGCCATCCCCTGCTCCACCAGGTGTTCCAGGTAGCGGCGGGCGGTCACCCGGGACACCCCGACCGCCTCGGCCACGTTCTGCGCGGAGCTGCCGCCGGGCCGTTCCCGCAGCCGCGCCGAGACGGCGTCGAGGGTGTCGCGGGCCAGTCCTTTGGGCAGCTCGGAGGTGCCGCGCAGGGTGCCGAGCACCCGGTCGACGTCGCCCTGCGCGACGATCGTGCCGGTGTCCTGCCTGAACCGGGCGTAACGCGCCAGCTTCTCGGCCAGGGTCGCGTAGGTGAACGGCTTGAGAAGGTACTGGGAGACGCCCAGCGACACCGCCGAGCGCACCATCGCCAGGTCGCGCGCGGAGGTGACGGCGATGACGTCGCACAGCAGCCCGCCGGCCCGCACCGCGCGGCACACCTCCAGGCCGTGCATGTCGGGCAGGTACAGGTCGAGCAGGATGAGATCGACCGGCCGCCCGCGCAGGAACCGCAGCGCCTCGCCGCCGGAGCGCGTCACCCCGGCCACCTCGAAGCCGGGCACCCGCCCGACATAGACCCGGTTGGCCGCGGCCGTGATCTCCTCGTCCTCCACGATCAGCACGGAGATCATCGCACCCGCTCCCGGATCGGCGCGCCCGCCCGGCTCATCGCACCCGCTCCGGGACCGGGAGCCGGACGGTGAACGCCGACCCGGCCACCTCGATCGTGCCGCCCAGCCGTCGCACCGCCTGCCCGACCAGCGCCAGCCCGAGCCCGTGGCCGTCGCCCTTGGTGGTCCAGCCCTTCGCGAACGCCTCCGGCGCGGTCAGCCCCGGCCCGTCGTCGGCCACCCTGATCACCACCCCCTCCTCGCCCGCGCTCAGGTGCACCTCGACCCTGGTGGCCGCGTCGAGGGCGTTGTCGACCAGGTTGCCGACGATCGTCACCAGGTCACGCGGGTCCAGGCCCAGGTCGTCCAGGTCGCTGTCGCGCGTGAGCAGCAGCTCGCCGCCGCGCTCGGCCGCCTCGGCGCTCTTGCCGAGCAGCAGCGCGGCCAGCACCGGCTCGCGTACCGCGCCGACCACCCGGTCGGTCAGCTCCTGCGCGGCGCGCAGCTCGGCCGTGCCCAGCGCGACCGCCTGCTCGGTGCGTCCCAGCTCGACCAGCGTGATCACGGTGTGCAGCCGGTTGGCGGCCTCGTGCGCGGCCGAGCGCAGCGAGTCGGCGAAGCCGCGCTCGGCGTCGAGCTGCCCGGCCAGCGCCTGCAGCTCGGTGTGGTCGCGTACGGTCACCACCGTGCCGAGTCTGCTGGCCGCGCTGTTGACGGCCAGCACCCGGTCGCCGGCCAGGTGCACGCGTTCCTCGTGGCCCTCCAGCAGCCCGGACAGGCCCAGCTCGGCCACGTGCCGGCCCTCGGCGTCCGGCGGCAGGTCCAGGAGCTGCCTGGCGGCGTCGTTGCAGAGCGTCAGCGTGCCGTCCAGGCCGACCAGCAGCAGGCCCTCCCGTACGGCGTGCAGGACGGCGTCGTGGTGGTCGTGGATGCGGCCCAGCTCCACCGGGCCGAGCCCGTGGGTCTGGCGGCGCAGCCGTACGGTGACCAGCCACGTCCCGGCCGCGCCCAGGCCGAGCGTGAGCGCGGCGATCAGGCCGCCCCACACGAGTTGCCCGCGCAGCCTGGCGCTGATCCGGTCGATCGTGATGCCCGCGCTGACCAGGGCCCGCACCCGGCCGCCGGACCACACGGGCGTCACGGCCCGCTCGGAGGGGCCGAGCGTGCCGGTGTAGGTCTCGATGAAGGTCTCCCCGGCCAGCGCCCGCCCGGTGTGGCCGAGGAAGCGCCGGCCGATCTCGGCCGGGTTCGGATGGGTGTAGCGGGTGCCGTCCGGTTTCATGATGGTGACGAAGTCGACGCCCGTCCGCTCGCGTACGCGCTCGGCGTACGGCTGCAGCGCGAGCGTCGGCTCCGGGTCGTCCAGGGCCGCCGCCACGCCGGGCGCGGCCGCCACACCGACCGCCACGGCCCTGGCCGTGGCGCCGGCCTCCTCGGTGAGCAGGCGTTGGGCCTGCACGAGCGCGAGCACCGCGCAGCCCGTCACGGCGACCGCGACCACGAGCAGCTGCAGGACCAGCATCTGGCCCGCCAGGCTCCAGCGGCGCATGAGGCCCCCTTGCGTGAACGAAACGAACTCAATCGTGACGTGGGTCACAGTGAGGCGCATAGTCGCACGGCCAGCCCCTTTTTCCAAAGCGGTGGAGAGAACCCCCCATGCGTGATCACACTCGTTACCTGTACCTGGCCGTCATCGGCGCGGTCCTGCTCGGCATCCTGGTCGGATTCGTCTGGCCGGACGCGGGCAAGGAGCTCAAGCCCCTCGGCACCGGGTTCGTGGCCCTGATCAAGATGCTGATCAGCCCCATCATCTTCTGCACGATCGTGCTCGGCATCGGCTCGGTACGCCAGGCCGCCAAGGTCGGCAAGGTCGGCGGCCTCGCGCTCGGCTACTTCCTGGTGATGTCCACCGTGGCCCTGGTCATCGGGCTGCTGGTCGGCAACGTCATCGACCCCGGCTCCGGCCTGCACCTGACCGACGCCGCCAAACAGGCCGCCGAGGCCGAGGCGGCCAAGGGCGAGGCCACCGGCGGCGTGGACTTCCTGCTCGGCATCATCCCCGTCACCCTGGTCTCGGCCTTCACCGAGGGCTCGGTCCTGCAGACGCTGCTGGTGGCGCTGCTGGCCGGGTTCGCGCTGCAGGCCATGGGAGAGCGGGGGACGCCGATCCTGCGCGGCGTCGAGCACGTCCAGCGGCTCGTGTTCCGAATCCTCGCCATGGTCATGTGGGCGGCGCCGGTGGGCGCGTTCGGGGCGATCGCGGCCGTCGTCGGCGCCACCGGGATCGAGGCGCTGAAGAGCCTGGCCATCATCATGATCGCCTTCTACGTCACCTGCCTGCTGTTCGTGGGCGTGGTGCTGGGCGCGCTGCTGTGGCTGGTGGCCCGGATCAACCTGTGGTCGCTGCTGCGCTACCTCGGCCGGGAGTTCCTGCTGATCCTGTCGACGTCCTCGTCGGAGACGGCGCTGCCGCGGCTGATCGCCAAGATGGAGCACTTCGGCGTGAGCCGGACCGTGGCCGGCATCACTGTGCCGACCGGCTACTCCTTCAACCTCGACGGCACCGCCATCTACCTCACCATGGCCACGCTGTTCATCGCCTCGGCGACCGGCTCGCCGCTCCAGGTGGGCGAGCAGATCTCGTTGCTGCTGTTCATGATGGTGGCCTCCAAGGGCGCCGCGGGCGTGACCGGCGCGGGCCTGGCCACGCTGGCCGGCGGCCTGCAGTCGCACCGCCCCGAACTCGTGGACGGCGTCGGCCTGATCGTCGGCATCGACCGGTTCATGTCCGAGGCCAGGGCGCTGACCAACTTCGCGGGCAACGCCGTGGCCACCGTCGTGGTCGGCACCTGGACCGGCGAGTTCGACCGGGAGCGCGCCGCCGAGGTGCTGGCCGGGCGGGCGCCGTTCGACGAGTCCACGCTGCTCGACGACGACCGCCCCGAGCCCGAGGCGGAACGGGAGGTCGTACGCGTCTAGGGTTTGCGGCCGACGCCCGCGTAGCCCATGCGGGCGAAGTCCTCGTCGTAGAAGGCCGGGCTCGCGGGGTCGGTGAACGGGAAACCGATCTCCGGCCCCTTGCCCGTGGTCAGACCGGGCGGGATCAGCTCGAAGTCGCCGAAGAAGGCGGCGATCTTCTCACCGGGCCGCGGGCAGAACGGCGTGCTGGCCCGGCGGTAGAAGTCGCGGACGCGGGCCACCCGCTCGGGGGCGTGGTCGCTGCCCGCGTGCGAAATGGCCAGGTAGCTGCCCGGCGCGAGCGCGTCGCGGTAGGCGGCCACGACGCCGTACGGGTCGTCCTTGTCGGGGATCAGGTGCAGCAGGAACATCATGAGCACGGCGACCGGCCGGTCGAGGTCCAGCAGCCCGCGCACCTCGGGGCTGTCCAGCACCTCCTGCGGGCGCCGGACGTCGCCGTGCAGCATCACCACCCGTTCGGGCCCGGCCAGCAGCGCCCGCCCGTGGGCGGCCACCACCGGGTCGTTGTCCACGTAGACCACCCGGGCCTCCGGTACGAGCCGCAGGGCCACCTCGTGCACGTTCTCCGCGGCGGGCAGGCCGGAGCCGAGGTCGAGGAACTGGGTGACGCCCCGGTCGCACAGGTAGCGGACCACCCGGCCGATCAGCAGCCGGTTCTCCCGCGTGCCGTCCCTGACCTCCGGCATGGCGCTCAGCACCAGCTCGGCCAGCTCCCTGTCGGCCGGGAAGTTGTTCTTCCCGCCCAGGAAGTAGTCGTACATGCGCGCGGAGTTGGGGATGTGGGGGTCCACGCCGCGGGGCGCTTCTCGCGTCATGCGAGCATGATCCACTAATCGGTCGCCGGAAATCTACGCTTCTGGCATCAGATGGCCGGAAGCCTGAGGACGAACCGCGCCCCGCCCCGGCGGTCCTCCACGCGGACGCTGCCCCGGTGGGCCATCGCCACGTCCCTGGCGATGGCCAGGCCGAGCCCGGTGCCGCCGGAGTCGCGGCTGCGGGCGGCGTCCAGGCGGGTGAAGCGCTCGAAGATGCGCTCGCGGTCGGCCTCGCGGATCTCCTGCCCGTCGTTCTCCACCGCCAGGACGGCCGTGCCGCCCCTGGCCGGGCCCGCCTCCCTGGTCACCACGACCTTCACCAGGGTCTCGGCGTGCCGCTGGGCGTTGTCCAGCAGGTTGGTCAGCACCCTGGCCAGTTGCAGACGCACGCCCTCGACGACCACGCCCTCGGTCAGCTCCAGGCGCGTGGGCAGCTTGTCGCTGCGTACGGCCAGCTCCTGACGTACCAGGTCGGCCAGGTCCACCGGCTCCCTGGCCACGTCCACGCGGGAGCCGATCCTGGCCAGCAGGAGCAGGTCGGTCATGATCGCCTCCAGCCGGTCGGTGTCGCGCAGCGCGCTGTCCACCAGCGCCTCGACGTCGGTGTCCTCCGGGTAGAGCTGGGCGCTCTCCAGCTGGGCGCGCAGCCCGGCGATCGGGGTGCGCAGCTCGTGCGAGGCGTCGGAGGCGAACTGGCGTTGCTGCAACGCGGAACGTTCCAACCGGGCCAGCGTGTTGTTGATCGCCTTGGCCAGCATGGCGACCTCGTCCTCGCCGCCCGGCTGGCTGACGCGGTGGCTCAGGTCGCCGGCGCTGACGGCGTCCAGCTCGGCGCGCATGGTGGCCACCGGGCGCATCGCGCGTCCCGTGACCAGCCAGGTCGCCCAGGAGGTGAGCGCGATCAGCGCCGCCACCTGGGAGAACACGATCACCTCCAGCGTCTGCGAGGCCAGCACTTCGGGGGTGCTGCGCCCGGCGTAGACGATGGGGGAGTCCGGGGACGTGCCGGCCTTGACCGCCGACAGGTGGATGCACTCGGTCGGCAGGCAGTTGGTGGTGTTGACGACCCGGCTCTCGGCGGTGGGCCGCACGTCGCTGAGCGGCGGCAGGTTCCTGGCCGCGTCACTGCTGGCCAGGACGCGGCCGTCGGCGCCGACGACCTGGATCAGGTCGATGGACGGATTGGGCACCGGGATCGTGGAGCCCTGCGGCAGGCCGCCGGCGCGCATCTCGGAGGCCACGCGCTCGGCGGTGTCCCGCGTGTCCCGGTAGACGCCGGCCGTCACCAGGGACCGCGAGACGATGCACCCGGCGATGCCCACGGGGATCAGCACGAGGGCGGCTACCGCCGTCGCGATGAGGGTGACGCGTCCGCGCAGGGAGCGGGCCCACAGGGGTGACACTCCCCGAGACTACTAACCGTAATTGCCGCCAAATGCCGCGTTAAGGGAAAGGTTCCCCCAACGTCAGCGCTGGATCCAGACGGCGGTGTCCGGCGGGATCGAGCCGTCGGCGGCGAGCGGGCCGCTGGCGAGCAGCACCGTACCGGGAACGACCGGGGCGATCGGCTCCTCGCCGGTGTTCAGGACCACGACCAGGCCCGGGTCGCGCTCGATGGCCAGCACGTCCTTGGGGGCCTCCAGCCATCTCAGCGTGCCGCCGCCGAGCGCCGGGTGCTCCTTGCGCAGCCGCAGCGCGGCGCGGTAGAGGTTCAGCGTGGAGCCGGGGTCGTGCTCCTGGGCCTCGGCCGACAGCGACGTCCACGACTCCGGGATCGGCAGCCACGGGTCGTTCCAGCCGCAGCCCGGGGCGCTCGTCCACGGCACCGGCACCCGGCAGCCGTCGCGGCTCTCCCCGGTGCGCCGGAAGGCCGGGTCCTGCCGCAGCTCGTCGGGCAGGTCGAGCACCTCGGGCAGGCCCAGCTCCTCGCCGTTGTAGAGGTAGGCCGAGCCGGGCAGTGCCAGCATGAGCAGCGTCGCCGCGCGGGCGCGGGCCAGGCCGCCGTGCCGGGTGACGTGGCGGGGCTTGTCGTGGTTGGACAACACCCAGGTGGTGGGCGCGCCGACCAGCTCGGCCTCCGCCAGCGACTTCTCGATCACCGTACGGAACGACTTGGCGTGGAAGTCGGCCATCATGAACTCGAAGTTGAACGCCTGGTGCAGCTCGTCGGGCCCCACGTACCGGGCCAGCCGCTCGGGCGAGGACACCCACGCCTCGGCCACGGCCATGCGCCCGCCGGGATAGGAGTCGAGGATCGGCCGCCACTCGCGGTAGATGTCGTGCACGCCGTCCTGGTCGAAGTAGGGCACGCGCTCGTCGCCCAGCATCTCGGCCTGCCGGCCCTCCTTGGGGCCCACGTCGGGCAGCCCCTCGGCCTTGACCATGCCGTGTGCCACGTCCACGCGGAAGCCGTCCACGCCCCGGTCCAGCCAGAAACGCAGGATGTCGCGGAACTCGGCGCGTACCTCGGGGTTGTCCCAGTTGAGGTCGGGCTGCTCGGGCGCGAACAGGTGCAGGTACCACTGGCCGTCCTCGACCTGGGTCCAGGCCGGGCCGCCGAAGATGGACTCCCAGTCGTTGGGGCGGTCGCGGAAGACGTAGCGGTCGCGCAGGCCGGCCTGGAACCAGGGGTGCCGGTCGGAGGAGTGGTTGGGGACCAGGTCCACGATCACCCGTACGCCGCGGTCGTGCGCCTCGGCGACCAGCGCGTCGAAGTCGGCCAGTGAGCCGAACATCGGGTCCACGTCGCGGTAGTCGGCCACGTCGTAGCCGCCGTCGGCCATGGGGGAGGTGTAGAAGGGGCTCAGCCAGATCGCGTCCACGCCCAGCCCGGCGAGGTAGCCCAGGCGCTCCCGCACACCCTTGAGGTCGCCGGTGCCGTCGCCGTCGGCGTCGGCGAAGCTCCGGGGGTAGACCTGATACACGACGGCGTCCCGCCACCAGTCGTCGTTGCCGAGCATGGCTTTCCTTCCCCCGGATGTCCGTGATGTCTGGTGCAGGATGTCGCGCGCGCTTGCGACAGGTCAAGTGCAAGTTTCGGAAAGTTGCAAACTGCTCGTCAGGCCGTGATCACCCGTGGGGACGAGGTCAGCGGGTCACGGGTCGGATGTGGTTCCGGTAACGCTCTTTCGCAAGTTCTTCCAATTCTTGCAAAGAGCCGCTAACGTCCCGGAAACGTAAGCCGTGAAAGCGGTTAATAACGATCTTCTTTGGCGGCGGCGCACGCAGGCGCCGCCGCTCCTCCATGACCTCGGGAGGTCTCATGCGAGTACGGGTTCTGGGAGTGGCCGCCCTCTCCACCCTCGCGTTCGCCGCTACGGCTTGTGGTGACTCCGGCGCGCCCGCACCGGCGGCTCAGCCGAGCGGCCCGGCCTCGTCGTCCGCCCCCGCGACCAGCGGCGGCACCCTCGTGATCTGGGCCGACACCAACCGGGTCAAGCCACTCAAGCCCTTCGCCGACCAGTTCGGCACCGAGAACGGCGTGACCGTCGAGGTGAAGGAGATCAGCAAGGACAACCAGCAGACCTTCCTGACCGCCTCGCAGCAGGGCAGCGGCCCGGACATCATGATCGGCGCCCACGACTGGATCGGCAACCTGGTCCAGAACGGCGCCATCGACCCGGTCACCCTGACCGACGAGCAGAAGGCCGCCTTCCCCGAAATCGCCATGAAGGCGGTTACCTTCAACGGCCAGGTGTACGGCGCCCCGTACGCGGTGGAGAACATCGCCCTCATCCGCAACACCAAGCTCGCCCCCGACGCCCCCGCCACCCTCGACGAGATGATCGAGAAGGGCGCCGAGCTGAAGAAGGCCGGCAAGGTCAAGGAGGTGCTCTGCCTGCCCGTCGGCCAGAAGGGCGACGCCTTCCACGTCTACCCGATCTTCGCCTCCGGCGGCGGCGCGCTGTTCGGCGCGACCCCGGCCGGCGACCCCGACCCCAAGCAGGTGCTGCTCGGCTCGGACGACTCGGTCAAGGCGTTCGGCAAGCTGAAGGACCTGGGCGAGAAGGGTGACGGCGCACTGAAGACGTCGATCACCAACGAGAACTACATCGTCAACTTCGCCGCCGGCAAGTGCGCCTACCTGATCTCCGGCCCGTGGGCCATGAGCGAGGTCAAGAAGGGCGGCATCTCCTACGACATCACGCCCGTCCCGGCGTTCAAGGACGGCAAGCCGGCCACGCCGTTCGTCGGCGTCCAGTCCTTCTTCGTGGCGGCCAAGGGCAAGAGCAAGGCCCTGGCCCAGGAGTTCGTCGCCAACTACGTGACCAACAAGGACGTCGCCAAGGCCCTGTACGAGGCCGACCCCCGGCCCCCGGCGCTGACCGCCGCGCTCCAGGAGGTCCAGGCCACCGACCCCGACGCCGTCAAGTTCATGGACGCCGGCAAGAACGGCATGCCGATGCCCGCCATCCCCGAGATGGCCGCGATCTGGGAGCCGTTCGGCATCGCCGAGACGGCCGTGGTCAAGGGCGGCGACGCGGCCAAGGCCGCCGCGGCCGCGCAGAAGGCCATCGACGGCGCGCTCAAGAACTGACATGTCACTGGACATGCACGAGGCCGTGGGGACCACCCCGTCCCCGCGGCCTCGCCGGGAGCTCACCACGGCGTTCGTGGTGAGCAGGATCGCGGTGCTCGCCGTGGCCGCCGCGATCCTGCTCTACGCCGTGCCGCCGCTGGTCGCCACGCGCTCGTGGGTCTCGCTCACCCTGCTGGGGCTGGCCTCGGCGGCCATCGCCGGCCTCTACCTGACCCGCCGCTTCGTCCCGGGCAAGTACCTCGTCCCCGGCACCGTTTTCCTGATCGCCTTCCAGGTGCTGCCCGTGCTCTACACGGTGACCACGGCGTTCACGAACTTCGGCGACGGGCACCGCGGCGACAAGGCCGCCGCCGTCACCGCCATCGAGACCGGCTCGGTCCGCCAGGCCCCCGGCTCGCCCGAGTACGGCCTGACCGCCGCGCTGCGCGGCGACGAACTGGTGTTCCTGCTGGTCGACCCGAAGACCAAGCAGGTACGCCTCGGCACCCCCGAAGGGCTCACCCCGCTGGAAGGCGCCCAGGTCGGCGTCACCGGCAAGGTGGTGTCGGCCCCCGGCGTGACCGTGCTGAAGGCCCCCGAGGCGGCCGCCCGCGGCCCGGAGATCTCCGCGCTGTCCGTGCCGACGCCCGGCGGCGTGATCAAGGCCAACGGCCTGAGCCGGGCCGTGGAGGGCAAGGCGGCGCTGGTCTACGACGCCGCCTGCGACTGCGTCCAGGGCGACGGCGGCACCTGGAAGGCCGACGAGGCCCAGGGCTACTTCGTCAACGCCGACGGCGACCACCTGGCACAGGGCTGGCAGGTGAACGTCGGCCTCGACAACTTCACCCGCGTCCTGACCAATCCCACCATCTCCGGCTACTTCGCGGGGGTGCTGGGCTGGAACCTGGTGTTCGCGCTGGCCTCCGTGGCCGGCACGTTCGCGCTCGGCATGGCCGTCGCTCTGGCGCTGCACCACCCGCGCATGCGCGGCACGAAGGCCTACCGGATCGCGCTGATCCTGCCGTACGCGATGCCGGCCTTCGCCATGCTGCTGGTCTGGCGCGACATGTTCAACCGCGACTTCGGCCTGATCAACCAGTTCTTCGGGCTGAGCGTCGACTGGCTCGGCGAACCCGCCACCGCCCGCTTCGCGGTGATCCTGGTCAACGTGTGGCTCGGCTTCCCGTACATGTTCCTGGTCACCACCGGCGCGCTCCAGGCGATCCCGCGCGAACTGACCGAGGCGGCCTCCATCGACGGCGCCACGCCGTGGAAGGCATTCCGCCGGGTGACGCTGCCGCTGCTGCTGGTCGCGCTGACGCCGCTGCTGATCTCGTCGTTCGCGTTCAACTTCAACAACTTCAACGCCATCGCGCTCACCACCGACGGCGGGCCGTTCCCGGCCGAGAGCCCCCAGGTCGGGGCCACCGACCTGCTGATCACCTACACCTTCCGGCTGGCGTTCGGCGCGGGCGGGGCGCAGTTCGGGTTCGCGGCGGCGATCTCGGTGTTCATCTTCGCGATCGTGGCGGTCATCTCGGCCGTGGCCTTCCGGCGGACCCGCAGGCAGGAGGAGGTCTACGCATGAGGATGGCGCTCCGGCACGTGTTCGTGCTGCTGGTGTGCGCGTTCGCGCTGTTCCCGATCCTGTTCGTGGTCTCGGCCGCGATCAACCCGATGGGCACGCTGGCCTCCACCGACCTGCTGCCGTCGGGGGCGAGCCCGAACAACTTCGTCAACCTGCTCACCTCCGACAGCTATCCGTTCGGCCGGTGGTTCTTCAACTCGGTGTTCATCGCGCTGGTCTCGTCGTTCGCGAGCCTGCTGCTGTCGATGCTGGCCGCCTACGCCTTCAGCCGCATGCGTTTCGCCGGCCGCCGGGTCGGGCTGCTGGCGCTGCTGCTCATCCAGATGTTCCCGCAGTTCCTGGCCATCGTGACGATCTTCATGATCTTCACCAGGGTGACCGAGCTGTACCCGGCGTTCGGCTTCAACACCGTCTGGGGACTGCTGCTGCTCTACCTGGGCGGCGCGCTCGGCGTGAACACCTGGCTGATGAAGGGCTTCCTCGACACCGTGCCCAAGGAGCTCGACGAGGCCGCCACCGTGGACGGCGCCACGCACGCGCAGATCTTCTGGCGGGTCATCATGCCGCTGGTCACGCCGATCCTGGCGGTCACCGCTCTGCTGGCCTTCATCGGCGTCATGAGCGAGTTCCTCATGGCCAACGTGTTCCTGCGCGACCCCGAGAGCAAGACCCTCGCCGTCGGCATGTACGGCATGATCGCCGGCGACCACCGCAACGCCAACTTCGGGATGTTCGCCGCGGCGACGTTGCTCACCGCCGTACCCACGGTGAGCGTGTTCCTATGGCTGCAGAAGTACATCGTCTCCGGGCTCACGGCCGGGGCTGTCAAGGGATAGGTTCATGCGTTTTGTCGGCGAGCCGCATCACGACGGCTCAGCTCTCTACGTCTCCAGCCGGGAACCGGCGCTCGGCTCGCGGGTGACCCTCTGGCTGCGGGCGCCGCGGGCCGCCGGGATCACCGGCGTGCACGTCCGTACCGTCTGCGACGGCGAGCCCCGCTACACCGAGGCCCGCGTCGACGAGTCCAGGACCGGCGCCCGCGTCGGCGGATACGGCGCGGACGACGTGTGGTGGCACGCGGAGGTCACCGCGGTCAACCCGGTCACCCCGTACCGCTTCCTGCTGCACACCGGCCGCGGCCAGTTCTGGCTGACCGCGGCCGGGCCGGTCGCCCACGACGTGACCGACGCGGGCGACTTCCGCCTGGTCTGCCACCAGGCGCCGCCCTCGTGGATGTCCGACGCGATCGTCTACCAGATCTTCCCCGACCGGTTCGAGCGCTCCGGGCCGATGCCGGACCTGCCCGACTGGGCGCTGCCGCGCGACTGGGACCGCGACCCGGTGATCCCCAGCGGCCCCGGCACCGCCCAGCAGTTCTACGGCGGCGACCTCGACGGCATCACCCGCCGCCTCGACCACATCCAGGGCCTCGGCGCCGACACCGTCTACCTGACGCCGATCTTCCCGGCCCGCTCCAACCACCGCTACGACGCCGCGAGCTTCGAGCACGTCGATCCGCTGCTCGGCGGCGACGAGGCCCTGCACCGGCTCGCGGGCGCGCTGCACGCGCGCGGCATGCGCCTGCTCGGCGACATCACCACCAACCACTGCGGCGACGCGCACGAATGGTTCACCGCCGCCGTCTCCGACGTCAACGCCCTCGAACGGGAGATGTTCTACTTCGACCCCCACACCGGCGACTACGAGTCCTGGTGGGGCGTCAAGTCGCTGCCCAAGCTCAACTGGGGCAGCGAGCTGGTCCGCTCCAGCATGCGCGCGGTGCTGAAGAAGTGGCTCGGCCCCCTGGACGGCTGGCGCGTCGACGTCGCCAACATGACCGGTCGGCTCGGCCGCGACGATCACAACCACGAGGTCGCCGCCATGCTGCGCGAGCAGCTCGGCGCGCAGGCGGCCTTCATCGCCGAGCACAACCACGACGCCTCCCACGACCTCGACCGCGACGGCTGGCACGGCACCATGAACTACGGCGGCTTCACCCGCCCGGTGTGGGCCTGGCTGCGCGGCCCGGAGCTGGACCTGCCGCACTTCCTCGGCGTGCCGGGCGGCGTGCCCGAGCGCGACGGCCTGGACACCGTGGCCACGTTCAGGGCCTTCGCCTCGCACATGTCCTGGCGCTCGCTCACCCACTCCTGGCAGCTCCTGGACTCCCACGACTCCCCGCGCATACGCACGGTGACCGGCTCCCGCGAACGCCACCTGCTGGCCCTCGGCCTCCAGGCCACGCTGCCCGGCACGCCCATGGTCTTCGCCGGCAGCGAGTTCGGCCTGACCGGGATCAACGGGGAGCACTCGCGCACCCCGATGCCCTGGAACCGGCCGCACGACCAGGACCTGGACACGCTGGCGGCCTACCGGGACCTGCTCGGGCTGCGCCGCGCCGAGCCCGCGCTGCGGCACGGCGGGTTGCGCTGGCTGCACGCCGACGCCGACTGCCTGGTCTTCGCGCGCGAGACGTACGAGGAGTCGCTGCTGGTGTGCGTACGGCGGGCGCCCGGTCCGGCGCTGTCCATGGGCGCGCAGGCCCAGGGCGTTTACAACGCTCCAGACGGCGACGTGATCCCGGGGGACGGTCCTTCACTGAGTGTGTGGCGCATCACACGCTGATCACGCTACGGTATGCCTCGGCCCCGTTCCGTCTTCATCAAGATAGTGGTGTGCGCGCATGAGGTTGCTCTCCGTAGCCGTCGCGGTCTCGTTCCTGGCCGCCGTACCGACCGCCGCGCAGGCCAGGGCGGGCACGATCTACTACGTCGATTCCAGGGCCGGTGACGACGGCGCGGCCGGCACCAGCGCCGACAAGCCCTGGAAGACGCTGGAGAAGGTCAACGCCGCCGACCTCAAGCCGGGCGACACCGTCAGCTTCAAGCGGGGCAGCAGCTTCACCGGCCCGCTCATGCTCACGGCCAACGGCACCGCCAACCGGCCCATCGTCATCACCTCCCACGGCGCCGGCGCCATGGCCAGGATCAGCGGCGACGAAGGCGACTGCGTGGTCGCCAAGGGCGCCTACTGGCGCATCAGCGGCCTGCGCGCCTCCCGCTGCCGGTGGGCCGGGTTCGCGCTGCGCGGCCACCACATCGTGCTGACCGGCGTGCAGTCCGACGGCAACGTCGCGGGCGTGTGGGTCACGCCGTCCGGCTCGCACAACACCGTGCGCGACAGCACGCTGACCGGCAACAACAGGATGAGCGTCAACGACGAGGGCGGCGACAACGACTCCGGCGCGTTCGGCGTGCTGCTCAACGGCGACGACAACCTGGTGACCCACAACACCATCACCGGCAGCTACGCCAAGAGCCACGACTACGGCACCGACGGCGCCGCGGTCGAGATCTTCAACGGCGACCGCAACCGGATCACCCACAACATCTCGCGCGACAACGAGACCTTCACCGAACTCGGCGCCCAGAAGGGCAAGACCGCCACCGGCAACATCTTCGCCTTCAACGTCGTCACCTCCAGCCGCAGCCGCGGCTCCTTCCTCATCACCCGCGGCCCCGGCCACGTCGTCGGCCCGGTCAAGGGCACGATCGCGGTCCAGAACTCGGTCTACCTGCCGGCCAAGGACACCATCGGCTGGTCCTGTCACGACGGCTGCTCGCCGTCCATCCTGAGACTGCGCAACAACGTGATCGCGGTCGGCGGCGAGGCGGGCTGGGAGGACGGCAAGGGCGCCGACGACGGCGGCAGCGTCTACTTCGGGCGCAAGCTGGTCTTCAAACTGGGCCCGAAGTCGGTCAAGGCCGACCCGCTGTTCGTCTCCCGCACCGACCTGCGCCTGCGGCCCGGCTCCCCGGCGCTGGGCCGCGGCCTGCCGCTGTCGCCCACCTGGTACGGCGGCACCGCGCCCGGCCAGGACATCCTGGGCAGGCCGGTGCCCGCGTCGCCCGACGCCGGGGCCTACCAGCGATAGCGGTGTAGCCTACCGGGCATGGTTCCGGATCTTCGCCTGCCGCTGGTCAGGCAGCTCGCCGAGGCCGACGTGCCCCACCGCTTCTGGCACACCGCCGGCCCCGGCGGGCGCGTCTGGCTGTTCGAGAGCGTCGAGGGCGATGGCGACCACTGGGCGATCAGGCAGATCGAGGTCGACGCCGAGCGCGTCGCCCACCGCTACTGGTGGGAACGGCTCCAGGACGAACACGGGTTCCTCACCGACCAGCCGCTGGAGATCTGGGAGCTGACCGAGATCACCCGCGCGGCCTTCGAAGCCGTATGGGACGCCGCCTGACCGGGTCGTCGGCGCGGCGTCAGGGGGTGCGTTCCAGGACGAGGGCGTTGGCCAGGCCGCCCGCCTCACACATGGTCTGCAGGGCGTAGCGCGCGCCGCGGTCACGCATGGCGTGCACGAGCGTGGTGGTGATGCGGGCGCCGCTGGCGCCGAGCGGGTGGCCGAGGGCGATGGCGCCGCCGTTGACGTTGACCTTGGCCGGGTCGGCCCCCGTCTCCTGGAGCCAGGCGAGCACGACGCTCGCGAAGGCCTCGTTCACCTCGAACAGCTCGATGTCGGACAGTGAGAGCCCGGCGCGGCGCAACACCTTCTCCGTGGCCGGGATCACGCCGGTGAGCATGAGCAGCGGGTCGGAGCCCGTGACGGCGAAGCTGTGCAGGCGGGCCAGCGGGCGCAGGCCGAGCCGGGCGGCGGTCTCGGAGCTGGTGATGAGCACGGCGGCCGCGCCGTCGTTGATCGGGCTGGTGTTGCCCGCGGTGACCGACCAGGTGATCTGCGGGAAACGCCGGGCGTAGCCGGGGTCGGTGAAGGCGGGCCGCAGCCCGGCCAGGATCTCCGGCGTGGTGGCGGGGCGGATCGACTCGTCCCGGTCCAGGCCGGCGATCGGGGCCGTCTCGGCGGTGAAGTCGGCGGCGGCGGCCTTGGTGTGGGAGGCCACGGAGAAGGCGTCCATCTGCTCGCGGCTCAGCGACCACTTGGCGGCGATCAGCTCGGCGCTGATGCCCTGCGGGACCAGCCCCTCGGGGTAGCGGGCGGCCACCGAGGGCCCGAACGGGTCCGCGCCCGGCGGCACGTTCGACCACATAGGCACGCGGCTCATCGACTCCACACCGCAGGCCACGACCAGGTCGTAGGCGCCGGACATGACACCCTGCGCGGCGAAGTGCACGGCCTGCTGGGAGGAGCCGCACTGCCGGTCGACCGTGACCGCGGGCACCGAGTCGGGGAAGCCGGCGGCCAGCCAGGCGTAGCGGGTGGTGTTCATGGCCTGCTCGCCCACCTGGTCGACGCAGCCGCCGATGACGTCGTCGACCAGCGACGGGTCCACGCCGCTGCGTTCGATCAGGGAGCGCAGGGCGTGGGCGAGCAGGTCGACGGGATGGGTCCCGTGCAGCCCGCCGCCCGGTTTGCCCTTGCCGATCGGGGTGCGTACGGCTTGCACGATGACGGCGTCGCGCATCGCGGCCCTCCTGTCCGTTGGAAATTCCAACTCACTCTAACGCGAGCGAGTTGGAGTTTCCAATGCAGGGGTCACCGGGCGGCCAGGCCGTTGATGATCATGTCGAGGGCGATGTCGAAGGTGTGCTCGATCTCCTCGGGCGCGCCCGTCACGTGCCCGCGCGTCTCGGCGAAGACGAACCCCGACACGAACGCGTGCAGCACCTCGCTCGTACGCCGCAGCTCCTCCTCGGGCACCCCGGACGCGCGCAGGATGCGGTAGAGCGCCTGCCAGAGCGGAAGCTGCCGGTCCTCGACGAACTCGGGATGGTTGTGCACATAGCTCCACATGGCCGGATGTTGCTGGGCGTGCCGGTGGTAGGACAGGGCCAGGGCCCGGAGCTGTTCCTCCCAGGGAGTGTCGTCGTCGGGCGGCAGCGGCAGCCGGACGGTGATCGTCTCGCAGATGCGGGCCAGCAGCGCCTCTTTGCTCGCGACGTGGTGGTAGAGGGACATGGGGTTGACGTCCAGCTCGGCGGCCAGTTTCCGCATCGACAGCCCCTCGACGCCGCCCTCGTCGATCAGGCGCAGCGCCGTGGAGCGGATCTCGTCAAGACTCAGGGGGGCTCCCCTGCGCGCACTCACTGCCATACGGCGTATGGTAGCGTCAGCCATACGGTGTATGGCTACCCGAAGGGAGCACTCATGAGGCGTATCCCCGCCCCGCAGGGCCTGCCCGTCGTGGGCAACACGCTGCAGATCCCCGCCCACTCGCCCGTGGAGCACTTCGTCAAGGTCGCCGAGCGGTACGACGAGGGCATCTTCCGGCTGGAGGTCGCCGGTCGCACGATCGTGCTGGTCTACGACCCCGACCTGGTCGCGGAGGTGTGCGACGAGAGCAGGTTCGTCAAGCGCATCACCCCGCCGCTGTCGATCGTGCGCGACTTCGGCGGCGACGGCCTGTTCACGGCCGAGCCGCACGAGCCGGTGTGGGGGCAGGCGCACCGCATCCTGATGCCCGCCTTCAGCCAGCGCTCGATGAAGGCGTACTACCCGCAGATGCTGGAGGTCGCCGAGCAGCTCGTCACGTCATGGGCCGGCCGCCAGGGGCAGGACCTGCCCGTGGCCGACGACATGACCCGGCTCACGCTGGACACGATCTCGCTGACCGGCTTCGGCTTCCACTTCGACTCCTTCTCCTCGCCCGAGCTGCACCCGTTCCTGAAGGCCATGGGCGGCGCGCTGACCGAGGCCATGCTGCGCAACCAGCAACTGCCGTTCGTCACCAAGCTCAGGCGCGGTCACGAGGAGGCCTACCGGCGCGACATCGACACCATGCGCGCCCTGGTGGACGACGTGATCAGGCAGCGCCGCGCCGACGGCTCGGGCGGCACTAAGGACCTGCTCGGGCTCATGCTGGAGGCGTCCGACCCGCAGACCGGCGGCCGGCTGTCCGACGAGAACATCCGCAACCAGGTGCTCACCTTCCTCATCGCCGGGCACGAGACCACCAGCGGCCTGCTCTCCTTCGCCCTGTACAACCTGCTGCGCGACCCCCACACCCTGGCCAGGGCCTACGACGAGGTCGACCGGCTGCTGCCCGGCGACGAGCCGCCCACCTACGAGACGATCATGAAGCTCGACGTCATCCCCCGCATCCTGGAGGAGACGCTGCGCGTCTGGTCGCCGATCCCCGCCTTCACCGTCAGCGCCGTCGAGCCCACCACGATCGGCGAGTACGAGATCGAGGCCGGTCAGGGCGTCGCCGTGCTGCTGCCGTCGTTGCACCGCCACCCCAAGGCGTGGGAGCGGCCGGAGGAGTTCGACATCGACCGCTGGCTGCCGGAGAACAAGAAGGCCCACCACCCGGCCGCGTACAAGCCGTTCGGCAACGGTGAGCGGGCCTGCATCGGCCGCCAGTTCGCGCTGACCGAGGCCCGGCTGGCCCTGGCGATGATCCTGCGCCGCTTCGCGGTCTCCGACCCGGACGCCTACCGGATGAAGGTCAAGCAGACGCTCACCCTCAAGCCCGACGGCTTCACCCTGCGGGTGCGCGAGCGCCGCGCCCACGAGCGCACCGCCGCCGCCGTCCAGCGGGACGGGGAGGGCGAGCAGCACGACCTCGCGGTCACCGGCGTGCCACTCACCGTCGCCTACGGCTCCAACCTGGGCACCGCCGCCGACATCGCCGAGCGGCTGGCCGAGCGGGCCGGCCGGTCCGGCTTCGCCACCACCCTGACCACCCTGGACGACCTGACCCCGCCGGCGGGCGGCCTGCTCGTCGTGGTCGCCTCCTCCTACAACGGCAAGGCGCCCGACAACGCCCAGCGTTTCGACGCCCTGGAGGAGCTGCCCGACCTGTCCGGCGTACGGCTGGCGGTGCTGGGGTGCGGCAACTCGCAGTGGCCGACGTACCAGGACTTCCCGCGCCGGGCCGGCGAGAAGCTGACCGCCGCCGGTGCGGTGCCGCTCGTCGAGCGCGGCGAGGCCGACGCCGACGGCGACTTCGACGGCGACGTGACGGCGTGGACGGCCCGGCTGTGGGCGGCGCTGGCCGAGGAGTACAGCGCCCCGGCGGCGGCGGCCGGGCCGCGCTACGAGATGGACGTGCTCAGTGAGAGCGAGGTCAGGCCGGCCGTCGTCTCCGAGCGGGCCGTCCCGCTGACCGTGGTGTCCAACGAGGAGCTGACCGGCGACCCGGCCGGGTTGTGGGACTTCTCGGCCGAGGCCCCGAGGCCCGGCGTGCGTTCCGTCGTGGCCCGCCTGCCCGAGGGCGTCACGTACGCGGCGGGCGACCACGTCGCCGTCTTCGCCAAGAACGACCCCGAGCTGGTCGAGTGGGCCCTGCGCTGCCTGCGCGTCCCGCGCGAGCAGGTGGTGCGGCTGCGCGCCGCCGGGGCCACCCACCTGCCCGTGGACACGCCGGTGACGGCCGGACTGCTGCTGACCGAGTTCGCCGAGCTCCAGGAGGTGGCCACCAGGTCCGACCTGGAGGCCCTGGCCGCGCACACCGGCTGCCCGTGGACGCGCGGCCAGCTCGCCGAGCTGACGGCGAACTACGCCGACGAGATCCTGGCCAAGCGGGTCTCACCGCTCGCCCTGCTGGAACGGTTCCCGGCGGTCGAGCTGCCGCTGCCGGCGTTCCTGGAGATGGCCGGGCCGATCAGGCCGCGCTACTACTCGGTCTCCTCCTCGCCGCTGGCCGATCCCGGCCTGGTACGGCTCACCGTCGGGCTGGTCGAGGGGCCCGCCTGGTCCGGCAGCGGCACCTACCAGGGCATGTGCTCGGCGTACCTGGCCGGTCTGCGGCCCGGCGAGGTGTTCTTCGGGTACGTACGGGTGCCCGCGCCGCCGTTCCGGCTGCCCGCCGACCCGGCCACCCCGGTGATCCTGGTCGGCCCCGGCACGGGCTTCGCGCCGCTGCGCGGCTTCCTGGAGGAGCGGGCGCTGAGCGGGGCGAGCGGCCGGGCCGAGGTGTTCACCGGCTGCCGCCACCCCGACCACGACTGGCTGTACCGCGAGGAGGTGACCGCCTGGGGCGAGCGCGAGGAGGTGAACGTGCACACCGCGTTCTCGGCCGTGGCCGGGCATCCGTACCGCTACGTCCAGGACGCCGTCGCCGGGCACGCCGAGGAGGTGTGGGAGCTGCTGGAGCAGGGCGCCCACGTCTACGTCTGCGGCGACGGCCTGCGGATGGCCCCGGCGGTGCGCCAGGCGCTGCTTGATCTCCACCGGCGGCGTACAGGCGAGGACGGCACGGCCTGGCTGGCCGCCCTGGAGGCGGACGGACGCTACCAGCAGGATGTGTTCGCGTGATCCTTGAATGATCCCTGGTCGATCCCTGGTCGACCCTTGGTCGATCCTGGGAAAACCCCAGCTCAAACCGTCCCCCAAGTTCGACAACCCGGACTTAGCGCTTCATTCTGGGATATAGGCGGAGCATGCGCGACATATCCGTGGAACGTGCGTGAAACCTTTCCACGGCACTGTGGGAGCCTTCGTGGAAGGGGACGGGCAATGCTGCTGCGAGTGAGGATTTCGCTGCCGGACCGGCCGGGCGGCCTCGGCCAGGTCGCGAAGGCGCTGGGGACGCTCGGCGCCGACATCCTGCAGGTCACCGTGCTCGAACGCGAGACCGGCCGGGCCGTGGACGACTTCATCGTGTCCTGGCCGGGCCCGGTCAGCGCGACGGAGGTGTGCGAACGGCTGTCGGCGACGCCGGGCGTACGCGTCGAGGGCGTCTGGCCCACCCGCGACATGCCCGGCTCCGCCCCCGACTACGACCTGCTCATGCACGTGGCGACGGAACCGGCCCGCGGGCTGGCCACGCTGGTGGACGCCCTGCCCGGGTTGTGCGGCGCCGAATGGTCGGTCGCGGTCGAGGACGGCGCCGTACGGCATGCCTCGATGGCGGCGCCCGAGGTCGTGAACCTGCCCGAGCCGCCGCCGCGCGCGATCGCCCTGGACTCGGCGGACCTGCGCCTGATGTTGCTGCCCGTGGTGCCGCAGGGCCTGCACGTCGTGGTCGCCCGCGCCGGCGGGCCGGTCTTCCACCGGGCCGAGCTGGAACGCGCGGTCCGCATCGTGGACGTGGTCGCCAAGCTGGCCGCCCGCGCCTAGCCGATTGACCTTCGAAACATCAGACGAATAACGTGAGCCTCGACCGCCCCTCCCGCGCAGAGGACGTGAGGCCATGGATTTCGAGCTGTCCGACGAGCAGAAGGCCTTCCGCGAGACCCTGCGCGCCTTCGTGGAGAAGGAGATCCTGCCGGTGGCCACCGAGTGGGAGCACTCGGGCCGCTACCCCACCGAGATCGTCGAGAAGATGAAGCAGATGGGGCTGTTCGGGCTGACCGTCCCCGAGGAGTACGGCGGGCTGGCCGCCGACATGGTCTCCTTCGCGCTGGTCTTCGAGGAGATCGCCCGCGGCTGGATGGGCGTGGCCGGCACGATCGGCTCCCACTCGCTGGCCTGCTGGATGATCGCCAAGCACGGCACCGACGAGCAGAAGCGCCGCCACCTCCTCGACCTGGCCACCGGCGCCCGCCGCACCGCCATCGCGCTCACCGAGCCCGGCGCCGGCACCGACCTCCAGGGCATCCAGACCCGCGCCGTACGCGACGGCGACCACTACGTGGTGACCGGCACCAAGACCTGGATCACCAACGCCCGCCACGCCGACCCGCTGCCCGTCCTGGTCAAGACCTCGATCACCGAGCCCGCCCACAAGGGCATGTCCGTGCTGCTCGTCGATCCGGCCTCGCCCGGCTTCGGCGTCAGCCGCGACCTGCCCAAGCTCGGCTACAAGGGCACCGAGACCTGCGAGGTCGTGCTCGACGAGGTACGCGTGCCGGTATCGGCGCTGCTCGGCGGCGTCGAGGGGCGCGGCATGCAGCAGGTGCTCGGCGGGCTGGAGATCGGCCGCGTCAACATCGCCGCCCGCGCCGTGGGCGTCGCCCAGGCCGCCTACGACGCCGCCCTGGAGTACGCCCGGGGGCGCACCGCGTTCGGGCAGCCCATCGCCGACTTCCAGGCCGTCCAGCTCAAGCTCGCCGACCTGGCCACCGAGATCCAGGCGGCCCGGCTGCTCACGTACTGGGCCGCCTCCCGGGCCGACGGGGGCAACCGGGTGGACATGGAGGCGGGCATGGCCAAGTACTTCGCCTCGGAGGTGGCGCTGAAGGCGTCCCTGGAGGCGATGCGCATCCACGGCGGCTACGGCTACTCCCAGGAGTTCGTCGTCGAACGGCTCTACCGGGACGCTCCGCTGATGGCGATCGGCGAGGGCACCAACGACGTCCAGCGGCTGGTGATCGCCCGCGCCCTCGTCTCCGGCAAGGGCAGAGTCGGCTGGTAGCCGGACGCCGCGGCCTCGGCCTCCCTATCCTGGTCGGACGCGGACGAGCCGCGCCAGCCGGGGGGTTCCCATGCCTGACTCCGATCCCACGCCGCAGCACCACCACCACGGGCATCCAAACGAACACGGCCACGAACACGGCCACGGCCACGGCCACGGGCCGGGGGAGCGGCGGGGGGTGAAGGCGCTGGCCGCCAAGGTCGCGCACGCGTTCACCCCGCACAGCCACGACAGCGCCGCCAAGACCGACAGCGCCCTGGAGTCCAGCAGCCGGGGCATGCGCGTCCTGGCCGTCTCCTTCGCGATCCTCATGCTCACCGCCGCCGTCCAGGCCGTGATCGTCGTCGCGTCGGGCTCGGTCGCGCTGCTCGGCGACACCCTGCACAACCTGGCCGACGCGCTCACCGCCGTCCCGCTGGCCATCGCGTTCTCGCTCGGGCGGCGCGCCGCCACCCGCCGCTTCACCTACGGCTACGGCAGGGCCGAGGACCTGGCGGGCATCGTCATCGTCGTGCTCATCGCCGCCTCGGCGGCACTGGCCGGGTACGAGGCCGTCCGAAGGCTTCTCGAACCCCAGGACGTGCGGGCGCTCGGCTGGGTCGCCGCCGCCGCGCTGGCCGGGTTCCTCGGCAACGAATGGGTGGCCCGCTACCGCATCACCGTGGGCCGGCAGATCGGCTCGGCCGCGCTCGTGGCCGACGGCCTGCACGCCAGGACCGACGGGTTCACCTCCCTCGCCGTGCTCCTCGGCGCGGGCGGCGCGGCGCTCGGGTTCCCGATCGCCGACCCGGTCGTCGGCCTGCTGATCACCGTCGCCATCTGCTTCGTCCTGCGCGACGCCGCCCGCGAGATCTACCACCGCCTCATGGACGCCGTCGACCCCGCCCTCGTGGACGAGGCCGAACGCATCCTCGCCACCGTCCCCGGCGTCGAGCGCGTCGGCTCGGTACGCCTGCGCTGGATCGGCCACGCCCTGCACGCCGAGGTCGAGATCCTGGTGGACCACGCCATGTCCGTTGTGGACGCCCACGCCGTGGCGGTCGAGGCCGAGCACCGCCTGATCCACGACCTGCCCCGCCTGCGCGCCGCCACCGTCCACACCGACCCGTACGGACCGGACGGTGCCGACCACCACGCGACTCTGGCGACCCACCGCATCACCTAGATCGCTGATGTGAAATTCGGTGATCGGCTGCGAGCGTGACGAAGGGCGTCCATGGTCGGTGTGTGAAGACTGACCTAGACGCCCTTCTGATCGCACT
>NZ_BMRC01000008.1 GCF_014648435.1 Nonomuraea spiralis
TCGTTGTGTCTTAATTCTTTCAGCCGTTCAAGTCTCTGTCAAATTGACCGGACTTGCTCGACCTGCTGGAATTAAGTCGCGCCCCGCTTCCGGGACAACCCCTCGAACTTACTCCCAAGCCCGACTCTTGTCGAATCGACCTTCCGTGGACGCGGACGTTCACCGGAGTGGCAGTTCTGAAGGTGGCCCCCGAGTGAGGCCGACGATCAACGCCGTCCTCGTGGGACTGGTGAACTCTATGTACGGCTCCCAGAACCGTCAAATCGGCGGCGCGCGACTCCTCGGCGAAGCTCGCTGGGTAGGTATTCCGGCGTGCGAGATCAGACCGTGCCCAGAGCACTCATCCTTCTGGTGGGCATCGCCGGCGCGGTGATCGCCCTTTTCGGACTTCGCGAGATCAATTCCATCGTCGGGCCCGTCGTCCTGGCGCTCGTACTGGTCATCGCCGTCGCCCCGGTGCGCAGTTGGCTGGCGGCCCGGCGGGCGCCGACGTGGGTGCAGGTCGCCGTGCCGTTCCTGGTCGTGGTGCTGATGTTGCTCGGCATGGTCGGGATCCTGACGATCTCGGTGACGCAGCTCGTGTCGTTGCTGCCGTCGTACACCAAACAGTTCCAGGCGCTGCTGGCCGAGTCCGAGCACTGGGCCGGTACTCATGGGCTGGGCAGCGACGTGCTGGGCAAGGCGGTGCAGGCGTTCGATCCGGGCCGGATGCTGGGTCTCGCGCAGAGCCTGCTCGGGAGCGTGATCGGCATCCTGTCCAGCCTGTTCCTCATCGTGGTGCTGCTGCTGGCGATGTGCCTCGACGCGCCGATGACGGCGCGGATCCTCACCACCGGGGAGGGGAACAGGCCGCAGCTGGTGACGGCGCTGGCGATGTTCGCGCACAAGACGCGGCGGTATCTCATCGTCTCGACCGTCTTCGGGCTGATCGACGCGATTCTCGATGTGATCGTGCTGTCGTTGCTGAACGTGCCGTTGCCGCTGTTGTGGGGGGTGCTGGCGCTGATCGCCAACTACATCCCGAACATCGGGTTCATCATCGGGCTGCTGCCGCCGGCCATGCTGGCGCTGCTGGACGGCGGGGTGAAGACGATGGTGCTGGTCGTCGTGGCCTACATCGTCATCAACGTGGTCACGCAGTCGTTCATCATGCCGAAGTTCCTGGGGGACGCGGTCGGGCTCTCGACGACGATGACGTTCCTGTCGCTGATCGTGTGGACGTTCATGCTGGGGCCGCTCGGCGCGATCCTGGCGATCCCGCTCAGCCTGCTGACGCGGGCGTTGCTGATCGACAGCGATCCGAGCGCGAAGTGGGCGCAGGCGCTGGTGTCAGGCAAGATGCCGAACGGGTGAGAGCAGGCGGCCCAGCGTCACGCCGCTCAGCCGTTTGACGTCGTGGGACAGGTGGGCCTGGTCGGCGTAGCCGGCGCGGGCCGCGACGTCCGCCGGGGGGAGGCCCGTACGGGCGAGGGTGAGCGCGCGCTGGAACCGGGTGATGCGCTGGAGGGTCTTCGGCGAGTAGCCGAAGGAGGCGACGCTGCGGCGGTGGAGTTGGCGCTCGCTGAGGCCGAGGGTCCAGGCGACGTCGCGCACGCTGCGGCCCATGCGCAGCGCGCCGGCGATGGCGGGGGCGGCCGGGTCGGGACCGGGGGCCTCGCGCAGCCGGGCGAGGACGGCGGCGCGCATGACCGCGAGGCGGTCGGACGGCGCCTCGTCGAGGGCGGGCGCGGTGAGAGCGGCGAGTGCGGGCAGGGCGGTCAGGGGGACGCGGCGGTCGCGCAGCTCGTGGATCGGGACGCCGAAGACGGCGCCGGCCGCGCCGGGCCGGAAGCGGATGCCGACGAAGCTGTCGCCGGCCGCCATCGGGACCGGCTCCGGGCCGGTGTCGGGGCCGGCCACGAAGAGGCCGCCGGGCCCCCAGACGAGGTCGACGCAGGCGTCGGGCACCACCAGCTGGGTGGTGTCGCCCTCGCTGACCTGGTGCCACACGCACGCGATGCGGTCGACGAGGTCGGGGCCGGGGTGCCGTTCCGCGTACATGCCTCCAACGTATGCGACCCCGCCGACAGAACCGGGTCAGGGGTGGAGGCGGCCGTACGCGCGCAGGGTCCTCAGGCGCTGGACGGTCAGGTAGCCCGCCCATTCGTGCAGGACGAGCGGGGTCCAGGCGGCCCAGTTGGGGAGCCAGCCGCCTTCGGGGGTCTGGGCGGCCTCCATGACGTCGAGGTGGGTGTCGAGGGTGGCGGCGTCGAACAGGGGCAGGGCCGACGGCGCGGGCGCGAGGTCGAGCGGGTGATGGACCGCGCCCTCGGCGTGCGGGTCGAAGGTGACCGTGGCCAGGACGGCCTCGCGCAGGCGGGCGAACTCGGCGAGCGCGCGTTCGCGGTCGGGTACGTGCTCCAGGAACACGAGGAGGGCGCGGGCCTCGTACGGACTGGTCTCGGTGAGGTGGGCGACGCGGGACCAGCAGAAATCAGTGGCCGGGCCGAGCCAGGGGTGGGTGACGCCGTGCTTGTGCAGGAGCCCGGCGATCGCGGCGGTGGGGTTGAGGTTGCCGGGCGGGTCGTCGGCGGTCTGCCACCAGGGCGCGCGCGGCGTGTCGCGGACGGACGGCAACACGAACGGCACCCCGCCGCCCGCCGCCGTGATGCCCGACAGGTAGTCGCAGGCGGCGGCGACCATCGGGGAGTCGAAGGCGTCGAGCTCGTCGAGGATCCAGAAGGCGACCTCGACCGGCTGCGGCTGGCTGCCGGCGCCGCGCAGGTCGGGCTCCAGGGCGTTGCCGAAGCCGCCGTCGGGGTTCTGGTAGCAGCGCAGGGCGTCGAGCACCCGCTCGCGGGAGCCGCCGGCGAACAGCGCCTCGAACCTCAGCCTGTCGATCAGCCTGCCGTGGAGTCGCAGGAACTGTGCCGCCCGGTCAAGTGTGTCCATGTTCTTCTCCGTCGAAAGGCTGTCTTCCCGGCGAAGCTATCGTTCAGGGCGGGGCTGGTTCTTGTCCGAATCGGACGCGGCGGACGAGGTCATTTCATGTAGAAGACCGGACCGCGTGGCCGGAAGGGCAGCGGGGCGCCCTGGGGCACCAGGAAGGCGTGCTCGCGGCGGATGCGCAGCACGTCGCAGCGGCCGTCGGTGATCAGCAGGATCGGGCCGTCGGGCGGGAAGTCCTCGGCGCGTTCGAGCAGCTTGACGCCGGGCTGGAGGACGGTGCCGCCCCGGCCGCGTACCCTGACCCGGCCGGCGATCTCCTCGACCGGCAGGTAGCCGGCGTCGTACGCCATGGCGTCGCAGAACACGACCCTGGCCTTCGGGACGTCGCGGGCGGCGGCGTAGGAGGCGATGGCGCCGAGTGCCTTGCCGAGCAGCCTGACGTCCATGGAGCCGGAGGTGTCGAGCACGACGCCGAACGTCTTCTTCCGTACGACCTCCTCGGGTCGTACCCGGCCGGGCCGCGGGATGCCGGGGGTGGCGGCCTGGCGGCGGGAGGCGCGGGCGTACGAGCGGCGCTTCTCCTCGGGCTGGAAGTGCTCGTCGAACCAGCGGGCGAGCTGGGCGTCCCAGGGCAGCGGCGGCTGGTCGAGTGCGCGGATCTCCTGTTCGAGCCCGGCGGGCAGCAGGCCGCGTCCGCCGGACTGGTGGTAGGCCAGGCCGGTGCACAGCGCGTTGCGGTAGTACTCGTCGAGGTCGACGTAGGAGCCGGCGCGGCGTGGCGGGCGGTCGAGCACGTCGCCGAGCCCGCGTCCGCGCAGGGTGGCCAGCTTGCGCATACGCCGCAGGTCGCCGGTGATGCGGTCGTAGACGGCCTCGGCGGACATGGCGCTCAGCGACTGGTCGAACAGCAGCCCTTCGGGCATCTCGCCGACGCCCATCTCGACCAGCCAGCCGTTGATCACGTAGTCGCAGGCGACGTTCCACAGGTACGGGTCGCGCATCCCGGCGCGCTCGCCGTGGCGCAGCGCGGCGTGCAGCATCTCGTGGGCCAGGACGAAACGCCATTCGTGCTCGGTGTGCTCGGCCAGCGGGTTGACGTAGATCTCGCCCGCCTCGGCGCTGACCGCGGCGATCGAGATGTCCCAGCCCCTGGCCAGCTCGGCGTCCGAGACGATCTTCATGCCCGCGGCCAGCGCGCCGAGCAGCGGGTACGACGACATGAACCAGCGCAGCGCGACGTCCCAGGGGCCCTTGACGTGGCCTTCGACGGGGGTGCGCGGCGCGCCCGCCCGGTCCAGCGCGGACGTGGCCGCCTCCGCGATGCCGATCGCGAACCTGCGGCGGAAGTCGAAGTGGTCGGCGTCCTCCTCGGTGGAGATCGGGAAGTCGGCCGGGCCGAGCGGCTGGAACCGCGGCGGGACGCCGAGCCTGCGCCACTGTTCGGACAGTGTCACCTCGTCCTCCTCGGGCAGCTCATCGGGCAGCGGCGCGGGGCAGCGGCCGATCTTGAGCGTGCGCAGGAAACGTTCGACGGCCACGCAGCAGGCGGCATGGAAGGCGGGGTCGGGCCGGTCGCCGTCGACGTCCTTGGGGGCGCACAGGCGCGGGTCGGCGTGGCCGAAGCCGAGGTGGAGCAGCAGGTGGCCGAAGACCCAGGACCACTCCTCGGCGGAGGCGCGGCGCTTGGGGTGGAAGGTGACGTCGCCGTCGCCGCCGACGACCGCCCACGCCTCGGGCGGCAGCCAGCCGTCGTCGGCCTCCAGCAGGTCGCTGCGGAAGCCGGCGAACAGCGGGTGGCGGGTGACGGCGGTCCAGCCCTTGAGCACCTCGGCCCGCCAGGGGTCGGCCTTGGGCTTGCGGCGGCTCACGCGCGGGCCGCCATGAGCCGGGGCACGTCCCTGCCGATCTCGACGAGGAACCAGATGGGCAGCGCGGGCGCGCCGTCCGCGTCGTTGGCGATGACGAGCTGGGCGCATTCGAGCGAGATCTCGGCCAGCTCGACGAGCCGGGTCTTGGCGCGGAAGCCCAGGTCGCGGCCGCGGGCGGAGGCGCCGCGCTGGTCGGCGGGCAGCTCCTTGATCAGGCGGGCGCGGAAGGCCTCGGCGAGGAAGTAGAGCAGGTCGCGCTCCTCCGGGCGGCGCGGCCAGGGGGCCTCGCCCTTGAGGACGGCGTCGAGGTCGTAGGCGTGGCGGACGGTCTTGACGTAGGCGCGGAAGGCCGAGGCGTGGGCGGTGGTGAGGGTGCCGAAGGCGAGCATCGCGATCGTCTCGTCGTCGACGTCGTCGCCGTAGGAGGTGAGCACGTCGGAGAGCATGTGCCAGGCGCGCGGCGAGGAGAACGGCTCCTCTGTCTTGGGCGGCGTGCTCCACAGGTGGTCGGGACGCTGGGCGACGTAGTCGACGACCCACGGGTGGATGCCGTTGGCCGCCGCCCAGGTCAGCCAGTCGTCGGCCGAGGCGTGCAGGTGTACGTGGACCAGGCGGTTGATCAGCGCCGAGGCCATCGGACGGGCCAGCGCGTTGTCGGTGGCCCGGTTGCCGGCACCGATCACGACCGAGCCTTCGGGCAGCTCGTACGTGCCGATGCGGCGGTCGAGGATGAGCGAGTAGAACGCCTTCTGCACCTCGGGCGCCGAGGCGTTGAGCTCGTCGAGGAACAGGCAGTAGGGCTCGTCGCGGGCGATGGACTCCGGCGGGGCGAACCGGCTGCGCCCGCCGACCAGCTCGGGCACGCCGATCAGGTCCTCGGGGGCGAGCTGGGTGCCGAGCAGGGTCACGCATTCCAGGTCGAGCGAGCGGGCGAACTCGCGTACCAGCGAGCTCTTGCCGATGCCGGGGGCGCCCCACAGGAAGACCGGGCGGACCACGGCGACGTGCAGCAGCACCTCCGGCAGGCGTGCCGGGGTGACCTTGACCGTTGCCTGCATGCCTCCCAGAGTGGCGAACCGGGGTGGGCGTCCGCATCACATTAATCGTTTGCCCTGGTGGCGCGGGCCCGCCTACTGTCGGCGCCATGTGTTCCATGTTCTGCACCGTGTTCATCCGCATCCGCCACGGCCGGGCTCTGGCCTGCTAGCGGACGGCTGACATCGCGCGTCCGCAGGCGCGCCCAGGGCCCTTCGAGACCCGTTCATCTCGAAGACCCGAAGGGGCAGTGCTGTGGCGCAGAATTTCGCGCACGGAAACTATTCACACACTCAGAAGAACGTCAGGAACGGCGGCGGCGGTCGCACGCCCGCCGACCGGATCAGGCGTGAGCTCTCGCAGAACTTCATGGCCGATCGGCATGCCGTGGAGCTGGTGGTCAAGGCGGCGGCGCCGGAGGGTCTGGTGCTCGAACCCGGCTGCGGGCCGGGCGCGATCACGCTGGCGCTGGCCGAGGCCGGGGCCCGCGTGATCGGCTACGAGCTCGATCCCCGGCTCGCGGGGCGGCTGGCCTCGCGTACGCGTACCGATCCGCGGATCGAGGTGGTCAGGGGCGACTTCACGGCGGCCCGGGCGCCGGGCGAGCCGTTCGCGGTCGTGGGCAACATCCCGTACTCGATCACGTCGAGGATCGTCGACTGGTGCCTGCGGGCGCGGGAGCTGACCTCGGCGACGCTGGTCACGCAGCGGGAGTACGCGCGCAAGCGTACGGGCGACTACGGCCGGTGGAGCCTCGTGACGGTGTCGTCGTGGCCGTGGTTCGACTGGCGGCTCGGCGACACGATCGGCAGGGAGAGCTTCCGTCCCGTGCCGTCGGTCGACTCGGCGATCCTGCGCCTGCGCCGGCGGCCGGAGCCGCTGGTCACGGATCGCGGCGGCTACCTGGAGCTGGTCGAACTGGGCTTCGGCGGGGTCGGCGGCTCCGTACGGGCCTCGCTGCGCACCCGCTACCGGGGGGTGGACGCGGCGCTCGGCGAGGCGGGCGTGGCCCGCGACGCCGTCGTGGGCCACGTGCACCCGGATCAGTGGGTCGCGCTGTGGCGGCGGCTATGCCGCTGAGGTGACCTTGGCCGCCGCCCCGACGGCGGCGGCCCTGCTCCCGGCCTTGGCCACGCGGCGGCCCCAGGGCATGGCCAGCAGCAGGACCGGCAGCAGCACGATGGAGGCCCGCGACCAGTCGCGGTGCAGGTACCACCAGTCGTTCACGCTGAACTGCGTCATGTAGAGGTAGCCGAAGGCGGCCCAGGTGGAGGCGCCGATGATGGCCGGCCAGGCCCACCTGGTCGGCCTGGCCACCAGGAACGGCATGAACCACAGCAGGTACTGGGCGCCGAGCCGGGGCGTCATGACCATGAAGACGAGCAGGATGGCCGTGGTCAGGTCGATCGGGTCGGCGCGCCGCCACAGCAGCAGTACGGCGACGACGCTGATGTAGATGAGCTTCGTGCCGAACGAGGCCAGCCCCGGCATCAGCGCCCAGTCGCCGCCGGTGAACCACGGGGTGTAACCCCATTCGCCGACGATCGGGCGGATGTCCTGGATGGTACGGATGACCGCGGGGATCTCGTCGAGCGTGGTGCCCGCGAAGATCGGCGAGGTGAGCAGGAAGAACACCGGGACCAGGCCGGTGACGGCGAGGGCGGCGATCCTGGCGCGCAGGTGGGGCAGGAGCAGCAGCATGCCGGGGATCAACCAGATCGGCCAGCTTTTGGCGCACAGCGCGAGGCCCATGAGGAGCCCGGCGAGCAGGCCGCGCCGCAGGTCGGCCCGGTCGGTGGAGCCCGGCAGGAGGGCCCGGCGGAGCATGCCGCCGCGGCCGAGCACCCGGCGCGCCGAGGGGCCGATCCCGTAGGCGGACACCCCGTTGCGCACGCGGGCGACGACGTCGGTCGTGATGCCGGGGCGGTCGGGGTCGCCGGGCCCGCGGGCGACGACGAACGCGGCCACGCCGAACACGAGCGCGACCGGCTCGACCTGGCCGTGGACGCTGGCGATGAGCAGGGCGAGCGGGTTGAGCGCGTACTGGAGGGCGCGCAGGGAGGACTTGGGGCCGCCGGCCAGCTTGCCGACCAGCGGGATCAGCACGATGTCGGCGACGACGGTGACCAGGCGGCCGGCGTACTCCCATGGGATGCCGAGCCAGAGCAGGATGCCGTAGACGTAGGGGATGGTCGGCAGGAAGTGCCAGCCGCCCTCGCTGGCCAGGACCGGGTCCTTGCCCTGGAGGACCGCTTCGCCGGCCGGTTTGAAGCTCTCCATGAAGTCGACGGGTTGCCAGGAGTCGATCGCCGACGTGTACATGATCAGCACCCGTACGGCGACGCCGACGAGGACGGCGACGTAGAGGGGTGGCCGCCAATCCCGCCACTGCGCGACGAGGGCGAGCAGGACACCGGCGACGAGGACTATCCCCGTGAGAACTGCGTAATCCATGGCGGCCCCTAGCCTGCCGTAACAATCTGAGTGCCGCCACCTGGGCTTCCAATTCTTATCCCCGACATGCGGACACGTAACGCGATAGAACATGACTGTCTGTGTTGAACTTTTTCCATGGGGGGATCGCAGGTCAACCAGGCACTGGTCAGGCTCTATTTCGAGGTGCGGCACGGGGTCCGCGACCCGGTCGCGGCCTGGGCGAAACTCACAGGGAACTCTCAGGTCTACCGGGCCCGGCGCGGCGAGCGGAGAGTGCCGCTGGACGACGCCACGGCGGCCGAGCTGGCGGCGGCGGCGATCGTGCACACCGCCTCCGAGCACGGCGCGGACCGGGTGGCGGCGCTGGCGACGTCGCCGCTGGCCGGGCTGGTGGGCGGGCTGGGCGGCGCGCTGCTGACCGAGCATCCGTGCGCGTCGGAGCAGGTGCTCGGGCCGCGTTTCACGGGGCCGGGGGCCGATGACTGGGCGCGGGCGGCGTACGTGCTGCTGTGGGGCGAGAACAACCGGCTGGCCCGTACGGCGGACACGCCTTGGGTGATCGCCGGGCGGTACAAGGGGCAGAAGGTGGTGGCGATCGGCACCCATCCGACCCGGTTGTCGGACGAGACGCTGGTCGTGCGGCCGGGCACGGACGGCGCGCTGGCGATGGCGATGGGCCACGTGCTGCTGAAGGAGTTCTTCCTGGACCGGCCGCCGTTCGCCGCGCACGCGATGGAGCGTACGGACCTGCCGTTCCTGGTGCGGCTGCGCGAGCGTGAGGACGCGTACGTGCCGGGCGGGCTGCTCGGCCGGACCTGCGACCGGCTCAGCCTGTACGGCGGCGAGGCCGTGCAGGTGCTGCTGCCGCGTTTCGACTTCGGGCCGGGCGTGTTGCGGCGCGGCGTGCCGGTCGTCCGGGACGGCGGCGAGCTGGTGACCACGGTGTTCGACCTGCTGCTGGCCGCCTACGGCGTGGCGCGCGACGGGTTGCCGGGGGTGTGGCCGCAGGGGTACGCGGATCGGGAGCCGTACACGCCGGGGTGGCAGGAGATCTACACCGGGGTGGCCGCGTCGCGGACCGTGAAGACCGCGCGGGAGCTGGGCGTGACGGCGGAGAAGACCGGCGGGCGGTGCATGATCGTGCCGGGGCGGCTGGAGACGCCGCACGCCGACACGGCCTACCGGGCGATGCTGGCGTTGCTGGTGCTGACCGGGTGCGGCAGCGGGTGGGCGCAGCCGGCGGGCGGTGAGGGGATCCCGCTGGTGCCGTACCTGTGCCTGCACGCCTGCGGCGAGGACCGCGCGGACGTGGGCGCGCTGAGCTGGGCCCTGTGCGAGGGGCTGTTCGCGCGCCGCACGTCGCGCTCGGTCCTGCTGGAGGCGGTGCGCGACGGGTGGCCGATGGCGCCCTCGCCGCGCGTGCTGGCGATCTCCCGGCCGATCTATCCGCTGCCGCCGGAGGTCGACCTGCTCATCGGCCCCGACGAGCAGTGCGACCTCGCGCCGCCGGACGCGGAGTTGGTGGCCGAGGCGGTGGCGCGGCTGGCCGGGCGTACCGCCCGGGCGGACCCGGGCGGCACGCCGGCGGACGGGCGCATGCGCCTGATGGTCGACCACGCCTGGATGCACGAGTACGGCGAGGCGCTGCCGACCTACCGTCCGCCGGGGTTGGGGGTGCAGCTCAAGCCCACCCAGCTGGTCCGGCCGTTCACAGGCCGTTGAGGTAGGACCGGTGACTCCTTGAGAACTCGAAGGCGTTGTACCTGTCCCAGTTGATCGACCAGGTCATCAGGCCGCGCAGGTTGGGGTAGACGCCGCGCGGTTTGTAGGAGCCGCAGTTGACGCCCTTGGCCAGGCAGTCGAACGCCTTCTGCACCTCCCCGACGGTGGTGAACCCGTTGCCCGCGTTGGGCGAGGCGGGCAGTCCGATGGCCACCTGGTCCTGGCGCAGCGGCGGGAACACGTTGTTGGGATTGCCCATGATCGGGAAGCCGGCCAGCAGCATGTCCGTCATGGCGACGTGGAAGTCGTGCCCGCCCATCGTGTGGTACTGGTTGTCCAGGCCGGTGATCGGCCCGGAGTTGTAGTCCTGCACGTGCAGGAGGGTCAGGTCGTCGCGCAGGGCGTGGATGACGGGCAGGTAGGAGGCGGCCCTGCTGTCGGCCGAGCCGTTCGGGCCGGGGCCGTAGAACTGGTAGCCGAGCTGGACGAAGAACGTCTCGGGCGCCATGGTGAGCACGAACTTGGCGCCGTAGCGGCTCTTGAGCGCGCGCAGCGCGGAGATCAGGTTGACGACGACGGGTGTGGTGGGGTTGGCCAGGTTCGTGTCGCCCTGGTTGAGATAGAGGGAGTGGCCCTCGAAGTCCACGTCGAGGCCGTCGAGGCCGTACCTGTCGATGATGGCCGCGACCGACTCGACGAACTTGTCGCGGGCCGCCGTGGTGGTGAGCTGCACCTGGCCGTTCTGGCCGCCGATCGAGATGAGCACCTTCTTGCCCTGGGCCTGCTTGGCCTTGATGGCGGCGACGAAGTCGGCCTCGGGTTCGACGTTCGGGCACTCGGCGACCGGGCATTGGCGGAAGCGGATGTCGCCCGAGGTCACCGAGGTGGGCTCGCCGAAGGCCAGGTTGATGACGTCCCATTCGGCGGGGACGTCGGCCATGCGGATGTAGCCGGAGCCGTTGGCGAAGGAGGCGTGCAGGTAGCCGACCAGGACGCGCTTGGGCAGGCCGCCGCCTCCGCCGCCGCCGGTCGTGGTGGTGCCGGTGGCCTCGGAGGTGTAGGCCGAGCAGTTGCCGGCCGCGTCGCAGGCGCGGACCTTGAAGCGGTACGTGGTCGAGGCGTTGAGGCCGGTGGCGGTGTAACTGGTGCCGGTCACGGCGACCGGGGAGCCGCCGTCGCGGGAGACCTCGTACCGGTCGACGCCGACGTTGTCGGTGGAGGCCGACCAGGTGGCGGTGAGCGTGCTGCTCGTGGCACCGCCCACGGTCAGGTTGCCGGGAACGGTGGGGGCCTGGTTGTCGCCGCCGCCTCCGCCGCCGGGTGCGCCGTCCAGGACGATGTCGTCGGCGACGTAGGCGGTCTGGCCGTACCAGCCGTTGAGGTAGATCGTCACGGACGTGGTGCTCGCGCCGGTGGTGAAGGTGGTGCGCAGCTGCGTCCAGGCCGAGCCGGGCGAGCCCCACGTCTGCGGGTCGGTGCCGCCGGTGCCGGTCGCGCCGAGGAAGACGTAGCTGCCCTGCACCCAGGCCGACAGCGTGTACGACGACGACGGCTGCACCCTGATCTGCTGCTGGCACCGGGCGGTGTCGACGCCCGCCGGGGTGGCCCGCAGGGCCTTCGTGCCGCCGTGGACGGGAGAGGTGACGGCGGCGGCGCCGGAGGAGGCGCTGCAGGTCCAGCCGGTCAGCCCGTCCTCGAAGCCGGGATTGACGGCGATGTTGGCCGCCAGGGCGGGAGTGGCGGTCAGTCCCGCCGTGCCGAGGGCGAGCGCGACCGCCGCCACGGCGGTGCGCCACCTGAAGATGCCGCTCATCCGGTGAACCCCTTGAAGATGTTCGTGAACTCGTAGCTGGACTGGGAGATCCCGCTGCAGGTGGGTGAGATCTGGCCGTTCGGGCAGCCGCCGTTGTCGCGGGCCGCGGACCAGAAGCCGACGAATCCGATGTGGTTGCTGTTGGCCCAGGTCAGGAGCTTGCGGGCGTCGGCCTGGGTGGTGGTCATGCCGGTGTCGTTCTTGCCGATCATGGGGGTGACGCCGAACGCGCGCCTGAGCTGGGCGTCGCTCTTGGCGGGCCAGACGCCCTTCATCTGGCCGAGCGTGGCCTGTGCGGCGGCGGTCATCGCGTCGCCCCAGTTGCCGGTGTAGCCGAAGTTCATCAGCATCGGGTTGACGATCACGTCGAGGCCCTTGGCGGCGGCGTCCTGGAGGATCTGCAGCGAGAACGGGTCCACGCCGTAGTCCTGGCCCTGCACGCGCAGCGTGTAGCTGATCACCGTGCCGCGCTCGCTCTGGAGCTGCTTGAGCGCGGTGTTGACCTTGCCGGCGTCGATGCTCGCCTCGACGTCGATGTCCAGGTGGTTGGTGCCGACGGTGTCGAGCACCTTCTTGTACGCGGCCAGCAGCGCCGCCGAGGTGCCGCAGGCGTGCTCCAGGTACGGGCCGACCGCGCCGCCGCTGGCCACGACCACCTGGCCGCCCTGGGCCTGGAGTGCCTTGACGTCGTTGATGATCCGGGTGTCGGCGAGCGGGATCGTGCCGCCCCAGGCGGGGTTGCAGCCGCTGCTGTCGCCGAGGACGAAGGCCAGCGTGTAGTTCTTCACGCCGGTCGCGTTGGCCGCGCCCACCAGGGACGGGCTGGTCATCGTGATGTCGATGTAGGGGGCGTACCTGATGTCGCCGGCGGGCGGGACGGTGTCCTTGGAGGTGCGGCCGCTGACCGGGGCCGAGTAGGCCGAGCAGTTGCCGGCGGCGTCGCAGGCCCTGACGCGGAAGGCGTAGGCGGTGTCGGGGGTCAGGCCGGTGGCGGTGTGGCTGGTCGTGGGTACGGCGACGGGGGCGGCGTCGTCCCTGGAGACCTCGTAGCGGGCCACCGAGCCGGAGTTGTCGGTGGAGGCCGACCAGGTCACGGTGAGGGAGGTGCCGGTGGCGCCGCCGACGGCCACGCCGCCGGGGACGGTCGGGGCCTCGGTGTCGGGCGGGCCGCCGGGGCCGTCGAGCACGATGTCGTCGGCGGTGTAGGCGGTCTGGCCGTACCAGCCGTTGACGTACACGGTCACGGAGGTGGTGCTCGCGCCGGTGGTGAAGGAGGTCTTGAGCTGGCCCCACTGGTTGCCGGGGGCGCCCCACGTGCTGGCGTTGACGCCGGTGCCGGTCGCGCCGAGGAAGACGTAGGAGCCCTGGGCCCAGGCGGAGAGCTGGTAGGCGGTGCTGGGCTTGACGGTGATGGTCTGCTGGCATCGGGCGAGGTCGGACCCCTGCGGGGTGGCCTGGAGCGCCTGCGTGCCGCTGTGCGCGGGGGTGGTGACGGCCTGCGCGCCGGCCGGGCAGGTCCAGCCGCTCAGGCCGGACTCGAAGCCGGGGTTGGTCAGGATGTTCGCGGCGGCGGCGGGGGTGGCGTGCAGGGCGGTGAGTCCCAGTGCGGCCAGGGCCGTGGCCGCCAGTCCTCGCAGTCTCATGCGGGGTCTCATGCGGGTCCTTTCGGGGGGTGCGGACCGCGCGCCGGTGCGGCCCGCCACCCGGGGGTGACGGGCCGCCTCAGCGGGTCAGAAGCCAGCGGTGATCTTGGTGAACTCCCAGTTCTCCTGGGCGATGCCGCTGCAGTTCTCCGCGACGCCGCCACCCGGGCAGGGACGGTCGCGGTTGACCGACCAGAACGCGAGCCTGGTCAGGCCGTGGGAGTTGGCGTAGTCCCGGATCTGGGTCCAGGTGCTCTGGTTGGTGAGCTCCTGCTGGTCGGACAGACCGTTCATGCCGGAGATGCCCATGTGGGCGTACGCCTGGGCGTCGGTCCAGCCCTGGGCGGTCTTCAGGGCGTTCTTGAGCCCTTCGGCCGCGTTGACGGTGTTCTGGTACATGTTGGCGCCGCCGCCGAAGTCGAACGGCATGATCGTGTAGTTGTCGATCGGCACCGCCAGTTCCTTGGCGCGGTTGATCAGGCGGGTGCCGTAGTAGGTCGGGCCGGTGGTCGCGGTGCCGAAGGTGACGGCGATCTTGACGTTCGGGTTGGCCGACTTGACGATCTTGAGGGCGTTCAGGATGCGGTCCTGGACGGTCAGGTTCTCGAACTCGTCGGTGTTCTCGATGTCGAAGTCCACGACGGCCGGGCCGACGGCGTTGATGACCTTCTGGACCGCGCCGGCGAACAGCTCGGGCGTGGAGCAGTTCGGGCCGAGCTTGTTGCCCTGCCAGCCGCCGAAGGAGACCTGAACGCTGCCGCCGGCCGCCTTGATGGCCGAGATGGCCTGCGCGTCCTGGCCGCCGGACAGCGGGCGCTGCCCGTCCCAGGCCGGGTTGCAGCCGTTGCTGGCCAGGATGAACGCCATGGTGAACGACTTGATGCCGGTCGCGTTCATCACGGTGGTGGGAGAGGGCGGGTCGCCCCAGCCGGTGTAGAGGTAGGGGGCGCCGGGCATCTTGCCGCCGGTCGGGCAGCCGGTCGTGGTCGCGGAGACGTCACGTCCGGCCGACTCGCCGACCGAGTTGTACGCCTTGACGGTGTAGGTGTGGCTCTGGCAGACGCTCAGTCCGGAGATCGTCGTGCTGGTCCCGGTGACCTCGGCCTTCTGGGTCGCGCCCTCGTAGACGCGGTACCCGGTCACCGTGCCGGAGGAGGCGCCCCACGACAGCGCGATGCTGGTGTCGGTCACCGTCGTCGTGACCGTGCCGGGCTGGCCGGGCGCGCCGTTGCCGCCGGGGGTGGTGACGCTGAGCGTGTTGCTGACGCCGGACAGGTTCCCCGCGGCGTCGCGGGCCCGGACGGTGTAGGCGTAGGTGGTCGAGGCCGTCAGCCCGTTGTCGGTGTACGTCGTGCCGGTCGCGGTGCCGACCTGCGTGCCGCCCCGGTAGACGTTGTAGCCGGTCACGCCGACGTTGTCGGTGGAGGCGTCCCAGGCCAGGGAGGCGCTGGTCGAGGTGACGTTGGTCGAGCGGAGGTTGCCGGGCACCGACGGCGGTGTGGGGTCGCCCCCGCCGCCGCCCTGCTTCCACAGCGCGGGCACGTTCGGCGGCTCCCAGCCGGGCTGGGAGGTGTGGCCCTGGATGGCCACGTAGTCCACGCCGTTGTAGGTGACCGAGGCGCCCGTGGCGTACGCGGTCCACGGCGCCCAGGCGGCGGCCAGCTGCTGCTGGGCCGCGGCGCCGTAGGCCATGGGCACGCCGGTGGCGAGGCCGGCCCCGGTGAGGGCGATGGCCATGCCGGCCATCGAGGCGATCAGCTTTCTACGTAATCTCATGGCATTCCCTGAAGGTGCGGCTTGACGGTCTTGGAGAAGGACCAGTTGTTGCTGGCGTCCCAGTTGATGGACCAGGTCATCGCGCCCCGGATGTCCGGGTAGGCGCGCGGCGGCACGAAGGTCCCGCAACTGGTGCGCTTGGCCAGGCAGTCGAGTGCCTGGTTGACGAGGGAGGGCGAGACGACGCCGCCACCCGCGGCGCCGGGCCCGGCCGGCAGGCCCAGCGCCACCTGGTCGGGGCGCAGGCCGTTCTCCAGCTGGATGCAGGCCAGGGCGGTCATGAAGTTGACCGTCCCCTGCGAGTACGCGGCGGACTGGTCGCAGCCGAGCATGGAGCCCGAGTTGTAGTACTGCATGTTGACGACGGTGAGGATGTCCTTGATGTTCAGGGCGAGCCTGAAGTACTCCATCCCGGTCGACTGCATGTCGATGGTCTGCGGGGCCATCATGATGATCAGGCCGCTGCCCGCCTTGGCCCGCAGCGCCCGCAGGGCCTGGGCCATGTAGGTGGCGTTGAGGCCGTTCTCCAGGTCGATGTCCACGCCGTCGAAGCCGTAGTTCTGCATGAGCGCGTACACCGTGTCGGCGAACTTCGTCGCGGCCGTGCCGCTGGAGACCTGCACGCGGCCGGCTTCGCCGCCGACCGACAGGATGACCTTCTTGCCGCGCTGGTGCAGGGCCTGCACGTCGGCCTTGAACTGGGCGTCGGTGTAGCCGCCGAGCGCGGTGGAAAGGCCCGGGTCGACCGAGAAGACGACCTCGCCCGCGGTGGAGGTGGCCTCGCCGAACGCGATGGCGACCACGTCGTACTCGTTGGGCACGGCCGACAACTTCAGCTCGGTCGCCGCGTTGACGAAGTTGTGCCAGTAACCGGTGAGGAAGTGCTTGGGCAGCGGGTCGGTCGGGCAGCCCGGGGTGGTGAAGGAGAAGGTGTCGCTGGGCGGGCCGTCGCCGGTGGCGTTCGTCGCGGTGACCGTCAGCGTGTACGTGGTGCAGACGGTCAGGCCGGAGAGGGTGTAGGAGGTGCCGGTGACGGAGGCGACCTGGGAACCGTTGAGGCGGACCTTGTAACCGGTGGCCCCCGCGACCGCCGGCCAGGAGACCGTGACGCTGGTCGGGGAGCTGCTGGTCAGGCTGATCGCGCCGACCTTGCCGGGCACGCCGGTGCCGCAGCCCGTGGTGGTGGCGGTCACGGCGTCGCCGGCGGCCGACTCGCCCGCCGAGTTGTACGCCTTGACGGTGTAGGTGTGGTTCTCGCAGGTGCCGAGCCCGGTGACGGTCGCCGTGGTACCGGTGACCGTGGCCTTGACTGCGCTGCCTTCGTAGACGCGGTAGCCGGTCACCGTGCCTGAGGAGGCGCCCCAGGACAGGGCGATGCTGGTGTCGGTGCTGGTCGCGGTGGCCGTGCCGGGCTTGCCGGGGACCTCGACGGTCGAGCCGCCGCACGAGGAGCCGTTCAGCGTGCAGCCGGTGATGCCGGGGAAGTTGCCCGGGGCGCCGTTGAAGCCGAAGCTCGTGCTCGCCCCGGCCGCCAGCGGACCCGCCCAGCTCGGCGCGGTGAACGTGTAGTGCTGGCCGCTCCTGGTCAGGACCGCGTCCCAGGCGGACGGGATCGAGAACCCGGAGGGCACGTCGAACTGCACGTTCCAGCTCAGGGGGGCGATGGTGCCGTTGACGACGGTGACCTTGCCCTCGAAGCCGGAGCCCCAGTCGGAGACCTTGACGAAGGTCGCGGTGGCGGCGGCGGCTTGGGCGGGCAGGGCCAGGAGACTCAGTGCGAGGGTCGCGAGCGCAATGAGGATCGCGCGAAATCTCACTGTCGATTTCCGTTCTTCTGGCGTGCCGTACGGCTTGCACCGGGGGGTGAGAGCGCAAGCCGTACGGCACGGGCCCGTGGAGGTGAGACACGGGCCTTTTCGGGGGGTGTCAGCGCAGGCCGGTGGAACGGGGGCGCGCGGAGCTTGCAGCGGCAGTCAGGGCCGGTGCGAACGGGCACGGCCGCATGATCGCTCTCGCGGCTGGGAAACAACGTGGGGGGTGTCCACGCCCGCAGCGCCGGGGGCGTGGGAAAAGGATGGTTCGGGGGGTGTATCCGCAGCTCAGAGTCGAGTCACGCGGGTGGCGAGCGAGTCATGGGCCATCCGATCCATGATTTCTTTTAGGAAAGTTTCCTAAGAGTTGTCGCGATCGTAGCCTTGACACCGGGTGCTTACAAGACCCAATCACGTGACATCCCGTGACGTGCCGAAACACGCGGTACGGGACCGAAAGGCAGCGCCCCCTCGACCGGATCGGGGTCCGGAACGAGGGGGCGCGGCGGTCGGTCAGGGCTGCTGCGTGATCTTGACGTCGTCCACGCCGGCCTCCACGAGGGAGGCGCCGGAGGCATCGGCCGCGTCGATGAGGATGCGGACCGTCTGGCCCGCGTACGCGGTGAGGTCGGCCGTGGCCACGGCCCAGGCGCCGTTGCGGTTGGCGGCCGCGCCGGCCTGCTGGAGCACGGTGGTCGTGGTGCCGCCGACGACGCGGACCCGGAAGTAGTCCGCGCTGGAGGCGTTCGAGCCGTGCGCCAGGTACCACGACAACGACAGGCTCAGGGTGCCCGTCGAGGGCAGCGTGACGGGCGGCGACTGGATCGAGGTGACGCCGCCGTCGATGTCGTAGTCACCGGCGGCGGTGCCCGCCAGGCGGCCGGTCACCAGGTCGTTCGTGCCGCTGACCGTGGTGCCGAGCTGCTTGGCGCCCGAGGAGGTGGTCGCCTCGGGGTCACCGCGCTCCCACACGCCCGTGGTGGCGGTGTCGGTGCCGGACGGGTTCACCGTCCAGCCGGTCGCCGTCTCGAACGTGTCGGACCAGACCGTCACCGGCGGCGTGCCGGTGCCGCAGTACTGGGCCTCCTTGCCGATGATGCGGTACACGCAGTCCGAGTACTCGAGGAAGCGCAGCACGGCCTCCTTGTTGCGGGTGGTCTGCGGGACGATCTGCTCGTCCGGCGGGTAGAAGCCGGGGCTCGCGCCGACCGGGTACATCTCGAACGTGAAGCTGAAGATCTTGTACGCGCCCCACATCCAGTCGTCGATGGTCCCGTCGGTGATGTAGAGATCGCTGGACTGTTCGGGTGTGTACCCGTTGGTCGCGGCCATGTTCTGGCCGAGTGTGGCGTGGGCGTCCCGGTCGTCCTGGGTCAGGCCGGGGGCGGTGTCGTTGTAGGTGAAGCCGTAGGGCCACAGGACCAGTTCGCTGTAGGTGTGCCAGTCGAGGTTCGTCCTGATCTGCTGCACGCCGCCGACGACCCGGCTGCGTACCCAGTCGGCCGCCGCCTTGACCTCGGGGGCCGACTCGGCGCTCGCGCCGCGGTAGGTCTCGCTGGAGGTCGTGCCCGAGGAGCCGCCGCAGCAGCCCCACTGGTAGGCCCAGTTGCGGTTCAGGTCGGTGCCGACGGCCGAGGAGCCGGAGTTCGGCTGCCGGTTCTTGCGCCAGGAGCGGTACGTGCCGCTGGCGATGTCGTACTCGCCGCCGTCCGGGTTGAGGTCCGGCATGATCCAGATCTCGCGGGTGTTGACGAGGTTCGTGATCCTGGAGTCGGTGCCGTAGTTGTCGGTCAGCAGATGCATGATGTAGAGCGCCATCTCGACCGTCATGTGCTCGCGCGCGTGCTGGTGCGCGCTGAACAACACCTCGGGCTCGGCCTCGTCGGTGCCCACGTTGTCACTGATCTTGATCAGCCGCAGCGCCCGTCCCTCGTACGAGGTGCCGAACGTGCTCTGGCTCATGATCGAGGGATTGGCCGCGACCATGTTGTTGATCTCGGTCGTCATCTCCGCGAAGTTGTGGTAGCCGGAGTCGGCCGGCGGGAAGTCGAACGCCCCGGCGGCGGACGGGGGCGCCGGACGCGGCGCGTCCGCGACCCGGTAGCCGAGCCGCCTGATGGCCGCGATCTCCGCCGGAGTGGCGGTGACCAGCACCGAGTCCGGGTTCACCTCCTCGATGGCGGCCCCGGTGGCCGCCACCGCGCTGCGCTGCCGCGCGTCGGCCGGGCCGGAGACCCGGTACTGCTTGTTCGCCGGTGGCTCGGCGCCGGCGCCCGCACCGGTCATGCCGGTCAGGCTGACCATGCTCAGGACCGCCAGCAGGATGACTAATCGGCGTTTCACCTCGTCCTCCTCGCCCGCGCGGGGCTGGGGGTTGACCCGCGCCTGAACTGAGAGTGAAGACGTTGGGTGCTCTAGGAAAGACCCAATTTTCCGTCGAACCGGACCAGGGTCTCGGCCAGCGGTTTCCTGGCCAGATCAGGCACCTCGGCGTCGGGGGCCGCGTACCCGATCGGGAACAGGATGTAGGGCCGCTCGTTGGCCGGCCGGCCGCAGATCTCGGTCAGGAAGGCCATCGGGTTGGGCGTGTGGGTGAGCGTGGACAGGCCCATGGCGTGCAGGGCGGTGATGAACAGGCCGCAGGCGATGCCCACACTCTCGTTGACGTAGTAGTGCTTGACCTTCCGGCCGCCGGGGCGCACGCCGTACTTCTCGGCGAAGCACACCACCAGCCAGGGCACGACCTCCAGGTAGCCCTTGTCGGAGGTGGTCTCCAGCGGCGCCAGCGCCTCGCGCCACTCCTGCGGCAGTCGGCCGCCCTCGTAGTTCTGGCGTTCCTCCAGCTCGGCGGCCTCGCGGATGCGGCGCTTGGTCTCCGGGTCGCTGATCGCCACGAACTTCCACGGCTGCTGGTGGGCCCCGGACGGCGCGGTGTTGGCCGCCCGTACGGCCAGCTCGACGCACCGGTACGGCACCGGCTCGTCGCTGAAGAAGCGCACGCTGCGCCGCCGGTCCACCAGCGCGTGGAACTCCTCCCCGCGCTTGATCATCTCGTCGGCCTCGAAACGCTCGGGCCGGTAGGGGACGAACGGATACTGGTGCTCCATAAGATCCGCAGTCTCGGCATGACTGGCGGCTGTGACAACACCGGTCGCCGTATGCTGCCGATCTGACAGGAAAAATGGCTTTTGGGAGGCGAATATGCCGGCACGTCGCCGCGGGCTTGACGATCTGGACCTGCGCGTCCTGCGCCTGGTCGCCGAACGTCCGCGCAGCGGGCTGCTGGAGATCGCCCGGCTGCTCGGGGTGGCGCGCGGGACCGTACAGGCCAGGCTGGACCGGATGACCGCGGACGGCGTGATCACCGACTACGGCCCCAACCTGTCCCCCGCCGCGCTGGGCTACCCGGTGCAGGCGTTCACCACCCTGGAGGTCGAGCAGGCCGCCCGCGAGCACATCTCCAGGACGCTGGAGTCCATCCCCGAGTTGCTCGAAGCCTGCATCGTGACCGGTCCCGGCGACGTGTGGTGCCGCATCGCGGGCCGCGACAACGAGCACATCCAGCGGGTGATCGACGACATGCTGACGATCCCGGGCGTACGCAGGAGCACCACCGTCATCGCGCTGTCGACGGTGGTCCCTCACCGGGTGCGGCCGCTGGCGGCGGCTGACAGGTAGCTGCCAGGCCGCTGCCAGCGCGCCCCGCGACCGTAGGGGCATGACATACGCGATCGAAGCGGAAGGGCTCGTCAAGAGGTACGGCGACAAGGCCGCGCTGGACGGCGTGGACCTGCGGGTCAGGACCGGCAGCGTGCTCGGCGTGCTCGGCCCGAACGGCGCGGGCAAGACCACCGCCGTCCGCGTCCTGGCCACCCTCGCCGTCCCCGACGCCGGGCACGCCACGGTCGGCGGGTACGACGTCACCACCCAGGCCCGCCGGGTCCGTGAGCTGATCGGCCTGACCGGCCAGTACGCCTCGGTCGACGAGAAGCTGACCGGCACCCAGAACCTCGTGCTCGTGGGCCGCCTGCTCGGCCTGTCCAGGCAGCGGGCCAGGGCCAGGGCCGCCGAGCTGCTGGCCCGGTTCGGGCTGGAGGAGGCGGCGGGCCGGGCGACGGCCGGCTACTCGGGCGGCATGCGCCGCCGGCTCGACCTGGCGGTCAGCCTGGTCAGCCGGCCGCGGATCCTGTTCCTGGACGAGCCGACGACCGGCCTCGACCCGCGGGCCCGCGGCGACCTGTGGGACGTGGTCAGGGACCTGGTCGCGGACGGGGTGACCGTACTGCTGACCACCCAGTACCTGGAGGAGGCCGACCAGCTCGCCGACGACCTGCTGGTCGTCGACCGCGGACGGGTGGCGGCGAGCGGCACGCCCGCCGAGCTGAAGTCGCGGGCCGGCGGGCACCGGCTGGACGTGCGGCCGCTGCGCGCCGCCGACCTGGAGAAGGCCGGCTCGATCCTCGGCGCCACGGCCGTGGACGGCCTGCTCAGCGTGCCCGTGCACGACCTGGCCGCCCCTCCGGACCTGCTCAGGCGGCTGGACGACGCCGGGATCGTGCTGGCCGAGCACGCCCTGCGCCTGCCCTCGCTCGACGACGTCTTCCGCACACTCACCGGAGCAAGCTCATGACCACCGCGCTCTCCCAAGGGCTGACGCTCGCCTGGCGCAGCCTGATCCCCCTGAAGAACAATCCCGGCCAGCTCGCCGGGCTGCTGCTCCAGCCCGTTTTCATGATCGTCATCTTCGTCTACCTGTTCGGCGGGGCGGCCGGGGGTGACCGGGCCGGCGCGGTGTCGTACATGTTGCCCGGGGTGCTGGTCCAGGTCGCGCTGATGGCGACGATCACGACAGGCATGAACCTGGCGACCGACATCGGCAACGGCGTGTTCGACCGGTTCAGGACCATGCCGATCGCCCGGTCGGCGCCGCTGGCCGGGCGGATCATGGCCGACCTGCTGACGCTGCTGATCACGATCGCCATGTCCGTGGCCGTGGGGTACGCCGTCGGCTTCCGCGTACGGACCGATCCGCTGAGCGCGCTGGCCGGGGTCGGCCTGGTGCTGCTCATGGCGATGGCCCTGAGCTGGGGGTCGGCTTGGATCGGGCTGGCGGCCAAGTCGGTCACCTCGATGCAGGGCATCGCCACCGCCGTACTGCTGCCGCTGACGTTCGGCAGCAGCGCCTTCGTCCCCGCCACCGGCCTGCCGGGCTGGCTGACCTGGTGGATGGGCGTCAACCCCGTCTCCCACCTGGCCGGCGCCCTGCGCGGGCTCATGGTGGGCGGCCTGGCGGCCTCGGACGTGTGGATCACTCTCGGCTGGACCGCCGCGCTGCTCGCCCTCTTCGCCCCCTTCGCCCTCCGGGCCTACTCCAGGAAAGTACGATGATCGAAACCACCGAGACCATGACCACCCGCGACGGCGTCGAGCTCGTGGCGACGCTCTGGCGTCCCGATCAGGACGGTTCCCATCCCGTCCTGCTCTCCCGCACCCCCTACGGCCGGGGCCCGCAGGCCCCCGGCTACCACCTCGACGTCGAACGCCTGGTCGCCGCCGGTTACGCCGTGTGCCTCCAGGACGTCCGCGGCACCGGCTCCTCCCAGGGCGAGTTCCGTTTCATCAGGGGCGAGGCCACCGACGGCCACGACGCGGTCCGCTGGGCGGCGACGCGCCCCTGGTCCGACGGGAACGTCGGCATGTTCGGGGACTCCTACCTGGCGATCACCCAGCTCCTGGCCGCCCAGGAGCGGCCCGAGGGCCTGCGGGCCATCGCCCCGCACGTCTCCCCCTTCGGCCTGTACGAATGCGTCCACCAGCCGGGCGGCATCCCCAACCTGAACGTCTTCCTCACCGTCAGCCTGATGGTCCTGGCCGTCCAGGAGCTGGACCGCCGGATCGCGGCCGGCACCGGCGGCCCGCGCGACAGGGAGGCGTACCTGGAGGCGGTCGGCATGCCCCACGCCTTCGCCCGGACCGTCCAGGAGTTGTCCGAGCGGGTGCCGCCCGGCGACCAGCCGCTGCTGGCCGATCTCGTGCCGTTCTACTCGACGTTCATGAACACCACCGACCCGGCCGACCCGCTGTGGCGCGAGGGCGTCGTGGACCACGCCGCGATCGAGACCCCCGCCCTGGTCGGCACCGGCTGGTACGACTACTTCAACACCGCCTCGATCGAGCACTACCTGCGCCTGCGCGGGCCGCGCCGGCTGATCGTCGGGCCGTGGAGCCATATCAGCCACGGCCGGGACATCTGCGGCCGCGACTACGGCGACCGGGCCGGCCAGGACGCCGTGGACTGGACCGGCATCCATCTGGACTGGTTCGACCACTGGCTGCGCGGCGCGCCCGCCCGGGAGAGCGCGCCGGTGAAGATCTTCGTCATGGGGGCCGACGAGTGGCGGGAGGAGGAGTCCTGGCCGCTGACGCGGGCCCGGCCGGTGCCGTACCACCTGGGTGCGGACGGCACGCTGGGCAGCGAGCCCCCGGGCGGGGGTGCGGCGGGGGCGTTCACCGCCGATCCCGGTGATCCCGTGCCGACGGTGGGCGGGGCGGTCATGGTGTTCGACGCCTTCGGCCCGCTCGACCAGCGACCGCTGGACGCGCGCGGCGACGTGCTGCGCCACCGGACCGAACCGCTGGCCGCCGCCGTCGAGGTGAGCGGCCGGGTCGAGCTGGTCGCGCTGGTCTCCTCCACCGCGCCCAGCGCCGACGTGGCCGCCAAGCTGATCGACGTGCACCCCGACGGGCACGCCGAACTGCTGATCGACGGCATCGTCCGGGTCACGGGCCTGACACCGGGCGAGCCGCGCGAGATCAGGGTGCCCCTCGGCTGGACCTCGAACCTCTTCCGCCCGGGACACCGGATCAGGATCGACGTGGCCGGCTCCAACTTCCCGCGTTTCGCCAGGAACCCGGACAAGGGCACGACCACGCTGCACGCGCCCTCCTACGTGCTGCTGCCCACCATCGAGTAGAGCTCCTCCGGCGACATCCCGGCGCCCTCGGCGAAGCGGCGTTCGAAGAGCTCGTCGCCGAGGGCCGTCCTGGCCTCCGCCCGTCCGTGCGTGGTCTCGGGCGAGGTGTCCTGGGGAGTGACCGCCGACGCGCCGCCGAACAGCACCGCCGCCCGTTCCTGGTCGCCCGCGGCCTGGGCGGCCAGCGCGGACCCGGCCAGCGTCATCGACAGCAGCGGCCGGTCCGGGGCGGCGGTCCCGAGGGCGTCGAGCGCCTGGCGGTGCCGCGCGAGGGCGGCGTCCGGGTCGCCGGCGCGGGCCAGTGCCCGGCCGTAGGCGTTCAGGTACATGACCGTGAGCTGCGGCATCGGGGACGCCGCCGCCACGGCCCCGGCCAGGTCGCGGTAGATCGCCAGGCTCTTCCGGAGGTCGCCGCATTGCGCCTCGTACCCGGCCTCGCCGAGGCCGAGCATCACCAGCGTGTACGGCGACGTCTCCTCCCCCACCCGCGCCCTGGCCATGGCGAGGTCGGCCGCCGCGCCGTCCGGGTCGCCGGCCCGCTGGCGAAGCTGGGCCAGCCTGATCAGCGTGGAGATCGACTCGTCGTCGCTGACCCACTCGCTGGTGAGCGACCAGGTCTCGGCGATCAGGTCGTCGGTCCTGGCGCCGCGCTCGGACCGGAGGTCGGCCAGCCCCAGCAGCGCCTCGCTCAGCCCCCACCGGTCGCCGAGCGTCCTGAACCCGTCCACCGACCGTTCCAGGTCCCGTTCGCTGCGATCCCCCTCCGCCCGCATCCGCGCGCCGATCATCAGGGCGGACGAGGACAACCACAGGTCGTCGCTCTCGGCGCAGTCGTCCAGGAGCGCGGCGGCGTGCTCGTCCCGGCCGGAGGCGGCGGCCATGACGACCCTGCTGATCAGCAGCAACGGGTGCACCGGCCCCTCCTGGACCGCCCGCTCCACGAGCTCGTCCATCCGGGCCGACAGCTCCAGCATGGCCGGGCGGTCGCTGACGATCGTCCCGAACAGGGTCACCCCATGGGCGAACATGCAGGCCGTGTACACCCCGGCCAGCCCCGGTGGCGGCGTGTCGCCGGCCAGGTCGAGCGCCTGCAGGGCCCAGGCCGCGCTCTCCTGCCGGTAACCGCACATCCACCAGTACCAGTTGAGCGCCCCGCACAACCGCAGCGCGTGCTCGGCGTCGCGCCGCTCGATCGTCCAGCGCAGCGCCGCCGCGAAGTCGTCGCGCTCGGCGGCCAGCCGTTCGATCCACCCGATCTGGGCGCCGGTGCGCAGCTCGGGGACCGCGCGTTCGGCCAGGTCGAGCAGGTGGCGGGCGTGCCGTTCGCGGTACGCCTCGCTCTCGCCCGCCTCGGCCAGCCGTTCCTGGGCGTAGGCGCGGATGGTCTCCAGCATCGAGCAGCGGCCTTCCGGCGAGACGCGTACCAGGGACTTGTCGGCCAGCGCGCCCAGCACGTCGGCCGTCCCGCCGCACACCTCCTCGACGGCCTCCAGCGTCGCGCCGTCGGCGAACACGCTCAACCGCCTGGCCAGTACGCGTTCCCGCTCGTCGAGCAGGTCCCAGCTCCACTCCACGACCGCCCGCAACGTCTGCTGGCGCGGCAGCGCGGTACGGCTGCCGCCGTTCAGCAGCCTGAACCTGTCGTCCAGCCGGTCGGCGAGCTGCCGGGGCGTCATCGTCCGCAGCCTGGCGGCGGCCAGCTCGATCGCCAGCGGCATGCCGTCGAGCCTGCGGCAGAGCGCGACCACGGCCGCCACGTTCTCCTCGTCCACCGCGAACGACGGCCGGGCCGCCGTCGCCCGGTCCACCAGCAACCGGACCGACGGGTACGCCCCCGCCTCGGCCGGCCCGGCCCCCTCCGGCGGCGGTGCGAGCGGCGGTACGGGCGCCAGCCGCTCGCCCGGCACGTTGAGCGGTTCCCTGCTGGTGGCCAGCACCCGCAGCCCGGGACACTCGTCGAGCAGCCGTTCCACCAGCACCGCGGCGGCCGTGACGACGTGCTCGCAGTTGTCCAGCACGATCAGCGCGGGCCGTTCGCCCAGCGACTCGGCGACCTGGACGACCGCGTCGCGGGCCTCCTCCGGCGGCCGGTAACCGGGCCGGTCGTCGCGCAGGCCGAGCGCGTCGACCACGGCCCCCGCGACGTCCCCCGGCTCACTGACCGACCCCAGCTCCACCATCCACGCCTCGACCAGCCCCAACCCGACCCACCGGGAGGAACCCGCACCCCCGCGTCCCCCCGCCTCGGGCGGGGCGCTGGGGTCCGTGGTCAGGCGGAGGGCCGCTTCGGTGGCCAGCCTGGTCTTGCCGGCGCCGCCGGGGCCGACGAGCGTGACCAGCCGGTCCCGGCGGAGCAGGCCGGTGAGCTGGTCGAGCTCCGCCTCCCGGCCGATGAAGCTGGTCCGCGGCTCCCGTACGTTGCCCTTGGGCCGAGCCCTCGGCCACACCGCGACCGGGGGCGGCTCGGCGGACAACACGGCCAGGTGCGCGGCCCGCAGGTCGGCGCCGGGATCGACGCCCAGCTCGTCGGCCAGCCGGCGCCGGGTGCGTTCGAACACCTCCAGCGCCTCGGCCTGCCGTCCCGACGCGGCCAGCCCTCGCATCGCCAGCCCGACCAGCCGCTCGCGCAGCGGATGTGCCGTCACCTCGGCGGTGAGATCGACCGGCCGCCCGGCCGCCAGCAGGCGCTCAGCCCTGGCCTCGACCGCCGCCAGCCGCTCCTGCTCCAGCGCGGTCGCCGCGTTGGCCAGGTACGGGACCGACGTCAGATCCGCCAGCGCCGCCCCCCGCCACATCGCCAGCGCACGATCGGCGTCCTCCCCGGCCAGCCGCCGAAACGCCGTCGCGTCCACCTGGCCGGCCGGCAGCGCGAGGGCGTACCCGCCGGGCCTGCTCTCGACCACCTCGTACGGCCGCAGCGCCGCTCGTAGCCGCCTGACCAGCGTCTGGAGCGCATTGGCCGCGTTGGCGGGCGGCTCCTCCGGCCAGAGCACGTCGATCAACCGCTCGGCCGTGACCGTCCGGCCCGCTTCGAGGGCCAGCACGGCCAGCAACGCCCGCAGCCGGAGACCACCGACCGCGATCGGCCCCCCGTCGCCCTCGACCTCCAGCGGCCCCAAGATGGATATCCGCACATGTCACATCCTGCCCTGCCAGCCCACCTGCTCAGGCAGAGACCTGTCCACCACAGCACCCCAGGCACCCGATCCCCCTGACACGCGGAGTGGCCGCCATATAACGTTCCGACACCGACGCCCGACGAATCTGGAGAGAGCTGATGGCGACCAAGACCTACCGCTACCAGTCCGAGTACGCCCAGATGCTCCGCGCCGAAGGTGAGGCGCGGGGGGCGGCCAAGACGTTGTTGCTGATGCTCGACGATCGTGGGGTGGTGGTGCCCGAGGCGGTGCGGGAGCGCATCGCCTCCTGCACCGACGCCGCCCTCCTCGAAATCTGGTTCAAGCGGGCCATTCACGCCACCAGCCTCTCCGACATCTTCGGGGTGGAGGACGAGCGGCGGGAGGAAGGCTGACGGCGGGCAGCCTCTTCGAGGAGGGGGGCGGGTCAGGTCTGGAGGAGGGTGACCAGGCCGGCGCCGATGAGGGCGACGGCCCACATACGGTCCACGTTGAACCAGGCCCGGCGCAGGATCGTCAGGCCGAGCACCTCGTAGACCACCACGGCCACGACGCCGGCCACCACGAACATGGCCAGCGTGTGCAGGGCCGCCACCGCCAGCCCGCCCGAGAGGGCGTGGCCCGCGTGCCCCTCCGTGGGCAGCCCGGTGAGAACGGGCAACAACATCAGTCCCGCGCCGTGGGCCGACGACATCAGGAACGACCACCCGGCGAGCTGGCCGAGCGACAGTCGCATGCCCACCCACCGGAAGTGGCGGGTGGACAACAACCGCCACAACCCGAACGCCACCAGCACCAGCCCGCCCGCCACCGGCAGCGCCGCGCCCGTGACCAGGGAGCCGGTGGCGGTCACCACCAGGGCGACCAGGGCCACCGACGCCAGGTGGCCCAGCGCGATCACGGGGATCGACGCCAGCAGCAGGTCCCGGCTGCGTTCCTGGAGGCCGCGGGCCACCGCGAAGAGCCAGCCCATGGCCGGGTTCAGGCCGTGGAACGCGCCGAGCAGCAGGACCGTCGCAGTGCTCGCGGTCGGCAGGGTCACGGGTAGCAGTAGGAGTCGGAGGAGGCGTCGCCGCCTTGGAGGCGTACCTGGTGGGGGCGCAGGCCGCGGAAGTCGTCGCCGTGGGGGAAGAAGCCGGTGTCGAACGTGAACGAGGCGGCGTCGACCTTGGCCAGCCACGCGCCGACGCCATCGGGGTAGAACTGGTCGTCCCAGGAGCCGTACAGGGAGTTGGTGAGGTAGACGCGGCGGCCGTCGCGGCTGACCTCGACCATCTGCGGGCCGCCGCTCAGCGGGAGGCCGGGCTGGGCGGGGTGCGGGGCGCGCCGGGTGATGCCGCCGATGTGCAACGACCCGAGTTCAACCGGCTTGTACGGATCCGACACGTCGTACTGCTTCAACTCCCCGGTGCCCCAGCACGAGACGTACAGGCGCTGGTCGTCGACGGAGAGGGCGATGTCGGTGACCAGCGGCGGCACGGCGGCGAACGGCTGGAGGACCGGCGGCAGCAGGGCGGGGTCGGCCGGCTCGGCGGGGATGGTGATGACCTGCCGCGCCTGCCAGCGGCCGTCCTCCTGGAACCACAACCAGACCGAGGCCGACAGGTCCTCGACGCTGGTGACGACGCCGACGAACCCGTACAGGCGGGTGGGGTCGTGGGCCGGGCGCAGCTCCAGCGGCATCTGGTACTGGTCGCCGAGGTCCACCTCCTGGACGTGACGGCGTTTGCGCAGGTCCCAGAAGTGCAGTTTGTGGCCGTACTTGCGGCCGAGCAGCAGTTCCCCGACCACGCCGTCCTCGATCATGGACGGTGTGCCCCACTCCGAGGTGATCAGCACGTCGTGGTTGATGTGCCACCAGAAGTCGTAGGCCAGGTACTGCGGGCCCCGGTCCAGCTCCCACCGGCCCAGGACCTCGAACGAGGTGTGGTCGAGCACGGCGATCCCGCCGGGGCCCTCCGCGCCGTCCGCGCCGCCGAGCGCCGAGACGTACAGACCCTCGGGGCCGCAGTGGACGGTGTGCGGGCGGGAGTAGCCCGCCCGCCGGGCCAGCGTCTCGGCGTCGATCACCTTGACCAGCTCGGGGCTGACCCGGTCCTTGGTGTCGTAGATGTGGATGCGCGAGGAGCGCAGGCCGGGGACGACCAGGTAGCGCCGCTCGACGTGCGGGTGCGGCGCGTTGGGGCACAGGGCGCTGCTGCAGGCGTTCCAGCCGAAGTGGTGCAGCTCGTCGCCGGTGCCGGGCAGGTCGGTCCAGCCGACGATCGTGCCGTAGGCCGGCGAGGCGGGGTCGGTGTCGAGCACGGCCAGCGCGTCGGGGCGGCTCGCGGACCTGTCGAAGGCGGCGACGTAGGCCAGTTTCTCCATGGGGGCCTCGACGGCGTCGCGTGGGGAGGGGTAGAACGTGGGGTCGGGAGTCCACAGCGTCATGACTCCAGATATTCACGGTCTTCCTACAGGGTCAATAGGTAACTACTCTCCGTGTGGACCGCGGCGACGGGACCGTGCCACCGGAGGGATTAAATCGGCATAAATCCCGCGATACCGTTAAGCGTGTTCTTCGGTATCACGGACCTCTGGACCTACGTCCTCGGCGCCTTCTTCATCGTGCTCCTGCCCGGCCCGAACTCCCTATACGTCCTCAGCTTCGCCGCCCAGCACGGCGTCCGCCAGGGTTACCGGGCAGCGGCGGGCGTGTTCGTCGGCGACACCGTCCTGATGGTGCTGGCCGCCGCCGGGGCGTCGTCCCTGCTGCGCTCGACGCCCCTGCTGTTCACCGCCGTCAAGTACGCGGGCGCCGCCTACCTGGCCTGGATCGGCTTCCAGATGATCCGCGGCGCGGTACGGGCCTGGCGCTCCGGTCCGGCGACGGCGTCGTCCGAGGTGGTGGAGGCTCCCGTACGCCAGGCGCGGCCGTTCCGCAAGGCCCTGACGATCAGCCTGCTGAACCCGAAGGCCATCCTGTTCTTCGTCTCGTTCTTCATCCAGTTCGTCGACCCCGGGTACGGCGCCCCGGTGTTGTCGTTCCTCATCCTGGGCGCGGTGATCCAGGTCTTCAGCGTGCTCTACCTCACCACGCTGATCTTCTCCGGCACGTTCCTGGCCGACCGGTTCCGCCGGCACAAGAAGCTCAGCGCGGGCCTGACCTCGGGGGTCGGCGCGCTGTTCCTCGGCTTCGGCGCGAAGCTGGCCACGGCGTCACTGGGCTGAAAGCCGGGTTCAAGGGTGGGCTGGTTTCGTATGGAACAGATGGAACGTGGCAAAAGAGGCAGTCGCATCCGCCGGGCTCCGGTACGGTAGGCCACCGGCCTTCGGAGTCGCGCTCGACGGTGACGACGCCCGGTCCATCTGACAAGCCTGGACCCCCGAAGCCCGGGTAGACGCTGATCGTCGGCCTATCTGCGGAGCAGCCTTGAACCCCCACCCGGTCGCCCTCCCCCGCCTGACGGCGCTCGCCCGGCAGGCGGCCCCCCGCCTGCTCGAAGGCGTGGTCGCCCCTCTGCTGGTGTTCTACCTGGCCATGGTCGTGCTGGGTTTCAAGTGGGCCCTGGTGGCCACCGTCGCCTGGGTCTACCTCGGCGTGGCCTGGCGGCTGGTCAGAGGGGTCAAGGTGCCCGCCACCATGTTCCTGGCCGCGTTCGCGACCACGGTGCGGGCGCTGGTGTCGTTCTGGACGGGCACCTGGATGTGGTTCTTCATCCAGCCGGAGCTGGGCACGATCTGCATCAGCGTGGTCTTCATGGCCTCCGTACGGCTCAACCGGCCGCTGGTGCAGAAGCTCACCCTCGACTACATCCACCTGCCGTCGGCCGTGCTCAAGCACGAGCGGGTACGGCGGTTCTTCGCCCGGATCACGCTGTTGTGGGCGTTCGTGTTGCTGGCCAACTCGACGCTGAGCATCTTCCTGGCCGTCTACGAGAAGCTCGAAGGCTCGCTCGGCGCGTTCATGGTGCTGCGTACCTCAGCGGTGGCCGTGATCAGCGGGCTCGCGATCACGTTCTCCATCCTCGCGTTCAAGCGTGTCCTGGCCAGGCTGCACGTGGCCCACGCCTGACCGTTCGGCCAGCAGGAACGCCCCGCACATCCCCATGACCAGCCCGGTCAGCATGCCGAACAGCTCGGTGAAGTCGGCGATGCCCGAGCCGCCGTAGGCCAGGGGCCCGCCCGTGGACCTGACGACCATCGAGAACAGCCCCCAGGCGAACATCGAGCCCGACCCCAGCCAGACCAGCACCAGCGGCCGCCAGAACGGCCCGTTCCCGCGTCGCCTGACCAGGACGACGAGCGCGACCGCCCCGCCGAGCGCGAGCAGGGCCTTCAGCCCGTCCTGGACGGCCGGCGCGCCCCCGTCGAACGCCATGACGACGCGCAGTCCGGCGACGACGGCCGCCACCAGGAGCGCCCCCCAGGCGACCACCTCCTGGAACGACCTGGTCGCGCTGGGGAAGGGCAGAGCGACCGAGGTGGTGAAAACGGCCCGCCAGCGGTCGCGGGCGTAGAGGGCGAAGGCCGTCATGAGGGCGATGCCGAGGGTGATGAAGCCGCCGTAGACGACCAGGTAGACCCACATCTGGATCGGCCCGCCGCGGAACACCGACAGGCCGCCGACCAGCAGGATCAGCGGGGTGGTGACGACCAGCACCGACAGCAGCCCGGTGCCGGTCCACAGCGGGAGCAGCACCAGCCAGGCCGGCAGCCGCATGCCCCACCGCATGGTGAAGGCCAGCGCCAGCAGCAGCCCGGCGGCCTCCATCGCGAACGTCAGCGCGTTCAGTCCCATCATCGCGCCGCTCTCCATGAGCGTGGGGTCGGAGACGCCGACGGGGTCGCCGGTCAGCCAGAGCGTCTTGATCGTGAGGTAGGGCAGCGTGGCGGCGGCCGCCACGATCGCGGCGGTGAGCCGGCCGATGCCCGCTCGCTGTTCTGTCATGCCCCGATCCTGCGGCTCAGGCGGGCCGTTCCCCTCCCGAGCGGCGGGGATCCGCCTCCCCCTCGCGGGGGAGCTCGACGGCCAGGCGGAAGCCGTCGCCGTCGGGGCCCGCCGTCAGGGTGGCGCCGGCCAGCCGTACGCGCTCGCGTAGCCCCGCCAGCCCCAGACCGCCGGACCTGGCCGTGGGACGCGAGCGCGGCGGGGCGTTGCGCACGACCACCCGCTGCGGCTCGACCGACACCGTGACCGCCGCCCCCGGCGCGTGCTTGGCCGCGTTCGTCAGCCCTTCCTGGACGACGGCGTGCGCCAGCTCGGGCGGCGCCCCGTCGGCCAGGTCGAGGGTGATCGACATGCCGGAGTCCCTGGCCCGGCCGACCAGCTCGGCGACGTCCTCGTTCACGGGGGACAGCGGGGCCGCCTCGGCGTCCTCGCGCAGCAGGCCGATGATCTGGCGCAGCCGCTCGGTCGCGTCGGCCGCCGCGAGGCGCAGCTCGCCCGCCGCCTTCACCTGGGCCGGGCCGAGCCCCGGGGCGAGTTCGAGCCCGGCGGCCCGGACCGCGATCAATGCCAGGTCGTGGCCGAGCGAGTCGTGCATCTCGCGGGCGATCCTGGCCCGCTCGCGCAGCCGTGCCTGCGCCTCGACCGACAGCCGCGCCTGCCGCCGCTGCTGCAGCACGCCGCGCCGGAGCAACCCCAGCAGGTACGGCACCGCGTACGTGCCGACGAGCGCGGTGCCCATCGACACCCACAGCGCCAGGTCCCCGCCCTGGGCCAGCACGACCCCGCACCCGACGGCCGTGATCAGGCAGAACACGGCCCCCGCGGGCCACAGCCGGGCCATCCGCCGGCCGGTGAGGTAGGCGTACCAGATGATGAACGGCGAGGTCGCGAGCAGCGGGAGGATCTTCACGTCGCGGCGCGGCAGCAACCACGTCAGGTCCACCGTGGCGAAGCCGTCGGTGAAGCGCCACGGCCCGAGCGGCAGCAGCAACACCAGCGCCACCAGCGGCCAGGGCCGGCCCACGAGCACGGCCAGCGCGGCGATCCCCACCCTGGGCACGGTCACGACCGCGAACGCGGCCGGATCGACGAACGGGTCGGGACCCATGGCCGTCACGAAGACGGCCATGACGGCCCAGAGCAGCAGGTCGTAGACCACCTGACGGCGGTTCTCGCGGCGCAGACGCTTCACGCCACCGACGTTATCCGCCGCCGGACGGGCCAAGTCCCGCCCGAAGGTCATCCGGTGCCCCCGACGAAAGTCAGGGTGGGGCCTGGTGCAGCAGTCACGGTAGGGCTAGCTCCACCCAAAAGGCGGATACCTCCTCTCCTGTATCCGGGACGCGCAACCGGTTTGATCGTTGATGTCACACGGAGGTGGCACTCCCGCCCCTGACGAAAGTAGGGGGTGGTGTGTGCCGTTGGTCCGATGTGCCGTGACCTGCGGAATTTCTACCTTCATGGGGTAGGCGGCCCTGACTCTCCTAGGGGAAGGGCCCGCGTTCGACCGGGGGCATCCCCGATGTTCCCGGTCCGCTCACGCCGACAGGCTGTGTGAGTGCCCTAACGATCGGAGTCCACGCAAATGTCGCACGCCATTCTCGATCTGGTCCAGCAGGTGATGTCGTCGCCGTGGTTGTACGTGGCGCTGTTCGCCCTGGCGCTGCTCGACGGATTCTTCCCCGTCGTGCCCGCCGAGACGTCGGTCATCACCGCGGCGGTGTTCGCCGCCTCCGGCCAGACCAACCTGGCGCTGGTGATCGTGGTCTCGGCGCTGGGCGCGTTCGCGGGTGACCATGTGTCGTACCTGATCGGCAACAAGTCGGCGAGCCGGCTGCGGGACAAGAAGGCGTTCGTCTGGGCGCGCGGCGCCCTGGCCGAGCGGGGCGGGCTCGTCCTGGTCGTGGCCAGGTACATCCCGGGCGGACGGACCGCGACGACCCTGACCATGGGCGCCGTCGGGCATCCGCTGCGCTCGTTCACGTTCTTCGACGCCATCGCGGCGAGCTCGTGGGCGGTGTACTCCGGGCTGATCGGCTTCTTCGGCGGCATGGCCTTCGAGAACGACCCGATCAAGGGCCTGCTGCTGGGCCTCGGGATCGCGCTGTCCGTCACGGGCCTGGTCGAGCTGGTCCGGTGGGTCAGGAAGCGGCGCGCCACCCAGCCTTCCCCGGAACGTCTTCCGGTGGACACGTCCGTTTGACCCTGTCTGGCAACCATCCGTCTGAAGGGAGTGCGCATGACTGTGCTGGCCGCGGCGATCGCGCTGGTCGGTTCGCTGTTCTTCGCGCTCGGGGCCGCGCTTCAGCAGTTCGAGGCGGCGGGCTCGGCGAAGCCCGCCCTGCTGACCCTGCTGCGCCGGCCGCGCTGGCTGCTCGGCGGCGTCTCCATCGTGGCGGGCGGCGGCCTGCACATCGTCGCGCTGGGGCTCGGCCCGCTGACCGTCGTACAGCCGATGGGGGTGGCCAGCCTGCTGTTCGCGCTGCCCATCGCCGCCGCGCTGCACGGCCGCAGGCCCTCCCGCAAGGAGCTGGCCGCGGCCGGCGTGGTCGCCGCCGGGCTGATCGGCCTGGTGCTGCTGGTGCCCGAGTCCGACGGGCCGACGTCCCTGGCGCCCACGGGCGTGTTCACCCTGCTCGCCGTGGCCGGTGTCGCGGCGGTGCTGCTGTGGGCGGGCTCCAAGGCGGCCTCCCCCGCCGGCCGGGCCGCGCTGCTGGCGACGGGCTCCGGCGTCCTGTACGGCGCCACCGCCACGCTCATGCGCGTGCTCGTGGACGGCGGCTGGAACTGGTGGTACCTGCTGGCCCTGCCGGTGCCGCTGCTGCTGGCGCTCATGATGCTCCAGCGCGCCTACGCCGTCGGCCACTTCGGCGTCTCGTTCGCCTCCTTGCAGATCGCCGACCCGCTCACGGCCGTGGCGTTCGGGGCCCTGCTGCTCGGCGAGCCGCTGCCGACCGGCCTCGCGCCGATCGCGGCCGCCGCCCTGACCGCGGCCGGCACGGTCGCCCTGGCCCGGACCACCCCGCTGGAGGCGCGCAACGACGTCGCCTGATCACCCCCCTGACCGAAATCCCCTGTTCGTCCATCGGCCCTCCCCCAGCCGTCCCCCCTTGTGAAAGCGGAGTCACCGTCATGGCCATGCCCCTGCACAACGTCACCGACCACGCCCAGCTCGCCCCCGCGCCCGAACGCCCCCGCCGCGTCCTGATCTCGACCGACACCTATCCCCCCGACGTGAACGGCGCCGCCTACTTCACCCACCGCCTGGCCAGCGGCCTGGCCGCGCGCGGCAACGAGGTGCACGTGGTGTGCCAGTCGGAGTCCGGCCCGGCCAGCGCCGACGTGCTGGACGGCGTGATCGTCCACCGGCTGCGCTCGGCCCCGCTGCTGGTGCACCCGACCATGCGGGTCACCGTGCCGACCAGGCTCGACCGGCTGGTCGCCGACATCGACCCGGACGTGCTGCACACCCAGGGCCACTTCGTCGTCGGCCGGGCCGCCATCGCCGCCGCCCGCCGCCGGGGTGTGCCGGTCGTGGCCACGAACCACTTCATGCCCGACAACCTCTTCCAGTTCGGGCACGTCCCCGAAGCGCTGCGGACCGGGGCGGGCCGACTGGCCTGGCGCGACTTCAGCCGCGTCTTCAAGCGCGCCGACCACATCACCACGCCGACCCCGCTGGCCGCCAAGCTCCTGGCCGACCAGGGCTTCTCCCGCGAGGTCGAGGCCGTCTCGTGCGGCATCGACCTGACCAGGTTCCACCCGCACGCCGAGCCCAAGTCGTGGGCGCGCCGCCGGTTCGCGCTGCCCGACCGGCCGACCATCCTCTTCGTGGGCCGCCTGGACGAGGAGAAGCACCTCGACGAGCTGATCCGCGCGCTGCCGCTCGTGCTCAACGAGACCGACGCGCAGGTGGCGTTCGTGGGCCGCGGCAACCAGCGGATGGAGCTGGAGAAGCTGGCCAAGCGCATCGGGGTGGGCGAGCGGGTGTTCTTCGTCGGGTTCGTGCCGGACGAGAGCATGCCGCAGGCGTTCGCCGCCGCCGACGTGTTCGCCATGCCGGGCGTCGCCGAGTTGCAGAGCATCGCCACGCTGGAGGCCATGGCGACCGGGCTGCCGGTCGTGGCCGCCGACGCGATGGCGCTGCCGCACCTGGTGGACGGCAACGGCTACCTCTACCAGCCGGGCGACGTGGTCTCGCTGGCCAGGCACCTGACCGGCATTCTCACCGACGACGACCTGCGCACCCGGCTCGGCAGGACCAGCCGTGAGCTGGCGCTCACCCACGACGACCAGACGTCCCTCGCCCGCTTCGAGCAGATCTACGACGAGGTGGCCCGATGACCTGGCGTGCCGTGCTCGGTCCCGTGGCCGGAGCCGTGACGGCGGTGGCCGCCCTCGGCTACGCGCAGGCGACCCTGCCCGCGCAGCCGCTGATCAGCGACTACGCGCTCGTGCCCGGCGGCATGCTGCCCGTACTGGTCGGGACGCTCGCGCTGGCCGCGGCCTGCCTGTCGCTGGCGTACGGGCTGGCCGCGCGCGAGCCGGCGCGCACCGCCGCCACCCGCGTGTTGCTGCTGGCGGGCGCCGCCGGGCTGATGCTGAGCGCGATCTTCCCCACCGATCCCGGCATGTCGGACGTCAGCACCCTCACCGGCGAGATCCACCGCTGGTCGGCGGCCGTGGTCTTCACCGCGCTGCCGGTCGCCGGCTGGACCCTGACCAGGGGACGGGCCGCGGCCCCGCGCTGGAGCGCGGTCAAGGCGCTGAGCGTGACCTCCGGGCTGACGCTGGCGGCGTACCTGGCCGCGCACCCGGCCGCCCTCACCTCCTCGCTGATCGACGGCGAGACCTATTACGGACTGCTCGAACGAGGGGTGGTGCTGGCCGAGATCGTGCTCGTCGTGGCCATGGCGCTGGCCTCCGTACCGCGCCGCGCCGCCGCGCGGGTCCAGGGAACGCGGGCCACCGGGGCGCCCGCGCAGCCCGCGCAGCCCGAGAGCCCGCAGCGGCTGGCCGCGTGACCGGGCGACACGACCACACTTCGTCCCCCGTCGAACGATCCGCGACCTAGCGTGAACCCATGCTCATCACCCACCACGCCGAAGCCAGGGCGGTGCTCTCCGACAGCCGGTACGTGCCGCCCCCCGTCCCGCAGGACGGCGAGCCGGGGACGCTCGCCTGGCTGCGGGCCCAGGTCTCGCGCTTCAGCACCGGCGACACGCACGCCGAACGCCGCCGCCTGGTCGTCGAGCGCCTGTCCGCGCTGGACCCGGCCGCGCTGCGGACGGCTGCCAGGACCGCGACCGAGGAACGCGGCGGCGACTGGCGCGGCGTGCCCACGGCCGTGCTCGGGGCCGCGCTCGGCGTACGGGACACCTCCGCCGTACCGGCGGCCGCGAGCGGTTACCTGTCGGGTGAGGGAGGCCCGCAGGCCGACGCCGCCGTCGCCGAGCTGGTGGAACTGACCGACCTGCCGGCCGTCACGCTGCTGCTCCAGGGCCACGCGGCCACCGAGGCGCTGATCGAGAACGCGCTCGCCCACGCGCGCCCGGGTGACGACCCCGAGGCGGTGCTGCACGAGACGCTCAGGCAGGACCCGCCGCTCAAGGCCGGCCGCAGGCTCGACACCAGGACCGGCGAAGAGGTCACGATCGACCTGGTCGCGGCCAATCGCGATCCCGAGGTGTTCCCCGACCCGGCCCGCTTCGACGTCACCCGCGGCCCGGCCCCCCACCTGACCTTCGGGGACGGCCTGCGCCCCTGCCCCGCCCCCGCCCACGCGCTCGCACTGGCCGCGGGCGTGCTCGACGCGCTCCTCGGAGGGACCGGCCGATGAACTTCCACGACCTGCACCGGCCGGGCGACCCGCTGCTGCTGCCCAACGCCTGGGACTACGGCTCGGCCGCGTTCCTCGCCGCGCACGGTTTCCCGGCGATCGGCACGACCAGCCTCGGCGTGTCCGCCGTGCACGGCAAACCGGACGCCGCCGGCGCGACGAAGGCCGAGACGATCGAGCTGGCCGAGACGGTCAAGGATCTGGGCGTGCTGGTCACGGTGGACATCGAGGGCGGGTTCAGCGACGACCCGGCCGAGGTGTCGGACCTGGTGGCGGGCCTGGCCGCGCTCGGGGTGGCGGGCGTCAACCTGGAGGACGGCCGTCCCGACGGCACGCTGCGCCCGGTCGGGCTGCACCGGCGGATCATCGAGGCGGCCAAGGGCCATGGCGTGTTCGTCAACGCCCGTACCGACACCCACTGGCTCGGGACCGGCGACTGGCGGGAACGGGTGGACGCCTACGGGGAGGCCGACGGCATCTTCGTCCCCGGGTTGTCGGACCTGGCGGAGATCGCCGAGGTGGTCGCGCGTACGCCGCTGCCGGTCAACGTGCTCTACCAGCCGGCCGGGCCCACGCTCGACCAGCTCGCCGGGGCCGGGGTCGCGCGGGTGAGCACCGGCTCGCTGCTCTACCGCGCGGCCCTCCAGGGTGCCCTGGCCGCCGTGCTGAGCGCGCAGGGCAAGGAGGCCCCGGCGCTGCCGACGTACGGAGAAATCACCGCGATCCTCCCGGAGACCCGATAATCAGGGCATGCGCTTCGAGATCCTCGGTCCCACCAGCGCGCTGGACGAGGACGGCGCACCGGTGGCGCTCGGCGGGCCGCGGGTGCGCGCCCTGCTCACCCTGCTGGCCCTGCACGCCGGCCGCGTGGTCGGCGCCGACCAGCTCGTGGACGGCCTGTACGGCCCCCACCCGCCGGACGGCGTGGCCAACGCGCTGCAGTCCCAGGTCTCCAGGCTGCGCCGGGCGCTCGGCCGGGACCTGGTCGAGTTCCACCCGGCGGGCTACCGCCTGGTCGCCGACCCGCAGGACGTGGACGCGCGCAGGTTCGAGCTCCTGGCCGCGGCCGGGCGGCGGGCGCTGGCGGATGGGGACGCCGGACGGGCGGCGGCGCTGCTGGGCGAGGCGCTGGAGTTGTGGCGGGGCGCGCCGCTCGCCGACGCGCCGCACGCCGGGTCCGCCGCGGCCGGACTGGAGGAGCTGCGGCTGGCGGCCACCGAGGACCGCATCCAGGCCGACCTGGAACTCGGCCGGCACCGCGACCTGGTCGCCGAGCTGCGCCGGCTCACCGCCGCCCATCCGCTGCGCGAACGCCTGCGCGCCCAGCTCATGCGCGCCCTGTACGGCAGCGGCCGGCAGGCCGAGGCCCTGGCCGTCTACGGCGAGGCGCGGCGGCAGCTCGACCACGAGCTGGGCGTCGAGCCGGGCGCCGAACTGGCCGCCGCCCACCTGGCCGTGCTCCGCGCCGACCCGGCCCTCGGCGAGGCGGCCGGGACGACCCCGCCGGCGAAAGCAGTGGGGGCGACCGGCGGGCAGCCGGGGCTCAAGCAGGGATTGCGGGCGCAGCTCACCAGTTTCGTGGGCCGGGCCGAGGAGCTGGCGCAGGTGGGCGCGCGGCTGCGGGGCAGCAGGCTCGTCACGCTGATCGGGCCGGGCGGCGCGGGCAAGACCAGGCTCGCCCAGGAGGCGGCCGGCCAGGAGCCGGGCGACGTGTGCTTCGTGCCCCTCGCCCCGGTGGCCGACGCGGCGGGCCTGCCCGGCGCGGTGCTGGTCGCACTCGACATCCGCGACGCCCTGCTGCACGCGCCCCAGCGGCCCGCGCTCGACCCCGTCACCCGGCTGGGCACCGTGCTGGCCGAACGCGACCTGCTGCTCGTCCTGGACAACTGCGAGCATCTGGTCGGCGCCGCGGCCGACCTCGCCGACACGCTGCTGGCCTCCTGCCCGGGGCTGCGGGTGCTGGCCACGAGCCGCGAGGCGCTGGGCATCACCGGGGAGTCGATCCTGCCGGTGTCCCCGCTGCGCCTGCCGCCGCCCGAGCCGGACGACCCGCTGGCGTACGCGGCCGTGCGGCTGTTCGCCGACCGGGCCGCCGCCGTCCGGCCCGGCTTCGCCGTGGAGGCCGGCAACGCCGCGCAGGTGGTACGCATCTGCCGGGCGCTCGACGGGCTGCCGCTGGCCATCGAGCTGGCCGCGGCCCGCCTCCGTACGCTGTCGGTCGCCGACGTCGCGGCCCGCCTGGACGACCGGTTCCGGCTGCTGACCCGCGGCAGCCGTACGGCGTTGCCCCGGCACCAGACGCTCCACGCGGTCGTGGCGTGGAGCTGGGACCTGCTGGACGACGGCGAGCAGCGCCTGGCCAGACGCCTGAGCGTGTTCGTGGGCGGCGCCACGCCTCGGGCGGCCGAGCGGGTGTGCGGGCTGCCGGAGGAGGTGCTGTTCTCGCTGGCGGAGAAGTCGCTGGTGGAGCACGTCGGCGGCCGGTACCGCATGCTCGACACGATCCGGGAGTTCTGCGCCGAACGCCTGGCCGAGTCCGGCGAGACCACCGCGGTCCGGGACGCCCACACCGCCTACTACCTCGACCTGGTCCTGACCGCCGACCCGCTGCTGCGGACCGGTGACCAGCTCGACTGGCTGGCCCGGCTGGACGCCGAGAGCGACGACCTCGACGCCGCCGTACGCTGGGCGACCGAGTCCGGGCAGCTGGAGACCGGCCTGCTGCTGCTGGCGCACAGCTCCTGCTACTGGTGGATGCGCGGCCACCGCGGCACCAGCGCGAACCTGGCCGCCGGGCTGCTGGCCAGGACCGGCGGCGCCTGCCCTACCGGCATGGAGGAGGAGTACGTCATGTGCGTGCTCGTCAGCGCGTGGACGGGCGTGGCCGACGAGGAGCTGCGCGAACGGCTGGCGGAGGTGCGCGAGCTGCTGCCGGTGACCCACCTGCCGGAGCGGGTGGAGTTCCTGATGATGATGCGCTCGATGTTCACCGGGCCGCCGGGCGACGTCGAGGAGATCTACCACGAGCTGCTGGAGCACGTCGACGGCCTCCCGCCCTGGCAGCGGGCGTTGTCGTACAGCGGGGCGGGGTTCGTGCTGCAGATCCTGGGCCGGGTCGAGGAGTCGGTGGCCTCCTTCCGGCGCAGTCTGGCCACGTTCCGGGAGATCGGCGAGCGGTGGGGGGCGGTGCTGGTGTTGTCGGGGCTCGGCTCGCTGGCCTCCGAGCAGGGCGACTACGCGGCCGCGTACGCGCTGTCGGACGAGGCGCTGACGGTGGCCCGCGAGCTCGGCGTACGGGCGGAGATGGCCGAGGCCCTGTGCCGGCGCGCCGAGGCGCTGCTCGGCATGGGTGAGCCGCTGGGCGCGCGGGCCGACTACGAGGAGGCGGCCGAGCTGGCCCGCCGGGTGGGTTCCATGGACATGCTGGCCTGGGCGCACCTCGGGCTGGCCGAGGTGGCACTGGCGGAGGGCGAACGCGACGTCGCGCTGTCCCTGCTGGCCCAGGCCCGCGCGGAGTGCCCCGACGACTGGTACAGCACCGAGGACATCCGCAAGCGCATCGACGCCACCCGCGACAGGGCGGTCAGCGGACGGTAGGCGCGCCGTCAGCCACCCCCGCGACCGTGGACGGCATGACGAACAAATGGGCGTGCCTGGCCGTCGCCTGCCTGGCCACGCTGCTGCTCTCGATAGACCTCACCGTCCTGCACCTGGCGCTGCCCCGGCTGGTCGCCGACCTCGGCGCGAACTCCACACAACTGCTCTGGATCGGCGACATCTACGGCTTCGCCCTGGCCGGTCTCCTCGTCACCATGGGCAACCTCGGCGACCGGGTGGGCCGCAGGCGGCTGCTGCTGATCGGCGCGGCCGGCTTCGGCCTCGCCTCGGTGGTGACCGCCTACGCCCCGAACCCCGAGCTGCTGATCGCGGCCAGGACGCTCCTGGGCGTGGCGGGCGCGATGATCATGCCGTCCACGCTGTCGATCGTCAGGAACGTGTTCACCGATCCGGGCGAGCGCACCGCGGCGATCGGGATCTGGAGCGGGATGAGCGCGGCCGGGTTCGCGCTGGGGCCGGTCGTCGGGGGTGTGCTGCTGGACCACTTCTGGTGGGGGTCGGTGTTCCTCGTCAACGTGCCGATCATGGTGCTGGTGCTCGTCGCCGGGTTCCTGGTGCTGCCGGAGTCGCGCGACCCGGCCCCCGGCCGCCTCGACGTGCCCAGCGTGGTCCTGTCCTTCGCCGGGATCGTGACGGCCGTCTACGCGGTCAAGGAGGCCGCCCACCAGGGTCCGGCGCAGGCCGACGTGCTCGTGGCGGCCGTGGTGGGCGTGGTGTGCCTGGGTCTGTTCGTACGGCGGCAGACGCGGCTGGCCGACCCGCTGATCGACGTACGGCTGTTCCGGCGGCGGGCCTTCAGCGCGTCCGTGGGCACGAACCTGCTGGCGATCTTCGCGTTGTCGGCCATGAGCCTGCTGTTCGCCTGGTACCTCCAGCTCGTCCTGGGCTGGTCCCCCTTGCAGGCGGGGCTGGCCCAGATCCCCGGCGGTCTGAGCGGCGCGGTGGGCGGGGTGCTGGCGGCCCGGCTCATCGGCCCGCTCGGCCGGAACGGCGTGGTCGCGCTCGGGCTGGCGCTGAACTCGGGCGCGTTCGCCTGGTACAGCACCCTGGGCACCGAGCTGGACTACCTCACCCTGCTGCCCGTCATGCTGGTGGGCGGGCTCGGGGTCGGGCTCACGTTCACCGTGAACAACGACAACGTCCTGGCCACCGCGCCCAAGGAGCGGGCGGGGGCGGCGGCCGCGGTGTCGGAGACGGCGTTCGAGCTGGGCGGGGCGCTCGGCATCGCGATTCTGGGCACGGTGCTGAACAGCGTCTACCAGGCGAACCTGCGCCTGCCCGCCGGGGTGCCAGGGGAGGCCGCGCGGGAGTCGATCGCGGGGGCCACCCGCACGGCGGCCGGCCTGCCATCGGAGGCGGCCGGCGAGCTGATGCGGGCGGCGCGGACCGCGTTCATGTCCGGCATGCACGTGACGACGCTGGTCACGGCCGTGCTGCTGGCCGTGGTGGCGGTGCTGGCGCTGGCGGGGCTGCGCGGGGTACCGAAGGTCATCCGGGAAGAGTCGCCGGTTCACCCGTGAGCGACGGCACGCCCGGCGCGGGCGCGGCGGGCCGCGGGCGCAGGCTGCCGATCCTGGCCAGTACGAGGAGTGCGGCCAGGCCGGTGGCCACCGGCGCGACCACGAACGCCAGGGAGGCGCCGAAGTGGTCCACGAGCTGGCCCGCGACCGACGATCCGGCGGCGATGCCGAGGGCGATGCCGCCGTTCAGCCAGGTGAACGCCTCCGTCCGGACCTCTGCCGCGACCAGGCCCTCGACGAGGGTGTAGCCGGTGATCACCACGGGGGCGATCACCAGGCCGGCCAGGGCGGCGGCGACGTACAGGTGGGGGATCGCGCCGGCGAGCGTGAACGCGCTGGTCGCGACCGCCAGCAGGGCCAGCCCGGCGGCCAGCCGGACGCGGGCGGTGGGCCGCCAGCGGACGGCGCCGTACAGCAGGCCGCCGAGCATGCTGGCGGCGGAGAACACGCCGTAGACGGGACCGGCGGACGCGGGCGCGTGCAGGGCGGTGGTGAGCGAGGTGACGCCGACCTGGAGGCTGCCGAAGACCGAGCCCATGGCCAGGAAGGCGGCGGCCAGCAGCGCCACGCCGCGTCGCCGCAGCACGCCCTTGGAGGCGGCGACCCGGACCGGCGCCGGTTCGGGCACGTCCGTCCGGACGACGGCGAAGACCACCGTGCCGACCAGGATCAGCACCAGCCCGCCGAGCAGCGCGACCACCGGCGAGTACGCCGTGGACAACCCCACCAGCAACACCGGGGCCAGCGTGAACGTCAGTTCGTCGGTGATCGACTCGACCGCGAACGCGGTGTTCAGCCGGCCGGTGCCGCCGAGCCGGTGCGCCCAGCGCGCCCGGACCATCGAACCGACCTGCGGGCCTGACGCGCCGACGAGGACGGCCACGGCGACCAGCAGCCCGAGGTGCGCGTGCGCGGCGGCCAGGGCCAGCAGGCCGCCCATGGCCAGGGCGTGCACGGCCACCTGCGGCAGCAGCACGCGGGCCTGGCCGTGGCGGTCGGCCAGGCGGCCGGTCTGAGGGCCGACGAGGGCCTGGGAGACGGCGGTGGCGGCGGCGGTGATCCCGGCCGCGCCGTAGGAGCCGGTGGACCATTGGACCAGCAGCAGGATGCCCATCTGGGTCATCGCGAACGGCACGCGGGCCAGCAGCGCGGGCACCAGGAACCGCCAGGCTCCTGGCGTGGCCAGCACGTGGAGGTAGGACTTCAAGGGTCTCCGTCCAGATCATGACGGAGTCCTCTCCCGGGGGAGCACACCGTCGGAGGTGGGCTTCGACCGGGGTAGATACCGGCGGGCGCCGGCCGCCGAGCGGTCAATCAGTTCACTTCAGTCAAACGCGACAAGAGCCGATCCTATTGCAGGAAACGGTCGACTTAATTCATTTATCGTTGACTTCAACGCCGTTGAGATTTACCGTCGGAGTGTGGATGGAGGCAGTGCACATGGACGCGATCCTGAAATTTCCTGACATCGATGGCTCGATGCTCGGGCAGGCCGGCGGCAAGGCGGCCAACCTCGGCGTGCTCACCAGGGCGGGGCTGCCCGTCCCGCCGGGTTTCTGCGTCACCACGGAGGCGTACCGCGCGATCACCGCCGGGCTCGGCGACGTGACGGACCCGGCGGTGGCCCGCAAGCACATCCTCGACGCCACGATCCCCGCCGCCCTCGCGCGGGCCGTGGTCGAGGCACTTCCCGGCGGCCCGGTCGCGGTCCGCTCGTCGGCCACCGCCGAGGACCTGCCGTACGCCAGCTTCGCCGGCCAGCAGGACACCTTCCTCAACGTGGTCGGCCCCGAGGCCGTGCTCGACGCCGTACGCCGGTGCTGGGCCTCGTTGTGGACCGACCGGGCGGTCGCCTACCGCGAGTCCAACGGCATCGACCACCGGACGGTCAGCCTGGCCGTGGTCGTCCAGCGCATGGTGGAGTCGCGGACCGCCGGCGTCATGTTCACCGCGAACCCGGTCACCGGCCGGCGCCGGCAGGCGGTCATCGACGCCGCCCCCGGCCTGGGCGAGTCCGTGGTGTCGGGGGCGGTCAACCCCGACCATTTCGTGGTCGATCCCGACAGCGGGCGCGTCCTGGAACGGCGGCCCGGCGACAAGCTCCTGGCCGTCCGTCCCCTGCCGGGCGGCGGCGTCGTCCACGAGCGGGCCGCCGCCTCCGGGGAGCCGTGCCTGACCGACGGCGAGCTGCGCGAGCTGGCCGCGCTCGGCGCGCGCGTCGAGGAGCTCTACGGCGCGCCGCAGGACCTCGAATGGGCCTTCGACCAGGCCGGGGAGCTGTGGCTGACCCAGGCCAGGCCGATCACCACCCTGTTCCCGGTGCCCGGCGGGCATCGCGGCGAGGGGTTGCGGGCCTACTTCTGCTTCAGCGTCGCCCAGGGCGTCTTCAGGCCGTTCACGCCGATGGGGCTGGCGGCGGCACGGGCGGTGTCCGCCGGGGTGTCCGGCCTGTTCGGCTTCCCCGTCGCCGCGCCGCTGGCCGGGGCGCCCGCCTTCGCCGCGGCGGGCGGGCGGCTGTTCATCGACGTCACGGGCGTGCTGCGGAGCCGGGTCGGCCGGGCGGTCGTGCCGCGCGTGTTCGACGTCATGGAGGCCAGGTCCGCCCGGGTCCTGCGCGGCCTGTTCGACGACCCGCGGCTCAGCGTCACCCGGCGCTCGGTGTGGCCCTTCGCCCGCCGGGTGGCCGCGATCACGCTGCGCCACGGCGTGCCGGTCACGTTCGTCCGGGCGCTCGCCGACCCGGCGGGCGCCGAGCGGCGCGTACGCAGGCAGGCCGACGCCCACCTCGCCCGGCTGGCCCCGCCCACCGGCGCGAGCCTGACCGAGCGCGTGGACCACGTGGCCAGGGCGCTGATCGGCCAGGTCGTGCCGATCGCGCCGCGGGCCTTCCCGGTGGCCGCCGCCGCGGTGCCCATGCTGCTGCTGGCCGCCCGCCTGCTGAAGGGCAGGGTCGCACCCGGCGAGCTGCAGACCGTCCTGCGCGGCGCGCCCAGGAACGTGACCACCGAGATGGACCTCGCGCTGTGGGCGCTCGCGCAACGCCTGCGCCGGGACCCCGCGGTGGCGGCCCGTTTCCTGTCCGAGCCGCCCGCCCTCCTGGCCCGCGAGCCCCTGCCCGCCCCCGTACGCGACTTCCTCGACGAGTACGGCCACCGCGCGGTCGCCGAGATCGACCTCGGCCTCCCCCGCTGGTCGGAGGACCCCACACACGTCATCGGCATGCTCGCCAACTACCTGCGCCTGGAGGACCCGGCCCTGGCCCCCGACGTGCTGTTCGCCAGGGGCGCGGCCGAGGCCGAGGCCATGGTCGAGGAGCTGGCCGGCCGCGTGGGCGGCCTGCGCGGCCGGGTGGTGCGCTTCGCGCTCGGCCGGGCCAGGGAACTGGTGGGGGTGCGGGAGCTGCCGAAGTTCCTCATCGTGCGGATCTTCGCGGCGCTGCGCGCCCAGTTGCTCGACGTGGGCCGCGAGCTGGCCGGCCGGGGGCTGCTCGACGCGCCCGGCGACGTGTTCTTCCTGACGCTGGCGGAGGCCAAGTCCGGCCGGGACCTGCGCGGACGGGTCGCCGAACGGCGTGAGCGGCACGAGCGGGAGCTGCGCCGCAGGCACGTGCCGCGGGTGCTGCTCTCGGACGGCACCGAGCCCGAGGCCGTCGCCTCCGGCGGGGCGGCCGAGGGCGCGCTGACCGGCTCGCCCGCCTCGCCCGGACAGGTCACCGGCGTGGCCAGGGTCGTGCTCGACCCGGTGGGCGCACATCTGGAGCCCGGCGAGATCCTGGTGTGCCCGTCCACCGATCCGGGCTGGACGCCGCTGTTCCTGACCGCGGGCGGGCTGGTCATGGAGATGGGCGGGTCCAACTCGCACGGCGCGGTGGTGGCCCGCGAGTACGGCATCCCGGCCGTCGTCGGCGTCCCGCACGCGGTCGAGCGCATCCGTACGGGCCAGACCGTCACCGTGGACGGCACCGCGGGCACGGTCGCCTGACACGGGCAGCTCAGGCGACCGGGTTCTTGGGACAGGACCGGGTCGTCGTCGGGGACAGCTCGTCGAACCGCGAGCCGATCATCCTGGCCACCCGCTCGATGGTCTCGATGCCCGGCCCCTCCCCCGGCTGCTGGTCGGTCTGAACGGCCAGCAGCAGGTCGCGCCCCGGCCCGACGACGCGGCCGTAGCTGGTCACGGCCCACGAGTTGTGGATGAACGGGCGCGGCGTCCAGCCGTTCTTCAACGCCACCCGGTCCCCCGGCCGGGCGGCCGCGCTGACGCCCCACGACTGGTCCTTCACCACCCGGCCCATCAGGCCGAGCACGAGGGCGCGGTCGCCGTCCGAGAGCCCCTTGCCGCCGTTCACCAGCACCTTCAGCAGGCGGATGCGGTCGGCGGGGCTGGTGCTGGTGCCGCCCCAGTACATGCCGGGCCCCGGGGCGGTCTCGTTCAGGCCGAGGCGCTGGTAGACGCCGCTCATCGCGCCGCCCACCCGGCCCCACAGCGCGTCGGCGGCGCCGTTGTCGCTCTCGATGATCATGCGTTCGGCCAGGTCGCGTTCGTCCTCGTGGAGGCGGTCGCGGTCGAGCATGAGCGCGGTGAGGATGTCCACCTTGGCGCCGCTGGCGGTGATCATGTCGTGTTGGTGCTCGGCGTGGCCGAAGCCGACGCCGCTGTTGAGCTCCAGGAAGCTGTAGGCCACCCGTCCGGGGCGCCCGGACACGTACTGGTCGATGTCGCGCTGGAGCCGTTCACGGGCCACGTCCCCGGCCCTCGCGTCCTGAAGTGTCAGGACGCATCGGGCGATCTTCGCCGGGGCCTTCACCACCTCCGGCAACACGGGCGAGCGCTCGTCCGCGCAACCGCCCGCGAGCGCCCAGACCGCCGCGACAGCCAGCAATCTCCACCACACACGCAAAACCCCCGTGATCATCACCTCTCGGGGGTTTGCTCACCTCCTGCCCAGTAGCGGCATCTGTCACACCCTGCCCGTCAGGGCAGCAGAACGACCTTTCCGACCGTACGCCGCCCCGCCAGGTCCGCCACGGCCCGCGCCGCCTCCGCCAGCGGGTACTCGCCGCCCGCCAGCGGCCTGATCCGGCCGGTCGCGGTGAGCGTGAGCAGCTCGCCCAGCGCGGGCCCGATCATCTCCGGCCGCACCCGCAGCGGACGCAGCCAGAACCCGAGTACGGCCAGGTTGCCCGCGGTGAGCCGGCCCGGATCGACCGGCCGGGCCGGCTCGCCCGACGACGACCCGTACGTCACCAGCCGCCCGAAGGGGGCCAGCACGGTCAGCGCCGCGTCGAAGACCTCCCCGCCCACGGCGTCGAGCACGATGTCCACCGGCAGGTTGCCGTTGGCCTCGATGACGCGCTCGGCGTAGCCGTCGGCCGAGCCGTCCACGGCGGCGTCCGCGCCCAGGTCGCGGGCGAGCGAGCGTTTGTCCTGGCCGGAGGCGGTGGCGATCACCCGCCCGGCGCCGAACACCTTGGCGAGCTGCACGGCCAGGCTGCCCACACCGCCCGCGCCGGAGTGCACGACGACGCTCTCCCCCTCCCTGAGCCGCGCCGACGAGCGCAGCAGGTGCCAGGCGGTGAGCCCCTGCACGAGCAGCGCCAGCGCCTCGCCGGGCCGCAGCGAGTCGGGCACGACCACGACCTCGGCCTCGTCGAGGACGGCCCTGGAGGCGTAGCCGTTGGCGGTGAAGCCCATCACCCGCCGCCCCCGGGGGTCTCGCCCGATGACCTCGTTGCCCGGGATGTGCGGCAGGGCGTCCGGGGCCGAGTAGTGGCCGGAGATCTGCCGTACGTCGGCGAAGTTCATCCCCGCGGCCTCGACGTCGACCATCACCTGCCCCGGGCCCACGACCGGGTCGGGCACCTCGGCCTCTTCGAGCACCTCGGGCCCGCCGAAACGGGCAAACTGGATGGCACGCATGAATCCCCCCGATCAGCGCGAACCCATCCAGCGTAACGTCAGGGGTTCCGGCAGCCCGTCACAGGTGCTCGCCGAGGAAGTCCGCGGTCGCGTCCACGGCCTGCGACACGTACGGCTCGCGGTCGTAGAGGTCGATGTGCTGCTTGGCGTCCACCCAGACGAGCCTCTTCGGCTGGTCGAGCCGCTTGAACGCCTCCTCGGCCCCCTCCGGCGAGCAGAACCTGTCGATCACGCCGTGCACGATCAGGGCGGGCTTCGGCGACAGGAAGTCGGCGCCCGTCATGTTGTCCATGGTGATCAGCTCGCGCACGCTCGCCCGCGTCACCTGGTTCCGCCAGTGAGCGGAGGCGCCGCGCTCGGTGCCGTAGTAGGCGAACGGCTCGTCGCCCGGCATCGCCGCCTCGCCCTCCTCGGCCACGGCGGGCACGTACTCGACCGGGCCGCCCAGGTCCTGCCGCTCCAGCACGGCGGTGAGCCCGGCCAGGGCCCCCTGGTAGTCCATGCCCGACCGCATCGTGTACGGGTTGTTGTAGGCCCCGGCGATGCCCGCGAACACCCGTACGCGGGGGTCGAAGGCGGCGAACCTCAGCGCGTACCCGGCGCCCAGGCAGATCCCGACGACGCCGACGCGGCCGGCGTCCACCTCGGGCCGCGAGCGCAGCAACGACACCGCGGCGCGCAGGTCGTGCAGCTTGCCCTGCGGGTCCTCCTGGCCGCGCGGCTGGCCGCCGGACTCGCCCCAGTTGCGGTGGTCGAAGGCCAGCGTCGCGTACCCACGCCGGGTCAGCCGGTCGGCGTAGAGCCCCGTGACCTGGTCGCGCACCCCGGTGAACGGCCCGGTGAGCACCAGCCCAGGCCAGGGGCCCGCGCCCTCGGGAACACGGAGGTCGCCGACCAGGGGGACGCCGTCGGCCACGAACTCGATCCTCATGGCCACAAGTGTGCGCCAGGCCCGCGGCGACGGGCCCGGCGCCCCCTCGTGACACCGATCAGGAGTCGAACCCGAGGCCCATCCTGTCGAGCGTGCGCAACCACAGGTTGCGCTTGCCCTGATGCTGGTCGGCCTGCGCGATCGACCACCGGGTGAACTGGATCACCCCCGACCGGACCGGCTCGGGCGGGAACGGGATCGGCTTCTCCTTGACCATCCGCAGCTCGGTCCGCTCGGTGGCCTCGCCGGACAGCAGGTCCAGCATGACGTTCGCGCCGAACCTGGTGGCCCCGACGCCCATGCCGGTGTAGCCGACGGCGTAGGCCAGCCGGCCGCCGTGCGCCGTGCCGTAGAAGGCGCTGAAGCGGCTGCAGGTGTCGATCACGCCGCCCCAGCGGTGCGTGAACCGCACCCCGGACAACTGCGGGAAGGTGGTGGCGAAGTGCTCGGCGAGCTTGACGAAGGTCTCGTCACGCTGCTCGTACTCCGGCTTGACCAGGCCGCCGTTGTAGTAGACCGCGTCGTAGCCGCCCCACAGGATGCGGTTGTCGTCGGTCAGCCGGTAGTAGTGGAACTGGTTGCCCGAGTCGCCGACGCCCTGACGGTTGCCCCAGCCCACCTCGGCGAGCTGGGCCGCGCTCAGCGGCTCGGTCATCAGGGCGTAGTCGTACACCGGGACGACGAAGTGCTTGAGCCTGCGCAGCAGGGGCGGGAAGACCCCCGTGCCCAGCGCCACCCGGCGCGCCCCCACGGACCCGTACGGGGTGCGCAGGGTGATCGTCGTGCCGTCGTCGCTCAGCGAACGCACCGGACTGCGCTCGAAGACCCGTACGCCGAGCCGCAGGCACGCATCGCGCAACCCCCAGGCCAGCCGCGCCGGGTCGAGCATGGCGCAGCCGCTGCGTTCCCACAGGCCGCCCAGGTAGGTCGGCGAGTTGACCTCGGCCCGCACCTGCCGCTCGTCCAGCGGCACGTAGTCGAGCCCCAGCTCGGAGATCAGGTCGAGATGCTCGCTCAGCGAGTCGAGCTGCCACGGCTCGGTGGCCACGTGCAGCTCGCCGGTGCGCTCGAAGGAGCAGTCGATGCCGTGGCGCTCCAGCGTGCGCTCGATCTCGTCGAGGTTGTCCACGCCCATGCGTTCGAGGCGGCCGATCTCCTCCGGCCACCGCTCCAGGCCGTTGGCCAGGCCATGGGTGAGGGTCGCCATGCAGAACCCGCCGTTGCGGCCCGTGGCCGCCCAGCCGATCCTGCGCCCTTCGAGCAGGACGACGTCCAGCGAAGGGTCACGTTCCTTGGCCATCAGGGCCGTCCACAGCCCCGAGAAGCCTCCGCCGACGACGACCAGGTCGGCGTCGGTGTTTCCGATGAGCCGCGCGCGCGGCTCGGGTCTGGCCGGACTGTCCAGCCAGTACGGCTTGCGCTCCGCGTCAGCCAGCGCCTTCAGCGGATCCACAAATCCCACTTCCCTACGAAGTTCTTAGATTGTTCATTGTTTTGATTGCGGGATCCAAAGGGGTGATGTGATCACGCGCGGGTTCCCCCCGCCGAAATCCGATCTCGCCTCCCTGTTCTTGGTCGGAAATACACCAATCCCCCCGCAGGATCGCGGGGGGAAAGCCTGTTGGAGCAGATCCTAGGCGCGGCGTCTGGCGGCCACCGCATTAGCCACGGCGATCAGCACGCCGATCCCGAAGATGAGCGTACCCATCACGTTGACCTGCGGCGGAATGCCGGTCTTCACCGCACCGACGATCCACAGCGGGAACGTCACGGTCGAGCCGTTGACGAAGCTCGTCACCACGTAGTCGTCGATCGACAACGCGAAGGAGAGCATCGCGCCCGCGAGCACGCCCGGCATGATCGCGGGCAGGGTCACCTGCCGGAACGTGCCCCAGGCGGTCGCGCCGAGGTCCTTGGCCGCCTCCTCCAGCGACGGGTCGAGCGTGATGACCCGCGCCCTGACCGTCACCACGACGAAGGAGAGCGAGAACAACACGTGCGCGACGATGATCGTGTTGCCGTCGCGCGGCACGTTGCCCGAGACGAACAGCGACAGCAGCGAGGCCCCCATGACCAGCTCCGGGGTGGAGATGGCGGCGAAGACCAGGAAGTTCGTGGCGCCGAGGCCGCGGAAGCGGTGCCGGCCGACGGCCAGGCCCAGCATCGTGCCGATGACGACCGTGATCACGGTGCTGACCAGGGCGATCACGATCGAGTTGCGCAGCGCCGTGGTCAGGTCGGAGATCTCGAAGAGCTCGCCGTACCACTTCAGGGTGAAGCCCTGCCAGCTCGTGTTCGACTTGCTCTTCTTGTCGTTGAAGCCGAACAGGATCATGACGGCGATCGGCGACGACAGCCACAGGATGATCAGCCACGTGTAGACGTGCAGCAGGCGGTCGCCGAGCCTGCCCCGTACGCCCCTCATCGCGCCGCCGCCTCTAGGACGTTCTCGGTGCCGAGCGCGCGGGCGTAGACGAAGATGCCGACCAGCAGGATCGCCATCAGCGTGAACGACAGCGCCGAGGCGGTCGGGTAGTCGAGGTTGGTCAGGTACTCGGTCTGGATGATGTTGCCGATCATGGTGTTGGCCGTGCCGCCGAGGATCTGCGCGTTGACCGGGTCGGCCGTCGCGGGCACGAACGTCATCAGCACCCCGGCGAAGACGCCCGGCAGCGACAGCGGCAACACCACCCGGCGGAAGGCTCCGGCGCGGGTGGCGTACAGGTCCTGGGCGGCCTCCACCACCCGCGGGTCGACCCGTTCCAGGGCCACGTAGATCGGCAGGATCATGAACGGCAGGAAGTTGTAGGTGAGCCCGCCCACCACCGCCAGGGTCGTGGCCAGCACGTGGAAGCTCTCGGGCAGCAGCCCCCACCCCTTCAGCGTCCCGAACAGGATGCCGTTGTCGGCGAGCAGGAAGTTCCACGAGATCGTGCGCAACACGAACGACACGAAGAACGGCAGCAGCAGCAGGAACAGGTACACCGACTTGCGCCTGCCGCCCCTGAAGGCGATCCAGTACGCCACCGGGTACCCGATCACCAGCATGGCCACGGTGGCGAGGCCGCCGTACAGGAGCGAGCGCAGCAACTGGTCGCTGTACCTGCCGAGCGCGTCGGCGTAGTTGGAGAAGCTGAACGTCATCGCGTAGCCGTCGATGGCGTTGCCCGTCTGCAGCGAGACCGACGCCATCGCCACCATGGGCACGACCAGGAAGATCGCCAGCCACAGCCAGCTCGGCAGGGCGAGCAGGTAGGGGGTGAGCCGTTTCATGGCTATGCCTGGGTGATCGACTGGAAGATGGAGTTGAACACCTGCTCCTGCTGCGTGGTCAGGGTGGTGTACGTGCGCAGCTTGGCGTAGTCGGCCGCCGAGGGGAACATGAGCGGGCTGTCCACCATGTCCTCCAGGGCCTTCTTCGCGTCGCCCTTGGCCGTCTTGGCCTTCTCGCGCATGAGGTCCTGCACGGCCGGGATCGGCGTCACGAACTGGATGAACTCATCCAGTTCGGCGGCCACCGCGGGCTGGTACAGGTAGTCCATGAGCGTGAGCGCGTCCACGGGGTTGGCCGCGCCCTTGGGGATGAGCATGTTGTCGGTCCAGATCGTGCCGCCCTCCGCGGGCACCACGAACTTGACCGGCTCGCCGGCGAGCTGCCGCTGGAAGACGTCGCCCGACCAGGCCATGGTCAGCCACACGTCGCCCTTGGACACCGCGTCGATGTAGCTCTGGTCGTAATATTTCCGGACGATTCCCGCGTCGCGCTGCTGCTTGAGCTTCTCGCCGGCCTTCTTCCAGTCGGCCTCGGTCGACTTCTCCGGGTCGATGCCGAGGGCGAACATGCCGAAGTTGCCGATCTCCTGCGCGTCGGCCATCATCCCGACCCGCCCCTTGTACTTGGGGTCGAACAGCGCCTCGATGCTGGTGACGTCGTCCTTGACGTACTTGGTGTTGTACGCGATGCCGGTCACGCCCGAGGAGTAGGGCATCGTGTACTGGTTGCCCGGGTCGTAGGCGCGTTCCTTGTACTTCTCGCCGGCGTTGGCCAGGAAGTTCGGCATCCGGCTGTGGTCGAGCGGCACGATGTAGCCGAGCTCGACCATGTGCTGGAGCTGGACGCCGTTGGTCATCACGACGATGTCGTAGCCGAGCGGCTGGCCGGCGCGGAGCACGGGGTCGGCCTTGCCGAAGAACTCCGCGTTCTCCTGGATGACCTCCTTGTACTCCACGGAGATCCCGGTGGTCTCGGTGAACTTCTTCAGCGGGGCCTGGTCCTCGGGCATGTACTCGGGCCAGTTGGCGAAGACGAGCTTGCCGTGCTTGGTCTGCTTGGACCAGTAATCCTGGACGGCGTCGGCCTTCGGAGGGGCGGCCTTCTTGCCCTGGACGCCGCAGGCGGCGAGCGCGAGGCCGGCGGCGGACAGGCCGGTGACCCGGAAGAAGTCGCGGCGGGTGCGGGGCTGGGTCATGCCCCTGAGGAGGGCGGGGGTGATCTGGCGGGGGTTCATGGGGTGCTATCAACTTCCAATCACGTAAGAGTGCTGCGCCTCCCACGACAGCCACACGGAGTCGCCCCGCTCCGCCGTCGCCGTCGCGTCGTGCGCGTTCTGCTCAAACACGGTGATGTCGGCCCCGTCGGCGAGCTTCACCGCGTAGCTGTTGGAGGTGCCCAGGTAGACCATCTCCGTGACGGTCCCGGGCACGGCGCTCAGCCCGCGCCCCGGCTCGTCCGGGCAGATCGTGATCTTCTCGGGGCGGACGGTCACCGTCACGTCGCCCTCGTGTCCCGGCACCAGCACCCGGCCGCCGCCGATCTCCAGCACCCCGCCGGCCACCGTCCCGGTGATCAGGTTGGAGGTGCCGATGAACCCCGCCACGAAGGCGGTCGCCGGCCGCTCGTAGATCTCCCGCGGGCCGGCGAGCTGCTCGACCAGCCCGTCGTTCATCACGGCGATCCTGTCGCTCATGGTCAGCGCCTCGCTCTGGTCGTGCGTCACGTACACGAACGTGATGCCGACCTCGCGCTGGATGCGCTTGAGCTCGATCTGCATGGCCTGGCGCAGCTTGAGGTCGAGCGCGCCGAGCGGCTCGTCCAGCAGGAGCGCCCTCGGCCGGTTGACCAGGGCGCGGGCCAGGGCCACGCGCTGCTGCTGGCCGCCGGACATCTCCCGCGGCCGGCGCTTCTCCCGGCCCGCGAGGTCGACGATCTCCAGCATCTCGCCGACCCGCCGCCTGATCTCCTCCTGCGGCGTCTTACGCTGCTTCAGCCCGAACGCCACGTTGTCCCACACGCTCATGTGCGGGAACAGGGCGTAGGACTGGAAGACCATGTTGACGTCGCGCTTGTTCGGCGGGACGTTCGTGACGTCCTTGCCGTGCAGCCTCACCAGCCCTTTGGTGGGCTCCTCGAAGCCGGCGACCATCCTCATGGTCGTGGTCTTGCCGCATCCGGACGGGCCGAGGAGGGAGAAGAACTCCCCCTCGGCGATGTCCAGCGACACACCTTTGACCGCCTGGACGACCTCGCCGTGCGAGAGGTACTCCTTGACGACGTCCTCTAGCTGAATCGCGGATAGCTCGGTCATGTCCAGGCTTGTCCTTATTCGCCGATGTAGTGCATGACGTGCTTGACCCTGGTGTAGTCGTGCAGACCGAACACCGACAGGTCCTTGCCGTACCCGGAGTGCTTGAAGCCGCCGTGCGGCATCTCCGAGACGAACGGGATGTGCGTGTTGACCCAGACCACGCCGAAGTCGAGGCGGTTCGACATGCGCATGGCGCGGCCGTGGTCGGAGGTCCACACCGAGCTGGACAGGCCGTACCTGACGTCGTTGGCCTTGGCCAGCGCGTCGGCCTCGTCGCTGAACGTCTGGACGGTGATGACCGGGCCGAAGACCTCGTTCTGCACCATCTCGTCGTCCTGCTTGAGGCCGTCCACGACGGTCGGGGCGAAGAAGTAGCCCTTGTCGCCGACGCGGTGACCGCCGGTGAGCACCTTGGCGTGGCCGGGGACCCGGTCCATGAAGCCCTGGACCCTGGCGAGCTGGTTCTCGTTGTTGAGCGGGCCGTAGAGCGCTTCCTCGTTGCCCAGGTCGCCGGTCACGGTGGCTGCGGCGGCCTCGGTCAGCGCGGCCACGAACTCGTCGTGCACGCTCTCCTGGACGAGCACGCGGCAGGCCGCGGTGCAGTCCTGGCCGGCGTTGTAGAGACCGGCGGTGGCGATGTCGGAGGCGGCCTTGGCGAGGTCCTTGACGTCCTCGAAGACCACGACCGGCGCCTTGCCGCCGAGCTCCAGGTGCACCCGCTTGAGGTCGTCGGCGGCGCTCTTGGCGACCGCCATGCCCGCGCCGACCGAGCCGGTGATCGCCACCATGGCGGCGGTCGGGTGGCCCACGACGAGGGCGCCGGTCTCGCGGTCGCCGGTGACGACGTTGAAGACGCCGGGCGGCAACACCGAGCCGACGATCTCGGCGAGCTTGAGCGTGGAGGCCGGGGTGGTGTCCGACGGCTTGAGCACGATCGTGTTCCCGGCGGCCAGCGCCGGGGCGATCTTCCACACGGCCATCATCATCGGGTAGTTCCAGGGCGTGACCTGGCCGACGACGCCGATGGGCTCGTGCCGGATGACGCTGGTGTGCTCGGCGAGGAACTCACCGGCGGTGGGGCCCTCCAGCGTGCGCGCGGCGCCGGCGAAGAAGCGGAAGTGGTCGGCCGCCACCGGGGTCTCGTCCTCGGCCATGCGGGCGCGCGGCTTGCCGGTGTTGAGGCACTCGGCCTCGTTGATCTCGTCGGCCCGCGCCTCGATCGCGTCGGCGACCTTGAGCAGCAGGTTCGCCCGCTCACCGGGGGTGGTACGACCCCACGACTCGAACGCGGCGGCCGCGGCGGCGTAAGCCGCATCGACGTCCTCGACGCCGGAGACGGGCGCCTGTACGTAGGCCTCTCCCGTGCAAGGGTCGATGATGTCGGAGAACCGGCCGCTCTGGGCGTCCACGAACTCACCGTTGATGAAGTTCTGCAGACGGGTGGTCAATGCACGACCTCCTCGTTGAGGTGGCTGAGATGCCGCGACTCTTACAGAGCAGATGCATCTGGACAAGGGATTTCGTGGTGAAGATATCAAATTGCTACGAATTCGCTTGACAGAGCTCCAAGAACTGACAACATGTCGCACCAGGACGGCAATCAAGCGGGAACGCCCCCGTAACGCCGGACCGCTAGGAGGATTCCTCTGACATGACGACGCCGCCCCGCGTACGACGAACCAACGCCAGTTCCGGGCCCGTCGTGCTCGACGATCTCTCCAAGCAGATCATCGAGCAACTCCAGTCCGACGGGCGCATGCCGTACGCCGCGATCGGCAAGGCCGTCGGGCTCTCCGAGGCCGCGGTGCGCCAGCGCGTCCAGCGGTTGCAGGACGCCGGGGTGATGCAGATCGTCGCGGTGACCGACCCGCTCACCCTCGGGTTCCCCCGGCAGGCGATGATCGGGGTCAACTGCGAGGGCGACCTGGAGTCGGTGGCCGACGAGCTGTCGGCCATCGAGGAGATCGACTACGTGGTGCTCACGGCGGGCTCCTTCGACGTGATCGTAGAGGTGGTCTGCGAGGGCGACGGTCACCTGCTGGAGATCCTCAGCAAGATCCGGGCCATCCCCGCCGTACGGGCCACCGAGTCGTTCGTGTACCTGAAGCTGCGTAAGCAGTCGTACTCCTGGGGCACGCGCTAACCGATCCGCGCCACGGCCCGTACGGGCGCCCCGTCGGCGCCGTCGAGCCGCAGCGGCATCATCCAGACCTCGACCGGCCTCCCCCGCGCCTGCGCGTCGAGCAGCCGGTCGAGGCCGGTCAGGTTCTCGGCGATCACGGCGTGCGCGCCGCACAGGACACGATGGGCGGGGAAGTCGTCCGCCGGTGTGGGGTCGACGCTCAGCGCGTCGATGCCGACCGTGCGCACGCCCCGCTCGACCAGCAGCGCCGCGGCCTCCTCGGTGAGGAAGGGATGCCCGTGGTAGGACTCGCTCCCCCAATGGGCCGACCAGCCGGTCGCGACGAGCACGATCGGCGCGTCCCCGCCGGGCGCCGGGCCGAGGCCGGCGAAGCTCGCGGCCCCGATCGGGGTCCGGGGCGCGAGCCCCCGGGCGTCCACCACCACGGCGGGCCCGGCGAAACGGGACAGCGGCAGCTCGCCGAGCGCCGGGAGCGTGTCGTCCACGTGGAAGGGCGCGTCGACGTGGGTGCCCGACTGCGACCCCAGGTGCAGCCCCAGCACGTTGACGCCATCGCGGGCCAGGGTGAGCGCGGGGGCGACCGAGACCTCGGGATCGCCCGGGTAGACGGGCATCCCGGTCTCGACGGGCACCGACAGGTCGACGAGTTCCATCACGCCATCGATTCTGCCGCGTCCACGATGGGCAGGATGGGCGTGTCGGCCGAGCGCACCAGGCGCGGGCCCTCGGGGCCGTACACCTCGCGCGGTTCGGGGAAGAGCACGAGCAGCGTCAGGTAGAGCACGGCGGCCACCGCGAGGCCCAGCGGCAGCGAGACGTCCACGCCGCCGGCCAGGTCGCCGAGCGGCCCGACGAACTGGCCGGGCAGGTTCACGAACATCAGCGCCGCACCGGCCGCGACCAGCCAGGCCGAAAGGCCCCGCCAGTTCCAGCCGTGGGTGAACCAGTACCGGCCGCCGCGCTGGCGCCGGTTGAAGACCTGGAGGGCGTCGGGGTCGTACCAGCCTCGGCGGGTCACGTAGCCGAGGACCATGATGACCATCCAGGGCGCGGTGCAGGTGATGATCAGCGTGGCGAACGTCGAGATGCTGGCCGTCAGGTTGGCCGCGAAGCGCCCGACGAAGATGAACACGATCGACAGGGTCCCGATGAACACGGTCGCCTGCACCCGGGAGAAGCGGGTGAACACGCTGGAGAAGTCGAGGCCGGTGCCGTACAGGGAGGTGGTGCCGGTGGACATGCCGCCGATCAGCGCGATCAGGCAGACCGGTACGAAGTACCAGGCCGGCGAGATCGCCAGCAGCCCGCCCACGTAGTTGGGCGCCGCCGGGTCGACGTACTCGGCGGCCTTGGCGGCGATGATCGAGGCGGTGGCCAGCCCGAAGAAGAACGGCAGGATGGTGGCGATCTGCGACAGGAAGGCCGCCGCCATCACACGGGAACGCGGGGTCGAGGCCGGGATGTAGCGGGACCAGTCGCCCAGGAAGGCGCCGAAGGACACCGGGTTCGACAACACGATCAGCGCCGCCCCGATGAACGACGGCCAGAACAGCGGGTCACCGGCCGCCAGCGTCCCGGGATAGGACGGGTCGAAGTCCCCGGCGAAGGCGAACACCCCGAGCACGAACAGCAGCGACGCCGCCGCGACCGCGATCTTGTTGACGAACAGCATGAAGCGGAAGCCGTACACGCAGACCACGAGGACGAGCACGGCGAAGATCGCGTACGCGACGCCGTAGGACAGGTCGCCGTCGGGCAGCCCGACGAGCCGGTGCGCGCCGCCCACCAGCGCGTCGCCCGACGACCACACCGAGATCGAGAAGAACGCGATCGCCGTCAGCAGCGACAGGAACGAGCCGACCACCCGGCCGTGCACGCCCAGATGGGCCGAGGAGGAGACGGCGTTGTTGGTGCCGTTGAGCGGACCGAACAGGGACAGCGGCGCCAGGATCAGCGCCCCGACCACCAGGCCGAGCACAGTGGCCGCGAGCCCCTGCCAGAACGACAGGCCGAACAGGATGGGGAAGGCCCCGAGCACGCAGGTGGCGAACGTGTTCGCGCCGCCGAAGGCGACCCGGAACAGGTCGAACGGCCCGGCGGTGCGATCGGCGTCGGGGATGCGCTCGACGCCGTAGGTCTCGATCTCGGTGATGCTCATGTCTTCTCCTGCATCGCCAGCAGGCTGACGAGGTCGTAGGCCACGTGGGAGGCGGCGACCGAGGTGATCTCGGCGTGGTCGTAGGCGGGGGCCACCTCGACCACGTCGGCCCCGATCAGGCGGCAGCCGGCCAGGCCCCGGAGGATCTCCAGCAGCTCCCGGCTGGTGAGCCCGCCGGCCTCCGGCGTTCCCGTGCCGGGGGCGTGGGCGGGGTCGAGCACGTCGATGTCGACCGAGACGTACAGCGGCCGGTCGCCGACGCGCTGCCGCAGCAGGTCGATGACCTCGTCCAGGCCGCGGCGCAGGACGTCGGCGGCGGTCAGGATGCCGAACCCGAGCCGCCGGTCGTCCTCCAGGTCCTTCTTGCCGTACAGCGGGCCCCGGATGCCGACGTGGCTCAGCGCCTCGGTGTCGAGGAGGCCCTCCTCGACCGCGCGCCGGAAGGGGGTGCCGTGGGTGTACTCGGCGCCGAAGTAGGTGTCCCAGGTGTCGAGGTGGGCGTCGAAGTGCAGCAGCGCCACGGGACCGTGCTTCTTGGCCGCCGAGCGCAGCAGCGGCAGCGCGATCGTGTGGTCGCCGCCGATGGTGACGAGCCTGGCGTCCAGCTCGTCGGCCGCGGCCTCGATGGTCTCGACGGCCGCGCCGATGTCGAACGGGTTCGCCGCGATGTCACCGGCGTCGGCCACCTGCACCCGCTCGAACGGCGACACGTCCAGCCCCGGGTGGTAGGGCCGCAACAACCGCGACGCCTCCCGTACGGCGGCGGGACCGAACCGGGCGCCCGGCCGGTAGGACACGCCCGCGTCGAAGGGCACGCCCACGACGGCCACGTCCGCCCGCTCGACCTGGTCGAGGCGAGGCAGCCGGGCGAAGGTGGCGGGCCCGGCGAAGCGCGGGACCTTGGAGGAGTCGACGGGACCGATGTGCATGTCCGTCAGTGTTCGTCACCCTTCTGACCTGCGGCAATTGTTACTCCCACAAAGTAATACGGTGTGTGTTGTGGTTGACCACAAGATGACGGTCGAAGACCTTCTCCGCTCCCCGGCTCTCCAGCTCCGCGTGCTCGCCGGCGAGGCCGGGCTGTCCCGCTCGGTCTCGTGGGCGCACGTCAGCGAGCTGGCCGATCCGACGCCCTGGCTGCTCGGCGCCGAGGTCATCATGACGACCGGCATCGGCCTGCCGCGCTCGGCCGCCCGGCAGCGCGCCTACCTCGAACGCCTCGACGACGCCGGGGTCTCGGCGCTCGCCCTGTCGGCCCAGCTCCACGTCCCGCCGCTGCATCCGGCCTTCTTCGAGGCCGCCGAGGAGCGCGGCATGCCGGTGCTGGAGGTGCCGCTCGCGGTGCCGTTCATCGCGGTCTCGCAGGAGGTGGCGGCGGCGCTGCAGGAGGACGCCAGCCACCGGCTGGGCGCGCAGCTCCAGGTGTTCGGGGCGCTGCGCTGGCTGGCCGCCGAGGACCTGGACACGGTCACGCTGTTCAAGCGCCTGGAACGCCTGTCCGGCTACGACGTCTACCTGTGCACCCCGCAGGGGCGGCCGCTGCTGCCCGGCGTGCCGGTCCCCGCGCTCGACGTCCTGCCCGCCGAGCCCGACGCGCCGCCCACGATCCCGGGCGGCTTCGCGCTGCCGGTCCCGGCGCCCGGCGGCCCGGCCGGGTTCCTGGTGGCCTTCGAACGCGAGGGCGCGCGGCCCGCCGGGCTGGCCGTGGTCCAGCACATCGCCACCGTGGCCGCCCTCCAGGTCGCCATGGCCAGGCACGAGCGCGAGACCCTGCGCAGGGAGGGCGCCGAGACGCTGGCCGAGCTGCTCCAGGACGTGCTCGACCCGCCCGCGGCCCGGCGGCGGCTGGCCAGGATGGGCCTGCCGCTGGAGAGCGGGTCGGTGTTGCTCGTGGTCCGTCACGCGCCCGACGACGCGCTGCGCAGGGCCGTGAGCGAGCTGCCGCACCTGATGCTCAGACGCGGCGACGACCACTACCTGCTGGGCCCGCCCGGCCTCGGGCCCGCGGTCGCCGCCGTGCCCGGGGTCAGCGCGGGGATGAGCCGGCCGTTCCCGCCGGGCGAGTCGCTGCGGGTCGCCCAGCGGGAGGCCGTGTGGGCGGCCACGCACGCCGCCGAGTCCGGCAAGGCGCTGGTCCACTACGGCGACGACACCACGGGCCGCTGGCTGCCCGACGACCCCTCGACGTTGTCGGCCCTGGTCGACCACGTGCTGGGCGAGGTGCTGGCCTACGACGAGGCCCACGACTCGCGGCTGCTGCTGTCGGTGCGCACGTGGATGGAGCGCAACCGCCACGTCGAGGACGCGGCGGCGGCGCTGCACGTCCACCCCAACACGCTGGCCTACCGGCTGCGCAGGTTCGCCGCGCTGAGCGGGCGCGACCTGTCGTCGAGCGCGGCGTTCGCCGAGGTCTGGCTGGCCGTACGGGCGGCCCGCCAGCTCGGCCTGTGCTAGCCCGGCCCGCTCACGTGCCGCGGAGCTGGACTGTCGCGATCTCCCATGCCTTGAGCGGCAGCCTGAGTGTGCCCTCCTCGGTCTCCAGCGGCTCGCCGGGCCGGCCCGTCAGGTCGGCCCGCCTGGCCCGGGTGAAGTCCCCCTGCACGACGGCCTCGGTGTCCACCTCGGTGAGCGCCACCATCCGCAGCTCGTGCCAGCCGTCACGCAGGCGCAGCGAGGTCATCGTGACGCCCCGGCCGGACACCGACAGCCCGGCCGCCGCCGGGGGCAGCGGCAGCTCCGGATCGCCCTGGCCGGGCGCGACCAGCAGGTCGTGCCGGAAGATCTCCGCCGCCACGGGGACGTCCCGCCAGTCCATGAACGGCATCAGCGCCAGCGACACGGTGTGCGGCCCGCGAGACTGCGCGGCCGGTGTCGGGAGCTGCGGACCGGCGGGCTCGGGACGCAGCCCGTTGTGGTTGCGCGACAGGTAGCCGACCGAGCGCAGCAGCGTGAGCGCCAGCTCGTCGCCGTCGTTCAGCAGCTCGTACTCGGTCACGTTCTCCAGCAGCGCGGCCACCCCGCCGGCGGCCACCCAGCCGGCGGCGGGGAAGGTCGGCAGCGGGGTCTCGCCGCAGCCGCCCTCGGACTCCAGCTCCCGCCGCACGATCGCGAACTGCCCCTCGGCCAGCGAATGGTCGGCCCGCCTCGGCAGCGGCACGTGCATCCGCACCCGATGGTCCTCGCACCGGTTGTCGAACGACACCCGCAGCCGGACGAACCGCTCGCCCGCCCGCAGCTCGACCCGCATGTCCACGACGGCGTCCTCGGTCTCGCCGGTACGCGTGAGCGGCGGGAGCTCGGGCGTCGACGCGACACGTTCCCCGGCGGCCGGCCACAGGTAGGCCCGGCGCACGTTGATGGAGCCCACGAGCGGGCCCGCGTCGACGAGCGTGCTCTCGATCGACAGGGGTTCGGAGACGACCAGGTCCTCCTCGGGGGGCGCGTAGTTGTAGGTGTCGCCGGCGTCCCCGCCGTCCTCGATGCGGCACACGCCGGTGATCGTCCGGCCGTCCTCGCCGAAGAGCCCGAGCGTGCCGTCCGGCTCGATCTCGACCCGTAGCAGCCCGTTGTCCAGCACCCGCCTGCCGGCCGTGACGGGCAGGACCTCGACGTCGGAGCCGAGCCAGCAGCCGTCGTGGTGCCCCCACTCCCCCCGCGACTCGCCGAACGCGTCGTCGTAGGTCACGGGCCGCAGGCTGGTGTGGCCCAGGGCGGGCACCTCGACGTAGGCGGCCACCTTGCGCCAGGGCTCGACCTCGATGCGGACGTGGGTGACGCCGTCGAGCGCGGCGCGCACCGCGGCCGGGTCGAACGGCCCGCGCGGTTCGCGGTCCAGGGTGAAGGTGAGGGTGTCCTCCGTGACGTCCCAGGCCACGATGTGCTGTCCGTACAGCTCGGTGCCGTGGACGTAGGTCAGCACCGTGGCCGGGTCGATGCGCTCGTCCATCAGGAGCGTCGGCGCGTGGTCGATGCGATGGGAGGGGATCGCGGCTCCGGAGGCGTCGACCAGCGAGTCCGTGCCGGGCACCTCGACGATCACGACCCCGGCGCGCGGGGCCGGCGTCGGGTTGACGACGAGCACGCCGCCGTACGGCACCGCCGCCGCCAGCCGGGCGGTCACCATGTCGCGGACGGCCTGCCCCAGGTGCTCGGCCTCGGCGATGCGGGCGGCGACCTGCTGAGCCGTCTCGTCCACGCCGCAGCCGGTGACCGAGTCGTGGCCACTGGCCTCCACCAGCCGCCGCCAGGCCATGTCGAGGAAGCGGCCGGGCCACGGGCCGCCCCAGAGCGCGGCCAGAGGCTCGGCGTAGCGCTCGACCATGCGCTCGGCCCGGCCCATGGCCTGCTTGACGGCGGCGCGGACGGAGATGACGCCGGGCAGGATGTTGGCGCGGGCGTGGGAGCGCAGCTCGCCGGTGACCCGCGGCAGGCCGGTGGTGTCGCCCGAATATCTCTCGATATAGCCGGACAAGGTGTCCATGCGGGCGCCGATGGCCACCACCATCTCCGGCAACCCGCGTACGGGCGCCGAGTGGTCGGTGCCGTACATGGCCAGGAGTTCGCCCTCGGGGCCGTGCCAGGCGCGCATGGTCTTCACGAACGCCGCCGCCCGCTCCTCCAGCCCGTTGACGTCGGAGAACAGGTGGGCGCCGTTGCCGTAGCCGCCCTCGGGCAGGTATTGGGTGCGGATCGCCGTGCCGTCGGGCGCCACCCAGGCGAAGGCGTCGGTCGTCACCGACGACGGCACCCCGCGGTAGACGCAGGCGTGCTCAAGCCCGGCCCGCCGCAGGATCTGCGGCATCTGGGCGATATGGCCAAACATGTCCGGCAGGTAGCCCACCCGCATCGCGCCGCCGAGCTTCTCCGCCCCTGCCAGCCCGAGTTCGAGGTTGCGGACGATGTTCTCGCCCGAGCACAGGAACTCGTCCAGCAGGATCTGCCACGGCCCCACCGCCAGCCGTCCGGACTTCACGAGCGCCGCGACGCGGTCGCGGTTCTCCGGCCGCACCTCCAGGTAGTCGTCCACGCAGGCGAGCTGACCGTCGAGGGTGAAGTGGTAGCCGGGCTCGCTTTCCATGGTGTCGAGCACCTCGTCGAGCAGGGCCACGAGCCTGAGCCTGAAACGCTGGAAGGGTTCGTACCACTCCCTGTCCCAGTGCGTGTGCGGGACGACCACTATGTCCATGCCGCCGCCTCCCCTCCGATGGGCAGTCGATGCCGGACGGCGTAGCGGGCGGCGATCCGCTGAGCCGTCACGATGTCCTCCAGTGCGCCGCCCGCGTCGGTGATCGGCGGGCTGCCATCGTTCACATAAGCATGGAAGGCGGCCAGTTGTACCTCGAACGCCTCGGTCACCTGGCGGTGTTCGGCGCGGGTCTCGGCCCCGGAGACCACGGTGAGGGTGGTGGGCGCGTTCATCAGGTAGGGCGTGGGGAAGACGAGCTCCAGCGTGCCGGCGGTGTGGTGGATCGCGACGGTCTCGCGGTAGGCCGGGTAGCCGTCCAGGTAGTGCCAGCGGATGTGGAAGCGGCCCGCGACGGGCAGGGGTCCGGAGATCTCCACCGAGCCGGGCGCCGGGCCCCAGGTCTCCACGTACGAGATCTCCTCCGGCGACCCGGTGAAGCACCTCAGCAGCGACAGGTCGTGGCAGATCGAGCCCAGGGAGATCGTGTACACGTCGCGCAGCGCCTCCGGGGCGTCCGCGCCGAGCGCCCGCGAGACGAGCGCGTCCTCGGCCGCCCGCAACGAGCCGAGCACGCCGGGATCGACGTCGCCGGCCCGCGTCAGGTTCGCGAACGCGAGCTGCGACTCCCCGCTCGGATGCAGCACGGTCACCTCGACCGACCGGACCGCCGCCGGCCCGCCCAGCTCGGCCAGCAGCTCGGCGGCCCGGCGTACGGCGGGGTCGTACTGCTTCATGTAACCCACCATCAGCCGCCCCTCGGGCAGCGCCGCCACCTCCGCCCGGGTCAGCGCGAGCGGTTTCTCGCACAACACGGCGCAGCCGGCGGCCAGCGCCTGCCGCACGGTCTCGCCGTGGGAGCCGGAGGCCAGCACGATCACCGCCTCGAAACCGCCGTCGGCCAGCATCTCCGCCACGGACGTGTACCGCCGGGCCGCGCCCAGCCGGTCGCCGACGGCGTCGGCCAGCGTGCGTGACAGGTCGCAGACGGCGCTGACCTCGAACAGGTCGCGCCGCCTGGACAACAGCGGCACGTAGACCGCCTGGGTGACGGCCCCGCACCCGACCAGCGCGATCCTCACAGCCCCAGCTCCCTCAGCCTGTCGCGGTTGGCGGCCTGGTCGGCGATGTTCCGTTCGACCGGGCGGCGGCCCGGCATGATGTCCTGCTCGACGACGATCCAGCCCTCATAGCCGATCGCGTCGAGCGCCGCCACGACCGCGGGCAGGTCGAGCTCGCCCTCGCCGAGGCGGGTGAAGCCGCCCCTGGCCATCAGCTCGCGCAGGTCGGCGCCGTCGTCCAGGGCGGTGGCCAGGATCTTGGTGTCGCCGTCCTTGATGTGCACGTGCCCGATCCGGCCGGCCCACGCGCGCAGGGCCGCCACCGGGTCTCCTCCGGCCAGCAGCAGGTGGCCGGTGTCCAGGCAGAGCGGCACGTCGGTCAGCTCCAGGAGGCGTTCGACGTCGTCGGGGGTCTCGACGTACGTGCCGAGGTGGTGGTGGAAGGCGGGCTCCAGGCCACGTTCGCGGCAGCGGTCGGCGGCCTCCTGGACGCGGGCGGCGTACCCGGGCCAGTCGGCGGCCGGCAGCCCGGGGACGCTCCCGCCGGGCCTGGCGAACCGCTCCGGCGAACCCGAGCAGGCCAGCGTGGGCCGGGGCGCGAAGGGCGCGGGCGCCTCGGGCGCGGCGGCGAACACGTCGAGCGCGGCCTCCAGCGCGGGCAGCCCCCGCCGGTACGCCTCGGCGTCGCCGTACCGCAGGTCGACCCAGCCCCCGGCGAGCAGCAGGCCGTGCGCGGCCAGCCGCCGGGCCAGGCCGGGGCCGGTGCCGAGATAGCCGATGGGCCCGGAGTCGATGCCCTCGTAGCCGGCCTCGGCCAGGGCACGGACCATCTCGTCGGGGCCGAGCGGCGGCGGCGCGTCGCTGAGCTCGAACACGCCGAAGCTCACCGGCGCGTTCGCGACTTTCCTCAATGGCATAGGGCGATCACCTCGTTCTCGTGGGTCTCCAGGCGGTGGAGTCCTTCGCCGGCCCGCAGCAGCGCGCGCTCGCCGCGGACGACCTGGCGGGCGCCGCCGGGACGGACCAGCACCAGGCCGTCGGCGCCGAGCGCGAGCAGTTCGTCGCCCAGCCGGAGCAGCAGCGGCGCGTCCGGCCCGGCCGACACTGCGGTGCGCCCGGCGCGTACGCCGTCGAGCACCGCGTCCGGGTCCTCGGCCAGCACCCACGTGGTCGGCGCGCCCGGGAGCCCGTCGCTGCCGGGGCGGTGGAAGTCGCTGCCGCCGATGGCCACCACGTCCTCGCGCCAGGCGTCGGCCCAGGCCAGCGGCGCGCCCCAGCGGCGGTCCCACCAGCCGGAGCTCCACACCTCGGCCACCCTCGGGCGATCGGCGATCGGCAGCAACCAGGCGCAGTCGCCGCCCAGCGGGTGGTTGATCGAGATCAGGCCGCCCGCCCGCCCGGCGTGCTCGGCCCAGGAGTCGGCGGGCCGCCGGAAGTCCACCCAGCCGACCTCGCCGAACACGTTGGCGTGGCCGCGGTCGGTGGTGACCTCCTGGCCGGGGATGAGCGTGACGCCGCGGCCGGCCGCGCGCAGCCAGGGGTGGTGGCTGACCGTGTTGTGGTCGGTGACGGCCAGGAAGTCGAGGCCCCGGCCGTGGGCCAGCTCGGCCAGTTCGGCGACGGTGAGCGTACCGTCGCTGTGGACGGTGTGGGCGTGGAAGTCGCCGGCGTACCAGCGCAGCCCGTCCACGTCGGGGACGTCCCTGCGCGGGGGCCGCTCGCCGGGCGGCGGCTCGGCGAGCACCGGCTCGGGCGGGGCCGTACGCTCCGCCGTGATCTCCAGCGTGAAGTCGAGCCCCTGCGGCGGCACGCGGTGCAGCCCCAGCCACACGTGCCAGACGCCGGACTCGGGCACGCCGGGCAGGTAGCCCGGGGTGGCCCAGTCGCGGGTGATCGTGAACTCCGCGCGTGCCCCGCCCGACCAGCCGCGGAACCCGCCGGGGGCACCGCAGCCGAGGTCGAGCACGCCCTGTGAACGGTCGTAGTCGAGCCGTACGGTGACGGCCTCGGATCCGGGCGGCACCTCGAAGGGCACCTCACGCAACATCCGCTCCAGCCGGTCGTCGAGGCTCCAGTGGCCTTTCACGCCGGTCCGCCCTTGCCTGAGGCGGGGCGGAAAGAGAGCTTGGTGATGTGCTGTTCGTGGTGGACGTCGCTGGGGACGAACATGAGCGAACCTCCTCAGCGTCCGACACTACCGAAGTGAGGTGACGGGGCCCGGCCTGAACGATCATCCATAACATAGCGGACATCCTTATGTCATGACAATATGCCATAGTGTCGAGGTAAGGTGCGTCCTCTGGAGGTGCGTTGTACGACCTGATCACGATCGGCCGCTGCGGCGTCGACGTCTATCCGCTGCAGACCGGCGTCGGGCTGGCCGACGTCGAGACCTTCGGCAAGTTCCTCGGCGGCAGCCCGACCAACGTCGCCGTCGCGGCGGCGCGTCACGGGCTGCGCTCCGCGGTGATCACCGCCGTGGGCGCCGACCCCTTCGGCGTGTACGTACGACGGGCCATCCGCGGCTTCGGCGTGGACGACGCCTACGTGAGCGTCATCGAGGGCCCGGCCACGCCGGTCACGTTCTGCGAGATCTTCCCGCCCGACCACTTCCCCATCTACTTCTACCGCGGCGAGCACCCGCCCGACCTGCGCATCACCCCGGACCTGCTCGACCTCGACGCCGTCCGGGCCGCCGGACTGTTCTGGTTCTCGCTCACCGGCCTGAGCAAGGAGCCGAGCCGGTCCGCCCACGCCGCCGCCCTGGCGGCCCGTACGTCCGGCTGGACGGTGTTCGACCTCGACTACCGCGCGGCGCTGTGGGAGTCGCGCGAGGCCGCCCGCGCGGCCGTGCGCGAGGCGCTGCCGCACGCGAACGTGGCCGTCGGCAACCTGGAGGAGGTGGAGACCGCGGTCGGCGTGCGCGACCCGGCGGCGGCGGCGCGGGCGCTGCTCGACGCCGGGGCCGAGGTGGCGATCGTCAAGATGGGCCCGGCCGGGGTGCTCGCCCGCACGGCGACGGAGAGCGTCGTGGCCGAGCCGGTCGAGGTGAAGGTGGTCAACGGCATCGGGGCCGGCGACGCGTTCGGCGGCGCGGTCTGCCTCGGGCTGCTGCGCGGCTGGCCGCTGGAGCGCACGATCCGCTTCGCCAACGCCGCCGGCGCCCTCGTCGCCGGCCGCCTGGCCTGCGCCGACGCCATGCCCACCACGGACGAGGTGCGGGAACTGCTGGACGAGGTGCCCACGTGAGCGACCTCACGCTCCCCGGGACCGCCCGCTACGAGTGGCTCACGCGCATCCGCGCGACCCGTCCCGAGGAGATCGCCGAGGCCGCCGCCCGGCGGCGGCGCCGGGGGCTGCCCGCCGCGGACGAGCGCCTGGTGATCATCGCCGCCGACCACCCGGCCAGGGGCGCCCTGTCCGTACGTGACCGCCCGCTGGCCATGGGCAGCCGCCCCGACCTGCTCGACCGCCTCCGGACGGCCCTGGCCAGGCCCGGCGTGGACGGCGTCCTGGCCTCCCCCGACGTCCTGGAGGACCTGCTCCTGCTGGGCGCGCTGGAGGGCAAGCTGGCCTTCGGCTCGATGAACCGCGGCGGCCTCCAGGGCTCGGTGTTCGAGCTGGACGACCGCTTCACCGGCTTCGACGCCGACGCCATCGACACGATGCGCCTCGACGGCGGCAAGATGTTGTGCCGCATCGACCCCGGCGACCACGCGACGGCCGCCACGCTGGAGTCGTGCGCCCACGCGGTGACCGGCCTGGCCCGCAGGCGGCTGCTGGCCATGGTGGAGCCGTTCTGGGCGACCCGTTCGGAGTCCGGCGTGCTGCGCAACGACCTGTCCCCCGACGCCGTGATCCGCTCGATCAGCGTCGCCCAGGCGCTCGGCGCGACCTCGGCCTACACCTGGCTGAAGATCCCCGTGGTGGCCGAGATGGAACGGGTGATGGCCGCGACCACGCTGCCCGCCCTGCTCCTCGGCGGTGACCCGGCCGACCTCGGCGCGGCCTTCGCCGACTGGCGCCGCGCGCTGGCCCTGCCCGGCGTACGCGGCCTCGTCGTCGGCCGCGCCCTGCTCTATCCGTCCGACGACGACGTGGCGACGGCGGTGGACGGCGCCGCCGCCCTGGTACGAGAGGCACACGCATGACCTACCTGCCCTACGGCAAGGCCGCCGGCGGCCCCTGGTCGGTGGAGATCACCCCGTCGCTGGCCGGATGGACCTACTCGGGGCTGCGGGTCGTGGACCTGACCGGCGTCCCGCTGTCGTTCGACACCGGCGAGGAGGAGACGATCGTCCTGCCGCTGTCCGGGCCGTGCACGGTCGAGGCGGCCGGGGAGACGTTCGTGCTGGCCGGGCGCGGGTCGGTGTTCGAGGGGCCGAGCGACTTCGTGTACCTGCCGATCGGCACCCGGGCCACGTTGAACGGCGCGGGCCGGGTCGCGCTGCCGTCGGCCCGCGCGACCCGGGCGCTGCCGCCGCGCCAGGTGCCGGCCTCGCGCGTGCCCGTGGAGATCAGGGGCGCGGGCCGGGCCAGCCGACAGGTCAACAACTTCTGCGCACCCGGCGTGTTCGAGTGCGACAAGCTCATGGCCGTCGAGGTGCTCACCCCGGGCGGCAACTGGTCGTCCTATCCCCCGCACAAGCACGACACCCCCAACCCGGGCGAGGCCGTGCTGGAGGAGATCTACTACTTCGAGGTCGCCGACGGCGGGCCCGGCTACCAGCGCGTCTACTCCTCCGAACGGGGGCGGATCGACACGCTCGCCGAGGTCACCTCCGGCGACGTCGTCCTGGTGCCCTACGGCTACCACGGGCCCTCCATGGCCGCCCCCGGCTACGACCTGTACTACCTCAACGTGCTGGCGGGCCCGGCGGAGGAGCGTTCGATGGCGTTCTGCGACGATCCCCGCCACGCCTGGATCCGCTCGTCCTGGTCAGGGCAGGACATCGACCCCAGACTGCCGTTCGGGAGGGACGCATGACCCGGTTGACCGTCGCACAGGCGCTCGTACGCTTCCTGGCCGGCCAGTGGAGCGAGCGGGACGGCGTGGAGCGCCGCTTCTTCGGCGGCTGCTTCGGCATCTTCGGCCACGGCAACGTCGCCGGACTCGGCCAGGCGCTGGCCACCGAGGGCGACGACCTGCCCTACTACCTGGCCCGCAACGAGCAGGCCATGGTGCACACGGCCGCCGCCTACGCCCGCGCCGCCAACCGGCTGGCCACGCTGGCCTGCACCACCTCGATCGGCCCCGGCGCGACCAACATGGTCACGGGCGCGGCCGGCGCGACCGTCAACCGGCTGCCGGTGCTCCTGCTGCCCGGCGACGTCTTCGCCACCCGCGCCGCCAACCCGGTGCTCCAGGAGCTGGAGGACCCGCGTTCGTACGACCTCTCGGTCAACGACTGCCTCAAGCCGGTCTCGCGGTACTGGGACCGGATCAACCGGCCGGAACAGCTCCCGTCCGCGCTGCTGACCGCCATGCGGGTGCTCACGGACCCGGCCGAGACCGGCGCGGTGACGCTCGCGCTGCCGCAGGACGTGCAGGCCGAGGCGTACGACTGGCCGCGGGAGCTGTTCGCCCGCCGCGTGTGGCACGTGCCGCGCCCGAGGCCGGATCGCGCCGCGCTGGCCAGGGCGGCCGAGGTGATCAGGTCGGCGGCCCGCCCGCTGATCGTCGCGGGCGGCGGGACGATCTACAGCGAGGCCACCGGCGAGCTGGCCGCCTTCGCCGAGGCGCACGGCATCCCGGTGGCCGAGACGCAGGCCGGCAAGGGCTCGCTGCCCCATGGTCATCGGCTGGCGATGGGCGCGGTGGGCGCGACCGGCACCACCGCCGCCGACACGCTGGCCCGCGAGGCCGACGTGATCATCGGGATCGGCACCCGCTACAGCGACTTCACCACGGCGTCGAGATCGCTCTTCGCGGCCGAGGCGAGATTCGTGAACGTCAACGTCACCGCGTTCGACGCCGCCAAGCTGTCGGGGCTGCAACTGGTGGGCGACGCCCGGGAGTGCTTGACGGACCTGGCCGCGGCCTGCGCCGGCTGGCGCTCCGACGACGCCTGGACGGCCAGGTCCACCGCGCTTTCCCAGAGTTGGGACGTGAGCGTGGACCAAGCGTACTCGCTCGACGACTCTCCGTTGTCGCAGTCGGCGATAATCGGCGCCGTCAACGCGGCGGCGGGCGCGGACGGCGTCGTGGTGTGCGCGGCCGGGTCCATGCCGGGCGACCTGCACCGGTTGTGGCGGCCGAGCGGCCCCGGCGCCTACCACGTCGAGTACGGCTACTCCTGCATGGGCTACGAGATCGCGGGCGGCGTGGGCGTCAAGATGGCCGTGCCCGAGCGCGAGGTGTTCGTCATGGTGGGCGACGGGTCGTACCTGATGATGGCGCAGGAGCTGGTCACGGCGGTCGCCGAGGGCGTCAAGCTGATCGTCGTCCTGGTGGACAACTCCGGCTTCGCCTCCATCGGCCGGCTGTCGGAGAGCGTCGGCGCGCGCCGGCTGGGCACGTCCTACCGCTCCCGTACGGGTGGCCCGCTGCCGGTCGACCTGGCCGCCAACGCCGCCAGCCTGGGAGCGGCCGTGCTGCGCCCCGAATCGCTCGCCGACCTGCGCAAGGCCCTGGAGGAGGCGCGCGCATCCACCGGGACGACGGTCGTCTACGTGCGCACCGACCCGCTGGCCGACGACGCCCCCTCCTCCGGGGCGTGGTGGGACGTGCCGGTGGCCGAGGTGGGCGCGGCGGCCGAACGGGCGGCGTACGAGGAGGCCAAGCGGTCGCAGCGGCCGCACCTGACACCGCCGTCCTGACCAGGATTGCCCCCGATCACCCGCGGGAAAGGCTCTGACCAGGCACGATCGGGGGTTGGGAATGAGGCCGTGGCGGGCGCTTGGCTGGATCGCGATCATCGCGGTCGCCTTCTTCTGCCTCTATCACGTGCGCACGGTGGCCATGTCCATCATCATCGGGGTGTTCATCACGGCGCTCCTGGCCCCGCCCGCCCGCTGGCTCACCGCCCGCGGAGTCGGCCCGGCCCTGGCCACCGCGGTCGTCTTCGCCTGCGGCCTGCTGCTGGCCGGGGCGCTGATCGCGCTGCTGGTGCCGCCGACGGTCGACAGCCTGAGCGAGCTGCGCTCAAGCGTGGGCAAGGCGCTGGACGACGTGCACGGCCTGTCCGCCCGGTTCGGACTCGACGACCAGCGGCTGCTCGCGCAGGCCAGGGACTACCTGTCCAAGCAGGGCAAACAGATCACCAGCGGCGCCCTGGCCGGGGTCAAGACGGTCGGCGAGATCGTCGTGGGCGCGGTGCTCGCGGTCATCCTGTCGGTGTACTTCGTGCACGGCGGCGAGCGGCTGTTCGCCTGGATCGTCGACCTCGTGCCCGAACGCGCCAAGGCCCGTTGCCGCGACACCGGCCTGCTGATCTTCGGGGTGATCGGCCGCTACATCCGCGGGGTGGCGATCGTGGGCGTGGTGGACGGGTTCTTCATCGGGCTCTCGTTGTGGATCCTCGGCGTGCCGATCGCGCTGCCGCTGGCGGTGCTGACGTTCGTGGGGGCGTTCCTGCCGGTGGTGGGGGCGTTCATGGCCGGGTTGCTGGCGGCGGTGGTGGCGTTCGTGGCCAAGGGGTGGCTGGTGGCGCTGATCGTGGTCGCGGTGACCGTGGCCGTGCAGCAGCTCGAAGGGCACGTGCTGGCGCCGCAGATCTACGGCAAGGCGCTCGACCTGCCGGGCGCGGTCATCCTGGTGGCGATCGCGGTCGGCAGCGTGATCGCGGGCATCACCGGGGCGTTCCTGGCCGCCCCGGCGACCTCGGTGCTCGTCGCGCTGCTGCGGCGGCCGCGGGCCACCTGATCACTCCCGGGCGGCGCTGATCTCCGCCAGTTGCTCGTGCGACCACGTCATCCGCCCGTCCCGCAGGTCGGCGAGCACGGCACGCAGCCAGCGCGCCTCGGCCGCCGTCACCTCGCGCAGGTACTCGATCTCCAGCATCGTGATGCGCGGCAGGTCCGCCTCGGCCGCGAGGCTCGACTCCAGCTCGGCGAGCGTGCGCTCCACCGCCTCCGCCCGTCGTTCCAGCGCGTCGGCCAGCTCGCCGGGGGCGAGCAGCATCGCGTTCGACAGCGCCGCGGGGAACTGCGGGAACTCCTGCTTCGGACGGCTGAGCATGTCGTCCAGCCAGGCGCGCAGCCGCTCACGGCCGGCGTCGGTGAGCTCGTAGACCGTGCGCTCCGGGTACTGCTGGTCGCGCCCGGTCTCCCTGACCCTGAGCAGCCCGGCCTCGGCCAGCCGGTCGATCGTGCGGTAGAGCCCGGCCCGCTGGCCCACGTTGACCACCTGGTCCTTGCCCCACTGCTTGAGCAGCCGCTGCATGCCGTACGGATGCAGGGGCCTGGACCGCAGCAGGGCCAGCACGGTCAGAGCGAGCGGCGAGCCGCGGTCGAGGGCCATGCCCACCATCCTACTCCCACAGCAACTAGTTGACTTGATACTAGTTGCAATGCAACTATCGAGTCATGACCACAGCAGACCGCCCAGAGGGCGTCATGAGCGAGATCCCCGTACTGATCGTCGGCGGCGGCTACGCCGGTCTCGCCTCCGCCCTGTTCCTGTCGCACCACGGCGTGCCCTGCGTGCTCGTCGACCGCCACCCCGGCGTGTCGATCCTGGGCAGGGCGCGCGGCATCAACCCGCGCACCATGGAGATCTACCGGCCGCTCGGCCTGGAGCAGGCCGTCAAGGAGGCCGGCCGGCCCTTCGACGAGGAGGGGGGCGTGGCCCGCTGCGAGACGCTGGCCGGCGAATGGCACTGGATCTTCGAAGGCGGCTCCTCCCGGGCGATGCCCGAGCTGACCGCGGGCGAGTTCGGCATGGCCGACCAGAGCACGGTCGAGCCGATCCTGGCCGACGCCGCCCGCGCCCGGGGCGCCGACCTGCGCTTCGACACCAGGTGCCGATCGATCGAGCCCGACGCCGACGGCGTCACGGTGGTGACCGAGGACACCCGCACCGGCGAGCGCCGGACGCTACGGGCCCGCTACCTGATCGCCGCCGACGGCTACCGCGGCACGATCAGGGACCAGCTGGGCATCGCCCGCGAGGGGCTGGGCGTCCTGCGCAGTTACCTGTCCTTCGTCCTCAAGGCCGACCTGTCCGAGCTGGTCAGCAAGCGGGCGCTGTTCTGGATCCTCGGCGGCCCCGGCGTGGCGGCCTCGGGCGCGATGGTCTCCCACGCGCTGCCCGGCCACTGGGGCATGGCCCTGACGTACGACCCCGCCGCCGAGTCGCCGGCCGACTTCACCGACGAGCGCCTGACCGCCGCGGCCAAGGAGCTCATCGGCCGCGACCTGCCCGTGGAGATCGTCAGCAGGGCCGCGTGGGAGGAGGCGGTGGGCGTGGCCGCCCGCTACCGGGAGGGACGGGTCTTCCTGGTCGGGGACGCGGCGCACGTCTGGCCGCCGGCCGGCGGGCTGGGCGCCAACTCGGCCGTCCAGGACGCGCACAACCTGGCCTGGAAGCTGGCCGCCGTGCTCGACGGGCGGGCCGGCGACGCGCTGCTCGACACCTACGAGGCCGAGCGCCGTCCGGTGGCGCTGGCGCTGGCCGACCTCACCGTACGCAGCCAGGCGGCCAGGTTCGGCCCCGACCCCGAGGACGACCCGCTGGACCACGTCCTGGCCGTCCTGGGGCAGCGCTACCGGTCGTCGGCGACGGCCGGGGCCGAGCACGAGACGGTGTTCGGCGACGCGGTGGCCCAGCACGCCCGTCCCGGCACCCGCGCCCCGCACCTCTGGCTCGACCGGGACGGCACCCGCATCGGCGTGCACGACCTGTTCCACGACGCGTTCGTGTTGTTGTGCGGGCCCGGCGGCACGGACTGGGCAAAGACCGCACCGCCCGGCGTACGGGTGCACCAGGTGGGCGGCGACCTGCTCGACGTCGAGGGCACCTGGGCCGCGCGCTACGGCGACGCCTCCGCCGTCCTGGTCCGCCCCGACGGGTACGTGGCCTGGCGGGCCGACGGCCCGGCGGTCGAGGGCGAGGTCAGCCGCGTGCTGGGGCAGGTGCTCGGAGCCGCAGTTCCAGCTCCAGGTAGTGCCTGATCGGGATGCCGTCGGACTCGGCCGGGATGGCCGGCTTGAGCTTCCTCGCCTCGTCGGCGGCGTTCCGGTGCAGGGCGACGAGGTCGAACCCGTACCGCTGGTAGAAGCGCAGCGCGTGGGTGTTGTCATTGGTGGTCATCAGCCACAACCGGGCCGCGCCCCGCTCGGCCGCCACGCCGCGTACGGCCTCCAGCAGCGCCCTGCCCACGCCCTTGCCCGGGATGACGGCGTCGATCGTCACGACCTCCACCGCGTCACCCCGGTCGGCGTAGGTGAGGACGCCGGCCACGTCCTGGTCCAGGTGGGCGAGGAACCCGGGCAGGCCCGCCGCGTCGACCATCTCGCCGCGACCGACGGCCATCACCGTCGACCCGCCCCAGCTTCCGGTCAGCACGCGCGTCACGGTCTGCAGATCCCGTGGCTCAAGAGGACGCACAGAAATCGACATGACCCTCATTATGTGACTCATGCGATGGATTACGTTCGACTGTTTCGGCACTCTCATCGACTGGCGGCACGGCATCGGCACGAGCCTGGAGCTGATCGCACCGGCCAAGGGGGACGACCTGCTGGCGGCGTACCTGCGGCACGAGAACGACGTCGAGGCCGCCGCCCCGCGGACGCGCTACCGCGAGGTCATGGCCGAGGCGCTGCGCCGGGCCTGCGCCGACCTCGACGTCACGCTGAACGACGACGACGCCTCGGTGCTGGCCACCACGCTGCCCTACTGGCCGGTGTTCGGCGAGGTCGGGGCGGAGTTGTCGGCCCTTCGCACGGCGGGCCTGCGGCTGGCCCTGCTCACCAACTGCGACCGCGACCTGATCGCCCAGACGCTGCGGCGGCTGCCCGTGCCGTTCGACGCGGTGGTGACCGCCGAGGACGTCGGCGCCTACAAACCGGACGAGGCGCACTTCGAACGCTTCAGGAAGGCGTACGAGCCGGCGGAGTGGGTGCACGTGGCGCAGAGCCACTTCCACGACATGATCCCCGCCCGGCGTCTCGGCATCCGCCGGGTGTGGATCAACCGGCACGGCGAGCGACCCGCCGACGCCGGGGTGGTCCGGGAGGTCCTGCCCGACCTGCGTGGCCTGCTCGCGGCCGTCGAACGGGCCTAGCGGACCTATTAGAGCCGGCGGGGCTGTTCCAGGACGTCGGCGACGCCTTCGAGGAAGGAGTCGACGTCGGCGATCAGGTAGCCGGCGCGGAAGAGCACGGTCGAGAACCTGGTCTCCCGTACCTCCTTGGCGGTCACCGGGAACTCGGTCGTGCCGCGCAGGGTCGCGACGACGCGGTCGAGGAAGGCGTCGACCTCGTCCTCGTTGTAGCCGGTGCCCATGCGGCCGGGGCGGAAGGCCACTCGCTCGACCCGGGCGGCCTCGGTCTCGAACCACTCCTCGCGCAGCAGCTCCCCGGTGGGTTCGGCCATGGCCAGCCGTACCGGGCGCTTGGCCTGGGTCTCCAGCGCCACCACGAACGCCTCCAGCGCGAAGTCCACCGCGGTCTCGTGGTAGCCGCCGCGTTTGGCGCGGAAGGTCGCGGCGCGGACCTCGTCCGCCGTGACGGGCTCGACCGTGTGCGGGCCCCTTCCCAGGGTCGACTCGATGCGTACGATCAGGGCATCGACCTCCCCGGGGTCATAGCCTGAACGCATAGCCATGACGCGCGGAAAGCGGTTCAAGCCCACTCCTCTGTGCTGGGGGTCTCTCCATTGTGAGGCCCTTTATCACGGCCCTGCGCCCTGACATATACCGTTGCTGCACCATGCGACTGTTACAGGTCTCTTTCCGCTACCGAAGGCGTCAGCCGTTCATCCTCAAGGAGGCCGACGCCCAGCTCGCGGCGGGTGACGTGATCGAGCTGACGGGCGTCAACGGGGCGGGGAAGTCCACCCTGCTGCGGCTCCTGGCGGGTCTCGCGGCGCCCACGGGGGGCCGGATCACCGACCGTCCCGCCGTCGTGGGCTTCGCCCCCGACCGCTTCCCGACCGCCCAGCCGTTCACGGTGACGGCCTACCTGACGCACATGGCCTCCGTACGGGGCGGCGCCCGGTGGCGGCCCTGGGCCGAACGCCTGAACATGGGCCACCTCCTCGGCCTGCCGCTCGGCGAGCTGTCCAAGGGCAGCGCGCACAAGGTCGGCCTGGTCCAGGCCCTGATGGCGGACCCGGGCCTGCTGATACTCGACGAGCCGTTCGCCGGCCTCGACGCCGACGCCCGCGAGACGCTGCCCGCCGTGGCCGCCGAGGTCGCCGGGCGCGGCGGCATCGTCGTCGCCAGCGACCACCAGGGCGGCCTGCGCGACCTGCCCGGACTCCGCTCCTGGTCGATCGTGGACGGCCACCTCAAGGAGGCCGCCCCCGCGACCCCCGTGCCGGAACGCGCGTCGGCCACCGTGGCTGTCACGCTGCCCGCCGACGAGCTCCCGCTCTTCCTGACCAGGATGCGCGCCCAGGGTTACCGGGCCCAAGAGATCGACGCCCCCGACTTCCCCCCGTCCGAGGAGCCCGGATGATCGCCCTGGCCGTCTTCCGCCTGGCCGCCTACGTCCGGTCGCACCGCGTGCACCAGGCGCTCCTGCTCACCCTCGCCATGCTCGCGATCGTGTACGGCAGCCGCGCCCCCAGGGGCACCGAGGCCGCCGTACTGGCCGACGGCGCCGTACTGATCATCCCCATCCTGGCCTGGGCCACGAGAAGCCTCCTGGACACCGAGCCCGACCAGCAGCGCGAGATGTCGGCGATCACCGTGGGCGGGCGCGGCAAGGAGGTGGCGGCGGGACTGCTCGCCAGTCTGGCCGCCTGCGGGGTGCTGGCCGCCCTCGGCCTCGGCTGGGCCGTCCTGCTGGGCCTGAGCGAGCGTCCCGGCGGGGACGTGCTCGGCGCGGCGCTCGTCCTGCACGGCCTGGCCGTGCTCGCCGGGACCGCGCTGGGCGCGCTCACCAGCCGGGCCGTGCTGCGTTCGCCCGCGGTCTCGATCATGTCGTTGCTGCTCGGTTTCCTGGTGATGTTGTTGCTCAGCGCGTCGCCGGCGTACTGGCTGACGGTGCCGGTGATCGTCTGGATGCGCGCGGCCACCGCCGGCGACCTGCTCGACCAGCTTCCCCAGCTGACCGCGATCTCCCTGGCCTGGTGCCTGGCGGGACTCGCCCTGTATGCCTGGCGCCGCCGTAAGGTAGGTTAGTAAGCACTCACCCACCCCTAAGGAGGCAACGGTGAAGGTGATCTGCCTGGGCGACAGCATCACTCGCGGACAGGTGAGCGTCGACTACGTGGCCATGGTGCGGGACCGGCTGCCCGACGCGACCGTGATCAACGCGGGTGTCAACTACGAGCCGTCGTCCGAGCTGCTCAAACGCCTCGACGACGTGGTGGCGCAGGACCCGGACGTGGTCACCGTGCTCATCGGCACCAACGACGCCAACGCCACGCTGAGCAACAAGCGGGCACGCGGCCTGCGCAAGCGCTGGAAGCTCACGGAGACCCCCACGGCCGCCGCGTACGCCGCCAACCTGACGGCCATCGCCGCCCGCCTGCAGAACGAGACCATGGCCCGCGTCGCGCTGATGTCCCCGCCGGTCATCGGCGAGGACCTGGACTCGCTTCCGGTGCGCCGCACCCGTGAGTTCGCCGAGATCGTCAGGACGGTCGCCGCCGAGCAGGGCGTCACGTACCTGCCGCTCAACGAACGTATGACCGCCGACCTGGAGGGCACCTCGCCCGGCACCCACTACCGCCCCGAGGGCAACCAGGCACAGACCGCCGCGATCCAGCACTTCCTGCTCGGCCGCAGCCTGGACGCCATCTCCCACGGCCGCGGCCTGCGGCTCACCACCGACACCGTGCACCTGAACAGCCGGGGCGCCGCCATGATCGCCGACCTGGTCCAGAGCTTCGCCGCCCGCTCGACGGCGACGGCGTAGAAGGCGGGACAGGGGCGGTCAGATCACCGCCCGGACCGGGAGGCTACTCTGCCGCGGCGAGCTGGCCGCAGGCGCCGTCGATCTCGCGGCCCCGCGTGTCGCGCACGGTCACCGGCACCCCGTGGAACTCCAGCCGGCGCACGAACGCCCGCTCGTCCTCCGGCCGGGAGGCCGTCCACTTCGAGCCCGGCGTGGGGTTGAGCGGGATCAGGTTGACGTGCACGAGCTTGTTCCTGACCAGCTTGCCGAGCAGGTCGGCCCGCCACTCCTGGTCGTTGATGTCCTTGATCAGGGCGTACTCGATGGAGATGCGGCGCTTGGTCCTCGCCGCGTACGACCAGGCCGCGTCGAGGACCTCGGCCACCTTCCAGCGCGTGTTGATCGGCACGAGCGTGTCACGCAGCTCGTCGTCGGGAGCGTGCAGGGACAGCGCGAGCGTGACCGGCAGGCCCTCGTCGGCGAGCTTGCCGATGGCGGGCACCAGCCCGACGGTCGAGACCGTGACGCCGCGCGCGGAGATGCCGAGGCCGTGCGGCGCGGGCTCCACGATGCGGCGCACGGCGCCGATCACCTGCTTGTAGTTGGCCAGCGGCTCGCCCATGCCCATGAAGACGATGTTGCTCACCCGGCCCGGCCCGCCCGGCACCTCGCCCGCCGCCAGCGCGCGGGCGCCGGAGACCACCTGCTCGACGATCTCGGCGGTGGACATGTTACGGGTCAGGCCCGCCTGGCCGGTGGCGCAGAACGGGCAGTTCATGCCACACCCGGCCTGCGAGGACACGCACATCGTGACCCGGTCGGGGTAGCGCATGAGCACCGACTCGACCAGCGCGCCGTCGAACAGCCGCCACAGGGTCTTGCGGGTCGTGCCGCCGTCGGTGGTCAGCTCCTTGACCGGCGTGAGCAGCGTGGGCAGCAGCGCCGACAACTTCTCGCGGGCCGCGGCCGGCAGGTCGGTCATCGCGCCGACGTCGGCGGTGTGGCGCTCGAAGTAGTGGCGCGAGAGCTGGTCGGCGCGGAACGCCTTCTCCCCCAGCTCGGTGACCGCGGCCCGGCGGTCGGCCATCGACAGGTCCGCCAGATGCCGCGCGGGCTTGGCCCGCCGCGGCGCGACGAAGGTGAGCTGGCCTGGCTGCTGGGACACGTTCCTGCCTTTGCTTGGGGAGTTGCTCGGCTTGGGGGACTTACGGGATTTCTCCTCGGCCAGGTTAGTGAACGCCTGCGGCCGAGGTGGCATTCCTGGTCACGGTACGGCTCGCGTCAGGGTCACCACCCGATCTACAGTCATCTCGTATGGCGATTTTCCGGTCGGCATCTGGCGAGGGTGGGGCCGAGGTCGTCCTCGCCGCCGGTAACCCCTACGGCAGCCGCACGCTCGTGGTCGAGCGGGACGAGGACTCCTCGGTAGCTTACCTGTGCTCGCCCGACGGCGCCGTCCACGGTGCCGTATGGCTGGCCAATCACCGGCCGGCCCCGGCCGTGCTCGACCTGGCCAGGATCAACTCCGGCCTGCCCCCGCTGATGCCCAGGGGCAACACGCTGCACCCCGAGGGCCGCAGGCCGCTCGGCCAGCTGTCCGCCCTGTGGTTCGAGGAGGGCGACGGCGTCGCCCTCTACGAGGACGACGACCTGCTCGCGGTCATCCCCGGCTGGGCCGACATGAGCAGGGGCATGCCCGGGTACGCGCGCGACGCCGTGGGCGAGTCGCCGTTCGCGTGGGCGTTGTCGGAGGCGCTGGAGGGGCTGCGGCCGCGCATCTCCAACGCCAGGTCCTACTGGCGCTGGCGGCACGGCGAGGGGTCGTGGCCGTCGTTCCAGCAGTTCGTCATGGGCCATCTCGACGGAGTGCTGGGCCCGGCGGGCCGCTACTGGGACGCCAGCGGCGAGCGCCTGCCGACCGTCGGCATCACCGAACGGCCCCCGTACGAGGGGCGCGAGCTGACCGTGTTGTCCACGGTGGGGATGAGCTGCCAGCGTATGCCGACGGTCGAGCAGTGGATCGACCGCCCCGACGCGTACGCCAGGATCGAGCTGGCCGTGGCCACCCGCGACGACCCCAGGGACGCGGCGCTGCTGCTGGTGTGGCTGTCGCAGTATCCGTGGCATTCGGTCACCTGGCTCGGCCACGGGCACACGGCCAAGTGGTACCACGAGCCTTCGACGTTCCCGTTGGGGCCGCAGTACTCGGGGGTCCTCATGCGGGCCGACGCTCCGGATATGCCAGACATGTCGGGGTTCGCGTTCGGCGGGGAGGCCGTACGGTGGTTGTGGCTCACCCCCGTGACCACGGAGGCGCTAGAGGAACAACGTCAGTAGCAGCCAGACCGGCACCAGCGTGGTGACCAGCGAGTCGAGGCGGTCCATCAGGCCGCCGTGGCCCGGCAGGATCGTGCCGAGGTCCTTGATGCCGAGGTCCCGCTTGATCATCGACTCGATGAGGTCGCCCACGGTCGCCAGCAGCGCCGCCAGCGCCCCGATCAGCGCGCCCAGCCAGAGCGGGCCGTCCAGCAGCCACGTCACCAGCCAGCCGCCGACCAGCGTGCAGGCGATCACCGACCCGGCGAACCCCTCCCAGGTCTTCTTCGGGCTGATGACCGTCATCTTGTGCCTGCCGAACAGCACACCGGCGACGTAACCGCCGATGTCGCTGGCCACGGTCACCGCGATGAAGATCAGTACCCGGTCGCGGCCGTCGGGCGGCGCGAGCAGCAATGCCGCGAACGCCGCCAGCATCGCCGGGTAGAACAGCGTGAACACCGAGGCCGTGCCGTCGCGCACGTAACCGTCCGTGCCGTCGCTGAACATCCGCCAGACGAGCAACACGAACGCGAACACCGCGAAGGCCGCCAGCAACCAGAAGGCCCCGCCCCAGTACGCCCCCGCCTGCATGGCCACCAGGCCGGCGAGCACGGGCACGGCCGGGACCTTGATCCCGCGGGTGGCGAACGCCTTGGTCAGCTCCAGCACGCCGACGCCCACGCAGGCCACCATCACCAGAAGGAAGAGCTCCTTGACCGTGTAGAGGGTGCCGAGGACCAGCGCCCCCAGCCCCACACCCACCGCGATCGCGGCCGGCAGGTTCCTTCCGGTACGGCTGCCGCCGTTCGGGCCGGTGCCGGCCGTACGTTCTTCCACAGACACTCTCCATGTGCCACGGCCCCCGCCTTCCGGCGAGGGCCGCGAGGGCGTGCCGCTCAGACCTCGAGCAGCTCGGCTTCCTTGTGCTTGAGCAGCTCGTCGATCTTGGCGACGTGCTTCTGGGTGAGGTCGTCGAGTTCCTTCTCCGCGCGACGGACCTCGTCCTCGCCCGCCTCGCCGTCCTTGATCATCTTGTCGAGGGCCTCCTTGGCCGTACGACGGATGTTCCGGATCGACACCTTGGCGTGCTCGCCCTTGTTCTTGGCGACCTTGATGTACTCCTTGCGGCGCTCCTCGGAAAGCTCCGGGAACGACACGCGGATCACGTCGCCGTTGTCGGTCGGGTTGACGCCGAGGTCGGAGTCGCGAATGGCCTTCTCGATCGCGCCCATCGCACTCTTGTCGTAGGGCTGGATGATGACCATACGCGCCTCGGGCACGTGGAACGAGGCCAACTGCTGGATCGGTGTCGGAGTGCCGTAGTACTCCGCACTGATCTTGTTGAACATCGCGGGGGTGACCCGGCCGGTCCGGATGGTGGCGAAGTCTTCCTTCGCCACCGAAACGGCCTTGTCCATCTTTTCCTCGGCTTCGAGGAGGGTTTCGTCGATCACAGCGGCTCCCTGTCTACTAGCTGGCGGTGTCGGGCTAGCTCCCTCATTTGCCTGCGGGACTCACCAGCGTGCCGATTTTCTCACCGCGTACCGCTCGCAGGATGTTGCCCTCGCCCATCAGGTCGAAGACCACGATCGGCAGATCGTTGTCCTTGCACAGGCTGATCGCGGTCGCGTCCATGACCGCGAGGTCGCGGAGCAGCACCTCGCCGTAGTCAAGATGGTCGAACCGGACCGCGTCGGGGTTCTTGCGCGGGTCGGAATCGTAGATCCCGTCGACCTGCGTGCCCTTGAGCAGCGCCTCGGCGCCGATCTCCAGGGCCCGCTGCGACGCCGCGGTGTCGGTGGAGAAGTACGGCGACCCGAGCCCCGCGCCGAAGATGACCACGCGCCCCTTCTCAAGGTGCCTGATCGCGCGTCGCGGCAGGAACGGCTCGGCGACCTGCTGCATGGTGATGGCGGTCTGGACGCGGGTCTCGACACCCCGCCTCTCCAGGAAGTCCTGCAACGCCAGGCAGTTGATCACCGTGCCGAGCATGCCCATGTAGTCGGCCCTGGCCCGGTCGATGCCGCCCTGGGACAGGGTGGCGCCGCGGAACATGTTCCCCCCGCCGACCACGACCGCGACCTGCACGCCCTCGCGCACGGCCTCGGTGATCGAGTCGGCCAGGTGGTCGACGACTCCCGGGTCGATGCCCAGCGGGTCGTCTCCGGCGAACGCCTCGCCTGACAGCTTCAACATCACCCGCTTCCACCTCAGTGGACTCTGCGGGCTGGGTGATGAGGAAGCCGCCGTCCGTGTGGATTCGTGGGCTGACTCCCGGTGGTCCTGCACGGCGGCGGCCTCCTTCATAGGGTGGAACTCTGGGCAGGCAGTTTGCTCAAGCCTAAGCCTGGCCGACCTTGAAACGGACGAACGCGAGAACCTCGACGCCGTTCTCGTCGGCGTACTTGCCCACGCTCTTCTTGTTGTCCTTCACGAACGCCTGCTGCAGCAGGGTGAAGTCCTTGTACCAGCCGTTGACGCGACCCTCGACGATCTTGCCGATGGCGGCCTCGGGCTTGCCCTCCTCGCGGGTCATCTCCTCGAAGAGCTTGCGCTCCTTCTCGACGACCTCGGCGGGGACGGAGTCGGCCTTGAGGTACTGCGGGGCCATCGCCGCGGCGTGCTGGGCGATGTCCTTGGCGACCTCGGCGTTCGGCTTGTCGAGCTGCACCAGCACACCGACCGCCGGCGGCAGCGCCGGGTCGGTCTTGTGCATGTACGCACCGATGTAGCCGCCCTCGAGCACGGCGAAGCGGCGGATCTCGATCTTCTCACCGAGCGCGGCGTTGGCCACGTCCAGGTGCTCCCTGACGGTCTTGCCGTCGAAGGAGGACTCCAGCAGCGTCGCCACGTCGCCGGGCTTGCTGTCCAGGATGTGCGCGACCACACCGGCGGCCAGCTCCTGGAAGCGCTCGCCCTTGGCCACGAAGTCGGTCTCGCAGTTGAGCTCGAGCAGGGCGGCGGAGGAGTCGCTGTCCTGCTTGAGCGCGACGAGGCCGTTGGAGGCCGTACGGGCCTCACGCTTGCCCACGTCCTTGGCGCCCTTGAGACGCAGGAGCTCGATGGCGCGGTCGAAGTCGCCGTCGGACTCCTCAAGCGCCTTCTTGCAGTCCATCATGCCGGCAGCGGTGATCTCGCGAAGCCGCTTGACGTCGGCCATGTTCACGGAAGCCATTGCTCTTTTTCCTTGTGGGATTTCGTCGTCGTCGTGGATCGGGGTGGACGCCCGGGGCGCCCTCCCCTGGTCGGTACGGCAGGCGTGTGCCGTACCGGGAAGCAGGGCCTTGTCGTGCGCGGGTCGTACGGTCCGGCTCTGCTCGGTCAGACTCGGTCTCGCTGGGTCTCGCTGGGTCTCGCTGGGTCTTGCACGGTCAGGCATGGTCTGGATCGGTCTTGCGTCCGGATCGGTCTTGCGTGGTCCGGCTCTGCTCGGTCTCAGGCGGCGGTGCTCGGATCGTGCTCTCGTACCGCCCCCACCCCAGCCTAGGCCCGGGCCTGCGCCTTCACCTGAGCCAGAGCCCCGGCTCGGGCCTTTGAGCGATCCCGCACCGTCGCCTCCGGCCTGAGCCAAACCTCGGACCGTCGCTCCGGCCTGAGCCAGACCTCGGACCGTCGCTCCGGCCTGAGCCAGACCTTGGACCGTCGCCTCCGGCCTGGACCTCGGCTCGTGCCTAGGTCGGCCCCGGGGCCTTGATCCTGGCCTGAGTCTGGGCTCGGGCCGGGTCGGTCCTGGGGTCTTGCCCGGGTTTGCGCCTGTCCTGGGCTGATGTCCGCCGGTGGAGCTCCGCTCCGCCTCGCCCGGCATACTGCCCAGCGTGGCTCGGCTTATCGCTCCGGGCCGATGGTCATCCTGCCTTGGCCTACCGCCTCGGCGAGGGTGCTGTCCTGCCCGGCTCGCCGTCCTGACCGGGGCGTTTGCCCGGCCGAGACGCGCACCTTGCCCTTCGAACCCCTTAGCCCCGACGGGACTTCGGCCCGGCAAACCTTCGCTCAGCCCCCACGGGACCTCAGCCCGGCGAACCATCGCTCAGCCCCTACTGGACCGCGGCCCGGCGGAACGTCGGCCCGCTGGACCTCTCGGCCCTTACGGGACCGCGGCCCGCTGGACCCTCGCTCAGCCCGGCGCCCGCTCCGCGCCGCGGTCGATGCCGACCGGTGGCGCGGAGCCAGCGCCTGAACCATGTCACTCAACCGTGCCCGGCCTCACGACCGAACCCGGCGACCGGGTCTCAGGCCTGCGGCTCGGACTCGGCGGCCTCAGCGGCCTCCGGAGCCTCAGCGGCCGGAGCAGCCTCGGCCGGAGCCTCAGCCACCGGAGCCTCGTCGGCAGGGGCCTCAGCGGCGGGAGCCTCCTCGGCGGCGGCCTCAGGAGCGGCCTCCTCCGCGGCGGCGGCCTGACCCTGGCCCTGCTCGATGAGCTCGCGCTCCCACTCGGCCAGCGGCTCGGCGGCGGCCGGCTTCTCGTCGCCGCGGGCGGCGCCGGAGCGAGCCATCAGACCGGCGGCGACACCGTCGGCGACGACCCGGGTCAGCAGGCCGACGGCGCGGATGGCGTCGTCGTTGCCCGGGATCGGGTAGTCGACCTCGTCGGGGTCGCAGTTGGTGTCGAGGATCGCGACGACCGGGATGCCAAGCTTCTTGGCCTCGCTGATCGCGATGTGCTCCTTCTTCGTGTCCACGACCCACACCGCGCTGGGCACGCGGCCCATGTCGCGGATGCCGCCGAGCGTGCGCTCAAGCTTGTCCTTCTCGCGACGGCGCATGAGGAGCTCCTTCTTGGTGAGCCCCGAGCCGGCGACGTTGTCGAAGTCGAGCTCCTCGAGCTCCTTCAGACGCTGAAGCCTCTTGTGCACGGTGGAGAAGTTGGTGAGCATGCCGCCCAGCCAGCGCTGGTTCACGTACGGCATCCCGACCCGCGCGGCCTGCTCGGAGATGGCCTCCTGAGCCTGCTTCTTGGTGCCGATGAACAGGATCGTGCCGCCGTGGGCGACGGTCTCCTTGACGAAGTCGTAGGCACGGTCGATGTACGACAGCGACTTCTGCAGGTCGATGATGTAGATGCCGTTGCGCTCGGTGAAGATGAAGCGCTTCATCTTCGGGTTCCACCGGCGGGTCTGGTGGCCGAAGTGAACGCCGCTCTCGAGCAGCTGTCGCATGGTGACGACGGGGGCCATGTGATGGTCCTCCAGGTCTGGGCGCCCTGCGGATGGGCGCGGTTCTCGGTTGTGCCGCGGCAGCGCGTTGTCTACCGCCCTGATGCCCCAAAACCGCTCCAGCCGGGCCGGGGCCCGGACCGAGGGTGCGGTCCGCAACGGGGCATGCGAAGTCGGCCTGTTGCCACAGGCCATCGAAAAGTCTACCTCCCACACCGCCCCAGGCTGACCGTCTGAGGTCAAACCGACATTCCCGGTACGGCTCAGCCCGCATCGTGATCCTCGGTGGGCAACCCCGGGGTCACCCTCGGGGCGAGCGGGAAGAGATTGATCTGCGCCTCGGCGACCCTGGCCCCGCTCGGCGCGTCCTCGGGGCTGCGCTGATGAGCGATGTACGGCGCCAGCAGCTTCTCGATCTCCTCACTCAGCCGCCCCATCTCGCTCGCGTCGACCCTGATCCGGGTACGGCCGAACCGGGTCACGTCGCGCCATTCGTCCGGCTCGTGCACCGTTCTGGCCAGGGCCCGGTCCGCCTCGTCGCCGGCCTCCTTGCGGAACGCGTTGATCAGCATGTTCTTGGCGTCCCGGACCTCCGGCTGGTCGTCCGGCAGGACTCCCACACTGAACGGCTTGTGCGTCGATCTCCACAACCGTTCCCGCCCGTCGCCTCTGGGCGGGGCGTCCTCGACGAACCCGTACTTGGCCAGCATGCGCAGGTGGTAACTGGCGGCGCTGGGCGTGATCCCCGCGATCTCCGCCACCTCGGTGGCCGTGGCACTGCCTTCCACACCGAGCCGGTTGAGGATCATCAGCCTCGCCGGGTGAGCCAGCGCCCGCATCATCTTGGGATCGCTGAGCCCCTCCATGTCCTGCGTCATGTGCCAAAGGTACCCGCCGACAGATGTGAAGCATTCCCTTTACAACTCTGAAGGGATCCCTTCATACTTATGAAGTCTTCCTTTCACATCTCCCGAACTCCCTCCAAGACCCCACCCGCTGGAGACCCTGAGCATGGACGCGACCTCCCCCCTCCCCCTCCGCAAGCAGCGCGACTACCGCCTGCTGTGGGGCGCCCGCACGATCTCGATCACCGGCTCGGAGGTCTCCAAGCTGGCCGTACCCCTGACCGCCGTCACGCTGCTGACCGCCTCCCCCGCCGAGATGGGACTGCTGACCGCCGCCGCCTCGGTGCCCGCCCTGCTGTTCGGCCTCCAGTCGGGCGCCATCGCCGACCGGCTCACCCGCCACCGCCCGCTGATGATCGCCTGCGAGCTCGTCTCCTGCGCCGCCGCCGCCACCGTCCCGCTGGCCTGGGTGTTCGGCGTCCTGACCGTGCCGTGGCTGATCGTGGTGGCCCTGGTCATCGGTACGGCCGGCGTCATCTTCAAGTCGGCCAACTTCCCCTACGTGGCCGCGGTCGTGGACCCGTCGCAGCGCACCGAGGCCATGGCCGGCTTCCACGCCTCGTACTCGGTGGCCTCGGTCGGCGGCCCCGGCCTGGCCGGCCTGCTGGTGCAGACGCTCACGGCGCCGTTCGCCGTACTGGCTGAGGCGTTGTCCTTCCTCGTCTCCGCCCTCCTCCTGCGCTCGATCCGCACCCCGGAGCACAACGAGCCCACCCGCTCGACCGGCATGTGGCACGACATCGTGGAGGGCCTGCGTACCAGCCTCACCCACCCCACGCTCCGAGCCCTGCTGGGCGCGGGCGTGACGATCAACTTCTTCGCCATGGCGTACACCGCCGTGTACATGCTCTACATGGTCAACACCCTCGGCATCCCCAAGGGCGTGATCGGCTTCCTCACGGCCCTGAGCGGCCTGGGCGGCCTCCTGGGCGCCTGGCTCACCTCCCGCCTGTCCAAGCGCTACGGCGAGAACCGCGTCCTGCTCGTCTCGGTCCTGTTCTTCCCTCTGGAGATCCTCGCCGTCGGCCTCCTGTCCGGCCCCCTCTGGACGAAGCTCACCCTCCTCGCCCTGACCGGCTTCATGACCGGCGTCATCGTCGTCGCCTTCGCCACCTGCATGGGCGCGATCACCCTCCGCGACACCCCCACCGCACTCAGGGGCCGCGTGAACGCCACCATGACGTTCGCCGTACAGGGCGTACTGGCCCTCGGAGGCCTGAGCGGCGGCCTCCTGGCCGAACTCCTGGGCCTGCGCCCGGTCATCCTCATCTGCGCCGCAGGCGTAGCCCTGAGCACCCTCTGGATCTGGCTCTCCCCCCTACGCCCCACCCGCCCCAACTCCGTCCACCCCCACCACCCCGACCCCACCCCGGTCCCCGACCCCCTGACCCACCTCATCGAATCCAAGCGCCACACCGTCCTCTAACCCCAGTACGCCACCCCCTCCACTCAGAGCACCTCCCCCAACCCAACCCAAAGCACCCCCAACCCCCGCCCCTACCTCCACCGACGCTTCCCGCCACCACCCACATCGCCATTGCCCACCGCCCACCGCCCACCGCCCACAGCTCCTACCGGTCCGCCGCCCCTACCGTCCGCAACGTCCTCCTGTACCGGCACCTGCCGCTACCGCCGACATCGCCGTTGCCCGCCGCTTCGACTGGCCACCGCCTCCGCCCGCGCTTCGACCGTCCACCTCCTTCTCCTCCACCTCCTTCTCCTCCACCTCCTTCTCCTCCACCTCAGCCTGCTTTCCCGGCCACTCACCGCCGCCCCAGCCGCCGATCACCGTCCACAGCCCTGGCCGCCCCACTCCCCTTCATCCACAGAACCCCGCTCGCCTCCACGCCCAGAGGCCGCCCCCAGCAAACTTCCCGCCATGTCCCGTCGCCCAGCGCCTCCACCCCCGAGGCCCCGCCCCCAGAACATGGCACGCCAACCCCTGAGCCCCCTGGCCCTCCTCACGGCCATGACCATGCTCACGGCAGTCGTCATCCTCGCTGCTCCAGCAAAGGCGGCCCCACCCACATGGCGCTGGCCCCTGGACGGCAATCCGCGCATCCTGCGCCGCTTCGCCCCACCCCCCGCACCATGGCTGGCCGGACACCGAGGGGTAGACCTCGCCGCCCCCGCCGAAGTCCCCGTCCTCGCGGCAGGCCCAGGCACCATCCGCTACGCAGGCTCAGTAGGCGGAAGGGGAGTCGTCACCATCGACCACCCAGGCGGCCTCCGCACGACGTACCTACCGGTCACGGCCTCGGTGAAGCCGGGGCAGCCGATCACCATGGGCGACCCCTTGGGAGTCGTACAGGCGATCCAAGGCCACTGCCAGGAGTCATGCCTGCACTGGGGCCTCCTCCAGAGCTCCCGCTACCTGGACCCCCTGCTCCTCCTGGGTCGCGCCCTGATCCGCCTCCTCCCCCTCTGGCCCACCCCCGCCAACCCCCTGATCACCCCGCTCCCGCACCCCCTCACCCACCCCAACTCCTCGCAAGCCACCCTCATCCCACCCTCCGAAGGCTCTGACCTCATCACCTCACCACCCCCACTCACGACTGTCGGGCTCCCCAACCTGTCCACCACCTTCCCCCGCCCGAATCTGTCCGCCCTCCTACGCCCGTACCTGTCTGCTCCTCTACGCCCGTACCTGCCTAACCCCCGGTACTCGCCCCCGCCTGCCGCCCATCTCCTGCCTCCACCCGCGCTCCTCGTCCCATTGCCGCCCAGCCTGCTCACGGTTTCTCAGCCCCAACCCCCACCCTCCAAGCCCCAAGCCCCGCCCCCATCTGCCATCTCTCCACCCCTTCAGGCACTGACCCCCTCAAACCAGCGGTCCCAGCCCTCCGCCATCACCCCCGAAACCACAACCTCCACCCCCCAGACAACCCCCGGCAAGCGCCCCCTCCACCCCGCATCAGCCCCAACACCGAATCGGCAGCACACCCCCGCCACACCCCTCTCCTCCGTCATCCAGCTACTGACACATGCGGCCTCCACCCCCACAGCCCCAGCAATCGGATTGGGCACTCTGCTCGGAGTCGCTCTCCTGATCACAGCCCTGCGCCGCCACCGCCGCCCCCGCAAGAAGCCCCTCAGCCCAAGACGAGGCCAGCACCGCAAACCCCAAAAACCAGAAGGAGCCCACAAACGCCGCAACGCCCCTAACAGCGCTCCCTGACAGCGCCCCTGTGTGTCCCCTGCGCCCTCTCAAGGCCCACCGCCACGAGCACCGATCTCGAAACCCACAAGTAGGCGAGCAACCCCTCACACCAAGAGCCCCAGCACTCGCTCTGAGCCCCCTCAGGCGTTCACTTTGAGCAGGCCATGACGCTAATCCTCAGCGCAGCCCGCACCTGACCGACAAGCCCCACGGGACACGCAAGGGCATCTGCACCGGGCCAAGCCCGGCTACCAACGGCTCCCCCGCGCCCAACCGCAAGACCGCAAGGCCGCAAGTTATGGAGCCACCAACCCACCATGAGTTGCACAGCCAAAGAGCCGGCCATCAACCGTTACAGGTGAACAGCCAGGGCTCGGGGCTGAGCCCACAGCCAAGCCGGCGCTCACCCCACCAGCCGCTTGGCCATTGCTCCCAAAGCCCGAAACGCTTCTCTACGACTGAAGAGGAGTCGCCTTCGGCAAGTGCAGCCCCACGCCCTCTCCCCCCTGAAGGCAATGCACCTCGCCCACGCCCACGCCCAAGCAGCGACCACCATCAACCCTCTGCTCCCCACAACCCAGACACCACTCCCTGTGCCGTCCAGCTCACGGGCCCTCGCGCAGCAGCGCTCCTCGACAGACGACCTTCGTCACTGTGAGCCTCAACGCTGTCGTCGCGCCTTCATGACCTCCCGCTTACGCGGCCTGCGACGCCCATACCTCGCGTTCCTGTGGTCGTCCCCTACGCCACGACGCCCCATTGGGCAGCTGCATCAGGTCCCCGCATCTCCCCACTACGTGCCACAGCAACAGCGCTCCTCGGCCCGGTAGTCACCGCTACCTCGCGCCGCCAGGGCCTCACATCCGCGCCCTCGTGCCGCTCCAGAGCCTCGCCGCCCGACACAACGGTGATCTCGTCCCTTGTGGTCTTCACGCCCAACCTTCCGACGGCCCTGCCTCCGGAAGGCCGGGTTTTCCGTACGGCGGTGTTTCCCAGCGCCTGTGTCTCTGCTCGGCCCCTGCCTTTGCAGCCCGTGCGTCGGCGTTCCAAGGCTCTTGGGCCGTCTGTCTCCTGAGAGGGGCGGAAATGGGAGTGATCAGGAAGAGGGGTGGCGCTGAGGCTTGGGTCAGGCTCTTGGGTGGGCTTGGCGGTAGGCGGTGCGGAGGCGATCGATCGAGACGTGGGTGTAGATCTGGGTTGTGTTGAGGGAGGCATGGCCGAGTAGTTCCTGGACGCTTCGAAGGTCCGCACCTCCTTCGAGCAGGTGCGTTGCCGCGGTGTGTCTCAGGCCGTGCGGGCCCATGTCGGGGGTGCCCTCGGTCTCGGCCAGTCGCGCGTGCACCACCCGTCGTACGGTGCCCGCGTCGATCCGGCCGCCGCGTACTCCGAGGAAGAGGGCCGGCCCGGAACGTTCTCGGACCCAGATCGGGCGTCCGTTGATGCACCACCGGTCCAGCGCTCGGAGCGCCGGAATCCCGAACGGTACCGAACGCTCCTTACGGCCCTTGCCCAGCACCCGTATGACGTGCCGGTCCCGGTCCACGTCGTCGACGTCGAGCGCGCACAGTTCGCCCACCCGCACGCCCGTGGCGTAGAGGAGCTCCAGGATGGCCTGATCTCGGAGGTCCTTGGGGTCGCCGGTGGAGGGAGGCGCGTTCAGGACGGTCTGTGCCTGCTTCTGGTCAAGTACGGCGGGCAACGGGCGCGGGGCCTTGGCGCTGCCGAGCAATAGGCCCGGATCGCCGGCCAGCCAGCCACGCCGATGGCAGTACGCGGTGAACGTACGGACACATGCGGTCCTGCGTGCCAACGTTGCCCGCGCCTTTCCCGCGCCGTGCTGGTCGGCCAGCCATGCTCGCAATTCGCCGATGTCCAGACCTTCAAGCCGGCCGTTCAGTTGATCGAGGAGGGCGGTGACGTCGGAGAGATAGGCACGAACGGTGTGCGGGGACAGATCTCGCTCGAACCTCAGGTATCTCTCGAACTCGGCGAGGATCTCATAGGCATTCAGGTCGTCGTTCGAGTCGCCGGGCGCACTGTCGTTCACGTTCAGGTTGTCGTTCAAGGCTTCATCCACCGTCCCCACGCGCAGGTCTCCGTCGCATTGCGGTGCCCGCGCCGTCCGCATGTCGGGTCGTCGTCATCCGCGTCTTGCACAGGTGATGTCGCCACTGCCCGGCGCTGCCCCTTCGACGTCTCGTGATCCTTCCCTCACCATCTCACCTCATGACCTTGTCACTTGGTCCGCATGTGCCCCGAGGTGGCCGCGAATTCTTGCGGGTGAGGTGGGGGCAGGGAATCGTCTTCCGAAGGCGGGGGTGGGTCCGTGGCTGGGGCTTCGTTCGCGGGAGGTGGGTCCAGGGCGATGGATTCGGGGGCTTTCAGGTAGCTGACGGTGGTCTTGCGGAGGCGCCAGCCGCCTGCCGTTCGTTCGATGTAGCCGGCGGCGGCCAGGCCGCCCAGGGCGCTCAGCGTGATCTCCATGCTGACGCCCGCCGACACCGCTATAGACGCGGGGCCCGCGCCGCCTCGGTTGGGGATGGCGTCCAGGACTCGCTTGGTGGATTCGCTGAGGCGGTCACGGGCGACGACGGGCGTCCTGGGTTGTGCGGCCAGGTCGTCGCCCATGACGCCGACGAGCTCGATCATCTCCTCCGGGGTGGTCACGCACACTGCCTTGCGTTCGCGCAGCAGTTTGTGGCAGCCGGCTGACAGGGCGGACGTGGTGGGGCCCGGTACGGCACCCAGATGCCTGTTGAGGGAGAGCGCGTGACCGGCGGTGTTCAGGGCGCCGCTGCGCAGGGCTGCCTCCACTACGGCTGTTCCTCGGGTGAGGGCGGCTATGAGGCGGTTCCTGATCAGGAAGCGGGCTCGGGTGGGATGGACGCCGGGTGGGCATTCGCTGATCACGACACCCTGGTCGCGGGCCCGGGCGAACAGGTCCTGGTGGCCACTGGGATAGCAGACGTCCACTCCGCAGGCCAGTACGACCACCGTGGGCGAGTCGGCCAGCAGAGCACCCTTGTGAGCCGCGCCATCGACCCCGTACGCGCCGCCGGACACGACGGACCAGCCTGCTTCGCTGAGGCCGATGCCGAAGCCGGCCGCGATGTGCAGCCCGTACTGGGTGGCGGCTCGTGCTCCTACGACGGCCACGGATTTGAGGCAGGCGAAGCGGAGGTCGGCGGTACCGTGCAGCCAGAGGCCGAGGGGACGGCTCGGGCCGAGGTCGTCCAGCTGGGTGGGCCATTCGGCGTCGCCCGGGATGATGAGCCTGGCCCCGGCCTGCGCTCCGGCTTCCAGGTCGGCGGCCGGTTTCGACGCCGCCAGGCGGACGAACCAGGCGTTCAGCCTGCCGGACAGATCGCACGGGCGTTCCTGCCGGGCCTCCTGAGCGATGAAGGCCGGCGGCAGGGTGCGCTCGCGGATCGCCTCCACCGCGCCGAGGGCGCCCAGGTGCCTCACCAGGCGGCCCATGGCGGTGTCGCCCACGTCAGCGGCTCGCATGAGAGCCGCGCGCGCCTCACGTTCCGAACTGGTCACAGGGCCTCCTGGTGATCTTCATGGGGACGGACGACCGGCCTGCAGGCAGGCCAGCCTGTACGGGCTGAGCGGGGATCACGGCCTTACCCCCAGCCAGAAGCCGAGGGCGGCGGCGGTCTCGTCCTCTTCGGGGCGCGCCTTGCCGGCGAGGTCGGCGAGGGTCCAGGCGACGCGGAGGGCCCGGTCGAGGCCGCGGGCGGTGAGTGAGCCCGAGTCGAGGCAGGAGGTCATGGGCTGCATGGCCGCGTCGGACGGGCGGTAGTCGGCGTGGAGGACTGAGGAGGGGATCTCGGCGTTCGTCCGCCAGGGGGTGTCGGCGAGGCGTTTGACGGCACGTTCGCGGGCCAGCAGGACCCGCTCTGCCACCGTCTTGCTGGATTCGACGAAATGCCGGTCGGCCAGCAGCTCACGCCGGGACGACCGGGCGACGGTCACCTTCATGTCGATGCGGTCGAGAAGAGGGCCGGAGAGCCTGCCCAGGTATCGGCGTCTGGTGGTGGGCGAACAGCGGCAGGTGGCGGCGGCTTGGTCGTCGGCCTGGGCACAGGGGCACGGGTTGGCGGCCAGGACCAGCATGAACCGGGCGGGGAACGTGACCGAGGCCGCGGATCTGGACACGGTGACGCGCCCCGACTCCAGCGGCTGCCGCAGCGAGTCGAGGACGTGACGGGGGAACTCGGGAGCCTCGTCCATGAACAACAGACCCCTGTGCGCGAGGGAGACGGCCCCCGGACGGACGAACGTGCTGCCGCCACCGATGATCGCGGCAGCGGTCGCCGTGTGATGAGGGCTGACGAACGGCGGACGATTGATCATGGGACTGTCGGGCGGCAGCAGTCCCGCGACCGAGTGGATGGCCGTGACCTCCAAGGCATGGTCGAGCTCCAGGTCCGGCAGGAGGGTGGGAAGGCGTTCGGCCAGGAGGGTCTTGCCGGTGCCGGGCGGGCCCACCATCCACAGGTTGTGGCCGCCGGCCGCGCAGACTTCGAGCGCTCGGCGGGCCACGGGCTGGCCGACGACATCCGCCAGATCGACGGCGGGCCGGGAGGTGGGCTCGGGTGCCTCGACGCGGGCATCGATCTCGGGTTGGGGTGGATCGTCGCCTTTGCGTAGCCACTCCACCAACTGGCGCAGATCGGCCACCGGGATCACCTTCACGTCGGGGACCAGGCCGGCTTCGCCCGAGTTCCCCGACGGGACGATGACCGTGGCCTCTCCGTGCGCTGCCGCGGCACCGAGGATGGACGGGAGCACGCCGCGTACGGGCCTGATGCGGCCGTCGAGGCCGAGCTCGCCGAGGAAGAACGGCTCGGCGATGCGCTCGGGCGGGACGACCCCCGCGGCCCCCAGGATGGCCATGGCGATGGCCAGGTCGAACTGGGAACCGCGCTTGGGCAGGCTGGCAGGGAAGAGGCTGACGGTGATGCGGGCGTCCGGCCACGGATAGCTGCTGTTGACCACCGCGGAACGCACCCGGTCGCGGGCCTCGCTGAGCGCCGTGTCGGGGAGGCCGATGAGGTGGATGCCGGCCAGGCCGTTGCCCACGTCAGCCTCCACCTCGACGCTGCGGCCGCTCACTCCGACCAGCGCCACGCTGCGGGTACGGGCCACGGCCATCTAGATCGCCCCCCGTATGTGGCGCAGGGCGAAGTTGCCCGCGAAGCGCTCCAGGGCGATCACGTCGATGCGTACGGCGCCGAAGGAGCGGGACTGCGCGGACAGCCATTTGGCGGCCAGCATGCGGAGTCGCGCCAGCTTGGCGCGGTTCACGGACTCCAGGGCTGTGCCGTGGGATCTGCTCGATCGGGTCTTGACCTCGACGACCACCAGGATCTGGCCGTCCACGGCGATGATGTCGATCTCACCTCTGCGGCAACGCCAGTTGCGTTCGAGGATCGTCATCCCCTTAGCTTCCAGGTAGATCGCGGCTAGATCTTCGCCTTGCTTGCCGAGCTCGTCTTTGGGGGCCATGCGCCGCCTCCGTCCGTCTGTTCGCCGGTTGTTCGGTGACCGACCTTGGCGGATGACGGAGGCATCGGAGGGAGGCGAACGGGATTCTGGGGATGGGTGGCGGAGGGTGGGCCGGGGTTGTGGATAGCCGCGGGCGCAGTGGGTTTGAGGCCTTGTTGAAGTGGAAGTCCGGCTGGTCGAGGGGGGCGATGACGTGCTGCGCGAAGAGGGCGTGGCGCCCGCACGCCTGCGTAGACGCGGCTCTGAGCCAAGCCCTAGGACGAGGCGAGGCGTCGTCCTGAGGCCGCTTGCAGGTGCTCTGCCTGAGAGGGGCAGAGGGGGCGAGGCTGAGCGGAGCGGGGCAGCCGAGAATGGCCGCACGACTGACACGCCAGATCACGCACTCGCCACCGCGAGCCGGCACTGGCGGCCGCGGGGAGCACGGGCAGCTCGCAGGGAGCATGGGCGGCTCGCAGGGGGCATGGGCAGCTCCCGGGAGGCCGCGAGGGGCATGGGCGGCTCCTGGGGGGCACGGGCAGCTCGCGGGCGACCGCGGGAGGCACGGGCGGCTCCCGGACGGCACGTGGCAGCAGCGGGCCACCACGGTCGTCCTGCGGCCCAGCAAGCCTGATCGGGGGCTGCCGCATGGGGCCCCACAGGTCTAGTCAACGCCCAGTTCGCCCGCCCCAGACGCCACGCCACGCCACGCCACGCCACGCCACGCCACGCCACGCCGACGATCGTGACCGCATGACGACGTCACCGGTATTGGTTTGCCTTGTGCGAGCGAGGTCGCACTGTTCTACGTCATGAGCCGCCGACCGTCTTTGGGCCGCGATGTCACGGATTTGCGAGATTCGACTGGTGACCGCCCAGGACGAGCTGGGAAGGCGACAAGCCCCTCGGTGCCCGCATAGGCGAAGGCGCGGTGTCCGAGAAGGGACTCGCGCGGACAACGCGCGAGGAAGCGCGCCGCACGACACCGCACGACACCGCCTGTTGCCCTACGCGAGCGAGCCCGCTCAGGTCGCACGTGAACGGACGCAGGTCGCACGTAATCGGACGCAGGTCGCACCTGAACGAACGCGCACGCGAACGGACGAACGAGCGAACGGCCAACCAGCATCGGCCCGTACGTCCCCCCGAACCTCGACGTACCCAGCAGATGAAACGGGTCGCGGTCCCGCCGCAGGGCGGCCGGGTCAGATGCCGTCGTCGCCCCCCGCGGCGCCGGCATCCCCCTCCTCCTACCCGGAGAACCCTTCCTTGGGCATCTCCAGGTCGGCCTTGGCCAGCTCTTCCACGTTCACATCCTTGAACGTGACCACCCGCACGTTCTTCACGAACCGCGCCGGCCGGTACATGTCCCACACCCAGGCGTCCTGCATCTTCACGTCGAAGAAGACGTCGCCGTTCTCCGCGGTACGGACGTCGAGGTCGACCGAGTTGGTCAGGTAGAACCGACGCTCGGTCTCCACGACGTATGTGAACAACCCGACGACATCACGGTATTCGCGGTAAAGCTGCAGCTCCATCTCGGTTTCGTATTTTTCGAGATCCTCTGCGCTCATCGCGGTCCTCCTGTCGTACCGGTCCCCCGGTTCGCCTGCTCAGGCAACCCCGGCCCCCATTTCATTTTCACCCATCCCCCTGGCCACCGTGACGAAGGAGTAACGGTGTTCGGGGCACGGGCCATGTCTCTCCAGTGCCAAACGATGTCCTGGCGTGACATACCCCTTGTGCTCGGCGAAACCGTACTGAGGGAATCTTCGATCCAGCTCGACCATCAGGCGGTCCCTCGTCACCTTGGCCACGATCGACGCGGCCGCCACGCAGGCGGCCACCTGGTCCCCCTTCCACACCGCCAGGGACGGCGCCGGCAGGCCGGGCACCGGGAAGCCGTCCGTGAGGATGTACTCCGGGTCACAGGGCAACCGCGCGACGGCCCGCCGCATTCCTGACACATTGCTCTTGTGCAGGCCCCTGGCGTCGATCTCGGCGGCCGGGATCACCACGACACCCACGTGGGCGGTGGCCAGGATGCGATCGTACAGACGCTCGCGCACCGGCGCTGACAGCAGCTTGGAGTCGCCGAGGCCGTTGACCTCCTTGCGCAGGACGACGGCGGCGACGACCAGCGGACCGGCGCAGGCGCCGCGGCCCGCCTCGTCGACCCCGGCGATCGGGGTCAGCCCACGGCGGGCCAGCGCCCGCTCATAGGCGTAGAGTCCGGAATCGCGCCGGACGACGCTCGGTCGAGGGCGGAACGCAACTGTCATGACACTGGCAGCGTACGCCCCATTCGCCGCAAACCGCGACCGAAAGCCCCCTACTTGACCTTGTCGAAAGTCTCGGGCGTGGAGAACAGGTAGCCGCGCGACAGCGGCCAGTAGCGGACGACCGCCTTGCCGATCACGTCGTCGACGGAGATGAAGCCGCCGCCGGGCTCGTCCATGTGGGCGCGCGAGTCGGCCGAGGCGGTGCGGTGGTCGCCCATCAGCCACAACTTGCCCGCCGGGACGGTGACGCTGAACTTGTCGCCGCCGCCGAAGTCACCGGGGTAGAGGTAGGACTCCTCGTCGAGGGGGGTGCCGTTGACGCTGATGCGGTGCTTGGAGTCGCAGCAGACCACCTTGTCGCCGCCGACGCCGATGACGCGCTTGATGGTGTCCTCGCCGGTACGCCAGCCCTTGAACACCACGATGTCGCCGCGCGCGGGATCGCCCGCCAGCTTGTTGACGAACACCCGGTCGTTGATCAGCAGGGTGTTCTCCATCGACTCCGACGGGATGTAGAACGACCCGATCACGAACGCCTGCAGCAGCAGCGCGATGCCCACGCCGAGCACGAGCAGCAGGACGGTCTCCCGGAAGCCGCCCTTCTTCTTCTCTTTGGCCACGCCCTCCGCCTTCTTGGTGACGGCCATCAGCGCTTCCTCCCCAACCGGCGCCGACGAACCAGGACCAAGGGTACGGCCAGCCCGAACCCGGCCACCAGCGGTACGGACTCGCCAAGTGCCTGAAGTGCGGGCTGCGCGAACGTGTCGGGTATGGACAACACTCCCGCCCGGTTGAACGGCCAGACGATCACGAAGGCCCGGCCGATGACCTGACCTTCGGGGATCGAGCCGCCGCCCTGGTCACCGGTGTGCGAGCGCGAGTCGAGCGAGACGGAACGATGATCACCCATCACCCACAGCCGGTCGGGCGGCACGGTGATGTCGAAGAACCTGTCGGACGGCACGTTGCCCGGGTAGAGGTAGCTCTCCTCGTCGATGGCCGTGCCGTTGACCGTGATGCGCCCCTTGGAGTCACAACACTTGACGTGGTCGCCGCCGACGCCGATGACCCGCTTGATGTAGTCCTTCTCGCCCGGCACGACGCCGAACGCCGTGCCCACCCAGCGGAAGAAGGCCGCGATCGGGTTGGACGGCTCCTCCATCTCGAACTCGCCGTCCCAGGAGTCGACGCCGGAGAAGACCACGACGTCGCCGCGCTCGATGTCACGGGTGTGGTAGACGAGCTTGTTGACCAGGACCCTGTCGTTCTTGAGCAGGGTGTTCTCCATGGACTCCGACGGAATGTAGAAGGCCTGGATCACGAACGTCTTGATGATCAGGGCCAGCACGAGGGCCACAACAACAAGAACGGGCAGTTCTTTCCAGAACGACCCCTTCTTCTCCTTGTCGCCCTTTGCCGGCTTCTGAGTCTCTTCGGCGACCACGTCCACCTCGTCCTCGACAGGGCGGCGCGAAGCGCCGTACTCCTGGTCCTCGCTAGTCATCGCTGACGAGCCTAGATGATGGAACGGCTCGACAAGCCTCGACCGACGTTACACCCATGCGCGAGTCGTTCCACATAAAGGAAATGGCCCCGCAAAGCCGAAAAGCCCGTGCGGTGCACGGGCCTTTCGGTAAAGACTTGGGCTACTTCGCGGGGGTCGCCTCACGCTTCTCGCGGATGCGGGCGGCCTTGCCGCGCAGGTCGCGCATGTAGTAGAGCTTGGCGCGACGCACGTCACCGCGGGTCACGAGCACGATCTTCTCGATGACCGGGCTGTGCACCGGGAAGGTGCGCTCGACGCCGACGCCGTAGCTGACCTTGCGGACCGTGAAGGTCTCGCGGGCGCCGCTGCCCTGCCGCCGCAGCACGAACCCCTTGAAGACCTGGATACGGGAGCGGTTGCCTTCGACGACTCGTACGTGGACCTCGAGCGTGTCACCGGGGCGGAACGCCGGGACGTCGCTGCGCAGGGTCGCCTGCTCGAGCTCCTGGATCTTCGTGTGCATGAGAGCTGTCCTCAAGTCCTCGCGAGCACGCGGAGGTCCACCCGGCCGGAGCTCGCGGCGGACACGCTTGCTGATTTGATGAACCCGGGATCGTTTCCCGGGCATGGCGGACCAACCGTGTGACGGTTGGCAGCGATTCAGTTTGCCATATCTTCCGGCCGGACGCGAAACGAGAGCTCTTCGAGCAGCTTCCTGTCGTGCTTGTCGAGCGTCTCCGGGTCGAGCGCCGCCGCCAGTTCGGGCCGGTTCCGTACCGTACGCCGGAGCGCCTCGTCGCGTCGCCACCGGGCGACTTTTCCGTGATGTCCGGACAGCAGCACGGCGGGAACCTCGTGCCCCCGCCACACCGGCGGCTTGGTGTAGACCGGACCTTCCACCAGATTCTGCATCGAACCAGGTGCGAAGGAGTCGTCCACGGCGGACTGGGCGTTCCCCAGCACCCCGGGCAGCAGCCGGCCGACCGCCTCGACCATCACCAGCACCGCCACCTCGCCGCCGGCCAGCACGTAATCGCCGATGCTGACCTCGTCGACGCGCAGCCGGGAGCCGTACTCGGCCATGACCCGCGAGTCGATGCCCTCGTAACGCCCGCAGGCGAACAACAACCACGGCTCCGCGGCCAGCTCCTGGGCCAGCTCCTGGGTGAACGGCCGCCCGCTCGGCGTCGGCACGATCATCCGCGGCGCGCCGTCGCCGATCACCGAGTCGATGGCCTCGCCCCAGACCTCGGGCTTCATCACCATGCCGGGCCCGCCGCCGTACGGCGTGTCGTCGACGGTCCTGTGGACGTCGTGCGCCCAGTCGCGGAGCTGGTGGACCCGTACGTCGAGGGTGCCGCGCTCGCGCGCCTTGCCGATCAGGGAGACGTCGAGCGGGGCGAAGTACTCGGGAAAGATGGACAGGATGTCGAGGCGCATCACAGCAGGCCCTCTGGCGGGTCGACGATCAGGCGTCCGCCCGTCAGGTCGACCTCGGGCACCAGGGCCTTCACGAACGGGATGAGCGCGTCGTCCTGCCCGCGACGGCGTACGACCAGCAGGTCCTGGCCGTGGTGCAGAACGTCGGTGACCTCACCGACGGGCTCGCCCGACACGGTCTCCACCGCCAGCCCGACGAGCTGGTGGTCGTGGAACTCGTCCGGATCGTCGGACGGCTCCACCTCGGCGGAGTCGATCACCAGCATGGTGCCCCGCAGTTCCTCGGCCTGGTCACGACTGCCGAACCCCTCGAACGCGACCAGGAGCACGTCCTTGTGCCAGCGGCGACCCTCGATGACGAGCGGCCCTCTGCCCGCCGGGTCCGTCGCGATCGACAGGCCCTCGGCGAAGCGCAGCTCGGGATCGTCGGTGCGCACCTCCACGGTCACCTCACCGCGTACTCCGTGCGGACGACCTATCCGGCCGACGACCAGCTGCACGTGAACCCACCTTCTCCAACGCAAGCGCCCCCATCGGCCTTTCAGGACCGATGAGGGCGCGAATTCCTGACGCTAACGGACTGCTTCGTTCAGGTCGAGCAGGTCGACCCGTACGTACTTCCCGTCGGCCAGGGCGTTCACAACGGTGCGCAGCGCCTTGGCGGTGCGCCCGCCGCGTCCGATGACCTTGCCCAGGTCCTCGGGGTGCACCCGGACCTCCAGGACGCGCCCGCTGCGAATGCGGCGGGCACGGACCCGGACATCGTCGGGATGTTCGACGATGCCCTTAACGAGGTGCTCGAGAGCCTCCTCGAGCACGTCAGCCCTCGCCCTCGGTCGGGGTCTCGGCGGGGGCGGCCTCGGCTTCTTCCTTCTTCTTGGCACGCTTGGGCGCCGTGGTGGCGGCAGTGCCGGTGTCGCCACCGGACAGCGCCTCCTTGGCCGCGGCCTCGTAGAGGGCGTGCCTGTCGGGCGCGGGCTCGGCGACCAGCAGCGGCGCCGGGGCGGCCTCGCCCTTGAACTTCTGCCAGTCACCGGTGAGCTTGAGCAGCTTGAGCACCGGCTCGGTCGGCTGCGCGCCGACACCCAGCCAGTAGGCCGCACGCTCGGCGTTGACCTCGATGCGCGAAGGGTTTTCCTTCGGGTGGTACAGGCCGATCTCCTCGATCGCCCGGCCGTCACGCTTGGTGCGGCTGTCGGCGATGACGATTCGGTACTGAGCATTGCGGATCATGCCGAGCCGCTTGAGCTTGATCTTGACTGCCACTGGTGTGGTCTCTCCTGCATTCGAGCGTGGGTGAACGGCACCTCATCGAGTGGGGCACGATGAGACGACGCTCCAGGGACAGGCGCGGCCGGCGGGAGATGAGAGGGCACCCACCTGGTCACGATGTTCCAACATGTCATTCTGCCAGACCGCGGACACTGCCTTCGACCAGTACCGGCAGGCCGCGGCAAAGGCTCGGCAACGGCCGCGTGTCACCTCGCCCGACTTGATCAACTTCCCTGCGGAATGAGTGGGTGACCACCTTGACCAAGCCGCAGCTCACGCGCACGGGGCTGCTCACCGCCGGCGTATCCGTCCTGCTCACAGGGGCCTTGTTCGGGCTTACGGCCACCGCCGCGGCGGGCGAGTTCGCCAATTCCAACGGTATCGGCCTGACCATCACCGAAATCCCGGAGCTGGGCCAGCCCGGCTTCTCGGGCGTCTGGGGCACGGCCTCAGTGGGGCCCGATCCCGGCACCGACAACGGTGACTGGAGCGACCCGGACGGAGTCACCGAATTCGTCGATCTGGCCAACGAACAGCTCCAGGCGAGCGGCCTGGACGCGCCGGACGTATGGGAGGCCAGCGCCCAACTGGTCGTCAGCAGCCTCCAGCTCAACCCGGACGCCTCCCAGCCCCTGCTGATCACGGGCAACGTGGAGACACACGCGCGCTGCACGCCGCCGGCTCCGGCGATGGCGTCCGTACAGGCGGCGCCCGGGACCATCACGGTGCTCGGCGTACCCATCGAGCAGGGGACCACGCAGGTGCCCGCGACGGGGGCACAACTCGGGTACCCGGACGTGTCCTCCGGGACCCTGACGGTGGTCAGGACCGACACCGCCACGACGAACGACGCGACCTCCGCCGAGGCGGACATGCTGATCTCGATCTCCGCCCGCCTGCTGGACGATGAAGGCAACGTCGTCTACGAGGGCCCGCTGACCGATGTCACCATCGGCCGGGTCGAAGTCAACTGCGTCCCCAACCAACCCACCCCGACACCCACGCCAACCCCGACCCCGACGCCCACACCCACGCCTACTCTGACCCCGACACCCACGCCTACTCCGACACCGACACCAACACCGACCCCGACACCGACCCCGACGCCCACACCGACCCCGACACCCACGCCGACGCCGACTCCCACACCCACGCCTACTCCGACGCCCAGCCCGAGCCCGACACCCACACCTACGCCGACGCCGAGCCCTAGCCCGACGCACACGCCCAGCCCGACCCCGACCATCAGCCCGACGCCCAAGCCCACGCATGGCTGCACTCATCGGCCGCAGAAACCGCAGCACCCGCACGAGCACGGGCATCTATGGCCTCACTGCCCTTGGCCGCCTCACGGCTCGGACCACTACGGCGGCCCGAGCGGCCATGAAGGACCCGCCGACTACGTCGGCCCGTTCGGCCCTCTCGGTCCCTTCGGTCCGTATGGTCCGTATGGTCCGGGGCCTGTCGGCGACATGACGGATGGGGAGTTGCCGTTCGTCGGCCTGCCGATGCAGATGCCCGCGGCGATCGCCCCGAGGTGGTTCCTCACGGACCCCGCTCTGCAGTGGCTGCTGCTCTGCCGTTAGAACAGCCCGTACGGCTGGACACACGCGCCCGGTGACCGAACACGGTCCCGGGCGCGCGCCTTTTCGCAGTGGTAAGAGCCTGACCGAGGACGACGCCTCCGGTGCGGGGCCGACGAAGGGTCCCTCAGGAAGGGCGGGGGCGAGTGAGAGCGCCCGCCCTTACCGCCTACTTCTGGCCCGGCAGCTTCAGCTTCGACGGGTCGAAACCCGGGGGCAGTTCGAGGCCGGGCGGGAGCTTGCCGCCCAGGTTGCCCAGCACTCCCCCGGCCTTGGGCGCCTCGCCCTCGCCGTCGGGGGACGGGGACGCGGACTTCTCCAGGGCCGCCTTGCGCGGGTCGCCGCTCACGCGCCGCCCCTTCTTGGCCTTCTTCTGGGCCTTGGACGCCTTCCCGCGCCCGCCGGGCATGCCCGGGATGCCCATCCCCCCGGCCACGCGCTTCATCATCTTCTGTGCCTCGAAGAAGCGGGTGACGAGGTTGCTCACGGCGCTGACCGTGACGCCGGAACCGGCGGCGATGCGGGCGCGGCGGGAGCCGTTGATGATCTTCGGGTCCTGCCGCTCACCGGGGGTCATCGAGCGGATGATGGCGGCGATGCGGTCGAGGTCGCGGTCGTCGATGGAGTTGAGCTGGTCACGCATCTGGCCCATGCCGGGCATCATGCCGAGCAGGTTCTTGATGGGGCCCATCTTCTGGACCATCATCATCTGCTCGAGGAAGTCGTCGAGCGTGAAGTTCTCGCCAGAGGTGAGCTTGCCCGCCATCTTGGCGGCCTGATCCTCGTCGAACGTCTTCTGCGCCTGCTCGATCAGGGTGAGGATGTCACCCATGTCGAGGATGCGAGAGGCCATCCGGTCGGGGTGGAAGGCGTCGAAGTCTTCCAGCTTCTCGCCCGTGGAGGCGAACATGATCGGGCGGCCGGTGATGTGCCGCACCGACAGCGCGGCGCCGCCTCGGGCGTCGCCGTCGAGCTTGGTCAGCACGACGCCGTCGAAGCCGACGCCCTCCATGAACGCCTGCGCCGTCGTGACGGCGTCCTGGCCGATCATGGCGTCGACCACGAACAGGGTCTCGTCGGGGCGGACCGCGTCGCGGATGTCGGCGGCCTGCTTCATCATCTCCTGGTCGATGCCCAGGCGGCCCGCGGTGTCGATGATGACGATGTCGTGGTTGAGCCGCCGGGCCTCGTCGATGGAGCGGCGGGACACCTCGACCGGGTCGCCGACGCCGCTGCCGGGCTCGGGCGCGTAGACGGCGACCTGGGCGCGTTCGCCCACGACCTGGAGCTGCTGCACGGCGTTGGGCCGCTGGAGGTCGGCGGCCACCAGCATGGGCGCGTGGCCCTGCTCGCGCAGCCACCGGGCCAGCTTGCCGGCCAGGGTGGTCTTACCGGCACCCTGGAGACCCGCGAGCATGACGACGGTCGGAGCGGTCTTGGCGAAGCGGAGCCTGCGCGTCTCGCCGCCGAGGATCTCGATCAGCTCGTCATTGACGATCTTGACGACCTGCTGCGCCGGGTTGAGCGCCTGGGAGACCTCGGCGCCGCGGGCGCGCTCCTTGACCTGGGCGACGAACGCCTTGACCACCGGGAGCGCGACATCGGCCTCGAGCAGGGCGATGCGGATCTCGCGGGTGGTGGCGTCGATGTCGGCATCGGACAGCCGACCCTTGGATCGGAGGGAGGAGAAGACCGATGTCAGCCGGTCGGAAAGCGTCTCGAACACGTGGTTGGCCAGTCCTCGAAGCGAATGTACGTCTAAGACTTCAGCCTATCCGCTCTCCTAGCCGCTCCAGCCTGGCACGGCCATCCGGACCGTCAACGCGTGCTCGACGAGGTTGATCAGAGCGCTTTTGACCGAGTCCTTCTGGCGGGCGTCGAGGCGTACCAGAGGGATGTGGGGGGCCAGCGTGAGGGCGTCGCGGACCTCGGTGTCGCTGTGGCCGTACTGGCCGTCCCAGCCGTTGATCCCCACGATGAAGGGCAGTTGCGCCTCTTCGAAATAGTCGATCGCGGGGAAGCTGTCGGCCAGGCGGCGGGTGTCCACCAGGACCACGGCGCCGATGGCGCCGCGTACGAGGTCGTCCCACATGAACCAGAACCGGTGCTGTCCGGGCGTGCCGAACAGATAGAGGATCAGGTCGCGGTCGAGCGAGACGCGGCCGAAGTCCATGGCGACGGTCGTGGTCGACTTCAGCGGCGTCATGCCCAGGTCGTCGATCCCCGCGGAGGCGTCGGTCATGACGGCCTCCGTGGTGAGCGGCATGATCTCCGAGACGGCGCCGACGAACGTCGTCTTGCCGACGCCGAAGCCACCGGCCACCACGATCTTCGTCGAGGTCAGACCGGGGCTAGAGCCTGCGAAGTCCACTGAGCACCCTTTCCAGCAGGTTGACGTCCGGCCTACCCGCGTCCAGCTGCGGCTGGTGCACCCGCACCAGGCCCTCGGCCGCCATATCAGCGATCAGAACACGCACCACACCGAGCGGGATCCGCAGCAGCGCCGACACCTCGGCGACCGACCGGACCTGACGGCAGAGCTGGCTGATCGCCTTGTACTCGGGAGTGATGTGGGAGAACTCCCGGTGTTCGGCGGTCGCCGACGAGACCAGGGCCTCCATGGCCAGCTTGACCTTGGGCGCGGTACGCCCGCCCGTCACCGCGTACGGGCGTACCGGCGACGCCGGGTCCGAGCTGGTCGGCGGCTGGGGCTCCCAACCACCGCTGTTCCAGGAATCCGTCACCTACATCACCTGGTCTGGCTGGCGCGCAGTTCGGCACGCACAGCCGGGGTCAGCACCTGACCGGCGCGATCCACCATCAGAGTCATCTGGTACGCCACCAGTCCCATGTCACAGTCGGGAGCCGCCAGCACCGCCAGACACGAGCCATCACTGATCGACATGATCAGCATCAGCCCGCGCTGCATCTCCACGATCGTCTGATTGACCGCACCACCCTCGAACACCCTGGCCGCACCCTGCGTCAGACTCACCAGTCCCGACGCGATCGCAGCCAGCTGATCAGCCCGGTCAGCCGGAAAACCCGACGAGGCCGCAAGCGGCAACCCGTCGGATGACACGACCACCGCGTGCGCGACCCCCGGGACGGTACTGACGAAGTCGGTGATTAACCAGTCCACCCCGCGTGCCGCGTGGCTCAGGTCATTCACGCGCCCTCCTCCCTACTGTCGTTCCTAGGGCCGGACTGGTATGTCCTGCCCTCGCTGATGTCGTCACGCGCTGCTCTGAAGCCCTGCTGGAAGCTCGACAGCCTGCTGCGCACCCGGTCCGGGGAGACCGACGGCATGGGGGCCACGCCCTTGGGCGCGGACGCCGTGTCGGCCGAGCCGGGCACCAGGTTGGCCTTGGGCACCCGCTTGGGCAGCCCGGCGGCCGTCGAACCGTCGCGTACGGGCTCCACCACGCCGGCCGCCGCGCTCCACCCGGCGTCGGCCTTGGCCGAACCCCAGGTGGCGCTGGTCTCGCCATGGTCGAACCAGGCCGATTCCACCGAGGCGAAGATCGGCAGGTATTCGTCCCCGGCGGAGGCGGGCTTGACCACGGGGATCGGGCCGGTGGCCGCGGACTCGGTCTCGGGGTAGTCGTACTCGGGGGCCGGCAGCGGCGTCTCCTGCGGCGGCGACCAGGCGCGGGGCTCCTCGGGGAGCAGGCCGCGCTGCGGCGGCGCGTGTTCCCCGGTCACCGGCCCGCGCGAGGACACCCAGACATCGGATGACGAGTCGGGCAGCCAGTCGGAGCCGGTGCTCGTCGACTCCGTCGAGGGCCACTGCGGCATCGAAGGAGGCATTGAGGACTGCATCGACGAGGGCAGGGACGACGGCAGCGACGGCCACGACCCGCCGGACGGCGGCTCGGACGGGTACGACGGGTAGGACGGATGCCCGGGGGCGAGCCCGAACCCGGAACCCGGCCACTGCTGGGCGCCCGTGGCGGGCTGGGAGGTGGCGAAGGCGTCCTCGCGGGCGCTCCCGGCGGCGGCGTTGCCGCCCGCCCCGGCGACCGCGGCCGGCTGCGCGCCGAGCAGCGACTCGGGGATCAGGACCATGGCGGTCAGGCCGCCGGAGCCGTGCGGGCGCAGCTGGACCCGGATGCCGTGCCGGTGGGCCAGCCTGGCGACCACGAACAGGCCCATGCGGCGGGAGACCGAAACGTCCACGGTGGGGGCGTCGGTCAGGCGCTCGTTGGCCTGGACCAGTTCCTCGCCGGTCATGCCGATGCCGGAGTCGCTGATGGAGAGCATGATCCCGCCGCCGTCGATCCTGCTGCCGGAGACGGGGACACGGGTCTCGCGCGGGGAGAACGACAACGCGTTCTCGATCAGCTCGGCCAGCAGGTGGATGACGTCGTTGACGGCCTGGCCGGCGATGGAGACACCCTCGGGGACCTCCAGGACGACGCGCTCGTAGTTCTCGACCTCCGACAGGGAGGCTCGGGCGACGTCCACCAGCTTGACCGGCTGGCTCCAGCGGCGCGGCGGGTCCTGACCGGCCAGAACCAGCAGGTTCTCACTGTTACGCCGCATACGAGTGGCCAGGTGGTCCAGCTTGAACAGGTTCCCGAGCCGCTGCTCGTCCTGCTCGCCCTGCTCCAGACCGTCGATCAGGGTGATCTGCCGTTCGACCAGCGTCTGACTGCGGCGCGACAGGTTCACGAACATCGCGTTGACGTTGGAGCGGAGCCTGGACTCCTCACCGGCCAGTCGTACGGCCTCGCGGTGGACCTCGTCGAAGGCGCGGGCGACTTCTCCGATCTCGTCCTTGGAGTTGACCTCGATCGGCGGGACCTGGAGCTGTTCGGGGGTGACGTCGGTGTTGCGGAGCTGCCTGACCAGGTCGGGCAGCGTCTGACCGGCGATCTTCAGGGCGTCGCCGCGCAGGCGGCGCAGCGGGCGTACCAGCGAGCCGGCCATCAGGGCGGTGATCGCGAGGACCAGGACGAGCAGACCGGCCACGATGCCGATGTTGATCGCGGCGAGCTGCCGGTCGCTGCTGGCGATGTCGGCGCTTCGGGTGGCGATCTGTTCCGACAACGACTTCTGCACGGCGTGCAGGCGCTCGACGGTCTCGGTGATGGACTGGAACCACTGGTCGGTGTCGTCGGTGGTGGAGGTGTCGAGCCGGCGCAGCGACTGGCTGGCGTTGTGCAGCAGGACGGCGCGGCCGGCGTAGAACTCAGCCCGGCCGATCTTCAGGCTGGCGACGGTGTTGTCGTAGAACTGGCGCTGCTCGGGCGTGGCGACGGCGCGGAAGGAGTCGCGCTCGCTGGCGCGGCGCGACCGGGCGTCGAGGAAGGCGTTGTACTCGGGTTCCTCGAACGTGCCTCTGATCAGCGCGCTGGTCAGCAGGCCGCGCTGCTTGGACGCCTCCTCCTCGGCGCGGGCCACCGCGCGCAGGGCGGCGCTGGTGGCGATGATCTCCTCGTCCGTGGAACCCTGGCCCAGCTCGTCGTAGAGCTGCAGCAGCTCGGCGATGGCCTCGGAGTACTTCTCGCTGGTGGGCAGCGCCGGGAGCTTGGTCTCGGCGACCGTCTTGCGCATCGAGGGGATCTGGGTGAGCCGGATCCGGATGTGGTCGAGGGACTTCTTGCCGATGTCGGACAGGGACGCTTCAGTCTTCTTCGCCACGTCCAGCGTGCTGGCGATGCGCTTGTCCACGATCTCGTGCTGGCTCTTCAGCCGCTGCGCGTCGGAGGAGCGGCGGTCGGTGGCGACGAAGCGGGTGGCCAGGTCGCGTTCGAGTCCGAGGTCGCGCGAGAGTTCGCCGAGCTGTGCGACCAGGGTCCCCACATCGCTGATGTCCTGGTACTGCTGGGCGCTGCCGATCGACGTGGTGACCCGCAGGGCGCCGAGGATGACGGCGACGACCGTGGGAATGGCGATGAGGGCGATGAGGCGGGTACGTACACGCCAGTTGCGCAGCGCGAACGGGCTGCCCGCCTTGGGCGTGCGGGCTTTCGGCGCCTCGCCGCCCGCGGTCTTTTCCGGGACGTCCGGAGCCCTGCCACGACCGGGTCCGGTCGTTGTTGTCCTCACTGGTGGCAACCTCTCGCCATGGCCTGCTTCAGGGGGAATCAGCGGCTTCGTCACACGGACGAGTGATCGCAGGCAAGTTCGAGGCCCAATTTGAGCACAAACCTCATACTTAGGCCAACGTTTCGATGGTTTTCAACCGTTCCAAGTGCCACTCCTTTCACGTCGCATGCCAACGCACACGGAGCGCAACCACCGCACCAATCCGGACATATCACCATCAAACGTCATTAATCTCCAGATTTACATCTATAACGCTGGATTTGTCATATTTTCTAGATAAACCTGCACATACGCGGCATAGCGCTGTAGATCCGATCTCTGCTCCGGTACGCTTCACGCCCGGCAACCCAAGCCGATCTCCGGAACTTCCCCTGGTAGGAGAACCCCCCATGACACGCACCATGCGCGGTCACGCCATTGTCGTCGGCGTGGCTCTGGCGCTCACCCTTGCAGGCTGCGGCGGAGGCGGCGAGACCGCTAACACATCCGCCGGCGGCAAGGGCCTGGAGAAGACCACCATCAAGGTCGGCGCCCTCCCGGTGCCCGACGCCGTGTCGGTCTATCTCGCCAACGCGAAGGGCTTCTTCAAGGAAGAGGGACTGACGGTCGAACCGGTCACCATCACCGGTGGCGCGGCGGCGTTGCCGCAGATCCAGAGCGGCGCCCTCGACATCTCCCAGACGAACTACGTCTCGACCTTCCTCGCGGTGAGCCAGGGCAAGAAGATCAAGCTGGTCGCGGACATGTACCAGGCCGCGCCGAACACGTTCAACATCATGGTGCCCAAGGACTCCCCGATCAAGACGGTGGCGGACCTCAAGGGCAAGACGATCTTCGTCAACAACCTCAACAACATCGCCACCCTGGCCGCGGAGACGCAGCTCAAGGTCGCCGGTCTCACCAAGGACGACGTCAAGTTCGCCGAGAAGCCGTTCCCGGAGCAGGGCAACGCGATCAACTCCGGGCAGGCCGACGCGGGCTGGATGACCGAGCCCTTCATCACCGCCAACCAGAGCGTCTTCGGCTTCCGCAAGCTGGCCGACACCATGACCGGTCAGACGGAGGACTTCCCCATCGCCGGCTGGATGGCCACCGAGGACTGGGTGCAGAAGTACCCGAAGACGCTGGCCGCCTTCCAGCGGGCCATCGCCAAGGCGCAGCAGCTCGCCTCCAGTGACCGCAAGGCGATCGAGGAGGCGCTGCCGAAGTACACCAAGATCGACGCCAAGACGGCCTCGGTGATCACGCTCGGCACGTACCCGAGCGAGCTGAACGAGAACCGCCTGCAGAAGGTCGCCGACCTCATGCTGGAGTACAAGTACCTCACCAGCCCGGTCGACGTGAAGTCGGTCATCGCCGCGCCCGCGAGCTGATGAACGTCGCGCGTCTGCTCCGCGGCGCCGTCGGCGCCGCGGGGTTCCTCATCGCCGGGGAACTGGTCGTCCGCTTCGTGCTGAGCGACGACGTGGCCTTCCCGGCACCCTCCAAGATCCTGTACGAAGCCGCCCTCCTCCTCGCCGACCCGGTGTTCGTGGAGGGCGTGGCCACCACCCTCACGAACTGGGTGCTCGGCCTGCTGGCCGCCATCGTCGTGGCCGTGCCGCTGGGTGTGCTGCTGGGCGCGGTGGCGCCGGTGGAGCGGGCACTGCGGCCGCTGCTGGAGTTCATGCGCCCGATCCCGTCGGTGGCGATCATCCCGCTGGCGATCCTGCTGATCCCGGTGGACGGCCTGATGAAGATCTCGGTCATCGTGTACGCGTCCATGTGGCCGATCCTGATCAACACCCTGTACGGCATGCACGACGTGGACCCGCTGGCCAAGGAGTCGCTGCGCAGCTTCGGCTTCGGCCGGCTCGCCGTGCTCGCCCGGGTCAGCCTGCCGAGCGCCGCCCCGTTCGTCGCGACCGGCATCAGGATCGCGGCCGGCATCGCGCTGGTCCTCGCGGTCAGCGCCGAGCTGCTGGCCGGCGGCGCGGCCGGGATCGGCGTCTACACGATCCAGGCGGGCAGCGGCAACCGGATGGACCTGATCATGGCGGCGACGTTCTGGGCCGGGGCGTTCGGGGTGTTCGCGAACTTCGTCCTGCTGGTCGGCGAGCGGCGGCTGTTCCACTGGCACCGGGTGCGGGCGGGAGCGGCGGACTCGTGAGGCGACTGCTCAAGCTCTGGCTCGTGCCCGTGGTGCTCGTCGTCTGGGAGCTGCTCGGACGCCTCCTCGACGACGGCGACTTCCCGCCGCCGACCACCATCGTCACCAGCATGTACGAGATGTGGTTCTCCGGACCCGTCTCCCACGTGTTCCTCACCGAGGACGCGATCGGCAACGTCCTGCCCAGCCTCGCCCGCATGTTCAGCGGCTGGATCCTGGCCTCGCTGCTCGGGGTGCTGCTCGGCGTGGCACTCGGCCGTTCCAGGGTGGCCACCGACTACGTGGACGCGCTGTTCGAGTTCGGCCGGGCGGTCCCGCCGCCACTGCTGCTCCCGCTGTTCGTCGTGCTGTTCGCCGGCACCAAGTACGCGACGCTGAGCATGCAGCTGGCCACGATCGTGTTCGGTGTGATCTGGCCGGTGCTGCTCAACACGATCGAGGGCGTCCGGGCCGTCGACCGTACCTATACCGAGACCGCCACCGTGTTCGGCCTGTCGAAGGCGCAGCGGCTGCGGGTGGTCGTCCTGCCCGCCGCCTCGCCGAAGATCTTCGCCGGGCTGCGGTTGAGCCTGTCGCTCGCGCTGATCCTCATGGTGATCTCCGAGCTGTTCGGCAGCACCGACGGCATCGGCTACCAGCTCCTTCAGGCCCAGCGCAGCTTCGACGGGGCCGGCGTGTGGGCGACGATCGCACTGCTCGGCATCCTCGGCTACCTGGTGAACTCGCTGTTCGTGCTGGCCGAGCGCCGCCTGCTGGTCTGGCACAGGCAAGCCAACCGCAACGTATGACTCTGGAAGGACCCCATGCCCCACTCGGATGACCTCCTTTGGGGGGCCGTGGCCGACATCTCGCGCTTCGCCGCTCTGCTGACCATGGCGGAGCTCGGCCTGGCCGACCATCTCGCGCACGGTCCCTTAAGCACCTCCGACCTGGCCGCCCGGTGCGACGCCGACGCCCCCAGGCTCCGCCGCGTCCTGCGGGAACTGGCCGGCATGGGCGTCGTACGCGGCGCGGGGCCGGACGCGTACGACCTGACCGAGCGCGGCACCGCGCTGCGCTCGGACGTGCCCGACTCGGTGCGCTCGTCGATCCGCATGCTCGGCGAAGAGGGTTTCTGGCACGCCATGGGCAACCTGCCGGCCACCGTGCGGAACGGCGGCTCGGCCTTCGCCGCCCGCTACGGCCACCTGTACGAGTACCTGGCGGCGAACCCGGGCGCGGGCAAGCTGTTCGACGACTACATGACCGCCCGCGCCATCCCCTTCACCGAGGGCCTGGCCAAGCGGTACGACTTCCCCGACACCGCGACCATGGTGGACGTGGCCGGCGGCAAGGGCCACATCCTGGCCACGGTGCTGCACGCCAACCCGGACATGCGCGGCATCCTGTTCGACCTGGAGCACGTGGCCGACCGGGCCAGGGAGCTGCTGGCCGCCGAGGGCCTGGCCGAGCGGAGCGAGGTCGTCACCGGCGACTTCTTCGCCGGGGTGCCGGCCGGCGGCGACGTCTACCTGCTGGCCAGCGTCCTGCACAACTGGGACGACGACGACGCGGTGACGATCCTGCGCAACGTCCGCCGGGCCATGGACCCCGGTGGGCGCGTCCTGGTGCTGGAGGTGGTGCTGCCCGACGACGAGGCGCCGCACCTGGGCAAGGACATCGACATGCGCATGCTGGCCATCTTCGACGGCGGCACGGAGCGCAGCCGGGAGGAGTACGCGGCCCTGCTCGACCGGGCGGACCTGCGGCTGGCCGAGGTCGTCGAGCTGGGGGCGGGAGCCAGCCTCATCGAGGCACGACCCCGCTGAACCGTGCCTGCCGAGGCCGGGGCGGCGGCGTGGTTCAGCCGCCGCCGCTCCAGCCCGGCACCGCCATCCTGATCGACAGGGCGTGCTCGACCAGGTGGATCAGAGCGCTCTTGACGGAGTCCTTGGAACGGGCGTCGAGCCGTACGAGGGGGATGTGGGGGGCCAGCGTGAGGGCGTCGCGGACCTCGGCGTCGCTGTGCGGGTACTGGCCGTCCCAGCCGTTGACGCCCACCACGAACGGCAGTTGCGCCTCCTCGAAGTAGTCGAGCGCGGGAAAGCTGTCGGCCAGGCGGCGGGTGTCCACCAGCACGACCGCGCCGATCGCGCCGCGTACCAGGTCGTCCCACATGAACCAGAACCGGTGCTGGCCCGGCGTGCCGAACAGATAGAGGATCAGGTCACGGTCAAGGGAGACGCGGCCGAAGTCCATCGCGACGGTCGTCGTCGACTTCAGCGGCGTCATGCCCAGGTCGTCGATCCCCGCGGAGGCGTCGGTCATCACCGCCTCCGTGGTCAACGGCATGATCTCCGAGACCGCGCCGACGAACGTCGTCTTGCCCACCCCGAAACCGCCGGCCACCACGATCTTCGTCGAGGTCAGACCGGGGCTAGAGCCTGCGAAGTCCACTGAGCACCCTTTCGAGCAGATTAACGTCCGGCCTGCCGGCGTCCAGCTGTGGCTGATGCACGCGGACCAGGCCCTCGGCCGCCATGTCGGCGATCAGCACGCGCACCACGCCCAGCGGGATCCGCAGCAGCGCCGACACCTCGGCCACGGATCGAACCTGCCTGCACAGTTGGCTGATCGCCTGATACTCCGGTGTGATGTGCGAGAACTCCCGGTGCTCGGCGGTCGCCGACGACACCAGGGCCTCCATCGCGAGCTTGACCCTGGGGGCCGTCCGTCCGCCCGTCACCGCGTACGGGCGGACGGGCGAGGCGGGGTCGGGCTGCAACGGCGACTGGGGCTGGGGCCGAGGCGGGGGCGCCCAGCCGCCGCTGTTCCATCTCTGGTCCGTCACCTACATCACCTGGTCTGGCTGGCGCGCAGTTCGGCACGCACCGCCGGAGTGAGCACCTGACCGGCGCGATCCACCATCAAAGTCATCTGGTACGCCACCAGCCCCATGTCACAGTCAGGGGCCGCCAGCACCGCCAGACACGAACCATCACTGATCGACATGATCAGCATCAGCCCGCGCTGCATCTCCACGATCGTCTGATTGACCGCACCACCCTCGAACACCCTGGCCGCACCCTGCGTCAAGCTCACCAGTCCCGACGCGATCGCAGCCAGCTGATCAGCCCGGTCAGCCGGAAAACCCGACGAGGCCGCAAGCGGCAACCCGTCGGACGAGACGACCACCGCATGTGCCACACCGGGGACCGTGCTGACGAAGTCGGTGATCAACCAGTCGACTCCGCGCGCCGCGTGGCTCAGGTCGTTCATGCGCCCTCCTCCCTGTCACTGTTGTGGGGTTCACCGTTGTAGGAGCCGCGAGGACCCGGCTGGAACGCCTTGCCCTCGGTGATGTCGTCGCGCGCGGCCCGGAAGCCCTGCTGGAAGCTGGACAACCGGTTCCGCACCCGGTCCGGGGAGACCGACGGCATCGGGCTGACGCCCTTGGGCGAGGCGGCGGTGTCGGCCGAGCCGGGCACCAGGTTGGCCTTGGGCACCCGTTTGGGCAGGCCGGCGGCCGTCGTTCCGTCGCGTACGGGCTCCGCCGCCGCCTCGGCCGCGGTCCAGCCGGCGTCGGCCTTCGTGGAGGTCCAGTTCCCGCCGCCCTCGTTGCGCCCGAACCAGGCCGACTCGACGGCGGCGAAGATCGGCAGGTAGTCGTCGCCTGCGGAGGCGGGCGGCACCGGCGGGATCGGGCCGGTGGCCGCCGGCTCGCCGTCCGGGAGGCCGAGCCGCGGACGCTGGACGCCGTCCTGCTGTTTCCAGTCCGGCTTCCAGGGGGGCGGCGGTTCTGCGGGCGGACGCTTGGGCAGACCGCGTTCGCCGTTCGAGCGCGGCGGCATCCAGACGTCGTGGGTGTCGAAGCCGCCGCTGCCGTTGTGCGGCGAGTCGGACGGCCAGCCGTCGGACGGCCACTGCGGCCAGTTGCCCCCAGCCTCCGGGTTGGACGGGTACGACGGATGCGCGGGCCCCATCTGGTACGTGGGCTGCGGCCAGTCCTGCGCGGCCGGCGGCGCCTGCGGCCAGTCGGCCCCGGGCGCGGGCGGCGCGGGCGGCCAGTCGGCCCCGGTGGAAGAGGGGATCGCGGGCCAGTCGGCCTCGGGCGGAGCCGAGACCGGCGGCCAGTCGGTCGCCGGCGGCGCCGCGTGCGGCCCCACGTACGGCTCGCTCCCCGCCATGCTGTCGGCGGACGCGGCGGGCTGCATGCCGGCGAAGCCGGGCGGCTGCGAGCCGAGCATGTTCTCCGGGACCAGCACCATGGCGGTCAGGCCACCCGAGCTGTGGGGGCGTAACTGCACCCGGATGCCGTGCCGGTGGGCCAGCCTGGCGACCACGAACAGGCCCATCCGGCGCGAGACCGACACGTCCACGCTGGGCGAGTCGGTCAGGCGCTCGTTGGCCTGGACCAGTTCCTCGGGGGTCATCCCGATGCCGGAGTCGGTGATCGACAACATCACGCCGCCGCCGTCGATCCTGCTGCCCGACACCGCGACCCGCGTCTCGCGCGGCGAGAACGACAACGCGTTCTCCACCAGCTCGGCCAGCAGGTGGATGACGTCGTTGACGGCCTGACCGGCGATGGACACGCCGTCGGGCACCTGGAGCACGACACGCTCGTAGCTCTCGACCTCCGAAAGGGAGGCTCGGGCGACGTCCACCATCTTGACCGGCTGGCTCCAGCGACGCGGCGGGTCCTGACCGGCCAGAACCAGCAGGTTCTCACTGTTACGCCGCATGCGGGTCGCCAGATGGTCCAGCTTGAACAGGTTCCCGAGCCGCTGCTCGTCCTGCTCGCCCTGCTCCAGACCGTCGATCAGGGTGATCTGCCGCTCCACCAGCGTCTGACTGCGGCGCGACAGGTTCACGAACATCGCGTTGACGTTCGAGCGCAGCCGCGCCTCCTCACCGGCCAGCCGTACGGCCTCGCGGTGGACCTCGTCGAAGGCGCGGGCCACCTCGCCGATCTCGTCGTGGGTGTCCACCCCGATCGGCGGTACGGGCCCGACCTTGCCGTCACCCGCCTCGCGGAGCTGCTGCACGGTCTCCGGCAGGCGTTTGCCGGCGATGTCGAGGGCCTCGCCGCGCAGCCGGCGCAGCGGCCGGATGAGCGAGCGGGCGATGAAGGTGATGATGATCAGCACCACGATCAGCAGGATCATGATGAGCACGCCGGAGATCAGCGCCGAGCGGTTGGCCCCCTCCTCCAGGGCGCGGGCCCGCAGGATGACCGAGGAGGCCAGCGACTTCTCCACGCTGCGCAGGGCGTCGATCTTGCCGGTGCTGACGTCGAACCAGGTGCCGACGTCCTTGTCCGGCCGTATGCCGATGCTCAGGGGCTTGGCCTCGACGGACTGGGCCATGGCCCGCAGCCGGAACAGGTCGGTCTGGTCGACGTCCCTGCCCACGACGGTGTCGCGGTAGAGCTCAAGCTGGTCGAGGCTGGCGAGGGTGCCGAACAGCGTCTCCTCGCTCTCCTCGCGTGCCTTGGCGTCGGACAGGGCGTCGAGCTCGCCGCTGTCGAAGCTCTTCTTGTCCAGGGCGCTGGCCAGGATGCCGCGCTGCTTGGACGCCTGCTCCTTCGCGCGCGCGATGGCCGCCATGGAGCTGGCGCTGTGGGAGATGTCGTCGTCCACCGCGACCTGACCCACCTGGTCGTGGAACTGCAGGAGGGTGGAGATGATCTGCGAGTACTTCTGGATCATCGGCAGGGGCTGGATCTTGCCCTTGACCGCGGTGTCGCGCAGGGTCTGGATCTCCTCCAGGCGGCGCAACACCGGGCGTACGGAATCGGCGTGGCTGTCGGTGAGGGCGCCGGCCCGCACCTTGGCCTCGTCGATGAGGTTGTCGACCCCGCTGTAGGTGGTGCGGAGCTGGGCCGCGCGACTCTCCGGACGGCCTTGGGCGATGTAGAGAGCGGTCTGGTCGCGCTCGAAGGCCAGTTCGTGCGTGACGGCGCCGAGCTGCTCGCTGAGCTCGGCGACCTCTCTGAGTGTCTGGTAGGTGTTGGCGTCCCTGAGGGAGGTGATCACGTTCAGCCCGCCCAGGCCCACCGCGACGGCCGTGGGGACGACGATCAACGCCACGAGGCGCGACCGTACGTGCCAATTGCCCAATCCGAACCTGTTTGAAGCAGGTTTGGGCAGCCGGCGCTTCTGGTGCCCGTGCGGCTCGCGGTCAGCGGAAGCTTCAGCGCTCTGCGTTCTCACTTGCCTCGCAACCTCTCGCCCCGGAGGGGAATTCTCGAAGACCATGCAGGTAAATGCACGTGGGGCAATATGTACAATCCGAGATGAGGGCCATTGGAGCACAGGTACCGGTCAGGACCAACCACCTATAGTGCCCCCTTGAGGCTTATATCCCTGATTGTCCAAAAATTGTGACAGAATTGGTAGACCGCCGCCTACCTGCACAAACGGGCAGCCCAAATGATTCCGCAAGCCCCCTTCAGCCCGCGGATTGATCCGAGTAGTCCCACCAGTAACAGAGGCCCCGCTCGCCACCCTCTTTCGCAAAACGGACAAAGACATCTCTCGCCTCTATTTACGATAGAGCGACAAACGGACATTGCAACCACAAGAGTCATTTTCTTGATAATGACTAGCAATGTGGTGCTACGGTCGTTTCCTGCTTGTTCGTCAGGCACTCAGCCCCGGGGGCAGACAGCCACCCGGTACCCCCGGCTCTCCACGTCTCGAAGGGAGTCCCTGACATGAGGCTTGGCCGCTCCGCCAAGGCCGCCATCATCGGGTTCGCTGTGACTTTAGGCGCCGTAGCGTGCAGCACCGGCGGCTCAACCACCGCCAGCGCACCACCCTCCGCCTCCGCCAGCGGCGGTGGCGGCGCCTTGGAGAAGACGAAGATCAAGATCGCTACCCTGCCCGCCATCGACAGTGCCGCCATCTACGTCGCCATCGACCAGAAGCTCTTCGAACAGGAAGGGCTCGACGTCACCCCGCAGGTCGTCCAGGCCGCGCCCGAGGCGATCCCCATGATGGTCAACGGCGAGATCGACGCCATGTTCGGCAACTACGTGTCGATGTTCCAGGCGCACGACAAGGGCGCACTCAAGATCCACGTGCTCGCCGAGGGCTCGCGGGCCGCCCCCGACTCGCTCAGCATCATGGCGCTGCCCAACTCCCCCATCAAGACGGCGAAAGACCTCGAAGGCAAGACGATCAACGTCAACGTCCTGCACAACTTCCAGGAGCTCGCGCTCACCCAGGTGCTCAAGGCCAACAACGTCGACCCGGCCACGATCAAGTACGTCCCCGTGACGTTCCAGAACATCATGGCCTCGTGGAAGAACGGCCAGATCGACGCCGCCTACCTGGGCGAGCCGCTGGTCACCGCGGCGACCTCGCAGATGGGCGCCCGCAAGATCCTCGACCCGGCCTCCGGCCCCGCGGCCGAGTTCCCGATCTCCGGGTACATCAGCACGCAGGACTGGTACGAGAAGAACCCGAAGACGGCGGCGGCCTTCCAGCGGGCCATCCACAACGCGGCCAAGCTGATGGAGAACAACCGTGAGGTGGTGGCCAAGGTGCTGCCGAACTTCACGCAGATCGACGCGTCCACGGCGGCGACGGTCACCTTCCCCTACTTCTCCAGCTCCGACAACCCGGTGCGGCTGCAGCGGGTGGCCGACTGGATGTGGGAGGCCAAGTGGCTCACCAAGGAGATCGACGTCAAGACGTTGATGTCGCCGACGACGTCGGGGTGAGCGTCAGCACCACGGGCCTGGCAGCCCGCCGTCCGGCCGGCCCCGCCACGCGGTGGTCGCGCCGGGTGGCGGGGGCGGTGGGCTTCGCCGTCCTCGTCGAGCTGGTGAGCCGGTCGGGGCTGGTGGACGCCGAGGTGCTGCCGCCCGCCACCCGGATCGTCGGGCGCGGCGCGGCGCTGCTCGCCGATCCCGCCTTCCGCGAGCACGCCCTCACCAGCCTGCTCGCCTGGGCTCTCGGGCTGGGCATCGCGGTGCTGGTGGCGGTGCCGCTCGGCCTGCTGCTCGGCAGCGTGCCGGTGATCGACGCCGCCACGCGCTCGGTGGTGGAGTTCCTGCGGCCGATCCCGTCGGTGGCGCTGATCCCGCTGGTCGCCCTCGTGATCGGCACCGGCCTGCAGCTCCGCGTCACCCTCGTGGTCTACGCCGCCATGTGGCCCATCCTCTACAACACCATGTACGGCCTGCGCGGCGTCGACCCCGTGGCCAAGGAGACCCTGCGCTCCTACGGCTTCGGCCCGCCGTCGGTGTTGCTGCGCGTCAGCCTGCCGTCGGCGGCGCCGTTCATCACCACGGGTGTCCGGCTGGCGGCGTCCGTGGCGCTCATCCTGACCGTCAGCACCGAGATCGTGGCCGGGCGCGGGGAGGGCATCGGCGTGTTCATCTTCTTCGCCGGGATCGCGGTCCCGGCCAGGATGACCGACATCCTGGCCGGCGTGTTCTGGGTGGGGATGTTCGGCGTACTGGTCAACGCGCTGCTGGTGGCGGCCGAGCGGCGCGCCTTCCGCTGGCACCACGCCCGGCTCGCGGAGGGGGCGTGACCAGGGCCGGGCGCGGGCCCGCGGCGCGGGACCGCACGCGGGGCGCGGCGTTCCGGGTGGCCGTGCTGGTCGTGCTCCTGCTGGCCTGGGAGGCGGCTACGCGCCTGGCGGGCAGCGCGTTCTTCCCCCCGCCCACGGCGATCGTGGACCGGATGCGGCAGATGTGGTTCTCCGGGCCGCCCGGCAGCCTGTTCCTGACCGGCGAGGCGGTGGACAACATCCTGCCGAGCCTGGGCAGGATGGCCGCCGGGTTCGCGGGCGGGGCGCTGGCCGGAGTGGTGCTCGGGCTGGCGTTCGGGTTGTCGGCGCGGGTCTACGACTACCTGGACGGCGTGCTGCAGTTCCTGCGCGCGATCCCGCCGCCCGCGCTGGTCACGGTGTTCCTGGTGGTGTTCGGCTTCGGGCTGCGGATGCAGCTCGCGTTCATCGTGTTCAGCGTCGTGTGGCCGGTGCTGCTCAACACGGCCGACGGCGCGCGGGCGGTCGATCCGCTGCACCTGGACACCAGCCGGGTGTTCCGGTTGTCCAGGGCCGAGCGCCTGGTGCGGGTCGTCGTGCCGTCGGCGCTGCCCAAGATGTTCGCCGGGCTGCGGCTGGCGTTGTCCCTGTCGCTGATCGTCATGGTCTTCGCCGAGTTGCTGCCGGGGGCCTCGAACGGCATCGGGTTCCAGCTCACCACCGCGTACTCGACGTTCGACCTGCCCGCGATGTGGGCCGGGATCGTGCTGCTCGGCGTGCTCGGTTACCTGCTCAACGAGTTGTTCCTGGTGGCCGAGCGGCGCGTGCTGGCCTGGCACCTCGGCGCGCAGCAGCTCACGGAGCGGTGAACGTGCCCGCGGCCACCGGGCGGCTGCGCGGCGGGTCGTAGGCGGCCGTGTCGATGCCCCAGGACGCGACGGCGAGCGGCATGATCTCCACCCATACGGGCTCGTACCCGGGTTTCAGCCGTTCGCCGCCCTTGGGGTGGACGCGCCCGATCCCCTGGACGAGGACGCCGCGCGGTCCGTCCTCGGTGAAGTCGTCCACGACGAGCGACACCTCGGGGTTGCTCCGGACGTCGCGACGGTACCGCCGGGGACGTACGCCACCGGGCAACATGCGCGAGCCGACCGCGATCATGCCGCGGTCCGGCTGGAGATGGATCCGTACGGGCACGACGTGCGGCGTTCCCCCGGCCGCGGTGGCCAGCCGGGCCAGGTCGTGCTCAAGCAGGTACGCGAACTCGCCGTCGCTGAATCCGTGCATCAGACACCTCACAGCCAGATAGGAACGAGGTTAGTGGGATAAATCTGGTCTTCGGCCGTCATAGGAGGAGAAACTTACTGTCATGTTCCGCGTCAGGAGCACGCGATCGGATCGAGACCACTGGGGGCGACGTGCGGACGATGATCGTGGGCGGCGGGATCGGCGGGCTCACCACCGCGCTCAGCCTGGCGGCGGCCGGGCTGGAGTGCGTGGTGGTGGAGGCCGCCTCCACGCTGAGGCCGCTGGGTGTCGGGATCAACCTGCAACCCCACGCCGTACGGGAACTGACCGAGCTGGGACTGGCCGGCGAGCTGGCCGCGCTGGGCGTGGAGACGAGCTTCATGACCTTCGCCGACCGGCACGGCAACACGATCCTGGCTCTGCCGCGCGGGCGCTCGGCCGGATACCGCTGGCCGCAGTACAGCATCCATCGGGGCGAGTTGCAGATGGCGCTGCTGGCCGCGGTCGAGGAACGGGTGGGCCCGGTCCGTACGGGTGTGCGCCTGGAGGGTTTCGAACAGGACGGCGACCAGGTCCTCGTCCGGCTCCGGCGCGGCGGCGAGCTCCTGGAGGAACGGGTGGACGTGCTGGTCGGCGCGGACGGGGTGCAGTCCTCGTTACGGGCCCTGCTGCATCCGTCCAGCGACCCGCTGCTGTGGGCGGGCATCAGGATGTGGCGCGGGCTGGCCGAGGCCGACCCGATCCTGGACGGCGCCACGGTGCTGGTGGGCGGCTCCAACCTGGCCGGGAAGTTCGTGACGTATCACATCTCGGCCGGAAATCCCCGGCTGGTCAACTGGGTGGCCGAGGTACGGGTGGCCGAGCCGGGCGTCGTCGCGGAGGCCGACTGGTCGCGCGAGGGCCGGCCGGACGAGGTCGCCGCGCACTTCGCGGACTGGCGGTACCGGCCGGTGGACGTGCCGGGACTGCTCGCCGCCTCCGGCCGCATCCTGGAGTACCCGATGGTGGACCGGAACCCGCTGCCCACCTGGGGCGAGGGCCGGGTGACGCTGCTGGGCGACGCCGCGCACCCGATGTACCCGATCGGGTCGAACGGCGGCTCGCAGGCCGTGCTCGACGCGCGGGTGCTGGCCAGGTGCCTGGCGACCTTCGACGACCCGGCGACGGCGCTCAAGGCGTACGAGGAGGAGCGGCGTCCGCCCACGTCGGCGCTGGTGCTGGCCCATCGGGCGCTGCCGATCGAGGACACGATCAGGCTGGTGACCGAACGGGCGCCCGACGGGTTCGCCGACATCGCCGACGTGCTGACGGAGGCCGAGCTGGCCACCATGGCCGGCGCGCAACGACGGATCTCCGACGCCGACGTCCGGGCGCTGAACGAGCGGGAGTCGTGGAGCGTACGCATCCCATGACAGCCGCGAAGCCTCAGGGGTAAGATCCGACACCGTAGAGCCATACCGACATTTCCGGCTCCCTGAGCCGGCCCTCCGCACGCGGTCTCGCCACCTAGGACATCCATGCTCGAGATAGAGAACCTCTCCCACGTGTACGGCGGCGGTGGCCCCAACGCTCACCACGCCATCGAAGGCCTGAACCTGAGCGTCGCCGCGGGCGAACTGCTGTGCATCGTCGGGCCGTCGGGCGCCGGGAAGTCGACCCTGCTGCGCTCCATCGCCGGGCTGATCAGGCCGACGGGCGGCGAGGTCAGGGTGGAGGGCGAGCTCGTCCGCCAGACGCCGGACAACCTGGCGGTGGTCTTCCAGGACTACAGCCGCTCGTTGTTCCCGTGGATGTCGGTGGCCGACAACGTGGCGCTGCCGCTGCGCCGCAGGGGCATGGACAAGCAGAAGCGCCGCGAGGCCGCGCAGGAGGCGCTGGAGTCGGTCGGGCTCCAGGGCGCCGAGAAGAAGTACCCGTTCCAGCTCTCGGGCGGCATGCAGCAGCGGGTGGCCATCGCGCGGGCGCTGGCCTACCGGCCTTCGCTCATGCTCATGGACGAGCCCTTCGGCTCGGTCGACGCCCAGACCCGCGAGGACCTCGAAGACCTCGTGCTGAAGGTGCGCGGGCACCACCAGATGACGATCGTGCTCATCACGCACGACATCGACGAGAGCGTCTACGTCGGCGACCGCGTCGTGGTCCTGTCGAAGGCGCCCGCGCACGTGGTCGGCGATCTCAAGGTCGACCTGCCCGGGCCGCGTGACCAGATCACCACCCGCGAGCACCCCGACTTCGTCCACCTGCGCGCCGAGGTCGGCCGCCTGGTGCGCGGCCACGCCACCGCCGCGGAACCCGCCGTCGAACCCACTTCCGACCCGGACGCCGAACCCGCCGAGGAACCCACTTCCGACCCCGTCGCCTGAGCCCGCCGCCCGGCCTTCTGCGGCCGTCCGGGGCGCGCGCGGATCGATGGGCGCGCGCCCGGGGCGCTCGCGCCTATGCCGGCGTGTGCGAGTGGCGGGTGAGCGCGTGTTCCACCAGCGTGATCAGGGTGGATTTCACCGTGTCGCGCTGGCGTGCGTCCAGGCGGACGATCGGGATGTGGCCGCCGACGGACAGGGCCTCCCGGATCTCGTCCTCGGCGTGGGCGAACTGGCCGTCCCAGCCGTTGATGCCGATCACGAAGGGCAGCTTGGCCTCTTCGAAGTAGTCGATCGCGGGGAAGCTGTCCGCGAGACGGCGCGTGTCCACGAGGACGACGGCGCCGATCGCACCGCGTACCAGGTCGTCCCACATGAACCAGAACCGGTGCTGTCCGGGCGTGCCGAACAGGTACAGAATCAGATCGCGATCCAGCGACACACGCCCGAAGTCCATCGCCACGGTGGTGGTCGTCTTGTTCGGCGTGAGCGAGACGTCGTCGACGTGGGCCGAGGCGTCCGTCATGACCGCTTCCGTGGTGAGCGGCAGGATCTCCGAGACCGCTCCCACGAACGTCGTCTTCCCCACGCCGAAGCCCCCGGCCACGACGATCTTCGTCGAGGTCAGACCGGGGCTAGAGCCTGCGAAGTCCACTGAGCACCCTTTCGAGCAAGTTGAGGTCCGGCTTTCCCGCGTCCAGCGCAGGCTGGTGCACGCGGATCAGGCCCTCCGACGCCATGTCGGCGATCAGCACCCGGACCACACCAAGGGGCTGGCGTAAAAGGGCGGAGATCTCGGCAACCGACCGGACGTTCCGGGTCAGCTGAATGATCGCCTGATACTCCGGACTCAGTAGGGAAATGTCTTGGTATTCCGACGTCACGGAGGACACCAAAGCCTCCATGGCGAACTTCATCCGCGGCGCGGTGCGCCCCCCGGTCACGGCATAGGGCCGTACCAGGGAGCTCGGCTTCTGCGGACGAGGGGCCGCCGGATGCGGCGGAGTGCTATCACCAGCCCAACCCTGACCTGACACCATGATCTCCTGTCACCGCCCGCTAGCGGGGGCGGGCCGCTTGCAGCTCGGCGCGTACGGCCGGGGTGAGCACCTGACCGGCCCGCTCGACCAGCAGCGTCATCTGGTACGCCACGAGGCCCATGTCACAGTCGGGGGCCGCCAGGACGGCCAGACAGGAGCCGTCGCTGATGGACATGATCATCAAGAGCCCGCGCTGCATCTCGATGACGGTCTGGGTCACCATTCCGCCCTCGAAGACCCGCGCGGCACCCTGGGTCAAACTGATCACACCCGAGGCGACCGCGGCGAGCTGGTCGGCCCGGTCCTTGGGGAAACCCTCCGAGAAGGCCAGCGGCAGGCCGTCGGACGACACCACGACGGTGTGCGCGACGCCCGGCACGTTGTTCACGAAGTCGGTGATCAGCCAGCTGATGCCACGCGCTCCCTGGCTCATCTCTCTCATTTGTCCTCCTCATTCTCTTCTCCGCGGGTGAACGCGCGGCCTTGCCGCACTCCCTGCTGGAAGCTGGAGAGCCTGCTGCGCAACCGCTCGGGCGAGATCTGCGGCGCCGGTGAGGTGGGCTGCGGCTCGGCGAGACTGGCCGTACCCGGCACCAGGTTGGCCTTGGGCACGCGCCGCGGCAGACCCGAGGCCGTGGTGCCGGACTGGGCGGGCTGCGCGGCGGCCTGGGCCGCCTGGAAACCGGAGTCGGCGGGCGAGGACCACGACGCGCCGGCGCCGGACTGGCCGGGCTTGCGCTGCGGCAGCCCGGACCGGCCGACCGGCGGCGCCGGCGCGGCGGCGGGCGGCGCGGGCGGCTCGGCGGGCACGGCCGGGTGCACGGCGGTGATCTCGTGCTCGGGCTCGGCGTCCTGCCGGCCGAGCTCCTCGGGGTCGGGCCTGCGGAACCAGTCCGAGCCGACCGACGAGAAGATCGGCAGGAACTCCTCGCTCTGCTCCTCCATGGGCGAGGTGCGCACCACGGGGAGCGGGCCGGTCAGGTCCTGCGAGGAATAGTCGCCGGGGCCGAACGGGCCGTAGGCGCCGGGCTGACCGCTCTGCTCGTACTGGTCGGCGGGCTTGGACTCCTCCGCGCCGAACCCCTGGAGGTCGCCGAACGCCGACCGGTACGGCTCCTCGCCGTACGCCGGGGGGCGCGGCCGGTCGACCGACTCGAACAGGGACCGCCGCGACTGCTCCTCCCCGAAGGCCGACTGGCCGAGCGAGGTGTCGCCGAAGGACGGCGAGCCGAAGGACGACCAGCGGGGCTCCTCCGTGCCGCCCTGCGGCGGCTCGGTGGCGAAGGAGGGCCAGCGGGGCTCGTCGTCCTGGAGGGGCGGCGGCTGCTCTGCGAAGGACGGCCAGCGCTGCTCGCCCCACTGGGCCTGCGGCTGCGGCTCGGGCTGGGCCGCGGGCGGCTCCTCGGCGAAGAACGGCTTGGGCTCCTCGCCGAAGAACGGCTTGGGCTCGTCACCGAAGAACGGCTTCGGGTCCTCGCCGAAGGACGACGGGTTGGGGTCCTCGGCGAACGACGGCCAGCGCGGCTCGTCCTTGGCCGGCTCCTCGGCGAAGGAGCCCCAGCGGGTCTCCTCCTGGGCGGACTCGTCGGCGAAGGACGGCCAGTTGCCGGTGCCCGGCGCGGGCAGCGAGCCCGGCCACTGCGTGTCCATCACCCGGTCCGGCGAGTCCGGCGCGGAGACGTAGGCGCCGCCGCCGTTCTGGCTCGACTGGGCAGGCTGGGCGGGGGCGCCGAACTGGCTCGGGTCGAACGTGGTGAACGCCTCGTACTGGCTGCCGGGCTGCTGCGGCATGCCGGCGCCGCCGCTGATGAGCATGTCGGGCATCATCACCAGCGCGCTCAGGCCGCCGTTCTCCCGCATGCTGAGCTGGACGCGGATGCCGTGGCGCAGCGCCAGGCGGCCGACCACGAACAGGCCCATGCGGCGGGAGACGCCGACGTCCACGACGGGCGGGTTGGCCAGGCGCCAGTTGGCCTCGGAGAGCTCCTCGGGGCTCATGCCGATGCCCAGGTCGTTGATGGAGATCATGACGCCGCCGTCGGCGGCCACGCTGGCGACCTCGACCTTGCTCTCGCGGGGCGAGAAGGAGATCGCGTTCTCGATCAGCTCGGCGAGCAGGTGGACGGCGTCGGTGACGGCCGGGCCGACGATCAGCGTCCCGGACGGGATCTTGATCTGGACCCGCTCGTAGTTCTCGACCTCCGACAGCGAGGCGCGGGCGATGTCGACCAGCGGCACCGGCTCGCTCCACTTGCGCGCGGCCTCCTGGCCGGCGAGGACCAGGAGGTTCTCGCTGTTGCGGCGCATGCGGGTGGCCAGGTGGTCGAGGCGGAAGAGGTTGGCGAGCCGCTGCTCGTCCTCCTCGCCCTGCTCCAGGCCCTCGATGAGCTGGAGCTGCCGTTCGACCAGCGTCTGGCTGCGGCGGGAGAGGTTGACGAACATGGAGTTGACGTTGGCGCGCAGCTTGGCCTCGTCGCCGGCCAGCCGGAGCGCCTCGCGGTGGACCTCGTCGAACGCCCGCGCCACTTCACCGATCTCGTCACGGGTGTTGACGCCGACCGAGGGCACCTCGGGCACCTGCGCGCCCTCACCGGACTCGCGCAGGATGCGGACGGTCTCGGGCAGCCGGGTGGTGGCCACCTGGAGCGCCTCGGCACGCAGCCGGCGCAGCGGGCGGACCAGCGAACCGGCCACGCGGGTGGTGATGATCAGGACGAGCAGCAGCAGGACGAGGATGGTCGCGCCGCTGATGATGGCGTTGCGCTGCTCGGTGTCGCTCAGCTCGCGGGCCCTGGTCACGATCTTGGTGGCCAGGCCGTCCTCGACCTTGCGCATGGCGTTGCCGGCCAGGGTGGTGCTGTCGTACCAGCGGCTCAGGTCACGCGCGGAGGTGACGTCGAGGTCCCTGATCCGGTTGTACTCGCGTACCTGGGCCAGGGCGCGCTGGCGCATGGCGTCGGCGCGGTCGATGTCCGGCCCGCGCATGCCCTTCTGGTACGCCTTCAGGTCCGCCGGGTCGGCCGCCTGCTCGAAGGCGGCCAGTTCGGCCTGCTGGCGGCTCCACGAGCCCAGGAACTCCGACAGGTCGTCGTAGTCCAGCTCACGCTCGATGAGCGCGATCATGAGAATGGCCTGCTGCCTGGAGACCTCTTCCTTGACCCGCTGCAGCGAGCCGAGGGCGGCCACGTCACCCTGGAGGTCGTCGTCGTTCACGCCGTCGCCCAGGTCGCCCTGGATCGCGGAGAAGACGCCGATCATCGTCGTGTACGTGGTGATCGCGGCTCGCGGGGGCACGCCCTCGGCGACCATCGAGGTACGGAGGCTGTCGAGGCCGCTGAGCCAGCGGCGCATGTTCTCCACGCCGTCGCGGATACGGGCCGCGTGCGCGGCGTCGATGGCGTTCGCCGAGGCCAGGACCTTCTTCTTGGCCGCGTCGACGGCCGCGCGCTGGGTCTTGAGCTGGACGAAACGCCCCGCCTTCGACTGGTCGGTGACGTACCACGCGGTGAGCGTGCGCTCCTTGGCCAGCTCGTGGTTGAGCCCGCCGATGCGCTGCACCAGCTCGGCGACCTGGGTCAGCCGGCGGTACTCGGAGCTCGTCCCGATGGCGTTGGCGAGCTGCACGCCCGCGAGGAGCACGCCCACGATGGTGGGGATGAGGATCAGCGCGATCAACCTCGAGCGCACACGCCAGTTCCCCAGCCGGAACCTTCCGCCTGTGTACTCCCCTGACCTCGTGTGCCTGGGGTTTTCCGTCCTCACTGACTCTCGCAACCTCTCGCCGGTACGTGCTCGAAAGAAAATCAGACACGCGTGTGGCGCATGGGATTCTGTCCGGCTGGGTAATTGGAACACAGTCCGTACCAGACGGCCAACCGTACATTTCCCACTAAATGCGCCCAAAGCTAAGCTTTGGGCGACATATCGCCGTACACGTTTTCAGGCAGGCCGGAACGAATCCCGTTCCGCGGGCGCCGCGTGCTTGACCATCAGGTGCCGCGTCACCGAATACTCCTGCACCGCCTCCTGGCTCATGTCCTTGCCGAACCCGCTGCCCTTCACGCCGCCGTGCGGCGCCTCGCTGGCGATCGGCAGGTGATCGTTCACCCAGGTCACACCCACGTCGAGCCGGTGCGCCACGCGCATCGCCCGTGCCACGTCCCGCGACCACACCGACGAGGCCAGCCCGTACGGAGTGTCGTTGGCCAGCCGGACCGCCTCGTCCTCGCCGTCGAACGGGAGCACCACAAGGACCGGTCCGAAAAGTTCACCTTGGACGATCTCGCTCTCCTGTGCGACATCGGTCACAAGCGTGGGCGGGTAGAAGAACCCGGGCCCCTCGACCGGCGCTCCGCCGTGCACGATCCGCCCGCCGGAGCGCGCGACGAAGCCGTGCACGCGCTCGCGGTGGGCGGCCGAGATCAGCGGGCCGATGTCCGTCGCCGGGTCCCAGGGGTCGCCCACGGTGATGCCGGCGAGCGTCTCCCGGATGGCCTCGACGGCGTCGTCGTGGACCTCGCGGGCGACGTACACGCGGGTGGCCGCGGTGCAGTCCTGTCCGGTGTTGTACGTGGCCCCCATGGCCACGCCGCGGGCCGTCTCGGCCAGGTCGGCGTCCTCGAACACCAGCGCCGGCGCCTTGCCGCCGAGTTCGAGGTGCACCCGCTTGAGCGTGGCCGCCGCGCCGCTCATCACCGCCCGGCCGGTGCCGGTCGAGCCGGTGACGCTGACCATGTCCACGCCCGGGTCGGTCACCAGCGCCTGGCCGACCTCGGCGTCGCCGGTGACGGCCTGGACGAGCCCTTCGGGCGCGCCCGCCGCGGCGAACAGCTCGGCCAGGCGCAGCGTCGTACGCGGCGTCTGCGGCGCCGGCTTGATCACCACGGCGTTGCCGGCGGCCACGGCCGGGCCCACCTTCCACACCGCCATGACGAACGGGAAGTTCCACGGCGCGATCGACCCCACCACCCCGACGGGACGGCGCAGCAGCACCGAGGTGTAGCCGGGGCTGAACACCCCGGCGCCCGAGCCCTCCAGGGAGCGGGCGGCCCCGGCGAAGAAGCGCAGGTTGTCGACGGCGAACGGCAGCTCGCCGTCCCTGAACACGGCCGCCGGCTTGCCGGTCTCCTCCACCTCCAGCCTGGTCAGCTCCTCGGCGTCGGCCTCCACCAGGTCGGCGAGGCGCAGCAGCAGCCGCTGCCGCTCGGCGGGGGTGGTCTGCCCCCACTCCTCGAACGCGCCCCGGGCGGTCCGGACGGCCGCCGCCACGTCCGCCACCGGCGTGTCCGGGATCTCGGCGCACGGGAGGCCGGTGGCGGGGTTGATCAGTTCACGCATGGAAGTCCTCGAAATCCCTACTGGCCGAGCTGTTCGATCAGGTCGGCGGCCTTGCGCAGTCCGTCGCGGCGGCGGATCTCCTCGCCCGCGGCGGCCAGCCTGGCGCGCATCTCGGTGTCGCCGAGCAGGCGCTCCACCGCGCCGGTCAGTTCCTCGTCGGTGAAGGTGTAGGTCGAAAGCCTGACACCGTAGCCGAGTTCGTCCACCCGCTGGGCGTTGTCGTACTGGTCCCAGAAGAGCGGCAGCAGGATCATCGGCTTGCCGAAGTGCGCCGCCTCGGTGGTGGTGTTGTTGCCGCCGTGCGTGATGACCAGGTCGCACAGCGGGATGATCTTCGTCTGCGGCAGGAACTCGGCGCCGTACATGTTGTCGGCGAGCTTGATCTCCTCGTGCAGCGGGCCCTTGGAGACGATGTACTGGTGCCGCGTGCCGGCCAGGATGTCGATCACGCGCTGCATGAGCTCCACGTCGGAGGAGCCGAGCGAGCCGAGCGAGAAGTAGACCAGCGAACCGTCGTTGCGCTCGAAGGGCAGCGTGAAGTCCTCGTCGGTCTCGCGCACCGAGGAGTCCAGCCGGTGCCAGGACGGGCCGAGCGGGCGGGCGTCGGTGTAGTCGAGGATCTCGGGGAAGACGTAGAGGTTGAGGTCGCCCTCGTGGATGAAGTCCAGGTCGGGCAGCGGGGCGGTGCCCTGCTCGACGCACCACTCGTTGAAGGCGGTCCAGATCTCGCGGTGGGTGCGGTCGTACTCGGCGCGGAAGGCGTCCCAGCCGGAGCGGTCGTCGGCGGGCAGGCCGGAGAAGACCGGCGCGACGTTCTCGCCGCGCGCCTCCAGCGGGTTGCACGAGACGATGCGGACGAACTTCTTGCCCGCCGTGAGCAGCGCCGGGAACGTGATCACGTTGTCCTCGACGATCACGTCCGGGTTCACGCGCTCGATGATGGCCTTGAGCTGCGGCTCGCAGTACTTGGCGCCGTCGATGAGGGAGTCCCAGATGGGCTTGGTGACGGTGTCGAGCTGCTCCAGCGTGCTCTTGCGGTACTCCGGCGCGGTCTCGCGGATGAAGTCCTTCCAGAACTGGCCGGCGTCCTGCTCCTCGGCGTTCTCGGCCGGCGGGGCGAGGTCGACGAGGTCCTCCTCGAAGCCGAGCGCTTCGAGCTTGCCCTTCCAGGAGGATTCGGCGGCGAAGACGACGCGGTGCCCGCGGCGACGGAGAATGTCGCCGATGCCGATGCTGTTGTTCGTGGGGCCGTACGCGCTCTCTGGCATGAACAGGATGGTGAGGGACATCGTGAACTCCGGGGGAACTCGTCAAATTGAAGAGGAATTCAAATACTCATCTAGCGTGAAGCGCAAGTTAAGTGCACTATGGTCACGGCCGATCTGAATGGTGACCAAACGCACGGGGGGTGGTGGTCGTGGCCCAGAGAAAAAGCCGTAGTGACCGGCGCATCGACTTGATCGAGGCTGCGCGCCGAGCCATCATCCGGCACGGCATCGACGGTGTACAGCTTTCGCACGTGGCCGAGGAGGCCGGTCTGACCTCCGGAGCCGTGCTGTACCACTACCCCGACCTCGGGGAACTGCTCGTCGAGGCCCAGCACGCGGGCATGGAACGTTTCTACGAGCTGCGCATGCGCCGCCTGGCCGACTTCACCGACCCGGTCGAGAAGCTGGTCGTCACGATCCGGTCGGGATTGCCGACCGGGCCGCTCGACCCCGACGTGCGCCTGCTCAACGAGCTGGGCGGCGCCGCCGGCCGCAACCGGGTCTACGGCGTGCTGCTCACCTCGCTGTACGACCGCCAGGTGTCGATGTACCAGGCGATCCTGGACACCGGGGCCGCGTTGGGGGTGTTCCGGCTGACGGCCGACTCCCTGACCGTCTCGCGCAACCTGGTGGCGCTGGAGGACGCCTACGGCTACCGCATCACCGCCAGGCACCCGCTGATCGGCCCCGACGAGGCGGCCGAGCTGATCCTGTCGTACGCGCGGGCGGCGACGGGCAACGACCTGGCTCATTGATCGACCGTCATGATGACGGCGTCCTGGGCCTCCCAGCGCACCTTGACCTTCGCGCCGGGCTGCACCGTGCTCGCCCCCTGCACCGCGGCGAGCACGGGCTTGGCCCGGCCCGGCACGTCCACGGAGACGTGCGAGACGCCGCCGTAGAAGCTCACGTCCAGGACGCTGCCCTTCAGGCCCCTGGCCGCGCTCTCGTCGGCCAGCTCGATCTTCTCGGGACGCACCGCGAGCAGCGCCTTGGTGTCGGCGGCCGGTTCGCCGAGCGGCGTGCCGGCCAGCATGCCGAACTCGTCGCTCTTGATCCCGTCCAGGCCGGTGAAGACGCCCTCGAAGAGGTTGTTCGCACCGACGAAGTCGGCCACGAACGGCGAGCGCGGGCGCTCGTACAGGGCCACGGGGGCGTCCACCTGGCGTACGGTGCCGCTGTCGAAGACCGCGATGCGGTCGGCCAGCGACATCGCCTCCTCCTGGTCGTGCGTGACGACCACGAAGGTGATGCCGACCTCGTGCTGCAGCCGCTTGAGCTCAAGCTGCATGTCGGCGCGGACCTTCTTGTCCAGGGCCGACAGCGGCTCGTCGAGCAGCAGCAGGCGCGGGCGCTTGACGATGGAACGGGCCAGCGCGACCCGCTGCCGCTGCCCGCCGGAGAGCTGCGCGGGCTTGCGCGAGGCGTGCGCCGACAGGCCGACCGTCTCCAGCACCTCGCCGACGCGCTGCTTGACCTCCTGCCGGGGCAACTTCTCCCGTTCCAGGCCGTACGCCACGTTCTTGGCCACGGTCATGTGCGGGAACAGCGCGTACGACTGGAACATGAGGCTGATCGGCCGCCGGTTGGGCTGCTTGCCCAGCAGGTCCTCGCCGTCGAGCGTGACCGTGCCGGCGTCCGGCGACTCGAACCCGGCGATGATCCGCAGCAGCGTGGTCTTGCCGCAGCCGGAGGGCCCGAGCAGGGCGAAGAACTCGCCCTGCTCGATCTCCAGTGACACGCCGTCGAGCGCGGTGACGTCGCCGAACCTGCGGGTGATCCCGTCAATCCTGAGCACGTGACTCCCCGATCTTGGTCATCCGCTGCCCGGCGATCACCGCCGTGAAGCTCACGAGGAGCAGGATCGCGGCCAGCGCGTTGATCTTCGGGGTCACCCCGAAACGAACCATTGAGTAGATGACGATCGGCAGCGTCGGCTCCGCGTTGCCGATCGTGAAGAAGGCGATCACGAACTCGTCCAGCGACAACGTGAACGCCAGCAGCGCCCCGGCCACGATCCCGGGCACGAGCTGCGGCAGCGTGATCTTCATGAACGTGACCACCGGCCCGGCCCCGAGGTCGCGCGAGGCCTCCTCCAGCGAGGTGTCGGCGTTGGTGAGCCGGGTGCGCACCACGGCCGCGACGAACGCCATCGAGAACAGGGCGTGCGCGATCGTCACCGTGGGCAGGCCGAGCGCGAACTGGGCGTCCCACTGGGCCAGGAACTGGTTGATCAGCGCGTACAGGAGCAGCAGGCCGATCGCGAGCACCAGGTCGGGCAGCACGGCGGGCATGAGCGAGAGCGCGTCGAGGATCTTGGACTTGGTGTACCTGGCCAGGCCCACGGCCAGCAGCGTGCCGAGCACGGTGGCGATCGCCGTCGAGCCCAGGGCCACGATCAGCGTGTTGACCAGGCCGTCCCTGATCTTCTCGTCGGCGGCCAGCTCGCCGTACCACTTGAGGCTGAAGCCCTCGTAGGTGTAGGCCGACTTGCCGGAGTTGAACGACATGGCGACCAGGACGAGGATCGGCACGTACAGGAAGACGTAGGTGGCCCAGAAGGGCACGTACAGCAGCTTGGATCTACGCACGGCGGGCCGCCCACGCCTGCACGAGCAGCAACACGATCAGCACCGCGATCAGCGCCAGCACCAGCGCCGAGCCGAACGGCCAGTCGCGCGCGGTCAGGAACTGGTTGCGGACCAGGTTCCCCACCATGATCGACTTGCTGCCCCCGAGCATCTCGGGGATGACGAAGTTGCCGAAGCTCGGCACGAACACGAACATCGCGCCGGTCAGCACGCCGGGCAGCGTGAGCGGCAGCGTCACCTTCCTGAACGTGGTGAACGCCGAGGCCCCCAGGTTCGCCGACGCCTCGCGCAACTGCGGGTCGAGCTTCTCGATCGTGGAGTACAGCGGCAGCACCATGAGCGGCAGATAGGAGTAGAGCAGGCCTGTGACGATCGTGCCCTGGTTGTAGAGCAGCTCCAGCTTCGTGCCCAGCAGCGAGTTGATCAGCCCGGGGCCGCTGAGCATGATGATCCACGCGTAGACGCGGATGATGAAGTTCGTCCAGAAGGGCAACACGATCGCCACCAGGGCGATCGTCTTCCACTTCGCCGGGAGCTGGGCGATCAGGTACGCCGTCGGGTAGCCGAGCAGCAACGCGATCACCGTCGTGATCGCCGCGATCTTCAACGAGTCGCCGACCACGCCCAGGTAGAGCGAGTCGGCCAGGCGCTGGAAGTTCTCCAGCGTGAACTCGTAGACCACGCCGCCGAAGCGGCCCCGCTGGAAGACCGTGTAGCTGAGCACCAGCGCCAGCGGCACCAGCAGCAGCACGACCAGGTACGTCAGACCTGGCGACAGGAAAACGAACGCGCCCAGCCGGCGCCCCCGCGTACGGGACACCGGCCGGGCCTTGACCTCGGATCTCACTGCACCAACGACTATCCGGCCGTGACTTCCTGCGACAGGCGGCTGAACTTGGTCGACGCCTGCCCCAGGTCGATGATCGACTCACCGTTGAGCAGCTCCGCCGGCTTGATGTCGAGCAGCGAGCCCTTGGCGATGGTCACCTTGTCCATGGCGGCCTTGTTGGGGACCTTGTAGTTGATGTTCTCGGCCGCCCAGCGGTGGGTCTCCGGGTCGAGGATCATGTTGATGAAGGCGTGGGCCGCCTCCTTGTTCTTGGAGGACTTCATGATCACCATGGTGTCCACCCAGAGGTCGCTGCCCTCCTTCGGCACCACGAACTTGATGTTCTGCTTCTCGTCCGTGGTCGGGCACCAGCCGTCCCACGCCTCGACCATCAGCGCCTCGCCGGACTTTAGCTTGTCGCCGAAGGTGGTGTCGTCGTAGGCGAGCAGGTGCGGCTTCTGGGAGACCAGCAGTTCCTTGGCCTTGGCGATCTCCTCGTCCTTGTCGGTGTTGACCGAGTAGCCGAGCGCCTTGAGCGCGGGCAGGACCAGCCAGCGCTCGGTGGTCATCATGGTGACCTTCTTCTCGGCCCAGGACGGGGGCTTGAGGATGTCGTTCCAGCTCGTCGGCGGCGTCTTCACCAGGTCGCTGCGGTAGCAGATGCCGGTGGTGCCCCAGGTGTAGGGCACCGAGTACTTGTTGCCCTTGTCGTAGGAGAGCTGAGTGGCCTCGGGGTAGAGATTGGCCAGGTTGGGGATCAGCTCGGCGTGGATGGGCTCCAGCAGGCCCTGGGCGTTGAGCGCCTGGGCGTACTGGCCGGAGACGAACGCCACGTCGATGCCGCTGTCGCCGGAGGCGGTCAGCTTGGCCATCGCCTCTTCGTTGGTCGCGTGCAGGCCGACCTTCATGTCCTTGACCTTGAGCTGCGACTTGACCTTCTCGGGCAGCTCCTTGGGCGTGTAACCGTCCCAGACCGTCACCTGGAGCGACTGCTTGGACAGGTCGGCGTTGGGCTGGAGCTGTTCGGCCTTGGCCGCGGTCGTGCCGTCTGAGCTGTTCGACGACTCACCGCCGCACGCCGCGACGGCTAGCGCGAGGCCGGCCACCGCCACGGCGGCCGGAAGTCGACGGGTGAACCGGGTACGGGACACGGCCGCTACTCCTTCTGGTGCTGAGGGTTGAGGGGTCGCGCGACCTTACTGGACACGGCAGACCAGAGCAGGAGTGTTGCAGCAGAAATCAACATGAGCAAGACTTTTCCCGACATTGCTACCTGGAAGTTTGATCACAGTGTTGAATCGGGATTCAATAACGGATGCGCCTCATCCCGGTCCGTGAGGGACCTCCACCTCGCGTCCGGACCGCCTTTGGGCCGCGCTCTTAGCGCCATCTCTCCTAGCCGTAATCTAGCGGCTCAGGAGCGTGCGATCCCTGTTGGGTACACCGGAAACAGGCGACAAGTCAGGATTCACGCAGCCAGGGATGAGCAGTCACCTCCGGACAGCTCCCGCTCTCCCGCGGCGCGGACACCGAACACCCACGTCGTCGATCTCCGCGTCGGAGAGCGAGCCGTCCCTGGCCGCGGTACGGGCGTCCCGCGATCACCACGGACATCTCGCGCAGGTTGGCGGCCTGCACCCTCCGGACCTCCTCCGCGTTCGCCCTCAGCGACCACCACACGCCCACCGCCACACCGGCCACCGCCGGCACGACGATCACCGCCGGCACGGTGACGGCGGCGAGCCGGCCATCACCTGTCGGCTCGGGCTTCTCCGGGCGATCCACCACGGTTCGGACAGTACCCTCCTGTCCGGCGCCGCGGCATTTCCCGGTACGCCCGCATTACCGGCGGAATCGCGGAGTTGCAGGGGATATCAACATGAGCGAGACTTCCTTCCACACGTCGGACGGGAACCATGGTCAATCTGCTGAACTGGGATTCAATTGAGCGCAGGCTCGCCGCCCTGGCGGATGAGCCGGTGTCCGACCGGGATCACGGCCTGTCCACGAGCCTGCTGCGGGCCCTCGCGGGCGATCCGCCGGCCCCCTTCGGGATCCGCCGCTTCCACCCCCTTCCCGCGCTGAGTGCGACGGCCGCCGAGCGCGGCTTCGGACCGCACGTCGACCAGACCAACCACTCGGTCGTCGTGGACGAACGGGTGGTCGTGAAGTGGCTGACCCCGCCGGTCCCGCTCCCCCACCCGACGCCCGAGATCTTCGCCCACCTCGTCGAGGTCGGCTTCGCGGACACCGCGCCCCCGTACCTGGCCCTGACGCGGGCCACGGACGCCGGCGAGGAGCTGCTGGCGCTGGTGACGGGCTACCTGCCCGAGGCGCGCGACGGCTGGGAGTGGTGCGTGGACGAGGCCGAGTCGGGCCGCACGGAGTTCGCCGGCGAGCTCGGCCGCCTGGCCGCCGACCTGCACGTGGCGCTGTCCACCCTGCCGGGCGGCTCGTCCGCGCGGTCGGCCGACCCGGCGGCGCGGGCCGCGCGGGCGCTGGCCGAGGCGCTCGACCTCACCGGCGACGCCGACGGCGAGTGGCTGGCCGCCAGGGCCGGCGCCCTGGCCCGCGAGCTGGAGCCGCTGCGGGCGGGCATCGCGAGCCCGGCGATCAGGATCCACGGCGATCTGCACGTGGGCCAGATCCTCAGCTGGCGCGACGGCTACGCCGTGATCGACTTCGACGGCAACCCCACGGTCGCCGACACCGGCGTCCGCCAGCCGGCGGCCAGGGACGTCGCCCAGCTCACCACGAGCCTGGAGCACGTGGCCCAGGTCGCGATCAGACGCCGGGGCACGCCGCCCGCCGACGCCGCGGCCTGGGCGGGCGCGGCCCGTACGGGTCTGCTGGCCGCCTACCGGCGCCGCCTGTCCGAGCAGGGCAGGCCCGACCTCCTGGACGAGACCCTGATCCGCCCGTTCGAGGTCGAGCAGGAGTGCCGGGAGCTGATCTACGCCGCCCGCCATCTGCCCCGCTGGCGCTACGCCCCCATGGGCGTGCTGCGCACCTGGTACCCCGAGGAGATCGTTCCGTGAATTCCGAGCTCTACCTGGCCGACCTGGAGGCCAAACCCGCCGCCCTGGCCGGCCTGGCCGACGGGCTGCGCGCGGCCGACCCCTTCGCCGGGCTGCCCGAGGGCGTCCGCAGGGTGCTGTTCCTCGGCATGGGCAGCTCCCGGTACGCCGCCGGGGTGGCGGCCCTGCGCCTGCGCGCGGCCGGCGTGGACGCCTACGCCGACTACGCCTCGGCCGCGGCGACGTACCCGGCCGGTCCGGACACGCTGGTCGTGCCGATCTCGGCCACCGGCGGCAGCCGCGAGACCCTCGACGCCCTCGCCCGCTACGCGGGAGGCCCGTCGTACGTGGCCGCGATCACCAACGTGCCCGGCTCGCCCGTCACCGAGGCGGCCGACCTGGTCGTCCCCATGAACGCGGGCGAGGAGCGCGGCGGCGTGGCCTGCCGGACGTTCCAGCACACGCTGGCCCTGCTCCTGGCGCTCGAAGCCCGCCTCACCGGAACGGGACGCGACCTGCCCGCGCTGCTCACGCGGGCCGCCGAGGCCACCCGCGACCTCCTGGACCGCCGGGACGACTGGCTCCCGCTCACCATCGAACTCCTCGACGGCCCACACGGCGTCTACACGATCGCCCCCGCCGAACGGCTGTCGTCGGCCGAGCAGTCGGCGCTGATGTTCCGCGAGGGCCCGCGCCGCGCGGCCGACGCCTGCGAGGCGGGCGACTGGTCGCACGTGGACGTCTACCTCACCAAGACGCTCGACTACCGCGCGCTGCTCTTCCCCGGCTCCGCCTACGACGCCCAGGCCATGGACTGGGTACGCGAACGCGGCTCCACGGTGATCTCCGTGGGCGGCGAGGTGAAGGACGCCGCGGCGGCGGTCCGCTACGCCCACGACGACGATCCCGACGTGGCGCTGCTCACCGAGACGCTGGTGGCCGAACTGGTCGCCGCCTACTGGTGGAACGCTCAGTAGGAGCGGGCGCTGAGGACGTGCTCGACCAGCGTGATCAGGGTGTTCTTGACCGACTGGCGGGCACGGGCGTCCGTGCGCACGATGGGCACCTGCGGCGAGAGCGTCAGCGCCTCCCGCACCTCGCTCTCCACGTGCGGGAAGTGCCCGTCCCAGCCGTTCAGGCCGACGACGAACGGCAGCCGGGCGTCCTCGAAGTAGTCGACCGCCGGGAAGCTGTCGGCCAGGCGGCGGGTGTCCACCAGCACGACCGCGCCGATGGCCCCGCGTACGAGGTCGTCCCACATGAACCAGAACCGGTGCTGGCCCGGCGTGCCGAACAGATAGAGGATCAGCTCGCGGTCGAGCGAGACGCGGCCGAAGTCCATGGCGACGGTCGTGGTGGCCTTGTCCGGCGTGTGCGAGAGGTTGTCGATGCCCTCGGAGGCGTCCGTCATGACGGCCTCGGTCGTCAGCGGCACGATCTCCGACACGGCGCCGACGAAGGTCGTCTTCCCGACGCCGAACCCGCCCGCCACGACGATCTTCGTCGAGGTGAGCGCTGTGCTAGAGCCGGCGAAGTCCACTCAGGACCCTTTCGAGCAGTCTCCGGTCCGGGAGGCCCGCCTCGAGCTGCGGCTGGTAGACCTTGACCAGCCCGTCGGCCTCCATGTCGGCGACCAGCACCCGCGCGACGCCGAGCGGGACGGCCAGCAGCGCGGAGATCTCCGCCACCGACCGCACCTGACGGCACAGCTCGCTGATCGCGCGGTACTCGCGGGTGTAGGTCATGCCGAGTCGCGCCGAGGTCGCCGACGAGACCAGCGCCTCCATGGCCAGGCCGGTACGCGGTGCCGTCCTGCCGCCGGTGACGGCGTACATGCGTACCAGCGAGCTGCGCTCGGGTTCCGGCTCCCGGTCATGCCACGATGCCAACGTCCACTCCCATCACCAAGGGCGCGCGGATGACAACTCCGCCCGTACGGCAGGGGTCAGCACCTGCCCCGTACGCTCCACCAGAATCGTCATCTGGTACGCCACCAGGCCCATGTCACAGTCGGGCGCGGCCAGCACAGCCAGGCACGACCCGTCGCTGATCGACATGACCAGCAGCAGGCCGTGTTCCATCTCCACCAGGGTCTGCGTGACGCTGCCGCCCTCGAAGACCCGCGCGGACCCCTGCGTGAGGCTGACCAGCCCGGCCGCGACGGCGGCGAGCTGGTCGGCGCGGTCCTTCGGGAAGCCGCGGGAGAAGGCCATCGGCAGGCCGTCGGCGGAGACGACCACGGCGTGGGCCACGCCGGGCACCTCCTCGACGAACCCGCTGACCAGCCAGTTGATGTCTCTGGCTCCCTGGCTCAGCTCCTTCATCAGTCCTCCTCTAGCTCGGCCCGGCCCTTGCGCACGCCCTGCTGGTAGCTGGCCAGCCTGTTACGCAGCCGGTCGGGGGACAGCGGAGGAACGGGCGGGGGCGGCGGCTGTGGGACCGCGGTACCCGGTACCAGGTTCGCTCGCGGCGTGCGTTTGGGCAGGCCGGAGCTCGTGGTGCCGTTCTTGGCGGGCTCGGCGGCCGTGGTCGCGGCCTCCCAGCCCTGGTCGGCGGGCGACGTCCAGGCCGGATCCCGGCGGTCGGCGGTCGGCGTCGACTTGCTGAACCAGCTGCTGTCCTCGACCGAGGCGAAGATCGGCAGGAACTCGTTCGTGGCCGCCGGGTCGTTCGCGGCCGGCCCGGGCCCGGTCGCGAACGACGGGTACGAGTCCGGCGCGCCGGGCGGACCGGCCGGGCCCGGTTGCGGCAGCTCGACCGAGTGTGTGGAGGTCGAGGTGAACCACGACGACGCCTCGGACTCCGCCTGCATGGCGTCGAACGACGGATGCCCGTAGGCGGGCATCGGCGCCGTGGGCGGCGCGAACGGCTCGCCCCCCGCCCCGAACGGCTCGCCACCCGCGTGCGGCGGCCCGAACGGATCCGCGGCCGGGTTCGGGGGGAACGGCTCCGCACTCAGGTTCGGGGAGAACGGGTCGGCGGTGGGGAAGGAGCCGGTGCGGCGGCCCTGGTCCAGGCGGGCCGCGCCGGTGGCCTGGGCGTGCCCGGACCCGGCCATGGACCCCGCCAGAGGCCCGGTCATGGGTTCGGCCATCGAACCGGCCATCGAACCGGCCATCGAGCCCGCCAGCGGGCCTGTGCCGGGGATCGCGGTGAGCAACATCTCCGGGACCAGCACCATCGCGGTCAGCCCGCCGATGTCCTGGCGGCGGAGCTGCACCTTGATGGTGTGCCGCAACGCCAGCCGCCCGACCACGAACAATCCCATCCGCCGCGACACGGACACGTCCACGACCGGCGGGTTGGCCAGCCGCCAGTTCGCCTCCGCCAGTTCCTCGGGGGTCATGCCGATCCCGTTGTCGGTGACCGACACCATCAGCCCGCCGCCGTCGATGCGGCTGCTGGAGATGATCACCTTGGTGTCCTTGGAGGAGAACGACACCGAGTTCTCGACCAGCTCGGCCAGCAGATGCACGACGTCGGTGACGGCCTGCCCGGCGATGGCGACGTCCGACTGCACCTGGACGCTGACCCGGTCGTAGCTCTCGACCTCGCCGAGCGCCGCCCGCACGATGTCCATGAGCTCGATCGGCTCGCTCCACTTGCGCGCGGCCTCCTGACCGGCCAGGACCAGCAGGTTCTCGCTGTTGCGGCGCATACGGGTGGCCAGGTGGTCGAGCTTGAACAGGTCGCCCAGGCGCTCGTCGTCGCGCTCGCCGCGCTCCAGGCGTTCGATCAGCGTGAGCTGCCGTTCGACCAGGGTCTGGCTGCGCCGCGACAGGTTGACGAACATGGCGTTGACGTTGGAGCGCAGCCGCGCCTCGTCGCCCGCCAGCCGTACGGCCTCGCGGTGCACCTCGTCGAAGGCGCGGGCGACCTCGCCCACCTCGTCCCTGGAGAAGATGCCGATGGGCGGCACCTCGGCGTCGACCGCGCCGTCGCGCGACTCGCGCAGGTGCTGGACGAAGTCGGGCAGCCGGTGCCCGGCGATCTCCAGCGCCTCGCCGCGCAGCCTGCGCAGCGGCCGGACCAGCGACCTGGCCACGCCGGTGGTGATCAGCAGGACGGCGACCAGCAGCGCGAGCACCGCGCCCGCGATGACCATGGCACGCTGCCGCTCCTCGGCGGCGAGTGTACGGCTGCGCGCCACGATCCCGGCGGACTGCCGCTGCTCGACCGTGCGCATGGAGTCCACGACCACGTTGGACGCCTCGAACCATTCCTTGGCGTCGTCGCGTTTGGCCAGGTCCAGCCCGCGCAGCGGCAGCGAGGCCGAGGCCCTGATGAGCACGAGTTCGCGCAGGAAGAGCATGCGGTCGGCGCTGCGGCCGTTCACGGTCTCGTCGAAGAAGCGGCGCTCGTCGGCGGTGGCCTCGGCGGCGAAGCCCTTGCGCTCGGCGGTCTCGCTGGACAGCTCTCCCAGGAAACGTTTGAGCTGGTCCTGGCCGAACGCGCCCTCGACGAGGACCGTGGTGAGCAGCGCCTGCTGGTACGAGACGCTCTCCTTGGCCCTGGCCAGGCCGTCCAGCATGCGGGTCTGGCGGAACAGCTCGTCGTCGGAGCTGCCCTTGATCAGTTCGGTGTGGATGGAGAGCAGTTCGTTGACGACCGTCGTGTAGAGGTCGACGGCGGGGCCGGGGAGCAGGTTGGCGTCCAGCGCCTGCTGGCGCAGGGAGGTCAGGTCGTCCAGGCGGCTGAGCATGTTCTCGATCTGGTCGGCGGTGCGGCCCTCGATGTCGGCGAGGATCTGCTGCGCGGTGCCGCGTACCTGTCTGATGGCGACGTCCACCTGGTCCATCTGGGCCTGGACGCCGCCGATCCCGGTCACCGGCCGGTTCCTGGCGATGTACCAGGCGGTCTTGGCGCGTTCGCCGGCGAGCTGGTGGGTCAGGTCGCCCACCTGCTCGGACAGCGCGGCCAGTCGGTTCGTACGGTCGTAGTCGGCGGCGGCGCCCGTGGAGGACAGCACTTGGACGCCGCCCAGCAGCACGGCGGCGGCCGTCGGCACCAGGATGAGGGCGACCAGCCGCGCGCGCACGCGCCAATTGCGCAGGCGCCAGTTGCCCTCGCTGGCCTGCCTTTCGCCCAGCTGTGTTGTCACCGAACGCACCTCGCCCGAATCGGCGTATTTGTGGGGTCTGCGCCCCTTGAGAGAAATCAGCAAGTGCGGGTAATTGGAACACATCCTAAGCGGGCGTGGCCACCCGCGCATAACGGGGCGAAATTCAACTTCTGCGTCCGGTGAGACAACGAGCTGGAGCTCCATCCCGGCGTTCACCTAGCCAGAAATAATCCCTCATATGTTTATATGTCCACGTATGGGCGATTAGCGCGTTCCAACCACATAACACGCGAGGAGCAGCCGGATCTCTCACAGGTCACAGCGTTGAGATTTGCGTTATTCACCGCATATGTTGAGCCCCGGCAAACGAGGAGGCGAGGGTGCGGGATTCCCCCGACAGCGCGGCTATCAGCGTCGAGGGCCTTTGGAAGATCTTCGGGTCGAGGGCACAAAAGGTGCTGGACAGCGAGGACAGGCACCTCGAACCGGCCGCGCTGCGAGAGAGGACCGGCTGCACCGCCGCCGTCCGCGACGTGAGCTTCGAGGTACGCCCCGGCGAGGTCTTCGTCGTCATGGGCCTGTCGGGAAGCGGCAAGTCCACCCTCGTACGCTGCCTGACCAGACTCGTCGAGCCCAGCGCCGGCGAGATCAGGATCGGCGGCGAGGACGTCGGCCGCGCCTCCCCCGCCCGGCTGCGCGAGCTGCGCCGCCACCAGGTGAGCATGGTCTTCCAGCATTTCGGGTTGTTGCCGCACCGTAAGGTCGTTGACAACGTTGCCTACGGTCTGGAGATCCAGGGCACCGCCAAGGCCGCCCGGCACGCGCGGGCCGCCGAGATCCTGTCACTCGTGGGCCTCGACGGACACGCCGACGCCTACCCCGACCAGCTCTCCGGCGGCATGCAGCAGCGTGTCGGCCTGGCCCGCGCGCTGGCCGTCGATCCCCAGGTGATGTTGTTCGACGAGCCGTTCAGCGCGCTCGACCCGCTGATCCGCCGCGACATGCAGGCCGAGGTGATCCGGCTCCACCGCGAGGTCGGCAAGACCATGGTGTTCATCACGCACGACCTGTCCGAGGCGCTCAAGCTGGGCGAGCGGATCGCCATCATGCGGGACGGCTCGATCGTGCAGCTCGGCACGGCCGAGGAGCTGGTGGGCGCGCCGGCCGACGACTACGTGGCCGACTTCGTCCGCGACGTGCCGCGCAGCCACGTGCTGACGTTGCGCTGGATCCTCCGCTCCCCCGAGCCCGGTGAGCCTCTGGACGGCCCCCAGCTCCCCGTCACCACCCTGATCAAGGACGCCATCGCCGCGGCCTCGGCCTCCTCCCGCCCGATCCGGGTGATGGACGGCGACGAGCTGGCCGGGGTCGTGGACCGCGTCGACCTGCTGTCCTTCCTCGCCGGGCAGGACACGGCGGCAAGGGCAGGCGCGTGAGCACCACCGCGGTCAGCGCCCCCACCAAGCTCAGGATCCCGAGATGGGCCGCGCCCGCCGGGGTCGCGATCGTGTTCGCCGCGGCGTACCTGGTCTTCCGCGGCACGGGCACGCTGCCGCACGACAAGGAGGCGCCGCAGTTCCTGGCGGTCACCGACCTGCGCGAATGGATCGACGACAACCGCAACGAGAGCCCGCTCTTCCTGTACTTCCTCAACTACGTCCGCCTGTTCGTCGACGGGGTCTACACCTTCTTCCAGTCCGTCCTGAACGCCCTGAACTGGCCCGGTCTCATCGGCGTCCTCGGCGCGCTGGCCTGGCTGGCCGGCGGCTGGCGCATCGCGCTGCTCGCGGCGGCGGGTGTGAGCGCGTTCGGGGTGCTCGGGTTGTGGCAGTCGAGCGTGGACACGCTGGCCCTGGTCGCGGCCTCGGTGCTGCTGTCGCTGGTGATCGGCGTGCCGCTGGGCGTGTGGGCCGGGTTGTCGGCGCGGGTGCGCCGGGTGCTGACGCCGGTGCTCGACGTCATGCAGATCATGCCGACGTTCGCGTACCTGGCGCCGCTCGTGCTGTTCTTCCACATCGGCGCGCCGGCCGGGGCGATCGCGACGATGATCTACTCGATCCCGCCCGCGATCCGCATCACCGCGCTGGCCGTCGAGGGGGTCTCCCCCACGGCCGTCGAGGCGTCGGCGTCGCTGGGCGCGACCCGCCGGCAGACGCTGTTCAAGGTCCACCTGCCGCTGGCCCGCCCGACGATGGCGCTGGCGGTGAACCAGACCATCATGATGGCGCTGTCCATGGTCGTGATCGCGAACCTGATCTCGGCCCCCGGCCTGGGCGGCGACATCATCCGCGGCCTGTCGCGGGCGCAGGTCGGCATCATGCTCCCGGCGGGCCTCGCGATCGTCGTCATGGCCGTGGTGCTCGACCGCACGCTCATGTCGATGGCCCGCCGCGAGGCGCACGCCACGGTCGGACGGCTCGACCTGGTGGTCGCTGCGGCGCTGGCCGGCGTGGGGCTCGTGGCCGGGTTCGTGTTGCCCGTGGGCTGGCCGGACGGCCTGACGGTCACCTTCGCCGGCGCGGTGAACGACGCGGTCCGCTGGGCCGAGACGACCTGGTACCCGGTCACGACGTTCGTCAAGGATCTGACCTCGGCCTTCCTGCTCAACCCGCTGGAGGGCCTGCTCACCTCCGCCCCGTGGTGGCTGATCGCCCTCGCGGTGCTGACCCTGGCCTGGTGGGTGAGCGGCGTACGCCCGGCGCTGACCGCGCTCGGCTGCCTGCTGGCGATCGCGCTGCTCGGCGTGTGGGAGCACGCCATGCAGACGATGACCACGGTCGCGGTGGCGGTGCTCGTCACCCTGGTCATCGGCCTGCTGCTGGGCGTGGCCGCGGCGCGCTCGCCGCGTTACTCGGCGATCCAGCGCCCGCTGCTGGACGCCGCCCAGACCATGCCCGCCTTCGTGTACCTGCTGCCGGCGCTGGCCCTGTTCGAGACCACCCGGTTCACCGCCATCTTCGCCTCGGTCATCTACGCGGTGCCACCCGTGGTGCGCCTGGTCGAGGACGGCATCAGAGGCGTGCCCGCCACGGTCGTCGAGGCGGCCGCCTCGGCGGGCTCGACTCCGGGCCAGCTCCTGTGGAAGGTACAACTCCCGATGGCGCGGCGGGCCATCCTGCTCGCGGCCAACCAGGGCATCGTGATGACGCTGGCCATGGTCGTCGTCGGCGGCCTGGTCGGGGCGGGCGCGCTCGGGTACGACGTGGTCGTCGGCTTCTCCCAGCGCACGGATTTCGGCATGGGCTTCGTGGCGGGCATCGCGACCGTCCTGCTCGGAGTCATGCTCGACCGCATCACGCAGGGCGCCGACAGGCGCCCTTCCCCCCGAAAGAGGAAGCGCACATGAAGATTCGCCTGCTCGCAGGCCTGCTCGTTCTCGGCCTCACCGCCGTGGGTTGCGGCGGTGGCGCCAAGGTGGAGACCTCCCCCAGCGCCGCCGCCCCGGCGGCCGGCACCGGCTCCGGCGCGCCGGCGACGGGCACCGTCAAGATCGCGATCAACCCGTGGGTCGGGTACGAGGCCAGCGCGAACGTCGTCGCCTACCTGCTGAAGAACGAGCTCAAGTACACCGTCGAGCTGCCCGAGATCAAGGAGCAGGTCGCCTGGGAGGGCTTCGAGACCGGCGACGTGGACGTCATCATCGAGAACTGGGGCCACCCGGACCTGAAGAAGAAGTTCATCGACGAGAAGAAGGTCGCGCTCTCGGCGGGCTCAACCGGCAACAAGGGTGTCATCGGCTGGTACGTCCCCAAGTGGATGTCCGACAAGTACCCGGACATCACCGACTCCAAGAACCTGAACAAGTACGCCGACCTGTTCAAGACGTCGGAGTCCGGGGGCAAGGGCCAGCTGCTCGACGGCGACCCCAGCTACGTCACCAACGACGAGGCCCTGGTCAAGAACCTCAAGCTGAACTACAAGGTGGTGACCGGCGGCAGCGAGGCGGCCCTGCTCAAGGCCGCCGAGCAGGCGCAGGCGCAGAAGAAGGCGTTGTTGTTCTACTTCTGGACGCCCCACTGGCTGTTCGACAAGGTCGAGCTGACCCGGGTGAACCTGCCCGCGTACAGCGAGGGTTGTGACGCCGACGCCAAGAAGGTCGCCTGCGACTACGCCGAGCTGGACCTCGACAAGATCGTCAGCAAGAAGTTCGCCGACACCGGCGGCAAGGCGTACGAGCTGGTCAAGAACTTCAGCTGGACCAACGAGGACCAGAACGCGGTCGCCAACGACATGACCAACAACGGCCTGACCGGCGAGCAGGCCGCCAAGAAGTGGGTCGAGGCGAACACCGCCAAGTGGCAGGCCTGGATCCCCAAGTGACCCCTCTTGACCGCGCCCCCTCCGGCCGCCCGCCGGAGGGGGCGGGGGAGACGCGGTCGCGGAGACCTCTCATGCGAACCAAGAAGCTCATCGGGCCGCTGCTCGCGGCCCTGCTCCTGACGGCCTGCTCCGGCGGCACCCCCGAGAGCGGCGCCGCGGGCAAGGGCACGGTCAACATCGACGTGCACGCCTGGGTCGGCTACGAGGCCCAGGCCGCCGTGCTGGCCTACCTGCTCGAACACGAGCTGGGATACAAGGTCAGCACACGCAAGAACAACGAGAGCGATTCCTGGCGCGATTTCGAAAGCGGCAAGGTCGATGTGATCGTCGAGAACTGGGGACACAACGATCTGAAGAAGGAGTACATCGAGCAGAAGAAGGTGGCGCTGTCGGCCGGTCTCACCGGCAACAAAGGGGTGATCGGTTGGTACGTCCCCGAGTGGATGGCCAAGAAATATCCCGACATAACCGACTATCGGAACCTGAATAAGTACGCGCCCCTCTTTAGGACAGCCAAAACCGGAAATTTGGGTCAGGTGCTCGACGGCGACCCGACATTCGTCACCAACGACGAGGTTCTCATCAAGAATCTCGGCCTCGATTACAAGGTCGTCTACTCGGGCAGCGAGGACGCGCTGATCAGGGCCGCACAGTCCGCGACGAAGAACCGTACGCCCCTGCTCATGTATTTCTACGAGCCGCAATGGTTGTTCACCAGGGTCAAGCTGGTCAAGGTCAACCTGCCCGCGTACGCGATCGGGTGCGACAACGTGCCCGCCAAGGTCGCCTGCGACTACCCGCCGTACCTGCTGGACAAGATCGTCAGCCGGCGGTTCGCCGAGCGCGGCGGGAAGGCGTACGAGCTGGTGCGCAACTTCACCTGGACCAATGACAACCAGAACGCCGTGGCCAGCAACATGATCAACGGGAAGAAGTCCGCCGAGCAGGCCGCCCGGCAGTGGGTGGAGGAGAACAAGATCGTGTGGAAGGACTGGATTCCGCGTTGAGCTTCGACTTCGTCATCGTGGGCGGCGGCTCGGCCGGCTGTGCCCTGGCCAACCGGCTGAGCGCCGATCCGTCGGTGTCCGTGCTGGTGCTGGAGGCGGGCCGCCCTGACCACCTCTGGGACGTCTTCATCCACATGCCGGCCGCGCTGATGTTCCCCATCGGCAGCCGCTTCTACGACTGGAAGTACGAGTCCGAGCCCGAGCCGCACATGAACGGCCGGCGCATCTACCACGCGCGCGGCAAGGTCCTGGGCGGCTCCAGCAGCATCAACGGGATGATCTTCCAGCGCGGCAACCCCCTCGACTACGAACGCTGGGCCGCCGACCCCGGCATGGAGCACTGGGACTACGCGCACTGCCTGCCGTACTTCCGGCGCATGGAGAACTGCCTGGCCGACCCGGGCTCGCCCTTCCGCGGCGACGACGGCCCGCTGAAGCTGGAACGCGGCCCGGCCCGCGGCCCGCTGTTCGAGGCGTTCTTCGAGGCCGTCCAGCAGGCCGGCCACCCCCTCACCGACGACGTGAACGGCTACCGCCAGGAGGGATTCGCGGCCTTCGACCGCAACATCCACCGGGGCCGCCGGCTCAGCGCCGCCCGCGCCTACCTGCATCCCGTACGCCGCCGTCCCAACCTCACGGTCAGGACGCGGGCCCACGTGGAGAAGGTGCTCTTCGAGGGCACGCGGGCGGTGGGCGTGCAGTGCGGCGGCGAGCGCATCGAGGCCCGCGAGGTCATCCTGTGCGGCGGCGCGATCAACAGCCCCCAGCTCCTCCAGCTCTCCGGCGTCGGCCCGAAGGCGGTGCTGGAATCGGCGGGCGTCAAGGTGGTGCACGACCTGCCGGGCGTCGGCGAGAACCTCCAGGACCACCTGGAGGTCTACGTCCAGCACGCCTGCACCCGGCCGGTCTCGCAGCAGCCCTCGCTGGCGATGTGGCGGCGGCCGTTCATCGGCGCCGACTGGCTGTTCCTGCGCCGCGGTCCAGGGGCCACCAACCACTTCGAGGCGGGCGGGTTCATCCGCTCGAACGACGAGGTGGCCTACCCGAACCTGATGTTCCACTTCCTGCCGATCGCCGTGCGCTACGACGGCTCGGCCCCGGCCGGCGGCCACGGCTACCAGGTGCACATCGGCCCGATGTACTCCGACGCCCGGGGCTCGGTGCGTATCACGTCGGCCGACCCCCGCGACAAGCCCGCCCTCCGCTTCAACTACCTCTCGACCGAGCAGGACCGCCGCGAGTGGGTGGAGGCCATCAGGCACGCCCGCGCCATCCTGTCCCAGCCCGCCTGGTCCGGCCTCGACGGCGGCGAGCTGTCCCCCGGCCCGGACGTCCAGACTGACGAGGAGATCCTGGCCTGGGTCGCCAAGGACGGCGAGACGGCACTCCATCCGTCGTGCACCTGCAAGATGGGCGTGGACGAGACGGCCGTCGTGGACCCCGCCACCATGCGCGTGCACGGCCTGGACGGCCTGCGCGTCGTGGACGCCTCCGCCATGCCGTACGTCACCAACGGCAACATCTACGCCCCGGTCATGATGCTCGCCGAGAAGTCCGCCGACCTCGTCCTCGGCAACACCCCCCTCCCGCCCGACCCGGTGGACTTCCACCGCGCCTGACCCGGTCTCACCGGTCCAGATGCCGGTACCGGCGTACGGACAGGACGAAGAAGACGGCGGTGAGCACGACGGGCCACAGGACGGCCATCGGCACGGCGTGCTGGGCCACCCACGACCCGCCGCCCCAGCCCGGGTTGCCGAACAGCTCGCGGGCGGCGGCGACCGTGGAGGAGAGCGGGTTCCACTCCGAGATCGCGCCCAGCCAGCCGGGCATGGTGGCGGGCGCGACGAAGGCGTTGGACAGGAAGCCGATCGGGAACTCCATCGTCTGGATCGCGACCGCCGCGCCCGGGTCCCGGGCGAGCAGGCCGAGGTAGACGCCCGCCCACAGCAGGGCGAAGCGCAGCAGCAGGAGCAACGCCACCGCGCCCAGCGCGCCCTGGGCCGTCGCCGGCCGCCAGCCCACCGCCAGGCCGCAGAGCAGCAGGCCGCCCAGGATCAGGACCGAGTTGAGCAGGTCGGCGACCGCCCGGCCGATCAGCACGCCCGACGGCGCCATGGGCATCGAGCGGAAGCGGTCGGTGACGCCCTTGGAGACGTCCGTGGACACGGCGATCATGGTGGAGCTCAGGCCGAAGAGCATCGTCATGCCGTACATGCCGGGCATGAGGAAGGCGAAGTAGTCCGCCCCCGCGGGCACCTCGACCGCGCCGCCGAACAGGTAGCCGAACGCCAGGGTGATCACCACGGGGAAGAGCACCCCGAAGAGCACCGTCATGGGCTGGTTGGCCCAGTGGATCAGGTCGCGGCGGGCGACGGTCCAGCCGTCGGCCAGCGCCCATCTGAGTGCGGTCATCGATCGCCTCCCGCGGTCGTCAGGTTCAGGAAGACCTCGTCGAGGGTCGGACGGCGCAGCGCGACGTCCTCGGCCTCGATGCCGGCCGCCGCCAGCGCGGGCAGGACCCGCGTGAGCGCCGTCACGCGGTCGCCCACGGGCACGCTCACGTGCCGGGTGTCCCGGTCGACCTCGGCGGGCCCCGAGGCCGTGGCCGAGACGATCACGGCCGCCTCGTCGAGCCTGGCCGCGTCGTGCACGACCACGTCGAGCCGGTCGCCGCCGAGCGTGGACTTCAGCTCGTCCGGCGTGCCCTCGGCCACCACCCGGCCCGCGTCGATCACCGCGATCCGGTCGGCGAGCCGGTCGGCCTCCTCCAGGTACTGGGTGGTCAGCAACACGGTCGTGCCGCCCGCCACCAGCTCCCGCACGGCGCTCCAGATCCCGGCGCGGCTGCGCGGGTCGAGGCCCGTGGTGGGCTCGTCGAGGAAGAGCACCGGCGGCGCCAGGATCATGCTCGCGGCCAGGTCGAGCCTGCGGCGCAGGCCGCCGGACAGATCCTTGGCTGGGCCGTCGTGCCCGTCCAGGCCGAAGCGTTCCAGCAGCTCGGCGGCCCTGGCGCGGGCGGCGGACGCGCTCAGGTGGTGGAGCCGGCCGAACAGCTCCAGGTTCTGCGCGCAGGTCAGGATCTCGTCCACGGCCGTCTGCTGGCCGACCAGGCCGATGGCGGCGCGCACACGCCGGGGCTCGGCCACCACGTCGAACCCGGCCACCTCCGCCCGGCCCTCCGACGGCCGCAACAGCGTGGTGAGGATGCGGACGGCCGTGGTCTTCCCCGCGCCGTTGGGACCGAGCAGGCCGCAGACCGTGCCGGCGGGCACGTCGAGATCGATGCCGTCCAGGGCTTTCTTCGAGCCGTACGTCTTACGCAGGCCCTTGGCGAGCACTGCGGACATGGCCACCTCCCAGTCGAATCGTACGGCGTACCGTACAACATACGATTAGAGTTGGCAACCGTACGGTGTACCGTACGAGAGTGACTGTTGAGTACCCTGGTAAAGGCGACCCGGCGCGCAGCCTGGCGTTGTTGTGGCGGACGAGCGAGCGGGCCAGCCGCAAGGGCAAGCCCGAGCTGAGCGTCGACCGCATCGTCCGGGCCGCCATCGAGGTGGCCGACGCCGAAGGGCTGCAGGCCCTGTCCATGCGCCGGGTGGCGGAGAAACTGGGCGTCGGCACGATGTCGCTCTACACGTACGTGCCGGGCAAGCCCGAGCTGCTCGACGTCATGCTCGACACGGTCTACGGCGAGACCGCCCGTCCCGACGACGTGCCCGGCGGCTGGCGGGCCCGGCTCGATCTGATCGCCAGGGAGAACTGGGCGCTCTACCTGCGCCACCCGTGGATGCTCCAGGTGGCGGTGAGCCGCCCGCCCCTCGGCCCCAACGTCACCGCCAAGTACGACTACGAGCTGCGCGCCATCGACGGCATCGGCCTGACCGACCTGGAGATGGACTCGGTGATCACGCTGATCACCGGCTTCGTGCACGGCACGGCAAGGGGCGCGGTCGAGGCCGCCCAGGCCGAGAGCGAGACCGGCATGACGGACATGCAGTGGTGGGCCGCGCACGCGCCCTTCCTCAGCCGGATCAGCGACCCCGCGAGGTTCCCGACGGCCTCGCGGGTCGGCCAGGCGGCCGGGGAGGCGCTGCAGGCCGCCTACAGCCCCGAGCACGCCTTCGAGTTCGGCCTCCAGCGGGTGCTCGACGGCGTCGAGGTGCTGGTCAACAGCCGGTCATCGGCCTGACAACGCCTGCTCGTAGGCCAGCAGGGTGCGCACGAACGTGTGCCGTTCCCCCGGTGTCAGCGGCTCCAGCGCGGTCCGCCATGCCGTGGCGCCGTAGCCGAGCCATTCGGTGATCGCCTCCTGGTGGTCGGGGGCGATGCTGACGATCGTACGGCGCCGGTCGGCGTCGTCCTCGCGGCGTTCCAGGACGCCCTTCCTGCTCAGCTCGCCCACCATCAGGCTCACCGTCGCCGGCGCCACCTCAAGGCGCCCGGCCAGCTCGTTGACCGTGGTCGGGCCGTCGAACAGCAGGTAGGCCAGCAACGACAGGTGCCGGGGTGCCAGCGACAACGACCGCAGCGCCTCGGGCACCTTCAGCCGCTTGGCCCGGCCCACCATGCGCGGCATCAGGAGCAGCAGCGTCCTGATGCCTTCGTCCACGCTCAAGCCGTCGGTTGACATCACCAATACCTTGCTGTCTAAATTAGCTTTGCTTGCAAAGCAAATACGTCGTCGTCTGAGCAAAGGATAGTGACATGGACGAGCGGGTACGGGCTTTCGGGGACGAACTGGTCAAGGTGCACGACTGGTTCAGAGGCGAGCTGGCGAAACTGCGGGCGGGCGGGGAGGTCGCCGACGACCTTCGGGCACACTGCCTGACGTTCTGCGACGCGCTGAACTTCCACCACTCGGGGGAGGACCGGGTGGCGTTCCCGTACCTGGAGCGGCTGCGTCCGGAACTGAAAGAGCCCCTCGACCGGCTGCGCGAGGAGCACGAGGTGATCGCGGCGCTGGTCGGGGAGCTGCGCGCGGCCACCGGCCCGGCGGCGGTCGAACGCGTCGCCGCCGAGCTGGAGGCCCATCTCGACTACGAGGAGAAGGTGCTGGTGCCCGTGCTCAACTCGCTGGAGAGCGTCCCGTGGGCGGTCGGCGGCTAGCGGACGGGGGCCGCGCGCAGGCGTACGACGTGCTCGACGAGCGAGATCAGCGTCGACTTGACCGACTCGCGGTTACGCGCGTCGGTGCGCACGATCGGCACGTGCGCCCCCAGGGCCAGCGCCTCGCGCACCTCGTCGTCGGTGTGCATGAACTGCCCGTCCCAGCCGTTGATGCCCACCACGAACGGCAGCTTGGCCTCTTCGAAGTAGTCGATCGCGGGGAAGCTGTCGGCCAGGCGGCGGGTGTCGAGCAGCACGACCGCGCCGATCGCGCCGCGTACCAGGTCGTCCCACATGAACCAGAACCGGTGCTGTCCGGGCGTGCCGAACAGGTAGAGGATCAGGTCGCGGTCGAGCGAGAGGCGGCCGAAGTCCATGGCGACCGTCGTGGTCTGCTTGTTCGGCGTCAACCCGAGGTCGTCGATGCCCGCGGACGCGTCGGTCATCACCGCTTCCGTGGTGAGCGGGAGGATCTCGGACACCGCCCCCACGAACGTCGTCTTGCCGACGCCGAAGCCACCGGCGACGACGATCTTCGTCGACGTGAGGCCGGGGCTAGAGCCTGCGAAGTCCACTGAGCACCCTTTCGAGCATGTTGAGGTCTGGCTGTCCCTGGCTGAGGCGCGGCTGGTGCAGGCGGACAAGTCCTTCGTCTGACATGTCCGCCACGAGCACCCTCGCCACGCCCAGCGGGACGCGGAGCAGGGCCGAGATCTCGGCGACCGACCGGAACGTCCTGCAGAGCTGCATGATGGCCTCCTGCTCGGGGGTGAGCATGGCCATCTCGTCGTCCGGGATCGACATCGACGAGATCAGCGTTTCCATCGCGAGGTGATACCGCGGCTCGGAACGACCGCCGGTCACCGCGTAAGGACGGAACAGGGGCTCGTCGTCCCCGGTCCCGTCACTTCCGTACACGGCCCTCTCCCATCAGTTCCATCACATCACCGGGTCCTCGCGGCCTGGAGCTCCGCGCGCAGGGACGGCGTGAGCGCCTGTCCCGCCCTGTCTACCAGCAGCGTCATCTGGTACGCCACCAGCCCCATGTCACAATCGGGACCCGCCAGCACCGTGAGCACGGAACCGTCGCTGATCGCCATGACCAGGAGCAGCCCGCGCTGCATCTCGACGACGGTCTGCGACACCGCGCCGCCCTCGAACACCCGCGACGCGCCCACGGTCAGGCTCAGCAGACCAGCCGAGACGGCGGCGAGCTGGTCGGCGCGGTCCGGTGGGAAGCCCTCCGAGGCGGCCAGGCACAAGCCGTCCGCCGAGACGACCACGGCGTGCGCCACCCCCGGCGTGTTGCGCACGAAATCGGTGATCAGCCAGTCGAAGCGGTGTGCCTCATGGCTCAGCGTTGTCACGCATCCTCCCCAGCGGGACGCTTACTCACTCTGTTCCTCCTGTCCACGTACTTCCTGGCGGCCCCGTCGCACACCCTGCTGGAAGCCGGCCATCCGGCTGCGTATCCGGTCGGCTGAGACCGGAGGAACCGGCGGCTGCGGCTGCTGCGCCTGCTGCTGAGCGGGCTGGCTCGCCGTGCCCGGAACCAGGTTGGCCTTGGGGGTGCGCTTGGGGAGCCCCGCGGCGGTCACGCCGCCGAGGCTGGGCTCGCTGGCTTTGGCCGCCGCACGCCAACCGGCGTCCGCGGCTGTCTGCCACGCTTCCTCCCCAGAGGGTACGGCTTGCACGGGCCCGGCCTCACCGCCGGGCTTCCCGGAGGAGGGCGCCTCGGGCGCGGACTCCCCCGGCGGCCTGCGGAACCACGCGGACTCCACCGACGCGAAGATCGGCAGAAACTCTTCCTGCTCCGGCTCCATCGGCGAGACATCCACCGACGGCGTAGGATCCGGCCGGCGCACCTCGTTCGTCCCGTACGGCGGCGGCGTCGGGAACGCGCTCCCGCCGTTCGCCGGGTACGGGGGGAACGAGCCGGTGCCCGACGACAACGACGGGTAGGCCCCGGAGTCGAACGAGGACGGCTGCCGCCGGTAGGAACCACCGTCGGTGTCGGCGGTGAACCCGTTGACCGGCCGGCCCGGATCGGAGTTGAACGCCCCGAGCCCCTGCCTGGGCTGCGGCGGCGGGCTGTCGAAGGAGGACGGCCCGGAGGGGGCGCCGCCGAAGGGACTCGCGGGCCCGGTGCCGAACCTGGCAGAGTCGCCGGAGCCCGGCCGCGTCCCGTTGGCCTCGATGGAGTCGAAGCTGCCGAACGACCGGAACGAGCCGTTCTGCGGGGGCGGGGTCACGGTCCCGCCGCCGAACGCCGGGCGCTGCGGCAGCGGCTGCTGCATGCCGTCGGCGATCAGCGTGGGCGGCAGCAGCACCATGGCGATCAGGCCGGCGCCCTCGCCCTTCCTGAGCTGGACGCGGATGCCGTGGCGCAGTGCCAGGCGGCCGACCACGAACAGGCCCATGCGCCGGGAGACCGACACGTCCACGACGGGCGGCTCGGCCAGGCGGCGGTTGGCCTCGGCCAGCTCCTCCTCGGTCATGCTGATGCCGGAGTCGCTCACCGACAGCAGCGCGCCGCCGCCCTCGATGAGGCTGCTGGAGACCAGGACCTGGGAGTTGCTCGGGGAGAACTGGATGGCGTTCTCGACCAGCTCGGCCACCAGGTGGACGAGGTCGTTGGCGGCGCTGCCCTGGACGGACGTGGCTCGGTGGACCTTGACCTGGACGCGTTCGTAGCCCTCGACCTCCGACAGCGCGGCACGGACGACGTCCACCAGCTTGGCGGGCTGGCTGCGGCGGCGGGTGGCCTCGTGGCCGGCGAGGACCAGGAGGTTCTCGGAGTTGCGGCGCATGCGGGTGGCCAGGTGGTCGAGCTTGAACAGGTCGGCCAGGCGGCCGCCGTCCTGCTCGCCCTTCTCCAGGCCGTCGATCAGCGAGATCTGCCGCTCGACCAGCGTCTGGGTGCGGCGCGAGAGGTTGACGAACATCGAGCTGATGTTGCTGCGCAGGTCGGCTTCCTCGCCCGCCAGGCGTACGGCCTGGCGGTGGACCTGGTCGAAGGCCCGCGCGACCTCACCGATCTCGTCCTGGCCCTCGACCTCGATCGGGCGCACCTCGGTGCTGGTCTCGCCCGAGACGCGGAGCTGGCGCACCACGTCGGGCAGCCGGAAGCCGGCGATCTCCAGAGCCTCGGTGCGCAGCCGGCGCAGCGGGCCGACCATCGAACGGGCGATCGCCACGGTGAGCAGCAGGACGATCAGCAGCAGCGCCAGGATCAGGGCGCCGGCGATGATGGCGTTGCGGATCTCGGACTCGCGCAGCTCCTGGCTGCGCAGGTTCACCTTGTCGGCGAGGTCCTTCTCGATCTCGTGCAGGACGCCGACCGCGACCTTGTTGTCGTTGAACCACTGCTCGCGGGCGTTGGACCGGGAGGAGATCAGGTTGTCGGCGATCCGTACGCCCGGGGCCCGGCCGCTGGCCAGCGTGACCGCGCGGGCCTTGGTGAGCTGGACGTTGACGTACTCGTTCTTGCCGGTCAGCAGCTTGGACAGCTGCAGGCCGATCTCGGCTCCGGCCTCGGCGCCCACAGTGGCGATGTCGCTCTGCTCGCGGGCGTTGGAGGCGATGAACCGCTCGACCTCCTTGGCGTCGACGCGGTCGACGTTGTAGGAGTTCTTCAGCAGTTGCACGCGCTGGCGGGAGATCTCCTCCTTGGCCTGCGCGAGCGCGCTCAGGGCGCGGAAGTGGCCGATGATCTGGGAGTCGTCCGACAGCAGGGCCAGCTCGTCGTGCAGCTTGAGCAGGGTGTCGGTCAGGAAGTCGTAGCGGATGGTGTCGGCCTGGCCCTCGACCCGGATCTTCGCCAGCCGGTTGAGGTCGTACTTGGCCTGGCCGGCGGCCTTGACGACGCGTTCGCCGTAGGACTCGTCCATCGTGTCGAGGTCCTCGCGGACGCCCTTGACCAGCTTGTCGACGGCGGTCTTGTACTCGTTGAGTTCGGCGGCCTTCGATTTGCGCAGCTTGGGATAGGCGCCGATCCAGCCCCCCGTGTCACGCTCCAGGCCGAGTGCCTGCACCAGGTCGCGGATCCGGCCCGCCTGCTCGGCCGCGGTGGCCGTGCGGTCGTAGTCGCCGATGCTCTGGACCGAACCGACGACACGCGCTCCCCCGAGCACGACGCCGGCGATGGTGGGCACGAGGATGAGCGCCGTCAGACGCCATCTCACGCGCCAGTTGCGTAGGCCTAGACGAGGCAGCGACCGCTTCCCGCGGTCCCGCCTCGCGGCATGGCCGCTGTCGGAATTCCCCGTTGTCACTGCTTTCGCTACCCCTCAATCGTCCCGTTCAACGACGGGTGTCCAAGCCGTCCACAAGGTATCCGCAGTATCCGACTTAACAGGCATTTCGGACACAATCGTTACATATGTGACCGACAGTTGTTCACTGTTGGTTATCGCAGTGCGGCCAGCACCTGATCGCGGACTTGAACTCGCTGCGCGCTGTCGCTGAGGGGGCGACCGGCGCGGTCCACGACGTAGAAGACGTCCACCGCCTCCGCGCCGAGAGTCTCCACGCGGGCGGCTCTCACGTCAAGAGCGCACTCACCGAACGCCCGTCCAATGCGCCACAGGAGCCCCGGCCTGTCATGGGCCCTGACTTCCACCACCGTGGCCGTCGCGGAGGCGTCGTCGACCAGTGTCACCCGAGGTGGAGCCACAGGTACCCGGGACGGCCGCACGGACCTGCCCCGGCGGGCCAGCCGCTGCTCGATGTCAAGACGGCCGGCAAGGACGAGACGCAGGTCGGCCTCCAGCGTGGCGGGGTCGGGCGGAGAGCCGTACTCGGGGACGACGGCGAACTCGATCACCGCCGTACCGCCCGCGGAGGCGGCCGACGCCGAGCGCACGACCATCCGGTGGGCGGCCAGCACGCCGGCGGCGCTCCACAACAACCCGGCCCGGTCCGGCGCGACGACCGTGACCGCTCCCCCGTTGACGCGGACCGCCCCGCCGCCGTGCCGGGCCAGCGCGGCCTGCTCGGGCGAGATCGAGGGCGCCTTCGGCGGGGGCGAGCCCGACAACACGGACCTCACCCGGCGGACGAGGTCGGCGACCAGCCCGGCCTTCCAGGCGTTCCAGGCGGCGGGGCCGGTCGCGTTGCCGTCGGCCACGGCCAGCGCGGCCAGCAGGTCGAGCACCTCGCGCGAGCCGACCGTGGCGGCGACCTTCTCGATCGTGACCGGGTCGTCCAGGTCCCTGCGGGTGGCGGTCTCGGGCAGCAGCAGGTGGTGGCGTACGACGGTGGCCAGCGTCTCGACGTCACGGGCGGGCAGCCCGATACGGGTGGCGATGTCGCGGACCACGACCTCCCCGGTCGCCGAATGGTCGCCCGGCCAGCCCTTGCCGATGTCGTGCAGGAGCGCGCCGATCAGCAGCAGGTCGGGACGGGAGACCTCACGGGTGTGGCCGGCCGCGTTCGCGGCGGCCTCGATCAGGTGCCGGTCGACGGTGAAGCGGTGGATGGGGTTGCGCTGCGGACGATGCCGTACGCGTTCCCAGTCAGGAAGCAGCTTGACAATGACACCCGCCTGGTCGAGCTCCTCCCACACGGGCACGGCGGCCCGTCCGGCCCCGAGGATCGACACCAGCGCATCCCGTGCCTTCTCCGGCCACGGCACCGGCATGGAAGGCGTCTGAGCAGCCAGGACGGACACCGTGGCGGGCGCCAGCGGCAGCCCGGCCTCGGCCGCAGCGGCGGCGGCCCGCAACACCAGGGCGGGGTCCTTGCGCGGGTCGGCGCCCCTGGCCAGCACGACCTCGCCGCCGTGCTCGACCACGCCGTCGGCCAGCGGGCGGCGCCCCCTCGGGGCCGGTCCTGACAGGAGTCTGTCAACGGTGCGCCAGGTGGCGTCGAAGGCGTGGGAGACGGTCCGGCCCGCCTCGGCGAGCCTGCGCATGAGCGCTTCGGCGTCGAGCAGGCCGAGCAGCCCGGCCACCGCGTCCTGCTCCTGGAGCACGAGCCGGTCGGTGCCGCGCGCGGTGACCACGTGCAGCGCGTGCCGGACGTCGAGGATGAACTCGTACGCCTCGCGCGCCCTCGGTCCCGGCGCCGAGGCGACCCAGGCCGCCGCCACGGCCTGCATGGCCTGGACGTCGCGCAGCCCGCCGCGGCCGTCCTTGAGATCGGGTTCGAGGAGGAAGGCCAGCTCGCCACTGACCTGCGCCCGGTGGTCGGCGGCGGCGCGCAGCTCGCCCAGCCTGCGCCGCGAGTCGGCCCGCCAGTCGGCCAGCACCGCCTCCCTGGTCCTCCTGGTCAGCTCGGGGTCGCCGGCGACGTGCCTGGCCTGGATGAGCCCGAGCACGGCCTTGAGGTCCTGCCGGGCCACGGCCACGGCCTCGGCCACCGTGCGCACCGAGTGGTCGAGGCCGACGGCGGAGTCCCAGATGGGGTACCAGACGCGGTCGGCGATCCGCGCCACGTCGGGCCGGCCGGCGTGCAGCAGGACCAGGTCCAGGTCGCTGCCGGGGGCCGGCTCGCCGCGGCCGAGGCTCCCGACGGCGACCAGGGAGACCTGGTCGCCGTCGCTCGCCGTCCTGAAGAGGTCCTTGAGCCAGCGGTCGGTGTCCGCGGTCCGCTCCTTGCGGGCCGCGGCGTACGAACGCGCCTCTCCCCTCACAGGGCCTCCGGCCCTCGCTCCCCGGTGCGTACGCGCACGACGGTGTCGACCGGGACGGACCACACCTTGCCGTCGCCGATCTTGCCGGTGTGGGCCGCCTTGACGATGACCTCGACGACGTCGTCGGCGTCGTCCTCCTCGGCCAGCACCTCAAGACGTACCTTCGGCACCAGGTCCACCTGGTACTCGGCGCCGCGGTACACCTCGGTGTGGCCGCGCTGGCGACCGTAGCCGCTGGCCTCGCTGACCGTCATGCCCTTGATGCCGAACTGCTCCAGCGCGGCCTTGACGTCGTCGAGCTTGAACGGCTTGATGATCGCGGTGATGAGCCTCATGCCTCCACCTTCTTGGGAGCCGGGGCCGGAGCCGGGGTGAGGGGACCGTTCGGGGTGGTCATGCCGGAGGCGTAGACCGTGCCGAGGTCGTACCCGGTCTCGGCGTGCGTGGTGACGTCGATGCCGGTGATCTCGTTCTCGGTGGAGACGCGGAAGCCCATCGTCCTGTCGATGATCTTCCCGATGATCCAGGTGGCGATGAACGAGTAGCCGCCGACCGCGACCGGGCCGAGCACCTGAAGGCCGAGCTGGCCGATGCCGCCGCCGTAGAACAGGCCCTTGCTCTGCTGTTCGAGGAAGGGGTAGGCGGCCAGGAAGCCGAGCGAGACGGCGCCGATGACGCCGCCGACCAGGTGCACGCCGACCACGTCGAGCGAGTCGTCGAAGCCCAGCCGGTACTTCAGGCCCACGGCGTAGGCGCAGACGGCGCCCGCGACCAGGCCGATGAGCATCGCGGCCCACGGGTCGACGAACCCGCAGGCCGGCGTGATGGCGACCAGCCCGGCGACCGCCCCGGAGGCGACGCCGAGGCTGGTGGCGTGGCCGTCGCGCAGCTTCTCCACGACGAGCCAGGCGCCGGCGGCGACCGCGGTGGCGATCTGGGTGTTCATGAACGCCAGCCCGGCGGTGCCGTCCACGGCCAGCTCCGAGCCCGCGTTGAAGCCGAACCAGCCGAACCACAGCAGGCCCGCCCCGAGCAGGACCAGGGTGAGGTTGTGCGGCCTCATCGGCTCCTTGCGCCAGCCGTGGCGCTTGCCGATCACGAGGGCCAGGGCCAGCGCCGCGGCGCCGGCGTTGATGTGGACGACGGTTCCGCCCGCGAAGTCCTCGATGCCCATGGTGTTCAGCCAGCCGGTGCCCCACACCCAGTGGGCGACCGGGAAGTAGACGACGGTCGCCCAGATGACGGTGAACAGGATCCAGGCCCCGAACTTCGCCCGGTCCGCGATCGCGCCGCTGATCAGGGCCACGGTGATGATGGCGAACGTCAGCTGGAAGGCCGAGAAGACCAGGCTCGGCATGCCGGTGCCGTCGTCCTTGGTGGCCGTGTCCACCAGGCTCTGCAGGCCGAGGGCGTCGAAGCCGCCGACGATGTTGTTGAGCACCGAGCTGCCGTTGTCGGTGAAGGCGATCGAGTGGCCGAACAGCACCCAGGCCACGGTGACCGTGATGATGGCGCCGAACGACATCATCATCATGTTCAGGACGCTCTTGGCCCTGGTCATGCCTCCGTAGAAGAACGCGAGCCCCGGAGTCATCAGCAACACCAGCGCGGTGGCCGCGAGCATCCAGGCTGTGGTGCCGCTATCGATCTTCACGACGCGACCCTCCTTACATGTGACGTGTCGCCACAGCGTCTTCGGCCGGGGTTTCGTGGCTCGACCAGGGGTGTTTCGCGTTCGTGAATCTCGCTGGCGCGGTGTTTCGGGTACGTTTCGGGCCCTTCACACGTTTCGTTCCGGCCATGACATGCCATACTTAGGGTTGCCTTACCTAATAGATCAAGGATTCCCTCATGCGTCTCCGGCTTTTGGCCCTGCTTCCCGTCCTCGCCCTCGCCGCCTGCGGCACCTCGACCGGCACGGAGGACGCCGGCCCCACCCGGACCGTCAAGCACGCCATGGGTGAGACCAAGGTGCCGATGACCCCCAAGCGGGTCGTCGTACTCGACACCGACAAGCTGGACACGATGATCTCCCTCGGACTGGCCCCCGTGGGCGCCGCCCAGGCGGGCGAGAACCAGACCTGGCCCGAGTACCTGGGCTCGGCGCTGTCGGCCACCAAGCCGGTCGGCACGCTCCAGCAGCCCAACATCGAGGCGATCATGGCGCTCAAGCCCGACCTCATCCTCGGCTCGAAGTTCCGCCAGGCCGCCTTCTACGACAAGCTCAGCAAGATCGCCCCGACCGTCTTCACCGAGAAGGTGGGTGTCACCTGGAAGGAGAACTTCCTGCTGGACGCCGAGGCCCTGGGCAAGAAGGAGCAGGCGTCCGGGCTGCTGTCGGGCTACGAGAAGCGGGCCAAGGAGGTCGGCGGCCGGTTCTCCAAGCTGTCGGTCAGCATCGTGCGCTTCATGCCCACCGAGATCCGCATGTACGGCCCCGAGTCGTTCAGCGGCATCGTCGTCGGCGACGCCGGCATCCAGCGGCCCGAGGCGCAGCGGCTGGCCGACCAGCAGGACAAGCGCTTCGGCAAGCTGAGCCAGGAGAACATCGCCAAGGCCGACGGCGACGCGATCTTCTACAGCGCGTACGGCGACGCCGCCGCCAAGTCGCAGGCCACGGTGACCGGCGGCCCGCTGTGGAAGAACCTCGCCGCGGTCAAGGCCGAGCACGCGCACAACGTGGACGACGAGGTCTGGATGACCGGCATCGGCGTCACCGCCGCCGGCAAGATCCTCGACGACCTGGAGAAGTACCTCACCCCGCTGGCCTGACCACCCCGCCCCGCTCAGCGAAGAAGCGCCTCAGCCCACCGCACCGACCCCGGCCGTTCCCCGGAAGCGCCTCAACCCGCCACTTCGACCGGGTCGCCCTGGGCGATCCGGCCGGGGCGCAGGACCCTGGCGTAGACGCCCGCGCACGCCTGGAGCCCCGCGTCCATCACCTGGACGCGGTTGTGCCGGGCCACCACGCGCAGCGCCTCGGTGTCGCGGCCGAGCGAGCCGTGGGCGAGCGTCGGTATGGCACAACGCGGGCTCGGCACGATGACCTGGAGCACGACCTCGTCCCCGACGTGCAGCTCGCGCCCCACCCAGTCGTTGTCGGCGAAGCCCTCCGCGGCCGTCCTGATCACCAGGTTGGGCCGGTAGCGGAGGGCTTCGACGTGCCCCCGGGGACTGAGCTCGCCGATCCGGTCGAGTGTCGCCGTCGAGATCAGGTGAAGGGGCGCGAAGTCGAAGAACGTGCCCTCGGGTGAGGCGCCGCCGAGCGTGCCGACCGTGTAGGGCACCTCCGCCTCGATGCCCTCGGCCAGCACCCGTTCGGGCACCGAACGCTCCAGCTGGGCCCCCTCCGGCGGCACGTCGATCAGCCGCACCTCGCGGCCGAGCAGCTTCGACAGCTCCTCGTCCCCCGGCACGCGGGCGCCCTCGACGGTCAGCAGGTCACGCCAGAGCCTCGGGTTCTTGGCGCTGGCGATCTTCCCGGTCGCGACGTCGAGCACCGCCCGGACCCGGTCGCCCGCCAGGCCGCGTTCGGTCACCTCGCTCCCGGCGACCTCCTCGCCCAGCATGGACTTGACCGGGTAGCGGCGCAGCGTCTCGACGTACATGATCGAGAGCTTACGGCCGGCCCCAGAAACGACGCAGATGGGGGACCAGTTCGGCGGCCCGCTCGTCGGGGAAGAACAGCCGGCCGCCCTCGATCTCGACGACCTCCCTGACGCCGGGGATCGTGTCACGCAGCCAGTGGGCCCAGCTCACGTCGAAGAACACGTCGCCGGTGCCCCACACAACCAGCGTCGGCACGGTGAGCACGGTGAGCCGGGGCTCGATGGCGACCATGTCCTTGGCGTCGATCGAGGCCAGCAGGCGCTCGAAGGCGCGCCCGCCCCCGGGCTTGGCCAGGATCGGGCGCAGATAGGCGTCGACCAACTCGGCGTGGTCGTCGATGCGCTCGTAGCCGGCGCCGAGCGCGGTCCTGGCCAGCAGCTCGGGATGGTCCAGCACGGCCGCCACGAGCCCGGCCAGCTCGCCTCTGACGGCCAGTTCGACCGTGTCCGCGAACGCCTCGGGCGGGGTGTTGGTGTGCACGTCGCAATTGGTGAGGGTGAGCGAACGCAGCCGCTCCGGATGGCGTACGGCGAAGACCTGGGCCACGGCGCCGCCGGTGTCGTTGGCCACGAGGTCCACCTCGTCCAGGCCGAGCCCGGCGCACAGCTCCTCCACGGCCTCGGCCAGCGCGGGGATCGACAGGTCCGCCCGCGGCTCGCTGCCGCCGTGCAGGGGCAGGTCGAGGGCCACGCAGCGGCGCTCGTCGCGCAGCTCGGCGATGACGTTGCGCCACAGGTACGAGCTGGTGCCCACACCGTGCACGAACAAGGTCGCCGGGCCCTGGCCCACGTCCACGTAGGTGATGCCGTCCATGGGGGCTCCTCCCCGATTACAGACCGACTGTCGGTCTATGAAATTACCGACCGTCGGTCGGTCTGTCTAGAGTGGGAGCATGAACCTCAAGGCGGAGCGCGGCGCGGCCACCCGCGACAAGGTCCTGGCCATCGCCACGCGGCTGTTCGCCGAGCGGGGCTACGACGACACCTCGATCGAGACCGTGCTGCAGGAGTCGGGGCTGAGCCGCGGGGCGCTCTACCACCACTACGCGGGCAAGGACGCGCTGTTCGAGGCGGTGCTGGAGGCCACGGAGTCGGCCATCGGCGTCAAGATCGCGCGGGCCGTGCGCGGCATCGCCGATCCGGCGGCGGCGCTACGGGCGGGGGCGCTGGCCTGGATCAGGCTCGCGGGCGACCCGGTGATCCGCCGTATCGTGCTCATCGACGCACCCTCGGTGCTGGGGTGGGAGCAGTGGCGGGCGGTGGAGGAGCGGTATTCGTTCGGCATGCTCAAGGCGGCCCTGGAGGCGACCGGGGCGGTGCCCGAGGGCTTCGTCGACCTGCACGCCCACATGTTGCTGGCCGCGATCAACGAGAGCGCCCTGCTGGTGGCCAGGGGCGGCGACACGGCGACGGCGGAGGCGGCCGTGGAGGAGTTCCTGCGCCGCGTCCTCACCCCGTAGAAACCCTCTGGAAACCCCGCAGAAACCCCCTGGCCCCCTAGAACCCCCCGCCCCCCTGAAGACCCACCCAAAACGCACCCCAAGCCTCTGGAGGCCCTCAGAACGCGCCACGCCGCCCCCCGAAGGCGGGTGGCGGCGATGGCGGGAGGGGGTCAGACGGCCGCGCCGGCCATGCGGCGCAGTACGGGCGGGTCAGGCGGCGGCGTTGGCCATGCGGCGGAGGCGGGCCAGGGCGTCGCGTTCGATGCGGCGGGCGCGGTCGCGGCCGATGCCGTAGCGCTCCCCCACCTCGGTCAGTGTGTGCTCGCGCCCGTCGACCAGCCCGTAGCGCCACCGCAGCATCTCGCTGGTGTCACCCTCCAGGCCGGTGAGCCACTGGTCGAGCCGCTCGCGCTCCAGGATGTCGATGGCCTGCTGCTCGGGATCGGCCCACGTCTCGTCGGCGATCATGTCGCCCAGCTCGGTCTCGTCCTCGTCACCCACGCCGAGCTGCAGCGACACCGGGTCGGAGGCCCAGCGGCGCAGCTCACGCACCCGCTCGATCGGCAGGTCGAGGATCTCGGCGAGATCGTTGTCGGTCGGCTCGGTGTCGTACTCGGCCAGCATGTCCCGGCGCACCCGCATCAGCCGGGTCATCTGCTCGCCGGCGTGCGTCGGCAGCCGGACCGGACGGGCCTGCTCGTGGATGGCCCGTCCGACCGACTGCCTGATCCACCACGTGGCGTACGTGGAGAACTTGTACCCCCGCCGGTAGTCGAACTTCTCGACCGCCCGCACCAGGCCCAGGTTCCCCTCCTGGACCAGGTCGATGAGCGGCATCCCCCGCCCGGAGTACTTCCGGGCCACCGCGACCACCAGGCGCAGGTTGGCCTGGATGAACTCGTCCTTCGCCCGCCTGCCCGAGACGGCCAGACGCTCCAGCTCCTCGTCGGCCGCGTCCCCGATCCGCGGCTCGGAGCCTCCGCTGTCAAGAAGCTGCTCGGCGAACAGGCCCGCCTCGATCCGCTTGGCGAGCTCCACCTCTTCCTCCGCCGTGAGCAGCGGGACCCGGCCGATCTCGGCCAAATATGTCCCCAGCAGGTCGCGCTCGGCGACGTGCTGCTCCTGCGTGCGACTCCCCGTAGGCCTTGCCATCCCCTGGCACCTCGTTCCGCAGCTGCGTCCTATATCCGGCCAACGTCCGGCCGGAAGCAAAGATTCCCTAAACAGCTACGCCCGAGGGAGGGTCTTGGACGTCCTCCTAAAGGAGGAGACCGGCCTGAAACACCTGGTGGACAAGGGGAACACCGGGTCGGTACGCCAGGTGGACATAGGAAGGGGCGTCGAGCACGACCAGGTCCGCCCGCGCTCCCCGCCGCAACCAGCCTACGTCCGTACGGCGCAGCGCGCGGGCCCCGCCGTACGTGGCCGCACGTACCGCCTCCAGCGGCGTCATGCCCATCTCCCGTACGGCCAGCGCCACGCAGAACGGCATCGACGAGGTGAACGACGAGCCCGGGTTGCAGTCGGTGGCCAGCGCGACCGTGGCGCCCGCGTCGATGAGCCGCCGCGCGTCCGGGTACGGCGACCGCGTGGAGAACTCGGCCCCCGGCAGCAGCGTCGCCACCGTCTCGCCGCCGGCGAGCGCGTCGACGTCGGCCGCCGACAGGTGGGTGCAGTGGTCGGCCGAGGCCGCGCCCAGTTCGCAGGCGATGCGCACGCCGGGCCCCTCGGTGAGCTGGTTGGCGTGCACCCGGGCCTGCAACCCGGCCTTGATCCCGGCGTTCAGGATCTCCCTGGTCTGGTCGCCGTCGAACGCGCCGCGCTCGCAGAAGACGTCCACCCATTTGGCGTAGGGCGCGCAGGCTTCGAGCATCTCCCCTGCCACCAGGCGGACGTAGTCGTCGGCGTCCACGCCCGCGGGGACGACGTGCGCGCCCAGGTAGGTGGTCTCGTCGGTGAGGGTGGTGGCGATCTCCAGCGAGCGGCGTTCGTGCTCGGTGGACAGGCCGTAGCCGCTCTTGATCTCCACGGTGGTGGTGCCCTGGGCGAGCATCTCCTCCACCAGGGAGCGGGCCCGTGTGGCGAGGTCGGCGTCGCTCGCGGCGCGGGTGGCGGCGACGGTCGTCCTGATGCCGCCGCCGGTGTACGACTCCCCCGACATACGGGCCTGGAACTCGGCCGTACGGTCGCCGGCGAAGATCAGGTGGGCGTGGCTGTCCACGAACCCGGGCAGCACGGCCCGGCCACCGACGTGCACCCGTTCGTCGGCGTCGGGCGCCTGGGCGGCGGGGCCGGTCCAGGCCACCAGGCCGTCCTCGATCACCAGCGCCGCGTCGGTGATCTCCTCGCACTCGGGGTCGCCGGTGTAGAGCAGGCCGATCCCGTCGATCAGCGTGGTCATCGCACTTTTCCAATCGCCTCGGAGAGCATGGATCCGACATCGCCCAGTTGGTGGCGGCCCTGCGCGACCACCCTGCGGCCGCCCGAGACCACCGAGTGCACGTCGCTCGCCGTGGCCGCGAACACCACGGCCTCCAGCCCGCCGATGCCCGCCGTACGCACCGAGTCGAGGCGGACCGACACCAGGTCGGCCCACGCGCCGGGGATGAGCCGGCCGGCGTCGGCGAAGCCGAGCGAGGTGTGGCCGGCGCCGGTGGCGGCGGTGAGCAGGTCGGCGGCGCTCCAGTGGCCGCGCCGCTCGCTGGTCAGCCGCTCGTCCATCTCGACCGAGCGGGCCTCCTCGAACAGGTCGATCACCGCGTGGCCGTCGGAGCCGAGCGTGATCGGCGTGCCCCGGTCGGCCGCCGCCCTGGCCGGGCCGACGCCGTCGGCGAGGTCGCGCTCGGTGGTGGGGCACATGCAGATGTACGTGCCCGACTGACCGAGCAGCTCCACGTCGGATTCGGTCAGGTGGGTGGCGTGGACCGCGGTCGAACGCGGGCCGAGCACGCCGCGCTCGTGCAGGATCTGGACCGGCGTGGCGGCGTACGTCTCGGCGCAGGCCGCGTTCTCGGCGCGCTGCTCGGAGACGTGTACGTGCAGGGGCGCGGCGTGCCGGTGGGAGAACTCGGCCACCACCGGCATCTGGTCGGGCGGCACCGCGCGCACGGAGTGGATGGCGGCCCCGATCTCCACGTCGGGCTGCCCCTCGTACGCCGCGGCCAGGTCGTCGGCCCGGACGGCCCAGCCCTCGGCGTTGCCGTCGCTGAACCGGAGCTGGGTGCCCGCCAGCGGCACGCCGATGCCGCCGGACATGTAACAGGTGTCGAGCAGCGTGATGCGCAGCCCCGCCTCGCGCGCCGCCTGGACGAGCGCGTGGCCCATCACGTTCCGGTCCTCGTACGGGCGGCCGTCGGGGGCGTGGTGGAGGTAGTGGAACTCGCCCACGCAGGTCACCCCTGCCAGCGCCATCTCGGAGTAGACGGCCTTGGCGAGCTGGTAGTAGGTGTCGGGGTCGAGCCTGGCGGCCACCTCGTACATCTGGTCGCGCCAGGTCCAGAAGTCGCCCTTGCCGCGCTGGGTGGCGCCGCGCAGGGCCCGGTGGAAGGCGTGGGAGTGGGCGTTGGCCAGGCCGGGGATGGTCAGGCCGGCCAGCCGCTCGGCCGAGCCCGGCTCGCCCCGCTCGATCCTGGCGATCCTGGCGCCCTCGACCTCGATCAGGACGCCGTGGACGACCCCGTCGGGCAACCAGGCCTGCTCGCACCAGTAGGTCAGCGACACAGATCCTCCAGCACGTCCGCGAGTGCCACCACTCCCGCATGGCAGTCTGCCTGGTCGGCGTGCTCCTCGGGAGAATGGGAGACGCCGGTGGGGTTGCGTACGAACAACATCGTGCTCGGGATGCCCGCCGTGGCGAGGATTCCGGCGTCGTGACCGGCTCCCGTGGGCAGGATCGGCGCGGGCGTGTCGCCGCCCGCGACGCGCGCCACCCGGTCCCTGAGCGTGGTCTCGAAGCCGACCTCGGGCGTCCACGACTCCTCGCGCACGCCCGCCCCGGCCGCCGCGGTCAGCTCCTCGACCAGGGCGCGGACCGCGGGCTCGGCCGGACCCCGGGCGTCGAGCCAGGCCGAGACCAGGCCGGGGATCGCGTTGGCGTTGCCGGGCGAGACGCGGGTCTTGCCGACCGTGGCCACCACGCCGTGGCGCCCGGCCGCCTCGCGGGCGGCCAGCACCAGGCGGGCGAAGGGCAACATCGGGTCGTCGCGGTCGGCCAGCCGGGTGGTGCCGGCATGGTCGGCCCTGCCGTGGAAGTCGAACCGCCACCGGCCATGGGGCCAGATGGCGCTGGCCACGCCCACCGGGCGGTCCTCGTGGACGAGCCCGCGGCCCTGCTCGACGTGGAGCTCGACGAACGTGCCGACGGTGGCGAGGGTCTCGGGGTCGTGCCCCACGGCCTCCGGCTTGCGGCCGGCCCGCGCCATGACGTCGGCCAGCGTGTCGCCCTCGTCGTCGGTGAGCGCGAGCGCGCGCTCCGGCGTCAGCGCGCCGGTGAGCAGCCGGGAGCCCATGCACGGCATGCCGAACCTGGCCCCCTCCTCGTCGGTGAAGCAGGCGATGCCGAGCGGCCGTCCCGGGCTGACCTGCCGCTCGCGCAGCAGGTCGAGCGCGGCGAACGCGGACACCACGCCGAGCGGGCCGTCGTAGGCGCCGCCCTGGCGCACCGAGTCGAGGTGGCTGCCGGTGACCACGCCGGGGCGCCGCGAGGGGTCGCCCCACCAGGCCCAGAGGTTGCCGTTGCGGTCTTCCCGCAGGTCGAGCCCGCGGCGCGCGGCCTCGCCCGCGAACCACCCGCGTAGCTCCATGTCGGCGTCCGACCAGGCGTCCCGCAGGTATCCGCCGGAGCGGGGATCTCGTCCTATGTGCGCGAGTGGTTCAAGCATGGGTCCACTGTAGTGAATGGAACCATTCAGATGTCAGGTGACCGGGCCCGCGCTCGGCCGGAGGGTGAGTTCGGTGAGGTGGGCGTCGGGGCCCGCGTTGATCGTGGCCAGCACGGCCCGCGCCACGGTCTCCGGCGTGAGGTACTTGTCCGGCTCGTACGCCCCGCCCTCCTGGGCGCGTACGCCGCGCTGCATGTCGGTGGCCACCCGGCCCGGGTAGACGGTGGTGACGCGCAGCTCGGGCTCCTCCTGGCGCAGCGCGTCGGCGAAGGCGCGCAGGGCGAACTTGCTGGCCGCGTACGCGCCCCACTCCGGGTTGGCCCGCTGGCCGGCGCCGGAGTTGACGCAGACGACATGCCCCTGGGCGTGGCGCAGCGCGGGCAGCAGCAGCCGGGTCAGCTCGGCGACCGCCACGACGTTGAGCTCCATCGTCGTGCGCCAGTCGGCCACGGGCAGGTCGGCGATCCGGCCGAGCAGCGCGACCCCGGCGCTGTGCACGAGCACGTCGAGCCGATCGACGCCGGCGACGTCGGCCTCGGTGACCCGGGTCAGCTCGACGGCCCAGGGGCGGGCGTCGGGCAGTTCGGCGGCCAGCTCGGCGAGCGCGGACTCGTCCCTGCCGCCGAGGATGACGTGGTGCGTGGGGGCCAGCGCCCGCGCCACGGCCTCGCCCACGCCACGGGATGCGCCGGTGACCAGCGCGGTCGGTCGTTCAGTCATGCGGCCGAGTTTATGACCTTGACGCGTATTCAAATTTGAGTACAAACTTGAGCACATGTCGGCGTCAACACGCATTCTGATTCTCGGTTCCCTGCTCGACGGCCCCATGAACGGCTACGGCGTACGCCGGCGGCTGGAGATGATGGGCGCCGACACCTGGGCCAACGTGGCCTTCGGCTCGATCTACCACGGCCTGGGCAAGATGGCCGACGAGGGCCTGCTCACGGTGGTGGAGGCCGGCAAGGGCGGCAAGGTCGTCTACGAGCTCACCGAGGCCGGCCGCTACGAGTTCCACCATCTGCTGATGTACGCCTGGTCCGAGGTCAAGCCCGTCGTCGACCCGTTCCAGGTGGCGCTGACGTTCATGAACCGGTTGGAAAAGCAGGAGATTCTCGACGCGTTGCATGGCAGGATCCGGCAACTGCGACTGAACATCGACACCATCGACCACGCCTACGGCACCAAACAGCGCTACGGCGAGCCCCGGCACCTCGACGAGAACCTCCGCCTGACCCAGGCCGTCCTCCAGGCCCAGCTCGACTGGGTGGAAGGAGCGATCGGCCGGGTCGAGAAGGACGAACTTCCCTGAGGACTTCCTGAGGAGAAAGATGATCATTGAGGCACGTGATTTACGCAAGACGTTCACCACCAGGGGCCGCAAGGGCTCCCAGACCGTCGAGGCCGTGCGCGGCGTCGACCTGACCGTGGAGAAGGGCGAGATCTTCGGGGTGCTCGGGCCCAACGGCGCGGGCAAGACCACGACGATCCGCATGCTGGCCACGCTGATCGTCCCCGACTCCGGCACCGCCGTCGTCGCCGGGCACGACCTGCTGAAGGAGCCCGAGGCCGTACGCCGCAAGCTCGGCTACGTCAGCCAGGAGGGCGGCGTGGAGGACACCACGAGCGCCCGCGCCCAGATCATGATGGCCGCCAGGATCCACAACGTGGCCGACCCGAAGCGGGCGACGGCCGACGTCCTCGACCGCTTCGACCTGGCCGAACTGGCCGACCGGCCCGGCCGTACGCTCTCCGGCGGCCAGAAGCGGCGGGTGGCCGTCGCGCTCGGGCTGGTGCACGCGCCGCGGCTGCTGTTCCTCGACGAGCCCACCACGGGCCTCGACCCGCAGAACCGCGCGAACCTCTGGGAGCGCATCAGGCAGCTCCGCGAGTCCGGCACCAGCGTGCTGCTCAGCACCCACTACCTCGACGAGGCCGACGCGCTCTGCGACCGGCTGGTGATCGTCGACCACGGGCGGATCGTCGCCGAGGGCACGCCCGGCGAGCTCAAGCGCGAGGTCTCCGGCGACGTGGTCACGCTCCGGCTGGAGGAGCCCGAGCGGGCCGCCGAGGCCCTCAGGCCCCTGGCCCGCGAGGTCCGCGTGGACGAGGACGCCCTGCGCGTCTACGTCGACGACGGCGAGCACACCCTGCCCGCGCTGCTGCACATCCTTGAGGAGCAGGGCATCGGCCTGCGCTCGATCGCGCTCGACCGCTCCACCCTCGACGACGTCTTCCTGGCCAAGACCGGCCGATCCCTCCGCGACGCGGGAGCCGCCGCATGATCCGCCACATCGCCCTGTTCACCGGCTACGAGCTGAAGAAGTCCTTCAGCAACCCGATCTGGCCGCTGTTCGGCATCCTGCAGCCGGTGCTCTACCTGCTGATGTTCGCGCCGCTGCTGAAGGACCTCACGCCGGGCCGGAGCACGGTCGACGCCCTGCGCATGTTCACGCCCGCGTCGATGATGATGATCGCCGTCTTCGGCTCGCTGTTCTCCGGGTTCGGCCTGATCGCCGAGCTGCGCAACGGCTCACTCGAACGGTACGCCGTCAGCCCCGCCTGGCGGCCGGCCATCGTGCTCGGGCGGGTCGCCAAGGACATGGTCGTACTCGTGTGCCAGGCGGTCCTGGTGCTGGTCGTGGCCGTGGCCATGGGCGTGCGGATCGGCGGCGTCGAGCTGGTGCTGGTGCTGGCGCTCATGGCGGCGACCGGACTGTTCGCCTCGGGGCTGTCCCAGGGGCTGGCGCTAACCGTACGCGACGAGAACGGCATGTCGCAGACGCTCAACCTGTTCATGTTGCCGATCATGTTGCTGGCCGGGCTGTTCGTGCCGATCGCGTTCGCGCCCGACTGGATGAAGGCGATCGCGCCGGTCAACCCGCTCTACCACGCGGTCGAGGCCGGACGGGCGCTGTTCGACGGGCGGCTGGGCGACTCGTCGATCCCGATCGCGTTCGCGCTGTTCATCGTGCTCGCGGTGCTCACGACGATCTGGTCGATGCGCTCGCTACGCAGGATCGCCGGGTAGGAACGTGCCGGCCTCGTCGGTCATCCGCTCGTACTCCTCCAGCCTGGCCTGGGTACGCAGCGGCGCGGCGTCGGCCATGGCCTCGACCAGGGCCATGGCCAGCGCCAGGGGGGCCGCGTGGGAGTCGAACACCAGGCGGTCCCCGACCGGGCCGTCGAGCACGACCTCGGCCGGGAAGTCCGGCTTGTCGGTGATGGCGGCGACCCGGAGGCCGAGCTTCTCGGCGTACTCGAGGGCCTGGACGGCCTCGGCGGGATAGCGCGGGAGCACCACGGCCACCATCCACTCGGCGCCCGCCCGCCGTGCCGCGTGCAGCCCTTCGACCAGCTCGGAGCCGCCGTGGGTGAGCAGGCGTACGTCGGGGTGGATGCGCCTTGCGTAGTAGGCGAAGGTGGTGGCCAGGCCGCAGGAGACCCGCAGGCCCAGCACGGGCAGCGGCTCGGTGGCGGCGAGCTGCTCGCCCAGCTCCTTGAGCGGGAGGGCGGTCAGCCGCTCGCGGACCAGGGAGAGGTTGCGGATCTCGCTGTCGATCGCGTTCCGCAGCAGGCTCTCCTGGGGCGCCAGCGCGCTGCCGCCGAGCACCAGCGGGCGCAGCGCCTGGCGCAACTCCGGATAGCCGGCGAAGCCGAGCACCATGGCGAACCTGGTCACCGACGGCTGGCTGACCCCCGACCGCTCGGCCAGCTCGACACTGGACAGGAAGATCGCCTCGTCGAGGTGCTCGCTCAGGTAGTGGGCGATCCTGCGCTGCACCGGCGACAACCTCCGGCCGTCCAGCAACACGCCGAGCCCACCGTGATATCCGTCAGCCACGCCACCTCCAACGCTCCCCGACCAGGATTCTCATCCCCCACACCGCGTGGGGGACGCTACAGCGGGGGTCAGGACTCACGCATCGGGATGCGCACGCCCCGGGCCTCGGCCACCTGGGCGGCCTCGTCGTAGCCCGCGTCCACGTGGCGCATCACGCCCGTGCCCGGGTCGTTGGTGAGGACGCGGTTGAGCTTCTCCCCGGCCAGCGCGGTGCCGTCGGCGACCGTGACCTGCCCGGCGTGGATGGAACGCCCGATGCCGACGCCGCCGCCGTGGTGGATCGACACCCAGGCCGCGCCGGAGGCGGTGTTGAGCATGGCGTTGAGCAGCGGCCAGTCGGCGATCGCGTCCGAGCCGTCGGCCATCGCCTCGGTCTCCCGGTACGGCGAGGCCACCGACCCGCTGTCCAGGTGGTCGCGGCCGATCACGATCGGGGCCTGGAGCTCGCCGGAGGCCACCATGTCGTTGAACCGCTCGCCCGCGACGTTGCGCTCGCCGTAGCCGAGCCAGCAGATGCGCGCGGGCAGGCCCTGGAAGTGCACCTTCTCGCCGGCCTGCGCGATCCACCTGGCCAGCGGCTCGTTGTCGGGGAACAGCTCCAGGATCGCGCGGTCGGTGGCGGCGATGTCGGCCGGGTCGCCGCTCAGCGCGGCCCACCGGAACGGGCCCTTGCCCTCGCAGAACAGCGGCCTGATGTAGGCCGGCACGAAGCCGGGGAAGTCGAAGGCCCGCGAGTAGCCGGCGAGCTGGGCCTCCCCGCGGATGGAGTTGCCGTAGTCGAACACCTCGGCGCCGGCGTCCTTGAAGCCGACCATGGCCTCGACGTGCCTGGCCATCGACGTACGGGCCCGCTCGGTGAACCCGGCCGGGTCCTTGTCGCGTTCGGCGGACATGTCCTCGAAGGCGACGCCGAGCGGCAGGTACATGAGCGGGTCGTGCGCGGAGGTCTGGTCGGTGACGATGTCGATCTCGGCGCCCGATGCCAGCAGCTCGGGCAGGGCCTCGGCGGCGTTGGCCACGACGCCGATCGACAGCGGGCGGCGCGCGTCGCGGGCCTCGTAGGCCAGCCGCAGCGCCTCCTCCAGCGAGTCCGCCCGCACGTCGAGGTAGCGGTGCTCGATGCGGCGGGTGACCGAGCGCGGGTCGCAGTCGATGCAGATGGCGACGCCGCCGTTCATGGTGACGGCCAGCGGCTGGGCGCCGCCCATGCCGCCGAGGCCGGCCGTGAGGGTGATCGTGCCGGCCAGCGAGCCGCCGAACCGCTTCGCGGCCACCGCGGCGAACGTCTCGTACGTGCCCTGGAGGATGCCCTGGGTGCCGATGTAGATCCAGGAACCGGCGGTCATCTGGCCGTACATGGTGAGGCCGGCCGCCTCCAGGCGCCGGAACTCCTCCCAGTTGGCCCAGTCGGGCACCAGGTTGGAGTTGGCGATGAGCACCCGGGGTGCCCACTCGTGGGTGCGGAACACGCCCACCGGGCGGCCCGACTGGACCAGGAGGGTCTCGTCGCCCTCCAGGGTGGTCAGGGTCCTGACCATGGCGTCGAAGGAGGGCCAGTCGCGGGCCGCCCTTCCGGAGCCGCCGTAGACGACCAGTTGCTCGGGGTGCTCGGCGACCTCCGGGTCCAGGTTGTTCTGGAGCATGCGGAGCGCGGCCTCCTGCGGCCACCCCTTCGCGGTGATCGTGGTGCCTCGCGGTGCGCGCACGCTGCGGCTCATGGTGACCCTCCTGAATGAACACATTCACCTTTGTCACCCGAAGACTACGGTGGACCGCGTCCAGCGGTCCACCGCAGACAGCGGAGTTCGCGTCTACGGTGGACCGCGTCCAGCGGTCCACCGCAGGCTGCTGTCAGCTCACGAGGAACTGGGTGGCGGCGAGTTCGCGGTAGAGGTCGTCGTCCGCCACCAGCTCGGCGTGGGTGCCGACGGCCCGTACGCCGCCCGCCTCCATGACCACGATGCGGTCGGCGTTCGTCACGGTGGACAGGCGGTGCGCGATGACCAGCACCGTCGTCTCGGTCGCGACCTCGGCGATGACCTCGCGCAGCCGCAGCTCGTTGACCGCGTCGAGCTGGGAGGTGGCCTCGTCGAGCAGCAGCAGCCTGGGCCTGCGCAGCAGCGCCCTGGCGATGGCGACGCGCTGCCGTTCGCCGCCGGACAGCAGCACGCCGCGGTGCCCGACCGCCGTGTCGAGCCCTTCGGGCAGCCGGGCGACGAGGTCGTCCAGCCGGGTACGGGTGACGGCGCGGCGCAGCTCGTCCTCGGTGGCGTCCTGGGCGGCGAAGAGCAGGTTCTCGCGCAGCGTGCCGGCCAGGACGGGGGCGTCCTGCTCGACGTAGCCGAGCGCGGAGCGCAGGTCGGCGAGCGGCCAGTCGCGGATGTCCCGGCCGCCGATCGTGATCAGGCCGTCCTGGTGCTCGTAGAAGCGTTCGAGCAGGGCGAACACCGTGGACTTGCCCGCGCCCGACGGCCCGACCAGGGCGGTGAGGCCGCCCGCGGGCACCTCGAAGGTGACGCCGTCGTGTACGGTGGGGCGGTCGTCGCCGTACCGGAAGACGACGTCCTCGAACCGGACGCCGACGGGCGTGCTGCCGGCCGGGGCGGCGACGCTGACGGGCTCGGCGGGCAGGTCCTCGATCTCCTTGATGCGCCGCATCGCGGCCAGGCCGTTCTGGAGCTGGACCGCGCCCTGGACGAGCTGCCCGATCGGCGGCACCAGGTAGAATAGGTAGAGCAGGAACGCGATCAGCGACGAGATCTCCAGCACGCCCGACGCGACCCGCGACCCGCCCACGGCCAGCACGCACAGGAAGGCGATCTGCACGGCCATCCAGGTCGCCACGCCGGCCAGCGACGTCCATCCGGCCACCTGCATCCCGCGGTCGCGGGCCCGCTCGGCCGCCTCGCCGACGACCGCGATCTCCCGCTCCTCCGCGCCGCTGGCCTTGACCGTCCGGTACGCCTGGAGCGCCCGGTCCAGTACGGCCCCCATCTCGCCGACGGCCTCCTGCGCCTGCGTCTGCGCCCGCTGGATCTTCGGCATGATGAGCGCGACCAGGCCGCCGATCACCACCACGACGAGCAGCGTGACCAGGAGCAGCACGCCGTCCATGGTGGCCATCATGACGATCGCGCCGATCAGCATGAACACCGCGCCGACCGACTCGACGATGCCGTTGGTCAGCACCGCGCGCAGCAGCGTCGTGTCGCCGGTCACCCGCGACAGCAGGTCGCCGGGCTTGAGCCGGTCGACGTCGGCCACCCTGAGCCGGAGCATCCGGTCGACGAGCCTGCGCCGGGCCCCGAGGACGACGCCCTCACCGGTGCGCTCCATCAGGTACGTGCCCCCGGCCGAGACCACGGCGCCGACGAGCACCGCCACGGTCAGACCTAACAGGGGCGCGGCCAGGGATTGATCCTCGCCGAAGGCGTCCACGACGTACTTGGCCAGCAGCGGCATCGCGAGCCCCGCCACCGAGCCGATCAGGCCGAGCAGACCGCCCGCCACCAGGACCTTCCGGTGCGGCCGGATGTAGGCCAGCAGCTCTTTGAGCACCCCAACTCCCCTCACGACATTTCTCGAAATTTCCCAACGAATGGGACAGCGCATTCCGCACCACCAGGACAGGGTCAACTTAGATTGACGACCAAAGTATGTCAACTTTCGTTGACGCCTCCTCCCTGGTGCCTCCCCGGCGCCTCCTCCCGGAGGAGGAGAAGAAGGCGACATCCGCGGCCGACCGCCGGACGAATAGGGCGTCGAGGAACCCGGCCGGAACCTCGTCCCGATCAGCCCTTTCCGAAAGGACCGAACATGGAGCTCCGGATCAACCGGCGCGCCCTCGTCGGACTCAGCCTCGCCGTGGTGCTCTCCGCCTCGTCGTTCGCCGTGCTCCGCACCGACTCCGGCACGGCCTCCTCACACCGCGAGGCGCCGATGATCGCGAACGACCCGCAACACGACAACACCGACGTGTACGCCTTCGTCAGCCCCGACAAGGCCGGCACGGTGACCCTGCTGGCCAACTGGATCCCGTTCGAGGACCCCAAGGGCGGCCCGAACTTCTACCCGTTCGCCACCAGGTCCCGCTACAACATCAAGATCGACAACGACGGCGACGCCAAGACCGACATCACCTACCAGTGGACGTTCACCAACGAGGACCGGCGCGGCACCGGCACGTTCCTCTACAACGACGGCCCGGTCACCTCGCTGAACGACAAGAACCTGCTCTTCCGCCAGCGCTACACGCTCAAGCGCATCACGCCCGACGGCACCAAGACCCTCGTGGACGACGGCATCGTCGCGCCCAGCAACGTCGGGGCCGCGTCCATGCCGGACTACGGCACCCTGCGCGCCCAGTCCGTCCAGAACCTGCCCGGCGGCGGCAAGACGTTCGCCGGGCAGTCGGACGAGGCGTTCTTCCTCGACCTGGACGTCTTCGACCTGCTGTACGGCGGCGACCTGTCCGAGGTCGGCCGGGACACCCTCAAGGGCTACAACGTCAACACCGTGGCCGTCCAGGTCCCGCAGTCGGAGGTCGCGCTCAAGGGCGACCCCGCGCGCAACCCGGTGATCGGCGTCTGCTCGACCACCGACAAGTTCAACGGCGACACGTTCGTGCAGGTCTCGCGCCTGTGCAACCCGCTGGTCAACGAGCTCGTCGCCTCCGCCGGGCTCAAGGACGCCTACAACGCGCTCGACCCGTCGAAGGACGCCGGCGTGCAGGCGCTCGTCGACCGGGTCACCGACCCCGAGGTCGCCCGGCTGCTGGAGAAGTTCTACGGCATCAAGGCGCCCAAGACCCCGCGCGACGACCTGGTCGAGATCTTCCTAAAGGGCATCGCCAAGGCGAACGGCCCGATCAAGGCCGACCTGAACTCGCAGGTGCTCAACAAGGACGCCGGGCCGCTGCGGCCCAGCGAGATGTTGCGGCTCAACATGGCGATCCCGCCCACGAAGGACCCGAACCGGCTCGGCGTACTGGGCAAGGACCCGCAGGGGTTCCCCAACGGCCGCCGGCTGGCCGACGACGTGGTGGACATCGAACTGCAGGCCGTGGCCGGCGCCGCGGTGACCGGCAAGCTCGTCCCGGGGCTCACGGACAAGGTGGACACGAACGACAAGCCGTTCGGGCGGACCTTCCCGTACATCCCGCTGCCGAGCAACGTCGCCGTGAACCAGCGATGACCCGCTGACCGGCCGGTCCTCTCCTCCCGGCCGGTCAGTCCCCGGCGGCGGGCCGCCGTCTCCCGTCGCCCGCCGCCGCCGGCCGGCCGTACGTCCCGTGACGGCCGGCCGGCCCCGCACCGACCTCTGGAGTCCTTCGCATGCGATCCCTCGTCCTCGTCGCCGGTCTCGTCCTGGCCGGTGCGACGATCTTCACGATCCTGTCGTTCACGGCGGCGCCCGCGTCCGGGCCCGCCAGGCCCGCCGCCGAGTCGCTCCAGGAGCGGTTGCGGCGGTTGCCCGGCGACTACCGTGGCTGGGCCCGGCTCGCCGCCCAGTACGTCGACCAGGCCAGGGTCACCGGCGACCCGTCGTACTACACCAAGGCGGAAGGCGCGATCGGCACCGCCGCCCGGCTGCGGCCGGACGACGACGCGGTGCTGACCGGCCAGGCCGCCCTGGCGGCCGGTCGCCACGACTTCGCGCGGGCGGCGTCCCTCGCCGAACGCGCCATCGCCGCCAACCCCTACGGCTCGGCCGCGTACGGCGTGCTGGCCGACGCGCGGACCCAGCTCGGCGACCTGCCCGCCGCGCGCCGGGCGGTGGACCGGATGCTGGGCCTGCACCCCGGGGTCGGCGCGTTCGCCCGCGCGTCCTACGCCGCCGAGCTGCGCGGCGACCAGGCCGGGGCGCGCAGGTTCCTGGAGTACGCCCACGACGACGCCTGGGCGCCGGCCGACGTCGCCTACGCCCGCTACTACCTGGGCGAGCTCGCCCTCCACTCCGGCGACCTGACGAAGGCCGCCGGCTGGTACGCCGAGGCCCTGCGCGCCTACCCCGCCTACACCCCCGCCCTCGCCGGCCGGGCCAGGACCGCCGCGCTGGCCGGCCGCCTGCCCGAGGCCCTCGACCTGTACGAGCGGGTCGTCGAACGCCTGCCGCTCCCCCAGTACCTCATCGAGCAGGGCGAGACCCGGCTCAAGGCGGGCCTGCCCGCGGACTGGACGCTGCTGCGCGCCCAACGCAAGCTGTTCCAGGCCGCGGGCGTGCGCGACGACCTGACGTGGGCCGAGTTCGAGGCCGACCACGGCGACCCGGCCGCCGCCGTACGCCACGCCAGGGCCGAGTACGCGCGCAACCCCAACCTCGTCGCCGCCGACGCCCTCGCCTGGGCGCTCTACCGGGCGGGTGAGCCGCGCGAGGCGCTGACGTACACGCGGAAGGCCACCGCGACCGGCTGGCGGAACCCGCTGCTGCGCTACCACCGCGCGGTGATCGAGCGGGCGCTCGGCGAACCGGCGCGGGTGGACGCCCGTTTCGACCCGGAACTGTCGGCATTGGCGAGGTTCTCATGAGACTGATCAGGCTCGGGCTGCTCTCCGTCACGGCGGGACTGGTGCTGGCGCTGGGCGCGAGCGTGCTCCTGGTGGCCGCCGCGCGCGCCGCGACGACCGCCCATCCGCTCGGCAACTTCACCGTCAACCACTACAACGGGCTGCGGCTCGCGCCGGACGCCGTGCGCAACCATGCCGTCGTGGACCTGGCCGAGCTGCCGACGTTGCAGGTCCAGGCCCAGGTGGACACCTCGTACGCGGGGCGGCGCTGCGCCGCGCTGGCCGCCGCCCAGCGGCTGCGGGTCGCCGGCGCGGCGGTGCCGTGGCGGGTGACCGGCTCGGCGTTCGCCTACGCGCCGGGGCAGGGCGGGCTGCGTACCAGCCGGCTGACGTGCGAACTGGCCGCGACGGTACGGGTGTCCGGGCCGGTGGAGTTCGCCGACGGGTTCGAGCAGGACCGGATCGGCTGGCGGGAGATCACGGCGGTCGGGGACGGGGTGCGGTTGTCCGGCTCGTCGGCGCCGGCCGTGAGCGTGAGCCGGGAGTTGCGGGTGTACCCGGCGGATCTGCTGGCGGACCCGCTCGACCAGCGTACGGCCACGATGACCGCGCGGCAGATGTCCGGCGCCGCCGGGCTGACGCCTGCCGGGCCGTCCGCGGGCGCCGGGGGCGGGCCGGCGTTCGGGCCGTTCGGGGAGTGGCTGGCGGGGCTGGACCGCACCTTCACCGGGCTGATCGGACGCGACACGCTGACCGTGCCGCTCGGGCTGCTGGCCGTGGGGCTGGCCATGGTGCTCGGGGCCGGGCACGCGCTCATCCCGGGACACGGGAAGACGATCATGGCGGCGTACCTGGCCGGGCGCCGGGGCCGGCCGCGCGACGCCCTGGTGGTGGGCGCGACGGTGACGGCCACCCACACGGTGGGCGTACTGGTGGTGGGGTTGCTGCTGACGGCGTTCACGGCGCTGGCCGGGGAGTCGGTGTTGTCCTGGCTCGGCCTGGCCAGCGGCCTCCTCATCGCCGCCATCGGCCTCCGCCTGCTCACGGCCCGCCCACGGTCGCCCTCCCAAGGCCATGGACACGGCCACGGACATGGGCACGGACATGGGCACGCGTCGGGGCGGACGTGGGGGGCGGGTGGCTTGGTGGGGTTGGGGGTGGCCGGAGGGCTCGTGCCGAGTCCGTCGGCGTTGATCGTGTTGCTGGGGGCCATCGCGCTGGGACGCACCTGGTTCGGCGTGGCGCTGGTGACCGCGTACGGCGTCGGCATGGCCGCCACCCTCACCCTCACCGGCCTCCTGCTGGTGAAGCTGGTCGACCGCATGGAACGCCGGGCCTCGGCGGGCCGCCGGCTGGCCGCCCGCCTGTCGGGGCTGGCCCCCCGGGGCAGCGCCGTGATGGTCGTCCTGCTCGGCGCGGGCCTCGCCGTACGATCGTTCGCCGCCCTGTAGCCCGGCGCCCTGCGCCACCCTCTATAGTCATGCCCATGACTAGTCATCGTCATGAGCGTCCCTGATGGCATTGCGGCACGCGGTGCTGGCGGCGCTGCTCGACGGCGAGTACAGCGGCTACCAGCTCACCAAGATCTTCGACGTCGGCGTCTCCAACTTCTGGTACGCCGCCCCCCAGCAGCTCTACGCCGAGCTGACCAGGCTTGAGTCCGACGGCCTGGTCAGCGGCCGGGAGGTGGTCCAGCGCGGCCGCCCCACCAAACGGGTCTTCCAGGTCACCCGGGCCGGCCTGGACGAGCTGGCCGCCTTCGCCGCGGCCCCCGCCAAGCCGCTGCTCATCCGCGACGACCTGGCCGTCAAGGTGCACGCCGCCGACCGGCTCGACCCGGCCCCGCTGATCGCCCAGCTCCTCGACCGCGCCGAGGAGGCCGCCGCCAAGCTCGCCCATTTCGACAAGATCCTGCTGCGCCTGCGCGGCGACCTCGACGAGGAGTCGTTCCTGCGCGCGGGCGAGCGCGTCGGCCCGTACCTGTCGTGCCTGGCCGGCTGCCGGCTGGAGCGCGAGATGCGCGACTGGTGCCTGAGCACCGCCCGGACGCTGGGCGAGCGCGCCGCCCGTACCCGTGAGGAGATGTCGTGACCTACGCCCGTTACGTCGCGCTCGGCGACAGCCAGACCGAGGGCCTCGGCGACGGCGACGACGTGCTCGGCCACCGCGGCTGGGCCGACCGGCTGGCCGAGCACCTGGCCGCCGGCAATCCCGGCCTGCTCTACGCCAACCTCGCCGTCCGCGGCAAGGTGGCCGCCCAGATCCGCGCCGAGCAACTTCCCGTCGCGCTGGAGCTCCGTCCCGACCTGGCCACGGTCATGGCGGGCATGAACGACGTCATCCGCCCGGGTTTCGACGCCGCCCGCGTCGCGGCCGACCTGGAGCACATGTTCGTGGCCCTGACCGGGGTGGGCACGCGCGTGGTGACGGTGACGTTCCCCGACATCGGCAGGATCGCGCCGCTGGCCAGGCCGCTGCTGCCGCGGGTGCTCGACCTCAACGCCCGCGTCCGCGAGGCCGCCGCCCGGCACGGCGTGACGCTGGTGGACACCTTCCCCGACACCGCGGTGACCGACGCCCGGCTGTGGAGCGCCGACCGGCTGCACGCCAGCCCGGCGGGGCACGCCAGGTTCGCCGCCGCGGTGGCGTACGCGCTGGAGCTGCCCGGCAGCGACGACGGCTGGGCGCTGCCGCTGCCCGTCCTGCCCGCGCCCGGCCCGCTGCGCGCGGCGGCGGCGGAGCTGCGCTGGGTGGGCTCGTTCGCGGGGCCGTGGATCGCCCGACGCGTCCGGGGGCGCTCGTCCGGCGACGGACGGGTGTGCAAGCGGCCGGCGCTCGCGCCCATGGCGGATCAGTCGACCTCGGGCAGGTCGGGGACGTCGTAGTCGGCGTCGCCGTCGTCGGCCCTGCGCAGCTTGATGTCCTCGGCCCACGCCCCGGCGAAGGCGCGGATCTCCGCGATGCGCGGTTCGTCCAGGCCGAGGGCCTCGAAGCGTTCGTCGGTCATGAGCTCGACGAACTCCAGCCGCATGAGCAGCTCGGCGGGGGAGAAACCGTCGAGGTGGGCGGCGGCCAGGCGTTCGAGCTCGCGGAAGGAGTGTCCCTGCGCCGCCGCGGCGACGTCGGCGACGTCGGCCGGAAGCCCGCGTTCGTGCAGGTCGCGCACCATCGGCCCGATCAGGTCCGCCGGGCCCTCGTGGAACGGTGGCCGCATCAGCGCGGGATCCGGACTACGGGCGCGGCCATGGGTCAAGTATGCCGCCGGCCGCGCCGGGTGGAGGGCAGGTCGTGCCGCCCGGACAGGAACTCCTGGAACGCGATCTTGACCCTGATAACCGGCCGCCGCCAGCGTTCCTCCCGGCGTACGGCCGTGGCGAGCTTGCGCGGCGAACGCTCCCCGTGGAGGAACCAGCGGGCCCACGGCGAGCCCGGCCGGGCCAGCCGTACGGCGCCCACCAGGAGCAGCAGCGGCAGGAACAGGCCCGCCATCCCGGTCCAGATCTTGCCCTTGAGCAGCGTGACCACCGCCAGCGCGAGGTTGGCCACGATCAGCGCGGCCGGGTTGACGGGCGTGCCGTAGTCCCAGGTCAGCGGGCGCAGGCCGATGAGCAGCAGGCCGGTCACGGCGACCGCGATGAAGACCGCGTCCACCGAGGTGCGGCCCTCCTCCTCCCAGTAGACGTCGTGCAGGTGCAGGATCAGCGCGAACTCGTCCAGCACGAGCGCGGAACCGATGCCGAACACGCAGGCGGCGACGACGTGCCCGGCCTGCGAGGCGCCGTTGACGATGAGCCCCGTCACGCCCCCGATGAGCATCAGCACGACGCCGAACACGACGTGGTGGATGTGCATCTCGCCCACGTTGACGTCGCGGAACCAGCCGATCCTGGCCCTGATCAGCCGGACGTTGATGCGGGTGGCGATGAACGCCACGATGAGCGTGACGAAGTAGCAGAACAGCGGCAGCCGTCCCGTGGTGACGATGTTGCTCTGGAACCAGTTCCCCATGACCTTAGAAGTCGATGGTACGAGCCGGAAGAGCGTCGTATGTCCCCTGTGCCGGGCTCAGGGCGCGGCTCGGGCCTGGAGGGCCTGCTCGTAGCCCTGGCGGACGAGTTGCCGCCGGACGTTCTCGCGTACCTGGTCGAAGGGGGGCGCGCCGGGGCCGGCGGTGCGGGCGTACTGGTCGCGCAGGCGGCGTTCCGACAGGTCCAGGCTGCTCGCGTGCAGTTTTTCGAGGGCCGCGTCCAGTTCGGCGGCCCGTACCCGGGCGTAGGTGTACTGGTCGTAGGACGGGACGCCGGGGATCGGGCGGCCGGACCGGGCGGCCTCGGCGCGGCGCGCGTTCTCGGCGGCCAGCTCGCGCTGGAACCCCTGCTCGCCGACGTCGGTGAGCAGGCCCGCCTCGCGGGCCCAGATCCGCCGGGCCTTGTCCAGTACGGCGGCCCGCACCGCCCGCTCCCTGAGCCGCCGCGCGGGGGTGACGCCGTCACGGGCACGCTCCCAGAAGCCGGGGCCGAGCCCCTGCCCGGCGAACTCGGAGATCACCTCGGCGCGGACGGTCTCGGCCGCCCTGAGCACCTCGGCCCCGCCCACCGGCTCCCCCTCGAACGTGACGACCGTGTCACCGGGACGAATCCCGAGCACCTCCCCCACCCCGGCGGACGCGGACCGCCCGGGGACGGCCTCTCCTTCGCGTCCGACGGCGACGAGCACCCCGGCGACCACGGCCGGCGCGACGAGCGCGACCACGGCGAGAGCCACCGGCACCCGGCGGGTACGGGACGCCGGGGCCTTGCGGGCACGGCCGGGGGCCGGGGTGCTCGTCATGGCGTCAGCTCGCGATCTTCATGTCGAAGACGTGGAACCCGGCGCCGGCCAGCGGACTGCCGGCCGGGAAGGTCACCGTGGCGACCGTCCTCGCCGCGTCGAGCGGCACCGCGTAGCCGAAGACCGACACGCCCGACTCGCGCGTCTGCCCGGTGGCCGGGTTCTTGTAGCTGGTCTGCGTCATGTTGTGGTAGTCGGCACGGGCCACGAGCACGCCTCCGGCGGGCGCGGTCGCGTCCCACTGGTCACCGAACCGAACGGTCTTCTCCTCGACCGTCCCGTCGGTGTAGGTGACCTTGAACACGCCCTCGCGCGCCTTCAGGCCGCCCGCCCCGAGCAGGACGAGCCGGTCGCCCCGCCCGGCCAGTGCGACCGTCTGCCCGGCGGCCTTGACATTGTCCGTCGTGCCGTACGGGCGCGGGTGCCAGACGAAGTCGGCGCCGAGCACGTTCACGGTGCGGCCGGGGGTCAGGCCCGCCTTCTCCAGCCCCTGGCCGGAGTAGCTGCGCCCGCTGGTGGAGAAGCCGCCGGTGTTGGGGTTGAGGTCGGAGCTGACCGCGACGTTGTTGTACGCCTCTTCGACCGACCCGTGCACGACCGGCCCGGCGGCCGGCCCGTTGTAGGCCCCGCGCGAGACGGTCCCGGTGGCCTGGTTGCCGAAGTAGTCGCGGTCGCCGAGGCCGTCCACGACCGCGCCGGACGCGAGCGCGGGCGAGCCGGCGAGCAGCTTGTAGCCGTCCACGTCGGCGGCGCCGTCGGCGGTGCCGGGGGCGGCCAGGCCCGGGTCGGCGGTGACGGCGCGGGCGTCGCCCGCGGGGACGCTCACGCCGCCGTGGTAGACGTTGGAGTCGTAGCCGATGCCCGGGGCCGAGGGCAGCGTGCCGGACGGCGCGTAGAAGATGTTGTTGACGACCTTGGAGTTCTCGGTGGGCACGGCGACGTCGAGCTTCTGCGACGGGCAGAAGAACGTGTTGTTGTACAACCACAGCGGGCTCTTGTTGTCACCGGAGGCGTTGCCCGCGATGCGGCAGTCGTCCTGGGCGATGTTGAACCGCAGGATGGCTGTGGCCTTGTAGTTGGGGAACTCGGTGCAGCTCTGGCAGCCCAGGTAGAAGCCGCCGGCGTTGTCGTGCGAGTAGTTGTACTGGTAGACGCACGTGCCCTTGATGCCGCCGTCGCAGTCCCAGGCGGTGGAGTCGAAGATGGTGGGCCGCTGCCGGGTCACCTCGTTGTACTGAAATACCGGATCAACAGAGTTGATCGGCCACATTCCCGCGAAATTTCCGTCGATGTACGGGTATTTCCCGGCGCCGCCTTCGTCGAACAGGTTGTGCTCCACCAGCGGCCGGTCCGAGGCGTGCACGACGATGCCGTCGCCGCCGACCGCGCGGATCGTGTTGCGCGCGATGAGGACGTTCCGGTGGTAGTCGGTGCCCTTGCGGCTGATCTTGATACCGCCGCCGCCGGTGTCGTGCACGTAGTTGCCGGTGATCGTGATCCCGTCCAGGTAGCCGACCTTGCCCTCGGGCAGCGCCTGGATGCTGATGCCCGCCGAGTAGGAGAACCACGAGCCGTTCGTCCCGGTCTTGTTGCCCCAGCCCGCGACGTCGGAGATCTCCAGGTCCCGCAGGACCAGCCCGGCCTTCGGCTCGGGGGTCGTGGAGTTGTACTGCACGCCGGTCCGCTTGGCCGTGGTGGCCGCCGGATTGGTGATGTGCAGCTTCTCCAGGGTCAGGTAGCTGTTGTCCACCAGGTGCACGGCCCACTCGCCGCCGTCGCCCTGGATGATCGGCTTGGGGCCCTCGCCGTAGGAGGTGAACAGGACGGGGTGCGCGGCGGTGCCGGAGCCGACCGGTTCGAGCCGGCCGGCGCAGACGGTCCCCGCCCGGAACTTGATCGTGTCCTTCTCGCGGAAGGTGATGGCGTTGACGGCGGCCAGGCTGTTCAGCGGCCCGGCGGCGGTACGCCCCGAGCCGCCGTCCGGCGCCTGGCAGTCGACGAAGAAGTTCCTGGCGGCGGCCGCCTCTGCGGGGGTGGCGACCAGACCGGCCGCCACGACCAGGGCCGCGACTAACTGAAGACGCATGTTTCCTCTCCGGGGGTGTTTCAGGCGGAACGGGAAAGCAAGGGGTTCAGGCAGAACGGGAAAGCAGAGGGTTCAGGCGGAACGGGAGAGCGTGGCCGGCTCGACGCCGTGCTCGAACGGCAGCCCCCGGGCGTGCCGCTCCAGTTCGTCCAGCGCGAGGTCTGCCATCCTGGCCAGCTCGCCGCCCAGCGAGCCGGCGATGTGCGGGGTGACCAGCACGTTCGGCAGGTCGTAGAGCGGGGAGGCGGCGGGCAGGAACTCGGGCTCGGTGTGGTCGAGCACCGCGTACAACCGCCCTGAGACCAGCTCGGCGGTGAGCGCGGCCTGGTCGACCAGGGCCGCCCTGGCCGTGTTGATCAGCGTGGCACCGTCGCGCATGGCGGCCAGGCGGCGCGCGTCGATCATGTGGCGGGTCTCGGGCAGGTCGGGCGCGTGCAGGCTGACCACGTCGCACCGGGCGACCAGCTCGTCCAGCCCGACCCGGCGCACCCCCAGGTCCTCCCCCAGGTACGGATCGCTGACCAGCACCTCGACGTCGAACGGCCGCAGCAGCTCGATCACCCGCCGCCCGATCCTGGAGGCCCCGACGACGCCGACCACCCGCCGGTAGTTGCCGAACCCGGGGAAACGGGCGTCCCAGTCGTCGTTGGCCCGCCGCGCGCGGTAGGCGCGGGCGATGTCGATCACCCGCTTGTTCGCGAACAGGATCGCCGCGAGCGTGAACTCGGCCACCGGCTCGGCGTTGGCCGCGGCGGCCGAGGAGACCACGATGCCGCGCTCCCAGCAGGCGTCGGTGACGTGGTGCTTGACCGAGCCCGCCGCGTGCACGATCGCCCGCAGCCGGGGCGCGCGGGCCAGCACCTCGGCGGTCACCGGCGGGCAGCCCCACGAGGTGAACAGCACCTCGGCCTGCGACAGGTCGGCGCCGCCGAACCCGGCGACCTCGGCCCGTACGTCGGCCACCCGGGCCAGGCGGGCCCGTACGTCGCCGGTGAGCATGCGCCCGGCGACCTCCGCGGCCATGGCGACGACCGTCACCGGCTTGTTCATGTTCTCCCCCGAGAGTTCGTTCACTTGACGCTGCCCGCCGTCATCCCGGCCTTCCAGAAGCGCTGCAGGGACACGAACACCAGCAGCAGGGGCACCACGGACAGCAGCGACCCGGTGATCACCAGGCTGTGGAACTCGGGGAAGGCGTTGCCCTGCTTCTCCCAGCCGTACAGGCCGAGGCTGAGCGGGTAGAGCCGCTGGTCGCTCAGCATGACCAGGGGCAGGAAGAAGTTGTTCCAGATGGCGGTGAACTGGAACAGGAAGATCGTCACGTACGCGGGCAGCAACATGGGCAGCGCGACGGACGCGAACGTGCGCAGTTCACCGGCCCCGTCGGACCTGGCCGCCTCCAGCACCTCGCCGGGCACGTACCCGGCCGAGAGCACCCGCGCCAGGTAGACGCCGAACGGGTGGACCAGCACCGGCACGAAGACGGACCAGAACGTGTTGACCACGCCGACCTTGGAGGCCAGCAGGTACAGCGGCACGGCCGTGGCGGTGGTCGGCACCAGCACGCCGAGCAGCACCAGCCCGAACATCTTCTCCTTGGCGAACCAGGAGTACTTGTCGAAGGCGTAACCGCACATCACGGTGACGAACGAGCTGACCGCCGCGCCGAGACCGGCGTACAGGACGCTGTTGAGGTACCAGCGGAAGAAGACGCCGTCGCCCTCCTGCGCGACCGCCCTGATGTTCTCGAACAGGTTGAAGCCGGCGAAGGAGAAGCCAGGCGTCGAGTACAGGTCGGACAGCGACTTGGTGGAGGCGAACAGCAGCCAGGTCAGCGGCAGCAGCGTGTAGAGCGTGGAGACGATCAGCAGCACGTTGACCGTGGCGCGGGACATCCACTTCACCGGCGGTTCCCCCACTTCGTGACGACGAAGGACAGGACGGCCGCGAGCAGCGCGAGCAGGATGGAGGCCGCGCCGGCCTGGCCGTAGTCGTTGTTGCCGAACGCCTCGTTGTAGGCGTACATGTTGGGCGTCCACGTGCTGACCACGCCGTCGCTGACGTTGTCGAGCACCATCGGCTCGGTGAAGAGCTGCAGCGAGCCGATGATCGTGAACAGCACGGTGGTGACCACGGCGCCGCGGATCAGCGGCACCTTGACGCGGAGGGCGACGCGCAGCGGGCCGGCGCCGTCCATCCTGGCCGCCTCGATCACCTCGGCGGGGATGGCCTGGAGGGCCGCGAAGTAGATGATCATGTTGTAGCCCACCCACTCCCACAGCGCGATGTTGACCACCGAGCCGAGCACGTGGTCGCCGCCGAGGAAGTCGACGTCGCCGAGCAGGTCCACGATGGGGCTGATGCCGGGCAGGTACAGGTAGAGCCAGATCAGTCCGGCGATCACACCCGGCACGATGTGCGGCATGAACAGCGCGAGCTGGAAGAACCTGCCCAGCCTGGCCAGCCCGGAGTCCAGCAGCAGCGCCAGCGCGAGCGCGCCGCCGATCATCAGCGGGATGTACAGCGCGCAGTAGCCCAGGATGACCAGGAACCCGTCGGTGAACGCGGAGTCCTTGAGCGTGTCCAGGTAGTTGCCGAGCCCGACGAACACGGTCTCCGTGCCGCCGAAGCCCAGCCCGGAGGACTTCTCGCTGAACAGGCTGAGGTAGACCGCGTAGGCCAGCGGCGCCACGATCACGGCCGCGAACAGCGCGAAGAACGGCCCGACGAACAGCAGGATCGCCCCCCGCCGCCGCCACCCCTCGCCGCCGCGACCGCTTCCTACTGGAGGAGTCACAAGCTGCCTTTCGGTGGGTCGCGGCGGAGCCTGCGCTCCGCCGCGCGCGTCGTGCTACTGCTGGGCGACGTTGAGCCCGCGGCTCTTGATCTCGCCGACGGTGGCCGTCTGCGCGGTGTCCAGCACGCCGGGGACGGTGGTCTCTCCGGTTCCGACCTTGCCGAGCGCGTCCTTGAAGGTGGTGAGGGTCTGCACCATGCTCGGCCCCCACGTCCAGCCGGGCTGGACCGTCTTGTACGACTCCGAGAACAGCGCGTAGATGTCCTGGCCGCCGTAGAAGGAGGCGTCGAAGCTCTTGGCCGCGACCGGCACGAGGTCGGCGATGGCCGGGAAGCCGCTGGAGGTGCCCGAGGACAGGCGGGCGGTCCACGCCTCCTCCGAGCCGGTCAGCCACTTGACGACCTCGACGGCCGCCTTGCTGTTCTTCGACCCCTTGCTCACGCCGAACGTGGTGCCGCCGAGCATGCCGCTGGCCGGGGTGCCCCAGTTCGGGATCGGCGCGATGGCCCACTTGCCGGACTGGCCGGCGTGGTTGCCCTTCATGACGCCCGCGCCCCAGTTGGCGCCGACGTAGCCCCAGAGGGTGTCGTTCTCGAAGGCGGCGTTCCACTCCTGGCTGAAGGACGGCTGGACCTTGACCAGGTCGTCCTTGACCAGGCCCTGCCAGTACTCGGCGACCTTCTTGCTGGGCTCGTCGTTGATCGTCACCTTCCAGGCGTCGCCCTCGGTGCCGAACCACTTGCCGCCCGCCTGCCACGACAGCGCGGCCAGCACGCTCGGGTCGTCGGGGAAGAAGGTCGCGATGCGGGACTTGCCGTCGGCCTTCTTGACCTTCTCGGCGGCGGCGCGGAAGTCGTCCCAGGTCTTCGGGACCTCGATCTTGTTCTTCTCGAACAGGTCCTTGCGGTAGAAGAACACCTGCGGCGCGGCGTCCATGGGCAGCGCCCACGCCTTGCCGCCCAGCTCGACCAGGCTGAAGACCTCGGCCGGGTACTTGGGCTTGACGTCGGCCACGTCGGCCGAGATGTCCTGGAGGGCACCCTGGTTCACGAAGTCGGGGAGCTGCGGGTACTCCACGGACATGACGTCGGGGGCGTTGCCGGCCTTGACGGCGTTGGAGAACTTGGCGTACCCGCCCGCGTTGCCCGAGGGGATCTCCTCGAACTTGATCTGCACGTCCTTGTGTGACTTGTTGAAGGCGTCCACGACCTGCTGGGTGCCCTTCGCCCAGCCCCAGAACGTCACCTGGGCGGGCTTGCCGGCCTCGCCCGCGGGCTGCGCCGGCTCCGTGCTGCCGCACGCGGCGGCGAGCAGGCTCATACCGGCCAGCAGTCCGGCAATGCCGGCGCTCTTGCGTCCCATCGATGGCTCCTCATCGCTTTCGATCGATAAGGCATCATTCGCTCATCTTCGATCGGTTGTCTAGAGAGAGGCCACAAATCGATCAGTAACGAAATGGATGCGTAACTTCAGGCGCGTGGCGCGACTGTGGACTCCCGGACCCTCAGCTCGGGCAGCAGCGCCACGTGCTGGGCAGGGCGCCGCGGACCCTCCTGGATCCGGCTCACCAGCAGGTCGACGGCGCAGCGGCCGACCGCGGCCTTGGGGGGCGCGACGGCCGTGAGCGGGGGGTCGCTGAGCGCCGCCACCTCGTCATCGTAGGCGACCAGCGACACCTCTTCGGGAATACGCACCCCGGCCGTCCGCAGGGCCTGGACCAGCAGCAACGCGTCCTCGTCGTTGTGCACGAGCATCGCGGTGACCCCGCCCCTGACCGCCGCGACCACGTCGGCCACCTGCTCGCGCGAGGGCCCCTCCTGGGCGACGTCGAGATGGACGGGCTCGGCCAGCCCCAGGTCGCGAACGGCGGCGAGGAACCCGTGCCGCACCCGCGGGGCCGTCGGGCTGTCCCGCGTGACCATGGCCAGCCGCCGGTGCCCCAGCTCGGCCAGGTGTCGCGTGCCAAGGAACGCTCCATGGGCGTGATGCGAGGCCGCCGCGTCCAGCAGCGAGGCGGGGCCGCCCAGCTCGGCCCGCCGCTCGACCAGCACGGCCGGCACGCCCAGCCCGGCCAGCCACTCCTCGTGCGAGGCGTCCGGCTGCCTGCTCGGGGTCAGCAGCAGGCCCTCGATGCCGCCGTCCACGAGCTGCCTGACCTGGGTGCGGTCCTCGTCGTCGTCGTAGCGCGAGACGCCGAGGACGAGCCGGGCGCCCAGGCGTTCGGCCTGCTCGCGGGCGCCCTTGATGACCACCGGGTAGTAGTACGTGGCCGAGGGCACCAGCATGCCGAGCGTCAGCGAGCGCTCCCTGGCGGGGGCGGGCACGGACTCCGGCCGGGTGATGCCGCCGTGCACCCGGTTGACCAGGCCCTGCCCGGCCAGGTGCTCGACGTCCCTGCGCAGGGTGACCATCGACACGTTGAGCCGGTCGACCAGCTCGGCCAGGCGGACGGAACCGCGCTCGCGCACCTCGCGCAGGATCAGTTCATGACGTTGTTCCGCGAACACGGCGACTCCTTGTGGCTCGACCCTGACGATCCTACCGGGAACTGCTTTCGTTTTTGAACGGATGCTTTCGTTCGATCAAGATGCTAAGGTCCCGCCCGAGACCGGACGTCCCTTTGGAGTGCCGCATGTTCCCGCTTCCGCCGGAGGATCGAACGCTCAGCCCGTACACCGGCTGGACCCGCGCCCACTGGGAGGCGGTGGCCGACGGGCTGCTGGCCGCGGTGGAACCGTACCGCTCGGCGGACGGGGCCGTGATCACCCTGCCCGGACGTGAGAGCTGGTCGCGCTGCGACGGCCTGGAGGGGTACGCCCGCACGTTCCTGCTGGCCGCCTTCCGGGTGGCCGGCGGCGGCCCGGCGGAGCTGCTGGAGCCGTACGCGCGCGGTCTGGAGGCCGGGCCCGGCGTCTGGCAGCCGATCGAGGACCGTACTCAGCCCATGGTCGAGGCGGCCTCGATCGCGCTGTCCCTCTGGCTGACCCGCGAGCACCTGTGGGACCGCCTGGCCCCGGGCACCCGCGACCGGGTCGCCGCCTACCTCGCCGAGGCCCTGCGCCACGAGCCGGTGGACAACAACTGGTGGTTGTTCCCCGCCATGGTGGGCGGCTTCCTGTCGGCCGCCGGCCTGCACACCGAGGAGGCCGACGCGGCGGTGGAACGCGGCCTGGCCCGCATCGAGCCCTGGTACGCCGGCGACGGCTGGTACACCGACGGCGACAACCGCTCCTTCGACCACTACAACGGCTGGGCCATGCACCTCTACCCGGCCCTGCTGGCCCACCTGTCCGGCAAGGGCTCCCCCGGTGACCGCCTGCGCCGCTTCCTGGAGAGCTACGCGCTCACCTTCGACCAGCAGGGCGGCATGCTCCACCAGGGCCGCTCGCTCACCTACCGCTTCGCCTCGGCGACCTCGCTCTTCGCCGGAGCCCTGCTGGAGGCCACCCCGCTCGCCCCCGGCCGGACCCGCCGCATCGCCTCCGGCGTCCTGCGCCGCTTCCTCGACGAGGGCGCGCTCTCCGCCGAAGGGCTGCTCACGCTCGGCTGGCACGGCCCCCACGAGCCCTCGCTCCAGTCCTACTCCGGCTCGGCCTCGCCGTACTGGGCCTCGAAGGCGTTCCTCGGCCTGCTGCTGCCGGCCGATCATCCGGTGTGGACCGCGACCGAGGAGCCGGGTCCCACCGGGCTCGCCGCGCTGCCCGGCCCCGGCCTGGTCGTCCAGAACACCGGTGACGTCGCCCTCCTTCTCAACCACGGCAGCCGGCACCACCCGGGCGACCCGCTTTACGACCGCTACGCCTACTCCACCCGTACCGGACCGACCACGCGGGTGCCCGACAACCACTTCGGCCTGGTCCGCCCGGACGGCACGGTCACCGAGCGCGGCGCGTTCACGCCCCGGGGCGCGGGGGCGGCGGGCGACCTGGCGTGGGCCGCGTCGGCGAGCGACGGCGTGGAGAGCCTGAGCGTGATCAGGGGGGCCGTCGAGGTCCGCGTCCATCGCGTCGCGCCGGGCTCCCCGGTCCTCCAGACCGGGTGGGCGCTCGTCCCGGCCGAGCCCCCGGCCGAGCCCCCGGCCGAGCCCCCGGTCGCCGGTCCCGGCGCGCGTGTGCGGGACGGCGACGGACTGCTCTCCGAACTGGTCGCGGTACGCGGCTACACGCGGGCCCGCGTCGCCGACGATCCTGAGGGCAGCGCCTTCGGGGCCCCGGCGCTCGTACCCGTGCTGGAGGGCGTCGCCGAGGACGGCTGGGCGATCAGCACGGCCACCCTCGTCCACGCCGACGCGGCCCCGGCCGGCGATATGCCCACGGTGGAGGTGGCGGGCGACACCGTCACGTTCACCTGGGCCGACGGGACCCGCCACGCTCGTACGGTCCCGGAGCCGGGCGGCGCCGCCCTCTGACCGGCCGCGCGCCGGTCAGGACAGGAAGGCGCGCAGGAGCGCGGCCGTGCCCTCCAGGTGCTCGGCCATCGCCCGGCGGGCCGCGTCCGGGTCGCCCGCCAGGATGGCGTCCACGATGGCCCGGTGCTGGGCGGCGGCGTGTTCGATGTTGACCTGGAGCATCGGGATCGCGTTCAGCAGGTCGCTCACCCGCGAACGGGCGTCGGCGCACGTCGTGGCCAGCAGCGTCGAGCCGGTCAGCTCGGCGATCGACAGGTGGAAGGCCGTGTCGAGGCGCCGGTAGTCCTCCAGCGGCGCCTCGTTCAGCTCGGTCAGCCGGCGCAGCAGCACCTCCCGTTTGTCGGGCGTGAGCTCGGAGGTGGCCAGCACCTGCGCCGCCCCGCACTCGACCGCCAGGCGGAAGGTGAGCGCGTCCGACAACTCGGCCATGCCCATGTCGGCCACCGCCTGCCGCAGGTCGCCCGCGTCGGGGCGGGGCGGGACGTAGGTGACGAACGCGCCGCCGTACCGGCCGCGCCGCACGTCGAGGTAGCCCGCGTCCTGGAGGGCGCGGATGGCCTCGCGCAGGGTGACCCTGCTGATGCCCAGCCGCACGGCGAGCTCGCGCTCGGGCGGCAGCTTGTCGCCGTACGCGACCACGCCCAGCTTGATCGCCTGGAGCAGCCGTTCCACGGTCTCCTCGAAGGCGTTTCCCGCCCTGACCGGGCGCAGCACTGTCATCAAACGCGCCGAATCGTCCAAGGTGTCCTCAGGTCTTGACAAGCGATCCCGGCATGCACATCAATGGTCTGAGACTAGCCCAATCAACGGGAAAGCGCTTCAGAGCAGATCGGAGCGACCTAGGGTGAGCGAACGAGCGGGCTCCGGACTCCTGTCCGTCGAGGAACTGCGGGACGAGGTCGCGGCCGGGCGCATCGACACCGTGCTGCTCGCCATCGCCGACATGCAGGGCAGGTTGCAGGGCAAACGTCTCTCCGCGCGGTACTTTCTGGACGAGGTGCTGCATCACGGCTCCGAGGGGTGCAACTACCTGCTCGCGGTCGACGTGGACATGAACACCGTCTCCGGCTACGACATGTCCTCCTGGGATCGAGGCTACGGCGACTTCGCGATGAAACCCGACCTGTCCACCCTGCGCCGGGTCCCCTGGCAGGACGGCACCGCGCTGGTCATGGCCGACCTGGCCTGGGAGGAGGGCGGCGAGGTCACCGCCTCCCCGCGCCAGATCCTGCGCCGGCAGCTGGCCCGCCTGGCCGAGCGCGGCCTGACCGCCCACGTGGGCACCGAGCTGGAGTTCGTGGTCTACGACGACAGCTACGAGGAGGCGTGGCGGCGCGCCTACCGCGACCTGTCCCCCGCCAACCTCTACAACGTCGACTACTCCCTCCTCGGCACGGCCCGCGTCGAGCCGCTGCTGCGCCGCATCAGGCGCGACATGGAGGGCGCCGGCATGTACGTCGAGTCCGCCAAGGGCGAGTGCAACCTCGGCCAGCACGAGATCGCCTTCCGCTACGACGAGGCCCTGCGCACCTGCGACAACCACTCGATCTACAAGAACGGCGCCAAGGAGATCGCCGCCCAGGAGGGCCGGTCGATCACCTTCATGGCCAAGCCGAACCAGCGTGAGGGCAACTCCTGCCACATCCACATCTCGCTGCGCGGCCCCGGCGGCGAGCCGGTGATGGCGGGCGAGGGCCCGTACGGGCTCTCGCCGCTGGGCGCCCGCTTCATCGCCGGTCAGCTCGCCGGCCTGCGTGAACTCACCCTGCTGTACGCGCCCAACGTCAACTCCTACAAGCGCTACGTGCCCGGCAGCTTCGCCCCGACGGCGGTCAAGTGGGGCGTCGACAACCGCACCTGCTCGCTGCGGCTGGTGGGCCATGGGCTGTCGCTGCGGGTGGAGAACCGGGTGCCGGGCGGCGACGTCAATCCGTACCTGGCGGTGTCGGCACTGATCGCGGCCGGGCTGCACGGCATCGACCAGGAGCTGCCGCTGGAGGACGCCTTCGAGGGCAACGCCTACGACTCCGGCGCCGAGACCGTGCCCCACACGCTGCGGGACGCGCTCGTGCTGTTCGAGGGGTCGAAGCTGGCCAGGGAGACGTTCGGCGACGACGTGGTCGAGCACTACGCGAACAACGCGCGCGTGGAACTGGCCGCCTTCGACGCGGCGGTGACGGACTGGGAGCTGTTCCGTGGTTTCGAGCGAATGTGACGGTAGGAATGAAGATCGTTAATCCGGCCACGGAAGAGGTCGTCGCCGAGGTCGAGATGGCCGACGCGGCGGAGGTCGACCGGGCGGTGGAGCGGGCCGCGAAGGCGTACCGGAGCTGGCGGGAGGTGGCGCCGGGCGACCGGGCGCGGCTGCTGCGCCGGTTCGCCGACCTGGTGGACGCCCACGGCGAGGAGCTGGCCCGACTGGAGCTGGACAACGCCGGGCACCCGATCGGCAACGCGCGCTGGGCCGCCGGGGCCGTCCGCGACGTGCTGCACTTCTACGCCGCCGCCCCCGAGCGCAACCACGGCAAGCAGATCCCGGTGCCCGGCGGCGTGGACATCACCTTCCAGGAGCCGCTGGGCGTGGTGGGCGTCATCGTGCCGTGGAACTTCCCGATGCTGATCATGTCGTGGGGCGTGGCCCCCGCGCTGGCGGCGGGCAACACGGTGATCGTCAAGCCGGCGGAGTGGACCCCGCTCACGGCGTTGAGGCTGGCCGAGCTGGCCCTCGCGGCGGGCCTGCCCGAGGGGGTGCTCCAGGTGCTGCCCGGCGAGGGAGAGGTCGCCGGGGCCCGGCTGGTGGAGCATCCCGGCGTGGCGAAGATCGTGTTCACCGGCTCGACCGAGGTGGGCAAGGAGATCGCCGCGAAGGCGGCGGCGCAGGTCAAGCGGGTGACGCTGGAGCTCGGCGGCAAGTCCGCAAATATCGTCTTCGCCGACTCGGATCTCGAAAAAGCGGCAAAAACCGCTCCTTATGCGGTCTTCGATAACTCCGGTCAGGACTGCTGCGCGCGCTCGCGCATCCTAGTCCAGGCCGAGGCGTACGACGAGTTCCTGGAACGCCTGTCGGCGGCGGTGCGCGGCGTCAAGGTCGGCGACCCGCTCGACGAGTCCACCGAGATGGGCCCGCTGATCAGCGCCGAGCACCTGGAACGGGTCCGGGGCTTCGTCGAGGGCACGCCCTTCCTCCAGGGCGACTGCCCCCAAGGCAAGGGCTACTGGTTCCCGCCGACCGTGCTCACCTCGCAGGTCACCGACCGCGCCTTCACCGAGGAGATCTTCGGTCCCGTCGTGTCGGTGGTCCCGTTCACCGACGAGGCGGAGGCCGTACGCATCGCCAACGACACCCCGTACGGGCTGAGCGGGTCCATCTGGACCCGCGACGTCGGGCGGGCGCTGCGCGTGGCCCGCGCGGTGGAGTCGGGCGCCCTGTCGGTGAACTCGCACTCCTCGGTGCGCTACTGGACCCCGTTCGGCGGCTTCAAGCAGTCCGGACTCGGCCGCGAGCTCGGCCCCGACGCCCTGACGGCCTTCACCGAGACCAAGAACGTCTTCATCTCATGGGAGTGAACCTGACGCAGTGAGCGGAGTGAAGGGCTGAGGAACGAAGCACTTCGCGAAGCGAATGAGGAAGGTGAACGACCGATCGGACAGGGAGTGAACACAGTGCAGCGTTTGCAGGACCGTGTGGCCGTCATCACCGGCGCGGGCAGCGGCATCGGGCTGGCCACGGCCCGCCGGTTCGCGCAGGAGGGCGCGAAGGTCGTCTGCGTGGACATCGACGAGGAGGCGGGCGGCAAGGCCGCGACCGAGGTCGGCGGCCTCTTCGTCAAGGCCGACGTGACCGTCGAGGACGACGTCGTCCGGATGTTCGCCACGGCCCACGAGACCTACGGCAGCGTGGACATCGCCTTCAACAACGCCGGCATCTCCCCGCCCGACGACGACTCGATCCTGGAGACCGGCATCGACGCCTGGCGCCGCGTCCAGGAAGTGAACCTGACCAGCGTCTACCTGTGCTGCAAGCACGCCATCCCGTACATGCGGCGGCAGGGCAAGGGCTCGATCGTCAACACCGCCTCGTTCGTGGCGGTGATGGGGTCGGCCACGTCGCAGATCTCGTACACGGCCTCCAAGGGCGGGGTGCTGGCGATGTCGCGCGAGCTGGGCGTGCAGTTCGCCCGCGAGGGCATCCGGGTCAACGCGCTGTGCCCGGGGCCGGTGAACACGCCGCTGCTGCAGGAGTTGTTCGCCAAGGACCCCGAGCGGGCCCAGCGGCGTCTGGTGCACATCCCGGTGGGCCGCTTCGCCGAGGCGTCGGAGATCGCCGCCGCGGTGGCGTTCCTGGCCAGCGACGACGCCTCGTTCATCACGGGGGCGGAGTTCCTGGTGGACGGCGGCATCTCCGGCGCGTACGTGACGCCGCTGTGACCCGTCCGGTCATCGGGATCACGACGTACGTGGAGCCCGCCCGGTTCACCGTGTGGGACCTGCCCGTCGCGCTCCTGCCGTACATGTACGTCGAGAAGATCGTCCAGGCCGGCGGGCAGCCCGTGTTGCTGCCGCCGGCCGGCGACCCCGCCCTGGTCGTGGGGCGCCTCGACGGTCTCGTCCTGGCCGGCGGCGGCGACGTCGACCCGGCCAGGTACGCCCAGGCGCCACACGAGCGCACCGGTTACGTCCGGGAGTTCCGGGACGCGGCCGAGTTCGCCCTCCTCGCGGCGGCCCTGGAGGCGGGGCTGCCGTTCCTGGGTGTGTGCCGCGGCCTCCAGGTGCTCAACGTCCTGCTCGGCGGCAGCCTGCACCAGCACCTGCCCGACGTGGTGGGACACACGGGCCACGCCCCCGAGCCCGGCGCGTTCGGCCACCTGCCGGTCACGCCCGTCCCCGGCAGCCGCCTGGCCAAGGCGCTCGGCACGGACGCGGTGACCGTCCCGCACTATCACCACCAGGCGATCGACCGGCTCGCTCCCGGGCTCGCGGTGACCGCCACGGCCGCCGACGGCACGATCGAGGCGGTGGAACTGGACGGCGGGGGGTTCGCGGCGGCGGTCCAGTGGCACCCGGAGGCGGGCGACGGAGTGGCGCTCTTCGAGGCGCTCACGGCGGCCTGCTGAGACCGTTACTGGAAAGCTTCTTTACCTTTTCTGCGCCCAAAAATCGCATGAAAGGCCAGTTCAGGGGGCCATACCACGGCGTTATAGGAACTTTGTTGGGTACCGGCTCCCGCCATCCCGGTGTCACCCTGTGTTCATCCCCAGCCGGCCGGGGCTCTTCCACTCCACACCCCCCTGAGGAGCCAGAGAGTGAACCCCAAACTCAGGTTGGGGGCTGCCGCAATGCTCGCGCTAGCCCTGACCACCAGCTCGCTGGTGGGCGCCACGAGCGCCACAGCCCAAGCGTCGCAGGTGGCCGATCCTCCCAGCCCCGACGACCGCAGGAACGCGATCGCGACCGCACACAGCGCGATCCTGGCCGACTCGGCGGCACTGCTGGCCTCCGAGCAGGACACGTTCACGCTGACGTCGACTGTCGGAGGCGTCCGCGGCCTGCAGTACCTGACCTACGCCCGTACGTACGCGGGCCTGCCCGTATACGGCGGTGACGTGGTCGTCGCCACGGACGCCTCCGGCGCGGTGGTCGACAACGTCGCCACCGGACAGCGCACCAAGATCGGGATCAGCACCAAGGCGAAGGTGACCGCGGCCGCCGCGGGAGTGACGGCCAGGGCCAAGGTGGCCCGGGTCGAGACCGTCGCCACGCCGGTGCTGTCCGTCCACGCCGCCACGACCACGCCGCGGCTGGCCTGGGAGGTCCTGGTCACCGGCGCCACCGCGACCGGTCACGAGACCAAGCTCCACGTCTACGTGGACGCCCTCACCGGCAAGGTCATCGACTCCTGGGACGAGGTGCGCGACGGCACCGGCAACAGCTACTACGTCGGCACCGTCACCATCGACACCAGCCCCTCGTACACGATGCGCGACCCCCGCAGAAGCGGCGTCGCGTGCGGCGGCCAGAACGGCTCGCCGTACACGAAGACCACCGACACCTGGGGCAACGGCTCGGGCACGAACCTGGAGACCGCCTGCGTCGACGCGCTCTACGCCGCGCAGCGGGAATGGGACATGCTGAGCGCCTGGCTCGGCCGCAGCGGCATCAACGGCCAGGGCGGCGGTTACCCGGCCCGCGTCGGCCTGGCCGACGTCAACGCCTACTGGAACGGCCAGTACGGCTCCTTCGGCCACAACTCCGCCAACTCCCAGCAGCTCACGTCGATGGACGTCGTCGGCCACGAGTTCGGCCACGGCATCTTCCAGTTCACCAGCGGCGGCTCGGGCAGCGGCAACGAGGCCGGCGGCATGAACGAGTCCACCGGCGACATCTTCGGCGCGCTCACCGAGGCGTACGCCAACAACCCCAACGACCCGCCGGACTACCTGGTCGGCGAAGAGGTCAACCTCTCCGGGTCCGGGCCGATCCGCAACATGTACAACCCGGGGGCCCTGAGCCACCCCAACTGCTACAGCACCGCCATCCCGAACACCGAGGTGCACGCGGCGGCCGGCCCGCAGAACCACTGGTTCTACCTCGTGGCCGAGGGCACCAACCCCTCGGGCAAGCCCGCGAGCACCCGCTGCGACAACGGCGCCGCGATCACCGGCATCGGCATCCGCAAGGCCGGTGAGGTCTTCATGTCCACGCTGAACTCGAAGACGCAGCCGTGGACGCACGCCAAGGCCAGGGTCGCGAGCCTCCAGGCGGCCAAGACCCTGTACCCGGGCAGCTGCACCGAGTTCAACGTGGTCAAGAACGCCTGGGACGGCGTCAGCGTACGGGCCCAGTCCGGCGAGCCGACCTGCACCCAGGGCAGCAACGACTTCTCGGTCACCCTGAACCCCGCCTCCGGCAGCGTCACTCCGGGCCAGAGCACCACGACCACGGTCAGCACCACCGTGACCAGCGGTTCGGCGCAGTCGATCACCTTGCGGACCGGCACCCTGCCGGCCGGCGTGACCGCCTCGTTCAGCCCGGCCACGATCACCGCGGGGCAGAGCTCCACGCTGACGATCAACACCTCGGCGAGCAGCCCGCAGGGCGGCAACCCGATCGCGATCACGGCCGACGGCGCCGACGTCGACCGGCAGGCCACCTACAACCTGCAGATCGGGCAGAGCTCGCCGAACGACTACGCGTTCGCCGTGACCCCGTCGTCGGCCTCGGTCCAGGCCGGTCAGTCGGCCAGCGCCACGGTCAACACGCAGGTCACCGCCGGCCAGGCGCAGAGCATCGCCCTGTCGGCGAGCAACGTGCCCTCGGGCGTGACGGTCAGCTTCAGCCCGTCCACGATCACCGCCGGGCAGTCGTCCACGGTGACGTTCGCGACCACGAGCGGCGTGACGCCGAGCACGTACACGATCAGCCTGAACGCCGACGGCGCGAGCGCCGACCACTCGACCTCGTTCAGCCTGACGGTGGGCGGCGGCCAGGGCACCACGTGGCAGACCTACACGGCCTACACGGCCGGGCAGACCGTCACGTACCAGGGCACCAGCTACCGATGCCTGCAGTCTCACACGAGCCTGCCGGGCTGGGAGCCGCCCAACGTGCCCGCCCTCTGGCAGCCGGTCTGACCAGCACGACCTGGGCGGCCACGCCGGGGTGGCCGCCCAACCCCCTTGGAGCCCCCTTGAGGAGCCACAGAACGTGAACGCCATGCTCAGGCTGGGCGCCGCGGCCACCGCCGCGTTGGCCCTGACCCTCACCACGCCGGCCGGACCGGCCGGCGCAGCCGCCGATCCCGCGCCCGACATCCCCGTCTCGAACGTGACGGCGCATCTGAGCCAGTTGCAGTCCATCGCCACGAGCAACGGCGGCAACCGCGCCTCGGGCAGGCCGGGCTTCAACGCCTCGCTCAACTACATCAAGGGCAAGCTCGACGCCGCCGGGTTCACCACCCGGGTGCAGAGCTTCAGCGGCGGCAGCAACCTGATCGCCGACTGGCCGGGCGGCCCGGCGAACCAGACCGTGATGCTCGGCGCCCACCTCGACAGCGTCGCGGCCGGCCCCGGCATCAACGACAACGGCTCCGGCTCGGCCGCGCTCCTGGAGAACGCCCTCACCCTCGCCGCCCGCAAGCCCACCCTCACCAAGCACGTGCGGTTCGGCTGGTGGGGCGCCGAAGAAGCGGGCATGGTCGGGTCCAGGTACTACGTGCAGAACGGCGGCGCCAGCGGCGTCGAGGTGTACCTGAACTTCGACATGATCGCCTCGACCAACGCCGGCTACTTCGTCTACGACGACGACGCGACCCTTCAGCGGACCTTCAGCGACTACTTCGCCACCATCGGCCTTCAGACCGAGGGTGACAGGGAGGGCGACGGCCGCAGCGACCACGCCTCGTTCAAGAGCGCGGGCGTACGGGTCGGCGGCCTGGCCACGGGGGCCGGGGCGGTCAAGAGCTCGGCACAGGCCGCCAAGTGGGGCGGCACGGCCGGGGCCGCCTTCGACCGTTGTTATCACAGCGCGTGCGACAGCTACCCGAGCGCCATCAACACCACGGCGCTGGACCGGAACAGCGACGCCATCGCGTACGCCATATGGAAGCTCGCCGTGGGCGGCACGCCCGCGGAGAACGACTACTCGATCTCGGTGACCCCGTCCTCGGCGTCGGTCCAGGCCGGCCAGTCGGCTACCGCGGCGGTCAGTACCCAGGTCACGTCCGGCCAGGCGCAGAGCATCGCGCTCTCCGCCGGAAACGTGCCGAGCGGGGTCACCGTCTCCTTCAACCCGTCCACGATCCAGGCGGGGCAATCGTCCACCGTCACGGTCGCCACCACCAGCGGCGCCGCGGCGGGGACGTACACCATAGGGCTCAACGGCGACGGGGCGACGGCGGACCACTCCGCCTCCTTCACCCTGACCGTCGGAGGGGACGGCCAGGGCACCACCTGGACCGCCTACAAGGCCTACGCGGCCGGTGACGTCGTCACCTACCAGGGGTCCAGCTACCGCTGCCTCCAGGCGCACACCAGCCTGCCCGGCTGGGAACCGCCCAACGTGCCCGCCCTCTGGGGCCGGGCCTGATCTCACCGCGCGCCGGTCCCGACCGGCCCGCGTACCGGCTGCCGCGTGCGAGCTGACCTGCCATGACCGGCTCGCGCGCGGCCACCAACGCGGCCGCGGCCCCGCCTCTCCGGGGCCGCGGCCGCTTTTCGCTGCGTGCGGTGTACGGGATCGAAGCGCGACAACACCCCCATGTCGGCACTAGGCTGACGGACATCACCGGCGAAACCGTGCGGGAGAGCACCCTGACAGCCGGTCAGGGTCCCTGAAGGAGCAAGCCCTCCCCGCGAACCTCTCAAGGCAAAGGACCGCGCGGCAGCCCTGTAAGGCGTTCTTACGGGGAGGTGACCTCTGGAAAGCAGGCCCGAGCGGCCTCGCCGAAGGTGAAAGTCCGGCAAAACTCGGGCGAAGCTCTCAGGCATCCATGACAGAGGGGGAGGATGCTGGCATCCGATCCTGTCCTGAGGTGCGACAAATGTCCCGACCTACGCCGCTACGAGACGTCCACGAGGCCCTAGGCGCCACGCTGACCGACTTCGCCGGGTGGCTCATGCCGCTCCGGTACGGCAGCGAGTCGGCGGAGCACAAAGCCGTCCGCGAGGCGGCCGGGCTGTTCGACCTCTCGCACATGGGCGAGATCTTCCTGACCGGGCCGCAGGCCGCCGAGGCGCTGGACTACGCGCTGGTCGGCCACCTGTCGGCGCTCGCGCCCGGCCGCGCCAGGTACACGATGATCGTGGACGAGCGCGGTGGCGTGCTCGACGACCTCATCGTCTACCGGCTGGCCGACGAGGAGTTCATGGTGGTCGCCAACGCCTCGAACGCCGAAAAAGTCGCGGATGAGCTGAAAAATCGTACTAAGTCGTATGACACGGTGGTCGACGACCGCTCCCAGCAGTACGCCCTGATCGCGATCCAGGGCCCGCGGGCCCAGGAGATCCTTTCCACGCTCACCGACGCCGACCTCGCCGGCCTCAAGTACTACGCGGGCCTGCCCGGCGTGGTCGACGGCCGCCAGGCGCTCATCGCCCGCACCGGTTACACCGGCGAGGACGGCTTCGAGCTGTTCGTCGCCAACCAGGACGCCGTGCCGCTCTGGCACGCCCTGGAGGCGGCGGGCGAGCCGCACGGGATCAAGGCCGCGGGCCTGTCCAGCCGCGACACCCTCAGGCTGGAGGCCGGCATGCCGCTCTACGGCAACGAGCTGAGCTCGGACCTGACCCCGTTCGACGCGGGGCTGGGCAGAGTGGTGAAATTCGACAAGCCCGGTGACTTCGTCGGCAGGGCGGCGCTGGAGGCGGTCAAGGACGACCCGCCCCGCCGCCGCCTGGTCGGCCTGGTCGCCAAGGGCCGCCGGGTGCCGCGCCACGGCTACCCGGTCACCCGAGACGGCGCCGTCGTCGGCGAGGTCACCAGCGGTGCGCCCTCCCAGACCCTGGGCAAGCCCATCGCGATGGCCTACGTCGACGCCGGAGCAGACGAAGGTCTGGCCGTGGACATCCGGGGCAGCCAAGAACCTATGGACCTGGTCGAGCTGCCCTTCTACAGGAGGAACAAGTGAGCAACATCCCTGACGACCTGAACTACACCAAGGAACACGAGTGGGTGTCGGGTGTGGACGACGGCATCACCGTGACCGTCGGCATCACGGCCTTCGCCGCCGAAGCCCTTGGTGACGTCGTCTTCGTACAGCTCCCCGAGGTCGGTGCGACCGTCGAGGCGGGCGACTCGGTCGGCGAGGTCGAGTCCACCAAGTCGGTGAGCGAGATCTACTCGCCGGTCGGCGGCGAGATCGTCGAGGTGAACCAGGCCATCGTGGACGATCCGTCGCTGGCCAACAGCGAGCCGTACGGCGACGGCTGGATGTTCCGCGTCCGCATGGAGGGCGACCCGGAGGACCTGCTGTCCGCCGAGGAGTACGCCGCGCTCACCTCAGGCGAGTCCTGACCCAACCGCCGGGGCCCGTGTCGGGCCCCGGCACATCCTGAACTGAAGGGCGCCCATCAATGGCGATCAGCGTCTTCGACCTCTTCAAGATCGGCATCGGACCGTCCAGCTCCCACACCGGCGGCCCGATGGCCGCCGCGCACAAGTTCGCCCGCGGTCTGCACGACGACGGCCTGCTCCCCCGTGCGGCCCGGGTCGAAGTCATCCTGTACGGCTCGCTCGGCCTGACCGGCAAGGGCCACGGCAGCGACAAGGCGGTCCTGCTCGGCCTGTCCGGTGAGAAGCCCGAGCTGGTCGACGTCGACTCCATCGACGCCCGCCTGGCCGAGATGCGCGCCTCGGGCACGGTCAAGCTGTTCGGCAGCCACGAGATCCCGTTCGTCGTCGGCCAGGACCTCGTCTTCGAACGCAAGATCTCCCTGCCTGAGCACCCCAACGGCATGCGCTTCACCGCCTACGACGAGCAGGGCGACACCCTGCGCGAGAAGGTCTACTTCTCGGTCGGCGGCGGCTTCGTCGTGGACGAGAAGGCCACCGGCGCCGACCGCATCAAGCCCGACGACACCGTCCTGCCCTACCCGTTCGCCTCGGGCGAGGAGCTGCTCAAGCACTGCTCGAACACCGGCCTGTCGATCTCCGCCCTCATGCTGGAGAACGAGAAGGCGTTCGGCCGTACCGAGGAGGAGATCCGCTCCGGCATCCTCAACCTCTGGCGCGTGATGTCCGACTGCGTACGGCGCGGCATCACCAAGGAGGGCGTGCTGCCCGGCGGCCTGAAGGTCAAGCGCCGGGCCAACCAGCTCCACCGGCGCCTCCAGGCAGAGTCGGCCGAGAAGGACCCGCTCCAGGCGATGGACTGGGTGGCGCTGTTCGCCCTGGCCGTCAACGAGGAGAACGCCGCGGGCGGCCGTATCGTCACCGCCCCCACCAACGGCGCCGCCGGCATCATCCCGGCCGTGCTGACGTACTACACCAAGTTCGTCCCGCACGCCGACGACGAGGGCGTGGTGCGCTTCCTCCTCACCGCCGCCGCGATCGGCGTGCTGTTCAAGGAGAACGCCTCCATCTCCGGCGCCGAGGTCGGCTGCCAGGGCGAGGTTGGCTCGGCCTGCTCGATGGCCTCGGCCGGCCTCACCGAGGTCATGGGCGGCACCCCCGAGCAGGTGGAGAACGCCGCCGAGATCGGCATCGAGCACAACCTCGGGCTGACCTGCGACCCGATCGGCGGCCTGGTGCAGATCCCGTGCATCGAGCGGAACGCCGTGGCCTCCAACAAGGCCATCACGGCCGCCAGGATCGCCCTGCGCGGCGACGGCCGCCACTACGTGGCCCTGGACAAGGCCATCAAGACCATGCGCGACACCGGCCGCGACATGCTGGACAAGTACAAGGAGACCTCGCGGGGCGGCCTGGCCGTCAACGTGATCGAGTGCTGAACCGCGAGGACCCCTCCTTCACGGGAGGGGTCCTCGCGGCCGGGTCTCAGTGCCGGCAGACGATCGTGGTGGTGTGACTGTTCACGCAGATCAGGCCGAACTCGGGATTCAGCGCCTGCAGCAGCAGGCCGGCCAGGTGATCCCCGACGCAGTGGGTCTGCCCGTCGTCCCCCGTCCGGCACGGGAACAACGGGATGCCGCCGTCCGGCGCCGCCTGGGCGGCGGGCGTGGCGAGGGCGATGGTGAGGGCGGCGGCGGCGAACGCGCCGATGATGCGGTGAATGACGACCTCCCGATCGGATTCGACGACGAAGGCGCGGACTGCGCCTTCTCCCTTCGGATGACGGCTGAGCTGGGGGTGACGGCCGAACTGGGGGTGACGGCCGAACTGGGGGTGACGGCTGAGCTGGAGGTGACGGGTCAGCGGCGTTCGGCCCGTTGGCGGCGTACGTGGACGCGGACGACCGCGGGCGTCTCGTCGTCGCGTACCTCGCGGCGGACGCGGCCCACGATGTCCTGGTCCAGCTTGCTCACCACCGCGCCGACGTCGGCGTCGGACGGGCAGGTCAGGTGGACACGCAGGCCGTTGTCGGCGACCCGTACGCTGGCCCTGCCGAGCCCGTCCACGCCCTTGAGGCCGACGCACAACATGGCCGTACCGGTGCCGTTGGCCACGCCCCGGCGGCCCCAGCCGACGCTGAGCAGCAACCAGCGCAGGGCCAGCATGGACAGGATCAGCAGCGCGAAGGCCAGCAGCCACAGCGTCCAGGGATCCTCGGCCAGCGTACGGGCGAGCTCGGCGGGCAGAACCTTGGCGTTGCGCGGCAGGTCGAAGAGCCGGCCCTGACCGCGCAGCCAGGCGTAACCGCCCGCGCCGAGCAGGGTGAGACCGACCAGGGCCAGGCCGACGCGATTGCCCGCGTACTGCCGCATCACACGCCCTTCCTGCGCAGCCGGACGACGACCTCGCCGGTGCCGAGCGTGCCGACTCCGGCCAGCCGGTCGCCGACCGCCGTGCCGACCTGCCTGAGCATGGTGCCCGAGCTCTCCGGCCCGGTCACGACGGTGACCTCGATGGTGCGCCGGCGCAGCCGTACGCGGGCCCGGTCCACCCCGCTCACCTGCTGGGCGGCCGACCGCAGGGTCCGGCGCAGCCCGGCGCGGGTGATGCCGATGACGATCAGGGGGTCGGAGGTCTCGACCGGGACCGTACGGGAACGTCCCGGCACGATCGCGAGCAGCAGCATCAGCATCCCGGCCCCGGCGGTGAACAGGGCGGCGGAGGTGACCTGCGGCCATGTCCGCGCGCCGGCCAGCTCGATCGCCTCGTTCAGCGGGACCCAGCCGAGCGGCTTGCCGAGCAGCGACGTCACCACCTCGGCGGTCGTCGCGCCGAGCCCGGCGGCCAGGGCGAGGGCGACGAGGGCGCCGGGGAGCGTACGGGCCGGTCTGAGCGCCCTCCTCGCCCTGCGCAGACCGGTGTGCTGAGCGGTGATGGCTGCGGGCACCATCTGCTGAAGCGTGGTCATCACAACGACAGACGTACATGGGTCCTCAGGGCCCGCGACCGCGCCCTCGCCGCCGATTTGCCCGATCATTACGGGCGCACCAAGGAATGTGAACCTCCCTCATATTCATTCGCCCCATATGCCGTTACCCTGCTGGTATGGAAGACCGCCAGCGCTACGACCGCGCCACCGTGGCGCTTGAACCGCCCTTCGCGATCCTCGACCTGGCGGCCATGCGGGCCAACGCGGCCGACCTGGTACGCCGAGCCGCGGGCAAGCCCATCCGGGTGGCGAGCAAGTCCGTACGCAGCCGCGCGGTCCTCGAACGCATCCTCGCCATGGACGGCTTCCGCGGCATCCTGGCCTTCACCCTCCCCGAGGCCCTGTGGCTGGCCGCCGAGGGCTTCAGCGACATCCTGGTGGCCTACCCGACGGCCGACCGGCACGCGCTGGCCGAGCTGGCCGCCGACCCGCGGGCCGCCGAGCGGATCGCGATCACCGTCGATTCCCGCGAGCAGCTCGACTTCATCGAGAAGGCCGTGTCGGGCGTGCACCCGCGAGCCGAGCTGCGGCTCTCCCTCGACCTGGACGCCGGTTACGTCACCCTCGGCGGGAAGTTCCGGGCCGGCGCGCTCCGCTCCCCCGTACGCGAGCCCGAGCAGGCCGCCGACCTGGCCACGGCCGTCGGCAAGCGCCCCGGCCTCCGCTTGGTGGGCCTGATGGCGTACGAGGCGCAGATCGCGGGGGTCGGCGATGACCCGCCCGGCAACGCGGCCTTCGCCCGGGTCGTCCGGATCATGCAGGCCCGGTCGGCCAGGGAGCTGATCGTCCGCCGCGGGCGCATAGTGAACGCCGTACGCCAGGTCGCCGACCTGGAGTTCGTCAACGGCGGCGGCACCGGCTCGATCGAGACGACCGTCAGGGAGAAGGCGATCACGGAGGTCGCCGCCGGCTCGGGCTTCTTCCACCCGCGGCTGTTCGACTTCTACCGGCGCTTCAGCGGGCGCCCGGCGGCCCTGTTCGCGCTGCCGGTCGTCCGCCGTCCCGGGCCGGACACGGTGACGGTGCTGGGCGGCGGCTACCTCGCCTCGGGCCCGCCCGGACCGAGCCGCCTGCCGCAGCCCTACCTGCCCGCCGGCCTGCGGTACGCGCAGGACGAGGGCGCCGGCGAGGTGCAGACCCCGCTGCTCGGCCAGGCGGCCCAGGATCTACGGGTCGGGGACCGGGTGTGGTTCAGGCACGCCAAGGCGGGCGAGATGTGCGAGCGCTTCGACACCCTCCACCTCGTGGACGGCGACGCCGTGGCCGAGTCGGTGCCCACGTACCGGGGCGAGGGCAGGACGTTCCTCTGACCCCGCCCCCAGCACGTGCTCAGCGCCGGCGACGCCGGCGCCGGAACAGGACGATCGCGGCGCCGACGACCAGCACCGCGCCGACGCCGATGAGCACCGGCGCCAGGTTGGGCTGCTCGTCCTCCCACACCCCTTCGGGCTTGTCGCCGTAGTCGACCGGGCGGGCGGTCACCCCGAGGGCGTCCCCCACGGACGCCACAAAGTGGCCCGCCCTGCTCTTGACATCGGCGACCGTACGCTCGGCGACCCGTTTGGGGCTCACCCGGTCGGCGATGGCGTCGACCGTCTGCGCCAACTCCGCGCGCGTGCGCGCGATCCGCCGCTCCAACTCGTCTGGATCGGTGTCAGCCATGGCTCTCCTTTCGACCGTACGCGTGGTCGCGCCCGCTACGCGGTCCGTCGCGAGCTCCGTCCGTTCTGGTCGTGATCAGTCTGTCAGGTCGTCATGCCGTACGGCACGGCGGCCAGGCCGGTAGGTTTGCCGGGAGAACTCAGGAGGGCCTCATGACAGACACCAAGCTCGCGCCCGGCGACGCCGCGCCCGAGTTCACGCTACCCACCGCCGACGGCGGCACCGTCACCCTCGACGGCCTCCGCGGCAAGAGGGTGATCCTCTATTTCTACCCCGCCGCGATGACGCCGGGCTGCACCAAACAGGCCTGCGACTTCCGCGACAACCTCAGCCAGTTGACGGACGAGGGTTTCGTCGTCCTCGGCGTGTCCAAGGACAAGCCCGAGAAGCTGGCCAAGTTCGTCGCCCGCGACGCCCTGACCTTCCCGCTGCTGTCCGACCCCGAGCTGACCGTCCACCAGGCGTACGGCGCCTACGGCCCGAAGAAGCTCTACGGGAAGGAGATGATCGGCGTGATCCGCTCGACGTTCGTGATCGACGCCGACGGGAAGATCGAGCAGGCGCTCTACAACGTGAAGGCCACCGGACACGTGGCCTCGCTCAAGAAGAAGCTCGGCCTGGCCTGAGCCCCGGCCCGCGGTCTCCCGGAAAGGCTGCTGCCCGGCCTCGGCCGGAGCGCTAAACTGTCCCCAGCCCGCCTCGGCGGGACCGCGGGCGTGGCGAAATGGCATACGCGGCAGGTTTAGGTCCTGTTGGTGGAGACACTGTGGGGGTTCGAGTCCCCCCGCCCGCACACGCTCCCGCGCCGGCTCATGATCAGCCGCGCGGGGCGAAGCACAGTGAGAGCGCGTGCCGCCGGCTCGCCGACGACCAGCCCTATCGGAGCGGTCGCGAAGGTTCTCGAAGAGCCCGGGCGGCGTATCTGGTGGGGGCCGTCGCCGAGGTTTCCCTAGGGGAGCTGCTCGGTGTCGCGCGGTCCGGGGGTCGGGTCGCGCGGTGCTTCCTCTTCACCGCGCGACCCGGCGTCGCGATCATGATCCGCCATCACGATCTCCCTTTACTCGCCCGCGAGGGGCGCTCCCATGAACCACAATGCCGTGTCCGCCGTAAGACCCATGTAAGACCTGGGTCGTACGCGCACTTCCCCCTCTAGGCGGACAAACCCCCGGCGTGGCTTACATATCGTGAGGATGTGTTCGGCAGGGTACGGGCGTGGTCGAGGCGCCATGGCGGGCTGGTGAGCGTCCTGCGGGTCGCCCCACTCGCCCTCTTCAGCTTGCTCCTGGCGATTCCCTACGCCTCGCTGAATCCCCCCGAGGGCAGCAGGTACCTGGGCGTGGCTGGCTACGTCGCGCTCTCCGTGCTCCTGCTGCTGCCGCTGCTGTGGCGGAGCAGGCCGCTGGCGGCGTACGCGGTGGTCTCGCTGGTCTCCTTCGGCCAGTGGCTGGCGCACGTCGATCCGATGCCGGCCAACCTCGCGGTCATGGTCGCGCTGTGGACGGTCGCCTCCGAGTGCGCGTTCCGGTGGGCGCTGGCGGCGGGACTGGTGGCCGAGCTGGGGATCTTCCTGGCGCTGGTGAACTGGTCCGTCGCCACCTTCGGCATGTTCTTCAGCGGCTCGATCTTCGTCGTCACCATCTGGCTCGCCGGCCTGTACGCCAACACCCGCAGGCGCTACCTGGAAGGTCTGGAGGAACGCGCCGAGCGGGCCGAACGCGAACGGGACCAGCAGGCCAGGATGGCCGCGGCCGCCGAACGCACCAGGATCGCCAGGGAGCTGCACGACGTGGTGGCCCACAATGTCAGCGTGATGGTCGTCCAGGCCGACGGCGCGGGCTTCGCCCTCGACAGCGACCCCGAACAGGCCCGGCTGGCCGTACGGAACATCTCCAAGACCGGACGGGCCGCGCTCGCCGAGATGCGCAGGATGGTCGGCGTGCTGCGCGAGAGCGAGGACGACGACACCGACTACACCCCGCAACCCGGCCTGGGCCAGCTCGAAGAGCTGGTACGCGGCGCCGGCGTGCCCACGAGCCTGCGGATCGGCGGGATGCCCGGCGAGCTGCCCGAAGGGCAGCAGCTCGCGGTCTACCGCATCGTCCAGGAGGCCCTGACGAACGCGCTCAAACACGGCGGCCCCGACGTCCGGGCGCTCGTCGAGATCGACTACGGCGGCCCCGAGCTGGTGGTCCGCGTGACCGACGACGGCAGGGGCGCCGCCGCGCCGCCCAGCCCCGACGGGCACGGCCTGATCGGCATGCGCGAACGCGTCGGCATGTACGGCGGCGCGGTGTCGGCCGGCCCCCGCTCGGGCGGCGGCTTCGAGGTGCTGGCCCGGCTCCCGATGATCAGGGCGGCGTGATGATCAGGGTGATGCTGGTCGACGACCAGGAGCTGCTGCGGGCCGGGTTCAAGATGGTGCTCGGCGCCCAGCCCGACATCGACGTGGTGGCCGAGGCCGGCGACGGCGTCGCGGCCCTGGAGCTGCTGGAGCGCGTCGAGGTGGACGTCGTGCTCATGGACGTGCGCATGCCGCGCATGGACGGCGTCGAGGCGACCAGGCGCATCCACGGGCCGAAGGTGCTGATCCTGACCACGTTCGACCTCGACGAGTACGCCCTGGCCGCGATCAAGGCGGGCGCGGCCGGGTTCCTGCTGAAGGACGTGCCGCCCGCCGACCTGGTCGAGGCGATCAGGCTGGTGCACGCGGGCGACGCCGTGGTCTCGCCGCGTACGCTGCGCAGGATGCTGGACCGGTTCGCCGCCCAGTTGCCCGTGGAGGAGCTGCCCGCGGCGACCGAGCTGACCCCGCGCGAACGTGAGGTGCTGCTCATGGTGGCCCGCGGCCTGTCCAACATGGAGATCGCGAACCGTCTTGAGGTCGCCGAGGCCACCGTGAAGACGCATCTGGGCCGGGTGCTGGCCAAGCTGGGGCTGCGCGACCGGGCCCAGGTGGTCGTGTACGCGTACGAGGCGGGGATGGTCGTGCCCTCGCATCGGCCGAAAGGTTGACGGGGGTCGTCTGAGGTCCTACACGAAGTCCCTCCTCAGGGCCCACAAGTCCTGAACTTTCCACTCCTAGCGTTGGTCGCGACGAAATATTGCGACAAGGAGTGAAAGTGACCCTCACCGATTCCCGGCGCGCGGCCCCGCCCGCGGTGGTGGCCAAGGCCCTGACCAAGGTGTACGGCCAGGGCGACGCCGAGGTCCACGCCCTTCGCGGCGTGGACGTGGCGTTCGCGACCGGCGCCTTCACCGCGATCATGGGCCCTTCCGGCTCCGGCAAGTCGACGCTCATGCACTGCCTGGCCGGTCTCGACACCGCCACCTCGGGCACCGTGCACATCGGCGACGTGGAGCTGACCGGGCTGGCCGACCGGCAGCTCACGCTGCTGCGCCGGGAGCGGATCGGCTTCATCTTCCAGGCGTTCAACCTGCTGCCCACGCTGACCGCCGAGCAGAACATCAGGCTGCCCCTGGACATCGCCGCCCGGCAGGCGGACGAGGAGCTGTTCGCCCGGGTCATCGACACCGTGGGGCTGCGCGACCGGCTCGGGCACCGGCCGACGCAGTTGTCGGGCGGCCAGCAGCAGCGCGTGGCCGTGGCCAGGGCGCTGATCAGCAAGCCGCAGGTGATCTTCGCCGACGAGCCCACGGGCAACCTGGACTCGCGCAGCGGCTCGGAGATCCTGTCCTTCCTGCGCACCTCGGTCCGCGAGCTGAACCAGACCATCGTCATGGTCACGCACGACCCGGTCGCGGCGGCGTACGCCGACCGGGTGGTGTTCCTGCGTGACGGCGAGCTGGTCACCGAGGTCAGCGCGCCGACGCCGCAGGCCGTCCTGGACACGCTCATGAAGCTGGAGGGCTGAGGTGCTGAAGACGGCGCTGGCCGGGCTGCGGGCGCACACGCTCAGGCTGCTGCTCACCTCGCTGGCGATCACGCTGGGGGTGGGCTTCATCGCGGGCACGTTCGTGCTGAACGACACCATCCAGGCGGGCTTCTCCCAGCGCGTCACCGCCGACGCGGACAAGGTGGACGTGGCCGTCCTGCCCAAGGAGCGCGACGGCGTGCTGCCGGAGAAGGTGCTCGAACGGGTCCGCGCCCTCGCTGGCGTGACCGAGGCGCAGGGCCTGATCCGCGACCCCGCACCGCTGCTCGGCAAGGACGGCAGGGCGGTCGGCGGCAGCCCGACCACGGCCGTCTCCATCGTCCCCGGCCCGCTGGACCGTACCTCGATCGTCTCGGGCGCCGGGCCCGGCACCGACGACCAGGCGGCCGTGCTGGACAAGAACACCGCGAAGTCGCAGGGCCTGCGGCTCGGCGACACGATCACCGTGCTCGACCGCAAGCAGGCCCGGCACGAGTTCAGGCTGGTCGGCCTGCTCGACCCCGGTGTGGACCAGGAGTTGTCCTTCACCGGCGCGGTCGGCTTCACCTCGGCCACCGCGCAGCGCATGACCGGCGCGAAGGGCTACCGCGAGATCGACGTCGCCGGCTCGGCCCCCGGGCTGAAGCAGGCCGTCGCGGCGGCGGTCGGCGGCGCGTACGAGGTCAAGACCGGCGCCGAGCTGGCCGACGACCTGGCGGCCTCGGCGGGGCTGTCGATGCGTACGCTGACGATCGGCCTGCTGCTGTTCGGGGCCGTGGCGATGATGGTGGCCGCGCTGGTCATCTACAACACCTTCACCATCCTCGTCGCGCAGCGCACGCGGGAGATGGCGTTGCTGCGCTGCATCGGCGCGACGCGCGGGCAGGTGTTCGGCTCGATCGTGCTGGAGTCCTTCGCGGTCGGCCTGCTCGCCTCCGCGCTCGGCCTGCTCGCCGGGTACGGGCTGGCGGTGCTCGCGCTGACGCTGCTGGCCGCGTTCGACGCCCCCATGCCGACGGACGCGGCGGTCGCGCTCACGCCGAGCACCATCGGGATCGGCCTGGCCGTCGGCCTGGCCGTCACCCTGTTCGCGGCCCTGCTGCCCGCGCGCGCGGCCACCCGCGTGCCGCCGGTCGCGGCGCTGCGCGCCCAGCCGGAGGAGCAGGACTTCCGCACCGGCCTGCTGCGTTGGCTGTTCGCCGGACTGTTCCTGCTGGCCGGAGCCGGTACGACCGCGTTCGGCGTGGCGAAGCTGCCGCCGGGCGAGCCGAGCACGCTGTTCGTCGTGATGGCCGGGGGCGCGCTGGTCTTCCTGGCCGTGCTGATCCTCGGGCCGGTGCTGGTCAAGCCGCTGAGCGCGCTGGTGGGCTGGATCCCGGCCAAGCTGTTCGGCGTGCCGGGACGCCTGGCGCTGGACAACTCGGCCCGCAACCCCCGCCGCGCCGCGACCACCACGGTCGCGCTCACCATCGGCGTCACGCTGATGACGCTGATCTCGGTGCTCAGCGCCTCCACCCGGCTGACCGTGTGGAACAAGCTGGACGAGCAGTTCCCGGTCGACTACATGCTGGCCGGACAGGTACGGGAGACCGGCGTCCCCCGGTCGGTGGCCGAGAAGCTGCGCGGGCGGCCCGAGCTGGCCTCGGTGCTGCAGATCCGCGAGACGCCGGGCAAGGTGGGCGAGCGCAGGTTCGACATCGGCACCTACCACGGGCCCCTCACCTCCGAGGTGGCCTCCGGCTCGATGGCGGGCCTGGCCGACGGGCAGGTCGCGCTGCTCGACTACGCGGCCTCCGCCCTGGGTGTCAAGGTCGGCGACACGGTCACGGTCCGGACCCAGCGGGCCGGGGCCGTACCGCTGAAGGTGGTCGCCGTCCTCGTCGGGACGAACTCCGCGCTGCCCGCCCTCACCGTCGCCGAGCGGCCGTTCGACACCTACTACGACCGGGTGCCGGACTCCCGCGTGATGATCAACATCCGCGACGGGGTGGCGGCCGAGCAGGCGCGCCGGGTGGTCAACGCCGCGATCGCGGCCTATCCCACCGTCCAGATGTCGAGCTCGACCGAGGTACGCGGGCAGTTCGACGAGACCCTGGACATGCTGCTCATGATCGTCACGGGACTGCTCGGGCTGGCGATCCTGATCTCGCTGCTCGGCATCGCCAACACCCTGTCGTTGTCCGTCCACGAACGCACCAGGGAGTCGGCGCTGTTGCGGGCGCTCGGGCTGACCCGGCCGCAGCTCCGGCGCATGCTCTCGGTCGAGGCGCTGGTGCTCGGGCTGATCGGGGCGCTGGTCGGGGTGGCGCTCGGCGCCGTGTTCGGCTGGGCGGCGGTACGGGCCATGCTGCCCGGGGCGGTCTTCTCCGCGCCGGTCGGGCAGATCGTGCTGTTCGTGGTGTTGTCCGGGCTGGCGGGCGTGCTGGCGGCCGTGGTGCCGGCGCGGCGGGCGGCCAGGGCGTCCATCGTGGGCTCGCTGGCGACGGGCTGATCCCGATAAAACCGAATAAAAGCGAAAAATCGGGATAGAGGGTACGAGCAAGAGGCTGCGCGGCCTCGTGGGACGGTGTCACGGGGGACGCCGAGGCCGCGCGGCCATGTTCATGTCCGCAGGCCGGGCGCCCTACGGGGGCGGCGCCCGGCGCGGGGTCGGCGCGGGGCCGGGGTCAGCGAGGGGTGCGGCCCGGCCAGAGTTCGGCGACGGTCTCCGGGTCGAGCAGAGGACGGACGACGACCTCGCCGGACGCCTTGTCGATCACGAGGCAGGCCCCTCCGACCGTGTCCGGCAACGTGGTGGGATCGTCGGGGTCGAGCTCCCGGATCCAGGCGACATATCCGTCATGGAAGCCGTACAGACCCACCGAGAGCGGGTCGTCCGGCGGGCGGGTCCCGTTGAAGTACTCCTCCGCCAGCGCCCTGGCCTGGTCCATGTTCACCGCGGCCGCCCCTGCCGGTCGAGGATCATGCAGAACACCCCGGTCACCGTCGCGTACGGCGGCTCGACCGACATGTGCCCGCGCTGGGCGTCGATCCAGATGACCTCGCTGCCGGAGTTGACCGCGTTCCAGACGTGCGAGCCGCCGCCCGGCCAGCGCACCACGATGACGGCGCTCGCGCCGTGCCCGGCCTCCAGCAGCCGCCGGGCCACCATGGGGTAGGCGTGCCGGCCCTGGCCCGCGTACTGGAAACGCTGGCCGGTCCACCGTTCGATCCTGGCCGCGCCGCCCTGCTCGCCGGTGAGCAGCGGACGGCCGATGCGGTCGTACTCGGGGAGGCGGGGGGCGGCGGTGGCGGGCTCGCCGTGCCAGGTGGACAACACGGCCAGGGCGCAGTCGGCGGCGTTGGAGGCCCGGAAGGGGTCGTCCGCCGGGCCGCCGCCGTTGATCAGCCTGACCCAGGTGCCGCGCGGGTCGGGGAACCTCGTGCCGGGCTCCAGCGCCTGGGCCAGGTCCTGCTCGACCTGCGGGTCCGGTTGCGCCAGCCCGCCCGGCAGCCCGTACGGACGGCACTCGGTCAGCCTCGGCGGCCTGCGCTCGCGTTCGAACCAGTCTCCGTCGGAGCCGTTCCTGCCCCGGTCGACCCGGACATCGAGCGGATGCCGCCCGTTCCCCGGGACGGGTCCGCCCCCTCGCACCTCCCCCAGCTCCAGCCGGCGCATCCCCCGCACCGCCGCCCCGAATCCCTGCGTGGGAGGGGTTCTGACGGGGGTGGTGCCGGGCTCCGGCGGGGTGCTCGTGGCTGTGTCGTGCCCGTTCGGGCCGCCGGAGTGCCAGATCCACGATTCGGGGTTCGCCGCGGGAGCCGGGGGTGTGCTCGGCTCGGTGGCGGACATGACGGCGGACGCGGTGGCGCCGTCCGGACCGTCCTCCTCGGCGGGGGCGGACGTCGGATGAGCCCCGCCCGGCGTCGCCGACCCGCCGCTCTCCCGGTCGCCCGCATGGGGACCCGTCAGTACGGCCCCCGAAGAAGTGGCGAGCCCCGTCAGGACGTCCAGGGCGGCGGCCAGGGCGTTCGGGGTGTCGCCATGGGAGGCGGGCGGGCCCTGCGCGGGAGGACGGGACGTCGGGGCCTCCGGGGGCCCGTGACCCGAGGGAGCGGCGCAGGGCGTTAAAGGGGCCGAGCCCTCACGGGAGGAAGGGGCCTCCGTCGTGGCGGGAACGTCGCCGGGGGCGTCCTCGGCGGCGCGTTCGTAGTCCAGCCACCGGACCCCCTCCCCCACCACCGGGTTGTACTGCCCCTCCGGAAGGACCCACCGGACGCTCGACTCACGCTCGCGGAACACGTCCTGCCTCCTGTCCTACTCGACGACCGATCGTAGGGCCGCTGTCAGGCCACGGAGGGGGAAGTCAGGAAGATTGTCGGTCAGGGCCACCGGCCTTACCTGCGCAAACGCCAGCGAATCAGGCCACCTGCACCGTGATCGTGGGCCAGCCGCTGGCGCCGTCGGGCGCGGGCGGCGCCTGCCGCTCGGTCTGGGTACGCCCGGCCGCGTCGGTCGCCCGCGCCTCGATCGTGTGCGCCCCCGGCGTGGCGTCCCAGTCGAGCGCCCATTGCCGCCAGGTGTCCGGGCCGGGCACCGCGGCCAGCCGCGCCTGCCGCCACTCGCCGCCGTTGATCCGCACCTCGACGGCGTCCACCCCGGTGTGCTGCGCCCACGCCACCCCGGCGATCGTGACGCGCCCCGCGGCCAGGGAGTCCCCCGCCTTCGGTACGTCGATGCGCGACTCGGTCTTGATCGGCCCCTTGGCGGCCCACCCGCGTGGCGTCCAGTACGCCTCGTCCTGGTCGAACCTGGTCACCTTGACGTCCACCACCCATTTGGTGGCCGACACGTACCCGTACAGGCCGGGCACGACCTGGCGGACGGGGAAGCCGTGCTCGACGGGGAGCGCCTCGCCGTTCATCGCGATCGCGAAGAGCGCGTCACGGCCGTCCATCACCACGTCCACGGGGGTGCCGCAGGTGAAGCCGTCGGACGAGGTGGACAGGAGCATGTCGGCGTCCGGCCGCAGCCCGGCCCGGCGCAGCAGGTCGGGCATGCGTACGCCCAGCCAGCGGGCGTTGCCGACGTACGGGCCGCCCACCTCGTTGGAGACGCAGGTCAGGGTGATGTCGGCCTCGGTGAGTGGCAGGCGGAGCAGTTCCTCGTAGGTGAGCTCGACGGGCCGGTCCACCATGCCGTGGATGCGCAACGTCCAGGTTCGCGGATCCACCTGGGGGACGACGAGCGCCGTATCAACCCTATAGAAGTCCCGATTTTTCGTGATGAAGGGGGAAAGGCCGGGGATGCGGAAGTCCGTTCCGGGCGGGAGGGGTTTGGCGGGCGTCGCGGGCTTGGGCAGCGCCAGGTGCATCCGTGCCTCGTCGAGCGCTCGCCGCCCGCCGAGCTCCCGTCCCAGCGCGGCGGCCGCCCCGGCCACCACCACACCGCCGGCCACCCCCGTGATCAGCCCCCGCCGGTCGAACCCACGCCCCGCGCCCCCGGCCCGCATCACAGGCGGTCGCCCCGCGACCCCCTCGCCCCCCTGCCTGAACGCCGGGACCGTGTCGTGGTCAGGTGCCGGACTCGGGCCGCCGGCGCGCCGGATCAGCCAGGCCAGCGCCGCCGCCCCGCAGACGACCCCCACCACCGTCGGCAACACGTCCGCCGCCCGAGCACCCGGACGGGTGAGCACCGCGACGACCCCCACCACCCCGAACACGGCCAGCCCCGCGAACCCGTACGCGAGCCGCCGCCTGGCCAGCACCCCGATCACGGCCGCGATCCCGGCGAGCACCACCAGGACACCCCCGATGAGAACGGTCTTGTCGTTCTCCCCGAAGGTGTTGATCGCGAAGTCCTTGACCGGCGCCGGCGTCAGGTCGACCGCGGCGTCGCCCACCGCCACCACGGGAAAGGTCGCGGGCCCCGCGAACCCGGCGACGAGCTGCGCGATCCCGAGCGCCAGCGCGCCCGCCGTCAGCCCGGCCAGGGCACCCGCCCAGGCGGGCACCGAATCGTTCTTCTGCACGGTACGACGTTACGTCGCCGACCGCGACGAGGTTCTTACGCGGTGGTTACGAGCCCAGCATGTCGCGCACGATCGGCGCCAGCGCGCGGAAGGCGCGGCCCCGGTGGCTGATGGCGTCCTTCTCGTCGGGGGACAACTCGGCGGTGGTGCGGTGCTGGCCGAGCGGCACCAGGATCGGGTCGTAGCCGAAGCCGTTGGTGCCCCGCGGCGTGGTGACGAGGTGGCCGGGCAGCGTGCCCTCCACCACCCGGTGCTCGCCCGTGGGCAGCGCGAGCGCGGCGGCGCAGGCGAAGTGCGCCGCCAACTTCTCGGCCGGCACGTCGGACACCTGCGCGAGCAGCAGATCGAGGTTGGCCTGGTCGTCGCCGTGGCGCCCCGACCAGCGGGCCGAGAAGACGCCGGGCATGCCGTTGAGCACGTCGACGCAGAGCCCGGAGTCGTCGGCCACGGCGGGCAGCCCCGAGCCCTTGGCGACGGCATGGGCCTTGAGCAGCGCGTTCTCCTCGAAGGTGACGCCGGTCTCGGCGACCTCGCCGATCTCGGGGAACTCCTCCAGCCCGACGATCTCGAACCCGGCGAGGATGCGCCGCAGCTCCGCGATCTTGCCCGGGTTGCGGGTGGCCAGCACGATCCTCATGCGCCCAGCGCCTCCTGCTGGATCAGCTTGAGCTCCTCGCACCCGGCGGCGGCCAGGTCGAGGAGCTGGTCGAGGGCCGCCCGGTCGAAGGGCACGCCCTCGGCGGTGCCCTGCACCTCGACGAAGGAGCCCTCGCCGGTCATCACGACGTTCATGTCGGTCTCGGCGGCGACGTCTTCGGTGTAGCACAGGTCGAGCATGGGCACCGAGCCGACGACCCCGACGGACACGGCCGCGACCGAGCCGATCAGCGGGTCTCCGGGGCACATCTTGCGGGCCTTCATCCACGCGACCGCGTCGGCGAGCGCGACGTACGCGCCGGTGATCGCGGCGGTCCTGGTGCCGCCGTCGGCCTGAAGGACGTCGCAGTCGATCAGAATGGAGTTTTCGCCCAGCGCCTTGTAATCGACGCACGCGCGCAATGATCTTCCGATCAGCCGGGAGATCTCATGGGTGCGCCCGCCGATTTTGCCGCGGACCGATTCACGATCGTTACGGGTATTGGTCGCGCGCGGAAGCATCGCGTATTCGGCCGTAACCCAGCCCTGCCCGCTGCCCCTGCGCCAGCGCGGCACGCTGTCCTGCACCGACGCCGCGCACAACACCCTCGTGCCGCCGAACTCGACCAGCACCGAACCTTCGGCGTGCGCCAGCCATCGCCGGGTGATGGTGATGGGGCGTAGCTGGTCGGGGTTGCGGCCATCCTGTCGGGACATGCAGTTCACCCTATCTCCGCGCCACGACACTCTTGACCAAATGTGTCCGACACATGGATCCTTACGCAATGACAACGGGGGTGTTGCGAAACCCTGACTTCCTCCGGTTCCTGACTTCGCACGTGGGGAACGAACTGGGAGCGAATATCTCGCGCGTGGCCCTCCCGCTGGTGGCGGTCGTCGCCCTGCATGCGGGCCCTGCCCAGGTGGCTCTGCTGTCCGCGCTGCAGACCGCCGCGTTCCTGTTGCTCGGCCTGCCCGCGGGGGTGTGGGTCGACCGCATGCGACGGCGCCGGGTGATGGTGGTCTCCGACCTGGCCAGGTTCGTGCTGCTGGCGAGCATTCCGCTGGCGGCGCACCTGGGTGTGCTGTCGATCGGGATGATGTTCACGGTCGCCTTCCTGGCCGGTGTGGCGCAGGTGTTCAACGACGTGGCCGACCAGACGTACCTGCCCAACCTGGTGAGCACGCCGCAACTCGGCGACGGCAACTCCAAGCTGGAGGTGGTGCGCTCCGGCGGCTTCCTGGCCGGTCCCGGCATCGGGGGCGCGCTGGTGCAGCTCCTCGGCGCGCCGCGCACGATGCTCGCGACCGCGCTGGGCGCGCTGGCGTCGGCGGTGTTCCTCAGCTCGATCAGAACGCCCGACAAGCCGCCCGCCGCGGGCGTGCGCGAGCCGCTGCTGCGCGGCATCGGCGCGGGGCTGCGGTACGTGTGGCGCGACCGACTGATGCGCATGTTCGCCGCGGCGTCGATCGCGGCGAACGTCACGGTCGGCGCCGTGCTCGGCCTGTCGGTGTTGTTCCTGGCCGAGGACGTCGGGCTGCCGCCCGGACTCATCGGCGTGCTGCTGATGTCCGGCGGGTTCGGCGGCGTGGCCGCGGGCCTGCTCGGCGGCGTGCTGTCGAGGAGGATCGGCACGGCCAGGATGACGTGGCTCTCCCTCACCGTGCCGGCGCCCTTCGCCCTGCTGCTGCCGATGACGCAGGCCGACTGGCGGGTGGCGTTCTTCGCGATCACCTCGATCGCGTTGTCGTGGAGCTCGGCGCTGAGCACCGTCGGCCTGATCACCTACCGGCAGACGACGGTCCCCGAGCATCTGCTGGGCCGGGTCAACGCCTCGTTCAGATCGTTCATGTGGGGCTCGATCCCGCTGGGCGCGCTGCTCGGCGGGGTCGTCGCCCAGGAGATCGGCGTGCGGACGGCCTTATGGGTGTTCATGATCGGGCGGCTCGTGTCGTTCGTGCCGTTGTTGTTCTCGCCGCTGCCGTGGTTACGCGACTTCGACGAGGCTCAGGCCAAGTCGTAGACCGCGCCGCTGCGCGCCAGCTCGACCGGCCCGTCGTAGCCGCCTCTGGAGGCGTCCTCCAGGACCCTGGCGTTGTCGTTCCACGGGACGAGGTGGGTGAGCACCAGCCGTCCCGCGCTCGCCTTGGCCGCGTGCTCGGCCGCCTGGCGACCGGTCAGGTGCAGGTCGGGCGGCAGGTCGGGGCCCTCGACGAACGACGCCTCGCACAGCAGCAGGTCGGCCCCCGCCGCCAGCTTGACCAACTCGGCCGACTCCCCGGTGTCCCCCGAGTACGCCATGCACACGTCGTCGCTGGCCACCCGGAACCCGTACGCCTCGACCGGATGGTTGACCAGGCCGGCCGTGACGGTGAACGGCCCCACCTCGAACGACCCCGGCGACAGCGGCGTGAAGGCGAAGGCGGTCTCCAGCCCGGGCTCCTCCGGCATCCCGTACGCGGCCGCGAGCCGGGCGGCGGCCCCCTCGGGCGCGAAGACGGGCACGAGCGGATAGGGCGCGTCGGGCCCGTACGTCCGGGCGACGTGGTAGCCGCAGATGTCGAGGCAATGGTCGGCGTGCAGGTGGGACAGGCAGATGGCGTCCACGTCGTAGAGGCCGATGTGGCGCTGGAGCGCGCCGAGCGACCCGTTGCCGAGGTCGAGCAGCATCCTGAACCCCTCGGCCTCGACGAGGTAGCAGGACGCGGGGCTGTCGGGGCCGGGGTAGCTGCCCGAGCATCCGACGATGGTCACCTTCATGTGGGCCTCCCGCTAAAGGTAGTACCCCCCACTGGTGCGACTTCGACCACATCGATCTCCGGGCCCAGGAATCGCCTGCCGAGGCGGGCGAAGAGCTCGGTGTCGCCGGTGGCGCGGAAGCGGTGCCGGGGGGTGGCCTCGCCTCCCGCCGCCAGTCCGTGGTCGTGCAGGATCCGGTAGACGTCCTTGGCCGTCTCGTCGGCGCTGGAGACCAGCGTGACCCCGTCGCCGACGACGTAGGAGATCGCGCCGGTGAGCAGCGGGTAGTGGGTGCAGCCGAGGATGAGTGTGTCGCAGCCGGCGTCCCTGATGGGCTCCAGGTACTCGCGCAGCACGTCGATGAGCTCCTTGCTCATCGTCTCGCCGCGCTCGACGTACTCCACCAGGCGGGGGGCGGCCACGCCGGTGAGCTGCACGTCGGGGGCCGCGGTGAAGGCGTCGTGGTAGGCCAGCGACTCGATCGTGGCCCGAGTGGCGATCACGCCGACCCGGCCGGTGCGGGTGGCGCGCACGGCCCGCCTGGTGGCGGGCTGGATGACCTCGACGACCGGTACGTCGTAGCGTTCGCGCGCGTCGCGCAGCACGGCGGCGCTGGCGCTGTTGCAGGCGATGACGAGCATCTTGACGTCCTGGCCGACGAGGTGGTCCATCACCTCAAGGGCGTAGGCGCGCAGCTCGGCGATGGACTTCGGCCCGTACGGCTGGCGCGCCGTGTCGGCCACGTACGTGATCGCCTCGTTCGGCAGCTGGTCGATGATCGCGCGGGCGACCGTCAGGCCGCCGACCCCGCTGTCGAAGATCCCAATACTCGCGTCCGGCACGTTCTAGAGGGTAGGCGACCTGCGCGATCAACACTGCGTAAGAATGCTCACACCTGGTGAAGGCGGGACTGTTGTGTTGCTCACACCAGCCCTGCCGATCGACCCTGCCGATCAGCCCCTGCCGACCCTGGCGAGCTGGCGTGACTGGGCGACCAGGCGGCCCGCGGAGTCCCACACCTCGACCTCTTCGTCGAACCAGCCGTCCGAGATGAGGCGGCCGCCGCCGATCAGGGTGAGCCAGCCGGGGGCGGGCAGGGCGCGCAGGTGCCAGGTGAGGTCTACGGTGGGCGCCCATCCACGGGCGCCGGCGGAGAACACCACCGGCGGCAGCACGTCCACGGCCAGCGCCAGCACGTACGGGTCGGCGTCCTGCGGCTCGGCCATCCGGAAGTACGCCCGGGACTCCGGCCGGCCCGTCGGCCCGCCGGTCAGCCACGCGATGGTGGGCGGGTCGAAGCGCAGGTCGAGCTGGGCGTTGAGGGTCATGTTGTTCTCGGGCTTGGGGTCGGGGAGCTTGACGCACTCCTCGACCGGCGGCATCACGACCGAGGGCGCGTCGGTGTAGACGGGGTCGGCGCCGGCCAGAGTGGCGGTGGTGATCAGGCTCTCGATCTGCGGCACGCCGTCCTGGACCAGCGTGGCCCTGGCGAACGCGGCCGTCCGGCCCGCCTTGAGCTGCTCCACCCTGACCTGGGCGGGCCCGGGGACCGGCGACCTGAGGAACTGCGAGGTGGTGCTCACCGGGTGCTCGAACGGCGAGGCGTCCACCGCGGCGCGCAGGACCACGGCCATCAGGTAGCCGCCGTTGAGCGGGGCGCCGATGCAGTATCCGGGGTCGAGGCACACGTCGTAGGTGGTCTCGTCGATCCGGATCGCCTGTGTGGCCTCGTCGAACTTGGTCATCCCGCCCTGCCTCACCTTACGGAACTATATTCTAGTAGTCCCCCCACTTTACGCGGGGCTGCGCCGTTCGCACCACGCCGTTCCGGTATCAGCGCGCCTACCTGCGGAAACGTCCTCCGGATGGAACAGTTCGATCATGGCAAGCGTCGCCGAACTCATCGGCCAGTCGGTGTGGGACTTCAACGGGGTGTGGGTCGGTCACGTCGTCGACATCCGCGTCCAGAAGCACAAGGGCGAGCTCCAGCAGAGCCACACGGTCTACGGGCTGGTCGTCTCGGGACGGCGCGCGCCGGTCCTGCTCGGGCTCACGCGCGACCGCCAGGGCCGCTCCCCCTGGCTGTCCAGGACGCTGGCGCGGACGGTGTACGCCGGTTGCACGTTCGTGCCGTGGGCCTGCGTGTCAGAGTGGACAACTGGCGAAGTTCACCTCGATGTGCTGAAAAAAGAGCTAAACAGGGTCTAATTTCGTCTTCAGCACATTGCAAGCGGCCATCTAGCAACATCAGCTACCTTCTCTGTGGTCAAAAGTCCACATTGTGAGTTGAGTGATGTCTGCGAATAATCCCCCACCTGGCCAGGATCCTGAGCGCACCACGGCGTACCGAGGAGGCTGGGAGCAGCCGCAGGAGCCGCAGCAGCCGTACCCGCCGCAGCAGTCGTACCAGCAGCCCTACGGCCAGCAGGTCCCGCAGCCGGGCCAGGAGGCTTCGTACGGGCAGCAGCCGGCTTACAACCCCCAGGCCGCGTACGGACAGCAGCCCGCCTACGGCGCCCCGCACGGCGGGCAGCCCCAGCAGAATTGGCAGCAGCAGAGCTGGCCGCAACAGGACCAGTACGCTCAGCAGCAGCAACAGCAGGGTTGGCAGCAGCAGGACCAGTACGCCCAGCAGGGCTGGCAGCAGCAGGGCCCCGAGGGCTTCGGCCCGCCGCAACCGGCGAAGAAGGGCAGCCGCAAGGGCTGGCTGATCGCCGGCGCCGCCGCGCTCGCCGTGGTGTTGCTCGGCGGCGGCGCGGTGTGGGCCGTGGGCGCGATCGGCGGCGGCGGCACGCAGCCGAACGAGGTGCTGCCCGCGAACGCGATCGCCTACGCCCGCCTCGACCTCGACCCGGCCGCCAACCAGAAGCTGGCGCTGTTCCAGCTCGCCAGGAAGTTCACGGTCACCAAGGGCTCCTTCACCGGCGAGGACCCGCGCCAGGCCCTGTTCAACCTGGTCAACGAGAGCGGCGAGAAGAAGGTCGACTTCGCCAAGGACATCGACCCCTGGCTGGGCAGCCGGGTCGGCTTCGCCGCCGTGCCCTCCGGCAAGGCCGAGCCCGACATCGCGGTCGCCGTCCAGGTCAAGGACCAGGCACAGGCCAAGGCGGGCATCGCCAAGCTCATGGACGGCGACAAGTACGGCATCGCCTTCCGTGAGGACTACGCGCTGCTGTCCTCGACCCAGGCGCTGGCCGACAAGTTCGCCAAGGGCGAGGCCACCCTCGCCGAGAACAGCGAGTTCACCGACGACATGAGCGCCGTCGGAGAGGAGGGCGTGCTGTCGTTCTGGGCGGACATGGGCGGGGTCGCGAAGCTCGCTCCCATCCCTGCCGAGCAGGCGGCCGGCATCGAGCCCATCAAGGACGCCCGGTTCGCCGGCGCGCTGCGCTTCGACAGCGCCTACGTCGAGCTGGCCGGCCAGGTCAGGGGCGCCAAGGGCCTGACGACCGGCGACCTCCAGGCCGCCGGGCTCGGCACGCTGCCCGCCACCACCGCCGGCGCCCTGTCGATCTCCGGCCTGGACCAGATGATCACCAAGCAGTGGTCCGAGATCCAGAAGTCGGCCACGGCCGGCGGCGGGGCCGAGGTCCAGCAGCTCTTCGAGCAGGCCAAGAGCAAGTTCGGCCTCGACCTGCCCGGCGACCTGGCCACCGTGCTCGGCAAGAACTTCATGGTCGCCCTGGACAGCCAGGGCCTGGACGCCGACCAGATCAAGGCCGGCGTGCGCGTCGCCACCGACCCGGCCAAGGCCCAGGCGGTCGTCGACAAGATCGAGAAGGCGATGGCCGCCAGCGGCCAGCCCGCGCCGCAGATCGCCAAGGTCCCCGGTGACGGCGTCTTCACGGCGGCGACCAGCGAGGAGTACGCCAAGAAGCTGGCCGAGGAGGGCACGCTGGGCGACTCCGAGACGTTCCAGACCGCCATCCCGGACGCCGACGAGGCGACCTTCGCGCTCTTCGTGGACCTCGACAAGGTCGAGAAGCTCTACCTTCAGGGCCTGGAGGGCGACGACAAGGCCAACGCGCAGGTCCTGCGGGCCGTCGGCCTGAGCGGCAAGCAGAGCGACACCGAGGCGAACTTCTCGCTGCGGGTCCTGTTCAACTGACCGGAACGCGGAAGGGGCGGCCGGACTGGCCGCCCCTTCCGCGTTTTCGGCTCCTAAGCCCAGAGCTGCCCTTCAAGGCGCTCCTCGGCCTCCTCCAGAGTGCCCTCGTACGCGCCCGTGGACAGGTACTTCCAGCCGCCGTCGGCCACCACGAAGACGACGTCGGCCCGCTCGCCGTCCTTGACCGCCTTCCTGGCCACGCCCAGCGCGGCGTGCAGCGCGGCGCCGGTCGAGACCCCGGCGAAGATTCCCTCCGCCGCCAGCAGCTCGCGGGTACGCCGCAGCGCGTCGGCCGAGCCGACGGAGAAGCGGGTGGTCAGCACGGACTCGTCGTAGAGCTCGGGGATGAAGCCCTCGTCGACGTTGCGCAGGCCGTAGACCAGCTCGCCGTAGCGCGGCTCGGCGGCGACGATCCGCACGCCGGGCACGTGCTCGCGCAGGAACCGGCCGACGCCCATGAGCGTGCCGGTGGTGCCGAGCCCGGCCACGAAGTGGGTGACCGTGGGCAGGTCCGCCAGGATCTCCGGGCCGGTGGTCTCGTAGTGGGAACGCCAGTTGGCCGGGTTTCCGTACTGGTACAGCATCACCCAGGACGGGTTGTCGGCCGCCAGGCCCTTGGCCACGCGCACGGCCTCGTTGGAGCCGCCCGCGGCGGGCGAGGAGATGATCTCCGCGCCCCACATGCGCAGGAGCTGGCGGCGTTCCTCGGAGGTGTTCTCCGGCATCACGCAGATCAGCTTGTAGCCCTTCAGCTTGGCCGACATCGCGAGGGAGATGCCGGTGTTGCCGCTGGTGGGCTCCAGGATCGTGCAGCCGGGAGTGAGCAGGCCGTCCTTCTCGGCCTGCTCGATCATCCACAACGCCGGCCTGTCCTTGATCGACCCGGTCGGGTTGCGGTCCTCGAGCTTGGCCCAGACGCGCACCTCGGGCGAGGGCGACAGCCGGGGCAGCCCGACGAGCGGCGTGCGCCCGACCGAGTCGATCAGCGAGTCGAACCGCATGTCACCCGCCGGCGACGGCGGGCAGCACGGTCACCGTGTCGCCGTCGGACACCGGCGTGCCGAGGCCGCCGAGGAAGCGCACGTCCTCGTCGTTGAGGTAGACGTTGACGAAGCGGCGCAGGCTGCCCTGGTCGATCAGGCGGTCCTTGATGCCGGGGTGGCGGGACTCCAGGTTGCTGATCAGCTCGTCGAGGGTGGCGCCCTCGGCGTCGACGGCCTTGGCGCCGTCGGTGTAGTTGCGCAGGATGGTGGGAATGCGAACCTCGATGGCCATCGCGGTCAGTCTCCTCTGTTCTGGTCGTCGTCCCCTCGGCGGCAACACCGGGGGATGGGTGCGGATTCCAGATCAGCGACAGTCGTAGACGACGACGGCCGGGGTGTGCGCGAAGAGGTAGCTCTGCACCGGCCGGACCATCATGGGAGGAATCTTACCTCTTCCTCCTCGATCACCCCGTCGAGGATCCGGTACGAGCGGAACTCGACGTCGTCCGCGTCCTTGGTCGAGACCAGGACGTAGTGGGCCTGCGGCTCGGAGGCGTAGGACACGTCGGTGCGCGACGGGTACGCCTCGGTGGCGGTGTGGGAGTGGTAGATCACGACCGGCTCCTCGTCGCGGTCGTCCATCTCCCGCCAGACGCGGAACTGCTCCATCGAGTCGAAGCGGTAGAAGGTCGGCGAACGCTCGGCGTTCTCCATGGGGATGAACCGTTCGGGAACTCCGTTCCTCCCCGCGATCACGCCGCACGCCTCGTCCGGGTGGTCGGCCCGCGCGTGGGCGACGATCTTGTCCACCAGTTCTTGAGAGATCGTGAGCATGCCCCGGAAGCTACCAGAGGGCCCGGACCAGGCTGTCTTGGAGGTAGGTCAGCCAGTCGTAGGTGACGTAGGCCGGGTAGCGGGGGTCGTCCTCGGACATCGTCGCGATCTCGTCGTGGATCTCCTCGGTCACGTCGAGCTTGGTGCCGAGCGTCAGGCGTACGTCGTTGAGCGAGCGCAGCCACGACTGGGCCTGCTCGGGCGTCAGCTCGGCACGGCCCGAGCGCGCGGTGTCCAGGACGGTCTGGGCGTCGGCACGCTTGCCGTCGCGCAGCGTGGCCTCGGTGTAGCGGCGGAACTCCGAGGCTTCCTGCTCGTCCTCGTACGCCGAGGGGAACAGCCGGGCCAGCACCGGATCGGTCGGAGCCTGGGCCGCCCCGATGCCGAGCGCCCGCTCCAGCGGGTCGTCGCTCGTCTCCCCCGGCGTCACCAGGCCGAGCAACATCGAGACCAGCGAGCGCAACAACGAGACCTCCGCGGCCTCGAACCGCGCGATGACCGAGCCCTTGTGCCCGGCCGAGAATCCCGAACTCACCGCCGCCGCCTCACTTGACCGAATCCGGCTGGACCGTCGCCCACAGGCCGTAGGAGTGGAGAATCTGCACATCGCGTTCCATCTCTTCGCGCGTGCCACTGGACACGACCGCCTTGCCCTTGTGGTGCACGTCCATCATGAGTTTCTCGGCCTTCTCCTTGCTGTAGCCGAAGACGGTTTGGAAGACGTAAGTCACGTAGGACATGAGGTTGACCGGGTCGTTCCAGACGATGGTCACCCATGGCAAATCGGGCCGGACGTCCGATGACGGACGCTCGACGGTGATTGGAGCGGTGCTACCCACATCCCCGAGTCTGCCCTATCTGGGTCGTAGTCTTCGAGTCGTGAGAATGACCATGAGCACTGCGTTGCTCACAGATCACTATGAGCTGACGATGCTCCAGGCGGCGCTGCGCAGCGGTGCCGCGCACCGGCGCGCGGTCTTCGAGGTGTTCGCCCGGCACCTGCCCGGCGGCCGCCGCTACGGCGTCGTGGCCGGTACCGGCCGCGTCCTGGACGAGCTCGAACGCTTCCGTTTCGGTGACGAAGAACTCACCTTTCTCCGCGAGCAAGAGGTGGTCGACGAATCGACTCTGGCGTTTCTCGCCGATTACCGGTTTTCCGGGAACGTCTACGGCTACCGCGAGGGTGACCTCTACTTCCCCGCCTCCCCGATCATGATCGTGGAGGGCACCTTCGCCGAGGCCGTGCTGCTGGAGACGCTGACGCTGTCGATCCTCAACCACGACTGCGCCATCGCCTCGGCCGCCTCCCGCATGTCCAACGCCGCGGGGAAACGTCCGCTCATCGAGATGGGCTCGCGGCGCACGCACGAGTACGCCGCGCCGGCCGCCGCCCGCGCCGCCTACATCGCCGGGTTCGCCTCCACCTCCAACCTCATGGCCGGCCGCCTGTACGGGGTCCCCACGGCGGGCACCGCCGCGCACGCGTTCACGCTGCTGCACGACTCCGAGCGGGACGCGTTCGAGGCCCAGATCGCCACCCTCGGCGCGGGGACGACGCTGCTGGTGGACACGTACGACGTGGAGCAGGCGGTGCGCACGGCGGTCGGGCTGGCCGGCAACAAGCTGGGCGCCGTCCGCATCGACTCCGGCGACCTGGCCGCCGCCGCGCAGGAGGTCCGCGAGCTGCTCGACTCGCTCGGCGCCTTCGACACCCGCATCGTGGTCACCTCCGACCTCGACGAGTACGCCATCGCCGCGCTCGCCGCCGCCCCCGTGGACGGCTACGGCGTCGGTACCTCCCTCGTGACCGGCTCCGGCGTCCCCACGGCGGCCCTGGTCTACAAGCTGGTGGCGCGGGAGACGGCGACGGGCCGGCTGGAGGCCGTGGCCAAACGCTCGGTCGGCAAGCCGTCGCGCGGGGGGCGCAAGGAGGCGTACCGGCTGCTCGACCCCCATGGGCACGTGGAGACCGAGCTGATCACCACCGGCGGCATCGTCCCCGAGGGCGGCATCCCCCTGCTGCACGAGCTGGTGCGCGACGGCGAGGTGATCGGCCGGGAGCCCCTGTCCGCCGCCCGCGACCGCCACGCCGAGGTCATCGCACTGCTCCCCCAGGAGGCGCTGCACCTCGGAAGGGGGTACGCGGCGATCCCCACGGAGTTCGCCTGACGTATCGTGCTCTTATGGGCACCGCGCTGATCATCATCGATGTGCAGAACGACTTCTGCGAAGGTGGAAGCCTGCCCGTCGCGGGCGGCTCCGAGGTCGCGGCGGCGATCACCCGCCACCTGAGCGACCACGGCTACGACCACGTCGTGGCCACCCGTGACTACCACGTCGACCCCGGCGACCACTTCTCGGCCGACCCCGACTTCGCCACGACCTGGCCCGCCCACTGCGTGGCCGGCACCCCCGGCGCCGACTTCCACCCCTCCTTCGACGTGTCGGAGGTGGAGGAGGTCTTCAGCAAGGGCGCTCACGCGGCCGCGTACAGCGGTTTCCAGGGCGCCTCGGGCGACGGCGCCCCGCTGGCCGAATGGCTGGCCGAGCGCGGGGTGAACGAGGTCGACGTGGTGGGCATCGCCACCGACCACTGCGTACGCGCGACCGCGCTCGACGCGGTGGCCAACGGGCTGGCCGTGCGCGTGCTGCTCGACCTGACCGCGGGCGTCGACCGGACGACCACCGAGTCGGCCATGGCCCAGATGGAGGCCGCCGGCGTCACACTGAAGGGCGCTCCCAAGGAAGGCTGACCCGGCCCCGGCACGACGGGCGCCGGGCGGCTTCGCCATGCCCACAATGATCACGCACGGTACACAGTGCGCAACCCTGTGGTCATGTGATATTCAAGGATGACCTAACCTCTCCGCAGCCGAAGTAGTACGTAGAGTCATATCTCTTCATTCTCGTGCGAGGTTACTCATGCTTGCCATCTCCCTGGGCGTCGCCTGGCTGCTCCTCGCCCCTCTCGCCCTCTGGGTGCTCGTCAAGGGTCGTCCGGGGGCGCGGGTGGGGGCCGTCGTGACGCTGGTGCTGCTGGAGGGCGCGACGATCGCGATGGGCCAGGCCATACGTCCCGATCACGGTCCCGTGGTCGTGGCCCACGACATGCCGCCGGCGCCCGCGCTGCCCGCCTGCGACGAGCGTACGCCGATCCCCCAGTGGGCCACGGTCGGCCGGCAGCTGGTGTTGTCGTGGTCGGCCGCGCCGCGCGAGTGCGCGACGGCCAAGGTGATCTCGCGTACCGAGGGCCGCAGGCTGCTGGTGTGGGTGCACGAGGGCCCGCTGAGCGGCGACCACGAGGGCGTGCGCACCCTTCCCGTACGTGTGAAGGGCGGACGGGCCGCGCTGACGGTCCCGCTGCCGGCCGGCAGGCGCTACATCCCGGTCGACGGGCGCTCGGGCAAGAGGATCCCGGCCCCCGCGAGCCTCTAGAGTGTGGCCACCGCCAGCCGCAGGGCGTCGTCGAACCTGGCGAACACCTCGAACGCGTGCCGCAGCCCGGTGATCGACAACACCCGCGCCATCACCCCGTGCACCCCGCCGAGCAGCAGCCTGGTGCCCCTCGACTCGCACCGCTGCATGACCTCGACGAGCTCGTTCAGGCCCATCGAGTCGCAGAAGGCGACCTCGCCGAGATCCAGGATCAGGAACGGCTTGGCGGGCAGCTCCCAGATGTGGTGCATGTGCTCCCGGAGCACCGGAAGCGCGTAGACGTCGAGCTCCCCTTCGAGCCGGATGATGATGGCGTTTCGGGAGAGGCCGGACGAGACGGTGAGGGTCGACGTTCCAGGGGCCTCAGACGACATGGGCTAGATCCTTCTGCTGATCCCGAGACAGCCAAGAGGGTTCTTGCCGTTCTGGCTGAGGTTCTAACGGAAGGTCACTGCTCTGTGTCCAAATGCGCAGGGTCCCCCTGCGGGTCCCTTCGCCGGCCCGAGGCGGGCCGGCGAGGGGGGCGCGGCTAGCGTCGCTGGGTGGCCCAGCGGCGGATGGCGTCGATGCGTTCCTGGATCTGCTCGGACGTGGCCTGCGCGATCGGAGGCCCGCCGCACGTGCGCCGCAGCTCGGCGTGGATGACCCCGTGGGGTTGACCGGTGCGGTGGTTCCAGGCGCCCACCAGGCCGTTGAGCTCGCGCCGCAGCTCGGCGATCTGCTCGTGGGGCGCCAGGGTCTCCTTGGGCTGCTCGGCAGGGCTCTGCCGGCGCTTGGCCTGCTGGTCGGACTGGCGCTTGCGCAGCAGGGTGGCCACCTGGTCGGGCTCCAGGAGGCCGGGCAGCCCGAGGAAGTCCTCCTCCTCGGCCGAACCGATCTCCGCGCCGGTGCCGAACTCGCCGCCGTCGAAGAGCACCCGGTCGAACGTGGCCGAGGTCTCCATCGTCTCGAACGGCAGCTCGTCGCCCAGGACGTCGGGGTTGTCCTTCTGGCGGTTGGCCTGCTCCAGCAGGCTGTCGTCGAGGCCGTCCTCCGGAGGCTTCCGGTTGAGCACGTGGTCGCGCTCGACCTCCATCTCGTTGGCCAGCCCCATGAGGGTGGGCACCGACGGGAGGAAGACCGAGGCCGTCTCGCCGCGCTTGCGGGCGCGGACGAACCGGCCCACGGCCTGGGCGAAGAAGAGCGGGGTCGAGATCGAGGTGGCGTAGACGCCCACGCACAGGCGCGGGATGTCGACGCCCTCGGAGACCATGCGGACGGCGACCAGCCACCGGTCCGGGGAGCTCCCGAAGTTCTTGATCTTCTTGGACGCCCCCGGGTCGTCGGACAGGACCACCGTCGCGCCCTCGCCGGTGATGTTGCGCAGGTGGCGGGCGTAGGCGCGGGCGGTCTCGTGGTCGGTGGCGATGACCAGGCCGCCCGCGTCGGGCACACCCCGGCGGATCTCGGTCAGCCGGCGGTCGGCGGCCTGCATGACCTGGCGGATCCAGTCGCCCTTGGGGTCGAGCGCGGCCCGCCACGCCTGGGAGAGCTGGTCCTTGGTGAGCGGGGTGCCGAGCGTGGCGGCGATCTCGTCGCCCGCGCGGGTACGCCACTTCATCTCGCCGGAGTAGGCGAGGAAGATCACGGGACGGACGACGCCGTCGTCGAGCGCGGGCCCGTAGCCGTAGGAGTAGTCGGAGACGCTGCGCTTGGCGCCCTCGGCGTCCTCCTCGTAGTCGACGAACGGGATCGGGTTGTCGTCGGACCTGAACGGCGTGCCGGTGAGCTGGAGCCTGCGGGTGGCCGGCTCGAACGCCTCGCGCACGCCGTCGCCCCACGACTTGGCGTCGCCCGCGTGGTGGATCTCGTCGAAGATGACCAGCGTCTTGCGGGCCTCGGTGCGCGCCCGGTGGAGGGCGGGATGCATCGCGACCTGCGCGTACGTCACCGCCACCCCGGTGTAGTCGCGCGAGGTGGTGCCCTGGCTGTTCTTGAACTCCGGGTCGATGCCGATGCCGACCCGGGCGGCGGCGTCGGCCCACTGGCGCTTGAGGTGCTCGGTGGGCGTGACGATGGTGACGGCCCGGATCACCCCGTTGGCCAGCAGCTCGCTGGCGATGCGCAGGGCGTAGGTCGTCTTGCCCGCGCCGGGGGTGGCCACGGTGAGGAAGTCACGCGGCTCGCGCCTGAAGTACAGGTCGAACGCCTGCTGCTGCCAGGCGCGCAGCTTGGGCGCGGTGCCCCACGCGGCGCGGTCTGGATAGGAAGGCGAAAGGTGGGACGCGGCGAAGGTGCTCACCGCATCACCTCTGGGGTTCGTGTGCTTCGCTCTCTCACAGTGACCCAAGAGTAATCGGGCTCACCGACAAGACGTGCCGTGCACCGAGGATTCTGGCCAAGGTCTTCCCTACGTGCTATGTGGCTTATCTGAAGCTCGTCATCACCGCGTCGAGCGCCTGTCTTCCGCCGGTCGCCTCGGGCTGGAGCAGGCCCACGAGCAGCACCGCGCGCCCCGCGCGAGTGAGAAGCATCACGCGCAGGAAGGCGGGCCGGTTGACGACGTCCTGGTACTCGGCCCGCAGCGCCCTGGTGTGCCCCTGGGGGATGTCGCGGTCCTCGACGACCGTGACCTTGTCGCCCTTGAGCAGCAGCCTGGAGTACAGCTCGGCGGCCTCGCCCGTGGTCTTCTTCGCGTTCGTCACGGGGCCGGGGACCCTCATGGCCATGACCAGCGCGCCGTTCCCGTCCCTGGCGGCCGACGTGAACCCGGTGACCGGCGGGACCGTCCCGGGGCTCCAGCCGGGCGGCAGCAGCAGCGACACACCCGCCGCGGCGTCGCTCAGCCGTCCGGGCTCGGGCGGCGGCGCGGTGAGCCGGGGCGCCAGCGCCCGCGTCCCCGCGACCAGCCCCGCCGCCGCCACCAGGGCGACCAGGACGCCGGGCCAGCGCCGTACGCGGCTCGGCGCCTGTTCCGGGGGCCCGGGATCGGCGGGGGTGCCGTAGAGCCGGGCGGAGGGCGGCAGCGCCTCGGAGGGGGCCGGTGGGTCGATCGGGACGGTCCTGCGGATCCGCGGGTTCCAGGCCGTCTCCCGCCCGTACGGGTCGCGCCCCCGGCGCGGCGGCCAGGGGGCCTCCTCGTCCTCGTCGGAGTCGTCCCCCGCGTCGCGGGGAGGGGGGCGGCGGTGCCTGGGCCCGGAAGCGGGGGGCCAGACCCGGTGATCGTCCTCCATGACACCTCCTCGTCCGCTGTCCTATCACTCCTCGGGACGAAGATCTGGCGATCCGTGATCGCTGTGGCGGGAGGGGCAGAATCGCACGATCAGCGCGTACGGGCGGCCAGGAACGTGGTGGCGAGACCGATGAGCGCCATCATGACCGAGATCACCACGAACCCGCTGGCGATCTGGGAGGGTTCGTGCCCGATGAAGTTGATCACCGCGCCGCCCAGGCCGACGGTCAGCGCGGAGCCCAGCATGTCGGTGACCGACAGCGCCGCCGAGTTGGCGCCCTGCTCGCTGACCGGCGACTGCTTGAGCGCGGTGACGCTGACCGTGGTCATGCCGAGGCCCATGCCGAACCCGGCCACGATCCACGCCGGCACCGCGATCCACCCGTTCACCGAGGGCAGCGCCGCGAACAGCGCGATCACGATGCCGACCGTGACGCACGCCGCCCCGAGCCTGATCCGCCGGTGCGGCTCGGCGGTCCGCCTGCTCTGCAGGAACGACCCCGTGGACCAGCCGAGCGCGCCCGTGGTCAGCGCGATCCCCGCGGTCCTGGCGTCGAAGAACTTGACCGACTGGAGCACCAGCGGGATGAAGGAGTTCACGCCGAAGAAGGCCGCGGAGAAGAAGCCGCGCAGCAGCACGGTCGTCGGCAGCCCGCGCCCGAACCGCAGCGCGCCCGCCGGCAGCAGCCGGTGCAGGCCGTAGACGAGGAAGCCCAGCCCGGCGAGGGTGGCGGCGACGCCGGTCACGGGCTGCTTGTGCAGCTCGTCCACGCCCCACAGCAGCGCGCCCGCGCCGCCGGCCGCGGCGGTGGCGGCCAGCGTCATCGCCAGCGGCTGCGAACGCGGCCCGCGCGAGGGCTCCGCGTCCGGCTCGGAGGAGGCCATCCGGAGGGCCGGGACGAGCATGACCAGCGCGGGGATCACCAGCGGGATGATGCCGTAGAAGACGTAGCGCCAGCCCCACTGCTCGGCGACGAACCCCGCCACCGCGGGCCCGACCATCGAGGGCACGACCCAGGCGGCCGACAGGGCCGCGAAGACCTTGGGCCGTACGGCCGCCGGGTAGACCCGCGCGATCATCACGTACAGCGCCACGATCGAGGCACCGGCCCCGAGCCCCTGGACGGCCCGCGCCACCAGGAACAGCTCCTTGGCGTCGGCCGTGCCGGCCAGCGCCATCCCGGCGACGAACAGCACCACCCCGGCCAGGAACGGCAGCGGGTAACCGCGCCGGTCGGACCAGAGCCCGGCCACCACGTTGGCGAACAGGCTGGCGATGAGGAAGGCGGAGAAGCTGATGCCGTAGAGGTTGAGCGCGTCGAGGTCCTTCGAGACCTCCGGCATGACGACGCCGACCGACATCCCCTCGAAGGCGATCAGGGTGACCACGAGGACGATGCCCAACGTGGCCGTACGGAATTCGGGCCCCAGGATCCGGGGTGTGGTGTCGGGAGTGTCGATTGCCTTCGGTGCTGTCACCTACACATCGTAAATGTGCGGAAACTAGACATCTGTCGCGCGGCGGTACGCGGCCCACATCTCGTGCATGCGGTCGGCCTGGCCCTGGGAGAACTCCGACATGCACCGGTCGTGGGTGTAGTCCATGTAGTTGTGCATCGGGTCGGAGGCGGCGCCGGGGCAGGTGTCCTTGCTCTCGGGGCAACCCTCGGTCGCGCCGCCCTCGGGCGCCGTGTCGGCGATGCCGTCGCCGGGGGCGTCGCAGCCGTTCTCGAACGTGTGGAACAGGCCGAGCCAGTGGCCGATCTCGTGGACGCCGGTGAAGCCCTTGTTGTAGTTGGTCATCGCGCCGCCCGGCAGCGTACGCCAGTCGATCACGACGCCGTCGAGGGCGGGGGCGCCCGCGTACCAGTAGGGGTAGGCGGCGAAGCCGAGCATGAGCTCGCTGAGCTGGGCGATGTAGAGGTTGAGCGTCTGGGCGCCGCCCTGGTGCAGGCGGGTCTTCATGGCCTTCTCGGCGCCGACGGGGTCGGTGAACCAGGAGGCGTTCTCCTTGACCGAGACCGACTCCAGCTTGAAGCGCACGCCGGTGTCGACGCCGCCGTAACCGCCGGAGTAGGCGGTGTTGAGCACGTCGAGCTGGGCCCTGACGGCCTGGTCGGAGACCTTGCGCCGGCCGTCGGTGAGGAGGATCACCCTGGTCGGCACGGTGATCCGGACGGGCACGGCGACACCGCGCAGCCTGGTCTTGAGCTCGCCCATGACCTTGGCGACGTCTTCCGGGCGCGGCGAACGCGGGCCCGTCGCGCCCGGCACGGCCCGGGCCAGGCGCGCGGCGGCCGGAAGGCAACCGGATATCCGCGCGGCATCGAGCCGGAGCGGCGGGACGAGCCCGGCCGCCAGCAGGCATGCCAACGAGACGGCGGACGCGCGCCGGGCCATGCGATCCCCCAGTGACGGTGTGGGCTGGTCAGATTACCGACCGTAACCCCACCCGGAGGGATTGGCCTTCAGCAACACTCACTGCTTGTCGTCGCCGCCACCGCCGCCCGACGGGAGACCCTCGTAGATCTCCTTGCACTCCGGGCAGACCGGGTATTTCTTCGGGTCCCGGCTGGGGACCCAGATCTTGCCGCACAGGGCACGGATGGGCGTGCCCGTCACCATGCTCTCGGTGATCTTGTGCTTGTCCGCGTAGTGGGCGAAGCGCTCGTGGTCGCCGTCGCCGTGCGAGGTGCGCGGAGTGGTCTCCTGCTCGGGGAGGATCTTCGTGCTCACCCCATCGATTTTATGCCCGCCGGCGACCGGTCCCGCGTTCCGCGCCGGCGTGGCAGCGCGGCGAGGCCCGGAATCCAGCCGAGCACGATTCCCCAGATCAGCCCCGTGAGCAGACCGCCCCCGAGATAGCCGAGGTAGGCGCCGAGGCCGGCCTGCGCCACCATGGCGAGCAGGGCCGCGCGCAGCAGGTTCACCACGATCGCGGCGACCAGGAAGGCGCCCCAGGTGCGCCAGAATCCGCCGCGCGCGGACGCCACCGCGCCGACCAGCGCGAGCGCCAGCACGGTGTCGGCCAGCGTGAGGAGCCACGTCGTCTCGCCGAGGGGTACGACACGCAGCCCCGGCAGCGCGTACGGCCCTCCGATCGCGGACGGCACGGCCAGGTAGCCGACCCTGGTGACCAGGGCCGCGCCGAACAGGCCGAACGCCAGGACGATCACGAAGGCGACGATCGCCGGCAGGCTATTGCGAACAAGGCTCATGTTCGGCAGGCTAGCCGCGTCCATGATTCTGATGGAAGACCCCATTTCCCGGCACCCGCGGAGATCAGATGAAGCGTGCCAGGTTGCTCGCGACGGCAGCCGTGCTCGTCCTGCTGGCCGGAGGCGCCGTCGCCGCCGGGACCAGGGGCGCTCCCCCGTCCGCCCCCCGCTACGTCACCGACGACCAGGGCCGGGCGCTGATCCTGCACGGCTTCAACACGGCCGGCAGCGCCAAGGGCGCCCCGGACGCGCTGCCGGAGCTGACCCCGGACGACATCGACCGCGAGTACCGGGACATGGGCACGAACTTCGTGCGTTTCCTCATCCTGTGGCGAGCCGTCGAGCCCTCCCCCGGCACCTATGACATGAAATATCTGGACAAGGTGGCTGAGCGGGTGCGCTGGTACTCCGACCGCGGCTACCAGGTCATGCTCGACATGCACCAGGACCTGTGGGGCAACGCCATCACCCCCACCGGCGTCGCCGGCAACGGCGCGCCGGCCTGGGCCACCCACACCGACGGCCTGCCGGTGGCCACCGAGCAGTTCACCTGGGAGATGTACTACCTGGAGCCCGGCGTCATCCGGGCCTTCGACCACTTCTGGAACACCACGGGCGACTACCCCGACCTGATGGACCGCTACGCCAAGGCGTGGGCGGCGGTCGCGGCCCGCTTCAAGGACGTGCCGGGCGTTCTCGGGTACGACCTGATGAACGAGCCGTGGGGCGGCTCGGTGCAGGGCGCGACGTTCGAGACCGGCCCCCTCGCCACCCTCTACCGCAAGACCATCGCCCGGATCAGGGAGGTCGACCCCGACGGCTGGATCTTCCTGGAGCCGCAGGCCGTGGGCGTGAACTGGGGTCTGCCGTCGGCGCTGCCGCGCTTCGACGACCCGCGCGGCGGCCCGCCGCGCATCGCTTTCGCCCCGCACCTCTATCCGCTGCCCCTGGACCTCGGCGACGACTACGCCGCGGGCTCCAAGGAGTGGACCGACCGTACGCTCGGCTGGTGGCGGGAGAACATCGCGCGGACGGCCGAGCGGATGCGGGCGCCGGTCCTGCTGGGCGAGTTCGGGCTGGACATGACCAGGCCCGGCGCGTCCGACCTGGTCAAGAAGGTCCAGGGGTTGAGCGACCAGGTGGGGACGGGGATGGCGTACTGGTCGCGGGACGCCGACGCCTGGGGACCGTACGACGCGAAGGGGAAGGCCACTCCGCTGCCGGGCGTGTACGTCAGGGCGTACCCGAGGGCGATCGGCGGCGTCCCGGTCAGCGTGACGTACGGCGAGAACCGCCTCCAGGTGGCCTTCGACGCCAACGAGACCGGACCCACCGAGATCTACGTGCCCGAGCGCGGCTTCCCGAACGGCGCCCAGGTGGACGGCGGCACGGCCGTCTGGAACGCCGCCCGGCGCATCCTGACGGTCACGACCAAGACCTCCGGCCGCGTCATCCTCACCGTGACCCCCAAATAGCGGAACGGCCCCCGCCACACTGGCGGGAGCCGTTCCTGCGGAGCGCGGTCAGCCGACGTGGACCGGCGCGCCCTCGGACTTGCGGCCCGCCTTGACGAACATCGTCAGCAGGGCCGTCAGCACCGCGACCCCGGTGCTGACCAGGAAGGCGAGGTGCATGCCGTCCATGAACGAGTTGTGCACGGCGTTCGTGACCACCTCCGGCAACCCGGGAGGCGCCATACCGAACGCGGCGGCCTTCTCCAGCAGCGTGAGCTGCTCCGGCGGGACGCCCTGCGCCGCCGGGCCGAGGTAGCCGGGCAGCTTGTCGGCGATCTCGCCGGCCATCACGGCGCCCAGGATCGCGGTGCCGAGCGCGCCGCCGACCTGCATGGCCGACTGCTGCACGCCACCGGCGACACCGCTCAGCTCGACCGGCGCGTTGCCGACGATGATCTCGGTGGCGCCCACGAACACCGGCGAGAGGCCGAAGGCCAGCAACACGAACGGCAGGCCGCTCTCGATGAACGAGGCGTCGATGCTGAGACGCGACATGAGGAACATCGAGCACGCGGTGATCAGCAGACCCGCGGCCATCGTGATCTTCGGGCCGAGCTTGCCGATCGCCATGCCGGCCAGCGGCGAGGCCACGATCATGCCCGCGCTCATCGGCAACATCCGCAGACCCGCCTCAAGCGGGGACAGGCCGTGCACACCCTGGAAGAAGAAGCCCAGGAAGAACATCGCGCCGAACATCGCGAACGCGACCATCATCATCAGCAGGGTGCCGATCGAGATCGAGACGTTCTTGAACAGGGACAGCGGGACCAGCGGCTGCTTGGCCTTGCTCTGCCAGACGATGAACAGGGCGATGAGCACCACGAACGCGCCGATGAAGGTCAGCGTCGTCGCGTCGCCCCAGCCCCACTCGGGGGCCTTGATGATCGTCCAGACCAGCGAGAACATCGCGCCGGACAGCAGCAGCACGCCGAGCCAGTCGATCCTGCCGAACGTCTGGACGACGCGGTTCTCCTTGATCAGGAAGATGCCCATGATCAGCGCCACGATGCCCACCGGGGCGTTGATGAAGAAGACCGTCTCCCAGCTCACCTTCTCCACCAGCACGCCGCCCACGATCGGGCCGGCGGCGCTGGACAGGCCGATGATCGCACCCCATGCGCCCATCGCCTGGTTCAGCTTCTCACCGGGGAAAGCGCCACGCAGCAGGGCGAGGGCGGCCGGCTGGAGCAGCGCGCCGAACAGGCCCTGCAGCACCCGCAGGCCGATCAGCGCGCCGACCGGCGAGACGCCGGGGATGACGTCGGCCAGTTCCTGGCTGAGGCCGATGCCCACCGAGGACAGGGCGAAGCCGGTCACACCGATCAAGAAGACGCGCTTGTGGCCGAACAGGTCACCGAGCTTGCCCGCGGTGATCAGGAACACGGCCAGCGCGAGCAGATAACCGCTGGTCACCCACTGCAGGTCGGACAGCGACGCCTTCAACTCCACCTGGATGACCGGGTTGGCGATGCCCACCACCGTGCCGTCCAGCATCACCATGATGACGCCGAGGCTGACCGCCAACAGCACCAGCCATGGGTTTCCGCCACCAGTCCCCGTCTTACCGAGGCTGGGCGACGACGGTTCGGCGACCGCCTTCGCGTTAGCCATAAGTCCCCCTCAGTTACACGTACCGCCCCACAAAGCGGCATAGATCTCGTAAGCCTCAGGTAATCTATGTCAGGCAATGACTTATGACAAACGGTTTTAGATAGTCACCGTATGACTTCTGGCACACTGTGACAGATAGGTGGCGAGGGAGTGTCCGCTGTGGGTCTACGGGAACGCAAGAAGGAGAAGACGCGCGTCGCACTCCTGGACGCGGCGCTTGATCTTTTCCTCGAACAAGGATACGAGTCCACCACGATCGAGCAGATCGCGGGGGTGGTCGAAGTGTCTCCCCGTACGTTCTTCCGCTACTTCACCGGCAAGGACCATCTCGTCCTGTGGTTCCACGACCACGGCGAGGAGATCCTCCTGGAGACCTTCGCCGGCCGTCCGGCGGACGAACCCCCGTTCACGTCGCTCATGCACGGCCTGCGGGCCATGGTGGACGACATGCACGGGTCAACGCCGGAGGACACCGAGAGGTTCCTGAAGCTGCGGAAACTCTTCGATAAGTATCCGCACCTGGTGGGCCAGTCCGTGGCCCGGGGCAGCGTGACCGAACTCCGCCTGGCCGAGGCCGTCGCCGCCCGCAGGGGTGTCGCCCCCGAGGACGATCAGCTGACGTACCTGATCGTGGCGTTCGCGATGTCCACCATGCGCATCGGCTTCGAGTGCCCCCGCAGGGAGACCACGATGCCGGAGATCAAGCAGCGCATCTCCGACGCGGTCGCGCTGGCCGAGGCGTCGCTGCGGCCCGGCTGGGACACCCGCCCGGCGAGCTAGTTCATCGTGGGGTCGTCGGGGCAGGTCGCCACGAAGGCGAGCTCGCCCGGCTGACGCCGCAGCACGTGCCGCCAGAGCGAGCCGGGGTCGCCGTGGAAGGTGTCGCCGTCCTCGGAGTCGACGACGTACCAGGCGCCCTCGGCGATCTCGCTCTCCAGCTGGCCGGAGGTCCAACCGGCGTATCCGGCGAAGATCCGCATCTGCGCGATCTCGCCCTGGAGGATCTCGGGGGGCGCGTCGAGGTCGACCGTGCCCAGCCGGGAGACGGCCGGGGTGCCCGCGTGGAGCCTGCGCCACCCGAGCGGCTCCTCCCCGCTCGGGACCGCCGCCAGCGCGAGGGCGCTGTCGGTCTGTACGGGCCCGCCCTCGAACAACACCGGCGGCCCGGTCACCAGCGGGTCCCACACCGGCAGCACCTGCGTGACCGAGATGTCGCTCGGCCGGTTGAGGACCACCCCGAGCGTGCCCCCGTCGAGGTCGTGTTCCAGGATGAGCACGACGCTACGCCGGAAGTTGGGGTCGTCGAGAAGCGGCGTCGCCACCAACAAACCGCCGACGTAGATCGCTTCCGCCATACCTCCATCATGAAGGGTGCGACGGGCATTCCGCTCCCCCGGCTCAGTCATGTTACTTTCTGTGCTCTTATGGGCACGATCTGTAGCAAAGATCACGCTTGCGGGGGCTCGGGAGGAGCACATGCGCATCGGTACACGCCTCGTCCTGGCCGCCCTTCCCGTGGGCGCGGTCCTGCTGCTCCCGACGTCCGCGGAGGCGTGGCCGCTGCCGACTCCCGACCAGGGCGACCCGTTCACGATGACGACCGACCGGCTCGCGTGCCACTCGGGGTCCGTACGGGTGACGTTGCGCAACCAGACGCGCCAGCTCGCCCGGTTCGACCTGCGGGTCGACTCGGCCAGCGTGGCGACCGGCTCGATCCCGGCCCGCAAGAAGGTGATCAGGACGGTCAAGGTGAACCGCGGCTCCGCCCGCGAGATCGAGGCGTACTCGGTCAGCGAGGCCCGTCCCGACACGCTCATCGACTCCACACGGGTACGCAACGACTGCGCGTGGGGACGGGGGCACGGGCGGCTGCCGTACACCGGGCCGCCCTCCGACCTGCTGGGCAAGCTCGCCACGGCGGGAGGTCTCATGGTGATGGGCGGGATCATGTGGTGGTACGGCTCAATCTGGCCCCGTTCGGTCCCCGACGGCCCCCTGTGATCCCGCCCCTCGTGACGCGCTAGGCGGGCAGCGGGACGAACGCGCCCGCCCGCGCCGCCGCCAGCGTGCGCAGCGCCGCACTCCTGGCGACCCCCTGGTCCACTGGCTCCTTGGTGACCAGGAGACGGTAGTAGAGCGGGGCCGAGATCGCCCGGATCACCTCCATCCCGTCGGTGCCCTCGGGCAGCTCACCCCGCTTCACGGCGAGATCGACCACCTTGGCCCATTCCTCGATCCGCCGCAGATAGAAGGCCCGTAACGCCTGGACGGCCTGCGCGTCCGAGGTGCCCGCCGCGATCACCGCCTGGAACGTCGCCCCGAGCCGGTGGTCGGTGACCGCGCCCACGACGGCCATGGCGTTGGCCAGCAGGTCGTCCTCGATGGATCCCGTGTCGGCGTGCGGTGACGACTGCTCGGCCAGCTCGATCATGAGGTCCGTGACCAGCCCGGCCCTGCTCCCCCAGCGCCGGTAGACCGTGGTCTTGCCCACGCCGGCCCTGGCCGCCACCTGATCCATGGTCAGCCCATGGAAGCCGTGCTCGACCAGCTCGTCCCGAGTGGCCTCCAGCACGGCCGCGCGCACGCGCGCGGTGCGGCCCCCCGGCCGCACAGTCCCCGCCAAACGGGACTCTTGTTCCATTAACACTCCTTTCGTGTTATCGTCATGGCGCATCTTAACGGAACGACTGTCCCATTAGGGAGATGACATGACCGTACTCGCCGACCGGCCCCGATCCGATCGGATGACGTCCGCGCAGCGGCTGGTGCTGGTGCTCTTGCTGGGGTCCCAGTTCATGCTCGCCGTGGACTTCTCCATTCTGAACGTGGCACTGCCGGTCATCGGTTCGGGCCTCGGTTTCGCACTGGCCGAGCTGCAGTGGGTGGCGACCGCGTTCGCGCTGGCCGCGGCCGGGTTCACGTTGTTGTTCGGCAGGATCGCCGACCTGTTCGGGCGGCGCAGGCTGTTCCTGATCGGCATGGCCCTGCTCGGGGTGTCCTCGCTGGCCGGCGGACTCGCGACCTCCCCGGGCCTGCTGCTGGTCGCCAGGGTCGCCCAGGGCCTGGCCACGGCCATCGTCACGCCCGCCGGGCTCGCGCTGCTGACCACGTCGTTCCCCGAGGGGCCGCTGCGGGCCAAGGCGCTCGGGCTGAACGGCGCGCTGATGTCGGCCGGGTTCACCTCGGGCGCGGTGCTGGGCGGACTGCTGACCGAGTTGCTGAGCTGGCGGTGGGCGTTCTTCGTCAACGTGCCCGTCGCGCTGGCCGTGCTCCTCGCCGCGCCCGCCGTACTGAAGGAGAGCCGCCCGGCCGAGCGGCCCAGGATGGACCTGCCCGGCGCGGCGGCCGTCACCGCCGGTCTGCTCGCGCTGGTCTTCGGCCTGACCAGGGCCGGCGAGCACGGCTTCGCCGACGCCCTCGGCCTCGGCGCGCTCGCGGCCGGCGCCGCGCTGCTGATCGCCTTCTGGTACGTCGAGCGCCGCGCCGCCGCTCCCCTGGTGCCGGTCACGATCCTGGCCAGGCCCAACGTCACCTGGGGCAACCTGGCCGGGCTGATCGCCTTCGCCACGGAGACGTCCCTCGTCTTCCTGATGACCCTCTACCTGCAGAAGGTGCTCGGCTACTCGGCCCTGGCCACCGGGCTGGCGTTCGGCGTGCTGGGGCTCGGGACCGTGCTCGGCGGCGTGCTCGCACCCCGGGTCATCGGCCGGCTCGGCACGGGACGGGCCCTCGCCGCCGGGTTCGGCCTCCAGGCCGTCGCCACGGCCTCGCTGGCCCTCCTCGGCACCGGCCCGGGATGGATCTGGCTGCTGCTGGCCGCCACCTTCGCGGGCGGGATCGGGAACATGGTGGCGATCGTCGGGTTCATGGTGACGGCGACGTCCGGGCTGCCGGACTCCGAGCAGGGTCTGGCGACCGGCCTGGCCACGATGACGCAGCAGGTCGGCATCACCATGGGCATCCCGGTCATGAGCGCCGTGGCCACCGCGGCCATGGGGACCGTGCTCCAGGGCGTGATCGTGGCGGTGCTCGTCAACGCGGCCCTCACATTCGCCGGAGCGCTGATTCCTCGGAAGCGTTCGGCAATGTCGAACTGATCTGCGCTATGGTTGCCGCCGTGGGAGAGACGATTCAATCGGTCGAGCGGGCCGCCGCGATCCTGCGGCTGCTCGCCTCCGGTCCCCGCCAGCTCGGCGTGGCCGAGCTGGCCAGGGCGCTGGGCCTGCCCAAGGGCACCCTCCACGGCATCCTGCGCACGCTGGTCCGCGTCGGCTTCGTCGAGCAGGACGCGGCGACCGGCAAGTACCGGCTCGGGGCCACACTGCTCCACCTGGGCAGCAGCTACCTCGACGTCAACGAGCTGCGCACCCGCTCGATCAACTGGGCCGACGCCCTGGCCGGGCGGAGCAGGGAGAGCGCCTGGATCGGCACCCTGCACGAGGGCCACGTGCTGGTCATCCATCACGTGTTCCGCCCGGACGACAGCATGCAGACCCTCCAGGTGGGCACCTACCTGCCGACGCACGCCAGCGCGCTCGGCAAGGTGCTGCTCGCCTACGACCCCTACGGCGAGTCGCTCGCGCCGCCGCTGACCGCCTACACCGACCGGACGCTGGTCGACGCCGCCAAGCTGGAGGAGGACCTGGAGCAGGTCCGCACGCGGGGGTGGGCGGCCGAGATGGAGGAGCTGACCGAGGGCGAGGTCGCCATCGCGGCCCCGATCAAGGACCCGCGCGGCATCGTCGTCGGGGCCATCGGCATCCGCGGCGCGGTCGAACGACTGACCGCCGGCGGGGCCCTGACCATGGAGTACGTCTCCTACGTCCGCGACGCCGCCCGCGCGATCAGCCGGGATCTGGCCAGGTGAACCGGTTGAACAACACCGGGGCGAACACGTACCATCGCTCACATCGTTCGACAATGTCGAACCCCGACTCTCAAGCGAGGAACCTCGTGCCTCGACCGCACTACATCGCAGCCATTGACCAGGGCACCACGTCCAGCCGGTGCATCGTCTTCGACCAGGCCGGCAACATCGTCACCGTCGCCCAGCGGGAGCACCGCCAGATCTTCCCCAAGCCGGGCTGGGTCGAGCACGACGCCGCGGAGATCTGGCAGGCCGTCCAGACCGTCATGGCCGAGGCCACCGAGGGGCTCGACATCGCCGCGCTGGGCATCACCAACCAGCGCGAGACCACCGTCCTGTGGGACCGGGAGACCGGGCGTCCCGTCTGCCCCGCGATCGTGTGGCAGGACACCCGAACCGACGCGCTCACCCGTACGCTGGCCGAGCACGAGGGGCTGTTCAAGGAGCGGGCGGGGCTGCCGCTGACCACGTACTTCTCCGGGCCGAAGATCCGCTGGCTGCTCGACGCGTACGAGCTGCGGGAGCGGGCCGAGCGCGGCGAGGTGCTGTTCGGCACCATGGACAGCTGGCTGCTGTGGAACCTGACCGGCCGCCACCTGACCGACGTGACCAACGCCAGCCGCACGATGCTGATGAACATCCACACGCTGAGCTGGGACGACGACCTGCTCGCCGCCCTCGGCGTGCCGCGCGCGATGTTGCCGGAGATCCGCCCGTCGGCCGAGGTCTACGGCCACACCGCGGCCGGTGTGCCGGTGGCCTCCGCGCTCGGCGACCAGCAGGCGGCGCTGTTCGGCCAGACCTGCTTCGAACCCGGCGAGACCAAGAGCACCTACGGCTCGGGCAGCTTCCTGCTGATGAACACCGGCCAGGAGCCCGTCGTCTCCCGGCACGGCCTGCTCACCACCGTCGGCTACCAGATCGGCGACGGTCCGGCCACGTACGCGCTCGAAGGCGCGATCGCCGTGACCGGCTCGCTGGTGCAGTGGCTGCGCGACAACCTGGGCCTGATCTCCAGCGCCGCCGAGATCGAGACGCTGGCCAAGAGCGTCGACGACAACGGCGGCTGCTACTTCGTCCCGGCGTTCTCGGGGCTGTTCGCGCCCCACTGGCGTTCCGACGCCCGCGGTGTGATCGCCGGTCTGACCGGATTCGTCACCAAGGGCCACATCGCGCGGGCCGTCCTGGAGGCCACCGCCTGGCAGACCCGCGAGGTCGTCGACGCGATGAACGCCGACTCGGGGCTCGACCTGACCACGCTGCGCGCCGACGGCGGCATGACGGCCGACAACCTGCTCATGCAGACGCTGGCCGACGTACTGGCCGTCCCGGTGATCAGGCCGATGGTCGCCGAGACCACCGCGCTCGGCGCCGCGTACGCCGCCGGCCTGGCCACCGGTTACTGGCCCGACCTCGACAGCCTGCGCGCCAACTGGCACAAGGCGTCGGAGTGGCGGCCGGAGATCGACGATCAGGTCCGCGCGCGGGAGTACCGCAATTGGAAGAAGGCCGTGGCCCGCACCCTTGACTGGGTCGAACAGTAGGACTGGAGCACGTTCATGAACATCGCCATCGGCGCCGACCGGTCCGAGATCCGAGACGAACTCTCCCGCGCCACCTACGACCTGCTGGTGATCGGCGGCGGCATCCTCGGCACATCCGTCACCTGGATGGCCGCGCAGGCCGGGCTGCGGGTGGCGATGGTCGAGGCGGGCGACTTCGCCGGGGCCACCTCCAGCGCGTCGTCCAAGCTGGTCCACGGCGGCCTGCGCTACCTGCAGACCGGCAACGTCAAGCTGGTCGCCGAGAACCATCGCGAACGCCGTGCCCTGGCCGCCGACATCGCGCCCCACCTGGTCAAACCGCTCACCTTCCTGGTGCCGATCTACAAGGGCGGCCCGCACGGCGCGGCCAAGCTCGGCGCCGGCGTCTTCCTGTACTCGGCGCTGTCGGTGTTCGGCGACGGCATGGGCAAGGTCATCACGCCCCACCAGGCCATGGCCCGCGTCCCCGCGCTGCGCAGCGAGGGCCTGCGCGCCGCCGCCGTCTACGGCGACCACCAGATGAACGACAGCCGCGTCGCCGTCATGACCGTCCGGGCCGCCGTGGACGCGGGCGCGGTCGTGCTCAACCACGCCGAGGTCGTCGGGCTGCGCAAGACGGGCGCCAACGTGACGGGCGCCGAACTGCGCGACCGCCTCGACGGCACCGAGTTCGGCGTGGACGCCCGGCTGGTGCTCAACGCCACCGGCCCCTGGGTGGACCACCTGCGGCGGATGGAGGACCCGAACGCCGCGCCGAGCATCCGCCTGTCCAAGGGCGCCCACCTGGTCATGCGCCGCCACGAACCGTGGAAGGCCGCGCTCACCACGCCCATCGACAAGTACCGCGTGTCCTTCGCCATCCCGTGGGAGGACCACCTGCTGCTCGGCACCACCGACGAGGCGTACGAGGGCGACCCGGCCGCCGTACGCGCCACCGACGCCGACATCACCCAGATCCTGGACGAGGCCGGCCACGCCGTACGCGACTCCCAGTTGCGCCGCGAGGACATCACCTACGCCTTCGCCGGGCTGCGCGTGCTCCCCGGCGGCCCCGGCGGGGTGGCCTCCGCCAAGCGGGAGACCGTGGTGACCAGGGGCTCGGGCGGCATGTTGTCGGTCGCGGGCGGCAAGTGGACGACCTACCGGCACATCGGCAAGCACGTCCTGGAGACTCTGGCCCGCCTGCCCGGCAGGCCGCTCGGCGACGACCTGGCCGCCATCCTGCCCGCCGTACCGCTGCCCGGCCTGGCCAGCCCGGACGCCGTCGCCATGCGCCTGTGGACCGAACGCGAGCCGGGCGCCCGCATGGACCCGCTGGTCGCCCGCAACCTGGCCACCCACTACGGCACGATCGCCTTCGACGTGGCCCGGCTCATCCGCGACGATCCCGCGCTCGGCGAGCGCATCCACCCGGACGGTCCCGACATCTGGGCCCAGGCCGTCTACGCCCGCGACCACGAGTGGGCGGCCACCGTGGACGACGTCGTCCGCCGCCGTACGACGCTCACAGTGCGCGGCCTCGACACGCCCGACGTCCGCACCCGGATCGAGCGGCTCCTGGGCTGACCGCGCCCTCCTGGATTCCACGGGTTCAGAACGGCTGAGATCGGGAATCCGCACGGTCGCATTCCGCCGCCTCCGGGCCATCCGGAGGCGGCGGCCCCTATGGAGGTGACGACTTGTCCGCCGATTCCCGGCTGCACATCGCGATGGTGACCCCGCCGAAGCTGGAACGCTCCTACGGGGGCGTCAGGGTCATGATGACCGACCTCGCGCGTTCCCTGCTCAGGCTGGGCCACCGGGTCACCTTGATCGGCGCCGACCGGCCGGTGCCGGAGGACGCGGACGTCGTGCACGACCACTCGTCGGCGGGCGTCGTCCTGGACCCGCGCTTCCCGACGGTGGCGACCGTGCACGGCCCGGCCACCGGCGAACCGGCCCGGTGCCACCGCCCGCTCGGCGACGCCGTCGGCCTGGTGTCCACCTCCACCTTCCAGCGGATGCGGGCCCCGGAGCTCAACTGGCTGGGTACCGTGCACAACGGCGTGGACCTGAAGAGTTTCCCCTTCCGCGAGCGCAAGCAGGAGTACGTGCTCTTCCTCGGCAGGTTCAGCCCCGGCAAGGGCGCCCACCTGGCCATCGACGCCGCGCGCGCCGCCGGACGGCGCATCCTGCTCGCCGGCAGGCTGACCGGACCCGCCGATCACGCCTACTTCGACGCCCACGTCAGGCCCCGGCTCGGCGACGACGCCGTCTTCGTCGGCGAGGCGGGCGGCGTACGCAAGCGCGAGCTGCTGGCGAACGCCCACTGCCTGCTCTTCCCCAGCCTGCGGGAGGAGTCCTTCGGGATGGTCATGATCGAGGCCATGGCGAGCGGCACCCCCGTGGTCGCGCTGCGCGGCGGCGCCGTGCCCGAGATCGTCGCGGACGGCGTCACCGGCTACGTCTGCGCCGACCCCGCCGACCTGCCCGAGGCTGTCGAGGCCGTGGGCGGCCTGCATCCGGCCGACTGCCGCATGCACGTCAAGCGCGACTTCGACGCGCTCGGCATGGCCATGGGCTACGAGAAGATCTACGAGCTGAGCATGCGCGACCGGCGTCCGGCGCCGTTCGCGGCCGCCTGACCTGCTTCTACGGCGCGGCGGATCACCGCCGTACGGGGTGTCGGCCGCGTACCGGGGGAAGAGGGTAGGCATGCGCACTGCCATGAACGAGGCTCTGATCAGGCATTTCACCGACCTGCGCGACGGCGTCCACGGCGGCGTCACCGCGCGGGAGGACAAGGAACGCCTGTTCGCCACGGCGGTCGAACTGCTGGACCCGGTGGCACGGGCGACGCTGGACGAGTTCAACGCCGACCTGCTCCTCGGCACGGGGCAGGTGGTGGCCAGCGGGCTCACCAGGTCTCAGGAGGGCGGGCTCAACGCCATGTGGTCGCTCACGTGGCCGGAGCAGCGCGACAAGGACATCCTGCCGATCGCGATCGTGGCCCATTACGGCGCCGACTTCCACCACCCGCACCTGCGCGGCAACACGGTGGGCGACTGGCCGCTGAACGTCTTCGACCACTCCGACGCGGCGGGCCAGCTCACCACCCTGCGCGCCATCGCCGCCGCCGACGCCCACAACCTCGTCTTCCAGGAGAGCTACCGCCTGATCCCCGCCGTCACCCACGCGTAAGAGCCTCCGCAGGCGGCGCCCTGCGGGCCGTCCGGATGGTCGCAGGATCTGCGGCGGAAGAGGGCCGGACCAGCGGCTCGGCCCTCTTGTGATCACGCCTCGGTGAAACCTCGGGCACGGCCGCCGGCGGACTCGCGGACCGCGGCCGCCACCGCCGTCGCCACGTCGGGGTGGAAGACGCTCGGGACGATGTAGTTGGGCCCCAGTTCCTCCGGCGTGACCACCGCGGCCAGCGCGCCCGCGGCGGCCAGCAACATCTCCTGCGTCACCCCGCCGGCCTGCGCGTCGAGCAGCCCCCGGAACACCCCGGGGAAGGCCAGCACGTTGTTGATCTGGTTGGGGTAGTCGGAGCGCCCGGTCGCCACCACGGCGGCGTGCTCGCGGGCGTCGTCGGGCGACACCTCGGGCTCGGGGTTGGCCAGCGCGAACACCACCGCGTCCTTGGCCATCGTGGCGATGTCGTCGCCGGTCAGGATGCCCGGCGCGGACACCCCGACGAACACGTCGGCGTCCTTGACCGCGCCCCGCAGGTCGCCGGCGTAGCCCTCGGCGTTGGTGTGGTCGGCGATCCAGCGCAGCGACTCGTCGAGGTCGTCGCGGCCCTTGTGGACGGCGCCCAGGTAGTCGCAGACGACCACGTTGCGCGCGCCCGCGGCCAGCAGCAGCCGCAGCACCGCGTTCCCGGCCGCGCCCGCGCCGGCCATCGTGATCTTGACGTTCTCGATGGACTTGTTCACCACGCGCAGCGCGTTGGTCAGCGCCGCCAGCACGCAGATCGCCGTGCCGTGCTGGTCGTCGTGGAAGACCGGGATGTCCAGCAGCTCGCGCAGCCGGCGCTCGACCTCGAAGCAGCGCGGCGCGCCGATGTCCTCCAGGTTGATGCCGCCGAACCCGGGCGCGATCACCTGCACCGTGCGGACGATCTCGTCGACGTCCTGGGTGTCGAGGCAGATCGGCCAGGCGTCGATGCCCGCGAACCGCTTGAACAGCGCCGCCTTGCCCTCCATGACCGGCAGCGCGGCCTCCGGCCCGATGTTGCCCAGCCCGAGGACGGCGGACCCGTCGGTGACCACGGCCACCGTGTTCCGCTTGATCGTCAGGCGGCGGGCGTCCTCCTTGTTCCTGGCGATGGCCATCGACACGCGCGCCACACCCGGGGTGTAGGCCATGGACAGCTCGTCGCGGTTGCGCAGCGGCACCTTCGACTTCATCTCGATCTTGCCGCCGAGGTGCATGAGGAACGTGCGGTCGGACACCTTGTGGATGACGACGCCCTCGACGGCCTCGAGCTGGTCGACGATGGCCTGGGCGTGGTCGGTGTCGCGGGCGGCGCAGGTGACGTCGATGCGGAGCTTCTCGTGGCCCGCATTGGTGACGTCGAGGGCGGTCACCACGCCCCCGGCCGACTCTACGGCGTGGGTGAGCTGGCTGACGGCCTTGCCGCCCGCAGGCACCTCAAGACGCACGGTGATGGAGTACGACACACTCGGAACGGTGGCCACGTCAATCGCTCCTTCGGGACTGACCAAGAAGTCATCCCAGGATAGGGGGCTTCAGGTCAATCCAGTGCCGCCGCGGCCATGACGATCAGGTCGACACAGGCCGGGACCGGGATGGTGGTGCTGTCGAGCACGAGATGATAGTGGCACGGATCGCCCGGATCCGCGCGGTAGAAGTGGCGTACGTAGGCCGTCCTGGCCCGGTCGTTGTCCTCGATGACGGCCCGCGCCTCCCGCTCGCTCATCTCGCCGAGCGTGGCCGTCTGCCGGATCCGGCGCTTGAGCGGCCCGTCCAGCCGGACGTGCAGCGCGCCGGGCTGGTCGGCCAGCACCAGAGCCCCTGCCCGGCCCAGGAAAACCCCTCCCTGGGCGAGGGCCATCTCCTTCATCATCCGTTCGGTACGCCGGACGAACTCCTCGGGCGGCAGCGGCATCGCGCCGGGGACGTACATGTCGACGCCGCCGAACGTGACCGTAGGCAGCCGGATGGCGCCGGACAGCAGCCTGCCGAGGCCGTGTTCGGCACGGTCGTCGTGGGCCAGCGCCTCCTCCAGCGTGCAGCCGAGCTCCTGGGCGACGGCGCTGGGGATGGCACGGTCGACGAAGGGCACGCCAAGGCGCTCGGCGACGGCCGGGCCGATGTGGCTGCCGGCCGTGCCGTAGGCCGCGGAGATCGTGACGACCCGCATACCTCCAGGTTAGAACAGGGCGCTCGCCAATGCTCTACGCGCTTTTGCCAAAGATGGGTCGTCTGACGGCAACGCGTCGAAAAGTCCGAGCAAGTGCTTTCTGGCCTTGTCACGGTCGTCGCCCGAGGTGCGCTTGACCACGGCCACGACCCGCTCGAACGCCTCGTCCACCGCGCCGGAGAGCATCTCCAGGTCGGCGGCGAGAAGCTGCGCGTCGACGTCGGACGGGTCCTGCGCGCGCCGCTGCACGTCGGCCGGGTCGACCTCGGAGGTGCGCTTGATCAGGCCGACGCCGGCCAGGCCCATCTTGGCGTCCTCGTCGCCCGGGATGCGGGCCAGCAGGCGCTGGTAGGCCGCCTCGGCCGCGTCGAGGTCACCGGCGTCGATGGCCTGCTCGGCGGCCACCAGGTCAGGGTCGGCGGGCGGCCCGGCGGGCGCCTCCTCCCCCTCCTCGGCCGCGGCCGGCCGGGCGTCGGGGTTGGCCTGGTAGAACTGCTCGACCGCGCCCATGAGCTCGTCGAGCCAGCGGCGCACCTCCTGCTCGGGCAGCACCTGCTGGAAGCCGGTGACGGCCTGCCCCTGGAAGATGGCCAGCACGGTCGGCACGGCCTGCACCCGCAGCGCCTGCGCGATCTGGGGGCTGGTGTCGACGTTGACCTTGGCCAGGACGGCTCTGCCGCCCATGTCGCCGACCACCTTCTCCAGCACGGGGCTGAGCTGGGCGCTGCCGGGCGCCCTCGGCGACCACAGGTCGAGCACGACCGGCACGGTCATCGAACGGTCGATGACGTCCGTCGTGAAGGTCTCCTCGGTCACGTCGACGACCGAGGCCGACGGGGCCCCCTGAGGACCGGCGGCCTCCCGCCGGGCCTGGGCATCCAGTGCCTGTTTGCGCGCGCCCAGGTCCACAGCTCCGTAGAGTGACCCGGGCCTAGAGAAGTCCGCCATGCTCCTCATCTTGCCGCATGGACGGGCCGGCGAAGTCACCCGCCGCCACCCTCAGCGTGCGGAGCTGGCCGAAGATCTGCTGGAGTTCGTCCTCGGCGTACATCGTCAGGCCGAACTCGGCGGCCATCAGGTCGGCCGTGGCCCGGCGTACGACCTCCCTGCCCTTGTCGGTGATCTCGGCGAGCACGCCGCGGCCGTCACGCGGGTTGGGCAGGCGGCAGACGAACCCGGACTTCTCCAGCCTGTCCACGGTGTTCGTGACGCTGGTGGGGTGGACCATGAGCCGCTCGCCGATCTTCCACAGCGGCAGCGAGCCGGTGTGGCTGAAGGTCAGCAGAACCAGCGCCTCGTAGCGGGCGAAGGTGAGATCATGGGGCTTCAGGAGCGAGTCGAGCTGCGACAGCAGGATCTGCTGGGCTCTCATGATGGAGGTCACCGCGGCCATCGCGGAGGAAGGCCCGAAACGGGCACGCCAGCTCTCCGCGGCGCGGTCGATGGGATCGAACGGCAGATTGAGCGGCTTCGGATGGGACACAGCGCTACGGTAGCGCGCCTCTCGTCCCGGTTTCTCCGGGCCACCTGGAGCGACAGGCTTCACCGCTTGACCAAGAATCCGACCGTCAATCATCACGCTCCGTTATGGTTCTCTTACGTAAGGTGACGCGGAAGCCAAGTCCATCTGCCGTGGGGACGGGTCTGGGCTTGCATTCTTCCGCCTCGCCAGGGGCACGGGGGGTGCTTGGTGAACTGCAACGGGATAAGGCGTGCGTGAGCACGCGGGCGTTTCACGCGAGGAGCTGAAGCACAGCGCGGCCGTGACAGTGGCGGTCCTGCTCGCTCTCGGCCTGGTCGCGGCGTGGAACGTCCTGATACCTGGCGTCGACGCGTGGGAGAACATCCTGGCCGCGGTCATCGGCTCGCTGCGGATGACCGGGCCCGTGGCGGCCGCGTTCGCCGCGTGGGTGGCGCTGCGCAAGCGGCGGGCCCTGCGCGGGCGTCCGCTCACGACGTGGCGGGCGCTCAAGGCGCCGCTGGCGATCGTGGTGGTGGTGCTGGGCTCGTTCGGCGCGACGGTGCTGGTGCTGGCGGTCAAGACCGTGCTCACCGACCAGGCGGGGCGGCTGAGCCTGTCCGGGCTGGGCATGGGCATGGCCGGCCTGGCGCTCTACGCCGTGATCGGGTGGGTGGCCGGCTGGGTCGTGCCCAAGGCGCTCACGCCGCCGATCGCCGGGCTGGCCTGCTACGGCGCCTTCTCGTGGCTGGCCGACGACCGGGGGCTGGCCGACAGGCTGGCGCCGGGCACGGGCGAGCCGTACGACCTGTTCCAGGGGCTGGGCGGGGCGCCGTTCTTCGACCAGACGATCTGGCTGCTCGGCATCACCTGCGCGCTGCTGCTCGGCTGGGCGGCGCTGGTGACCAGGCAGGCCCTGGTGCTGGCGTGCGCGCTGCTGGCCGTGCTGGCGGCGGGCATGGGCGTGTCGCGGATGCTGGCCCACCCCAAGCCGGCCGCGGCCGAGGACATCGCCTACGCCTGCCAGGAGTGGCCGATCACCGTGTGCCTGCACCCCGGGATGCGGGCCGGGCAGACCGAGCTGGGCGCGGTGTTCACGCAGATCGCCTCGCGGCTGGCCGGCACCCCGGCGGCGTTCACGCGGGTGGAGCAGCGGCCGCTCGACGAGCCGCTGAAGCCCTCCAACGGCCTCGCGCCGATCCACGTGCCCGACCTGTCGGCCGGGTTCGCCGAGGAGGCGGCGTACGAGTACATCGACGCGCTGGCCGCCCGCTGCCCCGGCACGCCGGCCGACGGCTACCGGGAGATCGTGATGGCCTGGCTGCGCGGCGAGCCCCTGCCCGGCGGGCCGCTGCCCGAGCACCAGTACGCCGCGTCCTGGTTCTCCGGGCTCGACGAGCACCAGCGCAGGGAGTGGCTGCGCATGTTCTACAGCGACTTCCAGGCCTGCCGCCTGTCCAGCACCCACTTCGGCGGCGGCCCGGCCGGCATGCCGGCGATGACGTCCCCCGCCCGGCCCACCCCGGAGAGCAGCCACGTCTACCCGGTCTACCCCGATCCCGGCACGGCGGGCACCTCCGGCGCGTCCGGCTGAGGACGAAGCCGGGAACGAAGCTGCGGGCAAAGCCGAGGACGAAGTTGTCACCCTATGGCTGGCAATGATGATCGACGAGCGGGTAGTCATGCACCCATGACGACTTCCCAGACGACGCCGCCGGACGTGGCTCCCCGGCGGCGCCGCAGGTGGCGATACGCGGCGGGGTTCCTGGTCCTGGCGGTTCTGCTCGTGGTGGGCGGCCGGCTGGCCTGGACCTGGCTCAACCCGCTCGGTGAGCAGACCGTCGACCGCAGTGGGCCGGTGCTGTTGCAGTCCATCAAGGACCTCAGCCGGTTCGAGGCCGCGACGGGCAACTTCCAGGTCGTCGTCGATCTGGAGAAGGACGCCAACTTCCTGCCCGACGCCGTCAAGGGCACCCGGACGCTGTTCGTGGGCGCCGGCGGCGTCGACGCGTACGTGGACTTCTCGGCCATGGCGGCCGGCGCGGTGACCGTCAACGCGGACCGCACCGAGGCCACCGTCCGCCTCCCGCGCGCCCAGTTGGAGAAGCCCAACCTGGACAACCGCCGCTCGTACGTGTTCGCCCAGCAGCGCGGCCTGCTCGACCGCGTCCAGGACTTCCTGTCGGGCTCGCCGGGCGACCAGCGCGAGCTCTACCTGCTGGCGGAGAAGAAGATCACCGAGGCGGCGGTCGCGAGCGACCTGCGCGCGCGGGCCGACGCCAACACCAGGTCCATGCTGACGGGCATGCTCAAGTCGCTGGGGTTCACCAAGGTGAGCGTGAAGTTCACCGACGAGCCCTGACCCCCGCCGCCCCTGGTGGAAGGGGCCGTTCGTGTTCCCGCCTAGGTATCCCCGGGCGTCCTTAGGGCATGGGGGTGCCCTCCTAAGTACCTCCCTACCTGCCAGAACCCCGCCAGATAGGACATCCGCCCGATGTGCCGGGAGGGGCCTTAGGAGGAGTCTTAAAAGTGCAGGGAACAAGGAACACGAACAGCAGGAGAACTCGGATGAACGCCGAACTCGAATACTCCGTCATGCAGCACCACGCCGCCGAACTCCGTCAGGCCGCCGCCGAGCAGCGGCGCGTACGGGAGGCACTGAAGGGACAGCGTTCCGAGCGTCGCCACCGCTCGGTCTTCGCCAAGTTCCTGGCTTCATGACGCCCCACAAGCAGCCCGGCCGCAGCCTCCCTCGCGGCCGGGCTGAGATGCCCCCTTAGGGGGCGCGCCCGTCGCCGGATTCCTGGCCGGCACGAGCGCAGCGTGAGCGACACCCCGGTCCCGTTCCTGGTGGGACCGGGGTGTCGCGCGTTCACCCGCCGGGACACTGACGGAAGATGTCAGGGATGGCCGCATACGGTCCGGCCATGGACAACAACTTCGACTTCTTCGTCGGCACCTGGACCTCACGACAGCGCCGGCTGCGCAAGGTGCTCGCCGGCAGCGACGAATGGTACGAGTTCACCGGCCACACCAGGTGCTGGAGCGTCCTGGACGGCGCCGGCAACATCGACGAGGTCACCTTCCCCAGCGAGGGCGCCGCCGGCGTGACGTTACGCCTGTACGACAAGGCCGCCGACGAATGGGCGCTCTACTGGGCCGGCAGCGCCACCGGCATGTCCCTGCCGCCCGTCGTCGGCCGCTTCGACGCCACCGGGCGCGGCGAGTTCACCTGCGACGACGTGTACGACGGCCGGCCCATCAAGGTCGCGTACATCTGGTCGGACATCACCGAAGGGTCGTGCCGCTGGGAACAACGTTTCTCCCCCGACGGCGGGACGACCTGGGAGACCAACTGGATCGCCGACTTCACCAGGACCTCCTGAATCCTTTCCGGGGGCCGCCGCCTCTCATGACCGTCGTACCGACGAGACAATGGGAGAACATCGTGGTGGTAGCGATCGCGGCCGGGGTGGCCGCCGTACTGATCTGCACATGCATGGTCGTGCTGCGCAGGAGGAGGCGGGGACGTGACTGACCTGCACTGGCCCGGCGTCGCCCGGCCGCTGTCGGGCGACGTGACCGGGCGCGCGTGGTCCGACGAGCGGCTGATCGACGCGGCCCGCGCCGGTGACGCCGACTCGATCGCCGCGCTGGTGTCGGGCGCCCATCCGCACGTACGGCGCTTCGCCCACACGCTGTGCGCCACTCCGGAGGACGCCGAGGACGCCGCCCAGGAAGCCCTGATCGTGCTGTATCGCAAGATCGGCACCCTGCGCGCGTCCGGGGCGCTCGCCTCGTGGATGTTCCGGATCATCCGCAACGAATGCATCAGGCGGGCCCGCCTGATGCTGCGTCCCCACCCGGCCGTGCACTCCTCGGCCGCCGCGTTGTCGGCCGAGGAGGAGGTGTTCGAGCGCCTGGAGACCGCGCGGGTGGCCGCCGCCATCGCGGCGCTGCCCGCCGACCAGCGCAAGGTGCTCATCATGCGGGACGTCCAGGGTCTCAGCGGCCGTACGGTCGCCGCGGCCCTCGGGCTGAGCGTCCCGGCGATGAAGTCCCGCCTGCACCGCGCCCGTGCGGCCGTGCACGGCCTGCTGACCGGAGGAGCTCTCCATGACTGACTCGTACGCGGGCGTGTCGCTGGCCCGCCACCTGGTCCGCGGCACGGTGGGCTTCGGCTCGCTGATCGCCGCGGTGGCCCTCATCCCGCTGGTCGGCCCGGTCAGCCTGGTGCTCGTCATCGTCGGCGCACTCGCGCTCCGCGGCTGCCCGGCGTGCTGGGTGATGGCGCTGGTGGAGATCATCTCGATGGGACGAATGCGCCGCTCATGCTCCAACGGCGTCTGCGAACTCGTCAGACCGGGTGATCGGCACGCCGAGCACCCGGTGACGAGGTAGCCGACCGGCGGAACGGGTCAGGGGACGCGGATGATGAGCGCGTCCCCTTGGCCGCCGCCGCCGCACAGGCCGGCCGCGCCCAGTCCGCCGCCGCGCCGCTTCAGCTCGTACGCCAGCGTCAGCACGATGCGCGCCCCCGACACCCCGATCGGGTGCCCCAGGGCGATGCCGCCGCCGTTGACGTTCACCTTGTCCAGCGGCACCCCGAGCTCCTTGGCCGACTGCAGCACGACGCTCGCGAAGGCCTCGTTGATCTCGACCAGGTCGAGGTCGTCGGCGGTCAGCCCCTGCTTGGACAGGGCGTGCTTGATGGCGTTGGCCGGCTGCGACTGAAGGGATGCGTCGGGCCCGGCCACGTTGCCGTGCCGCCCGATCTCGGCCAGCCACGGCAGCCCGAGCTCCTCGGCCTTGGCCTTGGACATGACGACCACGGCGCACGCGCCGTCGGAGATCTGGGAGGCCGAGCCGGCCGTGATGGTCCCGTCGGCGGCGAAGGCCGGGCGCAGCTTGGCCAGGGCCTCGGCCGTGGTGTCCGCGCGGATGCCCTCGTCCTCCCGGACGATCACCGGCTCGCCGCGGCGCTGCGGGATCTCGACCGGGACGATCTCCTCCTCGAAGACGCCGTTCTTGGTCGCGGCGGCGGCGAGCTGGTGGGAACGGGCCGACAGGGCGTCCTGCTCCTCGCGGCCGATGCCGAGCCTGGTGTTGTGCCGCTCGGTCGACTCCCCCATCGCGCACTGGTCGAACGCGCAGAACAGGCCGTCGTGGGCCATGGAGTCGACCACGCCGGAGTTGCCGTACTTGACGCCCTTGCGCAGGCCGGGCAGCAGGTGGGGGGCGTTGGTCATCGACTCCATGCCGCCCGCGACCACGATGTCGAACTCACCCGCGCGGATGAGCTGGTCGGCCAGGGCGATGGCGTCGAGGCCCGACAGGCAGACCTTGTTGACGGTCAGCGAGGGCACGGTCATCGGGATGCCGGCCTTGACCGCGGCCTGGCGGGAGGGGATCTGCCCCGCGCCGGCCTGGAGGACCTGGCCCATGATCACGTACTCGACGGCCTCCGGGGCCACTCCGGCACGTTCCAGGGCGGCCTTGATGGCGATGCCCCCCAGCTCGACGGCGGGCAGCCCGGACAGGGCGCCGAGCAGTTTGCCGATGGGGGTACGAGCTCCGGCGACGATGACGGAACTGGACATTGGCGGCGGCCTCCTGTGCTCACGAGGGGTTCTTTGACACCATACCCACGAGTAGGAGCTCGCCCGCTATGGAGGTAGGCCACACAATGTTCATGCGCATCGATCACATCGGGATCGCCTGCCGCGACCTGGAGGAGAAGATCGCGTTCTTCTCCGAGACATTCGAGCTGACCGTCGTGGCGCGGGAGGTCAACGAGGCGCAGGGCGTCAAGGAGGCGATGTTGCACATCGCGGACGGCGAAGGCGGGGGCTCCTACATTCAGCTTCTGGAACCGCTCTCCGAGGACTCACCTGTGGGAAAATTCCTCGCTAAGCGGGGCGAAGGTGTCCACCATGTGGCATTTGGGGTTTCCGACGTCACCGAGGCCATGACTAAGATCAACGAGAGGGGCGTGCGGGTTCTCGACGAACGTCCACGCCACGGTTCCATGGGGTCGCAGATCGCGTTCCTGCATCCCAAAGATGTGGGAGGAATGCTCACCGAGTTGGTCCAAGCAGCCCCGCGCTAGCAAACGGAAATATCGTTCATAAGTAACTAGTCACGCAGAAAGCTGGACGGGGCCCGAAGGTGGCACCAGCGGAGTACGCTGGCTTCCCACCGGACAGGGAGCCTGCCGCGAGGCACAGGCTCCTGGCTCGGATGCCCCGAACCCCCCGTCCGGCCCGTGTAGCCGTCTCGACAACCCAGGATCGAGCCTCCATGCAGTCCGACATCGACGCCCAGCTCAACAACTTCTTCGAGGACGCCCCGGCACGCGAGTTCGACGTCGTGCTCCGGGGCTACGACCGGCATCAGGTACACGACCACCTCAAGCAGCTCGACCTGGAACTACGCCAGTCGAGGGAGCAGGTCACCAACCTGCAGCGCGATCTGTCCGACTCCCAGCGCCAGTTGCAGGAGCAGGAGCGTCCCACGTACTCGGGTCTGGGCGCCCGCATCGAACAGTTGCTGCGCCTGGCCGAGGAGCAGGCCACCGAGCTCGTGCAGGCCGCCAGGACCGAGGCCAACGAGATCAAGGCGGCCGCCAAGGTCGAGGCCGCCGACCTGCGGGCCGCCGCCGAGGCCGAGGCCGCCGAGAAGCGGGCCCAGGCCACGCGGGAGAGCGACGACATGCGCTCCACCGCCGAGCGGGACGCCGAGGAGATCCGGTCCACCGCCCGCCGCGAGGCCGACGAGCTGACCAACACCACCGAGCGCGAGGCCGCCAAGCTGCGGGCCACCGCCGACCACGAGGTGGCGGAGAAGCGGGCCGACGCCGAGCGCGAGATCGCCAAGCTCCGCACCACCACCGAGCGCGAGGTGGCGCAGCTGCGCGCCTCGACCAAGCGTGAGCGCGACGAGGTGCTGACCACCGCCAAGCGGCAGGCCGACGAGATGCGCGCGCAGGCTCAGCGGGTGCTGGAGGAGTCGGAGGCCAAGCGGGCCCAGGACGAGGCGGAGTTCGAGATCCAGCTCGCCTCCCGCCGCGAGGAGGCCGAGCGCCAGGAGGCCGAGCGCCACGCCACCGCCCAGGCCAACACGCAGAAGATGGTCGCCGAGGCCGAGCAGCGGGCGGCCACGGCCGAGTCGCGGGCCACGAAGGCCACCCAGCAGGCCGAGCAGACCCGCCGCGAGGCCGACCTGCACGCCAAGCAGCTCGTCGCGAACGCCCGCAAGAGCTCCGAGACGGTCATGGCGGAGGCCAAGTCCAGCGCCGAGACGATCGTCACCGAGGCGAAGAACGACGCCGAGCGCACCCGTACGACGATGCAGCGCCAGGTCGACGAGCTGACCAGGCAGCGTGACAGCATCACCAGCCACCTGGCCCAGCTGCGCCAGCTGCTCGGCGGCGCCGCCCTGCCGGGCCTGGAGCCGGAGCCCGCGGTCGCCGCGGCCCCGGCCAAGCAGGCCATCGCCGCCCCGGCCGCCGAGCCGGCCGCGCCGCCCACGACGCCCGCTCCCAAGGTCGAGGCCAAGAGCGAGGACGACGCGGAGTGGTGGCAGGAGTGACGGCGGGCTAGACGGACACCGCACACGGGGGTTGGAGCACGGCTGGAGAGAGAGCCTGGTGACCTTGGGGTCGCTAGGCTCTCTTTCTGTTTCACCGACACCTCCGTCCCCCTAGGAGCCCTCCGTGTCCGCAGAAGCCGAGCCCAGGACCGCCGAGGAGCCCAAGGCGGCCGCGTCCGCCGAGGAGCCGACGCCGTACGGGCTGCCCGGCAAACCGCTCGCCCGCGGCCCGTTCCTGTTCGGGCTGGTGGGCGGGCTGGGTGTGCTGACCGCCATCGCGCTCGCGCAGATGATCGAGAAGTCCCTCAGCACGATCATCCTCATCGTCGTGGCGATGTTCCTGGCCGTGGGCCTCAACCCGGCGGTCGAGGCGTTACAACGACGCGGCCTGGCCAGGCGGCTGGCGATCTCGATCGTGTTCACCGGGGTCGTCGTGGCGTTCACGTTGTTCGGCCTGGCCGTGGTGCCGCCGGTGAGCCAGCAGTTGTCGGAGTTCATCGCGGCGGTGCCCGGCTACATCACCGATCTGAGCAACCATCCGACGGTCCGCCAGATCGAGGCCGAGTACCACGTGCTGGCGCAGTTGCGCTCGTTCGTGACCAGCACGCTCGGGCCCGCGCTGGCCAGCGGCATCATGGGCGCGGGGCTGGTGGTGCTCAACGGCGTGTTCACCACGGTGACGCTGCTGGTGCTCATGTTGTACTTCCTCGGCTCGCTGCACACGATCAAGGACTACCTGCTCAGGCTGGTCCCGGCCTCGCGCCGCACCCGTACGTCGGCCATCACCGAGCAGATCCTCACCGGCATCGGCGGCTACGTCGCGGGCAACGTCCTCATCTCGGTCATCGCGGGTGTACTGACCTGGATCTTCCTGTCGATCGCGGGGGTGCAGTACGCGCTGGCGCTCGCCCTCGTCGTGGCACTGACCGACCTGATCCCGCTGGTCGGCGCCACGATCGGCGCGGTGCTCGTCACGGGGGTCGCGCTGCTGCAGTCGCTGCCCGCCGGCATCGCCTGCGCGATCTTCTTCGTGGTCTACCAGCAGATCGAGAACTACTTCATCTATCCCAGGGTGATGAAGCGCTCGGTGGACGTGACGCCCGCCGTCACGGTGATCGCCGCGCTGTTCGGCGGCGCCCTGCTCGGCATCGTCGGAGCGCTGCTGGCGATCCCGGTGGCCGCCGCCATCGCGCTGATCATCCGGGAGATCGTGTTGCCCCGCCAAGCTCGGTCCTGAGGAACTCGGCCACCGCCGCGTTGAACGCCTCCGGCTGCTCGACCGCGCTCAGGTGACCGGCCTTGGGGATGATCTCCAGCCTGCCCTCGGGCGCGGCCCGCGCCATGGCCTCGGCGTCCGCGGGCGGCGACAACTCGTCCTCCTCGCCGACGACGATCAGCAGGGGCACCTTCAGCTCGCTCAGCGTGCCGAAGGAGTCGGGGCGGGCGGCCATGGCGCGCTGGGCCCAGGCCACGGCTCCCGGAGGAGCCGACTGCACCAGGCCCTTGACGCGGCCGAACACCATGGCTCTGCGTTCCTTGGTCGTGGGCCCGATGAGCGTCGGCAGCACCTCGCTGACCAGCACGTCGCTCCCTCCGTCGAGGACGGCCTGCGCGATGCGCTCCCTGTTGTCCCTGGCCGGCGGCGGGTCGGGGCTGGCCTTGGTGTCGGCCAGGATCACGCCCAGCACCCGGTCGGGATGCCTGCGGCAGAACGCCATGGTCACGTAGCCGCCCATCGACAGCCCGCCGACCACCGCCCGGTCGATGCCTTCCTCGTCGAGCAGCCTGGCGACGTCGTCGGCCATCAGGTCGAGGGAGGGCTCGTCGTCACCCAGGCGGGACCCGCCGAACCCGCGCAGGTCGGGGGTCACCACCCGGCAGACCGTCGCCAGTGCCTCGCGCTGGGCCAGCCACATCGCCGACGACAACGGGAACGCGTGAAGCAGCACAACCGGGAGCCCGGTCCCGGCCGATCTCATGTAGAGCTGCACGGACCACACGGTAGCCCGGTTCACCGACACATTCACTTATTGACGATGCCGGTATACCGCGATAAGCCTGCCCACTTCCGGACATCGCCCGTGCAAGCGATCGTCGGCCCCGCCTGACGGCGCTCAGCCGATCGCGGTGGCCCCGCCGTCGACGAACAGCACCTGGCCGGTCATGTACGCCGACGCCTCCCCCGCCAGGAACACCGCCGGCTGGGCCATCTCCTCGGGCGTGCCCCACCGCCGCATGGGCACACCGGCGACCGTGGCGGCCCCGGCCGCCTCGTCCTCCCACAGGTTGCGGTTGAGGTCGGTGGCCGTCCAGCCGGGGCACAGGGCGTTGACCCGTACGCCTCCGGAGGCCCATTCGGCCGCGAGCGTCTTCGTCAGGGCCACCAGCCCGGCCTTGGCCGCGGCGTACGGGGCCAGCAGCGGGGCGCCGCGCGCCGCCACCGAGGCCACGTTGATCACCGACCCGGAGCCCCGGGCCAGCAGGTGGGGCGCGACGGCGTGGCAGACGGCCATGGCCGAGTCGAGGTTGAGCCGCATCAGCTTGTCCCACCCGGACAGGCGCAGGTCCTTGAACTCGACCAGGAAGTTCGAGCCGCCGGCGTTGTTGACGACGACGTCGAGGTGCCCGAGCCCGTCGATCGAGGCGGCGACGGCCGCGGCGGCGGCCTCGCGGTCGGTGAGGTCGGCGGGGATCACCACGGCCCGCCGGCCCAGCGCCTCGACCTCCTTGCCCACCTCGGCCAGGGTCCCGGCCGACCTGGAGACCAGGGCGACGTCGGCGCCCGCAGCGGCGTAGGCGAGCGCGATGGCCCGTCCGATGCCCTTCGACGCCCCGGTGACCAGAGCCGTTCTGCCGTTGAGGTCGAACGCGCCCACAGTGCCTCCTCGCTCGTGAACCGAACAAGATTCTACAAAGCGCGTTCGACCTGCGCCATGCCTGATCCCGACCGGGCGCTAGGCCGGCCGCGCCGGGGCGCTCGGGGCAGCCGGGGCCGGGGGCCCGGCGGGGAACGTCGTCCCGGCGGGCAGCAGCGGCTCGCAGGCCTTGACCGCCGCCCCGTACTTCTGCGACAGCACGTCGACGCGCTCGCCGTCGATGCTGAGGTTGATCAGCCCGCTCTCCGAGACGGTGACCTCGGGGAAGTCCGGCAGGTCGTGCGCGCGCATGCAGTCCGTGAACGCCTTGCCGCCGTCGTCCGGCGCGGCCGTCGCGTTCGAGGCAGCCGCACCGCCCGCCCCGGCGGCGGTGGCGAAGACCAGGGCGGCCAGCGCGAGTCGCCTGATGGTCGAACCGTTCATGATGTTCCCTCCGTTTCGTCCGACCCTCACAGAGAACCCGGCCCCTGGTTACCACCCGGGAACGCCCGCGGTTACCCCGCTGTAACCCCGCCGTGGGCATGCTGGGCACACCATGAGGGTGCTGATCGTCGAAGACCACGAGGAGCTCGCCCACACCGTGGCCGCGGGCCTGCGCCGCGAGGGCATGGCCGTCGACGTGGCCCTGGACGGGCACACCGGGCTCGAACGCGCCTCCGTCAACGACTACGACGTGGTCGTGCTCGACCGCGACCTGCCCGGCCTGCACGGCGACGAGGTGTGCGGGCGGCTGGCCGCCGGGGACCGTCCGGCGCGGGTGCTGATGCTCACCGCCGCCGGGACCATCGACGACCGGGTGAGCGGGCTCGGCATCGGGGCCGACGACTACCTGCCGAAGCCGTTCGCGTTCGCCGAGCTGGTGGCCAGGATCAGGGCGCTGGCCAGGCGGACGCGACCGGCGCTGCCGCCGGTACTGGTGCACGGCGGGCTGCGGCTGGACCCGTCCACGCGGGTCGCCACCCGGGACGGGCACCGGCTGATGCTCAGCCCGAAGGAGTTCGCGGTGCTGGAGCTGCTGCTGTCGGCGAGGGGCGCGGTGGTCTCGGCCGAGCAGCTGCTCGAACGCGGTTGGGACGAGTTCGCCGACCCGTTCACCCAGACCGTGAAGGTGACGGTCAGCCGGTTGCGCCGCAAGCTCGGCGACCCGCCGCTGATCGAGACCGTCCCACAGGCCGGATACCGGATATGAGCGGAGGTGTCCCGGCGTGCGGCGGACCGTACGGCTGCGGCTGACGTTGCTCTACAGCGGCCTGTTCCTGGCCGCCGGCATGTTGCTGGTCGCGCTGATCTATCTGCTGGTCGCGTTCTCGCCCGTCCCGGTGGCGCCGGTCGGCCCCGTCGCACCCGGCGGGCCGGAGGTGACCGTGCCGCGGGTGGACGTGGCGTACCTGGCCGAGCAGCAGGCGGCCGGGCTGCGCAGGCTGCTGGTCAACTCGATGATCGCCCTCGTGGTCATGGCGTTCGCCTCGGTCCTGCTGGGCCGGTTGACGGCCGGGCGGGTGCTGCGGCCGCTGCACGACATGACCGCGACCGTCCGGCGCATCACCGCCGACCGGCTCGACCGGCGGCTGGCCGCGTCCGGGCCGCAGGACGAGCTCAAGGAGCTGGCCGACACCTTCGACGACCTGCTGGACCGGCTGGAGGCCGCCTTCACCGCGCAGCGGCGGTTCGTGGCCAACGCCTCCCACGAGCTGCGTACCCCGCTGACCCTGCAACGGGCGATGGCCGAGGTCGCGCTGGCCGACCCGGACGCCGACACCGCCGCGCTGCGCCACGTCCTGGACCGCCTGCTGGCGGCGGGCAGACACCAGGAACGGCTCATCGAGGCGCTGCTCACCCTGGCCAGGAGCCAGCAGGGCCTGGAGCACCGCCGGCCGCTCGACCTGGCCGAGGTGGCCGGGCAGGCGCTCGACCAGCGGCCGGATTCCGCGGTACGGATCGAGGCGGCGCTGCGGCCCGCGCCCGCCTCCGGTGACCGCGCCCTGCTCGAACGCCTGGTCGCGAACCTGCTGGACAACGCGGCGCGGCACAACGTATCGGACGGGTGGATCACGGTGGCCACGGGCGTGCGGGACGGCCGGGCGACGCTCACCGTCGCGAACAGCGGCCCGGTGATCCCGCCCGACCGGGTCGGGACGTTGTTGCGGCCCTTCCAGCGGCTGGACAGCGGCCGGAAGGCGGTCGGCGACGGGCTGGGGCTCGGCCTGTCGATCGTCGCCGCCGTCGTCCAGGCCCATCAGGGCACGCTGGAGGTCGTCGCGCGGCCGGAGGGCGGGCTGGAGGTGACCGTCAGATGTCCGACGGCAGCGGGTACGCCTCCGGGTTGACCCGCCGGACGATCTCGTTCAGCACGATCCGCACGTAGGGCTCGCCCACCCACAGGTGTTTGGCGCCGTCCACGCCGATGACCTCGGCCTGCGGCACCCTGGCGAAGCGCCGGCGGGCCTCCTCGGGACGCAGGTAGTCGTCGAACTCGGGCACCAGCACCACCAGCGGCCGTCCGAACCCGGCCCAGGCGTCGAGGTCGTCGTCGGTCGCCCTGTGGAGCGGGGGCGAGAGCAGGATCGCGCCCTCGACCAGGGGGTCGTGGGCCCACTTCAGGGCCAGCTCGGTGCCGAAGGACCAGCCGACCACCCACACGCGCGGCAGGTCGTGGTACTCGGCGTACTCCAGCGCGGCCGTCACGTCGAACCGCTCGCCCTCGCCGCCGTCGAACGTGCCCTCGGAGGTGCCGCGCTCGGAGCCGGTGCCGCGCGTGTTGAAGCGCAGCACGGCGAGGTCGGCGAGCGCGGGCAGCCGGTTGGCGGCCTTCTTGTAGACGTGGCTGTCCATGAAACCGCCGTGGGTGGGCAGCGGGTGCAACGTCACCAGGGTCGCCACGGGCGGCCGGTCGAGGGGCTGGGCCAGCTCGCCGACCAGTCTGAGGCCGTCGCCGGTGTGCAGCTCGATCGGTTCACGCCTGGCGGGCAGCACGGTGGCCGCGCGAATCTCCACGGGGGTCCTCCTAGTAGCGGCTGCGGCCGGGGCCGCGGTCGAGTCTCTTGCGCCAGCAGGTCGGGTGCCAGTGGCGGCGTTCCTCGTCGCCGCCCGGCCAGTCGGGCCAGGCGACCAGATGCGGCCTGCCGCCCAGGATCTCCTGGTCGCAGCCGGGGCACCGGTACGTCTTGGTCGAGGACGCGCCCGTGAGCATGCGGACCTTCCAGTCGCCGTCCGGCCACTCCTCCACCTTGTCGGTGCCGGTGGGGAAGCCGAGTGGGCGGGAGTCGTCCCTCCTGCGGGCGCGGCGCGGGCTCATGAGCGGGGGAACTCGCTCACACCGGCCGTGACGAGCTGGTCGAGCAGGGGGGCGGGGGCGAAGGCGGGCTCGCGGTACTCGGCGTAGAGGGCCCGCAGTCCGTCGCGGACCTTGGCGAGCCCGAGGTAGCCCAGCATCTCGAACGGACCGGCCGGGTAGCCGCAGCCCAGCCGCATGGCGGCGTCGATGTCGGCCATGGAGGCGTAGCCGGAGTCGTACATGCGCACGGCGTCGTTGAGGTAGGGGAAGAGCAGGGCGTCGGTCACGAACCCGGCCCGGTCCTTGCAGGACACGGGGGTCAGCCCGGCGACCCTCATCAGGTCGCGGGCCGCCTTGGCGGCCCTGGGCGAGGTGAGCGCGGTGCCGGCCAGCTCGGCGACCTTGTCGCCGACGACGTGCAGGCCGACCAGCCGGGCGGGGTCGGACAGGCGTACGGCGTGCTCGATCACCGGACGGTCGGTGCAGTGCAGCACGGTGTCGGGATCGTCGGACGGCCGGAAGCCGGCCGCTCGCAGCCGCTCACCGAGCCCGTGGACGTCGGGCCCGTCGATCGCGAACGTGATGACCGTGGACTTCTCCGGCTCCTTGGGCGGCTCCTGCGGCCCGTAGAAACCGTGGCCGCTCTTGCGCCCGAGCAGCCCGGCGGTGACCAGCTCGCGCAGCAGCGGCGAGGGCGCGTGGCGCCGGTCGCGCGTCTCGTCGAACAGCACCTCCATCACCTCGTACGCGGTGTCGAGCCCGATCAGGTCGAGCAGCGCGAACGGCCCCATCGGCAGCCCCACGCCCAGCCGCATGGCGTCGTCGATGCCGTCGCGCGTGGCGATGCCCAGCTCCAGCAGGACGGCGGCGTGGTTGAGGTAGGGCAGGAGCAGCCGGTTGACCACGAACCCGGCCCGGTCGCCCACCGAGACGGCCGTCTTGCCCAGCCGGCCGGCCAGCTCGGAGATCTCGGCGGTCACCCCGGGCGCGGTCACCACCGTGCTCACGACCTCGACCAGCCGCATCACCGGCGCCGGGTTGAAGAAGTGCATGCCGATCACCCGCCCGGGACGGCCCGTGGCGGCGGCGACGGCGGTGACCGGCAGCGAGGAGGTGTTGGTGGCGAGGACGGTCTCGGGCTTGCAGATGCGGTCGAGGTCCTGGAACAGCGACACCTTGTGGTCGAGCACCTCGGGGATGGCCTCGATCACCAGATCGACCTCGCGCAGGTCCTCCCGCGAGGTGGTCAGCGTGATGCGTCCGAGGATCTCCGCGCGCTGCCCGGCCGTCAGCTTGCCCCGGTCGGCCGCCCTGGCCGTGGAGCGCTCGACGTGCCCGCGCCCCCTGGCCAGGGCCTCGGCGTCGGCCTCCACGCCGATCACCCGCAGCCCGGCTCGGGCGAAGACCTCGGCGATCCCGGCACCCATCGTGCCGAGCCCGACAACTCCCACCGTTTCAAACGCCATGCGACCAGTTTTCCAGAGCCGCTAAGGTGGAACGTCATGCGGCTGGTCATCGCGCGATGCAGCGTGGATTACATCGGACGGCTCACGGCGCATCTGCCGATGGCGCCGAGGCTCGTTCTCATCAAGGCGGACGGAAGCGTGAGCATCCACGCCGACGACCGCGCCTTCAAGCCGCTCAACTGGATGAATCCGCCGTGCAAGCTCAAGGAGAACGGCGAGACCTGGACGGTCACCCACGGCAAGACCGGCGAGAAGCTGGTCCTGACGATGGAGGAGATCATCCACGATTCCAGCCACGAGCTGGGCGTCGACCCCGGCCTGATCAAGGACGGCGTGGAGGCCCACCTCCAGGAGTTGCTGGCCGAGCACATCACGACGCTGGGCGAGGGCTACTCGCTGATCCGCCGGGAGTACATGACGGCCATCGGCCCGGTCGACATCCTCTGCCGTGACGCCCTGGGCGCGACGGTGGCGATCGAGATCAAGCGGCGCGGCGAGATCGACGGCGTCGAGCAGCTCACCCGCTACCTGGAGCTGCTCAACCGCGACCCGCTGCTCGCGCCGGTGCGGGGCGTGTTCGCGGCTCAGGAGATCAAGCCGCAGGCGCGGGTGCTGGCCACCGACCGCGGCATCGACTGCGTGACGCTCGACTACGACGCCCTGCGCGGCATCGAGCCGGAGAACCCGACCCTCTTCTAGCCGACCGGCCCGGCCTCGCGAGGGCCGGGCTTTCCTTCGGCCCGACATTCCACTGTTGACAGGTCTTTCATGTACGTTCTAGTTTTGACATATCGAGATTGGAGCGTTCATGAGTGATCCTTCGTACCTCAGCGGCGACCTGGCGCCCGTTCCCGACGAGATCGAGGCGCACGACCTGGAGATCACGGGTGCGCTTCCCGCCGAGCTGACCGGGCGATACTTCCGGAACGGGCCCAATCCCCGGCCGGGCGAGGATCCCGGTCACTGGTTCGGCGGCCACGGCATGCTGCACGGCGTCCGGCTGCGCGATGGACGCGCCGAGTGGTATCGCAACCGGTGGGTGCGTACCAGGAAGTTCACGGAGAACGCGCCCTTCGTCTCCGACACCGGGCTCGATCTCACCGCGGTGAGCGCCAACACGCACGTCATCCGGCACGCCGGGCGAATCCTGGCGCTCGTGGAGAACGGCCTGCCGCACGAAGTGACGCCCGAACTGGCCACCGTGGGCCCGTACGACTTCGGCGGGCGGCTGACCACCGCGATGACCGCCCACCCCAAGCAGGACCCGCTGACCGACGAGCTGCACTTCTTCGGCTACGGCTTCTTCCCGCCGTTCCTCACCTACCACCGGCTCTCGCCCGCCGGCGAGCTGGTGGAGAGCAGGGAGATCGAGGTGCCTGGCCCGACGATGATGCACGACTTCGCCGTCACCGAGAACCATCTGATCTGGCTCGACCTGCCCATGGTGTTCGACCTGAACCGCGAGGGCATGCCGTACGCCTGGGAGGACGGCTACGGCGCCAGGATCGGCCTCAGCCCGAGGGCGGGCGGCCCGACGCGCTGGTTCGACGTCGATCCCTGCTACGTGTTCCACGTCGGCAACGCCTGGGAGGACGACCACGGGCGCGTCGTGCTCAACGCGGCCCGCTACTCCCCCGACGCCTGGTTCTCCCTCTGGCGCGGCATCGGCGGCAGCGTCGACCCGGCCAGGCACGCGGGCGCGGCCGGCGCCGCCGCCCTGCACCGCTGGATCCTCGACCCGGTCTCCGGCACGACCAAGGAGGAGGCGCTGGACGACCGCGGCGTGGAGTTCCCCACGTTCAACGAGGACCTGCTCGGGCGGCACAGCCGCTACCTCTACACGGTGGGGTCCGACGCCATCGTCAAGTACGACCAGCGCGACGGCTCCGCCCAGGTCAGGAAGACCGGCGGCAACACCGGCGAGGCCGTGTTCGTACCGGCTGAGGGGGCCGCCGGCGAGGACGAGGGGTGGCTGCTGTCGGTCGTCACCTCCGGGGAGTCGTCCGAGCTGGTGGTGCTGGACGCGGCCGACCTGTCCGACGTGGCGTCGGTACGGCTGCCCCGGCGGGTGCCGGCGGGCTTCCACGGCTCGTGGTTCGCGGAGGGATGAGCGTGGAGATCAGGGAGTCGGACGACTTCGACGCCATGGGCGAGGCGCTGGCCAGGGCGTTCCACGACGATCCGGTGATCGGCTGGCTGCTGCCCGGCGGTCACGGCGCCGCGGGCATGTTCGCCACGCTGGCCCGCCACACACACGCGATCACCGAGACGGCGCTCCACGGGGGCGGCGCCGTGGCGGGGCGTTCGCCCGGCACAAGCCCGCCGGCCCCTACTGGTACCTGGCCCAGATCGGCACCGTACCCGAGTCGCGGGGCAGCGGCGCGGGCGGCGCGCTGATGCGCGCGGGCCTGGAAAGGTGCGGCGGCCTGCCCGTCTACCTGGAGAGCAGCAAGGAGTCGAACGTGCCCTTCTACGAGAGGTTCGGCTTCGTCGTCACCGACCGCTTCACGCTGCCGGACGGGCCGCCGATCTGGGGGATGTTGCGCCCACCCCAAAACTAGTAAGCAACGGCTTACCGGTTTATCGTGACGCCATGACCACGCTGACGTTCGACTCACTGAACCCGGCTACCGGCGAGGTCGTCGGCAGTCATCCCAAGCACGACGCGCGGGCCGTGCACGAGGCCGTGGGCAGGGCCGAGGCCGCCACCACCTGGTGGGCCGCCCTGCCTCCCGGCGAACGCAGGCGCCGCCTGCTCGACTTCAAGGCGGTGCTCACCGGGCGCCTGCGGGAGCTGGCCGCGCTCGTGCACGAGGAGACGGGCAAGCCGGTCGGCGACGCCACCCTGGAGATCGTGCTGGCCGTCACGCACCTCGACTGGGCGGCCCGCAACGCCGCCAAGGTGCTGGGCCCCCGCCGCGTCGCCACCGGCATGATGGGCCTCAACCTGGCCGCCACACTCGAATACCTGCCGCTCGGCGTGGTCGGCGTGATCGGCCCGTGGAACTACCCGGTCTTCACCCCCATGGGCTCCATCGCGTACGCGCTGGCGGCGGGCAACGCGGTCGTGTTCAAGCCGAGCGAGCTCACCCCCGGGGTGGGCGTACGGCTGGCGGAGCTGTTCGCCGAGTCGGTGCCCGAGCAGCCGGTGTTGCAGACGGTGACCGGGCTCGGCGAGACGGGCGCGGCGCTGGCCGCCGATCCCAGGCTGGGGAAGGTGGCCTTCACCGGCTCGACCGCCACCGCCAAGCGGGTCATGGCGGCGTGCGCGGAGAACCTCACGCCCCTCGTGGCCGAGTGCGGCGGCAAGGACGCGTTCATCGTGGACGCCGACGCCGACCTGGCCGCCGCGGCCGACGCCTGCCTGTGGGGCGCGATGTCCAACGCCGGCCAGACCTGCGCGGGCGTCGAGCGGGTCTACGTGGTGGACTCGGTGTACGAGCCGTTCCTGCGGGAGTTGTCGGGCCGTGCCGCCGAGGTCAAGGCCGGGGAGGACTACGGCCCGATCACCATGCCCGCCCAGATCGACATCATCAGGCGGCACATCGACGACGCCACCAAGTCCGGAAAAGTGGTGACAGGCGGCCGCGACTCCGTACGGGCGCCGTTCGTGGATCCGGTGATCGTGGAGGACGTGCCGGAGGATTCGCCGGCCGTACGGGAGGAGACGTTCGGGCCCACGATCACGGTCCGGCGCACCCGTGACGTCCAGGAGGCTCTGGAGCTGGCCAACGCCTCGGCGTACGGGCTGGCGGGCACGATCTTCTCGCGGGACGCCCGCCGGGCGACGCGGCTCGCGCGCGCGATGCGTACCGGGATGACCGCCGTGAACTCGGTCATCTCCTTCGCCGGGGTGCCCGCGCTGCCGTTCGGCGGGGTCGGCGATTCGGGGTTCGGCCGCATCCACGGAGCCGACGGCCTACGCGAGTTCACCAGGCCGAAAGCGGTCTCCCGCCAGCGCTTCGCCCTGCCCGGCATGAACCTGACCTCGTTCAGGAGAGGGCCCGGAGAGCTTGAGCGGCTGATCAGGCTTGTCACGTTCTTGCACGGACGACGTAAAAGATAATCATCGCACTCTTTCCCAAATCCGATCATCCGTCCATAATTGTGTGCTCTGGGGGCCACGATCATGTTGGACGGGTGGAATGTGAACCGGTCTTACCGGGGAATGTCGGCTGAGCAAAGGCTGGCGGACAGACGCGAGCGGCTGATGACGGCCGCCTACACGCTATACGCGAAACCAGGTTTCGCGGCGACGACCATCGAAAGATTGTGCTCGGAGGCGCGGATCTCCAACCGCGCCTTCTACGAATGTTTCGGCGGCCGGGAGGAGTTGCTCCAGGCGCTGCACGAGCGGTGCGTGGAGGAAAGCCTCGCGGTTGTGGCCAAAGCGTTACAGGAGGCGCCGAGCACGCTTGACGGAAGAGTCAAGGCGGGGATTCGCGCCTATATCGAGTTCGCCACCGCCGACTGGCGGCGGGCCCGCATCATGCATCTGGAGGTGCGCAGGTCGGGCGATGTCCTGACAGCCTCTCGTCAGCGCGCCGTCGACTCCTTCGCGCGGCTCGTGGAGGAGGCCTCCGCGGATTTCCCGCAGGCCCGCTCGCTGAATCGGCGACTGGTGGCACTTGGCGCAATTGGCGCACTACAAGAGCTGCTGATCGAATGGATACTGGCCGACGAGCAGCCGGGCATCGACGAACTCGTCGAGGTGGCCGTGCACATCTTCATCCGCGGCCTCAGTGCGTCGTGACCCGCCGATCACCTTGCGTGACGGGTCACAGAATAATCACTTCGCAGTTCCTTTTACGAGTGCCCGTGTCCGTGATAGCGGCCCAGCCGAAATCTACATTCTCTCTATATTCGGCTCGCGGAATGGGCGCGGGCGACGGCTGATCGGCGCCCGGCCCCGATATGTGTCCTCAGGCCACCGCGGCCGCGGGAACCTCGACGTGCAGGACCCGATTCAGCCGGGTCACCGCCAGGATCCGCATGATCCGCGGGGGCACCCCCCGTAGAACGAGGCGGCGTTGCACGCTGATCGCGCGCCGATGCGCCCCGACCAGCACCCCGAGACCGGTGGCGTCGATCATCTCCAGCCTGGAGAGGTCGAGGATGAGGTCGCCCTCGCCGGCGTCGAGCGCCTTGTGCAGCCGCTCGCGCACGCCGGCCGACGTGCCGGCGTCGAGCCGGGCGCCGATCCGTACCGTCTGGCCTCGTGGATTGCGCCGGACGCGCATGCCACCTCCTCAATCACGCACGAAGCGTAGTCGCCGGGATCGTAACCCCGGCCCTCCTCACCTACCCACCTATCGGGAGTGACACGACCGCCGTCAACAGGAAGTGTCCGTCACCGGTCGGCCGGGCCGTCATGCTCCCGCCCACGGCGGCCATGCGCTCCCCCATGCCGGTCAGCCCGCTGCCCAGGTCGTCGGCCTGCCTGCGGGCCACGCCGTCGTTGCGTACCGCCAGTTCCGCCTGCTGGTCGGTGAAGCGCAGCGTGATGTCGCAGAAGGTCGCGGCGCTGTGCTTCAGCACGTTCGTGACCGCCTCGCGCACCGCGTAGGCGAACACCGGCGCGACCCCCGGGGGCAGCTCCCGGTGGGGCAGCCGCACCTCGCAGCGGACGCCGGCCGCTTCGAGCACACCCTTCACGCTATTCAGCTCAGCGGTCAAGTCAAGCTCGCGGTAGCCGCGTACGGCCTGGCGCAGCTCGCGCAGGGCCTTGCGGGTCAGCGTGTTCACCTCGGACATCTCGGCCCTGGCCGCCTTGCCGTCGGCGTCGGCCAGGCGTACGGCGAGCTCGGTCTTGACGGCGATGGCGGAGAGCTGGTGCCCGACCAGGTCGTGCAGGTCCCTGGCGAAGCGCAGGCGTTCCTCGGCCAGGGCCAGCCGGGTGTGCGCCTCGCGGCCGTCGTGGGCCTGCACGGCCAGCGACCAGATCCACGCCCACATCCGGTTGGTGCAGGGCAGCGCCGTGGCCCAGATGACGTCGAGGACGGCGATGATGAGCAGCGTGGCGAGGAAGGAGTCGCCGCTCTGCGCGAGCAGGCCCGTACCGCCCAGCACGGACAGCGCGCCGAGCCCGACGCAGGCCGCGCACGTCGCCGCGCCCAGCGCCAGCGCCCTGCGGCCCGGCAACCCGATCACCGCCACGGACACCCACACCATGGGCATGAACCCCCAGCCCATGGGATCGGCCCCGCCGAGCAGCGCCGACAGGAACGCCAGAGCGCCGGACCACACGACCTCTCTCGTGGGATACCGGCGCTCCATGACCGAGGCGACGACCCGGACGTAGATCCAGGTGAAACCGAGCGCGGCGACCGTCGCGAGCGCGGCGCGCGGCCACGTGGCCGTCCCGGCGCCGAGGCCGAAGACCGTCGACATGACCAGGAAGATCCACATGACCACGAGCGTCGAGTTGAGCATCCGCCGGGCCAGGCGGCGCGCCCGCGTGATCGCGTCCATCTAGCCCGCGCGCAGCACGTCGCCGAGCTTCAGCCTGGCGCCCGTCCGCAGCACCGCCCGCTCGTAGACCTTGGCGCCGAACGAGAGCACCGCCAGCACGGCCACCGCCATCGCCGCCATGGACGCCGCCACCTGCCACATCGGCACGTCCCCCGCCGCCATGCGCACCGGCATGATCATCGACGAGAACGGCGGGATGTACGACATCACCGTGGCCAGCGTGCCCGTGGGATCGTTGGTGGCGTAGAAGGCCACGAAGTAGGTGGCCATGATCAGCATGGTCAGCGGCGACATCACACTGCTCACCTCCTCCTGGCGGGAGACCAGCGAGGCGAAGGCGGCCGCGAGCGTGGCGAAGAACGCGTACCCCAGCACGAACCAGACCAGCACGGCGGCCACCAGCCCCGGGATGCCGGGCGGGAAGTCGGAGGCGAACCCCGAGACCGACGTGGCGACCAGGCCGACGGCGAGGATCGTGAGCAGGTTGATCAGCCCGAGCACGCCCAGACCGATGATCTTCCCGCCGAGCAGCTGCCAGGGACGCACCGCCGCGAGCAGGATCTCCACGATCCTGCTGCCCTTCTCCTCCACCACGCCCATGGCCACCATCATGACCTGGCCCATGAGCAGCATGAAGAGGACGAGCACCAGCACCACGGCGATCCCGGTCCTGGCCGCCTCGTAGCGGGTGTCGGCGCCCACGGAGACCATCTGCAGCGGCGGGATCGACACCCCGGCCGCGCCGAGGCGCATCTCCCGGTTCGTGCTCTGCATCAGCACGCCGAGCTTGGAGTCGATCTCGCCGTCGGTGATCACCTTGTCGCCGTTGACCAGCACCGCGTCCACGTCACCGGCCAGTACGGCCTTCTTGGCGGCGGCCTCGTCGCCGAACGTGCGCCACTCGAAGTCAACGTCCGGCGCGGCGGCCTTCAGCGGGAGCTGCTGGGAGTTGACCGTGCCCAAGGTGTACGAGTCGTTCCCGCCCATGATCTTCGGCGCGAAGGACACCGCCGCCACCAGCAGGGCGGTGACCAGCAGGCCCACCAGGAACGTCTTCGTGCGCACCTGCGTCACGATCTCGCGGCGGGCGATCAGCATCAGTCCGTTCACGCCACGGCCTCCTTGAAGATCTCGGTGAGGGTCGGCTGCTCAGCGCCGAAGTGCTCGACGCGGCCGGCCTTCATGGCGCGGCGCAGGATCTCCTGGTCGTCGCCCTCGGCCGTCCGCAGGGTGTGCAGGTCACCGGCGACGGTGACCGTGCCGGGCAGGCCGTCGGCCCAGCCGGGCGCGGGGTCGCGGACGACCACGCGCAACGTGTCGCCCTCGGCGGCGCGCAGCTCGGCCACCGTGCCCGTGGCGACCATCCGGCCGCCGGAGACGATGCCCACCGAGTCGCACAGCCGCTCCACCAGGTCGAGCTGGTGGCTGGAGAAGATCACCGGTACGCCGCTCCTGCACCGCTCCTGCAACGCCCCCGCCAGCGCGTCCACGGCCAGGGGGTCGAGCCCCGAGAACGGCTCGTCCAGGACCAGCGCCTCGGGGTCGTGCACCAGCGCCACGGCGAGCTGCACACGCTGCTGGTTGCCCAGCGACAGCGCCTGCACCGCGTCGCCCCTGCGCTCGGTCAGCCCCAGCCGCTCGATGAGGTCGTCGGCGGCCTTCTTCGCCGCCGCCGGGCCGAGCCCGTGCAGCCGGCCGAAGTACTCGATCTGCTCGGCGACCCGCATCTTCTGGTACAGCCCGCGTTCCTCGGGCATGTAGCCGAAGCGCGTGCGGTCGTCGGCGCCGAGCGGCCGGTCCCGCCAGCGCACCGACCCGGAGTCGGCCTGGAGCACGCCCATGACGATGCGCATCGTCGTCGTCTTGCCCGCGCCGTTCGCGCCGACGAAGCCGTACATCTCGCCCGGACGTACCGTGAAGCTGATCCCGTCCAGGGCGACCTTGCCGCCGGGGGCGTCGGGACCGCCCGCGAAGCGCTTGCGCAGCTCGCTGATCTCCAGCATCAGGCCCTCTCTCTCATCATGGGTCAATGGTGGCTTTAGTGCAGTTCGCCCTGGTAGTCGTGGAAATCATGGAGGTGACATGGAAAGCGCGTCCCGTTCGGATGACATTTGTCATTACGCTGGGATCCATGACGCGTGCCGACAAGGACAAGCCCGTCGTCCTCTCCCGCATCTACACCCGTACGGGCGACGACGGCACCACGAACCTGAGCGACATGAGCCGCGCCGCCAAGACCGACACCCGGCTGGCCGCGTACGCCGACGTCGAGGAGGCCAACGCCTGCCTGGGCCTGGCCCTGTCCCATGGCACCCTGCCCGCCGACCTCGTCGCGGTCCTCGTGCGCATCCAGAACGAGCTGTTCGACGTGGGGGCCGACCTGGCCACACCCGTGGTGGACGATCCGGAGTTCCCGCCGCTGCGGGTGGAGCAGTCCTACATCGACCGGCTGGAGGAGCAGTGTGACCGGCTCAACGCCGAGCTCAAGCCGCTGCGCAGCTTCATCCTGCCCGGCGGCGACCCCGCCACGGCCGCGCTGCACCTGGCCCGGGTCACCGTACGCAGGGCCGAGCGCACCACGTGGGCGGCGCTCCAGACCTACGACGACGTCAACCCGCTGACCGCCAAATACCTCAACAGGCTGTCCGACCTGCTCTTCATCGCCTGCCGGGTCGCCCACGGCGGCAACGAGATCCTCTGGAAGCCCGGCGCCACCCGCTAGGCGACGTCGAGGTACGCGCTGGGCGGCGCCGACTCCAGCCAGGCGAGGAACCCGGTCAGCGCGTCGGCGCTCATCGCCAGCGACAGCCCGCGCGTGCTGCCGCCGCAGTCGATGGCGTAGAGACCGCCGTCGATCTCACGCCGGGCGGAAACGACGAGGCCGCGCCTCGCGATCGCGTGGCGCGGCCTCAGTCGGACACCCATGAGCGGAATCCAATGGAGCTCTCCGTCGGCGTAACGGGCAACCCCGCTCTGCCAGCCTCCGCTGCCTACTTTGAGGCGACAGGGCACGCTGCCGCGCGAGCGGGAGAGCGTCACCCCTCGCAGGACCACGAGGGCGACCAGCAGCAACAACAAAACCGAAACCGTCGCCACCATGGCCGCCCCCTGAATCCCGTTGTATGTATTAAACCTCTTCGCCCGCCGCGCGCAGCCGCGCCCTGGCCCGCTTGGCCTCGATCGCCGCGTCGGCGTCCTCCTGGTTGGCCTCGATCGAGGCCTGAGCCCGGTCGAGAGCGTCTCGGGCGGCCGCGACGTCGACCTCGGAACCGAGCTCGGCGACCTCGGCGAGCACCGACACCTCATCGTCGGCCACGGAGATGAACCCCCCGTGAACGGCCGCGACGAGCTCGGGCTCACCTTCCCGCTTGACGCGCAGCACGCCGCCCTCGACGAGGACGCCGAGCACGGGTGCGTGTTGCGGCATAATACCGATCTCGCCGTCCACGGTCTTGGCAATCACCATGTCGGCCTCGCCCGACCAGATCTCACGCTCGGGTGAGACAACCCCTACGCGTAGCTTCGCCACTTCTGTAGGTTCCTTTCCGATCAGGTAGCGGCACGGGTACTCGTGCCCGTGCCACTACCGTAGGGCGATCAGCGACGCTCGAGTTCCTTGGCCTTGGCCACGGCCTGGTCGATGCCGCCGACCATGAAGAACGCCTGCTCGGGCAGGTGGTCGTACTCGCCGGCGCACAGGCCCTTGAAGGAGGCGATGGTCTCGTCCAGCGGGACGTTCTCGCCCGGCTGGCCGGTGAACGCCTCGGCGGCGTACATCGGGTGCGACAGGAACCGCTCGATACGGCGGGCCCGCTGCACGGTGACCTTGTCCTCTTCGGACAGCTCGTCGATACCGAGGATCGCGATGATGTCCTGGAGCTCGCGGTACTTCTGCAGGATCCGCTTGGTCTCCTGGGCCACCCGGTAGTGCTCCTCGCCCACGACCTGCGGGTCGAGGATCCGGGAGGTGGAGTCGAGCGGGTCCACCGCGGGGTAGATGCCCTTCTCCGAGATCGGCCGGGACAGAACGGTCTGCGCGTCGAGGTGCGCGAACGCGTTGTGCGGGGCCGGGTCGGTGATGTCGTCGGCGGGCACGTAGATCGCCTGCATGGAGGTGATCGAGTGACCGCGCGTCGAGGTGATGCGCTCCTGGAGCACACCCATCTCGTCGGCCAGCGTCGGCTGGTAACCCACCGCGGACGGCATGCGGCCGAGGAGGGTGGAGACCTCCGAGCCCGCCTGCGTGAAGCGGAAGATGTTGTCGATGAACAGCAGCACGTCCTGCTTCTGCACGTCGCGGAAGTACTCCGCCATCGTCAGCGCGGACAGGGCCACCCGCAGACGGGTGCCCGGCGGCTCGTCCATCTGGCCGAAGACGAGCGCGGTGTCCTTGAGGACGTCCGCCTCCTCCATCTCCAGCCAGAGGTCGTTGCCCTCACGGGTGCGCTCGCCGACGCCGGCGAACACCGAGGTGCCACCGAAGTTGCGGGCGACACGGCGGATCATCTCCTGGATGAGAACCGTCTTGCCCACACCGGCGCCACCGAACAGACCGATCTTCCCACCCTGCACGTACGGGGTGAGCAGGTCGATGACCTTGATGCCCGTGACGAGCATCTCGGTACGGGACTCCAGCTGGTCGAAGGGCGGGGACGGCCGGTGGATGCCCCACTTCTCGGTGATCTGGAGCGAAGCGGTCGGCACGTCGAGCGACTCGCCGAGCGTGTTCCACACGTGGCCCTTGACGATGTCGCCGACGGGCACCGAGATCGGGTGGCCCGAGTCGGTGACGGCCGTACCGCGGACCAGGCCGTCGGTGGGCTGCATGGAGATGGCGCGGACCAGGTTGTCACCCAGGTGCTGGGCGACCTCCATGGTCAGGGTCTTGGTCTCGCCGCCGAGGGTCACCTCGACGTTGAGCGCGTTGTAGATGTCGGGCATCGCCTCGACGGGGAACTCCACGTCGACGACGGGCCCCTTGACGCTGGCCACACGACCGGCACCGGCCGACGTGGGCTCAACAGTCTCAACAGCCTCTGCAGTCATTTCACTCTTTCCCCGCTGCGGCGTCAGCCAGCGCGTTGGCGCCACCGACGATCTCGCTGATTTCCTGGGTGATCTCGGCCTGGCGAGCCTGGTTCATCTGCATGGTGAACACGCGGATCAGCTCGTTGGCGTTGTCCGTGGCGGACTTCATCGCGCGGCGGCGCGCGGCCTCCTCCGAAGCCGCCGACTGCAGCAGCGCGGTGAAGATGCGGGACTCCACGTAGCGCGGCAGCAGCGACTCGAGCACGTCGCCCGCGGTGGGCTCGAACTCGAAGTACGGCGGGATCGTCTCGGTCGCCGTCGCCTCGGTCTCCTCGACCTCCAGCGGCAGCACACGCTTGACCACGACGTTCTGGGTCAGCATGGAGACGAACTCGGTCGAGACGATGTGGATCTCGTCGATCCCCGCCTCTTCCTTGAAGGAGTCGATCAGCGTCTGCGCGATCTCCTTGGCGTCGGCGTAGGCCGGCTTCCTGGAGAAGCCAACCCACTGGCCGCCCATCGTACGGTTGCGGAAGCTGTGCCAGGTGACACCCTTCCGGCCGGTGACGAACGGCACCACCGTCAGGCCACGGCTCTCCAGCAGCCCGCGCAGGGCCTCGGCCTCGCGCAGGACGTTGGCGTTGAAGCCGCCACAGAACCCGCTGTCACTGGTGACGATGAGGACGCCCGCCTTGGCGGGGTTCTCCTTCGCCACGGTCAACGGATGATCGACGCTGGCCGCGTTGCTGACGACGCCGGTGACGGCGCGAGTGATCTCACGCTCGTACGGCAGCGCCGCCTGCATCCGCATCTGCGCCTTCACGATCCGCGAGGAGGCGATGAGCTCCTGGGCGCGCGTGATCTTGGCGGTCGACTTGACCGACCTGATCCGCCGCCGCAGCAGCCTTAGCTGGGCACCCATGAGCTACTTCTCCGTCGCCGGACGGACGACCTTCTTGATCTTCTCCTGGCCGACCTCGTCGGCCTCGAGCGGCGCCACCGGCTCGTCCTTGACCAGGAGCTCACCCGAGGAGGTGGTGAAGCCCTTCTTGAACTCCGTGACGGCGTCCTTGAGGCTGGTCACCGCGTCGTCGGACAGCTCGTTGGTCTCGCGGATGCTGTCGAAGATGCCCTTGTTGCTGCTCTGCAGGTAGTCGAGGAACTCCGCCTCGAAGCGGCGGATGTCCTCGACCGGAACCTCGTCGAGCTCACCCGTCGTGCCCGCCCAGACCGACACGACCTGACGCTCCACGGGGAACGGCGAGTACTGCGGCTGGATGAGCAGCTCGGTCAGGCGCTGGCCGCGCTCCAGCTGGGCGCGGGAGGCCGCGTCCAGGTCGGAGGCGAAGGCCGCGAAGGCCTCCAGGTCGCGGTACTGCGACAGCGACAGACGGAGCGTACCGGCGACCTTGCGCATCGCCTTGATCTGCGCCGAGCCACCGACTCGGGAGACCGAGATACCGACGTTGATGGCAGGACGGATACCGGCGTTGAAGTAGTCGGTCTCCAGGAAGCACTGGCCGTCGGTGATGGAGATGACGTTGGTCGGGATGAACGCCGACACGTCGTTGCCCTTCGTCTCGATGATCGGAAGACCGGTCATCGAGCCGCCGCCCATGTCGGCGGAGAGCTTGGCGCAGCGCTCCAGCAGACGGGAGTGGAGGTAGAAGACGTCACCGGGGAACGCCTCACGGCCCGGCGGGCGGCGAAGCAGCAGCGAGACGGCGCGGTAGGCGTCGGCCTGCTTGGTGAGGTCGTCGAAGATGATGAGGACGTGCTTGCCCTGGTACATCCAGTGCTGGCCGATGGCCGAACCGGTGTAAGGGGAGATGTACTTGTAACCGGCCGGGTCGGAGGCCGGGGCGGCGACGATCGTGGTGTACTCCAGGGCGCCGGCCTCTTCGAGGCGGGAACGCACCTGGGCGATCGTCGAGCCCTTCTGGCCGACCGCGACGTAGACGCAGCGCACCTGCTTCTCGGGGTCGCCCGAGAGCCAGTTGTCGCGCTGGTTGATGATCGTGTCCACGGCGACGGCGGTCTTGCCCGTGCCACGGTCACCGATGATCAGCTGGCGCTGGCCGCGGCCGATCGGCGTCATGGCGTCGATCGCCTTGATGCCGGTCTGCAGCGGCTGCTTCACCGGCTGCCGCTGGACGACCGAGGGGGCCTGCAGTTCGAGGGCGCGCAGGCCCTCGGCCTCGATCGCGCCCTTGCCGTCGAGGGGGTTGCCGAGCGGGTCGACCACGCGGCCGAGGAAGTTGTCGCCGACGGGCACGGACAGGACCTGGCCCGTCCTGCGGACCGTCTGGCCCTCCTCGATCTTGCTGAAGTCACCCAGGACCACGACACCGATCTCTCGGGGGTCGAGGTTCAGGGCCAGGCCGCGCGTGCCGTCCTCGAACTCGAGCAGCTCGTTCGCCATCGCCGAGGGAAGGCCGGAGACATGGGCAATGCCGTCGCCGGCGTCGACGACGGTCCCGATCTCCTCGCGCGCGGCGCCTTCCGGTTCGTACGCCTGGACGAAGCGCTCAAGCGCGTCCCGGATCTCGTCCGGCCGGATCGTAAGCTCCGCCATCTCTACTCTGTCTCCCTATTCATTCGGCGCTCACTGCGCCTCAGCCGGCCAACCGGCGGCGGACTTCTTCAATTCGTCCCACGATCGTGGTGTCGATGATCTCGTCGCCGATGCGGACCGAGAACCCACCGAGCACTCGCTTGTCCACCTCGACGTTCAGGTGCACGTCGCGACCGTAGGAGGTGCGCAGCCAGTCGGCCAGTCGCTGCTTCTGCGCGTCCGACAGCTCGACCGCGCTGCGCACGACCGCCACCAGGCGCTGGCGCTGCTGGGCCACGAGCTGGCCGAACTCCTCCAAGCCCATTTCCAGGCTACGCCCTCGCGGGTGCACCGCCAGCTGCGTGATCAGGCGCAGGCTGGTGGGGGCGACCTTGCCGCCGAGCAGATCGCTCAGGAGCTGCCGCTTGCCCTCGCCGGGCGCGGCCGCGTCCGCGAGCGCGCGGCGGAGGTCGGGGTTGGCGGCGACGATGCGGCCGAAGCGGAAGAGCTCGTCCTCCACGTCGTCGAGCCGGGACTGGCTCTCCGCCTCAGCGGCAGCGGCGACGACGCCGAGCCGTTCGAGCGAGTCGGCCAGGTCTCCGGCACGCGACCACCGGACCGAGACCGCGGCCTCGGTCGTGGCGAGGGCCGCCTCGGAGACCTTGCCGCCGAGCAGGGCGCGGATGGTTCCCGCCTTCTGCTCGGCATGCCTGGCCGGGTCGGACAGCGCGCGGCGCAGGCCGTGCTCGCGGTCGAGCAGATCCGCGACGGCGAACAACTCGTCGGAGAGCGCGCCGAGGTCGGCGCTGCCCGCGACCGCGTTGAAGCGCTCCTCGACCTCTGCCAACGAGGTCCTGCTCAGACCTCTCATTAGCGCACCGCCTGCGCGTTGCTGCTCTCGAGCTCATCGAGGAACCGGTCCACGATGCGGCTCTGGCGGACCTCGTCCTCAAGGGACTCGCCGACGATGCGGCCGGCCAGCTCGGTGGACAGACGGCCCACCTCCGTGCGGAGCTGCGCGAACGCGGCGGCACGGTCGGCCTCGATCTGGGCGTGCGCGGCCTCGACGAGACGACGGGCCTCGGCCTGCGCCTCCTCGCGGAGCTCCGCCTTGATCTGCGCGGCCTGCTCACGAGCCTCCTCGCGGAGCCTGCCGGCCTCGCGCCGGGCCTCCTCGAGCTGCTGCGCGTACTGCCTCTGGAGGTTCTGCGCCTCGGCCTGAGCCTCCTCAGCCCTCTTGATGCCACCCTCGATCGCGTCGGTCCGCTCGCCCAGAGTCTTCTGGATGCGCGGTACGAGAATCTTGCCGACGACGAGGAGGACGACGAGGAACGAGAAGATACCGACGACGAGCTCGAACGTGTGCGGAAGGAGCGGGTTAGCACCCTCCTCCTGCGCGAGGAGCGTAGCTGCCTTAATCATGGGTGCAGCCTTTCGTCAGGGATTCTTCTGGTTTAGAGGTTCGCGAAGATGAACGGCGCGACCAGACCGATCAGGGCGAGGGCCTCGGTGAGGACGAAGCCGAGGAGCATGTTCTGGCGAATCAGGCCGTAAGCCTCGGGCTGACGCGCAATGGCCTGCACGCCCTGACCGAAGATGATGCCGACGCCGATGCCGGGGCCGATGGCGGCGAGACCGTAACCGATGGCGGTGACGTTGCCGGAGACCTCAGCGAGAACGCTCATTTCTATTTCCTTTACTGGACGGCCGGTGAAGGGAGTCCCACCGGTCATGGATATTCCGGTATGTGGTTCTCAGTGATCCGGGTGCAGCGCGCCGCCGATGTACATCGCCGCCAGCATCGCGAACAGGAAGGCCTGCAGGAACTGGATGAACATCTCGAACCCGGTCAGGATGATCGTCATGACCACACCGAGGACGCCGACGCCGGCACCCATCGGAGTCAGCTTCTCGAACAGGAACCAGAAGCCGACCATGCTGAAGAACGCGAGCAGCATGTGACCGGCGAACATGTTCGCAAACAGTCGGACCGCGTGCGTGAACGGCGCGATGATCATGTTCGACAGGAACTCGATCGGCGCCAGGAGGAAGTAGATCGGCTTGGGCAGTCCCGGCGGGAACATCATGTTCTTGAAGTAACCGATGCCGCCCTGGTGCTTGACGCCCAGGTAGACCTTGATCGCGTAGATCGAGAGCGCGAGCACGGCCGGGAACGCGATGTGCGAGGCGACCGGGAACTGCGCGAGCGGGATCACGCCCAGGATGTTCCAGAACAGAACCAGGAAGAAGAGTGTGACGAGCAGGCCCATCCACCGATCGGCGTCCTTGCCGAGGAACGGCCGGGCGATCTGGTCACGGACGAACATGTAGCCGTACTCGACGACGTTCTGGGTGCCTCTCGGCACGAGCTTCGGTTTGGCGAAGGCCACCCAGCAAACGGCGATCACCGCGAGCGCGCTCAGGATCGCCAGCAGAACCGGCTTGGTGAACCAGTCCACCCCAGGAATGATGGGCGTGAACGAATTGAACAGCTCATCAGGCGATGGCGCCTTGAAGTTGTCTTCGGGGGCGAGGACCGTCAGCGCAATCACGCGGCGTTCCCTTCAACGTCGTAGTGGATCACAAGGGTTTCCTCAGCGAGGCGATCGCTGCGTCGGGTCAGCGACCGAACTTCCGGTAGACCGCATAGCCGCCGAGCACGACCCCAAGGACCACGCCTATGGGGAAGAACGCGGACATGTCGAGCCACCGGTCCAGCAACCACCCGAGACCGCCATAGACCGCCATCCCGGCGAGCAGATAGCTGGGGACTGACCACATGGCATCGGAGAAGTCGCGACCGTCGTGTTCCGGTCGGCGTTCCTGTGCGCTCATCGCGGCCCCGACGATAGCAGGCGAGTAGAGGACTAGTCATATCGGACCCCATCCCTTTACCTGCCTCATGAGTCACCCTTTCCGGGGACCGAGGCTTCGGGGTCGACGTAGAGCATCTTGGTCTTCAGGAACCCGCGGACCTCGAACCCGGTCCAGACGAGCGTGCACACGACCACTGACCACGCGAAGGCCTGGGTGTTCCAGGCGGTGGTCTCACGGAAGGCAGCCAGCACCGCCATGATGGCGATGACCTTGACGAGGTAGCTGACCATGGCCGCGATCGCCATCATCTGCGGGGAGACGCGGGCGGCATAGGAGACCGCTACCACGCTGATGCTGAAGAAAACCCCGACGAGCAAGGTGCCGAGGGTCGCGCCCAGCGCTCCCTTGCCTCCCGCCAGGAGGAACGCCACGATGACCGCGACCACCCCGACCGCGAAGGTCGGAACAGCGGCGCTCTTGAGTACGCGCACGTCGTTGGCCTGCATCGGTGCTCCATCAGCATGTTATCAAGCGAGCGTTTGCTACCCCCAGAACATGTGCGTCCGGAGGTCCCTGCTCGTGAAAGATATCACAAGCTCACGGAAGACCGCTTTTACCTGCCGTTTCTAGTTCCCGATCACGGACGGCTCGGAAATGCAGGAATGACCGGTTTGCCCTCGGCGCTCGCGCGTTCCTGCGAAGACGGGCCCTCCTGCGGCGGCATCCGGCGCCTGACCTCGGTCTCCGGGGTGATCGGCGGCATCGGGCCGGTGGGCGGGCCGTCGTCGTCGGGCTGCTTGCTGCGCGGGGACGAGTGCGCGCCGCCCCTGCCCCTCCAGCGCGGCGCCGCCATCAGGACGAGCACCGCCAGCGCCAGCACGATGACCACCACGAACAGCAACACCGGCACGCCCTCGCGCGACATCGCCACCATGCCGAACGCGAACAGGAACGCCCACGCGTACATGATCAACACTGAACGGCGGTGCGAGTGGCCGATGTCGAGCAACCGGTGGTGCAGGTGGCCGCGGTCGGGCGCGAACGGCGACATGCCATGGGACGTGCGCCGCACCACGGCGGTGATCAGGTCGATCAGCGGCAGGACCAGCACCGCCGCCGGCAACATCAGCGGCAGCAACACCGGGACCTTGTTCATGTCCTCGATGGCGGCCGGGTCGAGCGGCGTCACGGTGACGATCGACGAGGCGAGCACCAGCCCGATCAGCATCGCCCCGGTGTCGCCCATGAAGATCTTCGCGGGATGGAAGTTGTGCGGCAGGAAGCCCAGGCAGGTGCCGATGAGGACGGCCGCGATGGCCGCCGTCGTGGTGATGTTCCCCACGCTCATGCTCTGCGCCAGCAGGATCGAGTACGCCCACGTGGCCATGGCGGCGATGCACACGATGCCGGCGGCGAGCCCGTCGAGCCCGTCGACGAAGTTCACGGCGTTGATGGTGACCACCACGATCAGGATGGTGATGATCGTGCTCAGCGTGTAGTCGAGGCTGGTGGAGCCACCCCAGTCCTTCGGCAGCGGGATGTAGAGCAGCCGCAGGTCGAAGTAGACCAGCACGCCCGCCGCCGCGATCTGCCCGCCGAGCTTGATGAAGGCGTCCATGCCCCACCAGTCGTCGAGGAAGCCGGTGAGCGTGATCAGGCCGCCCGCGACGATCAGCGCGGTGACCGCCTTGCCCTCCGACTCCGACAGCGCCGCGCCGGTGTGTTTCAGCTGGCTGGCGACCAGCAGGCCGACCACCAGGCCGCCGTACATGGCCAGGCCGCCCAGCCTGGGCGTCGGCGTGGTGTGCACGTCGCGCGCGCGGACCTCGGGCATGGCGCCGATGCGGATGGCGAAGCGGCGCACCAGCGGAACCAGCAGGTACGTCACCGCTGCCGAGATGAGCGCCATGAAGAGGTATTCGCGCACGACCCTAGTTTCCCGGATGCTCCGGCCAGCTGTGACCGGAAACCGACACAGACCAGCTTAATATTCGCTGAGATATGGCTGATGGATGGCGAGAAGCGCCAACGTTCTTTCCCTGACCTCGGCCTCCGCGCCCGGACCACGCACCACGAGCCACACCGGACTTCCCACCTCTCCCATCCCCCACGGGACCGCGTCCCACGTGGTCGTGCGCGGCGCGCTCACCTCCGTCCCGGAGGTGAGGTGCGTCGGCTCCGGATCGTACGGGATGACCGTCGCGGCCGAGCGTGACCCCCGGTGGCCAGGCGGCTCCTGAGGATGGCGAGCGTCGCGACGTCCGCGTGTGGCACCGCCGACGGAACGCCACGTCATCGGCCCGATCGGGCGTGCTGTGTCGGCGAGCAACCATGTACCCACCTCTCCGGCAATGCCACTAAAGACCGAAAAGTCGGTCAGCCTCGGGAACGCGGTCGCACCGCACCCGAAGGTTTGAGCCGACGACCTTGGATCGACGACCTTGGATCGGCAGCCTCCGGTCAACGGCCTTGGGACAGCGGCCTTGAGCTGGCGACTTTGAGTTGGCGCCGCAGCGCCGGGTCGCGCAGCGAGTCAGTGGCCGTGGGGTCAGGGGGGCAGCGGGTCAGGGGAAGGCGTGTGGCGCGCCGGTCTGGCTGGGGATCCATCTCGGGGTGTCGTCCGCCTCGTCGCTGATCGCGGTGAGCACGGAGTGCCGGTAGAGCGCCAGCCTGGACCGCCATTCCCGCAGGTCCTGCACATAGCGCTCGCCGACCGGGGCGTCCCAGGTCTGGGGGCTCTTGGCCAGCGCGTACGACTTGTCGAGGGCCGTGCTGAGCTTCTCCAGCATGGGCATGACGGTGTTCCAGGCGGTGATGAGGCGTTCGTAATCGGGATTGAACTCGTACGCCAGCGGCTGGTTGTCCAGCGGGCCCGCGGCCGTCACGGGAGGCATCTCGTCCCTGCCTCTGGGCTTGGGGGCGGGCGGGTCGACGTACATCACGCGCTCCTTCCCGGCATCCCTGGATCGATCTCAGCAGATGGGCCGTCCGGCCTGATGTCCTTGGCCGCCCATTCACCCCTGCCGTACGCACCGGGCGGAACCTCGACAGAGGGCATGTCGAGCGGCTGGACATCACGCGCATTGTCCACCAACACCCCAACCGCCTCCGACCGAACGCCGGGCATATCCACAACCACAACATCACCGCCCTCCCTGGCCCAGACCCCACCGGCGACATCGCCACCGCTGACGCCAGCACCGGCCTTGGGTGTGTCGAGCCCCCCGACCGAGCCATCGCCGCTTCCCGCTCCCGTGGAACCCCCGCCGTACGCGCCGCCTCCCGCCCCCGCAGAGCCCCCTCCCGAAGCGTCCCTTCCCGCAGCGTCCCCTCCGACAGCGGCGCCTCCCCCAGGTGAGACGGCGTCCCCTCCCCCGGACGGTGTGGGCGGAATCCGCACCCCACCGGAGCCGTCACCACGCCCGACCCCGCTCCCATCCGCGCCGCCACCTCCGGCCCGACCAGCATCGGGAGCACCATTGCCAGCACGGCCGCCATCAGAGGCCCCGCCGCCAGCACGGCCCCCGTCGGCGGCACCACCACCGGCCCCTCCATCGGCACGCCCACCATCTGCGTTGCCACCGGCGCCGTGCCCATAGCCACCGCCGACGTCACGACCACCGTTCGCGACACCACCGTCAGCACGCCCGCCATCGGCGTTGCCGGCGCCGGTGTCGCGGCTGCCGTTGGAGGCGCCGGCGTCGGCGCGACTGTCGTCTGCGGCGCTGCCGTCTGCGCAGGCACCACCGTCGGCGCGGCCAGTGTCCGTTGTCCCGCCGTCAGCCCGGCCACCGCCATCCGCGCGACCGGTGCCATCCCCACGACCGGTGCCGTCCGCACGGCCGGTGTCCGTTGTGCCATCGTCCGGCCGACGGATGTCCATGGGGCCGCCCGAGCCGGTGGCGTCGCCGTTGGACCGGCCGGTGCCGTTGTCGGTGCCCCCGGTTCCCCCGGTTTCTCCGGTTCCTCCCGCGCTTCCGGTGTCACCGTACGTGCCGCCCGTGCCGGTGTTCGAGTGGCCGGTGCCGCCGATGGGCTGGGTGCTGTTGCCAGGGGTGGCGTCAGTGCGGGGGTGGGAGGAGGCTGTGCCGTCCGGGTGGGTGCCTTGGGGGTTGCCCGCGTCCGATGGGGTGCCGTACGGGTGGCCGGTGGCGGCAGGTGGGTTGTGGTGGTGGCCGGCGGGGGTGCCGTTGCCGGGAGCGGTGGTCGAGGTGCCGGTGCCGCCCTCTCCTGTCGGCACCGACAACCCGTCACCGCCCCCCGCCGTAGCCGCTGACGGTGCCGACGGGCCGTCGCCGCCCCCGGCCGGGGCCGTCGGCGGCACCGAGAGCGGCGCATCGCGACCGCCCGTCGTGGACGCCGTGCCGTCGGACGTGCCCGGGACCGGGGGCGGCGTGCCGTCGGACGTGCCCGCGACCGGAGGCGGCGTACCGTCGTCGCCGGACGGGGTGCCGGGGGCGACGGAGCCGGTCGGGCCGTCCGGCTGGATGTACTTGGGAGCCCCTTCGCCGAGGCCGTAATCGCCCTTGGGAGCCTGTACGTCCGGCATGTCCATCGGTGGGATGTCCCGCGCGCGGTCCACGACCGGCCTGTTCAGGGCGTCCGGATCGGGTCTGCCGGCGTTGACGGAGGCGGCGTCGCTGCCGTCGTTCGCCCAGGTGTCGGGGTTCGGGGCGCCGTCGGCGCGGACGGTGGGCATGTCGGCGGGCTGGACGTGGTCGGTGTTCCTGAGCAGGGACTCCAGTTGGTCGGCCGTGGGCGGGTCTATGGGGACCTGGAGGACCTTCACACCGTCGACCACCACGATCTGGGGTTTGTGTGCGTCGTCCGGCTGGTCCTTCGCGGGGACGTTGGTCGTGCCGGTGTCCGCCTCCGCTCCCCGGTCGCGTCTGCTGTCCTGGTCGGGGGCCTTGGGGTCGTCGGCGGTCGAGCCGTCGCCGGTACTGGAGTCGGGGCCGGAGTCGGTTCCGGGGTTGGTCTTGGAGTCGTTTCCGCTGGTCCCGGTGTTCTTGTCGGCGTCGTCGCACGCCTTCCCGTCGCCGTCCGACCTGGCACCGTCGTCGCCGGTCCTCGCGTTGTCGCCCGTCTTGTGGTCGCCCGTCTTGTGGTCGCCGCCCGTCTTGGCGTCGTGGTCCTTCGGGGCGGGGGGATCGGACGGCTTCGGATCGGCGGGCTTCGGGTCGGTGTGCTCGCGGGTGTAGGGGTGGGCGGGGGTGGTGTCGGGCTCTTTGGGGGTGGAGGGGTGCGCCGGGGTGGGATCGGGGTTTTTGGGGGTCGCGTCGGCGCGCGGGTTGTCGTACTTGTCGTTGCGGGTGCCGGGGAGGTCCTTCGGCTCGTCGGTCGTGCCGCCGCCGCCCGTCTTCGACGTGTCGCCCAGCTTGCCGTCGGCCCGCTTCTCCAGTGTGGCCAGCCGCGTGTTGACGTCCTTGACCATCTGGTCGGCGGAGTCGGCCACCTGGACCGGACGATGTGTGCTCCTCGCGGCCAGCCCGGCACGGCTCAACGTAGCCCTGACCTGGTCCTCGACCGTACGCAACTCCGAGGACGCGTGCTTGACCTCGGTCAGCAGGTCACGGACCAACTGGGGATCCATGCCGTCGAACTTGCCCATGGGCCACTCCCGGGACGTGTCGCCGTTCCGGGACTCACCGTAATCGCGGCGACCGCGTCACCGCAGCCGGGATAAAGAGACGGTATACGTCAGTCGTCTGTGGCGACGTAACCGATGATGCCGCGCAGCTTCTCCACCGGGATCGCGCCGCGGCGCAACATCCGGGGCACCGCCGTGGTGAGGTCGAGGATGGTCGAGGGCGTGTTGTCGGTGGTCTTGCCGCCGTCGAGGTAGACCGCGACCGAGTCGCCGAGCTGCTCCTGGGCCTCCTCGGCCGTCGTCGCCGCGGGGGCGCCGGAGCGGTTGGCGCTGGAGACGGCCATCGGGCCGGTCTCCTTGAGCAGGTCGAGCGCGACCGGGTGGAGCGGCATCCGGACGGCGACCGTGCCCTTGGTGTCGCCCAGGTCCCAGGAAAGGGCCCTGTTGGCCCTGCAGACCAGCGTGAGCGGCCCGGGCCAGAAGGCGTCGATGAGATCCTGCCCGTAGGGCCCGAGGTCGTCCACGAGCGCTGTGGCGGCTCTGACGGTGCCCACGAGCACGGGGGGCGGCATCTCGCGGCCACGCCCCTTGGCGTCGAGCAGCGCGGTGACGGCCGGCGGCATGAACGCGTCGGCGCCGATGCCGTAGACGGTGTCGGTCGGCAGCACGACCAGCTCGCCGCGGCGCACGGCGGTGGCCGCCTCGATCAGGCCCTCGGCCCGCTGGTCGAGGTCGGAGCAGTCAAAGCGTCTTCCCACGGCGTGCATCCTAGTCCTGGCCGAGCCTGGCCGTGACGAAGCGGTCCCTTCGGGTGAGGTCCTGGCGCAGGCGTACGTCGCGCCAGCCGTTGTCCTCGGGGAAGGTCAGGTAGACCGCCCGGCCCTGCTCGTCGGCGTGTTCGACGGCCACCCAGCCGCCGGGACGCAACAGGCGGCGGGCGGTGCGCTCGACCGCGCGCACCTCGCCGAGCCCGTCGTCGCCGGAGCCGTACAGGGCTCTGGAGGGGTCGTAGTCGCGGACCTCGGGGTCGCGCGGGATGGCGCCGGGCGGGATGTACGGCGGGTTGGAGATGACCAGGTCGACCTTGCCGTTGAGCTCGGGAAGCGCTCCGGCGAGGTCTTCCGGGTGCAGATGCGTACGCCCTTGGCCCAGCTCGGAGATGTTGCGCTTGGCCCAGCTGTAGGCCGCCGGGTCGACCTCGACGGCGTGCACCTCGGCCAGCGCGACCTCCTGGGCGATCGACAGCGCGATGGCCCCCGAGCCCGTGCCGAGGTCGACGACGAGCGGCGCGGTGACGTCCATGGCGCGCAGGGTCTCGATCGCCCACCCGGCCATGACCTCGGTCTCCGGCCGCGGCACGAACACGCCGGGGCCGACCGCGAGCTCCAGGTAGCGGAAGTAGGCGTGGCCGGTGATGTGCTGCAGCGGCTCACGCGCCTCCCGCCGGGCGATGCCCTCCCAGAACAGCGCGTCGAAGTCGGAGTCCTTGACCGTGTGGAGCTCGCTCCTGCGCACGCCGTGGACGAACGCCGCGATCTCCTCCGCGTCCGTGCGCGGCGAAGGCACACCTGCCTCGGCCAGCCGAGCGGTGGCGAGAGCGATCTCGTCCAGCAGAAATGTCATGAGTGTTGTGCGAGCTTCTCCGCCATCTCGGCGTCGATGAGTGCCTGGGTGACGGCGTTGAGCTCACCGTCGAGAACCTGGTCGAGGTTATACGCCTTGAAGCCTACGCGGTGGTCGGAAATCCGGTTCTCAGGGAAGTTGTACGTGCGGATGCGCTCGGAGCGGTCGACCGTCCGCACCTGCGACTTGCGCTCGGCCTGCGCCGCGGCGTCGGCCTGCTCCTGGGCCACGGCCAGCAGGCGCGCACGCAGGATGCGCATCGCCGACTCCTTGTTCTGGAGCTGGCTCTTCTCGTTCTGGCAGGAGACGACCACGCCCGTGGGCAGGTGGGTGATGCGTACGGCCGAGTCGGTCGTGTTGACGCTCTGGCCGCCGGGGCCGCTGGAGCGGTAGACGTCGATGCGCAGGTCGTTGGGGTCGATCTGGACGTCGACCTCCTCCGCCTCCGGGTAGACCAGCACGCCGGCCGCGCTCGTGTGGATGCGGCCCTGGGACTCGGTGACGGGCACCCGCTGCACGCGGTGGACGCCGCCCTCGTACTTGAGCCTGGACCACACGCCCTCGTCGCCCTTGGCCTTGATGCCGACCGTGACGTCCTTGTAGCCGCCGAGGTCGGAGGGCTGGGTGTCGATGATCTCGGTCTTCCAGCCGAGACGCTCGGCGTAGCGCAGGTACATCCGCAGCAGGTCGCCGGCGAACAGCGCGGACTCCTCGCCGCCCTCGCCCGCCTTGATCTCCATGATGATGTCCTTGTCATCGTTGGGATCGCGCGGGATGAGAAGGTGCTTGAGCTTCTCCTCAAGCTGCGGGATGCGCTCTTCGATCTCGGCCGCCTCGGCCGCGAACCCCTCGTCCTCGCCGGCCAGCTCCTTCGCGGCGGTCAGGTCCTCGCGGGACGAGTCCAGCTCGCGGTAGGTGCTGACGATCGGCGTGAGCTGGCTGTAGCGCCTGCCGAGGGTGCGGGCCTTGTTCTGGTCGGCGTGCACGGCGGGATCGGCAAGCTGCAGCTCCAGCTCGGAATACTCCTTGAGCAACTCGTCGAGGTTCACCGTGGGTCCTTCAGTGGTTTGACTGCCGTTTCACCAACAACGCCGACCCGGCGCACGCGAATGCGGCCGGGTCGGCGTCGGTGAAGCTACTTGCCCGTGGCCTTCTTGCCGAAACGCTTCTCGAAGCGAGCCACCCGGCCGCCCGTGTCGAGGATCTTCTGCTTGCCCGTGTAGAACGGGTGGCAGGCCGAGCACACGTCGGCGTGGATGACGCCGTTCTTCGCGGTGCTGCGGGTGGTGAACGTGTTACCGCAAGAGCAGGAGACCTGCGTCACGTGGTAATCGGGGTGGATGTCGCGCTTCATCGCTGTCCTTTCGGGCTGCGGCCGCCGGGTCGCCTTCACGCATGGCGTGAACCGGAACCGCAAAATGGTCAGCTACCAGTGTGCCAGATCGTGTAACCAACCCAGGCCATCGGGCATTCCCGCGATCTTCATGACGCGACCACGTGCGCCACACTAGGCTCCTTTGCACAAACTATCACTTTTCCCTCAAATGGGACTTAGCCAAAGGATCATCCAACTGATGAAGAGAAGGGTGCGGTTGCTCCTGGCGACCGCCACGGGGGCCGCCGTTCTCCTCGGGGGCGCGGGGCTGTCCGCCACCGGCGCGTCGGCCGCCGCGTACGCGGCGGCCGACGACTTCACGGGGGACGCGTCGGCGAGCGCGTACGTCCCGCTGGACAAGGACATCGACGCCACCGTCACGCTCAAGCTCAGGAACCCGGACACCGCCACCAGCGTGACCGGGTCCATCGAGCCTCCCGGCAAGTCGGCGCGCACGGTGACGTTCGACTTCACGCCGAGCACCTCGACCTCGACCCCCACCACCACGCCGACCACCACGCCCTCCCCGGCCGCCGACAAGTCGGTCACCGGCAAGTGGACGATCGGCAAGGACGACCCGGCGGGCGACTGGAAGCTCACCGTCAACGTCGCCCGTACGGGCGGCAGCGGCGGCGGCGCCAGCACCTTCACCGTCAAGGTGTCCGGCAAGCAGGGCATCTCGGGCGCGAACGTCACGCCGGACCCCGTCCAGCTCGTCAAGGGCAAGGACACCAGGGTCACGGTCGAGGCGTCGGTGAAGGACGCGGGCACGGTCTCGGCCAAGCTCGTCAGCGACGCCACCAGCGAGTACTACGACCTCGGCGACCTGTCCAAGGAGTCCGACGGCTACTACCGGGGCGTCACGTACTTCAGCGACGACACCACCGAGGGCGCCTGGACCCTTGAGGTGTACGCCACCCGCGGCGGCCAGACGCTCAAGGGCGAGGCGTCGTTCTCGGTCGTCGCCCCCGCGGGCGGCGCGTCCAAGAAGACGAAGACCCGGGTGACGATCTCGGCCCCCAACAAGGTGAACAAGGGCCGCGCGTTCAAGGTGTACGGCAAGGTCTACCGCGGCACCAAGGCGTACAAGAACAAGATCGTCGAGGTGTACTTCAAGACCAAGGGCACCAAGACGTACAAGTTCATGGGGTACGCCAAGGCCACCTCGACCGGTAAGTACAGCAAGACGTTCAAGGGCAAGAAGGACGGCTACTTCCAGGTCAAGGTGCCCGGCACGAGCAAGACGCGCAGCTCCCTGTCGCCGCAGGAGTTCGTGGACGTGAGGTAGCGGGTACGGCCCGCATCCCCAACCCCGGGTGCAGGCCGTATCAGCGACCCAGGTACGTCAGAACGGCGAGCACTCGCCGATGGTCCTCGGGCGCGGGCCCGAGGGCCAGCTTGGCGAAGATGCCGGACACGTGTTTCTCCACCGCCCCTTCGGTGACGACCAGCCTGGAGGCGATGGCGGTGTTCGAACGGCCCTCCGCCATCAGGGCCAGGACCTCGCGCTCCCGGGGGGAGAGCAGGTCGAGCGGGGCGCCCCTGCGCCGGCGGCTGAGCAGTTGCACGACGACCTCCGGGTCGATGACCGTGCCGCCCGCCGCGACCTCCCGCACCGCCTCCATGAACTCGGCCACGTCGGCCACCCGCTCCTTCAGCAGGTAGCCGACGGCCCTGCCGATCAGCTCGCCCGCGTAGCGCTCCTCGACGTACTGGGACAGGACCAGGATCGGGAAGTCGGGCCTGGCCGCGCGGACCTTCAGCGCCGCCCGCAGCCCCTCGTCGGTGTGGCTGGGCGGCATGCGCACGTCGACGATCGCCAGGTCGGGCTCGTGTTCGAGGACCGCGGACACCAGCGCGGGCCCGTCGGAGACCGCCGCGACCGTCTCGAACCCGCCGTCGGCCAGCAGCCGCGCCAGCCCCTCGCGCAACAGTACGGAATCCTCGGCGATGACCACGCGCATGAGCACATGACTACCATTCGCAGGGCAGCTCCGCACGCACGATCGTCGGCCCTCCGACGGGGCTGTGCAGCACGAGCACGCCGTCGATGGTGGCCGCCCGGTCGGCCAGACCCGACAACCCGCCGTCCGGCGTGACGGCCGCGCCGCCGATGCCGTTGTCCCAGACGTCCACGACCACACCGCGGTCGTCCCTGAACACCGTCACCGACGCCTCGCTCGCGCCCGAGTGCTTGGCGAGGTTGGTCAGCGCCTCGGCGACGGTGAAGTACGCGATGCTCTCCACGGCGGCGGGCGGCCGTTCGGCCAGTTCGACGGAGACGTCCACGTGCACCGGCGCCCGCGCGGCCAGCCCCGACAGCGCCGCGTCGAGCCCCCGGTCGGTGAGGATGGCCGGGTGGATGCCCCTGGCCAGGTTGCGCAGCTCGGCGATGGCCGCCTTGGTGCCCGCGTGGGCCTGGGCGATCAGCGTCCTGGCCTCCTCCGGGTCGGTGTCGAACTTGGCCTGCGCGCGTCCCAGGTCCACCGCCACCGACAGCAGCCGCTGCTGGGCGCCGTCGTGCAGGTCACGTTCGATCCTGCGGCGTTCGGACTCGGCCGCGTCGATGCCCCTGGCCCTGCTGGCCCGCAACCGCTCCTCCTCGCTGCCGCCGAGCAGCACCGTGCCGAGCGTGCCGTGCAGCCAGGCCATCCCCCGTACGAGATAGGCCGTCAGGACGAGCAGCAGCACCCCGAACGCGCCCGCCAGCAACGCGCCCGGCCAGTTGTCGACGACGAGTCCGCTGTCGACGCCGCCCAGGACGTACAGGACGCGCGCAAGGGGCACGAAGAGCAACATCGCCGTCGCCGTCCACAGGACGACCGACAGGGCGGACTCGACCAGGCCCAGCGGCAGCAGCATGAGCAGGTAGCCGAGGTCCTGCCAGGTGGCCTTGTCGCCCAGCAGCCAGGTGAGATGCGCCAGCAACCCGCCCTCGGGCCGGCCCCGGTACGGATCGGCGATCCGCACCCCGAACGCCGCCCGCAACAACCGCCGCTCCACCATCGCGCCGCCGCGCCACATCAGCACGGCCGCCATCGTCAGCGGCAGGCCCACCCAGACGACCACCAGCGGCACCGCCAGCGCCGTCGCCAGAGTCACCACGACGAACCAGACCAGTCCGAACCCCCCGCTGACCAGCAGGTAAGGAGCCGCCCGCCAGGTCATGGGGTCCACCAGCACCCCTAACGGCCCCTTCGGCCCGAACGCCACCCTGTCCTTCATCCGCACCGATCGCATGCCCCCAGCCTGCCGGGCGGCGACGGCGAGGTGAATGGAGCGAGCGCCAGACCCGACCGGGGGTTAACCCCACCCCCGGACCATGGCCCGTCCGGCACACGAAAGGGCGGCGAGGAGATGAACTCCCCGCCGCCCTTTCGAGAACGCGCGGCCGCTAGTCGCGGTCGTTGCTCACCGTGGTCTTCTGGACCTGCAGAAGGAACTCGGCGTTGGACTTGGTCTCCTTCATCTTCTCCAGGAGAAGCTCAAGAGCCTGCTGCATGTCCAGCGCGTGCAGCACCCGGCGCAGCTTCCAGACGATCTGGAGCTCATCCTTGGCCATGAGGATCTCTTCCTTACGCGTGCCGGACGCGTCCACGTCGACCGCGGGGAAGATGCGCTTGTCGGCCAGGGAGCGGTTGAGCTTGAGCTCCATGTTGCCGGTGCCCTTGAACTCCTCGAAGATGACCTCGTCCATCTTGGACCCGGTCTCGACCAGGGCCGTGGCGAGGATCGTCAGCGAGCCGCCGTTCTCGATGTTGCGGGCGGCGCCGAAGAAGCGCTTGGGCGGGTAGAGCGCCGTGGAGTCGACACCACCCGACAGGATGCGACCGGAGGCCGGGGCCGCCAGGTTGTAGGCGCGGCCCAGTCGCGTGATCGAGTCGAGCAGGACGACCACGTCGTGGCCCAGCTCCACCAGGCGCTTGGCGCGCTCGATGGCCAGCTCGGCGACCGTGGTGTGGTCCTCGGCCGGACGGTCGAAGGTCGAGTGGATGACCTCGCCCTTGACCGACCGCTGCATGTCGGTGACCTCTTCGGGACGCTCGTCCACGAGCACGACCATCAGGTGGCACTCGGGGTTGTTGCGGGTGATCGCGTTGGCGATCGCCTGCAGCACCATCGTCTTACCGGCCTTCGGCGGCGAGACGATCAGACCGCGCTGGCCCTTGCCGATCGGCGAGACGAGGTCGATGATCCGCGTGGTGAGGATGTTCGGCTCGGTCTCAAGGCGCAGGCGCTCCTGCGGGTAGAGCGGCGTCAGCTTGTTGAAGTCGGGCCGGTTGCGGGCCTGCTCCGGGTCCATGCCGTTGACGGTGTCGAGGCGGACCAGGGCGTTGAACTTCTCGCGGCGCTCGCCGTCGCGCGGCTGGCGCACGGCGCCGGTGATGACGTCGCCCTTGCGCAGGCCGTTGCGGCGGATCTGGGCCAGCGAGACGTAGACGTCGTTGCTGCCCGGCAGGTAGCCGCTCGTCCTGACGAACGCGTAGTTGTCGAGGATGTCGAGGATGCCGGCGATCGGGATGAGCACGTCGTCGTCGCCGATGACGGGCTCGGTGCTGTCGAAGCGGTCACGGCCGCGGCCGCGGTTGCGCTCCCTGAAGCGGCCCCTGCGGCCACGCCCGCCGCGGTCGTCGTCATCCATGCCGCCACGCTGGTCACCGCGCTGGTCAGCGCGCTGGTCACCACGGTCACCGCGCTGGTCGGCACGGTCACCACGCTGGTCGGCACGATCACCACGCTGCTCACCGCGGTCGCCGCGGTCGCCGCGCTGGTCGCCGCGGCCGCCGGCGTCCGTGGCGCGCTGGTCGCCGCGGCTGCTCTCGGCACGGCCGCCCTCACCGCGGTCGGTGCGGTCGGCGCGGTCGGCGCGCTCGCCGCGGTCACTGCGCTCGCCACGCTCACGGCGCTCGCCGCGGCTGCGCCGCTCACGACGGCTCTCGCGCTCGCCCCGCGTGTCGGCCTGACCGGCGTCCACGACCTGGGCCTGCTGCTCGACGACCGGCTCGGCCGGCGCGGCCACGGGCTCGGGGGCCGCGGCCACCGGCTCTGCGGCCTGCGGTGCGGCCTCCTCGGCCGGCTTGGTGCGGGAACGTTCCCTGCGTGTACGGGTGGGTCGCTCGGCCGCGGGAGGCGCTGCCTCCGTCACGACGGGCGCCGCCTCAACCGCGGGTGCCGCCGGAGCGCCGTCTCCGGAGGCGCCACCCTGCTTCTCCTGGATGGCCGCGATGAGCTGGCTCTTCCGCATGCGCCCGGTCCCGCTGATGCCCAGTTCCGCGGCCATCTTCTGCAGCTCGGGCAGCACCTTGGCGGACAGGCCGGTGCCGGAGCGACGCGCACGAGGCTTGGCCGCGGCGCGGGTGGGGGTGTCGCCGGACGCGGGCTGAGCGCCTGATGCGTCGGAGAGGAGTTCGGTGGTGTCGCTCAACTAATAGGTCCTTCCCAGGGGTCGGGCGCCGGTTTTGTTCTGCCGGGCGTCCCGGAGGTGCTTGCGACCCGGCGGGACAGACCGGGTCGGGGTGCACGTTGCGATCTTCGGCTGTCGCGGACGGCCGCCACTCTTGGGGAGGGGTTCGTCCAGGCCGCCACAGGACCGTGGCGCGTGGCTGACACCCCCCAGATTGCTGTCGCCAACCAGATGTCGATGTGTGTCGAACGCGCAGGTCCCCGTCGTCGCCGCCTCACGTTGAGCCAACCGGGTGTGGGCCAACCGGAGGCAACGGATTCCGGGGAGACAGCCGCGCTGCTCACGCCTCGCGACGTGAAACATGATGCAGCGATGTATGGCTGACAAGCACGCACCCACCAAGGGGGCATCTGGTGCGGCTATCAGCCTAACATCACCAGCGCACACGGCTATTCCCTGAAGGTCTAAAGAGGCATCAGCGTGTCTCGGGGAACTGAACGTTCGCACCAACCGGGTCGACGTCCATTTGCTGGATGTGCCAGTCATTACCCACTTCTGGCGCGATCAAATCCTGCGTATCCGGTGACGAAAACGCAAGAACCGTGGGACCCGCCCCCGAAACGACCGCGGGCACGCCGACTGCACGCAGACGTTCTACCAGATGCGCGCTCTCCGGCATGGCAGGCGCGCGGTAGGGCTGGTGGAGACGGTCTTCGGTGGCGGCGAGCAACAGATCGGGTTCCGGCCGCGAGGTCAGCGCGGCGATCAGCAACGCGGCCCTGCCGGCGTTGAAGGAGGCGTCCTTGTGGGGCACGTCCTTCGGCAACAGCCCCCGAGCGGTCTCCGTGGACAACCGCGTAGAAGGTACGACGGCGACCGGACGGACCCTCTCGTCGGGGGCCAGCTTCACCATACGCGGTACGCCCACGTGGTCGGTCCAGGCCACCGTCAGGCCCCCGGCCAGGCACGGAGCGACGTTGTCGGGGTGGCCCTCCATCTCGGTGGCCAGGGCGAAGACGTCGTCGTCGGACAGGTCGGCGTCGCTCAGCGCGCGGGCGGCCAGGATGCCGGCGCAGACGGCCGCCGAGGACGAGCCGAGGCCGCGCGCGTGCGGGATGCGGTTGACGCAGCGCAGGCGGATGCCCTCGGGCTGCGGCGCTCCCATGCGGGCGTACGCCTCGCGCATGGCTCTGATGACGAGGTGTCCCTCGCCGAGGTCGACCTCGCCCGCGCCTTCGCCCTCCACGCTCACACGCACACCGGGCTCGGCGGTGAGCGTGGCCTCCACGTCGTCGTAGAGGGTGAGCGCGAGGCCGAGCGCGTCGAAGCCGGGCCCCAGGTTGGCGGACGTGGCCGGCACGCGGATTCGCACCGTCGTCATTGGTTCACGATTCCCTTGTCATTCGCTCACTCCACGTGCATGCCTCAGGCGAGGTTGAGCGCCGCGGCGGCGGCGTGCACGTCGATCGGGATGACCACCGGGGCGGGCGCGCCCGAGATGGCCCAGTCGGGGTCCTTCAGGCCGTTGCCGGTGACCGTGCAGACGATGCGCTGCCCGGGCTCGACAAGGCCCTGGGAGTGCGCCTGGAGCAGCCCCGCGACGCTCGCCGCCGAGGCCAGCTCCACGAACACGCCCTCCTCCTGGGCCAGCAGCTTGTACGCCGCCGCGATCTGCCGGTCGGTCACCGCCTGGATGACGCCGCCGGACTCGTCGCGCGCGGCGGTGGCCAGGCCCCAGGACGCGGGGTTGCCGATGCGGATCGCCGTGGCGATCGTGTGGGGGTGGGCCACCGGCGCGCCCTCGACGATCGGCGCCGAGCCGCTGGCCTGGAAGCCGAACATGCGCGGCCGCTTCGTCGAGATCCCGTCCTCGGCGTACTCCTGGTAGCCCATCCAGTAGGCCGAGATGTTGCCGGCGTTGCCGACCGGGATGCAGTGGATGTCGGGGGCGTCGCCGAGCGCGTCGACGATCTCGAACGCCGCCGTCTTCTGCCCCTGCAGCCGGAACGGGTTGACCGAGTTGACCAGGGCGATCGGGTAGTCGGCCGACAGCTTGCGGGTCATCTCCAGGCAGTCGTCGAACGACCCCTCGACCTGCAGCAGCGTGGCCCCGTGGACGAGCGCCTGCGCCAGCTTGCCCATCGCGATCTTGCCCTTCGGCACCAGCACGGCGCAGGTCAGCCCCGCGCGTACGGCGTAGGCCGCCGCGGAGGCCGAGGTGTTGCCCGTGGAGGCGCAGATGACCGCCTTGGCGCCTTCCTCGACCGCCTTGCTGATGGCCATGGTCATGCCGCGGTCCTTGAAGCTGCCGGTCGGGTTCGCCCCCTCGACCTTCAGGTAGACCTCGCACCCCGTCAGCTCCGAGACCCGGCGGGCCGGGACGAGCGGGGTGCCGCCTTCGAGCAGCGTGACGACGGGCGTCTTCGTGGTGACCGGAAGACGCTCTCGGTACTCCTCGATGAGGCCACGCCACGACCTGCCCATGATGACTCCCTACCTGCGCTGTTGGGCACCGAGTGTACGGGGTGCGCGGACCTGGCGCGGATCCGCGTCCAATGGCTGGACAGGTCATTGGACAGGGGCACTATTCAGGAAATTCTCAGCATCTCCCGATAAGGTCTCGGCAGGGGGTCACCATGAACGCGCGTCCTGCTTTGAGGCAGAACGACTATTCACCAGTAGTGCCGCCGGAGCTCGGGGCCTGGTCACCGAATCTGTCCGTGAGCGTGGTGATACCCGCGCACGGTGGGCAGGACAAGCTGGAGCTGACGCTGGCCGCGCTGGCCGCACAGACGTACCCGGACCATCTCATGGAGGTCCTGGTGGTGGACGACGGCAGCGCGCCGCCCGTCCGGCTGCCGGAGATCCGGCCGGTCAACACGAGGCTCGTCCCGGTGCGTGACGGCTGGGGCATCTCGAACGCGGTCAACACCGGCGCCAAGTCCGCCGACGGGGAGATCATCCAGCGGCTCGACGCCGACATGGTCGCCTGCCGCGAGCACATCGAGGCCCTGGCCCGCTGGCACCACGAGACCGACTACCTGGTCACGATCGGGATGAAGAAGTTCGTGGACGCGCCGCCGGTCACCGCCCGGCAGGTCTTCCGCGCAGCGCGCCTGGACGAGGTGTTCGACCTGGCCGGGGCCGTGTCCAGCTCGACCGAGGCGACGATCGAGAAGACCGACGGGCTGCGCAGGAGCCGTAATCCGTACCACGTGTGCACCGGGCCGACCTTCGCCCTGCGCCGCGAGGTCTTCGACGCCGTGGGCGGGCTCGACCCGACCGTGGTGCGCGGCGAGGACACCGAGTTCTCCTACCGGCTGGCCATGCACGGCGTGGTGTTCGTGCCCGACCCGGCCGCGCAGGCGGTGCATCTCGGGTTGCCGGCGCAGCACCGCGACAGGGAGCGGGCCGTTCGGGCGGTGGAGCCGTACCTGGCGCACCGGATCCCGCTCCGCCGTGACCTGCGCAAGGACCGGGGGCGGCGGTGGCTGGTGCCGTACGTGGAGATCGTGCTGGACGTCACGGACACCTCCGAGTCGGTGGTGCGGCGGGCGGTGGCGGCGGCCCTGGACGGCAAGCTCCAGGACGTCGTCGTGACGCTGGTCGGGCCCTGGTCGCGGCTCAACGACGGGCGGCGGGCCGTGTTGTCCGACCCGTGCTTCGAGCTGCGGCTGATGCGCGACCTGTTCGCCCATGACGAACGCATCCGGCTCATCGACGAGGCCGCGCCGACGCCGTCGCCCACGCCGTTCCGCTACCGGGGGCCGGTGGACGTGCCGCTGCACCGGGCGACGCTGGAGCGCATGGTCGAGTCAGTGCAGAAGGACCTGGCGGGGGTGCTCGTCGTGGACCTGCCCGACGGGCGCACGGCCCGGCTCGAACGCACCTCGGCGCTGGGTCGGGCGCTGCTGCTGGCCGGTCCGGGCGCGGATCTCGACGACGTCGTCGAGGGCACCCATGGCGTACGGCACGAGCCGCCGGACCGCTACTGGCCCGCGCCTCCGCAGCCGGAGCCGGTCACGATCCCCGCGCCGGTGACCGTGACGGTGGAGCCGCCGGAGAACACCCTGCTCAGACGCCTGAAGTCGGCCCTGCGGCCGAACTGACCCCCGTCCCGCTCCGGAAAGCTCGCGGGGCGGGGTGTGGGCGGCGCGTGGGCGGTCAGCCGCGCAGGCGTCTGCCGAGGGCGCGTTTCATCGTGGCGGACAGCAGCGTGCGCAGGCTCTGCTGCGCGCGGTTCGCGGCGGCGAGCTGGCGGCGCAGGGTGCTCACGTCCCGCCGCAGCTCGACGGCCGTCTTGCGCCACCGCGTGGCCTCGTCCTTCCACTTGGTCACCTGCGCGCGCAGGCGGTCGGCCTCCCTGGCCAGCCTGGCCAGCTCGGCCTGTGCCTCCATCCGCGCCCGGTACGCCCCGCGCCGGCCGATCGGGGGCGCGGCCTCCGTGGTGAACCCGTACGTCTCGCCCTCGACCCAGGACACGCCCGACACGGCGTCCACCACGTCGTCGAGGTCGGCGGAGTCACCGTGGTCACCGAGGTCGGCGACCGTCATGCGGGCCCTGGCGAAGGCGGAGGCACGTTCCAGCCGGGCCGCGACGACGCCCTGCGAGGACTCCCCCAGCAGCACGGCCACCAGGCCGAGCCCCTCGTCGCGGGCCAGGTCGAGCAGGACGGCGAGGGTGTCCTCGCCGGGGATCCAGCCGGGCGGCAGGCGCAACACGAACGGCGTGGCCGGATCGATCTCCTCGGCCGTGGCCAGGCGCACCTTGGGGTCGTGCAGGTAGTGGCCGTGGACCAGCGCGAGGTCGAGGCCGGGGTCGTCGAGCGGGGCGCGGCGCTCGCGGTCCAGGGTGTCCCAGGGGCCGAGCAGGAGCACCGACAGGTCCGCGACGGTGCCCGCGAGCAGCGCGTCCACCGTCGCGCGCACGCTGTCGTAGCCCGCCGTGCCGTCCACGACGGCGGTGACGTACGGGACCTTCCACTGCCGCGACGGATGGGAACGCAACCACCGGTAGGCCGGGATGCGGTCGGCCACGAACGCGTGGCTCACCCGGTCGATGGACAGCTTGTCGCGCATGCGCATGGTCGGGCCGAGATGGTAGGCGAGGGCGCGCGGCTCGGGCACGAACACGGCGCCGGCCTGGCCCAGCCGGTAGCCCATCTCGGTGTCCTGGCCGAGGATCAGCTCGTCGTCCATGGGTCCGGCGGCCTCGATCAGGCGGGCGCCCACGGACGTCGCGCCGCCGACGTGCAGGCTGAAGGGGCGCTGGGGGTTGGCGGTGAGGCCGTCGGTGCGTTCGACGAGGTCGACGATCCAGGTGTGCGGCTCGGCGGGCTCGAAGTGCTCTTCGAGGTCGGCGGGCAGCTCGGCGGGCACCTTCGCGCCGGTGAACCTGATGTAGCCGGTCACGACCAGGTACGGCGCCGCGTGGTGCCAGCGCATGTGGGCCTCGACGGCGCCCGGGGTGAGGACGACGTCGGAGTCGAGCCAGTGGATCACCTCGCCGGTCGCCTCGGCCAGACCGGCGTTGCGGGCGTTCGCGCGGCCGGGCTGGGGACAGACGATCAGGCGGGTGCGCTCGGGGCGTACGGCGGGCAACCGCAGGGGCGGGGCGCTGCCGTTGTCGACGACGACGACCTCGGTGAGCGCGGCCGGGTAGGTCTGGCGGGCCAGCCCGGCCAGCACCAGGTCCAGCTTGTCCTGGCCGCCGTAGGCCGGGATCACCACGCTGACCGTGAGGGACGGGGTGAGGTCCTCCTGGAGCCGGAGCACGCGGTAGTCGTTGCCGCGCACCGGCGGGTTCTGGCTCGGGTTCATGCGCTTTCCATCAGCAGGCTCGGCCGGAAGCCGCGCCATTGGTTCGTGGCGACCCTGACGAAATGCGCCAGGGGCAACTGCCAGGTGTGCTCGTCGGTGAGCCCTCGGCGCAGGACGTAGCCGAGGCCGTGGGTGCGATACGTACGCGCCCCGATCTTTTGTGCCGCTTTGAGGAACTCGAGATCAACCGCACGCGGTAGCGCAGGAAATCCACCAATTTCCCGAAATTTCGCGCTTTGGAGCAAAATGGTGCCTCCAGCCACGTGATCTGCCCAAACCTCGCTAGGGTACGCCGCCCCACTGGCGAACGTCGTACGCCGGATCGTGGCGCGCAACGGCTCCAGGTAGAAGAACTCGGCCGTCGTGCCCACCACGTCGGCCCCCGCGTACGAGCGGGCCATGACGAGGTCGGACAGGTGGTCGGGACCGTACCAGTCGTCGTCGTCCCACTTGGCCAGGTAGTCGCCCGAGGCCATGGCGGCGGCCCGGTTCAGCACCTCGCCGAACGGCACCGACCGCGCCGCCTCGACCCACCTGACGGGCAGCGAGCACGCCTCGACGGCCGCGCGTACCTGCTCGAACGCCACCCCGTGCAGCCCGATCAGCACCTCCGCCTCGACGCCGCGCTGCCGTTCCATCTGGGCCAGCGCCGCGCCGACCAGACCGGGCCGCTTGGTCGACATGACGATGCTGACCGACACGCGGGCCGGCCGGTGGACCAGCCGGCGCAGACGTACGCTGTGCTCCTCCCGCCGCAGGTCGGCCAGGCTGCGCGCGGTGCCGTCGGCGGGCTGGGCGAGCCAGTCGCGGTCGGTGAGCAGCGCGGCCAGGTCGCCCGGCACCCACGCGGGGGCGTCCTGGGCGGTCAGCGGGATCCCGGCCCCGGCCAGGCCGGTCAGGCCGTCGAGCGGCACCGGCGCGCCGGGCCAGTCGATCTCCAGCCCGCGCAGGGAATGCGGCTCGGACGCCTCGGGCGGCCCGCCGTCGACCCGCCATCCGTCCGCCCAGTGGAGCCGGGCGAACCCCTTGCCCGGCGTACGCGTGAAGCCGCAGGGGGTGACGGACATGGGACGTGCTCCTCGGCCGGACGAGACGTGATCGGCGCCTACCTTACGCCCGTTTTACTCATCAGTAGACAGACGGGCAGCTTTCGCATGACGGGCGGCGCAGGTCGTGGGGCGGAGGGTTCCCAGTTTTCCTACAGGAACTTATGGCACGGTAGTGCTCGGGGTTTATTAAGGTGTCAATAATCCGACCCGGCCCCTATGCCAGACAAGTCGTGACTACGAAAGGTTTGCGCGGATGCTCTCGCCCCGCCGACTGGCAGCGACCGCCGCACTTCTCGGAGTTGCGGCTGCCGGCGTACTCGTGCTCCTCGTCCTGGCCGGCCTGCTCACGTTCGGTGCGGCGGCTGCCGTCGCGGGGTTCGCGGTCACGCTGGCCGCCCTCGCCCTCCTGCTGCTCACCGTGCGCCGCGTGGACGGCAAGGCGCACCGGATCGACCTGCGGATGAAGAAGCACGAGGCCGAGCTCGCCCGCGCCACCGCCGCCATCAAGAACCTCGACTCCCGGCTGGAACTGCTGGTGCAGGCCGTCGAGGAGTCCGCCGCGCGCCGGGCCGACGACATCGGCGCGATCCTCGCCTCGCTCGGCGAGGACCGGGTGCACGCCATGACCAGGGCGCGAGAGGTCGAAGAGCTGCGCGAGGAGGTCCGCGCGCTGGCCAAGGGCCTGGCATGACGCGCGTCCGGCACAACGACTACGGGGTGCTGTCCCCGCCCGCGATCGGGGACTGGAAACCCGAGCTGAGCGTGTCGGTCGTCATCCCGGCCTACGACTGCCAGGAGGCGCTGGAGCGTACGGTCTCCGCGCTGGCCGCGCAGACGTATCCGGCCGGGCTCGTCGAGATCGTGGTCGCCGACGACGGCAGCACGCCGCCGGTCGAACTGGCCGACGCCCGCGTCGTACGGGTGCGCGACGGCTGGGGACGCGGCGCGGCCCGGCAGACCGGGCAACTGGCCGCCACCGGCGAGGTGATCCACTGGCTGGACTCCGACATGATCCTCGCGCCGGACCATCTTGAGGCGCACATGCGCTGGCACCACCTGATCGACCACGCGGTGGTGATCGGCGACACCCGGTTCGTGTCGGCCCCCGGCGAGGAGGGCACCCGATCGGAGTACACGAGGAAGACCCTGGACTCGACCCGGATGCTCAAGGACGCCGGGACCGGCGCGTACCTGCTGCACACGGGGGCCTCCTCGTCCGTACGCGCCGAGTTGCTGCGGGCGGCGGGCGGCGTGGACGCCACGCTCAACATGGCCGAGGACACCGAGCTGGGCTACCGGCTGGCCCAGGCGGGAGCGGTGTTCGTGCCCGATCCGCAGGCCAGGGCGTGGCACGTCGGGCCGTCCACGGTGATGCTGCGCGAGAAGGAGGTCCACCGGCACAACTGGTCCTACCTGGGCGACCTCATCCCGGATCTGCGCTGGTTGCGCGGCCATCCGCGCCGCCACTGGCGGGTGCCGTACGTCCAGGTCGTGGTGGGCGCCACGACGTACGAGGAGACCCGGGCGAGCGTGGACGCGGCGCTGGCCGGCACGCTGCCCGACGCCGCCGTCACACTCGTCGGCGCGTGGGGGAAGCTGACCGGCGGACGCCGGTCCAGCCTGGACGACCCGCTGCTCGACCTGCGGCTGCTGCACAACCTGTACGCCCACGAGCCCCGCGTCGTGTTCGCGGAGAGCGAACCGGTCTCCGTCACCCCGACCCCGTTCCTGCTGCGGCTGCCCGCCGGATGGGTGCTCGGCGCCGACACCCTCGCCGGGCTCGTCCGGCTGGCCGACGAAGACCTGCTCGGCCTGGTCTGCCTCGCGCTCGCGGAGGACGCGGACGGGGTGGTGGCCGCCCGGCTGGAGCGCACGGCCGCCTTCGCCCGGGCCGCGCGCTTCGAGGGCGCGACCGACGACCTGGTGGACGAGCTGTTCGGCGCGCTGTGGGTCGAGGGCGGCGAGTACGGCCTCAGCACCGTCGAGGAGGCCGGCCCGCTGACCGGCGACCCGGCCAAGTGGCGCGCGCTGGCGGCCCGTCGGCAGGCGGAGATCAAGGAGCTGCGGGCCACGGCCGACCGGCTCGCCGCCGAGGTCGAGCGTCTGTCCGGCCCTCGGGACGAGGAGGACCCCGCCCGCGGCCCGCTGAGCTCGCTGATCAGGCACCTGCGGAGCGCGGGGTGATCGCCGACCGGGCGCCCGCCGTGCGCCGGACGATCGACGGGCTGCTGGCGGACCTGCCCGGCGCCCGCGTGTTCCTGGCCGGGATCGAGGGAGCCGGCGGCCTGCCCGACAACGCCGTGGACCTGGACCGCGACCTGCTGGAACCGCCCGCCGAGCCGGAGACGGCCGGGCACGTCCTCGTGCTGGCCGGGACGCCCGCCGACCTGCGCAGAGTGGCGACCCTGCACAAGCTGCTCCCGCTGGCCGGGCGGGTGGCGGTGTGCGTGCTCGACACGCCCGCCTCGCATCCGGCCCCGGTGCCGACCCCCACGCCGGCCCACCGCTGGCGGTCGCTGACGGACCTGCGGGTGTACCAGCCCGGGAACCGGGTGTGGGTGGTGGACGCGCGTTTCTCCGCCGCCACGCCGGCCGGCCGTACGGTGACCGCGACCGCGCGCGCGTTCGCCGGGCACCGGCTGGACGTGATCGCGGCGCCGGCGGCCGGCATCGCGGGCATCGGGTCGGCCGACTGGCGTCCCGGCGACCCGAACGCGACGCCCGCCGAGGTGAGCGGGCCGGTCCCGGAACGTGTCGGCGCCCCGGGCAGCGACGTCGTCCTGCGCACGCTGGGCGACGTCCCGGGAGGCGAGACGGCGGGCGTGCCGGGCGACCGGGGCGAGGTCGGGTGGGCCGGGGATCAGACGCCCATCGAGCGGCCCACGATCGTGGCCGCGAGCTGGGAGAGCATCGGCCGTCCCGGCAGGGCGGGCTCGCCGCTGGCCGACCCCGACGTGCTCGGCGAGCCGTCGATGGTCCCGCCCGTGGACGAACGCCTGGTGAACCCCCAGGGCTTCGTGACCACGCCGTCCCGGGGCATGGCCTCGCTGGCCGAGCACGACGGACGCTGGTCGGTGTTGCTGGACGGCAAGGTCGTGACGGCGTTCGCCGAGTCCGGCGGGGTCACCGACGCCGACGTGGCACGGCTGCGGCAGGTCCGCGGCGTCGAGGTGAGCTGGCAACATCCGCACAGCGGGCCGCTGGCGGCCGTACGGGTGCTGGCCGGGCTGGCCGCCGCCGGGGTGCCGCTGGTGACCGGGGCCGTGCCGCGCTGGGCGGGGGCTCTCGGGGACGAGCTGGTCACGCTCCTGCCCGCCGCGCCCGACCTGTCCGACGACCTGCGGCGCGAGGAGCACAGTATCCGGTTGCGCCGGGCCGCCCTGCGTACCCACGGTGTGGCGGCCCGGTGGGAGCAGCTCGGCGCGCCCGCGCCCGCTCCCCCGCTGACCTCGGTCCTGCTGGCCACCCGGCGCGCGGACATGGTCGCCTTCGCCCTGCGGCAGATCGCCCGCCAGCGCGACGCCCAGCTCGAAGTGGTGCTCGCGCTGCACGGCGTCCCCCGGGAGCATCCCGACGTCGCCGCCGCGCTGGCCGCCTTCGACGGCCCGCTGACCGTGTACGAGGCCGACCCCGGGGCCGTCTTCGGCGAGGTGCTGAACGAGGCCGCCGCCAGGGCCTCGGGCTCGTTCCTGCTGAAGATGGACGACGACGACTGGTACGGCCCCGACTTCCTGGCCGACCTGCTGCTCGCGCACTCCTACTCGGGGGCGCAGGTGGTCGGCACGGTGCCCGAGTTCGTCTACCTGGCCGCGATCGACGTCACCGTGCACCGCAGCCAGGTCACCGAGCAGATCACCAGTTTCGTGGCGGGCGGCACGATCCTGGTGGAGCGGTCGGCGTTCCAGGCCGTGGGCGGGTTCCGTCCGCTGCGGCGTTCGGTGGACACCCAGTTCCAGGAGGCGTTGCAGGCGGCGGGCGGCCAGATCTACCGCACCCACGGCCTGGGGTACATCCTGCGTCGCGGCCCGGCCTCGGCCCACACGTGGCAGGAGCCGATCGGCACGTTCCTGCGGCGCAACCGCCGCCAGTGGCGCGGCTTCCGTCCCAGCGCGCTGATGGAGCTGGAGGGGAGCAGCCGCCCATGACCGTCCCCCGCATCCGCGGAAACGACTTCGGCGTCCTGAACCCTCCAGAGCTGGGGGCCTGGGAGCCGGCGCTCACCGTCACCGTCGTCATCCCCGCGCACGACCGCCAGGAGACCCTGGACCTGACGCTCGCCGCCCTGTCCGCGCAGAGTTACCCCGAGCACCTGCTCGACGTGATCGTGGTGGACGACGGCAGCGCCACCCCCATCCGCCTGCCCGAGCTCGTCCCCGGCACGACCAAGCTGATCTCCAGCCCGCCGGGCGGCTGGGGCCGCGCCTGGGCCGTGCAGGCGGGCGTGGACGCCGCCACCGGCGAGGTGATCCTCGTCCTGGACGCCGACATGGTCCCGCACCGGCGGCACGTCGAGGCCCAGCTCCGCTGGCACCACCTGGCCCCGTACGTGGTGGGCCTGGGCTGGATCGACTTCACCTCGGCCACCGAGCTGCCCGCGCCGGGCCGGGTCGCCGACGCCCTGGCCGAGGGCGCCGAGGACGACCTGTTCCCCCTGTCGCCGCACCGCCACGACTGGGCCGAGAAGATCATCAACGACCACGACGGCCTGCGTACGGCGTCCGGGGCGACGGCCGCGCGCGTGCACGTGGGGGCGACGGCGTCGTACCCGGCGGCGCTGCTGCGCTCGATCGGCGGCCTGGACACCTCGCTGGTCCTGGCCGAGGACACCGAGCTGGGGTACCGGCTGACGCAGGCGGGCGCGGTGTTCGTCCCGGATCCGGAGTCGCGGGCGTGGCACGTCGGCCTGCCTACCGCGATGCGCGACGTGGCCGCGCTGAAGCGGTACAACGATCCCTACGTGGCCGACCGCGTCCCGCACCGGCGTTACCTGCGTACGGACGCCGGACGGCAGTGGCTGGTGCCGTACGTGGAGGCGGTGGTGCCGGCGGGCGCGTACGAGGACACCCGCGCCACCGCGGACGCCCTGCTCGCCTCCTCGATCCCCGACGTGCGCCTCACTCTCACGGGCCCGTGGCCCGCGTTGTCCACCGGCCGCCGCTCGCCCCTGAACGACCCCGACCTGGACCTGCGCCTCATCAAGGCCACCTTCGAGCACGACCCCCGCGTCCGGCTGGCCACCGAGCCGCCCGCCGCCACGGCGGCCCCCTTCCGCCTGACCGTCCCGCCCGGCTGGACCCTCGCGCCCGACACCCTCGAACGCCTGACCGCCCACTTGGAGGAGCACGACCTCGGCGCCCTCTGCCTGGCCCTGGACGAGACCCCGCGGGGAGTGGTCGCCGCCCGCCTGGACCGTACGGCCGCCCTGGCCAGAGCCACCCTGGTCGCCACCCCCGACGACGACCAGGACGACCTGATCGACGCCCTGTTCGGCCTGGAATGGGCGGACGGCGCGTCGTGGGGCCTGCGCCGCCGCCCCAGCGTCTACCCGCCCCGCAGGCGCCCGGCGCCGGAGTCGGCCGTGCTCGCCGCCCGGCACGAGAAGGACCTGCTCCTGCACCGCAAGCGGGTGGCCGCGCTGCGCGCCGAGATCGCCCAGCTCCGCCGGGAGTCCGCCAAGAACGGCAGGGACGCGGCCCGCTGGCGGGAGAAGGCCGAGAGCTGGCGGCGCGAGGCCGTACGGCTGGCCCGCGAGCAGCGCCGCACGGTCCTGAAACGCGCCGTCCGCCGCGTCCGCGACCTGGCCTTCCCCGCCGGCGACTGACCGGGCGGGGCAGGCGTCAGTCGTCGCCCTCCACGCGCATCACGCTGGCGACCGCGCGGACGATGTCGAGCTCGCGCAGCCCTTCCATGGTCGCCGTGAGGGCGGCGTCGGTGGCGCGGTGGGTGACGATGACGAGCTGGGCGTCGTCGCCGTGGCCCTCCTGGCGGACGGTCTGGATCGACACGTCGTGCTTGGCGAACAGGTCGGCCACCCGGGCCAGCACGCCCGGCTTGTCGGCCACGTCGAGCGCCACGTGGCAGCGCGTGACCGTGTCGCCCATCGGGTGGACGGCCAGGTCGGCGTAGGTCGACTCCTCGGGGCCGTGGGTGCCGGCCAGGCGGTTGCGGCCCACCGCCACGAGGTCGCCGAGCACGGCCGAGGCCGTGGGCGCGCCGCCGGCGCCCTTGCCGTAGAACATGAGCTGCCCGGCCGACTCCGCCTCCACGAACACCGCGTTGTACGCCTCGCGCACCCCCGCGAGCGGATGCGTGCGCGGGATCATCGCCGGGTGCACCCGTACGCCGAAGGAGTGGCCGTCGTCGGAGCGCTGGCAGATGGCCAGCAGCTTGATGACGTAGCCCATGGCCTTGGCGGAGGCGACGTCGGTCGCGGTGATGTCGGTGATGCCCTCGCGGTGGACCTTGTCGGCGGTGACCCGGCTGTGGAAGGCCAGACCGGCCAGGATGGCGGCCTTGGCGGCGGCGTCGAAGCCCTCGACGTCGGCCGTCGGGTCGGCCTCGGCGTAGCCGAGCGTCTGGGCCTCCTCCAGGGCGTCGGTGAAGGACGCGCCCGTGGTGTCCATCTTGTCGAGGATGTAGTTGGTGGTGCCGTTGACGATGCCGAGCACGCGCTTGACGTGGTCGCCGGCCAGCGACTCGCGCAGCGGGCGCAGCAGCGGGATCGCGCCCGCGACGCTGGCCTCGAAGTAGAGGTCGCCGTGGCCCCGGCGGGCCGCCTCGTGCAGGGACGAGCCGTCCTCGGCCAGGAGGGCCTTGTTGGCCGTGACGACCGACTTGCCGCGTTCGAGGGCCGCGACGATGAGCGTGCGGGCCGGCTCGATGCCGCCGATCACCTCGACGACGATGTCGATGTCGTCGCGGGTGACCAGGGACTCGGCGTCGGTGGTGAGCAGCGCCGGGTCGACGTCGATGTCGCGCTTGCGCCCGAGCCTGCGCACGGCCACGCCGGCCAGCTCGAGCGGCGCGCCGATGCGCGCGGCCAGGTCGTCGGCCTGCTCGTGCAGGAGCCTGATGACCTGGGAACCGACGACGCCGCAGCCCAGCAGAGCCACTTTCAGCGGTTTCACAGCTGCCCCCTCAACAGGTCGTCCTCGGTCTCGCCCCGCACGATCACCCTGGCCCGGCCGTCGGCGACGGCGACCACGGCGGGCCTGGGCAGGTAGTTGTAGTTGCTGGCCAGCGAACGGCAGTAGGCGCCCGTCGCGGCCACGGCGACCAGGTCACCCGGCGCCAGGTCGGCGGGCAGGTAGAAGTCGCGCACGATGATGTCGCCGCTCTCGCAGTGCTTGCCGACCAGGCGGCTGAGCATGGGCTCGGCGTCGCTGGCGCGGCTGACGAGGGCGGCGGTGTACTCGGCGCCGTAGAGGGCGGTGCGCACGTTGTCGCTCATGCCGCCGTCGACGCTGACGTACGAGCGCAGCCCCTCGACGTCCTTGACCGTGCCCACCTCGTAGAGGGTGATGCCGCCCGTGCCGACGATCGTGCGCCCCGGCTCGACGGTCAGGCGCGGCACCGGCAGGCCGGCGTCGACGCAGACCTTGGCGACGATCTCGCGCAGGCCGTCGGCCAGCTCCTTGATGTCGGGGGCCTCGTCGCCCTCGACGTAGGCGATGCCGTAGCCGCCGCCGAGGTCGAGCTCGGGCAGGACCACGCCGTGCTCGTCCTTGATCTGCACGAGCAGCGTGGCCAGGCGCCGCGCGGCGACCTCGAACCCGGCCGTGTCGACGATCTGCGACCCGATGTGGGAGTGGAGCCCGACCAGGTCGAGCTGCGGCAGGGCGAGGATGCGGCGCACGGCCTCGGCGGCGGCCCCGGTGTTGAGCGACAGGCCGAACTTCTGGTCGTCGTGGGCCGTGGCGATGAACTCGTGGGTGTGGGCCTCGACCCCGGTGGTCACCCGGATCATCACCTTGGGCCGCTTGCCGAGCTGCTCGGCGAGGTAGCCGAGGCGGGCGATCTCCTCGTAGGAGTCGACCACGATGTGCCCGACGCCGCACTCGAGGGCCCGGGTCAGCTCGGCCTTGGACTTGTTGTTGCCGTGGAGGGTGATGCGCTCGGGCGGGAAGCCGACGCTGAGCGCCACCGCCAGCTCGCCGCCGCTGGCGACGTCGAGCCCGAGCCCTTCCTCAGCCAGCCAGCGCACGATCTCCTTGCACAGGAACGCCTTGCCCGCGTAGTGGACCTCGGAGCCCTGGAAGGCCGTGGCGTAGTCGCGCATCCGGGAGCGCACGTCGGACTCGTCGAGCACGTAGAGCGGGGTGCCGTGCTCGCGGGCCAGATCGCGCACGTCGACGCCGCCGACAGTGAGCGTGCCATCGGTCCGGGTCGACGTTCGGGGCCAGATCGCGGGATTGATCCGGTTGAGGTCGGCGGGCGCCATCGGCGGGCGCTCGTGGGGCAGCATCTCGGCGTGCCGGTCCCCGGCTGGATGGACGAATCGACTCACCCGAACGAGGCTATCGGAATCGCCGCCCCTCCCAGGACCGATGCCCACGTATCGAGACGCGATCAAGGTCCACAAGCGATATTTTTACGATTTTTCGCGGTTTGGCCGGATATTTTCCGATACATCACAGTCTTTCCGGTCCCACCAGTACCACCCGTACGGCCTCCGCCAGCCTCAACCGCGCCGTGTGCACCGGCCGGACGGGCTCGTCCCCCACCGGGACGGCGGGCGCGTGCTCGTGGGCGTCGTGGTAGGCCAGCGCCAGCCGGACCAGGTAACTCTCCCAACCGGGGTCGCGGCTCACGGCCCGTCCGGGCAGTTCGGCCAGCACCCGCAACACCCGCCGGTCGTAGGGGCCGTCGAGGAGTTCGGGCCGGAACCCGGTGAGCGGCACCCCGAGCGCCCCGGCCCACCGCCGCACCGCGCAGGCGCGCGCGTGGCCGTACCGGACCACGAAGCCGGGGTTGTCCCAGGTACGGGGGAAGTCGGGCCAGGCCGGCTCGGGCAGGTCCGGCGGGATCACCGACTCGACGAGCCGCCCCGGCTCTGCCACGACGATCCGCAGGAAGCCGTTCCCCCGCACCTCGGCCCCGGCCACGCCGGGCACGGCACGTACCCGCGCGGCCAGGTCGTGCGGGGGGATCCGGCGGCGCAGCGCGGCGGCCGACACGTAGACGGCCTCCCGCTCCCACGTGCCGTCGGGCGCCGGCGGCTCCCCCAGCACCTCGGCCAGCAGGTCGATCATGACCTCAGCGTAGGCGTCAGATCAGCGCGTGCGGCTCCGCCGAGCCGTACTCGACCAGGTGGGCCGCGCCGAGCAGCCAGCGGTCCTCGTCGCGCACCCGTACGTAACCGAACCGGTCGGCGGAGAACACCTTGACGCCGTCGGTGCGGCACTGCCGCATCATGACCTCGTCCCAGCCCTCGGTGAGGTCGGCGAAGCCCACCTCGCGCAGGGTGTTCCTGCGGGCCAGCAGGGTGGCTCCGGCGATCTCGGGGAGGTAGGCGTACTCGGCGTCCGGCTGCTTGAGCAGGGTGGCCTGGGGTTTGCGCAGGTGGGCGTAGAAGGCGGCCTTGCCCACGATGTCGGCCGTGCTGAACAGGAACGCCCGGCGCAGGTCCGACAGGTAGTTGGAGCCGTACACGTCGCGCGGGTCCATGACCGCGACGAGGTCGGCCTCGCACAGGTCGAGGCCCTTGGCCAGCATCGCGCCCTCGGACATCGCCGGGTGCGGCCGCCGGTACAGGACCTCGGCGTCGATCAGCACGTCACGGGCGCGCAGCTCGGCCTCGGGCGGGCCGATGACGACGACCTGGGCGACGTCCGACTGCCTGGCCACCTGGGCCAGCGCGTGCTCCATCAGCGCCGGGTCGAGGACGGGCAGCAACACGGAGGTGTTCAGCGTGGCGCGTACGCAGGGCAGCCCGACGGCCTCCAGCAGCTCGTCCACGCGCTCGGTCATCGTCCCCATGTCGTACGCCCGCCGCAGCGCCACGTGCGCCCGCCGTGAGTCGGGCTCGGTGCCGATCGGCGTGCCGCAGGCCGCGATCTCGGCCAGCCGCCACTGGGGTGTGCCCGGCGGGCAGTCGGCCGCCGCGGGCCAGCGATAGGAGGTGAGAGCGTCGGGATAGGCCAGGTGCGGCGGCAGGAGCTGGTCGAGCGTGAGCACGCGGTCGATGCGCCCGCCGGCCAGCGGCAGCGGGTTGTGCACCCGCGGCTGCACGCCGAAGTGCAGGCGCGGCCAGGCGACGGTGGTGTCGTTGGTGAAGCGGTGCTCGAACAGCGCAGCGGCGGCGGCGTAGTCGGCGACGTCGCCCTGCGTGTGCCAGAAGACGGTGCGGATGCCGCGTTCGGCGCACCAGGCCAGCAGCGCCTTGAGCCCCTCGCCCGGCTCGCCGGTCAGCTCCTCCAGCCACGGGCCCTGCGTGACGGACTCCACCACGAGCAGGTGGGGCACCTCCAGCGGCAACACCCTGGCGAAGTCGCGCGGCGTGAAGCCGGTCGTCTGGCGCCACTCGTAGCGCAGCAGCGCCTCGACGTGCGGATCGGCGATCACGGCCGCGGTCAGGTGCGGCCGGGTGTTGGGCCCGGTGGGCACCCGGTACGGCTTGAGCTTGAACGAGGCCCCGCCCAGCGTCCTGGTCGTGCTGGTGGCCTGGAAGGAGGCCCCTGGACGCGCTTCCTTGCCGCCCTGGGCGGCCACCGGCCTGCGCTTGGGCGCGATCGGCCGCTTGACCGGCTTGGCCGCGCCCCTGAGCCCCTTGGCCAGGCGCATCGGGTTGTTCCTGCCGCTCTTGATCGCGTCGCCCAGCCGGTTCCAGCGGGCGACCTTGATCGAGGACAACTTCCAGTTGGCCACCTCGGCCTGGAAGCGCTGCTCGGCCAGCTCCCTGCGCAGTTTGTCGGCCGCGGCCCGCTCGACCTCCAGCCGCTCCTCGGTCTCGCTCAGCCGTTCGGCCAGCTTCCTGACCTCCTCGGCGTTCTCCTCGGCCGCCGCCAGCCTGGACTGCGCGGCGTCCAGCAGCCTGGCCAGTTCGGCCGCGCGCTCGGCCTGCGCGACAGCCTCCCGCAACGCCCGACGCGTGCTTTCCAGCTCGGTAGACAACCGGGACCTCCGCTCTCTTAGCCCGGCAAAGGATACTCTTTTGCAGGAAGCGTCTCGAAGGGATGAGATCCGGTGCAGTTCAACGTGCGACCCTATGTATGCGGCGCTCTCGGTCGGATCGACACCTCCATACTGGGCAAACTCACCGCCGCGGGCCCCAAGGTGCGGCCCGCGCTCCAGACGGACGAGGCCGCGCTGTTCAGCTCCGCGCCGCTGCCGCCCTACCACCGGGCGGGCGGCGCGTTCGCGTTCTCATGGGGTGAGCGCAAGCCCGCTGCGGCCGAGGACTGGATCACGGTCGCGGAGACGTACGAGACGCCCGGCCTCGTCGGCGACGGCGCGCGGGTGACGCTGCACGCGGGCGCGCTCGGCCTGGTCGACGTCTACTACGTACGCCAGGGCGACGCGGTCTACTTCTCCTCGCTGATCCAGCCGCTGCTCAGCCTGGTGCCCATCGAGATCGACTGGGCGGCGTGGGCCTCGATCATCCAGGTGACGTTCCCGATGGGCGAGGCGACCCCGTACCGGGAGGTCAGGCGCCTGCCGGGGTCGAGCGCGCTGGTGTTCGAGCACGGCCGGTTGTCCACCGAGCGCCGGTTGCCGCGCTGGTTGCGCACCGAGCCGTACGAGGCCTGGACCAGCGCCGAGGAGATCGTCGAGCTGCTGCACCACGTCTACGAGGACTACGACGGGCGCAAACTGCTCGTACCGGTCAGCGGCGGCTACGACTCGCGCCTGCTGGCGAGCGTGGCCATGGCCCGCGGCGCCGACGTCGAGTCGTGGACCACCAGCCCCGACGACGGCACCGACACCGACATCGCCTTCGCCAGGTCGATCACCCGCGAGCTGGGCATCCCGCACCGGGTGATCACCCAGGACGCCGCCGCCTACCCCGGCGACGCCGCCGAAGTGGCCCGCAGGCTGGAGTACCTGACCCCGCACCACGCCTGGTACGCGCCCTTCGCCAAGGAGGTGCACGGCTCGGGCCGGATCCTGGTGGACGGCCTGGCCGGCGGTCCGCTGCTGAAGAACTTCATGGTCAGCGGCGCCGCCCTGGAGGCCAGGACGCAGGCCGAACGCTCGGCGGCGCTGCTGGGCTCGCTGTCGCTCGGGGCGCCCACGCAGCCGTTCCTGTCCAAGGCCGCCGCGCAGTGGATGGAGGAGACCGTGCGCGAGCAGTTCGCGGCGGCCACCTCGATGCTCCACGGGCACCGGGCCGAGCTGCCGCTGTCGGTGTTGCACACCAGGACCGTGCGCGGCATCGCGCGTTCCGCGGTCAACCTGGTGGGCCCGGAGGCGTCGTTCGCGGCGCCGTTCATCCACCCCGCCTTCTTCGACGCCGCGCTCAGCGTCGGCGTCGGGCGCAAGGACAAGGGCCGCTTCTACCGCGAGGTGCTGCACGCGGCCAACCCGAGGGTGGCCGCGCTGCCCTCCACGAACGTGGTCAAGCAGCCGCTCCAGCGGGTGCCCCTGCGTTCCACGGCGGCCCCGGCGCGGGCCTACTCCCACGGGATGCTCGACGTGGTGGCCCGGCGCGTGCCCGGAATGTTCTCCGACGAGCTGCACGAGATGATCGCCGGCGGTCCCGACGCCCTGACCCGGTTCAGCGGCTGGAACGACCGGTTCTGGGTGCGCGGGCTGGTGCTTTTCGGACTCTGGCTGAACGACTTCGAGAACGACCTCCCGGACGTCACGCCGCCTTTTTAGCGAACTCTGGGTAACAGGGCGATTACATACTGATCTCGCGGGTATTACACGTCGCACAGCAGAAGCGGGTTCCGGAAAGCCAACGGGCTGGTAGTGTTCGGCCCGTAAGCGCCGCAACAAACGGGCACCAGATCACAAATCCGGTCTCGTTCGAGGGCATGGAGTTCGCAGGGATGACGACTCCACGCGGCGCGGTCACCAGCTAAGAACGCCGGGGTAACCGGTGACTTCGTCCTGCCCACATCTCTTCCTGTGAGCGACATCATGATCAACGCATCCCCATCACCGGAGTCGATCTCTGAGGCGTTCGTCTCCGAAGATCCGCGATGGTACAAGCGGGCGGTGTTCTACGAGGTTCTCGTCCGGGGGTTCAAGGACTCCAACGGCGACGGTACGGGGGACCTGCGCGGTCTCATCGAGAAGCTCGGGTACCTTGAATGGCTCGGCGTGGACTGCCTCTGGCTGTTGCCGCTGTACGAGTCGCCGCTGCGCGACGGCGGTTATGACATTTCGGACTATATGAAGATCCTCCCGGATTTTGGTGACCTGGGGGACTTCGTCCAGTTGATCGAGGCCGCGCACGAGCGGGGTCTGCGGATCATCACCGACCTCGTCATGAACCACACCAGCGACAGGCACCCGTGGTTCCAGGCCTCCAGGCATGACCCGGAGGGGCCCTACGGGGACTTCTACGTCTGGTCGGACGAGCCCACGGGCTATCCGGACGCGCCCATCATCTTCATCGGCGCCGAGGAGTCCAACTGGACGTACGACCCGGTGCGCAAGCAGTACTACTGGCACCGTTTCTTCCACCACCAGCCGGACCTGAACTATGACAACCCGGCGGTGCAGGAGGCCATGCTGGAGGTGCTGCGGTTCTGGCTGGACCTGGGCATCGACGGCTTCCGCCTGGACGCGGTCCCGTACCTGTTCGAGCGTGAGGGCACCGCGTGCTCCGGGCTGCCGGAGACGCACGCGTACCTGAAGAAGATCCGCTCGGAGGTCGACCGGCTCTACCCCGACCGCGTGCTGCTGGCCGAGGCCAACGGGTGGCCCGAGGACGTCGTCGAGTACTTCGGCGACCCCACCACCGGCGGCGACGAGTGCCACATGGCCTTCCACTTCCCGCTGATGCCGCGCATCTACATGGCGGTGAAGAAGGAGACCCGCGAGCCGATCTCCGAGATCATGTCCCGCACCCCCAAGCTGCCCGACACGGCACAGTGGGGCATCTTCCTGCGCAACCACGACGAGCTCACGCTCGAGACGGTGACCGAGGAAGAGCGCGACTACATGCACAACGAGTACGCCAAGGACCCGCGCATGCGGGCCTACCTCGGCATCAGGCGGCGCCTCGCGCCCCTGCTGGACAACAACAGGGACCTGATCGAGCTGTTCACGGCCCTGCTGCTGTCGCTGCCCGGCTCGCCGGTCATGTACTACGGCGACGAGATCGGCATGGGCGACAACATCTGGCTGGAGGACCGCGACTCGGTCCGTACGCCGATGCAGTGGAGCCCCGACCGCAACGCCGGGTTCTCCTCGGCCGACCCGGGCCGCCTCTACCTGCCCGCCGTCATGGACCCGATCTACGGCTTCCAGGCGGTCAACGTGGAGGCACAGCAGCGCCACGAGGGCTCACTGCTGCACTTCACCCGGCGCATGCTGGAGATCCGCAAGAACCACGCGGTGTTCGGGACCGGCGCCTACACCGAGATGTGGTCCTCCAACCCGTGCGTGCTCACGTACGTGCGCGAGGACCGCGACGACGTGATGTTGTGCGTCAACAACCTGTCGAAGTTCCCGCAGCCCGTCGAGCTGGACCTGCGCCGGTTCGAGGGCATGGTGCCGGTCGAGGCCCGCGGCGGGGTGCGCTTCCCGAGGATCGGTGAGCTGCCCTACCTGCTGACCCTGCCGGGCCACGGGTTCTACTGGTTCGCGCTGAAGCCCGAGGAGATCAGCGCGAAGTGACGGGCACCTGGGCACGGGCCGCGCGGCGGGCGGGAATGATCGCCACCGCGAGGGCCGTGCCCACGGCCGCGACCACGGCCACGATCAGGGTCAGCGGCGCGGGCGCGCGGCCGATGCCGGCGCCCACGCCGCTCGTGTGACCCTGGAGATCGATCAGCCCCACCACCACCGACGCCCCCACCGCCGTGCCGGCGCCGACGCCGAGCACGACCAGCAGGCCCGTACCGGTCACCAGCGTGGCCATGACCTGGCGTGGCGTCAGCCCCATGGCCTTGAGCACGGCCAGGTCGAAGGCGTGGTCACGCAACCCGATCGCGCTCGCGGTGAGCAGGTTGGCCAGCCCGATCAGGGCCAGCACGCCGATCAGCGCCACGATCACCACTCTGATGATCGACAGCCGGTCGGCCGGGTTGACCGCGGCCTGCACGTCGAGCCCCTCCGCCGAGTCCGCCAGCAGCCTCGCGCGCACCTCCGCCTTGTCCGCGCCCGGCCGCAGGGCCAGCGCGTAGTACTGGGGCGGCACGGAGTCCTTGGCGGCCAGGCTGTCTAGGCCCACCGAGAGCACCTCGCCGTCCAGGTCGGGCTCGACCGTACGGCCGACGATCCGGACGATCAGCGGCGAGCCGCCCACGGTCAGGCGTACCCGGTCGCCGATCCGGACGCCCAGGAGGTCGAGCAGGCCCTGTCCGGCCACCGCCTCGCCAGGCTCGGTGTAGCCCCGGCCCTCCACGACGGGGAAGGGGTAGGGGTCGGCCGAGCTGCCGACGGCCCGTACCCGGACCGACCGGGCCTCGCCCGGGGCCAGGGCGTTCACGTCGGTGCCCGGGTAGACCGAGCGCACGTCGCGGTCGCGTTCGGCGATGCGTTTGGCGTCGGCCGACTCCATCTGCTTGCCGGGGCGTACGTACAGGCTGGCGTGCTGGCCGACCTGCTCGGGGTGGCTGAGGAAGTTGTCGAGGGTGGACCAGACGCCGAGGCCGATCGTGATCATCATCATCGGCACGGCCAGTCCGAACGCCGTCAGGAACGCCGGCACGCGCCTGGTGAAGGCGTCGCGGGTGCCGAGGATCAGGGCGGGCGGGAGGCGTACGAGGAGGCCGAGGCGGGCCAGCCTGGACAGGTGGCCGCGCGGCGGCGAGGCCGGTACGGCGGGGATCGGCGGTGTGCGCGCGCCCCGCCAGGCGGGCACGCCCACCGCGCCGAGCACCACGAGCGTCGTGCCCGCCACGATGGCCAGCACCGGCACCGGCGCGGCCGAGTACGTGCCCAGCACGACCACCGTCGCCCCCCAGCCCGCCAGCGCGCCGAGACCCACGCCGAGCAGTCCGAGCGCGCCGTGCTCGACCAGGAGCAGCAGGGCGACCTGGCCGCCGGTGAAGCCCATGGACTTGAGCGTGGCCAGGTCGCGCAGCTGGCCGAGCACCCGGCCGCCGGCCGCGTTGGCCAGTGCCAGCGCCGCCGCGACCATGCCCACGACGCCGAACAGCGCGAGCAGCGTGCCGAGCAGCCGGTTGTCCAGCTCCATCGCGGCCCTGACCTCGCGCCAGGTGTAGACGCGCTGGAGTCTGTCCTCCAGCATCACGACGACGCGCTGGGCGACGACCTGGCTGGCGTCGGGGTCGGTCAGGCGCAGACCGGTCACCCATTCGCTGCGGCCCAGCATGGGCTCGATGCGGTCGAGCGTGGCGGGCAGCACCCAGGCCAGGCCCGGCGTCCACTCGGGGTAGAAGCCCTGGTCGGCCGAGTCGACGACACCGCGTACGTAGAGGGCGTGGCGCTCGCCGCTGAGCGCGATGACCGTGAAAGGCGAGCCGATCGCCAGGCCCAGCGACCTGGCGAAGGAGTGCTCGACGACCACGCCGTCGGGCTGTCCGGCGTCGAGCCACCTCCCCTCGGCCAGTACGGGGTGGGCCACCGGCGACGGCGCGGCGGGCATCGCGCGCAGCGACGCGGGCTCCTTCTTGCCCTCCTGGGCCACGGTGACGGGGGCCGAGCGGTAGGGCCCGGCGACGCCCGTGACGCCGTCTATGCGGTCGAGGGCGACGTCCGGGGCGTCGTCAGTGTAGACCCAGACGTGGGCGCCGTCGGTCTGGGCCGACAGGCTGCGCCAGGGGTTGGTGCCGTCCTCCAGGAGGGTCGCGGCGGTGATCAGGGCGGCCACGATCCCGGCCACGACCAGCACGGTGAGCACCGCCTGGCCCTTCCTCGCCCGCAGGTCGGCCCTGATCCACCGGCTCCCGGCCCGGGTGGTGCTCATCGGAGGTCGATCACCTCGCCGGCGGTGCGGTTACGGCGGCGGGCGATGCGGCCGTCGTCGACGATCTCGCCGTCGGACAGCGACACCAGCCGGTCGGCCAGGCTGGCCACCCGGGCGTCGTGGGTGACCATGACGATCGTCTGCCCCTCTTTGTGCACGTCGCCGAGCAGGCGCAGCACGTCGCGCGTGTTGCGGCTGTCGAGGTTGCCGGTCGGTTCGTCGGCCAGCAGCAGGCTTGGCTTGTTGGCCAGCGCCCTGGCCAGCGCGACGCGCTGCTGCTCGCCGCCAGAAAGCTGGGCGGGCGAGGCTCCGGCGCGGTCGGCCAGGTTGAGCGCGCCGAGCAGGCTCTCCCGCCGCTCGCGGGCCACTTTGGGCGAGGCCCCGGCCAGCAACGCGGGCAGCTCGACGTTGTCGCCGACGGTCATGTTGGCGACCAGGTTGAAGAACTGGAAGACGAAGCCGACCTTCTTGCGCCGCAGCAGCGCCCAGGCGCTCTCGGACAGGGTGTCGACCCGCTGCCCGTCGAGCCAGATCTCGCCGCTGGTACGCGCGTCGAGCCCGCCGAGCATGTGCACGAGCGTGGACTTGCCCGAGCCGGACGGCCCCATGATCGCAACGAACTCACCCGGCTCGACCTGGAGGTCCACCCCGCGCACGGCCGGGACCGGCACCGCGCCATCCTGGTAGATTTTGACCAGATTGACCGCTTTTAGGACCGAGCTCATGCCAGATCCTCCTGGCATCGCTCCAACCAGTCAAGATCGGCCTGCAGGTGCAGCATGGCGCCTTCGATCAGCAGCAGGGCGACCCTGTCGGTGGGCGCCGTACGGGAAAGCAGGTCGTTGAGGTCGCCCATGAGCGACAGGTAGTGGCGGCGCTGGCGGTTGATCAGCGCCATCCGGTCGGCGATGCCGGTGAGCGGCGCGAGCACGAGCTTCATGAAGAACTCGTCGCGCACCCTGGGCCCCTCGGTGGGCTCGTCGACCCAGATGGAGAGCAGGTCGCGGCCCTTCGCGGTCAGATAGTAGACCTTTTTGTTCGGCCGGTTGGACTGTTCGACGTCGACGGCCCTGACCAGCCCGTCCTTCTCCAGCCGGCCGAGGGTCACGTATATCTGGCCGATGTTCGGGGAGGGGTAGGCGCTGCCGAATGTCTGCTCGAGGGCCTGTTTGAGCTCGTAGCCGTGGGCCGGTTCCTTGGCCAGGAGCGCCAGCAGGTGAAGCCGCACGCCTCACCTCCCCGCTTTGTGTTACGTGAGCGTTACGTAGGTTTCCGTTGACCATCAGATTACAGGTGTGCATAACATGAATGCATCTACCTAACACGTATGTAGCCCCGCTGAATGTGGAGGAAACAGAGTGCTGCGCCCGCTTTCGTTCGTCCTGGTCGTCCTGCTGGCGGCCGGATGCACGGTGGCGGGTGACGAGGGCGGCGGCGAGACGGGAACGGGCGGCACAGGCCCGATCACCTTCGCCACCGGACGCGACACCACGGCGTACCTGCAACCCCTGCTGGACCGCTGGAACCAGGCCCACCCGGCCGAGAAGGTGACGCTGCTGGAGCTGCCCGAGGCCGCCGACGAGCAACGTGCGCAGATGGTGGCCAACCTCCAAGCCCAGAGCAACCGGTACGACGTGCTGGGGCTCGACGTGGTGTGGACCGCCGAGTTCGCGGAGAACGGCTGGATCATCCCCCTGGAGCGCGGGCTCTTCCCGCTCGACAGGTTCCTGCCGCCCGTCGTGGACACGGCCGTCTACAAGGGCAAGCTTTGGGCCGTCCCGTACACCAGCAACGCGGGACTGCTTTACTACCGGACCGACTTGATCAAGAAACCGCCCCAGACTTGGGCGGAGCTTCGCGATAAAGCACGAGAAGTGACGAAAAAGCGTGACCTCGGCGGGTACGCCACCCAGCTCCTCGCCTACGAGGGCCTGACGGTGAACTTCTCCGAGGCGGTGCAGTCGGCGGGCGGGCAGATTCTCAACCACGACGGCACGGAGGTGACCCTCGATCCGGCCAAGGGGAGAATCGCGCTCGACTTCCTGATGCAGGGCCTGCGGGAGGGCTGGATCACCGACGACTCCCTGCGTTTCAAGGAGGAGGAGACCCGCCTGGCCTTCCAGGAGGGGAGGCTGGCGTTCGCCCGCAACTGGCCGCACGCCTACGGCCCGGCCAGGGCCAAGCTGGGCGACCGGTTCGCCGTGACCCGGCTGCCCGGACTGAACGGCCCCGGATCCAGCACGCTCGGCGGCATCAACCTGGCCGTCAGCGCCTACTCCAAGTACCAGCACACCGCACAGCAGTTCATCCGCTACTTCACCAGCCTGGAGAACGAACGTCGCGTCCTCACCGAGGGCTCCTTCCCGCCCGTGTGGACCGAGCTGTACGACGACCCGGGCCTGATCAAGCGCTTCCCGTACCTCCCCGTGCTCAAGGAGAGCATCCTCGCCGCGAAGCCACGGCCGGTGAGCGCCAACTACAACCAGGTGAGCCTGGTGATCGCCAGCTCGGTCACCAAAGCCCTGGCCAATCCTGCGAAGGAGTCCGCTGACGACGTCGCGGCCTCCATGAAGTCAGAACTCGAAGAGATCATCAGAACCCAGTGAGGCAAGCCATGCGTAAAGCCAGAGCAGCAGTGATCCTGGCAGGGCTCGCGGTAGCCGTCGCCGCCTGCGGCAACGCCCCGACGACGACGACCCCCTCCGCCTCGGAGTCGGCACCGGCCAGCCCCGCCGGCGGCGCCAAGACGCTCGAAGGCGTCAAGATCGAGGTCGCCGCCAAGTGGACCGGCGCGGAGCAGAAGAACTTCGAGCAGGTGCTCAAGGCCTTCACCGACAAGACGGGCGCCACGGTCACGTACGCCTCCACCGGTGAGGACACCGGCGCCTACCTCGGCCCGCGCATCCAGGGCAAGAACCCGCCGGACGTCGCGATCCTCCCGCAGCCGGGTCTGGTTCAGCAGTACGCCAAGCAGGACGCGCTCAAGCCGCTGACCCCCGAGGTCACGCAGGAGATCGACACCAACTACACCCCGTACTGGAAGGAGCTGGGCTCCGCCGACGGCAAGGTGTACGGCGTGCTGATCAAGGCGGCGCACAAGTCGCTGGTCTGGTACCGCTCCGACGCCTTCGAGGAGGCCGGCGTTCAGGTGCCGACCACCTGGGACGAGCTGATCAAGGCCGGTCAGACCATCGCCGACTCCGGCACCCCGCCCTTCTCCCTCTGCGGCGCCTCCGGCTGGACGCTCACCGACCTGTTCGAGAACGTCTACCTGTCCACCGCCGGCCCGGAGAACTACGACAAGCTCTCCAAGCACGAGATCCCCTGGACCGACGCCAGCGTCGCCACCGCCCTGGAGAAGATCGCGCAGATCGCCGGCAAGAAGGAGTTCGTGCTCGACGGCTCCTCCGGCGCGCTGCAGACCGACTTCCCGACCTGCGTGACCAAGGTCTACGGCAACAAGAAGGCCGCCATGGTCATCGAGGCCGACTTCGTGGCCACCCAGGCCACCCAGGACGGCGCCAAGGTCGGCGAGGGCGCCAAGTACTTCCCGTTCCCGAAGGCCGGCGACACCGCTCCGGTCGTGCTCGGCGGCGACGTGGCCGTGGTCATGAAGGACTCCCCCGGCGCGATGGCCCTGGTGCAGTTCCTGGCCTCCAAGGAGGGCGGCGAGATCTGGGCCAAGCTCCCCGGCTACCTGTCGCCCAACAAGAACGTCTCCCCCGACAACTACCCCGACGAGCTGACCAAGCAGCTCGGCCAGACGATCGTCTCCGCCGGTGACGCCGTCCGCTACGACATGTCCGACCTGGCGCCGAGCGCCTTCGGCGGCACGGACGGCAAGGGCGAGTGGAAGGTGCTGCAGGACTTCCTGCGCAACCCCAGCGACGTCAAGGGCGCGCAGGCCGCGCTCGAGGCCGAGGCCAAGAAGGCCTGGAAGTAAAGAGGTAAGGCCGTGACCGAACGGTTGGACGGCCCGGCGGTCCCGCCCGCGAAGATCGCGGGCGGGCCCTCCGCAGGACCGGCTGAAACCCCCCGTACGAGACGACGCCTCGGCCCATCGCCGGCGGTCGCCATCGCCTTCCTCCTGCCGGCGGCTCTGCTGCTCGGCGTCTGGGTGGTCTACCCCATCGTCTACTCCATCTTCCGCAGCCTGTTCGACTCGTCGGGCAGCGGGTTCGTGGGGCTGGGCAACTACGCCACGATCTTCAGTGACGGCGGCATGCTCGTCACGATCCGCAACAACCTCATCTGGGTGGTCGTGGCGCCGATCGTGGTCACCACGCTCGGCCTGATCTTCGCGGTGCTGACCGAGCGCATCAGGTGGTCGACCGCGTTCAAACTGATCGTGTTCATGCCGATGGCCGTCTCGCTGATGGCCGCCGGCGTCATCTTCCGCCTCGTCTACGAGGAGGACCCCGACAAGGGGCTGGCGAACGCCGTGCTCACCACCGTGCACGACACGTTCTCCTCCTCGCAGGGTTATCCCGAGGCCCGTCCCCGCACCGGCGACCAGTCGCCGGTGAACGAGCAGAACGGCGCGGTCGTCACCAAGCAGCCCGTCCAGGCGGGCACGCCGGTGCTGATCCCGATCGTGGGCGTCAAGCCGCAGATCATGCCGTCCAACGCGCAGCCGGCCCGCGCCCCCTCGGGCGGCTCCGCGGTGTCCGGGACGGTGTGGTTCGACTTCACGCAGGGCGGCGGCGGCCAGAGCGGCGCCGTGGACCCGACCGAGAAGGGCCTGCCCGGCATGACGGTCGAGGCGGTCAAGGACGGCCAGGTCGCGGGCACCGCCACAACCGCCGCCGACGGCTCCTTCACCTTCACGGGCCTGCCGGCCGGCTCCTACGTCGTACGGCTCCCGCAGTCGAACTTCCAGGCCAGCTACGGCGGCCTGACCTGGCTCGGCCCGGCGCTCATCACGCCGGCGATCATCGGCGCGTTCGTCTGGGTGTGGGCCGGGTTCGCGATGGTGCTGATCGCGGCCGGACTCGCGGCCATCCCGCGCGACGCGCTGGAGGCCGCCCGCATCGACGGCGCGACCGAGTGGCAGGTGTTCCGGCGGATCACCGTGCCGCTGCTGTCGCCGGTGCTGCTCGTCGTCTTCGTGACGATGATCATCAATACGCTGAAGGTGTTCGACCTGGTCTACATCATCGCGCCGGCCTCGGTTCAGCCGCAGTCGAACGTGGTCGCGCTGGAGATGTGGCGCGTGTCGTTCGGCGGCGGGAACAACCAGGGGCTCGGCAGCGCACTCGCGGTGTTCCTGCTCATCCTGGTCCTTCCCTTCATGATCATGAACATCCGCCGGTTCAGGAGGGAAGACTCATGACGACCGCGACCGTGACCGCAGCCCACAGGCGGGAGTCGGGCGCGCCGCGCAGGGGCCTGGCGGGCCGGATCGTGGACCGCCTGGGCGGCGGGGCCGTCCAGGTGATCATGATCCTGCTCGGCCTGTTCTGGCTGGTGCCGACGCTGGGCCTGCTGGTCGTCTCCATGCGCACCGTGAAGGTGAACAACGCCGAGGGCTGGTGGACGATCTTCACCAAGCCCGCCGAGCTGACCCTGGCCAACTACAAGAACCTGCTGGCCAGCGGCTTCACCTCGTCGTTCTGGAACACGGTGGCCATCACCGTGCCGACCACGGTCCTCGTGATCGGCATCGCGGCCATGGCGGCGTACGCGTTCGCGTGGATGGAGTTCCGCGGGCGGGACACGGCGTTCCTGGTCGTGGTGGGCCTGCTGATCGTGCCCATCCAGATCGCGCTGATCCCCGTCGCGGCCTTCTACGGCGGCATCGGGATCTTCGGCACGATCCCCGGCGTGGTCCTCTTCCACACGGCGTTCGGCCTGCCGTTCGCGATCTTCCTGCTGCGCAACTTCTTCGTCGGCATCCCGGCCTCGCTGCTGGAGGCGGCCCGGATGGACGGCGCACCGGAGTGGAAGATCTTCGCGCAGGTCGTGTTCCCGCTGGGCAAGCCGGCGATCGCCTCGCTCGGCATCTTCCAGTTCCTGTGGGTGTGGAACGACATGCTCATCGCGCTCGTGTTCGCCAACACCGACAACCAGCCGATGACCAAGGCCCTGCAGTCGCAGATGCGGCAGTTCGGGTCGAACGTTGACATCCTCTCCTCCGGCGCGTTCCTGTCGCTGATCATCCCGCTGGCGCTGTTCTTCGCGTTCCAGCGGTACTTCGTCCAGGGCATGATGGCCGGTTCCGTCAAGTAGGCCATTCCCGGCGGGCGCCCGCCTCCCGAGGGGGGCAGGCGGGCGCCCGTAACAGGTTCGACCGAACCTCCGATGATTGTTCATGAAGCGTCTCCTCGCCCTGGCAGCAGCGGCCTTCATCTCCTTACCCCTCCCCCCCGCCGTCGCGCTCGGCGGCAGCCCCGGCGCTCCCGGGGCGGGCGACCCGTACTTCCCCGACCAGGGGAACGGCGGCTACGACGCCGGCCACTACGACCTCGCCCTCGACTACGACCCCTCCTCGAACGTCCTGACCGGCGTCGCCGCCGTCACCGCCCGCGCCACCCAGGCGCTGAGCCGCTTCGACCTCGACCTCGTCGCCACGCTCTCGGTGCGCTCGGTGACCGTGGACGGCCGGGCCGCCGCCTTCGCGCGCAGCGGCTCGGAGCTGATCGTCACCCCCGCCGCCACGCTGGCCTCCGGACGAACCTTCTCCGTCGTCGTCCGGTACGACGGCCGCCCCACGTACGTCCTCGACCCCGACGGCTCAAGGGACGGCTGGATCCGGACCGGCGACGGCGTCTTCAACGCCAACGAGCCCCAGGGCGCGATGACCTGGTACCCCGGCAACCATCACATGACGGACAAGGCGACGTACCGGTTCGCGGTGACCGTCCCCAGCACCAGGGTCGCGGTGGCCAACGGGGACCTGGTGTCGCGGACCTCGGCCGGCGGCCGGACCACGTACGTGTGGGACGCCCGCGAGCCCATGGCGAGCTACCTGGCCACGGTGACGATCGGGAAGTTCCGGCTCACCGACACCAGGGTCGGCGGCTACCGAGTGATCACCGCCGTGGACCCCAAACTGGCCGACAAGGCGACGGACTTCGCCGAACGCCACGCCCCGGTCCTCGACTACTTCAGCTCCCTCTTCGGCCCGTACCCCTTCTCCTCCACCGGCGGGATCGTGGACCACGCGCCGAACGTCGGCTACGCCCTGGAGACCCAGACCCGGCCCATCTACCCGGTGGCGCCGAGCGACTCGCTACTCGCCCACGAGCTGGCCCACCAGTGGTTCGGCGACTCGGTGACACCCACGCTGTGGCGCGACATCTGGCTGAACGAGGGCTTCGCGACGTACGCCGAATGGCTCTGGCTGGAGAAGATCGGCAGCCGTACCGTGCAGACCTCCTTCGACAGCGTCTACGCCAAGCCCGCCGACGACGAGTTCTGGCAGATGCCCACCGCCGATCCCGGCGACGCCGCCGGGCTCTTCCACGACCCGGTCTACGACCGCGGCGCCGCGACCCTGCACGTCCTGCGCCGGACCGTCGGCGACGAGGCGTTCTTCACGATCCTGCGCACGTGGGCGAGCGAGCACCGGTACGGCAACGCCGACACCGCCGCCTTCGTCGCCCTGGCCGAACGCGTGTCCGGCAAGCGGCTCGGCCCCCTCTTCGACGCCTGGTTGTTCCAGCCTGGCAAACCGGCCTTGTGATCATTCCGGTACGGCTTGCCCACCCGTTTGGGCGGCAAGCCGTACCAGACCTAGATAAGCTTCACGGCCATGGCCGGTCGTCCTTTGCATGAAGTCGTCGAAGCCGGATGGGCTCAGGCTCTTGAGCCCGTATCCGAGCAGATCTCCCTGATGGGTGAGTTCCTCCGCAAGGAAATCGCCGAGGGCAGGCAGTACCTGCCTGCGGGTCCGAACGTCCTGCGCGCGTTCAACCAGCCCTTCGACGACGTCAAGGTGCTGATCGTGGGGCAGGACCCCTACCCCACGCCCGGCCACCCCGTCGGGTTGTCGTTCTCGGTGGCGCCCGAGGTGCGGCCGCTGCCCGGGAGCCTGCTCAACATCTACAAGGAGATGGAGGCCGACCTCGGCCTCCCCCGCCCGGCCAACGGCGACCTGACCCCGTGGGCCGAGCAGGGTGTGCTGCTGCTCAACAGGGTCCTGACGGTCCTGCCGGGCAAGCCCGCCTCCCACCGGGGCAAGGGCTGGGAGCAGGTCACCGAGCAGGCGATCCGCGCGCTCGTGGCCCGCGACAAGCCGATGGTCGCCATCCTGTGGGGCCGTGACGCCCGCAATCTCGCGCCGATGCTCGGCAGCGTGCCGCGCATCGAGTCGGCGCATCCGTCCCCGCTGTCGGCGCGCAGCGGCTTCTTCGGCTCGCGGCCGTTCAGCCGCGCCAATGAGCTGCTCACCCAGCAAGGCGCCGCACCTGTCGAGTGGAAGCTGCCCTAGCATCGTCGCCATGAGTGATGAACCGAAGTTCCTGCGCCTTACGGTCGAACTGACCGTCGAGGTGCTCGACGTGAACGCGCTGCAGGCGGCGGCGCTGGCCGAGATCAGGCATCCCGACGCCGACCTCAGCGACGAGGAGCGTTCGGAGCAGGCCGACCTGGTCAACTCCGACGAGACGGGCGCCTCGGCGCTGCAGTGGCTGATCGAGCCCGACCACGTGCTGCAGCTCGTGGACCACATCACCGAGATCGAGCCCCGCGAGGCCGTTCTCGGGGTGGAGCCGTCCGAAGGGCCGAGCGAGGACGAGGACGAGGAAGAGCACGACCACGACCACGTGTGACGTACGGCGATCAGCCACGGCGCCCCACCCGCGTCGTGGCTCTTCGCCCCGGCTACGATCGATCCCATCCAGCCGCATTCCGTCACACGAGGGATCTGTCGCATGATCGTGGCATTCTCCATCACCCCGCTGGGAGTCGGCGAGGGAGTCGCCGAACCGGTCGCCCGCGCCGTCAAGGTGGTGCGCGACAGCGGCCTGCCCAACCGTACGGACGCGATGTTCACCACGATCGAGGGTGAGTGGGACGAGGTGATGGACGTGGTCAGGCGCGCGGTGGACGCGGTGGCCGAAGTCGCCCCCAGGGTCAGCCTGGTCCTCAAGGCCGACCTCCGCGCCGGCGTGACCGACGGCATGACCACAAAACTGGAATCCCTCGAACGCCACCTCTCCTAACTCCCGCCACCATTCCGGCGGCGAGCCCGCACAACGCCCCCGGATCGCCAGCGAGCGGGGCCGGGATGCGGTGAGGCACAAGTTCGCACCTGGCGACCACCTCCCAGCAGGCCCCCAGGCCGCTTCAACACCCGTCGAACGACGCTTCCCCCGTACACCCCGCCCGCACGGGCCGGGATCACCCCTCGGCCTGCGAACCTCCAGACCGGGTGTGCAGCGGTGAGGCCCGTACGGCGGCCCCCAGAGGGGCACCTCGGGCTGGAGGGCTGGGAGGGCGCTGGTGGGTGTTGTGAGGCTGAGGTTCGCGGGTGGCGGGGTGTTGGGAAGGCCAGGCCACACACGCTCTCGGGTGGTCTTCTCCCCGGCACGTAGGTCTGCGGCACGGGTGCGGCGGATGCCCGCCGACGCCCTGAAAGCCCCAGCACGAAGACGCCTTGCAACCACCTTCAACCTCAGCACGAGGCCCGTCACACAGTCGCCTGCGTCCAGCCACGGGTTGCGTCCACGGCTCCCGGGGCGAGGCCGGTTCGCGGCCTCAACCGCGTGAAGCGTCGCCCGATAGACGCCCCCAGCCCGATTTCCAGAGGCTCGCGAGTGCCACCTGCGAAAGCGCTCGCAGTACGTGGATAGCTGAAAGGTCCGATGACTTTGGTAAATCGCGATATGTCTTGACCGCCATCCAGACGCGACATATCGTGTCGCTCGGACGTCGAACGCGATACTACTTGTCCCCCGGAGGTGGAGGCAATGAGACAAGAGCGAGTGCCGGTCCTGGTGGTCGGCGGCGGGTACGCCGGTCTTAGCGCGGCGGCGCTGCTGGCGTGGCGTGAAGTCCCCGTCATGCTGGTCGAACGGCACCCGAGCACGTCCATCCAGCCCAAGGCGTTCGGCATGGGACCGCGAGCGGTCGAGCTGCTGCGCCCGCTTCCAGGGATCGAGCAGACGTTCGCCGACATCTGGACGGGCATCGGCGACTCCATGCGGATCGCGATCGCCAAGTCGCTGGCCGACCCCGACCCGAACATGATCTTCGAGGACCAGGGCGAGTTCGAGGCCCTCGCCGACCTCACCCCCGTGCCCCGGGTGGGCGCCCCCCAGTCGGAGGTCGAACGGGTGCTCCGCGCCTACGCCGAAGAGCTCGGAGCCGACCTGCGTTTCTCCACCGAGCTGATCTCCCTCGACCAGGACGACGACGGCGTCACCGCCGTGATCCGCGCCGCCGACGGCGTCGAGACCGTCGTACGGGCCGACTACGTAGTGGCGGCCGACGGCCACCGGAGCCCGCTGCGGGAACGGCTGGCCGTCCCCACCTCCGGCAAGGGCGACCTCGTCCAGATGCGGTCGATCATGTTCGACGCCGACCTGACCGGCCTGGTGAACGAGCGCGAGGTCATCGTCTGGTATCTCCAGAACGGCACGTTCACCGGCGTCATCGTCACCGGCACCGGCGTGGGCGCGCACGTGCTCGGCGTCAACCAGGACCTGTCGAAGGACGGCGGCGACCTCACCGAGGAACGCTGCGTCGAGCTCGTCCGCGTCGGGACCGGTGTCCCCGACCTGGACGTGCAGGTGCTGGACACGGCGACGTTCAGCCTGGCTCACGTGGTGGCCGACACCTACCGCGCCGGCCGTGTGTTCTTCGCCGGCGACGCGGCCCACACCATGCCGCCCACCGGCGGCCAGGGCGGCAGCACCGCCCTCCAGGACGGCTGCGACATCGCCTGGCGCCTCTGGCTGGTGATCAGCGGCCAGGCCGGCCCCGGTTTCCTGGACACCTACGACGCCGAACGCCGCCCGATCGGCAACCTGACCGCCGACGCCCAGCTCGCCAACCTCGCGGTACGGATGCCCGTGGACGAACGCACCGACCATCCCGAGCCCCTGGACGACTTCCTCCAGGCGATGCTCGGCTACCGGTACCACTCGACCGCGGTCCTGGAGGAGCCCGGCGACGACGGCTCCCTTCTGGAGGACCCGCGCATCCCGAACGGCCGCCCCGGCAGCCGCGCCCCGCATGTGGCGCTCGACTGGGAGGGGCAGCGCATCTCGACCATCGACCTGTTCGGCTCGGGGTTCGTCCTGCTGGCCGACAAGAGCGGGGGCCAGGTCTGGATGGACGCCGGCCGCGTGGTCAAGGAGCGGCTGGGCCTCCAGCTCACCCGCATCCTGGTGGACGACGAGCTGATGGACGTGGAGGGCCGCTGGCGCGACCGGTACGGCGTGCGCGAGGGCGGCGCCGTGCTGGTCCGCCCCGACGGGTACGTCGCCTGGCGCACCCCGCACCCCACCCCGGACCCCACGGCCACCCTCGAACAGACCTTCGTCCGCGTCCTCAGCCGCTGAAGCACCCCGGCGAACTGGACGCCGGGCACCTGGACCCCGGCGAACACCCCTGCGAACACCCTGGCGAACACCCCGGTCACCGTCGCCGCCACAGCCCCGTGAAGTGCTCATGCCGCGAGGGCCGGTCGCACGTCGTGGGCGGTGCAGAGCCAGTCGTTGAGTGAGCCGGTGAAGCCCGAGGGCGGACCGACCCTGAGGCAGGTGAGCCGGCCGGTGCCCGGCGCGGGGCCGACCTTCAGGCGGCGGATGCGGCCCGTCCTGCCCGGCTCGCCCCGCTCCGTCTCGCAGGGGGTCAGCCGCACGCCGAAGGGCGGGCCGCCCCGGAACGGGCCGGACGGCTGGATGCGCAGGAGGTCGTCGATCTCGTGGCAGGTGGCGAGCGGGTGGGCCTTCAGGTGGGCGAGCTGGTCGGCGACCAGGCGGTGGGCCACCGAGCGCAGGAGGCCGGTCGCGCACCGGCTGTGGGCGCAGGCGACGCCGTCGAGGGTGATCTCCGGCAGCGCGAAGCGGCTCAGGCCGCGCGAGGTGACGCGCAGGCAGTCGCACTCCGCCGTGCCGGACGGGTCCCACGGCGGGCAGGTGGCGTCGCCGTGGACCTGCGTGTCCCAGGTGAGCCAATGGTCGCCGAGGCGGAAGTCGCGCGGCTCCCCCGGCTCCCGGGGGCAGGCGGGGACGGCCGTGGCGGTCAGCGGGTCGATCAGCAGCCCGTCGCACTGGCGGGCCAGGGCGCGGGCCACGGCTCTGGCCACCTGTACGGCGCCGGGCAGCCGACGCGGGGGCGCGGTGGTGGACACCAGCACGTGTTCCCCGGCCCGGCGCAGCCTCCGGCGCTCGTCGCCCTGAAGGGTGATCTCGGCGGATCGCCAAGGGGACGGACGGTGGGAGACCACCAGGGCCGGCGGGTCGTCGAGCGCGTCCCGGGCCGCCTTCCTGTACGGCCCGGGAACACGCCACGGCACGAACCTGTCGACGTCGAACGGCAGTTGCTCCACGGCTACGACGAACAGGGAGGTCAGCTCGGCGGGGAGCGGCAGGACGATCTTCATGAGGTGCCTCGCCTTCGAAAAACGTGGTGAGGCACCCAGGATCCGCAACCGGAACCATCCCGGCGCGACCGAACCCCGTTCTGGGGACAACGCCCCCAGCCCGCTCACCCCCTGTGGACAGCACAGCCCCGCAGGACGCTCAAGGAATCGTGCGGCAGATGGCGAGGGCCTGGCCCGGCAGGCGCAGGCCGTCGGGGCCGGAGGCCACGGGGTCGTCCGAGGCCAGCAGGACGGTCGCGCCCGCCGGCGGCAACGTCAGCGTCTCCGGGGAGAAGTTGACGCTGACGCAGACCGTCCCGCGCCACATGATGAGCCACTTGCCGTCCGGGTCCGCCTCCACCCGCACCCGATCCAGCCTGGGGTCCGACAGCTCGGGCAGCGCCTTGCGGAGGGCGATCAGGTCCCGGTACCAGCACAGCAGTGACCAGTTCTCCTCCTCCTTGAGCTCGCTCCAGTCCAGCTTGGAACGCAGGAACGCCTCCTCCTCGGACGGGTCGGGCGCGTCCCAGGTGTAGCCGAAGCCGTCGAACTCGCGCTCGCGCCGCACACCCTCGCTCTCCCGCAGCGCGGGCTCCACGTGGTCGGAGAAGAACAGGAACGGCGTGCGCGCCCCCCACTCCTCCCCCATGAACAACATCGGCGTGAACGGCGAGGTCAGCAGCAGCCCGGCGCCGAGCTTGAGCGCGGACATGGGCAGCCGGTCGCCGCCGGGCCGGTTGCCGATCTGGTCGTGGTTCTGCAGGCAGGCGATCAGCCGGTGGCCGGGCACGCCGGTGAAGGGCTGCCCATGGGTCCGGCCGCGGAAGCCGGAGTGTCCGCCGTCGTGCAGGACCCCCTGGGTCAGCACCTTGACCAGCGCCGACGGGTCGGCGAAGTCCTCGTAGTAGCCGTGGCTCTCGCCGCTGACGGCGGTGTGCAGGGCGTGGTGGACGTCGTCGTTCCACTGGGCGCTCATCCCCAGGCCGCCGGCCTCCAGCGGGCGGACCATACGCGGGTCGTTGAGGTCGGACTCGGCGATCAGCGTCAGCGGCCGGCCGAGCGAGCAGGCCAGTACGTCCACCTCCTCCGACAGCTCGGCCAGCAGGTGGCGGGCGCGTTTGTCGTGCAGCGCGTGGACGGCGTCCAGCCGCAGGCCGTCGATGTGGTAGTCGCGCAGCCATTGGACGGCGTTGCCGATGAAGTACCGCCGCACCTCGTCGGAGCCCGGTCCATCCAGATTGACCGCTTCACCCCAATAACTACCAGCAAAGCCGGAAAAGTACGGACCAAAGGGCCGCAGGAAGTTGCCGGACGGCCCCAGGTGGTTGTAGACGACGTCCAGGATGACGCCGATCCCGGCCCGGTGGCAGGCGTCCACGAACGACTTCAGCCCGTCGGGCCCGCCGTACGTCTCGTTGACCGCGTACAGGTCGACGCCGTCGTAGCCCCAGTTGCGCCCGCCGGGGACGGGGGCGACCGGCATGATCTCCACGAAGTCCACGCAGAGCTCGACCAGGTGCTCCAGCCGCTCGGCGGCCGCGGCGAACGTGCCCTCGCCGGTGAACGTGCCGACGTGCAGTTCGTAGATCACCGAGCCGCGCAGGTCGCGGCCCTTCCACTCGTGGTCGGACCAGGTGAAGCGGGCGTGCTCGTAGACCGCGCTCGGTCCGAACACCCCCTCGGGCTGCCGGCGGGATCGCGGGTCGGGGTAGGGTCCGTCGCCGTCGACCACGAAGGCGTACCGGGTGCCGTGGCCGGCCTCGGCGACCTCGGCCCACCACCAGCCCCTCTCCCCCGGGGACATCGGCCGGCGTCCGTTCGGAACGTCGACCTCGACAGCCGTGGCCTTCGGTGCCCAGACCTCAAAGATCATGTCGCTCCAGGAGTGAGACGGGGTACTGATCGAGCAGTCGAGCCAGTGGAACCGTCCCCGAGTGCGGCTCGCCGGTGAGCAGATCGCGCCAGGAGCCGGCGGGCAGCGTCAGGGAGGTGTCGCCCCACACCGAGCGGCCGGCGACCGCGGACCGGCGCGCGAGGCGTACCGGCAGCCTGGTGGCGACGGCCACCGCCCGCGGGCCTTCGCCCCGGGCGAAGGCGATCGCATGCTCGGCCGCCTCCCCCTCGGCCCGCAGCGGCAGGTACGGCGCCGCGCCCCCGAGCCGCCTGCGCAGCCGCAACGCCTGGGTGGTCACCAGCAGCTTGGCCGCGTCCCAGGAGGTCTCGGGCTTGCGCGGGTACGTCACCGGCCGCCGGTTGTCCGGATCGACCAGCGAGAAGTCGGTGGTCTCGTTGCCCTGGTACACGTCGGGCACCCCGGGCATCATGAGCTGCACCAGCTTGGCCCCCAGCGAGTTCGACATCGCGAACGGCTCGACGCGCTCGGCGAACTCCCCGACCGGCAGCCGCACGGCCGCCCGCGCGAACTCCCGCAGCCGCCGCTCGTAGTCCGCGTCCGGACGCACCCATGAGATCGCGGTCTTGGCCTCGCGGGCCGCTTTGAGCAGGTATTCGGTGAACCGTTCGGCCGAGATGGGCCAGGCCGCCATGAGGTTCTGCCAGGCGAGGTAGTCGAGGTGGGGGTCGAAGGCCACCTCACGCGACCATTCGGACACGGCGGACGCCCACTCCCCGGGCATCTCCGACAACACCGACAGCCGGGCGCGTACGTCCTCGGACCGTTTGGTGTCGTGCGTGGACAACGTCGTCATCGTGTACGGCGACATCTCCCCGCAGAAGTCGTGGAACTCCTCCACCGGTACGCCGAACAGGTCGGGCTCGCCGCCCACCTCGTTGAGGCACGACAGCGGGTACCACCGGTACAGCGCGGTGTCCTCCACGCCCTTGGCCATGACGGGCCCGCACGTCTGCTGGAAACGTACGATCGCCTCCGGCGACCCGTACAGGACCTCCCGGACGAGCGGCAGCACGGCGGGCGAGCACTCGTCGGCGGCCAGCTCGACGATCTCGACCGACTCCGGCGGCGGCTCCTCCCCCGGCGTCACGTACGCGCGGTAGAGCGGCATCGCGGCCAGCAGCTCCGACACCACGGCCGGATCGCGGCCCGTGACCCTGGCCAGGCGGTTGACCTCGGAGCCGAAGAACAGGCCGAGCACGTCCCGCTTGGCCTCGGCCATGACCGGACGGTATTCCTCCGGCTGCCCGGTCAGCTCGCTGAACAGCCGGACCAGCGGTTCCTTGCCCGCCGGATCGACGAACAGGCCGTTGACCCGGTTGAGCACGTCGTAGCCCGTCGTGCCGTCGCAGGCCCAGTCGGGCTGCAGCCGCTCGGGGCCGATGAGGATCTTCTCCACGACCGTCCAGTGGCCGCCGGACCTCTCGCGCAGCCGGTCGAGGTAGCCCCGCGGGTCGGCCAGGCCGTCGGGATGGTCGACGCGCAGCCCGTCGACCAGGCCCTCGTCGAGCAGCCAGAAGATCACCTCGTGGGTGGCGAACAGGACCGCCGGGTCCTCCACCCGCAGCCCGATCAGCGACGACACGTCGAAGAAACGCCGGTAGCCGGGCCCCTCGCGCCAGTCGACCAGCCGGTAGTGGCCCGGGTAGGGGAAGGCGTGCTCGTGGTAGCGCAGGATGTCGCCGTCGACCACCGGCTCGGTGTCGTCTCCGAGCACCGGCAGCGCGACCTTCCCCTCCACCCACTCGATGTCGAACCAGTCCGCGTACGGCGAGCCGGGCCCGTCCTTGAGCACCGACCAGAACTGGGCGTTCATCGTGTTCATGTGGTTGGGCACGATGTCGACGACAATGCCGAGGTCGTGCGCGGCCAGTTGCTGGGCCATCTCGCGGAAGCCGGTCGCCCCGCCGAACTCGTCCCTGATCCTGGAGTGGTCGACGACGTCGTAGCCGTGCCGCGACTCCGGCGTGGACTGCAGGATCGGCGACAGGTAGACGTGGCTGACGCCCAGGTCACGCAGGTAGCCGGCGATCTCGGCGACCTGCGCGAAACCGAAGTCGGGGGTGAGCTGCACCCGGTACGTCGAGACCGGTCTAGACACGGCGCAACACCCGCACACTGCGTCCGGGGACCGCGATGGCCTCGCCCGCGCGAACCATCCGCACGTCGAGCCTGATGGGCATCGCGGTGTCGATCTCGGTGTGCCACATCTCGCCGTAGTCCTCGGGGATCGTGAACTTGATCGTGTCGTGGTGGGCGTTGAACAGCAGCAGGAAGGAGTCGTCCCGGATCGGCCGGCCGCGCCGGTCGGGCTCGGTGATGGCGTCGCCGTTGAGGAAGACGGCCAGCGACTTGGCGTAGCCGACGTTCCAGTCGCCGTCGGTCATCTCCTCCCCGGAGGGGGTGAGCCAGGCGATGTCGTTCAGGCCGCGTACCGGTTTGCCGTAGAAGAACCTCCTGCGCCGGAAGACCGGATGTTTCTTGCGCAGCGCCGCCAGCTCCTGGGTGAACTCCAGCAGCAACCAGTTCTCCCTGATGTCGGACCAGTCGACCCAGGTCAGCTCGTTGTCCTGGCAGTAGCCGTTGTTGTTGCCCTTCTGGGTGCGGCCCAGTTCGTCGCCGTGCGAGAGCATCGGCACGCCCTGCGACAGGAACAACGTGGTGAGGAAGTTGCGTTTCTGCTGCTCGCGCAGCGACTCGATGGCCAGACTCGCCGGGCCCTCCTCGCCGCAGTTCCACGACCTGTTGTCGTCGGTGCCGTCGCGGTTGCCCTCCTTGTTCGCCTCGTTGTGCTTGTTGTCGTACGAGACGAGGTCCTGCAGCGTGAAGCCGTCGTGGCAGGTCACGAAGTTGATCGAGGCGGCCGGGCGGCGGCTGTCGTCCTTGTACAGGTCGCTCGACCCGGTGAAGCGGGAGCCGAACTCCGGCAGTGTGGCGGCCTGCCCGCGCCACAGGTCGCGGATCGTGTCGCGGTAGCGGCCGTTCCACTCGGTCCAGCGGGAGGGGAAGTTGCCGACCTGGTAGCCGCCGGGGCCTACGTCCCAGGGCTCGGCGATGAGCTTGACCTGTGACAACACGGGGTCCTGCTGCACCAGGTCGAAGAACGCGCTCAGCCGGTCGACCTCGTGCAGCTCGCGGGCGAGGGTGGAGGCGAGGTCGAAGCGGAACCCGTCGACGTGCATCTCGATGACCCAGTAGCGCAGCGAGTCCATGATCATCTGTAGGACGTGCGGCGAGCGCATGAGCAGGCTGTTGCCCGTGCCGGTGGTGTCGACGTAGTACCGCTTGTCGTTCTCGACCAGGCGGTAGTAGTTGCTGTTGTCGATGCCCCTGAACCCGAGTGTGGGCCCCAGGTGGTTGCCCTCGGCGGTGTGGTTGTAGACGACGTCGAGGATGACCTCGATGCCCGCCTCGTGCAGGCTGCGCACCATCGCCTTGAACTCCAGTACCTGCCCGCCGCGCTGGCCGGTGCTGGAGTAGCGGTTGTGCGGGGCGAAGAAGCCGATGGAGTTGTAGCCCCAGTAGTTGGACAGGCCGCGCTGCTCAAGGATGTGGTCGGTGACGAACTGGTGCACCGGCATCAGCTCCAGCGCCGTCACGCCCAGCTTGGTGAGGTGGTCGAGGATCTCGGGGTGGCCGAGCGCCGCGTACGTGCCGCGCAGGTGCTTGGGGATCTTGGGATGGCTTATCGTCAGCCCCCGCACCTGGGCCTCGTAGATCACCGTGTCGTGGTACGGCGTCGCGGGCGGCCGGTCGTGCCCCCAGCCGAAGAACGGGTTGATCACGATGGACCGCGGCACGTACGGGGCCGAGTCGGCGTCGTTGCGCGTGTCCGGCTGGCCGAACCGGTAGCCGTAGACCGCCTCGTGCCAGTCGACACCGCCTTCGATGGCCATCGCGTACGGGTCGAGCAGCAGCTTGTTCGGGTTGCAGCGCAGCCCGCGCGCCGGCTCGTACGGCCCGTGCACCCGGTAACCGTAGCGCTGCCCTGGGCCGATGCCGGGCAGGTAGCCGTGCCAGATGAATCCGTCGACCTCCGACAGCGGCACCCGCGACTCGACGTTGTCCTCGTCGAACAGGCACAGCTCCACCGCGTGGGCGACCTCGGTGTAGAGCGAGAAGTTCGTGCCCGCACCGTCGTAGGTCGCCCCGAGCGGGTAGGGGTCTCCAGGCCAGATCTCGATCATCGAGGCTCCCTTGCGGTCTCTCCCCATGTTCCGTTCCCCTGCTCCGCCGGACAAGGCCACCCTGTTCCTTCCCACGCCCGCGTCCGGATTACTCCGGAAACAGGAGTGAGCCGCCTCCGACGGCGCGGTGTCGAAGGCGGCTCACGTATGCGGCCCGGCCGGACGTCGTCGTCCGGCTTCCGGATCCGGTGCGCGGCCCCTGCGCGCCGGATCCGCCCCCGCGATCAGGACAGGCGAACCCTCCCGAATCCCCGGCAGGCCCGGCAGTCGCCCCGGCTCGTCATCCCGTCGCCGCCGCAGGCCGTGCAGCGGACGTACAGGTCGAAGTCGGGGTTGCGGTAGACGCGGACGAGCGGGGCGGGGCGGCGTACCCGCCACCCCTGCGACCTGGCCCGCTCGTCCAGTGCGTCGAAGGCCCAGTGGTCGAGCTTGCCGAGCAGCGCCTCCGCCAGGCGGCCGTACGTCCGGCGCAGCGCGCCCGGAGCCGCCCGCCCCATGGCTAAATTGCTAACATTCATAGCGAACCAATCCTTGTGCTCTGGCAGGAGCGATTGATCGTGGAGCTGGGCCGATGAGACGACATCGGCCCAGCTTTATGTGACGTACGGCCTCTGGTGAGCCATCACGTCAGGGAATGAACGCGGCATTTCGTTCTCTGGTGGTTTTGATCAGATCCCCCCTGGGCATCTCCCCTCTCCTATGACGTTGACGGGGTTTTACCCCTCTAAGACCACGAACCCACCCCGATTTGGCACTTGCCATAGGAACGTGCCGGTGACGATTACCTAACGCACATGCCTTCGAAAGAGAACCCGGGGGTACGCTCCGGGCAACCGGCCGCTGCGCTGGAAGGGAGTGTGCGGCGATGAGCATCCCCAACCCGACGCTCCGGCAACGACAACTGGCGATGCGGTTGCGCGAGCTGCGCAACGAGAAGAACCTGAGCATCGCCGACGTCGCGCAGCAACTCCTGTGCTCGCCGGCCAAGATCAGCAGGATCGAGACCGCGCAGCGCGGTGTGAGCCTGCGTGACGTACGCGACCTGTGCCGCCTGTACGAGGTCTCCGCCGCCGAGTCCGCCCAGCTCATGACGCTCGCCAAGGACGCCAGGCAGAAGGAGTGGTGGCAGTTCTACGACAACCGCGAGCTGCGGCAGATGCTCGGCCTGGAGGCGGAGGCCAGCGCCATCACCGAGTACGAGATCACCACCGTGCCCGGCCTGCTCCAGACCGAGGACTACGCCCGTGCCGTCATCCGCGGCTGGCTGCCCCGCATCGCGCCCGACGTGCTCGACGACCGGGTCAAGGTCCGGATGAAGCGCCAGGAGTGGCTGTACCGGGCCGACACCCTGCGCTACTGGGTCCTGCTGGACGAGTCGGTGCTCTACCGGCACGTGGGCAGCCCGCCGACCATGCTCGACCAGCTCGACCGGCTCGTCGAGCTGAGCGAGCTGCCGCACGTCACGATCCAGGTCATTCCCTTCACGGCGGGGGCGCACGTCGGCTTCGACAGCACGTTCCGGCTCATGGAGTTCGACCATGACTCCGGCATCGCCGACACCATTTTCGTGGAACACCAAATGGGCCTTTTCTACCTTGAGGCCGATAAGGTGGTCAGACGGTTCCGTGAGATCATCGACCATCTGCGGGCCGAAGCCCTGGGCATCCAGGAGTCGCGGCGGCGAATTACCGAAATGGCCGCAAAGTTCGCATAGCACTCCGTCACAGGACGATCTCGATTTCTCGGCCACCTGGCACGACGCCCTCGACACCATCCGGACCTCGCTCTTTTGGCAAGTGCCAGATGCTACTGTTCGTGCATTGGGATGCCTCCGAACTCCATGAGATCGCCGCGTCCGCCGACAATTGTTCATGAACGAGGGGGAGACAATGACGTCCGACCGCCCGAGCGTCCAAGCAGCTCCGCAGTGGCGTGCCGCGTCCCGCTGCAACAACGGAGAATGCGTCGAGGTCGCGCTTCTGTCCCCCGGCCGGGTCGGCGTACGGGACAACAAGAATCCGGGTGGCCCGGTCCTGACATTCACCACCGGCGAATGGGACGACTTCCTGCGCGTAATACGCCAGTCCCGTTGAGCGCACGCGCTTTCTCTTCCGGCGGTCGTCCCTGCGGACGCCCGCCTTTTGTTTTGGCCCGCTTCGAAGGCCGTCGCGCCCGCTCCTGTCACCTGGTCATCCTCGGCTGTCAAGGTAAAATCACCTCGGCTCACTACCTCTACAGCCGCCCTTCAGGAGGTAATGGATGAAACGCCCACCTGCCCTTGACCAGGCACGATGGCAACGGTGCAACAATGGCGACTGCGTCGAAGTCACCATGCTCGCCGACCGGGTCTGGGTGCGGGGAAGCCAGGACGCCAGCGGAGCCGTCCTGTCGTTCACCATCGACGAGTGGACCGCGTTCCTCGACGGCGTGCGGCGCGGCCACTTCGATCTCGAACGGCTCGCGCCCCAGGTCTGACCGGCCACAACGTTCTCATCGAGGTCTGTCGGGGGCATTCGGGGTTTCAGGCCGCGGCCCCCGGCAATATGCCGACTCCATGGGCGGATTCAAGAAGTTCTTACTCCGGGGCAACATCGTCGAGCTGGCGGTCGCCGTGATCGTCGGGGCCACCTTCAGCGGGCTCGTCCAGGCGCTGGTCGCCGATCTCATCACCCCGCTGATCGGCGCGGTGAGCGGGGGCCGGCAACCGAACTTCGCCGAGTACTCCTTCACCGTCAACGGCAGCGAGTTCAAGTACGGCGACTTCCTCAACCACCTGGTGACCTTCCTGGTCATCGCGGCGGTCGTGTACTGGCTGGTGGTGGCCCCCATGACCCGGCTGATCGGGCTGTTCGACCGGGACCGGGCCGCGACGACCAAGGAGTGCCCGGAGTGCCTGTCGGAGATCCCGGCCGAGGCCAGGCGGTGTGCGCAGTGCACGTCCGAGCTGGTGCCGGAGTCCGAGAAACCGCGCTGAACCGTACATCACGGACTCTTGACCCCAGTGACGCACCGGCGGGGTGGACGTTCGGCAAGATGGACCGATGAGCGTTGAGTTGATGGTCTGGGACGAGCCTGTGCCGATCAGCCGGGACCAGGCCCGGGCCACATATCTGGCGGTGAAACGGGGCGACCCGGTCGAGGGGGACGTGCCCGACGTCGCCAAGGAGCTGCCCGGGGAGGTCACCCTGTACCCCGGGCACGTGCTGGTGACGATGGACCTGGACACGATGGACGAGAGTTCGGCCCAGGTGTTCACCGCCGCCCGCGCCCACGGCCTGGTCTGCTACGACCCCCAGCGCGACCTGGTGCACAACGTGGCCCCGCTCGGCGTCTACCAGGGCATGCAGCTCCACACCGGCGACGGGATGGTCGTCCACGACCCCGACCTCGGCCTGATCCGCGACGTCCTGGCCACCCTGTCCCCGCAGAACCCGTTCGTCGCCCTGGTGAGCTTCGGCCACCATTTCATCCAGGTCTCGCCCGGTTACGAGCTGGAGTACAAGGAGGGCACGATGGTCCGCGCGGTCGTGCCCGACCTGGCCGAGGTGCAGCAGGCCTTCCACGAGTACGCCACCGGCGAGCGCGGCTTCCTGACCCGCCACTCCTGGGCTCAGGCGTAGATCCGCGCGAACAGCTCAGGATCGACGTTGCCCCCGGACACCACGGCGACCGTGCGCCCGGCGGGCACCCGGCCCGACAGCAGGGCGGCCGTGGCCGCCGCCCCGCTGGGCTCGGTCACCAGCCGGGCCGTGCGCGCGAGGTGCCGTACGGCCCCGCGCAGCTCGTCCTCCGACACCGTGACGATGCCTTCGAGGTGCTCGCGCAGGTGGGCGAAGGTCAGCTCGGACACCCGGTTCACCCGCAGCCCGTCGGCGATGGTCCGGAACGTACGGGAGGTCTCCCAGGTCACCACGCGCCCGGCCGCCAGGCTCTCGGCGGCGTCGGCGGCCAGTTCGGGCTCGACGCCGTACACGCGGACGTCGGGCCGCAGCGCCTTGACCGCCGCCGCGACTCCGGAGGCCAGCCCGCCGCCGCTGACCGGCACGAGCACCACCTCGACGTCCGGCAGGTCCTCGACGATCTCCAGGCCGATCGTGCCCTGCCCGGCGATGATCGCACGGTGGTCGTACGGCGGCACGAGCGTCAGGCCGCGCTCGGCCGCCAGCCGCTCGGCCATCACCTCGCGCTGGTCGGGCGGCACGACGACCACCTCGGCGCCCCACCCCTCGATCGCCGCCTTCTTGACCGCCGGGGTGCCCTCGGGCACGACCACCGTGCAGGGCACGCCGAACTCGGCGGCCGCGCAGGCCAGCGCCTGCCCGTGGTTGCCGGAGGAGTGCGTGACGACGCCGGAGGGACGCAGTACGGCCAGCGCGTTGTAGGCGCCGCGGATCTTGAACGAGCCGACCGGCTGGAGGCTCTCGGGCTTCAGCCAGGACTCGCCCATCCGCAGGAGCGGGGTACGCACCGCGATCCCCTTGATCCGCTCGGCCGCCTCGCGGATGTCGTCGATCGTCACAAGGTCCATACGATCACTCTAGGCTCGGACCGGCACAAAACGGAGAGCCCCTGCTCCATGGCAGGATCGCGGAACATGAGAACTCTGTACCCGCCCATCGAACCCTACGACTCCGGCCTGCTCGACGTGGGCGACGGCAACCAGATCTACTGGGAGGTCTGCGGCAACCCCGACGGCAAGCCGGCCGTCATGCTGCACGGTGGCCCGGGCGCCGGGTGCAGCGAGAAGCACCGCCGGCAGTGGAACCCCGAGCTGTACCGGATTGTCCTGTTCGACCAGCGCAACTGCGGGCGCAGCCTGCCGCACGCCAGCGACCCCGGCACGTCGCTGGCCGCCAACACCACCTGGAACCTGGTGGCCGACATCGAACGGCTGCGCGAGCACCTGGGCATCGACAGGTGGCAGGTGTTCGGCGGCTCGTGGGGCAGCGCGTTGTCGCTGGCGTACGCGCAGACGCACCCCGACCGGACGACCGAGCTCGTCCTGCGCGGCATCTTCACGCTGCGCCCGCACGAGCTGCGCTGGTTCTACCAGGAGGGCGCGAGCTACCTGTTCCCCGACCTGTGGGAGTCGTACGTGGCGCCGATCCCCGCCGAGGAGCGCGGCGACCTCATGGCCGCCTTCCGCGCCCGGCTCGAAGGCGACGACGACGCGGCCCGGCTGACGGCGGCCAAGGCGTGGGCCGAGTGGGAGGGCGCCACGATCACGCTGCTGCCCGACCCCGACCTGGTGGCGGAGTTCGGCGAGGACAAGATGGCGGTGTCGTTCGCGAGGATCGAGAACCACTACTTCCACCACGGCGGCTGGTTCGGCCCCGAGCAGCTCATCAGGGACGTCGACAAGATCCGGCACATCCCGGCGGTGATCATCCAGGGCCGCTACGACGCCTGCACGCCCATGGCCACCGCCTGGGACCTGCACAAGGCGTGGCCCGAGGCCGACTTCCAGGTGGTGCACGACGCCGGGCACGCCTCGACCGAGCCCGGCATCGTGGACCGGCTCATCGCGGCGACAGACGGCTTCGCGCGAGCCTGACGGCGGGGGTGACCGCGCCGACCAGCAGCAGCGCGAACAGCGGCGCGAGCACCAGGCCGAGGAGGAAGCCGCCGGCGACGTCGTGCGGGTAGTGCACGCCGACGAACACCCGCGAGAAGCCCATCACCGCGGCCAGCGGCAGGACCACCCAGGCCAGGGCGCGCCAGGCCAGGATGAGCGTGCCGGCCGCGCCCGCGGCGATCACGGTGTGGTTGCTGGGGAAGGACCAGTCCGTCGAGGGCGGGCAGGCCGCGATCGTGGCGATCCCGCCGCGGCACGGCCGGTCCTCCCGGACCAGCACCTTCACCCCCTCGCTCACGACATACGCGCCCACCACCCCGGCCGGGCCGGCGATGGCGAGCGCGAGGTCGCGGGCGGGGGCCTGGCGCGCCCGCCACCAGCAGACGACGAACAGCGCCGCGAAGACGAACAGGCCGGCGTCCGTGCCGATCTCGGCGAGGGTGTGCAGCCACCCGGGCGTGGTCAGAGCGAAGTCGACGATGTCGCGGTACACAGGTGTCCAATCCGTGAACGGGTAGTGGACACGACCTTATGGACTTTGATCGTCAAATGCTTCGACCGAAAGGTCGAAGCAGGGTCTTACGCAAGATACTGGCGCATGAGGAGAGTGCGCTTCTGCTCCAGCTCACCTTCGGTGATGAGACCGCGGTCGAACGCCTCGGTGGTGGCGTCACGCTCGGCCATGTAGTACGCGGCCATGATCTCGCTGCGCAGCGGGGTGAACCCGCGCTCCACGCAGTCGGAGAAGACGGTGACCTTCTGCTCGACGGCGTCGGCGCGTACCGTGCAGGTCAGGTCGTACGCTTTGAGCTGCTGAACCGCTTCACGAAGCGTGACCGGACCGAGGGACCCGTTGAAACGGGTATCAAGAGTGATCTTCACTATTTTTACGCCTCCATTCGGTTGAAACGCATCGGACAAGGCCGCGTATTCCCTGCTCAGAGCGGGTAAGAGGGCAAACGTGATCGGAGAGCACGTGATCGTCGGCTACAGCAACGACCCGGGGGGACGTGACGCGCTCGCGCTCGGAGCGGCCATCACCCGGATCACCGGAGGCGAGCTCACGGTGGCCTCGATCTACCCTCCGGGCAGCCCGGGTCTGGCCGTGGAGGCCCAGGCCAACCTCGCGCACGCGGCCGAGGAACTGGGCATCGTCCCGGCCGAGTACATGGCGTTCGAGAGCCGGGGCACCGGCCGCGGGTTGTCGGTGCTGGCCAGCCGGATCAGGGCCGACCTCATCGTGCTCGGCTCGGCGAGCGGCGGCCAGTACGGCCGCATCGCCGTCGGCAGCGCCGCCGACCACCTGCTGCACCGGTCACCGGAGGCGGTGATGCTGGCGCCCTCCGGTTACGTGCCGCCCGAGGAGCCGGCCAGGCTCACCCTCGCCTACGTCCACCGGCCGCAGTGCGACGCGGCGGTCGAGCGGGTGGCGCAGGCGGCGCTGCGGCTCGACGTACCGCTGCGACTGATCACCCTCGACCTGCGCACCGAGGACCAGGGCAAGCTCCGCGACGACCTGGCGCTGGCCGTACGGCTGGCCTGGGAGAGCACCGGCCTGGAGGCCGAGTCGGAGGTGGCCGAGGGCCACGACGTGCCGGCCGCGCTGAAGGACGTGGAGTGGCTGCCGGGCGAGCTGCTGGTCTGCGCCGCCGGCGAGGACGCCCAGCCCCACCGGGTGTTCCTGGGCGAGCTGGCCATGAAGGTGCTGAGGTCGTCGTCCTGCCCGGTCACCGTGCTGCCGAGGGGCTTCTCCTAAGCTTCTGGGGTGCGTGTCGCCCGGATGATCGTCGTCGTGCTCGTGGCCGCCCTGGCCGGCGTCTACGTGGTGGCCGGCGCCTGGGGGGCGCTGCTGGTCCTCGGCGCGCAGTGCGCCTTCACCCTGCGGGTCAGGAAGGGGTGGCTGCTGGCCGTACAGGCCGGGCTGGTCTACGCGGTGACGCTGGGGCAGGGCGCTTCCGTGGCGATCCTGGGCTTCCTCGCCGGGTCGCTGCTGGTGACCCGGTGGTGGGCGCTCGCGCCCGCGGTGGTGTTCAGCGGCGTGGTGATCCACCACTGGCGCAATCCCGGTGACGCGGTCTCCACGACGGACCTCGCGATCACGACGCTGCTCATGACGCTGGTCGTGTTCGGTCTCAACCGGCTGGTCGACCGGGTGGCCGAGATGGAGGCCACCCGTCCGGCGCTGGCCGCGGCGGCGGTGGCCGAGGAACGGCTGCGCATCGCCGCCGAGCTGAGCGACGGCCTCGGGCGCGGCCTGGCCGCGATCGGGGCGGGCGCACGGCGGGCGCTGACCGCGCCGTCGGACGCGGCGGAGGTGCTCGGCGAGGTGGTCGCGACCGCGCGGCGGTCGCTGGCGGACGCGCGCGCCGCGGCGGCCGGCTACCGCGCGATGTCCCTGGCCCCCGAGCTGACGACCGCCCGCGCCCTGCTGGAGGCGGCGGGCGTCGGCGTGGAGGTGCGCGCCGCTCACACCGAGCCGCTGGGCCCGGCGGGCGCGCTGCTCGCCTCGGTGCTGCGCGAGGCGGTCACGGATGTCGCCCGCCGCGGCACGGCCACGCTGTGCGTGATCGAGACCCGGGAGGAGCCCGCCGGAGGCCAGGTACGGCTGCTGGTGGCCGACGACGGCCGCCGTACGGCCGAGGACGACGACCCCGGCGGGACCGGTACGGGCGGCGTCGGCGGGCTCGGGCGGCAGGTCGCGGCGGCGGGCGGCACGCTCACGCGCGGCCTGTCCGGCCAGGGCCGCTACACGGTGGAGGCCGTGCTGCCCACGACGCGCCCGCCCGCGCCCGCCCGGCGCGAGCCGCCCGACGTCTCGGTGGTGCTGCTGGCCGCCGTACTGGTCGGGTTCAGCGTCAAGGCGCTGCTCCAGATCCCGGCCGGGCTGCTGGTTCCCGCGATCGCCGGGCTGACCGTGATCGTGATCCTCCAGCTCCGGTCGGTCTCCGGCCGCCACATGGTGGCGCTGGGGGTGATGGCGGCGCTCACGTTCGCCCCGATCCCGGTGTTCGGGCCGATCTGGCTGGGGTCGTCGGGGTTCCTGGCCGGTCCGGTGCTGCTGGCCTTCCGCCCGCGTACGGCCTGGCCACTGGTGGGCGCGATCCTGGCCGCCGTCTGGACCGTCGCCTCCCTGTACGAGCTGCCCGGCCGGGTCAACGTCACGGTGAGCACGCTCACCACCGGCCTGCTCGTCTACAGCCTCCTGCGCCTGGCCCAGCTCGCCAAGGAACTGCACGCGGCCAGGGAGAGCCTGGCCCGCTCGGCCGTCGTGGAGGAACGCCTGCGCGCCGCCCGCGACCTGCACGACCTGCTCGGCCACAGCCTGGCCGCCATCCTGCTCACCTGCGAGCTGGCCCGCCGCCTGCCCGACCCGGCCCGGGAGCTGGAGAACGTCCTGACCATGGCCGAGCACGCCCACCACGACCTGCGCTCGGTCACCGGCGAGCAGCGCGAGTTGTCCTTCGCCGCCGAGGCGGAGTCGGCCAGGAAAGTGCTGGCGGCGGCCGGGGTCGAGGCCACCGTACGGCTCGCGCACCCCGGCCTGCCGGCCGAGGTCGAGACCGTGCTCAGCGCCGTGCTGCGCGAGGCCGTGACGAACGTGTTGCGCCACAGCTCCGCCCGCGCCTGCGTGATCTCCACCTCGGGCGGCGACGGCGAGGTCGGGCTGCGCGTGCGCAACGACGGCGCGGCCGCGACGGCTCCCCGGCGCGGCTCGTCGGGCCTGGGCAACCTCACCACCCGCCTGGCCACGCTCGGCGGCCGGCTCACGACCGGGGCCGAAGGCGGCTGGTTCCAGCTCGACGCGCGCGCCCCGCTAGATCCAGCCGGCCTCGGTGGCGATGCGCACGGCGTCGGTGCGGTTGCGCGCGTTTAGCTTGGCCACGATGGCCGTCAGGTAGTTGCGCACGGTCCCGGCGGTCAGGTGCAGCCGCTGGGCGATGTCGGGCGCCTCGGCCCCGCCCGCCACCAGCCGCAGCACGTCGGCCTCGCGCGGCGTCAGCGGGTTGTCGGCCAGGTCCCAGGCGGTGAGCGCGAGAGAGGGGTCGAGCACCCGGCCGCCCGCCGTGACCTCCCTGATCGCCGAGACCAGGTCCTCCGGCGGGGCCGTCTTCAGCAGGAAGCCGTCCACCTGGGCGGTCAGGGCCCGCTTGAGGTGGCCGGGCTTGCCGTACGCGGTGAGCATGAGCGTGCGGCAGGAGGGCACCCTCGCCCGGATCTCCGCCGCGGCGGACAGGCCGTCGAGCGTGCCGGGCATGTCGATGTCGAGGACGGCCACGTCCGGCCGGTGCACGGCGGCGGCGGCCACGGCCGCGTCGCCGGACTCGACCGCGCCCACGATCTCGAAGTCGGCCTCCAGCCCGAGCAGGGCCGCGAGCGCATGCCTGATCACGGCTTGGTCCTCGGCCAGAAGTACGCGAATCACGGGGACATGTCTACCAGTGTCCGAATCATGATGACGTCATGGGTGATCGGTGATCGTGTCTCTGGTGGGCGTACACGCAGTTCAGCAGGCTTGGAGCCATGACGGACGTAGTGCGTTTGGACGCGGTGAGCAAGGTGTACGGGAAGGGCCAGGGCGCGGTGGCGGCCCTGCGCGAGGTGTCCGTGGGCATCCCGCGCGGTTCCTTCACGGCGGTGATGGGCCCCTCGGGGTCGGGCAAGAGCACGTTCCTGCACTGCTCGGCGGGGCTCGACGTGCCCTCGTCCGGGTCGGTGCGGCTGGGCGGCACGGAGCTGGCCGGCATGGACGAGACCAGGCTCACCGAGCTGCGCCGGGAGCGGGTCGGCTTCGTGTTCCAGGCGTTCAACCTGATCCCGGCGCTCGACGTGATCGAGAACGTGACGCTCCCCCTGCGCCTGGCCAAGGCCCCCGTGGACCGGGAGTGGCTGGCCGAGATCCTGCGCCGGGTCGGGCTGGAGGGCAGGTCGGGACACCGGCCCGCGCAGCTCTCCGGCGGCCAGCAGCAGCGGGTCGCCATCGCCAGGGCGCTGGTCACCAGGCCCGAGGTGGTGTTCGGCGACGAGCCGACGGGCGCGCTCGACACGATGACCGCCCGCGACGTGCTCAGGCTGCTGCGCGAGGTCGTGGACGGCATGGGCCAGACCGTGGTGATGGTCACCCACGACCCGGTGGCCGCCTCGTACGCCGACCAGGTGCTGTTCCTGGCCGACGGCCGGATCGTGGACGCGATGACCGCGCCGACCGCCGAGAAGGTGGCCGAGCGCATGACCAGGCTGGGGGCGTGGACGCGATGATGATCTCGCTGGCTCTGAGGACCCTGCGGCACCGGGTGGCCGCCTTCGCGGGCGCGTTCTTCGCCCTGCTGTGCGCCGCCGCGCTGGTGTGCGCGTGCCTGATGCTGCTGGAGACCGGCCTGCGCGGCGACGTCGTACCCGAGCGGTACGCCGGGGCGCCCGCGGTCGTGGCGGCCGACCAGTTCGTCCGCCAGACCGTCGTCAAGGGCGACGGCGACACCAAGACGAAGGCCAAGGCGCTGGGCGAACGCGCCTGGCTGCCCGAGTCCGTCGTGGCCGGGCTGCGCCGCGACGGCCTGAAGGTGGTCACCGAGGTGACCTTCCCCTTCGGCGGCTTCACCGGGCACGGCTGGGAGTCGGCCGCGCTCACCCCGTTCACCATCGCGAAGGGCCGCGCCCCGCGCGCCGACGACGAGGTGGCCGTCGATGCCCGCGCCGGGCTCGATGTGGGCGCCGAGCTGCGCGGATACCGCGTCGTCGGGGTCACCGCGCAGGCCCTGCCGAGCCAGGACACGGTGTTCTTCAGCACCGCGCGGGCCCGCAGCCTGGCCGGTCACCCCGGACGGGTGAGCGCCGCCGGCGTCTTCCCCGGCCTCGACCGGGCTCCGGAGGGCGCCGTCCTCTACACCGGGGACGAGCGCGGCAGGCTGGAGTTCCTCGACGCCGAGCAGGCCCGGCTCAAGCTGATCAGCATGGGCGGCTCGCTGGCCGGCACCTCGCTGCTGGTCGCGATCCTCGTCGTGATGGGCACGTTCGCGCTCTCCATCCAGCAGCGGCAGCGGGAGCTGGCCCTGCTGCGGGCCATCGCGGCCACGCCGAAGCAGGTGCGCGGGCTGGTGGGCGGCGAGGCGCTGCTGGTCGCCGCCGCCGCCGGGACGCTGGGCGCGGCGGTGGGCATCGGGCTGGGGTTCTGGCTGCGTGGGCAGTTCGTGACCCTGGGGGCGGTGCCGGCGAACCTGCACCTGGTGGTGAGCCCGTTCCCGCCGCTGGTCGCGCTGGCGGCCACGGTCGGCGCGGCCTGGGTCGCGGCCCGGGTGTCGGCCCGCCGCCTGACCCGGATCCGCCCGGTGGAGGCGCTGGGCGAGGCCGCTCTCGGTCCCGCGCGGCTGCCGTGGTGGCGGCTGGTGGCCGGGCTCGTGGCGCTGGCCGGGGGCGTGACCCTGACGCTGGTCCTGTCGGGTCTGCACATCGAGGCCGCGGCCACGCCGGTGACCCTGCTGACCGCGCTGGTCTGGACGACCGCGTTCACACTGCTCGGCCCGGTGGTGGCGCGGGTGGTGGCGGCGCTGCTGGCGGTCCCGCTGCGGATCTCGCGGGTGGGCGGCTTCCTGGCCGCGCGCAACCTGCGCGCCGGATCGGGGACGCTGGCCTCGGTGATGTCGCCGCTGACCCTCATGGTGGCGATGACGTGCACGATCCTGTTCGTCCAGACCACGATGGGGTACGCCGCGCAGGAGCAGGCCGACGCGGGCACCCGCGCCGACTACGTGGTGGCCGGAGCCTCAGGCGCGGCGGCCCGCGCGGTGCCCGGCGTGCTCTCCGCGACCGAGGTCCTTCGCACGTCGGTACGGGTCGGCCTGGACAAGTACGCCGCCCAAGCCGTCGCCCGCCCCTCCGGCACCCTCGACCTCGGGGTGGTCGCCGGCTCCATGGACGCCTTCGGCGACGGCACGGCAGCGATCAGCCGGACCGCCGCCGACCGGCTCGGCCTGCGGCCCGGCGACCCGCTGAAGCTCACGCTCGGCGACGGCACCCCCGCCGCGCTGACGGTCGCCGCCGTCTACTCGCGCGGCCTCGCCTTCGGCGACGTGACGCTGCCGTACGCGCTGGTGACCGGGCATGTGGACAACCCGTCCGCGACGCTGCTCGTCCGGGCCCCGGGGGTGCGGGCGGCCACGCTGACCGCGGCACTGCCGGGGGCGAGCGTGCTCGACCGCGCCACGGCCGCCGAGGTGAGCGCCGCCAACCCGCAGGTCACCTTCGTGGCCCTGGGCCTGATCATCGCCTTCACGGCCATCGCCGTGGTCAACACGCTGGCCATGGCCACCTCGGCCCGGTCCGGCGAGCTGGCCGCGCTGCGGCTGGCGGGCACGACCCGGCGGCAGGTGCTGCGCATGTTGCGGCTGGAGACGCTGGGCGCGGTGCTGGCCGCCTCGGTGCTCGGGTCGGTGGTGGCGCTGGTGACGCTGGCCGCGTTCGGCGCGGGCATGACCGGATCGGCGGTGCCGCACGTGCCGCTGTGGACCTTCGCCGGGGTGATCGCGGCGGCGGCGGTCCTGTCGCTGGCCGCCACCGCCCTGCCCGCCCGGCTCGCGCTGCGGTCAGCGGCCTGAGCGCAGGACCCGGTCGTACAGGTCCAGGTAGCGGTCGGCCATCACGGCGGGCGAGAAGCGGCTCCGGGCCTCGCGGCGGCACTCGTCCGGGTCGATCTCGCCCGTCCGCGTGACCCATTCGGCCAGTTCCTCCTCGCTGTCGGCGAGGAAGCCGGTACGGCCGTGGTCGACGATCTCGGGGAGGCAGCCGCGGCGCAGGCCCACCGGCGGCACCCCGAGCGCCAGGGCCTCGACGACGGCCGTGCCGCCGGGTTCGTCCCACTGGATGGGGAAGAGCGCGGCGCGGGCGGAGGCGTACAGGTGGTCCCTGGCCTGGCCGCCGACCGCGCCGACCCACTTCACCAGGTCGCCGTCGAGGTAGCGGGACACCTGGTCGAGGTGGTAGCGCACGTCGGGGTGGCTGTGCAGCGGGTGGTAGGGGTCTTGCAGGACGTCGTCCAGCTCGGCCTGGCTGTTCCGGCCGCAGACCGGGCCGGCCACGACCAGCGGGAGGCCGAGCTTCTGGCAGACCCGGGCGGCCACGTGCTGGCCCTTCAGCCCGCAGACGCGGCCCATGACCACCAGGTGCTCGCCCTGCTCGGCCCGTACGTCCTGGCCGGCGAGCGGAGTGGCCAGGTAGACGGCGCCGAGCGAGGCCGCGCGCAGCGCCTCGGGAGCGCGGGCGAGCTGCGACTCCGACACCCCGTTGACCGCGATCGCCCCCGGGAACGCGCCGTAGAAGGCCGGATGTTTGTGCAGGTCCCAGTGGAGGGTGTGCAGGACCGGCGGCCCGCCCAGCGCCGACAACACCGCGGGGCCCACGACCTCCACGTGGTCGTGCACGAGGTCGATGTCGTCGCGGGCGCGCAGCTCGGCCGCCACCCGCGCCTGGTGCGCGTGCGCGATCCCCATGACCTGGTTGTACGGCTTCTGCAGCTCCGTGAACTGCCCCTCGTCGTACACGGCGAGCAGTTCGTCGGCCTCCAGCGTGCTCGCCGCCACGGACGCCAGCACCACGTTCACGCCGCGTTCGCGCAACGCGGGCACCAGCGTGGCCACCACGTTCTCGATGCCGCCGTAACCGGGCGGCGGGACCGCCAGCCACGGCCCCGCGTTGATCAGCACCTTCATACGACGTCCTCCTCCAACACCAGGGAGGCGAGCGGCGGTCGTTCCGCCACGGCCACGTCCACCAGGCCGGCCCGTCCGTCGAGCCCGAACTGCAGCAGCGTGCGGGCCGGGGACTCCGAGCTCACCACGCGGCCCTGGCGTTCGAGCCGGGACCAGGCAGTGTGCATGATCTGCCCGGCCATCCGGGCGAGCACGTCGCGCCGGGCGGCGTACTCGCCGCCGAGGGGCTGGCCGAAGCCCGCCAGCTCCGGCCAGAACATGTTGAGCAACGGCCTGGCCACCAGCTCGGTAACCCGTCCGCCCGCGCCCCGCCTGGGCACGCCGTCCTCGCCGGTGTAGGGCCGCTCGTACGTCGCCTTGACGAACTGCGTGCCGGGGTTCACCAGCAGCGGGCCGACCAGTCCCGACACGAAGTGCGCGCCGAAGTCGAGCAGGTCCGCGTCGACGTACACGACGAGGTCGCCGTGGGAGGCCGCCAGCCCCTTCCACAGCGCCTCCCCCTTGCCCGTCATCCGCGGCAGGTGGGGCAGCACCTCGTTCTGCGCCACGACGCGCGCGCCCGCCGCGCGTGCCCGTTCCGCCGTCGCGTCGGTGGAGTCGGAGTCGACGACGACGATCTCGTCGACGAGCGGCGCCCGCTCGACCAGCTCACGCCTGATCACGGTGACGATGTCGCCGACCGTGCGCTCCTCGTCGCGGGCCGGCAGGACGACGCTCACCGTGGTGTTGCCCTTGGCCGCGATTAAGGCGTCCACCGGCCATTCGGCCGCGGTGCTCGAATGCGGGCCGTGCCATTCCCGTACCCGGGCCAAGGCTCGTGGATCTGTTTCCATGCAGTCAGCCCCGATCTCATAGGGGCACGCCCCCTGCCCGAGCGCTGCGCCGTTGAACCTGTTTGTTTGTTCACCCATATAGGTGGCATATGTGGGTTCGTGGCCCCGAATACCCGCGTCGGCATCATCGGTGCCGGAAATGTCGCCGCTCGCCATGCAGACGTCCTGTCCGGTTTCCCCGATGTGACGATCGCCGGGGTGGCCGACACCGATCTTCACAAGGCCGAGGCGCTGGCCTCCGCGCACGGCTCCCCCGCTTACGGCAGTCACGCCGACCTGCTCGATGCCGGCGGTCTCGACGCCGTTTACATCTGCGTGCCGCCATTCGCGCACGGCACCCCGGAGTACGACGCCTTGTCATGCAATATGCCGATTTTTGTGGAAAAACCGCTTTCTCTCGATCTCGAAACCGCGGAAAAGATCGCCGCCGAAATCGAACGCCGGCAGCTCCCCTCCGCCGTCGGCCACCACTGGCGCTACCTCGACATCGTCGACAGGGCCAGGGAACTGCTCGACGGCCGTCCCGTACGACTGGCGCTCGGCCACTGGCTGGACAAGGTGCCCCCGGTCGGCTGGTGGCTGAACGCCGGCATGTCGGGCGGCCAGATCCTGGAACAGGCGGTGCACGTCCTGGACCTGGCCAGGCTGCTGGTGGGCGAGGTGTCGATGGTGCACGCCGTACCGGCCGGGAACCCCGTGGACGGCGAGATCGACCGCGCCACGTCGGCGGTCATGAGCTTCGCGGACGGCGCCGCCGGGCTGCTGGCCACCTCCTGCCTGCTGCGCCACAAACACCGGGTGGGGCTGGAGGTGTGCGCCGACGGCATCGCGCTGGAGCTCAGCGAGACCCGGCTGCTCATCGACGGCGAGGCGGCCGTCGAGGACGGCGGGCACGCCAAGACCCTCGTGGACCGAACGTTCATCGACGCGGTCCGGGGGAAGGACGCCGACGTGCGCGCGCCGTACGGAGAAGCCCTGCGCACCCACCGCCTGGCGCTCGCGCTGGCGCGGTCGGCGGCGGAACGGAGGCCGGTGATGCTCGATGAGTGAGGCCATGAGCACCACGCTCAGCATCGAGGCGCCCGGCGAGGTGCGGCTGGTGGAGGAGAAGCTGCCCGGCCTGCCCGAGGGTGGGTTCATGGTGGCCACCACGCACAGCGGCGTCTCGGCGGGCACCGAGCTGACCTACGTCAAGGGGGCCAACCCCTACCTGGGCTCGACCTGGGACCCGGCGCTCGGATTGTTCCTGCCGGGCACGCCGTCGGTGGAGTACCCGGTGCGCGGCATCGGCTACATGCAGGTGGGCCTGGTGGTCGAGACCCGTACGCGGGCCGTGGCCGAGGGCTCGCTGCTCGCCATGGCGTACGGCCACCGCACGGCGTACGTGGCCGACCCGATGGCCGACCGGTTCGTCGTGCTGCCCGACGACCTCGACCCGCTGCTCGGCATCTACGTCGCCCACATGGGCCCGATCTGCGCCAACGGCCTCCTCCATGCCGCCGCCGACCTGCACGGCCCGGCCGTACGGCACCTGGGCGACGGCGTACGCGGCCGGCGCGTGGCAGTGGTGGGGGCCGGCGTGGTGGGCCTGCTGACCGCGTCCTTCGCCCTGGCCTGCGGAGCGGCCGAGGTCGTGGTGCTGGACGAGACCCCGGCCAGGCTCGCGGTGGCCGAGGCCGTCGGCGCGCAGGTCCTGGCCGCCGAGGGCGACGGTGACCCGGCGGTGACGCTGAAACGCCGCTGGCGGCACGCCCCCGCCGATCGCGGCGCCGACCTGGTCTTCCAGTGCCGCGGACAGCCCAGGGCGCTGGCCCTGGGGCTCCGGCTGCTGCGCCCCCAGGGCACGCTGATCGACCTGGCGTTCTACACCCGGGGCGCCGACGAGGTGCGCCTGGGCGAGGAGTTCCACCACAACGGGCTGACGCTGCGCTGCGCCCAGATCGGCCGGGTGCCGCGCGGCCTCGCGCACGCCTGGGACAGGGAACGCCTCTCGCACGAGACGATCGGCCTGCTCAGGGAGCGCGGACGGCTGCTACGCGAGCACGTGATCACCGACGTCGTGGGGTTCGGGGAGGCTCCCGAACTTCTGGCTGATCTCGCGGCCCGACGGCGGCAGACCGTCCAGGCCGTGCTCAGCCACGACGTCGAGGATGAGGGCGGCTGACCAGCTGAAGTCCCGGCAACCGTGCCCGCGCAGGGTGAACGGGTTGAAGTACTCGCGGAAGCCGGAGTGGGCCACGGCGTGGATCATGCCCTCGGCGAGCAGGTCGGCCAGGTCGGGACGGCGGTCCCTGAGCCCCTGCCAGACGAGCCAGGTCAGGTTGATCCAGCTCGGCCCGCGCCAGTAGCGCGCCGGGTCGAACTCGGCCGTGGCGGGGGCGTGGCTGGGCAGCACGCCGTCCTTGAGGGAGAAACGGTCGAGGGCCGTGCCGATCAGCGCCTCGGCGATCTCCGTCGGCAGCCCGGGAAGCATGAGCGGCACCAGGCCGGCGGCGCTGCCCGACCGGATCAGCCGGCCCGTGCGCAGGTCGCGGGGGCGGAAGTGGCCGTCCTGGAAGAGGTGCCCGACCATGGCGGCGGTGACGGCGGCGGCCTCGCGCCGGTGGGGTTCGGGGTCCAGGCCGCACACCTGGGCGATCTCGGCGAGCGCCGTCTCGGCCATCCCGTACGCGGCGTTGAACAGCGGGTCCTCGATCTCGAACGCGCCGGCCCGCCGGTAGCCGCTGTCACGGTAGGCGGCGGCCAGGGAGACGTACCGCTCGTAGTCGCGGTCCGTGGGGCGTTCGTCGGCGCTGACGGTGTTGAGGTCTCTGCGTACGAAGCCGGTCGCGTCCGGCTCGACCGCCCGCAGCGGGAGGTCCCAGGCCGGACTGTTGTCCATGCCCGACTCCCAAGGGTGCACGATCGAGATCAGCCCCTCGGGCGACCGCCGGGAGGAGCGCAGGAACTCCTGCTGGGCGACGAGCTTGGGATAGATCCTGGCCAGGAACGCCGGGTCGGGCTCGGCCTGGTGCACCTTCCAGGCGGCCAGCGCGTGCACGGGCGGCTGGACGATGCCGGAGGTCGCCGCGCCGGAGGGCGCACGGGCGCCCCAGAAGGCGGGGCCGGGGAAGTAGGCGCCATCGGGCACGACCGGGTTGAACACGATGTGCGGCACCCGGCCGTCCGGCCACTGGGCGCCGAACAGGGACAGCAGCTCCGACCTGGCCCTCCGCGGCGACCAGCGGGCGTTGCCGATCGCGACGAAGGCGGAGTCCCAGCTCCACTGATGGGGGTACAGGCGACGGGAGGGAACCGTGTGGCTGCCGTCCCAGTTGGCGACCAGCACGCGCACGGCGTCGCGAAGGATCACAGGAATTTCCTGATGAAGGCCGCCGTCTGCGGGAGCACGATCTCGGGCTCGCCGCGCAGCCGGCATTCGAGGGCGAGGTAGCCGTCGAAGCCGACGGCGTCGAGCGTGGCGAGCTGCGCGCCCCAGTCGAGGTGGCCGGTGCCGGGCTGGTTCCTGTTGGACTCGCTGATCTGCATGTGGGCGAGGTACGGGGCCGCCTCCACCAGCGCGCGGCAGGGGTCGTCCTCCTCGATGTTCATGTGGTAGGTGTCGCCGACGATCCTGATCGAGTCCATCGCGCAGTACGAGACCGCCTCGGCGAGCGTGTTGACCATGTGGTTCTCGTACCGGTTGAGGGGTTCGAGCATGATCAGCACGCCGTTGCGCTGGGCGTGCTCGCCGAGGATGCCCAGCGCCTCGGCCAGCACCTCGCGGTCCTGCTCGGCCGTACGCGGCGGCTCGAACGGCGGCAGCCTGAGCGAGAACTGGCCCCAGGAGGCGGGCGTCATGACGCCGATGCCGCCCAGCTCGGCGATCACCGTGAGCTGCGACCTGAGCTGCTGGATGGCGTCCTTGCGCTTGGCCGGGTCGAAGTCGCCGATGAAGTGCGGCATCTCCACGCACACCGTGGGCATGACGACGCCGTCGGCCAGCGCCCGCTTGAGCTCGGTCAGGCGGCCGGCGAAGTGGAAGTCGCCCTTGCCCCTCAGCTCGATGGCGTCGAATCCGGCCTCCACCGCGAACGCGAACTTCTCCTGGAGGCTCCGGCCGGGCAGAAGCTGCTCCTGGGCGGCGAGCTTCATCATGACTCCTCGAATGTGAAGACGAGCTGGAGCACCTCGGACTGGTGCTTGTCGATCAGGTCGAAGGCCTCGGCGGCCCGCTCGACCGGCACGACGTGGGTGACGAGGTCGCCGACCTCGACCTCGCCCCGGTGCACGAGCTCCATGAACGTGCGCTGGAGGCGTTCGACGTCCCAGCGGTGGGCCAGCCAGGAGGCGACGCCGCCGATCTGGGAGGAGACGAGCTGCACCTGGTTGTGGTGGAACTCCTCGCCCAGCCGCAGCCCGATGCCGTCACCCTGGTAGAAGCCGGCCGCCACGACCCGGCCGCCCTTGCGCACGGTCCTGATCGCCTCCTGAAGGCCGAGGTGGTTGCCGCTGAGCTCGATCGCGGTGTCGGCGCCCTCGACGCGCTTGCGCATGAACTCGGCGACCGAGCCCGACCGCACGTCGAACGTCTCGGCGGCGCCGAACTTCCTGGCGAGTTCGAGCCGGTCGGGGATGGCGTCGGCGGCGACCACCCGGGCGCCGCTGAGCACCGCCATGCGGGTGGCGAGCAGGCCGATGACGCCCTGGCCGAAGACCGCGAGCTGGTCGCCCAGGTGCACGTCGGCGGCGTGTACGGCGTTGAGCGCGATGGCCCCGACCCGGGCGAAGACGCCCGCCACGGGGTCGGCGCCCGGCGGCAGGATGTGGCCGGCCAGCTTCTCGGCCGGTACGACCGCCTCGGCGCGGTGGCCCCAGATGCCCCACACGAGGCTGCCGACGGGCGGCTCGGCGACGTCGGGCGCCGCCTCCACCACCTCGCCGACCTCTTGGTAGCCCCAGCCGGACAGGGGGTAGGCGTGCGTCTGGCCTTCGAGGAAGAGCCGTCGCTCGGTGTCCCACTTACGGGTGAGGTATGGATTGGTGCCGCGGTAGGCGGTCAGCTCGGTGCCCGCGGAGACCCCGGAAAAGAGGGTCCGGACCCGGACGGAGCCCGGGACGAGTTCGGCGGGCGATTCCAGGCTGACGCTGACACGGCCTGGCTCTTGGAAGGTGATGACGCGCATTCCCCACACTTACGCTTTTTGATCAAACAAAAGTCAAAGATTTAGTGCTTGTTTGCACACTATAGTTGCGCTTGAAACACTCGTAAGTCTACGACTTCTGCCGGTTGCCGCTGATGGAATCCAGGTTTCTGCCTGCCCGGTGACCGTTATCACAGCAGAACGGATGTTTCGCTGAGGACGCCCGTGATCGCGTTTGGCGAAGATTTAGCGTAATGCCGACCAAGGTTTTACGGAGAGCGCGCCCCGGCCCCGCCTGCGGCAGGTGCTTGTCACTTTTCTGGGGGTAAGTGCGGCATATCCCCAACCGAGGAGCGTGCCATGCCGAAGCAGGTTACCGCCGTCCTCTCCGTCGCGCTGCTGGCCGCGGCCGCCCTCACGGCGTGCGGCGAGGGCGGGCAGCGGTCCGGCGCGAACCAGATCACCGTCTGGACCGAGGAGAACCTCGGTGACCGGATGGCCGTGCAGAACCAGATCATCGCCGAGTTCACCAGGAAGACCGGGATCAAGGTGAAGCTGGTCGGCGTCGGGGAGGACCAGTTCAGCCAGACCGTGACGGCCGCCGCCGCCGCGGACGACCTCCCCGACGTGATCGGGGCGCTGCCGCTCGCCTCCGTACGCGAGCTGGAGGCCGACGACCTGCTGGACACCGAGACGCCGGGCAGGATCGTGGACCGGCTCGGCAGGGACTCCTTCTCGCCGCGCGCGCTCGAACTGGACAGCTCGGGCGGCAGGCTGCTGGCCGTGCCCAGCGACGGGTGGGCGCAGCTCCTGCTCTACCGCAAGGACCTGTTCGCCAGGGCCGGGCTGGCGCCGCCGGACACGTACGAGGCGCTGGAGGCGGCGGCGGCGAAGCTGAACGCGGGTGGGGTGGCGGGCATCACGCTGGCCGTCGCGCCCAAGGACACCTTCACCGCGCAGAGCTTCGAGCACGTGGCGCTGGCGAACGGCTGCCAGCTAGTCGACAATTCCGGAAATGTCGTACTGGACAGCCCACAGTGCGTGAGAGCCTTCGACTTCTACGCGAAGCTGGCGAAGAACTACTCGGTCAAGGGCAAGCAGGACGTCGACTCCACCCGGGCCACGTACTTCTCCGGGAAGGCGGCCATGATGATCTGGTCGTCGTTCATCCTCGACGAGCTGGCGGGGCTGCGTAAGGACGCGCTGCCGAGCTGCGCCGAGTGCCGGAGCGACCCCGAGTGGCTGGCCAGGAACACCGGCGTGGTCACGGCGCTGAAGGGCCCCGACGCGGGCGCGCCCGCCCAGTACGGCGAGATCGTCTCGTGGGCGGTCCTGCGCGACGCCGCCACCGAGCCGGCCGCCCGGTTCGTCACGTACATGATGAACGAGGGGTACGAGCGCTGGATCGGGATGGCGCCGGAGGGCAAGTTCCCCACCCGCAGGGGCTTCGCCGACAAGTGGGACAAGCTGCCCGCGGGCGTGGACTCCAGGAAGCCGCTGTCCGCCGTCTACCCGGCCGGCGTGCTCGACGCGCTGCGCGAGAGCCCGGACACCTTCGCCCGCTGGGGCATCCCCCAGGGCCAGGGCAAGCTGGTCGGCGCCACGATGGGCGAGTTGCCCGTGCCCAAGGCGCTGAGCCAGGTGGTCGACGGCTCGCTCACCCCGCAGGCCGCCGCCGCCCAGGCCAAGAAGGACGTCGAGACCATCAAGCGCGGGATCCGGCAGTGAGCGCGCCGCGCACCTTGCGGCAGCGGGAAGGGCGGGCCGGGCTGACGCTGATCTCCCCCACGCTGGTCATCACGCTGGTCGTGGTGGTGTTGCCGCTGCTCTGGGCGATCATGCTGGCCTTCCAGGACGTACGGCTGATCAACATCCGCCGGGCCGGCGTCTTCGGGCACTACACGCTGGACAACTTCACGTACGTGATCTCCGAGCCGGGCTTCTGGACGTCGCTGGTCAACACCCTGGTCTACACGGTGGCCGGCACGGCGCTGTCGATCGCGACCGGCCTCGTGACCGCGCTCGCGCTGCGCCGCAGGTTCGCCGGGCGCACCCTGGTCAGGGCCTCGATCCTGATCCCGTACGTGGCGCCGGTCGTGGCCGTGGCCTTCCTGTGGGAGACCGCGCTGAACCCCCAGTACGGCATCGTGAACACCTGGCTGAAGGAGCCGATCGCGTTCCTCACCCAGGCCCAGGGCGACTTCCTGGGCCTGAAGGTGCCGGTCGCGCTGCTCACGGTCATCGCGTTCGAGGCGTGGCGGTACTTCCCGTTCGCGTTCCTGTTCATCATGGCCAGGTTGCAGGCGCTGCCCGGCGACCTGGAGGAGGCCGCGGTCGTGGACGGCGCCACCCCCACCCAGCGCTTCCGGTACGTGATCCTGCCGCAGCTCTGGCGCATCATCGCGCTGCTGGCGGTGTTGCGGTTCGTGTTCACCTTCACCAAGTTCGACGACGTCTACCTGCTGACCGGCGGCGGCGCCGGGACCGAGGTGGTCAGCGTGCGCGTCTACACCTTCCTGACCGCGCGCGACGACATCGGCGCCTCGGCCGCGCAGGCGATCGTCCTGGCCGTCGTCCTCGTCGTCCTCCTGGCCGTCTACCTGCGCTTCTTCCCGGGAGGCGATCGTGAGCAGGGATAGGTTCGAACGCGGGCTGTTCGCGGTGCTCAGGCCGGTGGTGATCGCTTTCCTGATCGCGGTCACCGCGCTGCCGTTCCTGTACATGGTGACGCTGTCCGTACGGGACATCCAGGAGCTCATCCTGGAGCCGGGCTCGGTGTGGCCGCGGCACCCCACCCTGGACACGTACGCGAACGTGCTGACCACGCAGGGGTTCCTCACCTTCATCAGGAACAGCGCGGTCGTCGCGGTCTCCACGGTGGCCGCCACCCTGCTGATCTCGATCCCGGGCGCCTACGCCGTCGCGCGGCTGCGCTTCTTCGGCCGGCGGCAGGTGCACTTCCTGTTCCTCGCCGTGTACCTGTTTCCGGCGATCGTCCTGGCCATCCCCTTGTTCGTGTTGTTCACCATGCTGGGGCTCAGGGGATCTCTGGCTGGGTTGATCCTGGTCTATATCGCGCAGACCGTGCCTGTCACGGTATACATGCTGCGCAACTACTTCGAGACCGTGCCGCAGAGCGTGGAGGAGGCGGCCGCGATCGACGGCTGCTCACGGCTGTCGACCATCTGGCGGGTGGTGTTGCCACTGTCCAGGCCCGCGCTCATGGCAACCGGCCTCTACGCGTTCATGATCGCGTGGAACGAGTTCCTGTTCGCCCTGCTGTTCCTGGTCGAGCGGCGGGAGAACTGGACGGTCTCCCTGGGGCTCTCTCAGCTGGCGGGGAGCATAGAGATCCCCACGACGGTGCTGATGGCGGGTTCGGTGGTGCTGACGCTGCCCGTCGTGATCGTGTTCTTCGCCAGTGAACGGCTGCTGACGGAGGGGCTCACGGCGGGCGCGGAGAAGGGATAGACATGCTGACGGCAGGGCAGGTCCTCCAGCTCATCCGCGATGGCTCCTGCCGTACCCGCAAGGACCTGATCGAGTTCACCGGCCTGTCCCGGTCGACCGTCACCGACCGGGTCGACCGGCTGATCGCCGCCGGCTACCTGCACGAGTCCGGCGTCGGCGCCTCGGGTGGCGGCCGGCCGCCCTCGGTGCTCGACGTGGACGCCACCAGACGCCTGATGCTCGTGGCCGACCTGGGCGCCACCCACGCCAGGGTGGCCCTGACCGACCTCGCCGCCCGGCCGATCACCGAGGAACGCGCCGAGATGCGCATCGACCGCGGGCCCGAGGCCGTGCTGACGTGGGTGCGCGAGGCGTTCCTGCGCCCGCTGGACAAGGCCGGGCGGCCGGCGGACGAGGTGTGCGGCATCGGGCTCGACCTGCCCGGCTCGGTCGACCACACGAACGGGCGGGTGATCAGGTCGTTCCTGATGCCGGGGTGGGACGACCATCCGATCAGGGAGGCGTTCGCGCCCGCGTACGACGTGCCCATCCTGGTGGAGAACGATGCGAACGCGATGGCGCTCGGCGAGTGGTGGTCGTCCTGGCGGGGGACGGACTCGCTGATCCTGGTCAAGGTGTCCACCGGCATCGGCACCGGCATCGTCCTCGACGGGCAGATCTACCGGGGTGTCGAGGAGGCCGCCGGGAACATCGGGCACGTCCGCATCCGGGAGTCCGACGACCGGGTGTGCACCTGCGGCTCGCGCGGCTGCGTGGCCTCCCTGGCCAGCGGGCACGCGGTCGCGGCCGACCTCGGGCAGGAGTCCAGCCGCGACGTCGTACGCCTGGTGCAGGCCGGCGATCCAGCGGCCGTCGCGCGCACCCAGGAGGCGGGCCGGACGCTGGGCGTGGTGCTGGCCACCGCGGTCAGCCTGCTCAACCCCGGCGTGCTGGTGCTGGCCGGGGACATGGCGCGGACGCGGGAGCACTACCTGACCGGGATCAGGGAGATCGTCTACCGGCGCAGCCTGCCGTACACGACCCGCAACCTGGAGATCGTCACCGGCGGGCTCGGCGACCGGGCCGGGATCGTGGGCATGGCGGTGATCGTCATGGAGCACGTGCTCTCCCCCGACGCCGTGGACGGCGCGCTGGCGGACGCCACCGGATGATCAGTCGTGGGCGCCGGACAGGGCGCGGGACAGGGTGGCGGCGGCCTCGGTGAGCGAGGGGCCGTACCAGGTGAGCAGGCGGCCGCTGACCAGCGCGCAGGCCAGGCCGGGGAACGCCTCGGGGCCGTCCTCGGCGCTGAAGGCGTAGGGCTCGTCGGGCAGCACGACGAGGTCGGGGCGGCTTCCGGCCAGCTCCGGCAGGGGGATCTTGGGGTAGCGCTCGGGGTGTCCGGCGTACAGGTTGTCCACGCCGAGGCGTCTGAGCACGTCCCCGGTGAAGGTGTCGCGGCCCACGACCATCCAGGGGCGGCGCCAGATCGGGATGATCGCGGTGCGGCGCGGGCCGGGCGCGGGGTCGTCCCACGCCTGCCGGGCGGTCTCCAGCCAGGCCGGGCGGTCCGTACGGCAGGCGTGCGCGAACAGGCGCTCCAGCGAGGTGAACGCCTGGTCCAGCGTCTCGATCCTGGTCACCCAGACCGGTACGCCCGCCGCGCGCAGGGCCTCGACGTCGGGTGCGCGGTTCTCCTCGACGTTGGCCAGGACGACGTCGGGCCGCAGGCTGATGACGGCGTCGAGGTCGGGGTTCTTGGTGCCCCTGACCCGGGCCACGTCCAGGCCGGCCGGGTGCGAGCACCAGTCCGTCGCCCCCACCAGCGCCTCGGGGACGGTCGCCGCCACGGACTCGGTCAGCGACGGCACCAGCGACACGATCCGCCGTACGGTCTGGGGTACCTCCACAGGGAACCCTGTGTCATCGTGGACCACGGCACCACCTTAGGTTGCGATTTCCTGAAATATGCGTAGCACCACGCTTATGTCGGTATAGATCCGTAGAATCCCGGTAAAGATCGTTAAAACTCTGTGATCGGGGGCTCGACGGTTGGAGCACGAGGCACCGGATTTCGATCCGAACACGCCGAACGTGGCACGGCTCTACGACTACTACCTCGGCGGCAAGGATCACTTCCCGGTCGACCGCGAGGCGGCCGAGAGGATCCTGGCGGTGGCGCCCGAGGTACGAGCCGCGGCGCGCGCCAACCGCGCCTTCCTCGGTCGTGCCGTACGCCACCTCGCCGAGTCCGGGATCAGGCAGTTCCTCGACATCGGCACGGGGCTGCCGACCCAGGGGAACGTGCACGAGGTGGCCGCCAAGATCGCCCCGGGGGCCCGGGTCGTCTACGTCGACCGCGACCCCGTGGTGCTGGTGCACGCCAGGGCGCTGCTCACCGGCCACGGCGAGGACACGACGGTGGTCGAGGGCGATCTGCGCAACCCGGCCGACATCCTGCGTGATCCCGAGGTGCTGCGGACCATCGACTTCAGCCGGCCGGTCGCCGTGCTGCTGGTGGCGATCATGCACTTCGTCGAGGAGTCCGACAATCCGGAGGAGATCCTCAAAACCCTGCGTGAAGCCATGGCACCGGGTAGTTACCTGGTCATGTCCCACGGCACCAGCGACGCCCGTCCCGACGCGGTCAGCACGGGCACCGAGGTCTACCGCAACGCCACCGCGCGCCTCGCGCTGCGCAGCCGGGCCAGGATCAGGGAGCTGTTCGAGGGGTTCGAGCTGGTGGAGCCCGGTCTGGTGTGGCTGCCCGAGTGGCATCCCGACCAGGCGGACACGATCGACTTCATGGACCGCCCCGAGTCGTCGCTCATCGTGTGCGGCATGGGCAGGAAGATCTAGGACGCGTTCATGGACCTCGGCCTCGCCGTCCCGCAGTACGGCAGGTTCGCCGCGCTGTCCAGCGTGACCCGGGTGGCCCGCGAGGCCGAGGCGACGGGGTTCGCGAGCCTGTGGGCGGGCGACCGGCTGCTGACGCCGTTGCGGCCGAAGGACCGCTATCCCGGCGGCGACGGCAGCGTGCCCGAGGCGCACCGGGTGTTCCTCGACCCGTTCGCGGTGCTGACGGTGGCCGCGTCCGTGACCTCGTCCGTACGGCTGGGCACCAGCGCGCTCAACGCCTGCTGGTACCCGCCGCCGGTGCTGGCCCGTTCGCTCACCACGCTCGACCATCTGAGCGGCGGCCGGCTGGCCGCCGGACTCGGCCTCGGCTGGTCCTCCGACGAGTACGCCGCCGTCGGCGTGCCCTGGAAGGGCCGCGCCGAACGGTACGAGGCAACCCTCGACGCCCTGGAGGCCATCTGGGGCGGCGACCCGGTGACGTTCGAGCACGAGCTGTGGACGATCGCGCCCAGCCACATCGACCCCAAGCCCGTACGCCGCCCGCCGCTGCTGCTGGCCGGGTTCGCCCCGGAGGCGCTGGGCAGGATCGGCCGCAGGGGCGACGGCTGGCTGACGGCCGCCCTGCCGATCCCGGCGCTCACGTCGATGTGGCAGACGATCAGGCAGAGCGCCGAGCAGGCCGGACGCGACCCGGACGCCCTGCGCATGATCCTGCGCTCCAACCCGGTCGTCACCGGGAACGGCACCCCGCCGCGCAGCGGCACGGTGGCCGAGATCGCGGAGTATCTGTCGCGGGCGGCGGAGGCCGGCGTCCACGAGATCATCCTGGACCTCCAGCACACCGCCGCCGACGACGACCACCTGCTGGAGCTGGCCGCCGAGTTCGCGGAACGCCTGGGCGCCGGTTGAGCCCCGGCGCCCCGGTCGCTTGGGCGCCGGTTACTTGAGCGCGGAGAGCGCGCCCTCGTAGTCGGGCTCCTGGGTGATCTCGGGCACCAGCTCGGAGTAGACCACGTTGTCGTCGCCGTCGAGCACCACGACCGCGCGGGCGGCCAGGCCGGCCAGCGGGCCGGACTCCTGGGCCACGCCGTAGTCGGCGAGGAACTCACGGCCGCGCATGAGCGACAACATGGTCACCTTGTCGAGGCCCTCGGCGCCGCAGAACCGGTTCTGGGCGAAGGGCAGGTCGGCCGAGACGCAGAGCACGACCACGTCGGGGTGCTCGGCGGCCACCTCGTTGAAGCGGCGCACGGAGGCCGCGCAGACGCCGGTGTCGACGCTCGGGAAGATGTTGAGCACCTTGGTCTTGCCGGCGAAGTCGGCCAGCGTGCGGTCGGCCAGGTCGGTGCCGACCAGCTTGAAGGCGGGCGCGGCGTCGCCGGGCTTCGGGAAGGCGCCGCCCACGGTGATCGGGTTGCCCTTGAAACTGACGTCGGACATGAATGCCTCCTGATAGCGATGTTCCCCGACCAGCGATCCTAGCGGCGTGATCTCCCCCGGCAGTTGGCGGCTCGGGACGGGCCACGCCGGGCCGGCCCGTCCCGCCCAACGGATCCTCAACAAGGGCTCAACCCGCGCCGCCCTACGGTCTGGTCAACAGCTCCGCACGAAGAGAGGAACGGGAACATGACCAGCATCATCCGTACGTCGCTCGCCGGCATCACGCTGGCCGGCATCACCTCGCTCGGGCTGATCGCGGCCGGTCCGGCCCCGGCCGGCGCCTCGACCTCCACCACGCTCGGGAACGTCCCCGGCTGCGTCGCCGTGTGGCGGACCACCGGCTGGGTCCGCCAGACGGGACACGCCCGCAACGACTGCGGCTCCCGCATCCGCATGCGCATCGACTGGGCCTTCGGCCCCGACGGCTCGTGCCGCACGGTGGACCCCGGCCGGACGCTGACCAGCCGGGTGCCCAAGGCGCCGCGCCGCTTCAACGGCGCCGTGTACTGCTAGCGCCGGGAGAAGCTCGGATCGGCCGGAGACGGCCGGCCGCTCCGGAGCGGTCGGCGCCGCGTACGGCGGTGTCGCGGCGGGTATCGGCTACAGGCGTGTCGCGGTGCGGACGAGGTCGGCGACGGCTTTGGATCTGCTGTGTGGCGGCCAGGCGATGACGGTCGTGACGGCCGGCGCGTCCGGCACCGGCACGATGTCGTGGTCGTCGCGTAGCTGGTCCCGGAGCGACTCGGGTACGACGGCGCAGGCCAGTCCGAGCGCGATCAGTTGGAACAGTTGGGTATGGTCGCGCACCTGCGGGCCGGGGCCGTCCGGATGGCCGCCGTCCCGTCCGGGCCAGCGCGGCAGGGGCAGGTCCGTCTGGGCGTTGACCTCGTCCAACGACAGATGCGCCCGGTCGGCGAGGGGATGCCCTTTGGGCAGGACCACGACCTGCTGTTCGGTGTGCAGATCCTCGGTGTCGAATCCGGCTGTCGTGTCGTAGGGCCGGTGGAGCAGAGCGACGTCGGCACGCCCGGTGCGCAGCAGACTTTCCGGCTCGCCCGGCCCGCACAACATCACCTCGACCACCACCGAGCCCGGTTCGGCGGCGTAGGCATGCAGAAGCTTCGACAAGAGTTCCCTGGACGCTCCGGCCTTGGTGGCCAGGACCACACCGGGCTGGTCGGCCGCGGCACGGCGGGTGCGGCGCTCGGCGGCTTCGACCGCGTCGAGCACGAGCCGGGCCTCCCGTAGCAGCACCGACCCGGCCTCGGTCAAGGTGATGGCGCGAGCGGTGCGGTGCAGCAGAACGACTCCGAGCCGCCGTTCCAGCTGCTGGATCGCCCGCGACAGTGGTGGTTGCGCCATCGTGAGCCGTTGTGCCGCCCGCCCGAAGTGCAACTCCTCGGCGACGGCGACGAAGTATCGCAACTCCCGCGTCTCCACCGGCTCATCGTATTCAGCGCTGACCACGACCGATACCCGTGCGGTATCGCCACCCACCTGACCGGTCTTGGACGCCCCACCCGGCCCCGCAACATGATCGACCGCATGAGTGAACGGACGATCGCGCTGGTGACCGGCGCGAACAAGGGAATCGGATACGAGATCGCCGCAGGCCTGGGCGCCCTCGGCTGGCGAATCGGTGTGGGCGCGAGGGATCGGCAACGCCGCGACACCGCGGTCGGGAAGCTGCGCGCGGCCGGGACCGACGCGTTCGGCGTGCCGCTCGACGTCACCGACGACGCAAGTGTCGCCGCCGCGGCCGAGCTGATCGCCGGCCATGCCGGAGGGCTCGACGTCCTGGTCAACAATGCCGCGATCACCGGCGGTATGCCACAGACACCGACCACGGTCGAGCCCGCGACCGTGCGAGCTGTCGTGGAGACCAACGTGATCGGCGTCATCCGGGTCACCAACGCGATGTTGCCGATGTTGCGCGACTCGGCATCACCGCGGATCGTCAACATGTCCAGCAGCGTCGGCTCGCTCGCCCGGCAAACCACACCGGGCATCGACATGGGCCCGGTTCCCGCCGCCTACTTGGCCTCGAAGACCTTCCTCAACGCCCTCACCATCCAATACGTCAAGGAACTGAGCGACACCAACATCCTGGTCAACTCCGGCTGCCCCGGCTTCACCGCCACCGACCTCAACGGCTTCCAGGGCGTCCGCACACCGCAGCAGGGCGCGGCCATCGCGATTCGCCTCGCGACCCTGCCCGACGACGGACCGACCGGCGGCTTCTTCGACGACGCCGGACCGGTGCCCTGGTAGCAGCCACACCGGCACGAACCACCCCCGTTCCCGACGTCAGCCGCGCATCGCGCCGCCCGAGTACGGGCAGGTCCTCGTGCGGGTCCGGGCAGGGCAGCGACCTCGCCGAAGTCGTCGCCGAGGTCGGCGCCGGAGTCGAGCGACGCGCGGCGATCGAAGTGTGGAACCTGCACCACGACCATCACCGGCGTCGCTGACGTACTGGCCTCACACAGCTAGACGTTGCGCCGGTACTGGCCGCCCGCCTCGAACAGCGCGTCGGTGATCTGACCGAGCGAGCAGACGCGGGCCGCCTCCATCAGCACCGCGAACGCGTTGCCGTCGGACATGGCGACCTCGCGCAACCGGGACAGCTCCACGGGGGCCTGCGCCCGGTTGCGCTCGTGGAAGGCGCGCAGGCGGTCGAGCTGCGAGCGCTTCTCCTCCTCGGTGCCCCTGGCCAGCTCCAGCTTGTGCGGGTCGGACTGCTCGGCGCCGGGGTTGCGGAAGGTGTTGACGCCGATGATCGGCAGGGATCCGTCGTGCTTGCGCATCTCGTACAACATCGACTCGTCCTGGATCTTGCCGCGCTGGTAGCCGGTCTCCATGGCGCCCAGCACGCCGCCGCGGTCCGACAGCCGTTCGAACTCGGCCAGCACCGCCTCCTCGACCAGGTCGGTCAGCTCGTCGATGATGAACGAGCCCTGCAACGGGTTCTCGTTCCTGGCCAGGCCCCACTCGCGGTTGATGATGAGCTGGATCGCCATCGCGCGGCGCACCGAGTCGGCCGACGGGGTCGTGACGGCCTCGTCGAAGGCGTTGGTGTGCAGGCTGTTGCAGTTGTCGTAGATGGCGATCAGGGCCTGGAGAGTGGTGCGGATGTCGTTGAAGGACATCTCCTGGGCGTGCAGGGACCGGCCCGAGGTCTGGATGTGGTACTTGAGCTTCTGCGCGCGCTCGGCCGCGCCGTAGCGCTCGCGCATGGCGACCGCCCAGATCCGGCGCGCCACCCGGCCGAGCACGTTGTACTCGGGGTCCATGCCGTTGGAGAAGAAGAACGACAGGTTCGGCGCGAAGTCGTCGATCTTCATCCCCCTGGCCAGGTACGCCTCCACGTACGTGAACCCGTTGGCCAGCGTGAACGCGAGCTGACTGATCGGGTTGGCCCCCGCCTCGGCGATGTGGTAGCCGGAGATCGAGACCGAGTAGAAGTTCCTGACCGCGTTCTGGATGAACCATTCCTGGATGTCGGCCATCATCCGCAACGAGAACTCTGTGGAGAAGATGCAGGTGTTCTGCCCCTGGTCCTCCTTCAGGATGTCGGCCTGGACCGTGCCCCTGACCGTGGCCAGCGTACGGGCGCGCAGCTCGGCGGACTCCCGCTCGTCGGGCTCGCGGCCCTGCTCGGCGCGGAACCGGTCGTGGGCCTGGTCGATCGCGGCGTTGAGGAAGAAGGCCAGGATCGTGGGCGCCGGGCCGTTGATCGTCATGGACACCGACGTGTTGGGCGCGGCCAGGTCGAACCCGTCGTAGAGCACCTTCATGTCGTCGAGCGTGGCGATGGAGACGCCGGAGGTGCCGACCTTGCCGTAGATGTCGGGGCGCAGGTCGGGGTCGTGGCCGTACAGGGTGACCGAGTCGAAGGCGGTGGACAGCCGGGTCGCGGGCTGGCCCTCCGACAGCAGCTTGAAGCGCCTGTTCGTACGGAACGGGTCGCCCTCCCCCGCGAACATCCTGGTCGGGTCCTCGTCGTCCCGCTTGAACGGGAACACCCCCGCGGTGAACGGGAACGACCCCGGCAGGTTCTCCGAGCGCAGGAACCTCAGCAGGTCGCCGTGGTCGCTGAAGCGCGGCAGGGCCACCCGCGGGATGCGGTTGCCCGACAGCGTCTCGCGCCAGAGCGGCGTGTGGATCTCCCGGTCACGGATCTTCACGACCAGCTCGTCGCTGCTGTACGCCTCCTTGACCGCGGGCCAGCCGTCGAGCAGCCGGCGGCTCTCCCCGCTCAGCTCCTCCTCGGCCTGCTCGGCGAGCCCGGCCAGCCGCGCGTCCTCGCCGCCCAGGAGCTCCTGTACGGCGGCGAGCTGCTGACGGCGGCGCGCGATCTCCGCCTGGGCCAGCGTCTCGGCGTGGTACGTCCGGACGGACTCGGCGATGTCGGCCAGGTAGCGGGCCCTGGCGGGCGGGACGATCGCCGCGGCCGCCTTGGAGGTGCGCTCTGTCACGGTGGGCAGCAGCCCCGGCCCGGCGTCCTCCAGCAGCAGGCCCTTGAGGTGCTGGTAGAGGGCGGTGACGCCGGCGTCGTTGTAGCGGGCGGCGATCGTGCCGAAGACCGGCATGTCCTCGGGCGACTGACCGAACGCCTCCCGGTTGCGCACGAGCTGGCGGCGTACGTCGCGCAGGGCGTCCTCGGCGCCGCGGCGCTCGTACTTGTTGATGACGACGGCCTCGGCGAAGTCGAGCATGTCGATCTTCTCAAGCTGGGAGGCGGCGCCGAACTCGGGGGTCATGACGTAGATGGGCACGTCCACGTGCGGGACGATCCCGGCGTCGCCCTGGCCGATGCCGGGCGTCTCCACGATCACCAGGTCGTAGCCGGCCGCGCGGCAGGCGGTGACCACGTCGTCGAGGCAGGCCGGGACCTCGCTGGCGGCCCCTCGGGTGGCCAGCGAGCGGAAGTAGGTCTGGGGGCCCAGGCTGTTCATCCTGATGCGGTCGCCGAGCAGCGCCCCGCCGCCGCGCCTGCGGGTGGGGTCGATGGCGAGGATGGCGATGCGCAGCTTGTCGTCGTTGTCCACCCGGAACCTGCGGACCAGCTCGTCGGTGAGCGAGGACTTGCCCGAACCGCCCGTACCGGTGATGCCGAGCACGCGCGCCGGGCGCTCCTGGACGGCCACCGCGGCCTTCAGCCCCTCGACCAGCTCGGCCGAGGCGCGCCCGGACTCCATGAACGTGATCGCGCGGGCCAGCGCCGTCTGGTCGCCCGAGAGCACGGCCTCCAGCGGCGGCGGGTCGCCGAGCTCGTGGTCGCAGTCCTCGATCAGCTTGTTGATCATGCCGGGCAGGCCGTACTTCTGGCCGTCCTCCGGCGAGAAGATGCGCGTGACGCCGCGCTCGTGCAGCAGCTCGATCTCCTCGGGGACGATCACGCCGCCACCGCCGCCGTACACCTTGACGTGGCCGGCGCCGCGCTCGCGCAGCAGCTCGACCAGGTACGTGAAGAACTCCACGTGGCCGCCCTGGTAGGAGCTGATGGCCACGCCCTGGACGTCCTCCTGGATGGCGGCCGTGACGACCTCGTCGACCGACCGGTTGTGGCCGAGATGGATCACCTCCGCCCCCTGCGTCTGGAGGATGCGCCGCATGATGTTGATCGCCGCGTCATGGCCGTCGAACAGGGCCGCGGCGGTCACGAAACGGACAGGGTACGCCGGGACGTGCACGCCTGATCACTCCTTTGTGCAGGGACCTACTGCGAAGATACTAGGACGTCCAACTATTTCGATAGTAGGACGTCCTAGTAGGGCCTTGCGGTCTGGGTAAGGACTGCCCCAGGGGGTGACGCCGATGCGCGCGTTGACGTTCGAGCCGGGTCGGCCGGGGACGCTTGAGGTGGAAGAGGTGCCCGAGCCGGAGCCGGGACCAGGGCAACTGCTCGTCCAGGGGCTGGCCCTGGGGGTCTGCGGGACCGACAGGGAACTGGCCGCGGCCGAGTACGGCTGGGCGCCGCCCGACAGGAGACGTATGGTCATCGGCCATGAGTCGCTGGGCCGGGTGCTGGAGGTGCCCGACGGGTCCGCCTTCTCCCCCGGCGACCTGGTGGTGGGCGTCGTACGCCGGCCCGATCCCGTACCGTGCGGCGCCTGCGCGCGGGGCGAGTTCGACATGTGCCGCAACGGCCTCTACACCGAGCGCGGCATCAAGGAGCTCGACGGCTACGCCAGCGAGCGGTGGGCGGTCGAGGCCGGGTACGCCGTACGCCTCGATCCCTCGCTGGAGAGCGTGGGGATGCTCGTCGAGCCGACGTCCGTGGTGGCCAAGGCGTGGGAGCACATCGAGCGGATCGGCGCGCGGGCCTGGTTCGAGCCGCGCACGCTGCTGGTGACCGGCGCGGGGCCGATCGGGCTGCTGGCGGCGCTGCTCGGACGGCAGCGGGGGCTGGAGGTGCACGTACTGGACCGGGAGGCGGGCGGGGTCAAGCCCGCGCTGGTGGCCGATCTGGGGGCGACGTACCACGTGGGCAGCAGCCTGGAGGCGTTCACCAAGGACAAGCCGGACATCATCATCGAGGGCACCGGGGTGGGTCAGCTCGTCATGGAGGCCATGACCTGCACGGCCGCGGCCGGGGTGTTGTGCCTGGCGGGGCTGGCGGCGGGCGGGCGTACACACCGGCTGGACGTGGGCGAGGTCAACCGGGACATCGTCCTGGAGAACGACGCGATCTTCGGCACGGTCAACGCCAACCTCCGCCACTTCAGGGACGCCGCGACCGCCCTGGCCCAGGCGGACCGGAGCTGGCTCGAACGCCTCATCACCCGCCGCATCCCCCTGACCAAGGCAGAAGACGCCTTCACCCACGCCCCGGACGACGTAAAGGTAGTCCTGGACCTGACCTCCTGACCCGCAAGTCACACCGCCCCCACAGGACGCCAGTCCCGAAGGGGCGCGGCCCTTGCAGGGGGCGGGTGGGTCAGGGCTTGGGGGTGTACGGGTTGCGGCGGGTGGAGCCGGGGGTTGGACGGCCGGCGCCTGCGGGGACGCGTGCGCGGCCTCCCGCGGCCGGCTGCGCCGCGATCGCGTCCGGCGAGCCCGTCCCACCGAACGCCGCCTGAGCGGCGGAGGACGTCGCCTTCCCGGCACGGGGACCGGCACCCCCCGAGGGGGCGGCCTTCGAGGTGCGGGAGGGCGTCACGGGCTGGGGGGCTTCGGCGGGACGCGCGGCGGCCCTCCGGGGCCGGGGAGGGGTCTGCGGCGGAGAGGGCGGCGTGCTCTTGGCAGGCGCGGCGCCGACGCGGACGCGGACCGCCTCGAAGCGCTCGGAGCCATCGGAACGGCCGGAGGCGCCGGCGCGCTCTGAGCGTTCCGGGTCGGGGGTTGGTGCGTTCCAGGGGCGGGGCCAGGTGAAGCGGCGGTGGGTGCCGCGGCGGCGGCCGGTGAGGCGTAAGGAGAGTACGACGGTCACCAGCACCATCGCGGCCAGCAACGCGGGCGGCGTGCCCAGGACGTCCAGGGGCGAGTTCCGGCCCACGTCGGTCCGCGGCGCGGGCACGAACGGCTGCTCGGTCGTACGGATCTCGGCCGCCTGGTCGGCGCCGGCCTTGACCAGCCGGGGAAGGCCGTACCCGACGACCTTGTCGGTGTCCCTGACCTTGCGCTTGAGCCAGACACGATCGACGTTCGCCTCGATGGTGTGGAGCTTCTTGCCCTCGACCCGTTCCACGATCCCGACGTGATCGATGCCTTTGTAGCTCTTTCCGCCACTCCAGTCGAAGAACACCAGCGCGCCGGGCTCGGGCCGCTGTGCCCAGGCGTTCTGTTTGATGAACCAGGCGGCATGGGAAGGCGTCCAGGCGAATTGCCCGACGTACGAACCGATATCGGCTTTGTCGGCTGCCCAGGCGATGAACATGTCACACCAGGGCGCGTCACGGTATTGAGTGTCCTGGACGCGATCCGCGTACCAATGGCCGAATTTGGTGGTCTGGCCGCTCTTCTCCTTGTAACCGAGTTCCTGCCGCACCTGCTTCAGCAGCGCGTCCGCGATCGGGTCCAGGGTGACTCCTCCCCGAAAAACCGACAAATCACGATGGACTGTAGTAGCGCCATCGCGAAAGTGCTCGAATCATTCAGAAAGTGTCTATATATGAGCCGAAATTTCGGCATTGGGACCGATGTGACGGCTGAGGCTGCGGTGAATTCGAACTCAGGCGCCCGCGCCCACGCGGTACACGCTCACCTCGCCGGCTCCCGGCGCGACCACGTCGGCCACGATCACGGTGACGTTGTCGGGCGAGCCGCCCTCGTTCGCCAGATCGATGAGCCGCTGGACGGCGGCGGCCGGGTCTGCCACCGTGGTCAGCACCTCGTGCAGGACCTCGGGCCCGAGCACGGTCGTGAGCCCGTCGGAGCAGAGGAGGTAACGGTCATCAGGCTCGGACTCGCGCAGCGCCATGTCCGGTTCGGCCCGGCCCTCGCTGCCCAGCACACGCAGCACCATGGAACGGCGCGGGTGCACCGCGGCCTGGTCCTCCGTTATCCGGCCTTCGTCCACCATCGACTGCACAAGTGTGTGATCCTTGGTCATCTGATAGAGCGCGCCATCACGAAGCAGGTATCCGCGGGAGTCACCGAGATGAGCAAGGGCGAACCGGTAGCCGTCCCACAGCATGGCGGTCACCGTGGTCCCCATCCCCCGGCGGGCGGGGTCGATGTCGGCCAGTTCGACCAGTCTGCGGGCCGCCTCGTGCACGGCGCCCTCCAGGGCCGCCTCCAGGTCCGAGCCGGTCTCGGGAAGCGTGGCATCCAGCTCGCGCATGACGGCGATCGCCGCCGAGCTAGCCAGCTCGCCGGCCGCGTGGCCGCCCATGCCGTCGGCAACGACGAGCAACCGGCCACTCGCGTAGCCGGAATCCTCGTTCTGCTCCCTGCGGCGGCCCACATCTGATCCGGCGGCATAGCGGATGTTGTGCTTCATACCCAGCAGTAAATCATTGGTTGAAAGACTTCACAAGCAGATGCGCTGAAGACTCTTGTGAACTACTGTGGGCCTCATGAGCCACGACCCGACCGTGAATGCCGGGGACATCGCCCGGCTCGCGGGTGTCGGGCGTGCCGCGGTGAGCAACTGGCGCCGCCGCCACGACGACTTCCCCCAGCCGATCGGCGGAACCGCCAATCAGCCGCTGTTCTCGCTGCGTCAGGTCGAGTCGTGGCTGCGCCGCTACGGGAAGTCCTACCAGGTCTCGCTGGGAGATCGGGTGTGGCAACGCCTGAAAGCCGCCGGCGATCTGCGGCTGGGTGAGCTGGTCGCCCAGGCTGGAACGTTGCTGACCAGCGGCGAGAGCGAGCTGGAGCCCGAGCTGGCCGGGCTGGTGCTGGAGCTCGCCGAGCGGCACGACCCGCTGACGGCGTACGAGTTCCTCTGCGAGCGTTACCTGGAGGCGCACTCCCGCCAGCTCTCGGTGACCCGTGACGACGTGGCCGAGCTGATGCTGCGGATCGTACGCGCCGACGGCACCACGGTCCTCGACCCCGCCTGCGGCGTCGGCACGCTGCTCCTGCCCCCGGCCGGCGCGCTGCCCGACCCGCCGGAACGGTCCGAAGCCGTCCCGGCCGATCCTGCGCCCGGCGAGCCCGGCAACGGGACGAGCCGGGGCCGGCCCGCCCGGGTGCTCGGGCAGGAGCTCAGCGCGACCTCGGCCGCCATCACCGCGGCCCGCCTGCGGTTGCGCGGCATCCAGGCCGAGATCGTGGCCGGCGACTCCATGCGGGTCGACGGCTTCCCGGAGGTCAAGGCCGACGCCGTGGTGTGCGACCCGCCGTTCAACGAGCGGGCCTGGGGCTACGAGGAGCTGACCGGCGACCCGCGCTGGGAGCACGGCCTGCCGCCGCGCGGCGAGCCCGAGCTGGCCTGGGTGCAACACTGTCTCACCCACGTCAGGCCCGGCGGGCTGGTCGCCGTGCTCATGCCCCCGGCCGCCGCGAGCCGCAAGGCCGGCCGCCGGATCAGGGCCAACCTGCTGCGCGCCGGCGCGTTGCGGGCGGTGGTGGCGCTGCCGGGCTCCGACCTGTGGCTGCTGCGCCGTCCGAAGGCGGGCGAGCGGCCTCCGTCCGAGGTGCTCATCCTCGACGCGACGGCCGATCTGACGCTGGTGGAGCCCGCCTGGCTGGCCTACCTCGACGACCGCTCCGACCAGACCGTACGCATCATCGACCTGCTGGCCGACGAGGTCGACATGACCCCGGCCCGCCACCAGCGGCGCGACGACGTGGGCCGGGCGTTCGCGCAGGCCCGTGACCGCTTCCTGGCCGCCGCCGCGCGCCCGCCCGACCTCCAGGTGCTCGACCAGCCGCTCGTCCAGCCGTCCACGACGCTGGGCGACCTGATCAAGGAGGGCCTGGTCATCACGTCGCAGGCGCCGCCCAAGATGGCCGCCGACGGCGGTGACGTGGCCGTGCTCATGGCCGACGACGTGCTGAGCGGCAGCGCGCCCTCCGGCCTGACCGTCATGCAGCCCGGCCTGATCGTGATCCGTCCCGGCGACGTGGTGGCCTCCTACTCCAGCGTGCGGGTGATCGCCGACGGCGGCGCGGTGCTCGGCCCCCACCTGACCCTCTACCGGGTCGACGTCCGCAGGCTCGACCCCGACTTCCTGGCCGGCTTCCTGCGGGCCGCGGGCGGCCGGGTGACGACCGGCTCCAGCAGGTTCGACGTGCGCCGCACCCGCGTGCCGCGGTTGTCGCTGAAGGAGCAGAAGGCGTACGGGGAGGCGTTCAGGGCCCTGGCCGTGCTGGAGGACTCGTTGCGCGAGACCTCGACCCTGGGCCGTACCCTGATCAGACTCGGGCTCGACGGGCTGGCCGACGGCCACCTGCACCCGCAGTCCTGACGGTGTAGTTTTTCCCGAAAAGGCTGCGGGGAGGGGCGAATGGTCATCGGCGACCGCTATGAGCTCGACGACCTCCCTCTCGGTCAGGGCGGCATGGGAGCGGTCTACGCGGGCCACGACCGCCACCTCGACCGCAGGGTCGCGGTGAAGCTGCTCAGGCTGCCGAGCGGGCCCGATCACGAGCTGGAGCGCCGGTTCATCCGGGAGGCGCGCATCCTGGCCAGGCTGGAGCACCCGGGAGCGCCCGTGCTCTACGACTTCGGCACCCACGAGCAGCGGCTCTACCAGGTGATGCAGTTCATCGAGGGCGTCACCGTGGCCGACGTGGTCAGCGAGCACGGCCCGCTGCCGGTGCCCTGGGCGGCGGCCATCGCGGCGCAGGCGTGCGCGGTGTTGTCGGCGGCCCACGCCCTGGCGATCTGCCACCGCGACCTCAAGCCGACCAACCTCATGCTCTGTCCCGACGGCAGCGTCAAGGTGCTCGACTTCGGGCTCGCGCTGCTCAGGGACGCCGACGTCACCACGTTCACGAGGATCGGCCAGATCCTGGGCACTCCGGCGTACATGGCTCCCGAGCAGATCCAGCACGGTGTGGCCGAGCCGCGCAGCGACCTGTACTCGCTCGGCTGCGTCCTGCACGAGATGCTGACCGGGCGGCAGCTCTTCACCGGGCCGACCGACTACGTGGTCTTCGAGCAGCAGGTCAAGGAGCGCCCGCCGGCGATTCCCGGCCTTCCCGTCAAGCTGGGCGCGCTGCTGGCCGAGCTGCTGGAGAAGCAGCCCGAGAACCGGCCCGCCGACGCCAACGAACTGTACGAGCGGCTCGCCCCCTTCGCCGTCGGGCTGCCGATGTTGCCCGGCTTCCTCGCCGAGGCCCCGAGCCCCGGCCGCATGTACGCCCGCATGGTCGGCCGCGTGCTCAGCCGCTGACCGGCCACGCCCGCCCACGCCCGGCCGACCCCACCGTAGCGCACCGCCGCCGGTCCTGAACGCGCTCTCTCGCATAACGCCGATCGTTACTTAACCTCCGTTGACAGAGCCATGCGAGGGCCGCGAATCTGACGAGAGAGCGCTCTCTCACATCCCCCCGTTCTACCCAGGAGGGTTTCCATGACCCCTCGTATCCGGCGGCTCGCCCTGCCCGTGCTCACCGCGTCCCTGCTCGCGCTGGCGACGGCCTGCGGCGGCGGCGGAAGCCCGACCACGGAGGCGAGCGCCAAGCCCGGCGAGAAGATCAAGCTGACCATCGGCCTCTTCGGCGACTTCGGCTTCAAACCGCTCTACGAGGAATACAAGAAGACCCACCCGAACATCGAGATCGCCGAGGCCGTCACCCAGTTCAACGACCACCACAACAACCTGGTCAAGCGCCTGGCCACGAACGCCGGCGCGGCCGACGTCGAGGCGGTCGAGGTGGGCTACATCAGCACGTTCACCTCGCAGGCCGGCAAGTTCGTCGACCTCAAGCAGTACGGGCTCGACAAGCGCCAGGGCGACTACCTCGACTGGAAGTGGCAGCAGGGCCTGAGCAAGGACGGCCAGCAGGTGCTGGGCCTCGGCACCGACGTCGGCGGCCTGGCCATGTGCTACCGCAAGGACCTGTTCAAGAAGGCCGGGCTGCCGGACGACCGGACCGAGGTCGCCGCGCTCTGGCCGACCTGGGAGCAGTACATCGAGACCGGCAAGAAGTTCACCGCCGCGGACGTCGCCGGGGCCAAGTTCGTCGACTCCCCCGGCGAGATCTTCCGGGCCATGGTCAACCAGGCCCCCACCGGCCTGTACGACGCCCAGGACGCCATCATCGTGGCCTCCAACCCCGACGTGAAGAAGGCGTGGGACCTGTCCAACCAGCTCACGCAGGAGGGCCTGACCGCCAAGCTGGCCGCCTTCTCCCCGCCGTGGAACACCGGCTTCGCCAAGGGCTCGTTCGCCACGATCATCTGCCCGGCCTGGATGACCGGGTTCATCCAGGAGCAGGCCAAGGACGCCTCCGGCAAGTGGGACATCGCGACCGTACCGGGCGGTTCGGGCAACAGCGGCGGCTCGCACCTGATGGTGCCCAAGCAGAGCAAGCACCCGAAGGAGGCGGCCGAGCTGATCGACTTCCTGACCTCCAAGGAGAACCAGGCCAAGGTCTTCAAGGAGGAGGGCACGTTCCCGTCGATCCCGTCGCTGTACGACGACCCCTCGATCCAGAACTTCACCAAGCCGTTCTTCGGCGACGCCCCGATCGGCAAGATCTACTCCGAGGCGGCCAAGGCGCTCAAGCCGCAGCACCTCGGCCCCAAGGAGGCCGACGTACGGGTCGTGATCGGTGACGGGCTCGGCCGGGTCGAGCAGGGCAAGCAGACGCCCGACCAGGCATGGGCACAGGTTCTCCAGGACGTCCAGAAGATCAAATGAGTACGCTCCCGCTGTCGGTGCCGGCCCGGCGCCGGCGGCGTAGTGTGCGGCACACCCTCGACGTGAGGGTGTCGCCGTACGCCTACGTCGCCCCCTTCTTCCTGCTGTTCTGCGCCTTCGGGCTGTTCCCGCTCATCTACACGGCCTGGGTCAGCCTGCACGACTGGACCCTGCTGTCGGAGGAGCACACGTTCGTCGGCGCGAAGAACTTCCGCACGCTGCTGGCCGACGGGTACTTCTGGAACGCCACGTTCAACACGCTGTCCATCGGCGTGCTGTCCACCGTGCCGCAGCTCCTGCTGGCCATCTGGCTGGCCCACCTGCTGAACCGGCGGCTGCGTTTCCAGACCCTGCTGCGCGTCTCGATGCTGCTGCCGAACGTCACCAGCGTGGTGGCCGTGGTGGTGATCTTCAGCCAGCTCTTCGGCCGCGACTTCGGGCTGATCAACTGGGTGCTGTCGTGGTTCGGCATCGGGAACATCGACTGGGCTGCCGGCACCGCGACCTCGCACGTCGCGCTCTCCGTGATGATCATGTGGCGCTGGACCGGCTACAACGCGCTCATCTTCCTGGCCGCCATGCAGGCCGTACCGCGCGACCTGTACGAGGCCGCCACCCTCGACGGCGCGAGCAACCTCACCCAGCTGCGCCGGATCACCATCCCGATGATCCGGCCGACGATCATCTTCGTCGTCATCGTCTCCACGATCGGCGCGATGCAGATCATCGCCGAGCCCCTGCTGTTCGGCCAGAGCAGCGGCGCGGGCGGCGGCGTCGCCAGCGGCGGCCCCGACCGGCAGTTCCAGACGCTGGCGCTGTTCGTCTACGAGCAGGGCTTCACCAAGTTCGACTTCGGGTACGCCTCGGCGGCGTCCTGGCTGATGTTCCTGGTCGTGGTCGTCGCCGCCGGGGTCAACTTCCTGATCAGCCGGCGGGTGAAGGGCGGCACGTTGTGAGGCTGCGCTACCTGACCCTGATCGCGGTCGCCTTCTTCTCCGCCTTCCCGCTCTACTACAGCGTCGTGGTGGCCTCGCGGCACAACTCGGCGCTGGCCGAGGTCCCGCCGCCGCTGCTGCCCGGCGGGAACTTCGTCGCCAACGTCTCCCGCGTGTTCGACACCGTGCCCTTCGGGCTGGCGCTGCTGAACTCGGTCATCGTGGCGGGCTCGATCGCGGTCGCGGTGATGTTCTTCTCGACGCTGGCCGGGTTCGCCTTCGCCAAGCTGAGGTTCCGGGGCAGGAACGCCATGCTGGTGGTCACCGTGGCGACCATGATGGTCCCGGCCCAGCTCGGCATCATCCCGCTCTACCTGCTCATGGTGAAGCTGGAGTGGACCGGCACGGACTACGCGCTCATCGTGCCGGCGCTGGTCAACGCGTTCGGCGTGTTCTTCATGACCCAGTACCTGACGCGGGCGCTGCCGGACGAGCTGCTGGAGGCCGGGCGGGTGGACGGGTGCACGACGTGGGGGCTGTTCTGGCACGTCGTGCTGCCCGCCGCGCGGCCGGCGGCGGCCGTGCTCGGCATGCTGACGTTCATGTCGGCCTGGAACGACTACTTCTGGCCGCTGGTCGTGCTGAACCCGGACAACCCGACCGTCCAGGTGGCCCTGTCCACGTTGGCCAGCGGGTACGTCAACGACTACGTACTGGGCCTGGCGGGCACGGCGGTCGGCGTGCTACCGCTCGTGGCGGTCTTCGTCCTGTTCGGCAGGCAAATCATCGGTGGAATCATGCAAGGAGCTGTTAAGGGATGATGTTTCCCGAGGAATTCGTCTGGGGAGCCGCCACGGCCTCGTACCAGATCGAGGGGGCGGTCAAGGAGGACGGGCGCGGCCCGTCGATCTGGGACACCTTCTCCCACACCCCCGGGAACGTGGCCGGCGGCGACACCGGTGACGTGGCCTGCGACCACTACCACCGCTACAAGGACGACGTCGGGCTGATGCGCGAGCTGCGGCTCGGCGCCTACCGGTTCTCGGTGGCCTGGCCGCGCGTCCAGCCGGACGGTACGGGACCGATCAACGCCCGCGGCCTGGCCTTCTACGACAAGCTCGTAGATGAACTACTAGCCGCCGAAATTTCGCCGTATGCCACGCTCTATCACTGGGACCTCCCCCAAGCCCTCGAAGACCGCGGCGGCTGGACGGACCGCGACACGGCCTACCGCTTCGCCGATTACGCCCAGGCCGTGCACGACCGGCTCGGTGACCGGGTCGGCGACTGGGCCACGCTCAACGAGCCCTGGGTGTCGGCCTTCCTCGGCTACGGCAACGGCGTGCACGCGCCGGGCCGCCGCGATCCCGGCGCGGCCATGCGCTCGGCCCACCACCTGCTGCTCGGCCACGGCCTGGCGGCGCGCGGGCTGCGGGCGGCCGGGGCGCGCAGCATCATGCTCGTGGTCAACTCCGCGCCGGTGCTCACACCGGCCCAGGTCAACGACCCCTCGGCGGTCGCCGGCGAGGCGGACGCCGCCGCCGCCGAACGCATCCATGCCCTGCTGACCAGGCAGTTCCTCGACCCCGCGCTGTACGGCAGGTACCCGGAGGAGGTCCTGGCGGCTGCGGCGCGCAACGGCGGTACCGAGCACATCCAGGACGGCGACCTGGAGCTGATCAACGCGCCGATCGACCTGGTCGGGGTCAACTACTACAACCCGTGCGTGGTCGAGTCCGGCCCCGGGCTGCCGGCCGACGCCGCCTGGCCGGGCTCGGAGGGGGTGCGCTTCGCGACGGCGGACGCGCCGGTCACCGCGATGGGCTGGCCGATCGTGCCCGACGGCCTGTCCCGGCTGCTCGTGCGGCTTTCGAAGGACTATCCGCAGGTCGGGCTCATGGTCACCGAGAACGGCGCGGCCTTCGACGACCTGGTCGAGGACGGGCGGGTGCACGACGAGCGGCGGGTGGCGTACCTGGACGGGCATCTGCGCGAGGTGCACCGGGCCGTCGAGGCGGGCGCCGACCTGCGCGGCTACCTGGTCTGGTCGTTGCTCGACAACTTCGAGTGGGCGGAGGGCTACCGGCGCAGGTTCGGCATCGTGCACGTGGACTACGCGACGCAGACCCGGGTGCCCAAGGACAGCGCCCTGTGGTACCGGGACGTGATCAGCAGGAACGGCCTGTAGATTTTTTCCGTGCTCTCCCTCTTGGTGCAGTCATGAGACGCCCGACGCTGGAGGCGGTCGCCGCCCGCGCGGGCGTCTCGCGCGCGACCGCCTCCAGGGTCGTCAACAACCAGACGACCGTCGCGCCGCACATCCGCGACGCCGTGCAGCGCGCGATCGACGAGCTGGGCTACGTGCCCAACTCGGCGGCGCGCAGCCTCGTCACCCAGCGCACCGACTCGATCGCCCTGGTCGTCAGCGAGCCGGGCACCCGGGTCTTCTCCGAGGACCCGATGTTCTCCACGGCGATCAGGTCGGCCAGCTACGAGCTGGAGGCGGTGAACAAGCAGGTCGTGCTGATGCTGGCCTCCTCGCCCAAGAGCCACGCGCGGGTGGAGCGGTACATCTCGGGCGGCCACGTCGACGGCGTCATGCTGATCTCGATGCACGGCGCCGACCCGCTGCCGACCGCGCTGTCACGCCTGCGCGTCCCCGTGGTCTCGTACGGGCGTCCGGCGGTGCCGGTCGACATCCCGTACGTCGACAACGACAACGTGGGCGGGGCCGAGGCCGGCGTACGTCACCTGGTCGGGTCGGGGCGGCGCAGGATCGCCACGATCGCCGGCCCGCAGGACATGATCGCCGGCCAGGACCGTCTGACCGGCTACCGCAACGTGCTGCGCGACTCCGACCGCCGTTCGATCGTGGCCGTGGGTGACTTCACGCGGGAGTCGGGCGCGGTCGCGATGCGCCAGCTTCTCGGCGACGACCCCGCGCTCGACGCGGTGTTCGTGGCCAACGACCTGATGGCGGTCGGCGCGCTCCAGGCGCTGCGCCAGGCGGGGCGGCGGGTGCCCGACGACGTGGCGGTGGTGGGGTTCGACGACATCGAGGCGGCCAAGTACACCGAGCCGCCGCTGACCACGCTGAGGCACCCGATCGCCGAGCAGGCGGCGGCCATGGTCCGGCTGCTGCTCGGCCTGTTCGAGGGCGGCTCGCGGGAGCCGGTGATCCTGCCCACGGAGCTGGTGGTCCGTGAGTCGGCCTGACCCCGCCGGGCCCCCGCGCGCGATCCCCGCGGACGAGGCCGTCGCCGCCGCCGTCGCGGTGGCCGAGGAGCACGGCGTCGCGGTGCGCGAGCCCGTGGTGCTGACCGACTCCTACAACCTCCGGATCCACCTGCGGCCGGCTCCGGTCGTGGCGCGGGTGCCCACGGTCACCGCCCTCGCCCGGCTCCGGCCCGCCGAGGCGATGCGGCGGGAGCTGGCGGTCGTGTCGTACCTGCACGGGCGGGGGGTGCCGGTCGTGCCGCCGAGCGACCTGCTGCCCGCGCGGGTGCACGAGCGCGGCGGGACGCCGGTGTCCTACTGGCGGTACGTCGAGCACGACGGGGCGCGGGCTGTCACGCCCGAGGTGTTCGGGCGGGCGCTGCGCGACCTGCACGAGGCGTTGCGTGGTTACCCGGGCGTGTTGCCGCGGCTCGGGCCCGTTCTCGACGAGCCCGAGCACCTGCTCGGACTGCTCGCGGGCGAGTTGGAGCCGGACGTGCTGGCCCGGCTGGCCGAGGCCCGCGCCGGACTGGCGGCCCGGCTGCCGGACGGCGGGCAGGCCGTGCACGGCGACGCCCATCCGGGCAACCTGCTGGCCACCCCCGGCGGATGGTTGTGGAACGACTTCGAGGAGACCATGTCCGCGCCCGTGGGCTGGGACCTGGCCTGCCTGCTGCGGACCGTACGCCTCGACGGGCGCGCGGCCGTGCGCGCCTACGGCGCCGACCCCGGCGATCCGGGTCTGGCGGTGTTCACCGAGGCGCGCGCCCTTCAGGGGGTGTTGTGGACGCTGGTCAGGACGCTGCGCTTCCCCGAGGAGCGGCCCGAGGCCCGCGCCGCCCTCGACGTGTGGCTGCGCGACCCCAGCGGCCGCACCCGCTGACCGCCCTCCCCTGTTTCCGGGTCGACTCTCAGACGGGGACCACGCCGCCCGCCGGGCCGAGGAAGTAGCCGCCGGTGGCGTCGAGCACGTGGCCGGTGATCCAGCCGGCCTCAGGGCGGGCCAGCAGCGCCACGGCGCCGGCGATGTCGTCCGGCCGGCCGATGCGGCCGAGCGCGGTGACCTCGGTGACGCTCCGCTCGGCCGCGCCGTCGTGGTCCTCGCGCAGCCAGGCGTTCATGTCGGTCTCGGTGACGCCCGGGGAGACGGTGTTCACGGTGATGCCGCGCGGGCCGAGGATCGGGGCCAGGGTGAAGCCGAGCGTGTCGAGCGCGCCCTTGGTCATCGAGTAGACGACGTCGGGCAGCGCGATGCGGACGACCGCCGAGGACACGTTGATGATCCGGCCGCCGTCGTTCAGCAGCGGCAGCGCGCGCTCGATGATGAAGTACGGCGCCCGTACGTTCACCGCGAACACCCGGTCGAACTGCTCGGGCGTGACCGAGTTCAGCACCCCGCCCAGGATGGCCGCGTTGTTCACCACGATGTCCAGCCGGTCGTCCCGCAGGCCGTCGAACAGGGCGTCCACGCCGTCCTCGAACGCGGCCTTGACCGCGTACGCCTGCCCGCCGGCGTTCTCGATCTCGGCGACCGTCTCCTTGGCCAGGTCGTCGTTGCTGGCGTAATGGACGATCACGCGGGCGCCGCCGGCGGCCAGACGGCGGGCCACGGCCCGGCCGATGCCACGCGAAGCCCCTGTGACCAGCGCGGTCTTGCCTGCGAACTCACTCATTCCGGACTCCATTCTCGGTAGAGCTCCATCGTGCGGCGGGGACCTCGCGGGCGGCCACCGAGCGGCTGTTCATCTCCCAGCCCTCGCTGAGCAGGCAGATCAGGCAGCTTGAGCTGTCCATGCGGGCCAAGCTGTTCGACCGTGACCGGCGGACCGTGGCGCTGACCCCGGCGGGGGCCGCTCTGCTGCCGCTGGCCCGGCAGATCATCGAGCAGTGGGAGGGCGCGCGGCGGGCGGTGGCCTCGGCGCGCGAGGAGCGCACGCTGACCGTGGGGTTCCAGACGCGGATCGGGCGGGGGCTGGTGCCGTCCATCGCGGAGGCGCTGCCGGGGTGGGACCTGCGCTTCCGCCAGGTCGCCTGGGGTGACCCGACGGTCGGGCTGGGCGACGGGCAGGTGGACGTGGCCGTCGCCTGGCTGCCCGTACCGGACGACGGCGCGTACGACTGGACGGTGGTGAGCACCGAGGAGCGGTGGGTGGCGCTGCCGGCCGGGCACCGGCTGGCCGGGCGGGCGGAGGTCGGGATGGACGAGCTGGCCGCCGAGCCGTTCGTCGCGCTGCCGCCCACGGCCGGGCCGATGCGGGACTTCTGGCTGGCCGCCGGGCAGCGCACCGGGCCTGCGGTGGTGGGGGCCGAGGCCGAGACGGCGGAGGAGGCGTTCGAGGTGGTCGCGTCCGGGCGGGCCGTCGTGCTGGTCTCGGCCGGGAACGCCGAGCTCTACCGGCGCGAGGACGTGGTGACGCGGCCGGTGACCGGGCTGCCGCCGAGCAGCCTGGCCATCGTGTGGCGCCGCGACGACCGCCGCGCGGCGGTCCGCGCGCTGGTCCGCGAGGTCGTCCGCTGCCTGTGCGCGTGAGGTGCGGCGGGCCCGATCAGGTGGGGATGGTGGCGCGGGCCTCCTCGACATGGGCGGCGATACGGGTGGCGCCGCAGGAGTCGGCCAGGGCTCGGGCCTCGTCGGCGAGCGCCCGTGCCTCGTCGTGGCGCCCCTGGGCGGTGGCGATACGGATCAGCCCGACCTGGTTGGAGGCGACCCCGGCCGGAAGCCCGAACTCCCGCCGCAGCCGGGACGACTCCGTCAGCTTCTCGCGTGCCTCGTCGAGCCGGCCGGTCCGGTGGGCCGCGATGCCCTGGTGCCTGAGCACCTCCGCGAGCGTGGCCTGGTCCCCCGCCTGCGCGGCCAGTTCCGCCGCACGTTCGAAGAGGGGCAGAGCGGTGTCGAGGTCGCCGTTCACGAGCTGGTGGTAACAGCCCTCCCAGAACGACGACTCGCCCTCTCCGCGCCGGTCGCCGAGCTCCCTGAACAGCCGGGTGGCCCGTTCGAACAGCGGCAGCTCGCGCGGGTCCGCCTCCTCGCCCGTCAGGAACCGCAGGTGCAGGATCCGGCCTCTGGCCAGGGACAGCTCGGCCTCCACCGCGTCCAGCTCGCGGTCGGCCGTGGACGGCACCGTGTCATCGCCGGCGTAGATGGCGCACTCATAGAGCTCTCTGGCCCGTTCGATCCACATTTTTCCCAATTTACGGGACGCAGTCGGCGGCGCGCGGGCGTACGAGGGAGGCGGACCCGTCAGTCGCGGGCCCGTGCCGTCGAGGCCCTGACCACCAGCTCCGGCTCGAACAGCAGCTCGTCGGCGGGCACGACCGCCTTGTCGATCTGGGCCACCAGCAGGTCGACCGCGGCCCGGCCCATCGCGTCGATCGGCTGGCGGACGGTGGTCAGCGGCGGATCGGTGCAGTTCATCAGCGCCGAGTCGTCGAATCCGATGACCGAGACGTCGCCCGGCACGGTCAGGCCCGCCCGCCTGGCCGCCCTGACCGTGCCGAGCGCGAGCAGGTCGCTGGCGCAGATCACGCCGGTCACCCCCTGCTTGACCAGCCGGGCCGCGGCGGCGTGGCCGCCTTCGAGCGAGAACATCGTGTGCTCGACGAGCCCCGGGTCGCCCCCACCGGCCTGGAACGTCTCCAGCTTGCGCCTGGAGGGCATGTGGTCCTTCGGGCCGAGCACCATGCCGACGCGTTCGTGACCGAGGGCGCGCAGGTGGGACAGGGCCATCTCGGCGGCCACCACGTCGTCGCAGGAGACCTGCGGGAAGTCCAGCCGCTCGACGGCGGCGTTGACCAGGACGGTCGGCAGCTTGCGCTCGTGCAGCAGCTCGTAGTGGTCATGCGAGGCGTCGGCCTGGGCGTAGAGGCCGCCGGCGAAGACCACGCCGCTGACCTGCTGCTGGAGCAGCAGATCGACGTAGTCGGCCTCGGAGACGCCGCCGACGGTCCTGGTGCACAACACGGAGGTGAAGCCCTGCTGGGCCAGGGCGCCGCCGACGACCTCCGCGAAGGCGGGGAAGATCGGGTTCTGCAACTCGGGGAGCACCAGGCCGACCAGGCGGGCGCGGTCGCCGCGCAACTGGGTGGGACGTTCGTAGCCGAGCACGTCGAGCGCGGTCAGCACGGCCTCTCGCGTGGCGTCGGAGACACCCGGCTTGCCGTTGAGCACGCGACTGACCGTCGCCTCGCTCACCCCGACCTTCTTCGCCACCTCTGCGAGTCGTCGCGTCATGCGCAAACTATACGACCTTCAGCGCAAGTGTTTGCGATCACTTACGTAGCCCCACCTGGCACTCCAACCCCGCCCGAGTACGGCCTTCAGCACCGTTTTCCCGCGCCCACCGGGAAAAGTAAGGGCTGCCTCACGACAATCGCCAGTCAAATGTTTGCGCAATCACGTCAAACGGTTGCAGAGTTCTGCGTCACAGCTCCGTCCTCGTCGGCAAACCCTGCCAGTCGCTCACGCTCGTCATCGCCGCCGCGCTCAGCAGCGCGCCCCGGTGCAACCGCTCCTGCGGGGTCAGCCCGTCGAGCGCGGCGCTGATGTAACCGGCCGCGAACGCCTCGCCCGAGCCCGCCATGTCCACGACGGGCACCTGAGGGGCGGTCACGTCGTAACGCATGCGGTCGGCGCGTACGCTGGCGCCCTTCACCCCCCGATTGACCACGACCTCGCGCTCGGGGGTGAGCGCGGGCTTGACCAGGTCGAGCTCGTCCTGGGCGAGGAAGAGCAGGTGGGCCTCGCAGGCCAGCTCGCCGAGCACCTCTTCGGCCTCGCGGACCGACGGCCACAACTCGGGCACGTAGTCCACCGAGAAGGAGATCATGATCCCGGCCGTCCTGGCCGCGCCGACGGCGGTGTGGACGGCGTCGAGCGCGTCCGGGCCCAGGGCCGCCGTGACGCCGGTCACGTACAACATCTTCGCCGCGGCCACCCGGTCGACCGGCACGTTGCCCGGCGTCAGCCGCGACCCGGCCGAGCGGGTGCGGTACTGGGCCGTCACCGGCTCACGGCCGACGCGCACCTCCCTGAGCAACATCCCGGTACGCGCCCCCTCGACCACGCGTACGTCCCCGACGTCCACGCCCTCGCCCTTGAGCACGGTCAGCGCCCTGGCGCCCAGCTCGTCGTCCCCGACCCGGCCGGCGTACGCGCATCGGTGCCCGAGCCTGGACAGGGCGACGACCAGGGTGAGCTCGGGGCCGCAGACGTCGAGTCTGGCCTCGTTCTCGTGGCGCACCCGGCCGCTGGAGACAACTCCGAGTGGCTCACCGAGCGTGTAGACGTCCGTCATGGGCCAGACTGTAGTTGGTCACGTGTGGGGCGATTGATTTTTTCGCATAACACCTGGTTAAGACCGTGATCAAATATTTTCTGTAACTTTAGCGAACCTTTCTCCCAATCCGTGGCTCAAAGTAGTAGAGGAAGCCGGCGCGCCCCGGTGCCGGCTTCGAGTCGATACGGGGAGAGGAATCAGCACCCTCATGAGAAAGATCGCAGTAGGAATCATCACCGCCTTCGTGGGCGGGGCCATGTTGGTCTCCGGCGCGGGCGCCGCCTCCGCCACCGCGACCAAGCACGCGACCGAGCTCAAGATCCGCGACATCACGCCCAACCCCGTCGTGGTCAAGGCCGGCAGCGAGACCACCGCGTACTTCGACATCGGCGCCAGCTCCGACGTCGAGAAGGTCACCCTGAGCGTCGCCCCGCAGGGCGAGTTCCGCACCTTCCGCGCCAAGGACGTCAAGGACCTTGAAGGCTGGCGCTTCGCCGTTCCGTTCAACGAGAACGACTTCGCCGGCAAGTGGAAGGCCACCGCCGTGGCCTTCGACAAGGACAACAAGCAGGTCGCCACCGACTCGGCGTTCTTCAGCGTCGAGGTCCAGAAGGGCAAGGCGGACACCCGCGTCTCGCGCTTCACGGCCGACCCGTACAAGGTCCGCCAGGGCCGCTCGATCTACTTCTCCGGTCGCCTTCAGGTCGACGACGAAGGCTGGGAGGGCCTGCGCGGCGAGAAGGTCAACGTCTACTACCGCGCCAACGGCTCCAGCGGCTGGAAGTGGGTCGCCTCCACCAAGACCAAGTGGGGCGGCAAGTTCTCCACCAAGACCCGCGCCTGGAAGAGCGGCACGTTCAAGGCCGTCTACGAGGGCAACGACGAGCTCAACGGCTCCGAGAGCCGTCAGGACTACGTCAAGGTCTACCGCTCCTGGCACCGTTGATCAATAAAGATCGACACTGATTGATCATTTCGGAGGCCCGGTCCCCCTGGTGGGGGGCCGGGCCTTCGCCATTCCCCGGCTCCTTTACCTTTACGCAGGTTTATCGATCAGTTGATCGCCGCATGGACAGTCCCATTTGCAAGCGCGTGTCGATCGACAGGAGCCCCCACATGCCGAACCCCCTGATCGCCCTCGTCCTGAGCCTGACGAGCACATTGGGGACGGCGCCCTCGGTGCGGTACGAGCCCGCCGGCACGGCCCGCGACCAGCACGCCAGGAAGCTGCTGAAGGACAGCGGCGTGCTGCGGACCCGCCTCGACGGGGTCGAGGTCGTGGCACGGGGCTGCGACTCCCCCCGCGCCACCTGGAACGACGGCAAACGGCGGATCACGATCTGCTACTCGCTGGTCACCAAGATCAACCGTACGATCACGGGCATCTCCGAGACCGAGGAGGCCGACAGCCGTACCACCGCCGCCCGCGTCGACGGCGCCCTGGCCGCGCTCTACCACCACCAGCTCGGCCACGCCCTGGCCGCCCTCAACGGCCTGCCGGGCGACGACGAGCAGGCCGACCGGTTCGCCGCGCTGACGCTGACCGCGCGCGACAGCCGTCACGTCGTGGCCGCCGCCGAGGCCCGCCACCTGCTGGCCGCGCACACCGACGCGGACCACCTGTCCGGGACCGCCGCGTCCGCCACGTTCGCCTGCCTTCTGTACGGCGCCGACCCGGCCAAGTACGCCCGCATCGCCAAGGGCGGCTGGGTTCCGGCCGAACGCGCCCCCTCCTGCCGGGCGGAGTACGACCGGGCCAGGTCGGATCTGGGATCCCTCGCCGTGAAAGTCGGAGCCTAGGGGGTACGTGCGATGTATGGCTGAGGAGCTGCTCCGGGACTTCGACCCGTTCGACATCTTCGACACCGAGGCGGCCCGCCTCGACCGGTTCTTCGACGGGCTGGACGAGGCGGGGTGGGCGCGTCCCTCCCGCTGCGCGGGGTGGTCGGTGCGCGACGTGCTCGCCCACCTGGCCGGTGAGGAGGCCTACAACCACGCCTGCCTCGACGGGACCGTGCAGGAGCTGCTCACCCATGTGGCCGCCGAGGGGGTGACCGGGTTCAACGACTTCAACGAGTGGTCCGTACGGGAGCGTCGCGGCCTGCCCGTCGAGGAGGTGCTCCAGGAGTGGCGCACCAAGAACGGCGAGACCCGCGAGCGTATGCGCGCCCTCGGGCCGGACGCCCCGATCGACACCATGGCGGGCGCGTACCCGGTGGGCCTGCAGACCTTCCACTACGACTCCGAGTACGCCACCCACGCCGACGACGTCGGCGCGCCGGTGCGGGCGGAGGAGATCGACTACAGGACGTTCTGGCGAGTGGCCGTCGGACGGTTCGTACTGGCCGAGCAGGATTCGAGGGCCCAGGTCGAGCAGACGGCCGAGCAGATCTGGGTGAGCGTCGACGGGGGCAGCACGTCGCTGTCGTACCCGGACTTCGTGGAGGCCACCGTGGGACGGCTGCCGACCGACGGGCTCGACCCGCGGGTCGCCGCCGCCCTGCGGTGCCTGGCCTGAGAGGAGACCGGCATGTGGCTGCGTAACCGCGAGGGCACCGAACCGGTGACCGCGCGCAGCCCGCTGCGCGCGAGGCGGATCCTGTCGTGGATCGCCCTGATCGTCGCCGTGGTGGCGACGATCTTCTTCGTGACCCGCGCGATGGCCACGGGAGAGCAGGTGTGGGTCTGGGAGGCCGCCATCGGCGCCGCCGTGGCCGCGGTGGCGGCCGTGGACCTGGCGGTGCTCAGGCACCGCCGCGACCGCGACGGACCGCGCTAGGCCGTCACGCGGTGAGCACCGCGCGGGGACGTCATGTGGTGAGCACGGCCAGCAGGAGCAGCACGATCACCACGCCCGCGACCGCGAAGATGATCCAGACGTGGGTCAGCGCCCACACCCGCAGCCGGTCACTGTAGGCCCGAGGGTAGTCGATCCCGTCGGACTCGATCTTGTTGATCGCCGCCACGCGCCGGGCCAGTTCGGGGTCGTCCCGTTCGAGGCCCTGCTCGATCTCAGCGAGGATGCGGCGTTCCCTTCCAGAGAGACCCATAGCGATCACCATTGCTCCCACGCCGGTGAGAGCCTTGTACCCACGAGTAGCCTCAGCATGCCCGCCCGGCTTCCGCGGCTCCTCGGATGCTCCTCAACATGCCGACGCCCCCGGCCGCTCCGGCCGGAAAGGCAAGGAACGGGCGGGGGCGGGTCAAGTCTTGTACGACTATTTCCTGCCGTAGCGCTGGTTGAAGCGCTCGACGCGGCCCTCGGTGTCGAGGACGCGGCTGCGGCCGGTGTAGAACGGGTGGCTGGCCGACGACACGTCGACGTCCACGACCGGGTAGGTCCTGCCGTCCTCCCACTCGACGGTCCTGTCGCTCGTCAGGGTCGAGCGGGTGAGAAGGGCGAAGCCGGCGCTCGGGTCGCGGAAGACGACCGGACGGTACGAGGGGTGCTGGTTCTTCTTCATGCCCCCCTCAACCGGGTGGCAATGGTTTTCATTCCCTGGCTTCCGGATCCATTCCGAGCACGCTCCGGCCGCCGTCCACGGGGATCGTGGCCCCGTTGACGAACGATGCGTCCGACGAGAGCAGATGCGCCACCACCGAGGCCACCTCCTCCGGGGCGGCGACCCGTCCCAGGGGGTGCAGCCTGGCCATCTCGCGCTCGACGCCCACCACCTCGTCGGCGCTCCTGGAGGCCAGGAAGTCCTCGTAGCGTTCCGTGGCCACCGAGCCGGGCGCGACGGCGTTGACCCTGATGCCGTACCGGCCGTACTCGACGGCCAGCGACCTGGTCAACCCCTCGATCGCGGCCTTCGCCGTGGCGTAGGGCAGGCTGCCGGGGACCGCCCTGGTGGCCTGGTGCGAGGTGACGTTGACGATCGCGCCGGGCGTGCCCGACGCGAGAAAACGGCGGACGGCGACCGCGCAGCCCACCAGCGCGAGGTCCAGGTTTGCCCCGATCAGCTCACGTACCTCGGCGGTCGGGGCGTCGTGCACGGAGGCGTCACGGAAGATCGCCGCGTTGTTGACCCAGCCCGCCAGCGTGCCGGCCTCCTGGGCCCGGTCGGCGGCCCAGGAGACCAGCTCCTCGTCGGCCGCGTCGCCGACCACAGGGACGACCCTGGGGCCCGTCCAGGACAGCGAGCCGCCGTCACGGTCGATGACGACGACCGTGTCCTTCTCGCCCAGGAGCCGCTGGACCACGGCCTTCCCGATGCCACGCCCGCCGCCGGTCACCACGTAGGAAAGACTCATGCCTCCGACGCTACTGCGCCCGGGGTGACCTGCATCACCGTGTTCCCAGGTGATGAACGGGCACGAACCAGGCGTGATCGCCGTACCAGGTCCGGGGTCGCCGGCCCGCGTGGCCGGCGCGCTCGCGATCACGCAGACGGCCGGTTACGGCGTGCTCTACTACGCCTTCTCCGTGTTCATCCCGCCGATGGCCCGGGACCTGCGGGCCTGGGTGGCCCAGCTCACCGGCGCGATCACACTGTCGGTGCTGGTCTCCGCCCTGGTCGCGCCCGCCGTCGGACGCCTGCTGGACCGGCACGGCGGGCGCGCGCTGCCGGCCGTGACCGTGGTGGCCGGGTTCGCCTCCACCGTCTTCCTGCCGCTGACCGGGCTTCTCGTGGACCGGTACGGGTGGCGTCACGCGCTGGTCGTCCTGGCCGCCGGGTACACGCTGACGTCCGTGCCGCTGCACGCGCCGGCCGTACGGGGGCGGGGCTCGCCGTCGCCGCCCGCCGAGCGGCGCGAGATCGTCGGCGCGGCGCTGCGCGAGCGGCCGTTCTGGCTGCTCGGGGTGCTGTCGGTGACCGGACGGCTGGTCACGACGGGGCTGCAGAGCCGGTGGCCGGTGGCGCTGATCACGGCGGCGATGTTCGCCGTCCAGGGGGTGGCGGCGCTGCCGCTGCCGCTGGCGGGAGACAGCCGGGCGGGGCCGTCGCGGGGGTGGTGCTGTTCGGGCTGGGGTTCGGGGTGGCCACGATCGCCCGTCCCGCCCTGCTCGCCGACCGGTACGGCACGGCCGCGTACGCGACGCTGAACGGCACGCTCACCCTGCCCGTCACGATGGCCAAGGTGGTGGCCCCGCTGCTGTCAGCGGCGGTGGCGCAGGTCGCCGGGTACCCGGCGGTGATGGCCTCGGTGGCGGCGGCCTGCGTGCTCGGAGCGCTCTCGCTGGTGGCCTACGATCGTTACGGACGGGCGCGGGAGCAGGGCGACGCGCTGCCCGCCGAGCCGACCTGAGGCCCCCGGTCCGCCGTCGGCGGAACTGACGGAACGTCGGCCGACGACCACGTAAGGTAGCCGCATGGATACCCCCACCGAGGTTCTGCACCGCGTCTTCGGTTACGACTCGTTCAGGCCGGGTCAGCAGGAGATCATCGACCACGTCGTGGACGGCGGCGACGCGCTGGTGCTGATGCCCACCGGCGGCGGCAAGTCCCTGTGCTACCAGATCCCGGCCCTGGTGCGCCCCGGCGTGGGGGTCGTCGTCTCGCCGCTGATCGCGCTCATGCAGGACCAGGTCGACGCGCTGCGCGCGCTCGGCGTGCGGGCCGGTTTCCTCAACTCCACACAAGACTTCGACGAGCGCCAGCTCGTGGAGGCCGAGTTCCTGGCCGGCGAGCTCGACCTGCTCTACCTCGCGCCCGAGCGGCTGCGCGTCGAGGCCACGACGCGCCTGCTGACCAAGGGCGAGATCTCGATGTTCGCCATCGACGAGGCCCACTGCGTCTCCCAGTGGGGCCACGACTTCCGGCCCGACTACCTCGCGCTGTCGGAGCTGAGCGAGCGCTGGCCGCAGGTGCCGCGCATCGCGCTGACCGCCACCGCCACCCCGGCCACCCACGCCGAGATCTCCAGCCGGCTCGGGCTCGACCAGGCCCGCCATTTCGTGGCCGGCTTCGACCGGCCCAACATCCACTACCGCATCACCGCCAAGAGCGACCCCAAGCGGCAACTTCTCGACTTCCTGCGCACCGAGCACCAGGGCGACTCCGGCATCGTCTACTGCCTGTCGCGCTCGTCCGTGGAGAAGATCGCGGCCTATCTGGCCGACAACGGCATCGCGGCGGTGCCGTACCACGCGGGGCTCGACGCCCGTACCCGTGCCGCCCACCAGGCCCGCTTCCTGCGCGAGGACGGGTTGATCGTGGTGGCCACGATCGCGTTCGGCATGGGCATCGACAAGCCCGACGTGCGCTTCGTCGCCCACCTCGACCTGCCCAAGTCGGTCGAGGGCTACTACCAGGAGACCGGCCGGGCCGGGCGCGACGGCCAGCCCGCGACCGCCTGGATGGCCTACGGCCTCCAGGACGTCGTCCAGCACCGGCGCATGGCCCTGGAGGGCGACGAGGCCCACCGCCGCCGCCAGGTGCTCCACCTCGACGCCATGCTGGCGCTGTGCGAGACCGTCGGCTGCCGCCGGGTCATGCTGCTCGACTACTTCGGCCAGAAGGGCGCCGAGCCCTGCGGCAACTGCGACACCTGCCAGACCCCGCCCGAGTCCTGGGACGGCACGATCGCCGCCCAGAAGGTGTTGTCCACCGTGCTCCGGCTGAAGCGGGAGCGCGGCCAGAAGTTCGGCGTCGGGCAGGTGGTCGACATCCTGCTCGGCAAGACGACCGCCAAGGTGCTCCAGCACGGCCACGACTCGCTGACCGTGTTCGGCGTGGGCACCGACCTCGGCAACGCCGAGTGGCACGGCGTGGTGCGGCAACTGCTGGCGCAGGGGCTGCTCGCGGTGGAGTCCGACCACGGCACGCTGGTGCTCACCGACGCCAGCGCCGACGTGCTGCGCGGGCAGCGGGAGGTGCCGCTGCGCCGCGACCCGGTCCGTCCGGCGTCGCGGGCGTCCAGGTCGTCCGGCGCGTCCGGGGCTTCCGGGGCCAAGGGCCAGCCGGTCGCCGAGCTGCCCGCCGAGGCGGCGGCGGCGTTCGAACGGCTGCGCGCCTGGCGGGGCGCCGTCGCCAAGGAGCAGGGCGTGCCCGCCTACGTCATCTTCCACGACGCCACGCTGCGCGAGATCGCCACGCTGTCGCCGTCCTCGCTGGCGGAGCTGAGCCGGGTCAACGGGGTCGGGGAGAACAAGCTCGCCAAATACGGGGAACAGGTGCTGGAGGTGCTCCAGGCCACCGCCGAAGACAGCTGACCGCCTCGCGCGGCCGGGTGGGCGCGGGCGCGGGGCGGGACGGGGGTGCGCGGTGGGAGTTCGCGGTGGGAGTTCGGGGCGCGGGTGCGGGGCGGGAGTTCGGGGTGATGGCGACGGCCGCACGAAGAACGGTCGTCGCCACCACGTTGGCCGACCTGGTCGAGGCTCCTGGCCCGCGACCGGCCGGATGAATGCCGGGCCCCGTGTCCCTCTTTGATCGTACGGGGTGCCGCCGCCGATTGGGGGCCCGGTCACCCCGTCACTTGGGGTCGCGGCCGAGGTAGGCGAGGAGGTGGTCCTGCGCGCTCCCGAGTGCGGGAGGCCGTCGCCGGGCGGCGAAGCGGACCGGGCGGTCCTGGTCGGTGACGAAGAGGTGGGCCAGGTCCAGCAGCTCCTCGGCCAGCGCGGGCGGGATCGGACGGCGTTCTCCGCAGGCGCGCGCGATGTCCCAGCCGTGCACGGCGATCTCGATGGCGCCCGCCACGGCCACCATGGGCGCGGTCATCGGCACGTTCCCCACGGAGATCACCTCGGTCCGGATCGTGCCGGCCCATGACCCGAGCACTTCCGTGGCGCAGTCCCTGAGCAGCAGGGCGGGGTTGCGCAGGGCGGAGTTGCGCAGGGCGGGGCCACCGATGGGAGCGGGGCCGCCGACGGGGACGGGGCTGCGGGTGGTGGCGACGTGGCCGAGGGCGGCCTCGTTCAGGGCCTCGAAGGAGTCCTGCATGTGGTCGAGCAGCGCCTGGAGGTTCCAGCGGGCGCATGGGGTGGGGCGGCAGAGCACGGCCGGGCTGACCACGCGCAGGCTGCCCAAGGTGTAGTCGATGGCCCGCTCAAGCAGCGCCACCCCAGCCGTCAATGCCCGTGCCCGTTCGTTCATGTCGCCTCCTTCGGTGATGGAGACCGGGGGGACGGCGGAAAATCATCGGCGCTGTCGGGGTTGGGGGGCCGTTCCTTGTGGCGGCGGGAGGGGCGGCGCGGGGGTGCTGCCGGGCTTGGTGGGGGGCGTTTCCGAGAGCGGGGCCTTTCGTGACCTGCGGATCTTGTGCCGGAAGGTGACGGTGGTTCTGGCGGGCGTGGGCGCCGTACGGCTGCGGGGAACCTTTCGGCCGGGTGGGTGGTAGAGGGGGCATGAGGATGGTGACGATGAGGCTGGCGGCCGTCCCGGTGGCGGCGTTGCTGCTGGTGGCCGCGGGGTGCGGGCCGGACGGCGACCACGCAGGCGCTCCTGCGGCAAGCAACGGCGCCACCGGCTCCGGAGCCGCGGGTGAGGGCACCGCCGGTTCCCGCGCCGTGGACGACCGTGCCACCGCCCCGGCGGCGACCTCGGGTCCGGCGCTCCCTCCGGGCATCAGCGTGAGCTCGGGACCCGGGGGTGGGACCGACCCGAGCGCAGCCCCCAGCGCCGGCGCCGACCCCACTGGCCGGACGGACTCCGGCCCTCCGACCGGCCCCGACTGTCGGGGTGGGCGTCGTGGGGAGGGTGGTGGGTTTCCGGAGGTGCAGGGAGTTTCTGGGGATGCGGAGGTGTGGGGGCTGGTGTTTGTTGATCGGCTTCCGGTTGCGCACGGTAAGCCGGTCAAGATTGTGTGGCGGATGACCGGGGAGGGGCCGCTCACGGTCAGGGCTTCCCTGCCCGACGGTACGACGGCCCGGCTCGACTGGGGGCCGGAGGAGCACGACGGGTCGACGTGGCACCGTCCCGGGGACGAGTGGGGCACGGGGATCGTGTTCCCCAAGCGCGGCTGCTGGCGGATCGAGCTCAGCCGCACCCGCGGTACGGGCCACCTCTGGCTGCCGGTCGCCTAGCCGCGTACGCCCAGCGCCCGGTCCACGAACGCCTGGACGTCGTCGAGCACCTCGTCCTTGTTGGTCTCGTTGAACACCTCGTGCCGGGCTCCGGCGTAGATGCGTTCGGTGAGGTCGGTTCCCTTGACCGCCTCCACCCCGGCCCGGCTCCCGGCCGGCGGTACGAGGCGGTCGTCGTCGCCGTGCACCCACAAGGTGGGCAACGACCCGAACGTGCCGCCCTTGGCGATGGCGTCCAGCGTCGCCGCGAACGCCTCCACCGTGGCCCGTTTGAACGGCCCGTGCCAGACCAGCGGATCGTCCGCGTACGCCGCCCCGACCGACGGGTCGCGGGAGAGCGTGGCCGGGTCGATGGGGATGTCGGGCAGCTCGTCGAGGCCCATCAGCGCGGGGATGACCTCCCACTCGCCGATCACCGGACCCGACAACACCAGCGCGGTCAGGCCCTCGCCGTAGCGCTGGGCGTACCGGGCGGCGATCATGCCGCCCATGGAGTGGCCGATCACCACGACCGGTACGCCGGGATGGTCGGCCCTGGCGCGTTCCTCGACGGCGTGCACGTCGGTGACGACGTCCTCGAAGTCCTGGACGAGCACGCGCTCGCCCGCCGATCTGCCGTGGCCCATGTGGTCGAGGCCGTAGACGGCGGCGCCGTGCCGGACCAGGCGGTCGGCGACATGGTCGTAGCGGCCGATGTGCTCGCCGTACCCGTGGACCAGGAGGGCGAGGTAGCGGGGGTGGTCGTGCGGCCATTCGCGGACGACGTTGAGCCCTCGCGTGCCGGTGAAGGTGTGCTCTCGCGACTCGGCCATGATCGTCCTCTCCCATGCTGCCACGACGTCCGAAAACCGCTGACTTCCGCGGACGCGCCGGTGTTGTAGAGAGTATGGACATCCACACCATCATCGACAGCCCGCTGGGCGAGATTCTCCTCGTCGGCGACGGCACGGGACGTCTGACGCGCGTGTCGTTCGACGTCGGCGCGCCGCCGCCCGGACGCCGGGATCCGGCCGCGTTCGGGACGGCCGCGCGGCAGTTCGAGGAGTACTTCGCGGGCGGGCGTACCGCGTTCGACCTGCCGCTCGCCGCTCACGGGACGGCGTTCCAGCAGCGGGTGTGGGCGGAGGTGGCGGCGCTGCCGTACGGGAGCACGACGAGCTACGGCGAGCTGACCGCCCGCGCCGGAGCGACACGCGACCGCGTCCGCGCGGTCGGCGCGGCGATCGGCGCGAACCCGCTGCTCGTCGTGGTCCCCTGCCACCGGGTGGTCGGCGCGTCCGGCGCGCTGACCGGCTACGCGGGCGGCCTCGACCGCAAGCGCGACCTGCTCACCCTCGAAGGCGCGCTGCAGCCGCAGCTCTGGAGCGTGTTGTCATGACCGGTACGCAGGTGGCGCGGGCCGACTGGCAGCGGCTGGCCGGGGAGCTCGACGCCCACGGCTGCGCGCTGACGCCGCAGTTGCTCTCGCCGCAGGAGTGCGCGGAGATCTCCGGGCTGTACGACGAGCCCGGCCGGTTCCGTTCCACGATCGACATGGCCCGCTACCGGTTCGGTTCGGGCCAGTACCGGTATTTCCGTCAGCCGTTCCCGCCGCTGGTGGAGGCGTTGCGGGCGGCGTTCTATCCCCATTTGCTGCCGATCGCCCGCGACTGGGCGGCCCGGCTGGGACAGCCCGCGCCGTGGCCGGACGACTTCGGCGAATGGCTGGACATGTGTCACGCGGCGGGACAGACCAAGCCGACGCCCATCCTGCTGCGCTACCGCGAGAACGACTGGAACGCCCTCCACCGCGACCTGTACGGCGATCTCGTGTTCCCGCTCCAGGTCGTGATCGGGCTCGACCGGCCCGGCAAGGACTACACCGGGGGCGAGTTCCTGCTGGTGGAGCAGCGGCCCAGGGCCCAGTCCCGGGGCACGGTGACCGTGTTGCCACAGGGGCACGGGCTGATCTTCACGACCCGCGACCGGCCGGTGCGCTCCTCGCGCGGCTGGTCGGCCTCGCCGGTGCGGCACGGGGTCAGCACCGTACGTTCCGGGCTGCGGCACACCCTCGGCCTGGTCCTCCACGACGCGACATGACGCACGGACACGATGCGACATGACGTACGGACACGATGCGGCGTACGAGCTGGTCGGCGTGGACGGCCGCGCCTACCTCAGCCCGGTGCCGGGGACACTCGGCGGGCACCGGCGCGCCCGGCTGTACGGACGGCTCGACTGCCCGTCGGCGCTGCGGGCCGTGGCGCGCGGCGGGTACGTCCGGCACCGCGTCTTCTTCGCCGACGCGGCCACGGCGGTGGCGGCGGGATACCGGCCGTGCGCGGTGTGCCTGCCGAGCGAGTACGCGGTCTGGAAGGCGGCCGGAGACCGGCGTGAGCTGGACGGCGTGCTCGCCCTGCTGCGTGCCCAGCGCCCGAGGGCGGAGGCCGTCGTGATCGGGCACGGGCGGGACGGCGCGCACCTGGCCGAGGCGTTCGCGGCCGCCTGGGAGGGGACGGTGCTGGCGGTGGTCGCCTGGCCGGAGACGGCGGCGTCGTGGTTGCGCCAGGCCAGGCGGTTCACGGCGGGCGCCCCGGACGCCTGGGTGGTCGCGGGCGCGCCGGCGGGATGGGCCGGGATGAGCGAACGCCTGCGGCGCAGCACGGACTGGGACCCGGACCGCACGTACGGCTTCGCGGCCACGGCCCGCGCGGTCGCCCTGGCCGGCCCTGGAACACTGGAAGGCATGCGCGGAGCCGACACGAGCGGCAAACCGTGGAAAATAGGACGAAACCTGATATATCGGGAACCATCGTGATCCCCAACCCCATGCGCGAGATCGCCCCAGGCGCGGTGCACGTCCCCGGCTGGCTGACCCTCGGCGAGCAGCAGGACCTGGTCCGCGCCTGCCGTGCCTGGGCCACCGGCCCGGTGCCGATCCGGCACACCGTCCTGCCCAGGGGCGGCGTGATGTCGGTGCGAACGGTGTGCGTCGGCTGGCACTGGCAGCCGTACCGGTACACGCGCGAGGCCCACGACGTGAACGGGCGGCGGGTCGCCGAGTTCCCCGCCTGGCTGGGCGACCTCGGCCGCCGCGCACTCGCCGACGCCTACGGCCACCCGGACGACGGGTACGACCCGGACACCGCGCTGGTCAACTTCTACGACGGCCAGGCCAAGATGGGCATGCACCAGGACAAGGACGAACGTTCCGACGCCCCGGTGGTGTCACTGAGCATCGGCGACACGTGCCTGTTCCGGTTCGGCAACACCGAGACGCGCGGGAAGCCGTACACGGACGTCGAGCTGGCCTCGGGGGACCTGTTCGTGTTCGGCGGCGCGTCCCGGTTCGCCTACCACGGCGTGCCGAAGGTCTACCCGGGCACCGGCGACCCCGCCACGGGGCTGGCCGCCGGTCGCCTCAACATCACGATGCGGATGACGGGTCTTCGATGAAGTAGTCGAACTGGTCGTCGGTGAGGGTGCGGCGCAGGATGCGCAGCACCTTGCCGGGGTCGTCGTGCGGGCCCGGGGTGTAGAAGGGGCGGCCGTCGCGGCCGAAGGTGATGGCCGAGCCGCCCTCCCACTTGCCCAGCAGGTCGCTGACCGGCGCGAAGTCCTCGTGGGGCTCGAAGCCGAGCGTGCGGGCGTGGTCGACGGAGCCGAAGACCAGGTGCTGGGCCAGCTCGATCGGCACTTCCTGGTAGGCCGCGTACTCGCCGAAGAAGTATTCGCGGAACCGGCGCAGGTCGCGCTCGTCGAGCACGTCAGGACCGATGGTGTTCTTCACGCCGAGGCAGTAGACGTCGGCGAGGTAGCCGCAGACCGTCATCCTGTCCCAGGTGTGACGCCGGGCGACCAGCACGCACACCATGCCGCCCGCGCCCGACTCCGGGTCCTCGTCGATCCAGCCCTTGGACGGGTCGACGCCCAGCCCGGCGCTCCAGCCGACGTTCATCCAGCACCCGACGACCTCAGGCTCGCCGGTGGTCACGTTCTCGGCGGCGATGGCGCGCACGAGGGGCGCGACGACCGACGGCGACACCTTGAGCGCCCGGGCGATCTCCTTCGGGGACCTGCCCTGGGCGCGCAGCTCGCGTACCTGCTCCTTCAACTCCACACGCGGCAGCCTAGCGCGCCGGTGCGCCCTCAGGCGGACAGGCGGCGGGCGAGCCGGGCGGACATCGGCGGCTCAGCCGACCGACGACGTCACGGTGTCCACGTGCCGCTGGCCGACCGAACGCCCCGACACCAGGACGAGTTCGAGCTCGCGCAGGTCGGCCAGGCGGTCGAGCGGGTTGCCGCGCACCGCGATGAGGTCGGCGCGCTTGCCCGCCTCCAGGCTGCCGGTCTCGGCCCCCACCCCGCACGCCTCGGCGGCGCGTACGGTGGCCAGCTCGACGATCTCGGCGTTGCCGAACCCGGCCTCGGCGAAGACCTCCAGCCCCGACACGTAGTCGTCGGTGCGCTTGTCGAGCCCGGCGATGGCGAACCCGGTGTCGGTCCCCGCGACGAGTTTGATCCCGGCCGCGCGCATGGCGGCCACGTTGCCCAGCCAGCGGTCCATGGGCTCGGCGCCGATGAGCGCGCGCAGGTTCCAGAACTGCCCGTGGACGGTTGGGCACACGTACGTGCCGCTCTCGGCGATGGCCTCGGCCAGCCGCGTGTCGTACGCCGGGCCCTGCGTGGTGTGGAACGTGCAGTGCTCGATCGTGGTGACCCCGGCCTCCAGCGCGTTGCGGATCGAGTCGGGGGCATGGGCGTGCGCCGCGACGGTCTTGCCGCGCGCCGCCGCCTCCTCCACGGCGACCCTGATCAGGGCGGCCGGGTACTGGGCCCGCCAGCTCGGCACCGAGCCCGGAGACATCTCGCCGCCCGAGGCCATGACCTTGAGGCAGTCGGCGCCGGCCCGCAGGTTCTCCCTGGCCACCCGGCGCACGGACGGCTCGTCGTCGGCCTCGCCGCCCATGTACCAGCAGTGGCCGCCGGTGACGGTGATCGGCCGGGTCGCGGCGAGCAGGTGCGGCCCGACGGCCAGGCCGTCCTCGACGGCGTCGCGCAGGGTGAGGTCGAGGAAGGAGCGCCCGCCGAGGTCGCGGGCGGTGGTGACGCCGGCGGAGACGAGCTTGCGGGCGTTCTCGGCCATGCGCAGCAGCAGGCGGCCGTCGTTCTCGGCGCTGCGCCCGGTCACCCGGTCGACGCGGGCGTCGAACCCCAGGTGCACGTGCGCGTCGACCAGGCCGGGCAGGAGGGTGTGGCCGCGCAGGTCGAGCACCTCCGGTGCCTCGCCGGCGCTGCCGCGGGGGCCCACCGAGAGGATGCGCGAGCCGTCGATCAGCACCTCGCCGTCCGCGATGACCTCTCCGGGACGCCCGGTGAGCACCGTGTCGGCACGGATGATCCGCATAGCTCCCACATTGCCACACGGGCATGGACCGCGCCCGCCCCTCGTGCGACGATCGCGACATGCGGGACTATTACCGCGATCTCGCCGCCGACTACCACTGGATCTTCCCCGACCGGGTCGTCCTGCCTCCCGGCACGCCCGGCGGCACCTCGCCGGGCAACGAACGGCTGGTGGAGGCCGTGGTGGACGCCCTGCCGCCGGGGGCGTCCGTGCTGGACTGCGCGTGCGGGATCGGCACCGACGTGATGGCCCTGGCCGGACGCGGCCTGCGGGTCCTGGGCTCCGACGGCAGCGCCGCCATGGTCGAGGAGGCCGCTCGCCGGGTCTCCGGCGTGGAGTTCGCGACCTGCCTGTGGCAGGACCTGCCGGGGTCGCTGCCCGGCCCGTTCGACCTGGTGTTCTGTCTCGGCAACTCGCTCGTGCACACCGGCTCGCGGGCGGCCATGGTGGCCGCGCTCGCGGGCATGCGCCGGGCGCTCGCGCCCGGCGGCACGCTGGTCGTGGACTCCCGCAACTGGGAGCTGCTCCAGCGCGAGCGGCAGCGGATCGTCGCCGCCGAGGAGTTCAGGGAGCGCGACGGCGTGCGCTGCCTGTGCCTGTACGTCTGGACGTTCCCGCCCGAATTCGGCCCGCCGATCCAGGCCGAGGTGGTGCTCGTGCTGGAGGGCAAGGACGGCCGGGTCGGACACCGCCGCTACCCCCTCGACTTCGTCCCGTTCACGGAGGCGGAGCTGCGCGGGCGCGTCGAGGAGGCGGGCTTCGCCGTCACGGAGTCCACCTACCACCCGGACGCCGGCCGCTACGCCCTCGTGGCCCACCCCATCTGATAAGAAGCTTTACTTATTAGGGCATGATGGCCGTCCATGTGGACGCGGGAATTCATGCTCTTCTTCACCGCCCGTACGGTGTCGATGCTCGGCTGGGCGATCACCCCCGTGGCGACCGCGCTGGGCATGCACGACGCCGGCTACGGCGCGACCGGGGTGGGGCTGGCCCTGGCCGCCTGGACCGTGCCGATGGCGGGGCTCATCCTGTTCGGCGGCGTACTCATGGACCGTTTCACCCCCCGCCGGATGATGATCGGCGCCGACGTCGTCAGGGTGGCCACACAGGCGGCCATGGCGGTGCTGTTCCTGCTGGGCAGGCCGGAGTTGTGGCAGGTGCTGGCGCTGTCGGCGATCGCGGGGGCGGCGTCCGCCATGTACCAGCCCGGCGTGGCGGGGACCGTCGCGCGGGTCGCGCCCGACGTGCAGCGGGCCAACGCCACGCTGCGCATGTCCGAGGCGATCATGCAACTGCTCGGGCCGGGGCTGGCCGGCGCGCTGGCCGGGCTGGCCGGGGTGGGCGTCGTGTTCGCCATCGACTCGGCCGGGTTCGCGATCAGCGCCGTGTGCCTGCTGCTCATGCGGACGCGAGTGGCGGGCTCGGGCGAGGAACCGGTGCTCGTACGGCTGCGGGAGGGCTGGCGGGAGTTCCGCTCGCGTACGTGGATGTGGAGCGTCATCCTGATCTGGGTGATCTTCGGGATCACGTTGTTCGGACCGCTGATCCCGCTGGGCTCGGTGATCGTCACCGACGCGTACGGGCAGACCGCGTACGGGCTGGTCATGTCGGCGAGCGGGGCGGGCACGATCGTCGGCGGACTGCTGGCGCTGCGGATCAGGCCGGCCAGGCCGCTGGCGGCGGGCGGGATCGGCATGTTCCTGTTCGCGCTGGAGCCGCTGAGCTTCGCCGCCGGGCTGCCGCTCGGCGTGATCATGGCCTGCCACGTGCTGGGCGGGGCCGGCTGGGCGTTCTGGTCGGTGATGTGGGCGACGAGCGTGCAGACGCTGGTGCCGGCCGAGGCCCTGAACCGGGTCAGCGCGTACGAGATCGGCGGCTCGACCATGGCCGTCCCGATCGGGCAGGCGCTGGCCGGGCCGATGGCGGGCCTGGTGGGCGCGCGCGAGCTGCTGACCGTCTCCGCGCTGGTCGCGGTCGCCGGCTGCCTGGCGCTGCTGTCCGTACGGCCGGTGCGCCAGATCTCCGTAAGGCCATGAGAAGCCGACCTTAAGTCCGTTCCCGCATCGTGAAGGCATGAGCACGACACAGACCGCCCAGTACGAGATCGTCCGCACCTTCGACGCCCCCCGCGAGCACGTCTACGCCGCCTGGACCGAGCCCGAGCGCTTCTCCCGCTGGTTCGGCCCCCGCATGCTGGCCGCCCCGGTCGGCCGGATCACCCTCGACGCCCGGCCCGGCGGCCGGTGGCGCGCGACGCTCGTCGGCGAGGACGGGTTCGAGGTCACCCTGGACGGCTCCTACCGCGAGGTCGAGGCGCCCGCGCGGCTGGTGTTCACGACCGGCGACCCCGGCGCCCCCGGTGACGGCCCGGCCTCGGTGGTGACGCTCGACCTGCTCGACCGGGACGGCCACACCGAGATGCGCTTCCACCAGTACGGCGTCAACACCGACCAGGAGCACGCCGAGCAGGCCAGGGCCGGCTGGGACGAATTCTTCGACCGCCTGGCCGAACAGGTCGGCCGCTGACGCCCAGGTCGGCCGCTGACACCCAGGTCGGCCGCTGACACCCGGGTCGGCCGCTGACACGTCAGAGCAGGCCCAGCGCGTCGTCCAGCTTGCAGGCCCCACCCCGCGCGTACGCCTCCAGGAAGGCCCGCTCGCCGAGCGCGTCGCGGACCCTGGCCGTCACGCGCTCGTCCTCCTCCCGTTCCGAGGCGGTCGCCGGCGTCCGGATCTGCTCGCGGACCGCGGCGGCCAGCCCCAGCAGCACCGCCGCCCGCTCGGTCGGCCCCGCCGCGGACGCCGCGCCCGCGACGGCCGCCGCCGCCGTACGCGGGTCGCCGATCCTGACCGCGGCGGCCAGCGCCTCCCGGTGCAGCTCCATGGCCGCGGCCGGGTCGCCGCGCCGCTCGGTGACGTGGCCCAGCTCGATCAGCAGGTCCGGCAGGTGCAGCGGCGGCTCGACGGCGGGGTCGCGGGGCAGGCCCTCCAGCAGGTGGAGCAGGTGCGTCTCGGCCAGGTCGAGCAGCCCGGCGCGGCGCGCGGCGAAGCCCAGACCCATCTCGGCCATGGTCTCGCCCATCTTGTTGCCCTGGCCGACGGCCAGCTTCATCGCCCGTCCGCACAGCTCCATGGCCTGGTCGTACGAGCCACCGTGCAGCGCCATCCAGCCCAGCCACGCGATGCGCCCGGCCACCTCCGGCCACAGGCCGAGATCCTCGGCCATCCGCAGCCCCTCGGCGAACAGCCGGCTCGCCCGCTCGTGGTCGCCGGCCATCTCCGCCGCGCCGGCCAGCCATTCGGTGGCCTGCAACATGCCCCAGCGGTCGCCCAGCTCGCCGAACAGCCGCGCGCTCTCCTCCGCGTCCCGCTCCAGCGCCTCGCCGTCCCGCAGGGTGAACGCGTCGCGCGCCTGCCTGGACAGCGCCACGGCGACGCCCCACGTATCGCCGTACGCGCGGCAGGCCGCCAGCGCCCGGCGGGTCAGCTCCTGGCCGTTGACCATGTCGGGCACGCTCATGCCGACGAACAGCTCGGCCCTGGCCCGCTCGCCCGGATCGGCGATCCGCTCCAGCAGCGGCTCCCACGCGACCTGCTCGCCCAGGATGAGCGCGAACCCGGCGTGCCAGGCCGCCGCCCGGTGCCGCGCCGGGCCGTCCGGCCCCTCGACGGCCAGCGCCGCGGCCAGCGAACGCCTGCCCTCGGCCAGCCGGCCGCGCAGGAACCAGTACCAGGCCAGCGCGTTGACCAGGCGCGCGGCGGTCTCGGCGGCCCCTTCGGCGATCGCGGTGTCGAGCGCGGCCCGCATGTTGGCCGACTCGGCGTCCAGGAGCAGCAGCCGGTCACGCTGGTCGCCGCCGTACAACCCGGGCTCCGCCCGTACGGCCAGGTGCAGGTAGTGGTCCAGGTGCGCGTGGCGTACGGCGGCCAGCTCGCCGGCGTCGGCGAGGCGGCCCACGCAGTACTCCGACACCGATTCGAGCAGCCGGTACCTGACCCCGGCCGTACCCTCGGCGACGACCACGAGCGAACGGTCGACCAGCCGGGCCAGCAGGTCGAGCACGTCGAGCCCCGGCTCGGCGCAGACGGCCTCGGCCGACTCCAGCGTGCAGCCGTCGGCGTGCACGGCCAGGCGGCGCAGCACCACCCGTTCCTCGTCGGAGAGCAGGTCCCAGCTCCAGTCGATCACCGCGGTGAGCGTCTGCTGCCGGGCGGGCGCGCCCCTGCGGCCCGAGGCCAGCAGCCTGAACCGGTCGTCCAGCCGGTCCACCACACCCTGGACGCCGAGCGCCCGCACCCGCGTCGCGGCCAGTTCCAGGGCCAGCGGGATGCCGTCGAGCCGCCGGCAGAGCTGGGCCACGGCCTGCGCGTTCCCCGCCTCCAGCGCGAACCCGCGCGCCGAGGCGGCCGCCCTGGCGACGAACAGCCGGACCGCGTCCGAACGGGCCATCTCCGTCAGGTCCGTGCCCGTGGGCAGGTCGAGGGGCGGGACGCTCCACAACACCTCGCCGTCCACGCCGAGCGGCTCGCGGCTGGTGGCCAGGACGGTCAGGTGGGGCGCCGCGGCCAGCAGCGTCTCGGCCACCTCGGCGACCTGCTCGACGACGTGCTCGCAGTTGTCCAGCACGAGCAGCACGCGCCTGGTCCGCAGCGCCGCGGCCAGCCGCTCGTGGACGGCGCCGCCGGACGGGTCCTCCCGGATGTCCAGCGCGGCCGTGATCGCCTCGGCGGGTGAGTGGGTGGCCTGGTCGAGCGCGACCAGCCAGGCGCCGTCGGCGAACCCGTCCAGCAGCCGGCGGGCCGCCTCCAGCGCCAGCCTGGTCTTGCCGACGCCGCCGGTGCCGGTGAGCGTGACCAGCCGCTCGGCGCTCACCAGCGAGCAGAGCTCGGCCAGCGCCTCGTCCCGGCCGACGAGCTTGCTGACGGGGGTAGGCAGGTTCGTCGTGGGCCGCTCGGCGGGCAGGCTCAGCGCCGGGTCCTGGCCCAGGATCGCCTGGTGCAGCGCGACCAGCTCGGGGCCGGGGTCGAGGCCCAGGTCCTCGGCCAGGCGCTCGCGCAGCTCGGCGAAGCCGGCCAGGGCGTCGCTCTGCCGTCCGGCGCGGTAGAGCGCGCGCATGTGCACGGCGCGCAGCCGTTCCCGCAGCGGGTGCCGGGCCACCAGGTCGCCCAGCTCGCCGACGAGCAGCCCGTGCTCGCCCAGGTCGAGCCGGGCCTCGGCGTGCTGCTCCAGCGCCGTGAGCCGCTGCTCCTCCAGCCGTACGATCGCCGACCTGGTGTACTCCTCGTCGGCGAAGTCCGCGTACGCCGGCCCCCGCCACAGCGCCAGGGCGTCGGCCAGCAGCCCCGCCCTGGCCCGCGGGTTGTCGGCCGCCTCGGCCCGGGTCAGCAGCTCGGCGAAGCGGGCCGCGTCCAGGGCGCCGGGATCGGTGCGCAGCAGGTAGCCGGGCGCCCGCGAGACCACGAGATTCTTGCCGCCGGGCTCGGCGTCCTCCAGCGCCTTGCGCAACTGGGAGACGCGCACCTGGAGCGCGCCCGCAGGGTTGCCCGGCGGCTCCTCGCCCCACAGGTCGTCGACCAGCCGGTCGGCCGAGACCGGATGCCCCTCGTGGACGAGCAGGTCGGCGAGCAGGGCCCGGACCTTTAGGCCTGGGATCGTCACAGGCTCCCCCGCCTCGGTCCACACGGCCAGCGGACCAAGCACCCCAAAACGCATGTCCGTCACCTTATGCGGCGCCGTAAGCGCACGAGAAGAACACCTGAAGCGGGCTCCAGCACCGTGAAGACGACGGAAAGGGGAATGACATGACAACCAGCACCCTCGCGGGACGGCGGGAATGGACCGGCCTCGCGGTCCTGGCCTCGGTGGCCCTGCTGCTCTCCATCGACCTGAGCGTGCTCTACCTGGCGCTGCCGCACCTGAGCTCCGGTCTCGGGGCCTCCGCGCCGCAGCAACTGTGGATCCTGGACATCTACTCGTTCATGCTGGCCGGGTTCCTCGTCACCATGGGGACGCTGGGCGACCGGATCGGACGCCGCAGGCTGCTGCTGATCGGCGCCGTGGCCTTCGCCGCCGCCTCGGTGGCCGCCGCGTACTCGGTGAACGCGGAGATGCTCATCGTGGCGCGGGCGCTGCTCGGGATCTCCGGGGCCACGCTGCTGCCGTCGTCGCTGGCGCTGATCCGTACGATGTTCACCGACGGCCGCCAGATGGGGACCGCGATCGGCCTCTGGTACGGCTGCTTCATGCTCGGCATGGCGGTCGGGCCGCTGGTGGGCGGGCTGCTGCTGGAGCACTTCTGGTGGGGGTCGGCGTTCCTCATGGGGGTGCCGTTCATGGCGGCGGTGCTGGTCGCCGGACGCCTGCTGCTCCCCGAGTACCGCGACCCGAACGCCGGCCGCCTCGACCCGGCCAGCGTGACCCTGTCACTGGCGACCATCCTGCCGGCCATCTACGGGCTCAAGGAGGTCGCGCGCGGCGGGTGGCAGCTCGTTCCCGTGGCGGCGATCGTCGCCGGCGCCGTCTTCGGCGTGGTGTTCGTCCGGCGGCAGCGCGGGCTCGCCAATCCGCTGCTGGACCTGCGGCTGTTCGGCAACCGGGCGTTCGCGGCGACGCTGGGGATCATGTCGCTCGGCGGGATCGTCATGGCCGGGACCACCCTCATGACCACCCAGTACCTGCAGACCGTGGAGTCGTTGTCACCGCTGCGCGCCGGGTTGTGGCTGGTGCCGCAGAACCTGGCCATGATCGTGGCCCTGACGGTCGCGCCGCGGCTGGCCGCCCGGATCGGCACCGCGTACGTGATGGCCGCCGGGCTGGGGCTGGGCGCGGTCGGGCTGTTCCTGCACACCCTGGTCCCGAGCGTCGGCGGTACCGGGCTGGTCGTCACCGGGCTGGTCCTGGCCTCGGCGGGCATCGCGCTGCCGATGGGCGCGGGCAACAGCGTGATCATGACGGCCGCGCCCGCCGAGAAGGCCGGATCGGCGGCGTCGCTGACCGAGACCAGCGGCGAGTTCGGGGTGGCGCTGGGGGTGGCCGTGCTCGGCAGCCTCGGGACGGCCGTCTACCGCGACCGGCTTCCCGAGCACCTGCCGGTCGAGGCGGTCAGGGAGAGCATCAGCGCGGCGGTGACCGCCGCCAAGGACCTGCCCGACCTGCTGGAGCTGGCCAGGGCCGCGTTCACGGCCGGGTTGAACACGGTGGGGGCCGTGAGCGCGGTGGTCTTCGCGGGCCTGGCCCTGTTCGCCCTCCTCACCCTCCGCGGCCACCGCCCCACCTCTTGACGCCCCCTCCACACCCGCTCCAGGCCCACTGCCCCGCCTCGACCGCCGGCCCGCCCGGCGGTCTTCCGCGTCCTCCCCCAGCGGGACTGAACGCGGAACCAGGGCAGGCGGTGGGAACGGCGTCAGGCGGACGGGGGCGCCTTGCGTGCCGAACCTCGGTAGCCGGTGGCGTCGTAGCGCCGTTCGTTGTCGGCCAGCTTGTCCGTGGCCGCCGCCACCAGGTCCACCCCCAGGACGTCGGCCAGCCGGACCAGGTACAACGTCACGTCACCCAGCTCGGCACGGATGCGGGCCAGCGTGTCGGCGTCCGGGCTCGCCGACTCCTCGGCCGTCAGCCACTGGAACTCCGCCACCAGTTCCCCCGCCTCCCCCGCCAGCGCCATCGCCAGGTTCTTCGGCGTGTGAAACCTCTCCCAGTCACGTTCCCGCGCGAACTCCCGCAGCCGTACGGCCAGCGACTCCAGCTCCTCGTTCACGCCACCCGACCCTAACGGCCACGCCCGGTCCCCTCCCACAGGCGAGGCCGCCCGATTCATCACGACGCGTGATGACAGTCCGGACGAACCCCGTCTGGTTCCCCGCCCGTTTCCGCGATCGACTGGCCGCCGTGATCTCCCACCTCAACGTCCCGGACGAACCCGGGTACGACGACGAGACGGCCCGCTTCAACACCATCGCCGCCTCGGCCCGCCCCGCCGTGGTCGTCGGCGTACGGGACGTGTCCGGCGTACGGAAGGCGATCGCGCACGCGCGGTCGGCCGGGCTGCGCGTGGCGGTCCAGGCGACCGGCCACGGCCTGTCCGCGCCCACCGACGGCGCCCTGCTGATCAACACCCGCAGGATGACCGGGCTCTCCGTCGACCCCGCCGCCCGGGTCGCCCGCGTCGAGGCCGGGGTGCGCTGGAGCCAGGTCGTGGACGCCGCCGCCGAGCACGGCCTCGCCCCGCCGAACGGCTCATCTCCCCTGGTCGGCGCGGTCGGCTACACGCTGGGCGGAGGGCTGCCCGTGCTCGGCCGCACACTCGGCTGGGCCGCCGACCGGGTCAGATCCCTGGACCTGGTCACGGCCGACGGCACCCTGCGCACAGTGACGCCGTACGAGAACCAGGACCTCTTCTGGGCCCTGCGCGGCGGCCGGCCGGGCGTCGGCGTGGTGACCGCGATGGAGCTGGACCTGGCCGCGATCCCCCGCTTCCACGGCGGCCTGCTGCGCTTCCCCGCCGAACGCGCGTCCGAGGTGCTGGCGAGCTGGCTCGGCTGGAGCCGCGACCTGCCCGACACGACGAGCACGTCCATCGCCCTCCTACGCCTCCCCGACTCCCACGTCACCGCCATCCGCATCGCCCACGTGGCGTCCCCCGCCCCGGACGACCTGATCGCCCCGCTGCGCGCCCTGGGCCCGATCGGCGACACCGTCAGGGACCGCCCCTACACCGAGATCGCCGCCGTCCACGAGGACCCCACGGAACCCGCCGCCTACCGCGAGCTCTCCCTGATGCTCCACACCGTCGGCGCCGACCTGTTCGACCACGCCGACCCGGACCACGCGATGGTCGAGATCCGCCGCCTGGGCGGCGCCTTGGCCGCTCCCCCGGACGTCCCGAACGCGATCGACCACCGGGCGGCCGCCTACAGCCTGTCCACGATCGCCATGGCCGGCACGAACCCGAAACCACCCCTGGACCTCGCCGACCCGTCCAGCACGGGCCTCCGTTTCCGCAACTTCCTGGCCGGCCCGGAAGCCCCGGCCCAGGCCGCCCAGGCGTACACCCCGGCCACCTGGCACAGACTCACCACCCTGAAGACCACCCACGACCCCCACAACCTGTTCCTGTGACTGGAACGCCCTCTAGCAGTCCGGTTTAACGCCCTCCCACGCACAAGTCGTACGCCAGAAGCCGTGAAATGGGTATGGTGATCCCGACAAGGGAGACGCCGTGCTTCTCAACTTCCGGTTGGCCAACGTCCTGTCCTTCCGCGACGACCAGCGCCTCTCGCTGATCGCGACGGAGCTGAACGACGGCACCGCCCGCCCCATCCCGGTCCGGGAGGGAGGGCGGCCCGTGTCCGTGGTCCCGATCCTGGGCATCTACGGCGCCAACGCCTCGGGAAAGACGAACACGCTCGCCGGCCTGCGGCTGATGCGTCAAGCCGTGCTGCACTCGGTGGCGTGGATCAGCCAGGAGAAGCCGATCCGCCGGATCCCCTTCGCGCTCGACCCGACCTGTGCGGACGACGACTCCTTCTTCGAGGTCGATCTCGAACTGGCCGGTGTCCGCTATACCTACGGCTTCGAGCTGGACGACGAACGCGTCCAGGCGGAGTGGCTGCACGCCTATCCCAAGGGCAGACGGCAGATCTGGTTCGACCGCGACGGGGACGACATCCGCTTCGCCGGGGAGGGGCTGCGGGGCGAGAAGCAGGACCTGGCGCGCAAGACCCGCCCCGACTCCCTCTTCCTCACCGTGGCCGCGGAGTGGAACAACGAGCAACTGCTGCCCGTGTTCGAGTGGTTCCGCGACAATCTGTGGCTGATCAGCCCAGAACAGGACCTGCCACAGCGCCAGGAGTTCACCAAGGCCAGGGCACTCGACGACGAGCGCTTCAGGGATCAGGTCGGCCGCCTCCTGACCCGCGCCGACCTGGGCATCGTCGGCTTCGACGAGGACGCGCTCGAACGGGGTGACGTACGCCTGCTCCACCGTGCCGGCGATCACACGGTCTCGCTGGACTTCACGCACGAATCGATGGGTACGCGCGCCTGGTTCGCGATGCTGGGGCCGCTGCTGGAAGCGTTCAAGCGGGGCACCACCGTCCTCGTGGACGAGCTGGACGCGAGCCTGCACCCCACGCTGGCGGCCGAGGTGATCAGGATGTTCGAGGATCCCGAGGTCAACGCGCACGGCGCGCAGATGGTGTTCACGACGCACGACGCGTCGTTGTTGCGCCCGCTCGCGGGTGGCGAACGGATCCTGGACCGCGACGTGGTCTGGATGGCGGAGAAGGACGCTCGGGGCGCGACAGAGCTGTATCCGCTGTCGAGCCTGCGTCCACCGCCCCGCCCGAACGAGAACCTCGAACGCGGCTGGCTGCTCGGCCGTTTCGGCGGCGTACCGCGAGTCGCTCCCGGGGAACTGGCACGCGAGGCGGGAGAGGCCCTCGCATGAGCCCCGAGAAGATCAGGAAGAAGCGGCAACGCGGCTCCAGCCTGACGGCCCAACCTCCGCCTCGCGCCGCCAATCGCATCTTCTACGCCGTCGCCGAGGGCGCGGTGACCGAGTACGACTACCTCACGATGCTGCAGAACACGTTCTCCAGGCTGTGTTCGTTCCGCATCGACATGCCGCGCTACCGGCCCGACGACATGAAACCGTGGAAGGTCGCCCAGCGCGCGCTGACCGTGGCCGAGGAAGACGCCCATCGGCCGGACAACGAACAGTACGCAGAGATCTGGACGCTCTTCGATCGCGACCAGCACGGCGACCTCGACGATGCCCTGAACGCGCTCAAGGGACACTCCAAGATCAGGGTCTCCCTCTCCCACCCGTCCTTCGACTTCTGGCTCTACCTGCACTACGGCCTCTACGACCAGCCCCAGGACGGCTGGAACCACCAGGTCCACCAAATGTTGTCGCAGCGGCCGGGCTTCGCGGGTTTCGGCTCAAGGGACAAGAGGATCAGCAAGTCGCGTGCCGACGAGCTCCTGCCGCGCCTCAAGACCGCCTACGACAACGCGCGAAGCCTGGACAAACGCTGCGCGACCGGCAAGTGCGCTCATCCGCGCGGCACGAATCCACAGTGCGGTCCCCTTGATCAGGACCCGTCCAGCGGCATGTGGCGTCTCCTGGACAGTCTCGGCATCCTTCCGTTCCTCTGACTCGGGACACCGAGGGCGGGTGCACGTCCTGCCTCGACGCCGCCGGGCTTGATGCCCTCGTGACGGCACAGGTCCGCGTGCTGTTCGCGGCGCGGGCGCCTGTCACGCCGGAGGTAGGGCGCTTGATCTCGCGGGATCGAAGACCTCGCGGGCCGGGTCATCAACTGGAGGAGCGAGGCTATCGACCTCAGGTGGTCATCGCAGGCAGGGTGGGCCTAGAAGGCCCACGCTCTCGCAGGCCGAGGGTGGGTGGCCATGGCGCCGCAGGCGCCGGGGTGAACGGCGGCTGAGCCCGGAGGGCGAAGGCCGTTGGGCCGCAGGGTGATGAGCGTCTGGCCGGGGGGCGGAGGCCGTCAGGGCTGTGAGAAGCCTCGTCACTCCACGGGTGCCGTGCTTTCCCGCACGATCAATTCCGTGGCCAGTTCCACCCGTTTCGTCTCCGGCACCTCGCCCTTCCCCATCCCCAGCACCGTACGGGTGGCCAGCGCCGCCATCTCCTGCAACGGCTGTCGTACGGTCGTCAACGGCGGCCAGGCCGACTTGGACAGCGGCAGGTCGTCGAACCCCACGACGCTCAGATCCTCGGGCACGCGCAACCCCCGCTGCCGGGCGGCCTCGAACACGCCGAACGCCATCAGGTCGCACCCGGCGAAGATGGCCGTGGGCGGTTCGTCCAGCGACAGGAGTTCGTGTCCCTGGTCGTGGCCGGAGTCGACGAGGAAGGTGCCCCGCCGGACCAGTTCGGGGGCCAGGGGCACGCCGGCCGTCTCCAGGGCGGCGCGGTAACCGTCCACGCGGGCCTGGCTGCACAACATGTCGGCGGGGCCGCTGATCACGCCGATGCGGCGGTGGCCGAGTTCGAGCAGGTGGCGGGTGGCGGCGAGGCCGCCGTTCCAGTTGGTGGCGCCGACCGAGACGACGCCGGGCGCCGGCTCGCCCTCCGGGTCGACCACCACGAACGGCAGCGACCGCGCGCTGAGCTGCGCCTGTACGCCGGTGGACAGGCGCGAGGCGACGATGACGACGCCGTCCGTACGGCGGGCGGCCAGCCGTTCGAGCCAGTCGCGCCCCGGACCGGCGTGGGTGTGGAGCACCGAGATGACGACGCTGGCCCCGGCCTCGTGGGCCGCGCTCTCCGCGCCGCGCACGATCTCCATGGCCCACGGCGACTCGATCTCGGCGAACACCAGGTCGACCAGCCCGGCGGGGGTGTCGTCCTGGCTGACGCGCCGCTGGTAGCCGTGCTCCTGGAGCAGCCGTTCGACCTTGTGACGGGTCGCCGGCGCCACCTCGGGCCGGCCGTTGATGACCTTGGAGACCGTCGGGATGGAGACCCCGGCCTCTTCTGCGATCACTGCGATCGTCACGCGCCTCTTAGCTGACACGTTCGGGAGTGTATCCGAAACTTTCGGAACGGCACCGCTCCCACGACAGCTATTGACGCCTTGCGCAGCACATACCTATGCTCCGACCAACGAAATTATCGGGGGGACTACGAAACTTTCATACCGCTCGTGCCCGATGAAGGGACCCCTGAATGAAACGCGGTCTGATCCTCATGGCCACCGCCGTGCTCGTCGCCGGGTGCGGCAACAGCGGGCAGCCCGCCGGCTCCCAGCAGAGCCAGAAACCCGCCAAGGTGACGCTCGAATGGTGGCACCTGTCCACGGCCGAGCCGCTGAAGTCCCTGTGGGCGCAGCGGGCCAAGGACTTCGAGGCCGCGCACCCGAACGTCACCATCAAGGCGACCGTCCTGGAGAACGACGCCTACAAGGCCAAGCTCACCACCATCACCCAGTCGGGCAAGGCGCCCGACGTCTTCGTGACCTGGGGCGGCGGCGTGCTCAAGCAGCAGATCGACGCCGGCCTGGTCAAGGACGTCTCCGGCGACGTCGCCCCGGTGCTGGACACGTTCACGCCGGCGGCGCTGAGCGCGTACCAGTTCGACGGGAAGACGTACGGGCTGCCCACGGACATCGGGCTGGTCGGCTTCTGGTACAACAAGCAGCTCTTCGCCAAGGCGGGCATCTCGGCACCGCCCGCCACCTGGGCGGAGTTCCTCGACGACGTCAAGAAGCTGAAGGCGTCCGGCGTCACCCCGATCGCGCTGGCGGGCAAGGAGAAGTGGCCGGGCCACTACTACTGGGCCTACCTCGCCATGCGCATCGCCGGGCTGCCCGCGCTCAAGCAGGCCGGCACGGACCACGACTTCACCAAACCCGACTTCGTGGCCGCCGGGCAGCAGGTCAAGGCGCTGGCCGACCTCCAGCCGTTCCAGAAGGGCTTCCTCGGAGCCGGGTACGGCACCCCTGACGGACAGGCGGCCACGGTCTCCAACGGCAAGGCCGCGATCGAGCTCATGGGCCAGTGGGCGCCCGCCGTACAGAAGGACGCGGGCAAGGGGCTCGGCGCCGACCTGGGCTTCTTCCCCTTCCCGGCCGTCGAGGGCGGCAAGGGCTCGACCGGCGACGCCTTCGGCGGCGGCAACGGCCTCTCGGTGGGCGCGGACGCGCCCCCGGAGGCCGTGGAGTTCGTGAAGTTCATGACGCAGATGGACCAGCACACCAAGGCCGTGGAGGCGGGCGGCGTGCTGCCGGTGCTGAAGGGCGAGGAGAGCGCGGTCAAGGACGCCAACCTCAAGCAGGTCGCGACCCTGCTGGCCGGCGCCTCCGGCTACCAGCTCTACCTGGACCAGGCGTATCCGCCGGCCGTCGGCCAGCAGGTCAACGACAGCGTGGCCGAGCTGATCGCCGGCACCAAGACGGCCGAGCAGGTCGGCCAGGACATCAGCGAAGTGGCCAAGAGCGAATGACGACCCTGACCCGAGGGCCGGAGGCGGTCACGCTTCCGGCCCCCGCGCGGGCCGGGCGGCGGCGCGGGCGCGCGGTGACGATCGCGCTGTTCCTGCTGCCCGCGCTGGTCCTGTTCCTCCTGCTGGTGGTGAGCCCGATCCTGGTGGCGGTCTACGCCAGCGCGTTCAAGTGGAACGGCTTCGGCGGGCTGCCCACCGACTTCGTCGGCCTGGACAACTTCAGCAGGCTCTTCTCCTCCGCCATCTTCACCACCGACCTGTGGCACCTGGCGGTCCTGGTCCTGCTCTCGGTGGTGATCCAGCTCCCGTTCTCGCTGGCCGTCGCGATGCTGCTCAACCAGCGCATCCGGGGGCGGGCGGTGTACCGGCTGGTGTTCTTCGCGCCGTACGTGTTGTCCGAGGTGATCACGGGCGTGCTGTTCTCGCTGATCCTGTCGCCGGGCAGCGGGATGGCGAACCAGATCCTTTCGGTGTTCGGGCTGGAGTCGGAGTTCCTGGCCGATCCGGGCACCGTGATGCCCTCGCTCTTCCTGGTCATGACCTGGAAGTACTTCGGGTTCCACATGATGATCTACCTGGCCGGACGGCAGGGCATCCCGAACGAGCTGATCGAGGCCGCGCAGATCGACGGCGCGACGCCCTGGGAGACGTTCCGGTACGTCACGCTGCCGCTGCTCGGGCCGACGATCAGGATCAGCGTGTTCCTGTCGGTCATCTACACGATCCAGCTGTTCGACCTGGTCTGGATCCTCACCGGGGGCGGCCCGTCGCACTCCTCGGAGACGATGGCCGTCACCATGATGGAGTTCGGCTTCAAGCGCTCCCAGGTGGGTTACGCCAACGCGATCAGCGTCGTGATGTTCGCGCTCAGTCTCGTCTTCGCCCTCGTCTACCAGCGCGTGGTGATGCGCCGGGACCTGGAGGGCGCGACCACGTCCATGGGAGGCCGCCGATGAACCACGGGAGGCCGCCCGTACGGCGGCGCCGCCCCACCCTGCCCCTGCACGCGATCGCCTGGATCGTCGGCGCGTTCATCCTCGTCCCGATCGTGTACGCGCTGCTCGGCGGGTTCAAGAGCAACAGCCGGCTGTCGAGCGACCCGTTCGGCCTGCCCGACCCCTGGGTGGTCGCCAACTACACCGACGTGCTCGGGTCGGGGTCGTTCTGGCGGCAGGTGTGGAACAGCACGTTCATCGCGGTCGCCACGACCGTGGTGATGGTCGGGTTGTCGGCGCTGGCGGCGTTCGTCTTCGCCCGATTCGCCTTCCGGGGCAGGGAGGTGCTGTTCACACTGTTCACGGCGGGGCTGATGTTCCCGTTCGCGGTGGCCATCCTGCCGATCTTCGTGTTGCTGCGCACGTTCGGGCTGCTGGACAACCCGCTCGGCGTCATCCTGACGCAGGCCGCGTTCGGGCTGCCGCTGACGATCATCATCCTGCGCGGCTTCTTCCGCGGCATCCCGGGCGAGATCGAGGAGGCCGCGATCATCGACGGCTGCTCGCCGTTCGGGTTCTTCTGGCGGATCCTGCTGCCGATGGCCCGCCCGGCGGTCGCGACGGTCTCCGTGCTGGCCATCGTGGGGAGCTGGAACAACTTCATGTTGCCGCTGGTGGTCTTCAGCGACGAGACGAGCTGGACGTTGCCGCTCGGCATCCAGCAGTTCCAGGGCCAGTACGCCGCCGACACCGCACGCGTCCTCGCCTACCTGATCCTGGCCATGTTGCCGGCGCTCGGGTTCTACGCCATCGCTGAACGTCACCTGGTCGGTGGGCTCACCGCGGGTGCGACGAAAGGGTGAACATGCTCCGAGTGTCCGGAAGCTCGCTCCGCACCTCCGACGGCACCCCGGTACGGCTCAGGGGGGTGGGTCTCGGGGGCTGGATGAACATGGAGAACTTCATCACCGGCCATCCCGCCGACGAGACCTCGATGCGCGCGGCCGTCCGCGGCGTGCTGGGCGAGCAGCGTGCCGAGCTCTTCTTCGACCGGCTGCTCACCTCGTTCTTCACCGAGGACGACGCCGCCCTGCTGGCCGGGCTGGGCATGAACTGCGTGCGCATCCCGGTCAACTACCACCACTGGGAGTCCGACGACCGGCCCATGGAGCTCGACCCCAGGGGCTTCCGGCACCTCGACCGGGTCATCGGCCTGCTGGGCGAGCGCGGCCTGTACAGCGTGATCGACCTGCACGCCCTGCCCGGCTCCCAGAACCAGCACTGGCACAGCGACAACCCCACACACGTGGCGGCGCTCTGGCAACACCGCCACTTCCAGGACCGGGCCGTGCACCTGTGGGAGGCGCTGGCCGACCACTACCGCGGGCATCCCTGGGTGGCCGGGTACAACCCGGTGAACGAGCCGGGCGACGTCTCGGGCAAGGTGGTCGGCCCGTTCTACGACCGGCTGGTGAAGGCCGTACGGGCCGCCGACCCCGACCACGTCCTGTTCCTGGACGGAAACACCTACGCCACCGATTTCTCGATATTTCGGGAGATGTACGAGAACACGGTGTTCGTCATGCACGACTACGCGCTGGCCGGGTTCGCCCATGGTGGCCCGTACCCGGGGTTCACCAGGGGTGAGTGGTGTGACCGGGGCCAGTTGGAGGAGGCCTTCGCCAAACGTTCGCGGTTCCAGCGGGAGACCGGCACGCCGCTGTGGGTGGGCGAGTTCGGGCCCGTCTACACCGGCGACCCGGAGCGGGACGCCCAGCGCTACCGGATCCTGCGCGACCAACTCGACATCTACGACGGCCACGGCGCGGGCTGGTCGCTCTGGACGTACAAGGACGTGGGGTTGCAGGGGCTGGTGCACGCGTCGGGGGCGTACGTGCGCAGGTTCGGCGCGTTCATCGACAAGAAGCGGCGGCTCGGCGCGGACCGGTGGGGCTCGACCATGGAGGAGTACGCCGACGTGCTCGGCCCGCTGCACCGGCTGGTCGAGACCGAGTTCCCGGGATGGGAGCCGTACCCGTGGGGCGCGCGCTACCAGACCGACGACCTGATCAGGCACATCCTCATCGCCCAGGCCCTGCTGCCCGAGTACGCCGAGTTGTTCAGGGGCCTCGGCGACGACGACCTGCTCGCCCTGGCCGACTCGTTCGCGCTGGAGCAGTGCGTACGACGGGAGCCGCTGCTCGACCTGCTGGCCGACAATCTCAAGAGGTGACAAACCACTCAACCAGTCGGGTGCGTCACACCACCGGGCAAACTATCGCCATCACCGCTTGCACTAGGTATGCTTCGGCTGCCCTAATTTAGGTAAGCCTTTCCTCAGCGAGCGGGAGTGACGGTGTTCGCCAGCTACCTCATCGGACTGCGCGAAGGACTGGAGGCGACACTCGTCGTCTCCGTCCTCATCGCCTTCCTCGTCAAGAGCGACAGGAAGGACAGGCTGCCCCAGGTCTGGACGGGAGTGGCCGCGGCGGTCGCGCTCTCCGTGGGCTTCGGCGCGCTGCTGACCTTCACCGCCGCCAATCTCGGGCACACCGGGCAGGAGCTGTTCGACGCGATCACCTCGCTGCTCGCCGTCGCGTTCGTCACCTGGATGATCTTCTGGATGCGGCGCACCGCCCGCGCGCTCTCCGGCGAGCTGCGGGGCAAGCTCACCGACGCGCTCCAGATGGGCTCGCTCGCGGTGGTCGTGATGGCCTTCCTGGCCGTGGCCCGCGAGGGGCTGGAGACGGCGCTGCTGTTCTTCGCCGCCGTCCAGGGCGCGACCGCCACCGCCGATCCGCTGATCGGCATCGCGCTCGGCCTGCTCACGTCCGTGCTGATCGGCTGGGGCCTGTACAAGAGCGCGCTGAAGATCAACCTCACCAAGTTCTTCACCTGGACGGGCCTGCTCCTGATCCTGGTGGCCGCCGGCATCTTCAAGTACGGCGTGCACGACCTCCAGGAGGCCAACCTCCTGCCCGGTCTGAGCACCTACGCCTTCGACATCAGCGCGATCCTGCCCGCCGATTCCTGGTACGGCGCACTGCTTTCCGGCATGCTCAACATCACACCGCAGCCGAGCGTCGTCGAGGCCGTGGCCTGGTTCGTCTACCTCGCGCCGACTCTCGTCCTCTTCCTGCTGCCCCAACGGGTGAAGACCACGCCCGCCTCCACCGCACCCGCGGCCTGAACAGGAGCATCATGCGTACCGCCATCAGCCTGTCCTTCGGCGCGCTCGCCCTCGCGAGCCTGACCGCGTGCGGCGCGGGCACCACCGCAGGAGAGGCGTCCAAGGGGGCCGCCGCCGCGCCCGGCAAGATCACCGTGGCCGCGTCGGACACCGAGTGCAAGGTCGCGACCGCCGAGATCGCCGCAGGCACGAGCACGTTCACGATCACCAACGGCGGGTCGAAGGTGACCGAGTTCTACGTGTACGCCCCCGGTGACCGGGTCATGGCCGAGGTCGAGAACATCGTGCCCGGCCTGACCAGGGAGCTGGTCGCCGAGCTGCCTGCCGGCGCGTACGAGGCGGTATGCAAGCCCGGCATGGTCGGCAAGGGCATCCGTAACGCTCTGAAGGTGACCGGCGAGCACAAGGCACTCAACTCCGACGCCCAGCTCGCGGACGCGGTCGCCAGCTACAAGCGCTACATCAAGTCGCAGAGCGACACGCTGCTGGTCAAGACCCAGGAGTTCGTGGACGCCGTCAAGGGCGGCCAGATCGACAAGGCCAAGGAGCTGTACCCGGTCTCGCGGACGTACTGGGAGCGCATCGAGCCGGTCGCCGAGATCTTCGGCGACCTCGACCCGGCCATCGACGCCCGCGAGGCCGACCTCGCCGACGGCGAGGAGTGGACCGGTTTCCACCGGATCGAGAAGGATCTGTGGATCAAGAAGGACATCAGCAAGGACGGCCCGGTCGCCGACAAGCTGATCGCCGACGTCAAGACGATCGTCCAGAAGTCCAACGCCGCCGAGCTGACCCCGCTCAACCTGGCCAACGGCGCCAAGGAGCTGCTCGACGAGGTGGCCTCCGGGAAGATCACCGGCGAGGAGGACATCTGGTCGCACACCGACCTGTGGGACTTCGACGCCAACCTCCAGGGCTCCAAGGCCGCCGTGCAGGCCCTGCGCCCGGTGCTGGAGGAGCGCGCTCCCGACCTGGTCAAGACGCTGGACGAGAAGTTCGCCGCGGCCGAGTCCGCGCTGGGCGCGCACCAGAAGGGCGACGGCTGGAAGCTGCACGACGAGCTGTCCAAGGCCGAGCTGAAGGCGCTGTCCGACGCGATCAACGCGCTGGCCGAGCCGATCAGCAAGATCGCACCGGTCATCGCCAAGTAGCGGCCAGATAGCGGGAGGTGGGGGCGATGTCGCAGGCAGGCGGGCGGATGAGCCGCCGCAAGCTGTTCGGGCTCGGGGCCGCGGGGGCGGCCGTGATCGGGGCGGGGGCGGTGACGACCAGGTCGCTGCTTGAGGAGCCGCCGGTCGCGCACGCGGCCTCGACGTCCGACCCGTACCCGTTTTACGGCGGGCATCAGGCGGGCGTCGTCACGCCGGCGCAGGATCGGCTGCACTTCGTGGCCTTCGACGTCATCACCGACAAGAAGGCCGAACTGGTCGACCTGCTCCAGGAGTGGACCGCCGCGGCGGCCCGGCTGACGCAGGGCAAGGAGGCCGGGGCGTTCGGCGCGGTCGGCGGGGCCGCCGAGGCCGCGCCCGACGACACGGGCGAGGCGCTCGGGCTGCCCGCCTCGGGGCTCACGCTGACGATCGGGTTCGGCCCGTCGCTGTTCGACGACCGGTTCGGCCTGGCCGGCAAACGCCCGGCCCCCCTCGCCGACCTGCCGAAGTTCCCGGGTGAGCAGTTGATCCCGGAGATCTCGGGCGGGGACATCTGCGTGCAGGCCTGCGCCCACGACCCCCAGGTCGCCGTGCACGCCATCCGCAACCTGGCCAGGATCGGGTTCGGCAAGGTCTCCGTACGCTGGTCGCAGCTCGGCTTCGGCCGTACGTCCTCCACGTCCCGCGCCCAGGCCACCCCGCGCAACCTGCTGGGCTTCAAGGACGGCACCAACAACATGAAGCTGGAGGACGCCGACCTGCTGCGCGACCACCTGTGGGCGGCCGGCGCGGACGGCACCGCCTGGATGGCGGGCGGCACGTACATGGTCACCAGGAAGATCCGCATGACGATCGAGACCTGGGACCGCGCCTCGCTCGCCGAGCAGGAGCAGATCTTCGGCAGGGACAAGGGCGAGGGCGCGCCGCTGGGCAGGAAGGCCGAGTTCGACGCGGTGGACTTCGCCGCCAAGGGCCCCGACGGCCAGCCGATGATCAAGGACGACTCGCACGTCAAGCTGGCGCACCCGAGCAACAACGGCAACGCCCACCTGCTGCGCCGCGGCTACAACTTCGTGGACGGCTCCGACGGGCTCGGCCGCCTGGACGCCGGGCTGTTCTTCATCGCCTACCAGCGCGACCCGCGCAAGCAGTTCGTGCCCGTCCAGATGAACCTGGCCAGGCACGACGCGCTCAACGAGTACATCAAGCACGTCTCCAGCGGCCTGTTCGCCTGCCCGCCCGGCGTCCAGGACGCCGGCGACTACTGGGGCCGCACCCTGTTCGCCTGACCCCGCCCTCCGGCGCCCCCGCCGTCAGCGGTGGCGGGCGCGGGAGGCCTGGGCGTGGGCGCGGTTGGCGCAGCGGGTCGAGCAGAACTGGCGTTTGCCCGGCCGGCTCCGGTCGACGAAGGCGTCGGTGCACGGCGTGGCCGCGCACTGGCGCAGCCGTTCCCAGTCACCGGACGCGGCGAGCTCCAGCAGCTCGGCGACGGCCCGTACGGCGAGCCGCCCCGCCGCCGTCGCCCCCTCCGGCGCGACCAGCCGCAGCCGGGGCACGCCGCCGGCCTCCTCCACCGCCGCCCGTACCGGCAATCCGGCCACCCACTCGGCCAGCACCCGCGCCCGGCCGGCCGGCTCCGCCGCGAGCACGCCGCGCAGCCGCCCCCGCACCTCCCGCACCGCGGGCAGGTCCTCCTCCTCCACGCCGCGCGGGTCCTCGTCCAGCTCCCGGAAGAAGCGGCGGAGCTCCGTCACGTCGGGCAGCCGTTCGGGCTCGTCCAGGTACTCGTCCCACGTATTGGCCAGGTCGACGGCCACGAGACCTGTCTCGGTGAACTGGCGCATCCCTCACCCTCCTGCTACTGTCACGACTATGAGCACTATAACCCCTGACAGAAACCTGACCATCCTCGACGCGCCCTCCAACCTCGGACTGCGCCCACCGGCTGAGGATGTCATCCCCGGCTGCTACAAGGCACCATGGGCGCTGCGCGACAACGGCCTGGTCGCCCGCCTCGGCGCGGCCGACGCCGGCACGCTCGTCCCGCCCCGCTACGTGGCCACCTGGAAGCCCGGCGACGGCGTGCGCAACGGCCGGGCCATCGCCGACTACACCCGGAGGCTGGCCGCCCGCGTGGCCGGGATCAGGGAGTCCGGCGGCTTCCCCGTCCTGCTCGGCGGCGACTGCTCGATCCTGCTCGGCCCGGCCCTCGCGCTGCGCAGGACGGGCCGCTACGGCGTGGCCTACCTCGACGCCCACACCGACTTCCGCCACCTCGGCAACTCGCCGCACGTCGGCGCGGCGGCCGGTGAGGACCTGGCCCTGGTGACCGGCCGCGGCGACGACTACCTGACCGACATCGACGGCCTGCGCCCGTACGTCAGGGACGAGGACGTCATCGTGCTCGGTGTCCGGGACGACGAGGACGTCCAGGAGCTCGCCGCCGACGACATCGCCTACGTCGCCGGGAACGACATCCCGCTGGAGGCCGCGGAGCGGGTGCTCGTACGCGACGACCTCGACGGGTTCTGGATCCACGTGGACGCCGACGTGCTCGACCCGTCCGTGGTGTCGGCCGTCGACTCGCCCTCCCCCGGCGGCCTGACCGGCGACCAGCTCGCCGACCTGGTCCGCGGGCTGGTCGCGCTGCCCGGAGCGGCCGGGATCCAGGTCACGATCCTCGACCCCGACCTCGACGAGGACGGCAGCCAGGCGGCGACCCTGACCGACATCCTCGTCTCAGCCCTGACCTGACCCCGCCCGCAGGATCCGGAAGACGGGGTGGCGGGACGCGATCCGGCCGAACCGCTCCAGGGGCGCCTTCGGCCCGAGTCCGAGATGGGGACGCGCGCCGGGCGCGACGGCGACGTAGCGGCGCAGGATCTCGGCACGGCGCCCGGCCGGGACCTCGTCGAGCAGGACCGGGACCTCCCGCCCGCGACGGGAGAGCACGGCCCGGCCGCCCGCGGCGCGCACGTTCCGCACCCAGTTCGCGTCGGGCCCCAGCATGGACACCAGGAACTCGGCCCCTTCGTACCGGGCGATCGCGACGGGCACCGACGTGAGGCTCCCGCTACGACGTCCCACCACCTTGAGCACCGCGCCAGGACGCGGTGACAACCAGCGGGTCCCGTACGTCAGCGCGTCGAGCCGGTTCATCGCCCGCATGAGCGCGTTGGGCCTTCCACCCCGGTACATCAGGCGTTTGAGCGCCGCGAGCCCGCCCAGGACGGCACGCCCGGCGCTCCGGGCCGCCGTCATCCCGCCCTTCTCCACAGCAGCACGACCGCCACGAGCCCGGGGATCAGCGGCAGGACCTGGAGCCAGCCGAGCAGCGGCGCGAGGCCGACCTCGCCGTTGGTGTCGCGGACGGTCAGGGCCGCGACCGCGAAGCAGAGCGCGACCGCGAACAGGCCGGCCGCCGCCCAGCGGGCCCATCCCTTTCCGGCGCGGGCCGCCCCGGCGGCGCCGAGCCAGCCGAGGAGCCCGAGTGCTCCCACGACACAGAGGATCACCGTGTAGAGGGTGACGCCCTCGTCGATCTTCCCGGGCCCGAGGGCCGGGTAACCGGTGCTGAGGTGCTCGGCCAGGCCGTCCCGGCCGATGAACACGAAGAGGGTGGCGAACACCGTGAGCGCGGCGCCGCCGTACATCAGGGCGAGGGCACCCCGCGGCTTCCCTGTCATCGTCTGTGTCCTTCCATGATTCTTACAACGTATGTTTGTCTGGCCCCACTATACTTACGAAGTAAGAATCAGGGTTGTGAGAAAGGCCACCATGTCCCCGAAGCGCACCCGCGGCCAGAACGCCGGCCTGACCCGGCAGGGCATCCTGCGGGCGGCTCTGGCGCTGGCCGACCGCGAAGGGCTGAAGGCGCTGTCCATGCGCCGCATCGGCCAGGAGCTCGGCGTCGAGGCCATGTCCCTCTACCAGCACGTCGCCGGCAAGGACGCCCTGCTGGACGGCCTGGTCGAGGAGCTCGTCACGCAGGCCGCGCCACTGCTGGACGAGGCCGCCTCATGGCAGGACGGCCTGCGCGAGTACGCCCACGCGCTGCTGCGCACCCTGCTCGCGCATCCGAACCTGCTGCCCCTGGTGGTCGGCCGGCCCGCGATCACTCCGCGCAACCTGCGCCTGATGGAGGACGCGCTCCACGTGCTGCGGGCCGCCGGGGTGCCGCCGGACCACGCGCTGGACATGCTCTACGCCGTGACCGGTTTCGTCGTCGGCCACGCCGCCCTCCTGGCCGGAGGCGGCGGCGACCGGCCCGAGCAGAGCGGCCGGATGCGCGACATCCCCGAGCCCGACCTGCTGGAGACCCCGCTCCTCGCCGAGGCCACCCGGGCCCGGCGCACCCAGCCCGCCTCCGGGACCGACCCCCGTTTCGACTTCGCGCTCGAAGCCATGTTGCGCGGCTTCGCCACGCCGTGAGCGCTAGCGGAACACGTAGCCGCTCGTGCTGGTGTATCCGGCGGCGTTCGTGGCGGTGACGGAGGTCCAGGGGCCCGGCGGGGCGTAGGGGGCCCAGGCCGACTCGGGCCGCCCGGGGCCGTACCAGCGCTGGGCGACGCGCACCTCGCGGCCGCCGGGCGAGGTGAAGCGCAGGGTGCCGCCGCGCAGGTTGTAGCCCTCGACGGCGATGCCGGGCCGCCCGTCCATCTCCTTCCGGTACGCGTTCACGATGATCGGCTGCCGCCGGCCGTTCGCGATGTCGTCGGCCAGGGAAGGACCGGCGGGGCTCGCCTGGCAGGTGAAGAAGGGGTCCCAGCCGTAGGAGATGATCTTCGCCGCGTGCCCGCCGGTCGCCATGATCTGCTGGTCCAGCCGCGCCTTGCTGGTACGCCCCCGCAACGGCAGCGGCTCGACCCGCCCGCACTCCCCGTCCACCGGGGCGGGCTCGAAGCCCTCGACGTTCACCCACAGCTCGACCCCGGCGGGCACGTTCCGGGCGGCCGCCTCGATGTAGTCCCTGGTGGGCCCGTAGTACCCGTCGGCGTTGCGCACCCGGCCGACCACCGGCACGAGCCGGGGGGCGACCATGGCCGTCCCCTCCTCGATCCCGTGGACCGGCACCTTCCCCGTGCCCCGCCCGTCCTGCACGGCGACGGCCATGGGCGCGCCCGCCCGCGTGGCCGCGATGTCCGCCAGCCCGCCGGGCACCTGGCCGGGCGGGAACCCACGGCCCCTGCGGGCGTCGATGTAGGGGCTGACCAGGATCTTCCTGCCGGGCAGCGCGGCGGCGACCACCGCGTGCTGGGCCGCGTACAGGGCGAGGACCGGGTCGCGCGGCCCCCGGTCGCGCATGGCCAGCTCGAACGACTGGTAGACCCCGCCGAAGGCCGCCGACCCGCCGAACCGCTCCCGGTAACCGGCCAGCACCCGCGCGGTGAAGGCGTTCAGCGCGGCGGCGTGCGCGAGGTCGGGCTCCCACGGCTTGCCACGCCGTTGCGGCGCGGCGGGCAGCCCGGGGAACACCGTCATCCCGTACGCCGCCGCCTCGTCGATCAGGTTGCCCAGCCCGTCGCCGTCGGTCGAGACCAGCACGAGGTCCTGCACGCGCTCGGCGCACGACCGGGCCAGCGACACGCGGTAGAAGATCCGGCCCCCGCTCTCGATCCGCCGGTCGAGGCCCGGGCAGCGCAACACCGACGGCCCGAACTCCTCGCTGGTCACGTACGTGTAGACGTGCCGGACCCGCTTGCCCGGCACCCGCGCGCAGGGTTGCCCGTCCACCCGGCAGGCGGCGACGTCGGCCCCCATCGGCCCGGCGTCGAACCGCGGCCCGAACGTGACGAGCGTGTCGCCGCCGAGCGAGTGGATCGCCTCCACCATCCGCCGCGTCACGCACAGGGAGGCACGCGGCATGACCCAGTACCCGCTGATCGCGTACGGCGCCCCCACCCTCGTGTCCCTGGGCGGGCACCCGTCGTCACCGGCGCCGGGACCGGCCGGGACGACGACGCAGACCGCCAGGACGACCACCACGACCAGCCACCGTAATCGGCGCACCCACGCTCCTCCCGACGCACTCACCAGCATCAGTCACCTACCCGGAACACGGCCCGATTCGCGCCCCGGCGTGCCCCGGCGTGCCCTGGTACCGATCTCCGCCAGGCGGCCACGGACAATGGAGTCATGGTGAGTATCGATCTCAGCGGGAAGACCGCGCTGGTCACGGGCTCGACCCAGGGCATCGGGGCGGCCATCGCGGCCGGTCTGGCACGGGCGGGCGCGCGGGTCGGCGTCAACGGCCGCAGCGAGGGCTCGGTGGCCGCCGCCGTCGAACGCATGGACCACGGCGGGCTGGTCGCCGCGCCCGGCGACGTCTCCACCGAGGACGGGCTCCAGCGGGTCCTGAGCTCATTGCCGCAGGTGGACATCCTCGTCAACAACCTGGGCATCTTCGAGGCCAGACCGGCGCTGGAGATCACCGACGCCGAGTGGCGGCGGTACTTCGACGTCAACGTCCTGGCCGCGGTCCGGCTGACGCGCGCGTACCTGCCGGGCATGATCGAGCGCGGCTGGGGCCGGATCCAGTACATCGCCAGCGACTCGGCCGTCGCCACGCCGATCGAGATGATCCACTACGGCATGAGCAAGACGGCGCTGCTGGCCGTGTCGCGCGGGTTCGCCAAGGAGGCCGCCGGGAGCGGCGTGACGGTCAACTCGGTGATCGCCGGGCCCACGCACACCGGGGGCGTGGAGGAGTTCGTCTACCAGCTCGTGGACAAGGAGCTGCCGTGGGAGGAGGCGCAGCGGGCGTTCATGCTCAAGCACCGTCCGCAGTCGCTGATCCAGCGGCTGATCGAGCCGGAGGAGATCGCCAACATGGTCGTCTACCTCAGCTCGCCGCTCGCCTCGGCGACCACGGGCGGCGCGCTGCGCGTGGACGGCGGCTACGTGGACGCCATCCTGCCCTGACGGTCCCCGGCCCTCAGTAGGACTGGAGCTCGATCAGGTTGCCCTCCGGGTCACGCAGGTGGGCCGTACGCAGGCCGGGCGCCCACTCGGGACGGTCCTGCGACGGCGCGACGACCACGGCCCCGAGCCGTACGAGGCGGTCGGTCCCGGCGTCCACGTCGTCGACCTTCATGACCAGCATCGCCGTGTCCTGGGCGGGCGCCGCGGGCAGGCCGGCGGTGCCCACGACATGGGCCATGTTGTCGCGGCCGAAGAGCACGAGACCGGCCTGGCCGTCGATGTCCCAGTTGGCGTAGGCCGCCTCCGTCAGCACCTTCACCGGTTCCACGCCGAGGGCGGCACGGTAGAAGGCGACGGCGGCGGGGAAGTCGCGCACCAGCAGCCGGGGGTAGAGGGCGTCCATTCTGGACCTCCGAAATTAGTGGGTGGTCACCAACTATTGGTGACAACCTACACTTCTGCTGACATGGAACTGCCACCCACCCTCCTCGGGACGACCACCTTCGTGCTGCACAAGGTCGGCGTCGCCAACCGGCGCGCGCTGGCCGAACGGCTGACGGGCGAGACCGGGCTGAGCCTGTGGGAGTTCGCCGCGCTCGCCACGCTCGACGACTTCGGGCCCGCGGCACAACGCGAGATCGGCGACCGGCTGGGCCTCGACCCGAGCGACATGGTGCGCCTGATGGACGGCCTGATGGACGGGTCACTCGCCGTACGGGAGCGCGACCCGGCCGACCGACGTCGCTACCGGATCTCGCTCACAGCCGCCGGGAGCGACGCCCTGACCCGCGCCCGCACGGTGGTGGCCGACGTGGAACGCGAGACCCTCGCCCCGCTGACGGACGACGAACGCCGCCGGCTGCACACCCTGGTCACCAAACTCTTCTCCCATTGACAAATCCCATAACAAGAGTCAATTGACTAACACCGGTCACCTCAACTTCCCTCTTTGCACGAAGATTCAGATCATGTTAGATGGAGGGCAAGCTCCGGGAGAGAGGACCGGACATTGTGCCGCTGATTCTCGATGGCGTCCGCGTACGGCAGCACGGGGAGACCTGGCTCGACGACATCCACCTCGAATTATCGAATGGACTGACCACGCTCGTCGGCCCGATGAACTCGGGAAAGACCACGCTCATGCGGGTCGCCGCCGGGCTGCGGCCACCCGATTCCGGGCGGGTGCTGGTCAACGGAGAAGACGTCACCGCGATTTCCGTGCGAAAGCGTTCGGTCGCCTTCGTCTATCAGCAATTCATCAATTACCCGTCGCTGACGGTTTATGAGAACATCGCCTCGCCGCTGCGGCTCGACCGGTCGTACCGGAAGGACGGCATCGACCGGCGGGTGCGCGAGGTGGCCGCGCTCATGGGGCTCGGCGACCTGCTGGACCGCAGGCCCGCGGAGCTGTCGGGCGGCCAGCAGCAGCGCACCGCCATCGCCCGCGCGCTGGCCAGGCCCGTGGACGTGCTGCTGCTCGACGAGCCGCTGGCCAACCTCGATTTCAAGCTGCGCGAGCAGTTGCGCGAGGACCTCAAGCACATGTTCGAGCGCTCGCCGGGCGTCGTCCTCTACTCCACCGCAGACCCGAACGAGGCGCTGACCTTCGCCGCGCCCGCCGTGGTGCTGGGCGAGGGCAGGGTCCAGCACATCGGCGACCCGGCCACCCTGTACGCCGAGCCGCCCACGCTGGCCGTCGCGGCCACGCTCAGCGACCCGCCGCTGAACCTCCTGCCCGGCACCGTCCGCGACGGCCGGATCGAGGTGCTCGGCACGTCCTTCCCCGCGCCGCCCGGCCATCCCCCCGGGGGCGTCGTGCTGGGCATCCGCCCCCACCAGGTCACGATCGCCAGGAACGGCCCCGGCGCGCTGGAGCTGCCCGCCGAGATCAGGCTCGCCGAGGTGACCGGCAGCGCGACGTTCCTGCACCTGCAGCTGGAGGGACGGCGGCACCTGGTGGCCCACCTGCCCGGCCCGCGGCTGTTCACCCCGGGCGAGTCCGCCACGGCGTACGTGGACCCCCGGCACATCTTCGTGTTCGACGAGGCCGGGGGCCGATTACCGGCCGCCTCGGCGGCGGAGGCCGGCCCGCATGGCTGAGATTCGCCTGGAAGGCGTCGGCCACAGCTACGACGGCGGCCGGACGTGGGCGCTCAGGCCCATGACCTGGACGTGGCGGAGCGGCAGGGCCTACGCCCTGCTCGGCCCGAGCGGCTGCGGCAAGACCACACTGCTGAACATCGTCTCGGGGCTGCTCACGCCCACGGTGGGCCGGATCTGGTTCGACGACCGCGAGGTGACCGGCGTGCCCACGGCGGGCCGCGACATCGCGCAGGTCTTCCAGTTCCCCGTCCTGTACGAGGAGATGACGGTCTACGACAACCTGGCCTTCCCGCTGCGCAACAGGAAGGTGCCCGCGCCGGAGATCCGCCGGCGCGTCCTGCGGGTGTCGGCGATGCTGGGCCTGGACGACGTACTGCGCCGCCGGTCGCGCCGCCTCGACCCGGGCCGCAAGCAGATCGTCAGCCTGGGCCGCGGCCTGGTACGCGCCCAGGTGGCGGCCGTGCTGCTCGACGAGCCGCTGACCGTGGTCGATCCCGCGCTGAAGTGGACCTTGCGCAGCAAGCTCAAGGAGATCCACCGCGACACCGGCCACACCCTCGTCTACGTCACCCACGACCAGACCGAGGCCCTGACCTTCGCCGACGAGGTGGTCGTGCTCAACGACGGCCGGATCGTGCAGGCCGGACGGCCGGCCGAGCTGTTCCTGTCGCCCGAGCACGAGTTCGTCGGCCACTTCATCGGCTCGCCCGGCATGAACGTGTTGCCCGCCGAGATCGACGGCGGCGTGGTCAGGATCGGCCGCTCCGAGGTGGGCGCGGTGGCCGGCGAGCTGCCGCCGGGGCCGGTGCGGATCGGCGTACGGCCCGAGTTCGTCCAGGTCGGCGGCCTGCCCGGCGGCCCCGGCGTGGCGGCCAGGGTGACCGGCGTCGACCGTATGGGCTCCCACGACCTGGTACGCGCCGAGGTCGGTGGGCATCCCGTGATCGCCAGGACCGAGGCGGGCTCGTCCTGGACGCCGGGCGCGGTCGAGTTCCTGGGCTTCCCCGCGGACCGGACGTTCCTGTTCCGCGACGAGGTCCGGTGCGGCTCGCTCGCGCCCCTGGACGGAAGGGGACCGGCGTGACCGGGACGCGCACCGATTCCCGGCCGCGGAACAACCGGGCCTGGCTGCTGGTGTTGCCGGTCGTGGTGTCGGTGGCCTTCACCGCGGTGATCCCGCTGATGACCGTCGTGAACTTCTCCGTCCAGGACGTCTTCAGCCCGGTCGAGCGGGTGTTCGTCGGCCTGGACTGGTTCCGGCAGATCGCGCGCGACCCGGAGGTGCGCGCCGCGCTCGTGCGCACGCTGCTGTTCTCGGCGCAGGTGCTGCTGGTCGAGGTCCCGCTCGGCGTGGCCGTCGCGGTCTGCATGCCGCGCCGCGGGTTCTGGGTGTCGGTGGCGCTGGTGCTGGTGGCGCTGCCGCTGCTCATCCCGTGGAACGTCGTGGGCACGATCTGGCAGATCTTCGCCCGCGGCGACATCGGGCTCGGCGGCCGGCTGATCAACGACGTGCTGCACATCCCGTTCAACTACACGCTCGACCCGGCCGACGCCTGGATCACGGTCCTGGTCATGGACGTGTGGCACTGGACGCCGCTGGTGGCGCTGCTGGCCTACGCGGGGTTGCGCTCGATCCCCGAGCCGTACTTCCAGGCCGCGCAGATCGACGGCGCGTCGGCGTGGGCCACGTTCCGGCACATCCAGCTCCCGAGGTTGCGCGGGGTGCTGACGATCGCGATCCTGCTGCGGTTCATGGACAGCTTCATGATCTACACCGAGCCGTTCGTGGTGACCGGGGGCGGGCCGGGGAACGCGACCTCGTTCCTGAGCATCCTGCTGTCGAAGATCGCCGTCGGCCAGTTCGACCTGGGCCCGGCGGGCGCGTTCTCGTTGTTGTACTTCCTGCTCGTCCAGATCGCCTGCTACGTCTTCTTCACCGTCCTGACCAGGGCGGGGAGGTGAACGCGATGCGCCACCTGCCATGGGCGCGCACGGTCTTCTGGCTGTACGCCGCCACGCTGATGTTGCCGCTGTTGTGGATGTTCGGCATGTCCATCCGCCCGAACGAGGACATCCTGGGCAGCTTCTCGCTGATCCCGCAGCGGGTGACCTTCGACAACTACGCCACGTTCTTCACGGACGCGTCGTGGTATTCGAGCTACCTGAACTCCATCGTCTACACCTCGCTGAACGCGGTCATGTCGCTCGTCGTGGCGCTCCCGGCGGCGTACGCGTTCTCGCGGTTCCGCTTCGCCGGGGACAAACACCTGTTCTTCTGGCTGCTGACGAACCGGATGGCTCCCCCGGCGGTGTTCCTGCTGCCGTTCTTCCAGATCTACCAGGCGGTCGGGCTGTTCGACACGCATCTGGGCGTGGCGATCGCGCACATGTTGTTCAACGTCCCGCTGGCGGTCTGGATCCTCGAAGGGTTCATGTCCGGGATCCCCCGCGAGATCGACGAGACCGCGGCGATCGACGGATATTCGCTGCCGCGTTTCTTCCTCCGCGTCTTCCTGCCGTTGATCAGGTCCGCGATCGGCGTCACCGCGTTCTTCTGCTTCATGTTCAGCTGGGTGGAGCTGCTGATCGCCAGGACGATCACGTCGGTGGACGCCAAACCCATCGCGGCCACCATGACGAGGACGGTGAGCGCGGCGGGCGTGGACTGGGGGCTGCTGGCGGCGGCCGGCGTGCTGACCATCGTCCCCGGCGCGGTCGTCATCTGGTTCGTACGCAACTACATCGCCAAGGGATTCGCCCTGGGGAGGGTCTGACCATGGAGTGGATGGTGTGGACCGTCCCCACGGCCCTGGTGTTCGCCGGGCTGGCCGTGCTGCTGTGCGTGATGGCGGTCTGGGGCCGGCTCTCCCCTCCCGTGGCCAGGCGCGGGTTCCTGCGGATCGAGACCGACCGGGGCGACCGGCTGTACATCGGCCTGATCAGCGCGGCCGTCGTCCTGGCCCTGTGGATGGCAGTCACCGACCTGTCCATGTGGGCGGCGCTCGGCGTCGCGCTGCTGGTCGTGGTCGTGATCGGAAGATGGGGCTGAGAGGAGCCAGGCGATGAGGCATCGCGCGGGCAGGACGGCGGCGGCGATCACGGCCGCGCTGGCCCTGGTGGCGGCCGGGTGCACGGGCGGCGGCGAGGAGAGGCCGAAGAGCGACTTCAAGGAGGCCGACGGCAGGGCCGCGGCACAACGATGGGTGTCGGAGGAGTTCACGCCGAGCACGCTGTCGAAGGATCGGCAACTGGCGGAGATGGACTGGTTCATCAAGGCGGCGGCGCCGTACCGGGGGATGCAGATCAACGTCGTGTCCGAGACGATCACCACCCACGAGTACGAGTCGCAGAAGCTGGCCAAGGCGTTCGCCGAGATCACCGGGATCAGGATCAAGCACGACCTGATCCAGGAGGGCGACGTCATCGAGAAGCTCCAGACGCAGATCCAGGGCGACCAGAACATCTACGACGCCTACGTCAACGACTCCGACCTCATCGGCACCCACTCGCGCGGCACCTACGTGTTCCCGCTGTCGGACTACATGGCCGGGGAGGGGAAGAACGTCACCTCCCCCACCCTCGACCTGAACGACTTCATCGGCATCAGCTTCACCACCGGCCCGGACAAGAAGATCTACCAGCTCCCCGACCAGCAGTTCGCGAACCTCTACTGGTTCCGCTACGACTGGTTCACCGACCCGGCGATCAAGAAGCAGTTCAGGGACGCCTACGGCTACGACCTGGGCGTACCGGTCAACTGGGCGGCCTACGAGGACATCGCCGACTTCTTCACCAACAAGGTCAACGGCGACGGGACCATCGACGGCGAGAAGGTCTACGGCCACATGGACTACGGCCGTAAGGACCCGTCGCTGGGCTGGCGTTTCACCGACGCCTGGTTGTCCATGGCGGGCAACGGCGACCCCGGCATCCCCAACGGCCTGCCGGTGGACGACTGGGGCATCCGCGTGGAGAACTGCCGCCCGGTCGGCTCGTCGGTCACCCGCGGCGGCGACACCAACGGCCCGGCCTCGGTGTACGCGCTCACCAAGTACGTGGACTGGCTGAAGAAGTACGCGCCGCGCGAGGCGGCCGGCATGAACTTCAGCGAGGCGGGCCCCGTCCCGGCGCAGGGCGACATCGCCCAGCAGGTCTTCTGGTACACCACGTTCACGGCCGACATGACCAAGAAGGGCCTGCCGGTCGTCAACGACGACGGCACCCCCAAGTGGCGCATCGCGCCCAGCCCGCACGGCGCCTACTGGAAGGAGGGCAACAAGCTCGGCTACCAGGACGCAGGCTCGTGGACGCTGCTGAACAACACCCCCAAGGACCGCAGGGCCGCCGCCTGGCTGTACGCGCAGTTCGTCACCTCCAAGACGGTGTCGCTGAAGAAGTCGATCACCGGGCTGACCTTCATCCGCGACTCCGACATCAAGAGCGACTACTTCAAGGACAACGCCGCCAAGTACGGCGGCCTGATCGAGTTCTACAACTCCCCCGCCCGCAAGCAGTGGACCCCGACCGGCACGAACGTGCCCGACTACCCCAAGCTCGCCCAGCTCTGGTGGCAGAACGTGGCCACCGCCGTCACCGGCGAGACGACCCCGCAGCAGTCCATGGACAACCTGGCCAGGCAGCAGGACGAGATCCTGGCCCGGCTGGAACGCCTGTCCCGGGAACGCCAGGGGTACGGCGGGCAGTGCGCGCCCAAGCTGAACCCCGAGCGTCCGGCCCAGTACTGGATCGACCAGCCGGGCGCGCCCGCGCCGAAACTGGCCGACGAGCGCGGCAAGCCGGAGACCCTCGACTACGACAAGCTCATAGCCCGCTGGAAGGCAGGCGGCTGACGCGCCCGCGCGGGGCTCTCCGGCCGCCCAGGGCTCCCCGGCCGCGTCAGGCCAGGCGGGTGCCGGTGTCGGTCAGGTGTACCGGGGTGCCCGAGGCGGCGGACAGGTTGGCCGCGACGCCCGTCAGGACGCTGCGGATGCCGTCCCGGTAACCCGCCTGCCTGGCCAGCGGGTCGTCGGCCGGGCCGCGGAACACGTCGTCCAGCAGCAGCCGGTCACCGCCGCCGTGCCCGCCCGCGCCCTGCCCGACGGGCACCTCCCGGGGCTTCTCCCAGTGGGGGCGCAGGGTGAGCCGCTCCCACGCCCCGGCGGCATGCTCCTTGGACGCCGCGCTCGGGTCGATCGCGGCGTACGGCGGCGTCCAGGCCCGCTCGACCACCTCCAGCTCCAGCCGTCCCGCCGTGCCGTTGAACGCCACCCGATACCCCTCGAAGGGCGCGTGGGCGTTCAGCGAGTACGTCAGCAGCGCCCCGCTGTCGTACCGGACCAGGACCGCCATGTTGTCGTCGATGGTCACGCCGTCGCCGAAGACGTCCTGGTCCCGGATGTAGCCGTCCTCGTGCTCGGCGTCCAGGTAGAGACGCTTGAGCCGGGGATCAGCGGAGATGTCCAGGATGAACGGGTCGCTGCCGAGGCCGGCCGCGCCCTGGCCGCGTCCGGGACGGTCCGCCAGGCCGCGCGCCCGCGCGTTGGCCGAGCCGTAGAAGCGCAGGGACGTCTGCGCGAAGACGGTCTGCGGCGCCGCCCCGAGCCACCAGTTGACCAGGTCGAAATGGTGGGTGGACTTGTGCACCAGCAGGCCGCCCGAGCCGGCCCGGTCCCGGTGCCAGCGCCGGAAGTAGTCGGCCCCGTGGATGGTGTCGAGCGTCCACTCGAAGTGCACGGACGTCACCTCGCCGACGGCGCCGTCCATGAGCAGGCGGCGGACGGCCGAGTTGCGCGGCGAGTACCGGTAGTTGAAGGTGACGATCAGCCTTCCGGTGCTGCGCCGGGCCGCTTCGGCGATGGCCGCGCAGCTCTCGGCGTCCACGGTGAGCGGCTTCTCGACGATGACGTCGCGGCCGGCGTCCAGCGCCGCGCACACGTACCGGGCGTGCGCGGCGTCCGCGGTGGCGACCACGACCGCGTCGGCGAGTTCGAGCACCTCGCCGAACTCGGCGGGGGCGAAGCACGGCACCGGGTGGCCGATCCGCTCGGCGTAGTAGTCCATGCGGGTCCGGTTGGTGTCGCACAGGGCGACGACCGTGCCGGCGTCACGCCAGTCGCCGAGCAGCGCGTCCACGTAGAGCTGCGCGCGGTGCCCGAGCCCGACGAACGCGTACCTCATGGTCGTCCTCTCAGCCGGCGATGGCGGCGTTGGCCTCGGTCAGGAACTTCTGGGCGGCGACGTCGGGCGTCATCCGGCCGAAGATGACCTCCTCGGTGTACCGCTTGAGGATGTCCTCAAGGGCGCTGGCGCCCTTCGGCGGCGCGGCGGGCGGGTCGGCCAGCTCGCCCTTGATGGAGTCGACGAACTCCAGCGTCTTCTGGTCGGCGGGCGGCAGCTTGTCCTTGACCGCGGCCAGGACCTTCGAGCTGGCGGGCAGGCCGCGGTCGCTGAGGATGATCCCGCCGACCTCGGCGTCGTTGATCATGAAGTCGACGAACTTCGCGGCCTCGGCGGCGTGCTCGCTCTTCGAGGAGGCGGTGTAGAACATCGCCGGTTGCAGGAACATGCCGCCGGTGGTGGCGCCCTCCGCCTTGGGCAGGCGCAGCAGGCTCATGTCCTTGCCCGACGCCTTGGTGACCGCGCCGAGCTGGTTGCTCCACCACATGCCGGACGCGCCGGTGTTGGTGGCCAGCAGCGACTGGTCCACGCTGGTCGCGCCGACCTCGGCGGTCTTGGCGGCGTCCGGGCTGCCCTTGGCCTTGATCGTGTCCAGCATGACCTGCCACCAGGCCACGATCGTCCCGGGCGTGACGCCGATCTTGTTGCCCTCGTAGAAGGGCTCGCCGCGCTGGGCGGCGAAGATCTGCAGGAAGGCGGGGTTCCAGTTGAGCTGGGTGCCGTAGACCGTGCCGCCGCCCTTGGCGGTGATCTGGGAGCTGAGGTCGACGTAGTCCTTCCAGGTCCACTTGGTGTCGTCGGGCGCCTTCTGCCCGGCCGCCTCCACCAGGGACGGGTTGAGCACCACGGAGAAGACGTTGGCGCCGGTGGGGACGGCGTACTGCTTGCCGTCGATGGCGCCGGTGCCGAGCAGCTTGGGGTCGATGTCGGCGGTCTGGACCTTGCCGGTCAGGTCGGCCAGCGTGCCGCGGTCGGCGTACTCGCGCAGGCCGCGGATCTCCAGGGTGATGACGTCCGGCGCGTCGCTCGCGGCCACCTTCGTGGACAGCGTCTCGTAGTAGCTGGCGAAGTCGGAGAATTCGCCCTCGACGTCGATGTCCGGGTTCTTGGCCTCGAACTTCTTGATCGCCTCTTCGGTCATCTTCTGCCGCGCGTCGCTGCCCCAATAGGAGAAGCGCAGCTTGGTCCTGCCGTCGGCGGCCTCGTCGCCGCCGCCGCAGGCCGCGGTGACCGCCAGCACGGCGGTGGCGAGCAGGGCCGCCGACCACGTCTTCTTGCCTGAGCTCACGGCTCTACCTCCTGTGGGATGTCGCTGTTTCGGGGGGTGGGGGAACTACTTCAGTCCCGTGGTGGCCACACCACGGATCAGGTACTTCTGGCCGGCCAGGAAGAAGCCGAAGATCGGGCCGAGCGCGACGATCGACATGGCGAACATCGGGCCCCACGACGAGTCGCTGCTGGCGTCGAGGAAGGTGCGCAGCGCCACCGGGGCGGTGAAGTTGTCCGGGTTGTTGAGGTAGAGGAGCTGGCTGAGGAAGTCGTTCCAGGTCCAGATGAACGTGAAGATCGCGGTCGTGGCCAGCGCCGGGGCGCAGAGCGGGATGATCACCCTGATGAACGTGCGCCAGTAGCCGGCGCCGTCGATCTCGGCGGCCTCGTCCAGTTCCCGGGGGAGGGAACGGATGAACTGCACCATCAGGAACACGAAGAACGCGTCCGTGGCCAGCACCTTCGGCATGACCAGCGGCCAGATCGTGTTGATCAGTCCGAGCTTGGAGAACATGACGTACTGCGGCACGATCAGTACGTGGTGGGGCAACATGATCGTGCCCAGCATGATCGTGAACCACAACTTCTTGAGCGGGAAGTCCAGCCGGGCGAAGGCGTACGCGGCCAGCGAGCAGGCCACCAGGTTCGCCACCACCGACAGCACGGTGATCACCGCGGAGTTCCACAGGTAGTACCCGAAGGGGTGCTTCAGCGCGGTCCAGCCCTCGGTGTAGTTGTCCAGCGTGACCTCGCTCGGCCACAGGCCGGGCTGCCGGAAGATCAGCTCTTCGGGCTTGAGCGAGCTGGAGATCATCCACAGCAGCGGATAGAGCATGACCAGGCCGAACCCGATCAGCAGGACGTGCTTGACCACCCGGCCGCCCTTGACCGGACGGAACAGCACGGGCAGCGGCCTACTTGGTGTCGCCATAGAAGACCCAATACTTGGACGCGAGGAAGTTCACCCCGGTGAGGCCGGCGATGATGAGCAGCAGGACCCAGGCCATGGCGGCCGCGTAGCCCATGTCGAAGTTCTTGAAGCCCGTGAGGTAGAGGTAGAGCGTGTTGAACATCGTGGAGTCGGCCGGCCCGCCCGAGCCGCCGCTCACGATGAACGACTGCGTGAACGACTGGAACGACTTGATGATCTCCAGCACCAGGTTGAAGAAGATGATCGGGGTCAGCAGCGGCAGCGTGATCGAGCGGAACTGGCGGAACACGCCGGCGCCGTCCACCGCGGCGGCCTCGTAGTAGCTGGCGGGGATCTGGCGCAGCCCGGCCAGGAAGATGATCATCGGGGCGCCGAACGTCCAGACGTGCAGGATGATCAGCGTGCCGAGGGCGGTGTCGGGGTCGCTGACCCAGCCGGGGCCCTGGATGCCGAAGACCGACAGCACGGCGTTGACCAGGCCCTCCGCCCCGAAGACCTTGCGCCACAGGATCGCGATCGCGACGCTGCCGCCCAGCAGCGAGGGCAGGTAGAAGATCGACCGGTAGAGCGACAGGCCGCGTAACCCACGGTCGAGCACCAGGGCGAGCGCGAGCGCGAAGGCCAGTTGCAGCGGCACGGAGACGATCACGTAGATCGTCGTCACCTTCAGCGAGTTCAGGTAACGGGCATCCTCGGTGAACATCTTGACGTAGTTGTCGAACCCGACCCACTTGGCCTCCTCCAGGAGGTTGTAGTCGGTGAACGACAGATAGAGCGAGGCGACGATGGGGCCGATCGTGATGACGAGCAGGCCGGCGAACCAGGGCGCCAGGAACAGGTAGGCGGCCCGCGCCTCGCGGCGGGAACGTCTGGACATGCGACGATCCCACCTCAGCGAGTCAGTCATGACGGAACTCATTCGTCATCACGGACCTTCCGGCGAGATGTGAATGGATAGCGCTTTCCTATAGCTGCCGGGAAAGTTCCGTCAACCCTTTGCAGGCGTTACATGGCCGTTATCGATATATCGATGCCGCATTTCCGCAGGTGACAAGCGCTACCCAAGAGAAGTCCGATGAATATTGCTGCGATTTAGTACAACCGTTTGCAGGTCATCGGGGCGGTGCCGTCGACTCCCGCACCACCAGGCGGGTCTCCAGCGAGGTCGTCGCGCTCACCTCCTGGATGAGCAGGTCGACCGCCAGCCGCCCGGCCGCCGCGGTGGGCATGGCGACCGTGGTGAGCTTGGGCCGGTTCAGCCGCCCGGGGACGATGTCGTCGATGCCCACCACGCTGACGTCCTCCGGCACGCTCAGCCCGAGGTCGCCGAGGCCCTCGACGAGCCCGATCGCCATGAGGTCGTTGTAGGCGAGCACCCCGGTCACCCCGGCCTCGCGCACCGCGGCCGCGGCGGCCAGGCCGCCCCGCTCGGTGGGCGCGTTGGGCCCGATCACGACCAGTTCGACCCCCGCCACCCGCTCGGCCGCCGACCGGATCTCCCCGCTCGTCCACGAGCCGGCCGGGCCCGACAACAGCGCCACGCGCCGGTGCCCGAGCGCGGCCAGGTGCTCGACCGCGAGCCGGGCGCCGTGCCCGACGTCCATCAGGACCGTGGCGGCGCCGCGCAGCCTTCGGTTGATCACCACGAGCGGCACCCGCTCGGCCAGCCGCTCCAGCACCCTGTTCGACGAGCGCGGACTGCACAACACCACGCCGTCCACCTGCTTGGAGAACGCCTGGATCAGCTCCTCCTCGGCCGCCGGCTCCTCGTCGGTGTCGGCCACGAACAGGTGGTAGTCGCGCTGCCGGGCCGCGGCGTGGGCGGCCTTGATCAGCGGCGGGAAGAACGGGTTGGCGATGTCGGCCACGATCAGGCCCAGGTTGTGGGTACGCCCGGTCGTGAGCGCCCTGGCCGCCCTGTTGGGCCGGTATCCCAGCTCCTCGGCCACCGCCAGCACCCTGGTACGGGTGGCCGCGTTCACCATGTGCGGCGCGGAGAACGTCCGCGACACGGTCGATACGTGCACACCGGAAGCGCGGGCCACATCGCGAATCGTCACTGTCACAGTCGCCCACCCTAACGCAACCGCTTGCAGGCACCAGGGCAACGATGAAAGCGCTTGCCGACCGACCGGCCCTCCAGCATGCACCTGTCCACCCAGCTAGACGGCATGGTCAGAAATCGGCTCTTGACGCCTCGCCCATCGTGACCCATAGGTTTAGTGCAACTGTTTGCAGTCTTGAAGGAGTCCCCCACGGTGAGCAGAGTGCTCGTCACCGGCAGCGCCGGACGCCTCGGCCGCAGCGTCGTCACCGCGCTCGCGGCCGCCGGGCACGAGGTGATCGGCGTGGACCGGGCCCCCGGCACGCCGGACGAGGCCGCCGCGACGTTACCGGCCGACCTCACGGACACCGGCCAGGCGTTCGAGGCCATCGCCCGGTTCCGGCCGGAGTCGGTGATCCATCTGGCGGCCATCGCGACGCCGTTCAGCCGGCCGGAATCAGTGATCTTCGAGGTGAACACGCGGCTCGCGTTCAACGTCTGCGAGGCGTCGGTGGAGCTGGGCGTGTCCGGCGTGGTGGTGGCCAGCAGCCCCACGGTGATCGGCTACGGCGCGCCCGGCGGGTGGGTCCCGTCGTACCTGCCGATCGACGAGGAGCACCCGGCGCTGCCCTGGAACGGCTACAACCTGTCCAAGCTGGTGGCCGAGCAGACCATGAAGGCGTTCGCACGGGCGGGCCGGACGAGGATGGCGGCCGTCCGGCCGTGTTTCGTCATCCCGCCCGAGGAGTGGGCGGGCGCGCCCACGCAGTCGGGGCACACCGTCAAGGAGCGGCTCGACCAGCCGCGGATCGGCGGCGTCTCGCTGTTCAACTACGTCGACGCGCGCGACGCGGCCGAGCTGTTCACCGTGCTGATCGCGGCGCTGCCCGAGCTGCCGGGCGGCGAGGTCTTCTTCGCCGGGGCGGCCGACGCCCTGGCCAGGGAGCCGCTGGCCGACCTGCTCCCCCAGGCCGTGCCGGGCACCGAGGAGCTGGCCGCCGGGCTCACCGGCACCGCTCCCGCCTTCTCCACGGCCAAGGCGCGACGCCTGCTCGGCTGGGAGCCCAAGCGAAGCTGGCGAACCGAACTCAAGGAATCCGAATGAACCTCAGCGGTGTGCTGTTCTTCCCCGTCACCCCCTTCGACGCCGCCGGCGCGCTCGCCGAGCAGGTGCTGGCCGAGCACATCGGGCAGGGCATGGCGCACGGCCCCGGCGGCGTGTTCGCGGCCTGCGGCACCGGCGAGTTCTCCGCCCTGTCGGAGTCTGAGCACGCGCGGACCGTCCGGGTGGCAGCCGAGGTCGTGGGCGGGCGGGTGCCGGTGTTCGCCGGGGCGGGCGGCCCGATCGGCGCGGCGCTGAACCAGGCGCGGGCGGCCCGCGCGGCGGGCGCCGACGGCCTGCTGCTCATGCCTCCCTACCTGACGCAGGGCCCGGCGAGCGGGTACGCCGCGTACGTGGCCGCCGTCGCCGCCGAACTGCCGGTGATCGTCTACCAGCGCGGCCCGGTCGTGCTCGACCCGGACACCGTGGTCGAGCTGGCCGGCGTCCCCGGCGTGATCGGGCTCAAGGACGGGCTCGGCGACATCGACCGGATACAGCGGACCGTCCTCGCGGTACGCGGGAAGCACCCGGAGTTCCTGTTCTTCAACGGCCTGCCGACGGCCGAGCTGACCATGCCCGCCTACCGGGGCATCGGCGTGGACCTGTACTCCAGCGCGGTCTTCGCCTTCGCCCCCGAGATCGCCGTGGCGTACCTGAACGGCGACGAGCGGCTGCTGACCGAGTTCTACGCCCCGCTCGTCCGCCTGCGCGACAAGGTGCCCGGTTACCCGGTGTCGCTGGTCAAGGCCGGCGTACGGCTGCGTGGCCTCGACGTCGGCCCGGTGCGCCCGCCGCTGGTCGAGGTGGCCGACGACCATCTCGCCGAGCTGGACGCGCTGATCAGGACCGGGCTCGCCCTGGCGGCGTCGTGATCGCCGGGCTGCGGACCGAGCTGCGGACCGTCCCGCTGCCCCGGCCGTGGGGCCCGGACGTGCCCGCCAACCATGTGATCGTCTGCCATGTGACGCTGGAGGACGGGCGCACCGGCACGGGGTTCTCCTGGACGCCGCAGATCGGCGCGCACGCCGTACGGGCCCTGCTGGACCATGACCTGCGCGAGGCGCTGATCGGGCTGCCCGCGCACCCCGAGCTGGTGTGGGACCGGCTGTGGCGGCACCTGCGCGAGGCCGGCCCCGGCGGGATCACCACGATCGCGCTGGCCGGGATCGACCTGGCGTTGTGGGACCTGCGCTGCGGCGACGTGGGCCTGGCCGACGTGCTGGGCCGGCGGCGCGAGCAGGTCCCGGCGTACGGCAGCGGCGTCAACCTGCACTACTCCCTGGACGAGCTGACCGAGCAGGCCCGGCGCTGGGTCGCGGCCGGGTACGCCGGCGTCAAGATCAAGGTGGGCCGTCCGGACCTGGCCGAGGACGTGGCCCGGGTGGCCGCCGTACGCGAGGTGATCGGGCCCGACCGGCTGCTGATGATCGACGCGAACCAGCGGTGGGACCTCCACCGGGCCAGGCGTGCCCTGGCGGCGCTGCGGGAGTTCGGCCTCCACTGGATCGAGGAGCCGCTGCCCGCCGACGACCTGGCCGCGCACGTCGAGCTGCGCCGCTCGACCGACGTCCCGGTCGCGGTGGGCGAGAACGTCTACACCGTCTACGGCTTCCGCGACCTGCTCACGGCGGGGGCCTGCGACATCGTCCAGCCGAACGTGGTGCGCGTCGGCGGCGTCACGCCGTTCCTGCGGATCGTGGAGCTGGCCAGGGCGTTCGACGTGCCGGTCCATCCGCATCTGCTGAGCGAGGTGTCCGGGCAGCTCGCCCTGGCGCTGCCGCTGCCGCCGCTGGCCGAGGTCGTCGAGGACGCCTCGTTCGGCGGGCTGGGGCTGCTGGCGGAGCCGTACCCGGTGGAGGTCCGCGAGGGTGTGCTGCGCGTGGGCGGGCACGCGGGACTGGGGTTGCGATGGACGTGAGGACAGGCGTGACGCGGACCGGCCCAGTCAGGGTCGTGCTGGCGGGAGCGCACGGGCACGGACGGCACCACCTGGACGACCTGCGCAGGCTCGCGGCCACCGGCCTGGTCGAGCTGGCCGGGATCTGCGACGTGCGCCCGGTGGAAGTGGCAGGCGGGCCGCTGCCGCAGTCGCCGGACCTGGGCGGGCTGATCGCCGGGACCGGCGCCGAGGTCACGATCGTCTGCACGCCGATCCACACGCACGCCGACCTCGCGGTCACGGCGCTGCGCGCCGGGTCGCACGTGCTGCTGGAGAAGCCGCCCGCGGCCGGTCCGCGGGCGCACGCCCGGATCGCCGCGGCGGTGGCCGAGACCGGGCTGGCCTGCCAGGTCGGCTTCCAGAGCCTCGGCTCGGCGGCCGTGCCCGCGCTGCGCGAGCTGATCGCGGGCGGCGCGCTCGGCCGGATCCGCGGCATCGGCGGCGCGGGCGCGTGGGAGCGGCCCTCGTCGTACTTCACGCGCTCGTCCTGGGCGGGACGGCGCAGGCTGGACGGCGCGGACGTGGTGGACGGCGCGCTCACCAACCCCTTCGCCCACGCCGTGGCGACCGCGCTGGCCCTGGTGGACGGCCCTGTCGAGGCGATCGAGACCGAGCTGTACCACGCCCATCCGATCGAGGCCGACGACACCTCCTGCCTGCGGGTCCGGATCGCGGGCGGGCCGGTGATCACGATCGCGGTGTCGTTGTGCGCGACCGGGCGGAGTGAGCCGTACCTGGTGGTGCACGGGGAGGCGGGGCGGGCGACGCTCACGTACACGCTGGACGAGCTGCGGGTCGAGTGGGCCGACGGCTCGGTCGAGACGACCGTGCACGAGCGGACCGGGCTGCTGGAGAACCTGATCGCGCACATCCGTACCGGGGCCGGCCTGCTCGTCCCGCTCTCCGGGACCGAGACGTTCACCCAGGTGCTCGACGCGGTGCGGCTGGCCCCCGAGCCGCTGCCCATCGCCGAACGGCACCAGGTCGTGGAACGCGACGAGGCGGGCGAGGTCACCCACCGGTTCCTGCCCGGCATCGCCGAGCTGACCGCGCGCAGCGCGCGGGAGCTGGCGCTCTACTCCGAGCTCGGCGCGCCGTGGACGAACGTGGAGCTGCGGGTGGCCGGCACGCCGGTCGCGGCCTACGAGTGGCGGCCCGACCTGCCCGTCACCGACTCGCCGCGGCCGTACCTGCATCCGGTGCGTACGCTCGGCGGCCTCACCGTCACCCAGGTCCGCCCCGGCGACCACGTGCACCACCTCGGCGCGGGCGTGGCGATCTCCGACCTCGGCGGCGCGAACTTCTGGGGCGGCCGCACCCACGTCAGGGACCGCGGACCGGTTTGGCTGGCCGACCACGGCAGGCAGCGGCACGTCGCGTTCACCCGGCTGGCCGACGACGGTTTCACCGAGGAGCTGGAGTGGATCGGCCCCGGCGAGCGGCTAATCGCGCGCGAACGGCGTACGGTCGCCGCCCGGCCGGTCGGCGACGTGTGGGCGCTCGACCTGACGTTCGCGCTCACCAACCTCACCGGCTCCCCGCTGGAGGTCAACAGCTCGACCACCAAGGGCAGGCCGGGCGCGGGCTACGGCGGCTTCTTCTGGCGCGCGCCGGGCACCTCGACCGGCCGGGTGACCTTCCCCGGGGACGAGGAGAGCGTGCACGGCAGCCGGGGCCCCTGGGTGGCCATGTCCGGGACCGAACCGGACGGACGGGACTGGACGCTGGTGTTCGTGCAGGCCGGCGACGACCCCTGGTTCGTCCGGATGGCGGAGTACCCCGGGGTCGGACAGGCGCTGGCTTGGGATCGTCCGCTGGTCGTCGAGGGCACGCTGACCAGGCGGATCGTCACGGTCGTGGCCGACGGCCGGCTTGGGGGCTCGTCGGCGGCGGCTCTGGCCGCTACGGTGGAGGAAATAATCGTAAAATAATAAGAGTTGCGGTGATCGCGTACGGCGGCGACTGGAATCCCGAGCAGTGGCCGGAGGAGACCTGGGCCGAGGACGGCGTCAAGGTCTACCTGTCCACCCCCACCGCCTCGCCGCCGCCCTGGTTCGGGCACGCCCACCCGCAGGCGCTGCCCGTGGACGCCGACGGCCGCGTGTTGTCGCACGGCAGCAGGCAGGCGTTCTGTCCCAGCTCGCCGATCTACCTGGAGCGCGCCCTGGCCGTCACCGAGCAGCTCGGCCGCCGGTACCACGACCACCCGGCCCTGGCCATGTGGCACGTGCACAACGAGTACGGCAACCACAACGCCCACTGCTACTGCGACGTCTCCGCCCAGGCGTTCCGCGACTGGCTGATCGACCGGTACGCCACCCTCGACGCGCTCAACGACGCCTGGGGCACGGCGTTCTGGTCGCAGCGCTACAGCGACTGGGCGCAGATCCTGCCGCCGAGGGCCACGCCCGCCTACACCAACCCCGCCCAGCAGCTCGACTTCCGCAGGTTCAGCTCCGACGCGCTGCTGCGCCTCTACCGAGCCGAACGCGACCTGCTGGCCGGGATCGACCCGGACGTGCCCGCCACCACGAACTTCATGGGCAGCTACCACTGGGCCACCGACTACTGGGCGTGGGCCGAGGAGGTGGACGTGATCTCCACCGACCAGTACCTGCTGGGCGAGGACCCCCACCTGGACCTCGCCTTCGCCGCCGACCTGACCCGCTCGTTCAAGGGCGGGCAGCCGTGGCTGCTCATGGAGCACTCGACCAGCGCGGTCAACTGGCAGGGCCACAACCGCGCCAAGCGGCCCGGCGAGATGCACCGCAACTCCCTGGCCCACCTGGCCAGGGGCGCGGACGCGATCCTGTTCTTCCAGTGGCGGGCCTCCCGCGCGGGCGCCGAGAAGTGGCACTCGGCGATGTTGCCCCACGCGGGCACCGACACCAAGATCTGGCGGGAGGTCGTCGCGCTCGGGGACGTCCTGAAGAGCGTGGCCGACGTCGCGGGCAGCCGGGTCGAGTCCGACGTGGCGATCCTGCTCGACTACCAGAGCATCTGGGCCCAGGACCATCCGGCGCAGCCGACGACGGAGCTCAAGCCGGTCGAGGTGATCAGGCAGTGGCACTCCGCCCTCTGGAAGCTCGGCGTCACCTGCGACCTGGCCCACCCCGAAGGCGACCTGTCCGGTTACCGCCTGGTCGTGGTCCCCTCGCTCTACCTCGTCTCCGACGCGGGGGCGCGCAACCTCGAACGGTTCGTCGCCGGGGGCGGGACCGCGCTGGTGGGGCCGTACAGCGGGGTGGTGGACGAGCAGGACAAGGTCCGGCTCGGCGGCTATTCGGGCGCGTGGCGGGACCTGCTGGGCGTACGGGTCGAGGAGTTCTTCCCGCTGGCGGCGGGCGAGACGGTCACGCTGGCGGGCGGCGGCACGGGCGCGGTCTGGAGCGAGGTCGCCCACGCCACGACGGCCGAGGTCCTGGACTCGTACACCAGCGGTGAGCCCGCCTGGACGCGCAACGTCCGGGGCGAGGGCGCCGCGCACTACGTGACCACGCTGCCCGCCGACCCGGCCCGCCTGCTCGCCGCGGTGTGCGCCGAGTCGGGCGTCGCGACCGCCGACCGTCGGGGCGTCGAGGTGGTACGCCGCTCCCACCCCGACGGCCGCGGTTACCTGTTCGCCATCAACCACACCGGCGAGGACGCCGTCGTCGAGGCGACCGGCACCCTCCCGGACGGCACCCCCGTGGACGGACGGCTCACCGTACCGGCGCCCCGGTAGGCCGCGTCCCCCGGTTTCCCGGCGGTTCGGCGGGCCGCGGCTAGGGTGCGGAGTCTGTGAACGCACCCGTCATCGCCAGGCCCGCCACCGCCCGGGACCCCTTCTTCGACAACGCGAAGCACCTGGCCATCGTGCTGGTGGTGTGCGGTCACCTGATCGAGGACCAGCGCGACGCGCCGCTCGCGCACGCCCTGTACTTCTACGTGTACGTCTTCCACGCCGGTGTGGCAGCAGCTCAAGTGGCCGCTCGCGTTGCGGCCCGAGCACTTCGCGTGGCTGCGGCGGCCCCACATGCGGCTGGCCGGGTTCTGCGTGCTGGGGCTCGGGCTCGCGGTCGCGCTGCTGACCCACGATCGGGTGCCGACCGAGTGGATCAGGTGGCGGCACTCCAACGCGTCCATCGGCGTGGACGACCTCACCGGCACCGCGATCCGGCTGGGCCTGCCGCTGTCACTCCTGCTGGGCCTCGTCACCGCCACCCTGCTGTGCACCCCCTGGGTGCGCACGCTCTTCCGCTGGGCCGTCGAACCCCGCATGACCTGGGCCTTCACCCCGCTGCGGCGTCCCGCCCGAGTCGTGCCTGAGCAGGCGCAGTGCGCCCCTGGACAGCGCCACCAGCACGTCGGCGCACTCCTCCAGGTCGGGGTAGCGGCCCTCCAGGTGGCCCATGGCCAGGGCGTTCGTGGCCGCGTCGATGCCCTCGGCGATCATCTCCAGGCGGCGGCGGTCCCGTTCGTCGTCGGCCGTGTAGCCGAGCGCGGCCAGGTCGGCCGCGTGGTGCTCGCGGTAGATCGCGGCCGTACGGGCGGCGAAGTCGCGCAGCGAGGACGACGGGTCGTGCCGCGCGCGCAGCTGGATGCGCAGCAGCTCCGGATGGCGGCAGATCGCCTCCAGCGGGATGCGGAAGGCGTCGCGGTGGCGTTCGAGGTCGTCGGGCGCCTCGCGGGCCCTGCGCCGAGCCTCCCGCATCGCCCCGCGCAGCCGGTCGCCGCCCTCCTCGCCGAGCACCCGCAGCAGCTCCGGCATGTCCTTGAAGTGCACGTAGAAGCTCGACTGGGCGATGCCGGCGGCCTTGGCGACCTTGCCCGTGGTCAGGCCGGCCTCGCCCTCCTCGTCGAGGATCGACAGGGCCGCCCTGATCAGCCTGCGCCGGGTCAGGTCCTTCGCCTCGCTCCTGCTGAGCGGTGTGCTGGTCACGATTGCCTCACGGGACTTGTGCGCGTTTTCGCCGATAGTACTATCGGTGAAATTGCCGAAGGAGAGTCATGGCCATCGATTTCACTCTCGCCCCCGAGCACGAGGAGATCCGCGGGCGGGTCAGGTCCTTCATCCAGGAGACCGTGATCCCGGCGATGTCCGGCGTGGAGGAGGGCGACCGGGACGCCTACCTGCGGACGATCTTCGAGCTGCGCGGCCGGGCGAAGGCCGAGGGGCTGTGGCTGCCGCACATGCCGAAGGAGTGGGGCGGCATGGGCCTCGGCCACGTCGAGCTGGCCATGGTGCAGTCGGAGGCGGCCAAGACCCGTATCGGCCCGTGGGTGCTCAACTGCCAGGCCCCCGACGAGGGCAACATGCACACGCTGCTCCACTGGGCGGACGCGGAGCAGAAGGAGAAGTACCTGCGCCCGCTGCTGGACGGCACGAAGATGTCGTGCTTCGCGATGACCGAGCCCGAGGTGGCCGGCTCCGACCCCACCCTGATCCGCACCGAGGCGGTCAAGGACGGCGACGAGTGGGTGATCAACGGGCACAAGTGGTTCATCTCCAACGCCCGCCGGGCGAGCTTCGCCATCCTCATCGCGCGTACCGAGAAGGACGTGCCCGAGGGCTCGCGCGGCGCGAACACGGCCTTCCTCGTGGACCTGCCCAACCCAGGCTGGAAGGACGTGCGCGAGGTCGAGACCATGCACGGCTCGACCGGCCACAGCGAGATCGTGATCGAGGACCTCCGGCTGCCCGACAGCGCGGTCCTGGGCGGGCGGGGCAACGGCCACCGGCTGGGCCAGTACCGGCTGGGCCCGGCGCGGCTGGCCCACTGCATGCGGTGGATCTCGCAGGCCGAGACGGCGCTGGACATGATGGTGGACCGGGCGCTCAACCGCTACAGCCACGGCTCGCTGCTGGCCGAGAAGCAGGGTGTGCAGTGGCTGATCGCCGACTCGGCCATGGAGCTGTACCAGTGCAAGCTGATGGTGCTGCACGCCGCCTCGAAGATCGACAAGGGCGAGGACTTCCGTACGGAGGTGTCGATGGCCAAGCACTTCGTGGCGGGCAGCCTCAACCGGATCGTGGACCGGGCGATCCAGGTGCACGGGGCCCTCGGCTACTCCACGGACACGCCGCTGGCGAGCATGTTCCAGCACGCCCGCTGGGCCCGCTTCGCCGACGGCGCCGACGAGATCCACCAGATGCGCATCGCCGAGCGTACGATCGCGGCGTACCAGGCGACCGGATCGACGAGCGCGGCGACGGGCGGCCTCCCGCTATAGCCGAAAATATCCCCGCATGACGGGCTGCCAGCGGTTCGCCGGGACACCCCGGAGCACGGCCACCGCCACGCAGTACTTGCTCACGCTGACCGGCCGCACCCCCAGCCCGCGCAGCACCCGGTCCACGACCGCCCGCCCGTCGGCCGACTTCGACTCCAGCAGCACCCGGTCGCGGCGGGCGGGCACACCCCGCTCGCCGTCGTGGCAGAACAGGCCGGTGTCGCAGGTGAGCCGGGCCTTCCCGGCCCGGTCGATGAGCGTGACCCGCCGGTAGTCGGTGGACAACACGGGCCCCAGCGTCTCGGGCGCGGCCATGCCCAGCTCGTTGACCAGCGTCTCGCCGACGAACCGCATGGCCTCCGCGGTCAGCTCGCCGGCCGGGGCGGCGTCGTACGGGATGCGGTGTTTGTCGGTGCTGCCGCGCGTGCCGTTGAGCTTCAGCTCCAGCCACCGCCCGCCCCCGTCCAGGTACGTACGGGTGCGCACCTTGAACCTGCGCCGCCGTTCCTGCCGATGCTGGCGGAAGGTCAGCAGGTCGGGCGTGTCGAAGTAGGTCGAGGTGTAGCGGAACTGGCGCAACCCCCCGATACGCAACACCGAGAACCGGCCGCCCAGCTCGGCCGCGAGCCTGGCCATGGTCGCGACGCCGACCACGTACTTGTGGTCCATCCGGCTCATCAGCTCGGGCACGTCGTCCAGCCCGAGCGGCGGCAACCCGGCCGCGACCCCGGCCATCAGCACGTCCGCGTCGCTCACCGGGCCGCCTCGGCGATCTGGAAGCGCACGTCCACGACGGTCACGTCCCGCACGTAGTCCACCTGGGTGACGACGCAGTGCAGGACGCGGGCCCGCAGCCGGCTCTCCAGATCGGCCCTGAGCAGCTCGGGGTCGCTGTGCACGACGTCCAGCGTCACGACCTGCTGCCTGGTACGGCCGAGCAGGCGCGGATGGTCGGCGACGTACACGATGGCCAGCAGTACGCCGTCCAGGAAGAGCGCGGTCAGCGGGAGCTCGGAGGCGATGCCGTTCACCAGCCCGAGGACGATCGCGACGAAGTAGTACGCGATCTCCTGCTGGGTGATCTCGCTGGACCGCAGCCGGATGATCGACAACACCCCGAACAGCCCGAACCCGACCGCCAGGTCCACCCGCTGGACCAGCAGCAGGGAGACGACCGCGAAGATGCCCACGTTCAGCGCCACGTAGGCGAACAGCAGGTCGCGCCGGTGATGTCGCCGGTAGTACAGGCCGTAGGCGAGGACGCCGATCGCCGTCAGGTCCATCGCCAGTCCGGCCGTCACGGTTCGTCATCTCTCGTTCTCATGTCCACCAGCCTGCGGTTCCCCGGTGAGGGAGCCGTTAGCCTCGGGTGAGGCGGCTCTCATCCGGTAGCCCGTGCCGCGTACGGTCTCGATGCGGTCGGGGCCGATCTTCCTGCGCAGGTAGCGGACGTAGACGTCCACGACGTTCGAGCCGGGGTCGAAGTCGAAGCCCCAGACGTGGCTGAGGAGCTGCTCGCGGGTCAGCACCTGGTCGGGATGCCGGCAGAAGATCTCCGCCAGCGCGAACTCCCTGGTGGACAGGTCCACCACCCGGTCCCCCGCGTGCGCCCGCCGCGTCCGCAGGTCGAGCGACAGGTCCCCGACGTGCAGGACGGTGGCCTCGGGCGCGCGGTCGGCCCGCAGCCGCAGCCTGACCCGCGCCAGCAGCTCCTCGAAGGCGAAAGGCTTGGCGATGTAGTCGTCGGCGCCCCCTTCGAGGCCCGCGACGGTGTCGGTCACCCCGCCCCGGGCGGTCAGGATGATCACCGGGATCGCGACCTTCGACTCCCGCAGCCGCCGCAGCACGGTGAACCCGTCGCTGAGCGGCAACCCGATGTCCAGCAGTAACAGGTCGAACCCGCCCGAACTGGCCAGGTCGTAGGCCGCGACGCCGTCCGTCACCACGGCCGTCACGAAGCCGTTGCCGCGCAGGCCCTTCTCCAGGAACGCCGCGATCCTGCTCTCGTCCTCGGCGATCAGGATCCGGTTCATGTCCTGGCCAAGGGCAACGTCATCACGAAACAAGCGCCCCCCGCCGGGACGTCCGCCACTCTCACACCGCCTCCGTGCGCCTCGGCGATCGACCGTACGATCGCCAGCCCCAGCCCTGCCCCGTCATGCGCGCCCGTACGTCCCGCGCCCCTCACGAACCGCCGGAAGATGCGCTCCCGATCGGCGGGCGCGACGCCCGGCCCGCTGTCGCGCACCCACAACTCGGCCCGGCCGTCCCGCAGGGCCGACCCGACCGCGATGAGGTCGTCGTCCATGGTGTGCCGCACGGCGTTCACGACGAGCTGCATGAGCGCCTGCGTGAGCCGCTGCCGGTCGGCCTGGACGCGCGCCTCGGCCACCTGGTCGACCCGCCACCGCCGGTCGCCCAGCGGCCGCGCCTTGGCCACCACGCTCACGGTGAGGTCGGCCAGCTCGACCTCCTCGACCGCGAGGAATCCGGGCTGCTCGGCCTTGGCCAGGGTGAGCAGGTCGTCCACGATCCGGTTCATGCGGTCCAGCTCGTCGGTGACCAGGGCCAGCGTCTCGGCCCGCTCGTCCGGATCGTCCCCCATCAGCTCAAGGTGCCCCCGGATGACCGTGATGGGGGTACGCAGCTCGTGCCCCGCGTCGTCCACGAACGTGCGCTGCACGGCGAAGGAACGTTCCAGACGGTCGAGCATGTGGTTGAACGTGGCGGCCAGCGCGGCCACGTCGTCGTCGCCGGTCACCTTGAGCCGGCGGGTCAGGTCGGCCGAGTCGCTGATCTGCTCGGCCGTCTGGCTCACCAGCCGCACCGGGGCCAGCACCCGCCCCGCCACGAACCATCCCGCCGCCCCCGCCAGCCCCAGCGCGGCCAGTGCCGACAACCCGAGAACGCGGACCGCGTCCACGATCTCCCCTCGGTGCCGGTCGTAGAAGACGGCCGCGACGAAGTGGCCCGTACGCGGGTCGGCCGCCACCCTGACCGGGATGACCGCGTACCTGACCGTGCCCTCCACGCTCTCGGTGTCGCCGTAGGCGGGCTCGGTGGCCGCGGCCAGGACCTTGATCAGGTCCTCGTCCGTGTCGAGCCGGGCCGGGGGCGTGACGGCGGTGATCCGGTCGGCCCGGCCGTCCACCATGCTGAAGAAGGTCTCCCACCGGTCGGGGGAGTTGATCGCCAGGTAGCCGGTGAGCAGTTCCCGCACGTCGGAGACCGGCCGTCCGGTATGGGGATCGTGGGCTGTGGCGGCGTAGCGGCGCAGCTTCTCCGCCTCGTTGGTGAACTCCAGGTTCATCCGGACGTCGAGGCGGGCGAGCAGGACCGTCCAGGTCGCGAAGATCGAGACCGCGAGGGCCAGGCCGACCACGGCGAGCATCCAGCCCACGATCCGGGCACGGGCGCTCACCCGCATCCGGCCCCCCGCTCAGTCGTCATCGTCGTCATCGTCGTCGCCGCCGTCGTCGTAGTCGTCGTCTTGGTGGCCGTCGTGGCCGTCGTCGTCATCGTCGTCGTCTCCGCCGGGCAGGGCGCGATGCCGGTCGTGGTCGCCATCATCATCGCCGCCTCCGGGCTTCGGCGAGGGCGGCTTCACGGGTTCCGCCTTGGTTCCCGGCGTCGTGAACGGCCGTACGCCGCCGGGCGACGTCCCCGGCGTGGGCGAGACAAGGACGGACTCCCCCAGATCGGGCCCGCCGTCGGCCGCCCGTACCCAGCCGACCGAGAGGAACCCCGCCGCCGTCATCCCTACGAGAAGGAGCACCACACGTTTCATGAGTACGAGCGTGCGCCCGCCCGAGGAGACCACCCTGAAGCCGAAATGAGGACCCTCTCATCCGCGCTTCCCCCTTCCCAGAGCCCCCTTCTTCTAGAATGATGTTCTGATACCGGCTGGTCGGTCAGGAGGGCTCATGAGGGTACGGGACAAGGTCATCGTCGTCACGGGCGCGGCCGGCGGCATCGGACGGGCGATGGCGCTGCGCTTCGCCGCCGAGGGCGCCGCCGGGATCGTGCTGGCCGACCTCGACGAGGCCGGCGCGCGGGCCGTGGCCGCCGAGATCGGCGAACGGGCCGTGGCCGTACGCGCGGACGTGTCCGTCGAGTCCGACGTGACCGCGCTGGCCGAGCCCACCCCCTTCGGTCCCGTGGACGTGTTCTGCTCCAACGCCGGCATCATCGGCGGCCACGGCCTCGACGCCCCACTCCAGGAATGGACCTCCCTGTACGCGGTCAACGTCCTGGCCCACGTGCACGCCGCCCGCGCCGTCATCCCCGGCATGCTCGAACGCGGCGGCGGCTACCTGCTGAACACCTGCTCCGCGGCCGGCCTGGTGAGCTGCCCCGGCGACGCCCCGTACGCCGTCACCAAGTCGGCCGCCATCGCCTTCGCCGAATGGGTGGCCATCCACTACGCCACGCAGGGGATCAAGGTCAGCGTGCTGTGCCCGCAGGGTGTGCGTACCGGGATACTCGAACGCGGCGTCGAGGAGGACCATCTGACCGCGCGGGCCGTGGGGGCGTCGGGCGCGATCCTCGACCCCGCCGACGTGGCGGCCGCCGTGATCGACGGCCTGGCCGCCGAACGTTTCCACATCCTCCCCCACCCCGAGGTGGCCGAGTTCGTCCGCCGCAAGGCCGAGTCCCCGAACAGGTGGCTGGCCGGCATGGCCGCCTTCGTCACCTCCCTGACCCCCACCCCATAGCCCCCCACCACGCGCAGACCCCGTGAAAGGCCCGCCCGACCATGGACCAGCACCTCATCCGGGCCGCCCGTCAGGCCTGGCGCCGCCTCGAACCCGTCCACGGAATGATCTACTTCGTCCCCGAGGCCACCACCCGCTACGCGGCCCTGGGCCTCACCGGCATGTCCGGATATTTCACCTCACGTTCCGCCGCCCTCGGCGCCGCCCCCGCCGACCTCGTCATCGCCACGTTCTACAACTTCAACCCCGACCTCGTACGCCGCTCCCTCCCCTGGGACAAGGTCACCCCCGCCCAGGTCCTGCAAGCCCGCCTCGAAGCCGCCGCCGAAGCTCTCCGCCGGGCCGCCGTGCACGAACTCCCGGACCTCCTCCCCGTACTCACCCTGGCCCGCCGTGCCGCCGAGGCCGCCCGCGACCACCCCCAGGGACGCCCCCTGTTCGCCGCCCACGCCGCCCTCCCCTGGCCGGACGACCCCGTCCTCCAGCTCTGGCACGCCCAGACCCTCCTGCGCGAGTTCCGCGGCGACGGTCACGTGGCGACCCTCCTCTCAGAGGGCATCACCGGCCTGGAGGCCCTGGTCCTGCACGCGGCCAGCGGCGAGGTCGCGAAGCCGTTCCTCACCATGAGCCGCGCCTGGCCACCCGACCAGTGGGCCCGCACCGAGACGACCCTGCGCACCCGCGGCCTCCTGAACGACGACAACGACCTGACCCCCGAAGGCCGCTCCCTACGCCACCACCTCGAAACCCGTACGGACACCTTGGCCATGCCCGCGTACGGCGCCTTGGGCGAATCCGGCTGCGACCGCCTGGCCGAACTGTCCCGCCCCTTCGGCCGCAGAGTCGTGGACGCGGGCCTGCTCAAACTCACCTGATCACCGCTTCGCGTGTCCGGATGAGGTCACCACTCTGCCCGCGGAGGGGCGAGGGGAGGAGCATCGAGCTGAACGGTGACGCGGGAAGGGCGGCGATGAAGCGGAAACGCACCAAGAGCCAGATCGGTACGAAGTCGTCGGGACGGAGCAAGACGGCCCCCCGCAAGAAGACCAAGGGCGATCCCGAGGACGAGACCACCCCCGTCGTCCACCTGCAGAAGCGCAAGAGCGCGCCGGTCCTGACGCTGGACAGGCCCCAGAGCATGGAGATGGATTCGGACACGGCCCCCCGTCCCACCACCATCACCGTCTCCAAACCGCACACCGACATCTGGGGCACGGTCAAGTTCCAGGCCCGGAAGCACGACCTTCCGGCGGGCGCGGTCGTGCATCTGCGCCCACTGGTGGACCTGCGGGGCGACACCGGGCCGAAGAAGATCGCCGGGATCCTCATCAGCAGGCTCCAGCGCACCCCCTCCCCCTTCGGCAACCGCATGGGCGACCACACGACCTCGTGGCAGGGGGTCGTGGACTCGGTACGCGCCTCGCTGTACGGCAAGACCGTCAAGGAGGCGGCCACGGCGCTGCTGGCGATGCAGGCCACGGCGCAGGCATCGGTGAGCGACCCCGACGGCGCGGCACGTGACCTGCTCATGCGCCTGGAGACGGTCGACGCCACCGACGCGGCCGGCCGGATCGAGCCGCTGGAGAACTCGGCCCGCCTGGTCGCCGAGCAGTGTGCCACAGCCCTGAGCGAGAAGAGCGAGAGCAAGGCGGCCCAGGCGCTGGCCACCGCGGTCGCCCAGCATCTCAACTTCCTGAACCACCTGCCGTTCAGCACCGTCCCGGCCGCCTCGGCCAGGGGCTCGACGGGGTCGGGAGAGGGCACCTACCGGGGCGCCCTGCTGGCGTACGAGGCCAAGGCGGCGAAGCTGGCCGCCGACAAGGGCACGGCCGCCCCCAAACCCCGCACGTACGAGCAGAACGACATGAGAACGGCCCTGTGGAAGATGTTCGCGTTCGACGCGGCGATGCGCGAGTCGTACGTCGAGTACGCGCTCAACCCGCAGTCCTACGGCGACGTGGCCGAGCAGTACTCCGAGCTTCAGAAGGTCAACGCCGAGCTGGACAAGGCGCTGACGGCCGTGGCGACGAACAAGGGCCGGGTCGAGGCGCTGAAGGACATCCCCGGGCTGCTCGGGCGGATCGACGACGTGCAGAAGGCGGCCGGGATCTACCAGGGCATGCACCGGGCGGCCGGTGCGCTCAGGGCCAAGGCGGAGGACGCGCGCACCCGGCTCCAGCAACCGCACACCGCGCTCCGGGCGGAGACCGCCAGGAAGGTGATCGCCTCGGCGAAGAACGCCCACATCCTCGCCGAGGCCGGCCAGGTCGCCGCGGACCTGAAGAAGATCGGCGACGGCGCGCCGGAGTACGCGGTCGTCGTCCTGTCCAACCTGCTGTACAAGCACCTGCGCGTCATGGCCGCCGCCTACCCGCACGCGGTGACCGCCGCCGGGCTGCCCGATCCGGTGAGCGGCAAGCTCGGCCGGCCCGCCGCTGAGATGATGGTCAAGCAGCTCGAAGGGGCGCTGCGCAGGGAGTACATGGACCTCTTCCCGAAGCGGACCGAGCCGGAGCAGTACGCGCCGCTGATCGAGAGCATCACGCAGACGCTCGCCGGCCTGCCGCCGATCACCGTCGAGCCGAGGACGACGACCTGGGCGTCGGAGGCCGCCGACACGAACCTGGTCGTGGACTTCGACCCGGCGCTGAAGGAGTCGCTGATCATCAACGGACGCGCGCCGGCCCCGCCGGGCGTCGCCGGGATGGGCTGCCACACCACCGCCTGGGCGATCGAGACGCAGCACGCCAACCACCTGGTCTCGGACGCCTCCTCCGGCCCCCAGGCGGTCAGGGCGCTGAAGGAGGCCGTACGCAAGGACCTCCAGTCGCGGGTCATGGAGCTGGCCGCGCTGCTGCCCGCCGAGCAGATCGAGGGACGCCAGCTCGCCGGCCTGTTCGACGAGGCCGCCTCGGTGCTGAACGCCCCCGACGCCTCCACGGCCGCCATGGCGTACCTGTCGTTCCGCAATCTGATGCCGTTCGCGACGGTCAACGAGGGCGACCGCGGCGGCCACGCGGAGAAGAAGGACGGCGGGCTGGACATCACGTTCGACAAGACGGCGATGAAGCTGGCCGCCGACCACAAGCGGGACGAGCTGACCACGGATCCCAAGTCCCTCGCCGACAAACTGCTGGCCGAACGGGACCTGCTCGCCACGGAACTGGAACGCTGGGAGGACGACGACACGCTGGCCACCGCCGTCGAGACCGTCCGCGCCCGGCTCAAGGAGCAGGCCGCCTTCCTCAAACGCGCCAAGAGCGGCGAACTGGCCGAGTACGCCGCGGAGGCCGGCAAGAAGGTCTACGACACCCGGCTGGTCGAGCACAAACGGGTGTGGAAGGAGGTGCAGACCTTCCTGAAGGGCTGATCGGCGCACCGTCCGGCCCGGAAGGGCTCGTACGGCGCGTACGCAAACTGGGCAGAACGTGACGTTACCCATACCGCGCCCGGGGAAGATCGCCGGACATGCCGGAAACGCCACCGCCGCAGAACCAGCCGTACCCGGGCCGCACGGGCGAGATGTCACCGGAGCCGCGCGACGAGATGCGCGGTTACGAGGGCCGGGACCTGCTGGCCGGCAAACGGGCGCTGATCACCGGCGGCGACTCGGGCATCGGCCGGGCGGTGGCGGTCGCGTTCGCCAAGGAGGGGGCGGACGTGGCCGTCGCCTACCTCGACGAGCACGACGACGCCAACCGCACCCGCGGCCTGGTCGAGCGCGAGGGCCGGCGCTGCGTGCTGCTGCCCGGCGACCTGGGCGACCGCGACCACTGCGCGGCGGTCGTGGAGCAGGCGGTGTCCGAGCTGGGCGGCCTGGACGTCCTGGTCAACAACGTGGCCTACCAGGCGCCGGTGGACTCGCTGGAGGAGTTGTCCGACGAGCAGTGGGAGCACACGTTCGCGGTCAACATCCACAGCTACTACCGCGTCACCAGGGCCGCGCTGCCGTACCTGCGGGAGGGCGGCGCGATCGTGAACACCTCCTCGATCAACGGCCTGCGCGGCAACAGGACCCTCATCGACTACGCCGCCACAAAGGGCGCGATCAACGCCTTCACCTACTCCATGGCCCAGAACCTGGTGGATCGCGGCATCCGGATCAACGCCGTCGCGCCCGGCCCGGTCTGGACGCCGCTGATCCCGGCCACGATGCCTCCGGAGAAGGTGGAGGAGTTCGGCGCGCAGGTGCCCATGAAGCGGGCCGCCGACCCCGACGAGATCGCCCCTTCGTACGTGTTCTTCGCCGCCGACCGGCTGTCCTCCTACTACACAGGTGAGGTGCTGGCCCCGATCGGCGGCGAGACGCTTCCCGGCTGACTCCCTGGCCGGCTCCCCGGCCGTCCGGCTACAGGTAGATCGAGCCGCCCTTCCGGGTGAACTCGGCCGCCTTCTCGGCCATGCCCGCCCGTACCTCGTGGCTGAGCTTCATCGAGCAGAACTTCGGGCCGCACATCGAGCAGAAGTGCGCGGTCTTCGCGGGCGCGGCGGGCAGGGTCTCGTCGTGGAAGGCGCGCGCGGTGTCCGGGTCGAGCGACAGGTCGAACTGGTCCTCCCAGCGGAACTCGAACCGGGCGTCGGACAGCGCGTCGTCCCACGCCTGGGCCTGCGGGTGCCCCTTGGCCAGGTCCGCCGCGTGCGCCGCGATCTTGTACGTGATCACGCCGGTCTTGACGTCGTCCCGGTTGGGCAGGCCCAGGTGCTCCTTGGGGGTGACGTAGCAGAGCATGGCGGTGCCGTACCAGGCGATCATGGCGGCGCCGATGCCGGAGGTGATGTGGTCGTAGCCGGGGGCGATGTCGGTGACGAGCGGACCGAGGGTGTAGAAGGGCACGTCGTCGCAGAGCTCGCGTTGCAGGTCGACGTTCTCCTTGATCTTGTGCATCGGGACGTGGCCGGGGCCTTCGATCATGACCTGCACGTCGTACGCGTGCGCGACCTTGGTCAGCTCGCCCAGCGTGCGCAGCTCGGCGAACTGGGCCTCGTCGTTGGCGTCGGAGATCGACCCCGGGCGCAGCCCGTCGCCCAGCGAGAACGTCACGTCGTAGCGGGCCAGCAGGGCGCACATCTCGTCGAAGTGCTCGTACAGGAAGCTCTCGCGGTGGTGGGCCAGGCACCAGGCGGCCATGATCGAGCCGCCGCGCGAGACGATCCCGGTCCTGCGCCGGGCGGTCAGCGGCACATAGGCCAGCCGCACGCCCGCGTGCACCGTCACGTAGTCGACGCCCTGCTCGCACTGCTCGATCAGGGTGTCGCGGTACACCTCCCACGACAGCGCCTCGGGACGCCCGCCCACCTTCTCCAGCGCCTGGTAGATGGGCACGGTTCCGACGGGCACGGGCGAGTTGCGGATGATCTGTTCGCGGGTGTCATGGATGTTCGGCCCGGTGGACAGGTCCATGACGGTGTCGGCGCCCCAGCGGGTGGCCCAGGTCATCTTCTCGACCTCCTCCTCGACGGAGGAGGTGACGGCGGAGTTGCCGATATTGGCGTTGATCTTGACGAGGAAGTTCCTGCCGATGGCCATCGGCTCGGACTCGGGGTGGTTGACGTTGGCCGGGATGACCGCCCGGCCGGCCGCGACCTCCTGCCGTACGAACTCGGGGGTCATGCCCTCCCGTACGGCCACGAACTCCATCTCCTTGGTGATCACCCCGCGCCGCGCGGCGCCGAGCTGGGTGACCGGCGACCCCCACGCCGACCGGTCGGTACGGGACGGCCCGGAGGTGTCGTAGAGCCGCACGGACGTGCCGTTCGTGAGCCTGACCTCCCGCATGGGCACCTGAAGGTCACCGATGTGGATCTTGGAAAAGCGCGCGTCGCTCATCGCGCAAACTCCCTTCGCCGGCATTATCCGGAGCAGGTTCTGGCGGTCGGCGGCTGTCAGCCGTCCTCTCAGCCCGGTCCGCACCGGGCTCCCGCGTTGGTCAACCGCGATAATAACTCCGTGCGTGGCAGGATCAAGGGGATGTCTGATCCCATAGCGCACACGACCGCCACCTACGACCGCATCGCGAGCGACTACGACGAGCGGTTCACCGACCCCCCTCCCGCGTTCGCGGCCTTCCGTGAGCGCTTCGCCTCCGCCCTGCCCGCCGGGGCGAGGATCGCGGACCTCGGGTGCGGCCCCGGGCGCGAGACGGCCTGGTTCAAGGAACGCGGACTGGCCCCCGTCGGCGTGGACCGGTCGATCGGCATGGCCAAACTGGCCGCCGGCCGAGGTGTTCCCGCCGTTCTGGGCGATCTGCGGTACCCGCCGCTGCCGCCCGCGTCCGTGGACGGCATCTGGTCCGCCGCCGCCCTCCTGCACGTGCCGTCCGAGCAGACCGAGCCGACGTTGCGCGCCTGGCACGCGGCACTGCGGCCCGGCGGGGTGCTCGGGCTGATCACCGCCCTGGGGGAGAGCGAGGGGTGGGAGCCGGTGCCGTACCGGACCGAGTACGAGCGCTGGTTCGTGCACCGCGACCCAGGCACCCTGCTCGCGGCGCTGGACGCGTGCGGTTTCGAGGTCTCCTGGCACGAGTCGAACGCCACCCACCGCACCTGGTTCAACGTGCTGGCGACGGCTCGCGGCTGACCCCCGCCACCTCCGGGGACGCTCGCCCGATATGTGGTGAATTATTCCCCGATGACCGCCATGCCGCTGCACGCGGGCGCCGAGCGTCCCGCGACCGGCATGGCGGCCGGCCCCAGGTTTGGCGATCGCCCCTGGCGGTACGGACCCCTTCAGGGGAACTATGATGAAGATCGCCGCTGTGGCCGCGATCGTGGCTCTGACCACGATCGGACCGGCTGCCGCCTCTGGAGACGGCATCGAGCAGCAGGAAGTGAGCAAGCAGCAATACCGGACGCTGACCGCCCAGTGCCGCTACGCCGACACTCAGAGCCTGCGCGCCAAGTGCAGGCAGGCGGTCAGGGAGAACTACCGTATCGGCAAGCGCAACCGTTCACTCGACTGCCGGACCTACTCCGGCGTGACGGTCTGCGGCGAACTGCTCCTCAGCAAGACCGAGCGCGCGTGCATCGAAGAGTCCACCAGACAGGGCCTGGCGTATCGCCGGGCCGAAGTGGAATGTTACGTGGCCTGACCATGATCGTCGTAGGTGTGGACGGCTCGCCGACCGGACTGCTGTCGGTCGACTGGGCCGCCAAGGAGGCAGTGCTGCGCGGGGTTCCGCTGACCGTGGCCCACGTGGTGCCCGACTGGGTCTGCCACCCGCTCCCCGGCCGGTACGCCGAGGTGGGCAAGTGGATGCGCGACGGCGCCCGGGAAATACTCGCGGACGCCGAGCGTCAGGCCCGCGAGCAGGGCGCCGAGGTGACCACGGAGCTCGTGCCCGGCGATCCCCGCGCCGCGCTCATCAAGACCGCCGAGGAGGCCGAACTGCTGGTCGTCGGCAGTCGCGGCCTGGGCGGCGTACGGGGGCTGCTGCTCGGCTCGGTCGCCCACGGGGTGGCCGCGCACGCCCCTATTGACGTCGTCCTGGTCCGCGACCCGCCGGCCGTCCCGCGCGGGGAGATCGTGGCCGGCGTGGACGGCTCCGAAGGAGGCCGCCGCGCGCTGGAGTTCGCCTTCGCCGAGGCCGAGCTGCGCGGCGCCAGGCTGCGCGCGGTGCAGGCGTGGGCCTGGCCGCGCCCTTCGGGCTTCGAGCCGGCCGACCCCGAGGCCGAACGCGAGGCCCGCGAGGCCCTGCGCCTGAACCTGCTCGTACCCCGGCAATGTCACCCGAGCGTGGAGGTGATCGAGGACGTCGTGCACGGCCATCCCGTCGAAGTGCTGCGCGAGGCGGCGTCCGGCGCCGACCTGCTGGTGGTCGGCACGCGCGGCCAGGGCACGCTGAAGGGCATGATCATGGGCTCGGTCAGCCAGGCCATGCTGCACCACGCGCCCTGCCCGATGGCGATCGTGAAAGTTACATCCTCGTAGCAGGCGTTCCCGCAGGTCACCCCCCCTGGGCCGGGACGCCTGCCTTTCCCGTTCCCCCGCCCGCTCCTACCATCTGCGCAGACCACGGGACGGGAGCGGACACATGCGCAGGATCAGCGCCTTACTCACGGCGATGCTGGCACTGGCCGGAACGGTGCTCTTCCTCACCACCGGCCCGGCGGGCGCGGCGGCCGTCCGGATCATGCCGCTGGGCGACTCGATCACCGGATCCCCCGGCTGCTGGCGGGCCCTGCTGTGGAACAAGCTCCAGAGCGCCGGCTACACCGGCGTCGACTTCGTCGGCACCCTGCCCCCGCAGGGCTGCGGCGTCGCCCACGACGGCGACAACGAGGGCCACGGCGGCTACCTGGCCACCAACATCGCGAACCAGGGCCTGCTGCCCGGCTGGCTCGCCGCCACCAGGCCCGACATCGTCGTCATGCACCTCGGCACCAACGACGTGTGGAGCAACATCGCCCCGGCGACGATCCTGGGCGCGTTCACCACGCTGGTGAACCAGATGCGGGCGAGCAACCCCGCCATGAAGATCCTCGTCGCCAAGATCATCCCGATGAGCCCGCCCACCTGCTCCGAATGTGCCCAGCGGGTCGTGGCCTTCGACAACGCCATCCCCGCCTGGGCCGCCGCCACGACCACCCAGCAGTCCCCCATCACGGTCGTGGACCAGTGGACGGGCTTCAGCACGAGCACGGACACCTACGACGGCGTGCACCCGAACGCCTCCGGCGACCAGAAGATGTCCGACGCCTGGTATCCGGCCCTGACCGCAGCCCTGTCCGTCACCACGCCCAGCCCCACGCCCTCCGGAAGTGCTGGTTGCACAGCGGTCGTCGAGACCGTCGGCCAGTGGCAGGGCGGCTTCCAGGGCGAGGTCACCGTCAAGAACACCGGCGCCTCCCCCATGACCGGCTGGAACGTCGGCTGGACGTTCGCGGACGGTCAGCGGATCACCCAGCTCTGGGGCGGCCTGCTCACCCAGACGGGCTCGTCGGTGTCGGTGCGGAACGAGACCTGGAACGGCGCCCTCGCCCCCGGCGCGACGACCACCTTCGGCTTCCTGTCCTCCTGGACCACCGCCAACACCCCACCGATGCCGACCTGCACCTGAGTGCGTTTGGATGTCGACGCCCGCCCTCCCGCCTACCCGGCGGTCGGCGCGGTCGCCGGGGCCACGATCCCGGCCACGCGCGGCGCGGCCAGCCGTACGTAGTCGTCGGTGGCCAACACCAGCGAACGGTCGAGCCGCGCGGCGTTGAAGTAGATCTCCGGCAGCTCCAGCAGCGAAGGATCGACCACGAGCTCAAGGCGGGGATCGTAGCTGAACGGCAACACCGTCCCGCTGACGCTCCCCGCCAGCTCCTCGGCCCTGTCCTTGTCGGCGAAGGCCACGTACGTGCCCTCCAGCAACCCCTTGACCGCCTGCAGATCCAGCCGGGCGTCACCCGGTACGACGGCCAGCACGTGCCGGGTCGTCTTCTTGCCGATCTTGACCATCACGATCAGGCACTTGGCCGCCTGCTCGACCCCGTGCCCCCGCAGGGCGCTCACCAGCTCCGTACGCCCCTCGGCCGGATGGTCGATCACCCGGTACCGCGCGCCGCCTGCGTCGAGATCGGCGATCAGACGTCCGTAGGCGTCGACCGAGTCACCAGTCACTGCTCAACATCTCCTTGACCTTGGCGATCCGGTCCTCGTCGCGCTGGTAGAACACCCATTGCCTGATCTTCCTGCCCCGGATCAGCCCCGCCTTGGCCAGCACCTTGAGGTGCTCTCCGCAGGTGGGCTGGCTCACGCCCAGCTTCTCGGCGATGAACAGCGAACAGACGCCGTCACGTACGAGATCGCCGTCGCGCTGCGGGCGGAAGTGCCGCTCGGGGTCGCGCAGCCACTCAAGGATGAGCAGCCGCTTGTCGCTGGCCAGCGCCTTGACCAGATCCACGTCCACCAGGGCATTATGGCAATTAGCTAATTACCTGTCTATGCCTCGCCCCACGCCCGGCGCCCTCACGACGCCTGCACCTTCATTCACCTGCACCACCGGCGCACCTTCACTCGCCTGCACCACCGGCGTCCTCACGACGCCTGCACCACCGGCGCGCCCTCGCTCGCCTGCACCAGTACGAACCCCTGCCCCCGGAACGCCAGCTGCATGGCCTCGCCGCTGCCCCGCCCGATCAGGGCCCCCACCTTCATCGTGCGATTGACCCCGACCTGCAACCCGGCGCTCCAGCACACCGCCGCCTGCCCGTCCACGAACGTCGGCATCCTCGCCACGTCCAGCAACACCGGCGTGCCGTGCGTGGTCACCGCCACCCATCCGGTGCCGGTCACCGTGGTGTTGAACAGCCCGCCCGCCGCGACCCCGGCCCCCTGAACCCGCTGGATGTCCCACCTGAGCTCCGGCCCGAACGCCAGCAGGTTCCGTCCGTTGACCGTGAGCCCCTCGTTCTCCAGGTAGAACAGGTGGATGTCGTCGGCGTTGTCGGCCAGGTAGAGCAGCCCCTGTCCCCGTACGCGCATGAGGGAGGTCCCCTCCCCCGTCACGGCCTTCTTGAACAGCTTCCCGAGCCCCCCGGCCCCTTCGTAGTCGAACTCCATCTGCCCCTGGAACGCGACCATGGACCCCTGCTTGGCCAGCACCTCATGAGGCAACTGCACCCGGAGCATCTTGTGGTTCTCCAGGGCGAAGCCGGCGGGAAGCGGCTGGGCATCCAGGTTGCCGAAAATCGAACTGCGCACGTCGTACCTCTCACACGTCGATGGTCGTCGCCGCCGACGTGCACCCGAGCCCGGCCGGGACGGCGCTCCCCTCGCCGCTCCCACCAATCCCGGCGCCTCGCCCCCAGCGCCTACAAACCCATCAACTCTGAGCCCCGAAAGCGAGTTCCCGCACCACCTGAATGAGCTCGGCCGGATCGAACGGCTTCGTCAGATAAGCGTCGACCCCGATCCCCATCCCCCGCCTCCGGTCATCGTCCTGCGCCCGCGCCGTGATCAGGACGACCTTGATATGACTGGTCGCCTCCTCCGTACGCAACTTCTCCGCCGTCGCCCACCCGTCGAGGCACGGCATCATCACGTCCAGCGTGATCACATCCGGCATGACGTCCATCACGCGATCCAGACAGTCCTGCCCATCGGTGGCGGTCGACACCTCGAACCCCTCCAGGTTCAGGTTGACCGCGATGAGCTGCCGGATGACCTCGTCGTCATCCACGACCAGTACTTTGCCAAGAACGTCGCTCACGGGCGCAAAGCTAGCCCGTAGCGGGGCGGTCACGCGGGGTTTTCGCAGGATGCGTTCGAGGAGCGTTATCTGGTGCCGAGTGGTCCCCGGATGCTGATAGCCTTATCACTCGTCGCCCCCTTAGCTCAGGGGATAGAGCACCGGCCTCCGGAGCCGGGTGCGTAGGTTCGAATCCTACAGGGGGCACAAGATCTTGATCAGTGGTTCAGGCCGCTGACCAGGGCGAACATCGCAGGAACGGGCGGGCCTCCAGTCTCACGGAGTCCCGCCCGTTCTCGTTGACGCTTGCCAGTTGTGGACCAGTTGTGGACCATGATCGAGCTCGCCGCCAGTCAGTCTCCCTTCCTCGCCTGCGTTGATATCGGCCCGCATCAGCAGATCCCGTGCCACCCGGTGCTGACACTCGTCGGCGGCCACGATGAGCGTGAGCTCGCCCGTGGTGGCCTAAATAGCCGACGGATCAGTGCCAACCCTCAGTTGATGCTTGGAGATGATCAGGCGGATGCGCTTCTTCTCCGCGTCATCAAGGTCAGCCCGCCTATGGCGGCTTGCCACGCGTCGGGCGGCCGCTGGCCGCGCTCCGGCTCTCCGGTCGGTCGAGGCCAGCACCGCCCACGTATGCATGACGACGTGGGCGGTGAACTAACCTACAAATCGGCCGACCCCGAAGAAGGGCAGCCGATGACCTAGCGGATCCGAGACCGCCACCGAAGCAACAGTTTGAGGGTTTCACGGGCGTCGCGTCGACGAGCTGGGGTGCGCGCGAAGATCGAGAATGCCGCTGATGCGGCGATCGTTCCGCAGTACAGAAGCCCTCCACTCGCGCCGATGAGAGCACCGTCGCGGAGCGCATGGACCAGAGTGAGCATGGCAAATCCCCTGAGAGCAGCTTGCTTGGATCGATGACCCTCGCCTGACGCCTCCATCGGGGACCCTCCGGAACGATTCCGGCGATGCGTTGGAGATCGCCGAAGTGATCGAAGTGCTGATCAGCCGCGGATTTGCGACAATTCCGGTGAGTCTCCGGACCGGACGTTGGAGGGCATGCTGTGCAGAGTGAGCCAGAGCAGCGTCTGGCGGAGGAGCTCGCTCAGCTCTACGAGCAGGCCGGCGCTCCCGTGTATGCGGCAGTCGTACGGGACGGGCTCGCCCAGCAGCCTGCCATCCGTCTGTCCGACGCAACTATGTCTGACTGGTTCAAAGGTGTGACCACTCCCACTGACCGGGAACCATTTCGATTTCTCGTGAGGTACCTCTCGCTGAGAGCACGAAGCAACAGCCACCAGGTGCCCCCCTTGAAATGGTGGCTGGACCTAAGAGCAGCCGCTGCCCAAAGTCGTGCAAGTAGGCGCGGCGGACGGCCTGCCGCGGCATCTAAGGCGCTCAAACCTATACCGCAACCACTCGGTGAGCCGATCGCGACCCTATCGGACGCCGATGCACTAGCCCTTGAGGTGCATGATGCGATCGATCCCGGGCCAGGAAAACCGCTCCCAGTGCTACCGCCATATATATCGCGAAGTCCATTCGATGACCGGCTCAGGAAAGCAGTCTCCGACGCATGGCACAGCAATCAAATGATCCTGGTGGTTGGGGATTCTTCAACCGGGAAAACGCGTGCATGCTGGGAAGCCATCCGTCAAGAGTTAGAGGGCTGGCGAATATGGCACCCCCTTACGCCGGAACGTCCACAGGCACTAATCGATATTTTGCAGAGTGGCTCTCTAGCGCCACGAACCGTAATCTGGCTAAACGAAGCACAGTTCTATCTAGCCCCACAACCGACTGGAGAACAGGTTGCCACTGCGCTACAGGAAATGCTTCGCAAAAATACGCGTGGGCCAATATTGATTCTTGGGACCATATGGCCAGAGTACTGGCGAGAGCTAACCGATGATCCACCTTCCGCCACTAACGACCCACATAAGGCTGCACGAACCCTGCTGGAATTGGAGCAAGTCCGCGATATTTCAATTCCCGAAGCTTTCGCGAAGGATGAAATAGTCCAGCTGGCCAGCGGAAAATTTGATGATCGGCGCCTCATCCACGCAGGAAGATTTGCTCGCGGAGGTCGCGTCACTCAATATTTAGCTGGCGCGCCAGATTTGATGCGACGTTATGAACATGCCACTTGCATAGAGCAAGCCGTGCTGTGGGCGGCCATGGATATTCGACGCCTAGGCCACGGGCCGTACATTTCAGTAGAATTCCTTCGCAGGGCATCATATGCCTATCTTGATCAAGACAGTCTCGACTTGCTGGAAGACGATTGGTTCTCAAGAGCGCTAGACAGTCTAGTAAGACGGCATCGTAAGCTGCCGGGGCCTCTCATGCCCCAACATGTGCCCACTGGCCGAAGCATGAGTAAAGCTTATCGCCTTGCGGATTACCTGGATCAATTTGGACGCATATTGCGTCGTGTGATCTGCCCACCTGCCCCGTTCTGGGATTCGGCATTAGAAAACTCCCACACACCGGAGGATCTAGCTAATCTCGCCCGCGCGGCAAAGAATCGTTGGCGATTGATCCACGCACTAAGACTGTTTCGGGCTGCAGCTGATGCAGGCCACAATGGTGCCCTTGTCCAGTTAGTCAGCATATTAGAAGAAGCAGGCGAATCCGGCGACGCCGAGGAGGCGGCGCGACATGCCGCCAGAATGGGCGACAAAAGATCGCTTGTAGAGTTGGCCTGGAACAGGGAAAAGGCTGGACATATAGAGGCCGCAAACAAGCTATACCGCGAGGCTATTGATGCGCAGCAGGCTCTCGCGCTTGCCGAACTCTCTCGCGCCAGAGAACGCGCAGGAGATATCGATCGCGCGGAGCGATTTGCTGTTGCTGCAGCGGAGGCCGGCCAGGCACAGGAGCTGGCAGATCTTGCTTGGATTCGAATTGCGCATCGAGACTTTGCTAGAGCCGAGCACCTTGCGCAGTCCGCAGCCAGGTTTGGGCACGTAGGTCCATTGGTAGGCCTTGCGCGACGACTTGAGCAAATGGAAGATAATGGCCGAGCAAAGCAATTGTATGAGGAGGCTTCCAAGTTAAAGCACCCTGATGCACAGGCTCGACTGGCCCTAATTCGAGCAGCCGCTGGCGCCGCGTCGGAAGCCAACGAATTAGCAGTCGCCGCCGCCATGCATGGCAATGCCGACGCATTGCTTGAACTGGCAAAGCGTCTACAGGCAAAAAGAAAGTGGGCAGCTGCGGAGCATTTGTGTAGATCTGCATTAGAGTGTGGTGACCCTAGAGTCCCTGCGGAGCTTGGATTAATTCGAGAACATCAACGCGATCCAGAGGAGGCTGAATCATTAGTTTGTGCCGCAGCAGATGCGGGAGATTCGTCGGCTCTAGTCGAGCTAGTGTACAGAAGGAGACGAGCAAACAGACCTAAGCTGGTGGAGCGTATCCTACATATAGCCGTGCGGGCAGGTCATGCTGCGGAGCTAGCCGAGCGACTGGCAATGATAGGAGCGTGGGACCTAGCCGAAAAGGCAGCTACAGATGCGGCCGAATATGGCGATTCGATTCCGCTTTCCGATCTAGCATGGAAAATGATGATTGCGGGAAGATACGATGATTATCGTCGCGTGCAACTCGCTGCGAGCAAAGATCGCAGAAGGAAAAGTGCCCTATCCATTCTAGGTGCTGCCCGAGAGAAGGCAGGAGATACTTTCCACGCTGAACGGCTCTATCGCGAGGCAGCAAAGAGAGGGGATACTGCAGCACTTACCAATCAAGCAAGTCTGCTCGCAGACAGAGGAGATATAGAAGGCGCAGAGAAACTCCTTCAAACTGCCGCGAGTGCGGGAGATGTTCAAGCTCTCATGGCGTTGGCTCGCTTGAAAGAGGCCAAGGGTACCTGCGCTGAGGCAGAGAGCCTCTATCGCAAGGCCGCAGACAGAGGCCAGCTTGTAGCATTGATAGAAGTAGCACGCCTGCGAGAGATCAATGGGGATATTTCTGGCGCTGCCACACTATATCGTGATGTCGCGGAAGCCGGGCATACCGTCTCACTCTCCTCGCTTGTACGAAAACGCGAGGATGAAGGAGATCAAGACGGGGCCGAGCTTGTGGCATGCGCGATGGCTCTAGGCGGATTTCCCGAAAGTGTCGTCGACTTAGCTAGACGGCGCCATAATATCGGAAATCTTTGGGCTGCAGAGCGACTATATGGCATTGCTGCTGGTTCCGGTTACAGCGAGGCGCTTCCCAAGCTCGCCGCCTTAAAAGAGCTTTCGGGTGATGAGCAAGGAGCAGATGATTTTGCGCGTGCAGCTGCAGAGGCGGGCCATGCAGCATCACTCGCCCCCTTAATCAAAAGTCGTGAAGACGCAGGAAACTATGCGGGAGTAGACCGCCTGGCTGCTTTATGCGGATCAGCTGGCCAAGTGAGCACACTCGCACGCTTAGCGATCTTTCGAAAATCATCAGGAGACTGGGAGGGGGCGGAGCGACTGGCGCGGATTGCTGCCAATGCCGGAAATGCAGCCATTTTGAGAGAATTGGCCTTGGCTCGTAACGCAGCTGGAGAATACGCCGAAGCGGAGCGTTTGGCATTGGCCGCTCTAGAGGCCGGGGAAACCGCCGCGCTTGGCGAATTGGTCTGGAGGTTCGAATCCCAGGGGGCTCACTCTGAGGCGGAGCGCTTGGCTATGGTTGCTCTGAGAGCTGGAAACGCCACCATTCTTAGCGAGTTGGCCTGGAGGCGCGAATCTACGGGGGATCATTGCGGGGCTGAGCAGCTCGCGCGAGCGGTTGCCGATTCTGGAGACACCAAGGCCCTGCGCGGGTTAGCCCGGATACGAAAGAAGACCGGATACATTGACATAAACTGGGAGCGAATTCTCCGGACTGGCTTCGATCCGCCCCAGGAATAGCAGAATTTCCGGTGAGTGTGCGTCCGAGTTTCGGTTCCTGCCCTCGAATGCTCACTTACGCCCTTTCCGCGGTTCGTATCGGAGTGGCTTCTGATCACGAGTACTCGCTGGTGGCGGCTGGGCGCTCAGTCCGAGGCACTCCGGCACCGGCGCCGGAACCGTATGTCCATGTGAAAGATGACAGCCAGTGCTGTCGGCAACACTGAAGTGATCTCAGCGAATTTCTGGTAGCCAGTTGTGCTCGAAATGGGTGAGGACAAGGGCGGCGCGGGCGATGTCGCCGATCGCGCTGGGACTGGCAGTG
>NZ_BMRC01000009.1 GCF_014648435.1 Nonomuraea spiralis
TCTGCCTCCGGCCTTCGACGACTTCTCCCGAAAGGCCCGGAAACGCCACCGCCGACGTCCCGGAAATCCGCAATCGTCCGAATTATTTCTCTGAGATCACCTCAGTGATCTGCTCAGAATTCCCCTCAATATCAGAGGTCCATGATTATATCCACCTGAACGACACGCAGTAAGAGTTTCATCGTTGCCCGAGATGTGTCAGAGAAAATTCGCCAGTTTGGGGCTGAAATAACTATCAGCCCGTAGGAGGGTTGAAGGGGATCGGTGTGGCTCCTACTGAAGGACCAGTTGGCCCGGGTTGTCGTGTGCCTGATCGTGGACCTCTTCGAGCAAGGCGATGCCGGGGACTTCCCCCGCGCTTGATCGTCTGAAGCCCTGGCATACGAGACGAGCGGAGGGTGCCACAAGTAAGCCATGGCATGCGGCTTGAGCGGGCCATCGCGGAAGGGGGTAGCTCTTTCTCAGTGACTGGAGCGATCAAGGCGTGAGGGAGTATCCGTCCTGGTAGTCGTTCCGGTGGACCCGTTCGTGTTGCCGGGCGAGGTGAAAACGCCAGCATTCGTCGAGATCACCGTTGTCGATCCGGGCGCGGAGTTTCAGGACGGCTTCGGCTCCGGCCAGGCCCCAGCGTGCCCCGGCAAGGTCGAATCTGTCGGCGATCTGATGGCGGCAGGCGCCTTCGATCACGCCGGTCGCGATCGGGACATCCCGCCTCCAGCGCCCGGTCGTAGCACAGATACTCAAGGTTGTTGGTGAGGTAGCGGATGCACGCGCCGATGCCGTCGCGGTGGTGGGCGGCCGTGGTGGCGGTCTGGACAACGCGGTGACGAAGTGGCCGGTGTGCCCGGCCAGCAGGGCCGGAGCTTGTCTCGTTCGCGAAAAGCTTGGCCGTCTTACGCAGGATGTCCCGCTCTTGCTCCAGCTCCCGGATCCGCGCCCTGAGCTGCCTGTTCTCCTCTTCCGGGACGTCGTCCGAGGGTAGGTGCCCGGCCGACGTGTCCTTGCCGGACCTGACCACGCCGGCCGCTGGATGCCCGCCTTCACCCCGAGCCTGCGCGGCGCGGACCCACACCCGCAGCGTCTCGCGGCTGCCCCCAGATTCCGCGCGGTCGACGTGATCGTCCGGTCCGGCCTCGACGGAACCAGCGCCACCGCGTCGGCCTTGAACTCGGGCGGGTAGTTCTTCATCACCATCAGGGACATCTCTTCCCCTGGACCTCAAGATCCAGTCTCCAAGGTGTCCACGTGCAAGAGGGAAGGCCCGTGACCGGGAAGACCGCCGCCCACTGGCATCTCGTGACGGAGCACCAGCAGCTCAGCGTCCTTGGACAGGTCAGAGCGGACCAGCACTGCCAGCAGGCCGAACAGGCACCTTGCCAACCGGTGGACAAGCGTTAACCAGCTCGGGCAGAACAACTCAGGCCGAAGGGGACGGGACGCCATAGGCGCGGCCCACAGTATGGAACCAGTCCTCGTCGAGGAAGCGGCCCGTCATCCGTCCCACGACGGTGAGAAAGGCGTGCGCCAGCTTCTCCTCGCCCGCGTTCAGGTCTTCGCCTCGGGGGAGACCGTGGGCATAGGGCTCGAATTCCGGCCCGGGCATGAATTCGCCGGAGGGAAAAGCCGGGATCTCGGCGACCACGTTTCCGTCCCGGTAATAGGCGAGGTCGGAGAGGCCGTCGATTTCCCGGTCCCAGTCGACCATGAACATCGCACGGTTTCCCGAACTGAGCCACCATCCACCTGTTTCCGGACCGCTGACGCCGATCACCACGGACCAGCCGGGACTGTGGGGGCCGATCCAGAGCCTGTCTTTCTCGTCGATCGGGACGGACGGGTCCGTCATCGTGGCCGCTTCTTGAATCAGCCGCACATCGCGCCGGGATCGCGGGTCGAGGCGCATCAGCTCGGCGAGCTCGTCGAGGTCGTCCCGTTCCATCCAGAGCCCGAAAAAGGTGGTGTCGAACCCGTGCGCCGCAAGCAGTTCATATTGGTCGCACTCCGGCAGCGCGGTTCGAATGTCGGTCATCTCGTCTTCTCCATGTGGTCGGGCGACCGTGTCCGGAGTGCCGCCGAGGCGGCGCTCCGGACACGGCGTCCACAGATCAGGGCGATTCTGGGATCAGTTGACGATCCAAACCCAGAACTTGTCGTCGGGCAGAACGCGGTTGCGGTCGTAGAAGCTCTTCAGGACCTTCCCGTGGCTACCGCGAGCGGTGCTGTTGTGGCTCTTCCCGACCGCACGGAGAGAGTAATGGTTCTTCATGCCCCTGTCCGCCGCATAGCCGGCTCCGTCCTTGGTCGAGGCGAAGGGGTATTCGTCGCACTCGGCCCTCTTGTACACCGGATCGAGCATCGACAGCAGCGGCTCCTTGTAGTTCTCAGGGAAGTAGTACTGGCAGTAGCTGGTGTAGCTGGTGGTGCCCACCTTGAACGACCGGGAGAAGACGTTCCGGTTCTTCGGCTGGTTGCCGGACTTGTCCTTGGTGAGGGGGTCGCCCGGCTCCACCTGGTTCGGGTCGGTGCCCTTGGGGGCCGCCCAGTTGCCCGGAATAATCTTGGGCTTCTCGGTACCGAAAACGCCCTTGACCGGTGGGTCCTGCGTCTCGTTGTCGCGCAGCGGCGGCACCGTGTACCTGTTGTCGCTGGTGCCCGTGAGCTTCAACGCGGCTTCGATGTGCTGGATGACCTGCAGGAAGCTGGCGTCCTTGCTCTTGGACATCACGAAGATCCGCTTGGCGAGAGGGAAGATGCACGCGCCGACGTGCACGCCGCTCGTCGCGCTGGCCGTCGCCGTGCGAGTCAGGGACTCGCCTTCGGCGTCACCGCCTGCGGTGCGGAACCAGTCACACCGTACGTGCGGCGTATAGGGCTTCTCGTAAGGGTCGTTCCCGGAGGGGTCGCCTCCGCCGGTGCGCTTGCCGATCACCTGCCCCTGCTCGTCGTAGACGACCTGGCTCCACAGGTCCATCGGCCTGTAGGTCCACTCGTCATCGACATCGATCATGGTGGGGCGCAAGGTGCACTTGTCCGCCTTGTCGCCGTCGGTGTCCTGCATCGTGAAGACGAACTCGTCGTCCCCGTCCGACTTCCAGCCGCCCACCGTCGTCTCGCGATTGGATCCGGAGGTCATCGTGCACCGGGAGCCGGCATCGCCCGTCGGCTTGACCTCCAGCCGTAGGAACTCATCGTCGTCCACGTCGGTGACATTGCCCACCGGATCGTAGGCCTTGATGTTGCTGATCTTGGTCCACATCTTGATCTGCTGAGGCTTGACGCCGGAAGTGCCGCCGTTCTCGACTCCACCGCCCGTGGCGTCGCCCAGGTAGGTGTGCATGACCCAGGTTGCCTGGAACTGCAGACGAACCGACGACCACTGAAGGCCCTTCTTCGCCTTCTTCGGAAGCCATTTGCGTACCTTGGCGGCGTACACGTAGTCGATGGCGTTGAAGTAGCGGCTCCAGCAGGCGCTGTACGGCCTGACGACCAGCTGGGCCAGATTCCCGCGCCCCATCCCCGGGTCGAGGCCCGCTTGCCGCGCCGCTTCCAGGCACTGCTCCATCGAGATGTGGTCGTAGCTGAACGGGGTCGTGGCCGTGGCGGCGGTGGCCGTGGCGGCATCGCCGTCGGTCCGCCGGGTCGCGCTCTTCTTCGGCTTCGCCCCCTTGGTGGTGAGCAGCTTCGCAGGGCCGTGCTGCCGCGGCTTACGGACGACCGCGCCGGCCTTCGCCGAGGAGAGTCCGGCGCCCGGAACGAGCATGATCTCGTCGAAGTACATCGTGGCCGCGCCGCCCGTGTAGAGCACCGCCCACGCGGCGTCGTCGGGGGCGGTCACCGTCCCTGACACCGCCTGCCACTGGCCGACGGTGGGGTCACCCACGAAGTTGTCCGCGCCCACCTGCTCGAAGTCGGCGTCGTACCACTCGACGCCGAAGTCGAACCCGTATTCCATCGGGTCCGTGGTGGCCGGCTGGAACCAGCCGGACAGCTGGTAATCCCCGCTGGCCGGGACTTCGAACAGCTCTGCCGCGAAGCCCCAGAAATCGCTCTCCGGGACGAACTTGGCCGACGCCACACCCTGGTGCGCCCTGCCGGTGGACCTCGTCACGGTGGGCGAGTTGACCCAGGGTTCCCACGGCTCAATGGTGGATTCGAAGTACGGGTTGGGATTGACCGGTTCGGCCGCGGGTGCGGCGATCGTGCTGAACGACCAGACATGAGGAGCTTGGACGTTTCCAGCGGCGTCGGCCCCTCCGCCGGCGGTGACCGTGTAGGTGGCGCCTGTGGACAACGGCGCCGACGGGGTGAAAGTCGCCACGGTGGATTCGGTCATCGTCACGGCTCGCACCTTGGGGGGCGGTCCTGGATCCTGTCTGTGCCCCCCTAAAATTGCCGCATGCCGAACAGTGGGGGCTTCGCTTCGTCGCGCCGTAAAGGCGGCGGCCACAGGGGTGGGGCGGACGACGCGCGCTCACGGGCCAGTGTGCGAGATCAGGTGCTCAGCCGGAACGCCCAGTTCCAGGAGTGGCAGGCGCTGCTGACCAACCGTACCAAGCGCCAGCGCCTTGGGGAGTTCCTCATCCACGGGGTCCGGCCGATCTCTCTGGCCGTCGAGTACGACTGGCCGTTGCGCCGGCTCCTCTATCCGCTCGGGCAGAAATTGTCCTCCTGGGCCGAGGACCTCCTGAGCGAGAGTGGCGTCCAGTCGGTCGGGGTGGAACCGGAACTCCTGCGAGAGCTCGGTGAACGAGAGTCCGGGGCTCCGGAACTGATCGCCGTTGGTGCCCTACGGCCCGACGACCTCGGCCGGTTGACTGCGGGCGACGACTTCCTCGGGCTTGCCTTCGACAGGCCGACGAACCCGGGCAACATCGGCACGCTGCTCCGTTCCGCCGACGCTTTCGGCGCCTCGTGCCTGATCGTCACCGGCCACGCCGCCGACGTCTACGACCCCAAGTCCGTACGGGCCAGCACGGGCTCACTGTTTCGGCTTCCCGCGGTCCGCACGTCCTCCCCGACGGAGGTACTGGACTGGGTGACGGCACAGCGCGAGCGGGGCCTGCCCATCAAGATCGTCGGTACGGACGAACGCGGTGACGTCCTGGTCACCGAATGCGACCTCACAGGGCCTGTCCTCCTGGTGGTCGGCAACGAAACCGCCGGCATGAGCTCCCGCTGGCGCGAGCTGTGCGACGAGATCGTGCGCATCCCCATTGGAGGCGCGGCCAGCTCGCTCAACGCCGCCTCGGCGGGCACGCTCATGCTCTATGAGGTCGTCCGGCAGCGGGGGTTCCCGACGTGACGGATTCGTACGACTCGACGGTGCCTTACGGCTTCGCTGTGGAAGCAGCTCCACATGGACCACGACGATGCCGCAAGCCGGGACAAGGAAGCGGTCCGCCTCGGCTTCTGTGACGAGGAGCCCTTCGTCCGCAGCGCCGACACCGCACGTTTGCACGCCGCCTACGCTCAGCTCGTCGGTGCTCGCACACACACCGACAACGCTGGAGAGGGCCGTCCGCCGGCCACGGCGACCGGCCGGACGGGCTCTGCGCGCCCGTGGAGCGGGCCATACGGCTTGGCCTGGGACGGGAGGCGTCTAAGATCGGATCGGGGAGAGTCTGATCGGGAAGGAAGCCGGGTGAGCTACCGCCACGTCCTGACCAAGGGCGACTACTCGGACCTCGCCAGTGGTTCCGTCCTGCGTTCCGCGCCCGGATTCCCAGCCTTCCCGGTCCGCCTGGCTTCGGAGATCTTCCTGCGCGCTCTGACGCTGCGCGGCGGCGACGCTCCGGCGGTCGTCTGGGATCCGTGCTGCGGCAGCGGCCATCTGCTCTCGGTGATCGGGCTGCTGCATCGACGGCTGATCGCCTCGCTGGTCGCCAGCGACATCTCTGCGAACGCGCTCGATCTCGCCGCCGAGAATCTGCTCCTGCTCGATCCCGACGCCTTGGAAGCTCGGGCACGGGTTCTGGAGGAACGCGCGGAACGTTTTGACAAGCCCTCCTATCTGGAGGCCGCCGGAGCGGCACGCAGGCTCGGCGGCGGGCTCGCGGCGGCGGGCGGCTCCCTTCCGTCCTTGGTCCGGCGGGCTGACGTCTTCGACCGCGACGAGCTGGCGGCGGTGACCGCCGCGACCACCCCGGACATCGTGATCACGGATGTCCCCTACGGGGAGCAGACGAGCTGGCTGGGTGGGCACGGCGAGGCCGGCGTGCCGGAGATGCTCGGCAACGTGGCGTCGGTGTTGCCCGGCGAGGCGGTGCTCGCGGTGACGGCGCGCGGGCGGAAGGTGCCGCTGGGCACAGGCCCCCGGCCCAGGAAAGAGTTCCGCATCGGCACCCGGTCGGTCGCGTTGCTGAAAGTCGCGCAGTTTTCCACCTGACCCGGAGATTCACTACTCCCGACTGGTGATCCTGCCTTTTTGGAAATCGGTCCCGTAATCTTTCAGCGCTCCGCTGAGCACCTTGGCGTACTCCTCCAGGGCCGTTCGAGGGTGGCGTTCGTCGTAGGTCAGCATCCGGTCGGTGCGTTCGGTTCGGACGGTGCGCACCCGGCTCTCGGCGTGACAGTTGGCTCGGGGCGTCCGCGGCGGGGTCTTCGTCACCGTGACACCCTCGCCGGTGAAGACCTCATCAAAGACGGCGGTGGACTTGGCGTCCCGACCACGGATCAGGCCGGCGGCGATGCCACGTGAGGAGGGGCCTGGCGTGACCAGCGCGTGAGCCCATGGCTCGGGCGGCAGGAGTCGGGCTCAGCGCGGCCAGGGCCGCCTGATCGGCCCGGTCCGGCTTCGGCCGGGCGACCTGGCGCCGCAGTACTGCCACCTCGTGCCGAAGCACCACGAGCTCGGTTGTTCCTGGCCTTCTCACTTCCGCTCAGCCGAACCAGCCGGCCGAAGACCCACAGGTAAAGCGTCCTGCGACGACTTCGAAGCGGGACAGAGCCGCGCCGAAGCCCGCGCGGTACCGGGGTGTCCTTCAGTCTGGTGCTCTCTTCTGAGCTGTACGACCCCCTCCGCTCGGTGAGCTCAGTACGTCCACACCAAGACGCTGGTCCAGCGCAGCCAGCCGTACACAGGGCCTGTCAGCCGCAGACCGGCGCCCCGGCGTTTCTGGGACCACGGCGTCGAGGGCATCCTCTCGGCGTCGTCGGGCTGCCCCAGCCGGCCGGCCTACGCTCGGCTGGCCGCCTGGCCGACGGACCCCGCCCAGGTGCGCGCGAAGATCGTGGCCGAGACGGGCGAGGAGCCGTTGCGCATCTGGAGCTCCCTCCAGAGCCTGGTCCGCGAGTCCGTGGTACGTCCGAGTCTGGGCGCCGCGCTGTACCAGGTCGCCGCTGAGCTGGACGGCATCGTGCTCATCGACGACGCCGTGGACGCCGCCGGCCGCCCTGGCCTGGCCGTCGCCATGGACGAGGGCGACGGCACCCGGTCTGAGCTGATCTTCGACCGGCAGACCTGCCCAGGCGATCCCGTCCTGGATCCACCGCAAGCTCGTCTGACGCGGCGCCTCCCGGGGGACCGCTCGTGGCGCGCGAGCGGCACCCGTTGCGACCGGTCCGGAAGGGCATGCACATGATCGCTGACGCTCTTGGGTGTCCCTCCGCTTGCCGCCGACCGTCGATGCATGTGGCGCAGACACGCAGCATCGTCGTGACAGCTCTAGTTCACAGAGCTCTCCAGATGGGCGAGCGCGCTGTCCAGCAGCGCCGGGGCGTCCATTTCCGGGTCCTGCGCCCAGTCCAGCCAGACCGACAGCAGGATGCCGAACACCGCGCCCGCGACGGCCCGCACCTGGTCGTCGTGTCGCGGACGGTCGAGCCTGGCTGCGACCAGTTCGGTGAGTGTCTGCTTGGTCCTGGTGATGTTGGCGAGGCTGGCCGCCCACAGCGAGGGGACGCTGAGCACCAGCGCCTGGCGCTCCCGCTTCGCGGCGACCTCTGTGTCGGTCAGGTCGGTGAACACGGCCCGGAAGGCGTTGCGCAGCGCCGACACCGGACCGAGTTCCGGCGGCTGGGCCGCGTACGCCTCGGCGATGAGGGTGTCGTAGTCATCGAGGGTGACCAGCGCTTCCTTGGTCGGGAAGTAGCGGAACACCGTCCGGTGCGAGACGTCGGCCGCCTGGGCGATCTGCTCGACGCTGGTGGCGTCGTAACCCTGCTCGCGGAACAGGCGCAGCGCATGTCGCTGAATGGCGGCGCGAGTGCCGGCCTTCTTGCGCTCCCGCAGGCCGGGCTGCTCGGAATCTGACATCATGCGAAATCCTTCAGCGGGATGACCGTCCGGTACTTTCCGCCGGGGGCTTGCTGCGGCGGCTCCTCAGCGCGTTCCAGGATGACATGGTCCAGCTTGTGGTCGGCGAGCAGGCCGCCGATCCCGTCACGCACCGTGCTCCACACGGTTTCCGGATCCGCCCCGGGCACGGGCAGCATCCGTATGCGCAAGCTCGCCGGACCGGTTTGGACGATCTGGTAGAGCTGTACTCCAGGCGTGCGGTCCACCAGGGTGTTGAGCATCAGCGGCGCGATGACGACCTCGCCCCGTGCGGTGGCGAACGTGAGCAGGTTGGCCACGCGTCCCTGTACCTGTATGGCCGGCAGGGGGTTGCCGCACGGGCACGGGTCAGGCCGCTGCAGCACGCTGTCGCCGAGGTCGTAGCGCAGGATCGGCTGTACGCGGTTGGCCAGATCGGTCACCAGAACGGTGTGGGACGGCCTGCCCGGCGGGGTGGGGGAGTAGTCCGCTTCGACCGGTTCGACCAAGGCCCAGTCGCTGTTGACGTGGTACCAGCCGTACGCGCAGCCCTCGGTGAGGAAGGGACACTCGCTGGCGCCGTAGGTGTCGCGTACCTTGGCTTCGAAGGCGCGGGCCATCCGCGCGTAGTCGCCGCTGGTCAGCGTCTCGCCGGCGGGTTCGACCACTACCGGCGCGATGTGCAGCCGTCCCGACTCCTGCTCGGCGGCGAGCATGTTGAGGACGCTGCCGTACCCGAGCAGGAGGGCGGGGCGGAACTGGTTGAGCGCCTCGACCAGTTCGCGGAGAGGGGTGTGCACGGAGAAGAGGCGGATGGACTTGCGCTGCAGCCGGTGTGCGCGCATGCGGGCGGCGCCGGCCGAGACCAGGAAATGGCCGTTCGTCGCGGCCACGATGGCCATCCGTCCGCCGCCTGCCACGATCCGGGTGATGTCGGCGAGGTTCAGCCAGGACCCCATCATCCGCATGCTGAGGGCGTAGTTGACGGCGATGTCCCGATCGTCCTTGACGAAGATCGCGGGGTTTCCTGTGGTGCCTGAGGTGGTGACCAGCAGGTATCGGCCGAGGAACCGTCCACCTACCAGTTGCGGATCGGTGGCGAAGGCGCGCGCCCGTGCCAGCGTCACCTCGCGGTCGGTGGCCCAGTCGTCGTAGTGCGCCATCAGCGCCTTCTTGCCGGTGACGGGCAGGGATGAGGAGTCGTCGACGCCGGGAGGCAGGCCGCTGTAGAGGTCGCGGTAGTAGGGCGAACCGGTGCGGGCGTGCTCGACGATCTAGTGCGGAGTGAATTCTGTTCCTGGCGATCTCCCGCGTCCGGCACTTCGTCGGCGCCGAAAGCTCGACCGTTCCAGCCCCGGTGGTGCGGTCGGTGCCCGTTGTAGTGGCGGTCCCCCAGATCCATCGCCAGATTGCGGACGGCTCTGCAGAGCGGACGCTGCCATGGCTGGGATGCCACGCCGTCACCCACAGAATCGGGCGGGGCGCAGCGGTCCGCCCGGACGGCCGGACCGCTGCGCCCGGCGTACTAATCGGTGAGCAGGATGTCGTCCAGGCACAACGTGTACGGCGCGTCCGCGCCGCCCACCTGGAACAACACCTGGGCCTCCTGGTCCGACACCTTGGCGGTGTTCTGGTAGGCGTAGGTCCTGGATCCGGTGCCGACCTCGGGGTAGCCGTCCACGATCGCGGCGTGCGTCTCACCGCTGCCCTGGACCACCGACCTGATCTTCGCCGTCCGCGTCGCCGACGCCTTGAAGCTCAGCCGGTACGTCTTCCCGGCCTCCACGGCGATGCCGCTCTGCCCGACCATCGCGGCCCACACGTTGTCACCACCCGCGGGAACCTGGGCGCACAACCGCCCGCCCGTCACCTTGATCGGGGTGTTCTTGGAGGCCCACCAACCCTTGACCCCGTTGTCCAGCGAGCCGTTCACCACACTCTGGTGCACGGGCACGAGGGAGACATTGTCCAGGCACAACGTGTACGGCGTGTCCGCGCCGCCCACCTGGAACAACACCTGGGCCTCCGAGTCCGACACCTTGGCCGTGGCCGCATAGGTGAACTTCTTCGGGCTGTCGCCGACCTCGGGGTAGCCGTCCACGATCGCGGCGTGCGTCTCGCCGCTGCCCTGGACCACCGACCTGATCCTCGTCGTCTTCGTAGCGGTCGCCTCGAAGCTCAACTGGTAGGTCTGTCCGGCCCGGACCGCGATGCCGCTCTGCCCGACCATCGCGGCCCACACGTTGTCACCACCTGCGGGGACCTGGGCGCACAACCGCCCGCCCGTCACCTTGATCGGCGTGTTCTTGGAGGCCCACCAACCCTTGACCCCGCTGTCCAGCGAGCCGTTCACCACGACGTCGCCGGCGGGCGCGGCGGCGTACGCGGGAGTCGCCGCCGCGGCCATTGCCACGAAGGCGCCGACGGCGATGAGACGCATCGAAAGAGAATTCATGAAAAATGATCTTAGGAAGGACGTCACCAGCAGGACAGAGCCAATTCGTAGTCGTGCGGTTGGGCCAACCCCGCTGCGGGTGGCCATCCCGGGGTGCCGTCAACGGCTGCGTCACCGGCCCGGACGTAGATGATCAGGCCGCATGCCGTTGGGCATGGACGCCCTGGTCGAGCACCGGCGGTGAGCGTCATCGCGGCCGCTCGGCGTAGTGGGGTGATCCCAGGCCGGGTTGTCGGTGGCGTCTGCGACCGTGTGCTGCGTGGGTGAGCTGATCGAGCGGGTGGATGAACAGGACCGCGTGCTGCACGTCGTGGAGCGCGCGGAGGCGGTGCGTCGGCGGTGGATCCATCGGATCGCGACGACGATCTGCCGCGATCCGACGGGGCGAATCCTCGTGCTGCGCCGAGCCGAGGTGCATGTTCGTTTTCCCGGCCACTATGACGTGCTGGTCGGCGGCGCCGTGGGCGTGGGCGAGTCGTACGAGGACGCGGCGGCCCGCGAACTGGTCGAGGAACTGGGTGCCGGCGTCCCGGTCCGCTTCTTGTTCAAGTTCCTGTGCCGGGACGGGCTCGGCCCTGTCTGGTTCGGGGTGCACGAGGCCTTGATCGCCGAGCCATTGTCTCCGGATCCGTCCGAGATCGCCTGGCATGCCTGGCTCACGGAGCCCGAGCTGCGAACCGTGGTCGACCGAGGGCCCTTCGTTCCAGGTGGGCGAGAAGCCCTGCGCCGATACCTTGGCCGCTCGGCTGAGTGACGAACACCCACTGGAACCCCCAGGACGCCGGGCCGCGGCTTCAGGTCTGGCGGGAGTCTCGGCGAGGTGGCCGTGGCATGAGTACACGCAGGAACGTCGAGGGCGCGTACAGACTGAGCGGGGTTCGCAGGGCGGTGAAGACCTGGAGGAAGGCCAGGTGGACCTCAGGGTCTCGGGTGCCTGCCGCCCACAGGCGGCTCAGGTATCGGGCCGCGAAGCCCCGCGCGGGCGAGGCCCCGGAGGTGCCGCCGGGGGGCCATGTGCCAGAAGGTACGGTTCGCTCTTGCGAGCCGATGATGGTAGCGCCGGGCCAGGTCAGCGGGTTCATGGCCGCCCTTCAGGCAGTCGCTGAGGAGGACCGCGCCGAACGCCGCGGTGGTCATGCCCTGGGCGTAGAGGGGGTCGAAGCAGTACGCGGCGTCGCCGGTCAACAGGAGATTGCCCGGACGGCCCGGTCCTGCGGTGATCAGGCGGCGGCGATCGGCGGTGGCGCGGGTGGCAGGAGCCGTCGGGCTCGCGTCACGGCGATAGTCGCCTTACTGAGAGTAACTGTTTGCGGTCTTGCAACTACTGTAAGTAGTCGCAATGGTGGGAGGGACCGCCCGGGTGCTTTCAAAGCGATGACACAGGCGCCCGGTCAGCACCCCCAGAGGAGTTCCCTTGTCACAGTTCCCTCGCGTCGCCGCCCTGCTGGCCACGGTGATCGCCACCGCCGGCCTCACCTCCCTCACCACGCCCGCCTACGCCGCCGGAAGCGTCACCTGTGACACCTCCGGCACCATGTACTTCAAGCCCGGAGTACAGATCGTCCCCCTCAAACAGGACATCGAGATCCGCGGCGCCAACGGCTCCTGCCGCGACTCCACCGGCCTCGGCATCGACGAGGCCAGGCTCACCGCGAACTTCAGCGGCGTCTGGCTCACCTGCGAACTCGGCGGCGGCGGCACCGGCCACGGCACCGGCACCCTGGACTGGACCCTGGACGACGGCAGGAAGGCCAGCAGCGACCTCGACCTGAACTTCGAAAGCAACATCGCCAGCGAGGTGACCCTGTCCGGCCAGGTCGTCGGCGGCCCCCTCGACGGTGAGAAGTTCTCCGCCCACCTCAGCGCCGACCTGTTCCGCGGCAGCCTCAAGTGCACCGTCGGCGGCCCCTTCGGCGGCGCCAAGAGCATCGGCTACCGCGGCGACCTCACCGTCGGCTGACCTCACCCGTAACACCTGAAGCTCCCTGAAGGGCCGGCGCCCGCAGAGCTTCGAGGTGGCCGATCAGAACGACGGCGGCACCGGCATCCGCACCTCCCACTGCGACCGGCCTCGACCGGTATCACCAGGCGGACGGATGCCGCGTGCGCCGCGGCATCAGCCGGCTGTGCTCCACCGCCAGGTCGCCCGGCTCCCGGCCGTCGCGCGACGGTTCGCGTCGGTGGTGTGATCCGGAGTGACGTTCGGACGGCGTGGGACGCCTGGCGCGAAGGGCTGACACCGCGGTGGTGGTTCGCCTAGTCGGGGGAGCGCAGGAGCATTGCCTCCACCTCGGCGCCGGCGTCGGCCGTGCAGACGTACGTGGGTCTTCCGGTTGCCGGATCAACGAAGTACAGGGTCGCACGCTTGCCGCACCTTGAGCACCAGGAGTCAGGGCCGCCACCGAGTTCGGCCAGGCCGACCTTGATCTCTGGGATAACAAAAGCCATGCGGGAAGCGTAGGTCGGCCTGGTCAGGACATCTGTGGCGACAGCGCGGCTTGCGTAATCCATGCCCGTAGATTGGCCGACACGGGAGGTGACGGGCCGACCGGGGCGTGAGGTGGGATCCGGGAAGACTGGGCAGGACAACAAGGCCGTCAGCATTCCCGACGCAGGGGGGCGCCAAAGGCACAGTCGAATGGTGAGCCGGTCGCGAAACCCGGCCGGGCGCCAATGGCATTGTTCGGGATGTGGTCGAGCCGCGGATCGGCCAGTGCACGGCGGCCACGGTCCAGCCCCCGCAGGGGCGCCACGGCGTTCTGATGGCGGCCGAGCGCGTCCTCATGATCATCCGAAGCCGGAGCAGCCTCGTTGGAGGCTGCCGATCGGTCTTCGGGCGGTAAGCCGGGTCGTCCCCTCGCCTGACCTGATTCAACGGGTCAGCGGTCCGGTGCCCACTCATCACATAACGATCAATAGGACTCCCCGCGGCGGCTCCGAGTGGCAACATCTGCGGAATGCCTTCATCTAGCGGATGGGTTTCGCCGTGATCGCTGCGACCAATGCGGGCCGTCTGCTGGTGGGCCTTCTCGTGGTCATCGGCGCAACGAGTTGCGCGACAGCCGGGGAAGAAGGCGCCGCGAGCGCGATTCCAACTCCGCGCATTGCCGCCGACTTCACGCTCCCGCTGGACGCCTACGATCTGTCCGCGGCCGATCGCAAGATCGTTGACAGGGCCCGGTTCATGATGCTCGCCGACTGCACCCGGACGTTCGGTGTGGAGTTGAAGCCTCCTCCGCCGTCCCCCGGCCGGACCGAGCGGCACGGGAACGCCGATTACCTCGCCTGGCTGGGCGACCTGCAAGTGGAGAAGTACGGCTACGCCGGTCCGCCCGCACGACTCGTCGAGAACTTCACGCGGTATTCCGTGACCGATGAGCAGGCAATCCTCATCGAGGGCAAGAGGCGGAAGTTCAACGGTAAGACCGTACCTGCCGGCGGATGCATGGGCAGGACGGAAGCGCTCCTTGATCAAGGGGCCCCGGAACTCCTCGGCGGCAAGGCCGCCGGAGTGCGCGTGGAGCAGGACCTGTTCGTGCTGGCCGACGACGCAGCGGATGGCGCGTACAAGGACGCTCGCATCCGCGAGGCCGAGCGGGTATGGAGCGACTGCATGAAGGATGCGGGCTTCGACTACCCGGACACCCTGGCCGCCAGGGGAGATCCGAGATGGGCCTACAACGCGGCGACTGATCAGCTTCCCAAACCCCGGACGCCGACGGAGATTGCGACGGCGAGCGCCGACGCGGCGTGCAGAATGGCGACGAACTACTCAGGCGCACGACAGGCGGCCTACCGCGACAGCCAGCAAAGAATCATCGCGAAGAATCAGGCTCGGTTGGACCGTATAAAGGTCATCAACCAGGCGCAGATCAAGAACGCGCGAAAGTTCCTCGCGGGCGAACTTGCGGTGACTTGGTAACCCCGACCACCGTCGCGAGGTGTTGTCGTCGCTGGTCCATCGGTTGGCTCGGTGCTTTTGCGGCCTCGTGGTGATGCCGGTCTGCTCTGATCTGTTCCGATGCAGGTGAGCTACTGGTGTGTCACGAGAACCAGGTGCTCCGCCGCGGCCTGCCGTGGTCGGCCACGGCAGGCCGCGCCGACCGGCTCCGGCGCTGAGGGGGGCGGCGCGGGAGCGTAGGAAGGGGACCTGCGTGGTGGATGCTCGTTCGGGGTTCTCGTGGGCGCGATCGGCGGCGGGAGGCTGTGTTGATTCCAGGTCTTGACGATGGCTCGTGGCCGGTGCTCACCTGAATGTGTTCTCCTTCCCAAATGTGAGGAGTCACCTGCGATGAAGATCCGCCGATTACATGCCGTTCTCCTCGCCGCGGCTCTGAGCGCCAGTGTTCTGGCTGGTGTCGCACCTGCCTTCGCCGCCACCCAGACCAGCGCGTCCGTGGCCGGTGCGGGCTGGCCCACACCGGACTGGTATCTGCAGGGCCCGTACCAGACCCTGGCCGCCTGCGATGTCGCCTTTGAGGACGCTGCGCAGAACGGTCAATACACCGGGCTCGTCTACTGTCATTGGTTCCGCGGGGGTGGCCCCTATCTGCCGGGCTTCTACTACGAGGTGTACATCCCCTGATCAGCAGGCGCACCGGGCATGCCGGCCGCAACGCCTGGGTGATCATCCGAGTTCCGGGCGCTGATCGCCGAGGCACGATGGGCCGTCTGACGTGGCGGAGAGTCGGTCACTCCCCGCTGCCCCGCACTGCGAGCTGGGGACTTCATCGACCGTGACCATCCGCACGGGCGCCTCCGCCGGAAGGGCAGCTCGCCCTCGCCGCAGATGGAGATTCTGATTTCCCCGCTGTCGTCCACGGCGGTCAGAGGGCTGAGGAGAGTGCCAGCCTGATCGCCCCCGAACGGGGCGGTTGGCGGGTGACCGTGGGCGATGGCGGCAGAGGATCCATGAGGGCGGGCCGGCCAGGCGGCTGTCGGGCGCCTTGTCGAACCGGCCCTTCGTGCGACCTGGCCTGCTTCGGAGCTGTCGCACCGCCTGCGGGCCGATTTGATCGTTCGGGAATTCTCGCACTATCATCGTGCGAAAATTGTCGAACGATTGAAGGTGGTTCTGTTGGCGCCGTCACGGGTGTACCAGCATCCCGAGGTTGATGAGATCGCGATCCCGCGCGTGCTGTTCGCGTTGAGTGAGCCGCTGCGGTTGTCGATGGTGCGGATGCTCGCGGAACGCGGCGAGGTGGACAGCATCGAGCTGGGCCCGGACCTGCCGCGCTCGACGCTCACACATCACACCAGCCTCCTGCGCGAGTCCGGAGTGGTGTTCGTCCGTGCCGAAGGGCGCAAGTGCCTGATCCAGCTTCGCCACGACGACCTGGAGGCGCGGTTCCCCGGATTGATCGACACCGTGCTCAACGGCTACCAGGAAGCCGCTCCAGCGCAGGAGGACGCGTGATCCGCCGCGTCTGGCCGCTTGTCGCCGCCGCGATCGCACTGGGGATCGACGCGTACGTTCTCGCCGGGGTGCTGCCCTCGATCGCCGATTCGCTCGCCACGACGGTCGCGGCGGTCGGCCTGGGCGTGACGGCCTTCACCGCGGCGTACGCCCTGGCGGGACCGTTGTTGTCCGGATCGCTGATCCGCGGGAGCACCGCGAGGGCGCTGCTGATCGCGCTGGGTGTGTTCAATCTCGGCAACCTCGTCACCGTGGTCTCGCCGGGGACCGAGGTGTTCCTCGCCTCGCGGGTGATCGCGGGCGCCGGCGCCGGCGTGCTCACCGCTGTGGCGACCGCAGCCGCGGCGGCCATGGTCGCCGACCATGAACGGGGTCGCGCCATGGCCATGGTGACCTTCGGCCTGTCCACCGGGACGGTCGCCGGAGTGCCGGTCGGGATGCTCATCGGCGACCGGCTGAGCTGGCGATGGACCATGGCCCTGGTCGTCGCCGTCGGCCTGCTCAGCATGGTGGCCCTGGCCGTCAAGGCACGTACGATCCCGTCGTTGCCCGCTTCGCGTGGTCCCGCCTTCGCGGTGCTGCGTTCGGCGAGGACGCTCGTCGGGATCGCTGCAGCGTTCCTCCTCGGTGTGGCCAGTCTCGGGCTCTACACCTACCTGCTGCCCATGGCCGAGGCGCGAGGGCTCCAGGGCTGGGGGTTCGCGCTGGTGTGGGCCTGGGGCATCGGTGGAGTCGCCGGCTCCGCCCTGGTCGGCAGGCCGCTGGACGCCTTCGGGCCTCGTACGCTGCTCATCGTCCTGCCCGCCGTGCTCCTGGGGGGCTTCGCCGTCTTCTGGCTCTCCGCCGCCCCGGCGGCCTGGCTCGTCGCGGCGGCGTTGTGGGGTGCGGCGGGGTGGGCGAGCGTTCCCACCCTGCAACAAGCCCTGACCGGAGCCTGGCCCGAGCGGGCGATGCCGATCGTCGCGTTCCAGATGGCGGCGATGTATCTCGGGTCCGCCGCGGGAGCCGCCGCGGGCAGCGGCCTGCTCGCCGACGGCGTCGATCCGGGCGATCTGTCCGCATGGGCGCTGATCCCCGCAGCCCTGGCGTTGCTGCTCACCTGCCGGCTCAGTATCGGGCACGCCCGTCACCCCGCCGCCCGCCTCGCGTGCGAGGCCGCAGACTGAGCGGGCGACCCGTACGACACGCTGGTGGGGACGATCGCCGTCGCGGCTAGCCGGAGGTCGTGAGGCGTTGCGCCTGCGCGCGGCCCACGGTGGCGGCCTGGTGGAGGTAGTCGGCGATCAGGGCCAGTGCGTCGTCGTCGTAGCGGTCGAGCATCTCGACGAACGCCCTGCCGGGCGCGTCCCAGGCCGCACCGATCCGGGCGCGGGCCTCGGGGGTGAGGGCGACCAGGGCGCGCCTGCGGTCGGCCGGGTCGGCGTGCCGTACGACGAGGCCCGCCTTGTCCAGGCGGTCGACCAGGCGGGTGGCCGATCCCGGGGTGAGGCCGGCCAGGCGGGCGATCTCGCCGGTGCTGATCGGGCCCGACTCCAGGTCGAGCAGGGCCACGCATTGCAGGTCGGTGGGGTGGATGCCGAGCTGGTCGGCCATGGCCTGGTTGAACAGGGTGTAGGCCGCGTAGTGGCGCTGACTCTCGTCGGTGATGCGCTTGAGCATCTCGGCTCGGTTTGACACGTGCGGCTCCATACTCCCCATAATGTTCGTCACACAATATTTGCGTGACGCAATGTCTGTGTCACGCTTCTATTCTATCGACAGGTGCCGCGCTCAGGTCGCGGAGCACCTCGGTGAAGGGATCTGTACTGACATGACCATTCTTGTCACGGGCGCTCGCGGCGCTGTCGCGACCGCGCTCATCGGCCTCCTGCGCGAGCAGGGCCTGCCTGTACGGCCGGCTTCCAAGGCTCCCGCCGACCCGTCCGTCGTCAGGTGCGACCTGGGCGACCCGGCCACCTTCGCCCCTGCCCTGGCGGGCGTGACCTCGGTGTTCCTGTACGCCGAACCGTCCCACGCGCAGGAGTTCGCCTCGGCGGCCGCGACGGCCGGGGTCGAGCACATCGTGCTGCTGTCCTCCGCCGCCGTGCTCACGCCCGACCCCGACGGCAGCCCCCTGGCCACCTCGCATCTCGTCCCGGAACGCGCCCTGGCCGCCTCGCCCGTGCCGAGCACCGTTCTGCGGCCCGGCACCTTCTGCGGCAACGCGATGGCGTGGTCGTGGCCGATCAGGTCGGGGACGCCCATCAGCCTGCCCTACCCGTACGCGCACGTCGACGCCATCCACGAGGCGGACGTCGCGGCGGTGGCGGCCGCCGTCCTGGCCGATCCCGCGCTCGGCGGCAGGGCGTACACACTGACCGGGCCGCAGTCGCTCACGTTCACCGACCAGATCGGGACCCTCTCGCGCGTCACCGGGCGGGACATCGCGATCAGGCCCGTCACCAGGCAGGAGTGGAAGGCCGAAGTGGCGCAGTACATGGACGGGACCTTCGCCGACGCCCTGCTGGACTACTGGCAGGGCTGCGACGGCCGTCCGGTCGAGCTCACCTCGGTCGTGGAGGAACTGACCGGGACACCCGCGCGGACGTTCGCCTCCTGGGCCGAGGAGAACCGGGCGGCGTTCCTCGGCTGACGTGCACGGTGCCCGCCTGGGGCGTACGGGTGCTCGGTGGTCAGCTGTTGACTCCGGACGCCTGCATGGTGCTCAGCCGCCGGACGAACAGACCGGTGACGACCGCCGTCGGCACGACCGACACGTGCAGGGCCAGGTGTCGTGAGGAGTGTCGTCCACTCGACCCAGAGGAGAGGCCAGGCCAGGAAGGTGACCAGCCGAAGGGCCCACCACGTGTGCAGGAGACCGGCCGGGGCCCATTCGGGGTGGGTCGCCGTCGCGCAGGAGGTTGGCCATGGCACCGCTTCCGCGTAGGGGGATCATCGCCGGTCGGTGTTCGTGATCCCAAAAGGGGAGGTTCTGGCTCCTGGTCTCGGGCGGTTCTCGTCTCCACGGGTGGTTGAGGTGAGCGGCCTCGGTTCGGGCGAGGCGGGAGTCGCGGCTCTTCAGACGGGTACGCCGGGCAGGTGTGACGCGACGATCAAGCCTGATCGTCCTGCTCGGCGGGGGGTTGTCATTGCCATCCGTGCGGTGGCGATTTACGATCACGAGTCCTACTCACACCCCCCCTCTCGGAGTCAGTCGTGCGACTCAAGCTCCTTCTCGCTGTCCTGCTCTGCTTAGCCATGGTCGCCGTCGGTGGCACAGCCGCGCTCGCCGACGTCGGCCCCTACAAAGCCAAGACCGCCATCGACGGTCGCGGGAGCATGGATCCGAACGACAGGATCCGCACCGACGCCTACCTCGCCGAAGCCGACATCATGATCCGCTGCCAGGACACCGGCCCCTCCGTGGGTGGCAGCACCATCTGGGACTACACCTCCGACCTGCTGTGGGTCCCCGACGTCTACGTCCGTACCGGCACCACCGGCTTCCTGTCCGGCGTGCCCCGCTGCCTGTCGATCGGCATCGACGGGAACGCGGCCAAGGGCTCGCCCCACGGCCCCTACAAGGTCAAGATCGACGTGGACGGCCGCGGCAGCCCCAACCCCGACGACCGCGTGCGCACCGACGCCTACCTGGGCGAGAGCCAGGTGTTCATCAAATGCCAGGAGTACGGCCTGGCCGCGGGCGGCAGCACCCTGTGGGACTACACCGGCGAGGGCTTGTGGATCCCGGACGCCTACGTCACCACGGGCACGGACGGCTGGATCTCGGGCATGCCCTCCTGTTCCTCCCTGGGCATCGCGACCGGCGGCACCAACACCGCGGGCGGACGCCAGTTCCTGGTACGGACGACCCTCAACGGCTACCGCGCCAAGAGCCTGTCGGCCGCCAGGGAAGAGGACAGATACGCGGACGGGTCGTACATCACGATCAAGTGCCAGGCGTACGGCGAGGCCAACTACGGCGGCTCCAGCATCTGGGACCTCACGACCGACGACCTGTGGGTGGCCGACTACTACGTGCGTACCGGCTCGACCGGCATCGTCATGAACCGCTGCGACGGCGACGGCCCCGGCTCCGGCGGCGGCAACCGCTTCCTGGTGCGCACGACCCTCAACGGTTATCACGGCAAGAGCCTCAGCGCCGCCAGGGAGGAGGACCGGTACGGCGGCGGCACCTACGTCACGATCAAGTGCCAGGCCTATGGCCAGTTCAACTACGGCGGATCGGCGGTCTGGGACCTCACCTCGGACGACCTGTGGGTGGCCGACTACTACGTGCGTACCGGCTCCAGCGACATCATCATGAACCGCTGCGACAACGATCCCAAGCCCGCGGGAGGCGGCAACGGCAACCCGGCGACACCGTTGCCGCCCGGCGCGGGGTCGGTCGGGCAGGGCGACATGCGGTACAAGATCGTCCAGGCCGCCTACAGTCAGCTCGGCGTGTCCGAGTGGGGCGACAACTGCAACCCGTACGGCGCGGGCGGCACGGTCAAGTGCGGCTGGGCGTGGTGCAGCATGTTCGCGAGCTGGACGTGGCGGCAGGCGGGCATCGACGTCTTCCTCCCGTACAGCGGCACGTTCTACTCCTGGGGCCGCAACCGGGGCACCGTGCGCGCCCTCTCCGACGCCCGGCCCGGCGACGTCGTCCTGTTCGGGTACGGCGCCTCGGCCAGCGAGCACGTGGGGGTGGTCGTCGACGTCTATCCCGACGGCCGGATCACCACGATCGAGGGCAACTTCCACGACGAGGTCCGCCTCGTCGGCCCGTTCTCGCCGTACGGCAGCAAGCCGGGCGGCCACAACTACCCGATCTACGGCGTCGTCTCGCCGATCGCCGACTCCTCCACGGCCTGGGCCCCCTCGGACGGCTTCCCCGAGGACGCGAACGCGATGATCTGCACGCAGACGGAGTGGAGCAGCGGCCTGCTCCCCGAGTTCAAGACCTGCCTGGAGAACAACCGCAATCCCGACACCCCGTCCTGGTCGCCCGGTCCGTGGGTGCGGGTCGTGGCCATGATCAGGTCGGTGGGCGGCGTCAACCGGGCCGACATCACCCTGCGAACACCCGACCTGCCCAACGGCCGAACCACCACCTACCGGTACAGATGCGAGTCGGCGCTGACCCTGTCCACGTACCGCAAGTGCGTGACGCCCTGGCAGCAGCGCGGCATCGGCGGCACCACCGCCGAGGTGGTCTACAACTTCAACGGCGCCACCGTCGTACGCAACCTGGGCGACCTGCCCTTCCGCGGATGGGCGCAGTCGTACGCGACCTACTGCGGCCCCTCCGCGCTTCAGGCCGTGCTCGCGAGCACGGGCGCGGACCCCGTCCCGAGCCAGGGCGAGCTCGACGGCGTGCTCGGCACCAGCGTGTACGGCACGCTGCCCAACAAGATGGCCGACTACCCGGTCAAGATCGTGGGCTACCAGTACAACAACAACGAGCTGGTGAACATCAACGACAACGACGCGGGTCTCATCGACCGTACGATGGCCCGCATCAGGCGGTTCATCGATCGCGGCCAGCCGACGCTGCTGCTGGCCAAGTCGGCGAACCTGCCATGGGTCGGCAACGTCAACAGCCTTCTTCGGCACTGGCTGCCCATCCACGGATATGCCACCCAGGGAGGTACCACCCGCTTCCGGGTCTGGGACCCGCAGACGGGGAGGTTCCACTTCATGACCGTCAACGAGGTGATGACCGCCGGGCAGGCCGGCTCCATCATCGCCCCTGACCTGCGGCACTTCGTCATGCCACGCGAAGACCTCTGACCGCTCACCCGGACCGGCCGCCACGGGCGACCGGTCCGGGTTCTCCCGGCCCGTCGTCGCCGCGGCGTCAAGATCGTGAAGCGGTGCGCTGAGTTCGTATAGGGATGGCGTCAAAACGCACCCGGTCGCGGCCCTTGAGGGTGAGGCTGGGGAGATCAACAATGCGGACGAAAGCGACACATGCCTACCAATCCAGCGCCATGGCTGCCCTCCGACGAGCCTCCCGGCCCGTACGACGTGGAGATCGAACGAGCGAGGCTCAGGGAGCTCAGGTCCCGTCTCCCCGACGCCGCCCGGCCGCTCGACGGCGTGCTCCCGAGCCTGGCCGGGCTCACGGTGACGGAGTCCGCCTTCACCTCCTTCACGTACTCGCTGGCCCTGGCCTACGGCGAGGTCGAGGCGTTCACCATGGTGGAGGTGCGCCACCGGGTGGAGGACGTCGTACGCATCCAGGACGGCATGACCACGTCCATCACGACCTGGGAGAACGCCGAACGCGCCAGCGCGGTGGTCCGGCGGTGAACCTCACGACCCTGGGCCGGGACGGCCTGATGACGGGCACGGGCGCGGCGGTGACGCTGTCGGCTCTGGGCGTTCCGGCGGCGTGGCCGTTCGTCGGCAAGATGTACGTCCACCAGTACGATCCGCAGGCGTTCTTCGACGCGGCCACCACCTGGTTGTCGGCGCACGACGACGTGGTCGCCACCCGGCTGGACGTCGAGGCCCTCGTCGCCGGAGTGGCCGTGACGGACTGGCGCAGCGAGGACGGCCGGGCCTTCCAGCGCCGCATGGACGCCTACCTGGCCGACCTGCGCGGGGTCGAGATCCGCGCCGTGGTCACCGCGATCGTGTTGTACACGGCGGGGGCGGCGCTGGCGGCGATGTTGTTGTTCCAGTTCCTGGTCGCGGCGGCCATGGCGGCGGTGGCGCTCTGGGTGCTGACCGCGGCCGTCACGCCGCTCAGCCTGGCCTCGGCCCGGCTCCTGGCCATGCAGTGCCTGATCAAGCTCTTCGAGGGTTACCAGGCGGTGGAGTCGATGCTCGACGCGCTGCTGCACGGCTGCGCCGCCACCCTGGGCGCGGCGGTGGTGGTCGACGTGGCCGCCGAGACCGTCCGCGGCGATCGCGGCGGCCTGAACGACCTCGCCGCGGCGACCTTCGCCCAAGGGCCCATGCTGGTCTGGGGCACGGCCAACCGCGTCGAACGCGACCTGACCGCTCATGGCCTCAGCGGCCGGTTCCCGTCCTCCGGCCCCTGGTCGAGCGCGCGCGGGGGCTCGCCACTGCCGCCCGGCCTGTCGCAGGTGGCGGGCGGCAAGGCGGTCAACGACCTGATGACCGGCGGCCAGACGGTCACCGGCCGGTTCACGCCGGAGCAGAACGCCGACGGCTCGTACTCGTTCCCCTGGGAGTGATCATGGACTTCAAGGACGTGCTCGGGTTCGACCCCGAGCGGCTCGCGGCCGACGCCGACGGCTTCTTCAGCCGGCTGGGCCGTGCGACCGGCGGCGTCGCGACGGCACACGCCGAGTCGAAGGACGGCTGGGTGCGCGTCGAGTACAGCTGCGCGTCCGGCGTACGGGATCTGCGCCTCGACCCGCGGGCCATGCGCATGGACTCAGGCCGGCTCGCCGAGACCATCCTCGGCCTGATCCAGCAGGCGCGCGAGCAGGCCGAGAACGAGGAACGCGCCAGGGCCGAGGCTCTTCTCGGCGCAGGCAACACCCTCCTGACCGACCGCCGGCTCGTCGCCGACCAACTGCGCGCCGCGACCGGCACACTCCAGGAGAACCTGGAACGCGCCGGCGCGACCATCGACCGGGTACGCGCCCTGCTCCACTCCGACCGGCCCCGGACCCGCCCGTAATCCCGGACGACCCGGACCACCCGGACGACCCGGACGACCCGGACGACCCGGACGACCCGGACACGGTGCGCGGCCCTGATCCGCGTCGATCGTGTCGCTCGTCCGGCCGTGCTCATTCGCCTTTCATGAGCCGCGAGAGGCGGTCCCAGGCCGGGGAGGAGACGCCGGGCAGGGACTGCGCGAGCAGCTGGGCGAGGGCGGGGTCGTCGACCGGACGGGACTCCGATCGGCTGTCGCGGCCGGCGAACCACCTCATGGTGCGGTCCGCGAGGGGGAGGAGGCGGGGGTCGTCCGGCGACCAGTCGTAGGCCGCGTCGTGTTCGAGGCAGAGGGCACGGAACTCGGGATCGGCCATGAGTTCCCGCTTCTCGCTGATCCACACGGCGGCGTCCTCGGGGGAGGCGGTCTGCATGAGGATCCAGCCGTCGCGTTCCAGGCGGATGTGGCGTTCGCCGGCGCCGAGTTCGCGCAGGTCGTCGAGGTAGCCGGCGACTTCGGGAGAGACGAAGAGCTGGTCGCCGTCGCGCAACTGGGCGAGCTGGTCGCGGGTGCGCCGCAGTTGCGCGATGCGTTCCTGGAGGTCGCGGTCGATCTCGGCGACGGCCGACGCGAACGTGTCCTGGTCGGCGTCGAGGAGCTCCTTGACGCGGGCCAGCGGCACGCCGGCGCCGGCCAGCGTCCTGATCTTGATGAGGTCGACGGCGTCCTGCGCGGTGTAGCGCCGGTAGCCGGAGGAATCGCGGTCGGGCTCGGCGATCAGGCCGCGCTGGTGGTAGTGGCGGACGGCCTTGACGGTCACTCCGGCGTAGTCCGCGAGCCGCCCGATTGTGATCATTCTGGACATCCTTCCAGTCGCCGGTCGGGTCAGGCGCGCCGGGTCAGGCGGCCGCCGCCGTTGCGGAAACGCGCCTGGCCGTCGCGGAGGTCATGGTAGGAGACGAGCAGCAACCGCAGGTAGCCGTCGAACGTCTCCGGCGGGTATCCGGCGGGCGCGAACAGACCAGGCCGGATCGGTACGTATCGCTGCGGCGGGGCGGACGTCGCGCCGCCGGCGAACTCGGTGAAGATGTGCTCCTGCGAGGCGTCCGCCGGTTCGTAGGTCACCCGCTCCTCAAGCCGGCCGTCGACGATGCTGACGTCGATGCGGAGCTGGTCGGAGCGGTAGGTGCCCACGTAGGGGGTGAGGTCGACGTCCTGTTCGGGCTCGCTGATCAGGGCGGGGATCCGGACGCCGAGATGTTCGGTCAGGAGCCACCGCAGGAGCTCGTCCTGCAACATGATCGCGCCCGGGGTGTTGCCGAAGGCGGCGAAGACCAGGTCGTGCTCGGGCATGACGCACAGGATGGACACGCCGCCGGGCGAGGCGCCCGACATCGCGAGGACGGTCGTGTCCCCGAACGGGTAGCGCACCCAGCCCAGGCCCATGGGCGGGACGTTCGGGGTGTCCATGTCGTACGAGACCTCCTGCATCAGCGCGGTCGAGCCGGCCGACAGGACGCGCGCCCCGGTGGGGGACACCCCGCCCGCCAGGTGGGTGCGTCCGAAGGCGAGCAGGTCGGCGACGGTGCCGATGGGGGTGCCTCCGGCCGGGCCCCAGGTGTCGGGCAGCGTGAACATGCCCGTGGGCCTGGCCGCCATGGTGTCCGGGTCGAGGAAGTGGCCGACGGCGGTGCTGCGCAGGATGGCCTGCTCGGCCGAGGTGCTGGAGCCGGTCATGCCGACGGGCCGGTAGATGTCGCGTTCGAGCAGGTCGGAGAAGGACAGGCCGGTCACCACCTCCAGCAGGCGGCCCGCCACGATCATGCCGCCGTTGGAGTAGCTGAGCTGCTCGCCGGGTTCGAACAGGGTGCCGCAACCGCTCGCCAGACCCTCGACGTAGGTCTTCAGGGCGTAGCGGCCCTTGGCGTCGGGGAAGAACAGGTCCGCGTCGATGCCGTTGGTGTGCGAGATCAGGTGCCGGACCAGGATCTTGTCCGCCGCGCCCGGCACGGTCAGGGCCAGCTCGGGGAGGTACCTCACCACGGGCGCGCCGAGGTCCAGGACTCCGCGTTCGACCTGCTGGAGGACCAGCGTGGTGGTCAGGACCTTGGTGACGGAGCCGAGCAGGAAGCCGGTGTCCTGGAGCATCGGCGCGCCGGTGGCGACGTTCGCGACGCCGTGGGCGACGACGATCTGCTCGCCGGCGTGGTGGACGCCGGCCACGAAGCCGGGGATGTCGCCGGCCTCGCAGTGGGCGGCGGCCTGCTCGCTGATCCGGGCTGCGACTGCGCGCAGTGCGTTGTTGCTCATGACGGCCATCGTCCGACCCTGCCCCTGGGGCAAGGTCAAGCCCTGAACGGCGAGGAGCCGGATCACGGTCTGAAGCGGTAGCCCATCCCGGGTTCGGTGATCAGATGGACCGGGCGGGCCGGGTCGCGTTCGAGCTTGCGGCGGATCTGGGCCATGTACTGGCGCAGGTAGTGGGTCTCCTTGACGAACCTGGCGCCCCACACCTCGGTGAGGACCTGGCGCTGGCTGATCAGCTTGCCGGGATGGCGCAGCAGCAGGTCGAGGATGTGCCACTCCGTCGGCGTCAGCCGTACGTTGCTGGAGATCGTCTTGTTCGTGAGGTCGATGACGTGGTCGCCGAGCCGGATGCTCGCCAGCTCGGCCTCCTGGATGGCGGTGCGCCGGGTCACCGCCCGTACGCGGGCCAGCAGCTCGTCGATGCCGAACGGTTTCGTGACGTAGTCGTCGGCGCCGGCGTCCAGGGCCTCGATCTTGTCCTGGTTCCCGGCCCGGCCGGACAGCACGATGATCGGGATGCTGCTCCAGCCGCGAAGGCCGTGGATCACCTCCACGCCGTCCAGGTCCGGCAGGCCGAGGTCGAGGATGACCAGGTCCGGGGCGGCGTCGGCGGCGGCCCTGAGCGCGGCGGCGCCGTCGGCGGCGACGGTGACGTCGTAGTGGCGGGCGGCCAGGTTGATGCGCAGGGCGCGCAGGATCTGCGGCTCGTCGTCCACGACGAGGATGTGGGTCACGGGGTCACCCTCCGGGAGGTGGCGATGGGCAGGGTGAGGATCATGGTGAGACCGCCGCCAGGCGTCTCCTCGGGTACGAGCGTGCCGCCCATGGCCTCGGCCAGCCCGCGCGACAGGGCGAGCCCGAGCCCGACGCCGGAGTGGTTGTCGCGGTCGCCGAGCCGCTGGAACGGCTGGAAGACCCGGTCGTGCGCCTCCACCGGGATGCCGGGCCCGCGGTCCATCACCCGGATCTCGACGTGGTCGCCGTGCCCGCTCGCGGTGATCAGTACGGCCCGGTCGGGCGGGCTGTAGCGCACGGCGTTGGACATGAGGTTGACCAGGACCCGTTCGAGCAGCGCGGGATCGGCCAGGACGTCCGGCAGCTCGACGGAGATGTCGCCTTCGATGCGAGCCTGCAGCGGTCCGAGATCGTCGACGGCCCTCGGCACGACCTCTTCCAGCGCCAGCGGCTGCGCGCTCACGCCGAGCACGCCCGCCTGCAGCCGGCTCATGTCCAGCAGGTTCGCCACCAGCCGGTCCAGCTTGTCCAGCGACTCCTCCGCGGTGGCGAGCAGCTCGGACCGGTCCCGTTCCGACCAGGCGATCTCGGTGCTGCCCAGGCTCTCGACGGCGGCCTTGGCGGAGGCGAGCGGCGTACGCAGGTCGTGGCTGACGGCGGCCAGCAGCGCGGTGCGCATGCGGTCGGCCTCGGCCAGCGGGCGGGCGCGTTCGGCCTCCTGTTGCAGGCGTTCCTGGCGCAGCGCGACGGCGGCCTCGGCGGCGAACGCCTCCAGCACCGTACGGTCGGCGGCCTCCAGCGGCGCGCCCTTGGCGGCCAGGACCAGCTCCTCGTCGATGACCACGTCGGTGTCGGAGCGTCCCGGACAGGTGGCGGGGGCGCCGCCGGAGGTGGCCACGATCCGCCAGGCGTCCGGGTCGGACTGGTGGTCGGGGATGCGCGCGGCCTCGGGCTGCCGCTCCAGCAGGGTGACGGAGGTCAGTCCGAACGTCTCGCGCATGCGCTCCAGCAGCGACGGCACCGCGGCCTCGCCGCGCAGCACGTGGCCGGCCATGGTGGACAGCAGCTCGGCGTCCGCGCCGGCCCGCGCCGCCTCCCTCGTACGGCGGGCGGCGATGTCCACGATCGTGCTCACCGCGGCCGCCACCAGCACGAACACGACCAGCGCGAACAGGTTCTCCGGCGCGGCGATGGTGAACTCGCCGACCGGCGGCGTGAAGAACCAGTTGAGCAGCAGCGACCCGCCGACGGCCGCGGTGATGGCCGGCCACATGCCGCCCGCGAGCGCCACCCCGACGGTCAGGCACAGGAAGAACAGGATCTCGCTGGGCAACGACAGCAGGTCCCGGAACGGCCACAGCGCGGCCGTCAGCAGCGGCATCCCGGCCACCGCCAGCACCCAGCCGGTCGTGCGCCGGGCACGGGTGAGCGCGGCCCGCGACCGGGCCGGCCGCCGGCCCTTCTTGACCTCCTCGTGCGTGATCATGTGGACGTCGATCGAGCCGGACCGCGCGGTCGTCTCCACCCCGACGCCCCGGGAGAAGATCTGCGCGAACCGCCCCCTGCGCGACGCCCCGAGCACGAGCTGGGTGGCGTTGACGCCGCGGGCGAAGTCGAGCAGCGCCCGCGGGACGTCGTCGCCGACGACCTGGTGATAGGTGCCGCCCATGTCCTCCACCAGCGTGCGCTGGCGGGCCAGGCTGGCCGGATCGGCCCCGGCCAGCCCGTCGGCGCTGGTCACGTGCACGGCCAGCAGGTCGGCACCCTTGGTACGGGCGGCGATGCGGGCGGCCCGCCGGACGAGCGTGTCGCCCTCGCGGCCGCCGGTCAGGGCGACGACGACACGTTCGCGGGTCTCCCATGTGGTGGCGATGCCGTGGTCGGCGCGGTAGCGGTCGAGCTGGTCGTCCACCTTGCCGGCCACCCACAGCAGCGCCAGTTCGCGCAGGGCGGTGAGGTTGCCGACGCGGAAGTAGTTCGCCAGGGCCGCGCTGACCTTCTCGGGGGCGTACACGTTGCCGTGGGCCATCCGCCTGCGCAGCGCCTCGGGCGACATGTCCACCAGCTCGATCTGGTCGGCCCGGCGTACGACCTCGTCGGGCACGGTCTCGCGCTGCGGCACGCCGGTGATCTCCTGGACGACGTCGTTGACCGACTCCAGGTGCTGGATGTTCACCGTGGAGATCACGTCGATGCCGGCGTCCAGGATCTCGTCGATGTCCTGCCAGCGCTTGACGTTCGCGGAGCCGGGCACGTTGGTGTGGGCCAGCTCGTCGATCAGCGCCACCTTCGGCCTGCGGGCGATCACGGCCTCGGTGTCGAGCTCGGTGAACGTGGTGCCGCGGTACCGGAGGGTCTTGCGGGGGATGACCTCCATGCCCTCCAGCAGGGCGGCGGTGCGGGGCCGGCCGTGGGTCTCGACGAACCCCACGACCACGTCCCGGCCGCGCTCGCGGGCCCTGCGGCCCTCGCCGAGCATCGCGTACGTCTTGCCGACCCCGGGCGCCGCCCCGAGGTAGACCCGCAGCCGGCCCCTCACCTCATGCCTTGTCGAGCGCGAGGTTGAGTTCGAGCACGTTGACCGCGGGCTCGCCCATGAATCCGAGGACGCGGCCGGTGGTGTGCTCCTTGATGAGCCGCTCCACGGCGGCCCGGTCGAGGCCGCGCTCGCGGGCCACGCGGGGCGCCTGGAGCTCGGCGTACGCGACCGAGATGTGCGGGTCGAGGCCGGAGCCGCTGGCGGTCACCGCGTCGGCGGGGACGACCGCCGTCGTGTTCCCCCGGACGGGGACCGTGCGCCCGGCGGCGTAGTCCTCGCCCGGCCTGCCGCACTCGACCTTGACACCCTGGTACGTGGCGACGAACGGGACGGCCGGGCACGCCTGGTTGACGCTGACGACCCGCCCGGGGAAGACCTTCAGCACCGCGCCGACCCCGTCGGCCGTGCAGTACGGGCGGGCGCCGCTGACGCCCTCCAGCTCGCCGGCCGCCTTGGAACGGGCGCAGACCCGGGTGAGCAGCGACTGCCTGCCCTCCTCGCCCGCGCCCGGCAGCACGTCCACGACGTCCTCGGGGCCGAGGTTGCTGGCCCCGGACGCGGTCGGGTCGTAGCCGTCGCCGGCGGCCGACGGGCGGGACTGGAAGTACGTCCTGACCGGATTGCCGTCCTTGTCGGTGAAGGACTGGCCGATCAGGGCACTGCCATGACCGCCTTCGACGATCGAGCCGTTGGCCCGGCCGTTGAACAGCGCCTGGGCGACGCCGGTGGTGACCAGTGGGTAGACGATGCCGAGCAGCACGGTCAGGACGGCGACCGCGCGCAACGCGGCGAGATGCTGGCGGACCCAGCTTGGCAGGCGTTCCATTTAAGACATCCCCGGAAGGAACTGGATCAGCAGGTCGATGATTTTGATGCCGACGAAGGGGGCGACGATGCCGCCCAGGCCGTAGACGTACAGGTTGCGGGAGAGCAGTTTGGAGGCGCTGGAGGGCCGGTAGCGCACCCCGCGCAGGGCCAGCGGGATGAGGGCGACGATGATGATCGCGTTGAAGATCACCGCAGAGAGGATCGCCGACTGGGGGCTGGCCAGGCGCATGACGTTGAGCGCGTCCAGGCCGGGGTAGACGGCCGCGAACATGGCCGGGATGATCGCGAAGTACTTGGCGATGTCGTTGGCGATCGAGAACGTGGTCAGCGCGCCCCGGGTGATCAGCAGTTGTTTGCCGATCTCGACGATCTCGATGAGCTTGGTCGGGTTGGAGTCCAGGTCCACCATGTTCCCGGCCTCCTTGGCGGCCGAGGTGCCGGTGTTCATGGCGACGCCGACGTCCGACTGGGCCAGGGCGGGGGCGTCGTTGGTGCCGTCGCCGGTCATCGCGACCAGCCGGCCGCCCTCCTGCTCCTTCTTGATCAGCGCGAGCTTGTCCTCGGGGGTGGCCTCGGCCAGGAAGTCGTCCACGCCGGCCTCGTCGGCGATGGCCTTGGCGGTCAGCGGGTTGTCGCCGGTGATCATGACGGTGCGGATGCCCATGCGGCGCATCTCGTCGAATCGTTCGCGCATGCCCTGCTTGACGACGTCCTTGAGGTGGATGACGCCGAGCACGCGGCCCCGTTCGGCCACGACCAGCGGGGTGCCGCCGGAGGCGGAGATGCCGTCCACGATGTGGCCGACGTCGTCGGTGGGGTGGCCGCCGTTGTCGCGTACCCACTTCATGACCGCGGTGGCCGCGCCCTTGCGGACCTCGCGGCCGTCCAGGTTCACGCCGGACATGCGGGTCTGCGCGGTGAACTGCACCCATTCGGCGCCGTGGATCTCGCGTTCGCGCAGGCCGTAGTGCTCCTTGGCGAACACCACGACCGAGCGGCCCTCGGGGGTCTCGTCGGCGAGGCTGGAAAGCTGGGCGGCCTCGGCGAGCTCGGCCTCGGTGATCCCGTCCACGGGGACGAACTCGGCCGCCTGCCGGTTGCCCAGCGTGATCGTGCCGGTCTTGTCCAGCAGCAGCGTGGACACGTCCCCGGCCGCCTCCACGGCCCGGCCCGACATGGCCAGGACGTTGCGCTGCACCAGGCGGTCCATGCCGGCGATGCCGATGGCCGACAGCAGTGCCCCGATGGTCGTCGGGATCAGGCAGACCAGCAGCGACACCAGGACGATGCCGGTGACGCCGTTCGCGTCCAGCGCGATCGAGTCGGGGACGCCGGGGTTGATCTGCTTGGAGTAGATGGCCAGCGGCTGCATGGTCACGGTGGCGACCAGGAAGATGATCGTCAGGGCGGCCAGCAGGATGTTGAGCGCGATCTCGTTCGGCGTCTTCTGCCGGTTGGCGCCCTCGACCAGGGCGATCATCCGGTCGATGAAGCTCTCGCCGGGTTTCTGGGTGATCTTGACGACGATCCGGTCGGAGAGCACCTTCGTGCCGCCGGTCACCGCGGACCGGTCGCCGCCGGACTCGCGGATGACGGGCGCGGACTCGCCGGTGATGGCCGACTCGTCCACCGAGGCGATGCCCTCGACCACGTCGCCGTCGCCGGGGATGACCTCGCCCGCCTCGACGACCACCAGGTCGCCCTGCCGCAGGTCGGGCGCGCCGACCGCGTCCCACTCACCCGTGCTCCCGTCGCGCAGGCGGCGGGCCTGGGTGTCGGTCTTGGCCTTGCGCAGCGTCGCCGCCTGCGCCTTGCCGCGCCCTTCGGCGACGGCCTCGGCCAGGTTGGCGAAGACCACGGTCAGCCACAGCCACACGACGGTCGCCCAGGCGAAGAACGACGGCTCGACGATCGCCAGGACGGTGGTGAACACCGCGCCGACCTCGACGATCAGCATGACGGGGTTGCGCCACAACGTGGCCGGGTTCAGCTTCCTGACGGCGTCGGGGAACGCCCTGACCAGTTGCCGGGGGTCCAGCAGTCCGCCGCCCACGCGGCCGTCCCGCCGCGCGGCGGGTTTGTCCAGTACGGGGGTTGACATGTCAGGACAGTCCTTCTGCGATCGGGCCGAGCGCGAGCGCCGGGAGGAAGGTGAGGGCGACGAGGATCACCGTCACGCCGACGACCATGCCGACGAACTGCGGCCGGTGCGTGGGCAGCGTGCCGGCGCCCGCCGGGACGGGCGACTGCGCCGCCAGCGACCCGGCCAGGGCCAGCACCAGGATGATCGGCAGGAACCGGCCGAAGACCATGCACAGGCCGAGCGCCACGTCGTACCACGGGGTGTTGACGGTCAGGCCGCCGAAGGCCGAGCCGTTGTTGTTGGAGGCGCTGGTGAAGGCGTAGAGGACCTCCGACAGGCCGTGCGGGCCGCCGTTCAGCATGCTCGCGCGCTGCTCGGGCGAGCCCATCGCGGCGGCGGTGCCGATGAGCACCAGGGCCGGGGTGACCAGGAAGTACAGGGAGGCGAGCTTGATCTCACGCGCCCCGATGCGCTTGCCCAGGTACTCGGGGGTACGGCCGACCATCAGGCCCGCCACGAACACCGTGATCACGGCGAGGATCAGCATGCCGTACAGGCCCGCGCCGACGCCGCCGGGCGCGACCTCACCGAGCATCATGTTGAACATCGTCATCATGCCGCCGAACGGCGTGTAGGAGTCGTGGAAGGAGTTCACCGCTCCGGTCGAGGTGAGCGTGGTCGCCGCGCCGAACGTCGCGGAGTTGGACACCCCGAACCGCAGTTCCTTGCCCTCCATAGCGGCGCCGACGGCCTGCGGGACCGTGGCGTTGCCGGACAGTTCGAAGACGTTGGTCAGGATCACGCTGGTCAGCGCGATGACGCCCATCACGGCGAGGATCGCGTACCCCTGCCGGACCTGGCCGACCAGCCGGCCGAAGGTACGGGTGAGCGAGAACGGGATCACCAGGATCAGGAGGATCTCGAACCAGTTCGTCCAGCTCGTGGCGTTCTCGAACGGGTGGGCGGAGTTGGCGTTGTAGAAGCCGCCGCCGTTGGTGCCCAGCTCCTTGATGACCTCCTGGGAGGCCACCGGGCCGCCGGTGATGCCCTGCGTGCCGCCGGTCAGCGTGGTCACCTCGTGCACGCCGGAGAAGTTCTGCACCAGGCCGCCGGCCACCAGCACCAGCGCGCCCACGAAGGCGATCGGCAGCAGAACGCGCAGCGCGCCGCGGACCAGGTCCACCCAGAAGTTGCCGATCGTGCCGGACTTACGGCGGGCGAATCCGCGTACGAGCGCCACCGCGACCGCCATGCCGACGGCCGCCGAGACGAAGTTCTGCACGGCCAGGGCGGCCATCTGGGTCAGATGGCCCATCGTGGTCTCGCCCGAGTACGCCTGCCAGTTGGTGTTGGTCACGAAGCTGATCGCGGTGTTCCAGGCGATGTGGTCGGTGACCGGCGCCATGCCCAGGCTGAGCGGCAGCTTGTCCTGGAGGCGCTGGAGGCCGTACACGACCAGGACGGAGACGGCCGAGAACGCCAGCAGGCTGCGTGCGTAGACCGGCCAGCTCTGCTCGGCGTCGGCGCGCACCCCGAGCAGCCGGTAGATCCCGCGCTCGGCCGCGTTGTGCCTCGTCGTGGAGTAGACGCGGAACATGTAGTCGCCGAACGGCTTGTGCACCAGCGCCAGCGCGGCGATCAGGGAGGCGATGAAGATCAAACCTGCGACGGTCGTGCTCATCAGAACCGCTCCGGGAACAGCAGGGCGGCGACCATGAAGATCACCAGCGCCGCGACCACCACGAGACCGGTGGCGTTGATCGCGCTCACAGGCGCTCCACCGCCTTCACCACGAGCCCGAAGATCGCGAACACCGCGATCGTCAGGGCGACGAAGATGACGTCTGCCATCCCCACTCCTCAGCTCTGGAACATTCCTTACCGCCCGGAATGAGCGGTTCCAGACCAAGGAAAACCCGGAAAAAGCCCCGTTTAGCCTTTCTTGACGGCATCCCTACGGCGGGGTCCTGATTCTTGACGCGATCCATACGCGCCACGTCGGGACAGCCCGATTCGGCCCGGCTCAGCCCACGTGGACGTGCGGCCGGCGTTCCAGGTCCGGCTCCGCCTGGCGCAGCACCTCCCTGGTCAGCGGCGGTACGTCCCCGCCGCCGAAGACCAGGTAGCGCAGCATCGCCACGACCGGATTGCCCTCGGTCCAGTGGAAATAGATGTGCGGCACCGAGCCGGTCCGGTCGCGCAGGTGGAGCAGGAGCGCCGCGAGCGAGTTGGGCACGGCCGAGCTCTCGATGGTGAGGATGCGGTGGCCGTAGCGTTCCTCGCCCTTGACGTGCAGTTCGGTCTCGAACTCGGAGGCGTCCGGGACCGAGACCTCCACGAACAGGACCGGCTCCGAGCTGCGCAGGCGGTGGTTGAGCCAGGTCTCGCGGAGTTTGTCGTGGTACTCGTCCTGGTCGCGCTGGTGGGGCTCGTTCGCGATCAGGTGGAGGTCTCCGCAGGCGTCGTTGACGTACTGCTCGGCCAGCGGGTCCAGGCGCACCTCGGTCACGCGCAACTCGGTGGAACGGGTGGCGCGCGAGATCAGCGAGGTGACGACGATGGCCGCGATGAAGAACGAGGCGATCTTCACGCCGTCGGGCCGCTCGATCACGTTGTCGACCAGCGTGTAGACCAGCACCGCCGTGATCACGGCGAAGCCGGCCGTGGCCCGGTGTTGCCGCTTCTTGCGCGCCGACAGGGTGACCGCGACGGCCGCCGACAACATGAGCACCAGCACGCCGGTGGCGTACGCGCCTCCCTGGGCATCCACGTCGGCGTCGAAGATGATCGTGATCGCGAACGCGATCACGGAGAACACCAGCACCAGCGGCCGGACCGCGCCGGTCCACTCCGGCGCCATGCCGTAGCGGGGCAGGTAGCGCGGAACCAGGTTGATCAGGCCCGCCATGGCCGACGCCCCGGCGAACCACAGGATCGTGATGGTGGAGACGTCGTAGACGGTGCCGAACCAGTCGCCCAGGTAGCCGTGCGCCAGATAGGCCAGGGCCCGGCCGCCGGCCCTGCCGCCCTCCTCGAACTCCTCGTGCGGGATCAGCACGGTGGTGACGAAACTGGAGAAGATCAGGAACACGCTCATGATCAACGCCGCGACCGTGAGCATCCGCTTGGTGCCCTTGACCCGCTGCCCGACCTCGCCCTTGACCACCGGCATCACCGCCACGCCGGTCTCGAACCCCGACAGGCCCAGCGCCAGCTTGGGCATCACGAGCAGCGACAACCCGATCATGGTGAGCGGGCTGCTGAAGTCGAGGCTCAGGGCACGCTGCCAGTCCACGACCACCTGCGGCGCCTGGACGACCCGTACGACGGCGGTGGCGACGACGACCGCGTTCAGGCCGAGATAGACGAGGACGAGCAGCACCGCGATGCCGATCGCCTCGCTGAAGCCCATCAGGAACACCCCGCCGAGCCCGGCCAGCAGCACCAGCGTGACGATCACCCGCCGGCCGGCCAGGAAGTCGGGCACGAAGGGGTTCTCCAGGATGTGCGCCGTGGCGTCGGCCGCCGACAACGTCATGGTGATGACGAAGTCGGTCGCCGCGAACCCGAGCAGCGCCAGCACGAAGAACTTGCCCCACCACTGCGGGGCGAGCTTCTCCAGCATCGCGATCGAGCCCTGGCCGTACGGGCTCTCGGCCGCGACCCGGCGGTAGACCGGCAGCGCGCCCAGCAGGGTGAGCGCCACCAGGAAGAGCGTGGCCAGGGGCGACAGGAACCCGGCGGCCAGGGCGGCGATGCCCGGCTGGTAGCCCAGGGTGGAGAAGTAGTCGACGCCGGTCAGGCACATCACCCGCCACCACGGGTGCTTGACGTGGGGGCCGTGCTCGATCTGCCTGCGGTCGGTCTGCAGGCCCTGGAGGAGCCAGGAACGCAGTGTTCCTTCCGTAGCCGCCGGCCGTTTCGCCAGCACCATTTCCGGTTGTCCCTCCGTCAAGGCGGCGTAAATACGCATCGCACCCTACTGACGGTTTGGGGCGGTTTGGCTGGGTTGAGGCGTCAAGAAAACGTATGGATGCGTATGTGTGCGTGGGACGGCGGCACCCGGGGTCAGGTGAGGGTGATCAACGCCACGAGGGCGATCAGGGCGAGCAGCACCACCGCCTCGGGCCGGATCCGCGTCACGGTCCCACCGCCTCGGGCCGGGTCCGGGTCACAGGCCCACGTCCCGGCGCAGGAGGTCGTCGATGTCCTCGCGGCGTACCACGACCCGTGCCGCGCCGTCCGCCACCGCGATGACCGGCGGGCGGCCGGTCAGGTTGTAGGTGGAGGCCATCGAGTGGTGGTGGGCGCCGGTGGCCGGCACCGCGACGACGTCGCCCGGCCGGACGTCCGCGGGCAGCGCGACGCTCTCGGCGATCACGCCGCCCGCCTCGCAGTGGTGCCCGGCCAGGGTGACCTGCCGGGCGGGCGCGGCCGACCGGCGGCCGACCAGGCGGGCGGTGTAGCGCGCGCCGTACAGGGAGGGGCGCGGGTTGTCGCTCATCCCGCCGTCCACCGCGACGAAGGTGCGGGTGAGGGTGTGCTTGACCGCGATCACCCGGTACAGGGTGAGCCCCGCCGGGCCGCTGATCGACCGTCCCGGCTCGATGACCAGCAGGGGCATGGGGAGGTCCAGGGCCGCGCAGCGGTCCCGCGTCGCCTTGAGCACCGTCCCGGCGAACGCCTCGGGGGTCAGGCCGCGCTCGTCCTCCAGGTACGCGATCCCCAAGCCGCCGCCCAGGTCGAGCTGGGGGAGGACGATCCCGTACGTGTCCCGTACGTGGGCGAGCTGCTCCACCATGACCCGGGCCGCCCGCTCGTACGGCTCGGCCGCGCGGATCTGGGAACCCAGGTGGCAGTGGAGGCCGACCAGACGCAGCTCCGGCCGGGCCAGCACTCTGGACACGGCCTCGGCCGCGTCCCCCGAGGCGATGGACAGGCCGAACTTCTGGTCCTCGCCGCCCGTACGGATCGCCGTATGGGCGCCTGCCTCGACGTCCGGGACGACGCGCAGCAGGACCTGCTGACGCCGGCCCGGCGGGATCAGCGCGGCGAGCCGGGTGATCTCGGCGAGGTTGTCGACGACGATGCGACCCACGCCGTACTCGACCGCCTCCAGCAGTTCCCGAGGGGTCTTGGCGTTGCCATGGAAGACGATTCGCTCGGCCGGGAAGCCGGCCGAGCGGGCGACGGCCAGCTCGCCGCCGGAGCACACGTCGAGTCCCAGCCCCTCCTGGCGGATCCAGGTGGCCATCGCGCGGCACAGGAACGCCTTGGCGGCGTAGAGGATGTCGGCGTCCGGCAGCGCGGCGCGGAAGGCGCGGCAGCGTTCGCGTACGTCGGTCTCGTCCATGACGTACGCGGGGGTGCCGTGGCGTTGCACGATGTCCATGAGGGGCACGTCCCCGGTGCGGGCGACCGGCCGGAGGCGGGTGGTGGACGACCAGGGCTCCGCCGTCTCCTGCCCCGCCCGGTCCTGCTGGAGGACTCCCGCCTGGTCCTGCTGGAGGACTCCCGCCTGGTCCTGCTGGAGGAGGCACATCATGCCACCTGCTTCGCCGCGGGGCCGTTCATCGTGCCCGCGGGATCGACGACGACGCCGGTGACGTCCAGGCCGGCGATCATGCTCCGCAACGCCGGAACCGTGAGCACCACCCACCGTTCCTGCGGCCCGAGCACCTTGGCCAGCTTGAGCGGCGAGGAGAAGGCCACCGCCGTCCGCTCGCCCGACGCGGTACGGAACAGCCGCAGGCCCATGGCGTACGCGCCCGCCCTGACGGGGACGAAGAATCGAGGTTCTGGCATCTGTTTCCTTCCAGCGAAAAAGCCGAACAGGAAAGACGCTAGAACCGTCTCCAGCGATACTCTGCGATCACTACGCGATTCAGACGCGGACCTCAGGAATTCTGACGTGACATTGACGCCGTCCCCGTACGGACGGGCCCGAACAGGCTGCCTGCCCGCGAACGCGACAACACCGGCAGACCTCCGGCGAACCCGAGAGCGAGGAACACGAGCGCCCGCACCACGTCGGCGCTCGCGAAGGTCAGCTCCCCGGCGCCGTTGACCAGGAAACCCGTGGCGAAGAACCAGCTCATGACCGCGGTGGCCGGCCCGGCGACCGCGCTGCGGGACCAGAACGAGTAGATCGGGACGACCGCGCCCATCACGACGACCCGGAGCGTGACCGCGTCGCCGGGCAGCACCAGGGACACTGCGGCGCAGGCCGAAACAGACAACACGAACCCGCCCACGATCAGAAATTCCAGCGGCCGACTCGTCCGCATGATCCCTCCGTTCCAGATGGAAATGCTCATACAGCAAAACGCATTCATCGGCGGCGGGGAACTTTTCGATATGACATCACTACGGCTTCGGTACACGCGCTTACGCGATATTGATGCCGGCGTTCCGGCCGGGCATCGTGTCGTTCCGCGACAGTGACTCCCTGCACGAGGACCTCTTCGGCGGGGCGATCGACCTGGGCGCGGTCGCGCGCGGCGAGCCGACCGGCGACGACGACCACGACGGCGGGTTCCCTGGGCTCAGCTGGGACCGATGGCCGGTCGATCACGGCCGCTCGGTGCGGTTGTACGACGAGGGCGCACCGTGCCCGGGGCGGACCTTGCACGGGACTCGCTCCGCACGGCGGCCGGCTGGGCGAGGTCGACGGCGACGAGGTGATGGGGATGGTGCAGTGGCTTCAGCGGGTCCGTACCGACGGAACCCTGTTCGGCGCGATGAACAAGTAGCGAGCCCCCGGCGGGCCACCGGATGAACGTTTCACTGTCTGTGTGACGTTCGTGCTGGTCGCCGGAGGCTTGAGCAGGGCGATCTTGCGGTCGTCAGGGGCTCCGGCGTGCAATTCACGGTGGTCGCTTCTCACACAATCCGACCCTTCATGAGGGGAGAGCTGGTGCGTCGCAGAATCACCGCCTTGGCGCTCGTCGCGGTCACCGCCCTGGCGCCTGTCCTGGCCACGAGTACGCCGGCACACGCCACATCCACGCTCCAGGTCGTCTACACCAACCTGCCCTATGACATCTGCGTCTCCTTCGGCCGGTCGGGCCAGGAGAACGGACGCTGGCAGACCTGGTGGTGCAGCACGCACTATCCGCAGAGCTACCCGGGGTCCTACACCTACGATCTGTGGGCGTACGTGGACTGACGCTCTCAGGTGAAGTCCTCGCAGCGGGTCTGTCCGCCGGTCGGGACGGTCACCCGTACGTCGTCCACCTCGATGCCGCGCTTGGCGGCGGTGGCGGCGGCGATCGTGCATACGATCTGACCGGTCGCCGTCCGCGACAGGCGGGAGACCGGTGTCGAGGCCCCCTTGGTCAGGGTGAACCCGTCGTCGGTCACCCTGACGGCCAGGTTCTTGGGCAGGGTGGTGTCGATGGAGCGTTCGCGTTCTTTCGAGGTGGGGCCGCCGGTGAGCAGTTCGACGGCTTCGGCGGCTTCCAGCGGGCCTTCGGGGCGGCCGACGGAGACGAGGCGGTCGTCCTGCACGAAGTACAGGCGGGTGCCCTCGATGAAGCCGCGGGCGGGCTCCCCGGCGCCGATCACAGCGGTGGGACCGACCCCGCAGGCCGTGCAGCCGACCAGAAGCAGGACCAGGGTCAGGACCGGAGGCAGGGGTGGAAGCAGGGCCGGGGGCCGGGCTCTCATGGGTGCTTCTCCGAGGGGCGGGTGGCGGGTGGGCCGGTTCTTCGGAGGGTGAGGGTGAAGACGGCGCCGGGGCCCGGGGCGACGGTCAGGTCGCCTCCGTGCAGGAGGGCGTTCTCGCGGGCGATGGCCAGGCCCAGCCCGCTCCCCTCGGACCGCGTACGGGCGGCGTCCGCCTTGTAGAAGCGCTCGAAGACGTACGGGAGCACGTCGGCGGGCAGGCCCGGCCCGTGGTCGGCGACCTCGACGGCGACGGTCTCGCCGGTGGCGCGCACCCGTACCGTGACGGGCGGCGTGCCGTGCCGCAGCGCGTTGCCGACGAGGTTGGCGACGATGACGTCCAGGCGGCGCGGGTCGAGGGGGACGATGACGTCCGGCGGCAGGTCCGCGCTGACGGCGGAGCTCCAGCCGCGTGAGCGCAGGCACGCGGCGACGGCGGCGCCGAGGTCCACGTCGTCGAGGTTGAGCACGGCGGCTCCGGCGTCGAAGCGGGAGATCTCCATCAGGTCGTCGACGAGCCTGGTGAGCCTGGTGATCTCGGCGGTGACCAGCCGGGCCGCCGCGCCGGCGTCGGCGTCCAGCCGGTCGGCGCCGGCTTCGAGCACGTCGGTGACGGCGGTGGCGGTGGCCAGCGGGGTGCGCAGCTCGTGGGAGACGTCGGCGACGAACCGCCGTGACCTGGCCTCCAGCTCGCGCAGCTCGCCCACCGAACGTTCGAGCGCCGCGGCGGTCTCGTTGAACCGTCCGGCCAGCCGGGCCAGCTCGTCGCCGCCGCGTACGGGCAGGCGGGTCTCCAGGCGCCCCTCGCCCAGCCGCCGGGCCGCGTGGTCCAGGTCGGCGACCGGACGCAGCACGCCGCGCGCGGCCAGCAGCCCGGCCAGCACCGCCACCAGCACGACGGGGACGGCGGCGGCCTGCGCGGCGCGCAACACGGCCGTCTCGTCGGACGCGGCCTGCGCCAGCGACTCGACGAGATAGACGGTGATCCCCGACGGCGTGCCGCCCGCGATGAGCATGACCCGGCTGCCGGCCACCAGGTACGGCACCCCGTCGCGGGTCACGCGCTGCCAGGCCAGCGCCGGCCGGCGCAGCACGTCCGCGCGCAGTTCGGCGGTGACGCGGGCGTCGCTGGGCACGGCGCCGTCCCGGACGACGTACACCTTGCGGTCGCCCACCTCAAGGTCCTCGGCCAGCAGCGCGAGCTCCTCGTCGGTGGCCGGTACCGCGACGTCGCGCGACAGCAGCAGCACCCGGTACCTGAAGTCGTCGAGCAACCGGTCCTGCACTCCGGACAGCAGGTTGTGCCGGGCCACGTAGTAGGTCAGCCCGGCGGCCCCCACCGCGCTCAGCCCGCCCACCAGCACGAACGTGATCACCAGCCGGGCCCGCAACCCCCGCAACCAGGTCATACCGGCCCGAAGCGGTAACCGAATCCGCGCACGGTCTGCACGTATCTCGGCTCGGCCGGCACGTCCTCGATCTTGGCGCGCAGTCGCTGCACGCACGCGTCCACCAGCCGCGAGTCGCCCAGGTAGTCGTGCTCCCACACCGACTCCAGGAGTTGCTGCCGGTTGAAGACCTGTCCGGGCGCCGCCGACAGGTACAACAGCAGCCGCAACTCCATCGGCGGCAGCGCGACCTGCCGTCCGTCCCTGCTCACGGTCAGGGAGGCGCGGTCCACGCGCAGCGCGCCGTACGTCTCCACCGGCGAGGGCACGCTGTCGGTACGCCGCAGTACCGCCCTGATCCGGGCCTCCAGCACCTGCGGGCGCACCGGTTTGACCACGTAGTCGTCCGCCCCGGCCTCCAGGCCGCCGACCACGTCGAAGTCGTCGCCCCGCGCGCTCAGCATCACGATCGAGGTGGAGGTGGTCGCGCGGATGCGCCGGCAGACCTCGAACCCGTCGATGCCCGGCAACATGAGGTCGAGCACGACCACGTCGGCGGCGAAGCGGGCGAGCCGTTGCAGCCCCTCCTCGCCGGACGCCGCCGACGCGACCTCGTGGTCCCGGCCCTTGAGGGCGAGCGTCAGGGCCTCCCTGACGTTCGGGTCGTCTTCGATCAGGAGCACGCGAGCCATGCGGTCCAGTATCGACGGCTCCGACGTGCGATTTGTCCGGCTTTGAAAGCTATTACAGGTTCATGACATGTGGCAGATGGCCTGCTTACAGAGAGACGCCATGGTGAGGGCCGATCACGGACCTGTAGGAGGACATGTGTTCATCACCAAGCGGCGCCTCGCCGTCCTGGCCGCCGTTCCCGCCCTCGCGCTGAGCGCCGCGTGCGGCGCCCAGAGTTTCGCCAGCACGTCGAGCTCCGTCCCGAGCGCCGCCACCGCCACCGCCGCCGCCGCCAAGCCGAGCTGGCACGAGACCGCCGTGAAGTTCGCCGGCTGCATGCGCGAGAACGGGATCGACATCCCGGACCCGGTCAAGGGCCAGGACCTCGACACCAGCGCCGTCACCAAGGTCACCCAGGCCAAGCTCGACGCCGCCATGAAGGCGTGCAAGGAGTGGGACTCGGCGATCCTCGGCGGCTCCGAACCGTCCTCGCCCGAGGACGAGGCCAAGTTCGCGGCGTGGGCCCAGTGCCTGCGCAAGGGCGGCGTCTGGCAGCCCATCGGCAAGGACGAGACGAGGCCCGCCGGGTTCAAGGGGGTCAAGCCCGGTTCGGCCGCCGAGAAGCAGGTCTTCGAGGGCTGCGACTCCCTGCGCCCGCCCGCGCCGTACGAGGAGAACTAGCCGCCCCGTACGAGAACCGGCCGCCCGCGTTCCCGCCTGGCCATGCCCTCCCCTCGACGTCCGGGGGGAGGGTTGGCGGGAACGCGGGTCCGGCCCGGCGACACGGGGGCCGGGCCGGACGGGCGGCGGTTCATGAACCGGCGCGTCCGGGGCCGAGGAAGCGGTGGATCACCGCGGCCACGCGCTCGGGGCGCCCGCGCTGGGCGGCGTTCGACGTGGCGCTGTGGTCGAGCCCTTCCAGGAGCGTACGCCGGGCGTGCGGCAGGATCCGTTCCAGCCGCTCCAGGGCGGCACGCAGGTAGGCGGGGCTCTTGCTGCCGGCGAGCAGCAGCACCTCGGGCCGTACCGTCCTGTACTCGGTCAGGTCGCCCGACGCTTCCGCGGCCAGCTGGATGTCCTGGCGCAGTGTCGGGGCGAGCTCTTCGAACGTCGGCGCCCCGCCGGGCGCGGCGTCCTTGCCCCCGCCCTTCAGCATCAGGCCGGTCAGCAGTTCGAGCACCCGGCGCGGCATGACCTGGAAGATCGGCGGCCCGAGCTGGGCGGCCTTCATGCCGGTGACGAGCGCCGCCGCGGTCCGGCCCGCGGCGAGTTCCCGGTCGAGGCGCGACAGGCCGGCGGCCGGGGCCGAGCCGTCGGTGAAGAGCGGCGGCTCGAAGACGACGGCGCTGTCCAGGTCGGGGCGGACGAGCAGGGTGCGCAGCGTGATGATCGCGCCCGAGCTCACGCCCGCGACGTGGCGTGCGCCGGTGGCGTCGATCAGCGCCGCCAGGTCCTCCACCTCGCGGTGCAGGCCGTAGCCGGGGCCGACGGGGCCGCTGCGGCCCCGGCCGCGACGGTCGGGCAGGTAGCAGGTGAAGTCCTGCGACAGGGCCTCGGCCAGTTCGAGCTGGCTGTCTCCCGTCTGCATGGCGCCGTGCAGGATCACCAGGCCGGGGCCGTGCCCGATCTCGCGGTAGCCGATCGTGGTGCCGTCGGCCGACGTCACCGAGCCGATGGTGGTCGTGGTCATGATGGCTTCCCTTCGTTGCGGTACGGGAAGGGAGCCCGGCTATCGTTGTTCGCGGTATCTCGTGGCCGGGGCTCCGCTTCGCGGTTTCTTCGGTTCCCGAGGTCTCCCGGCGGTGGTGTTCCAGCACCGCCGCCGGGATCTTTCACTCTTGGGTCAGGTGGAAGGCGCGCCAGGCGTCCAGGTCGGGGAACGTGCCCTCGGACAGTTCCGTCAGCAGCGAGCGCACCCAGGCGGCCTGCGCCTCCAGCATCGCCAGCGCGTACTCCGACTCGATGAGGAAGAGCCTGGGCACTTCGCCCTGCTCCTCCGCCAGGGCCCGGCGGGCGTCCTCGATGCGTTCCGCCAGCAGGTGCGAACGCTGCCGTAGCAGCGTCGCGACCTCGTCGGGGCGCAGGCCGCCCATCACCGACAACCCGGCCTCGAACGACGACGGCTCCCGCTGCGGGGTGGACAGCAGTTCGCGGGTCCAGTCCTCGGCCTCGCGGCGTCCGGCTTCGGTGACGCGGTAGACGGTCCGTTCGGGGCGGGCGCCCTGCCGGCCGCTCTCCACCGCTTCCAGCAGTCCGTGTTTGGCGAGGTTCCGTACGACGGTGTAGAGCGAGCCCCACTTGATGGGCATGTCCTGGTCCTTGCCACGGGACCGCAGTACGGAGGCCATCTCGTAGGGATGCATCGGCCGCTGTACGGCGATGGTGAGCACGGCCAGCGCCAGCAGATTCCCCACCGGTCGCCGCTCGGCCATCCTCGTCACCTCCTCACTCGCACACGATTACTCGTAGACGAATATACGTACGCGAGCATCAGACCGCAAGATGCGGCCGTAGCCTTGCGGTCATGATCGAACGGGTGAGGGTCGCGGTGGTCGGCGTCGGCAACAACGTGTCCGCGCTGGTGCAGGGGATAGCGCTGTACCGGGCGTCAGGGAGTGTGGCCGGGATCCGCCGGCCGGTGCTGGAGGGGCTGGGGGTGGGCGACGTCGACTTCGTGGCGGCGTTCGCCACCTCGCCGGAGAAGGTCGGGCGGGACCTGTCCGAGGTGATCTTCCTGCCGCCCAACAACTATCCGCGGATCATCGGCGAGCTGCCGCTCTCGGGCGTCACGGTGTGCCGGGGCATCACCGACGCCGCCGACGGCGCCGAGGTGGACCGGGTGGCCGCGGAGCTGGCCGGTGCGGAGGTCGTGCTCTATGCCGCTCCCAGCGGCCGGCCGGAGACGGCGCTCGCCTACGCGGAGGCGGCGCTGCGGGCCGGGGCGGCGTTCGTCAACACCACCTCCGACCCGGTGGCCCGCGATCCGCAGGTGCTGGACCGCTTCGCCGCGGCCGGGCTGCCGCTGCTCGGCGACGACCTGACCAGCCAGTTCGGCACCTCGATCGTCCATCACGCGCTGCTGCGGCTGCTGGAGGAGCGCGGGCTCACCCTCACCAGCTCCTACCAGGTCAACCTGGGAGGAACCGAGGACTTCCGCAACCTGGTCGAGCACGGCGAGGGCAAGATGCGGTCCAAGCTCAACGCCCTCACCTCGCTAGGGGAGGCGCCCGACCTGGTGGAGGTCGCCCCGCTGGGATACCTTCCGCACCTGAAGTCGCACAAGGTGGCGCACATCAACATCGAGGCCCAGGCGTGGGGCGAGACCACGGTGTCCCTCGACGTGAAGCTGAAGGTGCACGACCCCAGCGGCGCCGCCGGAGTCAACATCGACCTCATCCGCATGGCGGCCGGCGCGTCGCGGCAACACCGTGGCGGTCACCTCGACGAGGCCGCGTCGCTGCTGAAGTCCCCTCCCGGCACCGCCGTCTGAACTCCGGGTCAGAAGTAGTCCGCCGGCCAGTGTGCGGCGTTCGCGGCCCCGACCACGGGCGCCGGGTCGGCCAGGAGCGTACGGGCCATCCCCGTACGGTCCCGCTCCGGCGTGACGGCCGAGAACAGGGACGGCAGGGCCGGATCGTGCCAGGTCAGCCGGGCCCTCCCGGAACGGACGCGCCTGGCGCCCGCCTCGGCGGCCAGGGCGGCGAGCACCTGGGGCAGGTCACCGGCGACCTCAAGCACGTCGAGCACGCCGCCGTCCCAGCGTACGGCCGCGTACCCGGCGTCACCGGCCAGCAGTTCGACCGGCTCGCCGTACCAGACCGGCACCCGCTCGCGCCAGTGCGCCGCGTCCCGTACGGCGGTCAGGGGACGCCGTGCGTTGTGCCGTTCGTGCAGGTCCCGCAGGACGGCCGCGTCGCGCGCGGCGACCCTGCGCAGGCCCGGCCCGGAAGGGGTGGCGGGGCGCAGAGGGCCGGAGACGGTCTGGAGTTCGAAGGTGGTCCACTCCTTGTAGACGCCGGGCGTGCCGGTGAACAGCAGTGACCACGCGCAACCGTCGGCCGTCATCGCCTCGGCCGCCAGCGCCAGCAGCCGCCGGACGTGCCCGCGGCCCCGGACCGACGGGTGGGCGGCGACGTTGGCCACCCCGCCCACCAGCACCTCGCCGCCCAGGCCGTCGTGGACCCGGCGCGGGAGGTAGTACACGCAGGCCGACACGTCGTCGGTCACGAACGTCCGGTCGTACCGGCCGGGGTCGGTCTCGTACAGGGGGACCACGTGCGGGGCGTCGAAGCAGGTGGCCCACAGGGTGTACAGCGCCTCGCGGTCGCCGGGTCGCGCGGTGCGCAACGTCGTCATCGCGTCCTCCTCAAAAAGCGCGTCGGCATCCCCGGAAGGTCCGTCGTCATCCCATTCTCTCCAGGAGGTCCGGGGTCACCTCGTGCTCCAGCGGGACGCCGCCGGCGTACCGGGCGATCTCCTCGACCACCAGCCGGCCCTGGCGGGCCCGGCCCGAATCGGTGCCGGCCGCCTGGTGCGGGGTGAGCAGCGCGTTCGGCAGTCCGCGGAACGGGTGCCCGACAGGCAGCGGCTCCTCGTCGAAGACGTCGATCGCCGCGTCCAGCCGTCCTGTACGCAGCTCCGCCAGCAGCGCGGCCTCGTCGACGAGCCACGACCTGGCGGTGTTGACCAGCCCGGCGCCGTCCGGCATCAGCGCCAGCTCCCGTGCCCCGAGCAGGTGGCGCGTCTCCGGCAGCGCCGGGGCGTGCACGGCGACGATCCGGCTGGTGGACAGCAACTCGTCGAGCTCCACGGCCCCGTCGTGGTACGGGTCGGCGACGCTGACCTCGGCGCCGAGGGCGCGGACGAGGTCCAGGTATGCCTGGCCGGTCCGGGAGGCGCCGATGACGCCGATCGGGCAGCCGAGGATCTCGCGCCTGGCCGGCGCCCGCTCGGCCGTCTCCCACGGCAGGCCGCTGCGCAGGGCGTGGTCGAAGCGGTGCACCTGGTGCAGCAGCGCCAGGGTGAAGGTCAGCGCCACCTCCGCCACCGACCGCGCCATGGCCGCACCCGCCTGGGTGACCCGGATGCCGCGCGCCCACAACTCCCCGGTGACGAACGGCTTGACCGTCGCCCCGGTGTGCGCGACCAGCCGCAGTCCGGGCGCCCGGTCGAGCAGCGCGGCGGTGAGCGGCGGCGTTCCCCAGGAGGTCACCAGCACGTCGGTGCCGGGCAGCGACTCGGGGAGCGCCCGGTGGTCGTCGACCAGCCGTACGTCCCCCAAGGCCAGCAGGGCCGCGGGGTCGGGGAAGAACTGCTCGCGCAACCGCGGCGAGACGCTGACCAGGACGCGCACGGGGGAGTCAGCGCAGCCAGGCATCGCGGTGCTCCGCCACGAAGTCGTCGTCGGTCAGCCACGGGTAGGCGGCGCTGACGCGGGTCAGTTCCTCGGCCTGGCCGGGGGAGAGGCCCTCGCCGGGGTCGAGGCACCAGGTCCCGTCCAGCAGGCCCTGCCTGCGCAGCACCTCGTGCACCCCGGCGATGCAGCCGGCGAAGGCGTTGGCGGCGTCGAAGACGGCGGCGTTGGCGTCGGTGAGCGCCGTGGCCCGGCCCCACCACGACGCCGGGTCGTTCCGCAGGCCGTCGAACATCTCCACCGCCGCCCGGGTCCACACCGCCCACTGGCCGAGCAGCCCGCCGGTGAAGCGCAACCCGCCGGGCAACTCGGCCAGCAGGTCGCCGATGATGTGGTCGTCGTTGCCGGTGTACAGCGTGACCTGGTCGGCCCGGTCGGAGGCGGCCACGCCGTGCGCCACGTCCAGGGATCGATAGCGGTCGAACGCCGCCACCTTGACCGCGACCGTGGAGGGCTGGTCGGCCAGCGCCCGCCAGAAGCCGCGCGACAACACCGGCCCGCCGATGGCCGCTTGCAGGTAGAAGCCGATGACCGGCAGCACCTCGCCCACGGCCGCGGCCCGCGCCAGCAGGTCGTCCTCGGAGGCGCCCGGCACGACCGGCGAGAGCAGTACGGCGTCGTACCCGAGCGAGGCGGCCAGTTCGGCCTCGGCCACCGCCTGCGCGGTCGGCCCGCACGCCCCGGCGACGAGCACCGGCCGTTCACCGGCCGATTCCGCGGCCACGTCGGCGGCCAGGCGCAGGACCGGCTTCAGCAGCCCGGCCCGGCGGATCTCGAACTGGGTCGTGTGCACGCCCACCGCCAGCCCACCGGCGCCCGCGGCCAGGTAGTACCGGGTCAGCGCGGCCTGGCGGCGCTCGTCGAACACCCGGTCCGCGGTCAGCGCCAGCGGGTGGGCGGGGATGACGGTCCCGGCCCGCAGGCGGGACAGCGCGGAGGGCGGGGTGGGCATCAGAATCTCCCGTCTCGAACGGCGAACTTGGTGGGTTTGCCCGACGTCGGCAGCCCGGCGGACAACCAGGCGGCCTGCCAGTCGATGAGCGTGCCCAGCGGCACCTGCGGGTAGCCGAAGAGCCGGTGGCAGAGCGTGGCGTCGTTCAGCAGCGCCGTCTCGGCCTCCGATCCGTCGAAGGACACCGGTGTGCCGAGGCGCGCGCCGAAGTCGGCGGCCACCCTGCGGACCGAGGCGGTCTCGGGGCCGGTCAGGTTCAGCGTGAAAGGCGTGCCGGCCGTCGCGTGGCCGAGCGAACGCAGCACGACCTCGTTGGCGTAGCCCTGCCAGACCACGTTGACGTGCCCGGTCGTCACGTCCACCGCAGTGCCGGACAACACCCGCTGCCCGATGTCGGCGAGCACGCCGTACCGCAGGTCGACGGCGTAGTTGAGGCGGATGAGCGTCACGGCCGTGCCGCGGGTGGCGGACGCGTGCTCGAAGATGCGTTCGCGTCCGAGGCAGCTCATCGCGTACTCGCCCACCGGCCCCACCGGGTCGCCCTCGGCGCTCCCGCCCGACGAGAGGGGCACCAGCGGGTAGACGTTGCCCGTGGACAGCGCGGCCACGCGTGCCCCGCCGTACCGTTCGGCGACGCGGGCGGGCAGTGCCGCGTTGACGACCCAGGCGAGGTACGGCGCGGCGGACGTGCCGAACTTCGCCCCGACCATGAAGACCACGTCCGAGGCGTCGGGCAGCGTGCCCAGGTCGCCGTCGAGCAGGTCGAAGGGGACGACGTCCACGCCGTGCCCGGCGAGGGCGGCGGCGGCCGTACGGTCGGACCAGCGGGAGACGGCGAAGACGCGGTCGGCGCCGCGCCCGGCGGCGTCCAGGCCGCGCCGGGCCAGGCGGCACAGCGTGGGCCCCATCTTGCCCCCGGCGCCCAGCACGACCAGGTCGCCGGAGCCGGCGGCGAGGTCGGCGACGAGCGACTCGGAGGGACGGGTGAGGTGCTCTTCCAGATCGTCGACGGAGGTGAACATCAGCCCTTGATCCCCGACATCGTGACTCCTTCGGTGAAATATCGCTGGCCGACCAGATAGGCGGCGAAGATCGGTACGAACGCGACCGTGGCCCCGGCCAGCACGACGCTGAGCGGGACGTTCTCCGTCTGGAGGGAGGCGATGCCCACGGTCAGGGTACGCATGTCGGCGCCGCCGCCGATGATGAGCGGCCAGAGCAGGTCGTTCCAGTGCCACAGGAAGACGAAGACGCCCAGCGTGGCCAGGATCGGCTTGCACAGCGGCAGGACGATCCTGCTGAAGATCCGCCATTCTGAGGCGCCGTCGAGCCGGGCCGCCTCGAACAGCTCGTCCGGCAGGCCCATGATGAACTGCCGCATCAGGAACACCGCCTGCGCGTTGGCCAGCGTCGGCAGGATCAGCCCCCAGTAGGTGTCCACCCCGCCCAGCTCGGCGATGAGCATGAACGTCGGGATGAGCGTCACGTGGTACGGCACCATGACCATGGCCAGGAACGACCAGAACATGGGCTCGCGGCCGGGGAAACGTTTCTTGGCGAAGGCGTATCCGGCCAGCGAGGCCAGCAGCAGCACGGCCACCACGCTGATGACGGAGTAGATCAGCGTGTTGACCGTCCAGGTGACCAGGTCGCGCCCGCCCAGCACCTCGCCGTAGGCGCCGAAGTCGACCGGCCAGGGCAGCATGCTCTCCGGGAACGTCACGGCCGTGCCCGGCTTCAGCGACAACACGACCATCGCGTAGAAGGGGAACAACGTGACCGGCGTGGCCACGGCCAGCAGGACGAACCTGACGACCTTCCCGGCCCGGGTCGGCTCCAGCGCCTTGTACGAGCGATACTTCGTCACTTCGACCTCCCGATGATCAGGCGCTGGATCAGCGCGACCACGAGGGTCATGACGAACAGCGCGACGCCGATGGCGCTGGCGTAGCCGAAGTCGAAGTTCTTGAACGCCTGCTCGTACAGGGCCATGACCAGCGTGAAGCTGCCGTGTGCCGGGCCGCCGCCGGTCATCACGTAGACCAGGTCGAACACCTGGAAGGAGTTCGTCGTCTCGATGACGGCGACGAAGAACAGCGCGGGGCGCAGTTGCGGGGCCACGATGTAGCGGAACCGCTGCCAGGTGGAGGCGCCGTCGGTGAGCGCGGCCTCCTCCAGCTCCCGTGGCAGGTCCTGGAGCCGGGCCAGGACGATCAGCATGCCGTACCCGAACCTGGACCAGACCGAGACGATCACCAGGGCCGGGATGACCAGCGTGGTCGAGGCCAGCCAGGACTGCCCGGTGAGCTTGGTGATCGGCCCCTCGGAGGAGAACAGCCAGGTGAAGACCGTCCCGGCCAGGACCAGGCTGGTCACGACGGGCAGGAAGAAGACCGAGCGGAAGAAGGCTGCCCCGCGGAAGGCGCGGCGTACCAGCAGCGCCATGCCCACCGAGGCGGCCATCGACGCCGGCACGTAGAGGATCGTGTAGATCAGCGTGATGCGGAGTGATTCCCAGAAGACGGGGTCGGTGGCCATCCGCCGGTAGTTGTCCACGCCGGTCCACGTCGGGCTGTCGCCGATGGAGGAGTCGAAGAACCCCAGCAACACCCCGGCGACGGACGGGCCGAACCGGAACAGCAGGAAGAGCAGGAGGCACGGCAGGACGAACAGCAGTCCGGTCCGCGCCTCCCACCGCCTGACGTCGAGCGCCGCCATCAGCCACCCAGCAGCGCGTTCGCGGCCTTGGCCGCGTCGGCGAGCGCCTGCTCGGGCGTCTTCTTGCCGATCAGCGCGGCCTGGATCTCGGGAGCCAGGACGCCCATCACATCACGTGCCTTCTCGTGCAGCGGCCCGGCCGTGGTCAGGTCGAGCGTCTTCTCCACCTCGGACTGGACCGGGTCGTCGGCGTACAGCGCGCCGGTGGACTTGCGCGGGGAGAAGTAGCCGGAGGCCAGGTCGTACGCCTTGCTCGGGGCGGCGCCGGTGGCGAAGCCGATCCACTTGCCCGCCGCCTCCTTGTGGTCGGACGCCTTGAGCAGGGTCAGCGAGCCGACGGTGCCGTAGGCGACCTGCTTGGTGTCGGTCAGCGGAGGCATGACCTTGATGTTCTCCTTGCCCCAGAACGACTCGACGTCGGCGGGGAGCTGCTGCCAGGTGCAGGCCACCTTGTTCTGCGCGGTCCTGGTCTGCTCGAACTTGGGCAGCCCGGTCAGCAGGTCCTTCTCCACGAAGCCGCCCTCGGCCAGGTCCTTCAGGAACGTCAGCGCCTTGACGCCCTCGGGGCCGGCGAAGCCCGCCGACTTGCCGTCGGCGCTGAACACGTCGCCGCCCGCCTGCCACAGCAGCGGGTAGAACGACTGGTTGAGGGTGGCGGCGGGGTCGGCCCAGTAGTTGGTGACGTCCACGTCCTTGGCCTTGAACTTCGGGGCCAGGGTGAGCACGTCGTTCCAGGTCTTGGGGAACTCGGTGACCCCGGCGGCGTCGAAGGCCTTCTGGTTGCAGACCAGCGGGTTGGCCGACATGAGGATCGGCGCGCCCATGACCTTGCCGTCGATGGTGACCGACTTCAGGGCGTTGTCCCGGTAGTCGGCCTTGTCGGCCAGGTAGGCGTCGACCGGCTCCAGCGTCTTGGCGTACTTGGGGAGCTGGTCGGGGATGAGGTAGACCACGTCGGGCGCCTTGTTGCCGGCGATCGCCGTGGACAGCGCCTCGTCGCGCTTGGCCCACGGGTAGATCTCGACCTTGACGTCGATGTTCGGGTTGGCCGCCTCGAACGCCTTGGTCTGCTCGTCCCAGAACGCCTGGTGCTTGGCCTGGTCGACGATGGTCGGGTAGACCCACATGGTCACGGTCTGCTTCTCGTCGCCTCCGGAACCGCCGCCGCAGGCGGTCAAGGTACCGAGGGCGGCCGCAGCGGCGGCCAGCGCGCGCAGTCGCATGTTCGTTCCTTCCTAGGATGCGGGCACGGTGAGGACCGTGCCGCTGTGCCGGGCCTTCTCGGCGGCGAAGACCGCGAGGTGGCTGTGGAGCGACTCGGTGGGGCCCGAGCGCACGTGTGCGGGGTCGCCGGTGGCCAGCGCGGTGACGAAGGCGTCCATCACGCCGTCGTCGCCGCCGCCGTGGCCGTCGCCGGCGTTCGAGCCGGTCTCCGCGACGCCGCGACGGGTGGTACGGCCGTCGCGGAAGTCGAGCACCTCGACCGACTCGCCGTCGCCGATCAGCCGCCCGTGGGTGCCGAAGATCTTCGTCTGGCGGTGGGTCTGCTCGGTGAAGGCGGTCATGGTGAAGGTCGCGGTCGCCCCGCCGGTCAGCTCCATGGCGAGGACCTGGTGGTCGACCACGTCGTTGTCGCAGGCGTAGACGCACCTGCCGTACGGGCCGGTGCGCAGGGCGTCCATGACCTGCTGCTCGTTCTCGCCGAGGACGCTGGTCGGCCAGTCGTAGCCGCGGTTCAGGTACAGCCGCGGCGCCGAGTACGGGCAGCCGGGCTCCAGGACGCAGTCGAGGCAGCGGTCGGCGGCCTCGGCCGGACGCCGCTCGGGCCTGAAGTGGCCGAGCGAGCCGAAGCTGGCGACCTTCTCGATCCTGAGCCCGGTGACGTAGGCCAGCCAGTCCAGGTCGTGGGAGGACTTGGCCAGCAACATCGGGCTGGCCAGGCGCTCGCTGCGCCAGGGGCCGCGCACGTAGGAGTGCGCCTGGTGCCACCAGCCGACCGGTTCCAGGTGCTCGACGCTCATGACCTCGCCGAGCACCCCGCTGTCCACGGTCTCCTTCACCAGCGCGGTGTAGGGGGTGTAGCGAAGCACGTGGCAGACGGCGAAGAGCACGCCCGTCTCGCGGACGGCCGAGACGATCTCGCGGCACTCCTCCTCGGTCGGCGCCATGGGCTTCTCCACCAGCAGCGCGTAACCCGCCCGGGCCAGGGCGACGGCGGGCTCGACGTGCAGGCGGTCCTGGGTGGACAGGACGACGGCGTCGGCCACCCGCTCGCGCAGCAGCTCGCGCCAGTCGGCGAGCTCGCGCACCCCGGGCCCGGCGAGCCTGGCCCGGCGGGCGGGGTCGGGGTCGGCCACGGCGACCAGCTCCGCGCGTTCGGGGTGGGCGGCGATCCAGGAGGCGTACGTCTGCCCCCGGTTGCCCGCTCCCGCGACCGCCAGCGTGACTTTGCGCACCTAGATCACCAGATTTCCTGAAGTGAGGACCTTCGGGCCGTCGGCCGGCAGCTCCCTGGTGACGCCCTCCTCGACGTTGCCCGTGTGCTGGACCACCTCGAAGGACTTGATCGACAGGCGGCCGCCGCCGAACTGGCAGCCGGTCGCCGTGTAGCGGTTCTTGCCGGAGTCGAGCTGGACGTGGGCGCCGGCGTTCTGGCTCCGGATCCCGGCCAGGTGCCAGGAGACGAGCCCGGCGCCCTCCACCCGCGACAACCCGGCCCCGGCCAGTTCGGTGCCGCCGTCGAGGCGGACGCGCTGGTCGGCCTTGCCGAGGGCGGCGAGGCCCACGTTCTTGACGGTGCAGCCGGTCAGCGACACCGACCCGGCGAGGACCAGCGGGGCCGCACCCTCGGCGCCGTTCAGCGTGGAGCCGGACAGGCGCAGGTCGGCGCCGTTGAAGGTGTTGCCGTTCAGGCCGTTGAACGTGGTACGGCTGATGTGCACCGGCGCGGTCACGTTCGCCTGGACGATCTCGCTCTTGGCCGGGACGTTGAAGACGCAGCCCTCGATCAGGTTGGGGCGGCCGGACAACTTCGACTGCTGGGAGACGATCAGCGTGTGGCTGGCCGAGCAACCGCGCATCTGCACGCCGTCGGCGTTGACCCAGATCATGCCCGAGCCGTCCAGCGACGGCTTGCCGATGACCTGAAGGTCCTCCAGCGTCAGGTCGGTGACCTTCACCCGGGCCACGAACCACGAGCAGACGTGCTTGCGCACCGTGATCCGCTTGGCCGCCGAGCCCCAGGCCGCGCCGGAGTTGGCGAAGGTCATCAGGCCGGAGTTGCCGGTGTAGGTCAGGTCGTGCTCGTACTGGCCGTGGGTGACGAACGGGCCCTGGTCGTCGCCGTCGCCGTGGCAGTTCTCCACGTAGCAGTAGGCGCTGGCGGTGAAGTCGTTCAGGTGGCGGGCGTTGGCCGTGTGGCAGTCGCTGACGTGGCCGTAAAGGCAGTAGATCTGCTGGGTCAGGTAGCCCGCCCCGCCCCACGTCACGCTGGCGGGGTTCTTCAGCGTGCAGCGCTCGGTGCGGAAGTGGGTGGCCCAGCGCCGCATGATCAGCGGCCAGAACGTGCCCGTGCCGTGGATGCCCTCGACGTCGCAGTGGACGGCGTACTCGTAGGCCAGCGGGTGCGAGCCGGTGTACTGGTCGCCGTCCGCGACGCCCTCGAAGCGCAGGTTGCGTACGTGCACGCGCTCGACCGGCTCGACGAGGGTCCACGTGATCGTCCGGCCGGCGGCCAGCTCCCAGCCGTTCTTGTACCCGACGCGGATGTGCGTGCCGTCGACGATCTGAGTGATCTCGACCAGCTTCTGCAGCTCCCGCTCCCAGCGGCCGGACAGCGCGTTGACCTCGGCACTCCACCACTGCCCGACCTTGAAGGCGGCGGAGTCGGCGACCTCGAAGACGTCCGACAGGTCGGGCACCGCGGCGCTCAGCTTGTGGGTGACCGTGGTGGAGGTGACCTTGCCGCGGAAGAACAACACCGCCGCGAACGGGTCGTCCTGACCGGCCTTCTCGATGCCCACGGTGCGCATCGTGTGGCCGCCGAAGTCGAGCACCAGGCCGGAGCGCTGGAACTTGTGCCGCTTGACGAAGTTGAGGTCGGTGTGGGCCTCGATCCTGGACACGGCCGGGTCGTTGACCATGGCCTCCAGCGCCGCGTCCGCGGGCGTCTTGTCGTCGAAGAGGCCGAACGCCCGGAAGTCGAGGCAGCCGTCGTGCAGCTGGATCCAGCGGCCCTTGGGCGCGGAGCCGAGGACCGTGCCGCCGTTGGCGGCGGCGGTGGACGCGGCGTCCCAGCGGACGAGCTTGCCGCCGCCGTCGCCCGGCTTGAGATAGCCCGCGACCTGCGCCAGCGTGCCGTCCGCCAGCTTGGCGGCCTCGAAGGCGAGCAATTCGGCGACGGTGCCGACGGCCTGCACCTCGTCCTTGGGCTTCTTGTCCGGCTCGGCGAGCGCGGGCTTGGTCATCAGGACGGTGCCGACAGCCGCTAAACCGGTGACGCGCAGGATGTCACGACGTTCCATGGGAGGGGTTCCTTACAGTGCGAGGGTGTCGGCGATGAGGACGCGGGGACCGGACGGCGGGAAGGCGCGCTCGACGCCCTCCTCGGTGCAGCCGGTGTGCACCAGGACGGTGGCGGCCCGCAGATCGAGGCCGCCGCCGGTGAATCGGGAGCCGGTGGCGCGGAAGCGGTTGTCGCCCGCGGCCAGCTCGACGCGGGTGGCCGAGGCCGTACAGGCCGCGAGTTCCCAGGACAGCACTCCCGGACCGGCGGCCCGGGAGAGGGCGCCGCCCTCCAGCGTGACGCCCTCCAGGCGCAGCCGCTGGTCGCGTACGGCGCTCAGCTCGACCCGCACGCCGTCGAGCCGGCCGCCGCTGATCACGACGTCGGACGAGCCCAGCGAGACCTGGCCCTTGCCGCTCAGGACGCACCCGGTGAAGCGCAGGGGACCCGAGCCGCGCAGGGTGGCGCCGTCGAGGCCGGTGATGACGCACTCCTTGAAGTGCAGCGCGTTGCTCACCGGCGTCTGCACCAGCACCTGGTCCTTGGGCAGGTCGAAGGAGCAGCCCTCGATGACGTTGGGCCGGCCGGAGCGGTTGGAACGCTGGCCGATCGCGACCGTCCTGGCCGAGCAGCCGCGCATGTGCAGCCCGTCGGCGTTCACCTGGAGCGTTCCCGCCGGGTCGAACGTCGAGCGCGGGATCACCCGTACGTCCTCCAGCGTCAGGTCGGTGATCTTCGTCCCGGCCACGAACCACGAGCACAGGTGCTTGCGCACGGTGATGCGCTTGGCGCTGGTGCCCCACAGGGCGCCGCTGTTGGCGATGTCCATGAGGCCGGAGTTGCCGGTGAAGACCAGGTCGTGCTCGTACTGGCCGTGGGTGGTGAAGGGGTTGCCGCCCTCGTCGTCGCCGTCGCCGTGGCAGTTCTCGACCGTGCAGTAGGCGCTGGCGGTGAAGTCGTTGAGGTGGCGGACATTGGACGTGGTGCAGTCGGCGACGTGGCCGTACAGGCAGTAGATCTGCTGGGTCAGGTAGCCGGCGCCGCCGTACATGACGGTCGGGGGGTTCTTCAGGCTGCAGCGCTCGGTGCGGAAGTGGGTGCACCAGCGCCGCATGATCACCGGCCAGAAGCTGCCGGTGGCGTGCACGCCGTCGACGTCGCAGTGGACGGCGTACTCGTAGGCGATCGGGTGCGAGCCGGTGTACTCGTCGCCGCCGGGGGCGGCCTCGAAGCGCAGGTCGCGTACGTGGGCGCGTTCGACCGGCCTGGTCAGCGTCCAGGTCAGCGTACGGCCGGCCGCGAGCTCCCAGCCGTTCTTGTAGTTCACCCGGACGTGCCGGCCGTCCACGATCTGGGTGATCTGGACCAGGCGCTGCAGCTCGCGTTCGTACGTGCCGGCCAGCCGGTCGACCTCCACGGCCCACCACTGGCCGACCCGGAACTCGCGGGAGTCGACCTCGAAGACGTCGGCCAGGTCGGGGACCGTGGCCGTGAGCGTACCGGTGACGACGGTCTTGGTCGTCTCGCCCTGGAAGAACAGGACCGCGCCGAACGGGTTGTCGTGGGAGTTCTTCTCGATGCCCTCGGTGGTCATGGTGTGGCCGCCGAAGTCGAGCACGATGTCCGAGCGCCGGAAGGTGTGGCGCCTGACGAAGTTGAGGTCGGTGCGGGCCTCGATCCTGGACACGGCCGGGTCGTTGACCATGGCCTCCAGCGCCGCGTCCGCGGGCGTCCTGGCGTCGAGGACGCCGAACGCCCGGAAGTCGAGGCAGCCGTCGTGGACCTGGATCCAGCGGCCCTTGGGCGCGGAGCCGAGGACCGTGCCGCCGTTGGCGGGGGCGGTGGAGGCCGCGTCCCAGCGGACGAGCTTGCCGCCGCCGTCACCGGCGCGATGGTAACCCGCGACACGCAGGAGCGTGCCGTCGGCGAGTCGGGAGACGTCGAGCGCGAGAAGGCGTGCGACGTCGGCTACATGGTTCATGGGGGGAAGGCCTTCGGGAACGGGGTGATGGGAAGGCCGGGCGGCGTGCGAAGGCGGGCAGGCGGCGGTGCTGCGGCCCTGGACCTCCGGCGCCGGGGCCGCGGCGCTCGGAGTCGGCTCTTCGCCCGAAACGATTGGCGAGGACGCTAGACAGTGGCCGCCGATCTGTCAAGCCGTCACGCGGGATGCCCGAGACTCCTGGAGATCGTCGCCGCGGTCTCCCGCACCTCCCGGCCGAGCTCCTGGTAGCGCCAGGCGGGCAGGTCGCGCTTGAGCGAGGTGATGCTGATCGCGCCCACGCAGGCGCCGGTGTGGTCGCGCAGCGCGCTGCCGATGCAGAAGATCCCGTCGGCGTCCTCCTCGTCGTCGACCGCGTAGCCGAGCTCCCTGACCGTCTTCAGGTGGGCCAGCAGCAGCGGCAGCTCAGTGATCGTGTGGCCGGTCCTGCGCGGCTGGCCGACCTGGCCGACGACCCTGGCGACCTCGTCGTCGTCCATCTCGGCCAGCAGTGCCTTGCCCAGCCCGGTGCAGTGGGGCAGCTCTCTGGTGCCCATCCGCAGGTCGACCTGGATGCGCTCGCCGTTGCTCACCTGGTCGACGACGACGGCCTGTCCGGCCTCGGGCACCGCGAGCCTGGAGTTCATCCCGGTGCGCTCGGTGAGCTGGACCAGCGCCGGCCGGGCCACGTCGCGCAGCGAGAGCTGGTCCTGGGCCCTCGCTCCCAGCCTGGCCAGCGCCATGCCCAGCCGGTAGCGGCGGTTCATGCCCTCGCCGTCGTCGGCGACCAGGCTGTAGGCGCGCAGCGTGTAGAGCGTGGCGAAGGCGGCGCTCTTGCTCAATCCGCAGGCCGCGGCGACTTCGGTCACGCTCATGCCGCCGCCCTGCCCCACGCGGGACAGGACCTCAAGCACCTCGGCGGCGCGGGCGACGCTGCGGACCCAATATCGCGATTCCTCAGCAGCAGTGTTCGTCACAGCCGAACAGTTTAGCGGAATTCATCGTTGACCCCCACCCATTCTCGTGTTTCAATCTCCCTCGACTGTTCGGTATTGCCAAACACTGTTCGGAATTTGTGGCGGATGACCAGCGCACCCCAGGCCGGGCCGGGCCGGGAGGCGCGTCAGAGGAGAGAGATTTGAAGCACCTAGCCGAGCGCGCCCGCCAGGTCATCCCCGGCGGCGTGAACAGCGGGCAGCGCAGCATCCCCGGGCTCACCGACCTGGTGATCACCGAGGCCGCCGGCGCCCGCTTCCGCGACTCGCAAGGACGGGAGTACGTCGACTACCACGCCGCCTTCGGCCCGCCGCTGCTCGGCCACAACGACCCCGACGTCGGCGCGGCCGTCGCCGAGGCCGGCCGAACGGTCGACCTGTGCGGCGTGGGCGTCACCGCCGGCGAGGTCGAGCTCGCCGAGACCCTGGCCGAACTCGTGCCGAGCGTGGAGAAGGTGCTCCTGACCAGCACCGGCAGCGAGGCCACCTTCCACGCCCTGCGTGTGGCCAGGGCCGCGACCGGCCGCCGGCTCGTGGTGAAGTTCCAGGGTTGCTACCACGGCTGGCACGACGCGGTCAGCCTCAACGTGATCTCCGCGCCGGAGAAGGTCGGCACGCACGACCCGATCTCGACCGGCATCCTGCCCGAGGTGCTCGAGGCCACGCTGGTCCTGCCGTTCAACGACGAGCAGGCCGTACGGCGGGCGTTCGCCGAGCACGGCGACGACATCGCCGCCGTCATCCTGGAGCCGGTGCCGCACAACGTCGGCTGCCTGCTGCCCGAGCAGGAGTTCCTCCGGACGCTGCGCGAGGAGTGCACCAGGGCGGGGAGCGTACTGATCTTCGACGAGGTGATCACCGGCTTCCGCCACCACCTCGGCGGCTGGCAGGCGATCTCCGGGATCACCCCCGACCTCACCACCATGGGCAAGGCGATCGCGAACGGCTACCCGGTGGGCGCGCTCGGAGGCCGCGCCGATCTCATGGAGCTGTTCAGCTCGCGGCCCGGTGGCCCGGCCTTCTTCGCCGGCACCTACAACGGCCACCCGGCCGTCGTCGCGGCCGCCCTGGCCACGCTGCGCAAGCTGCGCGAGGAGCCGGTGCACGAGCACGTCTTCCGCCTCGGCGAGCGGATCAGGACCGGGCTGGCCGAGGTCTTCGCCTCGCTGGACATCCCGGCGCTGGTCAGCGGGTACGGCTCGGTCTTCGTCGGATATTTCATGACCGGACCCGCCCGCACCTACGACGACCTGCTGCGCAATGATGCCAACATGTTCATCGGGTACCGCCGCCGCCTGCTGGAGCACGGCATCTTCGAGTTGCCTCTCAACCTCAAGCGCAGCCACGTCTCCTACGCCCACACCGACGCCGACGTCGACCACCTGCTGGAATCGGCCGCCACGGCCGCCGAGCTCGCCCGCGGCGACGTGCTCGACCTGACCGGCGCCAGCACCATGGGCGGAGCCGATGCTCACCGTTGACACCAAGCGCCCGACCGGCCCCGCCGGACGGATCAGCCGCGTCGAGACCCTGTCCCTCGGCACCGCCTGGCGCGACTTCTCCTACGTACGCGTCCACACCGACGAAGGGCTCACCGGCATCGGCGAGATCACCCACCCCTACCGGGGCCGGGAGACCTGCTCGCTGACCGAGGCCATGGCACAGCGCCACCTGATCGGCGCCGATCCCTTCGACGTCGAGGAGATCTGGCTGCGGATGTACCAGGGCGACTTCCTGCGCGGCGGCGACGTCGGCGGCATCGTCGTCTCCGGCGTCGACCAGGCGCTCCACGACATCATGGGCAAGGCGCTCGGCGTGCCCGTCTACCGGCTGACCGGCGGCGCCTGCCGCGACTCCGTACGGGTCTACGCCAACGGCTGGTACACCGGCGAGCGCGACCCGCAGGTGTTCGCGGCCAAGGCCAAGGAGGTCGCCGCGCGCGGCTACACCGGGCTGAAGTTCGACCCGTTCGGGGCCGGGCTGGGTGAGTTGTCCCGGGCCGAGCTGCGGCTCTCGGTCGACATCGTCGCGGCCGTCCGCGAGGCCGTGCCGGATCTGGACCTCTTCGTCGAGGGGCACGCCCGCTTCGCGATGCCCACCGCCGTCCGGCTCGTACGCGAACTGGAGCCGTTCGACCTCGGCTGGTTCGAGGAGCCGCTGCCGTGGACGCACATCGAGCGCTACGCCGAGCTGCGGGCCCGCGCCGCCATGCCCATCTCCGGCGGCGAGCACTTCCACAACCGCTACGAGTACGCCCGGCTGTTCGCCACCGGCGCGGTCGACATCATCCAGCCCGACCTGTCGATGGCCGGCGGGTTCACCGAGATCAGGAAGCTGGCCGCGCAGGCCGACGTGCACGCCATGCTCGTCGCCCCGCACAACTCCAACTCCCCGCTGTGCACCACCGCCTCCGTCCACGCCGTGCTCGGCATGCCGAACCTGCTCGTCCTGGAGACGTTCGACGGCATGCTGGAGCCGTACGTCTTCGAGGCGCTGAAGGGCGTGCTGCCCGTGACCGACGGCCACATCGGGCTGCCGGAGCGGCCGGGGCTCGGCGTCGAGCTGGCCGACGAGGTCTTCGCCGAGCACCCGCCGTCCCACCGGTTCTGGAACATGTTCAAGGAGGGCTGGGAGAAGCGTGATCGTTGACGTCCACTCCCACCTGTTCACCTGCCCGGACGACGTCGGCGACCCGTTCGCGGCCGAGTCCGCCCGCGCGCACGGCGGTCACGTCGACCTGACCGTGCGCTGGGCGGACTACGCCGCCACCTCGCCCCCCGGCACCCGCACCGTCGTGGTGGGCGGCAAGGCCAGGCGTTCGGGCCTGTGGGTGGACGACGCCGCCGTGGCCGCCTACGCGGGCGAGCACCCCGACCGGCTCATCGGCTACCTGTCGCTGGACCCCACCCAGCCAGGCTGGCGCGACGAGCTGGAACACGGCCACCGCGACCTCGGGCTGCGCGGCATCAAACTCATGCCGATGTACGCCGGTTTCGACCCGGCCGCCCCCGAGCTGGACGACCTGTACGCCTACGCCGCCCGCCACGGCCTGCCGCTGCTCGTCCACACCGGGACCACGTTCGTCTCGGCCGCGCCCCTGCGGTACGCGCTGCCGGTGCACCTGGACGAGGTCGCCATCAGGCACCCGGAGCTGCGCATGGTCCTGGCCCACCTCGGCCACCCGTACGAGGGGGAGTGCATCGCGGTGATCCGCAAGCACCGCCACGTCTACGCCGACGTCTCCGCCCTGCACTACCGCCCCTTCCAGCTCTGGCACAGCCTGCGCCTGGCCCAGGACTACGGGGTGTGGGCCAAGCTCCTGTTCGGCAGCGACTACCCCTTCACCACGGTGGACGCCTCGGTGGAGGGGCTGCGGGCCGTCGGCGCCGTCCCCGGCATCCCCGGCCTGCCGCCCCTGGACCAGGAGGAGATCGAGAAGCTCATCCACCGCCCGTCGCTCGACCTGCTGGGGTTGTCATGACCGAACTGGCCGTCGTCACCGGCGCCGCCAGGGGCCTCGGCCAGGCCATCGCCGGACGCCTGTCGGCCGACGGCTACCGGGTGATCACCGTCGACCGGCCGGGCGCGGGCTGCGCGTACGGGTTCGACCTGGCCGACACCGAGGGCCTGGCCGGGCTCGCCGACGCGGTCCGGCGCGACCACGGGCCGATCCACGTCCTGGTCAACAACGCCGGGGTGGCTCGTCTTGAGCACTTCAACGAGATCACCGTGGCCGGCTGGCAGGCCGTCATGCGGGTCAACTGCGACGCGCCGTTCTTCCTGTCGCAGCGGGTGGCCGAGCACATGATCGCTGACGGGGTCCGGGGGCGGATCGTCTCCGTCTCCTCCAAGAACGGCCTCATGGCCGAAGCCGGCCTGGCCCACTACAACGCCTCCAAGGGCGCCCTGGAACTGATCACCCGCTCGCTCGCCGCCGAGCTGGGCGCGCACGGCATCACCGTCAACGCCGTCGCGCCCGGCATGATCGCCACCCCGATCGACGGGGACTTCCCCTTCGACCGCGAGGCGTTCGAAGCGGCGTGGGAGGAGCGGATCCCGCTGCGCGGCGGCTACGGCCGGCCGGACGACGTCGCCGGCGCGGTGGCCTACCTGGCGTCGGAGGCGGCCCGTTACGTCACCGGCTCCACCCTGGTCGTCGACGGGGGAGTGCTGGCCGACCAGATGCCCAGGCTCCGCTTCATGCCGCCCTACCGGAACTCACTGCGTCCCGGCCCTTAGCGGTCGCGGGTGTGCTCCCGGCGTCACCCGTCCAGGACCCCGCCGCCGATCTTGCGGAGGACCACGCCGAGCAGGCGGTCCGCGGTCAGGTATCCCGAGTGGCGGGAGTCGTACGAGCGGTTCGCGTTGTCCCCCAGGACGACCAGGCGGCCCGTCGGCACCCGCGTGCCCGGCGCGGTGCGCAGGGCGGGCACGGTGTCACGCGGTATCGGGTCGCCCGGGACGGCCGCGACCCGCTTGATGATCCAGCGTGCTCCGGTGACGGTCCTGTCCCCGCCGGGGTCCGCGCCCAGGATCACGACCTGGCCGGTACGCAACGACCGGGACGACGTCCGCCGGACGAGCACACGCTCGCCCGGCCGGTACGCGGGCAGCATGCTCTCGCCGTGGACCGTCACCACCACGTACCGCCGGCGCAGCCAGACCGCCCCGGCGACCAGCCCTGCCACGCCCGCGACCAGCGCCACCGCACCGGGATTCGGGCCGGTCATCGTGCCGCCCCCGTCGGCTGCGCGTCGTCCCGGTAGCCGGCGGCCTGCCGGGTGAACAGCCGCGCGTACGCGCCGCCGCCGGCCAGCAGCGCCGCGTGCGTGCCCTCCTCGGTCACGACGCCGTCGGCCAGCACCACGATCCGGCCGGCGTCACGGACCGCCCCGAGTCGATGCGAGACGAGCACGCTGGTACGCCCGCCGCGCAGCCGCGCGAGCTGCCGATGCACCTCGTACTCGGCCTCGGGGTCCAGCCCGGCGCTGGGCTCGTCGAGGATCATCAGGTCGCGGTCGTGCCGGAGGAACGCCCTGGCCAGGGCGACCCGCTGCCACTGCCCGCCGGACAGCGCCACGCCCTCAGCCGTTCCGTCCTCCTGGTCGGGGCGGAACCCGCGGCTCAGCAGCGTGCGGTACCCGGCGGGCAGGGCCTCGACGGTGTCGTGGACGCCGGCCTCCCGCGCCGCCCGCTCGATCCGCGCCCGGTCCCCGGCGGCGGACAGGTCGCCCACCGCGATGTTGTCGGCCGCGGTCAGCTCGTAGGCCACGAAGTCCTGGAAGACCGCGCCGATCCGGGCGCGCAGCGTCTCCGGCGGCACGTCGCGGAGGTCGACCCCGTCCCACAGGACGACGCCGCGCGTCGGGTCGTAGAACCGGCACAGCAGCTTCACCAGCGTGCTCTTGCCCGCGCCGTTCCGTCCGACCAGGGCGACCGAGTCGCCGTGCGGGATGAACAGGTCGAGGCCGCGCAGCACCCACGGATGGTCCTCGCTGTAGCGGAACCAGACGTCACGCAGCTCGATGCCCCGGCGCAGCGGCGGCAGGGAACGGGGACGCTCCGGCACGGGCAGGCCGGGCCCGGCGGTCACGATCGCGACATGGTGATGGAACGTCAGCAACTGCTCGTACGCCATCACACCCGCCGACACCACGACGTTCAGCGCGGACTGGACCCCGGCGACGGCGGCCACGAACATCGACACGTCACCGACGCCGAGTTGCCCGCGGCCCGCCGCGAGGATCGCCCAGACCAGCCCCGCACCGGCCACGACCGCCGAGGTGCCCGCCAGGCTGGCCCGTACCAGGAACTCCCGCCGGTCCGTCCGGCGGCGGGCGGCGTTCGCCGAGCGCAGCTCGGTCAGCATGCGCAGCCGCAGGAACGCGCCGAGATCGAACAGCCGGGTCTCCTTGGCGGCGTCCACGGTGGACATCAGCTGCGCGTAGAACATCTCCCTGCGCTCGGCGGGACCGATCCGCCACAACATCGCGACCCGCTGCCGCGACATCCGGAGCTCGATGAGCAACGCAGGCACGGCCGACACCACGACCAGCACGGTGAACCCCACGTTGATCACCACCAGGGCCCCGATGAACCCGGCGACGGTGAGCGCGCCGCGCGCGGCCGAGAGCGCCGTGTCCACCAGCCTGCCGGGGTTGCTCGCGCTCTGCTGGGCCAGGCGCAGCCGGTCGAGGAACGCGGGGCTCTCGAACCGGGCCAGCCCCGGGAAGCCGGACACCGCCGCGAACAGCTCGTCCTTGGCCCGCAACGCCGCCCGGCGGTCCACCTCGGCACGCAGGTACTGCCCGGCGTGCGCCGCCGCCGCGCCGGCCGTCGTCACGGCGGCGATGCCCAGCGCCAGGCCGGGCAGCACGCCGGCCCGCCCCGATGCCACCCCGTCGAGCACGGCCTTGGCCAGCCACGCCAGGGCGACCGGTCCGGCCGCGCCGACGAGGGTGGTCGCCAGGTAGGCGAGCACGTGGGCCGGCGCCGCCCGCCACACCGTCCCGGCGGCGCGGGCCGCGCACCCCGCCAGGACCCGCGAACTCGGTGCCGTGGCGGGCCGGCTGCCGGTCACGCCGGGGATCCGGCTGCCAGCCGGGAGAGCCTGGGCGCGGTCGCGAGCAGCCTGCCGCCCGCGGACACCTGGAAGAAGGCCGGGAAGGACCGGACCCGGAACGCGTCGGCCACGTGCGGGCGCGCGTCGTCCAGGACGACCTGGGCGACCGGCAGCAGCGTCGTGACCAGCTCCGCCGGGTCCCCGGACCGGCCGTCGACCACGGCCAGCACCCGTGACCGGTCCTGCCCCGCCGCCCAGGAGGCCAGCTCGGGAAGCTGCTCGTGACAACCTCGGCAGTCCGGCGAGAGGAACGCGACGACCGTCCCCTCGGGCAGGAGGTCGCGCGTCACGTGGCCCCCTTCCACGGTCGTCGCGTCGAAGTCGCCGACGACCTCGCCGACGGCCACCCCGCCGGACGCTCCGGCCGGGCCGCCCGCGTCGGCGAGCTCGTACAGGGCGTCGATCAGTTTCGTGTGCTCCTTGAGCCGGCGGACCACGGCGAGGGTCAACACCAGGTCCACCAGACACAGGGCGCCGACGAGGACCACGGTCGCGATCAGGTAGGGCACAGGACACCTCCGTGTGAAAGCTCATGAACGTGCCCGGCCGCGTCATGCCGCCGGGCACCGGTCATCGTGGCGGGTGATCAGTAGCAGTAGTCGTAACGCTGGCAGGAGCCACACGAACGGTGACCGTCCGGGTAGTAGCAGCAGTAGCGGCCGATGCCCCAGCCGCTGCAGCACTCGTAGGAGCAGTCGGTGGCGCGGGCCACCGTGTGCGGCACGATCATTTCGAGCAGCCGGTCGGCCATTCTGGTCATCGCACGCATCGAAGCCTCCCTTTCGGCAGTCCCGAGCGGGCCCTCGCCCGCTCGGCGCGGCGGGGTCCGGCCGGCCCAGGGCCGCCGTACCGCCGCTCGTCGCAGCCTGCACCCAGGGGTTGATCGATCTCTGAATGATTTCTTAACGGCCTATCGGCGCTGGTCACAGGCCGTGATGCGGGCCCGTACCCGGTCGGCCTGCGTATCGCCGAGCGTGTCGTAGCACTCCGCCGCCCGCCGCCAGGCGTCGAGCGCGGAGGCGGTGTCGCCCGCCCGTAGGTGCGTCTCGCCCAGGCGGACCAGCGTCTCGGCGGCCGGGTGCAGGTCGCCGCAGCCGCGCAGCAGCTCGACGGCCCGCTCGTAGCACGTCACCGCCTGCGCGAGGTCGCCCATGGCCGCCAGCACGTAGGCGATGCTGTCCCAGGCGTGCCCTTCGCCCTGGGCGTACCCGGACTCGGCCAGGATGCGCTGCGCCCGGCGGCAGTGGTCCAGCGCCTCGTCGTACTCGCCGGCCTCGGCGTGCAGCCAGCCCGCGTTGTTCAACGCCCGTGCCTCGCCGATGACGTCGCCCACCTGCCGGAACAGCTCCCGCGCGCGCAGCACGTGGCCCAGCGCCTCGCCGGAGCGCAGCCGGTTCAGCGAGGTCGAGACGCCGAGGTGCAGGTGCGCTTCGAGAACCGGCTCGTCGAGGTCCTCGTGCAGGTCGATCGCCCGCCGGAAGTGCTCGACCGCCTCCCGTTCCAGGCCGAGCTTGGCGTGGGCGCGCGCGATGCTGCTGTGGGAACGGGCCTGGGCCAGCCGGTCGCCGAGCCGGCCGGCCGCGTCCAGCGCCACGGCCTGAACGCTCAGGATCTGCTCCCACGGGCCGTGGCGCTGCATGAACTCGGCGAACGCCCACGCCAGTTGCCACGTGTGCCGGTCCAGCCCCGCCGCGGCCGCCTCCGCCAGCAGGGACGGCAGCGTCACCGCCTCGTCGGCGTACCAGCGCAGGGCCTCCACCGGGCCGGCGAACCGTTCCCGCACGGCCCCGCGTGCCCGCGGCTCCGGCGTCAGCCGCTCGCGGTGGGGGTAGCAGAGCTCGCTCGCGGCGCACGCCGAGTGCAGGTAGTAGTCCAGCAGCCGCCGCGTCGCGGCACGCAGCGCCGCGCGGCTGTCCATGGCCCGTGCCAGCTCCGCCGCGTACACCCGCAGCAGGTCGTGCGTACGCAGGCGGCCACGCGCGCGTACGTCGATCAGGTTGGCGCGGACGAGCTGCGCCGACAGCTCACCCGCGGTCTCCACCGGAAGGGCGGCCAGGCTCGCCGCGGCCGCGAGCGGCAGGGCCGGGCCGGGGTGCAGCCCGAGGCGCCGGAACAGGCGGATCGCGAGCGCGGGCAGGTGCCGGCACGACCGCCCGAAGACGTGGCGCAGGTCGACCGCCGGATCGGTGTGGGCGAACGGTTCCAGGTCCGTGCCGGCCCGCGCGAGGTCCGCGGCGGCCTTGGCCAGCGGCAGTTCGTCGCCCTGCGCGAGTTGTGCCGCGACGATCGCCAGTGCCAGCGGCAATCGGCCGCACCGGCGGATGATCAGCGCGGTGGCCTCGGGCTCGGCCGCCAGCCGGGGTTCCCCCAGCCGCGCCGCCAGCAGGCGGTGGGCGTCGTCGTCGGGGAGGACGTCCAGGCGTACCAGGGAGGCCCCTGTGGTGACCGCGAGACCGGACAACTCGGAACGGCTGACGACCAGCGTCAGGCATCCCGGCGCGGTGGCCAGCAGTGGGCGTACCTGGTCGGCGCCGCGCGCGTCGTCGAGCACGACGAGGACCCGCCGGCTGGCCAGCAGGCTGCGGTAGAGACCGATCCGGGCCTCGACGTCCGACGGCACCTGCGTCTCCGGGACCCCGAGGGCGGTGAGGAACCGGGGGAGCACCGCGGCCGCGTCGGCCGGGCCGAGCGTGCCGAGATCGGCGTGCAGCTGGCCGTCCGGGAAGCGGTCGCGGTTCACGTGGGCCCAGTGCAGCGCGAGTGACGACTTGCCCACTCCGGGCGGTCCGGAGATCGCGCAGACCGCGGCGGCCGGCGGCTGGTCGCCGCGCGCCGCCGCGGTCAGCCGGGCCAGCTCGGCCGCCCGGCCGACGAAGCCCCTCAGGTCGCCGGGGAGCTGGGCGGGGACCACGCGGGCGGGGTCGGCCGTGTCACCGGAGCGCAGCAACATCCGATGGGCACGCCGCAGCGCCGCGCCGGGTTCGACGCCCAGCTCCTCGGCCAGCGTCCGGCGCACGCCGGCGAAGCGGGCCAGCGCCTCGGCCGTACGGCCCCAGGTGTGCAGCGCCTCGATCAGCGCGACGGCGACCAGTTCGTCCAGCGGGTGCTCGTCGGCCAGCGGCGACAACGCGGCCACCGCGGCCGCGGCGTCGCGGGTGGTCACCGCGCGTGCCCACCGCAGCAGGTTCTCCTTGCGTTCGTCGTGCAGGCGGTGGCGGGCGCGTTCGGCCCATTCGCCGGGCAGCCCGGTCAGTGGGTCGCCGCGCCACAACTCCAGGGCCTCGCCGAGCAGCCGCGCCGGATCGGGTTCGGTCGTCGCCCGTTCGGCGAGACCGCGGAAGCGCGACACGTCCACGGCGGAGTCGTCCAGGTCGAGCAGGTAGCCGCCGGGCCGGTGGACGACGGCGCCCTCGTCCGCCAGGACGTCGCGGCGGACGCGGGTGATGAGCGTGTACAGGGTGCGCCGCGCCCCCGGCGGGACCCGTTCGCCCCAGACCCGTCCGAGCAGCGACTCGACCGGGACGACCCGGCCGACCTCCCACGCGAGCGCGGCCAGTGCCAGCGCCACCTGTGGCGGTCGCACCGGCAGCACCTGCCCAGGACGTTCCACTTCCACCGGGCCGAGTAATCGGATCAGCACGACGGCGCACCCCCTGCTCGTGGATCTTGTTCGAGCGTAACCAACGTCCGGGAGCCGTGGGGGCCGTGAGGAAGGTGAAGCGGGAGTCCTGCCGGTTCCCGCCGTGCCGGTCAGGCCGACCGCCGCGCCCATGACGAGCGCGGCGATCGGCGGCTGATGATCGCCGCTTGTGTCAGCGGCCTCTCACCCGTACTTCGGCGAGGACCAGCGGGTTGGTGCCCGAGGCGAGCTGGATCCGTACGTACCGGCCGGACGTGCCGGCGGGCAGTTTGGTGCTGCTGGGCCGCCCGGCCTGCTCCTGCACGTGTACGGCGGTCACGCCCGGCGCGGTGCGGGCCTCCTCCAGCCCGTCCGCGATGATCGGCTGGTCGGAGGAGATCACCCAGTAGTCCCGCAACCGGTCACCGCAGCAGTCGGTGCGGTTCCAGATCTCCACGCTGTCCAGACTGGCCGAGGCTCCGAGGTCGACCTGCCACCAGGCTTCGTTGGCCGGTTCCGCGGTGTGGCTGACCGAGCCGCTCCAGAAGTCGCCGTTCGTGTCGCCGTCCACGGCCCGTGCGGCCGGAGCGTCGTAGCCGGTGCTCTTCTGGGTGGCCGGCTTGCCCTGGGCCAGGTTGGGCAGCGCCACCGAGACGGGGACCGGGTACGGCGCGCGCAACCGGCCCGACCTGAGCGTCGCCCGCATCGGCAGCGCGGCGGGCTCGGCCCCGGCCGGGACGGTCACGGTGACGGGCACGTCGGCGCTCGCCCCGCCCGCCAGGTTGCCGATCCTGGTGCTCGCCGGGCTCACCGTCCAGCCTTCGGGCGCGGTGAGGTCCAGCGAGGCCCCGCGCAGCGGCTTGGAGCCGGGGTTGGTGACGGTCACCTTGCCGCTGAAGGTCTCACCGGCCTGTACGAACTCGGGCAGATCGGTGCCGAAGCGCGGCAGGGCCGACACACCGGGCGTCTCGATCTTGAAGGAGTAGGCGTACTGCCCGGTCTCGGCGGGGGTGGTGACGACCACCCGGCCCTGCTCGTCGCGCTGCCACCGCAGCGGGCCGCTGTCGGAGCCGAGCAGCGTGATGCGCGTCCCGGGGCCGACCGGCACGTCCGCGCCCAGGGTGAGCTGCTCGCCCGGCCACTTCAGCGCGGTCGCGTAGAGGACGCCGTCCTTGACGGTGTACCGGAGGTCGTCCGGACCGCCCTTCTCCTCGGCCCGGTTCCAGTACGTGGTGCCGTACATGGCCTCGCCGTTGACCTTCAGCCAGGAGCCCATGTCCAGCAGCCGTTCCCGCTGCACGTCGGGGATGGTGCCGTCGGCCTTCGGGCCCACGTCCAGCAGCAGGTTGCCGTTCTTGCTGACGATGTCCACGAAGGAGTCCACGAGCTGGTCGGAGCTCAGGTAGTCCTCGACGGGCTCGTTCTGGTTGTAGCCGTAGGAGTGCGCGATGCCGCGGCTGGACTCCCACTTGACCGGGTCGATGTCCGGCTTGACGGAGTACTCGGGCGTCTGGAAGTCCAGTTCGTGGCTCTCCAGCGCGCCGCTCTCGATCTTGCACCGGTTGGCGACCGCGACCTCCTTGCCCTTCTTGAGCGCCTTGTTGTAGTAGTCGGCGATCACGCCCGCGGTCTGCCACTGGGCGGCCGAGCGGTCCCACTGGCCGTCGCACCACAGGATGTCGGGGTCGTAGCCGTCGATCAGCTCGCGCATCTGCGGGAGCATGTAGTCCTTGACGTAGTCGCCGCTCTGCGGAGCCCCGGTGTACGGCACGGGCTGACCGGTGTACGGGTTGGTCGCCGGCTGGCCGGTGAACAGCGGGTTGTACCACTCCATGAGCGAGTAGTAGAAGCCCGCGCGCAGCTTCCCGTCGGCGCGGGCCGCGCTGAACAGCTCCTTCGCCAGGTCCCGCTTCGGGCCCATCGCCATGGTGTCGCGCTCGCTCACCTTGCTGTCCCACAGGGCGACGCCCTCGTGGTGCTTGGAGGTGAGGACGAAGTACTTGGCCCCGGCGTCGTTGAAGAGCTTGACCCAGTCGGCCGCGTTGAACTTCTCGGCCTTCCACTGCTCGGCGAAGCGGTCGTAGGAGAAGTCCTCTCCGTACGTGGCCCGGTGGTAGCGATTGGTCTCGTTACCCGGGGAGTTCATGTAGTACCAGTACCACTCGGCGTAACTGCCGCGCGGGCCCCACGCTGGGACGGAGTACGCGCCCCAATGGAGGAAGATGCCGAATTTATCGTTGTTGAACCACTTGGGGGTCGGATGACTGTTCAGTGATTCGACGGTCGGCTCGTACGGGCCTTCCGTTGATGCCAAGGCGGGAGAAGAGATACATCCGATGACAGTGAGCATCGAGGCGGCGAGAAGTCGGCGTAAGCGAGCCATGACCACTCCAAGGCGGGGGGAGACGTTGGAGGAAAGGTAGCCCGATCTCCAAGCCGACAGCAAGGGTTGTGCGAGCATTCATCCGATGTCTGGTGGGCGCTCACGAGCTTGCTCCACCCGTCGCCGCGCCCCAGCGCCATGGCGGGACGTCGGTGCTGGACAGGGTCTGCCCGCCGGAGGCCGCCGCGTACAACTGCTCCAGGACGGTGTTGGCCGCGAGCCCGGCCGCCCCGGTGATCGACCCGTGTTCCTTCAGCGTCGAGGGCACGATCGGCGGCGCCGGCCGTACCGTGCACAGGGTCTCGACGTGCCGGCGGAGCGGCTCCAGGAAGGTGTCGCCGGCACGCGCGTTGCCGCCGCCGACCACCACGATCTCGGGGTCGATCGCGAGCACGAGCGCGGCGATGCCGATCGCGATCTCCGCGCTGAACCGGTCGACCGCCTGGACGGCCGCCGCCTCGCCCTCGGCCGCGGCGGCGAACACCTCCTCGCGGTTGAGCCGCCGCCCGTCGGCGAGCCGTACGTCGTGCAGGAACTCCTGGGCGTGCTCCCAGCCGAGCTGCGGCAGCGCGCCGATCTCGCCGGCCGCGCCGTTCGCGCCGCGGACGACCATGCCGTTCAGCACGAGCCCCGCTCCCGTGCGGTTGCCCGAGTGCACGTAGATCATCGAGGTCGCGTCGGTGGCGCTGCCCTTCCACGCCTCGGCGAACGCGGCCAGGTTCGAGTCGTTCTCCACCGCGATCGGGCACTCGAAGTGCGGTTCCAGCGCCGCGCGCACGCTGAACCCGGCCCAGCCCTCCGCCCCCTTGGTGATGACGTCCTGGTAGACCACGGCGGGCACGGCCACGCCGATCGCCCACGCCTCGGCACGCCCGCGGCCCTGCTCGGCGAGCAGCCGATCGACGACCTTCACCGCGGCGGCGACGAGGTCGCGGGGCGTCTCGGAGACGGACGAGGCGACCGACCCCGAGCTCAGCACCTCGCCGTTCAGGTCGGCGATCTCGGCCCTGGTGGTGTGCTGGCCGATGTCGACGCCGGCCACGACCGCCGCCTCGGCGCGGAAGCGGTAGCGGCTGGCCGGCCTTCCGGCGCCGGTCGGGGCCAGCGGCTCGACCGGGGCGGCCCAGCCGAGCGTGACGAGGTTGGCGACGACGGAGTCCGCGGCGGTCTTCGAGAGCCCCGTGGCCTGGGCGACCATCGGAATGGTGAGCGGTTCCTGCCGGATCGCCTCGATCACGGCCAGCGAGTTCAGGCGGCGCAGCCGCGACTGGTCTCCGGCGCGGTGCAGCAGGCTCTTTTCACGTCCGATCAGCACGCTCATCCACAACCCTCTCGGTTCCCGCGGCGCCAGGTTGACGCACGGAGTACGAACAAGCCTCTTCCATTAATACAGAAACTGTCTTTATTATTGCGCATCGCAGCCCCCCTCCGCGTCGCACGGCCCTCCGTGGACGCCTGCCCCAAGAAGGAAGCAGCAATGCGCAAGTGCATCCGCGTAGTGGCCGCCGTCGGCGCGCTCCTCGCCCTGAGTGCGTGCGGCACGAAGATCCAGGGCGGCGGGTCCTCGGACGCCGCGTCCGGCCCGGCGGCGAAACCGCTGGTCTACTGGGGGAAGTGGGCCAAGGGCACCCCGCAGGCCACGCTCTTCGAGAACGTCATCGCCGACTACGCCAAGGAGACCGGCGTCAAGGTCGACGTGCAGTGGCTCGGCAAGGCCCAGGAAGAGCAGATCAAGAACGCGATCGCGACCGGCGAGGGGCCCGACTTCTTCGACACGGCGATCGACCACACCGCCGAGTTCCGCGCCGCCGGCGCGCTCGGCGACATGTCGGCCGTCTTCAAGGCCAAGATCCCCGGCGAGAACACCACGATCGAGGAGGTCCTGCCGAAGAGCGTGCTGAAGGCGATCAGCGACGACAAGGGCTACGGGTTCGTCCCCCACAGCGTCTTCTCCGTGGGCCTCTGGTACGACGCCGCCCGCTACCCCGACTTCGCCACCACCCCGCCCAAGACCTTCGGCGACCTCCTCGCCGTCGCAGGCAAGGAGAAGGCCGCGGGGCGCCGGCCGATCGCGCTCGACGGCACGGTCAACTCCTACAACGCGTTCTGGCTCTACCAGCTGCTGCTCTCGACGGCCGGCCCCGGCACGCTGCGGCAGCTCGCCGAGGACCCCGCCGCCTGGGACCGCCCCGAGGTGAAGCGGGCGGTGACCGAGCTTGAGTCGTTCGTGAAGGCCGGGCTCTTCCAGCCCGACTACATGGCCACCAAGTTCCCCGACGCCCAGAACGCATGGGCGGCCGGCGACCACACCTTCAACCTGAACGGCACCTGGCTCGGCAGCGAGACGGCCTCGCTGCGCGCCCAGGCGGTCAAGCCGCGCATCATCTCGTTGCCCCCGGTCGACGCCTCGAAGAGTTCGGCGGTCACGATCGGCGCGCTCGGATGGGGCGTGAACCCGAAGTCGACGAACCAGCAGGCGGTCGCCGACTTCCTGGCGTTCGCGATGCAGAAGAAGTACATCGACCGGATCGCGACCGACGCCGGGAACATCCCGTCGCGCGGCGACTCCCCGGCTCCCGAGGAGCTCACCTCGATCCAGGAGTCGATCCGCGCCGCGACGGAGGTCAGCCTCGACTTCGACGGCGTCGCCACGGTGGCGCCCAAGTGGTTCAACGACGTCTTCCTCCCGCTCGACGACAAGCTCATCGGCGGCTCGATCGGCGCCGGGAAGTTCCTGGCCGACGGCAAGGCGCAGACCGCCGAGCTGGGAGAGTAGTGGTCGCGGACACCGTGGCGCGGCCCGCGGCACGCCGAGGGCGGGCCGAGGTCGCCGGCGGCGCCCTGGACGGCGAGCGCCGCCGGCTGTACCTCCCGCTGCTGCTGCCGGCACTGATCGCCTACCTGCTCTTCTTCGTTCTGCCGTCGATCTTCGGCGTCGTGCTCAGTTTCGCCGAATGGTCGGGGCTGGGCACCGAGTTCTCCTGGGTCGGCCTGGCCAATTACGCCGAACTCCTGTCGAGCCGGATGTTCCTGTCGTCGTTCCTGAACACCGTCCTGCTGACGTCGATCGTCGGGGTGGCGCTCTTCCTCATCGCGGTCGCCGCGATGGTCGCGCTGCGCACCGCCCGCGCCGGCGCCTTCATCCGATCGGCCGTCTTCCTGCCGTTCATGATCTCACCGATCGCGGTCGGTCTCGCGGTCTCGTTCCTCTTCAACCCGAAGGGCATGGTGAACAGCCTCCTCGGGCTGGCCGGGCTGGACGCGCTGCGCCAGCCCTGGCTCGGACCCGAGCTGATCTTCCAGGTGATCATGGCCGGGGTCGTGTGGAGCGCCGCGGGCTTCTACGTCGTCCTGGTGATGTCCGCGGTCGACGGGATCCCGCCGAGCCTGTACGAGGTGGCCCGCATCGAGGGCGCGACCCTGATCCAGCAGTTCAGGTACGTCACCCTCCCGCTGACCCGGGACATGATCGCGACCGCGGCGGCCCTGTGGGCGATCGCCGGCATCAAGACGTTCGAGATCGTCATCGCCTTCGTCGGCACGGCGGGCACCCCGCCGCTCGAAGCGCGCACCCTCGCCGTCGAGCAGTACCTGCGGGTCACGGGCGGACGCGTCGGCGGCATGGCCCAGCTCGGCGAGGCGGCCGCCATCGGGGTGGTCATGACGGCCATCACCGTCGGGCTGATCGTGTCGTCCCGCCGCATCCAGCGGCGCGACCGGCTGGAGTGGTCATGACCGGCCCCGCGCGCCGCCGTACGGCCGAGGCTTTCGGCGCCTCGGCGATCCTGCTGATCAGGGCCGGTCTGTGGCTCTGGGTGCTGGTCAACCTCGCCATGGTCGTCTGGGTCGTGCTGAACTCGGTCAAGACCTCGCGGGAGATCTTCGCCGACCCCGTGGGACTGCCCGGCACCTGGATGTGGGAGAACTTCGCCACCGCCTGGTCGACCTCGGGCCTCGGGGCCGCGACGGTCAACTCGGTGATCCTCGTGACCGTCTCGGTCGCGCTTGTCATGGGGCTCAGCATCCCGGCCGCGTACGCGGTGGCCCGGCTGGGCGGACGGTCGAGCGGGCCGGTCGCGACCTTCTTCGCCGTCGGGATGAGCATCCCGTTCCAGGCGTTCGCCGTTCCGATGGTGCTCATCAGCGTCGGCCTGTCGCGGTTCATGATCGACTGGATCACGGGGGCGTGGGATCCGCGCATCACCGTCGCGCTCTTCTACGTCGTGCTGAGCCTGCCGTTCAGCGTCTTCGTGCTCATCGGCTACTTCCGGTCGCTGCCCGGCGAGCTGGAGGAGGCCGCGGCCCTCGACGGCGCGACGCCGTTCAGGACCTTCTGGCAGATCATGGTCCCGCTCGCCAGGCCCGGCATCACGACCGTGGCCGTGCTGAACGTGCTGAGCCTGTGGAACGAGACCGTGATCGTGCTGATGCTGGTGCCGAACCAGCGCATGCAGACGCTGAACGTCGCGCTGCTCAACTTCTACTCCAACATGCAATACACCTCGAACTGGGGCGGTCTGTTCGCCGGCGTCGTCATCGTCGTGCTCCCGATGATCGTGATCTACCTCTGGTTCGGCCGCCGCATCGTGAGCGGCATGACGCAAGGCATCGGCAAATGACCGGCAATCACGCGGAAACGGATGGTCACCACATGCACGGAACGGTCGGACTCATCGGCGCGGGCGGCATCGCCAACGCGCATCTCCCGGCCTGGCTGGACCTCGGCTACGACGTCGTGGTCTTCTCCGTCGCCGATGACGCGGAACAGCTCATCGGCCGGCACGGCGGCGGGCGGCCCGTGGCCGATCTGGCGGCGCTGTTCGACGCGGCCGACGTCGTCGACATCTGCACGCCGACGCACACCCACCGCGAGCTGGCGCTGGCCGCCCTCGAACACGGTCTCCCCACGGTGTGCGAGAAACCCCTGACCCGTACGCTCGGGGAGGCCGAGGATCTCGTCGCGCGGTTCGCCGAGGCCGGGGTGCCGCTCTTCCCCGCCCACGTCGTACGGTACTTCGCCGAGTACGAGGAACTGTGGCACGCGGTGACGCGCGGCGACGTGGGCCGGGTCGGCGTGCAACGCCACACCCGGCAGGGACGCAGCCCGCGCAGCGGCTGGTACCTCGACGAGCGGCTTTCGGGCGGTGTGCTCCTCGACCTCATGATCCACGACATCGACGTCGCCCGCTGGATCGGCGGCGACGTCGAGCGGGTGTTCGCCCGTACGAACGTCGTGGACGGCAGCCAGAGCACCCAGGCGTTCCTGACGCACGCCGGGGGCGCGATCTCGGTGCTCACCGCGACCTGGACCACCGCCCCGATCGAGTTCCGGACACACTTCGAGGTCGCGGGCTCCGACGGCGTCCTGCACGGCGACTCCGACGAGCGCCGCACCTTCCGCTACCAGGGGCACGCCGAGCCCGGCGGGGACCTCCTGCCCGACTTCTCCCCTCTGACCAGTCCCTATCGCGCCGAGCTCGGCGATTTCGTCCACTCCATCGCGACCGGCGCCGCGCCGAGGGTCACCGCCCTCGACGGCCTTGAGGCCATGCGCATCGCCGACGCCGTGGCCCGCTCGGCCGCCAGTGGCCTGCCCGTCGACCTTCAGCCCGCCTTGGAAGAGGTCTCTGCCGCATGAGAATCGGAATCCTCTCGTTCGCCCACCTGCACGCGACCGAGTACGCCGCCGCGCTGCGCCGCGCCGGAGTCGTCGAGATCGCGGCCTGCGACGCCGGCCATGCCGCCCGCTCCGCCGGGGAGCCCGGCGGCCGCGCGCTCGCCGACACACTCGGCGTCGGCTACTTCGAGACCGAGGAGGACCTCTGGGCGTGGCGGCCGGACGGTGTCGTGATCTGCGCCGAGAACGTCAGGCACCGCGAGCTCGCGGTACGCGCCGCGGCCGAGGGCGTGCACGTGCTCTGCGAGAAGCCGCTGGCGACCTCGCTCGCGGACGCGGCCGAGATGCTCGAAGCCGCGCGCGCCGCGGGGACCGTGCTGATGACGGCGTTCCCGGTCAGGTTCGCCCCGGCCTACGCCGACCTGCGCGCGGCCGTACGACGCGGCGACCTCGGCCGGATCGTCTCCATCGCGGCCACGAACTGCGGCGGTGTGCCCACGACCAGGGCCTGGTTCGTCGATCCGGCGCTGAGCGGCGGCGGCGCCCTGACCGACCACGTCGTGCACGTGGCCGACCTGCTCGCCGACCTCCTGGACGAGGACCCGGCCGAGGTGTACGCGATCGCCAACACGATCCCGAACCCGGACCGGAACGGCGACCCCGTACCGGTCGAGACGGCCGGGCTGGTCTCGCTGCGCTACCGCGACGGCGCCATCGCCTCGATCGACTGCTCCTGGTCGCGCCCGCCCGGCCGGCCCGACGCCGGGGACCTGGTCACGCTGACCGTCATCGGCACCGAGGGGGTGGCCGAGATCGCGCCCTTCGCCGACGTCCTCACCGGCTGGAACAGCCGTGGCGCGGTCGCCTCCGGGTACGGCGCGCCCCTCGACGACCTGCTGATCCGCGCCTTCCTGGACGCGGTGCGCACCGGCGAGGCCCGCCAGCCGGACGCGCTGGCGGGCTACCGCACCGTCGCGCTCGTCGAGGCGGCGTACCGGTCGCTGACCGAGACGGCCCCCGTGCGCCTTGAGATGGAGAACCGATGAGCAGCCGCCTGCTCGGCGCCGCCCTGTCCGTCGCGGTCGCCGCCGCCCTGGCCGTCCTGCCCGGCCACGCCGCCGCTGCGACCGCCGCCGAGACCGCGACCCCGCGTACGACCGTGACCTTCACCGACACGTACGAGGTGCTGCACGGCAATCCGTACACCGGCACCGCCTTCGACATCAACTCGCCCAAGCCCGCCGGCGGACGCGGCTGGGTGTTCGCCGACGACCCGGCGATCACCGCGTTCATCGACGGCAAGGAGAAGATCCCCGACGAGGCGGACATCGTCCGGCTGCAGATCGCGTGGGCCGACTTCGAGCCCGAGGACGACGCCTTCACCTGGGACCGCCTGGACGCGTTCATGAAGCGCGTCGTCGAGCAGGGCAAGACCGTGGAGTTCCAGCTCCTCATGTCCGAGGCGCCCGACATCAAGAACGACCCGAGCGTCTTCGCCTACGAGTACCCGCCCGCCTGGCTCTTCGACCAGCTCGGCGCGGGGTTCCGGCTCGCGCCGTACAACACGGTCTACAAGTCGCGGCAGCCGATCTACCACGACCCGATCTACCTCGCCGAGCTCAAGGAGGCGGTCGGCGCCTTCGCCGCCCGCTACGACGCGAACCCGGGGATGGCCTGGGTCGACCTGCGCGCCTTCGCGCTGTTCGGCGAGTGGTCGGGCTGGAACGACGCGATGAACTTCCCGTGGCCCGACAACGCCACCCGTTCGAAGACGCTGCGCGCGATCATGGACATCTACGCCGAGGCGTTCACCCGGACGATGGTCATGATGCCGAACCCCGGCGCGGACGTGGTCACGACCGACCCCGACGCCGACACCCAGGCCAAACGGTACGTCGCGTTCGGCTACGAGCAGGCCGCCCGCAACGAGAACTGGGGCCTGCGGTCCGACACCGTGAACAGCGCGTTCCCCTGGATGCAGTACGGGACCGGCAGCGAGAACGTGTGGGTCAACCGCAAGCTCCGCCGCGACCTCATCCAGGTCTCGGAGGGAGCGGGCTGGGACAGCGGGATCATGCTGAACAACCCGCGGCTCGTCGTCAAGAACGCGCTGGAGGGCTACCACTCCAACCTCCAGGGCATCAACAACACGAGCTTCGCGCAGTGGCAGGCGATGAAGGACGCGTACGGCGAGTGGTTCACGACGCTCGGGCGCTACTCCGGCTACCGGTTCCTCATGCCGCGGGCGACGTACGACTCCCAGGTCGCGCCCGGCGGCGCGTTCACGCTCGCCCACACCTGGACCAACAACGGCGTCGGCTTCAGCCCGCGCAAGTACCCGCTGGAGGTGCGCTTCACCGACCGTGCCACGGGCGAGGTGGTGTGGCGCGGCACCGACGCCTCGCTCGACCAGACGAAGTGGTTCAAGGGGGACGTACGCGAACTGCGGTCGGCGTTCACGCTGCCCGCCGGCGTCCCGGCCGGGACGTACGACGTCGGCATCGCCATGCTCGGCGACGACGGCAAGCCGCGCATCGAGCTGGCCATGCCGGACGGCGTGGGCAAGGTGTACCCGATCGGCACGATCAAGGTCGTCCCCGAGGTCGCGCCGGCTGCGCCGACCGCCGCACCGCTCACCCAGTTCAAGATCGAGAACGAGGACTACACCGAGGCCAAGGGCGCGTACGGCGTCGAAGCCCCGCCCGAGGGCGGCTTCGGCTCGCTCTACCTGGACGAGGCCGGCGAGTGGGCCGAGTACGACAACGTCGTGGTGCCCGCGAGCGGGACCTACCGGGCCGAGTTCCGCCTCTCGTCCGAGCAGGGCAACCGCTTCCGCGTCGAGGTCGACGGCCGGGACGCGCTGGGCCCGATCACCGTGCCCGACTCCGGCGGCTACAACGTCTACCGGACGATCGAGCGCGAGCTCACCCTGCCCGAGGGCCGCCACACGATCCGGATCGTCCGCGAGGACGGCCGCTGGTTCTTCATGAACTGGATGCGGTTCACGCACGAGCGGCCCGAGTCGATCACGATCCAGGCCGAGCGGCCCACGGCCCAGGAGGGGGTCTGGCTCGCCGCGGAGGACGCGGTCAGCGACGACGGCACCCCCGGCGTCTCCGTCGTCGACACCGGCGACTGGCTGCGCTACGACGGGGTCGAGATCCCCGCGAGCGGCGACTACCTCCTGCAGTTCCAGTACTCCACCGTCAACGCCGACCCGCTGAGGTTCAGGGTCGAGGTCGACGGGACCGACGTCTCGGGCGAGCTGAGCCTGCGCGACACGGGCGGGGTCAACCGGATCCGGACCGAGGACTTCGTCGTCCCGCTGACCGCCGGCAGCCATTCGGTCAAGGTGGTGTGGATCGAGGCCCACTCCAACATCGTGTGGAACCGCATGCGCCTCGACCTCCAGGGCGCCGCCGAGCAGACGATCGAGGCGGAGCAGTACACCATGCAGTGGAACCTGGGCCAGGAATGGGGTTGGAAGGGGGCCGACACCGGCGTCGTCGTGGGCACGTACCAGGGGGCCGGCGGGCCCGTACGGGCGGTCGGCCGCGTCGACGAGGGCGACTACCTGCGCTACGAGAACGTCTTCGCCCCGCACACCGGGCTCTACCGGGTCGGGTTCACCGCCGCCTCCGGCAAGGCCACCTCCTTCCGCTTCGAGGTCGACGGCGACCGGTACCCGGTGCACGTGCCGGACACCGGCGGCGACGGCCACTTCACGACCGTCGGCACCTGGGTGAAGCTGACCGCGGGCACGCACACGTTCCGGATCGTCGCCGAGGGGACGGGCCTGCTGCTCGACGCGTTCACCGTCACCGCGGGCACCGCCGCGACCAAGGCGCTCGTCGCGACCGGCGCCGCCTCGCTCAAGGCGGGCGACACCGCCACGATCACCACCGAGGCCGTCAGCGCCGACGGCAGCCGTACCCCGGTCTCCGACGGCGTCAGCTACGTCAGCTCCGACCCGTCGGTCGCCACCGTGGACGCGCACGGCGTGGTCAAGGCGGTGGCCTGGGGATCGACGACCATCACGGCGATCTACGACGGCCTGTCGGACGGCTACCCGCTGACCGTCACCGACCCCACGCTGCTCCTCACCTACGTCAACGACGACGACCGGCGGGTGACGTACACCGGGGCCTTCGGCGTGGACCGGGGCCGCGGGCTCGGCGACTACGGCGACGACGTGCACTACTCCACCGAGAAGGGCGACCACGCCGAGCTCACCTTCACCGGCACCGGCATCAGCTTCCTCACCGAGCGCTACACCGACATGGGGGTCGTCGACCTCTACGTCGACGGCGAACTGCGGGCCTCGGCGGACTGCTACGGCCCGGTCCGCCAGGGGCAGCAGCGGGTGTTCCGGCTGAGCGGCCTCGAACTGGGCGAGCACACGATCCGCGTGGTGAACAAGCAGAGCGCCGCCGACACCGGACGGATCGCCATCGTGGACGCGTTCGTCGTCGAGATGCCGCGCCCCTGGGCCGACGGCGCCGAACTCACCGTCGGGAAGAAGCCGGCGTCGGTGAAGCTCACCTGGCCCAGGTCGCCGATCGCGACCGGCTACGCCGTGTTCGACGGTGACACCGAGGTCGCCCGCGTCAAGGCGAACAAGACCAAGGCGACGGTCGGCTCGCTCGTGCCGGGCTCGACGCACACCTTCACGGTACGGCCGGTGTTGCCGGGCGGGACGACGCTGTCGTTCGGGCTGACGGCCGAGGTGACGCTGTGACCTCCTTGCGGAAGGGCACGCTCCGGATCGAGGGAGCCGCCGACCCGGTCTCCGGGGTGTTGCCGATCCTGTCCGGCGTACGCCCCACCACCGGGGACGGCGTGGGCGCCGACGACGAGATGCGCCGGAACCTGGCCTACGGCCGGCCGCACTCGCTCGTGCCCTACACCCGGCAGTGGGGGTACGACCGCGAGCGCGCCGAGCGCGAGCTGCCCACGGTGGTCCTGGAGAACGACCTGCTCACCGCGACGTTCCTGCCGGGATACGGCGGGCGCCTGTGGTCGCTCGTCCACCGGCCCAGCGGCAGGGAACTGCTGCACCGCAACCCGATACTCCAGCCCGCCAACCTCGCGCTGCGGGACGCGTGGATCGCCGGCGGGGTGGAGTGGAACCTGGGCACGACCGGGCACTGGCCGCTGACCTGCGAGCCGCTGCACGCGGTCCGGGTGACCGCCGCCGACGGGACGCCGGTGTTGCGGATGTTCGAGTTCGAGCGGCTGCGGCGGCTGATCGTGCGGATCGACGCCTGGTTACCCGCCGGGTCGCCGGTGCTCTACGTGCACGTCTCCCTCCACAACCCCTCCGACCAGGTCACGCCGGTCTACTGGTGGTCCAACATCGCCGTACCGGAGAGCGCGGGCGTACGGGTGCTCAGCCCGGCCGACCGTGCCTTCCACTTCGACTACGTGAGCGATCTGCGGCATGTGGACTTCCCCGGCACGGACGGCGCCGACCGCAGTTACCCGGCGCGGGCCGTCCGGGCGGCCGACTACTTCCTGGACCTGCCGGAAGGGGCACGCCGCTGGATCGCGGCCCTGGACGAGGCCGGGTCGGGGCTCGTCCAGACCTCCACCGGCGGGCTGCGTGGCCGCAAGCTGTTCTGCTGGGGATCGACGGCCGGCGGCCGGCACTGGCAGGAGTGGTTGTCCGGTCCCGGCTCGCCGTACCTGGAGATCCAGGCGGGGCTGGCCAGGACCCAGCTGGAGCACCTGCCGATGCCCGGCGGCGCGACCTGGTCCTGGACCGAGGCGTACGGGCGGCTCGACGTCGAGCCGGCGGCCGTGCACGGGAGCTGGCGGGAGGCGTGCGAGGCGACGGCCGAGGCCCTGGACCGGCTCGTCCCGCCCGAGCGGCTGGACGAGGCGCTAGGGGAGGCGGCGGCCTTCGGGCCGCACGAGGAGTGGCTCGCCGAGGGCTCCGGCTGGGGCGGCCTTGAGGGGTACGCCGGTTTCCCGCCGCCGGGCCCCGCGCAGGCACCCTGGCAGGAGTTGCTCTCCACTGGGCGCCTGCCGGTCTGCGACCCGCCCGCGCCGCCGATCACCGGCCGGCGCTGGCGGGAGGCGCTGGAGAAGAGCGCCGACGACTGGCACGCGTACTACCACCTGGGCCTGATGCGCCTGGCCGACGGTGAGGACGACGCCGCCCGCGCCGCCTGCGAGCTCTCCGCCGGCGCGCGCAGGACCCCGTGGGCGCTGCGGGTCCTGGCCTTCCTCGCCGCGTCGCCGGAGGAGGCGGCCGACCTCATGCTCGAAGCGCACCGGCTCCGCCCGGACCTGCGGGAACTGGCCGTCGAGACGCTCGACGCGCTGCTCGTGTCCGGGCGGTGCGAAGCGGCGCTCGCCCTGATCGAGGCGCTGCCGTACCGCGGTCACGGCCGGATCCGGCTGGCCGAGGCGAGGGCGGCGCACGCGATCGGCGACGACGACCGCCTGCGCCGCCTGCTGGCGGAGGGCGTCCAGGTCGACGACGTGCGCGAGGGGGAGGTCTCGCTCGACCGGCTCTGGCTGGCGGTGCATCCCGGCGAGCCCGTCCCGGCCCGGTACGACTTCCGCATGAGCGACGCGGGGTCATCCACCTAGATCGACGGCTGCATCTCGCGGAGGGCCCTTCCTCAGGGCTCTCCGCCCCCGGCCGTCCACGGGGCACCGCCGAAGGAACGTCGGTAGGCGGCGGGTGTGGTGCGTACCAGAGAGTGGAAGCGCCGGCGGAGGTTGGCGGCCGAGGACAGGCCGACCTTGACCGCGATCGTCTCCACGGGGAGATCGGTCTCCTCCAGCAGCGCCCGGGCCGCCGTGACGCGCTGCTGGAGCAGCCATCGGCCCGGGCTGACACCGAGCTGTTCGGCGAACCGGCGGGCGAGGGTCCGCGAGGAGACCTGGGCGCGTGCGGCGAGGTCGTCGATGGTGAGGGGGGCGTACAGCCGTTCGGTGGCCCAGTCGAGGACCGGGGCCAGGGACTCCGGCGGGCGTTCGGCGGGGGGCGCGGTGCTGTACTGCAGTTGCCCGCCCTCGCGGTGCGGCGGCATGACCATGTGGCGGGCGACGTGCGCGGCGTAGGCGGCGCCGTGGTCGGTACGGGCCAGGTGCAGGCACAGGTCGATGCCGGCGGCGGTGCCCGCGCTGGTGGCGATGTCGCCCAGGTCGACGTACAGGGTGTCGGGTTCGACCTGTACGTCGGGAAAGCGGGCCGCGAACTCGGCGGCGAGCCGCCAATGGGTGGTCGCCCTGCGGTGATCGAGCAGCCCCGCCTCGGCGAGCAGGAAGGCGCCCGAGCAGATCGCGACCATGCGGGCGCCACGCCGGTGGGCCCGCCGGACCGCGTCCAGCACGGCCCGTGGCGCCGCTTCGTCGCGGCTGTGCCATCCGGGGATCACCACCGTGTCGGCGGTCTCCAGTGCGGAAAGTCCCTCGTTGACCGCCATGTCGTAGCCCGCCAGGGTCGGTACGACTCCCGGACGTTCGGCGCACACCTGGAACGTGTAGCGGGCGGCCAGGCCGGGACGGCGTACCCCGAAGACCTCGGCGGCGCACGCCAGCTCGAACGTGGACTGTGGCGGCAACACCAGCGCGGCCACTCGCTGAACCCTCATGGCAAGAAAATACCCGTAGACGTCAATCCAGACACTGGGCGGGAGACGACGTCCGCCGCGACGATGGGGGCATGACGCAAGATTCGAGTGATGTCCAGATCCTGAACGTCGACGAGGTCGAGCCGGTCGAGGTCGTTCCCGGGATCATCAGGCGGCGCCTGCCCGCCACCGACTGGGCCCGCGGCTGGATGTACGACTTCGCCCCCGGCACCGAATGGCCCGAGGTGGACGTGCACGAGGGCGAGGAACGCTACTACGTGATCTCGGGCGAGTTCATCGACCGGGGACAGCGGCTCGGGCCGGGCAGCTACGTCGTGTTCGCGCCGGGCAGCACACATCGCCCGCGTACCGAGACCGGCGCCCGCATGCTGGGCATCAGCATCCTCACCCCGTAGCCGCCGAGGCCGCTCCAACAGATCCTCAACGCATCCTCAACGCCCCCGCCCCATGCTCGTCCCAGGGACACGAGCCACGTGAAAGGGGACCGCGAGATGACGCACATCGTCGCGAAGGCCGCGGCAATTCTCGGCGGGGGCGGCCTGTCACTCGTCCTGCTGGCCACCGCCGCGCACGCCACGGCCGCCGCTCCGCCGCATCGCGTCAGGGCGAGCTGCACGATGAGCGACGGCCAGAAGGCGACCTTCGAGCTGAAGTACCGGACGTCCGGCGGGTATCACCGCGTCTCCGACATCCTCTACAGCTGGAACTCCGAGGTGCCGATCCGCCTGAGGACCGGACACCTCCGTCTGATGGTCGAACGGCGCGGCAGTGACAGGAAGGTCTTCGAGGAGACGCTGCACGAGAAGGAGACCTCCAACGACGTCTCCTACGACCTCGTCGTCGACGTCAAGGTCCCGGCCGCGCGGAAGCTCTACCTCGTCGTCGACTCCACGTACGTGAAGAAGGGCAGAACGCTGCGCTGCGCGGGACGCACCGCCGGAGTCTGACGCCGCACACGTGCCACTGGGCGATCAGACCTCCCCGGTCAGGAGCTGGTGGAGGGTCCGGCAGGCCCGGGTCAGCGAGGTCGAACCGGGTTTCCCCGCCTGCGCTGCCACCTCGGGGATCTCGCCCCGCGCGCCGGTCCACATGGCGACGTCGATGGCCAGCAGGACGGCGTCGGTGTGCGGGCGCCGGGCCCGTTCGCCCGTTCTCGGGAGGAAGACGGCCAGGAAGTGGCGCAGGATCGTCCACACCTCGGCGTGCGCGCCCTGCCTGGCGGCCAGTTCCAGCGAGGGCAACGCGGGGTCGGCCTCGTACCGGGTGCGGCGGCCCAGCAGGCCCAGCAGGCGGCCCGTCTCGGCGGCGGGGAGCACGTTCCCGGCCGCCAGCCGGAGCAGCGGGGGCACCGCGTCGTCGCCCTGCACGGTGAGGAAGTAGGCCAGCACCAGGGCCGTCGCCGGACCGGACGCGCCCTTGGCCCGGGCCAGCTCGCGGAGGTCGTCGATCCCGACGTCGGGCGGGTCGAACCGGTCGATCAGGCCGATCGCGAGATGGGCCGCCGCGAGCTCCCGATGGTGGGGTGTCATGCCGGGCCAGAAGTCCCGTGACTCGTGCCGGAACGTGCGCTCCCCGGGCGGGGCCAGCAGGGCGTCGAGGGCGTCGAGACCGGTGGGCTCGACGGGTTTCCAGCTCACGTTCGCGATGCCGCGCTGGTCGAGGACATGCTCGTCGTACGGCACGACCCGGGAGCCGAGGGCGAGGGTCCAGGTCAGCTCCACCTCCGGGGGCGGGGGCGCGCCGCGCTCGAACCAGCGGGCCACCACGGCGGCGGCCGCCGAGCCGATGGCCTTCGCGCGTTCGGCCAGGTCGGGAGCGGGATCGGGCGGGAGGCGCAGCAAGGCCTGGGCCACGTCCAGCGCGAGCGGTTCGCGGCCGGAGTCCGCGCATTCGGCCAGGCGGTCGAGCAGGGCCTCGGGGTCGAGGTGGCCGTCGGCGCGGGTGGGGGTGGCCAGCAGGACCGGCGGCAGGGCTCCCGCCTTCGCCGCACGCAGGAGCTCGTCGAGGCGGGACAGCAGGAAGGCGTGGGGACGGGCGCATCCCCGTACGTGGAGCCGGTTCCAGGGGGCGGACGCGGGCCGGCCCTCGGGGTCGTACGGGTCGTCCGGTTCGTACGGCTCGGCCTGGGCGTCGACCGTCCGCAGGAACTCCTCCTGGACGTGGTCGGGCAGCTCGTGCAGCGGGACGACCGTGCGGAGACCGGGGAGCAGCCGGAAGGCCGTGGCCGCGAGGTTCAGCATGCCGTCGTACAGGGCCTGCCCGAGGTCGCCGGACTGGCCCGGGGCGGCCCGTCGTTCCTCCGCGGACGGCCCGCGGTACGACGGGCGATGCCCCTGCGGCCCCGGATCCTCGCCGGGATTGACAAGTTCCCTGGCCAGCGCGGTGCACCAGTCACGAGGGGACTGCCACGTCGGCGCGTCGTAGAGCACCGGCCGCAGGTCCTCGCCGAACCGCCGGGCCAGCGTCTCCCGCAGGAGGCCCGGGTTCGTGTGCGTCTCCCGTACGACCGCCGCCAGCCACGCCTCGACCTCGATCCAGCCGGTCTCCACCGGCGGCCCGCTCTGCGGACCGGCGACGGGGAACGGCCCGGGTACGGTGACGTCGGGCAGGCGACCGGGCGTGAACTCGCTGGTCCAGCCCTCGGCGAACCGTTCGAGCAGCGGCCGGGCCGAGGACGCGGGCAGCAGTTCGGCCCCCTCCAGGATCGGGGCGGAGTCGGTCAGGTGGTCGGCGTGCTTGAGGGTGAGGGTGACCGCGCGGTCGCGTACCTCGTGGGAGGCGTGCGCGTACGCGTTGGTCAGCGCGGTGACGTGGTCGGCGATCCGTTCCGGGTGGCGTGCGAGGTCGCGGTCGAGCCAGGTCAGGCCCTTCACGGCGAGCTTGGCCTCCTGGCGGAAGGTCATCGCCTCGACGGCCTCGGCGGCGTCCGCCGGGTCGAGCCGCGCCCGGCACACCTGCCGCCAGGCCAGGTCGGCCACCGGGCCCGGCGCGACGGGCAACAACCGCAGGTAGTCGCGCAGCCGTACGGCCGACTCCTCCGGCGTGGGCGCCACGAGCGTGTGCAGCCGGACGAAGAAGCGCAGGTCCTGCGTGTCGCCGCCGCGCAGGAAACGGCTCACGCAGCCGGTGATGACCTGCTCGCGCGGCAACGTACGGGCGGCCAGGCCCAGCCAGTGGGACGGTCTCGGGGTGAGCGATTCGCCGGCCAGCGCCCGGCCCGCGCCCGCCGCGTCGAAGATCTTCGCGAGCAGGTGGGGCGTCAGCGGGTCCGCGTCCACGGTCGTCGCCGACAACCAGGCCGCCACCAGCGGTTCGTGGTCGGGCGGGGTGGCCTCGGCGGCGCGCAGCAGCGACAGGGCCAGCGGCACGACCCGGTCGTCGGGACGGCGGACGCGGCGCGCGAGGCGTACCGCCAGATCGGCCCGCCAGGCCGCCGGACGGCCGGAGACCGCCCGCACCAGCGGGCGCGGGTCCGGCGCGCCGGCCCAGCGGGGATTGAGGTCCCGCTTCATCAGCCAGGTGACCGCCCCGGCCGGGCCGGGAACGGTCGCCGCGCCCACCATCATCAGCAGCTCGGACCAGCCGGCGACCTGGTCGTCGCCGGTCCGGCCGAAGGCGTCCCAGCCGACGGCGGCGACCGGCAGCGGGCTCTCGCGGAGCTCGGCGAGCAGGCCGGGCAGCTCGGCGGCGACGGCGGCCCGCTCGGCGTCGGTGAGCGCAGGCAACCGCGAGGCCAGCCCCTCGACGTCGCGGCCGAACACGAGATTCCTGATCTCGGCACGGATGTCGGAGGTCATGACGTGGCTCCGGTGAGTTGGGCGTGCAGGCGCTTGCATTCGTGCACGAACCGGGTTCTACGGCCACTCCGCGCGAACTCGCCGACGACCGGGAGCTCCCCGCGTGCGCCGGTCCAGCCCGCGACGTCGGCGGCGAAGGCGACGAGTTCGGTGTGGGTCACGGTGACGCGCCGCCCCTCGCCCGGCAACATCCCGGGCAGCAGGGCGCGCAGGACGCGCCACACCTCGTGGTGCCCGCCGGCGTCGGCCAGCGCGGTCAGCGCCGCGACGGCGGCCCGGGTCTCCCGCCAGGTGCGGCGCAGCGTCAGCGCGAGCTGCCGCCCGATCGCCTCGGCGGGCAGGTCGCCCCTGGCGGCCATGCTCAGGACCAGCGGAATCAGGTCGGGCGCGTTGTCGGCCAGGAGGAAGGCGAGGATCGCCGCCGTGGACTCGCCCAGCGGGCCCTGGGCGATCTCCAGGCCGGCGACCTGCGCCGGGGTCACCCACGTGCCCCAATGGCCACGCGGGAGCAAGGGCAGGAAGTTGACGGCCACGACCTCGCGGTGGGAGGGGAGCATGGCGGGCCACGCCCCGACCGTGCCGCCGAACTCGTCGACCGTCCAGTCGAACGGCTGGCGCAGCAGCACCTCGTCGATCAGCCGATGGCCGGTCGGAGCCGTCATCCGCAGCACGGGCTGGAGTCTGACCTGGGTGAAGTGTTCCGGCTCGTCGTCGCCGAACTCGACCATGGACGCGTCCACCATGTGGCGCCACACGTGGCCGCACTCGGGGTCGGCCATGCCGCCACCGGCGAGCCAGCGGGCGGCCGAGCGCGCCGCCTGCGATTCGACCTTGGCGGCCCGGTCGGCCGCGGCCGGGTGGCTGCCCCGGGGCAGGCGCAGCAGCGCCTGGGCCAGGTCGGCCGGGAGCGGCTCCACGCCGGCGGCGGCGCACGTCTCCAACCGGTCGGCCAGCACGTCGGGGTCGAGATGGCCGCTCATCCAGGTCGGCGTGGCCAGCAGCACCGGCGGCAGGGTGCCGTCGCGCAGCGCCTCGGCCAGCTCCGCGTAGCGGTGCAGCAGGAAGTCGTGGGGCGGGGAGACTCGATTGGGGTGGGGGAGCTGGTTGCGGCGCCGCCACTCGTCGTGCTCGGGCAGTTCCCTGGGCATGAACGAACGCAGCCGGGGCGGTACGAACGCGACGGTCACCTGGACGAGCGGCTCGTCCGGACCCCGCGGGGGCACCTGGCCGCCCGCCCGCATCGCCGCCATCCGCGTATGGTCCACGCCGAGCTCGGCCATGCACTCGTAGGCGCGGCTGAGGATGAAGGCCGGCATGGCGGTCACGGAGTCGTCGTACCGGACGCCGGGTCTCAGCCGTACCGGCGGGTCGTCGTCGGCGGGGGAGTCGTTGAGGTGGATCCGGCCTTCGGAGAAGGGGATCTGGTGGTCGCCCTCGTGGGCCACCGCGCCCTGCGGGCCGTCGTCGCTGGTCCAGGTGATGAAGAAGGCGCGCAGCGGGGCGTCGTCGTCGAGGTAGCGGCCGGCCCGGTGGCCGCCGATGATCGTGAGCCGCCGGGGCGACGGCTCGGCGCCGGGCTCCTCACCAGGGGCGAGGCGGCGCACCTTCACGGAGTGGTGGGCGTCGTCCCAGAACCTCTCCGGCTCGATCGGCGGCAGTGCCGGCACGCTGCCGGGGGTGACGAGCTCGGAGACCAGCGCCGACTGCCAGTCGTCGGGGTCGATGCGCACCTCTTTGGACCGCCAGAAGCCCTGGTCCTGCTCGGCGTGGGGCTTGAGCTCGCGGCGCAGCCGCGCCCGGTCGAGGGTGATCCCGGTGACGAACGCCGCCAGCCAGCGTTCCTGGCCGATCCAGCGCTCGTGGTGGCCGGGGAAGATCGACGGCTCGGGGAACCGCCGCGCCTCGGGAGGCTCGGGCAGCGGCGGGAACTCCCTGGGCGCCGGCGCCTCCTCGACCGCGATCTCCCCGCCGAACCGCTCGGCCAGCTTCGCGCCCAGGCCGGCGGGCAGGTGGCCGACGCCGTCGCGGATCGCCTCGGTGTGACCGGCGAACAGGGCGGCGTGCTTCAGGGTCAGGCCGACCGCGCGGTCGCGTACGTCGAAGGACTTGTGCGCGTACGCCGTGGTCAGCGCGGGCACGAAGTCGGCGGCGGCCTCGGGGGTGGCCCGGATCGCCCGGTCGAGCCAGCGCAGGCCGACGGTGGCGAGCTTGGCCTCGTCGCGGAAGGTGAGCGCCTCGACCGCCTCCACCAGGTCGGCGTGGTCGAGCGGCATCGCCCCGCGTACCTGCCCGGCGGCCAGCTCGGCGACCGTGCCGGGAGCCGAGGGCAACAACCGCAGGTAGTCGCGCAGCCGTACGGCCGACTCCTGCGGCGTGGGCGCGACGAGCGTGTGCAGCCGTACGAAGAAGCGCAGGTCCTGGGCGTCGCCGCCGCGCAGGAAACGGCTCACGCAACCGTCGAGCACCTGCTCCCTGGGCAGCTCGCGGGCGGCGGCCAGCCAGCGGGTGGGCCGGGGCTCCAGCCGTTCGTCACGGAGGACGCGGCCCGCGCCGTCGGCGCTGAAGACCCGCGGCAGCAGTACGGAGGTCAGCGGGTCGTCGGCCACGCCCGGCGCGGACAACCAGGCGGCCACCAGCGGATCATGGTCGGGCGGTGTCGCGCCGGACTCGCGCAGCAGCGCCACGGCCAGCGGTGCGATGCGGTCGGCGGGACGGCGTATCCGCCGGGCCAGCCGGACCGCGACCTCGCGACGCCACTCCAGGGGACGGGCGGCCGCCACCCGGCACACCAGGCCGACGTCGGGGGCCTCGGCCCAGCGGCGGTTGACGTCGCGGCCGGCCATCCAGGTCACGGCGGCGGCCGGGCCGGCGATGACGCCGACGCCGGTCAGCAGCAGCGCGCCGGCCACCGTGTCGAGCAGTTCGCCGACCTCCCAGGTGGACAGCTCCTCGAAGTCGCCGGGATGCCGGGCGCGCACCCGCTCGGTACGGGCCTGGCGCAGCTCCTTGACGAGGCCGGGCAACCGTCCGCCCAGCTCGGCCCGCTCCTCCTCGGTGAGCGCGACCAGCCGGTCGGCCAGGCGGCGGACCTGGTTGCGGGTGACCAGGTCGCAGATCTCCGTCCAGAGGGTCATCGGGAGACCTCCACGGCGGCGCGGGCGACGATCCGGGCGGCCAGCACGTGCTTGCACGGCCCGCGGGAACCGCGATGGTCCCACCACCACTCGCAGGTGCACGAGCCGTCGGCCAGCGACACCTGGCGCAGGCCCCCCGAGGTGCGGACGGTGGCCGACCCGCCGTCGAGGCGCACGGCGCCCGCCTCGACGAGCTTGCGCGCCTTGGCCAGCCGCGGGTTGAGCAGGCTCACGTTGTCCCTGTCGTAGGGCAGCTCACGGTGGAAGTGGGCGGCGTCCGACAGGTCGTAGCCGACCCGGCCGGCGACGCCGAGCTGCGTCAGCGCGGCGCGTACGCGGTCGGCGGGGAGGCCCGACCGGTCGGCCAGCAGGCCGATCTCGACCTCGGGCTCGAAGTTGAGCAGCATGCCGACGACGTCGGCGTCGTCCTCGGCCTCGTCGGTGGCCAGGTCGTCGAGCACCGCGCCCTCGCCGGAGAAGCCGCGCCAGCGCTCGGGCGACAGGGTGAGCGTGTAGCGCATGCCCGGCAACTCCAGCTCCCAGGCGCAGGAGGAGGCGTCGGCCGGGCCGTAGACCCGGATGGACTTCGCGAAGCGGAGCAGCGGCAGGAGGGTGGCGAGCCGGTTGGGGCCGGCGAGCTGGACCGAGCCCGGGACCTGGCGGTCGCTGACCTTCAGGTCGCGCCCCGCCTGCGCCACCCACACCGTGCCCTTCTTGGGCAACCCGCGCAGGAACCGCACCGCCGCCATGCCGGTCAGCTCGCCGCGCTGGTCCATGCGCGAGGCGATGACCTGCACCTCGGCGAACCCGCGCAACCAGCGCTCGGGCAGCGGCACCTTCTTCTCCACCACCGCGCCGTCCATGGTGGTGACGACCAGCTCGTCGAGGCCCACTCCCAGGTGCAGCGGGTCGCGCGCGCCGATGCGCGCCAGCGCCTCCCGCAGCGGCGCGTTGACGTCGACGTTGGTGGTGCCCCGGTCGAACACCTCGCCGTCGAGCGCGCCGTTCAGCAGGTCGAGCCGGGCGTACACGCCGCCGCAGGCCGAGAACGACTCGAAGCGTAAGCGGTCTCCGTCGCACGTCACCACCGGGTCGCGTACCCAGCCGGGGCGCGACTGCGGCTGGTGGTAGCGGGCCAGCGCCACGTCGGCGACGCCGAGCAGGGCCGCCGCGGCGGGGGCCGCCCGGGTCACCACGCCGTCGAAGAACCGGGGAGCCACGGCCGGGCCGGACAGGGCCCGGCCGCCGGAGGTCGCCAGTCCGAGCCGGCCGTCGAGGAGGGAGGAGGGCGCGGCGTACGTGTACGCCTGCGTCGCTGAAGTCATGGCCGGGACAATAGATCTCCCCACCGACAAACCATCGGGGCGAGCGCGGGCTCAGACGGGCGGTGGCGCCGTGCTGGATCGGACGACCAGTCGCCGGACAGCGGCTCGGGGACCGGCCGCCCGGCCTCCTCCAGGACCAGCCGCCACGTCCGGGCGCGGCGCCGGGCGGCGAAGGCGGCGTCGCGCGTAAGGGCGGCTCAAGCATTACCCGTGCTATCGCGTCGGATCGCCGGGAGACGGGCAGCACCCTGGGAGGACGCGGTCCGGCCCCGGCCCGCGTCGGACGGCTCGGGGACCGGGGGCTGACGATGAGGGACGAAGCACGGGAGGCCCGCGCGACACCGGGCCTGCCCCGCCGCGAGCTGCTGAGCCTGCCGGCCGCCCTGGCCTGCGGCTCGGCACTCCTGACCGCCTGCGCCGACCCGGACCAGGCCCGCGGCGCCGACCCGGACCAGGCCCGCGGCGCCGCGACGCCCGCCCCCAGCGCCGCGACGCCCGCCCCCAGCGCCGCGACGCCCGCCCCCAGCGCCGTGACGCCCGCGCCCGCTTCCAGCCCCGGAGCGGTGCGGGAGGTGCCGGTCACGCCTCCGGAAGATCTCATGCGCGAGCACGGCGTCCTCAAGCGTGTCCTGCTGATCTACCGGGAAGGCGTCCGGCGGATCGACGCGGGCGAGCAGGTGCCCGCGGCGGCCCTGCACGCCGGGGCCGGCATCATCAGCACCTTCATCGAGCAGTACCACGAGCGGCTCGAAGAGCGTTACGTCTTCCCGCGCCTGGTCAAGGCCGGCAAGCTGACCGACCTCGTCCCCGTCCTGGTCCTGCAGCACCAGCGTGGGCGCGTCCTGACCGCCCGCATCCTGCGGGCGACCGTCAGGCCCACTTCCCAGCAGGCCCGGCGCGGCCTCACCGCCGACCTGGCCGCCTTCGTCCGCATGTACGAGCCCCACGAAGCCCGCGAGGACACCGTGGTCTTCCCCGCCATGCGGGAGGTGATCCCGCCGAAGGAGTTCACCGAGCTGGCCGAGACGTTCGAGGAGGAGGAGCATCGCCGGTTCGGCGCGGCCGGCTTCGAGGGCGTCGTCGGGCAGGTGGCCGACATCGAACGCACGCTCGGCATCTACGACCTGAACCAGTTCACACCCCGCGTCTGACCCCGGCCGGACGCCGACGCTCCAGGGCGGCACTCCGACGGGCGACCCGAAGGGACCGCTGACATGGACCACATCGTGCTCGGCTACGACGGCTCGGACTTCTCGATGCAGGCCCTGGACTGGGCGCTCGACGAGGCCGAGCTCAGACACCTGCCGCTGACCCTCGTCCACGCCTGGCAATGGCCGTACGGCGAGGCGGAGGAGGAGGCCAAGGCCCATCTGCGCAGGGCGGCGGAGCACGTCCTGTGGCACGGCGCCGAGTGCGCCCGTTCCACCGGCTCGGTCGTCCAGGTGGAGACCGGCCTGTACGAGGGCCCCGCCGCCCAGCGTCTCGTCGAGCTGTCCGGCGGCGCCACGCTCGTCGTGGTCGGTTCCCGGGGGCTGAGCGCGCTGCCCAGGGCGGTGGTCGGCTCGGTGGCCGGGTACGTCGCCGCCCACGCCGGCTGCCCGGTGATCGTCGTACGCGGGCCGGGGCCGCTGCCCCAGGCCGCGCGGCCGGGGCCGATCGTGCTGGCCGAGCGGGAGCCGGACGCGGCCGTGATCGAGTTCGCGTTCGCCGAGGCGGCGATGCGCCGGCTCCCCCTCGCCGCCTCGGCCGACCTGACCGAGTGGGCGGCCCGCCGTCCCGAGGTCGACGTACGGCCGCACGACGCCCACGAGCCGGCCACCCTCGTCGTCGTCGGACGGTCGCGCGGCGCGCGGTCCGGCATCGCGGATTCCCTCACGCAGCACGCGCCCGGTCCCGTGGCGGTCGTGCCGGGAGCGGGCGCCTGACCCCGGCCACTGCGCGGTCTCACCCGGAACGATGGGCGGCCTTCTGGGGAGGAACCACGGCCACCGGGCACGCCGCGTGGTGCAGCACGCCGTGGCTGACCGAGCCCAGCACCGCGGAGGCGAACCCGCCCAGCCCGCGCGAGCCCACCACGACCAGGTCGGCCGTGGAGGAGGCGTTCCTGAGGGCGGAGACCGGGTGGTCGCAGCGTTCGTCGTCCACGATCCGCACGTCCGGGTTCCGCTCCTTCCAGGGCATCACCTCCTGGAGGACGGCGTTCGCCTTCTCCTTGAAGTCCTCGGTGAGGACGCTGTAGGCGGCCGCGTACGAGGACAATATCGGGGGCTGCCAGGCGTGGAGCACCAGGAGCTCGGCGTCCTGGGCCCGTGCCTGCGTCACGGCGTACTCCATGGCCGCCTGGGAGTGGTGTCCGTCGTACCCGACCACGATCCTGCCGTGCCGTACCGTGGAGGCCTCGCGGACGACGACGACCGGCACCGGGGCGTGCCCGGCCAGCGCCAGGCTCGTGGAGCCGAGCACCATCCCGGCGAAGCCGCCCAATCCTCTGCTGCCCAGGACGAGGCTGTCGGCCTGGGCGGACTCCCGTATCAGGTCGCCGACCACCTGTCCGGGCAACATCTCCGTGACGACCTCGATCCCGGGTGCGAGGCCGCGCGCCCGGTCCGCCGCCGCGTCCAGCATCCCCGAGCAGTACTGGACCGATCCGGAGTCGCGTGCCCACTGCTCGCACACGTGCACCAGGCGCAGCTCCAGCGAGCGCCTGCGGGCGTCCGACGCGGCCCACTCCACCGCCGCCACCGAAGGCGGGGATCCGTCCACGCACGCGATGATCGGTCCGGCCATCTGTCTCGTCTCCCTCTGCTCGCCGACGATCATCCCGGGGGCAGCCGTGGGTTCAGTACGGCGGCGGGGGCCACCGCGACCGGGCACCAGGACTCGAGCAGGGCGGCCTGGGTCACCGGCCCGAGGAGCAGGCAGGGAGGCGCCTCGTTGCCCCGGTTGCCGAGCACGAGGAGCGTGGCGTCCCTGGTCGCGCCGAGCAGTACGCGCTGGGGGCGTTCGGTGACGAACTCGGTGATCACCGTCACCTCGGGGCACCGGCCGGCCAGGTGGGAGACGACTTCGCGGAAGCGGGTCTCCGCGCCTCTGCGCAGCGCGTGGGAGTCCACGAAGGGAAGCGGTTCCTGCCAGGTGGACGATCCGCAGTCCGCCCAGCAGCACAGTGCCGTCACGACGCCCCCGCGCAGCGCGGCCTCGTCCAGGGCGAAGTCGAAGGCGGCCAGGCTGGCGGGCGAGCCGTCGAGGCCGACCACGATCCGGACGTCCTGGCCCGCGGACGACTGGACGGGCGGCCGTACGACGACCACGGGGGTGACGCTGTGCGCGGGCACCTGCACGGCGGCCGAGCCCACCTGGAGGCCGTCGAACCCGCCCTGCCCGCGAGATCCGAGCACGGTCAGCTCCGCCTCGCGCGCGGCCTCCAGGAGCACCGCCGAGGGTGTCCCCCTGCCCAGGAGCGGCTGGACGTCCAGGTCCGGGGCGAGCTCTCTGGCCCGGCGCAGGCCCTCGTCCACGATGCCGAGGGCGAGCGGTTCGAGCTGCTCGATGATCTCCTGGGCGACGGGCCTGGGGGCGTACGGCCAGTGCAGGGCGTGGCAGACGAGCAGGGGCGCCCCTCGCAGCCGGGCGTCCGCGACCGCCCAGTGCAGCGCGTGCCGGCTCGCGGGGGAGTCGTCGTAGCCGACGAGTACGGGCCGGCCGGCTTGTTGATGGCTCACTGCCGCCTCCGGAAGAGGAATTGTCCGGGTCCTCCGATGATGAGCCTTCCCGCCGTCGTACAGACGAGCCCCACAGAGGAGGAAACTCTTGCCCTTTCCTGTTTGTGTCTTCTTGTCTGCTTCGGGAAGGGGAACGCCGAGGGAGTCCGTGGGTGAAGGAGGGGATCGATGCGCCGCCGGATCGTGGCCGGCGTGGACGGATCCCCGTCCTCGACCGCCGCCGTGGAATGGGCCGCCGCCGACGCCCGGCGCAGAGGGCTGCCGCTGCGGATCGTGCACGTGTGCGAGCAGTGGTCCCAGGGCGTGGAGGGATCGCGGTACTGCGCGGGCGCGCTGGAGGCCGCCGCCGCGCGGGCCCGCGAGCTGGGCGGGGACGTCGAGGTGAGCGCCGAACTGCTGGCCGGCAACGTGATCGAGGCGCTCGCGGACGAGTCCGCCGCCGCCGACAGCCTGGTGCTGGGCAGCAGGGGCATGGGGGGATTCGCCGGCATGGTGCTCGGCTCGGTGGGCATGGCCGTGGCGGGGCACGCGGCCGGCACCGTCGTGATCGTCCGGGGCGCCGCCGACGCCCGGCACGGCCTGGTCGTGGTCGGCCACGACGGCTCAGAAGGCTCGCAGGCGGCCATGGCGTACGCCGTCGAGCAGGCCCGTACGCGCTCCGCCCGCCTGCACGTGGTCTACGCCTGGCAGCCGCCGGTGGTCTCGCCGTACTGGGCGGCCTACAGCCGGCTGCTGGCCGACTCGTACGAGGAGGAGCAGCGGATGGCCCGCGCGCGGGTGACCCCCTGGCGCGGGGCGAACCCCGACATCGTGATCACCGACGAGCAGGTGCACGGCCATCCCGTGGCCGCTCTCACCGAGGCGTCGGCGATGGCGGACCTCGTCGTGCTCGGTTCGCGCGGCCTGGGCGGCTTCTCCTCCGCGGTGCTCGGCTCGGTGAGCCACGGCGTCCTGCACCACGCGCACTGCCCGGTGGCGGTGGTCCGGCCGCGCGGCCCGGTCATCGACGGACGAGACGCCGCAGGGCGGTCCGGCCCGGGGTGAGCGCGCCGCGCGTGGTGAAGCGGTGGGCCCTGCGGTGCGTACGGTGGGCGGGGCTGCGCCTCCCACCCGGCAGACGCGCCGGAACGGCCCGGTAGAACCGGCGTTTGCCGAGCTCGATGAGGGCCAGATAGGCGACCACCATCAGCGCCAGCGCGAGGAAGAAGGGCCCGGGCAGCGGCTGGAACCCCAGAACGGGGGCGAGCGGCGTCACGGGGATGACCGCGCCGACGGCCACCACGCCGAGTGCCGCCAGCAGCAGCGGCAGGCTCGGACGGCTGCGGAGGAAGGGCACCCGCCTGGTCCGGATGGCGAAGACCACCAGGACCTGCGTGGCGAGGGACTCCACGAACCAGCCGGTGCGGAACAACGGCGGCCCGGCGTGGAAGACACCGAGCATCACCCCGAACGTGACGAAGTCGAACACCGAGCTGATCGGGCCGAAGAACAACATGAACCGCCGGATCAACGACACGTCCCAGCGGGAGGGCCGCCGCAGTTGCTCGGCGTCGACGTGGTCGGTGGGGATGGCCAGTTGGCTGGAGTCGTAGAGCAGGTTGTTGAGCAGGATCTGGGAGGGCAACATCGGCAGGAAGGGCAGGAAGGCCGACGCCGCGGCGGCGGAGAACATGTTGCCGAAGTTGCTGGAGGTGCCCATCAGGACGTACTTCATCGTGTTGGCGAAGATCTGCCGGCCCTGGGTGACGCCGTCGGCCAGGATGTCGAGGTTCTTCTCCAGCAGCAGCACGTCGGCGGCGTCCTTGGCGACGTCGGTGGCCGCCTCGACGGAGATGCCCACGTCGGCGGCGTGCAGCGCGAGCGCGTCGTTGACGCCGTCGCCCAGGAAGGCCACGTCCAGGCCGCCGCGCCGCTGGGTCCGCACGATGCGCGCCTTGTGCTCCGGGCTGACCCGGGCGAACACGGTGGCCTGCTCGATGAGGGCGGCCAACCGGACGTCGTCGGCGGCCTCCACGTCCCGCCCGGTCAGTACGCGCCCGCCCGGCAGGCCGAGATCGGCGCACAACTTGGCGGCGACCGCCGGGTTGTCCCCGGTGAGCACCTTGACGGTGACGCCCAGCCGGGCCAGGCGTTCCAGCGCGTGCGAGGCGCCGGCCTTGGGCGGGTCGAGGAAGACCAGCAGGCCCTCGAAGGTGAGGTCGTGTTCGTCGGCGGGGGTCAGGGTGGTCTGAAGGGCGGCCGCGCCGGACAACCGCCGGGTGGCCACCGCGACCACGCGGTTGCCCGCGGCGAACTCGGCGTCCAGCACGGCCCTGGCCTCGTCGGTGACGGCGGTGCAGCGCTCCAGCACGGCCTCGGGAGCGCCCTTGGTGACGACCAGCCGGCCTTCGCCGTCCTCGACCAGCACCGAGGCGGCCCGCCGTTCGTGGTCGAAGGGCACGACGGCCAGGCGGCGGAAGCGGGCCAGGCCGGTCCGGAGCGAGGCGGCGGCCGGGGCGTCCCACAGGGCGACGTCCAGCGGATTGCCGCTCGCCGCGCGGCCCGGCCCGCCGTCGTGACCGGCGGGCTGGTCGGCGGGCTGGTCCGCGGGCTGGTCCACGACGGCCTCGTTGCACAGCAGGCCGAGTTCCAGCACGTGGTCGGCGGGGTGGCCGTCCGGGCCGAGTGAGCGTACGAAGCTGATGCGTCCCTCGGTCAGGGTTCCGGTCTTGTCGGTGAACAGCAGGTCGACGTCCCCCAGGTCCTCGATGCAGACCAGCCGTTTGACCAGCACCTTGTGCTGCGCCAGCCGGCGGGTGCCCGCCGCCAGGCTGGTCGAGACCACGGCGGGCAGCAACTGGGGGGAGATGCCCACGGCGATCGCCAGCGAGAACAGCAGCGCGTCCAGCACCGGGCGGTGCAGGACGAGGTTGATGACGAAGATCGCGGCGGTGAGCGCGGCGGCCACGCGGACCAGCAGCATGGAGAAGTCACGCAGACCGATCTGGAACTCGGTCTCCGGATGGCGTTCGCCGAGTTGCAGCGCGATGCGCCCGAACTCGGTGCGTCCCCCGGTGGCCACCACCACGCCCGTGCCGGACCCGGCGTGCACCACCGTGCCCATCAGCGCGCAACTGGACAACTCGGCCAGCGCCGGGTCCGGGCCGACGGCCTCGGGGGTCTTGGCGACGGGCAGCGACTCACCGGTCAGCACCGACTCCTCGCACTCCAGCCCCGCCGTCGAGACCAGCCGCAGATCGGCCGGTACGACATCCCCCAGCCGCAGCACGACCACGTCGCCCGGCACCAGCGTGACCACGTCGACCAGGCGCGGCCGGTCGTCACGCCGTACCAGGCAGCGGTGCCGGATCTGGGTGTGCAGCGCCTCGGCGGCCCGTTCCGCACGGTATTCGTTGAAGAAGCCCAGTCCGACGGACGCCGTCAGGATCACGCCGATGATCAGCGCGTCCGACGACTCGCCGAGGAAGAACGAGGCGGCGGCGGTGACGGCCAGCAGGATCAGCAGGGGCGAGCGGAGCTGGCGGACCAGCACCGCCAGCCGCCGGGCCTTGTGGGTGCGCAGGGAGTTGGGCCCCACCGTGGACAGGCGGCGTTCGGCCTCGGCCTGGCTCAGGCCGCCGTCCCCGCTGTCCAGCCGGGCCGTCACGGCGGCGGCGGGCAGCCCGGCCGCGACCGTGACGTCCAGCGCGTCCTCGCCGGTCACACCGCTCGCCCGAGGCGTCGCACGTCCCGGCCTCCCCGCTCGGTCTGCTCCGGTACCGAGGACCAGCCGGACCGTCGCCTGCTCGCATCCCCGTCCTCACCTCTACCCAGGTGGCCGCGACGTGTCGCGCGTTCAGTGGCCGTGGCAGCAGGACGTCCGGGCGCTCTCCAGCTGGACGGGGTCGTTCCACCAGTGGGCCGCCGTGCTCGGGTGGACGGGGACGCGCTCCCTGACCCTGCCGGAAGCCGGAGCGGCGGCCGTGGACTCGGCCTGGTCGGTGGTGGTGGCGGACGGGTACGGCGCGAGAAGCTGCTCGACGGTGTGGTGTCGCCCGCCGACGACGACGGCGGTGACGTTGGCGGCGTCCTCGATGCGGGACAGCGGGTCGCCGTCGATGAGGGCCAGGTCGGCGTACATGCCCTTGGCGATCCGGCCCAGCGGGAGACCGAGGTACGCCCCGGACGTGCTGGTCGCGGCGGTGAGCGTCTCCCGTGGGGTCAGGCCGTACTTGACCATGGCGCGCAGGTTCATGTGCAGGCTGATCCCGAGGTGATCGATGGGCGCGTCGGTGCCGGCGGTGACCACGCCGCCACCCCGGATCATCGCCGTGAGCTGCGCGACCTGGTTGGCGAGGTTCGTCCGGACCACCTGGACCGCCGCCGGGTCGGCGGTCCGCGCCGCGGTGACCGTCGCCTGGAGCGCCGCCGTGCGCCAGTTCGGGTAGAGACGGCGGACCCGTTCGTCGGTGACCAGCGAGGTGTCCTCCCGGTAGAGGGTCGAGGAGTTGAACAGCGTGGGCGTCCTGGCCATCTTCGCGGCGTTGAACATGGAGATGACGTCGGAGTAGGCGGAGCCGACGTTCGTGACGGTGCGGGAGTAGCCGAACCGGTTGGTGGCGCCGACGTGCTCGGTCTGGTCGCCGCCCATGGCGATCGCCGGGTAGTGGTAGTGCGAGCTGACCGGTTTGCCCTGGCGGTGGGCCCAGTCGATGACCTCCTTGTGCCAGGCGACCGGCAGCCGTACGTAACACTTCATCAGGTCGTAGTCGAGGGCGGCGGCCCGCCGCAGTTCGAGCCGCAACTGGTCGTGGGAGTACGTCGGGCGCATGAAGTTGTAGTAGATGCGCGCCCCGTCGACGGCCTCGCCGGTGCCCAGGTAGCGCGGCGCCAGCCGGGCGCCCGACTGCACCGACTCCCGCTCCTCGACCATGTGGTACGCGGGCGAGCCGGGTGAACGCGTCGTCGTGACGCCCAGGGCGAGCCACAGCGGACCCTGCCGCGAGCCGTAGGCGTAGCCCTGCATCTCGCGGTGGTGGTGGATGTCGATCAGCCCCGGCATGACGAACCTGTCGCGGGCGTCGATCCGCGTGCCGGGCCTTCCCTCCCGGTGCGGTTCGATCGCGGCGATGCGCTGGCCTCGTACGACGATGTCGACGTCGCGGAGGACGCCGCCGGAGACGCCGTCCCACATACGACCGGCGTGGATGACGAGCTGATCGGGGCCGGGGTCGTTGCGCCAGGTCAGCCGTACCGGGATCGACCGGGCGGGTTTGCCGTCGAGGCGCGCGATCCTGAGGCGTCCCTCGTTCAGGTGGAGGAGGGCGGACGAGCCGCCTGCCCAGACGGGCGCGTCGGAGACGTCCCGGGTGACCTGGCGGGCGCTGCCGGTGGGCCGTCCGGACCGGTCGACGGGCAGGACCCACAGGACCGACTCCATGGCGAAGGCGAGCATGGTGCCGTCGGGCGACCAGACGGGGCCGTCGTCACCGCGGGTCTGCAGGGAACGGTGGGGCGCTGGATCGACGTACGTGCCGGCGCCCGTGGCCCGGTCGACGAGCAGGATCTTCGACAGCCCCTCGCGGTAGCGCCGCGAGTACGGCACCACCGCGGCCAGCGCGAGGGTCCTGCCGTCGGGCGACCAGGTCGGGCGGCCCGGCTCGAAGGTGGCGTCGAAGATCTTCCGCAGGTCGCCGGTGGCGACGTCCACGACCCACAGGGCGCCGTCCTGGTCCAGGTAGGCGATCTCCTTCCCGTCAGGGGACCACCGGACCGACAGGGCGGCGGAGTCGGTCAGCCGGGTCACCTGGCGGTCGGCGCCGGTGGCCAGGTCGCGCACCCAGACGTTGAGGGTCCCGGTGCGGTCGGTGACGAACGCCAGCCGCCGCCCGTCCGGGGAGAAGTCCGGGTCGGCCTTCCACCAGCGGTCGCGGAAGAGCGGTTCCGGGGTGCCGCCGTCGCGCATCAGGTAGATGTCGTTGAGGGCGCGGAAGGCGATGGCGGACCCGTCCGGGGACACGGCCGGGCTGCCGATCCCGACGACGGGGAACGACCCGGGCGCGTCGAACACGCGCACCTTCTTCTCGTACGCCGGGGTCGTCGTCGTCAGGGCGGCGGTGAAGCCGATCGTGCCGACGGACGCGGAGCCGAGTCGGCGGACCTTGATGGTGCCCGCGGAGGTGTAGAAATACCGTCCGTCGGCGGCGAAGCGGGCGCGGAACGGGAAGACCTCCTCGCCGGTGACGAGGGGGCCCGCGGTGCCGGCCAGGTCGTTGGCGCCCGAACGGAAGTGGTGGTAGGCGAGGTCGGTGCCGTTCGGCAACCAGGACGGCTGGTGGATCACCTGACCGGCGGGCACCGTGACCGCGGTGCGGCGCGCGCCGGTGGCGACCTCGACGACGTCGATCCTGGTGTCGGCGACGACGAACGCGATCTTGCTGCCGTCGGGCGACCAGGCCGGCTCGTACTCCTCGGCGGAGGTCTCGGTCAGGACGTGGGTCGCTCCGGTGGCGACGTCGAGAAGGTGGATGCCGTAGCTGCCCCCGGCGTCGGAGGAGTAGGCGATGGTACGCCCGTCCGGGCTGTGGCGGGGCTCCCGGTGATCGTACGGGCCGGTGGTCAACTGCTTGATCGCGGACCCGTCGGGGCGGATCGTCCACAGGTTGAAGACGCCGTCGCGGTAGGACTGGAACACGATCGTGGAGCCGTCCGGGGACCAGTCGGGCTGGGCGATGTCGTACAGGTCGCTGGTGAGCCTGCGGGCGGTGCCCCCGGAGGCGGAGCAGACCCACAGGACGCCGAGCAGGTCGAAGGCGAGCAGGCGGCCGTCGGGCGAGGGCGCGACGCCGAAGTCGGTGCCGGAGGCGACGGGCGTCCGGTCCGTGCTCCCCGCCGTGCCGGCCCTCGCGGGCGGGGGCGGGGCGAGCATGGCGGCGAGGGCGGCGCCGCCACCCGCCAGGACGGTCCGGCGGGACGGGCGGGAGGCGAATCCGCCGGGGGGAACCGGTGAGTGAGACATCGGGGGATTTCACTCCAATATTCACGCATGGTCAGATAGTCATCGAGCCGCCGCCATTTGGAGAACGACGTCGGCGAACGGCTGGATGTGATGACACACGATTCCTGGTCCGCGGCGGATTACGTTATCGGCCGGGAGCTCTTCCGGTTGACCATCGCCGCCACCTGCCTGCCTGCGGCTCATACGCTCATCGAGGCCAGCGGGACCTGTTCGCCCCGCATACGTGCACAAGAATGTGCATACGTCCGCCGGAAGAATTGGTCAAGAGCCGCCGAACCGTTTTCACCCTGCGGCGTCCGGTGCCTACCGCCCTTGCGTTGCCACCGGGTGCCACCGGGCGTCGAGCCGGGCGTGCCGCATGCGGCCTGTCAGACGGACATGCAGGGTCCCGGGTGTGGTGTCGCGCGGGTCCCTGTCGATCGCCAGGGCGCCGTGCCGTACCGAGAGGTCGCCGGCGTCCACGGTCATTCCCGGTGCGAGGATCAGGGCCACGTCGCCGCCGCGTACCCGCAGCTCGATGACCAGCTCGGGCGCGGTGCGCACCGCGCCCGTCAGGTCCAGGGTCACCTCGCACCACGCGGTGCGCACCGCCAGCCGGCGCGGCAGCGTCCACCGGCCGGCGCGGTGCACCGAGCCGTGCCGTTCCTTGATGGTGAGCAGTTCGGCGGCCGGTCGCGCTGGTGCGCCGCCGGCCGGCGCGGCGATCAGGTCGGCGGTGAGCGGGGCCAGCGCGTCCAGGGTGCGGGCGGTCAGCGCCGCGCCCAGCCGCTCGTCGAACTCGACCGGGTCGAGCCGGCCGTCCACGACGGCGGTGCGCAGCAGCTCGGCGACCCGGTCGCGGTCCTCGTCGGACGCGCGCAGGGCGGGTACGGCGCGCCTGCCGGGGCCCTGCCCCCCGGACGCCCGCGTGGTCAACGGAGGTCCTGGTCCCAGGTGACCGGGAGGCTCTTGACCCCGTAGATGTCGGCGGTCTCGGGGCGCAGGGCGACCTCCCCGGCCGGTACGGCCAGGCGCAACGACGGGAAGCGGGCGATCAGCGCGGGGAACGCGACGCGCATCTCGACGCGGGCGAGCTGCTGGCCCAGGCACTGGTGGATGCCGTGGCTGAAGGCCAGGTGGCCGCCGTCCTGCCGGCGCAGGTCGAGCGTGTGGGGGTCGGGGAAACGTTCGGGGTCGCGGTTGGCGGTGTTGAGGGACAGGATGACCGTCGAACCGGCGGTGATGGTGTGGCCGCCCAGCTCGACGTCCTCCAGCGCGACCCGGTGGAACTGCTTGGCGACGCTGAGGTACCGCAGCAGCTCCTCGACCGCCTGGTCGATCAGCTCGGGCTCGGCGCGCAGCGCGGCGAGCTGGTCCGGGTTCTGCAACAGCGCGAACGTGCCCAGCGCCAGCATGTTGGCGGTGGTGTCGAACCCGGCCGACAGCAGGATCAGGGCCATGCCCTGCAACTCCTCGTCGGTCAGGTCGCTGTCGAGCAGGTCGCTGAGCACGTCGTCGGTCGGGGCGGCGCGCTTGGCGGCCACGAGCTCCGCGAGGTAGCGCTGGGTCGCGAGGTAGGCCGCGATCAGCTCCTCGTCGCCCACCTCGCCGCCGAGGAACTTGTCGATGTTCTCCTGGAAGAAGCCCCGGTCCTCGTACGGCACGCCCAACAGCTCGCAGATGATGACGGCCGGGATGGGCTTGGCGAACGCGGTCACCAGGTCGGCGCCCGGTCCGGCCTTCTCCATGGCGTCCAGGTGGGCGGCCGTCACCTGCTCGACCCGCTCGGTGAGCAGGCGCATCCGGCGTACGGTGAACTTGCCGACCAGCGGCTTGCGGTAGCGGCTGTGCTGCGGGTCGTCCATGAGGAGGAACTCGCCGGGCGGTGCCGGCGGGACCTCGATGTCGCCGTAGTCGATCAGCGGGTGGTGGCGCATGAGTTCCTTGCGCGAGCTGAACCTCGGGTCGGCCAGGATCGACCGGGCCAGGTCGTAGCCGGTGACCAGCCAGCCCTGGTGCCCGCTGGGGAAGGGGAAGCGGCTGATCGGGCCGTGCTCGCGGGCCTCGACCAGGCCCTTGGGCGGGTCGAAGGGGCAGCCGGACTCACGTGCCGTCGGCATCGGGGTGACGGTGTGAACGGACTCAGTCATGATCTTCCTTGTCTCGCGAAGGGGTTTGCCGGGGGATCGGACCCGTACCGGCTAGGAGATCTTGCGGCGGTAGGTGTTCATGGCGAAGGCGTACGCGACGACGAGGATGCCGACGCACCAGGCGAGGGCGATCCAGATGTCGTTGCCGATGGGCTGCTCGGTGAACAGGGCGCGGATGGCGTTGACGATCGAGGTCACCGGCTGGTTCTCGGCGAAGACGCGCACCACGGTGGGCATGGTGTCGGTGGGCACGAACGCCGAGCTGAGGAACGGCAGGAAGATGAGCGGGTAGGAGAACGCGCTCGCGCCCTCCATGGTCTTGGCCGTCAGGCCGGGGATGACGGCGATCCAGGTCAGCGCCAGGGTGAACAGGGTCAGGATGCCCGCGACCGACAACCACCCCAGCACTCCCGCCGACGAGCGGAAGCCCATCAGCAGGGCGACGAGCACGACGACCGCGAGCGAGATCAGGTTGGCGATCAGCGAGGTCAGCACGTGCGCCCACAACACCGCCGAGCGCGCGATCGGCATGGACTGGAAGCGCTCGAAGATGCCGCCCTTCATGTCGGTGAACAGCCGGAACGCGGTGTAGGCGATGCCCGAGGCGACCGTGATGAGCAGGATGCCGGGCAGCAGGTAGTTCACGTACGAGTCCGCCCCGGTCTTGATCGCGCCGCCGAAGACGTAGACGAACATCAGCATCATGGCGATCGGCATGACCGCGGTTGTGACGATGGTGTCCACGCTGCGGCTGATGTGCCGCAGGGATCGTCCGAGCAGGGTGGTGGTGTCGGCGAGGAAGTGCTTGCTCATCATCGTTCCTGATTCGTTCGTGCCGGCGCCGCGTCGCCGCCGTTGGCGCCGACGAGCGTGAGGAAGACGTCCTCCAGGGTCGGCTGCTTCTCGACGTACTCGACCTTGGCGGGCGGGAGCAGTTGCTTGAGTTCGGCGAGGGTGCCGTTGACGATGATCCGGCCCTCGTGGAGGATCGCGATCCGGTCGGCGAGTTGTTCGGCCTCGTCCAGGTACTGCGTGGTGAGCAGCACCGTCGTGCCCTGGGCGGCGAGCTCCTTGACGGCCTGCCACACCTCGATGCGCGCCTGGGGGTCGAGGCCGGTCGTGGGCTCGTCGAGGAAGATGACCGGCGGGTCGCCGATGAGGCTCATCGCGATGTCGAGGCGGCGGCGCATGCCGCCCGAGTACGTCGCCGCCTTCCGCCCGCCCGCGTCGGTCAGCGAGAACCGGGCGAGCAGGTCGTCGGCGATCCGGCCGGGGTCCTTGAGGTGGCGCAACCGGGCGACCAGCATGAGGTTCTCCCGCCCGCTGAGGATCTCGTCCACGGCGGCGAACTGCCCGGTCAGGCTGATGGACGCCCGTACGTCCGCCGCCTGCCCGGCGACGTCCAGGCCGTTGACGCTGGCGGTCCCGGCGTCGGCCTTGAGCAGCGTGGACAGGATCTTCACCAGCGTGGTCTTGCCCGCGCCGTTCGAGCCGAGCAGGGCGAAGATGCTGCCCCGCGCCACGTCGAAGTCCACGCCGCGCAGCACGCGCAGCTCCTTGTACGACTTCTCCAGGCCCTGGACCCGGATCACCTGGGCACGCTGTGCCGTCATCACACTGTCCCTTCTCGTCTTGCTGGGTCTTCGCCGGCGGCGCGGTCGATGGCGCTGGTGAAGCGGTTGCGCTCCTTGGCCCGCCACTGTCCGACCGGGTAGTTGGCCACGAACGCCTCGACGAACTCCACGGGGTCCGCGCCGAAGATGTCGCGGACCGGGGTGCCGTCGGCCACGCTCTGTTCGAACAGTTCGGCGAGGTCCTCGTACATCGCCATCGCGCCGGCGCCGTCGGCCGGGCCGAGGAGCATCAGGTAGCGCTCCAGCGCGTCGGCCGCCGTGCGGTAGTTCTCGGGAAGTTGCTTGATTCGTGCCTTGTACTGCCGGTAGCGCCTCTTGTCCTCCAGCGGCCCGGTGACGATCTCCAGGTACTGCAGGTAGCGGCTCTTCGGCTCGTTCGCCTCTGGGGTCATGTCTACTCGCCTCCTTCGCGGAGCTGTTCGAGCCTTTCGGCCAGGAAGCTCCAGTTCCTCCAGAACTCGTCGAGGTACGCCCGTCCCTGAGTGTTCAGGGAGTACACCTTGCGCGGCGGACCCTTCTCGGACGGGACCTTCCGCACGTCGACGAATCCGCGCTGCTCGATCCGGACCAGTAGCGCGTAGACGGTGCCCTCGGCGATGTCGGAGAAGCCTCGCTCGCGCAGCCACGCCGTGATCTCATAGCCGTACGCGGGCCGGCCGGACAGGATCGCCAGGACGATGCCCTCCAGCGTTCCCTTGAGCATCTCCGTCAGCTGCTTGCCCACGGAACACCCCCCTTGAGCTACTACTCGGTGTTGCTGACTACTGGTACAAAGTAACACTGACTACTGGTACTTAGCAACGGTGAATAGCGAGGGGGTTGCGGTCACTCAGAGGAGGCGGGGGGCGGTCCTCGGGCGCGCCGACGTGGGCGCGGGGGAGCCGCCGGCGGCGCCGGGCGCCGCGATCGCTGAACTGTTCATGCGTCAACCATCGACGGTCGCGCTGACATGGGGCTGTCGCCGTGCTGACACGGCGCTGCCACGGCCGCGACGGTTGTCAGGACGCGGCTCGTCGCTCGGTACGAGGCTCTGCGGGTGGGGGAGTCGGTCAGTCCTTGACGGCCAGTCCGCCGTACATCGAGACCATGGAGTCCTCCACGGGGAACAACTGCTCGTCCGGCCGCCAGTGGTGCACCGGCACCACACCCGGCTCGATCAGCCGGAACCCGTCGAAGAATTCCTCGATCTGCGCCCGGGTGCGGGCCTTGGACATGATGCCGCGGCGGTTGTACTGGGCCACGGCCTCGCTCACCAGCTTGCCGGGCGCGCTGTCGAGCGTGATGGTGGAAAGGGCCAGGAAGCTGCCCGCGGGCAGCGGCTTCATCAGGCGTTCGATGATCGCGCGGACGTCGTCCTCGTCGGGGATGAAGTGCACCACGGCGATCAGGCACAGCGCGACGGGACGGGCGAAGTCGAAGGTGTCGCGGACCTCGGGCGAGTCGATGATGGCGTCCGGGTCGTTCAGGTCGGCCTGGATGTAGCGGGTCCTGCCCTCCGGCGAGCTGGTCAGCAGGGCGCGGGCGTGCACGAGGACGAGCGGGTCGTTGTCCACGTAGATGATGCGCGCGGCCGGATCGGCCTGCTGGGCCACCTCGTGCAGGTTGGGCGAGGTGGGCAGCCCGGTGCCGATGTCGATGAACTGGTCGACGCCGCGCTCGGCCGCCAGGTAGCGGGTCACCCTGACCATGAAGTCGCGGTTGGCTCGTACGGACGTCGGCATGTACGGGGCGATCTTGATGACGTCCTCGGCGGCCGTGCGGTCGGCCTGGAAGTTGTCCTTGCCTCCGAGGAGGTAGTCGTAGACGCGCGCCGAGTGCGGCACGTTCGTCTTGAGATCGACCTGCCGGTCCTCGGCCACCCCCGCACCTCCGTGTTGATCAACCGCCATATGCCCTACGTTATCGGGATTTAGGCGTCGAGATCTGGCGAATCGCACCTGGAACATCAACCTCCGCCTCCATCCTCGGACACGGCCCGGACGGGCGGACGGACGCCGTACGGTTATCGTTGCTCCGCATGACTCACGCCGAGATCGAGATCAATGCCCGGCTGGTCCGGGATCTGCTCCGCGACCAGCACCCCGACCTGGCCGATCACCCCGTGCGGCTCGGCGCGCGCGGCTGGGACAACCAGCTCTGGAGGCTCGGCGACGACCTCGCCGTACGGATGCCCTGGGCGACGCGGGACGCGGACGCGCTGCTGCGCAAGGAGCACACCTGGCTGCCCGCCCTCGCGCCGGGCCTTCCGCTGCCGGTGCCCGTCCCGCAGCGCCTCGGCGAGCCCTCCGCGCGCTACCCGCGCCCCTGGATCGTCACCACCTGGGTGCCCGGCGAGCCCGCCGACCGGGCCCCGTCACGCGCGGCACGGCGGCCGACGTACGCGGCCGTCCGGGCGGCAAGCCCACCTGGGGCCCGCCCGCCCACGCCGCGCTGCGCCGCCTCACCGAAACGGCCCGCCGCTGACCGGTCGCGCCCGGGGTGGTCCAGGCGGTCAGGCGAGCCGATACTGCTTGTTGACATTTGTTCTGGACGACAGGTGGAGTATGTGGCGCTTTCACTTCACAGGTAAGGATCTGGCCCGGTTACGGTTCGAGGCGTCGCCGGGCCCCGTCATGGAGTCCTGGTTCGCCCTCAACGTCATGGCCAGGCGGCGGCCCGGGGCGCTGTTCGAGCCGTGGCGGCGGAACGTACGGGTCCGCGACTCCCTACGCCTGCTGGGCGGCCTGGCGCAGGGCGTTCATCCGCTTGACGTGTTCACCCTCGCGGGAGCGGGGGCGCACGTCGAGGAGGGCCTGGACCGGTTCCTGGGCGTAGGCGCCGACTCGGTGCGCGCGGAGCTCGACACCTGGGGGCAGTTCGGCGACCTGCCGTCCTGGTCCAAGCTCCTGCCCGACGACGCCGAGACACGCAGGCACTTCGCGGCGGCCCTGCGGGAGACGCACACCGCCCTGCTCGGCCCGTACGGTGATCCGCTGCGCGCGCACCTGGAGGCGGAGGTCACCGCCCGCGCGGGCGTCATGGTACGGGGAGGCGCCGAACGGCTGCTCTCGACGCTCCACCCCGACCTGGTCTGGCGGGACATGACGCTGGACGTGACCACCCGCTTCACCTCACTCACGCTCGACGTGCACCTGAACGGGCGGGGGCTGGTGCTGATCCCCTCCGTCTTCTGCCGGCTGCCCCTGTTCAGCTACGACAGCTTCCGCCCCGACGACGCGCCGGTGTTGTTCTATCCCGCCCTGCGCGACCCCGCCCACGCCTTCGCACTGTGGGGACAGCGGGCCGCGGGCGCGCCGCAGCGGGCGGGCGCGCTCGGCGCCCTGCTCGGCGCGACCCGCGCGGCCGTCCTGGAGGAAGTGGGCCGTGGCTGCACGACCACGCACCTGGCCAGGAAGCTGTCCATCTCGGCCGCGACCGCCAGCCATCATGTGGCGATCCTGCGGGACAGCGGTCTCGTCATCTCCCGCAGGCAGGGCGGCTCGGTACTGCACCTGCCGACACCGCTCGGCCTGGCCCTGCTGAACGGCACCCTCTCCGGGCCGAACTGAGCGGGACCGCCGCCACCGCGGGCTTTCGACCACGGTCGAAACCCTTACCGGCCGCAAGGGTGGCAGCCCGACCATCGTCGTAGCAGAAACCCCCACCGAAGGGACACGCTCGATGAACGTCGCAGGAACCGCTCTCAAGACGGCCGTACTCTCGGCGGCCATGGTGGTGATGGCCGCCACGGCCACCACCGGCACCGCTCTGGCCACGACGGCGGCCCCGCCGGCCTCGTGCCCGACCATGCGCAACCCGGTCAACGCCACGAACACCGTGACCCGGAAGCAGAAGGCCATGCCCAACAGCCAGACCCTGGAGCTGCGATCGGGCACGATCAGCGGCCTCGAGTACGTGTGGGGGCGCATCCTGAACTCCAAGGACGGCGACGCCGTCTGGGTCGACTACTCGATCGACGGCGGAGCCAACTGGCGGCAGTGCGACCTGCGGACGCTCAGCGGTGGCGTGAACTACGGCTACGGGCTGCTGACCAGCTCCAGCTCCAACGTCTGCATGCGGGCCGGCGCTCGTCCCAAGGGAGGCGCCGTCTCCTACCTGACCGCCTGGTGGTGCTAGGAAGCCGGGTCCGGCCTCGCCACCACGCCCGGCCGCCGGGAAGCGCCAGGTGCCGCCCGGCGTCAGCGGCCGATCAGCGTGGTGGCCAGGCGGCGCAGGCGTTCGCGCAGGTCGGGGGCGTGCGGACCGCGCGTCAGGAGGAGCTGGTGCACCGCGCCGACCAGGGCGAGGGCGAGTGAGGCGGTGTCGGCGTCGGACGCGACGCGGCCGAGTCGTCGTTCGGCGTCCAGGTAGGCGGTGAACAGGCGTTCGGCCGCGTCCAGCTCAAGGGTGCCGTCGTCGAGCGCCTCGCCCAGCCGGGTCACGAGCGAGGGTCTGGCCAGCACGAGGCCCGCGAGCGCCATGAGGTTGCCGGTGAGCAGCGTCTCGACCGCCGCCATCAGGTTGTCCACGACGGTCGCGGTGCCCACCCGTCCGGGCAGGTCTCCCATGCTCTCCGTCGCCGCCCGCGCCGTCAGCCCGGCAGGCGCCAGTTGCAGAGGCCCTCGATGCACAGCTCGGTGGTCGTCCTCCGGGCGTCCGGGGCCTTGATCGACACCTTCTCGCCCCACTCGTGGTAGCGGGTGTCGACGTAGAGCGTCCTGCCCGTCAGTTCCTCGAAGACGTCGGGGAAGGTGAACGTGCTCCGCACCCTGCCGACCAGCCCCGCCGGGGTCAGCGTGACGGTGTAGGAGAGCTCCGCCTCCTGGTCCCACTGGCCGTGGGTCGAGTGCTGGGCCCAGCGGGAGACCCGGACGAGCTCCTTGAAGGTGAGCGTGCCGGTGACGGTGTCCCCGTCGCGCTGTCCGTGCTTCAGCAGGGCGGCCAGGGTCGCGGGTTCGGCCGGGTTGATGAGCTGCTCGTCGTAGCCGAGCAGCTCGGTGTGCCAGAGGTGGAGCTGGTGCGAGTCCTTCCACCAGGTCTTGCCCTTCTTCAGCCACTTTCCGATGCGTCCGCCGGACTGGTAGCTGGTGCCGCCGATGTCATGGTTGAAGCCGATGGCACGTTCGGGACCGTACTCACCGCCGGTGGTCCGGACGTCCAGGGCCGTGATGCGGCCTTCGGCGTCGAACGCGAAGGTCCCCTCACGGCGGCGTTCCGTCCGTTCGGCGGCGCCTTCCATCAGGGTGGTCGTCTCGGTGACGTGCATGCCTCGCCCGGGCGCCAGAACGGCCTTCAATGCCTGGACGGGGTCCTTGATCACTGCGTGCGCGGGAGCGACGCCCGTCAGGAGGGCGCCGCAGACCACCAGAGTCGTGATCATCCTTCTCATGAAGGTGATACTGCCGCGACCGGATCACGTCCGGGACACGGACTCGGTGGAGTCCGGGGCGACCGCCGGGCGGGCCGGCCGTCGCGCAGGACACCGTCAGGTGCGCGCCCTCCGGCCAGACCTGGAGGCGCCAGAGCCGCCTGCCGTCGGGGGCCGGCAGAACCACCGGCGGCACGCGCGTCCGTACGGCCCGCAGTACGGCCGCGAGCAGCGGGCGGCGCACCCGGCCTCGCTCAGATGGTCGTGGCCGCTGACGTTCGGCATCCCGTCCCGGCGGTCGCGCGGGATCTGGCGCAGGTGGACGGCCCGCCCGCCGGCCCGCCAGGTCCCACAGGGACAGGGCGGCGACCTGTACGCCTGCGCGCCACCGACGGGCTCCCCGGGCCGCCCCTGGTAGAACCCGACCGGCCTCCGCCCCTCGACCGTCCCGCCGGGCGCCGTGAGGGGCCGGGCGCCCGCCGTACGGGGGGCGCCCGGTGGGGGTCAGGGGTTGTCGTAGCCGATCCACTGGATGAACCAGCCGTACTGCTGGGCGGTGGCCGGGGAGAGCGGTGACGCGTCCCGCCACTGCAGGTAGACGCGGAACTTGGTGGCGGTGGGGTCGTAGACGGCGCTGGGGCCGACCAGGTTCCACTGGTTGCCGCCGGGGCCGCTGACGGAGGTGACGTAGATGGGGCTGCCGGAGAAGTGGGCGGCGCTGGTGTCGACGTCGATGTAGATGCCGTTGGTGCCGTAGGCCTGCCAGCCCTGTCCGGAGGCGGTGCGGCCGGCGGCGATGCGTGCTGTGGGCATGGACTTCCTCTCGCGGAGACGAATGTCACCTTGAGTATTCGATCCACTACGTATCGTGTCGAGTCAGGAATGATTGTCCCGCTGGGCACATAAGTCACGCCGCTTTCGGGTGGTCAGTGGCGGTAGGGGCGGAAGGTGCGGCGCAGGTCGGTCACCCATTCGCCGGGGATCTCCCACGGGATGAAGTGTCCGCCACGGTCGTGGCAGGTGATGTCGGCGTGGTTGTACCAGGCGGCCCGGTCGCCGTCGAGGAAACCCCTGATCCGCTGCTCGCCGGTCGTCACGCCCGGCGGGTTCTCGTAGCCGACGAACGTGATGCCCGTCGGCGCTTCGACGACCGGCCGGCGGTCGTGCGAGGGCGTCCAGGGGTAGCGGTTGTTGTTGGCGTACGTACGGATCGAGCTGCCGATCGCGTCGCCCGCCCAGAAGATCGTCGCGTGGGTGAGCAGGTCGTCCTTGGTGAACACGGTCTCGACGTCGCCGTGGTTGTCGGACCACTTCGTCCAGCGTTCCAGGATCCAGGCCAGCATGCCGGCGGGGGAGTCGGCCAGCCCGTAGCCGAGCGTGGCCGGTGCGAGCACGTGCGCCGCCAGATGCACCGCGAACCGCCGGTCCAGCTCGACGAACCGGGCGTGCACCTCGGGCGGCAGGCCGTCCGGGATGGGCATACCGCCGCTCAGGTCCCAGGCGCGGTCGCCGTTGAACATCGTGAGCTTCTGGGCCGAGCCGATGTGGATGGCGTACAGCTCGTCGGCGTACTTGTGGCCGAGCTGGCCGGTGATCAGCGCGCCGACGTCGCACCCGGCGGCGGCGTACCGGTCATGGCCGAGGACGCCGGTCATCAGCTCGTGCCACACGTCGGCGATCTTCCAGAAGTTCATGTCCGGCCTGCTCGTCAACGGGGTCGAGAAGCCGAACCCGGGCAGCGACGGCACGATCACGTCGAACGCCTCCGCCGGGTCCCCGCCGTGGGCCGCCGGGTCGGCGAGCGGGTCGATGACCTTCGACCAGTGCCAGAACGTCCAGGGCCAGCCGTGGCTGAGGATCAGCGGCACCGGGTCGGGGCCGACGCCGGGCTTGCGCATGAAGTGCACCGGCACGCCGCCGACGTCCACCTTGTAGTGCTCGTAGGCGTTGATCGCTCGTTCGGCCGCGCGCCAGTCGAAGCCGTCGGCCCAGTAGGTGACCAGCTCCCGCAGGTGGTCGGCGCGTACGCCGTAGGTGCCGTCGTCGGGTCCGGCGGCCGGGGGCCACTTGGTCGTCAGGAGCCTGCGCCGCAGGTCGTCGAGCACCTCGTCGGGTACGTGCAGCGGCTCCGGGCGCAGAGGGAAGGGGCGGTTCGGGTTGTTCAGGTGGTTCGGGTGGTTCGGGTGGTTCGTCAAGAGGGCTGCTCTCCTGTTTCTTCGAGGCGTGCGGCGATCTCGGTCAGGTGGCCCAGGAGGCCCGTGTACCCGGCGAGCGCCGCGCGTTCGTCGTCGTTCAGGTGCTCCACCAGGCGGGCGACCCGGCTCACCCGGTCGGCGCGCCGGGACCGGACGATGCCGTTGCCCTCCTCGGTGAGGGTCAGCAGGACGGCCCGCCCGTCGTGCGGGTCGGGACGGCGTGACACCAGCCCGTCCCGCTCCAGCTTGGCCACCAGGCTCGTGAGCGCGGGCTGTTTGAGCTGTTCCGTGGCCGTCAGGTCGGTGAGCCGCATCGGACCCTTGCTCGCCAGCGTGTGCAACACGGACAGGGTCGAGAAGCTGAGCCTCCGGACGGAGGGCAGACGGATGAAGTACGTGTTGAAGTCCTCGATGGCGCTGACCAGCTCGTCGAGGTCCAACGCGGGATCGGGATCCGCCTGAGAAAATGCCACACCCCAGTTATATCGAACTTCGATGTAACTGGGGCGTGGGTCAGGTGCCGGATGTGGCTAGAACGTGCCGGACGTGGTGCCGCCGTTGCCGGTCGCCGGGGTGGTGAGGACGGTGTTGGCGCCCGGCTGCCACTGGTCGGCGGTGTCGGGGAAGTTGGCCTCCTGGCGTTTGACGCACTTCCATTCGATCGAGGTGTTGGGCGGGAGCTGGCCGACGGTGCCCGTCCAGGTCGGGTACGAGGTCGGCGACAGCTTGACCGCGCTGGCCACGGACCACGCGCCGAGCTGCGGCGCGCTGCCGACGGCGTACACCGACTGGCCGGGCGTGGTGGTGCCGTTGGCGCACGTGAACGTGACCGACACCGGGGCCTGGCCGAGCGTGAACACGAACGTCTTGGCCGTGCTGACGGCCGTGCTCGCCGACTTGGCCACGACGAGGTTGCCGCCCGCGTTGTACCACCCGCCGGCGGCCGCGTCGAAGGCGGCCTTGGTGGCGTACTGGGTCAATGCACCGCCGTTCAGGGTGACGGCGGAGGCCTGGGTGCCGGTGACGAGCTCGACCACGTTCGGCCTGCTGGACGCCGCGCCCGGGTAGGTGCCGGCGGCGGCGGCCACCGTGACGGTCGCGGTGCCTCCGGTGAGCTGCTGGCTGATCTGCGTGGTGCGGACGGCTCCGGTCTGGTAGCCGGTCGAGGCGCCGTCGTCCTCGTAGAGGGTGAAGCTCGTGGCGGCGGCGTCGGGGTGGACGCGGGCGATCAGCTCGTTCCTGGTGGTGGCGTCGGTGCGCTTGCCCATGACGTTCATGGTCTTGTCGTCCACGTGCATCTTGGGGATGATCGCGCCCGCCCTGGCGAAGGCCGGCAGGCGGAAGGCGCCGTTCACCCAGAGCGGGCGGTCGGCGAACCACTGGCCGGTGCTGGTGAGCTTCTCGCCGGTGGCGTAGTCGTACCAGGTGCCGGCGGGCAGGTAGACGTCCCGCGCGCGTTCGCCCGCGCCCGCGACGACGCCGACCAGCAGGTCACGGCCGATGAGCTTCTCGTGGCCGGCCGTGCGCACGTTCGGGTCGTTCTGGTAGTAGTACGCGAGCGGCGGCACGACCGGCTCGCCGAACCTGTAGGCCCGGTGGGCCAGCGAGTAGTAGTAGGGAGTCAGCTCGTAACGCTGGCGGAGGTTGGCGAGATTGCTGGCGGTGTGCCCGATCTTGTCCGGTGAGGTCTGCGCGCAGTTGCACAGGTTCTCGGTGTGCGGGCGGATCGGCACCTCGAACCAGGCGCCGTCGGCGAACCACTGCGTGTAGAGCTCGTTCAGGTCGGAGTTGAGCATCTCCCTGCGGAAGCCGCCGATGTCGGAGCCGTAGTAGTCGATGCCGGACATCGACATGTGCATCTGCGCGTTCTGCTGCTGGGCGAGCGCGGTCAGCTTGGACCCGATGTCGGCCGACCACATGGCCACGCCGTACCGCTGCATGCCGGCCGCGCCGGAGCGGGCCAGCATGAACGGGCGTCTGGTCCCGGACGCGGCGTAGCCGCGGGCGATGCTCTCGGCCCACTTGAGGTTGTAGACGTTGTGGTAGTCGGCGTGCGCGTGTTTGCCGGGCTGGACGCCGGAGGTCCAGTCGGCGGCGTCGTACATCTCGGGCTCGCCGAGGTCCAGCCAGTGGCCCTGGATGCCGGCGTCGATCAGCGGTTGACGCTTGAGCGTGTGCCAGTAGTCGCCGGCGGCGTTCTGCGTCCAGTCGATCATGCCGCCCCGGCCCCACCAGTCGTTGCTCGTCAGGTACGCGGGCGCGCAGGCCGCGCAGCCCGCCCGGACGAGGTAGCCGCGGGAGGCCAGGTCGGCGTGTTCCGGCAGGTTCTTGCCGACGTAGGACTCCTCGATCGTCATCAGGCCGATCCCCTGGTTCGCCTGATAACCCGCGATGGTCGCCGAGGGGTTGGGGAAGGCGGTGGTGTCCCAGGTCAGGCCGCCCATCCTGGTGTTGTCGGAGCCCGCCGTCACCCCGCCGAACCACGGCAGGTCCAGGACGAAGCCGTCCACCGGGAACTTCGCCGTGCGCAACCCGGACAGGCGGTTGTCGATCTCGGCCCAGTTGTCGTAGCCGAACTCCGACACCCACATGCCGAACGCCTTCTTCGGCGGCACCGGCGGCCGGCCGGTCAGCTCCATGTAGTCCTTGCGCAGGTCGGGCAGGTCGGGCCCGGTCATCGTGTACCACCTGAGCTGGTCGCCCCAGGTGTCGACGGTCCACGGGTCACCGGCCAGGTTCCACTCCTGCTTGTAGACCTGGTCGAGCAGCAGGCCGTAGTTCAGGTTCGCCGCGCCGACCGCGAACAGCACCGGGATCTGGGCGTTGCCCACCGGGCCGTTGTCGGTGTCGTACGCCATGGCGTTGCCGTACGGGCCGCCCGGGGTACGGCTGCGGCCCACCCAGTCACCGTCGGCGTTGCCGCCCATGAAGAACTGCTCGCCCAGCCCGTACGCGTTCTGGATCGAGCCCTTGGTGATCGTCAGGCCCTTCCACGCCTGGGCCAGGTTGCGCGGGCACGCCTCGTACAGCAGCCGGGTGGGGTCGGAGACCTTCACGCAGAGCGTGCCGGCCGTGACCTCGACCTTCATCGCGCCCGTGGTGAGCGTGTTGCCCGTCTGGTTGAAGCTCGCGGGGCCGGTGTAGTCGGTCTTGGCGACCTGCGGCGTGGTGAAGATCGGTGAGCCGGTTCCCGGGGACGTGCCGTTGGCCAGCTCGAAGTGCACGAGGTCGTCGTCCAGGAACTCCACGATCAGGTACGTGGAGCCGCTGGTGAACTGCACCCGCTGGACGGCGGCCTGCGCGGGCAGCGCCACCAGGAGGGGCAGGAGCAGGGTGATCAGGAAGAGCGGCGCTCGTCTCATGGCCGTGCCACCACCAGGTTGTCGAGGTTGATCCCGCCGGTGTTCGAGGCGTCGTACGCGATCTTTACGGTGTGGGCGCCCGCGGTGAGGGAGGCGGCCAGCGTGGCCGTGCCCCAGGTGTCCCAGTTGGCGAGGGCGGGCAGGGAGAGCGTGCCGGCGGCGACGCCGTCGACATAGACCGTCCGGGTGGCGGCCACCGTGGTCGAGTAGCGGAACCTGAGCTGGTGGTTGCCCGCCGCGTCGGCCCTGACCTGGAACGTCACCGCGTCGCCCGAGGTGGCGAAGCCGTCCGCGAAGCCGGTGCCGGTGTACCCGGCGTGGTCGGTGTTGGTGGAGGTACCGGTGCCGGTGGCGAACTCGGCCTCGTAGGCGGCCTTGTCCACGCCGTTGAGCGTGATCGTCCGGTTGCCCGCGGCGCTCGCCAGCTTCACGTGGGTGAGCTGCTGCACCGGGTCCCACCACCAGCCCTCGGCCGCGGCCTTGAGGTCGGCGAGGGTCGGACGGGCGGTCGCGCCGGTGACCGACGCCGGTTTCGTGCTCGCGACCTGCAACGTGCCGGTCGTGGTGAGCGCGGGTACGGTGACCGTCACCGCGTGACCGGCCCAGTTCTCGGCCGAGGTGATCGTGCGGGTGGCGTTCGCCGAGTCCTCGAAGTAGGCGTACGACGTCGATCCGGCCGGATAGATCCTGAAGGTCAGGTTCGTGTACGTGTCCACGCTGTTGCCGATCTCGCCGCCGAGCTGGTAGTCGGCGTTGAGGTTGAGCGGGACGATCGCGCCGGGCTTGGCGTAGACGGGGATCGTGTCCAGCCCGGCGTTGTACGTCTTGGTGCCGGGCCCGGTGAAGCGGCCGCCGTTCCACAGGTCGTACCACTCGCCCGCGGGCAGGTAGACGTTCTTGCCGGTGGCGCCCTGCGTGGTGATCGGCGCCACCAGCAACTGGGAGCCGAACAGGTACTGCTGGTCCAGCGCCGCCGCCGTCGCGTCGCCCGGGAAGGCGAAGCTCATGGCCCGCATCATCGGCGCGCCCGTCGTGGCGGCGGACTTGGCCTCGGTGTAGAGGTACGGGATCAGGTTCATCCGCACATCGGCGAACTTGCGGAAGGTGGGCACCACGCTCGTGTCACCGGTGCGCGCCTGCACGTTCCACGGCGTACGGGCCTCGGAGGTGGCGGGATCGGCCTTCTCCGAGTGGTACTGCATGACGGGCGAGAACGTGGCCTGGGCGGCCGAGCGCAGGTACAACTCGGCGCTGGGGAAGGTGCCCGTGAAGCCCGCCAGGTCCCACGCGGTGTACGGCACGCCCGACTGCCCGGCGCTGAGCTGGGCCCGGACCGCCTCCTGGAAGGCGGAGAAGCTGGAGTTCTGGTCGCCCGCCCAGAAGATCGACCTGCTCTGGGCGCCCGTCGTGCCCGCCCGGCTGAAGATCGTGCCGTTGGGGTTCTTGCCCTTGACGTAGGAGTTGTAGGCGCCGGTGTAGCTGTTGGGGTAGGCGTTGTGCATCTCGTCGCCCTTGCGGCCGTCGGCGAACTGCGTGCCCCTGCCGAAGATCGCCTCGCTGCCGTCGGTCTTGAAGCCGTCGACGCCGACCTCGTCGATCAGGTAGTCGCGTTTGCTCATCCACCAGTTGGTCGCGGCCGTGCCGGTGAAGTCGGGGACCATGCTGTCGCCGAACCACTGGCCGGTCGGGATGCGGTAGGGGGCGTTGACGGCGTTCTTCGCGACGTACCCCTGCGCCTGCGCGTACGCCTTGTCGTTGAGGTGCTGCTGCGGCGCGGTCGGCGGGTTGGTGTCGAAGTTCTCCTTGAACACCGGGATCTGCCAGAGGACCATCTTGATCCCCTTGCTGTGCGCGTTGGTGACCATGGCCTTCGGGTCCTGCCACGCGCTGCCCGCCGGGAACGTCAGATCCCCGTACGCCAGCTTGCCGCTGCCTGGTTTGGGGGTGTACGTGGCGCCGTGCCAGACGTAGAAGGTGGCCTCGTCGCTCCACTGCTCCAGCACCATCGCGGTGTGCGGGATCTTGTAGGTGTCCACGTTCGCCAGCTCGGCGTTCACCTCGGCCTGGGTGTTCCACTCGTTGGCCGACATCCACACCCCGAACGCCCACTTCGGCGGGAGCTGCGGCCGTCCGGTGACCGCCGTGTAGTCGTCCACGATCTCGGCCGGGGTGCCGGCGAAGAAGTGGTAGTCGAGCGTCGAGTCCAGCCCGCCGCCGGTGTCCACGGTGAAGCCGGCCAGGTCGCTCAGGTGCGTGCCGAGATTGAAGATCGCGTAGCGGGTGCCCGCGATGTGCACGCCGTACCCGGCCGAGTTCAGGAAGAACGGCACGCTCAGGTACGTGCGCCGGGTGGCGCCCTGGTCGCGGTACTGGTTGTAGACGTAGTTGTGCACGTCGGTGCCGCGCTGGTCGAGCCGGTCGTAGCGTTCGCCGAAGCCCTCGAAGCGCTCGCCCGCCGGGGACATGAAGTGGTCCTCGATCTTCGTGATCGTGGTGGCGCCGTCGCTGGCCCAGCCGATGTTCCTGAAGGTGGCGGGGTCGTACTGGCGGGTTATCAGCGTCGTGCCGTCACCCTTGTAGACCGAGAGCCGGTACGGGGACTTCTGGATCTTCAGGACCAGGGAGGGGGTGGAGATCGTCAAGGTGCTGGCGGAGTTCGTCACCGTATATCCAGCGACGCCGGAAATATTGAGACCTGTGCCGCTTGGGGCGATCTGCGTTCTGAACCGGTCGAGCGCGGGGAAGGCGAAACGGATCTTCGGCGTGAAGCTCCCAGCGCTGTCACCGGTCGTGACATCCACGGACGTCGTGTTGTTCACGAACCCGGTCACGTTCGTCACCGTGCTCCACGAGGTCACCGTGAACGCGAACGGGCCGGTGCTCTTCTGCCCGCCGCCGTTCACGTCGGCGTTGACCGTATAGGAGATCTTGTCGCCGCGGGCGAACGTGCCGAGGTTGATCCGCCAGTAGCTGTTGTTGCCGTTGTTGTGGTCCCAGGCGGCGCCGACCGGGGTCTGGTTCACGCCGTTCTTCGTCCAGGTGACCCAGACGGTCTGGCCGGCCTCGATCGGCCAGGTCGTCGCGTTGATCTGGACCGCGTCGCCGGCCATCGGGTCGCGGGGGACACGTTCCGTCGGCTCGGCGGAGTAGAGGTCGTCGGTTCCGGTCGGGTTGTGGTGGACGCCGTCCAGCGCGTAGGCGGGGATGGAGACGAGGGACGCGAACAGGGCGAGCACCATGACGATGGCGCCCGACCGTAACCGGCTCATGGGGGTGTGCTCCTGTCAGTCGGCGAACATACGGGAGAGACGGGACCAGTGCCCGGCCGCGCACAACACGGGCGGACGGTCGAGGGGCGCGGGCAGTGTCACCGTCCGCCCGCCGGCCAGGGCGTGCCCGGTCCAGACGTCGATCCAGCCGCCCTCGGCCGCGGGCAGGTAGACGGAGGTCTCGGTGACGCCGGGCTCGGTCACGGGCGCGACCAGCAGCGCGTCCCCGAGCTGGTACTGCAGGGGATGCCGCCAGACGGCCGGATCGTCCGGGTGGTCGAAGAACAGGCCGCGCATCAGCGGCGCGCCGCCGCCGGTCGCCGTCCGCGCCTGCTCGGCCAGGTACGGCACCAGCCGCTCCCGCAGCAGGGCCAGCCGCCGGAACACCGGGATCACCCGCTCGTCCCCGGTCTGCTCGGCGACGTTCCACGGCGTACGCTCCCTGAGCGGCGCGCGGTGATGGTTGAACTCGGAGTGGTACTGCATGATCGGCATGAACGCCGCCGCCCCCGCCGCCCGCAGGTAGAGCTCGGCGTCCGGCACCGGCCCGGAGAACCCGGCCAGGTCCCAGCCCCAGTAGACGATGCCGCAGGCCGAGGCCGTGATCCCGGCCCTGATCGAGGAGCGGAAGGCGTCCCAGGTGGAGTCCTCGTCCCCGGCCCAGAAGGCGCCGTGCGGCTGCGACCCGGCGAACCCGGCCCGGCTGAACGTCACCGGCGCCTTGCCGCACTCGCGCAGCAGGTCGCCGAACGCGCGGGCGTAGTGCACGGGGAACAGCCCGTTGCCCGCCGCGCCGTCACGCCCGTCGGCGTAACGCAGGTCGTGGCCCCAGGCGTGCTCGCCGCCGTCGGTCTTGAACCCGTCGATCCCCACCTCCTCGACCAGGTAGCGGCGCTTGGCGGTCCACCAGTCGCGCACCTCCTGGGAGGACAGGTCGGGCATGAGCGCGAGCGGGAACCACCAGCCCCGGTTGCGGTACGGGCGGCCGTCGGCCTCGCGCACGCCGTACCCGCGCTCGACGAGCTGACGGGCGTCCACGGCGGCCTGATGGCGGGGATGGGGGCGGGTCTTCTGCAACGGGATCTGCCAGAGCAGCACCTTGACGTCCCTGCGGTGCAGCTCGTCCACCATGCCCTTGGGGTCGGGCCAGGGGCCGTCCGCGGGGAAGGTGTAGTCGGCCAGCTTGTGGGGCTCCTCGGACGGCTCGTACGCGGCCCCGCGGAACGCCGTGAACGTCGTCTCGTCGCTCCACGCCTCGATGACCAGCGCGCCCACGGGGATGCCGTGCTCGCGATGCCGGTCCATCTCGGCCAGCACGCGCTCCTGGGTGTTCCACTCGTTGCCGCTGGCCCACAGCCGGAACACCCACGACGGCAGCTCGACCGGGCGGCCGATCTCGTCGAGGAAGTCGCGCAGCACGTCCGCGGGGCGCTCGCCGTCGTAGAACCGCACGACCGGATCGCCGTCGGTCTCGGCCTCGACGACGATCCGGCCGGGCCGCGCCGCGCCGACGTCGTACCAGGTCCGCCGGGAGGTCCGGACATGCCAGCCCCAGCTCCCCGGCCCGCCCACGACCATCGCGTACGGCATCGGCAGGTACGTGCGCCCGTGCGCGCCCTGCGCCTTGTACTGCTCGAAGACCACCGCGTCCAGGACACGACCCCGCTGGTCCACGGCGTCGAACCGCTCGCCGAAGCCGACCACGTGCTCTTCCGGCTCCAGCGGCAGCTCGAACCGTACGCGCAGGATGCCGTCGCCGTCGGCCAGCCAGCGCACGCTGCCCGGCACGATCCGGTCGGCGCCCGTCACCTCCAGCTTGCCGCCTGTCTCGGACCAGGTCGCCGCGGTCACCTCGAACCAGCGGCTCGCCCGGCTGCCGCCGTCGCCGGTCGTGGCCAGGAAGCGGTAGGCGTACCGGCTGCCGGCCCGGAGGGCGGGCGTGCGCACGCGCCAGGAGCCGGCGGCGGCGCGGGTGGCCCGCGCCTGCGCGGCGGCCAGATGCCCGCCGTCCACCGCGGCGGCCGAACCGCCCGGATCCGTCCTGGTCAGCGGCAGCTCGACGGGGGCGGCCCCGTCCACGGCCCACTCGCAGACGACGGAGACGACCTGCGCGGACGCGCGTACCCGCAGCTCCACGCTCTCCCCGGCCAGCGGCCTGGCCGGGACACGCTGGTCCTCGGTCTCCGCGTAGGGGTGCCCCGATCCGTGGGGTCGATGCCTGATCACGCCGTCACTCCCAACTCGTCGGCGAGGATGAGGTACATGCCGTGCGACCACAGCAGCGGCGTGGCCACCGGCCCCCAGCGGTCCAGCCACTCCTGCCGCCGGTCCGGGGCCAGCAGCAGGTCGGACACCTGCTCGGGCAGGTCGCCCTCCGGGGTCGCCTGCGCGGCCATCCACTCCAGGTAGCGCGCGGCCTCGGCCCGCCGCCCGGCGCGCGCGTGGTTCCAGCCGAGGAACCCGGCGAGCAGCAGCCACCGCCCGCCGCCGTAGAAGGTGTCGGCCAGGTAGCGGTACACGCCGCCGTCGCGGGCGAGTTGCCGTTCGACCTCGGCGACCGTCGCCTCGCCGACCGGATGCCCGGCCGGATACAGCCCGAACGGCTCCACGCACGCCAGCAGGCTCGCGTCCACGGCGTCGCTGCCCAGCCATTTGCGCAGGTGCGAGCCCTCGGCGACGCCCTCGCGCGCCACGAGGTCCGCGATGCCCGCGACGGCCTCGGCCGCCGCGGCCGACTCCGTCGCGCTCAGCACGCCGAGCGCGACGGCGGCCCGCAGGCCCGCGTGGACCGCGCCGAGCGTGGCCACGTGGCGGTGCTCGACGTGCTCCTCCCACCAGTCGTAGCAGGGCAGCTGCCAGAACGCGGTCAGGTAGCGGGCCGCGGTCCGGACGCCCTTCTCGACGCCGGGGACCGCCCGGCCGTGCCGGACGGTGTGTTCGCGCAGCGCCCACAGCCAGGTGCCGTACCCGTCGAGCTGGAAGTCCCACCAGTCGTCGTCGCCGTTCACGCCGTCCAGGGTGAACCGGGTCGGCAACATGTCCGCGACCGGGACCGCCTCGCCGCGCCCCGCCCGGGACACCAGTACGTCGACCTGGCCCGCGCGGTCGCCGACGACCCGCGCGCACCAGGCGTGGAAGGCGTCCGCGCCGGACACGTCGCCGTGCCTGCTCACCCCCTCGGCGATGAACGCGCCGTCGCGCAGCCAGGAGTAGCCGCGGTAGGCGGAGAAGGTGGGCGAGGCCGGATAGGCCCCGGACGGCGCCTGCAATCTCTTGATCACGTCGAGGCTGTGCGCGACGAGGGACAACGAATCTCTCCTGGGTGCGTGGATGGGAAGAGCTAGCCGAGCAGCTTGTCGACGTCGGCGGCGGCCGCCTTGAGCGCGTCCGCCACGGACGTGCGCCCGGCCGCCGCCTCGCTGAGCTGCTTGGTCACCGCGTCCTGCATCTCCTGCTGGCGCTTGATCACCGGAGGCAGCGCGATGGACTTGAGCGAGTCGAAGACGGCCTGGCGGTTGGCCGGTACGGGATCCTTGAGATAGCCGGACAACACCTGCTGGTCGGAGACGGGCGGCAACTCCCACGACGACTGGATCCGGGTGGTGGCGGCGGTGCCGGACGCGGACAGGAAGCGGGCCCAGGCCCAGGCCTCCTTGCCGTGCTTGGTGCCCGAGGAGGCGGCCACCGCGTTGTGGAAGACCGCGCTGGCCTTGGCCGAGTCACCGGGCTCGACGACCACGTCCCACTCGAACGGCACGTCCTTCAGGCCCGCGAACTGCCAGATGCCGTTGTGCCACATGGCGAGCTTGCCGGACTTGAAGAGGTTCGTGTCGTAGTCGGCGGTGCCGCCGATCTCGGCCTCGGTCGGCATGGTCTTGCCCACCTTCGACACCAGCCACTCGGCCGCCTTGACCCCCTGCGGGCTGTCGAACGCCGACTTCGTGCCGTCCGCGGACAGGAACTCGCCGCCCGCCTGCTTGAGCGTCTTGTAGAACTCGAAGAACTGCACCGGCTGGAAGTCGCCGAACACGCCCTTCTTCTTGTCGGTCAGCTTGGCCGCGGCGGCCTGCTCGTCGGCCCACGTCCAGTCCGCCGTGGGCGGCGCGACCCCGGCCGCCTTGAACAGCTCCCTGTTGTAGAAGAGTACGACCGTGGAGAACGAGGCGGGCAGCGCGTACTGCTTGCCGTCCCGTTTGAAGGCGTTGAGGGACTCCTGGGCGTACACCGAGGTGTCGCCGTCGCCGGCCACCGTGGCGAGGTCGAGCAGCGAGCCGGCGGCGGCGTAGGTGACGAAGTTCTCGTAGTTGAGCTCGAACGTGTCCGGCGCGGTGCCGCCCGCGATGCTGGTCTGCAGCTTGGTGAAGTACTGGTCGAAGGGGGCCGTCTCGACGACGACGTCGACGTTCGGGTTCTCCTTCTCGAAGGCCTTCTCGATCGTGTCGAGGTCCTTCACGTGGTCGGGCGCGGCGGAGAAGGTGAAGTACCGCAGCGTCACCTTGCCGCCGCCGGGGCCGCCGCCGCCGGTGGCGCCCTTGGTGGCCGATCCCTGCGAGCAGGCCGTGGCGAGCAACGCGGCCGCCACGACGGCGGTAGCGATCCTGATGGGTCGTGACATGGGGGGATTTCCTTTACTTGAGCCCGCTCTGCGCGACGCTGGCGATGACGTGCTTCTGCGCGAAGACGTACAGGATGAGGATCGGGACGACGCTGACGACAGAACCCGCCATCACCACGTCCCACTGGGTGGTGAACTGGCCGTGCAGGGTCGCCAGGCCCAGCGGCAGTGTCATGAACTCGGGCGACTTGATGATGATCAGCGGCCACAGGTAGCTGTTCCAGCTCGCCATGAAGCCGAAGATCGCGAACGTGGCCAGGGCCGGCCGGATCAGCGGCAGCACCACGTGCACGAAGATGCGGAAATGTCCGGCGCCGTCCAGCACGGCCGCCTCGTCGAACTCGCGCGGCACCTGGTTGACGGCCTGCCGCAGCAGGAACACACCGAACGCCGAGGCGATCGTCGGCGCGAGCAGCGCGAAGTAGGTGTCCACCAGGTTGAACGTGCGCATCTCGATGAACAGCGGCACGACCAGCACCGGCAGCGGCATCATCAGCGTCGTGAGGTAGACGGCGAACAACGCGCCCCGCCCCGGGAAGGGCAGCCGGGCGAACGCGTAGGCCGCCATCGCGCTGGTGACCAGTTGCAGCCCGGTGGACGCCGCGCCGATCCACGCGCTGTTGAGCACGATCCGCCAGAACGGCAACGTCTCCAGCAGCCGGCCGTACGCGTCGAGGCTGGCGCCCTCGGGCGTGAAGTCGGGCGGCACGGCCAGGACGGCGTCGCTCGGCGTGATCGAGGTGATCACCGCCCAGGCGAACGGGAACAACATGACCAGCGTGCCGAGGCCGACCAGAAGGAGACGGAGGACCTTACCCATACGTGACCCACCGCTTCTGGCCCCTGATCTGCACGACCGTCACGAGCAGCACGAACGCGAACAGCAGCCAGGACAGCGCCGAGGCGGCGCCCGCCCTGCCGTAGCGGAAGGTGAGGTCGTAGATCTGCGAGACCACCACCTGCGTCGCGCCGCCCGGCCCGCCGCCCGTCATGATCTTGACCTGGTCGAACACCTGGAAGCCGTTGATCAGCGAGATCACCACCACGAAGAACGTCGAGGGTGACAGGAGCGGGAGCGTGATGTGCCGGAACCTGCGCCAGGCGGTGGCGCCGTCCACCATGGCGGCCTCCTGGTACTCGCGGGGGATCGCCTGCAACCCGGCCAGCAGGATGATCATCACGAACCCCAGGTCCTTCCAGGCCGAGGCGAGGATGATCGACGGCATCGCCCAGTCCGGATCGGTCCACCAGCCGGGCCCGCTCACGCCGACCAGGCCGAGCGCCCAGTTGACGACGCCGCTGGCCGGGTTGAGCAGCCACTTCCACATCAGCGCGACGACCACCCAGCTCGTGATCACCGGCAGGAAGTACACGCCGCGCAGCAGGGCGCGCGCCGGCATCGCCCGGTTGAGCAGCACCGCGAGACCCAGGCCGCCGAGGTAGACGAGCGGCAGGTAGCCGGCGATGAACGACAGCGTGTGCAGGAACGCGGCCCTGGTGTCGGGATCGCCGATCAGCTCGACGTAGTTGCCGAGTCCCACCCACCGCATGTCGGTGATGAGGTCCCATTCGTGGAGGCTGGTCCAGAACGACCCGACCATCGGGATCAGCGTGTAGAGGGTCAGCGGGATCAGGCTCGGCAGCAGGAACACCGCGACCGTGCCGGCGTAGCGCCACCTGCCGGACCGCCTGGGGGCCTGGTGGGTGGCCCGTGGTGCGGGCGAGGCGTCGGGGAGGGCCTGCCGTACGCTCACGAGGCGGCTCCGATCAGGCGGGCGCGGACCAGGCGGCCCTGCTCGCCGGCCGCCCCGGCGGCGTCGAACGGGGTGGCCAGCACCAGCGCCGCCGCTCCCTGGGCCCAGCTCGTGTCGTCCCAGCTCTCCACCTCGACGGAGATGTCGCGCCGCCCCGGGTACAACTGCGCCCGCAGGGCCGGCTCGAACCCGGTCCGCCACAGCGGCCATTCGGCCGTGCCCTCGCCGAGCACCACCACGACCTCGGGGTCCACCACGTTGATCAGCCCCGCCGTGGCCCGGCCCAGGATCGCGCCGGCCTCGGCGAACACCGCGCGGATGTCGGCGTCGCCGCCCCTGGCGGCCCGACCGAGCGCGGCCACCGCGCCCAGCGGGTCGCGGGTGGCCGGCGGTTCCGTACCGGGCGTGCGGCCGGTCGTCCTGGCGTGGGCGGCGGCGAGCAGGCCGGCGGATCCGACGAACGCCTCCAGGCAGCCCCGCGCGCCGCAGCCGCACGGCGGGCCCTGCGGGTCCACCGGCAGGTGGCCGAACTCGCCCGCGCCGCCCCGTGCGCCCCGGTAGACGCGGCCGTCCGCGACGATGGCCGCGCCGACGCCGCGCCCGATCGTCAGGACGAGGAAGTCCCGGTGCGTACGCCCCCGGCCGTACAGGCGTTCGGCCGCGGCCAGGGCGTTGACGTCGTTCTCCACCAGGACGGGCAGGTCGAGCCGGCGGCGCAGCCGTTCGCCCACCGGCATCGCCTGCCAGCCGAGCGTCGGCGCCCTGACCGTGCCGACCGCCTGGTCCTCCACGCTGCCCGGCACCCCGACACCGACGCCCAGCAGCGGCGGCCCCGCCGAGAGCTCGCGCACCACCGACTCCACCGCGGCGGCCAGGCGGTCGAGGGCGTCGGGCGCGGCCGGGTCGTGCGGCGTCTCCCACGAGCCCAGCACCTCGCCGTCGAGCCGTACGTCCACCAGCACCAGGTGGTCGGCCGTCACCTTGACCCCGAGCGCCCGCCCGGCACTGCCCACCACCCCGAGCCGCTGGGCCGGACGGCCGCCGCGCGACGGCTTGAGGTCCAGCTCCTCCAGCATCCCGTGCCCGATAAGCTCCTTGGTGAGCTGGGTGACGGTGGCCGGGCTGAGATCCAACTCGCGGGCTATCTCGCTGCGGCTCAACGGGCCGACCGTGCCCAGGAGGGCGAGGATCGCCGTCCTGGTGAGGTCGCCGCGGTCCGTGCCTGCCATGTGAGAGGACTTTCTTTAGGAATAAAGTTAGTGGTGAAGATAGTGCGGCGCAGTACTCCTTCTGTCAAGGGTCATGAGATACGGTGAGCTACACCATTAACGCGGCGGGGCAACCGCGGTCAGCGGGCCCACCTCGGGGTTGAAGAGCATCGTGGACAGGTGCTCGACGCCGTGGCAGACGGCCCCGACCGCCACGCACTCCTCGCCCAGCACGGAGGCCCGCAACTCCGGGGCGCGCAGGCACATCGTCTCCAGCTCGCCGCGCAGCGGCTCCAGCAGCACGTCGGCCGACCGGGAGAAACCGCCGCCGAGCACCACCAGGTCGGGGTCGACGGTGAGGGCCATCGCGGTGGTGGCCAGCGCGAGCACCTTCACGTACCGCAGGACGGCCCGGCGCGCCTCGTCGTCGCCGCGCCGGACGGCCTCGAACACCGCTCCCGCGACCGCGTCGGGCGGCGTGCCGGGCTCCACGGAGGGGACGGCCTGCAGCAGCCCGCCCACGTTGAACAGCGGATGCACGCCGATCTCGCCCGCCGCGCCCCCGCCGCCGCGCAGGGGGACGCCGTCGAGCACGACGGCCGCCCCGGCCCGCCGGCCGACGTGCAGGAAGATCATGTTCCGGGTGTCGCGGGCGACGCCTCTGCGGCACTCGGCGAGGGCGGCCAGCCTGCTGTCGTTCTCCACGAGGACCGTGCACCTGAGCCGCTGTTCGAGGTGGTCGGCCAGCGGCACGCCCGACCAGTCCTGGATGGCCCGCGAGAGCACGACGTGTCCGTGCAGGTCGATGTAGCCCGTGCTGCCGGCGACCGCGATCCAGATGTCGGGGGCCGAGGTGCCCGAGCCGGTCAGGCAGGCGTCGACGGCCCGGTCCACGGCGGCCAGCCGTTCGGCGCGCGGCTGCTCGGGGGTGACCGGCTCGCGCGTGGTGTGCAGGACGTTGCCGTCCAGGTCGGCCACGACCGCGAGCACCTTGTGTGCTCCTATGTCGAGCCCGAGCACCCGGCCCGCCTCCGCGCGGAACCGGTAGCGGCGCGCCGGCCTGCCCTTCTCCCCGCCGCTGGGATCCATCTGGACCACCCAGCCCAGCTCCATCAGGTCCTGGATCACCACCTTGATCGTGGCTCTGGCCAGGTCGGCGCGCTCGGCGAGCTGGGTCAGCGTCGCCGGGCCCCCGGCGCGAAGGGCGGCGAGCGCGGCCAGCGCGTTGAGCCGCCGCAGCCGCTGAAGGTCGCCGCCGGTCACGGAGAGCGTCACTGATAACCCTTCTTGACGAATCTTAATGGTGAACTCCATCATAAATCCTCAGCGAGGCGGTCACTCTCAGAAAAGAGGCCAGATCATGAGGCTTGACCGTGGGCGATTCCTTGGGTCGGGCGTCCATGCCTGCGCCCTCCGCCTCGTCCTGCCCCCGGTCCCGTGCGGGCGCGCCATGCTACGGCGTCGGCCGACCGCGACGTAAGCACTCCTGTCCGTCCCCGCCATGCTCGCAGGGCCGGACGGCCGCCGACCCCCCAACTCCTCAGGGATCTGATTTGCTGCTGCCACGACCCGTTCATCTCACCCGAGACGGCGCGGAGCCCTTCGTCCTCACCGCGGACACAGTGATCGCCGCGCCTCCCGAGTTGTCGCGGGTGGAGGGCTGGCTGCGCGGCGCGCTGTCCCCGGTGACCGGCCTGCCGCTGCCGCCCGGAGGGCCGGGGGCCGGGGGGATCGAGTTCACGCTGGCGGCCGGGCTCGGCCCCGAGTCCTACCGCCTGGCCGTACGCCCCGACGGGGTGCGCGTCGAGGCGGGTGACGCGGCGGGGGCGTTCTACGGCGCGCAGACCCTGCGCCAGCTCCTCCCGCCCGCGGCCTTCCGCAGCGGCGCGGTCGGCGAACGGGACTGGCTGCTCGCCCCGGTCACGGTCGAGGACCGGCCGAGATTCCGCTGGCGCGGTTGCCTGATCGACGTGGCCAGGCACTTCCTGCCGAAGCCCGACCTGCTGCGGTACATCGACCTGCTGGCCGCGCACAAGCTCAACGTGCTGCACCTGCACCTCACCGACGACCAGGGCTGGCGGCTGGAGGTGACGGGCTATCCCAAGCTGACCGAGATCGGCGCCTGGCGACGGGAGAGCCCCCGGGGCGCCCGCCGGCACGGCCTGTTCGACGGCCGTCCGCACGGCGGCTTCTACACGCAGGAGGACCTGCGCGAGATCGTGTCGTACGCGGCGGACCGGTTCGTCACCGTGGTGCCCGAGATCGAGCTGCCCGGCCACTCGCAGGCCGCCATCGCGGCCTATCCGGAGCTGGGCAACCTCGACGAACGCCTGGAGGTCGCCACCGGGTGGGGCGTCTCTCCCAACGTGCTCAACGTCGAGGAGGCCACGCTCGCCTTCTACCGGGACGTGCTCGACCAGGTCATGGAGATCTTCCCCGGCGAGTACGTCTGCGTCGGCGGCGACGAGTGCCCCAAGACGCAGTGGCGGGAGAGCCCGTCGGCCCAACGGCGCATCCGCGAGCTCGGCCTGCGTGACGAGGAGGAGTTGCAGAGCTGGTTCATCCACCGGTTCTCCGACCACCTGACGGCGCGCGGGCGACGCCTGCTCGGCTGGGACGAGATCATCGAGGGCGGCCTGCCGCCGGGCGCGACGGTGGCGTCCTGGCGCGGGACGTACGGCGCGGTCGCGGCGGCACGGGCCGGGCACGACGTGATCACCTGCCCGTTCACGCAGGTCTACCTCGACTTCCGGCAGTCGGACCGGCCCGACGAGCCGGTGCCGATCGGCAGCGTGATCTCGTTGCGCGACGTCTACGCCTTCGAACCGGTGCCGCCCGAGCTCACGGAGGCCGAGTCCGGCCACGTGCTCGGCGCTCAGGCGAACCTCTGGACCGAGCACATCGACTCGCCCCGCGCGCTCGACTACATGGCCTTCCCCCGGCTGTCGGCCTTCGCCGAGGTCGTGTGGAGCCCCCGGGGCGGCGACTTCGACGACTTCACCGCACGCCTGCGCCACCACGAGCGGCGGCTCGCCGCGCTGGGCGTGGAGTACCGCAAGGAGACCGGCCCCGAGCCGTGGCAGACGCGGCCGGACGTGCAGGGCTGGCCCAGGGAACGGGCGGAGACCGAGGCCGAGGTGGCGGCCTGGACCCGCGACATCCGGCGCAACCTCAGTGGAGAGAGGCAAGCATGATCAAACGCCTGTCCGTCATCCTGGCCGGCCTGTCCTGCCTGCTCGGCATGATCACTCCGGCGCAAGCGGCGACCCCCGAGTTATCGGCGCACTTCAGCGTGCCCAGCGTGGACGGCACCCTCGACGGCTCCCTGCTGACCAGGTTGCTGGGCCTGATCGACCTGGCCGAGTCCGGCTCGACCCTGCGCGTGGCGACGTACGTGCTGGAACTCCGGGTCGTCAAGGACAAGCTCGTGGCGGCCCACGCCCGCGGGGTCGACGTACGGGTGGTGTCCGAGGGGTCCGATCACGACCCGCTGCTCGACGAGCTGGCCGCCGCCGGCGTGCCCGTCACGCTGTGCGACATGGGCTGCAACGGCCCGGACACCGACATCAACCACCACAAGTTCTTCGTGTTCAGCCGGCTCACGGACGGCAGGACCGACGTGGTCGTACAGAGCTCGCAGAACCTCAGCCCCGAGAACGGCCTCCACCAGAACATGTTGATCAGCTCGGGCGACGCCGGGCTGGCCGAGGGCTACCGGCAGGTGTTCGACACGCTGGTCTCCCGGGTGCGGACCACGTGGCGGGCGCCGTTCACCGCCACCAGCGGCAAGGTCACGGTGTGGATGGAGCCCCGCGACACCGCCTACGACCAGGCCACGTACGGCAGCGCCGACCTGGTCGCGGCCATGATCCGCGACGTGGGCTGCCCCGGCACGATCCGCGTGGTGCAGTCGCAGTTCGCCACGGACCGGCCGCTGGTCATCGCCGAGCTCAAGGCGAAGAAGCAGCAGGGGTGCACCGTCCAGGTGCTCGTCTCCGAGGGCAACCAGACGGTCGCGACCGCCCAGGAGCTCGCGAAGGGCGGGATCGTGGTGAACACCTACCGGCCCGGCGGCTGCCGCTACCCGGCCGGCGGCACCTGCGAGGCCGACGGCCTCCACTCGAAGATCATCCTGGTGGACGGGCCGTCGGCGGCGGCGGGCGGCGCCCAGCGGCGCTACGCCTACACCGGCTCCCACAACCTCAATCGCGGCTCCCTGACCGCCTCGGACGACTCCTTCGTCCGCATCGACGACGCGGCGGTCTACGCGGCCTACGACGCGGACTTCACCGCCATGCTCGACGAGGTGATCAAGTTCGTCCCCGCGGCCTACCCGCGAGCCGTGCTCCAGATGGCCGCCAACGGGCCCGACGACCAGCGAGCGCCCAGGGCGGCCGCCATGCGCGCCGGGTACACGGCGGTGACCTGGGAGGACGACCGCGACCGTGCCTCGGTCGACGGCACCGAGGTCTACGCGCGCATCTACCGCGACGGGCAGTCGGTGACCGGCCCCGTGAAGGTCTCGATGGGCGGGGTCGGCTGCGCCACCGGCTGGAACCACGTGCAGCCGTCGGCCGGCGTCGACGACGCGGGCAACGCCTACGTCGCCTGGGCCGAGGACGGCGACTGCCGGGGCGAGCACAACATCGCGGTGCGAAGGCTCTCGCCGTCGGGCACGCTGAGCGCGGCGGTCTGGGCGAACAACCCGCAGTGGAGCGGCGACCAGACCCGGCCGAGGATCGCGGTCCGGGGCGACGGCGGGTTCACGGTGGTCTGGGAGGACGCGCCGACCGGGACGGTCCGCGCGGCCGGCTACGCCTCCCTGACCTCCCGGACCTTCGGGCCGCTCCAGGTGGCCACGGGGGACCGGCCGGACGTGGCCGTCGACGGCGCCGGCACCGCGACCGTGGTCTGGCAGCAGGCCCCCGACGTGTACGGCAGGCGGATCTCGGCCACCGGCACGACGGTCGCGCCCGCCACGAAGATCAACACCAACGCGGCCGGCCAGCACCTGGCGCCGGCGGTGGCGACGACCCCGGGCGGCGAGAGCGTCGTCGTCTGGAGCGACAACGTGGCGGTCACCGGCGGCGACGTGACGACCGTGTGGCGGGTCCGGATGCGGGGACTCACGCCCTCCCTGGGCGGACGGTTCGCGGAGACCCCCGTCGCGTACGGGAAGTTCGCGCCGAACACGGTCTCCGACGGCGGCAAGGAGTACCCGCCGCTCTGCGGGAAGGTCGGAACGGCGGACCGGTGCGCGGTCCAGGGATCGCCGTCCGTCGCCGTCGACGACTCCGGGCGGTTCGTCGTCGGCTGGACCGAATCCGACATGTGGAACAGCGGCCGCTCCTACGAGGTGTACGCCCGCGGCTTCAACGCCGACGGGACGACGACCGGCCGGTTCCCCTGCGAGCGCATGAACCCGAACACGGCCGGAGACCAGTCGGGCACCGCCGTCGCCGCCGACGCCGCCGGATTCCACCTCTTCTACGCCGAGGACTTCGACGTCAACGGATACGCCGACGTCGTGGCGAGGACGAGCTTCACCAACACCGGCTTCTGAGACGCCCATCGAGACCCTGACCCCCACCCCCCCGACGCCGTCCTTCGGCTCGCAGACGGCTTGCGGACGAGACGGCATCTAGAGAAAAGGAAATCCCCATGCGCCTGCGTATGGCATTGGCCGCCGCCCTGGCGATGACCGTGGCCGGTTGTGGCTCCGGCAGCGACACCACCAGCACCAAGCCCGGAAAAGTCACGATCAGCTACGCGATCTGGGAGAAGAACGACCAGCCCAGCACGCAGAAGATCATCGACGCCTTCCAGAAGAAGCACCCCGACGTCACGGTCAAGCTTGAGATCACCCCGTGGGACCAGTACTGGACCAAGCTCCAGACCGCGGCCAGCGGCGGCGCGGCCCCCGACGTCTTCTGGATGAACAGCCTCAACGTCCGCATGTACGCCAAGGGCGGCGTGATCGCCCCCATCGACAACGCCGACGTCGGCGCCTTCCCGCAGGCGATCGTGGACGGCTACCGCTACGACGGCAAGCTGTACGGCCTGCCGCGCGACGTCGGCGTCCCCGTGCTCTGGTACGACAAGGAGCTCTTCGACAAGGCCGGCGTCAAGTACCCGACCGCCGACTGGACCTGGGACGACCTCAAGGCCGCCGCCAAGAAGCTGACCGACCCGGCCAAGAAGCAGTACGGCCTGCTGGCCCCCCTGTGGGACCAGGGTGGTTTCTACCCCACGATGGTCCAGGCCGGCGGCCACGTCATCTCCGCCGACGGCAAGAAGTCGGGCTTCGACGAGCCCGGTTCCATCCAGGGCCTGGAGTTCTGGACCGACATGATCAACAAGGACAAGGTCGCGCCGCCCGTCCAGGTGACCACCGACACCAACCCCGTACAGCTGTTCATGACCGGCAAGTACGGCATGTACTACGGCGGCTCCTGGCTCGCCACCACGTTCAAGGCCAACACCGAGCGCGGCGACAAGGTCGACGTGGCGCCGCTGCCCAAGGGGCCGGTGCAGGAGGCCGTCATCCTGCTCGGCCTGGCCAACTCCGTCTCGGCCAAGAGCGAGCACCCGGCCGAGAGCCTGGAGTTCGCCACGTTCCTCTCCTCCGAGGAGGCCGAGAAGATCCTCAGCGACTCCGGCGGCGCCTCGGTCTCCTCCCGGGCGGGCACCCAGGACGGCTGGTTCAACTCCTTCCCGAACTACCGCCTGAAGGAGACGTTCGACGCCTCGATCCCGAACGGCGTGCCGTACCCCGTCTCCCTCGACACCGCCAAGTGGCAGGACGTGCAGAACAAGGTCCTGGCCGACGCCTGGGCGGGCAAGCGGGCGACCGCGGACGCGGCCAAGGAGATCGCCACGCAGATGAACGAGATCCTGGCCAAGGAGTAGCCGATGGTGCTGACCGAGGAACGGGCCGCCGCCGCCAAGGCGGCGGCCCCGCCGGGGCGGCCCGCGCGGCGCGACTGGCTCTGGGGGTACGGGCTGATCGCGCCCATGGCCCTCGGGCTGGCCGTGTTCTACCTGTGGCCGATCGTCCAGACGCTCTATCTCAGCTTCACCGAGTCCGGCGTGTTCGGCGGGCAGACGTGGGTGGGCCTCGACAACTTCGCCGAGCTCCTCGGCGACGACGAGATGATCGGCGCCCTGCGCAACACGCTGCTCTACTCCGTGCTCGTGCTGATCGGGGTGCCGCTGTCGATCGTGATCGCGGCGCTGCTCAACGTCCCGGGGCTGCGCGGGCTCGGCTTCTACCGCACGCTGTACTTCCTGCCGGTGGTCACCATGCCCGCGGCCGTCGGCCTGACCTGGCGTTACCTGTACAACGGCGACTTCGGGCTGATCAACTACCTGCTCGCCCAGGTGGGGATCGACGGGCCTTACTGGGTGTCCGACCCCGACTTCGCGATCTACGCGGTCGCGGTGGTCGGGATCTGGACCTCGCTCGGCTACAACGCGGTGTTGTTCCTGGCCGGGTTGCAGGGGATCCCCAAGCACTACTACGAGGCCGCCTCGATCGACGGCGCGGGCAAACTGCGGCAGTTCTTCCGCATCACGCTGCCGCTGCTCACGCCCACCACGTTCTTCGTCATGGTGATCACGCTGATCAACGCCCTCCAGGTGTTCGACCTGGTCTACCTCATGATCGACATCAAGAGCCCGGCGCTGGCGGGCAGCCGCACGATCGTCTACCTCTTCTACGAGCAGGGCTTCGTGCAGAACAGCCGTGGCTACGCCGCCGCGATCGCGGTGGTGCTGCTGGCGCTGATCCTCCTGCTGACCGCCGTCCAGTTCAGGCTGCAGAGGCGGTGGGTCCACTATGAGTAGGCGCTGGATCGTGCACGCCGTGCTGCTCGCCGGCGGGCTGATCATGATCACGCCGTTCGTCTGGCAGCTCGTGGTCTCGCTGCAGACGATGACCGAGTCGATGCGGGTGCCGCCCACGGTGGTCCCCTCCTGGCAGTGGCACAACTTCGCCGACGTGTTCCGGACCGTGCCGCTCGGGCGGCAGTTCCTCAACACCGTGATCGTCACCGTGGCGGTGACCGCCGGGCAGCTGCTGCTGTGCTCGCTGGCGGCCTTCGCGTTCGCGCGGCTGGAGTTCCCCGGGCGCGGGGCGGTCTTCATGTTGTTCCTGGCCGTGCTGATGGTGCCGGGCGAGCTGTTCCTGCTCCCGCGGTACCAGATCATGCAGGAGCTCGGCTGGCTCGACACCCTCCAGGCGCTCATCGCCCCAGGGGTCTTCGGGGCCTTCGGCACGTTCCTGCTGCGGCAGTTCTTCAAGACCCTGCCCAAGGAGCTGGACGAGGCGGCGCGCCTGGACGGCGCCAACCCGCTGCAGATCTACTGGTGGATCATGCTCCCGCTGGTGCGGCCCGGCCTGCTGGCGCTCGGGCTGCTGACCGTCATGTGGTCCTGGAGCAGCCTGCTCTGGCCGCTGGTGGTCAACACCGACCCGGAGATGATGACGCTCTCCGCCGGGCTGGCCTCGCTGCGCGGCCAGTACCTGACCAACTACCCGATCCTCTTCGCCGGGTCCGTCGTCGCCTCGCTGCCCGTGATCGTTCTCTTCGTGGTCATGCAACGGCAGCTGATCGCCGGGATCGCGTTCACCGGCTCGAAGGGCTGATCCGCTTTTCTCCCGCTATATCACCTATCTAGGAGTATGTATGTCTTCGTTCCGCAAGTGGATTGTTGTCGCCTTAGGCGTCACTCTGGCCTCAACAGCCTCACCGCCGGCACTGGCCCAGCCGAAGCCCGTGGACGTGCAACTGCTGTCCCTGACCGACTTCCACGGCTACATCACCCCGCAGAGCAACGCCACCGACGGCACCATCAAGGACCCGCAGGGGAACACCCTGGTGGTGGGTGGCGCGCCGTACGTGGCGGCGCACCTGAACAAGCTCCGGGAGGGTCGTAAGAACACGATCACGTTCGCCAGCGGTGACAACTTCAGCGGCTGGCCGACCGAGGTGTCGTACCACGCCGACGAGCCCACGATCGAGTTCCTGAACAAGATCAAGGTGGAGTTCACCGCGGTCGGGAACCACGAGCTGGACCGCTCCCTGGGGTTCCTGCGCGACCACATGGGCAAGGGCGAGTGCTTCGGCGAGATCGGGCTCGACAGCTGCTTCGCCGACTCCGACGGCAAGCAGTTCGCCGGCGCCGACTTCACCATCTCCACGGCCAACATCGCCCGGAAGGGCGACACCGAACCGGTGCTCCCGCCGTACGTGATCAAGCGTTTCCAGGGCATCCCCGTCGGGTTCATCAACCTGACCACGCCCACCACGGTGGACGGCTCCACCTCCTACCAGCCGGCGCTGGACAACCTGCCGCTGGTGGAGACGGCCAACAAGTACGCCGCCATCCTCAAGAAGCGTGGCGTCAAGGCCATCGTCGCCAACGTGCACGAGGGCGGCAAGGCCGGGGAGGACTACACCGGCTGCGGTGACCAGAAGGCCGGGCCCATCTGGGACTTCGCCAAGAACGCCTCGCCCGACATCGACGCCATCGTCACCGGCCACTGGCACTGGTACTTCAACTGCTCGATCCCCGACCCGGCCGGCAGCCCCCGCCCGGTCGTCGAGGCCGCCAACCACGGCCGCCTCATCAGCGAGGTCAACCTGAAGCTCGACCGGCGTACCCGTGACGTCATCAGGTCCGAGACCACCGCGGCCAACCACCCCGTGACCCGCGACATCGCCCCCGACCCCACCATGGTGAAGCTGGTCGACTACTGGAACGCCAAGCAGAAGGAGACCTACGCCAAGCCGTACGGGACCATCACCGGCGATCTCACCAGGACGCGTGACGCCACCGGGCAGAGCACGCTCGGCAACACCGTGGCCGACGTGGCGTACTTCGACTCGCAGCAGACCCCGGGCGGCAAGGCCGACCTGGCCATGGTGGCCGTGGCGCCGTCCAAGGGCTCCAACTCGCTGCGCGGCGACCTGAAGTTCGCCAAGGGCACGAACCCCGCCGACAGCGACGGCCAGGTGCTCATGGGCGAGTCGTGGGCGGCGTGGGGCTACGCCAACCCGGTGCTCACGGTCTCGGTCACGGGCGCGCAGGTGGAGCAGGCCCTTGAGCAGCAGTGGCAGACGCAGGCCGACGGCACCGTGAAGTTCGCCCCGCTGGCCGTGTCCGGGAACGTGCGCTTCTCCTACTCCCCGAACAAGCCTGTGGGGGACCGGATCAACCCGGCCGACGTGATCGTCAACGGGCAGCCGCTCGACACCGGCAGGACGTACCGGCTCGCGGCGCTGGCGTACACGCTGATCGGCGCCGACGGCTACACCGCCTTCGCCGGGTACACCGACGCGGTGCGCGGCGAGCGCGACTACGAGGCCATGCGCGCCTACCTGCGGCAGGGGCCGGTGACCCCGCCCGCCCTGAACCGGGCGGTGCCGCTGACGTAGAACCGTCCTTGCGGGGGAGCTCGGCCCCCCCGCACGGAAATGCCCCTCTCCGGTCATCGTACGTTCTGATGTATACGCCGTAAACGTCTGTGGTTTACTGTGTATACGTCAGGACGCGACGGGGAGGGGCTTCGATGGTGTCCGGGAACGGACGACGGCGGTGGGTGTGGATCACGGGCCTGGCGGTCGTGATGGTCCTGGTCGCGGCGACGGGGATCGGGGCCTGGTTCGGCAGCGAGCAGTCGATCGGGGTCGTCCACTACGGCACCGGCAACGCCGAGGTCCTCGCCGTACGGGGTGACCTGGTGACGCTCGCGCAGACGCCGGAGACCGGGAAGCCGGGCACGTACTGGCTGGAGTGGACCGGCTCGTACGCGATGCTCGGCGACATCGTGTCCCGCGCGCCGGGCCGGGTGACGCGCAAGGTGCTGCGCGGTTCGACGCCCTCGGTGGGCACGCCCGGCCACTTCGGCAACGTGCCCCCCGGTGATCCCCAGGTGGCCTGGGGGATCGGCTACACGGAGATCATGGTGCCCACCGAGCTGGGGCCCGCGCCGGCCTGGTACGTGCCCGGCAAGGGCGACACCTGGGTCGTCGCCGTCCACGGCCAGAACGGGCGGCGCAAGGCCGAGCTGAAGGTCCTGCCCGTCGTGCACCGGCTGGAGCTGCCGTTCCTGGACATCAGCTACCGCAACGACGAAGGCGCCCCGCCCTCGCCCGACGGGCTGCTGCACCTGGGCGACTCCGAATGGCGCGACCTGGAGGCCGCCCTGCGCCAGGCGCGGACGATGGGCGCCCGCCGGTTCGTCCTGTACGGCACCTCGATGGGCGGCCAGGTCATCGGGCAGTTCCTGGGCCGGTCGCCGCTCGCGGGACTGGTCGACCGGGTCGTCATGGACGCGCCCATGATCGACGTGGGAATGACCGCCGAACAGGGCGCCAGGAACTTCCACGCGCCCGCCTTCATCGGGAGCCTCGCGAACCAGGTCGCCCGGTGGCGTACCGGCGTCGACCCGGACAGGCTCAGCCTGATCCGGCATCCGCCGCGGACCCGGCCGCCGCTCCTGCTGATCCACACCGTCCCCGACACCGAGCACCCGATCCAGGAGGCGTACGGTCTCGTGGCCGTGGGCAGGCGGCTGGGCTGGGAGATCCGGTTCGAGCCGTTCGAGCAGGGCGCGCACACGGAGGCGTGGAACGTGGACCGCGCTCGCTACGAACGCCTCGTCGGCGACTTCCTGACCCCGAGTGCCCCGTGAGCCTGTCCGGTCCGCTCACCGGTCATTCGGGTGGTTATGACCAAATTTGTCAATATGATCACGCTATTCCCATAGATCACTTCATAACCAGGAACGGGAGTTCTTAGCTATACACTGCGGGCTGTTCCTGATTTTGCGTCGCCGGTCCGGTATGGGCGGGCGATGCCGTTCTCCTGGCGGGGCGCACCTGCGCCGCCTGCGTGTACACCCGATTCACGGATGGCATGGGGCAGGTGGGGATGACGACGGTTGGGGAACCGGATCGGATCGTGCCCGGCGAGGGACGGCCGTGGGCGATCGGGGCGGCCCGGGAGTACCGTCGCGACCCGCTGGGGTTCGTGGAGCGGGCGGCCCGCGAGCGGGGGCCGGTGTTCCGGCTTCCTGACGACGGGGCGCTGTGCGTGGCCGACCCCGCCGAGGCTCTGCGCGTCCTGCACGACGACGCGGGCGACTACGACGACGTGTCCGGCTTCTTCCACGTCGGCGGGGGAGTGCTGGGGCCGCGGGCGACCCAGGTGGCGATCGGGCGGGCGGCCCGTACGACGCTGCGCGCCCACGTGGCCGCCCACCGCGAGCGGTTGCCCGCCGTCGTCGCGGAGCTGGGGGAGGTCAGCGTGTGGCCGGACGCCGGGCGCGCCGCCGTCCACCGGTTCCTGGCCGGCGCCCTGCTGCGGCCGGACAGCTCGCCCTCGCTGCGGGAGCTGATGGCGTACGTCGTCCGGCGCGAGGTCCTGATCCGGCCCGGCGGCCGGCTCGCGCGGTTGTCGCGGCGCGCCCTGTGGGCCCGCGTGGTACGCACGATCGCCGCCGAGGCACGCCACCGCCGCGCCACCCCGCGAACCGCCGACCTGCCGAGTGATCGGCCGGGCGATCGGCCGGGCGGTCCGCCGGGCGACCTGCTGGACGCGGTGCTGGGCGCCACCCCGCCCGGCACGCCCGCCGAGCACGTCGCGCAGGTGTACCTGCTGCTGTTCCGCACGTCGGTCGCGCCGGTGGGCCATGTGGTCGCCTGGGCGCTGCTGGAGGCGGCGGCCCATGACGTCGATCTGGCCCAGGTGCCCGCCGGCTCGGCCGTACGCGAGTCGTTGCGGCTCTGGCCGGTCGCGTGGCTGCTCGGCCGCCCGGTACGCCGGGCCCACCGGGTCGGCGGCGTACCGCTGGAACCGGGCGAGAGCGTGGCCGTCTGCCCGTACCTGCTGCACCGCGACGAGCGGTACTGGCCGCAGGCCGCCAGGTTCCGGCCCGGCCGGTGGGACGGCTCCGAACCCCGCGGGCCCTACCTGCCCTTCGGCGGCGGCCCGTTCACCTGCGCCGGGGCGTCGGTCGCCCAGAGCCTGGCCGCCGACCTGCTCGCCGCCCTGACCCACGACGCGCGCCTGGAGGTTCGCCGCGGCGGGGGACGGCCCCACGTCGAGGGCATCATCACCCCGCCGCCCTTCGAGCTGCGGCGTACCGCAAGCCACACCTGACCACCAGCGGTTCGTCACGGAAGGGAGGTGATCTCCATGAGGAAGCTGCTGCGCCGCGTCACCGGCCGCCGGATCAACCGGCAGGCGTGGTTCATCTGGTAGGTCTGTTCGGCGGCCGCGCCGGGCCCGTGGCCCGGCGCGGTCTCCCCGCTCTCGACCGGAGGCACGCATGTCGCACGTCGAGGAGACGCTGGCGGCCTACGACGGCATCGCCGCCCGCTACGACGAGCTGAACGCGCGGATGGACACCGCCGCGCTGGTGGGCCGCTTCGCCGAGGCCGCCGACCGGCACGGGTCCGGCGGGCGGCGGCTGCTGGACGCCGGGTGCGGCACCGGCCGCAGCAGTGCGGCCTTCAAGGAGCGGGGCTTCGAGGTGACCGGCTACGACCTGTCCCCGGAGATGGTGGCGGTGGCACGGCGGCGGCCGGGGGCGGAAGGCATCCCGTTCCTGGTGGGATCGCTGCTGCGGCCTCCGCCGGGGCTCACCGGCTTCGACGTGGTCGCCGGCGTGGACGTGCCGCTGACGTACCTGACCGACGCCGAGCAGCTGCGGCAGGCGCTCACGGCGGCACGCGACCAGCTCGCCGACGGCGGGGTGGTGCTCTTCGACCTGAACACCATCGGCTACTACCGCCGCACGTTCGGCGCCCCCGTCGTCGTCGACCGGGGCGACCGGTACGTGGCCTGGTTCGCCGAGTCGCCGCTGATCGAGGCCGACGGGGTCGTGGTCACGCAGTTCGACCTGTTCGAACGGGCCGGCGCCGGCTGGGACCGGCTGTCGATGCGGCACGTGCAGCGCCACCACTCCGGCCGGACCGTACGCCGGGCCGCCGAGCAGGCCGGACTGCGCGTCGTGGCCACCCATGGGCTGGTGGGCACCGAGGTACGCGACCCGGCCGACGAGGACGCCCATGACCGCGTCCTGTACGTCGCCCGTACGGCTTGAGGGGACCACTGGTTTCGCGTGGTCCAGTCGCCCGGCGGCGAAGGAATAGGCGCATCATCTCGCCTCTCATGTTTTGTACCTTTTCTGCGGTAATTTCCGCCGCCGAACGTCACGACTTGCACCACTTGCCAGGGCGAGCCCGTGCGTCGGGCCTGGCCGCGTCACGTCGCCCCTACGGCGCGGTAAAGATCTTCATCGCTACCTGAACGTCGAAACCGGGCAAATGGTAAAGCTCCGCGACACCTGAAGATTCGCAATCTTTATCGGACGCCATCCCGTGGGTGCGGCCTTACCTGGGAAGCCTCCAAGTAAGTTGGTCGCTGCCCGCGAATCGGGGCGATTATCGGAATGGAGTCAGAGATGAGCGAATTTTCGCGATAAGCGAGACATGTATACCCCCACGCCGTACGCGGATGCCCCGCCCTGAAATGGTCGCGCAATGGAGCAGATATGGTCACACCTCTGAGGGAAGAGGACCCCTTCCCGCATTCCACGTCAACGGGCATGCTCCTTGCGCAGCGGCGCGGCCTCCGCTCCGGCCGCGGCCGGCGACGGCCGGTGACGTCCTGGACCTTCTGCTCCCTGGCCGACGCCAGCGTCGACGCCGTCGCGCTGGCCGCGCCCGTCCTCGACGCGGGGTACGGCGCGCTGCTCGCCGGGATGGCTGTGGGTCTGCTCCTCCTGCTGAACCTGGCGGGCGGCACGTACCGGATCCGGTTGTCGCCGTCCCTGACGGACGGATGGTCGTGGCGGGGCGGCTGCGTCACCGCGATCGCCTGCGTGCTGACCGTCGCGGCACTTGAGCACGAGGCCGCGCTGGTCGTGCGGGCGGGCGAGGTGGCGCTGGTCGTCGTGCCGTACCTCGGGCTGACGCTCACCGGGCGGGGGCTGGTCTACGTGGTGCTGCGGCAGGCCCGCCGCCGCGGCGTACGGGTGCCCACGCTGGTGGCCGGGTCCGGCGCGCACGCCCGGCACCTCGCGCTGACCCTGCTGCGGCACAGCGAGTACGGCCTGGCGCCCGTCGGCGGGGCCTGCGACGTGCTGGGCCAGGCGTCGTGCACGCCGCTCGTGGACGATCCGGAGAAGCTGCTCGCCATGGCCCGCCGGCACCGGGCCCGCGTGGTGCTCCTGGCGCCGCCTCCGGGCGGCGAGGAGCACTCCCACCGGCTGGCGCAACAGGCCCGGCAGGCGGGATATCCGGTGTACCTGGCGCCGCAGCCCGGCGGGGTGCTGGTCGACTTCGTCTCCGGCGCCGAGCACATCCGGGGCTTCCCGGTGCTGCGCATGCGCCCCCTGCCGCAGCAACGCCTGTCCTGGCCGCTCAAGCGCGCGCTGGACGTCGTGCTGGCGGTGGCCGGGCTGGTGGTCAGCGCTCCGGTGCTGGCCGTCTGCATGCTCCTGCTGCGCCGGCAGGGCGGTCCTGGGGTGCTGTTCCGCCAGGTCCGGGTGGGGATCGCCGGGACCCCCATCGAGATCGTCAAGCTTCGTACGTTCGCCCCGCTGCGCGCGGGCGAGTCCGACACCCGCTGGAGCATCGACGACGACCCCCGCCTGACCCGGACGGCCCGGCTGATGCGCTCCTGCTCGCTGGACGAGCTGCCACAGCTCTGGAACGTGCTGCGCGGCGACATGAGCCTGGTCGGCCCCCGCCCCGAACGCCCGCACTTCGTGGAGCTGTTCTCGCGCGCCGACCACCACTACGGACGCCGCCACCGGCTGCCCGTCGGCCTCACCGGCTGGGCGCAGACCCACGGACTGCGCGGCGACACCTCGATCGAGGACCGGGCGCGGCTGGACAACCACTACATCGACACCTGGTCCCTGCGCCGGGACATCAAGATCATGATCCGTACGGTCGGGTGCCTGCTGTGGCCGGGGCGATCATGATCAGGACGACCCCGGCGTCCCTGGGCCGCCTGGTGGCGCGGCCGGCGCTGTGGGCCGCGCTGACGGTGATCGCGGTGTGCGTGCCCGCCGAACCGCACGCCGCCGACGTCCTCCGGGTGCACGTCGCCGACCTGATGTCGCTGGCGCTCGTGGCGACCGCCGCGGCGAGCCTGGTGCGCGGCGGCGCGCGTCCGGGACGGTGGGTCCTGCTCGCCGCGCCCGCGGCGGTCGCCGTGACGGTGGCCGCCGTCACGGCCTCCGACCTCCTGCTCGCCCTGCCGGGGCTGGCCCGGTTCCTCCAGGTGTTCGTCCTGGTCCCGGTCGCCGTGGCGGTCGCGGTACGGCAGCGTTCGGACGTCCTGCTGGTGGGCGGCGCCGTCGCCGCCGTGGCGCTCGTCCAGGCCGCGATCGGCTTCTGGCAGACGCTCACGGGGAGCGGCGCCTCGTACGGGGGGCAGATGATCCGCGCGGTCGGCACGTTCGGCGCGGGCGAGGTCATGGCACTGGCGAGCATGGTCAGCTTCGGGCTGATCATCGCCCTGGCGGTCGCGCTCGCCGGGCGGCCGTCCTGGCGCGCCGCCGCCCTGATCGCGGCGGCGGCGCTCTGCCCGCCGCTCGTCATGTCGCTCAGCCGCGGCACCTGGCTCGCCGCGGGCTGCGCCGTGGTGGTGATGCTCGTGCTGCGCGACGCGCGCCTGGCCGCGCGGGCCGCCATGGCCGCGACGGCCTCGGCCGTGCTCCTGGCGCTGGTGGGCGGGCCCGCGAGCGGGGTGATCACCGAACGCGTCGCCTCCATCTCCTCCTCGCTGACCCAGCCCGACAAATCGGTGACCGACCGCTTCCAGTTGTGGCAGGCGGCGGCCGGCATGTGGCGGGACCACCCGGTGACCGGGGTCGGCCCCAGGGGGTTCGCCGCCTGGCGCGACACCTACGCGCCGCTGGCCCTGTCCTCGGGCAGCGACATCGAGGACGAGGCGAGCGGCTACCGCCGCCAGCCGCTGCTGTCCCCGCACAACATGTACCTGCTGGTGCTCAGCGAGCAGGGGCTGGCCGGTCTGGCGGCGTTCGCGCTGCTCGTGGGGGGCATCCTCGTACGGTCGCTCACCGGGCCCGGACGGACCCGCCCGGCGGGCCTGGCCGCGGCCGGCTTCATGACGTGGCTCGTGGTGGACTTCGCCTACGCCGACGTCGGCGGCTCGACCAGCCTGGTCATGTCGGTCATGCTGGGCCTGGCACTGGGACGGACCGGTACGACCGCGCTCCCGGCGCGGCGACCGGCGTGCTGAGCCGGGGAGCGGCCGACCTGCGTGCGGCCGTCCTCACCACGGTGCTCGTCGGCGCGGGATCGGCCCTCGGGTACGTCCGCGACCTGCTGATGGCCGCGCTGTTCGGCGCCAACGCCGACACCGACGCCTTCCTGGTCGCCTGGACCGTGCCGGAGACGGCGGCGCCGCTGCTCATCGAGGGGGCGATGGCCCTGTGGCTGATCCCGCTGTTCAGCGTGGCGGCCGGCCGCGCGCAGGTGGCGGCACTGGTGGAGCGGACGCTGCCCGCCCTGGCCGCCGTGCTCGCCGCGGTCGGCGTCGGCGCCGCGGCGTGCGCGCCCTGGCTGGTGGCGATGCTGGCCCCCGGCCTGCCCAGGACCGGGCTGGCCGTGGAGTGCTGGCGGATCTGCTGTGTCTGCGTCGTGCCGTTCGCGCTGGCCGGATACGCCAGCGCCGCCCTGCGGGCCAACAACGTCTTCGGCCCGCCCGCGGTCACCGGCCTGGCCTACAACGTGGCCCTCGTCGCCTGCCTGGCCCTCTGGCACGACGCGCTCGGCGTACGGGCCGCCGCGTGGGGCGTCGCCGCGGGGGCCGTCCTCATGGTCGTCGCGCAGGCGCCGGCGTACCTGCGGCGGGTCGGCCTGCCCCGGCGGTTGCCCCGGCGCCTGGTGTTGCCGGTCGCCGCGCTGCTGCCCATCATCGTCTTCACGCTCCTGCGGCAGGGACAGGTACTCGTCGAGCGCGTGCTGGCCGCCGACCTGCCCGCCGGGGCCATCTCCCACCTCAACTACGCGCAGAAGATCGCCCAGGTGCCGATGGTGGTCGCGCTCATGCTGGCCACCGTCACGTATCCACGCCTGGCCCGCAGCCTCGCCGCCGGGGACACGCGCCGGGCCCGGCGGCTGCTGGCCCGGGACCTGCTGGCGGCGGGGGCCGTCACGGTCAGCGCCGGCGCGCTGCTGGTCGCCTTCGGCCCGGCGATCGTGGCCGTACTGCTGCGCCGGGGCGCCTTCGACGGCGCCGCCGCCACCGCCACCGAGCACGTCCTGCGGCTCTACACGATCGGGTTGCCGGGCCACACCGTCGTGGGCGTGTTGTGCCGCGCCTACTTCTGCGCCGGGCGCGGGCTGTGGTACCCGGCCCTGGCGATGGCCGCCGGCCTCACCCTGACCGCGGCGCTCGCCGCGGCGCTCGTCCCGGACCTGGCGCAGGGCGGCATCGCCGTGGCCAACGCCGCCGGGATCACCGTGACCGCCGCCCTCATGCTGGCCGGTCTCCACCGTCTCGGCCTGTCCCCGATCCGGGCGGCCGTCCCGGCAGCCAGGGAAGGAGAACGCGTATGAGCACGAGCACCGGCGCGCTGCCGCTCATCTGGATGTACCACTCCGTCGACGAACGCGGAGAGGACCCCTTCGACATCGTCGTCTCACCCGGGCGCTTCGCCGCGCAGATGCGCTGGCTCGCCCGGCGCGGCCTGCGCGGCGTGTCGGTACGCGACCTGCTGGACCACCCGGGCAGCCGGCGCGGCCTGGTGGGGCTCACCTTCGACGACGGCTACGCCGACTTCGACACCGACGTCGTACCGGTGCTGGCCGGTCACGGCTTCACCGCCACCGTGTACGTGGTCGCCGGCCGGATCGGCGGGCACAACGCCTGGGACGCCGACGTCGCCCCCCGCGCCCTGATGGACGCCGCCGCGCTGCGCCGGGTGGCCGCCGCCGGCATGGAGGTCGCCTCCCACACCCACAGCCATCCGCACCTGCCGGCCGCCGGGCTCGGCGAGCTCGATGACGAGCTGACCACCAGCAGGAACATCCTCCAGGACGTGCTCGGCGCCCCGGTCACCGGTTTCGCCTATCCCTACGGCGAGCTGACCGCCCGCGAGATCGCCGCCGTACGCCGGGCGGGCTACGAGCACGCCTGCGCCGTCCGGCCCGGCAGGCTCGCCGGCCGCCACGCCCTGCCCCGCCGCTACGTCGGCGACCGCGACACCGCCGCCCGCCTGCTGGCCAAGACCGCCTGCCACCGGCTGCGCTGGGAGCTGCGCCGATGAAGGTCCTGCACGTCATCACCGGGCTGGCCGCCGGCGGGGCCGAGCAGCAACTGCGCACGCTGCTGCCCCACATGGACTGCGCCAGCGAGGTCGCCGTCCTGACCGCGCCCGGCGTCCTGGCCGACGCCATCCGGGCCGGCGGATCACCCGTACGGGTCGTCGGCATGGACGGCAACCGGGACCTGCGCGCGCTGCCCAGGCTCACCGCCCTCATGCGCGCCGGCCGCTACCAGGTCGTGCACGCGCACCTGTTCCGCGCCTGCGTCTACGCGCCGCTCGCCGCCCGGCTGGCCGCGGTGCCGGCCGTCGTCGCCACCGAGCACTCGGCCGGCGCCCGGCACATCGAGGGACGGGCCGTCACGGCGCCGATCCGCTCGCTGTACCGGACCGCCACCCAGCTGACGCACGCCGTCGTCGCGGTCTCGCCGACCGTGGCCGACCGCCTGCACGCCTGGGGCCTGCCGCGTTCGCGGGTCGTCACCATCCCCAACGGCGTCGACCTGTCCGCCTTCCGCCACGACCCGCGGGCCGCCGGCCTGGCGCGGGCGCGTCTGGGCATCCCGCCGGAGGCGTTCGTCGTCGGCGGGCTGGGCCGCATGGTGGCGGGCAAGAACTTCCACCTGCTCGTCGAGGCGCTGCCGCACCTGGACGGCGCGGTGCTCCTCCTCGTCGGCGACGGCCCGGAACTGCCGCGGCTGCGCCTGCTGGCGGCGCGGCTCGGCGTCGGGCGCCGCGTCGTCCTGGCCGGGGAGTCGGCGCACGTGCCGGAGCTGCTGTCGGCCATGGACGTGCTGGCCGCGCCGTCGCAGGAGGAGACGTTCGGGCTGGCCGTCGTCGAGGCGCTCGCCGCCGGCCTGCCCGTGTTGTACGGCTCCTGCCCGGCGATCGACGACCTGCCCCCGGGGACGGCGCCCGGCGCCCGCAGGGTGCCGCCCCACCGGCTGACCGCCGAGCTGGCGGCGCTGCTCGCCGGACCCCGTACGCGGCTGCCCCCGCCGCCCGGTCTTGACCGCTACGACGTGCGCCGCCAAGCCCGGCGGCTGCACGACCTCTACGACCGCCTGCTCACCAGGCACCACCAGGAAAGGCTGACATGACTCACCCGGTCCAGCGCGTCGCCGGCGCGCTCCGTACCTGGTCACTGCTCACGCTCCCGCTGATCGGCATGGGGGCCGGGCTGACGTACTCGCTGGTCCAGCGACCTGTCTACACGGCCGACGCCTACACGGTGGTCAGCGGCGTACGGCAGGGCGCTCCGACCCAGGAGGCCGACTTCGCGCAGGCGTTCGCGCGGGTGACCGTACATCCCGGTCTGCTCGCCGGGGCGGGCGGCGACGCCTACCTGTCCGACGGCGAGTTGCTGCGGACCACGTTGCAGGCGTCGGCGTCGCCCGACGCGCCGCTGATCCGGCTGGCGGCCGTCGCCGACACCGCGGACGAGGCCGCCAGACGGGCCAACAGCGTGGCCGGCGCGCTCACCGCGTACGCCAACCGGCACAGCGCCGACACCGGGGTCCGCCTGGCCGGGTTCGCCCCGGCCGTGCCGCCCGCCGCGCCCAGTTCGCCGCGCCCGCTGGTGGCCGCCGCCGTCAGCACGGCAGGGGGCCTGCTCCTCGCCGCCCTGATCTGGATGGCGGTCCCCGCCGGGCCGCGGCGCGACGACCGGGAGACGGCGTCCCCTCGCCGGCCGGTCGAGACGACGCCGGCATGACCGTCGCGACCAGCCGGGAGCGGGACCTGGCCATCGAGACCGTGACCGGCTTCGACCGCCTGCGCGACCTGGCGGAGGAGTGGGCCGGGCTGCACGACCGCTCCCGGGCGGCGACGCCGTTCCAGTCGCACGCCTGGGTGTCGTCGTGGTGGGAGGCGTACGGCCACGGCGCGCGGCTGAGCGTGCTCCTGCTGCGCCGCGGCGGACGGCTGGTGGCCGCCGCGCCCCTCATGATCGCGCGGCGGGCGGGCGTGCGGGTCCTGCGGCCGCTCGGCGGCGACCAGTCCGACTACACCGACGTCCTGATGGAGGACGGCGACGAGGACCTGCCCGCCGCACTCGGCCGGGCCCTCGCCGGCCTGCCCGGCTGGGACGTGCTCGACCTGCCGGAGGTACGGCCGGGGGCCGACGCCGAGCGGCTCATGGCCGCCTGGCCCGGCCGCTCCTGGCGGCTGCCCGCCTCCACCTGCGTCGAGCTGCCCGGCGTGCCGCTCCGGCAGGTGCTCGCCGGTGTGTCCGGCAGCCGCGGCAACAAGTTGCGCCGCGAGCTCAAACGGGTGGACGACGCGCCGATCCAGGTCCGGGACGTGCCCGCCGCCGAGGTCGAGCCCGCCGTCGCCCGCCTGCTCGACCTGCACGCCCTGCAATGGCAGGGCCGCGGCATCAACGTCGAGCACACCAGGCCGCGCTTCCACGCCCACCTGTCCAGGGCCGCGCGGCGGCTGGTGGCCGAGCAGCAGGCACGGCTGACCGAGTACCGGCTGGACGGGCAGGTCGTCGCGGTGGACCTGGCGATCGTGGGCAAGGACTTCGTCGGCGGCTACCTCTACGGCACGCATCCCGGCCTGCGCACCCGGTTCGACGTCGTGACGCTGCTGCTGCGTACCGACCTCGACATCGCGCACCGGCTGGGCCGGCCGACGATGTCGTTGCTGCGCGGCTCGGAGTCCCACAAGACCAAGTGGGGTGGCCGGCTCATCGTCGCCCACCGGCTCCTGCTGGCCAGGACTCCGGTGGCGACGGTCTACGCCTTCGCGGCGCGGTCCCGTCCGGCGGCGCGGGCGCTGTGCGGGCGGGTGGGCGCGCTCGACCGGATCGTCCGCGCGCTGCGCAGGTCACGGTGACCGCCTCCGTCCCACCCCGCGTGCCCCATGTCACCCGGCCCGCCGACGGTGGTGTCGCGCCTCGCGTGCTCCACGTCACGCAGCCCACCGACGGTGGTGTCGCGGCCTGCGTCGAGAGTGTCTGCGCCGACCAGAGCCGGCGCGGGTGGGCGGTCGCCGTCGCCGCGCCGCCCGGGGGACGGCTCGGCGAGCGGCTGGCCGCACTCGGGTTGCCGCATCTGCCCTGGCCCGCCGTACGGGCGCCGCGTCCGGCCGACCTGGCGGCCGTCGTCGCGCTGAGCCGGATCGTCCGCCGGTTCCGTCCTGACGTGGTGCATCTGCACTCCTCCAAGGCCGGGCTGGCCGGCCGGGTGGCGCTGCGCGGCCGTGTGCCGACGGTGTTCCAGCCGCACGGCTGGTCCTGGCTGGCCTGCCGCGGCCCGCTCGCACCCGCGACGGCGGCATGGGAACGCGCCGCCGCCCGATGGGCCCACCTGGTGGTCTGCGTCGGCACGGGAGAGGCCCGGCAGGCCGAGGACGCGGGCCTGCGCGGCCCGCTGACCGTCGTACGCAACGGCGTCGACCTGACCCGCTTCCCGCCCGCCGGCCAGGACCGGCGCGAGGCCGCCCGCCGCGCCCTGGGCCTGGCCGCCCGGGGCCCGCTGGTGGTCTGCGTCGGCCGGATCACCCGGCAGAAGGGCCAGGACCTGCTGGTGGACAGCTGGCGGCAGGTCGCCGCGCGGCTTCCGGACGCCCGGCTCGCGCTCGTCGGCGACGGGGACGACTTCGACCGCGTACGTTCCACCGCGCCGCCCGATGTCCTCATGCCCGGGGCCAGCGCCGATCCCCGGCCCTGGTACGCCGCCGCCGACCTGGTCGCGCTGCCCTCCCGCTGGGAGGGGTTGCCGCTGACCGCGCTGGAGGCCATGGCCACCGGCCGGTCCGTGGTGGCCGCGGCCGTGCCGGGGCTCGTGGAGGTGGTCACCCCGGACACCGGGGCGCTCGTCGGGCCGGAGGATCCGGCGGCGCTGGCCGCGGCCGTCCTGGACCGGCTGACCGTCCCGTCCCTGCGGCACGCGGAGGAGCGGGCGGCCCGGTCGCGCGCGGCCGAGTTCGACCTGGCGAGCACCCTCGACCGGCTGGCCGCGCACACGCTCCGCCTGGCCCGCCCGCCTCACCCCGCGGACGCCACCGCCACGGAGGTGACGGCCGGGCCGGGCTGAGGGCTCGGGGGCGGGGACAAGGGCGGCGCCGCGGGCGCCGCGGGCGGCGCAGGGACCGGTGGGGCGGTCGGTGGGGCGGTGGGCGGGGTCGTCGGCGGGGTCGTCGGCGGGGGTGTCGCGCCGGGGTTGAAGCCCGGGTCGCGCATGAGCTGCTTGAAGACCTGCGACGACTTCGGGTTGGCCGGGCACTGCCAGACGCCGTGCGGGCAGTAGTCCACGATCGAGTGATAGGCCACGTCGTGCTGCGCTATCCAGCCGATCATGTCGCGGACGAACTCCGGCCGGTCCCCGTACCGGAACAGCCCCCATTCGGGGAAGGAGATCTGCTTGTGGTGCTCGGTCGCGAAGTCGGCCTGCGCCCCCAGGCCGAACGGCTGGGCGACGTAGTCGGCGAACTCGTGGCCGGGGCTCTGGTCGTAGCTGTCCATGCCGATGATGTCGACCACGTCGTCGCCCGGGTAGCAGTCGGTCCAGCCGATGGCGTCCGGCCCCCGGCTGGGGGTGAAGTCGAAGCGGAAGCGCTGTCCCGGCACCGCCCGCATCACGGTGACGATCCGCCTCCAGTACGCCTTCCACGCCTCCGGATCGGCCGAGCAGCGGCTGGAGTAGACGATGCCGTTCATCTCCCAGCCGGGGACGATCACCGTGTCCGGCGCGCGCCCGGACACCAGCACCCTCGCCAGCCTGTCGAAATACGGATCGAACGCGCCGTCCGCGCCCGCCCTCAGCAGCGCCGACACGGCCTCGTCCGGGAGGCCGCCCTCGTTCGGCACGATCATCGGCACGTTGACCACGAGCATGCGCGACGGCTTGGCCGCCCGCCAGCGCAACCAGGGTTGCAGGATGAAGTCGGGCCCGCCCAGGGCCTGCCACGCCTCGCCGGGCACGTACGTCCGCCCCACCAGGACCTCCGCCCCCAGCCACGACTCGAACGCGGGCAACAGGGACGGGCCGCGCCCGTCGGAGGCGAGGAACACCCCGAACGGGGCGGCCGGCCGCTTGACGGGGTCCGCGGACGGCTCAGGGGGCGGCTCGGTGCCCACCGCCGGCGGGCCCACCGCGATGAACGTCGCCAGCAGTGCGCAGACCCACGCCGTTCTCGCGCCCATCGCTCGCTCCTTCGGTCACCCTCAGTATCAGATCACGTACCCGGCGGAAGAATGTCTCGCCGCGCCCGCGTGGGTAGGTGAGTTCTGCACATACTGTGCGAAGTTACTTACTCTACGTGTCCATGTGTTGCTATACCGGTCGATGTGGGCCCGGATGACAGTTTCGACGCCGTTCGCGCGATCGCCGACGCGATCCTCTACGAGGGGTACCTGCTGTACCCCTACCGCCGCTCGTCCGGGAAGAACCGGGTCAGGTGGCAGTTCGGCGTGCTGGTGCCGCCGGTATGGGCGCAGGTCAGGGGGCTCAACGGCGCGGGCGTGGCGGGCTCGGCCGAGTCGTGGCGTCAGCAGACGGAATGCCTGCTCGAACCGGCCGGCGAGACCGCGATCGAGTTGCGGATCCGCTTCCTGCACCAGCAGCGGCGGCAGGTTTTGCGCCGCGCAGACGACGGCACCCTGAGCCCGGTCGACTCCCTCCAGGACGGCCCGCGGCTGGAGCTGACCTTCGACGAGGCCGTCCCGCGCGAGTTCGACGTACGCACGAGCGCCGCCGAACTGCTCGCCGGTGAGAAGCGCGTCGCCGTCACCGTGCCGGCGGGGGCGGAGCGCGAGCCGCTGCCCGGCGGGCAGGTGCTGATCGAGCGCGCGGCGCTCCGGGCGACGGCCGTCGTCTCGGCCACGCCGTGCGAGACGCCCTTCCCGCTTCTGCGCCTGCGGTGCCGCATCGAGAACGACGACCCGTCCACCCCCGCCGACGCCACCCGCGAGGAGGCGCTGCGCGCCTCGCTGCTCGGCTGTCACACCCTGATCGCCGTGCGCGGCGGCGCGTTCGTCTCGCTGCTCGACCCGCCTCGGTGGGCCGAGGCGGCCGCGCGCGACTGCGCCAACGAGGGCGCCTTCCCCGTGCTGGCCGGCGAGCCGGGCAGCCGGGACGTGGTCCTCTCCTCCCCGATCATCCTGTACGACCACCCGCGGGTGGCCCCCGAGAGCCCCGGCGACCTGCACGACGCCACGGAGATCGACGAGATCCTGTCGCTGCGCACCCTCACGCTCACCGACGCCGAGAAGCGCGAGGCCAGGGCCACCGACCCGCGGGCCGCGGAGATCATCGACCGCGTCGAGTCCATGCCGCCCGCCGCGCTGTCCAGGCTGCACGGCACGATCCGCGCCCCCCGCCCGGCGGCGGGCCCCGGCAGCGTGACGGTCGCCGGCGTGGAGGTGTCGAAGGGCAGCCGGGTCAGGCTCCGGCCGAGGCTGACCGGCACCGATCCCCAGGACATGTTCCTCACCGGCCGTACCGGCCTGGTCGAGGACGTCCTGCTGGACGTGGACGACACCTGGCACCTGGCCGTCACCGTCGAGGACGACCCGGGCGCCGACCTGCACCGCTGGTACGGCCGCTACCGCTACTTCACGCTGGACGAGATCGAACCGCTGGAGGCGTCATGAGTGCCGCGCGGAACGTCCTGGTCGCCGGGATCGGGAACGTGTTCCTGGGCGACGACGGCTTCGGCGTCGAGGTGGTCAGGCGCCTGACCGGGACGGCGATGCCCGCCACGGCCGACGTCGCCGACTACGGCATCCGCGGCGTGCACCTCGCCTACGAGCTCCTGGACGGCCGCTACGACACGTTGATCATGGTCGACGCCGTCCCGGTCGACGGGCCGCCGGGCACGCTGGCCGTCATCGAGGCCGCGGACGGACCGGCCGGGGACGCCGCCGCGATCGACGGGCACGGGCTGCACCCGGACGCCGTGCTCAGGCTGCTGAGTCATCTCGGCGGCGGCGTCGAACGGGTGCTGGTCGTGGGCTGCCGGCCCGCGGTCCTGGACGAGGTGATGGGGCTGTCCGAGCCGGTGGCCGCCGCGGTGGACGAGGCCGTCCGCCTGGTCGCGGAGCTGGCCTGGCAGGAGGCGGCCGGAACGGCCGAGAAGGAGACCACCGATGCATGAACTGGGGTTGTGCGACGCGATCGTGGAGGCCGCGCTGGGACGGGCCGGCGGCCGCCGGGTGAACGCGCTGCGCGTCCGCGTCGGCGGGCACCCGGTGGACCCGCAGGTCATCGACCTGGGATTCCGCATGGCCGCCGCGGGCACCGTGGTGCAGGACGCGAGCGTCGAACTCGTCGCCGAACCGCTGCGGGTGCGCTGCGCGGGCTGCGGCGCCGAGCAGGAGGCGCGCACCGCCACGGACCTCCTCGCCTGCCGCGGCTGCGGCGGGCTGGACGTGGAGAGCGTCACGGAGGAGAGCGTCGTGGTGGAGTCGATCACGTTCGAGCCGGCCGCCGGGACCACCTGACGGACCGGACGGGGGAACAGTCCGCCGACGCGAAGGAGAGAGGCGACATGGGCGAGCACACGAGCGGATTCGACGAGATGCACATCCTGTGGATCTCGGAGGGCATGAGCTGCGACGGCGACACCGTCTCCGTGACGGCCGCGTCCCAGCCGGCGATCGAGGACGTCGTCAACGGGCTCGTCCCCGGGCTGCCGAAGGTGCACCTGCACAACAAGGTCCTGTCGCCGACGGTGGGCGGTGAGCACTTCCTGGCCCCGTTCCGGGCCGCGGCGCGCGGGGAGCTGGAGCCGTTCATCTTCGTCATGGAGGGGTCGGTCCCCAACGAGCGCATCAACGGGGACGGCTACTGGACGTCGTTCGGCAACGACCCGGAGACGGGCGAGCCGATGACCGTCAACACCTGGATCGATCAGCTCGCGCCCAGGGCCTGGGCGGTCGTCGCGATCGGCACCTGCGCCACCTACGGCGGCATCCACGCCATGGCGGGCAACCCGACCGGCTGCATGGGCCTGGCCGACTACCTGGGCTGGGACTTCCGGTCGGCCGGCGGGCTGCCCATCGTCAACGTGCCGGGCTGTCCCGTCCAGCCGGAGAACTTCATGGAGACCCTCACCTGGGTGCTCTTCCACGCGGCCGGGTCCGCGCCGCCGCCGCCGCTGGACGCGCTGCTGCGTCCCCAGTGGTTGTTCGGCAAGACCGTGCACGAGGGGTGCGACCGGGCCGCCTACTACGAGCAGGCCGACTTCGCCGGCGACTACAACTCGCCCAAGTGCCAGGTCAAGGTCGGCTGCTGGGGGCCCGTCGTCAACTGCAACGTGCCGAAACGCGGCTGGATGAACGGCGTGGGCGGCTGCCCGAACGTCGGCGGCATCTGCATCGGCTGCACGATGCCCGGGTTCCCCGACAAGTTCATGCCGTTCATGGACATGCCGCCGGGCGGCAGCCTGTCCTCGATGCTGATCAAGCCCTACGGGGCGTTCATCCGCCGCATGCGCGGCATCACCAACCACACCGCGAACACCGAGCCCAGATGGCGGCACAACCGTGACGCGCTGACGAGCGGCTTCGATCCGCGGTGGCGCCCGTAAGGGCCCGCCACGCCAGAGAGGACTCACCAGCACATGGCCATCTCCGAGCAGGAAGCCCCCGGTCGGGGACAACCGGGTCAGCTCGTCGAAATGTCGTGGGATCCCATCACGCGGATCATCGGCAACCTGGGTGTCTACACGAAGATCGACTTCGCCAACCGGCGGGTCGCCGAGTGCCACAGCACGTCCTCGCTGTTCCGCGGCTACTCGGTGTTCATGAAGGGCAAGGACCCCAGGGACGCGGGCTTCATCACCAGCCGGATCTGCGGCATCTGCGGCGACAACCACACCACCTGCTCGGTGTACGCCCAGAACATGGCGTACGGCATCAAGACGCCGCCCATGGCCGAGTGGATCATCAATCTCGGCGAGGCCGCCGAGTACATGTTCGACCACACGATCTTCCAGGACAACCTGGTCTTCGTGGACTTCTGCGAGGCGATGGTCAAGGACACCAACCCGTCGCTGCTGCGGCGGGCCAGGACCACCGAGGCGCCGGGGGCGGCGATCCACGGCAAGCGCACGATCGCCGACATCATGGAGGCGTTCAACCCGTTCGAGGGTGACATCTACAAGGAGGCGCTGCGGGTCAGCCGCGTCACCAGAGAGATGTTCTGCCTGATGGAGGGCCGGCACGTACACCCCTCGACCGTCTATCCCGGCGGGGTCGGCACGATGCCGGAGCCGACCCTGTTCACCGACTACCTGTCGCGGCTGCTCGGCGTCGTGGACTTCGTCAAGAAGGCCGTCGCGCTGAACAACGACGTGTTCGACTTCTTCTACGAGGCGCTGCCCGGGTACGAGGAGGTCGGCCGCCGCAGGATCCTGCTGGGCTGCTGGGGCGCCTTCCAGGACCCCGGCGTGGTCGACTACCGCTACGAGACGATGAACGACTGGGGCAAGGCGATGTATGTCACCCCGGGCATCGTGGTGGACGGCGAACTGGTCACCAACAACCTCGTCGACATCAACCTCGGCATCCGCATCCTGCTCGGCAGCTCGTACTACGACGACTGGACGGGCGAGGAGCCGTTCGTCACGCACGACCCGCTCGGCAACCCCGTCGACATCCGCCACCCGTGGAACCAGACGACCCTGCCCGCGCCGCAGAAACGCGACTTCGACGGCAACTACAGCTGGGTGATGAGCCCCCGGTGGCTCGATCAGCGCACCGGCGACCACCTGGCCCTCGACACCGGCGGCGGCGCCTTCGCCCGGCTGTACGTCACCGCACTGTCGGGCATCGTGGACACCCCGTACGTGAAGGCGACCGGCTCCGGCGTGCAGATCTCGTTGCCGAAGGGCCCGGAGCTCCCGGAGACGACCCTCGAATGGCGCATCCCGCCCTGGTCGAACGCCCTCGAACGGAACCGGGCCCGGGTGTACTTCGTGGCCTACGCGGCGGCGATGGCGGTGTTCTTCATCGAGCAGGCGATGCAACGCATGCACGCCGGCGACACCCGGGTGTTCACCGACTTCACGGTGCCGGACGAGGCGATCGGCGTCGGTTTCCACGAGGCGGTGCGCGGCGTGCTCTCCCATCACCTGGTCATCCGGGACGGCAAGATCGCCAACTATCACCCGTACCCGCCCACGCCGTGGAACGGCAGCCCGCGCGACAGCTTCGGCACGCCGGGGCCGTACGAGGACGCCGTCCAGGACATGCCCATCTTCGAGGAGAACGGGCCGGACGACTTCAAGGGCGTGGACATCATGCGCGCGGTGCGCAGCTTCGACCCCTGCCTGCCCTGCGGCGTGCACATGTACGTCGGAAAGGGACGCACCGTGAAGAAGCTGCACTCCCCGATGTTCGGCGCGAGCCATGGCTGAGCGGGACGCAGTGGACGAGAAGACGGCTGAGCGGGGCCGCCTCGACGACCAGGCCGTGGCCCGGCTGCTGGAACGGCTGGAGGAGACCCTCGGTCGGCTGGAGGGCATGCCCGGCCCGTCGGCGGAGGCGGCGCTCGACGCCGTCGCCATCCTGGCCGAGGTGTACGGCGAGGCCCTGTCCCGGGTCATGGACCGGGCCCCGGCGGGCACCGCCGTCGCCGCCGCGCTCGCCGACGACGAGCTGCTCGGCCACCTGCTGGTCCTGCACGACATCCACCCGGAACCGCTCCGGCGGCGGGTCGAGCGCGCGCTCGACGGGCTCGCCTCGGTCCTGCGCACCCACGGCGTCGAGGCGCGGCTGGCCGAGGTGACGGCCGACGTCGCGCGGGTGCGGCTGACGGGCGGCTGCTCGTCGGGCTCGGAGCCGGTACGGCAGGCGGTCGAGCAGGCGGTGCGCGCGGTCGCGCCGGAGCTGGGCACGGTCGAGGTGAGCCGGGCGGCGCCGGCCGCCTTCGTCCCCGCCGAGGCCCTGCTCACCCGGCCAGGCGGCCCGGTGTGAGCACGACCGCGTACGGCCGCCTGCTCAGGCGTACGGCGGGCCGCCGGGAGGACGGCGAGCGCTGCGAACTGTGCGAGGCGCCCGTCCAGGGCGAGCACGCGCACGTCGTGGACGCGCGCTCGGCGGAGGTGATGTGCGCGTGCCGGGCGTGCGCGCTGCTGTTCACGCCGGAGAGCGACGGCCACTTCCTCCAGGTGCCCGACCGGCGGCAGCGGCTCACCGGGCTGCGGCCGGCCGACCTCGGCGTGCCCGTGAGCCTGGCGTTCTTCGTCACCAGGCCGGACGGCTCGGCCACCGCCCACTACCCGAGCCCGCTGGGCGCCACCCGCTGGGAGCTGGACGTCCCGGCCTGGCAGGCCATCGCCGGCCGCGCCGGGCCGCTGCGGACGATGCGGCCCATGGTGGAGGCGCTGCTGGTCAACGGCGTACGGGGGGCCACTGAGTGCTGGGTGGTGCCCATCGACGACTGCTATCGCCTGGTGGCCCTGGTACGACGTGAATGGAGCGGTCTGTCCGGCGGCGATCAGGTATGGGCAAAGATCGAGCAGTATTTCGCCCAGCTCGACGACACTCGGAGCCGGCCGGGGTAGGACCCGCCACATGGCACACATCAAGGTGGGCAAGCCCGACGTCGCGCCGGACACGTCCGCGCACGTCAAGGGCGTCAGACAGGGCAACGACCCCGGAGCGCGCAGGCGCCGGCCGGGACACCACCGGGACGGCACCGCCGACGCCCGGCGCTCGACCGGGATCAGCCCCAAGAAGCACAACCCGATCCTGCCGGTCATGCCCAACCTCCCACCCGGCTGAGAAGGGGAAGACGACATGCGGCGACCCGTCGTGACACTGCTGGCCGGGCTGGCCGGCGTGGTGCTCCTGAAGATGTTCTGGGAGGAGCTCCCATCACTGAAGCGCTACCTCAAGATCAGAAAGATGTGACCCCGAGCCGATGTGCCTAGGTATCCCTGGAGAGATCGTCGAACTCCTGCCGGACCGGTCCGACCTGGCCACCGTCGAGGTCGCCGGCGTCCGGCGCGCGATCAGCGTCGGACTGCTCGACGGCCCGGTCCGGCCCGGTGACTGGGTCCTCGTCCACGTGGGCTTCGCGATGTCGCGGATCGACGAGGCAGAGGCCGCGGCCACGCTCGCGCTGCTGAACGGGCTCGGCCCCGCCTACACCGACGAGCTGCAGGCGCTCGCCGAATCCGACATCACGTGAAAGGCGCCGGCATGCGCTTCGTCGACGAGTACCGCGACGCACAGAAGGCACAGGCCCTGGCCCGGCGCATCGAGGAGCTGTGCGAGCCCGGCCGCCGCTACACCTTCATGGAGGTGTGCGGCGGCCACACGCACACGATCTACAAGCACGGCGTCGAGGACTACCTGCCGCCGAACGTGAACCTCGTGCACGGCCCCGGCTGCCCGGTCTGCGTGATCCCCATGGGACGGATCGACGACGCGATCGCGATCGCCCGCGAACCGGACGTGATCATGACCTCGTTCGGCGACATGATGCGGGTCCCCGGCGGCGACGGCTCCTTCCTGGACGCCAAGGCCGCCGGCGCGGACATCCGCATGGTGTACTCCCCGCTGGACGCCCTGAAGATCGCCCGCCAGAACCCCGGCCGCAGAGTCGTCTTCATGGCGATCGGCTTCGAGACGACCGCGCCGTCCACGGCGATGACCGTCCTGCGCGCCGCGGCCGAGGAACTCGGCAACTTCTCCGTCTTCTGCAACCACGTGATGATCATCCCGGCGATCAAGGCGATCCTGGACTCGCCGGACCTCCGGCTGGACGGCTTCATCGGCCCCGGCCACGTCTCCACCGTCATCGGCTGCCGGCCCTACGGGTTCATCGCCGAGGAGCACGGCAAGCCGCTGGTCTGCTGCGGGTTCGAGCCGCTGGACGTGCTGCAGTCGATCCTCATGCTGCTGCGCCAGCTCGCCGAGGGGCGGGCGGAGGTGGAGAACCAATACACGCGGGTGGTGCCGTGGGAGGGCAACGGCCGGGCGCTGGAGGCCATCGGCCGGGTGATGGAACTGCGCCCGTACTTCGAGTGGCGCGGGCTCGGCTTCATCTCCCACTCCGCGCTGCGCCTGCGCGACGAGTACGCGGCCCACGACGCCGAGCGGATCTTCCAGGTGCCGGGCGTACGGGTGGCCGACCCGAAGGCGTGCCAGTGCGGTGAGGTGCTGAAGGGCGTGCTCAAGCCGTGGGAGTGCAAGGTCTTCGGGACCGCGTGCACGCCGGAGACGCCGATCGGCACGTGCATGGTGTCCTCCGAGGGCGCCTGCGCCGCGTACTACAACTTCGGCCGCTTCACCCGCGGGCGGGCCAAGGAGACGACCACGGCATGACCACCGAACGTACCGCGGGATGGGCCGAGCAGGCCGTCCGCGAAGCCGGGCAGCCGGCCGGACCGGCCTCCCGCGAGGAGGAGGTGCTGCTGCGCATCGAGCGGGCCCGCGGGCGCAAGGCGCGGGTCAGGGAGGAACGCGTCACGCTGGCCCACGGCGCGGGCGGGAGCGCCTCGCACACGCTGGTCGAGGCGGTGTTCGTCGAGGCGTTCCGCAACCCGATCCTGGAGCCGCTCGGCGACGGCGCCGTGCTCACCGTCAGCGGCTCGCGGCTGGCCTTCAGCACCGACTCCTTCGTGGTGTTCCCACTGTTCTTCCCCGGTGGCGACATCGGGGACCTCGCCGTCAACGGCACGGTCAACGACCTGGCCGTGTGCGGGGCCCGGCCGCTGTACCTGTCGGCCGGTTTCATCCTGGAGGAGGGATTCCCCATCGCCGACCTGCGGCGGATCGCCGCCTCGATGGCCGCCGCGGCGGAACGGGCCGGGGTCCGGGTGGTCACGGGGGACACCAAGGTCGTCGAACGCGGCAAGGCCGACGGCTGCTACGTCACCACCGCCGGCGTGGGCGTCCTGGAACGGGAGACCGAGCTGAGGCCGTCGGCGATCCGGCCGGGCGACGCGGTCATCGTCTCCGGGCCCATCGGCGAGCACGGCGTCACCATCATGATCGCCCGCGGCGAGCTGGACATCCAGGCCGACCTGGCCTCCGACACCGCGCCGCTGAACGAGGTCGTCGCCGCGCTGCTCGACGCCGTCCCCGGCGTGCGGGTGCTGCGGGACGCCACCCGCGGCGGGGTGGCCACCGTGCTCAACGAGCTCGCCCGGTCCGCGCGGCTCGGCATCGTGCTGGAGGAACGGGCGGTGCCGGTGCGCCCGGTGGTGAACGGCGCCTGCGAACTGCTCGGCATCGACCCCTTGTACGTCGCCTGCGAGGGCCGGTTCGTCGCCGTGGTCGACGGCGAGCAGGCCGGCAGGGCGCTGGACGCGCTGCGCGCGCACCCCCTCGGCGCGGACGCCGCCGTCGTCGGCCGGGTACGCGCAGAACCGCCCGGCCTCGTGCTGCTCGACACCGCGTTCGGTGGCACCCGGATCGTCGACATGCTCGTCGGCGACCCGCTGCCGCGCATCTGCTGAGACGCGCTCACCCGTCCGCGTCGAGGGCGGCGGCGACCGCGGCCTGTCCCAGGCTGAGGCCGCCGTCGTTGGGCGGGACCCGGGAGTGGACGAGCACCCGCAGGCCCGCCGCCTCCAGGCCCGACACCACCCGCTCCAGCAGGACGACGTTCTGGAAGACGCCGCCGGACAGCGCCGCGTCCCGCAGCCCGGTCCGCTCGCGCACCGCCAGCACCGCCCGTACCAGCACCCGGGCGAGCCCGTTGTGGAAGCGCGCGGAGACCAGCGGCCCGGCGGCGCCCGCGAGCAGGTCCTCCACCGCCCCGCGGACCAGGTCGGCGCCGGAGAGCACCAGCTCCCGCCCGGACGTCAGCGCCGCCGGATAACCGCCCCGCTCGTCCGGGTCGGCCAGTTGCTCCAGCTCGATCGCGGCCTGGCCCTCGAAGGAGACGCGGTCACGCAGCCCGGCGATCGCGGCCACCGCGTCGAACAGCCGGCCCGCGCTCGACGTGAGCGGCGCGTTCGTACCGGTCCGGGCCAGTGCCGCCACGGCCGCCCAGCGTTCCCGATGCCGCCGGACGAAGGGCAGGTCCGGGGGCGCGTCGCCGTAGATCGCGTCGAGGTAGGCCACGCCCATGCGCCACGGCTGCCGTACGGCCGCCGCCCCGCCGGGCATGGGCAGCGCCTCCAGGTGGCCCGCCCGCTCGAAGCCCCGCAGGCCGGCGACCAGCAGTTCGCCGCCCCAGAGTGTGCCGTCGTCGCCCAGGCCGAGCCCGTCCAGGGCGACGCCGATCACCGGGCCCTCCTCGCCGTTGTCGGCCAGGCAGGAGGCGATGTGGGCGTGGTGGTGCTGCACGCCGACGAGATCGACGTCGTCGAGGCCGAACGCGTACTTGGTGGACAGGTACTCCGGGTGCGGATCGTGGGCGACGAGCCGGGGCCGGACGCCGAACAGCCGGCTCAGATGGCCGATCCCCTCCGTGTACGACCGCAGCGTCTCGTAGCCCTCCAGGTCGCCGATGTGCTGCGACAGGATCGCGTGCCGGCCCTTGACCAGGCAGAAAGTGTTCTTCAGCTCGCCGCCGCAGGCGAGCACGTGCCGGGCCGGCGGCCGTCGCAGGAGCAGGGGAACGGGCACGTAACCGCGCGAACGGCGGACGGGCAGCTCCCGGCCGCGGAACACGCGCACCACCGAGTCGTCGGCGCGGACGTGGATGGGCCGGTCGTGGGTGAGGAAACCGTCGGCGAGGCCGGACAGCCGTTCCAGGGCGTCCTCGTCCCGGTGCGCGATCGGCTCGTCCGACCGGTTCCCGCTGGTCAGGACGGCGGGAACGCCCAGCCGTACGGCGAGGAGGAGGTGCAGCGGCGTCGGCGGCAGCAACACGCCCAGCTCGCGGTTGCCCGGCGCCACTGAGGCCGCCACCGGGCCCCCGGGACGCCGCGGCAGCAGGACGACGGGCCGCCGCGGCCCGGCCAGCACGTCCTCCGCGCCCGGAGTGAGCAGGACCAGCTCGCGGGCCGCGGCCAGGTCGGCGGCGAGCACCGCGAACGGCTTGCCCTCCCGGTGCTTGCGGGCACGCAGGGTGCTCACCGCCCGTTCGTCGCCGGCCACGGCCGCGAGGTGGAACCCGCCCACGCCCTTGACCGCCAGGATCCCGCCCTGCGCCAGCCAGAGCGCCGCCGTCCCGACCGGGTCGCCCGGCGCGGGGCGGCCGTCGGCGCCGAGCAGCCGCAGCGACGGCCCGCACGCGGGGCAGCACACCGGTTGCGCGTGGAAACGCCGGTCGGCCGGGTCGAGGTACTCCCGCGAGCAGCGCGGGCACATGCCGAACCCGGCCATCGTGGTGTTGCGCCGGTCGTAGGGCAGGTCCGTGATAATGGTGAACCTCGGCCCGCAGGCCGTGCAGTTGGTGAACGCGTAGCCGTGCCGGCGTGCCGCCGGGTCGATCGTCTCGGCCGCGCAGGACTCGCACGGCGGCGTGTCGGGCGGCACGAACACCTGGCGGACGCCCTCACCCCGGCTGGCCACGATCCGGAACCCGGTCCCCGCGACTACCTCCGTGACGACCTCCGTGTCCGTCACGGCGACGTGCTCGACCAGCGCCAGCGGCGGCGCCCGCCGTTCCAGGTCGGCGACGAAGGCCCGCAGCGCCGACGGCTCGCCCTGAGCCTCGATGAACACGCCCTCCGGATCGTTGCCCACGAACCCGGCCAGATCGTGCGTCCCGGCGAGCGTGCTGACGAACGGCCGGAATCCGACGCCCTGGACCAGGCCCTCGACCCGGACCCGGATCCGGCCGTGCCGCTCAGCCGTCACCGGCCGGCGCCTCCTGCACCAGCTCCCACAACACGTGGCAGAGGGTGGTCTGCGCCTCCTGGATCCGGTGCACCGACGACGACGGCACGACGAACAGGTGGTCGGCGGCGTCGTCCGCCGCCATCCGTCCCCCGTCGCCGCCGGCCACGCCGACGGTCAGGGCACGGCGGCGCCGCGCCTCCCGCAGGGCGTTCAGCACGTTCGCCGAGCCGCCGCTCGTCGACAGGCCCACGACGACGTCCCCGGGCCGGGCGAACGCGGCGACCTGGCGGGCGAGGGCCAGGTCGTACCCGACGTCGTTGGACAGCGCGGTGACGACGGCCATGTCCGCCGACAGGCAGGTCGCGGGGTGGGCCCGGCCGCTCGCGGGATGGGCGAAGAGCTGGGCGAGCGCCTGCGCGTCCGTGGCGCTGCCGCCGTTTCCGAAGACGAACAGCCTGCCGCCGGACGCGAACGCCGCGGCCATCCGCGCCGCGCACCGCGAAAGGTCCTCGCCGTGCCGCGTGGCGACCTCCTCCCGCAGGGAGACGATCTCCCGCGCCTTGGCCACGCAGGACCGGCGCACCTCCTCCAGCAGGGCGTCCGGGTCGGTGGGCCGGACGTACAGGAACGGGTAGAGGGCCTCGACTCCGGCCCCTTCCGTGGTGCTCATCCGCATCCTCCTCCCACCACGATGGCCTCGCCGGCGTGCACCAGGACGACGTCGCCCGGCCCGGCGTCGACCAGGGCCACGCTGATCTCCTCCGGACCGGCGTCGCCCTCCGCGATCGCCATCCCGTCGGGGAGCAGCTCCACGACGCGCATGGGCAGGGCGAGGTCCGAGCACGTCACGCAGACCCGGTCCCGCGGATCGGTCGTCGGGCCGGTCGTCGGGTCGGCCGTCGGGTCGGCCGTCGGGTCGGTCGTCGGGTCGGTCGTCGGGTCGGTCGTCATCGGGCCGCCTCCGGCTGGTCGAGAAAGACGTGCACCAGCTCCCACAGCAGGTGGTAGACCGTCATGTGGATCTCCCGCACCACGAGCGGATCGCCGGACCGGGCGGCCAGGACGTGGTCCGCGACCGGCCCGCCCCCGCTTTCGTCCTCGGCTTCTCCGACCAGGGCGATCGTGAGCAGGCCGCGTTCGCGGGCCGCCTCCAGGCCGCGCGACACCGCCGCGCGGCGGCCGCCGGAGGAGAACCCGAGCGCGATGTCCTTCCCGGTGGCGAGCAACCGCACCTGGGCCGCGTACACCTCCTCGAACCCGAGGCTTCCGGCGACGGCGGTCAGGTGCGCGGCGTCATGGGACAGGGAGAGGGCCGGCAGGGCCCTCTTCCCGACGACGACCGGATGGACGAACTCCACGGCCACGTGCTGCGCGTCCGCCGAGCCGCCGCCGTCGCCGAAGACGAGCAGCCGGCCGCCGTCCGCGAACCGCAGCGCCATGGCCCGGCAGACCAGGGCGATCCGGGCGGCCTCCTCCGCGAGAGCGCCGCCAGGGGCGACCCGCCGGTCGAACGCCGACGACACAGGTGTCATCCACTGTCTCCTTGCCACGAGACGACACGGGAACGGGACGGGCCCGCGTCCGGCGGCCGGGGCTCCTCCCACAGGGCCACGCAGGTGTCCAGGACACGCCCCAGGTGCCGCAGCCGGATCATGGACGCCTTCAGGTCGCTCAGGCCCGAGGCGGTGATCTCGTACTTGCGGCGCGGCGGGCCCGCCCGCGAGGTGATCCACGAGGAGACCAGGAACTGGTCCCGTTCGAGGCCGCGCAGCAGCCGGTACACATGACCGGGCTCCACCGCGGCCACGCCCAGGTCCGCCAGCCGGTCGATCAGGTCGTAGCCGTGGCCCGGCCGGTTCCAGATCAGGAGAAGCAGGATCGGGGAGAGCAACCCTCGCGTCTCGCCGCCCTCCATACGTTCTCTCCCGTCTAGACCAGCGCCGGATCCCACGAGCAGTAGATCGTCCTCGGGAGGCGATCGCGCGCGTCGCGCGCCGTCCTTGTCAACTTCTGGCAACAAGACAATCCAGGGGATGGGTATTCGATCCGGCCGCGCGTTCAGGCCCCTGCCATCCGCTTTCTCACGCGCCTACTCCGCCGCGGACCCCGATGGCTTTCACCTCCGGCGGCTCCCGTGCAGGAGCGAACGCAGCCCGGCGGTGTCGACGATGTCGGCCAGCCTGGGGAGCACGCCGGTCATCAGGGTCTCGTGGACCCGCGGGTCCGGGTCGGCGACGCCGTCGGAGAGCACGTGGAGCCGGTAGTCGCGGTCGGCGGCGTCGGCCACGGTGGACAGTACGGCGCCGCTGGTGGTGAGGCCGGCGACGACCAGCGTGGTGATCCCGCGATCGCGCAGCCGCCGATCCAGGTCCGTCGTGGACAGCGCGCCGCGGCGGGTCTTGCGCACGACGATGTCGCCGGGCTCGGGGGCGAGCCGGTCGTGGACGTCCGTGGCCGGATCTTCGTGGTGCAGGAGGCGCCGCTCGCCGAAGAGGGAGAAGGTCCTGTTGGCCGGCGGGATCGCCGCCCAGTCGGCTTCGGTGAACCCGAGGCGTACGTAGGCGACGGTGCCGCCGTCGGCCCGCATGACGGCGACGGCGTCCGCCACCCGCGACAGCAGCGCCTCCGGGCCGGGGAGCGCGGCCAGGATCGCCGGCTGGCAGTCCAGGACGAGCAGAGCGGCCGTCCGGGGGTCCAGCGTGGGGGAGGTGACGGTCATTTCTCTCCTTGAGGGATTCCTTGGGTGACGTGGACTTCCGGGGACGCCGCGGCGGCGCGGCGGGGGAGCAGCAGCGAGGTCGCAAGCAGGAGCACACCGGCCAGGGCGATGGCCGTACGCGCTCCGAGCAGGCTGCCCAGCACGCCCCACGCGGCCGTCAGCAGCGCGGTCGAGGCCCTGGTCGTCACCGCCCAGGCGGACAGCGTGCGGGCGACCCGCTCGTCGGGGGTGCGCTGGAGGCGGTAGGTGGCCTGGACGGGGTTGAAGACCGCGCAGCAGAAGATCAGCCCGAGTTCGACGGCCATCACCAGCAGCAGCCCGCCGCCGCCCGGCCCCACGAACGCCAGGCCGACCGGCCAGAGCACGCGCAGCGCCCCGGCCGCGACCAGGACCTGATGTTGCCCGTACCGGGTGACGAGCGGCCGGGCCAGCCGCGAGCCGAGCAGCCCGCCGATCGCCGGCACGGCGAAGGCGAGGCCGTACTGCCAGGGCTCGAACCCGAGCTCGCCGAGCATCAGGACGGCCAGCAGCGCGTCAATGGCCATCACCAGGCCGTTGAACAGGGCGGTGTTGAAGAACAGCGGGCGCAGCGTCGCGTCGGCGAGGATGTACCGCCAGCCGTCGAGCAGGTCCCCGGCGCGCATCCGCGCGGCCTTCGGGCGCTCCGGGCGCGGCTCCGCGCCGCCGATCGCGCGGATGCCCAGGGCCGAGAGCAGGTAGCTGACCGCGTCGGCCGTCACCGTCGCCACCGGGCCGAGGAGCCCGATCGCGGCGCCGCCCAGCGGCGGCCCGATGATCGTGGTCGTCCAGGTCGTGGACTCGAACCGGACGTTGGCGACGAGCAGGTCCTCAGCGGGCAACAACGTCTTCAGGTACGCGCCCGAGGCGGCCCGGAAGGTGATGTCGGCCGCCGCGACGACGACCGAGACCAGCAGCAGCTGCGCGAAGGACAGGACGCCGAGCGCGAACGCGGCGGGGATCGTCAGCAGCGCCGCGAACCGCGCCAGGTCCGTCGCGATCAGCACCGGCCGTTTGCTGCGGAACTCCACCCACGGGCCGAGCGGCACCGCCACGGCCGCGCCCACCGCCGCCCCCACCGAGGACAACGCCGCCACCTCCGCCGGCCCGGCGTGCAGCACCTGGACCGCGATCAGCGGGAACGCGCCGAAGGCGAGCCAGGTGCCGAGCGCGCTGGTCCCGTACGCCCCCCAGAGCCATCCGAACCGCCGCCCCAACCGGTGCCCGTTCCCCATGTGCGCCGCCCCTCGTCACTCGCCCGTACGACCGATCCGCGATCGGAAGCATCAAAGCGAGTACGACGCCCGGCGATCAAACAACCGCAGGTCGCCCGGCCACAACCGGCGGTTGTCCCTGGAGTTCGGGGCCGCGTGCACCCGGTCCGGGGCGGGCGAAAACGCCTCGGCGGTCACGACTTGAGACCTAGGCGGCGCTCCGCCTAGCGTGGCACAGCGCTCTCCCGGCGACTCTCCGTTATTTTGCGAGGTGGACGGGGGGATCCACTATGGAAGATTCGCGCGGGGTCGTGACTCGCAGGTTGTTCGTCAGCGGCATGTTCGCCGCCATTGGCAGCGTTCCCGCGGTCGCCGCGGCGGCGTCCGAGGGCGGGGGCACCACGGCGGCGCCGGGAGGCCGGGTGTTGCGGGCCAGTCCCGGCACCGTGGTCCTCGACGGGCGTGCCCTGCAGACCTGGGCCTACGACGGCCTGTTGCCCGGCCCGACCATCCGGGCGACGGCCGGTGGCACCGTACGGGCCAGGCTCGTCAACGACCTGCCCGAGGCGACCACCGTTCACTGGCACGGCATCAGGATCGCCCACGCCATGGACGGCGCCCCCGGCTTCTCGCAGCGGGCCACCCAGCCCGGCGACACGTTCGACTACGTGTTCACCGTCCCCGACGCCGGCACGTACTTCTACCACTCGCACGTGGGCATGCAGAGCGACCGCGGCCTGTACGGCCCGCTCATCGTGGAGGACCCGGACGAGCCGCACTCCTACGACCACGAGTTCACGGTCATGCTCGACGACTGGCTGGACGGCGTCAACGGCAACGCCGACGACGCGCTGCGGAAGATGAACACCACCCCGCACGACGTGACGCTCACCAGCCATGTCCTCGGCGGCACGTCCGGCCACGTGCGCTACCCGTACTACCTGGTCAACGGCCGCACCGCGGACGACCCCATGACGTACACCGCGAGTCCCGGCAACCGGGTCAGGTTCCGGGTGATCAACGCGGCCGCCGACACCGCCTTCCGGGTCTCACTCGGCGGCCACCGCATGACCGTCACCCACGCCGACGGGTTCCCCTGCGAGCCCGTCACCGTGGACACGTTCGTGGTCGGGATGGGCGAGCGCTACGACTTCCTCGTGACGCTGGAGGCGGGGGCGTTCCCGCTGATGGCGATGGCGGAGGGCAAGGCCGGGAGGGCGTTCGCGGTGGTGCGTACGGCGCCCGGCGCCCGTACGCCGTCGCCGAACGGCCAGGTCCCGGAGCTCCAGCGGCGGACGCTGAGCTATCAGGATCTGCGGTCGCTGAGGGCGGACCGGCTCCCCCCGCCGTCCAGGACCGTCACCGTCACGCTCGGCTGGCGCCAGCGCGTCGGCGGCAACGAGTGGACGCTCAACGGCCGCCTGGCCAACGACCCGATGCGGCTGCGGGTCGACCAGGGCGAGACGATCAGGATCGTCATGCACAACGACACCCACATGTGGCACCCCATGCACCTGCACGGCCACACCTTCCAGGTGCTGACGAGCGGCGGGCGCGGGCCGAGGAAGGACACCGTGAACGTCATGCCGCGCAAGCGCCTGAAGATCGACGTGCACGCCGACAACCCCGGCGAGTGGATGTTCCACTGCCACAACCTCTACCACCAGGAGCAGGGCATGATGGGCGTGTTCGGCTACGGCAAGGCCCCGCGCCGCCGCCACGACATGCACCACTGACATCCCGCCCGCCCCCGGCCGCGGGGGCGCCGGTCCGTCAGGTGCTCAGCCGGTCGATGGCGAAGGCCGACAGGAAGCCGACGGTGGTGATCAGGCCGGTGAGGACGTGCGCGCGTTCGAACGCCTCGGGGATCATCGTGTCCGCGACCATGGCCAGGATGGCGCCCGCGGCGACCGCCGTGATGACGGCGATGACGGCCGGCGAGACCGATCGCAGGGTCAGATAGCCGGCCGCGGCGGCCACGCCGCTGGCCACGGCGATGCCGCCCCAGACCCCCAGCACGTAGGACAGGCTGCGGCCCGCCCGTTTCATCCCGGCGGCGCTGGACAGGCCCTCGGGCACGTTGGAGATGAAGACCGCCGCCACGACGGCGATCCCGATCTCGCCGCCGTGCAGCAGCGAGAGGCCGAGCACCACCGACTCGGGGATGCCGTCGAGCAGCGCGCCGACGGCGATGGCGGCGCCGCTGCCCTGTACGTCGCCCTCGCCCGGCTGCTGATCACCCGAACGTTTGCGGTGCCGGGCGCCGTGGCGGGCCAGCCAGGCGTTGGCGGCCACGTAGGCGCCGGCCCCCGCGAGGAAGCCGGCGGCCGTGGGCGCGAGCCCGCCGGTGCGTTCGGCCTCGTCCATGAGCTCGAACGACAACGCCGAGATCAGCACGCCGGCGCCGAACGCCATGATCGTCGCGATCAGCCGCGCCGGGACCCGGAACAGCCAGGCGATGCCCGCGCCCAGGATCAGCGCGCCCCCGGCGACCAGGCCCCACACTCCCGCTTCCGCCCAGCCAGGCACGTCCCCGTCCCTCCCTGCCCCGCTTATCCTGCTTGCCCCAGTATCGCGGTCTGAGATCGTCCACGGGAGGCGACGGCGAACTCCGGGAGGCCCGATCAGGGCGTCGGCGGCACCGGCAGGGGCCCCTAGATCAGGCCCAGGGCCAGCATGGCGTCGGCGACGCGGCGGAAGCCGTCGACGTTGGCGCCGGCCACGTAGTTGCCCGGCATGCCGTACTCGTCGGCGGTCTGGAGGCAGCGGGCGTGGATGTCCTGCATGATCTCCTGAAGCCGGCGCTCGGAGAAGTCGAACGTCCACGAGTCACGGCTGGCGTTCTGCTGCATCTCCAGTGCGCTGGTCGCCACGCCGCCCGCGTTGGCCGCCTTGCCCGGCCCGAACGCGACGCCCGCCTCCAGGAACAGCTTGATGCCCTCCGGCGTGGTCGGCATGTTGGCCCCCTCGCCGACCGCGATGCAACCGTTGTCCACCATGAACGCGGCGTCCCGGCCGGTGATCTCGTTCTGCGTGGCGGACGGCATCGCCACCTCGCAGGGCACCTCCCACACGTTGTGGTCGGGCACGAAGACGGCGTGGCCGCCCCGGCGCTCCGCGTACGCGTCCAGACGGCCGCGCTCGACCTGCTTGATCTGCTTGAGCAGGTCGAGGTCGATGCCCTTCTCGTCCAGCACGTAGCCGGAGGAGTCGGAGCAGGCCACCACGACGCCGCCGAGCTGCTGGACCTTCTCGACGGTGTAGACCGCCACGTTGCCGGAGCCCGACACCACGACCCGCTTGCCGTCGAACGACGTGCCGCGCGCCTTGAGCATCTCGTCGACGAAGAACGTGCACCCGTAGCCGGTGGCCTCGGTGCGTACCTGGGCGCCGCCGTACACGAGCCCCTTGCCGGTGATGACGCCGGATTCGTAGCGGTTGGTGATGCGCTTGTACTGGCCGAACAGGTAGCCGATCTCGCGCCCGCCGACGCCGATGTCACCGGCCGGGACGTCGGTGTACTCGCCGATGTGCCGGTAGAGCTCGGTCATGAAGCTCTGGCAGAAGCTCATCACCTCGCGGTCGGAACGGCCCTTGGGGTCGAAGTCCGACCCGCCCTTGCCGCCGCCGATCGGCAGGCCCGTCAGGCCGTTCTTGAAGATCTGCTCGAACCCGAGGAACTTGACGATGCCCAGGTAGACCGACGGATGGAACCGCAGCCCACCCTTGTACGGCCCCAACGCGCTGTTGAACTCCACCCGGAAGCCCCGGTTGATCTGCACCTCGCCCCGGTCGTCCAGCCACGGCACCCGGAAGATGATCTGCCGCTCGGGCTCGCAGATCCGCTCGATGATCTTCGATTCGGCGTACTCGGGATGCTTGCCGAGAACCGGGCCGATGCTCTCGAGCACCTCCCGCACCGCCTGGTGGAACTCAACCTCGCCAGGATTGCGGCGCAGGACGTTGTCGTAGATCGACGACAGTTTCTCGTGCAACGGGTACTCCCTACATCACAGTTGCGATCCTGCTCACTTTACGATTTGGCATTTTGTCAGCCGCACGCGCCCTGGCCTGGACGAAGCAGACCGGTAAGCGGGCAGCAGGCCGTGCACAAGCCGTCGGCCCTGCGCAAGGGCAAGGGCACGAAGCGTGGGGGAGGGGCGCTCAGTCGTCGTGCGCGATGTGCATGAGCTGCCGCCACAGCAGCACCACGAACACCGCGGAACCGGCGAACGCGAACCAGAAGGGCGCCGCGACCCCGAACCGGGTGGCCAGGACGCCGCCGATCAGCGAGCCGACCACCAGGCCGGCGTAGACGCAGACGGTGTTGACGCTGCCCACCCGGCCCTGGAGCTCGCGCGGGACCGCGCGCTGGCGGACGGTGACCGAGGTCGTGCCCCAGATGAAGGCGTGCGCGCCGAAGGCCAGGAAGATGGCGCCGGCGACCCACGGCGAATGGGTCAGGGCCAGGCCCAGGTGGGTCAGCGTCTCGATGATGAGCCCGATCCGCATCAGGGCGCCGAGACTCAGACGGCGGGTGATCGTGCCGTACAGGGCGGTGCCGACCAGGCCGCCGATCCCGCTGAGGGTGGTCATCAGGCCGAACCCGATGGCGCCGAGGCCGAGCTGTTCCTGGGTGTAGAGGACGAGCACCGACCAGGCCGCGCCGAACGTGAAGTTGAAGATCAGGATGGTGAGCGCCAGCGTACGGACCGCGGCGTGCCGGAACGTCCAGCTGAACCCGGCCACGAGCTCCCGTACGGTGCCCGGCCCGCGACCGCCGGCCGGCTGGTCGCGCGGCGGCAGCGTGATCCGCGAGACCAGCACGATCCCGGCCAGCACCAGGAGCAACTGGCTCGCGAACGGCCAGGTCAGCCCCAGGCCGAACAGCGCCGCGCCGATCGGCGGGCCGGCGAGCTGGTTGAGCGTGATGAACCCGGTGCCCAGGCGGGCGTTGGCGACGACGAGATCGTCCCGGTCGACCATCATCGGCGTCAGCGTGGCCGTCGCGTTGTCGGCGAACACCTCGGCGACGGCCCGGAGCGTGAGCGCGGCCAGCGCCGTCACCACGCTCACGGTGCCGGTCATCATGAGCACGACGAGCACCGCCAGCACCACGGCCCGTACGGCGTTCGCGACGAGCACGATCCTGCGCCGGTCGTACCGGTCGGACAGGACGCCCGCGTACAGGCCGAACAGCAGCGGCGGCGCCCAGCTCACCAGGGCCGACAACGAGATCATCAGCGGATCGCGGGTCAGCGTCGCGATCAACAGGGGGCCCGCGGCGGCCGCGACCCCGTCACCGAGATTCGTCAACCAGCTGGAGGCCAGCAACCATCGGAATCCCGTACCCAGCCGGGCAGGCAGGACTCGCTCCACCACTGCGATCACGAGCGCAAAACCCTACGTTCGCGGAGCATCCCCGGCAACGGGTTTTTCCGGGCGGGCCGTCAGGGGGTGCGGAACCCGCGGAAGGTCACGGGCCCGCGGGTCTCGAAGCCGAGCCGTTCATAGAGGGCGATCGCGCCGGTGTTCGCCTCCGCGACGTGCAGGAAGGGACGTTCGCCGCGGGCGACGATCCGCGCGACGAGGGCGCTGACCAGGCGGGCGGCGTGCCCTCGGCCGCGGGCCTCGGGCGCGGTGCAGACGGCGCTGATCTCGGTCCAGCCCGGCGGCCGCAGCCGCTCGCCCGCCATCGCGACCAGCGCGCCGTCCTCGAAGACGCCGAGGTAGGTGCCCAGTTCGCGGGTACGCGGCCAGAACGGCCCCGGCTGGGTCCGCGCGACGAGATCGAGCATCCCGGGCACGCTCTCCGCACCGAGCTCGACCACGTCCCCGCTGTTCACGGCGGTCCCGGCGGCCGGGGCGCCGGTCCGGACGAGCTGGCGGCCTTCGAGGACGAAGACCGGCTCCCAGTCCGGCGGCGGGACCGCCGGGCGGCTGAACAGGTCGGCGAGCCGGCCCCGGCCGAGCAGCCGGGCCAGGTCGGCCCACTCCCGTTCGTCCGGGTCGGCGGACACGGCGGAGAAGGTCGCGACCTCCGCCTCGTAGGTGGCGGCGGCGCCGAGGCGGCGGGCGAGGTGCGCGTGGTGGCCGCGCAGCGAGGCGCCCACCGGGTCGTCGAGTGCGGTGGCGTCGGGGTCCGCCATGGTGGTGCGCCTCTCGTGGGTCGGCCGGTCGGACGGACGATGACACGTCCGGCCGGTCATCCTAGTGACATCGTTGTCAAGAGCGTTCACCGGCCTCGATCGCCCGCTTCATCTCCCGTACGCCGTACTCCATGCGCACCCCGACCTCGGCGGCGGAGGAGTCGGGCAGCACGTCGGCGGTCCAGATCAGCCGGCCCGCGCCGTCGCCCTCCGGGCGGACCTCGAAGGTCGCGTGGTGGTGCTCCAGCGGGGGCCGCGCGCCCTCCACGACGGCATAGGCCAGGCGGCGGGCGTCGTCGTCGACGGCGACGATCAGCTCCCTGATGACGTGCCCGTCGGGGAACGTCAGGAACCGCTGGTCGCCCTCGATCCTGGTGTCGGTCACCCGGCCCGGCAGCAGGCGTTCGTGCACGGCGCCGACGTCGCGCAACACGTCCCAGACACGCTCGGGGGAGGCGTCGACGACGATCTCATGCCGGATGGAGGCCATTGTGTACGTCCTTCACTATGGGATTACAGAATAGTACGTCCTTCCATAATGCCCGAGCACGATCCCGCCCGTACGGCGTCACCGGACGTTCCAGTCGTCCTTCCGGGGCGGGTAGGCGAAGGTCTGGCGGTCTGCCCAGTCCTCGCCGACGACGCGGTAGTCGTGCGCGGCCTCGCTCGCGCTGTGGTCGCGGCCGACGTCGACCGTGTCGGCGATCGACCAGACGCCGTTGACCTCGTGCTCGACGGTGTAGAGGAACTCGTTGCAGCCCGAGGCGGACACGCACGTGTTGACGACGGTGAGCGAACGCCGGCCCGCCGTCAGTTTCGGGGGCACGTCGACGATCTGGTTGCGCCACTTGTAGACGCCGTCCTCAAGGAGGGGGCGCCACCTCGCGGCCGGGGTGCCGTTGACGGTGACGGTGGCGTCCTGGAGGCCGACCCCTACGTCGAGGCGGCGGATCAGCCGTACGCCGGTGTTGGCCGCGCTGACCCTCACGGTGAACCGGCTCGACCCGCCCCGAGGGAACGCGCGCCCGTCGTCACTGACGACATGGGCGGGATCGACGACATGAGCCGGCACCCCGCCGGGCACCTCCCCCTGCCCTTCCAGCCGCAGTACGACGACCACCCCCAGAACCGCCACGACAACCACGGACACGACAACCGCAGCCGCCGACACCCCCCGCCGCCGCCACCCACCAGACGCCGACGCCCCAGGCTCGGGGGCGGCGGGGGGCGGTGTGTCGTGGGAGGCCGGAGGGACGTGGTCGTCCCCGGCCGTCCTGCCGGACAGGCGGCCGACACGTACCCGCTCCCACGCCCGTTCCCACGCGGGGAGCTCATGGTCGGGCACCCGGCATCCCCGCAGGAACGCCACCATGACCGCCTTCTTCGGGAAACGCCGCCCGGCCAGCATGTCGGCGCAGGTGGTACGCGGCAGCCGGGCGCCGCCCGCCTTGTCGGCCCGCGCCTGCAACTCCCGCAACGACACGTCGGCCCGTACGAACCGCTCGGCCAGCAGCTTCACCAGGTCCTCATGGCAGGTGACCGACTCCAGCCCGAGCCCTGCGGTCTCTCCGACGCCAGGGACCTCGCTCATCGCCCTCAACCCCGCCTCTCCTGACCGGCCCATGAGGCCGCACAGACCCGCGCCAGACAGTGTAGGGGCGATCACACAACGTGTCCGGACTTGGCGGTACGGCATCCCCTCCGGCCGGGGCCTGTTGGAATCGCCGGTCGGGGGTTTCGCCGAGCCCTGGCTGTTCGTACGGAGAAGATCGTGCTGACAGGCGTCGCGTCGCTACGCTGTTGTGCCGTGCAAGCGACGCGCCTCGACACCGCTCGCATCCGGGCGGCCCGCCGGGTGATCGACCCGATCTTCCTCGACACCCCGCTCTACTGCTGTGAGGCGCTGGAACCCCACCTCGGTTGTGCGGTGAGCGTCAAGCTGGAAACGGCGAACCCGGTCCGCAGTTTCAAGGCCCGCGGCACGGAACTGGTCACGAGCCTGCTCACCGGCGTCGACGGCAGGGCGGCGGCCGTGGTCTGTGCCAGCGCGGGGAACCTCGGCCAGGCCCTCGCCTGGTCCGGACGCCGCCGTGGCCTGGACGTCACCGTCGTGGCCTCCCGCTCCGTCCCCGCCGCCAAGCTCGACCGCATCCGCGCCCTGGACGCCCGGCTGGAACTCGTGGACGGCGACTTCGACACGGCCCGCGAACGGGCGGCGGCCATCGCGCGGTACGACGGCGTACGCCTGGTGGAGGACAGCCTGGATCTTGAGACCTGCGAAGGCGCGGCGACCATCGGCCTGGAGCTGGTGGCGGCAGTGCCCTCGTTCGACGCCGTCCTGATCGCGCTCGGGGGCGGGGCGCTGGCCACCGGGGTGGGGCACGTGCTGAAATCCCTGGCGCCCGACGTCGAGGTGATCTGCGTCCAGCCGCTGGGCGCGCCCGCGATGACGTACTCGTGGCGCCGGCGGCGGGTCGTCACCACCGGGCCGACCGACACCATCGCCGACGGCGTGGCCGGCCGGCGTCCCATCCCGGCCGTCCTGGACGATCTCCTCCTGGTCGCCGACGACGCCGTCCTGGTCCGGGAGGCGTCGATCATCGCCGGGATGCGGATGTTCCTCGACCACGCCGGCCTGGTCGTCGAGCCGTCGGCCGCGCTCGGCCTCGCCGCGATCCTCGAAGACCGCGACCGCTTCGCGGGCCGGCACGTGGTCACCGTCGTGTGCGGCGGCAACGTCGACCCGGACGCCTACCGCCGCTGGATCGGCGTTTCCTGACGGCCGTGGAACCCGGCGGTTCAGCGGGCGGGCCAGGAGACGTTGCGGATTACCTCGGGCAGTCTGGCGCGGAAGCGGGAGAGGCCGAGCCTGGACCGGCGTACCGAGGCCGACACGATCATCGTCATCTCGAACGGCGTGCCCTTCCTGGCCTTGACCACCGCGAACATGCGCTGGACGCCCGACAGCTCGGCCGCCCGAGTACGGCGCAGCCGCCACTCGAAATCGCTCTCCCGCTCCCCGAGCCCCAGGACGAAGACGTCGTCCCTGCTGTGCTCGGTGTTGTGGGCCAGCGACGGTTCGGCGAACCCGAGCTTGGCGTTGATCCCGACGTTGTTCGTCACCTTCACCGGCACCGCGGAGCGCAGCGGGAACAGCGACCAGGCGATGGGCCGTTCGCGGCCGTCGGGGGTGGTGAGGCTGACGCCCATGGCCGCGTCCTCGAAGGGTTCGCCGGGGTCGGGGTAGAGCGTCATCACCAGGTGCAGCTCGAAGAAGTCGTGGGTGGCCAGCGTGTCCAGCAGGTAGCGGTCGACGGCGGCGCGTTCGCCCTCCGGCTGCTCCAGCGGCGCCAGTACGGGCTCGCCCAAGGACATCCGCCTGGCCAGCGGCCCGCCGGGCGGCCCGCCCAGCACGCGGCGCGGTTCCAGTTCGACCGGATGCTCGGCCGCCGGTCGCAGCGGCAGCTCGAAGATCGTTTCGTCCATGGTTCTCCTATCCGGCGTGCCCGACGAGGCAGAACGCTCCCCAGTCCGCGTACTGGGGGTAGGCCCGGCGGGTGAGGGCCTGGGCGTGGGCGAAGGCCGCTCCGACCTCACCCGAACGGTAGAGGTGCTGGTAGAGCGTGGCGAAGAAGAGCGCCGACACCTCGGGGCGTACCGACCAGCAGGCGCCCGCCACCGCCCCGGCGCCGGCGCGCAGCAACATCGACGGCAGGCCGAACAGGTTGTCCAGGTAGTCGTAGCGCATCAGCAGCGACTCGCACGCCTCGATGGTCACCAGCCGGACCGCGCTCAGGTCGCAGCGCAGGATCTGGTCGGCGAACAGCCTGCCGTCCTCGCCCGCCAGGAACAGGCAGTGGAACAGCGGCGCGTCGGGGTCCTGCATCCCGTGCGCGGCCAGGTGGATGTACGGCGTCCGGCCCGCCCTGGTCAGGAGCTCGGCCGGCGTCGCCCGTTCTCCCGTCAGCGCCCGGCCGCCGAACAGGGCTGCGATCCCGGCCGCGCTGCGTTCCACCGACTCCTCGTACGGCAGGCCGTACCGGGTGCCGCCCGCGGCCGAGGCGACGGCGAGCACCCCCTCCTCCTGCGCCGCGGCGTCCGCCCGGAACAGCGGCGCCAGGCACGGCAGCACGCTGACCGTGAAGCGGTCGGCCACGATGCCGTCGCCGAACGGCAGCAGCCAGAACGGCAGCACATGGGCGGCCTCGTGCGGCCACAGATAGAGCGTGGTGACCGTGTCGTCGAGCCCGGACAGCCAGTCCAGCATCGGGCCCAGCCGCCCGGCCTCCTCCCGCAGGCGCTCCTCGGCCTCGCGCGACAGGTGCCGGGTGAGCGCGTCCTCCTGTACGGCGTCCAAAAGCGTGGGCATGCCGCCGAACAGGACGGACAGGTCGATCACGCCACGCTCGCCGCCGAGGAGCATCGTGCCCCAGAGGCCGGGCCGGCCGGGACTGTAGGTGACGACGACCTCGGTGGCCCGCCCGGTGATCAGTTCGGCGGTGACGGTGTTGCCGTAGTCGCCCTGCATGTCGCCGGTGAGCAGGGACAGCAGACAGGCCGAGTCGCCCAGGACGTCCTGCACCTGCCGGAGCCCGCGGATCGGCCGGTCGGCGGCCATGCCGGCCCTGGCCAGGTCGCGGGCGAGCGTGCGGTGGTAGACGCGGCGCCAGTTGGCGGAGGTCTGGGCCTCGTCGGCGCCCGGCTGCCCCTCGCGGACGGTGACGGGCGCGGCGAGCTGCGCCGACGCCCCGCCGTTGACCTGCCAGGCCCCGGCGGACAACTCGGCGCCGGTCGTGCCGTGCACCCGCAGGGCCTGGCTCACGTTCTGGGTCATGGCGTCCACCGGGCGCCTGTCGCCGTCGAGCGCCGCGGCCAGTACGAAGCCCTTGGCGAGCTGGTGCGCGGCCAGCCAGATGGCGTCCGTGTCGGGGAAACCGCGGACCGCGGCGAGCGAGACGATCTCGAACAGCGACTGCTGGATCAGCCGATGTCCCTGGTCGCCGAGATGCACGCCCGCGCCGCCGACCAGCCCCACCATGCGGAGCAGCAGGTGGGCGACGTCGGCCCCGGACCGGGCGGGGAGCTGCCTGATCTGCCGCGGCAGCCCGTCCAGGCACACGGTGGCGGTGTCGGGGCAGTTCTCGACCAGGTAGCCGAGTGCCGCGTCGGCCGTGGCGACGGGGTCGGCCTCCTGGTCCCCGGGGTCGGCGACGGGGTCGAAGGAGATGGTCCTGGCGAGGCTGAACGCCCTGCTCAGTGCGCCGTTCCCGCGGCGGGCCGCGGCGCCGACCCGGTCCAGGGTCGGTCCGTCGTACCGGGCGTGCAGCAGCGCGTGGACGGCGGCCGCCGGCTGGCCGTAGTCGAGGAAGGTCTCCGGAGGCATGCCCGTCAGATGTTGCCCGCAGCCGGTCGGGTCGCCGGGCAGGGCGTGCAGCAGCAGGCTCGCGGCGTGCAGCCGGGCCTGCTCCATGCCGGTCCTCGGGAGGAACGGCCGCAGGTGCTGCGAGCACACGGCGAGCCGGTCGCGGTCCGCCGCGCCGCACGCCAGCTCCATCGCGGTGAGGTAGAGCCAGGCGGTGGCGTGCAGGCCGTGCTCGGCGATCATCTGCCCGGCGTTGCGTACGTGGACACGAGGGGCGCGCAGCAGGACCGAGGGGTCGCGCAGGTCACCGGCGAACAGCCAGAGCCTGGCCCAGACCGTGGGGTCCGCCCGCGTCGGGAGCAGCCGGTCGGCCTCCTCCAGCCGGCGTTCGACCTGCCGCAGGTCCGGCGGCCTGCCGGTCATCGCCCGGGTCAGGTCGATCAGCGCCAGGTAGGCCAGCGCGCGTCCCCGTTCGACGCCGTCGTCGAGGGCGGCGGCGCGCCGGAAGCAGTCTTCGGCACGTTCCAAGGAGTCGTCGTAGCCGGGGAACGTGTCCGGCGTTCCGCTCGCCGGGCGCGGCATGCCCGAGTTCCAGGCCCGGCGGAACGCGCGCATCGCCACGTCGTGCTCGTAGGACTGGGAACCGGCGGCCGGCGAGTACGGCTCGAAGTGCACGCGGCCGGCGAGGTTGAACGCGAGGGCCGAGCCCGTGGCGGCGGCGAACGCGTCCGCCAGCCGGGCCCCGCGGTCCATGACGGCCGGTTCGTGCCGGTCGGTCAGCAGGTCGATGGTGGCGGTCAGGCAGTCGCGCACCGCCCGGTGGGGGCCGAGCGAGCCGCCGTCGCGCGGCCGGAGGCTCTCGTGCAGCAGCAGGAAGTGGTTGCGCCGGTGTTCAAGGGTGCTGAACAGCAGCGGCACGCCCACGTTCATGTCCTGCAACAGGATCATGGCCGGCTCCGGGAGCAGGAGCGGCGGCTCCTTGACCCGGTCGGCGGCCCGCTCGGCGTCGCCCGCGCCGAGCGGCGGCAGGTCGCGGACCCGCCGGACGGCCTCCTCTTCCGAGTAGATGCCGCGATTGCGAAGATCCAGCATGTAGTCGAAGAGCACGAGCGCCAGGTCGTCCACAGGGACAGTATGGATGCGCAGGGTGGCGGGCGGAGGGCCTTCCGTGACGAAGGCGCTCCTGATCAGCGCTCGTCCGGCACACGGGGCCCGGGCTTCGTGTGGAGGACCGCGCGGGCCTGCTCGGCGGCGCGGATGAGGCTCTCGGTGACGAAGTCGAGGAAGCGGGCGACGTTCTCCAGGCGGGTGGCGGCCGGGGTGCCCTGGCCGAGGACGCCGGCGCCCTGGCGGGCGATCTCGACGAGCCGGGCGTTGTCCTGGGCGCTGGTGATGATCGACTGGTACCACAGCTCGTCGTCAACGACGTAGCGCTCGCGGCGGCGTTCGTCGCGTTCGCGGCGGACCAGGCCCTGGCCCTCCAGGAACGCGATCGACTTGGAGACGGTCGCCGGGCTGACCTGGAGGCGCTGGGCGAGCTCGGACGCGGTGAGGCTGCCCGCGTCGGTGGTGAACAGGCAGCCCAGCACCCGGGCCATCATCTTGGGCAGCCCTCCCTGCATCAGCACGGTGGTGAACGTCTCCTCGTACTCGCGCACGGCCTCGGCGTCGCGCCCGTGGGCCTGCGGGACGGCCTGGGGCGCGCGCGGCGCGGGCTGGGCGCGCCGTTGCGTACGGCGTTCGGTGGCGCGGTGGGCCAGGTCGGCGCGGTAGGCGGTGGGCCCGCCGTTGCGCATCACCTCGCGCGTGACGGTGGAGGTGGGACGGTCGAGCCGCCTGGCGATCTCCGCGTAGGCGAGGCCGTCGGCCAGCCCCACGGCGATCTGCTGGCGGTCGTGCTGGGTGAGCCTGCCTCCCGGCATCGCGATCTCCTTCGTCTCTCCCGATCGCCGCCCAGCATAGCGTTAACGTTCAATCCATTGCAACGAAACGAGCGAAGGTCGTTGCGTTATCCGGCAAGCCGGCGCAACGATTAGCTGACGTTGACCTGCATGAATGCATTTTCTTCGCAACATGGATGTTGCGCGCTCTTGGAAAGCAACGTAGCGTTTCCGTTGTCAGAAACAACGAGCGCAGGAGAGAGCAATGCAGACCTTCACCACCCCCGCCCCCATCGCCGCCGTCCTCGACATCCCCGCCGGGCGCGTGCAGCTCATCGCCGCCGACAGGGCCGACACCGTGGTCGAGATCCGGCCCGCCGACGCCTCCAAGGGCCGCGACGCGCAGGCCGCCGAGCAGACCAAGGTGGAGTACGGCGACGGCGTCCTGCGGATCGAGACCACCGTGAAGAACCAGTACCTCGGCCCCTCCGGCTCCGTCGAGGTGACGGTCCAGCTCCCGGCCGGTTCCCGGATCGAGGCGAAGGTCGCCGCCGCCGACTTCCGCGCCGTCGGACGGTTCGGCGAGGTCGTCCTCGACGGCTCGCTCGGCACGATCAAGATCGACGAGGCCGCGTCCGCCCGCCTCACCACCGCGGCCGGCGACGTCACGATCGGCCGGCTCAACGGCTCCGCGCAGATCAGCACCGGCAAGGGCGACATCCACGTCACCGAGGCCGTGAGCGGCAAGGTCGTGCTGCGCACCGAGGCCGGCGACGTGTCGGTCGGCGCCGCCGCCGGGGTCTCGGCCTCCCTGGACGCCGGCACCTCCTACGGCCGCGTCCACAACTCGCTCATGAACGCCGAAGGCGCCGGCGCCCCCCTCGACATCCACGCCACCACCGCGTACGGCGACATCACCGCCCGCAGCCTCTGAGCCGCCGGATGGCGGGCGGCCTACTGGCCGGGCCTGATCTCCGAGACGTTCGCCGAGCCGTCGTCGTAGCGCGCGCGGGCGGTGGCCACGTACGGGCGGTGCTCCTCGGCCCAGGCGATGAGCCCGGAGACCTGGACGGAGAGCGTCTGCCCGACGGGGGTGAGCGCGTAGTCCACCCGGGGCGGCGAGGTGGGGGTGACCGTCCGCTCGACCAGGCCGTCGCGTTCCAGACTGCGCAGGGTGAGGGTGAGCATCCGCTGGGAGATGCCCTCGATGGAGCGCCGCAGCTCGGAGTAACGTTTGGGGCCGTCGCCCAGCAGGTTCATCACCAGGACGCTCCACTTGTCGCCGACCCGGTCGAGAACGTCGCGCAGCCGGCAGGTCGGGTGGCCCTCGCCGATCGGGTCGCGCACATCGGTGTGCCCTACGCGGGCCAAAGTGCCTTCTTCCGCCATGGCGGCATTGTGCAGCAGGATCGATCCGCGCACAAGAAGTAACCAGCGCACGGAAATTACTGCTGCATTCGCGACACAACGGAGTGATCATCATGCGTGCCATGGCATTCACCGGCTTCGGCGCCGGCCTGGCGGCCACCGACCTGCCCACCCCTGAGCCCGCCCCCGGCGAGGTGCTGGTCCGGGTGCTGGCCTCCTCGGTCAACGGCTTCGACCTCGGCGTGCTGGGCGGCCACCTCAAGGGCGTGTACGAGTACGAGTTCCCCGTCGTGCTCGGCAAGGACTTCGCCGGCACCGTGGCCGCCGTCGGCGAGGGGGTGACCGGCCTGACCGCCGGCGAGGACGTCTTCGGCGTGGTCATGCGTCCCACCCTGGGCCAGGGCGGCTACGCCGAGTACGTCTCGGTGAACCACGGGTACGGCCTGGCGCGGATGCCCCAAGGGCTCGGCCACACCCGCGCGGGCGTGCTGGGGCTGGCCGGCACCGCCGCGTTCGACGCGGTCGAGGCCGTCGCCCCCGCGCCGGGGGAGACCGTCCTGATCTCGGGCGCGACCGGCGGCGTGGGCGCGTTCGCCGTCCAGATGGCCGCCGCGCGCGGCGCCAGGGTGATCGCCACCGCCAGGCCGGGGGCCGAGGCCGCGTTCGTCACCGGACTGGGCGCCGCCTGGACCGTCGACCACGAGGACCTGACGGCGGCGGTGCGCGCGATCGCGCCCGGCGGCGTGGACGCCGCGCTGCACCTGGCGGGCGACGGCCCGGCCGTCGCCGCCCTGCTGGCCGACGGCGGGCGGCTGGCCTCCACCCTGCACTACCTGCCCGAGGAGCCCGCCAGGGACCTCAAGGCCACGGCCGTGATGGCCGACCCCAACCCGGCCACCCTCGCCCGGCTGGCCACCGACGTGGTCGAGGGCCGCCTGCGGGTGCCGGTCGCCCGCTCCTACCCGCTGGCCGCGGCGCCGAGCGCGATCGCCGACTTCACCGCCGGGACCTTCGGCAAGTTCGCCGTCACGATCTGAGGGCCTTCGGTCAGCCGCGCTTCTCCTGGGGGTCGCTGGTGACCCAGTCCCAGCTGGTGATCGTGGTGCGCATCAGGCGGGCGGCGGTCGACAGGTGGCTGTCGGCGCCCCAGAACAGCGTGAGCGTACGGCGGCAGTCGGGGCTGTCCACATCGACCCAGCTCAGCGGCGCGCGGGTGGTGGACCGCCGGGCGATGGACGGGACCAGCCCGATGCCGAGCCCCGCGCTGATCAGGTCGGCGATGGCGCTGGACTCGTCGCCCTCGCAGACGATCCGCGGCGTGCGGTCGCGGGCGGCGAAGAGCCGGTCGAGCAGCCGGCGCTGCCAGTGGCCCTTGCGGGCGGTGACGAAGGGCTGGTCGGCCAGCTCGTCGATGGTCACCGACGTACGGCCCGCCAGCGGGTGGTCGAGCGGCGTGGCCACCCCCACCGGCTCGTCGAGCAACTGGACCGACTCCAGGCCCTCGGAGTGGATCGGCTGCGAGGCGACGCACAGGTCGAACTCCTGCGCGCGCAGGCGTCCGGCCATGTCGTCGGCGGGCGCCCAGTGGAGCTCGACCTCGACGGAGGGATGGGCACGCTTGTAGGCCGCGAGCGGCCCGGTGAGGGTGAGGAAGGTCTCCGACGCCAGCCGTACGGTGCCGTAGCCCTCGCCGGCGGACTCGGCGACGGCCCTGCGCCCGGCGTCCAGCTCGCCCAGGGAACGTTCGACGAAGCCGCGGAAGAGCCGGCCCGCGTCGTTGAGCCTGAGCCGGCCGGCGCGGTCGAACAGCGGCGTGCCCAGCTCGCTCTCCAGCCGGGCGATCGTCCGGCTCAGCGACGGTTGCGCCACCCGCAGCTCCTCGGCCGCCGCGCTGAGGTGTTCGAGCCGGGCCACGACCAGGAACTGCCTGAGCGCGTTCAGATCCATCATGCCTCCTCGGTCATAACAGCATAGCAATACAGATCTTGGACAAGATAACCCGAGAGCCATAGCGTCTGGAGGCGTACAGGAAGAACGAGAACAGAGTGGGAGGGATCCCTCATGCTCACCGTGGCCGGCAGAGCGGGAGCCGACGCCGCACGCCGAACGGGACCCGCGGGGTGGACGCTGCGCGCGCTGGTCAGCACGCACATGGTGGCGATCGCCGGGCAGCCGGTGTTCGCCGGCGTGTACCTGACCGGCGACTACGACAGCCTGCGCTGGCACGCCGTCGGCGCCGACGTGGTCACCTCGCTCGGCTACCTCCAGTTGATCGCGGCGATCGTGGTGTGGGTACGGCTGCGCGAGTTCTGGCCCACGGTGGCCACGGCGGCGGTGGTGGCGGCCGAGACGGTGCAGTACTTCGCCGGGCTCGACGGCGCGTTGTGGCTGCACATCCCGCTCGGCGTGATGACCGTGGCCGCGCTCACGGTGCAGTTCATCACCGTCTGGCGCCGCCCCTTCCCTCGGCGGGAGGACCGCGATGCGTGAGCACGACGCCGCTCCCGGACGCCCCCGCGGCGTGACCAGGCGGCAGGCGCTGGGCATCGGCGGCGCGCTCGGGATCATGGCGGCCACCGGGCTCGGCACCTCGGCCGCGCTGGCCCGCCGCCCGTCGGTCACCGGCGCCGAGCTGCGCAGCGAGCTGCCGCTGCCGCCGCCGTTCCGGGTGCCGCTGCCGATCCCCGCCGTGCTGGCGCCGGCCGGCACCTCCGGCGGCGCCGACCGCTACGAGATCGTCCAGCGCGAGACGACCCTGGAGATCCTGCCCGGCGTCCGGACCCGGGCCTGGACGTACGGGGGCACGTTGCCCGGCCCGACGATCGAGGCGCGCCGCGGCCGGCCGATCACCGTGACCCACCGCAACGACCTGCCCGTGCCGACCGTCGTGCACCTGCACGGCGGGCGCACCCCGGCGGACTCCGACGGCTACCCGACCGACCTCGTGCTGCCCGAGGGCTGGACCGAGCCCACGATGGGCCACGGCTCCGGCCACGGCATGGGGAACATGCGCGACCCGCACGCGGTGCTGAGCCGGCGGACGAGGGACTACACCTTCCCCATGGACCAGCGGCCGACGCTGCTGTGGTACCACGACCACCGGATGGACTTCACCGCCCCGGCGATCTGGCGGGGCCTGGCCGGGCTGCAGATCGTCCGCGACGACGCCGAGGAGGCCCTGGGCCTGCCCTCGGGGTCACGCGAACTGCCCCTCATGATCGCCGACCGGGCCTTCACCGCCGAGGGCGAGCTGGCCTACCCCGCGCTCGACCCCACCCTGCGGGAGCGGCCGGGCGTGCTGGAACCGTACCTCGCCGGGGTGCTCGGCGACGTGATCCTGGTCAACGGCGCACCCTGGCCCGTGCACGAGGTCGACGCGGCCCGCCACCGGCTGCGCATCCTGAACGCCTCCAACGCCCGGCACTACGAGCTGGAAGCCGTCCTCGACGACGGGCGCCGGCTCGACCTCGTCCAGATCGGCGCCGACCAGGGGCTGCTCGCGGCCCCCGTCGTCCACCGGCTGCTGCCGATCGCGCCGGCCGAGCGCTACGACGTGGTCGTCGACTTCTCCGCCGTACCGGTCGGCGGCCTGGTCCGGATCGTCAACCGGCTCGGCTCCGGCCGTACCCGTGACGTCATGGCCTTCCGGGTCGCGCGCGCGGCGGCCGACGACAGCCGCGTCCCGCGTGTCCTGTCCGCCGACCTGCCCGGATGGCGCCGGGCCGACGCCGTACGGGTGCGCGACTTCTCCTTCCGCGCCGGGCAGCTCGACCACGGCCGCGGCTGGCTGATCGGCGGGCTGCCGTTCGACCCCGCGCGCTCCGACGTCACCGTCGGCCTCGGCGACGTCGAGGTGTGGCGGATGGTCGCCGACGTCCATCACCCCGTCCACCTGCACCTGGTCGGCTTCCGGGTGCTCTCGCGCAACGGCCGGCCTCCGCTGCCCCACGACGCGGGGCTCAAGGACACCGTCTCCCTGCGGCCCGGCGAGGCGGTGGAGATCATCACCCGGTTCGACGGCTACCGCGGCCGCTTCCTGTTCCACTGCCACAACGCCGAGCACGAGGACATGGCCATGATGGCCAACCTCCAGGTCGTCTGACCGCGTCGTCTGACCGCTCACCCCGTTCACGAGGAGCATCCCCATGGCCGCCGACCCCGGCGTCGTCATCATCGGCGCGAGCCTGGCAGGCGCCCAGGCCGCCCGCGCACTGCGGCTCGACCACTGCTACGACGGGCCGATCACGCTCGTCGGCGACGAGAACCACCTGCCCTACCAGCGTCCCGCGCTGTCCAAGGGCTACCTTCTCGGCACCATCGAGCCCGGCGAGCTCGACGTCCTGGAACCGCGCTTCTACGCCGACCAGGACGTCACCCTGGCCCTCGGCGCCCCAGCCACCGCGCTCGACCTGGACGCCCGCCGGGTACGTCTGGGCCGCAACGTGGAGCTCGCGTTCGGCCAGGTGCTGATCGCCACCGGCGCCCGCCCGCGCCGCCTGCGGGTGCCGGGCGCCGACCTCGACGGCGTCCACTACCTGCGCGACCGCGACGACAGCGAACGCCTGGGCGCGGCCCTGCGCGCGGCCTCCGACGTCGTCGTCATCGGCGCCGGCTGGCTCGGCTGCGAGGTCGCCGCCGCCGCCCGCGCGCTCGGCGTACGCACCACCGTCGTCGATCCGCTGCCCGCGCCGCTCTACCACGTGCTGGGCGACCGGATCGGCGGCCTCCTCGCCCGCAGGCACCTCGACCACGGCGTGAACCTGCTCACCGGCGACGGCGTCGAGGCCGTGCTCGGGACGCGGTCCGTCGAGGCCGTACGCACCGTCGCCGGGCGGCGCGTCCCGGCCGACCTCGTCGTCGTCGGCGTGGGCGTCACCCCCAACACCGAACTCGCCGAGGCCGCCGGGCTGCGCGTGGACGGCGGCGTGCTCACCGACGGGCACCTGCGCACCTCGCACCCGGCGGCGCTGGCGGCCGGCGACGTCGCCCGCCACCGGCACCCCCGCTACCTGAAACCGGTACGGATCGAGCACTGGGACAACGCCGTCGTCCACGGGACCGCCGCCGCGGCCACGCTGGCCGGCCGCCCCACGGTCGTGGACCACGTCCCGTACTTCTTCTCCACCCAGTACGGGTCCACCCTCGAATACGTCGGGCTGCCCGCCACCTCCGACCGCGTCGTCACCCGGGGCGTCCCCGGCGAGCCCGGGTTCACCGCCTTCTGGCTCGACCGCGGCATCCCGGTGGCCGCCCTGACCGTGGACAACCCGGGCGCCGCCGGCCACCTGCGCGGCCTGGTCGCCGCCGGGCACTCCGCCGACCCGCGGCGGCTCGCCGATCCGGACGTCCCCATGGCCGACCTCCTGCCACGGGTACCCGCCTCCTGAACGGGCTCAGACCCGTACCACCGCCGTACGGGCGTGGCCGCGGCTGCCGCCGACCTCGACCTTGACCGCCCGCTTGGACCTGCGTACGCCGCGGTCGGCTTCCTTGACCGACTTGACCGGCCAGGGCAGCCTGATCCGCACCTCGTCGGCGGTCCTGGACGGGTCGGAGACGGCGAGTCGTACCCGATGCCCGTCGCGGCGGGCCAGCAGCGTGCACGGGCCGTCGGCGGTGAGCCGGCCGTGCGCGGTCTCGACGCTGCCCGCGCGCCAGAAGACGGCGGCGATCAGGTCGTCGCGGGAGACGGCCTGCACCGTACGGTTGTTGGCGAGGACCTTGACTCGCCCGGCGTAGGCCGCGGTCTGCGTGGCGGAGGCGTCGGGCAGCACGGCGTAGGCGTAGCGGGACCTGCGCGGATCGACGCCGTGGTCGACGATGATCGTGGTGTAGTGCCTGCTGACGGGGGTCGTGTCGCCTCCGGTGGTGGCGCCGGTGTCGATGTCCCGCCAGCGGCCGGTGCGCCGTTCGCGCACCACCTTCGCCTCGGCGCCGTCGAGCAGCGCGTACCCGGCCACCCCGTCCAGGTGGATCCAGCCGTCGCCCCGGGTCAGCGGCGGGTGGGCGCCGTGGGTGTTGCGGTTCTCCACGACGGTCTCGACGCGGCGGCCGTCGGAGGCGGTGATGCCGGCGCCGAGGGCGATCACCGCGTCGTCGAGCAGGAACCAGGCCTTCCTGGCCCGCAGCGAGGAGCCGTCGGCGATCAGCTTCATGGCCGCCACGCCGTACTCGCCGTCGAGCGCCACGCCGCCCGCCCACGGGGTGGGCGGCAGGCGGCGCTTGCCGTGGGGGAGGTCGGCGCGCCCGCGCGTGTCGACCGTGGTGCCCGGCAGCCGGTACGGGTCGATCGTCGGCCACAGGTCGTCGTTCCAGTGGGTCAGGTCGCCGCCGGTGTAGAGGTAGGTCATGCCGTCGCCGGTGTACCAGCCGTGCAGGTTCTCCTGGTTCATGGCCTCGGCCGCGCCGATGCGCTCCGAGCTCATCGCGATCGCGTACGCCCAGGTGGGACGGCGGTGCACGACCCGGTCCATGTCGGCGAAGACGTACGTGCCGGTCATGCGCGGGCCCACCGGCACCGACGGGTCCGCCAGCAGGGCCTCGGCCCGCGCGATGCCCGCCAGCGGCGCGACCGTGTCGTACGGGACGGCCCGGTTGCGGGTCAGCCAGCCCTTCACCAGCGGACCCCAGCGCCGGGCATGGCGTTCGGGCGCCGCCTCCAGCAGCGTGAGGATGGCCTCGACCGCCTTCTGCCCCGAGTGGTAGTCGCGGTGGCCCTGCACCGAGATCTGCCGCCCGCGTACGCAGTCCATCATCAGCCCGTCGAAGATGAACGGCATGAACGAACGGTCCACGATGTCGTAGACGTTCCCGATCCGCCTGATCTCCCACGGCGATCTGGCCAGCATGGCGATCAGCTTGGCCACGCTCTCCAGGTAGTCCACGCCGTAGCTGCCGTTGTAGGGGTACACGTCGTGCTGGATGAACGAGCCGTCCCGGTAGAAGCCGTCGCCCGGCCCGCCGGTGCGCCGCAGCAGGTCGGAGACCGCGTTCCTGGCCCGCCTGACCAGCCGGGCGTCATGGGTGAGCAGCCCGCGCATCGCCACCGCCATGGCCTTGCTCGCCCGGTTCGCGCCGGTCTCGACCACGCCGGGATGGCTGACGCGGCGCTCGGGGTCGGGGCACCAGTGGCGCAGCGGGCGCAGCCAGCGGCGCAGGCGGTCCTGGGGGAGGCCGTCGTAGAGCAGGGCGCAGGTGTCGGTCAGCGCGCGGGGGACGCCGATCTCCCACCAGTACCAGTTGCTGCCCCGGCGGTCGAGGCCCTCGCGGTAGGCGTGCTCGTACAGGAAGTCGAGCGCGCCGGCGGCGGTCTCGGCGACCCGCGGGTCGCGGTGCATGGAGGTGCCGGGCGTGGCCCAGCCCAGCGCGAGGGCGCGCATGCGGTTGTAGGCGCGGTTGAAGTTGCCCGTACGGGGGTCGTCGAGCGGCAGGTCGGGCCACAGGCTGGGACGGCCGGCGACCGGGTTCATCTTGCGCAGCACCGCGTTGGCCGAACCCTCGACCGCCCGCGTCTTCTCCAGGTAGGCGGGGTCGTACGAGCCGCCGGCCAGCAGGCTCACCCATCGCTCGCGCGCGGCGTCGAACGCGGCCGCCCCACCGGCCCCGGCCGCGCCGGCCGCCTCGGCCGGTCGCTCCCACGCGGCGAGTCCGGCCACGGCCGCGGCCCCCAGCAGGGCGGACCGGCGGCTGAGGGGGTGGGTCATGGAAGCCTTTCGACAAACGGGCGATTACCAGATGGAAAGATCCTATGTCGGGAGCAAGGTCGATCTTTTCGCCTCCGCGACGGTACCCGGCATCGACCGTATTGAACTGTATTGCTCTGTTCGCTCCGATGATCGACCATCAAGGGCAATAGCGCTTCCTCGCGTCAGGAAGGATCTCCATGATTCGCCGCGCATCGCTGGCCGTCCTGCTCGCCCTCGGCACCCTCACCGTCATCGGCTCGCCCGCGCACGCCCGCGCCTGCCAGATCGACTACCACTGCGAGACGTACTACTACAGCGACTCCACCCGCACCACAGTGGTGGGGGTCAAGTACGAGAACTGCGTCGGCGACGTGACGTGGGTGGGCACCCGCGGCTCGTACCCGGAGTTCTACGAGACCCCCTGCTGACCCGCCGCCCTTAGAGGCTGCTGTACGGGCGTTCGCTCACCCTGTCGTGGATCGCGCGCAACCACGGCTCCCGCACGGCCGGCAACCGCGCCAGAGCACCGAGGAACACGTCCGCGTCAGGCCGGAAGGCACACCAGGGCGACATCGGCGGCGGGTCGTCCCGCCGGACACCGGCAGGTATCCCGGCCGCCGCCGGGACGAGCCGCCGTTCGTCGTGGAAGGCCATGTGCAGCCACACACCGGCGGCCAGCGGCACCACCGCCTCCGCGTCGTCGCACGGCCAGACCTCGCCCGTCTGCGGATGCCGCGGGACCAGGGCGAGGTCCCGGCCGCCGCCGGGCAGGCCGGGGCCGGCCAGGGTGAGCCGTCGGTTCGGCGGGCCCGATGGGAGCAGTTTGTCGAGCGTGGGGCGGAAGGCCATGGCGGCCCGTCCTTCGGGGACGGCGACCCGGCCGCCGCCCGACAGCGCCAGCACCTGGGCCAGCGCCACCGCGACCGCCGCCGCCCAGCGCGGGCTCCATGTGCCGGGATGGTCCACGGGCGGCGTGACCGGCCACTCCTCCCGCAGGTCCGTCCAGGCGAGCGCGGCGTGGGCGGTGCCCTCCACGCTGACCGGGCGTACGGCGCGCGGGTTCAGCCACACCACCTGCCAGCGACCGCAGTCGTCCACGCGGACCGCCACCGCGCGCCCGCATCCGGCGCACGCCAGGTTGGGGCCGTACCCGTCGTCCAGGCCGCAACAGGCGCCCCCGCACGCCTCCAGGATGTGGACGGTCCCGCGCAGGTCGCCCGGCGCGATCCCGACCGTTCCCCGGGGGCCGTACGACAGGGAGCGCACCTGCGTGTACACGCCTCGGGCCGCCGCCGCGTCCGCGCCGATCTCGGCCCACGACAACCAGGGTGGCCCCACCGGTTCGTCCCGGATCGTGTACGTGCCGGGCTCCAGAAGGGCGGGGAGCAGGCCGTAGCCGTGGCGCTGGTCGGCGTGGTCGGGGAAGTCGACCCGCGACACCCTCGCGGTCAGGACGGCACCGCATCCCGCGCATGCGAACACCACCAAGCGGCTCTCCCGGCAGGACGGCTCTCTTCCGGCGGCGGTTCAGACCGTGATCACGATCTTGCCGAACGCCTGGCCCGAAGCGTAGTGGTGATAGGCGTCGGGGGCGTGCTCGAAAGGGAAGACCCGGTCGATGACCGGGCGCAGCCGGTGGGCCTCGATGAGCTCGTTCATGGCCACGAACTGGGCGCGGCTGCCGACGGCGATGCCGCGGACAGTGGCGCCCGACCTGAAGATCGCCCTCGGGTCGAGGGGCGGCGGGTCCCCGGCGACGAACCCGACGCTGGCCACCTGGCCCGCGATCGAGGTCGCCTCCAGCGACCGTCCGAGGTCGCCGGCGACGTCGATGACGTGCTCGGCGCCCTGTCCCGAAGTCAGCTCGCGGACCCTGGACGGCCAGTCGGGGGTGACGCGGTAGTCGACGACGTCGTCGGCGCCCAGCTCGGCCAGGCGCTCGGCCTTGGCGGGGCTGCCGGTCGTGGCGATCACGCGGGCGCCGAGCGCCTTGGCGAACTGCAGCGCGAACAGCGACACCCCGCCGGTGCCCTGGGTGACGACGGTCTGGCCCGGCAGGGGGCCGGAGCCGTGGCCGGTCAGGGCGTTCCAGGCGGTGACCGCGGCGCAGGGGAGCGTGGCGGCCTCCTCGTACGACAGGTGGTCGGGGATCGGTACGAGCGCCCGTTCGTCGAGCAGCGCGTACTCGGTGAGCAGGCCGTCGAGGGAGCCGCCGAGCTGGGGAAGGTGCTGGACGCCGAAGGGGCCGTCCTGCCAGCTCGGGAACAGGGTGGCGGTGACCCGGTCGCCGACCCTGGCGGCGGTGACGCCGGGGCCGAGTGCCACGACCTCGCCGGCGCCGTCGGAGATCGGCACCACGTCCGGCTTGACGGGGAGCACGTAGTCGCCGCGCAGGATCATCAGCTCGCGGAAGCTGAGGGAGGTGGCGCGTACGGCGACGAGCACCTGGCCGGGGCCGGGCCGGGGGACGGGGTGTTCCTTGATCGACAGGCCGGCGATCCCGGCCCCGCTGTCGACGTGGTAGCTGCGCATGACGTCCTTCTTCAGTTGTCGGTGGCCAGCGGGACTTCGCCGGCGGTCTTGCTGTAGCCGAGCGCCTCGACGATCTGCCCGTCGCGGACGCGCATGACGTTCACCCCGCTGACCCAGTCGGAGGGGCCGGGGCCGTAGTGGTAGTGCCACTGGATCGTGGCCCGGTCGCCGGCGACGATGACCTCCTGCGGCTCGAACCGGCTGGTGCGGTCGTCCACGAGCGCACCCCACCAGTCCAGGCACGCCTGGCGGCCGACGACGCGCTCCCCGGTGGGGGCCGGCTGGACGGACTCCATCACGCAGTCCTCGCCGACCACATCGGTGAGCAGGTCGCGGTCACGCTCGACGAAGGCGCGGTTGAAACGGTCGATGACGTCGGCGGTGGACGCGAAAGACATGATCACTCCGAGAAGTTGGTTGGTAGATCGATCGGTCTATCTATGTATATCGACCGGTTGATCTACTCGTCAACCCGTGGCAGTCTGAGGTCATGAGTGTTCGTACGGGACCCGGCCCCCGGGAGCGCCTGCTGGAGGCCGCCGACCGGCTGATCTACAGCCAGGGCGTGAACATCGGCGTCGACGCGCTGCTCAAGGCCGCCAACGTGGCCAGACGATCCCTGTACGAGCACTTCGGCGGCAAGGACGGCCTGATCGTCGAGGTGCTCAGGTCGGCGGCGGAGGCCGACGCCGCCGACTACGCGCGCACCATGGACGCCGCCGGCCATGACCCGCGCGAACGCCTGCTGGCCGTCTTCGACCGGATCGGCGAGATCGTCGTGCTGCCCGGCTTCCACGGTTGCCGCTATCTGGCCGCCGACCTGGGGCTGGCCGACCCCGGCCATCCCGCGCACGAGATCACCCGCGACTACCGGCAGCGCGTGCACGACCTGCTGGAACGCGAGCTGACCGCGCTCGGCCACCCGCACCCGGGCCACGCCGCCGACCAGCTCCTCATCCTCATCGACGGCACCCTCGCCGCGGGCGCGACCCGCCCCGGCACCGCCCCGGGCGCCGCCGCCCGCGAGCTGGCCGAACACGTCATCGCCCTCTGACGGGCTCCGGGCGGGTGCGGAGAGCGGCTACCGGGCCGTCACGGTCAGGCTGGTGCACGGAGTGCCGGCCTCGGGGCCGAGCAGGTCGAGCGCGAACCCGTCCGCGGTCCGGCGGCCCCGCAGCCGGGCCGGCTGGCCGCAGAACAGCGGCCTGTTGTTCCGATGTCCCACCCGCGTCACCCGCTCGGCCCGCCCCTCCAGCCGCAGCGTCTCGGCCAGGGCGAGCGTCATGAGCGGCCCGTGCACCACCAGGCCGGGACACCCCTCCACCCGGGTGGCGTACGGCCAGTCGTAGTGGATGCGGTGGGCGTTGGCGGTGGCGGCCGAGAAGCGCATGAGCAGGGTCGGGTCGGTGTCGAAATGCCAATCCCAGGCGCCCGCCCCGCGGAACGGGGAACCGGCCGTACGCGCCGCCACGGCCGCCTCGGCCGCCGCCGGGCTGCCGGGCGCGGATGCCCGTCGCCACCCACCACCGACGAGACGGGCCACCGGGCCAATGCCGCCCAGTGCCACAACGGCGGCAGTTCCTCGCCCGGACGGCTCCCACCTCCGCATGCCCTCGACCACCATCCGCCCACGGTACGTCCCGACCGTGTCGGGATCGCCCCGGGGGGAAGGGGCGATCGTCAGCGGACGGCGATGATGCCACTCGGGAGCAGCGCGCCCAGGGTGGTCGTGTCGTTGACAAGGTTGAGCATGTCCAGCACCGGTTGCACCAGCGCGCCGACGGGCCCGCCGGCGGCAATCGAGTCGGCGGAGGCCGGAGTGGTGAGGACGGTGGTCAGCAGCGCGCCCCCGGCGAGGGCGCAGGCGATACGGCCCATGAGCTTCATGGACACCTCCGTGAGAGTTACCGAGAGTGATCGTCTAGCACCTTACGTGATCGAAGGGCGGACACCCGGTAAGGCACACGGTCAGGCGGGCTGGACGGGAATCATCACCTCGACCGTCGTGCCCGCGTCCGGGGCGCCCGTGACCAGGCAGATCCCGCCCAGCTCGGCCGTACGCTCGTGCATCGAGGCCAGGCCGACGCCCGGCCGGTGGCCAGGGGGCAGGCCGACGCCGTCGTCGGCGACCAGCAGGCGCAGCGCCCCGGGCTCGCGGCGCAGCTCGACGCGGACGCGGGTGGCGCGCGCGTGCCGCCGCACGTTCGTCAGCGCCTCCTGCGCGATCCGGTAGACGGCCACCTCGACGGCGGCGGGCAGGCCGGTCAGGTCACCCTCGGTGACCACCTCGGCGGCCGAACCGTCCGGCCCGGCCAGCGCCCGTACGGCGGCGGCCAGGCCCAGGTCGTCCAGGGCGGGCGGGCGCAGGCCGTAGACGAGCTGCCGCAGGTCGCCCGTGACCGCGTCCATGCCGGTACGCAGCTCGCCCAGCAGCCCGTCGGCCGCCTCGGGAGAGGTTCGCAGGCTGAGCCTGGCCATGTTGACGGTCATGGCCAGGCCGCTGAGCGTCTGGCCGAGGCCGTCGTGCAGGTCGCGGCGCAGCCTCCGGCGTTCCTCCTCGCGGGCGGCCAGCATACGTTCGCGGGAACGTTGCAGGTCGGCCGCCATGCGCACGGCGTGGGCCACGTCGGCCGCGTACGGGACCAGCGTGTCCAGCACCCGCTCGTCGTGCGCGGCCGGGAAGCGGCGCGGTGCGGGCGGGCCGATCAGCAGCCGCCCCACCCACTCGCCGTGCCAGACCAGGGGCACCTCGCGCGGGCGGTCGCCGGCCTGCTCGCGGTCCGCGCTCGCCACGATGACCGGGTGGCCGGGCTCGCCGCTGGTCACCTCCACCGCGACCCCCTGCACCGCCAGGCCCTCGCGCAGCACGCCGACCACCGCCGCCAGCGCCTGGCCCGGATCACCCCGGCGTACCTCCTGGGCCAGCCGCTCGGCCAGGTCGCGCGGATCGCCCACCGAACCGTAGAGCAGCCGGTCGACGGCGCGTTGCAGCGTCCGGCGCAACGGCTGGAAGAACGCGCCCGTGAGCAGCGCGGAGGCGAGCCCGGCGACCTGGTGGTACCCCGCCACGACCAGGCTCGACAGCGTGGCCATCCCGAAGTAGACCCCGCCGATCACGGCCAGCAGCCCGGCGGCGACGAACGTCCGGCTGACGACCGTGTCGATCCCGTAGAGCTGGTGGCGGGTCACCGAGAACACCAGCGCGACCGGGATGAGCGCCGCCCAGACGATCGACAACCAGGTCAGCTCCAGCGCGACGACGCCCACGAGCATGAACACGATGTACCCGCCGAAGGCGAACAGCGGCCAGCCGATCTGCCGCCGGCCCACCGGATCGGCCCGGCGGAAACGCAGCAGCAGCGACCAGGCGGCCAGCGGCAGCGTCGCGAGGATGCCGGTCCAGGCCATCGGCGAGACCACCGGCCAGTACGGCGCCAGCTCCGGGATCTCCAGCGGGTTGTGGATGACCGCGGGCAGCGGGTAACCCTCGGCCGGCGGGTCCGGCCGTACGAACATGTGGGTCAGCTCGACCGCCGTGGACACCACGCCCAGCAGCACCACGGCCCGCCAGCGCCGCGACGGCAGCCTGCCGTCGGGGGAGTAGAGCGGCAACAACATCTCCAGCATCAGCCCGGACACCGCCCAGCCGATGTGGGCCGGGAACCGTACGAGCCCGGCCAGCTCGATGTTCCCGTCCGCCGCGGCGGACAACATCGCCGCCTGGCAGAACGTGTTGACCGCGCCGCCGACGCCGCCCGCGCACATCAGCCACGCCAGCCTGAGCCCGGGCCGGTGCGCGATGAGGAACGCGGCGAACGCCGGGAACGTGGCCCCCGCCGCCGCCAGCGGCGTGAAGATCTCCGGGACCTGCCACTCGGCGGGGAGCGCGGCGTAGAGCAGCACGGCCGCGAGCACGAGCACCGGCGAGACCACGGCCAGGACGACGGCGACCACCCGGGTTGCCCACGCCATCCGTCCCCGCCTTCCGGCTGCCCGTTCCCGCCCGACCCTAGCGTGCCCGCCGGGCGTCGGCTATGACGCCGATCACCGCAGGGCCCGCAGCAGCTCGGCCCGGTCCAGGTGCTCGACCTCCCACGTACGGGATCGCAGGGTGCCCCGATGGCGGTAGGCGCGCATGATCGCGACGTGTTCGCGCAGCCGTACGAACCCGTGCAGGTCCTCCTCGCTCCGCCACACCGACAGCGAACCGACGCGGCGGCCGGGGACATCGGCCCACAGCCACATGCCGACCGCGCCGGGCAACTCCGGCCAGTGGCGGCTCAGCGAACGGCCGTGCCGGACGATGCCGGGCAGGTCGAGCAGCCGCCGCATGCGGAAGTCCGTCAGGGCGGCCACCAGCGGCCCGGGGCTGCGGCTCTCGGGGCCGGCGATCCAGCGCGAGGTCAGCATGGGCGTGCGTCCGGCCCTTCGGTGGACGGCGTCTCTTGAGTCATGCCGCACAAACTATATTAACGACCGATCGGTTGCATACTTCAGGAGGTCTGGCCAGGGGACAGCGCGGCGGCGAGCTCGCGCCAGTGGGGCATCGCCGTCCCGCCCGGCTCGATCCCGATCACCTGGACGGCGACGTGGTCGGCGCCCGCCTCGACGTGGCCGCGGAGCCTGCCCGCAATGGTGTCCAGGTCGCCCCAGAACACCAGGTCGTCCACCAGGCGGTCGCTGCCGCCGCCGCTGATCTCCTCCTCCGTGTATCCCAGCCGCCGGAACTTCGCCACGTTGTACGGCGAGCTCAGGTAGAGGTGCAGGTGCTCGCGCGCGACGGCCCGCGCCACGGAGGGGTCGGTCTCGAACAACACCGCATGCTCGACGGCCAGGAACGCGTCCTGGCCGAGGAGGTCCCGCGACTCGGCCGTGTGCGCCACGTTGACGTGGTAGGTCTGGGCGCCGGCGGCCCGGTCGCGGGCCAGTTCGAGCATCTTGGGCCCGTACGCGGCCAGGATGCGCCGCACCCCGGACGCGGGCGCCGGGTTGGGCGTCTCCAGCTCGTCCATCTCGTCCAGGTAGGCGCGCATGGCCGCCAGCGGCGTCGTCCCCGGGCGGGGCTCGCCGCCGAATCCCAGGCCGAGCAGGTGCCGGTCGGGGTAGGCGTCGGCCAGCAACAGCGCGGCGCCGTACGTCCACTTCGCCGCGCGGGCCCAGGCTCGGGCGATGCCGTTCACGACGTGCATCCGTTGTGTGGCCGACAACAGGAAACCGGCGTGCGTGAGCGCCTCGCGTCCGAGCAGCTCGGGCACCCAGAACGCCCGCCAGCCCAGCTCCTCCAGCTCCTGGATCGACTCGCGCATCCGCGCGGCCGGCTGGTGTTCGAAGTCGAACGTGTAGATCCCGAACGTGCCGAGATCCAGGCCGTCGATGGTGGCCATGGGGGTCCCCTCGTCATCTGTCGATCATTAGAGATATAGAAATATCGCAAAATGTCGATACGACACAAGTCGAGGATCCCGCCGGCCGGCCGGTCGCCGCCTCTACAGGGTGTGGCCGAGCGTGGCGACGAGTTGCGCGATGCGCCGTTCGTCGCGCTTGTAGTGGGTCCACTTGCCGACGCGGGTGGCCCGTACCAGCCCGGCGCGCTGCAACTCGCCCAGGTACGCCGACACCGTCGACTGCGCCAGCCCCACCCTGGCCTGGATGTGGGTCACGCACACCCCGACCTCCACCGGGTCGGCGATCGCCCCCTCCAGGGAGAAGTTCCGCTCCGGCTCCCGCAACCACGACAGCAGTTGCAGGCGTGTGGGGTTCGCCAGCGCGCGCAGGGCGTCGGACAGCTCGGAATCGGTCATGAGTGAGGACTCCGTCATGGATGCGATCATAGGGAGTCATCGACGCATCGCAGTAATCCGATGCGTATCGGTTCATGATGGTCCGAGCCTTCTGGGAGTCCGAATGAGCGACCACACCCCCGCGTCCGGTCTTGAGCGTGATGAGCGGGCGTTGCTGGAGCGGGTGGCGCCCGGTCTCGGGGATGGCGAGCCGGTCGTCCGGGAGGGGCAGTTCCACCGGGTGGTGGTCGGGCCGGATCGGGTGGTGTGCCTGCCGCGTACCCGGGCGGCGGCCGTACGGTTGCCGCGGCGGGCCGCCGTGCTGCGTGTACTCGCCGGGCTCGATCTCGGGTTCCGTACGCCTCTGCCGCTGTCGGAGGGCACGGGGGAGCCGCCGTACCTGGTGCTCACGCGTGTGCCAGGGGCGCCGTTGGAGCCGTACGAGGTGGCCGACCCCCGGGTGGCCGACGCGGCGGCGGCGCAGTACGCCGCGCTGCTGGCCGGGCTCGCCGCGGCGGGCGCGGACGAGCGGGCCCGCGCGGTCCTGCCCGCGCCGCGCGACCAGTGGCGGCGGTTCGCGGCGGAGGTCCGCGCCGACCTGTTCGCCCTCATGTCGCCGGACGGACGCCGTCGCGCCGAACGGGAACTCGCCGCGCTCGACGATCTCCCGTACGTCGCCGAGGCCGTGGTGCACGGCGACCTCGGGCCCGAGAACGTCCTGTGGGAGTACGAGGACGGCCTGCCCCGGCTCGCCGGCGTGATCGACTGGGACGAGGTGACGATCGGCGACCCGGCCGAGGACCTGGCGGCCCTGGAAGCCGGGTACGGCGGGGACTTCCTGGCCCGCGTACTGGCGCGGACGGCCTCCGCGGACGCCGCCCTGGCCGCCCGCGTCACCGCCATCCGCCACACCTTCGCCCTGCAACAGGCCCTGTCCGCCCACCACGACGGCGACGCGGAAGAACTGGCGGACGGCCTCACCGGCTACCGCTGACCACCCCGCGGCGACGACAAGAGCGGCACCCGCGCCGCGGGCTCTCCCGAACCCGCGCCGCGGGCTCTCCCGAACCCGCGCCGCGGGCTCTCCCCGGACCGGGGCCGCGGGCTTTCCTCAAGGGGTCGGGCTTTCCTCAAGGGCGCGTAATCCCCGCTGACCAGCACACCCTTCACTTCGTCATGCCCAGGTAGATCCCCAAACCCAAAGTAATCCATCCAGTCAAGGCGATTGCCTTAAATAAGGCGATCGCCTTATATTCCGAAGTGTCGGGCTTTCAAGCTGGAGGACGCATGACTGCAGAAGCGATCCCCGATTTCCCCTTCGACCGCCCCATGGCGCTGGAACCGCCGCCACAACTCGCCGACCTGCGGGCGAAATGTCCCGTGTCCCACGTACGGCTGCCCAGCGGCGACGTGGCGACCCTCGTGACCAGGTACGACGACGCCCGCGCCGTGCTGGCCGACCCGCGCTTCAGCCGCAACCTCGCCCGCGACGGCGCCGCCCGGCTGTCCACCACGGAGGACGGCGGCCTGTTCAGCCGGAGCAAGGAAGGCGCCGGCGACATCAACGAGGGCGAGGGCCACATGCGCTGGCGGCGGCTGCTGAGCCGCTGGTTCACCGCGCGCAAGATGGAGGTGTGGCGCTCCCGGGTCGAGGTCATGGCCGAGGACCTGCTGGACGACATGCTGGCCAAGGGCTCCCCGGGCAACCTGTCATCCGGTCTGGCCCTGCCCCTCCCGGTACGCGTCATCTGCGCCCTGGTCGGCGCGCCGAGCGAGGACCAGGACAAGTTCGCGCACTGGTCGCGCACGATGCTGACGCTGACGCGCAACACGCAGGAGGAGGTCGACGCGGCCTACCGGGAGTTCAACGCGTACGTGTCGGACCTGGTCGACCGCAACCGCGCGAACCCCGGCGACGACCTGCTCAGCGAGCTGACCCAGATCAGCGACGCCGAGGACGGCAGGCTCAGCCAGGCCGAGCTCATCGCCACCGTACGCGGGCTGCTGCTGGCCGGCCACGAGACCACGTCCAACATGATCGCGATCATGACGGCGATGTTGCTCTCCGACCGGCGGCGCTACGAGGCCGTGATCGACGACCCCGACCTGATCCCCGGCACGGTGGAGGAGGTCCTGCGGCTGGACAGCACGTTGTCGGCGATCGGCGGCGTGCCCCGGTTCATCACCGAGGACGTCGAGCTGGGCGAGGTCACCGTGCCCGCCGGCAGCACGCTGATCCCCAACGTCCCCGCCGCGAACCGCGACCCGGCCAAGTTCACCGATCCCGACCGGTTCGACCCGCGGCGGGACAACGGCAGCCAGCACCTCACCTTCGGCGCCGGCCGCCACTACTGCCTCGGCCAGCCGCTGGCCAGGGTGGAGCTTCAGGTCGTCCTGGGCCTGCTGACACGCCGCCTGCCCGACCTGCGGCTGCGCGACGCTCCCGAGGACCTGCGGCTGCGTACGGGTGGTCTGTCCGGCGGCCTTCAGGATGTCTGGGTCACCTGGTGACCTTCTGTCCCCTTCCGGCGGCATGGGATACTCGCTCGGGGACGGTGCTGTAGACAAGATCGAGGACGGTCATGGACGTCAGTACGGCGGTCGCCGCGCCGCCTGCCCGCTCGACCCGCGTCAAGGACAAGATCATGGCGACCGCGGAGCGGCTCTACGCCGAGCACGGCTTCGCGAACGTGTCGATCAGGATGATCCGCGAAGCGGCCGGCCAGCGGAACAAGTCCGCCGTCCAATACCACTTCAGCACCCGTGACGAGCTGATCCAGGCGATCCTGTCCCGGCACGCGGCCGCCATCGACCTGCACCGCCTGCCGATGGTGGCCGCGCTGGAGGCGTCCGGCGAGGTGACGTTGCGCGACTGGATCACGTGCGCCATCGCGCCGAGCATCGAGCACCACATCGAGCTGGGCACCCCGTCCTGGTACGGACGGTTCCTCGCCCAGGCCGTCGTGGAGCCCACCTTCCGCGAGTACGCGGCACAGGCGACGCTGAGCACGCCCTCGTTCCGCCGCCTGGAGCTCCTGCGCCCGCCGTCCATGCGGGACCGGGCGCTGGAGTTGTCCGAGCGGCAGGCGGCCATGATCCGGCTGCTCGTCGTGCACATGAGTGCCGAGCTGGAGGCCGACCTGGCCGCCGGCCGTGCCGCCGCCTCCCCCGAGCAGGCGTGGCGCTCGCTGGGGGACAACCTGATCACCGCCGTGTGCGGGCTCAGCAGCGCCCTGCTGCCCTAGAAGAAGTTCAGCGCCGCGTTCAGCACGTCGTCGATCGGCAGGCTGTTGGGCCGCAGGTTGACGTCCGGCAGGTCTTCGTCCGGGATGTCGTCCTCGCGTGCGTCGTCGTTCGGCCGGGGCCTGTTCCGTACGTCCCGGACCTCGTCGTCGCTGACGCGGGGGGCGCCGAACCGGCGGACCGCGTGGTAGTACATCAGGGCCAGGGCCTCGCAGCTCGGACGGCGGAAGAAGGAGTACTGGGCGCACACCCGCTGCAGGTCGAAGTAGAGCGCCTGGTCGATGCGCTCCTTGTTCGCACGGAACTCGTGCACGGCCTGGTAGTTCCGGTAGCCGAAGTCGTGCCGCCGGCACGCCAGCCGGAAGTCGAAGCCGAGCGGCTCGTCCGGGCTGCTCGAACAGCCGTCGCTGGACCAGTCGAAGCCGAAGTCCGCCCACGACCGCCGGTCCTTCCAGGCGTCCCGCCAGGAGGCGGCGCTGGCCGCGGTGGGCTGGGTGAGCCCGGCGAGCGCGGAGAGCTTCTCCTCCTGCGTCACCGCGTGGGCCGGCGTTGCGATCGCCAGGGCGGCGACCAGAGAGAGCGCGAGCGGGACCGGCGCCACGAGAGCCCGTCTGACCATGGGAAACCTGCCTGTCTCGACCGGGACGGGAAAATGTCATGGCCAGATTCACCCGCGACCCCGCCGACGGCCCGGATCTGCAGGAAAACCGGCGGCAAAATCCTGGCCGTTTTCCCGGTGCGGGCCCCACTTTCAGCAACACAAGCAGATGAGCCCGACATCACCTCCTTTATCGGCTTTGAGCCGTGTTCGTGGTGATTCGCGGGTGGGTCATCGCGGGCCGTCCGCCCAGTTCATCTCCTCCGCCCGTGCCAGGGCCTCCGCCAGGGGCGGGACGTCCCAGACCGCGCGTTCGGCGTCCGTCGTGACGGGGTCGACGCGGTAGAGGGACCAGTGGCCGCCCGTGTCGACGTACTGGGTGCCGTACCGCTGGGGCAGGCCCATGTGCAGCAACCATCGGTCGAGGGCCGCCGCCGCCAGCCGCCGGGCCGGCCGGCAACCGGCGTCGGCCGCCCGCCGCGACAACTCGAACGCCAGGTGGTAGTGCTCGGCCAGCCCGCCGTGCTGCATCACCATGGCCAGGTGGTAGTAGTCGCCCGGCGACCTGACCTCGCCGGCCGCGAACTTCTCCATGCACCGCGCCCGCCGGGCCAGGTCGCGCCCGCCGCCGCCGTCCCTGAGCACGCCGTCGCGCCGGTCGTCCTGGTCCCGTTCGAACAGCTCGCGCAGCTCTGGATCGCCGGGCGCCTCGCGGTCGGGGTCCGCGAGCTTGGCGAGGATTTCCGGAAGGCTGAACATTTCGCCGCGCGGCGCGGCCCACCATCGGCGCGCCGCTCGCTCGCGGCCCTTTCCAGTACGGTTATCCGCCACGCCTGCCAGCGTGCCGGGACAGATCGAAGTTCGCAAGACGGCGGCACGCCGCAATATAGGGAAAATGTAGGCCCGGCTCCCGTTGACGCATTTTGCGACCGGGGCCATGATGGCCGCGAAAGGAGTGCCTCGACCTCCGTCTGAAATGAGGAATACGTGATCCGGTTTAAGGATGAAAATTATCGCCGTCCGCGCCACCCGGCAGAGGCGTCCGCCCCGCTGGTCGGCGGCAGGGGCTGAGCGGATGCCCCTCGCGCCGGACGGTGCGGCGCTCATCGGCGCGCGCCGGATCGAGCCGGCCGCCGATTTCGTGCCGCACGAATTCAACCGGCCCGGAGTGGACGCGCCGACGGCCATTGACGCGGGCCGCGCACATTGGTGTGGAATTCTAGAACGATCACGAAGAAGCGTTTCTCGGCGAGTCGCCAAAAGCGCCCGGCAGTGCCGTCCGGCTCCTTTCCGGGCGGGCCCGGAGTGGAAATGGTTCGTACGCGATGGGACGGCCCGCGAGTACGGGCCCGGCATTCCGCGTCCGTCGCTCGCCGGCGAGGGGGCGAGCGACCCGGAGGGCGCGGCCGGGGCGGCGAGGCGGCATGCGTGACCTCGCCGCCCAGGCCGCCGACGCACTGCGCGCCCTGGACGAGGCGCTGCTCGCGCTGCTGAAGGCGCTCCCGCCCGAGAACGCCGGCGCCCGCGCGGCGCTCAGGGCGGAACTTCTGCGGGCCGGGGTCACGGACGAGGTCGCGAGCCGCTGCCTGACCGTCCTGCGGACGGTGTTGTCCGAGGAGAACGGGCGGCCGAGCGACTACATCGGCGTGGCGGCGGTGTTCGAGTGCGCCTTCTGCGGCTCGGCGCCCGATCCCGCGGACCTCGTCGTCGGCAAGTCGGTCTCGATCTGCCTGGGCTGCGCGCTGCTGGCGACGGCCGGGGCCACGCGCGGGGATCGGGAGCCGGTCGAGCGGCCGTGCGCGTTCTGCGGCGCGCGGGCGGTGCCCGACCACCTGCGCGCGGACGGGGACGTGACCGTCTGCCACGCCTGCGGTGAGCTGGTGCTCTACATCATCGCCAGCAAGAAGCGCGCCGGCTGACCCTAGGCGTCGTCGCGGACGGTCTTGAGCACGCCGTACAGGATCTCCAGGCCGCCGAGGACCATCAGGACGACGCCGACCTTCGACGGCGTGACGATGAAGATCTCCTCGTCCAGTCCGAACAGCCAGAGCGCCAGGCCCGCCACGAAAGTGAGCGAGCCCGTGAGAAGCGTCTTGCGGGCAGAGGCCATCTTCGGTCCTTCCGGGCAGGTCATGGGGTCTGAGACGACCCTAGTGACGGCCCGGCGGCCGGAACTCCTGCCGGTTGACGAGATCGGGCTACATCCTTCGGCTGACGGCCCGAGGGCTCACGCGGCGGTCATCCGCCCTGCGTGTAGATGGTCCGCCAGCGCGAGCACCTGCCGACCGGGCGCTTGGAGGTGCCCCGGCACACCTGCGCCCGGATCTGCAGCACCCCGCCGACGCCCTTCCGGAAGGAGCCCGTGCCCGGTACGCAGTTGTAGATCCCGAACGTCCGCCAGCGCCCGTTGCTCGCGCTCTGGTACCTGAGGACCACCCACGAGCAGCCTTTGCCGCGGTCGTCGTCGAGGTAGCCGGTCACGGCGAGCCCCGACTGGCCGGCGACGACCTTGCCCCGGGCGCTCGCCAGGCCGTCGGTGGAGTGCAGGGCGCCCCACCTCCAGCTCGCCGGGTCGGCCGCGGCGGCGGTGCTGTGCGCGGCGAGCACGAGGACGGCGGCGCCCAGGGCGGCCAGGACTCGGGTCAGGCGATGGTTCGTCACCGGTCCAGGAGTACCGGCCGGTACTTGCGGGCGACTTGGAAGCGGGATGGGAACGGGAGACGGATGCGCAGGGGGCGTCAGACGGCGGGGCAGCGGGCCGGGGCGGTGCCGTAGGCGTACTGGAGGAAGTCGACCAGGTAGGCCGGCCAGGCGTTCCAGTCGTGGCCGCCCTTCGTGTAGCAGTAGCGGTGGCCGACGCCGAGGCCGGTCAGCGTCGCGTCGAACTCGCTCGCGTACGCCCCGAGGATCGGCTCGCTGACACCCCCGGCGTTGTCGCTCGCCCTGGTGTCGTAGCCGCACTCGGCGGGCGCGGGCTCGCTGCCCCCGGGAACGTGCGGGACGGTCGCGCAGCCGCCCGCGTAGAGGGCGAGGCGTCCGTCGTAGGGCGCGTACTTGCCCTGCGTGACCAGGTCGGCCGGGTTGGCCGCGGGCCAGTCGTCGACGGTCCGGCCGTGGAAGACGGTGGTGGTGTGCGGGCCGAACAGGGTGTCCAGGCGGTAGCGGCGCTGCACGTCCTGGTCGGGGACGGGCAGCGGGCTGCCGTTCTCGTACTTGTTGACCCGGAACTCGCCCAGGTCCGTCAGGTTGACGGCCGCGCCGGACTGCCACATCGAGTCGGAGATCGTGGCCTGGGCGGGCTTGGCGCGCAGGTCGATGCCCGGTGAGAAGGCGCCGATCACCGAGAACACGCCGGGGTGCGCGGCGGCGTACCTGAGCGTGCCGTAGCCGCCCATGGACAACCCCGCCAGGCCGCGTCCTGACCGGTTGGCGACGGTGTTGAAGTTGGCGTCGATCCACGGGATGAGCTGGTTGATGTGGTACGTCTCCCACTTCGGCGCGAAATATCCGTCCGTACGGCCGGCCCAGTCCGCGTACCAGCCGGTCATCCCGCCGGTCGGCATCACCACGATGCCCTTGAAGGCGCCCGCGGTCCGGACGAGGGAGACGAGGTCGGCCTTGGCGGTCCACGAGTCGTAGTTGTCGCCGCCCCCGTTGATCAGGTAGAGCGCCGGGTAGCGGGCGGCGCGCTGCGGGTCGTACCCCTTCGGGAGGTAGACGCGGACGGTGATCGGGCGCGACAGCGGGTTGATGACCGGCGTGCCGCCGGCCGCCTGGAAGATCGCGGTGGAGGTCATGGTGACGTCCCGCAGCTCAGAGCCGTCGCTCTGCGGGCGCCGCTGCACGTCGGCGCAGGTGATGCCGTAGCCGTCAGGGTGGGAGAGTACGGTCGCGCACGCGGCCGCCTCGGCGGGCGTCGCCGGCGCCGTCATCGCGCCCGTGATCAGCAGTAATCCGGCCAGGGTGGACGTGAACCGCATGGTTCTCCTTCGGTTCGGACTCCCGACCGTCCCAGGCTACGGACGGACCGGCGGTCGGGGCGTCAACCGCCGATCCGAAGAGGGTCAACCTGCGGGGTACATCGGCCGCCGTACCCCGCCGTCCGTCCCGCCCGCGGCTCAGCGCAGGTGGGCGGCCGTCCAGCAGTCGGGCGCGCCGGGCCGGCCGCAGGTCGTCAGACCTTGGAGGACCTTGGCCAGGTACGCCGTCCGGGTGTTGCCGGGGTCGTTGGACTCCTGGCGGGGATCGGTGACGGTGTCGTAGTACTCGGGCTTCGGGTCGCCCTCGTACTCGACGTACAGCTCACCGGCGGTGCGTACGGCGTTGTACGTGGGCGGCTGCGCGTTGCCCTTCTTCAGCCGGTCGGCGTCGGGGTCGGGTTTGCCCGGCGTACGCGGATCCGGGCGTACGTGCTCGACCAGGGCCGCCTGCCGCCAGTCCGTGACCTGCCGGCCCTCGATCAGGGGGAGCAGGCTGCGGCCGTCCCGGCTGTCGCGCGTCGCCGGGGCGATGCCGGCCATGTCGAGGAAGGTCGGGAACAGGTCCACGTTCTGGGCGATGGCGTTGCTCACCAGGCGGTCGTGTTGTCCCGTGGCCGGCCGCTTGACCAGCAGCGGGACCCGTACGTCGTGGTCGTAGGCGGTGGACTTGCCGCGTACCAGGCGGTGCTGGCCGAGGTGGAAGCCGTTGTCGCTGGCGAACACGACGTAGGTGTTGCCGCGCTCGCGCTCGGTCAGCGTGGACAGGACCCGTCCCACCATGTCGTCGACCGACTGGACCATGCGGATCCGGTCGCGGAAGTCCTCACGCAGCTCCTTGACGCGCTTGGCGCCGATCGGCTTGCGGCGTACCCAGGAGGGTTTGTCGGCGGTGTCCTCGTCGAAGGCGGGCAGGGTGGTCACGTCGATGGTGTCGCAGTCGGGGCCGCCGCAGTCGCCGTGGGGGAACTCGCCGGCCGGGAACCGATCCTTCGGCCGGTCGCGCGGCGCGGGCGGGAAGCGGGGCTCGGTGTCGCCGGGCTTGACGTCCACCCTGTTGTGCGGGGAGAAGGGGGACACCTGGAGGAAGAACGGGCGGCCGGGGGCGTACTCGCGGGATCGTTCGATGAAGGCGGTCGCACGCCTGCCCAGCTCGTCCACCAGGTACGTGCCCTTGGAAGGGGTGATCGGCCGCCGGGCGCCCGACTTCTCCTTGATGTAGCGGGTGAGCTGGTACCTGAACTCGTTGTAGCCGCCGCCCGCGGAGACGTGCCATTCGTCCCAGCCAGGGGGCACCTGGTAGCCGGGGCGGGCGGGGTACTCGTTGATGTACTTGCCCAGGTACCCCGTGCGGTAGCCGGCCTCGTGGAGGGGGACGGCGTACGTCCGGCCCTCGTGCTTGGCGAACGCCTGGTAGCCGCCGCGGTCGTAGCCCTGGTTGGTCCGTACGCCGGTGTTGTGGGGGAACTGGCCGGTGAACATCGTGGCCCGGGAGGGGCAGCACAGGGAGTCGGACACGTAGTAGTCGGTGAACGTGGTGCCGCCGTCGGCCAGGCCGCGGACCGTGTCCATGTAGGGGAGCAGGTCGGCCGACATGTCATCGACGAGGAAGAAGATGATGTTGGGCCGGGCGGGGGCGGCCGGAGTGGCTGGAGCGGCCGGGGTGGCCGGGGTGGTGGCGGCGGTCGCGCCGGTCGTGGGGGAGGCGACGAGCAGGGCGAGGACGACGGTCACCGCCACAGCCACGCTTCTCCTGATATTTCCGGACATCGACATGACTGCCTCGTTAGCGGTGGGGAGGGGAGGAATGGCGCTGCCAAGTAATACCAGACAAACCACCCATAAGACACAAAACCCCCACAATCCTCCAAGGTTGCGGCCACCGGATCCAGCCAGGCGAGAGGGAGGGCCCAGGCGGAAGAGGAAGGGCGACCCAGCGAGAGGGACTCAGCGAGAGGGACTCAGCGTGAGGGGTCCAGCGTTGAGGGGCCCAGCGTGAGGGGCCCAGCGTGAGGGGCCCAGCGTGAGGGGCCCAGCGTGAGGGGCCCGGTGGGAGAGGAGGGGGCCGGCGCATCCGACGGGCGCATCCCACGCGGGACCACGAAGGGCACCCGGACGCGAGACGCCCCTGCCTCGCATCAGGGCGGCCCGAATCGGGGTGGCTCCGCATCAGGGCGGCCCAGGACCGGGGGCTCCGGATCGGAGTCGCCTGGGTGAGGGCTGGCCCGAGGCGGGGGTGCGGGGGCAGGGAACCCGACCCTGGTTTACGCCAACGCCGACTCGGGTGAGGGCGCGGGGGCGATGGCCGATGGCGGGAGGCGGTGAGGGCGTCCGAGGCGGGAGTGTGAGGCCGGGTCGGGCAGGGCCGGGGCAGGGGGCGGGGCGTCGGGGGTGAGGTGGGCGTTGGGCTCGGAGTGGTGGTGCTTAGGGGGTGGGGTTAAGGGGTCAGGGTGCGGGTCAGGGTTTCTTTGACTGTGGCGCGGACGCGTGCCGGGTCGTCGAGGTCGAAGCCGACCACCAGGCCGTCCCTGATCAGGAGCAGGATGTCGGCGGTGCGCTCGGCGTCGGGGTGGCCGTCGGCGTCGAGGAGGTCGCGGTACAGGTCGCGGTTCCAGCGCCGGTGCTCGGCGATCGCCTCCCGTACGGGATGCGCCGGATCGGGGTACTCGGCCGCCGTGTTGACGAACGGGCACCCCCGGTACTGGGCGCTCGACCCGAACTCGCACATGAACGCGAAGATGGCCTCCAGCGTCTCCCGGGGCGAGGCCGCGCGGATCGAGGCGGCCACGGTCCGCTGCAGCGCGCTCTGCTCGGTGATGTACGCCCGGACGAGGTCGTCCTTGCTCGGGAAGTGGTGGTAGAAGGTCGCCTTGGCGACGCCCGCCTCCGCGATGATGCGGTCGATCCCCACCGAGTGCACGCCCTCCGCGTAGAACAGCCGTGCCGCGGTCTCCAGGACGCGGGCGCGCGCCGGGCTCGGACGGGGGTCCTTCGGGGTCGGTGCACTCACCCCTTGACGTTACCAGACAGACCTGTCTAGTCTCATGTCCAACAGACCAGACAGACAGGTCTGTCTGGCTCACCGAAGAAGGGTTCACCGGACATGAGCATGTACACCGCCATCGCCACCTCCGCCGGCCGTGACGGGCGCGCGGTCTCCTCCGACGGCAGGCTGGACGTCAAGCTGGCCCTCCAGAAGGAGCTGGGCGGCGACGGCGAGGGCACCAATCCCGAGCAGCTCTTCGCCGCCGGCTACGCCGCCTGCTTCGCCTCGGCGATGCGGCTCGTGGCGGCACAGAAGCAGCTCGACGTCTCGGACGCGTCGGTCACGGCGGAGATCGGCCTCTCGCCCAACGGCGCCGGCGGCTTCCAGCTCGACGCCACGCTCCGCGTCGAGCTGCCCGACGACATCGCGCCGGAGGCGGCCCGCGAGCTCGTCGAGGCCACCCATCAGGTCTGCCCCTACTCCAACGCCACCCGCGGCAACATCCCGGTCAACCTGATCGTCGAGTGACGACGGGCGCGTGCCCGAAGGGAAGATCGTGCGGGGGTAGAGGGCGGGCTTGGAGTGTGACATGTTACATGCCATGCGAATCACTCTCTCCGCGGCGGCCGCCCTCGTGGCGTTCGCCGCGCTCGTCACCCCGCCCCTCACCCAGCCGGTCTCCGCCGCGACCGCGCAGGCGCCACCGGCCAAGAAGACGAGCCGGGAGATCTCCCCGCTCAGCCCCCAGCAACGCGAGCAGGCGGCACTGCGCAGGCAGGCCGTCGAAGGCGTCTTATCCCCGGACGCGGCGGCGGCCAAGGCACGCACCGGCCGTTCGGTCAAGGTCGGCCACCGCTACGTCGAGCTCGCTCAGGAGCGCAAGGACCAGATCTTCGTCGTACTGGCCGAGTTCGGCGACAAGGTCGACAACGAGACGAAGATCGACGGCCAGGTCAAGTACGGCGGACAGCCCGGCCCCCGCCACAACGCGATCCCCGACCCGCGCGGCACCGACGACAACCACACCCTCTGGCGTCCGGACTTCAACCGCGCCTCCTACGACAAGTCCTACTTCGCGACCGGCGGCAACTCGCTGCGCGACTACTACCGCCTCCAGTCCTCCGGCCGCTACGACATCGACGGCTACGTCAGCGACTGGGTACGCGTCCCGTACAACGAGGCCCGCTACGGCAGCGACCGGTGCGCCCCCGAAGAGGGCGGCATCTGCTGGAACAACTGGGACCTGGTACGCGACTCGGCCAACGCCTGGTACGACGCCGAGAAGGCCAAGGGCAGGACCGCGGAGCAGATCCGCGCCGAACTGGCCAAGTACGACGTCTGGGACCGCTACGACTACGACAACGACGGCGACTTCGACGAGCCCGACGGTTACCTCGACCACTACCAGGTCGTACACGCGGGTGTGGACGAGACGTGGGGCGGCGGCGCGCAGGGCGCGGACGCGGTCTGGGCCCACCGCTACTTCGCCTACTGGCCCGAGCGCGGCCAGGCGGGCCCCGACGGCAACCGCAACGGCGGCACGCAGATCGGCGACACCGGCATCTGGATCGGCGACTACCTGACGGCCGGGGAGAACAGTGGCGTCGGCCTGACCGCCCACGAGTACGGCCACGACCTCGGCCTGCCGGACCTGTACTCGGGCGCGGGCGACAACGCGGTCAACTTCTGGTCGCTGATGTCGTCCGGGTCCTACCTGAGCTCGCGGACCGGGCCGCTGGGCGAGTACGCCGGCGACCTGGACGCCTGGAGCAAGCTCCAGCTCGGCTGGCTGTCCTACGACCGGGCGCGCGCGGCCACCCCGTCCACGCACACCCTGGGCGTCGGCTCCTACAACACCCGCGATCCGCAGGCGCTGGTGGTGGACCTTCCGCCGCGCGAGATCAGTACGCCGCTCGGCAGGCCGTACCAGGGGGAGTGGCAGTGGTGGAGCGGCAAGGGCGACAACCTTGAGCAGACGCTCACCCGGCAGATCGACCTCGGCCGGGCCACCGAGGCGACGCTCAAGGCGCACGCGGCCTACGCGATCGAGCAGGGCTACGACTACCTGTACGCCGAGGTCTCGCGCGACGGCGCGTCCTGGACGCCGGTCGGGCAGCCGCTCACCGGGCAGTCGGACTGGCGCGAGCTCAGCTACGACCTCAGCCCGTACGCGGGCGCCAAGATCTGGTTCCGCTTCCGCTACTCGACCGACTCCAACACCTCCGAGTCCGGCTTCCGGGTGGACGGCATCGAGGTGCCCGGCGTGTTCGCCGACGACGTCGAGCAGGGTGAGGGCGAGTGGACGGCGGTCGGGTTCACGCGCAGCGGCGAGGTGGGCGTGCAGCGCTTCTCCCGCGCCTACCTCGCCGAGAACCGCCGGTACACCGGTTACAACGCCTACCTGCGGACCGGGCCGTACAACTTCGGATGGACCGGCAGTCAGCGGGTCGAGCACTACCCGTACCAGCAGGGGGTGCTCATCTGGCTGTGGGACGCCTGGTACGGCGACAACACCACCCGCAACCACCCCGGCGAGGGCATGATCCTGCCCGTGGACGCCCGTCCGGAGCCGCTGCGCTGGACCAGCGGGACTACCGCCGGGGCGCGGCTCCAGGTGTTCGACGCGCCGTTCGGCACCGAGCGTACGGACCGGCTGCGGCTGCACTCGGCGGGCGTGCCGGCCGTGTTCCCGGCCCGTCCGGGCGTCCCGGTGTTCGACGACCGGCGTGGCGTCTACTGGAACCCCGACCTGCCCGAGCTCGGGGTGAAGGTGCCTGACACCGGCACCCGGATCTCCGTCCTGCGCGACGGCGAGCGCGCGACGGTACGCGTCTCCGGCTCCTGAGCCGAAGATCCCGGTCCTGAGCCGAAGGTTCGGATCCTGAGCCGAAAGGTGCGGCCCGCACGCGGTTCGCGTGCTGGCCGCACCTTTTGTTGGTTTATGACCGTTTTGGTTGGGTTAGTGCACTGTTGTGCTGTTGTAGTCGGTAGGGAGGAAAGATGATGAACGCTGGTTCCGACGGATTCGGTACGACGGAGACCATGACGAACGAGCCACCCAAGCGCCGCTTCTCCCGTTCCTTGCTGCTCGCCGCGACCACCGCGGTCGTCCTGGCCACGGGGGCCGGGGTCGCCTACGCCTCGGCGCAGTCGCCGTCCCCGTCGCCCACCGAGACGCCCTCGGCCACCGCCACCTCGCCCGGCAAGGGCATGGGACACGGGTTCGGCGGCCCGCCCGTCCACGGGGAGTTCGTCGTCCCCGACGGGAAGGGGGCGTACGTGACGGTCGCCGCCCAGTACGGCGAGGTCACCGCCGTGAGCCAGGACTCCGTCACGGTCAAGAGCGCGGACGGCTACACCAAGGAGTACGTCGTCAACGCCGACACCCGGGTCGGCCGCCGCGACCAGGGCATCAGCGCGATCAAGACCGGGCAGAAGGTCATGCTCACCGCCAAGGTCACCGACGGCACGTCCACCGCCATGACCATCCACGACGTGACCGCCCGCCACGGGAAGGGGCGCGCCTCGGACGAAGAAGGGCAGGACGAAGGGCAGGGCCGACGGCACCGCGACCACGGCGACCGGTCCGGCGCCCCGGCGCCGAGCCCGTCCACGACCACCTCCTGACCAAGGGCCACGCGGCCCTCGCCCGGACGCTTATGCCTCGCGGATATACTCTCGGTATCTAGTCACGGGGCATGAGCGTTCCTCTTGCGCTGCTCGGTCTCCTGGAACGGGAGCCGAGCCACGGCTACGACCTGAAGCGCGACTACGACACCTACTTCGGCCGCGGCAAGTCGCTGCCCTTCGGCCAGGTGTACTCCACACTCGGCCGGCTGGCCAGGGACGGCAAGGTCACCGCCGGGCAGAGCGAGCCCGGCGACGGCCCCGAGCGCAAGCGCTACGCGATCACCCCGATCGGCGCGCGGGAGGTCGAGGAGTGGCTGAGCGAGCCGGTCGCGGCCGAGCCGTACCTGCAGACGGTGTTGTTCACCAAGGTCGTGCTGGCGCTGATGCTGGGCCGCGACGCGGCGGCCTACCTCGACCTCCAGCGGGCCACGCATCTGCGGCGCATGCGGGAGTTCGCCCAGATCAAGCGGGGTGACTCGCTGGCCGACGCGCTGCTGGCCGACCACGGCATGTTCCACCTCGAAGCCGACCTGCGCTGGATCGACGTCACCCAGGCGCGGCTGGACGCGCTGGCCGAGCTGGTACGTACGTCATGATCCTGGAAGCGCGCGAGATCAGCCGCTCGTACGGCCGGACACCGGCGCTGCGGGAGGCCAGCCTGGAGGTCGGCGCCGGGGAGGTCCTGGCGGTCATGGGCCCGAGCGGCTCGGGCAAGTCGACGCTGCTGCACTGCCTGGCCGGGATCTTCACCCCCGACAGCGGCGAGGTGTGGTTCGACGGGCGGCGCCTGGACACGATGAGCGACGACCGGCGCACCCGGCTGCGGCGCACGGCGTTCGGCTTCGTGTTCCAGTTCGGGCAGCTCGTGCCGGAGCTGACGGCGGCCGACAACGTCGCACTGCCGCTGCTCCTCGCACGTACCAGGCGCAAGGAGGCGTACCGGCGGGCGGACGGCTGGCTGGAGCGTCTGGAGCTGGACGGGCTGGGCGGCCGGCGCATCGGCGAGCTGTCCGGCGGTCAGGCGCAGCGCGTGGCGGTGGCCAGGGCGCTGGCGACCGGGCCGCGGGTGTTGTTCGCCGACGAGCCGACCGGCGCGCTCGACTCGCTGACCGGCGAGCACGTCATGGAGCTGCTCGTGGGCCTGGCCCGCGAGGAGGGCACGACCGTGATCGTGGTGACCCACGACGCCCGCGTCGCCTCCTCCGCCGACCGGGAGGTCATCGTCCGCGACGGCAGGCTCACCGACCCCTACGCCGGCGAGGTCGTACGATGATCGCCCTCGGCCTGCGGCTGTCGCTGGCCGGTGGCAGGGAGGCGACGGCCCGGCTCGCGCTGATCGTCGCCGGGGTCGCGGTCGGCGTGGCGGTGCTGCTGACCACGCTCTCCCTGTTCAACGCCTTCCAGGCGGCCAACGAACGTACCTGCTGGGAGTGCACCCGCGGCACCGCCCCCAGTGGCTGGGTCCTCGACCCCACCGCCACCGGCGCCCTGTGGAACTACCGCGAGGACTACTACGCGGGCCGGGCGATCAAGCGCCTCGACGCCGCCGCGCTCGGCGCGCGCGCCCCCGTCATCCCCGGCCTGTCCCGCATGCCCGCCCCAGGCCAGTACTACGTCTCCCCGGCGCTGGCCCGGCTGCTGGACTCGGTGCCGCGCGAGCAGCTCGCCGACCGGTTCCCCGGCTCCCGCGCCGGCACGATCGGCCGCGCCGCCCTGTCCGGCCCCGACGCCCTGACCATCGTGCTCGGACGTACGCCCGAACAGGTCGCCGCGCTGCTCGGCACCAGGCAGGTCGACACGACGGCCGCCGAGCCCGCCGTCGATGACAACGCCGACATCTACCAGTTCGGGTTCGCGATCGCGGCCGTCGGGCTGCTGGTGCCGCTGGTCGTGCTGGTGAACAGCGCCACCCGGCTGGCCGCCGCCCGCCGCGAGGCGCGCTTCGCCGCGATCCGGCTGGTGGGCGGGACGTCCCGGCAGGTCAACCTGTTCGCCGCGGTGGACTCGGCGCTCGGCGCGCTGACCGGCACGGCTGCCGGGATCGGACTGTTCCTCCTGGTACGCCCGGCCGTGACCGGCATCCCCATCACCGGCTCCCGATTCTTCCCCGACACGGTGGCCCCGGCCGGATGGCAGTACGCGGCCGTGCTGGCCGGCGTCCCGCTGCTGGCGGGGGCCAGCGCGTTGTGGTCGCTGCGCCGCGTACGGATCTCGCCGCTCGGCGCGCTCAGGAAGGGGGCGCCGCGACCGCCACGGGCCTGGCGGGTGATCCCGCTGCTGGCCGGGCTGGCGCTGTTCGCGGGCCCGGTGTTCCGGACCGAGGACCGCAAGCCGGACACCGTGTCGGCCACGGCGGCCCTGGCGTTGATCATGATCGGGCTGATCCTGGCCGGGCCCTGGCTGACCATGCTGGCCGCCCGCCTGGCCGCCCGGCTGACCAGGGGAGCGGCGATGTTGCTCGCGGCGCGCCGGCTGGCCGCCGACCCGAAGGCCGCCTTCCGGTCGGTGAGCGGGCTCGTCCTCGCGGTGTTCATCGGGACGGCCATCGCGGGGATCGTCCCCGCTGTGCTCGACGGACAGCGGGCGGTGGCCGGCGGCACGCTGTCCGGCGTGCTGCGCGCCCCGCTCGGCCCCCTGGGCGGCAACGGGCTGTCGCCGCAGGCCGGGGCCGACCTGCTGGCCAGGCTGCGGGCCTACCCGGGCGTCGGCGTGTTGCCGGTCTACGCCGCCAAGGAGGAGGAGAACCGGGTGATCCGCCCCGACCGGCCGCCGCCGCCCCGGGCGGTCGTCGAGTGCGCGAACCTGGCCCGCTTCCCCGCGCTCGGGCAATGCCCGCAGGGCGCGCAGGCCGTCGCCGGCCAGTTCGACCGGGTGGTATGGGCCGACAACCCGCTCACCATCGACAAACTGATCCCCCTCGCCGGCCCCGGCAGCCAGGCCGTCTCCGCGACCGGGCTCAACCTGTCCGCCGTGCTGGTCACCATGGCCGACCCGGCGGCGCTGGAACGCATCCGCACCCTGCTGGCCACCCAGAGCGCCGGCCCGCCGATGACGTTCGACGAGGTCGCCCAGGTCAGGGCGACGCTCTACACCCAGGCCGAGAACGTCGCGCTGGCCATGGTCGCGCTCACCCTGCTCGCCGGCGGTTGCAGCCTCGTGGTGGCGGTCGGCGGCGGGCTGATGGAGCGCAGGCAGCCGTTCACGCTGCTGCGGTTGTCGGGCACGCCCGGCCGCACTCTGGGCGCGGTCGTGCTGCTGGAGTCGGCGCTGCCGCTCGTCCTGGCGGCCGTGGTCGCCGCGGGGGCCGGGTTCGGGGTGGCCGCGCCGTTCATCGACGCGATGGGGATGAAGGGGGCCTCCCTGGCCATGCCGGGGCCGGTCTACTTCGCGAGCGTCGGCGGCGGGCTGGCCGCGTCCCTGCTGGTGATCCTGACCGCGCTGCCGCTGCTGCGGCACATGACCGCGCCCGACAACGCGCGTTTCGAATAGGAGCCACATGAAGCTTCGACCGCTGGCCGCGGCGTTCGTGCCGGCCCTGGTCGCCACGCTGCTCACGGGCCCGCCGGCCGTGGCCGCCGACGGCCGCTACTCGGCCGAGATCCGGCGCACCGAATACGGCATCCCGCACGTGTCCGCGAAGGACCACGGCGGCCTCGGCTTCGGCTACGGGTACGCCTTCGCCCAGGACAACCTGTGCGTCATGGCCTCGTGGGTGGTGACGCTGCGCGGCGAACGGTCCCGGTTCTTCGGCCCCGACGCGAAGTCCGACGACCCGGTACGCCCGGTCGCCAACCTCACCAGCGACCTCTACCACAAGAGCGTCGCGGACTCCGGCGTCGTCCGGCGGCTGCTGGCCTCGCCCGCCCCGCTCGGCCCGAGCGCCGACCTGCGCGAACTCGTGAACGGGTACGCGGCCGGCTACAACCGCTACCTCGACGACACCGGCGTGGCCAACCTGCCCGACCCCGCCTGCCGCGGCAAGGAGTGGGTGGGCCCGATCACCGCCGAGGACGTCTGGGCCAACCTCCTCGACCTCAACCGCATGTCCGGCGGCTCCGCGCTCAAGGAGGCCATCGTCGGCGGCGACGACGAGGACGAGGGCCCACGCCGCGCGCCCGGCAGCAACGCCTGGGCACTGGGCCGCGAGGCGACCCGCGGCGGCAACGGCATGCTGCTGGCCGACCCGCACTTCCCGTGGAACGGCATCCGCCGCTTCTACCAGGTGCAGCTCACCATCCCCGGCGTGCTCGACGTCTCCGGCGCCAGCCTGTACGGCACCCCCGTCGTGCAGATCGGCCACACCAGGAACGTCGCCTGGACCCACACCGTCTCCCACGCCCAGCGTTTCACCCTCTACCGGCTCGAACTGGCCAAGGGCGACCCCACCACCTACCTGATCGACGGGCGGCCCGAGCCGATGGGCCGCCAGGAGGTCGAGGTGCCGCTCCAGGACGGCGGCTTCGTCTCGCGCACCCTGTTCACCTCCCGCTACGGCCCGGTGCTGGCCGCCGGGCGCGGCGGCGGGTACGCGTACGCGCTCGCCGATCCCAATGCCGCCAACCTGCGTTCGGCCGACGAGTGGCTGGCGATGTCCAAGGCCGCCGACCTGCCCGGATTGCGGGCCGCGCAGGACAGGTACCAGGGACTGCCGTTCGTCTACACGCTGGCCACCGACGTCGGGGGGACCGCGTCCTTCGCCGACGCCTCGGTGGTCCCGCACGTCACCGACGCCCTGGCCCGCCGTTGCGCCAGGCCCGCGCCCGACCCGTCGCTGGACGCCTTCGTCCTGGACGGCTCGACGTCCGCGTGCCTGTGGGGCAAGGACGCCGACGCGGTCGTGCCGGGCATCTTCGGCCCCGGCAGCCGGCCCGGCCTGACCCGCGCCGACTACGTCGCCAACTCCAACAACAGCCCGTGGATGACGAACCCGGCCGCCCCGCTGACCGGCTACGACCAGGTCTGGGGCGCCGTACGGACCGACGTGGAGCTGCGGCCCCGGGTCAGCCTGGACATGATCGACCGGCGGCTGAAGGGCGCCGACGGGCTCGGCGCGCCCGGCTTCACCCTGGAGACGCTCCAGGCCACCGCCCGGAGCAAGCGCAACTACGGGTTCGAGCTCATGCGCCCGGACCTTGCGGCGTTGTGCCGCGAACACCGCGAGTTGCGGGCCACCTCGGGGGAGCGGGTCGACGTACGGGCCGCGTGCCGGACGCTGACCCGCTGGGACGGGCGGGCCACGCTGGACGGCGAGGGGGCCGTGTTGTGGCGGCAGTTCTTCGACGGGCTGCAGCGCCCCGGCAAGCCGGGGGAGCCCCAGCAGCCGTGGTGGCGGGTGCCGTTCGACCCCGAGCAGCCGCTCACCACGCCGCGCGGGCTCAGACGGGACGCCACCACCGTGCGGCAGGCCCTGGCCGACGCCGCGCTGTTCTTCCAGGCCAACCGCCTGCCGCTGACCCTCACCACCGGCCAGGCCCAGCACTACGGATCGGTCCCGATCCCCGGCTGCACCGAGGGGGAGGGCTGCTTCGACCGCGTCCGAAACTCCGGCCCGCTCGGCAAGGACGGGCGCTACCCCGACGTGAACACCGGCTCCAGCTTCATGATGGCCGTCGAACTCACCCCGGACGGCCCCCGCACCCGGACGATCCTCACCTACTCTCTGTCCACCGACACGAGCTCGCCGCACCACGCCGACCAGACCGCGCTGTTCTCGCGCGGCGGCTGGGTGACCGAACGTTTCACCGACGCCGAGATCAGGTCCGACCCGCGGTTGCGCGTCACCACCCTGACCGGCTGACCCGCGGCGGCCGGCCGGCACGGGGGCCGGTCGGCTGGCGGTCGGTACGCTGGCCCGATGGCGGTCGTCCTCGATCCCGGTCTCCGGCCGCCGTGCCCGCGCCGACCCGTGAGGAGCGTCATGACCCGCGCCTGGACCGCCCGTCCCGAGACGGAACGGGACATCCCCGCCATCCGCGAGGTCAACCTCGCCGCCTTCCCCACCTCGCTGGAGGCCGACCTGGTCGAGGCGCTGCGCTCCGACCCGGCGTGGATCCCGGGGTTGTCCGTCGTGGCCGAGACGTCCGACGGCACGATCGCCGGCTACGCCCTGCTCACCCGCTGCCTCGTCGGCGAGGAGCCGGCATTGGCCCTCGGCCCCTGCGCCGTCCTGCCCGGCTTCCAGAAGCAGGGCGCCGGCTCGGCCGCCATCCGCCACGGCCTCGACGCCGCCCGCGCCATGGGCGAGAACCTCGTCGTGGTGCTCGGCCACGCCGCCTACTACCCGAGGTTCGGCTTCACCCGCGCCTCGGCGTACGGGATCCGCCCGTCGTTCGAGGCGCCCGACGAGGCGATGATGGCGCTGGTCTTCGACGACACGCTGCCGGTGCCGGACGGGACCATCACCTACCCGGCGCCGTTCGGCGTCTGACCGCCCCGCACGGCCGGTGCCCTGACCAGGTGTCATGCCGGTGACCGGGGGCATGACCTGGGCAAGGGCAGCTCGGGGGGTGAGGTGGGCGGACAGCGGCCGCGGGAGGGCGGCGCGTTCGGCGGGGATCTGGGGCCGTTCGGGGCCGAGAAGCTCCGGCGGTTGCAGGCGAGCCTGGAACAGATCGGCGACCTGCACGGCCGGATGGCCCGCCTGCTGGAGGCCGTCCTCGCGATCAGCTCCGAGCTGGAGCTGAACACGGCGCTCCGGACGATCGTGGAGGTCTCGGCCGACCTGGTGGACGCCCGCTACGGCGCGCTCGGCGTGCTCAACGAGGAGGGCGAGTTCGCCGACCTGTTCACGTACGGGGTCTCCGAGGAGGTCTACCAGGCCATCGGGCGGTTGCCGACCAGCCATGGCCTGCTGGAGGAGCTGATGGCCCACCCCCGGCCGCTGCGCGTGGACGACGTGCCCGCCCATCCCAGCTTCCGCGAGTACCCGCCGGGCCATCCGGTGATGCGTACCCTGCTGGGCACGCCGATCCTGGTGCGCGGCACGGTCTACGGCAACCTGTACTTCGCCGACAAACGTACGGGCATGCCGTTCACCGGCGACGACGAGCGGATCGTCGCGGCGCTGGCCAGCGCGGCCGGCGTCGCGATCGAGAACGCCCGTCTCTACGAGCGCATCCGCCGCAACACCGAGGAGTTCCAGCGCAGCCTGCTCCCGCCGCTGCCCGCCCTGAACGGCCTGGCGGCCTGCGCCCGCTACCTGCCCTCCAGCAGCGTCCCGCGGATCGGCGGCGACTGGTACGACGCCATCACGCTGCCCGACGGCGTACCCTGCCTGATGGTCGGCGACGTGATGGGCCACGACCTGCGCTCGGCCACCGTCATGAGCCAGATCAGCAACATGTTGCGGGTGCTGGCCTACGAGCACTGCGAGCCGCCCTCCCAGATCCTGCGCCGCCTCGACGAGATCCTGCACGCCCTGCACGGCGGCCCGATGGCGACCGTGCTGCTGGCCCGCCTGGAGGAGGAGGGCGACGACGCCTGGCGGCTGCGGTGGGCCACCGCCGGCCACCTGCCCCCGCTGCTGCTGCCCGTCGAGGGGCGCGCCCGCTACCTGCGCGCCGACGGCGGCCATCCCCTCGGCGTCACCCCCGACCTGCCCCGCCCCGACCACGAGCAGGTCATCCCGGCCGGGTCCACGCTGCTGCTCTACACCGACGGGCTCGTCGAGGACCCCGCGCACGGCCTCGACCGGGGCATGGCGAGCCTGGCGCACACCGCCGACCGCCTGCGTGACCTGCCCCTGGAGGAGCTGTGCGAACTGCTGCTCGCCCACGGGGGAGCCGATTTCACCGACGACGTCGCCCTGCTCGCCGTGCGCCTCGGGGATCCCGCCGCGCTGCGCGGCGCCCGTGCCTGAACGGGCGGGCGATGGCCGAATGTGCCAGATAAGTGTCGTTGCGGTCATTCCGCCAGGTCGGTGACAATCGGGTCATGCCTGCTGCGCACCGCGTCGTCATCGTGCTCTTCCCGGACGTCGACCTGCTCGACGTCACCGGCCCGGCCGAGGTGTTCGCCCTGGCCAACCGGGTCGCCGGGCGCGCCCTGTACGACGTGCGGCTCGCCGGTCCGCAGGGTGGCCAGGTCAGCACGTCCGCCGGGGTGCGGTTGGTGGCCGACCTGACGTTCGAGGAGGTCGGCGACCAGGTGGACACCCTGGTGGTGCCCGGCGCGGTGACCGTCACCCCCACCGGGCCGCGGGCCCTGACCGACGCCGAAGTGGTGGCCTGGGTACGGCGGACCGCCCCGGGCGCCCGCCGGGTGGCCTCGGTGTGCGTCGGCGCGCACATCCTGGCCGAGGCCGGCCTGCTGGACGGCCTGACCGCCACCACCCACTGGTCCACCGCCGCGCAACTGGCCGCCGACCACCCGAGGGTCACGGTCGATCCCGACCCGATCTTCCTGCGGTCCAGCGGCCGGGTGTGGACGGGCGCGGGCATCAGCGCGTGCCTCGACCTGACCCTCGCCCTGGTGGCCGAGGACCACGGCGAGGAGATCGCCCTCGCGGTGGCCCGCGAACTGGTCGTCTACCTCAAGCGCCAGGGCGGCCAGAGCCAGTTCAGCGTCCCGCTGGCGCAGGCCGCCTCCGGCCGCCGCGACATCGACGACCTGCGCCTGTGGATCGCCGAGCACCTCGCCGAGGAGCTGACCACGGTCGAGCTGGCGGCGCGGATGGGGCTGAGCCAGCGGCAGTTCAGCCGGGTGTTCCGGCAGCGGACCGGCTTCACCCCGGCCGCGTACGTCGAGTCGGCGCGCGTGGAGGTGGCGCGCCGGCTGCTGGAGACCACCGATCTGCCGCTGCCGCGAGTGGCGGCCGACAGCGGGCTCGGCTCGGTGGAGACCCTGCACCGCGCCTTCCGCCGCCGCCTGGGCACCGGTCCGGGCACCTACCGCCGCCGTTTCCACACGGTGGCCTGACCCCTTGATTCTCCCGCGTACGCCGTCCATGCCGGGCGGCGGCGCGAGCCTGCCCGAAAGGAACCCCCGCCATGAGCACCACCGTCTCGCCCACCCTGCGCCAGGTCGTCGGACTGCCCGCCGAACCGGCCCGCCTGGCCGACTCGACCCTCGTACTGATCGACTACCAGAACACCTACCGCACCGGCGTCATGGCCCTGCCCGGCGCCGACCAGGCCCTCGCGGCCGGGGCCCGCCTGCTCGAACGTGCCCGCGCCGCCGGAGCCCGCGTCGTGCATGTCGTCAACGACGGCGGCCCCGGCACGCCGTACGACGTCCGGGCCGAGATCGGGGCCATCAGCCCGCAGGTCGCGCCGCGCAACGGGGAGCCGGTGGTGGTCAAGACGTTCCCCGACGCCTTCCAGCAGACCGGCCTGCGGGACGTGCTGACGGACCTGGGCGCCGGGCCCGACCTGGTCCTGGCGGGGTTCATGACCCACATGTGCGTCGCGTTCACCGCGCAGGGGGCCTTCAACCTGGGCTTCCGTCCCACGGTCGTCGCCGACGCCTGCGCCACCCGCCCGCTGGCCGGTCCCGACGGCACGCCGTTGTCCGCCGGGGCCCTGCACGACGCCGCCCTGACCACGATCGGCGACCTGTTCGGCCTGGTGGTCGCCACGGCCGACGCCCTGCCGGCCTGACCGGCCGGCGCGCCGGTCACCCGGTGGCGGGGCGGCGGCGGCCGGCGACCAGCCGGTCGGCCGGAGCCCGGCGACGGGCGGGCACGGTCCGGCTCTCCTCCGCGGGAACACTCTCGGTCCGCTGGGCCGGAACACTCTCGGTCTGTGGGGCGGGGGCGGTCTCGGTCTGCGGGGCGTCGGCGCGTTCGGACAGGAGGCGGCGCAGCTCGCGGCGGCGGGCCAGCCTGCGGCTCGTCCCGGCCGCGATCAGGAACGCCCCGAAGATGAACGCGGCGGCGGTGGCGGCGCCCGCGCTGAACAGTTCCAGGTCACCGACCCGGAAGGTGACGCCCAGCAGCGTGAGGTCGGCGGTGGCGGTGGCCGTCGTCCGCGTGAACAGGACGGCCACGGCGGCCGACCCGGCGACCATGAGCAGCAGGCCGAGCAGGACCATGATTCTCATCTCCTCGTACGTCGGCGATCATGTGTCCTTGCCGCTTCCCAGCATTTCTTTACTTATGTATGAAATGAACGCACATTCGGCTCGGGAATGGCCGCGCGAGTTCACCCCGATCGCCTGCGAAGAAACGCCGATCGAGCAGCGGCTCGGCCGCGTACGGGCTGGTGGCGGGGTTTGTCGGGCCCTGTCGAGGGGAGAGCGGATCGGGAAGGGAAGTGATAGCAGTGAAAGTGGACACTTTCCGACTTCTCGCCAACTCCGCGGGAGAAACGGTCGTTCTGCACCCGGCCGGTGACCTTGACCTGCACACCGCCGGAGCCATAGAGGCTTGGGCGACCGGCTACCTCGACGGCCGGCCGGCCGCCGTCACTTTGATCGATCTGTCCGACGTCGGCTTCATGGATTCGGCCGGACTCGGCGCGCTGATCGGCGCGTGGAAACGTATCACCGCAACGGGACGGACGGTCATGGTCGCCGCGCCGACCCCGCAGCCGGCCAGACTGATGCGCATCACCGGTCTGGAAGGCCGCCTCGGCGTACGCGCCACCGTCGCCGAGGCTCTGGAAGAGGTCATTCCCAGGCGGTCTCACGCGCCCGCCTGACCGGCTCGCGGCGTCAGCCGCCGGCTGCCTTGGCGTACTCGGCGGCGGCGCCCGCGAAGTCGTACAGGACGACCTGCTCGTCCCCGACGACCCAGGCGTCATGGCCCGGCGAACACACGAAGACGTCGCCCGGTCCCACTTCGGCCTCGGTGCCGTCGTCCATCCGCAGACGCATCCGGCCGGAGACCATGAAGCAGTTGTGGTGCAACTGGCACGACGGCGTTCCGGCGATCGGCTTGACGGAATCCGTCCAGTGCCATCCCGGTTCGAAGGTGGCGACCCCGAAAGTCAGGCCGCTCAGCTCGCAGACCTCCAGGTGGCCTTTCGGGAAGTCGCGCCGTTCGTCGGGTTTGTCGATGCTCTTGATCTCGATCATGACTGACTCACCCCCCTTCGTCAGTTTCCTTCTTACGCTGAATTGTCCATAACGAGGGGTTCAGCAGGGCAAATATCCCTTTGAGGGCATGGGTACGGCCCACTGGGAGCCGTACCCATGACGTGCTTACTAGCCGGCCCAGGGCAGCTTGTCGGACGGCCACGCCCGCTTCGTCTGCTTCTTGAACGTCTCCTCAGGCGTGCCCACCGCGCAGCGGGTGCCCTTCGGCGGGACCTTCAGGTCGGTCAGGTACTGGTCGATGATGTCGGTCTGGCACTTGTCCTTGCCGTAGATGCGGTGACCCCAGCCCTCGTACGTGAGCAGCACGGCCTTCGGGCCGAGCTGGCGGGCCGCGTTCGCCGACCAGATCCACGGCGTGGCCGGGTCGTGCATCGAGCTGCCCAGCAGCAGCGGAGCCTTGCCGGTGTAACGCAGGGTGTGCGGCGGGTTCTTGGTGGTGGAGTTGAGGCAGATGGGCAGGTCGTCAGTCGGGTACGGGTGGTACCGCGTGTCCGGGGCGAGCCGGCCGGCGGTCCGCATCAGCTCCGCGTACTCGGCGTAGTTGCGCACCTTGAGGTTGTAGTCCTGGCAGAGGATCGTGGTCGGCAGCTCGGCCACGTCCCCCTGCACCGGCCCGCGGCCGGGCAGCGGCGGCACCCACTCGGGCGCCGGGCCGCCGTTCAGCCAGTTGATCACTTCGCTCAGCGTGCGCCAGTCGGGCCCTTCGTTGCCCAGCGCGGCGTTGTAGATGACCTGCAGCTCGGTCATGCGCTGTCCGGTGCTGGGGTAGACCAGCTGGCCGCGGCGGGCCTTGTCCAGCAGGCTCTTCCAGATCGCGCGGATGTCGCGGCCGTTCAGCACACAGCTCGTGTCCTGCTCGCACCAGCCGACGAACTGGTCGAACCCGTCCTCGACGGCCAGGGCCTCGGTGGCGTAGAAACCCCGGAGGCCGAGGCTGTGGTCCATGTTGCTGTCGAGCGCGAGCGCCCGGATGCGGCCGGGGAACAGCTCGGCGTACATCTGCCCGATCAGGGTGCCGTACGAGATGCCGTAGTAGGTGAGCTTCTCCTCGCCGAGGGCGGCGCGGAGGGCGTCCATGTCACGGGCCACGGAGACGGAGTCGACGTGGTCGTAGAGCGGGCCGGTACGGGCCCGGCAGTCCGGGTGCAGCTTCTTGGTGAAGGCGTTCCAGGCGTCGAAGTCGGCCTGGCTGCGCATCACGGTCTGCGGCATCTGGTTGTAGACCGACGCCGAGCAGATCACCGGGTGGCTGCGGCCCACGCCGCGCGGGTCGAAGCCGACCATGTCGAACCGGCTCTGGAGCTCCTCGGTGTAGGAACCGGGAGCGCCGTACACGGCCTCCACTCCGGAGCCGCCCGGGCCACCGGGGTTGATCACCAGCGAGCCGACGCGGGCCGCCGGGTCGGTGGCCTTGCGGCGGGCGACGGCGAGGTCGATGCTCGCCCCGTTCGGCTTGGACCAGTCGATCGGGACGGTCAGCTTGCCGCACTCGGCGCTGGGCTCCTCCTCACAGGGCGCCCAGGTGATGGTGCGGGTCGTCGCGGTCGAGTCCGCGACGGCCGCCGGTACGGGAATCAACGCTGCCAGCGCCACGAAGGCGGTGGCGAGCAGAGGGAGTTTCTTCCGCAAAATTGCGCTCCAATCAACGGTCGATGCGCCCCCCGTGGGCAGTCGACCGCCCTTGATCATCGCGGGCCGCGGGGGCGAATGGGGTCAAAAATGGAAAATTGCCCACAGCGTTCGCCTCGGCCGACGAACGACGGCCCAGCTCCCGCCTGGTCGGCGGGGCGCGGAATGCGCGGCCCTCCCGCACGAGCTGACAGGGCGTGAATAGGGACGGGCGCTCCCACCAAGTAGGGGTGTGACACAAACCATGACGGTCGAGGACGAGCGGGTGATCGCCGAGTCCCTGCGCTCCCCCGAGAGGTTCGGGGTGCTCTACGACCGCTACTTTCCCGAGATCCACCGGTACGTCGCCGGCCGGCTCGGCACCCAGGCCGCCGACGACCTCACCGCGGAGATCTTCCTGGCCGCCTTCCACGGCCGGGCCGGCTTCGACTCCGGCCGCGGCGTCGTCCGCGGCTGGTTGTACGGCATCGCCACCAACGTCGTCGCCCAGCACCGCAGGAGCGAGATCCGCCGGCTCCAGGTCATGCAGCAGGCGTCGGAGGAGACGTTCGCGGGCGACCGGGCGGAGGACGGACACGAGGACCTGGTGGCCGGCCGGCTGGCGGCGGCGGGCCTCAAGGGCGAGCTGGTGTCGGCGTTGCGCGCGATGCCGGACGCCGACCGCGACGTCCTGCTGCTCCTCGCCCTGGCCGACCTCAGCTACCAGGAGATCGGCCATGCCCTCGACATCCCTGCCGGAACGGTCGGTTCCCGGCTGAACCGCATCAGGAAGAAGCTGCGAGCCGCCCTGGGCGGCGCCAACCCCTTGCTTGGAGACACCCATGGATGACCTGAACCTGCTCCGCGACCTGTACGACATGCCGCCGGCCACCGCCGACGTGATGGCCGCCGGCCGCGCCCGCCTCGCCGAGGCCTACACCCAGACCTCCCAGACAGGCCCGGCCCCCCTCGCCCAGCCGGGCCCGGACGCCTTCGCCCGGCCGGGCCCGCCGGAGAGGGATGAGCTGCGCGGGGGGCGACGGTCGTTGCTGCGCGCTCTGCCGGGTGCCCGGAACGACCGTCCGGGGGCCCGGAACGACCGGGGCCGCCGGAGGCGTTGGCCGGTCGTGGGGGCGAGCCTGGCCGGGGCGGCGGCCGCCGTCACCGTGGCCGCGACGCTCCTGGCCCCGACCGGCCAGACCCCGTCCGCCCAGGAGCCGTCCGCTGTCAGGCCGTCCGGTCGCGGCTCGTCCTCGGCGGTCGTCCGGCTTTCGGCCCGCGAGATCCTGCTGGCCGCCGCCGACTCGGTCGGGCCCGCGTCGGGCGAGGGGGCGTACTGGGTGCGCAGCGCCGTCAACGGACGGTTCGAACGCGACCCCAGCGGCCGATACACCCTCAAGACCACCCGATCGGTCGAGGCGTGGTTGCCGAGCGCGGCCGACCGGCGCACCTGGGTGATCCGCAGGGATCTCGGCACCGTACCGGCCACGCCCGAGGACGAGGCCGCCTGGCGCGCCGCCGGCTCCCCCCGGAGCTGGACCCTGCCTGGCGCGAACCCCCCGGTGAAGCTGCGGACCGCCCCCGGAGAGCCCGACGCCCTGCGCGACGACTCCGGCAGGACCCTCACCCTGCTGGGCACGCCCATGACGCCCACCACCCTGAAGGCCCTGCCGACCACCCCCGAAGGGCTGCGCGACACCCTCGAACAAATCATCTCCAAGGGGTACGGCAAGGAACGCGTGAACATGGACAACCAGCTCTTCGAGACCGGCGTGCGACTCGTCATGAACCTCCCCACCTCACCGGAGGTGCGGGCGGCGGCGTACCGGATGCTGGCCGCGCTGCCCGGGGCGACGGCGGAGGGCGAGGTCACCGACCCGCTCGGCCGCAAGGGGCAGGCGGTCAGCCGGCCGGGCGGCCCGGGGGAGCGGTACCGGTTCGTCGTGGACACGGCCACCGGTCAGCCGCTGGCGCTGGAGTCGGAGGTCGGCCAGTACCGCTCGTACGAGGCCATCAAGTCGACCACCTGGACGGACGACGAGCCCCGGCTCCCGGCCCGCCGCCACAGCATGAACCGCTGACCCGGCGAAGGCGCCGCCCTCCGCGACGGGGGCGAAGGCGGCGCCGGATCCCCGGCGGTTACGGTGAACGGCATGATCGAAGGTGAATCGCCCCGGCGGGGCACCGCCGCCACCGCCATCCTCGACTGGCACCACCCGGGCGTCGCGGCCCTGGCCGGACGGCTCCCCCGTACGGACGCCCCCCGCGACCTGGTACGCGCCGCCCACCGCCTGATCGCCGAGACCATCCGCCCGGTCTACGCGATGAGCGACGAGCAGCCCGTCTCCGTGACGATCGCCCGCGGGCGCGGGTCGTGCAGCCAGCGCATGGCGGTGCTGGAGGCCGTGGCCCGCTCCCGTGGGATCGCCACCCGGGTCAGGGGCCGGGTGGTGGACGGCGCGTTCTGGCACGCGCGCTTCCCTCGGCTGCGTCCGCTGGTTCCCGCCGACGTCGTGCTGGCGTGGCCGGAGTTCCTGCTCGACGAGGGGTGGGTGCCGTTCTCGGAGTTGTTCGACGGCCTGTGCGAGACCTCCGGTTTCAGCAACAGCGGCTCCGAGACCCTTTTCGACGCCGTCACCCGGACCGTCGTGGACTGGGACGGCGGGTCCTCACCCCGATGCGACCTGTCCGCCCGCGTACGCGCCGACCTGGGCTACTTCGACTCCCGCGACGAGTTGTTCCGCCTGCACGGTCAGACGTTGTGCCAGGTCGCCCGGCTGGTCGCCGACCCCGTGCTGAGCCGCCGTTCCGCCTGACCGTCCGGTCGCCACGGAGCGCGACGCCTAGCGGGCGCACAGGGCGGTGTCGAAGGCGGCGATCAGCAGCTCGCGGGCCTTGCCGCCGTTGGCCGAGCCGGTGGCGTAGACGGTGACCGTGCGGCCCGCGCGGTCCCGGCCGCTGAAGGTGGACACGCCCGGCACGTCGCCGCCGTGCCCCCACAACTTCCCGCCGCAGGTCAGCGGGATCTCCATGACGCCGTACCCGTAGCGGGCGCCCTTGGGCCAGCCGGGCTGGGCGACCGCGACGTACGAACCGGACTTGACGGACTGCGCCCGCCAGAACGTGTCGAGGTCGCGCGGCGTCGAGACCAGCCCGCCGCTGGCCCCGAACGCGTAGCCGGGCAGCCGGGTCACGTCGACGACCCCGTCCTTGGGCCGGAGCGGGTGCACGCCGTAGGTGTGCGCGTGCGGGCCGCGGATCCCGTCCTCGCCCTTGGCCGGCCAGTACGTGTCCCGCATGCCCAGTGGCCGCAGTACCAGGTCGCGGCTCACCTCGCGGAAGTCGCGCCCGGTCACCGCCTGCGCGACCAGGCCGAGCACCATGTAATTGGTGTTGGAGTAGGCGAAGCGGCCCCGGGGCGTCGGTTCGAGGGTCAGCGCGAGCTTGAGCAGGTCCTGCTTGCCGATCTTCGACCAGTCGGCGGCGGGCGTGAAGTCCGGCAGGCCGCTGGTCTGCTGGAGGAGCATCTTCACGGTGATGTCCCGCCCGTCGATGCCCTCGCCCCTGATGACCCCCGGCAGGTACGTCTCGACCGGTTCGGCCATGTCGATCTTGCCCTGGTCGACCAGCTTCAGCACGGTGGCCGCGATGATCGACTTGCTGACGCTGGCGATCCTGAACCGGCCGTCGGCGCCGGGCATGGGCTGCTTCGTACCGCGTCGCGCGGTGCCGGAGACGATCGTCGCGGTCCTGCCGTCCGGGTAGCGGATGTAGGCCATCGCGCCGGGTATGTCCGGGGAGGTGGTGAGGGCGTCCAGTCGTGACTGCACCGTGGGCGTACGTTCGGCGGTGGCGGCGAACGCCGGAGCCATCGGCGCCAGCGCCGGCGGGACGATCACGAGCAGGGCGAGCGCACGCCGGGACGTGGAGGACGGCATCGGGACTCCTTCGAGTGATCGATCAAGGTATGTCCCAACTCTGGCGAAATGTCGGCTGTGTCGCAGTCACGACACCACCCATGATCATGCGGGGGTTGTCCCTACCACCGGACCGTGCCGGCGCGCCGTCCCTAGCGTGCGGAGCGGCCCTCGGCGAGGGCGCGGCGGACGAGAGCGGCGTTGCCCTCGGCCGGGCCGCCGTCCGGGTCCAGCAGGGTGTCCTCCAGGCCGATCCGGGTGGCGAGGCCCAGCCGCGCGGCCTCTGTCACGAGCGGCCAGGTCGCCGGGCCCTCGCCGTGCAGGAGCCGGGGTACGGGGGAACCGTCCAGACGGTCGAGGACGGCCGCCGCCCGGGGGACCGCCTCCTCGTACGGCGCGTCGATCACCTCGACCAGGATCCGCGTCATCCGCCCGGCCAGCCCCGAGGCGGTGAGCGTCGCGGCGTCGGACGGCGACCACACGCCCGCCTCGACCCCGATCCCCGCCTCCAGCAGCGCCCGCGCCAGGTCGCCGAACCCCGGCTCCGACAGGTTCACCGAGGCGAAGTCCGGGCGGGCGGCGGCGGGCAGCCGGGCCCAGGCCGTCACCGCGTCCAGGCGGGCCGGCACGTCGCCGCCCGTGATCCACAGACCGGTGGACACGCCCACGGGCAGGCCGGGCGCCGCCGCCCGGATCGCCGACGTCGCCGCCCCGACGTCGGCGGCCTCCAGCGACTCCCGCCCGGCCGCGTCACGCGGATGGACGTGCACCGCGCCCGCTCCCGCCCGCCGTACGGCCACGGCGTCGGCGGCCAGCTCGTCCGGCGTCAGGGGCAGCCGCGGGTGCTCGCCCGCCGCCCGGCTCCCGTTGAGGCACGCTTTGATGAACATGCGCCCATCCTTCCCGAGCGGGCCCCCCTCAGACGGGCGGCCCAGCCGGTGGTCCGGCGGGTGGTCTAGTGTGCGGCGTCGAGGCGGGCGCGCTGGTCGGCGGTCAGTTCGAGGTCGACGGCGGCCAGGTTCTCCTCAAGCTGGGCCACCGACGACGCCCCGGCCAGCGGGATCACCGGGAACGCCGAGCCGATCTGCCAGGCCAGCACCACCTGGTTCATGCTCGCCCCGCACTCCTTGGCCACCTCGCGCAGCACGGCCAGCCGGGCCGGGGTGCCGGGGTGGTCGTAGTCCGGCGGCACCTGCTTGTCCTGCCGGGTGTACGCGCCGCCGAGCAGCGGCGAGTAGGCGACCAGGGTCAGGTCGGGCTCGGCGCGCAGGTAGCTCAGCAGTTCGGCGCCGGCGTGCCCGAGGCTGCCGTCCTCGAAGATCGTCTCCGGTACGTCGAAGCGTGGGCGCAGCAGGCTGTGCTGGTACTGCAGCACCTCGTACCCGGCGACCCCGGCCGCGGCGGCCAGGGCGCGGGCCCGTTCCACCCGCCAGATCGGGTGGTTGCTCACCCCGAGTAGGCCGACCGTGCCCTCGGCCACCAGCGCGCCGAAGCCCTCGACGGTCTCGGACAGCGCCACCGTACGGTCCTCGATGTGGGCGTACAGCAGGTCGATGCGGTCCACGCCGAGGCGTTCGCGGCTGCGCTCGGCCGATTCCCTGATCGTCTTGGCGGACAGTCCCTCGGCGTTGTCGACGTAGCTCGTGCCGGGGGCGAGGGGGCGTGCGCCCAGCTTGGTGGCGATCACGATCTCGTCGCCGACGCCGTTGGCGCGCCGCCAGCGGCCGAGCAGCTCCTCGCTCTGGCCGCCCTGGCCGCCGTCCACCCAGAAGGCGTAGTTGTCGGACGTGTCGATGAACGTCCCCCCGGCCTCGACATAGCGGTCGAGGATGGCGAACGACGTCTTCTCGTCGGTCACCGAGCCGAACAGCATCGCGCCGAGGGCGAGCACGCTCACGTCGCGGCGGGTTTCCGGGCTGGTGCCGATCGTCCGGTACTTCATGCTCACTCCCCAGTTCGACCCGTCCCGTACGGGCCACGGAACGGAGTCTGGGTGCTGGAGCGGACTCCAGGTCAAGCCGGACCGGAGACCTCCTTGAAATTAGATCATTTCTCTAGAAAAATGCTCCGATATGTCGATCATGGTGGTGACCGGTGGCAACCGGGGCATCGGATACGCGGTGTGCGAACGGCTGGCCGGCGAGGGCCACAAGGTGCTGCTGGTCGCACGGGACGCGGAGCAGGGCCGCGAGGCCGCCTCGCGGATCGGCGGCGACGTCCAGGCCGTGGCCGGACGGCTCGACACGGCGGCGTCGGTCCGGCGCCTGGCCGCCGGGCTGCGGGACCGGTGCGCGCGCATCGACGTACTGGTGCACAACGCCGGGATCTGGCCCGCCCGCCGCACCCTGACCGAGGACGGGCTGGAGGAGTCGTTCGCGGTCAACCATCTGGCGCCGTTCCTGCTCAACCATCTGCTGGAGGACCTGCTCGGACGGGTGGTGCAGGTCACCGCCGGCCTGTACGCCAAGGGCAGGGCCGAACCCGGGCGCACGTCCGTGGGCGCGTCCTTCTCGCCGATGCGCACGTACGCCGACACCAAGCTGTGCAACCTGCTGACCGTGCCGCTGTTCGCCGAACGCTGGCGCGCGGCCGGGACCACGATCGACGCCGTGCACCCCGGCGTCATCCGTACCGGGCTGGGCGACCGCGGCGGCCCGCTCGGCCTGCTGCTCAAGGTCGCCAAGCGCACCTGGGCCGCGCCGGAGGAAGGCGCGCGGCACGTCGTCTCCCTGACCGGCGCTCCCGGCACCGGCCGCTACTTCGACCAGGACCGGCAGGTCCCGTTGCAGGGCCCCGCGCTGGACGCCGAGCTGGCCCGCCGCGTCTGGGACGAGGCCGAGACGCTGACGGCCGCCCGATGACCCGGCACCGGCGCAGCGAGGAGACCGTGCGCAGGCTTCTGGACACGGCCCTGGAGGTGTACCCCGCCGACTTCACCCTCCGGGCCGTGACCACGCGCAGCGGCGTCAGCATGGGCAGCGTCTACCACCACTTCGGCAGCCTGGAGGGACTGGCCGCCGCGCTGTACAGCAGGTGCATGGACGAGCTGCTGGACACCCTGATCGCCGCCGTCGGGCCGGCCGCGGACGCCCGCGACGGCGTGCGCCGCGCGGTGGCGGCCTACCTCGGCTTCACCGCCGCGCACGCGGCCGAGGCCCGCTTCATCCACGCGGCGCCGTACGCGCTCGACCTCGGTCCGTACGCCGAGCGCATCGCCGCGGCCAAGGCGTCCCGGCTGGCGAGGCTGAACGCCTGGATCGGCGCCCGCATGGAGGACGGCTCGGTCGCACGGCTGCCGGCGGCGCAGGTGGAGATGTTGCTGATCGGGCCGGTGGCCGAGGTGAGCAGGCGGTGGCTGGCGGGCGCGCCGGAGATCGACCTGGCCGAGGCGGCCCGGATCCTGCCCGACCGCATCTGGTTGTCGCTCGCCGGCTGACCGGGGGCCTCGGGATGAGCACGACGGGATCTGTCGGAGTCGATCTCTAGGCTGCCGCGCATGACGAGTGCGGCAAGCTCATCGACCTCCACGGAGGCGGCCTGGCAGGACATCCGGCGGCTCGTCGGGATGCGCGCCCTGAAAGACCTGGCCGACCGGGTGCTCGCCCTGACGGACGACGAGCGGGCCGACGCGGCCGACCGACTCCCGGGGCTGCTCGACGAGGCCAGGCGGACCACCACCTCGCGCGCCGAGCCCCCGGCCCCCGGGCGCCCTGCCGCCGAGCCCTCCGCGTCCGAGCCCGGGGTCTCCGGTTTGGGGCAGGCGGGGGTGGATGCCGACTGGATGCGTGGGCTCGGGGTGCGGATGGGGGTGTCGGACAGCGATCGGGTCGGTGGGTTCGGGGAGGTGTTGCGTGTCGTGGGCGCCGGCGCGCTGCCGGGGCCGGCCGCCGTGGCCGCCTGGCTGGGGCGCCGCGAGTTCGTCCCGCGCTGGGGCACGCCGCCGCACCCCGCCGAGGTGATCCGCGTACTGGCCGCGCGTCCGGCCGTGTTCCAGGCCGACGTGGCCGCCAGGGTGGCCAGGAAGATCCGTACGGCCGACGACCGGCTGGCCCCGCTCGCGCTCGCGCTGCTGCGGGCCTTCGGCGGCACCCCGCTCGACCACGATCCGCTCGTCACCGCCTGGCTGGCGGCCTGGCCGGTCCGTCCCGACCCGTTGCTCGTCCCGCTGCTGCCGCGCGTCTTCGAGGCGGAGGGGGTCGGTCGCGTCCTGCGCGGCGAACGGCTCGACCCCGTGCCCACGCCCTGGCTCGCCCTGATCAAGCGGCTGCTCAACGCCGGGCGGGTCTCCCGCGAGGAGCTGGCCGACGGCTGCGTACGTCGTTTCCTGCGCGGGGGCGACCCCGCCGACCTGCGTTTCTTCGTACGGCTGCACGAGCTGGCCGGTCCGACGCGGGAGGAGGTCGCCGTCTGGTCCCGCGACTACCTGCGCCTGCTGCCCGCCGCCCCGGGGCCGGTCGCCGAGCTGGCGCTGACCCAGGTGCGCCGTACGGGCCCGCACGACGACGGCGACGTGAGCGAGGCGATCGCGGCGCTGACGTTCCGGCCCGAGGCCGGGCTGGCCCGCGCGGGCCTGCGATGGCTGGAGGAGGAGGTACGCCGTGCCCCCGCGCGGGCGGCGGACCTGGCCCCCGCGCTCGCCACGGCCTCCGGGCACGACTCGTACGAGGTCCGGCGACGAGCCGCCAGGATCGCGGCCCGCCACGCGACGGCGTTCACACCGGCCGCCGACGTGCTGTCCACCGAGATGCCGGGCGCGGAGGTGTCGGGCACGGAGGTGCCGGGCGTCGAGGTGCCGGGTGCGGAGGTGGCGAGCACGGAGGTGCCGGGCGTCGAGGTGCCGGGTGCGGAGGTGCCCCAGCCGTTTCCGGAGCCCGGGTTCGGGAACGGGCGGGACGGCTGGGTGGGTGGTGAGCGATGGCTGGCGGCGCTCGTCGCCGGGGTGGCGGGTGACCGGGAGGCCGTGCGCGCCGAGGTGGCGGCCGAGTTCGACGGCACGTACCCGCAGCTCTACGACCACGACCGCTGGGTCGGCGCCGGCTTCTGGGTCGCCGCCCTGGCCAAGGAGGTGCTGCGGCCCGGCGGCGACCCCGTCGCGGAGCCGCGCCTGCCGGAGCCCCGGCACGTCTCGCCCCCGCACCTGTTCCTGCTCCGCCGTTTGAGCGAGGTCTACCAGGCACTCCGGGCGGGGACGCTGCCTCCCGTACTGCTGGCCACCCCCACGGCGCTGACCGGGCACCTCGACCCCGAGGTGCTGGTGGACCGGCTGGAGACGACCGTCGCGATGGGCGCCGAGCCGCTGCCCGCCGACCTGTGCCAGGCGCTGCTGCGCCTGCCCAGGGGCGGCCATCCCGGCGCCGCCGCCCGCGCCGCCCGGCTCGGCCGGCCCGCCGCCGTGGTCGCGGCGTGGCTGGACGGGGACAAACTGGCCGATCCCGAGACGGGGGTGCGGTGGTCGTACATCGAGGACGACACCGAGCACCTCTTCGACGAGCGGGAGCCGGTGCGCCTGACCAGCCAGGTCCGCCTGGTGCCGGTGCTGCGCGCGCGGCCGACCGGGCACGTCCTGATCGACGAGCTGCTGGCCGAGCCGTCGCGGTGGCGCTGGAACGACCACGGGCGGGCGATGGACTGGTGGGCCGCCACCCTGCCCTCCCACCGGGAGGTCGTCGCCGTCAACCACCTGCCCCACCTGGTGCACCTGTGGAACCACCCCGGCGTCCAGGTCTCCCACTTCGCGGCGCTGGCCGACGCGGACGGCCCGCCGGGGGAGGCGTTCGCGCTGGTCGTTGCCTGTTTCGTGGCCGGTGGCGACGTACGGGCGCTGCCGGTGGTGCTGCGGATGGCGGCCAGGGGCGAGCTGCCGGGCGAGGCGGTCGGCAGGCAGCTCGCGCTGCTGGTCCGGCGGGCCTCGTTCCAGGTACGACCGATCCTGCGCGCGCTCGGGGACCTGGCCGGGCAGGGGGCGGACGAACCGGTGTGGCGGATGCTCACCGGGCTGCTGCCCGGCCTGCTGCCGGGGCCGGGGGAACGGCCGACGGTGACCCACTCCGACGCGGTGGCCCTGGCCGCCGACGTGGCCGGGCGGGTGGGGGCGCGCGGCGCGATCCCGGTGGTGTCGGCGCACGCGGCGAGCGGCCGCGACACCCGCTTCGTCCGCGAGTGCGGCCGTCTGCGCGACCTGCTCGGCTGATTGCCCCCGCGGGCGATGTGCGCCGGGGAAATGGTGATGCGGCGGCGCGGCCGGACGGGGACGCCTACGATCCGGCTATGGACGTCGTACTCGGTGAGTGGTCCATCGGCGAGGAGCTCGGACGCGGCGGCATGGGCGTCGTGCACGCCGCCACCCGCCGTGACGACGGCACGCCGGGAGTGGTCAAGTTCATGCGGCCGGACCTGGCCGAGAAGGAGCCACAGGCGGCGGCGTACTTCGACCGCGAGATGCGGGCCGGCACCGCGTTACGCCACCCCCACCTCGTGCACGCCACCGCCGTGGGCGAGGCGGACGGCATCCCGTTCATCGTCATGGAGTTGTGCGCGGGCGGGAGTCTCGCCGACCTGGTGGCCGAGCGGGGGCCGCTCACCTGCGAGCGGGCACTGCCGATGTTCGCCGGGCTGCTCGACGGGCTGGCGTACGCGCACGCCGCCGGGTTCGTCCACCGCGACATCAAGCCGCGCAACATCCTGCTCACCGCCGACGGCACGGCGAAGATCGCCGACTTCGGGTTGGCCAAGGCGTTCGAGGCGGCCGGGTGGAGCGGGCTGACCCGTACCGGCGCGCTGCTCGGCACGCCGTCGTTCATGCCGCGCGAGCAGGTGCTCAACTACAAGTACGCCCGCCCCGGCGTGGACGTCTGGGCCATGGCCGCGACCCTGTACCACGCGCTCACCGGCAGCACGCCGCGCGACTTCACCCCCGGGCGTGACCCGTGGCTGACGGTCTGCACCACCAGGCCCGTGCCCGTCGCCGAACGCGACGCGGGCGTGCCGGCGGCCGTCGCCCGTGTGCTCGACCGGGCCCTCGACGACGCCGACGGGCTGCCCCATTCCAGCGCGGACGAGCTGCGCGCCGAGCTTCAGGAGGCCACGCATGACGACTGACTGGCGGCCCGGCGAGGTCGTGGCCGGTGACTTCGTCGTCGAACGAGACCTCGGCCGGGGCGGCCACGGCCGCGTGACCCTGGTACGCAGCCGCCGCTCCGGCGAGCGCTACGCCGCCAAGCGCCTGGTCAGCGAGGACCTGGTCGAGCAGGGACGCCTGCTGGCCGAGGCGCAGCGCTGGGTCGTACTCCCGGCCCACCCGCACATCACCGCCTGCCGCTTCGTCCGTACGATCGGCGACGAGGTGGCCGTCTTCAGCGAGTACGCGCCCGGCGGTTCCCTGGCCGACCGCATCGCCCGCCGCGACCTGACCGAGACCGCCATCCGGACGGCCGCCGCGCAGGCCGCCTGGGGCCTGGACGCCGTCCACGCCATGGGCATGCTGCACCTGGACGTGAAACCGGCCAACATCCTGTTCGACGCGGACGGCACCGCCAAGATCGCCGACTTCGGCCTGGCCTCCAGGCACGAGGTGCCGCCGGCCCAGACCGCCCAGCTGGAGGCGGTGATCGACTACATCGCGGGCGACCTCGGCGAGGCGGCCAAACACGTGTTGTGGACCCAGCTCGCCGGGGAGCAGGACACCATCGCCGCGGTGCCGGCCGGCGCCACCTCCGCGTACGCCTCGCCCGAGCAGGCCGAGGGGCGCGCGGCCGGTCGCGGGGCCGACCTGTGGAGCTGGGCGGTCACGGTGCTGGAGATGTTCGTCGGCGAGCGGACGTGGCCGTCGGGTACGGTCGTCCCGTTCGTGCTCGACGCCGTCGCGGGCGGGCGCCAGGCATGCCGGGTGCCGCTGCCTCCTGACGTCGCGGACCTGCTCAGGGCGTGTTTCGCCCTCGATCCCGCCGACCGGCCGCGGTCATTGGAGGAGGCGTCGCGGGTCGTGGGCGTACCCGGCCTGACGGCGCCGGGGCGGCCTTCGGTCACGGCGTCGTCCGAGCCGCGCAGCAGGAGGTTCGGCGAGGGCGCGGGGTGGGAGGACCCGCGTGGCTACCTCCGCTTCGCCTACGAGGCGGTCGGCCGCGACCCCGACGAGGCGATCGCCCGCTGGCCGCGCAGGGGAGGCGGATTCGCCGCCCACGCCCTCGCCGACCTGCACGCCTTCCAGGACGTGGCCACCGTCCTACGCGAAACCCTCACCGAGGACCGGAACGCCGAGGGGCGGCAGGGCGAGGGAAGGCAGGGCGAGGGAAGGCAGGGCGAGGGGCGGAACGTCGAGGTGCTGGCTCGGGTTCTGGTGAGCCAGGCGCGGGTCAGGCAGGCCCTCGCCGACGACGGCGGCGCGATCGGCGACCTGCGTTCGGCCGCCGCGCTGCTGGACACCGCCACCCCGGCCCACCGCGCCATGCGCGCGTGGACGCTCCACTGGCTGGCCATCGCGCTGCGCGAGCACGGCGACCTCGCCGAGGCGCGTACCGTCGGCAAGGAGGCGATCGCGGGCGCGGACGACGTCGGCGACCCCGAGGACGCCGCCCGGTTGCGTGGCTCGGCGCTGCTCGCCCTGGCCAACACCATGATCGCCGACCGCTCGGGAGACCCGTTCGAAGCGCTGGGGGCGGCGCTCGACGAGCTGCGCGCGGCGCGGAACGTCGGCGGCCAGGCCCGGGTGCTGGCCGCGACGGCGGCCCTGCGCGAGAGGCGGGGCGACGGCGCGGCGGCCGCCGCGCTGTGGGACGAGGCCGACGCCCTGCTCACCGCCGCCGGTGAGGACGAGGACGACGCGCCCACCGCCGAGAGCGTCCCGGTCGTACGCGCGCTCATGGCCATGAACCGGGCCACGCTGGCCTCCGGCATGCCCGAACGGCTCGTCCACGCCACCCGCGCCGTGGACCTCCTGACCCCGCTGGTCGAACGCCAGGGCCGCCACGACCTGTCCACCGAGCTGGCCGCGGCCTGCGTGAGCGCCGCGTACGCGTACGAGCACCTGGGCAGGCCGCAGGAGTCGCTGGCCGCCTACCGGCGCGGCCGCGAGCTGTACGAGCGCGCGGTCGTCCGCGACGGCCGTACCGACCTGGCCGACGAGCTGAGCGAGTGCCTGGAGTTCGAGTCCACGCTCACCTTCAACCTGTTCGGCGCCGAGCAGGCGCTGGAACCGGTGCGCGCGGCGGTCGAACGATGGCGTCGCCTGGCCGAGCTGGAGGGCATGGACCGGTGGGGCAGGCAGCTCATCAGGGCCCGCGTCCGGCTGGCCATCACCCTGGAGGACGCCGCCCGTCCCGGCGCGCTGGAGGTGCTGGACGAGGCCGCCCGCGACGCCGCCGCGCTCGGCCCTGCCCGTATATTGCGGTTCGCCACCCAGATCGCGACGATCCACCGCGAGCGGGCCGTCGTGCACCGCAGGTCCGGCGACCTCCAGGCCGCCTTCGACGAGTGCGAGGCCGCCCTCGCCGTTCTGGACGAGGGCGGCGACGAGGCGACGACCACGCGGATGCTGACCCTGGAGACGCTCAGCGCCGTCCTGGCCGAGGCCGGTTACGCCGACGAGGCCCTGAACGCGCTGGCCGCCGCCACCGGCATCGCCGAGACGCTGGCCGCGACCGGCGGCCGGGACGCCGCCGCGCTGGCAGACTCCCACCGGCGCCTGGCCTCGCTCCTGATGGAGACGGGACGCCCCGAGCAGGCCGCGCAGGAGGGCGCCACGGCCGCGGCCCTGTACGCCGAGGTCCTGCCCAACCGCCCCGACCTGCGCTTCGACGCCTTCCGCTGCGCCTACCTGACCGGATCCGCGCTGCACATGCTGGGCCGCGTCGAGGAGGCCGCGGACGCCTACCGGCAGGCCCGCGCGTCCGGCGGCGGCCTGGGCGACGACGACGTGTCGATGAGCAGGCTCAGGAGCCACCCCGGCATCGCCCGCCGCCTGTACGAGTCCACGGGCGCCGAGCCTCCCGACACGGCCACCCTGTTCAGGGTGCTGGACGGCCAGATCGCCGAGCTCGACGCCCTGCTGGCCCTTCCGCCCGAGCGCCTCGGCGAGCGGCTGGCCGGGATCGAGGCGTCGATGGCCCAGGCGGGGGAGCTCGGCCGGTCCGGCCACACCCACGAGGCGTCGCGGCTGCTCGAACCGCTGCTCGGGAGCGCGCTCTGGCTGAGTCGCAGGCATCGTGGCGAGGCGGCCGCCGTACTGGCCGGTGAGCTCGGCCTCAGCCTCGGCGTCACTGCGCTGCACGCCCAGCGGGACGCCCCGGCGCTGCGCGGCTTCCGTACGGCGGTCGCGAGTTACGGCGAGCTGGCCGGGCGGAGCGGCGGGGAGCGCCACCGCGAACGCTGGTTCGACGCCCACATCGGGCTGGCGACGTGCCTGACGGTGGTCGGCGACGCCGCCGGGACCGAGGAGGTCGCCCGCGAGCTTGAACGCCAGGTCCGCCGGTGGACGCCCCACCGCGTCGGCCACTGGCGCCGCCGCCTGCGCACCTCCCTCGACGGCCTGCACGGCCGGCGGGAGCGCTGATCGGGCTAGCCGGCGGCCTTGGCCACGGTGACGATCTCGCGGCCGGAGGCGGTGTCGACCGAGACGCGCCCGGCGGCGATCAGCGCGTCGAGCACGCGGGAGAACTCGAAGAGCTGCAGGCCCGACAGCGCCTGCAACTTGCGCGGCTCGGACCCGCCGTTGGCCCGGAGGGCGTCGAGCAGCACCTGCTCGGCGGGCGGCGTCTGGTCGAGTATCGGCCGCAACGAGGCCACCAGCTCCATCAGCACCTTCTCGCCGACCAGCGCCTGCAACGACAACCCCAGCACGTACGACTTGACCTGCTCGGGCAGCGTGGCCTCGCGGCCCGAACGCAGGGAGGTGATCCGGTCCTCCACCACCTTGGTCTCGGCGGGAGTGAAGTTCTGCAGGGCCGCCATGCTGTACTGGAACAGGGCGTCCGCGCCACGCTCGAACGGGAACCCGGCCATGATCTCGCCGACCACCTTCGTCCGGATCCGCGCTCGCCCTCGATCGACCGCCCGGTCGGTGGCCGACAGGATCACGGTGAGCACCGCGCTCGGCCCGACCCCGATGACCTGGTTGCCCGCGGTGACGTTGAACAGCGAGCTGCGGAACAGCGCGCCCGACCCGAACCCGGCCACCAGCACCTGCGTGAACGCGACACTCTCCCCGGCCGCGCCGAACGTCCACCGGAACTGGGTGACCATCCACAGGGCCGCCACGGCGCCCCCCGCGTTGACCGCCAGGTAGAGCGCGGCCGGGACCGACAGCAGCGCGCCCGAGGGGTCGTCGCGGTAGCGGGACACCAGCTCGGCCAGCGCCACCATCGCCCCGATGAGCGCCACCGCGGCGTACGAGATCCACATGGCTCAGGCCTCGCGGTAGAGGTGGACGATCTCGTCGCCGGGCGGGCCCGTCACGGTCACCAGGCCGTCCTCCGCCAGCTCGGCCAGCATCGCCGTGAACTGCAGGAACGGCATCCCGGCCCGGCTCTGCAGGTCGGCGATCGGCAGCTGGCCGTCGGCGTCGACCAGCGCGCGCACGGCCTCGCGGCTGCGGGGGGAGCTCAGGGCGCGGCGGAAGGCGGTGGCCGCCTTGTCCTCGCCCGTGGCCACCGAGTAGTCGGCGCCGTCGCCCCGGCGTGGCGGCGGCGGCATGCTGTTCACTCCCGGAAGCTCGCGCTCGTTCGACATGGGCGCCCCCTCCTGTCGGCCTGGGTTCACCTTGGTGCAGGTCGCGAACCCTGTCAACGACGGGGCTCGGTCGGGGCCGCCGGTATGATGGGGGCGGCTCCCCTGTGCCGGGAGCCGCGGCGGTGGGGCCCGCCGCCCCCCGTCCGTTCGGGGATAACCGCGGCGTCGGCCGCCAACGGTCCCTGCCAGAGATGTGCCACGCTCACGTGCTGGTAGGAGATGCCTCATGACTCACGCCCGTCCCGGCAGGCCCGATCCCGCCTCCGAGGAGGAGCAGCTCGGTGGTGCGCACGCCGTCCGGGCGGAGGTCGATCCGGGCGCCGCGGTCGATCCCGACATCGACCTCCATGTGCCCGCCCAGCGCAGGGAGCTGGCCCGGGCGCCGGTCGCCACCCTCGCCGTCATCGCGGCCGGCGGCGTGCTCGGCGCGCTGGCCCGGTACGCCGTCCTGACCGCCTTCCCGGTGCCGCCCGGCGGCTTCGCCTGGCCGACGCTGGCCGTCAACGTCTCCGGGTGCCTGCTGATCGGGCTGCTGATGGTGGCCATCACCGAGGTCTGGCAGGCCCATCCGCTGACCCGGCCGTTCCTCGGTGTGGGCGTGCTCGGCGGCTACACCACGTTCTCCACCTCCATCGCCGACGCCCAGGGGGCCCTGGCCGCGGGGGAGCCGCGCACGGCGCTGGCGTACCTGGCGGTCACCTTGGTCACGGCGCTGGCCGCGGTGTTCCTGGGGCAGACGCTCGGACGCGGGCTGTTCGGCCGCTTCGGCGCCCGTACCTCCCAGGGAGGAGGGCGGCCGTGACGACGCTGCTGCTGGTGGCGCTCGGGGCCGCCGTGGGCGCGCCCGCCCGCTACCTGGTCGACCGCGCCGTCCAGGCCCGGCACGACAGCCAGTTCCCCTGGGGCACCTTCACCGTGAACGTGGCCGGGTCGGCGCTGCTCGGCTTCCTGCTCGCGCTGCCCACTTCCGACGGGGTGCGCGCCCTCCTCGGCACGGGCCTGTGCGGGGCGCTGACCACGTACTCCACCTTCGGTTACGAGACCCTGCGGCTGCTGCAGAACGGCGCCCGCACCTACGCCGCGCTCAACGCCGTGGCCGGCGTCGCGGCCGGCCTCGGAGCGGCCTGGTGCGGCATCGCCCTGGCCCAGGCCGTCACCGGGTGAGCGGCCGGCGCGTTTGACGATCGATCGACGGGAAAGCTGAAGAGGGCCGGCGTACCCCATCCCGACGCCCGACAGACGAGACGATCATGCGTGTGGAGTTCGAGCTGCGCTGTCCCATCAGCGCCGATCTTGCGTTCATCCGCGACCTGGTGCGCATCCACGGCCGCCACGGCGGCCTGGCCGGCGAGCGGCTGGAGGACCTGGTGCTCGCGGTGAACGAGGCCGTCACCAACGTCCTCGACCACGGCGGCTCGGCCGGCCTGGTCACCGCGACCCGGGACGCGATCGGCGTGTGCGTGGAGATCCTGGACACCGCGGGCCGCCTGTCCCCCGACCACCTCGACGCCGCCGGCGTCGACCCGACCGCCTCCCACGGCTTCGGCCTGTGGGTGATCCAGCAGTTGTGCGACTCCGTCGCGCTGGAGCAGACCGGCCTCGGCTCCCGGCTGCGGCTGCGCATGCTGACGCCCTCGGACGCCTCCCGCGATCGCGGGAGGCGTCGGAGCGACGCCATGGCCGGCGCATTCCCGTGGTCCTAGCCCTGGCACATTCCTTCTACTCGAAGCCCGCATGTCAGTAATCATCCGATAACGTAGTGTGATGATGGCTGATCGGGGTGACATCGCACACCGTCCGGACGGCTCCGGCGGACAGCCCCAGGAGTGGCTGCTGCGCGCGGCGTTCGACGGCACGGGCATGGGCATCTACCTCACCGATCCGGCCGGCCACATCACGTGGGCCAACCCCGCGGCGGCGACCCTGCTGGGCTTCCCCACCGACGAGCTGCGCGGCGCCGACGCGCACGACATGCTGCACCGCCGCCTCGACGGCACCCTCCCGCCCCGCTCCGGCTGCGAGCTGGTGACGGTGTGCCGGGAGGGCCGGTCCGTACGCAGCGAGTTCGCCACCTTCGCCACCGCCGGCGGCTCGCTGCTCCCGGTGTCCTGGCTGGCCTCGCCCCTCGACCCGGACGGCGAGCCGGCCGGCGTGGTCGTCGTCTTCATCGACATCGTCGAACGCCTCGACGCGGCCGGCCGGCAGGCCGAGCAGCTCGTCCGCGCCCAGAAGCTGACCGAGCAGTTCCGCCTGCTGACCGAGCTCAGCGCCGTCCTCACCCAGACGCTGGACGTGAACGAGGCGATGACGCGGCTCGGCCGGCTGCTGGTGCCGCGCCTGGCCGACTGGGCGGCCGTGGACATGTTCCTGGGTCCGCGCGACCTGCGCCGGCTGGCCGTCGCCGCGTCCGGGGTCGAGCCGGTGGACCCGTCCTGGTTCGCCGAGTTGCCGTCGCTGCCGAAGGGGGCCTCCCGGTCGGCGCTGGTCCGGGTGTTGCGCGGGGAGCAGGCGCTGCTGCTCGGCCCCGAGCAGATCGCCGCCCCGCCCGACGGGCCGCTGGCCGCGGCGCACGACGCCCTGTTCAACGTGCTGGGCGGCTCGTCGGCGATCGTGGCGCCGCTGCGTACGCCGCGCCGCGTGCTGGGGGCGCTGACGGTGGCGCGTACCAGCGCGACGCGGCCGTACACGGAGGCGGACGTGGACCTGGTGGCCGACATCGCCCGCACCGCGGCCCTGGCGGCCGACAACGCCTGCCTGTTCGGCCAGCAGCGCGACATCGTCGACACCATGCAGCGCCACCTGCTGACCCCGTTGCCCCAGGTGGACCACCTCCAGCTCGCCGCCCGCTACCTGGCCGCCCCGGCCGGCTCACAGGTGGGCGGCGACTGGTACGACGCGTTCGTGCTGCCCGACGGCGTCACCGCGATCGCCATCGGCGACGTCGCCGGCCACGACCTGGAGGCCGCCGGGCAGATGGCCCAGCTCCGCAACATGCTGCGCGCCCTGGCCTGCGACCACAAGGAGTCGCCCAGCCTCATCCTCGACCGGCTCAACAAGGTCATGGCCGTGGCCAGCGACGTCCCCACGGCCTCGGTGATCCTGGCCCGCATCGAGCCGCCGCGGCCCGGCGGCGAGCCGGACACGCGGATGTTGCGCTGGACCAGCGCCGGTCACCTGCCGCCGCTGCTCGTCACCGCGCACGGGCAGGCCCGCTACCTGGAGGAGGGGCAGTCCCTGCTGCTGGGCGTGCACCTCGACGACGTGGCCCGGCGCGACGCCCTGGTCCCGCTGCCGCCGGGCAGCACGCTGCTGCTCTACACCGACGGGCTGGTCGAGGTGCCCGGCACGAACCTGGACACCAGCCTGGCCCGGCTGCGCCGCCACGCCGGCACGCTGGCCCGGAGCTCGCTCCACGACTTCTGCGAGGAGGTGCTGGCGCTCGCGCCGTCGCCGCGTACGGACGACATCGCGCTGCTCGCCCTGCGTCTGCCGCCTCCCGGAAGGTAGGACCCGGCGATCAGGGTGCGGTGAGGGCGGCGTCGATCGCCACGGCGTGCCGCTCCAGCCACGTCTCGCGCCGCTTGATCCGGTCGCCGACGCCCTCCTCCCACATCCGGGCCCAGCCGCCGCCCTGTTCCTCGGCGATCTGCCGCATCGAGAACCACGACCGCCGGGTACGCAGCAGGGCCACCTCGACCAGGCGTGCCCGGTCGGTCTCCGACATCCCGTAGGCGTCGGCGAGCAGGCGGCAGCGGCGCGGCACGTCCACCTCGTGCAGGGGCGGATCGGCGTCGGCGGGGTCGGCCAGCGGCGCCCAGTACATCATCGCGTTCATCAGCTCGTCGACCCGGCTCGTCGGCCTGGCCATGTCGAAGTCGATCAGTCCCACGGCCTCGCCGTCGCGGAACACGATGTTGTCCGGCGTGTAGTCCAGGTGCCCGACCAGCTCCGGCGGGTACGGCGGCGCGGGCGGCATGCCCGGCGGCTCGCTGAACCCGAAGTCGGCCCGTACGCCCTCGGGCAGGACGAACCCCGCCACCGCCTCGTGGTAGGCGCGTACCAGCCGGCCCACGGAGGTCAGCCGCTCCTCGTCGGCCAGCCACGCCGGCCTGGGACGCCCGGCGACCTCCCCGGGGACGAAGGTCAGCACCTCGCGTCCCGCGGCGTCGATGCCGAGGAAACGCGGCGCGCCCGCGAACCCGGCCTCCTCCAGGTGCCGCAGCAGCGCGTGGACGAGCGGGGAGTTGGTGCCCACGGGGCGGCGTACGGTGTCGCCGACGCGGACGACGCCCGCGGTGACGTCGCCGCCGGCGAGCTGGATCTCGGGTTGGGGGTCGGCGGGTTCGGTGTAGGTCAAGGAGTTCATCGTTTCCTGACGTTCTGGGGGAGTGGGTCGGTCATGATCTCAGGCGCGGGCGGGGGCGGACAACCGTCCGGGACGTACCCGCGGGCGATCTGCCGGACGATCTCCGCGACGGCGGCCGGGTGGGTGAGGTGCGGATGGTGCCCGGCGCCCTCGATGGTGGTGACAGAGGCTATGGGGCCCGGGTCGCCGGTCAGCGGGTCCAGTTCGCCGGCCACGAGGTGCACGGGGACCGGGCCGCCGAGCAGCGTACGGAGGGCGGCGCGTTCGGCGGGGCGGTGCGCGGCCCGCAACACGCGCGCGGTGCGCCGGGCGACCCCGGGACGCCGCAGCCCGGCGGCGGCGCCGGCCACCGCCTCCCGGACGCCCTCGTCCGGGACGGCCGGGCCGAGAAGGGAGGTCGTGAGACGGTCGGCGCCGCCTCTTCTGAGGAGGGGGCCGGCGAGCAGCAGGGTGAGCCGGGACGGCCTCCGCTGGAGGAAGTAGGGGGAGAGCAGGACCAGGGCCGCGACCCGGCCGGGGTGGGCGGCGGCGTAGCGGAGCGCGGGCGCGGCGGCGGCCGAATGGGCGACGATCACCGGACGGGTGCGCACCGGCGCCAGCAGCCCGGTCAGCCACTCCAGCGGGCTCGCCGCAGTGGGTGACGAACGCCCCAACCCCGGCAGATCGGCGACAAGGGCGGATGGGGTGCCGTCCTGTTCGTCGGGTTGGGCGGATGGGGTGCTGTCCAGTTCGTCGGGGAGGTGGGAGGGAGTGCTGTCCAGTTCGTCGAGCAGGGCGTGCCAGGAGTCGCCGTCGAGCGGGAGGCCGTGCAGGAGCACCAGGTCCGGCGAGGTGCGGTCCCCGGCGACGTACGTACGCGACCCGGCCACGTCGTGGAACCCCCCGGGACGCGCGGCCGGCGCCGCCCCGAAGCGGTCCGCGACCAGGCGGTCGGCCCAGCGGCGCAGCGCGTCCCCGGCGGGCGGCTGCCGTAGCCCCGCCGAGCGGGCGACCCGGTCGGCCGAGCCCGTGTCGTAACGGTCCTCGGTCAGGAAGCCCAGCGTCTCGGGATCGGCGCCGGTCAGCGCGGGCGGCAGGCGGCGGACCAGGGCCACCGGCACACGGAAGCGCGGCGCGGGCACGCCGAGGTGACCGGCGAGCAGCCGGATCAGGTCCGGCAGGTCGGGCGTGGCGGGATCGAGCACCCAGTGCAGGCCGCCGGGCTCGGGATCGTGCTCGGGCACGGCGGCCATGAACCGGGCGAAGTGGTCCACCGTCACCACGGGCACGAACGTGCGGGCCCCGCCGGGCAGCGCCGGCAGCCGTCCGGTCCACAGGTCCCGGACCAGCGCGGCCAGCCCGAGGTACTGGCCGGCCTCGCCGGTGCGCGAATGGCCGATGACGCTGCTCGGGTTCACCACGGTCAGCGGTACGCCGAGCCGCGCCGCGCTCACCCGTACGGCCGCGTCCCCCTCGGCCTTCGAGCCCTCGTACGCCCCCTTTGTCCGGTACAGGGCCGCCAGTTCGGCCTCCGGGAGCGGGTGGCGCGGGTGGGGGTCCAGCCCGACGCGGTACCCCGACACGTGGACCAGCCGGCGCAGGCGGGGCCGGGTGGCGGCCCACTCCAGCACGTTGAGCGCGCCCTCGACGTTGACCGCCCTGGCCTGCTCGCGTTCCATGCCGAAGCGGTAGAGGCCGGCGGCGTTGAACACGTCACGCGTGCCGGTCAGCCGCCGGTCGTCGGCCGCGCTCAGGCCCAGGCCGGGCCCGGCGGTGACGTCGCCCTCGACCAGTACGAGCCGCGTGGCGTCCACGCCGTGCCCGCGCAGCCAGTCGCGCAACGCGTCGTCCCGGCGGCGGACGACGGCCGCCACCGTACGGTCCTGGTCCAGCAGGTGCAGGACCGTCCATCTCCCGACGAAGCCGGTCGCGCCGAACACCACGGCGTCTTCCATCAGCAATCCTCTCTAGACCGATCTGCATATTCTGCGGGCACGGAAAACCGCCCGCTCACGCCAGCAGCCTGACGAGCTGACGGCGGGCCCGTTCGACGGGAAGGCGGCTACGGCCGGCGCGGGCCAGCACCAGCGAGCCTTCGACCAGCGCGAGCACGGTCGCCGCGAGGTCGTCGGCCGCCTCGTGCCCGCCGGCGCGCAGGGCGTCGGCCAGCCGTCGTTGCCAGCCCTCGTAGATGCCGCCGCAGATCCGCTGCAAGTGCTCGTTGGACGAGGCGACCTCCAGGGCCACGGTCGCCACCGGGCAGCCCTTGGCGTAATCGGCCGCGACCATCCTGTCGGCCAGCGCGTCCAGGAGGGCCGGGACCAGCTCGCGGACGTCGGGGACCGTGTCGGCCAGGCCGGCGATCATGGCGTCGACCTCCCGTCCGGCGGCGGTGAGCGCCTCGCCGACGAGCTGGTCCTTGCCGCCGGGGAAGTGGTGGTAGAGCGAGCCTCGGGGGGCGCCGGCCACCGCGAGCACCTCGTTGAGGCCGGTGCCGTGGGAGCCCTGGGCCTCCACCAGCGTCCGGGCCGCCGCGATGATCCTTGCCCGCGTCTCGTCGCCTTTGACCGCCATGCGGCTCACACTAGACCGGTCTGCATATTTCTGTCCAAGCGGGCCCGGGGCCGGCCGCCCGCGCCGGGGGACGCGGGCGGCCGGCCCCGGTGGTCAGGCGGCTTCCTGCCGGCGCTGGCAGTTGATGCAGAAGCGCGCCAGCGGGCGGATCTTGAGCCGTTCGAACGGGATGCCCGCCTCGCAGTGCGAGCAGCGGCCGTACGCGCCGGTGGACAGCCGGTCGAGAGCCTGGGTGAGCTCGGCGATGGCCCGGTCGGCGGTGGCGAGCGAGACCAGCAGCTCCTGCCAGGTGCCGTCGGCGCCGCTGCCGTCCTCGGCCGCGGCCTGGAGGCCCAGCAGGTGGCGGGAACGCCGCTCTAGCTGCTCGTCGATGTCCTGACGCAGGGACTGGAGCTGCACGGTGCTGAGGTGGTCGGTCATCGAATGTTCCTTTCCGCGGGTGGTGCGGGGATTCAGAGGGCGATTACGGGCGCCGCCGGGCGCAGGCACAGGCGCAGCAGGCCGCGGATGGTGGCGTGCTGAGGCTCCGGCGTGGCGGTGACCTGCGTACGAAGGACCGTGTGCAGGCGGTCGAGCAGCCGCGTCTGCAGCGCGCCCCCGCCCGTGACGGTCAGGCCGTTGGCGCGGGCCGCCGGACGGAGGTGGGCGGGCTGGCGGCGCAGCAGGCCGGCCGTCATCTCCACGACGCCCTCCAGCGCGTCCGGCAGCAGGCCGGCGCTGGTCGTGGCGCTGAGCTGGAGCGCCGCGGCGTCGGTGACGAAGCCGCCGCTGACGACGACGGCCTCGACGATGCCCGCCCCCACGTCCAGCACCAGGTACGGCCCGGGACCCGCGATGTCCACGCCCGCGCCGGCGGCGGCCGCCAGCGGCGCCTCGACCAGCGTCACCTCGCAGCCGGCCGCCTCCGCGACAGCCGTGCGCACCGCCTGGCGGTCGCTGCCCGTCGCCGCCCTCGGCACCCCGGCCATCACGTGCTCCAGCGGCCTGCCTCCGGAGAGCCAGGCGTCCTGCAGCACGAGATGCACGAGCCGCAGGCAGGCCCCCGGGTCGACGACCATGCCGCGCCGGATCGGGCGGACCGGCATCCCGGCCGCGCTCTCCGGCGACGGGACGACGACCGCCGAGGGCCGGTCGGCGATGGCGAACCCGTCCAGGGACAGCGAACGGGTGCGCGAGGTTCCCAGGTCGAGCACCACATGGGCGCGGTGGACCGCGGGTGGTCGCGGTGAGTGTTCGTGGACTGATCCGACGTCGGACATGACGATGATCGCTCCTTGCTCGTACGCGGAAGACTCGTACGCGGGACTCGTACGCGAAGGACGAGAGAAAGGGCGTGTCCCGTATCCGGGAAACGCCACGGCGGCGCCCTCGGGCCGTACGGGAACCCGCGGGCGCCGGGCAGCACGAGCACCCGGCACGCGAAGGCCGGGCACACGCGACGACCGGCCCCGCGGCGCGCTTGGCACGGCCGGGAGGCGGCGACTCGTGAAGGAGGAGAGCTAGATCAGCGGCGGGCTGCGCGAGCCCGCCGTGCGGTGCCCGATCTGCTGCGGATCGCGGATCGCGGCCGCGTCCGTGCCGGGCGCCGGGAGCAGCGTGAGATGGGCGGCCTCGGCGTGGCGCATGCCGCGCAGCGGCGGCCAGAGCGAGAGCACGTGGTGCTCACGGCCGCTGGACGCCTGGGGCGGCAGGCTCGGCATCCGGTCGCCGCCCTTGTCCGGGTTCCACTCGTGGCCGGTGGAGAAGGGTTGCGCGGATGTCTGGTCGTCGGCGTAGGAGGGGCCGGCGACCAGCAGGGACAGCAGAACCAGGCCCACCACGCAGCACAGCGCGATGGGGCCTCGTGTGGTTCTCCACGGTCCCGTCATAAGGCCGACCATAGCCCAGGCGGTGAGAAAAGGCATTACCGTCCGTTTCCCGATTCGCAAGGACGGTCCGCGGGGGGCGGGAAGGCGCTTCGGGTGGGGCGCGAGGGGGCTGGGGAGACGCTTGAGGTCCGGCGGGTGGGGTGGCGGACGGGGTGTTTCGGCGGAGGTGTCAGAGGGCGGACTGCTGTCGGGTGAGGCGGGGTCGGGGCTGGCGGCGGGGTTCGCCGGGAGACGTGGCGCGTGGCCGGTCACCGGACCGGGAGCCGGTCTTCGTCCGGTGGCCGGTATGCGTCATGTCGCCGGGGAACCCCGCCGTTCAGCGTGCGGATGTCTCAGCGGGAACGTCGCCGAGGACTAGTTGAAGCCCCCGTCGAAGTTCTCGCCCCACTCGCCCCAGTCGTCGTCGTCCCCGTGGTGCCCACGGTCGTCCTTGTCGTTGTCGTCGACATGGTCGTTGTCGTGGTCGTCGTGGTCCTTCACCGGCCTGTGGCTGCGGCCGGGAGGGCCCTGCGGACCGCGCGGGCCCTGCGGACCACGAACGCCGTGGTGGTGGCGGTGGTCGTCGTCGTGGTCGTGGTCGTGGCCGCCCCACCAGCCGCCCCAGCGCGGACCCCACCACCAGCGAGGACCGCAGTGGCGCCAGCCGCAGTGGCCCCTCAGGACCGGCTTCTCCCCGGCCGGGCTCTGATACGACGCGGTGGTGGCAGTGCCGGCCTGCGCCGGCATCTGGCCGCCACCGAGCAGCAGCAGCGCGCTCGTGGCGAGCACCGCCGCCGGCTTCTTCATAGTTGATTTCATCGCACTTTCCGTTCAGAGGTTTTTGAGAACCGCCGCGGGACATGTCGACTGCCGTCGGTCTCCGGCATGAGCAGTCTTACCCGCGCATTGAGTTCCGAGTTCTGACAAGACAGGCATGAGCTGCTAAAGCTTGACCAGATTTACGAGGGCCCTACAGCCGACTTGTCCAGTTTTATCGACATAAGAAGCGGTGGTGTCGCTTTACTGTGACTCGATAAATCCCTAGCACTGCCGTCCAGAAGACGCGGCCCCGCCGGAGCCTGTGCCGCGAGCGGCCGGCGGGGCGGGCGTGGGGGTGCCGGTTTAGCCGTACGTCCGCTATCGTCACTGTCATACGCGAACTAGACAGTGAGGTTCGGATGGTGAATCGTACGGACGTACGGCTGGAACTGATGACCGGCGACGAGGCGCTCGGGCGGCGCACGGAGCTGATGGACCTCTACCGCGAGGTGTTCACCGGGCCGCCGTGGAACGAGGGGGAGGGCGAGGTCGCCGACTTCGGCGACCGGTTCGCCGTCGACGCCGCGCGGCCGGGTTTCCGTGCCGTACTGGCCTTCGGGGACACGGGGCTCTGCGGGTTCGGGACGGCCTGGACGACGGCGTCGCCGCTGCCGGTCGCGCGCAGCTACGGCAAGGTGCTGGCGGCGCTCGGCCCGGAGGGGGTGGACCGGCTTCTCGCGGGGGCGCTGCAGGTGGACGAGCTGGCGGTGGCCCCGCACGCCCGCGGACGGGGGCTGGCGGGGCGCATCCTGGACCTGCTGTGCGGCGGCGACCGTAGCTGGTTGCTGACCTCGACGGGCGCTCCTGACGCCATTCGCCTTTATGAGCGGCTGGGGTGGCGGCGGGCCGGTGAGAATGACGGGATCGTGGTGTTCACCAACCCCGAGTAAACACGAAGTATCACGATATCTGGAGCGAACAGGGTGGGTGTCGAATAAGTCGGACATTGCGGTGTCGGTGAATCACGGTGAAAGGCGGATGAATTTTCCGTAGAGCCCAAAGAATGGCGGTCGAGTGATTTGGGCGATCAGATCTGACTATCTGGGTAGATGTCAGATTTGCCTTTGAGCGCGCTCGAACTCCTATGGTTCACCGCATGACGAACCTTGACACCGGAACCCACCGGGAACAGCAGTACGAGCACGGCCTGAAGGTGCTGCGGGAGATCGACGGCGAGGCCGGGCAGCGAGTCGTGGACTCCCTCGCCGATGTCTCGCCCGAACTGGCCCGCCAGGTGGTCGGCTGGGCCTTCGGTGAGATCTACGACCGTCCCGGCCTCGCCCCCCGCGACCGCCAGTTGGTGACCCTCGGCATGCTCACCGCGCTCGGCGGCTGCGAACCTCAGCTTGACGTGCACGTCAACGCCGCGCTCAACGTCGGCCTGACCCCTGTTGAGATCACCGAGGCCCTGCTGCACTCCGCCGTCTACTGCGGCATGCCGCGCGCGATCAACGCCACGTTCGTGGCGAGGAAGGTCTTCGCCGACCGCGGCCTGCTCCCCGTCGGAGGCGGAGTGGAGGACGGAGTGGAGGATGGCGTGGAGGACGGCGTCGGGGACGGGGGCATGGAGGGCGGCGGCAGGGGGTGACGGGCGCAGGGTGACGGGGGCTCGGGGGCTCCCTTCCGGCCGGCTGGTCTGTCATGATCGATTGCGATGAGCGTGCAGGCGTTACAGGCGACGGATCCGTCCGAGATCGGCGGTCATCGGCTGCTCGGGCGGATCGGCGCGGGCGGCATGGGCGTCGTCTACCTGGCCAGGAGCCGCCGCCGGGGCCTGCTGGCGATCAAGGTGATCCGGCACGACCCGGCCGACGCCGAGGCCATGGAACGCTTCCGCCGGGAGGCCGCCACGCTGCGCGGCCTGCGCAGCCCGTACGTGGCGCCGCTGGTGGACGCCCGGGTGACGACGCCGCCGTACTGGCTGGCGACCGCGTACGTGCGGGGGCCGACGTTGTTGCGGGCGGTGTCGGAGCGGGGGCCGCTGTCGTACGGGCTGTGCCTGCGCCTGCTCGCGGGGCTGGCCGCCGCGCTGGCCGACGTACATGGGCACGGCGTGCAGCACCGCGATCTCAAGCCGCACAACGTCATCCTGTCGCCCGAGGGGCCGCGGCTGATCGACTTCGGCATCGCGCGGTCCCCCGGCCAGAGCACGATCACGACGTCGGGGGAGATCGTCGGCACGCCGGGCTACATCGCCCCCGAGGCCGTACGGCGTGAGCCGATCACGGCGGCGGCGGACGTCTTCGCACTGGCCGGCACGATCGCGTACGCGGCCACGGGCCGTCCGCCCTTCGGCCGGGGCGAGCCGATGGCGGTGCTCTACAGCAGCCTGAACGCCGACATCGACGTGGGCGGCGTGGATCCGCGGCTGGCGGAGCTGATCGGCCGCTGCGCCGCCCGGAACCCGGCGGACCGAATCACCGCCGACCAGGTGGCGTCCCTCGCCGCGAACACCGCCGCTAACACCGCCGGGGACGCCGTAGGGAATGCCGCGAACGCCGCTGGGCCGTGGTCCTGGGGTGATGACGAGGAGTATCAGGCGCTCGTGGGGGCCGTCGGCCTTGAGGAGGACGTACCGACGGGGGCGGTGACGCGCCGTGCGGGGGCGTCCTGGGCGGGGCGGGCGCTGGCGGCGGGCGCCGTCCTCGCGGCCGTCGGCGCTACCGCCGCGATCATGCTCCCCCGCCTCACCAAGCCCTCCACTCCCAATCCCAGCACCGCCACCAGCACCACGACCGCCACCATCGCGCCCGCCGGTGCCACGCCGACCTCCGTTGCCACGTCCCCCGCGACCCCGGCGACCGCCTCCGGGGATCCCGGGGGCGGCGTGGTGACGCAGCCTCCGCCGGGGCCCGCACCCACCGGCCCCGTACGCTGGAGCGCCGTGCACGGGCCCCGATGCGTGGCGGAGTGGTTCTACGCCGATCCCGCCTGGCGTCCCGTCAGCGGCGGCTGGAAGCGCGACGGCTGCGAGGGCGCGGCCCTGGCGCTGCGGGTCGGGAACGAGCCGGCCCACTTCAACCAGGGCGTCAACTGGTACTTCGACACGCGCGGCGGCGCCCGCTGCACCATCGACGTGCACATCCCCGACGACCCCCGCTCGACCGGCCTCGCCTTCTACTACCTGGACGACAACAACACCAACGCGCCGCACCTCGGCCCGCCGGTCACGGTGGACCAGCGCGCCTACCGGGGCCGCTGGGCCCCGCTGGGCACCTGGACGGTCCCGGCCCCCGGCCGGCTCACCGTCCTGGTCGGCAACCAGCCCGTCAAGGCCGACGACACCCACGAGGTGACGGTCTCCGCCGCCCGCGCCCGCTGCCGGTGGTGACAACAGGACGGTCGGCGCAGCCCGCCCCCCGGGGTCAGCGCAGTGTCTTGCCCAGGGTGAACGTCTCCGGGTAGGAGTACCTGACCCGCAGCACGAGCTTCGGCTTGCGCGGCTGGCTGCCGGCGTAGGCCAGCAGGCCCGAGAAGAAGTCGAGGCCGTCGGCGTTCACGCCGACCTCGATGCAGCCGTGGCTGTAGCCCTTGTGTGAGTTGTGCAGGTAGAAGCCGCCGCGCCCGAACATGTTGCCCTTGATCGGGGTGAGCCGGACGCGGAAGGTGCCCCAGTCGGGGAAGACCGGGCCGTTGCCGCCCACGGGGAGGAACTGCAGGCCCTCCTCCGGGTTGGCGACGGCCTTGTCGCCCCGCTGGTTCGCCGCCTCGATCGAGCCCTGGCGGGGGTCGATGTGGGTGAGGAACGAGTACAGGCCCTCGGGCAGCGGGCCGTGGTCCTTGCTGTTCTGCATGGTGCCGATCTGGTGTCCCACCAGGCCCGAGGTGGCGGCGTACAGCAGGGGGCCGGCTCCCCGGAGGGCGGCGGGCATGGATCTGCGCCAGTAGAGGAACTTGCCGGTGTAGACGAGGTCGGCCTCGTCGTCGGCGTCCCGGACGTCGAGGTCGAACTGGCCGAGCGTCCTCAGGGCGCCCGTACGCGGCACCTCGACGGCCTCGAAGCGGCCCGATCCCGGCGTCCTGCCGGTCAGCGCGAACACCCGGTACGAGCTCTGCGGGCTGTAGGAGGCCCGGGTCTCCTCCAGGAACACCCGTCCAGGGTCGTGGTGGAAGAGCACGGCGTGCACGTTGTCGTCGGGTTTCTCCCCCTTCCACATCATCGGCTGGGTCTCCTCGCCCACGTTGAGCGAGACGCGGGAGACCCGGTCGTTCTGGCTCCTCTGGAAGCAGAAGTACGTCATCGGGCCGGCCGCCCTACGAGATCGTCGCGAGGTTGGACGTGAGCGCGATGTCGGTGCCGGACGACGGCGTGTACTCGTGCCATTCGGCGATGAGCGCGCCCTTCTCGCCCGGCTGGAGGATCGGCACGGGGGACTGCGTGCCCCGGTGGGCGAAGCTCAGGCGTTCGACCACGATGTGCGTGGCGTCCGGGATCGCGACGACGACCTGCGCCTCCTGGATGCGGCGGTCGTCCTCCACGTCCAGCACGACCGGCAGCCCGACGACGAACGCCGAGCTGTTGCCGACCCTGATGTTCACCGGGTTCGGGCTCGGCGCGAGGTCCGACGACGACGTGGTGAAGGCCGCGTCCTGGAGCCGGGTGGCCGCCCGTTCGGGGTTGGCGGGCGGGACGCCGGGATAGTTGCGGTCGTCGTAGGCCGCGATCTCCTGCGCGATCGTCAGGTACGGCCCCGGGACCGGCGCGCCGACCGCGCCCCCTTCGGCGAAGCGCATCCACTCCTCCTCCCAGCCCTTGCGTACGGTGAGCACGATCCGCGCGCTGCCGGCCCGCAGGAACGCCTGCCTGGTCGGGTCGGGATGCCGCAACTGCCGGATGAACGGCCAGCTCGGCGGTACGTCCCAGAAGTAGGAGTACAGGAACGTCACCACGTTCTCCCACTCGATCGCCTGGTTGATGAAGCGCACCAGGTCCTCGTGCCGCCGCAGCAGCGACCACTGCTCCGGGCTGAGGCCGAGGCTCGGGCCGTCGAAGCCGATGCCGTGCTGGAGGTCCACGCGCGCGGCGAGGAAGGCGGCCAGGACGTCGGCCGGCATGAAGTCGAAGTCGCTCCCGAGGATGAACCGCAGGACGCACTTCATGATCTCGTCGCTCTCCTCGCGCCGCAGCGTCAGGGTGTCGACGTTGGCCAGCTTCTCCTCGATGGCCGCGATGCGCGCGGCGATGTCCTCCTGCTCGGCGAAGTACCTGGTCTGGGCCGCGTTGTAGAGCGTGTTCCAGACGTCGGTGCGCCACTGCTCGACGGCCTCGGAGGTGAGGTCGAGCCGTACGCCGAGCCCGACGAACACCCGCTCGGAGTGGTGGAAGAAGAAGGTGATCTTGTGGCGGCCGGTGAAGCCGCGCATGTAGGGCGTCGTGCCGTCGAACGACATGATCCGGTGGTCGCGGATGATCAGCGCGTCCGACAGGTTGCGCCAGGTCGGCTCGGAGCGGGCGCCGATGACGTCGAAGTTCATCTTGTCGTCGGAGTCGTCCTTGCCGACCTGGGCGTCCAGCATGATCTCCCGGATGTGCGTGCCGCCGGGCACGTCGAACTCCAGGTCCAGGAACCACCAGTTGCCGTCGGTGTTGACGTGCGAGCTGACCGTCAGGGGCGTCGGCTCCTCGGGGTGCGGCCGTACGGTGACGCCGTGCCGGTCGGCCAGCCACTGGTACTTCGGGACGCCGGTCGGGGACGGGTCGCCGTTCTGGTCCACCAGGTCGGTGGTGATGTCGGAGTGCCTGACCGGGAACACGAACGGGCCCTGCTGCGCGCGCAGCAGTTCGAGCTCCGCGTACGCCCGCCGCATCGACGCCCCCGGCTCCGGCACCGCGATGTCGTACGTCAGGCGCAGCCCGTACCGGTAGAGCCTGACCCGCCACTTGCGCATCAGGCTGAAGTAGTCGATCCGGACGGGATCGTTGCCCGTGTTCTTCAGCACGCGGGTCGAGGTCTCCTCCGAGCCCGTCACGGTGGTCGTGGAGATGGTCACCTTGTGCTCGCGGCGGGAGCGCGAGGACGCCTTCTGCGTCGTGGCGCGGGCGTGCTTGATGCTCTCGGCGGCCGAGGCCGACTCCGAGCTCTGCGCGGTGAACCCGGTGGTGCTGGAGCCGGAGATGATCGGGATGCCGCCCTGTACCGTGCCGGTGATGTTGAACTGGTTGGAGTGCTGGCTCTGCGACGACGTCGACTGCGACAGGTCGGTGTTGTCGGTCACGCCCGTCTCGCTGACCTCCTCCAGCGAGTCCGTCACGATGGTGGTGAACTCCTTCGAGGTGACCGACCACTCCTTGTGCGTGACCGCCGTCTGCTCGCCGGGGGCGAGCGGGATGGTCGAGACGAGCTCGCCGCGCTGGATCCCGATCGGGACCATCTCGATGCGTTCGAGGTTGAGCAGGCCGATGGGCGGCGCGGCGGTGTTGACCGTCAGGCCGCGCAGGGCCACCGCGGCGGTGTTGAGCGCCTGCGCGGCCCGGACGGCCGCGTCCCGCTCGCCCGCGCTCTCCGCCTCGCGCAGGCGTTCGGCGCGCAGCTCGATGAGCGTCCCGGCGAACAGGGCCAGCTCGGCGGCCGGCACCCGCGACAGCGCGGCCGGGTCGGGGCGCGGCGCCGCGACCGGCTGCCCCTCGAAGCCCTTGAGCAGGTCGAACGCCTCCGCCGAGACGCCCGGAGGTGTGCGCCCGGCGCCCTGGAGGCGGTCGCGTACCTCGTCGGTGTCGCCGGGGGACAGTGCGAGCTGCCGGACCGCCCCCAGCTTGACGATGCCGCCGCCCGCGTCGTCGTGCGCCGTGGGCACCCGCAGTGGTACGAGCGTGCCCTTCAGCACCTCTCGCGCGGAGTTGTCCAGCACCGGCGCGCTCGGCGGGGACGGCGGACCCGCCGCCGCCCCGCTGTGGATGTCTGCCATGGTCGTCCCCCCTCGTGGATGAGCAGCTGTCCCGCCATGGTCGGGCCGCGTGCCGATGGACGGCATGAGTAATCGCTACTCAAAAGGGGTGGCCCGCGCCGCCGCCCGAGATGGCCGACGGAGGCGCGAGCCGTACAGATGATCTTGTCAGGTGCTGCGCCCGCGCAGGACGCGGATCGTGATCCCCGCGCCGAGCAGGACCACGGCGCCCACGACCCAGGGCAGGGGGGTGCCCCCCGGGCCGGGGACGCCGTAGCCGCCCGCGTAGCCGTCCCTGGCGTAGGCGCTGCCGGGGAGTTTGGCGGCGTAGCGCTGTTGTGCCAGCCGCCGGTAGTCGGCCACGGGGACGCCCGCCGGGCCGAGCGACTGCGTGGCCTCGGCGTTGAGCGGTACGACCCTGCCGTCGCGCAGGGCGTACCAGGCGTTGAGCTGCGGCTCGCGGAACACGGTGCCGGTCTGGCCCCCGTACGTCTGCTCGTCGCTGCCGCCGGCGATGTTGCTGACCACCCACGCGCCCCGACGGTCGCGGGTCGTCCAGACGGAGGCCGTCTGGCCGTCCGGCGCGGTGGCCTGGGTGGCGAGGAAGGCGAACCGGGCGATCTGCGTCGACCGCCCGGAGACGAAGTCGGGATTGAGGTCGTTGACGGCGACCGTGGGCCCGTCGAAGCGCGCCGCCACGGGGGCGAGGCTGGTCTGCCGGCCCTGGCCGGCGAAGAAGCGGCCGACCGTGTCGCCGGCGCCCGCGGCGGCGGCCCTGGCGGCGTCGATGTCGGCCTGGGTGGGGGCGCCGGGGTCGGCCAGCGCGGGGCTCGGGACCCACAGGAACAGGGCGGTCAGGGCGGCGACCGCTGCGAAGAGCTTCATGCCGGTGGCCTCCTTCACGCGCCGATGTAGTCGAGCGAGTGGGTCCAGAAGAACGAGGAGTTCGAGACGTAGTAGCTGTAGGTCGACCAGTTGTAGCGGGTGCTGGACGGCCACGGGTTGCCCCAGTACACGTACGACGAGGTCTTGTCGTAGCCGTAGATGACCTCCATGTGGCCGCCGCCGCTGGTCCACTGGATGCGGGCCATGATCGGGCGTTCGGCGTCGATCTCCCTGACGATGGCGGCGTAGGTGAGGTAGTCGTAGACGTACACGCCGGGGTTGATGCCGATCTGGCGGAAGGCGGTCTGGTCGTTGCCGAGGGTGGCCTGGTTGTTCGGGCAGCTCGTGTTGACGCCGCGGTTGAAGGCCAGGTTGCAGAACTGGTTCTGGCTGTAGGAGTACCCGTAGTAGGCGGCGACGGAGTTGCCCGTCGCGGCCCAGCACCAGTTGGAGTACTGCTGCGACTGCTGGGTGAAGTTCAGCTTGTACGAGGTCGCGGCGTCGGCGGGGGCACTGCTCGCGATCCAGGTGGCCGCCGCTAGGGCGAGGGCCACGGCCAGGCGGAACATAGGCGCTCCTTCTGCTGGGGGGTGCTGCGAAGGATGTTCGACCTGCGGTGATGGCCGTACAAGGGGGAGCGGATTTCCCTGACAGATCACTGTGGAAGGTGACATTTCATGACGTTCATGAAGTGATGACGAATCTGTGGAAATCTGTGAACATTCACAGCGTGGCGGATGAGCTCCAGGCCGCGCTGCGCGCGGGCCCCTTTCACGTAGCCCTGCGGGCCGCGGTCGGAGCGCGCGGGCTGACCCTCGAACGGTTGCGCCACCGGCTGGGCCAGCGCGGCCTCCACGTCGGGGTGAGCACGCTGAGCTACTGGCAGCAGGGCCTGCGCCGGCCCGAGCGCGAGGAGTCGCTGCGGGCCGTACGCGCCCTTGAGGACATCCTCGACCTGCCGCCGCGCTCGCTGATCGGGCTGCTCGGGCCGCCGAAGCCGCGTGGCCGGGCGCCGGGGGTGGCGTACTCGACCCTGTTCCGGCCCGCGCAGGTCGTGGCCGCCATGCTGGACGAGCTGGACGCGGTGGCCGACGACCGCCGCCTGCACATCGCCGTCATGTACGAGTCGCTGCGGATCGGCCCCGACCGCAGCCTCACCGCCCGGGAGACCACGCAGGTGGTGCAGGCCCACGAGGAGGGCGCCGACCGCTACATCATGATCTACCGGGGCGACGCCGGCTGCGACGTGGACCGGGTCACCGTCGCCGCCCTGGAGGACTGCCGGGTCGGCCGTGTCACCAGGGACGGCGCGACGGCGACGGTGGTGGCCGAGCTGCTGTTCGACCGCGCGCTGCGGGTCGGGGACACCCACGTGCTGCGGTACGAGATCGCCGACCTGAGTGGCGCCGAGTCCTGCTTCTACGAGCGCGGCTTCCGCTTCCCGGCCGGCCAGTACGTGCTGCGCGTGGCCTTCGACCCGGCCGAGCTGCCGGTACGCATCCACCGCTTCGCCCGGCGCGGTCCGGGCGGCGACGAGCTGACGGCGTCGGAGCTGACGCTGAACTCCCAGCACGCCGTCCACCTGATGGCCGCGGCCCTCCAGCCCGGCCTGGTCGGCATCCGCTGGGCCTGGCCCTGACCGGCGCGTCCCTGTCACACCTCGGCCCGCTGTCCCGTCCTGTCACCGATGATGACGATGAACGACGGAAGGCGATGACGATGAGAGCAGCACGCGTTCACCGGCCCGGTGGCGAGCTCGTCCTGGAGGACGCGCCCATGCCGTACGGGGCCACCGGCGACGTGGTCGTGCGGGTGCACGCGGCCGGTTTCGTCCCGGACGAGCTGGACTGGCCGGGCACGTGGACCGACCGGGCGGGCCGCGACCGCGCGCCGTCCGTACCCGCCCACGAGGTTGCCGGCGTGGTGTCCGAGGTCAGGTACGGCACCACCGGCCTGTCCGTCGGCGACCGCGTCTTCGGCCTGACCGACTGGCACCGCGACGGCGGCGCGGCGGAGTACGTGGCGGTCGAGGCCCGCAACCTGGCCCTGATCCCCGAGAACCTGACCTTCATCCAGGCGGCCGCGCTGCCGCTGGCCGGGCTGACCGCCTGGCAGGGCCTGTTCACGCACGGCGGCCTGGAGGCGGGCCGGACGGTCGTCGTCCACGGCGCGGGCGGCGGTACGGGCACGCTCGCCGTCCAGCTCGCCCGCGGGGCCGGGGCGCACGTGATCGCCACCGGCCGGGGGAACGTCGCGGGCCTGGCGGCGGAGCTGGGCGCGCACGAGTTCGTGGACCTGGAGCGGCAGTCGTTCGCGGAGGCGGTCGAGCCGGTCGACCTGATCTTCGACACGATCGGCGGCGACCTGCTCGCCGGGTCGGCGGCGAAGGTCAGGCCGGGCGGCGCGCTCGTCTCGATCACCGCGCCGCCGCCGGTCGTGCCGGAGGAGGGGCGGGCGGCGTTCTTCATCGTCGAGCCCGACCGCGTCCAGCTCGCCGAGCTGGCCCGGCAGGCGGGAGCGGGCCTGCTGCGCGCCCACGTGGGCGCGGTGTACCCGCTGGCCGAGGCGGGGCAGGCGTTCCGGGCCAAGCGCGGTGTGCCGGGGAAGGTCGTGATCGAGATCTGAAGCCGTCGCAAATGTGCGGATATTTCGGGTCATTGAGGAAACCTTGACCGGCCTGCCGTATGACCGTCCGGGCCCTGGGCACGCGCAGTTACGGAGCCGAGCGACCCGCTGACTCCCCGTATCGAAGGAAGGAGCCGTCATGGCGCAGAACAAGGCCCGTAAGACGAAGAGTGGCGACAAGGACAAGGACAAGAGCCGGAACTCCTCGACGCAGAGCCGCAGCACCACGGAGAAGAAGCCCTCCGCCAGCAAGCCCCAGGACTGGAAGAACGCTCCGGGGCACCAGAGCTGATTCTGACCGGCACGACGGCGTGACACCCGGCCCGCGGGCCGCGGGTCACGCCGTCTCCTTCTGTCGGGGTTGTTCCTGTCTGATGACAGATGACCAGAATGAGGAGACAGTTCCCCGTCCCTTCAGTCTCTCCATGCACAACGTTCACCCGTGCGCTCCAACGTGTCCGCTCGAAGGGCACGCCGGAATCATCGGCTGCCCCGTGAACGTCATGGAAGGACCCGATGCAGCCGATGGCAGCACGACAATTACTGGGCGGACTACGGCGTAAGGGACGGCTCGCCGCCGCCACCGCGGTCGCCGCGGTGCTGGTGAGCAGCATCGTGACGGCGGCGTACGCCGACCCGGGGGAGCAGGGCCGAGGCCGCCCGACCCCCACCCCCACGAGCACCCCCGCCGCCCCGCCCGCGCTCACCCCCGCCACCGGCTCGTACCTGGAGGGAACGGCGAAGGTCGCCGCGGTCCCGGTCACCGCCGGAGACAGCGTCACGAAGCTCGACATCGACGGCGCCCCCGTCGAGGCCACGAAGACGGTCGGCGTCTCCAAGCTGGCCTTCGAGGTCGGCTCGAACTCCACCGAGGCGCAGTACCACAGCTACGTCCTGGTCAACGGGTCGTACAAGGCCGAGATCGGCGACTTCGTCAACCAGCGGGCCACCATCGAGATCCCGAACGCGAACCTGGTCAAGGGCGAGAACACCGTCGAGATCGTGGTCGGCACGATCCAGTCCTCCTGCGGGCTCAACTACGACGACTTCGTCCTGTCCGACGTGGGCCTCGAACTGCTCGGCGAGGTGGCCGACGGCGAGGACAACCCCTACACCTTCAACTTCGGCGACGGCTCCTGCGGCAGCAACTCCACGCTGCTCAAGCGCGCCACGCTCAAGTTCTTCACGCAGTCCGACCCGCAGGGCACCACCGGCCTGGCCGCCGACGTGGACACCACCAAGCTGTCCAACGGCGAGCACGTGATCGCCGCCGCCACCGCCGCGGGCGCGACCGTCAGGAACACCGTGACGGTGAACAACGCCCCGGCGGGCGCGCCGCGGCTGATGCCCACCGACGGCACGCTCGTGGCCGGCGCCAAGACGGTGTACGCGACCGTACCGGCGGCCGGGACGGGCGGCGTCGAGTCGCTGACCGTCGACGGCGCCAAGCCGGTCACCAGGCCCACCCTCGGCAACGGCGCCGCCATGCTCGCCTTCGACGTGGCCGCGGACCCGATCGAGGACAAGTACGACAACTTCCTGCTGGTCAACGGCAAGCGCATCGACCTGGGCGGCACCTGGACGAGCCGGCGCGTGACCATCGCGGTCCCGGCCAGGTTCCTGATCCCGGGCGAGAACACGATCAAGGTCGTCACCGGCGACTACAAGGAGTCCTGCGGCGTCAACCGCGACGACTTCACGATCGCGAACCTCGCCCTCACCCTCGACGGCGCCACCGTGACGGGCAAGGACATCAAGCCGTCGTACGACCTGGGCGACGGCGACTGCGGCAGCGACCAGGCCCGCCCGCGCGAGGCCGAGCTGCGCTACACCCTCGACGCCCCCGCCGTGCACGTCGTCCAGACGCTCGGCTCGGGCCAGGCGACGCTCGGCTTCACCGTGGGCAGCAACTCGATCGAGGCGCGCTACCAGAACTTCGTGCTGGTCAACGGCCAGAAGGTGGTGCTCGACGGCGACTTCGTGAGCCGCCGGGTGGACCTGCCGATCCCCAACGAGTACCTGGTGCCCGGCTGGAACACGATCGACTTCGTGGCCGGCACGTACCCCACGTCCTGCGGCGCCAACCGGGACGACTTCACGATCTCCAACATCAGCCTCACCCCGGCGCAGGGCACCGCCGCCGGCCAGATGCTCAAGACCTCGTACGGCATGGGCGACGGCAACTGCGGCGACACGGTCAACCCGCTGACCGAGATCGACCTGGAGTTCCTGGTGGACGCCCCGGCCCGCGGCCTGCGCGCCGACCTGGACACCACCGCGATCAAGGACGGCCGGCACACCCTGGCGGCCAAGTCGTCCAGCGGCGAGACGGCCAGTCGTGTGCTGATCACCGACAACTCCGCGCCGAAGGTCGCGCGCAGCGTCCCCGCCGCGGACGAGCGGATCACCGCGTCGGTCATCCTGGACGTCACGCTCGACGACGCCTCCGGAGTCGTGTCCGGCCCCGACGTCAAGCTCGACGGACAGCCCGTGGAACTCGGCGTCCAGATCGGCCCCGGCCTGAAGGCGGGCCGCCACACCCTGGCCGTCACCGGCGTCGACGGGCTCGGCAACACCGCCGCCCAGGAGATCGTCTTCGAGTCGGCCGGCATCCCCGACGTCCCCGCCGAGCTGACCCCGGCCTCCGGGAGCGCCGACGTGTCGGACCCCGTCACGCTCTCCGCCAAGGTCGGCGAGCCGGGCGGGGGCCAGGTGACGGCCACGTTCTCCGAGGCCAAGATCCTCAGCCCGGACGAGGCGTACCAGGGCACGGCCACGGCGCTGCCGACGACGTTGCGGGTGCCGGGCGAGCAGCGGGTCAAGGCCGACGGGCTCGAACCCGGCGACGGCCGTACGCTCGACGCCCCCACCGGCCGCGACCTCGTCTACCAGCGGTACGACGTCAAGGTGCAGGGCCACGTGGACCAGCCCGTCCTGCGCTGGGAGGGCGTCGCCGACCCCGAACGCCTGGTCTCGCTGCGGGCATGGAACACCAAGGCCAAGGCGTGGGACCTGCTGACCAGCGCCCGCGGCGCGGCCGACGGCAAGACGGTCCTCACGGCCGTCGTCGGCCAGGACCACGTGGACCGGCAGCAGGTGCACGTCATGGTGACCGCCGAGGACCCGTTCGCCGACGACATCGACGCCGGTGACCCGAACGGCTTCGCCGACCCCGCCACGTACGACTTCTCGCTCGTGCACCTCACCGACACCCAGTACATCTCCGAGGGCGCGGTGGAGCAGGAGACCGCCGAGGAGCGCGCGGTGTGGGAGTCGGCCTACTCCGGCATCGTCAACTGGATCACCGCCAACAAGGACCAGCGCAAGATCTCCTACGTCGCCCACACCGGCGACATCATCGAGAACAACATCAGGAAGCCCGCCGACGAGGCCACGCAGCGCGAGGTCGTCGGCGAGTTCGAGGTGTCGTCGAAGCAGCAGCGCGTGCTCGACGAGGCCGGCATCCCGAACGGCGTCATCGCCGGCAACCACGACAACCAGTCGGGCACCGAGGACGGCCCCGGGGCGATCTACAACAAGTACTACGGCCCGTCCCGCTACCAGGACGCGTCGCGCGGCTGGCAACACGCCAAGTACGGCGGCCCGTGGAAGGAGGGCGACAACCAGAACCACTACGACCTGTTCTCCGCGGGCGGCCTGGACTTCGTGGTCGTCGGCCTGTCGTACGGCGTGACCAGGGACGAGGCCGAGTGGGCCGACTCGATCTTCAAGAAGTTCCCGGACCGCAACGGCATCCTGCTCTCCCACGACTACCTCGTGCCGAGCACCAACCCCGACGGCCGCGGGGCCGGGTTCTCCGCCCCCGACGGCTCGATGCTCTACAAGACGGTGGTCGAGAAGAACCCGAACGTCTTCCTCATCCTCGCCGGTCACGAGCACGGCGTGGGCACCAACGTGAAGCCGAAGGTGGGCCAGGTCGGCAACGGCGTGGTCGAGCTGCTGGCCGACTACCAGTTCTACACCGTCTCGGCCGACCGGCTCGGGCTCACCGAGATCGGCGGCTACAAGCCGGACGACCAGCTCCAGTTCGGGGCGAGCTACTTCCGGCTGCTGCAGTTCAACGTCAAGCGGGCCGAGCTGAGCGTGGACACCTACTCCCCGCTGCTCGGCGACTTCGGCGCCGGCGAGTTCGACCCGCTGCGCCGCTACGACGGGCGCGAGGACAACATGGTCCTGCCCGTCGATCTCACCACCCGGACGACGAGTTTCCAGACCGACTCCCTGGCGCTCTACAAGCCCACGAAGATCATCGGCAGGAGCACCGCCGCCTCGGGCCAGGTCGCCTCGGTGACCTGGAAGCACCTCAAGGACGACACGGCCTACGCCTGGTTCGTCACGGCACGCTCCGCGGGCGGCGGCGTCACCGCCTCCGAGCCGAGCGTCTTCGTCACCAAGGACGAGCACGGCCGCCCCGGCAAGTGGGGACCGGACTCGCCCATGTACCGCTGGTTCACCCGCTGATCCGGCTCCCTCCGCCGCCCCGGGCCCGCGCCCGGGGCGGCGCCCTTCCCCCTGACCTGGAGAGACCAGACATGCCTCGCTGGCGCTGGCCGTACGCCGTCGTCCTCGCCGTCATCCTCTGTGGAGCGCTGGCCGACCTGCTGCACCCGGCCCCCGCGGCCGCGCACGACGCCACCACGAAGGCCCACGCCGAGGTGACCGGCACGGCCGCCGATGTCAGGGTCGTGCTCGACCTGGAGTACGACCTGCTCATGAAGTCGGCCTGGCTCTACGCCGAGGCGTACGAGGCCAAGGAGCGCGCCGAGCAGCTCCGGCAGCTCGCGGCCAACCGCGACGCGGTGTTCGGCTACGTCACCCGCCGCTTCGCCGTCGCCCGCGACGACCGGCCGTGCGTCCCCAGCCAGGTGGGCGCGGCGGACGTGCACCCGCGCGGCAAGGCCGCCTTCGCGACGCTGACCCTCGCCTACACCTGCCCGGCGGACGGGGGCGAGGCGGCGATCTCCAGCGCCCTGTTCCCCGACGCCGAGTCGTTCGTCCACAGCACCCAGACGCTCCTGCGCTACGACCTGGACGGCAGCAAGGGCTCGGCCGTCCTGACCGCGCAGAGCCCGACCCTGCGCGTCGGGGAACGCGCGGCCACCGGCCAGATCGGGGAGTTCTTCCTGCTCGGCGTCGAGCACCTCGCCCTCGGCCTGGACCACGTCTTCTTCCTGCTCACCCTGATCATCGGCGCCCGCCGCCCGCGTGACGTCGTGCTCACCGCCTCCGCTTTCACGGTGGCCCACAGCATCACGTTCCTGCTGGCCGCGATGGGTGTCGTGAACGTGCCCAGCCAGATCGTCGAGCCGGTCATCGCCGGTTCCATCGTCGTCGTCGCGCTCGCGAACCTCCTCGGCCGCGACCGGCCGGGCGCCTGGCGGCTGCCGGTCGTCTTCGCCTTCGGCCTGATGCACGGGCTGGGCTTCGCGGGCGCGCTCGACATCCACGAGAGCGGGTCGTGGGAGCTGCTGCTGTCGCTGCTGAGCTTCAACGTCGGGATCGAGGTGACCCAGCTCGCGATCATCGCGGTGCTCTTCCCGCTGCTGGTGCTCCTGCGGCGGACGGCCGCGGCCCGCTGGGCGGTGGCCGCGGTGTCCCTGTCGATCGTGGTGGTCAGCGCGTACTGGTTCCTCGACCGGCTGCCGCTCCCGCTCTGAGCGACCACAGGCGGCCGGCTCCCCAGGCGAGCAGGGCCAGCACGCCGACCAGCAGGTACTCGATGGCCGGGATCCTGACGGCCTCGTTCGTGCCGGCGAGGTCGCCGCGCAGGGCGTACACGGCGAGCAGGGCCGTCGCGTAGCAGCCGGTCAGCACCCAGCGGGCGGCCCGCGACAGGCCCAGGCCGTGCATCTGCGTGATCACGAAGACACCGAGGAAGCCGAACAGGAACATCGGCCACAACCCGTCCGGGCCGGAGGTCATGACGGCCACCAGCGTGCCGTGGACCACGACGGCCAGCTCCAGCGCCACCGTCCAGTAGCGGTTGGTGTGCGCCCTGGTGAGGAACAGGCTGCCCTGGAGCAGCAGCAGGAACATGTAGAAGAAGCCGATCAGGTGGCCGGGCGTGGACTCGGCAGGGTGGTACCAGAACGTGTAGACCGCGGCCCAGCTGAACAGGTAACCGTGGTAGCGGCGGGCGAAGTCGACGATCTCCCGCTTGATGGGCGCGGGCCTGCCGAGGAACAGGCCGCGCCGCCGGTTCTCCATGATGAGGACGACGACCAGCAGGAGGATGACCGAGCCCTGGGAGCTGTAGATCGACACGTCCTGGGCCAGGCCGTCGTAGAACAGGTGGGTCTGCAGCGTGTGCAGGGCGATGAACCCGGCGTTGACCGCGAGGGCGACGACGTTGATCGGGTGGAGGCCCGTGGAGTAGCGGCGGACCCGGGTCTGGGCGTAGTGGATCAGCCACCAGAACACGATCTGGTGGGCGGCGTAACCGGCCCAGGCCGACAGCCTGGTCCACACGGTGGGCTCGGGCAGTTTCCAGTAGTACCAGGACGCGCCCTGGTCGGGCAGCAGCACGACGTCGTGCAGCCGCTCGCCCAGCAGCCAGATCAGGCCGGTCAGGACGGCGCTCGCGACCACCCCGGCGACCAGCACGACCTCGGGCCGGACCGCGTCTAACGTTTTCTTTCTATGATGGAATACTTCCACCATAGAAATATAAGGGGTGACATGACGGCGTACGACCTGATGGTGCTCATCCGCCGGCTCAACGTGGAGAGCGACCGGTTCGTCGAGGGCTTCGCCGTGGCGCACCGGTCCCACCGGACCGACATGAACGCCCTGGTGGTCATCCTCGACGCCCACCTCGCCGGTCACCCGCTCTCGCCCGGCGAACTGGGGACCGCGCTCAACCTCAGCGCCCCCGCCACGACGGCCCTCCTCGACCGTCTGGAACAGGCCGGCCACGTCGGACGGCGGCGCGACGCCGGCGACCGCCGCAAGGTCGAGGTCGTCATCAACGAGCAGGCCGTCGAACTGGCGGGCACGTTCTTCGCCCCGCTGGTCCGCCACCTCACCGCGGCGATCGACGCGTTCACCCCGGAGGAACGGGAGATCGTCGGCAGGTTCCTCGCCGGGGCGATCGAGGCGACCGTGGCGGCCAGGAAGGAGCACGAGGCATGAGCGGGGCCCGTTCGATCGTGATCACGGGCGGCACCCGCGGCCTCGGGCTCGGCCTGGCCCGCTCGCTGGTCGCGCTGGGGCACCGGGTCACCGTGTGCGGCACCGACCCGGACCGCGTTGCCGCCGCGGAGGCCGAGCTGGGCGTGCCCGCCCTCGTGGCCGACGTCACCGACCGCGCCCGCGTCCAGGACCTCTGGGACGAGGCCGTACGGCGGCACGGGCGGGTGGACATCTGGGTCAACAACGCCGGGATCTCCCACCACCGGCTCCCGCTGTGGCGGCTGCCCGCCGGCGAGGCCCGCGCGGTGGTCGAGGTCAACCTGCTGGGGACGGTCAACGGCTGCGCGGTCGCGGCGGCGGGCATGGCGGGGCAGGGCGGCGGCCACATCTGGAACATGGAGGGGCTGGGCAGCGACGGCCGTACCGTGCCCGGTCTCGGCGTCTACGGGGCGACGAAGCGGGCCGTGACGTACCTGACCGGGGCGCTGGCCAAGGAGGCCCCGGACGGTGTCACGGCTGGCCTGCTCAGCCCCGGCATGGTGGTCACCGACCTGCTGACGTACGGCTACTCGGAGGCCGAACGGGAGCGGGCGGGCCGGATCTTCGCGATCCTCGCCGATCCGGTGGAGGTCGTGGCGCCGTGGCTGGCCGAGCGGCTGGTCTCCCGGGCGCGGAACGGCGCCCACGTGCGCCGGCTGACGGCTGCCAAGATCGCCTACCGGTTCGCGAAGGCCCCCTTCGTACGGCGCCCCTGACCCCGTTCGTTCGGCCCGCTCGCCTGTTCGCTCAGCCTTCCTGTTCGCTCAGGCTTCCCGTTTGCTCAGCCTTCCTGTTTGCGGATCAGGAATCCGCCCCGGCCGTCGAACTCCACCGCGTACACCGCGTCGAACCCGTCGGACGCGCGCGGCCGGCGCAGCCGTCTGAGCGTCGCGAAGACGCCCACCTCCGGGACCCGCGCCCGGCCCATGCGCTCGGCGTTGCGCTGGAGCGAGCTCTTGACGTTGGGCGGGAACCAGTAGGCCACCACGCGCGCGCCGTGCTCCCGGCCGGCCACGATGAGCGGCTGCCACTCCTCGGGCGAGGCGTTGGTGTTGTCCACGGCCACGTTCCGGTCCTCCTCCAGCGCCTCGCGGATCAGCTGGAGCTGGCGGTGCTGGCGGCGGCGGGCGTTGGGGAAGTCGTCCTTGCTCACGTGCGCGTGCGTGGCGGCCAGGCAGCGCCGGTAGAAGGTGGACTTGCCGGAGGCTTGGAGGCCGATGAGCACGGCCACCTCCCGATCGATCATGGTTCCAGCTTATTGGGGTCCGGACCGGACCCGGGCCTGGACAGGCTAACGTCGTTAGCCTAGAGTATGGCTAACAGCGTTAGCCATGGAGGACATCATGACCGTCGTGACCGTCAGGCGTGTGACCGGCCGAACCGCCTGGGCCCTGCTCGCCGCCTTCTGCCTCGCCTTCCTCGTGTTCGAGGTGGTCAAGTACGGGGGCGCCTCGCCGGTCAGCTCGGTGTTGTTCGTGTTGCTGCCGTACGCGACCAGGTTCGGCGGGCCGGCCGTGGTGCACGACCTCGCGCATCGTCCGTGGATCCCGCTGGCCGTACTGGTCGGCTACTCGGTCTCGTCGCTCAACTGGGTGCCGGTCTTCACGGCGGGGCTGGCCTGGATGACGTACGTGGCGGTCGCCCGCGTTCTCGGTCACGGTCCGAGGAGTGCGCGTGGCTGACCTGACGCCACGCGCGGGGCAGATCGTCGCGGCGGCGCGCGAGCTGGTCGAGGCGGGCGGGGTGGAGGCGCTGACCATGCGCGCCCTCGCCGCACGCCTCGGCATCCGCGCGCCGTCCCTCTACAAGCACTTCCCCGACAAGTCCGCCGTGGAAGCCCAACTCATCACCCTCGCCCTCACCGAACTGGCCGAAACCTTGGAACGGGCCGAGGGCGGAGGCGGGGCGGGGGAGACGTCGGAGCGGGCCGAAGGCGATGCTGGGTTGACGGAGACGGGGAAGCGGGCCGAGGGCGACGGTGGGTCGGGAGGGGTGGGGGAGCGGGTTGAGGGTGGGCTGCAGGGGCTTGGGCGGGCTTATCGGGCGTACGCGCTGGCTCATCCGCACCTGTACCGCCTGATGAGTGCGGGGCCGCTGCCGCGTGGGCTGTTGCCCGCCGGGGTGGAGGAGCGGGCCGCGCTGCCGCTGGTCCGGCTCGTACGCGGCGAGGCGGCCGCCCGGGCCGTCTGGGGGCTGGCCCACGGCCTGGTCATGCTCGAACTCGACGGCCGCTTCCCGCCCGGCGCCGACATCGACGCCGCCTGGACCGCCGGCCTGTCCGCCTTCACCCCACCCCCGGCCACCCTCTGACTGACCCGCGCCCGGTCGAGGGCCCCGCCTGTCGTGGTCCGGCCTGGGGTGTTGAGGTCAGGGGGTGGGGGTCAGGAGGCCGTTGAGGGTGAGGGTGAGGAGGTGGGTGGCGTGGGCCGGGTCGGGGGTGGCCTGGGCTATGCCGCCGGCCAGTGCGATGAGGTCGGCCGCCTCCACGTCCGCCCGTACGGCCCCCGCCTCCTGGGCCGGCCGCAGCAGTCGCTCGGCGGCGGCGTGCAGGGTCGCCCAGCAGTCCACCCCGGCCGCCTCCGGCGAGAGCATCATCCGCGCGCCGAGCCCCCGGTCGGTCATGGCGTGTGTGACCAGCGCCCGCAGCCAGTCCACCAGCGCCTCGGCGGGCGGCAGCGCCCCGCCCGCCTCCTCCGCCCGCGCGCACAGCCGGGCCAGCCGACCCTCGTACACGGCCGCGAGCAGTGACTCGCGGGTGGGGAAGTGCCGGTAGAGCGTGCCCGCCCCGACGCCGGCCCGTTTGGCGACCTCGTTGAGCGAGGCGTCGGGCCCCTCCTCGGCGACCACGGCCATGGCCGCCGCCACCAGTTGCTCGTAGTTGCGGCGCGCGTCGGCGCGCATCGCCCGTGCCGGCACTGGACACTCCCGCGGGTTGAATCGGAGAACTTCTCCGATTATAGTCCCCGACGTAACCGGAGAAGTTCTCCGTATAGACGGGACGGTGACCTCATGACCGACAACCCTCACGACGACAGGCCTGATCTGGGCAGGGTGGGCGTGTGGACGTTCGCCTTCGACGCCCGTCCGGCGGGTGAGGCGCGCGACGCCGCGGCCGAGATCGAGGAGCTGGGTTACGGCGCGTTGTGGTTCGGGGAGGGGTTCGGCCGCGACTCGGTGAGCCAGTCGTGGCTGCTGCTCTCGGCGACCAGGCGGATCACGGTCGCGGCCGGCATCGCCAACATCGCCCTGCGCGACCCGATCACCATGGCCGCCGCCGAACGTGCGCTCAACGAGGCCCACCCCGGCCGGTACGTACTGGGCCTCGGCGGCCACCGCGTCAGCGACCAGCCGATCCAGATGGACGGCTACGCGATCCCCAGCCGGGGCCGCGCGGTGACCACGATGGGCGCCTACCTCGACGCCATGGACGCCGTGCCGCTGGCCTCGCCGGCCCCGGAACGTCCGCCGCGCCGCATGCTGGCCGCGCTCGGCCCCAAGATGCTCGACCTGGCGGCCGGGCGCACGCTCGGCGCGCACACGTACTTCGTGACCGTCGAGCACACCGCGCGGGCCAGGAAGGCCATGGGCCCCGGTGCGCTGCTGGCCGTGGAGCAGGCCGTCGTGCTGCACCCCGACGCCGCCAGGGCCCGCGAGCTGGCCGGTGAGCACGTCTCCTTCTACCGCACCGGCGCCGCCCACCAGATCGCCAGCCTGCGCCGCCTCGGCTTCGACGAGGACGAGATCGAGCACGGCAGCGACAGGCTGGTGGACGCGATCGTCGCCCACGGCGGGGTCGAGGCGATCGAGCGGCGGGTCCGGGCCCACTTCGACGCGGGCGCGGACCACGTCTGCCTCCAGGTGCTCACCGACCGTCCCGGCGAGCTCCCCCTCACCGAATGGCGCGAGCTGGCCGCCCTGACATCTCTCTAGAGGTCAGACGGGAGCGGGTGGCGGTAGCGGACCCAGATGTCGCCGCGGCTGTGACCGGTCAGCCGCAGCACGACGCCGTCGTCGGACGGCGGCTCGACCGGCTTGTCGTGCAGCTGGCCGAGCCCCGGGGAGACCAGTTCGTCGGCCCGTACGTGCCACCCGTGCGGCACCTTCAGATGCAGGTCGCCGAACCACGAGGTGATCCGGACGTGCACCAGCACCTCCCGGTGGAGGCACTCCGCGGCGCGGAAGTCCAGCTTCGCGGTGCCCCAGACGCCGAGCCTGACGTCGATGCGCGGCGGCACCACCCACCGCCCGTCCCGGCGGACCCGCCAGTGCTCGGTGTGCATCGTCAGCACGTCGGAGACCGGGACGAGCCCGGAGGAGACGGGCGGCAGGTCGGCGACCAGCGCGCCGAGCTCACCGACCGTCCTGGCCGCGTACGTGCGGTCGATGCGGTCGTGCAGCTCTTCGAGGCTGATGCGTCCTTCGGCGACCGCCTGCCGCAGCCTGGCGGCCACCTGGTCGCGATCGTGGTCGCCGGCCCGGATGCCGGCGTCGTCCGTCATGGCGACCACTCTAAGGATCATCGGGCGGCCGGGCCACGCGCGCGCGGCGCTCAGTCGCCGGCGGCCCGGTAGCCGGCGGCGCGGAACAGGAACGAGGCCCACGACCGGTAGGGCCGCCACGACTCGGCGATCCTGCGGTAGGCGCCCGCCGGCGCGTCCTCGGGCAGCCCGTACGCCTCGCGCAGGATCGCGAACAGCCGCGGCTCGTCGCCGGGGAACGCGTCGGGCGCGCCCGCGCCGCGGATCAGGATCAGACCGGCCGAGAACGGCCCGACGCCGGGCAGCGCGCGCAGCTCGGCCAGGGCCTCCTCGGGGGCGAGCGCACGCAGGTGCTCAGTGGTGAGCACGCCGTCGAGCGCCGCCCTGGCCAGCCCGCGCAACCACTCCTCCTTCTGCGCGGGCAGCCCGAGCCCGCCCGCCTCCACCAGGCTCATGGGCGGCGGGAACGCCTGGTACGCCTGCCCGTCCACGGTGACGGCCGCGCCGTACCGGTCGGCGATGCGCTGCTTGATCCGCGAGGCGACGAGCATCGACGAGCGTTGCACGATCACCGCCCAGCAGGCCGCCTCCCACGGGCTCCAGAAGCACACCGGACGCAGCCCCGGGCTGAGCCGCTGCACGTCGCCCAGCACCGGGTCGGCCGCGCCGAGCTCGGCGAAGCCGCCGGCGTCCACGTCGAGGGAGAGGATGCGGGCCACCTCGCCGCGGATCGCCGGACCGGTGGCGCGGGTGGTGGTGACCGCGACCCCGCCGGGAGCGGCGGTCACGCTCACCCCGATCGGCAGCCAGTCGGACTCGGCGCAGTAGGCGAAGCGCAGCGTCCGCCCGTCGGAGGGCAGCGCGCTGGTGGCCGGCCAGTCCTCGACGAAACGCAGCGTCGCGCCGAAGTCGTACGGGCCCTCCGCGTCGAGCCTGAATCCGTGTGTGGTGGTGGGCGTGGTCATGGGCCGTATGGTAGGCGGCCCCCGTGGCGGCCGGGACGCTCCGTGTGGTCCGGACCGCGAAGGGTAGGGCTAGCGCTGGCCAATCGCACACGTACGGGGGAGACAGGCATGAGTGCACAGGACTGGGTCAAGAAGGCCGAAGAGCTGGCGAAACAGCACCCGCAGCAGGCCGACCAGTTGCTCGACCGGGTCGAGGACGAGATCGAGGAGCGTACCGGCCACAAGTTCGACGAGCAGGTCGAGCAGGGCACGGACGCGGTGCGGCGCAGCTACGGCGGCAGCGACGGGCGGGAGCGCAAGCAGGCCCGGCCGAAGGGCGACCAGCAGAAGTGAACCCCCGGGCGCCCGTCCCCGCCACAGGGGACGGGCGCCCGCCGCGCCGGGGAGGGAGGCGACACCATGTCCGAGCTGCTGACCGGGGACTTCTACGAGTTCGAGCACCTGCTCTCCGCCGACGAGCGGGAGATCCTGCTGCGGGTGCGCACGTTCCTGCGGGAGAAGGTCGTGCCGGTCGCCAACGACTGCTGGGTGCGGGCGGAGTTCCCCCTGGAGCTGGTGAAGGGCTACGCCGACCTGGGCATCGCGGGCCTGGCGCACCCCGAGTGCCCGGGGCCGAGGCCGAGCGGCCTGCTCAGCGGCTTCCTCGCCCTGGAGATGGCGCACGCCGACGCCTCGATGGCCACCTTCTTCGGCGTGCACACCGGGCTGGCCATGGGCAGCATCGCCGAGTGCGGCTCGGCCGAGCAGCGGCGGCGCTGGCTGCCCGCGATGAGCAGGATGGAGAAGATCGGCGCGTTCGCGCTGACCGAGCCGACCGGCGGCTCCGACGTGGCCGCCGGCCTGCGCACCACGGCCAGGCGCGAGGGCGACATCTGGGTGCTCGACGGCGCCAAGCGCTGGATCGGCAACGGCACGTTCGCCGACCTCATCGTCGTCTGGGCGCGGGACGCCGCCGACGGGCAGGTCAAGGGCTTCGTGGTGGAGAAGGGCACCCCCGGCTGCACCGCCACGAAGATCGAGAACAAGATGGCGCTGCGTACCGTCCAGAACGCCGACATCACGCTGACCGGCTGCCGGGTCCCGGAGGCCGACCGGCTGCAGAAGGCCGGCTCCTTCCGCGACACCGCGCGGATCCTGCGCCGTACCCGCAGCGGGGTCGCCTGGCAGGCGGTGGGCATCATGATCGCCGCCTACGAGATCGCCCTGGACTACGCGAAGGAACGCGAGCAGTTCGGCCGGCCGATCGGCTCGTTCCAGCTCGTGCAGGATCTGCTGGTCAGGATGCTGGGCAACGCCACCGCCTGCTGCGGCATGGTCGTCCGGCTGGCCCAGCTCCAGGACGCCGGCGTCTACCGGGACGAGAACTCCGCCCTGGCCAAGGCGTACTGCACGACGCAGATGCGCCAGGTCGTGGGCTGGGCCCGGGAGCTGCTGGCGGGCAACGGCATCCTGCTGGACTACGACATCGCCAGGTTCGTCGCCGACGCCGAGGCGATCTACTCCTACGAGGGCACCAGGGAGATCAACACCCTGATCGTCGGCCGGGCCGTGACCGGGTTGGGGGCCTTCGTCTGACATGATCGGCGGCCGTGGCGGGTAGACGCCGCGGCATGAGAGCCCCGGTGTCCCCGCGCGTCGCCCGGCCGGTGATGTACCAGCGCTGGTCGCGGATGACCTTCATGCACTGGCGCTATCCGCCCGGAACCGTCCAGCGGTTGCTGCCCGACGGGCTCACGGCCGAGACGTTCGACTCGACGGCCTGGGTCGGGCTGGTGCCGTTCGTCATGGAGGACGTCGGGGTCCCGGGGCTGCCGCGGATGCCCGCCTTTCCCGAGACGAACCTGCGGACCTACGTCCGCGACGAACGGGGCCGCAGCGGCATCTGGTTCCTGTCCCTGGACGCCGGGACGCTGCCCGCCGTGCTCGGGGGCCGTGCCGGGTTCTGGCTGCCGTACCACTGGGCGCGCATGTCCGTACGGTCCGAAGGCCCCCTCCTGCGTTACCGGAGCCGCCGCCGCTTCGGCGGGGCCCGCTGCGACGCCGACGTGACCGCGGGCCCGCCGTTGACCGCCGCCGCGCGCGACGAGCCGGCCCATTTCCTCACCGCCAGGTTCCGCCTGTTCAGCGTCGTCGCCGGGCGCCTGGCCGACGCCGAGGTCGAGCATCCACCGTGGCCGCTGCACCACGCCCGGCTGGACGCGCTGGAGCAGGACCTGACCGACGCCGCCGGGCTGCCCGCGCCGGACGGGCCGCCCCTCCTGTACGGCTCTCCCGGCGTTCCGGTGCGCGTCGGCATGTGGCGGCGGGGGCCCCGCGGCGCGGGCCGTCAGGGGTGATCCGGGGAGCGGCGCAGGATCGAGCGGGCGGCCACCACCACGCAGAACACCCCGAGCAGCAGCCCCCACGTCACGTCCGTGAAGAAGTGCATGCCGCGGTAGAGCCGGGAGAAGGCCACGATCAGCGGGGCCGCGACCCCGACCGCCCAGATCGCCACCCGCGGCGCCCGGCCGCGTACGTGCGTGCTCAGTACGAGGGCCATCCCGCAGTAGAACGCGACGGCGGCGCTGACGTGCCCGGAGGGGAAGCTGGAGGTGGGCGGCGCGGGGTCGAGGTGGGGCACCGGCGGCCGGCTCCGGCCGACGGGCTCGGTGGTGGCCAGGAAGACCAGCGACTGGCCCCACACCGCCGCGATCAGGAACACCGACTCCAGCCAGCGTTTGAGGACCAGCCGGAAGACGATCGCCGCCACCGCCGTGAACACCACGACGTACGGCGTGTCCGACAGGCTGGTGCCGTAGTCGGTGAGCGTGTTCCACGGCGGCGTGCGGATCGAGGCCAGGCCCTTGCTCAGGGCCACGTCGCCGGGCTGGGGCACGCCGACGACGAGCAGCCCCATGCCGTACGTGACGGCGCCCATCAGCACCAGGGGTAACACCAGCGACAGCGCGTAGTACCGGACCTGCTCAGCTCTGCTCATCGGGCACCTTCAGCGGCTCGGGTTCCAAACCTTCGGACAGCGGCGCGGTGGGCCTGCGGCCCGTGTCGCGGCGCCACGTCTCGAACGCCGCCGACGTCGCGGCGATCACCGCCACGCCCAGCACGATCCCCGCCACGACGTCGCTCACCCAGTGCACGCCGAGGGCGATCCTGGTGAAGCCCACCGACACCACCACGAACCAGGCCAGCGCCCAGGCGAGCCGCCGTCCCCGCCGGGGCAGCTGCGGCAGCAGGAGCAGGGTGACCACCCCCGCGCCGAGGGTCACGTTGACCGCGTGGCCGGAGGGGAAGGAGTCGCCGGGGGCCAGCGCGACGGGATCGGGCAGGTGCGGACGCACCCGCGCGACGAGGATCTTCAGGCCGAGCCCGATCAGACCGCCCGCGGTCACGGTCGTGATCGCCCACAGGGCCAGCCGGCGCCTGCCCCGCACCAGCAGCCACACGGTGAACGCGCCGACCGCGATCCGCCACGGCCACGGGCCGAACAGATCGGTCCAGACGATGAGCACCCTGGTCACGCCCGGATGGGCCAGCGCGTACGCGTGCAGCTCGCGGGCCACCCCGGAGTCCAGCCGGTTGAGCGGCATCTTGGCGATGACGAGCAGCAGGGAGAACGGGATCATGATGAGCGCGGCGGCGAACGCCGCGACCGTCAACCTCGGTCCCAGCCTGCGGAACGGGAACGTGGTCATCAGAACCTCCGCGATCTCCGGAGCCGCGGCGGCCGGCCGTCGGGGTCGACGGCGAACCGGTAGAGCGGCATGGCCATGGCCCTGCGGACCCGGGACAGACCGGGCGCGGGGTGCGGACGTAACCGGCCGGGCGGGCGCGGGCCCCGGCGGCCGGCCGAGTGCCACGCCTCCAGCCGGTCCGCCGACTCCGCGAACGCGTCGAACGCCGCGACCGGGTCGCACAGCTCGTCCAGGCCCGCCTGCGACTCCTCGTCCAGGTGCTCGGACATGAGCGTCAGCCGCAGGTCGCGGGCGAACTTCAGGGCGCCGTACGGCAGGCGCGGGTCCTCCCGTTCGTCCAGGACCGCGCAGCTCAGCTCGGAGTCGTACGTCCACGAGCGCAGGTTGACGTTGTCCGACCCGACCGAGGCCCACACGTCGTCCACCACGCACACCTTGGCGTGCACGTAGACGGGCGTGCCCTGGTGGTTCTCCAGGTCGTAGACCGCCACCCGGTCGCCGCCGGCCCGCGTCAGGAGGTTCAGCGCCTCGACCCGGCCGATCAGGCTCGCGGGGCCGGCCAGCCAGCCGTCCTGGTCGGGGTGGCGCGGCACCACGATGATCATCCGCAGCCCCGGCTCGCGCTCCAGCGCCCGCGCGAACGGCTCGATCACGTCCGTGGACCACAGGTACTGGTCCTCCAGGTACACCAGCGACCGGGCCCGGCCGAGCACCTTGTGGTAGGCGTGCGCGATGCTGCGCTCGCCGTCGGGCGCGAACGGGTAGGCGCTGCGCCGGGCGGGGTAGGTGCGCAGGATCTGCACGTGGTGGGTGCCCGCGCGCGGGGGCGGCGGGCCGGGCTCGGGCAGCGGGGGAGCGTCGTCCAGCTTGCTGACGTGGTCGCGCAGGCGGCGCAGCGGGTCCCTGGTCTCGGGGGCCGGGTCCTCCCAGCGCTCGCAGAAGGTCTTCTCCACCTCGGCGACCGCCGGTCCGCGGATGGCGAGCTGGAGGTCGTGCCAGGGCGGGCGGGGGCCGTACACGCCGGGCATCGGGCAGGGCTGCGGGTCGCCCAGGTGGCGGGCGTCGTCGCGGCGGCTGTGGCACAGGTCGATGCCGCCGACGAAGGCGACGTCCGCCGAGGGGTCGCGGTCATGGCGTATGATGACGAACTTCTGGTGGTGCGAGCCGCCCGGCTTGGTCCGCGTGTCGAGCATCGCCTGCCCGTGCGCGTCCTCGATCTCCTCGCCCAGGTGCCGGTTCTCGGCCGAGCTGAAACGCAGCCGGTCCAGGTGCGAGCGCCAGATGAGGCCCCTGACCACGACGCCGCGCTTCGCGGCGGCGCCGAGTGCCGCGCCGACCGTGGGGCCGTCGTCGGTCAGGCGTTCGTCGGGGTCGCCCCGCCAGTCGGCGAACAGCAGCAGGTCGTCCTCGCGCAACGCCTCCAGGCGGGTGCTCAGCTCGGCGAAGTACGTGGAGCCGTGGACGAGCGGGCGTACGTCGTTGCCGCTGGACCAGGCGTCGAGCTCGGTGGCCCGGTTGTCGCGTTCCTCCTCGGTGAGGAACCAGTCCTGGATACGCATTCGGCCACCGCTACCCGCTCGAAACCTACTCATAACCCCGCAATCCTCGGGTAGTGCGGGAGGCGTGTCCCCCACCATCGCGGTTGTCGCTCATCGTAAGAAGATCCTCGGCGCGGGCCTCGACCGGCTGCGCGTGCTGCTCAGCGAGCAGGACGTCGGCGAGCTGGTCTGGCACGAGGTGCCCAAGAGCAGGAAGGCGCCCAAGAAGGTGCGCAAGGCCCTCGACGCGGGCGCGGAGCTGGTGTTCGTCTGGGGCGGCGACGGCATGGTGCAACGGTGCGCCGACGCCATGGCCGGGTCCGGCGTCCCGATGGCGATCCTGCCCGCCGGGACCGCCAACCTGTTCGCCACGAACCTGGGCATCCCCATCGACCTGGAGGAGTCCGTACGGATCGGCTTCCGGGGCCGGCGGGCCGAGCTGGATCTCGGCCTGCTCAACGGCGAGCACTTCGCGGTCATGGCCGGCGCCGGGTTCGAGGCCGAGATGATCGCCGAGGCCGACGGCAAGGCCAAACGGAAGCTCGGCAAGCTCAGCTACGTCAAGGCCGCCGTCCGGCACGTCGGCGGGCCGTTGGTGCCGATGACGGTGAAGGTGGACGGCGCCACCTGGTTCGAGGGGGAGGCGAGCTGCCTGCTGCTCGGCAACGTGGGCACGATCGCCGGCGGGATCGAGGCGTTCGACGACGCGCGGCCGGACGACGGCTGGCTGGAGGTGGGCCTGTCCACGGCCAAGGGGCCGGTCCAGTGGGCCAGGGTGATGGGCAAGATGGCCGCCGGACGGTCGGAGGACTCGCCGTTCGTCCGCATCACCCGGGCCCGCAAGGTGTCGGCCCGGTTCGGGTCACCGTTGACGTACGAGCTGGACGGGGGTGACCGCGAGGCCACCACCAGGATCAAAGCCGAGGTGGCCCCGGGCGCGCTGACCGTCTGCCTGCCCTAGGCGGCGCGGGCGGCGTCCATCACCCGCTTGGCGTCGCGCTCGAAGGAGGCGCGGGCCCCGAGCGTCAGAAGGCCGCCCACGATCATGGGTACGACCAGCAGGTACATGCCGCCGATCAGCGAGCCGAACTGGTCGGAGGCGATGCCGACGACGAGCGAGCCGAACGCGCCGGCCGCCGTGATGAGCAGTTGCAGGACGGCGAAGCCGAGCCCGCGGGCGGCGGCCGGGACGACGTCGGCCAGGCAGGCCGTCATGTTCGGGATCGCGATCGACATCAGCGAGCAGGCCAGCAGGACCAGCGCGGTCATGGCGCCGATCGAGTCCATGGCGAGCGCGCCGGCCAGCACCGCCGCGCCCGCCGTGATGCCGCCGCCGCCGGCCAGCAGCCTGCCGCCCTTGCGGGTGCCGTGCCACTTGCGGCCCAGCCAGGAGCCGGCGAGGGTGCCGGCCAGCGTGCCGGCGATGGTGACCAGGCCGCTCAGTGAGCCGGCGGCGCCGACGCCGACGCCGTAGCCGCGGACCATGAGGGTCGGCAGCCAGTAGAAGATCCCGGCCAGCCCGAGGGTCAGCAGGCCCAGCCCGACGCAGACGAACAACAGCGTCGGGATGCGGACGACCTGCCCGAACTGCTGCCAGAAGGGCGCCTTGGGCTGCTCGACGGGCTGCCCGGCGGACTGCTCGGTGGACTGCTCGGTGGGCTGCGAGGTGGGCTGTTCGGCGGGGGCGCCGGCCACCAGGCGGTCCAGGTCGCCGCGGCCCGGCTCGCGCAGGAACCAGACGAGCACCGCCGTGAGCACCCCGGGCACCACCATGACCAGGAACGCCGTACGCCACGAGAACGCCTCGGCCAGCACGCCGCCCAGCAGCGTGCCGACGCCGCCGAGGTAGGTCGTGACGCGGGTCAGGCCGTACGCCTTGGCCCGGCTGACCGGAGGGTAGTAGTCGGCGAGCAGGCTGCCGGCCGCCGGGTTGTCGATGTTCTCGGCCGCCGCGAGCAGCACCCGCATCAGGTAGAACATCACGAAGCCGGTGGCCACGCCCGACCCGAGCGTGGCGACCGCCCAGACCAGGACGACGACCGCGATGATCCGCGTACGGCTGAACCGGTCGGCCAGGAAGCCCGCGGGGAGGGACACGATCGCGGCGGCCAGCGCCGCCGCCGTGGGGATCGAGCCGGCCGCGGTGTCGCTGAAGCCCCACTCCTTCTGTACGAGCGGCAGCACCCCCGACAGCAGGTTGTATTCGATCCGGTCCACGAGCCCGACGATGAAGAGCACGACCAGCGGCGCCCAGCCGAACGGCGCCCGGGTCTGCGCGTCGATGACGCCAGCGCGTGGCGAACCCAACGTCCCGATCATGCCCACCCTTTCCAGTAGAAAAATCTAGAATTACGTTCTAGGCGAACGTTCTAGCCAGAGTGGCAGAAGTCACACGATTCGTAAATGGCCCCTTTCTGGGAAATTTCGCAGTTTGGGGCTCATGTACGGTGATCGCATGAAAGCTGCGCAGGTCACGGGGGCGATGCTGGTCGCCGGAACCACGTCCGACGCGGGCAAGAGCGTGGTGACCGCCGGGATCTGCCGCTGGCTGGCCCGCAAGGGCGTGCGTGTGGCGCCCTTCAAGGCCCAGAACATGTCGCTGAACTCCTACGTCACCGCAGGCGGCGCCGAGATCGGCCGCGCCCAGGCCATGCAGGCCCAGGCCGCCGGGCTCGAACCGGTCGCCGACATGAACCCCGTCCTGCTCAAGCCGGGCAGCGACCGCCGCAGCCAGGTCGTGCTCATGGGCGAGCCCGTCGCGGACGTGGACGCCATGGAGTACGGCGCCCTGAAGGACCTCCTGCGCTCCACCGCCCTGGAGTCCCTGCGACGCCTGCGCGACCAGTACGACGTGGTGATCTGCGAGGGCGCCGGCAGCCCCGCCGAGATCAACCTGCGCCGCGGCGACATCGCGAACATGGGCCTGGCCAGGGCCGCCGGGCTGCCCGTCGTCGTGGTCGGCGACATCGACAGAGGAGGCGTGTTCGCCGCCTTCTACGGCACGGTCGCGCTGTTGGACGCCGCCGACCAGTCCCACGTCTCCGGGTTCGTCGTGAACAAGTTCCGGGGCGCCCGCGAACTGCTCGAACCCGGCCTCGACATGCTGCGCGAGCTCACCGGCCGGCCCGTGTACGGCGTGCTGCCCTGGCTCGACGGCCTGTGGATGGACGTCGAGGACTCCCTCGCGCTGGACTCCCGCCGGGTCGTGACCGGCCGGCCGGTGGGCAGGCAGACGCTGCGCGTGGCGGTCGTCCGGCTGCCCAGGATCTCCAACTTCACCGACCTGGACGCGCTGTCCGCCGAGCCCGGCGTGGTGGTGCGGTTCGTGACCGACCCGGTCGAACTCGACGACGCCGACCTGGTGGTGCTGCCCGGCTCCCGGGCCACGGTCGAGGACCTGGCCTGGTTGCGGCGCACCGGGCTGGCCGACGCCCTCCTCGCCCGGCGCGGGCCCGTACTGGGGATCTGCGGCGGGTTCCAGATGCTGGGCCGGGAGATCGTGGACGAGGTGGAGTCGCGGGCGGGCCGGGTGGACGGGCTCGGGCTGCTGCCGGTGCGGGTGGAGTTCGCGGCCGGCAAACGGCTCGGCCGGCCCGTCGGGCAGGCGTACGGGGAGCCGGTCAGCGCGTACGAGATCCACCACGGGGTGGCGACGGTCGAGGGCGGCGAGCCGTTCCTGGACGGGTGCCGCGCCGGCGACGTGTGGGGCACGACCTGGCACGGCGCCCTGGAGAACGACGCCTTCCGCCGGGCCTTCCTGGCCGACGTCGCCGACCGGGCGGGACGCGCGTTCGTGCCCGCCCCGGACACCGACTTCGCCCGCCTCCGCGAGGACCGCCTGGACGCCCTGGGCGACCTGATCGAGGCCAATCTGGACACCGACGCCCTGCTGCGAGTGCTCCGCGACGGTCCGGCCCCGGTGCCCTACCTGCCGCCGGGCGCCCCTTCCGCCTGATCCCGGGGCGAACGCCCGCGCTGGGCGGTGATCCAGGCGTCGATCTCCTCCCAATGGGAGTACAGCCAGCGGACCTGCTCCTCACGGTCACGGGGCACCTCGGACGCGGGCACCCGCCACCACTTGGCCGTGATCCGCGCCGCGTACGGCAGCCTGCGCCACACGTCGCCGATCGTGATGAGGTCGTCGAGGCCGGTGTGCGCGACGAACACCACGTCGGCCCGCGGGCAGGCGCTGATCGCGGCGACGGCCCCGCCGGGCCGGGGCGGCAGGAGATGGTCCATGCCGCGCGCCCGCTCCGCCTCCTCGGCCAGGCCCTTCTCCTCCAGCCGCCGGATCGCCAGCCGGCGGCGGCGCGGGGTGAAGTTGCCGCCCTCGGGGAAGATCACCAGCGCGTCCCGGTCGTCCATGGTCGCCGCGAGCCGCCGGATCTCCTCGATCACCCGCCGGCGGCCGGACCGGCGCGGCACGAAGGCGTTCGGCAGGCGGTTGATCACGACGTCGAGCGACGGGTCGTACTGGAGGGCGGCTTTCATGACGATGCGGGGGCGGCGTTCGTACAGGGATAAGAGGTGATAGATCAGCAGGAAGGAGTCGCCTGGGCCGGCGTGGCGGGAGAGCACCACGATCGGGCGGCTCAGCCGGGCCGCCTGCTCCTGCGCGGTGGGCGGGGGCTCCTCGACGTCCAGGGTCAGCCGGAAGATGCGCACGGCCGCCGCGTACACCTTCGACAGGAACCACCGGATCAGCGCGTAGTGGCGCTCCTGGTGCCGGGCCCGCCCGAACGCGCCCGACAACCACAACCCCAGGCAGGCGATGAGCACCGCCGACTCCAGCGTCAGCCACGCCACCCCGAACCAGACGAACCGCAGCCCCCTGCGCTGCGGCGGCGGCAGCCGCAACGAGGCCCCGAACGTGACCGCGAGCCACAACGGCAGCGTCACCAGCATGAACACGGTGACCACGATGACGAGCGGAGCCAGGACGATCCGGCGCACGATACGCGGGGGGAGCAACGGCGGCCTCCCTGGGGTCAGCGTCCCTGAGGTCGGGCCTTCATCCTTCTCTTGTCCGCAGATAGCGGGAAGAAGCCTCGTAGGCCCGGTCGATGTAGGTGGATATCTGGGACAGGTCCCGGTAGCGCAAAGGTGACAGCGGCTCGGTGGCCCCGGCCGGCAGCACGTGCACCTCCACCCCCGGCGGCAGCGTGGCCATCTCCTCGGCGAACCGGTGGCGGCGGGCGATCTCGAACGCCACCATCCCCACCTCCCAGAACCGCCTGGGCGCGGTCAGCGGCCGTTCGATCCGGCCGACGTGCAGCACGTAGACCCGTTCGGCCCCGAGCCGCACGGCCCGGCCGACGGGGATGCTGTGCACCAGCCCGCCGTCGAAGAAGTGTTCCCCGCCGATCGCCACGGGCGGCAGCAACCCCGGCACCGCGCACGAGGCCAGCACCGCCTCCACCAGCGGCCCGCTGCTGAACCAGTGGGCCGCGGCCCGCTCGACCGAGGCCGCCACGCACTGGAACGGCACCTCCAGCTCCTCGATCAGCTCCGTGGGCACCGTCGCGGCCAGCACCTCGCGCAGCGGACCGTTGGAATGCAGATGGGTGCCGGTCCTGGCCAGCGTGGACAGCCGGGCCACCCACGACCCGGCGAACGCCGTGCGCACGACGTCGGACCGCCACAACGAGGTCAGCCGGGCGACCGCCCGCGCGGGGTCGGCCGCGACCAGCGCGCCGTTCAGCGCGCCCACCGACGTGCCGACGACCAGGCCGGGCCGGATGCCGAAGTCGTCGAGAGCCCGCAGCATGCCCACCTCGTGCGCGCCGAGCACGCCGCCGCCACCGAGCACGAACGCCGTCTCCACGCATCCCACCTTGCCGCATCCGCGTTGCCGTGTCCCGGAAGGCAACCGGGCTGCGACGCTGCCGACATCGGCCAGTGACCCGGCGGCGCGCCGGCGGGACGATTCCGGCATGACAGCAGCGGTTCAGGCCGAAGGGCTGACCAAGTACTACGGCGACCGGCGCGGGCTCGAAGACCTCACGCTGGAGATCCGGCCCGGCGAGATCTTTGGCTACCTCGGTCCCAACGGCGCCGGCAAGACCACCACGATCAGATTGCTGCTCGACGTGATCAGGCCCACCCGCGGCTCGGTGCGCGTGCTGGGCGAGGATCCGCGTACGGCCGCCGTCCGCTCCCGGGTCGGCTACCTGCCGGGCGAGCTCGCGCTCGAAGGCCGCGACCAGGCCCTCGACTACCTGCGTTTCCTCGGCCGGGTCCGCGGCGGGGTGCCGGGCAGCCGCATCGAGGCGCTGGCCGAACGGTTCGACGCCGACCTGTCGGTGCCGATGCGCAAGCTCTCCAAGGGCAACAAGCAGAAGGTCGGGCTGATCCAGGCGTTCATGCACGAGCCGGAGCTCGTCATACTCGACGAGCCGACCAGCGGGCTCGACCCCCTCGTCCAGCAGGAGTTCCTGGCCCTGGTACGGGAGGTGCGCACGGCCGGCCGGACCGTGCTCATGTCCTCGCACGTGCTGGCCGAGGTGGAGAGCGTCTCCGACCGGGTCGGCATCGTCCGCCGGGGCCGCCTGGTGGCCGTGGAGAACGTGGCGGCGCTGCGCGAGAAGGCGGTACGCCGGATGGAGCTGCACTTCGACGCCCCGGTGCCGCGGTCGGCGTTCGAGGGTCTGCCGGGCGTGCGCGACCTGCGCGTCGAGGGGGCCAGCGTCCGGTGCACGATCGACGGCCGCCCGGACGCCCTGGTCAAGGCCGCCGCCCGGTTCACCGTGGTGCACCTGGTCAGCGCCGAGCCCGACCTCGAAGAGATCTTCCTGACCTACTACAGCGAGGAGGAACGGCACCATGATCGCCAGGAGTCTGCGTGACCACCGGCGGGCCCTGATCTGGTGGACCGTCGGCATCAGCACGTTCATGGCCCTCTACATCAGTCTCTTCAGGAGCTTCAGCGAGGACCCGAGGACGTTCAACCAGCAGGCCATGGCCAAGTACCCCGGCCCGCTCAGGGACCTCATGGGCGGCATGCCGGACCTGGCCTCCGGCGTCAACTTCCTCCAGACGGTCGTCTACCAGCTCTTCGTCCCGATGTTGTTCGTCGTGCTCGCCACGATGCTGGCCAACCGGGCGATCGCCCAGCCGGAGGAGGCCGGGACGCTGGAACTCGTCGTCACGCTGCCGGTGGACCGCAGGCGGCTGGTCCTCCAGCGGTTCTGCGCGCTGGCGCTGGCGCTGCTGGCGGTGTTCGCCGTCACGCTGGCCGTGGCGTGGGCGGCCGGGGACGCGGCCGGGATCGGGGTGCCGTTCGACCGCGTCCTGGCCGCGCACGCCGGCGTGCTGCTGCTCGCGCTGTTCTTCGGCGCCGTGGCCCTGACCGTGGGCGCGGTCACCGGCCGCAGGATGATCGCCTCGTCCGTCGTCGGCGTGTGGGCGGCGGCCGGGTACATCGTCGTCACACTCGGCCGCAACGTGGCGGCCATCTCGTGGCTGAAGTGGGTCTCGCCGTTCCACTACTACGCCGAGGGGCGGCCCCTCTATGAGGGCCTGCCGGTCGGGGACTACCTTGTGCTGGCGGGAGCGACGGCCGTGCTCGTGCTCACCGCGATCCTGTCCTTCGACAGGCGTGACGTAGGAGTGTGATGGTGCTCCCCGAGATGCCCGCCGACCTGCTCGGCGGGCATTGTCAGGCGCTGGCCGCCGCCGCGACCGGGCGCCTGCCCACGCGCGCGGCGCTCGACGCCTGCCGCGCCGACGGCACGCGCGCCGCCGAGCGGGGCGTCCCGCTGCGGACGCTGGTGGACGGCGCGCTCGCCGCCGCCGAGGGCCTGCCGGACGTGCTGCCCGCGCTGCGCAGGGCCGTCTCGGCGCTCATGGAGGGGTACGAACTGGCCCAGCTCGCCGCCATCAGGGGCGAGGAGACGGCCCGCAGGGAGTTCGTCGACGACCTGCTCCAGGGACGGGCCGAGCGGCTGGCCGAGCGGGCCGAGCACTTCGGGCTCCGGCTGGCCGAGTCGTATGTGGTGGCCGCCGCCCGCGGGCTGCGCGAGGGCGACCAGGACCGCATCGAACGTGACCTGATCGCCCGGTTCGGCTCGCACAACGTGCTGGTGGCCGTGCGCGAGGGGCTGCTGGTGTGTGTCGTGCCCGCCACGCTGCCCGCCGCCGTGGGGGAGTTCACCCATCACGTACGCGCCCGCTTCCCGCCCGGCTGGCGGGTCGGCGTGGGCCGGGCACATCGGGGGCCGGGCGGTGTCGTGACCTCGTTCAGGGAGGCGGCCGGCGCGCTGGAGCTGGCCGACGCGCTGCGGCTCGACCTCGACGTGGTCAGGGCCGCCGACCTGCTGGTCTTCCCCGTGCTGCTGCGCGACCGGGGCGCGATCGAGGACCTGGTGACCAGCGTGCTGAGCCCGCTGCTCCGGGCGAGGGGCGGGCACGAGCCGCTGGTCGAGACGCTGGAGGCGGTCTTCGCCGCGCACGGCAACCAGGCGGCGGCGGCCCGCAGGCTGGGGATCAGCCCGCGGGCGGTGACGTACCGGCTGGAACGCATCCGGCGGCTGACCGGCTTCTCGCCCGACGACCCCACCCAGCGTTTCACCCTGGAGACCGCGGTGCTGGGCGCGCGCCTGCTGGACTGGCCCTGGGATCAGTCGTGAAGGGCGAGCCGCAGCCCGAACCCGACGATGACCACGCCGGTCACCCGGTCGAGGACCCGCCGTACCCGGGCCGACCTGAGGACGTCGCTCATCAGCGAGGCGAACCCGATCAGCACCGCGCTCCACACCAGCCCCTCGGCCACGTGCACCCCGGCCAGCAGCAGGCCCATCACCGCGTGCGGCGCCCCCGCCGGGATGAACTGCGGCAACATCGCCACGTAGAAGGCCCCGACCTTGGGGTTGAGCAGGTTCGTGAGCAGCCCGCGCCGGAACCCCTTCCCGAACCCGAACGCCCGCTGCCCGGCCTCCTCCTCGCCGGCCGCGCCCTTGGCCAGCAGCATGCGCACCCCCATCCACACCAGGTACGCCGCCCCAGCCCAGCGCAGGACGTCGTAGGCCAGCCGCGAGGCCGCCAGCAGCGCCGACAGCCCCGCCGCGGTGAGCACGCCCCAGGCGAGCGTGCCGAGCTGGATGCCCAGCACCACCCCCCAGGCCGCCCGCCTGCCCACGAGCAGCGACGTGCGCAGGGTGAGAGCCGTGTCGAGCCCCGGGGTGAGCGTCAGGAGCGCGACGACGGCAGCGAACGACCAAACTGCCGTATTGATGTCCACAAAGGGCGAGCGTAGCGCTAGGGGATGAGCAGCAGCTTTCCGGTCGTACGCCGGGCGGCCAGGTCCTCGTGCGCCCGGCCCGCCTCGGCCAGCGGGTACCGATGGGACACGGTGATCCTGAGCTGCCCGGAGGAGATCCAGCCGAACAGGTCGGCGGCCCGCCAGAGAAGTTCCTCGCGCTCGGCGACGTAATCGACGAGCGTGGGCCGGGTGAGGAAGAGCGAGCCGGCCCGGTTGAGCGCCTGCGGGTCGATCGGCGGCACCGGGCCGCTGGCCGCGCCGTACAGGGCCATGAGGCCGCGCGGGCGCAGCGCCTTCAGGCCGCCGTCGAACGTGGTCTTCCCGACGCCGTCGTAGACGACGTGGACGCGGCCGCGCAGCTCGTCCCCGAAGTCCTCGTAGCTCAGCACCTCGTCGGCCCCGGCCGCGCGGGCCAGCTTCTCCTTCTCGGGTGTGGAGACCGTGCTGTAGACCTTGGCGCCGCGGAGCTTGGCGAGCTGGATCAGCAGCAGACCCATGCCCCCGGCCCCGGCGTGCACCAGCACCTGGTCACCCTCCTTGACCGCGTACGTGGAGTGGGTGAGGTAGTGGGCGGTCATCCCCTGCAACATCGTCGCCGCGGCCACCTCGGCCGGCACGCCGTCGGGCACCGGCACCAGCCGGTCGGCCGGCACCACGGCCTTGTCCGCGTAGCTCCCCAGCACGCCCGCCCAGGCCACGGTGTCCCCGACGGCCACCTCGCGCACCCCGGGACCGACGGCCGAGACCACTCCCGCCCCCTCCGACCCGATCGGGCTGGGCAGGGAGAGCGGGTAGGCGCCGGAACGGTGGTAGATGTCGATGAAGTTGACGCCGCCGGCCGCGACGTCCACGACGACCTCCCCGTCACCCGGCGCCGGGTCGGGACGCTCGACGTACTCAAGAACCTCTGGACCGCCCTGGGCGGAGACGATGATGGCATGCATGCCCCCAGTCAACTCCGCCCACGACCGTGAGTGCCACCCCGGGGCGCCCCCGGCCTGTCGTCACCGTACGCGGGCCAGCGCGCCCGCCTCCAGGGCCACCCAGATCGCCCCGTCGGGCCCGGCCGTCAGCCCGTGGGGCTCCGAGCCCTTGTCGCCGGCCGTGGACGAGGGCACCGAGGGCAGGTCGTGCTCCTCGATCGCGCCGTCGACGGTGATGCGGCCGAGGCGGCCGGCCGCCCACTCGGTGAACCAGAGCGCGCCGTCAGGCCCGGCGACGATGGCGTGGGGACGGCAGCCCCGGTCGGGCAGCGGGAACTCGGTGATCCCGCCGGCCGGGTCGATCCGCCCGACCTGACCGGCGCCGATCTCCACGAACCACACCGCGCCGTCCGGCCCCGCCGTGATGCCCACGGGGGCGGCCCCCTTGGTGGGCAGGGGATGGACGGTGACCTCGCCCGACAGGGAGACCCGGCCGATGGCGTCGCCCTGGTTGATCGAGAACCAGAGCGCGTCGTCGCTCCCCACGGTGATGAAGGCGGGCATGCCGCCCTCGACCGGCACGTCGAAGTCCGAACGGTCGCCCGCGCCGCCGATGCGCCCGATCCGGCCGCTGCCCATCTGGGTGAACCACATCGCCCCGTCGGGCCCGGCGACGATCCCGTACGGCGAGTCGGCCTCGTACGCGGTGACCTCGCCGTCGGCGGTGATCCGGCAGACCCGGCCGCCCTTGCCTTCGGTGAACCACATCGTGCCGTCGTGGCCGGGCACGATGACGCCGGGCTGCCCGTCGGCCGGGTCGAGCTGGTGGATCACCGGCTCGTGACCCGGCACGAGCCTGCCGACGCGGCCCTGGTGCACGAGCGTGAACCAGAGTGCGCCGTCGGCGGCGGTGGCGACGCCGTAGGGCGCGCCTTCGGCGATCGTGATCAACATATGTGTCCCCCTGCCAATCGGATTTCGGTGCCTCGGAAGTGCCGCCTCAGCGCGCGGTCATGCGTGATCATGACCACCGCGCCACGGTAGGCGGCGATCGCGTGGTCGAGCTCGTCGGCCAGGGCCGGTGACAGATGGTTGGTCGGCTCGTCGAGCAGCAGCAGGTCGTGCTCCCGGATCAGCAGCCCGGCCAGCGACAACCGCCGCCGCTGGCCGACCGAGAGCGCGCCCACCTTCTGGCCGAGCACGTGCGGCGGGAAGAGGCCGGTGTCCAGCAGGGCCGCGCGCCGCTCGTCGGCGTAACCGTCGTGCCCGAACGCGGCCGGCACGGCCAGGCCGGGGTCGAGGTCGTCGTCCTGCGCGAGGTGGCCGACCCGGCACCCGGCCCGCTCGGCCATGACCCGCAGCAGCGTGGACTTTCCCGCGCCGTTGGGCCCGCTCACCAGCACCCGCTCGCCGGGCCGGACGGTCAGCGACCCGACGTGCAGCCGGTCGCCGACGTGGACGTCCCGCAGCTCCACCAGGGGCCGGGGCACGCCCGTGGCGTCGGCCGGCGGAGCGGGAGCGCGGAAGGCGGCACGGAAGCGCAGCGGGGCCGGCGGGCGCGGGACCGGGTCGTCCTCCAGGCGGCGCAGGCGCTCGTGGGCGTTGCGCACCCGGGCGGCCACCGAGCTCTGGACGCGGCCCGCGTTGCGGTCGTAGGCCATCTTGTTGTTGTCCTTCATCGCCCGCCCGGCCGCCACGCGGTGGGCGGTGGTGGCGGCGTGCTCGCGCACCTGCCGGACCTCCTCGCGCCAGGCCGCGTACGCCTGCTCCCACCGGGCCCGCGCCGCCGCCTTGGCGGCCAGGAAGCCGCTGTGGCCGCCGCCGTAGCGGGTGACGGAGCCCTCCTCGACCTCCAGGACGGCGGTGGCCACCCGGTCGAGGAAGACCCGGTCGTGCGAGACCACGACCACCGGCCCCCGGTGCCCGCGCAGCCGCTCTTCGAGCCAGGTCAGCGCCGGCTCGTCGAGGTGGTTGGTCGGCTCGTCGAGCAGCAGCGTGGCGGGGTCGGCGGCCAGCACGCAGGCCAGGCCGAGCCGGGCGCGCTCGCCGCCCGACAGGCTCGACAACACCCGGTCGCGGGCGACGTGCGCCAGGCCGAGGCCGTGCAGCGCCCTGTCGATCCGGGCGTCGGCCTCGTAGCCGCCGCGGGCCTCGTAGGCGGTCAGCAGCTCGCCGTACTCGTCCATGACGTCGTCGGTGAACGTCGACTCCAGCTCGCGCAGCCTGCGTTCCATGGCCCGCAGGCCGGCGAGCGCGTGGTCGGCCGCCTGCCGGACGGTGTGGTCGAGCGGCAGGCCGAGGGTCTGGCCGAGGTGGCCGACGTCGCCGGTCACGGTGATCTCGCCGTCGTCGGGCCGCTCGACGCCCGCCAGCAGCCGCAGCAGCGTGGACTTGCCCGAGCCGTTCTCCCCGACGATCGCCAGGCGCTCGCCGGGCCCCGCGGACAGGGACACCCCGGTGAGCACGGCGCGGTCGCCGTACGTCTTGCCGATGTTCCGGACGTTGATCAGGATGGAACTCCAATCGCAACTGTTGTAGCTTTAGTGTTGCACAGCCGGAGCCGCAAACGCAACTGGAGTAGTTTTTGGAGACGAGCAGGCGTCCTGGAGGGCGCAGCGCGCGGGTGCGTGACGCCGTGCGCCAGGCGACCCTGGCCGAGCTGGCCGAGCACGGTTTCCGCGGCCTGACGGTCGAGAACGTGGCCGCGCGCGCGGGCGTCCACAAGACCACGGTCTACCGGCGGTGGGGCAGCGCGGAGGGCCTGATCTCCGACGCGCTGGAGCTGGCCGGGGGCGAGCCGTGGCCGATCCCCGACACCGGCGGCGTCGAGGGCGACCTGCGCGGGGTCGTCCAGCTCGTACGCAGCGGGTTCGCCGATCCCGAGCTCGGGCCGGTGTCGTCGGCGTTCGTGGCGGCGGCCGTGCAGAGCCCGGAGGCGGCGCGGGCGCTCCACGACTTCTTCGCCGCCCGCCACGACCAGTCGGCCGAGGTGGTGCGGCGGGCGATCGCCCGCGGCGAGCTGCCCGGCGGCGTGGACGCGCGGGAGGTGATCAGGGTGGCCGTCGCGCCGGTCTACTACCGGCTGTTCGTCGCGCACGAACCGGTGAGCGAGCAGGACGCCGACCGCGCCGCCGACGCCGCCCTGGCCGCCGCCCGCGCCGGGGTCCTGTAGAGGGCGGGGGAGGCCGCCTACGGCTCCTTCTGCCCCCGCAGCTCGAAGTCGTCGAACGTCATCTTCAGCAGCGACTCGCTGTCCTTGGGCGTACGCGCGAACACGCCCACATGGCCGTTGCCGAGCCCGTTGGGGTCGTCCACCTGCTGCACCCGCTTGTCGTTCACCCACATCGTCAGCCGCACCCCCGAGCCGCGCTGCTCGCACGAGGCCACGACGCGCACCCGGCCCTTCAGCCCGTCCACCTTGGCGGGCTGGGTCAGCGTGCCGCCCGAGCCGTCGTACACGCGGCGGATCCGGGTGTTGCCCGCGGTGTCGAGCCCGAACTCGTAGGAGGTGTCGTCGTTGTCGGAGCTGTGACAGTAGAGGCCGTACTCGCCGTTGCCCGTCGATTCCCGTACCTCGGCGGTGACGCCGACGACCACCGACGACGGCAACATCGGCGTGGGCGTGGCCGAGGGGTCGGGGGTGCCGGTCGGCGTGGCGACGAGGAAGGGGATGGGGGCCTTGGCCCGCTGCTCCTCGCGGTCGCTCCCCACGTCGAGCCCGTACGTGCCGTCCGTGCGGTAACCCTTGCTGCCCGTCGTGTCGGCGTCGTACGTGCCCGTCCAGCCGCCCAAGGTCTGCGTGAAGTCCTCGCGGTAGAGCACGCCCAGGTCGTCGGGCGGCCCGCTCGGGGCGAGCAGCGCCCAGCCGGCCAGGCCTCCGGCCAGGAGCACCGCCGCCGCGGCCGCGCCGATCCCGGCCAGCCGCCCGCGCCGCCGCGCCGCGGCCGGCCGGCTCTCGGTGAACGGCGTGGTGGCGTGCTGCCAGGCCACCTGCACGGTGTGCGCGGCCTGCTCGGGCGCCGCCGAACGTCCCACGAGGTGGTCGAGGAGCTGCTGGGCGGTGGGCCGCGCGGCCGGGTCCTTGCGCAGCGCCGCCCCGACCAGCTCGCGCAGGCCGGGATCGACGTCGTCGAGGTTCGGCTCGGTGTTGAGGACCTGGTAGACGATGGAGGGCAGCGTGTCGCCGCCGAACGGCGCCCGCCCGCTCGCCGCGAACGCGACCAGGCAGCCCCACGAGAACACGTCGCACGCGGGTGAGACCGGCTCGCCCCGCAGCACCTCGGGCGCCATGTACCGGGGCGTGCCGACCAGCTCGCCGGTGCCGGTGACGCCGCCCAGCGTGTCGAGCGCCCGCGCGATGCCGAAGTCGATCACGCGCGGCCCGACGGGGGACAACAACACGTTCGACGGCTTGAGGTCCCTGTGCACCACTCCCGCGCCGTGGATGGCGGTGAGCGCGGTGGCCACGCCGACGGCCAGCGCGTCGAGGCTGGACCCGCGCAGCGGCCCGGACTGGCGTACGGCCTCCTCCAGGTTGGGGCCCGGCACGTACTCGGTGACCACGTAGAGCAGGCTGCCGTCGAGCGCGGCCTCGATCACCGCGGCGGTGCAGAACCGGCGTACGCGGCGGGCGGCGTCGGCCTCCCGGCGGAAGCGCATCCGGAACTGCTCGTGCTGGCTGAGTTCGGGGTTGATCACCTTGATGGCGACCCGCTGACCTGCCGGGTCCTCGGCGAGGTGGACGGTGCCCATGCCACCTCGTCCGAGCATGCTCAGCAGCCGGTAGCGTCCGATCTGGGATATTTCACCGCTCACGGCGGCCCAGCTTACCGATTGGCGGCTATCTGCCGCAGATCTCGCACGCGATGCGCGTACGCCGGGCGTACGACCAGGCCGCGACGGCCATCCCGGCGCCCCAGACCACGTACCCGGGCACGGCCACCCAGAAGAACGCCTCGGGCAGATCCCCACCGGAGAACGGCACGCCCCCGCCGAGCCGTTCGGCGACCATCTGCCCGAGCCCCACCCCGAAGTAGGCCAGCAGCCCGCCGGACACCGCGACCCCCGGCCACAACACCAGCGGACGCGGCACCCGCCGTCCGGCCAGCCAGGGCACCCACCCCGGCCACACCCGCCCGAACCGGTGGACGAGCGCGAGCGGCAGCAGCGTCCCGGCGAGCAGGAACTCCACCTCGAACATGACCGCCCCGGCCCGGTACGGCACCATCTCGAACCCCACGGCCGCCTGCGCCGCGACGCGCCCCAGGCACCCGGCCACGGAGACGTAGGCCGCCGCGAAGGCCCACCCCGGCGTACGGGCCAGCGCCCGGGACGAACGCCGCCCGCACGCCCCGCAGGCCCCTTCGACCCGCCGCCGGTAGGCCCCGGCGGTCCGCCAGAGCAGCACCCCCGAGCCCACGCAGGCCGCTTTGCTGAGCGCCCCCGTCCACGAGAACGGGACGCCGAGCCCGGGGACGACCACGGCCACCACGTCGAGCAGCAGCAGCGCCCCCGACACGACGAGCGCGCCGCCCACCGCCCACGCCAGCGCCGGCGGCGCCCACCGGAGCGGCCCCGCCGGACGCCCGCTGGTCGTCATCACAGCCGTCATCACGACCAGCAGCGACGCGGCGGCGGCGCACAGGGCCACCGCGCCCCAGCCGGTGAACACGATCAGATCGGACCCGACCGGCGACATCCGCTCGGGCATGTGGCCGAGCTCCCAGTAGACGCGCAGACCTCCGTAGAGGACCACCAGCGCGAGCGCCGCGGCGGGCGTCCTGACGTTACCCATGATCGGGATCCTGCCGGGGCCGGCGAACCCGTCCCTCCCCTGCGGGGGCCGTCCTCATCCCCCGTGCGGGGGAGCGCCGCGCAGCGAGGCGCGCACGCGGGCGAGCCCGTGGCCGGGGTCCACCACCAGCACGCGGCAGCCCGCGGCGGTGGCGGCGGCGACGCCCGCCGGGCTGTCCTCGACGGCCACGCACCGCGCCGGAGCCACCCGCAGCCTGCGGGCCGCCTCCAGGTACGGCTCCGGGTGCGGCTTGCCGCGCGCCGTGTCCCCGTCGGCGATCACCAGGTCGAACGTGTGCCCGAGCCTGGGCAGCACCAGCTCCACGATGCCGCGGGGAGAGGCGGTCACCAGAGCGGTCGGGACGGCGGCCGCGGCCAGCTCGGCCAGCAGCTCCGGCGCCCCCGGAACGACGGTCAGCCCCGCCCTGACCCGCTCGGCGAACGCCTCGGTGAGCGCCCCCGCCACCTCCCGCACCCCCAAACCGTCGGGTGCCGCGACCAGGTGTGCGGCCGTGTCGCCCACCGCGCGGCCCGTCACGTACGGCGCGTCGGCCGCCGTCAGCGGGCGCCCGAGCGACCGGGCCACCGCCGCCACGGCCTGCCACCAGAGCCCTTCGGTGTCCACCAGCGTGCCGTCCATGTCGAACAGCACCGCGTCGAACAGCACCGCGTCGAACGGGACCGCGCCGGCGAACGCCTCAGGCATCGGCGGACAGGACCGGCGCGGGCGCCGTGACCGTACGGGCGGCCACCAGTACGGGCCGCTCCACCAGCCGGACCGTGACCCGCGCCCCCGCCCCCAGCCGGGCCGCCTCGTGCCCCGGCACGTCGGCCAGGACCTCGCCGCCCGCCAGCGACAGCCGCAGCCGCACCGAGGCGCCGCGGAAGGAGGCGGCCACCACCTCGGCCGCGCCGTCGGGGTCGGGCGTGACCCGTACGGCCTCGGGCCGGATCAGCACGTCCACGTCGGGGTCGGCGGGCACCGGGCCGTCCACGGGCAGGAGCTGGCCGAGCACGGTCACGGCGTCCCCGGAGACGCGCCCGGCCAGGTGGTTCATGGCCCCGACGAACTCGGCGACGAACGGCGTGGCCGGGCGGTCGTAGACCTCGGCGGGCGGCCCGCACTGCTCCAGCCGCCCGTCGCGCAGCACCGCGACCCGGTCGGCGATCGACAGGGCCTCCTCCTGGTCGTGGGTGACGAAGACGGTGGTGATGCCGAGGTCGAGCTGGAGGCGGCGGATCTCCTCGCGCAGCGCCACCCGTACCTTGGCGTCGAGGGCGGACAACGGCTCGTCCAGCAGCAACACGCGCGGTTCGAGCGCGAGGGCGCGGGCCAGGGCGACGCGCTGCTGCTGGCCGCCGGAGAGCTGGTGCGGGAAGCGGTCGGCGTGCGAGGGGAGCCCGACGAGTTCGAGCAGCTCGGCGGCCCTGGCATGCCGTACGGCCGCGGGCGCCTTGCGTACGCGCAGGCCGAAGGCCACGTTGTCGCGGGCGTTGAGGTTGGGGAAGAGCGAGTACGACTGGAAGACCATCCCGGCGTCGCGCTTGTTGGCCGGCACGTTCGTGATGTCCTTGCCGTCCAGCAGCACCGCGCCGGAGTCGGGCCGCTCGAACCCGGCCACGCAGCGCAGCGCGGTCGTCTTGCCGCAGCCCGAGGGCCCGAGCAGGGCCACGAACTCGCCGGGGGCGATGGTCAGGTCGAACCCGTCGAGCGCGACCGTCCTGCCGAACACCCGGCGCAACCCGCGGAACTCCACCTGAGCGGTCATGATTTCTTCCTTCCACTGAAGACGGTGGAGACGGCGAGCAGCAACGCCCAGATGAGCAGCAGGCTGAGGATGGAGACCGCGACGGACAGCTGCCCCTTGGAGCCGGAGACGGTCACGATCCAGACCGCGAACGGCTCGTACCCGAGCAGGCTGGCCACCGTGTACTCGCCGAGCACCAGCGCGAGCGTCAGGAACGACGCGCTGGCGAGGGCCGAGCGCAGGTTCGGCACCACGACCCGCAGCAGCACGTGCGGCCAGGACGCGCCCAGGTTGCGGGCGGCCTCGACCAGCGTGCGCACGTCCATGGTGCGCAGCCCGGCGTCCAGCGAGCGGTAGACGAACGGCAGCACCAGCACCACGTACGCGAGCACCAGCACGACGGGCAACCCCGGGTCCTGGATCGCGATCAGCGTGCCCCAGAACGGCGTCGGCGCCAGTATGTCGGCCCCGTCACGCAGCGAGGTCGTCAGCCCGGCCACGAACGTGATCGGCGGCACCACCAGCGGCAGCGTGCACAACACCTCCATCACCGGCCGCAGCCGCGGCGCGAACAGCCGTACGGCCAGCATGGCCGGCAGCGCCAGCAGCAGGACCAGCACGATCGTCGCCGCCGCGAGCGAGAGCGACATCAGCAGCGAGCGCGTGAAGCCCTCGGCCGTCAGCAGCTCGCCGTAGGCGGAGAACGACACCCCGGTCGCCGGATTGTGGATCGTGTACCAGAGCGAGGCCCCGAGCGGGATCAGGAAGTAGGCGGCGGCGAACAGGAACACCAGGCCGCGCCACCAGCGGGGCCGCGCGGGCGGCTTCGCCGCCGCCGAGACGACGGGCTCCAGCCCGGTCAGCGCAGCCATCGCGAGCTCCTCCTCTGCAGCGGCAGGTAGATCGCCATCACCAGCCCGGCCACCACGATCATGTCGAGGCTGAGCGCCAGCGCGATGTTCTCGTAGCCGACCAGCACGTCACCGGTCAGCGCGCTGGCGATCTTCAGGGTGACCAGCGGCACGACGGTGCCGACCATGGCGTTCGCGGTCGCGTACGCCGAGAACGCCGAGCCGAACAGCAGCACGACCCCGCCCAGCATCGCGGGCGTGAGCACCGGCAGCGCGACGAAGCGCCAGTAGTGCCAGGCGGTCGCGCCGCTGTTGGCGGCGGCCTCGCGCCACTGGGGACGCAGCCCGTCCAGCGCCGGGGCCATGACCAGCACCATCAGCGGGATCGCGAAGTACAGGTAGACGATCACCAGCCCCCAGAACGTGTACAGCGACCCCGAGGGCAGCCCCACCAGGCCGCTGATCACGCCCGAGTTGCCGAGCGTGGCGATCCAGAAGAACGCCAGCGGCACCCCGCCGAAGTTGGCCAGCACGCCCGAGGCGGTCAGCACGGCCTCGCGCAGCAGCGTGAAGCGCGAGGTCACCACGGCGTAGGCGAGGAACGTGCCGAGGACGGCCCCGGCCAGCGCCACCACGGCCGACAGCTTGACGCTCCCGGCCATGGCGACGAGGTAGCCGCCCTGGAGGCTCTGCGCGAGGTTGGCCAGGCTCGGCCGCCCCTGCGCGGTGAACGCCCCCGCCACCAGCGCGATGGCGGGGACGCCGAAGACGAGGGCGAAGAAGGCCAGCAGGGGCACGGCCCCCGTCCAGCCCCTGGAACGCGAGCGGGTCATCCCGAGATCGCGGCGTCCCAGCCGCCGGCCAGCTTGGCCTTGGCCGCGTCGACCTGCTCGGGCGTGGGGAACTCGGGCGTGCCCTCGACCTGGGGCAGCTTCTCGGCCAGCGCCTTGTCGATCGTGCCGTCGGAGGTCATGGACGGCAGCAGCACCGGCCGGGCGAAGCCCTTGAGGTAGAGGTTCTGGCCCTCGGCGCTGTAGAGGTACTCCTGCCACAACCTGGCCGCCGCCGGGTGCGGGGCGTCCTTGTTGACCGCCTGGGCGTACATCTGGAAGTACTTGCCGTCGGTCGGGACGTTCACCTTCCAGTCCAGGCCCTTGGCGGCCATCTGGGGGGCGTAGGCGGCGTTGTTGTAGTCCCAGTCGATGCTGATCTGGGTCTCGCCCTTCTCGATGGTCGCCGGGGTCGTCTCGACCGGGTTGTAGTTGCCGGCGTCCTTGAGCTTCTTGAAGAAGTCGATGCCGGGCTGGATGTCGTCGAAGGAGCCGCCGTTCGCGATGGCGGCGGCGTACACGCCGGCGAAGGCCGAGCCGGACTTGGTCGGGTTGCCGTTCATCGCGACCTTGCCCTTGTACTCGGGCTTGAGCAGGTCGGCGTAGCTGGTCGGGCAGTTGGCGATCTTCTTGGCGTCGCAGCCGATCGAGACGTAGCCGCCGTAGTCGTTGGTCCAGAGCCCGGTCGGCTCCTTCTGACCCTCGGGGATCTTGTCGAACACCTGCACCTTGTACGGCGCGAACAGCCCTTCCTTGGCGCCGCTGATCGCGAACGACTGCCCGAGGTCGAGCACGTCGGGGGCACGGTCCTGGCCCTTGCGGGTCTTGACCGCGTTGATCTCGTCGGCGCTGGCCGCGTCGGGCGTCTCGCTCTCGATCTTGATGCCGTACTTGGCCTCGAACGACTTGATGATCTCGCCGTAGTTGGCCCAGTCGGGCGGGAGCGCGATGACGTGGAGGTTGCCCTCCTTCTTGGCGGCCTCGACGAGCTTGTCGAAGCCACCGAAGTCGGCGGCGGAGGCGGCGGTCGCCGCGTTCGTCCCGCCTTCTGTCGCCTTGCTGGTCTGCTGGCTGCTCGGAGCGGCGCCACACGCCGCGGTGACTACGGTAAGGGCCGCGATGACGCCGGCCGTACGGGCGCGAGGTGTGAACACGTCGCCTCCACTCTCCGGGGGGTGTGGAAAGAACTTAGGGGAACTTGTACAAACAAGCGAGCACTAGTAAGTCGCATAAACATTGCTGTTTCGTGAATGGAGAAGGTCGCGAATGGTTGCGCGCTATGAACGGATAGCCGATGAGCTGCGGGATGACATCCTCGCGGGCGCGTACCCGGTCGGTTCCCAGCTCCCGAGCGAGGCCGAGCTGGCCACCCGCCACCGGGCGGCGCGCGGGACCGTACGGCAGGCGGTGGCCGTACTGGTCGCCGAGGGGCTGGTGGGGTCCAGACAGGGCGCCAGGCGCATCGTGCTCGGCAACGCGCGCAGCCAGAGCTTCGCCGAACTGCACAGTTTCGCCCAGTGGGCCAGGGCCAACGGCTACCGCATCGGCGGCCAGGTGATCTCGCAGCGCCGCCGGGCCGCCACCGCGCCCGAGTCCGTCAGGCTCGGCGGGGAGGACGTGCTGGAGGTGCTGCGCCTGCGCTCGCTGGAGGGTGAGCCCGTCCTGGTCGAGCGCACCGTCTACGCCGGATGGGTGGCCCCCGCCGTCGAGGCGCTCCCCGCCGACTGCGCGTCCGTCACCGAGGCCCTGTACGACTCCGTCGGCCTGGTCTTCGCCTACGGCGAGCACCTCATCGACGCCGTGCCCGCCGGGGCCGAGGACGCCCGCCTGCTGGCCGTGCGGCGCGGCAGCCCGCTCCTGCGCCAGCGCCGCGTCACCACCACGCACGAGGGCCGGCCGGTGGAGTCCTCCGACGACAGGTACCGGGCGGGCAGCGTCACCTTCAGCATCCGCAACTCGATCGGCGCCAACCCGCTCACGAGACGGGCGGGCGACTTGCGCTTCGGGCCGTAAGAACATATGTTCGATACATAAGCGCCCGTCTTCCCCCGGGTGGCTCAGCATACGAACCAGAGCCGCGGGGAGAAGCGTCTTGAGCAGACTCTATGGCGATCCGATAGAGGTGTGGACCAGAGACGGCGAGCCGACCCAGTTCGTCTGGCGCGACCGGCTCTACCTCGTCCGCGGCGTGCTCGACCACTGGGTCGTGGCACGCGAGTGGTGGAAGACCGGCGAGGGCGACCCCGGCGAGCGCCGCTTCTGGCGGGTGGAGGCCAGCCCGGGGCGCGAGGTCGGCTCGTACGAGCTGCGTTACGACACCGCCGGCGACGGCTGGCTGCTGCTGCGGGCGTGGGACTGATGGCGCCCCCGTTCCCGCACCTCAACGTGGCCTCGGCGTACTCGATGCGGTACGGCACCGCCTTCCCGCGCGCCCTGGTGGACCGGGCCTCCGAGCACGGCATGGACATCCTCGCCCTGACCGACCGCGACGGGCTCTACGGCGCGGTCAAGCACGCCCAGGCGTGCGCGGAGGCCGGGATCGCCCCCGTGCTCGGCGTGAACCTGGCGCTCGACGTCCCGGCCTCCGCCCCGGTGCCCGGCCTCCGCCCGCCGCGGCCGAGGACCGGGCCCGGCGCCGAGGACCGGGTGACCGTGCTGGCGCGCTCCGGCGGCTGGTCGCGGTTGTGCCGCCTGGTCACGGCCGCCCACCACACCGGCGAGCGGGGGGCGCCCAAGGTGACCCGCGAGCTGGTCGGCGCCTGGGCCGGGGCCGACGGCGGCGACCACGGGTTCGGCGCCGAGGACGGGCTCGTCGTACTGCTCGGGCCGCGTTCCGACGTCGGCCGCGCGGTGGCCGAACGCCGCGACGAGCACGCCAGGACGCTGCTCGGCCTGTGGCGCGCCGCCGTCCCCGGCGTGGTGATCGAGCTGGTCGACCAGTACGGCTTCCGCGACGCCACCACGGCCGTCCGCATGCTCGGCCTGGCCGAGTCCGCCGGCGTGCCGGCCGTGCTGACCAACGCCGCCCGCTACCTCGACCCGGCCGACCACCAGGTCGGGGACGTGCTCGACGCGGCCCGCCAGCTCGTCCCGCTGCACCCGCGGCACCTGGAACGCACCACCTCGCACGCCTACCTCAAGAGCACCAAGGAGATGTGGCAGGTGGCGGTCAAGGTCTGCGGCGCCGACCGGGAACGGGTGGCCCGGCTGCTGTTCACCACCAGGCGCCTGGCCGAGGCGTGCTCGATGGACCCGCTGCGGCTGCTCGCGCTCAGGAACGACCCACCTGACCTCAACCTGCCCGAGATCGGCCGCGATCCCGTGCCGCTGTTGCGCAACCGCGTCGAGGACGGCCTGGTCAGGCGCGGCCTCGACCGCTCGGCCGAGGCCAGGGAGCGCCTGCGGGCCGAGCTGGACGTCATCGAGCGCAAACGCCTGTCGGGCTACTTCATCGCCGTGGCCGGCATCACCGACATGATCCGCGGCATGGACATCCGCTGCGCCATCCGCGGTTCGGGCGCGGGCAGCCTGGTCAACTACCTCATCGGCATCGGCGAGGTGAACCCGCTCGAACACGGCCTGCTCATGGAGCGTTTCCTGTCGGAGGGACGCATCGGTCTGCCCGACATCGACGTGGACGTGGAGTCCGCCCGCCGCCTCGACTGCTACAAGGCCATCTTCGAACGCTACGGCGAGGCCCGCGTGGCCTGCGTGTCCATGATGGAGACCTACCGGGCGCGCAGCGCCATCAGGGACGTCGCCGGCGCGATGGGCCTGCCGCCGCACGAGATCGACGCGATCGCCAAGGCGTTCCCGCACATCAGGGCCAGGCAGATCACCGCGTCCCTGGCCGACCTGCCCGAGCTGCGCGAGAGCCGGCTCGGCGAGGTCGGGCTCGACCGGGTGTTCCGGCTGGCCGAGAAGCTCGACGGGCTGCCCAGGCACATCGCGCTGCACCCGTGCGGCGTGCTGGTCGGCAACTCGGCCCTGCGCGACAGGACGCCGGTGGAACGCAGCCTGCTGGAGTTCCCCATGTCCCAGTTCGACAAGGACGACGTGGAGGAGGCCGGGCTGCTCAAGCTCGACGTGCTGGGCGTACGGATGCAGTCGGCCATGGCGTACGCGCTGAGCGAGATCAGCCGCGTGGACGACATCGAGGTCAGGCTGGACGAGCAGAGCGGCGACGACCCCGGCATCGAGTACGTCCCGCACGACGACCAGGACACCTACGACATGATCTGCGCCGGCCGCACGCTCGGCTGCTTCCAGATCGAGTCGCCGGGCCAGCGCGAGCTAGTGGCCAAGCTGGAGCCGCGCAGGATGCACGACCTGATCGTGGACATCTCCCTGTTCCGGCCGGGGCCGGTCAACTCCGACATGGTCACCCCGTACCTGGAGGCCAGGCACGGGTGGCGGCAGCCGTACTATCCGCACCGGCGGCTGCGCGAGGCGCTGAAGGAGACACACGGCGTGGTGGTCTTCCACGAGCAGGTGCTGAAGATCATCTCGGTGATGACGGGCCGCGACCTGTCCTTCGCCGAGACGTTGCGGCGCACCCTCGCCACACCGGAGGGCCGCGACCGGGTGCGCAAGACGTTCGTGCCGATGGCCAGGGCCAACGGCTTCGACGACGCGGCCGTGGAGCGGGCCTGGAAGGTGCTCGACGCGTTCGGTGCCTTCGGGTTCTGCAAGGCGCACGCGGCGGCGTTCGCGCTGCCCACCTACCAGTCGGCCTGGCTCAAACGGCACCACGCGGCGGCGTTCTTCGCCGGGGTGCTCACCCACGAGCCCGGCATGTACCCGCCGCGCGTCATCATCGACGAGGCCCGCCAGTGCGGGGTCGAGATCCTGCCGCTGGACGTCAACAGGTCGGGCCGCGACTGGCGGGTGGAACGGCTCGGCCCGCGCCCGGCGCTGCGGCTGCGGGTGAACCCGTCGGAGCTGAGGGAGGAACGACGCCCGGTGCGGCAGGAGTTCGAGGTCGGGGAGATCGGCCGCGGTTACGCGCTGCGGGTGCCGTTCTCGGCGATCAAGGGGGTGAGCGAGGCGGAGGTCGAACGCATGGTGGCCGGGCAGCCGTACACGTCGCTGGCCGACTTCTGGGACCGGGCCCGGCCCTCGCGCCCGACCATCGAGCGCATCGTCCAGGTCGGCGGCCTCGACGCGCTGCACGACCTGCGTCCGGGCGGGCCGCGCTGGCGGCCCGGCGAGCTGACCCGGCGCGACCTGATCGCCCAGGTGGGCGCGCTGGAACGGGCCTCCTCGATCGGGGTGCGCTCGGCCGCGCCCCGGTCCAGGCGCTACACCGCGCCGCCGCCCCGCCCCCGAGCCGAGCAGCCGTCCACGCAGCTCCCGCTCGGCTTCAGCGAGCACCTGCCGCCCGGCGAGCTGCCCGAGATGACGGAGACGGAGATGGTCGAGGCCGAGCTGGAGATCCTGGGCATCGACGTCAGCCGGCACATCATCAGCTTCCACGACGAACTGCTCGACGCGCTCGGGGTGGTGCGCTCCAGAGACCTGCTCGCCCAGCGCAACGGCGCGGAGGTGCTGGTCGCCGGGGTGAAGGTGGCCACCCAGACGCCCGCCGTACGGTCGGGGCAGCGGGTCATCTTCACCACGCTCGACGACTCGACCGGGCCGATCGACCTGACGTTCTTCGAGTCGGTGCAGGGCAGGTGCGCGGCGACGGTGTTCGGCTCGTGGCTCATGCTCGCCAGGGGAGTGGTCCGGCGTACGGGGGCCCGCGCGGTCTCGATGCGCGCCGTGGACTGCTGGAACCTGGCCGACCTGGACGCGCTCTGGCGCGCGGAGGGCGTCGAGGCGGTCCGCGCCCTGCTCGACCAGGCCCCCGAACAGCGGGCGGGCGTCGGCGGACGCCGCATCGAGTACGCCAACGGCTTCAGGCTCTCGCCCTACTCCGACCTCGGCCCGGCCATCGCCACCCCGCCCCGGCAACTCTGGCACGCCAGCTCCGGCAGCTCCGGCCCGACAGCGGCCTGACCCTCCAGGCCGGCCCCCCGGTTCGGCGCGATCGCTAGCCGGCGTGGCCGAACGGCGCCGACCCCTGGGCGGGACGGGTGGCCAGGCGGGTCACGACCTCAGGGCCCGCCGCCGTCTCCGCGACCGCCTCGCGCAGGCGGCCGGCCACGTCGAGCCGCTGGACGCGGGTGACCTCGCGTACGGTGGCGGCGCACAGCAGGGCGGCCACCACCGCCGCACTCAACTCCAGCACCCCCACCCCGGTCAGCCCGTCGGACGAGGAGTCGAGCGGCAGGCGGACCGTGACCAGCATCAGCATGGCCAGCCAGCTCAGCCACCACGCCGCCAGCAGCGCGAGCCACCGCCCGCGCCGCCCGGCGGGCGGCTTGGCCCGCCGCCACACGTCGTGGACCAGCAGCGCGGGCGCGACCAGGTTGACGACGGGGATCAGCCAGGCGGCCGCGACCGGCCCGGTGGGGGTGGAACGGTCCTTCACCTGGCGGGCACGCACCAGCCAGGTCACGTACGCCGCCGCGGCCGCGACGGAGGTGCCCGCGACCAGCATCATCAGCACCGCGAACGTCGTCACCGCCCCCACGACCGCCTCCGCCTGCGCCCCTTGGGGGCGGCCGCCGAACGAGGCGAGCTGAAGGGCGAGCTGACGGCCGCGGGAACGCTCGAAGACCACGAGGGCGCCCAGGGAGAGGACCTGCGCGGCAAGCGTCACGTATACGGCGGAAGCGGCTCTGGTAGGCGGTGCCTGGGCGTAGCGCACGATGTTCTCCCCCCGGGCCATGCGCTGAGGTTCTGATTCACTTGTATCCCGCGAGCACCGCTGTTAATCAGCTCACCACGCCGGATTCCCACGCCCAAGCTGCGATTCCCACTCGATTTCGGACACCGAGCTTGGCCTGGATGCTGCCGAGATGCGTCTTCACCGTCGACAGCGACACGAACAGCTCGGCGGCCACCTCCTGATTGGTACGCCCCCTGGCCACCAGGCGCACGACGTCCAGCTCGCGGTCGGTCAACGGGCCGTTCGGCGGCTCGGCCACCCGCTTGGGCTGCGTCAGGTGCTGCAACAGCCGTACGGTGACCGACGGCGAGACCAGCGCGTCCCCTCCCGCGGCGGCCCTGACCGCCTCGATGAGCAGGGTGGGCCCGCTGTCCTTGAGCAGGAAACCGGTGGCCCCGGAACGCAGCGCGCCGTAGACGTACTCGTCGAGGTCGAAGGTGGTGACGATGACCACCCGCATCGGGTTCTCCACGCCCGGCCCGGCCAGCACGCGGGTCACCTCCAGCCCGTCGAGCTTGGGCATCCTGATGTCGAGCAGGCAGACGTCCGGCCGCAGCCGCCTGGCCTCGGCCACGGCCTCGGCGCCGTCGGCCACGGCGGCCACGACCTCCATGTCCGGTTGAGCGTCCAAGATCATTTGAAAGCCGGTGCGTACCAGCTGCTGGTCGTCGGCGATGAGAACCCGAATAGTCACCTCACAACTCTAAGGATCAGCCGTTCGGCCGAGGCCGAAATGGACGCACGGCCGATCCGCCGGAACCTCCTCGACCGCGAGGGTGGAGCCCATGAACGACGTGCTTGTTGGACGAGCCCTTGCCAAGCGGTTCGGGCAGACGGTCGCCCTGGGCGGCGTGGACATCGCGGTACGGGCGGGAGAGGCCGTGGCCATCATGGGCCCGAGCGGTTCCGGCAAGTCGACCCTGCTCCACTGCCTGGCCGGGATCATGAAGCCGGACGACGGCGAGGTCCACCTGCTGGGCCAGCGCATCGACGCGATGGGCGAGCGCAAGCGCAGTGCCCTGCGCCGCACCCGCTTCGGCTTCGTCTTCCAGTTCGGCCAGCTCCTGCCCGAGCTGCCCGCGGAGGAGAACGTGGCACTCCCGCTCATGCTGGGCGGCCTGCCGCGCGCCCAGGCCGTGCAGCGGGCGCGCGAGTGGTTCCCGCTGCTCGGCCTGCACCAGATGGAGACCAGGCGGCCCGGCGAGCTGTCCGGCGGCCAGGCCCAGCGTGTGGCCATCGCCAGGGCGCTGGTGAGCAAGCCCGCCGTGGTCTTCGCCGACGAGCCGACCGGCGCCCTGGACCAGCAGACCGGACAGGACACGATGCGCCTGCTCACCGAGGCCACCAGGCACAACGGGGCCTGCCTGATCGTCGTCACGCACGACCCCAACGTGGCCGCCTGGTGCGACCGTACGGTCGAGGTCCGCGACGGCCGCCTGCTCGCCCACGGGGTGACCGCGTGAACCTCGACCTGACCTGGCGGCTGCTCAAGGGCGGCGGACGCAAGGGCATGCTGGGCACCTGGCTCACCTTCGGCGCGGTCGCCGTGGCCACGGCGCTGTTGTTGTTCGCCGTGGCCGCCAACGTCGCCTTCGACGCCAGGGCCGACCGGAGCGCCTGGCGCAACCCGGTGGCGGCGCAGAAGGACGCGGTGGCCGTCGAGGCCACCCGCTTCGACTTCGTGGGCGACCAGGCGATCACCGTGGTCGACCTGGCCGCGCTCAAGCCGGGGGTGCCCGCGCCGCCCGGAATGCCGCGCTTCCCCGCCCCCGGCGAGGCGTGGTTGTCGCCCGCCCTGTCCGAGCTGGCCGCGCGGCTGCCCGCCGACCGGCTCGCCCGGCGCTACCCGGCCCCGAAGGGCGTGCTCGGCCAGGAGGCGCTGCTCCATCCCGAGGAACTGGTGGCGGTCGTCGGCCACGCGCCGGACGCGCCGGAGATCACCGCCGCGCGCAGCGACGACTGGATCCTCGGCAAGCCGCCGGTCAAGGTCGCGACCCTGGCGGGCACGCCGAGCGAGGACGCCGAGGCGTACCGGGTGCTCGCGCTGATCGCCAGCGTGCTCATGGTGGTGCCGCTGCTGGTGTTCGGCGGCGCGGCGGCCAGGCTCACGGTCGCCCGGCGCGACCAGCGGCTGGCCGCGCTCAGGCTGATCGGCGCGACGCCGGGCCAGGTGCTCGGCATGACGGTGGCCGAGGCCGTGATCGTGGCCTTCGCCGGGGCCCTGGCCGGGGCCGTCGCGTTCGGGGCAGCCGTGCCGCTGCTGGCGCGCATCCCGATCCAGGGCGGCACCTGGTTCGTCGCGGACCTGTTCCCGAACCTGCTGATCCTGGCCGGCGTGCTGGTCGCGGTGCCGCTGCTGGTGGGGTTGTCGGCGGTGGCCGGGCTGCGCCGCGTCGTGGTCAGCCCGCTCGGTGTGGCCAAGCGGGAGACGCCGCCCGGCATGCGGTTCGTCCGCGTCCTCGCCCTGATCGCGGTGCTGGCCGCATTCCCGCTGCTCACCAGGGGGACCAGCGTGGCGATCGTGGCCGTCGCGCTCGGGCTGGCGTTCCTGTGCCTGAACCTGGCCGGCCCATGGGTGGTCGGGATCATCGGCCGGATCGCGGCCGGGACCGCGCGCCGGCCCGCGCGGCTGCTGGCCGCCCGCCGCCTGGTGGACGACCCCCGCTCGGCCTGGCGCACGGTGAGCGGCGTGGCCCTGACCGGCTTCGTGGCCGGCTTCCTCGGCCTGCTCAGCCCGGGGGCGTTCGGCGGGGACACCGGGCCCGCCCAGCTCAGCGTCGCGGCGCCGGCGGGCGAGACGACTCAGGTGGCCGACCAGGCCCGCGACCGGCTCAAGCGGGCGGGCGTCACGGCCACGGTGAAGAGCTCCGGGCGGACCGTGGTCGCGGCGCTCGGCAGCGGCGCCGACGACGCCGTCGTCGACCGGGCGCGGACCGCGCTGACCGGGCTCGTGCCGGGGCACACCCCGACGACGAAGGTCGACGAGCAGCGCTTCGGCCTCCAGATCTTCGCCGACGTGCGCGTGGGCACGATCGTGGTGTTGTCGGTGTCGTTCCTGGTGGCGATCGCCAGTGCCGGGATCACCGCGGCGTCGTCGGTGCTGGACCGGCGGCAGACGTACGCGCTGCTGCGACTGGCGGGCACGCCTCTGGAGGTGCTGGACCGGGCCCGGCGGGCCGAGACGCTGATCCCGATGGCCGTGATGGGCGGCGGGGCGATCCTGGTGGGCGCGTTCTGCGCGGTGCCGTTCATGATCGGCGGGATCAGCACGACCGGGGTGGTCACGCTGGTGGTCTGCGTGGTCGCCGGCTTCGCGGGCGTGATCGGGGCGGGCGCGCTGAGCAGGCCGCTGCTGCGCTCGGTGACCGCCGACCCGGCCCCGCGGCCGGACTGACCGCCGGCCCGGCGCGGCCGCTCAGCCGAGTACGAGGTCGCGGATCGTGCGCAGTGACTGCTCGTCGCGCGGCCCCATGACCAGCAGGCTGGTGACCGGGCTCTTGTGCCACAGGTCGAGCCGTTCCCTGATCCGGCCGGGCGGGCCGACGAGCGAGATGCCGTCGGCCAGCTCGTCGGGGATCGCCTTGAACGCCTCGTCCTTGCGGCCGGCCAGGTAGAGGGCCTGGATGTGCTCGGCGGACTCGGCGAAGCCCATGCGGCCGATGATGTCGGCGTGGAAGTTGCGCTGCTTGGCGCCCATGCCGCCGATGTAGAGCGTGAGCATCATCTTGACGCCGTCGAGCGCGGCCTGGACGTCGTCGGAGATGACGACCATCACCATGGCGGCGATCTCGAAGCCGGGGCTCCTGGCCGCCAGCGCGTCGCCGTACATCTCCTCGATCTTGCCGGGGAACGCGAACAGCGGCAGCCAGCCCTGCGCGACCTCGGCGGCCAGAGCGACGTTCTTCGGGCCCTCCGCGCCCAGGTAGACGGGGATGTCGGGGCGCAACGGGCGGGTGATGAGCTTGAGCGGCTTGCCCAGGCCGCCGGGCAGGGGGAGCGGGTAGTGCTCGCCGTCGCCGGTCACCGGCTCCTCGCGGCGCCACACGCGGCGCATGATCTCGACGTACTCGCGGGTCCTGGCCAAGGGCCTGGCGAACGGTTGCCCGTACCAGCCCTCCACGACCTGCGGGCCGGAGGCGCCGATGCCGAGCAGCAGGCGGCCGCCGGTCAGGTGGTCGAGCGTCATCGCGGTCATCGCGGTCGTGACCGGCGGGCGGGCCGAGATCTGCGCCACCGACGTGCCCAGCTTGATCCGGCTCGTACGCGCCCCGTACCAGGCCAGCGGCGTGAACACGTCGCTGCCGTACGCCTCCGCGGTCCACACCGAGTCGTAGCCGAGGCGTTCGGCGGCGAGGACCGTCTCCGTGGCGTCGTCGGCGTGGCGCTGCCAGTAGCCGAGGTTCAGACCGAGCTTCATAACCTACCTCCGGAATAAAGTTCCATTACCGAAGCCGCAGTGTCAATGTGTGATCCTCCGGGGAGATCAGACATTGTGCTCAAGAGTCTCTGCCGTCTCTTCTGCCTGCTGCTCCTGCTGTCGCCGGCGGCCGAGCCGACGATGGCCGTGAGCGCCGCGCGGCCGAACATCGTGTTCGTGATGGCCGACGACCTGGAGAGCGGCACGCTCCCGTACTTTCCCACCATCACCTCCGAGCTGGTCGGCAAGGGCATGTCCTTCGACCGTTTCTTCGTGACCAACTCCTGGTGCTGCCCGTCGCGCACGTCGATCCTGCGTTCCCAGTACGTCCACAGCCATGGCGTCCTGACCAACACCGCCCCCGAAGGGGGATTCGACCGCTTCCATTCGCTCGATCTGGAACGTTCCACGGTCGGCACCTGGATGCAGCAGGCCGGCTACCGCACGGCGCTCATGGGCAAGTTCCTCAACCACTACCCGGGCGCGACCGCCGACGCGGCGTACGTGCCGCCCGGCTGGAACGAGTGGGACGTCCCCGTCCGCAAGCTCTACGAGGAGTACGGCTACCGCCTCAACGAGAACGGCGACCTGTACGACTACGGCTGGGGTGAGCAGGACTACCTGTCCGACGTGCTGGCCGCCAAGGCACGCGACTTCATCACCGGCACGGACGAACCGTTCTTCCTCTACCTGACCCCCATCGGCCCGCACAACCCGTCCAACCCGGCCATCCGGCACGTCACCGACCTGCCCGAGGTCCTCGCGCCGCGCACGCCGTCGTTCAACCAGCCCGACGTGAGCAAGGAGCCGCTGTGGCTGCGCTCCCTGCCCTTGATGACCCCGGAGGACGTCGGCCGGGTCGACGAACGCCATCGACGGAGGCTGCGGTCGATGCTGGGCGTGGACGACCTGGTCCGCTCGGTCGTCGACGCGCTGCGCGACTCCGGCAAGCTCGACAACACCTACATCGTCTTCACCTCCGACAACGGCTTCCATCTCGGCACACACCGGCTCACCCAGGGCAAGACGACGCCGTTCGAGGAGGCGATCAAGGTGCCGTTCGTGGTGCGCGGGCCGGGGATCCGGCCCGGCTCCACGATCGGGCAGCTTGGGGCCACCGTGGACATCGCGCCGACGATCGCCGAGCTGGGCGGGGCCGTCGTGCCGGACTTCGCCGAAGGGCGCTCGCTGGTGTCGCTGCTGCACGGCAAGCCGCCCGCCCAGTGGCGCAAGAACGTGCTGGTCGAGTTCAACAGGCCGCTCAACCGGTCGTCGGGGGCCCAGACGCCGGTGCCCGCCTACCAGGCGCTGCGCACCGAGCGCTACACCTACGTCAAGTACGACACGGGGGAGAGGCAGCTCTACGACCTGACCGTCGATCCGTACCAGCTCGACAACCTCGCGGCCACCGCCGCCCCCGCGCTGCTGCTCGGCCTGGACGCCCGGCTGGAGGCGATGCGGGCCTGCTCCGGCGGCGGCTGCCGAGAGGCCGACGCGCGTCAGTGACCGGGGAACAGGGCGGGGTAGGCGTGCGCCAGGTGGTCGGCGACCGCCCGCTGGGCCTCCTCCGGGTCGCCCGCCTCGATGGCCGCGAGGATGCGCTCGTGGTCGGCACGCAGCACGGACCGGTCGCCGAGGCGTTCGACCGCCTCTATGGCGTTCCTGCGCATCGCGTCCCGCAGTGAGCGCATGATGGCGGCGATGAGCCGGTTGCCCGAGGCGTCCGCGATCGCGCAGTGGAAGGCCGTGTCGTGCTCCACGAACTCCTCGGCCGAGCCCGCCCGGTCCATGCCCTCGATGGCGGCGGACAGCGCCGAGGTGCCGGCCCGGGTCGCCGCCGCGTGCGCGGCCGACCAGCGTTCGATCATCAGCCGGGCGTCGACGACCTCGCGCGCCTCCAGGGTGGCCAGGCCCAGGTTGAGCCTGAGCAGGTCGGTCAGCGCGGTGTCGGGCCGCGAGGTCAGTACGGCGCCCGCGTCGGGCCCCCGTCCCGCCTGCGAGGACACCACGCCCAGGGTCTCCAGGACGCGCAGCGCCTCGCGTACCGAGGAGCGGCCGACGCCCAGTTGCTCGGCGAGCTGGCGTTCGCCCGGCAGCCGGTCGCCCACGGTCAGGCCGTCCTCGGCGATGCGCCGTTCGATCTGGGCGAGCACGTCCTCGAACGCCCGCGTACGTTTCACCGATGCCTCCCCGGTACTGGCCTCGAACTATGAGGTTGGGTATGGTCTGACCATACAGTGGTCGGACCATTCATTGGGAGAGTCGTGCGAGTCGCCCTGTTCATCACGTGCGTGAACGACACGCTCTTCCCAGGCACCGGCAAGGCGGTCGTGTCGCTGCTGCGCCGGCTGGGCTGCGACGTGGACTTCCCCGCCGCCCAGACGTGCTGCGGGCAGATGCACGTCAACACCGGCTATCGGGCGGAGGGCGTACGCCTGGCCAGGCGGTTCACCGAGGTGTTCGCCGGTTACGACGCCGTCGTCGCGCCGTCCGGGTCGTGCGCGGCCATGGTGCGCGAGCAGTACCCGAAGCTGGTGCGGCCGGGCAGCAGGGGCGCGGCGGCCGTGGCCGAGGTCGTCCCCAAGGTGTACGAGCTGAGCGAGTTCCTGCTCGACGTCCTGAAAGTCGACGACGTTGGCGCATATTTCCCGCACCGGGTGACATATCACCCGACGTGTCATTCGTTGCGCGGGCTGCACCTGGGTGACCGGCCCACCCGGCTGCTGCGGAAGGTCCGAGGTCTGGAGCTGGTGCCGTTGCCCGGCGCGGAGGAGTGTTGCGGCTTCGGGGGCACGTTCGCGGTCAAGAACCCGGCCGTCTCCGCCGCCATGGGGGCCGACAAGGCGCGCGGCATCCTGGACACCGGCGCCGAGGTGATCTGCGCGGCCGACAACTCGTGCCTGATGCACATCGGCGGCACGCTGAGCCGCCAGAAGACGGGAGTCAGGACCATGCACCTGGCGGAGATCCTCGCAGCCACGGAGGAGACCCCATGAGCGCGACATTCCTCGGCATGCCCGGAAATTTCCCGCAAAATGCGGCGAAGGCCGTGCAAGACTCGCAACTCCGCTTCAACCTCCGGAAAGCCACGCACACCATCCGGGGCAAGCGCGCCGGCGTCGTCGGCGAACTGCCCGACTGGGCCGAGCTGCGCGAGGCCGGCAAGGCCATCAAGGATCACACCCTCCGCCACCTCGACCGCTACCTGATCCAGCTTGAGGAGGCCGTCCGGCGGGCGGGCGGCACCGTCCACTGGGCCAGGGACGCCGACGAGGCCAACCGCATCGTCGGCGACCTGGTCGCGGCCACCGGCGAGACCGAGGTGGTCAAGGTCAAGTCGATGGCCACCCAGGAGATCGGGCTCAACGAGGCACTGGCCCGGCGCGGGATCACCGCGTACGAGACGGACCTGGCCGAGCTGATCGTGCAGCTCGGGGACGACTTCCCCAGCCACATCCTGGTCCCCGCGATCCACCGCAACAGGTCCGAGATCCGCGAGATCTTCCTCGACCGCATGCCAGGCGTACCCGCCGACCTGACCGACGAGCCGCGTGCCCTGGCCGAGGCCGCCCGGCTCCACCTGCGCGAACGTTTCCTGCGGAGCAAGGTCGCCGTCTCCGGCGCGAACTTCATGATCGCCGAGACCGGCACGCTGGTCGTGCTGGAGTCGGAGGGCAACGGCCGGATGTGCCTGACCCTCCCCGAGACGCTCATCAGCGTCGTCGGCATCGAGAAGCTCCTGCCGTCCTGGCGGGATCTGGAGGTCTTCCTCCAGCTTCTACCGCGCAGCTCCACAGGTGAGCGGATGAATCCGTACACCAGCACGTGGACCGGCGCCACCGAGGGCCAGGACTTCCACCTGGTGCTGCTCGACAACGGCCGTACCGACGTGCTCGCCGACGAGGTCGGCCGCCAGGCCCTGCGTTGCATCCGCTGCTCGGCCTGCCTGAACGTGTGCCCGGTCTACGAACGCGCGGGCGGCCACGCGTACGGGTCGGTCTACCCCGGGCCGATCGGGGCCATCCTCACGCCGCAGCTCAGGGGCATGTCCTCGGACCTGGACGCCTCGCTGCCGTTCGCCTCCAGCCTTTGCGGGGCCTGCCTGGAGGTCTGCCCGGTGGCCATCGACATCCCCGAGGTGCTGGTGGACCTGCGGGCGAAGGCGCCGCACGCGGCCGCCGAACGCGTGGGCATGAAGGCCGCCGGCTGGGTGCTGGGCGACCAGGCCAGGCTCGCCAGGGCGCAGCGGCTGGCCGGCAAGCTGCGCCGGCTGGTGCCCAAACGGCTTCCCGGCCCGTTGTCGGCCTGGACCGACACCCGCGACGTGCCGGACATCCCGGAAGAATCCTTCAGAGACTGGTGGGAGCGTAACGATGGGCGCGCGTGAGGAGATCCTGGCCAGGGTCCGGGCGGCGGTCGCGGGTGCGCCCGAGGTGGAGATCGTCCGCGACTACCGCACCGGCGGGGACGTGGACGACGTGGTGGAGCTGTTCGCCGAACGGGTGCGCGACTACCGGGCCGTCGTGCACGTGATCCCGGACGCCGAGGTGCCCGCCAGGCTCGCCGAACTGGCCGCGGGCCGCCGGATGCTCGTCCCGGACGGCTTCGCCTGGGCGGACACGACCCAGGACGGCTTCGTCCCGGCGTCCGGCACGGCCCCGCGGCAGGCGGCCGACCGGCGCTGGGACACCCTGGACGCCGCCGACGGCGTGATCACCGGCTGCGCCGTGGCCATCGCCGAGACCGGCACGATCGTCCTCGACCACGGCCCCGGCCAGGGCGCCAGGGCCCAGACGCTGGTCCCCGACCACCACGTGTGCGTGGTGCGCGCCGATCAGATCGTCGCGGGCGTCCCCGAGGCGGTGGGCAGGCTCGACCCCGCCCGCCCGCTCACCTGGATCAGCGGCCCGTCGGCGACCAGCGACATCGAGCTGAACCGGGTCGAAGGCGTGCACGGCCCCAGAACGCTCGAAGTGATCATCAGTACCTGAGCACGGCCGCCACGTCGCGCACGTCGTCGGTGAACCACACCTCGGCGTCCGTCATGGCGGCGGCCCTGACCACGGCCGAGTCCGCGCGCTCCTCGACGGGCTCCTCGACGCCCCAGCGCCGCAGCTCGGCCCGGTCGGTGGAGAGCTGGGTGCCGCCGTCGCCGGTCCACATGTTCCGGTCGAGCGGGCCGGGCATGAGCACCGCGTGCACCCGGCCCTCCCGCAGGGCGTGCGCGACCTGCGACAGGCCCACCGGGCCCGACGACTCCTGGTGGCGTTCGAGCAGTTCGGCGCGGCGGCGTTCGAGCCAGTCGTCCAGGGCGCGTTCCACGTCCTCCTCGAACTGCCCGTGGTCGGAGCGGCTGCCGTGCTCGACCATCATCACCCGGTCCGCGGACTTGGTGCTGAGATGTTGCAGCAGGTACGAGCGCGACTTCGGCTCCCCGGCCACGATGATCAGCTCCGCGCCGATCCTGCGGACCTGCTCGTCGATCTCGTGGGCGACGGCGACCGCGTTCTTCTCCCACGTCTCCTCGGCGCCCCGCTCGTACCGCTTCTGCGACCAGCCGCCCTGGGCGGTCTTCTGCAGCGGCCAGTCCGCCGCCTCCACGGTGGTCGTGCGCGGCGCGCCGCCGCCGAACACCGACAGCTCGGCCCCGGCGTGGTCCACGATGACCCGCAGGTGCGGCACGTTCTCGCCGCGCTGCATGAGCAGCGGCGTGACGTGCGGCAGCGGCGACACGGTCGCCAGCTCGTACGGCGGCCGCGCCAGCGGCTCGGCCAGCACTACGTCCCCGTGCGTGGCGAACAGCGCCTGGCCCGGCGCGGGCCGGTTGGCGGCCACCTCCAGGGCGTCGATGGTGGCGGCGTCGGTCCCGTCGAGCTGGTCACGCACGCTGTGCCAGTGGGTCTCCCGCTGCGGCTCGGTGAGCGCGCCCAGGTACACCGAGGCGTACGGGCCGCGGCGCTCGTACAGCGGCCGGATGAAGTCGAGACGCACAGGTCACCACCTCCTCTTCTCCACGCCGAGCCCCAGGGCCTTGGCCACATCGGCGATGTTCACAAAACGGCGGTCGGGAAGGGATCGCACCATGTCGGCCACCTCGTCCGGCGCGGCCACGTCCTCGGCGTGCTGCACCAGATCGTCCTTGGACGCCGGCCAGGAGGTGTCGCTGAGCCAGCGGGCGAGGTCGCTGCGGATGTCGACGCCGCGCCGGGTGATGCCTTCGGGGGTTCCGGGCTCGTGCCCTGGGGGGTACGACTGCAATGACTCCTCGCCGGGCCAGGGCATGGACTCGGTCTCTTTCCACTCCTCGGCGTGCGTGCTGCCGCCGCCGCGGACCATGCCCTCGGTCTCGTGCTTCTGCTGATCGTCCAGGCGTGGACCGTGCTTGTCGCTCCCACGTTCCATAGTTCCCTCACTCCCTCTCAGGTCGGCCCCTACCCCCGCTTTCGAGGGCAAACATCGTGAGTGTGTAGGGTGCGCACGTGTTCGATCCCGATGCGCGCATCGCCGCCGGACGGCTCACGCTGCGGCCGTTCGGCCCCCATGACGCCGATCGCGTACGGTCCGTGGTCGAGTCGGGAAACCGCTTCCTCCCGCCGGGCGCGCCCGTCCACGCCTCCGGCGTCGGCCAGTGGCTCTCGCACGGCGTGCACGAGCTGTACCGCTCCCAGCAGGGACTCCACCTGGCCATGACCGACGCCGGCGACCGCATCGTGGGCGCCATCAGCCTGTTCAGGACGTCGTGGAACGCCGGCACCACCGAGGTCGGCTACGGCGTGCACCCGGCCTACCGGGGCCGCGGCTACGCGACCGAGGCCGTACGCGCCCTCACGGCCTGGGTGTTCGCCACCACCGGCCTGCGCCGGATCGACCTGACGGCCAACCTGGACAACCCGGCCTCCCTGCGCGTCGCCTTCAAAGCGGGCTTCACCTGGGAAGGCGTGCTGCGCGCCGCAGTGCTGGAGGAGGACGGCCCGCACGACCTGGTCGTACTCGGCCTGCTGCGCGAGGACTCCGGCGAACCCGCCCCCGCCCTGCCGAGGACCGAGCTGCGTACGCCCCGGCTGCTGCTCAGGCCGCCCGCGCCCGCTGACGTCCCCGACCTGGCCGCCACCGGCGCCGACCCCCTCACCCAGGCCAGGACCGGCGTGCCCCGCGACTACACCGAGAACGACGCCCGCGCCTTCATCGACATCTCCGAACGTATGCGGATGAGAGGCGCGGGCATCGCGTTCGCCGCGGAGGAGTTCACCACCACCCGTTTCGTGGCCAACGTGGACCTCAGGGACCTCGACTGGCGCAACCGTACGGCCGAGGTCGGCTACATGACCGCCCCCTGGGCCCGCGGCCAGGGGTACGCGGGCGAGGCCGTGACCGCGATCGCGCGCTGGCTGTTCGAACGCCAGGGCTTCCGCCGGCTCCAACTGCGGGCCGCGGTGTCGAACCCGGCCTCCCAGCGCGTGGCCGAGAAGGCCGGCTTCACCCGCGAGGGCGTGGCCCGCGCCGTGCTCGGCGGCGAGGACCTGGTCGTCTACAGCCTCATCGCGTCCGACCTGGCCTGAGGGCACAGCGGACTGGCCGTCGCGGACCATGGTCAAACCCGCCGTGAACCGTCACCCTGGTGATGAGGACGGTGAGCATTGATGATCACGGTTGTCGGCTGGGACGGCGTCGAGCTGCCGGCCAGGGCCGCGGACAGGCTGCACGAGGCCGAGCTCGTCGTGGGCCCGGCCGCCATTCTCGGCCGGCTCAGGATCGACGGGCGCGCCGCCAACGACGGCGACGTGCTCCAGGCACTCGACGGCCATCTCGAACCCGGCCGGGGCCCGGCCGTCGTGGTCGCCGAGGGCGATCCCGGCTTCTTCGGAGTCGTCCGCGAGTTGCGGGCGCGCGGCCTCCAGCCGGACGTGCTCCCGGCCACCTCGCTGATCACCCGCGCCTTCGCCTGCGCCGGGCTCAACTGGGAGGACGCCCTCGTCGTCGCCCCCACCGGCCCCGCCCAGCTCGCCCGCGTGGTGAACGCCTGCCGCGCCCACCCCAAGGTCGCGCTGCTCGTCGCGCCCGGCGTCGGCCCCGCCGAGATCGCCAGGGAGCTGGCCCCCACCACGCCGCGCGCCCTCATCGTCTGCGAGGACCTCGGCGGCCCCGACCAGCGCGTCACGCACAGCCGCATGGGCGAGGCCACCACCCGGCCGTGGAAGGACCCCGACGTGGTCCTCGTCATCGACCCTCTGCACCGGCCCGGACAGCCGGGCTGGGTGGCCGGGGCGCAGCCGGGCCCGCGGGAGTGGGCGCTGCCGTCCGCGACCGGGCTGCCGGCCGAGGCGCGGGCGTTCATCCTGGCCAAGCTCGGCCCCCGGCTCGGCGACCTGGTCTGGGACGTCGGCGCGGGCGAGGGCCAGATCGCCGTCGAGTGCGCCAGGATGGGCGCGGCCGTCGTGGCCGTCGAACGCGACGAGTCCGCCTGCGCCCGCCTGCGTACCAACGTCCTGGCCCACGGCGTCAAAGTGGCTCTGACCAGGGGACAGGCGCCGCCCGCGCTCGAACCGCTGCCCGACCCCGACGCCGTCTTCGTGGGCGGCGGCGGCACCGACGTGGTCGTGGCCTGCGCCGCCCGCCGCCCCCGCGCCCTGGTGTGCGCGCTCAGCACGGTCGAGCAGGTCGCCGCCGTGCTCGACCTGTTGCGCGAGCACGGCTACCGCGGCGAGGGCACGCTGATCCAGGCGTCCGGGCTGACGCTCAACGCCGACGGTTCCCACCGCCTGACCGCCCGCGACCCCGTCTTCGTCGTGCACGCCGGTCCCGTGCACGCAGCGTGACCTGTCCCCCACGGGCACGCATCGGTTATCCTCGCGTGACTTTGTCTACGCACCGGAGAATCCCTCAATGAAGCCGCCGCTCCTGCTGATCGGGCAGGGCTCGAACGATGACGCCTACGCCGCGGAGTTCGGCAGGTTCGTACACCGGCTGCGCTGCCGCCTCGACCAGACGGCCGTGGACGTCTCCGGCGGCTACCTCGAACGCTCCACTCCGCGGCTGAGCGACTCCGTGTCGTCCCTGATGGCCAGGGGCCACCACCGCCTCGTCGCGCTGCCGCTCAGCCTCAGCAGGGTGGGGGAGGAGTTCCCCGCCGCGATGGCGCTCGAACAGCAGCGCCACCCCACCCTCATGTACGACTACGGCCGCCCCCTCGGCCCCGACCCGCGTGTGCTGGCGCTGCTGGCCGACCGGCTCGCCGAGGCCGCCGCCGAGATGTCCAGGCCGCGGCCGCTGGAGCTGGTCGGCGCCCGTCCCCGGCTGCGCGCCGTCGACGCGCCGGCCGCCGACGACGTCCTTGGGCACGTCGAACCGGGCGAGACGGCGGTCGTGCTGGTCGGCGAGGGCTCGACCGACGCCGCCGCCAACGCCGAGGTCCACCGGGTGTCGCGGCTGTTCTGGGAGACGCACGCCTACGACTACATGACCGTCGAGACCGCGTTCGTCTCGGTGACACCGCCCGGCGTGCCGGGTGGGCTCGAACGTTGCCGCCGGCTGGGCGCCAAGCGCGTGATCGTGGTGCCGTACCTGCTGTTCGCCGGCGGGCTGCTGGAACGCGTGTGGGCGCAGGCGCTGGCCTACGGCGCGGGCCACCCCGACCTCGACATCCGCTGCGCCGAGGTGATCGGCGACTGCGAGGCGCTGGCCGACGTCGTGATCGACCGGTACGAGGAAGCGCTCCAGCTCGTTCACTAAGTGGAGGTACGCCCGTGCTCGCCGAGACCCTGGCAGCCATCCGTCCCGCCGACCCCCAGGCGCTCGCCGACGCCCGTGCCCACCAGGACCGGCTCACCAAGCCGCGCGGCGCGCTCGGGGCGCTCGAAGAGGTCGCCGTACGCCTCGCCGGGGCGGCCGGCGTCTGCCCGCCGCCCATGCCCGAGCCGGCCGCCCTGGCCATCTTCGCGGCCGACCACGGCGTGCACGCGCGCGGCGTGAGCCCGTGGCCGCAGGAGGTCACGACGCAGATGGTCGCCAACTTCCTGGCCGGGGGCGCGGTCGCCAACGCCTTCGCCGCCCAGGTCGGGGCGTCCGTGACGGTGGTCGACGTCGGCGTCGCCGCCGACCTGCCCGACGCGCCCGGCCTGATCAGCCGCAAGGTCGCGTACGGCACCGCCGACCTGTCCCGCGGCCCCGCCATGAGCGTCGACCAGGCCGTCAGGGCGCTGGAGACGGGCATCGCCGTGGCCCAGGACCTCATCGACGCGGGCGCCCGCTGCCTGATCACCGGCGACATGGGCATCGCCAACACCACCGCCTCGGCCGCGCTGATCTCGGTGTTCACCGGCGCGGACCCGGCCGACGTGACCGGCAGGGGCACCGGGATCGACGACGCGACACACGCGCACAAGGTGGGCGTCGTCCGCGAGGCGCTGCGCGTGAACGGCCTGCCCGGCGGCACCGGTCCGAGCGACGCCCTGCGCGCGCTGGCCGCCGTGGGCGGATTCGAGCACGCGGCCATCGCCGGGTTCGTGTTGTGCGGCGCGGCCAACCGGGTGCCGGTGATCCTCGACGGCGTCATCGCCGGCGCGGCCGCCCTGGCCGCCGCCGCCCTCGACCCCCACGTCACCGGTCACTGCGTGGCCGGACATCGCTCGGCCGAGCCCGGTCACGCCGCCGCCCTCGACCACCTCGGGCTGCGCCCGCTGGTGGACCTGGAGCTGCGGCTCGGCGAGGGCACCGGCGGCCTGCTCGCGCATCCGCTGGTGTGCGCGGCCGTACGGGTGATGCACGACGTCGCGACGTTCGACTCGGCGGGAGTCACCGAGAAGCCCGTGTGATGATGGGGGACACTCGGAACAGCACGTGAGGTGATCAGTGTCCCGGTACGGCCCCATGTTCGGCCCCGACATCACGTTCCTCGGCGTCGACCGCTGCGACGTCACGGACCCGGGCAGTTACGCGGACGCCGACGTGGTGATCATCGGCGCCCCCTTCGACGGGGGCACCTCCAACCGGCCGGGCGCCAGGTTCGGGCCGCAGGCGCTGCGCCAGGCGTGCTACCTACCGCATGACGGGTCCCGTCCGAGCCTGGCGCTGCGCGTCGACGCCCTGCGTGACCTGCGCGTACTCGACGCGGGCGACGTCGAGTGCTACTCCGGCGACGTCGAGGGCTCGCTTGCCGCGATCGAGGACGCCGTGCACAGGATCGCCGCCTCCGGCGCCGTGCCGGTGGTGCTCGGCGGCGACCACACCGTCGCGCTGCCGGACGCGCGCGGCACCGCCAGGGCGTACGCGCCCGGCCGCACCTCGATGATCCACTTCGACGCTCACGCCGACACCGGCGACATTGAGTTCGGCCACCTGCACGGGCACGGCCAGCCGATGCGGCGGCTCATCGAGTCCGGCGCCATCCGCGGCGACAGGTTCCTGCAGATCGGCCTGCGCGGCTACTGGCCCGGTCCCGAGACCCTCGACTGGATGGCGGCGCGGCGCATGCGCTCGTACGAGATGACCGAGATCGTGACGCGCGGGCTGGAGGAGTGCCTGACCGAGTCGTTCGCGATCGCGCTCGACGAGTGCGACCAGATCTTCCTGTCCGTGGACATCGACGTCTGCGACCCCGGCCACGCCCCCGGCACCGGCACCCCCGAGCCCGGCGGCCTGTCGGCCAGGCAACTCCTCGACGCCGTACGCAGGATCTGTTACGAGCTTCCGGTGGCCGGGATGGAGGTGGTCGAGGTCTCGCCGCCGTACGATCACGCCGACATCACCGCGTTCCTCGGGAACCGCGTTATCCTTGAGGCACTCTCGGCGATGGCCAGACGCCGCAAGGACGATCAGGGCGGGCCTCGCTGGGACCCTTCGCAGCCCCTTCTCGACGGTCGTTGAGTCATGCGCAGCCAACGACACACGGGGAGCCGGTAGGTTTACCTCCGAACACAACCTTCGCGAACGGGAGATCTCCCCCATGGGTCCCTACCTCCTCGGCCTGCGGCTTTCCGGCCGCCGGGTCCTCGTCGTTGGCGGCGGCCGGGTCGCCCAGCGGCGCGTTCCCGCGCTGCTAGAGGCCGGTGCGGAGGTCACCGTCGTGTCGCCCGGTGTCACGCCGGCCCTCGACGACCTGATCGCGGCGGGCCGGGTCACCTGGCACGCCCGGCCGTACGCGGTCGGCGACTGCGACGGCGCGTGGCTCGTCCAGGCCTGCACCGACGACAGGTCCGTCAACACCGCGGTCGCCGCCGAGGCGGAGGCCAAGCGGGTGTGGTGCGTACGCGCCGACGACAAGGACGCCTCCGCCGCCTGGACCCCGGCCTCCGGCCGGGTCGACGAGATCGGCGTGGCCGTCACCGCGGGCGGCGACCCGCGCCGGGCCGCGGGCATCCGCGACGCGATCGTCGAGGCCCTGCGCGACGGCACGGTCGACGCGCGGCGCAGCCGCACCAAGCCCGTCGGCGTGGCCCTGGTGGGCGGCGGCCCCGGCGATCCCGGCCTGATCACCGTACGCGGGCGGCAGCTTCTCGCCCAGGCCGACGTGGTGATCGCCGACCGGCTCGCGCCCCGGGCGCTGCTCGACGAGCTCGCCCCCGACGTCGAGCTCATCGACGCCGCCAAGGTGCCCTACGGCAGGTCGCTGTCGCAGGAGAAGATCAACGAGCTGCTGGTCGACCGTGCCGGACAGGGCAAGTTCGTCGTCCGGCTCAAGGGCGGCGACCCGTTCGTGTTCGGGCGCGGCGGCGAGGAGATGATCGCCTGCGCCCGGGCCGGCATCCCCGTGCTCGTCGTGCCCGGCATCACCAGCGCCGTCGCGGTCCCGGCCGCGGCCGGGGTGCCGGTGACGCATCGCGGCGTGAGCCAGGAGTTCCACGTCATCTCCGTGCACGTCGCGCCCGACGACCCCGCCTCCACCGTCGACTGGCCCGGCCTGGCCCGTTCCCAGGGCACGCTGGTGCTGATGATGGCCGTCGAACGCCTGCCGAAGGTGGCCGAGGCGCTGCTTCGAGACGGACGTGCCCCGGAGACTCCCGTAATGGTGGTACAGGACGGTACCCTTCCGACCCAGCGGGCGGTAATCGCACCGCTTTCCGCCGTGGCCGACCGCGTGTCCGCGGCCGGGATACGGCCGCCTGCGATCGTCATCGTCGGCGACGTCGTGCGGGTCGGCCAGGAGGTCGAAATGGTTCGAGCGGAGCGATTGCCGTGAACACGGCCATGGATGACGGGCGGCACGAGTCGCTGGGGGAGCAGACGTTGAGCTTCCGTCCAGTGACGGACGACGACCTGCCCGAACCCCGGAACACCCAGTCCCCGCCCCCCTCACCCGACCCCGAACCCCCCGCGCCCCCGGGTTCCCCTCCGCCTTCCCCGTCGCCTTCGCCTTCCGCTGGTGGCGCGTTCGCTCCGTCCGCATCCTCCGGTCCCGCCGGCGGTCCGTCCTCTCCGGACGCGCCGTCCGCGGGCTCTCCCGGGGGGCGGCCCTCGCTCTTCCAACGGCCGTCGTACGCCGATGATCCGGCCGTACCACGGGAGCCCGCCGTACCGCGGGAGCCGGCTGCTGCACCGCGGGAGCCCGCCGCCGTGCCGAGGGAGCCGGCCGCTGGCCCGCCCACGGGCCCCAGCCTGTTCACCCCGGCCCGCCCCGCCGACCGCCCCAGCCTCTTCACCCCGGCCCGCCCCTCCAACACCCCACCCGGCCGCCCCACCGCGCCCGGGTCACCTGGGTCGCCCAGGTCGTCCGGGGCGTCCGGGGCGTCCGAGGGGGACGAAGCGCGCCCGAGGCCGTCCGACGGGAACGAAGGGCATCCGAGGCCGTCCGCCTTCTGGGAGCGCGCCCCCCAGCCCTCGGCCCCCCACCAGGCACCCTCCCCTCAGGAGCCCTCTGCCCACGCGTCTCCGGACGCGGAGCCCGAGCCGGAGGCGCCCGCCGACGCCGCCACGGCCACGGACGTCGTGCCCGAGCCAGAGACCCTGAGCGCGAACCCCGAGGCGAACGTCCCGCAAGCCGCCTCCGAGCCACCCGCCGCCGAAAACGCGGCCCCCCCAGCCGACACCGACACTGGCACCGGCGGCGACGCGGCCGAGGCAGTGCCCAACAGCGACGAACCTTCGCCGCTGGGCTCGTACGACGACGCGAAGGCCGCAAGCGACGACCAAGCAGCCACGACGAACACGGCTCCCTCGGCCGCCACCACACCCGCCGCTGCCGCCACCTCGGACGACACGACCTCCGCCCCCGACCCGGCCAGGCCCGAAACGGACGCCGTCGCCGAGCCGGAGGCCACCCCTGCCACAGACGCGGCTCCCGACACAAGCCCCGACGCCGACGCCGACGCCGAGCCCGACGTGTCCGAAGCCGCCTCGAAGACCGTCTCTGACGCGGAGGCCATCGCCGAGTCGCACGCCGACTCGGACCCAAGCGCCGATCTGGACGCTGATCCCACCGCCAGCATCCCCGCCGACCTCCAACCCGACGCCGACGCCGACGCCGAGTCCGAGTCCGAGTCCGACGCTGCCGGTCTGGGCGCCGACGCCGATCTCGTCGCTGAGTCCGGTGGCGCTGTCGGGTTCGGCGCTGAGGGCGGGCCCGCTGCCGACGCCGACGACAACCCCGATGCGGTTGGCTCTGGCGGTAGTGCTGAGCCAGAGGGCGCCGACGCCGACCGTACGGACGTTGACGTGGATGCGGCGCTCGGGGACGCGGGCCCCGAGCCGGTGGTCGTCGCCGACGGTGGCCCCGGCGTTTTCGCTGACGCCGACTACCCCACTGACCCGGGTGACCCGGCGGACGACGAGGACGGCCGAGCGGACGCGGACGACGTACCGACGTCGGGAGACCCTGAGAGCGGCACCGCCGAAGTGCCTCAGCGGGTCGAGGAGCTGCCCGCCGAGACCGTCGAGGCGTTGACGTCGGCGCTGGGCGCGCTCCGCGAGAGCGTGTCCGACCTGCGGTTCGGCCTCGACCTGCCGGGAGCCGACGAGGCCAGGCAGGCGCGCGCCGACCTGCTGGCCCAGCTGGAGAACTACGTCCTGCCCCGGGTGCGCACCAACACCGCCCCCGCGCTCATCGTGATCGCGGGCTCCACCGGCGCGGGCAAGTCCACCCTGGTCAACTCCCTGGCCGAACGGAACATCTCCCGCACCGGCGTACGCCGCCCGACCACCGGCACGCCCATCCTGGCCTGCCACCCCGACGACAGGAAGTGGTTCACCGAGGGTGAGCTGCTCAGCGGCCTCGAACGGCTGGAGCGGCCGTCCCCCGAGAGCGGCATGGACAGTCTGGTCGTCGTGGCGACCGAGAAGCTCCCGCAGGGCGTCGCGCTGCTCGACACCCCCGACATCGACTCGGTCGTCGAGGAGCACCACGAGATCGCCCACCGCATGCTCGACGCCGCCGACCTGTGGATCTTCGTGACCACCGCCGCCCGCTACGCCGACGCCCCCGCCTGGAGCCTCCTGCGCCTGGCCAAGGAGCGCGGCGCCCGCCTGGCCATCGTGTTGTCGCGGGTGCAGCCCCGGTCGGCCGACGTCGTGCTCAAGCATTTCGTACGGATGCTGACCGAATACGGCCTGGGCGACATCGACCGGTTCGTGATCCACGAGGCGCCCGTCAGCGACGGCAGGCTGCCCGACAGCGAGGTCACCGACCTGCGGCTATGGCTGGCCGAGCTCTCGGTGGACGAGTCCCGCCGGGCGCAGGCCGTGCACGAGACCCTCAATGGGGTGCTCAACAGCTTCCGCACCCGCGTGCCCGCGCTGGCCCGGCACCTGGAGGGCCAGGTCGCGTTCCGGGGCGAGCTGCGCAGCGACGTGGAGGCCGCTTACCTGGGCGCGCTGGCCGAGATCGACAAGGCGTCCAAGAACGGTTCGCTGCTGCACGGGGAGGTGCTGGCCCGCTGGCAGGACTTCGCGGGCTCCGGCGATCTCATGCGCTCGCTGCAGTTCCGCAAGGGCGGCAAGGCGGCCGGGCAGACGCCCGAGCGGGTGCTGGCGTTCAAGGCGGCGATCCGGACCGGGCTGGAGTCGGTGATCGTCGCCGCCGCCAACCGCGCCGCCGAGGAGGTGGTGGCGCGCTGGCGCCACCGTTCGGAGCTGGGCGTCAAGCTCGCCGAAGGGCTCGACAGCCCGTCGGACAACCTCCTGCGGCACGCCGGGCGCGCCATCGCGTCCTGGCAGGATCACCTGAACGAGCTCGTACGCACCGAGGGCGTGACCAAGCGCTCGGTGTCGAAGCTCGTCTCGTTCGATCCCGACGCGCTCTCCCTGATCTTCACGGTCGCCATGTTCAGCGGCGGCGACGGATCGGGCGTACCGCACCGGCTCGTCAACGCGCTGCTCGGCGCGGAGTCGCTGCGGGGCATCGGCGCCAAGGCGCTCAGTGACCTGCGAGCCAGGATCGGCATGCTGTTCGACGAGGAATCCATGCGTTACGTACACGCGCTCGACTCCGCGGGCATCCCGGACGAGTCCGTCGCAACCCGCCTCTACCAGGCGGCGTACAACCTTGAGGTCGCCCGATGACCACCACCACGCCCCCGAGGGCGGGGCTCGCCCCCAGGTTGTCCGCGCTGAGCAAGGTGGTGGAGCTCGGTCCGGGGCGGCTCGACCAGAAGCTGCTCACCGATGCCGGCGCGCTGCTGATGCGGGCCGGCGACCGGCTCAAGCTGTCGTCCGAGCACACCGTGGTCGCCCTCGCGGGCGGCACCGGCAGCGGCAAGTCATCCCTGTTCAACGCCATTTCCGGGCTTGAGCTGTCACCCACGGGCGTACGTCGTCCGACGACGGCCCGTACCCATGCCTGCGTGTGGGGGCTGGAGGGCTCGGCGCCGCTGCTCGACTGGCTGCAGATCCAGTGGCGTCACCGCTTCTCCCGGGCCAGCGCGCTCGACAAGGGCGACAGCCAGCTCCACGGCCTGATCCTGCTCGACCTGCCCGACCACGACTCGATCCGGGCGCTCACCGACACCGAGGCCGACCGGCTCATCGGGCTGGCCGACCTGGTGGTGTGGGTGCTCGACCCGCAGAAGTACGCCGACGCCTCGACGCACCGGCGCTACGTCACCGAGCTGGCCGGGCACGACGCGGTGACCGTGTTCGCGCTCAACCAGGCCGACAAGCTGTCCGCCGCCGAGCTGGCCGAGCTGGTCATCGACCTCAACGACCTGCTGCGCCGCGAAGGCGTCGAGCATCCGAGCGTCGTACCCACCTCGGCCGTCACCGGGCGCGGCGTCGAGAGCCTCAAGAGCGTGATCGCGACCGCCGTGGGCCGCCGCCGCGCCGCCATCCAGAAGCTGGAGGCCGACCTCCAACGGCTGGAACAGCGGCTCGGCGAGGCCATGCCGCTCGGCGAGTCCCTGCTCGCGCCGTCGTCGGTGGACGAGGCGCGCAGGATGGGGCTGACGGACGCGCTCTGCGACGCGATCGGCGTCCCCGCCGTCGGCGAGGCCATGGAGAACGTCTACGCCGAGCGTTCCAGCCGCTGGGTCGGCTGGCCGTATCCGAGGTGGTTCGCGAAGTTCCGTCCTGATCCGCTGAAGAGCCTGCGTCTCGACGACGTCAGCGACGAGATCCGGGGCATCACGACCGGATCGGTGAGCGCGCAGTCCGCCGAGGTGGCCAATGCCGTACAGGCGCTCGCCGACGGGCTGTCGGCCGGGATGGACCCGGTGTGGCGTACCGCCGTTCACCAGGCCGCGCGTTCCAATGCCAGACAGCTTCCGAAGGCGTTGACCGAGGACCTGTCGGAGGTGGCACCGCGCCTGGACCAGGTGCCCGGCTGGTGGCGCCTGCTCAAGGTGTGGCAGTACCTGCTGGTGGTGGCGTTCGTGGCCGGGGTGGTGTGGCTGGTGGCCGGGCTGACCGTGCCCGCACAGCTGCCCGCCGCCCTGCAACTGGTCGGCGACGGCGCGGCGCTGCCGTGGGTGGCGCTCATGATGGCGTCCGTACTGGGATTGGGTGCCTTGTCCGGCATCGCCTCACGCAACTTCGTGGAGCTGGGTGCTTCGCGGGAGCGCGAACGGCTGGAACGGGAGATGCGGCGCCGGGTGGCGGCGGTGTCGGCGACGATGGTGGTCGAGCCGGTCGAACGCGAACTGGGCCGTCACCACGCCTTCTACACGGCCCTGCGGGACCTGTCGGGCTGACCGGTCCGTCCACAGCCTCCCGCCGTCCCGTCGCCGTCATCCACAGAACGGCGTTCGGCCCCGTTGCGGCCGGCCTGCCTCAGGCACCGTGTTCCCAGGTCGCGGGCAGCAGGCCCGCCGCATGGGAGGCACGGATGAACGACATCTACATCACGCTCACCGGCAACGTCGCAGCAGAGCCACGGCAGTACAGCTTCGACGACGGCACGAGGGTCACCTCGCTGAAGGTGTTCACCTCACACCGCTACTTCGACCGGAAGACAGGGCAATGGACGGACGGTGAGCGGGTCTGCTTCACCGTCCGCTGCTGGCGCGCCCTGGGCGACAACGTCGCCGACTGCGTACGGGCGGGGCAGCCCGTCGTCGTGTCCGGCAAGCTCCGCATCCGTGAGTTCGGCGCGGAGGGCGACCGCCGGTTCATGCCGGAGATCGAGGCCAGCGCCGTGGGCCACGACCTGCGCTGGGGCACCGGCGTCTTCACCAAGCCGGAGCGCGGCGGTGGCCTGGGCTCGATGACCAAGGAGATGCGCGAACGCCTCGACGAGGAGACCCAGGATTGGGCCATGGGCGCCAAGGCCGTCCGCCCTCCTTCCTCAGCCCCCACCAGCGAGACCGTCGACAAGGACGACAGCCCCGCCCCGGAGCCGTACGTCGAGGCTCTCGTGCCGGACGCCGCTCAGCTGACGACGGCGCCTGCGACAGCGGACACGCCTCCTATCCCTGTAGCAGATGACCCTCATGGCACGGGCACACGAGAGCACCCAGGCCGTGGATCGGGAACGAAGAGCGGCACGGTCCGCGTCTTGGGCCCGACCAGCAAAACCCGGACGAAGACGACACAGGTCCCCGAAGAGGCAGCGGCCTGACGTTCCGTGGGCGGTAGGTGCTCGCGTTCACGTTCGCAGTGAGCGCCCGCGGACGGCTACCACCTGTGAAGAGGCGCGCGTCCACTGGTGACCTGCTCGGTCGTCAACAAGACGCGCGCCTCACCGGACCGCACGCATCAGCCCACCCGCGCAGCAGCCGGTCCGAGCTGGTGTCCGTCCAGGGGGATATGACTCCAGCCGGCGGCGGGGTGACGTGAGAGCACGGCCCGGCAGGTCGCTCTCACCGGCCGCCGAACGCGGCCCACGCCGATGCGCTCGTCACACGGCAGGACACGTGCCAGATCCGGCCGGGACACAAGCACGCCTGGACGATTCCCACGGGATGCGAAGGGGTGAGCGTCCGGTGAGACAGTCGGCCAGACCTGCGGTGAGGTACACCTGCCTGCGGTGAGGTGCGTACGCCCTGCCTGCGGTGAGAGCCCGGCTCGCGGTGAGGGTGCGCGTTCGGAGGGCGGGCCGGGAGACGGTCGGGCGCAGAGCAGCGGCCGATGAGGTCGGTGTCCCACGTGAGGGGGACAGCCAAGGGGATGGAGGAGGAGGGGGCATCGGCCGTGGCGCGTCTCACCCCTAGGGGGCCGATGGAGTGTTGCCCGAGTCAGATACCCAGGGCATGGGTCATGTCCAAGTCACGCCCCGCACCATGGCTGCTCCTTTCCGGCGCTGCCCGCTCGCGGAGTGAGCAGGCGTAGTCAGTGTCAACGTAGCGGTTCCCATCGCATAACGCACACTCCGCAATTATTGTGTTACACATCGTTAGTCAGGGAGGAGACGAGATGGCGGCGACCAGTCACGCCTCGATCAAGTCTCGCGACGGTGTGTCAAGATTGGCCGGTCGCTGGCCCTTGCTCGGGCAACGCCGCCCGCTTGTGGCTTATTTGTGCGCCATTGTTGCCCTAGATCTCGTCGCGATCACCTTGTTCACGAGATCCACCGATTTCTACTGGCCTGATTTGCTCACTTTCACGGCTCTCATGGCCTGCGGAGCGGTCTGCATCGAGGCCAGCAGGCGACTGGGCATGCCCGCCGGGGTCTCGCGTGACCTGTTGTCGGCGTGGTGGCTGCCGGTCGCTCTCCTCCTGCCACCGGTCTACGCCCTCTTCGCGCCGATCGTGCTGCAGATCCTTCTCCAGGTGCGCGTGCGCGCCACAGTTCTGTACCGCCGGGTCTTCAGTTCGGCGGCCATCGGCCTCGCCGGGTGCACGGCGTCGGTGGCCTTCCATTGGGTTATTCCCGACCCGTGGGTGCTGACGCGGGGGACCGGGCCGCCAATCGCTTACGCGGTGGCGGCCGCCGTGCTCTTCTCGCTGCTCAACATCGGGCTCATCGCCATCGCGGCGCACGCGTCCGACCCTGACGGCTCGTGGCAGGAGGTGTTGTGGAACCGGGAGAGCGTCCTGCTGGACATCGTCGAGCTGTGCCTCGGGGTCACGGTCTCGATCGGCTGCGGGCTCAACCTGGCTCTGCTGGTGCTCGCGCTGCCGCCGGTCGTCCTGCTGCAACGCAGCCTGTTGCACGCGCAGTTGCAGGCCGCCGCCCGTACCGACTCCAAGACGGGGCTGCTCAACGCGGCGGCCTGGCAGCGGGAGGCCGACACCGAGATCCTGCGGGCGCGCCGCAGCGGTGACACCCTGGCGCTGCTGATCATCGACATCGACCACTTCAAGCGCGTGAACGACGCCCACGGTCATCTCGTCGGCGACGAGGTCCTCGCCGGGGTGGCGGCCATGTTGCGCAGGGAGTTGCGGGACTCCGACGTGGTGGGGCGGTTCGGGGGTGAGGAGTTCGTCGTCCTGCTGCCGGGGGCGGACGTCGACGAGGCCCGCCAGGTCGCCGAACGTCTTCGCACACACATCGGGCACATGGCCACCCCGGTGGACGATGTGTTGATCAGGATCACGATCTCGGTGGGGGTCGCGCTGATGAGCGTGCACGGTGACGACCTGATCGACTTGCTGGCCGCCGCCGACCTGGCCCTCTACCGGGCCAAGGAGTTGGGGCGGGATCGTGTCTGCATCCCCGTCGTCCAGCCGCCGCAACCACCCTCGCCTGAGGATCAGTCGGTCTGACCTGTTTGTCGCCTCGCGTGGGCCTTCGTGATCGCGGCGGTGTACGCCGGACACCGGGCGCCGGACGCCTGCAAGGGACCTGCGGGCGCGCTTGGGGGAGGGGGCTGGCGGTTTCCTCGGGATGGTTCTCGTCGAGGCGGGACGCCCCATCGGGTCCTCGTGGCGGTTCTCGTTGGGTGGGGTGTTCTGTCGGGTTCTCGTGGTGGGTCTGCCTGAGGTGGGGCGTTCTGGCGGGAGGAGGGGCGGGGCAGGGGTTTAGGGGCGGGGGCAGGCTCCTGGGGGTGTCGCAGGTCAGGGGCCTGCCCTCGTGGTGCCGGTCCGGGAAGCCGGGCCGTGCGCTTTGGAGCGTCAGGACGTGAGGACGCTGTCGCAGGTGACGAGCCGTACGGCGGGAGCCGAGACGATCTGGACGTGGGGGACGCCGGGGACCTCGACGTTGAGGTATCCGCCCTCGATCGCGAACCGCACTCCGTGCACGGTGGACGTCCGGCGGCCCTCGGAGTCGGTCAGCGTGTAGCCGTCGAGGAGCTCGACCGTGCCGCTGCGCCAGGTGGGGTTCATGCCTGCACCTCCGGGAAGTCCAGCTCGGGCTGGGCGAGGTGGTTGAAGTAGTTGGACAGGGTATTGAGGGCGATGTGGCCCACGATCTCGGCGAGCTCCTCGTCCGTGACGCCGGCGGCCCGTGCGGCGTCAAGGTCGTCGTCGCTCACCGCGCCACCCGTGTTCATGATCGCTCGGGTGATCGCCAGGACGGCGCCCGCGTGCGGGTCGTCGTCGACGCCCTGGCGGGTCCTGGCGAGTTCCTCGTCGGTCATGCCCATGCGCCGGCCGCGCATGGTGTGGGCGCTCACGCAGTAGGTGCAGTGGTTCTCCTGGGCGACCAGAAGGGCGATCTGCTCCCTTAGGCGGGGCTTGAGCGCGCCCGAGCTCAGGTGGTCGCGCATCGCGAGGTAGCCGGCCAGGGCGGCGGGACCGTTGGCCAGGGCGGCGTACAGGTTGGGGACCCGGCCGAGCTGGCGCTGGGTCTCCACGAGCAGGCCGGCGCTGTCCTCGGTCAGTTGGGGAAGGCGGGGCATGATGTCTCCAAAACGGTACTGGTCGGTTCCATCTGGCCAAGACGATACCGAACGGTTCCGTTTTAGGGAAGTTCGGGATAGCGTGGAGGCATGGCCACTCGCGCACGTGAACGACTGCTCGACGCCGCCGAGGACCTCTTCTACGCGGAGGGGATCAGGGCGGTCGGCGTCGAGCGGATCCTGAGCGTCTCGGGGGTGGGGCGCGCCTCCTTCTACCGGCACTTCCCGAGCAAGGACGACCTGGTCGTCGCGGTGTTGCGGCGGCGGGACGAGCGGTGGCGGGCATGGCTGGCCGAACGGGTGGACGCCCTCGGCGGCGAGCCGCTGAACGTCTTCGACGCGCTGGCCGAGCGGTTCGCGCGTGCGGATTTCCGTGGTTGCGCCTTCATCAACACCATGATCGAGACGGCGGATCCGGACAGTGCGGCCCATCGGGTGGCGGCCGAGCACAAGGAGCGCGTGCGGGCGTACGTCGCGGGGCTGATCGAGCGGGACGGGCGGGGCGACGCCGGTGAGCTCGCGCACCTGTTCGTGCTGCTGGTGGACGGTGCGATCGTCACGGCGGTACGGGAGCGTTCGATCCAGCCGGCGACGCGGGCGCGCGCCGCCGCCGCGGCGCTTCTCGCGACAGCGGGGGCCGCGGTCGCCTGAAGCGGACGAGGGCCCTCGCTCCTCCGGCCCTCGCACCTTGCGAGGAGAGGTGAGGTGAGGTGAGGGGCGGGCTCCTGCGGCAGGTTCCCACGGCAGGTTCCCACGGCAGGTTCCCACGGCGGGTTCCCATGGCGGGTTCCCTTGGCAGGCTTCTACGGCAGGCTCCCGCGGCGGGCGTGGGGTGTGGGGGCGGAGGGTGGCGCGGGGGAAGGACTGAGGGGCGGAGGGAGGTGCGTGGGGGGAAGTCTGAGGGGCGAAGGGGCTGGGGCGGCGGAAGCCTGTGTGCGCAGCCCCTAAGCTAGGGAGCATGCCGGAGTACATCTACACGCTGCAGCGCGTGCGCAAGGCGCACGGCGACAAGGTTGTCCTTGACGACGTCACGCTGTCGTTCCTGCCCGGAGCCAAGATCGGTGTCCTGGGGCCGAACGGCACCGGAAAGTCGACGCTGCTCCGGATGATGGCCGGCCTGGAGCAGCCGTCCAATGGCGACGCCAAGCTGATGCCGGGCTTCACGGTCGGCATGCTCCAGCAGGAGCCGCCGCTCAACGAGGAAAAGACCGTCCTGGGCAACGTTCAGGAGGGTGTCGCCGAGACCATGGCGATGCTCGAGCGCTACAACGAGATCGCCGAGCAGATGGCCACCGACTACAGCGACGAGCTGCTGGCGGAGATGGGCAAGCTGCAGGACCAGCTCGAGCACCGCAACGCGTGGGACCTCGACAGCCAGCTGGAGCAGGCGATGGACGCCCTGCGCTGCCCGCCGCCCGACGCCGAGGTGAGCAAGCTGTCCGGTGGTGAGCGCCGCCGCGTGGCGCTGTGCAAGCTGCTGCTTGAGGCCCCCGACCTGCTGCTGCTCGACGAGCCCACCAACCACCTCGACGCCGAGAGTGTGCAGTGGCTGGAGTCGCACCTGGAGAAGTACGCGGGCACGGTGCTGGCCGTCACCCACGACCGGTACTTCCTGGACAACGTGGCCACCTGGATCCTGGAGCTCGACCGCGGTCGCTGCTACCCCTACGAGGGCAACTACTCCACCTACCTCGACATGAAGGCCCAGCGTCTCAAGGTCGAGGGCCAGAAGGACGCCAAGCGTAAGAAGCGCCTGGAGGACGAGCTGGAGTGGGTGCGCTCCAACCCCAAGGCCCGCCAGACCAAGAGCAAGGCCCGTCTCCAGCGGTACGAGGAGATGGCGGCCGAGGCCGACAAGTTCCGCAAGCTGGACTTCGAGGAGATCCAGATCCCGCCGGGCCCGCGTCTGGGCACCACGGTGATCAGGTCCGACGAGCTCACCAAGGGCTTCGGCGACCGCCTGCTGATGGAGAGCCTGTCGTTCGACCTGCCGCGTAACGGCATCGTCGGCGTCATCGGCCCCAACGGCGTCGGCAAGACCACGCTGTTCCGCATGATCACCGGTGGCGAGACGCCGGACACGGGGTCGATCACGGTCGGCGAGACCGTGAAGATCTCCTACGCCGACCAGAGCCGGGGCGGCATCGACCCGAACAAGAACGTCTGGGAGGTCGTCTCCGACGGGCTCGACCACATCAAGGTCGGCAACGTCGAGATGCCGTCGCGGGCGTACATCGCGGCGTTCGGGTTCAAGGGGCCCGACCAGCAGAAGAAGGCCGGGGTGTTGTCGGGTGGCGAGCGTAACCGGCTCAACCTGGCGCTGACCCTCAAGCAGGGCGGCAACGTGCTGCTGCTGGACGAGCCGACCAACGACCTCGACACCGAGACGCTGTCGTCGCTGGAGAACGCGCTGCTCGACTTCCCGGGCTGTGCCGTGATCACCTCGCACGACCGGTGGTTCCTCGACCGGATCGCCACCCACATCCTCGCCTGGGAGGAAGGGTCCAACTGGTTCTGGTTCGAGGGCAACTTCGCCGACTACGAGAAGAACAAGATCGAACGGCTTGGGGCTGACGCGGCTCGTCCGCATCGGGTGACGTACCGGAAGTTGCACCGCGACTGACGGACCAAGGCGACGAAGAGCGGCGGGCCCCTGGCGGGGCCGCCGCTCTTCGGCTTTTCAAGGGTGGTGGGTCAGCTTTCGGCGTTGCTCAGGGTGGCGGTCGCGGGGGCCGGGGCGGTACGGCGCCAGGGGCCGTTGAACAGCAGGATCGCCGGGATGAACAGCACCAGGCAGCCCAGCGCCACGAACAACCACGTCTGCCAGCTCGTGGCCTCCACGACGTGCGGGATGACCAGCAGCCCCACCACCGCGATGGCCTTGGTCAGGAAGCCGAACAGCCCCCAGGCCGTGCCTTGCAGGCGCGGGTCGGCGTCCTCGGCGTCCTCGGAGTAGTTGGCCATCCAGGGGGCGTACGCGACGCCGAGCGAGCCGCCGAGCAGGGCGCCGATCACCATGAGCGTGCCGGTGGAGACGCCTTCCTGGCCGAGCGCGACGGCGAGGTACGCGGTGACCAGCACCGCGGCGATCGTGCCGCCCAGTGAGAACGGTTTGCGCAGTTGCAGGCGGTCCGACAACCGTCCGGTGACGATCAGCGTGATGAGGTTCAGGCTCCAGAACGCGGCCATGATCGTGGACGCCTGGGCGCTGCTGATGCCGAGCGCGCCCACCAGCATCGTCTGGCCGAACAGCGACAACGTGATGTAGAGGACCAGCCAGAGCGAGATGCCGACGACGTGGGCCCAGATGTTGCGCCGGGCGAACAGCGACCGGATCGTCGGCGGGCGCTCCAGGTCGACGACCTCCTCGGCGGCCTGTTCGGTGTGCTGGATCCGGGCACGCAGCTCGGGGGACAGGTCGGCGATGTTGAACGCGATGACCGCCGAGATCACCAGCGAGAAGCAGCCCATGATGACGAACTGGGACCGCCACGACTCGTTGAAGATCGGCAGTGTCCAGCCGGCGACGGCGGCGGCCAGGAAGTTCGCGCCGACCGGGCCCCACGTCCAGAACCCGAACGCCTGCGCCCGGCCGAGCCGCGGCGAGAAGTCGCGGATCAGCGGCGCGGTGGAGGCCATGGCGACGCCGTCCACGAAGGCCAGCAGGATGCGGGCGATCAGCAGGTCGCGTGGGCTGTGCACGAGGGTCATGGCGAAGCAGCACACGGCGGTCAGGGCCATGAGCGGGATGAGCAGGCGGACCCGGCCGACCCGGTCGGTGAGCCGGCCGCCCAGGATGGAGGCGATCGCCCCGGCCACCGCCGCCGCCCCTGACACCGCGCCGTACGTGGCGAGGGACATGTTCAGGTCTTTGAGCAGGAGGGGTACGACGGGCGCGATCTGCCCTTCGTAGGAGCCGATGAGGATGGCCAGGACGGCCATGGTCAGGATCTTCATGCGGCGGGCGCCGGTCGGGTATTCGTCGAGCTCGCGGACGTAGGACAGCCTCATGGCAAGCCTTTCTGGTCGAGCTAGGCTCCCCGTACCGAGTTCTAGAAGCTAGCTCTAGAATCCATTTCTGAGATGCTGCTCCTCGTATCGGCCGACGTCAAGAGTGCGTACCCGGGATGAGGTGATTAGAATCAAATTCTAGGATTCGCTCTTAGTGAGGAGCCGTGCGTGGACCTGGAACTTGACGGCCTCGACGTGACCTTCGACCACACGGCCGTGGCCGCTCCCCGGATCAGGGATCTGCTGCCGATCTACCGTGACCTGCTCGGCGGACGCCATCTGGGAGGTGGCGGCGACAACCGGGTCGGCGGGTATCGCACGCTGCAGCTCACGTACCGGAACGGGAGCAAGATCGAGCTCATGGAGCCGCTGGCCGGCTCGACGTTCTTCGACAGCTTCTTCGAGCTGACCCGGGGCCGGGGCGGCGTCCATCACCTGAACTTCCATGTCGCCGACATGGACGCGGCCGTCGCGCGGCTCACCGGGCGCGGATATCGGCTGCACGGGCTCAACAGGGCCGACGTTCGCTGGCAGGAGGTGTTCCTGCACCCCAAGGAGGTGCACGGCGTACTGATCCAGCTCGCCTGCCCGGGTGTGCGCGACCCGGACGAGCCCCGTCCGACGCTGGACGAGGTCCTGGCCGGCCGCGGCCACAACGGCAACGGCACCCCCAGCCCCTGAACCCAACCCTCATCCCTCGAAACGCAGGTTCTCCAGGTCCTCGGGTCTCCGGGTGGCCGAGCGTCTGAGGGGCCGAGCGTCTGAGGGGCCGAGCGTCTGAGGGGCCGAGCGTCTGAGGGTATTGGGCGTCCGGGGGCTCCGGGCGCCTGAGGGGTACCGAGCGTCCGGGGTCGATGGCCGAGGCTCCGGGCCGCAGGTCGCCGCGGCCTCTTGGGGTGTTCCCGATGGGCGGCCGTCCGGAGTTCCGGGGTGTGGTGACCGGTGGACTTGATGGATGGGGGTTTCCTGGGGGTGAATGGGACTCTAGAGTTACGTTCTAGAAAAGGAATGGGGAGGCTGATGAAGCCGGTACCGAAGCCCACGCCTGAGACCCAGCCGTTCTGGGACGGCACCGCCGCGGGAGAGCTCAGGATCCAGCGCTGCCGGACGTGTGAGCGGCACTACTTCTACCCCCGCCCGAGCTGCCCCCGCTGCGGCGGCGACGACGTGGAGTGGGTACGTGCGACGGGCCGCGCGACCCTGTACTCGTACGTGATCAACCACCGGCCCGCGCCCGGTTTCGAGGCTGAGGGGCCCTATGCCATCGCCGTCGTGGAGCTGGAGGAGGGCGTGCGGATGATGACGAACATCGTGGGCGTGCCCAACACCCCCGAGGCCCTGCTCCTGGATATGGAGCTGCGGGTGGTGTTCGAGCGGCGCGGCGAGGTGCACGTACCGCTGTTCGAGCCCGCGGGAGCCGGGCGATGAACATCGTGATCGCCGGCGCGGCCGAGACCGACGAGATCGGCCGCCTGCCGGACCGCTCCACCGTGCAGCTCCACCTGGAGGCCGCGCGCAACGCCCTCGCCGACGCGGGCATGACCAAGCACGACATCGACGGCATCGCCACGGTCGGCACGCCCGGCCCGATCCACATCGCCCACGCCCTGGGCATCACGCCCTCCTGGCTCGACGGCACCGGGGTGGGCGGGTCGTCGTTCCTGTTCCACGTACGGCACGCGGCCGCCGCCGTCCGGGCGGGTCTGTGCCGTACCGTGCTGATCACCCACGGCGAGTCGGGGCGGTCGCGCGTCGGCGCGGGCCGCTGGGGGCTGGGCGCGGACTCGCTGCTCGGGCAGTTCGAGTTGCCGTACGGGGTGGCCGGGCCGCCGACGTCGTTCACGATCACGGCCCTGCGTCACATGAAGGAGACCGGCCTCACTCACGAGCAACTGGCCGAGGTGGCGGTGGCGCAGCGCCGCTGGTCGCACCGGAACCCCAGGGCGATGTACCGCGACCTGCTCACGGTCGAGGACGTGCTCGCGTCGAAACTCGTCGCCTACCCCTTCCACCTGCTGGAATGCTGCCTGGTGACGGACGGCGGCGGCGCGCTGATCGTCACCTCGGAGGAGCTGTCGCGCCGCTCGCCGGTGTACGTGCTGGGCTCCGGCGAGGCCATGGACGCCCCGATGATCTCGCAGATGGAGGATTTCACCACCTCCAAGGGCTTCCGCCTGTCCGGCGAGGCCGCCTTCGCCGAGGCCAAGATCTCGCACGAGGACGTCGACCACCTGATGGTGTACGACGCCTTCGCCCACGTGCCCATCTACGGGCTGGAGGACCTGGGGTTCGTCGGCCGGGGCGAGGCGGGCGCGTTCATCGCCGAGGGGCACACCTCGCCCGGCGGCCGGCTGCCGATGAACACCAACGGCGGCGGCCTGTCCTACACCCACACCGGCATGTACGGCATGTTCGCCATCCAGGAGTCGGTGCGCCAGCTCCGCGGGGAGGCGGCGGCCCAGGTGCCGGACGTGGAGGTGAGCGTGGTGCTGGGCAACGGCGGCATGTTCGCCTCCGCCGCCACGCTCGTCCTGGCCTCCCGGTTGCCGTAGCGGCCGGCGGCGACCCGCGGAGGTTTCCCGTTCGCACTCCGGGCAGGCGAGCCCGGACGGCTGGTGGAACGGGATGGAACGGAATGGAACGCCTCTCCATCGGAACCGAAACACCATGAGGAGAGGAGACGGCGATGCCGAAGTTCATGGACGTGCACAGTGGTTTCGTCGGTGTCACCGAGGAGCAGTTGCGTGAGGCGCACGAGCGTGATCTCGCGGTCGAGGGCGCCGAAGGGGTGCATTTCGAGCGGGCCTGGCTCGATCCGGACTCGGGCAAGGTGTTCTGCCTGTCCTCGGGGCCGTCGAAGGAGGCGGTGATGCGGGTGCACGAGAAGGCCGGTCACCCCACGACGGAGGTCTACGAGCTGCCGATCGAGGTCGAGTAGCCCTTGAGGTGACGTCCTGACCCGGGGGCGGCGCCCGCGCGGCTGCGGACGCGGGCGCCGTCCCCGAGGCGCCCCGGGCCTCGACGACCCGGTGCCGGGGCGCCGCCAAAGGTTGTCCAGGTGGGCGCGTCGGGGGAGCCGGCGTGGGTGGGGGGCGTACTAGATTTGCCGGGTGAGAGCGGGGGCCGCGCAGTGGCTGGGGCGGTTCGTCAACGGCGAGGCCGTCTACGGGACCATTCTGACGGCCGGGGTCGTGGCCGGGCTCTCGCACTTCATCGACGACGCTTCTGAGCTGCTGCTGACCTCGATCGGCACGGTGATCGTGTTCTGGATCGCGCACGCCTTCGCGGAGATCGTCGGAGACCGGTCGCCGGACGTGCGCCGGGCGGTGAAGGGCGCGGTGACGCGGTCCACGGGCATGTTGTGGGGGCTGGTCCCGCTTACGGTGATCCTGTGCCTGGCGATGACGGGCGTGATGTCGCTGGACGTGTCGGTGAACGTGGAGATCGGGGTATCGATCGTCCTGCTCACCGTGCTCGGCTTCTTCGCGGCGGTGCCGAAGACGGACCGGCTCTGGATCCGGTTGCTGTGCGGAGCCGGGGCGGGTGCTCTGGGGGCCGTGATGATCGTGCTCAAGGAGTTCGTGCACTGAACGGCGGGTCTCATACCAGGGCGGTTCGGGTGATCAAGGGGTACAGGCGGTCAGCGCGTCCAGGTGATCAGGGCGTCCAGGGCCTCGATGTGGGAGCCGGTGACCAGCAGTGGGTTGACCTCCAGGGACTCCAGGTTGTCGCCCAGGCTCTCCGCGAAGGCGGCGATCCCGGTCACCACGTCGGCCACCGCGTCCAGGTCCGCGGGCTGGGTGCCCCTGGCGCCGTTCAGCAGGGCCGCGCCGCGCAGTTCGGACAGCGCCCGGCGGACCTCGGCGGCGTCCACCGGCAGCACGCGCAGAGCCGCGTCGCGCAGGACCTCCACCCAGACGCCGCCGAGCCCGACGGCCAGGGTGAGCCCCCAGGCCGGGTCGCGTACCACGCCGACGAGCAGTTCGATCCCGCCGTGGCGTTGCGGCTGGATCAGGGCGCCGGCGTCGGGGGCGTGCGCCCGCGCCGCGGCGACCACCTCCCGGTAGGCCCGCCGTACCTCCTCGGGGCCGGACAACCCGAGCCGCACCCCGCCGATGTCGCTCTTGTGCCCGAGCCCTTCGGCGGAGGCCTTGAGCACCACCGGATAGCCGAAGCGCTCGGCCGCGGCCACGGCCGCCGCCTCGTCCGCGGCCGTCTCGGACGGCACCACGGGCAGCCCGGCGGCGGCGAGCAGAGCGGCGGCGCGCCGCTCGGCCCACACACCGCGCGCACCTTCGGGCGCTCCGGCCCACGCGCCACGCGCCACCCCGGGCGCGCCGGTGCCCTCGGCCCACACACCCCGCGCCGTCCCGGGCGCGGCGGGGGCCGCGGTCGCGGCCCGGCGGTGGGCCTCGGACCAGCGCACCGCCGCGCCGATGGCGGTCAGGCCGTGCTCGATCCCGCCCGCCACGTACGGGAAGCCGGTCTCCCGCTGCACCCGCCGCCCGAACTCCGTGACGTCGGTCAGTACGTTGCTCACCACCACGACCGGCACCGGTGACTCGGCGATGCGCCGGCTGCTGGCCCGGTACATGGCCAGGACGGGCGCCGGGTCGGGCGGCGCGGCCCTGGGCGGCTCCGACAGGAGCATGACCAGGTCGATGCCGGGATCGGCGGTCACCGCCTCCAGGGCCCGGCCGAGCAGGGTGCGGTCGACGAGGACGTAGCCGGTGACGTCGAGCGGGTTCTGCACGGTCCCGAACGACGGCACGATCGCGGCCAGGCGTTCGACCGTGGCGGGCGCGAACGGCGGCAGCTCCAGGCCCTCGTCCTCGGCGCGGTCGGCGATGATCTCTGAGGCCCCGCCGGACGGGGTGACCACGCCCACACGACGGCCGGGCAGCGGCCCGGTGGCGGCCAGCAGCCCCGACGTGATGATCAGGTCCTCCAGCGAGCGCACCCTGATCACGCCGAGCTGGCGCATCGCCGCGTCGATGACGTCGTCGTCGCCCACCAGCGCGCCCGTGTGGGCCTGCGCGGTGTGCGAGGCCAGCCTGCTGCGGCCGATCTTGAGTGCCACGATCGGCTTGCCCGCGGCCAGCGCCCGGCGCGCGACCCGGGAGAACTCGGCCGGGTTCCTGACGGTCTCCAGGAACAGCGCGATGACCCTGGTCGCCGGGTCGTCCACGAGGTGGTCGACGACGTCGGTGACCGTGACGACCGACTCGTTGCCCATCGAGGTCAGCAGGCTGACGCCGACGTTGCGGGCCTGGGCGAAGGCCAGCACCGAGCTGGCCAGCGCGCCGCTCTGCAGCACCACGCCGACCGAACCGCGCAGCAGCGGCTCGGGGATGGGCAGCCCGTACGGGGTCACGCCGGCGGCGGCGTTGATGTAGCCGTTGCCGTTCGGCCCGAGGATCGTCAGGCCGTTCTCGCGGGCGAAGGCGGCGATCTCCGACTCCAGCCGCGCGCCCTCCTCGCCCGCCTCCCCGAACCCCGCCGTGAGGATCACGTAACAGCGGATCCCGAGCTTGGCTCCCTCCTTCAGCACGCCGAGCACGGCCGCCGTCGGCACCATGACGTAGGCCAGGTCGACCGGGGAGGGGATCTCGCCCAGGCTGCGGACGGCGGGGGAGCCGTGCACGACCCCGCCCCTGGGGTTGACCAGGTGGACGGGCCCGGAGAAGCCGTGGGTACGCAGGTTCAGCAGCGTGCTGACCGACCAGCCCGACTTGTCCGTGGCCCCCACCAGGGCGATCGAGCGCGGGTTGAACAGTGCCTCGACCGACATGGATCACTCTCCGATCAGGCCGAGCCTGGCGTGGCCCTTGATGAGGTTGCGGGCGATCGTACGGCGCTGGATCTCGTCGGTGCCCTCGAAGATGCGCAGCAGGCGCAGCTCCCGGTACCACCGCTCGACCGGCAGCTCCTTGGTGTAGCCCATGCCGCCGTGGATCTGCAGCACCCGGTCCACGACCTGGTTGGCCATGAGGGCCCCGTTGAGCTTGGCGATGGAGGCGGCGTGCCGGGCGTCCATGCCCTGCTGCACCTGCCAGGCCGCGTACAGCGTGAGCCACTTGGCCGCCTCGATCTCCACCTGGGAGTCGGCGATCATCCACTGGATGGCCTGGTACTCCGAGATCGTCCGGCCCATCGACTTGCGCATCTTGGCGTAGTCGATCGCCATCTGGAGCATGCGCTCGGCGGAGCCGATGGCGCGGGCCGGGATCATGTAACGGCCCTGCCCGATCCACTGCATGGCAAGCTCGAAACCCTTGCCGAGCTCGCCCAGGATGTTCTCCTCCGGCACCCGTACGTCCTCGAACACCAGCGCCGCCGGACCCCACTCGCCCATGGTCGGGATCGGCTCGGACTTCCAGCCCATGTCCCGGTCGACCAGGAAGCAGGTCACGCCGTGGCCCTCGGCGACCGCGAAGACCATGACGAAGTCGGCCTCGCTGCCGCCGGTGATGAACGTCTTCTCGCCGTTGATCACCCACTCGGCGCCGTCGCGGGTGGCGCGGGCGCGGATGTTGCGGGCGTCGGAGCCGGCGCCCGGCTCGGTGATCGCGAAGCAGGAACGCCGTTCGCCCTCGATGGTGGGGATCAGGTAGCGGCGCTTCTGCTCGTCGGTGCCCGCGTACAGGATGTTGTCGGCGCTGCCGCCGAACGAGAACGGCACGAACGTACGGCCCATCTCCATGGCGATGATCGCGGACATGATCGGGCCGAGGGCGGCGCCGCCGTATTCCTCGGGGGTGTTGATGCCCCAGAATCCGGACTTCCTGGCCTTGGCGCGCAGATCGCGTACGACCTCGGCGTCGAGCCCCGGACGCCCTTCGCGCTCGTTGCGCAGCACCTCGGGCTCCAGCGGCATGATCTCTTTCTCGACGAAGGAACGCACGGTGTCGCGGATCTGCCGTTCCTCCGGGCTGAGCGAGAAGTCCACGGCCGCCTCCTGAATTTCTAGAATCGTTCTCTAGTAACAGATTCTAACTCCGGCAGCGACCTGTCAAGAATCTAATTCTAGAATTCGGCGGGATAGAATGGCCGTCATGGCACGCAAGTCCTCATGGGAATGGAGCCGTACGGCTCAGACGCGCAAGAGCATGTTGCAGGCCGCCCGTGAGGTCTTCAGCGAGCACGGCTTCGCCGACTCCAACGTCTCGGAGGTGGTGGCCCGCGCCGGTTCCAGCGTCGGCAGCCTCTACCACCACTTCGGCGGCAAGACCGAGTTGTTCCTCGCCCTCTACGAGGACCACCAGGCGGCCCACGAGCAGGCGTCGGCCGCGAGCGTCGCCAAGGCCAAGAAGGCCGGCGTCAGCGACCCGGTCGAGCTGCTGATCGCCGGCGCCCGCGCCTACCTCGACGGCGCCTGGCACCGGCGCGACCTGGTCAGGCTCTTCATCGACGGCGACGGCCCGCCCGGCTTCGAGCTGATCCGCCGCACCCGCGGCCGCGAATGGGTACGCCAGAACGCCGTCCTGCTCGGCGCCGGGGGCGACCCGCTCGACCGGTTCACTGTGGCGGCGCTGACCAGCATCATCGGCGAGGCCGCCCGCGAGGTGGCCACCTCCGACACCGAGGAGGAGGCCAGGGAGATCATCGAGGCGGCGATGAAGCTCATCCACCGCCTCGACCCCCTCAGAGGGCTCAGCGACGACTGATCGTCGCCCGCCCGCGGTCGATCACCACCGTCCCGTCGTCCTTGGCGGTCCTGAACAGCACGTCGTCGCCGTCCGTCCAGATGGAGACGGTCAGCGGCTCGCCGGGGAACACCGGGCTGCTGAACCGTCCCGACATCGCCCTGAACCGGGACGGGTCCGACCCGGCGAGCGTGTGCAGCAGCGCCCGCCCGGTCACGCCGTACGTGCACAGCCCGTGCAGGATCGGCCGGTCGAACCCGGCCCGCGCGGCGAACTCCGGATCGCTGTGCAGCGGGTTGCGGTCGCCGGACAGCCGGTAGATCAGCGCCTGGTCCGGCCGGGTCGGGTAGGTCACCTTGTGGTCGGGCGCCCGGTCCGGGACCGTCCACTCGTCGCGGGGGCCCCGGTCGCCGCCGAAGCCGCCCTCGCCCCGGATGAAGACCGAGCCGCGCGAGGCGATCACCAGCTCGCCGCTCGCCAGGTCCACGGCCCTGGCCTCGGTGGTCACCAGCGCGCCCGAGCCCTTGTCGTAGATGCCGGTCACCTTCGACACGGTCCGTACGCCGCCCGCGGCCGGCAGCTCCCGGTGCAGCTCGAAGCCCTGCTCGGCGTGGACCAGCAGGGCCGGGTCGAAGTCGCCGAGCCGCCGCCCCGGCGACTGCGCGGCCAGCACCGCGAACGTCGGCAACACCCGCTGCCCCTTCTCGGTGGCGAACTCCAGCTCCTCCAGGCCCGAGCCGACGCCGAGCGCGTACAACATGGTGTCCTCGGCGGTCCACGTACGCTCGTGGGCCGGGCCCTCGACGCCGATCAGCGAATGGTCGAGCGGCATGTCAGTCCTCCCGTCCGGGAACGCGGCCGTTGGTGAGGGCGTTCGGGGCGGCCTTGTCCACCAGGGCGGGGATGACCGCGCCCAGCTCGGCCGGGTCCCAGCGGCCGCCCTTGTCCACACCCGGACCGGCGTGCCAGCCCTCGGCCACGCTGATCGCGCCGCCGCGCACGTTGAAGACCCGTCCGGTGACGCCCCGCGCCTCGGCGCTGGCCAGCCAGACCACCAGCGGTGCGATGTCGTCGGGGTCGGCGCCGGTCGTCCCGGCCGGGATCAGGTTCTCCGTCATACGGGTGAGCGCGGCGGGGGCGACGGCGTTGACGGTCACGCCGTAGCGCTCCAGCTCCCTGGCGGCGATCACGGTCAGCCCCGCGATGCCCGCCTTGGCCGCGCCGTAGTTGCCCTGCCCCGGGTTGCCGTAGATGCCGGAGGACGACGTCGTGTTGATGATCCGGGCATCGAGCCGTTCGCCGGACTTCGCCCTGGCCCGCCAGTACGCGGCGGCATGACGCAGGGGCGCGAACGTGCCACGCAGGTGCACCCTGATCACCGCGTCCCACTCGTCGGCGGTCATGTTGACCAGCATGCGGTCCCGCAGGATCCCGGCGTTGTTGACCAGGACGTGCAGGTCGCCGAAATGCTCGACGGCCGACCTGATCAGGCGCTCGGCGCCGTCGAAGTCGGAGACGTCCTCGCCGTTGACGATCGCCTGGCCGCCCATGGCCTCGATCTCGGCCACCACCTCGGCGGCGGCCCCGGACGACCCGGTGCCGTCCACCTCCGCGCCCAGGTCGTTGACCACCACCTTCGCGCCCTGCCTGGCGAACTCCAGCGCGTGTCCCCGCCCGATGCCCCTGGCCGCACCCGTGACGATCACCACGCGACCTTCGACAATCCCGCTCATCCGACACCTCGATCCTTGACCGGCCGACGTCTTGAATTGGATTCTAGTATTAAAATCTAGAAAGGACAGGCCCTTGGTGACGACGACCACCACCGCCTCCGCCGGCCACGCCTGGCGCACGCTGTCGGTCGTGAGCCTGGCCAGTGTGCTGACCGGGCTCGGCGGCAGCTCGATCAACGTCGCGCTGCCCGAGATCGCCCGGCACACCGGGGCCGACGCCACGGCCGCGGGCTGGATCCTGCTGGGTTTCCAGTTGACCACGACCGTCCTCATGGTGGTGTTCGGTCGTCTGGCCGACATGTTCGGCAGGCGCAGGATGTACCTGCTGGGGCTGGCGGTCTACACCGGGGCGGCGTTATCGGCCGGGTTCGCGCCCGGCGCGTGGGTGATCGTGGCCCTGCGGGTCGTACAGGCCGTCGGCGCCGCGATGTTGCTCACCAACAGCGCCGCCCTGGTCAGCGACGCCTTCCCGCGCGAGCGGCTGGGCGAGGGCATGGGCGTCTACGTGGCCTCCTTCTCCATCGCCGGGCTGATCGGGCCGACGCTCGGCGGCGTGCTCGCCGCGAACCTCGGCTGGCGCTGGGTGTTCTGGTTCAACGTGCCCATCGGGCTGATCTGCCTGGCGTGGGGCGCCGTCACGCTACGGCGGGTCGAACCGGCCGGGCGCGAACGCGGGCTCGACCTGCCGGGCAGCGTGCTCGTACTGGTCACGCTGGGCGGGTTGCTGCTGGCGTTGTCGGAGTTCGGCAGGCTGGGCTGGGGGCATCCGGCCGTGCTCGCCGGGCTCGCCGCGTTCGCGGTCGGGCTGCCGCTGTTCTTGGCCAGGGAGAGGCGGGCCGCCCATCCGGTCGTGGACCTGCGCCTGTTCCACGACCGCGCCTTCGCCTTCGGCACGCTGGCCTCCTTCCTCAACGCCGTGGCGCGGATGGGCATGGTCTTCCTCGTCGCGCTCTACTTCCAGGCCGTACGGGGGGACGATCCCGTACAGGCGGGGCTGAAGGTGTTGCCGCTGGCGGTGGCGGCCATGATCGCCTCGGCGACGTCGGGCTTCGTCCAGCGGCTGACCAGCGCACGCACCCTGGCGGTGGCCGGGGCGGCCACCACGACCTGCGGGTTGCTGGTCCTGCTCGCCACGATGTCGCCGGACACGCCGTACGTGGCGGTGACGGCCGGGCTCGTGCTCATCGGACTCGGCTCGGGCGTCTTCCTGCCCTCCAACACCACCGCCATCCTGGACGGCCTGCCCTCCGAACGCCTCGGCATCGTCAACGCCATGCGCCTCATGCTCCAGAACACCGGCAACGTGGTCGGCACCGGGCTGGTGTTGTCCGTCATCACCGCGCCGCTGCCCGCCGGGCTGCACCAGCGTGTCTTCGCCGGCACGCTCTCGCAGGTCTCCGGCGAGGCGGTCGGCCTGCTCGTCACCGGCTACCGCTGGGCGCTGGCCTGCATGGCCGCCATCTCGGTGCTGACCGTGCTGGCCTGCCTGGCCCGCCGCAAGGCCCGGTGACCAGCGGGTCGAGCGGTACGGGTACGGTGGCGGACGTGGCAGAACCCTCCCCGGCGTACCGGCATGTCTTCCCCCGCATGGTCAGATTCGCCGACATCGACTCCCAAGGGCATGTGAACAACGTGCGTTTCCTCGACTACCTGGAGGACGCCCGCTTCGGCATGTTCGCGATCGATCCGGCCAGGGCGGGAGACAAACCCTTCGGGGGGCTCGTGGTGACCCGCCACGAGATCGACTACCGGCGTCCGCTCGGCCTGCGCGCCGAGCCGGTCCGGGTCGAGACCTGGGTGACGCAGATCAGGCCGGTCCGCTTCACGCTGGCCTACGAGATCCGCGACGACGACGAGGTCTACGTGACCGCCACCTCCGTGATCGTGGCCTACGACGTCGAGCGGGCCGCGCCGCGCCGGCTCGCCGAGGACGAGCTCGTCCTGCTCAAGCGTTACGCGGTTCAGAACTGACCGCCCCGGAACCACAGCGTTCCTCCGGCCCCGGCAGGAAGCGCTGGGTGATGCTCGGGCTGGGCGTCAACGCCCACGCGAGCGTCGCCTTAGGACTCTTCGGCCTGCCGCTCGTCATGCCAGAAATTGAGCGACATTTCGGTGTTCCGCTGGCGGTGGCCGGAATCATTGGGAATGCCCCGGGAATCGGGGTTCTGGTGGCACTCGTCGCCTGGGGCGCGCTGGCCGACCGGCACGGCGAGCGCATCGTGCTCGGCATCGGTGTGGGCCTGGCGGCCGTACTGCTCGCCGCCGTCGCGTTCGCCGGGCCCGCCTGGGCCGTGATCGCGCTGCTCGCGCTGGCGGGCGCGGCCGGCTCGGCGGCCATGGTCGGCGGCGGCCGGATCGTGCTGCGCTGGTTCCAGCCGCCCGAGCGCGGGGTCGCCATGGGCCTGCGCCAGGTCTCCTACACCCTCGGCATGGCCGTCGCGGCGTTCGTGTTGCCGCCGGTCGCGCGGGCGCACGGGCTGCCCGGCGTGCTGCTCGTCTGCGCCGCCGTGAGCCTGCTGGCCGCCGTCCTGGCCGCGCTGTTCCTGGCCGAGCCGCCGCACTCGATCTCCGGGGCGGGCGCGGAGCCGGCACGGTCGCCGTACCGGCAGCCGGCGTTGTGGCGGGTGCACGTGACCAGCGGCCTGCACGCGGTGCCGCAGATCGTGGTCAGCACGTACGGCGTCACCTGCCTGGTCGGCCTGTACGGCTGGGACACCGTCGCCGCCGGGCAGCTCTTCGGCCTGTCGGCCGTCGCCGGGGCCGTGGTCCGCGTGGCCGTCGGCCGCTGGTCGGACCGGGTCGGCCTGCGGATGCGTCCCCTGATGATGCTCACCTGCGCCTGCCTGGTCGTGCTCGCCCTGCTGGTCGTGGGTACGGCGACGGGCGGGCGGCTCGGGCCGGTCGCGCTCGCCACGGCGTCGGTGCTCACCGTGTCCGGCAACGGGCTGGCCTACCTGACGGCGGGCGAGCTGGCCGGACCCGCCTGGGCGGGCAAGGTGCTGGGCACCCACAACACCGTCCAGAACGTCGTCGCCGTGGCCGTGACCCCGCTGGCCGGCACGCTGATCACCGGGACGGGGTACTGGGCGGCGTACGCGGCGGGCCTGGCCTGCGCGCTGATCTCGCTGCCCGTCATCCCCGTCCGCGGTGAGCGGCGGGCCGGCTCCCGGTCATGACTCGCGTCGCAGCCACACGGCGGTGTCCGGCGGCAGCAGCCCCGACTGGACCGGGCCGCTGGACAGCAGCAGGCCGTCGTGGTCCGGCAGCCGTACCGTCTCCATGCCGCAGTTGATCGCGCAGATCAGCGGGCCGCGGGTGAAGAAAAGTGCTCCCTCGGGAGAGTCCAGCCACTCCAGGGTGTAAGGAATCGCACCCGCCAGGTCGCGGCGGCAGGCCAGGGCCCGGCGGTAAAACTCCAGCGTCGAGTCCGCGTCGCCCTCCTGCTTCTCGGCCGTCAGCTCGGCGAAGGCGGCCGGCTGCGGCAGCCACGGCCGGACCCCCGGCGGCGAGAACCCGTACGAAGGGGACTCCGCCGACCACGGCAGCGGCACCCGGCAGCCGTCGCGTCCCGGCAGCTTGCCCTCCGACTGGAAGAACACCGGGTCCTGCCGGGCCTCGTCGGGCAGGTCGACCACCTCGGGCAGGCCCAGCTCCTCACCCTGGTAGAGGTAGGCGGACCCGGGCAGGGCCAGCATCGTCAGCAGCGCCGCCCTGGCCCGTGCCAGGCCCGTTCCGGGATCGGCGGTCCCGTACCGGGTGCGATGGCGTACGACGTCGTGGTTGGACAACACCCACGTCGCGTACGGCACCGAGGACAGCGTGTCGTCGATCACCTTCCTGAACGCGGTCGGCGACCACGGCGCCTGCAACCAGGCGAAGTTGAAGCTCTGGTGCAGCTCGTCGGGGCGGACGTACAGGGCGAGGTCCTCCGCGCTGTCCGTCCACACCTCGCCGACGGCCATGCGCTCGCCCGGGTAGGCATCGAGTACCTCGCGCCAGGCGCGGTAGACGCCGTGCACCTCGGGCTGCCCCCAGACCGGCGAGACCGACTTGAACGACTGGTCGCCGACGTCCGGCAGCCCCTCGGCCTTGTACAGGCCCATGGCCACGTCGATGCGGAACCCGTCCACGCCCTTGTCGAGCCAGAACCGCAGGACGTCCAGGAACTCCTGGTGCACCTCGGGGTTGCGCCAGTTGAAGTCGGGCTGCTCGGGGGCGAACAGGTGCAGGTACCACTGCCCGTCGGGGACCTGGGTCCACGCCGGACCGCTGAACGTGGACTGCCAGTTGTTGATCGTGTCGCGGAAGATGTAGCGGTCGCGTCCCTCGCCCCGCAGCGCGGCCTGGAACCAGGGATGCCCGGAGGAACTGTGGTTGGGCACGACGTCCACGAGCACTTTCAGCCCGTGCCCGTGGGCCTCGGCCACCAGCGCGTCGAAGTCCTCCAGCGTGCCGAACAGCGGATCGACGCCGCGGTGGTCCGCGACGTCGTAGCCGCCGTCGGCCATGGGGGAGGGGTAGAAGGGCGTCAGCCAGACGGCGTCGACCCCCAGCCTCTTCAGGTACGGGATGCGCTCCCGCACCCCGGCCAGGTCGCCGACGCCGTCTCCTGAGGCGTCGGCGAAGCTCCGAACGTAGATTTCGTAGACGACGGCATCACGCCACCAGGGGATATCCATGTGGGCGTCATGCCCGTTATGTTGGCGAGTTCACCAAGCTTTGGGCCGCGTAGACCAGGTAGTCCCAAAGCCTGGTGGCCTGCTCCTCGGGCAGGTCGAGCGAGTCGACCGCGTCACGCATGTGGCGCAGCCAGGCGTCACGCTCGGCCTCCCCGATCACGAACGGCACGTGGCGCATGCGCAGCCTGGGGTGGCCGCGTTCCTGGCTGTAGGTGTTGGGGCCGCCCCAGTACTGGATGAGGAACCCGCGCAGCCGGTCCTCGGCTCCCGTCAGGTCGGGCTCGGGGTAGAGCGGCCGCAGCAGGGGGTCTTCCGCGACACCTTCGTAGAAGCGGTGGACAAGGCGGCGGAAGGTCTCCTCGCCGCCGACGGCGTCGTAGAAGGAGGTCTCTGTCACGGTCACAGCTTATGCAAGCGCGACCATGGGGATACCGGCGGCATCCAGGGCCGACTTCACCCTGAGCCGGATCTCCCGGGCGACCTCGGCCTGGCGGGAGGGCAGCGTCTTGGCGGTGATGCGGAACACCAGCGCGCTGTCGGACAGCTGCTCCACGCCGTACACCTGAGGTTGCTCCACGATCACGCTCTCGCGGTACTCGGGGTCGGCCCAGATCTCCTCGGCCACGATCTCCAGCACCGCGCGCACGGCGGTGATGTCGGCGTCGTAGGCCACCGGGACGTCGAAGTAGGCCCGCGACCAGCCCTGCGACTCGTTGCCGACGCGGGTGATCGTGCCGTTGCGCACGTACCAGACGCGGCCGTCGGCGTCGCGCAGGCGGGTGACGCGCAGGGTGACCGCCTCGACGGTGCCGACGGCGGCGCCCGCGTCGATCACGTCGCCGACGCCGTACTGGTCCTCCAGGAGCATGAACATGCCGGCGATGAAGTCCTTGACCAGCTCCTGGGCGCCGAAGCCGATCGCCACGCCGAGGATGCCGACGCTGGTCAGCAGGGGCGCGATGGGGATGGTCAGCCGGTCGAGCACGGTGAGCACGGCGGTGCCGAGGATGACGATCGAGGCGACGTGCTTGAGCACCGAGCCCATGGTCTCGGCCCGCTGCTTGCGGCGTTCGTGCAGCAGCGCGTCGATGCCGTCGGTGGCGGTGCCCCGGCGGAACCTGCTGGCCAGCGAGCCGCCGGTGGCCGCGCGGTTGACCACCTTGGTGATCACGCGGTGGGCGACGTTGCGCACGATGAACCCGAACACAAGGATCAGGGCGATCGTGATCACGCTGGCCAGTAACGGCGCCCACGAGGCGTTGTTCAGCCAGTCGACCAGGGGACCGCAGATCACGGTGTCACCCTGGCATGCCTGCGCCATCTGCGCACTCATCTTGTCCAAGTCCTGCACGAGCGACGTATCCGTCGGCGTCGGCGTCGGTGATGGCCCTGATGTCACCAACAGGAACACTGGGTGGATCCCCCTCAGGAAGCGGTTCGGTCAGCGGCAAATTAGTCCAATTGGATCTAAAAATACCGCCGACCGAACCGGCCGCCGTCACATCACGCCGGGGAAGACGGGGTCGCCCGGTCTCTGGGCCGCGGAGGGAGAGACCGGACGCTCCGATGACGGACGGCTCGGAGGGGACACGCACCCGGAAGCGTGTCCCGTTCCGGTTCCGAGGGGGGAGGTGATCCCCCCGACACCCGGCGGGCGTACCCGCCGGGCCGCTGTGCGCGCACGGGCGCCCGCCCGTGCGAAAGGGCCGGAACCGGCGGGACGATCAGGGCTCCGGAATCCCGGACGCCCTCCGCACCGATCGTCCCGCCGGCCCCGTGAGGCCGCCGTGGGGGGCGGTGAGCCGTGGTGGCTGCGCTCCACCCGGATCACCGCGCCGTCACTCTCCCACCGCGGCGAGCACGCGTGCGACCTTGGTCGCGGCACCGGCCGGGTCGTCGGCCGTGTGCATGGGTTCGCCCCAGGACCAGCAGTACCACCAGTCGGGCAGCTCGGACGCGGCCGCCGGCCGGCAGGTGACGTTCTCGGACAGGCTCGTCGCCTTCGGGTTGATGACGCGTACGAACTGCCGGCCGCTCTGGGTCTGGACCACTCGTGCGAGCAGACCGCGAGCGCCGAGCTCGGATACGAGGCGCTGTAGATGTCCGATCTTGTCGTCCGCCACCTTCTCGTCCTCCCTGGGAATCGTTGCTGGTGGGCCAAACATGGCCCAAGTCAGCAGCGCGCGCAATCCGCTCCGTCGATCACGGGGAGTGGCTATTTCCTCATGGGTTGTAAGAATCAGTCCCTCGGAGGACGATCCTTAACCGTAGGCTTGATGAGCACGTTTCCAAACGGTCCTCACTGCTTCATAGTCATCTCTAGGCGAAGAGCTACCTGAGGGCTACGCTGAGTCACCAGTCGCGACCCGTCAGACATCGGGAGAGGGGCCGGGATGTCCGGCAGACAGCACAGGGAAACGGAGATCGCCCGGCGGATCAGGGCCAAAGGCCTTGCCACCGGGCGTACGTCCGCCCAGATAGCTGAAGAGATCCACGAGGCGTGTTCACCGCAGTTCAGCACGACCCGCATCAAGGCGCATCGCCTCTCCTACGGCATCGCGCTCGCGGACGTGATCGAACAGGTGCGGGCACTCTTCGAACGGGACGCGAAGGCGCCGCCGGGCATCGGCGAGACCCTGCTGTCGGCGTACGAGAGCGGGCTCAAGCGTCCGGGGCCCGAGTACCTGCACTACCTGTGCACGGTCTACCGGGTCGAGCCCGTCGAGCTCGGCTTCGACGGGCCCTGCATCTGCGGCCACGGCCACCGCAATTCCGGTGTGCTCGGCGAGCCCGCCCTTCGCAAGGGCTCGGCGTCGATCCACCGCGATCTGGTCATCCATCCGATGGTCGCCGAGGCCGACGCCCAGGAGGACGAGAACATCCTGCGGCGCACGTTGTTAAATCTGCTCAACAACACCGACGCCTCGCACCGCCAGGAGTTCGACGGGCCGGTGGTGGGGGCGTGCGAGGGCATCCGGCGGCGGATGGACGAGACGCTGGTGTCGGCCACCGTCTCGGGCGGGATGCTCGACCAGTGGGAGGAGGCGACGCTCGCCTTCGGCCGCCAGTACACGACGACGCCCCCTCTGCGCCTGTTGTGCGACGTCCTGCTGGAGCTGAGCGCGGTCCGTACGGCGTTGTCCCGCCGCCAGCCGATCGACCTCCAGGACCGGCTGTGCCGCATGGCCGCGCAGCTGTCCGGCCTGAGCGGCATGGTGATGATCAACCTCGGTGACCACCGGCTGGCCCGGTCCTTCTTCCGCACCGGCCGCATCGCCGCCGACGAGACCGGCGACCGCGCGCTGCGGGCGTGGATCACGGCCAGGGAGTCGCTCGTCCCCCTCTACTACGGCGACGCCCGCGAGGCGCTCAACCTCGCCAAGAAGAGCCGCGACCTGGCGGGTGCCACGCCGTGCGTGGCCCAGGCCATGGCGCCGGTCGTCGAGGCGCGGGCGCTGGCGATGCTCTCCGGCACCGACAGCAAGAAGGAGGTCGTCGACCAGGCCAAGCGCGCGCTGGCCCGGGCCAGGAACGCCTTCTCCGCCATGCGCAGCGATGAGCAGGAGGACATGGCCTTCGGCTACACCGAGAAGCAGCTCTACTTCTACCAGGGCGACGTGCTCACCAAGCTGGGCCAGACCCTGGAGGCCGAGGTGGTGCTCGACCAGGCGCTCGGCAAGTACGAGGACCACGTACTCGACCAGACCCTGATCAGGCTCGACCAGGCCCAGTGCCGCCTGCTGGAAGGTGACATCGCTGAAGCCCTCACCATCGGCACGAACGCCTTGCGCATGTTGGGGGATGAATACCTTACGGACCTCATCATCCGCCCGGCGCTCGCCCTGGAGCAGGCGATCATGAAAAAGGTCGACAAACATCCCATGTTGCCGGACTACAGCGCCCAGCTGCGGCGCCGGAGGACGGCCCAGAAGGAAGGGAGCGGTGGATGACGTTGAAGATCCGGCGGTACCGCTGGTCCGATCTCGACACCATCCTCGCGCTACACCGGATCTGCCTCGCCGAGGTGGGCCTGTCGCCCGGCGACGGCGTCTACTACGACGACGACTTCCCCCGTATCCAGGAGATCTACCTGGCCTGCGGCGGTGACTTCCTCGTGGGCGAGAGCGCCTCGCGGGTGGTCGCCATGGGCGGGCTGAAGCCCGTCGACCGCGACACGGTGGAGGTCTGCAGGCTGAGGGTGCATCCGGAGTTCCAGCGGCGCGGCTTCGGCGCCGCCATGCTCTCGGCCCTCGAAGAGCGTGCGCTGGAGCTCGGCTTCAACAGCCTGAGAGGCGACACCACGCTCAACCAGGGCGCCGCCCTCGCCCTGTACGCCCGCCAGGGCTGGCGTGAGCTGTCACGCAGCCAGGTGGGCGATCTCGTCGTCGTGTACGGCGAGAAACGGCTGGAGCCCGCGCCGGCTCTGGAGTTCTAGATCCACGAAGTACCGGGTCCGGCTGGTCGCCGGTCCGAGGCCGTGCCCCACCCCCTCCTGGGGCTCTTGGCTTGTTCGCCCTTTCGGCCCCCGGCCGGCTCCCGCGCCCCTTACGCTCAGGCGTGGCCACACCGCCTCGGCGCTCGCTGTGAGTGACGGCCTTCCATGCGCGTTCGCACCGTACGCGATCGTGTCCGTACGCGGTGCGAATGGGGAGATCCTCTGCTGTACTAGGCAGTAACCGCTGTAGAGAGCCCATTTCGCCGCCGCTGGTATGGATGTTCGAACCCGCGAATGAGGCTCTTACCACTGAGTGGAACAGGAACCTCACCAGCTTCGCCGCGTGCTCTGGCGGATGCTCTTAGTAGTGGCATGCTCTCCTCCATGGCAGTCGTGCCCGCTCCCCGACCCCTCCTGGGAGCCGTGCTTCTGTTGTTCGTCAGCGCCGCTTGGGGGTCGGCGTTTCCGCTGATGAAGGATCTCATCCTCCGGTTACCCGTAGAGGATCTGCTCGCCGAGCGCTATCTCATCGCGGCGGTCACGTTGCTGCTCATCCGGCCCGGTTGCCTACGGAGGCTGTCGCGCCGGACGTGGATCAACGGGGTCGTGCTGGGGCTGCTGTTCGGCGTGGGGCAGACCGCCCAGGCGCTGGCGCTGCACAGCCTGCCCTCGGCGGTGTCGGGGTTCGCCGTCGGGTGCAGCGTGCTCATCACGCCCGTCATGGCCCTGGTGATGTTCAGGAGCCGGGCGCCCCGGCGGGTGTGGGCGGGCGTGGTGCTGGCCATGGCGGGGATGACCGTGTTCACGCTGCTGCGCGGGATCGAGGACCACGAGGTCTCGCTGCTCGCGCTCGGCGTCACGCTCTCGGCCGCGGCGCTCTACTCGGGCCACACGCTCATGCTCGCCCAGCTCTCCGGAACGGGCGAGCGGTTCCCCGCGTACGCGCTGACCGTGATCCAGCTCTTCACGATCGGGATGCTCACCGGGGTGTTCGCGCTGCGCGGCGGGATCACGCTGCCGTCCAGCCTGCCCGACTGGGTGATCCTGGCGCACCTGGCCGTGGTGTCGTGCGCCCTGGGGTTCCTGGCCCGCTCGTACGGGCAGAAGCACGTACCGGCCGTGCCGAGCGCGATCATGATGTCCTCGCAGCCCATCTGGGTGGCCGCCATCGCGGTGATCTGGTTCAACGAGCAGGTGGGCTGGAGCATGGTGACGGGCGGCGGCCTGATGGCGGTGGCGATGCTGCTGGCCCTGCCGGAGCGGGGCGCCGCCAAGGGAACACCGGACCGGTCGGGCAGGCGCGACCTGCTGGCGGTCTCCCGGCGCGCGGCCCTCGTCCTGGCCGACCTGCGGATCAAACGTGAGGACCGGCTGCGGTTCGAGGCCGGGCCCGCGCCGTTCATCGCCAAGAGCGCGTGCCGGGACGTCGAGGCGTGCCCGTGGAACGCCCACGCGCTGAAGGGCGGCGGGGAGCCGAGCCTGGAGCGGCTGATCGGGCGGGCGACCGCGATCGTACGGGCCAAGAAGTTGCCGGGGCCCGGCTGTTGTCAGTCCGTCACGTTGGTCGGGCGGTGTCTGTGCGCATTGATGGAGGAATCCGAACAGACGCGGGTCGCGGCGGTGGAGCACTGGTTTCGGTCTCAACAGGCTGAGTGACGCGGCCAAATGTCAGGTGCTTCTTATTCGCTATACCGCCATGTAATTCACCATAAATCTTGATATTCGGTTGGGTGTCCGAATAATGGTGAATCTAACCCAATGGAGGGGGCGCGTCATGAAGCGCATCGTCGTTCGCAAGCCTGGCACCGCGCGGCTCACAGGGACCTCCAGCGTCATCCACAAGGGGTGACAGAGGCGAGGGCCCACCTCGCGGTCCGGGGCGGGCCACCTGTCCGATGGGGGGCCGTGCGGCTGCTGATGCCGGTCATAGACGCGCATCGCCGGCCGCGCGGCCCCTACTCCATGGGGGCCGCCCTGCTGCGGCACCTGGTGCCGGCCGCACCGCCCGAGCTGGTCGCGGCGCACGACATCGAGATCCGGGCGGCCGCGCCCGACCTGGCCGGGCGGGTGCCCGCCCGGCGGGTGACCCTCGACGCCGCGCTGCCCGACGAGGAACGCATCCTGGTGCCGGCGCCCCGCCGTACGCTGAGGCTGGCCAACGGGATCGCCGAGTTCGTCCGCGACGCCGTACGGCCCGGCGCGGCGCTCGCGGTGTGCAACGGCGCGCACGCCGACCCCACCGACACCGAGCTGCTGGACGTCATGACGCGGCGCGTCCCGCCCGGCACGCTCACGATCATGATCTACGCGGACGGCCCCGAGCCGCCCGCCGACGAGCGCACCCCCGACGACCTGTGGCCCCTGGTGGACCGATGCATGCGCGAGGGTTTCCTGCCCGCCGCCGTCGAGCTGGGGCAGCTCGGCCTGGCCCGGACCGAGCCCGGTGAGGCCCTGTGGTGGCCCTTCGCCCAGCGCACCGCCACCGCGCTCGGCGGGCTCGGCCGCGTCCGGGAGGCGCGGGCGCTGTGGCACCGGGTACGCGCGGCCAGCCAGGACCCGGTCGTGCACGCCGCCGCCGCGTACGGGACGGCCATGCTCGACGCCCGCCACCCCGACCCGGCCCGCCGTGACCTGGGCCGGGCCCGGCGCTGGATCAACGAGGCCATCGCCATCTCCGGCCTGCTGCCCGACCCCCTGGAACGGGCCTTCAAACTCGGCTTCGACCGAAACGGCCTGGCCCTGATCGAGCTGCGGCACGGACGCCTGGAAGCGGCGTTGTCACTGGTCGAGTCGGCCGTCGAGCTGGCCGGCGAGCTGGGCGAGCGGCACCCGCTGCACCGGATGGTGCTGCTGACCAACCGGGCCCAGCTCCTCGCCGCGCTCGGCCGCGCCAAGGAGGCCCTGGAGGACTACGCCGCCGCCGTCGCCATCGACCCGGCCTTCCCCGACACCTACCTCGAACGCGGGAACCTGCTGTTCGGGCTGGGCCGGACCGAGGAGGCGCTGGCCGACTACGAACGGGCCATGCGAGCCGGGCCGCCGCTGCCCGAGGCGTACTACAACCGGGCGGAGCTGCGTACGGTGCGGGGGGACGTCGAGGGGGCGCTCGCGGACCTGGGCACGGTGATCGAGCTGGACCCCTCCTGCCTGGACGCCTACATCAACCGCGCCGGGCTGCTGGCGGCGTCCGAACGGGACGAGGAGGCCAGGGCCGACGTGACGGCCGGGCTCGCCCGCGCGCCGGGCAACCCGCACCTGCTCACCGTGCTCGGCCAGCTGGAGACGGCGGCGGGCCGCTTCGAGGAGGCCGGGGCGGCACTCGACCTGGCTGTGGAGCACGCCCCCGAGCTGGCCGCCGCCTGGGGCAACCGGGGAGTGCTGCGCCACGCCACGGGCGACGTGGAAGGCGCGGTCGCGGACCTGACCCGCGCCATCGAGCTGGACCGGCAACCCGACCTGTACGCCAACCGCGCCGTCGCCCTGCGCGCCCTCGGCAGGATTGCAGAAGCCGAGGCGGACGACCGCCGCGCGGCCCGTTCGTCCTGATGGTGGCACGATTGATGCATGACGGGGCGTATGGGGCGAGCCGCAGCGGTGTGCGGGGCACTGGGGTTGTTGTGGTGGGCCACCGTCCGGCTGGTGTGGGCGGGCGTCGGCTGCTCGGACTGGGACTGCCTGGCCCCGGCCCTCGGCACCCTCCTGGCGATCAGCCTGGTCATGCTCGCCGGGACGGCGTTCGCCCTGGAACGTGTGGACGTGCGGCCCGGGTGGCGGGCGGCGCCGGCGACCGCCTGGGCGGCGGTGGCGTTCTGGGCCGCCGGGAAGACGTTGCCGTCGTGGCCGTCCACCGCCGCGCACGCCGTGGGCGCGGCGGCGGTCTTCGCCGCATCGGGGGCCGTCGCGGCGTTCGTGACCGGGCCGGGGCCCTCGCTGTGGTGGAAGGTGCCGACGGCGCTGGCCCTGACCGGCGTGCCGGTCGGCGTGCTCGCCGCGGCCTGGTTCGGGATCGGCGGCTGAGGGCGGTCAGGCGGGGAACACCTGGACGTGGTCGGCGGCGACCCGCAGGCGTACCTCGTCCCCGGGGGACAGGCCCGCGGCGGCCCTGGACGGCACGTCGGCGAAGATCACCGAAGGGCCGGCCTGGGCGTACACGCGGGTGGTCGCGCCCAGGAACACCGTTACGTCGACGACCGCCCGCGCGCCCGGCCCGTCCTTGGCGAGTTCGACGTCCTCGGGGCGGAACATGCACAGGACGCGCGGCGCGGGCGCCTCGACGTCGAACGCGCCGCCCGCGGTGACGCGGCCCGCCACGGCGTCGAGTTCGAGGGTGTTGCGGTTGCCGACGAAGCCGGCGGCGAAGCGGGTCGAGGGCGCGGTGTAGATCTCGGCGGGCGGGCCGCACTGCTCGATGTCGCCGGCGTTCATCACGGCCACCCGGTCGGAAATGGCGAGGGCCTCGGCCTGATCATGGGTGACGAAGACGGTGGTGATGCCGACCTGGTGCTGGATGCGGCGCACCTCGTCGCGCAGGCGGTGGCGTACCTGGGCGTCCAGGGCGGACAGCGGCTCGTCCAGCAGCAGCACCTCGGGGCGGGGGGAGAGCGCGCGGGCGAGGGCGACGCGCTGCTGCTGGCCGCCGGAGAGCTGGTTAGGCAGGCGGTCGCCGAGGTGTTCCAGGCCGACGAGGTCCAGCATCTCGGCCACCCGGGCCCTGACCTCCTCCTTCGGCCGTTTCCTGACGGTCAGGGGGAAGGCGACGTTCCCGCGTACGGTGAGGTTGGGGAACAGCGCGTACGACTGGAAGACCATGCCGATGGGCCGCTTGCGCACCGGCACGCCGGCCATGTCGGCGCCGCCGATCGTCAGCCGCCCGCCGTCGAACCCGGTCAGGCCCGCGATGCAGCGCAGCAGCGTGGTCTTGCCGCAGCCCGACGGGCCGAGCAGGGCCAGCAGCTCACCCTGCTCGACGCTGACGCTCACGCCGTTCAGCGCGGTGTGGCCGGCGTAGCGCTTGGTGATGCGGTCGAGTACGACGTGGCTCATGGAGTGGTGCCCTTCTGGACCGGAGCGGTGGCCATGGACGCGCTCACCCGGCCGCGGCCGAGCCAGACGACCAGCGCGGACAGCGCGAACAGCAGGCCGAAGGTGAAGATGGTGACGACGGCCAGCGCGTTGGGGTCGCCCAGCGTCCTGGAGACGAACTGCCGGGCCGACCAGAGCGGCAGCGTCTCGTAGCTGACGCCGGTGAGGATCTTGGCGAGCGCGAACTCGTTCATGGCGGTCGCGATCACGAGCAGCGCGCCGGAGACCACCCCGCCGCGGATCGCCGGGAAGATCACCCGGACCAGCGTGGCGGCGGGCCCGGCGCCGCACGTGGCGGCGGCCTCGCTGAGCCGGACGGCCCCCGCCGCCAGCAGCGAGCTCTCCACCGCCCGGTACATGAACGGGAACGCGACCGCCGCGGTCGCGGCGGCCAGCAGCCAGAACGTGCCGAACAGCTCGGGCGCGACCGACTTGGTGACGAGCTGGAGGCCCGCGCCGACGACCACCCACGGGATGGCGAACGGGATCACCGAGATCGTCTGGACGATCGACCCGATGCGCGGGTTGTGCACGACCGACCAGTACGCCGCAGGCACGACCAGCACGATCTCGATCACCACGACGACCGCCGAGAGCACGAGCGAGCGGCCGAGCGCGGCCATGACGTCCGGCTTGGCGAACACGCCGGTCCAGTGGGCCAGGGTGTAGCCGTCGGGCAGGGGCGTGTCGGTCCATCGGGTGGCCAGGGAGTACAGCAGGGCGGCCAGCAGCGGCAGCCCGAAGTAGACGGCGAGCAGGCCGAGGAAGACACGACGTCTCACAGCCACCTCGCCGCGCGCCTGAGCGAGAGCCGGTAGAGCGCGGTCGCCCCGACGGCCAGGATCATCAGCAGCACCGACAACACGGCGGCGCGGCCGAGGCCGAACACCGAGGTCTCCAGCGTGGTGCCGATCTGCAGGGTGATGAGCTTGGTCGCGCTGGGGGAGGAGCCGATGGCGTACGCGACGGCGTAGACGCCGATCGTCCAGGTGAAGACCAGGAGCCAGCCCGCGAGCACGAACGGCGCGAGCACCGGCAGGCCGACGTACCGCCAGAACTGCCACCTGGTGGCGTGGCAGACCGCGGCGGCCTCCTGCCAGTCGTCCTTGAGCACGCTCAGCGCGGGCAGCGTGAGCAGCACGAACATCGGGATGTTGAAGTACAGGTAGACGATGTTCATGCCGTTGAAGGAGCCGAGCGAGGGGAACGGGTTGTCCTCGATCCCGAACAGGCCCTTGAGCACGAGCGTCAGCATGCCGGTCGAGCCGATCAGCGCGACGAACCCGAAGGCCAGGCCGATGCCGGCGAAGTTGGAGGCCACGTTCATCAGCGACAACCAGAAGGCCCGGCCGCCGAGGCGCATCCGGGTGATCAGCCACGCCGCGGGGGCGCCGAGCGCGGTGGCCAGCGTGGCCTGGGTGAGGCCGAGCGCGAGCGAGCCGCCGATGGCCTGGCGGTCCACCGGGTTCCCGGCCACCTTGACGATGTGGTCGAAGCCGTAGCCGCCGCCGGGCAGGGCGAAGGTGTCGTGCAGCAGCCGCAGCGCCGGCAGCACCAGCGTGGCCAGCGTGAACAGCAGCAGCGGCAGGGCCGGTCCCCAGGCGGCCAGGAGCTTCGCCGGCGGCCTGCGGCGGCGCGCCGCGGACGGCGGAGAGACCGCTCTCTCCACCGTCACGGGCTGGGGTACTGAGGAAGTCACGCGAGGACCTTGGCCTCCCAGTCGGCGACGATCTGCTCGGGATTGACCTTCGTGATCTCGATCTCCTTGACCGGCGCGTACGACTCCTCGGGCAGCCAGTTGGCCTTGGCCTCGGCCGGGAGCTGGAGGTCGCCGTTGAGCGCGCGGATCGGCCGGGCGCCGAACTTGGCGAACAGGGTCTGGGCCTCGTCGGAGAGCACGTAGTCGAGCAGGCCCTTGAGGAAGTCGCCCTTGGCGGTGTTGTACTTGTTGATCATCATTCCGGACGGCGACCAGACCGAGCCGTCGGAGGGGATGATCACGTCCACGTTGACGTTCTTGGCCTTCAGGGCGGACTTCTGGGCCAGGCCGTTGAAGTCGTAGTTGATCTGGATGGGGGCCTCGCCCTTCTCCAGGGTCTCCTCGCTCATCTTGACGTCGCTGAGGTTGCCGGCGTCCTTGAGCTTCTTGAAGTAGGCGTAGGCGGGGGTCAGGTCGTCCACCGAGCCGCCGCCCGCGACCGCGGCGGCCACGACCATGGCCTGGCCGGTGCCGGAGGAGGCCGGGTTCTTGATGGCGATCTGGCCCTTGTACTCGGGCTTGAGCAGGTCCTGCCAGCTCTTGGGCGGGTTGGTCACCTTGTCGGTGTTGACCACGAACGCGGGCGCGCCCACGAACGTGGCGACCCACCCGCCCTTGCCCTTCTGCCAGTCCTTGAGCTTGCCCGCCGACGGCGGCAGGTACGCCGGGACCACGCCCTTGGCCTCGGCCACCGGCCCCCACATGAGGCCGATGTCGCTGGCCGTGCCGATCGGGTTGTCCTTCTCGGCGTCGAACTTGACGATCTCCTCCGAGGAGGACATGTCGGTGTCCTTGTGGGCGCAGGTGCCCTGGTACTTGGCGCAGAACGTCTTGACGACCTCGCCGTAATTGGCCCAGTCGGGAGCCAGGCCGTAGGTCGGCAGTTCCTTGCCCTGGGCGGCGATCTTGGCGGTGTCCGGGGCGGCGGACCAGTCGTATTCACCGGCGCCGGCCGAACTGCCGCACGCGGTGAGGGCGAAAAGGGATGAGGCGGCAATTACCGCCCATGTGCGATGCTTCATATGGACCCTCGGTTAATTCCGGGTGAATTCGACAAGTGCCGTGAGCAGGTCTTTTCCCCGGCATGTCTAGTGCAGAGGAACGGTTCGGCCAACGTGTGATTTGCCTATCGCCGCCATAGGCAGACTCATATAACGGCTGTCTATCGGGGGCATCGGTCTTATCCCCCTTGTCCGGAACATCCCGGCCCGTGAGGCTTTGCCGTACTAGAAGTTGACCGGAAAGGAACCCGATGGCGACGATCCCGAGTCGCTACCTGCTCAACCACATCGGCGGCGAATGGCGTGCCCCCGAGAGCGGGCAGACCCGGCCGAACATCAACCCCGGCGACCTCTCCGACCACATCGGGGACTTCGCCGAGTCCGGTGGCGCGGACGTCGAGCTGGCCGTGGAGGCCGCCGCCGCCGCGATGCCGGAGTGGAAGGGACTCGGGCCGATCAAGCGCGCCGAGTACCTGCGCGCCGCCGAACGCCTGATCGAGGAGCGGGCCGAGGACTTCGCCCAGGCGATCACCCGCGAGCAGGGCAAGCTCATCAAGGAGGCACGCGGCGAGGTCAAGCGCGCCCTCGCCATCCTCGACTTCACGGCGGGCGAGGGACGCAGGCTCAAGGGCGAGACGCTGCCCGCCGAGGAGCCGCGCACGTTCTCCTACACCTTCCGGGCGCCCATCGGCGTGGTCGGGCTGGTGACGCCGTGGAACTTCCCGCTGGCCATCCCCATGTGGAAGGTCGCCCCGGCGCTGCTGGCCGGATGCGGGGCGGTGCTCAAGCCGTCGCCGTTCACGCCGCTGACCTCCGCGCTGCTGGTGGAGGCGTTCGTGGACGCGGGCGTGCCCGCCGGGGTGCTCAACCTCGTACAGGGCGACGTCGCGGCGGGTCAGGCGCTCGTGGCGCACCCGCGCGTGGCCGGGATCAGCTTCACCGGCTCGCTGCCCGTGGGCCTGTCCATCCACCAGGCCGGAGCGCCGCGCCTGCTGCGCACCCAGCTCGAACTCGGCGGCAAGAACGCGGTCCTGGTGCTCGCGGACGCGGACCTGGACAAGGCGGTCAAGGCCACCGTGTTCGGCGCGTTCGGGCAGTCGGGGCAGCGGTGCAGCGCCACCTCCAGGGTGATCGTGGACCGCGCGGTCAAGGAGGAGTTCCTGGCCAAGCTGGTCGCCGAGGTGGCCGGGCTCAAGGTGGGACCGGGGCTGTCCGGCGAGGCCACGATCGGCCCGGTCGTGAACGAGACCCGCATGCGCGCCTGCCTGGACGCGGTCAAGGCGGCGCAGGAGGCGGGCGCCAAGGTCGCCATCGGCGGCGAACGGCACACCGAGGGCGTGCCCGATGGCTGCTACGTGCAGCCGACCGTGCTGCGCGACGTGCCCTGGGACAGCGAGATCGCCCAGGAGGAGATCTTCGGCCCGGTGTTGTCCGTGGTGGACTGCGACGGCTTCGACGACGCCATGCGCATCTCCAACTCCGTCCGGTACGGCATGAGCGGCACGATCTTCACCCAGGACCCGGCGACCATCTTCGAGGCCCTGGACCGTTTCGAGGCGGGCATGCTGCACGTCAACCGGCCGGGTGTCGGCGCGTACGCGCACCTGCCGCACATGGGCGCCAAGTTGTCGCAGTTCGGCCCGCCCGAGTGCTCGCCGCAGGTCTGGGACTTCTACACCGAATGGCGGTCGGCGTGCATAAGTTACTGACGGCGGCAGAGGCCGTCGCCCGGTACGTCCCCGCCGGGGCCGTCGTCGGGATGGGCGGCCAGAACATCAACCGCTGCCCGATGGCGCTGGTGCACGAGGTGATCAGGCAGGGGATCGGCGGGCTGACCGTGGTCGGCTGCAACCTGTCGCTGCCGCTCGACATGCTGGTCGCGGCGGGCCTGGTGGTCCGTACCGAGCAGGGCACGGGCAACCTGGAGCGCTACGGCACGCTGTTCGCCTGGCGCCGGGCCGTGGAGCGCGGCGAGGTCGGCGTCGGAGACCACTCGCACCTGGCGATGGCCACCCGCTTCGCGGCGGGTGCCATCGGGGTGCCCTTCCTGCCGACGCGCAGTCTGCTGGGCACCGACCTGCTCGCCGATCTGGTGGCGGCCGGGGTGGCGGTGGAGTCGGCCGATCCCTGGACGGGGCAGCCGGTGGTGCTGCTGCGGGCGATGACGCCGGACGTGGCGATCATCCACGCGAACCGCGCCGACCTTTCCGGAAATGTCGTGATCGAGGGGGTTACCTCCCATGAGGTGGACATGGTCAGGGCCGCGCGGGCCACGATCGTGTCGGCCGAGGAGGTGCTGCCCGCCGGGGCGTTCGCCGACCGGCCCGAGCAGGTCACGATCCCGGAGGCGTACGTGAGCGCCGTCGTCCGCCAGCCCTTCGGCGCCTTCCCGACCTCCGTCTACCGCGAGTACGACTTCGCCGAGCCGGAGATCAAGGAGTACCAGGCGCTGGGCCGGGCCGGGGACGCCGAGCTGCGCGAGTGGATCGCCGCCAACCTGGGCGCGTCCTTCGACGACCACCTCAAGGCCCGCGACCCCGCCGGGACGCTGCGGAACGGGCTGGCCGAGCAGATGGGGAGGCTGGTTTGAGCGCGCCGGGGGAGCAGGGCGCCCTGCCCAGGGAACTGCTGGTGGTCGAGGGCGCGCGGCAGATCCGCGACGGCGACCTGGTGATCGTCGGCACCGGGCTGCCGCTGCTGGCCGCCACGCTCGCCCAGCGCACCCACGCGCCGGAGGCCAAGCTCGTCATCGAGTCGGGGGTGATGTTCCCGAAGGTCGTGCCGACGCCGGTCTCGGTCGTCGATCCCCGGTTGATGCACGGCGCCGCGCGGCACGGGTCGCTGTTCGAGGCGCTGGGCGGGCTGGTGCAGCGCGGGCTGGTCCGTACGGGGTTCCTCGGCGGGGCCCAGGTGGACGAGTACGCCAACATCAACTCCACCTGGGTGCCGAGGCCGGACGGCTCGCGGGTGCGGCTGCCCGGCAGCGGCGGGGCCAACGACATCGCCAGCCACTGCCGGCAGGTGGTGATCCTGACCGACCACGAACGGCGGCGGTTCCCCGCCCGGTGCGACTACGTCACCAGCCCGGGATTCCTGGGCGGGCCGGGCGAGCGGGCCAAGGCCGGGCTCGGGCCGCTGCGCGTCAAGGTCGTCACCGACCTGTGCGTGATGGAGGCCGAGGATTCGGCGCTGACCGTGACGGCCCTCATGCCGGGCGCGAGCGTTGCGGACGTACTGGAAAACACAGGTTTTACCCCGAAATTTCGGGACTCGTTGGAAATTGTGGTGCTGCCGGATCCCGAGGAGCTTCGCCTGCTGCGCGAGGAGATCGACCCGGCGTGCGTGTACTTCCCTGAAAGGAAAGGCCGTTGACCGACAAGAAGCCGTTCGCCTGGGAGACGGCGATCGCCTGGAAGAACAAGGACCGGATCGTCGTACGCGGGTACGACGTCAACGAGCTGACCGGCAACATCTCCTTCGCCGAGCACTTCCACCTGGTGTTGCGCGGCGAGCTGCCGACGCCGGAAGTGGGCCGGATGACCGAGGCGATCCTGGTGAACATGGCCGAGCACGCCATGTCGCCCTCCTCGGCCACCGTCCGCTTCGCCACCTCCGGCGGCGCCGAGCTGAACGCGGCCGTCGCGGCGGGCGTCGCCGGCATCGGCCGCCTGCACGGCACCGCAGACCGGCCGGCCGAGATGTTCCTCGCGGTCGGCGAGCGGGCCGAGCGCGACGGGCTGAGCGACCGGGAGGCCGCCGCCAAGGTCGTGGCCGAGATGCGCGAACGCCGCGAGCGTATGCCCGGATTCCACCACGCCCAGCACATCCGCGACCCGCGTACCGCCCGCCTGCTGGAGCTCTCGGACGAACTGGGCGTCACCGGCCGGTACGTCGGGATCGCCCGTGCCATGGAGGACGCCACCGAGGACGTCTTCGGCCGCCGGATCTGGATCAACGGCCCCGGCTCGATGGGCTGCGTCGGGCTTGACATGGGCTACGAGCCGCTGCAGCTCAAGGCCATGTTCATCGTGTGCAGGTCGTTGTCGTTGTGCGCGCACTCGATCGAGGAGGCGACCAGGGAGAAGGGCTGGCGGGCCTCCACGAACTCCGACATGGTCCAGCCGCTGGACCTGTCGATGCAGGGCCCGGACCACTACGACGGCCCGGCCGACCGCAGCCTGACCTGACCGCCGCGGGCACCTCCGTGCCGGCCCTTGACACCCGTGTTCCCCGGGATTCAAGGTGGTGTTCCGTATACGGAACGAGCATGGAGGTGCAGTCATGCGGCCCAACTCGCGGTTCGCGCAGGTGCAGCCGTTCGACATCGACAAGGTGGCGTCCGCCGCCGGGGCCGACCCCGACGTCCTGCGCCTGGAGAACCTGGACACCGACGTCCCGCCCCCGCCGGTCGCCGTGGCCGCGACCAGGCGGTCCCTGGAGGAGGGGACGGGCAACAGCTGGCTGCCGTTCACCGGCCTGCCCGTGTTGTGCGAGGCGATCGCCGCCGAGCTGCGGGCGCGTACCGGGATCGACTACGACCCGCTGCGGCAGATCTGCGTCACCTCCGGCGGCACGTCGGCGGTGATGCCCGTGTTGCTGGCCACGACCGAGCCGGGCGAGCCCGTGGTGCTCACCGACCCCACGTACGCCGGTCTGCTCCAGCGGGTGCGGTTGTCGGGCGCGCGCCCGCACCTGGTGCCGCTGCGGGTGGAGGGCGGGCTCTGGCGGCTGGACCGCGAGGCGCTGGGCCAGGTGCCCGCGGCGGCGGCGCTGCTGCTGATGAGCCCGTCGATGCCATCTGGCGTGGTGCTCGACCGGGAGGACTGGGAGGCGGTCGCGCGGGTCTGCGAGCGTACGGGCGCGTACCTGATCTACGACGCCGCCATGGAGCGCATCGTCTTCGACGGCCACCCGCGGATCAGCCCGTGCCAGGTGGACGGCCTGGCCGAGCGCACGATCATCATCGGGTCGATGTCGAAGGAGTACCGGATGATCGGCTGGCGGATCGGCTGGGTCGCCGGCCCGGCCGACATCATGTCCCGGATCATGGTCGCCACCATCTACAACACCACCGTGGCCAGCGGCTACCACCAGTACGGCGCCGCCGCCGCGCTCACCGACCCGGCCGGAGCGGGGGTGGCGGAGGCGGCGGCCGAGTACCAGGCCCGCCACGACACCGTGCTCGCCCAGCTCGACGGGCTGCCGGTGGTACGGGCGGGCGGCGGCTGGTCCGTCCTGGTGGACGCCGAGGCCATGGGCCTGACCGCCGCCGACCTGTCGGCCCGCCTGCTGGAGCGCGGGCGGATCGCCGCCACCCCCATGACGGCCTGGGGCGAGGACGTCGCCCCCCGGTACGTCCGCCTCGTCTACAGCGCCGAGCCGGTCGAGCGCCTGTCGGACCTGCGGGCCCGCTTCACGGCGGCGCTCGGCTGACCCGGGCTCAGCGGGCCAGGCGGTCGCGCAGGAAACCCTCGAACGTGCGCAGGCCGGGGTGCCGGGCGCGGAGCGCGGCGACGTCGGCTCGGTAGCCGCTCTCCAGGAACCACTCGTACATGCGTTCGCCGCCGGTCGGGGTCTGCTCGAACCGGGTGGGGACGCCGGTGACGCGCTGGTAGATCTCGGCGAGCTCCGGGCCGGTGCGTTCGTCGCCCGCGAGCTCCAGCGCCCGGCCCGCGTACTCGTCGGGATGCTCGAACGCCTCCGCCGCGAAGTGGGCGATGTCCTCGGGCGCGACGAGCTGCATGTGCCGGAACGGCAGCGCGATGACCCGCTCGTCCCCGGCGGGCTCGGCGTAGTACAGCAGGTTCGTCATGAAGAACACCGGTCGCAGGACGGTGGCCCGCAGGCCCAGCTCCGCGAGGTGCCGCTCGACCGCCCACTTGCTCGCGAAGTGCTCGATGCCGGTGTCGCGCTCGGCACCGCCGACCGAGCTGTAGACCAGGTGGGCCAGGCCCAGCCCGGCGGCCAGGTCGGCGACCGCGACACCCTGGCGCACCTCGCGGGCCAGCTCCTCCTCGGTCAGGGCGAGGGCCTGCACGCTGAACACGCCGTGCACGCCCGTCATGGCGGCCCGCAGCGAGGCGGGGTCGTCCAGGTCGCCCTTCGCCAGCGTGGCGCCGAGCGCGGACAGGGCGCGGGCGGCGGCCGAGGCCGGGTCCCTGACCAGGGCGCGGACCGTCCAGCCGCGTTCCAGCAGCGTCCTGGCCACCGCGCCGCCCTGGTTGCCGGTGGCGCCGGTGACCAGGATCGTCCTGGCCCGGGCGGGCAGCAACAACGACTTCCCGAGGACCGTACGCGCCTCCACGGCGGCGTGCGCGTCGGCCGCCGACTCCAGGGGGAGCACGTTGCCGACCGTGGGACGCAGGCGGCCGGCGGAGGCCAGCTCCAGGGCCTCGCGGGCCAGCTCGCGCGGGTCGGCCGAGGGCCAGGCGACGGCGGTCACGCGGGGATCGGGGGTGGTCATCGGGCCGCCGGCCATGCCATACACGCTGAGCCGCCCGCCGTCCTTCAGCAGGGCCTGCGCCTGGGCGCCGACCTCGCCGCCCACACCGTCGAAGACGACGTCGAGGCCGCCGGTCGCGGCGCGTACCTCGTCGGCCCAGCCCGGGGCGGTGTAGTCGACCGTCAGCTCGGCTCCGAGGCGTACGGCGAGGTCGCGTTTGGCGGCGCTGCTCGCCGCGCCGACCACGCGCGCCCCCGCGACGCGGGCGAGCTGCACCAGCAGGCTGCCCACCCCGCCTCCGGCGGCCTCCACCAGCACCCATTCGCCGGGCCGCGGCGCGGCGGCGCGGGCCAGCCCCACGGCGGTGCGCCCGTCGGCCAGCAGCGCCACGGCGTCCCGCGCCGACAGTCCCGGCGGCACCGGGATCAGGTCCTCGGCGGCGGCCACCGCCAGCTCGGCGTAGCCGCCCCCGCCGCCGAGCGTGGTGACCACCCGGGTGCCCACCAGCGCCGCGTCCACGCCCTCGCCCACCGCCAGGACGGTGCCCGCCACCCCGTTGCCCAGGATCGCGGGCAGCTCGGCCCGGCGCGGCCCCCGATCGGCGCGCACCTGCGTCTCCACGAACGTGATGCCCGCGACCGCCACCTCGACCAGCACCTGTCCCGGCCCCGCGACGGGATCGGGCACCTCCTCCACGACCAGTGACTCGGGACCACCGAACCGCCGCAGAACCACCGCGCGCATGACAAGCCTCCTTAGTCGGAGCGCTACGCTCCGACTGAGCACGGTATATCGGAGCGCAGCGCTCCGCAATATCCTGTACGGCATGGCAGGACGCGGCAGGCAGGCCGAGGCGGCGCGGAACGATCTGCGCCTGCTCCAGGCGGCCCACGAGGTGTTCACGACGCAGGGGTTCGACGCGCCGGTGTCGGCCATCGCCAAGCAGGCGGGCGTGGGCATGGGCAGCCTCTACCGCCGCTACCGCACGAAGGAGGAACTGCTCCAGCGGTTGTGCCTGATCGCCATGGAACGCGTGGTCGACGCCCTGGAGTCGGCCCTGGCCGAGCCCGACCCGTGGACCGGGCTGGAGGCGTACGTACGGGCCTGCGTGGAGGGCCGCTCCGGCGCGCTTGCCCCGGTGGCGGGCACGATCGAGGTCACCGACGAGATGTGGCACACCTCCCGGCGGGCCACCGAGCTGGCCGACCGGCTCGTCGCGAGAGCCCGCGAGGCCGGCGCGCTCAGACCCGACGTCACCACGCTCGACGTCTCGCTGCTCATCGAGCAGTTCAGCAGGCCGGCCCCCGGCCCGCCCAGCGAGGAGCACCAGCGGGTCAAACAGCGCCTGCTGGCCATCACGCTCGACGGCCTGCGCGCCCCCGGCACGACCCCGCTGCCCGGCACGCCACCGAGCGCGGAGTGGTACGAAGGACGCTGGGGGAGCGCCCCGTAGGTCTACGGTGGGACGGTGGCGTTCAATGACCTGCTGGAAGACCTCGACCACAGCGCCGGCGCGCAGGCCGCGGGCATCAGGCGCGGCTACGGCGGCCCGCCCGCCCGCACGGTGAGCGTGCGCTCGGGCCCCGCCAGGCTGCGCTGTGCCTCGCTGCTCAAACCCCTCTACGCCTGGGTGGCCGCCGACCACATCGACGACGCCGGCCGCTGGCGCCGCCACGCCGAGCCGGCCGTGGTCGTCTCCTCGAACGCCGACACGCTCAGCCTGTGGTTGTCCATCGGCCCCCGCGTCCTGCTGGACGACCTCTACCGGCGTACCGGCGTGCGCTGGGCCCAGCCCGGCGGCGACCCGTCGCGCTTCGGCTCGGTGGAGGTCGCCGCCGACGAGGTCGCCGCCGCGTACGCCGTGTTCGCGCAGGCCGCGGCGGCGGGCGACCCGGTGGCGGCCACCATCCTCGACTGGATGCGGCAGGTGGCGGGGGAGCAGGCGTTCGGCGCCCGCGAGGCGCTCGGCTCGCCCGACGCCGGCGTCAAGTGCGGCTGGTACGGCGCCCCCGACGAGACCTGCCTGCGCACCCACGCCGTGGCGGTGCTCCCGCGCGGCGGCACCCGGGCCACCGTGGTCGTGGCGATGACCGCGCTGCCCTACACCGGCGAGCACGACCGCGAGACCTACCACGCCCGCATCGCCAAGGGCCTGCCGGTCGAGTCCGTGCACGAGGGCCTGGCCGGGGCGCTGCTGCGCGGCCTCATGTCCACCACGCTGTCGGAGCTGGGCCACCGGTCACGCTAGAGTCGGCGCCGTGCGGATCACGGTGCTGGGCGGATGTGGGGCGTGGCCGGCGGCGGGCCAGGCGTGCAGCGGCTATCTGGTCGAGCACGACGGGTTCCACGTGCTCGTCGACCCCGGCTACGCCACGCTGCCGCGGCTGCTCGACCTCATGCCCGCCGAGCGGGTGGACGCCGTGCTGGTCAGCCACGGGCATCCCGACCACTGCTCCGACCTCAACCCGCTGCTGCGCGCCCGCGCCCTGGGCGACGCGCCGCCGGCCGCGCTGCCCGTGCACGCGCCGCCCGGCGCGCTCGACGCCGTGCTCGCGCTCGACAACGCCCGCATGCTGGCCGGCAGCTTCACCCTGCACGACCTGGAGCCGGGCACGCCGCGCGAGATCGGGCCCTTCCGGCTCGACGCGTTCGCGCTGCCGCACCACGTGCCCAACGCCGGGCTGCGGCTGACCGCGGGCGGCCGGGTGGTGGCCTACACGGGCGACACCGGGCCGTCCGCCGACCTGGTGACGCTGGCCGCGGGCGCCGACCTGCTGGTGGCCGAGGCCACCTATCCGCTGCGGGTGCCCGACGAGGACGCCCCCTACCTGTCCAGCGCGCTCGACGCGGGCCGCACCGCCGCGGCGGCGGGCGTCGCCCGGCTGCTGCTCACCCACCTGTGGCCCGGCACCCCGCCCGAGCCCGCGCTCGCGGCGGCGGCCGAGTCCTACGACGGCGACCTCGACGTGGCCACGGCGGGCCTCGTCACGGAGGTGTAGCGCCGAGTCGGTGTGGCGGTGCGGCGCCGCACAGGGCGGCCACCACGTCGGCGAGCTCCGGCGGCTCGACGCCGTACGGCATCTCCTCGGCCCACGTGTGACCGCGGTAGACGCCGAGCTCCTCCTCGGTGAGCGCGGCGGGGGTCACCCGCGGGCGCGCCTCCTCGAACGTGGCCAGGAAGAACGGCTCGGTCTTCACGTAACGCACACCCAGCCAGGAGAAGTCGCGCTCGACGTCCACCCAGTGCTCGCGGACGGCCGAGCCGGGCAGCCCGGTCTCCTCGGCCAGTTCGCGCCTGGCCGCCTCCAGCGGGGTCTCGCCCGGGTCGAGGCCGCCGCCCGGCGGTTCCCAGACGTCCTTGCCGCTGACCGGGTCGTACCAGTGCATGAGCAGGACCCGCCCGTCGCGGTCGAGGCAGACGACTCGGGCGGCGGGACGCCGGCTACTGCCCATTTGGGCCCCCTTTTTCCTCTATGGCGTCCATCGGAAAGACGTTATTCACGCGCTCACCTGACGCTGGAGATCCTTCAGCCGGATCATCCCAGCACTCAGCGAGGAGTACGTCCATGCATCGATGGCGCATCCTGCCCGCTCTCGTGGCCGCGGCCGTGTTGGTCCCCGCGCCGGCGGCCCTGGCCGATCCCGCACCCGTTCCCGAGGGCAAGATCTTCAACGGCGCGACCGCCCCGGCCGCGCCCGTGCCCGTCCCCGACGTCCCGAACGGCATCAGCGCCGACAAGGTCCTGGTCATCGGCCTCGACGGGCTGCGCCACGACCGCATCGCCCCCGCCGACGCCCCCAACCTCGACGCCCTGATCAGCGGCGGCACGTTCGGGCCCAGCCTGCTCTACACCAACCCGATGGCCGCCACCTCCAGCGGCCCCGGCTGGTCCACGATCGCCACCGGCGTCTGGCCCGACCTGCACGGCGTGAAGGACAACACCTTCGCCGGCAAGCACTACGACCAGTACCCCGACTTCCTGACCAGGCTGGAGAACACGGACGCCGCCTACTCCACCTACGCCGCGCTGGACTGGCGGCCGCTCGGCGACCAGGGCACCTTCGGCCCCCGGATCGACGCCAGGGTCGTGCTGGACGGCGACGCCGCCGGCTACCCCGCCGAGGACGAGCGTGTCACCCAGGTCTCCGAGACCGTCCTGCGGACCAGGAACCCGGACGCCTCCTTCGTCTACCTGGGCGCGATCGACATCGCCGGGCACAACAGCGGCGCCGCCTCGGCCGCGTACCTGTCGGCCGTCCACGACGCCGACACCCGGATCGGCCGGCTGCTCGCGGCGGTCAGGGCCAGGCCGTCGTACGCGAGCGAACGCTGGACCGTGATCGTGGCCACCGACCACGGCCACACCGACGCGGGCGGGCACGGGGGCTCCTCCATCGAGGAGCGCCGCACGTTCGTCCTGGCGTCCGGGCCCGGCATCGCCGCCGGGGCGCGGCCGGCCGACACCCGCCTGGTGGACGTGACGGCCGCGGTCTTCACCGGGTTGCGGCTGGGCGTACCGGCCGGGGTGGACGGCAGGCGGGTCGACACCAGGACCGGCGATCCCTTCGAGGGCGTCACGCTGTCCGGCAGGACCGACGAGACCGGCATCCCGGCCGGCGTGCTCGGCTACACGCACACGCCGCCGTCCGGATGGTCGGCGGACGTGTCCAGGATGCCGTCCGGGGGCGTGCAGGAGTGGCGCGGCTGGGCGTTCACGACGGACGAGTTCTGGTCGCGGGCGGCCCGTGACCAGCAGCGGGAGCTGAACGTCCGGTCCAGAGGCATCTTCGCGGTCGCCGACTCCGACGAATGGGACGACAAGTCGCACGGCACCGGGACGTTCGACTCGACCCTGGTCTCGCCCGCCTACACCGTGGCCGGCCGCGCTACCGTCACGCTGTCCTACGCCACCCACTACCGGGCGGAGGGCGCCCAGAAGGCGCAGGTGCTGGTGTCGTTCGACGGCGGCGCGGACACCCTGGTGCGGAACTACCCGGCCGACGCGGTCGCCAGGAACGAGTCGTTCCAGGTGAGCGTGCCGGCGGGGGCCACGTCGATGAAGGTCAGGTTCCACTACTTCGACGCGAGCAACAACTGGTACTGGGCGGTGGACGACCTGCGCGTCTCCTGACCGCGCGGCCTGGGCCCCGTCCGTCGTGGCGGGGCCCCGGTCAGGGGTTGCGGGCGGCGATGGAGGCGTTGAGCGCGGTGGCGAAGGCCGTCCAGCCGACGTAGGGCAGCAGGGCCAGCCCGGCGCGGCGGTCGGCGCGCCGGAATCGTCGCAGGAGCACGAGGTTGGCCGCGTCGAGCGCCACGATGTCGGCCAGGGCCAGGCGCGGGGCGCGGGCGCGGAAGAACAGCGGTGTCCAGGCGGCGTTGAGCGCGAGGTTCACGCCCAGGGCGCGGGCCAGGCCCGCCCGGTCGTGGCCCGAGGTCAGCGCGCGGGCGCCGGCGTAGGCGATCAGGCCGTAGATCGGGGTCCAGACCAGGCCGAACGCCTGCGCGGGCGGCTGCCAGCGGGGTTTGCGCAACGTGCGGTACCAGGCCGTGCCCGAGGCGGTGGCCAGGCTGCCGAGCGTGGCCGTGGCGGCGACCGCGGCGGTGGTGGCGATCAGATTGCGGGCGAACGGGCGTCGGATCTGCATGCGCCACCCCCTACCCGCGGGTCTGCCCGCCTAGGCGCTCTCCGGCTCCTCGATCACGAGGGTGAGCAGCCCGGGGAAACGTTCGTCGAACTCCTCGCGGCGCAGCCGGTTGAGCCGCCGGGTGCCCTCGTCGCGCTGCTCCAGCAGGCCGACCTGACGCAGCACCCCGAAGTGGTGGCTGAGCGTGGACTTGGCCACCCGGAGGTGGGCGAACGTGCCGCAGGCGCGGGACCAGTCGGCCTCCCGCGCCAGCTCGCGGACGATACGGCGGCGGACCGGGTCGCCGAGCGCGTCGAGCGCGGCCTGGAGCGAGACCTCGGCGGGAGAGGTGTGGGTCAGGGCGCGTGTCCTGTTCGATGGCGGTCGAACATTGGTGTAGTGTTCCATCTCGATCGAACATTCTAGTCGAGGGGAGCGGTCATGGAGACCGGGCACTTCGGGGTGTGGCACCCTCTGTTCAGCAAGGTCCCCGCCGAGCGGGCGCGGCGGGCGGCGGCCGAGATCGAGCGGCTGGGCTACGGGTCCGTCTGGATCAACGAGGGCTGGCAGAGCAAGGAGCCCCTCACCACCGCGGCCGTCCTGCTGGCCGCCACCGGCCGCATCGCGGTCGCCACCGGCATCGCCAGCATCTGGGGCCGCGACGCGACGGGCATGACGGCGGGTGCGGTGGCGCTGGCCGACGCCTTCCCCGGCCGTTTCCTGCTGGGCATCGGCGTCAGCCACGGCCCGCTGGTCGGCCGCCGCGGCCACGACTACGCCAAGCCGCTGAGCGCGATGCGCGCCTACCTCGACGGCATGGACGACGCCAAGGAGGGCCTGGTCGAGGCCGAGGCCCCGCGGCTGCTGGCGGCGCTGCGGCCCCGGATGCTGGAGCTGTCCAGAGACCGGGCCGACGGCGCCCACACCTACTTCGTGCCGCCCGAGCACACCGCGCAGGCCCGCCGGATCCTCGGCCCCGACCGGCTGCTGGCGCCCGAGCAGGCCGTGGTCCTGGAGACCGACCCGGCCAGGGCCCGCGAGATCGCCCGCACCCACATGGCCTACTACCTGACCCTGCCCAATTACCTCAACAACCTGCGGGCCCTCGGGTTCACCGACGACGACTTCGCGGGCGGCGGCAGCGACCGGCTGACCGACGCCGTCGTGGCCTGGGGCGACGAGGGCCGGGTGGCCGAGCGGTTGCGTGCCCACCTCGACGCGGGCGCCGACCACGTGGCCGTACAGCCGCTCTCGCCGGGTGCTCCCGACCTCGACGACGCCCTGGGGCAACTCCGGCGCCTGGCCCCGGTCCTCGGTCTCTGAGCCGCCGGGCGCGTCGGTTTGACTTAGAGCGCACTTCAATTCGTAACGTCGGTGCCATGACAACGCCTCAGCACAAGATCGGTTCGGGTTTCGGCGCCAGAAGCACGGCGGACGAGGTGCTCAAGGGCATCGACCTCACCGGCAGGCTCGCGCTCGTCACCGGCGGCTACTCCGGCCTCGGTCTGCAGACCACGCGCGCGCTCACCAGGGCGGGGGCCCGTGTCATCGTCCCGGCCAGGCGTCCGGCCGCGGCGGCGGAGGCGGTGGCCGACATCGACGGCGTCGAGGTGGGCGAGCTCGACCTCGGCGACCTCGACAGCGTGCGCCGCTTCGCCGAGGAGTTCCTGGCCACCGGCCGCGACCTCCACCTCGTGATCAACAACGCCGGGATCATGGCCTGCCCCGAGACGCGGGTCGGCCCCGGCTGGGAGGCGCAGTTCGCGACCAACCACCTCGGCCACTACGCGCTGGTCAACCGCCTGTGGCCGGCCGTCGAACGCGGCGGCGGCCGGGTCGTGGCCGTCTCGTCCGCGGGCCACCGGCGCTCCGGCATGCGCTGGGACGACGTGATGTTCGAGCACGGCTACGACAAGTGGCAGGCCTACGGCCAGGCGAAGACCGCCAACGTGTTGTTCGCCGTGCACCTCGACGCGCTGGCGAAGGACGCGGGTGTACGGGTGTTCGCGGTGCATCCCGGCGGCATCCTCACCCCGCTCCAGCGCCACCTGAGCAAGCAGGAGATGGTCGAGGCGGGCTGGATCGACGAGCAGGGCAACCAGCTCAACACCAGCTTCAAGACGCCGGAGCAGGGCGCGGCCACCCAGGTGTGGGCGGCCACCTCGCCGCAGCTCGCCGACATGGGCGGCGTCTACTGCGAGGACTGCGACATCGCCGAGCAGGCCGGCGGCGCCGGGGGCGGCGTCTACTCCTACGCGACCGACCCCGAGCAGGCCGCCCACCTGTGGCGGCTGTCGGCCGAGCTGACCGGCGTCGACGCGTTCGCCGGGCGGGCCTGAGGGTCAGCGTTTCATCGCGCCGTCGGCGATGGCGTCCGCCGCCTCGCCGATGGCCATGCCCACGATCTCCAGCCGGCGTACCAGTTCGCGCTGTTTGAGGGCGTTCGCGGTGACCTCGCCGGAGAAGATGCGCGAGATCTCGTACTGGTACATGCGCCGGATCGCGCCGCCGGCCTTCTTGGCCTCCAGGGCGTCCTGGACCACCGCCGAGGGCCGGGCGGCCAGGCCGCGCACGGCGCTCTCCAGGGCGTCGATGCCCACGATGACCTGGTCGAGCAGGGGCGTGAAGCGGATCTGGTCGGGCACCCGGTACAGGTGCGACTCGCGTACGAAGTCCCGCAGCGAGTCCAGCACGTCGTCGATCGAGCGCGACAGGCGGAACAGGTCCTCGGGGTCGATGGGCGTGACCAGGGCGGTCTTGAGCTCCTCGACCAGCCGGGCGCGTTCCTCGTCGCCGAGGTGCTCGATCGCGCGCATCTGCTCGTGCGCGCCGGTCCTGCCGACCTCGCCGCCGATCATGGACATCGCCAGCCAGGCGCCTTCCTTGGTGGCCTTGAGCTGGCCGAGCAGGGCGTCCGTGAGCGCGCCGTCCATGCGGCCGGTCATGAGGTCCCGGATCCGGCGCCATCGCTTCACCACGTCCCCCTCAGTGCCTTCAGGACGAACGCCGCGGTCGCGGCCAGCAGCGCGCTCATCGGGAGCGTCAGCAGCCAGGCCACGACGATCTTGACCGCGGCGTACCAGCGGACCCGGCCGCCGCCCTGCGCCACTCCCGCGCCGACCAGCCCACCGGCCACGGCCTGGGTCATGCTCACCGGCATACCCACGGCGGCGCAGGCGGTCACGGCGGTGCCCGCGGCCAGTTCGGCCGCGACGCCGTGCGCGGGGCGGGAGACGATGATCTCGCGGCTCAGCGTACGGCCCGCCCTGGGCAGCCCGTACAGCGCGCCGAGCCCGAACAACACCGCCACCAGCGACGTGCACGCCAGGGGCGCACCCTGGAAGCCGAGCGCGATCATGAAGACGGCCAGCATCTTCTGCCCGTCGTTGGCCGCGTAGGCGAGCGTCTGGAGCAGGAACCCGGCCCGGTGCCAGCGCGTCAGCCCGGGGGCGTCGGTCACCCGTACGAGCAGCCGGATGAGCACCCACGACAACAACGCCCCCACGAACGGCGCCGCCAGCCCGAACGCCAGCACGAGCGCCACCGAGCCGCCCGACACCGGCAGCCCCCACCCCAGCCCGGCCCCGGTGAGCCCGCCCACCACGGCCAGCGTGAGGCTGGTCGGCCGCCCCCGGGCGCTCAGCGTGAACACCACCGCCAGCGCGCAGAGCACGCCGACCGTCATCGCGGCCTGGCCGCCCGGGGCGTGGAAGCCCGCCAGCCGGTTCACGAACGTCAGCGCCACCCGGTACGTGACCAGCGGGACCAGCGCGACGAACAGCACCAGCGCGAGAATGCCGACGACCGGCCGGATCACCGGCAGTTTGAGCCCCGTCGCGAGCAGCGCCCCGCCGTCGTTGATCCCGGACACGACGGCGAACAGCCCCGCCACCACGATCAGTACGACGGTCTCCAACGGCACGTGCCCCATCCCAGTCGGCGCGGTTCAGCACGGACAAGCCCGATTCCCTTATGGCCCTCATAGGTGAAAGGCGGCTGTCCCGTGCGGCGCCACCCCGGATAGCGTCCGTAATGCCCGATACCTACCCAAGATCGAGTGGATGATGGACGAAGAGCTCATTCTGTTGAATCCCGGGCCCGCATGTACGTCGAAGCGGGTCAAGGACGCCCTGCTTCGCGGCGACCTCTGCCACCGCGAGCCCGAGTTCACGGAGTTGCTGTTCAGGATCCGTGAGGCCCTGCCCCGGTGCCTGAACCTCGGCGGCACGCACGAGGCGCTGCTGGTCACCGGTTCTGGAACCGCGGCCATGGAGATGGCGGTCATCAGCTCCGTCCGTGCGGGACGTGGCGTGCTCGTCGTGAACAACGGCGTCTACGGCGACCGGATGATCAAGATCGCCAAGGCGCACGGCATCCCGTTCGACGAGGTCAGGAGCGACTGGACGGTCCCGGCCGACCCCGAGGCCGTCCGCGCCGCGCTGGCCGGGCGGGACGACGTGGACGCCGTGGTCTGCGTGCACCACGAGACCACGACCGGCCTGATCAACCCGATCAAGGAGATCGGCGAGGTCGTGGCCGAGTCCGGCGCGCTGTTCGTGATCGACGCGATCAGCGGCACCGCGATCGAGGACCAGGACCTGGCCGAGGTCAAGGCCGACGTCATCTGCGGCACCGCCAACAAGGGCCTGCACGGGCTGCCCGGCATGTCGTTCATCCTGTGCAGCGAGGCGGCGATCGAGCGTGTCCAGGAGGCGCCCGTGCGCAGCCTGTATCTCAACGCCGCCGGCTACCTGGCCGGGCAGCGCAAGGGCGACGTGCCGTTCACCCCGGCCGTACAGGTCTGCTACTCCCTCGACGAGGCGATCAAGGAGTACGAGGAGGCGGGCGGGTTCGCGGCGCGTACCCGGCTCTACCGCGAGCGGGCCGCCCTGGTCCGGGGCCAGTTCGCACGACTAGGCCTGAAAATCCTCGTTGATGAACAATTCCGGTCAAACACCGTAACAATGCTTCATCTGCCCGAAAACGTTACTTATGCGGCGCTTCACGATGAGCTCAAGAAGCGTGGCTACGTTGTCTACGCCGGTCAGGGGCAACTCTCGGCGGACTTCTTCCGTATCTGCACGATGGGGGAGATCCCCTGGCACCGGCTTGAACAGCTTGAGGACGCGCTCCGAGAGTCGATCGAGGCAGCTAGGGGTTAACAACGACATGCAGCTCAACCTGCACCGGCTCTGGATCTTCATGACGGTCGTGGAGTGCGGCGGCTTCTCGGCCGCCGCGCAGAAGCTCTACCTCAGCCAGCCGTCCGTCTCCCACCAGGTCAGGCAGCTTGAGCAGTCGCTGCGCGCCACGCTGATCGACCGCAGCGGCGCCCGGATCAGGCTCACCCCCGAGGGTGAGGTGATGCTGGAGTACGCCAAGCGCGTCTTCCTGCTGGCCGACGAGGCCGTGGCCGCGATCCGGCAGGTCTCGGGGCTGCAGACCGGCAAGCTGGTCGCGGGGGGCACCACCACCGTCGGCACGTACCTCCTGCCGCCGTTGCTGGCCGCCTTCCGCGACCGTCACCCCGGCATCGAGCTCGGCATCCAGGTCGGCAACGGCCAGCGGGTCGAACGCGGGCTCGTGGACGGCGAGATCGGCGTCGCGGTGCTGGCCGGGGAGCCCGGGGCGGCGCAGCTCGTCAGCGAGCCGATCCTGGAGGACCGGCTCGTCCTCATCACCCAGCCGGGCCACCGGCTGTCCAGCAGGGGCCGCGCCGAGCCCGCGGACCTGGCCGGCGAGCTCTTCCTCATCCGCGAGCCGGGCTCCTCCACGCGCGAGCTGCAGGAGCAGGCCCTGGAGACGTGGGGGCTGGAGGAGGCGGGCCGTACCGAGATCTGGGGCCCCGAGACGATCAAACAGGCGGTCGCCGCCGGGCTCGGCGTCTCGCTGGTGTCCGAGCACTGCGTCGAGCAGGAGCTCGCCGACGGGCGGCTGGCGGCCCTGGAGGTGCTGCCCGCGCCCAAGCCCCGCCCCATCGTGCTGGCCCACCGCCGCGACCGCCTGCTGGGCCCCGCCGAACAGGCATTCATCGCCATGCTGCGCAACGTGCGGAGCTGGCCGGGGATCAATCGCTTGAGGAGCATCTCTTGACATCCCTGCCCTCCCGGGCACAGGTCGTGATCATCGGTGGCGGCATCGCCGGTTGCAGCGTGGCCTACCACCTGGCCGAGCTGGGCTGGACCGACGTCGTGGTGCTCGAACAGGGCCGGCTGTCCTGCGGCACCACCTGGCACGCCGCCGGGCTCGTCGGCCAGCTGCGCGGCACCGAGAGCATGACCAGACTGATCAAGTACAGCACCGACCTGTACGCCCGGCTGGAGGCCGAGACCGGCTTCGGCACCGGCTGGAAGCAGTGCGGCAGCCTCAGCGTGGCCCGTACCCCCGAGCGCATGACCCAGCTCAGGCGCACCGCGGCCGGCGCCAGGAACCACGGCGTCCAGGCCGAGGTCGTCAGCCCGCGCGAGGCCGGGGAGTTGTGGCCGGTCATGCGCACCGACGACCTGGTGGGCGGTGTGTGGCTGCCCGGCGACGGCAAGGCCGACCCGTCGGACCTCACCCAGGCGCTCGCGCGGGGCGCGCAGCGGCGCGGCGTGCAGGTGATCGAGCGGGTCCGCGTCACCGGCGTCACCGTACGCGACGGCGCCGTGCGCGGCGTGGACACCTCCGAGGGCCACATCGAGACCGAGGTGCTGGTCAACTGCGCGGGCCAGTGGGCCAAGGAGATCGGCAGGATGGCCGGCGCGACCGTCCCGCTGCACTCGGCCGAGCACTACTACGTCGTGACCGAGCGGATCCCCGGCGTCCGCCCCGACCTGCCCGTACTGCGCGACCCCGACGGGTACGCCTACTTCAAGGAGGAGGTCGGCGGCCTGGTCGTGGGCGGCTTCGAGCCGGACGCCAAGCCGTGGGGCATGGACGGCATCCCCCACCCGTTCGAGTTCCAGCTCCTGGACGAGGACTGGGACCAGTTCGCGATCATCATGGAGAACGCGATCCAGCGTGTCCCGGCCCTGGACAGCGCCGGGGTGCGGATGTTCTACAACGGGCCGGAGAGCTTCACGCCGGACAACATGTTCCTGCTGGGCGAGACACCCGAGGTACGCGGCCTCTTCGTCGGCGCCGGGTTCAACTCCGCCGGGATCGCCTCGGCGGGCGGCGCCGGCCGCGCGCTGGCCGAGTGGATCGTGAACGGCGCGCCGACCGGCGACCTGTGGCCCGCCGACGTCCGGCGCTTCGCCCGCTGGGCCGACAACGACACCTGGCTGCGCGACCGCGTCACCGAGACGCTGGGGCTGCACTACGCGATGTCCTGGCCGGACAGAGAGTTGCGGACGGCCCGGCCGCTGCGCCGCTCCCCGGTGCACCACCTGCTGGAACGGGCGGGCGCGTGCTTCGGGTCGAAGATGGGCTGGGAGCGGGTCAACTACTTCGGGCCCGCCACACCGCACACGTTCGGGCGGCCCGAGTGGCAGCCGTACGTGGACGCCGAGGTGGCGGCCTGCCGGAACGCGGCGGCGCTGTTCGACCAGACGGCCTTCTCCAAGTTCGTCCTCAAGGGCCCCGAGGCCATGGAGGCGCTGCAGTGGCTCTGCACCGCCGACGTGGACGTCGAGGTCGGCCGCGTCGTCTACACCGGCCTGCTCAACGACCGGGGCGGCTACGAGTCGGACCTGACGGTGACCCGGGTGGCCGCCGACGAGTACCTGATCGTGACGGGCTCGGCCCAGACGACCAAGGACTTCGACCACATCTCCAAGGGCCTCGGCGACCGGCGGGCGGTCCTGGTGGATGTCACCGGCGCGTACGCCGTCTTCGGGGTGATGGGCCCGTCCTCGCGGGCGATACTGCGGTCGGTGTCGAGGGCCGACTTCTCCGCCTTCGACTTCGGCACGTCCCGCCTGGTCGACCTCGGCCACGCCACCGTACGAGCCACCCGCGTCACCTACGTCGGCGAGCTGGGCTGGGAGCTGTACGTGCCCGCCGAGTTCGCCGTCACCGTGCACGAGACCCTCATGGGCACCGGTGAGCTGACCCAGGCCGGCCACTACGCCATCGAGGCCATGCGCATCGAGAAGGGTTACCGCGCGTGGGGCCGCGAACTGGGCCCCGAGATCACCCCCGCCGCCGCCGGACTGCGTTTCACCTGCAAGAAGAGCGGCGGCTTCCGCGGCGCGCGGCACGCCCTGGAGACCCCGTCACGCAGGGTAGTCTCGATCGTGCTGGACGATCCCGCCGCACACCTGTGGGGCGGCGAGTCCCTGCTGTCCGACGGCGCCCCGGTGGGCTACGTCACCTCGGCCGCCCACAGCCCGACGCTCGGCAGGTCCGTGGCGCTCGGCCTGGTCACCGAGCTCTCACCGGAGGGCCGCACGCTGGAGAAGGTGGAGGTGGACGTGGCCGGCGACCTGTACTCTGCCCAGATCAGCCTCAAGGCGCCCTACGATCCCACCTCCGCGAGAGTGAAGGCATGAGCAGCCACGCCGAGTACATCCTGACCCTGTCCTGCCCCGACCGCCCCGGCGTGGTGGCCGCCGTCTCCGGCCTGCTCGCCGGGCACGGGTGCAACATCATCGAGAGCCAGCAGTTCGGCGACCGGGTCGCCCAGCGGTTCTTCATGCGCGTGCAGTTCTCCGGCCCCCTCGGCCACGACGAGCTGGGCGCCGCCTTCGCCGCCCTCGCCCCCGACTTCGCCATGGAGTTCAGGCTGCGCGACGTGGCGCGGAAGCCGCGCGTGCTGATCATGGTCAGCCGGTTCGACCACTGCCTCAACGACCTGCTCTACCGAGTCAGGTCGAAGACCCTCGACATCGAGATCGTCGCGGTCGCCTCCAACCACCCCGACCTGCGCCCGCTCACCCAGTCCTACGGCATCGACTACCACCACCTGCCGATCACGCCCGAGACCAAGCCCAGGCAGGAGGCCGAGGTGCTGGCGCTGGTCGAGCACTACCAGGTCGACCTGGTGGTGCTGGCCCGCTACATGCAGGTGCTCTCGGAGGACCTGTGCGAGAAGCTGGCCGGGCGGGCGATCAACATCCACCACTCGTTCCTGCCGTCGTTCAAGGGCGCCAAGCCGTACCACCAGGCCCACAACCGGGGTGTCAAGCTGATCGGGGCGACCGCCCACTACGTGACCTCCGACCTCGACGAGGGGCCGATCATCGAGCAGGAGGTCGCCCGGGTCAACCACAGCCACTCGCCCGACGACCTGGTGCGGATCGGCCGTGACGTGGAGTGTGTCGCGCTGGCCCGCGCGGTCCAGTGGCACGCCGAGCAGCGTGTCCTGCTCGACGGCCACAAGACCGTCGTCTTCCCCCGCTGACGGCCCGCCGGCCCGCGACTACGGGCGATAGGTCCCGAAGAACCAGCGATTGCCCTCGGGGTCCTCGCACGCGTACTCGCGCGAGCCGTACGACTGGTCGGTGAGCTCCATGGTGATCACGGCCCCCGCGGCCCTGGCGCGATCGTGATGGGCGTCCACCTCGTCGACCGCGATGTAGACGCCGGGCCCGCCCGGGTCGCCGCGGCCGATCATGATCAGGTCGTCCCCGACGAACAGCTCGGCGTGCTTGACGACGCCGTCGGCGTCCTTCGACGACTCGTGCAGGCGGAACCCGAACGCCTCGGACAGGAAGTCGATCGCCGCCCGCGCGTCCTCGTAGCGGGCCAGTGCGTAGACAGTGCGTTTCATGGGTTCAGGATGCCCGCGGGGTCGCCCGCGGGTCTTGGACGAATCTGACCGGGCGTGGCGCCACCGAGCGCCCGGAACTCCCGGTTCATGTGGGCCTGGTCGTAGAAGCCGCATTCGGCCGCGACCGCGGCGATCGACCGGCCCGAACGCAGCAACCCCGCCGCGCGGCCGAACCTGATCACCCGGGCCGCCGCCTTCGGGGGCAGCCCGACCTGGTCGTGGAAGCGCGCCACGAGATGGCGGTGGCTCCAGCCCAGCGACTCGGCCAGCGACGACACGGCGAGCCGCCCGCCCGACTCCAGCAGCCGCGCCCACGCCCACGGCAGCTCGGGCCCCACCTCGGGCCCGGCGAGGATGCGCCGGGTCAGCAGCCGGTCGGTCAGGGCCAGCCGCTCCCGCCAGGACGGCGTCGCGGCCAGCCGGTCGAGCAACTCCCCGGCCCACGGCCCGAGCACCGCCTCCACGGCGATCACCCGGTTCGTCAGGTGCCGCATCGGCAACGCGTGCAGCCGCCGCGCCCCGAACGGCGTGAGCACCACCTCCACGCCCTCGCACGGCCCGGTGACGCGGGTGAGCGTGGACCGGTCGGAGAGCCCGCCCGTGAACGCCCTGACCCGTTCCCCGCCCGCCTCCATGGGCGCGCCGACGCCCAGGATGAGCACCGCGCCGGGCATCGCCGCCTCGGTGCGCGTGACGGGCGCGGGATAGTGCTCGCTGTACGCGCACAACCTCGTGACGTACGGCCGCAGCGCAGCGCTGGGGACGGCCTCCACCATGACCGGCCCCGGCGCGCTCATGCCATCGACACTACAGACCGGTGTGCTCGGCGAGGAAGGTCAGCGTGTCGGCCGACAGATCGACCGTACGGCTCACCGACCGGGCGCCGTGGCCCACCTCGGTCTCGTTGCGCAGCAGCACCGGCCGCCCGCCCGCCGAGGCGTGCTGCAACGCCGCGCACATCTTCCAGGCGTGCAGCGGGTGCACACGCGTGTCGGACTGGAAGACGGTGAACAGCGTCGCCGGGTAGGACACCGACTCCTCGACGCGGTGGTAGGGCGAATAGTCCCACAACCAGCCGAACTGCTCGGGGTCGTCGGCGCTGCCGTACTCGACGTTCCAGGTGGCGCCGAGGCCGAACTTCTCGTACCTGATCATGTCGAGCAGCGGCGCCGAGCAGACCACGGCCGCGTACAGGTCGGGGCGCTGGGTCAGCGCGGCGCCGACCAGCAGGCCGCCGTTGGAGCCGCCGGAGATGCCGAGCCGGTCGCGGGTGGTGACACCGGTCTCGACGAGGTGCTCGGCCGCCGCGTGGAAGTCGTCGAACACGTTCTGCTTGTTGGCCAGCATGCCCGCGCGGTGCCAGTCCTCGCCCTCCTCGCCGCCGCCGCGCAGGTTGGCGATGGCGTAGACGCCGCCCGCCTCGACCCAGGCCAGGATCGAGGCCGAGTAGCCGGGGGTCATGGACAGGCCGAAGCCGCCGTAGCCGTACAGGATGGTGGGCCGGGGGCCGGGGGTGTCGTCGTCGGGGGCGATGATCAGCATGCGGACGTCGGTGCCGTCCTTCGACCGGTAGACCGCCTGCGACGTACGCACCGGCGGCACCTCGACCGCACCGGGGGAGGCGGCCCACAGCGTGGTCTCGCCCGTCCTGGCGTCGTAGCGCTGGATCGTCGGCGGCGTGGTGTTGTCGGTGTAGCCGAACCAGGCCTCGAAACCGCCCTCGGGACGCTCGGAGATGCCGCCGATCGTGCCCAGGCCCGGCGTCGGCACCGTGCTCAGGCGCTCGCCGGTCGCCAGGTCGTGCACGGTGATCTCGCTGATCGCGTGGCGGGTCCAGCCCACCAGCATGACCGGGCGTTCGAGGTCGTCGAGGATCGCGAAGTCGGACAGCACCGCCTCGGGGTCCTCGGGGATCAGGTCGCGCCAGGTCTCGTAGCCGGGGTCGGCCGGGTCGGTCACGCACACCCGGCCGCGGGGGGAGTCCCGGTCGGTGTGCACGTAGAGCCGGCCGTCGCGGCCGAACACCAGGGCGGTCTGCGCGTCGACGCCCTCCTGGACGACCTTCAGGTCGGGGTCGTCGGCCGGGGAGGCGGTCAGGTCGGCCACCCACAGGTCGTTGCGCGGCGCGGTGCCCTCGTGCGCCGAGACCTGGAGCCAGTGGCCGTCGCGCGAGACGGACACGCCGTAGTAGTTGGTCATCTTCAGCCCCTGGCCGAAGATCATCGTGTCGTCCTCGGTCGAGGTGCCGACGCGGTGGAGGTAGACGCGGCGGTGGAACTGCGCCTCGTTCTCCGGCACCTCGGTGCGCGGCAGCCTGCGCACGTAGTAGAACGCCTCGCCGCCCGGCAGCCAGGCGATGGGGGAGTAGCGGCAGCGGTCGATCGGGCCCTCGACGCGCAGCCCGGTCGTGACGTCCATCACGTAGAGGATCGACTCCTCGTCGCCGCCCACCGAGATCTGGTACGCCAGCAGCCGCCCTTCCTTGTCGGGCTGCGCGGCGTCGAGCGTGGTGAGACCGGACGGGTCGATCTCCATCGGGTCGATCAGCGGCCGCTCGGTGCCGTCGGGCTCGACGACGTAGTAGACCGCGTGCTCCTGGTCGGGCGTACGGCGGCTGAAGAACTGCCGGCCGCCGCGCCAGGCCGGGGGCCCCACCGAGCCGGACCGCAGCAGCTCGGCGATGCGGTCCTTGAACCGCTGCTCGCCGCGCTGGGCGCCGTACAGCTCGGCCTGCGCGAGCAGCCATTCCTTGGTGTCCGGACCGTCAGGGTCCTCCAGCCACCGGTACGGGTCTGGAACGGGCGTTTCGTGCAGGATGTCGACGACGTCTTCGCGGCGTGCCGTCGGATAAGGCTCTCGCGTCATGCCAGGAACCCTACTGCCAAGGTGGGGGCGTAAAGCGCTGGTGAAGCGGGCATAAAACGTAACGTGTGTCCCTCTGGTCATTCCGGCTTGAAGATTATGGGGTGGCGGGGACGCTCCGGCTAACGCCAGACTTGGTGACAGGACGGTGCCGTGGTGACCATCCGCTGGACCGTCCGGCGGAGGTCCATGTGACGGAAGCACCAGTGCCCCAGGAGGGCCCGACAGGCGGGACATGCCGCGGCATGTCCCCTTTGATACGCGCGCAGCAGGGAGAGGCTCGATGACGCGCCAAGTCCTGCTGCTCAACGCCACCTACGAGCCGCTCACCACCCTCTCGCTCCACCGGGCCATCGTGCTCGTGCTGCGGGAGAAGGCCGACGTCGTGCACCGCGACGGGCGGGGCGCCCAGCTCCGCTCGGCGAGCTGCACCCTCGACGTGCCCTCGGTGATCCGGCTCCGCAGATACGTCCGCATCCCCTACCGATCTCGCATCCCGCTGACCAGGGCCGCCCTCATGCGACGCGACGACTATCGCTGCGCCTACTGCGGGCTGCGGGCCGAGACCATCGACCACGTCATCCCGAGGTCGCGCGGCGGCACCCACACGTGGGAGAACTGCGTCGCCTCGTGCACGACCTGCAACCACCGCAAGGCCGACAAATACCTGGAGGAGCTGGGCTGGACGCTGCGCGTCAGCCCGGCGGTGCCGAGGGGCGCCCACTGGCGGCTCATCGGCGCCTCGCTGGTGGGCGATCCTCAATGGGCGCCCTACCTGGAGGCGGCGGCCTGAACGCCTTTGAAGCCGGAGGCCGCGGCCTGTCACCATGACGGGTATGTGGACCTTCACCTCTGATCCGGAGGAATTCGCCGAGGTCGCCGAGCCGTTCCTGCTCGGCGACCCGGTCGGCAACACGGTCCCGCTGACCGTCCTCGCCGAGCTGCGCGCAGGCCGGCCCGCCAAAGACGCCTTCTTCGCCTGGTGGAGCGCCGGCGGCCGGGTGTGCGGCGCCGCCTTCCGTACCCCGCCCGCCCCCGTGGCCCTCACCCGCATGCCCGCCGAGGCCGTCGCCCCGCTGGTCGAGGCGCTGAACGGCGACCTGCCCCGGGTGGTGGGGCCGGTGGAGGTGACGTCCGAGGTGGTAGAACTGCTCGGGGAGCCCTCCCGGGTGGTGTCCGAACGGCTCTACCGCCTCGGCGCGCTCGCCGTCCCCTCGGTGCCCGGCCGCGGCCGGCTCGCCGGGCCCGGCGACTTCCCGCTGATGGTGAGCTGGTACCAGGCGTTCGGGGACGAGGTCGGCCTCGGCGAGGCGCACGACGTCGCCGAGCGGGTCGCCCAGCGGGTGGCCGGGCGCGAGCTGTTCGTCTGGGAAGCCGGCGGAGCGCCGGTCTCGCTGGCCGGGCTGGGCCACGCCGCCGGCGGGGTGTGCCGCGTCGGCCCGGTCTACACGCCCCCGTCGTGCCGCAGGAAGGGCTACGGCGCCGCCGTCACCGCGTACGCCAGCGGGGTGGGCCTGGCCGAGCGGTGCGACCAGGTCGTGCTCTTCACCGACCTGGACAACCCGACGAGCAACGCCGTCTACCGTTCGATCGGCTACGTGCCCGTCTCCGACCATGCGCACCTGGCCTACGACGGCTCCCGCCGACCGCCCGCCGCGGGTTAGGCTTGTCGGCATGCCGCGTTACGACTTCCGCTGCCGCGCCTGCGGCTCCACGTTCGAGGTCTCCCGTCCCATGTCGGCCTCAGACGACCCGGCGACCTGCCCGGATGGCCATGGCGACACGGTCAAGCTGCTGTCCACGGTCTCCGTGACCGGTGGCGCCGCCGCTCCCCGCGCGACCGGTGGTGGCGGCGGGGGCTGCTGCGGCGGCGGTTGCTGCTCGTCCTGACCGCCGGGCGCGGGTGAGCACCTCCACCGCGGCCCGCGCCGCCTCCTCCACGGTCGTCACGCCCGTGCTCAGGTCCGGGCTGCGCTCCGACAGCACGGCGATCAGCAGTTCGTGCCCGTTCAGCACGATCCGGCCCACGCTGTTGGCCGTCCACCGACCGCCGTGCGCCCCGACGGGCAGCCAGCCGTCCTTGAGCGCGACCTCGCCGCCGGCGGCGCTGACGCCCCACGCCTGCTCCTCCTTCACCGACGACATGAGCCCGAGGGCCCAGCGGCGGCTCGCGGACGACACCGGCCCGGCGGGGTCGGTGAGCTTCTCCAGCACCTTCACCTGGTCCGACGGGTGGCTGAGGGTCATTCCCCACGACAGGCCCGATCCCGGCTCGGTGTGCCACACGTCCAGGCCCTGGAGGACGCGGGTGAGCCCGTACTGGCCGCCGACGGTCATGTAGAGCTCGTGCGCGCTCTCGTTGTCGCTCTCGCGGATCATCCGGGAGGCGAGCCTGCGTTCGTACGCGCTGAGCCGCCGGTGCTCGCTCTGCCTGAGCAGCAGCAACGCCAGCAGGATGTCCACCTTGGCCACGCTGGCCAGCACGAATGGCCTGCCCTCGCCGTAGGCGTACCGCACGCCGGTCGTGCGGTCGTACACCGCGAGGGCCGCCCGCCCCGGACGGCCGCGCAGGCGGCGCTCCAGCGCCCGGTCGAGCGCCCGCCGCGTGGCCGGCAGCAGGCTGTCCACGGTCATCGCCCTGGCCTCCCGGTGCGCCACGACCGGGCGTGAGGCCACGGGCACGGCCGCCGAGCAGGCGGACACGACGACGGGCAGCAGGGCGGCGATGAGCGAGATCCCCCGGACGCGCATGTGCGCGAGCCTGTCACGCCCCGCACCAACGCCCGGGGGCCCGAGGGTCAAGCTTCCGGCAGCTTATGCCGCCCTGGAACGCCGGCGGCGGCGCTGGAACGGCAGGAACCGGTCGGCGAGGTGCGGCCGCGACGGGGTCAGCGTGGGCTCGACCGCGATGATCCGGTCGAACCTGAACGCCCTGATGCCCCGGCGCAGCCTGCACACGCCGACCAGGTACCAGAACTCGCGGTGGACCAGGCAGGTCACCGGCTCGACGTCGCGGGAGGTGACGGTCCCCGAGGCGTCGCGGTAGTGGAGACGGATCATGAGACGGCTGGTGATGGCGTCGGCGATGAGCCTGGCCCGGGAGGCGACGTCCACGGGCAGCGGCTCGGTCAGCGTCGCGAGCGTGGTCGCGATGACGTCGTCGTCGAGCTCCAGGTGTTCGAGCGCGTGTTGCAGGGCACGCCGTGCGGTGACGGCCTGCGGGCCCGCCCCGAGGTGGGCGAGGGAGAGGGCGATGGCGGCGATCTCGGCGGTCGTCAGCGGGCGAGTCTCGTCCTTCACGACTGTCGTCATACCCCAAGAATAGGGACGACCACCGACAATTTTCGAAAATCTGTGCGGTGGACCGAGGGTCCACCCGCACACTAACTATCGGGACAGCTGCGACAGGTCGCGCGAGGCGCCGGTCGAGGCGGACGTGGTCATCGCCGCGTACGCCTGCAGCGCCACACTCACCGGACGGTTGCGGTCACGCGGCCGGTAGCCGCCCAGGTCGGCCAGCAGCCGCTCGCGCCGCGCGGCCAGCTCGGCCTCCGGCACCCGCAGCTCCATCGAGCGGCCGGGGATGTCGATGTCGATGATGTCGCCGTCCTCGACCAGCGCGATCGCGCCGCCCTCGGCCGCCTCGGGCGAGGCGTGCCCGATCGACAACCCGGACGTGCCGCCGGAGAAGCGGCCGTCGGTGACCAGCGCGCACGCCTTGCCCAGGCCCCTGCCCTTGAGGAACGAGGTCGGGTAGAGCATCTCCTGCATGCCGGGGCCGCCCTTGGGGCCCTCGTAGCGGATGACCACCACGTCGCCCTCCTTGACCTGCCCGCCGAGGATGCCCTCGACGGCCTGCTCCTGCGACTCGAACACCACCGCGGGCCCGCTGAACTTCCAGATCGACTCGTCGACCCCCGCGGTCTTCACCACCGCGCCGTCGCGCGAGATGTTGCCGTAGAGCACGGCCAGCCCGCCGTCGGCGCTGTAGGCGTGCTCACGGTCGCGGATGCAGCCCTCGGCGCGGTCGAGGTCGAGGGAGTCCCAGCGGTTGTCCTGCGAGTACGGCTTGACCGTGCGCACGTTGCCCGGGGCCGCGTGCCACAACTCCTGGGCCTCGGGCGACGCGGACGGCGACTTGACGTCCCAGGCGGCCAGCGTGTCGGCGATCGTGCCGCCGTTGACGGTGGGCACGTCGCGGTGGAGCAGCCCGGCCCGGTCGAGCTCACCCAGGATGCCCGGGATGCCGCCGGCGCGGTGGACGTCCTCGACGTGGTACTTGTTCGTGGCCGGGGCGACCTTGCACAGGCACGGCACCCGCAGCGAGATCTCGTTGATCTCCTTGAGGCCGAAGTCGACCTCGGCCTCGCGGGCCGCGGCCAGGATGTGCAGGATCGTGTTGGTCGAGCCGCCCATCGCCACGTCGAGGGCCATCGCGTTCTCGAACGCCTCGCGGGTGGCGATCGAGCGCGGCAACACCGACTCGTCGCCGTCCTCGTAGTAGCGGCGGGTGATCTCGACGAGCTGGCGGCCGGCGTCCTCGAAGAGCTGCTTGCGCCGCTTGTGGGTGGCCAGGATCGTGCCGTTGCCCGGCAGCGACAGGCCCATGGCCTCGGTCAGGCAGTTCATGGAGTTGGCGGTGAACATGCCCGAGCAGGAGCCGCAGGTCGGGCAGGCGTTCTCCTCCATCTCCAGCAGCTCGGCGTCGGACACCGAGTCGTCGGCCGCGGCGATCATCGGGTCGACGAGGTCGAGCTTGCGAGTGGGCGTCTTGCCGGCCTCCATCGGGCCGCCGGAGACGAAGACCGTGGGGATGTTCAGCCGGAAGGCCGCCAGCAGCATGCCGGGGGTGATCTTGTCGCAGTTGGAGACGCAGATCAGCGCGTCGGCGCAGTGGGCGTTGACCATGTACTCGACCGCGTCGGCGATCAGCTCGCGGGACGGCAGCGAGTAGAGCATGCCGCCGTGGCCCATCGCGATGCCGTCGTCGACCGCGATCGTGTTGAACTCGCGCGGGATCGCCCCCGCCTCGCGGATCGCGGCCGAGACCACGTCGCCGACCTCGCGCAGGTGCACGTGACCCGGGACGAACTGGGTGAAGCTGTTGGCCACCGCGATGATGGGTTTGCCGAAGTCGCTGCCGGCTACACCGGTCGCCCGGAGCAGGGCCCGGGCACCGACCATGTTCCTGCCGTGGGTGACCGTACGTGACCTGAGGGCCGGCATTGTGCTTCTCCCATCATGAGGTGAGTCTTCACATGTTACGGCCACCCGCCCGGCGGCTGAGACACGTGTCCACTCACCGGACACCTCAGTCCGGAACCCGTACGGCCGCGAGCTGGGTCGCCTGGGCCACCAGCCGCCCCTTGGAGTCCCATACGTGGGCCACCTCGTCCATACGGTCGCCTCCGACGTCCGTGGCCGTGAGGCGGACCCTGATCGGGCCGGGCGCGGGCAGCCGCCGGACGTAGGCGGAGAGCTGGAGCGTCGGCACCCAGCCCGGCAGCCCCAGGTCGAACGCGACCGGCGGCACGGGGTCGAGCGCGACGAGCAGGCTCAGCGGGTCCCAGTCGGAGCCGTCGGCGAGGCGCTGCCAGCTCGCGATCTCGCCCCGCCGGCTCGGCGCCCCGAACGCGAAGGCCAGGTGGGCGGGATCGATGCGTTCCTCGACGACGCCCATCAGCGGCACGGGGAAATCGGCGCCGGGCGGGTCGGTGGGCGCGAGGAAACAGTCCTCCTCGGGCGGGAGCTCGACCGTCGGCAGCGAGGACCACCACGGGTCGGCGTCGTCCAGGACGCCGAGCGTGACGTGCGCCTCCAGGAGGGTCCGGCCCTCCTGGGCCAGCGTGGCCCTGACCTGGGCCACGCTCTTGCCGATCCGCAGCGGCTCCACGCGCACGTCGGCCGGCCCCGGCTCGGGCGGCTCGACGAAGGCGCCGCTCACGGCCGTCACGTGCGGGTGCCGCTCGCCCGCGCTGCTCTCGCAGGCGGCTCGGGCCAGCACCGCCAGCAGGTAGCCGCCGTGCAGCTTGGTCCCCACGCTCCACTGGGCGTCCAGCGTGGCGCCGAAGTCGCCCCCGCCGTGGGCGATCAACGCGGTCGCGTCCCGGAAAGTCCCCATTTTTCGCAATATCCTTCCGTAGAAGGTCAGGTTGACATCGTCAACCTGACGGCGTCAACCTGAGAACCATGACCAGTACGAGACGGGTGCGCGCCCGGCGCGGAGAGGGCGGCCTGCTGCGGGAGGAGATCCTGCGCGCGGCCGAGGACCTGCTGACCGAGTCAGGCAGCGAGGACGCGCTGACGTTGCGGGCGGTCGCCCAGCGCGCCGGGGTGTCCACGCCGTCGGTCTACCTGCACTTCGCCGACCGGGAGGCGCTGCTGGAAGCGGTCTGCCTGCGCGTGTGGGACGAGTTCGGCCGCATGTTCCGCGAGAACCTGACCGGCGACCCGTTCCTCGCGCTGGGCCGGTGCGCGCGGGCCTACGCGCGTTTCGCCCTGGCGCATCCCGTGCAGTACCGGGTGCTGATGATGCGGCCCGCGACCGGGCAGGGCGTGCCGCCGGCCGCCGCCGAGTGCATCCGCCACATGGTGGACGCCGTCGCCGCCTGCGTGGCGGTGCGCGTGCTCGAAGGCGATCCCGAGGAGCTGGCGCTCGGCCTGTGGTCGGCCGTGCACGGTTGTGTGTCGCTGCTCATCGCCCAGCCGTCGTTCCCGTGGCCCGAGGACCGGGAGGCGCTGATCGACCGCGTCGTACGCATCGCCGGGGTCGGCACGGCGTTGCTGACCCGCCTGCCGGACACGTTGCCCCCAAGCGGCGTGCTGGCCGACGAACTGGACGGCTTCGGCGCCCGGCTGGCGGGCGGTTCGGTGGCGGGCATGGAAGAACCCCGCGGGGCGGAACCCCGCGGGGATCGTCGGCCGTCCTAGCCCTCGCCGTACCTGGCGGGCAGGACCTGGGCGGCGATGTCGTAGAGCCGGTCGATCTCGGCCGGGGTCAGCGCCCGTTCCCGCTTGGTGATCCACTTGCGGGCCCGGTCGCCCTGGTAGACGTCCACGTCGCGGATGGTCATGATCTTCCACGGGACGGGCGGCCCATAGATGGCCAGCGACGGCACGACCACGACCTCGCGGCCGTAGGCCTTGCTGATCAGCTCACTGGCCTGGGACGCCTCCCACTTGGCCTCGGTCAGCCTCGGCTTCATGTCGAAGGGGCCGTGGAAGAGCTTCTTGCCCATCTGCACGCGGACTGGCAGCCGTTTGTCCCACTTCTCGGAGTCGACCGCGTACACGCCGGTCGGGCCCACCACGAGGTGGTCGATCTGGGCCTCGCTGCCCGGGATCGCCCTGGCGTGCAGGGTGCGGTAGCCGCTGCGCTCCAGCCTGCGAAGCTGCCCCTCGGTACGCCGTTCGGCCACCGACGCGCGTCGCCACGCGGGCACGGTGGAATGGGAACGCGCGCGGTAGACCGCTTCGAGGATGGCCGCGATGACGCCCGCGGTGACTCCCGTGCGCCAGTCGCGCAGCAGGAAACCCACCACCACGGCCACGCCGATCGCCACGAGGGCACGGTTGCGCAGGCGGCGGAACCGCGGCTGCTCAAGCAGACTGCGCAGGGACGCGCGCTCCACGGGCGCGTACGTGGAAGTGGGCGCCGATGGGGTCGGGGCGGCGGTCTGCTCGCTCTCCGGCCGGTCGCTCACCCAGATGGGTGACGCGTTGTGACCGTCTTCTCGCTGGTTGTCGGAGTCCACGTAACTCACCGTAGCTCGGAGATCGGAATGATTCCTAGTGTTGACCTGTCCATAGTTTTATGGCCCAGCTCATCGTGTTCCACTCATGTTTTCGGGGTATGTCTTACGTTCTTCTCTAGAGATGCCTAGTGTGCCGATCGTGCCAGAACTTCATGAGCTTTCCGCGCTTGAGCAGGCTCGGGCAGTCCGCGACCGTGAGATCTCACCGGTCGAGCTCACCCGCCACTACCTCGACCGCATCGAGCGGATCGACCCGCAGGTCGGCGCGTACGTCACCGTGACCGCGGAAGCGGCGCTCGACCAGGCGCGCCGCCTGGAGAAGGACCTGCCCGACGGCCCGCTGGCCGGGGTACCGATCCCGGTGAAGGACCTCAATCTGGTCAAGGACGTGCCGATCATGTTCGGCTCGGCGGTCTACCGGGGGTTCGTCGCGCCGGTGGACGACACGGCCGTGACGCGGCTGCGCGAGGCCGGCACGGTCATGCTGGGCAAGACCGCCACCCCCGAGTTCGGATTGCCCTGCTACACCGAGACCGACGTCTCGCCGCCCGCCCGTTCGCCCTGGGACCTTGACACGTCGGCGGGCGGGTCCAGCGGGGGAGCGGCCGCCGCCGTCGCCGCCGGGCTGGCGCCCGCCGCCCACGGCAGCGACGGCGCGGGCTCGATCCGCATCCCCGCCTCGGCCTGCGGTCTGTACGGCATCAAGCCCACCCGCGGCCGCATCAGCTTCGCCCCGATCATCCCCGACCTGGCGGGCATGTCCACGAACGGCCCGATCGCCCGTACCGTGGCCGACGCGGCGGCCCTGCTCGACGTGATGGCGCACAACGAGCCGGGCGACCTCTACCTCGCGCCCCGCCACGAGGGCACGTTCCTGGCCTGCGCCGGCCGCGACCCCGGACGGCTGCGCATCGCCCGGTACGCCGATCCCGTCGTACCGGGGGCCGAGGTCCATCCCGAGGTGAGGGCCGCGTACGAGGAGGCCGCGAAGACCCTGGCCGCCCTCGGCCACGACGTCGTCGAGATCCCGAGGCCGTTCGGGCCCGAGCTCGTACCGCAGTTCGTCACCCTCTGGTACACCTTCGCCTGCATGCACCCGGTCGCCGACGAGCAGCGGCACCTGCTCAGGCCGCTCACCCGATGGCTGCGCGAGCGCGGCCACGCCACCCCGGCTCCTGCCTTCCTCCAGGCCCAGGCCGCCCTCCAGCTCGCCACCCGGGGCGCGCTCACGATCACCGACGCCTACGACGCGGTGCTCACGCCGACCCTCACCGAGCCGCCCAGGCCCGTCGGCTGGTTCGAGGACGTGGACGACGTCGAGGAGACGTTCGAACGCATGAAGCGCTTCGCCGCCTTCCCCGCGATCTACAACGTCAGCGGCCAGCCCGCGGTGAACCTGCCGCTGCACTGGACCGCCGAGGGCCTGCCGATCGGCGTCATGCTGGCCGGGCGGATCGGCGGCGAGGGCACTCTGATCTCGCTGTCGGCCCAGGTGGAGGCGGCCAGGGGCGGCTTCTGGGGCGAGCGGCGGCCGGTCGTCTGGTAGGCGGACGCCGCCACAGGGCTGGCCGGACCCGTGCGCGAGGTTTACGTTCGTCATGTGGACAGCGCGGCGGAAAGTCTGCTCTTTCTCATCGGAGTGTCTTTGGGGCTGTTCGTACTGATCAGCCTGCTGGTCATGGTGCCGGGGCGCGGCAGGGCCGTACGGGCGGAGCCGGGCCCGGTGTGGCTGGGCGGCCCGTCCGGGAGCGAGCACGGCGTGAGCACGTCGGGGCTGGTGCTGACCGGCGGCGCCGCGCCCTGGGCGACGGTGCCCGAGCGCGACTGGGTGGCCGAGGCCGAGGCCGGGACCGCGGAGCCGGACCGGCACCTCGGCGGCGCTTCGGCGGGCTGGTGACGCGGCCATGGGGACACTGCGGACACTGACGACGGCCCAGGCCGACGACCTCAGGAAGGCCCTCCAGGGCGCCGAGCGGCGCAGCGGGCTGCGCTTCGGGGTGTTCCTCGGCGAGCCGGCCGGCTCCCGTCGGCACTTCGCCGAACGCCTGCACGCCGCGCTCGGCGAGGAGAGCGCCGACGCCGTGGTGGTGTTCGTCGACCCCGGCGGGCGCGCCCTGGAGATCGTGACGGGCCGGAACGCCAGGCGCCGGCTGAGCGACGGCGCCTGCCGGCTCACCGCCCTGTCGATGGCCACCGCCTTCAGCGCCGGCGACCTGGTCGGCGGCCTCCTGTACGGCATAGCCGCCCTCGGCGAACAGGCCACCACAAGACGCTGACCCGCCCTCGAACGCGCCGGGCCCCGTCGGTCAGGTGCGGCGCAGCAGGGTGACCACGTGGTCGCTGACCCCGGCGATCAGGGTGGACGGCTCGATCGGCGCCCCGGCCACGGCCGAGAACAGCGCGGGCAACCCGGGCAACGGGAAGTCGTCGTCCTTCACCGCCGCGGCGCCCACCGCGTTCTTGTCCAGCGCCGTACGGCTGCGCTCCCAGGCGTCGAGCACCTCCTCGGGCGAGGGCACCCCGAACCCGTGCCCGACGGGCGCCGCGTGCCGCAGCCGGACGAGCGGCGTCTCGGCGAACGTCAGCGCCGTGCGGGCGCGTACCTGGAGGTCGGCTCGGGGCTCCGGGTCGATCCAGTCCATGGCCGTGCACGGGTTGCGGCAGGTGGCGACGCAGACCCCGAGCGCGCCGGCGACCTGGCTGTGCTGCCGGTCGAAGTAGGCCCGCCACCCCTCGGCGGGCTCGACCGACACCCGCAGCGTGCGGTTGGTGGCCGACTGCTCGGACTTGGTGTGGTCGCACTCGCGGTCGCCGATCACGCCGAACCTGCTGCCCGGCGCGCTCAGCCCGGCGGGCCAGCTGGTCGGGTCGCCGGCGTGGCCGAGTTGCGGCTCGAAGGCCAGCAGCGGCAGGTATTCGCTGGCGATGTGCACGGCGGCGATCATCGGGCTCAGCTCGCGCCGGTGCCAGCGGGCCGCGATCACCTCAAGCAGCAGGGCGTAGGCGGGCTTGAGCGACTCCAGGGCCCCGCGCGGCTGCTCGCGCGGCGTCTGCGGCATGTGGCAGGCGCGGGCGAGCCGGCGCAGGTCGGCGGGCACGGACCTGGCCTCGGCCGCGAAGTCCTCGGCGTCGAGCGAGAGCAGCCGCTGCCCGAACTCGCACACGTCGGAGATCTCGGCCGTGGGCGCGAGCGCACCGAGGTCGGCGAAGGCGTACCGGCGGGCGAGGGCGATCAGCAGGTCACGAGTCGAATCCACGCGATGACTTTCTCACGATCTTGGAGCGGTCACGGACACGGGGCGCGCACGCACTGGATGTCCTCGGGCGGACTGGTGACCGTGGGCTCGGCCGTGGGCTCCTCGGGGCCGGGCTGGCTGGGCTCCTGCGACGGCTCCGGCTCGGCGGTGGTCGCGGTCGGCGTGGGCTTCGGCGACGTGGTGGGGGTGGCGCTCGGGGTGGTGGGCGCCACGGTCGGGCCGGGCGTCGCGCTGGTGGTGCCGCTCGGCCTGGTGCTCGGCGCGGCCTTGGTCGGCGGCGCGGGCTGCCTGGTGGTGTGCGTGGTGCCGCTCGGGCTGCGCGCCGGCGTGGTCTCGCCCGCGGGCGTCAGCACCTCGCCGCCCGTGCTCGCGGGCTCGGCCGGACGCAGCCACACCGACCCCGCCACGGCGGCCGAGACCACGACGGCCCCGGCCATGGTGAACAGGGCCGTCAGCGTGCGCCGCCTGCGGGATCCGCCGGTCGGGGCCGAGGGCATGGTGAGCGGCGAGCCGGTGTCGCCCGCGGGCATGACGCCCGTCGCCAGGGGACCCGTCATCATGGGCGCGGGCACAGGAGGCGCCGCCATCGAGGACGTGGTCACCGGCGACGCCGGGAGGGCCGCGCCGCTGATCGAGGCGCGGGCCGCCCGCGCCATGTCGGAGGCCGACGGCCAGCGCTGCGCCGGGTCCTTCTGCAGGGCCCGGACCACCACCTGGCGAACGGCCTGGGGCAGCTCGCCGGGCGGCTCCGGCACGGGCGCGTTGAGATGCTTGAAGATGATCTGTACGGGGGTGTCCCCCTGGTACGGCAACCGCCCGGTCAGGCACTCGTAGGCCACCACGCCCAGCGCGTAGACGTCGACCGCGGGCGTGACCTCGCTGCCCGCGGCCATCTCCGGCGCGCAGTAGGCGGCCGAGCCGAGCATGGTGCCCGTGGCCGTCAGGTGACCGGCCGAGCCCGAGTGGGCGACGCCGAAGTCGGTCAGCGCGACCTGCCCGTCGGGCCTGACCATGAGGTTGGCCGGCTTGACGTCACGGTGGACGATGCCCTGGGCGTGGGCCGCGGCCAGCGCGTCGGCCACCTCGGCGACCAGCCGCATGGTCTCCTGAGCGTCGAGCGGGCCGCGGCGCAGGACGCGGTCGAGCGACTCGCCCCGCACGTATTCCATGACCAGGTAGCTGACCCGGCGGCCGTCGGCCTCGTGGACGCCGTAGTCGTAGACGCCGACCACGCCGCGGTGCCGGAGGGTGGCCATCGCCCTGGCCTCGTTCTGGAAGCGCTGGGTGAAGGTGGGGTTCTCCGACAGGGCGGGCATCATCACCTTGACCGCGACGGCCCGGCCGAGCACCAGATCGTCGGCACGCCAGACCTCGCCCATGCCGCCGCCGCCGAGGCGGTCGGCCAGCACGTAGCGGTCGTTGAGCGTGGTACCGGCGCCTAGCACGTCCTTGAGGCTAACACCCGGTCTCCATGCTCAGGCCGTATTCGGCGCAGCGCGGAGCCAGGTCCCCGCCGGGCACGGCGGGGACCCGCGGAATTCAGGCCGACGCGGCGTCGGTCTCCTGGTTGCGCAGAGCCCGGCTGACGCCGTCGGCGCCCTCCAGGATCAGCCTGCGCAGGGCCTGCGGCGGCTGCTCGGAGGCCAGGAAGTCCTGTGCCGCCTTGACCGTCGCCGGCTCGATGAGCAGCGTGGGGAAGCAGCCCACCGCGAACGTCGACGCCTTCTCGAACGTCCACTCCTGGTAGACGCGCCCCACCTCGGCGAAGTACTTCTCCCGGTACGGCTCCAGCAGCTCGGCGTGATGCGGGTCCTGGAAACCGGTGATGGTGGCGCGGGCGATGTGGTTGGCCAGGTCGCCGCCCACGATCCGGTCCCACGCCGCCGCCTTGCCCCCGGCCGTCGGGATCGCGGCCCGGCACAGCGCCGCCGACCGCTCACCCGTCGCCGTAGGGTCGCGCTCCAGCTCGGCCTCGATGTCGGCCTCGGCCAGCCGGCCGCCGGAGACCAGGGCGGACACCAGCGTCCAGCGCAGGTCGGCGTCGACGGTCAGCCCCTCGGGCACGTCGGTGCCGTCGAGGATGGCCTGCACCAGGTCGAGGTCGGCGTCGGAGACCGCCACCGGGGCGAACGCCTGGAGGAAGGCGAGCTGGTGGTCGGAGCCGGGCGCGGCCGAGCCGAGCAGCGAGCGCAGCTCGGCGGCCAGCACCGCCAGGCCCTCGGCCCGCCAGGCGGGGGCGGCGTACTGCTGGACGGCCTGACGGGCCTGGCGCAGCACCGCCTGAAGGACCGTGATGTCGGAGACCGTGCCCGCGCCGGAGATGACCAGCTTGACGTAGTCGCGCGTGGACATCTCGCCGTCGCGGGTCATGTCCCAGGCGGCCGACCAGCACAGGGCGCGCGGCAGCGACTCGGTGAAGGCGGCGATGCCGCCCGCCACGAGCGTGTTCAGGGAACGCTCGTCCAGCCTGATCTTGGCGTAGGTCAGGTCGTCGTCGTTGAGCAGCACCAGGTCGGGCTGCTCGGCGCCGACGAGCTCGGCCACGCTCGTACGCGCCCCCACCACGTCGAGCTCGACCCGCTTGGTCCGGGTGAGCACGCCGTCGACCAGCGAGTACAGGCCGATCGCGATGCGGTGCGAGCGCAGCGTCGGGTAGTCGGCCGGGGCCTCCTGCAGCACCTCGAAGGAGGTGAAGCGGCCGTCGGACACCTCGAAGGAGGGCCGCAGCGTGTTGACCCACGAGGTCTCCAGCCACTCCTTCGACCACGACGACAGGTCGCGGCCCGAGGTGCGCTCCAGGGCGGCGAGCAGGTCCTTCAGCTCGGTGTTCCCCCAGGCGTGCTCGGCGAAGTAGTCGCGCACCCCGGCCAGGAAGTTGTCCAGGCCGACGTAGGCGACGAGCTGCTTGAGCACCGAGGCGCCCTTGGCGTACGTGATGCCGTCGAAGTTGACCTCGACCGCCTGCATGTCGGGGATGTCGGCGGCGATCGGGTGGGTGGAGGGAAGCTGGTCCTGGCGGTAGGCCCAGGACTTCTCCACGTTCGCGAACGTGGTCCACGCGCCGTTGCCCCACCGGGTGGCCTCGGCCTGGGCCAGCACGGAGACGTACGTGGCGAACGACTCGTTCAGCCACAGGTCGTCCCACCAGCGCATGGTGACCAGGTCGCCGAACCACATGTGGGCCATCTCGTGCAGGATCGTCTCGGCGCGCCGCTCGACGACCGCGTCGGTGACGCGGGAGCGGAAGACGTAGTCCTCCAGGAACGTCACGCAGCCCGCGTTCTCCATCGCGCCGGCGTTGAACTCGGGCACGAAGAGCTGGTCGTACTTGGTGAAGGGGTAGCGGACGCCGAACACCCGGTGGAAGAAGTCGAAGCCCTGCCTGGTGACCTCGAAGAGGTTGTCGGCGTCGAGGTGCTCCCCGAGCGAGGCGCGGCAGTAGAGGCCGAGTGGGATGCCGTCGTGCTCGGAGGTGACCTTGAAGTACGGCCCGGCCACCAGCGCGGTGATGTACGTGGAGATCACCGGCGTCGCCTCGAACTCCCAGCGCTTGGCGGGCTGGACCCCGCCGTGGCGGCCGGTCTGCCCGCCGAGGTCCTCCACCTTGGCCGCGGAGGCGTTGGAGACGACCTCCCAGTCGGCCGGGGCCAGCACGGTGAGCTGGAAGACGGCCTTGAGGTCGGGCTGGTCGAAGCAGGCGTACATGCGGTGGGCGTCGGCCGTCTCGAACTGGCTGTGCAGGTAGACCTTCTGGTCGACCGGGTCCACGAACCGGTGGAGGCCCTCGCCCGTGCGCATGTAGCTGCAGTCGGCGTCGATCAGGAGTTCGTTGGACTCGGCCAGCGAGGGAAGGGGGAAACGGCCCTTCTCGGCGTCGTAGTCGGAGACGTCGAGGTCCGTGCCGTTGAGGGTGACCTTGCGCACGTTGGCGCCATGGAGGTCGATGAAGGTGGAGGCGCCCGGGTTGGTGCTGGTGAAGCGCACCGTGGTGACGCTCTCGAAGCGCTCGTCCCCTTCCGTCAGGTCGAGTGCGACCTCGTACGACTCGACCTTCAACAGCCGGGCGCGCTCACGAGCCTCGTCCCGGGTCAGGTTGCCTGCCAAGTTGCGCTCCTTTTCACCACTTCGTTGTAGTTTGTCGGTATCCTGCCACGCCGGGAATAGGACCTCGACACCCTCAGGTTATGGCCCCACGTGACTGAGAAGATTCCCGTGGACCTGTGGTTCGATCCTTTCTGCCCATTTGCCTGGGCGACGTCACGATGGCTTCTCGAAGTGGAGAAGGTTCGTCCCATCGAGCCGCGCTGGCACGTCATGAGCCTCAACGTCCTCAACGAGGGCAAGGACGTGCCCGAGTCCTACCGCGAGGCGATCGCCAGGGCCATCGAGCCCGTACGCGTGGTGGCCGCCGCCCGCGCCAAGCACGGTGACGAGGTCGTCGGCCCGCTCTACACCGAGCTCGGCACCCGCCTGCACAACCGGCGCGGGAGCAAGGACCTCAGCCGCCTCGGCGAGCTGATCGAGGACTCGCTGGAGGCGATCGGCCTCAGCCGCGACCTCGCCGCCGCCGCGCACTCCACCGAATGGGACGACGCCGTACGCGCCTCCCACGAGGAGGGCATCACCCTGGTCGGCCAGGAAGTCGGCACCCCGGTCATCCGCGTCGGCGCCAACGCGTTCTTCGGTCCCGTGATCACATCCATCCCGAAGGGGGAGGACGCGGGCAGACTGTGGGACGGCGTACTTCTCGTCACCGAGTTCGAGGACTTCTTCGAGCTGAAGAGGACTCGTACCAGACAGCCCACCTTCGACTAGATATGTCTTCCCTGGCCGGGGGAAGACTCATACCCTGGCGGTAGGTTCCCGCGGGTGCCGAGGATAAGGATTCTCCTCTGCCCGATTTGTGCTCTCGCCAGGTCACGACGTGCACGCGAGGATGGGCCCCATGCGCCAGCTGTATATCGGCGGTTCCTGGAACGCCTCTACGTCAGACGAGTCCATCGAGGTCGCCAACCCGGCCACGGAGGAGATCATCGATCGGGTGCCCGCGGGCACCCCCGACGACGTCGAAGCGGCGGTGTCAGCGGCGCGCGGAGCCTTCCCCGCCTGGGCCGAGACCTCGGCCACCCAGCGCGGGAAGCTGCTGAGCGACGCGGCCGAGCTGCTGAAGCAGCGCGCCGACGACGTCGCCCGGACGATCGCGACCGACATGGGGTCGCCCCTCGCGTTCGCGCTCAAGGTGCAGACGCTGATGCCCGCCGCCGTCCTGTCCTCCTACGCGCAGATGGCCGAGAGCTATCCGCGCGAGTCCCGTATCGGCAACTCCCTGCTGGTCAAGGAGCCGATCGGGGTCGTCGCGGCGATCACGCCGTGGAACTACCCGCTCCACCAGATCATCTGCAAGGCCGGCCCCGCCCTGGCCGCCGGCTGCACGGTGGTGCTCAAGCCGAGCGAGGTGGCGCCGCTCGCGGCGTACGCGCTGACGGAGATCTTCGACGAGGTCGGCCTGCCGCCGGGGGTGTTCAACCTGGTCAGCGGGCGTGGCCCGGTCGTCGGCGAGGCCATGGCCGCCCACCCCGAGGTGGACATGGTCTCCTTCACCGGCTCCACGGCGGCCGGCCGCAGGGTCGCCGCGCTCGCCGCCGAGACCGTCAAGCGGGTGGCGCTGGAGCTCGGCGGCAAGTCGGCCAACATCATCCTGCCCGACGCCGACCTGGCCACCGCCGTCAAGGTCGGCGTGGCCAACTGCTTCGTCAACGCGGGCCAGACCTGCTCGGCCTGGAGCCGGATGATCGTCCACCGCGACCAGTACGACGACGCCGTCCGCCTGGCCGTCGAGGCCGGCCGCAAGTACACCGTCGGCGACCCCTTCGACGCGGCCACCAGGGTCGGCCCCCTGGTCTCGGCAGCCCAGCGCGACCGCGTGGTCCGCTACATCAACCGGGGCCAGGAGGAGGGCGCCAGGCTCGTCGCCGGCGGCACCGAACGCCCCCACGAGCGCGGCTTCTACGTCGAGCCCACCGTGTTCGCCGGGGTCGAGCCGGGCATGACGATCGAGCAGGAGGAGATCTTCGGGCCGGTGCTGGCGCTGATCCCGTACACGAGCGAGAGCATGGCCGTGCAGATCGCCAACGACACCAGGTACGGCCTGGCGGGCGCGGTCTGGTCGAGCAGCCAGGAACGCGCGGTCGCCGTCGCGCGCAGGCTGCGCACCGGGCAGGTCGCGATCAACGGCGGCCAGTTCAACCCGCTGGCGCCCTTCGGCGGCTACAAGCAGTCGGGCGTGGGCCGCGAGCTGGGCGAGTTCGGCCTGGAGGAGTACCTGGAGATCAAGTCGATGCAGCTGTAGGCCCGGTGGTCACAGGATCATCCCGCCGGTGGCCAGCAGGTTCTGGCCGGTGATCCACCGCCCGTCGGGCCCGGCCAGGAACGCCACCACGGCCGCGATGTCGTCGGGCCGGCCCAGCCGGCCCAGCGCGGTGAGCGGGATCATCCGCTCCGCCGCGCCCGGCGGGTTGGCGCTGTGGAGCATGTCGGTGTCGGTCGCGCCGGGCGAGACTGTGTTGGCGGTGATGCCGCGCCCGCCCAGCTCGCGGGCCGCGACCATGGCGAACTGCTCGATCGCCGCCTTGCTGCCCTGGTAGAGGGCGAGCGTCGGCGCGGAGATCTTGGTGTTGAGCGTGGAGACGTTGACGATGCGGCCGCCGTCGCGCATGACCCGGCCGGCCCACTGGATGGCCAGGAAGACCGCGCGGGTGTTGACCGCGAACACCCGCTCGTACTCGTCGTCCGTGATGTCGGTGATGAGCTTCTTGCCGGTCATCCCGGCCGCGTTGTTGACCAGGATGTCCAGGCCGGGCAGCCGCGACTCCGCCGCGGCGAACAGGCGCTCCAGGGCGGCCCGGTCGCCCACGTCCGCGCGTACGGCCAGGGCCCCCGTCTCCTCGGTGACGCGCTCGGCCGCCGCGTCGTCGTCGCGGTAACTGAAGACGACCTCGGCCCCGTCGGCGGCGAGCCGGCGTACGACGGCCCTGCCGATGCCACGTGACCCACCGGTCACCAGCGCGCCCTTGCCGGAGAACACATCCATGCCGCCAACCTACGCCCTGAGCATGATCTTGCGCGCCTCGTCCTTCGGCAGGCGGTCCACGTAAAGCTTGCCGTCCAGGTGCTCGGTCTCGTGCTGGAAACAGCGCGCCAGCGAGCCACGGGCCTTGATGCGCACCGGCCGCTGCAACCGGTCGAGCCCCTCGACCGTGACGCCCGCCGCCCGCGCGACCGAGGCGTAGATCGGCCGGCCGTTCTGGCGGTCGGGCACCGACAGGCAGCCCTCCTCGTCGGCGACCTCCTCGGCGTCGTCCACGGTGAGCACGGGGTTGGCGACATGGCCCTTGCGCCCGGCGATGTCGTAGACGAACAGCCGCCGCGACACGCCGATCTGCGGTCCGGCCAGGCCCACGCCGTTGACCGCGTACATCGCCTGGAACATCTCCTCGATCAGCCGGCGCAACTCCCGGTCGAAGTCGGTGACGGGCTCGGCGGTCGTGCGCAGCACCGGATCACCGATGACGCGGATCTCACGCATGCGTCTCCACTTTCGTAAGGACTGAGGAACGGTAGGAGTCCTTACTCTAGCCAGCGAGTGGGATCGGCGGGGCTGTGGAAGACTGGACGGGTGCGTGTCTACATCGGTGCCGACCATGCCGGCTATGAGCTCAAGAACCACCTCGTGTCCTGGCTCAAGGACCACGGCCACGAGGTGACCGACTGCGGTCCCTTCGTCTACGACGCCGAGGACGACTACCCGGCGTTCGTCCTGCGGGCGGCCGAGGGCGTCGCCGGCGACCCCGGGAGCCTCGGGGTGGTGATCGGCGGCTCGGGCAACGGCGAGCAGATCGCGGCCAACAAGGTGCGCGGCATCCGCGCGGCCCTGGCCTGGAGCGAGGAGACCGCCACCCTGGCCCGCGAGCACAACAACGCGAACATCGTCAGCATCGGCGCGCGCATGCACACGACCGAGGAGGCGACCAGGTTCGTGGAGGTCTTCCTGGCCACCCCCTTCACCGGCAGCGAGCGCCACAGCAGGCGCATCGCGCAGCTGACCACCTACGAGACGATCGGCCAGCTGCCCTCGCTGCCCTAGGTCTTGCGCCTGGCCTCGCGTTTCGGCGTCTCGTCGCGCAGGGGCCGCCGGTCGGCGGCCTCCTGCTGCTCCTTCGACGGCCGCGACACGTCGCGAGCCCTCATGGCGGTGATCGCGGTGATCTGCAGACTTTGCAGCGCCATGCCTCCGAGCCTACGTCCTGAGCCTCAGAACACCAGACCGGCGAGCGGCTTGGGGCTCCACGCCATGGCGGTGGCCAGCGCCCGCACCGCGCCCGGCGCGTGCTCGCGCAGCAGGCCCGCGTCGAGCTGCGCGCCGAGCAGGCCGTCCCCCATGTACGCCGAGCCGAGCGCGGCCACCGGCACCGTCAGGTCCGGCTCGTCGTCCACCGCCTTGCACTCCGCGCCCGAGGTGTCGGCGGTGAGCCGCCAGCGGCCGGCGTTCCAGGGGCACACGTCGTCCTCGACCTCGACGACCACGTCCACGGGGGCCGCGTACGCGCGGGCGGTCAGGGCCTTGTCCACCTCGACCAGGCGTACCCACAGCTCGTCGGACCAGGTCGCGCGCAGCTGGCGGGAGTCGGCGAGCAGCGCGACCAGGCCGTCGTCCACCGGACGGGCGTGCGCCTCCACCTTGGTGATCAGGTCGCGGTCCAGCACGTTGCGCCACAGCAGGGCGTAGGCCGCCGGGTCGGCCGCCTCCAGCTCGATGAGCCGCAGCTCGCCGCTGGGCACGCCGTCGCGGTCCCACGCGGACTTGGTGCGGAACAGCGCGTAGCCGCGCACGCCCCGGTCGTCCTCGGCGAGCACCGCGCGCAGCGAGCCCCAGCCGTCCCTGTCGTGCTCCTCGTCGGCCAGGATGCCGTCCCAGACGTGCTGATCGCGCTCGTACCGGCCCGGACGCCGCGTCACGACCGCGGCGAAGAGCCGCTCGAAGTCGGCCCGCGCCGCGGCGGGGGAGACCACCCTGAGCCGGAGCGCGGGGTCGGCCGGGGTGTCCCGCACGAAGGCCGAGCGGTGCTTGTCGATGCGGTACGACAGCTCGCTGGCGGCCCTTCCGTACCCGAACCTGCCGTAGATGAGGGACTCGGAGGCGTAGAGGGCGGCCACCGACTCGCCGCGCTCACGGATGTCGGACAGCTGCCGGCGCATGAGGGCGGACAGCACCCCGCGGCGGCGGTGGGAGGGGAGCACGCCGACCGCGGTCACGCCGCCCACAGGGATCTGGCGTCCGCCGGGGACCGTCATCGTGAGGCTGAAGACGGACGTCACGCCCGCCATGGTGGTGCCGTCGAAGGCGACCAGGGTGCGGTCGAACTCGGTCGCCGCCTTGAACCGCTCGTCCTGGGCGGGTTGCGGCGTCCAGCCGAACCCTTCTGCGAGCACGCCGGCAAAGCCCGGCCACTCGGATTCGTCAATGGGACGGATCGGATACGTCATCCGTCCACGGTAGGAGCGGGCAAAGGGGGACGGCCACCCAATATCCGTGCTTAATGATCAAGGCCTTGGTCAAGTGGGCTGCCCAAACACGGGTCAGACCGATACAGTCACACGCATCATGAGTTCCCGTCCGGCGCCGTTGATTCCGCCACGGGTCCGCGCGGTCCTGGTGAGGGTGCCGTTCCTGGTGTCCGCCGTCCGGTTCGTCCGGAGAGGGCCGCTGGCCCGTGATCGCAACCTGCTCATCACGCTGACCGTGGTCTCGCTCGTCATCGGGCTGCTGGCGGCGAAGGTGTCCACCGAATGGTTCTCGCCGTCGCTGCTGATCCTGGTCACCCTGGTCGGCGGGTTGCAGCTGCGCCTGCGCAGCCTGGTCAAGCTGCTGGTGGCAGTGGGGGTCGCGCTGGGCTACATCGCGGCCACGCTCGGGGTCGCGCGGGTGGGGCTGGGGCTCACGGTGACGATCGTGTTCACCACCGTGCTCGCCGTGCTGATGGCCCGTACCAGGGGCAAGCTGGGCGTTCAGGGGCTGCGCGGCGACGCGATGCTGCTGGAGCTGCGCGACCGGCTCAAGAGCCAGGGCGAGCTGCCCCCGCTGCCCAAGGACTGGGGCGGCAAGGTGGTGCTCAAGCAGGCCGGGGGCTCGTCGTTCGGCGGCGACTTCCTGGTCTCCATGCGCGACGGCGACTCCGTGGAGATCGCCCTGGTCGACGTCTCCGGCAAGGGCGTCGACGCCGGCACCCGCGCGCTGTTGTTGTCCGGCACGTTCGGCGGGCTGCTCGGCTCGGTCGACGACTTCCTGCCCGCGTGCAACGCCTACCTCCACCGCCAGCGCGGCGACGAGGGCTTCGTCACGGCCGTCCACGTACGCCTCGACCTGGCCACGGGCGACTACACGATCACCTCGGCCGGCCATCCGCCGGTGGTCAAGCTCGACTCGGGCACCGGCAACTGGCAGGTCGCCTCGGCCAAGGGCGTGGTGCTGGGTGTGGTGCCCGACCTGCACTGCGAGCCCGACAGCGGCACCCTCCGCAAGGGCGACGCGCTGCTGCTCTACACAGACGGCCTGATCGAGCAGCCGGGGCGCGACATCGACGCGGGGCTCGACCGGCTGCTCGGCGAGGCGGAACGACTGCTGCCCTCGGGATTCCGCGACGGCGCGCGGGCGCTGGTCAACGCGATGTCGTCCGGGCACAACGACGACTGCGCGCTGGTGTTGATCTGGCGTCCGTAGTGACGTTTCACATGGATCAGGTCGTGATGACGGTCACTGGCAGGGGCTTCGGCGGGGCTGAGATCATCTGACTGTTCGGGTCCCGGCGGAGCGGCGCGGCTCCACCGGGCCCGTCACCCCATCCGGGTCGTTCACAACCAGCCGCTGTCACTGGCGATGCGTACGGCGTCGAGCCGGTTGCGGGCGCCCGTCTTGCACATGATCCGCGACAGATGGTTGCGTACGGTGCCCACCGACAGGAACAACTGGTCGGCGATCTCCGTCGATCTCGCCCCGCCGGCCGCGATGCGCAGCACGTCGAGCTCCCGCCGGGTGAGCGGGTTGGCCGCCGACTGCAGGGCCGCCACCGCCAGCTCGGCCTCGACCGCCCGGCCGCCGGCCGCGACCTGGCGTACCCCCTCGGCCAGCCGCTCCGGCGCCACCCGCAGGCTCATGAACCCCAGCACGCTCCCGTTGAACGCCCTGCGCAACTGGCCGGGACTCGGCCGCGCGGACAGGATCAGCACCGCGCACCGGGGCACCTGCTCGGTCAGATGGGTGGCCACCGGCAGGCCCGGCAGGTCGAGGTCGACGATCGCGACGTCGGGTTCGCACGACCGCGCCGCGGCCAGCACCTCGTCGGGGCGGCCCGTCTCGGCGACCACCCGCAGGTCAGGCTCGGATTCGAGCGTGGCCTGCAGACCGCGTCGCACCAAGGGAAGGTGTTCGGCGATGAGTATGCGGATCAAGACGTCCCCCTCCGTCGTCTCCCAGGGTGATCGTTTGATCGCTGACTGTCAACGCGGACCGTTGTTTCGCCAAAGTGCCGACAAGCCCGAGGGATGTGATGAGTTCGACTAGTCTGGGTCTGTCAAGACCGTCTGTCTGCCTGGAGCGCGCGTAGATGAACTGGCTCTTTGTCGCCGGGATAGTTCTCTTCCTGGTGGGGTTGATGGTCTCCGTCGGCCTGCACGAGGTCGGCCATCTCGTGCCCGCCAAGATCTTCGGCGTACGGGTGACCCAGTACATGGTGGGCTTCGGCTCGACGGCCTGGTCGATCCGCCGGGGCGAGACCGAGTACGGCATCAAGTGGATCCCGCTGGGCGGTTACATCCGGATGATCGGCATGCTGCCGCCGCGTCCGGGTGACGCCTCGGGCAAGCTGCGCAGCGCTTCCACCGGGCCGTTCCAGGGGCTGATCGAGACCGCCCGCGACGCCGCCATGGAGGAGGTGCGGCCCGGCGACGAGGAGCGCGTCTTCTACCGCAAGAAGTGGTGGCAGAAGATCATCATCATGTCCGGCGGGCCGCTGATGAACTTCGTGCTCGCGTTCATCTTCTTCAGCATCCTGCTGGTCGGCATCGGCCTGCCCAAGACCGCCCCGATCGTGTCGCCCGACACCAACACCTGCGTGATCCCCACCAGTGAGGTCCGCAAGACGTGCGCGCCCACCGACGAGCGCACCCCGGCCGCCAAGGCGGGCGTCAAGATCGGCGACCGCATGGTCTCCCTCGACGGCCAGAAGATCGAGACCTGGCAGGACGCCACCCGCCTGATCCGCGGCCACGGCGCCGGCCCGGTCAAGCTCGGCATCGTCCGCGACGGCCGGCCGATGACGCTCGACGTCACCCTCATCAGCCGCGACATGCAGAGCCTCACGGACGATGGCAAGGTCGAGGAGGGCAAGGTCGACAAGGGCGTCGGGTTCCTCGGCGTGGTGCCCTCCCAGGTCTTCGAGCAGCAGAGCATGGGGCATGTGCTGGGCTACATGGGCGACCTGACCGGCCGGGTCGTGGGTTCGATGGTCAACCTGCCGCAGAAGATGGTCGGCGTCTGGAACGCCGCCTTCTCCGGCGACCAGCGCGACCCCGAGGGCCCGGTCGGCGTGGTCGGCGCGGGCCGTCTCGGCGGCGAGATCCTGGCCTCCGACATGTCGAACAAGAGCAAGCTGTTCACCTTCGTCAGCCTGCTGGCCGGGTTCAACCTGGCGATCGGCCTGTTCAACCTGATCCCGCTGTTGCCCCTCGACGGCGGCCACATCGCCGGCGGCATATGGGAGGGCATCAAGCGCGCCTACGCCAAGATCATGCGCCGCCCTGAGCCCCGCCACGTCGACATCGCCAAGGTGTTGCCGCTCACGTACGCGATGGCGTTCGTGCTGATCATCATGGCCGGTCTGCTGGTCTACGCCGACCTGGTCAACCCGCTCACCCTGGGCTGATCCGCCCTCAGGAGTCCGGCCCGTCGCCGGTGAACGTCACCGCGGCGGGCACGACCGCGAACACGGCGCGCAACTCGGCGACGAGGCCGTCGAGCGTGGGCTCGGCCGATCGTGCGGCCCAGCCGCGCAGCGCGGCATGGAAGGCCGCCACCAGCAGGTCGAGCGCCAGCCGGGGACGCTGATCGCGGGCGTCGAGGCCCAGCCTCCGCCGCAACGTCGCCTCGAAGGCCGCGCTCGTACGGTCGCAGAACTGCAGCCCGTGCGCGGCGATGGACGGCGTACGCTGCGACAGCTCATGGCTCAGCCGTACGCGGGCCACCCACTCCGGCCCGCCCTCCGCCATCCGTTCGACCGCCGCGAGCATCGCGTCCTGCAACACCGCGAGGACGGGACGGCCGCCGAGCGGCGCCTGCTCGACGTCGCCCAGCAGGCCGGTCCACAAGGCCTCCAGCGGTGCCGAGGCGACCTCCTCCTTGCTGGCGAAGTTCCTGAAGAACGTGCGCTTGGAGACCTCGACCTCCGCGCACAACTCGTCGAGGGTCACCTGGTCGAACCCGCGCTCGGCGAACAACGTGAGCGCGGTGTCCACGAGCGTGGCCCTGGTCTTCAGCTTCTTGCGCTCGCGGAGCGGCAGCAGGTCGGCGGTCATCGCCCCCGAGTGTACCCGGAGAGCAGATGCCTCCTATAGGCTTATGCCACTCAGTGGCACTTTGAGAGGACGTCGCCATGCGCGCACTGATCGTCGACCGTTCCGTTCCCGGTGGCCTGCGGGTGGCCGAGGCGCCCGAGCCGGTGCCCACGCCCGGCCAGGCGCTGATCCGGGTCACGGCCACGTCGCTGAACTTCGGCGAGGTCCGGCACGGCATCGACTCGGCGCCCGAGGGCGCGGTGCTCGGCTGGGACGCCGCGGGCGTCGTCGTACGGGCGGCCGCCGACGGTTCGGGGCCCGCCGTGGGCACGTCCGTCGTGACCCTCGGCGAGGACGGCGGCTGGGCCGAGCTGCGGGCCGTCCGTACCGACTGGATCGGGGTGGTGCCGGAAGGCGCGGACCCCGGCGCGATCAGCACGATCCCCGTCGCCGGCGCCACCGCGCTGCGCGCGCTCGACCGCGTCGGGCCGCTGCTGGGCCGGCGCGTCCTGGTCACCGGCGCGACCGGCGGCGTCGGCCGCTACGCCGTGCAGCTCGCCAGGCTCGGCGGCGCGTACGTGATCGCCGCCACCGGCGACCCCGCCCGGCACGGCGACGGCCTGCGCGCGCTCGGGGCGCACGAGGTCGTCGAGAGCCCGGCCCGGAGCGGCGGGCGGCTCGACGGCGTTCTGGACATGCTCGGCGGCGCGCCGCTGGTGGAGGCGTTCGACCAGCTCGGCGAGGGCGGCACGCTGGTCGCCGTCGGCCACTCGACCGGCGAGGGCGAGAGCTTCCCGTTCGGCGCGCTGTTCGGCGGGGCCGACCGGCACGACCGCTCGCTGGTGACGTTCCTCCTACTGTGCTGCGACGGGCTGCACCGCGACCTGACCTGGCTGGCCGGTCAGGTCGCGGGCGGCACGCTGAGCCCGGAGATCGCCTGGCGCGGCGGCTGGGACGACGCCGCCGAGGCCGTGACCGCCCTCCTCGAACGCCGCCTGCACGGCAAGGCGGTGCTCGACCTGGCGTGAGGGCGAGGTCTAGTTCATCGAGATGTGCACGTGGTCGTAGTGGTTCTCGGTGACGCTGCCGCGGTCGGACATCGCGCGCCAGCCTGAGCCCTGGTTGATGCGCTGCTTCCAGATCACGTACTTGACGCCGAGTTTGGCCTTGTTCTTGAGCGCCCAGTCGGCCAGGCGGTCGCCCAGGGCGTTGTTGGTCGCGTTCGGGATGGTTCCGCCGGTGCTCATCATGAAGTCGCAGGCCCGGCCGAGCGGGTGCTCGCCGCTGGAACCGGAGCGGAAGCAGCCCACCTCGTGCGGCAACGAGAAGTTCTTCTGCACCTGCGCGCGCATCAGCCGCGTGCGCGGGGTGATGTTGTCCGAGCCGGACGGCAGCTCAGGGGCCCAGCTCCCGTCGGACTTCTTGCCCGGCCCGAACGGCACGAGGTCCTGGAGCTTCTTCTTGATGTCGTCGATGACGTCCTGGGCGTCGTCGCGCTGCTCGGCCACCTCGGCCGCGTCCGCCTTCAGCCCGGTCGCCAGGGCGGCGGCGGCCTCGGCGGCCTTCTTCTTCTCGTCGCGGGCCCTGGCCACGCTGTCGACGACGGCCTGCTGCTCGGCGGTGAGCTGTTCGAGCACGGCCGCGCCGCCGCCGTTCGGGGGCACCAGGAAACCCGGCAGGGAGGAGTCGCCGTTCTGGTAGCGCATCCGGGCGATCTCGGCGACCCGCTGCTCGGCCGCGGCCAGCGCCTGGTCGGCCGCGGCGACGCGCTGCTGCGCCGCCGTGGCGGCCTGCTGGGCCTTGGCCAGCTCGACCCGTTTGAGGTTGTACGCCTCGATGAGCTTGTCGACCTTGTTGTTGAGCTGCTTGAGCTGGGCCCGTAGCTCGGCCTCGGACGGCTTGGGCGCCGCCGAGGCGACGGCCGGCTGAACGAGCAGGGCGGCGGCTGTGATGAGACCGATGGCAAGACTCGCGGGGGACGAAGCCGCCACAGTGGTTGATTCCTCTCCCTCTGCCGGCCGGGTTAGCTGACGGGTTCGGGCATGGGAGTTGTCCCTACCACTGGCGCGGATTCACCCCGGATGCGATGGGTCCCCGGCTCCCGGGCAACACGCCCGGGATTAGGCGTACAACGGCCGATATGGCCGATGTCTATCGGGATAGTAGTGGTAGATCACAAGTCATGCGACTTTAAGGCGAAATCAATTAGTGATCAATTCGTGATCGCAACATGCGTGCCGCCTCCTCGGGCAGCACGTCGTTGACGAACGCCCCCATGGCCGACTCCGACCCCGCCAGGAACTTCAGCTTCCCGGGCGCGCGCCTGATGCTGAACAGCTCCAGGTGCAGGTAGGCCAGGTCGCGGCCGTACCGGACCGGTGCCTGGTGCCAGGCCGAGATGTACGGCATCGCCACCCCGAACAGCGCGTCCAGCGCCCGCAGCACCGAGGTGTACAGCGGCGCGAACGCGGCCCGTTCCTCCTCCGACAGCGCCGCGAGGTCGGGCACCTGCCGGTGCGGATACACGTGCACCTCGAACGGCCAGCGCGCGGCGGCCGGCACGAACGCCGTCCACAACTCGTTGGAGGCCACCACCCGCGTGCCGGCCGACCGCTCGGCGGCCAGCACGTCGGCGAACAGGTTGCCGCCCGTGTACCGCGAGGCGGCCCCGAGCTGGAGCTTCGTCCGCGGGGTCACGTAGGGGTAGGCGTAGATCTGCCCGTGCGGGTGCGCGAGCGTGATGCCGATCTCCTCGCCCCTGTTCTCGAAGGGGAACACCTGCTCGACGCCCTCGATGCCGGACAATTCGGCCGTGCGGTCGGCCCACGCCTCCATGACCAGCGCGACCTGGGCGTTGGAGAGCCTGGAGAAGGAGGAGGAGTGCTCGGAGGTGAAGCACACCACCTCACACCGCCCCATACCCGGACGCACTTCACTCAGCCCGCCGACGTCCCCGTAAGTCCCGAAATTTCCGGAAAAAGAGGGGAAGCGGTTCTCGAACACCACCACGTCATAGTCGTAGGACGGGATCTCCGACGCCCGCGTGTCCGACGACGGGCACAACGGGCACTCGTCGGTCGGCGGCAGGAACGTCCGCGTCTGCCGATGGCCGGCGATCGCGATCCACTCCTCGGTCAGCGGGTCGTAGCGCAGCTCCGAGGCCACCGGACGCGGGTCGAGCGCCCGCCGGTCGATCGCGCTCCGGTCGGCGTCGTCGCGCCGGTCGAAGTAGATCAGCTCTCGGCCGTCTGCCAGGTGGGTGATGGTGCGCTTCAAGGCGTGCCCTCCGCGATGATCAGTTCTCCGGCCCGTTCGGCCAGTTCGGTGCGTGCTTCCTCGGGCAGCCCGGCGTCGCTGATGACCACGTCGGCCTCGGTCAGCTCGGCGATCGTGCTGATGCCGACCGTGTTCCACTTGGTGTGGTCGGCGGGGACCACCAGCCGGTGCGCGGCGGCCACCAGCTCCCTGTCGGTCTCGGACTCCAGCAGGTTGGGCGTGGTGAACCCGGCGCGCAGGCTCATGCCGTGCACCCCGAGGAAGAGCGTGTCCACGTGCAGGCGGCGGATCGCGGCCACCGCCACGGGGCCGACCAGCGCGTCGGAGGGCGTACGCACGCCGCCGGTCAGCACGACCGTGCGGTCGGCGCGCGGGTTGCGGTGGAAGACCTCGGCGACCGGTATCGAGTTGGTGATCACGGTCAGCTCGGGCACGGCGACCAGGTGATGGGCCAGCGCCCAGGTGGTGGTGCCGGCGGAGAGCGCCACGGCGGTGCCCGGCCGTACGAGGGTGGCCGCGTGCCGGGCGATGGCCTCCTTCTCCTGCTGCTGGCGGGCGGACTTGGCGGTGAAGCCCGGCTCCTCGGTCGAGCCGGGGCCGAGCGCCGTCGCGCCGCCGTGCACCTTCTCCAGCAGGCCGCGCTCGGCGAGCACTTCCAGGTCGCGGCGTATCGTCATGTCGGAGACGCCGAGCTCGCGCACGAGGTCGGCCACTCGGACGCCGCCGCTGCTGCGTACGCGTTCGAGGATCGTCTGCTGACGCTGCTGTGCGAGCACGCCCACCCCTTCCAACAGATTCCACCAAATTATGACACGGCTTTGTTGAGGAATGTTAGGTCAGGGCGTATCGCTTGTGCGACTGACGGGCAGGGGAGACGTTGAGGGTTACGTTCCCGACCTCCGGAGGTTGAGCCCATGGCGAAACGCGCACGCAAGGGCAGGGCGCGCAAGAAGAAGAAGGCGAACCACAGGAAGCGCCCGAACGCGAACTGACCGAGGGTGGCCGCGGTACCCCCGCGGCCACCCCTTCAGGCTCTCTCAGCCTCTCTCAGCCGGGCAGTTCGCTGAGCGCCTGGTCGAGGCGTTCCTGCGGGAGCGTGTAGTCCTCCAGCTCGCCGGCCAGGTGGCGGTCGTAGGCGGCCAGGTCGAAGTGGCCGTGCCCGCACAGCGCGGTGAGGATCACCTTCTCCTCGCCGCTCTCCTTGCAGCGCAGCGCCTCGGCGATGGTCTCGGCCAGCGCGTGCGTGGGCTCCGGGGCCGGGACGATGCCCTCCGTCCGCGCGAAGCGCACACCCGCCTCGAAACACTCGCTCTGCGTACGGGTGACCGCCTCGAACAGGCCCAGTTCGTACATGTGGGACAGCAGCGGCGCCATGCCGTGATAGCGCAGCCCGCCCGCGTGGATGGGATCGGGGACGAAGGAATGTCCGAGGGTGTGCATCTTGAGCAGCGGGGTGAGCCCGGCGGTGTCGCCGAAGTCGTAGGCGTAGACCCCTCTGGTGAACGACGGGCAGGCGGCCGGCTCGACCGCGCGGAACACCGTGCCGATCCGTCCGGCCAGTTTCTCCCGCAGGAACGGGAAGGCGAGCCCGGCGAAGTTGGAGCCGCCGCCGGTGCAGCCGATGACCAGGTCGGGCAGTTCGGGCAGTTGGGCCAGCGCCTCCTCGCCGATCACCGTCTGGTGCAGCAGGACGTGACTGAGCACCGACCCGAGCGCGTACCGGGCCTCGGGGATCGAGGCGGCCACCTCGACCGCCTCGCTGATCGCCAGGCCCAGGCTGCCGGGGGAGTCCGGGTGGTCGGCGAGCGCCTTGCTGCCCGCACCGGTGACGGGGGAGGGGCTGGGATGGACGGTGGCGCCGTAGACCCGCATGAGCGAGCTCCGGTACGGCTTCTGGTCGTAGGAGGCACGGACCATCCAGATCCGGCATTCCAGGCCGAACTGAGCGCAGGCGAACGCCAGGGCCGACCCCCACTGCCCCGCGCCGGTCTCCGTGGTCAGCAGCCGTACGCCTTCCTTGGCGTTGTAGTACGCCTGGGGCACCGAGGTGTTCGCCTTGTGCGAGCCGGCCGGTGAGACGCCTTCGTACTTGTAGTAGATGCGGGCCGGGGTGCCGAGGGCCTTCTCCAGCCGGTGTGCCCTGATCAGCGGCGTGGGCCGCCACAGCCGGTAGACGTCGAGGACCTCCTGGGGAATGGGGACGTATCGGTCGCCACTGACCTCCTGCGCGATGAGCTCCATGGGGAACAGCGGCGCGAGGTCGTCCGGGCCGACGGGCCGGCGGGTGCCCGGGTGGAGAGGAGGCGGCGGTGGCACGGGCAGATCGGGAACGATGTTGTACCAGTTGCTCGGGATCACCGTTCCAGTGTCCGCCGTGCTCACGCTCCGTCAAGCATCTGTACACGCAGACGACCGGACCTTCCCGAGGGCCGCGTCGCCGCTCGGGCTCAGTCGTCCGCCAGCACCGCCAGCCGGTCCGCGTGGTCGGCCCTGACCACCACGTCGGCGGTCCGCTGCGGCCGCGCCTCGCGCTCGTACCGCTCGTAGGCGGGCAGCCGCCACCGTTCGTCCTCGGGGGTGCGCCGCGCCAGCGCCCCCGCCGACAGCCACACGTGCACGCTCACCTCGAACGGCAGCCCCCGCCCCAGCAGCAGCGTCCCGTCGACGAGCACGACCCCGCCGGGCGCCAGCCCCTCGTACGGCAGCCGGTACGCCCGATCGATCCCGCTGTCCCACAACGCCGGCAGCACCCGTCCGGGGCCGCCCGGCTCCAGCGGTTCGAGCACCTCCCGCAGCAGCCCTTTGACGTCGAGCCAGTCCTCGTAGAAGACGTCGGGATCGGTCCTGCCGTGCTCCAGCCTGAGCGAGGCCGGCCGCAGGAAGTCACCGGCCGACACCCGCAACACGGGCCGCCCCCGAAGCCGCAGGGGCGCGACCAGCTCGTCGGCCAGCACGCCGGGCTCCGCCGGGGGCGCCCCGTCGACGGCCACCCGTACCCAGGCGTCGCTGGGCCGCGCGGCGACGCGCTCGGCCAGCTCCTCGACGAGCGTCTCCCGGGAGATCGGTCGTGCACGCATCGCCGCCAGCCTACAGCCCCGAAGATCACGAAAGGCCAGGCCCCCGAAACCCGGGATGACCTGGCCTTTCGCCATACGAGAGCGGACGACGGGAATCGAACCCGCGTAGCTAGTTTGGAAGACTAGGGCTCTACCATTGAGCTACGTCCGCGCGAACCGGTCGAACTCTGGTCTAGACTTCATCCGGTCGTCAGGGCGTAAGCGTACCGGAGTAACGGACCGCATGCGCACCCGGCGAGGCGGGGCGTGGCGCAGCTTGGCAGCGCGCTTGCTTTGGGAGCAAGAAGTCGCAGGTTCAAATCCTGTCGCCCCGACCAGCTGACGGGCCCCTTTCCGCAAGGAAAGGGGCCTTCTGCTTGACCGCTGTTTCCGCCAGGGCTGGACGAACCGCCCACTAAGGTCGACACGTGACAGACAATCGTGTGCCCCCGCCACTCACCGGCGACGAACGGACCGTGCTCGGCAACTGGCTCGAATGGCATCGCGGCACCCTGGCGGTGAAATGTGCCGGCCTCACCGCGGACCAGCTCAGGCTCCGGGCCGCCGAGCCCTCCACCCTGTCGCTGCTCGGCCTGGTACGGCACATGGCCCACGTCGAGCGCGTCTGGTTCCGCCGCGTGCTGAACGGCGAGGACATCCCCCGCCTGTGGAACAAGGACGTCGACAACGACGCCGACTTCAACGACGTGGACACGGCGTCGGCCGAGGAGGCGTTCGCCACCTGGCAGGACGAGATCGAGCGCGCGCGGGTCATCTCGGCCGCCAACTCCCTCGACGCCGTCGCCGACAGGAACGGCCAGGACTGCACCCACCGCTGGATCCTCATCCACATGATCGAGGAGTACGCCCGCCACAACGGCCACGCCGACCTGCTGCGTGAGCGCATCGACGGCGTAACCGGCGAGTGAACCGGGGGCGTCAGCCCTCTTCGGTCCGGCCCTCCTCGGCGCGGAACAGCGCCCATACGGCCTTGCCGCCGCGGTCGAGCGGGTCCCAGCCCCAGCACTGGCTGTAGGTCTCGACGATGTAGAGGCCGCGCCCGTTCTCCGAGATGAAGTCGGGCTCCTTGCGGCGCGGCACCTCGTCGCTCGGGTCCGCCACGGCCAGCAGCACGTGCGGCGACACGCGCATCAGCAAGAGCTCGATCTCCCGCCGGCCGGCCGCGTACATCGCGTACCTCACGGCGTTCGTCACCAGTTCCGACACCACGAGCGCGGCGTCGTCGCTCAGCTCGTGCAGACCCCATCCCCGCAGTGTGGAGCGGGTCACGTCCCTGGCGGTCTTCACCGAGTCGGCCTGGAAGGGCAGCGGGCACGCGGTCGTGTTGGGCTTCCCGCCCTTGAGCAGGTGGTCGAAGCCCACCTCACGGGTGATCTGCAGGCAATCGGCAGTGGCCAGAGGATCCTCCACCATGCCGCCGATACCTCCCCGTAGCCCTCGGTTTAGTGCACGTTTGGCCCACAATGCACTAAGCCATCATGGGTCACGAACGCGGCGGCTGCAAGACCCAAATGCACGTGCAGCTGCAATGTGCAACAGCATGCGCCTTTTGGGGCAAAACTCTCCTAATCGGACACGAGGTTGAGACCTTGTCATACCCGGCAATGTGGTGTCACTGTGTGTGCGGACCTTGATAGGAGGCAAAGTGACGCAGAACCAGCCGGGTTCGGGGCCGACGGCGCTGCGCATCCTCCTGGGCTCCCAGCTGCGAAAGCTCAGGGAAGCGAACAATGTCACCCGCGAGGAGGCGGGCCACCTCATCAGGGGCTCAGAATCCAAGATCAGCCGTATGGAGCTGGGCCGGGTCGGGTTCAAGGAACGTGACGTCGCCGACCTGCTCACCCTCTACGGGGTCATGGACGAGCAGGCCCGCGCCGCCGTCCTCGACCTGGTGGCGACCGCCAACGAACCCGGCTGGTGGCACCGGTTCAACGACGTCCTGCCCACGTGGTTCCAGGCGTACGTCGGCCTTGAGGAGGCGGCCGCCCGGATCAGGACGTACGAGGTCCAGTTCGTCCCGGGACTGCTGCAGACCAAGGAGTACGCCAGGGCCGTCGTGACCGCGGGATCGGCGGGCATAGCGGCGGAGGAGATCGCCAGGCGCGTGGACCTCCGGCTGGAACGCCAGAGGATCTTCGACCGCCCCGACGGCCCGGTCTTCTGGGCCGTCATCGACGAGGCCGCGCTGCGCCGCCCCATCGGCGGGTTCGAGGTCATGCGCGCTCAGCTCGAACACCTCATCGACCTGATGCGGCAGCCCAACATCACCATCCAGATCATGCCGTTCAGCTTCGGCGGCCACAGCGCCGAGGGCGGGGCGTTCAGCATCCTGCGTTTCCCCGACCGGGACCTGCCCGACGTGGTCTACGTCGAGCAGTTGGCCAGCGCGCTGTACCTGGACAAGCGCGAGGACGTGGACCGATACACAGAAGTCATGGAGCGGCTATGCGCCGTGAGCACCACCCCGGATGAGACGATCGATCTGCTGCGGACGATCGCCGAGGAGTTCTGACGGCGACGGCGTCGTTGTTCGGTACGCATCTGCCCTAGACTGGCCATCGGCGTTGGATCCCGCCGTGGCGGAGCATGCCCGACGCTCATGTGGGCGCGGCGCGTGAGCCGTACCGAATGGACGCGCCCGCGATCACTCGTAGCTTGATCAAGGAGACCATCCGTGAAGACCGCTGTCGAGGAGCTCAGCCCGACCCGGGTCAAGCTCACCGTCGAGGTGCCGTTCGACGAGCTGCGCCCGAGCATGGATGCGGCGTACAAGAAGGTCGCGCAGCAGGTGCGCGTCCCCGGGTTCCGGCCTGGCAAGGTTCCGGCCCGCATCATCGAGCAGCGCTTCGGCCGGGCGGTAGTGCTGGAGGAGACCCTCAACGACGCGGTGCCCAAGCTCTACGGCCAGGCCGTCGACGAGGTCGACGTGTTCCCGGTGAGCCAGCCCGACATCGAGGTCACGAAGATCGACGACGGTGAGCAGATCGAGTTCACCGCCGAGGTCGACATCCGGCCCAACTTCGAGGTGCCCGACTACCAGGGCGCCGAGGTCACCGTCGACTCCGCCGAGGTCTCCGACGAGGACGTCGACGGCCAGCTCGACGGGCTGCGCCAGCGCTTCGCGACGCTGACCGGCGTCGAGCGCGCCGCGGCCAACGGCGACTTCGTGGTGATGGACCTGCGCGCCGAGATCAACGGCGAGAACATCGAGGAGCAGCAGGCCAGCGAGGTCTCCTACGAGGTCGGCGCCGGCTCGGTGCTGCAGGGCCTCGACGACGCCCTCGTGGGCATGTCCGCGGGCGACGAGAAGAGCTTCAAGACCGAGCTCGTCGGCGGCGAGAACGCCGGCGAGGAGGCCGACGTGATCATCAACGTCAAGTCGGTCAAGGAGAAGGTCCTGCCCGAGCTCGACGACGAGTTCGCCCAGCTCGCCAGTGAGTTCGACACGCTCGACGAGCTCAAGGCCAGCATCCGCGAGCAGGCCCGCCGCAACAAGCTCATCGACCAGGTCGTCCAGGCTCGTGAGAAGGCCCTCGACGCGCTGCTCGAGAAGATCGACATCCCGATGCCGGAGAGCGCGCTCAAGGCCGAGGTCGACGCCCGCAAGCACAACCTCGACCACCAGATCGCCGAGAGCGGTCTGAGCCGCGACGCCTTCTTCCGTCTGTACCAGACGACGGAGGAGGAGCGCTTCGCCGAGTTCGACACCAACTCCGCCAAGGCGCTCAAGGTCGGCTTCGTGCTCGACAAGATCGTCAAGGCCGAGGAGCTGGGCGTCAACGAGCAGGAGCTGACCAACTTCGTCGTGCGCCGCGCCATGGAGATGGGTGTCCAGCCCAACGAGCTGGCCAAGCACCTCGCCGACAACGACCAGCTCACGCTGGCCATGGTCGAGATCGTCCGTGACAAGGCCAAGTCCGTGCTCGGCGACGCCGCCAAGGTCGTCGACAGCGACGGCAACGAGGTCGACCTCAAGGCGATCTACGCCGAGATCAACGGCGCTCCGGTCGAGGAGGAGGCCGACGAGGCCGCCGAGACCGAGTCCGAGGACAAGGCCGAAGCCTGACCTTTCCGAGGCCCCCGTTCCGTCGTGGTTCGGGGGCTTCGCGCTGCCCCCGAACCGTGCCGGTCTCGGGGGCTTCGTGCTTTCCCGGGCCAAACCTGGAGGGCCGGCTCTGTGGTCCGGGCCAGGCGCTGGGGCGGCCCGTCGCGCTCTCGCCGCCGCTGAGGGCCCCGTACGGCCCCGCACGGCCGCGTCCCGCCCATGCGCCCCGGAGGCTCCTGAGGGGCCCAGGACGCCCCTGAAGCGCTCAGGCGACCCGCTGCCGGTGCCCGCCGAAACGCCCGGAGAACCCACCGTCGAGCCGGACGTGGAGGAACGGCGTAGGCTGGCAGAAAGCCGGTGACCCAGACCTGCGCCGTCAGCGAACAGTACGGGGGACCGGGCATGAGCTGTAGGCGCCGCGCGTTAAGGTCACAAGCAAAGCCAATCGATTACGACGCATCGGAAGGTGACGCTGTGACCAGCCCGCCGACCTTCTATCAGCCTGAGTCGCGAGGCCGTGAGAACGGCTCGTCCTTCCGGCTTGAGGACCAGCTTTACCAGCGCCTGCTGCGTGAGCGCATCATCGTGCTCGGTCAGGAGGTCAACGACGAGATCGCCAACCGGATCTGCGCGGAGCTGCTGCTGCTCGCGGCCGACGACCCCGAGCGCGACATCACGCTGTACATCAACTCGCCGGGGGGCTCGGTGAGTGCCGGTATGGCGATTTACGACATGATGGAATATGTGCCTAACGACGTGTCCACGGTGGTGATGGGCATGGCCGCCTCCATGGGGCAGTTCCTGCTCACCGCCGGCGCCCGCGGCAAGCGCTACGGCCTGCCGCACGCCCGCGTCATGATGCACCAGCCGTCCGGCGGCATCGGCGGCACCGCGGCCGACATCGCCATCCAGGCCGAGCAGATGCTCTACGTGAAGAAGACGCTCGCCGAGCGGATCGCCTTCCACACGGGGCAGCAGCTGGAGCAGATCGAGTCCGACTCCGACCGCGACCGCTGGTTCACGGCCGAGGAGGCGAAGGACTACGGCTTCATCGACCACGTGGTGCGCAGCGCGCGGCAGGTGCCCTCCGTGGGCCCGGTCTCCTAGGGGGAGCTGACATGAACATCCAGAGCCGTTACGTTCTCCCCTCCTTCGTCGAGCGCACGTCTTACGGCGTGAAGGAGATGAACCCGTACAACAAGCTCTTCGAGGACCGCATCATCTTCCTCGGGGTGCAGATCGACGACGCGTCGGCCAACGACGTGATGGCCCAGCTGCTGACGCTGGAATCGCTCGACCCCGACCGTGACATCAGCATCTACATCAACTCGCCCGGTGGCTCGTTCACGGCCATGACGGCGATCTACGACACGATGCAGTTCGTCCGGCCGGAGATCCAGACCGTCTGCCTCGGCCAGGCCGCCTCGGCCGCGGCCGTGCTGCTGGCCGGCGGCACCCCGGGCAAGCGCTTCGCGCTGCCCAACGCCCGGGTGCTGATCCACCAGCCCTCCACCGAGGGCGGTGGCCAGGGAAGCGACATCGAGATCCAGGCCCGCGAGATCCTTCGTATGCGATCCCTCCTTGAGGACATCGTGGCGAAGCACACGGGCAAGGCCTCTGCCGACGTCCGCAGGGACATCGAACGCGACAAAATTCTCAACGCGGACGAGGCAAAGGCGTATGGTCTGATCGACGACATCATCCCGACAAGGAAGAAACGAGCTCAGGCCGTCGCTTCCTAGTTGAGATGTGACCGCACCGGAGCGCTGCCCAATAGGGCACGTTCCGGTGCGACTCGCCGCTAGGGGGCTCACTGAGGGCCCAGAAGACGGTAACGTCGAAACCTGAGCGGTTCGGCCTAGTCCGGAGGATGTCCGGAGACACTGCTCGCGTGAGCAGGGCGGTCCCACGCAAAGGAGTATCTGGGGTGGCACGCATCGGCGACGGGGGAGACCTGCTGAAGTGCTCTTTCTGCGGGAAGAGTCAGAAGCAAGTCAAGAAGCTCATTGCCGGTCCAGGCGTCTACATCTGCGATGAGTGCATCGATCTCTGCAACGAGATCATCGAGGAGGAGCTCTCCGAGTCCTCCGAGCTCAAGTGGGACAACCTGCCCAAGCCGAGGGAAATCTACGAGTTCCTCGACGCCTACGTCATCGGACAGGACAAGGCGAAGAAGGCGCTCTCGGTGGCGGTCTACAACCACTACAAGCGGGTGCAGTCCGGTGACCGGGGCAGAGACGACGGCCTTGAGCTGGCCAAGAGCAACATCTTGTTGCTCGGGCCGACCGGGTCGGGAAAGACTCTCCTCGCACAGACTCTGGCGAAGATGCTCAACGTGCCCTTCGCCATCGCCGACGCCACCGCGCTCACCGAGGCGGGCTACGTCGGCGAGGATGTCGAGAACATCCTGCTCAAGCTCATCCAGGCCGCTGACTACGACGTCAAGAAGGCCGAGACGGGCATCATCTACATCGACGAGGTCGACAAGATCGCCCGCAAGAGCGAAAACCCGTCGATCACTCGCGACGTATCCGGCGAGGGCGTGCAGCAGGCGCTGCTGAAGATCCTCGAAGGCACCACGGCCTCGGTGCCGCCGCAGGGCGGGCGCAAGCACCCGCACCAGGAGTTCATCCAGATCGACACCACCAACGTGCTGTTCATCTGCGGTGGCGCCTTCGCGGGCCTCGAAAAGATCATCGAGTCGCGCGTCGGCAAGAAGGGCATCGGCTTCAACGCCATCATCCGCTCGAAGGAAGAGGTCGACACGGCCGACATCTTCGGCGACGTGATGCCCGAGGACCTGCTGAAGTTCGGCATGATCCCCGAGTTCGTCGGCCGCCTGCCGGTCATCACCTCGGTCCACAACCTCGACCGCGAGGCGCTCATCCAGATCCTCACCGAGCCGCGCAACGCGCTGGTCAAGCAATACCGCAAGCTGCTTGAGCTCGACGGTGTGGAGCTGGAGTTCACCGACGGCGCCCTGGAGGCCATCGCCGACCAGGCCATCCTGCGCGGCACCGGCGCGCGCGGGCTGCGCGCGATCCTGGAGGAGGTGCTCCAGTCCGTCATGTACGAGGTGCCCTCTCGTCAGGACGTCGCCCGGGTGGTCATCACCCGCGAGTCGGTGCTGGAGCACGCGATCCCGACGCTCGTCCCGCGTGACCAGCTCGCCGCCAAGCAGCAGCGCACGCCGCGCGAGAAGTCGGCCTGACAGTCCCAGAAACGCCCCCGGGATCCATCCCGGGGGCGTTTCGCTTGCCCGGCTCCCTAGAATTGGTCACTGTGACGACGCAAGAGCTGCCTACCCAGTACACACCGGCCGACGTCGAGACCCGGAGCTACGAGCGCTGGGTGTCCGAAGGCTACTTCCACGCCGACCCGGGCAGCTCGCGCGTGCCGTACAGCATCGTCCTCCCTCCGCCCAACGTGACGGGCGTCCTGCACATCGGGCACGCGCTCGACCACTCCGTCCAGGACGCGCTGACCCGCCGTGCCCGCATGCAGGGTCGCGAGACGTTGTGGCTGCCCGGCATGGACCACGCCGGCATCGCCACCCAGAACGTCGTGGAGCGCGAGCTGGCCAAGCAGGGCCTGTCCCGCCACGACCTGGGCCGCGAGGCGTTCGTCGAGCGGGTCTGGGAGTGGAAGGAGGAGTCCGGCGGCAAGATCCTGGGCCAGATGCGCAAGCTCGGCGACGGCGTCGACTGGTCGCGCGAGCGCTTCACCATGGACCCGGGCCTGTCGCGGGCCGTCCAGACCATCTTCAAGAAGCTCTTCGACGACGGGCTCATCTACCGCGCCGAGCGCATCATCAACTGGTGCCCGCGCTGCCTGACCGCGCTGTCCGACATCGAGGTCGAGCACAGCGAGGACGAGGGCGAGCTGGTCTCGATCCGCTACTCCGACGAGATCGTGGTGGCCACCACCCGCGCCGAGACCATGCTCGGCGACACCGCCGTGGCCGTCCACCCCTCCGACGAGCGCTATGCCCACCTGATCGGCACGATGGTCGAGGTGCCGCTGACCGGCCGCATGATCCCGGTGGTCGCAGACGAGCACGTCGATCCCGCCTTCGGCACCGGCGCGGTCAAGGTCACCCCGGCCCATGACCCCAACGACTTCGAGATCGGCCGCCGCCACTCGCTGCCGTCGCTCACGGTCATGAACGAGCGCGGCGTCATCACCGCCCACGGTCCCTTCGAGGGCCTCGACCGTTTCGAGGCACGCCCGGCCGTGGTCGCCGCACTGCGCGCCGAGGGCCTGATCGTCGCCGAGAAGCGCCCCTACCTGCACTCGGTCGGCCACTGCTCGCGCTGCAAGACCGTGGTGGAGCCGCGGCTGTCGCTGCAGTGGTTCGTCAACGTCTCGCCGCTGGCCAAGGCCGCCGGCGACGCCGTGCGCGACGGCCGCACCCGCATCCACCCGCCGGAGCTGGCCAAGCGCTACTTCGACTGGGTCGACGACATGCACGACTGGTGCATCTCCCGCCAGCTCTGGTGGGGCCACCGCATCCCGGTCTGGTACGGTCCGGCCGGCGAGGTCGTCTGCGTGGGCCCCGACGAGGAGCCGCCGGCCGGCTACACCCAGGACGCCGACGTCCTCGACACCTGGTTCTCCTCCGGCCTGTGGCCGTTCTCGACGCTGGGCTGGCCCGACTCCACCCCTGAGCTGGAGAAGTTCTACCCGACCTCCGTCCTGGTGACCGGCTACGACATCCTGTTCTTCTGGGTGGCCAGGATGATGATGTTCGGCCTCTACGCCATGGACGGCCGTCCGCCGTTCCAGACCGTGGCCCTGCACGGCATGGTCCGTGACCAATACGGCAAGAAGATGTCGAAGTCGTTCGGGAACGTGGTCGACCCGCTCGACTGGGTTGAGCGTTTCGGCGCCGACGCCACCCGCTTCACGCTGCTGCGTGGCGCCAACCCCGGCGCCGATGTGGCGGTGAGCGAGGAGTGGGCGGCCGGCTCGCGCAACTTCTGCAACAAGATCTGGAACGCCACCCGCTTCGCGCTGATGAACGGCGCGGCCGTGGGCTCGCTCGACGGGCTCGACCTCACCGCGGCCGACCGCTGGATCCTGTCACGCCTGCAGAGCGTGGTGAACGCGGCCGACGCGGCGTTCGAGGAGTTCGAGTTCGCCAAGGTCTCCGACCTGCTCTACCACTTCGCCTGGGACGAGGTCTGCGACTGGTACCTGGAGCTGGCCAAGATCCAGCTCGGGGAGGGGCTCGAACACACCCGGCTCGTGCTCGGGCACGTGCTCGACGCGCTGCTGCGGCTGATGCATCCGCTGGTGCCGTTCGTCACCGAGGAGCTGTGGCGGGCGGTGACGGGCGGCGAGTCGATCGTCGTGGCCCCCTGGCCGCAGGCCGACCCCCGTTACGCCGACCCGGCGGCCGAGGCCGAGATCGACGCTCTTCAGGAGCTCGTGACCGAGGTCCGCAGGTTCCGTTCCGACCAGGGGCTCAAGCCCGGCCAGAAGGTGGCCGCGCGGCTGGGGCTGGCCGGCACGCCGCTGGAGGCCCAGGAGAGGGCGATTCGCGCGTTGCTGCGGCTGACCGAGCCGGCGGAGACGTTCAACGCCACAGCGCGCTTCAGCGTGGGCGGGGTGACCGTGGAGATCGACACCGCGGGCGCCATCGACGTCGTGGCAGAGCGCAAGCGCCTGGAGAAGGATCTCGCCGCGGCCCGCAAGGAGGCCGCGCAGGCGACCGGCAAGCTGGGCAACGAGCAGTTCATGTCCAAGGCACCCGACGACGTGGTGGCCAAGGTCAGGGCCCGTGCCGAGCAGTCCGCCGCGGACATCGCGCGCCTTGAGGCGCAGCTGTCCGGGCTCGGTGTTTGAACCATACGCACGCGGGGAAGGTCCATTCGTTACCGAAGATGGACCTTCGACGTCCTCGGGGCTGCTACAGTTTTCAACGCGGGGCCGATCAGCCCCGACACCCCTGCTGATCAACCCCGACCTTCGGGCTGCCTAACCTCGCGGTTGGACAAAGGCCGAAAGTTAGAGTAAGTTAGCAGGGTTGCTCCAAAACGGAGCAGGTCCGGAAGCTCCCGGATCGGGCGGTTTGACAAGAATCGTCCGGATCTGGTAGACTGAAGGAAATGAAATGTGAGGGCCTCTGAGCGAGGATCCGGGAACGGGTTCTGGTGAGGAAGTACGCGTCCGTTTCTTGAGAACTCAACAGTGTGTTTAAAAGCCAGTGCATGAAAACCATGCAT
>NZ_BMRC01000010.1 GCF_014648435.1 Nonomuraea spiralis
GTCGGACAGCAGGCCGAAGACGTCGGCCGTGTCGGCCAGGTCCTCGGCGGCGGGCATGCGCTCGTGCACGGCGGCGACCCGGTCGGCGTCGACCACCTTGACGGTACAACCGTCGACGGCCAACACATTCTCGCCTGAAGAGCTGTTCATATGTGTATTGTGTCGTTGATGTGGCAAATGTCAATGAGCGCGCCGGGCGGACGGCACGGTCGCGCCGGACATGGCCGTGCCCATGCCGTGCCGAGGGGCCTCGATCCGGCCGCCGAGGCTGCCGCGCAGGCGCTGTAGCAGGTCGGGCGAGGAGACCACCGTCCAGCGCACGCCCACCAGGTAGGTTCCGCCGTACATCTGGGCGTAGTCGAGCCAGTCGCGGGTGCCCTTGTCGGTGACGAAGGTGACGATGACGTAGCGGCCGGTGGAGGCCGTACAGGCGGCCTGCCGCAGTTCCGCTGCGTCCACCTGGATGGCCGGCGGACAGCCGATCGTCGTCGCGATCTCCTCCAGGCTCAGCGCGCGCGTCGCGGGCACGGGCGGGGCGCCCGCCGGGGCCCCGTGATGGGCCGCCGGGCCGTTCCGGGACGCGCCGCAGCCTGTCAGCGCGACGGCGGCCAGTACGACCACGGCCCACCGCCAGGCCGAGGTCTTCCGGAACACGATGAAGCCGTCCATTGCCAACCTGCCCGACGAAGAGGATTCGCTGCCCTGTCGTGGCGAGGTACGCACGCCGGACGAACAAGGTTCGACGCACGCGGGCAGACCCATCTGAACATATGTACAGATGTTTGAGTCGTTGCGTGGTCGGGGAGTACCAATCTGTCGCCTCTTCAGGAGGTCTCGATGAATCCCAGATTTCTGCGCGCGATCGTGCTGGTCGCCGCCCTTGTCACGATCTCGCCTCCCGCCGCGCCGCCCGCCCCCGCCCTGGCCCGGCGAACCGTCCCCGTCCCGGCCGTCTCCGTGCCGGTCGTCCCCGTGCCGGTTGTCTCCGTGCCGGTCGTCTCCGTGCCGGTCGCCGCCAGGACGCACGCGCAGGGGCGGGTGACGGCCGGTCGTGCCGCGCTGGCCGTACGGGTCGGGCCCGGGGCCGGATTCGCCGTCATCCGCCGATGCCCGCCCGGCAGCCTCGTGGACCTCGCCCGCGAGGTGCGCGGCGGCCGCATCCACGGCGATCCGCGCTGGTACCGCCTCGCCGACGGGCCCGGGTTCGTCCCGGCCTATTACGTTCTCAGCGGTACCCGCCTCCCCGGGGCGCGTACGGACGCCGTCCCCGCGAAGGCCGTCACCGCCGGGAAGACCTCATGGCGCCGCTGAGCCGCCGCGACGCGCTGCGGCTCGGCGCGACCGCCGCGCTCGCCGCCGCGATGCCCCTCTCGCCATCACCCGCCGTGGCGGTGTCGTCCGGGACCGACGCCCAGAGCCTGGACACCGCCGGACGCGTCCTGCTCCGGGGCGGACGCCTCCTGCACAGCACCGTTTTGCAGTCCTTCGCCTTCGACGAGCGGAACGGGCACCTGTACGCGCTGCAACTCATGCAGGGCGGCGTACGCCTGGACGCCGAACGCGGCGCCCGCACCCACGCCCAACGGGCCCGGCGCGGCGACCTGTGCCTGAACCGGCTGACCCTGGACGGCGTCCTCACCGGCACGATGTACCTGCTGGGCTTCGGCCACGGCGGCGCCCTGGGCGTGCAGCGGACCACGGGCGGCGACACCGTGGTGTGGACCGAGTGGGACGCCAGCCCGGCCTCGGGTTACGGCCGCGGCATCTGCCGTTTCCCCTTCGTCGACGGCGCCGTCCTGACCTCCGCCACCCGCGGCCTGACCGTCTACCGGCCGCTGCCGGGGTCGACCAGCAACGCCCCCACCGTCGATCCCGGCACCGGCCGGTTGCTGCTGCGCTACAAGCTCGCGGGCACGCCCCGCTTCCGGCTCCTGGACACGGGCCGCCTGGCCGCCGGCGACCTCCGCCCGCTCGCCGACCTGCCGCAGCCGGGCGCCGGCCTCGGGCTGCCGTTCCAGGGCATGGCCCTGCGCGGGGACCACGCCTACCAGCTCCTCGGCAGCGCGTACGGGCCCGCCAACCCCAGGAGTTCGCGCGGGAACATCCGCCTGTACCGCCTGCACCTGCCCAGCGGGAAGGTGGAGCAGCACTTCCTGGACGCCACCGCCAGGGATCTCGTGCCCCGCGAACCCGAAGGGCTCGCCGTGCTCGTGTCGCCCGGCGCCGGTCCCCTGTTGTGCATGGGCCTGACCCGGGGGCCCGTACGCGACAAGTCCTTCTCCCTCTACGCCCGGCCCGTCGCCTGAGCGCCCGGTCCGGCGTCCGCGTCAGGCGATCCAGCGGGCGGCGAGCAGGCCGGAGGCGGCGGTGAGGACGGCGGCGGCGACGACCGTGGCGTCGAGGCCGAGCGCGTCGGCGAGGACGCCGGCGACGAGGGCCCCGGCGGCGTAGCCGATGTCGCGCCAGAAGCGGTAGGCGCCCAGCGCGTTGGCCCGCCAGGCGGGGTGGGCGTGGTCGGAGACGGCGGCGATGAGGGCGGGGTAGACCATGGCGGTGCCGAGCCCGAGGGCTACGGCGGACAGGATCCCGGCGAGCAAGGGGTTGTCCAGCAGGACGAGGGCGAGGACGAGTCCGGCGGCCTGGACGAGCATGCCGGTGACGATGAGCGGTTTGCGGCCGAGGCGGTCGGCGAGGTGGCCTGCCGGGATCTGGCCGATGCCCCACAGGAGCGGGTACAGGCCCTTGATCAGGCCGACGGCGGCCAGGCCGAGGCCGTGGTCGGTGAACAGGAGGGGGAAGACTCCCCAGGTGAGGCCGTCGTTGAGGTTGTTGACGAGCCCCGCCTGGCTGACGCCGCGCAGCGACCGGTCGCGCCAGGACGTACGGGCGAACGCGGCCGCCAACCCGACACGCTCGCCGGCGGGCGGCGGGTGCCGTTCGAGCTCCAGGGCCACGTGGGCGGCGGTGTCGCGGACCACCAGGGCCAGGGCCAGTCCGGCCGCGACGAAGACGACGCCGACGAGTTCGGGGACGGGACGCAGCCCGTAGCCGGTGGCGAGGTAGCCGGTGAGCAGGGCGGTGGCGCCGACGGCGGTGTACCCGGCGGCCTCGTTGAGACCGGTGGCCAGGCCGCGCCGGGCGGGCCCGACGAGGTCGATCTTCATGTTGACGGTCATCGACCAGGTCAGGCCCTGGTTGAGGCCGAGCAGCACGTTGGCCGCCACGATCCACCCCCAGGAGGGCGCCCAGGCCAGGGCGAACGGGACGGGGACGCCGATCAGCCAGCCGGCGACGAGGAGCTGCCTGCGGCGGAAGCGGGCGGTCAGGGCTCCGGCGGCCAGGTTGGTGAGCGCCTTGGTGAGGCCGAAGGCGACGATGAAGGAGAAGACGGCGAGGTCGCTGGTCAGGCCGAAGGTCTCGGTGCCGATGAGCGGGACCGTGGTGCGTTCCAGGCCGACCAGGCCGCCGACGGCGACGTTGACGACGACCAGCAGGGAGAACTGGAGCCGGTTCTCCCGGAGCCCGAGGCGTACGGGCGGGGCGGACGCGGGGGTGGTCTTCACGGGCGGGTGTTCCTTCGTGCCTGAAGCGAGGTCGAGGGGTGTCCTGAGCGGAGGCGACGTATGACCAGGTCACCATACCCCCCCAGGTATTCTGGTGGGGAACCACGGGATACCTGGGGGGGTATTTGACAGGTTCCTCCAGAACAACCTACTGTCGGGTACGTAGATACCCGAGGGGGTATCACGGCCGGGGCCGCCCACGGCGCGCCGTCCGTATCCGGGCCCCTCTCGCCCCTCCGGGGGGCGCGTTTCCGCACGAAGGAAAGGGACTGCTGTGTTCTTCACCCAGTACTACCTGGACTGTCTCTCGCAGGCGTCGTACATGATCGCCGACGAGCGGACCGGCCGGGCGGTGGTCGTCGACCCCCGCCGGGACGTCTCCGAGTACCTGGCCGACGCCCGCGCGCACGGCTTCACCGTCGTGGGCGTCGTCAACACCCACTTCCACGCCGACTTCGTCGCCGGCCACCTGGAGATGGCCGACAACACCGGCGCCTGGATCGGCTACGGCCGGCGCGCCGAGACCGAGTACCCGACCCGCAAGCTCGCCGAGGGTGAGCGGATCTCCCTCGGGGACGTCACCCTGGAGATCATGGAGACGCCCGGGCACACCCCGGAGTCGATCAGCGTCCTGGTCTACGAACGGGCCGGGGACCCGGTCCCGTACGGGGTGCTGACCGGCGACGCGCTGTTCATCGGGGACGTCGGCCGCCCCGACCTGCTCGCCTCCGTCGGCGTGACCTCCGGGGAACTGGGCGCGATGTTGTACGACAGCGTGCAGAACAAGCTCATGGGCCTGGCCGACGAGGTGCGGGTCTTCCCCGCGCACGGCGCCGGCTCCGCCTGCGGCAAGAACCTCTCGACCGAGCGGCAGTCGACCATCGGCGAGCAGCGGGCCACCAACTACGCCTGCGCGCCGATGGACCAGGACACGTTCGTCGCGCTCGTCACCGCCGGACAGCCGGCCGCGCCCGGCTACTTCGCCTACGACGCCGAGCTCAACCGCAAGGACCGGGCCCGCTACGACGCCTCGGCGGCCCCGCGCCCGCTGGCCCTCGCCGAGTTCACCGGGCTGCGGGCCACCGGGACGGTCGTGGTGGACGCCCGCGACCCGCAGGACTTCGCCGCCGGGCACCTGCGTGGCGCGGTGAACGTGCCCGCCGACGGGCGCTTCGCCGAACAGGCGGGCACCGTGCTCGACCCGGCCGCCGAGCTGGTCGTCCTGGCGCCGCAGGACCGGGAGGAGGAGGTCGTCACCCGCCTCGCCCGGATCGGCTTCGACCGCGTCGCGGGCTACCTGCGCAACCCCGAGGACGCGCTGCGGAGGCTCGCCGACGAGGTCGCCCCGGCCAGCCGCCTGACCGCCGCGCAACTGCGCGCCGCCCTCGCCGGCGACACCCCGCCCGTCGTCGTGGACGTCCGCACCGACGGCGAGCGCGAGGCGAACGGGTTCATCGGCTCGGCCGTGCACATCCCCCTGAGCGAGCTGCCCGCGCGCAGCAGTGAACTGCCCGCCGACCGGCCGCTGGTCCTGCACTGCGCGGGCGGCCACCGGTCCTCCATCGCGGCGAGCCTGCTGCGCCACCGCGGCTTCCGGGACGTCTCCGACGTCCTCGGCGGTTACGCCGCCTGGGCCCTGTCGGCGGCCCCGGCCGCCGCCTGACCGACTCCCACTCCTGGCCCCGCCCTGCCCTGCCCTGCCCGCAGGGGCTTCGCACGATACCCCCCTGGGTATTTTCGTACCATCGAAATGGAATCTCGCATGAGCACCACTCCCTCCCTGTCCCTCTCCCCCGCCGTGCTGCATCGGCTCGTCCAGGAGGGGCGGGCGCCGCGCCTGCTCGACGTGCGCACGCCCGCCGAGTTCCGTACGGCGCACATCCCGGGCTCGTACAACGTGCCGCTGGCGACCCTGCGCGAGCACCGGGCCGAGCTGACGGCCCACCTCGACGAGGACGTCGTGCTCGTCTGCCGTTCCGGAGCCCGCGCCGCCCAGGCCGAGCAGGCCCTCGCCGAGGCCGGCCTGCCGAACCTGCGTGTCCTGGAGGGCGGCGTCGTCGCCTGGGAGGCCGCCGGCGCGCCGGTCGAGCGGGGGCCCGAGCGGTGGGACATGGAACGCCAGGTCCGGCTCGTGGCGGGCTCGATCGTCCTGGTCACCGGCCTCGTCGGGGTGTTCGTGCCCGGCGCGCACCTGATCGGCACCGCGATCGGCGCCGGCCTGACGTACGCGGCCGTCAGCAACTCCTGTGCCATGGGCGTCCTGCTGTCGAGGCTGCCGTACAACCGCGGGCCGCGTCCCGACATCCGCACGGTGATCGCGGAGCTGCGGAGCACCTCGTGACCGCTCTGGTCGTCGCGGCGTCCCTGCTCGTCGGCGTCAGCCTGGGCGTGCTCGGCGGCGGCGGCTCGATCCTGACGGTGCCGATCCTGGTCTACCTGGCCGGGCAGGGCACCAAGGAGGCCATCGCCACCTCGCTGTTCGTGGTCGGCGTCACCAGCCTGGCCGCGCTGGTCCCGCACGCGCGGGCCCGGCGGATCCGCTGGCGCACCGGGCTGCTGTTCGGCGCGTTCAGCATGGCCGGGGCATACGGCGGCGGCCGGCTGGCCGAGTACGTCCCCGGCACGGTCCTGCTCATCGCCTTCGCCCTGATGATGCTGGCCACGGCGGTCGCGATGCTCCGCGGGCCCCGGCGCGCCCGCGAGCGGGCACGGCCCGCCGACCTGCCCCTGAAGCACATCGCGGTGGAGGGCCTGGTCGTCGGCGCGGTGACCGGGCTGGTCGGCTCGGGCGGCGGTTTCCTCGTCGTCCCGGCCCTGGCCCTGCTCGGCGGGCTGCCGATGGGCGTCGCGGTCGGCACCTCGCTGCTCGTCATCGCGATGAAGTCCTTCGCCGGGCTCGCCGGGCACCTGGCGGGCGTCGCGATCGACTGGCCTCTCGCCCTGACCGTGACGGCCGCCGCGGTGGTCGGCAGCCTGGCCGGCGGCCGGCTCGCGGGCCGCATCCCCCAGGACGCGCTGCGCACGGCGTTCGGCTGGTTCGTCGTCGTCATGGGCGTCTTCGTGCTCGTCCAGCAGCTCGACGCCGCCGTCTGGACGCATCCGGTCACGTGGGCGGGGGTGGGGGCCGTACTGGCCGCGGCGGTCGCCGCCCGGTGGCGGGCCGCGAGATCGGCCCGCGCGCACGCGCCGACGACGACACCGGGCTCGCCATGCGGATAGACGACGACTCGACGCGACCTGTCCTGAACCGCCTGCGACGGGCCCAGGGGCAACTCGCCGCCGTGATCGCGATGGTGGAGTCGGGCCGCGACTGCAAGGACGTCGTGACCCAGCTCGCCGCCGTCTCCCGGGCGCTGGACCGGGCCGGGTTCACGATCGTGGCGAGCGGGATGCGTCAGTGCCTCACAGGCGGCCCGGACGGCCCGCCGATGACACAGGAGGAGCTGGAGAAGCTCTTCCTGACCCTCGCCTGATCCGTGCTCATGGAACGACGTCCGGCCGCAACGCCGCCGCGCCGCGCAGGTAGACGTGCCGGATCGCGGAACGCGGGCGTCCGGTCTCGACGTGGGCCGGCAGCCGGACCACCCGGGGCAGCGCCCCCGGCACGGCGATCTCGGTCGCGCAGAGCAGCGGCACGTCGTGGAAGCCGAGCTTGCGCGCCGCCACAGCGGGGAACTCGGCGGTGAGGTCGGCGCGGGCGGCGGCCGGGCCGGACCGCTCCCGTCCGGCGAGCGGGTGGCCGGGGACGTAGGAGGTCAGGTCGCAGCCGAGCCGCCGCGCGTCGGCGATCGGATCGACCTTGACGCTGGCCACGTCGGTGTACGCCCGCGCGGCCCCCCGCCGCTGCAACTCGGCCAGCCGCTCCCCCACGACGTGCGGCGGTACGGCGATCAACGCCAGGTCCACGCCCTGGCCGGTCCGCTCCTGGCCCGCGCCGAGCTCCCGCGCCAGCCGTACGGCATGCGCGTCGACGTCGGAGAGGTGGACCGCGACCCCCTTCTCGCGGAGGGCCGGCGCGACCGAGGTGCCGATCAGTCCGGTGCCGACGACGAGCGCCGTCTCCATGGTCACCGCTCTTTCCTACGCCCGCCCGCCGGGCGATGTCCAGGCGCGGGAGTTGGGCGCCGGGGCCGGCCCCCGGGTCACAGCTGGCCGCCGTTCTCCAGGATGTAGCCGATGCCGGGGTGGGGGCGCCGTGGTGGCGGCGTGCCGCAGGCGTCGGGGCGGTACTCGAAGTGCCACCACTCGTTGTCGTACATGCGGTAGAGGTCGTAGCGGGCGCCGTGCTCCTCCAGCCAGCGCGCCCCCTCGTGCGGGCGGACGTCCAGCGCGATGCCCCTGACGTGGCTGGACTCCGCCGGCGGCAGCACGAGCATCCGTGCCGTGGCCGGGGAGCCGGTGCGGCGCACCTCCTCGTCGAACATGCGCTGCTGGACGACGGCGTCGCGGTACCCCGAGGTGAGGCCGAGGAGCTGGCCGTGACCCCAGAGCGCCTCGGTGCGCGCCGCTTCGAAGGCCGTCCTGGCGCCCGCGTCGAGCCCTCTCAGGTCCTCGGCGGGGAACCGCATCCATAACGCCCAGCGGCAGGCCCGTTCCCTGGCGCGGCCGGGACCGCGGACGAACGCCGCGGGCAGCAGGAGCACGGCGAGCACCAGCGTGAGCGCGGCGTACAGCCGGTCCCTGGGCCGTGGTGGGATGGTCCGTGGTCCGTTCATGCCGACAACGATTGGCGCCGAATGTGCGCGCGTTGTCCCCCGCATGTCATGGTTTGTCGACGGCGAGCACCGTCGGCCGCAACCGTGACACGACCATGACACGGCGCGGACAGTGCGCGGACACAGCGGGCCGACAGTGGATCTGACCAGCGGTGACCTATGGAGCGTGCGGTGAAACTCGGCGGCGTGTCGCGAGTGTTGTTGATCGAGGACGACCCGGCCGTACGGGAGGGCCTCGACCTGGCCCTGACCCGGCACGGCCACCGGGTGCGCACTGCGGAGTCCGGCGAGCTGGGGCTCGACCTGATCCGTATGGACCTGCCCGACGTCGTCGTGCTCGACCTGATGTTGCCCGGCATGGACGGGTTCGAGGTCTGCCGCCGCATCCGGGTCATCGGCGAGGTGCCGATCATCATGCTGACCGCGCGCGGCGACGACATGGACGTCGTGGCCGGGTTGGAGGCGGGCGCCGACGACTACGTGGTCAAACCGGTGCAGCCCAGGGTGCTGGACGCCCGCATCCGCGCGGTGCTCCGGCGGATCGGCCGGGATCAGGCGGAGCTGGAGCGCTACGGGGACCTGACCATCGACCGGGCCGGACTGGTGGTCGCCAACCGCGGCGAGCCGGTCAACCTCGCCCCGACCGAGCTGCGCCTGCTGCTGGAGCTCTCCGGCACGCCGGGCCGGGTGCACAGCCGCCAGCAACTGCTGGAGTCGGTCTGGGAGCACGGATACTTCGGCGACTCGCGGCTCGTGGACGCCTGCGTGCAGCGGTTGCGCGCGAAGATCGAGGACGACTCGACCGCGCCCGTCTACGTGCAGACGGTACGCGGGTTCGGGTACCGGTTCGGGCCGGTGTGAGCCTCCGGTGACGTCTCGGCCGACTCTGGGACTGCGGGCCCGGCTGCTGTTCGCGTTCGCGCTGCTGTCCGTCGTCACCGCGGCGGCGGTGGCCGGCGGGATCTACGTCAAGGCCCGCAACGCCATCCTCCAGGCGACCCAGGACACCGCGGTGCAGGCGATGACGAACCGCCTGGACGCGGTCTTCCCGTTGCGGAGCGCGACGCCGGACCCGGCCGAGCTCGGCGAGATCGCCCGGACCGTGACCGACAGGAACAGCTCCGCGGTCGCCGTCTTCGGCGCGGCGCGCTCACCGGGCGGCCTGGACCTCGCCCTGGTCCCCCGGCAGGTACGGCGGGCCGTGGCCGACGGCGAGGTCGCCTGGCAGCGCGTGATCTGGCAGAACGCGCCCATCCTGATCATCGGCACGCCGCTGCTGATCGTGGAGGGGGACCGGCCGACGCGCCTGTCCGGCATCGAGGTCTACACCGCGCGCAGCCTGCTCGGCGAAGAGCGCAGCGTCGACGGGCTCGCCGCGTCCGCCTGGCTGATCGGCGGGGCGGCCCTGGCGTTCGCGGTCGTCCTCGCGCTGCTGGCCACCCGTGGCGTGCTGCGTCCGGTACGCGAGCTCGGCCGGGCGGCCCGCCTGCTGGGCGAGGGCGAGCTGCGTACCAGGATCGCGGTCACCGGCTCCGACGAGCTGGCCGAGCTGGCACGCACGTTCAACAACACCGCCGCCGAGCTGGAACGGCACGTCAGGCAGCTGCGCGAGATGGAGGCCGACGCCCGGCGGTTCGTGGCCGACGTCTCCCACGAGCTGCGCACCCCGCTGGCCGCGCTCACCGCGGTCGCCGACGTCCTCGACGAGGACTCGACGCGGCTGCCCGAGCCAGCCGGACGGGCCGCCCGGCTGGTCAGCCAGGAGACGCTCGCCCTGACCGGCCTGGTGAACGACCTCATCGAGATCAGCCGGTTCGACTCCGGCGTCGCGGCCCTCGCGCTGAACGAGGTCGACGTCGCCGAGCTGGTCCACGCGACCCTGCGGGCCCGGGGCTGGTCGGACTCGGTCCAGACGGAGCTGCCGCCCGAGGTGACGGCACGGCTGGACCCGCGCCGCATGGACGTCATCCTCGCCAACCTGGTCGGCAACGCCCTGCGGCACGGCGAGCCGCCGGTGTCCGTACGTCTTTCCTCCGGCCCGCGATGGATCGAGCTTGAGGTCCGCGACCATGGCCCCGGCCTGGAGGAGGCGGTTTTGCCGCACGTGTTCGACCGGTTCTACAAGGCCAGCGCGGCCAGGGCCAGGTCCGAGGGCAGCGGCCTCGGCCTGGCCATCGCGCGGGAGAACGCCCGCCTGCACCGGGGCGACCTCACCGTCGCCAACGCCCCGGACGGCGGCGCCAGGTTCACGTTGCGCCTGCCCCGCGTGGCCCAGGAGCCGGACGGGGAACCCGCGTGAGGGCCGGGCTCGCCCGCCGCCTGCTCGCCGCGGGCCTCGTGCCGCTCGCCGTCCTGACCGGCTGCGGCGTACGGCCGAGCGGCGTCATCACCGGCGGCGCCCCTCCGAAGGGGGCCGTCGTGCCGACCTCGACGGTCACCCTCTTCCTGGTGAAGAACGGCCGGGTCAGCGCGGTGACGCGGCTCGGCGGCCGGCTGTCGCAGGCGGACCGGCTCACGCTGCTGGCGGCCGGGGCCACCGACAGGGAGCGGGCGCACGGGCTCACCACCGACGTGCCGCCCGAGGCGGGCCCGTTCTCGGTGTCCTCCGACCCGGCCGGTCAGTTGGTGGTGACCCTGGCGACCCCGGCCGGCGAACTGTCCACGCTGGCCGTCGAGCAGATCGTGTGCACGGCCTCCGTGCCGGCGCCGGAAGGCCCTGTCAGGGTCACCGTCGCCGGCGGCGGCCAGAAGGTCGGCCCCCGGCAGTGCCGGAGCATGGGCCGTCCGGGAGAGCCGGGATGACCAGAAAGTGGACAGCGAATGGGCTGGGAACCGATCAGGCCGAGCATTCAGACTCATCGGGTCCATCGAGGCGGCCGTACCGGCGCCGCCGGCGAACTCCAGGGCAGGAAGGGCTGATCGCGATCATGACAGAACGGCTGCGCGTGGCCGTGCTGGCCGGCGGGCCGTCCCCCGAGCACGAGGTGTCGCTCCAGTCGGCGCAGGCGGTGCTCGACGCCCTGCCGAAGGACCGGTACGCGCCGTTCCTCGTCGTCGTCGACCGGCAGGGCAGATGGCCGCTCGACCTGTCCGCCGACGTGGCCGACGTGGTCTTCCCCGTGATGCACGGCCCGTACGGCGAGGACGGCGTCATCCAGGGGCACCTGGAGGTGCTCGGCCTGCCGTACGTGGGCTGCGGGGTGCTGGCCTCGGCCGTGGCGATGGACAAGGTCGCGATGCGGCGCTCGTTCCTGGCCGAGGACGTCCCCGTCACCCCGCACGTCTGGTTCACCGAGCACGACTGGCGCGGCACGACCGACCCGTGGAGCCTGGTGAAGTCACTGGAATGGCCGATGTACGTCAAACCGGCCAACATGGGCTCCTCCATCGGCATCTCCCGCGTCACCTCCGTCGAGGAGCTGCGCGCGGGCGTCGAGCTGGCCCTCACCTACGACCGGGTGGTGCTCGTCGAGCAGGGCGTGCGGGCCCGCGAGCTGATCTGCGGCGTGCTCGGCGACCACGACGAGCCGGAGGCGTCGGTGGTGGGAGAGCTGCTGGTGAGCGGCGACTGGCTCGACTACGAGACCAAGTACCTCAGCCGGGCCGAGATCGCCACGATCCCGGTGGCGCTGCCCGAACGGGTCGCCGACGAGGTGCGCGAGTTGTCGTTGCGCGCCTACCGGGCGATCGGCGGCTACGGCCTGTCCCGCGTGGACTTCCTCTACCAGGAGGAGACCGGCCGCCTGTACGTGCTGGAGATCAACACCATGCCCGGTTTCACCCCTCGTTCCGTCTATGCCAGGGCCTGGGGGGCGGGCGGCGTCCCGTACCCGGACCTGCTGGGCCGGCTCATCGACCTGGCGCTGGCCAGAAGCGGCGCATGAGCCGCCCCTGCGACCCGGCGCCGACCAGGAGTACTCCATGATCCCCATGACGCTGGCCGAGATCGCGCGTGTCGTCGACGCCGGCCTGCACGACGTGACCGCCCCCGAGGCGCTGGTGACCGCGCCCGCGGCGGTGGACTCCCGCGAGGTGAGGCCGGGCGGCCTGTTCGCCGCCACCGCCGGCGCCCGCGTGGACGGCCACGACTACGCGGGCAGAGCCGTGGCCGACGGCGCCACGGCCGTGCTGGCCACCCGTCCCGTGGGCGTGCCCGCGCTGGTGGTCGAGGACGTGCAGCGGGCGCTGGGCCTGCTGGCCGGGCACGTGCTCGCCCGGCTCGACCCGACCGTGATCGCGCTGACCGGTTCCGTCGGCAAGACCACGACCAAGGACCTGCTGGCCCAGATCCTCGAACCGGACGCCCCGACGATCGCGACCGACCGCTCGTTCAACAACGAGCTGGGGCTGCCGCTCACCGTGCTGCGCGCCGATCCGGCGACCCGCTACCTGGTGCTGGAGATGGGCGCGGGCCGGAAGGGCGACCTGACGTACCTGACGGGGATCGCGCCGCCGCACCTGAGCCTGGTGCTCAACGTCGGCGCCGCGCACATCTCGCGGATGGGCGGCGGGCTGGCCGACGTGGCCGCCGCCAAGGGCGAACTGGTCGAGGCGCTGACCCCCGACGGGTACGCGCTGCTCAACGCCGACGATCCGTACGTCCTGGGCATGGCCGAGCGCACCCGGGCCCGGATCGTGTTGTACGGCACGGCGGCCGACGCCCACGTACGGGCCGAGAACGCGTCGATGGGCGAGCTGGCCAGGCCCGCCTTCGACCTGGTGACACCCTCCGGACGCGCCCGGGTCGAGCTGGGCCTCATCGGCGAGCACCAGGTCGCCAACGCGCTGGCCGCCGCCGCGGCCGCGTACGCGCTGGGGTTGTCCGCCGAGCGGATCGCCGCCAGGCTCACGGCGGCCGGGCCGCGCTCCTCGGGCCGCTTCGAGGTGTTCGACCGGCCGGACGGCGTCACCGTGATCAACGACGCCTACAACGCCAACCCGGAGTCCATGCGGGCCGGGTTACGCGCGTTCAGGGCGCTGGCCGGCGACCGCCGTACCGTCGCCGTGCTCGGCGGGATGGGACAGCAGGCGGACGCCTCGCGGGACCGGCACGCGCAGGTGGGGCGGCTGGTGGCCGAGCTGGGCATCGACGTGCTGATCGCGGTCGGCGACGACGACCCGCGGGCCACGGCCGCGGCGGCCGGGGACGCCGGCCTGGGCGTGAGCGTGTACACGGCGGACGACGTGGCCGAGGCCGTCACCCTGGCCACAGGGTTGATCGAACCAGGTGATCTGGTGTTCGTGAAGGCGTCCAGTGAATACGGCCTGAGTGCTTGTGCGATTGCGCTGGCCGGTTCTTGATCGGACAGCTTGACCCTGTATTGACGGTTGATATATGCCGTTGCAATGGCGCGGGAATCGCCGTACGGGTTAACACCGCATTCGGTGATCTTCTATCGCGACGTGCACCGATACCACGCTTCTCTGATTTATTGCGATTTGCAGCATGACACAGGGAATCTCGCGACTTTCCGGCGCTAGAGTCATCGGTATGCCACCTACCATTGATTCCGGGTCGGGGTTACCGGAATGGCCTCTGGGCTGCCTGGTATGAGATCCGCAGTGATCTGCGAGGTCGGTGAAGAGGGACAACCCGCCGGGCGCTTGGAAGGGCGTCTCCAGGCGGCCAGGCAGCGCGCCTTCGTCGGGCGGAAGGCGGAACTCGCGGCCTTCGACGAGGCGCTGCACAGCGGCGGCAGGGTGCTGTTCGTGCACGGTCCCGGCGGCATCGGCAAGTCGGCGCTGCTGAGACGCTACGCCCAGCGGGCCGCCGAGGCCGGCCGCAATGTGATGACGCTGGACGGGCGGCTGCTCGACCCCTCCCCCGCGGCCTTCCTGGCCGAGACCGGGCCGATGCTCGCCGACGAGCGCGCCGTGCTGCTGGTCGACACCTTCGAACGCCTCCAGGGCCTGGAGGGCTGGCTGCGCGAGCGGTTCCTGCCGGGGCTGCCGGTCGGCGCGCTGGTCGTGGTGACCGGACGGGTGCCCCCGGACATGGTGTGGCAGGCCGATCCCGGCTGGGCCGACCTCCTCCAGGTCATCGCGCTGGGCGAACTGGAGCCCGAGGACGCCGCCGCGCTCCTGGACTCCCGCGGCGTGGCCGGCGACCTGCTCGACCCGCTGCTCGCCTTCGCCGGCGGGCACCCGCTCGCCCTGTCGCTCGGGGCCGCGGTGGCGGTCAGGGACAGCGCCGCCGGGTCCCGCTGGGCGCCCACCCACGACGTGGTCGCGACCCTGCTCGACCAGCTCGTCGGCGAGGTGCCCGGTCCCGCGCACCGGCTCGCCCTGGAGGTGTGCGCGCACACGTACATGACCACGCAGGACGTGCTGCGCACGGTCCTGCCCGACGAGGACGCGGCCGAGCTGTTCTCCTGGCTGCGGCGGCTGCCGTTCGTCGAGTCGAGCCCGCTCGGGCTCTATCCGCACGACGTCGTACGCGAGATCCTCGAGGCCGACCTGCGCTGGCGCGACCCGCAGGGCTACGCCCGCATGCACCGGCTCATCAAGGACCGCCTCACCCGGCAGATCCGCGCCGCCGACGACGCGGACGTGCTCGGAGCCGTCGGCTCGCTGTTCTACCTGCACCGCGGCGAGGGCAGGACCCCCGAGCCGCATTTCTGGCACGGCGAGGACGAGGTGTACGAGACCGTCCTGCACCCCGAGGACGCCGACGACCTGCTGCGCCTGGCCGCCGAGTGGGACCCCGCGACGGTGTCGGCCGTCTCCCACTGGACGTCCGGGCAACCTCAGGCGTTCCGCCTCTACCGGCGCACCGCGACCGGCGAGCTGGCCGGCGCCAGTGCCTGGCTCTGCGTGGACGATCTCTCGAAGACGGACGCGCGGGCGGACCCGGTCGTCGCCGCCGCCTGGGACACCGCCCGCGCCACCGCGCCGCTGCGGCCCGGCGAGCACCTGGCCGTCAACCGGAGCTGGGTGCGCAGGCGCGACCGGGGCGCCTCGCCGGTGACGGACCTCATCCGATGGCGGGCCGTGGGCTGGTGCCTGCGCTCGGAACGCATGGCCTGGTCGTTCATGGCCGTCCGCGGCGACGACCCCTTGAACGGGCACTCCGGGTACTACAACATGCACGACCTCGGCGACCACGCGCGCGAGGGGGACGTCGAGTACGTCCTGCTCGCCCACGACTGGCGGGCCGTACCGGCGCAGGTCTGGCTGGAACGGCTGCTGCCGGCCGGCACGCACGAGGTTCCGGCCAGGCCCGAGCCGGAGCTGGCGGTGATGTCGGAGGCGGAGTTCACCGACGCCGTCCGCAAGGCCCTCCGCCACCTGTCGAAACACCGGGAGCTGGCGGCCAACCCGCTCACCCGCACCAGGCTGCTCGCCGGCCGGGCCGACCCCGTCAGAGCCCTGCGCGAACTGCTCGAAGAGGGCATTCACGACCTGGGCCGGGACCCGCGGGCCGGCAAGCTGCACCGCGCCCTCGACGTCACCTACCTGCGCGGCGCCCCCACCCAGGAGGCCGCCGCCGAACGCCTCGGCCTGTCCTTCACCACCTACCGCCGTCACCTGCTCGCGGGCATCGGCCGCCTGTGCGAGGAGTTGTGGCGCCGCGAACTGCACGGTTCGGCCTGAACGCGGTCGACCCGGCCTGAACGCGGTCGACCGGTCAGCCGATCAACCGGGTCAGCCCGGTCAGCCGATCAACCGGTCAGCCGGTCAGCCGGTCAGGGCGAAACCGGCCGCCGCCTCCGCGTGCAGCCGGGCGCTCGGCAGCAGCGGGATCGCGGTGTCCTTGTCGCTGATCAGCAGCTCGATCTCGGTGCAGCCGAGTATGACGGCCTCGGCGCCCCGGTCGGCCAGACCGGCGATCGTCCGTACGTAGGCGTCCCTGGACGAGGGCCGCAGCACGCCGCGTATCAGCTCCTCGAAGATCACCCGGTGGACCAGCTCGCGCTCCGCGCGCTCCGGTACGAGCACCTCGAAGCCGTGCCCGGCCAGCCGGTCCCGGTAGAAGGGCTCCTCCATGGTGAAACGGGTGCCGAGCAGGCCCACCTTGCGCATGCCCCGCGCGCGGACCTCGGCCCCCACGGCGTCGGCGATGTGCAGCACGGGGACGTGCGTCGCCAGTTCCACCTCGTCGTTCACCCGGCTGAAGGTGTTGCTGCAGATGAGCAGCATCTCGGCCCCCATGGCCTCCAGCCGGACGCCCGCCTCCGCGAGCATCTCACCCACCTCTTTCCACCGGCCGGCGAAGATGAGGTCTTCGACGATCGTGTAGTCGACCGACCAGATCAGGCTGTTGGCGGAGTGACTGCCGCCGAGGCGCTCACGTACGCGCTGGTTGATGATCTGGTAGTAGATGACGGTCGATTCCCAGCTCAACCCGCCGATCAGTCCGATAGTACGCATGGTTCTCCGTCCGTTACCGTCCCGGCAGGCTAGACGGACCCCTTGCTCACTTCGCAGTCCAAAAACTGTCCATTCGTCCGACTTCCCGGGCATTTTGCAACCGCCCAGCGCCCGATCCGCCCGCCGCACCCGTCGCGGGCCGGCCGGACGGCTCGGCGGCTCGGCGGCTCGGCGGACCCGCCATACCGTCGGGGACGATCCGGCGCAACCAGAAGCAGGGGTTCGATGCGCGGGACGCGCCCCGGCACGCCCGGCGGCGAACACACCGGCGGCCACCCGCCCGGCGGACGAAGGACCGGCCGCGATCACCGGCCACGGCTCCCCGTCCCAGGCGGAGCTGTGACAACGGCATCCCCACACGCCCCCCGCGCACGCCCCCTTCACACCCCCGGGGCGCCGGAACGATCTGTCCGGCCATCGTGCCGAGTTACAAAGAAGTAACCATAGAGATACACGGAAGCCGACCCCCGAGAGACCTGATGCACAAATCCTCATATGTCATGAAATATCCCCGGCGTCACGGCGTCCTTCTACCGCGAAGCCGACAACAAGCACGCGCTTCTTAAGCTTTGTCGGGTTACCGTGGATTTCGGGCGGATTAAGCCAGTTAGCTGGCTCCATGTTTCCTGGCAGACAAAGACTCGCCCGTCCTCGGGCCATCCGCCAGGCATATAGTCTGCACCCGTAACCACCGCAGAAAGGCGACAGGCATGAACGACGCGGCCCTTGATCGAGTAAAGCTCATCTTCACCCTGTTCGACGTCAGAGGCGCCGGTTATCTTGAGGCCGACGACTTCGACCTCATGGCCAACCGCGTCGTAGCCGCCTCCCCGCGTTCCACCGAAGCCGCCAAAGGCGCGATCAGAGACGCTTTCCGTCGTTACTGGACGACCCTTGCCTCGGAGCTCGACTCCAACAACGACGGCCGCATCACCTTCGAGGAGTACTGCGCCTGCGTCCTGTCCCCCGAGCGGTTCGACGACGCGCTCGAGGACTTCGCCGAGGCGCTGGCCGAGCTGGGCGACCCCGACGGCGACGGCCTCATCCACCGCACCGACTTCATGGCGCTCATGACCGCCATCGGCTTCAAGCGGCGCAACGTCGACACCCTCTTCGACGCGTTCGGCCCCACCCCCGACGACCAGGTCAAGGTCCCGGTCTGGGCCGAGGGCATCAAGGAGTACTACAGCCCCGAGAAGGCGGAGATCGTGGGCGACCTCCTGGTCGAGGAACCCGACAACTGACGGCCCCGCAGCAGCCGTCGCGTCCGCCTTTCTACGTCATGGGAGCAGCAGCAGTGGAACCAGCCATCGGACTCGCCGTCGGCCGGGGCACCGGCCCCGAGCTCGCGGCCGTCTTCGAGCGAGTGCTGGCCGGGATCTCCGGCGCCTACGGCACGACCGTTGACCTCATCCGGTCGGACCGCACCTACCACTCCTACGTGTCGTTGAAGACCGACGCCGAGGCCGAGAGCGTCCGCGAGATCACCCAGGACGACGCCGACCACTACACGCGGTTCTGCCGCACGCTGGCCGTCGCGGGCGTCCCGGCCGTCTTCCGCACGGCGATCAACGCCCAGTCGCTCTACCTGGTCCGCCGGCGGCTGCAGGCGGCGAAGGTCGACGCCATCCCCACCCCCGAAGGCTCGTTGCTGCTGGTCAGGGATCAGGCCCAGGGCTTCTACACGGGCGAGAACACCCACGTTCCGGGTGCGCTCGTCCGTACGATGGCGTTCAGCAGGGAGATCACCGAGAAGGTCATCACCCTGGCCCTGCGGCGGGCGCGGCAGGAGTGGCCCGACGGCCGGATCGACGAGATCGTCATGGCCTACAAGTTCCACCTGCTCGACGGGGCTCTTGAGGAGTGGGTGTCCGAGAGCGCCGCGCGCCACGGCGTGCACATCGGCCTGTACCAGCCGGACACGGTCAACCGTAACCTCATCGAACGCGGCCCCCGCCCGCGTACGGTGATCATCGCGGGCAACGAGTGGGCCGACATCATGCACGTGGTCCTGCTCGACCGCTTCGGCTCCGAGCGGCAGGAGAACCGCTGCACCGAGAACGTCTACCTCCACCCCGACGCCAACGGCCTGATCGAGTACCAGACCGTCCACGGCTCCGCCGACGACCTGGCCGGGGCCGACAAGGTCAACCCGGTGGCGACCATCCGGGCCGCGGCGGTCATCGCGGAACGGCACGCGGGGTGCGCGGGGGCGGCGCTGATGGTCGAGCGCGGCCTGAGGGCGCTCGGCCGCCACGGCGTCGCCACCCCTGACGCCGGCGGGGCCCATTCCACCACCGCCGTGGTCGACGCCCTGCTCGACGTGCTGGAGCCGGAGAGCAGACCGGTCCTGATGGCGGACTCGTGACCGACGTGCAACACCCGCGGGACCGCGCCGCCCTGGTCGTCGTGGATCTCCAGAACGACTTCTGCGTCGGCCCGACCGCCCGTGCCCGCTACCAGGGTGACCTGGCGACCCTCGACACCGTCGTGGCGAACACCGTCCGAGCCGTCGAGGCGGCGCGGGCGGGCGGCATCGAGGTGGTCTTCGTCCGGTTCACCGGTGACGCCGTGCATCAGGGGGTGAGCTGGCGGCGGCGCGACCTCGCGCTGGGCAAGCCGTCCAAGTGCCTGGAGGGCACGTGGGGCGCCCAGTTCCACGGGGTCGCGCCCGCGCCGGGAGAGGCGGTCTTCACCAAGCGGGCCTGCTTCGACGCCTTCCTCAGCGAGGGGTTCGAGTGGCACCTGCGCGGGCGCGGCATCGACCGCCTGGTGCTCGCCGGTCTGTACACCGACGTCTGTCTCGACTCGACCGCCCGCACCGCGTTCCAGAAAGGGTTCCACATCACGGTGCTGACCGACTGCACCACCAGCCGTCACCTGCCCGACGGCGAGATCCTGCGTTTCATGGCCGCCCTCTACGGCGCCCACCTCACCACCCACGACGCCCCCGCCTCGTGGGTGCCGGAGCAGGCCCGCGTACCCGCCGAGACCACAGCCGGCGAAGGCGCCGCCACCCCGTGAGTCATCCTCACGCAAAGCCCCCGCGAACGGCCGTCCAAACGGCCCCGCGGGCGGCCTTCTAGAACGACCCTGCAGGCGGGCCTTCGGAACGACCCTGCGAACTCCCCTCGAAACAACCCTGCGGACGACCCTCGGACGGTCCTTCGAACCGTCCGGCGTGTCGCCCGCTGTAAGGCTGCAGAAGTGAGCGGACAGGAGAGCAGATGACGCAGACGCGGGACCTCGGTGTCGAAAGCGGGGTCGGCGTGACGGCCCTGATGGTCGCCGCCGCGAGGGCGATCGAGACCCACCGATCCGACTCGCTGGCCGCCGACCCCTACGCCGAGCACTTCGTACGTGCCGCCGCGGCGTCGGTCGCCTGGCCGACCCGTCCGTGGGAGGTGCCCGGCGGCGACGCCGACCCGCTGTGGGGCCGGTTGGGACGGTACTTCGGGCTGCGTACCCGGGTGCTCGACGACTTCCTGCTGCACGCGGCGGCGACCGGCGTCCGGCAGGTGGTCCTGCTCGGCGCGGGGCTCGACACGCGGGCCTACCGCCTGCCCTGGCCCGCCGGGCAGGTCGTGCACGAGGTCGATCGCGGGGGCGTGCTGGAGTTCAAGGATCAGGTGCTCGGCGCGCTCGCCGGCGATCCCTGCGCCCCGGTCCCGATGGCCCCGGCGCCGCGGCGCCGGGTGGTCGCGGCCGATGTGGGCCATGACTGGGCCGGGCCGCTGCTGGCCTCGGGCTTCGACCCGGCCGCGCCGACCGCCTGGCTGGCGGAGGGGCTTCTGCTCTACCTGCCGCCGGAGGTCGAGCTGCGGTTGCTCCGGACGATCGACGACCTGAGCGCCGCAGGAAGTGTCCTGGCCTACGAGGTCAAGTTCGGGTTGGGAACGTTCCAATCCCGCGCCAATCCCGTCTACGCGGCGGCCAGGGAGCAGATCGGCGTCGATCTGCTGGCGTTGTTCGACAGGCGGCCGCGTCCCGACTCCATCGGCCTGCTGGGGAAACTGCGCTGGCATGTCACGGTCCGCACGCCCTACGACTTCGCCCGCTGTCACGGCCGGGGCCCGCGCCCCGAGCCCGACGACGCCCTGGCCACCAACCGCTGGGTATTCGCCGCCAAACCGTAATTCCCCTCCATTTTCACCTTATATCAGACATGCGTCCCTCATGAGGCATCGAAAAGTGCCCCATACTTGCCCGTTGCGAACCGGTCCGACGAACGAGGGAGCGATGGAATTGCGCCACGTCATGGGATTCCAGCAGATCGACTCGACGAACATCGCCGACGTCGGCGGCAAGGGCGTGCATCTGGGCGAGTTGTCGCGGATCGACGGCGTCCGCGTGCCGGACGGCTTCTGCGTCACGACGGACGCCTTTCGCCAGGTCGTGGCCGCGGCGCCGTCGATCGACGCCCGGCTCGACCTGCTGGCGCGGGTCGAACCGGACGACCGCGCCGCGATCGGCACGATCAGCGCCGACGTCCGCCGTGCCATTGAGGGCGTCGAGGTGCCCGGCGAACTGGTGGCGGCGATCGGCGAATCGCTCGCCCGGCTCGGGGAGCACGCCGCCTACGCGGTGCGTTCCAGCGCGACGGCCGAGGACCTGCCGACCGCGTCCTTCGCCGGTCAGCAGGATTCCTACCTGAACGTCACGGGCCTGGAGGCGATCCTGCGGCACGTACGGCTGTGCTGGGCCTCGTTGTTCACCGAGCGGGCGGTGACCTACCGGCGCCGCAACGGCTTCGACGACCGGAAGGTACGGATGGCGGTCGTCGTCCAGCGGATGGTGTTCCCGGACGCGGCCGGGATGCTCTTCACCGCGGACCCGGTGACCTCGAACCGGAAGATCACCACCGTGGAGGCGGGCTGGGGGCTCGGCGAGGCGCTGGTCGCGGGCCTGGCCGCCGGGGACGTCTACACGGTCCGCGACGACCGGGTCAGCACCTCGACGATCGCCACCAAGCCGCATTCCGTCCTGGCCGCGCCGGGCGGCGGCACGCGGGAGGAGCCGGTCGAGCCGGAGCGGCAGAAGAGGCCGGCTCTGACGGACGCGCAGGTCGTGCGCCTGGCGCGGCTGGGCCGGCGGATCGAAGCGTACTTCGGACGGCCCCAGGACATCGAATGGTGCCTGGTCGGCGACGACTTCCACATCGTCCAGAGCAGGCCGATCACCACCCTGTTCCCCGTGCCCGGCACCGATGACGACGACAACCACGTCTACGTCTCGGTCGGGCACCAGCAGATGATGACCGACGCGATGAAGCCGCTCGGGCTCTCCCTGTGGCAGCTGACGACGCCGCGGCCGATGCACGAGGCGGGCGGCCGGCTGTTCGTCGACGTGGCCCCCGTCCTGGCGACGCCGTCGGGTCGCGCGCAGCTCGTCGGGACGCTGGGCAGGTCCGACCCGCTCATCCGGGACGCGCTGCAGACCGTGCTCGACCGCGGCGACTTCGTCCCCTCGCTGCCGGACGACGGTCCGGCCGCCGTACCCGGCGGGAGCCCGGCCGCGCCGATCGAGACCGATCCGGCCGTCGTCACGGAGCTGATCGAACGCGGTCAGGCGTCCCTCGCGACCCTGCGGCGCGAGATCCGGGGCCTGCACGGTACGGCGCTGCTCGACTTCGTCCTGTCCGACATCGGGGAGCTGAAGCGGGTCCTGTTCGAGCCGCGGACCCTCCAGGTGATCATGGCGGGGATGGAGGCGGCCTGGTGGATCAACGATCACATCGAGACCTGGCTGGGCGAGAAGAACGTGGCCGACGTGCTCACGCAGTCCGTCCCGCACAACGTCACCTCGGAGATGGGGCTCGCGCTGCTCGACGTCGCGGACACGATCCGGCCGTACGCGGACGTCGTGGCGTTCCTGCGGCGCGTCGCGGACGAGGGCCGGGAGGGTGACGGCTTCCTCGACGAGCTCGCCGGGCTGCCCGGCGGACCGGCGGCGCGTGACGCCATCCGCGGCTACCTCGACACGTACGGCATGCGCTGCGCGGGCGAGATCGACATCACCAGGACCCGCTGGAGCGAGCGCCCCGCCACGCTCCTGCCCGCAGTCCTCGGCAACGTCAGGAACTTCGCGCCGGGCGCCGGCGAGCAGCGCTTCGAACAGGGACGTCAGGAGTCGCTGCGGAAGGAGGAGGACCTGCTGACGCGGTTGCGCGCCCTGCCCGACGGGGAGCAGAAGGCCGAGGAGACCAAGCGGATGATCGACCGCGTCCGCGCCTTCGCCGGATACCGCGAATACCCCAAGTACGGCATGGTCAGCCGCTACTTCGTCTACAAGCAGGCGTTGCTGCGGGAGGCCGATCGCCTCGTCCGGTCCGGCGTCCTGGGCGAGGTCGACGACATCTACTTCCTCAGGCTGGAGGAGCTGCGGGAGGTCGTCCGCACCGGCGAGGCCGACGCCGAGCTCGTGCGCGGCAGGCGGGAGGCGTTCCGGTCGTACGAGGCGCTCACGCCGCCCCGGGTCCTGACGTCCGACGGCGAGACCGTCACCGGCGACTACCGGCGGGACGACACCCCGCCCGGCGCGCTCACCGGCCTCCCGGTCTCGGCCGGGACGATCGAGGGCCGTGCCCGGGTCGTCATGGACATGGCGCGGGCCGACCTGGAGCCGGGCGACATCCTGGTCACCGCGTACACCGATCCGAGCTGGACCCCCTTGTTCGTCGCCGTCGCCGGGCTGGTGACGGAGGTGGGCGGCCTCATGACGCACGGGGCGGTGATCGCCCGGGAGTACGGCCTGCCGGCCGTCGTCGGGGTCGAGCACGCCACCCGCCTGATCCAGGACGGGCAGCGTATCCGCGTGCACGGCACCGACGGGTACGTCGAACTCCTCACCTGAGCCGCCGCGCCTCCGGCAAGGTCCCGCGCGGGCGGATTCCCAGTGGGTCCTGCCGTGAGCGATGAGTTTCGCGGGCGGGTCCGGTCTGTCCCTTCGTACCGCATGTCGCACCGATCAGTGAGGGATCATGACCGCACACGCCCTACCACCCGTCGTCGACGCCGGCACCTGGCAGCGGCAGCTCGACGAGCTGCGTGCCAGGGAGAAGGCCGCCACGCGGGAGCTCGACGCCATCGCCGCCCAGCGACGCCGGCTGCCGATGGTGCGGATGCCCGACTACACCCTGCGGGGCGAGGACGGGCCGGTCCGGCTGGCGGACGTCTTCGAGGGCCGGCGGCAGTTGATCGTCTACAACCACATGTGGTTCCCGGGCAAGGAGTGGCAGTGTCCGGGCTGCACCGGGTTCACCTCGCAGTTCACCCGGCCGGACTTCCTGGACGCCTACGACGCCCGGTTCGTCGTCGTCACCCAGGGCCCGATCGACGAGGCCCTCGCCTACCGGCGGCGGGTCGGGAACAGGATGACCTGGTACTCGACGGCGGACAGCCCGTTCGGCGCCGACGTGGGCGCGCCGCCCGGGGCCGGGTTCGCCGTGAACGTGTTCCTGCGGGACGGCGACACCGTGTACCGCACCTGGCACACCGACGGCCGGGGCACCGAGCAGCTCAGCCACACCTTCGCGCTGATCGACCTGTTGCCGTACGGGCGGCAGGAGGAGTGGCAGGACTCCCCCGAGGGCTGGCCGCAGTCGCCCGCCTACAGCCGGTGGCCCTCCTCCAAGGACATCGCGAGGCTGTACGGGCCGGACGCCGACCAGGGAATCGGCCCCGCCGAAGAGGTTTAGCGATCTCCGTGCATGTCAGGGGGTAGGGCATGACGGACGACTTACAGCCCATGCCCGATGACTGGACGAGAGCCCTGGCCGTCGTCGCCCATCCCGACGACATGGAGTTCGGCAGCGCCGGAGCCGTGGCCGCCTGGACCGGGGCCGGCAAGCAGGTCGGCTATCTCGTGCTCACCCGCGGCGAGGCGGGGATCGACTCGATGCCGCCGGATCAGGCGCGGAAGGTGCGGGAGGAGGAGCAGCACGCCAGTGCCGCCGTCGTCGGCGTCTCACCGGTCGAGTTCCTCGATCATCCGGACGGCGGGATCGAGCACTCGCCGCGGCTCCGGCACGATCTCGTGGCCGCGCTCCGGCGGCACCGGCCCGAGCTGGTGATCACGTTCAACCATCACGACTTCACCTTCACGGGGAAGTGGAACAGCCCCGACCACCGCGTCACCGGGCGGGCCGTGCTGGACGCGGTCCTCGACGCGGGCAATCGGTGGATCCTGCCCGACGCGGGAGCCGAGCCCTGGGGCGGGGTCAAGTACGTGGCGATCGCCGGTTCCGTCCAGCCGACGCACGCGGTGGACGTGACCGGGTACGTGGACGCGGCGCTGGCCTCGGTCGAGGCGCACGCGGCGTACCTGGCGGGGCTGGGGGTGCCGCCGGGTGGGGCGCGGGTGCCGCTGGAGGGGTTCGTGAACGCCGCCGGGCAGCGGTTCGGCGGGCGTCCGGCGGTTCCGTTCGAACTGATCGCCTGTTGAGGTCCGCGGGCGCGGCGAGGTCGGATGACGTCGCCGCGCCCGGGCGGGTCGTCGCGGAGGGCGGGCGGGGCCGTCAGGTGACCTCGTCGACGTATTCGGCCAGGCGTTCCTCGTCCACGACGAGGAACGGGTCGGAGGTGGGCAGGACCAGGCCGGCGTCCTTGAATCGTTTGAGGAAGAAGCCGACCCGGGAGCGGGTGGTGCCGACCATGCCGGAGAGTTCTTCCTGGGTGATGCGTTCCTCGATGGCGCGCACATTAGGCGCGCGGCGTTTACCGATTTTCCTGGATAAACGTAAGAGAACGGAGGCCAGGCGCTGTTCGCTGTCCATCGTGACCATTGTGGCGATCACTTCCTGCTGTTCCCGCAGGCGCAGCGCGAGATAGTCGATGAACCCGTCCATGAGCTCGTTCTCGGCCATCGCGGCACGGAAGCGGGTGGCCGGGATACGGCGGACCCAGGTGGTCCGCATGGCGGTCGCCGTTTCGCTGCGTTCGGCTCCGAGCAGCGAGGACTCGCCGAAGATGTCGCCCGCGGTGAAGATCGACAGTAGGCACTCCTTGCCGCACCGGGCGTACATCTGGGTCTTGATCTGACCGCTCTCGATCACGTAGATGTTGCTGTCGCGCTGCCCGCAGTTGTAGATGTTGGCGCGCCTCGGCACGCGGACCGAGCAGGCTCCTGACGTGTCGTGCGAAATGAAGGTGCGGAGCCCGTCTCTTAGTCGCGCGACGTCGGATGACTCCATTGACCCGCCCCTCACATTTATGTCACGGCACCTTTGCCCCTACCCATCAATCGACTGATTAACATGGTGCACCACGATTCTCCGAGTTGACCGAGAATCGCCAAGGAGGCGGTGTTTCGGATTTATCGGACCACTGCGGAGTCAATAAAGTCGCGGGCCATATTCATCAACTCCGGATCGTCGCCCTTGAAGAGCGAGATGTGGTCGCCGTGCGCCCTGACGTGCAGGATGGAGTCGGGCAGGGCTCCGGCCACCGCCTTGGAGCCCGCCGGGTGCGCGGTCTCGTCGTCCTGGCTGGTGACGACGAGGACGGGACGGTCGAGGCCCGGCAGCCAGGGGCTCACGTCGGTGCTCATGATCTCGCCGTTCAGGCGGCAGTAGCGGTGCAGGAGGCCGGGGGTCGCGTAGGGGTAGACCACCAGGTGCGCCAGGTCCGGAGGCACCGAGGAGAGCATCGTCTGGCAGAGCACGGGGTGGACGGCGGCGGCCCGGTCGGGGGCGGTCGCGCCCATCTCCATCAGTGCGGCCAGGTTCTGCTGGTGATGGGTACGGTCGGCGCCCGCCATGGCGGCGAAGTCGCCGTGCCAGAGGCTGAGGGAGTCCACGCGGGCGGGGTCGAGGTGCGCCGCGGCCAGGCCGACGACGGCTCCGCCGCACAGGCCCATCAGATGCGCGCGCCGCACGCCGAAGTGGTCCATGACCGCGAAAAGGTCGCCGGCCTGCGCCGTGACCGCCGCGTCCGGAAGTCCGCCGGCTCGGGCGCCGGGGGCGGGGGCCGGATTGCCGGCTCGGATGCCGGGGTCAGGGCCCCGGGGTGTTTCCAGGGCGAACAGGTCGCGGGTTTCCCAGGTGATGACGTGGTGGGTGCGGGACAGGAAGCGCATCCACTGTTCGCACAGGCGGGCCGGCATGCCGCAGGCGGACACGATCACGACGGCCGGGGACGCCGGGTCGCCGGCCGTGTACGCGGGCAGCGGCGGCCCGCCGCCCGCGGGTTCGACCTCGTCGCGTACGCACAGGCCCTCGAAGCCGTCCTGCGCCGCGCCGTCCACGACCTCGTCGATGACGGCCGGCGGCAGGTCCTCCCCCATGCCGTCGCGGAGTGCGAGGTGGTCGCTGACCAGGCGTTCGAAGGTGTCGAGCGCATTGCGGTCGTCCAGGGCGAAGTCCGGTGCGCCCAGCCGTCGGGTCACACGGCCCAAGAGGGAGGCGAGGCCGGGCGGGCCGGCCAGGCGCACCGGATGTCGCAGGACGTCCACCAGCGGCCGCGCGTCCTGCACGGCCCGGGTCAGACGTCTCAGTTCGGCGGCCACGAGATGATCACCGCATTCCGTGGGTTGTGAGAGGTCGCGACGCCGCGGCCCGTCGTGCGCGGCCGGTCGCGCCGCCCGTGGCGAGTGGTCATGAAGGCCGGCCCGGGTGCGTGGTCGTGCAGGTCAGCCTGTGGTGGGCGGTCATGGCGGTCAGCGGGTGGTGAAGGGGTGGCCGGTGGTGGTGGCGGTGGCCAGGCGGTTGCGCGCGTTGTCGTTCCGGCCGGCCACCAGGACCGCGCCGTACCGGTCGAGGCTGACGCGGCCGCCGTACTCCTCGATCTCGTCGGTGTCGGGGTAGACGTCCACCTTGGTCGGTACGTACCGAGCCGCGAACCCGAGGCGCATCTCGTCGGAGAGGCCCTTGTGCGGCAGCGAGGCGTGCATGAGCGTCGACCAGAACAGGATGGCCTCGCCCGGCCGCATGACCATGGAGACGGCCTGCGACTCGTCGGGCTTCCAGTCGGGGTCGATCTGGAGGTCGCGGTAGTCGTAGCCGAAGAAGCCGCGCCGCACGCCGTCCTTGTCCTCCTGGTTGATCTTGTTGGGGTCGTAGTGCATGCGCTTGGTCTCGTCGTAGAACATCGTCTCGTGCGTGCCGGGGATGAACTGCAGGCAGCCGGTCTCCTCGTTCGCCTCGGTGAAGGCGGTCCACACGGTGATGGTGCCGCCGAACTCCTCCGCCTGCGGCCAGACGATCTGCGGTTTGCCCGAGGCGTTGGCGAACGTGTCGGCCTGGTGCCAGTCGGTGCCCTCGTCGCCGGGGTACTTGGGGAAGAACTCGGTGCGCCAGCAGAGCACGTCCGGGCCGAGCACACTGGCCACGCGGTCCACGATCTGCGGACGGCTGATGTGGTCGGCCAGGAAGCCGGAGTCCAGGTGCCGGTCGTAGTTGGAGATGTTGGTGTTGCCCGAAGAGGCGGCTTCGTCCTGGTAGACGGCGTTGCCGCGGTCCATGAGCCGCATACGTTCGCGCCGCCAGTTCCGGCGCATCTCGTCGACCTCGTAGACCTTGAACGGCCCGAAGTACCCCTGGGTGTGGAAGGTCTTCAGCTCCTCGGGGGTCATCGCGTGCGCGCCGCGCACCGTGGTCTCGTGCATGGTCTATCCCCTCACGGTCAGTCGTTCCTCGACGCAGGAGGCCAGGCAGGCGACCGACGCCTCCTCCTCCAGTTCGCGTCCGGTCAGCTCCAGGCCGAAGCGTTCGTTCACCTGGGCGATGATGCGGGTCATCGCCAGCGAGGTGGCGCCCAGGTCGAACAGGTCCACCCGGGGTGGCACCTCGTCGCGTTCGAGCACGTCCTCGGCGATGCGCTGCACGACCTTGGCGGCCGACGATGCCTGCGCGGACCTGGCCAGAGCGGCGCGGTCCGCCTTTCCCTGCGGCGTCATGGGGATCTCCGACACGATGTGGTAGGTGGACGGGCGGGCGTGCGCCGGCAGCCGGCTCGCGGCCCGCTCGGTGAGCTGTCCGGTCAGGTCCGGCCCGGGTTCGCCGTCCGGTACGACGAAGGCCAGCAGCCGTACGTCGCCCTCTCCGTAGTCGCGGTGGGTCACCACCGCGTGGGCGACCCGCGGATGGCCCAGGAGGCACAACTCGATCTCCCTGGGCTCCAGGCGGAATCCGCGCACCTTGATCTGGTCGTCGGACCGCCCGAGGTAGGCGTACTCGCCGCCGGGCAGGCGGGTGACGACGTCGCCGGAGTCGTAGCGGCGGCCGCCGTCCGGCAGGACCGCGAAGCGCTCGGCGGTCAGCTCGGGCCGGTCGAGGTAGCCGCGGGCGAGCCCGGGGCCGGAGACGTGCAGGTTGCCGGTGGTGGCCGGGCGTCCGCGTTCGTCGAGCACGTCGAGCCGGAGGTCCGGGACGGGCACGCCGATCGGGCTCAGCTCCGGGTGGTCGAGGTCGGCCGCGCGGACGCGGCGGTAGGTCACGTGGACGGTGGTCTCGGTGATGCCGTACATGTTGACGAGGTGCGGGCGGTCGTCGCCGTAGCGGGCGATCCACGGCCCGAGCAGGTCGACGTCGAGGCGCTCGCCGCCGAAGACGACCTGCCGCAGCCGGTACGGCGTGGGCCGCTCCTGCCGGGCGTCGGCCGCCACCAGGTGCCGGAAGGCGGAGGGCGTCTGGTTGAGCACGGTGACGCCCTCCGCCACCAGCAGGCGGCGCAGCGCCTCCGGCGACCTGGCCACTTCGGCCGGCACGATCACCAGCCGGCCGCCGTACAGCAGCGCCCCCCAGATCTCCCACACCGAGAAGTCGAAGCTGACGGAGTGGAAGAGCGTCCAGACGTCGTCGTCGCCGAAGCCGAACCAGTGCTCGGTCCGCTCCAGGAGGCGTACGACGTTGCGGTGCTCGACCAGCACCCCCTTGGGCGCGCCGGTCGAGCCCGAGGTGTAGATGACGTAGGCCAGGTCCTCGTCGCGGGCCGTGGCGACCGGGCGGCCCTCGGGCGGCTCGGCGTCGGCGAGCACGATCCGGTCCGGCGGCACGCCGCCGAGCCGGCCGGCCACGTCCGACGTGGTGACGACCGTGCCCACGCCGCTGTCGTCCAGCAGGTACGCGATCCGCTCCGCCGGGTATGCCGGGTCGATCGGCACGTACGCGCCGCCCGCCTTGAGTATCGCCAGCAGCCCCGCCAGCAGGTCGATGCCGCGTTCCGCGCAGAGCCCCACCAGCACGCCGGGACCGGTGCCCGCGGCCTGGAGCAGGCAGGCGAGCCGGTCGGACCGGGCGTCCAGGTCACCGTAGGAGATCTCCTCGGCGCCGCAGGTCACGGCGATCCGGTCGGGCGCCTTCGCGGCCCGATCGGCGAAGATCTCGTGCAGGCAGCGGCCGGTCATGTCGCGTACATCCCCCAGTGGTGCGGGGTGAGGCCGGTGTCGGTCATGCTGCCGGGCACGAACATCCTGGCCCAGGTGCCGCCGCCGCGCTCGGGCGCGATGCGTTCCTGGAAGTACAGGTCCCGCACCTTCTCGTCCTTCACGTGCAGCGCCAGGACCTTGTAGTAGGTGCTCAGCGACTTCATGTGGATGAGCCAGTGGATGCGGTCGGCCGCGCCGAAGGCCTCCTCGTAGACGAAGACGGTCGCCTCGCCGGGCAGGTTCTCGTTGATGGACTCGGCGGCCTCGCGGGCGAACGTGCGCCCCTCGGACCGGAAGTCGTAGTCGAGCTGGGCCGTGCGGTGCAGCAGCAGGCCGCAGTTGCCCGAGTGGACGAGCTGCTCGTAGGGCTGCGGCACCTGCTCGCGGGCGCCGGGCAACCCGGTGATCTCGCCCTGCTGCTGGTAGACCGTGGACTGCTTCTCGCGTTCGCCGTCGACCTTGGTGCCGTACATGCCCCAGAACTGCGGCAGCAGCACGGTCTCGGTCATGCTGCCGTCGACGAAGATCTCGTCCCAGCCGCTGTCGGCGGTGTTGTCACGGTACTCGCCGTCGGAGGTGCCCATGTGCACCATCCGCTCGTACGCGTGCAGCGAGCTGAGGTGGATCAGCCAGTGCAGCCGGTCCTTGGTCCCGAACGTCTCCTCGTACAGGAAGACGCTGGCGACCCCGACCTGCTTGGCGGTCACCATCTCCGCCATCATCCGGGCGAACTTGCGCCCTTTGGCGTGGGAGCCGTTCCTGACCTGTGCGGTCCGCTCGACGATCACGCCGGCCGTGGCCGAGTTGATCAGATCCGCCGCGGGCACCGAGGTCTGGTGCTCGGCGGGCGGGATGACGGGATTCGGGTTGGTCATCATTCCACTCCGTCTGTCGGACTTGTCCGTCACGCTAATGAGAGGGCCGCCGTGCTGCCTGCTCAAAAGTGAGCAGGGGCTTCACAGCGGGATGTTGGTGTGGTCGCCGCGCAGCGGCGCGGCCTTGAGCAGGGCCTCGGCGAGCCGCCGCCGGGTGCCGGCGGGCTCGATCACCTCGTCCACGACGCCGATCTCCACGGCCTTGCCGACGCCGCCGGCCTCCCGCTCGTGCTCGGCGACGAGCCGGCGGCGCAGCTCCTCGCGCCCGTCCTCCGGGCCGTCGCGCAGCTTCCTGCGGTGCAGGATGTCCACGGCCGCCTCGGCGCCCATGACGGCCACCTCGGCGGTGGGCCAGGCGAACACCGCCGAGGCGCCCAGGGCGCGGGAGTTCATGGCGACGTACGCGCCGCCGTAGGACTTGCGCAGCACCAGCGTCACCCGGGGCACGACGGCCTCGGCGAAGGCGTGCAGCAGCTTGGCGCCGCGCCGGACCACGCCGTCCCACTCCTGCCGGACGCCGGGCAGGTAGCCGGGCACGTCCACGAGCACGACGAGCGGCACGCCGAGCGAGTCACACATGCGTACGAACCGGGCGGCCTTCTCGGCGGCGGCCGCGTCGAGGCAGCCGCCCTTGCGCAGGGGGTTGTTGGCGATGACGCCGACCGTCCTGCCGGTCAGCCGGCCGAGCGTGGTGACGAGGTTGGGCGCCCACTTCGGGTGCAGTTCCTCGCCGGGGCCGTCGAGCAGCCGGGCGAGGATGGGATGCACGTCGTACGCGCGGTTGGCGCGTTCGGGCAGCAGGTCACCGAGCCCGGGGTCGGCGGCGGCCAGGTCGGGACACGGCTCGCCCTGGTCGCCGAGCAGGGTCGTGATCCGGCGGGCGGAGCCGATGGCGCCCTCGTCGTCCGGGGCGGTCAGGTGGGCCAGGCCGCTGCGCCTGCTGTGCGGGTCGGGGCCGCCCAGGCGTTCCATGTCGACGTCCTCGCCGGTGACCTTGCGTACGACGTCCGGGCCGGTGACGAAGACGCGCCCGTGCTCGCTCATGATCACCACGTCGGTCAGCGCCGGGCCGTAGGCCGCGCCGCCGGCGGCGGGACCGAGCACGACGGAGATCTGCGGGACGGCGCCGGAGGCCCGGACCATCGCGGCGAACACCTGGCCGACGCCGTCCAGCGCGGTGACGCCCTCGCCCAGCCGCGCGCCGCCGGAGTGCCAGAGGCCGACGACGGGCACCCGCTCGCGTACCCCGATGTCGATGGCCCCGACGATGCCGGCGCAGCCCTCGGCGCCCATCGCGCCGCCCATGCGGCCGGGGTCGGTCGCGTAGGCGACGGCCGGGCCGCCGCCGATGTCGCCCCGGGCGGCCAGCACGCCGCAGCCGTCGTCGCCCGGCAGCGGCCGTACGGTTCCGGGGTCGAAGAGCACGCGGAACCGGTCCCGCGGGTCACGGTTCATCCCCAGGTCACCGGGAGCGCGTGGACGCCGTACACGAACATGTCGGAGCGGAAGGGCACCTCGTCGAGCGGCACCGCCAGGCGCAGCCCGGGAAGCCGGTCGAACAGGACGGACCAGGCGATCTCCAGCTGGGCGCGGGCCAGGAGCTGGCCCATGCACTGGTGGATGCCGAAGCCGAAGGACAGGTGCTCCTGCCGTCCGGCGAGGTCGCCGAACCGGCCGAAGTCGAGCCGGTCGGGGTCGGCCCAGACCTCCTCGTCGCGGTTGGCCGCGGCCAGCACCACGACCACGCCCTCGCCCTGCCTGATGAGCCGGCCGCCGACCTCGACGTCGGTGGTGGCGGCGCGGCGGGCGCCGTAGTCGATGACGGTCTGGTGGCGGATGACCTCCTCGATGGCGGCGGGCAGCGCCTCGGGCCGTTCGCGCAGCTCGGCCAGGCGGTCGGGGCTCTCCAGCAGCGCCACGGTGCCGACGCCGATCTGGTTGGCGATGGTCTCGTACCCGGCCACCATCAGCAGCGTCGCGACGCCGACGACCTCCTCGCGGGTGACCTTGGCCGCCTCCCGGTGCGCGCCGAGGCGGCTGAGCAGGTCGTCCGCGGGCTGCCGTTCGCGCTCGGCCACCAGCCGTTCCAGGTAGTGGCGCAGGTCCTGGCGGACCTTCATGCGCTGCTCGGGTTCCACGTTGCGGTCGCCGATGACCTTGGTGGTCTCGTGGAAGTAGTCGCGGTCCTCGTACGGCACCCCGAGCAGCTCGGTGATGACCTGCGACGGCAGCGGCAGGGCCAGCGCCTCGACCAGGTCCGCCGGCGGCCCCTGGGCGGCCATGTCCTCGACGAGCGTCCCGGCGATGCGCCGGATGGCCGGGCGCAGCGCCTCGACCCGCCGGCGGTTGAACTCCGGCAGCAGCAGGCGGCGCAGCCGCGAGTGGTCGGGCGGGTCCATCCTGATGAAGGTGCCCGGCCCGGGAGGTTGCGAGGTGAGCCGGGCCGGGAAGCCGGGGGTGGCGAAGTCGGAGCTGAACCGGGCGTCGCCGAGCACGGCGCGGGCGTCCTCGTACCGCGTCACCAGCCAGACCTCGCTCCCGTCGAAGTCCAGCCGCACGCGCGTGATGGGCCGCCCCGCCTGCAGCTCCCGGTACTCGGACGGCGGATCCAGCGGGCACGTCCTGGGGATGGGGTAGGAGTCCATGCCAGCAGCCTCGCCCGCGCGCCCGCGCCCGTCTGCTCAACTGTGAGCAGGCGCAGCGAGGGGTAGGGCGGGCACGGCGATGGCGGGGCCGCGTACGGCCCCGCCACCCGTGGAACGGGGTCACGCCCTTGCGGTACGCCCCTGGTTCCGCGCGGCCTGCTGGTCGGCCTTGCCCGCCTTCGACTTGCCCATGGACATGTCGCGCAGCGGGACCTCCTTCAGGAACAGGCTGGCCACCAGGCCGATGCCCACCGCGACGGCGCAGGCGAGGAACAGGTCGCCCAGCGCGTCGGCGAGCACCTGCGGGGACACGCCCTCGCCGCCCTGACCGGCGGCCCCGAGGCGGCCCGACATGATCGAGCCGAGGATCGCCAGCGAGACCGGTCCCGCGATCATGCGCCAGAACTGGATCTGGCTGGTGCCGACGCCCACCTGCTCCATCGGGATCGCGCTCTGCACGACGGCGGTGGCCATCGGGAAGGAGATGCCGATGCCGACGCCGATGAGCACCATGGCGACGATCGGCAGGCCCTGGCCGCTGTCCGGCCCGACGGCCGACAGGATCAGCAGCCCGGCGACGATGGCGGCCATGGCGAACACACCGAGAATCCGGTAGCGCGGCATGGCCGTCATGGCCTTGCCGGCGATCGGCGCCATGAGCATCAGGCCGAGCATCATCGGGATCAGCAGCGTGCCGGAGTGGGTCGCGCTCACGCCGAGCACGCCCTGGTAGAGCAGCGGCACGTAGAAGGCCGTGCCCATCATGGCGAACGCGGAGAAGAAGGCCACCACGGCCATGACGGAGACCTGGTTGCTCCGGAACAACGCGAACGGCACCAGCGGGTTCTTGGCCATCCGCGTCTCCACGAAGTAGAACACGACGAGCAGCACGGCGCCGCCGACCAGCAGCGCGAGCACCTCGGGCGAGGTCCAGGCGTGCCCGTCACCGGTGAGCGTGAGCCCGATCAGGATCGGGACGAGCCCCGCCACGAGCGTGACGACGCCGGCGAAGTCGATGTCGCGCCAGCTCGCGCCGCTGCGCACGAACGGGACGCCGATCAGCACGGCGGCGATCGCGAGCAGGCCGATCGGCACGTTGACGTAGAAGACCCAGCGCCAGCTCCAGTTGTCGGTGATGAGCCCGCCCAGCGGCGGCCCGATCACCATGCTGAGGCCGGAGAAGCCGAAGAAGACACCCTGCATCTGCGTACGGCGCTCGGGCGTGTAGACGTCGGCGAGCAGCGTGAAGACGTTGGCCATCAGCACGCCGCCGAACAGCCCGGCCAGCCCCCGCGCGCCGACGAGCTGGGGCATCGTCTGGGCCGCGCCGCACAACCACGACGCGACCAGGAAGCCCGCCAGGCCGACGAGCAACACCGGTTTGCGGCCGAACATGTCGCCGAGCTTGCCGGCGATCGGCACCACGACGGCGGCCGCGACCGCGTAGGAGACCCCCACCCACGCGTACAGCGACAGGCCGTGCAGATCGGCGGCGATCCGGGGCATCGCCGCCCCGACGACCGAGACGTCGATCGAGGCCAGGGCCAGGGCCAGGAGTGCGCCGATGGTGGCGAACAGCTGGCCGCGCGTACTCGAACCGGTTCGGTTCACGTCACCGGTTTGGTTCATGTCATCGCCTCCCTTTGTTCTTGGCAGCCGTCCCACTGCTTCGCGGACCCATGCCGACTCCAGCCCACACGAAAGCGACCCGCGGGTCTGCTCAACACTGAGCATCCGGGAGGCGCGCGGCTTCCTACCATCGGCCGCATGACGACGAACCCGGCAGAACTGGTCAGCGGCCGCTCGGGCGATCACGTGGCGCTCGTCGTGGACGGCGAGCGCGAGCTGCGCGTGGCGGACTGGACCGCCCGGTCGGAGGAGCTGGCCGCCCGGCTGGCCCCGGCCAGGACGGCGCTGCGGCACGACGGCTGGATCGAGCACGCCGTGGCCGCCCTGGCCGTGCACCTGGCCGGCGGCACCGTGCTCGGCCTGCCGCCCGCGCTGCCGGAGGCCGCGGTACGCGCCCGCCTGGCCGAGTGCGAGGCGACCCAGGTGCTGCCCGGCCCGGTCGGCGACCAGCCGGCCGCGCGGGACGACGACGTGGCCGAGATCCTCTACACCTCGGGCACGACCGGCCGTCCCAAGGCCGTGGCGGTCCCCGCCGCGAACCTCACCTACGGCCACGAGGGCCGCGGGAAGCTGTTCACCGGCGTGTCCGGGGTGCTGGCGGCCGTCCCGCTGGGCACGAACGCCGGGCACAGCGCGCTGATGACGGCGATGACCGCCCCGGCCACCACGCACGTGCTGACCGACCTCGGGCCCGAGAACGTGGCCCGCATGCTGGAGAAGCTGCGGGTGCCGATGGCGATCGTCCCGCCGTCCACCGCGACGCGGATGGTGGCGTACGGGTGGCACGAGCGGTACGACCTGTCCGGCCTGCGGGCGCTCATGCTGGGCTCGGCGCCGGTGCCGATGGCCACGGTGGCCCGGCTCATGGAGGCCCTGCCGGGCGTACGGATCGTCATCGGCTACGGCTCGACGGAGTCGGCTCCCGCGTTCGTGCACCGCCCGGTGGAGACGCCGCCCACCGAGGCGTCCACCGAGGCGTCCATCGAGGTTGACGAGGGGCTGCTGGGCCGGCCGAGCGCGGGCACCGACGTACGGATCACCGAGGCGGGCGAGATCTGCCTGCGCTCGGCCGCCCCGCCCCGCCGCTACCTGACCGACGCCGCCGCGAACGAGCGCACCTTCCGCGACGGCTGGACCCACATGGGCGACCTGGGCGAGCTGGACGGGGAGGGCCGGCTGCGCCTGCTCGACCGTGCCGCCGACGTCATCGTCTCCGGCGGCCGGCGGATCTCCTCGCTGCGGGTCGAGCACGCGCTGCACTGGCATCCGGAGGTGGTCGAGGCCGCCGCGTACGGCGGGCCGGAGGGTGTCACCGCGGCCGTCGTGCTGCGCTCCCCCGTGGCCGAGGACGACCTGCGCGCCTTCGCCGCCGACCGGCTGGACCCGGCCGAACGGCCCACGCGGTACGTCGTCACCGACACGCTGCCGCGCGGCCCGATCGGCAAGACACTCAAGCGCCTGCTGGCGGGTTAGCCTTCGGCGGCCAGTTCGTGCAGTTTAGTGACGGTCTTCCAGTTGCGCGCGGTGGCGGTGACACCGAGCTTCTTCTCCCAGAAGGAGTACGACAGCTTGGTGTTGCGGACCCCGTTGGGGCACCACACGTAGATCTCCTTGCCGACGTGCCGGAAGACGTCCGGTTTGAAGACCTCGGGGTCGAGCGCCTTGATCGGCTTGCCGTCCGGCTCGCCGGACAGGAACGTGACCAGGTAGAAGGCGCCGTCGTGGGCGACGTCGCCGAGCGGGTCGGCCTTGAGTATCGCGCCCAGCTCGGCGCCCGTCCTGGCCAGGACGGGCACCTGGACGCCCAGGTCGCGGGCGAGCGCGGCCTCGATCTCGGCGGCCGCCTCGCCGGGGCTCTTCCCGCTGGTGTAGACGACGTTGCCGCTCTGCAGGTGTGTCCTGACGTCCTCGAAGCCGAGGCCCTTCAGCAGCTCGCGGAGCTCGGCCATGCTCACCATGTTCCGGCCGCCGACGTTCACGCCGCGCAGCAGCGCCACCTGCCTGGACATGTCGCTCAACCCCTCCTGCTCGCCACCGCCTGGGGACGGAACTGCCTGATGCGCTCGACCAGATAGGCCGCGTCGTCCTTTACCCACCAGATGAGCGCCGAACCGTAGGAATGCTGGCACTGCATGCCGAGGACGTAGAGGCCGGGGGCGGCGGTCACGCCGCGGTCCTGCACGATGCCGCCGCCGTCGTCCGCGACGGGCGCGTGCACCCAGGAGTAGTCGTAGCGGAAGCCGGTCGCCCAGACGACGGCGTCGACGTCGGCCGAGCGGCCGTCCTCGAAGCGCATCGTCCGGCCCTCGGCCCCGACCGTACGGCCCACCAGCTCGAAGCCGTGCCGCTTGGCCAGCTTCTTCAGGCTCGGCCCGACCAGGATCGTCTTCTTGTGCAGGCGGTCGCGCTCGCCCATCAGCGGCTTGGCGATCAGCCCGAACTTGTCGCCCCACCAGTGCAGGCCCTTGCCCAGGAAGCGGCGGCCGAAGTGCGGCAGCGGCGAGCCCTGCGACAGCAGCACGCGGCGCCCGTGGGCCAGCTCGGGGGCGATCTGCGCGCCGGAGTTGGCGGCGCCGACCACGACGACCGTCCCGCCCGGCGGCACCTGGGACGGGTTGCGGTAGCGGCCGGTGTGCACCTGGAAGACCTCGGGGTCCAGCCCGTCCGCGAGCCCGGGCAGCTTCGGCACCCGGTAGGCGCCGGTCGCGATGATCACCTGAGGCGCCTCGTACGTGCCCTTCGTGGTCTCCAGCCGGTAGCCGCCCTCGATCGGCTCCAGGGAGGTGACGCGGGTGCCGAGCCTGACCGGCAGGTCGAACTCCTCGCCGTACGCCTCGACGTAGTCGGCCATCTCCTCCTTGGTCGGGAAGCGGTTCTTCCCGCCGGGGAAGCGCAGGCCGGGCAGGGCACAGTACTCGGCGATCGTGAACAGCTCCAGGGAGTCCCAGCGCTGCCGCCACGCCTCGCCGAGGCGGGGTTCCTCGTCGAGGATGACGAAGGGGATGCCGGCCTGCTTCAGGTAGTAGCCCGCGACGAGCCCGCTCTGGCCGCCACCGACGACGATCACTTCAGTGTCCATGCGGCCATCGTTCCGCGCGGGCGCGGGCCGGTCTGCTCAACACTGAGCAGATCCTGACATGCGAGTACGCGGGGCGCCCGGCCCCGCGTACTCGTCGCGTGCGGCGTCTACCCGAGGGTGAAGTTCAGGGTGACCTCCGCCGAGCCGTCGGTCTTGGAGACGTACCCGCCCTTGCCGCTCAGCCCCTTCAGCTCATCGGTGCCGGAGTTCGGCACGACGAACCAGTCGGCCTTGGCCACGCCGCCGTCGAAGGTGCCGTTCGCCTGCAGCACGAAGGAGCCCTTCTTGCCGCGTACGCTCCCGACGACCTTCTGCAGGCCGACGAAGCTGGCCTCGGTGTCGCTGGCGTAGGCCATCAGGTACTCGGCCCGTCCCTCGCCTTCGATGTCGCCGCTCCAGGCGTTGGTGACGTGGGCCTGACTGAGCTTGGGCTGGCCCTTCTTCTCCTCGTAGGGCTTCTCGTCCCATCCGGTGATCTGGTACGAGCCCTTACCTTGGGTGGTCATGTCAGCTCCCTTTTTTTGTCATCTTTTTCGCTACCCCTGACCTTGAGCGCTATGCGTCGGTCCGAGCTCAACGCTCGCGCCCGAGGACTATGCAGGTGTTGAACCCGCCGAACCCGAAGCTGTTGGACAGCGCGTAGCGGATGTCGGCGGCGCGGAGCCTGCCGGGCGCCAGCCGGCAGTCCTGGTTGATCGGATGGCGCAGGTTGAGGTTGGGATGGACGAACCCGCGGCGCATCTGCACCACGGTGGCGATCGCCTCCACCACGCCGGCCGCGCACATGCAGTGGCCGACCAGGCCCTTGGTGGAGTTGACCCACGGCCGGCCGAAGCTGTCGCCCAGCGCCCTGCGCAGCGCGGCCAGTTCGGCGACGTCGCCGCTCGGGGTGGCCGTGGCGTGGGCGTTGACGTAGTCGATGTCGCGCGGTCCCACTCCCGCGTTGGCCATGGCGTTGACCATCACCCTGGCCTCGCCCTCCTCGCGCGGGTCGGGCAGGCTGTTGGCGTCCAGCTTCAGGTCGTAGCCGCACAGCTCGGCCAGGGCCCGCGCGCCGCGGGCGGCGGCCGAGCGCGCGCTCTCCAGCACGACGCAGCCGGCGCCCTGGCCGGGCACGAACCCCTCGTGGTCCTCGTCGAACGGCCGGCACCTGGCCCGCCGCGGCTCCTCGACGCCGGCGACCGCGCCCAGCGTGGCCAGGCCGCGCTTCTCCATCGGCGACAGGTCGGTCATGGCGCCCACCACCAGGCAGACGTCCACGGCACCCGCCTCCACCAGCCGGCTGGCGTTGATGATGCCCACGTTCCCGCTGGCCGAGGCGCCACCCACGGTGTAGCCCTCGCCCCTGATGCCGAACACCTGGCTCAGCGTGCCCACGCGGTCGGTGTCCATGAAGTGCAGGGCGAACCTGGCCGGCAGGTGGGCGGGGTTGTCCTCGTACTTGGGGTGCAGGTCGTGGGCGTAGCCGGAGCTGAGGTTGTGCCCGGCCACGACCAGGCCCATCCGCTCCGGGTCGGCCCGCGCCTCGTGCAGCCCCGCCTGCTCGTACGCCTGCATGGCGGCGACCAGGTCCATCTGGAGCGGCTGGGGCGAGCGGCCGGCGGCGCGCAACGCGGTGCGCACGGTCTCCTCGGGCAGGCGCCGGCGCGCCGCCACCGCCTCCTTGAAGCGGAAGCCCCTGACCGGGGCGGCCAGCCTCGGGCCGCCGTCGCCGGGGTCGGCCACCTGCCCGATCCCGCACCGGCCCGCGCGCAGCGCCCTGGTGAACGACGGCACGGTGGAGGCGATCGAGCAGACGATGCCCATGCCGGTGACGACGACCTTCATGCATGCCTCGCCAGCAGGTTCACCAGGGACCGGATGTCGTGCACCTCCTGGAACTCCGACACCGGCACGGTCAGGCCGAGGTCCTCCATGCTCATGGTGACCACGTCGGCCCGGTCGACGCTGTTGGCGCCCAGGTCGGTCAAGGTGCCCTCGGTCGTCACGTCGCCGGGACGCAGATCCGGCAGCACCTTCAGGACGTTCTGCTTGACGGTCTCGAAAATCTCCGTGTCGGTCATCGTGCCAGCCATTCGTAGGTTCGGTGGTAGTCCTTGGTCCCGGTGTTCACCAGGAGATCCCGGTCGACGCGGGCCCGGCCGAGCAGGTGCTCGTACGCGCCCACGTCGACCTGCCGGTCCCGCTCCGGCACGAGGCAGGTGAGGGTGTCCGGCAGCAGCGCGGCGTACTCGTCGAAGCCGAGTTCGCAGCGGCCGTCCAGGTGCTCGCCGATCCGCATCGCGGCCAGCGTGCGCGCCGACTCCTCGTCCACCAGGCCGCTGAAGAACTCCGAGGAGCAGCCCGAGCCGTAGGAGTAGAGGCCGACCCGGGCCGGGCCGTCCAGGGCGGCGTTGTCGATCAGGCTGGCCAGCGCCAGATAGACCGAGCCTGAGCACAGGTTGCCCACCTGCCGCGGGTAGGCCAGCGACGGCAGCACCCGCCGTTCGAAGTCCTGCTCGACCGAGGCCGTGCCGCCGCCCGACTCGCGCATCAGCTTGCGGTGCGCGGCCTTGACCATCCCGGCGAACGGGGTGTGCATGGCCAGATGGTCGAAGGTGGTGGCGAAGTCGGCGTCCTCGACCCTGGACCGGTAGCCGGCCAGGCAGCTCGTGAGGCAGTCGAGGTAGGCGAACAGCGAACGGTCGGAGTCGGCGACGTCGAACGTCGGCCCCGGCCGCGCCGAGTCCATCGTCTCGTAGCTGTGGTTGCCGAACGCCCCCAGGTCGAGGTCCAGGACGCGCGGCCGGTCGCCGATCAGCACGGCTGCGGCCCCGGCGCCCATCGCCGGCTCGGCGTAGGCGGCCCGTTCGTCCACCAGTGCCACGTCCGTCGCGATCACCAGCGCCTTCGCGCCGGGTGACACCCCCGAGGCGACGTACGCGGCGGCGAGCTGGACGGCGGCCGTCGCCGCGTAGCACGCCTGCTTGACCTCCACCACCCGGCAGCTCCTGGGCAGGCCGAGGTATTCGTGCACGTAGGAGGCCACCGACTTGCTGTAGTCCAGGCCGGACTCGGTGGAGGTGATCAGGATCTCGATGCGGTCGTCGCCGGCGATCGGCCGGGCGGCGTTGACGGCGTTCGTCACCGGGTCCTCGAACGGCAGGCCGACCGAACGGTTCGTCATCATCAGGTTGCCCAGGCGCTCGGCGTCGAGCCCGCGCCCTTCGAACAGCACCGGCACCGGGATCTGAGCCAGGCCGCAGTAGACGTTGAGTGCCTCGATTCCGACGTTCACCTCACACGCTCCCACAGGAAGTCGACCAGGGCGTCGACACTGGGCACGCCGCCGAAGGAGGACAGCGGCTCGCGGACGCCGAGCCGGTCGAGCACGGCCATGATGATCTCGACCCGGTCCACGGAGTCCGCGCCCAGGTCCTTCAGGTGCGCCCGGCCGTCGATCTCGACGCCGGGCAGGATCTCGTCGATCGCCTTGTGCACGATGCCTTCGACGTGCTCACGTGTCGCCATCGGTCTCTCCCCTCCTCAGCACGCGCAGGGTGCTGACCGCGATCGTGCGGCCCCGGTCCTCCATGACGAGGTTGACGATCTCCTCGTTCTCGTTCTCCGGCGCCGGCCAGCACTCCAGGCTCACGCGCAGCACCGAGTCGGCGTTCGCGTTGCCCAGGTAGCAGAGCCGCTGGTCGAGCACGACGCGGCCGAGGAAGTCGGCGACGCTGAACCCCCGGTGCCGCCAGAAGCGCAGCAGCACCCAGTCGGCGATCGAGAAGTAGGAGGCGAAGTAGAGCAGGCCCACGCCGTTGAGATCCCTGGACGGCTCCACCGGGTAGTCGGCGGTGAACGTGATCGGATCGTCCGGCTTGCGGGCCAGGAAGGTGCCGGTGCTCCGCGCGTGGCCGTAGACCCGCCTCGGTGAGTACGCGCCGGGCAACTCCGGCAGGTGCTCGTGCCTGAAGTCCACCGGCGACGACTTGACCAGGCCCTCGTTGCTGCCCGGGGCGCTCCTGGAGATCCACCGGTTGAAGGTCTCCACGTAGATGCAGCCGGGGTCGTCGAAGGCGTAGAAACGGTCCGGGTCGAGCTCGCCCGCCCGGCCGCCGTCGCGGCCGATCCGGTGCAGGGCCAGCACGGACTCGCTGCCGAAGCCGAACAGCCTGGAGGTGACCTCCAGCTCGTCGCCGAACGTCAGCGCGTTGACGTGCAGGTCCCGGCTGCCCCGGACGTGGAAGTAGTAGAACGACAGGTACGTGGGATCGCCGGCCGCGTTGCGCGCGTCGAAGGCGTTCGTGCCGCACAGCGCGCTGACCGTGTCCCAGGTCCAGTCGCCGACCTCGCCCATGAACAGCGAGTTGGGCCCGCACATACCGGGTTTGACCAGCTCGGTCCTGGTCACGGTGCTTTCGTCAATTCTGTTCATCATGGAACTCGCAGATGAGCCGGTTGACCTCGTCGGGGCTGGTGAGCTGCGGGAAGTGGCCTGCGTCGGGGACCTCCTCGTAACGGGAGTCGGGGATCAGGGCGTGCAGCAGGTGCGCGGTCTTGGCCGGGATGACGGTGTCGTACCGGCCCTGGACGATCAGGGTGCGCGCCCGGATCTCCGCCAGCCGGTCGCCGAGATCGGGACGCTCGGCGAACACGTCCAGGTAGCGCAGGCCGACCTGCGGGGCCATGCTCTCCGCGCGCAGCAGCAGCCGCATCAGGGCGGCCCGCCGCTTGCGCAGCCGCTTCGAGCCGCTGCCCTCGATGACCCGGTCGAAGTCCTGGGTGGCCACCACCTCCAGCTTGTCGATGTCGCCGACGCGGTTGCCGATGCGGCAGGAACTGCCGATCAGGATCAGCGACCCGGTGTCGTCCGGATGGGCCAGCGCGTACGCCAGGGCCACCAGGCCGCCGAACGACGCCCCGGCCACGTGCGCGGGGCCGCCCGCCACGTCGTGGCAGAGCCTGGCCAGGCCGTCGAGGGACAGGTCGGCGGCGGCCGTGGTCGCGCCCACCCCCGGATGGTGCACGGTCGTCACCCGGTAGCGGTGTGCCAGGCCCTCGAACTGCCGGGCGTAGACGCCTGCGCCGATGTTGAACGGGTGCATGAGCAGCAGCGGCGGTCCCGAGCCCGCGCTGAACAGCTCGACATCGCCGTCCCTGGTGGTGATGATCTCGTGCTCGACGTCGGGGTTGTGCTCGCGCAGGATCGCCAGGTTGGGGTTGTCCGCCGTCTTCCGACGGGTGTCCGTCTTCGTCCGGGTGGTGCCGGTGGGGGTGTCGTCGCCGAGGAGCGCGCCCAGGCGGGCGGCGGCGTCCTTGGCCTCCTCGACGCTGAGGCCGACCGGGACCGCCAGCCGTACCACGCCCTCGCGGCCGAAGTGCGGAGCACCCCTGATGCCCGTCTCGCGGGAGATCCGTACGTGGTCGGCGTCCTTGAGCAACACGCAGTGGCCGCCGGCCGGGCCCTCCAGCGGCACGCCCGACTCCGCCAGGCCCTGCCGGAGCGCCGCCACCGCCTCGGCGCGGGCGCGTACCTGCTCGACCACCGTCTCGCGGTCCTCCAGCGCGGCCGCGATGATCCGGCGGTTGGCCAGGCCGACGTCCCTGCCCCACGTCTCCAGCCGCTCGGCGACCCGTTGGCGCAGGGCCTCGTCGCGGGTGGCGAGCAGGCCGCCGAACGGCACCCCGAAGTTCTTGGACAGGCTGATCGTCGCGCTGTCGGCCGGTTCCAGGATCTCGCGGACGACCTCCCACACGTCCCGGCCGTCCGCGATCGCGACCGCGTTGTCCACCACGCGGGCGCCGTCGATCACCAGCGGCACGCCGTGCGCCGCCGCGACCTCCTTGACCGCGCGCAGGTTCGCCAGGGAGGTGGGCGCGCCGCCGGCCGCGTTGTTGCTCACCTCCACGCAGACGAACGACACCGGTTCGTCCCCTTCCAGTTCGGCCCGGAGCGCGTCGACGTCCATGTCCGGGCCGCCGGGGATCTCGACCGGTTTGAACCCGTTGTCGGTCAGGTTCAGGTACCAGGTGGGGAACAGGCCGTTGTGCGGCACCCGTCCCCGGCGGCCGGGCCACGAGCGGCACAGCAGCGCCTCGGCCGAGCGGCCGGAGCCCGTCGGGACCACGTGGGGGAACGGCAGGCCGTCGATCTCGGCGTCGGGGCGGGCGGCCGACCGGTCGGTCAGCCGCCGCAGCCGGTCGGCGATCCAGGGGGCGTCCAGCTCGGCCCAGGAGTCGGTGATCAGGTCGGTGGTGACCCGGTGGGCCTGGGCACGGGCGGGCTCGTCGGCGGGGGGCTGGTCGGCGGGGGACTCGTCGGCGGGGGGTCTGAGGTCCGGGTCGGCGATCATGAGGATGATCTCGGAGACCGGGGTGCGGTCCCGTCCTTCCGGCTGGCACAGGTAGATGGGCACGTTCACCGGCCGGAACTTGTTCTTGAACTGGAAGTTCCCCTCGCCGAAGATGCCCGCGGAACGCAGCTCGTCCAGCGCCTGCCGCACGTCCGGGGCGGCGTTGGCCGACTCCTCCGTCTCCACCCCGAAGCTCGCGCCGAAGCTGAACATCGTGCAGCCCTCGTCCACCAACTGCTCGACGACGCGCACGATCGCGAACTCCAGCCCGCCGAGCGGCATGCCCTGCGGGTAGAACTCGACGTCCAGCAGGTAGCCGTTCTCCGACGGGATCTTCGTGATGACGACGGCGTTGGCCACCTCGTCGTCCACGTAGGTGACGAAGACGCGGTGCCTGCGGTCCAGGCGGCCCTCCTCGATCTCCCGCCGGACCACCGACACGTACGGGTTGACCATCTGCTTGTGGCCGGACCACTCGTCCACCAGCCCGGCCAGCCTGCGGTCCATCGCGGGGTCGTCGCCCGAACGGTACTCGACCGTCCGGCACTCGCCCGCCTTGCCGAAGCGCCGCACCATGTAGCGCAGGCGTTCCATCCGCCCGCCCTTCAGGGTGAAGGAGCCCAGGTCGTCGAGCCGCTGTACGGCCCCGAACGGCGTCGCGCTGAACGGCTCCCCCGCCACCTCGCGCACCGGGAGGAGGGACAGGAAGTTCGGCCGCAGGCGGTGCGCCCTCGCGTACCGGGTGTACTCCTCGACCAGCTCGTGGAAGTACTCCTTGGAGCCCGCGTAGCTCCAGGCCAGCAGGTTGCCGCCGTGCTCGGAGACGTGCAGGTATCCCTTCCTGGCCGAGCCGACGAAGGCCAGCGGCGCGATGTCGCGCCCGGCCAGGCCGCCTTCCTTGGCATGGCGGCGGTCGATGTCGGCCACCAGCTCGCGCAGGTCCGGATGCCGGTACAGGTCCCGCTTCAGGACCACGGCCGGCTCGCCGTCCCGCGCCTGCGGCTCATGCGGGGCCGGTCCGTCCGGTTCCTCCGGGAGCCGTACGGACTCGGCGCCGTGCTCGTCGCGCAGGTGCGCGGCCAGCTCCGGGAGCGTGGGGTGGTCGAACAGCAGGGTCTTCTTCAGCGCGCCGACCTGCTTCTCCAGGACGCTCACCACGCGCAGCATCTCGAAGGAGGTGAGGCCGTTGTCGGCGAAGCTGCGGGCGGGGGTGAGCGGGCGGTCGGCGATCGAGCCGATTAGCCCTGTGAGCTGCTCCTCCAGCCCGTCCGGGGTCTCGTCCCGCACGCGATCGTGATCCTGACCCTGCTCGGGCTCGGGCTCGGGCTCGGCCTTGGCCTTGGCCTTGGCCTTGGCCTTGGCCTTGGGGGCTTCGATGGCGGATTCCACGGCGCGGGACAGGCGGTCCACGGTGTCGTACTCGTACAGTTCGGCTGCCTGGAGGTCGAGGGAGAAGACGGTGTTGATCGCCTTGACCAGTTCCATCCGGAAGATGGAGTCGAGTCCCAGTTCCTCGAAGGGGGTGTCCACGTCCACGCCGGCGGGGTCGGCGTCCAGGATCGTGGAGAGCCGTTCGCGCAACATCTCCTCCACCCCGGCGGGGGTTCCGGAGGGTGCGGGCGACGCTTCGGCTGGTTTCGGGGCCTTCGTCCGGTCGGCGGGGGCGGGGGCGGCCGGTGTGCCGCCGTTCTTGGTGGCGCGCAGGCGTACCCTCCCGTCGCCGGTCCGGTGGACGGCCCCGCCGTCCTGAGGGGCGGACCGGGCGGGGGCTGTGAACCAGTGCTCGACGCGGGCGAAGGGCGGGCCGGGCAGGGAGGCCCGTACCGGGCGCGGGCCCTGCCACAGCCGTGGCCAGTCCACCTCGCTGCCGGACACCCACGCCTGCGCGACGTCCTCCGGCGCGGTCCCCCACGGCGCGGGGGCGTCCTTGCGGGCGGTGCCCCTGTGCACGGTCCCGTCCGGCTCGCCGCTCAGCGCGCGGATCGCCTGCTCACGGTCCCGTACGACCACGGCGAGCCGTTCGGGCAGGTGGCGGCGTCCGATCTGGAGCGTCCAGACGACGCGGTCGAGGCCGATCTCCGGATGTGCCCGGAGGTACCGGGCGAGGCTCGCCGCGTACTCCTCCAGGGCCTCCCGGCCGGACGCCGACAGGACCAGCAACCGCGGCTCCTCCGCCGTCTCCGCCGGGTTGTCCTGCCGGTACGCCTCCAGCACGACGTGCGCGTTCGTGCCCCCGAAACCGAACGAGCTGACCCCCGCCACCCGGTCCGCCGCGTCCCACGGCGTGAGCCTCGTGTTGACGGCGAACGGCGTCCCCTCCAGTCGCACGTACGGGTTGGGGCGCTCGTAGTTGATCGTCGGCGGCAACGCGCCGTGGCGCATGCAGAGCAGCACCTTGAGCAGCCCGGCGATGCCGGCCGCCGCCTCCAGGTGGCCGATGTTGGCCTTCACGGAGGCGAGGGCGACGTGCGGGGCGTCCGGCGCGGGCCGTCCCCGGTCGGCGTACAGGCGGGCGAACGCCTTCTTCATGCCCTCGACCTCGATCGGGTCGCCGAGCCTGGTGCCGGTGCCGTGCGCCTCGATGTAGGTCACGCGGGCCGGATCGACGTCCGCCTTGCGGTAGGCGTCGTACAGGACGCGGGCCTGCGCCTCGGGGTTGGGCGCGGTGAGCGAGCTGGCCCGGCCCCCGTGGTTGACCGCGCTGCCCCGGACCACGGCGAGGATCTGGTCGCCGTCCTCCAGCGCCGCCTTCAGCGGCTTGAGCAGTACGGCTCCGCAACCCTCGCCCCGGCCGTAGCCGTCGGCGCGCTCGTCGAACGTCTTGCAGACGCCGTCCTGGCTGATCATGCCGGACTTCGCGAACGCGATGTAGAGCCCCGGGCTCAGCGTCAGGTTGACGCCGCCGGCGATAGCCGCCTCGCATTCGCCGTCCTCGATGGCGCGTACCGCGTGGTGCAGGGCGACGAGGGAGCTGGAGCAGGCGGTGTCGACCGCCTCGCTCGGGCCACGCAGGTCCAGCAGGTGCGAGACGCGGTTGGCCAGGATGCAGTCGGCCACGCCGCTGGCCGTGTGCGCCTCGACCGGTACGCCGTGCTCGCGCAGCAGGTCGTCGTAGTCGCACGCGGACACGCCCGCGAACAGGCCCGTACGGGTGCCGGCCAGGTCGGAGGGACGGTAACCGGCGTCCTCGACGGCCCGCCAGACGGTCTGCAGGAACAGCCGCTGTTGCGGGTCCATCATCGCCGCCTCCTTGGGCGAGATGCCGAACAGCGCAGCGTCGAAGGAGCGCACGTCGTCGATGAACCCGGCGCGGACGTTCGCCGTCGCGGGGTCGTCGCGCAGCTCGCGCCGGTCCTCGGGGACCGGGCGGGTCAGGTCGTGCCCTTCGGCCAGGTGGTGCCAGAAGTCGTCCAGGTCGGCGGAGCCGGGCAGGACGCCGGCCATGCCGACGACGGCGACGCCGTCGCGGGCCGGTGGGGAGGCCCCGGCGCCGGGCCGTGGGAGGGGGGCCACGGTCTCCGGCGCCGGGCCCGGCTCGTCGGCCCGCTCTGCGGCCCTCTCCACGGGCTTCTCGGGCTGTACGGGCTTCTCGGCGGGGGCGGGTGGGGTGTGGGCGGCGGCGATCTCGGACGGGTGCTCGGCGAGCAGGTGGTCGCAGAAGGTGGCCAGGTCGGTGGCCTCGAAGAGCACGGTCGGCAGCAGGTCCAGCTTGTACCGTTCGTTGACCTGGTCCACCAGCTCGGCCATGGAGATGGAGTCGAACCCCATGTCCATCAGCTCGGCGTCGAGGTCCACGTGCTCCTCGCCCACCAGCAGGAATCCGGCCGCCGCCCGGCGCAGCTCCGCCCGGACCGCCTCGATCAGATCGTCGCCGTCGCCGGATCCGGTCGTCTCCGGCGCGGACGCGGGCTCGCTCATCTCCATAACCTCGGATTCGGGGGTCGCGGGCGGCTGGGAGCGTTCGGCGGGGCCTTCGACCACCGCGAAGCTCGTCTCTGATCCGGCCAGCCCTCTGGTGAAGGCGGTGAGACCGGCGGCGGTGCCCAACGGGACGCTGCCCCACCGGCGTTCGAACAGGCGGCGGGTGGCGTCGTCCACCGTCATGCCGCCCTCCTCCCACAGCGGCCAGCCGACGGCGAGCGTCCGGCCGTGCCCGAGCCGCTCGCGCCGCTCGGCGAACCGGTTGAGGAAGGCGTTGGCGTAGGCGTAGTCGATCTGCCCGATGTTTCCGGTCTCGGCCGCCACGGACGAGAACAGCGCCAGGAAGTCCAGCGGCTGCCCGCGCAGGGCCTCGTCGAGCAGGACGGTGCCGAGGATCTTGGGGCTCAGGACGGCCCGCGTGTCCTCCGGACGTTTGCGTACGGCCCGGGCGTCCCGGTGGATCCCGGCGGCGTGGATGACGCCGTGGAAGGGGCCGTACCGGTCGAGCAGGTCGCGCAGCTCGTCGGCCGAGCAGACGTCGGCGCGCGTGTACACGGCGGGCAGCCCGGCGATCCGGCGGGCGATGTCGTCGCCGGGGTCGGAACGTCCCGTCAGGACCAGTCGCGCCGCGCCGCGCGCGGCGAGGAAGCGGGCGAAGGCCAGCCCGATGGCGCCCGCGCCCCCGGTGATCAGGTACGTGCCGTCCTGCCGGACGTCCAGCCCGGCCGGGGGCGGCTCGTACGGCTCCATGCCCTTCAGCAGGCGGGTGCCGTCGCGGTAGGCGACCTCGGAGACCCGCTGCTCGGGTACGGTCCCGGCGGCGGGGGCCCGCAGCTCGGCCGCGACCTGCGCCGGATCGGCCCCGGTGACGCACACGCCGGTGAACCCGGTGTGCTCCAGGGCCAGCGTTCGCAGCGCGGCGGCCAGGGCGGTGTGGTGCGGCTCGCCGGTCGAGGCCGACCCCACCACCCGCAACGGCCCCCCTTCACGCAGAACGGCCGTGGCCGTCCCGAGCAACACCTCGAACGCGGCCGTCCCGGGGAACGGGTCCGACGGCGCGATCACGATCGCGTCGGGGACGCGCGCCGGCCCGGCCTCCGTACGAGCGACACGCCCGGCCGACCCGCTGTCCTTCTCCCCATCCCCGGCTCGGACGTCGGCAGGAAGCGCGTCGCCGGGCCGGACCCGCACGCCTCCCAGCGCCTCGGCCAGCCGGTCGTCCTCGGTGATCACCAGGAGGGCGTCCGGCTCCCATGTCCCCTCGGGGAGGGGGGCCGGCGTCCAGGCGGGACGCAGGTAGGTGCACCGCGCATCCGCGTCTTCCCGGCCCGGCGACTCGCTCAGAGGATCCGGCACCGAACCCGGCCCGGGGCCGTGCTCGGGAACGTCCGGCTCGGGGCTGTGCTCGGTGGCAGGTGCGGCCACCACCCCAGGACCGGCCTCCGGGGCCGCCACCAAGGACGGGGTGGTCGTTGGGGGTGGCTGGTCGGAGGGGAGCCAGTAGCGGCGGCGGTCGAAGGGGTAGGGGGGCAGGGTGACGCGGCGCGGATGGGGGGCCGGCCATCTGGTCGCCCAGTCCACCCGGTCGCCCGAGACCCACCTCACCGCAAGCTCCCGCACGCCATCCGCCGCAGGCTCCCGTACGTCGTCCGCCGCACGCCCCCGTACGTCGTCCGCCGCACGCCCCCGCACGCCATCCGGCCCAGGCTCCCGTGCGTCGTCCGCCGGCGGGTCCGCGTCAGGCGTGCCCGCCCGCCGTACCCCGTCCTCCGAGGGGGCCTCGGGCTTGGGAGGGGCGGTAAGGGCGTTCTCGGCGTTGCCTTGGGTGGCGAAGGTGCGGAGGGTGGTGGTGAGGTCGTTCAGGGTGGTGGCGTGGACGGCCAGGCGTTCGGGGAGCTCGGCTCGTCCGACCTGGGTGGTGTAGGCGAGGTCCGCCAGCCCGGCCCGGCCGCTCGCCGCGAGGTCGGCGACCCGGCCCGCCATCGTACGGAGCTGGTCGCGGGTACGCGCCGAGAGCAGGATCACGTGCTCCCCCTCGTCGGCGGGCTCCGGCGTCGGCCCGGCGGAGGGCACGTACTCCTCCAGGACGACGTGCACGTTCGCCCCACCCGCGCCGAACGAGCTGACCCCCGCCCGGCGCGGGAACGTCTCGTCGCCCAGGACCGGACGCCGCCAGTCGGTCAGCCGCTCCGGCGGCCGGAAGGGCGACGCGGCGAAGTCGATCTTCGAGTTGGGGGTCTCCAGGTTCGCGCAGGGGGCCACCTGCCCGTGCTGGAACTGCAGCAGCACCTTCGTCAGCCCGGCGATGCCCGCCGCGCCCTCCAGGTGCCCGATGTTGGCCTTGACGGACCCGACCAGCCGCTCCACCCCGTCCCCGGGTCCGGAGCCAGGGGCGGGACCGAATGCTCGGGTCAGGCTGGCGATCTCGATGGGGTCGCCGAGTGCGGTGCCCGTGCCGTGCGCCTCGACGTAGGAGATGGTCCGCGGGTCCAGGCCGGCCCGCCGTACGGCCTCCGACACCAGGTCGGCCTGCGCGCCCGGGTTCGGCACGGTGTAGCCCGCGGTCTTCCCCCCGGCGTTGGCGAAGGCTCCCTTGATGACGCCGTAGATCCGGTCACCGTCCGCCTCGGCGTCGGCCAGGGGCTTGAGCAGCACCGCCCCGACGCCCTCACCCGGTACGAACCCGTCCGCCGCCTCGTCGAACACCTTGCAGGCGCCGTCGGCGGCGAGCATGTTCAGCGAGCAGAGCGCGACGAAGTGGGCGGGATGCAGGATCAGGTTCACGCCGCCCGCGATGGCCTGCGAGCATTCGCCGCGCCGCAGGCTCTCGCAGGCGAGCTGGACCGCGGTCAGCGAGGACGAGCAGGCCGAGTCGACGGCCAGGCTCGGCCCGCGCAGGTCGAAGAAGTACGACACCCGGTTGGCGATCGACCAGTACGCCGAGTGCGCCCCGGCGTACCGGCCGTGCGGCCAGCCCTCGGCGGCCGCCATCCGGCCGTAGGAGCCGTACATGGTGCCGACGAAGACGCCGGTGCGCGGCTGCTTGGTGTGCTCGCTCAGGTAGCCGGCGTCTTCGAGCAGGGTCCAGGCGGTCTCCAGGAACAGGCGTTCCTGCGGGTCGGTGATCTCGGCGTCGCGCGGCAGGATGCCGAAGAACGACGCGTCGAACTCCTCCACCCCCTCGATGAAGCCGCCCCACTTGCTGTAGGTGCGCTGCTTGCGTCCGCGTTTGGGGTCGTACAGGGCGTCCAGGTCGAAGCGGTCGGCCTCGGTGATGCAGTTCGCGCCGTTCGCGAGGTTGCGCCAGAAGGCGTCCAGGTCGGGGGAGGCCGGGTAGCGGCCGGTCACCGCGACCACGGCGATGTCGAGGGCCTGCGAGGCGGGTTCGCGCCGCGGCGCGGCCCGTGCGGGCTCCTCCCGCGCGGGCTCGTGTCCGAGGGCCGCGCGCAGGCGGTCGCCGTGCTCGTTCTCCAGGTACGTGCCCAGTTCCTCGATCGTCAGGTTCTCGAACAGCAGGGTGGACGGCAGCGGGCCGAGGTCCTGCTCGAAGCGGTGGATGACGTTCTGGCTCACCAGCGAGTCGATGCCGAAGGTCTCGAACGTGGCGCGTTCGTCCAGGTCGGCGGTGCCGTACTTGAGCACCTCGGCGAACACCCGCTTGACGTAGTCGCGGGCGCCGCCGGCGGAGGCCGTCTCGCCCACCAGGACGCACTGGTCGAGCTCGGCGACGGGCGTGCCGGGGATGCCCAGCGTACGGGCGGGGGTGAGCCCGGCGTCCCTGAACGCCTGCTGCCACTGGACCGCGCCGAGCAGCGGGCTGTGCGGCAGGCGCCGCTCCTCGTCGGCGAAGCGCCACCAGCCCGGCGTCAGCCCGAACGTGAGGGTCAGGAAGTCGGCCGCCCGCGTCACCTCGTTGACCAGCAGCCGCCCGCCGGGACGCAGCAGCGCCGCGGCGTTGCGCAGCGTCCGGCCGACGTCGGCGGTGGCGTGCAGCACGTTCGTGGCCAGCACGACGTCGTACGCCCCGGTCTCGAAGCCCTGCTCGGACGGGTCCCGTTCCACGTCGAAGAGGGCGAGGACGACGTCCGGGCGGTGGCGTGCGCCGAACTCGCGCTCGCCGTGGCGCAGGAACCCGGCCGAGATGTCGGTGTAGGTGTACTCGACGTCCTGGCCTTCGAGGGCGTCCAGGACGAAACCGGTGCTCGCCCCCGTACCGGCCCCGATCTCCAGGACGCGGCGGGGGGCGCCGCGGGCGACCTCGCCGGCGAGCAGGCGGTTGAAGTGGTCCGAGACCGCCTGTCCCTTGTAGACCTGTTCGACCAGGCTCATCGAGCCGCCGGGGAACAGCACCTCCATGGGGTCGCGCTCGCCCGCCAGCACGCCGGGCAGCGCCTCGACGCACGCGGTCAGCAGCCTGACGTGCGGCTCCAGGTCGGGGAACCTGGCCGTCACCTCCTCCGGCTCGGGCGTCCGCGCCGGGCGTTCCAGCAGGTCGAGCACGGCGGCGTGCAACCGGCCGCGGTCCGGCCGGACGTCCCGGACGGCGCGCACCCGGTCCGCCGAGCGGCGCAGCAGTCCGCGGGCCAGCTCGTCCAGCGCGGCGAACGCCACTCGCGCCCGATCGAGCTCCCCACGCCCCGCATCGGAAGCGTGACCGTCATCGGGAGCGCGGATGCCGATGCGGGCCAGGCCCTCCGGTTCCGCCTTGACGACGAGCGCCTGCCCGGCCCCCGCCCTGAGGACCGCCGCCAGCGCCGCCATGCCCTCCTCGGGCTCGATCGAGGCGATGCCCAGCTCGGCGAACCTGTCGTCGTAGCCGCCGCCCGACACCGCGCCGACACTCCCCCAGTACCCCCAGTTGATCACGCTCACCGGCAGGTCCCGCAGGCTCAGCGCGTAGGCGTCCTCGAACGTGCTGGCGGCCGCGTAGTTCGCCTGCCCGCCCACCTCGACGAACGAGGCCGCCGAGGAGAAGTAGGCCAGGAAGTCGGGCGTCCGGCCGGCGAACTCCTCGGTGAACTTCTCGGCGAACACGGCCGCCCCGGCGACCTTGGGCGAGAGCACCTCGGCGAACGCGTCGTCGTCCATGTTGGCGAGCGTCATGTCGCGCAGCACCAGGGCGGCGTGGAAGGCGCCGTGGATCTCGCCGTACCGCTGGCGTGCCGCCTCGACGGCCCTGCCGAACGCGGCCCGGTCGGCGACGTCGGCCCGCAGGTACACGGCCTGCCCGCCGAGCGAGTCGATCTCGGCGAGCTGCGCGCGGATCTCCGGCGTGAGCTCGCGGCGGCCGACGAGCGCCAGCCGGGCGCCGACGGTGGCGGCGAGGTGCCTGGCCAGTGTGCGGCCGAGCCCGCCCGTCCCGCCCACGATCAGGTACGTCCCGCCGTCCCGGTACGGGCCGCCGCCCTCCAGGTCCAGGGGCAGGGGTTCCAGGGTGCGGACGTACCGGTGGCCGTCGCGCAGCGCGACCAGGTCGTCGGCGCAGCTCTCGGCTCGTACCAGGCGGGCGAGGTCGGCCAGGTCCGCCGGGTCGGTCGGGTCGGCGGGGGCAGTCGGGTCGGCGGGAGGCGGCGGCGCGGCGCCCACGTCGATGGCGGCGACGGTCCAGTGCGGGTGCTCGGCGGCCACCGCCCTGGTCAGGCCGATCACGCCCGCCGCGTGCGGGACGATCTTCTCGTCCCCGACCCGTACGGCTCCGGCGAGGACCACCTTCACCGTCGGCGCCCATCCGCCCCCGCCCTGCTCCGACAGCCGCTTGAGCAGGCGGAACACGTCGCGGGTGGTCGGGTCGCCGGCCGGTGGGCCGTCCGGGCCCGTCGTGGCGAGGATGTAGACGGTGTCGTACCGTCCCTCCGGGGGGACGGGGGAGGCCAGCGGCGCCAGGCGGCCGTCCGTGTGTGTGGCCAGCAGCGCGCGGGCCAGCGGCTCGGCGGCGGGCGTGTGCGACACGAGCGCCCGCCCACCACCGGCTCCGGCAGTCGCCGCCGTTTCCGGGGTCGCCGCCCTCCGCCAGACCGGCGCGTAGATCATGCCTTCCGCCGTAGCGCGGGGGGTGGCGCCGGCCGGTCGGGGGCGTAGGACGACCCCCCGGAACTCGGCTCTGACCTTCCCTTCCGCGTCGGCGAGCCGGACCGTGTACCCGTCACGGCCGCCGTCGGTCACATGGGCGTGGGCGGGGCCGGTGAACGGCCCGTCCAGCTCGGCAGACTCCACGCTGAACGGCATCGCGGGCCCGGCGTCCTCGGTACGCAACACCGCGATGGTCTGCAGGGCGCCGTCCAGCAACGCTTCCCAGTCCGCTCCGGCACGCAGGACGCCGAGGGCCTCGCCGTCGCCGACGCGGACCTCGCGCAGCACCCGGAACCCGGGCCCGTAGTGCAGCCCGGCGCGGTCGAAGGCCCGGTAGAGGTCGTCGGCCGAACGGCTGCCCGTGCAGCGCGCCCCGATCTCCCCGAGGTCCAGCCGCCGCCGTGGGCCGTCCGCGCGTACCAGGGCGCCACGCGCGTGACCGTCCAGCTCGAAGCCGCCGTCGTCGTGCAGCGTGACCTCCAGGGGACGGGCCTCGCGCACCTCGTACGGACGCAGCCACCGAACCCGCTCGAACCGCACCGGCCCGGACACCCCGCCGCGCCGCGCCGCGATCGTCAGGAGGGCCACGCCGGGCAGCACGGGGACGCCGTCGATCAGGTGATCGGCCACCAGCCGGTCATCGGGACGGATGTGCTCCTGCCGGGCGGCCCGCGCCGGACGGCCGTCGCCCCCGACCCAGTGACGCCGGTCGCCCGCGAACGGGTACACCGGCAGCGGCACCCGCCGCCCGCCCGACGTCAGGTCGTCCCAGCGGAGGTCGTCCCCGGCCGTGTAGCGGTCGGCGCGGCGGCCCGCCTCGCCGCGTGCGGGGCGGGGGCCGTCGCGGAGCTGGGCGCGCAGATCAGCGAGGTCCCCGGTCACGTATGCGATCCGGGCCCCGGCCAGGTGCGGCCTGCCGACGGCGAGCGTACGGGCGACGTCGCGCACGTCCAGCTCGGGGTGGGCGTCGAGATGGCCGGCCAGGTCGGTGCGCAGCCGTGCCAGCGCGGGTTCGTCCGCGGCCGACAGGGGGACGACGACGTCCTCGCCGCCGCCGGTACGCGGTTCGCGGGCGGGCGCCTCGGCGACCACGAGGTGGCAGTTGGTGCCGCTGAAGCCGAAGCTGCTCACGGCCGCCACCCGCTCGCCGGAGCCGCCGGCCGTCCAGGGCGACAGTTCGGTGACCACTTCGAGCGCGCCGTCCGCGAAGTCGATCTTCGGGTTGGCCCGGACGAACCCCGGCGAAGGCGGCAACTGCCGATGCCGCAACGCCAGCAACGTCTTGAGCAGCCCGCCGATCCCGGCCGCCATCGTGGTGTGGCCCACGTTCGCCTTGAGCGACCCGATGCGGCACGGGCGTTCGCGGTCCGTGCCGAACACCTTCGCCAGCGCCTTGACCTCGATCGGGTCGCCCAGTTCGGTGCCGGTGCCGTGCGTCTCGACGTAGTCGACCACGCCGGGATCGATCCCGGCCCGCCGGTGCACCTCGGTGAGCAGTTCCGCCTGCGAGGAGGCACTGGGGGCGGTGATGCCGTTCGTCGCGCCGTCGCCGTTGACGCCGCCGGCCCGGATGACGCCGTGCACGTGGTCGCCGTCCGCCAGCGCCCGGTCCAGGCGCTTCAGCACGACCACGCCGACGCCCTCGCCCAGCACGATGCCGTCGGCCGACTCGTCGAACGGCGCGCAGGTGCCGGTCGGCGAGAGCATCCCGGCCTTGCTGCACCAGATGTGCATCCTCGGGGTGTTCATCACCGCCACCCCACCCGCGATCGCCGCCTCGCACTCGCCGCGCCGGATGCTCTCGCAGGCCAGGTGCACGGCCACCAACGAGGACGAGCACGCGGTGTCCACCGCCATGGTCGGCCCGCCGAAGTCCAGCAGGTACGCGATCCGCGCGGGCAACACCGACGAGGCGTTGCCGAGGAAGGCGTGCCCGGTGTCGTCGCGCCCGGCCGCGGCGAGCAGGCTCGCGTAGTCGCCGGCGCCGCAGCCCACGAAGCATCCCCACGGCCTGCGGCCGGATCTGCCGGCGTAACCGGCGTCCTCCAGGGCGTGCCACGCCTCCTGGAGGAAGAGGCGTTGCTGCGGGTCCATCGTCTCGGCTTCCAGGGGCGAGATGTTGAAGAAGCCCGCGTCGAAGGCGTCGACGTCGGTGAGCATGGCCGCCCACTTGCTGTACGTCCTGCCCGGGGCCATGCGGTCGGCGTCGTACACCGCCGACACGTCGAACCGTTCGGGGGGCACCTCCCGGATGCTGCACCGTCCCTCCGCCAGGTTGTCCCAGAACGTCCGGAGGTCGGGGGCGTCCGGGAAACGGCCGGCCATGCCGATGACGGCGATCTCCGTGCCGTCCCCGTCCCGCGCCGGAGGCTTCCCCGCGGGACGCACCTCCTCCAGGGTGACCGTGCCGGGTCGCGCGGGCGCCTTCCGGGCCTCCGTTCCCGGTTCGGTACGGTCACCGTCGAGCGAGGGCAGCCGCACCTGCCCCTCCCGCTCCGAAGTCTCGACCTGCTCGGCCTGCTCGGGCGGGGCGGTGGGTTCGGCGGCGGGCGGGACGTTCAGGCTGTCGGCCGCGGCGGCGTCGCGGACGGCGTCCACCAGGGCGGGGACGGTCGGGTGGTCGTAGACGGCGACGGAGTCCAGGTCGAGGCCGAAGCTCCGGTTCAGGTCGCGGACGATCTCCACGGCCCCGATCGAGTCCAGGCCCATCTCGCTGAAGCTCAACGCGTCGTCCACCTCGTGGGCCTCCAGGTAGAGGTGGTTCATGAGCGTCCCCTCGATGACCCGTCGCACCTCCACCGGCTCAGGCCCGACGCCCGCGGGAGCGGGCGAGGCAGGCGCGTCCGCGGACCTGGCGTCCGTAGCCGCAGGGCGGACGGACGTGGCAGCGGGGCGGGCAGGCGTGGGGTGGGGCTGCCCGAGCTGGATGCTGCCGGGCCCGTCCTTGGTGGCGGGCGGTTTGGGGGAGTCGGCGCGGAAGGTGTCCACCTTGGTGAAGTAGTCGTCGACGCGGGCCAGCGACTCCTCCCCCAGCACGCGTTCGTGCATCCCCGACTCCCCCGCGATGACGCCGGAGAGCCGGTCGAGCACCCGTCCGGCCAGCTCGGACTTGAGCGCCCGCAGCGCGGGCAGCGGCAGCGCGGCGATCGAGCGGGCATGCCTGAGCGCCGCCTTCAGCACCGCGTCCTGCGGCAGTACGGTCACCCCCGCGCCCCGCCGGGCCAGCTCCTCGCCCGTGACGGAACGGCCGGTGTAGAGCATCTCGTACGCCACCGACCGGCCCAGCCGCTCCTCAAGGATGTACGTCGCCCCCATCCCCGGCGTGAACCCGAACTTCATGAAGTTGGCGCTGTAGACGCCTTCGGCGGCCATGACGACGAGGTCGGCGAACAGCCCGAAGGCCAGCCCGCCACCCGAGGCGTGCCCCTGGACGGCGGCGATGACCGGCCGGTCGCACCGCAGCAGCCCTTCGTACAGGAACGGCACGTCCGTGAAGCGTCCCTGGCCGCCCGCGAGCGTACGCAGCGCCTCGGGCGTGGCGCCCATGCTGAAGACGTTGCCGCTGCCGGTGAGGACGACCGCCTTGACGTCCTCGCGCCCGGCGATCTCGGCGAACACGGCCTGGAGGTCGTCGATGAGCTCCCTGGTGAACATGGACGCCCCCGCCCCCATCACCACCAGCGCCACCCCTTCGGGCAGCACCTCGAACCGCACCCCTTCCCCGTCCGGCACGAACTCCCCGACCGCGACCCGCGGCCCGGCGGGCGACCCGGCGTACGCGGGGGACGACTCGACGGGCGCGGCGGACGGCTCGGCGGGCTCGGCGGATGTGGTGCGCTGCCAGCGTCCGAGCCAGCACGACTCCTCCTGGAACGGGTAGACCGGCAGCGACACCCGCCGCCCGCCGTCGTGGCACTCACCCCACGGCACCCGCGCTCCCCCTGCCCAGGCCGCCGCCACCTCCTCCAGCCGCCCGGCACGGAACAGCCGCACACACTCCTCCGCCGTCGGCGTCCCGTCCCCGCCGCCGTCCCCGCCGCCGGAGCCGGTGAAGGCACGGGGGCCGGGACTCTCACCCCGCCCGTACGCCTCCAGCCCCGCCCGCAGCTCGGCCACGTCCTCCACGACGAGCGCCAGCCGCGCCGCCATGCCGGTACGGCCGACCTGCGAGGTGTAGGCGAGATCGGCCAGGGCCGTTCCACGCCCAGCCGAACCGCCGACAGTCTCCACGGCGCTCACGCTGCCGACAGCGCTCACGCTGCCGACTGCGCTCACAGTGTCGACCGCGCTCACAGTGTCGACCGCGCTCACGGTGTCGTCCAGCGAGAGTCCCTGCCCGAGCTGGATCAGCGCGGCCGGGTCGAGGCCGAGGTCGCCCAGCGAGTCGGCGGGATCGAGCTGGTCGGCGGGTACGCCGAGCAACGCGGCCACCCGTTCCACGCCCCCGGCCGGGCCGCCCTGGCTTTCGGCCGAGCCGCCCTGCGACAGGAAGCCGGTCCAGGCGCGGGCGTAGTCGCGCAGCGCCTCGGGCGTACGGGCGGAGAGCACGAAGAGACATGGTCCGTCCGGGCTCGCCGCGAAGGCGGGTTCCGTGTGCTCCTCGACCAGGACGTGGGCGTTCGTACCGCCCGCGCCGAACGCGCTGACCCCCGCCCGCCGGGGCGTTCCGTCGGCGCGGTTCCAGGGTTCGAGCGCGCGCTGCACGTGGAAGGGCGTGTCATCGAAGTCGATCTTCGGGTTCAGCTCCTCCGCGTGCAGGGACGGCACCAGTTGCCCGTGCTGGAGCTGCAGCAGCACCTTGGTGAGCCCGGCGATCCCGGCGGCGCCCTCCAGGTGGCCGATGTTGGACTTGACCGAGCCGATCGCGCAGTCCGCGTCCGACGGCAGGGCCTGGCGCATGCCCTCGACCTCGATCGGGTCGCCGAGCGAGGTGCCTGTGCCGTGCGCCTCGATGTAGCCGATGCTCGCCGGGTCCCAGCCGGACCTGCGGACGGCCGTACCGATGAGCGCGGCCTGCGAGCGCGGGCTCGGGACGGTGGCGCCGCTGGTCCTGCCGGTGTGGTTGACGGCGGTGGCGGCGATGACGCCGTAGATGTGGTCGCCGTCCTCCAGTGCCCGCGACAGCGGCCTGAGCAGGACGGCCCCGACGCCTTCGCCGGGGACGTACCCGCTGCCGCCGGCGCCGAAGGCGCGGCACCGGCCGTCCTCCGACAGCCAGTGTCCCTGGGCGAGTTGCAGGTACTTCTGCGGATGGACGGTCGCGTTCACGCCGCCGGCCAGGGCGAAGCCGCACTCTCCGCGCCGCAGGCTCTCCACGGCCAGGTGCACGGCGGTCAGGGAGGAGGAGCAGGCGGTGTCCAGCGCGATGCTCGGCCCGTGGAGGTCGAAGGTGTAGGAGACGCGGTTGGCGATGGAGGCGTGCATGGCGGTGGGGGCGACGCCGCCCTCCCCGCCCTCGACGAGCTGGTAGTGGTTCCACATCACGCCCGCGAACACGCCGACGCTCTCGTCCGACAACGTCTCCGGCGGGTGGCCGGCGTCCTCCAGGGTGTGCCAGCAGGTCTGGAGGAACAGCCGTTCCTGCGGGTCCATACGTTCGGCGTCGCGGCGGGAGATGCCGAAGAAGGCGGGGTCGAAGCGGTCGACGCCGTCGAGGAAGCCACCCCATTTGCCGTACGTCCTGCCTTCGGCGCCCTTCTCGGGGTCGAAGATCTCGTCGTGGTTCCAGCGGCCGTCCGGGATCTCCTCGATGCAGTCGCGGCCGTCGGCGAGGTTGCGCCAGAAGGCGCGCAGGTCCGGCGCCTGGGGGTAGCGCCCGGCCAGGCCGACGACGGCGATGGGCTCGCCGGCCCACGCCACCGGCTCCCCTGCCGCCGACTGTCCCACCGACCGTCCCGTCGGTCGTGCCATCGGTTCCCGGGTGGGCCCGCCCGGCTCCGGCGGCGGGGCCGGCAGGAGGGTGGGGACGCGCGCGGCGTCGCCGTGCAGCACCGTCAGGACGTCCTCCGGGCCGCACAGGGCGCGGTCGAGCACGTCGAAGGCGGCCTCGCCGGGCAGCGGGACCATCCCGGTGGCCGCGCGGGAGCGCTCGATCGTCTCCGGCCCGACCCGCATCCCGCCCTCGGCCCAGTACGGCCACGCCACGGCCAGGGTCCGGCCCGGCCGGTCCGCCCGCGCCGCCCGCCGCCGGGCGAACGCCTCCAGGTACGCGTTCGCGAAGGCGTAGTCGGCCTGCCCCGGGTTGGCCAGATGCGCCGAGACGGACGAGAACACCACGAAGCAGTCGAGATCATCGTCCTTGGTCGCGGCGTCGAGGTGCCGCACGCTCAGGGCCTTGGCCGCCACCACGTCCCGGATGTCGGCGGCCCGCTTGCCGGGGTAGAGCCCGTCGCGGTTGACGCCGGCGCAGTGGACCACGCCGTCGATGCGGCCGTGGCGCTCGCGTACCGTGGCGAGGGCACGTTCGACCTCGTCCCGGTCGGTGAGGTCGGCGGCGATCTCCGCGCTCCTGCTGACGGGCACGGCCCTGGCCTGGTGGCGGCGTTCCAGGTGGTCGGCGAGCAGCCGGCCGATCCCGCCCGTGCCGCCGGCGATCACGTACACGCCGCCCTTCCTGAACGGGACGGCGCCGCCACTCTCGGGCGGATCGGCCGGGAGCCGGCGGCGGACCAGGCGCTCACCGCGTACGTAGCGGATCTCGGGCTCGGCGGAGGCGTCCCTGAGGGCGGCGTCCGGTGCGGTGTCGTCCAGGCGGATGGCGCGGCAGCGGATCAGCGGTGTCTCGGCGCTGATCGTCCTGGCCAGCGCGCCGACGGCGTCGTGGGCGGGGTCGTCGCCGGTGTACGCGTACGTGAGGGTGACCTGTTGGTCCGGTTTCGTGGCGAGGACGGCCTTCGCCGTCTCCCAGACGGCCAGGCAGGGGTCGGCGGGCTCGCCCGTCGTGCCACGAATGAGGAGATGACGGGATCCGTCGGGACGGGCGCCGGAGGTGATCTCGCGGTACTCGCCGGGATCGTCGCCGTCAGGGGACATCGGCACCCATACGTCACGGAAGCACCGCGTCTCACCATCATCCGACACCAGGTCCGGGGCCGGGTTCGGGTTCGGCTGGGTCAGGTCGTAGGTGGCGGACAGATGGGCGGCGAGGGTGTCGATGTCGCCGTACTCGAAGAGCAGCGTCGGGTAGAGCCGCTGCCCGACGATCTTCTCCAGCCGCTCGCTGAGGTCCACGAGCGTGACCGAGTCCAGGCCGAGGTCGTAGAAGCCGGTGTCGGTGGGCACCTCGCCGGGAGCGCGGCCGAGTGGCCCGGCGACGAGCGCGCGCAGGTGGCCGACCAGGTCGCCGGAGCCGCTGTGGCTCGTGGCGGTCGGCCGCGGCCGTACGGGGTCGTCGAGCAGCCGCTCGATCAGCCGGGGCGACCTGATGCGCTTGCACGACAACCCGCCGAACCCGGCGACGAACCGTCCCTGCTCGTCGTACAGCCCGAAGTCGTTGGTGATCACGTCGCCGGACGGCGCGATGCTCTCCGGGCGCGGCGCGTACACGTGGAAGGCGGCGCCGAGCCGCCGGGGCGCCCGGAACTCGGCGATGTAGACGGGGATGAACGGTTCCTCCCCCGACGCCTGCGTCTGGCCCAGCCCGGCCAGCGTGGCCGCGTCCAGGCGGGCGGGGTGCAGGTGGAAGCCCTCGTGGCCGGGAGCGGGCGACTCCTGCCGCAGCTCGGCGAGCAGGTAGCCGTCGCCGTGGTGCAGCCGTCCCGCGCACTTCATCGGCTCGCCGTGGTTGATGTCCTCGGCCCTGGCGCGGGCGTACAGGTCCTCCATGTCGCCCTGCCGCCGCGCGTCCCGCCGGAGCGCGTCCACGTCGATCGGGCCGGGCGCGGGGCCGGTGGGCATGCCCAGCTTGCCGGTGAGGTTCCGCCGCCAGCCGGACAGCGGCGTCCCGTCCCTGCTCCAGCGGCTCTCCGCCCGTACGTCCTCGCCGTCCACGGTGACACGGAGCTCGCGGTCGGCCTCCGGCCTGGTGACGATCGCCTCGGTGAACAGCACCTCACGCAGGACGATCTCGGCGGGATCGCGCCCGGTCGCGATCAGCGTACGGAACACGAGATCGAGGAACGTCACCCCGGGCATGACGGAGATGTCGTGCACCCGGTGGTTCCGCATGATGAAGTCGGAGTGCTTCAGCGTGGTGTGACACTCGATCGCGGGCATGGAGTCAGCGCCTCCCCGTGGTGATGTGCAGGTCGAGCAGCGAGCCGGCGTCGTCCGGCGGCCCGGGGTCGGGCCCGGGATCAGGTGTGAGGGCCGGGGCGGGGTCGCGTTCCAGCCAGAGCCGCCTGCGCCGGAAGACCGGCGCGGGCGCGGGCTCGCGTTCCCGCCGCGCGCGCAGCCGCGGATCGAGCTCGCTCAGTACGAGGTGCGCGTTCGTCCCGCCCAGCCCGAACGAGCTCACGCCCGCGACCCGCGGCGAGGGCCACTCCCGTGTCTCGGTGGCGGGCTCGAAGGGCGAGGCGCCGAAGTCGAAGCGCGGGTTGGGCCGCTCGCACGACAACGTCGGCGGGATCCGCCCGTGCTCGACGGCCAGCGCCGCCTTGATCAACCCGGCGATCCCGGCCGCGCTGAGCGTGTGCCCGATGTTGCTCTTCACGCTGCCGATCGCGCACGTGCCCGGGTCGCCGCCCTCGCCGAACACCCGCGTCAGGGCGCGCAGCTCGATGGGGTCGCCGATGAGGGTGCCGGTGCCGTGCGCCTCGATCAGGCCGATCTCGTGGGGGGCGCGACCGGCCGCCGCGAGGGCCCGGCGGACCACGTCGGCCTGGGCCTCGGGGTTGGGCGTGGTGACGCCCATGGTGCGGCCGTCGTTGTTCACGGCGACCGCCTCGATGACCGCGTGCACCCGGTCGCCGTCGGCCAGCGCCGCCCGCAACGGCTTGAGCAGGACGACCCCGCAGCCCTCCCCCGGCACGAACCCGTCGGCGCGCTCGTCGAACGTGTGGCACCGGCCGGTGGGCGACAGCGCCTTGGCCGCGCTGAGCTGGAGGTAGTCGTTCTCGTCCAGAAGCACCTCCACACCGCCCGCCAGGGCGACCTCGGCCTCCCCGGCGAGCAGGCTCTGCGCGGCGAGCTGCACGCCGACCAGCGAGGACGAGCAGGCGCTGTCCACGACGAGGTTCGGGCCGCGCAGGTCGAAGTGGTGGGCGACCCTGGCCGCGATGAAGTTCTGGTCGGAGGCGAGCCCGCCCGGCCGCACGCCGACCCGCCGCCCGTAGTCGGACATGCGGGCGCCGGCGAACACACCGGCGCGGCGTCCGCGCAGCTCGGCGGGCTGGTATCCGGCGTCGGCGAGGCAGGCGGCGCAGCACTCCAGAAACAGGCGGATCGCCGGGTCGAGGGCGCGGGCCTCGTCCTCGCCCAGGTCGAAGTAGTCGTTGTCGAAGTCCTCGATGCCCTCGACGAAGCCGCCCCACTTGCTGACGCTGCGCCCGAGTGCGGGCTCGGGGCTGTAGAACTCGCGGTGGTCCCACCGGGAGGCGGGCACCTCGCGTACGTCGCACCGGCCCGCGACCAGGTTCCGCCAGAACGCGGCCACGTCGGGAGCGCCGGGCAGGCGGCAGGCCATCCCGATGATCGCGATCCTGCGGTCCTCAGCCGACGCTTCGACGGCGACGACCTCCGGGGCAGGCTCCGGGACGCTCTCCGGGGCAGGCTCCGGTGTGGCCTGGGTGGGCTCGTCCGGGAGGCCCAGGTGGTCGCGGAGCTGGTCCAGCGTCGGATGGTCCAGCAGCAGCGACGGTTCCAGGCTCTCCCCGAGCCGTTCCTCGATGCGCTGCACCAGCTCGGCCAGCATCACCGACTCCACCCCGAGGTCACCGAACTCCGCCGCCGGATCCAGCGCGTTCACGGGGATGCCGATCGTCTCGGAGAACAGGACGGCCAGCCAGTCGGGCCCCGCAGATCCGGCGTCCCGCGCGGGCTCGGGGGCCGTACGGCGCTCGGCCCGTTCCGGCAGCCTGACCAGCGCCGGTACGTCCACCTCCGCCCCGGCCGGCGGGCACGGCAACACGGTCGCGCCGCGCGGGAGCCCGATCACCCGGTCCAGCACGCGCAGCCCGTCCCGGTCGGCGAGGGCCGCGAGGCCGACGGGCTCGCAGACGTTCGGCTTCCCGCGCGCGCCGCCGGACTCCCGCCACTGCGGCCAGTCGACCGAACGGAACTCCGGCCGCCCGGACCGCCGCCCGACCCCGGTGTAGAGGTCGAGGAAGGTGTTGGCGGCGGCGTAGTCCGCGACCCCGGCGGCCAGGGCGGGCACGGCGGCGCAGACGGAGGAGAAGGTGACGAAGAAGGCCGGACGGTCCTGCGCGCACGCCTCGTCCAGCGCCTCCAGGAGGTCGGCCTTGGGCGCGAGCACGGCACGCAGGTCGTCCTGGGACTTGTGGGCCAGCGACGGGCGGCCCTGGCTGGAACGTCCCGCGCAGTGGACGACGCCGCCGATCGGTCCCAGCTCGCGCCGTACGCCCTCCAGGAAGGCGGCCAGCCCGGACGGCGGCCCGGTGTGCACGACCACCCGGGCGCCCATACGTTCCAGGCCGAGGACGGTGGCGACGGACTCCTCGCCGGAGCCGTCCCACTGGTCGCGCGGCGGCAGCGGCCGGACGCCGAGCAGGGCGAGCCGCCGCGCGCCGCGTCCGGCCAGGTGGCGGGCCACCAGCGCGCCCAGGCCCCTGGTTCCGCCGCTCACGACGTAGACGGCCTCGGGGTCGAGGTCCGGCTCCGCGTACGGCGCGGGCAACTCCCGCAGACCGGGACGGAAACGTCCGCCGTCCCGGTGACAGACCTCCCCGTACGGCTCGTCGGCCGCCCACTCGGCCCGGATCTGCGGGGCAGAGGGCCGGTCGCTGTCCAGCACGGTGGCCTTGACCGTCGGGTACTCGGCGGCGAGCATCCGTACGAACCCCGCCATCCGCGCCCCCGCCAGGCTCGGCCGGGCGCCGTCGAGGTCCAGCAGGCCGCTGGTGACGTGCAGGATCGTGAGCGGCTGCCGCCTGGCCAGGGCGTCCTGGAGGGTGGCGAGCCGTTCCAGCTCGCGGCCCGGGTGGGCCTCGCCCAGGTCGCACAGGTCGATCCAGCCGGTGAACCCGTCCGGGACCGGGTCACCCTCGCGTATGAGCACGACCTGCTCGCCCAGTGACCGGGCCAGCTCCTCCGAGGCGTCGTTGAACAGGCACACCACGCCGCCGCCGCCCAGCGTGCCGGGGTCGGGCGCGGGACGGTCGCAGGCCGTCCAAACCCGCTCGAAAAGCGGCGTCTCAGGACCGAGCGGCTCGGAGGTGGTCGGCTCGGGACCGATCGGCTCGGGGGACGCGGCCGGTTCGAAGGGCCAGCACCGCATCCGGTCGAACGGGTACGTCGGCAGCCCCACCACGCGGGCGCCCGGGGGCGGCGTCCAGTCCACGTCGCCGCCGTCCACCCAGTGCCGTCCCAGCTCAAGCAGGTCGTCCGGCCGCACGAGGGGTGGGGCGGCCGGGCGTACGCGGCCGTGCAGGATGTCGGCGGGCTCCGACCGGGCGAACCGCTCCAGCCGTTCGCACAGCTCCCCCACTTCGGTGGCGACCAGCGCGAGCCGCTCGCGCAGCGGCTCGCGTCCGATCTGGAGGGTGTGGGCGACGTCGGCGAGGCGTTCGGGCGTGGCGCGCAGGTGCGCGGCCAGCCGCCCGGCCATGACGCGCAGCCGCTTCTCGTCGTGCGCCGACATCACGACCAACTGCGCCCCCGCCTCGCCCGCACCGGCCTCAGGGGGTGGGGGTTCCTCCAGCACCGCGTGTGCGATCGTGCCGCCGGCGCCGAAGGAGCTGATGCCCGCCCGCCGGGGCGCGCCGCCGGGCCCCTCGGGCCAGTCGGCCGCCTCGCGCTGCACGCGGAAGGGGATCTCGTCCCAGCGGATGTCCGGGTTGAGCTCGTCGGCGTGCAGGGACGGCGCCAGCCGCCGGTGCCGGAGCTGGAGCACGATCTTGGTGAGCCCGGCGATGCCGGCGCCCGACTCGACGTGCCCGAGGTTGGACTTGACCGACCCGATCGGGATGCTCCCCTGAGCCGCCCCCGCCTGCCCGAAGACCCGCATGAGGGCGTTGATCTCGATGGGGTCGCCGAGCGCGGTGCCCGCGCCGTGGCATTCCAGGTAGCCGATGCCGGCGGGGTCCACCCCCGCGTCGGCGAGCGCGCGGGCGACGAGTTCGCCCTCCTCGACCGGGCTGGGCACCACCCAGCCGTTCGTACGGCCCGAGTGCACCACGGCGGTGCCCCTGATCACGGCGTGGATGCGGTCGCCGTCCGCCTTCGCCCTGGACAGCGGCTTGAGCAGGACGGCCCCGGCCCCCTCGGCGGGCACGAAGCCGTCCCCGCCCGCACCGAAGCTGTGACAGCGCCGGTCGCCGGCCGTCAGCCGCATCCGGGCGTGCTGGACGAACTTGTTCGGGTGCAGGTTGAGGTTGACGCCGCCGGCGATGGCCAGCTCGCACTCGCCCTGGCGCAGCGACCGTACCGCGAGGTGCAGGGCGGCCAGCGACGACGAGCACATCGTGTCGACCGACATGCTGGGCCCCTTGAGGTCCAGGTGGTAGGAGACGCGGTTGGCCACGCCGCCCAGGGTCGCGCCGGTGTCCTGGGGCGTGCCGCGCAGGCTCTGCTCGACGCCGAAGAACGGGTACTCGTTGTACATCACACCCGCGTAGACGGCCACGTTCGATCCGTGCCGGTCGCGCAGGCGGGTGCGGGGGTAGCCGGCGTCCTCCAGGGCTTCCCAGGTGACCTCCAGGAAGACGCGTTCCTGCGGGTCCATGAGGGCCGCGTCGCGCGGGGTGATGCCGAACAGCAGCGGGTCGAAGTCGGTCACGCCGTCGAGGAAGCCGCCCCACATCAGGTCCACGGGCCAGCCGTCGCGGGTCCGGCCGTCGGGGACGCGGGAGAGCGAGTGCCGCCCGGCCGCCAGGTTCTCCCAGAACGTCGCCAGGTCGGGGGCGTCGGGGTAACGCCCGGCGATCCCGATCACGGCCACCGCGCCGTCGTCGTCAGGCTCGGTGGTTCCCGGCCCCGGCCGTCCAGGGCTCGCGGGCTGCTCGGAGGGCTCGGGTCGCTCGGGTCGCTCGGAGGGCTCGGGGCGTGGGGCGGGGGTTCGGGCGGAGAGGGCGGCGGCGACCCCGGCGAGGTCGCCGTGCTCGAAGAAGAGCGTCCGCGACCGTTCCCCAAGGTCTTGTTCCAGCCGCGCGTTGAGCAGGCCGATCTGGTACGACGTCAGCCCGTACTGCTCCAGCGGCACCCGCACCCCCAGCCGGTCGGCGTCGATGCCCGAGACCTCGGCGTAGACGCCCTTGAGGTACTCCTCCATCTCCCCCGTCTCGACCCGGGCCGCGACCGGCTCCGCCCGCTCGATCCAGTACGGCTCCCCCTCGGACGGACCGGCGGGCAGCGCCACCCGTCCGGGCGGCTCCGGCCAGAACCGTTCCCAGTCGACCTCCTGCCCGGCCACCCAGGCGGCGGCTGCCTCGGCCTCCTCCGTACCCCCGCCGGGGTGAGCGGCGTCGCCGGTGAGCACGGACGGATGCGCCCTGCCCGCCGCGAACGCCTCCAGCCCCTCGCGCAGCCCCGCCACGTCCCGGCAGACGACGGCGAGCCGATGCGCGAGCGCGGCGCGCCCGGTCTGCGTGGTGTACGCGACCCGGCCGAGCCCCGGCTCCCCGGCCCCGGAGGCCGCTCCGGCCTCGGCGGTCCCGGCGGCGAGGCGGCGGACCGCGGTCACGAGTTGCTCCCCGGTCGCGGCGGAGACCAGCACGGCGTGCTCCCGCCCGTCGCCGGGCACACCACCCGGGGACTCCTCCGGCAGGGGCGCGCGGACGACGGCGTGGGCGTGCGTGCCGGTCGCCCCGAAGGCGTTGACCAGCGCCCGGCGCCGCTCGCCGGTCCACGGCCGCGGCTCCTCGGGCACGGTGACCGCGTCGGTGGGCGGCTCCGCGAGGAGGGTCGGCGCGAGGCGTCCGTGCCGGATCTGGAGCAGCACCTTGGCGAGCTGGGAGGCTCCGGAGGCGGCTTCGAGGTGGCCGATGTTCGGCTTGAGCGTGCCCGCCGCGACCGGCTCGGCGCGTGCGCCGAAGACCTCGGTGAGCGCCTCCGCCTCGGCCGCGTCGGCCAGGGCGGCGCCGGCCGCCGCACACTCGACGTAGGAGATGTCGCCGGGTCCGGCGCCGGCCCGGTCCAGCGCCTGGCGCATGGACTCGGCCATGGCCGTGGCACTCGGCGCGGTGAAACGCCCGGTACGTCCGGTGTGCGCGACCCATGTGGCCTCGACCACGCCGTGCACGTCGTCCCCCGCCCGGACGGCGTCCGCGACGGGCCGCAGCAGGAAGGAGCCGACGCCCTCGCCCACGGTCCAGCCCGGCCGGTCGGCGTCGAACGCGGCGGCCCCGGCCTCCTCGGCCAGCAGGCCGAGCCCGGCCAGCAGCCCGGCGTGGTAGGGGTCGGCGAGCAGGTTGACGCCCGCGACCACGGCCGCGTCGCAGTCGCCCGTACGGATGGCCTGGGCGGCCAGGTGCAGGGCGGTCAGCGTGGAGGAGCACGAGGTGTCCACGGCGATGCTCGGCCCGGTGAAGCCGAAGAAGTACGAGACGCGGTTGACCATGTCGGACGCGGTCGCCGAGACCACCGCCGGGCCGCCCGCGCGCCAGGCGGCGGCGCCCGCGTGCTGGTAGTCGTGCCACATCGAGCCGACGAAGACGCCCACTCTGGGGGCGGTCGCGTGCAGCGAGGCGGGGGTGTGCCCGGCGTGCTCCAGGCATTCCCAGACGCTGTGCAGGAGCAGCCGGAGCTGCGGGTCGAGCGTCACGGCCTCCTGCGGCGAGATGTGGAAGCGCAGGCTGTCGAAGCGGTCGATGTGTTCCAGGTAGCCTCCGGGGCGCTCGCCTCTGGGGTTCGGGCCGAGGCTGCGGGCGCCGGTGCGCAGGTTGTGCCAGAAGCCGTCCAGGTCGTCGGCGCCGGGGTAGCGCCCGGCCATGCCGATCACGGCCAGCCCGGCCGGCCGCGTCGCGGGGCCGGGCGCGGTCGCGGTCGCGGGGACGGGCTCGGCCGCCGTCGCAGGGGCGAACGTGGGGGCGGTGCCGCCGGTCGCGTGGTCGGCGGGGCCGCCCAGAAACGCCTGGAGGAAGTGGTGGCCCTCGTCGAGGTCGAACTGGTCGCGGATGCGGTCGAAGGCCACGTCGCCGATGGGACAGAGCCCGATGCCGCAGGCCGCCTGGCCGGTCATCAGGAGTTGCCCGAGGTAGCCCGCCTCCAGGGTCAGGTAGCGCAGGCTCTGCTCGCCGTACAGCGGCTCGATGCCCTTGGTCTGGCCGATCAGGTAGAGGGTGAAGCCTGCGCGGTCGTACAGGTCGCGGTTGTAGACGAAGTGCACGGAACGGTCGTTCTCGGGGCGGGCGTTCACCAGCTGGAGGGCGTGCTCGTTCGGGTTGTAGTAGTAGACGCCCTCGGCGACGCCGTCGATCGCGCCCCTGGTGACGTGCAGGTACGCCTGCACGGCGTACGTGTCCCCGGCCGACGGGTACAGGTGGCGCGCACGGTCGCCGAGCCGCCGCTCGCGCAGCAGGCTGAGCAGCCGGCACAACGACCGGTACGGCAACGAGCCGGGCCCGAAGTCGCGTACGCTGGCCCGCCACGCGAAGTGCTCCTCGGGCACGTCGATCCGGTCCAGCCGGATGAGGGTGGCGTCCGGCTCCAGCGGGCGCAGGTTCCACCGTCCCGCCTTGAACGCCTCCCGGTCCTCGGCCGAGAAGAAGTCCACCTCACCGGGCACGGCGGGCTCTTCGGAGACGGCGGGCTCTTCGACGGGACGTCTCTCGGGCGGTTGTTTCCGGGCGGGGGGCCCGGTGGGGGCGCCCGCGACGGCGGCGATGCCCATGACGGTCGGGTTCTCCAGGAGCAGCGCCACCGGGACGCGCCGGCCGTACCGCTTCCGCAGCGCCTTGGAGACCTGGACCATGGTGAACGACGTGACGCCCTGGTCCCACAGGTCCTGCTCGGCATCGACCTCCTCGACCCCGAGCAGCTCGGCGAACAGCTCCGCGATCTCCGTCACCACCTCCTCCCCCACGCCCTCGGGCTCGGGCTCGGCTTCGGGAACAGGGTCGGGCGCCTGGGCGGTGAGCGGCCAGGGAAGCGCGTCGCGGTCCAGCTTGCCGTTGGAGGTGGCCGGGAACGTACGCACGAACGCCACATGGTTGGGCACCATGTACGCCGGCAGCGTCCCGGCCGCGTGCGTGCGCAGTTCCCCGACGTCGGGCTCCGCGCCCTCGGCCATCACGTACGCGACCAGCTTGCGTTCCCCCGAGCGGTCGTCACGGGCCAGGACGACGACGTCCCGTACGCCCGGGTGCTGCCGCAGCCGGTGCTCGATCTCGCCCAGCTCGACCCGGAACCCGCGGATCTTGACCTGGTTGTCGGCCCGCCCGAGGAACGTGATGTTCCCGTCGGGCAGCAGCGCGGCCCGGTCGCCGGTCAGGTACATGCGACCGCCCGCGAACGGGTCCGGCACGAACCGCTCGGCGGTCAGCTCGGGCTGGTTGCGGTAGCCGAGGCTCAGGCACCGGCCGCCGATGTACAGGTCGCCCTCCTCCCCTTCCGGGCAGGGCCGCCGGTCCTCGTCGAGGATGTGGTAGAGGGCATCGTCGATCGGCCGCCCGTACGGGATGCTCCGCCACGACGGGTCGATCTGCCCCACCTCGTACCAGTTCGACCAGACGGTGGCCTCGGTCGCGCCGCCCAGGCTGACCACCCGCGCCCGCGGGAAGGTGGCGCGTACGGCGTCGGGCAGCGGCAGCGGCGTGTAGTCGCCGCTGAGGAAGACCAGCCGCAGGTCGCCGGTGCCCCGCTCGCCCTGCCGCTCGGCGAGCAGCGGGGCGAGCTGGTTGAGCGTCGTGGGCGCGGAGTTCCAGAACGTGACGGGCTCGTCGATCAGGACGTCCAGCAGCAGCTCGGGATCACGCTGCTGGCCCTCGTCGGCGATGTAGAGCGAGGCGCCCCGGCCGAGCAGGCCGAAGATGTCGAACACCGACAGGTCGAAGCCGAGCGAGGTGACGCAGAGCCCGACGTCGGACTCGTCGAAGTCGAACGTGCGGTAGCACCAGTCGAGCAGGTTGAGCAGCGGCCGGTGGCTGACCTCGACGCCCTTGGGCTTGCCTGTGCTGCCCGAGGTGAAGATCACGTAGGCGAGGTCGTCCACGGTGTTGACGAGGGGCGGGTCGCCGCGGTCGTCCGTGCCGTCGTCCTCGCTGTCGTCCAGCTCGACGGCGCGCACGCCGTCGGGCATGGCCCAGCCGGACGTCTCCGCGCGGGTGAGCACGATCCGGGCGGCGGCGTCGTCCAGCATGACGGCGGCCCGCTCGTCCGGCAGCGACGGCTCGACGGGCAGGTACGCGCCGCCCGCCTTGAGAATCCCGAGGACGGCGGCCACCATGTCCGGCCCGCGGCACAGGCGCACGCTGACCACCGTCCCCGGCCCCACGTCCAGCTCCTTCAGCCGCCAGGCGGCGGCGTTGGCGCGGCGGTTCAGCTCCCCGTACGTCATGGTGCCGCCGGCGTGCCGCAACGCGACCGCGTCGGGCCGGGCGGCGGCCTGCCGCTCGAACAGCCGGTGCGCCGGGCGCAGCCGGTCCTCGAAGGCCGCGAACAGCTCGGCGAGGTCGGGGAACTCCGGCTCCAGCGCGTCCCAGTGGTAGTGCAGCCGGTCACCCTCCCTGATGACGATGCAGTCGAGCGCGACGTCCGGGGTGTAGGTCAGCCACGGCCCGGCCTCGACGCCGTCCGGCAGCGGGTACGCGGTCAGGTCGAGGGTGCTGGTGTAGACGACGGGGAAGGCGTACGCGCGGTGGCGGCGTTCCCGCATGACGTGGCCGCGCAGGGTGGCCAGGCCGGTCAGGGCGCCGTTCGCGGCGTCGGCGGCGATCCGGTCCGGGTAGGACTCCTCGTCGGTGACCCAGCTCAGGGCGGTGAACTCGCCGGGGCGCAGCGGCTCGGACTCGGCGGTCCAGCGCACCACGGACACGCTGAACGGGTCGGGGAACCGCCTGCCCAGCGCGCCGGCCAGGGCGGCGAAGACGGTCTCGTCGGAGACGGCGGCGACGCTGCCGCTCAGCCGGACGCGACGCGCGGGCGTCGTCGCCACCTCAGGCCCGGGCGGCAGGTCGCGGAAGCGCTCCTGCCAGTACCCATCCCCACGCGGCCCCGCCGGAGCGCCCCCCACCTCGTCGGACGGGCGCGCCTCGACGGACGGCCCCGCCTCGTCGGACGCCCCGACCGCAGGGGACGGGCGTGGGTCGGCGGAGGGGTCGGCGTAGAGCCTGAAGAGCTCGCGCAGCACGATGTGGATGCTCCGCCCGTCGAGCACCGTGAGGTCGACGGCCGCGTGCACCGTCTCGCCGCTGACCCGCAGCTCCCACTGCGGCCAGCGGCCCAGCGGGAAGGCCCGCCCGGCCATCTCCTCGGCCGTCCGCTCCGCCGACGCCGTCCGCTCCGCCGACGCCGGCTGCTCGTCATCGGCCCCACCGGTCTCGGGGATGTTCCAGTTCTCCGGCGCGCGCGGTCTGACCCGTAGCGTCCCGTCGTGGGTGACCTCCGAGCGCAGCGCGTCGTAGGCCGCCACCAGCCGCAGCCAGGCCCGTTCGAGCCGGTCCCGGTCCAGGTCGCGGACGTGGAAGCTGTGGTAGACCTGGCAACCGTCGTACCGGCACGAGCCGCCCGCGCGGGCCACGTAGTACGCCTTCTGGAGCTCGTTGAGCGGCCGGGTCTCCGCCTCGCCGGTGTCGGCCGCGAGAGCACGCAGCGCGTTGGTGAAGCGGGCGAACAGCGCCTCCGGCTCGCCGGGCGCGAAGCAGCCGGGCACGAGGTCCCAGCGCAGCCGCAGCTCGCCGTCGAGCTCCCACATCTGGTGGTCGAGCGCGACGCCTGAGGTCTGGCTCAGCGCGTACGACACCGGCGGCACGGCCTCGTCGGGCCGGGCGTCCAGCAGGCTGGTGAACACGACGGGCAGCGCCGTACGCGCGCGCAGCTCCCGCATGACGGTCACGCCGGGGACGGCCGCGTGGCCGAGGTCGCGCCACAACCGCCGGTGCACCTCGCGGACGGCCTCCTCCAGCGGCTCGCCGAGCGTGCTCTCCACGGCGAACACGGCGGTGCCGGTGAACGGCCCGACCACCTCGTCCACCTCGCGCGGCAACCAGGCGCGGCCGGTCGTGGTGACGGCGAGGGAGCAGTCCTCGCCCCTGCCGACCGTCTCGGCGAACAGGGTGAGCACGAGGGCGGTCGGCGAGACGTCCAGCTCGGCGGCCCTGGCGCGCAGGGCGCTCCACTGGGCGGCGGTGAGCGAGCCGGTCAGCGCGGTACGCGGCGACCCGTCCGGCGTCCGGGCGGCGGGGCCGGGCGGCAGGTCCGTCAGGCGCTCCCGCCAGTAGTCCAGGTCCTCCTGGTGGCGGGGGCCGCGCCGCTGGGCCTCCAGCGCCAGCAGGCAGTCGCGCACGGAGTGACCGGCCTCCTCCAGGCGATGTCCGGGGTCGCGGTAGCAGTGCCACCAGTCGCGCATGAGCACGTCGAGCCCGCGACCGTCGGTCACGCTCGCGTCGATGCCGAAATGCACGGTTCCGGGCGTGGTGACCTCGACGGCGAACGGCGGCCAGACGCCGGGCTCGTAACGCCGGTGGGCGAGGCGTTCGCGGGCGCCGGGCTCGTCCACCGGCAGGTCCCAGGAGGGGGCCCGCTCCAGCACCCGCTGGCTGCCGTCGTCGCCCAGCTCCAGGCGCAGGGCGTCGTGGTGGTCGACGACGCGCTGCCAGGCGGCGCGCAGCCGCTCGGGGTCCACGCCGGGCACCTCGAACTCGCGGTAGACCTGGCAGCCGACCGGGTCTGGGGTGGCGTCCTCGTCCGCGCCCATGACGTACGCCTGCTGCAGGGGCGTCAGGGGGAACGGCTCGTGCCGCTCGCCGGGGGCCGCCTCGATCACCGGCCCGGCCGGGACCGTGCCCTCCGCCGTCCCGGCCGCCTCGGCGATCAGCTCGGTGATCAGCTCGGCCAGCTCCGCCGGTGTCCCGCAGCCGCCCAGCCGCTCGACCGGGAAGTCGAGCGAGAACTCCCGCTGGATCTCGAACCACACCCGTACGGCGGAGATCGAGTCGAGTCCGCTGTCCTTGAGTGAAGCGTCGGGGGTCAGGTCCGCGCCGCCGGGCAGCACCTCGGCCAGCAGTCGGACGACCGTCTCCGTCACGCGCTCGTTGTGCTCCATGAGCCTCCTCCCTCTCTGCGAAGTTAGTGAGGAGGCCGGGCCCTGCCTGCTCAAGACTGAGCAGGCGCCGGCGGACGATCGGACGTAGCTTTCGGACCATGCCTGGTTCCTGGATAGCGGGCGGAGAGCCCAGAGCCGACGCCCGGATGAGACTGTTCTGCTTCGCGCACGCGGGAGGCGGTTCGGCGTTGTTCCGCAAGTGGGAGGAGCACCTGTCGCCGGACATCGACGTCTGCCCGGTGGTGTTGCCGGGGCGCGAGTCGCGTATCCGTGAGCGGCCCTACAACCGTATGGAGCAGCTCGTGGGGCCGCTGTCGGAGGCGATCGAGCCGTACATCGACCGGCCCTTCGCGCTGTTCGGGCACAGCATGGGCGCCGTCGTGGCCTGGGAGACGGCCCGCCGGTTCCCGCCCGCGGTGTTGTTCGTGTCGGGACGCCGCGCGCCGCAGCTCCCGACGCGCCGCCGCCGCTTCACCGACCTGTCGCAGGACGAGCTGCTGGCCGAGCTGGGCAAGCTGAACGGCACGCCGTCCGAGGTGATGGACCAGCGCGGCCTGCTGGAGGTGTTCCTGCCGAGCCTGCGCGCCGACTTCGAGCTGAACGAGTCGTACACGCCGCTGCCCGGCACCCGCCCGGACTGCCCGATCTCGGCGCTGCTGGGCGACGCCGACCCGGAGGTGGACCCGGACGAGATCACCGCCTGGGCCGAGGCCACCGGCGGCGGCTTCACGCTGCGCGTGTTCGGCGGCGACCACTTCTACCTCAAGGGCCCGCGGCCCGAGGTGCTGGCGGCGATCCAGGAGGACCTGGACCGCCACCTGCTGAACGTCTAACCGTCCTTCGTCAGGTCGCGCAGCCGGGCTTCGAGCAGTCCGGCGGCGGCCTCCATCAGCCGGTCGGCGATGACGTCCACGTGCCTGGCCCGCCAGTCGGCCAGCTCGGTGCCGGCGACCCACCGGTTGAACGCGCCCATCGCGGGCCCGCAGTGGACCTGGTAGTCCACCTGCCGTCCGGCCTCGCCGCGCAGGGCCAGCCTGATCGTGTGCACGAAGTACCAGCGGAACACCAGCGCCATGCGGTGCTTGGGGTCGCGCTCGGCGCGGGCCAGCTCACCCGGCCTGCGCGCGGCCAGGAACGCCCGCGTCTCCTCCCACACCTCCTCGAAGGAGCGGCGGAAGAACTTGTCCTGGATGGTACGCCTGGTCCGCTCGTCGATCTCCTCCAGCGAGCCGTGCCGGCGGTAGAGCTGGTAGAGCTGGCCGGCCCGCGCCGGGAAGAGTGTGCCCTTCCTGGCCACCTGCGCCTGCGCGCCCGTCTCGAACATGTCGCCGGCGGGGGCGTAGGCGGTGTCCTGCACGTCGAGCCCGGCGAGCAGGTCCTTGACGGCGTCGGACGTGCCGGCCTCAGGCGTGCACTGGTTGACGCTGCCGGTGACGATGAAGTCCGCGCCGAGCACGAACGCGGCGGCGGCGGCCTCCGGGGCGCCGATCCCGCCCGACGCGCCGACCCTGATGCGTTTGGCGTAGCCGTGCGCGGCCATCTCCTCGTCGCGCAGCCGCAGGATCGCGGGCATCAGCGCGTACGGCGAGCGCCCGTCGGTGTGCCCGGCCGAGTCGGCCTCGACGCAGACGTCCCCGCTGACCGGCAGCTCGGCGGCGACCCGCGCCTCGGCCTCGGTCAGCGCCCCTTCGCGGACGAGCCGGTCCAGGATGTTCGGCGGCGCGGGCCGCATGAACGCGGCGGCGACCTCGGGCCTGGAGACCTTGGCCAGCACGTGCCGTACGGCGACCGGCCGACCGGCGGCGTCGTGGTGGGCGCCGCTGTAGCGGTAGCGGACGAGGGGCGCGGTGATCCGGGGATAGGCGGCGGCCTCGACGTGGCGTACGTCGCGGCGGAGCAGCAGGTCGACGGTCTCGCGTTCCAGGCCCTCCTCGTCGAAGCCGTAGAGCAGGTTCACGCCGTACGCGCCGTCGGGTCCGAGGCCGTTCTCGATCGTGTCGAGGGCCTTGCCGATCTCGTCCGTGGTGAGGCCGCCGGCGCCGAAGAAGGCCATCAGCCCGGCCCGGCCCATCCTGATCACGAGGTCGGCGGAGGCGATGCCCTTGAACATCGATCCGGCCAGGTAGGCGTGGCGGACACGGTAGTCCGCGCGGAACTCGGCCGAGCCGAGCGAGATCCCGGGCTCCGGCGCGGCGGGCGTCTCGACCGGGTGGCGTCTGGTGACCTCCCACAACTTGCCGAGCACGTCGCCGGGGCCGATCTCCTCCAGCTCGCGCACGCCCCGGCCCATCAGGTAGCGCAGGCTGTCCACCCAGCGGACCGGGTTGCAGATCTGGCGGCGCAGCAGCCCGGCCGCCTCGGCCACCTCGTACGGGCGTCCGGTCACGTTGGAGATGACGGGCACCCGCGGCTCGGCGATGTGGACGCCGTCCAGCGCCTCGGCGAAGGCGGCGGCGGCCGGTTCCATGTAGCGGGAGTGCGAGGGCACGCTCACGCTCAGCGGCACCCATTTGCCGGGGACGTCGCGGCTGAGCGCGTCCAGCTCGTCCTTGGGGCCGGCCAGGACCACCTGTTCGGGGGAGTTGTAGTTGGCGATGTCGACGCCGGTGCCGGCGAGCAGCTTCTCCAGCCGTTCCGGCTCGGCGCCGAGCACCGCCGCCATGGTGCCGCCGCTCGCCTCGGCCATCAGCTCACCCCGCCGCTTGACCAGGGCGAGGCCGGTCTCGAAGTCGAAGCAGCCGGCCGCGAACAGCGCCGCGTACTCGCCCAGGCTGTGCCCGGCCAGGTAGTCCGGCCGGTCGCCCGCCTCCTTCCTGGCCAGGTAGCTCAGGGCGTTGACCGTGAAGAGGGCGGGCTGCACGTAGCGGGTCTGGCGCAGCCGTACGGGGTCGTCGCACAATTCGGCGACGGAGTAGCCGAGGATCTCGTCGGCGCGGGCGCACAGGTCGGGGTACCGCTCCAGGACGCCCGTACCCATGCCCTTGCGCTGCGACCCCTGACCGGGGAAAACCCACACGACGGACATCAGGCGCGTTCCTCTCTAGCGTTCCCAGGGGAATCTCTTCTCGGTCGCGTAGTCCACGAGCCTGCGGCGTACCTCGGGGCCGGACATGAGCCTGCCGAACTCCTCGACCGCCACCCGCTCGGTCTCGTCGGAGAGGATCCACAACTCGCGGAAGTAGCGCTTCATGTCCCCGACGATCGGCCGGTCCAGCTTCGTCAGCCGGTACGCCAGCCGCCGCACGAGCGCCTCCGGGTCGTCCGACACCTCGTCCACCAGGTGGAAGGCGGCGGCCTCCGCGGCACTCACCGGCTGGGTGCTCAGCGTCATCGCGTACGCCTTCTGAAAGCCCGTACGCCGGATCAGGAACGGCAGCACGCAGCACGGCAGCAGCCCCCACAGCGCCTCGGGGAGGCTGAAGGTGCTGCGCCCGGCGGCGAAGACGAAGTCGCTCGCGGCGGCCAGCCCCACGCCGCCGCCCGCCGTCCGGCCGTCCACCCGGGCGACCACCGTGACCGGTGTCTCGGTGAAGCGCCGCAGCAGCCCGAAGAAGGCCCGGCCGCCGTCGGCGACGTCGCCGCCGGCCGCCTCCTCCAGGTCCATGCCGGTGCAGAAGACGCCGTCCCCGCCCTCCAGCAGGAGGATGCGGCAGCCGGGGTCGTGCTCGGCCGCGTCCAGGACGGCGCCGAGTTCGTGGATGGCGTGGTCGTCGATCGTGGCCCGGCGCAGCCTGTGGCGCATGACCGCCTGCGTCAGCTCCATCGGTACTCCCGGTGGAAGTCGGCGATGCGGTCCAGCACCAGCAGGTCGCGCCCGGCGAAGGCGTCCTCGTACAGGTCGCCGTACGGCTTGGGGTCGAGCACCGCGTCCCGCACGCCGAAGGCGCGGTCGGCGCTCAGCTCGGTCAGCGCGTCCAGGTCCGCGACGGTGATCTCGCGCCGCTCGTCCAGCGCCTCGGCGATGCCGCTGCGCCGCTGGGGCGGGATCACGCCGCTGAAGAACTCCGACGCGCAGCCCGACCCGTACGAGAACAGCCCAGCCCGTCGCGGCACGTCGAAGCCGCCGTGGTCGATCAGCGAGCACAGCGCCAGGTAGAGCGCGGCCGAGTAGGTGTTGCCCACCCGCATCCCGTAGACCAGGGACGGCGTCACCCGCGCGGCGAAGTCGGCCTCGATCTCGCGCGGTCCCATGCCCTTGAGCTTGCGCAGCAACATCCGGTGCGCGCCCTTCACCATGCCGGCGAACGGCGTGTGCAGCGCCAGGTAGTCGAAGGTGCGCACGATGTCGGCCCCGCTCACCCGCCGCCCGTAGGCCGCGAAGCACTCCTCGACGCAGCGCATGTACGCCAGCAGCGACAGGTCGGGGTCGACCGCGTCCGTGTCGTGCCGCGGCCGGGCCGTGTCCATCACCTCGAAGGTGTGGTAGCCGTTGGCGCCCTGGTCGAGCCGCAACACCCGCGCGTCCTCGCCGACCAGCATCGCCACCGCGCCGGCGCCCTCCGAGGGCTCCCAGTAGGTGGACTTCGCCGTGCCACTGGCCGCGTCCGTGGCGATGGCCAGCGCCTTCACGCCGGGGACCGGGCTCGCGCCGACGACGGCCGCCGCGCACTGCAGCGCGCCCGTCCCGCCGTAGCAGGCGTGTTTGACCTCGAACGACCGGCAGGCCGGGTTCAGCCCGAGATGGTGGTGGATGTAGGTGCTGATCGGCTTGCCGAAGTCGAGGCCCGACTCCGTGCCGACGACCAGCAGCTCGATCCGGTCCCTGTCCTCGGGCGCGAGCGCGTCCACCAGCGGCCGGGCGGCGTTCACCGCGTTGGTGACCGGGTCCTCGCAGGGCAGGTTGACCGAGCGCTGCTCCATCATCAGGTTGCCGAAGCGGTTCACGTCCAGGCCGCGCGCGTCGAACAACGCGCGCACGTCCGTGTACGCCCGGCCGACGTACGCGTTGATCGCCTCGATCCCGGGAGCCATGGGCTAGGGCACCATCAGGACGTCGTTGATGCTGGCCGGGACGAACAGCCGGTCCCACTGGCCGCCGCCGTGCCGCTCCGGCACCCGTTCCACGTCGTAGACCTCTTTGCGCATGCCCTCGCTCCGGTCCACCTCGCGCACCGCCTGGTAGTCGTCCGGTTCGCGCAGGTGGATGAGGGCGTGCAGGCGGTCCTGCCGGCCCCACGTCTGCTCGTAGATGTAGGCGGTGGCCCGGCCTTCGAGGTCGCCGTTGACGTACTGGGACCAGTCGTAGAGGAACTGCCGTCCCTCCTCGCGCAGCTCGTAGCGCACGTCGGCGCTGCGCAACACGATCGCCCCGGCGGTCGCCGAGTTGAGCTGCTCCTTCTGCGTGGTCTGGTGCGTCGCGGGCGGCACGAACGTGCCCGGCACGTCGTGCACGTCGTCGGTGAACCCGTGCTGCGGGCACATGACGGTCTCTTGCAGGCTGCCGTGGACGAACATCTTCTCCCAGTTGCCGCCGCCCTTCTTGGGCAGCCGGTCCTTGAGCGAGATCTGCTGGAACGCCTCGTCGTGGTCGACCATCTCGATGAGCTTGCTGTACTTCTCGGGCGACTTCATGTGCACGAACCAGTGCAGGCGCTCCCGCACGCCGAAGACCTCCTCGTAGCAGAAGGTCGTGGCGACGCCGGCCTGGGCCCGGTTCATGTAGTCGAGCAGGTCGACGCTGAAGTCGCGGCCCTCGCGGGCCATGCCGTACTCCAGCATCCCCACGCGGTGGATGATCAGGCCCGCGTTGCCCGAGTGCAGCAACTGGTCGGGGGGCAGGGTGGTCTGATACTGCGCCGGCTTCGTCATGCCCCGAATGTCGCCCACGAGGGCGGGAACCTCCGCTCAATATTGAGCAGGGCCCTCGCGGGCGTCCCGGGACGGCTCAATTTTGAGCAGCAGGACGTCCGGCCGATCGGCTTAGCCTCTCCTGTGCCTGACATGCCTCTGGGAGCCCGCGAGCTGCTGGTCTTCATGCTGCAACTGGGCCTGCTGCTCGGTCTCGCCGTCCTGCTCGGCCGCCTGGCCGCGCGCCTGCGCATGCCCGCCATCGTCGGCGAGCTGACCGTGGGCGTGCTGCTGGGACCGTCCGTGCTGCACCACGTCGCCCCCGGCCTGAAGTTCACCCAGCTCCACCTGCTGGACGCGGTGGGCCAGGTCGGCGTCCTGCTGCTCGTCGCCATCACCGGCATCCAGCTCGACTTCGGGCTCGTCCGCCGCCGCGGCGCCACCGCCGCCAAGGTGAGCGTCGCCGGGCTGGTCGTGCCGCTGGCGCTCGGCGTGGCCGCCGGCTACCTGCTGCCCGCCTCCCTGCTCACCGAGGGCACGAGCGTCACCGTCTTCGCCCTGTTCCTGGGGGTGGCCACGTGCGTCAGCGCGATCCCGGTGATCGCCAAGACGCTGACGGACATGAAGCTCCTGCACCGCGACGTCGGCCAGCTCTGCCTGACCGCCGGGATGGTGGACGACGCGTTCGGCTGGTTCATGCTCTCGATCGTCTCGGCCATGGCGACCACCGGTGTGCGTACCGGCCAGATCGTGTTGTCGCTGGTCTACCTCGTCGCCCTCGTGCCGTTCGCCCTGTGGGTCGGCCGTCCCCTCGTCCGCTGGACGATGAGGGCGGCCACCCGGTCGGCCGAGCCGGGCCCGGCCGTGGCCGCCGCCGTGGTCCTGGTGCTGCTGGCGGCCGCGGGCACGCACGCGCTCGGCCTGGAGGCCATCCTCGGGGCGTTCGTCTGCGGCGCCCTGATCGGCCGTTCCGGTCACGCCGACGCCGCGTGGCTGGCCCCGCTGCGGACCGTCGTCCTCAGCGTGCTCGCGCCGCTGTTCTTCGCGTCGGCCGGTCTGCGCATGGACCTGACGCTGCTGGCCCGGCCGGACGTCCTGGCGGCGTCGGGCGTCGTCCTCGGCGTGGCCATCGTGGGCAAGTTCCTCGGGGCCTGGCTGGGGGCGCGGCTGAGCCGGCTGGGCGGCTGGGAGGCGTTCGCGCTGGGGGCCGGCATGAACGCGCGCGGCGTCATCGAGGTCATCGTGGCGATGGTCGGCCTGCGCGTCGGCATCATCGACACGGCGATGTACACCATCGTGATCGTCGTCGCGATCGTCACCTCGCTCATGGCCCCGCCGATCCTGCGCGTCGCGATGCGGCGGGTCGAGCTCACCGCCGAGGAAAACCTGCGCCGGGCCGAGCACGACGAGCTCGTCGAACCCGTACGACGGACCTGACCACCGGGGCCTGACCATCGGGGCCTTGCTACCGGGGGACGACGATCGCCGTGGCCAGCAGCCCGGCCGAGGCGCCCCAGCGGCCCGCGAACTCCGTCACCGGCGCGTCCGGCGGCAGCAGCCTGGCGTGGAAGCGCCCGTCGAGCGAGAAGTCCAGGGAGCCGTCGAGGAAGCCCAGCCACTCCCCGGTCAGCGGGAACCACGCCTTGTAGACCGACTCCTTGGCGCTGAACAGCAGCCGGTCCCAGCAGGTGTCCGGCCGCAGGGCGCTGAGCTCGTGCACCATCGCGGCCTCCTCCGGCCGCGCGACCATGCGGAAGACCCGTTCGGGCAGGCGTTCGTGCGGTTCGGCGTCGATGCCGATGGTCCGTACGTCCGCCGCGCCGGCCACCGCCGCCGCCCGGAATCCCGCGCAGTGCGTCATGCTGCCCACGGCGCCGGCCGGCCACCGGGGCGCGCCGCGCCGCCCCGGGACGATGGGCGCGGGGGGCAGGCCGAGGGCCGCCAGCGCCTCGCGGGCGCAGTGCCGTACGGTGGCGAACTCCCGCCGCCGCTTGGCGACCGCCTTCCTGACGGCCGCCCGCTCCTCGGGGAAGAGCCGCACGTCCGGCGCGTCGCCGTACGCGGTCGAGACGGCCACGTTGCCGGGAACGAGTGCTTCGATCACCGGACGCCCCTTCCGATCGGCGGCGCCTGTCCGACTCCGCCTACCCACGGACCGCCGCCTCGATCGCGCTTGCCCGGCTCGTCCCGTCCTATCCCTCGGCGTCGCCGCCGAGCGGTTCGAGCACGAAGACCGGGATCTGGCGGTCGGTCTTGAGCTGGTACGCGGCGTACTCCGGGTACGCGGCCACCGCCCGCCGCCACCAGGTCGCCTTCTCCTCCCCCGACACCTCGCGCGCCCGGTACACCCGGTTCACGGTGCCGTCCTGGAGCTCGACGACCGGCTCGGCGAGCACGCTGGCGTACCACTGGGGGTTGACCGGCGCGCCGCCCAGGGACGCGACGGCCGCGTAACGCCCCTCGTGCTCGACCCGCATCACCGGCGTCCTGCGTACCTTGCCGGTCTTGGCGCCCCGGTAGGTCATCAGCACGACGGGCAGGTCGTGGATGGTGACGCCGTCGGTCGTGCCGGTGCTCATGATCTGCTCGACGTGCTCGCGGACCCATGCCGACGCGCTGGGCTCGTACTCGCCGGTCAGCGCGGCCCGCGGCTCCGCCGCCGGGGCGTGCCGCCGGCCGGGACGCCGGTCCACGTTGTCGGTCAGGGTGTGCAGGACGCCGGGCAGCCCGGCCACCGTCTCGGCCGGCAGGCCGGCCACGGTCTCCTCGGCCAGGTCGCACCAGAGCCGCTTGACCTGCTCGGCCAGCGCCCTGCCGCTGTCGGTGAGCTCGACCACGCTGGCCCGCTTGTCCGACGGCGCCGGCGTACGGCGGATGTGCCCGGACGCCTCCAGCTTGCGGGTCATGAGCGTGACACTGGGCGGCTCGCAGCCGAGCGCCTCGCTGAGCTGCGCCTGGATCCTCGGTCCCGTCCGGTCGAGTTCGAGCAGCAGCGCCTCCTGCCCCGGGTGCAGGCCAAGCGGGGCCAGCAGCGTGGCGGCCCTGGCCCGGTGGCGCAGGCTCAGCAGGCGGATGGCCTGGTTGATGGCGTCGGCTTGCGCGAAGTCCATGATCGCTCCTTGACGAAAATTAGTTATCTGCATAATAGTTATCCGCGTAACCGAATCCTACACGGCTTCGGGCCGCCGCGCGTGGTTCCTCCGACGCGGCCCCCACAAAGACGCGCCCACAGCAGAACGGAAAGAAGTCATGACGAGCATCGGCACCGCCCCCCGGCGGGCCACCACCCCTCGGACAGTCCCCGCCTGGATGATCCTGGCGCTGGCCTGCGCCGCGCAGTTCATGGTCATTCTGGACGCCTCCATCGTCAACGTCGCCCTGCCCGCGATCCGCGGGGAGCTCGGCTTCACCGCCACCGGGCTCGCCTGGGTGGTGAACGGCTACCTGCTCGCCTTCGCCGGCTTCATGCTGCTGGGCGGCCGGGCCGCCGACCTGTTCGGCCCGCGCCGGATGCTGGTCTCCGGGCTGGTGCTGTTCTCGGCCGCCAGCCTGGCCGGCGGACTCGCGACCACCCCCGGGGTCCTGGTCGCGGCCCGCGTCGCGCAGGGCGTCGGGGCCGCCATGATGGCCCCGGCCACGCTGGCCGTGATCAACACCTTCTTCACCGAGCCGGGGGCGCGGGCCAGGGCGTTCGGCGCCTGGTCCGCCGCGGGCGGCGTCGGCGGGATGATCGGCGCGGTGGCCGGCGGGGCCATCACCACCGGCCTGTCGTGGCGCTGGGTCTTCCTGATCAACGTGCCCATCGGCGCGCTGCTGATCACCGTGGCCCTGACCGCGCTGGCCGGCGCGCACACCGGGCGGCGCGAGCCGCTCGACCTCACCGGCGCCGTCACCGGGACGGCGGGGTTGGCCGCGCTCATCTACGGCGTCATGCGGAGCGCCGACCACGCCTGGCTCTCCGGCCAGGTCCTCGTGCCCGTGCTGGCCGGGCTGCTGCTGCTCGCCGTCTTCGTCGTGGTCGAGGCGCGCTTCGCCGACCGTCCGATGATGCCGCTGCGGCTGCTCAGGATCCGGGGGGTGGCCGTCGGCAACGGCATGTTGCTGCTGTTCGGCGGGATCACCATCGCGATGTGGTACTTCTCCTCCCTGTTCCTGCAGAACGTCCTGGGCTTCAGCGCGCTGCAGGCCGGGCTCGGGCAGACGCCGGCGGCGGTGACGTTCATGCTGGTCGCACGGGGGTCCGCGGCGCTGCTCCCGCGTACGGGGGTGCGTCCCCTGGTGCTGGCCGGCAGCGCCGGATTCCTGGCCGGGTTCGGCTGGCTCTCCCTGGCCCAGGCCGACAGCGCCTACCTCACCGGCGTACTCGGGCCCACGCTGCTCGTCGCGGCCGGGATCGGGCTGACGTTCCCCACCCTCATGGCCGCGGCGACCGCCGACGCCCCCGAGGGCGACGCGGGCGTCATCGGCGGCCTGGCCAACACCGCGAGCCAGGTCGGCGGCTCGATCGGCCTGGCGGTCCTGGCGACGGCCGCGAGCGGCGCCGCCGCCGCGGGCACCCCTGCCGCCCTCGCCGACGGCTACGACCTGGTCTTCCTCATCGCGGCCGGGCTCGGCCTGGCCATCGCGCTGGTCAGCTTCCTGCTGCCGCGCCGCCCGCGCGGATGACCGCGCCGCGGGACACAGAGATCACCTTCAGCCCTTCCACCGAGGAGACACCCATGTCCATCGCCTTCGACCCGATCGCCGTCGGCCGTACCAAGCTCGCCAACCGGCTCGTCATGGCCCCGATGACCCGCAGCCGCGCCCGTGACGGGCTGGTGACGGAGCTGACCGCGCGCTACTACGGCCAGCGCGCCTCAGCCGGGCTGATCGTCACGGAGGGCGTCCAGCCGTCGGCGGTCGGCCAGGGTTACCCGTTCACGCCCGGACTGCACAGCGCCGAGCAGGTCGCCGCCTGGCGCGGGGTCACCGGCGCCGTGCACGCCGCGGGCGGGAAGATCTTCGCCCAGCTCCTGCACACCGGCCGGATCGGCCACCCCGTCCTGCTGCCCGAGGGCCTGGTCCCGGTCGCGCCGTCGCCGGTGGCCGCGCGGGGGCAACTCTTCACCCCCGACGGCGCGAAGGACTTCGTCACCCCGCGCGAGCTGACGGCGGCCGAGATCGAGCAGACCGTCGCCGACTTCGCCGCCGCCGCCCGCAACGCCGTCGAGGCCGGCTTCGACGGCGTGGAGCTGCACGGCGCCAACGGCTACCTGATCCACCAGTTCCTCTCCCCCGGCACCAACCGGCGCACCGACGGCTGGGGCGGCTCGGTCCCGGGCCTCGTACGGTTCGCCGTGGAGGTCGTCTCGGCGGTGGCCGGGGCGATCGGGGGCGACCGTACCGGGCTGCGGATCTCGCCCGGCATGCCGAACAACGACATGCACGAGCCCGACCCCCGTCCCGTCTACGAGGAGCTCGTCAGCCGGACGGCCGCGCTGGACCTGGCGTACCTGCACGTCATGGAGGCCGGCGACCGGGAGCTGACCCGGGAGCTGCGGCGGCGGTTCTCCGGCGCGCTGATCCTCAACCCGCACACCGGCGACCGCCCGACCGGCCCGGAGGAGCTCGCGCTGATCGACGACGGGACCGCGGACCTGATCGCCTTCGGGCGGCTCTTCCTCGCCAACCCCGACCTGCCCCGCCGCCTGGCGACCGGCTCGCCGCTCAACGCCGCGGACCCGGCCACCTTCTACGACGGCGGCGCCGAGGGCTACACCGACTACCCGGCCCTCCCCTGACCCGCCGGGACCGAGCGCTCCCCGTCGGCGCTACGGCCCGGGCCAGTACGTGGCCGGGTCGCGGAGCTGGGCGGTGAACGAGCGCACCCAGTCGAGCTCGGCCCTCCGCAGGGCCTGAGGGAAGGCGTGGTCGGCCAGGGACACCGGCGCGCGGCCGTCCCGGACGGCGGCGTCGAGGGCCTGGCCGGTCTCGGCGACGTGCCGTTCCATGCGGGCGGCGCGGTGGTCGAGAAGGGCGATCACCTCGGCCTTGGGCAGGGCGGATATGAACATCAGCGCGACGGTGAAGCCGGGGGTGTCGTCCTCGGGGCCGTCGAGCAGGTCGCGCAGCCACTCCCGCAGCGTCGCGGCGCCCGCCTCGGTGATGCGGTGGACCGTGCGCTCGGGCCGGGCGCCGTCGCGGACCGTCTCGCCCTCGCTGATGAGGCCGGCGCCGGACAGGCGGGGCAGGACGTCGTAGAACGACGCGTTCTTGATCTTCAGGGTGCGGTCGTGGCCGCGTTCGCGCATCGCCGTACGCATGTCGTAGACGTGCCGGGCCCGCTCGGCGAGCAGGCCGAGCACGGCGACGGTCAAGGGGCTGCGTAAAGGACGCGGCGGCACAGGAGGCTCCCAATAGTCGAATTCGACCAACCGAGTTCGATCATGCCGAAGGGCATGTCCGACGTTCCGCAGGGCTCTTTCGGGGAGCCCTGCGGCGCGGAAATTCAGCGTGCGGAATTTTCCGCGGAATTCATTCCCAACGTGACGGCGGCGAGCACGGCGGCGAAAATCCCGGAATCGTTTTGTGATCGGAAAGCGTCCTTATCGATCACCCGCGTCAGGCCGTGGCCTCCCGGACGATCTTCACCATCCGGACCTTGCCGTTGGCCTCCGGGGTGATCGAGTCCACCGTACGCGCGGTCACCTCGAAGTCCGTGGCCACGGCGGCCACGGCGTCACGGACCGTGACGGCCAGGTCGGCGGGGGCCGACGGCGAGGGCACCAGCAGGATCTCCACCGCGCCCGGCCGGTGCTGGAGCACCTGTACGCCGCGTATGCCCGCCGTCGGCATCACCGCCGGGTTGGTGAGGAAGTTGGCGTGCACCGTACGCCCGTCGGCGGCCACGACGCGGTCCTCGGTCCGGCCCTGGATACGCCGGAGGATCGGGGTGTGGAACACGCGGCACGGGCAGTCGTCCGGCTCGATGAGCACGCGGTCGCCGAGCCGGTAGCGGATCAGCGGCATCGCCTCGGCATGCAGCCGGGTCACCAGGATCTCGCCCTCGCCGTCCTCCAGCGACACGCTGCTGTCGTCGTGCAGCACCTCCACCACCACGTCCGCCGAGCGCAGGTGCATCGTGCCCTCGGTGCAGGTCCGGGCGATCGTGTACGCCTCCACCGAGGCGTACACCTCGTGGCCGCGCGCCCCGAAGTAGCCCAGCACGTCCGCGCGGGCCTCGGGGGTGAGCGTCTCCCCGGCGAAGATGACGGTGTGCACGCCGCGGTAGACGACCTTCCTGCGGCGCAGCTCGTCCACGAGGGTGGCGATGCAGCCGGGGAAACCCCACAGGAACGTCGGCCGCCCGCTCAGGAACGCGTCGACCTGCTCGTCCAGGCTCCGGCTGGTGTTGACGTGGACGGTACGGGCCAGGCCGAGCCGCTGGAGCCGGTGCGGCCGGAACTCGCCCACCCGGAAATAGCCGATCCGGTCCCAGGGGCGCAGGCCCGAGGCCAGCAGGTCCTGGAGGTAGGTGGCGCGCAGGTAACCGAGGTCGCCCTCGGAGTAGAAGGGGCGGATGGGCACGCCGGAGGATCCGCTGGTGGGCGCCTCGCGGGTGTTGTCGGGGGTGAACCCGGTGGCCATCAGCTCGGCGGGCGGCAGGTCGCGCAGCGTCGCGCGGTCCAGCATCGGCAGGGCGGCCAGGTCGGCGGCGGTGGACAGCGCGGCCACGGCGTCGGCCGGGAGAACGCGGCGGTAGTACGGCACGTTGGCGTGCGCGTGGCGGACGAGCCCGGTCAGCAGCCGGTCCTGCACGGCCCGCAGCCGGACCGGGTCCAGCCGGTCCCGCGAGCGCGCCAGGTACAGGTTCCGCACCACCGGCACCACCGGGATCGTGCTGGGCAAGCCCTTCATGAGGTCTCCTTCCTCAGCGTGGCCAGCATGACCCCGCCCTTGACCACCTCGCCCGCGCAGTACGCGAGCAGCGCGCCGAACGCCGCCGCGGCGGGCACCAGGAACCATCCGGCGGCGGCGACCACCGCGAACTGCAGGCACGCGGCCACCGCCGCCAGCCGCCGCCCACGGTCGTCGGTGTTCTCCACGAGCAGGAACGCGGGCAACACCGCCGCCGTCAGCACCGCCTCCACCAGCAGCGCCGCGCCGGTCGCCACCACGCCCCGCTGGCCGCCCGCCAGCAACACGGAGAGCACGACCACCGCCACGACCCCGGCCGGCACCGCGGGCGCCAGGATGCGGCGGGCCATCCGCCGGGCGCCGGCCTCGCCCATGCCCTCGATCCAGACCGCCACCCGCGGCTGGAGGATGCGCAGCAGGTACGACACGCCCATGACGACCACGGACAGCGCCACCGACCACACGTAGAAGACGCTGGTCTTCTGCGCGTCGTCCAGGTGCGCGAAGTACGCGAACGTCACCGAGGTGGCCGCGACGCTGGTCACCTCGCCGACGCTGAGCAGGGCCGCGGCCCGTACCGCCGGACGGTAGGCGCCCTTGCCGGGAGCGCCGGGGCGCCTGCGCAGCAGCCCGGCCGCCAGCACGCCGTTGAGCACGGCCAGCACGCCCACGTGGACGGCCAGCAGCCCGTTGGCCCCCATCCCCGTCCAGGCCACCAGCCCCACGCCGGACGCCTGCGCGACGGCGAGCGTCAGGTACGCGAACACGTCGGCCCGCGCCCGCCCGCGCAGCCGGTTCAGCGCCGCCATGACGGCGCAGCAGCCGAGCCCGCAGGCGTAGGCCGCGGCGGCGGCGTACCTGGCGGGCGCGCCGCCGGGATCGGCCGCCGCCAGGGCCAGCCACACCGGCACGGCCAGCGTGAACGGCGTGGCCGCCAGCAACATGAACAGCGGCCGCAGCCCCTGCCCGCCGCGCCGCGGCACCAGCGCGAGCGCCGCCTTCTCGATGCCGCTCGACGTCAGCGCGAGCAGCCAGCCCGACACGCCGTTGGCGGTGGCGTACAGGGCGAACTCGTCGGCGCCCCACATGCCGAGCAGGACCAGGTTGGCGGTCCACAGCGCGGCGCGGAACGCGCCGCGCCCGGCGAACAGGGCCGCCGTCACCGCCACCAGGCGGGGCGGTGGCCTGCGCCGCAGGCCCACGATCACTGCCGGGCCCGCGCCGACTCGACGAACCTGCCCTTGCCGCCCGGCGTCAGCGTGACCCGCTCGGCGCGTTCGAACAGCACCTCGACCGGGCCGCCCACCTGCCGGGCCAGCCCGCTCCGGTAGGCCGCGGCGACCTCCTCGAAGTCCCGGCCCTCCTCGGGGACCAGGTGCACGGTGACCTGCCCGCCGGCGTCCTGGCGGACCATGCTCTCGGCCACGCCCGGCGTCCACATGGCCAGCGACAGGAACGTGGCCGTGTAGACGCGGTGGCCGCCGGGGAAGGTGATGTAGTCGTCGGACCGGCCGCCGGTCACGCGCATGCGCATGAACCGGTTGCCGCACCCGCACTCCCCCGGCACGATCATGCCGCGGTCGCCCAGGCGGTAGCGGAGCAGCGGCATCGCGCGCTCCCTGAAGTGCGTCACCACGACCGCGCCGTCCTCGCCGTCGGGCACGGGTAAGCCGTCGTCGTCCACGATCTCCAGGCGGACGCGGTCCTCGTCCACGTGCATCGAGCCCCGGTCGCACTGGGTGGAGACCGTCAGCACCTCGTACGCCGAGTACTCGTCGTACACCGGGACGCCGAAGCCGTTCGCCAGCAGCTCGCGCACCTCGTCGGTGAGCAGTTCGGAGTCGGTCATGACCATGCGCAGCGTGCGCCGCAGCCGGGCCAGGTCGGCGGGCCCGGCGGCGCGCAGCAGCCCGCGCAGCACCACCGGGTAGCCCATGATCAGGTGCGGGCGCACCTTCAGCACCTCGGCCAGGATCCTGGCGTCGCCCTGACCGGCGCCGATGACCGTACGCGGGAACAGGCCGAGCCGCTGGAACCAGCGCAGCGGGCGCGGGAACGGCTTGATGTGCGCGATCCGCCACCACGGCCGGTAGCCGGACAGCAGGAAGCGGCGGAAGACGGTCGCGCCGTGGTAGCCGTAGGCGGCCACGTCGTGCCGGACCTCCAGGACGCGGCCCGTGGTCCCGCTGGTACGGTCCAGCCGGTAGTCCTTCTCGGTCAGGCCGGGCACGTGGAAGCGGGACAGCTCGCCGTCCAGCACGGTGGCCTTGTCCAGGACCGGCAGCCGGGCCAGGTCGGCCAGGCTGTCCAGGGGCACGTCGTAGCGCGGGTCGGCGTAGTGGGGCACGTGCGCGCGGGCGAAGGCCAGCAACTCGCGCAGGCCGTCGAGGGTGGTGCGGTCGGTCTCGGCGCGCGGGCGGCGGATGGCGCGGAAGGCGTCCACGACGTGCCGCACCTCCCGTACGGCGACGCCGAGTCCGTGGCTCACTGCACGTCCCCGATCTCGAACCGGAGCAGTGCGGCGGCCTCGTCGAGCACCCCGGCCAGCGTGTCCCGGTCGGCGGCGGTGGCGGTCAGGTAACCCAGCTTGGCGCCGGCCCGCGTGTAGCGGTCCACGTGGTCGCCGGGGGCGGCGGCCAGCACGAGGTCGACGATCCCGGGCAGGCCCCTGACCTCGCCCTCGCCGTCCACCCGGATCAGCTTCCCGTCGCGTTCGGCGCCGAGCACGCGGACCGCGCCGTACCTGGCGGCGGTGGGGGTCAGGCGGGGCGTCTCGCCCATCGCCGAGAGCACGTACTGCTCGACCACGTCCACGCCGTGGACCAGGCCCAGCAGCTCGGCCAGGCCGTTGCCGCCCAGGCGGGCGCCCATCTCGACGAGGACGACCTCGCCCGTCCCGGTCACCAGCACGTCGGCGCTCAGCGGGCCCTCGCGCAGCCCGGTCTCGGCGCAGACCGCGTCGAGCATCGGGCGTACGGCGTCGGTGATCGCGGCCTGGCCCGGCATGGTGTGCTGGACGGTGATGAACAGCGGCGGCGGGGTCAGCTCCCGTTCGGCCAGCCCGATCAGCGCCACCTTCCCGCCGATCACGAACGCCTCGGCCGTGTAGTGGGCGCCCTCCAGGTACTCCTCGGCCACGACCCGCCCGGACAGCGACCATTCCCTGGCCAGCCGTACGGCCTCGGGCAGCTCGTCCGGCGTGTGGCACAGCGACACGCCGCGGCTGCCGGAGGAGTCCACCGGCTTGACCATGAGCGGGAAGTCCAGGTCGAGGGCGTCCCGCAGGACCTCCTCCTCGGGGCCGCTCACGTGCCGGGGGCCGGGCAGGCCGAGCCGGGCGCACATCGCGCGGAACCAGCCCTTGTCGACCGAGCCGCGTACGGCGCCGTCCGACAGACCGCAGGGCAGGCCGAGCCGTTCGGCGAGGGCGAGCTGCGAGGGCAGGTTGACGTCGCTGGCCGGGGACACCACGCCGGCCAGGCCGTCCCGCTCGGCCAGCGCCCGCGCGACCCGCGGCACGTCCCGGGTGCTGAGGTCGAGGAACTCGTCGGCGTGCGCGACGCCGGGGGCGTCGGCCCGCATGTCCACGCAGATCGTGCGCACGCCGAGGCGGGCCGCCGCGCGGATGGTGCTGATGGCGCCGTCCGCGCCGCCGAGGACCGCCAGGGTGCGGCGGGCGCCGGTCATGAGATCCTCCCGGCGAGCAGGTCCATGGAGTCGACCGGCACGTTGGCCTCCCGTACGAGGAACAGCGGCGGACGGGCCTGACCGCGAGAGATGTGCAGAAGTGTGCGGGCGACCAGGGCCAGCCCGAACAGGGCGGCGGCCAGCGCCAGCCCGAACAGCGCCGTGCTGCCGGTGAACCCGGCCAGCAGCGCCACGGGCAGGCCGATCAGGCCCGCCCACACCGCGGCCGAGATCGGCCGCGACGAGAAACCGAAGAACAGGTCGAGGGAGTGCCTGGCCAGCCCGCGCACGGTCACCTTGGACGAGCCGTGCGCCCGCGGCCGGTGCGCGGTCGGCACGGTCGTCCAGGCCCGCGTCAGGCGCGGCAGCGTGGCCAGGAAGTACGGTGTGCCGAGCCGCAGGTCCACGATCCGGCGCGCGATCTCCGTACGGACCAGCCGGAACGTCGTCGCGCGCGGCGGGATCTCGATGCCCAGCAGCCGCCGGGCCAGCCAGTCGTGCACGATCGAGGCGGTCCTGCGCGGCCACGGGTCCTTGCGGTCCACCCGGATGCCGAACACCGCGTCGTACCCGTCGGCCGCCCGCTCGATCAGCAGCTTGGCCTCGGCGGGCGGGAACTGCAGGTCGGCGTCCAGGTGCAGCACCCAGGGGTTGCGGGCGTACCGGTAGCCGGCCGAGAAGGCGGCCTCGACGCCGAAGTTCCTGGAGAACGACAGGAACGACACCCGATCGTCACTCTCGGCGATCACGCGAATGCGCGCCAGCGTCTCGTCCGTACTGCCGTCGTCGACGAAGAGTATTTCGAGATCCGCCTGGTCACCCAGCGCGTCGGCGATTTCGCGATACGTGTCAGGGATGTTGTCGGCTTCGTTCAGGCACGGAACGACCACGGTGAGTGCCAGGCCGTCCGGCGGAACTGGAAGCGGGTGTTCATTCATGAAACGGTCTTCACCACGTGCATCATCCCCGGTTCACCCCGTACGGGCCCGGGCATTCCCACCCGGCTACGACCCCGGTTGCGGAATATATCCGGACATGTCAGAAGAAAGATAGGTATTGATTTGGTTCCGGGCGGTTTGTTAGGAAAGATCTTCACGCGGGGCCGCTGGGTCATGCGCATTGTCAGGGGGCATTCATGTTTGTGCTCGGCATCAGCCAGGTCCACGACTCGGCGGCGGCCTTGGTGGCCGACGGGACGATCGTGGCCTTCGCCGAGGAGGAGCGGTTCACCAGGGTCAAGCACGACGGCCGGTTTCCCGCGCAGGCCGTGCGCTACTGCCTGGAGGAGGCCGGCATCACGCTGGCGGACGTGGACCACGTCGCCTACTACTGGCAGGCGCCACGTGAGACGATGCACGCCCTGAGCCACTTCGTCCGCCACCTGCCGGAGACGCTGGCCGTCTTCCGCAACGACGCCGGCGACTACGGCGACAAGGCCAGCGGCCTGCTGGACACGCTCTCCGACCAGAAGGGCCAGGCCCACCCCGACGACTACAACGTCGGCGGCGCGCTGCTGCTGCACCTGCGGCGCGGGTTCACGCTGGAGACGATCCTGCGCGAGTCGCAGGGGTTCAGTGGCCGGACGAAGTTCAAGGTCCACCTGATGGACCACCACCGGGCCCACGCCGCCAGCGCCTTCTTCATCTCGCCGTACCAGGAGTCGGCGATCATCACCTGGGACGGCATCGGCAGCGACGGCACCTCCACCTACCTCGGGCTGGGCAAGGGCGGCCGGATCCACGACATCCGCCGGGTGAAGTTCCCGCACTCGCTGGGCGCCATGTACGCCGGCGTGACCGGCTACCTCGGCTTCAACCCCACCAGGGACGAAGGCAAGGTCATGGGCCTGGCCGCGTACGGCACCGACCGGTACGTGGACGACTTCGCCGACCTGGTCCGCTTCGGCCCCGACGGCTACTTCGAGCTGGACCTGAGCTGGTTCCGCCACCACGCCACCGGCAAGCACCAGATGTCGCCCAAGTTCCTGGAACGCTTCGGCCCGGCCAGGCCGCGCGAGCGCGCCACCCCCTCCCAGCACTACGCCGACGTCGCGTACGCGCTGCAGGCCACGCTGGAGCGCACCGGCCTGCACGTCGCGCGCTGGCTCCAGGCCAAGACCGGGCAGACCCGGCTGGTCACCGCCGGCGGCGTCGCGCTGAACAGCGTCATGAACGGCCGCATCCTGCTGGAGACGCCGTTCGAGGACTTCTTCGCCCAGCCCGCCGCCGCCGACGACGGCTCCGCCCTGGGCTCGGCGCTGCTGCTCGGCGTGGAGAAGCTCGGCATGCGCCGCCCTCGCGACCAGGAGTACATCTTCCTCGGCCCGCAGTTCTCCGAGGAGGAGATGGAGAAGGCGCTCAAGGACGCCGGCCTGGAGTACCGGCGTACCGACGACATCAACGACACGACGGCGCAGGCGCTGGCGGACGGCAAGATCGTCGGCTGGTTCCAGGGCCGCATGGAGTGCGGGCCGCGCGCGCTCGGCAACCGCTCGATCCTGGCCGACCCGCGCCGGGCCGACGCCAAGGACCGGCTCAACGAGAAGGTCAAGCACCGCGAGCCGTTCCGCCCCTTCGCGCCCTCCTGCCTGGCCGAACGCTCCGGCGAGTACTTCGCCAGCGGCTACCCCTCGCCCGTCATGCTGCTCGTGTTCGACGTGCTGGAGCACCAGCGGGACAAGGTGCCGGCGATCACGCACGAGGACGGCACCGCCCGCGTCCAGACGGTCACGGCCGCCGACAATCCGCGTTACCACGCGATGATCTCGCGCTTCGCGGAGCTGACCGGCGTGCCCATGGTGGTCAACACCTCGTTCAACGACAACGAGGAGCCCATCGTGTGCACCCCGGACGACGCCGTGCGCTGCTACCTCAAGACCGACATGGACGCCCTGTCCCTGGGACCGTTCTTCACGGAGAAGGCTGTTCGTTGAGACGATGGTTGTGGCTGGCGCCCGCCGTACTGGGCGCCGCGGCGGCCACTCTGATCATGGTGATCCTGCCGGCGGACCGTACCCTGGACAATCCGCTCGAAGCCCTGTGGAAGGTCAGCCCGCTGGTGTTCGCGGTGCTGGCCGTGGCCGGGTTCCCGCGGCGGCCCGGCCTCGGGATGGCCCTGGTCTGCGCGCTGGTCGTCGGCTACATGGGGGTGCTCGACACCGTCAACGTGCTGCACATCTTCGCCTACGCCGAGTCCGCCGACCAGAAGGCCGCCTTCCCCGAGCTCTACCAGTTCATGATCTTCATGAACGCGTTCACCGTGCTGGCCGCGCTGTTCGCCTACCGGCTGGGCGGGGCGCGCTCGGACCGCGTGCTGAAGGTCGGCCTCGCCGGCATCCTGATCATCATCTCCGGGCTGAACGACCTGGGCATGTGGCTGCTCGGCGACTGGCCCGACGGCCGGCCCGCCGTCCTGACCTGGGCCTCGCACATCGCGGTGTTCGTCGGCGGGCCGCCCAGCGTGGCCGTGGCGGTGATCTTCTGCGTCGTGCACTTCGTCCTGGCCGGGATCGTGCTGGCGCTGCCCGTGCGGCGGTGGCTCGACCGGCTGGTCCCCGCCGCATGAACGCCGATTTAGTCGTCGTCGGCTCGGGCCTGTTCGGGCTCACCGTGGCCGAGCGGTGCGCGAACGAGCTGGGACTGCGCGTGCTGGTGCTGGAGCGCCGCGACCACATCGGCGGCAACGCCTACAGCGAGCCCGAGCCGCAGACCGGCATCGAGGTCCACCGGTACGGCTCGCACCTGTTCCACACCGCCAACGCCCGCGTGTGGGAGTACGTCAACCGGTTCACGTCGTTCACGCCGTACCAGCACCGGGTGTACTCCGTACACAAGGGGCAGGTCTACCCGATGCCCATCAACCTGGGCACGATCTGCGCCTTCTTCGGCCGCCACCTCAGCCCCGACGAGGCGCGTGACCTGGTGGCCCGGCAGGCCGCCGAGGTCACCCGGGCCGGCAACCTGGAGGAGAAGGCGATCTCGCTGATCGGGCGGCCGCTGTACGAGGCGTTCATCCGCGGCTACACCGCCAAGCAGTGGCAGACGGCCCCGGCCGAGCTGCCCGCCGAGATCATCGGCCGGCTGCCGGTGCGGTACACCTTCGACGGGCGTTACTTCGACGACCCGTACCAGGGGTTGCCCACCGACGGCTACGCCGCCTGGCTGGAACGCATGGCCGACCATCCCAACATCGAGATCCGGCTCGGCGCCGACTTCTTCGACCTGCGGGAGAGCCTGGCCGGTGCGGTGCCCGTCGTCTACACCGGCCCCCTGGACCGCTACTTCGGGTACGCCGAGGGCGAGCTCGGCTGGCGCACGCTCGACTTCGAGACCTCCGTGCTGCCGACCGGCGACTTCCAGGGCACGTCGGTGATCAACTACGCCGACGAGGACCTGCCGTGGACGCGCATCCACGAGTTCCGCCACCTGCACCCGGAACGCACCTGGTACCCGGACGACGCCACGGTCATCATGCGCGAGTTCTCCCGCTTCGCCGGCCGCACCGACGAGCCGTACTACCCGATCAACACCCCCTACGACCGTGCCCGGCTGCGCAGCTACCGGGACCTGGCCAAGGGCGAGCGGGACGTGTGGTTCGGCGGCCGTCTGGGCACCTATCAGTACCTCGACATGCACATGGCCATCGCCGCCGCCCTCACCCTGTACGAGAACCGCCTGCGCGCCCGGTTCGCGGCCCGCGTGCCGGAGTAGGGGCGGCCCCGGGCAGCCTCGGGCGGATCGGAATTGTCGGTTGTGCCGGAACAGCGGGAAGGCCACACTTCTGGCATGCAGGTAACCGTGCGCCTCGACGGAGAGGCGCCGACCGCCCCCGCCCTCTCCTCACTGGAACGGCAGCTCCGCGGCGACAGCGCCATCCGCGGCGCGGAGATCAGGCCCCTGCCCGGACCGCCCGAGCCCGGGACCATGAACGGCACGGTCGACGCCCTCATGGTCGCCGTCTCGGCCGCGTCCGGCGGGCTCGGCGTCGCGATCGTCCAGGCGGTGGCCGGCTGGCTCAGGACACAGCGCCACAGCTTCACGGTCAAGGTCAGCCACGGCGAGCGCACGCTTGAGCTCACCGTGGACGCGGCCAAGGACCCCGAGAAGGTGATGGAGGTCGCCCGGCGGCTGGCCGAGATGCTCGAACCCCCCGCCTCATGACCGCCTGGCCCGACCCGGCGCGCTGCCGGGCCGTCCTCATCGGCACGACGACGTACACCGACCAGGTCATGTGGCCCGCCCTGCCGGCGGTGCGGGCCAACGTCACGGATCTGGGCGAGGTGCTCACCAGCCCGCGTTCGTGGCACCTGAGCCGCGACCACTGCGCGCGGCTCATCGACCCGGCCAGCTCCGACCACGTCCTCGACCTGATCCACGACGCGGCCACCGAGGCCGCCGACACGGTCTTCATCTACTACTCAGGCCACGGCGAGAAGACCGAGAACGACCTGCTGCTGCCCATCGCCACCACCCGGCCCGACCGGCTGCGGATCGGCGGCGTGCGGTTCTCGGTCATCCGGGAGATCATCCGCGAGCGCCGGGCTCCGCGCGCCGTGGTCGTGCTCGACTGCTGCTACAGCGGCATGGCCCACGGGATGAGCGGCGCGGCCCTGCGCGGGCTGATCGACACGACCAGCGCGTACGTCCTGACGTCCTCGGCCAGGGACACCCTGTCGCTCGCGCCGCCGGGCGAGCGGCACACCGCCTTCACCGGCGAACTGCTCAAGATCCTCCAGGAGGGCATCCCCGCCGGCCCCGCCGACCTGTCCATCGGCGACGTCACCCGCGCGCTGCGCTACCGGCTGCTCGACCGGCGGCTGCCGCTGCCCGAGTACAGCCAGGCCGGCGCGGCGGACGAACTGCCGCTCATACGCAACAGACCGGCGCCGGGACGCCCCCGGCCCGAGCCGGCCCGGCCGGACATCCGCCCGGCCGGCACGGCACGCGGGACGGGCCGGGCGGCCGGCATCTGCTTCGGCACGGCCAACTCCGTCATCACCGTCATCGAGAACGGCGAGCCCACCGTCGTCCCCAGCGCCGAGGGCTCCCCGTCCATGCCGTCCGTGGTGACCTTCGCCAAGAACGGCGAGGTCCTGGTGGGTGAGGTCGCCAAGCGGCACCTCGTCATCAACAGCGAGCGAACGGTCCAGGGGGTCGCCGGCAAGCTGGGCACCGACTGGTCGCTGCGGATCGACGGGACGACGTACTCGGCGCAGCAGGTCAGCGCGTTCGTGTTGCGCAGGCTGAAGGAGAACGCCGAGGCGCACCTGGGTGAGCCGGTCACCGACGCGGTGATCACCGTCCCGGCCTTCTTCGACGACGCCCAGCGCCAGGCCACCACGGAGGCCGGCGCGCTGGCCGGGCTCAACGTGCTGCGCCTGATCAACGAGCCGACCGCGGCGGCCCTGGCGTACGGGCTCGACGAGGAGCCGGATCGCTCGGCCCTGGTCTTCGACCTCGGCGGCAGCAGCCTCGACGTGTCCGTCCTCTACATCGGCGACGGTTTCGTCGAGGTCCGGGCGACCCACGGCGACACCGGGCTCGGCGGCGAGGACTGGGACCGGCGGATCGTGGAGGAGTTGGTCAGGCGGTTCAAGAAGACCACCGGCGTCGATCTGACCAAGGACCGGATGGCGCTCCAGCGGCTGACCGAGGCCGCGGAGCGGACCAAGATCACCCTGACCGGCGCGCGGGACGCGCGCGTCGACCTGCCCTACATCACCGCCGGCAAGGAGGGCCCCCTCCACCTCGAGACCACGCTGACCCGTAAGGAGTTCCAGGCCCTGACCGCCGACCTGCTCGACCGGATCAGGACGCCGTTCCTGTCGGCCGTCGGGGACGCCGGCCTCAGGATCTCCGACCTCGCGTACGTGGTGCTGGCCGGGGGCGCTAGCCGCATGCCCGCCGTGTCGGCGCTGGTCAAGGAGCTGTCCGGCGGCAGGACGCCCCTCACCCGCCTCGGCCCGGCGGAGGCCGCCTCCATCGGCGCGGCGCGGCAGGCCGGCGTGCTCAAGGCCGACGTGACGCCGATGACGCTCGGCCTCCAGGGCAAGGGCGGCGTCCTGCGCAAGGTCATCGAACGCGACGTGCCGGTCCCCGTCGAGCGCACGGTCACGTTCACCACGACCGCCGACGGCCAGTCGTCGTTGCGGATCCGGGTCTACGAGGGCGAGCAGCCGACCGCCGCGCTCAACGCCGTCCTGGGGACGTACACGGTGAGCGGCATCACCGCGGCTCCGCGCGGCGAGCCGCGGATCGAGGTCACGTTCGGCCTGGACGCCGACCTGGCCTTCACGGTCTCGGCGCGGGAGGCGGCGACCGGCCGGCGGCTCACGGTGACCCAACAGCCCACCTGACCCCGCGTCGCGTTCGGGGACGGGCCGCGCGCGGGCGGCCCGTCCCCGCTCCCGCTACGGGGCGGCCTGCCAGGACGTGCGGACGAGGGCGCGTTCGGTGGCGGCCAGGTGGGTGGCCGCCGCGAGCCAGGCCCGCGCGTACCCGTCCGGTCCGGAGTCGGTCAGCCGGCCAAACACGTCGCGTTCGCGCCGGTCGGCCTCGTCGGCCAGCGCGACGGTCAGGTCGGCCGCCGTACGGAACCCGGCGCCGCGCAGCGACCCGGCCTGGCGGCGGGCGTCGCCGCCGCGCGCGGACTCGGCGACCGCCCGGCGCCCGCCGGAGACGGCCAGCTCGACCAGCCGCCGTACCCGCCAGAGCGGCGCGGCCTCCAGCGGGTCCACGTCGTCGTACGCGTGCGCACCGGGCGGCGGGCAGGCGTCGGCGGGCGGGAGGTGCGAGCCCTGGAGGCGGTCGTAGCCGAGGTCGGCCCGGTCCCGCCACTCGGGGGGCAGCCTCAGCGTCGCCTCCTCGCCCGCGACCGGGCCCACCGCGAGCGGGACCAGCGTCGCGGCCCGATCGGGCTCGACCCTGGCCACCACCCGTACGCGCAGGCCGGGCCGTGAGGCGAGCCGCCGCAGGTTCTCGACGTGCGCGAGATCGGGATGCCGGTTGGCGGGGACCAGCCGGATCAGCGGCCCTTCCTCCCGGACCGCCGGGTCTCCCTGGACTCCCTCCGACCCGCCTCCGTCCTGAGGCGCGCGGTCTCCCGCTGGGGTCCGGAGCGTCACGGACGCGGACGGCAGGAGCTCGCGGGCGAGTACGTGGTCGCCCGCCGCGCCGACGATCACCAGATCGCAGCCCACCGGCTCCCTGACCTGCTCGGCCGACTCCTCCTCGCTCCACACCCCCGCCGACAGCCGCTCCCCTGCCGCCTCGCTCAGCGGCCGGGCGAACAGCGTGCCGAGCGGCCCGTCCGTCCAGGCCCGGCCCGCGACCGGGGTGGCCCGTACACCCTTGCCCGCGCCGAGGCGGCCGTCCGGGGACACGGTCGCGCCCGCGATCAGCAGGCCGCCCCGGGCCAGGTGGGCGTGGCTCATCATGGCCGCGCCGATGGCCACCGTCGCGGTGGCCGCACCCCGGGCGCGGGCGGGGCCGCCGGGTTTGACGTCGGCCACGGAGAACCAGCGTCCGTCCTCGGTGACGAGGTGGGTGACCACGCCGCCGTAGCCGGTGCTGCTGATCACGGGCTCGCGGAAGACGCCGTAGACCTTGAGGCCGCCGTTCGGGCTGTAGCCGCGCCGTACGGTGCCGACCAGCGCGGGGTCGGGATCGGAGGCCGCCAGCCGGCCCACGGTGAGCAGCAGTTCACGCAGGGCCGACACCAGGTCGGCCAGGCGGTGGCCGTCGTACCGGGCACGGGCCGCGCGCAGCCCGCGGACCACCCGCAGCGTGGCGGCCTCGGCCTTGGGCAGCCCGGCCAGGCGGGCGGTGTGCGCGGCCCGCAGCAACTCCGCCTGCGGCACCGCGCCGGCCCCGGGCACACCCGCGGACAACACCGCGGCCGCCGCCCGCCACAACCCACCGGCCGCCGCCACCTGCGCGGCCCCCGGCACCGCGCCGGACTGCGCGACTTCCGCCACCACCCCGCCTTGCGCGGCCCCCGGCGCCGCACCGGCCTGGGCCGGCTCGGGTGTCCTCTCGTCCGTGGCGGCGGTTTGTGGGTCCGCGGGCGGTGGTGGCGTTCGTACGGGGGTGGTGGCCTCGGTCTCCGGCAGGTCGCCGGAGGGTGGCGCGGGGTCGGCCAGCGGGCAGGCGGTGAGCAGGGCCGCGCGGTGCAGGCAGCGGGGCGCGAGCAGGCAGGAGCAGCGGGCCTGCCCCTCCTCCTCGATCGCCCCCGACGGCCCCGGCGAGAGCGTGACCACCGCGTCCTCGCCGCACGTGATCACCAGGTCCGTCCCGTCGGCCACCCGGTCGAGGGCCGCGTACTGGTCGACGGCCGCGTCCAGCTTCTTGCGCAACCTGCTGGTCAGGCCGTCGACGGCGGCGGCCACCACGTGCGGCGCGGCGGGCGGGAGCGTTGCTGAGGTGTTCACCGGACTTCTCCCCGGAGGCGGTCGCCCACCCAGCGGGCGAGGGCGAGCGGGCTGAGCGCGGCGACGGGCATCCCGGCCGCGACGAGCTGCTGGGCGATGGGCAGCGAGTAGCGGGGCACGCCCTGGTCGTCGAGCGCCGCGCACCCCATCAGGTGTACGCCGGACCCGGCGAGCGAACGCACCTCCGCGAGCAGGCCGCCCACGGGGTAACCCTCCTCGAAGTCGCTGACGACGACCACGAGCGTACGGCTCGGCACGGTCACCAGCGTCCGGGCGTGCGCGAGCCCGGCGGCGATGTGCGTGCCGCCGCCGACCCGCACTTCGAGCAGGAGGGACAGCGGATCGTCCACCCTGTCGGTCAGGTCGATCACCTTCGTGGAGAACGTCAGGAAGTGCGTCGAGAGCGTCGGAACGCCCGCGAGGACGGCGGCGGTCAGCGCGGACCAGATGACCGAGGCCTCCATCGACCCCGACACGTCCACCACGAGGATCAGCCGCCAGTCGGCCTCCTTCCTGGAGCGCGTGCTGAACACCGGCCGTTCCGGCACCACCACGAGCGACCCGTCGTCGAGGCGGCGGGTGTGGGCCAGGTTGGCGCGCAGCGTGCGCGGCAGGTCGAGCCGGCCGCCCGGACGCCTGGTCGGGCGCGGGTTGGCCAGGCCCGTCAGCGCGGGTCTCAGCCGGGTCGCCAGCTCGCGGGTCAGCTCGGCCACCAGGCGGCGGACGAGCGGCCTGAGCCTGGCGACCTGCTGCTCGGGCAGCCCGCCGGCCAGGGACAACACCGAGGTCAGCAGCTCGACCGAGGGGCGTACGGCGTCGGGGTCCAGCTCGGACAGCACGTCGTGCCGTCCCGCGTCGGCGGCTCTGGCCAGCACCTCCTCGCGTACGTCGCCGCCGAACAGGGACTCCAGCTCGTCCGCCCATTCGCGGGCGGTCGGGAACGGCTCGCCCTGGCCGCCGGTGTCGCCCTGCTCGAAGTCGTCGGCGCCCTCGCCGCGTCCCGTGCCGTAGAGCTCGTCCAGGGCGCGGGCGTACGGGCGGGCGCCGGCGGGCAGCCGTTCGTGCTCCCGGCCGAGCAGCAACCGCCAGCGGTCGGCCGGCCCGATGAGCGGCTCCCTCGGCCCGGACCTGGGAACGCCGTCCACGGAAGCGACCGCGGTGTCGGATGGGAAGCGGTTGAGGGGGGTGGACGGGGTCTGGAGGCCGAGGGTCCGGAGGGCGGCGAGGCCCGCCAGGTCGGCGGCGGTCCAGGCGGCCAGCAGGTCAGGGGGCGCCCCCAGCGCCAGGTCGGGCCGGTCGCCCAGCCGTTCCGACACCGCCGCCAGCACCCGGCCGCGCGCCGCCGGGGCGAGCGTGTCGAACCCGCCGCGCAACGCCGGCAGCCGGTCCAGGAACTCCTTGTCCGCCAGCTCGTCCACCCGGTCCATCAGCGGGCCGAGCGCGGCCGGCGCGGTCTGGAGCAGCGGTCCGGCGGCCGTGAGCACGCCGGTCAGCAGCAGGCTCAGGCGGCGGCGGCCGTCCGGGGTGGTGGCGGCGTCGATCCACCCGGCGGCCCGCGCGCCCAGGAGGCCGGGGCCGTCCAGGTCGAGCAGTACGCGGGCGGCCAGCGCGGCCCCCTGGACGAGCGGCGCGCCGGTACGCGCGAGCGCGCCCAGGGCGTCGTCCATCCGCAACCCCAGCCGGTCCTCACCGGCCCGCGTGGCGAGCTCGACCAGCGCGACCGCGTCCTCGGGCCGGTCGCTGCCGGCGAGTCCGGGCAGCGCGCGGACCGCGGCCTCCAGCAGCGTGACCGTCAGCTCGCCGGCCTGCTCGCGCCCTTCGGGCGTGGTGCCGGGCAGGTGCTCGCGGCGCAGCGCCTCCATCAGGTCGAGGGCGTCCAGCAGTTCGGGGAGGGTGGCGGTGGCGGGCAGCGTGACGGCGGCGTCCTCCAGTCGTACCGCGACCAGCTCCGGCAGGTCGCAGCGGGCGGCGGCGCGCAGCCCGTCGAGGATCGTGCGGCAGGTGGGCCCGCCGTCGGCGGACTCGCGCCGGTACGCCTCCCGCAACGTCCCCGCCGCCGCCTGGGCAGCGGTCACGCCCCGGACGCCCGCCAGGTCCAGCAGCGCCGGGACGGCCGGCGTCCAGGACAGACGCCACTTGGTGCTGAGCGCGGTGCCGTCGCCGGTGCCCGCGACCTGGATCGGCTCGCCGTAGCCGACGCCGCACACGTGCAGCCGGCGCAGCAGCACCTCGCGGCGCGCGTCCAGCTCGGAGCGGAGCGGGTCGAGGCGTACCTCGCGGGGGTCGGGGTCGACCGGGCAGGGCAGCCTGAGCGCGGCGAGCTCCTCCTCGACGGCGGGGCCGAGGCCGGAGCGCGGGGTGCCGGGGGCGGTGCGGCCCCTGGCCGTCCCGACGAACACCGCGTCGAGCGCCTTGGCCAGCGCCCGTCCGCGTCCCAGGGGTTCGCCCTGGCCGAGTACGGTCGTGACCGCCTCCAGCAGCTCGCCGCGGCCGGGAGCGGGCAGCCCGCGCAGGCGGGCCAGGTCGCACGCCAGGCGCAGCGTCTCGACGGCCTCGCCGGTGCCGGCGGTGTGCCCGGCGGCCCGCAGCTCCCTGCACAGGTCGGTGATCGACCGCGCGGCGCCGTCCCTGACCCGGTCCGGTACGCCGCCCGCCTCGAACACCGCCTGCTGCCAGCGCGGGTCCCGGATGCCGGCCGGGTAGCCGGACCGGGAGTCGAGCAGGTCGAAGGCGTACGGGACCAGCGAGGTGACCACGTCGGACGCGGCGGGCGCCGCCGTGGCGGCTTCGGCGGTGTCCGCGTCGGCGAGCAGGGTGGGGGCGTGGAAGGCGCCGATCACGGCGGCGACCCGGCGGCCACCGGCCGCGGCGGCGGCCACGACGCGCCGCATGTGCGCCTCGCGTGCCAGGTCCCTGGCCTGGACGCCGCCACCGGTCACCGCGTCGTGCCGCAACGCCCAGCCGACGCCGAGGGCGGCCCGGCGTACGGCCTCGGGCTCGCAGCCCGGCGCCAGCACCTCCACGGCCCGGTCCCACATGTCGTCACCCGCCCGCCCGGTGCCCGAGGCGGCCAGCGCGTCGGCGAACCGGCGCACCTCCAAGGCAGGCTGATCGGCCTCACCGGCCTCACCTGCGGGATCGGCGGGGGTGTGCCAGGCCGGGTCCGGCAGCGGGAGGTCGCAGCACAACACCTCGACCCCGCGTTTGAACGCCCACCGGATCGCCACCAGCTCCGGCGAGAAGTCGGCGAACGGGTAGAAGCCGAGCCCGCCCGGCCCGTTCCCGGCCAGGGCGACCGGGGCGAGGGTGGCGGGGTCGGCCAGGTGCGGCAACCACGGCTGGAAGTCGGCCGGCAGCTCGACGCACACCGCCTCGGGGTCGGCCGCGTCCAGCAGCTCGGGCAGCACCGCCGCCAGGGCGGGGCTGTGGTGGCGCACCCCCAGCAGGTACGGCCGGGTGGCCGCGGCCAGCGCCGCCACCGCCCGCCGGGGGTCGCCCGGGCCGGAACCGGCCGGCAGATCCGGCTCGGGGCCGGCCGGATCGGGCGAGGTGAGGGGGTGGGCGGTCAACGCAGGCTCTCCCGGAGGTCCCAGAGGCGGCGCCACATGGCGGAGCCGTCCTCGGCGCGGCGCCGCACCGGACCGTCCCAGTAGCCGAGCAGCCGCCCGTGGTCGGCCGGGTCGTCCTTGCGTACGACGCCCAGCAGGTGACCGGGCACCAGGTCCAGGACGTCACCACTCGGCAGGTACGCGGCGGCCACGCCGAGCGAGGCGGCCACCTGCACGGCCTCGGCCGTGGACATCACGGTGCCCGGCCGCTCCACGTCCCAGCCCTCCCCGGACCGCCCGGTACGCAGGTCGCGGAAGACCGTGACCAGCGCTTCGAGCACCGCGTCGTCCACGGCGAACCCGGCCCCGGCGCGCTGGACGACCGCCGTGGCCTGCCGCCGGACCAGGGACGTCTCGGCCGCGGCGTCGGAGATGGGATCGACGGTCTCGAAGTTGAAGCGCCGCTTGAGCGCGGCCGACATCTCCGACACGCCGCGGTCGCGCAGGTTGGCCGTGGCGATCACGGTGAACCCGGGCACGGCGGCCACCTGCGCCTCGTCGGTCCCGGCCAGCTCGGGGACGCTGACCCGCCGGTCGGACAGGATCGACACCAGGGCGTCCTGCACCTCGGGCAGGCAGCGGGTGATCTCCTCGATCCTGGCCACCCGCCCGGACCGCATGGCGGTCAGCACCGGCGAGTCCACCAGCGCGGCCCGGCTCGGCCCCTGGGCCATGAGCAGCGCGTAGTTCCAGCCGTAGCGGAAGGCGTCCTCGGTGGTGCCGGCGGTGCCCTGGACGGTGAGCGCGCTGGTGCCGCAGACGGCGGCGGCCAGCAGTTCCGACAACATCGACTTGGCCGTGCCGGGCTCGCCGACCAGGAGCAGGCCGCGCTCGCCGGCGAGCGTCACGACACACCGTTCGACCAGGGCGCGTTCGCCGACGAACTTGGGCGCGATGCGCAGCTTGGACGGCAGGTCGTCGCGGGCGGGCTGGGAGAGGGTCTCCTCGCCGCTGCCGCAGATGAAGGTCACGACGGCGCGCGGCGTCAGCAGCCAGCCGGGCGGGCGCGGGCCGTCGTCGTGGGCGGCGAGGAAGGCCAGCTCGGTGGCGTACCGCTGCTCGGCGGAGACCACCTGCGTGGCGGAGGTCGCCTCGTCGGTGAGGGTCATGGGGTTTTCCGGTCCTTAGGGAAGTGAGAAGGGACAGGTCAGCGGCGACGGCCGCGTTTGACGTCGAGCCGCGCGAAGCGGGGCACGTCGCCGTCCTGTACGCGGCGCCAGGCCCGGTCGTAGAGGTCGGCCACGGGTTCGGCGGGCACGATGGGGCCGCCGAGACCCACGTCCCGGACGAACATGGGCAGCTTCCACTGCTCCAGCGGGAGCCGCGGCGTCACCTGCTCCGACCAGCCGCCGGGCAGGAACAACGAGCGCCCGGCGCGGGTGCGTACGGCCTGGACGACGAGGTCGGTCGCGGCCAGCTCGGCCCGCGCCGCCTTGAGCCTGGCCGGCTTCCAGCCGGTCCACCGGGAGACGTTGCGGTCGGCCGGGTCGGGCATGGCCAGCAACATCAGGTAGACGGCGGCGGCGTCCTCGCCCAGCCCGTACGCCTTGGCCGCGTCCACGACCAGGTCGGGCACGGACCGGGTGGGGTCCTGCGGCCACCATGTGCCGTCGGCGTCCCGGTCGCCCTGCCGCGGGTCGCCGGGGTCGTCCAGCAGCGCCGCGAAGCGGGGGTCGAGGACCGTGCGCAGCGCGATCACGGCGGGGAAGGAGCCGTTGAGCCCGATCAGGGCCCGCAGGTACGGGTCCTCGCCGGCCGGGTCGAGCAGGTCGGGGCGGATCGCGGGCGAGGGCTGGCTGTCGTGGGTGGCCATGATGAGCGCGCCGTACCGCTCGTAGCCGTCGCGGACCTCGGTCGGGGTGCCGGCGACCTTCCTGAACGCGGGCAGGCCGACGTACCTGTCGAGGTCGATCAGCAGCGCGGGGTTGGCGAGCCGGTCGCGGACCGCCGACAGCGTGGCGGGCAGCCCGGCGCGCAGCGGGTGCCCGGCCGGCAGCCGGTGGGCCAGCCAGCCGGCCGCGGTGACGGCCATGACCAGCGACTGGCCGGTGAACCCGGTGCCCTGGCCGACGGAGTGGACGCGGTCGCCGCGTACCTCCCACTCCAGGTCCACGCTCAGCTCGGGATGGTCGGCGCCGAGCACGCCGCGCAGGGCGTACGCCGCGTCCCGGCCGGTGCGCAGGGTGCGCGCGGCCTCGCCGAGCAGCCACTCGGGCAGGGCGAGCCGCTGCCCGACGCGGTCGTTCCAGACCCGCGCGGCGGCGGCCACGTCGGGCCCGCCGCTCCACAGCAGGGCCGGGTCGGCGGGCAGCAGCGCCGCGGTGACGGCCCGCCTCACGCCTTCGTCGAGCGCGCGCAGCTCGTCCTTGGCGACGGCGGCCTCGGCCACCTTCACGCCGATCGTGGTGCGGGCCTCCTTGTCGAGGAAGGTCCGCTCGTACGTGTCCACGTGCGGGAATCCGGCCACGATCAGCCGCGCGGCGGTCTGCGAGACCCCGGTGAGCCGCGCGAACTCCTCGGCGGCGGCGTCGTGCCAGGGCGCCGGGCCGCGTTCGGCCAGCTCGGTGAGGAACGCCTCCAGCCAGCCCGCCTCCCGGTCCCCGCCGACGGGCGAGGAGTCCGCGACCGTGTAGGGCGCGGGCACCTCGAACGTCCCGGCGGGGTCGTGGCACAGCGCCGTCCATTCGAGCTCGTCGAGACCGGCCTCCCGGGCGTCGAGGAAGAGGACGAACGCGCCGCCGCCCAGCGGCAGCACGCCGGAGAGCGAGCCCCCGGACGGGGTGCCGTCGGTCACGACCATGTGCTCGCGCCCGAGCTTCAGCGTCATGCCGCGCCAGCGTGCCGAGCCGGCCGAGGTGGGCAGGCCGCCGTCGCGCAGCTCGTCCAGCAGCGTGCGCAGCGCGTCGCGGTGCGCGGCCGGGGTCGTCGGCGCCGCGGTCCGGTACGCCACGGCGGCGAGGTGGTCGAGCAGCCGCTCCCACCGCAGGCCGGTGGCCGGAAGTCCGGGCAGGCGGAGGTGGTTGGGCACCTCCGGCCGGTCCGGCGCGGCGGCAAGCGCCCGGCCGGCCGCCCGGATCTGCTGGACGACGGCGTCGCGGCTGTGCCGGTGGTAGCCGTGGCCGCCGCCGACGCCGTTGAGCGCCTCGTCCAGCAGCAGGTCCGTGGGCCCGGACGGGCCTTGCTCCTCGGCGGGACCGCCGGCCAGCGCGCGGGTGAGGTTGCCCACGACGGTACGCACCGCGGCCTGCTGGGCGGCGGCGAAGCCGACGACGCCGGCCAGGCCCTTGAGCAGCGACTCGTGGGTCACGCCCGGCAGCAGCACGCGGATCGCCGCGGGCAGGTCCGCGCCCTGAGGCTCGGCCGCCTCCAGCAGGGACGCGGCCGTCTCGCGGTCCATGCGGCGCAGCGCCGCCGAACCCTCGGGGTCGCGGGGACGCAGGCAGTTCCAGTAGCGCTCGGGCGGCAGGATGAGCGTGCCCGCGCCGAACGCGCCGGGCCTGGCGTCCGTCCTGAACTCGGCCAGCACGCCGTCGGCGTCCACGAGGCTGATCCGGTAGCTGGAGCGCACGACGGCGCACGGCCGTTCCGCGCCGGGGAACGTCAGCACGCGGGCCGGTACGCCGGCCTCCGGCGGCAGCGTCACGGCGATGCCGGACAGGTCCTCGGCGCGGTGGGAGCCGTCGGGCAGCTCGGTCACGCGCAGGCCGTACAGGCCGTCCACAGGGGTGCCGACCGGGGTGGGATCGGCGGAGGGGGCGGGCAGCAGCCATCCCTCGGCGGGCCTGTCCTGCGACGCGCCGGCCAGGAAGCCGGGCAGCGACTTCCTGCCGAGCTGTCCGCCGGCGGGGTCGAACTCGTACCAGCCGCTGTCGCGCTCGGCCCAGACCCACGTCCAGAACGAGGTGCCGTCGGTGAGGACGGGACGCTCGTCGGGGACGGCCGTGTCACCGGCGTGCAGCACGCCGTACCCGGTGGTACGGCCGCCGCCGGGGACGGGGAGGCTGACCGGGTCCTCGCCCGTGTAGTAGTCCAGCCGGGTACCCCGGCTGCGGTCGGTCCCGTCGAGGTCGCGTACGCGGTCGGCGGCGGTGTGCCAGTAGCCGCGCAGCCCGTTGACGCGGTCGCGGGAGTCCCAGTAGACGAGCAGTTCGCCGTCCACGTAGTGGAAGCCGGGATCGCTCCAGGTGTCCTCCCTGGGGATGCGCAGGTCGTGGGTGAGCACGACGCCGTCGGCGGTCAGCACGCGGGCCTGCGCGGTGCCCGCGACGACCAGGTGGGGCCAGGCGTCGCACACGACGAGGTCGTCGACGTCCTTCTCCGGCACGAGCTCGGCGGCGGCCTCCTCGAAGGCGGGCCAGCCCAGCTCGTCGATGATCCCTGCCCGCAGGGCGCGGGCCAGCACCCCGGCCACGTCGGCGTCGGTCACCGCCTGGCGCACCTCGTCCTCGGCCAGGGCCAGGGCCTCGCCGGGCAGCCAGGCCAGGCGGCGCAGGGCGTCGGGCAGGGTGGGCAGGCCGGCGGCGGCCGAACGCCGGGCGACCAGGCGTACCCACTCGGTCAGCATGGGACGCCCGCCGGGTGAGGCGGCCAGGGCCCGGACGGTGGCCCGGCCCTCGTCGTCGGCGTCCAGGTAGTCGGCGCCGTGGCGGAAGGCGGTGTGGAAGCGGCCGTCGGCGGCCAGCGCCAGCAGGTCGCGGCGGTCCTCCCGCTCGGCCCAGTGGGCCAGCCGGAGCCGGGCGCCGTCGCCGGGGTCGGCCACGGGAACGCCGAGCGCGAGCAGCAGGTCGATCAGGCCGGGGTCGTCCTCGACCGAGATCGTCCCGCCGCCGGCGGTCAGCTCGGCGCGCAGCCGGTCGGCCATGCGCTCGATCAGCGCGTGCAGCGCGGGCAGGTGCGGCGCCACGCCCCAGGCCCGCTGCCGGGCGGCGAGGAACCTGCGCAGCCAGCCCGCGGCGCCGTCGGCCGCGCGCTCCCGCTCCGGTACGTCGGTGTGGAGGCCGGCGGTCGCGCCCGCGCTCTCCAGGATGTCGAGCCAGATGCCCGGCAGCTCCCGGTCGTGGCTGTCCGGGATGACGTCGAGCAGCGTGCCCCGCAGCTCGGGCCGCTGCCGGGCCAGCGCCGCGACGGCCGGGGCGTGGGACTTCCACCAGCCGGTCGGGGCCTGCATGACGGCCGGCAGCGCCAGCACCTCGGCCAGGTAGTCCTGCTCGGCCGTCTCGGCGTCCACGCCGGCGGCCTTGGCGAGCCTGCGGATGTCGGCGGCCATCTGCGCCGCGGGGGCCAGCCCGCCGGCGGTCCTGCGTACGCACAGCCGCGCGTACCTGAGCAGCGCCTCCGCGGCGGGCAGCCGGGCGGTCAGCTCCTTGGCGTACCCGGACAGCGCCTTGACCGGCAGCGCCCCGGCCAGCGCGAACTCCAGGAACACCGCGTCCAGCCGGTCCTCGTCGACGGCGAGGCCGTGCTGGGCCTCGGCCCTGCGGGCGGCGGAGAAGAGCTGCCCGGCGTACTGGGTGTTGTCTGCGGCGGCGAAGACCCGCGCGGCCTGCTCGTAGAAGGTCGGCAGGAAGTGCGGGACGGACGCGGCGAGCTGCCCGGCCAGGCGCTGGTAGGCGTCGAGGGCCATCTTGGGCTTGGACCTGGCCTGCCGGGCGACGCGCTCCAGTTCCGGCACGACGGCCAGGGCGTGGTGCCCGTCCAGGGGGTGGTGGACCAGCACCCATTCGGGGAAGCCGAGCGAGCGCCGCAGGCCCAGGCCGACCACGGCGGCCTCGCCCTCGGGCACCATGCCGAGGAAGCCGGCCGCCGCGTCCTCGGCGGTGCTCAGCTCCTCGGTGACCAGGCGCACGATCACCCGGTCGTCGAGGCCGGGGTGCCGGTAGGCGCGGGCGACCAGCGGCACGGCCCGCTCCCCCGCCCCCTCGGCGCCGGCCGGCAGCACCGCGCCGGCGTCGAGCATCTCCTCCGCCTCGGAGGCGGTCGTGTCGGACGTCCTGCCGGTCATGCGCTCTTCCCCTCTTCGACCTGCCGCCCGGCGTACAGCGCCGCGGCCATCCGCATTCCCTCCGACCAGGCGACCGGGCCGACCTCGCGCAGCGCGAGGGTCCTGCCGTCCTGGTCGCGCCACGTCAGATCGCCCGTGGACGTCTCGCTGTCCCAGTAGGGCTCGCCGATCCATACGGCGGCCTCGGTGAGCCGGCCGGCGTCGCGTACGCCGCAGGTGGCGAAGCCGCCGGAGACCCGGTAGCCGAGCTGGGTGGCACGGGCCGCGACGCCGAACCTGGAGGCGTACGTGCCGCCCGCGAAGTCCTTCACCTGGCGCACCCCCTCGGCCTGGTCGGCGGGCTTGCGCCAGATGGCCCGGTGGATCTGCTCGACCTTCTGCGTGATGCCCAGCTCGGCGGCGAACTCGCGCAGGTCGTCGAGGTCGGGCAGCAACACCGGGTGCGGCAGGGTCACCGTGCGCGGGGAGAGCCGGACGGTCTCACCGTCGAGGTTCACCACGCGCAGTTCGCCCGTGGCGGTCGCGTCCCGCAGGAAGCCCACCTCGTCGGGGTCGTCGCCGACCACCGCCACGTCGCGCAGCGCCGTCTGCCACGCCTCGTCCGGCCACACGCGGGCGATCACCTCGGTCGGCACCGGCAACGAGGACACCATCCAGGTGTCCACCTGCGCCACGCACGACGCGGCGTGCCGGTCGAGCCATTCGGCGAAGCGGCGCAGCCGGTCCGCCTCGGGGTGCTCGCGCACCGCCTTCGGCAACGTCTTCAGCTGCCGCCCGGCCGACCGGCCGGACGTGGCCCTGGCCGTGACCCGGCCTTCTATGAGGGCGACCTCGTACGCGTCGCCCGCAGCCAGCCAACCCAATTGCCGCCGCCTTTCATCGTGAAGCCATGGGGAATGAGTCGAGGCGCGGTTCTCCGCCGCCGCGATGCGCGGAACGTTATCGGCGATCACTGACAAATGCCTACCGAGCACCCGAATGCCTGGTTACGGTGCCGGAACGTCACCGGCGGGCGCGGCCGTACGGGCATGGCGTGCTTTCCATCCGGCCCGCCTAAAGACACGGGCAGGATCGCCGCGGGCAGGCTACGGGCGCGGACGGCAGGGGTAGGCCATTCCGGGCCGGGCGCGCCCGCCGGGGAGCGGGCGCGTGGCTCGCTCGACGGGGGGATGGCCGGTGAAAGTCGTCGTCGATCTGACGCGTTGCCAGGGGTACGGGCAGTGTGCCTTCCTCGCGCCCGACGTCTTCACCATGCGCGAGGAGTCCCTCCTGTACGACCTGGCCCCCGACGACGAGCAGCGCGAGCACGTGCTGCGCGCCGCGGCGGCCTGCCCGGTCCAGGCCATCCACCTCGACTGGACGGCGACCCGGCTCACGCCCGAGCCGCCCGGCCCGCCGGCGCGCGGGATGACCGACGGGCACATCGTCATCGTCGGCGCGTCCCTGGCCGGGGCGCGGGCCGCCGGCGTGCTCAGGCGGGAGGGCTTCACCGGGTCGCTGACGGTGATCGGCGACGAGCGCAGCGAGCCGTACGACCGGCCGCCGCTGTCCAAGCAGGTGCTCCTGGGACAGGTGGCGCCCGATCACGTCATGCTGCCCCACCTGCGCGAAGTCGAGGCCGAGTGGTTGTGGGGCACTCCGGCGACGGGTCTCGACGTGGCCGGCAAACGCGTCCTGCTGGCCGACGGCCGCGAGGTCGGCTTCGACCGGGTCCTGCTGGCCACCGGCACCCGCGCCCGGCCCTGGCCGAACGAGGAGGAGGGCCGGCTGGAGGGCGTCCACACGCTGCGTTCCATGGAGGACGCCGCCCGCCTGCGCCAGGCGCTGGCCGCCCGCCCGAACCGGGTGCTCATCCTGGGCGCCGGGTTCACCGGCAGTGAGATCGCCTCGGTCTGCCGCGAGCTGGACCTGCCCGTCACGGTGGTCGAACGCGGCCCGGCCCCGCTGGTCAACGCGCTCGGCGGCGTGATCGGCGACGTGGCCGCCCAGCTCCACCGCGACCACGGCGTGGACCTGCGGTGCGACACGACGGTCATCTCCCTGGACGGCGACGGGCACGGACGGCTGCGCGGCGCCCACCTGTCGGACGGCAGCACGGTCGAGGCCGAGGTCGCCGTCGTCGCGCTCGGCTCGGTGCGCAACGTCGAGTGGCTGCACGACTCGGGGCTGGCCGCCGGCGTGTGGGGCGTGGCCTGCGACGCGGGCTGCCGCGCCGTGGACACCAACGGCCTGGTGACCGACGACGTCTTCGTCGCCGGCGACATCGCGCGTTTCCCGCACCCGCTGTACCAGTACCAGTTCATGACGCTTGAGCACTGGGGGAACGCGGTCACCCAGGCCGAGATCGCGGCGCACAACATGGTCAGCGACCAGACCCAGCGCTGGCCGCACCTGTCGGTGCCGGTGTTCTGGTCCAGCCAGTTCGGGGTGAACATCAAGTCGGTCGGCGTGCCCACGTTCGCCGACGAGCTCGTCGTCACGCAGGGCTCGACGGACGAGCGCCGCTTCGTCGCCGTCTACGGCTACCAGGGCCGGATCACCGCCGCGGTCACCTTCGACCAGGGGATGTGGCTGGAGTTCTACCAGCGGCTGATCGAGCGGGCCACCCCGTTCCCGCCCGACTTCCGGCACGTCAACCGGCGGGGGGAGGCGCGGCCCGTACCGGCCGGGGTGCCCGAGCGGCTGATCGCGGCCGAGGGGGCGACGGTCGTGGTGACCGGCCACGACCCGGCCGAACGCCGCGCCTCGCTGCTGCACACGCCGCCGAGCTGACCACCGTACTGACCGCCGTACCGAGCATTGGGCCGACCGCCGGAGACAGGAGTGCAGGACATGACATCGGACGCCGCCTTCCAGCGCATCCTCGACCCGTCGGGCCGCGCCGACCCCTATCCGTTCCTCGGGGAGCTGCGCCGCAACCCGGTGACGCGGCTGGAGGACGGCACGTACGTCGTCAGCACGTACCGGGAGATCGTCGAGCTGCTGCACGACCCGCGGATCAGCTCAGACCGGCGCAACCTGGCCTCCGCGCCGGAGACGCCGCAACACGCGCCCGCCTTCATCGGGCTCGACCCGCCGGAACACGACCGGCTGCGCCGCCTGACCATGCGCCACTTCGGGCCGCCGCACTCGCCGGGCGTCGTGGACGGGCTGCGTCCCATGATGCTGGCCGTCACCACCGAGCTGATCGACGCCATCGCGGGCAAGACCCGGGCCGACGTCGTGGACGAGGTCGCCTACCCGCTGCCGATCGCGGTGATCTGCCGGCTGCTCGGCGTGCCGGCCGAGGACGAGCAGCAGTTCCACGCCTGGGCCGACGCGATCGTCGAGACGCTCGGACCGGGCGAGGAGCAACGCGCCGAACGGGCCCGCGAGCGCCAGGCGGTGGCGGAGAAGCTGGAACGCTACCTCGCGGGGCTGGCCGAGGCCCGGCGGCAGAAGCCGGGCGACGACATGTTGTCCGGGTTCGTCACCTACGAGGGCCCCGACGGCCGCATGACGCCGGAGGAGGTCGTCGCCACCTCCCTGCTGCTGCTCATCGCCGGGCACGAGACCACGATCAACCTCATCGCCAACGGCATGCTCACCCTGCTGCGCGACCCCGCCCTGCTGGAACGCCTGCGCGCCGACCCCGATCTCGTCATCACGACGGTCGAGGAACTGCTGCGCTACGAGCCGCCGGTGCAGCTCGTGTCCTCGCGGGTCACCCTCGACGACGTCGTCGTCGGCGGCGTCACGATCCCGGCCGGGTCGCCCGTCGTGCTCGCGCTGGCGGCGGGCAGCCGCGACCCGGCGCACGTCAGCGAGCCCGACCGGTTCGACCCGTGCCGCAGGCCCAACGAGCACCTGGGGTTCGGCGGGGGCGTCCACTACTGCTTCGGCGCGCCGCTGGCCCGGCTGGAGGCGCAGGTCGTGCTGGGCGAGCTGGTACGCAGGCTGCGCAATCCGCGGCTCGTGGCCGACCCGCCGCCGTACCGGCCGAGCGCCGTCCTGCGCGGCCCCCGCCACCTGCTGATCGACTACGACGGCATCGCCCCCGTCTGACCTCCCCTCGGAGTGCGCGGCAGGGGGGGTGACGTTGATCCCAGACTTCCGGTGCAGTTGAATGAGCGGGTGCGTGCTGGGCGGGTGGTCTCCCCGGTTCTGGTGGGGCGGGAGAAGGAGCTCGCCCGGCTCGTCGCGCTGGTCGACCGGGCGCCCGCCGTCGCCGTCGTCGAGGGCGAGGCCGGCATCGGGAAGTCGCGATTGACGTCCGAGCTGCTCGGCGGTCCGGCGGTGGCCGGCCTGCGGGTGCTGGCCGGGGCCTGCGTGCAGATCAGGGAGCCGTTCCCGCTGGGGCCCGTCGTCGAGGCGCTGCGCGGGCGCGCGTCCGAGCTGGCCGGTGCGGCACTGTCGCCGGTCGCGGGGGCGCTGCGCGAGCTGCTGCCGGAGCTGGCCGGGGTGCTGCCCGAGACGCCGCCGCCGCTCGACGACCGGGCGGCCGAACGCCACCGGGTCTTCCGGGGGCTCGCCGAGGTGCTGACCGCGCTCGGTCCCGCCGTCCTGGCGGTGGAGGACCTCCACTGGGCCGACGGGCAGACGGTCGAGTTCCTGACGTACCTGATGTCGGTGTTGCCGGGCACGTTGCGGGTGGTGCTGACGTACCGGGGCGAGGAGGCGTCCGGGGCGGTGCGCGCGATCACGGCGCGCGCCCCCGACACGATCGCGGCCGAGCATCTGGTGTTGCCGCCGCTCGACACCACCCAGACGCGGGTGATGGCCTCGGCGATCCTGGAGGCCGAGGAGGTGACGGCCGAGTTCGCCGAGCACCTGTGCCTGCGGGCCTCCGGCCTGCCGCTGGCCGTTCAGGAGCTGCTGGCGCTGCTGCGCACCCGCGGCACGCTCATCCGCTGGGAGGGCGGCTGGGCGCGGCGGGCGCTGGAGGAGCTCGACGTGCCGAGCGGCGTGCGCGCCTCGGTGCAGGAACGGGTGGCGCGGCTCTCCGCCGGGGCCAAGGAGGTGGCGGAACGCGCCGCCGTACTGGGGCTTCCGGTGCCCGTCGCCGAGCTCGCCGGGAACGACGTCGGCGCGATCGACGAGGTGCTCGGCTCCGGGCTGTTCGCCGACACCGGCGGCCTGGTCGGGTTCCGTCACGTGCTGGCGGCGCAGGCGGTCTACGAGGCGATCCCGCTCGGCCGCCGCCAGGCCCTGCACGCCGCCGCCGCCGACACCGTACGCGGCCTGCGCCCGGTCCCGCTGGGCCGCCTGGCCCACCACCTGCGCCAGGCGGGCCGGGCCGGGCAGTGGGTGGAGGCCGCCATCGAGGCCGCCGAGCAGGCCTCCAGGCTGGGCGACGACGCCGAGGCCGCGCGCCTGCTGGAGGACGTGCTGCGCGACGACACCGGCCTGCCCCCGGCCCGGCGGGCGGAGCTGACGGTGAAACTCGGCTGGGCCGCCCTGGAACTGCTGCGCCCGCCGCCGGTCGCCGACCTGGTCACCGGCGCGCTGGAGCAGGACGTGCCGCCTCCGCTACGCGGCCACCTGCGCCTGCTGCTCGCGCTGCACCTGGAGCGCACCCGCATCGACGGCGCCCGCATCGGCGAGGCGTTCGCCCGCGCGGCCGAGGACCTGTCCGGCGAGCCGGGGCTGGCCGCGTGGGCCATGGCCGGGGTCGGCCGGCCGCCGAGCGGCCTGCCGCTGGCGGAGACCCGGTCCTGGCTGGAGCGGGCGCTCGCGACGCTGCCCACCGTCGCCGACCCGGCCATGCGGATGCTGGTGCTCGGCAAGATCGCGATGATCTTCGTGGTGATGGGCGACCCGCGCTGGGCCGAGCTGACCGACGACCTGCGGCGGGAGACCGCCGGACGGCGGCTGCTGCGCCGCGAGGTGAACGCGTACCGCTCCATCGGGGGCGCGGCCCTGTTCGGCGGCCACCACCGCGAGGGCCGCCGCCTGCTGACCGCGGCGGTCGAGGACGGCGCCGAGCCCGACCTGCGCGGGCGGCTCGAAATGCGCTGCCTGGTCAACCTGGCCGCGGCCGACTACTTCGAGGGCTCCTGGCAGGGGCTGCCGGCGAAGATGCAGGAGTTGCGCGACCATTTCGGCGACGAGCCGCACGAGCGCATCCTCGTCGACATCGTGACCGCCTGCGTGAGCGCGGTGCAGGGCCGCCAGGAGGCCGCGCTGCCGCCGCTGCTCGACGTCGCCGCCGAGGCCCGCACCCGCGGCCAGTACGACGACCTCGTGCTGCCGCTCTCCATGCTGCTCAGGCTGGCCGCCGCGCGGGGCGAGCCGGAGCCGGCGATCGAGGCGGTCGCCGAGGCGAGCGTCCATTGGGAGGCGAGCGAGTTGTGGCCGGTGGCGGTCCGGGCGCTGCCCGGGCTGACCGAGGCGCTGCTGGCGGCGGGCCGCCCCGGCGAGGCCGCCGAGGCCGTCGCGCGGCACGCCGCCCGGCTGGCCGGGCTCGACGCGCCGCTGGCCGCGCCCGCGCTCGCGCAGGCCCGCGGCCTGCTGGCCGAGGCCGGCGGGCAGTGGGAGCGGGCCGCGGCGGAGTTCGCCGCCGCCGCCGACGCCTTCGAACGTGTCCCGGCCAGGTACGAGGCCGCGCAGGCCGACGAGCACGCCGCCGCCGCCCTGTTCGCCCTCGACGACCCGGCCGCCGCCACCCGGCTCGGCCGGGCCGTCACCGCGTACGCCGACCTCGGGGCGCGCTGGGACCTCGACCGTGCGACCGGGCTGGGCCGCAGGTGGGGCGTACGGCCGGCGACGCAGAGCACGCCCGCGCAGGCGGGGAACGACCACGTGCTGTCGGCCCGGCAGGAGCAGGTGGCCCGGCTGGCAGCCGAGGGGCTGACCAACCAGGAGATCGCCAGGGAGCTGTTCCTGTCGCCGAAGACGGTGGACAAGCACGTGAGCGCGGCCATGCGCAAGGTCGGCGCGCGGTCGCGGACGGAGCTGGCCCGCCACCTCCCCAGCGACTGAATCCCCAAATTGGGGATTTTTCCCCATAGGGCACCCCATACCCCACCCCATACGCATACCTGGACACTTTCGGCATGTCCGACACCACCGACGACCCCGGCCAGCAGGATCCGGACGAACCCCTACCGGATGGGCCCTCCCTTCATCAGGAGACCCCGGAACCCCCTCGGCCGCCAGACGGCTTCGAACCCGTCTGACCCCCCTCCCCCGCCAGAAAGGCCACCATGGCATTGCCCCGCCCCCCGCTGGTCCGCCGGACAGGCGTGCTGCTGACCGCGGTCACCGCGCTCGCGGCCGTACTGACCGCCGTACCGGCCTCGGCCGACACCCCGGCCCCCTCGCCCGCCCCCTCCGCGCCGTCCGCCGCCAAGGACGTCGCCAAGGACGTCGCCAAGGACGTCGCCCTGACCGGGGTACGGGCCAAGAAGGTCGTCGTCACGCTGATCACGGGTGACAAGGTCCAGCTCAACCGGTCCACCGCCGGCACGTACCGGGTCGAGACCGCTCCCGGCAGCCGCGAGGACGGCCGCCGGATCAACCTGTTCACCCAGTTCACCCCGGACGGCGTCTTCGTGCTGCCGGACGACGCCGTCGCCGCCGTCCAGGCCGGGCTGGTGGACCGGCGGCTGTTCGACGTCAAGTACCTGGCCGAGAACGGCTACGCCGACGACGTCGCCAAGCGGCTGCCGGTCATCGTGCAGTACCCGGGCGACCAGCCCGAGGCGGCCGTGAAGCGCTCGGCCGCGGCCGTACCCGCCAGCGACCCCACCCGTACGCTGGAGAGCATCCACGCCTCGGCCCTCGACGTCACCAAGGCGGAGGCGGGCGCGTTCTGGCAGGCCGTACGCGGCGGGCAGGACAGCGCACAGGACGGCGGGCAGGGGCTGGCCAAGGCGCCCGGCGCGCTGCGCGGCGGCATCGCCAAGCTCTGGCTGGACGCCAAGGTCAAGGCCGACCTGGACGTGAGCGTCCCGCAGATCGGCGCCCCCAAGGCGTGGGAACGCGGCCAGGACGGCACCGGCGTGAAGATCGCCGTGCTGGACACCGGCGCCGACACCGGCCACCCCGACCTGGCCGGGAAGATCGCCGACAGCAAGTCGTTCGTCCCGGAGGAGCCCGTCCAGGACGGGCACGGGCACGGCACCCACGTCGCCTCCACCATCGCCGGCACCGGCGCGGCCTCGGGCGGCAAGTACAAGGGCGTCGCCCCCGGCGCGCAGCTCGTCGTCGGCAAGGTGCTCGACAACACCGGCTCCGGCCAGGAGTCGTGGATCATCGAGGGCATGGAGTGGGCCGCGCGCAGCGGCGCCAAGGCCGTCAGCATGAGCCTCGGCGGCCCGCCCAGCGACGGCACCGACCCGCTCAGCCAGGCCGTGAACGACCTGACCGCCGAGACCGGCACGCTGTTCGTGGTCGCCGCGGGCAACCTGTACGACACCGAGACGATCAGCATGCCCGGCGCGGCCGACGCCGCCCTGACCGTGGCCGCCGTGGACAAGCAGGACCAGCTCGCCGCGTTCTCCAGCCGCGGGCCGCGCCCCGGCGGCGGGCTCAAGCCCGACATCGCCGCGCCCGGCGTGGACATCGTGGCCGCGCGCGCGGCCGGCACCACCATGGGCTCCCCGGTGGACGAGCGCTACACCGGCGCGTCCGGCACCTCCATGGCCACGCCGCACGTGGCCGGCGCCGTCGCGATCCTGGCGCAGCAGCACCCGGACTGGACGGGCGCGCAGCTCAAGACCGCGCTGATGTCCACCTCCAAGGACGACGGCTTCACCGTGTACGAGCAGGGCGCCGGCCGGGTGGACCTGGACCGCGCGACCCGGCAGCAGGTGTTCACGACCAGCGGCGGCGTGGACTTCGGCCTGCTGGAGGCCGGCAGCGCGCCGAAGACCGGCGAGGTCTCCTACCGCAACCTGGGCGACCAGCCCGTCACGCTCACGCTGAAGGCGGCGATGAGCGGCGGGGCGAAGCCGGCCCTCGCCGACGCGACGCTGACCGTCCCCGCGGGCGGCACGGCCGCCACCACCGTCACCCTCGACCCGGCCGAGCTCGGCGTCGGGACCTACAGCGGGGCCGTGACGGCCGAGGCCGACGGCGTACGGCTCACCACGCCGCTCGGCGCGGTACGGGACGCCCCCAAGTACGACCTGACCATCCGCACCCTCGACCGGGACGGCAAGCCGCGCACCCCGACGGCCATGAACGTCCTGGACGTCGACGGCAACAAGGGCGAGCTCGGCCCCCACCGCGTCGACGACGTGGGCCTGGTCGTCACCCGCGTCCCGGCCGGCACCGTCAGCCTGCTGCAGGTGCTCGACTGGGTGGACGGCGACGACCGCGCCAACCGGGCCTGGTTGTTCGAGCCCGAGCTGACCGTCACCGGCGACACCGAGATCACCCTCGACGCCCGCAAGGCCACCGAGATCAGCTTCAGCGCCCCGAAGACCGCGCAGCCGCTGAACAACACCTACGACGCCTACTTCCAGCGCACCCTGCCGAACGGCAAGGTCTTCGGCGGCACGCTGCTGGCCGGCCGTCCGCTCGGCGCGTGGGAGAAGACGTGGGTGCTGCCGACCAAGAAGGTCACCAAGGGCGGCTTCCGCTTCACCGGCCAGTGGGAGCTGGGCGTGCCCGAGGTCACCATGACCATGCGCGCCTCCAAGCGCACGACCCTGCGCCCGGTCTCCCGGGTCCACATGATCGACGCGGGTGAGATCCACCCCGGGTACGTCCCGTTCGAGGGCAGCAAGAACCTGCGGGTGGTCGACGCGGGCAAGGGCCGTCCGGAGGAGCTGGCGGGCAAGGACCTGCGCGGCGCGCTCGTGCTGATCGACGCCGAGCCCGCCGATGGGGTCTTCGGGCCGGTGTGCGGCCTGCAGATCGAGCGTGTGGGCCCGATCAGGGACGCGGGCGCGGCCGGCGTCCTGGCCTTCAACGAGAGGGCCGCCAGCTGCCCGATCCCGCTGCCCATCTCGCAGAAGCCGTTCAGCGGCCCGTTCAAGCCGGTCGGCATCCCCGTCGCCTACGTCTCCAACACCGAGGGCACGAAGATCCGCGCGGAGGCCGCCCGGGGCAAGGTGACCGTCCAGGTCGAGGGCACGCCGAACACGCCGTACTCGTACGTGCTCCGGCCGTCGGCCGACGGGCGCGTCCCGGACTCGATGCGGTACGAGGTGACCGAGCGTCAGCTCCACCGGGTCGACCTCGACGTGCACGGCGGGCCGTACACGAAGTACATGAGCTGGCGTGCGTCGTGGCGGACCGACGACATCTCGTACACGACGACCAACACCGACATGCTGCACTGGTCCACCCCGATGCCGGAGCGCAGGTCGCAGTACATCTGGCCGCTCGACCCCAAGATCGTGAGCGAGGCGGGCCTGTCCGCGCTCGTGTCGTCCACCCCTGGGGAGGAGGTCCAGGAGACCCGCTACCGGCACGAGGTGTTCGACCGGCCGGGCACCACCGTCCAGAAGTGGTTCGCCACTCCGAGCACGCCGGGCGCCTCGACGGCCTCCGACAAGCTGTACGCGCTCGGCGGCGCCCCGGACGCGCCCCCGCTCAAGCAGCTCGTCATCGGGGTGCCGTGCGCGATCTGCGTGCACGACGGCAACCTGTGGGTGACGCCGTCCCTGGTCAACGGGGTCGGTGAGCGGCGCGACGACGGCAGCGCGTTCGGCGACCTCGCGCCGCAGTACGAGCTGCACCTTTACCGCGACGGCAAGGAGGTCCCGAACGCCCCGCTGCCGGGCCTCGACACGCTGCCGCGCTACCCGCTGCCCAAGGAGCCGGGCACCTACCGGCTGACGGCCAAGAACGCCCTTCAGGACGTCGAGTGGACGTTCACCGCCCCGCCGGCGAAGGAGCAGCTCAGGCCGGGCGCCAACTGCTACGCCTGGTTCGTGGACGGGCTGGTCGAGCAGTGCCGGACGACCCCGGCGGTCTACGTCAGCTACGACCTCGGTGACAGCCTGTCGGCCGAGAACACGGTCGCGGCCGGGCGCCGGCACACGTTCGAGCTGGAGGCCTACCACGGGCCGTCGGCGGCCAGGATGCCGGCGATCAGCGGCGTACGGCTGTGGACCAGCACGGACGACGGCGCCACCTGGCAGCCGGCCGACCTCAGGAAGGGCCGGGACGGCCTCTACACCGCCGCCGCGAAGTACCCGGCACTCCGCGCCACCAAGGGTGCGGTGAGCCTGAAGGTGGAGGCGTGGGACGCGGCGGGCAACCGCGTCAAGCAGACCACCCTGCGCGCTTTCAACCTCCGCTGACCCGCCCCGACCCGACCTGATCCGATCCGACCTGACCTGACCTGACCTGACCCGATCCGATCCGACCCGACCTGACCGCGACCGCCCGGTCGCCGGCCCGCCGCCTGCCCCCGGCCCCGGCGACCGGGCTTCGCGGCGCCCGCGATCACCGGCCGAGCGTGCCGGGCGGCGCGAGGGCGTGTTCGACCTGCTCGCGGGGGAACGGCGTGGCGCGGTCGGCGCCGAACAGGTCCCAGTAGAAGCCGTTCATGGCCGCCGCCACGGGCGCGTGGCGGCGGATGATCGCGGCGGCGACGGGCGGGATGCCGGAGAGGTCGGCGTCCCCCTCCGCGCAGGCGCGGACGAAGGCGTCGCGCGGCGCCGGCGGGCCTGCCACGGGCACCCCGCAGACGTTGGAGACGAGCCAGTTGACCAGCCGCATCAGCGCGTAGCCGAGGTCGTGTCCGGCGTTGCGGCCGAGGAACGCGCGTTCCTCGCCGGACAGCTCGAACCGGGGCGAGGTGGCCAGGCCGAGATCGGCGACGTAGAGGCGGTCGCCGTCGGTGAGCAGGTTGCCGAAGTGGCCGTCGAAGTGCGTCAGCCCGTGGCCGTTCATGAAGGACACGTCGGCCGTCAGGCGTGCTTCGACCATGGCACACGCCTCGGCCGCGGCCTCCGGGCCGTCCGCCAGCCGCGCGGCGAGCCAGGCGTCCAGGTTGTGCGGGACGTACTCCTGGAACAGCACGATTCCGGCCGAAGCCTCCGCGAGGGCGCGCAGCCGCTCCCCCACGGCCGGCGCCCCGCCCCAGTACCGCACGGCGGCCTCGACGTCGGCGTGCTCCTCCGCGGGCGGCGGCGCGCCCGGCAGCACCCGCCAGTGGTAGAGCAGCGGGAAGGCGTCGGTGTGCCCGGCCAGCACCCAGTTGGTCGTCATGACGTGGGCCGCCAGCTCGCGCCAGGAGCCGAAGCCGGGCGAGCCGACGCCGTACTGGCAGAACGGGGGCAGCTCGAACAGGTTCGCCGTGGACATGACGTTGGCCGGCTCGCGTTCCAGGTCGGTCAGCGGCACACGCTTGGCGAAGACGGGCACGCCGTCCACGTCCAGCAGCGCGGAGGCGCCGCCGATGCCCGTGCCGAGGGCGCCGGCCCGTTCCAGCAGCCCGGCCAGCCGCCGGTCGCTGTGCAGGGCCAGGGTGCTCGCCACGTCGGCGTACCTGCCGAGTCGCGCGTTCCTGGACATGTCTTGCGGTTCCGTCAAAGTGCCGTCCTCCGGTCGCAGGGGCGTTCCCCTCATGATTCACCCGAAGCGGTACGGTGAGCACCCGGCGGCCTCCGGCCACCGGACGCGTCCGCGAGGAGGATCCTGCTCCATGAACGCCACCAGACCGTTCAAGGGACTGGCGGCGGCCTGGCTGCGGGCCCGCGACCGGCACGCCTGGCTCGACCATCTGGCCCGCGCGGTGGTGCGCTACGACAAGGCCGACGGCGGCCGGTTGTCGGCGGCCCTCACCTACTACTCCTTCTTCGCCACCTTCGCCCTGGCCCTGCTGGCCTTCGGCATCCTCGGCCACGTCATGGACGACCCGACGGTCCTGGCCACGGTCCAGCACTACCTGAGCGAGAACTTCCCGCGCCTCGACGTGGACGCGATCCGGGAGGCCGGGGGCACGGCCGGCGCGGTGGCCTTCGTCGCGCTGCCGCTGACCGGCCTGTTCTGGATGGACACCCTGCGCTCGGCCACCCGGGCGATGTGGCGGCTGGAGGAGTATCCGGGCAACTTCTTCCTGCGCCAGCTCATCGACCTGGGCGTGCTGGCCGGGCTCGGGCTGCTGCTGGCCCTGTCGCTCGCCGTCGCCTTCGCCGCCGAGCGGCTGCTGACCTGGTTCGCCGTGCTCACTGTGGGCGTGGAGGCCCTGCCGGCGCAGTGGGTGCTGACCGCCGCCGGGTTCGTGCTCGGCCTCGGCGTCAACACCCTGCTGGCCATGGCCCTGCTGACCGCGCCGCCCCGGTTACGCGTGCCGCTGCGGCGGGTGATGGGCCCGGCGCTCGTCATCACCGCCGGGCTGGAGATCCTCAAGACGCTCGGCCTGGTCTACGTCAACCTCACCGCGGCCAATCCGGCCTACCGGGTGGTCGCGGGCGCGGCAGGCATGCTGCTGTTCCTGAAGGTGCTCAACCAGCTCGTCCTGTTCGCGACCGCGCTGACGGCCACCGGCACCTCGGGCAGGGTCAGGGATCTGGCCGTACGGGAGCGTTGACAGGGATACCAACCAAGCGCATGCTCGTTTTCGGCGAGGGGGCCGACCGGCTCTCCCCTTCCGAAGGGATCACCGATGCGACCTGCCTCACCGGCCTCCGACGACCTCACCCCCCGTGGACGCAGCCGCCGCACCCTGCTCGTCGCGGGCGGGATCCTGGTCACCGGCGCGGCGCTCGGCCAGGACCCGGCCTACGCCGAGGCCGACTACGACGTGGTGGTCGTCGGGTCGGGGGCCGCCGGGATGACCGCCGCCCTCACCGCCGCCAAGCGCGGGCTGAGCACCGTCGTGCTGGAGAAGGCGCCGACGTTCGGTGGGTCGGCGGCTCGGTCGGGGGCGGGCATCTGGATCCCGTGCAACGAGGTGATCCTCGCCGCCGGGGTGCCGGACACCCCGGCCAAGGCCGCCGCCTACCTCGCGCGCGTGGTCGGCGACACCGTACCGGTCGCGCGGCAGCAGGCGTTCCTCGCGGCGGGGCCGGACATGATCTCGTTCGTGACGCGCAACAGCCCGCTGCGCTTCCGGTTCATGGACGGCTACTCCGACTACTATCCGGAGTTCCCCGGCGGGATGCCGGGCGGGCGTTCCATCGAGCCCGACCAGTTCGACGGCAACCTGCTCGGGCCGGAGCTGGCCCGGCTCAACCCGCCGTACATCCCGACCCCGGCGGGCATGGTCGTCTTCAGCGCCGACTACAAGTGGCTGACGCTCGCCGCGGTCAACGCGCAGGGGGCCGCGGTGTCGGCCGCGTGCCTGCTGCGCGGCACCCAGGCGGCGCTGCGCGGCGAGAAGCCTCTCACCATGGGGCAGGCGCTGGCCGCGGGGCTGCGGGCCGGGCTGCTGGCGGCCGGGGTGCCCGTGTGGCTGAACACGCCGCTGCTCGACCTGCACGTCGAAGGCGGCCGGGTCGCCGGCGTGGTCACCTCGGCCGGGCTGGTCAGGGCCAGGCGCGGGGTGATCGTGGGGTCGGGCGGGTTCGAGCACAGCGCGGCGATGCGGGCGGAGTTCCAGCGCCAGCCCATCGGTACGAGCTGGACCGTCGGCGCCAAGGAGAACACCGGCGACGGCATCGAGGCCGGCGAGCGGACCGGCGCCGCCCTGGACCTGATGGACGACGCCTGGTGGGGGCCGGTGATCCCGCTGCCCGGCGAGCCGTACTTCTGCCTGGCCGAACGGACGTTGCCGGGCTGCGTCATCGTCAACGGCAACGGCCGGCGCTTCGTCAACGAGGCCGCGCCCTACAGCGACGTCGTGCACGTCATGTACGACCGCAACACCCCGGCCGACCCGCACATCCCCGCCTGGCTGATCATCGACCAGCAGTACCGGAACAAGTACCTGTTCAAGGACGTCGCCCCGCTGCTGCCCTTCCCCGACTCCTGGTACGACGGCGGCGCCCTGTTCAGGGCCCCGACGATCGAGCAGCTCGCGCGGAAGATCGGAGTGCCCGAGGCGGCCCTGCGGGCCACGGTCAACCGCTTCAACGGGTTCGCCCTGGCCGGGCGGGACACCGACTTCCACCGCGGCGACAGCGCCTACGACCACTATTACGCCGACCCGTACGTCCGGCCCAACCCGTGCCTGGCGCCGCTCTGGCTGCCGCCCTTCTACGCGTTCAAGATCGTCCCCGGCGACCTGGGCACGAAGGGCGGACTGCGCACCGACGCCCGCGCCCGCGTCCTGCGGGCCGACGGCTCGGTCGTCCCCGGCCTGTACGCGGCCGGCAACGCCAGCGGCGCGGTCATGGGCCACAGCTACGCGGGCTCGGGCTCGACCATCGGACCGGCCATGACCTTCGGCTACGTGGCCGCGAACGACCTGGCCGCCGGCGGCTGACCGCCGTCGTCAGTCGGCCAGGTACGTGACCGAGCGGACGTCGTAGCCGGTCGCCTTGGAGCCGCGTACGTGCATGATCATCGCGCCGCCGTCGTAGGACCAGGCGCACGCGTAGCCCTTCGGCTCCTTCGAGCAGCCCTGGAAGTGGTGGGTGACGCCGCGCGGGTCGTACCTGACCCGGAACAGCGTGCGCACCGCGGCCTCGGCGCCGACCTCCAGCCCGGCGTACCGGTCGCCGCGCTTCCAGGCGGCGAACAGGTGCGTGGCCGCGGCGGCGGGCCGCTCGACGTGCCGTGACAGGTAGACCTTGGTGACCTTGGAGCCGGTCACGGTCATGGCGATGCCGTTGAGGCCGCCGGGTACGCGCACGCTCGTGTGCACGTACCGGCACACGTTGCCCGAGCAGCCGTCGAAGCGGTCGGGCGCGCGGAAGGCGTAGGAGAAGATCGTGTTCACCGCGGCGGGGGTGGCGACCCGGGCGGCGGCGGCGCGGTCGCCGGCCAGCCAGGCGCGGAACAGCTTGCCGGCCGTCCCGGCGGGCGCCTGCGCGGCCGTCCTGGCGGAGGCGGAAGCGGAGGTGGGAGCGGTCGTGCGGGCGGAGGCGGGGGCGGCGGTGGTGAGGCCGAGGGTCAGCGTCGCGGTCGCCGCGAGGGCGGCGCCGCCGCCGAGAACCAGTCGTCTGGACACGGCACCGACGCTAGAGGCCGTCCCTTGCGCGGCGATTGCTCCCGGCTTGCAGCCATTCCAGTACGCGACCGGCCCACCACCCGCCCGACGCCGGCGTACGCTCCGGGCATGGCTGAGGTCGAGTGGATGAGCATCGATCCTGACAACTTCGATCCCAAGAGCGTCTCCGCCCGCGAGGGGCGTTGCACGTGGCACGGCGAGGCGAACCCCGGCGAGCTCTGCGCGGGCACTCCGGTGGCGGGGGTCAGGGCGGCGGGCGGGCGGTGGCTGGCCTGCGAGCGTGCGGTCGCCCAGATCACCGAGCGGTACGGGGTTCCGCGCCCCGAGCTGTGATCGGCGCGTTTTTCGGCGCTTGAGCGAAACTTTCACAGCCCAAGAGAGCTGTCATCCAGGGGTTGTGTCCGCCGATCGGCGGTGTTCGCACAGAGGGCGTTGACAGCTGCACGGGATCAGGCCGACACTTTCGTGAGCGTACCGATAGTTTCGCCGACCTCCGTCCCCCCAAGGAGGAAGCACGCACATGAACGGCGTCCCCGCTCACCCCGGAAACCGCAGGCGCGGCCGCGCCCGGATGCTCGCCGTACGGGCCTGTGCCGTGGTCGCGGCGCTGGTCGTGGCCGTGACGATGCCGCCCGGCATCGCGAACGCGGCCCCCGTCACCTCCAATCAGACCGGCACCAACAACGGGTACTTCTACTCCTTCTGGACCGACAGCCCCGGATCGGTCTCCATGGACCTGGGATCGGGCGGCGCGTACAGCACCTCGTGGCGCAACACCGGGAACTTCGTCGCCGGCAAGGGCTGGAACCCCGGCGGACGCAGGACCGTGACCTACTCGGGCAGCTTCAACCCGTCCGGCAACGCCTACCTCGCCGTGTACGGCTGGACCAGGAACCCGCTCGTCGAGTACTACATCGTCGACAACTGGGGCACCTACCGGCCCACCGGGACGTACAAGGGCACGGTGACCAGCGACGGCGGCACGTACGACATCTACCAGACGACCCGCTACAACGCCCCCTCGATCGAGGGCAACAAGACCTTCAACCAGTACTGGAGCGTCCGGCAGTCGAAGCGGACCGGCGGGACCGTCACCACGGGCAACCACTTCGACGCCTGGGCCCGCAACGGCATGAGCCTGGGCGGCCACGACTACATGATCCTGGCGACGGAGGGCTACCAGAGCAGCGGCAGCTCGGCCATCACGATCGGCGGCTCCCCCGGCGGCGGCGACCCGGGCGGCAACCCCGGCGGCTGCACCGCGACCCTGTCCGCCGGCCAGCAGTGGAGCGACCGGTACAACCTCAACGTCGCGGTCAGCGGTTCGAACACCTGGACCGTGACGATGAACGTGCCCGCCCCCGAGAAGATCATGTCCACCTGGAACATCACCGCCGCCTACCCCAGCGCCCAGGTGCTGACCGCCAAGCCCAACGGCAGCGGGAACAACTGGGGCGTGACCATCCAGCGCAACGGCAGTTCGACCTGGCCCACGGTCTCCTGCAGCGCGAGCTGACCCCGCGCGCCACCGCACACCCCGCGGCGCGGCGGCCTCCCCGGCCGCCGCGCCGTCGTGCTGCTCGCGGACGGGACGGAAGCTGAGCGTGACGACGTGTTCACGGATGACAAGCCGGGATCGTACAGTGTCAGGATGACGGTCGAGATCACGTGGTCGCGGCGGCGTACGGCGGCCGGCCGGCGCTCGCCGTCACCCCCACGCGGGACGCATCCCATCATCCTCACGGACGAGAAGGACCACCCCCATGGCTCAGATCAGTCCCCCCAGCCCACCGGAGGCCGGTAGCGGCCAGCCCAGCCTGAAGCGGGTGATGGGCCCCGGCCTGTTGCTGCTGTTCATCGTCGGCGACATCCTCGGCACCGGCATCTACGCACTGACGGGCCAGGTCGCGGGCGAGGTGGGCGGCGCGGCCTGGCTGCCCTTCTCCATCGCCTTCCTCGTCGCGCTGATCACCGCCTGCTCCTACCTGGAGCTGGTCACGAAGTATCCGGAGGCCGCGGGCGCCGCCCTCTACGTGCACAAGGCGTTCGGCAAGCAGGCGCTGACGTTCCTGGTGTGCTTCGCGGTGATGTGCTCGGGCATCACCTCGGCATCGGCGGCCTCGCGCGCGTTCGCCGCCAACCTGGCCACCGGGTTCGGCTTCGACGCCGGCAACGGCGTCATCCTCCTGATCGCCGTGGGCTTCATGCTGCTGGTCCTGGCCGTCAACCTGCGGGGTGTGGGCGAGAGCGTCAAGCTCAACGTCGTGCTCACCGCGGTCGAGCTGTCGGGGCTGCTGCTCGTCATCGTGCTCAGCCTGTACTTCATCGCCGGCGGCGACGCCGACTTCTCCCGCGTCGTCGCCTTCGAGACCCCCGCAGACAAGAGCGTGTTCCTGGCCGCCAGCGCCGCGACCTCGCTGGCCTTCTTCGCCATGGTCGGCTTCGAGGACTCCGTCAACATGGCGGAGGAGACCAAGGACCCGACCCGGATCTTCCCGCGCATGATGTTCACCGGCCTCGGCATCACCGGGCTGATCTACGTGCTCGTGTCCATCTGCGCGGTCGCCGTGGTCCCGGTCGGGCAGCTCGCGGAGAGCGAGACACCCCTGGTCACGGTGGTGCAGACCGCCGCGCCGGGCGTGCCGATCGCCTCGCTGCTGCCGTTCATCTCGATGTTCGCCGTCGCGAACTCGGCGCTGATCAACATGCTGATGGCCAGCAGGCTGCTGTACGGCATGAGCAAGCAGGGCGTGTTGCCGCCGTTCCTGTCGGCCGTGCACGCCACCCGGCGCACCCCGCACGCGGCGATCCTGTTCACCACCCTGATCGCGGTCGGGCTCATCACGTTCGTCTCGCTGGTGCCCGACAGCCCGGTCGTGGCGCTGCTGGGCGGCACGACCTCGCTGCTCCTGCTCGCCGTCTTCGCGGCCGTCAACGTCGCCGTCCTCGTCCTGCGCCGGGACGTGCGGACCGACCGGCACTTCAACGCGGGCCGCGTGCTCCCCGTGGTGGGCACGGTCACCTGCCTCTACCTGGTGCTGCCGTGGTCCTCCGGGCGTCCGGCCGGCCAGTACGAGATCGCCGGGATCCTGCTGGTGGTCGGCGCGATCCTGTGGGTGCCGTCCTGGTTGTCGGCCAGGCGGCGCAGCTGATCAAGGTAATGGGCATTTCCGCCCGGCCTTTCGCGGTTTTCCGGGGGCGGCGGCCCGTCATTCGCGAACCCGCCGCCCATTCCGGGGCTCATTCGCCGGGCATTTCCCGCCGGTTGTCGTTCCTGCCGAGGGCCGCCGAGGGACCTTAAGCCCGGCGGAAGAAGACCGTAAGTCTGCTCCGGCACAGTGGGAACACACAGACCGGAACCGGAAGGAAAAGATCGATGCGCAAGGTCAAGCTCCAGCTCCAGATCACCGCGGACGGCTTCGTGGGCGGCCCCGCCGGCGAGATGGACTGGGTGACGTTCCCCTGGACCGACGACATCAACGCCCACGTCGCGGCCCTGTGGGAGCCGGTCGACTGCATCGTGCTGGGCCGCAGGCTGGCCGAGGGCTTCATCCCGGCGTGGGAGTCCCGCCCCGAGGGCGAGACGGAGGAGGGCATCGACAAGATGATCAACACTCCGAAGGTCGTCATCTCCCGCAGCCTCACCGAGTCGCCCTGGAAGAACGCCGTCGTGGCCGGCGGCGACCCGGCCGAGACGATCGACGAGCTGAAGGCGAAGCCCGGCGGCGACGTGATGGTCGCCGGTGGCGCCTCGATCGGCCGCGAGCTGATCTCCCACGGGCTGATCGACGAGCTGCACCTGTTCGTCAACCCGGTCGCGATCGGGGCCGGGCTGCCGCTGTTCCCGACCGGCTCGGGTTACCAGAGGCTGCGCCTGGTCGCCGCGCGCCCGTTCGACTGCGGTGTGGTGGGCCTGCACTACGAGCCGGAGCGTTCCTGACGGACTTCACGGGCCCGCCGGTAAATCCCGCGGCGAACGAGGAACGCGCTTCCCGAAGCGGCCGGAGAATGGCCGTACGGGTGGCGCGTTTTTTGGTCGGAAGGGCATTGACCTGGAGAAAGTCCAGCCAGTCAACCAGCGTGATGGCGATACGGGAAAGAAAGGCCGCCGGCGTACGCGGGAGCACGCCGAGAGAGGGCGGCGGCCGGACCGATCGCCCGGCGGTACGGGCGATCCCGCGCTCCGCGGCCCGTTCGCGAGCGGCCCGCGGCGGACCCGCGAGGCTCCCCCGACGCGGTACGACGGCCCGGGACGCCGGCCGAATACGGGATTCACTCGAGGGTTGACACCCATCTGGTGACCAGGTCATCCTGTTCGGCGGCGTGCCCAAAAGGTCCCAAAAAACTCAACAATCGGCAGGCGCGACAATGACGTCAGATGCACCCCCCTCGGCATCTGTTCTGCACCTTTACCAAGAGCGGCTGCTCGCGACCCCAGAAAGGGTCGCTGTTTCGGCTGGTCAAGAACACCTCACGTACGGCGAGCTGGACCGCCTGGCGAACGGCGTGGCCGTGCGGCTGGGCGAGTCCGCCCTGGCCGGGCGGCGCTGGGTGGCCGTGCTGGCGGGCCGGTCGATCAGACAGGTCGCGGGCCAGCTCGGCGTCATGAAGGCGGGTCTCGCGTTCGCGCCGATCGATCCGGCCACGCCCGCCGAGCGGGTCCGCGCGATGCTGGCGGGAGCCGCCGCCGTGGTGACCGCGCCGGAGTGGCGCGACCTGGTGCCGGACGGCGTCCCGGTGATCGACACGCTCGCCGCCGCCGACGGGCCGCCGCCCACGCCCGCGCCCGGCCCGGACGACCTGGCGTACGTCATCCACACCTCCGGCTCGACCGGGACCCCCAAGGGCGTGCTCGTCCCCCACCGCGCGCTGTCCAACCTGATCGCCTGGTCGCACGAGACCTTCGGGCGGGACGGCCGGGCCCCGCTGCTCACCAGCCCGAACTTCGACCCGTCGGTCTGGGAGATCTGGATGTACCTGACCGGGGGCACCACGATGGTGATCCCCGACGAGCGCACCCGGCTGTCCCTGCCCGCACTGCGCGACTGGATCGTGGAGCAGGAACTGACCACCTGCTACGCGCCCACCCCCATCGCCGAGGGCCTGCTCGGCCTGTCCTGGCCGGAGGGGACCGGCCTTGCGACGCTGAGCACCGGCGGCGACCGGCTGACCCTCTACCCGCGCCCCGAGCTGCCGTTCCGGCTGGTCAACCTGTACGGCCCGGCCGAATGCGCGGTCAACACGATCGCCGGCGAGGTGCCCGTCCACGACGGCCGGACCCGTCCGCCCGCGCTCGGCAGGCCGCTGCCCGGCGTCACCGTCCACCTGCTGGACGAGGAGCTGCGGCCGGTCGAGGAGGGTGAGATGTACCTCGGCGGCGTGTGCGTCGGCCTGGGCTATCTCGACCGGCCGGACCTGACGGCCGAGCGCTTCGTCCGCGACGGCGAGGGACGGCTGCTCTACCGGACCGGCGACCTGGCCCGCCGCGACGCCGCCGGCGACTACGAGTTCCTGGGACGGCTCGACGACCAGGTCAAGATCCGCGGCAACCGGGTCGAACTGGGCGAGATCGAGACCGTGCTCGGCCGCCACCCCCGCGTACGGGCCGCCACCACCGCCGTGCGCGGCGGCGACCTGGTCGCCTACGTCGTGGGCCCGGCCGCCGAGCAGGAGGTCCGCGCCCACCTGCGCAGGTTCCTGCCCGACTACATGATCCCCACCGCCTGGGTGTTCCTGGACGAGCTGCCGCTGACCGTCAACGGCAAGGTGGACCGGGCCGCGCTGCCCGACCCGGTCCGGCGGCCCCGCGCGATCACGCCGCCCGGCACGCCCACCGAGTCGGCGCTGGCCGAGATCTGGCAGGACGTCCTCGGCGCCGCGCCGATCGGCGCCGACGACGACTTCCTGGCGCTCGGCGGCCAGTCGCTGCTGGCCATGCGCGTCGCCGCCCGCGCCTGCGAGCGGTTCGGCCGGCCGGTCGAGCCCCGGATGTTGTTCGAGCACCCCACGGTCGCCGCGCTGGCCCGCGCGATCGACGCCCTTCCGCAGGCGGCGGCAGCGCCGGCCGTCGCAGGAGCCGCTGCGGGAGCCGCTGACGGCGTCACGCCCGCCCAGCGCCGCCTGTGGTTCATCGACCAGATGGCGCCCGGCGGCTCGCAGTACAACGTGCCCATCCTGTTCGCCCTGGACGGTCCCCTCGACGCCGGACGGCTGGAGCACGCGATCAACGAGATCGTGCGCCGCCACCCACCGCTGCGCACCCGCTACGAGGAGCACGACGGCGAGCCGGTGCCCGTGGTCGAGCCGGCCGCGCCAGTCGCCCTGAAGGTCATGGACGCCACCCCGCGCGGCGCGGACGCGCTGGCCCGGCACGCCGCCCGCGACCCGTTCGACCTCCGGAACGGTCCCATGTTGCGGGCGCTGCTGCTGCGGCTGGGCGGCGACCGGCACCGGCTGCTGGTGACCGTGCACCACATCGCCTTCGACGGCTGGTCGGCGGGCGTCTTCCTGGACGAGCTGGCGCGGCTCTACGCAGGCGAGAGCCTGCCCGAGCCGGCCGGGCCGTACCGGCGGGGGCCGGCGGGCGACGGGCTGCCGTACTGGCGCAAGATGCTGGAGTCGCCGCCGGAGCGGCTGGCGCTGCCCGGCGACGGCCCGGGATCGGCGCAGCCGCTGCGCCGCGGCGCCCGGGTGCGGGCGACGCTGCCGGACGGGCTGCTCGCCGAGTTGGAGTCCCTGGGCCTGCGGGCCCAGGCCAGCCCGTTCATGGTGCTGTTCGCGGCCTTCCAGGCGCTGCTGCACCGCTACAGCGGCCAGGACGACCTGGTCACCGGCGTGCCGTTCGCCGGCCGGGAGGCGCCCGGCGCCGACGCCCTGATCGGCTTCTTCGTCGAGACGCTGCCGATCAGGACCGGGCTGGCGGGCGATCCGTCCTTCGAGAGCCTGCTCGCGCAGGTGCGGGCGGCGGTCCTGGCCACGCCCACGGACGTGCCGCTGGAGGAGATCGTCAGGGAGCTGTGCCCCGACGGGCGGCCGCCGTTCGACGTGATGTTCGCGATGCAGGACCCGCCGGACGCCCGGCGCGGCGACGGGGTCACCTTCCGCCTGCTGGAGGAGGTGGAGAACGGCGGCGCCAAGGCCGGCCTGGTGCTCTACGCCGAGGGTCAGGAGATGAGCCTGGAGTTCGCCGCCGACCTGTTCGAGCGGCCCACCGCCGAGCGCCTGCTGGGCCACTACGTACGCGTCCTGGAGCAGGTGGCGGCCGACCCGGCCGCGCCGGTCTCCGCGCTGCTCGCCCGCGGGCACGAGCCGCCGGGCCGCGGCCCCGACCGGTGCCTGCACGGGCTCTTCGAGCAGCAGGCGGACCGGACGCCGGACGCGGTCGCCGTCGAGTTCGAGGGCGCCTCGCTCACCTACGCCGAGCTCGACCGGCGGGCCAACCAGCTCGCCCACCTGCTGCGCGAGCAGGGTGTGGGCCCGGAGGTGCCGGTCGCCCTGCACGTACGGCGCTCGCTCGACCTGCCCGTGGCGCTGCTGGGCATCCTGAAGTCGGGCGGCGCGTACGTCCCGCTCGATCCCTCCTACCCCGAGGGCCGCCTCACCCAGGTGCTCGGCCGGGTCGAGACCCCGGTCCTGGTGACCCACCGGGCGCTGGCCGGCAGCCTGCCGCATCCCAACCCCGTGCACGTCGACACCGACCTCGGCGGCCGTCCGGACCACCGGCCCGACAGCGGTGTCACGCCCGACGACCTGGCCTACGTCCTGTTCACCTCGGGTTCGACCGGACAGCCCAAGGGTGTGGAGATGACCCACCGCCCGGTCGCCAACCTGATGGCCTGGCACGGCGGCGCGTATCGGAGCCTGCAGTTCACCGCGCTCGGCTTCGACGTCTCGGTGCAGGAGATCTTCAGCACCTGGGCGTACGGCGGGACGCTGGTCATGGTCAGCGACGAGGTCCGGCGCGACCCGGCCGCCCTGCTCGACCACATCGCCACGAACCGGGTGGAACGCATCTTCCTCCCGTTCGTGGCGCTGCAGTCCTTGGCCGGCGCCGGGATCGAGCCGCCCGAGACGCTCCGCGAGGTGATCACCGCGGGCGAGCAGCTCCAGGTCACCCCGCAGCTCGAACGGTTCGTCAGGCCGTGGATGCGGCTGCACAACCAGTACGGCCCGACCGAGGGCGCGATCATCGACATCGCCCACACGCTCACCGGCCCGCCGCGGGACTGGCCCAGGCTGCCGCCGATCGGCCGGCCCGTGCCGGGCGTCCAGACACCGATCCTGAACCGGCTGGGCCACGAGGTGCCCGACGGCGTGCCGGGCGAGCTGCACCTCGGCGGCGCCTGCCTGGCCAGGGGCTACCACGGCCGGCCCGACCTGACGCGGGAACGTTTCATCACCTGGCGGGACGGCCGCCGGCTCTACCGGACCGGCGACCTGGCCCGCCGCGACGCCGCCGGGGACATCGAGTTCCTGGGCCGCGCCGACGACCAGGTCAAGATCCGCGGCTACCGGGTCGAGCCGGGCGAGATCGCCGCGGTGCTGACCGGGCATCCGGCCGTGCGCGAGGCGTTCGTCATGGTCAGGGACGGCGCCCTGGTGGCGTACGTGGTCGCCGGCGGCACGCCCGAGCTGCGGCCGTACCTGGCCGAGCGGCTGCCCGAGTACATGGTGCCGAGCGCTTACGTGCCGCTGGCGGCCCTGCCGGTCAACCCGTCGGGCAAGGTGGACCGCCAGGCCCTGCCCGAGCCCGGCCGGGTCGCGCGGGCCGTCACGGCGGCCCCGGCCACGCCGGTGGAGCAGGCCGTCGCCGCCGTCTGGCAGGAGGTGCTGGGCGGAGAGGTCGGACGCCACGACAACCTGTTCGACCTGGGCGGCAACTCGCTCAACGCCACCCGGATCGCCTCCCGGCTGCGCGAGGCCCTGGACGTACGGGTGCCGCTGCGCACGCTCTTCGCCCGCCCGACCGTCGCCGAGCTGGCCGCCGAGCTGGCCTCGCCCGACGTGGAGACGGCCGCCGAGCTCTATCTGATGGTGGCCGCGTACTCCGACGAAGAGGCCGAGGCCCTGCTGCGTTCGATGGAAGGTGATCAATGAGCCTGTCAGCCCAGCAGCGCCAGCTCCTGGAAGCGTTACGCAAGAAGAAGCAGCAGCAGGCGGCCGGGCGGCCCAGGCCGGCGCGGCTGCCGATGTCCTTCACCCAGCTCCGCGCCTGGTACCTGGACAGGATGGCGCCCGGGGCCGCGCACTACCTGATCCCGCTCGCCTTCCGCGTCGAGGGCCCGCTCGACCGCGAGGCGCTGCACCGGGCGCTGAACGCCCTGGTCGCCCGGCACGAGAGCCTGCGCACCACGTTCGCCATGGACGAGGACGGCCCGTACCAGGTCGTGGCGGACACGCTGACGATCCCCTTGGCCGACGCGCCCGACGACGCGCCGATGGACCTGACCGCCGGCCCGCTCCTGCGCGCCCGCCTGGAGCGCGAGGGCGACGACCGGTACGTCCTGCACCTGACCCTGCACCACATCGTGGCCGACGCCTGGTCCCTCGACGTGCTGCGCCGCGAGCTGAGCGACCTGTACGCGGGCCACGAGCCGCCGCCGCTGCCCCGGCAGTACCCGGACTACGCGATCGAGCAGCGCGGCCGGGACCACGGCGAGGACCTGGAGTACTGGCGGGGGACGCTGGCGGGCGCGCCGCCGGTCACCGAGCTGCCGCCGGACCTGCCGCGGCCGGACGTCCAGACGTACGCGGGGGCCGAGCTGCCGTTCTCGCTCGACCTGCCGCGCGAGGAGTTCGCGGCGTACTGCCGGGACCTCGGGGCGACGCCGTACATGGTGCTGTTCGCGGCCTACCTGGTGGTGCTGGCCCGGCGTTCCGGCCAGGACGACCTGGTGGTGGGCACGCCCATCGCCAACCGCGACCAGGTCGAGTACGAGGGCCTGATCGGGTTCTTCACCAACACCCTGGCCGTGCGCGCCGACCTGTCGGGCGGGCCGTCGTTCGCCGAGGTCGTCGAGCGGGTCAGGGAGGCGGTGCTCGACGCCCACGACCACCAGGCGATGCCGTTCGAGAAGCTGGTGGAGGAGCTCAACCCCGAACGCCGCCTGGACCGCAGCCCGGTGTTCCAGACGATGTTCAACATGTTGCCCGAGGCCACGGCGGAGCTGGAGCTGGCCGGGCTGACGGTCACGCCGGTGGAGATCCCCGAGCGCACGGCCAAGTTCGACCTCACCGTGGGCGTCCGCGAGACGCTGGACGGGCTCGTCGAGTACAACACCGACCTGTACCGGCCGGGAACGGTCCGCGCCCTCGTGGCCGACCTGCGTCAGGTGCTGGCCACGGCGATGGGCGCGGCGGCGGCAAGCGACGAGACCGCCGGCGCCCTGCCGCGCCACCAGGTCGTCCAGCTCGTCACCCGGGCCTGGCGCGAGGCTCTGCGCACCGGCGACTTCGGCCCCGACGACAACTTCTTCGAGGTCGGCGGCCACTCGCTGCTGGTGTTGCAGGTGCACGAACGGCTGCGCAAGCGGTTCGCGCTGACGGTCACCGACCTGTTCAGGTACCCGACGATCACCTCGCTGGCGGCCTTCCTGTCCCCCGGCGACCCGGCCCCGGCGGCCCCGGCGGCCCCCGCCACCACGGCGACCGCGGGCGGCGCGCTCGCCGTCGTCGGCATGGCCTGCCGTTTCCCCGGCGCGAACGGCCCCGAGGAGTTCTGGGCGGCGATCCGCGACGGCGTCGAGGCCGTACGGGACTTCACCGACGAGGAGTTGCTCGCCGACGGCGAGGACCCCGAACGGCTGGCCGACCCGGCCTACGTCAGGTCGGGCACGGTGCTGGACGGCATCGACCTGTTCGACGCCACTCTGTTCGAGTTCACCCCGCGCGAGGCCGAGATCCTCGACCCGCAGCAGCGCCTGTTCCTGGAGACCGCCTGGGAGGCGCTGGAGGACGCGGGCTGCGACCCCTCCCGCCATCCCGGCCACATCGGCGTCTTCGCCGGCTCGGCGATGAGCAGCTACTTCATCGAGAACCTGCTGGCCGCGCCCGACGTGCTCAAGGCCGTGGGCGAGTACCAGGTCATGCTGGCCAACGACAAGGACTCGCTGCCCACGCGGACCTCGTACAAGCTGGACCTGCGCGGGCCGAGCGTCAGCGTCAACAGCGCCTGCTCCACCTCGCTGGTCGCGCTGCACCTGGCCAGGCAGAGCCTGCTGGCCGGCGACTGCGACATGGCGCTGGCCGGCGGCGTACGGGTCAACGCCTGGACCCGCCGCGGCTACGTGTACCAGAGCGGCGGCATCGGCTCGCCGGACGGCCACTGTCGGCCCTTCGACGCCGACGCCCAGGGCACGATCGGGGCCAGCGGCGTGGGCGTCGTCGTGCTCAAGCGGCTGGAGGACGCGATCGCGGCGGGCGACACGATCCACGCCGTCGTCCGCGGCTCGGCGGTCAACAACGACGGCACCAGGAAGGTCGGCTACACCGCCCCGGCCGTGGACGGGCAGGCCGAGGTCATCACCGCGGCGCTGGCCGCGGCCGGCGTCGAGCCGGACACGATCGGCTACGTCGAGGCGCACGGCACGGGCACCGCGCTCGGCGACCCCATCGAGGTCGCGGCGCTGTCGCAGGTCTTCACCGGCGACCGGCCGATCGCGCTGGGCTCGGTCAAGTCCAACATCGGCCACGCCGACGCGGCCGCCGGCATGGCCGGGCTGATCAAGACCGTGATGGCGCTCAAGCACCGCACGCTGCCGCCCACGGTCAACTTCGGCACGCCCAACCCGCGCATCGACTTCAGCCCGTTCTACGTGCCGACCGGCAGCGCCGAGTGGCCGGCGGGCGAGGCGCCGCGCCGGGCGGGCGTCAGCGCCTTCGGCATGGGCGGCACGAACGCCCACGTCGTGCTGGAGGAGGCGCCCGTACCGGCCGCCGTACCGGCCGCGGTGGAGGGGCCGCACCTGCTCGTCCTGTCGGCCGCGTCCGAGCCGGCGCTGGCCGAGTCGGCCACCCGGCTCCGCGACCACCTCCGCGCGCGTCCGGACCTGGAGCTGGGCGACGTCGCCGGCACGCTGCGGCACGGCCGCCGCGCGCTGCGGCACCGCGGCGCCCTGGTCGCCGAGGACCACCGCGCGGCCCTCGACGCCGAGCTCATCACCGGTGAGGCCCGCCCGCGCGAGATCGCCTTCGTCTTCCCCGGCCAGGGCGCGCAGCGCCGCGGCATGGGCGCGGGCCTGTACCGTTCCGAGAACGTCTTCCGCGACGTCGTGGACACCGGCGCCGCGGTCCTGGAGCCGCTCCTCGGCCTCGACCTGCGCGACGCCCTGTACGGCGAGGCCGCCGACCTCGACCAGACCTGGCTCACCCAGCCCGCGCTGTTCGTCACCGAGTACGCCCTCGCCCGCACGCTCATCGGACGCGGCCTGCGCCCGTCGATGATGGCCGGGCACAGCATCGGCGAGTACGTCGCCGCCTGCCTGTCCGGCGTCCTCACCCTGGAGGACGCCCTGCGCCTGGTCGCCGCCCGCGGCCGCCTGGTCCAGGGCCTGCCGCCCGGCTCGATGCTGGCCGTGCCGCTGCCCGAGGCCGAGGTGCTCGGCCTGCTCGGCGACGAGCTGTCGCTGGCCGCGGTCAACACCCCCGAGACGTGCGTCGTGGCCGGTCCGGACGAGGCCGTCGCCGGTCTGGAACGGCGGCTGGCCGAGCGGGGTGTCGCCTGCCGTCCGCTGCGCACCTCGCACGCCTTCCACTCCGCGATGCTGGACCCGGTGCTCGACGCGTTCGCCGCCGAGGTCGCCTCGGTGCGGCTGGGCGTGCCCGAGGTGCCGTACCTGTCGAACGTCACCGGCGGCTGGGTGACCGGCGCCGAGACCGCCGACCCCGGCTACTGGGTGCGCCACCTGCGGGAGACCGTCCGGTTCGCCGACTGCGCGCACGCCCTGGTGACGGCCGGCGCGGCGGTGGCGGAGGCCGGCCCCGGCCGCACGCTGAGCACGCTGGTCCGCCGCCAGGGCGGGCAGGCGGTCGCCCTCCTCGCCGAGCCCGAGGGCGGCCCGGCCACCCTGCTGGAGGGCGTCGGACGGCTCTGGGTGACCGGCGCGGACGTCGACTGGACGGCGTTCGCGCCGCCGGGCCGGCGGGTGCCGCTGCCGACGTACCCGTTCGAGCGGCGCAGTCACTGGATCGGGCCGCGCGCCCGCCGCCACGAGCTGACCGCGACGCCCGTCGCGGTGGCCGCCGACGGGCTCGACCCGGTCGCCGCCGCCTGGCGCGACGTGCTCGGCATCACGCCCACCGGCCCGCAGGACGACTTCTTCGAACTGGGCGGCGACTCGCTCGTGGCCACCCAGCTCGCCTCCCGGCTCGGCCTGCCCATCGAGGCGATCTTCGAGCACCCCACCCTCGGCGGGCAGCGGACGCTGGTGGCCCCGGCGGACGAGCCCGAGGTCATCCCGGCCGCCGAGGAGCCGGGACCGACGCCGGTGTCGTTCATCCAGCGGCGCATGTGGTTCATCGACCAGGTGCACGGCTCGGCCGCCTACGCCGTGGCCAACGCGCTCGACCTGGGCGGCGACCTGGACGTGGAGAAGCTGCACGGCGCGCTGCGCGAGCTGGTACGGCGGCACGAGGCCCTGCGGACCGTCTTCCGCGACCTGGACGGCGAGCCGGTGCAGGTCGTGCTGCCCCCCGGCGAGCCGCCGCTGCCGGTCGAGGACTGCGACGACCTGGAACGCGCCCTGACCGAGGACGCGACCGGGCCGTTCGACCTGGAACACGGACCGCTGTTCCGGGCCCGGCTGCTGCGCCTGGCCCCCGACCGCCACGTGTTGTCGCTGGCCTTCCACCACATCGTCGTGGACGGCTGGACGATCACCATGCTCCAGGGCGAGCTGGCCGCGCTCTACAACGGCGAGAGCCTGCCCGAACCCCGGTACGGCTACCGCGCCTACGCCCGCTGGCAGCGCGAGCAGGCCATCGACCTCAGCTTCTGGACCGAACGGCTGCGCGGCGCCCCGCACAGCCTGGACCTGCCGACCGACCGGCCGCGTCCGCCGATGCAGACCTTCGAGGGCGCGGTCGCCGCGCACGTGCTGCCCGCGGAGCTGGCCAAGGGGCTGCGGAAGCTGAGCCAGGAACGCGGCGCCACGCTCTACATGACCCTGCTGGCCGCGCTCCACACGCTGCTGTACCGCTACAGCGGCCAGGAGGACGTCTGCGTCGGCTCGCCGGTGGCCGGGCGCACGCGTCCGGAGTTCGAGGACGTGGCCGGCTGCTTCATCAACACGCTGGTGATGCGGGCCCGGCTCGACGGCGACCTGGCGTACACCGACCTGCTGGCGCAGGTCCGCGAGTACGCGCTCGGCGCGTACGCCCACCAGGGTGTGCCGTTCGAACGGCTGGTGGAGGAGCTGAACCCGCCCAGGGACCTGTCCCGCAACCCGCTCTTCCAGGTGCTGTTCAACCTGCTCAACCTGCCCAAGAGCGACCTGGGCATGAACGGCCTGACCGTGGCCGAGCGGTCGGTCGAGACCGGCGCCGCCCAGGTCGATCTGGCGCTCCAGGTCTACGACCAGGACGACGAGCTGCTGTGCCGGCTGGAGTACAACACCGCGCTCTACGACGAGGACACCGCGCGGCGGCTGCTGCGGCACTACGAGCTGCTGCTCGGCGCGATCGTCGAGGACCCCGCGGCCCGGCTGTCCGGCCTGGCCTTCCTCACCGGCGAGGAGCTGGCCGAGCAGCTCGGCGGCCAGGACGGCGCGGCGCCCGGCGGGTGCGTGCACGAGCTGGTGGAGGCCCAGGCCGACCGGACGCCCGGCGCGGTGGCGGTCACCTTCGAGGGCGAGTCGCTGACGTACCGGGAGCTGGAGGAGCGGGCCAACCGGGTCGCGCACCGGCTGCGGGCGGCCGGCGTCGGGCCCGAGACGCTGGTGGGCGTGGCGATGGAGCGGTCGGCCACGATGCTGGTCACGCTGCTCGGCGTGCTGAAGGCGGGCGGCGCGTACGTGCCGCTCGACCCGATGTACCCCCAGGACCGCCAGGACTACATCCTCGACCACTCCGGCATCGGCGTCCTGGTCACCGAACGCGAGCTGGCCGGGCGCTACACCGCCTACCAGGGGCAGGTCCTGACGGCCGACGACGGCTTCCCGGGCGAGAGCTCGGCCCGGCCACCCGCGCTCGCCGGGTCCGGCAACCCCTGCTACGTCCTGTACACCTCCGGCTCGACCGGGCGGCCGAAGGGTGTGCGCGTCCAGCACTCCTCGGTGGTCAACTTCCTGGACTCGATGAGCCGCGAGCCCGGCCTGACCGGCCGGGACACGCTGGTGGCCGTCACCACGTTCGCCTTCGACATCTCGGTGCTGGAGCTGTTCCTGCCACTCACCGTCGGCGCCCGCGTGGTGATCGCCGGCCGCGAGGCCGCCTACGACCCGCTGCGGCTGGCGGCCCTGCTGGAGGAGGCCACCGTCATGCAGGCCACCCCGGCGACCTGGCGGCTGCTGCTGTCGGCGGGCTGGGCGGGCAAGGCCGACCTCAAGGCCCTGTGCGGCGGCGAGGCGCTTCCCGCCGACCTGGCCGCCGACCTGCGCGGCCGGGTGTCGGAGTTGTGGAACATGTACGGGCCCACCGAGACCACGATCTGGTCCACGCTCACCAGGGTCGGCGACGGGCCGATCACGATCGGCCACCCGATCGCCAACACCCGCGTCCTGCTGCTCGACTCCGCGTCGCAGCTCGTGCCGACCGGCGTGGTCGGCGAGCTGTACATCGGCGGGGCGGGCCTGGCCCGCGACTACCTCGGGCAGCCGGAGCTGACGGCCGAGCGTTTCGTCACCTGGCAGGACGGGAGCCGCCTCTACCGGACCGGCGACCTGGCCAGGCGCCGGGGCGACGGCACGATCGAGTTCCTGGGCCGGGCCGACGGGCAGGTCAAGGTCCGCGGCTACCGCATCGAGCTGGGCGAGATCGAGACGCTCCTGCTCGCGCATCCGGCGGTCCGCTCGGCCGCCGTGGTAGTACGCGGCGCCGAGGAGGACAAGAGCATCGCCGCCTACCTGGTCGCCGACGGCGAGCACGACTGGCGCGAGCACCTGCGGCGCAAACTGCCCGACTACATGATCCCGTCGTCGTTCACCCCGCTGGACGCGCTGCCGCTGACCCCCAACGGCAAGGTGGACCGCAAGGCCCTGCCCGAGCCTGTGGGGCAGACGCGCACCGAGGGCACGGCCCCGCGCACCCCGGCCGAGGTACGGCTGGCCGAGTTGTGGTCGTCCATCCTGGGCGTGGGCGGCGTCGGCATCGACGACGACTTCTTCGCGCTCGGCGGCGACTCCTTCAAGGCCGTGCGCGCCGTACGCGACTCCGGGATCCCGGCGACCGTGCTGGACCTGTTCAAGAACCCGACGATCCGGGCGTTCGCCACGCTCGACGGGTCGGCCCAGCACTCCGGGCTGCTGCACGAGCTGACGCCGCCGCGTCCCGCGGCCGCGCTGACGCTGGTCTGCGTGCCGTTCGCGGGGGCGGGGGCGATCACGTACCAGCCGCTGGCCGCGGCGGTGCCCGAGCACATCACGATGCTCGCGCTGGAGCCGCCCGGCCACGACACCGGCAACCCGGACGAGCCCGCGCTGTCCTTCACCGAGCTGGTCGAGGGCTGCGTCAAGGAGATCAAGGAACGGGTACGCGGCCCGCTCCTGCTCTACGGGCACTGCATGGGCGGCGCGCTCACCGTCGAGCTGGCGCGCAGGCTGGAGGAGGAGGGCGTCGACCTGGTGAAGGTGGTCGTCGGCGGCCACTTCCCGGCGCCTCGCCTGCCCGGGAAGACCTTCGCCTGGTTCCGCCGGGTCTTCCCCATGGAACGGTGGACGTCCAAGCGGCAGGCGCTGGAGTTCCTGCGGGCCATGGGCTTCTTCACCGAGGACCTGGACCCGCGCGAGCGCGACTTCATCATGGGCGTCTTCCTGCGCGACACCCAGGAGGGCGAGGACTACTACACCGAGCTGTACCGGGAGCCCATCAAGAAGCTGTCCGCGCCGCTGGTGTGCGTGGTCGGCGAGAACGACCGCGCCACCGAGCTGTACGAGGAGCGCTTCCGCGAGTGGGAGGCGTTCTCCGACTCGGTGTCGCTGGAGGTCATCCCGAAGGCCGGGCACTACTTCGCGAAGCACCAGGCGCCCGAGCTGGCCGAGATCCTCGGCGGGCACGAACGGCCGCCCGCGCCGCTGCCGCCGCGCTTCCAGCAGGCCAGCCTGAAGACGTTCTTCCTGGTGGCCTTCGGCCAGCTCGTGTCGCTGATCGGGACCGGGCTGACCACGTTCGGCCTCGGCCTGTGGGCATACCAGCAGACGCAGTCGATCTCGATGTTCGCCATCGTCTCGGTCATGGCGCTGCTGCCCGCCGTGGTGCTGGCGCCCATCGCCGGGACGGTCGCCGACCGCTGGAACCGCCGGGTCGTCATGATCGCCGCCGACTCGGCGGCCGGCTGCTCCTCCGCCTGCCTGGCCGCCCTGCTCTGGACCGGCTCGCTCCAGCTCTGGCACGTCTACGTCATCGTCGCGGTCGGCTCGATCTCGACGGCCTTCCACCAGCCCGCGTACATGGCGGCGGTGGCCCAGCTCGTGCCCAAACGGTATTACGGCAAGGCCAACGGCATGGCCCAGCTCGGGCAGGCCGCGGGCACCGTACTGGCGCCGCTGCTCGGCGGGGCGCTCATGGCCGCGATCGGGCTGCGCGGCATCATCGTGATCGACCTGTCCACGTTCCTCTTCGCGGTCACCGTGACGCTGGCGGTCCGCTTCCCGAACGCGCTGTTCAAGAAGCAGGAGGAACCGTTCTGGCGGGAGGTGACGGGCGGCTGGCGCTACATCACCCGCAGGCACGGCCTGCTGGCGATCATCCTGTTCACCTCGTTCCTGAACTTCCCGTTCGCCATGGTCGAGGTGTTGTCCACGCCGCTGCTGCTCAGCCTCACCGACACCCGCGGGCTCGGCATCGCGTTGTCGATGACCGGCGTCGGCCTCGTGATCGGCAGCGTGATCATGACGGTGACCGGCGGCCTGGCCCGCCGCACGAACGGCATCCTGGGCTGCTTCATCGCCCTCGGCGTCGCCTTCGCGATCATCGGCCTGGCGCCCCACCCGGCGCTGCCCGCGACCGGCCTGTTCCTCGTCGGCCTGCTGACCGCGCTGCTGAACGCGCACTGGTTCTCGATCGTGCAGCAGAAGGTCGGCCTCGACCTCCAGGGCCGGGTCATCGCCACCAACCTGATGCTGAGCTGGGCGATGGTCCCGATCGGCTTCCTGCTGGCCGGGCCGCTGGTCGAGCACGTCTTCGACCCGATCGCCGGAGCCGCGCGGGGCAGGGGGATCGGCCTGCTGACGCTGGTGGCGGGCGCGGTGACCGTGCTGATCGGCCTGGCCGCCTTCCGGTACCGGCCGGTCCGGTACCTGGAGGACGACCTGCCGGACGCGATCCCGGACGCGGTGGCGATCACCGACAAGGACCAGATCCAGCAGGCCGCCGACCGCCACCTCGTCGCCTGACCGGCCGTCCCCCGGTGCGTACGGGCGCCGTACCGGGGGACGTCTCGGTCATTCCACCTCGACCGCGGCCTGGGTGAACTGGGCCGAGTAGAGGCGGGCGTACGCGCCGTCCTGCGCCAGCAGGCTCTCGTGGGTGCCCTGTTCCACGATGCGGCCGTCCTCCATGACCAGGATCAGGCTGGCGTCGCGGATCGTGGACAGGCGGTGGGCGATCACGAAGCTCGTACGGCCCTCGCGCAGCGAGCTCATGGCCCGCTGGATGAGCACCTCGGTACGGGTGTCGACCGAGCTGGTGGCCTCGTCCAGGATCAGGATCGCCGGCTCGGACAGGAACGCGCGGGCGATCGTGATGAGCTGCTTCTCACCCGCGCTGACCGAGGCCCCCTCCTCGTCGATCACCGTGTCGTAGCCGTCGGGCAGCGTGTGCGCGATGCGGTCCACGTGGGCGGCCTGGGCGGCGGCCTCGACGCGCTCGCGGGTGGCGCCCTCGGCCCCGTAGCCGATGTTCTCGGCGATCGTGCCGCCGAACAGCCAGGTGTCCTGGAGCACCATGCCGATGTTGGCGCGCAGCTCCTCCCTGGACATGTCGGCGATGTCGACGCCGTCGAGCGTGATGCGGCCGCCGGTCACCTCGTAGAAGCGCATGACGAGGTTGACCAGGGTCGTCTTGCCCGCTCCCGTGGGGCCGACGATGGCCACGGTCTGGCCGGGCTCCACGGTCAGCGACAGGTTCTCGATCAGCGGCCGGTCGGGGGCGTAGCGGAAGGAGACGTCCTCGAACGCGACGCGGCCCCGCAGCTCGGCGGGCCTGGCGGGCTCGGCCGGCTCGGCCGACTGCTCGGGGGCCTCCAGCAGCTCGAAGACGCGCTCGGCCGAGGCGATGCCCGACTGCACCAGGTTCGCCATGCCGGCCACCTGGGTCAGCGGCTGGCTGAACTGCCGCGAGTACTGGATGAACGCCTGCACGTCGCCCAGCGAGATCGAGCCCGAGGCCACCTTGAGCCCGCCCACCACGGCGACCAGCACGTAGTTGACGTTGCCGATGAACATCATCGCCGGCTGGATGATGCCGGAGATGAACTGGGCGCGGAAGCTGGAGGCGTACAGGGCCTGGTTGTGCTCCTCGAAGGTGGCGGCGGCCTCCTGCTGCCGGCCGAAGACCTTGACCAGGGTGTGTCCGCCGTACATCTCCTCGATGTGGCCGTTGAGCTTGCCCGTGGAGGACCACTGCTTGATGAACTGGGGTTGCGAGCGCTTGCCGACGACGGCGGTGACGTAGACCGAGACCGGCACCGTGACCAGGGCGATGAGCGCCAGGACCGGCGAGATCCAGAACATCACGACCAGCACGCCCACGACCGTCAGCACCGAGGAGATGAGCTGGCTCATGGTCTGCTGGAGGCTCTGGGCGATGTTGTCGGTGTCGTTGGTGGCGCGGCTGAGGATCTCGCCGCGCGGCTGGCCGTCGAAGTAGCTGAGCGGCAGCCGCGCCAGCTTGGCCTCGATCCGCTCGCGCAGCCGGGACGCGGCCCGCTGCACCACGGTCGCCGTGATCCGGAACTGCGCGATGCCGAGCAGCGCCGCCACGACGTAGATCGCCAGCACCCAGCCCAGCACCTGGGCGAGGGCGGTGAAGTCGATGCCCTGGCCGGGCACCACGTTCATCGAGCCCACCATGTCGGCGAAGGTGTCCTGGCCCTTGGCGCGCAGGCCCGCCACGGCCTGCGCCTTGGTGATCCCGGCGGGCAGCCGGGCGCCGATGATGCCGGAGAAGATCAGGTCGGTGGCGTGGCCGAGGATCTTGGGGCCGGTGACGGTGAGCGCGACGCTGACCGTGCCGAGCGCCAGGACGACGCCGAGCAGCGCGCGCTCGGGCCGCAGCAGGCGCAGCAGCCTGCGCAGCGTGCCGCCGAAGTCGAGCGCCTTCTCGGCGGGCCCGCCCATCATCCGGGCCGGCCCGAAGCCGGGTTGTGGCCGCCGTGCGGGAGCCTGGGTGGTCATGCCGCCGCCTCCTGTTCGGTGAGCTGGGACAGCACGATCTCCCGGTATGTCGGGCAGGTCTCCATGAGCTCGGCGTGGTCGCCGCTGCCGACCACCCGGCCCTCGTCGAGCACGAGGATGAGGTCGGCGTCGCGGATCGTGTTCACCCGCTGGGCGACGATGACGATCGTGGCGTCGGTGATCTCCTCGGCCAGGGCGGCGCGCAGACGGGCGTCGGTGGCGTAGTCGAGGGCGGAGAAGGAGTCGTCGAACAGGTAGATCTCGGGCCGGTGCACGAGGGTCCTGGCGATGGCCAGGCGCTGGCGCTGGCCGCCGGAGACGTTCGTGCCGCCCTGGGAGATCGGCTCCTCCAGGCCGCCGGGCATCGCCTCGACGAACTCGCGGGCCTGGGCGATCTCCAGGGCCTGCCACAACTCCTCGTCGGTGGCGTCGGGGCGGCCGTAGCGCAGGTTGGAGGCCACGGTGCCGGAGAACAGGTAGGGCGACTGCGGGACCAGGCCGACCGCCCGGGCCAGCGCCGCGGGGTCGAGGGCGCGTACGTCGACGCCGTCCACCAGCACCTCGCCGGCGGTCGCGTCGAACAGTCTCGGGACGAGGTTGAGCAGCGTCGTCTTGCCGCTGCCGGTGCTGCCGATGATCGCCGTGGTACGTCCGGGCCGCGCGGCGAAGCTCACGCCGGACAACACCGGGTCCTCGGCCCCCGGGTAGCGGAAGCCGACCGACCGCAGCTCCAGCTCGCCCCGGTGACCGTCGGGGGTGACGGGCTCCGCCGGCGGGCGGACGGACGGGTCGGTGCCGAGCACGTCCTCGATGCGCTCGGCGCAGACCTCGGCGCGCGGGATCATCATGAACATGAACATGGCCATCATCACCGACATCAGGATCTGCATGAGGTAGGAGATGACCGCCGTCAGCGCGCCGACCTGCATGGCGCCGTCGACGATGCGGTGACCGCCGAACCAGACGACGGCGACGCTGGAGACGTTCACCACCAGCATGACCGACGGGAACATCAGCGCCATCAGCCGCCCGACCCGCAGCGACACGTCGGTGAGCCGGTCGTTGGCCGCGCCGAAGCGCTCGCGCTCGTGCCGGTCGCGGACGAACGCCCTGATGACCCGGATGCCGGTGATCTGCTCGCGCAGCACCTGGTTGATCCGGTCGATGCGCTCCTGCATGGTGCGGAACAGCGGGCGCATGCGCCAGACGATCAGGCCGACGATGACGATCATCACCGGCAGCGCGACGAGCAGCAGCGACGACAGCGCCGTGTCCTGGCGCAGCGCCAGCACGATGCCGCCGACGCACATGATCGGCGCGGCCACCATCATCGTGAACGTCATCAGCACGAGCAGCTGCACCTGCTGCACGTCGTTGGTGGTCCGGGTGATCAGCGACGGCGCCCCGAACCGGTTGACCTCCTGGGCGGAGAAGCCCTGCACCCGGTGGAAGATCGCGGCCCGCAGGTCGCGGCCGAGGGCCATCGAGGTCCTGGCGCCGTAGTAGACGGCCACGATCGAGCAGACGATCTGGACGAGGGTCACGCCGAGCATCACCAGCCCGACGCGCATGATGTAACCGGTGTCGCCGGTGACGACGCCTTCGTCGATGATGTCGGCGTTCAGTGTGGGGAGATAGAGCGTGGCCAGTGTCTGCACGAACTGGAAGAGGACCACGAGCGTGATCTCCTTCCCGTACGGCCTGAGCTGGACCCGCAGAAGACGGAGCAGCATCAATGGACGCTTTCTGTGGAGGGGGTGAGGGAGGACGGCACCAGGAGCCCGTCGAGCAGGACGGAGACGATCTCCTCGTCGTCCATGTCGCCGAAGTCGTCGGACAGGCCGAAACCGCGGTGGACGCTCACCGAGACGAGCATGAGCAGCAGTTGCGCCGCGGCCCTGGGCGAGCGGCGCAGGTGGTCGCGGTCGGGCTCGACGAGGGCGGCGAGCGCGGCGGTGATACGGCCGCGGCTGTCCATCATGCGCTCGCGGAACTCGACGTCGTCGGTCATCAGCTCGCGGGGCGCGGTGAACAGGTTGGCGTTGGCGGTCATGCCGGCCCGCAGCAGCGCCACCGCCTCATGCAGCCGGGCGCGCAGCTCGGACGTGGTGCCGCCGATGGCGGCCAGCGCCTTCTCGGCCGGTTCCGGGTCGAACGCGCTCATCAGGGCGGCGCGCAGCAGCGTGGCCTTGTCGGGGAAGACGCCGAAGATCGTGCCCTCGGCCACGCCCGCGGCCTCGGCGATCTGGCGGGTGCTGACGGCGGTGCCGTGCGCCCGGAGGAGGGGGATGGTGGCCGCGATGAGGGCGGCACGGCGGTCTTCGGGTGCCATGGCGGGCACCCGTCGCCTTCTTGTCATGCGGACGAGCGTAATGAGTGAGCACTCGCTCGTTCAAATCATTATTTGTCGGGAATGCGTTTCGGCTGGTCAGGGCGTTCTGTCGTCGGCCAGGTTCTTGAGCCACACGCCGGCGCCTCGCATGAGCACGTCCAGTTCGCGGCGCAGCTCGGCGTTCTCGCGGCGCAGCCAGAGCAGTTCGGCCCGCTCCTCCAGGGAGAGCACGCCGGTCTCGGCCGGGCGCGGGTGGTGGTGACCCTCGGGTTCGTGGGAGCGGAACGCGTCCTCCCAGGGGCCGAGGGCGTCCGCCTGGACGAGCACCTGGAGCGGCGGCCGGGCGGCCTCGTCCGAGCGGGCGACCGTGACCGGGGCGGGGGCGAAGGCCTGGGTGGGAGCCTGGGCGGGGGTCGCGGCGGCCGGGGTCGCAGCGGGGGTTTGGGCGGGGGACGGGGCGGTGGCGGGGCTTGGCTTGGGCAGCGTCAGGGTGACCAGCGCGGCGGCCAGCGCGACGCCGCAGCCGATCAGCAGGGCGGTGCGGAAGCCCGTCTCCGACGGCAGCGTGTGGCCGCCGACCGTCACGGTGAGCTGGGCCAGGACGACGCCGATCACCGCGGCGCAGACCGAGGTGCCGATGGAGCGCATCAGGGTGTTGAAGCTGTTGGCGGAGGCGGTCTCGGTCCTCGGGACCGCGCCCATGATCAGGGCGGGCATGGCCCCGTACGCCAGGCCGACCCCGGCGCTGCCGATGCAACCGGCGATCATCAGACCCCAGCTCCAGTCCATCAGGCCGAGCGCGGCGCCGTAGCCGGCCGCGATGACCAGCGCGCCGACGAACAGGCTGGTCTTGGGGCCGCGGGCGGCCGACAGGCGGGCGCCGAGCGAGGAGACGGCCATCATCATCAGCCCGGACGGCGCCATCCAGAGTCCCGCGGCCAGCATCGACTGGCCCAGGCCGTAGCCGAGCGCCACGGGGAGCTGGAGGATCTGCATGAGGACCAGCGACTGGGCGTACATGGCGAAACCGACGAGGATCGAGGCCACGTTGGTGAGCAGCACCTGCGGGCGGGCGGTGGTGCGCAGGTCCACCAGGGGGTGGCGGACGCGCAGCTCCCACAGCGCCCACAGCAGGGCGAGCACCACCGCGCCGCCGAGCATCCCGAGCGTGGTGCCGCTCGACCAGCCCCAGTCGGCGCCCTTCGACACGCCCAGCAACAGGCAGACCAGCACCGCGCCCAGGCCGATCGCGCCGACGAGGTCGAGGCGGCCCCCGGCATTGGCGGGCGTGGCCGGGACCAGCAGCCAGATCAGCACCGCGACCAGCACGCTCAGCGCGGCCGAGCCCCAGAACAGCACCCGCCAGTCGGCGTACTCGGCGACCGCGGCCGAGATCGGCAACCCGAGCGCGCCGCCGATCCCCATGGACGAGCTCATCAGCGCGATGGCCGGGCCGACGCGCTGGGGCGGCAGCAGGTCGCGCAGCGCGCTGACGCCGAGCGGGATCATGCCGACGCCCAGGCCCTGGAGGCCGCGTCCGGCGATCATCGGGATCAGGGAGCCGGACAGCGCGCACACCACGGACCCGGCGATGAGCGGCAGGGAGCAGACGAGCATCATGGTGCGCTTGCCGTAGAGGTCGCCGAGCTTGCCGACCACGGGGGTGGCGACCGCGCCGACCAGGAGCGTCACGGTGATCACCCACGACGTGTCGGCGGCACTGGCGTGCAACATCCGCGGCAGCTCGCCGATCAGCGGCACCACCAGCGTCTGCATGAGCGAGCCGACGATGCCGGCCACCGCGAGCACGCTCACGATCCCGCCACCGGAACGTGCACTGGGCGCGGAATGCACCATTAATCCCCCTATTGTCCGAATGCACCCTACACAGGATGTGGCACCTGCACAACCTGTGCATCATGCATACCGAACCCACCCTTGCGGCCCGCGAGGAGGCATTTGTCCGGAGAAGGCGCAGGGCGCCGGAAGCGCGGGTCAGCCACGGTCGAGGGCGCCGCCGTCGAGGACCTGGTCGATGTGGGCGGCGAGTTCGACGTCGCGCGCGGTGACCCCACCCGCGCTCGGCGTCGAGAGCCGGAACCGGATGCCCTCCCCCGTACGCTCGATCCCGGCCTGGTGGCCCAGCGAGGCGCCCTCGTTGTGCACCGCCTCGCTCAGCCAGCCGTAGTTGTCGGGCGTGATCGGCACGTCCTTGAGCAGGACGTGGCCGTCCCGGCGCCAGCCCTCCAGCGCGGCCAGGGCGGTGTCGATCTCCTCGTCGGTCAGCCGCTCGGTCATGATCCCCCCAAAGTCGTCGTTCCCCGACGCTCGGCTACCACCGATCGGCCGCTTCACACCCGCCCTCTACCTCTATAACGTGTAGTACTACAACTTGTAGAGGATGATTTCATGCGCGTACTGATAGCAGGAGCGGGGATCAGCGGGCTGGCGGCCGCGAGGGGCCTGGTCGCGGCCGGGCACGAGGTCGTCGTGCTGGAGAGCGCGGACGCGCCACGCCTCGGCGGCGGCGCGATCACCCTGTGGTGCAACGGGACGGCGATCCTCGGCGACCTGGGCGTCGACCTGGAGGGCACCGGGCAGCGACTGTCCACGTTATCCCTGCGCACGGCCCGTGGCCGCCGGGTGGCGGAGATCGACCTGGAACTCCTGACCACCCGCTTCGGCTCGGCGCCCCGGGTGATCCCGCGCGGCTCGCTGATCAGCCTCCTGGCCGGCGGCCTCCCGGAGGGCGCCGTACGGTTCGGCGCGCAGGTGGAGGACCTGGAGGCCGACCGCGACGGCGTCCGCGTACGGACCCGGGCGGGCACGGAGTACGAGGCGGACCTCCTGATCGGGGCGGACGGCGTACGCTCACGGGTGCGCACCCTCGTGCTGGGCGACGGCCCGGCGGCGACGACGGGCGCGGCGATCTGGCAGGGCCTGACGCGCGCCCCCTTCGACCCGGGCCCGACCACGACCCTGATGATCGGGCGGCAGGGCGACTTCGGCTTCATGGGCGCGGGCGACGGGCTCATGCAGTGGTTCTTCGAGCTGTCCTGGTCACCGGACGACCCGCCGCACGACAAGCCGGTGGAGATGCTGCGCCGCCGGTACGCCGATTGGGGCCCGCTGGCGCGCCGGGTCCTGGACTCGCTGTCGGACGGCGACGTCGAGCTGTTCCCGCACACCCGGCACCGGGTCCCGCGCCGCTGGGGCGACGGGCGGTGCGTGCTGCTCGGCGACGCGGCGCACGGGATGCCGCCCGTCGGCGCGCACGGCACCAACCAGGCGCTGGAGGACGTGGCCGCCCTCACCGACTGCCTGCGGGCCGCGCCCGATCCGGCGACGGTGGTGGACGCGTACTCGGCCAGGCGCCGGCGGCGGGCGGCGCTGGCCTCGACGGTCGCCTCGAACATGCTCGCGGTGTCGGGCCCGAGATCACTGATGCAGAGCGAGCCCCTGATGCGGTTGAACGGCACCACCCCGCCCCGCCTGGCGACGCTGGGCTTCGCCCGCCTGCTGCGGGCGCTCAGCGACCGCATCTGACACTCGGAGCGCACGCCTGCGCCGCCTCTGACATAGGGGTTGACCTCGCCGTGACGCCCGCCCACCGCCGCCGAGGCCGTGACAGGCCCGGAATCACAAGATCATTTATATAAATGCTTGAATTAAAGCATTTACGTCCTGACTTACCGGGTATTTCGGGCAAGTCATTTCTGTCAGGACGTACAAACTGTTTGCCGAAACAGTGGGAAATGTGATCAGTTTACGGACGTGAGAGATTTTCTCATTGTCGGGGGCGGTGTCGCGGGCGCCTGCGCGGGCTTCTTCCTCGCCGAGTCCGGCACCGTGACCCTGCTCGAAGCCGAGCGGGTCCCCGGCCACCACTCGACCGGACGGTCGGCGGCCCTGTTCTCGGAGTACTTCGGCAACCCTCCCGTCCGGGCTCTCACGACCGCGAGCAGGGCCTTCCTCGCCGCGCCCCCGCCGGGCTTCGCCGCCACCCCGCTGCTGACCCCGCGCGGGGTGCTGGCACTGTGCCCGCCCGGCGGGGAGGGGCTGTTCGACGAGGTGCTGGCCGAAGGGCGGCGGGCCCCGGCGCCGGCCGTGGAGATCGACGCCGCCGAGGCCCTGACACACTGCCCGGTCCTGCGCCCGAACCGGATCGGCCGGGCGATGCTGAAGCCGGGCGCCATGGACATCGACGTGGACGCCCTCCACCAGGGCTTCCTGCGCGGCATCCGGGCCCGGGGCGGTCAGGTGGTCACCTCGGCGCGGGTGCGCGCGCTGTCGCGGACCGGCGGCGTCTGGCGGGCGGTCACGGACGCGGGCGAGCACGCCGCGCCGACCGTGGTCAACGCGGCCGGCGCGTGGGCCGACGAGGTGGCCGGGCTGGCGGGGGTACGCCCGGTGGGGCTGCGTCCGCTGCGCAGGACCGCGTTCCTGGTGGACCCGCCCGCCGGTACGGACGCCGCGTCCTGGCCGATGGTCACCGACGTGGCCGACACCTACTACTTCAAACCCGAATCCGGCCGGCTGCTCGTCTCCCCCGCCGACGCGACGCCCGTCCCGCCCTGCGACGCCCGCCCCGACGACCTGGACGTCGCCGTCGGCGTACGGCGCGTCGAGGAGGCCACGACGCTGACGATCCGCAGCGTCCGGCACGCCTGGGCGGGGCTGCGCAGCGTGGTGGCCGACGGGACGCCGGTGATCGGGCCCGACCCCGGCGCGCCCGGGTTCGTCTGGCTGGCCGCGCTCGGCGGCCACGGGGTCCAGACGTCCCCCGCCGCCGGCCGGATCGCCGCCGCGGCGGCAGAGAGCGGGGCCGCCGACCCGGCGTACGCGCCGGGCCGGCTCTGGAACGACTTGGAACGCCTATGAGGAAGGCGACGGGGGCGCGTGAGGCAAGGGGACCGGTCGCCGTTCGTACATTCCTGACAGAGAGGTGGAAATGACCGGCAACACCCGCGGCTTCACGGGCCGGGCGGTCGACTTCGGTCCGTTCCGCAGCGTCCCGGCGATGATCGAGGAGCAGACCGACCGGAGCCCCGAGCGGCCGGCGGTCACCTATGACGGCAGGACCCTCACGTACGGGCAGCTGGACGACCTGGTCAACGGCCTGGCGGCGACACTGGCCGGACACGGCGTGGGCAAGGGCGACGTGGTCGCGGCCCTGCTGGTCAACTCGCTGGAGCTGCCGGTCGCGTACCTGGCGCTGATGAAGCTGGGCGCGGCGTTCGTGCCGCTCGACCCGTCCTGGCCGGTCGAGCGGGTACGTGACACGCTCGGCGTGCTGCCGGACGGGCCGGTCCTGTGCGCGGGCGGCGAGCGGCTGCCGCCGGAGGCGGCCAACCGGGCCGTCACGGTCGGGATCGACGCGATCGTCCCGACCTCTCACCGCCCGGCGGTCGACGTCGGCCCGGACGACCTGGCGTACGGCTACTTCACCTCCGGCACGACCGGCACCCCCAAGTGCGCGATGAACCGCCACGGCGGCCTGGCCAACCGGCTGCGCTTCATGACCCGCTACTTCGGCGCGACCGGCGACGACGTCGTGCTGCAGAACAGCAGGCACACCTCCGACTCCGCGCTGTGGCAGCTCTTCTGGCCGCTGACCACGGGCGGGCGCACCGTACTGCCCGTGCAGGGCGACTTCCTCAACCTGCGGCACACCATCGACCTGATCGCCCGGTACGGCATCACCACCGCCGACTTCGTCTCCAGCGTCTTCAACGCCCTGGTCGCCATCGTGGACGGCGACCCCGCCGCCCTGCGCGGGTTGTCGTCCCTGCGCCGGCTCGTCGTCGGCAGCGAGGCGGTCAGCCCGCGGGCGGTGCACCGCCTGATGGCCCTGCTGCCCGGACTCGGCATCACCAACGGCTACGGCCCGACCGAGGCGTCCATCGGGATGGTCTTCCACCGGGTGTCCGCGGCCGACGGCGACGCCGTCCCGCTGGGCCGCCCGATCGACAACTGCTACGCGGTCGTGGTGGACGACGACCTGCGTCCGGTGCCGCCCGGCACGACCGGCGAGATCGCGATCGGCGGCGTCTGCCTGGGCGCCGGCTACCTGGGCGACCCCGCCGCCACGGCCAGGGCGTTCGTCGGCAACCCGTTCCCGGATCAGATCCCCGGCGAGCGCCTCTATCTCACCGGCGACCTCGGCCACCTGGACGACGAGGGCCGCCTGTTCTTCTCCGGCCGCAAGGACTTCCAGGTCAAGATCCACGGCGTGCGGATCGAGCTGGGCGAGATCGCCGCGGCGGCCCAGCGCTGCCCCGGCGTGCTCCAGGCCGAGGTGCTGGTGGCCGAGCAGGCGGGCGTGAAGGCGCTGGCGCTGTTCGCCTCCGGCAGGGGCCTGACCGCGGACGCGCTGGCCGCGGAGCTGCGCCGTACCCTGCCCAGGACCAGCGTGCCCCGCTACTTCTTCCCGCTGGCCGAGATGCCGCTGCACGACAACGGCAAGGTGGACCGCGGGCGGCTCCAGGAGATCCTGGACGGCAGGCTGAGCGAGGACTCCGCGCTGCTGGCCGAGAGCGCGCCGACCGCCTGCCTGTCCGACCAGGTGCTCCGGGCGATGCGCTCGGCGCTGGGCTGGCCGGGGCTCACGGCGGAGACGCACTTCGCCGAGTCGGGCGGCGACTCCATCCAGGCCCTGTCCGTCGTCCACATGATCACTGCCGAGACCGGCGTACGGGTGGACGTCAAGGACCTGTACGACCATCCGACCGCCGCCGCGCTGACCCTGCTGATCGAGCGCCGCCGCCGCGACCACGACGCCATCGAGGAGGAGTCCGTGCTGATGGCGCGCGACTCCGCGGTGCCCGACGGGGAGCCCATCCGGCAGGCGTCCAGGCCGGAACGGCTGCGTACGGTGCTGGTCACCGGGGCCACCGGGTTCGTCGGCAGCCGTCTGGTGCACGAACTGCTGGACCGCGGCGGGCTGCGGGTGTGCTGCCTGGTAAGGGCGGCCGACGACGAGGCGGCCACCGCCCGGGTCGTGGCCGCGCTCACCGAGCGGGGGTTGTGGGAGCCGCGCTTCGCCGACCGGCTGGAGGGCTACGCGGGCGACCTGGCCTTACCCGGCCTCGGGCTGGACGGCTCCACCTGGGAGCACCTGGCCCGAGCCTGCGACCTGGTGCTGCACAACGGCGCCATGGTGAACTTCCTGTTCGACTACCGCGCCCACCGCCAGGCCAACGTGCGCGGCACGATCGAGCTGGTGCGGCTGGCGATGGCCCACCATCCCGTGCCGCTGCACTACGTCTCGACGCTCGGCGCTCTGCAGGCGGAGGCGCTCCACAGGGGCGAGCGCGTGCCGGAGGACTGCGACCCGGCGCTGGCCAGGCCGCCGGGCGGCGGCTACAGCCGGTCCAAGTGGATCGCCGAACGCTACCTGGCCGAGGCCCGGCGCCGGGGTGCGCTGGTGACCGTGTTGCGGCTCGGCGAGGTCATGCCGAGCGCCGACAACGGCTACCCCAACCCGGTCGCCTTCACCCACCTGCTGCTCTCGGCGTTCCTGCGGCTGGGCGTGCGTCCCGACGTCCCCACGCGCACGGACTACACGCCGGTCGACTACGTCGCCTCGCGGGTCGCGGCGGCCGTGTCCGATCCCGAGGTCTGGGGCCGTACGCTGCACGTCTTCCGCGCCGAGAGCGTCAGCTTCGACGACGTGCCGGCGCGGGCGGGCGTACCGGTCACGCCGATCCCGTGCGGCGACTTCGCGCGGCTCGTCCGGGAGACGGGCCGGGCGGGCGGGGACCGCGAGCTGATCACGCTCGCCTCGCTGCTGCCCGCCGCGGGGGACGAGGAGGAGCTGCGCCGGGCGTTCGGCGGTCTGCTGACCGACAACCCCGCCCTGTTCCGCAAGGACGAGTGCCACAGGCTCGAACAGCGATGGCGGCTCGGCGAGGGCACCCTCGACGGCCCGATCGCCGCCTACCACGCCCGGCTGGCGGGCACGGCCGGGCAGCGGGTGCCCACCGGTTGATCAGGAAAGGTCAGGAATGCGCTACCGCAAGATGGGAAACCTCGGCTGGGAGGTCAGCGAGGTCGGATACGGCATGTGGGGCATCGGCGGCGGCCCCGGCGGCTTCACCGGCTGGGACTACGACGTCGCGCCCCAATGCCTCGACGAGGCCGTCGAACTGGGCTGCACCTTCTTCGACACCGCCTGGGTCTACGGCCGCGGCGTCAGCGAGCAGTTGCTCGGCGCGCTGCTGCGCCGCCACCCCGGCCGGCGGCTCCACGTCGCCACCAAGATCCCCCCGAAGAACCGCGAATGGCCCCCGGGACCGGACGACACCCTCGACGACGCCTACCCCGCCGAGCACATCCGCGAGTACACCCACCGCAGCCTGGACAATCTCGGCGTCTCACGCATCGACCTCATGCAGTTCCACACCTGGGAGGACCGCTGGGCCCGCGACGAGCGGTGGCAGGAGGCGATCGCCGATCTCAAGCGCGAGGGCGTGATCGACGCGGTCGGCATCAGCGTCAACCGCTGGGAGCCGGCCAACTGCCTCGCCGCGCTCGACACCGGCCTGATCGACGTCATCCAGGTCATCTACAACATCTTCGACCAGGCGCCCGAGGACGAGCTGTTCGACCGGGCCCTGCGTGAGGGCGTGGGCATCATCGCCCGTGTCCCGTTCGACGAGGGCACGCTCACCGGCACCCTGACCGCCGGCAGCACGTGGCCGGCCGAGGACTGGCGCAGCACGTACTTCGGGCCGGAGAACCTGCCGCCGAGCGTCGAGCGGGCCGAACGGCTGAAGGCGGCCCTGCCGGAGGGGCTCTCGCTCCCGGAGGTCGCGCTGCGGTTCGTGTTGCAGCACCCGGCGGTCAGCACGGTGATCCCGGGGATGCGCAGGCCCGCGCACGTACGGGCCAACCTCGGCGTCTCCGACGGGCGGCCGCTCGACCCGGACCTGCTGCGCGAGCTGCGGCGGCACCGCTGGGACCGGGTGCCTGCATGGTGGTCCGGGTGAGCCAGCCGCTGGTCGCCATGTGGGCGCACTCGCGCTCGGCCTCGACGGCGTTCCTGCGCATGATGATCGAGCGGGGCGACGTGGCCGTCCTGCACGAGCCGTTCCTGGCGCTGACCGAGGAGGGCTCGCTGACGCTGCCGTCGCCGGACGGCGGCCAGGTGACGGCCCGGTCGGAGAAGGACCTGCTGGTCCGGCTGGCGGAGCTGGCGCGGGCGCGGCCGGTGTTCGTCAAGGAGGTGCTCGACTACGAGTACCCGCACCTGTTCAAGCATCCGGAGGACCTGGCGGGGTTCGCCCACACGTTCATCGTGCGCGACCCGAGGCCGACCATCGCCTCGCACTACGCGATCAAACCGGCGGTGACCTGCGCGGAGATCGGCTACGAACGGCTGTTCCGGCTGTTCGAGCTGGTACGGGAGGCGACGGGCCGGCGGCCCCTGGTGATCCGTACCGAGCGGCTGGTACGGGAGCCCGCGGCGGTCGTCGAGGAGTTCTGCGCCTACACCGGGCTGCCCTTCCTGCCCGGCTCCCTCACCTGGGCCGCCGGGGACCGGCCGGAGTGGCGGCGCACCCGCCGCTGGCACCTGGACGCGAGCGGCAGCGCCGGGTTCGAGGACCGCCGCAACAGCTATACCGCGACCGTCGACAACCACCCGGCCCTGCGGGCCTTCTACGACCACCATCTCCCCTTCTACCAGCGGCTCGTCCAGTACGAATAGGGAGCATCCATGTCAGAGTCACCGGGCCGGCTGTTCGCGCGGGCCTACGCCGACGACCCCGACCACGCGGAAGTGACCTTCGACTACACCATCACCGAGGCACACGAGCCGACCAAGGACCGGCCCAGGCTGACCGTGCGCAACCTGCTCAGGGTCATCCCGGTCGAGGGTGACAGGGCCCGGTTCTGGACCGAGTCGCCCCCCGGCGAGGAGGAGCGCCGGACGGTGCGCGACTCGGACGTGCGCCGCGAGGCGGCCTTCCGGTTCGGCATGTCGGAGGCCAAGGTGCATCCGATCCAGGCGTGGGTGCAGCTCCCCGACGGCCTGGCCACCGACCCGGACGCGCTGGCCACCTTCCTCGACTACCGCCTCCTGGTACGCCTGGCCACGGCCGAGAACCTGGCCCTGACCACGGCGTTGCTCGGCCACCCGGAGATCGCCCGCCTGCCGTACGAGGACTACGTCCACGGCATCCTGTCGGCCTGCGACGAGGTCGAGCAGTCGGGCGCGACCCCGCACGCGATGATCGTGAACCCGCGCGACTACTACCACCGGCTGGTGGGCCGGGGCGGGCTGCTGGCCGAGCTGGCCGAGGGCAACGGCATGAAGGTCAGCCGCAACCGGTGGGTGGCCCCGGGGGACGCCCTGGTCGGCGACATCTCCGTGGCGGCCAGGCTGCTGGACGCGCGCCGTTCGGTGATCCGGGTGGCCGAGCCGCCGCCCGGCACGTTCGCCCGGCCCGGCGTGGCCGTCTGCGCGGAGGTGTACGAGGGCGTCGCGGTGCATCTGCCGGGTCTGTTCTACCTGGTCACCCCTTCAGGGGAAAAGAAGGCATTTTCCACTTCCTAGCAATCGAGTAGAACGAGAACGACGAAAGGCGGTGACCATGTCGGACCCGAGCCAGGAATACCGGCGCAATGGTTGGTGGCGCAGCGAAACCTTTCTGGACGACTTACGCCGCAACACAGTTGCGTTTCCCGACAAATCAGCACTCATCAGTCGGCGCGTCGCCGACGGTGTCACCGACGTGGTCACGTACGCGGAGCTGGACCGGATGACCGACCGCATCGCGCACGGCCTGGTCAGGCTGGGCGTGCGGCCGGGCGACTTCATCGCCATCCAGCTCCCCAACCGCAGGGAGACGCTGCCCCTCACGCTGGCGTGCATGCGGATCGGCGCGCGCATCGCCCCCCAGATGCCCATCTACCGGCACCGCGAGCTGGACTTCATGATCCGGCTGACCGAGGCGAAGTTGTTCGTCACCACCAGCCGGATCGGCCACGTGGACACCGCCGAGACCGGGATGACCCTGGCGCGGGAGATCCCGAGCCTGGAGCACGTGATCGTCGTCGGCGGCGACGGCCCGCCCGGGTCCCTCAACTTCGACGAGCACCTGCTCGTCCCGGAGCCGGGCGACCCGGCCGACCTCGAGGGCCGCGAGCTGGGCCCGGACGACCCGTTCCTCATCCTGTTCACCTCGGGCACGACCGGCGAGCCCAAGGGCGCGCTGCACAGCCAGAACACCCTGTACGCCGATATCAAGGGCTACGGCGAGGCGTTCGGGCTGGACGACGACCTGGTCATCATGACCGCCCAGACCTCGATGCACTACGTGGGCCTGGTGATGGCGTACCTGACGGCGCTGACGCTGGGCGGCACCGCGGTCACGGCCGACGCCTGGGACGCCGGCGTCTACCTCGACCTGATGTCCGACCACGACGTCACCATGTACTACGGCTCACCGCCGTTCGCCCGGGAGATCAGCGAGGAGCAGGCGGCCCGCCCGCGTGAGCTTCCCGCCCTGAGCATCTTCGTCTCCGGCTCGGCCCCCGTCCCGCCGCACCTGGTGGAACGGGTCACCGAGACGCTGGGCGTACGCGTGTACGCGCTGTGGGGCATGACCGAGAACGGCGGCGTCACCATGACCCGCCCGCAGGACCCGCCCGAGCGCGCCGGCGAGAGCGACGGCACCGTCATCTCCGGCATGGAGGTGCGCATCGTGGACGAGGACAACAAGCCGGTCGAGACCGGCGAGATCGGCGCACTCCAGGTCCGCGGCGCGGCCCAATGCCTCGGCTACTACCTGCGCGACGAGATCTACGCCAAGTCCATCACCCCGGACGGCTGGTTCGACACCGGCGACCTGGCCCGCGACGACGGCTACGGCGGCGTGCGCATCTCCGGCAGGACCAAGGATGTCATCATCGCCAACATGTGCCTCAAGCTGCCGGTCAGCGACATCGAGGCGCTGCTCGGCCGCCATCCCGCGATCCGCGACATCGCCCTCATCGGCATCCCGGACCCGGCGCTGGTCGAGCAGGTGTGCGCGGTCGTCACGCCGTCGGGCGAGCCGCCCACGCTGGAGGACCTGCGGACCTACCTCAAGGACGCCGGCGTGAACGACTGGTTCTGGCCCGAGCGTCTGGAGCTGGTCGAGGAGATGCCGCGGACCGTCACCGGCAAGATCCGCAAGGTCGAGCTGCGGGAGCGGTTCGGCGCGGCGTCGGGCTGAGGTGGCCGGTTCACGGGCGCTCCCGCTGGCCGTCCTGTGCGGGAGCGCCTTCCTCGGGGCGATCGACGTGCAACTGGCGAACATCGCCTTCCCCGACATCCTGCGCAGCTTCCCGGGCAGCAGCCTGCCCGAGCTGTCGTGGGTGTTCAACGGCTACGCGATCGTGTTCACGGCGGCGCTGCTGCCGGCGGGCGGCCTGGCCGACCGGTTCGGCGCGCGGCGGGTGTTCCTGACCGGGCTGGCGGTGTTCGTGGTCGGCGCCGCCCTGTGCGCGGTCGCGCCGTCGGCGGGGACGCTGATCGCGGCCCGGGTCGTGCAGGGCGTGGGCGGCGGGGTGATCACGCCGCTGACACTCGCGCTGATCCTGCCGTACTACCCGCAGGAGCGCCGGGGCACGGCGATCGGGTTGTGGAGCGCGGCGCAGTCGGTGGCGACGGCGTCGGGGCCGTCGCTGGGCGGCATGCTCGTCGGCGTATGGGACTGGCGGACGGTGTTCTTCCTGCACCTGCCGGTGGGGCTGGCCGTGCTGGCGGGCGCCTGGCGGATCGTGCCCCGGCGGGAGCCGGAGGCGGCGGCGTCCAGGCTGCCGGACATCGCCGGGCTGTTCCTGCTGGTCGGGGCCATCGGGCTGCCCTCGCTGGCGATCGTGCAGAGCGACGCCTGGGGGCCGGTCGGCCCCGGGACGATCGCGGCGCTGGCCGCCGGCGTCGTCGTGACCGTGCTGTTCGTACGGCGGGCGCGTACGCATCCCGCGCCGATCGTGGACCTCGGGGCGCTGCGGGCGCGCGGCACCCAGCGGGCCAACCTGGCGATGTTCCTGGTCGGGCTGGTGATGTTCGCGCTGCCGCTGGCCAACATCCTGTTCCTGACCGGCATCTGGGGATACTCGGTGGCCGCGGCGGGGCTCGCCGTCACGCCGGGGGCGCTGGCCCAGGTGCTGACCGCGCCGCTCGCCGGACGGCTGGCCGCCAGGACCGGTCATCGTGCCCTGGCGTTGTGCGGGGTGGCGTTGCTGGCCTTCGCCACGTCGTACCTGGCGTTCGCGGCGGGTGGGGGGCGGGCGTACCTGACGGTGGTCCTGCCCGCGGTGGTGCTGGCGGGGGTCGGGGTGGCGGTGCTGATCACGTCGCTGAGCGGGGCGGCCGTGGCCGAGATCCCGCCCGCGCGGCTGGCCACCGGCACCGCCCTGTCGGTCACCTCCCGGGCCTGCGGGGCAGTCATCGGCGTCTCGGCGCTGGTGCTGGTGTTGTCGGGCGACCGGCTCGGGGTGGTCGGGGCGTACCAGGGGGTGTGGCTGACGATGGTGGGCATCTGCGCGCTGGTCGCCGTCGCCGCCGCCGGCCTGCGCGCCCCGCGGGCCGAGTCGGCCGCGCAGCGGGCCTGAGGACCGTACGCGCGCGGGCCCGTCCCTTCCCGGGGACGGGCCCGCGCGGCCGTCTAGCGGGGCCAGACCGGGTAACCGTCGTAGCGGCCGCCGAGGCAGGAGCGCGCGGTCGGGCTCAGCCAGTCGGGGATGGCCTCTCCACCCGTGTGGACACACTGGGCGACGCTGATGAACTCCTGGTCGGCGGCCTGGGCGGCGGCGCCCGGCACCACGACCAGCGCGGCGGCAGCGGCCGCGGCGAGGAGAGTAAGGACGGGACGACGCATGAGAGCTCCAATCACGGACGGCTACTGAACCGCTACTCATGGTTTCCGCTGCGCTTCTCGACCAAACCCACCTGCTGAGATATCGGTTTCCTTGTCGCCATGACCGTCATATCGGCCTTGGAGGCACTCATCCTCGCCAGGCCGTCACGCCCTCAGGGGGCGTAGGCGAGGACGTGATCGTGCAGCAGGCGGCCGACGCCCGGGTCGTCCCGGTCGAACGCCTCGACCAGGGGTTCGTGGTCGGCCGCGTTCTCGTGGGGCCGCATCCTGAACAGCCGGATCGACACGTGCGTCCACACCTCGACGCCGAGGGACTCCCATACCGACACCAGCAGCGCGTTGCCGGAGGCCGCCACGATCTCGCGGTGGAAGGCGACGCCGTGGCGCACCTGGTCCTCCAGCGACCCGGCGGCGGCGGCCGCGTGCAGGCGGGCCACGTGGGCGCGCAGCGCCGCCACCGACGGACGGCCGAGACGGGTGGCGGTCTCCTCAAGGCCGGCGCGTACCTGGTAGACCTCGCGCAGGTCGTCGGGGGTGAAGCCGCGTACGCGGGCGCCCTTGTTCGGCGCGGACTCGACCAGCCTGAGCGTTTCCAGCTCGCGCAGCGCCTCGCGTACGGGGGCCTGGCTCACCTGGAGCTCGGCGGCCAGGCGGCGTTCGACGATGCGCTCGCCGGGCTCCCAGCGGCCGCTGATCAGGCCGTCGAGCAGCACTTTCCTGATCTCTTCGCGCAACGGCGACCGGACCACGGGCTCCACAGATAATCCTTTCATCGGATGATCGATCATATGGTGTTTAATGGAAGCATGGAGAAAGATCTGGATCCTCAGGAGACCGCCGAATGGCTCGAATCGCTTGAGGCCGTCCGCCGGGCGGCCGGTCCCGATCGGGTCGAATACCTGCTGAGACGGCTCGCCACGAGCACGCGCTATCTCAACACGGTCCCCACCGCCGAGGAGCCCGCCTACCCGGGCGACCTGGAGCTCGAAGAGCGCATCGCGGCCTACGACCGGTGGAACGCCGCCGTCATGGTCAGCCGGGGCAGCAAGCTGAACCTCGGCGGCCACCTGGCCACCTACGCCTCCGCCGCCTGGCTGTACGAGGTCGGCTTCAACCACTTCTTCCACGGTGCCGACGACCAGGTCTTCTTCCAGGGGCACGCCTCCCCCGGCATCTACGCGCGGGCGTTCCTCGAAGGGCGCCTGAGCGAGGAGCAGCTCGACCTGTTCCGGCGCGAGACCCTGGGCGGCCTGCCGTCCTACCCGCACCCCAGGGCGATGTCCGGCTTCTGGCAGTTCCCGACCGTGTCGATGGGCATCGGCCCGCTCAACGCGGTCTACCAGGCGCGCTTCAACCGCTACCTGCACAACCGCGGCATCAAGGACACCTCGCACAGCCATGTCTGGGCCTTCCTCGGCGACGGCGAGATGGACGAGCCGGAGTCGACGGCGGCGCTGACGCTGGCCGCCAGGGAGGGGCTGGACAACCTCACCTTCGTGATCAACTGTAACCTGCAGCGCCTCGACGGCCCGGTACGCGGCAACACCCGCATCGTCCAGGAGCTGGAGAGCGTCTTCCGGGGCGCGGGCTGGAACGTCGTCAAGGCGCTCTGGGGCGCGGAATGGGACCCGCTGCTCGGCTCCGACGAGCTGGTGGCCAGGCTCGGCGAGGTGCCCGACGGCCAGTTCCAGACGTTCGCCGCCTCCAGCGGGGCCTACATCAGGGAGCACCTGTTCCAGGGGCTCGACGTGCCGTACTCCGACGAGGACCTGCGGCGCGTCGTCGGCGGCTCGCGGGCCGGGCACGAGCCGCGCAAGGTCTACGCCGCCTACCAGCGGGCGCTCCAGCACCGGGACGGGCCCACCGTGGTCCTCGTCCAGACGGTCAAGGGCTGGACGCTCGGGGCGGGCATCGAGGCGCGCAACGCCAACCACCAGATGAAGAAGCTCACCCTCGACGAGTTCCGCGTCATGCGCGACCGGCTCGGGCTGCCCGTACCCGACTCGGCGCTGGCCGGGGAGCTGCCGCCGTACCTGCACCCGGGGGCCGGCTCGCCCGAGGCCCGGTACGTCGCCGAGCGCCGCGAGGAGCTGGGCGGCCCGATCCCCCGCCGCACGGTCGCCCGCCGGCCGCTGCCCGAGCCCGGCGAGCGGCCGTTCGCGGGCCTGGCGAAGGGCTCGACGCAGCCGGTGGCCACCACGATGGCGTTCGTCCGGCTGGTCAAGGACCTGATGAAGGAGCCGGAGACCGGGCGGCGCTGGGTGCCGATCGTGCCCGACGAGGCCAGGACGTTCGGCATGGAGTCGCTGTTCCCGACGGCGAAGATCTACTCGCCGCTCGGCCAGCGGTACGAGGCCGTCGACCGGGAGCTGCTGCTGTCGTACAAGGAGGCGGTGGACGGGCAGATCCTCATCGAGGGCATCACCGAGGCCGGGTCGATGGCCTCCTTCACCGCGGCGGCCAGCAGCTACGCCACCCACGGCGAGCCGATGATCCCGTTCTACATCTTCTACTCGATGTTCGGCTGGCAGCGGACCGGCGACCAGATGTGGGCCCTGGCCGACCAGCTCGGCCGCGGATTCCTGCTCGGCGCGACGGCCGGCCGCACCACGATGACCGGCGAAGGCCTCCAGCACGCCGACGGCCACTCCCAGCTCCTGGCCTCCGCCAACCCCGCCTGCCTGGCCTACGACCCGGCCTTCGCCTACGAGGTCGGCGTCATCGTCCGCGACGGGCTCAGGCGCATGTACGGCGAGGCGGGCGAGGACGTGTTCTACTACCTCACCCTCTACAACGAGCCGCTGCCCCAGCCCGCGATGCCCGAGGGTGTCGAGGAGGGCATCCTCAAGGGCATCTACCGCTACTCCGCCGGCGGCGGCGCGGCGCACCTGCTGGCCAGCGGCACCGCCATCCACTGGGCGCTGGAGGCCCAGCGGCTGCTCGCCGACGAGTACGGGGTCGGCGTGGACGTCTGGTCGGTCACCTCGTGGAGCGAGCTGCGGCGCGAGGCCATGTCCACGGACGGGGTGCCGTACCTGCGGCAGGCGCTGGCCGGGACGGAGGGGCCGGTGATCGCGGTCAGCGACTGGATGCGGGCGGTGCCCGACCAGATCAGCCCGTGGATCGACCGGCCGTGGACCTCGCTCGGCACCGACGGGTTCGGGCTCTCCGACACGCGGGAGGCCGTACGCGGGCACTTCGGGGTCGACCCGCGGTCGATCGCGGACGCCGTGCTGAAGGCTGTGGAGGAGTAGCAGGGCGACTCGTCCCGGCGTAACCGTATTTATCGAGGAATCTCCCTAAGTTAGGGCCTGGTACCCCAACCGTGTTCTTCTGATCCCGGGGGGACACGGGTGAGAACACGGTTGCGCCGGTCGCTGCGCACGCGGCTGGCACTGCTCGCCGGCATCGCCATGTTGCTGCTGAACATCGTCGTCAGCGGCTTCGTGTTGTTCGGCATCCACGACGACGTCACCGACGTGCGCGCCGGCGAGGTGTCCGGCAAGGCCCTGCGCGTGCTCCTCATGGTCAAGCGCAACCAGCTTCCCCGCGTACTGGAGGACGGCGGGCTCGACGGCATCCAGGTGGTCGACCCCCTCGGGCGGGCCGTCTCCTGGACGCCGAACCTGACCGCCGCGCCCCGCCAGACGGACCGCCTGCCGCAGCAGGACCAGGCCAACTACGTCAGCAAGAGCTGCGACCTGCCCGCCTTCCCCGGCCGGTGCGAGCTCGTGGTCGCCCTGCGCGCGTTCCAGCCGGAGGGCACCTGGATCATCTACGCCTTCGACCCGGCGGTCCCCTGGTTCGTCAGCCCGCAGGTGATGTTGTTCCAGGCCGGGGTGTCGGTGCTGCTGGTCGCGCTGACGTGGTTCGGGGTGTCGCGGGTCGTGGCCAGGACGCTCGCGCCGGTCAGCAGCATCACCAAGAGGCTCGCCGAGATCACCGCCGACGGCGGAGGGCTGCGCGTGCCCGTACCGGACACCGACGACGAGATCAGGGCCCTGGCCGAGACCGCCAACCAGACCCTGGAACGGCTGGAGACCGCGCGGGCCCGCCAGGAGGCCGCGATGGAGCAGCAACGAAGATTCGCCGGCGACGCCTCGCACGACCTGCGCAGCCCGATCACCGCCATGCGCGCGCAGGTCGAGGAGGCGATGCTGCACCCTGAGGAGACCGACTGGACCGAGACCAGCACCCAGGTGCTGGCCAGCCTCGACCGGTTGCAGGCCATCGTCACCGACCTGCTCACCCTGACCAGGCTGGACGCCGGCGCCCCGAGCGACCACGAGCCGGTGGACCTGGGCGAGCTGGTCGTCGCCGAGACCACCAGGGCCCGTACCAAGCGCGTGGTCACCGACCCGCAGGAGGGCGTGGTCGTCATGGGCGACCGGCTGCAGCTCACCCGCCTGCTGACGAACCTGCTGGACAACGCCGAGCGGCACGCCGAGACGCGGGTGGTCGTGACGGTCCGGGAGGAGGACGGGCAGGCCGTACTGGAGGTGCTGGACGACGGCGGGGGCATCGAGCCGGACCAGCGCGAGGTCGTCTTCCAGCGCTTCACCCGCCTCGACGACTCCCGCAACCGCGACGCCGGCGGCACCGGCCTCGGGTTGTCGATCGCCCGCGAGATCGCGACCGCGCACGACGGCACGCTCACCATCGAGGACTCCCCCAAGGGCGCCCGCTTCGTCCTCCGCCTCCCCCTCCCTGAGCACACTTTGGAGCGCTGACGCCGGGGGTGGGGCTGGGCGCTAGTTGTGCTTGGTCTGTCCGTTGCCCTTGCCGCGGCCGAGGCCCTTGCCGTGCTTGGTGTCGGCCCCCTTGAGGCCGACCTTCCTGCCCTTGCCCGCCCCCGCGCCGACCACGGCGCGGGGCCGGGCGGAGGGCTGGACGGGCAGGCGGCGGGCACTCTCGCGGGCATTCTCGTCGGCGCTTCCGGAGGCCCGGTCAGGGGTACGGTCGCGCGACACGGCGACGGGGTGCAGGTCGCCCTCGTGCTCGGCGACCTGGTCGGGCGCGGGGTCGGCATAGGCGGGCGTACGGGGGGCGGGGGCGTCGTCGCCGGTCCAGGAGGTGGTGACGAGCACGCTGGTGATCAGCGCGGCCAGGGCGGTGACCTGCCGCCACCGCTGCGGCCTGATGGGCTGCGGGATCGACACCGAGAACGGCGACAACTGCCGATGCTCCCGAAGCCCCCGGGCCAGCCCGTGAACGCCGCCGCGCATCGCCCGGCCCCACTCGACGGTCCTGACCCCGGAACGCCCCTCCCGGGCCTGTCCGTGGGGTCGTCGTCCCGGGTGTTCCGGATCGGTGACCGCGCGCGTCACGCCGTCGGCGCCCTCGCCACCGCCCGTCTCCAGGGGGACGGCGGCCGCGGTGGGTTCGGGGCCGAGGGTCGGCGGGAAGAGATCGCCGGTCCGGGGAAGGGCGGCGGCCACCGGGACGGCGGCGGTGTCGCAGGGCTTCTCGTCGTACAGGGCGGCCACCCGGGTCAGGCGCCGCCGGGCTTCGTCGCCGTCGATCCGGCGCGCGGGGTCCTTCTCCAACAGCCCGGCGATGACCGGCGCGAGCGGCCCGGCCTGGTGGAACGGGGCCGGCCGGGAGGTCAGCACCGCGGTCAGGGCCGCCAGATGGCCGCTGTGAGGGAAGGGCGAGTGGCCTTCGACGGCCGCGTACAGGGTGGCGCCGAGCGACCACAGGTCGGCCTGTGGGCTGGCCGGGCCGCCGCGCAGGCGTTCGGGGGCGATGTACGCCGGTGTGCCGACCACCGTGCCCGACTGGGTGAGGTGGGCCTGGTCGTCCAGGGTGGTGGCCAGGCCGAAGTCGGTGAGCAGGGCGTGGCGATCGCCGTTCAGCAGGATGTTCCCGGGTTTGACGTCGCGGTGCACGATGCCGTCGGCGTGCGCCGCGCTCAGCGCCTCAAGGACCTGCAACCCGATGCGCGCGGTCTCGGGCGCGGACAGCGGCCCGCGTTCGGCGATCACGTCGGCGAGGCTGCGCGAGGGAACGAGTTGCAACACGATCCACGGCCGCTCGTCGGCCACCACCACGTCGTAGACGGCGGCGATGTGCGGGTGGGTCAGCCGGGCGGCCAGCCGGGCCTCCCGCATCGTACGCCCGAGCAGCCGCTCCCGCTCGTCGCCCATCGTGTGCCCGAGGGTGACCTCCTTGACCGCGACCGGCCGGTCGAGCAGCTCGTCGTGCGCCCTCCAGACCCGGCCCATGCCACCCTGGCCCAGCTCGGACAGCAGCCGGTAGCGTCCCGCCAGCAACCAGCCCGCACAGTGCGAAAGTGACATGCCGCCAGGCCTACCCGATCATCCCGCCCTCATGCAACGCCCACCTCACAGCCTTCGAACGATCGTGTGAGCACGGACGGGCGGCGCCCTCCTTCGCGATTTGGGCATCTCCCCGTGTACCAGCGAAAATGGCATATTGCGCACGTAGGAGGCATGTGAACGAGAGCCAGTCCCTGGACCAGCTCGCCCGCCGGTTGGAAGAGGTGGTCGGCGAGCTGCGCGGCATCCCGGTGGACATCGAGCGCCTGGAGGACCCCGAGCTCATCCAGCGGCAGATCCTGCGGGCCTCAAGCGCGGCGGACGAGCTGCGCGCCATGCACCCGGTGGGCTCGCGCGAGCAGGGCCGCGACGAGCAGCGCAGCCGGCGCACCGTCCTGGACGCCCTGCGCGACGGCCTGACGATGCGCACCATCGTCCATTCGAGCATGCTGGACGACCCGCGCAAGGCGGCCCGGATCAGGGAGCTGCACGCCGCCGGCGACCTGCACCGGGTCATCGACGAGCCGATCCAGCAGCTCCTCATCTTCGACCGCTCCGTGGCGTTCGTCCGGATCACCCCGCTCGCCTACACGCCCGGGGCGCTGATGGTCAGGCAGCAGGGGCTGATCGCCACCCTCATCGACCTGTTCGAGCACGCGTGGGCACGGGCCAGGGAGGTCACCGAGCCGGCGTACCGGCTGTCGCCGCGGGAGCGGGAGGTGCTGGCGCTGATCGCCGAGGGCCGGTCCAACAGCGCGGTGGCCCGCACGCTGTCGATCACGGAGGCGGCCGTCGGCAAGCACGTGGCCTCCGTGTTCGCCAAGCTCGACCTGCCCGCCACCGAGGACGACAACCGGCGGGTGCTGGCGGTGCTGGCGTACCTGCGCGGCTCGGCGAGGTAGGGCCAGGGCTACCCCGGCCTCGTCCCAGCCCCCGTGTGCGCGGGTCGCTCGGGGCACTTCGATGGACCTCATGCAGCGAATGACTGGATTGCTGGTCGGCGCGGTGTTCGGCGCGGTGTTCGTCGTCGTCAACGCGCGCGGCCCCCTCGACCCCGTGACCGCGAACGTCCTGCGGGCGGCCGCCTGCCTGGCGGCGGCGGCCGTGCTCGCGATGTGGTTCCGTACCGCCCGGCGGGAACGTCCCGCCCCGGCCGCCCCGGCCGCCCGGCGGGGCATGTTCGGGGCCGGTTACCTGGCCGTGGTCGTGGCCGAGGCGGTCCTGCTGTTCGGCGGGCTGCGGGTGCTGGCCGCCCTCGGACGCCCCGAGGAGGGGAACGTGGGGTGGGTCGCGTTCGTGGTGGGCGTGCACTTCGTCGCGCTGGCGCCGATCTGGAAGGACTGGAGCATCGCGGTGCCCGGCGTGGCGCTCACGCTGCTCGGCGCCGGGGGGCTCGTGCTGGCGGCCACGCCGGCGGTGGCGTGGGTGCCGATCGTCAGCGGGGTGCTGTCCGGCGTCGTGCTCCTGGCCGGCAGCCTCACCTTCGGCTGGCGCGGCCTGGCCCAGCCCACGACCTGACCCGGCCGGCGGGCGGCGCGCCTCCTTCTCTCACATCGACCACCTGATACCCTCTGTGATGAATTGATTACTTTCTGTCGCTAGGGGAGCTAGTGTGAAGGTCGCCTGCGTCGGCGGTGGTCCCGCCAGCCTGTACTTCTCGATCCTGATGAAGCGGGTCGACCCGTCCTACGAGGTCACCGTCCACGAGCGCAACCCGGCCGGGTCGACGTACGGCTGGGGCGTGACCTACTGGGACGACCTGCTCAACAACCTGCGCGCCGCCGACGCCGAGTCGGCGGACGTCATCAGGGAGAACTCGATCCGCTGGGACAGCTGGGTCACCCACGTCCAGGACCGCGCGACGGTGACGTTGTCGGAGTCGGACGAGGGCTTCGGCATCTGCCGTCACCGCCTGCTCGACATCCTCGCCGACCGCGCCCGCTCCCTCGGCGTGCAGGTCGAGTACGGCCGCGAGATCACCAGCCGGGACGAACTGGACGCCGACCTCGTCGTCGCGGGCGACGGCATCAACAGCGTGCTGCGCGAGCGCCACGCCGACCACTTCGGCTCCGAGGTCGCGGTCGGCCGCAACCACTACATCTGGCTCGGCACCACCAAGTTCTTCGACTCCTTCACCTTCGCCTTCGTCGAGACCGCGCACGGCTGGATCTGGTGTTACTGCTACGTCTACAGCGACGACCACAGCACGTGCGTCGTCGAGTGCTCCCCCGAGACCTGGAAGGGGCTCGGCCTCGACCAGGCCTCCCAGGCCGACGGGCTGGCGCTGCTGGAGAAGCTGTTCGCCGACATCCTCGACGGCCATCCGCTGATCGGCCGGGCCAACTCCGACGGCACCGCCAACTGGCTGAACTTCCGCACCCTGACCAACCGCACGTGGTACCGCGACGACCTCGTGCTGCTCGGGGACGCCGCGCACACCACCCACTACTCCATCGGCGCGGGCACCGCCCTTGCCTTCGGGGACGCCGCCTTCCTGGTCAACGCGCTACAGGCGGAACCGGAGCTGGGGGCCGCCCTGGCCCGCTACGACCGCGAACGCCGTTCGGCGATCCGCCCGCACCAGAAGTCGGCCCGCTACAGCGCCCAGTGGTACGAGAACCTGCCGCGCTACATCGGCTACCCGCCGATTCAGATGATCGCGCTGCTCGGCCAGCGGCACTCCGCGGTGCTCCCGCACGTGCCGCCCCGCCTGTACATCATGGCCGACCGCGTGATGGGCTGGATCGGCGGCGGGCTCGGCAAGCGCTGACCAGAGGGCCGGACCCTCCGGTCGGCGCCGCCCGGCCGTGGATCAGGGGAAGTCCTTCGGGTTCACGGGGCTGGTGCGCGCGTTGCCACCCCTGATCGGGTTGAGGGTCAGGGTCCAGATGGTGTACTGGGTCGAGGTCGTACGGAAGCGCAGCCGGTTGTTGAACTTCTGGTACGTCGCGGCCCTGGTGAAGCGGCCCTTCGACGTGCTGAACCGGTAGCCGGTCGTGAAGAAGATCCGGTACGTGCCGTCCCTGACGTCCTTGATGCGGGCCGTGGATCTCGCCCGCACGTAGATGCTGACCGCCTTGGCCCGGCCTCTGACGATGGTGACGACGCCGTCCTTGGACGTGCCGTTCTTGATCTTGAGTACGCCGTTGCCGCCGCTGATGCGGTCGTAGATGATCCGGCCGTTGGACGGGCGGGAGGCGGCGGCCGACTGCGTGACGGAGGCGGTCTCCAGGCCCGCCGTGGTGGCGCCGGCCGGGGCGGAGGTCAGCAGCGCGCCGGTCAGAGCGACGGCCGCGACGAGCCCGGCACGTAACGGGGTCGCTTCGAGGAGTCTTCTCACCAGGGTCATCTCCTTGGGGGGGCATGGTCAGACTGATCGCGTACCCGTGTATATCAGGACAGATAGCTTCTACACTCGTAGACTTTAAACCGCCCGTACACCTCCGAGAGGCGGCACGATGAGCTACGTCCCCGTTCCCTACGACCCTGAGCTGGCGGAAGGTCTCGCGGCGTTCCTGGCGGCGGTCGAGAGCGTCCCGCTGCGCGCGGACACCATCCTGCGCAATCGCGAGATCTTCGCCGGGCTGATCCCGCCCATGGAGGAGATCGTCGGCGACCGGCCCGTCGAGTGGTGGGACGTGGACGTGCCCGGCCCCGAAGGCGCCCCCGACGTCACCCTCACCGTCGTACGTCCCAAGGGCGGGCCCGCGCCCGGCGCGGCGGCCGTGTACGAGATCCACGGCGGCGGGATGATCCTCGGCACCCGGTTCTTCGGCGTCGAGAGCCTGATCCAGGCGGCCCTGGACCACGGCATGGTCGGCGTGACGGTCGAGTACCGCCTGGCTCCCGAGCACCCGGCCCCGGCGGCGGCCGAGGACTGCTACGCGGGCTACCTCTGGACCGCCGGGCACGCCGGGGAGCTGGGGTTCGACCCGGGCCGCCTGGTCGTGTCCGGGTTCAGCGCCGGGGGCGGGCTCACGGCGTCCGTCGGCATCCTGGCGCGCGACCGGAACGGCCCGGCCGCCGCCGGTCTCTACATCGGCGCGCCCATGATCGACGACCGGAACTCGACCGTGTCGAGCCACCAGTACGACGGCATCGGCGCCTGGGACCGCAACAACAACGACACCGCCTGGACCGCCCTGCTCGGCGACCGGCGCGGCGGCCCGGACGTCTTGCCGCACGAGGTCCCGGCGCGGGCGGCCGACCTGTCGGGATTGCCGCCGGTCTTCATCGAGGTCGGGGCGGCCGAGGTGTTCCGCGACGAGGCGGTCGAGTTCGCCGGCCGCGTCTGGGCCACCGGCGGGCAGGCGGAGCTGCACGTGTGGGCGGGCGGCCACCACGGCTTCGCGAGCACGCCCGGCGCCCGCGTCTCCCGCGCCGCCCTGGAGGCCAGGCACTCCTGGTTCCAACGCACCCTGGGCATCTGAGGTGGGGGCGTCCCGGAGGCGAAGGCAGGCGGCGGGCCGGACCCCCGGGGATCAGAGGGAGAGGGTGCGGCGGAACCAGGAGAGGCGGGAGGCGAGGGCGGCCGCGGTGACCTCGTGGTCCGGGGCGAAGATGTCGAACCCGTGGAAGGCGCCGCCCCAGATGTGCAGCTCGGCCTGCCCGCCGGCGGCCCAGATCCGGGTGGCGTACGCCACGTCCTCGTCGCGGAACAGCTCGGCGCTGCCCGCCTCGACGAACGCGGGCGGCAACCCCGACAGGTCGGCCGCCCGCGCCGGGGCCGCGTACACCGGCACGTCGGCGTCCGGGTCGCCGGCCCGCTCGCCGAGCAGCGCCCGCCAGCCGAGCAGGTTGAGTGCACGCGGCCAGGTGCCGAGGCCGTCGTACTGGTGGCTGGACACCGTCGTGTTCAGGTCGTCCAGCATCGGGCAGAGCAGGAGCTGCCCGGCCAGGTGCGGCCCGCCGCGGTCGCGGGCCAGCAGGGCGACCCCGGCGGCCAGCCCGCCTCCGGCGCTGCCGCCCATGACCACGATGCGCCGGGGGTCCACGCCCAGCTCGGCGGCGTGCCCGGACATCCAGGTCAGACCGGCGTAGCAGTCCTCGACCGGCGCCGGGTGGGGGTGCTCGGGGGCCAGGCGGTACTCGACGTTGACGGCGACGACGCCCAGCTCCTCGACGAGCGCGACCAGGCGCGGGGTGTCCATGGCCCGGTGGCCGGTGATCATGCCGCCGCCGTGGATGTTGTAGAGCCCGGGGACCGGAGTCGTCGCGCGGCGCGGGCGCAGGACGGTGATCTCCAGGTCGGGCGCGCCGGCCGGGCCGGGGACGAGCCGCTCCTCGGCGTCGATCTCCCGGTCGCCGATCACCTCGGCGACCGGGAGCATGGGCATGGCCGCGCCGGCGGCGCGCATGAGGGGGATGGTGTCGAGGGTCGGCGCGGGGCCGTCCGCGGCGGGCATGCCGGCCAGGACGGCGGTCAGCGCCGGGTCGAAGGGCACGGGGGTGGGGGGCATGGTTCTCCTGATCACTGCGGTTCTGCGAAGGCGAGCGCCCGTGCCGGGTTCTCGACCATGATCGTGTGGATGGCCTCGGGGCTGACGCCGAGGCGGCTCAGGGCGGGCAGGAAGTGGCGGGGGATGTAGTCGTAGCCCTTGCCGCCGTACCTCTTGAGCTGGATCTTCTGGCACACGTCGTGGCCGAGCACGATCTGGCCCGCGTGGCCGCGTTCGACCAGGTCGGCGATGCCGCGCAGGATCTTGTGGTCGCTGCCCAGGACGAGGTGGCCCCACGGGCTGCCGGGCGCGGCCAGGAAGTCGAACTCGACGAAGACGCCGCGGGCGAGCAGGCGCTCGGCGAAGGCGGGGCCGGACAGGACATCCATGCAGTGCCCCATGACGACGTTGGCGGGGGCGACGCCCTCCTCCTGGAGGATGTCGAGCACCCGGAACTTCTCCTCGCCGACGCCGCCGAAGTGGAAGGTGACCGGCGCGCCGGTGATCCGGCTGGCCCGTCCGGCGGCCCGTACGCTCTTGAGCTCGTTGCCGGTCAGCGGCGCCGACTCCGCGCCGACCTCGCCGATGATCCCCGTACGGACGCCGGTGCCGTCGGCCCCGAGCACGACGTCGCGCACGATGACGTCGGCCAGCTCGTCCACGTCGCGCCCGTCCATGTCGGCCGGGTGGAACGTCGGGGTGTACCAGCCGCCGCCCATGACGATGTGCAGCCCGCTGGCCCGCGACAGCCGCAGCAGCGCCTCCGGGTCGCGGCCGAGGCCGATGGGCGAGACCTCGACCATCGTGCGGCCGCCGCTGTGGGCGAAGGCGAGGGTCTCGTCGAGCATCTCGTCGAAGTCGCCCAGCATGTCGTTGTCGGCGTTCGGCCCGCCGTGGCGGGCGCGCGCGAGGTTGGCCAGCGTGAGCGGCTCGGCCGCCGCGGGCGCGTCCTCGCCCGGCCGGCGGGACCGGGCGGGCCTGCGCAGGTCCACGAAGATGTGCTCGTGCATGAGCGTCGGCCCGAGCCGCGCGGGGTCCACCGGTCCGGCCACGGTGAGCGCCTGACCGGCCAGGTTCGGGATGGTGAAGGGGTAGCGGCTCACGAGCCCGCCTCCTCGGTCCGGAGCGTGAGCAGCCGGCTCGGGTTGCGCACGGTGAGGGTCTCGATCAGCTCGTCGCCGGCCCCGAGCATCCTCAGGTACGGCACGAACTGCCGCAGGACGAACGTGTACCCGCCGCCGCCGTAGGCGAGCAGCTGCGACTTGGCGCGTACGTCGTGCGACAGCAGGAGGCGTCCGGCGTGGCCGCGGCGGGCGAGTTCGAGGACGGCCGCGGCGACGTCCTGGTCGTCGGCGACGCTGATCGCCGTGGGCAGCCGGCCGAGCTGGTCGAACTGGACGAAGACGCCGCGTTCGAGCAGCGGTTCGAGCTCGTCGGGCCGCGGGGACAGCGCGTCGCAGTGGCCGACGGCCACCCGCGTGAGGTCCGCGCCCTCCTCGGCGAGCAGGTCGAGGACCCGCTGCTGGACGCCGGGGTCGTCGTGGCGGGCGAGCGAGACGGCGGCGCCGGTGGCCGCCGACGCGCGGGCGGCCGCGGCGAGTACGGCACGCTCGGCGGGCACGCCGGGGTCGAGCGCCCCGAGCTCGCCGATGATGCCCGCGCGTACGCCGTGCACGCCTTCGGTGAGGTCGCGGACCAGCTCGGCGGCCAGGCTGCCGGCGTCCCGTCCGGCGAGACCTTCGACGCGCGCCGGGTGGTGCCAGCCGCAGCCCATGACGACGGTCAGGCCGGTCGCCTCGGCGAGCCGGCGCAGCCCGGCCGGGTCACGGCCGAGCCCGTCGGTGGTGAGGTCCACCAGCGTGCCGCCGCCGGCCTCCCGGAACGCGGCGGCCTCGGCGGCGGCCAGGTCCGCGTCGCCGAGCAGCAGGTCGTCGCGGTTGACGGCGCCCATGCCGACCTCGCCGAGCAGGTCCATCGTGAGCGGCACGCGGTAGAGGCGGAGCCGGCTCGCGGCCGTGGGACGGACGCGGCCGGCAAGGGCCCAGGACTCGGGGGTGTCGTCGGGCGGGGCGAAGTCGCTCAGCAGGTGCTCGTGCGGAAGGACCGCGCCCAGCGAGGCCGCTGGGACCTCGCCGGTGACGGCCACGACCGTGGAGTCGGTGGTGGACACACGAGCAATATAGCCCCAGAACGTCTACAAGTGTAGATAAACCTGTCAGGCGACTCCGTCCACCCGGCGCGGGACGCCGAGCGGGTTGTCCTCGCGCAGCTCCGGCGGCAGCAGCGCGTCGGGGGTGTCCTGGAAGCACACCGGGCGCAGCCAGCGCTCGATCGCGGTGCTGCCGACCGAGGTCGAGGTGCTGGTCGAGGCCGGGTACGGCCCGCCGTGCTGCATCGCGGGGGCGACCGTCACGCCGGTGGGCCAGCCGTCCACGACGACGCGCCCGGCCAGTCCGGCCAGCCTGGCGACCAGCCCGGCCGCCGCGCCCTCGCGCTCGCCGGCCCCCAGGTGCACGGTCGCGGTGAGGTTGCCGGGCAACGTGCCGAGCACCGCGTCCCGCTCGGCCTCGGAGCCGTAGCGGGCCACGACGGTGACCGGGCCGAAGCACTCCTCCAGCAGCTCGGCGTGGGTGCCGGCGGCGAGCTGTCCGGCCGCCACGGTCAGCACGCCCGGCCGGACGGCGAGCGGCGCGGCCTCGTCCTCGCCCGCGGCCAGCGCCTGCGCGACGCCGGGCAACGCGGCCCGGGAGCGTACGCCGTCGAGGAAGGCCGCCCGCATGCGCGGGTCGAGCAGCGGCCCGGCGGGCACCGTGGCCGTGACCACGGCGTCGAGCACCGCGTCGCCCGCCGCGCCCGCGGGCAGCAGGACCAGGCCCGGCTTGACGCAGAACTGGCCGAGGCCCTGGGTGTAGGAGGCGGCCAGCCCGGCGCCGATCGCGGCCGCCCTGGTCGCGGCCGCCTGCTCGGTCACCACGACCGGGTTGAGGCTGCCCAGCTCGCCGTGGAACGGGATCGGCCTCGGCCGGGCGGCGGCCAGGTCGTGCAGCGCCCGGCCGCCGCGTACCGAGCCGGTGAATCCGACGGCGGCGGTCAGCGGGTGGCGGACCAGCTCCGGGCCCGCCGAGAAGCCGTGGACCAGGCCCACGACGTCGGCGGGCAGGCCGGCCTTCTCCGCGGCGGCGCGCAGCGCGCGGGCGGTCAGGACGCTGGTCGCCGGGTGGTCCGGATGCGCCTTGACGACGACCGGGCAGCCGGCGGCCAGCGCGCTGGCGGTGTCGCCGCCCGGCACGCTGAAGGCCAGCGGGAAGTTGCTCGCCGAGAAGACCGCGACCACGCCCAGCGGCACCTTGTAACGCCGCAGGTCGGGGCGGGGGGCCGGGCGGGCGTCCGGGTCGGCGTGGTCGATGATCACGTCCAGGAAGGCGCCCGCCTCGGCCACCTCGGCGAAGGCGCGCAGCTGGTAGCAGGTGCGGGCCAGCTCGCCGGTGAGGCGTACCCGGCCGAGCGCCGTCTCGGCGTCGGCGGTCGCGATGATCTCCTCGCCGCCCTCCTCCAGGAGCGCGGCGGCGGTACGCAGCAGGTCGGCGCGTACGGCGCGGTCGGCCAGCGCCGGGAGGGTGGCGGCGGCGGCGCGTACGGCACGGTCCACGTCCTGCGGGGCCGACTCCGCCGCGACACGCTCGCGGGGCTCCCCGGTACGCGGGTCGACACTCAGAACGTCACTCAAGGTCTCTTCCTCTTCCTTCGGCGTCTTCGTCGGTCAGGGCGGCCAGTTCGCCCAGGGGCACCGGGGCCGCCAGGCTCCGGGTGGACAGCGGGCGCAGGTCGTCCGCCGTGCTCTCGCGGCGGCTCAGGCAGGCCGCGACGCCGGCGGTGGCGAACCCGCACACCCGTCCCTGGCACCACCCCATGCCGGGCCTGGCCAGCATCTTCATCGTGCGCGGGTCGTCGGCGCCCAGGTCGTCGTGGGCGTGGCGGAGATCGCCGTAGGAGACCTCCTCGCAGCGGCAGACCAGCGTGTCGTCCCGCAGCCAGGACGTCCAGGCGGGCGGCACGGGGTAGGTCCGGTGCATGGCCGCGGCGAAGCGGCGCCCGCGTACGATCGACCGGCGCAACCGGCCCATCAGCGCCGGGTCGGCGGGACGGCCGAGCGTACGGGCCAGCGCCAGGGCGCTCAGCCTGCCCTCCTGCCCGGCCAGTACGGCGCCGCCGACGCCGGTGGCCTCGCCCGCGACGTACAGGCCGGGGACGCCGGTGCGCTGGAAGGCGTCCACGGTCACGACGAGCGAGCCGTCGGTGTCCTTCCTGGTGTCCGCGCCGAGCATGAGCGGCAGTTCCAGCGAGGGCGTGAAGCCCCAGCCGAGCGCGACGAGGTCGGCGGCGACCTCCGTGACCGGCCCGGCCGGGCGGCCGTCGCGGCCGGTCCCGCTGAGCCGGACCGCCTCGACCCGGTCCTCGCCCAGGATCTCGGTGACCACGGTCCTCGTCCGGTACGGGACGCGGTGGCGGGCCATCAGCGCCGCGTACTGGACGGCCTCGAACCCCTTGGCGGGCGCCGACGCCGCTCCCCGCAGGTCGCGCAGCCAGCCGAGCGTGGCGTTGGCCTCGGCGACGGCGGCGACCCGTGCCCCGGCGGCGGCCAGGCCGGTCGCGACGGGCAGCAGGAACGGCCCGGTCCCGGCGACCACCGCACGGCGGCCGGCGAGCGTGCGCTGCCCCTTGAGCAGGGCCTGCACTCCCCCGGCCGCCATCACGCCGGGCAGGTCCCAGCCCGGGACGGGAAGCTGCCGGTCGTAGCCTCCGGGGCACAGGATCAGCGCGCGGGCGGTGACCGCCGTCCCCTCGCCGGGGACGACCGGCGTGGCGCGCAGCGTGAACGTGCCGCCGCCGTCGCGGGTGGCGAGCCAGACCTGGAGGCCGGGCAGGTAGCTGATCCGTCCGGCTGAGCTCAGGGCGCGCAGCCGGTCGCGGAGCCGGGTGAAGACCGCCCAGCCGTGGTGGCCCGCGCTGTCGCCGGGGCGGGCGTGGCGTTCGTCGTAGTGCCGCCAGAACTGGCCGCCTGGCTGCCCGGCGGCGTCGACGAGGGCGACGCCGAGCCCGGCCTCGGCGGCCTCGACGGCGGCGGCCAGCCCCGCCGGGCCCGCGCCGACCACGGCGACGTCGTACGTCTCACGCATGGCCGCCTCCCGGCTCGCCGTCGCCCGGGGCGGGCTCGTCGCCGAGGCGCATGCCGTCGCGGGCCGGGACCAGGCAGGCGCGCTGGTCGGGGACGCCGTCGACGGTGATCAGGCAGTCGAAGCAGACGCCGATGCCGCAGAACAGGCCGCGCGGCCGGCCCGCCACCCGGGTGGTGCGCCAGTCGAGGATGCCGGCCGCCACCAGGGCGGCGCCTACGCTCTGGCCGGGCTCGGCGCGGACGGTCGTGCCGCGGAAGGTCAGCTCGTGGGTCATCGGGGCGCCTCCTCGGTCGCCGGAACGGTGTCGGGGAAACGGTCGGGCGCGAACGGCCCGAGGTCGAGGTCGGGAGCCCGCCCGGTGAGCGCCTGGGCGATCAGCTTGCCGGTGCCCGCGGACAGGCCGATGCCGGCGCCCTCGTGCCCGCAGGCGTGCCACAGACCGGGCGCGCGCGGGTCGGGGCCGATCACCGGCAGATGGTCCGGGCAGTACGGCCGGAACCCCAGATAGGTGCGCATGGCCCGGACGTCGCGCAACATCGGGAACAACACGATCGCCTTGGCCGCCAGCGCGCCGGCCGCCTCGGTGGAGAACGTGCGGTCGAAGCCGACGCGCTCACGGGAGGCGCCGATGAGGATCGTGCCGCTGCCGGTGCCCTCGACGACGGGCGAGGTCTGCAGGGCGGCGTCGGAGCTGGCCACGTCGCCGACGTACTCGGCGGCGTAGACCTTGTGCCGGATCGTCCGGGGCGGCATGGGCTGGGTGACGAGGACGAACCCGCGCCTGGGCAGCACGGGGACGTGCACCCCGGCCAGGGCGGCGACGTCGCCGGCCCACGTGCCGGTCGCGTTGAGCACCGCCCCGGCGGGCAGGTCGCCGGCCGTGGTGCGCACGCCGGTCACGCGGTCGCCGTCGCGCAGGAAGCCCGTGACGGCGGTGCGGGTGCGTACGCGGGCGCCGTGGGCGCGGGCCAGGCGGAGCAGGTGGGCGACCACCAGCATGGGCTGGACCTGGGCGTCCTGGGGGTAGAAGGCGGCTCCGGCCAGGCCGGGCGCGAGGTGCGGCTCGTAGTCGCGCAGCTCGTCCCCGGCGACGTCGCGTACCTCGACGCCGTGGCGGCGCTGGTGCTCGCCCAGCTCGCGCAGCGACGCGACGCCGTGCTCCGACGCCGCGACGACCAGGCCGCCCTTGGCCTCGAACTCCCACAGCCCGGTGTGCTCGCCCAGGTCCTCGCGCCACACCCGCTGGGAGTAGAGCGCGAGGTCGAGCTCGGGGCCGGCCTCCTTGTCGGACACCAGCAGGTTGCCCTCGCCCGCGCTGGAGGTGCCCCCGGCGATGGCGCCGCGCTCGACGACCACCACGCGCAGCCCGGCCAGCGCGGCGAAGTACGCGCCGGCCGCGCCCACCACGCCCGCGCCGACCACGACCAGGTCGGCGCTCACGGCGTGCCCTTCGCGCCGCCCGCCCACAGGCCGCGTACGTGGCCGATATGGCGGTGCATGAGCAGTTCGGCCCCCACCGGGTCGCGCGCCTCGACCAGGTCGAGCAGTTCGTGGTGCTCGGCCGCCGAACGCGCCAGCCCGCCGCCGCGCAGCAGCGGGGTCAGGCCGAGCAGCCTCGTCCTGGCGCGCAGGTCGGACACGACGTCGAGCAGGAAACGGTTGCCGGTGTGCCCGAGCAGGGTCAGGTGGAAGACGTGGTCGGCCTCGACGTAGGCGACCAGGTCACCGAGTTCGGCGGCGTCCACGATGTCCTGGGCCAGCTCGCGCAGGTGCGGGAAGTCGGCCTCGGGGATCACCGGCACGGTCTCGCGTACGGCCGGCGGCTCGATGAGCAGCCGGACGGCGGCCAGGTTGTCGAGGTCCTCCTCCGACATCTCGGTCACCCGGAAGCCCTTGTTGGGGTGGGGCACGATCAGCCCCTCCTTGACCAGGTCGAGCATCGCCTCCCGGACCGGGGTGGCCGACACGCCGAACTGCGCGCCGAGGGCGGGGGCCGAGTAGACCACGCCGGGTTCCAGCTCGCCGGAGATGATCGCGGCGCGCAGGGCGTCCCTGATGCGGTCGCGCAGGTTCTCCCTGCGGCCGATGACGCGCAGTTCGGGTGCGAGGCTCACAGCAGGAAACCCGCCGGGAACGGGTCGGTCGGGTCGAGGTGGAACTGCGAGGTGCCGGTGACCCAGGCGCGGCCGGTGATCGAGGGCAGCACGGCGGGCAGCGGGCCGGCCGTGGTCTCGCCGAGCAGCCGCCCGGTGAAGCGGGTGCCGATGAACGACTCGTTGACGAAGTCGTCCCCGATCGCCAGCTCGCCCTTCGCGTGGAACTGGGCCATGCGGGCGCTGGTGCCGGTGCCGCACGGCGAGCGGTCGAACCAGCCGGGGTGGATGGCCATGGCGTGCCTGGACAGTTGCGCGGTCGAGCCGGGGGCGGCCAGGTAGACGTGGTGGCAGCCGTTGATGTCGGGGCGTTCGGGGTGGACCGGCCGGTCGTGCTCGTTCACCGCGTCCATGATCGCGAGGCCGGCCGCCAGCAGGTCGCCGGCGCGCGCCCGGTCGAAGGGCAGGCCCAGGTCGGCCAGCTCGACGAACGCGTAGAAGTTGCCGCCGAAGGCCAGGTCGTAGCCGATCTCGCCGTAGCCGGGCACCTCGACCTTGCGGTCCAGCGCGTACGCGAACGAGGGCACGTTCTGGATGGTCACCGAGGTCGCCGCGCCGTCCTCGACCGTCACGGACGCGACCACCAGCCCGGCGGGCGTGTCCAGCCGGATCGTGGTGACCGGCTCGACGACGGGCACCATCCCGGTCTCCACCAGGACGGTCGCCACCCCGATCGTGCCGTGGCCGCACATCGGCAGCAGCCCGGAGACCTCGATGAACAACACGCCGTAGTCGGCGTCGGGCCGGGTCGGCGGCTGGAGGATCGCGCCGCTCATCGCGGCGTGGCCGCGCGGCTCGTACATGAGCAGCGTGCGCACGTCGTCGCTGTTCTCCATGAACCACAACCGGCGCTCGGCCATGGTCGCCCCGGGGATGGTGCCGACGCCGCCGACGATCACGCGGGTGGGCATGCCCTCGGTGTGGGAGTCGACGGCGTGGAAGGTCCGGCGGGATCTCACTTGTAGCCCTTTTCCAGGACGGCCTCGGTGTCGGCGGTGATACGGGCGACCAGCTCGGGCGCGAGCGGCAGGCGCGGCGGCCGGCAGGCGCCGCCCTTGCGTCCGGCGAGGTCCATGGACAACTTGATCGACTGCACGAACTCGGGCTTGGAGTCCCAGCGCAGCAGCGGGTGCAGGTCGCGGTAGAGGCGCAGCGCCTCGGGCAGGTCGGCGGGGTCGCCCGAGGTCGCCAGCCGGTACAGGCGGGTCGTGGCCAGCGGGATCATGTTCGGGTACCCGGCGATCCACCCGACGGCCCCGGCCATGCCCAGCTCCAGCAGCACGTCGTCGGCCCCGATCAGCAGGTCCAGCTCCGGCGCCAGCTCGGCGATCTCGTACGCCCTGCGCACGTCCCCGGTGAACTCCTTGACGCCGACGATCAGGCCCTCGTGGAACAGCTCGGCCAGCAGTTCCGGCGTCAGGTCGACCTTGGTGTCGAACGGGTTGTTGTAGGCGACGACCGGCAGCCCGGCCTTGGCGACCTCCCGGTAGTGGGCGACGACGGCCTCGCGCGGGGCCCGGTAGGCGTTCGGCGGCAGCAGCAACACGGACGTGGCCCCGGCCTCGGCGGCCTGGTCGGCCCAGAGCCGGGCCTCGATCGAGCCGTACGCGGCGACGCCCGGCATGACGCCGAACCCCTCGGGGGCGGCCGCGACGGCGGTCTCGACGACCCGGGCCCGCTCCTGCGGGGTGAGCGTCTGGTACTCGCCCAGCGAGCCGTTGGGCGTCACGCCGTCGCAGCCGCCCTCGGCCAGGAACCGCACGTGTTCGGCGTACGCGTCGTGGTCCACGGAGAGGTCGTCGTGGAAGGGCAGGGCCGTCGCGACGTGGATGCCACGCCACGGAGTGGCGGAGGTGGTCATGCGGAAGGTTCTCCTCACTGGGGATGTACAAAAGGTTACGCGGTGCAATGTCACATCGACGGCGGCTGGCCGGCGGCCATCCACTTCTCCAGCCCGTCGGCGTCCAGGGGCAGCGCGGCCGACAACACGTCGGCGCCGTGCTCGGTGACCAGCAGGTCGTCCTCGATCCGTACGCCGACGCCGCGCAGCTCGGGCGGGACGGTGAGGTCGTGGGCGTGGAAGTACAGGCCGGGCTCGACGGTGAGCGCCATGCCGGGGGCCATGATCGCGTCCTGGTAGGACTCCTGGCTCGCCCGGCCGCAGTCGTGCACGTCCAGGCCCAGGTGGTGGCCGACGCCGCAGACCAGGTAGCGGCGGTGGTGCTGCCCGGCGTCGGACAGCGCCTCGTCCACCGAGACCGGCAGCAGGCCCCAGTCGGCCAGCCCGTACGCGATGACCTCCATCGCCGCGTGGTGGAAGTCGCTGAAGCGGCGGCCGGGGGCGACCGCGGCGAGCCCGGCCCGGTGGGCCCGTTCGACCAGGTCGTGCACCTGCCGCTGGGCCGGGGAGAAGCGGCCGGAGGCCGGGAAGGTACGGGTGACGTCGGCGGTGTAGCAGCTCGCCGCCTCGACGCCGAGGTCGAGCAGGAGCAGCTCGCCGGGGAGCACCGGGCCGTCGCAGCGTACCCAGTGCAGCGTGGGGGCGTGCGGGCCGCTGCCGACGATGGAGGCGTACCCAGGGCCGTTGCCGTACGCGCGGGCGTACCGGTCGAAGGTGCCCTGGAGCCAGCGCTCGCCGGGGCCGTCGATCGCGGCGGGGATCTCGCGGACGACGGCGGCGAAGCCCTCGACGGTGCGGTCCACCGCCTCGCGGAGCTGCCCGGCCTCCCAGTCGTCCTTGTACATGCGCAGCTCGGCGAGCACGCGGCGGACCTCCTGGTCCTGCGTGATCTCGGCGGTCAGCTCGGCGAGCGGCCGGACCGCGACGCCCAGCGCCTTCGCCCAGTCCTCCAGGCCCGGCGCGGCGCCCACCCACAACTCGCCGTACCTGGCGTCGGTGTAGAACGCCGGGTCGCCCGGGTAGGCGGGCGGCGGGAGGTAGACGGTGGCCTCGGCGCCCGCCAGCACCAGGACGGCGTTCTCGATCTGGCAGCCCGTGAGCCAGACGAAGTCGCTGTCGGCGCGGAAGTCGTAGACGGTGTCGTTGTTGCGGACCGGGGCCTGCCCCGCGGCCAGCACGACGGTCCGGCCGGGCAGCGCCTCGGCCAGCCGGGCCCGGTGGGCGGCGGCCGCCTGCGCCGCGCCAGGCACGACGGACGGCGTGCGGTCGGGGGTGTCCCAGCCGGTGTTCATGTACGCGGCGAACGCGGGGATCTCGGAAAGCTTCGGGGGCCTGCCGTCACGCACCGGCGCACATCCCTTCCCAATCAGTAATGTGTGGCATTGCACTGACTCTAAGGCGGAGAAGCGCTTCTGCCAAGTGGTGGCCCATGCCCCTTTTCTCCGGGATGTGGAAGAGTGCGCGGTGACCCTCAGGTAAGCGCGTTCACCGAAGAAAGACGGGAAGAACGATGACCTCTTGGATCCTCATCGTCGTCGGCGTGCTCCTGGCCCTGGTGGGCGGGCTGTGGACGCTCCAGGGGCTCGGCGTGGTCGGCGGCAGCGTGATGAGCGGCAACGCCACCTGGGCGGTCGTCGGGCCGGTGGTCCTCGTCGTGGGCGTCGCCGTCGTGGTGATCGGCCTGCGCCTGCTGCGGGCGCCGTCCCGCCGCCGCGGCGACTAGGCCACACCGCCGGAGGGGTCTGTCGCAAATGGCCTAGAATCCGACAGATGTCCCCCGCCTCCGCCCGGCTGGCCTGGCTGGACGCCCTGCGGGGACCGGCAGCGCTGGCCGTCACCGCCCACCACGCCGGCTGGGCCTTCGTCCCGGCCGTGTGGGCGGTCGTCGACCGCAGGATCGACGTCGGCACGTGGGGCGTGTTCGTGTTCTTCCTGGTCAGCGGCTACATCATCCCCGCCTCCCTGGAACGGCGCGGCGACCTGCGCGCCTTCTGGACCGGCCGGGCCTTCCGCCTGCTGCCGCTGCTGCTCACCGCGCTCGCCCTGGCGCTCCTGCTCGGCCTGGCGGGGCTGTTCTCCCTCGGTTCCGGGCTCGGCGACCGCCCCGCGCCTCTGGTCGTGCTCGGGAACCTGACCATGACGCAGGAGTTGCTCAACCTGCCGCCCGTCATCGGCGTGACCTGGACGCTCTCGTACGAGATGGCGTTCTACCTGATCAGCGTGGGGCTGTTCGCGACCGGCCAGGCCCACCGGTCGGCGGGGATCGCGGTCTCCCTGGCGGTGCTGGCCGTGCCGGCGGGGCTGCTGCTGCCGGGCGCGTCGATCAACGGCGAGGCCGACCTGGTCGCCGCGCTGCTCGGCCTCGCGGTCGTCGCGGCGATCGCGGTCACCGTCCTCGGACACGGCCGGGCCCGTACGGCGGCCGCCGTCGCGGGCGGGCTGCTCGGGCTGGCCCTGGTGATCCTGGGCAGCCGGGCCGGCACCTGGCAGGGCGTGATCATCCTGGCCGCGATGTTCGCCGGGACCGCCGTGTACCGCGCCGAGCAGGGCACGATCTCCTGGCGGACCGCCGGGCTGGCGGCGCTGGCGGTGCTGGCCTGCGGGATCCCCGCCAAGGACGATCCCGGCTGGGCGCCCGCGCTCGTGCTCGCGTTCGCCGTCTTCGCGCTGGCGCTGGCGTTGCGGCGCAGGGCGTTCCCGCGCCCGCTGACCCGGCTCGGCGTGATCAGCTTCTCGCTCTACCTGCTGCACCCGCTCCTGCTGCACCTGCTGCCGAACCCGGTGCTGTACTACCTCGTGCTGATCCCGCTGTGCCTGGTCACGTACCACGTGATCGAGGCGCCGGCCCAGCGTCTCGGCCGGCAGCTGGCCGGCCGGCGCGTCCCGGCCCGGCCGTAGAAAAGGGAGTCGCGGGCGGGCACCCCCCAGCCCCCGCCCGCGCGTCCGGTGGCCGCGAGCGGGTCCCGCTCGCGGGTGTGGCGGCCCTCGGTCAGGCGACCACGAGGGACTGCGCCTTGAACTCCCTTCCCGCCACGATCTCGGAGACGAACCCGTCGGGACCGACGGGACGGTCGCCGATCAGCGTGACCCGGTGCAGCGTGCGCTGCACGTCGAGGTGGTCGAGGTCGGACGGCGCCAGGTGCGCGGTGGCCCGGTTGTCCCAGAAGGCGACGGTGCCGGGCCGCCAGCGCAGGCGCACGGTGTACTCGGGCCGGGCGAGCTGCTCGTAGAGCAGGTCGAGGACACGACGGCTCTCCACGGCCGACAGGCCCACGATGTGGTCGGTGAAGCCCGGGTTGACGAACAGCGCCCGCTCACCGGTCTCCGGATGCACCCGCACCACCGGGTGCACGGAGATCAGCAGGTTGTCGTTGATGCGCTTGACCAGCTTGCCGTCCTCGTCGGCGGCCTGGTAGCCGGCCAGGAAGCGGTGCTCGGCGCGCAGGCCGTCCACCAGGTCGCGCAGCGGCGCGGACAGTCCTTCGTACGCGGCCACCAGGTTCGTCCACTGGGTGTCGCCGCCGAACTCCGGGACGGTCTCCGCCCGCAGGATCGAGGCGGCCGGCGGGTTGACGGCGGCGGTGACGTCGGTGTGCCAGCCGGAGAAGTAGGAGTAGCGCCTCCTTTGGTAGAGCTCGCGGTAGTTGACGCCGTACCGCTTCTCGTAGCGGCGGGGGTCGATGGTCAGGATCTGCGGGAACTCCTCGGGCGGCGCGTCCTCGTGCGGGTGGGCGTGGGTCAGCTCGCCGAACTGGCGGGCGAAGGCGATCTGCGCGGCGTGGTCGAGCTCCTGGCCCCGGAAGAACACGACCTTGTACGCGAGCAGGGCCTGCCGGATCTCCGCCACCACGGACGGATCGAGGGGATGGGCGAGATCGACGCCGGTGATCTCCGCGCCGATGTGCCCGGCGACGCGCCGGACGGTGAGAACGCTGGTGGTTGACATGGTTCGGCCACTCCTCTGAGCTTCGGGGAAGGTCTGGGGGAGGACGCTCGGGCGTCCGAGGAGAGCGGGGACCCGGAGGTCACCGCACGGCACAGAGCGCGCTCGCCTGCCGCCGGAGGTCGACGTGGAGGCGGGCCACCAGAAAGCTCTTCACGCCCTTGATCCTGCGCGAAATTTCCCACAAAAGCAATAGGTAATACATGAAAACTCTCAGCCCCCGCCGGGACGCCCGCCCGTCACCGTGACCCGGCCCGAGTACATCGTGGTGCCGTTGGGGTTGAGCTGGAGCACCGGGACGTCCTTGGTCTCGCGGGCGCCGCCCTCGACGATCCTGATCGGGCCGCTCGCGCCGTCCACCGCGATCGTGCCGCTGGTCAGCATGTTCGCCATGTCCTGCGGCGAGGGCACGTCCGGCTCCCGGGCGAACGCCTTGGCCGTCTCCAGCGCCACGAACATGGCGTCGTGATGCATGATGGCCATGCCGTCGTCGAGGCTCTCGTGCGGGAACATGCTCTGGAAGCTGTCGGGGTCGCCGCCGGCGAACCTGGCCCGGATCGCCGCGAGCACCGGCCCGTCGCGCTGGGCGAGACTCGCCGGGTGGGCCAGGGCCGTGTAGAAGAGCCTGATCCTGGTCTCCCCCCAGATGCTCATGTCGACCTTGTGGCTGATCTCGGCGGCGTCGTCGCCGGTGACCACGGTGACGCCCCCGCCGACGCACCGGTCGCGCTGGCTGAGCGCCTGCATCAGCGCGGGCAGCTGCTCGCTGCGCCCGGCGTACAGGACGGTGTTCGCGCCGGAGTTGCAGACGCGCTCGGCGATGACGTCCAGCACGGTGCCGGAGAACCTGGTCGAAGAGTCGAACGACAGCTCCATGACGCGTTCGCCGCCGTTCAGCGCGCCGGTGTAGGACCGGGCGAGGGTCTTGACGTAGCTGTCGGCCGGGTTGAGGTCCTTGACGACGACCGCCTTGAGCGCGGGGTTCACCTTCCTGGCGTGGACCACCCCGGCCTGGGCCTGCTCACTGTTCAGCGGGGCGACGCGGGCCAGCCCCGGGAAGCCGGCGAGCTCGTCGGAGGTGATGACCGCCGAGACCATCGCGTACCGGCTCGCGCTCAGGCTCGCGACCGTGCTGCGGGTGTTGCCGGTGCTGGCGCCCAGGCCGGTCACGGCCACGATGTGCTCGTCCCCGGTCCGGGCCTTGACGGCCTCGACCGTCGGCTCCCAGTCGTCCGGCCCGTCGCTGCCGACCAGCACCTTCACGTACGGCGGCGAGGACGGCTGCCGGTTGCGCCACACCTGCGCCAGATGGATGCCCTCCAGGCCGTGCCTGATGCTCTCCCTGTTCAGGGAGATGTCGGTTTGCGAGCCGGTCATCGGGAACATCGCGACGACGGTGACGTACTCGCCCGGGTGGTTCCGGTCCACCTCCGCGTTCTCGGCGGCGATGCGGCTCATGACCGGGGCCAGGTCGGGGCCGAAGGCGTCGCCGTCGTCGGTGAGCCGCGACGTCCTGACGTAGAGGCCGAGGACGACGACGACCGCGACCACGAGCACCCCGGCCAGCCCCCTGCGGAGGAGGACGCGGTTGCGGCGGCCCGCCGCCCATCTCGCACCGACCTCCGCGGGGACCGGGTCGCCCGTCCCCGCGAGATCACCGTCGCTGCTCATACCTGTCGGCCTCCCGTAACAAGATCGCCGGACTGGTGGCGGAACGTCTGGCCAGGTCCCGGAGCCCGCGCGCGATCTGCTCGGCCCGGCTCCCGGAGGGGTCGAGCAGCGGGTCGAGCCAGAACCAGCGGTCCACGACCAGGGCCCTGATCACGACGAGCCAGTCCCCGCGCCCGTGCGGGGCGGCGGTCGCCACCAGGGAGTCGTACAGCTCGTCCAGGGGGGTGACGAGCGGCAGCCGGTTCGGGGCGGCGGTCACCTCGTTGAAGCAGGCGAGCCACTCCGGCAGGCGGCTGCGGCCGTCCTCGCGCACGTCGAGCCGGTCGAAGAGCCGGTGCAGCTCCCCGGCCACGTGCGCCAGATGGCCCTCGGGGTCGTCCCGGCCGGCGCGGGCCAGGCGGTGGTGCAGGCTGCGCGCGTCCTCTTCACCTTCGGGGCCGTGGTGGAAACGTTCCAGGTCACGGTGGATGTCGTCCCAGCGGCCGGTGACGTCGAGCCGGTGCAGCAGGAGCCGCCGCAACCACGGGTGGATCACGGCGACCTGGGGGCCGCGGGCCCCGGCGTACCGGCCGTGCGGGTCCAGGTCCTCGGGGCGGCGGGTGAGCCAGAGCAGGTCGGCCAGCTCGTTGCGCAGGTCGGGTGCCCGGCCGGCCCGCCTGAGCAGGGCGCTCTCGGCGTCGTCCAGGTTCCGGGCCGCCGCCCAGTCGGTCAGCTCGTCCAGGTGGGCCAGGTGCAGCCAGTCGGGCCAGCGCAGCACGTCCTCGCGGCACAGGACGGCGCGGAAGGCGTCGTCGTCCTCGGCCGTGGCGGCGAGCCTGCCGAGCCGCCGGGTCACCGCCGGATGGCCGCCGGTCAGCTCCTGGACCGCCGGGGCGTAGGCCCGCGACCTGTCGGCCCGCAGGGGCGGCATCAGCACGGGATACCACCACGGCTGCTCCCGGCCCGCATAGCCGGCCCGCCAGTCGCGGTAGCTCGCCTCGCTGAGCGGCGGCGGGCCGGCCGCGCCGGGGACGGCCGTGCCCGGACGCGACCACGAGCCGCCCATCGGCAACCACTGCTTCGACTCGGCCACCACCAGCAGCGGGTCTTCGCCCTTGGCCGGGCCGAGCGCCTTCAGCAACGCGCGTCCCCCAGCGGTCTCGGCGCCCTCCAGCAGCAGCAGGCAACCACGGGCGTAGCGGTGGCTCTTGGACCAGGAGTCGGTCAGGTCGGCGACCAGGGCCCGGCACAGGATCGACCCGGCGGACCCGGACGGGTCGCCGCCGTGGCCGTCCCGCCGCCTGGCCAGGTCGATCACGTTGCCGTTGGCCATCTGGGCGGCCAGCCACGTACGGCCCTTGCCGTTGAGCAGCCTGACCACGCGGCGGCGCTGGCCCTTGGCGGCGTACTCGATCAGTGAGGTGAGCGCGGCCAGCGGCTCGGCCCCCGGGATACGGCCGAGCAGGTCGCGCAGCAGGGCCAGGGCGTCCGACAGGCGTTCGGGGTCGCCGCCGTCCACGAGGTCGTCCAGTTCGCTCGCCAGCTCGTTGTCGGAGCGGTCCCGGGGGTCCAGGGCCAGCACGTGCAGCGCGAAGACCACCCGGGGCAGCCTGACGCTGGAGCTCTCCATCAGGTCGTGGGCGATGCGCTCCACGGTCTTGACCACGGGCGCGTCGCGCAGCCCCGGCAGCCGGAAGTCCACCCGCACCCGTGGGGACTCGGGCCGCGCGATGCTGCGCCAGACGCGGGTCAGGCACACGTCCTTGTCCGTGCCGTCCGGGCCGAGCAGCACGATGACCGGCAGCCGGTCGCCGCTGCCGAGCGGGAGGCACTCCTTCGTCACCAGGCGAAGGTGGGCGTCGTCGAACGAATCCGCCATGGGGGACCTGCCGGGTCGTCGTCAGGTGGTGCGTACCCGAATGAGCATCGCCCGGCGGGCGATCATTTCCATCATAGAAACGAACCATCAGAACATGCTGGATAGATTCGGGAAAACAACCATGAATCCGGAGCCTCCGGTCAGGCCGGAGGCTCCGGCGCCGGTCAGGGATGCGGGCGTTCGTCCACCACCTGGAGGACCTTCCCGGTACGCGGGTGCGTCACCAGCTCCGACGGCCGCACCCATTCCACGGCCAGCGGGTGCACCAGGCCCTCGGCCACGGACTTCGGGTAGAGCGGCTTGGCCGCGTACACGGCGTCCACGAGCCGCTGGGTCAGGCCGGGCGGCGGCTCGTGCGTACAGGCCAGCCGCAGCAGCAGGCCGTCCTTGCCGTCCCAGCGGCGCTGCACCATCTGCATCGCCGACATCGCGCGCTCAGGGTCGGCGGCGACGAGCACCGCGCGTACGGCCTCGCTGGACATCGCGACCGTCTCCACCCTGGCCCCCTCGGACGTCCTGCCGACCAGCCGGAAGGCCCGGCACTCGGCGTCGGTCCACTCCCCCAGGTCGCCGACCGGGTAACGGATGATCGGCATCAGGGTCCTGAACAGGTTGGTGACGACCACCCGCCCACGCACGCCCGGCCTGGTGATCGGCTCGCCGGTCACGTCGTCGATCAGCTCCACGAGCGTGCGGTCGGGGAACGCCTCGTGCACCCGTACGTCCGCGCCCGCCACCGGGCCGCCGACCAGCCCGGCGTCCACCGAGGCGTAGCCGAGCGAGGCGATCGCCGCGCCGGGGAACGCCTTGGCGAGCTGGGGACGCAGGTCGTCGAAGAGCAGGTCGCCCGCGAACAGCAGCAGCTCGACGGAGTCGGCGGCCCGCCCGCGGGCGATCACCGCCTCGGCCACCATGGCGAGCTTCATCGGCGGCCCGGCCAGCACGTCCACGCCGAACAGCTCGATCAGACCGGCGATGTAGCCGTCCTCGGCGTGGCAGGCGATGGGCAGGCGCACGTTCTCCACGGGGGCGTTGTGCAGGGCGTGCTCGATGTAGAGGAAGCCGCCGTACATCTCGCCGGCGGAGAACAGGTTCGCCACCCGGTGGCCCGGCCGCAGGCCCGCCTTCACCATGCCGGCGCCGAACGCGGTCACCGAGTCGGCGTGCTCGGAACGCGTCCACGGGGAGAACTTGGGCGCCCCGGTGGTGCCGCCGGAGGCGTACACGCCGGCGTCGGTGAGCGGCCCGGTCAGCAGCCGGTTGTCGGGGTAGGTGTTGGCGGCCCAGAAGGCGTTCTGGTCGATGATCGGCAGCGCGGTGAGGTCGTCCACGCCGTCGGGCACGTCACGGTACGTCTCGGCGTAGAACGGCGAGTGCCGCCGGGCGAAGTCGATCAGGTCGCGCAGGGACTTGGCGGGCATGTGTCACTCCTTGGTCGTCGATGCTCAAGGTCGATGCTCAGGTCCGGTGCTCAGATCCGGCTTTGGGCCAGGCTGGGGACCCGGGCCAGCACCCGGCGGCGGTAGAACCACCAGTTGGTGGCCAGGAAGACGGCGTATGCGCCGATGAACACCTGGAGGGCGGGCGCGACGGACCCGGCTCCGGCCAGCGAGACGGCGAAGCCGCGCGGGATGAGGAACCCTCCGAACGCGCCGATCGCCGAGGCGATGCCGATGGCCGCCGCGGCCTCGCGCCTGGCCCGCAGCCGCACGTCCGCCGACCCGTCGCGGGCCTGCGCGGTGAAGATCGCCGGGATCATCCGGTACGTGGACCCGTTCCCCGCCCCCGAGGCGACGAACAGCAGCAGGAACGCGCCCAGGAAGAGCGGGAAGCTGTGCCGTCCGAGCGCGGCCAGCGCGGCCACGGCCCCGGCGGCCATGGCGGCGAAGGACCAGGAGGTGACCCTGGCTCCGCCGTACCGGTCGGCCAGCCAGCCGCCGGCCGGGCGTGCCAGCGACCCGGCCAGCGGCCCGAGGAAGGCCAGGTACGGCGAGGCGGACCCGGCGAACGCCGCCTTCGCGACCAGCGGGAACGCCGCCGAGTAGCCGATGAACGAGCCGAAGGTGCCGATGTAGAGGAAGGACATGACCCAGGTGTGCGGGCGCAGGAACGCCCTGCCCTGCGTGGCGAAGCCGGTCCTGGCCACGGCCAGGTTGTCCATGAACAGGTACGCGCACAGCGCGGCGGCCACGACCAGCGGGATCCAGACCAGCCCGGCGTACACCAGGCCGCCCGCCGCGACCAGCGGGATCAGCAGTTGCACGACCGCCACGCCCAGGTTCCCGCCGGCGGCGTTCACGCCCAGCGCGAACCCCTTGCGCCGCTCGGGGTAGAAGTAGGAGACGTTGGCCATGGAGGAGGCGAAGTTCCCGCCGCCGAGCCCGGCCGTGGCCGCGGCGGCCAGGAACATCCAGTACGGCCGGGCCGGATCGGTGACCAGCCACGCCAGCAGCCCGGTCGGCGCGAGGAGGAGCAGGGCGCTGGCCACGTTCCAGTTGCGCCCGCCGAAGGCCGAGACCGCGAAGGTGTAGGGCAGCCGCAGCGTGCTGCCGACCAGGTTCGGCACCGCGACCAGCCAGAAGAGCTGGTCGACGGTGAACGGGAAGCCCGCCTTCGGCAGCAGCACGACGACGGCGCTCCACAGCAGCCACACCGCGAAGCCGAGATGCTCCACGAAGATGGAGAAGATCAGGTTCCTGGTGGCGACGCGGCGTCCGACGGCCGCCCAGAAGCCCGGGTCCTCGGGTTCCCAGTGCTCGATCCAGCGCCCGGTGCGTCGGTTCTGCCCAGTCATGGGGTCTTCCCTTCGTCGGTGGGCCGGCCGGCGACCACGACGCCGTGGCCGCGGAACTCGGCGATGATCTCGCCGGCCGGGCGGCGCACGGTGACGTCGTAGACGCCGTGCCTGCCGTGTCTGGCCCGTTCGGTGGCCTCGGCCACCAGTACGTCGCCCGCCGCGGCCGGGCGCAGGAACGTCACCTGGGCGCTGTGGGCCAGCATGACCGGGCCGCGGCTGTTGCAGGCGTGGTCGAACGCGGCGTCGGCCAGTAGGAACAGGTAGCCGCCGTGGGCGACGCCGTGCCCGTTGACCATGTCCTCGGTGACGCGCATGCGCAGCCTGGCCCGGCCGGCCGCCGCCTCCTCCAGGGCGATGCCGAGCGCCCGGCAGGCCGGGTCGGGGCCGGTCACGGCGTGCCCCCGACCCACGTCCTGGCCATGGTCTGGACGGCCGAGCCGTCGGGGTCGGCGAGCTTGCGGGCCACGTACTCCGCGACCCAGGGGCTGGTCGGGACGCGGAAGGGCGGGTCGTCCGCGGTGAGCGCGGCCACGACGGCGTCGGCGACCTGCCAGGAGGACTGGCCGGCGCCCTCCCAGCCCGCGCCGCGCACCCAGTCGAGGTAGGCGTCGAAGGTCGGCGCGTACGGGCCGGAGGCGGCCCGGATCGTCCCCCGATTGATGTCCGGAAAAATCCCGAACTGGGTGTCGGGGACGAAGCCGGGCACGACCACGCTCACCCGTACCCCGTGCTCGGCGGCGACCGGGGCCAGGCTCTCCATGAACCCCTCGACCGCCGCCTTCGCCGCCGCGTACGCCTCGTTGAACGGCTGTCCCACCACCCCGTGCACGCTACCGAGCGTAACCAGGCGACCCCGGGTCGCGCGCAGCAACGGCATCGCGACCCGGCTCACCGCGACGACCCCGAAGAAGTTGACCTCGAAGTTGGCGCGCAGCGCCGCCAGCGTGGACATCTCCATCGTGGGGTCGAAGTTGGCCACGCCGGCGTTGTTGACCAGCGCGTCCAGCCCTCCGTACGTCTCGCGCACGCCCTCCACGCACGCCTGCGCCGAGGCGGGGTCGGTGACGTCGAGGCGGCGGACATCCAGGGTGACGCCGGCCCGCGCCGCCGCCGCGCGCAGGTCGCCGTCCCGGCCGGGGTCGCGCATGGTGGCCACCACCGTGAGCCCGGCCCGCGCCGCGGCCACCGCGGTGGCCAGCCCGATCCCCGACGAGGTCCCCGTGATCAGCACCGTCGTCATGACGCGCTCCCCGCCAGGTGCGCCCGCGGCTCGGCCCGGTCCATCCGGGCCTGGATCCCCACCGCGGGCAGGAACGAGAACGCGGCCAGCAGCGTGCCGCCGGCCATGACCGCCTGCGCCGCGCCGAGCACGCCCAGCGCGGGCGTCAGCAGGGTGACCGCCGACCCGCCCGCGAGCGCGGCCAGCGGGATCACCCCCCAGGTCGCGGTGCGGAACGCCGCGTGCATCACGCCCTGGTTCTCCGCCGTCATCCGCGACTGCCTGATCGGCGCGCTGCACACGTTGATGCACGACATGAAGAAGCCGTAGCAGCCGAACGTCACGCCGATCACCGGCGCTGCGGGCAGCGCGGGCGCGGCCAGCACGCCGAGGCCGACCAGGCAGTGCAGCAGGAGCGCCCAGGCCATGGTCCGGCCGAGGCCGAGCCGGTCGCTGATCTTCGGGGCGGCCAGCGCGCCGAGCACCGCGCCGACGGCCGCCGCCGACATGGCCGCGCCGAACACGCCCACCGACACGCCGAGCCCCTGGTAGGCCAGCACCGGCAGGACCGTGACGAAGACCGGCCCGCCCGAGTTGAGCACCACCGCGGCCAGCACCACCCGGCGCAGCACCGGGTCGGCCCAGTTCAGCCGGAAGCCCAGCATCAGCCGCGAACGCACCGGCACACGTTCCCCGGTCGTGACGCCCCAGGGCTTCATGGCCCGCAGGCACGCCGCCGAGACCAGGTAGCTGGCCGCGTCCACGAGCAGCGAGGCCACGCCGAGCAGGTGGTACAGGCCCGCCGCGATCGACGGCCCGGCCACCTCCGACACCGTGCTGCTGCCCTCCAGCCGCGAGTACGCCCGTACCAGCCGGTCCTGCGGCACGGTCGTGGGCACGGCGACGAGGTAGCCGATGTTGAAGAAGATCGTCGCGCCGCTGATCAGCGCCACGCACACGAACAGCAACGGCGTCGAGAGCACCCCGCACCAGTACGCGATCGGCATGGCCGCCACCGCCACCAGCCGTACGAGGTCGCAGACGACCATGGTCAGCCGCTTGTCCCACCGGTCCACGAGCACCCCGGCGACCGGCCCCAGCAGCGGGATGCCCAGATACTGGGCCATGGCCACGATGCCGACCTCCAGCGCCGAGGCGTGCAGCACGAAGATCATCAGCGTGGGCACGACGAACACGGTGATCCGGTCGCCGAGCAGGCTCACCGTCTGGCCGCTCCAGTAGAGGTTGAACTCCCTGCCGAGCGACCCCGGCACCCTCACTGCTCCTCCCGTACGACGAAGGAGGCGGTCTTGCCGGTGCGGTCGTTGCTGATCAGCGTGTCCACCGCCCGTACGCGGAAGGAGCCCGGGTCGTGCTGGAAGGCGGTGCTGATCGTGAAGGTGGCGGCCATGAGGTCGTGGCGCAGCCGTTCGGGCAGGCCGGGCGGGGCGTCGGGGCCGGTCAGCAGCAACACGTCCACACCGGAGACCCGGCCGTGCCGCTCGGTGACCAGGACCTGCGCCCGCAACACGCCGGGCTCGCGCTCGGCCTGGGCGACGATGTCGTCCACGTGCAGGCCGAGGCCGCGTACCTGGACGACCGAGTCGCGGCGGCCCAGGATGCGCAGCGCCCTGCCGTCCCGGCCGCACGGGCAGGCGACGAACCGGCCGGCGTCGCCGGTGCGGTAGCGCAGCACCGGGTTGAGCATGTCGGGGTTGAGCGTGGTGAAGTCCAGCAGCTCATCGGCGTCGCTGTGGACGAGCTGGTCGGGCAGCGGATGGAAGACGTCGGCCGGGCAGTCCGGGGTGTTGGTGCCGGCCACCCAGGTCTCGGTGCTGCCGAACATGCCCCAGCGGCGGGCGTCCGGCGCGACCTCGGCCAGGTCCTCGTCGAGCTGCGGATGCCACGCCTCGCCCAGCCACAACACCTTGCGCAGCGCGGGCAGGCGCAGCCCGGCCGCCCGCGCGTGGGCGAACCACAACCGCAGCACGCTGGGCGTGCCGCCGAACGCGGTCACCTTCCGGTCGGCGAAGAAGCCGAGCCAGTCGCCGTACTCCTCCTTGCCGACCGAGCCGAGGGCGATGACCCGGCAGCCGGACAGGTCGGCGAACGCGGCGGCCAGGAAGTGGGCGCCCCACATGCGGCCGGCGCCCCAGGCGTTGACGAAGACGTCGTCCGGCTCCAGGGGCCGCCACTGGCGGTGCACACCCTCCATGTAGAAGCCGGTGGGGGCGTAGCCGACCTTGGGCGCGCCGGTGCTGCCGCCGCTCTGGAAGAGCCAGGTCGCGCCGTTCCCGGCCTTGGGCTCCAAGTGCGCGAGGGCGACGTTGAGGTCGTCCTTGACCAGCGGGGGCAGCGCGGCCAGGTCCTCCAGCGTGAGCACCTTCTCGTGGCCGTCGTAGCGCGGCGCGAGCGCGGGCACGCTCCGCAGCCGCTCCAGCGAGCGCCGGGGGACGCGCAGGTGCGGCTCGGCCGCCTCCGGCGTCAGCGAGAACGATTCGGTCATGGGGGTCACCAGCTCTCGGACTCGTTCAGGAAACGGGCGTGGCCGTCGCGGTAGGCCGTCCAGCGGGCGCGGGTGACGTCGCGCTGGAGGGTACGGGCGGGATCGCCCAGATCGGGGGCGATCACGCCGTCCGGCTCCAGCTCGGAGAACCAGTAGCGCTCGCCGTCGTACAGGAAGTCGACGCAGAAGAACGGGATGGGCAGCCGCTCGTAGAAGTACGCCGTGGCCGCCGCCAGCTCGGGCGGGACCGGCGGGAACTCCATCGTGCCGCCCCTGCTGGCGTTGGCGACCGGCGAGCCCGGCTCGGGGATGCGCTTCATCACGGCGTACGGCACGCCGTCCACGACGTAGACGCGGTAGTCCACGGTGCCGTCGCCCAGGTAGGGCTGGACGACGAGCGTGGTGTCGCCGCCCTGGGCGAGGCTGGCCAGGCCGCGCAGCTCCTCGGAGTCGCGGGCCAGGTTCACCCCGCCGCCGCCGCACCAGCCGGCCGGCTTGACCAGGGCGGGGTAGGTGAGGTTGCCGAGGGCGGCCTCGTACAGGTGCTTGCCGATGTCCGGGCCGGTGCCGAGGCGCAGGGTGGGGATCGGCGGGACGGGCGAGTCGCGCAGGCACAGGATCGTGGCCAGCTTGTCGTTGGCCATCGGCGACAGGGACGGCGGGAACGGCAGGTAGAAGCCGGCCTGCTCCAGCACGGCGTAGAGGGCGTACTGGTTGAACACGTCCATGGACTGGTACGGCAGCGAGTACAGGGCGGTGATGAAGAGCGTGTCCTCGGGGGTGACCGGCTCGCCGTCCACGAACACGCGGGGCTTGCCGGGCTCCAGCGCGTCCACGGTCACCGAGTCCGGGGAGTTCCTGGTCCAGCGCAGGCCCAGCTCGGCGGCGACGTCCTCGTACAGGTCCCAGAAGAACGGGTGCCACATCGCGGTGGCCCGGGTGGACTCCCGGTCGGGGAAGATCCAGCACATGCGGCGCAACGAGGTCATGACTCTCCTTCCGTGCTCGCCCACCAGCGGCGGCCCGGTTCGGGCAGGGTGTCGATCGGGTCGTAGAAGGGGAAGCGGCGGGCCGGGCCGGGCGGCTCCAGACCGATCCCGTGGCTCCTGGTCCAGTACGAGACGCCGCGTTCCCGGTCGTAGGCGGCGGCCTGGTGCACCCAGCGTTTGCCGACGTAGGGCACGTCGCACACGATCCGGGGCGTGGCGTAGCCGGGCAGGTGGCCCATGATGGCCTCCTGGAGGTGCTGCGCCTGGTGGAGCGGGGTACGCCAGTGCTCGGCGTTCGGGATCAGGTCGCAGACGTAGAAGTAGTAGGGCAGGATGCCGGCCTCGCCGTGCAGGGCGAAGCACAGGTCGAGCAGGTCGTGCGGGGTGGCGTTCACGCCGCGCATGAGCACGCCCTGGTTGCGCACGTCCCGCACCCCGGCCTCCAGCAGCGCCCTGGCCGCCTCGGCGACCAGCGGCGTGACCGAGCGCACGTGGTTGGCGTGGGTGTGCACGGCCAGGTTCACCCCGCGGGCGCGGGCGACGGCGGCCACCCGGCCCACGCCCTCGACCACGGCCGGCTGCAACCAGTGTTGCGGCAGGCCGACCAGCGCCTTGGTGGCCAGGCGGATGTCACGTACGGACTCCAGCTCCAGCAGCCGCAGCAGGAACGCCTCCAGCCGCGGCCAGGGCATGTTGGCCAGGTCGCCGCCGGAGACCACCACGTCGCGCACGACGGGCGTGCGCTTGAGGTAGTCCAGCATCAGCTCCTGCCGGTCCACCGGCCTGAGCGCGAGCCTGGCCTTGTCGACCTGCGGCGTCGAGGTGCCGACCAGGTCCATGCGGGTGCAGTGGCCGCAGTACTGCGGGCACGTGGCCAGCAGCTCGGCCAGCACCTTGGTCGGGTAGCGGTGGGTCAGCCCCTCCACCACCCACATCTCGGCCTCGTGCAGGGAGTCCCGCTGGGCACGCGGATGGCTGGGCCAGACCGGGTGCCGGTCGGAGGCGACCGGCAGCAGGTAGCGGCGGACCGGGTTCGCCCGGAACGCCGCCGTGAACGCGGCGGGCCCGGCCGCCTCGTCGGGCGCCATGACGTTGAGGAGCTGGGGCGTGACCAGCGTGGACATGGTGGCGAAGCGGGCGCGGTCGGTGGCCAGGTCTGCGTGGAAGGAGTCCTGGAGCAGGTCGCCGGTCACGGCGCGGAGCTGCGCCGCGTTCCGTACGCAGTGGGCTCGCTGCCACTGGGCGTCGCGCCACTGCGCGTCGGTGACGTCGCGCCAGCCCGGCAGCCGCCGCCAGTCCGGCTCGGCCAGCGCCCGGCGGGCGTAGACATAGGCCCGCGCGGCATCGGACCGGGCTTCGGGACCGGCCGCGCCGGGCCCGGCGGTGGGACGGCCGCCGGGACGGGCGGCGTCGTCGTCGTTCGGGTTCATCCGGCGAACAGCGCCGCGTGCCGGGTGCGGAGCTCGCGCTTGAGCACCTTGCCTGTGGGGCCGAGCGGGTAGTCCTGCTCGGTACGCGCCAGGATCACCGCGGCCAGCGTGGCCAGCCCGGCGTCGGCCAGCGCCTTGTTGGCCTGGTCCCTGACCTCCTCGGCGCCAACGCCGGCGGCCTCGGCCTGCGGCCGGACGACGGCCACGGGCACCTGCCCCTCGGGCCCCGGCACGCCGACGACCGAGCAGTCCTGGACGAGGTCGGCGCAGTCGGCGATGAGCACCTCCTCGACCGGCAGGCTGTAGACCGGCCCGGCCAGGGTGTCGATCACGTCCACGGTGCGGTCGAGGTGGTAGAAGTTGCCCTCGGCGTCCCGGCGGGCGACGTCCCCGGTGAGCCAGTAGCCGTTGAGCTCGAAGCTGCCGGTCAGCCTCGGGTCGTTCCAGTAGCCGGGGGTGCGCGACGGGGTGATCACGCCCAGCAGGCCGACCGTGCCGTCGGGCAGCTCGTTCCCGTTCTCGTCGAGCACCGCGGCCTTGACGACCGCGTCCTGGGCCTTGCCGACGCAGCGGTCGGAACGTGGCGTCTCCGGGGAGGTGACCTGGCCGAACAGCGCCATGCCCATCTCCGAGGAGCCGAGCCCGTCCACGAACTGGGAGCCGGGCAGCGGCTCGCCGGCCGCCTCGCCACGTGGCAGCAGCCACGACCTGATCAGCCCGGCGGGCCGCTCGCCGAGCTGGACCAGGCGCCGGATGTGCCCGAAGTGGGCGCTGTCCCCGGTGTTGAACCAGGAGTGCACCTTGGCCGCGCCCTTGACCGGCAGTTCGCCGGTGGCCAGCTCCACGAACGTACGCGGGAACGAGGCCACCATCGTCGGCTGGAAGACCTCCATGACCGGCTCCACGGCGGCGCGCCGCCAGTCGGACATGATCACGGTCGGCAGCCCGAGCAGCACCGCGGTGAGGAAGTAGCTGAGCCCGCCCGCGTGCGTGTGCGGCATGAGCGACATCAGCCGGTCGTACGGCTCGGCCGGGAAACGTACCATCCGGGGCTGTTTGCCGTCCCAGAAGCTGCGGTGCCCGAGGATGGTCGACTTGGGCGTGCCGGTGGTGCCTGAGGAGTGGATGAGCGCCACGACGTCGTCCGGCTCGTGCCGGTACGGGTACTCGTCCGGCAGGGAGCCCGACGCGGCGTCGTGCGCCCGTACCTCGGCGGCCAGGGCGATGAACCTGGGCCGGGCGCGCGGCGCGTTGCGGTAGGCGAGCTGCAGCCGGGTCGTGTCGTCGGCGACCACGCCCACCACGCCGACGTGCTCCAGGTAACCGGCCATGACGTCGGTCCGCATGGCGTCGTTGACCATCGCGGGGATGGCGCCGAGCGCGGTGAGCGCCAGGAAGTGCAGCAGCGGCTCCAGGCCCTCGGCGACGACGACGCCCACGGGCTCGCCCGGCCGTACGCCGTTGGCGTGGTACCAGGTGGCGTACCTGTCGCGCAGCGCCGCGAGGTCGGTCAGGCTGTGGCCGCGTAAGACGACCTGGCCGCGGTGGTCGTTGTGGTGGCTGTAGACGAAGGGCACGGCCCGGTTCGGGTTGGCCGCGAGCGCGTGGTCGAGGAAGTTGCCCGCGCCGAGGCCGGGCTCGGTCATGAAACCCTGCCGCACGGACAGGGGGGCGATGGGGGTCTGGTCAGTCATGGATGTCCCTCCGTGTCGCTTGGATCTCGGCGGCCACCCGGCGTCCTGAGCGGATGGCGCCTTCCATCAGGCCGAAGAACTCGGTGCTCGTCTCGGTGCCGGCCCAGTGCACCCGCTGGTGGGGGGTGGTCAGCCGCGGGCCGAGCCGGAGCCAGTCGCCCGGCCCGAACAGCGCCGCGTAACAACCCCGGCTGTAGTCCTCGCCGAGCCAGTCGGTGACGTGGACGGCGGTGGGCTCGGGCAGGCCGGGGAACAGCCGGGCGGCCTGGGCCCGCGCCCGCTCCTCCTGCTCGTGCCGGGGCAGCGCGGCGAACGCCCTGGCCTGCGCGCCGGTCACGAACCCGGTCAGCACGCCGGCCGCGCCGTTCGCGGGCGAGTCGTCCACGGTGGACAGCAGGGGGCCGTCCGCGCTGACCGACCATCCCGACAGGCCCTGCTCGCGCCAGAGCGGCGAGGGGTGGACCAGGTGCACCTTGATCGCGCAGCCGGGCGCCGTACGCGGGCCCGACCTCGGCGCGGGCAGCCCCGGCCGGAAGTCGATGGCGTCGGCGAGCCGCGGCGGCACGGCGACGACCACCGCGTCCGCCCTGGTCGTCCCGGTCGCGGTCACCACCTCGGCGCCGGTCGCGTCCTGGTGGATCGCGCGCACCGGCTCGCCGAGGCGCACCCGGTCGCCGAGCCGGGCGGCCAGGCGCAGGCACACCTGGTGCGCGCCGCCGTCGACCCGGTCCTCCTGCGCGCCGCCCTGGAAGGCGTTCAGGTAGCGCAGCCCGCCGCCCGAGCGCAGGTAGAAGGCCAGGTGCAGGACGGACACGTCCGCCGGGTCGGCGGCCATCATCTCGCCGGCGAACAGCGGGAAGAACAGCCGGGCGTCCGGATGCCTGAGGTGTTCCGCGGCCCAGTCCGCGGCGGTCATGGCGTCCAGGCGGGCGGCGTCGGGCGACGACCAGGGGGCGTCGGGGCGTACGGCGGCGGTCAGCTCCTCCAGCGCGTCGAACAGGCCGCCCAGGGCGACCGCCGACAGCGGCGGGAAGCTCCCGGTCCCGGGCTCGCCGCCGAGCGCGAACCTGGCCGCGCCGCCCACGGTGGCCGGGGTGGTCTTCAGGTCCAGCTCGGCCAGCAGGGCCGTCAGCGCGGTGTGCCGCTCCCCCAGGTACGCCGCGCCCGCGTCCACCCAGCCGCCGGGTACGACCTCCAGGCCGTGCGTACGGCCGCCGACCCGGTCCCTGGCCTCGATCACGGTGACCTCGGCGCCACCCGCGACCAGGTCGGCGGCGGCGGTGAGCCCCGCCAGGCCCGCGCCCACGACGACGACGTTCATGCCAGGCTCGCGATCTTCTTCGCCAGCGCGGCCGGGGTGGGCGCGTCGAGGAAGTCGTCGAAGTCCAGCTCGGCGCCGCAGTCGCGGGCGACCGCGCTGAGGACGCGGGTGGCGAGCAGCGAATCCCCACCCAAGACGAAAAAGTCGGAATCATCCGTTATTTCGGGGTTTTCCAGCACGCGCCGGAAGATGTCGGAAACGGCGGTGACTTCCACGTACATGATCTCCTTCAGTTGGTGGTGTAGCGGCGGTGCGAACCGGCCCGGTCGACCTTTCCGCTGGTGGTGTAGGCGAGCTCGGGCACGACGGTGATCCGGCCGGGCACGAGATGGCCCGGCACCCGGTCCCGCAGGTACTCCCGGACCTCGGCGGCCAGCCCCTCCCCGTGCTCGGGCCGGGGCACGACGTACGCGGCGAGCGTGGTGCGGTCGGCGACCGTGACTCCGGCCACCGCCACCGCGCCCACCCCCGGATGGCCGGCGATGTGCGCCTCGACCTCGGCCGGGTCCACCCGGATGCCCCGGATCTTGAGCTCGTGGTCGAGCCGTCCCTCGTGGACGAGCGCCCCGCCCTCGCGCACACCGACCCGGTCGCCGGTGCGGAAGTACCGCCCGGCCCCCGGCTCGGGCGTGACGAAACGCGCGGCGGTCTCCTCCGGCAGCCCCCGATAGCCCAGCGCCAGGGACGGCCCGCCGACCAGCAGCTCGCCCTCGCCGGTGACGCGCTGCACGACGTGCGGGAGCGGCCGGCCGATCGGCGCTCCCGTCTCCCCCGCGGCCAGCGGGCCGTGCAGGTCGATCGCGTGCGTGATGAGCGTGGTCTCGGTGCAGCCGTAGGTGTTGAGCAGGCGGATCCCGGCGGTGTCGAGCGCCCGCCAGTCCGCCAGGCGCGGCGGGCTCACCGCCTCGCCGCCGATGATCACCAGGCGGACGCACGGGGGCGGCGCGGCCCGTTCGTCGGCCAGGTGGCGTACGAGCTCGTGCCAGAACGCCGTGGGCAGGTCCAGCACGGTGACGCGCTCGTCGGCGACCGCGCGCAACATCCGGCGGAACGAGCCCGAACGCGCGCCGTCGTGGAAGACCAGCGCCGCCCCGGCGGTCAGGGCGGGCAGGATCTCCTCCAGGCAGGTGTCCCAGTTCAGCGAGGCGAACTGGAGCACCCGGTCGGCGGGTGTGATCCCGAACAGCTCGCGCAGCTCCCCGGTCACGGCGGAGATCGCCCGCCGGGGCGTCACCACGGGCTTGGGCGCGCCGGTCGAGCCGGAGGTGAACAGGATGTACGCCGGCGCGTCCCCCGCGACGGCCGCGGGCTCCCACGCCGGGCCGTCACCGGGCACACCCCGATCGGGCGGCTCGATCACCCGCACGCCCTCCGGCGCCCACCGGTCCGGCCCGGACGCGATCAGCGTGCGGCAGCCGGCCGCCGCGAGCACCGCCCGGCGCCGGGCCCGCGGGTGCGCCGGGTCGACGGGCACGTACGCGCCGCCCGCCGCCAATGTGCCCAGCAGCGCGGCCACGGTCTCCGGCGTGCGGGAGGCCAGTACGCCCACCGCCCCCGGATCGGGCCCGAGGCGGCGGGCCGTCGCGCGTACCAGGGCGGCCAGCTCGGCGTAGGTGAGGGTGCGGCCGTCGTGGACCAGGGCCGTACGGTCCGGATGGCGTTCGGCCGTCCGGGCGAACTCCTGGAGAACGTCGTGGTGCGGTTCGGACAACGCTGCCTCTTCCCCGGGTGACGCCGCGACGCCGGCTCCGAACCCGCGCGTCTGTCAGCCCGTGTCAAGCGAATGTGGAGCGAACCAAGCGAGATCGCGTTCAGAGTGCAGGAAGGTGCTGCACGGGGGCTTGATGGCGTCAGGATTTCGGCTGTACTGCCTGTCATGTCTGCCGTACGGCGGCCTGCGACGTGGCAAAGGGGAAGAGCGACATGTCCGACAAAACAGAACGAGCGGGTCTGGCGGACGTACTGAAGATCGGGATCCTGGGGGCGGTGCGGGCGTGGCGGGGGCGTCAGGAGATCCCGCTCGGGCCACCCAGGCAGCGGGCGGCGCTGGCCCTGCTGGCGCTGGACGCGGGCCGGCTCGTGTCGGTGAACCGGCTGATCGAGGGCCTGTGGGGCGAACGCCCACCGGCCGGGGCGCCCAACCTCCTCCAGGGGTACGTCTCCCGGCTGCGCCCGGCCCTGGCCGCGGCCGGCGTCACGATCGCCTATCGCCCGCGCGGCTACCAGCTCGGCCTCGACCCCGGGCAGGTGGACGTGCACGAGTTCCGGGCGACGGTCGCGCGGGCGCGGGCCGGGGAGACGGCCGAGCGGCAGGCCGCCGGGCTGCGCCGCGCCCTGGCCCTGTGGCGGGGTGAGCCGCTGACCGGCGTCTCCGGCGGCGAGCTGCTGGACCGGCTCCGGGACGCGCTCGGCGAGGAACGCCTGAGCGCCGTCGAGGAGTGCCTGGACGCCGAGACCCGGGCGGGCCGCGACGCCGTGCTCGTGCCCGAGCTGATCGCGCTGGTCGCCGAGCACCCCTTCCGCGAAGGACTCGTCGGGCTGCTCATGCTGGCGCTGTGCCGGGCCGGCCGCCGCGCGGACGCGCTTGAGCGGTACGAGCGCACCCGCCGCCGCCTCACCGAGGAGCTGGGTCTGGACCCCGGACCCGAGCTGCGGCAACTGCACCAGCGCATCCTGCGCGGGAACGTTCCCCCGATCAGGACACCCGATTCCCGGGAAACGGTGACCCCCGCGCAGTTGCCGGCCAGGCCCGGCCAGTTCACCGGCCGGGCCGCCGAGCTGCGGCTGCTCGACCCGCTCGTGACCGGCGGAGACCCGGCCGCCCGCGGGGTGGCGATCTCGGTGGTGACCGGCGCGGGCGGCGCCGGCAAGACGGCCCTGGCCCTGCACTGGGCCCACCGCAACCGCCACCGTTTCCCGGACGGCCAGCTCTACGTTGACCTGCGCGGGCACTCGGAGGAGCGCCCGCTGCGGCCGATCGAGGCGCTCGGGCAGTTCCTGCGCGGGCTCGGCCTGCCCGCCGAGCGTGTGCCCGGCACGGTGGAGGAGGCCAGCGCGGCCTACCGCAGCCTGCTCGCCGACCGGCGGATGCTGGTGGTGCTGGACAACGCCGGCAGCGAGGAGCAGGTACGCCCGCTGCTGCCCGGCGGCCGGCTCTGCGCCACCCTGATCACCAGCAGGGACCGCCTGGACGGCCTGGTCGCCAGGGACGGCGCGGTCCCCGTACCGCTCGGCATGTTGTCCGCCGGCGAGGCGGTCACGCTGTTCGGCGGGCTGCTCGGCGGCGAACGGCTGGCCGCCGAGCGGGACGCGGCGCTGGAGCTGGCCAGGGCGTGCGGCCGGCTGCCGCTGGCGCTGCGCATCGCCGCCGCCGGCATCCTCGGCCGGCCCGGCGGCGACGCCGGCGGCGACATCTCCGGTCAGGTACGCCGGCTGACCGGCACCCGATTATCGGCCCTGGCCGTCACCGGAGATCCGCACGCGGCCGTGCGCGGCGCGTTCGACCTGTCCTATCACCGCCTGGATCCGGCGGCGCGGCGGCTGTTCCGGCTGCTCGCGCTCGTCCCCGGGCCCACGTTCACCGCCGGGGCGGCCGCCGCGCTGGCCGGGGCCGTACCGGCAGAGGCCGAGCGCCTGCTGTCCGGGCTCGCCGCCGCGCACCTGGTCGAGGAGCCGGAGCCGGGCCGCTACACCTTCCACGACCTCATGCGGGAGTACGCCCGCGAACGCGTGCTGGCCGAGGAGGCCGGACCGGGACGGGCAAGCGCCCTCGACGCGCTGCTGGCCTGGTACCTGCGGATGGTCCGGCAGGCCGGCGACGTCGCCTACCCGCACCTGCTGCGCGCCCCCGCCGACGGCCCGGCCCGCCCGCCCGCCTTCGCCGCCCCCGCCGACGCCCTGGCCTGGCTGGACGCCGAACGCGCCAACCTCGTCGCCGCCGTACGGACCGCCACGGACCACCCGTACGGCTGGCGGCTCATCGACGCGATGAACGGCTACCTCGACCTGACCGGCGGCCAGCCCGGCTGGACGGACGTGCTGCGGGACGCGCGCCGGGCCGCCCGCGCGGCCGGCGACCACCTCGGGCAGGCGGCCGTCGGGCACTGCCTGGCCTCCACGCGCTGGCGGGCGGCCGAACTGACCGAGGCGGTCACCGAGCTGCGGGGCGCGTTCACGGCCGCCGAGCTGGCGGGCTGGCCGGAGGGCAAGCTCGCGGCGCTGGCCGCGCTCGGCGTGGTCCACCTCCAGCAGGGCAGGCTCGGCGCGGCCCGGCGGCTGCTGACCCTGGCCGTGGACGGCTCGCGGCGCGGCTCCTCGGTGGTGGCCGCCCCGCTCGTGGACCTCGGCCTGGCGCTCACCCAGATGGGCCGGCTCGGCGTCGCCGAGGAACGCCTGCGGGAGGCGCTGTCGCTCTGCCGCGACCGCGGGCTGCCGGCGACCGAGGCCGCCGCCCTGGCCAGCCTCGGCGCCGTGTTCCGGCTGACCGGGCGGCTGGGCGAGGCCGTACGGTGCCTGACGGCGGCACGCGGGCTCGGCGCCGCGATCGGCGAGCGTTACCAGGCGGACCTGTGCAGGGAGCTGGCCGACGTGCATCTGGACGCGGGCCGACGGGCCGACGCGCTCGGCTGCGCCGAGGAGGCGCTGCGGCGGGCGCTGGCGGTCGGCGATCCCAAACTGGAGCTCGACGCCCTGCTCGGCCTCGGCCGGATCCGCTGCCAGAGCGATCCGCGGGCGGCCATCGGGCACCTGAGCGCCGCGCTGGAGCGGGCCCGCGGCATCGGCGCCACCGTGGGCCAGGCCGACGCGCTCGTGGGGCTGGCGGTGGCGCGTACCCGCCTGGACGAGCACGCGCCCGCCATGCGCGACACGCTGGCGGGGCTGGCGCTGGCCAGGAAGGCGGGCGCGGTGCTGGTGCAGGGCGCGGCGCTGGCCGCGGGCGCGGAGGCGGCGCTGGCGGCCGGCGACGCGGGCGCGGCCATCGCCTACGCCGCCCGCGCGGCCCGCGTCCACGCCGGCAGCGGCTACAAGCTGGGCGAGGCACGGGCCCTGCTGACCCTGGGACGCGCCCACCGGCACACCGGCGACGAACCGGCCGCCGAACGTTTCCAGGAACGGGCCGGCGACCTGTTCACGGCGGTACTCGACCCCCCACCGGCCCGGCCGGCGAAGATGGCGGCGGGTCTGTGACCGAACCCCTCGAAGGCCCGCGATCAGCGCAGGACGCCGTGCTCGGCGGCCCAGGCGGCGACCTGCGTACGCGAGCCGAAGTTCAGCTTGAGCAGGATGTTGGCGACGTGCCGGGCGGCGGTGGCCGGGCTGATGAACAGCTCCTCGCCGATCGCCCGGTTGGACAGGCCGCGGCTGATCAGCACGACGATCTCCCGCTCGCGCGGCGTGAGCACCGACGCCGGGCCCGCAGGCGGCCTGGACGTGCCCCGGGCCGGCCGTTCGCCCTCCAGGCCGTACCGCAGGGCCTCCTCCTCCGTCATGCCGCCGCCCATCGTCCACCAGAGCTGGACCCGGCCCTCACCGGCCTCGGCACGGGCGCGGGCGAGCAGCGGCTCGGGGGTGGCCGACGTCCAGACGGGCAGCCCGAGCCGGTCCTCCATGGCCTTGGCCGCGGCCCAGAGGCGTACGGCGGGTTCGAGGTCGTCCTGCCCCTCGGCCAGCACGGCCAGCGCGACCAGGGCGGAGATGATCGGCAGGTGCTGCCCCATGGACCGGCTCAGCGTCACGCACCGGGCCAGCCGCGCCCTGGCCGGCTCCGCCTCGCCCTGGCGGGCCAGGACCGTGCCGAGCAGGCCGAGACCGGTCGCGAGGACGGGCTTTGCCCCCATCTCCTGGGCCAGGGCGGCGCACTCCTCCAGGTGACGGCGGGCGCTGTCGAGGTCGCCGAGGAAGTCGGCGAAGCGGCCCAGCTCCAGGCGGGCCCTGGTGACGCCCCACAGGTGGCCGAACCGGGTGTAGACCGCGACCGCCTCCTCGCCCCTGGCCAGCGACTCGCGCCGCTGGCCGTGGAAGGCGGCGACCCCGGACAGCAGCAGCCGGGCCGCGCCCTCGATCCAGCCGTTGCCGGCGAGCAGGGCCAGCTTCAGCGCCTCCTCACCGCGCTCGGCGGCCAGGGCGAGGTCGCCCTTGGTGCCCTCGTACATGCCGGCGATCACGAGGGTGAAGGCCAGCATGAAGTCGTCGTCGATGCCGCGGCGCAGTTCGAGGGCGCGGGCGGCCGAGTCGCCGCAGGCGGCGGCGTCCTGCTGCTCGTAGGCCAGGTTGGCGTGGTGGAGCAGCGCCTCGGCGGTCAGGTCGTCGAGGGGGCGGGCGGCGGGGAGCGCGAGCAGGCTCTCGTACCAGCGGCGGCCCTCGGTCAGCTCGCCGAACCCGACCCACAGCGGCATGTAGCCGCACGCGAGCCGCAGGCCCGGCTCGGCCAGACCGGACTCGACGGCCCAGGACAGCGCCTCGCGGGTGTTGCCGAGGAGGTCCTGGAGCGCGAGCAGCCGGGCGTAACGGTCGGGCCAGGCCAGGCCGGGCGTGGCCCACACGTCGCGGCCGAGCCGGTGGGCGAGGTCGGCCAGGCCGTGGAGCAGCCGGTCGCGCATGGCCCGGGTCTCGCCCGCCGACTCCAGCTTCCCGGCGGCGAACTGGCGGGCCGACTCCAGCAGCCGGTAGCACGATCTGCCCTGGTCGAACAGGACGAGCGACTTGTCGACCAGGCCGCTCAGCACGTCGAGGACCTGGGCGGCGGCCAGGCTCGGCCCCGCGCAGACGGCCTCGGCCAGATCGAGGGTGAACGGCCCGCTGAACACCGCGAGCCGGCGGAAGAGCACCTGCTCCCGCGGCGCGAGCAGGTCGTGGCTCCATTCGAGGGTGGCCAGCAGGGTACGCTGCCGGGCCGGCGCCGTACGGCCGCTCGCCGTCAGCAGCCGGAACCGGTCGTCGACCCGGGCGGAGATCTGGCCGGGCGACATGGCGACCGTCCTGGCCGCGGCCAGCTCCAGCGCCAGCGGCAGGCCGTCGAGCGCGTGACAGAGCCGGGCGATGTCGCGGGCGTTGGCCGCGGTGACCGCGAGCCCCGACCCGGCCGCCCGCGCCCGGTCGAGGAAGAGCTGCACGGACTCGACCCGTTCGAGCTCCTCGGCCGCCTCCGCCGGGCCGGGCAGCGCCAGCGGCGGCACCCGCCACACCAGCTCGCCGGGGATCTTCAGCGGCTCCCTGCTGGTCACCAGCAGCCGGAGGTCCGGGCACGAGGTCAGCAGCCGTTCGGCCAGCTCGGCGCACGCCTCGACCAGGTGCTCGCAGTTGTCCAGCACGAGCAGCAGCTTCTTGCCGCGCAGGAAGTCGACCAGCGTGTCGAGCAGCGGCCGCACGCCCTCCTCGTGCACGCCCAGCACCTTGGTGACCTCGTGGACCAGCAGGTCGGCGCGGGTCAGCCTGGACAACTCGGCCAGCCGCACCCCGCCGGGGAAGGACGGCGCCAGCCGGGCGGCGATCTGCAGCGCGCACCGGGTCTTGCCCGTGCCCCCGACCCCGCTGAGCGTCAGCAACCTGACCTCGCCGACCAGCCCGCACAACTCCTCAAGGTCCCGCTCCCGCCCGATGAACCTGTCGGGCTCGGCGGGCAGGTTGTGTCTGAGCAACGTCACCATGATCCTCATGTGTCTGGATCCCCGAGTTCGCACCCAGTGTGACACCGCCCTCACGATGTGTCAGAGATTTGCCTCAAGCGCGCGGTCGGGCGCGCGGACGGGGACGACCCGCAGCCGTTCGTCGATCAGCAGGGTGACGCCGTGCCCGGCGATGATCCGGCGGCACTCGGCGGGGTCCGGCTCGTGGGCCGCGACCAGCCGCGCCCCGGCGCCGAGCACCATGTTGTACGCGCGCAGGTCGGCCCCGGCGACCAGCGCGACGTCGTCGGCCGCCACCAGGCGGGCGGTGCTGAGCCGGGCGGTGGGCGCGACCGGCCCGTCGGCGCCGAGCAGGCTGTCGAAGCCGGCCGTGCCGGGGACGCCGGTGAAGGAGTAGACCTGCCGGATGTTGGCCTCCTGGGCGATCGCGTCGGCGTCGTCCCGGTCGGTGATCATGATGCGCGCGCCGACGGCGGCCGGTCCGCCGGGGATGGACACGACCACGCCGCCCGCGGCCAGGACGGCGTACCCGGCGACGGGGAGGTGGCAGCCGCCGCGCAGCAGCACGACCACGGGGTCGCCCGGACGCAGGCCCCGCCGCCGCAGGCCCTGGGCGGCCTGGCGGGCGCGGACGGCCAGCGTGCCGTAGGTGAGCGTCGCGCCGCCCGCGGCCTCGGTGACCGCCACGCGCGGGCCGAGCGCGGCCGCCCGCAGCAGGACCGCCTCCGTCCAACCAGTCATGGCCCCCACGCTAGGAAGCGGGCGGGTGGGGAGGCATGCTCCAGAGTGTGTAACCGGGTGTGTAGTCCGGCCGCCCATACCCGATTCCGCATGGCTTGAGCCCGCGAGGCAGCGGCGTGCGTACCTCCTGTCGGCAGATCCCGGTTCCGGTTTCGGAGGTACGTCATGCACCGCAGAGTCGTCCTGCTCTCCGTCGTCGCGCTCACCGTCGCGGGCGCGCCGGCCCCCGCACAGGCCGGGACCACGGCGGACCGCGGGCCCGTGGGCTGGTCGGGGGCCGGCTCGTCGGCCGAGCGCAGGACCGTCATGGACTACTGGACGCCGGAGCGCATGCGCGCGGCCAGGCCGCTGTCGGCGCCCGAGCCGCGCCGCGGCACGTCCGGCGAGCCCACGCAGGGCACCCCCTGGGCGGCCCGCGGCGTCGCGGCCACCCGCCGGATCACGACCTCCTCGTGGACCGGGAGCGCGGCGGCGACCACCCGGCAGGCCGCGCCGTCCCAGGACAGCAAGGGCCAGACGTGGGCCGACGGCGGCGGCGTCGCGCGTACGGTCGGCCGCGTCTTCTTCACCACCGCCCAGGGACGTACGGCCTCCTGCTCGGGCACCGCCGTGACCAGCGCGAACCAGAGCGTCGTGCTGACCGCGGGACACTGCGTCAAGGCGGACGGCGCCGCCCACCGCAACTGGGTGTTCGTCCCGGGCTTCGACGACGGCCGCCGCCCGTTCGGCACGTGGGTGGCCACGCGGCTGCTGACCACCCAGCAGTGGAACGCCCGCGAGGACATCAACTTCGACGTCGCCGCCGCCGTGGTCGCGCCGTTGCAGGGCCGTACGCTGACCGACGTGGTCGGCGGGCAGGGCGTGGCCTTCAACCAGCCCGTCGGACGGCAGTTGTTCTCCTTCGGCTACCCGGCCGCCGCGCCGTTCGACGGGTCCGACCTGACGTTCTGCAGCGGGCGCGGGTTCAAGGACCCGGTCAGGACGCAGGACCAGGGGCTGCGCTGCGCGATGACCGGCGGGTCGAGCGGCGGGCCGTGGTTCCAGGGCTTCGACACCTCCACCGGCCTCGGCTGGCTGAACTCCGTCAACAGCTTCAAGTACGACTTCGCCCCCGACTTCATGTTCGGCCCCTTCTTCGGGAACGAGGCCATGGCCGTCTACCAGGCCGCGCAGCGCTCCGGGGCCGCCTGAGGACCGTCCGCCCGGAAGAAGTCTCCTCGTACGCGTAATGCGCGCCGGGGTTCTCCTCGATTACCAGTCAGCGGAATCGGGCCGTACGGGGACGGCACGGGGAGGACCCGGGGTGGGTGGCGCTCCGGGCGGTTCGGTCACCCGGCACGCCGGCGGTCCAGCGGGACCCATGGCGCCGGTCGGCCCGTTCGACCCTGAGGACGGCTGTGGAGACTGACCTCGTCATCGCCCGCGGCGGGTCCTGGCCGGGCCGCGCGACGGCGGACGCCGTCCCTTCCGTTCCGTCCGGCCGGTATTCGGAGGGCGGGGCGGGCGCTCTGATCCGGCGCACGCACGCCATCGCGCCGACAGGCGACTACCGGGGGACCGCGGTGACCAACCATGCCCATGACGCCGGCCCACACCTCCACCTGTCCTCCGCCCACCTGCCCCCTGCCCACCTGCCCCGGCCCCCTTTGACCTGGGCCCCTTTGACGTGGGCCCCGTTCGCGCCGGTCCTGGGCCGGTGCCGGTGACCACCCGTCCGGCCCCCGCGCGCAGCCGCGGCCGGGCGTCGTGTCCGGGCCTCTCGTGAGCTCGGTGGGGGCGGCCGTGCCCCGCCCGGCGGCGATGGTACGGCTGCTCGCGGGACGCGGCGCCTTCAGGGCCGGCACGCAGGTGGCCGCGGCGGCGCCGGCGACCGTCTGGGACGGGCCCGCGTTCGGCCACTACGCCGCCGCCCTCGGCCTGTGCGCGTGGCTGCTCCTGGTCGCGGACGCCCCCGAGAAGGCGGCGCTGAAGACGCTGGCCCGGGTCAGCCGGATCGGCCCGGCGGTGGCCAGGCTGACGCTGGTCATGGCGGCCGCGCCGGTGCTGGTGCTGCTGGCGGTGCTCGTCCCCGTCGCGGTGACCGCGCCGCTGTCGGCGGCGACCCTCTACCTCGCGGCCGGAGCCTGGTCGGCCTGCACCGGCCTGCTGATGGCGGTCTCCGGCCTGCACCGCGTACGCGGCCGGCCGGCTCTGGACTCGACGGCCTTCGGGGCGAGCGGCGGCGTGGTGCTCGCCGTCACCGCCGCCACCTTGTGGATCGGCTGGCCGCCCCAGGCGCACCTGCTGCTCGTCCTGGCCGGGATGGTCGCGGTCACCTGCGCCGCCCTCGCGGCACTCCCCCGCGACTGGCTGCGCCCCCCGCCGTCCCCCGCCGCCGTCGGAGGCGCGGGCGGAGGCGGAGGCGCCGTCGGAGGCGGCGTCGGAGGCGGCGTCGGAGGCGAAGGCGGGCGGCGGCGGTTGCTGCGGCCCATGGTGCGGGCCACCTGGCTGCTGGGGGTCGCCGATCTGTGCGACACGCTCTGCTTCGCCGTCGTGTACCTGGTGCTGGCCGTCTCGGGGCGGACGGATCAGAGCGGTGTGCTCTACCTCGCGCTGCTTCCGGCCGTCGCGGTCTGCCAGCTCGCGATCTACCTGCTGCGGGTCGCGCAGCCCGCGACCTCACGCCGCCTGCGCGGCCCCGGCGGGCGGGCCGGCCGGGCCCGTGCCGTACGGCTGCTGCGCCGGGCCGAACGGGCGGGGGCCGCCGTCGCCGCCGTCCTCGCCTGCGCCGCGCCGCTCGCCTGGACCCGGGCGGACGACGGGGTGCCGGTGGCGGTGCTCGGGGCGCTCGTGGGCGTCGTGCTGGTGTTGTTCCTGACCGTCATGTACGCGGCCTACCTGGTCGAGAACACCAACAACGACGTGCTCGCCGTGACCTCGGCGGGCGCGTTCGCCGGACTGGTGGCCACCGTTCTGCTGGGCGTCGCCGTCGTGCCGTGGCTGGGCGCGGCCGGCGGTGTGGCGGCGCTCGCCCTGGCCGTTCCCGTCAAGGCCCATGTGATGCGCCGGATGCTGATCTCGCGAAATTCGGAGTGACGACATGTACGTACTGGGCATCTCCCGGGTGCACGACTCTGCGGCGGCGCTGGTGCGCGACGGCGAGATCGTGGCGTTGGCCGAGGAGGAGCGTTTCACCCGGGTCAGGCACGACTGCCGGCTCCCCCGCCGGGCGGTCGCGTACTGCCTGGAGCAGGCCGGGATCGGCATGGACGAGGTGGACCACGTGGCCTTCGCCGGCCCGTTGGGCGACACGCCCTCCTGCGAGGCCGGGTACGAGGTGCATCTCGTGGACCTGCACCGCGCGTACGCGGCGGGGGCCTTCTACCCCGGCCCGTTCGACTCCGCCGCCGTGCTGACGATGGACGGGACCGGCACCTGCCTGGCCGCCGCCGACGGGAGCCGGATCACGGACCTGGCCCGGATCGGCCCCCCGCACTCCCTCGGCACCCTGTACGGCGCGGTCACCGCTTACCTCGGCTTCCGCCCCGGCCTGGACGAGGACAAGGTGATGGGCCTGGCCGCGTACGGGAGCGACACGTACGCGCAGCCCTTCGCCGACCTGCTGCGCCTGACCCCGGACGGCGGCTACGAGCTGGACCTGAGCTGGTTCGCGCGGGACGACGGCGGCGGGCACACGGTGTCGGCCAGGTTCCTGGACGTGTTCGGCCCCCCGAGACCACCGAGACCGCCGACCCGTGCGACCCCCGAGGACCCCGTCCCCCAGCACTACATGGACATCGCCTACGCCCTCCAGGGCACGCTGGAGCGGGCCGGGCTGCACCTGGCCCGCCGGCTGCGCGACAGCACCGGAGCGACCCGGCTCGCGGTCGCCGGCGACGTGGCCCTGAACCCCATGCTGAACGGCCGCATCCTGGCGGAGTCCGGCTTCGAGGAGCTGTCCGCCCAGCCGGCCGCCGCCTCGCTCGGCGCGGCGCTGGAGGTGAGCGTCGGCCGGTTCGGACGTCCGCGCCCGGCGGGCGGCAACGTCTTCGCCGGGCCCGGCTTCCCCGAGGAACGTATGGAGAAGGCGCTGCGCGACGCGGGCCTGGACTACCGGCGTACCGGCGACGTCGCGGGGCAGGCCGCCGCGCGCATCGCCGACGGGCTGATCGTGGGCTGGTTCCAGGGGCGGATGGAGTGCGGGCCGCGGGCCCTCGGCAACCGGTCGCTGCTGGCCGACCCGCGCGACCCCGCGTCCAGGACGCGGATGAACGAGCGGGTCAAGCACCGGGAGGCGTTCCGGCCGTGCGCGCCGTCGTGCCTGGCCGAGCGGGCCAGGGACTACTTCACCGGCGATCATCCCTCGCCGGTCATGCTGCTCGGGTTCGACGTGCTGGACCACCGCCGCGGTGAGGTGCCCGCGATCACCCACGTGGACGGCAGCGCCCGCCTGCAGACGGTGAGCCGTGCCGCCAACCCGCTCTACCACGGGCTGATCAGCCGCTTCGAGGAGCTGACCGGCGTGCCGCTGCTGGCCAACGCCGCGTTCTGCGACGACGACGAGCCGATCGTGTGCACCCCCGAGGAGGCCGTCGCCTGCTACCTCAGGACGGACGCCGACGCGCTGGCGCTCGGCCCGTTCTGGACCGAGAAGCCGCACGGCGATCTGTGGGAGGCACGATGAGCGGGACGAGGTCCCTGGTGGTGCTCGGGGCCGCGGACGGCTCGCTGTCCACCTACCGGGCGGCGGCCGCGATGGGCCTGCGGACGATCGCGGTCGACCGCTCGCCGGACGCCCCCGGCGTCGCGCTCGCCGACGAGTACCTCCAGGTCAGCACGCACGACGCGGCGGCGGTCACGGCCGCGCTCGCCGGGCGTTCCGACCTGGCGGGCGTGGTCGCGCCCTCCAGCGACGTCGCGGTGCCCGCGCTGCGGGCGGTGGCGGAGGCGTACGGGCTGCCGGCGCGGTTGTCGGAGACGGCGGCGCGGGCGTCGGTGGACAAGTGGGTGCTGCGCGGCATCCTCGACGAGCTGGGTGTGTCGTCCTATCCCTGGATCATCGGCGACGACCCGGCCGACCTGGTGGCACGGGCACGCGGGATGCGCTTCCCCGTGGTCGTCAAGCCCGCCGACGCGCAGAGCGGGCGCGGGGTGAGCAGGTGCGCCGCCCCCGGTGACGTGCCCGCCGCCGTCGAGGAGGCCCGGCGCAGCTCGTACGGCGGGCTGGTGATGGTCGAGGAGGAGATCCGCGGGACCCTGTGCAACTGCGAGTGCGTCGTGGACGAGGGGCGCGTGGTGTTCGTGGCGACGAGCCTCCAGGAGGTGAGCCCGCCGCCGCTGGTGCTGACCATGAGCCGCCAGATGCCGGCCGGGCTGCCCGCCGGCGTCCTGGACACCACCCGCTCGATCATGGACAAGGTCTGCAGCCGCCTGGACTACCGGCGCGGCCCGCTGAACCTCGACCTGATCGTCACCCCCGACGGCCGGCCGTACGTCATCGAGCTGGGACTGCGCACGGGCGGCAACGGCACCGACGACATGGTCAGGCTCTGCCACGGCGTCGATCCCGTACGGGCCGCCGTACAGGCCGCGGTCGGCCTGCCGATCGAGCTGCGGCCGCACCGGCCCCGGCCGGTCCTGTGGCGGGTGCTGACCGCCGGGCACGAGGGCGAGCTGGTCTCGGTGACCGGCGCGGCGGCGGCCAGGGCGCTGCCGCAGGTGGCCGAGCTGGTCCTGCTGGCCCGCCCGGGGCAGCGGGTGCGTCCCTACCGCGACGTCTCCGACCGGCTCGGCTGGTACGTCGTGCACGCGGACACCCCGGAGGAGCTGGACGCGGCGGCCGCCGCCGTGACGCGTGCGCTGCGCTTCGAGGTGCGGGGCGATGTACAGCGTTGACGTGCTCGGCTCGATCGGCGAGGTGGGGGCCCGGGAGTGGGACGCGCTCGCCGACGGCGTGCCGTTCGTCCGGCATCGCTGGCTGGGCCTGGCCGAGCGGGTCCTGGCCGAGCACCGGCCCCGCTACCTGCTGGTCCGCAAGGACGGCGGGCTCGTGGCGGCCGCGGTGTGCGCGCTGGAGCACCGGCTGCACAACCCGGTGCTGGAGTCGCGGTTCGGGCGGCTGACCAGGCGGTGGCCGTTCCTCCAGGTGCAGGCGCCGATGACGGCGACGTCCGGGCTGCTGGGCGGCGAGGGGCCGCAGCGGCGGGTGCTGCTGCGTGCGATCCGGTCCCTGGTCAGGAGCGAGCGGCTGCTGTTCTGCGTCGTCGACCACCTGCCGTACGCCGCCGGGCAGCCGGGCTACTGCCGGCTGGGCTGGCTGCCGGAGACGCTGCTGGACCTGACGTGGCCGTCGTTCGAGGCGTACCTGGACCACCTGCCGCGCAAACGGCGGGCCGAGTTGCGGCGTACGCAGCGGCGGGCCGAGCGGGAGGGCATCGACGTCCGGCCGCTGGCGGGCGGGGCCGGCGCGGACCTGGACCGGATGGTGGCCGCGGTGGACCGCCGCCACGGCCCGCACGTCTTCTACCGGCCGGGACTGTTCCCCGAGGCGGCCGGCGCCCTGGGCGCGGACCTGACCGTGCTGGCCGCCCACCGGAACGGCACGCCGGCCGGCTGCGTCGCCCTGCTCCGCGACGGCGACGAGCTGGTCGCCCGGTGGATCGGGCGCGACTACGCCGCCACCGAGGGCACCGCCGTCTACCACGCGCTGCTCACGGCGTGCGTACGGGCCGCCGTCGGCTCGGGCGCGCGTACGTTGCGGCTCGGCGGCGCGGCCTACGAGACGAAGAAGCAGTTCGGGGTGCGGCTGGAGCCGCGCAGCCGGTTGTTCGCCGCCCGCAGCGGGTTCGTCACCCGGCTCGTGGGCGGCCTCGGCCACCATCTCGACCCGCCGCAGCTCCCGCCCACGCCAGCCGCCACGTGACCGAGAAAGGACGAGGGCCGGTGCGCGCCTCCTACCTCCCTTCGCTGACCCTGGACGAGTACCTGCGCGTGGTCGCGACCGTCCATCCGCAGTTGCACGCCGTGCTGGACTTCGAACGGCCGGGCGCGGCGCGGGCGCTCGGGGTGCTCGCCGCGACCAGCAGCGAGTTCGACTCCGACCGCGGCGGGCGGGGCGACTCCTACCGCCGGGCGCAGCAGGACGCGCTGGTGCGCTGGACCGGCATCCGGGCCCTGCTCGGCCTGCTCGCCCCCGAGCCGGCGGCCGGGCCGCCGCTGCTGCTCGACGTCCTCGGCGGCGACGGCACGGTCGCGCGGGCGGCCGCCGGGCGGCTCGGCAGCCTGGACTCCAAGCCGACGATCATCACCGGCGACCTGTCCGGCCAGATGGTGGACCGGGCCCTGGCCCAGGGGTTGCCCGCGGTGCGCCAGGCCGCCCAGTTCCTGTTCCTGCGGGCGGAGTCGGTGGACGGGGTGCTGCTGGCGTACGGGACCCATCACATCGACCCGGCGGACCGGCCGCGCGCGGTGGCCGAGGCGGTACGGGTGACGCGGCCGGGCGGCCGGATCGTGCTGCACGACTTCGACGACGACGGTCCGATGGCCGGGTTCTTCGCGGGGGTCGTGCATCCGCACGCGGCGGGCGGGCACGCCTACCGGCACTTCACCCGGTCCGGGCTCGCCGCCCTGTTCGCCGACGCGGGCCTGGCCGTACGGGTGCTCGACCTGTACGACCCGCTGGTCGTACGGGCCGGCGGCGAGCCGGAGGCCAAGGAGCGGATGTGCCGCTACGTAGGCGACATGTACGGCGTGGGCGCCCACTTCGCCGCCCTGGAGGACGTCGAGGCGGCCTGGCGGCTCCTGGAACGGCACTTCGACCACGGGACGCCCCGGCGCTGGGACCCCTCCGTACCGTCCCGCCCCCTCGTCCACCGGCGCGACGGGATGTACGTGGCCGAGGTGCCCAGGATGGCGCTGGTCGCCGTCGCCACGAAACCGGCCGCCCCGGCACGCCGCCTCGGGGATCAGCCGTGACGGGGGTCCGGGGGCGTGGGGTCCGGGGACGCGGCGTCCGGGGTGGGCTCGCCGGCGAAGACGCGTAGCTGGAGCGCCAGTGTGGCGTAGTAGCCGACCAGCGTGGTCAGCTCGAACAGCCCGCGCTCGCCGATCGCCGCCGTGACCGCCCGGTAGTCCTCCTCGCTCAGGGCCCCGGCCCCGGCCAGCTCGCGGGCGGCGTGCACGGCGGCGCGTTCGGCCGTGTCGGCCAGGTCGGGCGGCCGGCCCTCGCGCAGCGCGGTCAGCTCGGCCTCGCTCAGCCCGCAGGCGCGCCCCACGGCCTCGTGCGCGGCGCGTTCGAAGTCGCTGCCCCAGTGGGCGGCCACCACCAGGATCGCCATCTCCCTGACCCGGCCGGACAACGCCGAGCCGTAGCGCACCGCCGCGCCCAGCGCCTGGAGCGCGCCGCCGACCGGCGGGCTCAGCAGCATGGCGTTGAACGGGCCGCGCAGCCGTCCGAGCTCGTCGGTGAGCGGGAAGACCTGGGGCCCCGCCGCCCGGGGGCCGCCCGTGATGGCGCGGTAGACCTCGGCCTGCGCGTCGTCCAGGTCCTCAGGGGGCAGGCCAGGAAGCCGGGCGGTCACCTGGGACCCGCTGGGGGCGGCTCGGCGGTCACGTCTCTCCCTCGGGTGTCCCATGACGCGGTTAGACCCTGCCGGATCACGGAACATCCTAGATCTCTAGCCGTGCGGCCGTCTTGGAGTCCTGACCATGGAGTTCGCCACTCCCCACCGCCCCCGTCGTCCTGGGCGCACGCCATGACCAGAGCGGGGGTGTCCTGGCCGCTGCTGGTCGTGCTCGGCCTGCTGTCCGCGGTGGCGCCGCTGGCCACCGACATGTACCTGCCGGTCTTCACCGACCTGGCCGCCGACCTCGGGACGGGCGCGGCCGGCGTGCAGCTCACGCTGACCGCCTTCCTGGCCGGGCTCGCCCTGGGGCAACTCGTCATCGGGCCGCTGTCCGACCGGTTCGGCCGGCGCGGGCCGATCCTGCTGGCCACCGCGGCGGCCGTGGTCGCCTGCGTCCTGTGCGCGCTCGCGCCGGACGTCCGTACGCTCGTCGTCCTGCGGTTCGTGCACGGGTTCGCCGGGTCGGCTGGCATCGTCATCGGCCGCGCGGTGGCGGCTGACCTGACGACGGGCCGGGCGGCGGCCAGGGTCTTCTCGCTGCTGGCTTCCGTGGTCGGCATCGCGCCCGTCGTGGCGCCGCTCGCCGGTGGCGCGCTGTCACCCGCGGGCTGGCGGGCGGAGTTCTGGGTGATGGCCGGGATCTCGGCCGTGATGCTGGTCGGCTCGGCCCTCGTCGTGCCCGAGTCGTTGCCGCCCGAGCGCCGGCACGCGGGCGGCCTGGCCGAGACCGGGCGGACCGTACGGCGGTTGTTCGCCGACCGGGGCTATGTCGGGTACGTCTTCTCCTTCGCTTTCGGCTTCGGGGGCCTGATGGGGTACATCTCGGCCTCGCCCTTCGTCGTGCAGAACGTGCTGGGCCTGTCCACCCCGGCCTACACGGTGACGTTCGCGGCCAACGCGCTGGGCATGACGCTGACCGGCCTGGCCGGGGCCCGGCTGCTGCGCCGGTTCAGCCCGGAGGGGTTGCTGCGGTCGGGGCAGGCGGCCGTGCTGGGGTTGTCGGCCGTCCTGCTGGTGATGCTGGCCGCCGGGCTGCCCGTCGTGGCGGTGTTGCCGGTGCTGTTCGTGCTGGTGAGCTCGTTCACGCTGATCATGGGGAACGCGGCGGCGCTGACGGTGGGACGGGCGCCGTACGCGACGGGCACGGCGGCGGCCGTGATGGGGGCGCTGCAGTTCGCGCTCGGCGCGCTGGTCTCGCCGCTGGTCGGGCTGGGCGGGGAGGACACCGGGCTGCCGATGGGGGTCACGCTGGTGGTCTGCGCGCTGCTCGGCATCGGCGCCCGGCTGCTCACCCGCGGCCTCCCGGAGACCGGCCCCGCCCCGGCCGAGGCCCCCGCCCGAGGCTGAGGCCATCGGGGTCAGCTCGCGGGGTGGGCGCGCAGGGCGGTGACGAGCCAGGTGAGCGGCGGGCCCAAGGGGGTGGGGGGCGGCCAGGCGTTGATCACGGCCAGGAGCCGGAGGTAGCGCTCTCTGCGGGGGTCGTTCGCCGCCTCCAGCCTGGTCAGGAGCCGCCGCCTGAGCACGGCGTCGTCGGGGTGGCCGAGCAGGCGGGCGTACTCGCCGGCGACCGCGGCCACGACCGGCCCGGCATCGGGTGAGCCGGGATCCACGCCGGCCGCCATGGCCGCCTCCGCCGCCGCGATCCCCATCGAGACGGCGTCCCGCCGCAGCCCTCGGCCCGAGCCGGGGAGGGCGTTCCGGTCGGCGGTGTAGGACGTGGTCAGGTGGCGCATCAGCGTGCGGAAGGACGGGTCGCAGGCCAGCTCGGCCAGCTCCATCCAGGCCTCCACCTGCTCCGGCTCGGCGTCGTCCGGCAGCTCGGGGGTCAGCGAGACCCTGGCCCCCGCGAACCCCGATCCCGCGCCCGGCCCCGCGTCCGATCCTGCGTCCGATCCCGCGTCCGATCCTGCGTCCTGTTCCGGGTCCGGGACGGCGGCGTCCAGGAAGTCGGTGATCAGGCGGCGGCGTTCGTCCTCCGACAGTGCGGCCAGTCTGTGCATGAGCTCCATCTCCTCGGGTCCCGACCCGCGCCGGGCCACCACCGTCAGCACCGCGCGCCGCAACCGCAGCGTACGGATGCGCACCGCCAGCGCCTCGGCGTGCGCCGCCGCGACCTGCGCGAGCGTGAGCTCCCGGTCCACGACCTTCCGGACCGTGGCCAGGTCCACGCCCAGGTCGCGCAGCGTGCGCACGAGGTCGAGGCGGGCCGCGGCGGCGGCGTCGTAGAGGCGGTAGCCGGCCGGGCTGCGTTCCACCGGCGGCACGATCCCCTGGTCGGAGTAGAACCTGATGGCCTTGACCGTCAGCCCGGTCCGCCGCGCCAGGTCGCCGATCGTGTAGAGGGTGCCGCCGTCCATGTCCCAACCATGGCGTCTCCCCTGACGGGAGACTCAAGTGCCTCCCTCGTTGCGCGGTCTCGGGCGATGACCGTAGTGTCAAGCCTCGGATCGTGACTGGCGTGATCGTAAGGTGGGACTGACCACCGGGGAGCGGTCCTGCACGTCGCCGCGCGCCTGGGTGCCCTCACTTCGACGGCTCGGGAGATGGCATGGCTGAAGAGCACCCCCATTCGTACGGCGACTACGACGCGGCCACCGTGTCGGCGGCCTACCGCAACGCGCTCGACGTGATCGCGGCCGTCGAGCCGGGCGTCGCCGGCGCGATCCGCGGCGAGCTGGCCGATCAGCGAGCCTCGCTGAAGCTCATCGCGAGCGAGAACTACGCCTCACCGGCCGTCCTGCTCACGATGGGCACGTGGCTGTCCGACAAGTACGCGGAAGGCACGATCGGCCACCGCTTCTACGCCGGCTGCCAGAACATCGACACCGTCGAACGGCTCGCGGCCGACCACGCGAAGGCCCTGTTCGGCGCCGAGCACGCCTACGTCCAGCCGCATTCGGGCATCGACGCCAACCTGGTGGCCTTCTGGGGCATCCTGGCCCACCGGGTGGAGTCGCCGGCCCTGGCCGCGGCGGGCGCCCGGCACGTCAACGACCTGTCGGAGGACGACTGGGAGACCCTGCGCAAGGCCCTGGGCGACCAGCGTGCCCTGGGCATGTCGCTGGACGCGGGCGGCCACCTGACCCACGGCTTCCGTCCCAACATCTCCGGCAAGATGTTCCACCAGCGCTCCTACGGCACCGACCCGGAGACCGGGCTGCTCGACTACGACGCGCTGCGCGCGACCGCCCGCGAGTTCCGGCCGCTGGTCCTGATCGCCGGTTACTCGGCCTATCCGCGGCGCGTCGACTTCGCCCGTATGCGGGAGATCGCCGACGAGGTGGGCGCGGTCCTGATGGTGGACATGGCGCACTTCGCCGGGCTGGTGGCGGGCAAGGTGTTCACCGGCGTGCACGACCCGGTGCCGTACGCGCACGTCACGACGACCACCACGCACAAGTCGCTGCGCGGGCCGCGCGGCGGGCTGGTGTTGTGCCAGCGGGAGTACGCCGACTCGATCGACCGCGGCTGCCCGATGGTGCTGGGCGGCCCGCTCGGCAACGTGATGGCGGCCAAGGCCGTCGCGCTGGCCGAGGCCCGGCAGGTGGCGTTCGCCGACTACGCCCACGCGGTGGCCGCCAACGCGGTCGCGCTGGCCGAGGGCCTGGTGCGCCGGGGCGTACGCCTGGTCACCGGCGGCACCGACAACCACCTGGTCCTGCTGGACGTCTCCACGTACGGGCTGACCGGCCGGCAGGCCGAGTCGGCGCTGCTCGACGCGGGGATCGTGACCAACCGCAACGCGATCCCGCGCGACCCCAACGGCGCCTGGTACACCTCGGGCATCCGCGTCGGCACCCCGGCGCTCACCTCACGCGGGTTCGGGCCGCAGGAGTTCGACCGGGTCGCCGAGCTGATCGTCGGTGTGCTCACCGACACCACGCCGTCGTCCACCTCCAAGGCCAAGTACGACCTGCCGCCGGGCACCGCCGGGAAGACCCGCGCCGCGGCGGCCGAGCTGCTGACCGCCCATCCGCTCTACCCGGGCCTCGACCTGGCCTGACGTCTCACTCCTCGGCGCGACGGGCCCGTTCCGCGAAGTAGCCGGCCGCCGCCCGCGTGTGGGCGGGGAAGGCCAGCTCGGCGGGCCCGTCGATGACCAGCCACTCGCTCGTCTCGGCGGTGGCCGCCATCGGCGGCAGCGCGGACGCGGTCGTGCCCGGGGCCAGCCCGAAGATCAGCACGGTCCCGTCGGGGGCGCTGACCACGTCGAAGAGCGTGACGCCGGCGGCCTCGGCGACCACCCCGGTCTCCTCGCGCAGCTCGCGGACCGCCGCCTGCTGCCAGGACTCCCCCAGGTCGACGAAACCGCCGGGCAGGGCGAGCCGGCCGCGGTGGGGCTCGACGTCCCGGCGTACCACGAGCAGGCCGTCGTCGACGGGCAGCAGCGTGACGGCGACCGGCAGCGGGTTGAGGTAGCTGGTGTTCGCGCAGGCCGCGCAGGTGCGGGGCCAGGGCTGGTCGGGGGCGAAGGCGGCGCCGCAGAAGGAGCAGTACGCGTTCCTGATCACGCCGCGATCCTAGACCTGCCGACGGGACGCCAGAAGGGCACCGTTTTGCGGTGAAATGTGGCACCTTGAAGCCGGGGACGCCTCCACTCCCCGGAAGGACGGCAGCACCGTGCCCACGTTCGACAGCCCGGAACCGATCAGCGTCACGATCCACATCGACGCCGGCGAGGCCACGATCGTCGCGGGCGACCGTACCGACACGGCCGTCGAGGTACGCCCCTGCTCCCCGGACGTCAAGGCCGACGTCGAGGCCGCCGCGCAGACCCGGATCGAGTACGCGGCCGGCCGCCTCGCGGTCAGGACGCCGCGCTCGCTCAGCCTGTTCGGCGAGCCCGGCTCGGTGTCCGTGGAGATCGGGCTGCCGGCGTCCTCGCGGCTGCACGCCACCGCCGACCTGGCCCTCGTCGTGGTCGAGGGTGACATGGGCGCGTGCGACGTCACGATCGGCGCCGGGGACGTCCGGATCGGCCGGGCGGGCCCGGTGGAGCTGCACACCCATCAAGGCGACATCGTCGTCGAGCGCGTCACCGGCGACACCAGGCTCACCACGGGCTCCGGCGAGATCCGCGCCGGGCGGATCGACGGCGCCGCCGAGATCAGGAACCACCACGGCCGCACCTGGATCGGCGAGGTCACCGGCGACCTGACGCTGCGGATCGCCAACGGCGACGTCACCGTCGGCCGCGCCCACGGCTCGGTCGTGGCCAGATCGGCCGGCGGCGACACCCGGCTGGAGGAGGTGTCCCGCGGCCGGGTGGACCTGGAGACCAGGGCGGGCGACCTCGACATCGGCGTACGCGACGGCAGCACCGCCCGGCTCGACGTCAGGTCGCGGACCGGCCGCGTGCACAGCGCGGTCGAAGCGGCCCGGCGGCCCGCCGACGCCGCCGAGACGGTCGAGGTGCGGGCCCGTACCGGGTCGGGGGACATCACGATCCGCCGCGTGCACACCCCCTGACAGCCGGCGGTCGCCACAACGGTCAACCCGCGACGGCCCGGTCCGCCCTGGTGACCAGCGCGTTCCCGCGGTGCGGCTGCCAGGCGGCGCGCAGGCCGCGTAACTCGTCCCGGACGCGGGCCGAGGAGATCAGGCGGATGTCGTCGCTCAGGTCGAGCACGGTCGCCGCGGCCCGGTCGACCTCCCCCGCGCGCAGGAAGGCGTGGGCGGCGCGCAGGCCGATCAGGGCCCGGGTACGCAGCTCGACCGGCCGCCTGGCCCGCATGGACGCGGCGAAATGGCGGGCGGCGGTGGCGTGGTCGCCGAGCTGGGTGAGCGTCAGGCCGATCTGGTGCTCCAGGGACTCACGCCGGTAGTTGCCCGTCCACTCCGACTCGGGCACGGAGTCGGCGCGTTCGAGCTGGGACTCGGTGTGGCGGAGCAGGCTGAGCGCGTCCCAGCGGGTGCCGGCGGCGGCGTGGGCCTCGGCGCGCATGCCGGTGATCCACGCCTGGGTACGTGCGGGACCGTGCCCGGCCAGCGCGGAGGAGGCGGCCTCGGCCAGCGCCAGCGCCTCGCCGTCATGGCCCAGCTCGGCCGCCTGGACGGCCATGCTGCGCAGGGCGGTGGCGCGCAGCAGCAGGTCGGCGGCCTCGTCGGCCAGGCGCACGCTGCTGATGTAGTAGCGCTGGGCCAGGGCGTGGGCGCCGGCGTCCATGGCCATGTAGGCGGCCAGGTAGCTCAGCTCGGCGGCGGCGGCGAACAGGTCGGGCCGGCGGCGGCCGGACGTGCCGTGCAGCAGGGGCGTGACCTCGCGCGACAGGTAGGCGGCGACGGCGGCCCGGCCGTGGCCGCCGCCGTAGCGGTCGTCGAGGTCGGCGAAGGCGCGGGTGGTGGCGCGGATGCGCTCGACGTCGCCCGCGCCCGCCCGCCGGGCCGCCGCGCGTCCCTGCGCCCGGTGCGCGGACAGGCGGGACAAGCCGGATAAGGCGGCCAGGGTGAACGTGCCGGCCGTCAGCACCGTACGCCGGTTGAGCAGGTCGTCCTCGCCCAGCACGGCCAGCCGGGCGACCGGGTCGCCGCGCCAGGGGTCGTCGGCGGACGGCGGCGTCCCCGGCTCCGGCCATCCCAGGTGCGCCGGTCGCAGGCCGGGCCTGCCGAGTCGGCGGCGGAACGCCTCGACCGCCGCGCCCACCGCCTCGGGACGCGGGATCGTACCGGTCAGCCAGTGGCCGACCGCCGAACGGTCGTAGTGCACGCGCTCGCCGCTCTCGGCCGCGACGGCGTTGACGTGCCGCGCGGTGGCCGCGTGCGTCCAGCCCGCCTGCTCGATCAACGCCGCCAGCGCCCGGTTGACGACTGGGTGGGTGCGCCGGGGCGGCATCTCATCTTCACTTCGCTTCACATCGCGGTGGCCTAGACGATGCGCCCGGCGTGGCGCACCGTCAAGAGTGCGGGAAGCCGAGTCCGACGAGGGAGAGCCGATGAACGGGCTGTACGGCGAGGGGCGGCGCGAGAGCGGCCTTGCGGAGGTCGCACACCAGGAGCTCACGGCCGCGCTGGCGGGACGCCCGCTGGTCGGCGTCGAACGGTTCAGCACCGCGCTGCGCACCGGCTACACCGGCCCGGCCCCGGTCGAGGCCCTGCGCCCCGCCCTGAGCATCGGTTGTTACGCCGCGTGGGACCCGGCGCTGCCCGGCATGGTGGTCACCGCCGAGGACCGCACCCGCACCCGTTCGGTGGCCGAACGGACCACGTGGGTGCCCCGCGTCCGGCACGAGGCCGCCCGCCATCTGCTCAAGCTGGACCGCCCGCCGGTCGTGTTCACCTGGTACGACAACGCCCGCCTGCGCGAGCTGGCCGGCCCTGGCGCGACGATCGCGGCCGTCGACGCCGGGGTGCGGGCCGCGATCGAGTCCAAGCACCTGCTGGACGACCTGCTGCGGGCGGCCGGCGTGCCGGCGGTGGCCCGCATCCCCTGCGTGCACGTCGAGCGGCTGCCCGGCCTGGCCGAGCTGCGGCGCGCGGTCGGCTCCGCGCGGGTCGTGGTCCAGGCCGGCCGGACGGCGGACCGGCGCGGCACCGTGGTCGTGTCGGGCGAGGACGGCATGGCCCGCGCGGCGCGGCTGCTCGGCCCGTACCGGGTGGCGGCGTACGTGCCGGGCTGGCCGTGCACGATCGCGGTGCTCAGCGTCCCCGACCGCGACGGCGGCGTCCAGGTGTACGCCGACCGCCCCGCCCACACCTCGGCCGGCGTCGCCGAGCTGGGCGCCGGGCCGCTGCGCAGCACGGGCGGCGACTGGTCGCGCCCCTGGCCGACGCCCGCCGCCGCGCTGCTCATCGAGTGCGCCGAGCGCATCGCGATCTGGGCCTGGCGCAGGTACGGCGCGGCCGGCCTGTTCAACGTCAAGGCCCTGCTCACCCCGGGCGAACGGGTCTACCTGTCGGCGATCAAGTGGCGGCACCAGCAGGGCACCGAGGTGTCGGCGGTCAACCAGCAGGCCGTCGGGCTGCCCCCGTTCGTGCTGGCCCACCTGTCGGTGATGCTCGGCGGGCAGGTGACCTGGCTGGGGGACGCGCAGGAGTTCAACCAGCTCACGCTGCTGCGCGCGGCCCAGCCGGGCGGCCCCTTCCACGTCAGGGTGCGCCTGGCCCGCGACACCCCCGTACGGGTGGCCGCCGCGCACGGCCCCGGCGTCTACCGGCTGGACGGGTCGGGCCGGCTGCGGTGGGTGCGGCGGGGAGCGCACCCGTCCGACGCGCGCGCGGCCCGGGGCGAGTTCCTGCTGGCCGACCTGCCCGAGCCGGACGTCGTCTGCCATCCCGGGGCCGACCTCGCCACGATCGAGGGCGTCGCCGAGGGCGCGGCGCACCCGTTCGACGGCCCGGACGCCGCCTCCCCTGCCGTACGGCGGATCGTCGCGGCCGTCGAGGACCTGTTCGACGAGGTCAAGGAGCCCTGAGGGGAGGCCCGGCCCGCTACTTGACGCCGCCCGAGGTGAGCCCGGCGATGATCCGCCGCTGGAAGACCAGCACCACCACGACCAGCGGCACGGTGACGACCACCCCGGCCGCCATCTGGGTGCCGAACGGCTGGTCGAACCCGTACGCGCCGGTGAACTTGGAGACGGCCACGGTCGCGGTCTGCATCTCCTTCTCGTTGACCATGCTCAGGGCGATGATGAACTCGTTCCAGGCGGCGATGAACGTGATGATCGCCGTGGTGAACACGCCGGGCGCGGCCAGCGGGATGACGACCTTCCGGAACGCCTGGCCCCGGCTGCACCCGTCCACCATCGCCGCCTGCTCCAGCTCGAACGGGAGCTGCCGGAAAAACATGGTCAGGTTCCACACCGCGAGCGGCAACGCGAACGACAGGCTGGGCAGGATCATCGCCTGGTAGGTGTTGATCCACGAGATGCCGGTGAACAACTTCAGCAGCGGCACGATCAGCGAGATGCCGGGGAACATCGACGTCGCGATGACCACCCCCAGCACCACGTTCTTCAGCCGGAACCGCAGCCGCGCCAGCGCGTACGCGCTCAGCACGCCGACGACCAGCGTGAGCAGCGTGGTCGTGCCGGCCACCACCGCGCTGTTGAGCAGCGACCGCCCGAACCCGACGTCCGGCCCGAACACCGCGGCCAGGTTCTCCAGCGACCAGGGCGCGGGCAGCGGCGTGTTGTCGAACTGGTCCTGCGGGCGGCGGAAGGCCGAGACGACCATCCAGTAGAACGGGATCAGGCAGTAGGCGGCGACGGCCGCGATCCCGGCCCGGCGCAGCGTGTTCCCGGCGGTCATCCGGCCGCCTCCCGCCCGGACGGCTCGCGCAGCCGGCCGAGGATGTCGGCGCCCAGCAGCCGGACGAAGACGTAGGCCACGACCGCCACGTACAGGAACAGGACGGTCGCGTACGCGGCGGCGGCGCCGTAGCGCAGGTTGGTGGCCTCGTCGTAGGCGAGCATGGACAACGTACGCACCGACTCCTTGCGCGGGCCGACCAGCACGAACGGCAGGTCGAACATGCGTAGCACGTCCAGCAGCCGGAACAGCACCGCCACCAGCAGCACCGGCTTGACCAGCGGCAGCGTGACCCGCCAGAACCGCTGCCAGGCGGTCGCGCCGTCCACCCTGGCCGCCTCGTGCACCTCGCCGGGGATCAGCTGCAGGCCCGCCAGCACCAGCAGCCCGACGAACGGCGCGGTCTTCCACGTGTCGGCGATGATCACCGCGACCTTGGCCTGGAAGCCTTCCGTGGTCCACAACACGTCACTGCCGATGATCTGGTCGGCGACGCCGCCGGACTGGAAGATCCAGCGCCACAACAACGCCGACACCGCGGTCGGGATGGCCCAGGGGACCAGGATGCTCGCCCGTACCACGCCCCGGCCGCGGAAGGCCCGGTGCATGACCAGCGCCATGGCGACCCCCAGGACCGTCTCGATCACGACCGTGACGACGGTGAAGAACGTGGTGTTCCACAGCGCGCCGTAGAAGGCGGGCGCGCGTTCGCCGGCGAGGATGTCGGCGTAGACGGACAGGCCGACGAACCTCTCGCCCTCGACGACGAAGCCCTGCGGGTCGAGGCTCTGGCCCTCCTCGAACAGGGATTCCCGGACCGCCGCCAGCACCGGGAAGCCGACGACCAGCCCGATCACCAGCAACGTCGGCGAGATGAGCAGCGCGGCCAGCCGTCCGGAGCCGTCCCCGCCCGCGCCCACGGCCCCTTGATCGGCGGCGACGGTCACGACCGGGTCAGCGTCTGGAGCTTGGTCTGCAGGTCGGCCAGCACCTGCCCGGAGGGCCGCGCGCCGGTGATGGCCGCGTAGGCGGCCTCCTGGATGGCCGCGGTCACGTCGCCGTACCGCACGACCTGGGGCCGCGGCTTGGCGTTGAGCACCGACTCCTTGAGCACCTTCAGGTACGGGTACTTCGCCTGGAGCTCCGGCTCGTCGTACAGGGCGGCCCGTGTGGGGGCCTCGGAGCTGGCCAGCAGGTTGGCGCGCTGCCGTTCCTCGCTGGACAGGAACGTGACGAAGTCGAGCGCGCTGGCCCGGTTCCTGGCGAACGCCGAGACGGCCAGGTTGTGCCCGCCGAGCGTGGGCACGCCGGGACCGTTCAGGCCGGGCAGCGGGGCCACCGCGAACCTGCCCGCGACCTTGGAGGAGCCGTCGTGCCTGTCGGCCAGGGCGTACTGGTAGGGCCACTGGCGGTGGAAGAGCAGCCTGCCCTCCTGGAAGTAGCGGCGTCCCTCCTCCTCCTTGAAGGTGATCGCCTGCTTGGGGATGAGGCCGGTCCTGAAGCCGTCGACGAGGAAGTCGAGCCCACGCTCGGCGGCCGGGGTGTCGACGTCGGGGCGGCCGGTGGCCGGGTCGACGATCGTCCCGCCCGCGCTGTTCACGGCTTCGGCGAAGTTGCAGGTCAGGCCCTCGTACTTCTCGTACTGGCCGGCGAAGCAGCTCACGCCGGGGACCTTCGCGCAGTCGGCCTCCATCTCCCGCCACGTCTTCGGCGGCTCCTTGACGCCCGCCTTGTCCAGCAGGTCCTTGCGGTAGTAGAGCAGGCCGGCGTCGGTCTTCCAGGGCGCGGCGTAGAGCCTGCCGCGGTACTGGCCGGTCGCCACAGTGGGCGGGAGGAAGGCCGCCAGGTCGAACTGCTCCTGCGGCAGCGGCAGGATCCACCGGTTGGCGGCGAACTCCGAGGTCCACACCACGTCGAGGGCGAGCACGGTGAAGGCGTCGGACTTGGCGCGGGCGTTCTGGATCATCTGGTCGCGCTGCACGTCGGCCGACTCGGGCAGCTCGACGATCCTGGCCTGCTCGTCCGGATGGCCCTTGTTCCAGGCGTCCACCTGGTTCTGCAGGTTGCGGGAGGTGTCCTTGCCCGTCGCGAGCGTGATCGGGCCGCGTCCGGTCATCGCGCCGCCGGACGGGGTCGCGCCGCCGCCGGGCGGCGTGCCGCCGCACGCCGCCGCCATGGTCAGGAGCAGGCCGGCCACGGCCGTTCTCGCAGCTTTCCGCACCTCAGTGTCCTCCCTTCGGCCCCCGTTCACCCGTGACGGGGGTGGGACGCCGGAGCACCCTTCGGGCGCGTCCGCGCGGGACGGTCAACGCCGGGCCGAATTCGTGCCGCGCCGGGCGATGAGTTCCGCCGCCCGCGGAAGTCCAACCGGTGTCACCTCGATTCCGCGGAAGGACCCACACCGATGAGCACCACGCACATCCTCGACATACCCGGCGGCCGGCTGAGCTACCACGTCCGCGGAAGCGGCCCCCTGCTGCTGCTCGTGGGCGCGCCGATGAACGCCGCCTTCTTCGCCCCGCTGGCCGAGGAGCTGGCCGGGGAGTACACGGTCGTCACCCACGACCCGCGCGGCGTCTCCGGCAGCACCCTCGACGACCCCGGCCAGGACTCCACCCCCGCCCTGCGGGCCGAGGACGCCCTCGCGCTCATCGACGCGCTCGGGGCGGAGTCCGCCGACGTGGTCGGCAGCAGCGGCGGCGCGGTGACCGGCCTCGCCCTCGTCGCCCGCCACCCCACCCGCGTGCGCACGCTGGTCGCGCACGAGCCGCCCCTGCTGGAGCTGCTGCCCGACGTCGCCGAACGGCGCGCCGAGGTGGACGACATCATCGAGACGTTCCGCCGGGAGGGGCCGGGGGCGGCGTTCGGGAAGTTCATGGCCACCGCGGGCTACGAGCCCGGCGAGGACGACTCTCCCCCGCCGCCGAGCGAGTCGCCCGAGCAGGACCTCGCCGACGCCACCCACTTCTTCCTGCACGAGCTGCGCGGCACCACCCGGCACGTCCCCGACGTCGCGGCGCTGAAGGCCGGCCCGGCCCGGGTGGTCGTGGGCATCGGGGCCGAGTCGAGCGGCCTGCTCACCGCCCGTACCTCGAAGGCGCTGGCCGACCTGCTCGGCGCGCCGACGGTCGAGTTCCCCGGCGAGCACGGCGGCTTCGTCGACCATCCGAAGGAGTTCGCCGACGTGCTGCGCGAGGTGCTGGCCCGCTGACCGGGCCCGGCCTCCGGCGGCCTCGCCGAGCCGCGCCGAGCCGCGGTCAGCCGCCGGGGGTCAGATTCGCCGGGAAGCCGCCGGTCGCGATCGGCCCCCAGCGGTCGATCGTGATCCGGATGAGCGACTTGTTCTGGCGGCGCATGGCCTCCCGGTACTCCTCCCAGTCGGGGTGCTCGCCGGCGACGCACCGGTAGTAGTCCACCAGCCCGTCCAGGGCCCCGGGCATGTCCAGCACCTCGCCCCGCCCGTCCACCTGCACGTACGGGCCGTCCCAGTCGTCGGACAACACGCACATCGACACCCGCTCGTCGCGGCGCACGTTCCCGGCCTTGGCACGCTCCGGGTACGTGGACACCACGATCCGGCCCTCGTCGTCCACGCCGCACGAGACCGGCGAGAGCTGGGGACGCCCGTCGGAGCGGGTCGTCGAGAGCAGGCCGTGATGCCGGGGGCGGAGGAAGTCGAGAAGTTCGGGCAGGTCGACCCGTTGGGCGGTCGCGATCCTCGGAGCCATCTGAGACGCCTTTCCTGTGCGGTACCGGCTTCGATCCTGTCATCCGGCGCGGGCCCCGCCTTTCCCACCCCGCCGGGGCGGCCCTATCGTGTGGATCACCGACATACGCCCGCACACGCCCGGGGAAGGAGCGGAATGCCGGAAGTCCGTCCGCTCCGGCCGGGCGATCCCACGCGGATCGGCGACCACCGGCTGCTCGGCGTGCTCGGCTCCGGCGGGCAGGGAGTGGTCTACAAGGGGGTCGACGGCACGGGCCGCGAGGTCGCGGTCAAGCTGCTGCACAGCCACCTGACCCAGGACGACACCGTCACCAGGGGGTTCCTGCGCGAGGTGGAGGCGGCGCGCCGGGTGGCCGCGTTCTGCACCGCCGCGGTGCTGGACGTGGGAGTGGCCGACGGGCGGCCGTACATCGTGAGCGAGTACGTCGCGGGCGACACCCTGCAGACGCTCGTCCGGGAGTCGGGGCCGCGTACCGGGGGTGCGCTGGACCGGCTGGCGATCTCCACCCTGACCGCGCTGGCCGCCATCCACGAGGCCGGGATCGTGCACCGGGACTTCAAGCCGGGCAACGTGCTGATGGGGCCCGAGGGGCCGATCGTCATCGACTTCGGCATCGCCAAGGCGCTGGGGGCCACCACGCAGGCCTCGGCGCCGATGGGGACGCCGGCGTTCATGTCGCCCGAGCAGTTCGCGGGTGAGCGGGTCGGGCCGGCGTCCGACGTGTTCAGCTGGGCGGGGACGATGGTGTTCGCGGCGACCGGCCGCCCGCCGTTCGCCGGTGAGACGGTCGCCGCCATCCTGCACAAGGTCATGAGCGGCGTACCGGATCTCGCGGGCGTACCGGCCCACCTGGCGGGCCCGATCGGCGCCTGCCTCGCCAAGGACCCGAGCGCCCGCCCGACCCCCACAACCCTCCTCCGCCACCTCATCGCCACCCCCGCCTCGCCCTCCGCCGACGCCCAGGGCGCCGGCGGAGCGCCCGAAGGGCCCGCCGGGGGCTTGGGGCCCGAGCGCCACGCGCCCACCCAGCCCGGCGCCGCCCAAGGCGCGGGGCATCACGGCGGGGTTGTGCCCGGGGCGCCCGCGGGTGGGGCTGTTCTCCCCTCCGGGGGGCTTGCCACGGGGCCAGGGGTTCAGGGGGAGGCGACCAGGGCGGGTGTCGAACGGCGGGTCAGCCGCAGGGCCGTCGTGGTCGGCGGTGTCACGGCGGCCGCCGCCGCTGCGGCGTCCGCCTTCGTGCTGCTGCGTCCCGCGAGCGGCCTGAGCGACGACCCCGTCGACCCGCCGACCGGTCGTACGACCGACGCGCCGGCCACCCGTACGACCGGCCCGTCCGCGACGGCGACGGAACGCCCGGCCACGCCCACGGCCGAGCCGTTCGGGGCGCCGGTCAGGGAGCCCGTCGCGCTGCCCGCCGGGAGCGGCGAGCCGACCGTGCTGGCCGCCGCCGGCGCCACCGTCGTCTGCGGCACGTCCAAGGGCACGGTGCTGACCTGGGACCTGACCTCGTCCGGCACGCCCGTCATCAGGCTCGGCGACGGAGGCGGCGCCGCCACCGCCGTGGCCTGCGGCGGCGGCCGTACGGCCTCCGGGCACCGCGACGGCGCGATGCGCCTGTGGAACCCGGCGGGCGGCGAGACCGGCGAGACCGGCAGGGCCAGGGCGGCCGACCCCGTCATCGCCGTCACCACCGCCGGCCGCGGCGTCGCGGTGACCCAGAAGTACGACAGCCTCACCGACCTGCACAGCGTCGTACGCCTGTGGGACCTGTCCACGGGCCGCCAGATCGGCCCCGCCGTCACCGACCACTTCCAGGGCGTCAACGGGCTGGCGTTCGGCCGGCTCGGCGGCGACGACGTGCTCGTCACCGGCGACGGCGCCAACCGCGTCCGGGTCCGCCGCCTGTCCGACGGCAAGGTGACACATACGTACAAGACCGGCGAGATCGGCGGCATCGAGCTCCTCGCCTGCGGCGAGCTGGACGGGCGGCCCGTGCTCGTCTCCACCCATCTCGACGCCACCCTGCGCGTGTACGACCTGGCCACGGGCAAACGCAGGAAGAAGTGGCCGTTCAGCCGCCGCAGCCCCGATGACCGTGGGACGTCCGCGCTGGTCACGGGCATGCTCGGCGGCACGCCCGTCGCGGTGGTCGCGCACGCGCCGGGCAGCGGCGAGGCGGCCGTCCGCGTCTGGAAGCTCACCGACGGCGAGGTTGCCGGCGAGCTGGGCCCGGGGCCGGGAGCCGAGATCCGTGCCCTGGCGCTGGCCGGGTTGCCGGGCCGTCCCGTCGTCGTGGGCACGGGCGGCGACGCCCTGCTGAGCGCCTGGAGCCTCGGTCCCGCCTGACGCTCATCTGCGTTTAAGAATCGCGGCTTAGGGTTCGTGGCTGTGCTGATGGACGAGGTTGTGCAGGGGACCGTGCGCAAGCCGCCGCGCCGGGTCTGGCGACGGCGGCTGGCGACGGCGGTCGCGGTGCTGTTCGCGGCGGGGACGGCGGTGCGGCTCGGCGGCCTGGAGTCCGGGGTGCTGCTGGTCCCGCTGGTGTCCTTCACGCCCTATTTCGGGGTCGCGGCGCTGCTGATGCTCGGGTTCGCGGCCCTGGCCCGCAGCCGGGCGGCCGTCGCGATCATGCTGGCGGTGTGCGTGTGCCTGGCCTGGGTCGTGCTCCCGCGCGCCCTCGGCAGCGGTACGGACGCCGCCCCCGGCCGCCCGCTACGCGTGCTGACCGCCAACCTCAACGGCGGACGCGGAGACGCGGAGACGATCGTCGGCTACGTCCGCAGCCTGAACGTGGACGTGCTCAGCCTCCAGGAGCTGACCTGGGCCGAACGCGACCGGCTGGCGGCGGCCGGGCTGGAGGCGCTGCTGCCGTACCAGCTCACGAAGCCGGAGACGTGGGGGCCGGTGGGCAGCGGGATCTACGCGCGCTACCCGCTGCGCGAGCGTACGGGCGTGTTCCAGCCGGTCGGGCATCACATGCCGGTCGCGGAGGTGGCGGTGCCCGGCGGGGCGGTGGAGGTGGTGCTCGTGCATCCGGTCGCGCCGGTGCCCTCGACGGTGCCGGAGTGGGAGGCGGGGGTCGGGACGCTGCCGCCCGCGACGTCCACGGGCGCGCCGCGGATCCTGGCCGGGGACTTCAACGCCACGCTGGACCACGCCGTGTTCCGGCGGCTGCTGGGCACCGGGTACGCCGACGCGGCGGCGGCCACCGGGAAGGGGCTGGTGCCCACCTGGCCGATGCGCCGGATCCCGCCGCTGGTGGCGATCGACCACGTGCTGACGGACGGGCGCGGACGGGCGGTGGACACGCGGATCCTCGACCTGCCCGGCTCCGACCACCGCGCCCTCTTCGCCGACCTACGCCTCCGGCCCTGACCCACGCCCGGTGCGAGAACGGGCGCGGGCCGGGGGGGTCGGGCGGCGGTGGCCGTCGAGGGTGAGCCGGGTGGGGCAGGGTCAGATGAGCCAGGCGGCGGTGTCGGTGGGGAGGCGGTCGCCGTCCAGGGGGCCGCTGGCCAGCAGGACCGTCGCGTGGCCGGGCAGCGGCACCGGCTCGGCCCCGAGGTTGACCACGCAGGTCAGGCCGGAGTCCCGGGTGAAGGCGAGCACGTCGGGGCCGAGGTCGAGCCAGGTCAGCGTGCCGTCGCCGAGCCGCTCGGCACGGATGCGCAGGCCGTTCCGGTAGAGGTTGAGCATCGAGCCGAGGTCGGCGGTCTGGGCCTCGACGGTGAGCTTGTTCCAGGCGTCCGGCTGCGGCAGCCACGGCGTGGCCGTGCCGAACCCGAACGGCGGCTCGTCGCCCGACCACGGCAGCGGCACCCGGCACCCGTCGCGCCCCTTGACGGTGTGGTTCGAACGCCGCCACATCGGGTCCTGGCGCAGCTCGTCGGGGATGTCGTCCACCTCCGGCAGGCCCAGTTCCTCGCCCTGGTAGATGTAGATGCCGCCCGGCAGGGCCATGGCCAGCAGCGCCGCCGCGCGGGCCCGGCGGTAGCCGAGCTCCAGGTCGGCGGGGGCGCCGTCCCGGCGGTCGCCGTGGTCCCAGGAGGTGTCGGCGCGGCCGTACCGGGTGACCACGCGGGCGACGTCGTGGTTGGACAGCACCCAGGTGGGCGGGGCGCCGAGCGGGGCGTGGGTGGCGAGGGTCTGCTCGATCACCTCGCGCAGCCCGGCGGGCTCCCAGGGGCAGGCCAGGAACGGGAAGTTGAAGACGGTGTGCAGCTCGTCGGAGCGCAGGTAGCGGGCCAGGCGCTCCTGGTCGGGCAGCCACACCTCGCCGACCAGGACGCGGTCGGCGTACTCGTCGTTGATCAGGCGCCAGCTCCGGTAGACGTCGTGGACCTCGTCCAGGTCCTCGTACGAGCCGGTCAGGCCCTCGGGCTTGGTGAGCAGGGCGGCCGAGTCGATGCGGATGCCGTCCACGCCGCGGTCGTACCAGAAGCGCAGCACGTCGTGGAACTCGCGGTGCACGTCCGGGTTGGTCCAGTTGAGGTCGGGCTGACCGGGGTCGAACAGATGCAGGTACCACTGGCCGTCCGGCAGCTGGGTCCAGGCGGGGCCGCCGAAGATCGACTGCCACTCGCCGGGCTCGTCCCGGAACCAGAACCGGTCGCGTACGGACGGGTCGCGCAGCGCCTCCCGGAACCACGCGCTCGCGGTGGAGCTGTGGTTCGGCACCACGTCGATGATGATCCTGATGTTCAGCTCGTGCGCCTCGGCGATGAACTCCTCCGCCTCGGCCAGGGTGCCGAACACGGGGTCGATGTCCCGGTAGTCGGCCACGTCGTACCCGCCGTCGGCCAGCGGCGAGGGGTACCAGGGGTTGAGCCAGATCGCGTTCACCCCGAGCGCCGACAGGTACGGCAATCGTGCCCGCAGCCCCGCCAGGTCGCCCACGCCGTCACCGTTGCCGTCGGCGAAGCTGCGCAGGTAGACCTGATAGATCGCGGCTCCCCGCCACCACGTTTCGGACATGCTGAAGACAACTCCTTGCCATAGGTGAAGGCACTCAGCCCTTGAGGCTGCCGGCGGTGAGTCCCGCCATGATGTGCCGCTGGAAGATGAAGAAGACGATGACGGTCGGGATGCTCGCGATCACCAGGCCGCCCATGACCTGGTCCTGCGACACGGCCCCCGCGGTCTGGGCCAGGCCCACGCTGAGCGTCATGTTGTCGCTGTCGCTCATGACGAGCAGCGGCCAGATGAAGTCCTTGAACGAGGTGACGATCGTGAAGATCGACGTCACGCCGAGGATCGGGCGGGAGACCGGCAGCACCACCGACCACAGGATGCGGAACGGCCCGCCCCCGTCGATCTGGGCGGCTTCGAGCAGTTCGCGGGGGATCGAGTCGAAGAACCTCTTGAGCAGGAAGATGTTGAACCCGTTGGCGGCGGCGGGCAGCCACAGGCCCCACGGGTTGTTCAGCAGGTCCCAGCCGAACAGCGGCACGTCGTGGATGGCGAGGTAGGTGGGGATGAGCACGACCATCGGCGGGATCATCAGGGTGGCCAGCATGGCGCCGAGGATGACGTTGCCGAGCGCCGGGCGGAGCTTGGACAGCGCGTACGCGGCCGTGACGTCGACCGCCATGGTGATCAGCCAGCCGCCGACGGCGTAGAAGACGGTGTTCTTCAGCAGCGTGCCGATGTCGAACAGCTCCCACGACTCCAGGAACTTCCCGAAGTTCAGCTCCTTCGGGAAGAGCGTGGGCGGCACCTGGGCGAACTCCTCGGCCGACTTCAGCGCGCCGGTGATCATCCAGTACATCGGCAGGAGGAAGACGACCGTGAACGTGACGACCGTCGCGACCAGGACCGTCCAGTAGACGCGCCGTCCCCACCGGCTGTTGAGCTGGTGCGGGGAGATGATCGTACGGAACTGCACCTCGATGCGCTTGGGCTGCCGCCGTCGCGTCCTGCGTCCTGGCGAGGGGGGCGCGGCGGGGCGTTGCAGGGTGGCGTTCGACATGGTCAGCTCTTCTCCTCGCGGGTCAGCCGGAGCTGCACGGCGGCGAAGGCGAGCAGGACGACCATGAGCATCATCCCGAGCGCGCCGCCCGCGCCGTAGTTGCTGTAGGTGAACGCCTGCTGGAACATCAGGAACGCGACGGTGGCGGTGGCGTTCTCGGGGCCGCCGCCGGTCAGCAGGTACGGCTCGATGAAGACCTGCATGGTCGCGACGATCTGCAACATCAGCATGAGCAGCAGGATCAGCTTGGTCTGCGGGATCGTGATGTGCCTGATCCGCTTCCACACGCCGGCGCCGTCGAGCTCGGCGGCCTCGTAGAGGTCGGGTGAGATGTTCTGCAGCGCCGCGAGGTAGATCAGGGTCGCCGAGCCCATGTTCATCCAGGTCGAGACGAGCACCAGGCAGATCAGCGCGGTGTCGGTGGAGTAGATCCAGTTGAGGCCGGGCAGCGAGAAGAAGCCGAGGATCTGGTTGAACAGGCCGACGTCGGGGTCGTAGAACCAGCGGAAGAGCAGCACGGCGACCGCCGGGGGCAACATGACCGGCAGGTAGACGACGAACCGCAGGTAGGCCCGGCAGTGGCGGAGCTCGTTCAGCAGGATCGCCACCGCGAACGGCAGGCCGTAGCCGAGCAGCAGCGCGAGGACCGTGAACGTGAGCGTGTTCAGCCACGCGGGGCCGAACGCCGGGTCGGCGAAGGCCGTCCTGAAGTTCTCCAGGCCGACCCACTCGGGCTCGTTGACCAGGTCGGTCTTCTGGAAGCTGAGGATGAACTCCTGGACAATGGGATACCAGGAGAACAGGACGAAGCAGAACAGCGCCCCGACCATGAACCCGTAGGCCGTCAGGTTCCTCCGCAGCGCCCGGCGCAGCGGCGAGGGCGGCCTCGGCCGTCGCGCGGTTCCGGCGGTCGCAATGCTCATGGGGTGTCTCCGATCACCGACTCGACGTACCGGGGCGCCGGCGGGCGCGGCGCCCCGGTCTCACGTTCCGCTCAGCCCTTGCTGGCCAGCATGGCGTTCGCCTTGGTCTCGGCGTCCGCGAGGAGCTGGTCCACATTGGCGTCCTCGCGGCTCAGCACGGCGGACATGGCCACGTCGAGGATGGCGTAGAGCTCCTGGGCGTGCGGCGGCTCCATCTTCGGCGGGATGGTGGCCGAGGCGTCCACGTACGGCTGGTAGTTCTCGACCGGCAGGGTGGCGCTGGCCTTGCGGGACTCCTGGAGGGCCTTGCCGGTGGCCGAGGCGCCGTAGACGTCGTTGTCGGGCACGCCGACCGGGTTGCCGAGCGACTTGCCGCGGGCGAAGTCGAAGCGGCCCTTGTCGACGGTGTTGAAGCGGAAGTCCACCCAGGCCAGACCGGCCTTGACCTGCTCGGGCGTGGCCTTGGGGTTGACGAAGAACGCCTCGCCGCCGCTCAGCGACGCCTTGGCCTCGGGGAAGCCGGTGATGCCGTAGTCGGTGGCGGCGCCCTTGAACTTGTTGACCACGTCGGTGACGACGTCGGGGGCGCCGAGCATCATGCCGACCTTGCCCGAGCCCATGGCCTGCATGAGGGGCTCCCAGGCGTTGAACAGCTTGGCGCCGGTGCTCTTGTCCACCCAGCGCAGGTCCTTCAGGAACTGCAGCACGGCCTTGCCCTCGGGCGAGTTGAACGCGGCGGTCTTGCCGTCGGCCGAGACCATGTCGCCGCCGCGGCCGTACAGGGCCTGGTTGAAGTGCCAGCCGCCGGTGTTGCCGCCGGAGTACTCGCCGTAGCCGATGACGCCGCCGCCGAGCGCGGCGATCTTCTTGGCCGCCTCGCGCACCTCGGCCCAGGTCTTGGGCGGGGTGTTGGGGTCGAGCCCGGCCTTGGTGAACAGCGCCCGGTTGTAGACCAGGCCGACGCTGTAGTGGACGTTGGGGACGCCGTAGACCTTGCCGTCCTTGGTGACCAGGTCGCGGACGTCCTGGCGCAGGTCGTTCCAGTTCTTGATCTCACCGGTGTACGACGTGATGTCGAGGGCCTGGCCCTTGCCGATCACGTCGGCGTAGTTGGTGACCGGAACCACGAACACGGTCTCCATCTGGCCGCCGGCCAGCTTCGGCCCGAAGGTCTTGGGATCGAAGCAGGGCTGCTGGTCGGTGCTCTTGACCGTCACGCCGGGGTGCGCCTTCTGGAACGCGGCCACGTCGTCGTCCCAGGCCTGCCGCTCCTTGGGCGCGGACTTCGCGGGCTGGCAGGCGACGGTGATGCTCACCTGCGCGGCACCCGAAGCGCTGCCCTGCGCCTGGGGCTTGGTGTCGTCGCCACTGCCGCAGGCCACGGCGCTCATGCTCAGGCCTGCCGCCAGGAGCAGCCCCACAGTCCTGCGATAGTCCGATCTCTTCATCGATCTGACCCTTCTGAAGCTTGACGAAGCCGGTCGAGATGCCGCTCCCGACAAGGCGGTGAGGGGACGGTGAGGCGCCCCGCTGTGCGCTCACAATGGCAGATCCCTCAGATGTCCGCAATGTTTCGACATGGGATTGCAAGATAACGACTAGGTCACCGGAAGAGCTCTTCAGGAGGAGCCGCGCACCCGTCCCGTCGAGGCTCTGACCACCAGTTCCGGGTCGAACAGCAGCTCGTCCGCGGGCACCGCGTGCTTGTCGATCTGGGCGATGAGGAGGTCGACGGCCGCCCGGCCCATGGCGTCGATCGGCTGGCGGACGGTGGTCAGCGGCGGGTCGGTGCAGTTCATCAGGGCCGAGTCGTCGAACCCGACCACCGAGACGTCCTCGGGCACCGACTTCCCGGCCCGGCGCACCGCCCGTACGGCGCCGAGCGCGAGGAGGTCGCTGGCGCACACGATGCCGGTGACGCCCTTCGCGACCAGCCTGGCGGCCGCGGCGTGACCGCCCTCCAGCGAGTACATGCTGTGCTCGACCAGGCCGGGATCGACCACCCCCGCCACAGCGGCGAGCTTGCGCCTGGACGGCACGTGGTCGCGCGGCCCGAGCACCAGGCCCACCCGTTCGTGGCCGAGGCTGCGCAGGTGGCCGAGCGCGATCTCGGCGGCCACCACGTCGTCGGCCGACACCTGCGGGAAGCCCAGGTGCTCGACGGCGGCGTTGACCAGGACGGTGGGCAGCCCGCGCTCGTAGAGCAGCTCGTAGTGCTCGTGGGAGGCGTCGGCCTGGGCGTAGTGGCCGCCGGCGAAGACCACGCCGGAGACCTGCTGGGACAGCAGGAGGCTCACGTAGTCGGCCTCGCTGACCCCGCCCACCGTGCGCGTGCACAACACGGAGGTGAACCCCTGCTGGGCCAGGGCGCCGCCGACGACCTCGGCGAACGCGGGGAAGATCGGGTTCTGCAGCTCGGGGAGCACCAGGCCGACCAGCCGGGCGCGGTCGCCGCGGAGCCGGGTCGGGCGCTCGTACCCGAGGACGTCGAGCGCCGTCAGCACGGCCTCCCTGGTGGCCTCCGACACGCCGGGCTTGCCGTTGAGCACCCGGCTCACGGTCGCCTCGCTCATGCCGACCTTCTTGGCCACGTCTCCGAGTCGTCGGGTCATGCGCAAACTATACGACCAGATCCGCAAACACTTGCAACAGCTTGCGGCCAGCCTTGCAGGAGAGCTCTGCGCGATCTGCGGCGCACGCAGGGCTTGTGACCTGGCTCCTTCGCAACAAGCGGGATATCGCATGACAGTCGATTATTTGCGAAACTTAGTAGAAACATTGCGGATTTCTAAGTGTCAACTTAAGGTGCGGGCAACCCTCCCAGCCCGACGAGAGGCGACACCCCCCATGAAGCGCAAGCCATCCCTCTTACGACCGCTCGCGGCGGCCATCGCCGTCGCCCTGGCCGTGATCGGCTGGAGCGCCCCGCCGGCCGCGGCCGCGGGCCCGAACCTGGCGGCCGGCAAGCCGGTCACCGTCAGCAGCACCACCGACGTGTACGGCGGCGGCAACGCCACCGACGGCAACCAGGCCACCTACTGGGAGAGCGCCAACAACGCCTTCCCCCAGTGGATCCAGGTGGACCTCGGCTCGGCCGTCAGCGTGAACGAGCTGGTCCTGAAGCTCCCCTCCACGTGGGAGTCCAGGACACAGACGCTGACGGTGCAGGGCGGCACCGTCAACCCGCCGCTCACCACGCTCTCGGCCTCGGCCGCCCGCACGTTCGCCCCGGCGGCCACGATCACCTTCACCGCGGCGACCGTCCGGTACATCCGGGTGACCGTCACCGCCAACACCGGCTGGCCTGCCGGCCAGCTCTCGGAGTTCGAGGTGTACGGCCCCGGCTCCGGCGACACCCAGGCGCCGACCGCGCCCGGCGGCCTGGCCTACACCGAGCCCGCGAGCGGCCAGATCAGGCTGACCTGGACTGCCGCCACCGACAACGTCGGCGTGACCGGCTACGACGTCTACGCCAACAACACCCTGCGCGGCAGCGTCGCCGGGAACGTGCTGACCTACACCGACAACCAGCCCGGCACGCTCACCGTCGCCTACTACGTCAAGGCCAGGGACGCGGCGGGCAACCAGTCGCCGGCGAGCAACACCGTCACCCGCACCGGCAGCGGCGGCCCCGGCTCCAACCTGGCCGCCGGCAAACCGATCACCGCCTCCTCCTACGTGCACACCTACGTCGCCGCGAACGCCAACGACAACAGCGTGACGACGTACTGGGAGGGCGCGGGCGGCAGCTATCCGAACACGCTGACCGTCCAGCTCGGCGCGAACGCCGACGTGTCCTCGGTCGTGGTCAAGCTCGATCCGGCGGCGGTGTGGAGCACCCGTACCCAGACGTTCCAGGTGCTGGGCAGGGAGCAGGGCGCCTCGGGGTTCACGAGCCTGGTCGCCTCGGCGCCGTACACGTTCGCCCCGGCCTCGGGCAACACGGTGACGGTCCCGGTCAGCGGGCGGGTGGCCGGCGTGCGGCTGTCGTTCACGGCCAACACCGGGGCCCCGGCGGGGCAGGTCGCCGAGCTCCAGGTGATCGGCGCGCCCGCGCCGAACCCCGACCTGACCGTCACCTCGCTGTCCTGGACGCCTCAGGCGCCGGTGGAGAGCGACGCGGTCACGCTGTCGGCCGTGGTCAACAACGCCGGCAACGCCGCGTCGGCCGCGACCGACGTCGCCTTCTCCCTCGGCACCGCCAAGGTCGCCACCGCGAACGTGGGCGCGCTGGCCGCCGGCGCCTCCGCGACCGTGACCGCGAACATCGGGACCAGGGACGCGGGCAGCTACCCGGTCAGCGCGAAGGCCGACGACGCCGGGTCCGTCATCGAGCAGAACGAGTCCAACAACTCCCTCACCAGCGCGTCGCCGCTGGTCGTCAAGCCGGTGGACACCTCCGACCTGGTCGCCGCGCCGGTGTCCTGGACGCCGGACAACCCGGCCGGCGGCAGCACCGTCACGTTCTCGGTCGCGATCAGGAACCAGGGCACGGTCGCCTCGGCCGCCGGCGCGCACGGCGTCACGCTGACCGTCGCGAACGAGGCCGGCACGGTCGTCAGGACCCTGACCGGCAGCCACACGGGCGCGATCGCCCCCGGGGCCACCACCGCGCCGGTCACCCTGGGCACGTGGACGGCCGCCAACGGCAGGTACACGGTCAGGACCGTCATCGCGAACGACGCCAACGAACTGCCGGTCAAGCAGGCCAACAACACCAGCACCCAGCAGCTCTTCGTGGGCCGCGGGGCGAACATGCCGTACGACACCTACGAGGCCGAGGACGGCGTGACCGGCGGCGGCGCGCAGGTCGTCGGCCCGAGCAGGGACGTCGGCACGGTGGCCGGCGAGGCGTCGGGCCGCCGCGCGGTGACGCTGAACCAGAACGGCTCCTACGTCGAGTGGACCACCAAGGCCGACACCAACACCCTGGTCACCCGCTTCTCCATCCCGGACGCGCCGGGCGGCGGCGGGACGAACTCGACCCTGAACATCTACGTCAACGGCGCCTTCCACAAGGCCATCGACCTGACCTCGAAGTACGCCTGGCTGTACGGCGCGGAGGCCAGCCCCGGCAACTCGCCCGGCGCCGGCCCGGCCCGGCACATCTACGACGAGGCCAACGTCATGCTCGACGCCACCGTCCCGAAGGGCAGCAGGATCAGGCTGCAGAAGGACCCGGCCAACACCACCACGTACGCCGTCGACTTCGTCAGCCTGGAGCAGGTCTCGCCGGCCGGGAACCCCGACCCCGCGCACTACGCCGTACCGGCCGGGTTCTCCCAGCAGGACGTGCAGAACGCGCTGGACAAGGCGCGCCAGGACAGCAACCTGACCGGCGTCTACCTGCCCGCGGGCACGTACCAGACGACGGGCAAGTTCCAGGTGTACGGCAAGGCCGTCAAGGTGGTCGGCGCGGGCCCCTGGTATACCAGGTTCGTATCCCCCTCCGGCCAGGACGGCACCGACGTCGGCTGGCGCACCGAGGCGTCGTCGAACGGCTCGACGTTCGCCGGGTTCGCCCACTTCGGCAACTACACCTCGCGCATCGACGGCCCCGGCAAGATCTTCGACCTGTCGAAGGTGTCGAACATGACGATCGACAACATCTGGGTCGAGCACCAGATCTGCATGTTCTGGGGCACGAACGTCGACCATGTCACGATCAAGAACTCGCGGATCAGGAACACCTTCGCCGACGGCGCGAACTTCACCAACGGCAGCACGGACAACCTAATCACCGACGTCGAGACCCGCGCCACCGGCGACGACAGCTTCGCGCTGTTCGCGGCGATCGACAACGTCAACGCCGACCAGTCGGGCAACGTCTTCGAGAACATCACCTCGCTGCTGACCTGGCGGGCCGCGGGCGTCGCGGTGTACGGCGGCCAGAACAACACGGTCCGCAACGCCTACATCGCCGACACCCTGGTCTACTCGGGCATCACGATCAGCTCGCTCGACTTCGGCATCCCGATGCGGGACTTCGGCCCGGGGCAGACGAAGTTCGAGAACATCTCGCTCGTACGCGCCGGCGGGCACTTCTGGGGACAGCAGACGTTCCCGGCGTTGTGGATCTTCTCCTCGTCCAAGAAGTTCACCGCGATCCGGGTGAACGACGTGGACATCGTGGACCCGACCTACAGCGGGATCATGTTCCAGACCGGCTACTCCAGCCCGAGCACGCCGCTGAACCCGGTCGCCGACACGGTCTTCACGAACGTGTCGATCTCGGGGGCGCGCAGGAGCGGTGACGCCTTCGACGCCAAGTCGGGCTTCGGTATCTGGGTCAACGAGCTGCCCGAGCCCGGCCAAGGCCCGGCGATCGGGTCGGCCACGTTCAACGGTCTGCGGCTGAGCGGCAACGCCACCGACATCCGCAACACGACGAGCACGTTCACGCTCAACGTGAACTGAGCCCGTTCCGACGTGCCGTCCGGGTCCGCGGGGGCCCGGACGGCACGTCCGCGATATGACCCAAGTGATATGGAAGCTCCGTGGACAACTTTAAAGTTTCTTTACATAATCCGATGAACCCGCTGGTCGCGGGCCCGCGCTCGGGCGACGAAAGGGTTGTCCACCATGAAGCGAACACGCCGTCTCCTCGTCGTGCTGCTGGCCTCGGTCCTGGCGGCATTGGGGGTCCTCGTCGTCCAGACCTCCGCCCAGGCGGCCAACCTCCTCACCAATGCTGACTTCGAGACCGGGTCCCTGTCACCCTGGTCGTGCACCGGCGGGCTGGGGTCCGTGGTGTCCACGCCGGTCCACTCCGGCACCAAGGCGCTGGCCGCGGCGGCCAGCGGGTCCGACACCGCGCAGTGCACCCAGTCGGTGTCGGTGCGGCCGAGCACGACGTACACGCTGAGCGCGTGGGTGCGCGGCAGCTACGTCTACCTCGGCGTGACCGGCGGCTCCTCCTCGTGGACGTCGTCGGCCTCGGCGTACGCGCAGCTCACCGTGTCGTTCACGACCACGGCGAACCAGAACACCGCGGTCATCTTCCTGCACGGCTGGTACGGGCAGGGCACCTACTACGCCGACGACGTCAGCTTCGACGACCCCGGCGGCAGCCCCTCCCCCACGATCACCCCGACCGTGACGCCCACGGTCACCCCGACCGTGACCCCGACCGTGACCCCGACGGTGACGCCGACCGTCACGCCCACCGTGACCCCGACGGTCACGCCGACGGTCACGCCGACCGACACCACCTGCCCGACCAAGCCGCGGCCGGCGGGCAAGGTGATCCAGGGTTACTGGGAGAACTGGGACGGCGCGATCAACGGCGTGCACCCGCCGCTCGGCTGGATCCCGATCACCGACCCGCGCATCAAGCAGCACGGCTACAACGTGATCAACGCCGCGTTCCCCGTCATCCGCTCCGACGGCACCGTGCTGTGGGAGGACGGCATGGACGCCACCGTCAAGGTCGCCACCCCCGCCGAGATGTGCCAGGCCAAGGCCGCGGGCGCGACGATCCTGATGTCCATCGGCGGCGCGGCGGCCGGCATCGACCTCGGCTCCAGCGCCGTCGCCGACCGGTTCGTGGCGACCGTCGTGCCGATCCTGAAGAAGTACAACTTCGACGGCATCGACATCGACATCGAGACCGGCCTGACCGGCGGCGGGAGCATCACCCAGCTCTCCGCCTCGCAGTCGAACCTCATCCGGATCATCGACGGCGTGCTCGCCCAGATGCCGGCCGGGTTCGGCCTGACCATGGCGCCGGAGACGGCGTACGTGACGGGCGGCAGCGTGACGTACGGCTCGATCTGGGGCGCGTACCTGCCGATCATCAAGAAGTACGCCGACAACGGCCGCCTGTGGTGGCTGAACATGCAGTACTACAACGGCAGCATGTACGGCTGCTCCGGCGACTCCTACTCCGCCGGCACCGTGCAGGGCTTCACCGTGCAGACCACCTGCCTGAACAACGGCCTGACCATCCAGGGCACCACGATCACGGTTCCCTACGACAAGCAGGTGCCCGGCCTGCCCGCGCAGCCCGGCGCCGGCGGCGGATACATGGCCCCCTCGCTGGTGTCGCAGGGCTGGAACGCCTTCAACGGCCAGCTCAAGGGCCTGATGACCTGGTCGATCAACTGGGACGGCTCGAAGGGCTGGACGTTCGGGGACAACGTCAGAGGTCTGCAGGGCCGCTAGGGACGCGGACGCGGTGGCCTTCCGGCGCGCCAGGGGCGCCGGGAGCGCCGCCGCGTTCGTCATTGGTAACGCTTGGCTGTGAATCCTGCTCGCCGGTTTGCCGCGTTTGCGGGGGCATGGAACGCTCAAGGCAAAAAGCGCTGAGGACCGGGTGGGGATTCAGGTGTCGACTGTTAGCGGGGGAACGACGGTTCGCCGTTCTGGCCGGTTGGCCGCCTCGGTCATGGGGTTCGCCGCGATGGCGATGATCGCCGCGGGCTGCTCGCTCGGCGCCACGGCCGGCCAGGAGACCACCGCGGCCCAGCCGCCCGAGGCATCCTCGCCCGCCACCCCGACCACCAAGATCCAGAAGCCGCCGCCCGTGGACGCCGACTGGCCGCGCTGGGGCCTCACCCACACCGGCGTCAGCGCCAACAACATCAGCCCGCGCTTCGAGCAGGACGTCGCCAGGACGCTGTCCGAGACGCCGATGTTGCAGAACCAGCACATCATGGGCTTCGGGGCGCTCAACCCCGAACCGCGCCGCGGCGAGTACTTCTGGGAGGACCTCGACAGCCGCACCTCCTTCATGCGGGAGTCCGGCGGCACCGGGATCATCACGCTGTGCTGCGCCCCCGACTGGATGAAGGGCGGCCCCGAGGGCCCGACGGAGGAGTCGGCCTGGAAGGAGCACCTGGAGGACGCGCCGTACCCGGAGCGCTTCGACGACTTCGCCAAGCTGGCGGCGGCCGTGGCCCGCAGGTACCCGGACGTGAAGTACTTCATGGTCTGGAACGAGTTCAAGGGCTTCTGGCGCGACCACAAGAAACCCGCGGACTACAAGGGCTACACCGAGATGTACAACAAGGTGTACGACGCGGTGAAGGCGGTCCGGCCGGACGCCAAGATCGGCGGCCCGTACCTGGGCTTCGACAGCGACAGCGACGGCGAGACCGAGCTGCGCGGCCCGTGGGGCGCGGTCAGCCAGCACGCCCTCGACGCCTTCGAGTACTGGTTCAAGAACAAGAAGGGCGCCGACTTCATCGTCGTGGACGGCGCCTCCCCCACCGAGACCCACGAGCTGCTGCCGGACGCGTTCGGCGCGCTGGCCAAGTTCAGCGCGATCACCAAGTGGCTGCGCGAGAAGACCGGCGACCTGCCCGTGTGGTGGTCGGAGTGGTACTTCGTGCCCGAGGACGGCACCACCTGGGACGAGCCCAAGCGGCTGGCGGTGCAGGCCGCCTCGATGATGGAGTTCGCCAAGAGCGGGGCGAGCACCGCGCTGTACTGGAACCCGCAGGCCAAGGAGGGCGAGTGCCGGGCCTGCATGTGGGACCCGCGCACGGGCGCGCTGATGCCGACCGGGGAGCTGGTGGGCAACTTCACCCGGTGGTTCCCGGCGGGCGCCGAGCTGGTGCCGGTCACCTCCTCCGACGCGCGGGTGCGGGTGCTGGCCCAGCCGCAGCAGCTCCTCGCGGTCAACACGGCCGGCAAGCAGGTCACCACGACCGTGGACGGCAAGGAGCTGACGCTCAAGCCGTACGAGATCAGGTGGAGCGACCGCTAGCCACGCGGGCCCCGGTGATCACACGGGCGTGATGGTGGGCCGGTATGACGGCCGCGGTTGATCCGGCTGACTCGCCTTGACACGATGCGCAAGATCCCGAGTAAATCTGCTGAGGGAACTTGCGCATGATGAAGCTCCGACCTGGGCTGAGCGCGCTCGTCGTGATAGCGGCGCTCGGCCTGACCACCCCGCCCTCGCTGGCGGCTCCGCGCAGCGCGCCCGCCTGCGCGTCCGACACGACCGTCACCACCGACACGGGCCAGGTGTGCGGGATCGTGGGCGAGGGCCTGCGCTCCTGGCTCGGCATCCCCTACGCCGCCCCGCCGGTCGGCGAACTGCGCTGGACGCCCGCGCGCCGGCACACGCCGTGGACCGGCGTGCTGGCCACGACCGGGCGGGGCAGCCCGTGCCCGCAGGCGGAGCTGCTCGGCTCCCCCTCCGAGGACGAGGACTGCCTGAAGCTCAACGTCGCCGCCCCCGCCGGGGCGCGGAAGCTGCCCGTCATGGTGGAGTTCCACGGCGGCGGCTTCCGGTACGGCTCCCCCTCCGACGGCTCCTACCTGGCCAAGGCCGGGAACGTGGTGCACGTCGGCGTGGGCTACCGGCTCGGCGTGTTCGGGTTCCTGTCACACCGGGCGTTCGGCCCGAACGCCGGCAACTACGCTCTGTCCGACCAGCAGGAGTCGCTGCGCTGGGTGCGGCGCAACATCGCCCGCTTCGGCGGCGACCCCGGCAACGTGACGATCTTCGGGGCCAGCGCGGGCGGTTCGAGCGTCTGCGCGCACACGGCCTCGCCGACCGCCAAGGGCCTGTTCGAGAAGGGGATCGTGCAGAGCGGCGAGTACAACTCGCTGCGCGGCGCGAACACCTTCTGGCAGCCGCAGGACTGCAAGGCCGACCTGCCCACGCAGGCCGAGGCGCAGGAGCAGGGCGCCAGGTTCGCCGCCGCGCTCGGCTGCGAGCAGGCCGCCGACCCGGGCGCGTGCCTGCGGGCCGAGCCGGTCAAGGCGCTGCTCGACCAGTCCTCCGACGGCCTCGGCCCCGATCGCGGGACGATCGCGCCCATCGTGGACGGCCGCATCCTGACCATGTCGCCGTCGCGGGCGTTCGCCAAGGGCAAGGTCAACAAGGTGGCCCTCATGCACGGCGTGGGCCGCGACGAGGTCCAGCTCCCCTCCGCCGACACCCCGGCCGAGTACGAGACCCTGGTCCGCCAGCAGTACGGCTCCCTCGCCCCCGAGGTCTTCGCCCGCTACCCGCTGGCCAGGTTCCCCGCGCCCGCGGCGTTCATCGCGTACCGGACGATCGTGGCCGACAGCAACTCGGTCTGCCCGGCGCTGCTCAACGACGAACGGCTGGCCGCGCACCTCCCGGTGTACGCCTTCCAGGTGGACAACACCGACGCGCCCCCGCTGTTCTTCCTCGACCAGACCAAGCCGAACGGCGCCTTCCACGTCAGCGAGGTGCCCTTCCTGTACTCCGACGTCAAGGACATGGACGCCAACCAGCGCTCCTTCGGCGCCCAGCTCGTCGCCCAGTGGACGGGCTTCGCCCGTACCGGCGACCCGACCGCGGACGGGACGCCGCTCTGGTCCCGCTACACCCGTACCGATCCCGCCGTCATGTCCCTGGCCCCGGCCGGTGACAGCCAGATGACGCGGGAGATCGCCAGGCAGCACCAGTGCGCGTTCTGGAACAGGGAGGCGACGTCATGATCCGTCTGTTGACCGCGCTCTGCCTCGCGCTGCTCGTGGGCCCCGTGCCCGCGCAGGCGGCGTCCGGGGGCGGCGGCGACTGGCCGATGTGGCAGCAGAGCCCGCTCGGCTGGCGGCACAACGCGGCCGAGCGGGCGATCAACCCGCGTACGGTCGGCGGCCTGGCCCTGAAGTGGGCCTTCGCCTACCCCAAGGAGGCCGGCACGCCGCGCAGCCAGCCCGCCGTCGTGGGCGACACGGTGTACTTCGGCTCGCCGGAAGGCAAGCTGTACGCCAGGGACGCCGCCACCGGCGCCGCCCGCTGGGAGTTCGACCTGACGACCGTCGGCACCGGCCGCACCCAGGTCCAGGACGGCCCGGCCGTGGCCAGGGGCAAGGTGTACTTCGGCGACGTACGCGGCTGGTTCTACGCCGTCGACCAGCGCACCGGCCGCCTGGCCTGGGCCCGCAGGCTGGACGACACCATCACGGCGATCGTCACCAGCTCGCCCCTGGTCTTCGGCGACCGCGTCTACGTCGGCGTCTCCAGCGGCGAGAACATCCTCGGCAAGGAGCACGCCTGCTGCACCTTCCGCGGCCACCTCGACGCCCTGGACGCCGACACCGGCCGCCCGGTCTGGCGTTTCAACACCGTGCCGAAGGCCGTCCAGGACGGGACCTGGCCCAACGGCGTCCCCCGGTACGCCCCCTCCGGCGGCGGCGTGTGGAGCTCGCCCGCGATCGACCCGTACACCCGCACCCTGTACGTCGGCACCGGCCAGAACTACACCGGCAGCGCCGGGCACTACGACTCGGTGCTCGCGCTGAACATCGACACCGGCCGGCCGCGCTGGACCCGGCGGATGACCGACGTGGACACCTGGCGGCTGGAGTGCTCGCTGCCCACCCCGGAGGACCGCGAGTTCTGCCCCAACCTCCCCGACGGCACCGCGCTCGACTTCGACCTCGGGGCCGCGCCCAACGTGTTCAGGGCGGGCGGCCGGGCGCTGATCGGCATCGGGCAGAAGGCGGGCGTGTACCACGTGCTCGACGCCCGTACCGGGAAGATCGTGTGGCAGCGGCAACTGTCGAAGCCGATGCCCGGCGGCGGCCTGTCCGGCGTCCAGTGGGGCACCTCCTTCGACGGCGAACGCCTGTACGTGGCCACGTACATGGCCCAGCCGGGCACCCTGTTCGCCCTCGACCCGGCGACCGGGCACCTGCTCTGGGAGACGCCCAACCCGGCCGACGGCTGCACCACGGGCGGCGCGGCCCAGTTCCCGAACGTCTGCCGCCTCGGCCACACCCCGGCCGTCTCCAGCACGCCCGGCCTGGTGTGGGAGGGCAGCATGGACGGCAAGATGCGGGCCTACTCGGCGCGCACCGGCGAGGTCGTGTGGGCCTACGACACCATGCAGGAGGTGGCGGGCGTCAACGGCCTGACCGGGCGCGGCGGGGCCGTCTCGGGCGGCGGCGGCGCCGTGGTGGCGCACGGCATGATGTTCATCCAGTCCGGGTACTCCTTCACGCCGTACCCGAATCCGTACGGGTCGGTGTTCCTGGCCTTCGGTCTCCCGTAGGGGCCGCCGGGGCGGTGGAGCCGCGGACCACCAGTTCGGTTGCCAGCTCGACGTGGTGGGAGTCGATCCGCTCGCCCGCCGCCAGCCGCAGCGCGGTACGCAGGGCCGCCCGGCCCATCTCGCGCAGCGGCTGGCGTACGGTGGTCAGCTGCGGCGAGGCCATCCGCGCGATCTGGGTGTCGTCGAAGCCGACGACGCTCAGGTCCTCGGGGATGCGCAGGCCGCGTGACCTGGCCGCCTCCATGACCCCGAGCGCGATCTCGTCGCAGCCGGCGAAGATCGCGGTCGGGGGCTGCGGCAGGTCGAGCACGCTCGCGCCGTTGACCACGCCGTCCTGGTAGTGGAAGTGGGCGGCGCGGACGTAGCCGGGCGGCTCGGGCGCGCCCGAGGCCTCCATGGCCGCCCGGTAGCCGTGCAGGCGGGCCTGGTTGCAGGCCGAGTTCGGGGGGCCGCCGATGTAGGCGATGTGCCGGTGTCCGAGGGAGAGCAGGTGCTGGGTGGCGGTCAGGCCCCCGGCGAAGTTGGTCGAGCCGACGCTGGTCACGCTGGTGGTCGGCAGGTTGAGCGGGTCGATCACCACCAGCGGCAGCCGGGCCCGTGACAGCGCCCCGAGCTGGGCGCCGGTCAGCTCGCTGGTCACCACGATGAGCGCCCGCCGGCCGGCGGCGACCAGGTCGCGCGCCCAGCCGCCGGTGCGCTGGTGGCTCTTCCTGATGCTGACCACGACCGACGTCCCGAGCTCGTCGCCGGCCTCGATCGCGCCGTGGATGATCTCCGTGGAGTAGGCGTTGAGGTCGTCGTCGAACTGCACCTCGATCGTGGCGGGGCCGCCCGCCTCGGCGCGGCGCGGCGTGGCGGGCACGTAGTCGTGCTGCTGGAGCAGCGACTGCACCAGCGAACGGGTCGCCGGGGCCACGTCGCTGCGGCCGTTGAGCACCTTGGAGACGGTGGCGACGGACACGCCGGCCGAGGCCGCGACGGTGGCCAGCGTGGCGCGCCTAGGAGCCGGCATCTGTTCCTCCTCGCATCTCCACGGGTGTGACCAGCCGCCGGCCGGTGCCGGCGGCCCGCAGCGGCCCGGTCAGCCGGACCACGCCGCGGCACGGCAGGTCGGCGGCGGACGTGCCGACGAGCACCTCGATGTCCCCCGGCTCCACGACGCGCCGCAGGTCGCGCCCGGTGAAGGCGGTCCTGTCGGTGTGCACCAGGAAGGAGACCCGCCTGCTCTCGCCGGGTTCGAGGCGGACCCTGGCGAAGCCGGTGAGCTGCTTCACCGGCCTGGTGACCTGGGCGAGGACGTCGTGCAGGTAGAGCTGCACGACCTCGTCGCCGGCCCGGCCGCCGGTGTTGGCGACGCGGACCGAGACGGTGAACTCGCCGTCGGTCGGCACCTCGGCGGCGCTGACGCGCAGGTCGCCGACGTCGAACGTGGTGTAGGAGCGGCCGTGCCCGAAGGGGAACAGCGGGGTGGGATCGAGGTTGCTGATGCCCTTGCTGTCGGCTCCGAGCGGTGGCTGCAGGTAGGTGCCCGGCTGCCCGCCAGGGTGGCGGGGTATCTGCACGGGAAGCTTGCCTCCAGGCTGGACACGACCGCTCAGTATACCGGCGATCGCCCCGGCGCCCTCCTCCCCCGGCATGAACGCCTGGACCAGCCCGGCGGCCCCGGCGTGCACCTCGCCCAGCGCGTACGGGCGGCCCGAGACGACCACCACGACGACCGGCGTGCCCGTCGCGAACAGCTCGGCCAGCAGGTCGGCCTGGACGCCGGGCAGCCGCAGGTCCTCGGCGTCGCAACCCTCGCCCGAGGTGCCCTGGCCGAACAGCCCGGCCAGGTCGCCCACGACCGCGACGCACAGGTCGGCCCCGCGGGCGGCCTCGGCGGCGGCGGCGAACCCCGTCCGGTCGCCGCCCTGCACCGCGCACCCCGGCTCGTACACGATCTCGGTTCCGGGCAGCTCGGCGCGCAGCGCGTCGAGCAGGCTCGGGGCCTCGACGCCGAGCCCGAGCCCAGGGTGGCGGGGCAGCACGTGGTTGGGGAAGGCGTAGCAGCCCATGAACGTGCGCGGGTCGTCGGCGCACGGCCCGACCACGGCGACCCGGCCCAGGCCGGCGCGCAGCGGCAGCGCGGTACCGGCGTCGAGCAGCACGATCGAGCGTTCGGCCAGCTCGCGGGCCAGCGCCCGGTTGGCCGCCGAGTCCAGCTCGACGTCCTGCGCCCCGGCCACCGAGCCCTCCGGCGTCCAGCCGGGGTCGAGCAGCCCGAGTTGCACCTTCTGGGTGAGCAGCCGGCGTGCCGCGCGGTCGATCAGCGACTCGGGCAGCTCGCCCGCGCGCACCCGTTCCACCAGGTTCCGCCCGAAGCCGAGGGTGTCGGGCAGCTCGACGTCCACGCCCGCGGTGAGCGCCTGCGCCCCGGCGTCGGCGGGGTCGGCGGCCACCTGGTGCATGGTCGCCAGGAACGGGACCGCCCAGTAGTCGGACACGACGGTGCCGGTGAAGCCCCACTCCTCGCGCAGCAGGCCGGTCAGCAGCCAGGAGTCGACGGCGGCGGGCACGCCGTCCACGTCGGAGTAGGAGTTCATCACCGAGCGGGCGCCGCCGAGGGTGATGGCCGCCTCGAACGGCGGCAGGATCATGTCCATCAGCTCGCGGCGGCCCATCGGGACCGGGCCGTGGTTGCGGGCGGCCCGCGCGGCCGAGTAGCCGGCGAAGTGCTTGAGCGTGGCGATCACGCCGGCGCTCTCCAGGCCGCGCACGTACGCGGCGCCGAGCATCGAGACGAGGTACGGGTCCTCGCCCATCGTCTCCTCCACCCGGCCCCATCGGTAGTCGCGGACCACGTCGAGCACCGGGGAGAGCCCCTGGTGGGCGCCCACGGCGCGCATGTCCCGCCCGATGGCCGCGGCCATGCGCTCGACCAGCTCGGGGTCGAAGGTGGCGGCCCAGGCGATGGCCGCGGGGTAGACGGTCGCGCCATAGGTGGTGAAACCGGTCAGGCACTCCTCGTGGACGAGGGCGGGGATGCCGAACCTGGACAGGCCGACGACCTCGCGTTGCAGGCGTACCACCTCGGCGGCGCCCTCGGCCACCGTCACCGGGACACTTCCGAACACTCGGGTCAGGTGGCCGAGCCCGTGCCGGGCGGCCTCTCCCAAGGGGACCGTGCCCGAGGCGGCGAACACGTCCTGCATCGGGGCGACGTTGTGGGTGCCGGTGCCGTCCGGGTCGGGGGCGGGGGCCTCCTCCTCGTGCCGCATGTCGTTGCCCACCCATCGGCTGCCGAGCTGGGCGACCTTCTCCTCCAGGGTCAGCTCCTGAAGGAGGGCCTCGACCCGCTCGGCCACGGGAAGCGCCGGGTCCAGCCACGGACCGAGGACCCGACCCGCCGCCGGTGTCCGATCTAGAGCCGTCATGAACTGCACTCCTTCAAGTGGTCCTGCCGCAAACTTTCGAAATGTTTCGAGCCTTGGTCCGACTACCGGCACAATGCCGCAAAGGCGATGGAATAGCTAGCCAGATGCCCGCGCGAGAGTACTACATGGCCCCGGCTCCCGCCCAGAGGCGGTTTCCGGCCCGAGGTCTTGACACGGTAATGGTCGAAATCTAGATTGACGTGCCGCGCGGTCATGTCGCAAATGTTTCGACGAGTTCACTCAACGGCGAGTGGACGAGCGGCATTTGGGGGGTTGCCGATCCGACCGCCGGCCCAACGCGTCCCTAGGACAACCGAGCCGCGGCCAGGCCACGGCATTCGAGTACGGAGATCAGCGTGGAGACCAGGTCAACCTCTCGCCGCACCTTCCTCAGCCTCTCCATGGGGCTGCCCCTGGGAGCCGCGCTCGCGGCCTGCGGCACGTCCGGCCCCACCCGGGCGGGTGACGGCGGCGCGACCGGAGGTGGCGGCGGCGGCGCCAAGGCCACTTACTGGTACCTGTCGGTCGAGCCACAGGAAGGTGTGCGCCGCCGGGCGATCGAGCGCTTCAACAAGGCCAACCCCAACACCCAGATCGAGGGCACGGCGTTCCAGAACGACGCCTACAAGACCAAGATCAAGACCGCCATCGGCGCCGGCCAGGCCCCCACGCTGATCTGGGGCTGGGGCGGCGGCACGCTGCGCAGCTACGTGCAGGCCGGCCAGGTCGAGGACCTGACGTCCTGGTTCTCCGAGAACGCCGCCGTCAAGGACCGGCTGTTCCCCTCCTCCTTCGGCGCGGCCACCGTGGACGGCAAGATCTACGCGATGCCGTGCGAGACCGTGCAGCCGATCGTCCTGTACTACAACAAGGAGGTCCTGGAGAAGGTCGGCGTGCAGCCGCCCACGACCTGGGGCGAGATCATGGACATCGTGCCCAGGATCAACGCCAAGGGCATCGCGCCGTTCGCGCTCGGGGGCCAGTCGCGCTGGACGAACATGATGTGGCTGGAGTTCCTGTTCGACCGGATCGGCGGCACCGAGGTGTTCCAGGCGGTGTTCGACGGCCAGAAGGACGCCTGGTCCAACCCCGCCGCCCTCGACGCCCTCACCAAGATGCAGGACCTCATCAAGGCGAACGGCTTCATCAAGGGCTTCTCCTCCATCACCGCCGACTCCAACGCCGACCAGGCGCTGCTCTACACCGGCAAGGCGGCCATGATGCTGCACGGCGCCTGGACGTACGGCGGCATGAAGAACGACGGCGGCGACTTCGTCCCCGGCGGCCACCTCGGCTACATGAACTTCCCGCCCGTGGACGGCGGCAAGGGCGACCCGAGCAACACCGTCGGCAACCCCGGCCAGTACCTGTCGATCTCCGCCAAGGCCACCCCCGAGCAGAAGGAGATCGCCAAGAAGTTCTTCACCAGCGGCGTGCTCGACCAGACCGAGGTCAAGGAGTGGGCCGACACGGGCGGCGTGCCGATCGCCAAGGGCGCCGACGCGGCCTTCGCCTCCTCCCCCGACGCCGAGTTCCTGAAGTTCGTCTACGGCATCGCCGCCAACGCCAAGACCTTCGCCCAGTCGTGGGACCAGGCGCTCAGCCCGACCGCGGCCGAGGTGCTCCTGGACAACATCGCCAAGCTGTTCCAGCTGTCCATCTCGCCGCAGCAGTTCCAGACGAACATGAACGCGGTCATCGGCAAGTGAGCGTGATCCCGATCCCCGCCGGGCGGGGGGCGCCGCCGGCCGCCCGGCGGGAGGGCCGCGGCTCCCTCGCCTGGCTGGCCGTGCCGGCGCTGCTGTTCTTCGTCGGCTTCGGCGTGCTCCCGCTGATCGGCGTCCTCGTCCTCAGCTTCACCTCCTGGGACGGGCTCGGCGACATCGGCTTCGCCGGCCTGTCGAGCTGGCAGGCGGTGTTGTCCGACCCCGGACTGCCGCACGCGCTGTGGGTGACGTTCCTGGTGATGGCCGCCTCCTGGGCGGTGCAGACGCCGGCCAGCATCCTGCTCGGGGTGTTCCTGGCCGGTCAGCAGCGCTACCGCGCGGTGTTGTCGGTGTTCTACTTCATCCCGCTGCTGCTCAGCTCGGCCGCCATCGCCATCACCTACAAGGCGCTGCTGGACCCGAACTTCGGGCTCGGCGCCGGGCTCGGCCTCGACCTGCTGGCCCAGGACTGGCTGGGCGAGCCCGTCCTGGCGTTCAGCGTGGTGATCTTCGTGGTTTCGTGGCAGTTCATCCCGTTCCACTCGCTGATCTACCAGGGCGGCGTGCGGCAGATCCCGCGCTCGATGTACGAGGCCGCCCAGCTCGACGGCGCGGGCCGGGTACGCATGTTCTTCAGCATCACGCTGCCGCAGCTCAAGTACACGATCATCACGTCGTCGACGCTCATGGTGGTCGGGTCGCTGACCTTCTTCGACCTGATCTTCGTGCTGACCGCGGGCGGTCCCGGCGACGCGACGCGGGTGCTCGCCCTGGACATGTACAAGCGGGGGTTCCAGGCCAACCTGATGGGCCCGGCCAGCGCGATCGCCGTCATCCTCGTCCTCGTGGGGCTGGCGCTGGCGCTGCTGCTGCGCCGCCTGGGCGGCCGCGACGCCTCGGCGAGCCAGCAGGAAGGGGCCTGACATGGCGACCACGCTGACGAAGCCCGCGCACCGGGCCGCCGGCGCGTCCCCGCGGGCGGGCGGCCCGGCCACCACCCGCAGGAACTGGGTGGCCGGGGTGGCCGGGTGGCTCTGGCTGGCGATCGTGGTGGTCCCGATCTACTGGATCGTCATCACCAGCTTCAAGGAGCAGAGCTCCTACTACGCCTCGAACCCGCTCGCGCCGCCGGCGGAGCCGACGCTCGGCGCGTACCGGCTGGTGCTGGAGTCGGACTTCGCGCTGTACTTCCTCAACAGCCTCCTCGTCACCCTCGGCGCGGTGATCCCGGCCGTCGGGGTGTCGTTCATGGCGGCGTACGCGATCGTGCGGGGCGGCGGGCGGTTCCTGCGCGGGGTGAACTCGTTGTTCCTCATGGGGCTGGCGATCCCGCTCCAGGCCACGATCATCCCGATCTACCTGATCATCATCCGGCTGCACCTGTACGACTCGCTGCTGGGCATGATCCTGCCCTCCATCGCGTTCGCGATCCCGCTGTCGGTGCTGGTGTTGTCGAACTTCATCAGGGACGTGCCCAAGGAGTTGTTCGAGTCGATGCGGCTGGACGGCGCCACCGACTGGGGCATGCTCTGGCGGCTGACCTTCCCGCTGACCCGCCCGGCCGTGGTCACGGTGACGATCTACAACGCGCTGACGATCTGGAACGGCTTCCTGCTGCCGCTGATCCTCACCCAGAGCCCGGACAAGCGCACGCTGCCGCTGGCGTTGTGGACGTTCCAGGGGCAGTACAGCGTGAACGTGCCCGCGGTGCTCGCCTCGGTCGTCCTGACCACGCTGCCCATCCTGGTCCTCTACGTGGTGGGCCGGCGTCAGCTCCTCAGCGGGCTGACCGCGGGCTTCGGCAGGTGAACGGCGGTCCTCCCCCGTCCGGGAGGGCCGTCCGGGGCTTCGATGCCGGCGCGTACCAGGGCCTCGGCGCTTCTGGCCAGGGCGGCGCGCGCCTCGGGCCGGCGGGCCGACGGGACGGCGCGCAGGGGAGCCAGCAGCCGCACCTCGACGGCCAGCCGCCGGGTCGCGGCCACCCGCAGCACCGAGGCCAGCAGCGAGTCCTCGCCCACGTAGCTCGCCCGGGTCGAGGTCAGGCCGTCCTCGCGGTAGCGCAGGGTCGCGGGGCGTACGACGGCGCCCGCGTCGATCGCCGCCTGGAACACCGCCGGCCGGAACACGCCCATCCCGAGCCCGCACCACGTGGTGCCCTCGGGGAAGGCCACGACGGTGTCGCCCGCCCGGAGCGCCCCGGCGACCGTGGCGACCGCCGACGGCAGCGCGGACAGGCGTTCCCGGTCGATGAACAGCGCGCCGGAGCCCGCCGCCAGCGTGCGGACGACCGGCCAGCCGGCGATCTCCCGCTTGGCCAGGGGGCGCGAGGGCAGCGCCGCCGCGATGACCAGCGGATCCAGCCACGACACGTGATTGGCCACCACCAGCGCCCCGGCCCCCTCCCCGGCCCCTTCCCCGGAGCCGCCCGAAGGCCCGGCCCCCTCTTCGGCGGGTTCCTCGGCGATGACGTCCAGGCGGATGCCGAGGGCGCGCAGGAGCAGGCGTGCCCACGCGCCGGTGATCCGGGCCCGCCGGCCTGCGCGGGCGTGGCGGGCGGTCAGCGCGACCGGCACCCCGGCCAGCACCACCAGGACCGCCGCGAGCAGCCGCAGGGTACGGCGCGCCGCCCCCGCGCCGAGGACCGCGGCCCGCACGCACATGTCGGGCGTGCACGGCCCCATCCGCAGCCATACGCCGGTCACGGCGTCCCGCCCAGGAAGTGGCGCAGGTAGCGGGCGTTCACCTGGGCCATCGGGAGCAGCACGAAGAAGTCGGCCGTGCCGAAGTCCCGGTCGTGCGCGGGCGGCCCGCACACCCACGCGCCCAGCCGCAGGTAACCGCGCAGCAGCGCGGGCGGCACGAACCGGTCGGCGCCGGGCGCGCCCGAACCGGCCCACGGCACGTGCGGCGTGACCCGGTACTCCTCGGGGCCAAGCGGCACCCGCCCGGCCACGCCGGCCGCGAGCGCGCCCCCGTCGTCGAGCGGCACCGAGCAGCAGCCGGCCAGCCACTGGTGGCCGCCGTCGACCATGTACCGGGCGATCCCCGCCCACATCAGCGCGACCACCGCGCCGTCCCGATGGTCCGGGTGCACGGTGGCACGCCCGGCCTCGACCAGGTTCTTCCTGATGGGCGCGAGGGCACGCAGGTCGAACTCGGTGTCGGAGTAGAGCCGGTCGGCGCGTCCGGGCGGCAGCAGCCGGTACGTGCCCACCACCCGCCGGCCCTCGCGGACCAGCAGGTGGTCGCAGTAGGCGTCGAACCTGTCCACGTCGAGGCCGGAGACCGGGCTGTCGAGCCGCGCCCCCATCTCCTCGGCGAAGACCTCGTACCTGAGCCGCTGTGCGGCCTGGAGGTCGGCGGGGCTGGTGGCCATGCCGACCGTGTACCGGTTCGTGGCAAGGGAGATCGTCATGGGCGCGGGGTCCTTCCCTGAAAGCGTCTCGCGACCATGTCGTCATGCCGACATGACGGCCGGCTCTCGCATCGGGGGCACCCAGGCGTCCGAGCGGTGAACCTACCCCGCGACCTCCTTGTCCCGGTCGCGGCGGTTGGCGTACAGGCTGGTCAGGGTGACCGTGGTCAGGACGGCGACGATCACGCCGAGCGAGGCGAGCGTGGGGATCTGCGGCACCCAGTCCCAGACGCCGTGCGCCCAGTGCAGGATGAGCTTGACCCCGATGAAGGCCAGGATGACGCTCAGCCCGTGGTTGAGGTGGCGCAGCTTGGTCAGGACGCCCTGGAGCACGAAGTACAGCGCCCGCAGGCCCATCAGCGCGAAGGCGTTGGTGGCGAAGACCAGGAACGGGTCCTCGGTCACGCCGTACACGGCGGGGACGGAGTCCACGGCGAAGACGATGTCGGTGCCCAGGATGGCGACGGCGGCCAGGGCCAGCGGCGTCAGGGCCAGCCGGCCGCCCTCGCGCACGGTCAGCCGGGCGCCGTGATAGCCGTCGGTGACGGGCACGAAGCGGCGCACCAGCCGCACGCTGCGCATGGAGGAGATGTCCACCTGCTGCTCGTGGCCGCCGAGCACGTCCTTGAGGATCTTGCCCGCGGTGACGATGAGGATCGCGCCGAACAGCAGGAACGCCCACGTGCCGCTCTGCAGCGCGGCGGCCCCGAGCCAGATGAAGACCGCGCGCAGGACGAGCGCGCCGACGATGCCGTACAGCAGGACCTGCCGGGCCAGCGCGGCCGGGACGGCGAAGGCGGCCAGCAGCAACATGAACACGAACAGGTTGTCCACCGACAACGACTTCTCCACCACGAAACCGGTGAAGAACTCGGCCGCGACGCCGCCGCCATGGGCGGCCCACAAATAGCCGCCGAAGATGACCGGCAGGATCAGGTAGAAGACCGACCAGCCGGCCGCCTCGCGCATGCGCACCTCGTGCGGGCGGCGGGTCAGCAGGAGGTCCAGCGCCAGCAGCAGCACCAGGCCGCCGATCGCGACCAGCCAGAGTGTCGGCGTGGCGATGGTGGTCAGGGCTGGGACAGGCTGCGGTACGCCCATGGGCATGGGTCCTCCTCGAACGCGCGTCATCGTTCGAGGTCTCCTTCGCCCGTGCGTCGTCGCGCGGGCGGCCGCCCGGGGACGTCTGGGACGTCCGTACTGACCGGGCCGGCGCTTGCGAAGTACTCCCCTCGCCGAGCTCAGCCTAGGCGATGTCCCGACATGTCACCACCTCAAGGCGAGCACGACCGCGCGGGACGGTCCTGACCGGCCCGGCCGCCGTCCGCGCGGAGGCGGGCACCGGCGCCCGCCGGAAAGCTGACTCCGGACGGGAAACCCGCTGACTGCGCCATTTACCGTTAGGAAACTTTCCTTTATATTTGGGAGCATCCCCCAGCATGAAGGAACGGTGACATGCGCAGAGTATGGACCTTCTTAGCCATGGCGGCGGTCTCCGTCGCCACCGTCGTCGCCCTCTCCCCGCCGGCCTCGGCGCACGGTTACATCTCCGACCCCCCGAGCCGCCAGGCCAACTGCGCGGCCGGAAAGGTCAAGAACTGCGGCCAGATCATCTGGGAGCCGCAGAGCGTCGAGGGCCCCAAGGGCCTGCGTAACTGCAGCGGCGGCGACTCCCGATGGGCCCCGCTGGACGACGACAGCAAGGCCTGGCCGGCCGCGAGCGTGGGTGACACGGTCAACTTCAAGTGGCTCATCGAGGCCCGCCACGCCACCAGCACGTGGGAGTACTACGTCGGCAGCACCCGGGTCGCGGTGTTCGACGACCACGGCAGGCAACCCGGTTCCACGGTGACGCACTCGGTGAGCCTGGGCGGCCGTACCGGGCGCATCAAGCTGCTGGCCATCTGGAACATCGCCGACACCGAGAACGCCTTCTACAACTGTGTCGACCTCCAGGTGGGCCCCGGCGGCCCGACCCCGACGCCCACTCCCACCCCCACGGTGACCCCGACCCCGACCCCCACGCCCACGGTGACCCCGACCACGGGCCCGACCGGCAACTGGACCGCGGGAACCGCGTACAAGAGCGGTGACCAGGTGGTCTACAACACCGTCACCTACCGGTGCGTCCAGCCGCACACGGCGCTGCCCGGCTGGGAGCCGCCGAACGTGCCCGCCCTGTGGCAAAGGGTGTGACCGCCTAACTCCGGTGCACGGGGGCGGTGCGGTCGGCCATGATGAACAGTCCGGCCGCACCCCTCCCCCCGAAAGGCGCCGATGAAGCGACTCCTCCTCGTCCTGGGCGTCGTCGCGGTGGCGGCGGCCGTGTGGGGCGCCGCCGTGCTGCTGTCCGCGCCGGCCGGTCAGGCTCCGGACAGGCAGCCACTGAACGTCGCTCCGCTGGTCGTACGCGACAGCGTGATCGTCGACGGCGGCGGGCAGGTCGTCGAGAAGCTCGCCCCCGACTGCGCGGTCAGCACCCACCCCGCCTTCTGCCGCCGGGTGCGCGACGAGCTGACCGCGATCGATCCGCGCCTGCTCACCAGGGGCGGCCTGGTCATCGCGACCACGCTCGACCCCCGGGCGCAGCGGGCGGCCCAGCGGGCCATCGAGGCCCGGGTGCGCGCCGCGGACGCCCCGATCGCCGTCCAGGCCATGGTGGCGCCGGGCAGCGGCGAGATCAGGGCGCTGGCCGCCAGCCGCGGCGACGGCGCGCACGGCCTGCCGCGGGGCTCGACGGCGATGGCGTACACGCTGGCCGCGGCGATGGCGGGCGGCATGCGCGCGGACGACGGCCTCCCCCGCTCCGGCCCCTACCAGGCCACCGGCCGCGAGGCGTTCACCGACTGCGAGGGCGACCAGGTCGCCGATCCCGCCCACACCGTCGTCGACGCCCGCGACAGGTCCGGCGGCACGTTCGTCACCCTGCGGAGGGGCGCCCGCGACGCGCTGAACACCTTCTTCATGCGGCTGGAGGAGCGGATCGGCCTCTGCGAGACCGTACGCACGGCGCGGGCGCTCGGCCTCACGCGGCCCGGCGGGGTGCCGGTGTCGGAGTACGAGATGTTCACGCTCGGCGTCAACGACGTGGACACGGTGACGGTCGCAGGCACCTACGCCACGCTGGCCGCCCACGGCCTGCGCTGCGCGCCGAGGGCGGTCAAGGAGGTGCGCGACGCGTCCGGCAAGGTGCTGCACGCCCTCGCCCCCAAGTGCGAGCGGGCGCTCGACCCCGCCGTCGCCGACGCGGTGACCGGCCTGCTGCGGACCGGCGGCCTCGGCCGGGACGCGGCCGGCATCGCCGACCGGACGAACGAGCCCAGGTCGGCCTGGTACGCCGGTTACACCCCTGACCTGGCCTCCGCCGTCAGCCTCGGATTCCCCGACGTCCCCGTACGGCACGGGCTGAGCGAGACCCCCATCGGCGGACGCCGGTACGACGTCGTGGACGGCGCCGCGATCCCCGGCCCGATCTGGCGGGCCTCGATGGCCGAGGCGCTGCGCGGCGTGCCGGAGTCGGCGTTCGCGGCGCCCGACGAGGCCCGGTTCGGCGGCTGCCGCCTGGCCTGCGCCCCGAAGTAGCGGTCAGCGGCCCTTCAGCACCTCGGCCAGGCGGTCCATGGACTGCGCGCCGCCCTTGGCCCCGTCGGCGCGCACGATCGCGTCGCGGGCCTCGACGGACGGGTGCACCGACTGGGCGACGTACCGGGTCAGGCCGCCGGACTCCTCCAGGGTGACGGTCTCCAGGGCCACCTCGGCCGGCGCCCCCTCGTACTCCCACGTGCGCACGAGCCGTTCCGGCCGGAGGACGGCGTGGTAGACGCCGCTGAAGGCGTACTCCCTGCCGCTGGCGTCGATGTTGACGAAACGCCACCGGCCGCCCGGCCTGACCTCCATGGCCTCCACCCTGGTGTCCAGCCAGTGGGGGCCCCACCAGCGCGGGATCAGCTCGGGGTCGGTCACCGCCCGGAACACCACGTCCCTGGGGGCGTCGAAGGCCCGGATCATCACGATGTCCTGGCGGCCCGGCTCGATGACGAACTCGGTGTCACCCATGGTCACGTCCTTCCTCGCCGCGCCGGAGCTTCCTGATCTCCTGGTCGAGCCGGTCGAACCGGCCGGTCCAGCGCTCGCGGTAACGGTCGATCCATTCGGAGACGCCCTCCAGCGGGGCCGTCTCCAGCCGGCACGGCCGCCACTGCGCGTCGCGGCCTCTGCTGATCAGCCCGGCCCGTTCCAGCACCTTCAGGTGTTTGGACACGGCCTGCAAGCTGATGTCGAAGGGCCCGGCCAGCTCGTTGACCGTCGCCTCGCCGTCGGCCAGCCGGGCGAGGATGGCCCGCCGGGTGGGGTCGGCCAGGGCGGCGAAGGTGAGGCTCAGCTGGTCGTCGGGCATCGGGGTGTACGTTCCTTCCGTGGTGGCGCTGACCTAATGGTCCACGATCGCGCCACAGGAGACGTTCACGGTCGCCGAGGTCATGGTCCGGGCCCGGTCGGAGGCGACGAACGCCGCCACCTCGCCCACGTCGGCCAGGGTCGCGAGCCGTCCGAGCAGGGTGGGCCCGCGGAGCTCGGCCTCCAGCTCGTCCTTGCCGGCGTAGGAGTCGGGGATGCTCTCCGGCACGCCGCCGGTGATCAGGGTGACGACGCGCACGCCCTGCCGCCCGGCCTCGCACGCCCACTGGCGGCGGATGCCCTCCATGGTGTCGAGCGACACCTTGAAGCCGCCCAGCCCCGGCTGCGTCTGCGGGCCGCCGCCGCCGAACAGCAGGACGACGCCCGAGCCGGTCATGTGCCGGACGGCGGCCCTGATGGTGAGGAACTGCGTGCGCGCGGCGACCTGGATCGGCCGCAGGAAGTCCTCGACGGAGATCTCAGCCAGCGGCCGCTGCACGTCCTGGACGGAGATGGCGTTGAAGGAGACGTCGATGCGGCCGGCGCGGGCGGCGACCGAGCCGGTGAAGTCGTCCACGGCCCGCTCGTCCAGCGCGTCCACGACGGCGGTCTCCGCCGTGCCGCCGGCCGCGCGGATGTCGTCGGCGACCTTGTCGAGCGTGGCCCGCGTACGGCCGGCCAGGTGGACGCGCGCGCCCTCGCGGGCGAAGGCGCGCGCCACCGCCCCGCCGATCGACCCGCCCGCGCCGTAGACCACCGCGACCTTGTCCTGGAGCAGCATCTCTTCCTCCTTGTTCAACCTGTTGGTTTATCAACCTACAGGTTGATTACGCGGCCGTGTCAAGAACTGGACAGCCCACACGTTTACCCGATCTTGTCAGGACCCCGGGGCGGTGTTACCACTTGCGGGACGCGCGTCAATCGCGCGTCTTTCGTGCCCAGGAGGAACTGTGTCAACGAGACCCTGGTTACGCAGCGCCGTGATCGCCGTCGCGGTCACCGTCTCTGCCCTGCCCCTCTCCGGCGCCGCCCGGGGCGAACCCGGCGGACAGGCCCCGATCGCCCACGACTTCCAGGCCGAGCAGCACGAGAAGCCGGACGTGGACAACCGGCAGGGCCGGGTGGCACCGCCCGCCGGGCTCGGCGCGCGGGCCGCCGGCGCCGAGATCCGCTGGAACGCGCTCGGCACGCCCGCCGTCGTCACCGGCGCCGCGCCGCTCGCCGAAGGGCTGGGCGAGGACCCCGAGCGGGCCGCCCGCGCCTACCTGGCCGCCAACGAGCCGCTGTTCGGCCTGTCGGCCGAGGAGGTCGCCGGGCTGGAGAAGGTCGCGGTCAATCCCCTCGGCGCCGGCTACGCCGTGCTCCTGCGCCAGAAGTTCGGCGGGCTGCCGGCCGGGGTGGACGGGCTCGTCGCCGTCGGCGTCGTGCACGGGAAGGTACGCCACGTCACCTCCTCGCTCGCCCGCGAGCAGACCGCTCCCCCGGCCGCCGCGATCAGCGAGGCACGGGCCCTGGAGATCGCGGCCCGCGACGGCGGCGTGGACCTCGCCACGGCGACGACGAAGCAGGTCACGAAGGTGGCCGTGCCCGCGCCCGACGGGGTGCACAGCGCGTACCAGGTGGTCCTGATCGGCGGGGGCGAGGGCCAGGCGGCGGCGTACACCACGCACGTGGACGCCGTCAGCGGCGGCATCCTCACCCGCGAGAACCTGGTCGACCACTTCGACCCCGAGAACCCGCGCTGGGCGGCCTTCCCGGTCAACCCGCCCGGCGACTACTCCTCCGCCGACGCCCGCCGTACCTGGTGCCAGGCGCCCGGCCCCGGCTGCGACCTCGCGACCGGCGGCGACCCGGCGACCGGCCGCGCGTGGGACGTCGACCACGCCACGGGCACGCCGACGTACACCAGCGCGGGCAACGCCACCCGGACGTACGAGAACCGCGCGAGCGGCGACCCGTTCACCGTCGGCACCCGGACGAACGCGGCCTCCCCGAACCGCAGCTACGTCTACCCCTGGCGCAACACCTGGAACACGGCCAAGTGCGACCCGGCGACGTTCGACCAGCCCGGCGAGGCGGACCTGGAGGCGGCCATCGCCAACCTGAACGCCATGCACAACCGCATGCACGACTGGTCCTACCGGCTCGGCTTCACCGAGTCCGCCTGGAACATGCAGGTGGACAACGGCGACCGCGGCGGCCTCGGCAACGACCCCGAGCTGGGCAACGCCCAGGCCGGCGCGCGCGTGTCGTCCGTACGCGACAACGCCAACCAGATCACCGGCCCCGACGGCACCGCCCCGATCACGAACATGTACCTGTGGCAGCCGATCGCGGGCTCGTTCTACTCCCCCTGCGTGGACGGCGACTACGACATGTCGGTCATCGGGCACGAGTACACCCACGCCATCTCCGGCCGCATGATCGGCGGCCCGAACGCCGGCTGGAGCGGCGCGCAGGCGGGCGCCATGAACGAGAGCACCTCCGACCTGTTCGCCATAGAGTACCTGAACGAGTACGGCTTCCGCTCCTCCGGCGCGACCCCGTACGTGATCGGCCCGTACGTGACGGGTGACCGGGCACGTGGCATCCGCAACTACGACATGTCCAAGTCCCCGCTGAACTACAGCGACATCGCCTACGACCTGGTCGGCGCGCAGGTGCACGCGGACGGCGAGATCTGGACCGCCACCCAGTTCGACGCCCGCGCCGCCTTCGTCAAGCGCTACGGCGACGGCACGCCCGCCCGGCAGCGCGCCTGCGCCGACGGCAAGGTGGCGGTGGACAAGTGCCCGGGGAACCGGCGGTGGGCGCAGCTCTCGTACGACGCCCTGCTGCTGATGGCCTCCGGCGCGGTCAGCTACGTCGATCACCGTGACGCGATCCTGGCCGCCGACGCCATCCGCTTCGACGGCGCGAACCAGGACATCCTGTGGCGCGCGTTCGCCGAGCACGGCCTCGGCAAGGGCGCGGCCAGCAACGGCCCCAACGACCCCGACCCGACGCCGAGCTTCACCGACCCGGCCGGCCGCAACGGCTCGCTCCAGCTCAAGCCGCTCGGCGAGGCCAAGGACGCGGCCCTGCGGCTGTACGTGGGCGACTACGAGGGCCGCGCGGTGCCGGTCGCCGACACCGACCCGGCGACGCCGCTGGGCGACACGGTCGAGATGACGCCCGGCACGTACCGATTCGTCGTGGCGGGCGCCGGGTTCGGGCACACGCGGCTGACGTTCCCGGTGGTGGCCGGGGTGAAGCTGCCGCTCGTGCTGTCGCCGCCGCGCAACCTCGCCTCGGCCGCGGCGGGCGCGACGGCCGCGGGCGACGGCGTCAACCAGGCCAGGCTGATCGACGAGACCGAGGCCACGAACTGGGCCTCGCGCACCGGCGCGCCGGCCGGCAAGTCGGTCACCGTGGACCTGGCGGGCGACCGGCCGGTCACGGTCCGCCGGGTCCAGGTGAGCGCGATGTTGCGGCCCGACGTCGGCGACGCCGCCGACCCGGGGGCGCAGAACAGGTTCTCGGCGCTGCGCGCGTTCGAGGTGCTGGCCTGCGCCGCGAACTGCGCCGACCCGGCGAGCTTCAGGAAGATCTACACCAGCCCGGCGGACGCGTTCGACGCCACGCTGCCCCGGCCGCGCGGCGCGGACCTGCTCGTCCGCTCCTTCCGGGTGCCGCCGACCAGCGCCACCCACCTGATGTTGCGGGTGGTCAGCAGCCAGTGCACCGGCAACCCGCGCTACGCCGGTGAGCAGGACGCCGATCCCAACTCCTCGACCGACTGCGCCACCGCCAGTGCGGCGCGCGAGCAGGTGCGGGCCGCGGAGTTCCAGGCGTACTCGCACTGATCCCGGGGCGGGCCGGCCCGGCCGGCCCGCCGCTTCAGAACGGGTAGTGCGCCTGCTCGGTCGCCAGGGTGATCCAGCGGGTGTTGCTGAACGCCTCCAGGCCCCACCGGCCGCCGAACCGGCCGTAGCCGGAGGAGCCGGCCCCGCCGAACGGCGCCTGCGGCTCGTCGCCGACCGACTGGTCGTTGACGTGCACGATGCCGGTCCGCAGGCGGCGGGCCACGCGCAGGCCGTGGGTGCCGTTCTCGGTGATGATCCCGGCGGTCAGGCCGTGCTCGGTGTCGTTGGCCAGGGCCACGGCCTCGTCGTCGGTGGTGAACGTGCCGATCACGCACACCGGGCCGAACGCCTCGCCGTAGTGCAGGTCGGCGTGCTCGGGGACGCCGGTCAGCACCGTGGCCGGGTGCACCGCGCCGTCCGGCTCGCCGCCTCCGGCCAGCACCGTCGCGCCCTTGGCGACCGCGTCGGCGACCAGGCCGGCCACCCGGCGCGCGGCCCCGGCGCTGACCAGCGGCCCGATCACGGTCTCCGGGCGGGACGGGTCGCCGGCGGGCAGCGTGCCCACCTTGGCCGCGAACCTGCGGCCGAACTCGCCGGCCAGCGACTCGTGCACCAGCACGCGGTCGCCGGACATGCAGATCTGGCCGGCGTTCATGTAGACGCCGAAGGTGGCGGCGTTCACCGCGTGGTCGAGGTCGGCGTCGTCCAGGACGATGATGGCGTTCTTGCCGCCCAGTTCCAGGAGGGCGGGCTTGAGGTGGCGCGCGGCGTGGGTGCCGATGATCCGGCCGACCTCGGTGGAGCCGGTGAAGTTGACCGCCCGTACGCGGGGGTCGGCGATCAGCGCCTCGGCGATGACGGCGGCGTCGGCCGGGTCGTTGGTGACCACGTTGAGCACGCCCGCGGGCAGCCCGGCCTCGTGCAGCAGGTCGGCGACGAACAGGCCGCACGCGATCGGGGCGTCCTCGCTGGGCTTCATGACGACGGTGTTGCCCGCGGCCAGCGCGGCGGCCACCGAGCGCACGCCGAGGATGATCGGCGCGTTCCACGGCGAGAAGGCGGCGACCACGCCGAGCGGCTCGCGTACGGCCAGGCCGAGCACGCCCTCCTCCTGCGCGGTGAGCACCTCGCCGCGCGGCGCGGTGATCGCGGCGGCGGCCTCGCGCAACATGTTCGCGGCCAGCCCGACGTTGAACAGCGCCCACGGGCGGGTGCCGCCGACCTCGGCGGCCATCAGCGCCACGGCCTGCTCGCCGCGCTCCTGGAGCAGGTCGGCGGCCTTGAGGAAGATCTCCCGGCGGGCGAACGGGCTGGTTGCGGCCCAGCCGTCGAAGGCGGCCTGCGCCGCGTCCACGGCCAGCGTGACGTCCTCGACGCCGGCGGCGGCCACGGTCGCGTACACCTCGCCGGTGTACGGCGCCAGGTCGGACGTCGTGCGCCCGCCCTGGGCGGGGACGTTCTTGCCACCGATCAGCAGGTCACGGGTGATGGTCATGAGGTCTCCCCTGATATCTCGGTAAGGACACGCTGGGCGACGCCGAACGCGGCGTTGGCGGCGGGAACTCCGCAGTAGATCGCGCTCTGCAGCAGCACCTCGCCGATCTCGTCGGCGGTCAGGCCGTTGCGTACGGCGGCGCGGACGTGCATGGCCAGCTCGTCGAGATGTCCGTGCGCGACGAGCGCGGTGAGGGTGACGCAGCTCCTGGTACGCCGGTCCAGGCCCGGCCTGGTCCAGATCTCACCCCAGGCGTACCTGGTGATGAGGTCCTGGAAGTCCCTGGTGAAGGCGGTGGTACGGGCGACGGCCCGGTCCACGTGCGCGTCGCCGAGCACGTCGCGGCGTACCCGCATGCCGGGGGTCGCGGGCAGGTGGGCGAGCAGCGCGGCGGTGACCCGTTCCGGCTGGTCGACGCCGGCCAGGTGGGCCGCGCCGGGGATCTCCACGAGCATGGCGCCGGGGATGCCGTCGGCCAGCTCCCTGGCGTGCGCGGGCGGCGTGGCGGGGTCGTCGCGACCGGCCAGGACCAGCGTGGGCGCGGTGATCCCGGGCAGCTCGGCGCGCAGGTCGTAGCTCGCCAGCGCCTCGCAGCACGCGGCGTAGCCGGCGGGGTCGGCGGCGGCGAGGTCGTCGAGCAGCGCCTGGTCGCCGGGCCCGGCGAACCAGCGTTTCGCCGAGAGCTCCAGCATCGGCCCGGTGCCCTGCTCGCGGACCAGCGCCGCCCGCTCGTGCCAGCCGCCGGGCTCGCCGAAGCGGGCCGAGGAGCAGATCATCGCCAGGGACAGCACGCGGTCGGGGTGGCGGAGGGCGAGGGTGGCGCCGATCGCGCCGCCGATGGAGATGCCGGCGTAGTGGAAGGCGTCCAGGCCCAGCGCGTCGGCCAGCTCCAGGACGAGCCAGGCCATGCCGTCGATGGTGGACACGTCCCCGGACGGGGAGCCGCCGTGTCCCGGCAGGTCGAAGCGGATCACGCGGAACCTGCGGGCCAGCTCGGCGACCTGCGGCTCCCACACCCGGGTCGAGGTGCCGACCGAGGGGCCGAGGACGATCGGCTCGCCGTGCTCCGGGCCGTCGAGGCGGTGTTGCAACAACGTCACTTCTCCTCCAGGGCCCGCTTCACGAGGGCGGCGGCGGCGCCGGGCGGTCCGGCGACGGTCAGGGCGGCGCGCATGCGCCCGGGGTGCACCCGCAGGCCGGCGACCAGTTCAGCGGCGTCGCGGGCGGCGCCGGCGACCAGGCGCAGCGCCTCGCGCAGCGGTTGCCATTCGGCGTGCCAGGCGCCGGGCGGGCGCTCGTCCTCGGCGGCGAGGGAGGCGTACAGGACGGCGGCGTGGGCGGGCACCTGGCGGGCCGCCGCGGCGATCATCGTGGCCCGCACGGGGTTGTGCTTGTGGGGCATCGAGGAGGAGCCGCCGCCGACGCCCTCGGACACCTCGCCGATCTCGGTACGCGACAACACCAGCACGTCGGCGGCCGTCTTGCCCAGCGCCCCCGCCGTGAACGCCAGCGCCCCGGCCAGGTCGGCCACGGGCGTGCGCAACACGTGCCACGGCAGGACGGGCGCGGCCAGCCCCAGCTCGGCGGCGAACCGGGCGACCACCTCCAGCGCTTCCGCGCCCCCATCCCCATCCCTGGAGACAGTGCCCGGGGTGGTGAACCGGTCGAGGGTGCCCGCGGGGCCGCCGAGCTGGGCGGGCAGCGCGGCGCGGGCGGCGCGCAGGCGGTCGCGGGCGTCGATGGCCAGCTTGCGCCAGCCGGCCGCCTTGAGCCCGAACGTGGTGGGCACGGCCTGCTGGGTGAGCGTACGCGCGGCCATGAGCGTGTCGCGGTGGGCCTCGGCCAGCGTGCCGAGCCCGGCGACCACCCGGTCAAGGTCGTCCAGCACCGGCCCGAGCGCCCGGTACGCGACCAGCATGAGCGCGGTGTCCATGATGTCCTGGCTGGTCGCGCCCGCGTGCACGTGCTCGGCGTACGGCCCGACGGTCGCGCGCAGGTCGTCCACCAGCGGGATGACCGGGTTGCCGCCCGAACGGGCCCGCTCGGCCAGCCCGGCCGGGTCGAACAGCTCGGCGCGGGCGGCGGCGGTCACGGCGTCGGCCGCCTCCCGGGGCGCGCGCCCGACCGCGGCGAGGACCCGGGTCAGCGCCGCCTCCGCGTCCAGCATGGCCTGGAGCACCGCCACGTCGCCGGTCGCCGCGACGCCGCCGCGCATGGGCGCGAGCAGCCCGAACTCCCCCGAGCCCGCCGCGGACGGCGCGCCTGGGGCCCCTCGGTCGGGGTCAGCCGAAGTCAAGGAAGACCGTCTCCTTCTCGCCCTGCAAGTGGATGTCGAACCGGTGGACGCCCTCCCGCTCCTCGACCGCGACCAGCGTGCGCGCCCGTTCGGGCGGCAGCGAGTCGAGGAAGGCGTCGGGCCGGAAGTAGATGCGGGTGAACAGGTGGTGGAGCAGGCCGCGGGCGAACACGCACACGCTGATGTACCCGTTGCCCGGCTCGACCGTACGCAGGGTCCAGTGGCCGTCGGCGTCGGTGGGGACCCGGCCGAAGCCGGTGAAGTCGACGCCGTGCCGGCCGAGGACCGCGCCGTTGACCGGGTCGCGGCGCAGCGAGCCGGGCGCGCCGGCCAGGTCGCCCGCGGGGTCGGCCTGCCAGAACTCCAGCAGCGCGTCGGGGATCGGGTCGCCGGCGCCGTCGAGGACGCGGCCGTGCACGGTGATGCCGCCGGTGGCGAGGTCGCCGCCGCCGGGGAAGGGCAGCGCGTAGCCGTAGAACGGGCCGACGGTCTGCGAGGGGGTGGGGTTCATCGGCCTTCCTCCATCCAGGTCGCGGCGGGCCCGTCGAGCACGATGTCCCACCGGTAGCCGAGCGACCATTCCGGCTTGGACAGGTCGTGCTCGTAGGTGGAGACCAGCCGCTGCCGGGCGCTCTCGTCGGTGACGGACTGCAGGATCGGGTCGTACGGGAACAGCGGGTCGCCGGGGAAGTACATCTGGGTCACCAGCCGCTGGGCGAAGGCCGTGCCGAACAACGAGAAGTGGATGTGGGCCGGCCGCCAGGCGTTGACGTGGTTGCGCCAGGGGTAGGGGCCCGGCTTGATCGTGGTGAAGTGGTAGCCGCCGTCGTCGTCGGTCAGGCAGCGGCCCACGCCGGAGAAGTTGGGGTCGAGCGGCGCGGGATGGTCGTCGCGCTGGTGCAGGTAGCGGCCCGAGGAGTTGGCCTGCCAGATCTCCACGAGCTGGCGGCGTACGGGACGGCCCTCGCGGTCGAGCACGCGGCCGGTCACGGTGATGCGCTCGCCCAGCGGCTCGCCGAGGTGCTGCCTGGTCAGGTCGGAGTCGAGGGCGGTCACGTCCGTGACGCCGAACACCGGCCCGGCCAGCTCACTCGCCTCCGGGTCCTTCAGCGCGACCAGCGGCTGCTTGGGGTGGCGCAGCAGCGTGCTGCGGTAGGGGGCGTAGTCGCGCGAAGGGTGGGCGGCCCGCCGGTCGCTCTCGCCGAGCGCGGCGATCTCGCGGTCGATGTCGGCCTGCGTGAGTGGTTCGGACATGGACGCTACCTTTCGAGTACGACGGCCAGCCCCTGGCCGACGCCGATGCAGAGGGAGGCGATCCCGACGCCCGAGCCGGCCGCGGCCAGCCGGTGCGCCACGGCGCCGGTGACGCGGGCCCCGGAGGCGCCGAGCGGGTGGCCGATCGCGATGGCGCCGCCGTCGGGGTTGACGAGGGCGGGATCGAGGTCGGGCAGCTCGGCCAGGCAGCCGAGCACCTGCGCGGCGAACGCCTCGTTCAGCTCCACGGTCGACAGGTCGCCGAAGCCCTTGCCGGCCTTGGCCAGCGCCTTGCGTACGGCCTCGACCGGGCCGAGCCCGAAGTAGCGCGGCTCCAGCGCGCTCACGGCGCTCGCGGTGAGACGGGCCAGCGGCTCGCGGCCGCGCAGCCCCTCCTCGTCGGTCAGCAGCAACGCCGCCGCGCCGTCGTTGAGCGGGGAGGAGTTGCCGGCCGTGACCGTGCCGCCGTCCTTCCTGAACACCGGCTTGAGCCGGGCCAGCGCCTCGGCCGAGGTGTCGTCGCGGATGCCCTCGTCCCTGGTCAGGCCGGCGATCGGGACGATCTCGCGGTCGAGGGCCGCCTTGGCCGCTTTGCGGTGGCTGCCCAGCGCGTACGCGTCCTGCTCCTCGCGGGTGATGCCGTGCTTGTCGGCGATCAGCTCCGCGCCCTCGCCGAGCGCGACCGTGTGCTCGGCCGGCATCTTCGGGTTGACCAGCCGCCAGCCGAGCGTGGTGGAGACCAGCTCCTGCCCGCCCGCGGGGAAGGCGCGGTCCGGTTTGGGCAGCACCCACGGCGCGCGGGTCATCGACTCCACGCCGCCCGCGATCACGGCCGAGGCGTCGCCGACCGCGATGGCCCGGTACGCCTGGACGACGGCCTCCATGCCGGACCCGCACAGCCGGTTGACGGTCGCGCCGGGCGTGGTGACCGGCAGCCCGGCCAGCAGCGCGGCCATGCGCGCGACGTTGCGGTTCTCCTCGCCGGCGCCGTTGGCGTTGCCGAGGAGCACCTCGTCGGCGCTCTCCTGTCCGGTGCGCTCGACCAGGGCCGCGACGACGTGCGCGGCCAGGTCGTCGGGGCGGACCGCGGCCAGCGCGCCGCCGTACCGGCCGAACGGCGTGCGTACGGCGTCGACGATGTAGACGTCCTTCATGCTGTGACCTCCGCGTCGGTACGGTTGCGCAACTCCTCCAGGTCCACGCCCGGGGCGCGTTCGACCAGGGCCAGCCCCGGCCCGGTGACGTCGAAGACGCCGAGGTCGGTGATGATCCGGTGCACGCACTCCTTGCCCGTCAGCGGCAGCGAGCACTCCTTGACGATCTTGGGTGAGCCGTCCTTGGCGTTGTGCTCCATGATCACGATGACCTTGCGGGCGCCGTGGACCAGGTCCATGGCCCCGCCCATGCCCTTGACCAGCTTGCCGGGGACCATCCAGTTGGCCAGGTCGCCGCGGGCCGAGACCTGCATCGCCCCGAGCACGGCCACGTCGATGTGACCCCCTCGGATCATCCCGAACGACAGCGAGGAGTCGAAGAAGGACGCGCCGGGCAGCACGGTGACCGTCTCCTTGCCCGCGTTGATCAGGTCGGGGTCGACGTCGGCGGGCGCGGGGTAGGGGCCGACGCCGAGGATGCCGTTCTCGGAGTGGAGGACCACGTCCACGCCCGGGGGCAGGAACGAGGGGATGCGGGTGGGCAGGCCGATGCCGAGGTTGACGTAGTCGCCGTCGCGCAGTTCGGCCGCGGCCCGCGCGACCATCTGGTCACGGGTCCAGCTCATTCGGTGACCGTCCTCTTCTCGATGCCCTTGTCGGCGGCCTGCTCGGGGGTGAGCGGGAGCACGCGCCGTACGAACACGCCCGGCAGGTGGACCTCGTCCGGGTCGATGTGCTCGGTCAGCTCCTCGACCTCGGCGACGGTGACCCGTCCGGCCATGGCGGCCAGCGGGTTGAAGTTCCTGGCGGACCGGTGGAAGACCAGGTTGCCGAACCGGTCCCCCTTGGCCGCCCGGACCAGCGCGAAGTCGGTACGGATGCCGCGCTCCAGGACGTACTCGCGGCCGTCGAACTCGCGTACCTCCTTGGGCGGCGAGGCGACCGCGACCGTGCCGTCGGGGTGGTGGCGCAGCGGCAGGCCGCCGTCGGCGACGGGGGTGCCGACCCCTGCCGGGGTGTAGAAGGCGGGGACGCCGCTGCCGCCGGCCCGCAGCCGCTCGGCCAGGCTGCCCTGCGGCGTCAGCTCGACCTCGATGTCGCCGTTCAGGTACTGACGGGCGAACTCCTTGTTGTCGCCGATGTAGGAGGCGGTCACGCGGGCGATGCGGCCGGCGGTCAGCAGGATCCCGAGGCCGCCGCCGTCGACGCCGCAGTTGTTGGACACGACGCCGATGCCGGTCACGCCGGTGTCGTAGAGGGCCTGGATCAGGACGTTGGGGATGCCGCTGAGCCCGAAGCCGCCGACCGCGAACGACGCGCCGTCATGCACGCCGGCCAGCGCCTCCGCGGCCGTCGCGACCACCTTGTCTCTCCGCACGACACTCCGTTCAGCCGGGGAAGTTCGCCCGAGGCGTTCGCTCTGCGAACTTAAGTTCACTATTATGCTTCGAGTATCTGTACCGGGGGCGTTCCTGTCAAAGCCCCCACCTGGACGAGGAGCCGCCGATGGAACCGGCCGGGACCCTGGAGCGCGGCCTCTCCGTGCTGCGCGTGCTGGCCGCCGACCCCGGGCGGCGCATGCGCGCGACCGATCTCGTACGCGCCACGGGCCTGGCCAGGTCCACCGTCGACCGGGTGCTGGCCACCCTCGTGCACCTCGGTCACCTGCGCGCCGAGGGCCGCGACGTGCTGCTCGCGCCGCCGCTGATGGAGCTGGGCGCGGCCTACCTGGCCTGCGACGGCCTCCGGGAGAGCCTGTCGCCCCTGGCCGGACGGCTGGCCGCCGAGCTGGACGAGTCGGTGTCGCTGGCCGTGCGCGACGGCGACGGCGTGCGTTTCGTCGGCCAGTTCACCAGGCGGCGCACGATGTCGGTGGCCTTCCGGGTGGGCGACCTGCTGCCCGCCGGACGGTGCGCGGCGGGGCTGGCCCTGCTCGACCCGGCCGCGCCCTGGGCCGAGGACGACCAGCTCATCGAGCCGGGGCTGATCGCGGTCGCGCTGCCCGTACGCGACCCGGACGGCAAGGCGGCCTGCGCGGTCAGCGTGGTCAGCCACACCAGCAGGCACACCGTGGCGGGCCTGCGCGCCCACGCCCTGCCCCGGCTGCGCGCCACGGTCGCCGAGATGGAGGCCGTCCTGGCCGCCGGGGCCCGCGAGCCGCACCGCCCCCGCACGGGTACCCTCGCGGGCACCCGCGAGGGCGGCCCCTCCGGTGCGGACGGCTCGCGGGCGGCCAAGGAGGAGCTGGGCATGGGCTACCTGCAGTCGCTCGCCCGCGGCCTGGCCGTGCTGGTCTCGCTCGGGTCGGCGCGCGGCGGGTGCACGCTCGCCGAGTCCGCCAAGGTCACCGGCCTGCCCAGGGCCACGGTCCGGCGCGCGGCGCAGACCCTGGAGGGCCTCGGCTACGCGGCCGCGGACGGCAACCGGTACGTGCTGCTGCCCAAGGTGCTCGAACTGGGCTACGCCCACCTGTCGGGGCGCACGTTCGGCGAGGTGGTCCAGCCGCACCTGGCCGACCTGGTGGCGCGCGTACGCGAGTCGGCGTCGGTCGCGGTGTTGTCCGGCGACGACGTGCTCTACGTGGCCCGGGTGCCCACGGTCAGCATCATGAGCGTGAACATCACGGTCGGCACCCGCTTCCCCGCGTACGCGACGTCGATGGGCCGGGTGCTGCTGGCCGGGCTGCCGGCCGAGCGCGTGGCCGCCATCGAGCCGAAGCCGCTGTCCCAGCACACGATCACCTCGCCCGAAGGGCTGGCCGCGGCCGTGCGGCGGGCCGCCGCCGACGGCTACGCGCTGGTGGACCAGGAGCTGGAGGAGGGCGTGCGGTCGATCGCCGTCCCGGTGCACGGTCCGGACGGGCGCGTGGTGGCGGCGGTCAACGTGGCCACGCACGCCAGCAAGGCCAGCCGCGACCACTTGCTGCGCGACGTGCTGCCCGAGCTCAGGCGGACGGCCGCGCGCATGGAGGCCGACCTGGCCCACACCGGGCGGCTCCCCTAGCGGGTGGCCTCGGCGCGGGCCTCGCTGGGGGTCAGGCCGTACCTGGCGCGGAAGAGCCGGGCGAAGTGGGCCTGGCTGGAGAAACCCCACCGGTGTGCCACGTCGGCGATGGTGGTCTCCCTCGTGCCCGGACCGGTCAGCTCGTCGTGCGCGCGCACCAGCCGCCGTTCCATGATGTGGCGGGCGGGCGACCTGCCGGTGGACTCGAAGATGCGCGCCAGGTGCCGTACCGAGATGCCCATGACGCCGGCCACCTGCGCCGCGCCCAGGCAGGGGTCGTGCAGGTGCCGTTCGACGTAGTCCTCGGCGACGATGAGCTGCGACCGGTAGGCGTCGGGGCCGGGACGCCCGCCCGTACGCTCCTCGGCGAGCTGCCTGAGCAGGTCGAGCACGGCCCGCTCGGCGTCGGCGGGGTCGTGCGCGGGCCGCAGGGCGGCCAGGCCGCCGATCGTCGAGCGCAGCGCGGCCACGAGCGTGCCCTCCCGCGCGGTGCCCCTGCCGAACACCATCGGCCCCGGCAGCCCGCCCGCCACGCACGCCTGCGCGAACAGGTCGCGCGGGATGTCCACGAGGATCTGCCGCATCGAGGAGGAGAACCCGAACAGGTACGGGCTGCGCGTGTCGTAGACGACCAGCTCACCGGCCGTGGCCGACAGGCAGCCGTGCTCGTGCAGGAAGACCGCCTCGCCCTTGAGCAGCAGCGTCGCGAACACCGAGTCCTTCGGCGTGGACCTGACCGTCTGCGGGCTGCGCTCGATCGCGTGGGCGTTCCCGGCGATCTCGGCCAGCCGCAGCCCGGCCAGCTCGATGTTGGTCTGCCTGGCCAGCAGGCCGTGCTCGGAGTACGACGTGCACGACAGGCCCACGAGCGCCCGGCGGTTGTAGTCCTCCCAGTAATGGATGCGCTCGGCGGGTTCGATGTGCTCGGTGGTGGCCTGGGAGATCACGGAGACGGCGGACAAGCGACCTCCTCGCGTTCGTGCATGTCAGAGGGACACAGCTTATGTGAGGTGTCACACAGCCAGATAGCCTCCGTCCACGGGGACGACCGCCCCGGTGACGTACGAGGCCGCCGGGGAGCACAGGAACGCCACCACCGAGGCCACCTCGCGCGGCCTGCCGAGCCGCCCGCCGGGGATGCGGGACAACACCTGGGCCAGGGCGGGCGGGTCGTCGAGCACGCCGCGGGCGAGGGGGGTGACGACGAAGCCGGGGGCGACGGCGTTGACCCTGATGCCGTCGGCGGCGTACTCGGCGGCCAGCGACTTCGTGAGCTGGGACACCCCGCCTTTGCTCGCGCTGTAGGCGGGCCGGTCCCGGCTGCCGGAGAAGGCGAACATGGAGGAGACGTTCACGATCGCGCCGCCGTGCTCGGCCAGCGCGGGGCGGGCGGCCTGGCAGGCGACCATGGTGGCGGTGAGGTTGATCTCTATGACGCGCTGCCAGCGGGCCAGGTCGTACTCCTCGCGGTCGTGGCTGACGCCCGCGCAGTTGACCAGCACGTCGAGCGGGTCGCCCGCGGACAGCAGGCGGGCCAGGCCGCCGCGGTCGAGCACGTCGTGCTCCACGACGCGGACCCCGGGGTGGCCGGGCAGCTCGGCGGGGTCGGCGGGCGGCAGGCCGAGCGCCGTCACCCCGGCGCCCAGCTCGGCGAGGAGCACGGCGGTCGCCGCGCCGATGCCCGAGGTGCCGCCGGTCACGAACGCGTGCCGCCCGGCGAACAGGCCGGGAGCGAATCCCTCGGTCACGGGCGCCGCCTCCCGTCCCCGCCGCCCGACGCGCCGCCGCCGGGTCGTACCAGCACCTTGACCTGCTCCTGTCCGCGCAGCAGCGCCTCGAACCCGTCGCTCACCACGTCCTCCAGCGGGATGGTGGCGGTGACGATCGCGGCCAGGTCCTCGCCCTCCTCGGCGACCATGCGGATCAGCTCCGGGTAGACGTCGCGGTAGCCGACGCTGGTCACGATCGTCTGCTCGTTGTTGACCAGGGCGAAGGCGTCGAGGGAGACCGTGCCGGTCAGCCCGAGGAACACCACCCGCCCGCCGCGCCTGGTGGCGGCCAGGCACGCGCGCAGCGTGTCCTGCGAGCCGACGGCCTCGAAGACGACGTCCGCGCCCTCGCCGCCGACAGCCTCGGCCAGGTCGTCGCCCGCCTCCGCGCCGAGCCGGCGGGCCAGCTCCAGGCGGGCGGGCGAACGGTCGGCGGCCACGACGCGGCCCGCTCCGGCCCGCGCGGCGAAACGGGCCACGAGCAGCCCGATCGGGCCGAGCCCGAGGACCGCGACCGTGTCCCCCTCGCGGATCCCGGCCCGCCGCACCGCGTGCAGGGCGACCGCCGCGGGCTCGAACACCGCCGCCTGCTCCAGCGGCACCGCCTCCGGCAGCCGGTGCAGCATGTACGCCGGCACCGTGGCCCGTTCGGCGAGCCCGCCGTGCCCCATGAGCCCGGCGAACCCGAAGTGGCGGCAGATGTTGTACTCCCCCGCCAGGCAGCGCGGGCAGGTCCCGCACCGGTAGTGCGGCTCGACCGCGACCCGGTCGCCGGGGGCCAGACCGGTGACCCCCTCGCCCAGGCCGGTGACCGTGCCGCAGAACTCGTGGCCGAGGACGATCGGCGCGCGCACGCCGGACTCGGGGTGCGGCTCGCCCACGGGGATCGCGTGCGGGCCGTCGGCGTACTCGTGCAGGTCGCTGCCGCAGATCCCGCAGTACGCCACCGCGATCGTCACCTCCCCCGGGCCCGGCTCGCGTACGGGCACGTCCTCGACCCGTACGTCCTTGGCGCCGTGCCAGACCGCGGCCCTCACGCGGCCGCCCTGCGCAGCACGGCGGGGGCCGTCTCCTTCAGCGCGAAGGCGAGCGCCACCACGACCAGCGCGCCACCGGCGGCGATGTACATGGCGGCCTGCAACCCCCACTGGTCGGAGGCCCAGCCGGCGACCATCGGGCCGAGGAAGCCGCCCGCCAGCTCGCCCACGCCCATGATCACGCCGAGCGCGGTGGCCAGCGCGCCGCGCGGCACGGTCTCGGCCGGGATCGTGGCCATGAACAGCGTGAAGCAGCCGAGCCCGGTGTAGGTGACGATCATGATCGCGCCGAGCAGCACCGGGCTCTCGACGTAGACCACGGCGAGGGGGCAGAACACCGCGAGCGCGGTGAAGCCGATCAGCGCGGGCTTGCGGCCCAGCCGGTCGGAGATGGCCGGTGTGGCGAACCCCCAGAGCACCCACGCCACGCCCAGGCAGGTCATGACGCCGCTCATCGTGCCGGGCCCGAAGCCCTTCACCTCGGTCAGGTACGTCGGTGTGAAGGTGATGATGGTGACGAACCAGGTCAGGTAGGCGCAGGCGATGAGCATGCACACGACGATGTTGCGCAGCTTGAGCACCTCGCCCAGCGGCACCCTGGGCTCCTTGACGGGCGCCGCGGTCTCGGCGGGCGCCCCGGCCGCCGCCCGCGGCGACCGCTCGCGGACGAACTTCGCGATCAGCGCGGCCATGATCAGGCCAGGCACGATCGTCACGTAGAAGGCGACCCGCCAGTCGTAGGTCTCGGCGATCCACACCACGACCAGCGGCGCGACGATGCCGCCGAGCAGCCCGGCCGACGAGCCCTGCAGCAGCCCCATGTTGAAGCCCCTGCGGCGCTCCCTGGACGCCTCCACCATGAGCGACTGCGCCATCGGCAACACGGCGCCCTCGGCCGTGCCCATCAGCGCGCGGGCGACCAGCAGCCCGGCGAAGCCGCCCATCAGCCCCGACGAGGCCGAGAACAGCGAGAACAGCACCACGGCCACGACCAGGATGGGCTTGCGCCTGCCGAGCACGTCGGACAGGCGGCCGGCGAACATCCCGGCCAGCGCCCAGGTGAGGGCCAGTACGCCGGACAGCGTGCCCAGCTCGGCGTTGGACAGGCCGAAGTCCTGGTCCATGTACGGCGCCAGGAACGCCAGCGCCTGCCGGTCGAAGAAGACGAAGCCGAAGGACAGGAAGAGGATGACGAGAAGCCGGTTCTCGTACCGGTCGGCGGCCCTGGTGTCCGGCGCGGCCGCGGTGTCGGTCATGACGCTCTCATTTCGGGGGATGCGGCGGGGCTGCGATCAGCGGAACAGGGAGTTGACGTAGTCGGCGCCGATGCCGACCTTCTCGTAGTGCTCGCGGCACATCTTGATGTAGTCGTGCACGTCGAAGAAGCCGTCGGGGTCGCCGTTCTCGTCCAGCCAGACCAGCGGGCCCTTGACGATGAAGAACGTCTTCATCGGCTCGCCGCTGTCGTAGGCGACCAACGTGTGGCCCTCGCCCGGGGCCTCGTAGACGAAGTCGCCGGCGGTCGCCGTCCAGGGCCGCTCCAGGTAGCCCCACTTGCCGGAGATCGTGTACGCGAACACCTCGTGCGGGTGGTAGTGCCGGTTGACCAGCCCCGCCTCCTTGGCCCGCAGGATGTCGGCCCAGCTGTTGTCCTTGACGTTGATCCACAGCGGCCGGGACCCGACGGTCTCGGTGAACGGCACGTAGTACCGGTCGTCGTCGGTGGCCACCTGGGACAGGTACACCTCGGGCAGCGCGTCCGGGCGGAAGGAGTTCTCGATCGGCCGCAGATCCTTCCAGAACTCGCCGGTGGGGTTGTCGGGCATGTGAACGGCCCCTTTCGTGTCGTGTTCCCGGCAGTGAATCCCGGCGGGGCCCGCGCCGTCTTTCCCCTGGTGGACGTGGGGGCTTGCAGATTCCGGACATGAGGGCGGAAGATCTCGGGTCATGAGCTTCGTCGTCACCACCGGGGCCACGGGCCGGCTCGGCGGCCGGATCGCCGCCCTGCTCGCCGCCCGCGGAGTCGAACAGCGGCTGGTGTCCCGCCGCGCCGGGCGGGCCGCCTCCGGGCTGCAGGGGGCGAGCGCGGTGGAGGCCGACTACGGCGACCGCGCCGCGCTGGACCGGGCCCTCGAAGGGGCCTCGACGGTGTTGTTCGTGTCGGCGTCGGAGAGCGCCGACCGCGTCGACCGGCACCGTACGTTCGTCGCCGCCGCGCAGGCGGCCGGCGTGCGCCACCTGGTGTACGTCTCCTTCTACGGCGCCGCCCCCGACGCCACGTTCACGCTGGCGCGCGACCACTGGGCCACCGAGCAGCACATCCGGGCCGCCGGCCTGCCGTTCACGTTCCTGCGCGACAACCTCTACGCCGACTTCCTGCCCGGCCTGGCGGGCGCCGACGGCGTGATCCGCGGACCGGCCGGGCAGGGCCGGGTCGCGGCCGTGGCCCAGGACGACATCGCCGAGTCGGCCGTCGCGGTGCTGCTCGACCCCGGCGCGCACGCGGGCCGCACCTACGACCTGACCGGCCCTGAGGCCCTCACGCTCGACGAGGTCGCCGCCACGCTCACCGCGGCGACCGGGCGCGCGATCAGCTACCACCCGGAGACGGTCGAGGAGGCGTACGGGTCACGCAGGTCCTACGGGGCGCCCGGCTGGGAGGTCGACGCCTGGGTGTCCACGTACCTGGCGATCGCCGCCGGGGAGCTGGAGGGGGTCAGCGACGACGTCCGGCGGCTCACCGGCCGTGTGCCGACCGGCCTGGCGGACCTGCTCGCGCGGTCCGGCTGAGGTCAGGCGCCCAGGTCGCGCACCACGTTGTCGAGCCGTACGGCCAGGTCGTCGAGGGCCTGCTCGCTCAGTGCGCCGCCGTCGGGCAGCTGGGCGACGACGTCCTCGCGGCTGGCGATCACGAGCCCCCTGTGGGCGTCGTCGATCTCCCCGGCCCGCAGCACGACGCAGTCGCCCCGGACGAACACCAGCGTCGCGTCGGCGTGCTCCGACTCCAGCAACTGGCGCACACAATCACGGTCGATGAGAGACATCACAGCTCCTCTTCCCCTCAGCGGGCGTGTACCCACAGGAACGAGGTGAAACCCGGCGCGACGCGCTACCCGAACGTCGGCGGGCCGCCGTCCTCGCGCGAGCGCCGCCGGGCGAACACCACCAGGTAGACGGCGGCGGCCACCGCGAGGGCCGCGGGCGGCAGCGCCAGCAACGCCCGTCCGGCCAGCACCGCGAGCACCGCCAGCACGATCCCGGCGAGCAACGCCAGCGCGGCGGCCAGCAGGCGCAGGCCGAGCGCGTTGGACGGCGGCGGCGAGGCCGGCCAGTGTCCCTCGCCGCCGCCGTGCACGTCGGGCACGCCGGTGTCGCTCACCACGCCGGAGCGGCTGATCTCGTCCGGAGGCGGCGGCTCGCGCAGCACGGGCGCGAAGAACTCGTCCTCGGGATCGTCGTTCTCCCGGTTCATGAGGGGAACCCCTACCCAGGATTCCGGCCGCTCCACGAGTGAACGGCGAGGCACCGGGAAGGGCTGTTCCTGGCGGCACACGAGCCGTCTACCTGCATGAATGAGGGCTGTAGACATGACGACGACGCCGCATCCGGCTTCGGGGGACGAGCAGCGGGAGCACGGCCTGCGCGATGCCGTGAGGACCGACATCGAACGCGTCGAGGAGCCCGCGCGGCTGCTCCGCGTGAGCACGATGGCCCGCAGCCTGCTGGAGGAGGCCAAGGGGGTGCACCTGGAAGAGCGTGCCAGGGAGCGCATGCACCGCATCTACGAGCAGGCGATCAAGGAGGTCGCCGGCTCGGTCGCGCCCGAGCTGCGCGACGAGCTCGAACGCCTGCGGCCCACGCCCAACGGCGGGACGCCGACCGAGATGGAGATCCGGGTCATGCAGGGTCAGCTCGTGGGCTGGCTGGAAGGCGTGTTCCAGGGCATCCAGGCCGGGCTCCAGCTCCAGCAGGCCGCCGCCCGCCAGCAGCAGCTCGGCCTGCACGCCGGCCGCGCCCTGGCCCGCCCGGACGGCCTCCGCCCCCAGGGCGAGGGCAACTACCTCTGACGGCAACCATCTCTGACGGTCAGCGGGCCGGGCTCCATTCGGGGCGCCAGCCGAGGCGCAGCCGGTAGCCGTAGGCGAGGTGGCGCAGGGTCTGGCACGGGGAGCCGGCCCCCTCGCCGCACTGCGGGCAGGGGGCGCCGGCGTCGCGCGCGGCGGACAGGGCCGGGGTGTGCTCGTTCAGCAGCGCCAGCTCGGCGCCGCAGCGGGCGATCACGTCGGCGGGGTCGTGCAGGGCGATGTGGATCGCCTCGACCGGGTGCAGCAGGTCGTCGTCGTGGAAGCCGACGCGGGTGACCGTCCGCCGGCCGCCGAACTCCAGCCGCCGCGCGCCGCCGGTGCCCTGGCGTACCGGGCCGGGGGCGGCGCCGGAGGTCGTGAGGTAGCGCCAGGGCCCGGCTCCCGCGGCCTCCGCGGTGGCCTTGTCGGCCTCGATCTGCGTGCGCAGCCACTGCACCATCGTCGCGCCGTCGGTCTCCGGGACGCCCTCGACGCCGTCCAGCTCGCGCAGGAACGGGGTGACCGCCGTGTTCAGCTCGGCCACGAACGCCTCCAGCGAGGCCTGGGCGTCGTCCAGGTTGGGCAGCCCCTCGGCGCGCGGCCGGGTGGGTGTCGGCAGGCGGTCGCCGGACAGCGGGATGCGCAGCTCAAGCGTGCTCAGCACGGTCGGGCTGCCCTCCGGCCCGGCCGCGTACGGCTGTTCGCCCACGTGCCGCCAGCTCGACCAGCCGTCCGGCAGCGGTACGGGCGGCGGCGCGGCCAGCTCGACCACGGCCAGCGGGTCGCGGCCGTCCTCGGCGCGGTGGCAGGTGGCGTCCAGGACGCGGGGATGGGTGCGTACGTAGGGGGAGTCGGCGACCGGCCGGGTGGCGACCTCCCAGGCGGCCAGCGCGAAGTGCAGGGGGTCCAGCGTGACGCCGCTCGCGCCCGGCTCCCCGCCCGTGGCCGCGAACGCGTGCCGCCACCTGCGCAGTTGCTCGCCGTAGTGCTCCTGCGTCCCGCCGTGCCCGGCGTCGATCCAGAACGCCTGCTTCGCGGTGCGAACAGTGCTTTTCATCCCTGAACTCCCTTAATTACCCCGATTGTGGCCATCTGCCCGATATCGGGGGCGGTCACGCCTCCTGACGGACGCCCGTTAGCGTCGCGACCTGCGGGGTAGCCCACGGCCAGCGGGAAGTGCGAGCGAGGGGGATTATGGTCATGCGCACGACTGCTTTTCGGGGGATCAACCCCATCAACGGAGAACTGCGGCAACCGGCTCCACGCCGTTTCCAGCTCGTCCGGGCCGAGCGGCGAAGGCGGTCGCACCCGGTCGTCGCGGCGGTGGCCGGCGCCTGCGTCGGGGCCGTGGTGACGTACCTGCTGGATCCGGACCGGGGGCGCACGCGCCGCGCCCGCGTACGCGACAAGGGGTCGCACGCGACGCACGAGGTGCGCGACGGCCTGGGCGTGCTCGGCCGCGACCTGTCCAACCGGGGCCGCGGGTCGGCCGCGGCGGCCAGGTACCGCCTGACCGGCGGCTCGGCCGACGACCGCGTCCTGCACGAGCGCGTACGCGCCGAGCTGGGCCGCCACATCAGCCACCCGCACGCGGTGGAGGTGGACGTGCACGAGCGCGTCGTGACGCTCACCGGCGACGTGCTGGCCGGCGAGGACGAGCGCGCCCGCCAGAAGGTGCGCCGCATCCCGGGCGTCAGGCACGTGGAGACCAACTGGCACGTGCACCAGGACGGATCCGCCGTGCCCCGGCTGCAGGGCCAGGGGCGGCGGCGCAGGGCGGTGCCCGAGCTGATGCAGCAGCGCTGGTCGCCCACGACCCGGCTGCTCGCGGGCGGGGCCGCGGCCTCGATCTGGGCGATGACCAAGGGGCTGCCGAGGCCGCTGTCCTGGCTGTCCCGCTGCGCGGCGTCCGCGCTGGCCGTCCGCGCGGCGACGAACCTGCCGCTGCGCCGCCTCACCGGCGTCAACGCCGGCCGCGAGGCGATCCACGTCAACGCCGCCGTCTCGATCGCCGCGCCGCTGGAGGCCGTGTGGCCGATGGTGAGCGACTACTCGCTGTTCCCGCGCTTCATGCCGGACGTGGAGGAGGTGCGGCTGTCGGCCGACGAACTGCGTTCCCACTGGGTGATCAGGGGCCCGGCCGGGACGCGGATCCGGTTCACCGCCACCGAGACCAAGCGGGAGGAGGGCGCGGAGATCGCGTGGAAGTCCACGGAGGGCGAGCTCATCGCCCACACCGGCGTGCTGCGCGTGGACGCCCAGGCCGACGGCAGGACGCGTGTCCAGGTCCATCTGTGCTACAACCCCATTGCCGGGGCTGCCGGGCACGCCATCGCCGGCCTGCTCGGCGCGCATCCCGCGCGCAAGCTGCGCCAGGACCTGATGCGGCTGAAGGAGCACATCGAGAACCAGGTGCGGCCGGTCGCGCCGACCCTGCTCTGACCGCCGGGGGGCGCCGCCACGCGCGACCCGCTCGCGCGTGGCCCGCACGCTGGGACGATATCCGATTCGATATCACAGACGGATCGATATCGGTCTTGGACATCGCCTTTCGTCGTGTGCTGTCATGTCCGGGCTTGTCCATATTTCCGCCCGGAGGTGCCCCCGCATGCCCAACCGCTTGTCGAACATCGCCCGGCTGACGGTCGCCGCGGTGTCGGCCGGACTGCTGGCCGCGGCGATCACGCTGCCCGCCGTCGGCGGTACCGGCACACTGGTCGTCTCCGCCACCGAGGAGCTGAACCTCAAGCCGATGGTGCTGGAGGAGCCGCCACTCTCGCAGACCTCCACGGTGTACGACGCCGAGGGCAACGTGATCGCCCGGTTCTACGACCAGAACCGCGAGGTCGTCCGGCTGGACCAGATCGCCGGCGTGATGCGGGCGGCGATCGTCGCGATCGAGGACGACCGGTTCTACGAGCACGGCCCGATCGACGTGGAGGGCACGCTGCGCGCCCTGGTCACGAACTTCACCTCCAACCGGCTCAGCCAGGGCGGTTCGAGCATCACCCAGCAGTACGTCAAGCAGGTGCTGCTCAACGCGGCCGACAGCGAACAGGACAAGAACCGGGCCCTGGAGGCCAGCTACGCCCGCAAGCTCAAGGAACTGCGGTACGCGATGGGCGTCGAGCAGAAGTACGGCAAGGACGAGATCCTGCGCCGCTACCTCAACATCGCCTACTTCGGGGCGGGGGCCAACGGCGTGCAGGCGGCGGCCAGGCGCTTCTTCGGCATCCCGGCGGCCAAGCTCGACCTGGCCCAGGCCGCCACGCTGGCGGGCGCCGTGCAGGATCCGAACACGACCGACCCGAGCCGCGGGAAGAAGGCGCGCGCGCTGCTGCTCACCCGGCGCAACGTGGTGCTCGACCGGATGGCGGAGCTGGGCCGGATCACACCGCAGCAGGCGGCCACGGCCAAGGCGAAGAAGCTGGGCTTCCGTGACGTCCGGCAGCCCAACGGCTGCGGCGACAGCTCCTATCCGTACTTCTGCGAGTACGTCCGGCACGAGCTGCTCGGCGACCCGGCCTTCGGCCGTACGCAGCGGGCCAGGGAACGGGCCTTCGCCCAGGGCGGCCTGAAGATCTACACCACGCTGGACCCGAAGGCCCAGGCCGCCGCCGAGCAGGCCATCAAGAAGCACGTGAACGCCACGGACAACGCCCTGGCCGCCGAGGCCCTGGTCCAGCCCGGCACCGGCGCGATCAGGGCCATGGCCGCCAGCCGCGCCTACGGCTCCTCCGCCAGGAAGAAGCAGATCTCCTTCAACGCGGTGGCCGACATGCGGCACGGCGGGCTGATCGGCTTCCAGGCGGGCTCGACGTTCAAGACGTTCACGCTGGTCACCGCTCTCAAGCAGGGCATGAAGGTGGACGACGGCATCAACGTGGGCAACGGTTACAACGCCCCCTCCACCGCCTCCTTCAAGAACTGCCGCAAGGAGAACATCGGCGACCCGTCCTGGACGGTCACCAACGACGAGGGCTCGCCCGGCTTCAAGACGCTGCGCACCGGCACGTGGGGCTCGGTGAACACCTTCTTCATGGCCCTTCAGGAGCGGGTGGGGTTGTGCCCGACGGTGGAGACGGCCAAGTCGCTGGGCATCGTCCGGGCCGACGGGAACAAGTTGCAGGAGTTCGAGACGTTCACGCTCGGCATCAACGAGACCGACCCGGTGACCGTGGCCAACGCGTACGCCGCCATCGCCGCGCGGGGCAGGTACTGCGAGCCGACGGCGATCACCAAGATCACCGACGCCGCCACCGGCCGGACGACCTCGTACCGGCCGTCGTGCCGCCAGGCGCTGGACCCGGGGGTCGCCGACGCGACCGCGCACGTCCTGCAAGGGGTGTTCACCAAGGGCACGATGCGCTCGGTCGGCGGCATCGGACGCCCGGCGGCGGGCAAGACCGGCACCACCGACAAGTACGCCTCCGCCTGGTTCGCCGGGTTCACCCCGGATCTGGCGGGGGCCGTCAGCATCGGCGACCCGCGCGGGTCGCAGCGGCACAAGCTGGTCGGCACCACGATCGGCGGCCGGTACTTCCCCTACGTCGCCGGGGCCTCGCTGCCGGGGCCGATCTGGAAGGACACGATGACGGCGGCGCTGAAGGGCGTGCCCGCCAGGGCGTTCACACCGCTCGACACCGACCGGTTCGGCGGTTGCGACGCCGACTGCGCCCCCGACCGCCCCACGCAGGACCCGGACCGCGTCCTCCCTGACCCCGACCAGGCGTTCCCCGGCCAGGACGAGGACCTGGACCTGGGCCTGGACCTGGACGACGCCGGGGAGGCGGGCGGGGCGGGGCGAATGAGGTGACCCCCGGCCCGGTCCCATAACCCCGACCGGGGGATCAAGAGCTATACGACAGGCGGCGTACCCGGCCCATACCCTCGATGAGTCCGCACATCTCCGCCTCATCGAGGGACGGTTCGCCATGCCCAAGGCACGGACGTTCGACCGGATGCGCCCGGCGCTCAGCCGGACACACCTGGCACTCTGCCTCGCGCTCGCCGCCGGGGTCGCCACCATCGGCGCGGGCGCGGTCGCCGACGCCACCGCGTCGCGGCAGGGCGACCCGCGCCCGGTGGTCATCCGGGACACCCGCGGCGTCGCCGTCGGGCGGCTCAGCATCCTGCGCGAGGGGTTCGGTACGGCGCGCGTCTCGGTCTCGGTCAAGGGCCTGACGCCCGGCTTCCACGGCTTCCACATCCACACGACGGGCGTCTGCGACCCCAAGGCCGTCGATCCCGCGACCGGCCAGGTCTCCCCCTTCTTCACCGCCGGAGGCCACTTCGACCTGGCCGGCGGCACCCACGCCGGGCACGCGGGCGACCTGCCGCCGCTGCTGGTCGGCAAGGACGGGTCGGGCGCGGTGTCGGTCGTCACCGACCGGTTCGGGCTGCGCGAGCTGACCGACGCCGACGGCAGCGCGGTCGTCGTGCACGCGCTCCCCGACAACCTGGCCAACATCCCCACCCGCTACGCCCCCTCCGGCCCGGACGAGGCCACGCTCAGGACGGGCGACGCGGGCGGCCGTACCGCCTGCGGCGTGATCAAATGACGGAACGGCGGGCTCCCCGGACGGCGCGACGCGCGTGAGGGCCGCCACGGCCGGGCGGCGGGGTGCGGCTAGTCTCGTGCCGTAACGCCGCCGACCGTGGGAGTCACCGTCATGATCTTCATCACCGCGAAGTTCCGCGTCCTGCCCGAGTACGCCGGCCGCTGGCCGGAGCTCTCCGCCGAGTTCACCGAGGCCACCCGCGCCGAGCCGGGCTGCCTGTGGTTCGACTGGTCGCGCAGCCTCGACGACCCGGCCGAGTACGTCCTGGTCGAGGCGTTCCGCGACGGCGACGCCGGGGCCGCGCACGTGAACTCGGCGCACTTCAAGCAGGCCCAGCAGGTGTTGCCCGGCTACCTGGCCGAGACGCCGCGGATCGTGAACGCGACCGTCCCGCAGGACGACTGGTCGCTGCTCGGCGAGCTGGCCGTCCCCGAGCGGGGCTGACCGTTCACACCCGTACCACCAGCGCGGGGTCCAGCGCCGGACGGCGGTCACGGGGGCTCAGAGGTGGGGGCGGAAGGCCGCGGCGTGGGCGGTGGCCCAGGCGGCGAAGGTGCGGGGCGGACGGCCGAGCACCGTGGCCGCGTCCCCGGTGACCGGGTGCTGCGGGTGCTCGGCATGGCGCGCGTACCTGGCCAGCAGGGCGCGGACGAACGGCTCGGGCAGGCCGCCCGCGACCATGTGCCGCCCCGCCGCCTCCGGCGGGATCTCCTCGAAGCGCAGCGGGCGGCCGATCGCCTCGCCGATCACGGCCACCATCCGGGCGTGGGTCAGCGACTCGGGCCCGGTCAGTTCGAGCCGGCGCCCGGCATGCCCGCCGAGCAGCGCCCTGGCCGCGATCTCGACCAGGTCCCGCTCGTCGATCGGCACCTCCTGGAAGCCGGCGTAGATGTACCGGACGACGTCGCCGGCGCGGATCTGCGGGGCCCACGCCTGGAGGGCGTTCCCGGCGAAGGAGGCGGCGCGCAGACTGGTCCACTCCAGGCCGCCGGCCATGGCGGCGGCCTCGGCCTCCGCGTTCCGGTCGCCGCGGAAGCGGGAGGGCTGCTCGTCGAGGGGGTCGTCGGCGTTCATCGCGGACAGGGCGACCACCCGGCGCGCCCCGCGCTCGGCGGCGCGGGCGAGCAGGGCGGGCGCGGCGTCGCCGATGGCGCGCGGGTGCAGGAACACGGCGGTGACGCCGTCCAAGTGCTCGGCCAGGGTCTCGGGACGGGCCGGGTCGCCCTCGACGGCCTCGGCCCCGGCGGGCAGGCGCACCCCGGCCGCGGACCGGGTGATGGCACGTACCTTGGCCCCTTGGGCGGTGAGCAGCTCGACCAGCGGACGTCCGAGGGCGCCGGTGGCGCCGGTGATGAGGATGTTGTCGTTCATGCCCCCTGAGAGAGCCGCGGGGCGCGAAGTGTGACATCCGGACCGCCCGGCGGGCGTTCAGAACCCGATGGCCTCGCGGAGGAGCAGCACGGTGCCGCGTCCGGGCTGGTATTCCGCGTTGAGGACGAGCAGGCGGTTGACGGCACTGGGCCAGCCGTGGACCTCCTGCGTACGGGCGTTCTCCAGCGGCAGGCAGTGGTCCTCGACGCGACGCAGCGCGGTGCTCAGGTCGGGCACCACCTTCTGCGCCCCGACGATCCAGATCGCGCGCGCGGCGCCACCCGCGTAGCTGGGAAGCTGGCTTCCGCTGCCCGAGGCGACCACGAGGGAACCGGTCTCGGTGACCGCGTGGACGCTGCCCACGACGACGTCGGGGCTGGCCCGCAGCCGCCGGATCTCCTCCGCCCGGGTGGCGCGGTCCATGGCCAGGGTGCGCGGTTTGACGGCGTCGTACCGGCCGCCGGTGTTGATGTCGGCGTCGATGCCGGACAGGCGGAGGGTCTCGCTGGCCCCGGTGAACACGCTGGCGCCGTCGGGGATGAGCTCCTGGACGCGGACACGCGCGGCGGCGGCGTCATCGAGGATCTCGACGGTGAAGCCGTGCGCGGTCAGCGCCGCCGCCGCCCGTTCCAGACGCTCGGCGGTCGCCGCGTCGGCGAACGTGGTCTCCGGAATCAAGGTGGTCGTCATGTCTGAGAGCTCCCTGTTCGCTGGATGATGTGCTGGTCTCAGCGGTTCGACAACGCGGCCCCGAGGAATGTCAGGCCGGTACGCCGCCTCACATTCCGGCGTCCCGTCCTGTCGTACCGGTGAGGACAACCCGACAGAGGGAGCGACGGCCGCCATGACCACCCGATCCGACCCGAGCCTGGACGCGATCATGAGCGAGCGGCGTCACCTGACCAATCTCGCCTACCGGCTGCTGGGCTCGCTGGCCGAGGCCGAGGACGCCGTGCAGGAGACCTACACCCGCTGGTACGCCATGTCCCGGCAGGAGCAGGACGCCATCAGGTCCCCCGGCGCCTGGCTGACGACGGTCGCCAGCCGCGTCTGCCTCAACCTGCTCGGCTCGGCACGGGCCCGGCGCGAGACCTATGTGGGCGAATGGATCCCCGAGCCGCTGCCCGACGGCACCGCCGCCGACCCGGCCGACCGGGTCACCCTGGACGAGTCGGTCAACATGGCTTTCCTGGTCGTGCTGGAGTCGATGACCCCGGCCGAACGTGTCGCGTTCGTCCTGCACGACGTCTTCTGCCACTCCTTCGCCGAGGTGGCCGAGATCGTCGGCCGCACCCCGGCGGCCTGCCGCCAGCTGGCCTCCTCGGCCCGCCGCCGCGTACGGGCCGCGCGGCCTTCCCCGACCGCGACGGCCCGGCCGGTCGGCGGCGGCGGCGGTGTCGTCGTCAGGGAGTTCAAGCAGGCGTGGGAGGCCAAGGACATCGGCGCGCTGATCGCGCTGCTCGATCCCGACGCCACGGCGGTCGCCGACGGCGGCGGTCGCGCCACCACGTTCCGGCACCCCATCGAGGGCGGTGAGCAGATCGCCCGCGCCTGGATGGAGATCGCCCGCCGCAGGCCCGACGACATGACGTTCCTGGAGCGTACGGTCAACGGCCAGCCCGGTCTGGTGGCCGAGCAGGGCGGCGCCGTCGTGACGGTGTTCGCGTTCGAGGTGGCGGGCGACCGGATCAAGCACATCTGGGTGATCCGCAACCCCGACAAACTCCGCCACTGGACGACGGCCTGAAGCACGTCCGGCAGCACAGCCGCCCCCTCGGGACCCGCCGACAATGGGGCCTTTATCCGCATCGGAGCGGCGGGAGGCTACCCTGCGGCCCATGCACACCCAGTCACTCGCCCCCGCTCCGGCCCTCGGCCCCAGGCTCATCAGAGCCGAGATCCTCGTCGTGCTGTCGGTCTCGCTCGGCGCCAGCGCGGTGCTTTCGCTGGTCCGGCTGATCGGCGCGCTGACCGCGCCCCGGGAGCTGAAGGGGCAGCAGGCCGTGCTCGTCGGGTCGCTGGCCCCGGGGCGGCCGTGGCTGGACCTGACGTTGCAGCTCGTCGACATCGCGATCTCGGTGGCTCCGGTGGCGCTGGTGGCGTACCTGCTGGTCCGGTCGGGCGAGTCGTTGCGGACGATCGGGGTGGACCTGCGCGAACCGGGCCGCGACACGCTGCGCGGCGCGCTGCTCGCGGCGGCGATCGGCGGCTCGGGGCTGGCCTTCTACCTGGTGGTCCAGGCGATCGGCGTCAACCTGACGGTGGTGCCGGGGCAGTTGCCGGACGTGTGGTGGCGGGTGCCGGTGTTGCTGCTGGCCGCCGTGCAGAACGGGGTGCTGGAGGAGGTTCTGGTCGCCGGTTACCTGCTGCACCGGCTGGACCAGGCGGGCTGGGGGCCGTGGCGGGCGGTGGCGGTGTCGGCGGTGTTGCGGGGGTCGTACCACCTGTATCAGGGGTTCGGGGGGTTCGTCGGGAATGTGGTGATGGGCCTGGTGTTCGGGCGGCTGTACCAGCGATGGGGGCGGGCGATGCCGCTGGTGGTCGCGCACACGCTGATCGACGCGGTGGCCTTCGCCGGGTACGCCGCGCTGCACGGCAAGGTGAGCTGGCTCCCCTGACACCGGCCCGCAAACCACGCAAGCCGTTTGCGCAGTTAACGCAAGAAGCCGATAGAGACGAGAAGCTCGACAACAACGTTACGAAACTCTTTCGCACGAGCCTTGTGTCCCGGGGTCGTGGGGTCCTACTGTCACCTCACCCCCCGAGAGAATCGAGCTTGCGATGTCACGCACGAGCACATCGAGGAGAGTCGTGGCGGTGCTCGCCGCGGCTCTCGGCCTCCCCCTCGCGCCGCTCGCCGCCCCCGCCCAGGCCGCCGCCACGGGAGCGCGGCCGGTGGTGACGCGGGCCGCCCTCGACCCGGCGCTGGTGGCCGGCAGGGGCGCGCGCGTCGGCTTCGCCGAGCAGGAGGCCGAGAACGCCGCGACGGACGGCACGGTCATCGGCCCCGACCGCTCCGCGTACACGCTGCCCGCCGAGGCGTCCGGGCGGCGGGCCGTCAGGCTGACACCCGGGCAGCACGTCGAGTTCACGCTCCCGGCCGCGGCCAACGCGATCACCGTGCGCTACAGCATCCCCGACGCGCCCTCGGGCGGCGGCATCACCGCGCCGCTCGACGTGGCCGTGAACGGCAGGCGCACCGCGACCATGACGCTGACCTCGCAGTACTCGTGGCTCTACAACCAGTACCCGTTCACCAACGACCCCGGCGCCGACCTGCTGCACCCCGACTGGTGGATCACCGAGTGCTCCTGCGTGCCCGCCGCGACCACCCCGGCCCCGGCGATCGCCAAGCCGTTCCGGCCCAGCCACTTCTACGACGAGCAGCGCCTGCCGCTCGGCCGGACGTACCGGGCGGGTGACCGGATCCGGCTCACGGCGAGTTCCGGCGCCGCCTGGACGGTCGTCGACCTGCTGGACTCCGAGCTCGTCGCCCCGCCGCGGATCGAGCCGCGCGCGGCGAACGTGCTGGCCTTCGGCGCCGACCCGACCGGCCGCCGGGAGTCCTCGGCCGCCTTCGACCGGGCCGTCGCCTTCGCCCGGCGCGCCCACCTGAAGGTGTACGTCCCGCCCGGCACGTACCAGGTGAACCGGCACATCGTCGTGGACGACGTGACGATCATCGGCGCGGGAAGCTGGTACACGATCATCAAGGGCCGCCAGGTCACGCTGGACACCCCGGCGCCCGACGGCTCGGTCCACACCGGCGTCGGCTTCTACGGCAAGGACGCGAAGGACGGCGGCAGCGGGAACGTGCACCTGTCCGGGTTCGCGATCGAGGGCGACGTACGCGAGCGGATCGACACCGACCAGGTCAACGGCATCGGCGGCGCGATGAGCGACTCCACGATCGAGGGCCTCTACATCCACCACACGAAGGTCGGCCTATGGTTCGGCGGCCCGATGAGCGGCACCCGCGTCACCGGCAACGTGATCGCCGACCAGATCGCCGACGGGCTCAACTTCCACACCGGCGTCACCGGCTCGGTCGTGTCGGACACCTTCGTCCGCAACTCCGGCGACGACGGCCTGGCGATGTGGTCGGAGAAGACGGCGAACGCGCGCAACACGTTCGACCACAACACCGTGCAGACGCCGGTGCTGGCCAACGGCATCGCCCTCTACGGCGGCACCGACAACACCGTCTCGGCCAACCTGATCGCCGACCCCGTACGTGAGGGCAGCGCCCTCCAGGTCGGCTCCCGCTTCGGCGCCGAGCCGTTCGCGGGCCGCCTGGACATCACCGGCAACACCACCGTCCGGGCGGGCACGTACGAGCTGAACTGGAACATCGGCCTCGGCGCGATCTGGTTCTACGCCCTGGAGCACGACATCGACGCCGACGTCCGGGTGACCGGCGACCACTACCTGGACAACACCTACAACGCCGTCATGCTGGTCGCCGACTGGCCGGTCAAGGACCTGTACTCCATCAAGAACCTGCACTTCGAGGACATCAGGGTGGACGGCACCGGCACCTCGGTGCTCAGCGCCCGCGCCGCCGGCTCGGCCACCTTCGCGAACGTGGACGCGCGCAACGTGGGCGCGGTCCCGGTCAACAACTGCGGCACCTTCCACTTCACCCCGGCGGGCTCGGAGTTCTCCCTGGCCGACGGCGGCGGCAACGACGGCTGGCTGGCGCCCTGGCTCCTCCCCAACACGCTCACCTGCGACGACCGCCCGCCGGTCACCCCGCCCCCGGCTCCTTCTCCCTGGTGAGGCACCCGCGTCAGGCGGCGGGGGCGCTCCGGTCCGGCGACCGGTGTTGACCCCGCGCCCCCGCCCGCTCTACGCGGTGGCCGGCTGCCCGACGGCGAGCGCCGCGGCCACCTGCGGCGCGACCCGGTCGGCCCACCCGTTCAGGATCTCCCCCAGCCCGGGAAGCTGGGACTCCAGTACGGCGAGCCCGGGTGTCGGCACGGTCGCGCCCAGCTCGACCAGCAACGGCCGCAGGTGCACCTCGACCGCCAGCGTGTGCTTCGCGTCGCCCATGACCAGCAGCGGCAGCGCCACCACCCCGGCCAGCGCCTCCGGCCGCAGCCGGTCCACGAACGCCTTCAGCAGCCCGGTGTAGGTGCCCTTGTAGGTGGGGCTGGCCACGACCAGCACCCTCGCCTCGGCGACCAGCTCCAGCGCCACCTCGACCCCGGGCACGGGCCCCGGGGCGAGCAGGTGCGGCCCGAGCGCCGACAGGTCGACCACGTCGTTCGCGCCCGGGAGGCCGAGCCGCCGCGCGACGGCCTCGGCGGCCTCGACGGCCACGCTTCTCGTCCTGGAGCCCTCGCGGGGGTTGCCGACTAGCGTGACGACGCTCATCCGGCCACCGCCGCTTCCAGCCTGGCCGCGTAGCGGGAGGCGGGCCGGGTCAGGCCGTAGTTGTCGCGGAGGGTACGGCCCTCGTACTCGTACCGGAACAGGCCCCTGATCTGCAGCTCCGGCACGACGTGGTCGACGAAGTCGGACAACCCCAACGGGAGCAGCGGCGGCATGATGTTGAAGCCGTCGGCGGCCCCGGTGAAGAACCACTCCTGGAGCTGGTCGGCGATCTGCTCGGGCGTGCCGGCGACCACCCGGTGGCCGCGTCCGCCGGCCAGGCGGTTGAGCAGTTGCCTGACCGTCAGGCGCTCCCGCCTGGCCAGGTCGATGACGAGCTTGCGCCGGCTCTGCGCGCCCTCGGTCTCCGTGGGCACGTCGGGCAGCGGCCGGTCGAGGTCGTCCTCGCTCAGCTCGATGCCGGTCATGTGGGAGAGCTGGGCCAGGCCGTACGCGGGGATGATCAGGTCTTCGAGCTCCTTCTCCAGGTGCAGCGCCTCCCGTTCGGTCGAGCCGATGATCGGCGAGATGCCGGGCAGGACGAGCACGTCGCCGGGCTGCCTGCCGTGGGCGGCCAGCCGCCGCTTGATGTCGGTGTAGAACTCCTGGCCCTCCTCCAGCGTCTGCTGGGCGGTGAAGACGGCCTCGGCGTGCCGGGCGGCGAACTCCTTGCCGTCCTCCGACGACCCGGCCTGGACCAGCAGCGGACGGCCCTGCGGCGAGCGCGAGGTGTTCAGCGGGCCCCTGACGGCGAAGTGGTGGCCCGCGTGCTCGATGGGGTGGATCTTGCCGGTGTCGGCGTACAGGCCGCCCGCGCGGTCGCCCAGGATGGCGTCGTCCTCCCAGCTGTCCCAGAGCTTGCCGACGACGTCCAGGAACTCGTCGGCCCTGGCGTAGCGGGCGGCGTGCGCGGGGCGTTCGACGCCGAAGTTGAGCGCCTCGGCCTCGCTGGCGGAGGTGACGATGTTCCAGCCGGCCCGGCCGCCGCTGATGTGGTCGAGGGAGGCGAACTTGCGCGCCACGTGGAAGGGCTCGTTGTACGTCGTGGACACGGTCGCGATCAGGCCTATGTGGTCGGTCACCGAGGCGAGGGCGGCCAGCAGCGTGAGCGGTTCGAGGCCGCCGAGCGCGTTGTGCCGGACGTTGCCCTGCAGGGCCACGCCGTCGGCCAGGAAGAGCGAGTCGAGCTTGCCGCGCTCGGCGATCCTGGCCAGCTCCTGGTAGTGGCGGACGTCGGTCAGGCGGCTCGGCTCGGTGCGCGGATGCCGCCAGGCCGCCTCGTGATGGCCGACGCCCATGAGGAAGGCGTTCAGGTGGAGCTTTCTCGTCACGTGGTCCTCCAGGTGGAGAAGCGGCGCTCGACGCCGATCAGGAGCAGGTTGAACAGCAGGCCGACCACGGAGATCGTGATGATGCCGGCGTACATGTCGGGGATGCGGAAGCTGGACTGGGCGTCGAGGATGAGGTAGCCGAGCCCGGCCTTGGCGCCGACCATCTCGGCGAACAGCAGGACCAGGATCGAGTACGCGCCGGCCAGGCGCACGCCGGTGAAGATGGTGGGCACGGCGGCCGGGAGGATCACCTTCTGGAACAGGCGTACCGGGCCGAGGCCCATCGACCGGGCCGACTTGATCAGCAGGGGCTCGACGGTCTTCACGCCGCTGATCGTGTTGAGCAGGATGGGCCAGGAGCAGGCGTACAGGACGAACGTCACCTTCGTCGTCTCGCCGATGCCGAGGATGAGCGTGAAGACCGGCAGCAGCGCGACCGCGGAGGTGTTGCGGAAGACCTCCAGCAGCGGGGTGAGGAAGTCGGCGACCGGCTTGTACCAGCCGATCAGCAGCCCGAGCGGGATGGCCAGCACGATCGCCAGCCCGAACCCGGACAGCGAGCGCACCAGCGACGCCTCCAGGTGCTCGGGGAGCTGGCCGGCGATCAGCAGGTCCACGCCCGCGGCGAGGCTCTCGGAGAGCGGGGGCACGAACACGGGGTCCACCACGCCGAGGCGGGGCAGCGCCTCCCAGGCGGCCAGGAGCAGCAGGATGGCGGCCGAGTTCCGCACCACCCGCCGGGCCGCGTCCCCGACCCGCCGCCCGGTCGCGCCGGGGCTCCGGCTCGCCGCGCCGGCGTTCCGGTTCTCCCCCACAGCGGGGGCGACGGGGGCGGCCGGGGCCGCGGGGCGGGCCGGGGTGGGCTCGCCGGAGCCGGGCTCGGCCTCGTCGTCGGGCAGGTCGTACCAGTGGACGTCGCCCTCGGGCCGCGTCCGCTCGTCGGCGCGCGCGTCAGTCATGCCGGATCGCCGCCTTCCGCTCCTGCACCTGCGCCGCGGCGACCTCGTCGCGCAGCAGCCCCCACACGTGGTGCCGGTACTCCCCGAAGCGCGGGTCGGCCCGCAGGTCGCCCTCGCGCGAGTCGAACTCCACCTCGGTGATCTCCTTGATCCGGCCGGGCCTGGAGGTCATGACGGCGACCCGCTGCCCCAGGTAGACGGCCTCGTCGATGCCGTGCGTGATGAAGATGACGGTCTTGCGGGTGTGCTGCCAGATGCGCAGCAGCTCCTCCTGGAGCGACTCGCGGGTCTGCGCGTCGAGCGCCGCGAACGGCTCGTCCATCAGCAGGACGTCGGGGTCGAAGGCCAGGCTGCGGGCGATGGCGACACGCTGGCGCATGCCGCCCGACAACTCGTGCGGGTAACGGTCCTCGAAGCCGGACAGGCCGACCAGCTCCAGGTGCCGCCGCGCCCGTTCCGTACGCTCGGCCTTGCCCACGCCCTTGGCCTCCAGCCCGAACGCCACGTTGGCCAGGGCGGTACGCCACGGGAACAGCGCGTACTGCTGGAAGACGACCCCCCGGTCGAGGCCGGGCCCGGTGACGGGCACGCCGTTGACCACGATCTCGCCCGACGTCGGCTCGGTCAGCCCGGCGACCAGGTCGAGGAGCGTGGACTTGCCGCACCCGCTCGGCCCGACCAGCGTGAGGAACTCCCCTTCCCGGACGTCGAGGTCGATCCCGGACAGGGCGGTGAACGGCTCGTCCGCGTCCCTGACCCGGAACTCCTTGCCGACGTTCCGGATGCCGATCTTGGTACGGACGCCGGTCTCGCTGATCGTGGCGGTCATGACCCGTTCCCGTTCGCGTAGGGGTTGAACTCGTTGGTGTAGACGTCGCTCGCCTTGACCTGGCCGGGGCGGATCTCGCCCTCGCGCTGGAGCCAGTCGATCCACCGCTGGAACTCCCGGCTGTCGATCACGCCGCCCTTGCCCGCGATGCCGGTGCTCTTCCAGAGCTTCACCGTGTCGGTGCTCTCGTTGCGCCCGCGCTTGGCGATGATCTGCTCGAACTTGGCGACGACCTCCGTACGCGGGTGGGTCTGGGCCCATTCGATGGCCTTGGCGAAGCCGGTGACGAAGGTCTTGACGGTGGCGGGGTTCGCGGCGATGAAGTCCTCGCGCAGCACGACGGACCCGGCCGTGAACGGGCCGAACAACTCGACGTCGGTGAACAGGGGACGCAGCCCGCCGCGTTCGAGCGCCTTGTCCTTGAGCACGCCGCCGAGCGTGCCGACGTCGAGCTGTCCCTGGCGCAGGGCCTGCTCGGTGTTGACCGGCGGGATCACCACGAGCTGGACCTGCTCGATCTCGGCCGGGGTCAGCCCCTGGCGCTTGAGGTACTCCTTGATGACGGCCTCGTGGTGCGCGCCGAGGGTGTTGACGCCGATCTTCTTGCCGATGAGGTCGCGGGCGGTCCTGATGGGGCTGTCGTCCTTGACGTAGTAGCCGCTGAACGACTTCTCGTCCGAGCCGTAGTAGCCGATCACCGCCTTGATCGGCGCCTTGGCCGCCTTGAGCTTGATGACGGCGCCGTCGAAGGCGCCGCCGAAGTCGGTCTGGCCGGTGGCCGCGGACTGGATGTCCTGCGGCCCGGAGGTGGTGTTGCCCACCCACTTGAGCTTGAGGTCGCCGAGGTAGCCGAGCTCCGCGGCCAGTTCGGGGAAGGTGACGTTGCCCGCGCTGCCCTGGTAGCGGAGCTCCTTCACCTCCGGTCCGCCGGGTTTCGCCGAACCCTCGGCCGCGCCACAGCCGACGGTCACGGTCGCGAGCAGCACGGCGAGGAGTGCATGTCTGATGTTGATCACGAGAAGTTCCTCTGGGGAGAACTGCGCAGGGGTCGGGGGCTGCCGGAGGTGCGTGATCAGCGACACTGCGCGCTGGCGACGTGGCCGAAGTCCACGTGCGGGCGCCGGGTCAGGTAGAGGCCCTGGCTCATGCGTACGAAGCTACGGAACCCGTGAAGCTAAGTCAACATTCCCTACTGGATTTACATGAAAAGCCACGTGCCACTTCCGGAAACGGACCCCACCGCATCCCCGGTTTGGCGATCTTCGTTCGGGGGAATCCGGTCCGCGGACGAACGAACTCGGCCACCGAGCATCGTCGCAGCCCCGGGAGCTGATCAGCGTGGGCGAAGCCGAATGGCCCGCAGATCTCGATGTGGGAAGACTGTTGGAGTCGGGGTGGCGGCCCACTCCGTTCAGGCAGTTCATACTCAAGCTCCACAGCCGCTGCAACCTCGCGTGCGACTACTGCTACATGTACGAGATGGCCGACCAGAGCTGGCGCAGCCAGCCGCGCCGTATGTCCGGCCCGACGATCGACCGCGTGGCCGCCCGCATCGCCGAACACGCGCGGGCCAACGGCCTGGAGAGCGTCGAGGTCATCCTGCACGGCGGCGAACCTCTGCTGGCCGGCGTCGACCACATGCGCTACGCGCTGACCGCGCTGCGCGCCGCGCTCGGCCCCGGCATCGAGCTGGTGACCCGCGTGCAGACGAACGGCGTCCTGCTGAACGAGGCGTTCCTGAGCCTGTTCGCCGACCTGGACGTCCACGTGGGCGTCAGCGTCGACGGCGACGAGGAGGGGCACGACCGCCACCGCCGCCGCGCCTCCGGCCAGGGCAGCTACGAGCAGGTACGGGCCGGCATCGAACGCCTGACCGCGCCCGGCTACCGCCACCTGTTCGGCGGCCTGCTGTGCACGCTCGACCTGGCCAACGACCCCGTCACGACCTACGAGGCGCTGCTGCGGTTCCGTCCGCCGGTGCTGGACTTCCTGCTGCCGCACGGCAACTGGGAGGCTCCCCCGCCCGGCTGGTCCCCCACCGGCTCCCCGTACGGCGACTGGCTCGTGGCCGTCTTCGACCGCTGGTACCGCGCGCCGGAGCGGGAGACCCAGATCCGGATGTTCAGCCAGATCATCCGGCTGGTGTGCGGCCGGCCGTCCAGGAGCGAGGGCATCGGGTTGTCCCCGGTCGCGGTCGTGGTCATCGAGACCGACGGCAGCATCGAACAGGTCGACACGCTCAAGTCCGCGTACGAGGGCGCCTCCGGCACGCTGCTGCACACCTTCCGCGACTCCTTCGACGCGGCGCTGCTCCTGCCCTCCATCGCGGCCCGGCAGATCGGCGCGCGGGCCCTCTCGGACGAGTGCGCCGCCTGCGAGCTGGCCAGGATCTGCGGCGGCGGGCTCTACCCCCACCGCTACCGTCCGGGCACCGGGTTCCGCAACCCGTCGATCTTCTGCCGCGACCTGTACCGGCTGATCAGCCACATCCGGCAGGCCGTGACCGCCGACGTGGCCGGCCTGACCGGCCCCGCCGGGCCGGCCGGTCCGGCGGACCTGACGGACCGGACCGGGGCCGCGCCGCCGCCGGCCCCGCGCACCCCCGAGTTGCTCGCGCCCGGCGGGTGAGCGGGGCCGGGCCCGGTCAGACCGGCGGCGGGTCGAAGTCGCAGTCGAGGTGGCGCCGCTCGGCGGCCACCCGCGTGTCCGGGTGCTCGGGGCCCAGCGTCTCCAGGTAGGAGAGCATGGTCGCGTCGAAGAGCGCCGCGCCCTCCGCCTGCTGCCCGGCGGCCTCCAGGTCGGCCGACAGGTTGGCGGCCGACGCCAGGGTCGTGGGGTGGCGGGCGCCCATCAGCGCGCTCAGCCGCTGGTGGACCTCCACGCCGACCTCGCAGGCGTTCTTGAGGTCGCCGAGCACGGCCAGGTCGCTGGCGTAGTTGATGGCGATGAGCAGGAAGTAGTGGTGGTCGCGGCCCAGCCTGCGCTCGATGCCGTCGAGCGCCTTCCTGTTCAGCTCGCGGGCCGCCTGCGCGTCGCCGAGCACCCGGTGCAGCAGGGCCACGTTGCTGGCGCAGCCGTGGTTGTAGGGGTGGCCGGGGCCGTACATCCGCGGGTAGCGGTTCATGGTGTCGAAGGCCAGCTCGAAGGCGGCCTCCACGTTGCCGTTGGCGCGGTTGCAGTTGGCCAGGCAGGTGGCGGCGGCGAGGGTGCTCGGGTGGTCGACGCCGTACAGCCGTACGTAGCGTTCGTGCAGGTCGATGGCCTGGGCGAGGGCGTCCTCCGTCTCGCCGGACCGCAGCAGGGCGATCGCGAGGTCCTTCTGCGCCAGCAGGATCCTGGGGTGGTTGGCGTCGAAGAACTCGCGGCCGAAGATCAGCGCGTCGTCGCACACGTCGACCGCCTGGCGGTAGTCGCCGCACAGCCGCACGACCCTGCCGAGGCCGGTGCGCAGGTTGAGCTCGGTGCCGCGGGTGACCACGGTCGCGCCGCCCTGGGCCACGCGCAGCGCCTCCAGCAGCAGTTCCCTGGCGCGGACGTACTCGGAGGTCAGGCCGTAGTCGATGGCGAGGCTGTTGATCGCCCGCAGGGTGGTGACGTCCTCGGTGCCCAGCACCTTCCTGTGCAGGCGCAGCGACTCCTCGTCGTGCTCCTTGGCGTCGATGAAGCGTCCCTGCGCGCGCAGGTCGGAGCCGATGCCGTTGAGCAGGATGAGGGTGTCGCGGTGCTCCGCGCCGAGCGCGCGGCGCACGGTGACGAGGGTGGCCTGGTTGAGCTCGTACGCCTCGGCGTAGCGGCCCTGGTCGCGCAGCAGGTCTCCCTGCAGCCGCTGGGCCTGGAGCACGTGCCGGTCCTCCGGGCCCGAGTCCTGCGTCCAGCGGTCGAGGAACGACGTCACGTGGCTGCCGGTCGCGGCGTAGTTGCCGGAGGAGCTGAGGTAGGTCAGCATCTTGATCGAGAAGTCGCGGACCTCCTCCCTGCGGCTCTCCGCCACCCTGGCCGGTCTGACGTGGGCCAGCAGCGCGTCGTAGCGCGGCCAGTTGGTCGGGTCGTCGGCGGCCGAGGGCAGCGCGCCGACGAGCAGCGAGTGCACCTCCGACCGGATCTCCTCCTGGGTCTCCTGGTCGAGCTCCTCCCGCAGCAGGGCCTGGATCAGCCGGTGGACCTGGAGGGTGGCCGGCCGTCCCGGACCTCGCTGGCCGCCGGCCTGCCGGTTCGCCTCGACCTCGACCCGTACCAGGGCGTACTTGGCCAGCGTGCCGATGGCCCCGCTCAGCTTGATCGGGTCGGCGAGCAGGTCGGCGATCACCGGTCGCACCGTCCCCTTGACCGGGACGAGCACCGAGCGCGGGATGGGCTCGGGCCCGAAGAAGGCGCAGCAGCGCAGCAACTCCATGGCCTCGGGCAGGTTCTCCTTGAGCTTGGCCACCGACAGGCCCCACGCGGCCGTCATGGAGACCGGGTACTCCGAGGGCTTGCCCTTGCTCAGCAGTTGGCTGGTGCGCTGCTGGAGTAGCTTGAGGTATTCCTCCGGCGCCATGCCGGTCTCGCTCTGCAGCGCGGCCGCCTGCTCCAGCGCCAGCGGCAGGTCGCCGAGGGCCTCGGCCAGCTCGACGGCGATGGCGTCGCTGATGGCCTTGCGCATGCGCTTCTGGAAGAAGTCGACGCTCTCCTCGCGCGGGAAGACGTCGACGGGGACGGTGTCGACGACGCTCTCCCAGCGATGGTTGCGCGAGGTGATCAGCACGTGTCCCGGCCCGGGACGCACGATCTCCCTGATGTCGTCCGGCTCGTCGGCGTTGTCGAAGATCAGCAGCCACCGGCGGGTCGGGTCGCCGCGGCGCAGCGCCTGGAGGACGGCGTTGGCCGCCTCGTCGATGCCCGTCGCGGTCGGGCCGGGCAGTCCGAGCTGCGGCGCGAGCTGGGCCAGCGTCGAGCGGACCAGGCCGGGCTGGTCGGACGGGATCCACCAGACGAGGTCGTACTCGTCGCGGAAGCGATAGGCGTACTCGATCGCGGCCTGCGTCTTGCCGACGCCGCCGTAGCCCTGGAGGGCGTGCGGCACGACCGCGGTGGGCTGCTGGAGGATGCTGTCCCGCAGCCTGGAGAGCAGCTCCTCGCGGCCGGTGAAGTTCTTGTTCCGGGGTGGAACCTTCCAGACATTGGGAAAGTCGCTCACTGCGCGCTGTGCGGCGGACGGCTCTGGAATCGTCACGTGCCCGCCCTTCTGTCCGTGCCTTCACGGTGTGTTCATGCCGGAATGGAATGTCGTTTCCGCGGAAAGGGCAACATAAAAAACGACAGCTGTCATGGTAGCGGCCCGGCGAGCCGCGTACTACCCGACCATTAGCGACGTTCGCCATCGGCCCGTTCGGGACGGCAGTTATTCGCGCACCTATTGGCGGGCGGACGAAATTCGGCCAATCTTGGATCAGCCTGTTGAGCACTTCGCTCCGGACGGGCCGGTCATCCGGACGGGGAACGCTGCGGGCAGGCCAGAGCCGACGAGGGAGCGCCCATGGCACCGCAGGTCGTCACGCAACACACGGATCTTCTTGATTTGTCCGCACTCTCACCTGCACGTCTCGAGGGGCTGGGGAACTCCGTGATCGCACTGGAGTTGCTCGAACTGCTCGAATCGGGCCCGGGGGACGACGAGGTCTTCGCCGCGTTCGACAACAGCATGCCGGTGCCGCACCGGCCCGGAAATCCGTAATCACTCAACCGGTTCGCCGAAACCCGGCGGAGATCTTTCCCCGGGTTTCGGCGAAGCCGAAAACAGGACGCCGTCCCCGGCGATGCCATATCATGGGGAGCCATTGTGAATCGTACGGCGGTGACGGCATCGGCCGGCGCCGGTGCCCGCGCGATACGGTCCCGGACCAAAAAGGAATATGACGTCGTCCTCGGTGAGTGAGGTCTGGTCCCATGACTGCTTCCGGCCCCCGGCGTGGTCCCTTCGTCGGCGCCCGTCCCTTCGGCGAGCAGGACGGGGCCCTGTTCTTCGGACGGGACGCGGAGACCGCCGAGCTGGCGGACATGTGGCGGCACAACCGGCTGACGATCCTGCACGGCGCGGCCGGGGCCGGTAAGACCTCGCTGCTGCGCGCGGCCGTGATCCCCCTGCTGACCCGCGAGCGCGAGCGTGTGCTGCCCGTGGGCCTGGCCCGTTCGACCCGCGTCTGGCCCGCCGCGGCGCTGCCCGAGCACAACCCGTACGTGATGGCGCTGCTCTCCTCGTGGTCGGGCGGCAGCTCCCTGGCCAGTTTCGCGGGGTTGTCCGTGGGCGACTTCCTGCGCAGGCTCCGGCGCGACGACCGCTACGCCGGACCGGGGCCCACGCTGGCCGCCGTCGACCAGGCCGAGACGTTCCTGCGCCTGCCCGACCCGCATGAGCACCTCAGGGAGAGCTTCTTCGACGAGTTGTTCGGCTCGTTGTCCCAGCGGCCCGAGCTGCGCCTGCTGCTGTCGGTCCGCACCGACCAGCTCGACGAGCTGCGGCACGTGCTCAGACGTTACGCGGTCCGTGAGCCGCGGGAGCTGGCGCTGCCGCCGCTGACCCGGGAGCGCGCGGTCGAGGCGATGCGCCTGTCGGCCGAGTCCACGGGCGACGGCGCCGCCGCCGGCAAGGCCGGGGAACTGGTCGAGGAGATCCGTACGATCAGGGACGACACCGGCCGGGCCAGGCCGCCCGCCGACGAGGTCGATCCCCTGCTCCTCCAGGCCGCCGGGGCCCGGCTGTGGGGCGATCCGCCCGACCCCGGACGTTTCCTGCTCGCGGAGCTGGACACGGCGGTCGACCGGGCGCTGCGCGGATACTGCGCGGACGTCCTGGCCGGTGTCGCCGAGGACTACCTGTTACCCCCGGGCCGACTCATGTCCTGGTTCCGGCGCGACGTCCTGCGCGAGTACGGCAGGCTGCCGGGTCCCGTCGCCGACGTGGGCGCCGCCGTGCTGAACGCCCTGGAGGAGCGCTGCCTGATCAGCTCGGCCAAGCGCAACGGCCTGCCCGTGCACGTCCCCCGCCACCCCCGGATGCTGGCCCCGCTGCGGCAGCTCGACGCCGCCATGTGGCCGCAGTTCCCGCCCGATCCGGCGGCCCGGCTGCGTGCCGCGAAACGCGCCGGCGACGAGGGCGAGCCCGAGCGCGCCCGCAAGCTCGTGCGCGAGGCCGCCCAGACCTGCCCGCCGCAGGCGTTGCGGCTCCGGGCCGAGATCGACACGCTCTCCGGCAACATCGACTACGACCAGGGGCTGCTGGAGGAGAGCATCGAGCACTACCGCGCCGCGGCGCGGCTTCTCGAGGCCGTCGGCGACACCACGGCCGTCGGCTGGCTGATGACCGCGGTCGGGCGCGCCATCCTGGCCCAGGGCAGACCGGGCACGGCCGTCGAGCAGCTGCGCGCCGCGGTCGGCCGGGTGCCGGACGACCTCGTCGTGCAGACCGCGCTCGGCCAGGCCCTGTGGGAGGCCGGGCAGCCGGACGCCGCCCTCGCCGTGCTGAGCGACGTGCTCAACCGGGAGGCCGACACGCCCGAGGCCCGGCGCTCGCGCGGGGAGTTCCTGGCCGATCTGGGCGACGCCGAGTCGGCCCTGCGGGACATGGGTCAGTTGCGCGGCGGCAGACCGGCGCCCTCCACCAAGGCGGCCCGCGCGCTGGCGCTGGCCAGCCTGTCGCGTCCCGAGGCCGCCCACGGTTCCGGCGACGTGCTCGACGAGGCCGAGGAGGCGCTGAAGGAGGCCGAGGAGAGCGGGCCCGTGCTGTTGCGCGCGGCCCGCGTCCACAAGCTCACCGGTGACCTCACCAGGGCGACGGAGCTGGCCGACCGGGCCATGACGGCCCGCCGCCCGCCGCTCCCCGAGCACCAGCGGCGTACGGCCAGGAAGCTCCTGCGCGACTCGTGATGCCGGACACCGCCCTCGTGGCCCTCATCACCGGCGGATCGGCGGTGATGGCCGCGCTGTCGGGCGCCGGGTGGGCCGTGGTGACCGAACGAGTGAAGGCGAAGCAGTCCGCCAGGGCCGCCGCCGAGCAGCGCCGGGCCGACCGGGAGGACACCCGGGCCGAGACCCTGCGCACGGCGTTCGCCGACGCGCAGTCGGCGGTGCTGAGGTTCGGGCTCACCGTGAGCATCTCGCTCGACATGCGCAGCGACCGGGACGCCCGCCTCGACGGCGAGGACCTGCCCGGCCAGTTCCGGCAGGCGCGGGTGGAGTACCTCGCGGCGGCCGTGGCGGTCGAGCGGTTGTGGCCGCTGTGCCCGGAGAACGCGCGCGAGCACATCGAACAGCTGAGCGCGGCCGTCACCCGGGCGTTCAGCCATGCCCGCTCAGTCTCAAGCCCGGTTGTTGCTGGGGAGGAGGTGGAGACGGCTCTGCAACGGGCTCTGCGGGCTCTGAGCGAGCGGGTGTTCCCGCCGCCGCCCCCTTCCGTCCCCGACGGCGCGGCCGGCTGACGACCGCGCACGACAGGCGGCCCGGCTCGTGCCGGAGCGAGCTCACCATGAACGACAGGGCGACCGCCAGCAGGCCGACGCCCGCCGCCACGAGGCCGAGGGCGCCCACGGTGCCGAACTCGGCGATGACGTAGCCGCCGGCCAGCGCCCCCAGAGGTACGGCCCCGCCGGAGAAGAAGCGGCCCGCGCCGGTGACCCTGCCCAGCAGCTCCTTCGGCACCACGTCGGCCTGGTAGACCGCCAGCGCGACGTTGATGTGCGCGCCGGTGAACCCGATGCCGCCCCAGGCCAGCGGGAGCACGATGGCGACGTACAGGAGGCTGCCGTGGTCGACCAGGGCCACGGCCGTCGTCAGCCCCACCCACATCCACACGCACATCATGATCACGACCTGCGTGGACACCTTGTTCTGCAACCGCGGCGCGGTGAACGAGCCCAGGACGCCGCCGAACCCGGTGGCCGCGATGAGACAGCCGATGACCAGGCTCGGCAACCGCTGCTGATGGGCGAGCAGCATGAGGACGAGCCCGAGCGTCTGGAAGAAGAAGTTGGCCAGCGCGCAGACGAGCAGCACCCGTACCAGGAACCGCTCCTTGCGCAGGAAGGCGAAGCCGGCGCGCAGGTCGGCCGCCAGCCTCCGCGCCCGCAGCCGGTCCGCGTGGGGCGCGAGCCGGTCCTTGGCCATGCCCAGCAGCGCCAGCACCGACAGGAACGAGGCCAGCGCGTCGAGGGCGAAGGCCAGCGCCCGGTGCAGGTCGAACAGCAGGCCGCCGAGCGGGCGGCCGAGCAGCGCCGCCGCGTGCACGCGCGCCTCGTTCTTCGCCATCGCGCCCGGCAGGTGCTCGTGCGGGACGATCCGCGGCACCACAGTCGTCTCCGCGGTGGTGAAGAACACCAGGCAGACCCCCTGGGCCGCGGCGACCAGCGGCAGCACGACGTGCTCCGGCATGCTCGCGAACACGCCGACCGTCAGCAGCGTGGCGAGCAGGCCCCGGGCCAGCAGGCTGATGATCATGACGCGCCGGCGGTCCATGTAGTCGACCAGCGCGCCCACGGGGAGGGCCAGCAGGATCCTGGGCAGTGTGCCGGCCGCGGTGACCCAGCCGGCGAACACCGGCGAACCGGTCAGCGACAGGGCGAGCAGGGGCGCGGCGAGCATCGCGTTCATCGAGCCGAGCTGGGTGGTGGCCGAGGCGCCCCACAGGAGGTTGAAGTCACGCCGCCACGGGATGCGTCTCCCGCCGGCCGGGCCTTCGCCCGTGGTGCTGTCGGTCACCTCAATCGCTCCCAAGGCGTCCGGACACTGGGCACCAGGTGCGCTCGACTACCAGCCTGCCTCCTGGAAGACCGGTCACCCGCCGAACGGCCTTCGGACGGTGATCGTACCCGTAACCGCGCCGGGTCACGGGCGGAACGGCTTCCTCGGAACTGTCAAGGTTCATTTGACATCGGCAAACGCCGCCTGTGGTTGACAGGGGGGCCGGGCTGGTCTTCTCTGCAACGAGACGCGGGGCGGAGGGAGCCATCATGCGCGCTTTCGGGCGGTTCGTCGTCGGGCTGGTCCTGTGCGTGCCCCTGGCCGCCGTCCCGGTCGCGCCCGCCGTCGCCGCGGGGCCCGGGGTCGCCTCGCACTTCGGCGCGGCGCGCAAGGACTGCGTGGGTACGGCCGCGGGCAGGGCGTCCAAGGTCTGGTACACGGTCGCCGGCGGCGTGCTCTCCGACGTGTACGAGCCCACGATCGACAACACGAACGTCGAGACGATGCAGTTCGTGGTCACCGACGGCAGCACGTTCACCGAGCTCCAGGCCCGCGACACCACCTACCGGGTGGAGACCGGCCGCTCGGGGCTGAGCTGCACGGTCACCTCCACCAGCAGGGCCGGCCGCTACCGGCTGACCACCACCTACGTCACCGACCCCGGGAGCGACGCGGTCGTCGTACGGACCCGGCTGCAGCCACCCGGCCTGCGCCTGTACGTCCGGCTGGACGCGAGCGTGAACGGCAACGGCGGCGGCGGCGCGGCCAACGGCGGGGCCGACACCGGCACGGTGGACGCCGCCACCGGGGCTCCGGTGATCTCCGACACCGCCACCGTGACCTCCGCCCCGGAACGCGACTACGCCGTGCCCACCCACCTGGCGCTGCGTGCCGGGCGGCGGCTGCCGCAGGCCGCCGTCGGCTACGCGGGCACCCCGGGCGACGGGCTGGCGCAGCTCGACGCCGACCACGTGCTGACCCCGCAGAACAGCGCGCCGGACGGCAACGTGGTGGCCACCGCGCGGCTGCCGATCGACGCCTCGGGCTCGGTGACGTTCGCGCTCGGCTTCGGGCGCGACGCCGCCGCGGCGCTGCGCGTCGCGGGCCAGGCCGCGGCGCGGCCGTTCGAGTCCACCCGCGCCAGGTTCGAGGCGGGCTGGGCGGCCTACGACGCCGGGCTGCGCCGCCCGCCCGCCGGCCTGCCCGCCGACCTGGCCGGTTTCTACCGGCTGTCGGCGAACGTGCTGAAGGCCAGTGAGGACAAGACCTTCCCGGGCGCGGTCGTCGCCTCGCTGGCCAGTCCGTGGGGGCAGGCGGTCGGCGCGGGCGAGCTGCCCGGCGGCAGGCCGGTCTACTTCGGCTCCTACCGCGAGGTGTTCGCCCGCGACCTGTACGCCGCCTTCACCGGCTTCCTCACCGCCGGCGACCTGGCCACGGCCCGCGCCACCACCCGCTTCCTGCTGGAACGCCAGCAGCTCCCCGACGGCAGGCTGCCGCGCAACTCACTGCTCAACGGCCGGCTCGCGCCCGACTCCGGCGGCGACCAGCTCGACGAGACGGCCTACCCGATCCTCATGGCGTACCAGTCCGGGCTGGGCGGCGACACGAAGCTGTGGGAACACGTACGGGCGGCGGCCGACTTCCTGCTGGCGCACGGGCCGGCGTTCGGCGTGGAGCGGTGGGAGGAGCAGGCGGGCCACTCGCCGTCCACGATCGCGGCCGAGATCGCCGGGCTGGTCGCGGCGGGCGAGATCGCCGACCGGCAGGGCGACCGGGCCCGCGCCCGGCTGTACCGGGCCACCGCCGACCACTTCGCGCGCTCGGTCAAGGACTGGACGGTGACCACCACCGGCCCTTACGCCCCCCGCTACTTCCTGCGCCTGTCGCGCGGCGGCGACCCGGACGCGGCCGTGTCCTACGACCTGGGCAACGGCGGCCCCACCGAGGACCAGCGCCGGGTGGTGGACGCCGGCTTCCTGGAGCTGACCAGGCTCGGCGTCCTGCCCGCCGACGACCCGGACGTGCTGGCCGGCCTCGCGGTCGTCGACCGGGTGCTCAGGCGCACCACCGCGAGCGGCCCCGGCTGGTACCGGTACGGCTCGGCCACACCGGGCACCGAGGACGGCTACGGCGACTGCCACGAGCCCGACCCCACGTCGTGCGCGCCGTCCGGCAGGCCGTGGCCGACCGGGAACACCGGCTCGGGGCACGTGTGGCCGGTGCTGGCCGGGGAGCGGGCCGAGCAGGCGCTCCAGACGGGTGACCAGGCGACGGCGGCGTCGCTGCTGGCGGCCGTACGGGCGATGTCGTCGGGCACGGGGCTGGTGCCCGAGCAGGCTTGGGAGAACCCGGACCTGGCCGCGTCCCCGTACGGGAGCGATCCGGCGACCGCCTCGATCGGCTTCCGCGACGGCGGCCCGGCGGGCTCGGCCTCGCCGCTGACCTGGGCTCAGGCGCAGCTGGTACGGCTCGTGTCGTCGCTCGGCTCCCGCCGCCCGGCCGAACAGCCCGAGGCGGTGCGCGACCGCTACGCCGCGCACGGCATGCCGGGGGAAACCCCGCTCACCGTCACGGCCCCGGCCGACGGCTCGGCGGGCGCCGGGGACTCGGTCAGCGTCCGGGGGACGGCCGCGCCCGGGGCGTTTGTGGACGTGCAGGCAGCGCCCGTGGACGTCGGCGCGCCCGCCCGGGTCGTCTCGGTGCGCGCCGGGGCCGACGGCGCGTTCACGGCCGAAGCGCCGATCGTGTTCGGCGAGGTCGTGCTGACCGTCACCGCGACCTCGGGCGGCCGCACCGGGTACGCCCGGCGGTCGGTCGTCGGCGACGTCACCGGGACCACGGTGCTCGACGTCACCGACCCCGAGGGCGACGACGACGGCCCCGGGACCTACGCCTACCCGACGGCGGCCGACTTCCGTCCGGGGGCGTTCGACCTGCGCCGCTTCCAGGTGATCACCGACGCGAGCACCGTCTACCTGCGGGCCGGGCTGCGCGACCTGACTCCGACGTTCGGCAACCAGATGGGCGCGCAGCTCCTCGACGTCTACGTACGCGACCCGGCCGCCGCCGGGCGGTCGGCGCAGGCGGCCTTCCCGCAGCGCAACTACCGGATCGCCGAGGAGGACGCCTGGTCGCAGCGGGTCGAGGTGCAGGGCTTCGCCGCCCCGGTCTGGGCCGGCGCGGACGGGCGCGGGCTGAGCGGCGCGGCGGTGCGCGCGTCCGGCGCCACCCGGACGATCACCGTCGCCCTGCCCAGGGCGTCCTTCGGCACGCCGGGGCCGGGATGGCGGTTCGCGGTCGTGCTGACCGGCCAGGACGGCTACGCCGCCGACCAGGCCAGGGGGTTCGCGGCGACGCCGCAGCCGTACCGGTTCGGGGTGTGCGCGGAGGGCGGCGGCGCGCCGCTGTGCGCGGCCGATCCCGGCACGGTGCCCAAGGCACTCGACGTGCTCACCCCGGACGGGGTGTCGCAGGCCGACGAGCTGAACCCGCTGCTCGGGCCGGTCGCGGTGCGCGCGGTCACCGTCCCCTGACCCGCTCGGGCGGGCGGTCCGGGGTGTCGTGGGCCGGACCGCCCGGTGGTCAGGCGAAGCGTTCGATGGTGACCGGGATCAGGCCCTGGCCGCGGATGGCCTGCCGGTGGTGGTGGAGCAGGGCGCCGATGGCGGCGAGCGGTCCGGCGCTCAGGCGTACGGTGACGTCCAGGCACCAGGCGATGCCGGGGCCGATGCGCCGCAGCTCCCAGGTGAAGGTGTGCCCGGCCGCGGTCGCCGTGGCGGTGCCCGCGATCCTGGCCCGCGGGTTCGGCTCCGGCGGCTCCAGCCGCAGCACCGTGCGTACGTTGGCCAGCCCGCGTTCGCCGAGCTCGCCGGCGAACAGGATGCGGTAGCGCCGGGTCTGCGTGGAGCGCCCGCCGCTCAGGTCGAGCGGGGCCGCGGCGGGGAGCGCCTGGCGGTACTGGAAGAAGGCCCGCAGCCCGGCCTCCTCCGGCAGCGCGCCCCCGCCGAGCATCGAGTACGTGTCGCGGGCGTCCCGCCGGGTCACGGGCAGCACCCGTTCGCGCAGGGCGGGATCGGCGCGGATGGCCCGGCTGGATCCGGGCGACTCGCGCCACTCGCCGCACTCGGACGTCCATTCCGCGCAGTCGATGCCCGCGGCGGTGTAGTCGTCGCAGAGCACGAACTCCTCGACCAGGATGCCCAGGGGAGGTGTCCCGTGGCCGCGGTCTTGCGGGGCGGCGTAGATCAGGTAGTAGTCCAGGGGTAGGTCGGCGTCCATTGGCGACATGATCGTGGGACGGACCCTCCTGGGCAAGGCGACATCCTGATGTTCTCGCAGGTCCTGTGGTTCTGATGGCCGATCTTGCGTGAAGGGCGCGCCCCGGGAGGCGGTCAGCCGGTCGTGGGCCTGCCGGCGGCGCTGCCGGCCAGCCATTCGTCCCAGGACTTCGCCCAGGGCGTGGGGCCGTTGCCGAATTCGAGCTTGCGCGAGGTGCCCTTGACCTGGATGACGTCGCCGCGCTGGGTGAAGTCGTAGAACCAGCGGGCGTCGGCCGGACTGGCGTTGACGCAGCCGTGGCTGACGTTGGAGTTGCCCTGCGCGCCGGTGGACCAGGGCGCGGCGTGGAAGAAGGTGCCGCTGTAGGTCATCCGGACGTTCCACTTGGTCTTGATCCGGTACTCGCCCGGCTTCCCGATCGTGGCGGAGTCCATGACGGTCTCCGCTGCCTTCTCCTGGGCGATCATGGTGCCCGAGTAGCTGTCGTCGCCGGGTTTGCCCAGGCTGACGGGGATGGTCCGGACGACCTTGCCGCCCGCGGTGACGACGGCCTCGTGGTCGTCGGCGTCCACCTTGGTGACGTGCCGGGGGCCGACGGTGAAGGACAGGCTGCGGTCCTTGGTGCCCCACAGGCCCTGGCCCGCGCGCAGCCCGGCCAGATGGGCGACGACCTTGACCTTCTCCCCCACCGGCCAGTACTCGCGCGGCCTGAACTGCACCTCGCGGTCGCTCACCCAGCTCCACGCGCCCTCGACCGGCTCGGACATCTCCACGACCAGCGACCGTTCGACCGCCGCCCGGTCCCGCTTCGAGGTGACCGGCTGGGACAGCAGGAGCTGCACCGGCATCCCGACGCCGACCTTCTCGCCGTCCAGCGGCGACATGCCGCTCTGGAGCGCCCGTTGGGGCTTGAGGGTGGTGAAGGACGCCTGCCCGGTGACCGCCTTGCCGTCGGTGCCCGTGGCCTGCGCGCTCACCGTGTACGACGTCGCCGGCCGCAGCGGCCACCGGGGCCGCCAGGTGCCGTCGGCTGCCGCCGAGCCCGTCACCTGGCGTCCCTTGGCGTCGGCGACGGTCACCTTGGTGACCTTCCCGTCGGTCACCTTGACGCTGATCCCGGTGTCGGGGGCGACCTTCTTCGTGCCGTCGGCGGGCGTGATCGCGAGCTTGGCCACCGGGCCCTCGGCCTGCGGCGATCCGTCCTGAGATCGCGTGCCCCCGCCGGAGGTGCAGCCGGCGATCAGGAGCGCCGCGAGGGCGAGCGTGGTGCTGGTCCGGCCGTTCCGCATCCTCGATGCCTCCCGTGCCTGACAAGGCGTCAATTTCCAGATTAATCGGTCAGTGCTGTCACGTCTGGACACTTCTGCCCGTAGGGCATGGGAGAAACCTTCGTCCGCGGTTGGGGAGACGCGCGAACCATATGAGTGGATCTGGTGTCCAACTTTGTGGAACGGTCCTTGTGGGCCGTTCTCAGGGGAAGACGCACCGGGGGCGGTGCATGAGGGGGAACGTCATGAACAGCGCCGTGAGGCCGCGCCTGTACGGGATCGGGATGGCCGCGACGATGCTGGCCGTCACGGCCGCGCTCACGGGGGCCACGCCCGCCCGGCCCACGCCCTCCCCCACCCACCCCACGCCGTCGGCCTCCCCGGAACCCGACCGGCGGCCGGACCGGGACGACCGGGACAAGAACCGGGACAGGGACCGGGACGGGCGGCATGACCAGGGCGAGCCGTCGTCGAAGCCCGCCGACCCGGCCGAGAAGGCCGACTGCCGCCGGGTCAAGTGCGTGGCGCTCACGTTCGACGACGGGCCGGGGCCCTACACGAAGACGCTGCTGCGGCACCTGGCGAAGTACCGGGCCCGCGCCACGTTCTTCGTCGTCGGCCAGAACGTCGGCGCCTACCCGGACGTGGTGCGGCGCACGGCCGAGGCGGGGCACGAGATCGGCAACCACACCTGGTCCCACCCCGACCTGACCAAGTTGTCGCGGGCCGCGATCAAGTCCCAGCTCACCCGTACCGACGAGGCCGTGGAGTCGGCCGCGGGCGTCACGCCCGGCCTGGTACGCCCCCCGTACGGCGCGCTCGACCGCGACGTGCGGCGGCAGTCGCACCGGCCGCTGGTGTTGTGGAGCGTGGACACCCTCGACTGGCGCCACCGGGACAGCGCCCGGGTGGCCCGCGTCTCGCTCAAGCGGGTACGCCCCGGCAGCGTCGTGCTGTTCCACGACATCCACCCGACCACGGTGAAGGCCCTCCCGCGGGTGCTGAAGGGCCTGTCCGCCCGCGGCTACCGCTTCGTCACGGTCAGCGAGCTGTTCGGCGGCCGGCCGCCGGAGCTGGTCTACAACGCGCCGGCCCGACGGCTCTCGGGCGGCCCCAAGTAGCTGGGCAGGCGCCCGCCGGTGTCCACCACGAGCCGCTGCAGGACGACGGTCGGGTCCACCATCCAGAACTTCAGCACGTGCGGGCCGGGAGCCGTGATCGTGTGAACGGTCGTGGTCTCGTTGACGTTGTTCGAGGTGTTGCGCTCCCACTGGCGGTTCATGGTGGTGTCGTTCGCGCCGGTCACGGCCGTGACGTTCACCGTCTGCGGCGGCTGGTCGTCGATGGAGACGGCGTAGCTCAGCCCGTCGGACGGCAACACGTTGTTGCGCGGTGACAGCAGCGCCGACACCTTGACCTCACCGGGCGTGAACACCGTCATCGTGTACTCCAGCCGGGGGCTGCCCCCGCCGGGCGTCACGCGCGGGGCGGTCACCTGGAGCGGGGTCACGCCGTCGGAGCTGCGGCCGAGGTCGGGGATGGTCCGCCAGGCGCCCACGGCCCGGCCGTAGTGCGCGGCGTCGATCGTGACCTGGCCGCCCGCCTCGACGAACCCCTTGACCGGGCCGGCCGGGTTGTCCACGACGGCCTTGACGGTCACGCGCGCCCCGCCCGGCCCGGTGACGGTGACGGGCACCTCGGTCCTGCCCTTCGGGGCACGGGCGAAGTCCACCCGTACGGCGGCGCGCACCTGCTTGCCGACCCGGCCCGCCGAGGGGCTGACCGAGAGCCACGGCCGCGCCGCGGTGATCGTGTAGTCGAAGGGGGTGCCACCCCGGTTGAACACCTCGATGTACTGCCCCGGATAGGTCTGGTACGGGCTGAACGCCGGAAGCACCGCCTCCTCCCGCGCCTGCGGCCACCACTGGTCCGAGCCGTCGATCGCCACGCCCATGTCGGCGCCCTCCGGCACGCCGGCGCGTACGAGGGGCGGGTAGAAGGCGTCCGGCAGGGCGACGTTGTCCTTCTCCGGCTGCTGCCAGGGCGCGTTGGGGCCGTACCGCTCGACGTCGCCGTAGCCGATCTTGGGCTGGAGCTGGAAGTCCTTCCACTTGCCGCCCGCGATCGCGCCGTAGCGGGCGTTCAGTGCCTGGTCGTCGTCGAAGCGCCGCTGGGCCAGGTCGGCCAGGTCGTTCGCGGCGGCCCGGCCCTGCCTGGCGTACAGCAGGTTGGTGAACTGGGCGGCGCGCAGGGCGTAGAGGTTGGCCGTGGCCTGCACCTGGTAGTCCACGAGCTCGAAGTAGGCGTCGCCGTACGCCGCGGGCAGGGCGGCCCGGACGCGATCGGCCCGCTCGGCCAGACGCCGCCACTCGGCCGTGACCCGGTCCATCTCCTGGTAGCTCGTCAGGCTGAACGGCGTGTCCCGGTCGTCGTAGGTGACCTTGGTGGGGTCGGCCGGGTCCACGGTGATGCGGCGGTTGAGCAGTTCGGGCTTGCGGCGGGCCTGGAGGGTGCCGTAGTCGTGCAGGATGGCGGCGATCTCGGCGGCCTGCTCGGGGCCGAAGTTCTGGGCCGCGTACGCGCGTTCCCAGTCGCCCAGCCGCTCGATCGGCAGGCGGCCGGGGTCCCAGGCGTAGTCGAGGAAGAACTGCAGCGGCAGTTCCTCGTTCTTCATGTCGCCGACGTTGACCACCCACAGGCGGTCCACGCCGTACCGGTAGGCCAGGTCGAGCTGCTCCCACGTGCCGGCCAGGTTGATCGTGTCGGCCCACTTGTAGTTGCGGCCGCCGCCCACGTAGTCGAAGTGGTAGTACATGCCGTAGCCGCCGGCGCGCTCCGGCAGCGACTGGTCGGGCAGCTTGCGCATGTTGCCCCAGTTGTCGTCGCTGAAGACGACCGTCACGTCGTCGGGCGGGCGCAGCCCCTCGTCCCAGTAGCGCTGCACCTCCTTGTAGAGCGTCTGCACCTGAGGGATGCTCTCCAGGGCCTCGCCGCTCTCCTTCGCCAGGATCTCGCGCTGGGCGGCCAGGATGCTCCGCATCAGCTCGATGCCGTCGCCGTCGGGCAGGCTCACGTCGCCGTTGCCGCGCATGCCGAGCGTGACGACGCCCTCGAAGCCCTGCTCGCGCATCCTGCGGATGCCCTCGGCCCAGTACTTCTTGATGGCCTCGCCGTTGCGGCGGAAGCTCCACTCGCCGGTCCCGCCGTACGGGTCGTGGCCGGGGGTGACGATGTTGCCGTCGGCGTCGCGTACGGCGGCGACGGCGTGCCGGTTCCACTCCTCGATGCCGCGCATCATCGGGGCCTCGTGGGAGGTGCCCATGACGACGCCGTACCGGGAGGCGATCCGGTGGTTGTCGGGGTCGTCCTCGGCGAAGGCCCGGCCCCACACGGCCGGCCACAGGTAGTTGGCCTTGAGCCGGAGCATGACCTCGAAGACCTTGGCGTAGAACTGGCCGTTGAAGCCGCCCGGGTAGCCCGCGGCCTTGCCGGGGCCGAAGAACTTCGGCGCCCAGGTGCCCAGGTTCGGGTTCTCGTCGTTGATGAAGAAGCCGCGGTAGCGCACCTTGGGGGTGCCCTGGGTGTGGCGGCCGGGCAGCACGTGCAGCGCGTCGCGGTGGCGGGCGGGCACGTCGTCCCACCAGTACCAGGGCGAGACGCCGATCTCCCGCGAGACGTCGTACGCGCCGTAGATCGTGCCCCGCTGGTCGCTTCCGGCGATCACGAACGCGCGGCGCACGCCCGGCAGCGGGTTCTGCACCACCTGCTCCAGCGAGGTCTCCCATTTGCCCGCGATGCCGGACACGTCGAGCTTGCCCGCCCGGATCAGGCCGTCGATGAGCGGGCTGCGGCCGATCGTGCCGACGAGGACGACCTCGTCCTGCCGGGGCGGCCGGTCGGTGGCGAGGGCGGGCCGTACGCCGGTGACCCGCTCGATGTCGTCCCGCAGGTCGTCGGCGACGCGGACGACGCCCTCGTGATCGGCCGCGCTGACCACGATCGGCGCCGCCCGTCCGGAGGCGACCAGCGGGAACCTGCCGGGGCCCGGCGTGAAGGCGATGTACCCGGCCTTGCCGGGCGGCGGCGCGGGGGCGGCGGCGCGGGCGGGCGGCCCGGTGATCGAGACGGCCGCGGCGGCGACGGCCACGGAGAGCAGGAGGCGCGCGAACGGGCTGGATCTTCTCATGTCACGTTCTCCGGGAGGGTGCGGGGACGCGCGAGCAGCCGACCGAAAGTTTCGGACATCACGGGAAATTTTCGGATACAGGCATGCGGATGTTAGAACGAACGCCCACACCCGGTCAATGACCCGGTGGAGCCCGCCCGGCATTGACTGATAATCGTTTGGACCCATACATTTTCGTTCATCCTGTTCCCGGCAGAAGGGCCGACCATGTCAGATCCGGCGGACCTGATCCTGATCAACGGTGACGTGCTGACGCTCGACGAGACGTTCGCCACCGAACAAGCGGTGGCCGTACGAGGGAACAGGATCCTCGCCACCGGGACCAGCACGGCGATCGGGGCACTGGCCGGACCGGGCACGCGGGTGATCGACCTGGCCGGCCGTACCGTGCTGCCCGGGATCAACGACTCCCACCTGCACGGCGCGGCGTGGGCGCTGAACAGGCCGCCGTTCGCGCTGAACGTGGGCCATCCGGCGGTCGCCTCCATCGCCGACATCGCCGCCGCGGTACGCCGCGCGCCCGGCGACGGCTGGCTCACCGGACTCGGCTGGGACATCGGCTACCTGGCCGAGTGCCGGGCCGACCCCGGCCGCCGCCCGCACCGGCGCGACCTGGACGCCGCCGCCCCCGACCGGCCGGTCTGCCTGACCGACTTCTCCGGCCACATGATGTGGGTCAACTCCAGGGCCCTGGAGCTGGCCGGCATCGGCCCCGGCACGGCCGCGCCGCCGGGCGGCGTGATCGAGACCGACGGGCGCGGCGAGCCCACCGGCATCCTGAAGGAGGCCGCGCAGTCGCTGGTCCAGCGGCTGATCCCGCCGCCGACAGTGGCCCAGCGCAAGGAGGCCGTCCGGGCGGCCGTGGCGGCGCTGCACGCCCAGGGCATCACCAGCTACACCGAGCCGGGCCTCGGGCCGGGGGGCGCGGACGTCCTCGGCGGCGCGCTCGGCACCGACACGTTGCGGGCCTACGCCGAGCTGGCCGCCGAGGGCGCGCTGGACGCCCGCGTACGGGTGCTGCTGCTGCCGGCCCCCATGGGCGGCGGCGCGGCCGACGTGACCCGGGGGCTGGCCGAGCTGGCCGGGATCGTGCCCGGCGGGCTGGACCCCGAACGCCTGGCCGTGATCGGGGTCAAGATCTTCGCCGACGGCGTGCCGCCGAACGAGACCGCGTGGATGCACGACCCGTACCCGGGCGGCGGCGGGCACGGCGCGCTGTGCGTGCACGGCGACGGCCCGGCCCGGCAGCAGGCCGAGCTGGCCGAGATGATCCGCCTCGCGCACGAGGCCGGCCACCAGCTCGGCGTGCACGTCACCGGCGACCGGGCGATCGACGCCGTGGTGGCCGCGTTCACCGCCGCCGACGAGGCCGTCCCGCGCCCGGACGCCCGCCACTACCTGATCCACGCCGACTTCGCCTCTCCCCGCAGCCTGGCCGCCCTGGCCGCGCGCGGCTACGGCGTCAACATGAACCCCGCCATCGAGTGGGCCACCGCCGACCTGATGGACGAGGTCGTCGGCAAGGAACGCTCGGACTACCAGTGGCCCGTGCGCACCGCCCACGAGGCCGGGATCGCGGTCTGCGCGAGCTCCGACGCCCCGATCACCGAGCCGGACTGGCGGCGGGCCGTGGCCGCGATGATGTTGCGCGAGTCGCGGGCGAGCGGCCGGGCCAGCGGGCCGGAGCAGTGCGTGCCGCTGGAGGTGGCGCTGCGCGCCTACACCGTCAACGCCGCCCGGCAGGACTTCGCCGAGACGTGGAAGGGCACCCTGCGGCCCGGCATGGCCGCCGACCTGTGCGTGCTCGGCGGCGACCTGCGGGCGGCCGATCCGCACGACCTCCCGGACCTGCCGATCGACCTGACGGTCTTCGACGGCCGGATCGTCCACGAGCGAGGTGCACGATGACCCACGAGGAGTGGCTGGACCGGGCCGCGGCGGTGCGGCTCCCGTCCGCGCATCACATCGACGGCGCCGACGAGCCCGGCGGCGGCGCGGCCTTCCCGGTGCGCTCGCCGCGCGACGGCCGGGTGCTGATCGAGGTCGCCGACGCGGGCGAGGCGGAGGTCGCGCTCGCGGTGTCGGCCGCGCGGCGGGCGTTCGACTCCGGGCCGTGGCCGCGGATGGCGCCCGCCGAGCGCGGGCGGGCGCTGGTGCGGCTGGCGTCCCTGATCGAGGAACGGCGCGAGCACCTGGCGCTGCTCATCAGCCTGGAGATGGGCAAGCCGATCACCGACGCGCACGACATCGAGCTGCGCGCCGCGATCACCACCTTCCGCTGGTACGGCGAGCTGGCCGGCAAGCTCACCGACGAGGCCCCGCACGTGCCCGCCGACGCCCTGGCCCTGGTCACCCGCGAGCCCGCCGGGGTCGTCGGCGCGGTCGTGCCGTGGAACTTCCCGCTCACGCTGGCCTCCTGGAAGGTGGCCCCCGCCCTGGCCGCGGGCTGCACGGTCGTGCTGAAGCCGTCGGAGTCGTCGCCGCTGTCGGCCCTGGAGCTGGGCCGGCTGGCCACCCGGGCCGGGCTGCCGCCGGGCGTGCTGAACGTCGTCGCCGGCGACGGGCCCACCGCCGGGCGGGCGCTCGGCCTGCACCCCGGCGTGGACGTGCTGGCCTTCACCGGCTCCACCGCCGTCGGGCGGCACTTCCTGCGGTACTCGGCCGACTCCAACCTCAAGCGGGTGTGGCTGGAGCTGGGCGGCAAGTCGCCCAACATCATCCTGCCGGACGCCCCCGACCTGGAGGCCGCCGCCGCCACCGCCGCCTGGGGCATCTTCTTCAACCAGGGCGAGATGTGCACGGCGCCCTCCCGCCTGCTGGTCCACCGGTCGGTCGCCGACCGGGTGACGGAGGCCGTGGTCGCCCGCGCCCGTACGCTGCGGGTCGGCGATCCTCTCGACCCGGCCACGGAGATGGGCGCCCTGGTCGGCGAGGCCCACCTGGAACGGGTGCGCGGCCACGTCGAGGCCGGGCTCGCCGAGGGCGCGCGGCTGCGTACGGGCGGCGGCCGGATCCTGGCCGGCAGCGGCGGCGCGTACCTCGAACCGACCGTCTTCGACCGGGTGGACCCCGGCGCCCGGCTGGCCAGGGAGGAGATCTTCGGCCCGGTGTTGTCCGTGCTGGCCTTCGACGACGTGGAGGAGGCCGTACGCCTGGCCAACGACACCGAGTACGGCCTCGCTGCCGGGCTGTGGACCTCCGACCTGGGCACCGCCCACCGCGTCGCCCGCGCGCTGAAGGCGGGCACCGTCTGGGTCAACTGCTACGAGGAGGGCGACCTGACCGTGCCCTTCGGCGGCATGCGGCAGTCGGGCAACGGCCGCGACAAGTCGGCGCACGCGCTGGAGAAGTACACCGAGCTCAAGACCACCTGGATCCAGTTGTGAGACCCCTGATCGCGATCCCCGCCCGCTTCTCCGCCTCCGCCTCGGCCCTGCGATACGCGGCCGAGGTGAGCGCCCGCGCCCTGGTGGAGGCCGTGTGGCGGGCGGGCGGCGAGCCGGCCACGATCCACCCCGCCGGGGACGACGTGGCGGGGAGGCTGTCCAGGTTCGACGGCCTCCTCCTGCCGGGCGGCGGCGACGTGGCCCCCCACCGGTACGGCGCCGCCGACACCCACGAGGACGTCTACGACGTGGACGACGAGCAGGACGCCTTCGACCTGGCCCTCGCCCGCCACGCGCTGGCCGCCGGGCTGCCCACACTGGCGGTCTGCCGCGGCCTCCAGGTCGTCAACGTGGCCCTCGGCGGCACCCTGGAACAGGACATGGGCGGCCCCGAGGGCGGCCACCGGCACGTCGTGCACCCGGTGTCGCTGCGCCCCGGCTCCCTCCTGGAACAGGTGACGGGGACGCAGAAGGTGGAGGCCTCCTGCTTCCACCACCAGCGCGTCGACCGGCTCGGCGGCGGCCTGTCCCCCGCCGCGTACGCCGCCGACGGGACGGTGGAGGCCCTGGAGCACGACGGCCTGCCCGGCTGGTTCACCGCCGTGCAGTGGCATCCGGAGGACACCGCCCACCGCGACCCGGCTCAGCAGTCCCTGTTCGACGCGCTCGTCCGCGAGTCGGGGCATGATGGCTCGCATGATCCGCGCCGCCGTCCCTGACGACCTGCCCGCACTCCACGACCTCGCCGTCGCCTTCTACGCCGAGGACGGCTTCACCACCCCGGCCCGCACGCTGAAGGACAACCTCGCCACACTGATCGCCTCGCCCACGGCCCGGGTCGCGGTCAGCGAGAGCGACGGCGCGCTGGTCGCGTTCGGGATCACCACGACCACGTTCGGGCTGGAGAAGGGGCTGTGCGCCGAGCTGGAGGACCTGTACGTCACACCCCGGGCGCGGCGGCGCGGCGAGGCCGAACGGCTGATCGAGGACAGCCGCCGGTGGGCCGCCGGCCAGGGGTGCACGGCCCTGGAGATCGTGATCGCCCCGAACGGCGCCGACGTGGGCCACCTGTTCGCCTACTACGGCGGGCGCGGCTTCCGCGACGAGGGCCGCCGCATCCTCAGTCACCCTCTGTGAGCCGCCGGCGGCGTCCGCTGCGGCGCGGGGCCGGCGGCGCGCCGTCGAGCAGGGCCAGCCTGCGCCGCTCGCCGCCGGTCTCGACCTGCCTGACGATCCGGCGCAGCGCGTCGGCGGTCGTCAGGCACTCGGCCGGGGTGAGCTGCCCGGCGACGAACGCCTCCTCGGCGTTGAACGCCGGGAACAGCCTCCGCATCAGCGTCTCGCCCTCCGGCGTGAGCCTGAGCAGCACCAGGCGGCCATTACCCGGATGGGGGACGCGGGCGACCAGGCCGCGCGACTCCAGCGTGCGCGCGACCCCGGTCAGCGTGCCCTTGGAGACGCCCGCCTCCTCGGCCACCTGGCGCGACTCCGGCTCGCCCCAGATCCAGATGACCCAGAGCACCACGAACCCGGTCCAGGTCAGGTCGGCGCCGCGCAGGACGGTGTTCTCCAGATGCTGGCGCACGGCCGCCGCGGCGCGGTGGATGTTCGCCACGACGGCCATCTGCTCGCGCAGCACGGGGATGCCGCCGAGCTTGGCCTCGACCAGCTTCTCGGTCTCGGTGATGGAACGGTGGTCCGCCACTGCCTGCTCTCCTTCGCGGTCATGACCGGCGCGGCGGGCGGATGCCCCGGAACTCCCAGTCGCCGCCGAGCGCGGTCGAGCGCACCTCCTCCGACTCCGTCGGCTGCGCGCCGACGTCGGCCCGGATCGGCACCGGCCCGGTCACGACGTGGTTCGTCAGCCGGCCGAGCCCCTCGGCCTCGACCTCGACCACGTCGCCCGGCCGGACCGGCCGCGAGCCCGCCGGGGTGCCCGACAGCAGAACGTCGCCGGGGAAGAGGGTGATCGTCCTGGCGATGTCGGCGACCAGGTAGTGCATGTCCCAGGTCATCTCGTCGGTGTTGCCGTCCTGGACCACCTCGCCGTTGACGTACGTCCGCAGGTGTTTGCCGCGGAAGTCCCAGTCGGTCACCAGTCCGGGGCCGAGCGGGCAGAGCGTGTCGGAGCCCTTCACCCGCAGCATCGACCCGGCGTCGGTGTCGCGGAAGTCGTGCAGCCCGAAGTCGTTGGCCACGGTGTAGCCCGCGATGTGCTCCGCGGCATCCTCGGGCGCGACGTTCCGGCAGGTACGGCCGATGACGATGGCGATCTCGCCCTCGTAGTTGAGCCACTTGCAGCCCTCCGGGCGCACGACCGCGCCCCGGTGGGAGTTGAGCGCGGAGGTGGGCTTGTGGAAGTAGGTCGGCGCGTCGGGCAGCCGGGTGCGGAACTCCTCGACCCGGCTGCGGTGGTTGAGGTGCACCGCGATGATCTTCGTGGGGGCGACCGGCGGCAGGTGCGCGGCCTCGTCGATCGCGACGCGGCGGCCGTCCCCTGCGACGAGCGCGTCCCCTTCGCGGACGGTCTCGGTGACGGCGCCGTCGAGGAGGATGCGGCGGTACTCAGGCATGGGCGTTCTCCTGTCGGGGGGCGGTCCAGCCGCCGGACGGGCGGTCGAACCACATCAGGGCCTGGCCGGTGCCGACGGAGTTCTCGTACTCGCCGTACTGGCGGGCGGGGGCTGTGCAGCGCTCCTCGCCGAGGGCTCCGGCCAGCATGATGTAGTGGTAGAAGCGGGCCTCGGGCTTGTGCGCCCAGAACTCCGGCATCGTGCGCAGGACCTCGTCGTGGCGCCCCTGCCTGAACCATTCGATGCGCTGCCGGTCGGCCGCGGCGGCCTCTGGGGTGAAGATGTGGCGCGGGTCGCTGGACTCGTGGTCGCGCAGCTCGCGCAGCGGCCAGAACGTGTGCGACAGCGCGCCGGAGGCGATCACCAGCACCCGGCGGTCGGTGGCCGCGACGCCGTCGGCCAGCGCGCGGCCGAGCCGCAGGTGGTCCTCCATGTCGCCGGTCTGGCACACGCCGATGCTCACCCAGCGCTTGGCGGGCAGGCCCTCGCCGAGGTACTTCCACAGGTTGGTGGTGGCGTAGTAGATCGGCAGGTACTCGTCGTCGATCGGGGTGATCCAGGTGCCGTGCTTCCCGGCGAAGGAGGCCACGTTGCGGGCCAGTTCGGGGTCGCCGGGGAAGTCGTACGGCATCCGGCACATGCCGCGCGGCAGCTCCTCGGAGGTGAACAGCCCGGCCCGGCGCGGCTGGGCGGCGACCACGAACTCGACCGTGGTGGCCCAGTGGGAGTCCAGCACCACGACGGTGTCGTAGTCGTCGCGTTCGAAGACGTCCCGGCGCAGCTCGCGCAGGCCGGTGACGAGGGTGATCTCCTTGCCCTCGTTCAGCTCCAGCCGGGTCGGCTCGGGCAGCACGATGGTGGGGACGTGCGCCAGCAGGCCCGCCCCGACGATCTCACCCATGGTCGCTCCAGCCCTTCGGCGCGGTGACGGTGTTCTTCAGGTCGCAGTAGAAGTCGAAGCTCCAGGTGCCGCCCTCGCGGCCGACGCCGGACTCGCGGGAGCCGCCGAAGGGCGCTCGCAGGTCGCGTACGAAGAAGCAGTTGACCCAGACCGTGCCCGCGACCAGCCGCTCGGTGACCCGGCGGGCACGCTCGCGGTCACCGGTCGCGACCGTGGCGGCCAGGCCGAAGCGGGTGTCGTTGGCCATCCGCACGGCCTCCTCCTCGGTGTCGAACGTCTGGAGCGTGAGCACCGGGCCGAAGACCTCCTCCTGCACGATCTCGCTGTCCTGGGCCACGTCCGTGAGCAGGGTGGGCCGGTAGTACAGGCCGTCGCCGCGTTCGCCCCCGACGACGGCGCGCGCCCCCGCCGCCAGGGCCCGCCGGACGAACCCGTCGATCTTGTCCACCTGGCGTGGATGGATGTTGGGGCCGACGTCGGTGGCCTCCTCGCGCGGGTCGCCCTGGACCAGGGCGGCGGCGCGCTCGGTGAAGCGCCGGGTGAACTCCTCGGCGATCGGCGACTCGACCAGCAGCCGGGTGGCGGCCAGGCAGACCTGCCCGGCGTTGTCGTACTGCTCGACGGCCAGGTCGACGGCCAGGTCGAGGTCGGCGTCGGCGAAGACCAGCAACGGCGACTTGCCGCCCAGTTCCAGGCTGAGCGGGGTGAGGTTGGCGGCGGCCGAACGGGCGATGCGCCGCGCGGTCGGCACCGACCCGGTGAAGCTGATCCGGCGGATGCCGGGGTGCTCGACCAGGGCGGCCCCGGCCTCGGCCCCGAGCCCCTGGACGACGTTGAGCACGCCGTCCGGCAGCCCGGCGGCGGCGGCGATGTCGGCCAGCAGGGAGGCGGTCAGCGGCGACCACTCGGCGGGCTTGAGCACCACGGTGTCGCCGGCGGCCAGCGCGGGGGCGATCTTCCAGGTGGCCAGCATGAGGGGCGCGTTCCAGGGGGTGATCAGGGCGCAGGGGCCGGCCGGGTCCCAGGAGACGTGGTTGGCGTGGCCGCGGGTGTCGAAGTCGTCGTGGCCGAGGCTCTCCAGCCAGTCGGCGAAGAAGCGGAAGTTGTGCGCGACGCGGGGCATGACGCCGCGGCGGTGCGAGCGCAGCAGTGCGCCGTTGTCGGCGGTCTCGACGGCGGCCAGCTCCTCCAGCCGCTTCTCGACGCCCTCGGCGATCGCCCGCAGCACGGCGGCGCGTCCGGCGCGCGGGGTGGCGGCCCAGCCGGGGAAGGCGTCCTGGGCGGCGGTGACGGCGGCGTCCACCTCGGCCTGGCCGCCGCGGGCGATCTCGCCGAGCGCGCTCCCGTCGATGGGCGAGAGGTCGGTGAACGTGCGCGCGGAGGCGGCGCGCCGGCCGCCGATCCAGTGGCGGGTGTCGACGGCGACCCCGGCGACGGTGATCTGGCCGGTGATCTGTTCGGACATGTCGGGTGCTTCCATTCTCACGGGGATCGGTGCGCGCCGGACGTGCCGGATTCCAGGAGCGTGCCGCCGTCCCAGACCACGCCGACCTGGCGGTAGTAGGCGGCGATGGGCTCGCGTACCGCCAGCCTGGACAGTTCCTCGGTCGGGGAGTCGAACAGCTCCAGCTCGGCCTCGCCCGCCCATGCCTGTCCGGCCTCGAAGGCGGCGGCGCCGGACTCGACCAGCTCGTCCAGCGCGAGCCCGCCGCCCTTGCCGATGGCGGGCAGCCAGCGGTGGTGGGCCATCGGGTGACCGTTGACGAACCCGTTGCCGGGCGACGGCTCGCGCAGGGTCACGACGGCCTGGGCCAGGCGGCGGTCGGCGGCGGCCAGCGTCGCGCCGAACCGGGCGCCGGCCTCGATCCTGGGCGCGGGCCCGTACGGGTGGGGCCTGGTCTGGTGGATCGAGCCCAGCTTCTTCGGATAGCCCTGGTGCAGCCCCCTGGCGACGGCGAAGTCCTTGTCCACCCAGATGTAGACGCACCTGGAGTACGTCCGCCCCCGGTAGGAGCAGCGGACCACGGCGAACGCCTCCTTGTACTGCGAGCGCACCGGGTCGAGCAGTTCCTCGCGGGAGCCGGAGCAGGACTGCCAGTCGGCCCAGATGAGCGCGACCGCGCCGGGGTCCTCCTCGGCCAGGTCCAGCGGCTCGGGCAGCAGCTCGCGCACCCGTTCAGGGTCGGTGCGGTACTCGATCGTGAGCAGGTCGCCGGAGTAGTGCCACGGCGGCTCCGGGATGAGGGACGAGCGGCCCGTGGCCGTCTTGGGGTGGAAGTAGCCGCGGACGCCGGCCAAGGTGGTCCTCCTGGAACTCGTTTGGTTCCAAATAAAATAGAAACACCGAGCCCTATCGGTCAACACCACTTGCGGCTATCCATACGTCACCGTTACGTTTGACCTCAAACGACTCTAGGAGACACCGGTGCAGCAGCACATCGACCGCCTGAGCGAGCGGGGAGTCGACGTGGTCCGCGTGACCTACCCCGACCTGACCGGGACCGACCGCGCCCGCGACGTCCTGCTGGAGTCCCTCCCCGACGCCGTCGGCCACGGCCTGGCCTTCTGCCGGGCGGTCTACCACTCCACCCCGCGCGGCGGCACCGCCGACATCAGCGGCGGCCTGGACGCGGGGCTGCCCGACATCGCCGTCGTACCCGACCTGGCCACGCTCGCACCGCTGCCTTGGGAGCCCGGCGTCGCCTGGTGCCACGGCGACGTCGTCGATCCCGCCACCGGCGCCCCGGCCCCCGAGTCGCCGCGCGACCTGCTGCGCGCCGTGCTGGCCCGCTGCGCCGAGCAGGGCCTGCGCCCGGTCGTCGGCCCCGAGCTGGAGTACTTCCTGTGCGACCCGGCCCCCGCGGGCGGCTGGCAGCGTTACGCCGAGGCCACCGGCAACGTCTACACGGCCGGCCGCCGCGGCGACCCCGACGGCCACCTGACCCGTACCCTGCGGCACCTGCGCGACCTCGGTCTCGGCGTGACGGCGGGCAACCACGAGTTCAGCAGCGGCCAGTTCGAGATCAACCTGCGGCACTCCGAGGCGCTGGACGCGGCCGACCGGGCCTTCTGGTTCAAGGCGGCGGTCAAGGAGCTGGCGCGGGTGGAGGGCAGGCTGGCGACGTTCATGGCCAAGCCGTTCAACGACGAGGGCGGATCGGGCTTCCACCTGCACCTGTCGTGCCTGGGCGAGGACGGCGGCAACGCCTTCGACGACCCGGACGCGCCGTACGGGTTGTCGGCGACCGCGCGGCACGCCATCGCGGGCGTGCTGGCCCACGCCCCCGCGCTGGCGGCGCTGGCCAACCCGACGGTCAACTCCTACAAGCGGTTCGGCCCCGACACGCTGGCCCCCTGGCTCATCGACTGGGGGCTCGACAACCGCAGCGCGATGTTGCGCATCCCGCCGGAGCGGGGCGCCGGCGCCCGGTTCGAGCTGCGGCTCGGGGACGCCAGCGCCAACCCGTACCTGCTGGTCGCGGGCACGGCCGCCGCCGCGCTGCTGGGCGTGCGGGCGGGCGAGGAACCGCCCGCCCCGCTCGTCGGGTACGGCTACGACGCCTCCAAGGCCCCGGTGCTGCCGATGACGCTGCCCGAGGCCCTGGACGCCTTCGAGGGCGACGGCGAGCTGACCGAGCTGCTCGGCAAGGACTTCACCGCCGCCTTCCTGGCCTACAAGCGCGACGAGGTCGCCCGCTTCCAGCGGCACGTCACCGACTGGGAGTTCGGGGAGTACGCCTACCACCTGTGACCCGTCATTCGATCGCGCGCTGCGCCAGGTCCTCGGCCAGCGCGATGATCTCCGGGTTGTAGGGCGCCTTCTCGCCCGGGACGTACCGCACCCGGTCCAGGCCGCGGCGGTAGCGGAACACGCCCCTGCGCTCGTGCAGCTCCCAGTCCACCGGGCCGCCGTAGTCGTAGCCGACGCTGATGCCGGTGAAGGGGGCCATGCCGAGCAGTTGCGGCACCCCCTCGACGGCCAGCACCGGCTTGTCCTCCGCCAGCACCTCGATGTCCCAGCGCATCTCCGGCAGCGCCGTAAAACGGGCCGTGACCGTCACCGGGCCCCGCGCCGCCAGCGGCCCGGCCGCCCGCACCGGCACCCCGTAGGCGTTGTACGTCAGCCGCAGCTCGCCGTCCTCGACGAACAGGACGTATCCGCCGCCCTGGTCGCCGTGGGCCACGATCACGCCCTCGTCGCCGGGTTCCCGATCCAGCCACGCCTCGACGGTGAACGACCGCAGCGAGGTGAGCTTGGCCGACCGGAACCGTTCCAGCACCGGCGTGCCGGGCCGGATCGTGACCGGCTCCGACAGCGGCAGCTCGCTCGCCGGCCGGGTGTTGAGCATGCCGGGCGTGTCGGCCAGCGGGAAGACCGTGTTGAGCCAGGCCGCGGCCCGCCACTTCGCGGCCAGGTCGGCGACCCGTCCGGGCTGCTCGGCGGCCAGGTCGGTGGTCTCGGCCGGGTCGCGGGCGATGTCGTACAGCTCCCAGCCGTCGTCGGTGAACGGCGTGCCGGGCAGGTGCGGGGCGATGATCTTGTAGTCGTCCTCGAAGTAGCCGCGCTGGCCGCCGCACTCCACGTACTGGGAGCGGTGCAGGCTCGGCCGGTCGCGCTCGCGCAGCAGGTGGTCGAACGGAACGCCGTCCACGTCCCCGGGACGCTCCAGTCCGGCCAGGGTGAGCAGGGTGGGGGCGACGTCGGTGACGTAGGCGTACTGGTCGCGTACGCCCGGGTCGTCGGCGCCCCTGGGCAGCCCGGCCGGCCACGACAACACGAACGGCACGTGGATGCCGCCCGCGTAGGCGTGGCCCTTGTAGAGGCGGAACGGGGTGTTGGAGACGTTCGCCCAGCCGCGCGGGTAGTGGCCGTGGACCCGGGGGCCGCCGATGAGGCCGAGGTCGCGCGGCACGTCGGGGCACCAGTCGGCCGGCAGCCCGGCCAGGTGCACGAAGCGGCTGAAGTAGCTGCGGGTGCCCTCCGGGCCGCCCTCGCCGGTCGCGCCGTTGTCGCTGGTGAGGACGATGATCGTGTTGTCGTACTCGCCGATGCGCTTCAGGTGCTCGACCAGCCGGCCGAGGCTCTGGTCCACGGCGTCCACGGCGGCGGCGTAGACCTCCATGTGGCGGGCGTACAGCTCGGCGCGTTCCGCCCACGGCGGCAGGTCCGGGTCCGACGGTCTCGTGCCCTCGGGGAAGAGGCCGTCGCGGAGCTGGCGGGCGAACCGTTCCTCGCGGACGCGCGCCCAGCCCGCGTCGTAGCGGCCGCGGTATTTCGCGATGTCCGCCGGCTTGGCCTGCACCGGCCCGTGGACGGCCTGGTGGGCGAAGTAGAGGAAGAACGGCTTGCCGGCGTCGTTGGCGCGCAGGCCGTCGATCATGCCGATGGCGCGGTCGGTGAGGGCGTCGGTCAGGTAGAAGTCGTCCGGGAAACCCTCGTCGGGGACCGGGCCGTTGTCGCTGATCAGCCGGTGGGGGTGGAACAGGGACGTGAAGCCGTCCATGGAGCCGTAGTAGCGGTCGAAGCCGCGTTGCAGCGGCCACGAGCTCTTGTCGGCGCCGTCGTGCATCCTGGACTCCAGAGTCAGGTGCCACTTGCCGACCATGAACGTGGCATACCCGCCGGCGCGGAACGACTCGGCCAGCGTGGGCGCCTCCGGCGGCAGCTCCATCCGGTAGCCGGGATAACCCGGGTCGGCGTGGGCGACCATCGCGAACCCGGCCCGGTGCGGGTTGAGCCCGGTCATGAGGGCGGCCCTGGAGGGCGAGCAGAGCGGCGTGCTGTGGTAGTTGGTGAACCGGTAACCCGACCCGGCCAGCGCCTGCGCGTACGGGGTGTCGATCTCCGACCCGAACGGCGACAGGTCGCTGAACCCCAGGTCGTCCACCAGCACGACGACCACGTTCGGCGCCCCCGGACGCGCCCGCCGCCGCTGCGGCCACCAGGGCGTGGACTGCGAGGCCAGTTCGCGGGCCGTGCCGCCGAAGCCCTCGTAACCCCTGCTCGGCGGCGTGCTCACGGGCCCTCCGGGTCGACGGCGTCCCGGTCGGCCCACAGCGGCTCCACCCGCGCCCGCAACTCCTCGGCGCCGACCCGCTCGACCAGTTCCACGGCCGCCAGGTTGTCGCGGAGCTGCTCCAGGCTGGTCGCGCCGAACAGCGTCGTGGTGTTGGCCGGGTGGGTGAGCGTGAAGGCCACGCACACCTGCGCCGGGGTCGCGTCCAGCTCTCCGGCGAGGCGGGCCAGCTCGGCCGCCGAGTCCGCGATGCGCTCCCTGATGCCGCCGGGGTCGCGGCCGACCTGCCGGTCCACGCCCTTGCCCAGCAGCACGCCGCCCTCCAGCACGTCCGAGGACTGCAGGGTGACGCCCTGGGCGAAGATCCGGGCGAACGGCGCGCCGTCGGGGATCGAACGCCGCGAGACGCTGTACTTGAGCTGCGCGATGGCCGGGCCCTCGACGCCCTCGCCGGCGGCGGCGTCGATCAGCGTCTGCACGTTCGTCGCCGACCAGTTGTTGACGCCCCAGCTCCTGATCAGCCCGGCCTTGGCCAGGCCGTCCAGGTCGAGGACGAGCCGGTGCAGGTCGACGCCGTCGTGCCGCAGGTCGCCGAGCACCACGAGGTCGGCGTGCTCGGCGCCCGCGCGGAACAGGGCGTTCTCCAGCTGGTCGCGCAGGCTGTGCTCCGGGTAGCCCTCCAGCCACAACTTGGAGGAGAGCAGGTAGTCCTCGCGGCGCAGGCCGGCGGCGCGCACCAGGGCCGAGAAGATCACGTCGGTGAACACCGGCGGCATGCCGGGGAAGCCGTACACGCCGACGTCGAAGAGGTCGATGCCGTGGTCCACGGCCTCGCGGATCATGGTGACCGCGTCGTGGAAGTCCATGCGGTCGTAGGTGTGCCAGGAGCCGAGCGCGAGCACGCCCGTCTCGGGCCCGTTGCGTCCGATGCGTCGGCGCGGGATGGTCTGCACGGTACGGCTCCTAGGGCAGGCGGGGGTCGACGACGGCCTTGATCTGGCCGAGCCTGGACATCGACTCGACGCAGGCGCCGGCCTGCGACAGGCCGACGGGCTCGCTGAACAGCTCGTCCCACGGCATGCGGCCGGCGAACGTCTGGAAGAACTCGATCGAGCGGTGGTAGTCGGCGATGTCGCCGTTGAGCGAGCCGACCACGGTCAGCTCCTTGCCCATGACCGCCCCGAGCGGTACGGGCGCCGGCTCGAACCCGGTGGACCCGACGATCACCACGGTGCCGCGCTGGGCGGCCACCGCGACGGCCTCCTCGGCCACGGTCGGCGCTCCGGCCAGGTCGAACACGTAGTCCGCGCCGCGCTCCCCGGCCAGCTCCCTGATCCGGGCTATGCGCTGGTCCTTGTCCAGGTCGGTGGAGACGGTGGCGTCGGCGCCGAACCGTACGGCGGCGGCCAGCCGGTCGTCCGGGCCGCCCACGGTGATGACGGTGCCCGCGCCGGCGATCCTGGCGACGGCCGTGGCGAAGATGCCGAGCGCGCCCGCGCCCTGCACCACCACGGTCGAGCCGGCCCTGATGCCGCCGGCCCGGTCCACGGCGCGCAGCACGGTCTTGGCCGCGCAGCCCGACATCGAGGCCCAGGTGTCCTTGACGTCGGCGGGCAGCAGCAGCTTGGCCGCGCCCGGGGTCACGTAGCAGTACTCGACCAGGCCGCCCGTGGCGTACGGGGGGCGGTCGGCGCGCTGCATGAAGCCGTACCCGCGGTTGGCGCAGGCGACCGGCTGGCGCAGGACGGCGCAGCCGTAGCAGTGGCCGCAGGTGGACTCCGACCAGCCGATGCGGTCGCCCGGCCCGATCGGGCGGCCGAGGGCGTCGGTGGTGCCCGGGCCCGCCTCCACGACCTCGCCGACCATCTCGTGGCCGAGGATCATCGGAAGCATCCCGGGGAACGTCATCTGGCCCGCCCACAGGTGCACGTCGGTGCCGCAGAGGGTGGTGCAGGTGATGCGGACCAGGGCGGCGCCGGGCTCGACCGCGTCGGGCAGCGGCACGTCCTGAAGGCTGAGCGGCTTGCCGTGCTCGGTGAGGACGGCGGCGGCGGTTGTCGTTGGCATGGTCACCTTCATGGCTTTCGACCGTTGAGTGTGGTTAATCTACACTCGTTGACAAACAATTACAGCCCCTCAGGAGGAACCCGGTGTCAGCGGACGAGTACGCGGACCTCGTGGCGGTCGGCGGCAACGTGCTCACCTTCGACGCCCGCGACGGGCGGGCGAGCGGTCTGGCGGTGCGCGCCGGCCGCCTGATGACGGTCGGCACGGACGAGGAGGTCCTGGCGTACGCCGGGCCGGGCACCCGGGTGCTCTCCCTGGCCGGCCGTACGGTCCTGCCCGGCATCAACGACTCGCACCTGCACGCGGCCTGGTTAGGAGCGGTCTGGCCGGACACGCTGATCAGCGAGAACGGCCTGTCCGCCCACGAGGGCCGGCTGCTGGCCGACGAGGAGTCCAGGCGGGCGGCCATCCTGCGCGCCGGGCAGGTCTGCGCCTCGCTCGGCATCACCAGCTACACCGAGCCCGGCCTCGGCCCCGGGGAGGACGACGGCGAGACCGGCTGCTTCTCGCAGGCCGTCCTGGACACCTACGCGAAGCTGGCCGAGGAGGGTGAGCTGCGGGCCAGGGTGACCGCGCTGCGCCTGTTCGGGGTGCTCGACGGCCCCAGCACGCTGGAGGACGTGGCCGCCGGGCTCGGCGCGCTCGTCCCCCGGTCCGACTCCGCCTGGCTGAACGTGGCCGGGCTCAAGATCTTCGCCGACGGCATCCCGCCCATGCGGTCGGCCTGGACCTGCCACCCCTACACCGAGGGCGGCCACGGGTCGTTGCTGGTGGCCGGGGCCGACGACGCCGGGCGCGAGCACAACCTGCGCACCATGATCCGGCTGGCGCATCAGGCGGGCCTCCAGGTGGGCGTGCACGCCACCGGCGACCGTACCGTCGAGGCGTTCCTGGACACGGTGGCCGAGCTGCCGGACGCGGCCGCCGGGCGGCACTACGTCATCCACGGCGACCTGGTGAACCCCGCGCAGATCGCCCGTATGGGCTCGCTCGGCATGGGGCTCACCACGCAGCCCGTGATCGCGGTCGCCACGGCCGACTGGGTGGCGGGGGCGCTCGGCGCGGAGGTCGCCGGCGCCGCCTGGCCGCTGGCGGAGCTGCTGTCGAGCGGGGTGAGGTTCACCCTGAGCAGCGACGGGCCGGTGACCACGCCCGACTGGCGGGTGCAGGTGGCGGCCGCGTGCACGCTGCTGGGCGAACGGGCGCCGCGCCCCGGCCTGATGTACCGGCTGCTGCGCTGCTACACCACCGCCCCGGCCGCGCAGGACGGCGCGGAGTCGTGGAAGGGGTCGCTGGAGATGGGCAAGGTCGCCGACTTCTGCGTCCTGGAACGCGACCCGCTGGAGGTCACGCCGGCGGAGTTGCCGCAGGTGGCGGTCGACGCGACCGTGGTGGGCGGCCGCGTCGTCCACATGCGCGAAGGCGTGGCCCTGGACTGAGCCCGCGCCAGGGCCGGTCAGGCCAGGAGCTGGCCGCCGTCCACCTGGAGGCTGACGCCCGTGATGTGGCGGGCGCCGTCGGAGGCGAGGAAGAGCACGGCGGGCACGATGTCGGCCACCTGGGCGATCGAGCCCAGCGGGATGCGCGACTCCCATGCCTTCCTGGCCGCGTCGTCCGTGGCGAACATCGCCGTCATGGGGGTGAGCACCGGGCCGGGGGCGACCCCGTTCACGCGGATGCCGTGGGCGGCCAGCTCGATGCCCGCCGAGCGGGTCAGGGCGTCGATGGCGGCCTTGGTGGCCTCGTAGTGGCCGAGGCCGGGCGTGGGCTGGCGGGCGCCGATGGAGGAGATGTTGACCATGCAGCCGCGTACGCCGCGCTCCACCATGTGCGCGCCGACCGCCCTGGTCATCAGGAACGTGCCGCGGAAGTTCACCCGGGCGCAGGAGTCGAAGACGTCCACGTCGAGGCCGATGAGGGGGCCGCCGCCCGCGGTGTGGCCGGCGTTGTTCACCAGCACGTCGATGGTGCCGTGCGCGGCGACGACGGCCGCGACGGCGGCCTCGACGGAGGCGGCGTCCCCGACGTCCACCTGGACGTGGTGGGCGCCGATCTCCATGGCGGCCGCCCGCGCCCGCGCCTCGTCGAGGTCGGCGATGACGACGCGCTCGCCCGCCGCGGCGAACGCCTCCGCGACGCCGCGGCCGATGCCGCTCGCGCCGCCGGTGACGAGGACGGTCCTGGGAACGACAGGTTCGCTCATGTGGGGGTTCCTGTTCGGTGAGGGCCCTTCACAGATGGGGCTGCGGGGGGCATTGGGGTTTATTATTATACAAGCGTAGACAAAAAAGACCTCGTCCGGCAGGGAGTGGATCGACGTGAGCGACACACAGCGGGTTCCGGTACGGCGACTCGGACCGGGCGGCACGACGACGTCCCTGTTCGGGCTGGGTTCCTGGAACACGTGGGACCGCATGGAGTTCGGCGACGCGGTGGCCCTGATCAGGGCGGCCCTGGACGCCGGCGTGACCCTCTTCGACGTCGCCCACTACAACATGGGCCCGCACGCCGAGCAGGCCCGTACGGACCTCATCTTCGGACGCGCGGTGCGCGAGGCCGGCGCGGACAGGGACGACTGGCAGCTCTGCGGCAAGTTGTGGTTGTGGGAGTACCCGCGCACGGGCTTCCGCGAGCAGCTCGAGGTGAGCTTCGAGCGCGTCGGCGTCGAGCGCGCCGAGACCGTCGTGGTCGGCGACTACATGGAGCGGCCCGACATCCGGCGGATCGTGACGGACGTCGCCGAGCAGATCGCCGCCGGCCGCTTCGCGAGCTGGGGCGTCAACAACTGGATCGCCGAGGACGTGGACCTCGCGCTGCGCTTCGCCGCCGAGGAGGGGCTGACGCCGCCGAGCTTCGCCCAGCTCAAGTACAGCATCGCGCGGCGTTCGATGGCCGAGGGCGGCTTCTACGGCAGACACTTCGCGTCCGGGGCGCTGGTGCTGCAGGCCAGCGACATCTTCGAGGGCGGCATCCTGGCCGGCCGGAAGTTCCCCGAGCGGAAGATCGGCGCCGACCCGGGCGGCATCCGGGACGCGATCAGGGAGGCCGCCGACGCGGTGGCGCGGGTGGCGGCCGACTTCGGCGCGACGCCCGGCCAGGTCGCGATCGTGTTCTGCCTGGAGCATCCGGCGGTGGCCAACGTGCTGTTCGGGGTGAGCAGGATGGCCCAGCTGGAGGACAACCTGGGCGCGCTGCGGCTCTGGCGCGAGCGGGGACCGCAGGTGCGCGCGGCGCTGGCGGACCTGTGGCTGGACCGCGAGGTCAGCGCCGACGGCGTCTGGACCCCGTGACGCGGGAGCGGGGGCGCGCGGCGGTGACCGCCGGGCGCCCCCGCGCGCGCCTGCCCTCACCGCGGCGCCGGACGGCGGGTGCGCAGCTTCTGCAGTTCGCTCATCGACCGGGCCCGCGCGTCGACGACGTTGCGCATGCTCGACCCGATGAGGTTCAGCAGCAGTACGCAGAGCATGATCGCCGCACCCGGCAACACGATCAGCCACGGCGCCTGCGTCAGGTACGACCGCCCCTCGGCGATCATGTTGCCCCACGTCGGCGTCGGCGGCGCGATGCCCAGCCCGAGGAAGCTCATCGCCCCGTCGACCAGCATCGCCGAGGCCGACAGGATCACGACCTGCACCAGCGCCAGCGGCAGCACGTTGGGCAGCACGTGCACGAACAGGATCTTCGCCGGCCGCATGCCGGACACCCGCGCCGCCCCGATGTACTGCCGGGCCGCCACACTGAGCACCCGGCTGCGGATCACCCTGGCCGTGAACGGCGTGAAGATGACCGTCAGCGCGATCAGCTCGGTCCAGATGCTGGCGCCGAGCCCGATGGCCAGCGCCATGGCCAGGATGATCGCGGGGAAGGACATCCAGGCGTCCATGATGCGCATGACGACCGCGTCCACGGTCCGGTAGAAGCCGCTGACCAGGCCGATCACCATGCCGGTGAACGCCGCGCAGAGCGTGATGAGCGCCGACAGGCCGAGCGAGGCCCGGCCGCCGGAGACCAGGCGGCTCAGCACGTCCCGGCCGTAGGAGTCGGTGCCGAGCAGGTGGTCGGCCGAGGGCGGCAGCAGCCGGTGCACCGGGTCGGTCGCGTTCGCGTCCGGCAGGAACACCGGCAGCAGGACGACGGCCAGCACGATCAGGACGAGCAGTGTGGTGGCGGTGATCAGCACCGGGTTGCGGCGCCAGGCGCGGGAGGCGGCGGAGGGCCGCCCGGCCGCCCCGACTCGCCCCGCGACGGCCTCGGTAGTCACGAAACACGCACCTTGGGGTCGAGGAGGGCATAGGACAGGTCGACGATCAGGTTGACGACCACGAACATCAGCGCGACGAACAGCGTCACGCCCTGGACCAGCGGGAAGTCCCGGGTCGAGACCGCGCCCATGAGCAGCGAGCCCAGCCCCGGGATCACGAAGATCGATTCGATGATCACGATGCCGCCGACCATCATCGCGAAGTTGCTGCCGAGCTGGGTGATCAGCGGCATCAGCGCGTTGGGCAGCACGTGCCTGAGCATGACCTGCCGTTCCGACAGCCCCTTGACCCGCGCGGTGCGCAGGTACGTGTGCGGCAGTTCTCCGAGCACGCTCTCCCGCAGGGTCAGCGTGAACAGCGCCGACTGCCCGATGACCAGGCACACCACCGGGAGCACCAGCATCGGCACCCCGGCGACCGGGTCGGTGAAGAGGTCGGTGTACCCGCTGGAGGGGAACCAGCGCAGCGACACGGCGAACACCAGCACCAGGATCAGCGCGATCCAGAAGTCGGGGATCGCCATACCGAGCGAGGAGAGCAGGTTGAACCCGCGGGCCACGGGGTTGCGCGGCGAGACCGCGTTCCAGGAGGTGATCAGCACCGCGACGAAGAAGCTGATGACGGTGCTGATCACCGCCAGGGTCAGCGTCGGGACGAAGTGCTCGGTCACGACCCGAACCACCGGGGCGTGGTAGGTGATCGACGAGCCGAAGTCGCCGCCCGCCACGTTGCCGAGCCAGCTCAGGTACTGCTCCCACAACGAGCCGGACAGCCCCATGCTCTGCCTGAGCGCCTCGACGTCGGCGGGTTTGGCCGTCGGGCCGAGGATCGCGATGGCCGGGTCGCCCGGGATCAGGCGGATGACGAAGAACATCATCGTGCCCACGATCAGCAGGATGACGACCAGGTCACGCAGTCGCCGGAGCAGAAGTCCCGCCATGTCCCCCCCTCACTTCTGGAGCCAGGAGTTCCAGAACACGCGGTAGAACGTGTCGTACCCCTTGAGCGTGGGCGAGTAGGCGGCGTACAGCTTCGACTGGCTGATCGTGATGACCGGGAACTGCTGCCACACGAACGTCTGGAGCTGGTCCATGAGCGTCTTGGCGGTCTCCGGGGAGGTCGCGGCGTTGTAGTCCTCGATCAGCTTGGCCATCTCGGGCGAGCCCGAGCCGTTGAACACCCCGAGGGTCAGCGCGGGCATCTGCGAGGGCGAGGTGAGCGCGGCGTTGAAGAACAGGGTGGTGATGTCCCAGCCGCCGGGGTCCTTGGTGATCGTGCCGAGCATCGTCGGGAAGTCGTAGGTGTCGATCTTCGTCTTGATGCCGATCTTGGAGAGCTGGTCCTGCAGCAGCACCGCCCACTGGCTGAACTGCGGGTAGCTGTTGGAGGTCAGGATGCGCACGGTGTCACCGGCGTTGACGCCGGCCTGCGCGAACAGCTCCTTGGCCTTGTTCGGGTCGTGCTGCTTGTAGACGTCGTCGCCGGCGGTGGAGTACAGGCCCTTGTTGTCCTGCGAGACCAGCGCGCCCACCTCGACGGTGAGGTCGGGGCCGCCGCCGGTGGCGGCGTTCAGCGCGGGCTTGTCCATCAGCAGGTTGAGCGCCTGCCGGGCGCGTACGTCGGAGAACTTGGAGCCCTTGTTGAAGTTGGGGATCAGCACGTTCTGGTTGGCGCCGGCCAGGTTCGACACGACCACGGCGGGGTTGTTCTTGAGCGGGGTGTACTGGTCGTCGCCGGGCATGGCGTGCGTCCACTGGCCGGTCTGCAGGCCGTTGACCACGGCGTCCTGGTCGGCGACCACCTTGTAGGTGACCGTGTCGAGGTAGGCGTGCTTGGCGCCGGCCTGGCCGCCCCAGTCCTCCTCGGCGCGCGACTTGTAGCCGTCGTAACGCTCCAGCACGACCTGCTGGCCGATGTCCCAGCTCTTCAGCTTGTACGGCCCCGTGCCGACGGCCGCCTCCTTGGCGAAGCCGGTCGCGGGCACGCCCTTGAGGTTCTTGGCCTCGTAGACCTCGGCGCCGGGGCTGGCCAGCTCGTCGATCAGCGGGTAGCGCGGCTTCTTCAGCTCCAGCGTGACCGTGGTGTCGTCGGTGGCCTTGAGGCTCTTGACGTCGGCGGCGACCTGCTGGCCGGTGACGTGGCTCTTCAGCCAGCGCTCCAGGCTGGCGACCACGTCGGCGGCGGTCAGCGGGTTGCCGTCTTGGAACGTGACACCGGTGCGCAGCTTGAAGGTGTAGGTGAGCCGGTCCTCGCTCTGCTTGTAGGTGTCGACCAGCATCGGGCGGGCCGCGAAGGTCTTGTCGACCTCGAAGAGCTTCTCGTACAACATGTTGCCGATGTGGGCGGTGACCTGGCCCGGGTTGGCGACCATGTCCAGCGACTGCGGATCGGTCGGGACCGCGACCACGAGGTCGCCGCCGCGTACGGGGGTGCCGGCGTCGGCGGAGGAGGAGGACGACGGAGTCGCGCCGCCCGCGCAACCGGAGAGCAGCAGGGCGCTCGCCGCGGCGGCGCAGACCAGCCCGGCCCTCAGGCTCTTGAGCACGTTCATGTGGGTTCTCGCTCTTGCTCTGAAAAAAAGGGGGGACAGAAGAGAAGGTCGACCCGAGGGGCTATCCCACGTATGCCGACAAGTCGGGATTCGCGGCCAGAAGGCGGCGCGTGTACTCGTGCGTGGAGGAGGAGGCGATGGTTTCCGGGGTGCCGACCTCGATTAGGTCGCCCTTGTACATCACGCCGACGCGGTCGGCCACCGACAGCACCAGGCTGAGGTTGTGCGTGATGAACAGGAAGCTGATGCCGTGCGAGCGGCGCAGTTGCAGGAGCAGGTTCATGACCTGGCCCTGGACCGAGACGTCCAGCGCGGAGGTGGGCTCGTCGGCGACGATGAGCCTGGGTTCGGCGGCGACCGCGCGCGCGATGGACACACGCTGGCGCATGCCGCCGGACAGTTGTGAGGGCAGCTTGCCGGCGCAGTCGGCGGGCAGGCCGACCTCGTCGATCAGCTCGGCCACACGCCGGTCGAGGCCGGCGCCGCGCAGCGGGGTCAGCTCGCGCAGCGGCTCGGCGATGATGCGGGCCACGGTGTGCCGGGGGTCGAGCGAGCTCTGCGGGTCCTGGAAGATCAACTGCGCGGTACGCCGGAAGGCGCGCTCGTCGCCGCGCAGCCCCGATGCGGTGATGCGGTGCTCGCCGAAGGCGATACTGCCCGAGGTGGGCCGTTCCAGCGCGCTGACCATGCGGCCGAGCGTCGTCTTGCCCGATCCGGACTCGCCGACCAGGCCGAAGAACTCGCCGGGCGCGATCTCCAGTGAGACGTCGCCGACGGCGCGTACGCTCGCCCGGCGGCCGGTGCGGTAGACCTTGGTGACGTTCTCGATGACCAGGGGCGGGGTACCGGCGACCGGCGCGGGCTCGGCGGCGAGCACCAGCGTCTCCGTCACGGTCTCGCCGGACCCCTCGGTGGCGGCCCTGAGCTTGGCCTCCGAGATCGTCGGAAATCCCGTACGACGGCTGACGCCGAGCTGCGGCACGCATTCCAGCAGCGCCTTGGTGTACGGATGCGTAGGCTTGGTGAGGATGTCCATCTTGTCGCCGATCTCCACCAGCCTGCCCCGGTACATGACAGCGATCCGGTCGGCGATCTCGGCGGCGACGCCCATGTCGTGGGTGATGAACACGCAGGCGGTCTGATGCTCACGCTGCACCCGGCGGAACAGCGCGAGGATCTCGGCCTGCGTCGTGACGTCGAGGGCGGTGGTCGGCTCGTCGGCGATGAGGATGTCGGGGTCGGACATCAGCGCCATCGCGATCATCACGCGCTGCTGCATGCCGCCGGACATCTGGTGCGGATACAGCGCCATGATCCGGTCGGTGTCGCCCAGCCCCACCTCGGTCAGCAGACTCCTGGCCTTGGCCTCGGCCTCGCGGCGCAGCCTGCTCCCCCGGCGCAGCGCCTGCCGGGGCAGCGCGCCCTCGGGCCGGTAGCCCTCGATGAGCTGGACGCCGACACGCTGGGCGGGGTTGAGCGAGTCCAGGGCCTCCTGGAAGATCATCCCGATCCGCGCGCCCCGGTAGGCGCGCATCTCCTCGGCGCCGAGCCGCGTGACGTCCACGCCGCCGATCTCGATCGCGCCCTCGGTGTAGGACGGGGCCACGAACTCCAGCAGGCGGATGATCGACAGTGCCGTGACGGTCTTGCCGCTGCCCGACTCCCCCACCACGCAGAGCGTCTGCCCGGAGGCGACGTCGAGGGTGAGCCGGTGGACGAGTTCCTGGGGCCCGGCGTCCTCCCGGGTGACGCCGATGGTCAGATCCGTCAGGTTGAGCAGCGACATGCGCGTGAGCTCCATTCCTGGCACCGGTACCGTGCTCGAAGCGGGGCACGCAAACCCACACTGAGCTGCCGAAAAGCCATGTTCGAGCCAGATAGTTCTACAAAGGTTGACAGACGGTCCCTCCACTGTCAACGGTTATTCCACGTTCGTAGACAGAGGGTCTATGGTGAACGTCTACATTCGTAGACAATACAGAAAGGGCAGGGCCTTGACCATGTCCACGCCTTCCCCCACGCCGGATCCGATCGTCGCCATCGCCACCGGTTACATGGGCGCCAAGCAGCTCTTCGCGGCCAGCCGCATCGGACTGTTCGCGGCGCTCGCGGACGGCGCGCGCAGCGCCGGGGAGATCGCGACGGCCACCGGCGTCACCCCCCGCATGGCCCGCATCCTGGCCGACAGCATGGCCGGGCTCGGCCTGCTGACCAGGACCGACGGCCGGTACGCCCTCGGCGCCGACGCGGCCGGCTACCTGGCCGGGCAGAAGTCGTCCGAGCTCGACCTCGGCCCGTTCCTCACCTTCCTCAACGAGATCAGCTACGGCCACTGGCTGCAGTTCGACAAGACCGTGGACACCACCGAGCCGGGCGTCCTGGACACCTCGGGCAACCGGTGGGGCACGTTCATGGCCGGGGTCATGACGTACAACAGCCTGCACGCCAGGATGCTGGGCGGCGCGTTCGACTTCTCCGGCTTCCGCAACCTGCTGGACCTGGGCGGCCTGTCCAGCGCCTTCGCCTTCGAGGCCCTGCGCGCCAACCCCGCGCTGCGCGCCACCTTCGTGTACGACCCGACGTTCGCCGACTCGATCGCCGAGCAGGTCGCCCAGGCCGGGTTCGCCGACCGGGCCGAGGTGACCGGCGCCCCGACCGACACGGCGACGCCGTCCGGCCCGTACGACCTGGTCATGGTCAACCACGTCATCCACCGCTTCGACGTCGAGCAGAACCGGGCCATCCTGCGCAACGCCCGCGCGGCGGCGGCTCCGGGGGCGCGGCTGCTGCTGCTCGACTTCTTCCTCGACGACGACGCCGAGCAGCGGGCCATCGACGCGCTGCACGCCGGGGAGTACCTGGTGATCGACGGGACGGTCGTCTACGAGGAGTCGGAGGTGCGCGGCTGGCTCGACGAGGCCGCCTGGAAGCCGGTGGACAAGCTGGCCCTGCCGGGCAGCCCGCGGGTCATCGTGGCCGAAGCGGTCTGAGCACGCGCCGGCCCGCGCCGCGGACGCGCGACGCGGGCCGGAACGGGCGGGGTCAGGGCCAGGGCTGGGCTCAGGGCTGGGCGATGCGGTCGAAGAACGACTGCAGGTGCCGCTTCTGCAGCTCGACCGTGGAGAACTGCGGGCCGACCAGGCTCATCACGTTGGCGCCCGCGTTGAGCAACACGAGCTCGTCCACGAGCTGCTCGTCGGGGATCGAGGTGCGGATGTCGCCGTCGGCGCGGCCCTCCTCGATCAGCCGGTGGAGCATGCCGCGCCAGGCGCGCAGGTGCTCCAGGTACTTGTCGTACAGCTTGGGGTTGGTCAGCGAGGTCTGCCAGAAGATCAGCAGCACCCGGCCGGCGGTGATGCGCTCCTCGTCGATCGGCATCGCCGCCTCGCACATCTCGCGCAGCGCGCCCAGCCCGCGGCGGCCGTCGAGCTTGACGTAGCTGGTCACGATGGCCAGGGCGCGCTCGTACGTCGCCTCGATGATGTCTTCCTTGCCGGGGAAGTAGTGCTTGAGCGCGCCGTTGGCGAAGCCCGCCGCGTTCGCGATCTCGCGCATGGTGGCCGCCTCGATGCCCCCCTTCGTGATCAGGTCCCACGTGACGTCGATGATGTCGCTGCGACGCTGGTCGTGGTCAATGATCTTGGGCATGCGGGACCCCTCCGTACGGCGTTTCGTCTACCAGTGTAGGACAAAATGCCGGGAGGGCATGACCCGATTGTTAGCCGCGGGTGACCCGGACGTCATAGAGGGCGCCGGCGGTGTTGGTCTTGTGCGCGCACGCGACCCGTTCGATCTCCGCGGGGTCGGCGCCCGCGGCGATGAGGTCGAGCAGGTGCTCGTGCTCCTCCACCGAACGGCGGGCCCGGCCCGGCAGGTAGCCGAACACCGAGCGCCGCATGTGGTCGAGCCTGGTCCATTCGGCCTCCAGCAGGAAGTTCAGGTGCTCGTCGTCGCAGTGCTCGTAGACGGAGAAGTGGAAGGCCCGGTTCAGCGCGGTGAACGCGGCGGGGTCGAACGAGTCCAGCGCCTCGAACAGCCGGGCGTTGATCTCGCGTGAACGTGCCACGTCCGCCGGGCCCATGCGCGGGGCCGCGACGGCGGCCGCGTACCCCTCCAGGCGGGCCAGTACCTCCAGGGTGTGGCGCACCTGCGCCGCGTCGAAGATCGCGACGCGGGCGCCGACGTTGCGCACCACCTCCACCAGCCCGTCGGACTGCAGGCGGCGCAGCGCCTCGCGCAGGGGGATCGTGCTCACGCCGATCTCCCGCGCGAGGCGGTCCATGACGAGCTGGTAACCGGGGCCGTAGGTGCCGTCCAGGATGCGCGAACGCAGGATCTCGTAGCTGAGCTCCGCCTTCGACGCGACTCCTCCTGTGCTCGTCACGTGGCGAGCGCCTTGGCGACCGCGTCGCGGAACGCCTGGCCGGCCAGCGCGCCGCGGTGATCACCCGGGACGGTGACCAGCCGGGCGCCGGGCGCCAGCGCGACGACGTTCTCGATGCCGGAGGTCATCATGTCCTCCGCGCCCGCCACGAACACCGGCGGCGTGCGCCCGGCCCATCCCTTGGGCTCGAACGGCGTGGCGCGCAGGCCCTCGACCAGCCTCACCAGCCCGGCGGCCCGCTCGGGCACCCCGCCGGAGGCGCCCGCGATCATCGCCGCGATCATGCCGGTCATCGGGTCGCCCGGCTCGCCGCCCGCGACCGCCGCGCGCAGCGCCGCCACGTCCAGCGCGGCGAACGGCTCGAACGGGCTGAGCCCGCCCAGCACGACCGCCCGCACCCGGTCGGGCGCCAGCTCCGGCAACTCCCAGGCCAGCCGGGCGCCGAGCGAGTACCCCACCACATCGACCGGCCCGTCGCCGGCCAGCGCGAGCAGCGCCGCGGCGACCGCGGGCGCGCCCGCCGCCTCGGCCGGAACCGGGCTCCCGCCGTGACCGGGCAGGTCGGGTACGACGACCACGCGCCCGGCCGCGGCCAGTTCCGCCGCGATCCCGGTGTCCACCCAGTCCTGCCGCCCGCTGGAGGCGAACCCGTGCAGCAGCAGCACGGGCGGCGCCCCGGTGGGCCGGTCGGGCGTGAACGTCTGAACGGCCGTCATGTCTGCCGAATCCTTCATGTCGTGTGGAACGCGGGCACGGGGAAGTCGACGACCACCTGACCGGTGCCGCTGCTGCCGAAGTAGGGGCAGAGCTGCTCGCCCCGCCCGTTGTACGCGCGCCAGCCCAGCAGCCCGAAGAGCATGGCGGTGTCGGCCATCGCCCCCTCGCCGGTGCAGCGCTCGTTGTAGTCGGGCAACATGTCGAGGAACTCCGAGATGCGGCCTTCGCCCCACATCTCCAGCACCGCGTGGTCGACGTTGCGGTTCAGTTCGCTGCTCACGTCGTCGAGCAGCGACTCGGCGATCTCGTTGGGCGGGAAGGCGTGCGAGAGCGACCCGCTGGCCAGGAAGGCCACCTTCCTGTCGCTGCGGAGCACGGCACGCAGCAGGGCCTCGCCGATCCGCCGGTTCTCCTCGACGGTCGAGTAGATGTTGCAGCCGATGGGCAGGACCCGGACGCCGGCGTCCTGGTTCATGAAGTACATCGGCACCAGCGTGGCGTACTCCAGGCCCAGGTCCTGATAGGTGTGCACGCGGGCCTTCTGGCCGCCCGCGACGATCTCCTCGCGGATCAGCTCGGCCAGCTCGGGATCGCCCGCGTAGTCGTAGGCGAGGTCGTGGATGAAGTGCGGCAGCTCATGGCTGACGTACGTGGCCTGGTGGCGCGGCTTGCCGTTGAGGTGGAAGCCGATGCTGTTCATCCAATGGGTGTCGGCGATCAGGAACGTGTCCGCGCCGAGCTCCCGCGCCCGCCTGCCGACCTCGGTCAGGGCGAGCTCCGCGGGGCGGCGGATGCCGAAGTGTTTGCCGGGCTGGATCGACAGCCAGATCGACGGCACGTGCGTGATCTTGGCGGCGAGCACGATCTCACCCATCACGCCACTCCCCGGCCTGCTTGGGCGGTCTGAACCATCATCCGCACTCTCCTCTCCACTGATGGCGTGATGAGCATCATGTAGGCATCTGAGGGGGTTTGTCGATATTGTTCCACATGCCATAACATAAATGATGTCGTATATGATTTGGAAGGAGACGAGGTGGGACACCCTCTTGGCCTGTCGCCGGGGAAGATCATCGCGGTCCATCTGAACTACCGCAGCCGGGCCGCCGAACGCGGCAGGACCCCGGCCGTCCCCTCCTATTTCCTCAAGCCGCCGACGTCCCTGTCGTGGTCGGGCCGGCCCGTCGTGCGGCCGGACGGGTGCGAGTTGCTGGCGTTCGAGGGCGAGATCGGCATCCTCGTCGGCAGCCGCGCCCATCGCGTCTCCCCCGAGCGCGCGCTGGAGCACGTGGCCGGGTACGTGGCGGCCGACGACTTCGGGGTCTACGACTTCAAGCACGCCGACCTCGGCTCCAACCTGCGGGCCAAGGGCCAGGACGGGTTCACCCCGGTCGGCTCGGAACTGCTCACGGACGCCGATCCGGGGCGGTTGTGGTTGCGCACGTACGTCAACGGGGAACTGGCCCAGGAGGCGTGCACGGACGAGTTGCTGTTCGGCTTCGACCTGCTGATCGCCGACCTGTCCCGGTACATGACGCTGGAGCCCGGCGACCTGATCCTGGCCGGCACCCCGGCCGGCTCGACCGTCGTACGGCCCGGGGACGTGGTGGAGGTCGAATTGGAAGGCACCGCCCGGCTGCGCAACGAGGTCGTCGCCGAGCAGGACCCGCCCGCGGCGTACGGCGTCCGGCCCAAGGTCACCCACGAGACCAGGGCCGCCGCGTACGGCGCCGCGCACCCCGCGCCCGGCCCCCTGACCCCGGAGATCACCGAGGCGCTGCGGTCGGTCTCGACCGCGACGATCTCCTCCCAGCTCCGCGCCCGCGGCATCGACCACCACTTCATCGAGGGCGTCCGCCCCGCCCGCCCCGACCTGCGCATGGTCGGCGTCGCCCGCACCCTGCGCTACCTGCCGCTGCGCGAGGACGTCTTCGCCGAGATCGGCGGCGGCATGAACGCCCAGAAGCGCACCGTCGAGGAGATCCGGCCGGGCGAGGTGCTGGTCATCTCCGCCCGGGGCGAGCACGGCGCGGGCACGCTGGGCGACATCCTGGCCATGCGCGCCCTGCGCCGCGGCGCGGCCGGCGTCGTCACCGACGGCGGGCTGCGCGACAGCCCCTCCTTCGCCACGCTCGACCTGCCCTCCTACTACGGCACCGCGCACGCCGCCGTGCTCGGCCGCCGCCACGTGCCGATGGACTCCCAGGTGCCGGTGGACTGCGGCGGCGTGCTGGTGTGCCCCGGCGACGTGCTGGTGGGCGACGCCGAGGGCGTCGTCGTGATCCCGCCCGCACTGGTCGCCGAGGTCGCCGGGGCCGCCGCCCGCCAGGAGGACGAGGAGCGCTTCATCCTGGATCGCGTCTCCGAGGGAGCCTCGATCGACGGCCTCTACCCGCTGAAGGGCGCCTGGCGCGAGGCGTACGAGCAGCAGCGCTGACCCCCCGAAAAGGAGAACCCCATGAAGTTCCGCTCCGATCCGTCGACCATCCGCGGATCCATCGCACCCGTGGTGACGCCGTTCGCCGCCGACGGGTCACTGGATCTCGACTCGCTGCGCTCGCTGGTGCGCTGGCAGCTCGGCCAGGGCTCGCACGGCATCTCCACCGGCGGCTCCACCGGCGAGCCCGGCGCGCAGTCCGTCGAGGAGCGCGTCGCGGCGATGGCCGTGGTGGCCGAGGAGACCGCCGACCGGGTGCCGTTCCTGCCCGGCACCGGCTCGGCCAAGCTCGACGAGACCCTGCGGCTGACCGCCGAGGCCGAGCGCCTGGGCGCCGACGCCGCCCTCGTCATCACGCCCTACTACGCCCGTCCCACCCAGGAAGCCCTCTACCGCTGGTACGCCACGGTCGCCGCCGAGTTCCCCGCGCTGCCGATCGTCATCTACAACGTGCCCTCCCGCACCGCCGTCGACATCGCCCCCGCGACCGTGGCCAGGCTGCGCCGCGACCACGACAACATCGTCGGCATCAAGGAGACCACCAAGGACTTCGAGCACTTCTCGCACGTGCTCAACCTGTGCGGCCGCGACTTCCTCATGTGGTCCGGCATCGAACTGCTCTGCCTGCCCCTGCTGGCCATCGGCGGCGTCGGCTTCGTCAGCGCCGCGGCCAACCTGGCGCCGCGGACCGTGGCCCGCATGTACGAGGCGTACACGGCGGGCGACCACGAGACCGCGCTGGAGCTGCACTACTCGCTGCACCCGCTGGTCGAGCTGCTGTTCGTGGAGACGAACCCGGCCCCGGCCAAGTGGGTGCTGGAGCAGCGCGGCCTGATCGCCTCCGGCCACGTACGGGCCCCCCTGATCACCCCCACCGAGCCCGGCATCGCCCGGATCAACGAACTACTGGCACAGAGCGAGGGAGTCGCCTGATGAAACTGGAGCACTACATCGGCGGCCGGCACGTGCCGAGCCAGTCCGGTGCGACCTTCACGGCGCTCGATCCCACCACGAACGAGCCGTACCTGGAGGTGGCCGCGGGCGGCGCGGCCGACGTGGCCGCGGCAGTGGCCGCGGCCCAGAAGGCGTTCACCGACGGGCCGTGGAGCACGATGCCCGCCGAGCAGCGCGCCGGGACCCTGCGCGCCGTCGCGGCGGCCATCGAGTCGAGGGACGACGAGATCGCCGCGCTGGAGTGCCGCGACACCGGCCTGCCGATCACCCAGGCCCGCGGCCAGGCGCGGCGGGCCGCGCACAACTTCCGGTTCTTCGCCGACGTCATCACCACGATGGGCGAGGACGTCTACCGCGTCGGCACCGCCCAGCTCAACTACGTCGTACGCAAGCCGGTCGGGGTGGCCGGGCTGATCACGCCGTGGAACACGCCGTTCATGCTGGAGACCTGGAAACTGGCCCCCGCGCTGGCGGCCGGCTGCCCGGTGGTGCTCAAGCCCGCCGAGTGGTCGCCCGCGTCGGCGAGCCTGCTGCCGGAGATCATGGAGGAGGCCGGGCTGCCGACCGGCGTGTTCAACCTGGTCCACGGCATCGGCGAGGACGCGGGCGCGGCACTGGTCGCCCACCCCGACGTCCCGGTGATCTCCTTCACCGGCGAGAGCGGCACCGGCCAGACCATCATGCGCAACGCCGCGTCGTCGCTGAAGACGTTGTCGATGGAGCTGGGCGGCAAGTCGCCACTGCTCGTCTTCGAGGACGCCGACCTGGAACGGGCGCTCGACGCGGCCGTTTTCGGCGTCTTCTCCCTGAACGGCGAACGCTGCACGGCCAGCTCGCGCGTGCTCGTGCAGGACACGGTCTACGAGGAGTTCGTGGCCCGGCTGGCCGAGCGCGCCGCGCGCGTACGGGTCGGCGCGCCCGGCGACCCCGCCACGGAACTGGGCGCGCTCATCCACCCCGAGCACTACGAGCGTGTCATGGAGTACGTCGCGATCGGTTCGGGCGAGGGGGCCCGCCTGGTCGCCGGCGGTTCCCGGCCCGAGCACCTGACGTCGGGCAACTTCCTGGCCGCGACGGTGTTCGCCGACGTGACCCCGCACATGCGGATCTTCCAGGAGGAGATCTTCGGACCGGTCGTCTGCGTGACGCCCTTCTCCACCGAGACGGAGGCGGTGGAGCTGGCCAACGCGACCCGGTACGGCCTGGCGGCGTACCTGTGGACCAACGACCTGCGGCGTACGCATCGGCTGGCCCAGTCGATCGAGGCGGGCATGCTCTGGGTCAACTCCCAGAACGTGCGCGACCTGCGCACGCCGTTCGGCGGGGTCAAGGCCAGCGGCGTGGGCCGGGAGGGCGGCCGGCACAGCATCGACGTCTACACCGAGTCGCACATCGTGCACCTGGCCACCGAGGACCTGCCGATCCCCCGGTTCGGAGCCGCCTGATCCGGACCGTTCCCTGCCGGGCCGGTCCCCGGCCCGGCAGGCCGTAGACGCTGAGAAGTGCGTGGAGTTACGCTCCGGTGGCCGATATGGCAGTGATGGCCACTCTTGGGGGGGAACCCAATGAGCTACACACTTTTACGCGGCAGCTTCGTGATCCGTTACCCGGATCTTCCCCGTCAGGGCCCCGAGCCCGACGGCGACACGATCAAGTTCAGACCCGACTCGCCCGCGCTGGTCGAGACGCTGGCCCGTCCCTCCGGACGGCCCCCGGACCTCACCGCGCGCGGCATCTCCGTCCGCCTGGAGGCCATCGACGCGCTGGAGACCCACTTCCAGGACACCCGCCAGGAACTCACCGGCGCGAACGCGGCCCGGGACGAGCTGCTGCGCCTGCTCGGCTTCACCGGCGTGCAGTTCTTCGACGACCTGCCCAACAAGGTCCGGTCGGCCGACCAGGACGAACTGCGCGGGCACGTGCTCAGCAACGGCATCGACGCCAACGGCCGGCTGATCGGCTTCGCGTTCACCGGCGAGCACCCAGGGCCCGACGGCCTGGCCGTGTTCCTCGACGAGGCGCTGGTGGACACCTCCGCGAACGCGCGGCTGCTGGCCGCCGGGCTGACGTACCCGGCCTTCTACGCCACGCTGCCCGCGACGCTGCGCACGCATCTGGCCGGGGTGTCGCGTACGGCCAGGACGAAGGCCTCGCCCACCGGCATCTGGCCGCGTTCGGCCGCCGATCCCGACGGGCCCGCCGAGGTGGCCTCGCTGGAGGCCCTCACCGGGCTCGTCATGTGGCCGAAGTTGTTCCGCCGGCTGGTTCCGTACCTGGCGACGGGCGCGAGCGACCTCGACGGCTTCGACGCCTGGCTCCGGGCCGACCCCGTCAACCGGGACGACGCTGTGTTCCTGCTGGACAAGCTCGAACACGGCAACCTGCACGACGTGATCCGCGCCTCCGGCACCCGGATCCAGCTCACGGCCTGGCCCGAGGACTTCGTCATCAGCCCCGACCCGGCGCCGCCCGGCGCGCCCGTGGACCCGCGTCCGGTCTCCGCCGGGGACGTGCTGATCGTGGCGGCGCTGCCCGACCCGGCGGGCGCCGACCGGGGACACGAGAACGTCACCCTCCTCAACGTCACCGGCCGGCCGGTCGACCTGGCCGGATGGGCGCTGGCCGACTCGCGGGGCGGGCGCACCGAGCTGACCGGGTCGCTCGCCGCCGGAGGCGTCCTTCAGGTCGTGCCCGGCGGGCGGCTGCAACTCGGCAACCAGGGCGACACCATCCTCCTCGTGAACGCGAAGGGCGTCACGATCGACCAGGTCACCTACAAACCCGACCACGTCCGCCCCGGCCGGACCATCTGCTTCGGCCGCTGACCCTCGCCCGCCGCCCCCGCGCGCGGGCCCTGGGCCTTCGCGGGCGCCGGAGGTGGTCCGGCGCCCGCGAGCGGCCGCCCGGTCTCAGGACAGCAGCGCCGCCAGGGCGAGGGTGGTGTCGGGGTGGTGGGTCAGCAGGGCGGCGGCCTCCGGGTGCTCCGGTCCGGCGCCGGCGGCCACCGGCCGCCAGCCGCCCTCGCAGCCCAGCAGCTCGGCCGCCGCGTCGCAGGCCGCCGGATGCCCGGCCAGCAGCTCGGCGACCGGGCCGGACGCGGCGGGCGCGACCGCCTTGGACGCGGGCGGCGCCGCCGTACGGGCCCATGGCGGTGTCCAGGCGTCCACCGCCGTCAGGCTGCCGGGGAACGTACGACCGGCCTCCCGTACGAGGACCGGCATCAGCTCCCCCGCCTGGTCCCGCAGCGTCGTGATCAGCTTCGGCAACCACGGCAGCAACACCTGGTCCGGCAGCCGTCCGAACGCCTTGGAGATCACCTCCACCACGAACCCGGACAACGCCGGAGCCGGCTCCATCGCCTGCACGAACCCGGTGATGTACTGCGGGAACGACGGGATGACCAGCGGGTTGGCCAGCAGTTCGTCGCACCGCGACCGCAGCTCGGCCAGCGGCAGCAACCCCAGCAGGTGCTGGGCCGCCCACAACAGCGCCACCTTGGCCGGCGACTCCGGATGCGACTGCCGCACCGCGATCTCCAGCTGGGCCCGGTCGCACCCGAGCGCCAGCGCCAGCCCCTCCATCGTGAACAGGAACCCGAGCATGGCCGACACCTGCCGCACCCCGGTCTCGTCCTCGACGAACGCGGTCGGGAGCAGGGTGCAGTAGTGGGCGTAGCCCTCGGTCACGAACGCCTCGCACCACGTGGGCAGCACGGGCTCGGCGGTGCGGTAGTAGGACAGCAGGCGGCGGATGCGGCGCAGCACGTCCGGGGCGTCGTCGACGCTGCGCTCGGCCGCCAGCAGCTCCACCGCCCGCGCGCCCAGCTCGTCGGCGATGCGCCCGCCGCCCAGGAAGAGGATGGCGTCCTCGACGGCAGCCAGCGCGACGGCGGCGGTGGCGTCCGGCTCCCACACCTTGCGCCGCAACCGCTGTTCGAGCACCTGCTCGATGGTGACGCCCTCGTAGCCGAGCTCGATGATGGCCCGCTGGTTGCGGCCGATCGCCAGGTCCCAGCTCTCCTGGATCGGCCGTTCGCCGAGCCTGCGCTCGCCCATGATCGGCCGTGCCGCGTCGCCGGGCAGCAGGTAGCGCAGCATCCACAGCAGGTCGGAGCAGGGCAGCAGCTCGGGGTCGGAGTGCAGGTCGAGCAGCGCCCGCTGGAGCGTACGCCGGTCCAGGTCGACGCCGAGCGGCCGGAGCCGGTCGTAGACGTCCTGGGCCAGCGGGGGCAGCGCGTCGTAGCCGACCGAGCCGATGCGGTCGCCGCCGAGCAGGATCTCGCACAGGCGGCGCACGTCGCGCCGGCCCGGCACGACGTCCTTCTCGATGCACGTGACCGCCGCGTCCTGGAAGTCGTACGGCGTGGGCCTGGTCCGGTTGCGCATGCCGGCGAGCAGGATCGACGTCTCGAACACCGCGATGGCGTCGGCGGTGCTGGCGAGATAGCCGTTGCGGCGGGCCAGCCGGACGATGTCCACGCTCCAGCCCAGCAGCTCGGCCTCGTCGAGCGCGTCGAGCTTGGGCGGGCTGGACAGGAACCCGGTCAGCCGGTCGGCGGCCTGCGCCGGCGCGGCGGGCGCGGGCAGCTTGACCGCCCGTTTCCTGGTGCCCTTCTGCCCGCTGAGCTGGAACGGGGTGAGCTTGCTCCGCGTCACGGCCTTGGCCCAGGTCGCGGCGGCGATCGACACCGACCCGGAGGCCAGCCCGAACTGCGCCTCGATGGCCGAGTGGCTGGACGGGATCAGCCCGTACAACCACCGGGTCCCGGTGCGGGGGCCGATCTCGTACGGGGCGGTGGCGGCCAGGCCGAACTGCTCGACGCGGCTGGCGGCGTGGAAGGCGCCGCAGACGTAGAGGCAGTCGGCCGGGTCGGCGCCCGAGGCGGCCAGGTGCTCGCGCATCCTGGTCCACATGTAGCGCTCGCGCTCCTCGTCGACGGCCAGCCGGTCGTCCTCGGGGCGCAGCCGGCGGAACAGGCTGCCGATGAGGACCATGACCTGGCGGTAGGTGTCGTAGTCGGCGCCGGACAGCGGCTGCTCGACGTACTGGTCCCACCATTCCGACCAGTGACGGACCTTGCCGTGGTGGAGCAGGTGCTCCTCCAGCTCGGCGAAGCGGGGGCGCAGGTCGCCGATCTCCACGCCGACGGCGTCGCCGTGCAGGCCGGCCTCCTCTCCCGGTTTCGCCGGCTCCTTCTCCTGCTCTCGCGGCAGCCATTGGAAGACGTGGTCCGACGAGCGGTCGACCAGCACCAGCTCGACGTCCGGGGTCTCCAGCGCGTACGAGATGGCCTGGTACTCGGCCGACGCCTCGGTGATCGGGGCCACCACGCTCAGCGGCCCCGAACCCTTGGGGAAACCGTCCAGCTCGGTCGCGAACGCCTGGAGCGCCACCGGCAGCCGGCAGTTGCGCAGCTCGGTCAGCAGCGGCGCCAGGTCCTCGCAGAGCTCCAGGTAGATGACCTTCGGCTGCTTCTCCCGCAGGCGGCGCACCATGGCCAGCGCCGAGGCCGGCGAGTGGTGGCAGACCGGGAAGATCTCCAGCTCCTCGCGCAGCGCCCGGTCGACGTCCTCGACCAGCCCGGTGAGGATGGACGACACCGCGCCGTCGCCCACGAAGGCCGCGGCGGCCTCGCTGAGCTGGTCCTTCAGCGGTTGGAAGAGGCTCATGACAGGGTGGAGATGGCCTGGCGGCCGCCCTCGAGGAAGTCCTGCCACGGGCCGCCGTCCTTCTTGCTGCGCGGTTCGACGACGCCGTGCCAGTACTTGTTCAGGATGGCCAGGTCCTCGGGGCTGCGCCGGGCCAGCGAACCGACGAGCGAGCCCGCCAGCGTCTCGGGCCGCAGCGTGCGGTCGCCGAAGAAGTGGCTGTGCAGGATCGCGTCCTCCAGCACGCCGATCTGCTCGGCCGTGGACAACGCGGACTCCAGCTTCTCGTCGTCGCTGGTCGCCGAGGCGGCCGCGGCCCGCAGGTCGGCGAAGCTCTGCAGCAGGATGTCCAGCAGCGTGGGCGGCAGGTCCAGCTCGATCTGGTGCCTGCGCAGCAGCTCCTCGGTACGGAACCGGACGATCTCCGCCTCGCTCTTCTTGTTCGTCACCACCGGGATGCGGACGAAGTTGAACCGCCGCTTGAGCGCGGAGGACAGGTCGTTGACGCCCCGGTCGCGGCTGTTGGCGGTGGCGATGATCGAGAAGCCGGGCTGGGCGAAGACGATGTTGTCGTCGTCGAGCTCGGGGATGGAGACGTACTTCTCCGACAGGATCGAGATCAGGGCGTCCTGGACGTCGCTGGTCGAGCGGGTCAGCTCCTCGAAGCGGCCGATCACGCCCTGCTCCATCGCGTTCATGATGGGCGAGGGGATCATGGACTCGCGCGACTGGCCCTTGGCGATGACCATCGAGACGTTCCACGAGTACTTGATGTGGTCCTCGGTGGTGCCGGCGGTGCCCTGCACGACCAGCGTGGAGTTGCGGCTGATCGCCGCGGACAGCAGCTCGGCCAGCCAGCTCTTGCCCGTGCCCGGGTCGCCGATCAGCAGCAGGCCGCGGTCGGAGGCCAGGGTCACGATGCTGCGCTCGACGAAGCTGCGGTCGCCGAACCACTTCTGCGGGATCTCGCGGTCGAGCCCGTCGGAACGCTCGGAGCCGAGGACGAAGATGCGGATCATGCGCGGGCTGAGCCGCCACGAGAACGGCTTGGGGCCGTCGTCGACCGACTCCAGCCAGTCGAGCTCCTCGGCGTACTTCGCCTCTGCGGGGGCGCGGAGCATGTCACTCATGGTCGGGGGTTCTCCTAGGTGAGGAAGTTCTTGAGCTCGAAGACGAGCTTGCGGACATGGCCGGAGAGCACGGGGGTGCCCAGGTCCTTGAGTTTCTGCCGGTACCACGGGTCGACGCTCTGGTAGCCGGAGCTGTTGACCGAGCCGACGGGGATGAACTTGACGCCCGACCGGTGGATCGACTCGAAGTCGGTGATCAGCGAGCGGTTGTCGTAGAAGTCGGAGATCCACACCATCACGGTGTTGCGCGGATCGGCGATCTTCGGTCTGGCCAGGGCCATCGCGGCCGTGCCGTCGGTACCGCCGCCCAGCGTCGTACGCAGCAGCACCTCGAACGGGTCGTTCACCCACGGCGTCAGGTCGAGCGCGCGGGTGTCGTACGCGACGAGGTGCACGTCGACCTTGGGCAGGCCGGCGAAGATCGAGGCCAGGATGGTGCAGTTGACCATCGCGTCCACCATCGAGCCCGACTGGTCGACGACCACGATCAGCCGCGCCGGGGTGGTACGCCGGGCCGTCTGGCGGTAGTAGAGCCGGTCGACGTAGAGCCGCTGGTCCTCGGGGCTCCAGTTGGTGAGGTTCTTCCAGATCGTGCGCTCGATGTCGAGGTTGCGGAAGACCCGCTTCGGCGGCACCGACCTGTCGATGACGCCCACGCTCGTCTTCTCCACCTGCGTGCGCAGCACCTCGGCGACCTCGTCCACGAACCTGCGGATGAGCGCCTTGGCGTTGGCCAGCGCGACGCCCGACAGGTTGGACTTGTCGCGCAGCAGCTGCTCGATGAGCGACATGCTGGGCGTGAGCTGCTTGGCCAGGGCCGGGTCGGCCAGCACCTCGCGCAGGCGCATGCGCTTGACGAGGTCGCCCTCGATCATGGCGAGCACGGCGGCCAGCTCCTCGTTGCCCGGCCCGTGCTTCAGGCCGCCGGGCTCGCAGCCCATGCCCTTCTCGAACCAGCCCGCGTCCTGCTTCCAGCGGGCCAGGTCGCCCGCCGTGACGTTGCCCGTGCCGGTGGAGAAGACGTTCAGCAGCAGTTTGGAGACCAGCGCGGCGCGGCGCACCTCGCCGCCCTCCTCGTGCTCCTTCTCCGCCATCAGGTCCTGCAGCTCGGCGCCCAGCTCGGGGAAGCGCTGGACCAGCGTGTCCACCGACACGCCGGGGTCGAGCAGCGCGGGCGGCAGGTCGAGGTCGCCGACGATGCCCATGCTGGCGGTCTCCAGCGCGGGCTGCTCGTCGGCCGAGAACAGCCGCGACATGAGCCGCCAGTACAACACTTGGCGCCGGGTCTCGTCGGCGCTCGTGGTCGGGTCGCTCATTTGCGCAGCAGCCGTCCCGCTCGTTCGCGCAGCACGGCGACGACGTCACCGGCCTTGGCCTCGGCCTTGACGACCTTGGGGTCGGTCGGGCCGGTCGCCCAGTCGCCGTTGTGCGCGGTGACCGGCTTCTTCTTGACCGTCGCCTGTACGGCGAGCGGTTGCAGCAGCCACCTGCCGCCGTCCCAGCGCACCAGCCCGATGCAGGCCGACGACGCCGCCACCAGCTCCGGCGTGAGCGGACAGCTCGACGGGAGCCGGTCGAGGGCGAGGGCGAGCCGGTGGCCGCCCAGGTCGAGGGCCTCGCCGTCGACCTGGTAACCCTCGATCAGCACCGGTTCGGCGATGCGCACGGGGTGGCGGTCGAGCGGCGGCGTGGCGGCGGCCGTCGCGCCCGCGAGCTGGACCCGCGCGGTCGTGAACGGGTCGGCCTCGGCGCCCGTACGGGCCCGGTCGTCGTGCCACAGCAGGTCACCGCCGGGCAGCAGCGGCATGCCGTCGATCTCCACGGACCGGTGTCCGGCCAGCGCGCCCATCAGCACGGGATGACCGCCCAGCAGCCGCCACACCGACGGCCCGGCGATCGTGTCGACCTTGGCCGCCGCGACGCTCGTACGCACCAGCCGCGTCTGCCCGCCGGCCTCCTCCAGGACGCCGTGCACCTGCACCCGTACGACGGTGGCGTGCTCGTGCACGTCGGCGCCGAGGATCAGCAGCCGTCCCGACACCGGCTCGGGCGCGCCGTGCCAGGTGCCGGACTGGGCGAGCAGCAGCGCGCGCGTCCACAGGTCGGCCCATCGCCTGGCGGGCAGCCTGTCCATGGCCGCCACCGGGGCCGAGGCACGCAGTTCGGCGGCCAGCCCGTCGAGCAGGACGGCGAGCCCGCGCAGCCGCGGCACCGCGAGCAGCGCCTCGATCGCCTGGTCGGCGCCGGAGACGAGATCGTGGTCGACACCGCGCCAGCCGGTGATGGCCAGCTCCCGCAACCAGACCCGGCACCCCGCGAGCAGGTTCGCCGGCACCTCGTCGCCGGCGCCCTCCCCCGGCTCCCCGGCCGGGGAGGCGGGCCAGGGGGCGCGGGTGCGGCCCACGGCCTGGTCGAGGCGGGCGAGCAGGGCGTCGTGCACCGCGCCGAACAGCGCGGCCCGCCCGCCGGCCAGCACCGCGAGGTGCTCGTCGGCGACCGACCCGGCGGTCACCTTCTCCACCGCCTCGCCCAGCCGGTCACCGAGCGGAGAGGCCCCGAGCGCACCCGCCAGCGCGGCCAGCGCCGCCGCCGGCTCCTCCGCGATCCTGGCGAACCCGTGGCCGAGCGCCTCGTCGAACCCCGCCGCGAGCGCGAGCGCCTCCCGCACCCCGGCCGGCCCGTCGCCCACAAGCTCTGCGAGCTGTACGTCGAGCATCATCGCACCTCCCCCATCGCCGGGAACCAGTGCAGCTCGGCCAGGGGCTCGACGCTGTCGGGCACCTCCAGATAGGCCAGATGACGCAGGAACCGGCTGAACACGACGGCCGCCGGGGTGCGCTGCGGGCTGCCGTTCAGCGCGCTCATCAGGTGGCCGCCCTCGGGCACCTCCACGCGCAGGTAGCGGGCCACCCGGTCGAGGCCGTACTGCAGCACGGCCTCGTCGGCCAGCAGGCGAAGGTGCTTGCAGGCGTAGCCGTGCAGCGCGCCGCACGGGCGGTTGTTGTTGGTGCTGCAACTCAGGTCGTGGGTGCCGGCGGTGATCGAGGAGACGTAGACCCGCTCGATGTCGGACCCGCTCGACACGACCCCCTGCAACCGGCCGTCAGCCAGCTCGACGAAGGGCACCTTCGCCAGCTTGCGCGGCTGGACCGGCGGCACCACCCGTACGACGCTGCGCTGTTCCCACGCGGTTTCGTCCGCGTCCAAGATCTCGACCTCCAGTCCGACGGCATGCTCACGCCGACAGCCACTTCCGAATGGGCTTGATCAACAGACCCGGAAATCTACCGGAGGCCACTGACAGAGCGGGCTGGAACGATCATCTCGGGCGAACCGCCCGCATCAGCGCCGATCGACGACGCGATCGTCGATCAAAGAGACGCCGTCCAGGCCGGGTGTGCGCCGGGGGCGAGCTCCACGAAGCCGGGCAGCTCGCGCAGGGCGAGCTCGGCCCCGCCCGGCGTGTACGTCGCGATGATCCGCAGCGGCCGCCACCCGGTGTTGAACGTCGAGTGCAGCGTGCCCTTGGGGATGTAGATCGCCTCACCGGCCCTGACCGGGAACTCCGGATCGTCGCCGACGGTCTGCCGTCCCTCGCCCTCGATGACGTAGAGGACCTCGTCGGAGTCCGGGTGCAGGTGGCGTTCGTGGCCCTTGGTGGGGTTGATGATGACCTCGCCGAACGTGGAGGAGGCGCCGGGCACGGCGTCGGGCGTCACGTGCCACTTGATCGCCCCCCAGTCGAAGATCATGGTGGGCAGGGCGTCCGGTCGTCGGTGCATGGCGGGTTCCTCCCGGTCAGAGCTGCTTGAAGGCACGTACCTGGTCGGCGATGGCACGCTCCGCGGGCAGGCGTTCCATCGAGGACGCGCCGAAGAACCCGGCGATGCCGGCCGTTCTGTCCTGGATGAGGCGTACGTCGTCGGGTTCGGCGATGGGGCCGCCGTGGCACAACACGATGATGTCGGGGTTCACGGCGACGGCCGCGTCGCGCATCTCCTGGATCCGTACGGCCGCCTCGTCGAGGCTGATCGCGGTGACGGCGCCGATGCTGCCCTTGGTGGTCAGGCCCATGTGCGGGACGAGGATGTCGGCGCCCGCCCGCGCCATGGCCGTGGCCTGCTCGGGGGTGAACACGTAAGGGGCGGTCAGCAGCTCCCGCTCGGCGGCCAGCCTGATCATCTCGACCTCCAGGTCGAAGCCCATGCCGGTCTCCTCCAGGTTCGCCCGGAAGACGCCGTCGATCAGGCCGACCGTCGGGAAGTTCTGGACGCCGGTGAACCCGATGTCCTTCAGCTCGTCGAGAAAGCGCGGCATCAGCCGGAACGGGTCGGTGCCGCACACCCCGGCCAGCACGGGTGTGTCCTTGACGACCGGCAGCACCTCGCCGGCCATCTCCACGACGATGGCGTTGGCGTCGCCGTACGGCATCAGGCCCGCCAGCGAGCCGCGACCGGCCATCCGGAACCGCCCGGAGTTGTAGATGATGAGCAGATCGACCCCGCCCGCCTCGGCGGATTTGGCCGACAGCCCGGTGCCCGCGCCGCCGCCGATGATGAGCCGGCCCGCCTCCCGTTCGGCGCGCAGCCGCCGCAGTGCCTCGTCCCGATGCATCAGGCCCCCTTCTGGATCAGCCGGTGCAGCCGGTCGGCGGCGGCCACGGCGAACGTCGTGTCGTTGATGTCCTGGTCGCTCTCCACCACCTCGACGTGGCTGCCCGCGACGGATGCGAGCACCGCGTCGAAGCAGGCCGCGTCGGCCTCGGGGTCGTGGAACGGGCCGCCCTCGACGTCGACGGCCGACACGCCGCCGCGCGGCACGAACAGCGTGACCGGCCCCGACGCGCGGGCCAGCCGCTCGCCGACCGCCCGCCCGATCTCGGCGTTCTCGGCGGGGGTGGTGCGCATGAGCGTCACGGTCGGGTTGTGCACGAGCAGCCGCCGTGACCTGAACCGTTCGGGGACGGTCTCCATCGGGCCGAAGTTGACCATGTCCACCGCGCCCAGGCTGACGACCTGCGGGATTCCGGCGTTCCCGGCGGCGGTCAGGCGGTCGGGGCCGGCCGACAACACGCCGCCCACGAGCTCGTCGGCCAGCTCGGTGGTGGTCAGGTCGAGCACCCCGGCGAAGTGGCCGCCCGCGGCCAGCGCCTCCATGGCGCGTCCGCCCGAGCCGGTGGCGTGGAAGACCAGCACCTCGTAGCCCAGGGACTCCAGCCGGGCCCGAGCTGCGTCCACGGCCGGCGTGGTGACGCCGAACATCGTGGCCGCGACCAGCGGTTTGTCCTCGCCGGCCGGCTCGGCGCGGGCGTCGTACGAGGCGGCCATCGCGCTGATCGCGGCGGCGGCGTTGGACAGGATGCGGCGGGAGACGGAGTTGACGCCGGCGACGTCGACGACGCTGTACATGAGCGTCACGTCGCTCTCCCCGACGTAGGCGGAGACGTCGCCGCTGACCATGGTCGAGACCAGCAGCTTGGGCAGGCCGACGGGCAGCGCCCGCATGACCGCGGCGGCGATGGAGGAGCCGCCGCTGCCGCCGAGCGCGAGCACGCCGCTCAGGCCGCCGCGGGCGTGCAGGTCCTTGGCGAGCGCGGTGGCCCCGGCCGCCATCGCGGCCAGCGCCGCGCCGCGGTCGCCCGCGCTCCTGAGCCGGTCGAGGTCGGTGCCCGCGGCCCGCGCGACGGCCTCGGCCGGGACGTCGGCGGCCAGCGCGGAGGAGCCCATCACGCCGGTGTCCATGAGGACGACGTCCTGCCCGGCCCGGGTGATCAGGTCGCGGACGAGGGCGTACTCCGCCCCCTTCGTGTCGAGGGTGCCCAGCAGCAGTACCGCCATGTCAGACCTCCTGGGATCGGCCTCTCGACCTTACCCCGGCGATCATCGCGCGAACCGGGATCCCACGCGCCCGGGGCCGCCGCCTGGTCGGCGGCGGCGTACGGGGAGTCAGTGGACGGGGAGTCAGTGGACGGGGAGCACGTCCACGCCGTGGTCCGACTCGGGGCGCGGCCCGAAGATACGGCGGTCGCCGGCCGAGATGGGGACGTCGTCGATGCTGGCCTCCCTGCGCCGCATCAGCCCCGACTCGTCGAACTCCCACTGCTCGTTGCCGTAGCTGCGCCACCACTGTCCGGCGGCGTCGCGGGACTCGTACTGGAAGCGGACGGCGATGCGGTCGCCGGTGAACGCCCAGAGCTCCTTGCGCAGGGCGTAGTCCAGCTCGCGCTCCCACTTGCGGCGCAGGAAGGCGGCGATCTCGGCGCGGCCCGTGACGAACTCGCCGCGGTTGCGCCACACCGAGTCCTCGGTGTACGCGAGCGCGACGCGGTCGGGGTCGCGGGTGTTCCAGGCGTCCTCGGCGGCCTGGACCTTGATCCGGGCGGTCTCCTCGGTGAACGGCGGAACGGGCGGGCGTGTCATGCGATGTCCTCTCATGTCGAGAGAACGAGCGTTCTCCCGGGCTGTGCGCTAGCGTAGAGAACGAGCGTTCTCCGCGGCAAGCATCTGGAGGAGTGTCATGGATCACGAGCAGCGGTTGCTGGACGCCGCGGGCGACCTCTTCTACCGCCGCGGCGTGCAGGCGGTCGGCATGGACGAGATCAGGGCCGCGTCAGGCGTCTCGCTGAAACGGCTCTACCAGTGTTTCCCGTCGAAGGAGGCCCTGGTCGAGGCGTACCTGCGGCGGCGGGACGAGCTCTGGATGGGTTCGCTCACCGCGTACGTGGCCGACGACGGCGACGGCATCCCCTCGGTGTTCCGCTGGCTGGAGCGCTGGTTCACCGAGGACGACTTCCGGGGCTGCGGCTTCGCCAACGCCTTCGCCGAACTGGGCGCCGGTTCGGCCGTGGTGCGTACGGCGGTGCGCGAGCACAAGGAGCGCCTGCGCGCCTACCTGCGCTCGCTCTCGGAGGAGGCCGGCGCGGAGGATCCCGGCCTGCTCGCCGAGCAGTTGCTCACCCTGATCGACGGCGCCACCGTGACGGCGATGATCTCCGAGGACCCGGGCGCGGCCCGGTCGGCCGCCCACGCCGCCACCACCCTGGTCGGCCAGCACACGAATCCCCCCACCCCCTGAGCCGCTCCCGCACACGAAAAAGCGCACCCCCGACGTGGGAGTGCGCTCTTTCGGAGTGGGATCAGGCGGCGTAGGACGGGTAACCGTAGCCGACGACCTGCGACGTCGGGCGGACTCGCTCCTCGACCTTGCCGTTGCCGGTGTTGCCCTCGATCGTGGAGATCGTGCCGTCGCCGTTGTCCTTGACGACGAAGCCGACGTGCTGGATGGCGCTCAGGTCCTTGCTGCCGCCCCAGGAGAAGAAGACCACGGCGCCGGGCTTGGCCTCGGTGCCCCAGCGGTCGTTGGCGGCGAACCACTTGGCGTGGGCGACGGTGTAGGCGTCCCAGCCGATCTGCGGGGTGGCGCCGGTCTGGTTGCCGACCCAGGAGACGAACATCGAGCACCAGGCGGCGTTGACGTAGGCCTGGCGGTTGCCGCCGTCACGGGCGACGGTCTCGCCGGCGCGCTGCGAGGAGGCGTACCACTTCTGGAACTTGGTGCCGCCGCCGTTGGCGTCCTCGGTGGTGCCGACCTGGGCCTTGGCGGTGGCCAGGACCTGGGCGGCGGTGACGTTGACCTTGCCCTTGGCGCTCTCGTCGCTCACCTTGGCGACGTACGGGCGGGCGGCGGTCTCGGCGGTCCGCGCGGCGGTGGTGCCGGCGGCGGCCTGCGAGGCGGTGTCGGCGTTCACTGCGGCGTGCGTGCCGAGCACGCCGGCGATGGCGGTCGCGCCGAGGGCGAGCTTGGCGACGTCGAGCTTGAAGGCACGGTGAAGACGGTGCTTGGCCATGAGGGATTACTCCTTGTGCTTCCGTGCCGCTTACCGGGTTAGCTGACGGGTTCGGGCGGGAAGCTGCCCTACGGCACAGCAGTGCCGATTCACCCCGATGGACACATGGGTCCCCGGTTCCGCACACAGGCGGATTCAGCGGTCTCTGGTCAGGCAAAGGGCTGACGCACGTCTTCCCGGGCCCAGGAAAGGGCCTGAAGGTATATCTGCGACGCCCGGACGCGGATTGCCCGCGCCGACTCTGTACAACATGGGGCCTGCCTGGGTAATTCCCGGGCAATGTCATCCCTACCTGGGACGACTCCCCGCTTGGGTGTGTACAACCAACGTACCCGGCGAGTAATTCCAGGGCAAACGCGGGCAATTATTTCGACAGCCGAAAAGAAACGCCGCTCGCCGAATGTCAGGCCACGTGCGCCTTTATGGCGACGCTGGTGAGGGCGAGCAGCAATTCCAGATCCGGCTCGGCGTCGACCTGCACGGCGACCCAGGCGCGGTCGCGGCAGGCATGGATCTGATCGCACGCATGGAGATAGGGCTCCAGGCGTCCGATGGCGGGTGCGGTGAGGCGTACGTGGATCTCGTCCCGGCCGGCCAGGCGCAGGATCTCGGTTCCGCGTACGGTGAAGGCGATCTGTTGCCCGGTGTCGCTGAGAGCCAGCGACGGCCAGGACCGTAACTCCGCGACCGCGCGGGCCACATAGGGTCCGCGGCGCGTGGGCGTCCGCCGCCAGGCGGAGATTCCTGCCACGATCCAATGCTGGGCCACGGCTCACCCCGCCGTCAGCCCCCGTTCCTGAACCGTTATCCCCCTGTGAACGGGCGTATCCGGGCCCTGACCGGCACGGTTACGGACACCTGACCGATACGTATTGACGCTCCCGCAGGCAGAAGCTACCGTCGATTCACAACTTAAAGGAAACTTTCCTAATAGTTTCCCCAGAAGTCTCCCATCCCACTCCCCACACACCCCCCAACGGATGTCGGAGCGACATGAAACACACCATTCTGAGCAAGGTCCTGGCGGGAATGGCGGCACTTGCCCTGCCCCTTACCGCGGCCGTGGCCGCCCCACCGATCGCCTCCGCCAGTACGGTGGCCTTCGCGGCGGCCTGGGCGCCGTGGACGGCCTACACCGCCGGCACGGTCGTCACCTACAACGGCGTCGACTACGTCTGTCTCCAGGCGCACACCTCCCAGCCCGGCTGGGAGCCGCCGAACGTGGCGGCGCTGTGGAAGGTCTCCGGTGGCGGCGGCGGTGACACGACCGCGCCGTCCGTGCCGGGCAACCTGCGTTCGACCGGCGTCACGAACAACAGCGTGGCCCTGGCCTGGGACGCCTCCACCGACAACGTGGGCGTCACCGGCTACGAGATCTACCGGGGCGGCAACCTCGTCACCACCGTCACGGGCACCACGTACAGCGACACGGGCCTGACGGCGAACACGGCCTACAGCTACACCGTGCGCGCGCGGGACGCGGCCGGCAACCGCTCGGCCAACAGCAACCAGATCACCGCGACCACCACGGGCGGCGGCGACGACAAGACCCCGCCCTCGGTCCCCGGCAACCTGCGCTCGACCGGCGTCAGCAACAGCACCGTCTCGCTGACCTGGGACGCCTCCACCGACAACGTGGCCGTCACCGGCTACGAGATCTACCGGGGCGGCAACCTCGTCACCACCGTCACGGGCACCTCGCACACCGACACCGGCCTCAGCGCCAACACCTCCTACACCTACACCGTGCGCGCGCGCGACGCCGCCGGCAACCGCTCCGCCGACAGCAACCAGATCACCGCGACCACCACCGGTGGCGGCGGTGGCGGTAACAAGGTGCTGGGCTACTTCGTCCAGTGGGGCATCTACCAGCGCGGCTACCACGTCAAGAACATCGACACCAGTGGCTCCGCGGCCAAGATGACGCACATCAACTACGCGTTCGGCAACGTGCAGAACGGCCAGTGCACGATCGGCGACAGCTACGCCGACTACGACCGCTTCTACCAGGCGGGCGAGAGCGTGGACGGCGTCGCCGACACCTGGGACAACGGCGCCCTGCGCGGCAACTTCAACCAGCTCCGCAAGCTCAAGAAGAAGTACCCGAACCTGAAGGTGCTCTTCTCCTTCGGCGGCTGGACCTGGTCCGGCGGCTTCGGCCAGGCGGCCCAGAACCCGACGGCCTTCGCCGACTCCTGCTACAAGCTGGTGGAGGACCCCCGCTGGGCCGACGTCTTCGACGGCATCGACATCGACTGGGAGTACCCGAACGCCTGCGGCCTGACCTGTGACACCAGCGGCGCGGCGGCGTTCAAGAACGTCATGTCCGCGCTGCGTTCGCGCTTCGGCTCGAACAACCTGGTCACCGCGGCCATCACCGCCGACGGCAACGACGGCGGCAAGATCGACGCGGCCGACTACGGCGGCGCCGCCCAGTACGTCGACTGGTACAACGTCATGACGTACGACTTCTTCGGCGGATGGGACGCGAAGGGCCCGACCGCCCCGCACTCGCCGCTCACCACCTGGGACAAGATCCCGATCCCCGGCTTCTACACCGACAACGCCATCCAGAAGCTCAAGAGCAAGGGCGTCCCGGGCGCCAAGCTGCTGCTCGGCATCGGCTTCTACGGCCGCGGCTGGACCGGCGTGACCCAGGCCGCGCCCGGCGGCGCGGCGACGGGCCCGGCGCCCGGCACGTACGAGCAGGGCATCGAGGACTACAAGGTCATCAAGACCCGCTGCCCGTCCAACGGCACGGTCGCGGGCACGGCCTACGCCTACTGCGGCAACCAGTGGTGGAGCTACGACACGCCGAGCACGATCGGCGGCAAGATGGGCTACACGAAGAGCCAGGGCCTCGGCGGCGCGTTCTTCTGGGAGCTCAGCGGTGACACCACCAACGCCGAACTCCTCACGGCCATGAAGAACGGCCTCGGATAAGTTCGCACCTCAGGGCCGGTCCCGGTTTCGGGACCGGCCCTTCGCCGTGTCCGGCGTGCCGCAGGACGGAACGCCTACTCTCTGGGAGAAGCTGGTCACCGGGGGTGAACGACGATTCTCTGGGGTGGCGGGCTCAAACAGCCCTTGTTCTCGACGCCGGTGTTCGTGGTCTTTCTGATCGGCATCACGGCGCTGGTGGTCGGGCTGGACAAGTTCACCGGCGGGGGCGCGGAGCTCGTACCGGTGCTGATCTTCCTGCCAGCGATCGTGTCGGGGCTCGGCACGGTGTGGCAGACGGCGATCGCGTCGTTGTGGGTGTTGCTGGTGGTGTCGGGCTCGGTCGCCTATCTGGGCGGCAACCTGCGCACGAACCTGGAGGTCTCCGGCTTCACCGCGGCGTTCGGGCTGATGAGCGTGGTCGGCGCGAGCTACCGGATCCAGCGCGAGGAGGAGGTACGCCGGTTGCGGTCGGCGGCCGCGGCGTTGCAGCGCCAGCTCGTCAGGCCGCTGCCGCTGCGCTCGCTCGACGTGGTCGTGGACGGCCTCTACCAGCCCATCGAGGAGGACACGATGGTGGGCGGCGACATGTACGAGGTGGCGCCGTCGCCGTACGGGACCCGGGTGATGATCGCGGACGTGCAGGGCAAGGGGCTGCCCGCGATCGGCGCCGCGCTGGCCGTGCTGGGCGCCTTCAGGGAGGCGGCCTACCGCGAGACCACCCTCATGGGCGTGGCCGACGCCCTGGAGGACGCGGTGATCAGGCACAACAGGTTCGCCGCGCACACCGGCGAGCGCGAACGCTTCGTCACCGCGCTCCTGCTCGACATCGGGCCGGAGCTGGAGGTGGACGCGGTCAACTGCGGGCACATCGCGCCGTACCTCATCCACGGCGGGAACGCCGGGCAGCTCTGGCTCGGCGAGCCCGAGGTGCCGCTCGGCCTGGCCGCGCTGACGGGCGTGCCGCGCCACAGCGCGCGCTTCGCCTTCCCGGCGGGCGCCTCGCTCCTGCTGTGCACCGACGGCGTCACCGAGGCCCGCAACCGCGACGGCGAGTTCTACCCGCTGGAGCGGCGGCTGCGCGCCTGGGCCCGCGACCCGCCGGCCAGGACCGTCGAGGCCCTGGCCGCTGACCTGACCGCCTTCACCGACGGCGCCCAGCGCGATGACATCGCCGTGCTCATCATGCGCAGGACGGGCTCATGAGCGCCGCTGGTGCCCGAACCTGACCGGCTCGGGGCCCAGCACGCGTACGGCGGGGTCGGGCAGCACCCGCTCGTCGGAGTCCAGCTCGGCGGCCGGGTCGACGACCGGTTCGGCCTCGCCCGCCTCGACCGTCCGGCGTATGAGGCGTTCGCGCAGCTCCGCGGCCACCTGGGCGTGCGAGCGCAGCCCGGCCAGGTTGACCAGTTCGTGGGGGTCGCTGTGCAGGTCGTACAGGGCCTGCTCGTGGTAGCGGGTGGCGGCGGGGGTGTCCCACGGGTCGGCGTCCGGCGCGACGACGTAGTACTTCCACCGGTCCGTACGAATGCCGCGGCCCACCTCCGACTCGCTCACCTGGAAGAACACCTCCTCCGGCCAGGGCGCGCGGGAGTCGGCCAGCAGCGGCAGGAACGAGCGGCCCTGCATCTCGCCGGGCACCGGCAGCCCGGCCGCCGCCAGCAGCGTGGGCGGCAGGTCGAGGGTGCTGACCGGGCGGGAGATCGCGCCGCCGCCGTCGAAGCCGGGGCCGCGCAGCGCCAGCGGCACCCGCAGGGACGCGTCGTGGCAGGAACGTTTGTACTCGTCGTTCCTGGTCCTGAAGTGGCTGCCGTGGTCGGAGGTGTAGGCCACGATCGTGTCGTCGAGCAGGTCCATGCTGCGCAGGGCGTCGAGCAGCCGGCCCAGGCCCTCGTCCAGCCGTTTGACCTGGCCCAGGTAGCCGCCCAGGTGGCGGGCCGAGGTGCCGCCGAGCGCGGCCAGGTCGGCGGGCAGCCAGCGGCCCTGGTAACGCTCCTCGTAGCCGTCGGGGGCCGGGTGGTTGTCGACCTCGTTCTGGTGGTGGGGCTCCAGAAACGACAGGAACAGGTAGAAGGGCTCGGCGTGGTGGTCGGCGACGAACCTGACGGCGGCGTCCACCAGCGCGTCGGAGCGGTAGCCGGGCAGGAACACCGGCTCGGCCGCGTCGTCGTAGACGATCGTGCGGTAGGCGTCGGAGGTGAACTCCAGCGTGTTGGCCGCCAGCCAGGTGCCGTAGCCGCCGCGCTGCCCGGCCGGTACGGGGTCGCCGTCCGCCAGGTGCCACTTGCCGATGTAGCCGGTGGCGTACCCGGCCGCGCCGAAGTGGTGGGCGAGCGTGCGCTGCCCCTCGGGAAGGGTGAGCCCGTTGCGGTGCACACCCACGGACGTGGGAAAGCGCCCGGTCTGGAGGGCGGCGCGGGCCGGGGCGCACACCGGCTGCGGGGTGAGCGCCACCGTGGCCTGCGTGCCGTTCCTGGCCATCCGGTCGAGGTTCGGGGTGAGCGGGCCGACGGTGTCCCACCGCTGCTGGTCGGTGAGGACGACGATCACGTTCGGGCGCAAGCGTGGGCTCCTGTCGAAGGCCGGTCGGCGCTGACGGCGTGCTGTCGATCGGTGCTGTTAATCGATTAACACGCGGGTGGAGGCACCGTACCTCCATGATCGGCCGGGGGCAACCATCGGACTCCGCGGCCCTTGCGCGAATTATTAAGAAAGTTTCCTAATAGAGAGCATTGACGGCCCTGGTCAGCAGACTTAGGTTCCGATCAACCCCCCAGTCATGCCCCATCGGAGGTGGCCCTTGAAGCCTTCACGTTTACACGCGGCGCTCGCCGCGTGCGGCACCTCGCTGCTCCTCATCGCCGGAGCCCTGGCCGGTACGGCCACCGCCGCGACCGACAACGCCGCCTGCCGCCCGGACGGTCTCTACCAGACCCCCGGCGTGGACGTCCCCTACTGCCTGAACTACGACGAGGACGGCCGCGAGAAGATGGGGGCCGACCACCCCCGCCGCATCATCGGCTACTTCACGAGCTGGCGCACCGGCAAGAACGGCCAGCCCGCCTACCTGGCCTCCAACATCCCGTGGGGCAAGGTCACCCACATCAACTACGCCTTCGCGCACGTCGACGGCTCCAACAAGATCGCCGTCGACGACACCGCCACCGGGATGGAGTGGCCGGGCGTCGCGGGCGCCGAGATGGACCCGGCCTACTCCTACAAGGGCCACTTCAACCTGCTGAACAAGTACAAGAAGCAGAACCCCGGCACCAAGACGCTGGTGTCGGTGGGCGGCTGGGCCGAGACCGGCGGCTACTTCGACGCCACCGGCAAGCGTGTGGCCTCCGGCGGCTTCTACTCCATGACCACCAACGCCGACGGCTCGGTCAACCAGGCCGGCATCGGCACGTTCGCCGACTCGGTCGTCGCGTTCGTACGCGCGTACGGGTTCAACGGCGTGGACATCGACTACGAGTACCCGACCTCGATGAAGGACGCCGGGAACCCGCTCGACTGGACCCTCGCCAACGCCCGCAGGTCGAGCCTCATGAAGGGCTACGCGGCCCTGATGAAGACGCTGCGCCAGAAGCTGGACACCGCGGCCGCCGCCGACGGCAAGTACTACATGCTGACCGTCGCCGCCCCCGCCTCCGGCTACCTGCTGCGCGGCATGGAGACGTTCCAGGTCACCCAGTACCTGGACTACGTGAACATCATGTCGTACGACCTGCACGGCGCCTGGAACGAGTTCGTCGGCCCCAACGCCGCCCTGTACGACGACGGCAAGGACGCCGAGCTGGCCAAGTGGGGCGTCTACACCGCCGCGCAGTACGGCGGCCTCGGCTACCTCAACACCGACTGGGCCTACCACTACTTCCGCGGCGCGATGCCGGCCGGCCGGATCAACGTCGGCGTGCCGTACTACACACGCGGCTGGAAGAACGTCAACGGCGGCGTGAACGGCCTGTGGGGCACCTCCAACGGCCCGAGCGGAAGCTGCCCGCAGGGCCTGACCACCTGCGGCGACGGCGCCCGCGGCATCGACAACCTGTGGCACGACGAGGAGAACGGCAAGGAGGTCGGCGCCGGCTCCAACCCCATGTGGCACGCCATGAACCTGGCCAAGGGCATCGCCGGCTCCTACGGCCCCGCCTACGGCCTGGACCCGGCGAACGACCCCGAGGACCGGCTGACCGGCGCCTACACCCGCAACTACAACACCACCCTGACCGCGCCCTGGTTGTGGAACGCCACCAAGAAGGTGTTCCTGTCCACCGAGGACGACCAGTCGCTCGGCGCCAAGGCCGACTACGTCAAGAACCAGGGCATCGGCGGCGTGATGATCTGGGAGCTGGCCGGCGACTACGCCTGGGACGCGGCCAAGGGCGAGTACTTCATGGGCCAGACCCTGACGAGCCTGCTCTACGACAAGCTCAGGACGGCGACCCCGTACGGCGCGGCCAAGGCCAAGGCCAAGGTGGCCGTCCCGGCCGAGAAGCTGGACGTCACGATCGAGGCCACCGGCTTCCCCGCCGGTGACAGCAACTACCCGATCAACCCCAAGCTCGTCATCACCAACAGGACCCAGACCGCCATCCCGGGCGGCGCGGAGTTCCAGTGGGACTACGCGACCTCGGCGCCGAACAACGCCAAGGACCAGTCGGGCTTCGGCCTGCGGGTGATCAGCAGCGAGCACACCGGCAACAACATCGGCGGGCTCAAGGGCGACTTCCACCGGGTGTCGGTGAAGCTGCCCACCTGGCAGTCGCTCGCCCCCGGGGCGTCGGTGACCCTCGACTACGTCTACTACCTGCCCGTCCCCGGCCAGGCGAACTACACCCTGACCTTCGGCGGCCGGACGTACGGGCTGGCGCAGGACCTGGCGCGCGGCGGCGTCACGCCGAGCCCGAGCCCGACGCCGACCGTCACCCCGACCGGCGGCGCCTGCACCGCGCCCGCCTGGAGCGCGACGGCCGTCTACACCGGCGGCCAGCGCGTCTCGCACAAGGGCCACACGTGGGAGGCCAAGTGGTGGACGCAGGGCCAGGAGCCCGGCACCACCGGCGAGTGGGGCGTCTGGAAGGACGCCGGCGCCTGCTGACCGGCGCCGCCCGCGGGCGGGCGGGACGGCCCGCGTCCCGCCCGCTTCGGCGAGGTCAGGTACGTACGACCTGGGGCAGCCTCTTGCGACGTGACGGTGGGCTACGGAAGGATCGCCAGATCGAGCCCCACCGGTGTCCGTAATCCCATGCGTATACCGACGGCCCGCACCCCCCAGCGTTCACGCATGACGACATGAGAGGCTGTCGTGCTACCACAGGAGAACATCGAGCAGTTCGGCTACCGACAGGAATTACGCCGTGGGGTCGGGCTCACCGATCTCGTGTTCTACGGCCTGATCTTCATGGTGCCGATCGCGCCCTTCGCGATTTTCGGTCCGGTCTACTCGGCGTCGGGCGGCATGCCGGTCCTGGCGTACCTGGTGGGCATGGTCGCGATGTTGTTCACCGCCGCGTCGTACACGCAGATGCTCAAGGCCTTCCCGCTGTCGGGCTCGGTCTACAACTACGCGGGCCGCGGCATCGCCCCGCCTGTCGGCTTCATGACCGGGTGGGCGATCCTGCTCGACTACCTCCTCGTGCCGAGCCTGCTCTACCTCGTCGCCTCGGTCGCCATGCACAACACCGTGCCGCAGGTGCCCGTATGGGTCTGGATGATCATCTTCGTGGCGGTCAACACGCTGATCAACCTGCGCGGCATCCGGATGACGATGTCCCTCACCAAGGTGCTGATCACCTGTGAGCTGGTCGTGCTCGGCCTGTTCGTGCTGGCCGGGGTCTGGGCGCTGCTCCAGGGCAGGGGGCACGGGTTCAGCCTCTCTCCGCTGTTCAACCCGGACACCTTCTCCTGGCCGGTGATCTTCGCCGCGGTCTCCGTCGCGGTGCTGTCCTTCCTGGGCTTCGACGGCATCAGCATGCTCGTCGAGGAGTCGTCCGGCGGCTCGGCCCAGGTGGGCAAGGCCATGCGGCTCGCGCTGCTCCTGGCCGGCCTGCTGTTCATCGTCCAGGTCTGGGTCGCGGCCCTGGTCGTGCCGGACCCGGCGGGCGTGCTGGCCAACGGCTCCGAGACCGCCTTCTACGACGCCGCCGCCGCGGCCGGCGGCGAGTGGCTGCGGCACATCACCTCGACCGCCACCGCGATCTCCTGGGGTCTGGCCGACACGCTGGTCGCCCAGGTCGCCGTCTCCCGCCTGCTGTACGCGATGGCCCGCGACCGGCAACTGCCCTCCTTCCTCGCCAAGGTGTCGGTCAAGCACTCCGTGCCGGCCAACGCCATCCTGCTCGTCTCGGCCCTGTCCATCGGCCTCGGCGTGTGGATGGCCAACCGCGAGGACGGCATCGGCCTGCTGGGCAGCCTGGTCAACATGGGCGGCCTGATCGCGTTCGTCATCCTGCACCTGTCGGTGATCGTGCACTACACCGTCCGCGGGCGCTCCACCGACATCTGGTCGCACCTGCTGGCGCCGCTGATCGGCATGGCGATCCTGATCTTCGTGATCATCAACGCCAACATCATGGCGCAGCGGGTGGGCCTGATCTGGCTGGGCATCGGCGCCGTCGTCCTCGGCATCCTGTACGCACTCGGCCGCCGGCCCGTGCTGGGCGGCGAGCCTGCGGCCGACGTGACAGTCAGCCGAGCGACGTGACCCGGGCGCCACTGCATCACGAGCTGTTCCTCATCGGCCACGACCAGACCGGCAAGCCCCTGGTGCACCAGCACTCGATGGCGCTCGGGCTGGCCGGGGCCGTGCTGCTCGACCTGGCCCTGAGCGAGCGCGTCACGGTCGGGCAGGGTGGGATCTCCGTCGCCGATCCCACCCCGGTCGGCGACCCGGTCGTCGACTCCCTCGTGCCGATGCTGGCCCGCGACCGGGCCAAGCGGGACGCCAAGTTCTGGATCAAGAAGCTGGCCGAGGACGCCTACGACCGCACCCGCCAGAGCCTGGTCGCCTCGAACGTGCTCGTCATGGTGACCAGGCGGCGCATGGGCATGCTGCCGTACACGCGCTACCAGCTCGCCGACATCGCCTCGGTCGTGCGCGCCTCGGCCGGGGTGCGCTCGGCGGTGGAGGGGTGGAAGCAGCCCGACGGGCGCGGCGCGGCGCTGTGCGGGCTGGTGGGGGCGCTGCGGCTGGAGGCCGAGCTCTACCTCGACCAGCCCTCGGCCCGGCTCATCGAACGCCTCCGCGAGATCGCGGTCACCCACTCCCCCGTCGTCAAGGACGTCGTGAAGCTGATCGACGACATGCTCGGCGAGGCCGCGGTCGCGGTCTTCCGCTGACCCCAGCCCGCCGGCCCGCACACCGGCGAGGCCGCGTCATCGGCGGGTCCGCGTTACTGGTGGGTCCGCGCTATCGGCGGGTCCGCGTTACCAGCGGGTCCGCGTTCAGGCGAACAGCTCGCGGATCTGGCCGACGACCTCCACGATCACCGACACCTCGGCCGCCCGTGCCGACAGCCGCTTCAGCGCGTCCATGACCCGGGAACGGTCGGGATCGGCCTGCTCGATCTCCTGCCGCACGTCGGCGACGTCCCGGCGGGCGCGTGCCGGCTCGGTCACGTCCGACTCGTGCTCGGCGAGCAGGCGTTCCAGCCGGTCGAGGAGCCGGGCCGCCTCGCCGGGGGACGTGCCGCCCAGGTTGTTGACCGTGGCGCGGGAGTGGGGCCCCACCGCGATCGGGCCGCTGACCTCGCCGCCGCTGATGTGCACGCCGTACCGGCTGTCCATGGGGGTCTCCTCGTTCGTCACGTGCCTTGCCTTCCCAGGTTGTTGACCGTCGCCGACGCCTGCTGCCCGAACGCCACCGGGCCGCTGACCGTGGCGCCGCCGCTCACGGACAGCGTGTTCATGGTCACGCTCGCCGCCTGCAACCGGTACGCGCCGGTCTCCACGCCCCGGTCCTCCAGGAAGTCGAGGACCGCCTCGGTGAGCCGCTGCTCGATCATCCGCACGTACTTGGAGACGTCGAGCACCTGGATGTGGGTCTGCAGGTCGTCGCTCGCGCCCAGCTCCCGGACGCTGAAGCGGGCGCCGTAGGGATAGACGATGTGCTTGCGCGGGTCGGGGACCAGCATGTTCTGGCGGACGGCCTGCATGCCCGCGCGCGCCAGGCGGGCCGGCGCGGCCAGCACGTCGCGCAGCAGCCGCAGCTTCAGCGACCTGACCGCCTCCCAGGCGATCCGGCCGCCGGTCATCGTGGGCAGCCGGTCCACCACGTGGTACGGGCCGAGTGCGGGCGGGAGCACGGTGACCACGAACTGGGTGTAGAGCATCCGGCCCTCGACGGCCAGGTAGATGAAGGCGGAGGTCAGCGCCTCCTGGTCCTCGGCGGGCGCGACGAGCTCGCCGTTGCGGTCGCGGATCTCCTGGCCCGCGTTGTTGATCGTGACCCGCTGGTAGTAGCGCACGCCGCCCTGGGGATGGCGGGCGATGGCCTCGATCTCCTCCTGCGTGGCGTGGGACCTGGGCAGGCCGTTCTTGCCGATCAGCGGGTGGGGCACCTGGACGCCGCCCTGGTGCCAGTCGGCCACGGTGAAGACGCCCCTGGTGACGACGTGGTCGCCGATGTCGAGGCGCTGGATGCCCTCGTTCGGGCGCAGCACGCGGTCGCGCATGTCCTTGAGCCGCTCGCGGACGAAGGCGTGCAGCTCGACGGGGTCGACGTCGACCGGGTCATCCTGGCGGCGCGGCGGGCCCTCGCGGCCGCGTACGCGGTCGAGCTCGACGGCGATCGACCAGCTCCGGACGATGGAACCGGCGCCCATGAAGGCGTCCTCGTTGGCGTACATGGTGACGTTGCCCCACTGGGCGCTGCGCACGTAGTCGACGCGGTGGGCCGTCTTGGGGTTGGCCGCCCTGGTGACCGGCTCGGGCGCGCCCGGCCGCAGCGTGCCGGCCAGCGTCATGTACGTCGCGATCCGGTAGACCAGCGCCACCCCCAGCGTGATGAAGGGCACGAACATCGCCAGCGCCAGCGCGCCCAGGCCCAGACTCAGGATCTCGGCGGGGCCGTAGGAGGGGCTGTCGTCGAAGAACGAGGGGCCGGACAGCGCGGTGGCCCACATGGCCCACAGCCCGCTGGAGAGCAGCGCGAGCAGCAGGAAGAGGGCCATGTTCCCGGCCCAGAACCAGATCAGGGCGCGCAGCGCCATCGATCCGCGCCGGACCTGCGCGGAGGTCAGCAACACGAGCGGGACGAGCATCGCCACCCACGCGATCGTGCTCAGCGGGGAGACCATGAACCCGATGAGGAAGAACACGGTGATGAGCGCGTCGCGGACGACGAGCATCGAGCGCGAACGCCGGCAGTGGTGGACGACCGGGACCAGGTCGAAGCCGCCGTAGGACGGAGGGACCGCGCGGTAGGGATCGAACATCAGCTCCGCCAGGACGCGGTCGCGGAACCCGCTGTCCAGGTAGGCGGCGGCGCTGAGGTAGCGCGTGACGTTGCTCATGCGCGGGACGCCCGTGCCGGCCGCCGTGTCACGCGTCGAGCCGGCGGCGCCGGGGCTGTCGACGGCCATGACCCTCCTTCGTCGGTGATTGCGCGGCCGAGCTTATGAGGGGCGAGTGCGTGAGGGGGATGGTTGTTATCAAATAGTCTCGTTGACCGGAACTGAAGCTCTGCACAAAGCTTAATAATCGAAATTCATCCCTTTACGGAGCATTACGGGAGGGTGTATTGGTCCACCATTCAGGGGCGGGCGGCCGATGCCGGCGATGCGGCAGCGACCCCGGCACCCTCCCCCAATGCCCCCGCTGCGGCGCCCCCACCCCCAGCACCGCTCCCCCACCCCCCGTTCCCCCGCCCCCCACGGACGCCAACCCCTCGGACACGGCCCCCAAGGGCACAGGCCCCGCAGGCGCCGAGGGCCCGTCCGGCGGAAGCCCGTCCGGCGGGTCCCCCGTCCCCGGCAGGCCGTACGGCGAGGGGGCGTCCTTTGGTGGGGGGATGGAAGGTGTGCGGGGGTTCGGGGGTGGGGGGTCGCGGGCGAGTGTGGGGAGTGATGGGCTGCCGCCTCCGCCTGAGCGGTTGCGGGGTCCGGCGTGGCGGCGTCCGGTGGTGCTGGTCAGCGTGGCGGCGGCCTGCGCCACAACGGCCGTGGTGTGGTGGCTGGCCGGGAGCCGTCCGTCCGCCACCGCCGTGGCGGGCGAGGGCGGGACGCCGGCGGCCGTACAGTCGCAGGCGTCGGACCCGGCGGTGGGCGACCCGGCGGCGACCGGGGACCCGGCACCCACGGGGGACGCCGTTCCCAGCGAGGACGCGACCGGGGACGCGACCCCGAGCGGCGAGGCGACCCCCACCGGGGAGCCGACGGCGGGCGGGGACGGGGTGGCGGCCCAGCAGGCCGGGCAGGTGGAAAGCCTGCTGTCCAGCAGCAGCTCGACCCGTTCCAGCCTCTCGACGGCGATCGCCGACGCGACCAGGTGCCGGCGGAACGCCGTGGACACGATCGAGGACATCACCGCGAGCCGCCGCGACCAGCTCGCCGCCGCCCGGACCCTGGAGCTGGCGGCCCTCCCCGACGGCGCGGCGCTGAAGCAGACGCTCATCACCGCGCTCGACGCCTCCTACGACGCCGACACCGCGTTCCTGTCCTGGGCCCGCCGCCATCTCGCGGGCGGCTGTACGGGCCCGGTCTCCGGCGACCGGGATTATCGGCGCGGACTCAGCAGATCGGAGGCCGCGCAGACGGCGAAAGCACAGTTCGCGCAATCCTGGCAGTCGATAGCAGAGGCCTACGACCTGACAATTTGGAAAGCTCACCAGATTTAGCCATATTCACCCATAATTCAGTCACATGCCGTCGATTTTCGGCGTCCGATCAATGGCTCGTTCCACTCGTTCCATCAGCCACATGCGAAGGAGTACTGCGATGTTCCTGCCACGCCCCCTGATCCGGCTGGCCGTGGGAGCGGCGGCCGGATACCTGCTCGCCGTACGCCCCTGGCACCTGCGCTGGGGCGCGACCGACAGCGAGGTGCACGAGGACCTGGCCGGGTGACGACATCGTGCCGCTCCCCCAGCTCCAGGCCACCCGCGCCGCCCGCCGCCGTCTGGCCCTGGGTGGTGTGGCTCACCGGCCATCCGCGCCCCGGCGCGCGCCCCGGAACCGCCGATCCCACGCCCCCCGACCTCGCGCAACCCCCGCGCGACCTCAAGGCCGGTGACGTCATGGACGGCGGCGGGTACGTCGTCGAACGGGTCGGGGCCCCGTACAGCCTGGTGCTGGCCGACCGCGGCACCGACGCCACCACGAGTTGTTCCGTCGTGCTCCGCGACACCGGCGGCGGCACCCGGCTGATCCTCCGGACGCGTACGCGCGGCGAGCCCACCGTACGCGGCGCCGCCCACGTCGCGATGATGGACGTGGGCGACTTCGTCGCGATGCGCAGGCAGCTCCTCACCATCAAGGCCAGGGCCGAGTCCGCGGGCTGACCCGGTTCAGCCCATCCGCCGCTGCCTTAAGGTTCAAGCTGTGGATCAACGCGGAGCGAGCGCGACGACCGAACGAGCCCCGGCCGACGAGCGGCGGGCACCCCGGCGGCCCAGGCGCTGGTTCGCCTGGACCGTGGTCGCGCTGCTGGCCGTGTGGGCGGCGCTGCGGGTGGGCGGTCTGGAGACCGGGTCCTTCCTCACCCAGCTCATGACGGTGACGCCGATCGGCGCGGGGCTGGCCGCGCTGACCGCGCTGCTGTCGATGCTCAAGCGCAACCGTCCGGCGGCGCTCTGCGCGGCGCTCGTGGGCGTGGTGCTGGTCTCGTGCCTGATCCCGCGGACGTCCGGGGTGGCGGGGGAGGTGGCCGACGGCGTCTCGCTGCGGGTGTTGTCGATCAACCTGTTCGGCCGGGCCGACGCCGAGACCGTGGTGCGCCTGGTGCGCGCGTACGACGTCCAGGTGTTCAGCGCGCTGGAGCTCACGCCTGACGCGGTCGCCCGGCTCGACGAGGCCGGGCTGCGCAAGCTGCTCCCCTACAGGGTGCTCCAGGACGCCGACGGCGCGATCGGCAGCGGCCTGTTCGCCAAATACCCGCTCAGGCCGCTGACCGGCCTGTTCACCCCGATCGGCCACAACATGCCGGCCGCCACGCTGTCCGTGCCCGCCGGTGGCAAGGTCGAGATCGTGGCTGTCCACCCCAACCCGCCGCTCGGCCCGAAGGTGGACGAGTGGAACGCCTCGCTCAAGGCACTGCCGTCCCCGTCTCCGTCGGTGGTCAGGATCCTGGCCGGCGACTTCAACGCCAGCCTCGACCACCGTGCCTTCCGCGACCTGCTGGCCCGCGGTTACGTGGACGCGGCCGACCAGGTGGGCAAGGGGCTCGTACCGACCTGGCCCAACGGCCGGGCGATCCCGCCGATCATCGCCATCGACCACGTCCTGGCCGACCGCCGGGTGGGTGTGGCCAGTACGGAGATCCTCGACGTGCCGGGCACCGACCACCGCGGCGTCTTCGCCGACCTCCGCCTGCCCGACCTCGGCTGAGCCGCCCGACCGCCCAAGCTGCCCTGCTGCCCGACTGCCCGACTGCCCTGCTGCCCTGCTGCCCGGCGTCCTGCCCGGCGGTCAGGCTCGCTGCTCTCTGTAGCGCTCTCTGAGCCTGGCCTTGAGCAGTTTGCCGGCGCCGTTCTTCGGGAGTTCCGCGACGAACTCCAGATACTTCGGGATCTTGAAGCGGGCCAGGCGGCCGTCCAGGTGCGCCAGCAGCTCGTCGGGCTCCGCGCTCATGCCCGCTCGCAGCACGACCAGCGCCTTGCCGGCCTCTCCCCACTTCTCGTCCGGTACGCCGATCACCGCGCACTCGGCCACCGCCGGATGCTCGTACAGCAGGCTCTCGACCTCGGCCGGGTAGACGTTCTCGCCGCCGGAGATGTACATGTCGCTGATCCGGCCGGAGATGCGGACGTACCCGTCCGCGTCGGTCACGCCGAGGTCGCCCGACCTGAACCAGCCGTCGGCCGACAGTGCCTTCGCCGTCTCCTCCGGGCGTCGCCAGTAGCCGGGCATCACGTTGGGGCCCTGCACGTACACCTCGCCGGGCTCTCCGGGGACGGCGGGCGAGCCGTCGGCGGCGACCAGCCGCACGTCGGAGAAGAAGCACGGCACCCCGGCCGAGCCGAGCTTGCCGTCCGGGTGCCCCGCCCCGAGGAAGAGCGCGCCCGGCGAGGTCTCCGTCATGCCGTACCCCTGAAGGAAGGTCAGCCCCCGCTCCCGGTACGCCCTGATCAGCGCCTCGGGCACCGGCGCTCCCCCGCACAGCAGGTGCCGCAGGCTGGACAGGTCGGCCGTCGCCCAGCGCGGCGACCCCGCGAGGGCCGCGAACATCGACGGCACCCCGAACATCATCGTCACCCGCTCGGACTCGACCAGATCGAACGTCCTGTCCACCCCGAAGGACGGCTCCAGCAACGCCCTGCCGCCCTTGAGCACGGTGGGCACGAGCGTCTGCGCCAGGGCCGCGATGTGGAACAACGGCGCGCTGACCAGCGTCACCTCGTCGTGCGCGAGCGGCACGTCGACCAGCAGGTTGACCGCGTTCCAGATGAGGTTGGCGTGGGTGAGCATGGCGCCCTTGGGGCGTCCCGTGGTGCCCGAGGTGTACATGATCAGGCAGATGTCGTCCTGGCTCACCGGCTCGTCGAGGGGGCCGGCGGGCGCGCCGGCGATCAGCTCCTCGAAGGCGTCCTGGGTCAGGTGGCGGCCGGGCAGCCCGCCGCCGTCCTGGCCCTCGCCGAGCACGACCACCCGGGCGCCGGAGTCGTCCAGGACGAAACGCAGCTCGGGCGCGGCCAGCCGGGTGTTGAGCGGGACGAACACCGCTCCGAGCAGCCCCGCGGCGAAGAACGTCTCCACCAGGGACGGGTGATTTGGCCCGAGATAGGCGATCCGGTCGCCGCGTCCCACATCCAGGTCGGCGAACGCGCGGGCCAGCCGCGTGACCCGGTCGTACAGATCGCCGTAGGTCCGGTCGATTCCCGGGTAGCCGACCGCCGGCCGGCCGGGCGTCATCCGCGCCCTGCGTGCCGGCCAAGACCCAAGCCCCTGATTCCTCATCGGCACTCCTTGACGGTCAGCACTCAAGCTAGGACACCAAGCGCTTGATGTCATCGAAATGCCGGACTTTCCCCACCCTTCCTCCACGGGTGCGTGATCCAGCACCATCAAGGGACATCTTCCGCAAGCCCGGCACCCGCTGACGGGATGCCGCCGAGAGGACCCAGGTGAACGTACGACGTCCGCGTGCCCTGCTCGTCATGGACCCCGCGAGCTTCGCCGAGCAGTTCCACGAGCCGCAACTACGGCGGCTGAGCGAGCTGGCCGAGGTCGGCGACCCGGTCTCGACCGCGGACCTGGACACGCCCGAGGCACGCCGCGCGCTGCGCGCGGCCGAGGTGCTGGTGACCTCGTGGGGCTGCCCGCCCCTGACCGCCGAGCGCCTGGCGGACGCGCCCCGCCTGCGCGCGGTCTTCCACTGCGCCGGCTCGGTACGCGGGTTCGCCACCGACGAGGTCTGGCGCCGCGGCCTCCTCGTCACCAGCGCGGCCGGCGAGAACGCGATCCCGGTGGCCGAGTTCACCCTGGCCGCGATCATCCTGGCCGGGAAGAAGGCGCCGTTCCTCGCCCAGGACGCGCGCCGGCACCGCGAGAACTGGCCCTACCCGGCCCACCGAGGCGAGCTGTCCAACCGCGGCCGGACGGTCGGCGTCGTCGGCTTCTCCCGGGTGGGCCGCCGGGTCGTGGACCTGCTGCGCGTGCTGGAGCTGGGCGAGGTGCTGGTCGCCGATCCGTACGCGGACGCGGACGAGGTGCGCGCGGCCGGCGCCCGCCCGGTCGCGCTGCCCGAGCTGCTGGCCCGCTGCGACGTGCTCACCCTGCACGTACCGGCGCTGCCGGCCACCCGGCACCTGATCGGGGCCGCCGAGCTGGCCCTGCTGCGCGACGGCGCGACGGTGATCAACACCGCGCGCGGTTCCGTCCTGGACACCGCCGCGCTGGAGCGCAAGTGCGCCGCCGGCCGGATCGACGCCATCCTCGACGTCACCGACCCCGAACCGCTGCCGGCCGGGTCACCGCTGTACGACCTGCCCAACGTCATGCTCACCCCGCACGTCGCCGGCTCGCTCGGCTCGGAGACCCGGCGGCTGAGCGAGAGCGCCCTCGACGAGCTCGACCGTTACGTCTCGGGCCGCCCGCCCCGAGCCGCCGTGACCGCGGACGACCTCACCGTGACCGCCTGACCCGTCCGCGCGCCGGCCGGCCGGGTGTGCTTCGTTCGGTCACGACTTGAACACTGCCGCCGAACGATCCCGGCGGCCGGGCTGGAATGTCGCCATGGGCCTCTTCCCGCGTCCGCCCCGGGTCTCCGCCCGGCCGCGCGAACCGCGTCCGCCCCGGGTCTCCGCCCGGCCGCCCGAGCTGCGTCCGCCCCGCTCGATGTGGTGGTGGACCCTTCCCGCCGCGCTGCTGATCGGCGCCGCCGCATGGGCCACCACCGCCTGGCTGCTCCAGGATCTGAACACGGTTCCGGTGTCCGGCCGGGTCGCCGCCCGGATCGAGGCCGTCCGCACCGCCCTGGCCGCCGCGGCCGGCGTCGGCGCCGCGGTCACCCTGCTGCTGGCCGTACGCCGGCAGCGCCACCAGGAGCTGGCCACCGCGCACACCACCCACGACGCCAACGAACGCCGGGTCACCGAGCTGTACACCAAGGCGGTCGAGCACCTCGGCAGCGACCAGGCCGCGATCCGCCTCGGCGGCATGTACGCCCTGGAACGCCTCGCCGAGCACACCCCCGCGCTCCAGGGAACCGTCGCGGAGGTGATCTGCGCGTATCTCCGCGGGCCCTGGACGCCGCCCGCACGCCGGAAGGCGTCCGCCGTACCGGCCGGGCCGGATCCGCGCGAGGAACGGCAGGTGCGCCTCGCCGCCCAGCGCATCCTGGCCAGGCATCTGCACCACTCCCCTCCTCCGGCGCGTCGCTGGTGGCAGCCGCGCGACTCCGGCGACGCGGACCGGCTGCACTGGCCCGGCACCCGCCTCGATCTCACGGGCGCGACCCTCGTCGACTTCGAGTTCGTCGAGTGCCGCGTGGCCGACGCCGACTTCCGGGAGGCGACCTTCGCCGGTGAGACCATGTTCGCGGCGACGACGTTCACCGGCCGCGCGAACTTCGCCGGGGCGACCTTCACCGGCGACGCCAGTTTCACTTGGGTCACCTTCGCCGACGGCCACCCGGGACTCGACGGCGCCGACTTCGACGGCGCGACCTTCGCCGACGACGCGAGTTTCCGTCATGCGACCTTCACCCGCAGCCCCCGATTCGAGAGGACGGCCTTCCTGCGGGACGCCGTGTTCGACGGGGCGGTCTTCGGCGGAGGGGCCAGGTTCGTCGGCACGGCCGTCGTCGGCGAGGTCTCCTTCGTCGCGGTGAAGGGACTGGAGATGACCGGCCTGCCGGCCGGGCGGCAGCGGTGGCGGCGGATCGTCCGGCGGCGCGGCCGTGGCTGACCTGGGCGAACTCGCCGGGGCTCGCGAGGTGAGGGCGGGCGCCTGCCGGTCGGTGGCGGCGGTCAGCACAGGGCGGCGTCGAGGGCGGCGAACAGGTGCTTGTCGTTCTCCGGGGTGCCGGTGACGTAGACGGTGGCGGCCCGGCCGGCGCGGTCGCGGCCGCTGAGCACGCGTACCCCCGGCAGCCCGCCGTCGTGCATCCAGGCCGGTCCGCAGCTCAACGGGTAGGTGTACACGCCGAGCCCGTACCGGCTGCCCTGGGGGTCGGAGGCGGGGACGGCCCCGGTGAGCATGGTACGCAGCGTGCGCTCGGGGACGGCCTGCCAGAACCGGTTGAGGTCCTCCGGCGTGGAGACCAGGCCGCCGCCGGCGCCGAACGCGTAGCCGGGAAGCTGGGTCATGTCCGTCTCGCCGTCCTTGGGGGCGGCGGGGTTGAGGCCATAGGTGTGGGCGTGCCTGCCGCGGATGCCGAGCTCGCCCTGCTTCGGCCAGTACGTGCCCGGCAGCCCCTTGAGCACTCCCTCCTCGGTCACCCGGCGGAAGTCCTTGCCGGTCACCTTCTCGATGATCATGCCAGCGACCAGGTAGTTGGTGTTGGAGTACGACCACCGGCCACCCGGCTCGCCGGTGAAGGGGCGGGCCAGCGCGAGCGCGAGGTGGTCGGCGGGGACGGCCGGCTTGGTCCAGTCGACCAGGTCGAAGTACTCGGGCAGGCCGCTGGTGTGCTGGAGCAACTGGCGGACGGTCACCCGGGCGCCGCGCAGCGAGCCGGGCAGGTAGTGCTCCACCTGCTCGTCCAGGCTCACCTTGCCGTCGGCGACCAGTCGCATCACCGCCGCCGCGATCACCGGCTTGGTCACACTGGCGGCGCGGAAGCGGCCGTCGCCGCCGACCATCGGCCTGCCGGTGCCGCGCTCGGCGGTGCCGGAGGTCCAGGTGGTCGTACGGCCGTCGCGCTCGCGTACCGAGACCACCGCGCCGGCCAGGCCGTCCTGCTTGGTCAACCGGTCGATCTCACGCTGCACGCCGCCGCCGGTCGCGGCCATGGCGGGTGAGGCCGCTCCCAGCAGAACGGTCGCGGCGGCCGCGGCAGCAATGTACTTGTTCATCAGGACATCTCCTCAGAGGGTGGCGATGTCCCAATCTTTGGGCGTTCCGCTCCCAAGATCAGTCACGTGGGCCCGCTTGTTCCGGTGGGGCCGGCCCTACCGGAACTGGTCAGGCCCGCGAGGGGGCGTCCTGGGCCGCCGCGCCGCGTGGTTTCCAGCCGGGGGGCGGGTCCTCGCCGACGAGCCCGTCGACGGCCTCGCGGAGCAGGTCGGCGTGGCCGGTGTGGCGGCCGTACTCCTCGATGAGGTCGCACAGCAGGCGGCGCAGGCTGGCGTGGCGGCCGTCGGGCCAGGACAGGTGGACGAGCTGCTCGGGGCCGCCCTCGGCGAGCGCGGCGTCGATGCGGGCGCGGGCGCGCTCGACCGCGGCGTCCCAGAGGGTGTACAGCTCGGCGGGGGTGTCGCGCTCGGCGGAGGTGAACGGCCAGTCGGGGCCGTCCCAGCCGGAGGACTCCCACGGCTCGCCGAGCGGGGCGCCGGTCAGCCTGACGGTGGTCAGGTGATCCTCGACGAGGGCCAGGTGCTTGAGCAGGCCGCCGAGGGTCAGCGCCGAGGCGCCGACGCGGGCGCGCAGCCCGGCGGCGTCGAGGCCGTCGGCCTTCCAGCGGAAGGTCGTACGCAGGCGGTCGAGCGCACCGAGCAGGTGGTCGGCCTCGCTGCCCGCGAGGGGCGGCTCCCAGGGGGTGTCACTGTCGCTCACGCCGACACCCTAGACACCACCACCGACAATCCCACCGACAATCCCACCGCCATCCAACGCCACCCCCGGCCCCGGGCGACGGCGCCTGGCGGCCCCGGGCTCGCGGATCGTGGCGGCCCGGGGGCGGCGGCCCCACCTCGGCCGCGCTTCCGGCCCCATCAGCGGTCAGCGGAAGGCGGCGGCGTTGCGGGTGGCCCAGGCGGTGAACGGGTGTGCCGGGCGGCCGAGGACACGTTCGACGTCGGGGCTGACACGCCGCTCCTCGGGCGTGGGCTCGCCCAGGATGGCGAGGGTGCCCTCCACCACGGGCGGCGGCATGACCCGCGCCATCTGGGCGCGGGCGGCCTCGCGGGTCTGCTCGGCGAAGCGCACCGGCTCGCCCAGCGCGGCCCCGATCGCCGCCGCCCGTTCCCTCGGTGTGGTGGCCTCGGGCCCGGTCAGCACGTACGTCGCCCCGTCGTGCCCGTCCTCCCGCAGGACCGCGGCCGCCACGGCGGCGACGTCGTCGGGGTCGACGAAGGGCAGGCCGACGTCGCCGAAGGGCGCCTCGGCGGTGCGGTGCGCCCGTACGGGCTCGGCCCAGGCGAAGGCGTTGGAGGCCATGCCGCCCGAACGCAGGACCGTCCACACCAGGCCCGACCCGCGTACGGCCTCCTCGAACCGGGCGGCGTGCGGGTAGGCCCCCGGCCGCGTGCCGACGCCCTGGCTGGACAGCAGGACGATCCGGCGGACGCCCGCCTCCCGCGCGGCCTCGACGACGCCCTGCGGGTCCTCCCCCGCCACCAGCAGGAACAGCGCGTCCGCGCCCGCGAGGGCCGGACGCAGGCCGGCGGGGTCGCCCAGGTCGGCGGCGACGGCCCGCACACCCGGCGGCACGTCGGCCTCGGTGATGCGGCGGGCGACGGCGGTGACCGGCAGGCCCTCCCCGGCCAGCAGGCCCACCAGCGGGCGGCCGACGTTCCCCGTGGCACCGGTGACGACGATCATGTCAGTTCTCCTTGATTAGTTAGTTGCCTGACTGAGAAGACCGTAGCACAGAAAGTCAGTCAGGCAACTAACTACTTTTCTCGATCCCGGCCGAGCACCCCGGCCAGGACCCGCCGCAACTCGTTCTCCGGCTGCGCCGGGAGCGAGGCGGCGCGCCAGGCGACGAACCCGTCCGGCCGTACGAGGGCCGCGCCGGTCGCGGTGATGCCGTACACGTCCGGGAAGCGGGCGTCGTCGATCCGGTGGACGTCGAGGTCCAGCGAGGCCGCCGCCTTCCCGGCGGCTTCGGCCCGCCCGAGCCCCCGTCAGAGGTGTGAATCCCCCGTAGGCCGGGGACATCTGGGCAAATGGGGACGGCGCTCGCTGCCGCGAATCTGACCGGGCAAGGGTGGACCCAGCTGGGCGAACTGGGTCTGGCCCTGCTGTTGTCGGCCGCCATCGGCCTCGAACGCGAGATCCGCCAGAAGAGCGCGGGCCTGCGTACGCACACGCTGGTCGGCTTCGCCGCCGCCCTGATCATGCTGGTGTCCAAGTACGGCTTCGCCGATGTCCTGGGCGAGCACGTCACCCTCGACCCCTCCCGGGTCGCCGCGCAGATCGTGTCGGGCATCGGGTTCATCGGCGGCGGCCTGATCTTCGTCCGCCGGGACGCGGTACGCGGCCTGACCACCGCCGCCGTGGTCTGGCTGACCTGCGCGGTCGGCATGGCCGCCGGAGCCGGCCTGTGGCTGCTGGCCGTCGCCGTCACCGCGGGTCACTTCCTGGTCGTGTTCGCCTTCACCCCGCTCGCCGCCCGGCTGCCCCGCTCGAAGTACGCCCAGTCGCGCCTGCACCTGACCTACCTCGACCGCCACGGCGCGCTCCGGCGCGTGCTGGCCCTGTGCGGCGAGAAGGACTTCGTCATCGCCGAACTCAACCTGGAACGCGACAGCGAGCGCAAGGACCGGCAGTCGGTCTCGATCTGGCTAGTCGTCCAGGGCTCGGGGCCGGTCGAGGAACTGGTCACCGAACTGCTGGACATCGACGGCGTGCTCGGCGTCTCCAGCGACGAACTCGACGTCACCACGCCCTGACCGGCGCGGGGGCCGCACAACCGTTCAAGACCGGGGCCCGTCCCGTCGGCTACAACGGTGGCGGCGGAACGCGGGAACCGGAGGTCGGGCGCATGGCCGTGGCGGGTTTCATCGGACTCGGGATCATGGGACGTCCCATGGCGCTCAACCTGGTGCGGGCGAGCACGGAGGTGGTGGTCTGGAACCGTACGGCGACCGGGTGCGAGCCGCTGCGGGCGGCCGGCGCGCGGGTCGCGGCGAGCCCGGCCGAGGTGTTCACGCGGGCCCGCGTCGTGCTGCTCATGCTGGCCGACGAGGCCGCCGTGGACGCCGTGCTCGGGCGCGACACGCCGCGGTTCGCGTCCATGGTCGCGGGGCGCGTCGTGGTGCACATGGGCACGACGTCCCCGGCGTACTCGGCGGACCTGGGCGCCGCCGTACGGGCCGCGGGCGGCGACTACGCCGAGGCGCCCGTGTCGGGCTCGCGCGGCCCGGCCGAGGCCGGGCGGCTGGTGGCCATGCTCGCCGGCGAGCCCGCCACGATCGAGCAGGTACGTCCCCTGCTCGCCCCCATGTGCGCCGAGACGATCGCCTGCGGCCCGGTCCCCGGCGGCCTGCTGATGAAGCTGGCCGTGAACGTCTTCCTGATCACCATGGTCAGCGGCCTGGCCGAGGCCGCGCACTTCGCCGCCCGGCACGGCCTGGACCTGGAGACGTTCGCCCGGGTGCTCGCGTCGGGGCCGATGGCCAGCGAGGTGTCCCGGGGGAAGGCGCGCAAGCTGCTGGACGGCGACTTCACCGCCCAGGCCGCCATCGCCGACGTGCTGAAGAACAACCGGCTCATCGCCGGGGCGGCGCGGGCGTCGGGCGTGGCCTCGCCGCTGCTCGACGTCTGCCACGCCCTGTTCGCCGAGACCCTGGCGCTCGGGCACGGCACGCTCGACATGGTGGCCGTGGTCCGGGCGATCGAGGCCAGGACCGAGGGCCGTCAGGTCAGCGCGGCCGTCCACTCGCCGGGCGTGAGCCCGTAGGCGCGCTTGAACATGCGGGTCAGGTGGCTCTGGTCGGCGAACCCGGCGCGCAGGGCGGCCTCCCGCAGCGGCACGCCGCCGCGCATCGCCCGCCGGGCCAGGTCGAGCTGCCGCATCGTCCTGAAGCGGGTGGGGCTGGTGCCGAAGGCGGCGCGGAACTGGCGGGCGATCGTCCACCGGTCCAGCCCCGAGACGCGTTCGAACTCGGCCACCGGGTGCCGGGTCACCGGGTCGGCGGCGATGAGCTCGCGCACCCGTGCCAGCGCCTCGACCGCGAGGGGGTCGCGCCGCCGCCGCGCCGGGACGTCGGCGTGGCGTTCCAGCGCCGCCGCGACCAGCAGCGCGACCTCCAGCCGGGCCAGGTCCTCCAGAGGCTCGTCCAGGTGCCGCAGCCACGCCAGCAGCGACGGCGACATCCCCTCCGGCCGGACGACGGGGTCGGCGACGAACGGCAGCGGCCGCCCGCCCAGCGCCTCCTGCACCAGGTACGGGTCGACGTAGAAGATCCGGTAGCCGAAGCCCGCGTCGGTGCCGGCGGCGCCGTCGTGCACCTCGTCGGGGTGCAGGACGTGCCACTCCCCCGGCAGGCATCGCCGTACCTCGCCCCGGTAGCGGAAGGTCTGCACGCCGGCGAGCGTGACGCCGATCGCGTACGTGTCGTGGCGGTGCGGCGCGAACGCCTCGCCGACGAGCGAGGCCGCCAGCCGCTCGATGCCCTCGGCGGCCACCCCGAAGCGCAGCCGGTGCCCCGGCCGGGCCGCCCCGCCACGGACAGGTCGTGTCTCCACCACCCCAGTGTCGGCCATCGGACCGGGACCGGGCGGCGGATCACAACTCGGCGAGGCGGCGGGTGAGGAAGCGGCGCTCGGCCTCGGTGGTGGTGAGTTCGAGCGCCCTGCGGTAGGCCGCGCGGGCGCCTTCGGTGTCGTGCAGGCGGCGCAGCAGGTCGGCCCGGGTGGAGTGGTAGTAGCGGTAGTCCTCCAGGGGGAGCCCGTCGAGGACGGCCAGCGCCGCGCCGGGGCCCTCGACCTCGGCGACCGCCACGGCCCGGTTCAGCTCGACGACCGCCGAGCCGGTCAGCTCGCGCAGCCGGCCGTAGAGCGCAGCGACGGCCGGCCAGTCGATGGGCCGCTCGGTCTGGAGGTCGGCGACGGCCGCCTGCACGGCGTACGGACCGGCGGCGCCGAGCGCGACGGCGCGGCCGAGCAGCGCGCGCCCCTCCCGGATCTGGGCGGCGTCCCAGAGCGCGCGGTCCTGCTCCCCCAGCAGGACGATCTCACCGTCGCGGACGCGGGCCGCGCGCCGCGAGTCGTGCAGCAACATCAGGACCGCCAGCACCGCCGCCAGGCGCCCCGGCAGCAGGTCGGCGCGGGGGATCGCGAACGGGATCCCGGCCGCCCGGATCTTGTGCCGGGCCCGGGACAACCGGCGTTTCATCGTCTCCTCGCTCACCAGGAACGCCCGCGCGATCTGCGGCGTCGAGAGCCCGCCGAGCGCCCGCAGGGTGAGCGCGACCTGGGCCTCGGGGGCCAGCGCGGGATGGCAGCAGAGGAAGAAGAGTTCGAGTCGTTCGTCGGGGATTTCCGAACGGTCCATGTCCGCCTCCGCACTCGGGCCGGCGATCGGGTGGTCCAGGAGCCGGAGCTTCTCGGCGTGCCGGCGGTCGCGGCGCAGCCGGTCGACGGCCCGGTTGCGCCCGGTCACCACCAGCCAGGCCACCGGGTCGGCCGGCACGCCGTCGCGCGGCCACCGCTCGGCCGCGACGGCGAACGCCTCCTGCGCGGCCTCCTCGGCGACGTCCAGGTCGCCGGTCCAGCTCACCAGGGCGGCGAGCACCCGTGCCCAATGCTCGCGGAAGACCTGCCCGATCATCGGCTACCGCACCTCCACCGGGCGCACCTCCACCGACCCGCCCATCCGCACGGCCGGGATCGCCGCCGCCAGTTCGAGTGCCTCGTCGAGGTCGGCCGCCTCCACGATGTAGAACCCGCCCAGGATCTCCTTGGTATCGGCGAACGGCCCGTCGGTCACCAGCAGGCCGCCGCCGTCCATGCGGACGGTGGTCGCGGTGGCGGCCGGTTGCAGCCGTTCGCCGGCGATCATGCGTTCGTCGGCCATGAGCGCGGCGTACCGGGCGCTGACGCCGGCGCGCTCGTCGTCGTCGAGGCCGTCGTAGGCGCCGGGGCGCTCGTTGATGAGCAGGGCGTATCTCATGGGATCCTCCTCGGGGTCGTCACGCCGTAGTATCGCGGCCGTAGACCAGGCGGACGGCCTGGCCCACCCGTTCGGCCGAGACGAGGGTCAGCCGCTCGGGCCGGTCGAACAGGCGCCTGCCCTGCCCGAGCACGACCGGGAACACCATCAGCCGGTACTCGTCGATCAGGTCGTGCGCCGCGAGGGCGTCCACGACGCCGGCGCTGCCGGTGACCACGACGTCCTGGCTGCGCTTGCGCTCGGCCACCTCCTCGGCCAGGTCGCCGCGGAGCAGGGTGGAGTTGGCCCACGCGCCGGCGTCCGTGAGCGAGCGGGAGGCGACGAGCTTGGGGATGGCGTTCATCCGCTGCGAGAACTCGTCGGTCCTGGAGGGCCAGATGCGCGAGAAGAGTTGCCAGGTGCGGCGGCCCAGCAGCATGAGGCCGGTGTCCAGCACGGGACCGAGCGCGAACTTGTCGCCGGCCACGGCTTCGGGGCCGTGCCGGAAGGCCCATCCGCCCTGCGGCGTCCCACCGGAGCCGTCCGGGTCCTCGATGACGCCGTCGAGCGAGACGAACTGCATGACGATCAGCTTGCCCATGATCCTCGTACCTCCTGGGAGCGGGTTTCCGGACCGAGGACGACCGGGGACGCCGCCCGGGGACAGCCGATCGATGTGATCCGCGTCACATCTCCGGTACGGGAAGCGCCCGCGCGTCGTTGCCGGCGATCGGGTTGCGTACGCTGCCGAGGCGTTCGGCCTCGACCTCGACGACGTCGCCCGGCTTCAGCAACCACGGCGGCGTACGGGCGTAGCCGACCCCCGCGGGCGTGCCGGTGGCCAGCAGGTCGCCGGGCCGCAGCGTGAACGTGCGCGAGACGAGGGCCAGCACGTCGCCGACGGTGTAGACCATGTCGTCGGTGCGCGCGTCCTGGACGACCTCGCCGTTCACCTGGGTCCGCAGCCGCAGCCCGTCACGCAGGTCGCCGACCTCGGACGCGGGCACCAGCGGGCCGAGCGGGCCGGAGCTGTCGCCGTTCTTGCCGAGGATCCACTGGCTGGTGAGCTTCTGCGCCCGGCGCGCGGTGAGGTCGTTGAAGACCGAGTAGCCGGCCACCGCGGCCAGGGCCTCCTCGGGCTCGGCGTCCACCAGCGGCGCGCCGACGTACGCGACCACCTCGCCCTCCCAGTCGAGGCCGTCCTCGCCCGCGGGGACGGGCACCGGGACACCGCCCACGGTCAGCGACCGCGTCCAGCGGGCGAACAACGTCGGGTGCGGCGGCACGCCCTCCCCGGCGAACGAGCCCTCGGCGACGTGCCGGAGGTAGTTCAGCCCGACGCAGATCACCCGGGCCTCCGGCAACACCGGCGGCACGAAGGTGACCGACGCGGCCGGGACGCTCTCACCGGCCGGTTCCCTGTCCAGGAAGCCCGCCGCGTCGGCCCAGAACCGCTCAAGCGTGGCCAGCACGGTGACCTCGGCGCCGTCGGCCGACAGCGCGGCCACCTCGACGCCGCCGGTCTCCCGGCGGATGCCGACGATCCTCATCGTCCATCTCCTCATGGCCGCCAAACCTTCTAAAGGTTCGCAGGTTTTGTGGTTGGATTCGGACTATGCCGCATCTCTCCGCGTCCGGACAACCGCCGGCCGATGTCGGGCGGGGGGCTCGTACCCGGGCCGAGCTGCTGGCCGCCGCGCTCGACGAGCGGATCAGGTCACAGGGCCTGGCGCCCGGCGAGCCGGTCGGCACGCTGGAGTCGCTGCGCGCCGAGACCGGCCTCGGCTACGCCACGGTCAGCGAGGCCGTCCGGCTGCTGCGCGACCGGGGCGTGCTGGAGATCCGGCCGGGGCGCGGCGGCGGGCTGTTCGTCGCCGACCGAGGGCCGGTGGTGCGGCTGCGGCACACGCTGCTGAGCGTCACGGAGGAGCCGGGCACGGTCGCCGACGCCATCGAGCTGCGCGACCACCTGGAGGAGCTGATCGACGTCGGCGCCGCCCGCCACCGCACCCGCCGGGACGTCGCCGACCTGCGCGCCCTGCTGCGGCGGCTGCGCGCCGCCGCCGGCTGGGACGCCTTCATGCGCGCCAACTGGGCCCTGCACGAGCGCATCGCCGCGATCAGCCCGAACGCCATGGCCCGCGCCGTCTACACCGGCACGCTGGGCCATCTGGGCGCGACGTCCGCCCGCCCCGACGGCGCGGCCGGGGCCGCGTACCGCGCCGGGCGCTACCAGGTCCACGCCGACCTGGTCGAGGCGATCGCCGCCGGCGACGAGAGCGCGGTCCGGGCCGCCGTCGCCCGGCACAACACCACGACCTGACTGAGCCGAAGGGGCGCGCATGCCCGGTGAGTACCGCCAGTACCTGTTCCCGTACGACCATCCGCGGCTGGCCGGCGTACGCGGCCTGGACCCCTACGCCTACCGCGAGCACGCCAGGAGGCCGGGCACGTTCACCGGCGGCCTGATCGAGGGCTGGACCCCGCTGTACGGCGCGGACTTCCGCGGCGTCACCACGGACGGCGTCCCGCGGCCGGACCTGTACCCGCTGACGCCCGCCGAGCCCGGCGAGGAGGCGCCGGTCGCGGCCATGGTGGACGCGGCCCGCGACCTGCTCTCCGCCCTCGACGACGAGGGCCGCGACCGCCTCTGTCACGAGGTGGCCGCCGTGGAGTGGCAGACCTGGGCCAATCCGGAGTTCATGCAGTTCGACACCGGCCTGCGGCTGGACCTGCGACCGCCGGCCGTCCGGGAGAAGGCGCTGGCCCTGGTACGCGCCTCGCTCTCGCCGGAGGGCTACCGGCTGGTCCGCTCGGCGATGCTGGTCAACGGCTTCCTCGGCCAGGTCGTCGGCCTGGAGACCATCCTCAACGAGTTCAGCTACAACATCGCCCTCTACGGCACCCCCGACCCGCGGGCTCCGTGGGGCTGGCAGCTCTACGGCCACCACTGCGCGCTCAACTGCCTGGTCGTCGAGGGCCGCATGGTGCTGTCGCCGGTGTTCCTCGGCGCCGAGCCCGACGAGATCGACGCCGGTCCGCACGCCGGCCTGCGCGACCTGTTCGCCGACCGGGTCGCGGCCGGGCTGCGGCTGATGGCCGCCCTGCCCGGCGAGCTGCGGCGGCGGGCCGTCCGCTACGAGCGCATGGTCGATCCCGCGATGCCCGAGGGCCGGGTGCACCCGGGGGACGAACGCCACCTGGCAGGGGCGTTCCAGGACAACCGTGTCATCCCGGTCGAGGGGCTGCGGGTCGCCGACATGCCGGCGCGGGCCCGGCGGCACGCGCTGGCCGTCGCCGAGTCCTTCGTCGCGCCGCTGCCGCGGGGCCCGCGCGCCGCCCGGATGCGGGAGATCGCCGCACACCTCGACGAGACCTGGTTCTGCTGGATCGGCGGCCACGAGCCGGGGGACGTCTTCTACTACCGGCTGCAGTCACCGGTGATCGTCGCCGAGCTGGACCACCACAGCGGCGTGTTCCTCGACTACGACACGCCCAAGCCGTTCCACGTCCACACCGTGCTGCGCACGCCGTACGGCAACGACTACGGCCGCGCTTGGGTCCGGCAGTGGCGGGCGCCGGGTCAGGGCTCGGGCTGAAGGTAGACGACGGTCGAGATCGGGACACGTTCGCGGATGCGCCGTTCGGTCTCGGCCAGCGCCTCGGCGACCGTGTCCCCCTGGTCGGCGACGGTGACGCGGGCGGCCACGAGCAGTTCCTCCGGGCCCAGGTGCAGGGTGCGCAGCCGGCTGTAGGAGGCGACGTCGTCGTCGTCGCACAGGGCCTGCTCGATGGCCCGCTGGATCTCCGGCGAGGCCGCCTCGCCGATGATCATGCTCTTGGTCTCCGTGGCCAGGGTGACGGCCACGATGATCAGAAGCACGCCGATGGCGATCGAGCCGATGCCGTCGTAGACCGGGTTGCCGGTGACCAGCGCGAGCGTCACCCCGATGAGGGCGAAGGCCAGCCCCAGCAGGGCGGCGGTGTCCTCCAGCAGGACCACGGGCAGTTCGGGGGCCTTGGCCTCGCGGATGTAGCGGGTCCACGACCGGCCGCGGCGCACCCGGTCGGCGTTGCGCACCGCCGTACGCAGGGACAGGCCCTCCATGACGATCGCCCCGGCCAGCACCCCGATGGCCCACGGCCAGCTCTCCAGCGGGTGCGGGTCGCTGATCTTCTCGTAGCCCTCGTACAGGGCGAACAGGCCGCCGCCGAAGAACAGCACGACCGACACCAGGAAGGCGTAGAAGTAGCGTTCGCGGCCGTAGCCGAAGGGGTGGGCCGGCGTGGGCCCGCGCTTGGACCGTGACTGGCCGAGCAGCAACAGCCCCTGGTTGCCGGAGTCGGCGACGGAGTGGATGCCCTCGGCGAGCATCGAGGACGAGCCGGTGAAGAAGAACGCCACGAACTTGGTGACGGCGATCCCCAGGTTGGCGGCCAGCGCCGCGAGGGTCGCCTCCTGCGAACCCTTGCCGCTCACGCCGTACCCGCCGCCGGTGCTCGTGCAGGCTGCTGCGTCATCGCGGTCCTCCCGTGCCGGTGTGCGAGTCGGATGCGTGCCTTTGCCCCGTGGACCCGTGCCCACACGTCGATCTTCTGCTGTGCACGACGTGCATTGATGCGCGTTGTGCATCTTTGTAGGGTGGAACGGCCCACCGAGAGAACAGGACGTGCCGATGAGCGACAGCAGCCTGACCGACGACTCCCCCGGCGCCGCCCCGACCGCGATGCGCCGGATCCTGCCCGCCGACCTGGTCGAGCGCGGCGGCTGCCCGTTCGACCCGCCGCCCGGCCTGCGGGCGCGCCGCGGCCGGGCCCCGGTCCAGCCGCTGCATCTGCTGAACGGCGCCCAGGCGTGGCTGGTGACCGGCTTCGACGAGGCCCGCGCCGTGTTGTCGGACGCCCGCTTCAGCGCCGACCGGATCCGCCACCGCGAGGCCACGTCGCTCCAGCCCCACGAGGTGGCCGAGCAGGCGGCCGGCACCCTCAAGCCCGGCCCGGCCGTCGAGACCCGTGAGGACGGCTTCTTCGTCTTCATGGACCCGCCCGAGCACACCCGGATCCGGCGGCTGCTGACCGGCCAGTTCACCGTACGGCGCATGCGCGAGCTGGAGTCCCGGGTCACCGAGATCGCGGTCGAGCACATCGAGGCGATGAAGGCGGCCGGCACGCGGGCCGACCTCGTGACGGCGTTCGCGCTGCCGCTGCCCTCGCTGATCATCTGCGAGCTGCTGGGCGTCGACTACGCCGACCGCGCCGAGTTCCAGGAACGTACCTCCGTCGGGCTCAACGCCAACTCCACCGCCGAGGAACGGGCCGTGGCGGGCGCCGAGCTGTACGCGTTCATGCAGCGGCTGGTGGCCGCCAAACGCGCCGAACCGGCCGACGACCTGCTGTCGGGGCTCGTCCACGACGCCGATCCGCCGCTGACCGACGCCCAGCTCGTGGACGTCGCCCTCGTCCTGCTCGGGGCCGGCCACGAGACCACCGCCAACATGCTGGGCCTGGGCGCCCTCGCCCTGCTGGAGCATCCCGGCCAGCTCGCCGCGCTGCGCGCGGACCCCTCACTCGTCGACAACGCGGTCGAGGAGCTGCTGCGCTACCTGAGCATCATCCAGCTCGGCGTCAGCCGGGTCACGACCGAGCCCGTCACGCTGGACGGCGTCGACCTCCCCGCCGGCGCGACCGTCGTGATCGCCACGCCCGAGGTCAACCGCGACCCGCGCCACTGGCCCGACGCCGACCTGTTCGACGTGCACCGCCCCCGCGTCCCGCACCTGGCCTTCGGGCACGGCGTGCACCAGTGCCTGGGCCAGCAGCTCGCCCGCGTCGAGATGCAGGCCGGCCTGCGCGAGCTGATCACGCGCCTGCCCGGCCTGCGCCTGGCCGTGCCGGTCGAACAGGTGCCGCTGCGCGACGAGATGCTCATCTTCGGCGTCCACTCCCTGCCGGTCGCCTGGGCCTGAGCTGCCGGGCCCCCATAATGAGGACCGTGGTGAAGGAGGAGACGGCAATGGTCCGGCCCACGCCCGTCGTGGGGCGGCGCGAACGCAAGAAGCAGGCCACCCGCGCCGCGCTGCGGGAGGCCGCGCTCCGCCTGTCGCTGAGCCACGGCGTGGAGAACGTGACCGTCGAGCAGATCGCCGGCGAGGCCGACATCGCGCTGCGCACGTTCTTCAACTACTTCTCCAGCAAGGAGGAGGCGGTCGTGGCCTCGCTGGCCGCCGCCGCCCAGGAGCTCATCGCCCGGTTCCGGGCCCGACCGCGGACGGAGAGCGTCCTGGTGGCGTTCCGCGAGGCCGTGCTGGCCGTCATGAACGAGAGCGACGCCGCCGGGCGCGACCACGTCAGGGCGTTGCAGCTCGTCCGTTCGGCGCCCACGCTGGTGCCCCAGCAGCTCGCCGTGCTCGCCGCCCAGGAGAAGGCCCTGGCCGAGGCGATCGCCGAGCACGCCGGGCTGCCCGCGCCCGGCCGGCCCGGCGACTCCGGCTATCCCCTGCTGTGCGCGGCGGCCGCCCTGACGGCGCTGCGCGTCGTCCTCGACCAGTGGTTGCGGCAGACCGCGGACTCCGGGCGTCCGCCGGACGCGGCGCTGCTCGGACGGCAGATCGACGCGGCGATCAGCCAGCTCGCGGCCGGCCTCGACCACCCGGGCCGTCCGGACCATCCGGACCATTCAGGCGGCTGACCGGTCAGGCCCAGCCGCCGTCCGCGGCATCGGCGGCGTCCGCGACGTCGGCGGCGAACCGGTCCCATGCGGCCTGGCGGGACACGCCGAGGGCCTCGCCGATCCTGGCCCAGGTCACGCCGCGCTCCCGCAGCAGCCGTACCCACGCGCGCAGGTCGCGTTCGGCCTGCTCCACGGTGAGGGCCTGGCGGGGCAACATGGTCAGCATGTCCTCGTCGGACATGCTGACCAGGTACTCGTCAGTGCGGGGATCGGGGCCGCGGTGGACGGGCCGCGGAACGTCGTCCGGCCGGGCCGGGGAGTCGGCGATGATCTGGTTGCACAACTCCACGCAGGCGTCGCAGATGTAGACACCGGGGCCCGCGACCACCCGGCCGGCCTCGGCGTAGGGCTTGCCGCAGAACGAGCAGCGGGTCGCCAGGCCGTCGGTCGGGCCCACGGGCCGCCTACGTCTGCTTCGTGTCACCCGCCGATCATCCCATGACCGTTCTGTCAGCCCGAGCTTGACGACCAGGAGCGGTCCCGGCGACGCCCCGGCCTCAGGTCCAGCCGAGCTTGGCCGCGCGGACGCCCGCCTGGAAACGGCTGCCCGCGTCGAGCAGGGCGGTCAGCTCGGCCACGACCCTCGTCACCGTACGGTTCGAGACGCCGAGGGCGCGCGCGATGGCGTCGTCCTTCGCGCCCGTGGCCAGCAGGCGCAGCACGGCCCGCTGCTGCTCGGTCAGCTCGTCGCCGTCGGCCGCCCTGGGCACGTCGCCCGGTTCGGAGGCGGTCATCCAGCAGTAGTCGAACAGGGCGGCGTAGGAGGCGACCAGTCCGCTGCCCTCGATGAGCATCGCGCCCGCCATGAGGTCGCCGGGCATCACCTCGACCACCAGCAGCTCCCGGTCCACCATGATCAGCCGTACCGGGACGAAGGGCATGGTCCGTACCTCGACCCCGGCTCCCAGCAGGCCATGGACGTGCTCGCGCAGGAGCGGCTGGGCGAGCTGGCTCTGGGCGTGCATGATCCGCACCCGCAGCCCGCGCGCCGCCGCGTCGGTGTCCTCGGCGCGCGAATGCGCCAGCCGGTCCGCCTCCCAGGCGTGCGGCATGTGCATGGCCATGATCTCCGTACGGGCCCGCGCGGTCGCCACGCGCAGCTTCACGCGCAGGGGCTCCACCTGCGAGCGGGGGAAGAACTCCACCCGGGCGTCCTGGGGGTCGCCGTCCAGCCGCAGGTAGTGCTCGGTGAGCTCCCTCGACGCGGCCCGCTGCTCGGCGAGCATCCCGAGCAGCTCCTCGCCGCCCAGCAGCATGCGGTTGAGCGCCGCCATGGCGTCCACGGCGATCTCGGCGCCCGGGTTGAGCAGGCCCAGTTTGACCAGCCGGTCCCTGGCCCGTTCGATCTCCGCCCCGCGCAACCCCAGGCCGACGGCGGCCTCGCCGAACGACTCACGGTGCCGCCGCATGCGCGCGTACACCTGCCGCGCCATGGTCTCCTCGCTCACGCCACTCCCCTGTCCGCTTCCCGCCATGGCGGGAAGCGGAAGCCCCACCTGCTGTCATCGCCGCGTGCCATCCGGCAAGCTCAGAAAAGGGTACGGCCCAGCCATGACGCGGCCATACCCAACCCCTGTACCGCACTTCGGAGGAGACCATGATCACGCTTGTCCACAGCCTCGTCACCTACGACGTCACCGGACTGAACACCGGCAGCTGTGCAAAATGCGTCGAGGCGGTGAAGCGCGAGCTGGCCCTGATCCCGGGAGTGGTCGGCGTCGACGTGAACCTGGCGGACGGCCGGGTGAGCGTGCTCACCGACGGGCCGGTGGAGGAGAGCTTCGTCGTGGCCGCGATCGAGGACGCCGGCTGCGAGGCCGACCGGGTGGTGAGCTGGCGTTCCTGACCGTACGGCCGGGACGGCCGGGACGCCCGGCCGGAGGAGGAGGACGAGGCCGCTGCCCAGACCGAGCACGAGCGAGAGGGCGGCGGCCACGCACGCGACCACCGCCGCCGGACGGGCGGCGGTGACCGGCTCGCCGGGCCGCAGGGCCGGCCGGATCCAGCGGAGATAGTAGAACACGCCGGCCACGGTGTTGATCGCGGCCAGCGCCGCCAGCCAGGCGTAACCGGCGTCCCAGGCGGCGGCGAAGACGAGCACCTTGCCGACGAAGACCGCCGTGGGCGGGGTGCCGACCAGCCCGAGCAGGCAGACCACCAGCGCGAGGAACAACACGGGCGAGCCGCGCGACAACCCGGCGTACCCGGCGAGCGACTCCCTCCCGACGGCGACGACCACGGCGAAGGCGCCGACGTTCGTGATCGCGTACGCGGCCACGTAGAACAGCAGCGCCGGTCCGGCCAGCTCGCTCCCCCCGGCCATGGCGACGGGAACGAGCAGGTACCCGGCCTGGCTGACCGTCGAGTACGCCAGCAGCCGGCGGACGTTGTCCTGGTGGAAGGCGGCCAGGTTGCCCAGCGTCATGGTCGCCGCCGCCACGATCGCGACCAGCGGCCGCCAGCCGACGTCGAGCCCGGCGAACACCTCGGCGGCCACGCGCAGCAGGGCGACGAACGCGCCGGCCTTGGGGACGGTGGTGACGAAGGCCGCGACCACCCGCGAGGCGCCCTCGGTCACGTCCGGCACCCAGAAGTGCGCGGGCACGCCGCCGGCCTTGAACAACAACCCGGCCAGCAGGAGCACCACGGCGAGCCCGGCCGCCCCGCCGCGCGCCTGACCGAGCCCCTGGTAGGCCGTCGTGCCCGCCAGGCCGTAGAACAGCGTGACGCCCGCCAGCATGAGCACGCCGAGGAAGGCGCCCATCAGGTAGTACTTGAGCGCGGCCTCGACGCCCGGCCCGTCCTTGGCGAACCCGGCCAGCGCGTACGCCGGGATGCTCGCCAGCAGGTACGCCGCGACCAGGACGAGCAGGTCGGCGGCCCCCGCCAGCATGATCGCGCCGAGCGCGGCGAGCAGGACGAGCACATAGATCTCGGCCTCACGACGCCGCCCCCTGGCCCACCCGCCCGCCAGGACGACGACCAGCAGCGTCGCCACGATGACCGTGGCCCTGGCGACGTGGGTCAGCAGGTCCACCGAGAACGCCTCGAAGGCCATCGTGTCCGGGCGGAACGCCGCGACCGCCGTCGCGGCCAGCGCCCCCGCGAGCGCGAGCCCGCAGATCCACGCGACCAGCCGTTGCCGGTCCCGCGGCAGGAAGAGCCCGGCCAGCAGCCCGCCGACCGCCCCGGCCAGGAGAAGCAGTTCGGGCAGCAGGTCGGCGGGGTTGTCGGCCATGCCGGTCATCGGCTCACCAGGGTCACGAGCGCCGCGGAGAACGGTTCGACGAGGTCGAGCAGCCAGCGCGGCGCGAGGCCGATGGCCAGCGACAACACGAGCAGCGGGGCGATCGAGGCGGTCTCGCGCGGCACGGCCTCGGAGACGCGCAGCTCGCCCGGCGGGCCGAGAAACGCCTTCTGGAGCATCCGGAGCAGCAGCGCGGCGGTGATGAGGATGCCGGCGACGCTCAGCGCGCCGGCCACCACCGCCCCCGGCACGCCGGTCCCGATCACGCCCGCGAAGATCTGGAACTCGGCGATGAAGCCGGACAACCCCGGCAGGCCCAGCGAGGCGAAGACCGCCACGGCCGTCATCAGGGTGAACGTCCGGGCGGTCGCCGCGATCCCGCCGAACCGGTCGAGGTCGTAGCTGCGCGCCCGGTCCCAGAGGATGCCGGTGAGCAGGAACAGCGCGCCGGTGACCAGGCCGTGGCTGACCATCTGGGTGACCGCGCCGGTGACCGCGAGCCGCCTGGCGCCGGCCTCGCCCGCCGCGAGCCCGGCGGCGCCCAGGGCCAGCACGATGTAGCCCATGTGGTTGACGGAGGTGTAGGCGATCAGCCGCTTGATGTTCTGCTGCGCGAGCGCGACCAGGGCGCCGTACAGGACGCCGGCCACGCCGACGACGATGATCACCCATGCGTACTGCCGCCACGGGCCGGGGAGGAGGGGCATGGCGATCCTGGCGAAGCCGTACGTGCCCATCTTGAGCAGGACGCCCGCCAGGACGGCCGATCCGGCCGCGGGCGCGTCGGTGTGGGCCGGGGGCAGCCAGGTGTGGAAGGGCACGGTCGGCGTCTTGACCGCGAACCCGACGCCGACGGCCAGCAGCACCAAGGCTCCCGCCTGCGGCGGGCGCGCGGTGAGCTCGACGATGTCGAAGGTGCGCGGGTGGCCGCCGAGGTAGAGGCCGATGAAGCCGAGCAGGAGGGCGAGGGAGCCGAGGAAGGTGTAGAGGAAGAACGTCAGCGCCGACCTGGCCCGGTCGCCGTGGCCCCAGCCGACGATCACGAAGTACATGCCGACGATCGACAGGTCGAAGAAGACGAAGAACAGCAGGAGGTCCAGCGCGGCGAACAGGCCGGTGGAGACCGTCTGCAGGAACAGGAAGAGCGCGGCGTACGTCCTCGGGCGCTCCGGCTGGTTCAGCGAGTAGACGGCGCAGGCGAGGAAGAGCACGGCGGTGAGCGCGATCAGCGGCAGTGACAGGCCGTCGACGCCGACGTGGTAACCGGCGCCGAGTGAGGGGATCCAGCGCAGGCGTTCCTCGTGGCCGATGCCGCCGTCGTACCGCACCCACATGATCACGACCAGCGCCAGGTCGGCGGCCGAGGCGGCGGTCCAGATCCAGCGGGCGGGCAACCTCGGCACCGCCAGCAGCGCGGCGGCCAGGAGCGGCAGGAAGACGGCCGTCGAGAGCACGATCACCTCACCAGCACGATCACGACGGCCAGCAGGACGGCGGCCACCGTCGCCTGGGCGAGATAGGTGTGGACCTGGCCGGTCTGCGGCTTCCTGGCCAGCGCGCCGAGCCGTCCGGCGAGCGCGGCCGTGCCTCGTACGACGCCGTCCACGCCGGTCTCGAAGGGGGACCGGGCGCGTCTGGCCATGGCCATGCCCAGGCGCGGCACGGCTCGTACGGCGCCGTCGATCACCACGTCGTCGAAACGCGCCAGCGCCCTGGCCACCGCCGTCAGGGGCCGCCAGACGACACCCTCTGCGAACGGCTCCAGCCCCAACCACCCGCCCAGGAACGCCCCCCTCCATCCTGGGCTAGTGCCCCCCTCAGGCTCGGTGCTGCGGCGGAGACGGGCGCGGGTCGTCAGGAGGGCGGTGGCAAGCGCCGTGGCCAGTGCCGACAGGCCCGTCACGGCCAGCTCGCCCGCCTCGGGAGCCGGTCCCGGTACGCCGAGCAGCCGGGTCCAGGCGTCGTACAGGAACGGGATCCCGACGACCCCCGACAGGGCGGCGAGCAGCGCGAGCGGGGGCAGCGGCAGCCGTTCCAGCAGCCCCGGCGGGGCCGTCTCGGGACGCCGCGGGGCCGGTCGCCAGACGGCGAGGACCGCCTTGGTGGCGTACGCGGCCGACAACACGCCCGCCACCAGCGCCACCACCCGCAGCGCGGGATCGGCCACCCCGGCGAGCACCGCGTCCTTCGTCACCCACAACGACAACGGCGGCACCCCCGCCAGCGACAACCCGCCGATCCCGAACGTGACCCCGACCAGCCGATACCGCCGCGCCGCGCCCCCGAGCCCGCGCAACCGCTCGGTCCCGAGGGCGGTCAGCCAGGCCCCGGCCCCCAGGAACAGCAGGCTCTTGACCGAAGCGTGCGCGACCAGGTGGGCCGTCCCCCCGGCGACCGCGGAGACCCCGGCGGCCAGCACCATGAACCCGAGCTGCGCGCAGGTGGAGGCGGCCAGGAGCTGCTTGAGGTCGCGCTGTGCGATCGCGACCGCGCCGAGCAGCAGGGCGGTCAGCGCGCCGGTCCAGGCCACCAGGGCCGAGGCCCAGCCCGTCGCCGCCAGCACGGCGTGCGTACGCAGGAGCAGGTAGGCGCCCGCCGCCACCATCGTGGCCGAGTGCAGCAGCGCCGAGACCGGGCTCGGGCCCGCCATCGCCCGCGAGAGCCAGAAGGAGAACGGCAGTTGCGCCGACTTGCCCAGGGCGGCGGCCACCAGCCCGGCCGCGACGAGGTGCAGCCACGGGCTCCCGGCGGACGTCAGACCGGGCAGCCCCAGGGAGCCGGTGCCCGCGACGGCGCAACCGGCCGCCAGGTACAACCCCATGTCACCGGTACGGGTGGTGACGAACGCGATCGTGCCCGACCGCACCCGGTCCCGGTCGCGCCACCAGAAGCCGATGAGCGCGTACGACATGGCGCCCATGACCTCCCAGCCCATCAGCAGCAGGACGAGGTCCGTGGCGGTGACGGTGACCAGCATCGCGCCCACGAAGATCAGCATCAGGCCGAAGAACCGGCCCGTGGACTCGCGGATCTCGCCCGCGGCGAAGACGAGGACCGCCAGCGCGATCACCGACACGGTGAGCACCATGACCGCCGAGAGCCCGTCGACGGCGAGCCCCGCCTCGAAGCCCGCGAACAACTCGAACGTCACGGCCGGACGTTCGATCGCGGCCAGCACCGCCAGGGCCACCGTCGCCACCGCGACGACGAGGGCGAGCACGGGCGCGGACGCGGTCCGCCGCAGGACGACCAGCGCCCCGCCCGCGACGGCCGGCAGCGCGGGCAGCAACACGGCGAGCGGGTTCATCCCTTCAGGTCCTGCGCGTCGTCGGTCGTGTCCACCTCCCGCGCGCGGAAGAGCGCGGTGACGACGGCGAAGCCCATCGCCATCTCCAGGGCCATCACCGTGACCACCACCAGGACGAGGACCTGACCGTCGGCGGACGCGGGGGCCGTGAAGTACCAGAACGCCCCGCCGGCCACGATCAACCCGTTGATCATCAGCTCCAGGCCCATCATCAGCATCACGATCGACTGCTGGGAGAGCACGCCGTACAGGCCGACGGCGAACAGCGCGGCGGCCGGCAGGAGGAAGGCCTCGAGCGTCATCGCGGCTGCTCCCGTCCGTCTTCGGCGGCGGGCTCCGGGCCCGGGTCGAGCGGCCGGCCGCGCTTGAGGTCGTCGCCGTAGCGGTCGTAGCGGCCCCGATGGGTGGCGAGCACGACGGTGGAGATCATCGTGGCGAGGATGGCCACGCCGACGACCATCATGACGAGCATCTTCGGCCCCATGATCGCCAGGCCGAGCGCGTGCGCCGGATCGGCGGGCGGCCGGCCGCGGCGCGACGGCCAGGACGTACCGAAGATCCCGGCCGCGAGCAGGACGAAGACGGCCCCCGAGATGACCAGCGCGGCCCGGTTGTTGTGGACCATCCTCATCGGCATGAGCCCCGCCGGGTTCATCATGTACATGATCATGAAAACGGCCATGACCAGCATCTCCATGACCATCATCAGGACGATCAGGACGCCGAGGTATTCGAGGTCGATGAGCAGGAACGCCGCCCCGACCGCCAGCAGCGAGGCGAGCAGCGCGAACGTCGCCCGCGCCATCGAGTCGACGACGAACACCGCGATCCCGGCCGCCACGGAGACGACGGCCAGGGCCCAGAACACGACGGCGGTCACAACACCACGATCCCGACGACGAGCAGTTGGAGCAGCGACAGCGGGATCAGCACCAGCCAGGACGCCTGCGTGAAGCGGTCCATCCTGACGGCCGGGACGCGGTGCCGTACCCACACCAGCAGCGCGAGCACGGCCAGCGTCTTGACCAGCACCCACAGCGGGCCGGGCAACAGCGGGCCCGCGTCGCCGCCCAGGAACAGCGGCACGGCCGCCCCGGCCGCGATCACGAGGAGCGCGTAGCGGCCCGCGCGGAAGAACAGCCGGTCGAGCCCCGCGAGCTCGGCCTGCACGCCCCCGGCGGCGTCGGCGCCCAGCGGCGCGCTCATCGGCCCCCAGAACGCCATCGCCAGCGCGGAGACCAGGTACACCAGGAAGGCGAGCGGCATCCAGACCACGAACCAGAGCCCCTGCTGGGCCTGCACGATGTCGCTCATCCGCAACGAGCCCGCGCCGAGCGCCACGGTGATCAGCGCGAACATGTGCGGCAGCTCGTAGGCCAGCCCCTGGGCGACGAAGCGGTACGCGCCGACCAGCGGGAACACCGAGTTGACCGACCACCCGACGAGCCAGAGCGAGCCCCAGACGCACACCTCCATAGCGTTGAACCAGACGACGCCCACGGCCGGATCCGCCACGGGCGCCGCGCCCAGCGGGATCACGATCGCCGCCAGCACCGGCGCGACGAGCAGGCTGCCCACCCCGACGCGCAGGAGCAACCGGTCCGCCAGGTACGTGCGCCGCCGCTGCTGGACGAGCAGCCGGGCGACCTCCCCGAACGGCGCCCCCACCCCACCGCCACCCAGCGCGGCGTCCGAACACGCGGCCACACCCCCCAGCACCCCGAGCACCAACGGCAGCACCAGCAGCGCACCCTCAGACACAGCCCACCACCAGGGACGGCACGAGGAGGGCGGTGTCAGGCACGGGTCACCGCCGGTTCCGGGTCGAGGCCGGCGACGATCAGTCGCGCCGTGGCCAGTTCGGCGCCCACGAGAAGCCCGGGATCCAGGGCGTTCCTGACCGGAGGCGAGCCGCCGTCGAGCATGGTGCCGTTCCCAAGCGGTGTGCCGTCGCCGAGCGGTGTGTTGTCCCCGAGCGGTGTGTTGTCCCCGAGCGTCGCGTTGTCGCCGAGGGAGCCGATCGCCGCGCGAGTACGGGTCAGCAGCCCGTCCAGTCTGGACAGCGTGTCGCCGTCCGGTGTCGGGCCGATGTCCCGCAACATCCAGCGCAGGGTTCCGGAGCGGCGTACCTGCCTTTCGAAGCGCTCGTACGGCCTGGCGACCGCGTCCGGGGGCGCGTCCGCGAACAGGAGGTCCCGCAACGTCCTGGCGCGCCGGGCGGCGGCGGGCCACCCGGCGACCGACAGCAACCGGCCCAGGGCGTCCAGACGGGCCACGGCCTGACGCCTCGCAGCCTCACCGCACGTCACCGGCCGACCCGCCGCCCTGTCGGCTGAGGGCTCGTTCCAGGGCTCGGTCCAGAACGACTCCGCCGGCTCGACCCACCGGACCGCCGCCTCCTGGATCACGTCCCCTTGCAGGACGGTCTCCACCACCAGCCCGCACGGCCAGTCCGGCAGGACCGGGCCGAGCGGGACGTGGAGCCGGTCCAGCGTCAGCCCGTCCCGATCGGGCCCCCGCTCCGCCATGGGCACCCCACCCGGCTCGCCCATGTGATGCTCATGCTCCCCACCCCCATGCTCCCCGTCCATCGGCCGGTGCTCGTCGGGCGGGGTCCATGGGGTGGCTGCGAGGGCTGCGGCGTCGCTCCACTGCGCCTCACGGTCCGCCAGCCGCGCGACCGCCCGGTCGAACGCCTGGGCGACCGATCGCGGCGACACGGCCGCCGGCAGATCGACGCGGGCCCTCGGGACCGGCATGCCCGCCCAGACCGTACGGACGGCCTCCGTCAGCTCCTCCCCTGGCGTGCCGCAGACGACGAGGAGACCGGCCTCCGCCACGGACACGGCCGGCCGCAGGCGTCGCCGGGCGAGCTCGGCCTCGGCGAGCAGCCGGGCCCGCGTGCCGTCACCCGCCGGGACCAGCAAGGGCCGCGCGTGGCCGGCCGCCCGCCTCAGCAGCCACCCGCTCAGGCCCACCGGAAGGCCCCCTCACGCCAGGCGTAGACCACGCCCGCCATCAGGAGCCCGAGGAAGACGAACATCTCCACCAGCGCCGTCGCCCCCACCTCGGCGACGACCAGCGCCCACGGGTACATGAAGACCATCTCCATGTCGAAGGCCAGGAAGACCAGCGTCACCGCGTACCAGCGCACGTGGTACCTCGACAGGGCGTGCTCCCGCGGCCGGGCTCCGGACAGGTACGGCGACGCGACGAGCGTCCCCCTGGGCCGGACGACCAGCGAGACCAGATGGATCCCGAGCACGCCCAGGACGAGGACGGCCATCAGGCCGGCGACGGCGATCCAGGGGGCCATGGTCCTTCTCCGGGAAGGGGCTACTAGGACCCGTAGTACCCGTGATCGTTCCCGGCAATCACAAAACGGGCGGCCCCGCAATCACAAAGCGACCGGCCCGGCAATCACAAAGCGACCGGCCAGGCGATCACGACGCGACCGGGCCCGCCAGCGCCGATTCGATGGACTTCGTCACCACGTCGGCGGCGACGTCCCGGGCGAGGCGTCCCTGGCGTACCTCGTTGGCCGCGCCGTGCAGGATGTAGTGGGTCAGGCTGACCAGCCAGGCGTTGGGCAGGTCCGTACGGAAGACGCCCTGCTCCTGACCCCGGCCGACCAGCTCGGCCATGCGCCGCACCGGCTCGGCGTGCAGGTCGCGCACCCGTCCCGCCGGAAGCACCCCCTCGGCGGCGGCCAGCAGCGCCGCGGACTCGGCCACCAGCTCCCAGCTCGACGCCAGCAGTCGGGTCATGGCCGCGCGCGCGTCGCCGGACAGGTCGACGGAGGCCAGAGTCTCCTCACCGGCCCGCAGTGTGTCCGCGACCGCGGCCTCGACGAGGTCGGCCCGGGTGCGGAAGTGCCCGTAGAGGGTCATCCGCCCGACCCCGGCGGCCTGCGCGATGTCGTCGGTGGTCGCGTTGGGGTCGGAGCTCAGCAGTTCGCGGGCCGCGGACACGATGCGCGCGATGCTGCGCTCGGCGTCGGCGCGGCGCCGGGAGCGCGCGGAAGGTGCAGCCATGCCCGCCAGCCTATCCCGTATATGCGAGTACGGCTTATAGTGGGCGACGGAACTCGTATATGAACATACGACTTACTGTCCGGAGGTCTTCGATGACACGATCCGCGGTGCGACCGGAGGCGGCCCGCGAGCCGCTTCCCGCCCGGTGGCGCATTCTCGGCTTTCTCGGCGTGGCACAGCTCATGCTGATCCTCGACGTCACCGTCGTCGCCATAGCGCTGCCCCACATGGGGACGGACCTCGGCCTGAGCCGCGAGGCGCTGACCTGGACGGTCAGCGCGTACACGCTCACTTTCGGCGGGTTGATGCTGCTCGGCGGGCGCGTCACCGACCTGCTCGGCGCCAAGCGGATCGTGATCGCCGGGCTGCTGCTGTTCAGCGCGGCGTCGCTGGTCACGGGGCTGGCCGGGTCGGCGGGCGTCCTGCTGGGCGGGCGCGTGGCGCAGGGCGTCGGGGCCGCGATGTTGTCCCCCGCTGCCCTGTCGCTGGTGGTGGCCCTGTTCGACGGGGAGGAGCGGAACAAGGCCCTCGGCGTGTGGTCCGCGCTCGGCGGCGGCGGGGCCGCCCTCGGCGTCCTCCTCGGCGGGCTGCTCACCGCCGGTCCGGGATGGCCGTGGGTGTTCCACGTCAACGTGCCCATCGGGGTGGTGATCGCCGTGGTGCTCGCCGTACTGCTCCCGGCGCGTACGCCGGCGTCCGCCGACCGGCCCCGGCTCGACGTCCTCGGCGCGGTCCTGGTGACGGCCGCCGGCGCGTCGCTGATCTACGGGCTCACCGCCGCCGGCGAGCGCGGCTGGCTGAGCCCGCTCACCGGCTGGCTCGTGGCCACGGCCGCCGTGGGTTACACACTGTTCGCGTTGTGGCAGCGGTGGGCCCGTTCCCCTTTGATGGACGTACGCCTGCTGGCCCGGCGGCCCGTCGCGGTCGGCGCCTTCCTGATCCTGATGGCGACGGCGCTGATGATCGCGGTCTTCTTCCTGGGGACGTTCTACTTCCAGCAGGCCCTGGGATACGGCGCACTGCGGGCCGGGCTGCTGTTCCTGCCGGTGGCGCTGGCCACGATGCTCGGCGCCAACCTGACCGGACGCCTGCTCGGCCGGTGGGGCGGGCGTGCCCTGGCCGTCGCGGGCCTGACGGTCGCGGCGGCCGGCATGGCCGTACCGGCCGTCTCGACGAACGTCGTCAGCGTCGTCGCAGGCGTGGCCGTCGCCGCGGCGGGCACCGGCGCGCTGTTCGTCATCGCCTCGGCCACCGCGCTCGGCCAGGTCGCGCCGCACGAGGCCGGGATCGCCTCCGGCATCGTGAGCACCTTCCACGAGTTCGGCGCGTCCGTCGGGGCCGCCGTGATGTCGAGCGTCGCGGCGGCGAGCCTGGCCGGGACCACGTTGAGCGGGTTCACCAGCGGGTTCGTCGTGGCCGCCGTCGCCTCGGCGGCCGGCGCCGTGGCCGCCGCGCTGGTGACGCCCGGCAGGCGGCGGACGGCCTGAGAGCGCCGCGGACGTCCCCGCCCGGACGCCACCGGCGCCCGGGCGGGACGGGATCAGAGCCGGTCGAGGATGCCCTGCATCTGGGCCACCTCGGCCTGCTGGGCGGTCTCGATGGCCTTCGCCAGTTCCTTGGCCTGCGGGTTCGACCCACTCGCCTGCTCGGTACGCGCCATGTCGATGGCCCCCTTGTGATGGGCGATCATCTGCTCGGCGAACAGCTTGTCGAAGCTCTTGCCCTTGGCGCCTTCGAGCTTCTTCATGTCCTCCGCGGACATGATGCCGGGCATCTCATGCCCCATCCCCTCAGAGGGGGCGGGCTTGCCCCACTCGGCGAGCCAGCCCTTCATGGTCTGGATCTCCGGGTCCTGGGCGGCCTTGATCTTGGCCGCGAGCTCCTTGATCTCGGCGTCGCCCGCCCGTCCCGGCGCCAGCTCGGCCATCTCGACCGCCTGCTCGTGGTGCGGGATCATCATCTGCGCGAACATGACGTCCGCGTCGTTGAAGGACGGCGACGGCTGCGCGGCGGCGCTGGTGGCCGCCGCGGTGGCGGCCGGCTCGGCGTCCGCGGTCGTGGCGGCGCCGTTGCCCCCGCACGCGGTGAGCAGGGCGAGCGCGCCCCCGGCGATGGTGAAGCCGATCTTACGGTTGATGCGCATGGTTGTTCGTCTCTCGGTTCGCTGGAACTTCCGGCCTGTCCCGCGGACGACCTCGGGGTCCGTCCGCGCAGCTCACCGGCCTATATGCGCAATGTCGAGAGACTCGCCAGCCGAAGGGACGTCGGCCGTGGCGGTGGCCGGGCGACCGGCCGCGTCCGGGGAAGGTCACCGGCTCCGGCTCCGGCCCTGCGCCGCGTCCAGAACCGGACGGCGGCCAGCAGGATGATCAACAGCGAGGTCAGCACGGCCAGGCAGACGCTGGTCGGGTCGAAGCCCGGCATCCGGTGCTCGCCCGCGACGGCCTGCGCTCCCGCGGGCAGGACGGCTGGGGCCTCCTGGGCCACCGTCCCGTGCCGGCCCGGCGAACCGCCGTGCCGTCCGTCCAGATGGCCCAGCGTGTGCATGCCGCACACGCCCAGGGCGAGGAGGACGAGCAGGAGGCCGCGTACGAACCGCCGCACGACACCCACCGCCTCTCCCCTTCTGACCAGCGCGTCCTTCGGCCTCAGCCTACTACCGCGCTTCGTAGGTCCGAGCCGGGCGCCTTCCGGGAAGGGGAACGGCGCCCGGCTCGCGGCGGGCGACCCGCTCAGGCCGGGACCAGCTCGTAGCCCGCCTCTTCGACGGCGTCGCGCACGAGGGACTCCTCGATCGCCTGCTCGCCCGTCACGGTCACCTTTCCGGTCGCCAGATCGACGTCGACCCCGGTGACCCCGGAGATCTTGCCGACCTCGGACTTCACGGTGCCCACGCAGTGGCCGCAGGTCATGCCGCTGACGGTGTAGGTGGCGCTGCTCATGTCCACTCCCCTCGATAATACCCCGGGCGGGTATTCAACGGCTTGGACGATACGTCACGGGAAGCCACCCCCGCAACCCGAACCCCCTACGGGTATGTGAGAGCTAAGTCACTCCGAGCCACTATACGGGAGGGGGGTATGGTTGCCACCCATGAGAGAGCTGAACACCATCGCGGTCGTCGGGGCGTCGCTGGCCGGTCTGCGGGCCGTCCAGGCGCTGCACCGAGAGGGCTTCACCGGCGCCGTCACCCTGATCGGCGGGGAACGCCACCTCCCCTACAACCGCCCGCCCCTGTCCAAGAGCATGTTGCGCGGCGACGACGAGATCACCCTGCCCGGCGCCGAGGAGCTCGGCGAGCACTGGCTGAAGGGCCGCCACGCGGTGAGCCTGGACGCTGGGGACAAGCGCCTCACCCTGGATGACGGCTCCGAGGTGCGCTACGACGGGCTGGTCATCGCCACCGGCGCCCGTCCGCGCCGCCTGGCCGACCACCCGCGGGGCGTGCACACCCTGCGCACGGTCGAGGACTCCCTGGCCCTGCGCGCCGAGCTGGCCGCCGGGCCCGCCCGCGTGGTGGTCATCGGGGGCGGCTTCATCGGCGGCGAGGTCGCCTCCACCGTCCGGGCCCTCGGACTGCCGGTGACGCTGGTGGACTCCTCGCCGTACCCGATGCTGGGCGCGCTCGGCGAGGACGCCTCCCGCTGGCTGGCGGGCCACCACCGGGACCACGGCGTGGACCTGGTCGGCGGCGTCCGCGTGACCGGTTTCGAGTCGGACGGCAGGGTGACCGGCGTACGCCTCGACGACGGCCGGACGCTGCCCGCCGACCTCGTCATCGCCGGCATGGGCGTCGAGCCGAACACCGGCTGGCTGGAAGGCAGCGGGCTTGAGCTCGGCGACGGCGTGCTGTGCGACGAGAACCTGTTCGCCGTGGGCGCCGCCGACGTGGTGGCCGCCGGCGACGTCGCCCGCTGGCCCCACAGCCTGTACGGCGGCGCGCTCGTCCGCGTCGAGCACTGGTCCAACGCCAACGACCAGGGCACGGCCGCCGCGCTCAACCTGCTCGCCGGCCCCGCGAACGCCAAGCCGTTCGACGACCTGCCCTCCTTCGCCACCCACGTGCACGGCGCCCGCGTCCAGACCGCCGGCCTGCCGCACCTGGCCGACGAGAGCCGCCTCGTCGCCGGCTCCCCGGACGAGGGCCGCTTCGCCCTCGCCTTCGCCAAGGACGGCGTACTGGTCGGCGCGGTCGCCGTGAACTCCCCCAAGGACCTGATCCGCGTCAAGCGCGCCGTCGCCGCGGGCGGTTCCCTGGAGTCCCTCGTCTGACCCCTCGACGTCCCTACGATCGCCGGTAGCATTTGGGGCAGGCCATCGGCGGAGGGACTGTCGGACCATGCGCGGTCTGGGCGAGCTTGAGTCCACGATCATGGATCGCATGTGGGCGATCAAGGGGCCCGCCTCGGTCCGCGACGTCCTGGAGTTCCTGCAGCAGAGCCGGGACATCGCCTACACGACGGTGATGACCGTGATGGACAAGCTGCACACCAAGGGGCTGCTCAGACGGACGGCGGTCCGCCGGGCCTACATCTACGAGGCGGTGTCGTCGAAGGAGGCGTACACCGCCGACGTGATGCGCGAGTCCCTGGCCATGAGCGGCAACAGGGCGGCCACGTTCGTGCACTTCCTCGAACGCCTCACCCCCGAGGAGGCGAGTGCGCTGCAGGCCGCCCTCCGCGTCTACCCGCCGGACCGGCGCACGTCATGACGGTGGCGATCGTCCTCGCCCTCTACGGCGCCTTCGCCGCCCTGGTCGTGCCGAGGCTGCTGCGGCGCGCCGCGTGGCCCGGCCGCGCCCCGAGACTGGCCATCGCCCTGTGGCAGGCGGCGAGCGCGTCCGTGCTCGTCGCCGCCCTGCTGTCGGTGTTCGCGGCGGTCGTGCCCGCCGACACGGTCGGCCATGGCCTGGCCGGGCTGTTCGCGGCCTGCGCCGGCATGCTGGGCCACGGCGCCCGGCCCAGCGTGACCGCCGCCACCACCGGCCTCCTCGCCGCCGGTCTCGTCCTGACCCGAGTGGCCTGTACGGGCGCGGCCGTCCTGACCCGCGCCCGTCGCGCGCGGCGGCGGCACTCCGAGGCCCTGGCGCTGCTCGGACGGCACGACCACGACCTCGACGCCGTCGTGGTCGACTACGACGAGCGGCTGGCCTACTGCCTGCCCGGCCGCAACGGCCACTCGGTGATCACCACGGGCGCGCTGCGCTGCCTCGCGCCCGAGCAGGTCGCCGCCGTGCTCGCCCACGAGCAGGCCCATCTGCGCGGACGCCATCATCTGGTGCTGGCCGGCGCCGAGACGCTGGCCCGCGCGTTCCCCAGGGTGCCGCTCTTCGAGCACGCCCGCGCCGAGATCACCCGCCTGGTCGAGCTGCTGGCCGACGACGTGGCCGCGCGCCGGCACGACCGCGTGCACATCGCGGCGGCCCTGGTCGGCCTGGCGACGGGAAGAGTGCCCGGGTTCGCCCTGGGGGCGGGCGGCGAGACGGCCCTGACCCGCGTCCGGCGGATGCTGAGCCCGCAGGCGCCCCTCGACCGGTGGCGGCGCACGGCCGGGGCCCTGACGGTGACGGCGCTGCTCACCGGCCCCGCCGTACTGGCGGCCACGCCCGGGGTCAGCGCCTTCCTCGCGCACCACTGCCACGAACTGCTCACGCTCCGGAAGCCGTCGGCGTAGAAGGAAGCCGGAGACGCACGAAGGCTCCGGGCCCGCGGGCCCGGAGCCTTCGTGGTCCGGTCTTACCTGAAGGTCCGGTCTTACTTGAAGCGGCGCAGCCGCAGGCTGTTGCTCACCACGAACACGCTGGAGAAGGCCATCGCCGCCCCCGCGATCATCGGGTTGAGCAGGCCGAGCGCGGCCAGCGGCAGGGCGGCCACGTTGTAGGCGAAGGCCCAGAACAGGTTGCCCTTGATCGTGCCGAGCGTCCGGCGCGACAACCTGATCGCGTCGGCCGCCACCCTCAGGTCCCCGCGTACGAGGGTCAGGTCGGACGCCTCGATCGCGGCGTCCGTGCCGGTGCCCATCGCCAGCCCCAGATCGGCCTGGGCGAGCGCGGCCGCGTCGTTGACGCCGTCGCCGACCATGGCCACGACCTTGCCCTCGGACTGCAGCTCCTTGACCACGTCCACCTTGTCGGACGGCAGCACCTCGGCGATCACCTCGTCGATGCCGACCTCGGCGGCCACGGTCCTGGCCACGGCCTCGTTGTCGCCGGTCAGCAGGACCGGGGTGAGGCCGAGCGCCCGGAGCTGCGCGATGGCCTCCGCGCTGGTGGGCTTGATCACGTCGGCGACCACGAGCACCGCGCGGGCCTTGCCGTCCCAGCCGACCGCCACCGCGGTCCTGCCGCCGGCCTGTGCGGCGTGCAGAGCCCGCTCCAGATCGGACGTCAGGTGCTGCGACCACTCCTCCAGCAGCCTCGGCCGCCCGACGAGCACCGCGTGCCCCTCGACGATGCCCTGGACACCCAGTCCTTCGACGTTCGCGAAGTCCTCGGCGGCCGGCAATTCGCCGACGCGCGCGACGGCGCCCTTGGCGACGGCCTGGGCGATCGGGTGCTCGGAGGCGTGCTCCAGCGCGCCGGCCAGGCGCAGCACCTCGGTCTCGTCCTCACCCTCGGCGAGGTGGACGCCGACCAGCGTCATCCGTCCCTCGGTGACCGTGCCGGTCTTGTCCAGCACCACCGTGTCGATGCGGCGGGTGGACTCCAGCACTTCCGGACCCTTGATCAGGATGCCGAGCTGGGCTCCCCGGCCCGTACCGACCAGCAACGCCGTCGGGGTGGCCAGGCCGAGCGCGCAGGGGCAGGCGATGATCAGCACCGCCACCGCCGCCGTGAAGGCCGCGCCGACGCCGTCGCCGGTGCCCAGCCAGAAGCCCAGGGTCCCGAGTGCCAGCGCGATCACGATCGGCACGAAGATGCCGGAGATGCGGTCGGCCAGGCGCTGGACCTGCGCCTTGCCCGTCTGAGCCTCCTCGACGAGCTTGGCCATCTGCGCGAGCTGGGTGTCCGCGCCGACCCGGGTGGCCCGGACGACCAGCCGGCCGCCCGCGTTCACGGTCGCGCCGGTCACGGCGTCGCCCGGCCGTACCTCCACCGGTACGGACTCGCCCGTCAGCATCGAGGCGTCGACCGCCGAGGTGCCTTCCACGATCACGCCGTCGGTGGCGATCTTCTCGCCGGGCCGTACGACGAACGTGTCGCCCACCGCGAGCTGGTCGCTGGGGATGCGCGTCTCCACGCCGTCGCGCAGCACGGCGACGTCCTTGGCGCCGAGCTCCAGCAGGGCCCGCAGCGCGGCGCCCGCGCGGCGCTTGGACCGCGCCTCGAAGTAGCGCCCGGCCAGGATGAAGGCCGTCACACCGGCGGCGGCCTCCAGGTAGATGTTGCCCGAGCCGTCGCTGCGCTCGATGGTGAACGCGAACGGGTGGGTCATGCCCGGCGTGCCCGCGCTGCCGAAGAACAGCGCCCACAACGACCAGCCGAGCGCGGCGATGGTGCCGATCGAGATCAGCGTGTCCATGGTCGCGGCGCCGTGGCGCAGGTTGGTCCAGGCCGCCTTGTGGAAGGGCCAGCCGGCGTACACGACGACCGGCGCGGCCAGCACCAGCGACATCCACTGCCAGTTGGTGAACTGCAGCGGCGGGATCATCGCCATCGCGATCACCGGCACGGCCAGCGTCACGGACGTGATCAGCCGGCTGCGCAGCGGGCGCAGCTCGTCCTCCGGCTCCTGCTCGGCGGTCGCGGCGTCGGACTTCGGCGGCGCGGGCAGCGCGGCGGTGTAGCCGGCCTTCTCCACCTCGGAGATGAGCTGCTCCGCGTCGACGCCTTCGGGGAAGGTGACCTTCGCCTTCTCCGTCGCGTAGTTGACCGTCGCGGTCACGCCCTCAAGCTTGTTGAGCCTGCGCTCGATGCGGTTGGCGCACGACGCGCAGGTCATGCCGCCGATCGAGAGCTCGACCGCGTTGCGCCGGTCATCGGTGATCGAGGTCATCACCGTTCTCCTTTCTCTCGTCAGTGGCTGTGGCCGCCGTGCCCGCCGGTGGCGGGCTCGGACGTCTGGACCTGCGGCTGCCCGCCCGCGCCGAGGGTGAAGTCGGCGGTACGGACCTCGTCCCCGTGCTGGAAGTCCAGGAACAGGCGGTAGTCGCCGGTGCTGGGCACCTGGGCGTAGAACACGATCTCGGGGCCCGGCTTGGTCTTGCCGTCGCCCGGCTCGCCGTCGGGGTGGACGTGCAGGTAGGCCAGGTCCTTGGCGCGCAGCGCCACCAGGTGGCCGTAGGCGCCGAGGTAGGGCTGCAGGTCGGTGACCGGCTGACCGTCCTTGCTGACCTTGAGCGTGAGCTTGCTGGTCCGGCCGGGGGTCAGGTCGCCGTCGAGGGTGACGGTGTAGCCGTCGACCGTCGCGGTACGGCTCGTCTCCGGCAGGGGCTTCGGCTGGTAGTCGCCCGCCACGGCCACGTCGGCGCCCAGCGTCAGGGCCTCGCCGCCGGTCGGCGCGAAGTCGGCGAACGCCCGGTAGCCGCCCGCCTCGGGGAAGGTGACCTTGACCGACCAGACCCCGTCGGCCGCCATCTCCGGATGGACGTGCTGGAAGCTGCCCAGATCGCGGGAGACCACGATGAAGTGCAGCTTCTTGTCGTGCTGGACCTGGTAGTCGGTGACCGGCTTCCCGTCTGGGCCGGTGACGGCGAAGCGGAAGTCCGTGGGCTCACCGGGCTTGAGCGCCGTGGTGAGCGGGGTGAAGGTGTAGCCGTTCTGAGACACTTGGAGCCCTCCGGGGGTATCGCTCTTGACCTGCTGGGTGGCGTGTTCCCCGTGTCCGTCGGCCGGGGCCTGCGCCGTCATGGCCGCGTGGTCCGCGGCCGGCGGTGTCCCGACCGGCCCGACGGCCTTGCCCGCGCCGAGCGCGCCGCCGAAGACGACGGCGAGCCCCAGGACGTACGAGCCGAGCTTGGCGGCGGTGTTCACGGGTTCACCACTTCGTATCCGGCCTCCTCGACGGCGGCGACGATCTTCGCCGCGTCGACGGGGGCCTCGCTGCCGACGGTCAGGAGCCCGGTGGCCAGGTCGACGTCGACGGTCGTGACGCCGGCGACCTCGCCCACCTCCTCCTTGACCGAGCTGACGCAGTGGCCGCAGGTCATGCCCTTGACGGTGTAGGTGGCGGTGCTCATATCGGTCTCTCCTTCAATCCGGTCAGGAACGTACGAGTCTGGCGATGGCATCCGAGGCCTCCTTGACCTTGGCGTCAGCCTCGGGCCCGCCCTTCAGGGTCGCTTCGGCGACACAGTGAGCAAGATGATCTTCGAGCAGCGACAGGGAGAACGACTTCAGCGCGCTGGTCGCCGCCGACACCTGGGTCAGGATGTCGATGCAGTACTTGTCGTCCTCGACCATGCGCTGCAGCCCGCGGACCTGCCCTTCGATGCGGCGCAGGCGCATCGCGTGGTCCTGCTTGCCGCGTGCCTGTACGGCCATGGCCACCCCTCCCATCGGGTCGTTGCCGTTGAGAACACTATACCCCCCTATGGTATTTCCGCCACCCCTTCTTACCCCCGCCCTTCGATCTGACGACATAAGTGCAGGTCAGACGCTTACACATCGAGCCCCACGGCTATACCCCCCAGCGGTTGGACGGCGGGGCCGGTCGGCGCAGACCTTCTCCGTACCGAATTTCAAGGCTCCGACCAGCAGGTTTGTCGTGGCGGCCGGTTTTCGGGGACATCCGGACTTGACAGATACCCCATGGTGGTATTGATTGACCATCGCCCGGCATACCCCCTACTGGTATGCGAAAGCCCAAGTTCCCCCGCCTCCTGCGCCCCGCGCATGCGGCACAGATCCATCATGCCGGTACCCCCTACCGGTATCGGCACCGTGACTGGAGACAGCTCATGTCTGGACCATCCCCCCGGCGCTGGACCGCCCTGGCCCTGATCGCCACAGCCCAGTTCATCGTCATCATGGACACGTCGATCATCGGCGTGGCCCTCCCCCGCATCCAGGAGGACCTCGGGTTCTCCCAGGAGAACCTGTCGTGGGTGTTCAACGCCTACGTCGTGGCCTTCGGCGGACTCCTGCTGCTCGGCGGGCGCCTGTCGGACCTGTTCGGCGCCAAGCGGCTGTTCGGCGCCGGCTGGCTGATCCTGCTCGCCGGCTCACTGGTCGCCGGCATCGCCCCCGAGGTGTGGGTGGAGCTGACCGGCCGCGCCGTCCAGGGCATCGGCGCCGCCCTCATCGCGCCGTCCGCGCTCACCCTGCTGATGATGTTGTTCGGCCACGACCCGAAGGAGCTCACCAAGGCCCTCGCCCTGTACGGCGCGGCGGCCCCGGCGGGCGGCACCGCGGGCGTGTTCCTCGGCGGCGTCATCACCGAGTACCTGAGCTGGCCCTGGGTCTTCTACATCAACATCCCGATCGCGCTCGTCGCGCTGTTCGCCACCGGTCCCCTCATGCCCGCGGGCCAGTCCCAGCGCGGATCCATCGACGTGTTCGGCGCGCTGACCGTCACCGCCGGCCTCGGCGCCGCCGTGTACGCGATCGTCCGGGCGCCCGAGGTGGGCTGGGGCTCGGCGGAGACCTGGCTCGTGCTCGGCGCCGCCGTCGTGCTGCTCGGCGCGTTCGTCGCGATCCAGGCGGCCCGCCGCGAGCCGCTGATGCGCCTGTCGATCTTCCGTACGCCCAACCTCGCCGCCGCCAACCTGACCCAGCTCCTGCTCGGCGGCGCGTGGATCCCGATGTGGTTCTTCCTCAACCTCTACCTGCAGCAGGTGCTCGGCTACAGCGCCTTCCCCAGCGGCGCGGCACTGGTGCCGATGACCGTGCTGATCATGATCGGCATGATCGTCCTGGCTCCGCGCGGCATCAACAGGTTCGGCCCCAAGACGATGACGGTCACCGGACTGGTGCTGCTCACGGCGGGCATGGCCTGGCTGTCGTTCATCAGGCCCGAGGGCAACTTCCTCGTGGACGTCCTGCCCGCCAGCCTGGTGGCCGCGCTCGGCATGTCGATGGCCTTCATCCCCTCGCTGGGCACGGCCATCTCCTCGGCCCGGCCCGAGGAGGGCGGCCTGGCCTCCGGCATCGTCAACACCAGCTACCAGGTGGGTTCGGCGCTCGGCCTGGCCGCCATGACGGCCGTCGCCGCCGCCAACGGCGCGAACCAGCTCGGCGACCTGCCGGCGCTGACCGACGGCTTCTCCTCGGCCTTCGTCGGAGCCGCGGCGATCGCCCTGGTCGGCGCGCTGATCGCGGCGGCCACCCTGCGCTCCCGCACCGGCGCCACCGTCACCGCCGAAGAAGTCAAGGCCTGACGCGGCCGAGGCCGCCCCTCACGCAAGGAGAATCCCATGTCCACCCCGATCCTCATCGCCTACGACGGTTCGGCCGGCGCCCGGCACGCCGTCGAGGAGACCGCGCGGCTGTTCCCCGGTGCCTCCGCCGTCGTCCTGTACGCCCGCCCGCCGCTGGAGAGCCTCGCGGCCCACCTGGAGGGCCACGCGCTCCTGGAGGACCTGCGGGACATCGACGCCAAGACCTTCGACGCCTCCGAGCGGCTCGCCGCCGAAGGGGCCGAGCAGGCCCGCGGTCTCGGTCTGAAGGCCGAACCGCGCGTCGCGTCCGTCCCGGAGGAGGTCGCCGCGGAGGCCATCGTCGACGTGGCCGAGGAGATCGACGCCGCGCTGATCGTGCTCGGCTCCCGGGGACGGCAGGGCGTCAAGGCCCTGCTGACCGGCAGCACGTCCACCAGGGTCATGCACTCCACCGGCCGCCCGACCCTGGTCATCCCGTCCAGGCCGCTGGCCGCCGCCCGTCGCGAGGCCAGACGGTTCACCGATCGCTGAAGCGACCACGCCCCGGCTCCCGCGAGCCGGGGCGCGCTTGTCTGCTCTGAACCTCCCGGAGACGGCGTGCGTACCTCCTCCTGAGCGGCGATCCCCGGATGCCGGCCCGAATGGTGAGCACCACTTCTCGGCAAACGGCGTAGGAGCATCCCGGACTTCTGTAGCATTTCGCGTCAGGCCGAAAATCTACGAGGAGGCATAGTAGTGGGCATGGCGGCAGGGTCCGGACGTACCGCGATGACCGTGACACTGGCGCTGGCCGTCTGGAGCGCCTTCCCCGGCGCCGCGGCCGCCGCTCCCTCGCCCGCCAAGGTCAAAGCCGATCTGGTGAAGCTCAACGAACGCGCCGACCAGGTGGTCGAGCAGTACAACCAGGCCGCCGAGACCTACAAGACGGCCAAGAAGAAGTACGACGTCCTGAACACCGAGGTCAAGAGCAAGGCCACGCTGGCCGACGCATTACGCGAGGACCTCGTCACGGCGCTCGTCGGCGACTACCAGTCGGGCCCGTTCACCGGATGGCAGTCGTTCGCCTTCAAGGGCGACCCCGAGTCGGCGCTCGGCAGCATGGCCTCCTTCGAGGCCATCGCCGCCGACAGGGCCGCCAAGCTGCGCGCCTACGAGGCCACCACGAAGGCCCTCCGCGACCGGCGCGACGCGGCCCAACGCCTCCTGACCGAGGCAAGCACCGCCCGCGACCGGGTACGCGGGGAGCGGACCAAGGTCGAAAAGCTCATCGCCCGGCAGACCAAGTTACTGCGCAAGCTCAACGCCTACCGGGCCGGCAACCCCACCAGCTCCGGCATCCCCTACACCGGCCCGGCCTCGGGCAACGCCCGCCGCGCCCTCCAGTTCGCCTTCGCCCAGATCGGCAAGCCGTACCGGTTCGGCGGCACCGGGCCCGGCTCCTACGACTGCTCCGGCCTCACCCAGGCCGCCTGGCGGGCCGCCGGGGTCTCGCTCCCCCGTACGACGTGGACCCAATGGTCGTGGGGCGCCGCCCGCAAGGTGCCACTGAACGCGCTGCAACCCGGCGACCTGCTCTTCAGCAAGGGCCTGGGGCACATGGGCATGTACGCGGGCAACGGCAAGATGGTCCACGCGCCCCAGACCGGCGACGTCGTCAAGGTGGTCGACCTCGACGACTACTGGCGCAACCGCCTCCTCGGCGCCGTACGCCCCTGACCGGCGAACCCCGCCACGGGCCACGTGGCGCACGCTGGGTTGATCATCTCTGCGCGAGAACGCTCGGAGACCGGAGGGTGACCCGGGCTGAGGCGACGGCCTGCCCAGGTCACCCAACGATGCTGATCAACCGGCTTGGCCGCGCACCTTGACCGCATGGGTGCCCTGCGCGGCCAGGAACACGCTGTCACCGGCGTATTTGACGGTGTAGACGTGGTCGCCGCCCGCGGGGGGCGTGTCGGCGAAGCCGAACGTCCCGTCGGCCGACAGCGTCAGCGATGGCAGCGTGGTCGTGGAGGTGCCGTCGCGGTTGGAGACCGTACGGGTCACCGTGATCGCGGTGCCGGCGGCGGGCAGCCGGCCGCCGCCGTCCAGCGCACCGGTGAACTGCAGCTGCTTGCCGGCGTTGCCCGTCTCGGGCCCGGACAGGGTGAACGTGGTCTGACGCTTGGCCACCGCGACGGTCTTCAGGCCCGTGGCCGCCTCGTAGGTCAGGTTGCCGCTCCAGCGAACGTCGTACTGGGTGTTCCCGCCGATCGGCGGGGTGTCGCCGATCGTGAAGGTGCCGTCCGCGGCGGTCGTCACCGCGGGAAGGTACTCGGACGTGCCGTTCGGCATGAGCCGGATCGCCACCAGCGGCTGCTCGCCCGGGTCGGCCCCGTTGGCCAGGGTGAGCTTGCCCGACAAGGTGAGCGGTTCGAGAGCGGTCGCCGGGGCCGAAGGAGTCAGGTCGATCAAGGTCGAGACCTTGGACACCCTGACGTCTCGCCACGCCCTGCTCCACCGGTGGTCCGCGTCGCCGTTCCAGAGCACGTCGTACCTGATCTGGCCGCCGATCGGCGGGAGGTCGTCCACCGAGTACGTGCCGTCCGCTGCGGTCGTCACGCCCTCGACGGGGGTCCGGGCGCCGTCCGACGTCCAGCGGATCAGCGTCAGCGGCTGCTCGCCGGGCGCCGATCCGTCCGAGAGGGTGAGTTTGCCGGACAGGGTGAGCGGCTTGAGTGCGGTTCCCGTGGCGGGCGCCGTCAACGTGATGGTCGACGCGGGAAGGGTGACGTCGGGCAGACGTCCGAGGTGGAGCCGGCCGGACAGGTCGCGCAGGACGCCGAAGGCGGTTCCGCCGGAGTAGACCAGGCTGCCGGCGACCAGGGCGGAGCCGAGGTTCTCGTACGCGAAGGTCTGCTCACCACCGGCCCTGTCGTACATCACGACGGGCTTTCCCGACGTCCGTCCGCCGATCACGTGACGTCCGTCCGCGCTGGCCGTGACCGCCGTCGGATACCCGGTGAAGGAGCCCTCACCGTAGCTGCGGACGAGGGTCAGGCCGGTGGTGTCCCAGGCGTCGAACCGGTACGGCGCGCCGAAGGCCGAGAACACCGTGGAGCCGTCCGCGGTGATGGAGATGTCCTGGAGGTTGAACAGGCGGTGCGTGTCGCCGCTGATGGCGCCGCGCAGGGTGGCGCCCGTCTCGGTCAGGTCGTAGACGAAGATGTCACCGGGACTGCTCACGGTTTCGCCGACGATCAGCTTCTGTCCCGCGGCGGCCACCAGCGGTGCCGTGTACAGCTGCTGCGCCAGCCGGGCGAACTCCGGCTGCGCCTCCGACACGTCGAAGCCGACCACGCCGGCCGACCAGTCGGGGTTGCAGCCGTAGCCGACGAAGAGCCTCGTGCCCAGCAGGGCGAGGTGTGACGGGCAGGGATACGCGTTCAGGGCGATTTTGCGCGTGACGGTGAGGGATCCGGTGTCGATCTCGGCGATCTGGTGCGAATCCCGCAGCGCGGCGTAAAGACGGGTGCCGTCAGCTGTCAGGGCGAGGTCGCCCACGCTCGGCAGGCCCGTGACGGCGCCGGTGAGCCGGGCCTCGTGGTCGGCGACGATGACGCGGTCCAGGGCCGAGATGAAGAGCCTGTCATCGGTCGCGACGATGTCGCTCCTGTTGGAGGACACCCCGAGGTCGGTCGTGGAGTCGGCGGCGGTTGCGGCGGTTGCGTGGGCCACGAGCAGCCCGGCCGCTGCGACCAGGGCGGTTCCGAGAGCGAGCAACCGGCGAGCTGATCGGGAGGCCGTCCGGCCCGTCGACGATGCGCCGCGGTCACGTCTTCGTGATGACAACATCCACTCCTTGCGATCGCCAGTTCTAAAAACCACAAGATCAACTCATGTCTGCGGGCTCGCGTCAAGGCGGTTCAGCGTGATCGGCGAGCTCCCGGAGAGCTCACAGCCTTCGCGGGACGCCGAACACCCAGGGTGTTCACGGACACCTCACGCAAGGCGACAAGCCCGATTCGACCGAAGCGATCACCGGCGTCTCCGCCAGCAAGGGCGTGCCCCCACCCTCAGGCTTGCTCATCCTCCGTCGCAGGCACCCATACGACGGTCACGCCCTTCTGCTGCTCCCCTTTGCGGCAGATCTCGCGGGCGTCTCGTCCCTGCGCCCAGCGCCGGGCGTACGGGGCGGACTCGACCACGACGCCGTCACGCACGACCAGTCCAACGGTGACACGGGACGTGGACCACCAGATGAGGCCGTTCCTACGATCGTCATCCACGACCGGACTGTAACGGCGGCCTACGACAATCTGCGGGCAAGGCTCGGGTGCACGACCGCGCAGCCGCCGGTTCACGGCAGATCGACGCCTGATTTCAAGATCCAGTAGACGCCTTGAGTCTCTTGTCCAGCGGGTTCCGGTCGACGTAGATCTCCCCACCTCGACCACCCGGATCGAGCAGTACAGGATCCACGCTGACACAGTGATCAGCCGTTCCTTGAACCCAAGGGACCGGGAAGCGGGGCTTCTACATGTCAGGGGCTACTTGGCCAGATGGCGTGAGATGACCAAACGCTGGATCTGGTTGGTGCCCTCGAAGATTTGCATGTTCTCGGATGTCCGATCCGGTCACCGGCGAAAACAACTCGATCATGTCGGTGAGCAGCGGTTACGCTTGCGGGCATCTCGCGTCACTTCTCCCTGGTTCCGATGTTCCCACGGAACAGCGACGGAACAAGAGCTGAGCTTGGAGGCGGCCATGGCTATACCGAAGAAGGGCTCGCGGCTCATCACCGTCGACGGCACTGTCTTCCGCTGGCGCGTCCGCCACAAGCCGACCTACGACGAGGGCATGGCCTGGTCGCCGCTCAGCTTCGCCGTCGAGCGAGCCGAGAAGCCGGGACGCGTTCTTGTTGTGTCACTCCACGCGTGCGGTCAGCCGGCTGCGTAACAAGCTGCTGGCCGTCTGCCCGGTCTTGGAACGCGCCCTGGATGTGACGAACAAGGGACCGTTGATCCGGGCCGTTGCCTACATGGCGTGTCATCCCCTTCTAACGGCGGACGTGGAGGATGTGTTTCGTGTCGTCGCCGCAGTGCGCCCGCCCGGCCAGCAGGAGACGGGAGGTGGTGGGGACACGAGTGATCGTGAAGCCGTCACCGCAGATCTCGCCGCCGACGTCGCGGTGGTCGCGGGTCCATCGTCGTCCGTTGTAGTGCAGCAACGTCACCTGCGTCGGTCGTTCGTCGTCGCCGTAGTCGACACCAGCCACCCACACGTCGTCAGCGGCGAAGGCGGTGACGCTCTGCAGACTCACCTTCCACCGGGGCAACTTGATCTTCTTCCAGGAGGTGCCGTTCCAGTGCAGGACCAGCGGCCCGCCCGGCCGTCCGTACTGGTCACAGGCCTGCCGGGTACCGGTCTCACCCACCGCCCACACGTCGGACGGACTGTTCTGCCAGATGTGCCGCAACGAGCCGCGTCCCAGCCAGGGGAGCCTCGTCTGCGTCGGCGCGCTACCGGGGGACGCGCTGTGCCAGATCGCCGGGCGCGAGTCCGTACATCGGCCGCTGGACGACATGCCCACGATCCAGACGTGCCCCGCTCCAGCATCCACGGCGTTGAACCTGCCTCCACGCTGGTACTCCCGCCTGCTGAAACGCCTGCCGTTCCACGTCAAGAGGACGGGTGAGCTGATCTCACCGGCGTCCTCCGAGCCGCGTAGCCCGATCAGCGCCGCTCGCCGGCCGTCCACGGCGACGTCGGTCAGCCGGTCGGTCAGCCAACGGTCCTTGCGGTCTTTGAAGGACGTGTACAGGTCCCAGGAGTCTTCGAAGGGCGTATGTATGTCCCAGCTCCGGCCGTTCCAGCGCAAAGCCAAGGGGAACTGTTCGATATCCGTGCTGTCTTCCCCCATGGAGTCGACGCTGCCGACGACCCAGGCGTTGCCGGACCCGTCGGCGTCCACTGCTCCGAAGTTCGAGCCGCGCTCGCCGAGGATGCGACCCTCTATTCCCTGCCCGGACCGCCATCGCAAGCCGTCCACGCGCAGCAGAACTCCCGAAGGAGAATCGTCGTCCTCCGCTTCCGCGTGCCGGCCGACCGCCCAGGCAGTGTCAGGACCCGTCGCCGCCACATCGCTCAAAGCGATACCGTCCGGCTGCTCGCCGTCCGGCTCCACCGACTGCCATTCAGGTGCCGGAACCGCAAAGGCCGTCGGGGACGGCTGTGGTGCTGCGCTCGACGCGGCGGTCTTCGGCGAGCCTGCCGAAGACGGCGGGGCGGACACCGGCGATGGTTCGGCGGCGCAGGATGCCAGCGCGAGCACGCAAGCGATCAGCATCGTCCGGCTGCGGAAGATCCCCATGCCCGCGCATTGTGGCAGAGCCTTCACCTATGGGCATCTGGGAGTCGGGGCAATCGTGCCCACAAGGTCGGGAGGATCGCGGATCAGGGGAGGTCGGACGATCCCAGGGTGCACCCTCCGCGTCCACGCCCGCATGATGCCCGGTTCCCACGACCGCGCCCACAAGGCGATCGACGACCGGCTGCTTCGTCCGCGCGAGGTCGCTCATGGAACAGGGACGAAACAGTGATCATTTGAGCCTCGAACACGAGACAGCGAACCCCGCCTCCAATAGCTTGGGTTCTAGGGTTCGTTGCAACACCCCAGCTCTGGGGATGCGATGGACTTCGAGATCCGCAAGGTGCGCAAGGCGCAGGGGCCGAAGAAGCTCCGGGCC